>CAVWFS010000001.1:0-415884 GCA_963754315.1 uncultured Candidatus Rokubacteria bacterium
TTCGGGGCGCGATTCTTCGGGCGCGGCGTCGGTCTCGTGAGCGCCGCCCTGTTTGCGACCGCTCCGCTTGCCGTCGTGAGCGGTCGAGGTCTGTGGAATCTTGCTCCGATGCCACTCTTTGCGCTGGCCCTGATGTACTGTCTCGCGCTGGTGGTGATCGAGCGGCGATCGGCCATGATCGTCCCCGCCATGGTCATCCTGGCCGGTATCGTTCAACTCCATTTCTCGGGGGTGGCGTTTCTGGCGGTCTTCGCGCTGTCCCTCGGTGTCTATAGACCCTCCGTCCGCTTGGGGCATGTCGCCTTGGGGACGGCTGGGTTCGTCCTACTCCTGCTTCCCTACGTGGTGGCGCAAGCGCTCGACGGATGGCGTGACGCGCGGGCGATGCTCACGCTCTCGCACACCTCGCTCAGTGTCCTGCGCCTCCATGACATCTGGCCATCCCTCCGGCCAGCATTTTTTGCCTCTGCCGATCTGAGTCAGTGGCTGGACCACGCCTTCGGAGGATCTCGTCTGGGACGCATCGGTACCCTTCTCCAGCGGACCGAGGGCTACCTGCTGCTGGTCGGCGCGGGATACGTGGGCGCTCGTGCTCTCCTCGCGGGCGCAGGTCAGCCGTCATCATCGGCAGCGGGTGATTCCAAACGGAGGGGCTACGGTCTCTTGGCGCTCTGGATCTGGACACCGATCGTCCTCCTTCTCTTCAAGAGGGGCTTGCGACCCTGGTACTACCGCGATGTCCTGTATCCGGCTCCGTTCCTGGCGGGCGCCATCCTCCTCAGAGACCTCCTCACATATCTGGCCCCGCGGCTTCGGCTTGGCACCCTGACGCCCGTGCCAGTGATCGCCGGCGTCGGAGTTCTGCTGGTGGCGGTGGCCGACATCGGTTTGCTCGGGCACCTGCGGACCCTCAGCATGACGTTAGGAGCCATGCCGATTCCTGCGGCCATGATTTCGGGGACAGGCGTCGAATCCTCGGGCTCCCTCGCCCTGATGCCGATGCGATACAAGGAGCGTATTGTCCGGTCCATCGTGGAACGGACTCCCTTCACGCCAACAGCCTTCTACCGACATGTGCACGGCCAGCCCTTCGACGGCATCATGGAAGACGGCGGATTCTTCTTCGAAGCAATCGCGTCCACGCGGAGCGCGCGCCCCGTCGCTTCTGCCGGACCGGCTCCGCACTACGCCGTCATGGATCCCCGGCTCGCGCGTCGGATCGGGGCCGTCTCGCCCCTGCGTCGGGTCGGTCCATTCACCATCCTCGAATATCGACCCCTCATCGACTATCACTCGTGGGCCTATGCTCCGGCGCCTAACGCGGGGACTGTTCCGGACGATGACTGGGTGCCAGTCAACATCCCCACCCGGAGCATCCCCAGCCCTCAGAGGTACCCTTACCCCAAGTCATTCGCATGGCGGCAAACTCCTCTGTTGCTTCGTGGCGTGGTCGAAGTAAATCGAACCCCGTCCGCCTTTCGTCTCGTGGTGGCCCTGCGCTGGAGCAACGAGAGCGCGGGCCACCGCGTGGACGAGTGTCGAGTGAACGATGCGCTCGCCCCCAACGAGGGCGCCTTCGACTCTGCGACCCTGAGCGGAGTGACATTGGAGACAGTCTTCAACCTGACCGGCTACCTTCAGCAGGGACGGAACGTTGTGACCTGCCGCATTTCCGGAGGCGACCGCCTGTTCGATGTTGATGTGTATGAGCTGTCTCACTGAGCCTCGCCCGGAGGGCAGGGCAGACGCTCCGGACATCTCGGTGGTCATCCTGTGCTATCAGGCCCAGGACCTCGTGCCCGCCTTCGTGCGACGCATGCGGGAAGTCCTCCAGCGAAAGGGTCTCTCCTACGGGCTGGTGCTTGTCGCCAACTACCATCCCGATCGCCTTCCCCCAGACCGCACGCCGGACATCGTGCGCCAGCTTGCCCGAGACGATCCGACGGTAGCCGTCGTGGCCCGTCCTAAGGAGGGCATGATGGGATGGGATCTCCGGAGTGGACTGGCGGTGGCGACGGGGAGAACGGTGGCGGTCATCGACGGTGACGGTCAAATGCCTCCGGACGATGTCGTGGCCGTGTACGAGTACCTCAGACAGGGAGGGTACGACCTCGTCCAGACCTTTCGCACGGTGCGCCACGATGGCGCGTGGCGACGCCTGGTGTCGTGCGTCTACAACATCGCTCTGCGAGGCCTGTTCCCGCGCGTAAGGGTGCGCGATGCGAACAGCAAGCCCAAGATCTTGACCAGCGAGGCGTTGGCCAAGCTGTCGCTGGACTCCGATGGCTGGTTCATCGACGCGGAGATCGTCATCCAGGCCACGCGGCTCGGATTCAAGATCGGCGAGGTTCCCACCGTGTTCTTTGCGAACGAGCATCGTCGTTCGTTCATCACGCCGTGGGCGATCTTCGTGTTCGCCGGCCACCTGCTGCTCTACCGCGTGAGAACCCTGCTGCGCTAGCGATTCTGCTGGATCAGCGGTGCGCGGGAGGCCGCGGCGTGGACCACATGGAAGCGAGGCGTACCCCCCACGCGACGAGGCGCGGGGCATGCCGCTGCAGGAGAACGGCCAGCCGGCCATGCCTGGTGACCACGATTTCGGGGCGCCGGCGCGCCACGGCGTCGACGATCTGGCGCGCAGCCCGGCTCGTGGGCATGACCAGACGGGGCGGGACCCGGCGGGGTGTTCCCGGCTGCCGGACGCCTTGGTTGTCGATCTCGTAGATCTCTGACTCCACAAATCCCGGACAGACGAGCGACACGCCAATCTGGTAGGCGGCCAGCTCCTCACGGAGAGCCCCGGCCAGCGCTCGAACGGCAAACTTGCTCATCGCGTAGGCCGAATCCTCCGGGAGCGCGAGATAGCTGCCGACACTTCCCATGAGGACAAGACATCCGCGGGTCCGCTTGAGCTCCTCGAGACCGGCCACCACGGTGCGGAGAACGCCCATGACATTCGTCTCGAACTGACGCCGATAGTCTGCGATAGCCAGAGTGTCGAGACGGCCACGGACGGCAAAGCCGGCATTGGCGACCACGATGTCGATGCGACCGAACGCCAGCCGGGTCGCGTTCACGCTGCGCTCGAGGTCTCCCTCGCGCGTCACGTCGCACACGAGCCCCAACGCATTGCCATGGGCTTCCCCGAGCTCAGCCGCCAACATGCGGAGCCGGTCTGCCCGTCTAGCGGCGAGCGCGACCCTGGCCCCGCGAGCGCTGAATTCCCGAGCGAGGGCGGCTCCGATGCCTGAGGATCCCCCCGTGATGAGGACGACCCGTCCGGCCAGTGGCCGCTGGGTGGCTATCGAGGTCAACGGTCTTGCTTTCGCAAGACGCGCAGCAGATCCTCGGGAGTGATCCGGTACACCAGATACGCATGTCCTACGTGGTCGACAGGCTCGAAGTGCCGGAGCCAACGATAGTCATAGCCCCAACGCTCGGCCAATCCGGTCACCCCCAGGACAGCCACGACCACCGTGCCTGCGACAGGCTGCCGCGGGTTGACGACTGCCTCCGGATGAGCCTCGAGATAGCGAGCCAGATACCATTCACTCTGGTGCCAGTCAATGTTTGAGTCTGACAGCACCTTGTAAGCCTGTCGGCGGTCGAGGATCAGCTCGTTGAAGTAGGCGAGCTCGTGCGGAAAGTACGAGAGGACAGATACGGCCTGCCATGCGAGCAGTGCTCCGACCCCCAGGTATCGCCAGCGCGGCCGTGCGGCAGGGGCTTCGAGAAGGCTAGCCGTGAAGACATGCATCAAGGGGAACGCGAGGAGGATGTGACGCAAACCGATCTGGGCCCGGTTGAACACACTAAAATAGATCCATACCAGAAGCACCGGCCCCAGCAGAAAGAGCTCGCGTTCCCGGAACCTGCTCATTCGCCAGCGGCGTAGAGACACGACAAGGGCCGCCACGAACATGATCTGCACGGCGAGCGGAACCTTGAACAGATAGGCGACGAGATAATAAGAAAGGAAGCCACGCCCCTCGCGTATGTGGCCGAGCAGGTAGTTGGGGGCGAGGCCTTCGCCTGTGCGCCCTCGCGCCAGCACCCAGTCCAATCCCTCCAGATATGGGTACGGCACGGGGAGGGGCAGTCGGGCCAACCACGCCGGCGCGTCGGCCTGCAGGCCGCGAAATAGCTCGGAGCGGAACGAGTAGCCGATGAGCGGCGTGAGGGTGCCGTTGAACAGGAAGGCAACGTTGATGACGCCCAGACTCACGAGAGCGAACATGGCGGTCCACTTGGCCGTGTTGCCGGCGGCGGCGCGAGGCCGCCGCCGGGCCGGCGGCGGGCGAGGTCCACCAGAGTGGGCGCCCAATAGACGAGGGCGAGGACCGCCAGCACCGGATAGAGGAGAACGCAGAAGTACTTTGCCACCTGGCTGGCGGCGAGGGCGACCGCGGTGATCATGCCAGTGCGCCAGCCCGGCTCTCGGCAGAAGTGCCAGAACGCGTAGCAGGTCGCGGTGACGGCGAAGGCCGCGTAGAGGTCCGTGGTGATGAGCCGCGAATGGGCGATCACGTTCGGGTCAAGCACGTAGAGGGCGAGCGCAAAGAGGCCGGCCTCCACGCCATACAGCTCGCGCGCCCAGCGGAAGACGAGAAACGCGAGCAGGGCCGCCGCCGCGATGGTGACCCACCTGGCGGCGGTCGGCGAGGCAAGGAGATCCGACAGAGGGCCCGGCGCCAGCCGGAGCGCGATCTTTCCCGGCATGGCGTTGGCTGCGCTCACCGGCATCTTGCTGTCGTCGAAGCGGTCGGAGTTGCCTGCGAGGATGTTATCGCCGTAGCGCAAGTGATGCGGCTCGTCCCAGGTGAGCGAGAGATGACGCAGACCGAGGATGGCCAGGGTCAGGAAGACCAGCACGAGGAGCGCCACGATCACGCCCGGGTGGCGGCCGGGGGTCGCCGTGAATGCGGCGATCCGATCAAGCCCGAGGGTGACGAATGACCTGCAGGCTCTCGTCGGTAATGGGCTTGGCAATGATGAAGTCGACGACCGAGCTCTCGCCGGGGCCAGAGGGTCCCGCGCTGCCATACCCGGTGATCAGGCCCACTCTCAACGACGGGTACAGCCGTCGTACCTCGCGGGCCAGGCTCCATCCGTTCATGCGGGGCATGCCCACGTCGGCCAGGACCAGCTCGATGTCTCCGTCGGCCGCCAGCACCGCGAGCCCGTCGGGCCCGTTCTCGGCCTGCACCACCGCGTGCCCTTCCAGTTCAAGCAATTCCGCCACGATGGCGCGCACGCTCGGCTCGTCGTCGACCAGCAGGATCCTCATCCACTGGAATTGTACCGCGCTCCGTCCGATTTGCCGCGATGCGCTAGAATAGACAGATGTGTGCCGCTTCCCATCACGTCGAGACAGGAGCACCCATGTTCGAATCGGTCGAGGATGTCCAGAACCAGTTCCGGCAGGCCCAGTACATCGCCAGCCGCCGGATCTCCACGGTCGTGTATCTGGCGGCCCGCATGGGCCGTCCCGTTCTTATCGAAGGCCCGGCCGGCGTCGGCAAGACGGAGCTGGCCAAGACCCTGTCGGACATGACCAGGCGCAAGCTCATTCGCTTGCAGTGCTACGAGGGCCTGGACGAGGGTAAAGCCCTCTACGAGTGGAAGTACGCCAAGCAGCTCCTCTATACGCAGCTCCTGCGCGAGCGGATCGGAGAATTGATCGCCGATGCTCCCTCGCTGCCCGACGCGGTCGCCAAGATCGCGGGCCAGGAGGATGCGTTCTTCTCCTTCCGCTTTCTGTCACCCCGCCCGCTGCTGTCGGCCATCCTGGCCGACGATCCGGTGGTCCTCCTCATCGACGAGATCGATAAGGCCGAGCCCGAGTTCGAGGCCTTCCTGCTCGAGGTGTTGTCGGACTTTCAGGTTTCGGTGCCGGAGCTGGGGACCTTGCGTGCCAAGCATGTCCCCCTCGTGGTGCTCACCTCGAACAATGCGCGGGAACTGTCGGATGGTCTCAAGCGACGCTGCCTGCACCTCTTCATCGATTTCCCGCCGCCGGCCGAGGAACTGGAGATCATCCGGTTGAAGGTTCCAGAAATTCCCCAGCACCTCGGGCAGGCGGTGGTGGCGGCCGTTCAGAAGATCCGCGCCATGGATCTCCGCAAGCTTCCCTCCGTGTCGGAGTCGCTCGACTGGGCCCGGTCCCTCGTCATCCTCAACGCCCGGGCGCTGGATCCGGCGCTGGTGGAGTCAACCCTCACCATGCTGGTCAAGCACGAAAAGGACCTGGAGCGGGTCCGCGGCTCGCTCGACAAGATCCTCAGCGACGCGCACTAGGTCCATGGACGAACGGATCCTCGAATTCATCGGCGACCTGCGCCGGGCCGAGCTCCGGATCTCGCCGTCGGAGGCGCTGGACGCTCTGACTGCCACCGCCGAGGTCGGGCTGGGTTCGCGGGACGTGTTCAAGTCGGCTCTGGCCACCACCCTCGTCAAGGAAACGCGAGACCTGCCCACCTTCGAGCGGATCTTCAACCTGTACTTTCTCGACCTGCAAGCTCTCGGCGAGGGCCTGAAAAAGGCTCTCGGTCCTGGGGATCCGCGTCTACAAGAGATGCTGGATCAGGCCTTGAGTGAGCACGATCTCTCCCTTGATGACCTGACCGAGCTGATGCTGCGCGGCGAAGGAAGCGAAATGGAGATGGCGATCCGGGCCGGCGGTGAGCAGGCGGGCCTGGAGCGGCTGATGTATTTCCTGCAGGTCGGCCACTTCTCGCG
Source organism: uncultured Candidatus Rokubacteria bacterium (assembly GCA_963754315.1). GTDB lineage: Bacteria > Methylomirabilota > Methylomirabilia > Rokubacteriales > CSP1-6 > CAVWFS01. Next base: position 6,739 of record CAVWFS010000001.1, read on the forward strand.
CCGTATCGCCGATAACTTCGACTGGTCGGCGGTCGAGCGCGACCTCGAGCGCATCATGCAGATGCTCGAGGCACGCGGCCTCGATCCGGGAGCCCTCGCCCGCCTTCGCAATCATCTTGAATTGCGGCTGGAGGCCTTCCGCCGCATGATCCGCCAGCACGTCCAGCGTGAGCTGGAGCGACGCGCATACCGCCAAGGGGAAAAGCTGACGCGTGAGGTGCTCTCCGAGAAGCCGCTCTTCGCCCTCACTCCGGATGAGGTCGCCCAGATGCGAACGGTGGTGGCGCGGCTGGCCCGGAGGATCAAGGATGCCCTGGCGCTGCGCCAACGGCAGGAGCAGCGAGGACGCCTCGACACCCGACGTACCATCCGCCGCAGCCTGCAGTACGGAGGCATCCCGATGGAGATCAAGCTCCGGCGCCGACATCGCGAAAAGCCGAAGCTGGTCACCGTCTGCGACGTCTCCGACTCCGTCCGCAACGCCTCGCGCTTCATGCTGCAGCTGGTGTGGAACCTGCAGGAGTGCTTCAGTCGGGTGCGTTCCTATGCCTTCGTGTCGGAGATCGCCGAGGTGACTCAGGCCTTCAGCACCTTTCCAGTCGAGCGCGCCATCGAATGGGCCCTCAAGGGGGCCCCCATCGATTATCACTGCCGCTCCGACTTTGGCTATGCCTTCAGTCGCTTTGTCCGAACGGACTTGGATTCCCTCGATCGCAAGACAACCATTCTCATCTTGGGCGACGCCCGCAACAACTACAACGATCCCCAGGCGTGGGCCCTTCGCCTGATTCGCGAGCGCGTGAAGGGGATCATCTGGCTCAACCCGGAGGGGCAGTGGGGATGGGGGGTGGGCGACAGCGTGATGCCGCTCTACGCCCCGGCCTGCGACATCGTACGGGAATGCCGGACGATCGGCCAGCTGGGCGAGGTGGTGGACAACCTCGTTCACCACTGGTGGCGCCGGGGCCGCTGACGCTCGGGCCGACCGAGGGGGCCTTACGAGCGCGAACGCTTTGTCGCCCCTGGGGCCGAGTGGGCAGCCTCCGCGCCCGCTCCCTCCAGGGAGGTGAGGCGACGTTCGAGGTCGCGCACGCGCTGGCGCAGCTCGGGGAGTTGGCGCCAGGCTCCATACACCCGGAGGGCTTCGTGATGGGGCAGGGCCGGGGTCCCACTCATTCGCTCACCGGCCGCCACGTCGTGGACGATTCCGGCCGTGGCCGCGATCATGGCTCCGTCACCGACGCGGATGTGATCGGCGACCCCGACCTGCCCACCCATCACAACATGGTTGCCGACCGTCGCGCTGCCGGCGATGCCCACCTGGGCCACCAAGATGGTGTGTTCGCCGATGCTGACGTTGTGGGCGACGTGAACCTGATTGTCAATCTTCGAGCCCCGCCCGATCACCGTCCGACCGTAGGTGGCGCGGTCGACCGTCACGTTGGCCCCCAGCTCGACGTCATCCTCGATGAGCACCTCGCCTCGTTGGGGAATTTTGTGATGTCGCCCCTCGTGCTGCACATACCCGAAGCCGTCGCCCCCGATCACCGTGCCGCTCCCGATGATCACCCTGGCCCCGATTCGGCAGCGCGCCAGGATGGTCACGTTCGGGTACACGACTGCGTCGTCGCCCAGCGTGCAATCGTCGCCGATGAACACCCCGGGATAAAGGGTTACCCGCGCTCCCAGACGAACACGATCCCCCAAGGTGACGAAGGGCCAGATGGATGGCGCGGCGCCGATGACCACCGAGCGTCCGCGCACGATCGGCTTCCCGATCCCCCGCGCGCGGTATGGCGTCGGTGAAGAAGCGCTGTACGACCAGAACCGCCGCATAGGCAGGATTGGCGACGGTGATCTGGGGACGCGGGAAATCGGACAGAGGATGGTTGACCAGGAGGGCCCCCGCCCGCGAGCGGCGGGCCGAAGCGAGGAACCGGGGGTCCCCGACGTAGGCGAGGTCGTGGGGACCAGCGTCCTCGAGACTTTTCAGGTCGGCGATGGTGATCGACCGCGTGCCCGAGAGCACACCGTCGACAGCTCGGGCAATGTCCTCGATCCTGACTCCTCGGGAAGCCTGTCGGCGGCCCCGCATCGCTTCCCGAGCCACCTCAGGCGCGGGAGCGCTTGGCAGCGGGCTTGGTCGTGCGGGTCTTCTCGCTCTTGCCCTTGGTGGGGACCACCGCCTGCGCGGAGGGTGGCGGCGGCGCGGGCTTCTCGGCGACGACAGCGGGTGGTGAGACGGGGCTCCCGCCCAGACGGGTCTCCAGGTAGGCGACGAGGTCACCCACCGTGCGAAGCTTCTGCAGATCTGGATCGGGGATCTCGATGTCGAATTCCTCTTCGACCTTGAACATCAGCTCGATGGCGTCCAGCGAATTCAGTCCCAGATCCTCGCGCAGGGTTTGCTGGAGGGTAATTGTCTGCGGATCGCGCTTGAGCTCACGGGCGAGCGCACTGCGGATCTTCTCGGCGATGGCTGTCGATGATGTCATGCCGTCATCCTCGCGCCGAGAGCAGGCTGGCTCACAGCGCCTTCAGGACCAGGGTCGCATTGTTGCTGCCGAACCCGAAGGCATTCAGCAGCGCCACCTTGAGCGGCCGCTCCTGGGCCTGGCGGGAGATGCCCGGCAGCGCGCACTCCGGATCGGGATCGTCGTAGTTGACCGTCGGATGGACTTGACCGGTCGTGAGGGACAAGACGCAGGTTACCGCTCCGATGGCGCCGGCCGCCCCCAGCGTATGACCGAGTAGCGACTTGGTGGCGTTCACGAGCACGTGGTTCGCGCGGCGCTTCAGCACTCGTCGGATCGCCCGGACCTCCACCGGATCGCCGACGGGGGTGGCGGTGGCATGCGCGTTGATGTAGTCGACGACTGACGGAGCGAGCCCGGCATCTTCCAGGGCCAGCTCCATAGTGCGGGCTGACTCACGCCCGTCTTCTTGCGGGATCACCATGTGGTAGGCCTCGCTGGTGGCCCCGTACCCCGCCACCTCGGCGTACATCCGGGCTTTGCGCTTCCGCGCGTGTGGCAACGTCTCCAGGATGAGGGCGGCCGCCCCCTCGCCCATGACGAAGCCATCACGAGCACGGTCGAACGGGCGGGAGGCTCGCTCGGGTGTGTCATTGAACGAGGTTGACAGCGCTCGAAGGGAAGTGAAGCCGCCCAGAGAGAGCGGTGTGATGCTGGCCTCGGTGCCGATGACGATCATCGCGTCGGCCTGTCCCCCTCGCAAGAACGACAAGGACAGGCCGATAGCGTGGGCACTCGAGGAGCACGCCGTGGAGACGGTGAGGTTGGGTCCCTTTGCCCCGTGCGCGAGCGCCACCAGACCGGACGAAGAGTTGAGCGTGATGGTGGGGATGAAGTTCGGATGCACCCGGTCCGGACGCTGGCTTTCGTAGAGCTTCGTCAACTCGCGCTCGCCCATGATCATGGCGCCCATGCCGGCGCCGACCACGACACCGACTCGGTGAGCGGGCTCTCTGTCCATCCGGAAGTCCGCGTCGCGCAGGGCCTGCTGGCCGGCTACCAGGGCGAACTGGGCATGCCGGTCGAGGCGGTCGGCCATCTCGGGATCGAGATGCTCGCTCGGCGTGAAGTCTCGGATGCGCCCGCCCACGCGGGACCGAAAACGCTCGGCGGGGAAGCCCTCCACTTCGGTCAGAGCACTGATCCCGGAGCGTCCCGTCATCGCGGCTTTCCAAAACGCATCGACCCCGATTCCGATCGGGGAAATGACTCCGAGACCCGTCACGACGACTCGCGTCTTAATGGTGGTGGCCGGAACAGCGGGCGAATGACTGCTGATTCATTATCCACACGGCGAGAGGGCAGTCAAACCTCTTGCCTGCTTCCGCGAGGGCTTGTCTGCTTCAGCCGGGCAACCTCCAGACGGGGCCCGCCGGGGGCTCCCCGGTCAAGGCGAACTGAGGAAGGGCCAGGTGGTCGGCCAGATCCTGGAAAACTACCCGCACGCGCTTGCCGATGGCAACGTTTTCCTCGGCCTCGGGACGGCCGTCGGCTCCGACGAGGTTGGCGATCATGCGGACTCCCTCGTCGGCCGTGGGGTGTCCGCGCTGCTCGTCGAGCTCTACCAGCACCACTGGATAGGGCGCCCATTCCTTGAAGCCGGGCTGGATGGCGTGCACGACGATCTCGTACGAAATGATTGTCCCCCGCCCGCTCACCTCGCGATGGGTCCACTCGAGCGACGCGCACCACGGGCACCCGTGCAAGGGCGGATAGCGCATGAGCTCACACGCTCGGCAGGCCCGCATGATCAGGCGGTGCTGGCGAGCGGCGGCATAGAAGTCCTTCCACTCGCTGTCGTTGTCAGGGACGATCAGGGGCATTCCCCGATACTGAACGGGCTCGGGCATCCTCTCTCTCCTTCAATTCCGCATGATCAGGGCACTGCCGGCGTGGGGGTTGGCCCAGCCCAGGTTCATGGTGATACGTGGGCCTTTCACCTGGCGGCAGCGGCCCGGAGCATAGTCGTAGGTGTGGATACCGTCGGCGGCGCGGGGGCAGAAGTCGTCGACAGTACCGCGCAGCTGCCGGACATTCTCGATCACCATGGACATTCCATGGGTGTATCCCTCGCACAGATGTCCACCGGCAGTGTTGTTGGGACGCCGGCCGCCCAGCTCGATGATCCCGCTCGAGACGTAGGCGCCGCCCTCTCCCTTTTTGCAGAAGCCGTAGTCCTCGAGCTGCAGCAAGGTCGTGAAGGTGAAGGCATCGTAAGAGCCGGTGATGTCGACATCCTCGGGCCCGATGCCGGCCTGGCCGAACACGATGTCCTTTGCGTAGTAGCCGGCGACCCGCGCGAGCGGTCCGGTGGCCCAGTGGAAGTCGCTGCGGGGCTTGGAGACGCGGCCGGCCACGCCCATGATGGTGATGGGCTTTGCCTTGAGATCGCGCGCCCGCTCCGCCGAGGTCACGATGAGGCAGGTCGCGTTGTCGGTCTCCAGGCAGCAGTCGAGAAGGTGGAGCGGCTTCACAACCCAGCGCGAGTTCACGACGTCCTCCACCGTCACCCGCTCCTTCAGGAGGGCCTTGGGGTTCTGGGAGGCGTGCTTGCTGTGGGCGACCTTCACATGGGCCACCTGTTCGGAGGTGGTGCCGTACTCGTACATGTGGCGCATGAAGGTGAGGGCGAACTGCTGCCCGGCGCTGGTCATCCCGAAAGGACGCCAGGCCAAGTCGGGCCCCCGGACGGGCGCCGCCGAGCGCACGCCGGTGCCGCCGATGCGAACCTCCGTGTAACCGTTCATGGAGCGGAAGAGGGCGACCGTGTTGCACATGCCGGCCTCGATCGCGCCCATGGCCAACCCGACGAGCGCCTCTGTCGAGGAGCCCCCTCCCACCACGTCCATGAAGAAGTTGAGGCGGATCCCGAGGTCGCCAGCCACGAACTGGGAGAAGCTTGAGTCGTTGTTCTGATAGCTCATCATTCCGTCGACATCACGGTTGGTGAGCCCAGCGTCCGCCATGGCTCGGGCCAGGGCCTGGACGGCCATGGCCCGCGTGGTGCGGCCGGAGTTGCGGGAGTACTCCGTCTCCCCGATTCCGACGATACAGTACTTGTCACGAAGCGAGTTCATCGAGCCTCCTCGACCGCGCAGTGACACGACCGGCCGATATATTAACCTACCTAATGGGGGGCCTCGAAGGGCCCCCCAAGCCCCCCTGACGCTCGGGGTGCCCCGGGGAACCCGTGGCACCCCTCGGGAGCACGCCAGCTTTGGGGGCCTCGAAAGGGCCCCCCAAGCCCCCCTGACGCTCGGGGTGCCCCGGGGAACCCGTGGCACCCCTCGGGGGCACGCCAGCTTTTGGGGGCCTCGAAGGGCCCCCCAAGCCCCCCTGACGCTCGGGGTGCCCCGGGGAACCCGTGGCACCCCTCGGGGGCACGCCAGTCTTTGGGGGCCTCGAAGGGCCCCCCAAGCCCCCCTGACGCTCGGGATGCCCCGGGGAACCCGTGGCACCCCTCGGGGGCACGCCAGCTTTGGGGGCCTCGAAAGGGCGCCCAGCCCTCGGGGCACGCCAGCTTTGGGGGCGCTCGAACGTGGCAGGAACCCGCTCAGCCGCCGAGGTAGGCGCGCTTCACGTGTTCGTTCTGCAGAAGGTCGCGGGCGGGTCCTGTCAGGGTGATGGAGCCCGTCTCCATGACGTAGGCGCGATCGGCCATCCGGAGCGCACCGTAGGCGTTCTGCTCCACCATTAGGACGGTGGCGCCACGGTTGCGGATGCCCTTGATGATCTCGAAGGTCGTTTCCACCATCGTGGGAGCCAACCCGAGGGAAGGTTCATCGAAGAGGATGAGCCGCGGACGAGCCATGAGGGCGCGACCGATGGCGAGCATCTGCTGTTCGCCGCCCGAGAGAGTGCCCGCGGCCTGACGCGAGCGCTCGCCCAGAATGGGGAAGTGCCGATAGACTTCCCGTAAGTCGGCCTCGACTTCGGAATCCCGCCGCACATAGGCGCCCATCCGGAGGTTTTCCTCTACCGTCAGATACGGAAAGACGCGCCTGCCTTCCGGGCAGTGAGCAATTCCGCGCCGCAGGATCTCCGGGGGCGGCAGGCCACGGATGTCTTGACCCTCGAAGACGATCCTTCCCTCGGTTGCGTGCACGATCCCCGAGATGGTCTTGAGGGTGGTGGTCTTGCCGGCCCCGTTGGCGCCGACAAGGCATACAAGTTCGCCGTACCCCACAGTGAGGCTGACGCCGCGGAGGGCCTCCACGCGCCCATACCCGGCGCGCACGCCTTCAAGCGTCAGCACGCCCGGTTCCCAGGTAGGCGCGAATGACCTCGGGGTCCATCTGGATCTCTCCAGGAGATCCGTGGGCGATGACCCGGCCGTAATTCAGCACGACCACGCGGTCAGAAATGCCCATCACCAGGCGCATGTCGTGCTCGACGAGCAGCACGGTGATTCCCTGGTCGCGGACCCGCTGGATGAGCCTGGTGACCGCGACCTTCTCGCTCCCGGTCATGCCGGCGGCAGGCTCGTCGAGCAGAAGCAGGCGTGGCCGAGCGGCCAGGGCAATGGCGAGTTCGAGCAGACGCTGCTCGCCATACGCAAGCGTGCTGGCTACCGTGGCCCGTTGCGCCGGCAAGCCCACGAAGTCCAGGATGGCTTCGGCCTCTTGGGTCAGCCGCTCATCTTCCGACCGCAAGCGCCGGCGCCGGAAGAGGACGTCAAAGAGACTGGTTTGCACACGCAGGTGCAGACCGATCATGACGTTATCGAAGGTCGTAAGCTCGGGGAAAAGGCTGGTCTTCTGGAAGGTGCGCACCACCCCCCGCGCTGCGATGTCGCAGGCGCGCAGCCCGCCAAGCGAGTGGCCGTCATAGCGGACCTCCCCGCCGGTGGGGCGCACGTATCCAGTAATGGCGTTGAAGGCCGTGGTCTTTCCCGCCCCGTTGGGCCCGATCAGGCTGGTGATCGAGCCGGGCTCGACCCCGAAGGATACTCCGGCGAGAGCGGTGACACCTCCGAAGGATACTGCCAGATCCTGCACGCTCAGGGTCATCGCCGTCGGTGGCCGACAAGGGCCGGCACGATACCCTGCGGCAGGAAGAAGAGAGTCAGGATCAGCAGGATGCCGTACAACAACATCTGCCATTGCCACGAGGTGATCTCGCGGAGGATCTCGGGCAGCGCCGTGAAGATGAGCGCTCCCACGATCGGCCCCGCCAAGGTGCCTTTGCCCCCCGCGACCACCATGATCACCCACGTCACCGTGTAGCTGAACAGGAAGACCTCGGGAGAGACGAGTCGGGTGTAGTGGACGTACAGGCTGCCGCCTGCTCCAGCCATCGCGGCGCTCACGGTGGTGGCCAGCACCAAGTAGCGGGTCGAGTCGATCCCCACGGACTCGCCGAGGGTCTCGTTCTCACGCAGGGCCAGGAGGGCGCGCCCGATAGGTGAGTAGACGAGACGATGGCACACGGCATAGGCAAGCCCGGCCGCCACCAGGACGAGGTAGTAGACTGACGTCTTGCTGCGCAAGACGAAGCCGCCGATCTCGGCGGGTGGAATCCCCGGCAACCCCAGGGGCCCGTTGGTCAAGTCCATCCAGTTGACGCTGACGAGCGAGACGACACCCGCGAAGCTGATGGTGACCAGAACGAAGTAGGCCCCCCGCAGCCTCAGGGCAAGCCGGCCGATCACATAGCCGGTGAGGCCCGGGAGGGCGAGCGCGGCCAGGAAGCCGAGCAGAAACGGCCAGTCGAGCTTGAAGGTCAGCAAGGCGGAGGCGTAGGCGCCGATCCCGAAGAAGGCAGCGTGGCCGAGCGAGAGCTGTCCGGTATAGCCGAGGAGCAGGTTCATGCTGAGGGCAAGGATGGAGAAGATGGCGGCCATGATGGCGATGTGCAGGTAGTAGGGACTGGTGACCCAGCCGGGCACGGTGGCCAGGACGACCAGGAGAGCAGTCGCGGTTCCCCCACGACGCCACGCGCTCATCCGACGCGCTCGGCGCGGGCGAAGAGCCCAGAGGGGCGCACGACCAGCACGACAATGATGATGATGAAGCCCACCGCGTCCCGGTAGCCCGACGAGATGTAACCAGCGCCGAACTCCTCGGCCAGACCGAGGATGAGGCCACCCAGCAGCGCGCCAGAGACGTTGCCGAGACCACCGAGGATGACCACGCAGAAGGCCTTCAAAGAGGCCAGATCTCCCATGGAGGGATAGACGAGAAAGACGGAGCCAAGAAGGGCACCGGCGGCGGCGGCGAGCCCAGAGCCGAAGGCGAAGGTGAGGGTGTGGATGCGCGGGACGTCGATCCCCATGAGGGCGGCCGTCTCGCGATCCTGGAAGGTCGCCCGCATAGCCGTCCCCACCCGCGTGCGATTGATGAGCAGGTGTGAGCCGAGGATGAGCAGGAGAACCGCGCCGAGGACGAACAGTCGCAGGGGTGCTACCGAGACTGGACCAAGGCCGACGGGCTCGGTGGGAAATGGATGCTCGATGGCCTTGGCGACGCCGCCCCAGACGAGTAGTTCCGAGTTCTGCATGGTGATCCACAGGCCGATCATCACCAGCATGACCGTGTCGATGGAGGCCCCCCCGAGTGGTCGGAGGAGCACGCGTTCGGCCAAGGCCCCCAGAAACATCCCCACCGCGATGGCCACGAGGACGGCGGCGACGAACGGGAGCCCCGCCACGGCCAGGGTAGCGTATGTCATGTACGCGCCGAGGGTATAGAACTCGCCATGGGCAAAGTTCACCACGCTCATCAGGCCGAAGATGAGCGTCAGCCCAATCCCGAGAAGGGCGTATGTCCCGCCGAGCAGCAGCCCGTTCAGAACGTGCTGAAGAAAGCCCTCCAACGCCTTTAGAGCTTCGGCAGGGTCACCTTCCCATCACGGATTTGCACGATGAAGATGCTCGGCTTGTTTTGTCCGCTCTCCTTGCCGGCGGGGCCATCTTTCTCGAAGCGGATCGGCCCGTTGACACCCGTGATGTTGACCTTCCACAGGCCGGCTTGGATGGCCTTGGGGTCGGCAGCGCCGGCGATGCGGATAGCCTCAGCCACAGTCAGTACGGCATCGACGCCCCGGAACCCTTCGGTAAGTCCGTCGAAGGGCAAGCCGCGCTTGCTCCATTCATCGACAAACGCCTTGGCTTGCTTGGGGTCGGGCATGGCCTCGGGAAACCAGGGCAGGAAAACGAGCACGTGATAGGAACCTTCGGCAGCGGGACCGGCGTGCTTGATGAGCTGACTAGGCGACGAGCTGCCTCCTGTGGTGACGATCCGCCGGTTGAGCCGCAACTCCTGAGCCTGTTTCAGCAACAGGGTGATCTGCTCCACACTGGTGGTCACCAGTAGAGTGTCGGCGCCGGAGCCCTTGATCTTGGTGAGCTGGGCACTGAGGTCGGTGGCCGCCTGATCCATGTACTCGACGGTTCCCACCTGGGCCCCGCCCCGCTTGAGAACCTCGCCGAAGGCGCCCACGGCGCCGCGGCCCCAGTCCGTGTTGACTGCCAGAAAGTCGTACTTCTTGATACCCAGCGCGGTCAGCTGTTTCTCGAGGCCCAGCGCCTCCATCTCGCTGGGCGGGCTGATGCGAAAGACCCACGGGTTGCCGCGCTTGGTGATCGACGCCGCGCTCGAGGTTTCCACCACCATCGGCACCCCATATTCCTCCAGCTTGGGCATGGCGGCCAGGGTCATGGAGCTACCCCACGCTCCGATGATCACGGGGACCTTGTCCCGTACGATGAGCTTCTCCGCCGCGCTGGCCGCCTCCTTGGGGTCCGACTTGTTGTCTTCGATGACGAGCTCGACCTTGCGGCCGAGCACCCCACCGCGCGCGTTCACCCAGTCACGGCCGATCTCCGCGCCCATCCGAACGAAGTTGCCCGAGGCGGCTACGGGTCCGGAGAGAGGTTGGATGAGGCCAATCTTGATCGGTCCTTCCTGGGCGGCCAGAAACGGCACTCCGGCCGAGGCCAGCAGAGCCGCCCCCACCGTGAACACGATCGCTCTACGCATGACAAACCTCCTGGGGACGAACGTTGCCTCAATCTAGGGAGCCTGACCCAGTGTGTCAAGCTGTGCGGTTCGACCATGCGCTCCCGCGGATCGTCGGCATGTTGGTCAATACCAGAGCTGACGGTCAACTGCATTGCGGAGCGGGCGACTGGCGAGGAAGCGACGCACGTTGTCGAACACGAGATCGAGCGTGCGATCGGCGTAGTCCGGAGCGTCCGAAGAGCAGTGAGGTGTCATGATCAGATTGGGGGTGCGCCACAGTGGGGACGAGGCCGGCAGCGGCTCGGGCTCGAACACGTCCAGAATGGCCCCCCCCAGCTCCCCGCTTGTGAGTTTCTCGGCGAGGGCGTCATAGTCGACGACACCAGCGCGCCCCATATTGATCAACCCCGCGCCGGGCTTCATGAGCGCGAGCTGGCGGCGGCCGATGAGGTTGCGCGTGTGCGGCGTCAGCGGTGTTGTGACCAGGACGATATCCGCCTGCGGCAGCAGGCTGTCGAGGGCACCCGGTCCGGCCATACGGTCGACATGTCGCCGGGGCTGCCCGCCGCGGCGTATGCCGAGAACGCGCATGCCGAGCTGCTTGGCGCGGGCGGCGGCCGCGCGGCCCATCTCGCCCACGCCGACAATGAGCAACGTCTTGCCGGTGACCGGCGCCGGGAAGGCCTGCTTCCAGTGCCCGCGGGACTGGTTGGCTACATGAAATGGGATGCGATTGTTCAGCATCAGAATGGCCATGGCCGCGTATTCGCCCGCCTTTGGGCCGTGCACACCGCTGTTGTTGGTGATGACCACCCCTTCCGGTACCCAGTCGAACGGGGCCACGTGCTCCAGACCAGCCCCGGTGAGATGGATCCAGCGCAGGTCCGGCGCATGACCGTGCAGATCCAGCCGGGCAAACTCCCATCCGATGAGGATCTCCGCCGTCTCCAGCATCTGGTGCAGCCCTTCCTGATCCCAAGCGAATGTCGGACGCAGCTGCCGGCCAAGGTCCGCGTGACGCCGGCAGGCCGCCGCCCAGCGGGCCGGGGTGATCCAGAAGACCTGGTCGTAGTGACGCGCATTGTCGATGTGCACATGAAGGCGCACAGCGGGGGACGAGGGGCGACGCCGCGTGGACCGACGGAGGGACGCAGTCACGAGTCTCAGAGTATGCGGCGCTTGGGGGCGCACGACAAGGCGCGGTCGGGAATTCACCGTTGGCTCCGGTATGATAGCGCCGGGCTTCGGCGCCGGCGGGCACGGGCGAAGCGACGAGGGGATGCACGGATGGCAGGCGATCTGGATCCTGCGCTGTACGCGACCACGCGGCGGCCGCTGCTGGAAGCGGAGACGCTCCCGCCGGCCGCCTACACCGATGCGGCGTTCTACCGACGCGAGGTGGAGCGTATCTTTCGACGCGAGTGGATGTTCATTGGCCGAGCCGACGTGATTTCACGACCGGGCGACTACTTCACGTCGGAGTGTGCTGGCGTGCCGCTGATCGTGGCGCGCGGCCAGGATCACCGCGTACGCGCCTTCGCCAATGCCTGTCGCCATCGCGGTTCGCTGATCGTGGAGGGGGAAGGGCACAGCCGCGCCTTTCGGTGTCCTTACCACAGCTGGACGTACGGCCTCGATGGCCGATTGCTGGCGGCGTCCGAGATGCAGAAGACACGGGACTTCGATCCGACGCGTTACTCCTTGGTCCCCATCCGGCTCGAGACGTGGAACGGCTTTCTCTTCGTCGACCTCGGGGGCCACCAGGTGCCGGTGCCACAGTACTTTGGTGATCTCGGCGAGAAGCTTGCCAGTTATCGTCTGGAAGACATGGTCTGCCTTCGCCGCCAGACCTTCGAGGTCAGGTGCAACTGGAAGCTCTTCGTGGAGAACGCCATGGAGGAGCTTCATATCGCCACGGTGCATCGCAAGACCATCCAACAGTACGCCCCCACCGACACCCACGCGCCGGAGTCGGCCCGCGGCCACTACTGCGCACTCTACTCGAAGCACGAGGGGTCGATGGCGCTTCTCAAGGGCGACCACGGCTTCCCCCCCATCCCCACTCTCGAAGGTAAGGCGGCTGAAGGCACCTACTTCATCATGCTCTACCCCATGACGATGCTCGCCTGCACCGTCGACTGCATGTGGTATCTGGAGTTGTTGCCCCAGGGGCCCGACCGGACCACTCTCATCCACGGCGGCTGCTTCCCGCGCGCCACCGTGGCGCGCCAGGATTTCGCGGCGGTGGTGTCGCGCTACTATCATCGCTGGGATACCACCATCGGGGAGGATATCGTGGCTTCCGAGTGGCAGCAGCGTGGACTCAGCTCTCCTCTGGCGGCGCGCGGGCGGTTCTCGTTCAGGGAGAGCCTGGTTCACGAAATCGACAACTGGGTCCTCGACCGTGTCCTGTGAAGGGACCAGCCCGACATCGCTCAGCGATGTCGGGCGCCGCCTTCGCGACCAAGGCGTGAAGTACGGCCTGGCCACCTATGTGGACCTGCATGGCATCCCCAAGGCCAAGGCGGTTCCCATCAACCACCTCGCCAGCATGCTCAGGGCGTCCGAGATGTTCACGGGAGCCGCTCTCGACGGCGTTCCGCAGGCGGTGAACGACGACGAGGTGGCGGCGCTTCCGGATCCGTCTTCCCCGACCGTGCTGCCCTGGAACCCGCAGGTGGCCTGGTTCGCCAGCGATCTCATGTTGCACGGCCGCCCCTTCGAAGCGTGCAGCCGCGGCATCCTCAAACGCGCGCTGGCCGGGGCGGCCGCCATGGGCTTGCGGTTCCACCTGGGCGTGGAAACGGAGTTCTGTGTGTTCAAGGATGAAGGGGAAGGGGGTTTCGCCCCGGTGAGCGAGCGTGACCGACTGGACAAGCCGGCCTACGACGTGCGAACCCTGCTCGACTACTATCCCGTGATCGACGAGATCGTGACTGCCATGAACGGCCTCGGCTGGGACGTGTTCTCCTTCGACCACGAGGATGCACCCGGGCAGTTCGAGACAGACTTCGCCTATGCCGACGCTCTCGCCATGGCGGACCGTCTTACCTTCTTCCGATTCATGGTGCACGAGATCGCGCGCCGGCACGGGTTCTTCGCATCCTTCATGCCGAAACCCCGGGCCGACCGCACGGGCAGTGGCGCCCACTTCAACATGTCCCTGGCTGACCTCGCGACCGGTCAGAACCTCTTCGTTGACCCTGACGATCCGCGCGGGTGCGGGCTCGCCAAGCTTGGCTATCAGTTTATCGCCGGCATCCTCCGCCATGCTCCGGCGATCTGCGCGGTCGCAGCGCCTCTGGTCAATAGCTACAAGCGCCTGGTGCTGAAGGGGAGCATGTCGGGCTTCACGTGGGCGCCCGTGTACATCTGCTACGGCGGGAACAATCGGACGAACATGCTGCGTATCCCCATGGGGGGTGGTCGCGTGGAGTGCCGGGCGCCCGACATCGCGTGCAACCCGTACCTGGCGGCGGCCATGTTTGTCAGCGCCGGGCTGGAGGGCATCCGCCAGGGCCTCGACCCGGGCCCGCCGCACATGGAGAACATGTACGAGTACACTGAAGCGGACCTCCGCGCGCGCGGCATCGACGTCCTGCCGCGCACGCTGTTGCATGCCATTGAGGCCTTCGCGGCTGACCCGCTCTCTCGCGACGTGTTCGGGGACCTGATGTTCCGGACCTTCGTGGATTTCAAGACGCGCGAGTGGACCGAGTATCACAATCACGTGTCTGATTGGGAGCGGGCGCGGTATCTGAAGATGTTTTGAGTCAGACGGGACCCGCCCGCGCTCCGGGCCGGGAGTGACGGATCAGCCGGCCCCCTTGCCGCCGAGCTTGGGGAGCATGTCCGCCAGGAACTTGCCTGTGTATGATCCCGGCGTCTGGGCAACCACCTCCGGTGGTCCTTCTGCCACGATGTCGCCGCCGCCCTCGCCACCCTCCGGACCCAGATCCACCACCCAGTCGGCGCACTTGATGACGTCGAGATGGTGCTCGACCACGAGCACGGTGTTGCCCGCATCGACCAGACGGTTGAGGACTCCCAGCAGTCTCTTGACGTCGTCAAAATGAAGGCCTGTGGTCGGCTCATCGAGGATATAAAGCATGTCGCTGGCCGTACGGGCTCCTAGCTCGGCCGCAATCTTCAGCCGCTGTGCTTCGCCGCCCGAGAGAGTGGTAGCGGGCTGGCCGAGGCGCAGATAGCCGAGGCCGACGTCCTGCAGGACCCGCAGTCGCCGGGCCAAGCTCATCTGCCCTGCGAAGAAGTCCGCGGCTTCATCCACGGTCGTGGCCAGCACGTCGGCAATGTTGCGTCCCCGCAGCTTCACGGTCAGCACATCCGGCCGGTAGCGCCGCCCCTCGCACTCCTGGCAGGTGACGTACACGTCCTCGAACACGTACATCTCGAGCTTCTGGAACCCGTCGCCTTCACACGCCTCGCACCGCCCACCGGGCACGTTGAACGAGAAGGCCCCGACCTCGAGCCCGAGAGTACGCGCGCGCGGCACGGCCGCGTAGAGCTTCCTCACCTCGTCGAAGGCCTTGATGTACGTGATGGGATTGGAGCGCGGGGTCCGGCCGATGGGCTCCTGGTCGATGAGGCGGACGCCCTTGAGGTGCTCGAGGCCGACGAGAGCCTCGTAGGCGCCCGGCACCGCGAACTCCGTCCGGAAGGCGCGGGCCACCGCTCGGTAGAGGGTCTGGTGCACGAGGGTTGACTTCCCCGAGCCCGACACTCCAGTCACGGCGGTGAGGGTGTGCAGGGGGACCCGCATGGTCGCACCCTTGAGGTTGTGCTCGCGGGCGCCAAGCAGGACGAGCTGACGCCGGCCGCTGCGGCGGGCGGGGGGGACAGGGATGGACTCACGCCCCATCAGATAGCGGGCGGTGAGCGAGCGTGTGGTCTTCGCAAATTCCGCCCGGTTCCCGCTGAAGACGAGCTCGCCCCCGCGTTCGCCCGAGCCTGGTCCCAGCTCCACGATGTGATCGGCGGCATCGATGAAGGTGCGGTCGTGCTCCACCACGATCACCGTGTTGCCGGCCTGAGCGAGCTCACGACAGAGGTCGACGAGACGGCCAGTGTCGCGCGCGTGCAGCCCGATGGACGGTTCGTCCAGAACGTAGAGGGTACCCACGAGCTGTGAGCCCAGCTGGTTGGCCAGGTTGATACGTTGGGCCTCGCCACCCGAGAGGGTCCGCGCCTGGCGGGCCAAGGTCAAGTACCCGAGCCCGACCCGTTGCAGGAAGGAGAGCTTGGCCGTGAGCTGCTTGAGAATCTCTCGAGCCACCTCGGCTTCGCGGGGGCTCAAGGGCAACTCCCGCAACACACGGGCCGCCTCCTCGATCGTGAGGCCGCAGAAGTCGGCGATGTTCCGGTCAGCCACCCGTACGGCCAGCGCGGCCGACTTGAGCCGTGCCCCCGCACAGGTCGGGCAGGGCGACTGGCTGCGATAGCGCGACAGAAGCACCCGAACGTGCAGCTTGTAGCGGTAGGATTCGAGCTCCTCGAAGAAGCCCCGGATGCCCGGGAACCGTCCCCCATCGCCTTCATAGACAAGCGTGCGCTGGGCGGCCGTCAGCTCCTGGTAGGGCTGGTCGGGATCGAGACCGTGTCGCCGCGCAGCCTTGAGCAGTTCGCGCTGGTACCACCGGCCGGACGCATGCGTCCACGGTTCCACGGCGCCGTCGGCGAGCGAGCGGGTGGCATCGGGTACCACACGCGCTTCGTCGTAGCGCAGCAGGTTACCGAACCCCTTGCACTCGGGACAGGCACCGAGCGGGTGATTGAAGGAAAAGAGAAGGGGCTGGGGGCGTTCGAGATCGACGGCACACCTCGCGCAGCGCACACCCTCGCTGAAGACCAGGGGGCGCCCGCCGCCGATGTCCACTTCGACGGAGCCGCCACCCTCGCGAAGGGCGGTCTCGATCGACTCGGCCAGGCGACTCTGCATTCGCTCGTCGATCACCACGCGATCGAGAATCACTGCGATGTCGAGGGCCTCGAGTCGACCGGGGGGGGCGGCCAGATCAATGATCTCGTTGTTGACGCGCACCCGCGCGAAGCCGCGTCGGGCGAGGGACGCCCAGAGCTCGGCGGCTGGCGTGCCGGCGGGAACGGGGATGCGAAAGGCGATGAGGGCGCGGGCGCCCCGGTGGGCGGCCAGCAGGGTCGGCACGATGCTCTCTGCGGAGTGAGCGGTCGCCGGCGAACCACAGCGTGGGCAGTGCAGCCGGCCGATCTTGGCGTAGAGCAGCCGCAGGTAGTCCGAAATCTCGGTAGCGGTCCCCACCGTGGAGCGCGCGGTGCGCACGGGGTTCTTCTGCTCCAGGGCCACCGCGGGTCGAATCCGTTCGATCCGGTCGACCTCGGGCCGGTCCACGCGGTCGAGAAACATGCGCGCGTAGGCACTGAGCGACTCCACGTACCGCCACTGCCCCTCCGCAAAGATCGTGTCGAAGGCCAGTGACGACTTCCCGGAGCCCGAGACGCCGGTGACCACCGTGAGGTGATCGTGGGGGATCTCGAGCGTGATGTTCTTGAGGTTGTTCTGGCGGGCTCCCTCGATGCGAAGCCCAGGGGCGACGACCATTCCTCATCCTCCAACCTCTGGATGGTACTGGAGGGCGGACGCCGGCGCTACTCGAGGGCCCGCTTGACCTCTCGGCCGCCAGCGGGATACCATGCCGCCAGGTCTTTTTGAGAATTATTCCTAAGAATAGTCGTGCCCCGGTGCCGGCGGCGGCCGGGGAATTCTTGCGTGCGCGAACTGCGGCTCGCTGACGCGGCGTTTCAACCGTCACCCATCAAAGGAGGTATCGCCCATGGCCAGTAAGAGTCTGAAGGGCAGCAGGAGTCTCGACAACCTCAAGGAGGCTTTTGCTCGTGAATCGCAGGCCAATCGCCGCTATCTGTACTTCGCGCGGGTCGCCGACATCGAGGGCTTCCCCGACATCGCGGGTCTGTTCAAAGATACGGCCGACGCGGAAACCGGTCACGCCTTTGGCCACCTCGATTTTCTCAAGGAGGTTGGTGATCCGGCAACAGGGGAGCCGATCGGGAAGAGCGAGCTCAACCTGAAGGCGGCCGTGGCCGGAGAAACGTACGAGTACACCCAGATGTATCCCGGTATGGCCAAGACGGCGCGCGACGAAGGCTTCGCCGAGCTGGCCGAGTGGTTCGAGACCTTGGCCAAGGCTGAGAAGTCGCACGCGGGCCGCTTCGGCAAGGGCTTGAACCAGATCGCGGGGAAGGATCCGGCGGAAGCGATTTGAACTCGGAGGGGCCCGAGGGCCCCCCCTACGGGACCCGGAGGGCCCGGGGGACGTGTGACGGCCCTCGAGGGCGCCTGAACACCTGGGGCCTCGAAGGCTGAGCAAGGTCGATCAGGAGCTCCGTCGCGTGTACGATACCTGTGGGGCTGCCGGCTCAATGGAAACTCTGCGACAACCACTGTCCCGATACGGCGCCCCATCGCTGGGAAAAGTAGACTTCCCGAGCCTCATACTGACGGGCAGCTCACAAGGGAGTTCCCGAGACCGGAATCGACGACACGCCATGAAGCCGCTTGTCCCCCACGAGATCCTCAACCTCTACGAGTATGAGCGAGTGCGGGAAGCCCGCCGCCAGGCCGTGATCGACCTGAAGCGGATCCGACGTGTGCAGGTTGGGCGCTATCTCTCCTTCGTCTTCGAGAACCGCGAGACTGTGTGGTTTCAGATCCAGGAGATGTGCCGCGCCGAACGCATTGTGGACGATGCCAAGGTTGCCGAGGAAGTCGAGGTCTTCAACACGCTGCTGCCGGCGTCCGGCGAGTTAGCCGCCACCATGCTCATCGAGATCGAGGACTCGGCCCAGATCAAGCCGGTGCTGGATAAGCTGCTCGGGATCGATAGTCGGGACTATGTGCGCCTGGAAGTTGGCCCGCATACCATTCTCGGCCGCTTCGAGGCTGGGCACTCCGACGAGGAGAAGGGCAAGATCAGCGCCGTGCATTTCGTGCGGTTTCCCCTCCCTCCGGATGCCTGCCGGGAATTCGAGCGGATGGAAGTGGCACTCGTGGTGGCCCATCCGAACGAGCATGCCCGGATGATTCTCCCGCCGGAGACGAAGCGCAACTTGGCCCAGGATCTGGCGTGACCCGCGGGCGATGGCTCGTGATCGTTGTCGCGCTCGTGGGCGCCGGCTGCGGGGAGTCACCGAAATCGGCCGACCCGCTCGCCGACCGGGGGCGCTTGATCTTCGTCGCCCAGTGCACCCAATGCCACGCAACTGATCCGTCACAGACAGGCCCGGTCGGCCCGCCAGTCAAGGGAGCGTCGGTGGCGCTTCTGGAGGCCAAGATCGTACGGGGTGAGTATCCCCCGGCCTATACCCCTAAGCGGCCAACCAAGGTCATGCCCCCGACGCCCGCCTTGGCCTCGGAGATTCCCGCTCTCGCCGCCTACCTTCGCTGAGCCTTGGGGTATCGGCCGGGTGGCCCGAAGGCTGCACGTGCTGGCTCGCGCAAACCACCCGGGCCCCCGGCCCATCAGTGGGAAGACACCGGGTTAGAGGATGACGTCAAGCACCACGTAGAGGATTGCCGTCAGGACGAAGCCTGCCCAGAATGTCCCCTTGAGGGTGCTGAGCATCTTCTTTCCCCCGCTGGCCTTGTCGGGCGTGGCCGGGCCGACCAACGCGTTGATCTCGGCGACGCCCATGACGATCACGAGCAGGATAAGCGCCGCCCAGCCCTGTCCAGCCGAAACTGGGCCCGATGACATCGTCAAGTGAGACGCGGCGCCCATGAAGAACAGCATTGGGATCGACAGCATGGTGTTGGTCCGTGAGGTCACGCCTCCCCGGGCACCTCGCGCGGCCGCCTCCGGGATCGCCTTGCCGCCGCGCGCCACCTCGGCCGCCGAGGCCATGACGATCTGCTGGGCGGGCCAGATGATGAACCACACGTTGAACCACATGAGGCTACCGAGCATGCCGCCGAAGAAGATCTTCCAGCCGTAGTCCGTGGCGAAGAACCCGGCGAAACCTCCGTACTTGGCGAAGATGACGTGCAGCAGATAGAGCCAACCGGTGATGAGGGTGAACATGGCCCCCCAGCGAAACCACCAGAGCGCGCTTGCCAAGAGGCCGCCGGTGATGATCCCGCTGCGGACGGGCGCTTCTGCCTTGGCGAAGAACGGGGTTTGCACGAAGTTGAAGTAGTACAGCATCCCTATCCAGGTGATACCCGCGAGAAAGTGAAACCACCGCAGCAGAAAGAGCCAGCCATCTCCGCTGAACAAAGCCATGGTTTATCGCCTCCTGGGCGCGAGCCACCTACTCGCTTTCATCTTCGGGGTCGTCGTCGTCGAGATCCTCCCCCCTCCTCCTCGTCTAGGTCGTCGATCTCCTCGTCGTCGTCCTCCTCCTCCTCGAAGTCGTCCTCATCGAAGTCGTCGTCGTAGTCATCATCATCGTCGTCATCGATCTCCTCGTCCTCCTCCTCGATGTCCTCTTCGTCGTCGTCATCTTCATCCTCGTCAGCGTCATCGGGAGGTTGACTGAGGAGAACAGGGTCGTCGTACCAAGGATGTGCTCGAAGCTGCATCTGACGGTTCCTCCGAGCCGGTGCCCGGCCTGGGGTGAAGTAGCAGGAATCTCAGCTGCCGAGATCCCGGCGAAGTATAGCAAACCTCGTCCGAAAGTGGCCGGACACTTCCTAACTTCGCTCACGGCTGTCCGTTCCTGCGGCGGCGGTATGGGCCTAAGTGGCTCGCCATCGAAGAAAGTGGCCCCATTGCAAGGTTGGTACAGGCTTTGCGAGCTACCGTTCAGGCTATTGTGAGAACTCCTACAACGTTGTTGGCCAGTCTCTACCGCCAAGGGGCCGCGCTGCGTGTACGTGGCGACCGCCTCGGAGTGACCGCCCCGGACGGCGTCTTGACGGCAGATGTCCAGTCTGCCCTCAAGGCCCACAAGCTGCAGCTTCTGGAGCTTGTAGCGTTGGCCGGGGAGTACCAGAAGCTCCTCCGAGATGCCTTTACCCTGCTCCTACGCCCCGATGGCCCCTCCGATGAGGAGTGTGAGAGCTTTCTCGAGGAACAGGCGCGGGCCATGGACGAACTGGGGCCAGAGCTGGCAGGAATTATCTACGTCGTCACCGCGCGGGAGTGGCGCAAGGAGACGGGCGTGTGTCCGTGGTGCGACGATGCCGGGGAGTGCCACGAGCCGAGAGATCCCGCGTCGACCCGCTGACAGACAGCCAGACCCGGTGGGGGTGGTGGCGGTGGGAGGAATTGAACCTCCGACACGGGGCTTATGAGACCCCTGCTCTGCCGCTGAGCTACACCGCCCAGGCTTGGAAGATCAGAAGCGTGCGAGAGCGATTCTACCCCGAGATCGTTCACCGCGCCCCCGGCTGCGCCCAGGCGTGTCTGTTCTCCACCACCGTCATTTCTTCCGATGGGTGCTACACTTTTGGATCATGGATCCAGCACGCTCGGACATCTTCCACACCCGCCTCGCCTCGCAAAGGGTGGCTCCGTGAGCGATATCCTCGTCGAGCGCGACGGGCCCATCGCCACCGTCGTGTTCAACCGGCCGAAGCTGCGCAATGCTATCAGCGTCGCCATGTGGACGGAGATCGCGCGGGTGAGTCGAGCTCTGGCTGAAGACGACACGGTGCGGGCGGTGGTGTATCGAGGGGCGGGTCGGCAAGCGTTTGCGTCTGGGGCCGACATCTCTGAGTTCCAGGAGCACCGCCGGGACACCGAGACTGCCCTTCACTATGGAGCCCAGACCGAAGCGGCCTACGTGGCCATCCGCGACTGCCCTAAGCCCACGGTGGCAATGGTCTTCGGCTACTGCATGGGCGGCGCGATGGCGGTGGCCATGGCCTGCGACATGCGGTTCGCAGCGGAAGGGTCGAAGTTCGGCATTCCCGCTGCCCGCCTCAATATCATCTACGGCGTCGACGCGGTCGGTCAGCTGGTGGATCTCGTCGGTCCCGCCTATGCGAAGGACATCCTGTACTCGGCCCGGACCGTGGGAGACCGGGAGGCGCTGGCCATCGGCTTGATCCAGCGGCTGCTCCCGCCGGACGAACTGGAACACTACACGGGTGCATATTTGAGAACGGTGGCCGATAATGCGCCGCTCTCGGTGCGAGGTGCCAAGAGTACTGTCCAGCTGTACTTAGAGGGGCTCGACGAACCACGCCGCGAGCGACTTCGTGCCCTGGCTCTCGAGGCGTTCGAGAGCCAGGACTACAAGGAAGGCACCCGGGCGTTTCTCGAGAAACGTCCGCCCCGCTTCCAGGGCCGGTAGCCGACGAGTGCACGTCGACCTCCTGAGCTCGACGCCGCCCAGCGCCGTCGAGGGAAGCGGAACCTTCGTGGGCCTCGACGGGCTCGCGCGGGGACTGCTTGCCCTCGGTCACAAGGTGGTCTTTCGGCCGCTCCGGGTGCGCACCGGCTTTCACACGTTGGACCGGTGGCTCTACAACGCGGCGGTCGCCGCCTCGCCTCCGCGTGGTGACCTCGTTGTCGGGGTCGACCTCGACGGGTTTCTGTGGGCGCGCTGGCGCCGGCGGCGCGGGCGGCCACCGTCCTTCGTGGCTGCCCCCAAGGGTGTCATTGCCGACGAGTTACGCAACGAGCGCGGATGGGTGCGAGTCCTGCTGAGCCTGCAGGCCCGATGGGAGCGCACAAACCTTCGACACGCAGATCGGGTCATTGTTACCAGCCGCTACTGCGCGGACGTAGTGGGTAGCGTCTACGGCGTCCCGCCCCTTCGTGTGGCGACAGTTCCCGAACCGATCGATCTGGCCCAGTGGACACGCAGTTTTGCCCAGGCGGAGCGCCGCGCGCGGACGCGACCGACGGTGCTGACGGTGGCGCGGATGTATTCGCGCAAGCGGCTGGGTGATCTGCTCGCGGCAGCCGCCCTCCTCCGTCCGCGTATCCCCGCCCTCGAGGTCCGCATCGTGGGAAATGGGCCCGAGGCGCCGAATCTGCGTGCCCAGTGCGAACAACTGGATCTCACCACCACGGTCACGCTTCTCGGTGATGTCAGCCGCCAGGTCCTGGCCGAGGAGTACGTGAATGCTGACTGTTTCTGTCTCCCCAGCGTGCAGGAGGGCTTCGGAATTGTCTTCACGGAGGCGATGGCTGCCGGACTGCCCGTGGTGGCTTGCCGCGCCGCCGCCATACCCGAGGTGGTCCTAGACGGGGTGACCGGGCTCCTCGTCCCTCCGCGCTGTCCGACCGACCTGGCCGAGGCCATGGAGTTGCTCCTCATGAACGAGCGGCTCAGGAAGGACCTAGGAGAGGCCGGCCGACAACGTGTCCAGCAGTTCGACCTGGTACCGGTCGCCCGCCAATTCATGGCGGCGTGCGGGTCATGAGCGGGCTGGCCTACACCACTCGGCGCTTCACATTCTCGGCCGGCCACCGTTACTGGGTGCCCGCCTGGTCGGAAGCAGAGAACCGTCGCATCTTCGGTTCCTTGACCGTTCCCCACGGCCACAACTACACGCTGGATGTTACCCTGCGCGGACCCATCGATGCGCGAACCGGTATGGTCATCGATCTGGCCGCACTGAAGCGAAGTGTCAGCGAGGTCGTGCTGGAACGCTTCGACCACGCCGATCTGTCTGCCGATCCGCTTTTCCGGGAGCGCGTGCCGACCACGGAGAACATCGCCATCGCCGTGTGGGAGTTGCTCGTCCCCACGTTGGGCGCCGAGCGCCTGTGGCAAGTTCGCGTGTGGGAGGATCCGACTCTCTTCGTCGACTACCGGGGAGGGCAGGCGTGAGCCCGGGCCAAGTCGAGGTGACGCGTGTGTATCACTTCAGCGCGGCACACCGGCTCCAGAATCCGGCGCTCCCCGACGAGGAGAACACCAGGCTCTACGGCGCCTGCGCCCGTGCCCACGGGCATAACTACTACCTCGAGGTGACCCTGACCGGGTCGCCCCACCCGCAGACCGGTATGGCGGTGGACCTGGGGAAAGTCGATACCGCCGTGCATCGCGTGCTGGTCGACGTGGTCGATCACCAGACCTTGGAGGCGGTACCGTCTCTGGCTGGCGTGATCACCACCGGGGAGAGTCTGGCCCGCGCGTTCTGGGGGCTGCTGGCCCCGGCCCTGCCAGGGGAGGCGTTGCTCACTCGGGTGGTCGTCGAGGAAACAGCCAAGAACCGATTCGAGTATCGAGGCGAGGGGTCATGATTGCGGCGCTGATCGAGAAGCTGCTCCAGGAACTGGGCGAGGACGCGCAGCGCGAGGGACTGGAGCGCACACCGGATCGAGTGGAGAAAGCCCTGCGCTATCTCACGTCCGGCTACGGGCAGAAGGTCGAGGAGGTGCTCAACGAGGCGCTCTTCGTCGAGGACTACGACGAGATGGTGGTGGTGAAGGACGTGGACTTCTTCTCGCTGTGCGAGCACCATCTGCTGCCGTTCTTCGGCAAGGCCCATGTCGCATACATGCCCAGGCGGAAGATCGTGGGTCTCTCCAAGATTCCGCGGCTGGTGGAGATGTTCAGCCGTCGGCTTCAGGTGCAGGAGCGGCTGACCACCCAGATCGCGACAACGCTGAACGAGGTCCTGCAACCGCGCGGGGTCGCCGTGGTCATGGAGGGCATTCACCTCTGCATGCTGATGCGCGGCGTGGAGAAGCAGAACTCGAAGGCCATCACCTCGGCTATGCTGGGCATGTTCCGGGAGCGTCCGGAAACCCGCGCCGAGTTCATGGAACTGATCAAGTCAACCCGAGGGATGCAGTTATGACATCGCAGGGGCTCGTGCAGCAGGTGGCCATCGTGACCGGTGCCGGGCGCGGGATCGGTCGTGCGGTGGCGCAGGCCCTGGCGGCCGAGGGGGCGGCAGTGGTGTTGGCTTCGCGGACCCGTCGCGAGCTGGCCGACGTGGCGGCCACCATCCGCGAGGCGGGAGGCCGGGCCCTTGCCATCCCGGCCGACGTAGCCTCGGCCGACTCCGTGGATGCCCTCGTCGAGCAGACAGTGGCTGATCTGGGGCGTGTCGATCTCCTGGTGACCGCGGCCGGGGTCGCATCGTTCGGGCCGCTGGCGGGGACCAAGCCTGGAGACTGGGATGCCATGCTTTGTGTCAATCTCCGGGGGGCTATGCTATGTTGCCGCGCGGTCCTGCCGGCGATGATCCGGCAACGGCGGGGAACGATCATCAATATCGGCTCGATTGCGGCCCGGCGGCCAATCGCGGGGTGCGCCGTGTATGCCGCCACCAAAGCCGGGCTCGCCGCATTCAGTCAGGTTCTCGCGGAAGAGGTCCGGGGGGAGGGAATCAGGGTCGGCGTGGTGGTTCCGGGCGCGGTGGATACGCCGCTCTGGGATACGATCCCGAATGGGCCAGAACGAGGGCGGATGCTCCGTGCGGAGGACGTGGCCAAAGCGGTAGTATTGATGGCGACCCTGCCCCCGCATGCGGCCCTGGAAGAGATCACTCTCCTCCCCGCCGGTGGTATCCTATGATAGGGTTTTGACACGCAAGCCAGGTGTGTAAGAGGGAGGTTACTATGATCATGCTGACCGAGACGGCTGCCAAGAAGGTGGCCGATCTGCGTCTGGAGGAAGGCAAGCCGGAATGGGGCCTGCGCATCCGAGTCGTCGGGGGGGGCTGTTCCGGAATGTCGTATGAGCTGGGCTGGGAGGACACGGAGACCGCTGGCGACAACATCGTCGAGCAGAGCGGGGTCAAAGTGTATGTCGATCAGCTCAGCGCCACGTACTTGGAGGGGAGTGAAATCGACTACGTCGACAACAACATGATGGGTGCTGGCTTCGCGATCAAGAATCCGAACGTGAAGTCGAGCTGCGGCTGCGGCCAGTCCCATCGCTTCTAGCGATCTGTCGTGCGCGTCGGCGTCCGGCTCTTCGCTCGCTATCGTGAGGCCGCCGGACGGGAACGTATTGAGGTGGAGCTCCCTGAAGGTGGCACCGTGGAAGGGGCCTGGTCTGCGGTTGTCGACCGTGTGCCCGAACTATCGCGGTACCGCCCCTATACCCTCTTCGCCGTCGATCAGGACTACGTACTCGCCGACCACCGGCTGACTGCCGGCGATGAGCTCTGCCTCTTCCCACCCGTGAGCGGGGGCGCCGGTCTCGACACCTACCGGGTGCTGACGCAGCCGCTTTCCCCGGACGCGGTGGCCGCCGCCGTAGATGATCCAGGGGCGGGGGGCATCGCCATCTTCTCGGGGGTTGTGCGAAACGAGACTCAAGGTCGCTCGGTCAAGTTCCTGGAGTACGAAGCCCACGTCCCGATGGCCGAGGTGAAAATGCGTGAGATCGGCCAGGTCATTCGCGCCCGCTGGCCAGGAGTGAAGCGAGTGGCCATTCTGCACCGGGTGGGCCGACTCGACATCGGCGAGGCGAGCGTGCTCATCGCGGTCTCGGCCGCCCACCGGGGTGAGGCGTTCGAGGCGTGCCGCTTCGCCATCGACACACTCAAGACCACTGTGCCGGTGTGGAAGAAAGAGCACTTCGAGGACGGCGAGGTCTGGGTCGGTCTCCAGGGAGGGTGAGGACGGACGTCGGCCGGATTCTCGCCTCGACCGAGGCCACCATTCGCCGCCACGCGATGCTCGCTGGCGGCGAAACTGTTCTCGTAGCCGTCTCGGGGGGCGCCGACTCAGTGGCTCTCCTGTATGTCCTCGTTCAGCTCGCCTCGGCCTGGAATCTCCAGCTTCGTGTCCTCCACGTCGATCATCAGCTTCGTCCCCATTCGTCGCGGGACGGAGAGTTTGTTCGAAGGGTGGCGGCGGGACTCAGGGTCCCGGCCGAGGTTGCCACCGTGGTGGTCGCGGGTGGCGAGTCGCTCGAGGCGGCCGCCCGTGCGGCCCGCTACGGCGCCCTCGAGGTCCACGCTAGCCGCCTTGGTGCCCACCGGATCGCTATCGCCCACACGGCCGACGACCAGGCAGAGACCGTCCTGATGCGGCTCCTGGAAGGGGCGGGCGTGCGGGGTCTGGCCGGCATCCCGCCCGTGCGTGGCCGAATCATCCGGCCCCTGATCGCCGAGGCGCGTGCCTCGCTACGTAGCGTGCTAGGGGAGGCCGGACTCGAGTGGATCGAGGATCCCTCGAACGAGGATCGACGCTTTCTGCGCAACCGGATTCGCCACGAGTTGCTTCCCTTGCTGGCGGCCTCCTACAACCCGGCCATCGTAGAGGCGCTTGGCCGGACAGGACGGCTCGTCGCCGTCACTGCATCGACGCTCGAGGCGGTAGCGACCGTCGAACTCGACCGGCTCGGTGCCAGGGTCGGCGACGAGCTCGTGCTGCCTTTGGCCGAGATGAAGGCACTGCCGCGTGAGGTAGCCGCCGAGGCTCTGCGCCAGGGCGCGGCGCGCATGGGGAGCAGTCGACCGCTCCGCGCCTGGGCGCACCGCGGCTTGCGGCGCGTGCTCGCTCACCCCGCTCCTCGCCACCCATTCGCATGGGGTGGGGTCCTGATCGAGGTGAGCGTAGGCAAGATCCGCCTGGCCACCCGTCCAGCGCATCCCCTCGCCCAGCGCGAGATTCCTGTTCCGGGCAAGGTCCTCCTTCCCGAGGCAGGTCTGGTGCTTGAGAGCACCTTGTTTCTGGAGGGCGAAGCCCCAATGCCGGCGGACGCTCATCAGGCCGTCTTCGATGCCGACGCGTTAGCCCGCCCCCTCATCGTCCGTAGCCGGCGCCCCGGAGATCGTCTGAGACCATTCGGAGCCACCGGGGAGCGCCGGGTTAAGGGCCTGCTCTTGGAGGCCGGGCTCCCGCGCTGGGAGCGAGGACGAGTGCCCCTGGTCCAGGCGGGCCCGGAGCTGGTGTGGGTCGGAGGTGTCCGCCGAGGCGCCGCGGCGCCGGTCACCCCGGCCACTCGGCGGGTCCTTCGGCTCGGATTGTCCTCGCTGGCGGAACCCGCCATGCAACGCTAGAATTCTGGGGTCGTCACGGCGTGCGTGCCGTTCACCCATACACTCGGGAGGCACGAGTGTATGGGATTGGATCCTCTTGACCTACGACTGCCCCATCGAGGACGCTGCCAGGCCATGACTGAGAGCCCGCTCATGGAGGGGATACGTCGGCATGCGCCGCGGGACACGGTGCTGGTGGTCGACGACGAACCGAGCGTGCGGGCCTCCGTACGAACCATTCTCGAAGGGACGTGTGAGGTCCTGGAGGCGGAGGGTGGCGCGGAGGCACTCGATCTCCTCCGAACGCACGATGTCGATCTCGTCATGCTAGATCAGCGGATGCCGGGCGAAGCAGGTCTGGATCTACTCCCCCGCCTCAAGGCGATTGATTCCTCGATCGTCGTCGTCATGGTGACCGCCGTGCACGAGGTTCGCACCGCCGTGGAGGCCTTGAAGGGCGGTGCCTATGACTATCTCACCAAGCCCTTCGATGTCGGGGATATCGTGCTCACGGTGCGCCGTGCGCTTGAGAAGCGAGCCCTGGAGCGTGTGGTTCCTGACCTGCGCTCGGACCAGGCTCCGGCCGGCGATGACCGTAGCGGGTTTCGACCTATGGTGGGGCGGCACCGCAGCATGGTCCGCATCTACCAGCTGATCGCTCAGATAGCGCAGACGCCCACCACCAGTGTGCTGATCCTGGGAGAGAGCGGGACCGGGAAAGAACTGGTGGCGCGTTACATCCATCAGCAGAGCCCGCGGCGCACCCAGCCCTTCGTGGCCGTCAACGTGGCGGCCATTCCCGACACTCTTCTCGAATCCGAGTTGTTCGGCCATGAGAAGGGCGCCTTCACGGGTGCCTACGCACGTAAGATCGGCAAGTTCGAACTTGGTCAGGGCGGGACCGTCTTTCTCGACGAGATAGGCTCCCTGCGCCTTGACATGCAGGCGAAGCTCCTGCGGGTCCTCCAGGAGCGGGAGGTCGAACGGGTGGGAGGCCTGCACCCCACACCCGTCGACGTCCGGGTGCTCGCCGCCACTAACGTGAATCTTCGCCAGGCCATCCGGGACCGCACCTTCCGCGAGGATCTCTACTACCGTCTCAACGTGGTGCCCATTCACGTGCCACCGCTGCGGGAGCGCCGCGAGGACATCCCGATCCTCGTCGACCACTTCATTCGTAAGATCAGTCGCGAATGCAAGCGTGATGTGCGCGGTATGTCGGTCGGCGCGCGTGACATTCTGTTGCGCCACGACTGGCCAGGCAACGTCCGGGAGCTGGAGAACGTCATCCATCGGGCGGTCGTCCTGGCCCGCGGTCCGGTGCTTCAGATCGACGACTTCCCGCTGGAGGTTGCCATGCCTGAGACCGGTTCGGGGCCCGGCGGAGACACCGGCTTGCCCCTGGCCGAGGCACGTGAGCAGTTCGAGCGACAGTACATCCTGCGCGCGCTCGAGGTGGTCGGGTGGAACGTGAGCCGAGCGGCCCGGCTCCTCGGTGTCCATCGCAATACGATCATCGCTCGACTCTCCGCCTGGGGGGTGCAACGGCCGGGCAGCGATACTCGGCTGGCCTGAAGCGAGCAGTCCCCCGCCTTAGCGCCACGCGATCATTGTGTAGACGACACCCCACAGGGCCAGCAGATCGCGTAGATGCCGCCCGGCGGGGGCGACGCTCTCGACGTGTCCGATCATTCCCACCAGGACCACCGTGGTGTTGCGGGGTCGCGCGGCAGCCAGCCGCAGGGTTTCGGTGTAGGGAACGGCCCGGTCGCCCCGTCCGTGAACGAGCACGACGCGACCGGGGATTCGCGGTGCCACGCGCTCAGGCGAGAGGGCTTCCAGAAGGGGGGCGATGGCGTCCAAGGCGATCTCCGTGGCCTGGCGATTGCCCGCGGCGAGGTTCTCGCGGACCGACGGGTCCAGGAGGTCCGCATTGGCAGCCAGGAACGCGCGGATCACCTCAGGATCGTGCACGGTGTGGCCGCGGCGATCCCCGTAGGCGTACTCGCCCGTCAAGAAAAAGCGGACGAGTTCACGGGCCGACGCGTATCCGCCCAGGACCACCACGGTAGCGACCCGGCCGCTTACGCGAGGATCGGCGGCGGCGAGAAGCGCTGGGCCGGCGCCCACGCTCACGGTGACGAGAGTGGCCGGACCCGGTCGAAGATCAAGGGCGGCGATCACGGGCTCGGTGTCGTGAGGCCGAAGCCGCCCCTGCGTCAGTCCCGGAATGGTCGGCACTGCCACCGCGAAGCCTGTCCTCGCGAGGAGGGCCGCGGCCGCCAAGACCCGCTCATCGCGGTTACCCTGGGGCGCGAAGCCATGGACGAGCACGAGCGGGGCGCCATCGCGCGACCCGCTCACCAGCATGACGTCGGCGGTGGGCAGGGTCACGTGCCGCCACCCGGGTGCGTCGGTCAGGCGCGAGAGGATCGGATAGCGACCCTCCGACAGGAATTCCACGAGGAAAGCGCCCGCCAGGACTAGGCGGGCAGCGGCGACACCGAAGGGTCCGGCGAGGACGACGCCGAGAACGAGAAGCGCGAGCGCGAAGCCGAGCCGAACGGGGCGGTTGCTACTTGCGATTAATGCACTTCACCAGGCGCCAGCCGTGGAACATGTTGACCTTGACCATGATCTCTGGCGAGAGACCCACGCGATCGAGGAGCGGGCGAAGGGCGAGATTGGATTTCCAGCCGAGCCACCGACAGACGGGTGCGACCCGGTCTTCTAGCCAGCCCATGAGGCGTTGCTGGCTTCGGAAGTGATTGAGGATCACGATGACCCCTCCCGGTTTCACCACGCGCTGCATCTCGCGAAGCACGGCTACCGGGTCGGGCACGGCGGAGATGGTGTAGGTTGCGATGGCTTTGTCGAACTCGTCGTCACCGAAGTCCATGCAGGTCGCGTCCATGACCTTGAGCCTGATGTTGGGCATGGCCAGGGTTTGCACGCGTTCCACGGCCTTGTCGAGCATTTCCTGCGAGAGATCGATGCCCGTGAGCTCGGTGGTGGGCGGATACAGCGGGAGATTGAGACCGGTACCGATTCCGACTTCGAGCACCGAGTCGTTCGGCTGCAGCCCGAGGTACTTCACGGCGGCGGCACGGCCCGGGGCAAAGATCCAGTCGAAGATGAGATCGTACACTGGCGCATACAGCTCATACGCCCGCTGGACCTGCCTCTTCTCCAATGCTACGTCCACGTGCACCCTCCGGGGTTTATTCGTCAAGGCTGGCCTCGGAAGCGAATCGCCCGTCATTTTACTCGGTCGCCTCCGCGTTTGCCAAGCGGCTTCTCTTCAAAGGAGGAATCGCATGAGAAGGGTGGCCAGGCCGAGAAAGGAAAAGAATCCACACACATCGGTGAAGGTCGTGATGATCACGCTCGAGGCGATGGCGGGGTCGATGTGCAAGGTTTTCAGGGCAACCGGCACGAGGGTGCCGACCACCGCCGCCACCAGCATGTTGAAGAGCAGGGCCACGCCGAGGATGGCGGCCAGGACCAGGTGCTGCTTCCAGAGGTAGGCGAACACGGCGATGAGGATGCCGGTGGCAAGTCCCGTGGTGCCGGCCAGCCACAGTTCCTTGAGGAGCACACGCCGCAGCACGCCGCTGGTGAGGTCGCCCAGCGCGATACCACGGATGACGACGGTAGCCGTTTGCGTGGTGCCGATGCCGCCCATGGACGCCACGATAGGCATGAAGACAGCGAGGATGGCCAGCTCTCGGATGGAGCCTTCGAACAGGCCGATGACCGACGCGGCCAGGATGGCGGTGGCTAGGTTGACGACGCGCCAGATCAGCCGCTTGGGGAAGACACTCTGCGGAGAATCGAAGAGGGTCTCGTCCCCCGCGACCCCACCCAGCCGCTGGATATCCTCGGTGGCCTCCTCCTGGATGACGTCGATGACATCCTCCACCCCGATGGTCCCCAGCAGGCGTCGGTTGTTGTCCACGACCGGGACCTCGAGAACGTTGTAGCGACGGACGAGATTGGCCACCTCTTCCTGGTCGGTATCGACACTCACGCTCTGCACGTCCTCGTCGCGAATGGCGACCATGGGGGTGGTGGGCTCGGCCGCCAGCAGACGGTGGAGGGGCACGACCCCGACCAGGTGGTCGTGATCGTCCACGACGTAGAGGTAAAAGGCGGCGTCGCCGGAGGCTGCCTTGCGAATGTGCTCGATGGCCTGCGCCACCGTCGTGTGTTCAGAGACGGCCACGAAGCGCGGCGACATGAGGCGGCCGGCCGTCCCTTCCTCGTATTCCAGCAGCTCCTGGACTTCTTCGGACTTCTCCTCCTCCATGAGGTCCAGGATCTTTTCGGCGTCTTCCCGCGGCAGCTCTTCCACGACCTCCACCACATGGTCGGAGGGCATGGTGTCGAGGATGCGAGAGACCTCTGCCTCATCGAGGGAGCGGACGAGGTCGCGTTGGATGGCATCGTCAAGCTCGGAGAGAACGTCGCCGGCCAGTTGGGACGGGAGCAGTCGAAACACGCGAACCTGGTCGTCGCGGGGCAATTCCCGCAGCGCGCTGGCCAGGTCGGCCGGATGAAGCTCTTCGACGAGATCGGTGAGACGCCGCTCCTGCCCACCCTCGAGGAGTTCCCTGATCTGTTGCGTCAGCCGCTCGCGCTCTTCCATCGGCTCACCGGCGGGCTGTGCGGCTCGCCCTCCACCTGCTCAGCTCCCGGCGGTGGGCGGTCGCGTCGGCGGGGGCTGGCCGAGCACGGCCCGCGTGCGCTCTTCCACGGCCGTCTCGAGCATGCGTACCCGTGCCTCCAGGGTCCGCGTCCGCGCACGAAGGCGCCAGCGCTGCAGGCTGAGCGGTATGCCGGCCACCACGATGCCCGCCGCCAAGGAGAGCAAGACGAGCGCAGACAGGGGGATCTCGTACTTCCAGAATATGAGGTTGACAGTGATCGACTCGCCGTTGGCGACAGCGAAGATGGTCACCGCCACCGCCAAGAGCGCGACCACCAGGTAGCCGAAGGTCACGTCCACCCTCGGCTGGAACCCGCCAACGCTTTCCTCACGCGCCGAACTTTGTGAGACGCAGGGCGTTGGCCATGAGGAGCGGCATCAGGTGGAAAGCCGGCATGGTACCCAGGCTCCCTGCTGCGCATGCCCGCTCGGTGAACGTGTCAACGGCGTCTGCGCCACCGTAGCGGCCGTGCAGGAGCACGGGTACCGGCTGCCAGCCGTGCGCGGCCAGGATCGACGGCGTGGCGTGATCACCGGTCACGGCGAGGACGTCGGGTCGTAGGGCCTCGATCTCGGGGAGCA
This sequence comes from uncultured Candidatus Rokubacteria bacterium, assembly GCA_963754315.1. Lineage (GTDB taxonomy): Bacteria > Methylomirabilota > Methylomirabilia > Rokubacteriales > CSP1-6 > CAVWFS01. Next base: position 39,439 of record CAVWFS010000001.1, read on the forward strand.
CGGCGTCGAACCGTTCGAGAGCGGCCACCTTTGCGTCGAAGTCGCCATCCTCGCCTGCCTTGTCGGTGTCCTTGTAGTGGATGAAGAAAAAGTCGTACCCTGCCCAGTGCTGCCGCAAGGTGGCCACTTCGTCCGCGAAGGAGCTCCCTGTCTTGAGCACTTCCATCCCGACCAGCCGTGCGAGACCACGATACATCGGATAGGCGGCAATGGCCGCCGCCCGCAGGCTGAAGACAGTGGGGAAGCGTGGCAGCTCGGGAAGCTGATCGAAGCCGCGGAGCAGGATCATGTTGGCAGGCGCAGAGTCCTGAAGACACCGTCGTGCGTCGGCCACGAACTGGTTCACCAAGGTCGCCGTGAGCGCCGAGGCCGGGTCTCCTGCGCGTACGGGAAGCGGCGGCTTGCCGAGGGCTTGCGGATCGGTCTCGGACAACCGTCCACCGAGATTGGCCCCTCGGAGAACGAGCACGAAACGGTGCTCCTTGACCGGCTCCACGAAGGTCTCGACCCCGGGGAGCCGGATGGCGCTCAATCGCTCAGCCAGCCGGATACACTCCTCGGTGCTGATACGGCCAGCCCGGCGGTCGGTAATGAGCCCGGCGGTGTCCACCGTGCAGAAGTTCCCGCGAGCTGCCACGTCGCCGGCACGCAGGTCGAATTCGATCCCCAGCGCCTCCAGCACGCCGCGGCCCACCAGGTATCGAAGCGGGTCGTAGCCGAAGAGGCCAAGGTGGCCGGGCCCGCTGCCTGGGGTGATACCGGGGGCCACATGCCGGATCAATCCGCAGACCGACGTGCTGACCAGCCGCGCCAGGTTGGGCAGGCGCGCTGTCTCCAGCTCCGACCGACCCGTCTCCGGGCGGGGCAGGCCGCCCAGCCCATCGAGAGACACCAGGACGATCTTGGTATCGTTGGCGACGGCCAGGGGGGCGATCAGTTCCAGCATGGGTCAGGCGTCTTTGATGGGATTCTCTACAGAGCCCAGCCCCGGGATCTCCACTCTCACGACGTCGCCCGGATTCATGAAAACCGGCGGCTTCATGGCGGCGCCCACACCGGGCGGCGTCCCGGTAGCGATCAGGTCGCCGGGAGACAAGGTGATGAGGTTCGAGAGGTAGCTGACCAGGTAGTTGACATTGAAAATGAACGTTCGTGTGTTCCCTGCCTGCATCTGTTTGCCGTTGACGAACGTCCGCAGGTCGAGGATATGGGGATCAGGGATCTCTTGGCGGTCGGCGATGCAAGGGCCGACGGGGGCGAAGGTGTCGGGGATCTTTCCGGCCGCCCACTGGCTGGTGAGGAACTGGAAATCGCGCGCGCTGACGTCATTGATCACCGTGTAGCCCCACACGTAGTCGAGCGCACGCTCCTTGGAGACGTAGCGCGCCGTCCGACCGATGACGACTCCGAGCTCCACCTCCCAGTCGAGCTGGCTCGACCCTCGGGGGCGTAAGATGGGCTCGCCCGGATCGAGAATGGCCGTGGACCACTTGGGGAAGATCGGGGGCTCCTTGGGGATGGGGTTGTTGGTCTCCTCGGCGTGATCACGATAGTTGAGACCGATGCAGATGAACTTTCCGGGATCGGCGATGGGTGCGTGCAGGCGCACGGAGGAAACGGGAAACGTGAGGCGCTCCGTGATGGAGGCGACGGCCTCCTCGGAGACGGCCCCGCCCTCGAGGAACCCCCGCGTACTCTCGGGGATCAAGACGGCTGCGATCTCCTGGGCGCGGACCGCGCCTCGTCGAGCCAAGGTGGCGGCGAGGCTCGCTTGCAGGTCGATGACATGATCGCCTTCCAGAGCGCCGAGGCGCGGAGTGTGACCGTTCTGGGAGAAGCGGACGAGCTTCATGGCTGATGGCCTCCGGCCAGAGTAGTAGTCTGCTATTATAGCGTCCATCATGAGGACGCTAGCTCTGGGCGTGATCCTCCTTCTGATGGTGGGCCCCATCGTGTCAGTGGGGGCCGCGCAGCCTAGTATCGGCCTCTCGACAGCCATGCAGAACCCGGAGCGTGACGGTCATTCCACCGGCACCGTCGCCGGAGCGGTGGCTGTCAACGTTTTCCGGATCCCCGGGAAGACTCTCTTGTGCGGCCTGGGCGCGGTCACTTCGGCCGGCCTGATGGTGCTGACCTTGGGGACCCAGTACCGGACGGTGGGCGCCGTCTTCCGTGAGGGCTGCGGTGGGAAGTGGGTCATCGAGCCCGGCGATCTCAATCGCGACGTCGATCCGCCCAAGGCGATCTTCAGCATCGACCCGTAGCGCCGATTCTCTGCCCACGGGGCCGACCTCCTCGCGTACGCGCTGGTTGCTGGCCGGCCTCTTCGTCGTGTTGCTGGCAGCGTTCGCCGTCGGCCTCTGGGGCACGATTCTTCGGCCTGCTGCCTACGAGGTAACCGGTGAGCTCATCGCGCGGCCGGCGGCAAACCTGATCCTGATCCGGCACGAGCCGGTCCAGGCCCTGGGTATGAGCGCCATGGAGCTGATGGCTGTTTTCGGTGAGTCTCAACAGATCGATGCAGCCGCCCTCAAACCAGGTGATCGGGTTCGTCTGACTGTGCGATCGGTGGAGGGGCAGCTGACCCTTCTGCGCATCACGAAGCTGGTGAAGTAGCGTGAGGGCCCGAGGTGGCTCCGCGCCCCAGGCCACGAAGGTACTGGACCAGCTCGCGAATTTCGGCATGGCTGAGCGCCGCCCCAAATGCTGGCATGCCCGGCCGACCGATCGGGGCGCCTCCGTGGGCGATCAGGTCGAATAGATACTGATCGGACATGGCTTGCATGCGCGTGACGTCGGCAAGATTGCCGGGTCGAACGAGGAAGAGCCAGGCACGCCAGGACCCACGTCCGTCGGCACCGTGACACGTCGCGCAGAGGCCGTAGTAGAGGCGTTCCGCCCTCGGCGCGCTGCGGGGCGGGCGGGGACTATCCAGCAGCCAGGCCACGCCGCCGGTGAACAGCCCAATCAGGGCGATCGCGACGGTGAGCGCGAGAAGAGGGCGTCGGATTAGTGGAATGGGGGGCCCCGATATGGCCCCCCAACCCTCCCACTCGTTCGGGGTGCCCCGGGTCCCCGGGAGCACCCCTCGATCACACAAGAGGTCTGAAGGGCCTGTTTTACTCCGCTCAGGACACTAGACGGCAGCTTCGGTCTTGGTGTCGAAGAAGTGCAGGCGCTCTGGATTGAGGGCGAGCTTCATGGGCTCGTGCACCTTCACACGTACGGTGGGTTCGACGCGCGCCACCATGCTGTTCGACCCGACCCGAACGTCGAGGAGGATTTCGGAACCCAACGGCTCGACCACGTCGACCACCGCGTCGATCAAGGTCCCGGGCAGATCCGCCCCCGAGCTGACGTGCAGATCCTCCGGGCGCACACCCATCGTGATGGGCTGTCCCTTGTACGGACGCAGTCGGGCCGACCGGTCGGGAGGGATCTTCACCCGTAAGCCGGAACTTTCGGCCCACAAGTCGCCGTTCACCTCGTTGATCGCCACCTCGGCAAAGTTCATGGCCGGGGAGCCGATGAAGCCTGCCACGAAGCGGTTGGCGGGACGGCCATAGAGCTCGAGGGGCTCGCCCACTTGCTGGATCCAGCCGTCCTTCATGACCACCACTCGATCACCCAAGGTCATGGCCTCGACCTGGTCGTGGGTCACGTAGATGGCGGTCGTCTCCAGACGGTCGTGCAAACGCTTCAGCTCGACACGCATCTGGACGCGCAGCTTGGCATCCAGGTTCGAGAGCGGTTCGTCGAACAGGAACACTTGAGGATGGCGCACAATGGCGCGTCCCACCGCCACCCGCTGCCGCTGCCCACCCGAGAGCTGGCGTGGCTTGCGCTTGAGCAGCTCCTGGATGCCGAGGATGTCGGCTGCTTCCTTCACCCGCTTCTCGATCTCGGGCTTGGCAAACTTGCGCATCTTCAGCCCAAAGGCCATGTTGTCGTACACGGTCATGTGGGGATACAGGGCGTAGTTCTGGAACACCATCGCGATGTCGCGGTCCTTGGGGGGAAGATCGTTCACGACGCGCTCGCCGATGACGATCTGTCCGGTGCTGATCTCCTCCAAACCCGCCACCATGCGGAGCGTGGTCGACTTGCCGCACCCGGACGGTCCCACCAGGACCATGAATTCCTTGTCGCGAACGTGGAGATTGACGTCCTTGACGGCGTGCACCTCGTCGTACTTCTTGTTCAGGTCTTTCATCAGGACCTGCGCCATCGGTCTCTCCTCAAGTGCGTGAAATCGTTTGGAAGGTGGTTCCTGCTGCCGCGATCATACCACCGGTTACCCCTTCACGGACCCCGTGAGTCCAGCCACGTAGTACTCCACGAAGAACGAATAGACGAGGGCAACGGGGACCGATCCCAGGAGGGCGCCCGCCATGAGCTGACCCCAGAAGTAGATGTCCCCCCGGATGAGCTCGGAGACCACCCCGACCGGGACGGTCTTCCGCTCGGGTGAAGAGAGGAAGACGAGGGCGTAGATGAACTCGTTCCAGGACAATGTGAAGGCGAAGATCCCCGCCGACAAGATCCCCGGCACCGCGATCGGGAAGATGATGCGGACCATGGCCCCAAAGCGGGTGGCTCCGTCGATGCGCGCACACTCCTCGAGCTCCTTCGGGATTGTCTTGAAGTAGCCCATGAGCAGCCACGTACAGAAGGGAATCAGAAAGGTCGGGTAGGTCAGGATCAGCGCCCACGGGGTGTTCCCCAGCCTGAAGTTACGGATGATGTCGGCCAGAGGGATGAAGAGCAAGGTGGGCGGTACCAAGTACGTCACGAAGATGGACGTGCCCAGGAAGCCCGCCATGGGGAAGTTGAGTCGGGCGAGGGCATAGCCAGCCAGGAGCCCGCAGGCGAGCGAGATGACCGTGGACACCACCGCAATGAAGAACGTGTTCCACAGCCAGCGGGGGAAGGCCGTCTTGGCCAGGAGGTCCTGGACGTGGGCCAAGGTCGGCTGCAAGGTCCAGAAGGGAGCGTTGTTGACGGCTCGCCAGGAGCGATACAGCTCCTCATCGGGCCGGATGGCCGTAATGAGCATCCAGTAGAAGGGAAAGAGGGTCCCGATCAGGAACAACGTGAGCGGGATGTAAAAGTACACCCACTTCTTCCAGCGCCGCTCGATCATCGCTAGGCGCCTTCCAGGCGTCGGAGATAGCGCAGCTGGATCCAGACGACGGCCAGAAGCACGGGGAACATGAAGAGAGAGACAGCGGCGCCCTCACCGAGCAAACCGGAATTGACCCCGAGCTGGTAGGCGTAGGTGGCCACCAGGTGCGTGGAGTTGGCAGGGCCGCCGCCGGTGAGGACATAGATGAGCTGAAAATCGGCAAAGGTCTGGATCACCGAGAAGACCACCACCACGATGGTGACGGGCTTCAGCAGAGGCCAGGTGACGTACCAGAAGCGCTTCCAGCCGTTGGCGCCGTCCAGCGAGGACGCCTCGTGCAGATCGGGAGAAATGGTCTGAAGCCCGGCCAGCAGGGTGATGGCAAAGAACGGCATGCCGCGCCACGTGTTCACGACGATGGCGCACCACATGGCCCAGTCGCCGTTCGAGAGGAACGGCAGCTTGGTCACGATGAACCCGGTCTGGTAGAGGGACCAATTGAGGACGGAGAACGTCGGATCAAACATCCAGCGCCAGGCGAAGGTCGAGAGCACGGTGGGGATGATGAACGGCAGGAGCATCGAGGCGCGGACGATTCGCTTGAAGCGGAAGTGACGGTTGAGGAGCAGGGCCAGCCACATGCCCAGGGCGAGCTTGAAGAGGGTGGCCCAGAACGTATAGAAGAACGTGTTGCGGAACGCGACATGGAAGATTGAGTCGTCCCAGGCCTTGAGAAAGTTCTTGAGACCCACGAAGGTGCCCGGGTTGCCCACACTCGTATTGGTGAGGGCGAGCCAGATCCCCATGAGGAAGGGGTAGGCGATGAACACACCCAGGAGGAGGATAGTCGGGGCCAGGAGGAGGGACGCGAGCAGGCGCTCGCTCTCGAGGAACTGGGTCCAGGGCGTGGGACGTAACGCGCCGGGGTGGGGGAGGGCGACCTCGACACCGGCCACGCTCCCCGCACCCCCCGCAATTGGCTTCTTCACGGCGGAAGACCCTGTCGGCTAGGCCTCGTACACCTTCTTCAACTCGACCTCCGCCCACTTGACGGCCTCTTCGGCCTTCATCCCCTGCACCGCCTTGGCGAACATGTCCACCACGATGTACTTCGAGAAGGCCTCAGTGGACTTGCCCGTGGACGGTCCGGCATACCCGAAGATCCGGGTGTTCCGGGCGGCCGTGCGGAAGACCTTGAGTGGCTTGTCGACCCGGTCCCACATCGAACTCTTCTCCCAGATCGTCGTCGCGGCCACGCTGTAGCCGTCGCATACCTGGAACCACTTGTCGAAGTTGTCCGGCTTGTGGAGCCAGCGCAGGAAGTCCTTGGCCAGCTTCTGGTTCTTCGAGTATTTCATCAGCCCGTGGCCATTGGAGAAGTAGAGCGGGAACTGCCCGACCGCGCCCGCCAAGGGGTAGAGGGTATGGTCGATGTCGAGGAACATCGGCTCGCCCCGCTCGTCCTTGATCTTTTCCTTTTGGCGCTTGGCCACGATGTAGATGGAGGCGCCGTTGAGGGTGGCGCAGATCTCCCCCGCCAGGAAGGCTCGGTTGTTGTTCGTATCGTCCCAGGCCAACGCTCCCTCGTCGCATCCGTCCTTCCAGAGCGCCTGCATGTATTTCACCGCGTCCACCGCGCCCTTGCCGTTGATGACGACCTTCTTACCGGTGCCGTCCGTCTCGGCCCCTCCGAAGGACCACAGGAGCGGATAGGCAAAGGTCGGCGCGTCGCCGAAGGTGTGACCGAGGGTTTGACCGTAGGGCTTTCCCTTCTTCTTGAGGGTTGCCGCCGCCTTGCGCAACTCGTCCCACGTCTTGGGGAACCCGTCGATGCCAATGTCTTTGAACCAGGATCTCCGGTAGGCGATGGCGTTGCCGACGATGGAGTGCGGCATGCCGAGCCACTGACCCCCGACCTGGAACGACGGTTTGAATACATCGTAGAAACCGCCTTGTTCCTTGGCGACGACGTTGGCCACGTCGCTCACATCGACCAGCGAGTTCTGATAGAGCTGGGGCCAGTTGTACATCATGAAGAACAGATCGGCCCCCGCCCCCGATTGGATGGCAGCCGTCACGCGGGGCTGGATGTCATTGGCGTTGATGGTCTCGAGCTGGATCTCCGCACCCAGGGCCTTGCTGGCCTCGGGCATCTGGCGCTTCAGTTCGACGTCGGCTTCCGGAATGAAGTCCACCCAACGAACGATATGCAGCTTGGTGCCCTGGGCGTAGGCTGGGGCCCGGCGCGAGGCAACGATCCCCTCGATCCCCGTAGCCGCCACCGCCGCGGCGGCACCGGACACCCTGATGAAGCTCCGACGGTTCCACCCCTTCATACTCATCCGTGAGTTCCTCCTCGAACTGACTACCGGGGACCTTCTATGGCACGGTTCCTCCCCGTCGTCATCGACGAGAGGATTTTCGCGCTGCGTCGTGGGTGAGGCTGGTCATCCGAAAACGTCAGGCACTGATACCATTGAACATCCTGACTGTCAACGGGAAGGGACTGTTGCAGGGCCAGTTTACGCAGCGACGGAGGCGGGCGCGACCCGTGCGGTCAGCACCGACGGCCGCCGCAGGCTCAGGGCGAGCAGGATGGCGGCCAGCCCGATTCCTCCCGACCCGACAAAGAGCCACAGATAGCTCCCGAAGCGATCGTACAAAGCTCCACCCGCAAAGGAACCCAGTCCCATCCCGAGGGTGGAAATCAGGAACACCGCCCCATAGGCCGATCCCATGATCCTCTCGCCGAAGAACTCGCGGGTGACGATGGCGTAGAGCGGCATGACGCCGCCGTAGGCCACGCCGAATGCGACCGCGAGCCCGTAGAAGCTCGCCGTGTCACGCGCAAAGAGGTAGCTGAACACCAGCGCGGCCTGTAGCCCGAGACCGACCACGAGCGTTCGCTTGGCTCCGAAACGGTCCGCAAGTATTCCGCATCCGATGCGACCGACTACCGACGCGAAGCCCGAGACGCCCAGGACCGTGGCCGCCACCATCGCCGTGAGGCCCTGGTCGATGGCGTGGGTGACCATGTGGAAGATCGGACCGGAATGCGCTGCGCAGCAGGCGAAGTGGGTGAGCCCGATGGCCCAGAACTGGGGCGAGCGAAGCACGTCGGCGGTCGTGTAATCCCGATCGGGGGCAGACTCAGTAGCGCCACCCAGCGCCAGGGTGCCGATGTCGGCAGGCGCGTTACGGATGAAGAGGGCGAGTGGGATGATGACGAGCCAGCACAGATCGCCCAGAATCAGCATGGCCATGCGCCAGTCGAACTGGGTGGTCAGCCAGCGTGCGAGGGGGGCGACGATGAGGATCCCGAGGCCGATGCCGGCCGACACGATGGACACCGCGAGCCCGCGGTTCGCCGTGAACCATTTCGTCGCGGTGGCGGTCAGCGGCGCGTAGAAGGCACCCACGGCGAAGCCGACGACAAACCCGAAACTGGCCTGCAGCTGCCAGAGCGTGGTGACCTGGCTCGACAGAACGAGGCCAAGTCCAAGGAGGACGCCGCCGGCGCCGGCCACCGGACGGGTTCCCAGGCGATCGGAAAGGATTCCCCAGACGAAGGACCCCATCCCCATGGCGAGCCAATTCAGGAGGGCCACCGTCGAGATCGCGCTCCGGCTCCAGCCCGTGGATTGCTCGATCGGTTTGAGGAAGACGCCCAGCGAAAAGAGGACCCCCATGCCGAGGCAGATGATGACCGCGCTCACGGCGAGGACAACCCAGCCGTAGAAGATACGGCCCTGCTTGAGCATGCGGGCTACGATAGCACCGTTCCCGTCGAGGGCGGTCCGGCCAGGATGGCCCGCACAGCTCGTAGATCCTCTTCGGTGTCGACGCCGATCGTCGGCTCGTGTGTTTCCACCACCACGATGGGAATGCCGTTCTCGAGAAAGCGCAATTGCTCCAGGCGCTCGGCGAGCTCCAGCGAGGAGGGGGGCAGGGAGTGGAACCGGTCGAGGGCCGCCCCTCGGTACGCGTAGAGCCCGATATGCTTGTAGCGAGGCGGATTGACGCCATCGCGATCGTAGGGAATCGGATACTTCGAGAAGTACAGGGCGCGACCATCTGTATCGCGGACGACCTTGTTCACGTTGGGGTTCGGCAACTCGTCCACGGTGGCCCGAATGCAGAGCGTCGTCACCTGCGTGTCGACGCGATGCCGGAAGGGTGCCACCAGGCGCTCGATGTGCCCGGTGGTGATCAAGGGCTCGTCTCCCTGGATGTTGACATACACGTCGGCGGGCCGATGCTGGGCGACTTCCCAGACGCGATCGGTTCCTGACGGATGCTCCGCACTCGTCAGCATGGCGGGAATGCCCAGCCGTGCGCACGCGCTCAGCACTTCCTCGGAGTCGGTGGCCACCAGAAGCTCGCTCAGGTCTCGGGCTTGGCGGGCGCGCTCCCAAACGTGCCAGAGCATCGGCTGCCCGGCGATTTCGCGCAGGACCTTGCGGGGCAATCGCGAGGAGGCCAACCGAGCTGGAATGACACCGAGCACGCGGACCATCACGCAGACGGCGAGAAGGCACGGAGCGTGCGCAAGAGCGAGGGGAGGGGGGCGGGATCAGGCGTGAAGGGAACGACCACGGGCATCGTCAGTCCGGCGCTCGCGTACTGCGCAACGCGTGCCCGGCAGAACGTCTCGTCTCCCACCACACCAAGACCGTCCAGGACGCGCGCCGACAGGTGCTTCACGGCCCCCGCGCGATCCCCCGCGCGCCAGGCGGCGTTCAGCGCGTCGATCTCGGACGTGAAGCCGCACCGACGAAAGTAGGCGCCGTAGGCATCCACGATAGCGTAGCCCGTGATGTCGCGGGCCAGGTGGGCGCGTGCCGTCTCCGGCGTATCGGTGACACAGGTCCGGATGTAGCCGGCGATCTCGAAGCCCTCCAAGGTGCGGTGTGCGCGCTCAGCGCCCTTCCCCAGATGCTCAATGGCGACGGGAACGCTCTCCGGTGCCATCCAGTTCAGAAGCACGCCGTCGGCGATCTCGCCAGCCAGCTCGAGGGCCCGGGGACCGAGCGCGGCCAGGTAGATCCGCACCGGTGCGGGCGGGGAGGGCACGAGAAGTCGGAAGTTGCGCACGCGGTAAAACTCACCCTCGAAGCTGACCCGCTCACCGCCCAGCACAGCTCGAATGAGGCTGACCGCTTCGCGCAGCTGGGCCAACGTCCGTCGGAACGGGAGCCCGTGCCATTGACCGACGATGGTCTCGCTCGACACGCCGAGCCCGAGCGCAATCCGCCCCGGGGCTAGGTGGGCCAAGGTCGCTGCCGTCTGGCCGAGGAGAACGGGGGTGCGAGTTTGAAACGGCAACACGCCGGAGGCGATGCCGAGGCGCGAGGTAACGGAGGCCACGAGGGCCATGGCGGTAACAGCGTCGGCGCCGCCCGCCTCACCGATCCACACCGTGTGGTAACCGCGGTCCTCCACCTCACGCGCAAGGGCGAGGTAGTCGGCGAGCGGTGCGTGATGCAAGAACGGAAAGGTCAGTCCGAGGCGCATCGTGGCGAGTATAGCCTCCTCGCGGGCGAGCGGTGGGGATGAGGTCCCCGCCATGCCACCGTGCTACCTTCGGGCTGTCTGCATGTCAAAGAGGAGGCCGTCATGAGTCTTCCCGTCACAATGAAGGCGACTGTTCTGGTCGGGCCACACAGGTTCGAGCTCCTGGAACGACCCCTGCCGACGGTGGGCGCCGAGGATGTCCTCGTCCGAGTCCGTGCCTGCGGGATCTGAGGGACCGACCTGAAGATCGTTCACGAGGGCCTGCCGAAGATGCCGCCGTACGGTGAGTTCATCTTCGGCCACGAGTACGCCGGCGACGTGGTCGCCGTTGGCGACACGGTGGACGAGCTTCGGGTAGGCGACCGGGTGGTCGTCGAGGCACACATGGGCTGCCGTCGCTGCGAGAACTGCATTCGCGGGCTGTACACGGCGTGCCTGAACTACGGTAACGGCAAGCGTGGGCACCGCGCCAACGGCTTCACCACCAATGGTGGCTTAGCCGAGTATGCGCTGAACCATATCAACACGGTGTACCGGATTCCCGACCGCGTGAGCTACGAGGAGGCTACCGTGGTGATGACGGCGGGAAGCCCCCTCTTCGGTCTCGAGAACGCGGGTGGGTTCTTCGCTGGCGAAACCGTGGCCGTTCTCGGCCCCGGTCCGATCGGGCTCATGACCATCCAGCTCGCCAAAGCGCTTGGAGCGACGAGGGCGATCCTCACCGGCACCCGAGAGTCGCGACTGGCCATGGGTCGTCAGCTAGGGGCCGATCTCACCGTGAACAGTCGCGAGGCCGATCCCGTCGGCGCGGTCATGGATTTTACCGGCGGCAAGGGAGCCGATCTGGTGGTGGACTGCGCAGGGGCGGACGACACCTTCGATCAGGCCATCAAGATGACGAAGCCTGGGGGTAAGGTGCTCTTGGTGGCGTTCTATCATGGCCCGGTGACGGCAGATCTGAGCCACGCCGTGCGCCGAAACATCACGATTTACACCGAGCGCGGCGAGGGCGGTACCAGCGTGGGGCGCTGTCTGGCGCTGCTGGCGGCGGGCCGTATCACGGCCAAGCCGCTGATCACCCACCAGTTCCCGCTGAGCCGCGTCCACGAAGCCTTCAGCGTGCTCGAAGAACGGGCAGGCGATCCGATAAAAGTGGTTCTGAATCCATGAATCCCTAGAGCGTCCCCCGAGCGCTGGGGGGTCAAGGGGGGCCCGTCGAGGCCCCAAAACTCGCGGAGGACCGAGGGGCGCCCGGCTTGGCCGGGGCGTCCCGAGCGCGGGGGGAGGGGGGCCCTGTCGAGGCCCCCAAAAGCTCGCGGAGGACCGAGGGGCGCGCACGGCTTGGCCGGGGCGTCCCGAGCGCGGGGGGTCAAGGGGGGCCCTGTCGAGGCCCCCCTTTCAAAAGGACCGGATCAGGCGATCGACCCGTTCGTCGTGGGACTGAAACGGATCCTTGCAGAGGATAGTCTCGCGTTCAGGGTCGTTGAGCTTCAGATAGACCCAGTCCACCCGGTAGTCTTTGCCCTTGAGGTTGGCCTGACGGATGAACTCACCGCGCAGGCGGGCGCGCGTCGTCTGTGGAGGCATATGCTTGGCGCGCTCGATGGTCTCGTCGTCGGTGATCCGGTCGACCATATCGTTGGCAGCCAGCTTGTAGTAGATCCCGCGGTCCGGGCGAATGTCGTGGTACTGCAGATCGATGAGGCTGATCTTGGGATCCCGCCACGACAGCCGGTTCTTCTCCATGAACCGGTTGAGGAGATCGCGCTTGATCACCCAATCAAGCTCCCGATTGAGCTGCATGGGGTCGGAAGCCAGCTGCTCCAGGACATCGGTCCAGCGGGCCAAGACGTCCCGGGTCACCTCGTCGGCGTCGATGCTCGCCACGTAGCGGGTGGCGTACTCCAAGTATTCGAACTGGAGCTGCAGCGCGGAGATGGCGCGGCCGTCCTTGAGCTTGACCGTTTCGTGGAGGGCGGGATCATGCGAGATGTCCCGGATAGCCTGCACGGGGGACTGCAGAGAATAGTCCCGGTCGAAGAAGCCATCCTCGATCATGTCGAGGACGAGGGCGGTGGTGCCGATCTTGAGAAAGGTGGCCAGCTCCGACATGTTGGAGTCGCCCACGATGACGTGCAATCGCCGGTAGCGCTCGGCGTCGGCGTGGGGTTCATCTCGGGTGTTGATGATCGACCGTGATGAGGTGGTCGCTCCCGAGATTTCCTGACAGATGTGCTGGGCCCGCTGGGAGAGACAGTAGTGGAAGCCGCGGGGGGTCTGGAGCACTTTACCCGCCCCGGCAAAGATCTGGCGGGTGACGAAGAAGGGAATGAGAGCCTCGGCCAGCCGCTGGAAACTCACGTCGCGGCTCACCAGGTAGTTCTCGTGACAGCCGTAGGAATTGCCAGCCGAGTCCGTGTTGTTCTTGAAGAGGAGGATGTTGCCGGAGATGCCGTCCTCACGCAGGCGCTTCTCGGCCTGGTGCAGCAGGTCCTCGACGATCCGCTCCCCCGCCTTGTCGTGGATGACAAGCTCGGCGACGTCGTCGCACTCCGGCGTCGCGTATTCCGGGTGAAAGCCGGTGTCGAGGTAGAGGCGGGCACCATTTTCCAGGAACACGTTGGCGTTGCGGGCTCCGGGAATGACCTTCTCGAACAGATAGCGAGCAACGTTATCGGGTGAGAGTCGCCGCTGACCGTTCAGGGTGCAGGTGAGGCCGTACTCATTCTCGAGACCGAAGATTCGCCGCTTCATGGTGGATCTAAGCCTAACACGGTCTAGCGCGAGGATGCCAACAGTTGGCTGAGCGCCTCCACGGTGATGCGGCGAAAGGTGCGCCGGGGCCGCGTGCGATCGAGCACGGCCACTTCGAGGTCCTTCTCACTCAGGGGCTTGTTCTGGGTGACGGTGAGCGCGCGGACGCCGAGCTGGAGGGCGTCGGCCAGCGGCAGGTTCTCTCGGTAGTTATCGCGCAGAAAGCGTCGGATGTCCTCGGCCTGGCCCCCCATGGCCGCGAAGTTGCGCTCGTCCTCGATGGTGCCATCGTAGAGGATGTGGTACATCTCGCTGCGCATCCCGTTACCGTGGGCCACCTCGGCCACCAGCACCTCCACCTCGAAGGGCTTGATGTCCTGAGTAAAGATGTTCCCGAGGGCTTGCGAGTACGCGTTGGCCAGGGCTTTGGCCGTCACGTCGCCACGGCTGTAGGAGTAACCCTTGACGTCGGCGTGCCGGATGCCCGCGATACGGAGATTCTCGAACTCGTTGTACTTGCCCACCCCGGCGAAGGCAATGCGATCGTAGATCTCCGAGATCTTGTGGAGCAACGTGGAGGGATTCTCGGCCACAAGCAGGATGCCGTCCTGGTACTCGAGCACGACGATGGACCGGCCACGGGAGATGCCCTTGCGGGCATACTCCGCCTTGTCTTTCATCATCTGCTCGGGACTCACGTAGTACGGCAGGGGCATGCGCTCAGGCTCCTCCCTCGAGACGGCGCCGCTCGTTGGTAATCGTGTCGTAGGTTCGGCGAATGTCGTCTTCAGAGACCTCTTGGAAGCCGGCCAGGGTGATGGTCTTCACGGTCGGGAAGATGCCGCGCACGAGATCGGGGCCGCCCGTCCCGACATCCTCGTCAGCGGCGTCCCACAAGGCCTCGAGGGCGATTCGCAACCCGTCCTCCTGGGTGGCGTCCCGTCGCCACAGCTTCTTGAGCGAGTCCCGGGCGTCCTTGGAGCCCGAACCCTGAGCTTCGTAGTTGGTCTCCTCGTAGCGTCCGCCCGTCACGTCGTACTTGAACAATCGGCCCACCCCCGCCTTCTCGTCGAAGCCAGCAAAGATGGGAACCACCACCAGGCCCTGCATGGCGGCGGGCAGATTCATGCGCACCATCTGGCCTAGACGGTTGGCTTTGCCTTCCAGGGAGAGGTTTTCTCCCTCGACCTTTTCGTAGTGCTCGAGCTCCGTCTGGAAGAGTTTGGCCATCTCCATCGCGGGGCCGGCCGCCCCCGCGATGCCCACCCCGGACAGCTCGTCGGACTTGAAGATCTTCTCCATGCGCCGGCTCGCTACCTGGAAACCCGAGGTAGCCTGTCGGTCACCCGCCATGATGACACCGTCCCGGTAACGGATGGCAAGGACGGTAGTCCCATGCGGGACCTCGACAGCCGCCGCCGCGTACCCCGCGACATCAGGCAGCAGCTGAGGGGCCTGCCGTCTCAACACGTCGAGGAAGCTCGAGCTGGCGTAGTCGTGGAAGCGTGAGAGCCAGTGGGGGTCCATGGCCCTCAGGGCGTGGTCTTGGCGGAGATGTTGCGGAGCAAAGCGCTGGCCGTGGGCGACTCGGTGAGGAGCTGACGCACGTGGGCTTCGGTGCCCCGGAGAGGCTCCAGCATGAAGATCTTCTTGAGGGGACCCTCCTTGAGGTCGAAGATGACCGAATCCCAGCTGGCAGAGACGATCTCGTCCGAATACCGCTGCAGGCACATCCCCCGGAAGTAGGCGCGGGTATCTTTGGGCGGATCGTAGATGGCCTTGGAGATCTCGTCGTCGGTGACGAGTCGCTCCACCGCCTCCGCTTCTTCCAACTTGGCGTAGAGCCCTCGCCCGGGCCGGATGTCGTGATACTGCAGGTCAATCATCTGCACACGGGAGTCGTTCCAGTCGAGCCCGTGCTTATCCATGTAGGTCTCGAGGAGCTGGCGCTTGATGACCCAGTCCAGCTCCCGGCCGAGTTGCATGGGATCCTCGGCCAGGCGGTCAAGTACGCGCTCCCAGCGAGCCAACACCTCGCGCACCCACGGCTCCTGCTCGCGGTCGCGATAGTAGCGGTACGCGAGGGCGAGGAACTCGCGCTGCAGGTCGATGGGACTCAGGCGCCGACCGTCCTTCAGACGGATGGGTTCCCGACACGTCAGGTCCCGCGATACTGTCCGATAGGCGGCCACCGGACCGTCCAGGGACAGGTCGACGTCGACGAAGTCGTCCTCCACCATGCTGAGCACGATGGCCATTGTGCCCGTCTTGAGGTAGTTGGACGGTTCCGCCATGTTCGCGTCGCCCACGATGACGTGCAGGCGCCGGTACTTCTCGGGATCGGCGTGCGGCTCGTCACGCGTGTTGATGATGGGGCGGGAGTGCATCGTCTCCAACCCCACTTCTGTTTCCAGGAAATCTGCGCGCTGCGAGATCTGGTAGTCGCACGATTCGGTTCCGTTCTCCGCCCCCACCTTGCCCGCCCCCGTGAAGATCTGACGGGTGACGAAGAACGGCATCATGTGCTGGACGATGCGGGCGAAGGGGACCTTGCGATCCATCAGGTAGTTCTCGTGCGTCCCGTAGGAATTGCCCTTGCCGTCCGTGTTGTTCTTGTAGATCAGGATGCGCTGCTCGGGGGGCGACACCGCTTCCGCGCGCTGGCGCGCCAGGTTGAGGATGCGCTCGCCCGCCCGGTCCCAGATGACGAGATCGCGTGGATTGGTCGTCTCCGGACTCGAGTACTCCGGGTGGGCGTGATCGACGTAGAAGCGCGCCCCGTTGGAGAGAATGAGATTGATGAGGCGCGACTCCTCCTTGGACGGGCCGTCCTTCTCCTCCATGTACTCGAAGCCGCGCGCGTCGCGGAGCGGGCTCTCCGCCTCGTAGTCCCACCGGATGCGCGAAGACCGGTACGTCTCGTATGAGTTGATCAACAGCAAGGAGGACAGAATCGGGTTGAAATCGGGCTGATTTCTGACGGTGATCCCGTACTCCGTCTCGATACCCATGACTTTCGGGATGGCCATGCGCCCCTCGTCTTCCGTCTACAGAAAGGAACCCCCCGGTTGTCGCGTCGAACGCGAGCCGGGGGGAATTGGGGGGGCGCCGCGCCCCCCCAATCTCACAGATATTGGCCGGTGTTGACGACCTTTTCCACGCTGCGCTGCTTTTCCTTCGACTCCCCCATGAGAGGCTTCACGTAGACGATCCGCTCGCCTTTCTTGCCGGCAATCTTGGCCCAGTCGTCGGGGTTGGTGGTATTGGGCAGGTCTTCGTTCTCCTTGAACTCCTCGCGCACGGCGGTGAGCAGATCGTCGAGCCCCACCCCCTTCACCCCGCTGCCGATGTAGCGCTTGAGGGCCAGCTTCTTGGCCCGCCGCACGACCGACTCGATCATCGCCCCCGAGGAAAAGTCCTTGAAGTACAGAACTTCCTTGTCCCCGTTGGCGTAGGTGACCTCCAGGAAGCGGTTCTCCTCCGACAGGGCGTACATCCCCTCCACCGTCGTGGCAATCATGGCCCCGATGGCCCCTTGCACGTCCCCCCCGTGCTCCTTGATCTCTGCCGCTGCGATCGGAATCTCCCCCGTGAGGTACTTCAGGAAGATGTCGGTGGCGGCCCCCTTGTCGGGCCGCTCGATCTTGATCTTCACGTCCAGCCGCCCCGGCCGCAGAATGGCCGGGTCGATCAGGTCCTGCCGGTTGGAGGCCCCGATCACGATCACGTTCTTCAGCCCCTCCACCCCGTCGATCTCGGCCAGCAGCTGGGGCACGATGGTCGTCTCCACGTCCGAGGAGATTCCCGTCCCCCGCGTCCGGAACAGCGCGTCCATCTCGTCGAAGAACACCACCACCGGCACGTCATCGGCCGCCTTCTCCTTGGCCTTGACGAAGATCTCCCGGATCTTCCGCTCCGTCTCCCCCACGTACTTGTTGAGCAGCTCGGGCCCCTTGATGTTCAGGAAGTACCCCTTGATCTTCTCCCCGCGCTTCTCCGAGATCTTCTCGGCCAAGTTGTTGGCCACCGCCTTGGCGATCATCGTCTTGCCGCAGCCGGGCGGCCCGTACAGCAACACGCCCTTGGGCGGCGTCAGCTTGTGCTCCTTGTAGTAGTCCGCGTACAGATACGGGAGCTCCACCGCATCCTTGATCGACTCGATCTGCGTACTCAACCCCCCGATGTCGTCGTACCCGATGTCGGGCACTTCCTCCAGCGACAGGTCCTCCACCTCGCTCTTGGGCAGCTTCTCCAGCAGGTAGCCCGACTTGGCGTCCATCAGTAGGTGGTCGCCCACCTTCAGCCGCAAGCTCCGCAGCGGGTCGGCGATGATCCCCACCTTGTCCTCGTCCGCCCGCAACGTCACCACGGCCCGCTCCGGGTCCAGCTGCTCCTTGAGAATCACCACCTCACCCTGGATCTCGTACCCTGCCGCCTCCACCACGTTCAGCCCCTCGTTCAGGATCAGCTCTTGCCCCGGCTTGAGCCCCTCCACCTTGATGGCCGGATGCAGGTTCACCTTCACCTTCCGCCCCTGGGCCAGGATGTTCACCGTGCCGTCCTCGTTTCCCGACAGGTACACCCCGTACGTCGACGGCGGCGCGCACAGCTTGTCCACTTCCTCCTTCAACGACGTGATCTGCTCCCGCGCCTCATAGAGCGCATTGACGAGCTTCTCGTTCTGGTTGAAGGCCTGCACGAGCTGGCGGTTGGCCTCGCGCAGCTTGTTCTCGATGATCATGAATTCTTTGGGGGCTTCCTCGATCTTCTTGCGGAGGTGAACGGTCTCCCCCTCGAGGGAGCGGACATAGGACTGGAGATCTTGAAGCTGGATCTCGTATTCCGTGAGCCGGCGGCGCATGCTGGCGTCGGACATGGATGTGGGGAGAAACTTGGAAAGCCCCTCGCGACTCGGGCTACCCTTCTTCTCGAACTCCTTCATAGCCCATCCTCTCTCGTCACTTCCCTGTGGGCCGCCGTTACGTCGATGCGCTCCTGCTCGAAGTATAGGGGGCGAGGAAAAAGAAAGTCAAGGTTGTCAGCCCACGATCTGCTTGAATTGCCGACACTTTTTCCTCTTTCCTCCCGACGCCCACGCTCGCGTTCGTCCCCAGAGGGGCCGTGGTACCACTCACGGCCTGTGAATGACCCAGAGCAAGTCCCATTCCCTGGCGGACACCTCACCTCGTGTGAGCGGAAACGAGTAGCGCGTACTCCAGGTTCCACGTATAACAGTGCCGATGTTGCAGGGGCGATCCGGCCTGGTCGCAGGTCTCGTGCTGCTCGTTATTTTCGCATTCCTGTCCGATTCTGGCGCGCAAACACGCCGCGAGCTGCGGGTCGGTGTGGCTGGCGTTCCCACGAACCTCGATCCCGGGATCGCCATCTCGGGCGCCGTCCCTCTGATTGCGCGCCAGGTGTTCGATACCTTGGTGACCTACACCCTCACCTCGACGGACATCGAGCCCGCCCTTGCCACCCGCTGGAGCGTTTCACGAGACGGGCTCACCTGGTCGTTTACCCTCCGCTCCGGCGTCCGCTTTCACGATGGAACTCTGCTCACGGCCGCGGAGGTGGCGGATAGCTTCGCCCGTCAGCTCAGCCGAGACGGCGGCGTGGCACCTGTGCGTCCGGTGTGGGCTGCGCTCTTGCGGGGGGTTCCGGGTGTCGTGCGGGAGGTCCGTGCCTCCGATGCCCGAACCATCCAGGTCACCCTGAGTCAGCCCTATGCGCCGCTCCTGACTGTCCTGGCCCACCCGGGCTTCGCGGTGGTCAAGAGTGGCACCGGGCCCGACGGGGTTCCGCGGCTCCTTGGATCGGGACCGTATCGCGTCAGCGAGGTCGCACCCGGTCGCATGGTGCTCGAGGCGCAGCCCAACCACTGGTCGGGCGGGCCGCGTACCGAACGGATCGTGTTCATGGACGTCGGGAACGACGAGCGCGCCGAGGCCGATCTCGATGCCCAGACTCTGGACGCCTGGTTCCCGTCGGGACCGCCCCGGCGCAGCGAGGGCGCTCTCTCGATCCCGGGCCCTCGCGTTGGCTACCTCAGCTTTCAGGCTGATCACGAGCCGTTTCTGCGCAGGAGGATCAGGCAGGCGGTGGCGGCTGGCCTCGATCCGGCAGCTCTCGGAGCGGTCATGGATCGCGCGGCCATCCCACTGCAGTCCTTTCTTCCTCCCGGGGTGTGGGCCAGGCGTGAGGGATCACCGATCCTGAGCGGCCACCGGCAGGCGGCCAAGAAGCTCCTGGCCGAGGGCGGGTGGCCCCGGGGGTACAAGTCCACCCTGGTCGTACGTCCCATCGATGGTGCGCTCAATATTCAGCGAGTCGCGGGGACGATCGTGGCGAATCTCGGTGCTGTCGACATCCCGGTGCAAGTGCGGGCCGAGGCCGCGGGGGAGCCACGGGTCCAGATGGCCAGCGGCAGCGCCATGTTACTCGCCGAGGCGGTGGTGCTCGGAGGCGATCCTCATTTGTTGCTCTTCCCGCTATCAACGCGAGACGGGCAACGCTCGCCTCGGCGCGAGAGCTATTCCCTCTCACGCAACGCGACGCTCGACGATGTGCTGATCCGGGCAAGTCAGCTGTCCTTCCGACCCGAGCGTCAGCGTCTCTACCAGCGGGCCCAGGCCATGCTGGCTGAGGAGTTGCCATGGATCCCGATCTACGTCCGCTTGGAGTGGGCGGTGCTTCGGCCGGACGTGCGGGGTCTGCGGCTTCACCCGAGCGGCATCCATCGGCTCGATACCGTGTCGGTGGACGGCCGCGTCACCGGCGCTCGCTAGGGTTCAGGGGCCGTGGCGGGCCAAATGCGGGCCGAGAGTAGCCCCCTCCGGCCGGTGATCTTGGTCGTTGACGATGATCCGGGGGTGCGCGAATCCTTCCGGCTGATTCTCGACGACCACTACGACGTGCTCGACGCCGCCGACGGCCGGGGAGCGCTACAGGTCCTGCAGCGCTCCCCGATCGATCTCGTCCTTCTCGACATCCGGATGCCCGAGATCGACGGGCTGCAGCTTCTCGCTCAGATCAAGGCGCTCGACGAGCAATTGGAGGTCGTGCTGGTCACCGCCGTGAAAACAGTGCGCACGGCCGTGGAGGCCATGAAGCTCGGTGCCTTCGACTACCTGACCAAGCCGTTCGACGAGGACGACCTGCTTACGGTCGTGCGTCGCGCCCTCGAACGGAGGTCGCTGGAGCGCGAAGTCGTGTTTCTCCGGTCCGAGCTGGCCCGTCAGCACGACTTCGACGAGTTGGTGGGCCAGCATCCCGAGATGCAGAAGCTGTACCGCTTGATCGGGCAGGTGGCGCGAAATACGGCGACTGTCCTCATCGTGGGTGAAAGCGGGACCGGCAAGGAGATCGTGGCCCGTGCGATTCACCGCCAAGGCCCTCGGCGTGACCACCCCTTCGTGGCCGTCAACCCCGCCGCCATCCCCGAAACCCTGATCGAATCCGAGCTCTTTGGTCATGAGAAGGGCGCTTTCACCGGCGCTCATCAGCGCAAGGTCGGCAAGTTCGAGATGGCGGCGGGGGGGACCCTGTTCCTGGACGAGATCGGCACACTGAAGCCCGAGTTGCAGGTGAAGCTCCTGCGCGTGCTCCAGGAACGGGAGATCGAGCGGGTCGGGGGGACCCAGGTCGTTCGCGCCGACGTGCGCATCCTGGCGGCAACCAACAGTGATTTGCGGCGTGCCGTGGCCACCGGCGCGTTCCGTGAGGACCTCTATTACCGACTGAACGTGGTGCGCATCCTGCTGCCTCCCCTGCGGGAACGGCGCGAAGACATTCCCCATCTGGTCGAGCATTTCGTTCGTCGCTACAATCACCAGTTCAGCAAGCGCATCGAAGGCATTTCACCGGAGGCGCTCGCCGTCCTCCACCGGTACTCCTGGCCCGGAAACGTCCGAGAACTCCAGAACATCGTCGAGCGCTCGGTGGCGCTGGTTGATGGCGGGATCATTGGGCCGAGTGATCTTCCCGTCGACTTGTTTCTTCCCGATCTGCGCGACTCGGTGCGTCACGCAGAGACCTTGCCCTTGCGCGAAGCCACCGACGAGTTCGAGCGCCAGATCGTGACCCGGGTCCTGCAGCGTGTGCGGTGGAATCAGAGTGAGGCGGCGCGTATCCTCGGCTTGCATCGCAACGTGCTGAAGGCCAAGCTCGCGCGCTGGGGGCTGGCGGGCTCGGGGCGCGAGGAGGCGCAGTGAGCCGTGCATAGTGCACGGATCCGGGGCATCGCGTCAGCGCTCCTGCACCGGCGCGTGCTTGCGAGTGGCCCCGCCCCGCACTCGATCTAGCGTGCCTTTCCCTGTGCCAGCCGGGCGCGGACGTCGACTCGCTGAGCGCTCCTGAAATCAGCAGGTCCGCCACGGAGGCATTGGCAGGAGACTTGCCGGGAACTGCTCGCCCAGGGGGACGTCTCTGGTCCTTACGAGGTTGTAGTCCGAGAGGCGAAAGGAGCGAGGCATGACGAAGCTGTGGACGGTTCTTCTGTTCATTGCGTCCTTTGTGCTGGTGGCTCCCGTGGTGGAATCCGGAACCTCCACCTCCCTGGGGGTCTTCGTCGCCGTCGGAAACGCCGAGTCCGGAGGGGGCGGAGAGTAGGGCGAAGTCGGTCGCTTCGACGAGTCGACGCCGTGCTTGCCATCTTTGTGTTGTCCCTGCTCCTGGCGCCCGGGATCGGGTGGGCGCAGGAGCGGGTGACGACGCAGGAGCAGGAAGCCGGCCGAGGCAGCGTCTACCGGCGCCCGCTCGGTAACGAGCCGGGCACCCTGGATCCGGCTAGGGTCTCTGGCTTCTATGGGCTAGCCGTCGTCGAGCAGATCTTCGAGGGGCTGGTGCAATTCGACCAGAACCTCATGATCGCACCGGCCCTGGCCAGTTACTGGAAGGCATCCCGCGATGGGCTGACCTGGACCTTCACCTTGCGCAAGGTCAATTTCCACCACGGTCGCGAGGTCACGGCGGACGACGTCGCCTTCTCGTTTACACGCTTGCTCGACCCGCGCCTGAAGTCGGGCGCGGCCGATCTGTTCAGTGGCATCAAGGGAGCGCGCGAGTTCCGCGAGGGCAAGGCGGCCACTGTGGAAGGCCTCACCGTCGTCGACCGGCACACCATACAGGTCACGCTGAGTGAGGCCTTCGCTCCCTTTGTCTCCATGCTTGCGGTCGGGCACGCCAAGATTGTTCCGCGCGACCTCGTGACGCAGGGGAGCGAGGCGTTCGGGATGCGACCGGTAGGTACGGGACCCTTCAAGTTCGTTCGCTGGGACCGGGGCCGCGAGATCGTGCTGGCCGCCAATAGGGAGTATTACGCGGGAGCGCCCCGCCTGGCGGAGGTGCGCTATCAGATCTTTCCCGGCGAACCCATCGATGCGATCCATCGGGAGTTTCTGGCCGGCAACCTCGAGGATAGTCCCGTCCCCTTCGAAGCACGGGGCAAGCCGGGGCCGTACCAATACATTCGGCGGCCGATGTTCAGTGTGCGGTTCTACGGTTTCAATACCCGCCACAAGCCGCTGGACGACCGGCGCATCCGGCAAGCACTCGTCCACGCCATCGACCGGGACCATATCCGCGACACCATCTATCTGGGCCGTTACCATCCGGCGCGGGGCATCCTCCCTCCGGGCACGCCCGGCTTCAACCCGGAGATCGGCGACATTCCCTATTCGCTCGACCGGGCGCGGCTGCTGCTCCGCCAGGCCGGATACGGTGAGGGCCGCCGATTCCCGGCCCTTACCTTGTGGTCGAGCGTGAAGAGCGAGCGGCTGCTTCGCGAGCACCACTTCATCAAGACCTCGTTGGCCGCCGTCGGCGTTCCCCTGGAAGTCCGCTACGAGACAGACTGGCCTACCTTCTCGCGACTCCTGGAAGAGGGCAGGCTGCCGTTCTTTCTCCAGGCGTGGTATGCCGATGTGCCCGACCCTGACAACTTTATGACCAAGCTGTTCTTCTCGAAGAGTCCCCGTAACTTCACCGGTTACGCCAGTACCGTGGTGGACGATCTCCTCCTCCATGCCCGCGCGGAGACCGATCTCTCACGCCGGGTCGAGCTGTACCGGCGCGCCGAGCGGATGGTGCTGGAGGATGCGCCGATCATGCCCCTCTGGCACTACACCTATGAGCGTCTCTTCCAGCCCTACGTGCGCAGCATCGAGGTCAACGGCCTGGGGGATCCCTACATCCCGTTTCGCAAGATCTGGCTGGAGGCGCCCCGATGACGTCGCTGCGCGCCAAGCTTCTCTGGGGATCCGTTCTCGTCGTGGTGCTGGTGATGTCTGCCGTGTTTGCCGTGGTCGAGCATCGGCAGCGCGCGGCCATCATCGACCAAGTGGAGGAGCGGGGGGAAGCCCTTGCCCGGAGCCTGGCCGCCATGGCGTCCGGTCATCTGTTGCTCTACAACTTCACGGGTCTCGAGCAGGGGGTGGCCCGCGTCGCTCGGGAAGCCGACGTCGTCTACGCCATCGTCCTCGACGGCGACAATCTCGTAGCCGCCCACAGCCACCGGCCGGACACGGTAGGACAGGCCCTCTCCGGCGACGTGGCCAGGCTGGCGACCGAGGCCGTCCGGCCCCTCGTGCAAGACACCCGATCCGCGGAGGACGCGGGCCTCTATGACTTCTCGGTCCCGGTGATCGTCGACAACCGCCGCTGGGGTACGGCTCGCGTGGGCCTCTCCCAGAAGCGCATGGAGTCGGAGATCCGACAGACTCGACTCGAGCTCGGCGTGCTAACCGTCATCACCATTGTGGTGGGGGGGCTGGCGGCCGCCCTGGTGGCGCGCCAGATCGCTCGCCCCGTCCAGCGCCTGGCCGATGGGGTGGCGGCCATCTCGCGCGGCGAATTGAACCAACGCATCGAGCCTACCACCCGCGACGAGATCGGACGGCTGGCCGTTGCCTTCAACCATATGGCGGCCCAGCTCGCCCAGCAACGGAGTGCGCTCGAAGTGGCTCACGCGGAGCTACGGCAGCGCTTTGAGGAACTCGCGGACCTCAAGAGCTACACGGATAACATCCTCGCGTCGGTGAAGACGGGGATTGTCACCGTAGACTTGGACGGGCGTGTGGTGACCCTGAATCCGGCCGCCGAACTGCTGACGGGGTTCTTCGCGGGCGAGGCGGCCGGACGATACTGCACCGAGGTGTTCCGCGATAGTCCCGCTATTGGCGAGATCCTGATGGAGACCTTGGCCAATCGCGCCGACGCGCCGGGGATCCCCCTGACCCTGAAGCGTCGTAACGGCGTCCTGGTTCCCGTCGAGGTCCGAGTGGCGCCCTTGAAGGGCGGGGACGGCAAAGACCTCGGCGTGGTCGGCGTGCTGCGGGATCTCACCGTCGTGCGGGAACTGCAACGCCAGCTCGAGCGCTCTGACAGACTGGCGGCGGTGGGTACCCTCGCCGCCGGGCTCGCCCACGAGATCAAGAACCCGCTCACGTCGCTGGTCACCTTCACTCGACATCTCACTCGGCGGTTCGACGATGCGAGCTTCCGCGAGCGATTCCAGAGTATCGTACCGCGTGAGCTCGAGCGCATCAACAGGATCGTGGAACGGCTGCTGGAGCTATCGCGGCCGGGACGCCTCACCCCCACGCCCGTGCACGTTCCAGCCCTCCTGGACCGGGCCGTCGATCTCTACAGCCACCGCATTGAGGCCCAGGGAGTGCGAGTCACGCGCGAGTACGCGGCCACGTTGGTCACGGTGTCCGCCGACGAGGACCAGCTCTATCGCGCCTTCGTGAACCTGGTGGCCAACGCCCTCGACGCCATGGACAAGGGCGGCCGACTCCTGTTGCGCGCGGGGTGGAGCGACGAGCGGGAGCCCGATCTGACCGGGCGCCTGCGCACCGGGCCCCGACTGCGCGTGGAGATCTCCGATACGGGGGTAGGCATTGCGCCGGCCGCCATGGACCGCATTTTCACCCCGTTCTTCAGCACCAAGGAAGCGGGTACGGGGCTTGGACTTGCTCTCACCCACAAGATCGTCGAGGATCACGGGGGCTCGATCCTGGTGAGGAGCAACCCCGGCACCGGTACAACCTTCCGGATTCTATTGCCGTTGGTGGCGGGGCCGTCGTCCTCGTCACGGGAACTGTCATGAGCGAGCCGCGGACCAGCTCAGCTCTGGGCGAGCACAGTCCGGTACTCGCCGTCCGCCCTGAACCGGCCGCCACCATCCTCGTGGTCCATGACGACCCCCGCGTGCAGGTGCTGCTCCAGGACCTCCTGGCGGACCGGCGCGGGCGTGTGATCGAGGTGGCTGACGTCAGTACCGCCGTGGTGCTAGCCCAGACCCTGCGCCCGGACTGCTTCGTGCTTGATCCCGCCCTGCCCGGCCTCCACTGGGACGCGCTGCTCGAGCAGCTCCGGCGCGATCCGCGTACGCGGCAAACGCCGGTGATCATGCTCACCGCCGCCGAGGGCAGCGTGGAAAGCATCGAGGCCGCGTTGGGTGAGGGCGCCGTCGACTACATCAGCCGGCCTGCCTCCCCCGCACATGTAGCGGCGCGTGTGCGGGGGGCGATCCACCGGGCCCATCGGCTTCCGGACCTCGGGAACATCCGTACGGACTTCATCGCCATGCTCGTGCACGATCTCCGCACGCCCTTAACGGTGATCCAGGGTTATCTCGATCTGCTGGAGTCCTCCCCCTCCGTCAACCCCGAGTCTCCCTCACGCTATCTCCGGAACATGCTGGCCTGCTGCGCTCAAATGAAGGGGCTCGTCGACGAGATCATCGACCTCTACAAGCAGGACGCTGGCAAGTTCATGGGTGAGGCACGTCCGGTTGACGTGGCCGCCCTCGTGTCTAGCGTGGCCGGCCGCTTCGCTCAAGCCGCAAGCCGACGAGGGATCGCACTCGAGGTCTCGGGTGCCGAGCGGCCATTACAGGTCCTCGGTGATTCGGGCCGGCTCGATCAGGTCCTCATGAATCTTCTCGGCAATGCGCTCAAGTTCACCCCGGACGGCGGCACCGTGACGGCGAGTATCCGTTCGCTCGACGATGAGATTGAGGTCTCGGTGGCCGATTCCGGCCCCGGAATCCCGGCCGCCGAGATCCCCCTTCTCTTCGAGCGCTTTGCTCAAGCCGGGGAGGGACGACGGTCACGGATGACCGGGACCGGGCTCGGGTTGTTGATCTGTCGACGCGTGCTCGAGGCGCACGGCGGGCGTATCTGGGTTGAAAGCCAACCCGGGTGTGGGGCGCGCTTCGTCTTCCGGCTCGTCCGCCTGGGCGATTCCTAGCCAGTTCGGACCGCCCCCGCTCGGGCGCCAGCGCGACCGGTAAATTGGCGTAGGATCGACGTGGGGGCTCGCCCGGGGTCCCCAATCTCGAGCATGCCGTCGATCACCGATACGGCCGTCGAAATGATCCAGTGGGTGTTCCCGGAGCACGCGGGCGCGCCCGGACAGATCCACGGCGGTCGCATGATGCAGTGGATCGCCCAGGCAGGAACCCTGGCAGCCTCGCGGGTGGCTCGAGGGCCGGTCGTGCTGGGGGCCATGGATGACATCGACTTTCTCCGGCCCGTCAAGGTAGGCGAGATCGCGATCCTGCGAGCCCAGGTCGAGGATGTCGGGACGAGCTCACTCGAGGTGGGCGTGCGCGTATGGTCTGAGAACGTGGTCAGCGGCACTCGCGCGGTGACCCTCAACTCGCACCTTGTCTTCGTCAAGGTTGACGGCGCGGCGCGCCCGCGCCCGGTCGGCCAGGCGATCGTCCCCAGCCACGACGCCGAAGCCCTGCTCGTGGAGGCGGCGCGCGGGCGCCGAGCGCAACGGATAGCCCGCCTCGCCGCGAACTCGACGCGCCCGCGCCCAGAGCCCGACGACGCAGACGAGGACGTGCGCTGGCGCTTCGAGTCGGTGCGCTCGGTACTGCCCGAGGATGCCCTCTTCGCGAATATGATGTTTCCCGGCAAAATGCTCATGGATATCGACGAGGCAGGCGGGATTCTTTCGATGCGATACTGCCGGGGATTCGTGATGACGGCGTGCCTCGATGCCCTGGACTTCTACTCGCCGATTTGGAGCCATGAGGTGGTGACCTTCAAGGCAGGATTGACCCACGTGGGGACCTCGTCGCTGGAGGTGGGGGTGAAGGTCCTCGCCGAGCAGCCGCGGACGGGTGAGGTACGCCACGCGTGCACGGCCTTTCTCGCCTATGTCCATCTGGGGCCCGATCTGCGCCCCCGTCCGTGTCCCCCCTTCGTTCCGGAAACGGCGGGAGAGCGGCGCCGCTGGCAGGCGGCTCTGGTGCGGCGCGAGATGCGCTTGGAACGTGTGAAGCAGCTTCGAGCTGCTATTCAGAACGAAAGAGGGTAGAGCGATGTCAGGGCATTCGCGGTGGTCACAGATCAAGCGGAAAAAGGGCAAGGCGGACGTCGAACGAGGGAAGCTCTTCTCCAAGATCCTGCGCGAGATCACGGTGGCCGCCCGTCACGGGGGAGGGGACCCCAAGGTCAACATGCGGCTGAAGTCGGCCGTGGAGGCCGCCAAGGAAGCGAACATGCCGCAGGACAATGTCAAACGCGCCATCCAGAAGGGCACGGGAGAGCTGCCCGGCGAATCCTACGAGGAAATCGTCTACGAGGGGTACGGCCCCGGTGGGGTGGCGGTGATGGTCCACGTCCTCACCGACAATCGCAATCGAACGGTCCCCGAGGTCCGTCGGGCGTTCGAGAAGCACGGCGGTAACCTGGGGGGGTCCGGAGCGGTCGCCTGGATGTTCGAGCGGAAGGGCGTGATCCAGGTTGACGCCACCAAGATCGGTGAAGACGATTTGCTCACCCTGGCCCTCGATGCCGGCGCCGCTGACGTGAGGCAGGTCGAAAAAGCTTTCGAAGTCACCACCACTCCTGGTGAAATGGATGCTGTACGCGGCGCGCTGGAAACGAAGGCGGTGCCTGTGCTGCGCGCCGAGGTCTTGCTCGTCCCCCAGTCGACAGTCCGCGTGGAAGGCAAGGAGGCGCCGGCTGTCTTGCGCCTGATCGAGGCGCTCGAGGAGCTCGACGACGTCCAGAACGTCTACTCCAATTTCGACATCCCGGACGATATCATCGAGGCGATGTCGGCGGCCTGACGAGTTCTCGGGAGTCCCCACGGCCGCCCGAGGGGCGACGCGTGTCCTCGGCGTGGATCCGGGACTCGTCGATACCGGCTATGGTGTGTTGGAGCGACGGGCGCATGGCCTCGAGATCCTGGCCACGGGGGTGGTCAATGCGGACCCCCGGCTGTCGCTCGAGGGGCGCCTGGCCCGCATCTACGATGGCATCCTCGAAGTCCTGGAGGCCTTCGCGCCAGCGGTGCTCGTGCTGGAGGATCTGTACACCGAGTACCGTTTCCCGCGCACGGCGATCCTCATGGCCCACGCGCGCGGAGTCATCTGCCTGGCCGCCCGTCAACGGGGTATAGTCCTCATGACCCTTCCGCCCGCCACCGTCAAGCGCGCGATCGCGGCAAGCGGCGCGGCATCCAAGGAGCAGATCCAGCTGTCCGTCCAGCGTATCCTCAAGCTGACGCGGCCGCCGACTCCATCCCACGTCGCCGACGCGCTTGCCCTCGCCCTCACTGGGCTCTCACGGGCCGGAGCTCCCTTAGCGTGATCGCTACCCTCTCCGGGCGACTGCGCCGCAAGCTCGAGGATCGGATCATTCTCGACGTGGTGGGGGTGGGCTACGAGGTCTATCTGCCGCCCACGGTGATGCGCCAGCTCGAACGCGTCGAGTCGGGCGACGGGGACAGCCAGCTCGAGCTGGTGATCTACTACCATGCCACCCGTGATCAGCCGCGTCCGGTCCTCATCGGCTTCACGGCAGACCTCGACAAGGAGTTCTTCGAGAGGCTCATCACGGTAAAGGACATCGGTCCCATGGTGGCCGCCCGGGCGCTGGCTGTCTCGGTCGGCGAGGTGGCCTCGGCCATCGTCCGGCAGGACGAGAAATTCTTGCGCGCGTTGCCCGGTATCGGTCCTCAGAAGGCGAAGAACATCGTCGCCCAGCTCCAGGGAAAGGTCGCCAAGTTCGCGCTGGCTCGGGAAGACGCCCTCGCCCCGCCGGCAAGGTCGTCGTCGGTGCCGGTGGAGACTGACGGCGTGCGTGAAATGGTGTGGGAGGTGCTCGTGAAACAGCTCGGCCATCGCCCGAGCGAGGCGTCGCAACTGATCAGTGACGCCCTCAAGCGCCGCCCCGAGCTGCGCACGCCCGAGGAGCTCTTCGAGGAGATCTACCGAGCCGCGCCGCCGCCTACGGCTAGGACGGCGCCGTGACAGGCCCGGAGCGGGCCACTGGGCTCGGTGGAGGGGCCGCGCCCGAAGAGGCCCCGTTCGAGCGGCAGCTCCGCCCCCAGTCGTTCAAGGAATATGTCGGTCAAGAACAGGCCGTGGCCAGTTTGCGGGTGTCGGTGGAGGCGGCCCGCCAGCGTGGCGAGTGCGTGGACCACGTGCTCCTCTACGGGCCGCCAGGGCTCGGCAAGACGACACTCGCTGGCATTCTCGCCAACGAGATGGGAACGACGCTGGTCCCCACCTCAGGCCCCGCCATCGAGCGAGGTGCCGATCTCATGGGGATCCTGACCAACCTTGGTCGGCACGACGTGCTCTTCATCGACGAGATCCACCGTCTTCCCCGGGCCGTGGAGGAGCTCTTATATCCGGCCATGGAAGACTTCTCGGTGAACTTCGTGATCGATAAGGGAATGCACGCGCGCACGCTCAAGTATCAGCTGTCGCCCTTCACCTTGGTGGCAGCCACGACGCGGCCTGGCATGCTGTCGGCGCCCCTGCGTGAGCGGTTCGGAATCTTTCACCACCTCGATTTCTACTCGGAAGAAGAGCTCGGTCGCATTGTGGTGCGGTCTGCGGCCATCCTCTCCGCTCCCATCGAGGCGGGGGGAGCCCGTGAGCTGGCGCGCCGCTCGCGGGGGACCCCGCGCATCGTGAACCGCCTGCTGAAGCGTGTGCGCGACTACGCTCAGGTCAGCGGGAACGGCATGATCACCGAGGTCGTGGCCGCCGATGCCCTCGACCGGGAAGGGGTCGATGCGCGGGGACTTGATCGCCTCGACCGGCGCTTCCTGACGGCCATTGTGGACCACTACCAGGGAGGTCCGGTGGGGATTGAAGCCCTGGCCGCCACCATCAATGACGAGGCAGAGACCCTGGCCGAGTTGGTGGAGCCGTATCTGCTCAAAATCGGGTTCGTGGTTCGGTCGCCGTCCGGTCGCAAGGTCACCCGCGAGGCGTATTCGCATCTCGGCAAGACGCCACCGGTAGCCCCGCGGCCCCAGCCCGGTCTCTTCGACGAATGACCGACATCGGTAAGGCCCTGATCGTGCTTGGCCTCGCGATTGTACTGGTGGGCGTCGTGCTTACATTCTTCGGCCGCATTCCCTGGCTTGGCCGCCTGCCCGGTGACATTCACGTGCAGCGGGGAAGCTGGTCGTTTTACTTCCCGCTGGCCACCTCGCTTCTGTTGAGCGTCGTGCTCTCCCTGCTCTTCTACGTCTTCGGGCGCCGGTGATCCAGCGCCGCCTCCTCCTCCTGTTGTTGACGGTATGCCTGGCTATCCCTGCGGGGGCGGCTCAGCCAACTCCGCCGTCGATCACCATCAGGGTGGCCTTGGCCGAGCGTGCACCGACCGTAGAACTGCGGGGCTTCCAGCTGGAGATCGTCGAGCTCGGCCCATGTCAGGGCTGCCCCAGCGAGCCGTCGCGGGCCGAGGTAGTACGCGCCCAGGTGTGGCGGGCCGACGTGCTGCGTGCCGTGCCCAGCGGGGCTGGCGTTGACCTGGATGGGAGGCGGGCACAAGGGTTCAGGGTCGTCGGAGACCGGATCCGGTGGAACGGTCGTGACTATGGCGGGTTCATCGAGCTGATCCGTAACGGCGACGGCGTGGCCATCGTCAACGAGGTGGCACTTGAGGACTACGTGGCCGGGGTGCTTCGGGCGGAGGCGGGAGAGAGGTGGCCGGCCGAGGCGCTCCGAGCGCAAGCGATTGCCGCCCGAACGTATGGTGCCTATCACCGCATCTTGGGAGCCAGCAAGCCGTACCACCTCGTGGCGTCAATCGCCCATCAGCAGTATGCGGGGCGGGTGGGATCGAGTTCCCCGGTTTGGGCGGCGGCGAGCGAGACAGCCGGGCAGGTGCTCCTCTGGGAGGGCGAACTGTTCCCGGCGTTCTACCATACGGAGAGCGGGGGATTCACCGAGGATCCTCGCGCTGTGTTCGCCGCCCGCAACATGCCTGCCCTGAAGGCAGTCCGGTGCGAATTCTCGATCGGCTCCCCGCACTTCTACTGGACGCTCGACCTCAAGCTTTCTGACCTTACGGAGGCGTTGCGCCGCCACGAGGTACCGGTGGGCACGGTGACCGCCCTCGAGGTGGTGGAACGGACGCCATCACTGCGAGCCACTTGGGTCATGGTGCAGGGCAACCGCGGTCGCGTCCGCCTTCGCGGCAATGATCTGCGGCGCATGGTCGGCTACGACGTGCTCAAGAGCACGCTCTTCGCGGTGGCTGTCCATGGCGATACTGCACAGTTCGCCGGCCGCGGCTACGGGCACGGCGTGGGACTCTGCCAGTGGGGCGCCAAGGGCATGGCCGAGCAGGGCTATGTGGCCCGCCAAATTCTGGAGTTCTACTATCCGGGCACCACCCTCGGGCTCTTGACGGGACGCTGAGGGTGTCGATCGTCTGGTCGGACTTCGAGAAGGTCGACATCCGGGTCGGCACCGTGACGGACGCCAAGCCTTTCCCCGAAGCGCGCAAAGCGTCCTATCGACTCTGGATCGACTTCGGTCCGTTCGGCGTGAAGCGCTCGAGCGCTCAGATCACCGCCCACTACACGGCCGAGTCGCTCCTCGGTCGGCAGGTGATCGCCGTGGTCAATTTTCCGCCCAAGCAGATCGGACCCTTCCTCTCCGAGGTGCTTGTGCTCGGGGTGTATGACACTGACGGCGAGGTGATCCTGCTTCAGCCCGACCGGGCAGTCAATCCAGGGGGGCGCATCGGCTGACCCGTAGGGAGGGGTTTCGAGCGAGCCGCCTGCGACTTCTTAGACCGACACGTGGGTTACCCTCAGGGAGTCCGATCCTGCCCTGCCCTCGGCAAGCAAGTCTTCGAGCATCGGGTAACAGGCTCCGCAACTGCTGCCCGCCCCGCAGGCGGCGCTGAGCGCTTCAACCGTCTCGGTTCCGCCGGCCACCATCCTGCGCACCATCGAGTCGGGGACGCCCGTGCACAAGCAGACAATCATCGTGAAATTAGGGATACCTAATTACGGAGAAACTGTCAACCTCTATTTTTCCTTCTATTCGTCCTTCACCTGCTGGGCGAGGTAGTGGGCCTCGCCCATCTGCTGGATCTGGGCAAACTGGGCCTCGATCCAGTTTGCGTGGCCTTCCTCGGCGTGGAGGATTTCCTCGAGCAGGTGACGGCTGCCATTGTCGCCCACCGTCCGGCACACCTCGATGCCCTCGTTGAGCATGGCGATCGCGGCCTTCTCGGTTTCCAGGTCCAGGCGCAGCTGTTCGGGCACCGTCTGGCCGACGTTGACCTTGTTCAGGCGCTGCAGGTTCGGGACGCCCTCGAGGTAGAGAACGCGCTGGATGAGGCGGTCCGCGTGTTTCATCTCACCCATCGATTCCTCGCGCAGTTTCTTCCACAATCGCTCGTACCCCCAGTTCTCACACATGCGTCCATGGATGAAGTACTGGTTGACGGTGGTCAGCTCGGCGGTCAGGATCTGATTCAGGAGCGTAATGACGCGTTCATCGCCTCGCATGTGCGCCTCCCTCCCGCAGGATATCGGCACTGGGGATTCTACTGCCCGGGACGGCCCGGGCACCACGCCCATGTACACTCGGCCCGTGGAATTGAGCGCCTTCGACTATGGGCTGCCCCCCGCCGCCATCGCCCAGACGCCGGCCGAGCGGCGAGATGCCGCCCGTTTGCTCGTCATCGATCGCGCTCGGCAGCAGTTCTCTGATCGACAGTTTACGGACTTGCCGGCCCTTCTCCGCCCCGGCGACTGCCTGGTCGTCAACGACTCGCGCGTAATCCCGGCCCGAGTCCTCGCGCGACTCGAGGGAACCGAGCGACCCGTGGAGATCGTCTTCCTGGAGGAGGCGTCGGGGGGATGCTGGCTGGCCCTGGTCCGTCCTGGTCGCCGGTGTCGCCTGGGGGTAACGTTGGTGGCGGGCGGGGAGGAGCGAGCGCGGCTGCGCGTGGTTGGAATCGAGGCCGACGGTGGCCGCCTCCTCGAGCGGCTTGACGGCACGATTGGGGATCTCCTGGCGCGCCATGGCTTACCACCCCTACCGCCCTACATCGAACGGTTTGCCAAACCATCCAGCGAAGACTGGGAACGCTACCAAACCGTTTACGCGCACCATCCTGGTTCAGTGGCGGCGCCCACCGCGGGTCTGCACTTCACGCCGGAGATCCTGGCTCGGCTCAAGGCAGGCGGGGTCGAGCTTCACGCCCTCACTCTGCATGTCGGTCCCGCGACCTTCCGGCCGCTGCGCGGCGACCCGGTCGAGCAGCAGTCAATCCCGGCGGAGCGGGTGGTGTTGACACGAGAGGTTGCGCGCGCCGTCAACAGCGCGCGGGCCGAAGGGCGGCGTGTGATTGCGGTGGGCACCACCACCACGCGCGCCCTGGAGGGAGCCACGCGAGGTTCCCACTGGGTGGAGCCGGTCACCGGCACGGTGGACCTGTTCATACGGCCTGGGTACGCTTTTCGGGTCGTCGACGCGCTCATCACCAACTTTCACCTGCCGCGTTCGTCGCTGCTCGTCTTGGTGTCCGCCTTCGCGGGTCGCGAACTGATCCTGAGCGCCTACGCGCACGCCGTGCGGAGCGGCTATCGCTTTTACTCCTACGGCGACACGACCCTCATCCAATGACGGCGCGCCGCTCGTTCGAGCTCCTCGCCACCGACGGGCTGGCCCGGCGCGGACGGCTGGCCACGAGGCACGGAGTCGTGGACACGCCTGCGTTCATGCCGGTGGGAACGCGGGGGACGGTGAAGAGCCTCAGCCCTGACGACCTCCAGGAAAGCGGCGCCCAGATCGTCCTCGCCAACACTTACCATTTGCTTCTACGCCCGGGTCCCGACCTTGTCCGCGAACTAGGCGGCCTCCACACGTTCATGGGTTGGGATGGTCCCATCCTGACCGACTCTGGGGGGTTTCAGGTGTTCAGCTTATCGAAGCTCAGGCGCATCACGGAAGACGGCGTGTGTTTTCGGTCTCCGCTGGACGGGACGGAGCACGCGCTGTCACCGGAACTGGTCATTGCCATCCAGCAGACGCTGGGCTCCGACATCATGATGCCGCTCGACGAGTGCCTCGCCTACCCCGCCTCGCATGAGGCCACCGCGGCATCGCTCGCACTCACGATGCGCTGGGCACGTCGGGCACAGGCTGCCGCCCAGGGGGAGGGTGCCGTCTCCGGGCAGATGCTGTTCGGGATCGTGCAAGGTGGGAGCTTTCCCGATCTTCGCCGCCGAGCCGTCGAGGAGACGGTAGCCCTCGGCTTCGAGGGTTACGCCATCGGCGGCATGGCCGTGGGCGAACCCAAACCCCTCCTGCACGATCTGACTGAGCTGACGGCGACCGTGCTGCCCTCCGACAGCCCTCGCTATCTGATGGGGGTGGGGAAGCCCGAAGACTTGGTGGAGGCCGTGGCGCGAGGCGTGGACATGTTCGACTGCGTGCTCCCCACCCGCAACGCGCGGAACGGCCAGGTATTCACGGCCGATGGTCCGCTGTCGATCAAGCAGGCGAGGTTTGCGCGAGATCCCGCACCTCTCGAGGACGGGTGCGGCTGCTACGGCTGCCGGCGATTCTCTCGCGCCTATCTCCGCCACCTGTGGACGTCGCGCGAGCTGCTCGCCTACCGCATCCTCTCGCTGCACAATCTGCATTTCTTCGCTCGCCTCATGGCGGGCATCCGGGAAGCCATTGACGGAGGGAGCTTCCAAGCATTCAGGGCTCGGTTTTTCGCCCGATATGCAGTATTATCCGTGGCGCTCGGTTGCATCCCCGAAGGTGGACACATCTCCGAGAGGGAGGCCTAATTTCCATGATGCTTGCGCACGGCGCCGAGCTCGTGTTTGCCGGTGCGGCACCGCCGGGCGGCAGCGGCTCGAGTGCCATGGTCACCCAACTGTTGTTCTTTGCCGCGATCTTCGCCATTTTCTACTTCCTGCTCATACGGCCCCAGCAGAAGCAAAAGGCCGACCGGCAGCGAATGCTCGGCAGTCTCAAGCGGGGCGACAAGGTCGTGACCACGGGCGGGCTGCACGGAACGGTGATCGGATTGACGGAACAGACGGTGACCCTGCGGGTCTCCGATCAAGTGAAGCTCGATTTCGACCGCGCCGCGGTGGGACGAGTGGTGGCCCAGCAGAGCGACAAGGATGCCTAGAAACGTATGGACCCGGGCCGCCATCGTGGCGGCCGTGGTTCTCCTGTCCGTCTGGTACCTGTACCCGCCCAAGAAGACGATCAATCTCGGTCTGGACTTGCAGGGGGGGATTCATCTCGTGCTCGGCGTGGAGACGGAGAAGGCCCTGGTCGCTCAGACCGATCGTCTGGCTGCCGATTTCAAGAATGCGCTCGAGCGCAAGGGCATCGCCGTGTCCCGTGTGGCCCGCGAAGGCGATACCGCCTTCGCGGTCCAGCTCGCCTCACCGCAGAGCTGGAACGATGTCCTCACCGTGGTCGGAGACTTCCCCAGCCTTGAGCGACGGGGCGAGGATCAGGCGGCCGGCCGCCTGGTCCTGGCCATGCGCGCGAGCGAGGTATCCCGGCTGCGCGACGACTTCGTCCGCCAGGCCGTGGAGACGATCCGCAACCGGGTCGATCAGTTCGGCGTGGCGGAGCCCGTCATCACCCGCCAGGGCGACAATCGGATCCTCGTGCAGCTTCCCGGGCTGCAGGATCCCGCGCGCGCCAAGGCTCTCATCGGCAAGACGGCCCTCCTCGAATTCAAGCTCGTCGATGATCAGACCCCAGTCGACCAGGCCGTCGCCGGGCGCCTGCCAGAGAGCGCCGAACTCCTCACCCAGCGCCGGGTGGACAAGGACGCTAAGACCGAGCAGAAGATACCGGTCGTCGTCCAGAAGCGGGCACTGTTGACGGGGGCTGAGCTCACGCGCGCCGAAGTCTCGGCCGACCCCAATGCGCCGGGCAATTGGCAGGTCGCCATCGAGTTCAATCCGGAGGGAGCCAGGCGCTTTGGCGAGGTTACCGAGCGCAACGTCGGCAAGCAGCTGGCCATCGTCTTGGATGGCAACGTGTACTCGGCCCCTCGCATCAATGAGCGAATCCCGGCCGGCCGGGCGGTCATTACGGGACAATTCACCGTCGAGGAGGCGCGTGATCTGGCCATCGTCCTGCGGGCGGGTGCGCTGCCCGCGCCCGTCCAGATCCTCGAGGAACGGACGGTGGGCCCTTCGCTGGGGGCGGATTCGATCCGGCAGGGGATGATCGCCATCGGCATCTCGGCCCTGGTCGTGTTCCTGTTCATGCTCATCTACTACCGCGTATCGGGATTGATCGCCGACATCGCCCTCGGCCTGAATCTTCTCATTCTGTTGGCGGCCATGGCGGCGTTCGGGGCCACCCTCACGCTGCCTGGCATCGCGGGCATCGCGCTCACCATCGGCATGGCCGTGGACACCAACATCCTCATCTTCGAGCGCATTCGCGAGGAGCTTCGCGTGGGCAAGACCGTGCGCGGAGCCATCGAGGCCGGCTTTAACCGGGCCTTTCGGACCATCATCGACACGCACGTGACCGTGCTGGTGACGGCGGCCATCCTCTACAACTTCGGCACCGGTCCCGTGAAGGGCTTTGCCGTCTCGCTCTTCGTGGGACTCACGGCGAGCCTCTTCACGGCGGTCTTCTTCACCCGCCTTCTCTTCGATCTTCTGTACATGACGCGGCGCCGGGTCGAAGCGATCTCCATATGAACCCGTTCATGGCCACCGGCCGGCTTCTGGTCCCATGATTGAGCTGTTCCGCAATCCCAGCTTCGACTTCATCGGGAAGCGCAAGTGGGCGTACATCGTCTCGGGCATCGCGATACTCATCTGCGTGATATCCCTGCTCACGCAGGGTCTCCGCTACGACGTGGACTTCACGGGCGGCACCCTGGTTCAGGTACGCTTTGAGCAGGCTCCCTCCGTCGACCGGATTCGGGCCGCTCTCGCCCGGGTTGGTCTTGGCGAAGTTTCCATCCAGGAGTTCGGCGATCCGCACGAATTCATCACGCGCCTGCCCTTGACCGGTGCTTCGTCCGAGGAAGTCACGCGGAAGATCCAAGACGTCCTGGGGGCCGACGCCTCCCTCGGGAAGTTCGAGATCAGGCGGGTGGAGTATGTCGGTCCCCAGGTTGGCCGGGAGCTGCAGCGTCAGGCCATCTATGCCGTGCTGGCCGGAATGGTGGGCATCCTGCTCTATATCGCTCTCCGCTTCGACCTCAAGGGTGGGGTGGCCGCCATTGTGGCCGTGGTGCACGACGTGCTGATATGCCTGGGCGCCATCTCCCTCACGCACCGAGAGTTCTCGCTCCCGGTGCTGGCCGCCCTTCTGACCATCATCGGCTATTCGGTCAACGACACCATCGTGGCCTACGACCGCCTGCGCGAGAATCGCGGCAAGATGCTCCAGCGGGGCCGGTCCTTCGTGCTGCAGATGAACGAGGCGGTGAACCAGACCCTTTCCCGCACCGTCCTCACCTCGCTGACCACCTTCATGGCCACCGCCATCTTGCTCTTCTTCGGCGGCAAGGTCCTCGAGGACTTCGCCTTCGTGCTGTTTGTCGGCATCATCACGGGTACGTACTCGACGATCTACGTGGCGGGTGCCCTCGTGGTCGACTGGACGTTGTACGTGGAAGGCCGGCTGCGCCGCTCGCGGCCTGGGCGGGGAGCCGGGGGTACCACTGCCTCCAGCGGAAAAAAGGCCGTCGCCAAGGCCTGAGCGGGTGTATTCCTATATGATTACCCGGAGGGTGAGGCGGCGTGGCGCAGCTGCAGACGCTGATCGAGCAAATCCCCAAGTACCAGCCGGGGGCCGACCTGGACCTGGTGACGAGGGCCTATCGGTTCTCTGAGGCCTCGCACCAAGGCCAGCAGCGTGCCTCCGGCGAACCCTACCTGTCGCATCCCCTCGAAGTCGCCAACCTCCTCGTCAACTTCAAGATGGACGTCACCACGGTGACGGCTGGCCTCCTGCACGACGTCCTGGAGGACACGGCCGCCACCAAGGCCGATCTGGAGCGCGAGTTCGGGCGGGAGATAGCCGAGCTGGTGGACGGGGTGACCAAGCTTGGCAAGCTCAATTTCTCCTCGCGCGAGCAGCGGCAGGCCGAGAACTTCCGGAAGATGCTGGTCGCCATGGCGCGCGACCTGCGCGTCCTCCTCATCAAGCTGGCCGATCGCCTGCACAACATGCGTACCCTCCAGTACCTGGCCCCCGAGAAGTCCCGCCAGATCGCCCAGGAGACCCTCGACATCTACGCGCCTCTGGCCCACCGGCTCGGCATGGCGAAGGTCAAGGCCGAGCTGGAGGACCTGGCTTTGCGCACCCTCGAACCGCAGGCCTATCTCGACCTCCAGAAGCGGGTGGCCAAGCGCCGGCTGGAGCGCGAGACCGACATCGCCCAGGTCATCGCCTTTCTGGAACGAAAGCTCGCCGAGGTGGGGATCGAATCGCAGATTCGTGGGCGTCCCAAGCATTTCTTCTCGATCTGGAAGAAGATGCACGATCAGGGGCGTGAGTTCGACGAGATCTACGATCTCACCGCCGTGCGGGTGGTGACCAACTCCGTCCGCGACTGCTACGGAGCCCTCGGCGTGGTCCATTCGCTGTGGAAGCCCGTGCCAGGGCGCTTCAAGGACTTCATCGCGATGCCCAAGGTCAACATGTACCAGTCCCTTCACACAACGGTCATCGGCCCCAAGGGTGACCCGGTGGAGATCCAGATCCGGACGTGGGAGATGCACCGGATCGCCGAGGAAGGCATCGCCGCGCACTGGCTCTACAAGGAGAAGAAGGCCGGTAAGGACAAGGTGGACGAGTCGTTGGTGTGGCTGCGCCAGCTCCTGGAGACCAACCAGGATGTGCAGGATCCGCAGGAGCTGATGGATGCCGTGCGGGTAGACTTGTTTCCGGACGAGGTGTACGTGTTCACGCCGAAGGGTGACGTGAAGGCCTTGCCGGACGGGGCCACCCCGCTCGACTTCGCGTATGCGGTGCACACCAAGGTGGGGGAACGCTGCGTGGGGGCCAAGGTCAACGGCAAGCTGGTGCCCTTGCGTTACACCCTCCGGCAAGGCGATATCGTCGAGATCGTCACGTCGCCCAATCAGCACCCCAGCCGGGACTGGTTGCAGATCGTCAAGTCCTCCCGGGCCCGCTCCAAGATCAACCAGTGGCTGAAGGTCGAGGAGCGGTCTCGCTCCATCACCTTGGGACGGGAGTTCTTCGAGCGCGAGGTCAAGAAGCACCACCTCAACGCGGCGACTCTCCTCGGCAGCGAGGAGCTCAAGAAGATCGTCTCCGACCTCGGCTTCCCGTCCACCGATGACCTCCTGGCCGCCATCGGGTACGGGAAGAGTTCCGTGCACCAGCTCATCAACAAGCTGGCGCCCCACGCCATGCCCGAGCCGGCCGACAGGCCCAAGCCGGCTCCGGCCACCCGGGCCGTTCCCGACCAGGGCGTCCGCATCCGGGGTGTGGAGGATCTGCTGGTGCGCTTCGCCAAGTGCTGCACTCCGCTCCCGGGGGACCCCATCGTGGGGTTCATCACCCGTGGGCGCGGTCTCACCGTCCACAGTCGCGACTGCCTCACCGTGGCCAAGAGCGTGCTGGATCGCGAGAGGCTGATCGAGGTGGAGTGGGACGTGTCGGAGCCGGCCAAGCGACCCGTCCGCATCGCGGTCTACATCGGAGCCGATCGCCCCGGACTCCTGTCGGAGATCACCGGGGCCATCTCGTCGCGCAACGGAAACATCACCAAGGCCGAGGTCACCGTGACCGATGACCGGAAGGGGATCA
The DNA here is from genome assembly GCA_963754315.1 of uncultured Candidatus Rokubacteria bacterium. Lineage (GTDB taxonomy): Bacteria > Methylomirabilota > Methylomirabilia > Rokubacteriales > CSP1-6 > CAVWFS01. The sequence goes on from CAVWFS010000001.1 coordinate 79,911, forward strand.
ACAACTTCGTCATCGAGGTTGCCGACCTGCGCCAGCTTCAAGACATCATGTACGCGATCCGTCAGGTTCCCGACGTGATGAACGTCGAGCGCGTGCGCAACGGCGGAGGGGCTGGGGCCAAGCTCTGAGCCCATGACCCGCCGGAAGTTCGAGGCTCTCGTCGAGCGGGCTCTGCGCCGGCTCCCCCGACGGTTCAAGACCAAGCTGGTGAACGTGGCTGTGCTGGTGGAAGACTGGCCCGACTCGAAGACCCTGGCCGATCTCGGCCTGGAGCCGCCTGATACGCTGCTCGGTCTTTACCGCGGCGTCGATCTTACGCAGCGCGACGCCAACTACGCCAACGTCCTCCCCGACACCGTCACACTCTACCAGGGACCCATCGAGGAAGAGGCGGGAGACGACCCGGCAGCCATGGCCGAGGTCGTTCGCGAGACCGTGATGCACGAGCTCGGCCACTACTTCGGCCTCGACGACGACACGCTGCACCGTATCGAGGAGGGCTGAGACGATGGGGCGCTCCCCGGCGCCCCTCCGCCCCCGGGTTCTCGTCGATCGACTGGTGGACCTTGCCCCGCGGCTGTCCTTGGCCGATCGTCAGGCTAAGGCGTTTGTCCTCGATCAACTGGAAACGGCTGTCATCGGCGCGCCGGACGTATTGCGCCGCTATCACGAAGCGCTCTGCTATCTGCAGGCCTACCCCGATGATGCGGCGCTGCTCGTGCGCGTGGATCGCGCTCTGGCGGGGTGGGGTACCCGGATCGGCCGGATCTCGCGTCACGCGCGCGCGCATCTCGCCGACTCCGGCATGGCCGGCACGACGCTTCGCTACCCATTCGGCCTCGCCATGGGTCGCTGGCTGGCGGCGCGTGTCCCCCGGCAGGTCCGGATCGTGTGGGGCGCCCTGGAGGAAGGCGAGCGCCTCGAGGAGACGCTTTCTCTGCTCGTCACCCGGATCGAAGGCGAAGCGTTCACCGAGGGAGGCCCCGGCTGGCGTCGGTGGCTCCGGAGCGCTGCCGGCGGCCGTCGCCTCACCGAGCTGCAGCTCCTCATCGAGATCTTCGAGCGGGCGCCCGTGAACGGACCAACGCGGGCTTGGCTGTTCGAAAGCCTCGGCCTTACCGTTGAGTGGCGCCTGTCGCCCACCGGTCCGTCCCGTACGCTCGCTCGGGTCGGGCGGCCGCCTGCGCTCACCGCTCAGACGACGGGGCGACCCCATGCTGCGGCCCGCGGTAGACGCCGTGGATCGCGTCGTCATCTGGCACAGACGGTTCGCCGCCCGCTCCCGCTCAAGCCCGCGCCGCTCGCGCTGGCGGCCACGCTCATCGAGGCGGCTCGCATCGCCATGGCCACCCGAGCGCGCGAGCTGTTCGCGTTTTCGTACCCGAATCCTCGCGACGTGCTCGTGGCCGATCCCGAGCAAGGCTTGCGCATCGCGCTCGTCGGCCTCGAGCCCGCGCAACGACTGCCGCTGGAAGCCTACTACGCCTTCCTCGTTCTCAAGAACGGTGTGCCGGTGAGTTACGGGGGCGGATGGTATCTCTTCGAAGCCCTGGAGATGGGATTCAACGTCTTCGAGTCCTTCCGCCACGGGGAGTCAGCCCATCTGGTGGGCCAAGTCCTTCGCGTCTATCGCCAGGTCTTTGCCATGCGGGCGGTGATCGTGGATCGGTACCAGATCGGGTACCAGAACGACGAGGCTCTTCGCTCGGGCGCCCTGTACTTCTATCAGCGACTGGGTTTTCGCCCGACCGATCTGGCTGCCCGCCGACTCCTGGAAGAAGAGGAGGTCAAGGTCGCCCGTGATCCTCGTTATCGCTCACCACAGCCCATTCTCAGGAGCCTCGCTCGGTCCGACCTCGTCCTGAGCTTGACCCGCGCCGGGCCCCCTCGGCGCGTGCGTCCGGGTGCCTTGGCCGCAACCGTGAGCGATCACGTCGCGCGACGCTACGCGGGCGATCGGCCGACGGCCGTTCGCGCGGCCATGACCCGCGTGGGCCGCATTCTGGGCGGCTGGCCCAACCGGAGTACGGCGTCCGCTCGGGCAGCGCTCGAGACGTTCGCGCTCGTGCTCGACCTTGTGCCCGATTTGGGGCAGTGGCCGAGATCCGATCGTCAGGCGCTGACGGCCATCGTCGAGGCCAAGGCAGGTCCCGACGAGCACACGTACGCGAGGTTGATGGACGCTCAGCATCGCTTGCGCGAGGCTCTCGTCGGCGTCTTGGGGCGGGGTCGTCCGTAAGTTTTTGCTTGACAGTGGTTTTCAGTAGTTCTTATTGTTTCAGCAGATGCTGAAACGAGTGGAGCCAGCGAAACATGCTCAAACTTCCAGATATTCGGGAACAGGCCGCCCAGCGGCTACGCGAGCTGTTCCCGAAGGCTCGCGCCTGGGAGGAGAGCTTCGACGCACGGGTGGGGAACCAGACCGCGAATTTGCTTGTGAAATTCCGACTTGGCGACCACGAACACATGATCGTGCTTGAGCTCAGCACCCTCGGTCAACCTCGTCAGATCCGCGCGGCAGTCACACGCCTGGATGAGCTTCGGAGGGAGATGCCCACGGCTTACCCGGCTGCAGCAGCTGTCTACATAGGGCCGGAGAGTGCGCGGATCTTGAAGTCGCACAATTTGGGATACATCGATCTCTCGGGGAACTGCCATTTGGCCCTCGAGAACGTCCTCATCGAAAAGGAAGGAAAGCGGAACACCCGAGCCTCGGCCCGCCCCCTGCGCTCGCTGTTCGCGCCGCGAGCCACCCGCGTCGTCCGTGTTCTCCTGTCGGAAGTCGGGCGAGCCTGGCGCCTTGGCGAGCTAGCCCGGGCGGCCGAAGTGAGTTTGGGGCACTCGCACAACGTCGTGAAGCGGCTGGAGGAGTTGGCCTGGCTGGAGCGGGACACGAGCGATCGGATGCGGCTCACCAAGCCGGCCGATCTGCTCGAGAGCTGGGGAGACGCCTACACCTATCGGGAAAACGAGATCGCGTCGTATGCGGTTCCGGAGCGCATGACCCGGAAGTTTCTGGTCGAAGTTGCCCGCGCGGCCGAGGCGGAGGGGCGGCGATACGCATTGACGATGAGCGCCGGGTTGTCGCTGGTGGCGCCGCATCTCAGGATGACCGCCGTGCACGCCTACCTCGAGGGAAATCCGGCTCCGGTGGCGGCGCGGCTGGGCCTGCGCGCGGTGGCCGAGGCAGACGGGGCTCTGCATCTGTTCGCCCCCTACGATCGAGGCGTGTTTCACGGACTGCTCGAGAAGGGTGGTCTGCGGGTTACGTCTCTGCCTCAGCTCTGGGTGGACCTCGCTCGATACGACGGCCGGGGCGCCGATCAGGCGCAACATCTCCGGCGCGAGGCGATGGGCTACTGACCGGATGAACTGCGCGGGCGACGGGAAGGAGGTGAGTTGATCCGTGGCGAAGAAGAAGGCGGCCAAGAAGAAGAAGAAGTAACGCGTCGAGACGCCCGTTCGATCGTCCCAGGAGAGGAGGTGAGACACTCGATGAAGAAGAAGGCTACCAAGAAGAAGGCGAAGAAGAAGTAACGTCTCTTCACGCTGGGTGGGGGGTGGCAGCCTCCCACCTCCATGCCATCCGGGAGGGGGCAACCCCCCTCCCGTGTGTGCTTAAATGACCTTTGTGACCTTTCCGGCCTTCAGACAGCGCGTACACACACGCGCGCGTTGCGGCTTGCCGGCGACCATGATCCGCATCGACACGAGATTCGGCATCCAGCGCCGCCGCGTGAGCTTGTGGGCGTGGCTGATCGAGTTACCGACAGACGGACCCTTCGCACAGACATCGCATCGCTGAGCCATGAGTGCTCCTTGAACGTCGAGGACCCCCAGGGGGACGAGTTCGTTGTATAGCACAGAGAGAGATGCGAGGCAAACGGAGGCGGTGGGGCTCCGTACACCGCTGCAGTTCCTGAAGGGGATCGGTCCCCGGCGGGCGGAGTTGCTCGCCCGCAAGGGTCTCCTCACCGTGGAGGATGCCCTCCTCTTCGCTCCCACCCGCCACGAGGATCGGACCAAGCTGACCCCGCTGCGCGCCCTGCGCCCCGGCGACACGGTTACCTGCGCCGGGGTGATCGCCGGGATCAGTCCCCCGCCGCGCCGTTCGCGCCAGCCGCTCAAGGTCATGCTCCGCGACTCGAGCGGTTTCGCCACGGCCGTGTTCTTCGGACCGCGCGCGTACCTGGCCCGCACCATGAAGCGCGGACAGCGCCTGATCCTACACGGCAAGATCCGGACTTTCGACGGTCAGATCACCATCCAGGAGAAGGACTGGGAGATCGTCGAACCAGGCGACGACGACCGCATCCACGCGGGACGCCTTGTGCCCATCTATTCCCTGACCGAAGGGCTCGCCCAGCGCCCGTTGCGCGCGCTCATGCACGGGCTGGTGGAGAGCTCGGCCGGGCAAGTGGTCGACCCCGTCCCCGAAGCGGTGCGGCACCGTCGCCGGCTCGTCGAGCTCGGCGAAGCGTTGCGCGGCGCCCACTTTCCGCAGACGGAGGGGGAGCTGACGGTAGCCCGTCGTCGGCTGGCCTTCGACGATTTCCTTTTCTTCCAGCTTGGCCTGGCAATTCTCCGCGCTCGAGCCACGCGAGCCCGCGGAATTGCCTTTCGGCCGTCGACTCGTCTGGAGGCTCAGCTTCGCGCCTCACTGCCGTTCACCCTGACCGACGCTCAGGAGCGAGTATGGGACGAGATCCGTCAGGATATGGCCGCTCCGTTTCCCATGCACCGTCTGCTGCAGGGAGACGTCGGTTCCGGCAAGACCATCGTGGCGGCGCTCGCTGTGCTGACCGCCGTGGAGGCCGGCTACCAGACGGCCGTGATGGCGCCGACCGAGATTCTGGTCGAGCAGCACTTCATGACCTTCCAGCAGCTGCTGGCGCCGCTGGGAGTGCCCATTGCGCTGCTCACCTCGTCGGTGAAGTCCCGCGAACGTGAGGCGAGACGGGCCGCCGTCGCCGCCGGCGAGGTGGCCTGCGTGGTTGGCACCCATGCACTCGTCCAGCAAGCAGTCACCTTCCGTCGGCTTGGCCTGGTCGTGGTCGACGAACAGCATCGCTTCGGCGTCGCCCAGCGCGCACGCCTACGTGCCAAGGGTGAGTCGCCGGACCTCCTGGTCATGACAGCCACGCCCATCCCACGCACGCTTGCCCTCACGCTGTACGGCGACCTTGACCTCAGTGTGATCGACAAGCTCCCGCCGGGTCGCCAGCCCGTCAAGACGGTGGCGCGGGCGGAAGCCAACCGGAAGGCGATCTATGGCTTTCTGCGGGAGCAGATCCGCGCCGGGCGGCAGGTCTACGTGGTCTGCCCGCTCGTCGAGGAGTCAGAGGCCACCGATCTCAAGGCGGCGTCGGACATGGCACGCCATCTCCAAGGCGAGGTGTTCCCCGATCTCACGGTCGGGCTCATCCACGGGAGGCTCAGCTTCGAGGACAAGGACGTCATGATGCGGCGCTTCAAGGCCGGTGAGATTCATCTGCTTGTCTCCACGACCGTCATCGAAGTCGGCATCGACGTCCCCAACGCCTCCGTGATGCTCGTCGAACACGCCGAGCGTTTCGGGCTCTCCCAGCTTCATCAGCTGCGGGGTCGGGTGGGCCGCGGCCCCTGGAAGTCGTACTGCATCCTTCTCGTTGCGGGGCGCCCCGGTGACGAAGGCCGGCGGCGCCTCGAGGCGATGACCGCCACCAACGACGGGTTCCGGATCGCCGAGGCGGATCTGGAGTTGCGCGGTCCCGGCGAGTTCTTCGGGACTCGCCAGTCGGGCTTGCCCGAGTTCCGGGTGGCCGATCTGTTGCGCGATGCCCCCATCCTCGAGGAGGCGCGCCGGGAGGCGATCGCGATCGTCGCCGCCGACTCGGAGCTGTGTGAGCCGGTGAACCGGGGTCTGCGCGAGGCCCTGCTTGGGCGATGGCGAGGCAAGCTGAGCCTCGCCTCTTCCGGCTGAGCAGGCCGATGAAACGGCGCCATCTGCGTCGTTGGCTCGTCGGGTGCTCCCTGAGGCGTATGCGGCATACGCCTCAGTCGCACCGCTCCTCGCCGCCTAGCATCTGGCACCGTTTGATCGGCCTGCTCCGTTTTCAGCGGCGGCCGCGGTCGGCGGAGGGGCGGCGGTGCGGGTGATCGCGGGGGTGCTCAAGGGGCGGCGGCTGGTGACGCCCCGCGGGAGTCTCACGCGGCCCACCGCGGATCAGGTACGCATCGCGCTCATGGATACGCTGATGCCCTGGTTGCCTGGCGCGCGGTTTCTCGACCTCTTCGCCGGCGCCGGCGGGGTGGGTATCGAAGGCCTCTCGAGAGGGGCGATCGAGGCCGTCCTGGTGGATCGAGATCGGCGCGCGACGGCTGCCCTCCGCGAGAACGTGGAAGCGCTGGGCCTCGGGGCAGTGGCCAGCGTGTTGCAGATGGACGTCCAGCGCGCGTTGGCGCGGCTGGCTGCAGAGGGACAGCGCTTCGACGTTGTGTTCCTGGACCCGCCGTACGACACGTCGCTCGTTCCCGACACGCTGGCCCAACTGGGCTCCGGTAGGCTGATCCGCCCGGGTGGTGTGGCGGTCGCCCAGCACCTCACGAAGCGGGCGCCGGTGCTGATGGCGCTGCCCGCGCTCGAGCGCTTCCGGGCGCGGCGTTTCGGGGAGACGACCTTGACTTTCTTTCGGGCCGGAGGGTAGATTCCGCTGTGGCCAAGCGGGCGGTCTATCCGGGCATGTTCGACCCTGTCCATAATGGGCACATCGACGTGATCGAGCGGAGCCTCCGCATGTTCAACGAACTGATCGTGGCGGTGGTGGCCAACCCGAGCAAGCAACCCCTCTTCTCGGTCAAGGAGCGGCTGGAGATGATCGACGAGGCCCTCCCCACCAGCGCCAACACCCTGCGCATCATGGCCTTCGATGGGCTTCTCATCGATCTGGTGGCGCGGGAACGCGCGGACTGCATCGTGCGCGGGATTCGGGCGGTGTCGGACTTCGAGTACGAGTTCCAGATGGCCCTCATGAACCGCAAACTCTCCAGCGTGGAGACGGTGTTCCTGATGCCCCACGAGAAGTACACCTACATCTCCTCACGCCTCATCAAGGAGGTCGCCAGCTTCGGGACGTCGGTGGCGGGAATGGTGCCCCCCGGCGTGGAGAAGCGCCTGGTCGAGCGCTTTCCCCTCAAGTGATGACCAAGAAGGAGCTTAGCCTGTGCTCGCGCAACGCCTGAAGACCCTTGCCCCATCCGCCACGCTCGCTGTCCAGGCCAAGGCCAAGGAATTGCGGGCATGCGGCGTCGACGTGATTTCGTTCGGGGCGGGGGAGCCCGATTTCGATACGCCGCATCGAATCAAGGAGGCGGCGACCGCGGCCATGCAATCTGGTCACACCAAGTACACAGAGGTGGGCGGGGTGCCCGAGTTGCGGTCCGCGGTGTGCGCCAAGTTCAAGCGCGACCAGGGACTCGACTACGAGCCTGCCGATATCATCGTGTCCTGCGGCGCCAAGCACACGCTGTTCAACCTGATGGTGGCCGTGCTCGACCCCGGAGACGAGGTCATTGTGCCGAGCCCGTTCTGGGTCTCGTATCCCGAGCAGGTCCGGCTCGTGGGGGGCGTCCCGGTGGTGGTGGAGACGGTGGAGGCCAGCGGGTTCGACCTCGATGGGGAGCGGGTGCGACGGGCGGTAACCCCGCGCACGAAGGTCATCATCGTCAACAGTCCCAACAACCCGACCGGCGCGGTATTCTCGCGCTCCGCCCTGGAAGTGGTAGCGCGGATTGCCATCGAGCATGACCTCCTCCTGGTGTCCGACGAGTGCTACGAGGCACTCACCTTCGAAGGGCACCACCTCTCCGTGGCCTCTCTCGGGCCGGACGTCAAGGCCCGGACCCTTGTGGTGAACACATGCTCGAAGGCCTATGCCATGACCGGCTGGCGCATCGGCTTCGCTGCCGGGCCACGGGCGCTCATCCGGGCCATGACCGACGTGCAGAGTCAGGTCACATCGAATCCTTCGTCCATCGCCCAGTACGCCGCCGTCGAAGCCCTGACGGGGCCCCAGGACGATGTGGCAAAGATGGCCGGTGAGTTCGATCACCGTCGCCGGGTCATCGTGGCGGGGCTGAACGCGTTGCCCCACGTGAACTGCGCAATGCCCAAGGGCGCCTTCTACGCCTTTGCCAACGTATCCGGCCTGTTCGGCCGTCGTACGCCGAACGGCCAGATGCTCCGAGGGTCCACCGACGTCACGGCCTTCCTGCTCGAGCACGCCCGGGTGGCGGTGGTGCCTGGGGTCGACTTCGGATCGGACGCTCACATTCGACTCTCGTACGCGACGAGCACCGACCTCATCCGCGGCGGGCTCGCTCGGATGGACGTCGCCATTCGCGCGCTCGTCTGATCGGCGTCGTGGGCCAAGGAGAGGGTGCGCATGAAGATCGAAGGCTCGCACGATGTGCCCGCCCCGCGTCAGAAGGTCTGGGAAGCCTTCCTCGATCCCGAGGTGCTACGCCAGGCGATTCCGGGGTGCGAGAAGCTCGAGGCCATCGGCAACGATGAATACAAAGCCACCATGAAGGTGGGAGTGGGGGCAGTGAAGGGCACGTTCGAGGGTAAGGTCGGAATCCAGGATAAGCGTCCGCCCGACTCCTACCGGTTGGCGGTCGAGGGGACGGGTGGGCCGGGGTTCGTGCGCGGCAGTACCCTCATAACCCTCAGCGACATCGCGGAGGGCACCCGGGTCAGTTACGCGGCCGACGTCCAGGTGGGCGGACTGATCGCGGGTGTCGGGCAGCGGATGCTGGGGGGCGTCTCCAAGATGATGGCCGACAACTTCTTTGCCAAGATGAGCGAGCTGTTACAGAGAACTGCATGAAGCCAGCCTCCTTCGAGTACGTCCGCCCGGCGACCCTAGCGGATGCCCTCGAGATCTTGCACCAGCACGGTGACGACGCCAAAGTGCTGGCCGGCGGCCAGAGTCTGGTCCCCATGATGAATTTCCGGCTCGCCCGCCCCGCCGTGATCGTTGACCTCAACGGCCTCCCGGAGCTTGCGTACATCCGGGTGACTGGCGATGGCGTCGCCCTCGGGTCCATGACCCGGCAGCGGCAGATCGAAAAGTCGAGCGTAGTGCGAGACCGCTCATCGTTGCTCGCGGAGGCGACGCCGCTGATCGGCCATCTGCCCATCCGCACGCGGGGGACGATTGGCGGCAGCCTCGTCCACGCCGATCCCGCCGCCGAGTACCCGGTGGTGATGGTGGCGCTGGAGGCCGAGTTCACGATGGCGCGCAAGGGCGGGACTCGTCGGGTCGCGGCCGCAGACTTCTTCCAGACGTACCTCAGCACCGCCATCGGGCCCGACGAGATTCTGACCGAAGTGCGCGTGCCTGGACTGCCGCCCGGCGCGCGGTCGGCCTTTCTGGAGATTTCCCGCCGCCACGGTGATTTCGCCCTCGTGGCCGCCGCCGCCGCCGTTGAGGTTGACGGAAGCGGCCGTATCGTGTCGTCCAGGATCGCGCTAGGCGGTGTGGGGCCCACACCCGTCCGGGCGAGGCCCGCAGAAACGATGCTACGCGCACAGCAGCCGACTGCCACGCTGATCCGTGAGGCAGCCGCGACTGTCGTCGAGCTGACCGATCCTCCAGACGATATCCACGCGTCCGCCGAGTACCGTCGGGAGATGAGCGCAGTCTTCACCCGACGCGCGCTGACGGCGGCCCTGGCAAAGCTCGACATCCGGGTCTGATGGCCATGGTCACGGTGTCCCTGACCATCAACGGCGCCGCCTACCGTGGCGAGGTCGAGCCGCGACTGCTCTTGGCCGACTTCATTCGTGAGGTGTGTCAGCTCACAGGCACGCACGTCGGATGCGAGCATGGTGTGTGCGGGGCGTGCACGATTCTCATGAACGGTGAGCCCGTGCGCTCGTGCCTGACCTTCGCCGTCCAAGCCAATGGCGCCGATCTTGCCACCGTGGAGGGGCTCGCCGCCCCCGACGGCACCTTGCATCCGCTGCAAGAGGCTTTTCGCGAGCATCATGGGCTTCAATGCGGTTTTTGCACGCCGGGGGTGCTCATGACGGCGATCTACCTGTTGCGTGAGAACCCGACCCCCACCGAACGGGAGATCCGCGAAGGAATTGCGGGATCGCTCTGCCGTTGCACGGGCTACGAGGGAATCATCCGCGCGATCGCCGCCGCTGCTCCCGTGCTGGCCGCCGCGCGCCCTTCGTGAGCGGTCGCGCTCTACGCTATCTCGAGCCACGTTTCGAGCGGGCCTCGCGGGCCGAGATGACTCGCTGGCAGACGGCCCGGCTGCGTGAACAGACGGCGCACGCCTATCGGAACAGTCCCTTCTATCGCAGCAAGCTTCGCGACGCCGGCGTCAAGCCGTCCGCGATCCGCAGCCTTGCCGACCTCGCCAGGCTGCCCTTTACCACCAAGGACGAGCTGAAGGAGGACCAGGCGGCGCATCCACCGTGGGGGCACGTCCTCGCCGTGCCGTTGGCCGAAGTGCTACGCGTGCACCTGACCTCGGCGACCACGGGCCGTCCCCTCGCCTTTCTCGATACCAGAGAAGACTGGCACGGCTTCTATCACTCGTATGCGCGCTCACTCTATGCCTACGGCGTGCGCAAGACCGACATGGTCATGGCCGCCTTCTCGTACGGCCCTTGGATCGGCTACTGGAGCGGCTTCTACGCCGCCCAGGACCTGGGCTGCCTGGTTTTCCCGGTGGGCGGTCTCTCCACGGACCAGCGGATCGACGCGCTCCTCACCTATCCCATCACCGTGCTGGGCTGCACGCCATCCTACGCCTTGTTCCTGGCCGAGGCGGCGGCCAAGAAGGGAATCGACCTCGCCAAGCAGGCGAAGATCCGCATCACGTGGCACACTGGCGAGCCAGGGGCATCCATCCCGGCCACCCGGGCCAGGATCGAGGCGGCCTTCGGCGGCCAGGCTTTTGACCTGCCCGGACTCACGGAGATCGCCGCCTGGGGATTCGAATGCCAGGCGCGCTCGGGCCTGACCCACGTGCACGAGGACTACTGCTATCCCGAGGTCCTCGACGAAGGCGGGCGCGCCGTGGACCCCGGTGGACGGGGCGAGCTGGTCTTCACGAGCCTCTATCGCAAGGCCATGCCGCTTCTCCGGTATCGGACGCGCGACATTGTCCAGCTTGCTGATCGCCGTTGTCCCTGTGGGCGGACCCTGGTGGCCTTCGAGGGGGGTGTCCATGCGCGCCTGGACGATATGAAAAAGGTGCGCGGGATCATCGTCTACCCCCGCCGCATCGAGGAGATCGTGCGACCGCACCGGGACGTGGACGAATTCCAGATCGTTTTCCGTCGCCACCAAGGGCTCGACGAGATCCTGGTACGGGTGGATCCCGCTCCCGTTCTATCCCTCGCCGAGCGGACCGGCTTGCTCACCCGCATCGGCGAGGATCTTCGTCTTGGCCTCGGGATCCGCGTGAACGTCGAGGCCACCGAGCCCGGCGCTCTCCCGCGCTGGGACCACAAGGCCCGTCGGGTACGGGACGAGCGCACCGAGGTGCCTTTCTAACTCGGGCAGAGGTTGGGGATGCGACGCGGTAAAGAGTACAGCGAGGCGCTGCGGGACGGACGTACCGTCTTCCTCGACGGCGAGCGGGTCGCCGATGTGACCACGCATCCTGCCTTCGCTGAGCCCATCCGCCGCATCGCCGAGCGATACGACGAGGCGCGTGAGACCTCCGCACAGTCGGTGACCACCTGCGTCGATCCGGAGACAGGCCACCGGATCGGGGCGATGTGGCTCAAGCCCGCCTCGGCGGCCGATCTCGCCATTCGCCGGGCCGTGCACCGCTTCTGGGCGGAGGCGTCCTACGGTCTCATGGGACGCACACCCGACCACGTGGCATGCGTCATCACCGCCTTCGCCACCGCGCGTGACTTCTTCGCCCAGGGCGGGCCTCAGTTCGGCGACAACGTCGTGCGTTTCCATCGGCGGGCGCAGGGCGATGATCTCTATCTGTCGTATGCCATCGTGCCGCCACAGATCGACCGGACCACGCCGGCCCACCAACACCCCGAGCCGTTCCTTCACCCCGGGGTAGTTGCGGAGCGAGACGCCGGGATCGTACTGCGTGGCTGTCAGGCCATCGCGACCTCGGCCGTCATGGCGGACTGGCTGTTCCTCAGCTATATCACCCCGCTGGTTCGGGGCGACGAGGACTACGCCATCTCGGTCGTGATCCCGTGCGGCGCGCCCGGCCTGCGTCTCTACCCGCGGCGGCCCTTCAGCGAGATGGCGACATCTCCCTATGACTATCCGCTATCGTCGCGATTCGACGAGGTCGACACCACCGTTGTCCTCGACGACGTGTTCGTGCCGTGGGAGCAGGTCTTCATCTACCGGAACGTCGAGCTCGTCAACCGTCAGTTCCACGACACCCCGTCGCATACCCTAGCCAATTTCCAGTCACTCGTCCGCTTTGGTGTGAAGCTCGAGTTCATGGCTGGCCTCTCCCTCAAGCTGGCCGAGGTCCAGGGCAGCGACACGAGTCCGGTGGTGCAGGCCCAGCTCGGGGGAGAGTTGGCCGCCTGGTGTGCCAGCTTCGACGCCCTCGTTTCGGCCGCCGAGCGCCTCCCCCTCGTGCGGGACGGGGTGGCCCGCCCTCATCCCCAGTACATCTACGCGGGCATGAGTCTCCAGCGCCGTTTCATCGTGGACATGCTCCGTTCCATTCGCGAGCTGGCTGGTGGAGCCTTCCAGGCTGTGCCGTCCTCGGAGCAGGCCTTCCAGAGTACCCATACGCGAAGGGACACCGAGCGCTACTACCAGTCGACCACCGCGTCGGCGCGCGAACGAATCAAGCTCCTCAAGCTCATCTGGGATTTCGTGGGCACCGAATTCGGCGGACGGCAACTTCAGTACGAGATGTTCTACTCGGCGTCCCAGCCGGTGGTGAACGGACGGATGTTCCGGGCGTACGACTGGGCAGCAGCCAAAGCTCTGGTCGACCGCTGCCTCGGCGAGTACTGAGGCCCCGTCAGACGAGCGGGAGGGGCACCGCCTGGCCGCTGGCCGCGCTGCGCGCAACAGCTTCGGTGAACTCCATGTAGCGGACGCCGTCCTCGAAATTGGTCCGAGTGATCGTCTCCTTGCCGCGGACGGCGTTGGCGAATTCCTCCTCGACCCGCCAGCCGATTCGGCGCTCGACCGGGATGACGATCTCCTCGAGCGCGGTGGCGCCCCGCCGCCCGCCGTAGAGTCGACGGGCATCGGCATCGATTCGAAGCGTGCCATCACTGCCGAAGAGCCACGCCTCGTTGGGGGGGCCGAGGGCCGTGACGCTGCTGAACCGGAGATGGGCGCTGGCCCCCTTGGCCAAGGTGGCCAGGATGTCCACGTGATCGGGAACCGTGACCGGGCGGAGGACCCCGCTGGCGTCTCGGCGGTCCGGAATGGCTACCAGGGTGGTTGCCATGACTCGGGCTGCGGGACCCACCCAGCGCATGGCCGCCTCGTACCAGATCCCCATATTCAAGACGTTGAGGCCGCTGAGGGCGGCATCCTGCCGCCAATGGAGGGGAGCCTGGCGGTCCACGAAGCTGCCTTGTCGGGAGTGAACCTCGACCGCGAGAAGGTCGCCCAGGTACCCCTCGGCCATGAGTGCCGTGATGGTGCTATCGACCTCGAGGGTGTGGGGGGCGGGGACCAGCTGGGTGATCAGCTCTGGCCGACGTCGTGAGGCCGCCAGCATCCGATGAGCCTCGTCGGCGTTCATGGCCATGCGCGCCTCGCAGAGAACATGCTTGCCGGCCTCCAGGGCGGCCAGGGTGACCTCGCAGTGAAGGTTCGGCCACGTACCGATACAGATTGCGTCAGTGTCGGCCGAACGGACCAGCTCCGGCCAGGAGTCGTAGATGCGCGGAATGCCGAACTCCTGCGCGACGCGCTCGGAGGACTCGCGGCTACGGTTGGCCACGCTGACGATCTCCACCCCCGGGATCGCTTTGAGACCAGGGATGTGGCGAAGCCGGGTGTTGGCGCCGGCCCCGACGATTCCGACACGAAAGGATTGTGGGCTCATGGGCGGTGAGCATACCGTAGTCTCGAATTGACGGAGGCGGAAACGATGCGCGCACGTCGGCGCGCTATCGAGAGGTGTTCGGGGGGCCCGCTCGAGGCCCGCGAAGCAACACTTCCAAAAGCGCCTGCATCTCCCGGCTGTTCCACTCGCGTGCCCCGACCGCCATGCCCGCCACCTCTCCACCCGGGCGGATGACGAATGTGGCGGGGAGGCCTGTGACCCGCCAGGCGTTCGCCGTGCTCATCTCCGGGTCCAGCAGAATGGGAAAGGTCAGGTCGAGGTTCTTCACGTACGGGTCGAGCAGAGCACGGGGGGCGCCGCGATCGACCGCAATCCCGATCACGATCAGCCCGCGCTCCCGATAGGTTCGCCACAGCGCCTCCAGGGTCGGCATCTCCAGGGTGCAGGGCTGGCACCACGTCGCCCAGAAGTTCAATACGATGGCCTTGTCCGCCCACTCGTGAAGCGAAGCGTCGCGGCCGTCGAGGGTCGCCAGCCGGAAGGCCGGTCCTCGCTGTCCCTCCTTGAACTCGGTGACGCCAGCCCTCTCGAAAGCATCGAGGGTAGGCGGAGAATGAGCCGCGTGATGCCCCGCCTCCTGGCCTGGCTTGCGGATCGGGAGTGCCCACACGAGCCCCCCGAGCACCATGACGGCGAGCGCCACGCGGATCAAACATCACACGTCGTCTCCACCCGGCCGTCCCACTCTCGACATGAGCAGAGAACCGCTCCATCCGAGTCACTCAACCCGCGCTCGTCTTTTCCGAGCGCCGGCTTTGCCGGCGCAATCCCATCCTGGGGGAGGCCTCGGAGGGGGCCGTCGAGGCCCCCTCCGACTCAAACACCGAGCTTCTCACGCGTGACCGGGCTCTCGCGTAGTTCCTTGGAGGGACCGTCAAACACGATCTGTCCCTTCTCCATGATGTAGCCCCGATCGCACACGGACAGGGCCACCCGTGCGTTCTGCTCGACGAGGAGCACGGTGACACCGCCCCGCTTCAGCTCGGCGATCATGTCCCGGATGTGTCGCACGAAGGTGGGTGCCAACCCCTGGGTGGGTTCGTCCATGAGGATGAGACGGGATCCCGCCATCATGACGCGGCCGATGGCAAGCATTTGCTGCTCTCCTCCCGACAAGGTCTTGCCCGGTTGATCGAGGCGCTCTCGCAAGCGCGGAAAGTGGCGGAAGACTTCATCGAAGCGCTCGCGTCGCACGGCGGCGGTGCGGGCCGGGACGGCCGACAGGCCGAGCTCGAGATTCTCGCGCACGGTGAGGCCGGGGAAGATGCGCCGATTCTCTGGCACCAGCCCCACACCGAGTCGCGCAATCGCGTGGGGCATCAGCCCGATGAGGCTCCGGCCCTCGAACTCGATGCGACCCTGCCACGCGGGCAGGAAGCCCATGGCTGTCTTCATGAGCGTGGTCTTGCCCATGCCATTCTTGCCGAGGAGGGCGACCGCTTCGCCCTCTCGGACTTCGAGCGAGACGCCGAAGAGGATGGGCGTTGCCCCATAGCCGGCGCGGAGGCTATCGATCCGGAGCATCGCTCAGTCCTCGGTCCCCCCCAGGTACGCGTCGATGACCTTCGGATCGCTACGAATCTCGGCGGGCGTGCCCTCGGCAATCTTCTCGCCGAAATGCAGGACGGCGATCCGATCCGAGATCCCCATGACCACGCTCATGTCGTGCTCGATGAGCAGAAGGGTGAGACCTCTGTCGTTCACGATCCGCTTGATGAGGGCCGTGGCCTCCTTGGTTTCGCCAGGTGTCATGCCGGCCGTGGGCTCGTCGAGCATGAGCAACGTCGGCTCGGTGGCGAGGGCCACGCAGATCTCCAGATAGCGCTGCTCACCGTGGGACAGGTTCTCGGCCAGCTCATCCCGCCGGCGTTCCAAACCGAAGGCGGCCAGGAGCGCGGCGACCTGCGGCTCGACGTCAGGCGCCCGCCACAGGGAGACGAGACGCCCCGAATCGCGGACGCGCGACTGCGCGGCGACCCGAACGTTATCGGACACGGAGATGGCGGGGAACAGGTTCGTGATCTGGAACGTCTTGGCGACGCCCAGCCGGTTGATGGTTTCCGGAGAACAGCCCGTGATGTCCCGGCCGTCGAGGACCACCGTCCCCGAGGTCGGCGCGTGCAGTCCGGCCACGACGTTGAAGAGGGTGGATTTGCCCGCGCCGTTCGGACCGATCACCGAGAAGACCTCTCCCTGGCGTACGGCCAGACTCACCCTGGCCAGCGCGGCCAGGGCTCCGAATTGCTTGGAGACTCCCGCCACCTCGAGGACGTTGGCCACCTCCTTCACGTCGTGGCCCGCCTCGCCCGCGGTCCACGCAGGCGGCGGAGTCCCAGCAGTCCTTTCGGCATGAACAGCACGATGACGACCAGGACGACGCCGATCACGATGAAGTACCAATCGACGTACGAGGATACCTTGTCACGCAGGATGGTGAAGAATGCGCCCCCGATGATCGGGCCGACCAGGGTGCCGATTCCTCCGATCATGACCGAGATGATGAACTCGCCTGACTCCGTCCACACCATGAGATCGGGAGTGGCGAAGGCCGAGCGGATCGGGTAGATGGCTCCTCCAAGGCCGGTGAGGAGCGCGGAAATCATGCAAGCCCCCATCTTGTAGCGCTGCACGTCGTAGCCGAGAAAGCGGGCCCGGTCCTCGTTCTCGCGGATGGCCACCAGGACGCGGCCGAAGTGCGACGCGACCACCACCCGGCATATGACGTACGCCCCCAACAAGTAGCAGAGCACCAGGTAGTACTTCTTGACCGGAGTGTCGATGACCATCCCCGGCCAGAGGTGAGCGTCGGGCAAGCCCTGGATTCCGTCCGAGCCACCGAAGGCCTGCGTGTACCGGAAGAAGGTGTAGACGACCTCGGCGAAGATGAGGGTGAGTAGCGCGAAGTAGATGCCGCGACGGCTGGTGGCGAAGTAGCTCACCACGAGGGCATAGAGGCCGACGACCACGGCCGCGAAACCGAGACACAGCCACACGGACAGCACCCCGCGCTCCATGAGCACGGCCGTTGCGTAGGCGCCCAATCCGTAGAAGGCGGCGTGGCCAAAGGACACCAGTCCCGTGTAGCCCATGAGCAGATCCAGGCTCATGGCAATGCCCCCGAAGAGCAGGGCGTCGAAGGTCAGGAGCAGGTAATAGCGCGACATGAAAGGCAGGAGCGGCAGGGCGGCCAGCGCGCCGAAGACGACTGCCATTCGCCACGTCAGCACCCTATTCAAGGACGCCCTCGCGTCCGAACAGCCCACGCGGCCGGGCAATGAGCACGACGATCATGATGCCGAAGATGGCGATGGCCACTCGCTGGGGGTTCATCCAGAGGGAGAGGACGCTCTGGGCGATGCCAATAATGAAGGCCGCCACCACCGAGCCGCCCATGGAGCCCATACCCCCCAGGATGACGACGATGAAGGCGAGCAGGATCATCTCGACGCCCATCTGCGGATAGACCGTAAAGATGGGCGCGAGCAGCAGGCCAGCCAGGGCGGCGAGGGCGGCCGAGCCGGCGAAGGTACAGGTGAAAACCCGTTGGACGTTGACCCCCAACCCATCGAGCATCTCCGCGTCCTGCACGGCCGCCCGTACGAGGATTCCCGCTCGGGTCCTGGTGAAGAAGAGCCAGATGGCCAGGAGCAGCGCCGACGAGATGGCGAGCAGGAACAATCGGTAGTTCGGATAGGTCATGCCGAGGAGGGGAGACGAGCCCGGCAGCGGTGGCAAGATACGCCGCATGTCACCGCCGAAAATCTGCCGGATGCCCTCCCGGAAGACGAGCGCGAGTCCGAAGGTCAAGATGAGCCCGTAGAGGGGCTCCCGACGGTAGATGGGGCGAATGGTGGCCACCTCGGTCACGGCGCCCAAGACGCCAATCATCAGCGGGGCCAGGATCAGCGCCACCCAGAATGACTGGGTGAGGCCGATGACGGCGATGCCAGCGTAGGCGCCCATCATGAACAGCTCACCGTGCGCGAAATTCATCACACCGAGCAGGCCGAAGATGACGGTGAGGCCCAGCGCCAGCAGCCCCAGCGCGGCCCCGAAGACGAGGCCGTGCAGGAGCTGCGGCAGCAGGACCGCGGTGAGGTAATCCAAGCCGGGCTAGTTCTTTTTCTTGATCTCCCAGCTGAAGCCGGCGATGGGGTCCTTGCCCACCATGGGCTCGCCGATGGTGTCAGAACCTGGGATGCGGGCGATGGGAATGTTCTTCCCTTTCTCGACCCGATACAGATGCATGTCCATGACGACCTGGTGATCTTCCTTGCGAATGCACTGACGCCCGATGTGGGTGTTGTCCAGGCACATCCCTTCATGGGCCTCGGCTACTTTGTCGGGATCGAAGCTCTTGGCCTTTTCGACGGCCGCCGCCCAGAAGAGGACGGCGTCATAGGACCCGGCCGCGATGTTGGCGTCCAGATTCCAACGCTTCTTGAACTTCTGGTTGAAGGCCTGCATGTTCGGGTCGGGGTTGAAGGCGGAGAAGTGGTTGAGCTGGACGAAACCCTCCATGGCCTCGGCAATGGCGGGCAGGTCCTGTTGGAGGAGGAAGCAGTCGATCCCCGCCAGCTTGTACTTCTTGGTCATGCCGAACGACTGAAGCTGGGTCATCAGCCGAAGGGAATCCGTCCCCGCGAAGGCCAGGAAGAGCACGTCAGGAGTGGATTGGTTGATGGCGCCGAACCAGGGGCTGAAGTCCTTGGTGTCCAGCGGCGCGCCTGCCACGCCCACCACCTCGCCGCCGAGAGCCTCGAAGGCCGTCTTGAACTGGCGACCGTCAGACTGACCCATCGCGTAGTCCGTGTAGAAGATGTAGACCTTCCTGCCCATCTTGTCGAGGATGTACTTGGCCAAGCCGTTGGCCTGCATGCGCGAGTCAGGCTGGTTCGAGAAATAGTACTTGTGGAACTTGGTCGTCCGCATGAACTCGGCGCAGGACACCGAGTTCCAATGGATGGTCTTGTGCTTTTTGGTGACATCCATCATCGCCATCGTGGCGCCGCTGGACACCGCGCCCACGATCATCTTCACCTCGTCCTGCAGGATGAGCTTCTCCGCTTTGCGGACGGCGGGGGCCGGCTTGGTCTCGTCGTCCTCCGAGACGATCTCGATCTTGTGCCCGAGGACGCCACCCTTGGCGTTGAGCTCTTCCACGGCCAGGGTGACCCCCATGGTCTGGTACTTGCCGTACCCCTCGAACACGCCGACCTTTGAACCGAGGTCGCCGATCTTCACCACCTTCGGCGCCTGAGCCGGGGCGAGGGCCACGGCGGCGCCGAGCGCCCCCGCGGCGACGATCAGAACGAGCAACGTCTTGCCCTTCATGATGACCTCCTTAACGTTGTCGAGTCGACCACTCCACTGAGCGCCTGGGCGATACGCGCCAGCGGCTGGCGCAGCCGCTCGGGATTCTGCATCGCGGCGTCGCGAGCTGCGGGTCTCCCTCCGGAGCAGGGATTGGCGGCGACCGGAGCCGTGGCTACCTTCGCAAGACTCTCGGCTTCGTCGAAGGCGAGGCGGACAGTCACGGCGGCCTTGGGATCATACTGCGAGATGGCAAAGTCTACTAGGTTGTAGTAGCGCCAGATCGCCTCCAGGAACTTGCGGCCGGCGGCGGCCCGCACCTCGACCGGTACCGACCTGTCGCTGACCTGGCGTTCGGCCTCCTGAGCCAGATCCCGGGTGAGCGCGGCGAAGAAGGTCACCAGGCCACGCTCGGCCTCGGCGCCCTTGTGCTCGCGAAGCTTCCCTGCGACCTGGCTCTCGAGCCCTGGTGGGAGGCGGGCGGCCATGGCCAGCATCTCTTTGCGGACCGCGCCCGATTCGAACAGACGCTGAGCGACGTCGAACTTCCCCGCCTGGATGGCGAACTTCAGCTGCTTGAAGTTGGCGGAGATCTCGTTGTCACGCGGCGAGTAGCTGCCGAGGTGGTGAGCGTGCGCGACGATCGGCGCTCCCAGCAGGACGAGGGCGGCGAGCAACCGGGCGTGGATCGTCACCGACCGAGACGTAGCGCGACGATGGCGACCAGCCACCAGAGCGCGACAATCGTTGCCCCGCCGAAGGGAATCCACACTAGCCACTCGGCGATCGCCTTCCCCCTCTCGAGTCCGACCACCGGGATGAGCCCGCTCCACAGCAGGTAGCCGAGAGGATACCCTGCCCCTCCTACCGTGAGAAGCGTGATGAGGATCGACCGCGCCCGGCCGGGCGCGGCGAGGGACGCGGCCACGGTGGTCGTCACGATGATCACCAATCCCATCCCCTCCGCGTGCAGGTGGAAGAGGCGCAGGCCAGCGTCGAATTTCACCAGCGCTTCATCCAGGATCTGCTCGTCGACGTCGCGCACGCCCACCAGGCCGTGAACGACGGGGCGGGCCAACATCGCGTTGCGGGCCCAGCGCGCGAGGTCGATCTTGAAGCGAACCATCGAGGCCCCCCCCACCTCGGCGCATACGACCAAGAGGACCGCCACGAGTAACACCCACGGCGATGGAAACTGCCACACCCGGTCAGCGTTCGGAGCGCCTGGGCGATCCCTCACGGTGTGGACGGCCGCCGGGCGCGTCGGACAACACCGGCCAGTTCGACTCCAAGCCCGATCAGGCCCACGAGGGCCAGACTGCCGAGCGGCGAGAGCACCCAGCGCTCTGTCAGGCCGATTCCGGTGTCACGACCGGCCTCCAGCACCGTGATCCCGTAGACGAGGTAGCCGAGAGGAAAGAGGGAGCCGATCGTCAGGAGCAGGTAGAGGAGCCCGCGCCGACCACACGAGGGAACGACCTTCGCCACCAGGGTGCTCATGATGAATAGGATGAGCCCCATACCCTCCGCGTGAGTGTGGAAAAAGGACAGACCCGCCTCCGCGGCATACGTTGCCCGCGCCCGGATCTCGTCATCGTACTCGGGCGAGCCGGTCAGGCCGTGGGCCTCGCGATTCGCGTCGATGCGGGCGGCGGCGTACCGGTCGATGGCCGGACGGAGCTGGGACATCACGGCGCCGGCGGTCTCACCGAGGGCAATGAGCACCATGGCTACCAGGACGACGAGGAGCGGGGGACGACGCATGCGAATCTGAGGACCTCCGCAGGCCAGACTACCGAAGACTACCAGCGGGCCCGGGGTCTGTCACCCGCGATCTGACGATCGCATGATCGTGCGGCGTGCAGGCCGCGGTGATGACTCGACGTTGGCCTCCCGGGTAGAATCACGGTCCGGATACGAGACCGATGCACACGCGACTGGCCGCGACCCCCACATGAACACCGGAGCCTGATCGAGCGTGACGCTCGTCGGGGCGCGGGTGCCGCGGGTCGAAGACGCGCGCCTTCTGGCTGGTCAGGGGCGCTTCGTGGCCGATCTTGCCCGGCCAGGCATGCTGCATGTCGCCTTCGTGCGAAGCCCACACGCGCACGCGCGCCTGCGTCGGATCGACGTGACACGGGCGCGTGTGCTTCCTGGTGTCATTGCTTGCGTGACCGGGGACGAGATGGCTCGGCAGGTGGGGCCAGTACGGGCCGAGTCGCGCATGCGAGGTTACCTCACGACTGAATATCCGGCCCTCGCCCACGGCAAGGTCCGGTTTGCAGGCGAGGCGGTGGCCGCCGTGGTCGCCGAGAGCCGGTACGTGGCCGAAGACGCGACGGAGGTGGTCGTCGTCGACTGGGAGCCCCTCGAAGCTGTCCACGATCCGGAGCTAGCCCTCCGCGCAGGAACGCCGCTCGTCCACGAGGCGGTCGGGAGCAATGCACTGGTCGAGCGGACCTTCGCCCAAGGCGATGCCGATGGCGCTCTGGCCGCCGCCCCTCTGGTGGTTGGTGACCGCTTTCGCTTCAACCGCCACGCCGGCGTTACGATCGAGAACCGGGCCTGCCTTGCCGAATGGGAAGCGGGCACGCAAAGCCTGACCTTGTGGTCTTCGACCCAGGTGCCAGGCCTCGTGCGGGATCTTCTAGCCGACCTCTTGGGTGTGTCCGCCCACCGCGTCCGGGTGGTGGCGCCCGACGTCGGCGGAGGATTCGGGATGAAGAGCGCGCTGTACCCCGAGGAGATCGTCGTCTCGGCTCTCGCGCGGAGGCTGGGGCGCCCACTGCGATGGATCGGGGATCGGCGCGAGGATCTGCTCACCAGCACCCAGGCCTGGGACGAGATTGTCGATGCTGAGCTGGGTGTGGACGTCGACGGCACGATCCGTGGGCTTCGTGCGCGCGTGACCGCCGACATCGGTGCTTACTCCATCTATCCGTGGACGGCGAGCATCGAGGTGATCCAGGTGATCAGCTTTCTCCCTGGTCCCTACCGCGTGCCCCACTATCGGGGGGCTGGCACGGGGGTCGCCACCAACAAGGCGCCGATGGGCCCCTACCGGGGTGTGGGGCGTCCCGTCTCAACGTTCGTGACCGAGTCGCTCCTCGAACGTGCCGCACGCCGGCTCGGGCTCGATCCCGTGGAGATGCGCCGACGCAACATGATCAGTCCGGAGGAGTGTCCCTATCGGTCGCCCTCCGGTGTCGTCTGGGACACCGCCACCTTCCGGGAGACATTGGAGAGTGTCTGCACGAGGGCCGACTACGCCGCGCTCCGCGCGGAGCAGGCTCGAGCACGCGCTGCCGGGCGGTGCTTTGGTATCGGCGTCGCTTCCTACGTCGAGCTGACCGGCGTCGGCTCGGCCATCCCAGTGTCGCCGGGGTCGACCATCGCGACGGGCACCGAAGGCGTCACCCTGCGCGTGGATCCCGGCGGGACGGTCACCGCGACTTTCGGGCTCGCGTGTCATGGTCAAGGCCACGAGACGAGCCTGGCCCAGGTCGTGGCCGACGAGCTGGGCTTGAGACTGGCCGACGTACGCGTCGTGCACGGCGACACCGCCGCCTCACCGGCGGGGACGGGCACCTACGCCAGCCGGAGCGCGGTTCTCGGTGGGGGTGCCGCGATCCTGGCCGGCCGGGCCTTGCGCGAGAAGATGGTTGCCATCGCCGCCCACCAGCTTGAGGCCTCACCCGAGGATATCGAGATCAACGATGGGCGGTTCGCCGTCAGGGGTGCCGGGGCCCGTGTCGTGACGTTGCGCGACGTGGCGCAGGCGGCATACGGCGGCACGCGACGCCTTCCCAAGGGAATGGAACCGGGGCTGGAAACCACCCGCTTCTACGATCCCTACTTCGGAACGGCGTCGAACGCCACGCATCTCGCCGTGGTCGAGGTCGATTCCTCGACGTGCGAGGTACGCGTGCGCACGCTTGTCCTCGTCGAGGACTGCGGGCGCGTCATCAACCCGCTCATCGTGGAGGGACAGGCCGTCGGCGCTGTCGCTCAGGGCGTGGGAGCCGCCCTCCTCGAGGAATTGGTCTACGGTCCCGAGGGGCAACTTCTGACCGGGAGTCTGATGGACTACCTCGTTCCGACTGCGTGCGAGATTCCCAAGGTCGATGTCCATCACCTTGACCGGCCTTCGCCCTCGACGCTGGGCGGCTTCAAGGGTGCGGGCGAAGGCGGCACCATCGGGGCCCCGGCCGCCATCGCCAACGCGGTCGCGGATGCCCTGGCGCCGCTGGGCGTCGAGATCAACGAGATGCCATTGACACCCGCGCGCCTTTTCCGCCTGCTGGGATCGCGACGCGGCGCGGGGATCACGAGAGACGTGAATGCACAGCCCCCTGCCGCAGGCAAGGAGTGACTGGCATGAGGACTCTGGCGGTTGTGAATATCGGACGGCTGGCCAGTGGACGACTCGACGCGCCAATTCTCGAGGCTGACACCGTGCTCGTCCGGGACGGGAACATTGTCGCCTGCGGGCACGCGCGGGACGTGGACACGGCTGGCGCCGACGTGGTGGTCGACTGCCGGGGCACGACCGTGATTCCGGGGCTTATCGATTCGCACTGCCACGTGGTCCTCGGCGACTACACACCTCGCCAGAAGACCGTCGACTTCCTCGACTCGTACGTGCATGGTGGAATCACCAGTGTGGTCTCAGCGGGCGAGGGCGTGCACGCTCCCGGGAGGCCCCACGATCCGGTGGCCGCGAAGGCGCTCGCCATCGCGGCCGCCAAGTGCTTTGCCGGCTTCCATCCCAACGGAATGAAGGTCAACGCGGGGAGTGTTGTCCTCGAACCGGGCCTGACCGAGGACGACTTTGCGGAGATGGCGCGCCACGGCGTCCGCCACGCCAAGTACGGTTTCGGGGGCTATCGCCATCCCCTCGACGGGGAAGCCGAGATCCGCAACGCCCAGAAGCATGGGCTTACCGTCATGTCCCACAGTGGTGGCAACTCCATACCAGGCTCGAGCCCAATAAGCCACGACGTCCTGCTGAGGTTGCGGCCGGACGTGTGCGGCCACGTCAACGGCGGTACCACGTCGCTCGATGACGCGGGACTGGCGCGCATCATCACCGAGACGGACATGGCCCTGCAGATCGTGCAGGCCGGGAATCTTCGCTCTGCGCTCTTCATCCTCCGCCTAGCACGCGAGGCCCGTGCCCTGCACCGGGTCTGCCTGGCGAGTGACACGCCGACAGGAACTGGTGTCATGCCGATGGGAGTATTCAAGACCGTCTGCGAGATGAGCTCTCTCGGTGATCTCGCGCCCGAACTGAGCATCGCTCTGGCCACTGGCAACAACACGCGCGCCTTCCGCCTGAGCACCGGCACCATCACCGTGGGCCAGCCGGCCGACTTGGTCGTGTGCGACGCGCCGGCCGCGTCGGCGGCTGACGATGCGTTCGGCGCCATCGCGCGAGGCGACATCCCGGGAATCTCGTGCGTGATCGTCGACGGAGAGGTGCGGGTCGCCCGCAGCCGAAACACGCCGCTGGCCAAGCGCCTTGCCGTTATCACCGGCGCCGCCCACGTAGGCGGCGCACACTGACAGCGCTCCTTGGCCTACACCACCTCGAACACGTGGTATGCCCAGGCCTCGAGGTCGAGGTAGAGGCCGGCCCCCGCCAGATCCTCGCCCCTGCGCTCGTACGAGAGGCGCGGGTTCAAGAGGTCACGCAGGTGCCATGCTCGTCCCGGGAGATCAGCGAAGGGAAGCCGGACGTAGCACTGTCCCTGGGTGGGGCCGTAGTTGACCGCCACGAGAAGCCGGCATCCCGGCCCGGCCCATGCGTAGGCGATGAAGCGCTCCCAGGTTGGGTTGCCCCCCCAGGCGGGCTGGCATGCGACCAATTGCCACGCGCCGTCTCGCACCTCTGGCCGTCGCATGACCCCGAGGAGGCTATTGTAGAAATCTCTCAGTTCCACATCGACTGGCTCCGGGCTCCGTCGGCGCAGGTGGTTGGAGGCGCGCAGGCGGCGACCGGAGCGTTGCCCCTCGTGCAGGAAGCGTAGGCCCGGTACCAGGAAGGCCAGCGCGGCGGCCGCCCGATGCACGCGATCCGGGAAGGCGGCGGCCGCTCGGGGCTCATCGTGGTTCTCGAGAAAGCGCACCGATCTTCGTTGAAACTCGGGATCGGCGTGCAGATGCCCGCGTACGGCGACGGCGTCCTGGGCGTGCAGGCGGTCGTAGAAGCGCTTGTCGTACGTATAGTCAAAACCCTGTTGCTGCAAGGTCCACTCGAGGTCCCAGTACGCCTCGGCCATGAAAACGAAGTCTGGATGCGCCCTGCGGATCTGGCCGATCGCCTCCGGCCAGAACGAGTCGTCGATGGGGGCGCTTCCGTCAGTTGGGCGTGCACGTCTTCCCCACGTGCGTTCAATGACGTCGGGGAGAACCAGCATGGACATGTCGCAGCGCACCCCGTCGCATTGGCCGGCGATCCGCTCGAGAACCTCTCGCATGGCCTGCCGCAGGCCGCCATGGCGGTAGTTCACCTGTAGGGTGTCGGGCCATCCGGGAAAGTATGGGTCCTTGCCGTGCGCCAGAACGCGCGTTCCTCCTCCGGTGCTGACCCGGATGTAGTTTCCTGGCTCACGCGCCAGATCTGCGTCGCTGCCATGCACGTAGTACTCCGGATGATTCTGAACCCAAGGATGATCCGGTGCCGTGTGGTTCGGGACGAAGTCGAGCATGAGCCGGACCCCACGCGCAGCCAGACGGCGCCGGAGGCGAGCGAGCGCGTCCGGTCCTCCGAAGTCGCGGTGAACGACGTACTCCCGTACCGCAAAGGGAGAACCGCATACGTCCTCCGGGCTCCAGTCGGCCAGAAGCTCACCGTACTCGCGCTGCCAGTCAGCCTGGCTCAGCGACACTTGCCGCCCCGCCTCGCCCGTCTGCCAGATGCCGAGGAGCCACACCCAGTCGAACCCGTCGGAGGCGACTTGGTCCAGGGAGGCGTCGGATACGTCATCGAGGGTAACCGGCCGTCCCACGCGCTGGGCCAGATCGTAAAGCCAGACCCGGGTGTTGATCTGATAGAGAGCGGGAAAACTTGGCAACGCGGACATCCCGTTCATGCCTTTCTCCGTGCCGCCCGCTTGGTCGAAGCCGGGGTTGGGCGATCGAAGTCGTCGAGGAGAGCCTGGCTGTCCATCGATCCGAGAAGTGGATCAGCGGCGCCACCAGTCCGGTCCAGCCCGTCTGAACGTTCCCCACTGGCGCTCTGCGAGATAGGGCCCCCACCGCATCCAGATCGACCCGGGTTGCCGGCTCTCCTCTGCACGTCGCGCTTCGCTGCTCATGGCAGACCTCTCCAGATTGGTGTTCGCGGTGGGCCCCTCGCTTCATTCCCACGCTACGTGTATCCTGCCCGAGGCGGTGCCGTCAACCCGCGCGGGCGCCCCGCCTGGGAGGGAGAATCCGAGTGAAAGCGGCGTTCTTCAAAGAGCACGGAGGAGCGGAGAAGATCCTGTACGACGACTACCGCGACCCTGTCCCGGGAGCGGGCGAGGTGCTCGTACGCGTGCGCGCCTGCGCCCTGAATCAGGTTGACATGCTGCTCCTCGACGGCCGATTCCCGCCGCCCGAAGGGCTTCCTCACGTGAACGGGTGTGAGGTGACGGGCACCGTGAAGGCCGGCGCGGCCGGGTTCGCGGACGGGCAGCGCGTCATCGTCTTCCCCGGCTTCTCGTGCGGGATATGCGAATACTGCCTGCGCGGCGAGCGGACGGTGTGCGTCCGCTACGGGTATCTGGGAGCTCACAAGGATGGCGGCTACGCGGAGCTGGTGAAAGTTCCTGGCGCCAACGTGCTTCCCTTGCCCGATGCGATCTCCTTCGAGCAGGGAGCGGCTCTCCCTCTCGCCATGCTCACCTCGTGGCATGGCCTGGTGGTCCAGGCGCAGCTGCGGCCCGGCCAGACAGTCCTCGTCCAGGCGGCCGGCAGCGGTGTGGGGAGCGCGGCCATTCAGATCGCGCGTCTCATCGGGGCTCGGGTCATGACCACGGTGGGCTCGGACGACAAGATCGAGTTTGCCAAGGCGCTCGGCGCGGAGCGTGTTGTCAACTACCGCACGCAGGATTTCGTGGAAGAGGCGAAGGCGTGGACGGGCAAGCGTGGCGTCGACGTGGTGGTCGAGCACATCGGTGGCGAGACGTTCGAGCGCAGCACCTATGCGTTGACACGTCTGGGAACGCTCGTCTCCATCGGGTCGCACGACACGCACTGGGGTCGGCTCGACCTCCGCCACGTCTACTCCAAGAACCTCCGCATCCTTGGCACCAATCTCGGCTCGATCCTCGAGCTGAGAACAATCTTAGAGAATGTGCAGGGGGGCCGTCTGCGGCCGGTGATCGATCGAGCATTCCCTCTCCGGGACGCGCGGGCGGCCGTCCAGCATGTCCTCGACCGCCGCAACAAGGGTAAGGTGCTGCTCGTCGCATGACCCTCGGCCAGATGCTCCGACGCTCGGCGCGCCGCCGACCAGGGGCGGAAGCAGTCATCCACGGACAGACCCGGCTGACCTACACCGAGCTGGATACTCGCACCGATGCCCTTGCGTGCGGCCTTGCCCGGGCCGGCGTCGCCAGGGGCGACCGCGTGCTGATCGTCCTCAAGAACCGGGTGGAACACGTGCTGGTGTACTGGGCGTTGCAGAAGATGGGCGGGGTCCCAACGCCTGTGAACTTCCGACTTTCTCCGGGAGAGCTGCGCTACGTCCTCGACGATAGCGGGGCTCGCCTCGTCTTCTGCGAAGACGCGACCGCGCTGGCCGTCGCCGAGGCCGTGCGGGGCCGTGACGTCGGGCTCGTGCATGTGGGCGTGGCGGCGCCTGTCGCGGCCCTGCCCTTCGACACCCTGCTTGACGAGGGAGCGCGAGAAGAGGCGCAGGTGGCGGCGACGGACCTGTCCCTTCTCCTCTATACCTCAGGCACGACCGGGCGACCCAAGGGCGTGCCGCGGACCCACGCCAACCACGTGGCAGGAGCCGTCGCCCATACCCTCCAGTGTCGGTATGACTGGGGCGAGCGGACCCTTGGTGTCATGCCCCTCTACCACACCATGGGAATTCACTCCCTCACGAGCATGATGGTAGTCAACGGTTGCTTCGTGTGTCAGCCCGACTGGAGCCCGGGCGAAGCCCTCTCGCTGATCGCGAGTGAGCGGCTCAGCGCGTTGTACCTGATCCCTACCCTCTTCTGGGAGCTCGTGCACGCCCCGGACTTCGCGCGTGCTGATGTCACCTCGGTGAGCAAGCTGGCGTATGCGGGGGCGCCCATGCTGCCCACCTTGACCGAGGCGTGCACCCGCGCCTTTACCCCCGATGTCTTCGTGAACCACTACGGGTCCACCGAGATCTATACGTTCTCGGTGCGCCCCGACGCTCCTGGCAAAGCGGGATCGGCGGGACGGCCGGGACTGCATTCCGCGTTGCGGGTGGTGGTCGCGAGCCTCGAGCGGCGGGTTGGTCCGGAGGAGGCGGTAGGCGTGGGGGAGAGGGGAGAAATCATCGCCAGCCTCGACTCCGAGGAGGCCTTCGTCGGCTACTGGAACAGGCCCGACGCTGATGCTCGCGCCTTGCGCGATGGGTGGTACTTCACGGGCGATATGGGGTACATCGATGAGGACGGTGAGCTGGTGGTGGCCGGGCGGGTGGACGACATGATCATCAGCGGGGGCGAGAACATCCATCCCGTGGAAGTCGAGGAGATCCTCTCCCGCCATCCGCTGGTCGGTGAGGTGGCGGTGATCGGCGAGCCGGATGAACGATGGGGCGAGCGGGTCGTGGCCTTCGTGGTGCCGCGCGCATCTGGGCTCACGGCATCAGCCCTCGACCGCCACTGTCGCGCGAGCGCGGACCTGGCCGGCTTCAAGCGCCCGCGGCGGGTGGTGTTCGTGAAGGACATCCCCAAGACGGCATCGGGCAAGATCCTGCGCCGGCTCCTGCGCGACGGACACTATACGGAGATCCAGCCATGAGCGAGTTTCTGCGGGTTGAGGGCACGGGCGCGGTGGCGACGCTCTGGATCGATCGCCAGGCCAAGATGAACACCATGACCGTGGCCATGCGCAACGAGTTTCCGAGGATCTTCCGGGACCTTGATGCCGACGACCGCGTGCGTGTGGTCGTCGTGCGCGGGGCGGGAGGCAAGGCCTTCAGCGCCGGCGGAGACCTCGCCGAGTTTCTGACCTTGGCCCCCGCCGACCTCGAGCTGTGGGGCGATACGTTGACCGCCGCCGAGCGCTGTCGGAAGCCGGTGATCGCCGCCATCGATGGCTACTCGATGGGAGCGGGGCTGGAACTGGCGGTCGCGTGCGACTTTCGGATCGCCACGCGCCGCTCGGAGTTCGCCTTTCCGGAGGTTCGGCTCGGCATGATACCGGGTAGCGGCGGGACTCAGCGCGCGCTGCGCCTCATCGGCATGACCCGGGCCAAGCTCTTCATGCTGACCGGCCAGCGCATCTCCGCTGAGCGGGCGGAAGTGTGGGGACTGGTGACCGAGGCCGTCGCCGACGACAAGCTCGACGAGGCCGTCGGTACTCTCGCCGGAGAGCTGGCCGAGCGGCCGCCCCTCGCCGTGCGCACCCTCAAGATGGTGCTCAACCGCGGCGCGGAAGCCCCGCTGGAGACGGCCCTCGAGCTAGAACGGAAGTCCTACGCGTGGCTGCGCTCCACTCATGACTACGAGGAAGGGGTGAAGTCGTTCCTGGAGAAGCGGCCGCCGAAGTACGAGGGGAGGTAGCGATGAAAGCATCGTTCGGACTCACGCTCGCCAATCGCGCGGTGGTGCTGGGCGCGATCGGGGCGCGCGATCTCATCGATCTCACCGTGGCGGCCGAAGAGGCCGGGGCCTTCGACACCGTGTGGGTCGGGGATAGCCTCGTCGCCAAGCCGCGCCTGGAGGCCGTGACGTTGCTGTCGGCCCTGGCCAGCGTGACGTCACGCATGCGCTTGGGCGTGGGCTGCATGGCCACGTTCGTGCACCGGCATCCGGTGATGTTGGCGCACCAGTGGGCGAGCCTTGACGTGCTCTCGGGCGGGCGCTCGTGGCTCGCCGTATGCCTGGGCGGCCCCGATGAAGCGGGTGCGGCGCAGGCTCTGGAGCACGCCGTCATGGGCGTGCGACCGAGTGAGCGTGTGGCTCGACTGGAGGAAGGCATCTCCATTCTCCGCACCCTCTTCGCCAGCAAGAAGGCGTCGCACCGCGGTCGCTTCTACCAGTTCGACGGGCTCACCATTGAGCCGCCGCCTCTGCAGCGCCCGTGCCCCATCTGGATTGCCAGCAATCCGACCGGGCTGACCTGGAAGGGCGGAGCCAGCGCCTCGGAGGCAGTGGTGGAGCGGAGTTTCCGCCGCGTGGCGCGGCATGCCGACGGCTGGATGACCAACAAGCTCAGCCCCGAGGAGTTTCGCCGTCAGTGGAGCCGCATCACGGCCATGGCGCGCGAGGAAGGGCGCGATCCGGCAGCGCTCGGCAGCGCCCTCTACCACAACATCAATATCAACGAGGACCGGACGGCCGCTCTCGCCGAGAGCAAGACCTTCCTCGATACGTATTACACGGCCAACTTCAGCGCGGCTTTCGTGGAGGGGTGGACCATCGCCGGCAGCCCCGATCAGTGTGTGGACCAGCTCCGCGCGTACTTCGACGCGGGCCTCGGGCACATCGCGCTCCGGCTGACGTCGTGGGACCAGCGTGGTCAGCTCAAGCGGTTCCTCGCCGAGGTGGCACCCGCCTTCGCCTGAACGTCGGTGGTGAATCGTCTCGGGTATACTCCCCCGATTCGCCGAGGAGGACGAGACCTGTGAGAGCACGCCGAACGACGATATTCGTGAACATCGCACTGGTGGCGCTCACCGCCCTGCTGCCAATTGGAGGGTCGGGTAGCGGTGCCTGGGCCCAGGGTTCCGTGAATCTGGCCTTCGCAACCCTCGACACCGGAAGCGCCTGGTACGTCTATGGCGCCACCATGGCCGAGCTGCTTCGCAAGACCTTGCCCCCCGGCTCGAACATCGACGTCAAGCCGCGTGCAGGCGGAGTGGGCAACCCACGGCTGGTGGCCAAGAACGAGACGCCAATCGGGTTCGCCTTCACGGTCACGAACCGCTGGGCTTGGGACGGCAAGGAGGCCTACGACACCAAGCTCGACAATCTGCGGGGGTTGGTGGGAGGGTTCGACACCTACTACCTGGTGGCGGTCACGGCCAAGAAGCTCGGCATCAACTCCATCAAGGACATCAGGGACAAGAAGATCCCGATCAAGATGGTGACCCAGCCCGTGGGCTCCCTCGGGGAATTTGCCGGGCGCCAGCTCCTACGCGCGTACGGCCTCACCTACAACGACATTAAGGCGTGGGGCGGCTCCACCCAGCACGTCGGGTACAACGTGATCGTCGATGCTTTCAAGGACGGCCGGGCCGACGTCCTGTTCGCGGTGATCACGCCGAAGCACCCCTCGGTGAGCGAGATCGCCTCGGGGGCGGACGTGAAGTTCCTGGGGCCGGAACCGGACGTGGTGACGGCGCTGGCGCCCCTTGGTTACGTGCCCGCCACCATGCCCGCCGACACGTTCAAGGGCCAGGGCGAGGCGGTGAAGACAGTTGGTTTCCCCACGGTCCTCATCACCAATAAGGAGCTGCCGGAACCGGTGGCCTACACGGTGACCAAGACAGTCATCGAGAACAAGGATGCCCTCGTGCGGGGCCACGCGGGGCTCGCCGAGTTCGATCCCAAGACGGCCTGGCAGCCGGACAAGGTTGGCCTGCCCCTGCATCCGGGCGCCGAGCGCGCGTACCGCGAGAAGGGGTGGATGAAATAGCCGCCGACTGGATCCTCCAGAACGGCCGCCTCATCACGCTCGATTCCCGCCGGCCCGCCGCGACTGCCCTCGCCATCGCCGGCGGCCGCATCGTCGCCATCGGCGGCCGAGCGGATGTCCGAGGCTGGCATGGACGCCGAACCCGGGTCGTCGATCTGGCCGGGGCGAGCGTCATCCCGGGTCTCGTCGATGCGCACGCCCATCTCGATCGCGAAGGACTGAAGCACGTCTTTCCGACCCTCGAGCGTTGCCGTTCGATCGTCGAGATCCAGGGGGCGATCCACCGTCTGGCCGCCCAACGGCCGCCAGGCGAGTGGATTGTCACGATGCCTGTCGGAGTCCCGCCGTTTTACCTGGATCCACCGGCGGGGCTGGCCGAGGGTCGATGGCCGACTCGGGCCGATCTCGACCGGGCGGCGCCTCACCATCCGGTGTACATCCGCGGCATCTGGGGCTACTGGAACAAGCCGCCCGTGCACTCCATCGCCAACAGCCTCGCCCTCGCGCGCGCCGGCATCGGGCGGGACACCCCCGCTCCCCCGGGCATCGAAATCGTGAAGGACACGGCGGGTGAGCCCACGGGTCTCTTCGTGGAACACAACCTCATTCAGGTGATCGAGTTCACTCTGATGCGAAGCGTCCCTCGCTTCACGCACAAGGACCGCGTTCGTGCCCTGCGCCAGTCTCTCTCACGCTACGCCGCTCGTGGGGTCACCGCCGTGTACGAGGGACACGGGATCGCGCCCGAGGTGCTACGGGTCTATCGCGAGACGCACGAAGCGGGGCGGCTCAGCCTGCGCTGTACCTTGGCGCTGAGCCCCACCTGGAACACTCTCGCCGAGGCTGAGCGCGCAATTCCGGAAATCGCGGCGTGGGCCGGCGGTCGCGGTGTGGGGGACGATCGCCTGCGTCTGAGCGGTATCTGTCTGCACTACGGCGGTGACGCCGAGGTTGCGCGTATCCTTCACGACGGACAGCCATACACAGCGTGGGCCGGGTTTGTGGAGAGTGCGAACGAGCCGGCTGACTACGCGCGGCAGGCGGAGTTGGCCGCGCGGCACGGCCTGCGGGTGAACACGCTCGTCACGCGATGCCTGCCCGAGGTGCTGGATGTCTGGGAGTCCGTCGCGGCCCGCGTTCCGATCGGGCACCTGCGCTGGGTCCTCGTGCATCTGCACGCGGCCACGCCGGAGCAGCTGGCGCGCATTCGTCGGCTCGGTGCCGTTGCCACCACCAATCCGATCAGTTATCTGTGGCGGTCGGGCGCAGCCGAGTCGGCGCGGCTCGGGGGGATGCCGGAAACCATGCTCCCGCATCGGAGTCTGGGCCGGCTCGGGATCCCATTTGGGCTCGCCACCGACAACAAGCCCGCCAACCCCTGGCTCGCGTTCACGGCCGCCGTAGCCCGGCGCGATATGGCGACGGGCGAGATCCTCGGCGCCTGACGAGCGGCTCTCCCGCCGTCAAGCCCTCCGCGCCCTCACCGTCGGTGGCGCCTGGGTGACCTTTGCCGAGCGCGAACGGGGCGTGCTCGCACCAGGCCGGGCGGCTGATCTGGCGGTGCTCGACCTTGACCCGCTTGCGGCGCCGCTCGAAGCGCTGGCCGAGATGAGGGTCCGTCTCACGATGGTGGATGGCGACCTCGTCCACGGTGATGCGTAGTCTGCCTTCACCGCGCGTCGCCCTCGGGATCGCCTGGTCCCTCTTCCAGCTCTACACGGCGCAGGCAGGGCTCTTCGATCTGATGATTCAGCTGCCCGTCCACGTGGCCTTTGCGGTCGCCCTCGGGTTTCTCACTGCTCCCATTCCGGAATCATCCGCCCAGGCCGAGAAACTTCGCTCGTCTCGGTCGCGTCGCGGGCTCGACGCGATCTGTGCCCTTGCGGCGCTCGGGTGCGGTGGCTACTACATCGTCGAGAATCACCGGCTGACGACCCGCATGGCCATGGTTGACGATCCGGCTGGCCGCGACGTCGTGGTCGGGATCGTCTTCATCCTGCTCTTGCTGGAGGCCTCGCGGCGACACATCGGACCGGCCCTCGTGGTGCTCGCGCTGGCCTTTGTCGCCTACGCGTTCGTCGGTCCCTGGTTGCCCGGGTTTCTCTCTCACGGCGGCGAGACGTTCCTGAAGCTCATCGACATGCAGGCGCTCACCACGGGCGGGATCTTTGGCATTCCCACCCTGGTGTCGGCCACGTTCATCTACCTCTTCGTCTTGTTCGGGGGAGCCATGGCCCATGGCGGTCTCTTGCGCTTCTTCACGGACGCCGCCCTCGCCATCGCGGGGGGAACGCGGGGCGGGGCGGGCAAGGTGGCCGTCATCTCGAGCGGTCTCTTCGGGACGGTCAACGGCAGCGCCATCGCCAACGCAGTGACCACCGGGCGCCTTCACGATCCCACTCATGATCCGGGCGGGCTACCGCCCGCCCTTCGCGGCCGGCGTCGAGGCATGCGCGTCGATGGGCGGCCAGCTCATCCCGCCTGTGATGGGGGCGGCCGCCTTCATCATGGCGGAGACACTCGGCCTGCCATACTCGTCGATCGCCATCGCGGCCGCCATCCCGGGTGTCCTCTATTTCGTGGCAGTGGGGGTGATGGTGCACTTCGAGGCTGCGCGTCTGGGCATTCCAGTGCTGCCGCGCGCCGAGTTGCCTCGCTTTCTCGATGTCCTGAAGCGAGACGCGCACCTGCTGGCCGGGCCGGCCGTCCTCGTGTATTTCCTCGTGGTCGGTCGCTCCCCCCTCTTTGCGGGTTTCTGGGCATTGGTGGCGGCGGTGGTCGCGAGCCAGTTGCGCCGTGACACGCGAATCGACCTCAGCCGAGCGCTCACCATCCTCACCGAGAGCGCCCAGAGTGCCCTGCCCGTGGCCTTGGCCTGCGCCACGGTCGGCATCGTGGTCGGTGTCGTGTCCGCCACCGGGCTCGGCCTGAAGCTGGCCAGCGGCATCGTCGGCATCGCGCAGGGCAACATGCTGGCCACCTTGCTGCTCACGATGGTGGCCGCCCTCGTCCTCGGCACAGGACTGCCGACGTCCGCGACCTACATCATCACCTCGATCATGGCTGCGCCGGCCCTCGTTCAGCTCGGGCGTTCCCAAGCTGGCCGCCCACATGTTCGTGTTCTACTTCGGGATCCTGGCGGATCTCACTCCACCCACCGCCATCTCGACCTACGCCACGTCCTCGATCGCGGGCGCCGACGTCTGGAAGACGCAGTGGACGGCCATGGCCCTGGCTCTTTCGGGTTTCATCATCCCGTTCAGCTTTGCTTACGATCCTGCTCTGCTCCTGCTCAACGCCTCGGTGCCACACATCGTTCTCCGGACGGCGGCCGCCACCCTCGGCATCCTCATGCTCGGGGCTGGCCTCATCGGCTACCTGCGGGTGCCCACCTGCGCGTGGGAGCGGGCGGCGCTCCTGGTAGGGGCGGTCCTGCTGATCTTCCCGGGGTCCTCGGTGACTTGGTGGGGATGGCATGCTTCATCGCGGTGTGGCTTGCCCAGCGCCGCGCGGGCCGGCGGGTCGAAGTCCGCGCCTCGGCGCGGGCCACCAGCCCTAAGTCGTCCCAGTAGCTGTTGACGATCGGCATCGTCAAGCGACAAGCGTTGACCGCCCAGTTCGATGACAGTACGATTCCAGCATGGTGCGGACACAGATACCTGATTTGCGGTTAGAACACGGCCACGCGTGACTGAGGCCTACCGCGCACTGAGCATTTTCGTCGACACTTCAGGAATCGACATCTCGAGGGCCACTTGTGAGCTTCATCGACATGCGCCAGTGGATGACCTTGCTCGAGAAGGAAGGCGAGCTGCGGCGGGTCACGGCCGAGGTGGACTGGGACCGTGAGCTGGGCGCCATCGCCCGCCGAGTTCTCCAGAAGAAGGGACCGGCCCTGCTCTTCGAGAGCATCAGGGGATATCGGGGCGGGCGCTGCACGAAGCTCTTTACGGGAGGGCTGGGTGCGCGCCCCCGGCTGGCCCTGGCTCTCGGTTTTCCGCGCGACGTCTCCAACCGCGAGCTGGTGCAGTACGTGATGAAGAAGAACCGCGAGGCGATCCCTCCCATTCTCGTGAAGACGGGCCCGGTGAAGGACGTCGTGCTACGGGGACCGGCTGTCGACCAGACAGAGTTCCCCGTTCCCAAGTGGCACTACCTGGAGGGCGGGCGCTACATCCACACGTTTTCGGGTATCGTCACCCGCGATCCGGAGACGCGCATCATGAACGTCGGCATCTACCGCGGGATGATCGGCCACAAGGACACCGCCCCCTTCCTCCTCATCAAGGGCGGTCAGCACTGGGGCGCCCACTTCGTGAAATGGGCGGCGCGAAGAGAGCCCATGCCTGTGGCCTGCGTGGTCGGATGGGACCCGATCATGCCGTTTCTGGCCGGATCTCCGATTCCGGCGGGGGTGAGCGAGTGGGACGTCATGGGCGCCTATCGGAGTGAGCCGGCAGAGATGGTTCGCTGCGAGACCGTGGATTTGGAAGTTCCGGCGGCGGCCGAGATCGTCCTCGAAGGATTCATCGCCGACGATCCGGCCACCTACGAGCTCGAGGGACCGTTCGGCGAGTTCACGGGCTACGTCTCCGACATTCCCACGCCCCGACCGACCATGAAGGTGACCTGCATCACCCACCGACATGATCCGATCTTTCGCGGCTGCCTGGAGGGAACGCTGCCCGGCTCGTACAGCGAGAACAGCATCATGTCGTCCGTGCAGCGGGCGGCCATCGCCTGGAACATCCTGAACGGGGCTGGCATTCCCGGGATTGTCGACGTGTATGTCCCGCCCATCACCAACGGAGTCAACATCCGCATCCAGATCAAGAAGCACTACCAGGGGCAACCCAAGCAAATCGCGGCGGCGCTGTGGGGCAACAGCGCCGCCCAGTATCGCTACAAGCATGTGACCGTCGTCGAAGACGACATCGATCCCTCGGCCGATGAGCAGGTCGAGTGGGCGATCGCGCATCGCGTGAACGCGGGGGAGGGGGGCATCGTGGTTTTTCCGGGCATCTTCGGGTCTCCCATCGATCCCAGCACGCCCATGGAAGATCGAGACGTGGCCCAGCTCGGCACCGGCCTCTGGAACCGCATGCTCATCGACGCCACCCGCTCGTGGAAGAACGCGCGGCGGCCGGAGTGGGGCGGAGAACGCTTCCCGCCTACCGTGCGCCCGGCCGCCGCCGACGAAGAACGCGTGCAGGCCCGATGGGCCGAGTACGGTCTGGGCGAGTTCTGAGGGCACACCAGCTGCGGCAAGGACCTCGACCATGAAGATCACCGAGCTTCGCGCGCTCGCCCTCGGCATCCCCCTCCGGTCCATGACGCCGCCCTCGCCGTGGGAGGGCGGTCTGGCCAAGCAGGTCCTCGTGCGCCTGTCTACCGACGAGGGGCTGATCGGGTGGGGGGAGTGCTTCGCGTACGGGGCTCCACTCGCGGTGTGCAACGTCGTTGAGGACGCGCTGGCGCCTCTCGTGGTCGGCCAGGATCCGATGCACATCGAGCAGCTCACCCGCTCGATGCACCAGGCGCTCATGATCTGGGGCCGGCGCGGGCTCGGCATGTTTGCGATCAGTGGGGTCGAACTGGCTCTGTGGGACCTCGTCGGGAAGGCTCGCCAAGCGCCCTTGTACGAGCTGCTGGGTGGGCTCGTGCAACCAACCGTGCAGGCCTACGCGAGCCTCCTGCGCTATCCCAGCCCGTCCGATGTGGGGCGCGCGGTTGCCGCCATGGTTGCCCGCGGCTATACCGCCGTCAAGCTTCACCAGATCGACGTGGAGTCAGTGGGTGTGGCGCGGGAGGCGGGCGGCGACGGCATCGCGCTGATGCTCGACACAAACTGTCCGTGGAGTGTGGAGGAGGCCATCCGGATCGGGCGCCGGCTCGAGCGGTACGACCTCCGCTGGCTGGAGGAACCCGTGTGGCCACCGGAAGACTATGCCGGACTGGCCCGTGTCCGGGCGGCCGTGCGGATCCCCATCGCGAGCGGCGAGAACGACGCCACCGTGCACGGCTTCGCCGCCCTCCTAGCGGCCGGGGCGGCTGACATCGTGCAGCCAAGCATGACCAAGGTGGGCGGCGTGGGTGAAATGAAGAAAATTGCCGTGCTGGCCGCCGCCGCCAACGCGACCTTCGTCCCCCACTCCTTCTACTTCGGCCCTGGTTTGGCGGCCACCCTGCACGTGGCGGCTTCCACCCCCGGGGTGCCCTATGTGGAATTCCCGCCCGGAGAATTGGAGGCGCCATTGGTGGCCGAGCCGATTCGCTGTGCGGGGGGCGTGGTCTCGGCCAGCGACCGCCCCGGCCTTGGCGCCGATCCAAATCCGGAGATCCTTGCGCGCTACCCCTACGGGCGTGAGGGTGCCCGGCCCTTCTACCTGACCTGATTCAGGAGGAATGCCATGAGCCACCCAAGCAGCTTCAGGCAAGAGCTGGAGGCGGCCGTCAACGCTCGCCATAGCCGTCTCAATCCCTTCACCGACCGGTGGGTGAAGGGAGAGTTGACCAGGGCACAGCTCGGGGCATGGGCCGCCCAGCACTATCAGTACGTGGGCCAGTTCCCGCGCTGGTGCGCGCGCGTCTACGCTGGCTGTCCCTATTCTGATGCCCGTGACTTCCTGCTGGAGAACATCATCGAGGAAGAATCCGGGACCAAGCATGTCGACCTGCTCATCCGCTTCGCTGAAGCGTGCGGAGTCAGCCGGACCGAGGTCGAGACGACTCGACAACTGCCAACCACCCGAGCCCTCACGGCCTGGTGCTACGAGATGTCCCACCAGCCGTTCTACGAGGCGGCGGCCGGTCTGCTGGTGGGCCTGGAGTCCCAGGTGCCCGGGATCTACCGGCGCAACCTGCCGCCTCTCAAGCCGCTCTACGGCTTCTCCGACCACGAGGTGGAGTTCTTTGCCGTCCACATCGAGGCAGACGAGGTGCACGGCGAGCGGGGCTACGAGATCGTCGAGCAGGCGTGCACCACACACGAGATGCAGGCGCGCGCCGTGGACGCCGTGCGCCAGGCCACCGAGATGCGCTGGCAGTACATGACGGGGCTGTTCCGCGCCTACGTCCTCAAGGAGGAGCTGTGAGCGGCGCCGTCCGGGTGGCCCGTCTGGACGAGCTGGCGTCGGGCCAGACGAAGCTCGTGGAAGTGAATGGCCACCGCGTGGTGCTGGTTCGCGTCGGGGACGCGGTCTACGCCTGCAGTGACGTGTGCGCCCACCAGGGCGGGCCTCTCAGTGACGGCCGGCTGTACGGATCGCGCCTGGCCTGCCCCTGGCACGGCTGGCACTTCGACGTCCGCACCGGCGAGTGCGTGCTGCCAGGGCGAGGAGCCCGTGTCCCCAACTACCCCGTCCGGGTCGAGGCGGGCGAGGTGTGGGTCGAGGTCGTATAAGTGCCCTTGTCGATCGCGTGGGCGGTGGAGTGCATCGAGCGCGGCTTTGCCAAGGCGACCGAGCTAGATTTCAAGGTCGCGGTGGCAGTGGTCGACGACGCCGGTCACCTCGTCGCTTCCCATCGCATGGACGGGGCACTATGGGTGACGCCTGACATCGCCCGGGCGAAGGCCAATGCGGCCGCCGCCTTCCGCGCCTCCACGGCGGATCTGGAGGAACGGTTCAGCGGGGCCCGCCACCTGTTCGCCTCCAACGTGGCCACCCTTGGAGACCACCGCTTCGTGTTCGGCCGGGGAGCAGTTCCTCTCATGCAGAAGGGCATCATCGTCGGAGCGGTCGGCGTCAGCGGTGCCGTGCCTGCCGACAACGACCAGCTGATTGCCGAAGCGGCCGCCGGGCATCCAACGGCTCCCAAGGGCCATTGACCGGGTAGGGGGTATCCTCGGGGCGATGCTGCCCGTCGTGCTGAGTCCCGCGTCGTCGCCCGAGGACCTTCGGTGCGTCCGGGCGCTGTTCGAGGAGTACGCGGCCTCGCTCGAATACTCCCTCGGCTTCCAAGGATTCGCCGAAGAGCTAGCAACCCTTCCCGGAGCCTACGCTCCGCCCACCGGGCAGCTGCTCGTGGCCCGGATCGAGGGCCAGCCCGCCGGCTGCGTGGGGCTCCGCCCACTCGGGGGCAAGGTCTGCGAGATGAAACGCCTGTTTGTCCGCCCGCCCTACCTGGGCAGGGGCGTCGGGCGCCGTCTCGCGACAGCGATCATCGACGAGGCGCGGCGCCTGGGTTACATGACGATCAAGCTCGACACGCTACCGTCGATGCAGGCGGCCGCCGCCCTCTACGAGTCCCTCGGCTTCAAGGACACCAGCCCCTACACCGAGAACCCCATCCGCGGCGCGCGCTTCATGCAGCTTGCCCTCGACCCTTCATGATTCTCCCGGGGGTCCCGTAAAGGAACTCTTGTGCTGAAACGTAGGTTACAATACCGCCGGCCCGCTGGGGGTAGGGGGTCAGCGTGGCCACACGCTTCAGCTCGGGACGCATGGCCTCCCTCGCGCGCTCAGGTGTCATCTCCATCGACACGGCGACTAGCACAAGGAGGTGCTTCATGAAGGATCCGCAAGCAAACACGGAGACACCACGCCGCACGTTTCTGAGGGGGGCGGCGGTCGCGGCCGCGGCGGGGACCGCCGCGCTCGGCTTTCCCCGCGTGGCGGCCGCCCAGGGGCCGATCACGATGCGCTGGCAAAGTACCTGGCCCGCCAAGGACATCTTCCACGAGTATGCGCTCGACTTCGCCAAGAAGCTCAACGACATGACCGGGGGCGACCTCAAGATCGAGGTGCTGCCGGCAGGGGCGGTGGTCCCCGCCTTCGGACTGCTGGATGCGGTGTCGAAGGGGACCCTCGATGGCGGCCACGGCGTGCTCGTCTATCACTACGGCAAGCAGACGGCGCTCGCCCTCTGGGGGTCGGGTCCGGCCTTCGGCATGGACGCCAACATGCTGCTGTCCTGGCACAAGTACGGCGGCGGCAAGGAGCTGCTCGACAAGCTCTACAAGTCGATCAACGCCAACGTGGTGTCCTTCCCGTACGGCCCCATGCCGACGCAGCCGCTCGGCTGGTTCAAGAAGCCCATCACCAAGCCCGACGACTTCAAGGGCCTCAAGTTCCGTACGGTGGGCATCTCCATCGACGTCTTCACCGGACTGGGGGCGGCCGTGAACGCGCTTCCCGGCGGCGACATCGTGCCGGCCATGGACCGGGGCCTCCTCGACGCGGCCGAGTTCAACAACGCCACCTCCGACCGCATACTCGGATTTGCCGATGTGTCCAAGGTGTGCATGCTGCAGAGCTTCCATCAAAACGCGGAGCAGTTGGAGATCACGTTCAACAAGACGAAGTTCGATGCGCTGCCGGACAAGATGAAGGCGATCATCGCGACCACGGTAGAAGCGGCCTCGGCCGACATGTCCTGGAAGGCCATCGACCGCTACTCGAAGGACTACATCGAGCTGCAGACCAAGGACAAGGTGCGCTTCTACAAGACCCCGGACTCCCTCCTGCAGAAGCAGCTCGAGGTGTATGACGCCGCCGCCGACAAGAAGGCCAGCGACAATCCGCTCTTCAAGGAAATCGTCGAGTCCCAGCGCGCCTTCGCGGCGCGTGCTGTGAAGTGGGACCTCGACACCAACGTCAATCGCCGGATGGCCTACAACCACTACTTCGGCAAGCCGGCCGCCAAGAAGAGCTAACCCTTCGTGATCCTCTCCGGACCGATCCTCCCGCCGCCGCACGGCGACGGGAGGATCGGCGGGGTACGCCCATGACCGCCCAGCGCCTGGTGCGGACCATCGATCAGGTCAGCTACTGGTCGGGCAAGGCCTGCGCGTGGTTGATCGTGGCCCTCACCCTGGTCGTCTGCGTCGAGGTGTTCAAGCGCTACATCCTGAACGCTCCCACCGCCTGGATCTTCGACTTCAACAACATGCTCTACGGCACCTTGTTCATGATGTGCGGGGCCTACACCTTGGCGCAAGGCGGACACGTGCGGGCCGACTTCGTGTACGGGCGTCTGCAGCCGCGCACCCAGGCCACCCTCGACCTGGCCCTCTACGTCCTGTTCTTTGTTCCGGGGATCCTGGCCTTGATCTATGCGGGGTACGACTACGCGCGCGACTCATGGCTGATCGGGGAGCACTCGACAGTCACGGCCGAGGGGCCGCCTGTGTACCACTTCAAGTCGGTCATTCCGGTGGCGGGAGTGCTGGTCATGCTGCAAGGGCTGGCCGAGATCATCCGGTGCGTGGTATGCATGCGCACCGGAGTGTGGCCTGCTCGCCTGAAGGACGTGGAGGAAATCGACGTCGTCGGCGAGCAGCTGGCGCGGAGCGAGTTCGTCGACGAGGAATCGCGCCGGGCTGCCGTGGAATCGGCCCACGCCATCGACGAAGCGGCGCATCACCGGGCCACGGTCGACACCACGGAAGGCCGCCCTCGTGAGTGATCCCGCGCTCGGCCTGACCATGCTCGGGCTCATCGTGATCGCCATCATGATGGGGTTTCCGACTGCGTTCACCCTGATGGGACTCGGGATGGTGTTCGGGTACCTCGCGTTCTGGGATCCCTCCCACCCCTGGCTCGACAACAAGATCTTCGATCTCATGGTGCAGCGGACCTACGGGGTGATGACCAACGACACCCTGCTCTCCGTTCCCCTGTTCGTGTTCATGGGGTACATCATCGAACGCGCGGCGCTCGTGGACCGGATGTTCTTCAGCGTGCAGCTGGCCTTCCGGCGTCTTCCCGGATCGCTCGCGGTGACCACCTTGCTCGTGTGCGCCTTCTGGGGTATTGCCTCCGGCATCGTGGGGGCGGTCGTCGTCCTGATGGGTGTGATCGCGATGCGGCCGATGCTGAACGCCGGCTACGACGTGCGACTGGCGTCGGGAGCCATCACGGCCGGCGGGACCCTTGGTATCCTGATCCCGCCGTCGGTCATGTTGATCGTCTATGCAGCGGTGGCCGGTCAGTCGATCGTGAAGCTCTACGCGGCAGCCATGTTACCTGGCTTCTTCCTGACCTTCCTCTACCTCGTGTACAT
This sequence comes from uncultured Candidatus Rokubacteria bacterium, assembly GCA_963754315.1. Classification (GTDB taxonomy): domain Bacteria; phylum Methylomirabilota; class Methylomirabilia; order Rokubacteriales; family CSP1-6; genus CAVWFS01. The sequence goes on from CAVWFS010000001.1 coordinate 123,156, forward strand.
CATCGGATGGGCCGTTCTCAATCCCAAGGTGGCGCCCAGGCTGCCCGCCGACAAGTACCGGATACCGGTGCCGGGGTGGATAGAGCGGCTGCAGCGGGGCTCATCGCAACGCGTGGTGGGGGGACTCTTGGCGGCCGTGCTGCGACCGAGCGTCCGTCGAGGCCTGCAGACACCAGACGGTCACGCCGTCGGCTATGGCCTGGTTCTCCGCAACCTGCTCACGGTGACCGTCCCGTTCGCGCTCACGGTTGGTCTCTTTGCGGCGGGCTGGTGGTATGTGGTCATCTACAACGCCCCCTCGGCCACAGCCATGGTTTCTCCGGGAGCGCCCGTTGCATCCGTGGGAGCTCAGCCGGTCAAACCGCCAGAACTTGGGAGGGCAGTCTCCGACAAGCCCCAGGAACTGGGAGTGGCCGCTCCTGCCAAGCCCGAGGAGCTCGGCGCGGCCGAGCCCGACAAGCCGAGGAACTCGGAGCGGCCGAGTCTTCACCGGCCTCCGCCGAAGCGCCGGCGGCGGTGGATGCCCCTCCCCAGGAAGTCGGGACCCTCGTGGCCGATCCGGGCGCATCAACAGCGGGCAGGATCCCCGAGCACTTCGCCTTGTGGTTTTGGGCCTGTGCCGTGCTCTCCGCGATCGTGCTGGGGATCTACTACTGGCGCATGGACGGTGAGCAGCTGCAGATCCTGAAGGAACTCGTGGTGTCCGTGGTGCCGCTCGGCGTGCTTACCGTCGTCGTCCTCGCCGTGATCCTGCTCGGGATAACCACCGCCACCGAATCGGCGGCGGTGGGCGCCCTGGGCGCGATCTATCTGGCCGCCTTCGCGAAATCGCCGCGACCGGCCCTCTGGTCGAGCCTGGTAGGCGGCATCATCGGCCTCGCTCTCGGCATGCGTCGGGGTGACCTGGCGACCTTGTTCGTCTCGGGCGCGCTCGGGGCGACCTTCGCCGGCGCGGTGGGTCCCTGGCTCAGAGGGCGCGAGGCCTCGCGCGAGCTCCTGGCCAACCTGAAGGAGTCGACCTTCCTCACCGCCAAGACGACGGCGATGGTGTGCTGGCTGTTCGTGGGCTCCGCGCTCTTCTCCGGCGTGTTCGCCCTGCACGGCGGCCAGTCGCTGATCGAGCGCTGGGTGCTGGGTATGAATCTGTCACCGCTCGGGTTCCTGATTCTGTCCCAGCTCATCATTTTCCTGCTCGGCTGGCCGCTGGAGTGGACGGAGATCATCGTGATCTTCGTCCCCATCTTCATTCCGCTCCTGAGCCACTTCCACGTGGATCCCCTGCTGTTCGGGACCATGGTGGCCGTGAATCTCCAGGCAGCGTTTCTCTCGCCGCCGGTGGCCATGTCGGCCTTCTATCTGAAGGGCGTGTCCCCGCCCCATGTGACGCTCGCCCAGATCTTTGCGGGGATGATGCCGTACATGCTGATCGTCATCGTCTGTCTGGCCTTCATGTACCTCTGGCCGGGTATGACGCTCTGGCTGCCGCAGTTCCTGTACGGCGGCTGAGCAATGGATCTGCACCGACTGACCGCCTCCGAGGCGGCCCACCTGATCCGACAGGGGGTCATTAGCTCGGAGCAACTGGTCGACGGCTGCTTGGCCCGCGTCCGCGAGGCGGACCCGCAGGTCCAAGCGTGGGCCTTCCTCGATCCCGAGTACGCGCTCGCCCAGGCGCGCGCCGCCGACGACTGGCGGCGCTTGGGACGACCGACAGGCCCCCTGCACGGGGTTCCCGTGGGCATCAAGGACATCTTCGACACCGCCGACATGCCGACCGAGCACGGGTCGCCCCTCTACCGTGGCCACACGCCAGCGGGTGACGCAGCCGTGGTGGCCCGGCTGCGAGCGTCGGGCGCGCTCGTCCTGGGCAAGACCGTGACGACGGAATTCGCCAGCCGCACGCCCGGCAAGACCCGGAACCCTCACAACCCGGCGCACACACCCGGGGGATCGTCCAGCGGCTCGGCGGCGGCGGTGGCGGCAGACATGGTGCCGCTCGCCCTCGGCAGCCAGACGGGCGGCTCGACCATCCGGCCGGCATCGTTCTGCGGCGTGTACGGTTTCAAGCCGACGCACGGTCTCATCACTCGTCACGGTATGCTCAGGCTCTCGCGCACCCTGGATCACGTCGGCCTATTCGCGCGAACGATCGAGGACATCGCGCTGCTCGCCGAGCAACTCGCCGGCTACGACGAGCGTGACCCCGACTCGCACCGCATGGCCCAGGTCCCGTACAGCCAGATGGCCGCCGAGGAGCCACCGCTGGCGCCGATGTTCGCCTTCGTGAAAACCTCCAGCTGGGACGGCGTCACCGACGAGACCAAAGAGGCGTTCGCGGAGCTGACGGGACGACTGGGCGATCGGGTCGAGGAGGTCGAGCTGTCGGAAGCAGCCGCCGAGGCGGCCGAGTGGCATCAGGTCATCATGGAGGCCGAGATGGCCCTGAATCTGGGTCCCGAGTGGGAACGAGGCCGCGCTCAGCTTTCGGACTCCTTGTGCGCGCGACTCGAGCGGGGCCAGGCGGTACGCGCCATCGACTACCTACGGGCGCGAACCCGCGGACCCGAGCTGCACGAGAGCCTCGCCGAGCTATTCACCCTGCGCTACGATGCCATCCTCACCCCAGCTGCTGCCGGGACAGCGCCCCCTGGTCTCACGTCGACGGGAGACCCGGCCTTCTGTACCTTGTGGACCCTGTGTGGCATGCCGGCGGTCAGCGTGCCGCTCATGCAGGGTGCGCACGACCTCCCGCTCGGTGTGCAGCTGGTTGGCCCGCGCCATGGGGACGCGCGGCTGTTGCGTACGGCGCGCTGGCTGGTTACCCAGCTGCGGTCCTAGGCGTTGGCGGTAGCCGTCACCGCTGGCCGTAGCACCAGCGAGAGGGGGATGGTCACGAGGACGACCGCCCCCACGATGGCAAGTGTCATCGGCACCCCCAAGTTATCGCTCACCACGCCGTACAGCGAAGGCGCCAGCGCCGAGCAGCCAATGCTGAGCGTGTAATACAACCCGTACGCACGCGCCCGACGCTCGGGAGCGACGAGGTCGGCCACCGTCCCGTACAGGACAGACGACGTGCCGTTCAGGGCGAGGCCCAGCACCGGCAGCACGGTCAGGGCGATTCCCAGGGGGGCCAGCACCACCGTAAAGATCCCGATCGCGGTCGCGGCTTCAGTGAGCACCACCGCGCGGATCACGCCGATCCGCTCCGCTAGCAAGCCACAGGCGAACTTCCCCGCCGCGCCTCCCGCGAAGAGGAGGGCGAAGGCCCCGCCGACGCCGGCCACGGTCAAGCCCTTGGCGATCAGCAGGAACGGGAGAAATGTGAGGAAAGGGGAGCGCGTCGCATTGTCGATCATGCCGATGGCGGACAGGGCCTGAAAGCCGCGGGCATCACGGATCCCCCAGCTTCCGCTGCCGCCGGTGCCCTCCACCGGTACTGCCTCGACATGGCCGGCCGATAGTCGGCGCAGCAATACGGCGATGACGACGGCGGCGGCAAGACCGAAAATGCCGAACACACCGGCGGACACGCGCCAACCGATCAGGGTGGTACCGAACGCCACCATGGCCGGCAGCGCGACCTTCCCGAGGTCACCGGAGAAGTTGTACGTTCCAAGCGCGGCGCGCCGGGCGCCAGTCTCGAACGCCCTGGACACGATTGTCGAACGACAGCGGGTGCTGGACCCCGGACGCGAGCCCGGCGACGAGCAGCAAGAGGCCGAGGGTCATGAATCCTCCCGCCCCGCCCGCCATCACGAAGACGGCTGCCGTGACCGCAGTGCCGACCGTCAGCACCCGCGGTTCGCCAAGGCGCTCGGCCAGGAGGCCGGCCGGGATCTGGAAGATGGCCATGCCGCCGCTATAGAGCGTCCGGAGGAATCCGACCTCGGCGAACGAAAGCGCGAACTCGGCCGTCCAGATCGGCAGCAGGATGTAGACGATATCGGAGAAGCCATCGTGCAGAAAATGAGCTCCGCACGCCACCGCGAGGACGGCCTGACTCGCACGCTTCATCGCCCGATCATGGCTCGCTGGTCCCGCCCGTTCAAGTAGAATGCGGGAGCGTGGAGGTGGAGATGATCAGCATTACGCGGGTCTATACACGCACGGGCGATCAGGGGGAGACGGCGCTCGTCGGAGGCAAGCGGGTCCCCAAGGATTCTCCCCGTATCGTGGCCTACGGCACCATCGACGAGCTGAACGCAGCGGTCGGGCTCGCGCGGACGTTCAACGAAGGCCGGCGCGCCGAGGCCGAGCACGCGCGCTGGCTCGACGAGACCCTGCGTCGCATCCAGAACGAGCTGTTCGATCTCGGCAGCGAGCTGGCCACCCCTCCTGACGGGGAATACGAGGGCATGTTCCGCGTGAGCGAGGCCGAAGTGACCGCGCTCGAGCAGCTCATGGACGAGTGCCAGCAAGATCTCGAGCCATTGAAGTCGTTCGTGCTTCCGGGAGGGGGCCGCGTCAACGCCTTCCTTCATCTGGCCCGGACCGTCTGTCGCCGCGCCGAGCGTGAGATCTTGGCTCTCTCGCGCGTCGAGCCGATCGGCCCATGGCCCCTCCGCTACGTCAACCGCTTGAGCGACGTGTTCTTCGTCCTCAGCCGGTGGGCCGCCAAACGCCTGGACGAGAAGGAGTACCTGTGGGAGCGCGGGCTGCGGAGCCACGAGCGCCGGCGGCCCCCCGGGAAAACCGACCCGGCCGCTTGAGCCGTTCAGGACCTTTCGGGAGGACGAGGCGCCGTCGCCACGAACACGACGACGGTCAGCACGGCCATCCCCAGCACGAGCCCCAGGAAAGCGCAAAGCTTTGCTGATGCGTGCGCGCGGTGCCGAGCACCGCCAGCAGCGCGCGATCGGCCACCGTGGCCCGGCGCCGCAGCCAGCCCTGAGGGGGTCGGCGGCCAGGCAGAAGACTCCGAGGCCCGGCCACCGCCACCGCCATAGCTACCGTCAGCACGCTCCTGCGTGCTTTCCGTTTCGATCGATCCGTGAGGCCAACGTGGGACGAGGGACAGGCGACGACGGCGGTCACGCGAACGTCGTGGTGCCTTCGTTCTCGTGTAACGGCCGCCGTGTAGGGTCAGGACCGCGAGCGACTCCCGTCCTCGCGTGCTGCTCACTCGACACGGAGGTGGACAATGGATCGACGCACATTTCTTCGTGGCTCGGCTATCGTGGGTGGTGTCGCCGGCCTGATGGGGCCACTCAAGGCACTGGGGGTACGGACGGCGGGCGGCGCGCCGCGTGCGCTCGCCGCCGGCTACGGTAACCTCGTGGACAAGGGCGACCTCTTCCTTCCGCCCGACTTCAACTACGTCATCATCTCGCAGCAGGGCGACATCATGTCGGACGGCAACCCCACACCGGGGATCTTCGACGGCATGGGCGCGTTCCCGGGTTCGGGGTGCACGGTCCTGATCCGAAACCATGAGAACCGCCGGCGGGCGGGAGAGATCCCGGTCGTCGTCCCCGGCGGGCTTCGGTATGACGACGACGCGACGTACGTGGCCGGCAACACGAAGCTCCGTATCCGCGATAACGCCAAGAGCGGCGTCTACACGGTGCTGGAGAGCTTCGCCATCCTCGGCGGCACGGACACGAACTGCGCGGGCGGCGAAACCCCCTGGCTGACGTGGATCACCTGCGAGGAGGTCGTCAACCGAGGGAGCACCGGCAAGAAGCACGGGTATGCATACGAGATCGACTCGCGAGCGCTGGGACCTGTGGCCGCGCTCCCGATCCTCAGCGCCGGCCGTTTCGCCCACGAAGCGGTGCGGGTGAGATCTACGACTTCGCGAAGAACATCACGAACGACTCGGAATTCTGCGGAGGCTGCTTCGACCCCGACGGAGAAACGCTCTACGTCAGCCAGCAGGGAGGACGACCCTCACCGCCGGCAGTGACCTACGCGATCTTTGGCCCCTTTCACAAGCTTATCCCTTGAACTACAGCCGCCGAGGCCGGAGAGGTCGCGGAAGCTTACGCGCGCCGGCGAGCCTCCACGCGCCGCAGGAAGTCGAGCACAGAACGATTCCACGCCTCAGGTTGGTCGCGATTCGCGAAGTGGCTGGCCGATGACAGAACGATCAGCCGCGAGCCCTTGATCTTTCGGTGCATGATCTTCATGGGGCCGAGTGAGGGATCACGGTCGCCTCCCACCAGGAGAACGGGGACGCGAATCCTCGGCAGCTCGTGGGTTATGTGGTCCATCGCCAGCAGCGCGCGCAGCGAGTTGGCATAGCCGATGGGAGTCAGCCGCCGGTAGTACGCGTAGAACTCTTCTCGGGTGCCTGGATCCAACTCCAACCGGGCGGCCACGTTGGGATTGGCCGTCATGGCGAACTCGGCCATGGCATCCATGCCTTTCGTCAGGGTGACCTCGATGCTGCGCGCTCGCATGAGGAGTGCGTCCACGGGTAGGGGTAACCCCGCGGCCGAGGAGGAGTTGGTGACGATCAGCGAGCGGACTCGACCCGGGAAGGCGAGGGTGAAGCGGGTGGCGATGCCGCCGCCCAGCGAGAGACCTCCGACGTGCGCCTTGCGCAGGCGCCAGATGATCCAGCAGCGCCTTCAAGTCGAGGACCCAGCGGGCGAAGGAGTACTTGGCCGGATCCTCCGGGCTGTCGGAGCGAGCGTGACCGCGCGGCTCCCAGAGGATCAGCCGGTGGCGCGATGCCAACGCCGCAACATTCACATCCCATAGATCTGCGTTGCCACCGATACCGTAGGCGAGCACGAGGGGAAAGCCCTTGCCGTGCTCTTCGTAATAGATCCGTACCCGGTCGTCAGTCCTGAAGAACGCCATACTCGAGCCTCCCGTCGGGGGGTGGCGCCATTGTGCCATCGGTTGACAGCTCCCCTCGGACCTCCGTAGGGTGGGCGACGTGACCACGCGAGCCTGGATTGGACGGTCGATGAAGCGGGTGGAGGATCCACATCTGCTGACGGGCCGCGGCAACTATCTCGATGACCACGCATTCCCGGGCGCCCAGCACGCCGCCATCGTTCGCTCCCCCCACGCCCACGCCCGGATCCTCAGTTACGACGTCACGGAGGCCCTGGCCATGTCAGGTGTGGTGGGAGTCGTGACCGGGGAGGACGTGGCGGCCCGCACAAAGCCTTTCGGGGTGGGGGTGACCACGCCTGTTCGCTACTTCTGCGCAGCGACCGACAAGGTGCGCTTCGTGGGCGAGCCGGTCGCGGTGGTCGTGGCACGCGATCGCTACACCGCCGAGGACGCCGCCGAGCGGGTGAAGGTCCGATACGAGATGCTGCCCGCTGTCGTCGATCCGGAGCGGGCGCTCGACCAGGATGCCCCGGTACTCCACGAGGCGGTGGGCACGAACCTGGCGGCACACCGCCGACTCGTCTATGGCGATCCCGACCAGGCCTTCCGTGAGGCGGAGGTTGTGATCCGCGAGCGCTTCAGGTTTCCCAAGTATGGTTCCACTCCGATCGAAACATACGCGATCGTGGCGCGCTGGAACCCTTTCGATGGCGTCCTCACCGTCTGGTCGAACTTCATGGGCCCGTTCATCATGCACGCCCTCGTGGCCCGAGTTCTACAACTCGCCGAGAACCGGTTGCGCTTCATCGTGCCGCCCGACATCGGGGGAAGCTACGGAATCAAGACGAGCATCTATCCCTACCTTGCCCTTATCGGCCTCACGGCCATGAAGACCGGGGCGACCGTGAAATGGATCGAGGATCGTCGCGAGCATTTGCTGGCCTCCTCGAGCGGGACGGACCGCGTGGCCTACCGCGAGGTGGCCGCGCGACGGGACGGAACCGTACTGGCCATGCGTTACCGCTGGTACGACAACGTCGGGGGCTACGTGCGCAGCCCGGAGCCGGGGTGCTCCTTCCGACCCCTCGGAAACTACGTGGGGCCATACCGGTTCCAGCATCTGGAGGTCGATGCTTCGGTCGTGATGACCAACAAGAGCCTCACGGGTCCGAACCGCGGTTACGCCTGCGGGCACCTCTACTTCGAAACCGAGCGCATGATGGATCTGCTCGCCGAGCAGCTTGGCCTCGACCCAGTGGAGGTCCGGCGAAGGAATCTCATTCCCTCCGGGAGGTTTCCCTACCGCACCCCGACCGGCGGGCTCTACGACAGCGGCGATTTCGAGGCCACCCTGGACCGCGCGCTCGAGGTCGCCCACTACGACGAGTTGAAGGCCATGCGCGCGCGGGCTCGGGCGGAGGGCCGCTATGTCGGGATCGGCGTCGCGCTGGCTGTGGATCCCTCCGTCTCCAACATGGGCTATGTGGCCACCGCGTTGGACCCCCAGTTTCGCGCCAAGCCGGAGTACCTGCCGAAGTCGGGCGCCGTGGAAGCCTGTGCCGTCAAGATCGACCCGCTGGGGCGACTCATCGCAGTGCTGGGCACGACCCCCCAGGGCCAGGGGCACCAGACGGTCGTCGTGCAGATCCTGGCTGACGAATTGGGGATCGAGCCCGCGGATATCACGGTCGTCGACGAGATGGACACCTTCACGCGCGTCTGGAGCATCTCGTCGGGAACATACTCCAGCCGTTTTGGCTCGGTAGGCACCAGCGCGGTAGCCCTCGCCGCGCGCAAGCTCAGGGCCAAGCTGGTTACCTACGCTGCTCACCTCATGGATGTTCCCGCCGAGCAGCTCGAGATGCGGGACGGAGCCGTTCGCCTCAAGACGGGCAAGGGCCCCTTCTACACCATCAAGGATCTGGCTGGCCGTGCCCATTGGAACACGGAGTCTCTCCCCGACGGCATGGAGCCGGGCCTGGCCGCTACCGCCCTCTTTGGCTTCACGGGAGCCAGGGCCGTCGACGATGCCGATCGGGTGAACTCGTCCAACACCTACGGCTTCATCGCCGAAGTCATGGCGGTGGAAGTGGATCCAGAGACGGCCGAGGTCACGATCCTCAGATACGTGACCGTTCACGATGCAGGGACGATCATCAATCCGATGATCGCTGAGGGGCAGATCTATGGGGGGGCCCTGCACGGTCTGGGCGGGGCACTCTATGAAGAGCTGGCCTACGACGAGAACGGTCAGTGTCTTACGGCCAGCTTCATGGACTACGTCGTTCCCTCCGCCGGAGAGGCGCCGAAGATTGAGATCGCGCACGTGGTTTCGCCCTCTCCCCTGACCCCCCTCGGATCGAAAGGACTGGGCGAGTCCAGCTCCATGACCGTGCCCGCCGTCATCGCCAACGCCGTGAGTGACGCGCTGAAGCCACTCGGGGTCAGCATCACCGAGCTTCCCATGACGCCAGCTCGGCTATGGGCACAGATCCGTGCGGCACGCCCCCTCATCCAGCCGACCCCGCCCTGATTCCGACGCGGCTCGCACGGGACCCCTGGAAGGACGGGACCCCGCTGGTAGTATGCGATGAGAGCGGGACGTGGCACGCGGTCGAAAGGGAGAGGTCACGGTGATGGGAGCGACGAGGCGACGAGTGCTGGTGGGGGGACTGTTCTTGGTCACGGCCGCGGTCGGCTGGCGTTCCGGCGCGGCTTTCTCGAAGCCCACTATCACCGTCCACAAGTCCCCGACCTGAGACTGTTGCACCGCGTGGGTCGGGCACCTACGCAAGCACGGTTACCCCGTGACGTCGGAAGACGTGACAGATCTGGGGACCATCAAGCAGAAGCTTGGCGTGCCGTCCGCTCTGCAGTCCTGCCACACCGCGCAAGTCGACGGCTATGTGATTGAAGGACACGTTCCGGCAGACATCATTGACCGGCTGCTGCGTGAGCGACCGGCCGTGGCGGGGCTCGCGGTTCCCGGCATGCCGGTGGGCTCCCCGGGGATGGAGTCACCGGGACGCGCGGGGGAGCGCTACCAGATCCGGACGTTCGACAAGTCGGGACGCACTACCGTGTACGACACGCGCTGAGCTTCGGCTAAGGCGTCCTCCGACGGCGGGCTCTCTCAGCGCTGGGACGACGTAGCCTCGGCCCCCGTGAAGCCTGACAGGCGGGCTAGTTCCTCAAGCGTCAGCACACCTTCGCGGCGCTGGGTACCTATGACCCAGGTGGGATAGGAGCGAACGGCGAGGCTGGCGCAGAGGGCCGGGCGCGCCCCGATCGCCTTGGGGTCACACTCCACATACGGTATCTGGTCGGCGGCAGGCCCGAACCGGGCCTTTTGCTCCTTGCAGGCTGGTCACCAGTGGGCTCCGTACATCACTGCGTTGATTTGCGTCAAATGTCGGGCGAGGGCCACCTGATAGCCTGTCATTCCGCCTGGATAGGAGGCAAAGATCCCGGCTGCCACGACGAGAGTCACCACGGCCGCGGCGCCGCCCAGGATTGCCACGCGCGACCAGCGAAGCGACGCCCGCCGCCCAGCGGCAGGCGGACGACGCCAGAGAATCACGCCAAGGAGCAGCAGGGCCACCAGCGCTGAGGCAAGGCAGTAGACGCAGGCGGCTCTGATGACGACGAGCGAGACAAAAGTCAGATACAGCGAGAAGGTCGCCCCGGCCACCCCGAGCACGAAGGCCCACCGCCAGCGGCGGGGCGAGAACCCGAGAGCGCCGAGCCCACCCACGGCCACGTAGAAGGCCGTGCCCCATAGGGCCGTAGGAATGCCGAGAATGGTGGCGTACCGGCTTGCCTGGACGATGTCGCATCCACCGCCCGCCTGACACATCAGGGCGGAGCCGCCGGCCAGCTTGACGACGCCGAGGTAGGCGCTGACCGCCACGCCGATCGCCGCTAGGGCGACCGCAAGCCACTCGACCCTCACCCCGGCAAGGGAGGGGACAGTGGCTCGTGACGGCGCTGTCTTGCTCGATGGCGGTTTAGCCATTATTCGCTTCACGAAGAGTACCTAGGTTGCCACCTGGCTTCAATCCGGGCGCCCGGGGCCGGGTCAGGGTATGATGGGGGAAGCAGAATCCGCCCCGCCGACGACACACTATGCGCTATGATCCCCCCGGCTGTTCCTAATGTCGTCACGCATCGAACCGGCGGCCAGCCGCGCGGAGGGTACCCTGAAGATCTACCTAATTGCGCCCCGGAACCCGGAATCGTTCTGGACGTTCGATCGCGTGCTGCCGAGTCTCAACAAGCAGTGCATCTATCCGAACCTGTCGTTGCCGACGGTGGCAGGGCTGACTCCGCGCGAGCACGAGATGGTGCTCTGCGACGAGAACGTGGAGCCGGTCGATTTCGACACCGACGCCGACATCGTCGGCGTGACCGGCTATGTGATCCACAAGAAACGGATGTTCGAGATCATCGACGAGTTCCGACGTCGCGGCAAATTCGTGGTGGTGGGGGGGCCATTTGCCTCCCTGTGCCCGGAAGAGCTGCGGGGCAAGGTCGACGTCCTCTTCATCGACGAGGCCGAGTACACCTGGCCTCAGTTCCTGCGCGACTACCAGGCGGGCACCTGGCAGGCGGAGTACCGTCAGGACGAGAAGCCGAGCATGCTCGACTCGCCGTTGCCCCGCTTCGATCTGCTGAAGATCGACCGCTACCGCACCATGACCATCCAGTTCGCGCGGGGGTGTCCCTTCAACTGCGAATTCTGCGACATCATCGTGATGTACGGTCGGCGCCCGCGCACGAAGTCGGTGCCCCAGGTCATGGCCGAGGTCGACGAGATCTACCGCCTGGGCCTCAAGCAGATCTTCGTGGTCGACGACAACTTCATCGGAAACAAGCGCGAGGCCAAGGAGCTGCTCAAAGCCATCACCGAATGGCAGCGCGCCAAGGGTTATCCGGTGGAGTTCATGACCGAGGTCAGCCTGAACGTCGCCCAGGACGACGAGTTGCTCCACCTCATGAAACAGGCGCACTTCGGCACCATCTTCGTGGGCATCGAGTCTCCCCGTAAGGCAAGCCTGGAGGAAACGAAGAAGCACCAGAACGTGCGGGAGGACATTCTGACCTCCGTGCATCGCATCCAGAAGGCCGGGATCCAGGTGATGGCCGGGATGATCGTGGGCTTCGACAACGATGATCCCTCGATCTTCGAGGAGCAGTTCCAATTTATCCAGGCCGCCCGGATACCCATCTCGATGACGGGCATGCTCAACGCGATGCCCAAGACCCCGCTCTACACGCGCCTGCAGGCGGCGGGACGGCTCATCGCGGAGTCGGTGGGGGACCAGTTCATCTTCACCAACATCGTGCCCAAGAGCATGTCGCGCCTCGAGCTCTACGAGGGCTACCGGACTCTGCTCAACCGTCTGTACAGCTACTCCAACTACCGAAAGCGGGTGATGGGACTCCTCCTGAACAAGGGGGGTCTCCTCCGGTCCACGGTGCTGGCCGGGCGCGAGGAGTTCACGATCTTCCTGCGCATCCTGTGGACCTGCATGCTCCGTGCTTCCCCCCAGCGCGCCTGGCTCACCCTGTCGCTCATCGTGGAGACGGCGCTGCGACGGCCAAACGCGCTACGCGATGCCGTGACCTTTGCCCTCATGCACAAGCACCTCTACGAGTACATGCGCGACACCTCGGTCCAGCTGGAGGTCCTCATCCGCGAACTGAAGGAGTTCCCTGCTTCCACCACTCTGATGCCGGCCCCGCAGGAGGGTACCGTCTTCGTTGGGCTCCCGCGCCCGCAGCGCTGAGTGGCATGGACTGGCCGCCCGCGAGTCGCTAGGCATGAGCGAGACGGGCTCGGCGCTCGGTGAGGAGTTTCGCCGTCTGCTACACGACGCACAGACCCAGCTGACACGGACGGTCGCCGTTACCGGCGAGGAACTCGCCTCGCTGGAAGACGAGCCCGGAGATCCGTTGGGGGGTGTGCCCGTGCAGGATGTCGCCAACACCCTCTCCCGGCTCGAGGGCCGGGAGCGTCACCAACTCGACGAGATCGGCGCGGCGCTCGGGCGCCTGGAAACGGGCACGTTCGGCGTCTGCGAGAAATGCTCGTGCGCAATCCCGCTCGCCCGCCTGCGCGCAAAGCCGACCGCGCGCTTCTGTGTACCGTGTCAGGTGAGCGAAGAGGCAGGAGGTCCCCCATGGCGAAGCGCCCCGTGAAACCTGCCCGACGAGTGCCGGACAAGGCCACGCGGTCACCCAAGGCGGGCTCTCCGCCGCGCACGAGTACCAGCTCCCCACAGGCTCGCCGGCGTCAAAAGAGCGCCCACTCCAATCTGTCCAAGGGAACGACCGTTGCCCAGACAGACCACGGGCCCCGGGCTGCGTGGCCGGCGAGCGTCTCCAAGCGCAAGAAGCGCTAGCTCGCCCAGCAGCTGTCCGTTCAGGTCACCTGCACGCGACCGAGCGCTGGCCAGTCCAGCTCCACGCCATGGCCCACCCGCTCAGGAGCCACTGCGAATCCGTCCTTGAGTTGGAGCGGGTGTGCCAGGTACGAATCGAGTCCGAAGCCATGCGCCTCGAGGTAGGAGCGATTGGGCACTCCTGCCAACAAGTGCACAGTCAGGTCGTGGGCGCCGTGAGATGTCACGGGAAGGTTGAAGGCCTCGGCCAGGTGGGCGACCTTCATGAACACCGTGACGCCTCCGCAGTTGGTGACGTCCGGTTCAGGAAAGGTCACACCACCCGCCGCGATCATGTGGGTGAACTCGTGAAGCGTGTGCAGGTTCTCGCCAGTCGCCACGGGCAGACCCCCCTCCCGGACGATCCGAGCGTGGCCGGCAATGTCGTCGGGTATCGTCGGTTCCTCCAGCCAGTAGACGTCGAACTCGGCCAGGGCTCGGGCAGCGCGAATCGCCTCGTCGACGCTCCAGCGCATGTTGGCGTCGACCATGAGCGGGATGTTCTCGCCGAGATGACGCCGCATGGCGCGCACCCGCTCGACGTCCTCCGCCCGCCGCGGTCGGCCGACCTTCATCTTGATGGCCTGGAAGCCCCGCCCCAGATTCTCGTCCGTCTGCCGCAGAAGACGGTCGAGGGGAAAGTCGAGATCGATCCCGCCCGCGTAGCACGGTACCCGCGGATCATGGCCACCAAGGAGTCGCCAGAGGGGTACGCCTTGTCGCCGCGCCTTGAGGTCCCACAGGGCAATGTCCACGGCCGACACGGCGAAGCTCACGAATCCACCTCGACCTCCGTAGTGAAGACGCCACCACATGCGTTGCCAGAGGGCCTCGATCCGGTCTCCCTCGGCGCCAAGCACGACGGGCTTGAGGTCGCGCTCGATCAGGCTCTGGATGGCCCCACCCCCCACGCCGACCGTGTAGGTATAGCCCAGTCCTTCGGCCCCATCGCGGTCCGCGAGACGGACGGTGATCAGCTCGAAGTGGGTCATGGTGCCGTGCGTGCTGTCGGAGAGGGCGGTGGGGAGGGGAATGCGGTAGTGTCCGGCGATGAGCGAGTCGATGATCATCGGCTTTGGCCAGAGTGTGGCCCACGCCGGCGGCCCGTTCAAGCGGCCAGCCCCCGGGTGTTCTCGACCGAGCGGTTGCCCGCCGCGTGAGGCGAGGCGCGCTCCTGGTGGTTGGCGCTACCGTGTGCTGGAGCACCGGGGGACTCATCGCCCGTCTGGTGACGACCGATCCCTGGACGACCAACGTGTGGCGGGGGGAACCTGCGCTGTCGCCTTGGCCCTGGTGGTGTGGATCACCCACGGGCGCGCTACGGCGGAACAGTGGCGACGCATCGGGTGGGCTGGTGTCGGGGTTGCCGCCTGCCTGGCCGTCGCCTCGACGTCCTTCATCCTCGCGCTGGCCCGGACGTCGGTCGCCAACACCTTGATCCTCATGAGCGTGGGCCCTTATGTGACCGGGCTCCTCGGCTGGTTTCTGCTCGGCGAGCGGGTGCGCTTCCGGACATGGCTAACCATGGCGGTTGCCCTAGGGGGAGCCGTGGTCATGGTCTCGAGCTCCTACGCCCGAGGGGCGGTTGGTGGCGATCTCCTTGGCCTCGTGATGGCCGGAGCCTTTGCCACGGCGACGGTCCTCGTGCGCCGGCATCCGACAATCATGATGACACCTGCGGCGGCTCTGGGCGCGGGGCTGACGTGTCTGCTGGCCCTGCCCATGGCGGCTCCGTTCCGGGCGTCGTCCCGCGACATCGCCCTCCTCGCCCTCTTCGGCATCGGTCAGTTTGCCGTAGGGTTCCTCCTTTTTACCGCGGGCGCCCGCCTGATTCCGGCCGCGGAAACGTCGCTGATCGGCATGATCGAGACGGTGCTTGGACCACTGTGGGTGTGGCTGGCGCTCGGCGAAAACCCCGGTCTCGCCTCCTTTCTGGGCGGTACCCTGATCGTGGGCGCCCTGTTGGTGCACGCCGGGCTGGACCTGCTCGACCCGCGCCCGCGGCCAGGTGGTGAGGCGGCTTGACAGCCAGAGTCTGATTAAGTATTTTGCAATTGGCGTTAAGTTCTACTGAATCTCTGCCAGGCAGGACAGCATTGAAGATCCGCGTGAGCCTCACGGTCAACGGCGAGGTCCAGGAGGTGCTCGTCCCCGCGCACAAGACCCTCCTGGAGGTCCTGCGGGAGGACCTGCGCCTGACCGGCACCAAGCACGGGTGCGAGCTCGGCGAGTGCGGCACCTGCACCGTGCTCCTCGACGGCGCGCCAGTTCTCTCGTGTCTGGCCCTGCCCGTCGATCTCGAAGGACGGGCTATCAAAACCGTGGAGGGCATGGCCGACGGATCGCAGTTACATCCGCTGCAGCAGGCGTTCGCGGAGCTTGGCGCCGCCCAGTGCGGATACTGCACGCCCGGAATCCTGCTCACGGCCGAGGCTCTCCTCGCCGAGGTTCCGGCTCCCAGCCGGGAAGAGATTCGCGAGGCGCTCGCCGGCAACCTGTGTCGCTGCACGGGCTACACGAAGATCCTGGAATCGGTGGAGTTGGCCGCCCTTCGGATGTCTGCCCATACGGCGAGGCTGGCAGGGGAGAGGTCGCGGTGAGTTCCGCCAAGTTCTCGGTCATCGGGCAGCCGCTGCCCAAGATCGACGCCTGGGCCAAGGTCACCGGCGATACGAAGTACGCCGACGATCTCGTGCTGCCGCGCATGGCATTTGCCAAGCTCCTGCGCAGCTCGTTCCCGCACGCCCTCATCACCCGGATCGATACCACGCGGGCCCGTCAGCTGCCAGGCGTGTACGCGGTCATCACGGGTGACGACCTTCCCCCCGTGAAGTTCGGCATTCTCCCCGTGTCGCAGGACGAGGAAGCGCTTTGCCGCGCCAAGGTCCGCATGGTGGGCGACGCGCTGGCCGCGGTGGCGGCGGTGGACGAGGAGACGGCCGAGCGCGCCACGGAGCTGATCGAGGTGGACTACCAGCCACTGCGCGCCCTGATGTCGATCGAGGAGTCGCTGGCCCACCCCGAGGTACGCATCCAGGAGTATGGGGACGGGCCCAACGTCCACAAGAACGTGGCCCTCCAGTTCGGCGACGTGGAGGCTGCCTTCGCGGCCGCCGCCCTCGTGCGCGAGGACGTCTTCTTCTTCGAGGGCAACACGCACCTGCCCATGGAGCAGCACGCGGCGGTGGCCCACTTCGGACCCGACGAGAAGCTCACCCTCTGGTCGTCGACACAGACACCCCACTACGTCCATCGGCTGCTGGCCAAGATCCTCGACATGCCCGCCGCCCACATCCGTGTGATCGCCGCCCCGGTGGGGGGCGGCTTCGGGGGCAAGCTCGATCCCTTCGCCCACGAGATTGCCGCCTGCAAGCTCTCGCAGGTCACGGGTCGCCCGGTCAAGATCGCCCTCACCCGCGAGGAAGTCTTTTATGTGCATCGGGGCCGTCATCCGGTGCTGATGTGGCTGAAGACGGGCTTCACGCGCGACGGCGACATCACGGGCAGCCACATCAAGACGTGGCTGGATGGCGGTGCCTACGGGTCGTACGGCGTCGCCTCGACCTTCTACACCGGGGTCATCAACCCCGTCACGTACAGGATGCCGGTGTACAAGTTCGAGGGGGCGCGGGTGTTCACGAACAAGCCCCCCTGCGGGCCCAAACGCGGCCACGGCACGCCTCAGCCCCGCTTCGCCCTCGAATGCCAGATCGACAAGGCGGCCGAGCAGCTCGGCCTCGATCCGGCTGACATGCGGCGGCGCATCCTGCACGAGCCTTTCACCAAGACGGCCAACCATCTGACGGTAACCACCATCGGGCTCGGCGAATGCATCGACAAAGTGGTCGAGGCGTCCGGCTGGCGCGAGAAGCGCCAAGGGTTTGGCCACGCTCATCCCGGGGGTGGCAGTCGTCGGCGCGGGATCGGGATGGGCTGCTCGGCCTATATGACAGGGGCGGGGACAGCCATCTACTGGAACAGCATGCCCCACTCGGGCGTGATCATCCGCGCCGATCGCAGTGGTGGGGTGGCCGTGCTGTGCGGCGCCACCGACATCGGTCAGGGCTCGGACTCGATCCTCGCCTATCTCCCGGCCGAGATCCTCGGTCTCGATCCGCGCGATATCCGTGTGCATCCGGCCGATACCGATCTCACACCGGTCGATCTCGGCTCGTACTCTTCGCGGGTGACGCTCATGTGCGGGATGGCGGCAATCCAGGCGGCCACCAGGTTACGCGAGGTCATCTTCAGGGCGGTGGCCAAGAAGCTCGCGGTGGATCCGGAGAGTTTGGTGGCCCGCGACCGCAAGGTCGGCGTGGCCGACGACTGGGACAAGGCCTTGCCCTTTGCCGATGCGGTTGTCCTCGCCGAGTCGATGCATGGCGTGCTCGCCTTTCCCGGCTCCTACGCGCCGCCCAAACGGGCGGGAAAGTACAAGGGAGGTGGGGTGGGACCGTCGCCGTGCTACTCATACTCCGCCTGCGTGGTGGACCTGTCCGTCGACGAAGAAACCGGCGAGATCATGCTGCACGACGTCTGGGTCGCCCACGACATCGGACGGGCCCTCAATCCCTTGCTCGTCGAGGGTCAGGTCGAGGGATCGATCTACATGGGCATTGGCGAGGCCCTGATGGAGGGGCAGGTGTTTCGCAAGGGGCTCCACAAGCAGCCATCGATGCTCGACTACAAGAGCCCGACGACCCTGGAGACTCCGAACATCCACACGATCCTCGTCGAAACCGATGATCCCGAGGGACCCTTCGGCGCCAAGGAAGCGGGCCAGGGGCCGCTGCTGCCCGTCATTCCCGCCATCGCCAACGCCATCTACCACGCCATCGGCGTGCGCTTCGACGAGGTTCCCATCAGTCCGGACATGATTCTCAGAGGGCTCGAGCTGAAGCGGCGGGGCAAGCCCGCCCGCATCGGCCCCGAGCGGATTCCTCTCTTCACGTTCAAGGAGCCACTCGTGGTCGAATCGGCGTTCGGTCAGCCGGCCGAGGCAATCGCTGAGAGGCCCTTCCAGTAATGCTCCGGCTTCCCGCCTTCGAGTACCTGGCGCCGAGGACGATCGCGGAGGCCGTCCACGTGTTCGCTGATGCGGGCCCCGAGACCATGCTGGTGGCGGGAGGCACCGATCTCTATCCCAACATGAAGCGGCGACAGTTCGAGCCGCGAACTCTGGTCGGTTTGCGGGCGATCCCGGAGCTGCGCGGCGTCAGGGGGAATGCCGCCCACGGGCTCAGTATCGGCGCGGTCACCACCCTGACGTCCGTGGCCAGCCACCCGGAAGTCGTGCGGCACTACGGGGCGGTCGCCACCGCGGCAGGCTTGGTCTCGTCGCCTCAGCTCAGGAACATGGGAACCGTCGGCGGGAATCTCTGCGTGGATACGCGCTGCAACTACTACAACCAGACTCACCAGTGGCGGAAAGCCATCGGCTTCTGCATGAAGAAAGACGGCGACATCTGCCTGGTAGCGCCCGGCAGTCCACGCTGCTGGGCGGTGTCCTCATCCGACACGGCCCCCGTGTTCTGGAGTCTGGGCGCTCAGGTCCGTCTGGTGGGCCCACGAGGCGAGCGGACCGTTCCTCTGCCGATGCTCTACCAGGACGATGGCATCACCTATCTCGCCAAGCGTCCCGACGAGATCGTGACGGAAATCGTCCTTCCTCCCGCCGATGGCTGGCGTTCCGTCTATCTGAAGCTTCGTCGGCGAGGCTCCTTCGACTTTCCCGTCCTGGGAGTGGCGGTGGCGGCGAGGCTGGAGGGTGACGTTGTGAGTGACGCTCGCATCGTTCTCGGCGCCGTGGCCTCCCAGCCTCGGGAAGCCACGGCCGCCACGGCTGCCGTCCGCGGCGAGCGACTCACCCCCGAGGTGATCGAGCGGATAGCCGGGTTAGCTGCCAGCCCCGCCAGGCCCCTGGACAATACGGACTTCACCCACCCCTATCGCAAGAAGGTCACGCGGGTCTTCGTCGCGCGCGCGTTGCGACGCCTGGCCGGCCTTCCCGAGCGCGGGGACGAGGTGCTGGCATGACCTCGCTCGGCGCGCGTATCAAGGCGCTCCGGGTCGAGCGCCAGCTTCAGCAGCGCCAGCTTGCCGAGAAGGCGGAACTGACCCCGAGCCTGGTGTCGCAGATCGAGTCGGGGCGGCTCACGCCCTCCCTGCACACCCTCGGGAAAATCGCGGCCGCGCTCGGGGTCCCCATCGCCTCGCTCTTCGACAGCGTGACCTCGGGCAAGATCGCCGTGACTCGTCAGCGCGACTACCCGAAGGTGTCCTTCGATGGCTCCGCTGAGAAGTGGGCCGTGCTGGGGGCGGGACTGTTCGACGGCAAGGTCCGGGCCGTCGTCTCCACGTTGGCCGCGCGCTCGCCCGGGGTCAACACCGACAAGGTGGTCATCAAGCCTGGCCAGATGAAGCTTTTCTACGTGATCGACGGCCGCGTGACCCTGCACTACAACGGCGACCGCCATCTACTGGAAACGGGTGACAGCGCCCTGCTCGATGGCGGCACGGCGCACGGGTGGGAGAATCGCGGCGACAAGCCGGCCCGAGCGCTATGGGTGATCCTGGGATGACCGCCACCGAGGACTCAATGGCTGACACCAGACGGGACGTGATCGACTTTCGCACTGAGCCGGCCCGCTATCGGCACTGGAAGCTGAGCTTCGACGGATCGGTGGCCACCCTGGCCATGGACGTGCAGGAAGACGGGGGACTTCGGCCGGGCTACGAGCTCAAGCTGAACTCCTATGATCTCGGCGTCGACATCGAGCTGGCCGATGCCATCCAGCGCTTGCGCTTCGAGCACCCGGAGGTGGGGGCGGTGGTGGTGACCTCAAGCAAGGAGCGCATCTTCTGCGCGGGGGCCAACATCCGGATGCTCGGTCAGTCGTCGCATAGCTTCAAGGTGAACTTCTGCAAGTTCACGAACGAAACGCGCAACGCCATCGAGGAAGCGACCGCGGAATCCAGGCAGGCGTATCTCTGCATGATCAATGGCCCCTGCGCGGGTGGCGGCTACGAGCTGGCCCTGGCCACGGACCGCATCATCATGGCTGACGACGGCAACACCTCGGTGTCGCTGCCTGAGGTGCCTCTGCTGGCAGTCCTGCCCGGCACCGGCGGGCTCACCCGGTTAGTGGACAAGCGGCGGGTCCGGCGCGATCGCGCCGACGTCTTCTGCACCCTGGAGGAGGGCATCAAGGGCCAGCGGGCGGTGGAGTGGGGCCTCGTCGACGAGGTCGTCCCTCGCTCGAAGCTCGAGGAGACGGTGAGGGAGCGCGCACGGCAGTACGCGAATGGGACCGATCGTCCCGCGGGCGCGCGGGGGATCGGTCTTGCGTCCGTGGGGCGCGCGATCGACGGTGACCGCATCGCCTACGCGCATGTCACGGCCGAGGTCGATCGCGAGCACGGCCTGGTCGACATCACCGTGAGCGGCCCGACCGCGCCCGCTCCCGCCGGGCCCGACGAGGTGACGGAGCTCGGATGCGCCTTCTGGCCGCTGGCCCTGGCCCGGGAGCTGGACGATCTCATTCTTCACCTGCGCGCTAACGAGGAAACGATCGGGCTGTGGATCGTCCGGACTGCGGGGTCGGCCGAGAGTGTGGCCGCCTACGATCGGCTGCTCGCCGAGCACGCTTGCCACTGGCTGGTGCGCGAGGTCCGGCTCTTTCTGAGACGTGTCTTCAAGCGAATCGACCTGTCCTCGCGCTCGATCTTCGCCCTCGTCGAGCCGGGTTCATGCTTCACGGGGACCTTGCTCGAGCTGGCCCTGGCGGCCGACCGCTCCTACATGCTGGAGGGCGTGCGCCAGGGCGACAGCGGGCCCCCTGCTACCATCCGCTTGACCGGAATGAACATGGGGCCATACCCGATGATCAACGGTCTCACGCGCCTGGGCAGCCGCTTCCTCGCCGCGCCAGAGCGCGTGGACAAGTTACGCGATCTACTCGGGCAGGACTTGACGGCCAAAGAGGCAAGCGCAGCTGGACTCGTTACCTTCACGCCCGACGACATCGACTGGGAGGACGAGGTGCGCCTGGCCATCGAGGAGCGGGTGGCCTTCTCGCCCGACGCCCTCACCGGCATGGAGGCGTCCCTCAGGTTCGCCGGACCCGAGACTCTCGAGACCAAAATATTTGGACGTCTCACTGCGTGGCAAAACTGGATCTTCCAGAGGCCCAATGCCGTGGGCGAGCGGGGCGCCCTCCATCTCTACGGCACAGGCGAGCGCGCGCAGTTCGATCGAAGGAGAGTGTGATGGCGGTTGTGGACTACCTGGAACGGATTCCTAACAACGTCAACCTCAAGGACAACCGCCGGCTGCTGCGGGCGCTCGAAGAGTGGCAGCCGAAGTTCCTGGACTGGTGGATGGAGATGGGGCCCGTCGGCTACCAGGCCAAGGAGGTGTATCTACGCACCGCCATCAGCGTGGACCGCGACGGCTGGGCACACTTCGGCTATGTACGGATGCCCGAGTATCGGTGGGGAATCTTTCTGGGTGACCCCGAGCCGGATCGCGTCATCGGCTTTGGCGACAACAAGGGGCGACCCGCGTGGCAGGAAGTGCCAGGCGAGCATCGCGGGACCCTTCGCCGCCTCATCGTCACCCAGGGGGACACGGAGCCGGCGTCCGTCGAACAGCAGCGCCACCTTGGTCGCACCTGCCCCTCGCTCTACGATCTGCGCAATCTCTTCCAGATCAACGTCGAGGAGGGACGCCACCTGTGGGCGATGGTGTATCTGCTCGACGCGTACTTTGGTCGCGACGGGCGCGAAGAGTCGGAGGCGTTGCTGCAGCGACGCTCGGGAGATCGCGACCGCCCGCGCATCCTCGGTGCCTTCAACGAGAAGACACCGGACTGGCTGAGCTACCTGATGTTCACGTACTTCACCGACCGCGACGGGAAGTATCAGCTGGCCAGCCTGGCCGAGAGCGGCTTTGACCCTCTGGCGCGCACGTGCCGCTTCATGCTCACCGAGGAAGCCCACCACATGTTCGTGGGGGAGACCGGGATCGGCCGCGTGGTGCAGCGCAGCTGCGAGCTGATGCGAGAGCACCGTGCTGACGATCCGCGCGCCTGGGGTGGCATCGATTTACCAACGATCCAGCGCTACCTGAACTTCCACTTCTCGGTGTCGCTCGACCTCTTCGGCTCGGAGATCTCCACCAATGCCGCCAACTTCTACACAGCGGGGCTCAAGGGGCGCTTCGAGGAGACCCGGCACGGGGACGATCATCAGTTGAAGGACGCGACCTATCAGGTGGCCGGTGTGCAAGGAGATGCCCTGGTGATGCGCGAGGAGCCGGCCCTGACCAGCCTCAACGAACGCCTGCGCGACGACTACGTCGTCGATTGTCAGCGGGGGGTCGAGCGCTGGAACAAGATCATCCAGAACCACGAGGTGCCCTTCGAGCTCAAGCTCCCCCATCGGGGATTCCACCGCGCCATCGGGACGTTTGCCCAGACGAAGGTGTCTCCAGACGGCCGGGTGCTCAGTCCGGCTGAGTGGGAAGCGCACCGAGACCAGTGGCTGCCCTCGAAGTCTGACGCGGCGTATCTCGAGAGCCTGATGCGGCCTAGCGTGGAGCCCGGAGTCTTTGCCAACTGGATTGCCCCGCCCCGACGCGGCATCAACGGCCAGCCCATGAACTTCGAGTACGTGCGCCTGGCCTGAAAGGAGGAGACGGCCCATGCCGAAGGTCATCACTCCCAAGGAGTTCGGACCGCCCCTCGGAATGTATTCCCACGGCATGATGGGGTCAGGGGGACAGATCGTCGTGGTGGCCGGCCAGGTCGGGATGACGGCGGGGCGGGTGTCCGGGCCTGATGTCGAGTCGCAAACCAAGGCTGCCCTCGAAAATGTGCGCACGGTGCTGGACGCAGGCGGGTGTTCGATGCGCGACGTGATCCGACTGCAGACGTTCCTGACCAGCGCCGACGACATCGCGGGGTTCATGAAGGCGCGCGAGGAGGTCTTCCCGCGCTACTTTCCGGACGCAGCATATCCGCCCAACACCCTGCTGGTCGTGAGTCGCCTGGTGCGACCCGAGTTGCGCGTGGAGATCGAGGCGATGGCCGTGAAAGGTCGGCCCCCAACGTCGGCGGTGGGCAGGCGGCGAGGGGGGGCGAAGAGGCGGTCGACCCCTCGCCGATCCACCCGCCGTCGCTAGAGCAGCGGCGTACTATGAACGCCGCGGAGTATCTGCCCGCTCAGTTCAACGTCGCCACGTATTTTGTCGACCGCAACCTCGCGGAGGGCCGCGAGCAGACCCCGGCTTTCCTCTATGAGGACCGCACTCTTACCTATGGGGACGTGGCGGACCTCGCCAACCGGGCCGGCAACGCGCTCCTGGAGCTGGGGGTGGAGATGGAGGATCGCGTCCTCCTGATCTGTCTTGACGGTCCCGAGTTCCTGGGCGCTTTTTGGGGCGCAATCAAGATCGGCGCTGTCCCGGTGCCCGTCAACACCCTGCTGCGGGCCCAGGACTATCTGTACGTGCTCAACGACAGCCGCGCGCGCGTGGCCGTGGTCTCGGCGCCTCTACTGGCCGAAGCCGGCCCGGTCCTCGGCCAGGCGAGGTTCCTGGCGCACGTGCTGGTGGCGGGTGGCAGCAATCACCGTCATCTCTCCTGGGAGCAACGACTGGCCAAGGCCTCCCCCGCCCTGGAGGCGGCGCCGACCTCTCGCGACGATCCGGCGTTCTGGCTCTACTCGTCGGGCTCTACGGGGTTTCCCAAAGGGGCCGTGCACCTGCACCACGACATGGTGATCTGTCAGGAGACCTACGCCAAGCAGGTGCTGGGCATCCGTTCCACTGACCGCATCTTCTCGGCGGCCAAGCTATTCTTCGCTTACGGCCTGGGCAACGCCGGCTACTTCCCCATGGGCGTCGGCGCCCAGAGCGTGCTCTACCCACACCGCCCGACTCCCGAAGGTGTCTTCGAGGTGCTCACACGCTATCGGCCGACCCTCTTCTTCGGAGTACCAACACTCTACGCCGGGATGCTGGCCGTGAAGGAGGCGGACAAGCGCTTCGATCTATCGTCGCTGCGCCTGTGCGTGTCAGCGGGAGAAGCATTACCCGAGGAGCTCTACCAGCGCTGGCTCGACCGCTTCGGCGTGGAGATCATCGATGGGATCGGGACCACCGAGATCCTGCACATCTTCCTGTCGAACCGTCCGGGCGCTGTCCGGCCCGGCTCGTCAGGTCTTCCCGTGCCGGGCTATCAGGCCACCATCGTCGATGACGAGGGCCGGCCCCTCCCCCGGGGAGAGATCGGCAACCTGCGTGTCCAGGGCGATTCAACCATGGCCTATTACTGGAACAAGCACGAGAAGACGAAGGAGGCGCTCTTCGGCTCGTGGATCCAGACGGGCGACCAGTACTACCAGGATGCCGACGGCTATTTCTGGTATTGCGGTCGCGCCGACGACATGCTGAAGGTAGGGGGCATCTGGGTCTCGCCAATCGAGGTCGAGGGTACCCTGGTGCGCCATCCGGACGTGCTCGAGGCAGCCGTGGTCGGCAAGGAGGACAGCGATCGGCTTGTGAAGCCTCAGGCCTTCGTCGTGCTGAAGGAGGGCGCGCGCGATACGGACGCCCTCGCCGACGAGCTCAAGGCCTTCGTGAAGGATAAGATCGCACCCTACAAATACCCGCGCTGGATCGAGTTCGTCAGCGAGCTTCCCAAGACGGCCACGGGCAAAATCCAGCGGTTCAAGCTCCGGACCTGAGCGTGTACGACCCCGGCCTGGAAACCCTACCGCGCGAGGCGCTCCGTGCTCATCAATGGCAGCGCGTCCGCGCGCTCGTCGCGGAGGCGCTAGCCGGCAATATCTTTCTCCGGCGAAAGTGGGGTGCGGCCGGTGTCCGCTCTGCAGCCGACCTCGAAACCTGGGGGGATTTCGCGCAGTTGCCGTTCACCACCAAGGCGGAGCTCGTCGCGGACCAGGCCGACCACCCCCTCTTCGGGACGAACCTCACGTACCCGCTCGAGCGCTATGTGCGCGTGCACCAGACCTCGGGGACTACTGGCACTCCCATCCGGTGGTTGGAGACGCAGGAGTCGTGGGACTGGTGGGCACGCTGCTGGGGCTTCGTCTTGGCCGGCGCCGGCGTGACACCAGCCGATCGCGTCTTTGTTCCCTTCTCGTTTGGCCTGTTCATCGGATTCTGGGCAGGCTTCGAGGGGACCCGCGCACTGGGGGCCCTCGCCATCCCGGGTGGTGGTCAGGACTCGGCGACCCGTCTGGCTTCGA
This sequence comes from uncultured Candidatus Rokubacteria bacterium, assembly GCA_963754315.1. Taxonomy (GTDB): domain Bacteria; phylum Methylomirabilota; class Methylomirabilia; order Rokubacteriales; family CSP1-6; genus CAVWFS01. The sequence goes on from CAVWFS010000001.1 coordinate 148,664, forward strand.
TGGAGGCCCTGGGAGTCACCGTCCTGATATGCACACCGTCGTATGCGCTTCACCTGGTCGAGGTGGCTCGCGAACGCGGCGTCGCCCTCGACAAGCTCCCTGTCCGGGTGACCATTCATGCAGGCGAACCGGGCGCCGGCATCCCTGCGGTCCGGGCACGGATCGAGGAGGCCTGGGGCGCCCGGGCCTTCGATCACGCGGGGATGACCGAAATCGGCGCCTACGGTTACGAATGCGAGGAGCAGACAGGACTGCACATCAACGAGTCGGAGTTCATCGCGGAGGTGATCGATCCGGCCACGGGGGCTCCGGCTTCGGAAGGCGAGCTCGTGCTTACCAATCTCGGCCGGATGGGCTCACCGGCCGTTCGCTATCGCACGGGCGATCGCGTCCAGCGCGACGATCGGGCCTGCCCGTGCGGCCGGACCTTCATGAAGCTCGCGGGGGGCATTCTGGGGCGCCTGGACGACATGCTGATCGTGCGAGGCGTCAACGTGTTTCCGTCCGCGATCGAGGACATCGTGCGGCGGTTTCCGGCCGTTGACGAGTTCCAGATCGAAGTGTCACGCCAGGAGGAACAGGACGAGCTGCGCGTGTGCCTCGACGCCCCCGACGGGATCAACGTAGGCGCCGTGCAGGAGGCGTTTCGGCTTGGTCTCGGCATCCGCATCGACGTGGTGGCCGTCCCTGCCCGGAGCCTTCCCCGCTACGAGCTGAAGGCGCGCCGAGTGGTCAGGCAGAGTCAGGAACGCGTGTCGCGCTGATAGTGGACGGCCAGCCAGACGGTGGGCTGGCTGGGATCCGTCCATTCCACGCGATGCCGCCGATGTGCGGGAATCGTCACGTGATCTCCTGGCTCCAAGGTGAGGATGTCTGGTGTGCCTTCGAAGGAGAGGGCGGCCCGGCCGCGTAGCAACACGACCCACTCATGAAGGTCCTGGTCGCACCACTGTCCGGGCGGCGTGACCTGGCCGGTGGAGACGATGCGCTCGATGCGGACCCCGATCCCCTCGGCGAGCACGTCGACGGTTTCCTGGGAAGCACGGTCGGGAAGTTCGCCCCAGAGACTCGTCATCGCGCGAGCCGCTCGATCAGCGCAGTGTGTTGGGGGTGCGATCTGATCAGCTGACGGCGGTCTCCCAGCTCGAAGTCGGCGAACTCGAAGCCCGGCGCGACGGTGCAGCCCACTAGCGAGTAGGGAGTGCCCGGGAGTGGAGCGGCGCCGAACCAGGTTCCAGCCTCCACTACAGCTTGCAACGCCTGCCCCTGGTCGGGATCTGTCCCCAGGATGGTCTCGTGGAGACCCCCATGAGGGCGAATCAGAAAGATGGTCAGGGGGCCTCCCGCGTAGAAGTGCCAGATCTCGTCCGACTTTATGCGATGTAGCCGTGAGACCTCGCCGGCGCGTAGGAGGAAGTAAATCGCCGTGCTGAAGGCGCGCGCGTCGCCGTACCGGGCTGGGAGATCGGTGCCGGCCACGCCCTCAGTCGATCGGTACGTCTCACGGAAGTGGCCGCCCTCGGGGTGAGGCGTGAGCCTGAGGCTCGTAATCCAGTCATTTGCCGAGCGGCTCATGGCTGCATCATACGACCTTGGCAATCCGTTCAATGCGTCGGGTCCGTAGAGACAAGTGAGGTGGCTCCCTTGAGGCAGGGCACAGGAGGGCCGGACCGGGACCAGCGGCCCGATGACAGTGGCGTGGGCGGCTTGTCCGCCCCCCGTCCGGTCTGGTACTCAAGGGAAGGCATGGCCAGGGCCGGCGGGGTGCTCGTTAGCCGAATGGCCCTCGGGGATGGTGAGGCCTTTGCCCAGTTCTACGACCGCTACGCGTCCCTGGCCTTTGCCGTGATCCTCCGAATCGTCCGCGATCGGACGGACGCCAGTGAGGTGCTCCAAGACGTATTCTGGGAGACGTGGCATGCGGCGGCGGCCTATGACCCCGCGCGAGGAACCCCGGAAGCCTGGGTGGTCAACCGGGCGCGGGCACGGGCAATCGATCGGGTCCGATCGCTTCGTAGAAGAAACGAGATCTTCGTCGCTCCGGTTGAGGAGGGGCTCACGGCGGACACCAGCGCGGGCAGCACACCTGGGGAAGGACTGGAAGACCGAGGCCTCGTGCAGTCGGCGCTGGCGCAGCTATCCGATGGGCAACGGGAGGTCATCGAGCTGGCCTATTACGACGGACTCACGCAGACGGAGATTGCCCAGCGAACCAAGCAGCCGCTGGGCACCGTGAAGACACGAATCCGACTGGGGCTCGCGCGACTCCGCGAGGTCGTGAGAAGCGCAGAATGACCCACGAGATCTACGAGACGCTAGCGTCCGGTTACGCGCTCGGTACCCTCGACGGCGACGACCTAGCGCAGTTCCAGGCGCACATCGCCGATGGGTGTGCGGCGTGCACGGCCGCCCTCCGGCAGACCGAGGCGACGTTGGCGCTGCTCGCCCGCGCGACACCGCCGATGATTCCCCCCGCCCACGTCAAGCAGGCCCTTCTCGCGCGCATTGCGGCGGAGGGGCCCCGGCGGGCGGCGCCGGTCCCTCGTCCAAGGTGGTTTCCGTGGGTGGCAGGGGCGGTGGCGGCAGGCCTCCTGGCTTTCTTCACCGGAATGTTCGTGGCATCGCGCTACGAGGCTCGTCTCGGGCAGGCGGCGCGCGAGGTGGTCGCGCTTCGCCAGCGCGTTCAGGGACAGCAGAGAGCCGTCGCCCACGTCATCGATTTGCTCCGCGAGCCTGGCACGAGCGTACTCCGGCTGCGGGGACAGGGCCCGACGCCTGATGCCTCGGCCAGCCTCTTGTGGAACGACCAGAGCGGCGGCCACCTGTTGGTGGCGAGTCTGCCACCGTTGCCGCCCAGCGAGACGTATGAGTTCTGGACAATCAGCGGGGGCACCCCGCGTCCAGCCGGTCTGTTCACGGTCGACGCCTCGGGCCGTGGTGGACACTTCGTGGATCCGGTGCCCGGTGGCCGTCCCGAGGTTTTCGCCGTCACCATCGAGCCTGCGGGCGGAGTAGTCGGCGCCTACGGGTCCCGTTGTTATGATGGGGGGCCTCGAAGGGCCCCCCAAGCCCCCCGACGCTCGTCGCGCCCCGGGGGACCCGGGACGCTCCTCGGGCTCACGCTAAGGTTGAGGCCTCGAAGGGCCGGTCACGGTTTCAGGGTACTCTCCACAAGGTTGGCCATGGACTGGCTGGCGCCGTCGGGGGCGGCGCGAAGGCCGGAGATCACGCCAGCTCGATCGGCCGGCTCGCGATTCTGGCTCACCTTCCACTTGCCCTCCAACCGCACGATGGGGATCTCGATGCCCACGATGCCGCCAAGCTGCTTGTCAATGAAGTCGGCGGGGGCGTCGGTGACTGCCCATTCGGGCTGCCGTCCTGCCTCGTGGGCGCGCGTGAGCCGGGCGACGAGATTGTAGAGCCAGGTCCGGTCCTCCACGATGCCAAGCGGGCCGTGCGCGTGGACGACCGCGTAGTTCCAGGTTGGGACTACCTTGCCCGTCTCGCGTTTCGTCTTGTACCAGGACGGCGTGATATAGGTCTGGGGGCCGACGAAGATGGCCAGGGCATGGACATCCTTCGCGTAGCTTTGCCACACGGGATTGGCGCGCGCCACGTGGCCCCTCAGCGTTCCGTAGGGCAGGGGGTCGGTGTCGATCTCCATCGGGATATGGTTGGCCTCCAGCCCGTCCGGTCCCCACGTCACCAAGGTGGCCAGGCTGTGCTCCCGGATGAGGCCATGCAGGGTCGGGACGTCCTCCTCCCTGAACTGCGCGGGAACGTACATGACTCGTTTCCCTCCTCGGCTACCGTCGGCGGGCCGCGTGCAGGATGGCCACCACCGTCATCGAATCCTTGATCTCGCTGCGCTCCACCATGTGCAGAGCCTGCGCGAAGGAGAACGGCCGAACCTCGAGGAACTCCGTGGGATCCGCCTCGCGTTGGACGGGGCGGAGCCGCTCGGCCAGGTAGATGTGAGCCACCTCCTCCATGATGCTCTTCGAGGTGTGGAACTCGCAGACCTTCACGAACCGGTCCGCCTCGTAGCCCGCCTCCTCGGCCAGCTCGCGCCGCCCGGCTGCCTCCATGTCCTCGCCCGGATGCACGCCCCCCGTGGGCATCTCCCAGGAGAACTCCTGGAAGACGTACCGATACTGGCCCACCAGCACGATCGTGTCGGCATCGAGAAACGGCAGAACGCCGACGGCGGGTTTGCACTGGACCACTCCGTAGATCGTGGTCCGCCCGTCGGGCAGTTCGGCAATGTCCTCGCGCAGCCGCATCCAGGGATTCTCGTAGACCAGGCGGCTGGTATGCGTTGTCCAGGGGGTCCGGGCGAGGGCCCGCCGATGTTCGGGTTCCATGGTCGGAGAGCATCCCACGAATCCCGAGCGTCTCAAAAGGTCGGGTATACTGCCAGGTGCGGTTTACCCCGCTCAAGGAGTTTCTACATGGCACTTCCCAAACCGGTCGAGCAGCTCTGGGCTGAGCTTCAGACCGTCAGAGGCCAGGTCCTCCGGGAAGCCGAGGGATTGTCGCAGGGCCAGGTCGACTGGAAGCCGAGCGAGAGGGATTGGTCGGTCGGCGAGATCATCGACCATTTGACGATCGCCGAGATCGCCACCGGCAAGCTGACCACCAAGCTCACCCGGGAGGCCGAGGCCGCTGGTGGGCTCGCGCCATTTCCCGATGAGCTGAGCGTCTTCGCCGCCGTTCCGGCCGGACCACCCGGTCCCGCCGAAGCCCCTCCCGTGGTGTGGCCCAGCTACGGCAAGTCCATCGGCGATCTCATCACCGCCATGAAGGCCACGCGCGAGCGGAGCCGGCAGTCCGTCGAGCGGCTCGGCGGACCATCGATCCGCGTCCCCTGAAGTTCAAGCACTTCCGCCTCGGCGAGCTGGATCTGGCACAGTGGTGGATGCTCCAGGCCGAGCACGACGGAATTCACCTCGTCCAGATCCGCGACGTCAAGGGCGCGCCGGGCTTCCCGAAAACCTGAGTGGCCACCAAGGTCGTTCTGCGTAATCCGCGGCGGGAAGTCGAGGTGCGAAGCAACCGCCGCGTCAAGGACATCCTGCACGAGCTTGGCATCATCCCGGAAACGGTTCTCATCATCGCGGGCGATACCCTGATCACGCTCGACCACGTCGTGCGCGAGAATGAGACGATCGAGCTGAGACCGGTCATGTCCGGGGGGCGGGCTCCGTGAAGTGCAAGAAGTGCGGGGGGGGCGCTGTCATCGAGCTCAGACGCCACAACACCGCCTTCTGTACGCCCGACTTCCTGACCTTCTTCCGCAACCAGGTTCGGGAAGCCGTCCGCCACTACCACATGCTCACGCGCGAGGAGCGGGTGCTGGTGGCCGTCTCGGGCGGGAAGGACTCGCTGGCCCTGTGGGACGTGCTCCTCGAGGAGGGGTACGAGACGACCGGCCTCTATCTCGACCTCGGCATCTTCGAATACTCCGCAGAGTCGAAGGCGAAGTGTCAAACCTTCGCGGACGGACGCGGCGTGCCTCTCCTCGTGAGCACGGTGGCCGACGAGGTGGGGGCGCCGGTGCCCGTGATCAAGGCGGTGACACGACGGCCGCCATGCTCGGGATGCGGACTCTCCAAGCGATACCTGATGAACCGCGTGGCCTTGCAGCACGGATTTCCGGTGGTGGCCACCGGACACAACCTCGACGATGAGGCGGCCACCCTGTTCGGCTCGGTCATGCACTGGCAGATGGAATCGCTCCCGCGCCAGTCGCCTGCGCTGCCGGCGTCCCATCCCAAGCTGGTGCGGCGGATCAAGCCGCTCTATCGACTGAGCGAGCAGGAGACGGCGGCCTACGCGTTCCTGAGGAAGATCGACTACATCGTTGACGAGTGCCCCTTTGCCAAGGGCGCCACCTCCATCGCCCACAAGGAGATCCTCAACCGTATGGAGGCGGCTTCCCCTGGCGCCAAGCACAATTTCCTCTTCGGCTTCCTCGACCGAGGTCGCCAGGCCTTCGTGCGAACCGAGGACGTCACCCTGAACGAGTGCATCCGCTGTGGTCAGGCGACGACCGGGACCCTGTGCGCTTTCTGTAAGCTCGCCGATCAGGTAAAGCGCGCGCCGGCCACCCCTCTCTGAAGAGCGATCCCACCCTTCGGCGCAACATCACGGCGTTGGGGGCCGACTACGCCCTCTTCATGGTCGGACTGTCCTTCGCGTCCCAGGCTACCATCTTGCCGGCGTTCGCCGCCTATCTGGGGGCGTCCAACCTGATCATTGGGGCCATTCCGGCCGTCATGACCCTCGGGTGGTTCCTGCCCTCGCTGCCCGCCGCGCACCACACCCGCCGGCTGGCGCGCAAGCTTCCGCTGGTGCTTCGCTACACCGCCGCCGAGCGGGTCCCCTTTCTGGTCCTGGCCATCCTGGCGTTCGCAACCGCCGAGCGCGCTCCGGCTTTCACACTCATGGCGACGCTCGTCATGCTCCTGGTGTTCACGGGCACGGGCGGGGCGCTGATGCCGGCTTGGCTTCACATTGTGGCTCGGGCCATTCCGTCGGAGCTACGGGGGCGCTTCTTCGGCCTGTCAAATAGTTTGGCGGGAGTGGGTGGCCTACTGGGGAGCTTCGGTACAGCGTGGATTCTCGCCCACGTCGCTCCGCCCGCCGGCTACGGCTGGTGCTTTCTGGCGGCGACCCTCTTCATGGGTCTCTCGTGGGTGGCCTTGGCCCTGGTCCACGAGCCGGCCGAGACCTCGGTACCGGAGGCCCTTCAGCTCCGGGGCTTCCTCCGATTTGTGCTGGACATTCTGAGGTCCGATGGCAACTTCGCGTGGTTCCTGGTCGCCCGCGCCTGTATGGGTCTCGCCGGCATGTCTTCGGGGTTCTTCACGGTATATGCCCTGCGCAGCCTCGCCGCCCAGGAGTGGCAGGTAGGTCTCTTCACCAGCGCCTTTCTGGCCGGACAGGTGGTCGGCAACCTCGTTCTCGGTTGGCTGGCCGATCGTGTCGGACATCGCGCGGTGCTGGTGAGCGGATTATTGGCAACCTTCGGCGCCAATGCGGTGGCCCTCGGCACGGGGTCGCTCGAGATCTACAGCCTGACCTTCGCGTTGAGTGGGATCAACCAGGCGGCCATCAGCGTATCGGGGCAGACTGTGCTGCTCGACTTCGCGCCCACGGCCGAGGAGCGCCCGACCTACGTTGGTCTCGGCAACTCGGCGCTGGCGCCGGTGTTCTTCGGCGCTCCCCTGTTGGGCGGGCTGATGGCCGACACTCTCGGCTTACCCTCGGTCTTCGCGCTTGCCCTCGTGGGAGCGCTGCTGGGGACGGCCCTCTTCGCGTGGTTCGTCCGAAATCCCGCACCACCAGCGCCGATCAGCGCTTGATCCGGTAGTCGATCCGGGCGACAATCCCCGGGTCGTTGGCCCACGACGCAACACGAGGGCAGTCGCCGCATGCCGACAAACCTCAAGAAGCCGCTTCTGCGTTCAGCCTTCGAACATAGCGAGCGAATGCGGGCGGTCAAACAGACCATCGATAGTGTGGCACCCACCGACGTGACCGTCCTCGTCTGGGGTGAAACCGGCGTCGGCAAGGAGATGGTCGCCTGGGCTCTCCACGAGAGGTCGCCGCGCCGCGAATGTCCCTACGTGAAGGTGAACTGCGCGGCCTTGCCCCTTCCGCTCCTCGAGAGTGAGCTGTTCGGTTACGAGCGCGGTGCTTTCACCGGTGCTCACAATTCGAAACCCGGCAAGTTCGAGCAGGCCCATACGGGCACGATCTTCCTCGATGAGGTCGGCGAGATGCCGCTCCCCATCCAGGCGAAGCTGTTGCAGGTTCTCCAGGACCGTCAGTTCTCTCGCCTCGGGAGTCGTGCCGACATCAGGGTCGACGTCCGCGTGGTGGCCGCCACCAACAAGAACCTCGGGCAGCTGGTAGCCCGGATGGAGTTCCGCGAGGATCTGTACTATCGGCTCAATGTCATCAACCTCCACATCCCGGCCTTGCGCGAGCGCCCGGAGGAGATCCCCATTCTCATCGAGCGGTTTCTTGAGCACCACGCTCGCGAGTACCGGCGGTCGAAACCCAGGCTTTCCTCGGCGACTCTCGATCTCTTCCGTACGTATTCGTGGCCGGGGAACGTGCGCGAGCTGGAGAACGTCCTGACCCGCATCGTGGTGCTGGGCACCGAGGAGTGGGTTGCGAGCGAGCTGAGCATGCGGGAGGACGGCTCGGCCAAGCGCCCGGCTCCGCCCGAGACGGTCGCGGACGCTATGGCGCGGGCGGCCCCTCGGCCGGGCGAGGGCGAGGAGCTCGGTCTCAAGCACGTCGTAGCACGGGCCGCCAAGGAGGCCGAGCGTGAGGAGCTGAACCGGGCTCTCGGTCGAGCTCGCTGGCGGCGGGTAGAGGCGGCCCGGCACCTCAAGATCAGCTATCGCACCTTGCTTCGCAAGATCGAAGAGCACGGATTGTGAACTGTTGAAGGTGGGGGACTGTTGGAGATGGGGGGCCTCGAACGGACCCCCCATGCCCCTGGGCTCAGGGCGTCCCGGGTCCCCTGGGGCGCCCTTCGATCATCGACTCGTCACGAGGTATACGCCCAGGACGACGAGGACGGTGCCGAGGACCACGCGCAGGGTGAGGCGTTCGACGCCCTTGAGGAAGAAGAAGGACAGGGGAAGCACAAAGAGCGGTCCCACCCCAGACAACGGAACCACCACACTCACCGAGCCTAGGTTCAGGGCCATCAGCCCGAGGAACACTCCGGCGTTCTCGGCCACCCCGGCCGCGATGAAATAGCCCAGGTTGCGACGCTGGCACACCATCGCCTGCCGGTTGCCGGAAAGCAGGAGGAAGACACTGAAGGCGACCAAGGCGGCGGTGACGTTGACGGCGAAGCCCAGGACCGGACCCGTCTGGCTCAAGCCGAGCTTTCTCAGGATGGCGACGACACCAAAGCAGGCGGCCGAGAGGAACGGGATGGTGAGCTGCCGCGGCCGAAATCCAAGATGCCGACCGCTCGCGGAAAGCAGGATGGTTCCTAGTACGATGACCACGGTGCCCGCCAGAATAGGAGCCGTGACCTGCTCGCCCAGAATCAGGATGGCCAAGCCGGTGGAAATGAAGGGGCTCAGATTGATGACAGCGGAGGCTACCGAGGCGCCGACCTGCTCGATGCTGATGAACCGCAGAAGCCGGCCGGCTACCGTGCCGATGAGCCCCGCAGCGACAAAGTAGGCGATACCCTTCGCCTGCACGGTCTCCAGGGCGCCCATGATGACGACCGCTCCCCAGAGCCCCACGGTTCCCACCACCAGGTTGATCCATACCCCGGTGTAAACGTGGCTGCCGCGCAATCCGTGTCTGATGAAGATGGTGGCGCCGGCGGCTAACAGGGCCCCCGTCAACGCCAGCGCGTACACGATCCCTGACATGTGTGGCCTAGGCCGAGAGCCTACCAGCTTCCGCGAGAGATCGGCCATGTGTGAGATCATCGCCAAGCGGTGACGCCGCGGTGATCGTCCACATCAACCACCTGCAACCGGGACAGGCCGCCAAGGCGGGGGAAGTGGTGGCTGCCCTGCTCAGCCTCGTCGAGCAGGGACGAATCGACCTCCGCCTCCTGTCCGACCTGCGAATCCACCTAGACTGGATCCAGTACCGCTCCAACTTCCGCGAGGCGGTGACCGTCCGCCGTGCCGCCGACCGCACCGGAGAGGCTCTGGCCCTGGCCGAGGTGGCCGTGGATCTGCGCCGAATCGAGCTGCCGGAGCTGGCCGCGGAGCTGGATCGCGCGTTGCACGTCATGGATCCCGACGCTCTTCCCGAGCGGGAAGGTGTGTGGCTCGACGAGTGGCGGCCCGTGCGGGAGAGCATCATCTGGCGGTTCAACGATCTGTTTTGGCAGCGGGTGTCGGACTGGGAGGCCGCCACCGGTCGCGGCTTCGAGGCGGCTCTTCCCAGCGGCCAATCGGATGCGAACCATCCCCAGGCCGTGGCCGATGCCGTGGCGGAGTTCTGGACGCTTCTGCGCGAGCTCGACAAGCGGGGTGTGCTGCCTGCGGAAATCTTCGCGCTCGAGCTAGGGGTTGGCTCCGGAGCGCGGGCCGGTCTCTGGCTCGACCGCTTTCGGGCACTGGACGAGGAGCGGGCCACCGGGTATTACCCGCGCTTGCGCTTTCTGCTGGGCGACTACTCGATGCCGACCCTGGATCGAGCCCTGGCCGCGGTGGCGAACCATCGCGACATCGTCAGCGTAGTGCCCATGGACGCGCTGAATCCGCTCAAGACCCTCTCGTTCCTGCGCTACAAGATGCTCTACGTCCACCTCACCAACGTGTACGACAACCTCCCGTACGACGAGCTGGTTCGCCGCGACGGGCGCTTGTACCTGGTGGAAGCGCGAGCGTGGCTTCCTCCCACGGCGACCCAGCACTTGGCCAGGGCCTTTGACCTGGGACCTGAGGAGCTAGCGGGCAGTGCCGATCGTCTGCTCGAGCTCGGACCCGCCAGTCTCGGCGATCGGGCCCGGGGTGTCGCCTTCTGGCGCGCGCTCTGGGAGAGGCTCCGCTTGGAGGAACGGCTGGTGGAACTGGCCGACCTCGCGCAGGCGCCGCTGCCACCGGGTCTCGATCTGCACCACCTCGAGGAGCTTCTACAGGCAGCCCCCGACGATGTGCGCTTCCATTTGTCGCGGGGCGCGGCCGAGAGCTTCATCAACACGTTACCCCTCCTGCACCCGCGTGGCTACTTGCAGGTTCAGGATATCTTCGCCACGACCATGCGCGAGTATCGGCGTGGGTTCCGGGGGCCGGGAAAGCTGGATGGCTCGGTGGTGACCTGGGTCAACGGCGCCTTGCTCCGCGCGGTAGGGGCCCGGGCCGGATACGATGTCCACTTTGCGCCCTTTCACTATCGGCCGGGCTCGCGCACTTCCATTCTCTACACCACTCAGCGTGAATAGGACGTCCTATGTCAGAGCCTCTCCTCCCCACGGCGGTGGTCGGCAGCTATGCGATGCCGGCCTGGCTCGAGCGGGTGAAGAACGACTATCTCCTGCGTCGGATCAGCCGGCACGACCTGGACGAGATTCACGACATGGCGGTCAAGGCGGCCATCAAGGACCAGGAGGTGGCGGGAGTCGACGTCGTCTCCGACGGGGAGCTGCGCCGCGACAACATGATCGATCACTTCGCCATGCGGCTGCCCGGCGTGCAGACTGATCACACCTCCAAGAAGTTCTACTACGATTTTTACGACAGCGTGGTACGCACACGGATGCCGACGGCCGCCCTTGGGATCGTCGACGAGTTCCGATTCCTCCGGCGCTTTACCGCGCGGCGGGCCAAATTCTCGGTGACGGGACCCCACTCCCTGGTCAAGCGCATCCGCAACGAGCACTATCTCTCGGAGGAAGCCTTCGCCCTCGACATCGCCCGCATCATGAACCTCGAGCTGCGCGAGCTGGTGAAGGCGGGGGCCACCGACATCCAGATCGACGAGCCCTACTACTCGGGCTTCCCCGAGGATCTTTCCTGGGGCATCAAGGCCATCAACACCCTGGTGGCCGGCCTCGACGCCTGGGTGGGGCTCCACATCTGCTACGGGAACCGCTACGGGAAGCCCGCCTGGGAAGGAAGCTACCGCTACCTGTTTCCGGCGGTTCTGGCCGCCCAGGTGCAGCAGCTCACATTGGAGTTCGGACGGCGCGGTGAGGATGACGTACAGCTGTTCCGGGAGTTCGATCCGCCGTTCACCCTGGGCCTCGGTGTCATCGACGTGAAGACGCACGACGTCGAGACGCCGGCCGTCGTGGCCGAGCGCATTCGCAAGGCCCTGGAGATCGTTCCCGCCCAGCGGCTGGCCATCAATCCGGATTGTGGGCTCCTTCACCTGCCACGGGACGTGGCCTTCGGTAAGCTCTGCGCGATGGTGGAAGGTACCCGGCTGGTGCGTCTCGAGGTGGCCGGGTGAGCACGGCCCTCCGCGAGGCGCTGGTTACCGGGCGCTTCTGCTACGTTGTGGAGCTGGTGGCCTCTGCCCTCAAGCGGGAGGCGCAGGTGCTCGAGGTCGCCTCCGAGCTGGCCGGCCTGCCGGACGTGGTGGCCGGCAGCATTACCAGCTACGCTGGCGGCGCCATCGGCCACGACCCGATCCGGGTCGGCACCGCAGCGCGAGCACGCGGACTGGCGCCCAACGTTCATCTCACCTGCGTGAGTCAGGACCGGCGGGAGCTGCGCAAGACCCTCGAGGATCTCCACGCGCTCGGAATCGAGAATGTCTTTGCCCTCACAGGCGACTACCCGGCCTCGGCCGACTCGAGCCAGCCCGCGCCGATCTTCGATCTGGACTCCGTCCAGCTCGTGCGGCTCATCGATGAGCTTCGGCAGGCGGGGATGCCGTTCCACGTCTCGGTGGCCGTCTCGCCCTTCAAGTACCGGCAGGCGGACTGCGTCTACCAGTACGTGAAGCTCGAGAAGAAGATTGCCGCCGGCGCCGATCTGGCCATCACCCAGGTCGGATGGGATGTCGAGAAGTTTCGGGAGCTTCGACGCTACATGGACGAGCGGCATCTCCGCACGCCCGTCCTGGGCAACGTGTACGTTCTCACCCCTCGCGCGGCCGAGCGCATGGCCACCGGCCAGCCGCCCGGGTGTTGGGTTTCCCCGGCGCTCCTCGACGTCGTGCGCGCCGAGCAGGCTTCGCCGGACCGGGGCCGTCGCGCCCGGCTCGAGCGCGCGGCCCGCACGGCAGCCGTGCTGCGCGGACTCGGGTACGCGGGGGCGTACATCGGGGGGACCCACGACGCCACCCAGGTGGCGTGGATCATCCGGCGCGCGGCCGAGCTGGCGCCAGAGTGGGAGCGGTTTGTCGACGACCTTCGCTTCGGCGACCCGGACGGGTTCTATCTGTACCCCAGGGCCGGCGGGGGCCCGGATCTCCTCCGCGCCGTGGGCGGCGCTCGAGGGAACAGCCGGGAGCCCGAATTCTCGCGCGCGGCCCACGGCGGGTCGGGTTGCTCGGCACAATTTCCCACGCCGCGCCTGGGGGCCCTGGGCCTTTGACACGCTGGGCAAGCTCTTCCCGGTGACCAGCGACACTTGGCTGCGGCGGCGGCTCGTGCGCGTGTTCGCCTGGATCGACCGCCGTCCCCGGCTGGCGCACGCAGTGGAACGCCTGGAGCTGGCCGTCAAGCGACCAGCCTTCGGCTGCCAGGCCTGCGGCAATTGTGTCCTCGGGGTCATGGAGTACGTGTGTCCGCAGACATGCCCCAAGCAGATGCGAAACGGACCGTGTGGGGGCACCCACCTCGGCCGGTGCGAGGTCGTCGATCGGCCGTGCATTTGGGTGTCGGTGTACGAGCGCGCGCAGGCGAATGACCGCCTGGAGACGCTCCGCGTGTACGTGCCGCCGCCGGATCGGGCCCTGACCGGCACCAGCTCCTGGATCAACTACTTTCTCGAGCGCGACAGCCGTCCCGGACGATGACCAACACCCACCGCGCAAGATCATCGCTGCTGCGGGCCGATCGGGTTATCCAGTGACGACGGTCAAGGAAGATCGGAGGTAACCGTGAGCACGAACCGCGCTGTTGTCGTCGATCCTGAAGTAGCGGGCCGACTCGCCATACGTCCCGTAGCGGAACCTACCCCCAATCGTGGGGAGGCGGTGGTGCGCGTACGCGCGATCTCGCTCAACCGAGGCGAGGTGCGGCGCTCGGGCATGGCGCCGGCGGGCTGGCGTCCGGGTTGGGATCTGGCCGGGGTGATCGAGCGCCCCGCGCCCGCGAGCTCCGGCCCACAGGCCGGAGCTCGCGTGGTCGGGCTGCTCCAAGAGGGAGCGTGGGCCGAGCGGGTAGCGGTGCCCACCAACGCGCTCGCAGAGCTGCCTGATTCGGTGACCTTTGCCCAGGCCGCCACCTTTCCGGTGGCGGGACTCACGGCACTGCATGCCCTCTCCAAGGGTGGCCCGCTCCTTGGCCGCCGCGTGCTGGTGACCGGCGCCACGGGCGGCGTCGGCGATTTCGCGGTTCAGCTGGCACGGCTGGCTGGGGCCGAGGTGACGGCTAGCGCGCGGCGGGCAGATCAGGGAGGGGCTCTGCGCCGGCTCGGCGCCCATGAGGTTATTGTGGGCGACGAGATTCCACCGGAGCCCAAGTACGATCTCATTGTCGAGTCGGTCGGTGGCCGCACCCTCGGCACCGCCCTCGCCGCGCTCCAGCGCGCAGGGGTCTGCGTCACCTTGGGCGTCTCCGCCGCCGCCGAGGTCACCTTCGATGCGCGACAGTTCTTCGCTGCCGGCCGTTCCACGTTGTATGGCCTCTATCTCTTCACGGAACTCGGTAGTGAACCGGCGGCCGTCGGCCTCCGGCGGCTGGCCGAGCTGGTGGCCACTGGGAAGCTGACACCGCACGTCAGCGTGGAGCTACCCTGGAAGGACATCGGTCAGGTCGCCCAGGACCTGATGGCCCGGAGGTTTCCGGGCAAGGCCGTCCTCATCCTCGACTGATCATGTTGGGGGGGGCGGCCCCCCAAGCCCCCCGCACGCTCGGAGTGCCTAGGGGCGACGAATTACAGGCCGACGGCCTCGGCCACGAGCCGCGCCAGCTCGGCGCGCAGTTCCTGGGCGACACTCGCGTAACGCGCGTCGGCAATCACGTTCGTGAGCTCGTAGGGGTCATGCTCGAGGTCGTACAGCTCATCGACTCCATCGCGGTTCACCCAGTGGATGAGCTTGTGGCGCTCGGAGCGCACCGCCTTGTAGCTCATGCCGACCAGCCACGACATCGCGTTCTCGGTGAAGTACTCGATCAGGAACGAGCGCCGCCAGCCCGAGGGACGCCCCTTGAGGAGCGGCAGCAGCGAGCGGCCCTGAACCCGCGCCGCCGGCTTGCCACCGGCAAGCTCCACCATGGTGGGGGCGATATCGAGGGCGAGCACCAGCTCGCTCACGGTGGCACCGGCGTTCGCCAGGGCCGGATAGCGTAGGACGAACGGCGAGCGGATACCTTCCTCATAGGCGAAGCGGCGCTCGGGCCCGAGGGCGTGCTCGCCGAAGAAGTACCCGTTGTCGCCCAGGAAGAGGATGAACGTCCGGTCGAGTTGACCGGTACGCTCGAGGGCGTCGAAGATCATCCCGACTCCTTCGTCGACCGACGCCATCATGGCCGCCCGTAGACGGATCTCCTCTTGCGTTCCGGCGTGAATGGCGCGTAGCACGCGCTTGGGCCGACTCGACGGCCCGCAGGCGAAAGGCCTCCGCCCAGGCCGGCTTGTTCTTGACCACCTCGTCGGCCGCGAGCATGTTCGGTTTTGGCGGGAACTGACAACCCCGATAGAGATCAACATGGCGGGGAGCGGGCTTGTACCCGTAGTCCTTTCGGGTCAGATCGAGCGTGCCATCGGCCGCCTGGTACGCGTCGGGATGCACCGCCTTGTGGGCGAAGAATAGTGCCCAGGGGCGCCGGTGAGGGGATTCGATGAAGGCGACGGCACGTTCGTTCAGCAGGTCCGTGATGTAGCCCGCTGCCTGCCTGTCCTGGCCGTTTTCGTTCAACTCGGGATCGAACAGACTGCCGTGACCCTTGAAGCTCACCCACAGGTCGTATCCGGGCCGCGGTCTGGCGTCGTTGCCCATGTGCCACTTGCCGATGTGGGCGGTCTCGTAGCCGAGGGCTTGTAGCTCACGGTGGTAGTTCGGCAGGTGATGGCTGAGCGCATCGCGTGCGACGTTGTCGATGATGCCGTGCCGGCTCGCGTACTGGCCGGTGAGGATCGACGCGCGATTCGGTGAGCATAGGGGCGTGGTGTGAAAGGCGTTGAGGCACTGCACGCCGTCCCGGGCCAGGCGATCGATATTGGGTGTCTGCATGTACGGGTGACCGCCGGCTCCGAACTCGTCGACGCGGAGATCGTCGATGAGAATGACCAGGATGTTGGGGCGCGCGGACTCAGGCATGAATGCGGGCAAGGTAGCTATCCTTCGCTTCCCCGTCAAGGTGCCTTCGTTGCTACCGCTCTTGACAACGTGGGAGGGGCCATCTGTAATACGCCGCGCAGCCGATTCCGACCGAGGATATCTGGGGAGGATGCCATGTCCCTTCGTACGTTACGGCGTCTGGCCGCTCTGGTGATGGTGGTGACCTTGGTGGCGGGGGCCGGGCTAGCCCCGGAGTCGCTCGCCCAGGGCAAGAAGCTCAAGATTGGCGTCATCTACGACTACACGGGACCGCTGGCGGGCGGCGGATCTGATCTGCACGCGCTGGGCGCCAAGATCATGATCGATCATTTCATCAAGAAGGGTGGGGTGGAAGGCTACCAGATCGAGGCGCTCTACGTCGACGCCCAGAGCAAGCCCGAGATCGCCATCAACGAGGCGGTGCGGTTGATCGAGCAGGAGAAGGTCGATATGCTGCTCGGGTTCTATTCCTCGGCTCAGTGCGTGCCGGCTGCCGCCCGCGTGGAGCAGCTCAAGAAGTTCATGTGGATCACCACGTGCATCTCCTCGGCCGTGCTTGAGAACCGCAATCTGAAGTACGTGTTCAGGTCGCAGCCGAGTGGCCGCCAGTTCGGATTGATGTCGGCCGACTTCATCGCCCAGAACGCCAAGGCCAAGCTGGGGAAGGAACCCAAGGATCTTAGGGTGGCCATCATCCACGAGGACGGCGCCTACGGGGTGGATGTATCCAAGGGCAACGAGGAAGGCGCCAAGAAGGCCGGCTTCAACATCGTGCTGAAGGAAGGCTACGCGGCCACCGCCCCCGATCTATCGCCCCTGGTGACCAAGCTCAAGCGTGGCCGGCCCGACGTCATCTTCCACACGGGCTACAACCCCGACATCAGCCTGTTCCTGCGTCAAGCCCGCGAGCAGGGGCTGCGCTTCAGCGCCCTCATCGGGCACGGGGCGGGCTACGGGGTGTACGACAAACTGAAGGAGTCGCTCGGCAAGGACGTGCATTACATCTTCAACGTCGATCCGATTTCGATCTGGCAGACCAACGAAAAGGCTCTCAAGCCCGAGCTCCCCCCCATGATCAAGATGGTCGGCGACGAGTACGAAAAGGCGCGGCCGGGGACGGTGGTCAAATCGGCCCACGTCGGGATGTCGGCCAGCAATACCTATGTGTTCATGACCGAGGTTCTGCCGCGTGCCATCAAGAAGCACGGCGGCATCGACGCCGAGGCGCTGCGCAAGGCCGCCCTCGAGGTCAATCTGCCGGAGGGGGGCACCATGCTGGGCTTCGGCGTCAAGTTCGCTGGCGAGGGCTCGCCCATGGCCGGTCAGAACGAGCGCGCGTTCCCTGTGATCGTGCAGTATGTCGACGATCAGGCGAACATCGTGTGGCCGAAGAGCCTGCAACGCCGGGAGCCGGTTCTGCCTCTACCGTCCTCGTCGCCGTACGCGGCGAATTGACGAGCCAGCGCGCGGGAGCGGCCACGGCCACGGACGCTCCCGCGCCGGCAAGCTGGCGCCACGTGCCCCCTCACGTTCAATGACAGGAATGCTCGTCGTCGAGCGGCTGACCAAACGCTTCGGCGGCTTCACCGCGGTCAACCAGGTGTCGTTCGAAGTGACACCGGGCGAGATCCTCGGTCTCATTGGCCCCAACGGGTCGGGCAAGAGCACCATCTTCAACTTGCTCTCCGGAGCCCTGGTCCCGAATGAAGGATCGATTCGCTTCGAGGGACGGGAGATCGCGGGGCACGCGCCGTATCGCATCATCAATCTCGGCATCGGCCGCACCTTCCAGATTCCCCGGCCGTTCCGGCGACTGTCCATTCTGGAAAACGTGGCGCTGGCCGGCTTCTTCGGGCAGGGCCGGGTCTCGCGAGCCCAGGCCTTCGCGACGGCAGAGCGGGCACTCGGCCTGGTGGGCCTTCCCCTCGATCGTGCCGCGACCGTGGATGGGCTGGGAGCGGCCGCTCTGAAAAAGCTCGAACTAGCCAAGGCGCTGGCCACCGGACCCAAACTGTTGCTGGCCGATGAGAGCTTGAGCGGACTCGACGAGCAGGAGATGGACCAGGCCGCCGACATGTTACGCCGGATCTGCCGGGAGCTCGGTATCACCATCATCTGGGTCGAGCACATCATGGGGGTCCTGATGCGGGTGGTCGATCGGGTCATGGTCCTCGATCATGGCGAGAAGATCGCTGAAGGTCTACCCGCACAGGTCGCCGCCGATCCCCGCGTGATCGAGGTCTACCTCGGTACCGACGCAGCAGCCGTCCATCGAGTGGCGGCGGCTGCTCGCACTTGAGCGGGCGCGGCGGCATGCTCTCAGTCCATCGTGGGTTGGCGGGTTGTCCATGCTCGAGCTGAAGGGAGTCCGCGCCGGCTACGGAGGTTTCCAGGCCCTCTTCGACGTTTCGCTCGAGGTGCGTCGCGGGGAGGCGGTCGGCGTGATCGGCCCCAACGGAGCCGGCAAGACGACCCTCATGCGGGTGATCTCGGGGTTGATCCGGCCCACTGCGGGCTCGATCGTCCTGGATGGCATCGACCTGGTCGCGACACCCGCCCACCGGATCGTGGAGAGAGGGATCGCCCACGTTCCCGAGAACCGGCGCCTGTTCCCGCGGATGAGCGTGGAGGACAACCTCAAGATGGGCGGGTTCACGCCGGCCGCGCGTGGCAAGTTCGCGGAGCGTCTGCAGGTCGTCTACGCACTATTTCCGAGGCTGCGCGAACGTCGTCGCCAGCTGGCGGGCACCATGTCCGGCGGTGAACAGCAGATGTGCGCGATCGGGCGCGCGTTGATGTCCGATCCCCAGCTGCTCCTCCTGGACGAACCCTCGGCCGGCCTGGCGCCCGTGATCGTGCAGCACCTGTTCGAGCTGGTGAAGCAGATCCGTGCCGGCGGCCTCACCGTGCTCATCGTCGAACAGAACGTACAGCAGGTGCTGCGGGTGGTCGACCGGGCTTATGTCCTCAAGGCGGGTAGCCTCCGGGCCGCCGGCAGCGCCAGCGAGCTACTGGGCAGTGACACTATCCGAGAAGCCTATCTCGGCGTCTGAGCTCTGGGGAGCGCATCAGCCATGGGTTTCCTCGACATCTTCCTCCTTGAAGCGCTGATCAACGGCGTCCTGCTGGGCGGCGTCCTCGCCCTCCTTTCGCTCGGACTCAACCTGATCTTCGGCGTCATCGACGTCGTCTGGATCTGCTACGCGGAGCTGATCATGCTTGGCATGTACGGGATGTACTTTCTGTACACCGTCTACGGAGCGCCCATCGTCCTCGCCGGCCTGGTGTGCCTGGCCGGGGTGGGCATTCTGGGGGTCATCCTGCACGTTCTGGTCATCGCGCCCCTCCTGGGCGCGGCCCCGATCAATCAACTCCTGGCGACGGGTGGCGTGCTGTTCTTTCTGCAATCGGCCGCCACGATCATGTTCGGTATCGAGTTCCGCAACCTGGGCCTTCGCCTGCCCGTCTTGAAACTCTCCGGAATGTTCATCAGCTACTCGCGCCTGCTGGCCTTCGCCACGGCCCTTGTCGGCATAGTCCTCGTGTATCTGTTCCTGACCCGAACCTATACAGGCGCGGCCATCCGGGCCATCGCTCAGGACCGCCAGATCATGGTGCTGATGGGCGTCGACAGCCGCCGCATCTACGTGATCACGTCGGCCCTGGGGGGCGCGCTGGCCGGCCTGGCCGCCTGTCTGCTCGTGCTCCAGTACGACGTCCATCCCTTCGTCGGCCTGTCGTTCGGGCCGATCATCTTCCTGATCTGCGTGCTGGGGGGCCTCGGTAACTTCGCAGGCGGGTTCGTGGCCGCCTTCGTATTCGCCGAGATCATCTCCCTCGGAGGGCTGTATCTCGACCTCGAGTGGGGCTACGTGTTCGCCTTCGCCTTCTTCATCGTGATGATGTTCGTACGGCCACAGGGGCTGATGGCCAAGCGATCATGACCCGTGCCTGGCCCTGGGTGATCGGCCTGGCCCTGGTGGCGCTCCCCTTCGCCTACCGCTCGCCCTATCCCCTGCACATCATGGTCATCATCCTGATCTGGTCGTTTGCCTACACGTCCTGGTCGGTCATGGGTCGGTTCGGTCTGGTGTCGCTGGGCCACGGCGGGTTCATGGGGATCGGCGCCTACGTGACGGCTCTCTTGTGGAACCACGGCGGCGTCAGCCCCTGGCTCGGGATCCCGCTGGCCCTGCTTGCCAGCGGGATTCTGGCCGTGCTGGTGGCGTATCCCTGCTTCCGCTTTCGCATCACTGGCCACTACTTCGCCCTGGTGACGCTGGCCTTGAGCGGCATCGTCTTGCAAGTCATCACGGCCACGCGCGACTTCACCGGTGGCTCGCTCGGGTACACGCCCGAGCGATATCAGGGCGGCAGCTCGCTCTACGCGCTCCAGTTCAGCGACAAGACGACCTGGTATCTGATCGCCCTCGCCGTGTGGGCGGGGGGACTCTACGTGTGGTACCGCGTCGACCGCAGCATGATGCGCTACGCGCTGGAGGCGATCTCCGAGGACGAAGACGCAGCGGCGGCGGCCGGCGTGCACGTGACCGCGGAGAAGCTCAAGATCACCGTGGTGAGCGCCATGATGACCGCACTGGCAGGCGCGCTCTACTGCCAGTACCAGATGTTCATCTCACCCGACACGGTGAGCGGTATCTCGATCTCGCTGCAGATGGTGTTCGCGGTGGTGGTCGGTGGAGTCTACGTGTCGCTCGGACCGACGGTGGGGGCGGTGATCACCATCCTGCTGGCCGAAGTGCTGCGCATCTCCTTCGGGACTCGGGCCGTGGGCTGGGACAACCTCGTGTACGGCATCCTGCTCGTGCTGTTCATCATCTTCTTGCCCCAGGGCATCCTGGGTAGCCTGCTCGACTTGGGCCGGCGCCGAGCGCCGTCCCTTCTTCGCCGCGCCGGCAGCGGCTGACCCCACGCGTGTAGACTCGGCACGATCGTACTGCTCGCTCCGGAGGCTGTTGCCGACCATGGATTTCGGAATCGTGACCGCCAAGGTAGACGAGATCGGGTTCATCACGCACGCGGAGAACCTGGGCTACAGCCACGCCTGGGTCACCGACAGTCCCATGATTCGCTCCAACTGCTGGGCGGTGCTGGCGCTGGCCGCTCAGCACACGCGGACCATCCGGCTCGGGACGGGCGTGAACGTTCCGGGTCTACGTCTGGCACCGGTCGCCGCCAATGGCATCGCCACCATCAACCGGCTCGCCCCTGGCCGATGTGTCATGGGACTCGGGACGGGCCATACCGGCGTTCGCTTACTCGGCCAGAAACCGATGCGGCTCGCGATGTTCCGGGAGTACGTGCAACAGATTAGAGGCCTGCTCCGCGGCGATGAGGTCGAGCATGAGAATCATCGAATCCGCTTCCAGATGCGCGAGCATCGCTTCATCGATCTCAAGCACCCCATCCCTATTTACCTGGCCGGGTTCGGCCCGAAAGCCCAGGCGCTGGCGGGTGAGATCGGCGATGGGCTCATCTCAGGCCTCCCGCGCGGAGGGTCGGTCCCTGCGATGCTTTCCAATGCCCGCCGGGGGGCGGCCCGGGTCGGCCGAACCTTGCCGGACGATTTCTACGTGGCGGCCATGATGACCCTCGCCATGCGGCGGCCCGGTGAGGCGGCCGACTCGGAGCGCATCGTCGCCGAATGCGGGGCGGCCGTCATCACGGGCCTCCACTATCTGGTGGCGCGACACCTGGAGACGGGAGAAGACCCGCCCGAATACGCGCGAGGCGTCTGGAAGGCCTACATGGACTGGTTAGCGGACACACCCGCGGCGACCCGCCATCAGCGTCTGCACGCGAGCCATTACAGTTTCATCGATCCCGAGGAGGCGCGCTTCATCACAAGCGATCTCATCAGGGCCACCTGCCTGACCGGAACGCCGGAGGAGATCGTCGACCAGGTCAGGACCCTCGAGCAACAGGGCCTGCGGCAGATCATGCTCTACCCTCCGCTGAATCGGCAGTACCGCGTCATCGAGGACTTCGCCGATACGGTCATGGCCGCCACCGCAACGTCGCCCCGCGAATGAGTCCTCAGGAGGCACGTGTGATGGGAGTGAGGTCATGATTCCAGGTCGGCGGCTCGAGGGTCGGGTCGTCGTGGTGACTGGCGCGAGTCGTGGTATTGGTGCCGCCATTGCGCAACTCTTCGCAGCCGAAGGGGGGCGGATCATTTGCGCGGCGCGGACGTTGCGTGAGGGCGAGCATCCTCTGGCCGGGTCTCTGGAGACGACGGTGGCGGCCATCCGGGCTGCCGGGGGGGAGGCGCAGGCGGTCACCGCAAATATCGCGGAGCCCACCGAATGCGAGACGCTGATCCACAGGGCGCGCGATCTCTATGGTCCCGTCGACGTGCTGGTGAACAACGCGGCCCTGACCTATTACGTACCCGTCAAGGACTTTCCCCTGAACAAGTGGTTGCGCTCGTGGGCTGTGAACTTCCATGCGCCGTTCGTTCTGAGCCAGCTCGTGCTTGCCGAGATGATTCCCCGCCAGCGCGGGGCGATCGTCAACATCTCGTCGGGCGCAGCGATCGGGCCCGGCCGCGGTCCCTATCCGGATCCCACTGTCGCCAGTCGCGGCGGGACATGCTACGGCGCCGAGAAGGCAGCGCTAGAACGATTCACGCAAGGAGTGGCCGCCGAGGTCTACCAGTACGGCATTTCGGTGACGTGCGTATCACCATCGCAGGTCGTGCCGACGCCGGGAACGGTCTACCACCGATTGGTGGGGAGCATGGACGACCCGCGGGGCGAGCCAGCGACACTCATGGCGCAAGCGGCGCTCCTCCTCGCGACCGAGCCCCTGAATCGTGTCACCGGCCGCGTGACCTACAGCCAGCAGATTCTCAAGGAATTCGGTTGGATCAAGCAGGCGCGTGGGCGAGGGGTCGAGACTCCTGGCAGTGGCTACTCGCAGGTGTGAGAGCGGACCAGAGGCGCTCTCAAGCGGAAACCTCGGCCGCGGGCTCGATCACGGCCACGGGAAACTCGACCGTGAAGACGGCGCCGTGCCCGGGATGGTTGGCCACGCGGATCCGGGCGCGGTGGGCGGCGGCGATGCCCATGCAGATTGCCAGACCAAGGCCAGTTCCGTCCCGGCGAGTCGTGAAGAAGGGGTCGAAGACACGTTCGAGGTGTTCGGAACGGATGCCGGGTCCGTTGTCCGCCACGGTCAAGGTCACCAGGTGGTCGGTGGCGCTGAGCTCCACCGCCACCGTCCCGCCAATCGGCGTGTGCTCGAGCGCGTTGATCAGGAGGTTGTGCACGAGCTGAGTGAGCTCGTCCTGATCGCCGAGCACAGGCTCCTCCCGCTCGCCGAGGCGAACGGTGACCGTCAAGCGCTTGGTGGCGAGGGCGGGTTGCACCAGCTCGAGGGCGTCACGGATCGGGGCCCGCAGATCGAAGCGGCGATGCGGCCTCATGCCCGCGTGTCCCAGGGTGGCCAGGCGGTTGAGGAGGCGCTCGATGCGGTCGATCTCCCGTTCGACGAGCCGGCTGAAGTCCCCAAGCCACCTGGTATCGCTGAGACGTAGCGGAATGAGCTGCACGAACGTCTTGATGGCCACCAACGGGTTCTTGATCTCGTGCGCCAGTCCGGAGGCCACGGATTCGAAATAGGTCAGCTTCTCCGCCCGACGGCGCTCGTGCTCCAGTTCCTGGAGCGGTGTGAGGTCGCTGAAGACCGTGACACCTCCGAGCACAGCACCCGTCGTGCCACGCAGGGGTGACACGGTCGAGATGATCGAGCGCGTGGCAACGCCGTCAGTCAATGTGAGCTCCGGACAGGTGATGCCGCGGCCGTCGGCCACCGCGCGAGTCAATGGCTCTGCCAGGCACGCTGGCAGCACATTCACCGACTGCAGACGAACCCGGTCGGCACTGAGACCCGTGAGAAGCTCGGCGGCTCGGTTGAAGAGGGTGATGCGACCGTCGGCGCTGATGGCGATGACGCCGCTGTT
The DNA here is from genome assembly GCA_963754315.1 of uncultured Candidatus Rokubacteria bacterium. Taxonomy (GTDB): domain Bacteria; phylum Methylomirabilota; class Methylomirabilia; order Rokubacteriales; family CSP1-6; genus CAVWFS01. The sequence continues at coordinate 172,587 of CAVWFS010000001.1, forward strand.
CATGGTTGCCACGATGTTCTCGATGGCTTCGTTGGCGAGGACGACCTCTGCGTAGAGCTGGGCGTTCTTCACTGCGACCGCCGCCTGGTTGGCCAGGGTACGCAGGAGGGCGAGGTCTTGAGGGTAGTACCGATCGCCGGAGCGCTTGGGCCCGATCACGATGGCGCCGATGACGACATCGTCGGCAATCAAGGGAAGGACGAGTGCCCACCCGAGGTCACCGAGGAGACGGTGGCGCTCTCCACCCTCGATCACGTCCCGGGTTGCCCTGAGCGCCTGAAGGATGGACCGAGGCATCGGGTCGGGCACCGGGAAGGTCTCGCCGGCGGCGACGTGTCGGCTGGTCAGGGTCCCTGTGGTGTTCTCGCCCAAATAAATAGCCAGGCCCTCTGGCTGGACGATCCTGGTGAGCCGTGTCACCAGGAGGTCCAGGAGCGCTCCCCGGTCGAGAACTTGCGTGAGCGCCTTGCTGATCTCCTGGACCGTTGGCTCATAGTCGGGTTTGGCGCGATAGAGGTAGCGATCCAGGAGCTTGAGCGCCCCCCCGCGAGCCAGGGGCACGAGAAGACCGCTGCCGAGGAACGCGACCACGAGCAGCGGCCACTCGGTCGGGGGAAGGTTCGATGACAGTTGGGGCCAGAACCAGACAAGAGGCAGGGCGAGAGGGAGAAGCGACGCGGCGGCCGCAAGGACGAGCATGAGTCCTCGATGGACGAAGAACTTCACGTCGAGCAGCCTGTGGCGCACGATGGCGTGGCCGATCAGCAGGAGGAAGACCACGCCGAAACAGGGCCCGAGCCACGTATAGGACGAACGGCCGGTCAGCAAGGGCAGGAGCAGATTCGTGGAAATCCCTCCCGCGCTGGTGATGAGGGCGGCCGCACTGACGTACTGCAACCGAGCCCGCGCTCGCCCCCGCGCGCTCACGGTGTTGCCGAGCAGCACGCCCAGGAAATGAGCCCAGGTGACGAGAAAATACGCGGCGAAGACGGGGTAGAGCGGACCCGCCCTTCGCGAGAGTCCAGTGGGTGTCATCACCGGATCGAAGAAAATCAGGTGCGTGGTGAGAGAAAGGATGGCGAACAGGCAGCCCAGCAAGATAGACAGGCGCAGAACGAGCCGGGAAGGTCGCCGACCGTCGAGCGGGTACACGCTGACGAAGGCGAGCACAGCCGGAGGGATGAGGCTGGCACAGGCGAAGGAAAGACGGAGCCAGGCCTCGATACCGGTGCCGCCCAGTCGACCGCCCACACCCAGGGTCCAGCCCGCGATGATCAGGGCGGTCAGCGCGAAATAGCGATGGGCCGCGCTCCGAGCATTGGTGGCCAGGACCGATAGCCCCAGCCCACCCACGGCGATGGCTAACCCGTATAGGAAGAGCTGGAGCGGCGTCATCGGACCTCCCTGCGAATCGGGCTGGTAGGATAGGTGACATGGAAAGCGATGTCTAGCCAGGAGGTCAGCCGTCGACGATTCCTGACACTGCCGCTGATCATGGCCCTGCAGCCGGTGGCGGTCGCCCTGGCCGGGATCCAGTCTGGGCGGCTCCGGTACGAGTGCGACGTCGGTGTCCTCTACAACGCCCTGCGCTACCGGATGACCGGGTCCGTCGACGAGCAGGTGGACCAGGTGGCAGGGCGGTACGAGGTAAAAGTCGAGGGGCAGGGCTCGAGCGTCGCGAACCGCGCCGAGGCCAACGGTATGCTCCAGGACGGCCGCTGGGTACCCCTCCTCGGCACGTCGTGGGTGAAGATCGCCGGGCGGGAGGGTCGGGCAGAAATCACCTACGACCACCAGCGCCGGGTCGCCCACTACCGCTCACGAAGCGAGACGTTCTTCCTGGGACGGCTGCGCGTGGTGGACGACGTGGTGGCGTTCCCTCCCGGCGTACACGTCGACGATATGGTGAGCGCGATCCTCAACCACGCCGACGGTCACTGGCTTCCCCAGCCTGGCGGCGTCCTCGAGACACACATGATCCGCCGTCGGCGCACGCCACGGGACGCGACGGAGGAGACCGGTGGCGAGTATCGGGCGGAGATCGTCCCTCTGGTCCTGAAGCTGGTTCCGGATCCGGTGGATGGCAAGCGCACCGCCCTGCTCGACCTGTCCTCGCTTTCCAACTGGGCCCTCCCGGATCGGCCAGCTCGGGTCGTATTCGAGGCCGACGGTCGCCCCGAAGTCGTGACGGGCCGTCTGATGTACGGAACCACCTTCACCCTCCGTTTCGGCGCCGGCTAGCCAGCCGGATGCACGATCTCGTCGGCGTCGGAGAAGTGTTGATGCGGCTGGCCATTCCGTCGCCGGCCCGCTTCGAAACCGTTCACGAGCTCGACGTCCAGTTCGGGGGGGCGGAGGCCAACGTGGCGGCGGCGGCGGCCCGGCTGGGGCTCTCGACAGCGTGGGTCTCGGCGCTCCCTGACAACCCGTGGGGCATGCGGGTGCGGCGCGAGCTCGGCGGGCACGGCGTCGACTGTCGCTACGTGGTAACCAAGGCGAACACGCGCATGGGTCTCTACTTCGTCGAGTATGGTGCCGCGCCGCGCCCCGTCCGCGTTCTGTACGACCGCCGTGATTCCGCCTTCGCGCGCCTGGAGCCTGGTGAAGTCGACTGGGGACCGGTCCGGGAAGCGCGATTGGTCCACCTGACCGGGATCACGCCGGCGCTCGGTCCATCGGCTCGTGGCCTCTTCGAGCGGGCCCTGCGGGAGGCGCGCGCGGTGTCGTTCGATGTGAACTATCGGGCTACCCTGTGGTCACCGCCCGAAGCCCGAGCCTGCATCGTGGGCGTGCTCCCAGCCGTACGGTATCTCTTCCTCGGCCAGACCGAGGCACGGACGATCTTCGATTTGACGGGCCCCGCGGCGCGCACCGTCGAAGCGCTGGCCCACCTGGCGCCGGGCGCGATCATCACTCTCCTCAGGGGGGAAGAGGGTTCGCTCACGCTCGCCGAGGGCCGGTTCTACGAGCCGAGCGCGCACCGGGCCGTCACCATGGTGGATCCCATCGGAGCCGGCGATGCCTATGTGGCGGGGTTTCTGTGGGCGACCATCAAGGGCGGCTCAGTCCAGACCGCCGTCGATGCCGGCACTGCGGTGGCGGCCCTCAAGTGCTCGATGTGGGGCGACATTGCGCGCATAGTGGCGGCCGACGTGGAGGAGCTCCTCGGCGGGGGGCCCGACGTCCGCCGCTAGTCACGCAATGTGAGCCTCTGGGAGGGGCTTTCGGTATAGTCGAAAGCGATGGCAGGTGAGCGGATCCTCGAGGGCCTGAACGACGATCAGCTTGCCGCCGTCACCCACGACGGCGGTCCACTACTCATCGTGGCCGGTGCCGGTACGGGCAAGACCACCGTCATCACCCGCCGCATCGCGCACCTCATTGCTCACGGCAAGGCCCGCCCGGAGGAGATCCTGGCCCTCACCTTCACGGAGAAAGCCGCTGCCGAGATGGAAGAGCGCGTCGACACCCTGGTACCGTACGGGTACGCCGACGTCGAGATCTCCACCTTTCACGCTTTTGGCGATCGCCTGGTGCGGGAGCACGCGCTGGAGCTGGGACTGCCACCGGATTTCAGGGTGCTCAGTCGGGCCGAGCAGGTCATCTTCTTCCGTGACCGGCTCTTTCAGTTCGCCCTCGAGCGATACCGCCCCCTCGGCGACCCCACCCGCCACCTGCAGGCGATGATCTCCCTCTTCAGTCGCTGTAAGGACGAGGACGTCTCACCGGCGGAATACACGGCGCACGTGGCCAGAATGGCCGCCGCCAGTCCGCAATCCCTGGACGACGAGCGCCGGGAGCGCCTCGCCCAGCAGCAGGAACTGGGGAACGCCTACACACGCTATCAGGAGCTGATGGCCACGCAGGGTGTGGTCGACTTCGGCGATCAGATTGCCTATGCGCTCCAGCTTCTCCGCACCCGGCCGTACGTGCGGGCGGCCTGCCAGCGGCGCTTCAAGTACATCCTGGTCGACGAGTTCCAGGACACAAATCACGCCCAGTTCGAGCTGGTGAAACTCCTGGCCGCGCGCCACCGCAACATCGCGGTGGTCGCCGACGACGACCAGGCCATCTATCGCTGGCGAGGAGCGGCGATCTCGAACGTCCGCGGATTCCTGGAGTGCTATCCGGAGGCCCGGCGGATCGTGCTCATCGCCAACTACCGGTCGCACCAGAGCATCCTCGACGGGGCCTATCGTCTCATCGTCCATAACAATCCTGACCGCCTGGAGGTTGAATACGGAATCGAGAAGCACCTCACCGCGGTCAGGCAGACGTCCGGGCCTGCCCCTCAGCATCGGCACTACGAGACGGCGACTCAGGAGGCCGACCAGGTGGCCGGTCTGATCCGCGAACGGGTCGAGGAGGGCCGCTGGCGCTTTGACGAGGTCGCTATTCTTGTTCGCTCCAATGGGGACGCCGATCAGTTTCTGCGCTCCCTCAACCTGCACGGCATTCCGTGGACGTTCTCGGGCAACCAGGGACTCTACGGACGCCCGGAGATCCGGCTCCTCATCGCCTTTCTGCGAGCGGTGGCGCATCCGGACGACTCGGTGAGCGTGCACTACGTGGCGTCGTCGGACCTTTATCAGGTGCCGATCGTCGACCTCACGCGGGCGGCGACCTATGCGGATCGGCGCCACCGCTGGCTGTTCGACGTGCTGCGTCGGGTGGGCGAGATCCCGGACTTATGCGACGAGATCAGCGGGGAGGGGCTGCTCGCCATCCGCCGTCTGGTGGCGGACCTCGAGCGCTACATGGAACTTGCGCGAGAGCTGCCCACCGGGGAGTTGCTGTACCAGTTTCTCGTCGATTCCGGCTGGCTGGCTCGCATGTCCAAGGCGGCCACCGCCCGCGACGAGGCCGAGGTGCAGAATGTCTCGCGCTTCTTCCGCCGCATCCAGGACGCCGCCAAGGCGCTGCGCTACGACAATGTCCGCGAGTTCGTCAACCACCTGGACGCCCTCATCGAGGCCGGTGAGGACCCGGCCGTGGTGGAGGCTGACACGGAGACGCCGGCTGTGCGCGTTCTTACCGTGCACAAGGCCAAGGGCCTGGAGTTCCCCGTGGTGTTCTTGGTCAACCTCGTCCAGGGCAAGTTCCCGGTGCAGCGCCGGGGCGAGGCGCTGGAGCCGCCTACCGAGCTGATCAAGTATCCGCTCCCGGTCGGTGATGTCCATCTACGCGAGGAGCGCCGTCTCTTCTACGTAGGCCTCACCCGGGCCCGAACCGAGTTGTTCCTTACCAGTGCTCGGGATTACGGAGGGGCGCGCGATCGCAAGGTCAGCCAGTTCGTCCTGGAGGCGCTCGATCTGCCGAGGGGAGCGACCCGTCCGTTCGCGGCCAAGGCCCTCGAGGAGATCCAGTGCTACGCGCCACCCGCGGAGAGCGAGCGGGGTGGCGGGCCGCCCCTCGCCCCGGACCAGGAGCTTCTTCTGAGCCACCGACAAGTTGACGATTACGAGACCTGCCCGTTGAAGTACCGCTACGTCCACGTGCTGCGGGTGCCTATCCTGCGCCACCATACGGTGGTATACGGCAACACCATCCACAAGGTGGTCGAGTACTACCTGCTGCGGCGCGCCGCCGGCAACTTCACGCCGCTCGACGACTTGCTCGCCGTCTACGAGCGCGAGTGGGAAAACCAGGGCTTTCTCACCTGGGAGCACGAGGAGGCGCGCAAGGGGGCGGGACGCGCGGCGCTCACGCGTTTCTGGCACGACGAGGAGACGGAGGGGACCCCTCCCACTCATGTCGAGAAGGACTTCGGCTTCTCGCTCGGGGTCAACCGCGTTCGCGGCCGCTTCGACCGCGTGGACGAGGATCTGCTGGGCGCGACCATCATCGACTACAAGACGAGCGAGGTCACCCAGCAGAAGGATGCCGACCGCCGCGTCGCGCAGAGCGTTCAGCTCAAGATGTACGCCCTCGCCTGGCGGGAGATGACGGGCATGCTTCCCCGGCGCGTGGAGCTCCGCTTCATCGAGTCGCGGGTGGTGGGCCGGCACGTGCCGACGGCAGCCGACGTCGCGGAAGCGATCGACACGGTGGAGCGGGTGGCACAAGGCATCCGCGGGCGGCGGTTCGAGGCCACGCCTTCCACCCGGGCCTGCCAGTACTGCGCGTATGCCCAGATCTGCCCGTTCACGGCGACCAGGGAGTGAGACCGATTCGCGACCACACGATCTGCTACCATAACTGACGTCGTGAGCTGGTCCGCAACCCTCCGTCTGCGCCTCCATGCCCTGTGGGAACGCTGGAAAGTCATCGCCCATGTCATCGGCAATTTCCAGGCCCGGGTCCTGCTGACCATTTTCTACTTCGTCATCGCGCCCCCCTTCGCGCTCATCGTGAAGCTGGTACGGGATCCCCTGAGCCTGCGGTTGCCCGCCGGGCCGAGCTACTGGGTGATGCGCCCGCGCTCGGAAAGCGCCCCCGGCGCCGGGACGAGGCAGTTCTAGCCGTGTACGTGCTGGGAATCTCGTGTTTCTTTCACGACGCCGCGGCAGCGCTGGTGAAGGATGGCGTGGTGGTGGGCGCGGCCGAGGAAGAGCGTTTCACGCGCAAGAAGCACGACTACGAGTTCCCCGTGCAGGCGATCCAGGCCGTGCTGGCCGCCGAGGGTATCAGCAGTGCGGAGCTCGACTACGTGGCGTTCTTCGAAAAGCCCTTCGTGAAGTTCGAGCGCATCCTGATGACGTCGCTGCAGATGTTTCCGCGGGCGACCCGGCTGTTCCGGGAGGCCATGGTGACGTGGCTCCTGGACAAGCTGTGGGTCAGCGCCCTCATCGAGGAGCGACTGGGCGTGCCGCGGGCGAAGCTCCTGTTCTCGGAGCATCACCTCTCGCACGCGGCGAGCGCGTTCTTTTGCTCGCCGTTCGACGAGGCCGCCCTCCTCACTGTAGACGGGGTCGGCGAGTGGGCGACCGCCACCATGGGGCGAGGGCGGGGTACGGAGATCCGCCTGGAACGGGAGATCCGTTTTCCGCATTCGGTTGGGCTCCTCTATTCCGTCTTCACGGCCTTCCTTGGCTTCGAGGTGAACGAGGGCGAGTACAAGGTGATGGGTATGGCCCCCTACGGGGTGCCGCGCTACGTGGACGAGGTACGCAAGCTGGTGCGGATGGCTCCCGACGGGAGTTTTCGGCTCAACATGGAGTACTTCGCCTTTCATCGGTCGACGGACCGCCCGTACACGGGCCGGTTCCTCGACCTCTTCGGCGAACCCCGCGGGGTGGACGAGAACTTCTTCACCGACCGGTCCGGATATCCCTCGTATTTCGGACCGCGTCCTCCCGACTTCGCCGAGCGCGTGCAGCGCAACCAGCACTATGCCGATCTGGCCGCCAGCATCCAGGCTGTCACCGAGGAACTGGTGTTGAACATGGCCCGGGCGGCCCGCCGCGAGACGGGGCTGCCGCGGCTGTGCCTGGCGGGTGGGGTGGGCCTGAACAGCGTGGCCAACTGGAAGATCCTCCAGGAGACGGGGTTCGAGGAGCTCTACGTGCACCCGGCGGCCGGGGATTCTGGTGGAGCGGTGGGTGCCGCCCTCTATGCCTATCACACCCTGCTCGGCAAGCCGCGGGGATTCGTGATGGAGCATGCCTTCTGGGGCCAAGAGCACCCGGAGGCGAAGGTGCGGGCGTTTCTGGACGCCGAGAACATCGCGTACCAGCGGCTGGACGACAGTGCTCTGCTGGATCGCACAGTGGACGCCCTCACGGCTGGGCAGGTCGTGGGCTGGCACCAGGGTCGCTTCGAGTGGGGCCCGCGGGCACTGGGGCATCGGTCGATTCTGGCCGACCCCCGGCGAGCTGACATGAAGGACATCGTGAACACGAAGATCAAGTTTCGGGAACCGTATCGCCCGTTCGCCCCTTCCGTCTTGGCTGGACGAACGGGCGAGTACTTCGCGGCGCCCGGAGTGGAACGGCAGTATCCCGCGCGATTCATGCTGCTGGTCACCCCGGTGCTGGAGGACAAACGCGAGGTGATTCCGGCCGTGACACACGTGGACGGCACGGGGCGTTTGCAGGTGGTGGTGCGCGACGGCAACGAGCGGTACTACGATCTCATCGACCGCTTCGGGCAGGCCACTGGGGTCCCGGTCGTGCTGAACACCTCGTTCAATCTGCGCGGCGAGCCGATCGTGAACACTCCCGAAGAAGCATACTCGACGTTCGCGCGCAGCGGTCTCGACGCCCTGGTACTGGGTAACTGCTTCGTGCGCAAGGAGGGATAGATGCCGAAGGCGGTGCGGGGGGCGGTCCGACGGGTTGGCATCATGGGGGAGCTGATGCAGTTTCTGTGGGAGCGCAAGCTGTGGTGGCTGATGCCCATGGTGGGAGTGCTGCTCCTGCTGGGCATTCTCATCATCTTCGCCCAGTCCTCGGCCATCGCGCCCTTCATCTACACCTTGTTCTGAACGATGACAAACCGCCATGCGGGGCCGACACCGGCGGGGGACCGCGCGCCCATCCCCGAGCCCTCCTACGCCGAGCGGGCGCGAACGCTCGTCCATCTCGGGCAGACGGGCGCGCTGGCCACCGTTTCCCGGCGCCACCCCGGCCATCCGTTCGCCTCGGTGATGCCGTATGCCTTGGAAGCGGCAGGGCGACCCCTTTTCCTCATCAGCTCGATGGCGATGCACACCCAGAACCTCGAGTCGGACCCGCGGGCCAGCCTGCTCGTGACCCAGCACACCCGAAGCGAGGATCCGCTCGCGGCCGGCCGGGTTACCCTGCTGGGTCAGGCCCGGAAGCTCCCGGAGGCGGCGGTGGCCGCGGCGCGGGCCGCCTACTTGGCCCGTCACGACAAGGCGCGATTCTGGGTCGACTTCGAGGACTTTGCCTTCTGGCGTCTGGATCTGACCGACGCGTACTTCGTGGGTGGGTTCGCCGCCATGGACTGGGTGACCGCTGAGGCCTACCAAGCAGCAGCTCCCGATCCCCTGGCCGAGGTGGCGCTCAGCATCATTGACCACATGAACCAGGATCATGCCGACACCCTGCCGCTATATGCGCGGGCCTTTGCCGGAGAGCAGGCCGACGAGGCTACCATGACGAGTGTCGACCGTCTGGGCTTCGCCCTACGCCTCCGGAGCGGCGAGCGCCTGCACGGGGTGCGTGTTGCCTTCCCGCGCGAGGTGCGCACGTGCCGCCGATGCTCGGACCGTTCTCGTCGAGATGCTCCGGGAGGCTCGCAGCTAGGCGCTTCGGCTATAGTAGGCCTGCTGAATCATCGAAGGAGACGCCCCATGACGCTCACCATCATTCGCCATGCTATTGCCGTCCCTGCCGGCACGGAGGGGATCTCCGACGACGAGCGTCCGTTGACCAAGAAGGGCCGCCGCCGCTTCGTCAAGGCGGCGCGCGGGCTGGCCGAGATCTGCCAGCGCCCAGACGTCCTCCTGACCAGCCCGCTGCCGCGGGCGAGCGAGACGGCGGAGATCGCGGCCGAGGCGTGGGGCGGTCCTCCCCCCAGCCCCGAGCCCGTCCTCGCCCACGGAAGTGCTGAGGACATCATCGCGATGCTCGCGCGCTACGCTGGCGAACAGCAGGTGGTTATCGTGGGCCACGAGCCGACGGTATCGGAGGTTCTGGCGCGCCTGCTGGGCGGCACGGCCGGCGAACGATTCGCATTTCGCAAGGGCGGGGCGGCACAGATCGAGGTGCCTGGTACCCCGGCCGACGGCGGACGCCTGGAGTGGTTCATGCGACCGAAGCTTCTGCGCGCGCTGGACTGACATCCCCGGGAGGCCAGAGAGCGATGAAGACCTTAGCGATTGACATCGGCGGTTCGAATCTCAAGGCGTCGGTCCTCAATGAGGAGGGCGCGCCCATGGTGGACCGCGTACGCGTGGAAACACCCGTCGGCGCCGCACCGGAGACGTTTCTGGATACGCTGGCCGAGTTGGTGGCGCAGCTTCCACCCTATGACCGCATTTCCGTCGGCTTTCCCGGCGTGGTGCGCAACGGGACGGTCCTGGTCGCCCCGCCGAACCTCAAGAATACGGAGTGGGCAGGCTTCAAGCTGGCCGCCGCCATCGCCGAGAAGCTGGGCAAACCGGTGAAGGTCATCAACGACGCCGAGATGCAGGGGCTCGCCGTCATCAAGGGACAGGGCGTGGAGATGGTCATCACCCTCGGTACGGGGTTCGGGTCAGCCCTGTTCGTTGAGGGCCATCGGGGCGCCCACCTCGAGCTGGCTCACCATCCCTTCCGTAAGGATGAAACCTACGACGAGCAGCTTGGCAACGTCGCGCGCAAGCAGGCGGGGACCAAAAAGTGGAACAAGCGGGTGAAGAAGGCCATCAAGACCGTCCGCACCTTGACGAATTTCGACCATCTCTATATCGGCGGTGGTAACGCGAAGAAGGTCACGCTGGAACTTCCGCCGGACGTCAGCATCGTCTCGAACGAGGCGGGTATCGCGGGGGGGTTGGCCGTCTGGCGCGACGGCTAGGCGCTAGTCCGTGTCCGATTTGGTTGCGGTTCTTGATATTGGATCCAACGCCGCCCGATTCATCCTTGCCCGCGTGACTCCCGGCACCGGGTATCGCGTGCTTCAGAGGGATCGAGTGGTGACCCGTCTGGCGAGCGGCCCGCCCGGCACCCTGCCCCGAAAGGGGGTCAAGGCTGTGCTGCGAGGCGTGCACCGCTTCCTGCAGGATGTCCGTAACGGAGGGGAACCGCGAGTGGTGGCGGTGGCCACGGCGGCTGTCCGTGACGCCAAGAACAGCCGCCGCCTGCTCGGTCCGCTCCGGAGCAAGGAGGGTGTGGACGTCGAGATCCTCAGCGCGCGCCAGGAGGCTCGACTGGGCGTCGTCGCCGCCCTGCGCAGCCTGCCAATCACCGACGGTGCCGTCCTGGACCTGGGCGGGGGCAGCCTGCAGCTCACCCGCGTCCGCCGAGGAGAAATCGTGTCAACGACCGGGGTGCCGCTGGGGGCTCTGCGTGTGACCCGACAATTTTTCAAGCACGATCCGCCGACATCGAAGGAGCTGCGTAAGCTGCGGCGGGCGATCCGTGAGCACCTGCACGACGCCCTCCCCGTACGGGGGCGGGACGAACCGCTGATCGGCATGGGAGGCACCGTGCGTACCATAGCGAGCATGCATCTGGCTGCCCTCCGGAGCCGCCGCAAGAACCGACACGGATTGCGTCTGCTCCCCTCCGACGTGACGGGCGTGCGCGAGCGGCTGGAGTCCAAGCCGGCCCGGAAACGGCGCAAGATCCGTGGACTCAAGGCGGACCGGGTCGACATCATTCTGGGCGGGGTGATCGTGATCGAAGAGGTGATGACCCTGGGCGGCTACGGATCGCTGGTGGTGTGCACCCACGGAGTGGGGGATGGACTTCTTCTGCGCGAATCGTTCAACGGGGACGTCTGAGCCATGACGAACGACCGGTTCATCAATCGCGAGCTCTCCTGGCTCGAATTCAACCGCCGCGTGCTCGAGGAGGCCCAGGACCCGACGGTGCCCCTCCTGGAGCGCGTGAAGTTTCTCGCCATCTTCAGCTCGAACCTCGACGAGTTCTTCATGGTCCGCATGGCCGGTCTCAAGCGGCAGCTCTTTTCCGGGGACACGATGGCGGGCCCCGACGGTATGAATGCCGCCGATACCATCGCCGCCGTGTCGGCCAAGGTCCACGAGTTGGTCGTCCTCCAGCACCGGGTCTTCCTGGAGGAGATCCAGCCGTTGCTCGCGGCTGAAGGCGTGCACATCCTCCGTTCCAAGGAGATCACGGAGGCGCAGCACCAATTCCTCGACGACTACTTCCGCCGCACCTTGATGCCCGTGCTCACGCCGTTGGCCATCGATCCGGGCCATCCCTTTCCGTACCTCGGCAATCGCTCCTTGTGCGTGTTGGCCTCCATCCGGCGGCTGGCCTCCTCACCACTGCCCACGACGCCCCTCGCCGTCGTCCACATTCCGAGCCAGGTCGTGCCGCGCTTCGTGGCCATGCCCGATCAGCCGAACCGCCATTCCTTCATGCTGCTGGAGGACATCATCCGGTTGCATCTTCCGCGCCTCTACCACGGCTACGAGATACTCTCCTCGCACGCCATCCGGGTGACCCGAGATGCGGAGTTACAGCTGCCGCGCGGGCGGGCCGAGGATCTTCTCACCAGCATCGAGGAGAGTCTGCAAGATCGACTCATGGGCTCCGCCGTGCGGCTGCAGTACGACATGGACCTGCCGGCGCCCGTTCTGTCCACTCTGCTGGAGGAGCTGGAGCTGCAGCCGGAGGATCTCTACGAGGGCCAGGGCTTCACGACGTTTTCCGATCTCAGCCAGCTCTATGCCGTCCTCGATATTCCCCGGCTCAAGGATCGTCCGCAGCCACCGCTTCCCGTGCGTGCCTTCGAGGCGGGGCCGGATGTGTGGAGTGTCATTCGCAAGAACGACGTCCTCGTTCACCACCCGTATCAGTCGTTCGACGCGGTGACGAAGTTCGTGCGCGAAGCCGCCGCCGATCCCAAGGTGCTGGCCATCAAGATGACACTCTACCGGGTCAGTCCGACATCGCCCATCGCGCTGGCCCTGACCTCCGCCGCCCAGAACGGCAAGGAGGTGGCGGTGCTGGTCGAGCTGCGCGCCCGTTTCGACGAGGAAGCCAACATTCGATGGGCGCGGGCTCTCGAAGAAGTGGGCGCCCACGTGGTCTACGGGCTGGTCGGGTACAAGACGCATTGCAAGGCGTGTTTGGTGGTCCGGCAGGAAGCCGACGGGATCCGCCGCTATTGCCACCTCGCGACGGGTAACTACAACACGCGGACCGCGAACATCTACGCCGATCTCGGACTCTTCACGAGCCGCGAGTCGTTGGGCGAAGACCTGACCGAGCTCTTCAACATGCTGACCGGCTACACCCAGCCGCGCGCCTTCAATCACCTCTTGGTGGCGCCCACCGACCTCCGTGACGGCCTGGTCACCCGCATCCGGCGGGAGGCGGATCTGGCCCGGGCCGGCCGCCCGGCTCGTCTCATCGCCAAGATGAACAGTCTGGTCGATCCGGCCCTGATCGAGGAGCTCTATGCGGCCAGCCAGGCGGGAGTGGACATAGACCTGATCGTGCGCGGCATCTGCTGCCTACGTCCCGGCGTCCCCGCGCTCTCCGACCGTATCCGGGCCATGTCCATCGTCGATCGCAATCTCGAGCACGCGCGCATCTTCTACTTCGCGAACGATGGCCAGCCGGAGTACTGGCTGTCCTCCGGTGACTGGATGCCTCGCAATCTCGACCACCGGGTGGAAGTGTCATTCCCCGTGCTCGATCCTGTCCTGCAGGCCTCCGTGCGAGAGATCCTGGATATCCAACTGGGTGATACCGTGAAGGCGCGGCGGTTCCGCGCCGACGGTACCACCGAGCGGATTGAGGCGGACGGTCGCCCCCTCCTCCGCGCCCAGGATCGCGTGTACGAACTGATGGCGGCGCGAACGCGAGTCGGCAGCGGTGAGGCGTGAGCGCGGGACGGTGCGAGTTGACAGACTGAGGATCGGCGCCGAGCGTACGGGGGCGCAACACGGAGACCGACGGCGGTGACCGTCACGGCGAGGGAAATGGAGAATAGCGACTGATGGCTGGCTCGTCCTCTTACGACGTCATCGTGGTGGGTGGTGGCAACGCGGCGTTGTGCGCGGCGCTGTCCGCGCGTGAGTATGGGGCTCGCGTGCTGGTGGTCGAGAAGGCGCCCGAGGCATGGCGGGGGGGGAACTCCTTTTTTACGGCAGGGGGCTTTCGCTTCGCGTTCAAGAGCTTCGAGGAGCTCAGCGAGCTGGTGGGCGATCTCTCCGACGAGGAGAAAGCCTCGATGGAGGTGGACCCGTATACGGAGGACGCCTTCTATGACGACCTCATGCGGGTGACGGAGGACCTCGCCGATCCCGACATGGCTCTCGCCCTCGTTCGCGAGTCGCAGGCCACCGTGCGCTGGATGCGCGACCAGGGCATCCGATGGATCCCGATGTTCGGTCGCCAGGCCTACAAGGTCGGAGCAAAGTTTCGTTTCTGGGGCGGGCTTGTGCTGGAAGCGGTGGGCGGCGGCCCCGGACTCATCGATATGGAGTACGCGGCGGCATCGGGCAAGGGCATCGAGGTACGCTTCGAGACGAAGGCCATGCGGCTCCTCACCGACACACGGGGCGGCGTCACCGGCGTGGAGGTCCGCACGGCGATGGGTCTGGAACCGCTCGAGGCGCGGGCCGTGATCCTCGCTGCTGGTGGCTTTGAAGCAAACGGGGAGATGCGCACGCGCTATCTCGGACGCAACTGGGATCTGGCCCGCGTGCGCGGCACGCCCTATAACACGGGCGATGCCATCCGCATGGCCCTCGACGTCGGCGCGCTGCCGTGGGGGCACTGGAGCGGATGCCACTCGGTGGCCTGGGACTACAACGCCCCCTGGCACGGCGACCGCAAGGTAGGGGACAACTTCCAGAAACATTCGTACCCGCTCGGGCTCATCGTGAACATCCGGGGCGAGCGCTTCGTGGACGAGGGCGCCGATTTTCGCAACTACACCTACGTGAAGTACGGGCGGACGATCATCGAGCAGCCTCGGCGCGCGGCCTTCCAGATCTTCGACCAGAAGGTAATCTCGATGCTGCGCGAGGAGTACCGCATTCGGGAGGTCACCAAGGCGGAGGCGATGACGTGGGCCGAGCTGGCCCGCAAGCTCGAGATCGACGAGGAGGGCTTCGTACGGACGGTGACCGCGTACAACGCTGCCGTTCAGCCCGGAGAGTTCAATCCCGCCATCAAGGACGGCAAGAGCACGCGGGGCATCGTCCCCCCCAAATCGAACTGGGCCCTTCCCCTCGATGCGCCGCCCTACGTGGGCTTTGCCGTCACCACCGGCATCACGTTCACCTTCGGCGGCCTCAAGATCACAGGTGAGGGGCAGGTGATCGACTGCGAGCAGCGCCCCATTCCCGGGCTCTACGCGGCCGGGGAGCTGGTGGGTGGGCTCTTCTATCACAACTATCCGGGCGGCGCCGGGCTCATGGCGGGTGCGGTATTCGGTCGGACGGCCGGACGATCGGCCGCGCGCCGTTCGTAGGGCCCGGTCCGTCAGCGCTCTTCCCGGTGGGAACGGAGGGCAGCATCGGCTGCCTCGAGAAACCACTCCGGGAGGAGCACGCGGTCCAGACTGACAAATCGCTCGAACTGAGCGTCGAGCACATAGGTGACGCCATAGTCGGCTGCGTGCCGGCACGAACGCCCGTAGGCCTGCACAAGCGCCTTGGCTGTTTCAAGGATGTACCAGCGGGGATCACGCTGCCGACGGGCGGCCGTCCAGGGATCGCCGAGATCCGGGTAGGGCATCTTCGTGATGATCTGAAAGCGTAAGAAGTCATCGGGAAGATCGACCCCCTCGCGCAAGGACGGCGATACCAGAACCGAGGGTCGACGTAGCGCCCGATGCACGTCGAGAGCACGATGGCGCTCGCCACCCTCGACGACGATGAGCCGGGCAAACTGGTCTGGCGCGGCCTCGGCCAGAGCCTGCGCCAGCCGGCGGGCGGCCCCATAGGACGGGGTGTGGATGAGCCCCTTATCGCTCGGATGAGTTCGCAGGATTGCGATGACCTCCGCGAACACGAGGGGCTCGAGACTGCCCAAGGTGGCCCGCGATAGGCGCCCGACAGGGCGGTAGACCAGAGGCCGCTGCTCGAGAGGGAACGGCGAGTCCACGCTGAATACGCGCACCTGCTCGGCGTCGAGACCCAGGTGGCCGGCTGTCGCCGCCGGCGGACCGAGATAGGCCGAGGACAGGACGATGATATCGGCCGCGTCCCAGAGGAGGGCGGGGGCCAGCGCCGCGACGCCGAGGGGCAGCAACTCGAGACTGCTGCCGGGCGAGGCCGGGTAACGGACGGCCCATTCGGGATCAGGGGCCTCGACAAAGTAACGCAACCCGGCCAGACCGGTTTCGAGCCGGTCCCGCTCGGCGACGAGGTGTAGCTCCTCACGCGATGGGGGAAGGCTGAACCACGCAGCATCCGGCCCCGGCGGGCGCAGTGCGTCCAAAGCGCGTTCGACGGTGGTGAGCTGAGCACCGAGTCGCTCAACCTGGGCGCGAAGCAGCGGTCGGTACTCGTGGGCGAACGGAAGGCGAGGGAGCGGGGCCCCGAACCACTCCCGCATCTGATCAGACGAGAAGGTGACGGACAGCGCGCCCACCAGCTGAGACTCCAGATTGTGCGCCTCGTCGATCACGAGCAGGCGTCGGCGGGACAGCGACTCCCCGAGCCAGTGTCGCAAGGTGGCGAAGTACGCGGTGTTCGTGCAGAAGACCGGCCCGGCGCGCGCAGCAGCCTTGGCGCGGGCATACGGACACTGGCACTGGGGGCCACGCGGCCGGCGGCACATGCCGAGCGAGGTCGGCACTCGTCGCTCGGGGTAGCGCTCGCAGAGATAGTTGTCGCGGCCCTTGACCACCTGGATCTCACCAGCGAAGTCCCGCTCGTACTGGTCTTGCAGGAGTTTCTGCGAGGTGAGGAGATAGGCGTCGCCACTCCATCGGGCCAAGGTCATCGCCACGTGGCTTTTTCCAACGCCCGGGGGGGCCTCCACCACGAAGATCCGGGGGCTCTGCGGATCGTCCAGGGCCTCGGCGATTGCGTCGCCGACCCTTGTGAGCAGCCGGGCCTGCTCGGCGCGTGGGGTGCAGCCGGCGGGGAAGTGCGCGAGCAGCTCGTGCTGGATCAGGCTAGCCTCTTGACGTGAGATGGTAGCGGGCCGTCGGCTCACCAACAAGACCTGAACGTCGCCTGCCGGCGACGACCAGGCGGGTCGCGTATCATGAACTCCATGGCAGCCCCACGGTCACAGCCGATCTTCGAGTTCTCAGCGGGGGGGCTCGTGGTGGATGAACAAGGACGCGTGCTGCTGATCCGGGCCCGTGACCTGCGCAACCAGCCGGTGTGGACGCTTCCCAAGGGAACCTTGGTCACCGGCGAGACGAGCCAGCAGGCTGCGCTCCGTGAGGTCTGCGAGGAAACGGGCTACCAGTGCGAGGTCGTGCGCGAGCTGGAGGCAGTCACCTACTGGTTCCAGCGGAACGGGCAGCGGATCAAGAAGACCGTGCGTTGGTATCTGATGCGCCCGCTGGCCAAGGTGGGCGAGCATGACCACGAGGTAGATGAGGTCGCATGGGCATTCCCCATCGACGCGGCCGCGCGCCTGCGCTACGACTCGGACCGGCGGCTCGTCGACCGACTCTGAGACGACGAGGATGAGGATGAGACGCGGCGAACGGCCTCCCAGACCCGAGCTGGTGTCACGGGAAGTTGGGCGAACAGCATCTCATCTGGCGAGGCGCCATCGGCGATCAGGGCATCCTCGACCGCGTTGGCGATGACCACCGAGGATGAGATGATGCCGCTCTCGCCGACCCCCTTGATGCCGAGGTCGTTCACGACCGAGGGGTAGTCGAGGGACATCACATCTAGGGCGGGAACACTGTCCGCGCGTGGAAGCCCGTAGTCCATGAGCGTCCCTGTGAGGAGCTGTCCTTGCTCGTCGTGGACGATCTCCTCGGAGAACGCGGTGCCGATTCCTTGCGCGATGCCACCGTGAAGCTGGCCCTCGACCACCAGGGGATTGATCGGACGGCCGCTATCGTGCACGGCCACGTATCGCAGGATGGCAACGGTGCCGGTTTCGGTATCGACGTCCACGACGCAGGCGTGGGCGCCGAAGGCCCAGGTGACAGTCGCCGGGTAGAAGAATCCGCAGGCCTGGAGCCCGGGTTGGCTTTCCCGTGCCAGGACGGGGCTGCGCACGGCGGCTTGGGCGAGAGAGCCCAAGGTGAGGGCACGTGAGGGCACACCGGCCACGTGGGCAAAGCCGTCGGCGAGGACCACGTCGTCCGGTGAGCATTCAAGGCGCTCGGCGGCGACCAGGCGTGTCTTGCGTGCCACTTCACGCGCGGATCGCGCGATGGCCGGGCCGGCCACAGCAGCGACCCGGCTGGCAATGGTGCCCATGCCATGACCGAGGACGCTGGTGTCGCCGCCGACGACGGTGACCTGGTCAACGCCGACTCCAAGCTCGGCGGCGCAGATCTGAGCCAAGGTCGTCTCGTGGGCCTGTCCTTGCGAGGACACACCCACGAAGAGGCACACGGTGCCGCTTGGGTCCACCCGCACATCGGCGCCCTCGAATGGTCCGATGCCAGTTCCTTCGACGTAGGCTGACACGCCGAGGCCGATCGGGCGGGTCGCGCCTCGGCGTCGACGTTGCTCGGCACGCCATTCGTCGTAGCCGAGACGACCCAGCGCCAGGTCGAAGGCGGCCACATAGTCTCCGGGATCGTAGGTGATGACGGAGCCATCACGATAGCGGAGCCCGGTGGCGTAGGGCATCTCGTGGCGACGGATGAGATTGCGACGCCGCAAGGAGGCGGCATCGATGCCGAGTTGGCGGGCCGCGCGGTCGAGAAGGCGGTCGAGCACAAAAGCCGCCTCGGGCCGCCCCGCGCCCCGATAGGCGCCCGCGAACATCCGGTGGGTGACCACGCTGGTAGCGGCGCCGCGGTAGTGAGGAACCCGGTAGGGGCCGGGTAGGTGGTTGATGGTGTTCTGCGGCATCACCTCACCGAGGATCGGGTAGGCGCCGTGATCGCGCGTGAACGTCGTCTCCAGGGCCGTGATGGTTCCGTCCTCCCGGACGCCGAGACGGGCCACGTGCCGCTGGTCACGGTCGGGCGAGGAGGCGAGGAAGTGCTCGGCCCGCGTCTCCACCCATTTGATGGGCCGGCCGAGGCGGCGGGCGACGGCCGGGATCAGCACGTCCTCGGGATAGACGTGACCCTTGCCGCCGAAGCCGCCGCCCACGTCAGGCGCCAGCACGCGCACCCGCTCTTCGGCCAGGCCGAGTGCAGCCGCCACCGCACTGCGGACGGCGAACGGCATCTGCGTCGAGCTCCACACGGTGAAGCGACCGTCTGGGCTTGCCGGCCACGCCAGCACGCCTCGAGGCTCCAGAGGTACCGGCGCCACCCTGGGGAATGTCAGTCGAGCCTCGATCACGGCGTGAGCTTCGGCGAATCCGGCGTCCACCGAACCCATCCCGCCCGCGGACGGCCCAGCCACGTTGTTGGGCCACTCCTCGAAGACGCGCGGCGCCCCGGGGCGGAGGGCCGCCTCGACATTGGCAGCCACCTGAAGAGGCTCCCACTCGATGCGAACGGCAAGGACGGCGTCGGCAGCCCGGTAGCGATTCTCGGCGACCACCACGGCGACAGGCTCTCCCACGTGCCGCACGACCCGGCCGGCCAGGGCGGGGTGCCGATACGCTCTGAGGTTGGGAGCGTCCAGCAGCGGCGGCACGGCGCCCTCGCACTCGGGCAGATCGGCCGAGCTCAGCACGGCTATCACGCCGGGCATGGAGTGCGCCGCGTCGGCGTTGATCCCCAGGATGCGCGCGTGGGCATAGGGGCTGCGCACGATCGCCGCGTGCAGGACACCGGGCAAGCACAGGTCATCGAGATAGCGGCCCTGGCCCGTGAGAAAGCGTCGATCTTCCTTGCGTCGAATGGAGCGGCCGAAAGGTGTGGCCATGTGGATCTGCAGTATAGCCCCGCGTTGACATCGCTCTCGCGGGCCTGCTAGAGAGGGAGCATCTCGACGAGAGGAGTGTCGCTGCTTATGCGCTACAAGCCGGTCGAAGGTTGGGGACGCTTGCCCGAGGGCTGGTCGTTCGTGGAGGCGACCAGCGTGGCCGTGGATGCCGCCGACAACGTGTGGGTCTTCAACCGGGGCTCGCACCCCGTGATCATGTTCGACCGGGAGGGTATGTTCCGGCGCGCGTGGGGGGAAGGTGTCATTCGTCGGGCCCATGGCATCACGCCTGGCCCCGACGGCACCTTGTGGTTGACCGACGACCTCCACCACACCGTTCGCCAGTTCACCCCCGAGGGCACGCTGCTCCTCACCATCGGCGATCCCGATCGGCCCGCCACCCTCCAGGGTGGGAAGCCCTTCAACCGACCCACCCACGTCGCCCTCTGCCCGCGCACGGGTGACATCTATGTGTCTGACGGCTACGGCAACTCGCGTGTGCACAAGTACGATCCCAAGGGCCGCCACCTGTTCTCGTGGGGTGAGCCGGGGACGGATCCAGGCAGCTTCAACGTGCCGCACAACATCGCCACCGACGCCGAGGGGCTCGTGTACGTCGCCGACCGGGAGAACCATCGCGTCCAGATCTTCGACGACAAGGGGCGGTACCAGGCGCAGCTCAACAACATGCACCGGCCGTGCGGCCTCTTCTCCGACCGGCGCCACGGCGGGCTCTTGTACGTGGGGGAGCTACCGACGGCCTACGCCGTGAACGCCGAGGTTCCGAATCTTGGCGCCCGGGTGAGCATCCTGACCCTGAAGGGTGATGTGGTGGGGAGGGTGGGCGGGCGCTTCGCCGGTGAGAAGCCGGGCGAGTTCGTCGCTCCGCACGGCTGCACCGTCGACTCGCGCGGTGACCTGTACGTGGCCGAGGTTGCCTGGACGGCCAAGGGTAGCCTGGAGAACCCGCCCCGCGAGGTTCGCTCGCTGCAGAAATTCGAGCAGGTGCCCTGAGCGCTGAGGCTGAACGTCAGGGGGTGACTCTTCCCCGTTACGATGTTGCGCCGGCGACCATCACTCCATGGCGTCGCCGGGGCAACGCGAAAGCGGGGTTGCGCTCGGGCTCACAACGAAGATTGGCGTGCCGGAGGACACGCGCGTAGTTCTCGAGAACGGTGAGAGCATAGTACGGGGAGCGGTTGGCGGGGCCTCCGTTGTACTCGGCAAGAGCATCGCGAAGGACAGGTCGGCGCGCGACGATGTCGCTCAGGTATCTCAAGGCTACGCGCGTGTTGACGTGGGGATCAAAGAGATCCTTGCGCGGGTGGCCAAGGGCACGCGCCGTGCTCGGTAGGATCTGAAAGAGACCGACTTCGCCAGCCGTGCCCACGGCATCGGGGGAGAACTGAGACTCCACCTCGACCTGGGCCAGGGCGAAGCAGTGGTCGAAGCCCAGTTCGCGCGAGACAGTCAGTAAGGTGTGGGGATAGCTCCGGAGCGTGTGGACAGGGGCATCAGGGTTACGCAGCAGGATGTAGTCGAGGATCGCCTCACGGCGCTGGTCATCGGCTCGCAACTCGGGCGCCAAACGGCCCGGATTGGACTCGGCCGACAGAGCTAGTCCCACTGCTACCAGCACGAGGATCAGGCGGCGCCGCCTGCCCGCCTTGCGCGTGAGGATCATGCCTTTCCTCCAATCGCCTGGTGTCGTTGCAGTCAGGCGCTAGTCTCTTGAGTGAGCCGAGGCGGGGCGGCGAGCCCAGAAATCGAGGCAGGTACTGAGGTGACGCCAGTGTCTCATACCGCGATGCGGCATGCAAGGTGGCGGCGACCCCTGTCTTGCCAGGCTACTTCAGGCGTCTGCGCGGGATAGTGGTCCGGAAGTCACTAGTATCGTTATCTGTTTTGCCTCCGACGGGAGTCCCGCATTCGGCGCAGCGATAGTCGTACTTGTTCCCCGTGGGCAGCACCAGCAAGAGGTGCTTGCGGGTCTTCGTGGCCCGTCGACAACGTGGACAGAAGAGGCTGGTGGCCTCGAACTCTTCGAAACTCTCCCCCTGTGCCATCGCCTGGATCTTACCTCGGCGAGGACTGCCGGGAAAGGCTTCGTGATAGCATTAACGGCATGATACGTGCGAGTGCTCGCGTGCTGATCGGATCGCTTCTCGCCCTGTCGACTCTCCCTGCCCACGCCAACGACAGCGGGCCCGTGTCCCCGCCTCCGCGCTGGTCTGCCCCCCCGGTCCGCTCGGCGCCGGCGGGCAAGAGCGCGGAGGACCGATACAACGAGGGCCGCGGGTTCACGCAGAGCAAGCAGTGGGGGGCGGCTGAAGACTCCTATCGCGAGGCCGTAAGGCTACGCGCATCGTTCCCTGAAGCATGGAACGGCTTGGGCTATGCGCTCCGACATCAGAAGAAATACGAGGAGTCGGTGCGCGCCTACGAAGAGGCGCTCCGCCAGCGTCCCAACTACGCCGAGGCCTTGGAGTACCTCGGTGAGGCCTACGTCCAGATGGGCAAGCTCGACGAGGCGCGGGCGGTGCTCGATCGTCTGCGCCCGCTCGACCCCAAGGAAGCCGAGACCCTCGCCCAAGCGATCTCCTCCGCCACCACCAAGCGCTAGACCGTCCGATGTTGCGGTCGCGGCTGGCGGCCAAGATCACCCTGCTCATCGTGGCGGTCTTGATCGTCGGCTTCGGCGCTTCCACCATCTGGTCCCTGCGTCGCGAGGAGGGCCTCCTCGTCGAGCAGAACAAGATGGCGGCGCGGCGACTGACCTCCACCCTGGTGGCCAGCATCGAGGCGGCCATGCTTCAGGAGCGACCGGATGTCACGCGCGCCGTGGTCCAGGAGTTGAAGAGCACGACACCGGTAGAAGGTCTCGACGTCTACCGGCGCAACGGTGTGGAGGCGTTCACGGATCTCGCCACCCTCAATGAAGTGAAGAAGAACGCCGATCTGTCGCCCGAGGTATTGGCCAACATCCAAAAAATGCAGAGAGCCCCCGCCTCGACGGCCACGGGACCGCTCTTCGCGCAAGCGGTGGAGACCCGGAAGGTCCAGGAGGCTCTGGTCACTCAGAACGGCGTCCCGCTCTTCACCCTTCTTTACCCGGTCGCGAACCAGGAGCGGTGCCAAGGTTGCCACGGTGCGGATCATCAGGTGCGCGCGGTGGTGCGGGTCGTGACATCGATGGAGCCGGTCTTCGCCGAGGTCAGGCGCCAGCGCAACCAGCAGATTCTCATCGCTGGACTCACCATCGCTGCCGCGGGGGCCCTGCTCGCCCTCGCCATGGGGCAGGTCGTGGTGCGGCCGATCACCGCGCTGGCCAACGCCGCCCGCCGCGTTGGCAGCGGCGACTTCGCCGCGCAGGCACCCGTCCGGTCGCGAGACGAGATCGGCCAGCTCGGCGTCGCGTTCAACGAAATGACCACCCGCCTCTCTCGGGCTCACGCCGAGCTGGAGGGCAAGAACAGCGAACTGGGCACGGCCCTCAAGCACCTTCAGGAGTCGCGCGAGCGTTTGGAGCTGCTCGAGCAGCTCAAGGGCGAGCTGTCGAAGTTCGTCCCGGAAGCAGTCAAGAAGCTTCTCGAGGCCAATCCCAACGCCACCGAGCTGGAGCAGCGAAACGTCGAGGTGTCGGTCCTCTTCCTCGACATCACCGGCTACACGAAGCTCTCGGAGGAGCTGGAGCCGAGGCGCCTGAACCAGCTCGTGCAGACGTATTTCTCCAGCTTTCTGGACATCATTCACGGTCACCACGGCGACGTGAGCGCCACCGCTGGTGACGGGCTCATGGTGATCTTCCAGTCGGAGCGGAGCACCGTCGGCGACCACGCCCTCAACGCCACCCGGGCCGCCTTTGCCATCCGCCAGCGCACAGCAGCCCTCAACGAGGAGTACGGCGGTGTCTTTCCACCCGTTTCGCTGCACATGGGCCTCAATACCGGCGAGGCCCTGGTGGGTGCCACCAAGATGGGAGGCGGCGGAAGCCAGCGCTGGACGTTCACCGCTACGGGATCAACCACGAACGTGGCGGCGCGTATCGCGGCGTTCGCGGGAGCGGATGAGATCGTCGTCGGACCCGTCACCGCCGAGCGCATCAAGCAGCAGTTCGTCCTGGAGGCACTCGGCGACAGATCGTTCAAGAACGTCTCGCAGCCGATCGCGGTCTGTCGCGTGATCCCGCCGGGAGTCTACGAGAAGATCGTGTGACGGTAACCCCCGAACGCCTGCGCGGGCGCGTCCGGGTGGGGATCTGCTCGTGGGCTGATCCGGCGCTCATCGAGGATGGATCCTTCTATCCGCGGAGGTCGATGACAGCGGAGGCGCGCCTGCGGTACTACGCCGGCGTGTTCGACGTGGTCGAGGTCAACTCGTCCTACTATGCCATTCCCGACGTGCGAACCACCGTCCAGTGGGTGGCGCGAACGCCGCCGGGCTTCATCTTCCACATCAAGGCCTTCGCGCCCATGACGGGGCATCGGGTCCGCCCCGAGGTGCTGCCGGCGTCGATGCGGGCGCTCCTGCCGGGGGCTCTGCGTCTCACCGGACGCGGCGACCTGGAGGCCTCCGCCTTGCCGCCGGAAGCCCTCGACGCCGCTTTCTCGGTGTTCCGGGCCGCCGTGGAGCCGATTGCCCAGGCTGGCAAGCTCGGCTATGTCCTCTTCCAGCTCGCGCCCTGGGTCCACTATGCGCCGGACCAGCTCGACTACCTGGCGTCTCTGCCGGGGCGATTGCCCGGGTGGACGGTCGCCGTGGAGTTTCGGCATCGCTCGTGGTACGGGGACCATGCCGAACAGACGCTCGCCGTCTTGCGAGAGGCGCGGCTGGCCCACGTCATCGTCGATGCGCCCGCCGTCCCGAATGCGGTCCCACGCCTGGTGGCGGCCACGGCGCCAACGGCCATCGTGCGCCTTCACGGTCGCCACGGGGAGGGTTGGCTCGCGCAGCTCCGGGGCGAGGGGCCGGCCGTGCGAGAGAAGTACGACTACCTCTACACCGAGAATGAGCTGCAGGGATTGGTGCCAGAGGTGACCTCCCTCGCGGAGGAGGCCGAGCGCGTCTTCATCTCCTTCAACAACAACAATCGCGCCTACCCCGTACAGAATGCCCTCATGATGAAGCGACTGCTCGGACAGCCGGTACCGGTGGCTCCGCCCGAAGGGCGAGATCTCTTGCTTCCCGAGGGTGCCCCCTGAGATAGTGACGGGTATGGCGACCGCCGCTCCTCCGATTCCGCGGATCGAGCTGGCGAACGTGCCAACCCCGCTCCTCAAGCTCGAGCGTTTGTCGAGCGAGATCGGCGTAGAACTGTGGGTCAAGCGCGACGATCTCACCGGCTTGCTCGAGTCGGGTAACAAGGTTCGTAAGCTGGAGTTCCTGGTCGGCGACGCGCTCGCCCAGAACGCGGACACGCTCATCACCTGCGGTACCGTGCAGTCCAACTGCTGCCGGGCCGTGTCAGCGGTGGCGGCGCGGCTAGGTCTCAAGGCCATCCTCGCCCTCAAGGGCGAGCCTCCCCCGGAATCCGACGGCAACCACCTGCTGGATCGGCTGCTCGGCGCCGAGATCCACTACTGTAGCGAGCGCGACTGGGACCAGATCGACCACGTCCTTTCGGAACTTGCCGCCCGTGCACGTCGGGCTGGCCGGGTTCCGTACGTCATCCCGGAGAGCGGCGCTACCGTGGTGGGCGCCCTCGGCTATCTCGTCTGCGGCCAGGAGATTGCCAGCCAGATCGGCCACGGCGCCCCTGACTTCGACACGATTGCCATCACCGCGTTCAGCGGCGGCAGTCAGGCAGGGTTGCTCATGGCCAAGCAGCTGACTTCCTTACGGGCCGAGATCGTCAGCATCCCCATCGCCTGGGCAGCGGAGAGCGTCCGCGAATACGTGACCGACGTCGTCGACCAGGCCCAGAGGCGTTTCGGCTTACCGGTCAAGGTCCCGCATGAGATCCCCGTCCTCGACGGGTGCCAGGGGGCGGGCCGGACGGAAGTGCGGGCCGCGGAACTCGAGACGGTGATCCGCCTGGCCCGCCAAGAGGGTATCGTGCTCGATCCCGTTTACACGGCCAAGGCGTTCCGAGGTCTCCTCGATGCCCTGCGGCGATCACCGGCCGAATTCGGGCGGCGCGTGTGCTTCGTGCATACCGGGGGCATCTTCAGTCTCTTCCCGTTCCGCCGGGAGCTGGGGCGGCTCTTCGAGGGGTGAGTCTGGTAGACTCGTAGCTCCTATGCCTGAGGTGCGGCTGCGGGGCGGAGAGGTCGACGGGCTCGCGTTGCATTACGTCGTGGAGGGGGAGGGCCCGCCTGTCGTGCTCCTTCACGGACTCGGCGGGTTCGGGGAGTCGTGGCGGCACAATATCCCCGCTTTGGCGCGACGCTCGCAGGTATTCGCCCTTGACCTTCCAGGGTATGGACGCTCGGCCAAACCGTGGGGGTCGTACGACTTGGGTTTCTTTGCCCGCGCCGTGCTCGGTTTCATGGACACACTGGGACTCGGGCAGGTCTCGCTCGTGGGGCACTCCCTCGGCGGCGCCGTGGCCATCACCTGCGCCCTCACGCATCCCTCGCGCGTCGAGAGGCTCTGTCTCCTCGGCGCACTCGTGCCTGGCTTCGCGTATCACCCGTCTTGGATCTACCGGACGCTCACCGTGCGCGGTGTGGGAGAGGTGCTCGCCCTGTTCGGCAATGCCCGGGTGTACAAGGCGGCGCTCGCCCGTTGCTTTCACAAGCCGGAGCTCCGTGAGGTCGGCTTTCTGGTGGAATTCGCCTATGCGGCCCGAACCGGGCCCGAATCGCGGGCTGCCTACCTGGCCACCGTGCGCCACGTGCGTCGCGACTTCGTGGATCGGGCGGCCGCCTACCGACGAGCGCTGCTCACGCTCGATGCCCCCGTGCTGTTGATCCACGGCCATGAGGATCGTGTTGTGCCGGCGACCCACGTCGCCTCGGCGGCCGAAACCCTACCGCGGGCGACCACCCGTTGGCTCGACGCGTGCGGCCACTTTCCACAGATCGAGAGGGCCGCTGTCGTCAACTCGTGGATGGCGGACTTCCTGAGCGGTCGCCCCGCGGCTCTCTGAGCACGTAGGAGCGGTGGCATGGATGAGATCAGTCCCCAGGATCTGAAGTCGCGTCTCGATCGCGGGCAGCGCCCCGTTCTCCTCGACGTCCGTCAGGACTGGGAGACCAAGCTCTGTCGATTCGACAACGCCGTGCACATCCCCATCGAGGAGATCGAATTCCGAACCGATGAGCTGAACCCGGACGACGATATCGTCGTCTATTGTCATCAAGGTGTACGCAGCGCGGCGGTGGCCGCCTATCTACGCGAACACGGTTTTGCCAAGGCCGTGAACCTGGCGGGTGGGCTCGACCTATGGGCGCGCACCGTGGAACCCACGATGCGACGTTATTGATGGGGGGCCTCGAAAGGGCCCCCCAAGCCCCCCGACGCTCGGGACGCCCCGGGGGACCCGTGGCGCCCCTCGGGACCACGCGAGCTACGGCCTCGACAGCCCCCCGGGCACCCCGGGGGACCCCGTGGCGCCCCTCGGGACCACGCGAGCTATCGGCCTCGAAGCCAGGCGCTCGGGACCCCGGGGGACCCGTGGCGCCCCTCGGGACCACGCGAGCTATCGGCCTCGACAGGGCCCCCCCACCCCCCGGTCGCGGCACCCCCCGTGGCGCCCCTCGGGACCACGCGAGCTATCGGCCTCGACAGGGCCCCCCATCCCCCCGGTCGCTCGGGGCACCCCGGGGGACCCGTGGCGCCCCTCGGGACCACGCGAGCTATCGGCCTCGAAGGGCCCCCCAGCCCCCGTCGCTCGGGGCACCCCGGGGGACCCGTGGCGCCCCTCGGGACCACGCGAGCTATCGGGGCCTCGACAGGGCCCCCCAAGCTGGACAGTTGAGATGGGCGAAGCACTTCTGATCGAGCGGGTGGAGAGCGTGGTGCGGTGCACGATCAATCGCCCGCCTTTGAATCTCTTCGACCCGGGCATCATTGACGCGCTCCGGCGTGGCTTCAGGAAACTGGCCGACGACGAGTCAGTGCGGGTTGTGGTCCTGACCGGCAGTGGGCGTGCCTTCACGGCCGGTATGAATGTGAACGTGCTCCGCGATCTCGATGTGAGGCGGGCCAAGACCCTCATCAGTGACCTGCACGACGCGATCGCCGCTGTGCATCAGGCGCCGTTCCCGGTGGTGGCGGAGGTGAACGGGGCGTGTCTGGGCGCGGGCTTCGAGCTGGCCATGGCTTGTGACCTGCGCGTTGCCTCCGAAGCGGCGACCTTCGGCTTGCCCGAAGTGCGGGTAGGGGTGCCGTCCGTGATCGAGGCGGCTCTGCTACCAGCCCTGGTGGGACCGGGCCGCGCGGCGGAGATGCTGCTTTGCGGGACGCCCATGACGGCCGCCCAGGCTCTAGCTTGCGGTCTCGTCAATCGGGTCGCCCCCGCGATGGGCATGCGGCAGAGTGTGGACGAACTGGTCGGACACGTCCTGGCCTGCGCTCCCGGTGCCATCAGGCTTCAGAAGGAGTTGATGATCCGGTGGCGTCAGACGGATCTGGCCAGTGCGATACGCTTCGGTATCAACGCGTTTGCCACGGCCTATGCGAGCGGCGAGCCCCAGGAAGGGGCGCGGGCGTTCCTGGAGAAGCGGCTCCCCGACTGGAGTCGGAGCACGGGGTCAGGCTGAGCCAGCTTCGGCTCGGTGTTGCCAAGCCCGACCTCGATACCGTAACGTGTGGCGGGTCATGGAGATCGCGGAGCTCCGGGCAAAGATCCGGGACATCAAGGATTTCCCCACCGAGGGGATCCTCTTCAAGGACATCACCACCCTCCTGAAGGACGGGCCGGCCTTCCGATTCGTGGTTGACCATCTGGCCGGCACTTACGTGAACCAGCGTGTGGACGTGGTGGTAGGAATCGAGTCGCGTGGCTTCATCTTCGGGGGGGCCTTGGCGCACCAGCTCAACTGCGGCTTCGTGCCTGTCCGCAAGCTCGGCAAGCTTCCCGGAAAGACGGTCGAGGTGGAGTACGAGCTCGAGTACGGGCGTGACGCGCTCGCAATCCACGAGGACGCCATCGCGGCCGGGCAACGCGTTCTCGCCGTAGACGACCTCCTGGCTACCGGCGGAACCATGGCGGCAACCTTGCGCCTTGTCGAGCTGCTCGGCGGCGTGGTCGTCGGCGTGGCCTTCCTCATTGAGCTCGGCTTCCTTCACGGCCGTGAGAAGCTCAAGAAATACCCACTACACTCGCTGATCGTCTACGACTGAGGAGCCCCATGCCTAGCAACGATCTCGTCATTTTGCGCGGCGCGCGCACCGCATTCGGAAGCTTTGGCGGGAGCCTCAAGGATGTCTCCGCCGCGGAGCTCGGTGTGGTGGCCGCCAATGCCGCCATGGCTCGCTCCCGCGTGCCTGCGGATGAGGTCGACCACGTGATCTTCGGAAACGTGATCCAGACCTCCGGGTCCGATGTCTATCTGGCCCGGCATATCGGTCTGACG
Organism: uncultured Candidatus Rokubacteria bacterium; assembly: GCA_963754315.1. Taxonomy (GTDB): domain Bacteria; phylum Methylomirabilota; class Methylomirabilia; order Rokubacteriales; family CSP1-6; genus CAVWFS01. The sequence continues at coordinate 201,681 of CAVWFS010000001.1, forward strand.
GCCGGCTGCCCTCAGGGCGTTCCTGCCCTCACGCTCAATCGTGCCTGTGGCTCCGGGCTGCAGGCGATCGTGTCGGCAGCGCAGCTCGTGAGACTCGGGGAAGCCGAGGTCGTGCTGGCGGGGGGCACCGAGAGCATGTCGGGACAGCCCCACATCGTCCGCGGCGCACGTTGGGGACTCAAGTTCCGGGCCGGCAGCCTGGAGGACAACCTCTGGCTGGCGCTGGTCGATGGGTACAACAAGTTACCGATGGCAGGTACGGCGGAGAATCTTGCCCGGCGGTACGGGATCAGTCGCAAGGAGCAGGACGACTTCGCCTACCGAAGCCATCTGGCGGCCGCGGCCGCCCAAACGGCGGGTCACTTCGCCGAAGAGATTGTCCCCGTCACCGTCAAGGTCCGCGGCAAGGCGGAGGAGGTCGTCCGCGACGAGCACATCAAGGCCGATACAACCGTCGAGAAGCTGAACAGCCTCCCCCCGGCATTCGCCGAGGGCGGGACCATCACGGCGGGCAATGCCAGCGGCATCAACGACGGCGCCGCCGCCGTCGTGGTGACCACTCTGGAGCGAGCGGAGAAGATGGCAGTAACCCCGCTCGGTCGGATCGTGTCCTGGGGCGTGGTGGGAGTCGACCCCGATGTCATGGGCATTGGCCCGGTGCCAGCATCCCGTCAGGCGCTAGCTCGGGCGAGTCTGGAAGTGGGCGACATGGACCTCGTGGAAATCAACGAGGCTTTCGCCGCCCAGTATCTCGCGGTGGAGCGCGAGCTGGGTCTTTCCCGCGAGAAGACGAATGTCAATGGGGGTGCTATCGCCCTCGGGCATCCCGTGGGTGCATCGGGCGCCCGTCTAGCCCTCACCCTACTCCACGAGCTCGAGCGGCGGGGCGGGCGCTACGGCTTGGCCGCCCTCTGTATCGGGGGTGGACAGGGTATTGCCATGGTCGTAGAAAGGGTGCGATACTAGGCGCCATGAAGCGAACGATCAGCACGCTCGTGGGAGTCGTGGTGCTCGGTGGCCTGGCAGGCCTCGCTCAGGCCCAGGACGAGAAGGCGCCGATGAGCGCCTCAATGTTGATTAACAACGTGCTCAAGCAGCCCATCGACCTCCAGGAGCGGCAGCTCGCCTTCGACGAGTCCCTCCGCAGGGACGGGCCGCCTCCGAGGCGCTCACCGTTCGCCGGCGAGGTCCAGCCCGACGGGAGCGTTCGATATGGCGACGTCGTGGTGAGTCAAATCAAGAATCCGTGCCCGCCCGGTGAACACGTCGAGCTGACTCCGCCTCCGCTTCCCGGCCGACGCGCTAGCCGATAAACACGAGCTTTCGACCAAGCCGGTCGCCCGCCAGGCGGCCGGCTTCGTCATTTTAGGAGATCGGGTGGCCATCCGGACCGTCGGGGTAATCGGCTGCGGGCTCATGGGCTCGGGAATTGTCCAGGTCTCCGCCCAGGCCGGCTTCGATGTAACGGTGGTCGAGGCCAGCGACGAGCTTCTAGAGCGGGGTCTCGGCCGTCTACGCCAAACGCTCGGAGGACTGGTCGAGAGAGGGAAGATCGACGCCGCAAGCAAGGACGCGACCTTGGCGCGGATCAAAGGGACGACGCGCCTGGAGGACCTCGGCTCGTGTGATCTCGTGGTCGAGGCGATGACCGAGAACCAGACGCTGAAGAACGAGACCTTTGCCAAGCTCGGTCGCATCTGCCCCGTTCACACCCTGCTCGCCTCCAACACCTCGTCCTGCAACGTCACAGCCATGGCAGCTGCCACCAAGCGGCCCGGTCAGGTGCTAGGGCTGCACTTCTTCAATCCGGTCCCGCTCATGAAGCTGGTGGAGGTCGTCCGCACAATCCTGACCGACGACGCTGCCGTGAAGGCGGCCAGCGACTGGGTGCGGGCACTCGGTAAGACCCCGGTGCAGACGAAGGACGCCACGGCCTTCATCGTGAATCGTCTGCTCGTCCCCTACCTGCTCGATGCGATCCGCCTCTATGAGAACGGGCTGTCCTCGCTGGAAGACATCGACCAGGCGATGAAGCTCGGATGCGGCTATCCCATGGGCCCGTTCACGTTGCTCGATCTCGTCGGTCTGGATACGACCTTGTATGTGGCGGAGGTCATGTTCGAGGAGTTCCGGGAGTCGCGCTACGCGCCACCCCCTCTCCTCAAGCGCATGGTGCTGGCTGGCCACCTCGGGCGCAAGAGCGGGAAGGGTTTCTACACGTACAATTGACTCGTTCCTCCGGCAGTGGTAGTTGTCTAGACAACTATGACGCTGGGAGGCACTGCGGGTGAACTACCGTTCGGGCACGCCCCGATACCTTCAAATCGCCGACGTCCTCCGCCGCGACCTCCGTGGCGAGGGGGAGCGCATCGCGTCGGAACACGCGCTGTGCACGCGCTTCAACGTCAGCCGGCCGACCATTCGCCAGGCCCTCGACGTGTTGATGCAGGAGGGTCGCCTCTATCGGCACGCGGGGCGGGGAACCTTCGCCACCCCTACCACCGGTAACGACCGCAAGCTGCGGGTCATCGGCTCTGTCGCCGACATGATCGCGCAGGGCGAGGAGACCTGGTTCAAGGCGGTGAGCCGCGAGATCGTGCGTGTCTCGCCCGATATCGCCCATGCTCTGCGGCTGGCGCCGGGCTCGGTGGCCTACCGCGTGGTTGGTGTGCGGCACGGGGACGACGGGCCGTTCCAGCACCTGACCGCGTGGGTACCGGGAGACCTCGGGGCCGCCCTGTCAGAGGAGGACTTCTCGAAATCCTCGGTGCTGGCGACCATCGAACGCCAGCTCGGGCGGCCGATCAAGTTTCTCGAGCAGGTTGCCGATGCGGTGTTGGCCCCGCGCCAGGTCGCGGAGCTTCTGCAGGTGCGGGCGCGCACGCCGCTGCTCCACTTCGCGCGCACGTACTTCTCGGCGAGCGGGGACCCGGTGGAGCACGCCATTACCTACCAGCTAGGCCGGCGTTACCCGTACCGCATCATCCTCTCGCGTTCCGAGCGGCCGGTTGTCATGATCGGGACATCGGGAGCCTCGAAAGGCCCCCCCCAGCGCCCCGAGCGGCGTGGCTCGTAGATCGCGGGAGGTTGGTCATGGAGCTTCGTAGGATCGGGTTCTCGTGCGAAGAGCTGATGGCCGACATTGGCGGACGACTGGCTCGCCCCGTCAGGCGTGCCGCCGGGCTTGCCGTCATCGCGAATCCTTATGCCGGGCGGCTGGTGGAGGACCTCTCGCCCCTGTTCGAGGTCGGCTTCGAGCTCGGTGCATTGCTCATGAAGCGCGTAGTCGACCTGCTGGGGGCCGAGCCCGCGAGCTATGGCAAGGCGGCAGTCGTGGGGACACTCGGCGAGGTGGAGCACGGGGCTGCCCTGATCCATCCAAAGCTGGGCAAGTCCATGCGTGAGGCAGTGGGCGGCGGACAAGCCATCATTCCGTCGAACGCCAAAGTGGCGGCGCCGGGCTCTCTCATCGACGTCCCGCTCGGGCACAAGGACAACGTGTGGTCGTTCGACCACTTCGACACCATGAGCGTATGCGTCCCGGACGCCCCTCGACCCGATGAGATCCTCGTGATCATGGCTGTGGCCGATGCGGGTCGCCCGCGCCCGCGGGTAGGCCAAGGCCGCATTCAGTGAGGTGGAACCCTCGCGGCACACCGGCTCGCGTGAGAACTTTGCAGTCATCGGAAAGTCCACGGCGAAGCGCGACGGCCCCGAGAAAGTCACCGGGCGCACGCGCTACCTGCACGACCTCGAGCTACCCCGCCTGGCCCACGCCAAGATTCTGAGAGCGCGCCATCCGCACGCTCGCATCGTCCGCATCGAGACCGCTCGCGCCCGCCGGACCGAGGGTGTCCTGGCCGTTCTGACCGGTTCCGACGTCGACCAGCACCCGTTCGGCTTCGCCCGCGACCAGCTGGCCCTGAAGCGGGACAAGACCCTGTGCATCCGGGACGAGGTGGCGGCGGTGGTGGCCGAGTGTCCGGAGCAAGCCGAGGAGGCCCTCGCGCTCATCGACGTGGAGTACGAGGAGCTTCCCTCCAACTTCGACCCCAGACGCGCGCTCGAGTCCGATACACCGCTGGTGCACAGCGCCCTCGGGACGAACCAGACGCATCTGCGCTACCAATTTGCCCACGGCGACGTGGAGGGGGCCTTGGCGGCGGCGGCGGCCCTGGTCGAGGACGAGTACACGTTGACTTTCGTGGCAACCGCCTGTCTCGGCACCATGGTGAGCATCGCCGACTGGGACGCAGACGAGCGGCTCACCATGTACAGCACGACCCAGGTCCCCTTCCTGTACCAGCGTGATCTGGCAGCCGCCCTCGGTGTCGACGGCGGTCGCGTTCGTGTGGTGCAGCCCCCGGTGGGCGGCAACTTCGGCCGCGGTCTCGATCTCTATCCGATCGACGTCATCGCCGCCCTCTGCGCGCGTCGGGTGCGGCGTCCCGTGAAGATCGAGTTCTCTCGCGTCGAAGAATTCGTGGCTGCCCCCGGCCGTGAGCCCTGCGTGATCCGGTTGCGCACGGCGGCTGCCGCCGACGGACGGTTGCTCGCCCGCGACGCCCATGTGATCATCGACAGCGGCGCCTACGTGTCGTGGGGGTCCACCACTCCCTACGTCATGCTGTCCACGGTGGCCGGTCTCTACCGGTGTCCGAACGTGCGCTTCGACACCACCATCGTGTATACGAACAATCCCTACTCGGGCTCCATGCGCGGGTACGGCAATCTCGAATCGACGTTTGCCGTCGAGTCCCAGATGGACGAGCTCGCCGACCGTCTTGGTCTCGACCGCCTGGAGATCCGTCGCCGCAACGTGTCGCGTCCCGGCGATGTCCATCCCCAGGGATTCGTCGTGACCTCCTGTGGGTTCGACGAATGCCTGGAGGCGGCCGCCGAGGATATCACGAGGAACCCCCCTCCGCTCCGGGAGGGCTGGCGACGAGGAGTGGGGTTTGCCGGGATGTTCCACGTCGGGGGCGGAGCGCGGATCTATCGTTCCGACGGCTGCGGCGCCATCGTGAAGCTGGACGACTTCGGGACGGTGACGTTGATCACGGGCGCCACCGAGGTCGGCCAGGGGTCGGAGACGGTGCTCGCCATGATCGTGGCCGAGACCTTGGGGATTCCGCTGGCCCGGGTGCACGTTGTAAACTCCGACACCGCCCTCAAGCCGTGGGATGTGGGGACGCACGCCAGTCGCACCACGTTCATCGCCGGCAATGCGGCGCGCCTGGCCGCCGAGGACCTCAGGCGTCAGCTGCTCGAGATGGCGGCCGTCGCCTTCGACGAGCCGGCGACGCGGCTCGACGTGCAGCAACGGCTGGATCTTCGTGACGGGTGACCCGCAACGCCGCCAGCCATACGATCGGGTCGCCCGGGCTGGGCACTATCGAGGGGGAGGACGCGTGCTGGTGGCCGAGGCCTTCTACGATCCCCCGTCCACCATGCTCGACAAGGACCTTCGGGGAAATGTCTCGGCCGCCTACGGCTTTGCCGCCCAGGCAGTCTTGCTCGACGTGCAGGAGACGACGGGCCGGGTCGAGGTGCAGCGCATCGCGTCGGCCCACGACGTCGGCCGGGCCCTGAACCCCATGGCCGCTGAAGGGCAAATTCACGGCGGCATCCACATGGGGCTGGGCTATGCCCTCGCTGAGAGGCTGGTGGTGGAAGGCGGCCACGTGCTGAGCGCGACCTTCATGGACTACGCGCTGCTGAAGGCTGCCGACATGCCAGAGATCGTGGTGCGGCTGATCGAGACCCTCGATGCCGAGGGGCCCTACGGGGCCAAGGGCCTCGGCGAGTCAGGGGCCATCCCCGTGGCTGCCGCGGTCGCCAATGCCATCCACGATGCCACGGGAATCCGATTCACCGAGCTGCCCGTCACGCCCGAGCGCATCCATGCGGCGCTCGCGCAGAGACCCCGCTGAGCACATGAGAGTGGCGGTGCTCGGAGGAAGCCACGGAGCCTATGCGGCGGCGGCAGATCTGAGTCTGGCTGGCCACCAGGTCTGCCTGTGGCGCCGCCGTGACGCGGATCTGGCGCCGATTCGTGCCGCCGGCGGCATCGCGCTCGTGGCTGATGGACGAAAGGGGCTCGGCCGCCTCGATCGACTCACGGCGGATCTGCCCGAGGCGCTTGCCGAGGCCGAGGTTGTCATCGTGCCGCTTCCCGCGACGGCGCACGGGGACATCGCCGGGCGGCTCGCCAAAGAACTGAGCCCGCAGCAGATCGTCCTGCTCACCCCCGGCACCTTTGGATCCTATGTCATGGCCCGCGAGGTCGAACGCGCCGGAGGTCGCCAGCCCTTTGCCTTCGCCGAGACCGGAACCTTGCCCTACCTCACCCGCAAGACCGGTCCGGCGGAGGTGACAGCGCCGGTTCGCGCGGTGAATCTTCCGACCGGAGTTTTTCCGGCCTCGCGCTCGGCAGAGGTCCTGGCGCGTGTGGGTGAGCTGTTCCCGTCGGTGCGCCCGTGTCGGGACGCCCTCGATGCCGCTCTCACCAACGCGGGCATCATTCTTCATCCGCCGCTCGTGCTCCTCAACGCGGGTGCCATCGACGGTGGGCGCTTCGACATCCATGCTTCCGGGATGACGCCCAGCGTGCGACGCCTCATCGACGTCGCTGACCGAGAGCGGTTAGAAATCCGCCAGCGTCTCGGCTACCCGGCGCCGCACTACGAGCAAGCGACCTACTACGACGAAGCGCGCGCGGCGGAGGGGCTGTACGGGGTGGGGGCCAAGGCTAAGCTCGTGGCCAGCGGCCTCTGGAGCGAGATGGTCAGCTTCGAGCACCGCTATGTCAGCGAGGATGTGGCTCTGGGCCTCCCGCTGTTCGAATCGGCCGGCCGACTGGCCAACGTGGAGACGTCGGCCGTGAGCGGGCTCGTCTCGGTGTTCGAGGCGCTGCTCGGTCGCGACCTGCGTCGCCAGGGCCGTGGTCTTGACTGTCTGGGCCTGGGCGAGCTCACGCTCCGGGAAATCCGTTCCGTCCTCCACGAGGGATGGTTCTCCCCCATGTGGCGACGAGTTCGCTAGGAGAACACGACGGGTAGGACCGTGATGTGGCGGCCGGACCGCGAGGCGCTGCCGCGCGAGGACCTCGAACGCCTTCAGCTGCACGGCATGCGCGCGACCTTGGCGCGCGTGCTGAGTCATGCAGCCTACGCGCGACGCTTCGGCGACGTCCGCCCTCCGGACATGGTTCGCCCTGCTGAATGGTCCCGCCTGCCGTTCCTCACCAAGGAAGAGCTGCGCGATGCGTACCCATTCGGCCTGGCCTGCGGCGGCACCGAGGGCTACCGACGCGTTCACATGTCGAGCGGGACCAGTGGCCACCCGATTCTCAATCCCTACACCGCGGCCGACGTGGAGCAGTGGGGCGAAATCATGGCGCGCTGCTACGTGGCGGCCGGGGTGACGGCCTCCGACATCATCCAGATCACTCCCTCCTTCGGACTCTTCACGGGAGGGTTCGGATTCCACTACGGCGCCGAGAAGCTGGGGGCGATGGTCATTCCGACCGGCGCCGGTCGTACGAGCCTGCAGCTGCGCCTCCTGCGCGACTTGAAGGCGACGGTCGTGACGGCCATCGCGACCTATCCGCTGCGGCTCATCGAGGTGGCCCGCGAGGAAGGGTTCGACCTCGGGCGCCTCTCCCTCCGGGTGGGTATCCTGGGGTCTGAGATGTGGTCGGACGAGCTGCGCGCGACGAATCGAGCGTGGGCTCGGCATCCGGGCCTTCGACATCATCGGCATGACCGAGACCGGAGGCCCCGGCCTGGGGATCGACTGCGAGGCGCGGGCCGGCATTCACGTGTGGGAGGATCATTACTTTGTGGAGATCGTGGACCCGGTCACCGGGCATGCGCTTGCTGACGGGACCGAGGGTGAGCTCGTCGTGTCGACACTCACCCGGGAAGGGCTTCCCCTGGTCCGCTACCGAACCCGCGATCTGAGCCGCGTCATCTCCCGTGAACCGTGTGCCTGCGGCCGGACGTCGCTTCGCCTGGACCGTCTACGCGGGCGTACGGACGACATGGTCATCTGCCGGGGCGTGAACTTCTATCCGCAGCAGATCGAGATGCTGCTCCTGCGTGAGCCCGGCGTGAGCCACGAGTATCAGATCGTGCTCGAGTCGGACGGGGGTGGCGAGCGCATGGCCCTTCATGTCGAGACGGAACCCGGGAGCGATCGCGAGCTCGCCTCGCGCATCGGCCGCGCTGTCCAGGATCTGCTCGCATTGCGTCCCGACGTTCGCCTCTGCCGGCCCGGCGAGCTGGAGCGACCCCAGGGTAAGTCCGTGCGCGTGATCGATCGCCGGTCGGCCCGGTGAGCCCGCCCGCTCTGGACGCGCTGTTCGCTCCACGCTCGCTCGTCGTGCTCGGCGTCTCCCGGGATCCTGCCAAGCTGGGTTCCAAGCTCCTCCAGAACGTCAAAGCCCGTGGCTTCGAGGGGCCTGTTCACGTGGTCCATCCCGGAGGTGGGCCCATCCTCGATTGCCCGACGGTCGATCGGATCGAGCGATTGCCGAGAGACATCGATCTCGCTCTCGTCAGCCTGCCAGCGGTGGGGGTGCCCCTTGCCCTTGCCCAGCTTGGGGAACGCGGCGTGCGGGTGGCCGTCATTCTCTCCTCCGGGTTTGGCGAAGTCGACGCGGAAGGTCGTGGGGTGGAAGCGACTCTCCTCGCGGACGCGCGACGGAGCGGCCTACGCCTGGTCGGTCCCAACTGCATGGGCGTGTACTCAGCGCCCGCCCGCCTCAACGGCACCTATTTTTGGGACCTGCCACAGGTTCCTGGCGGTATCAGCGTGGTGTCGCAAAGTGGCGCCTACGGCGGGCTGATCTTCCGTCGCTTGAGTGAACGCGGCCTCGGTGTGTCGCGCTTCCTTTCGATCGGAAACCAGGCCGACGTCGACATCGCCGAGGTGATCGCTTACCTCGTCCGCGATCAGGACACGCGGCTCATCGCGTGCTTCGTCGAGGCGCTGCGCAACGGGCGGCGCTTCGTCGAGGTGGCGTCCGAGGCCACGAGGGAAAAGCCGATCGTCCTCCTCAAGGGCGGACGCTCGGAGGCCGGCCGTCGCGCGGCCGGCTCTCACACGGGATCCTTGGCCGGTAGCTACGATCTCTACCAGGCAGCCTGTGATCGGGCTGGTGTGGTGCTGGCTGAGGAGACCGAGGAGTTCTTCGACGCCATCGAAGCGCTGGCGACTTCCCGCGAGGTGCGACCGTCAGCGGCCAGCGTGGCGGTGATCACCGTCTCCGGCGGTCCATCGGTGGTGGCTGCCGACGCGGCGGAGCGGGCGGGCCTGCGCGTTCCGCCCCTCTCTGGGGTAGCGAGGGCCGCGCTCCGGGGATTGCTGCCGCCGTTCGCGGCGGTCGGGAATCCGGTCGACCTCACTCCCCAGGTCGACCCGCGCAACATCGCGCCTGCGATTCGGCTCGTGATGCAGCAAGAGGAGGTGTCCGGCGCTATCGCGGTCAACGTGGGTCTCGACTTCCCCGAGTTTGCCGAGGGAGTGCTCGGTGCGATGCGTGAGGCAGGCAAACCCGTGGTAGCGTTCGTCGCCGACACTCCGGGCCTGAGTGCCCGCTTCAAGTCAGCGGGGGTGACGACCTTACCCAGCCCAGAGCGGGCCGTCCGTGCCTGGCGTGCGCTGTGGGCGGCGCGGCCTCGCCCGCCGAGCGTGGCGCGGCGGCCGCCCCGCGCGCTGCCACCCGACGTGCGAGCAGCGCTCGTCACTGCCGAGGGCGCATTGCCCGGGTCTCTCGCCCGGCGTGCCCTGGAGGCCTACGGCGTTCGCTTCTGTCGCGAGCAGACGGTGACCACGACTGAGCAAGCGGTGCAGGCGGCGGACCAGATCGGCTACCCGGTGGTGGTCAAGGCGGGCCGAGCCGGCCTCCTTCACAAGACCGAAGTGGGAGGCGTGCGCATGGATCTTGAGAACGCGGCTGCCGTGCGCCGGGCTTGCAAGGAGCTGCGAGCACGCGTGGGCGCCCAGCATTTCGTGGTCCAGGCTCGGGTAGGACCCGGAGTCGAGCTGCTGATCGGCGCCCGGCGCGACGAGTCGTTCGGCGCCGTGATAGCGGCGGGGGTCGGCGGCATCCTCACCGAGGTGATGCGCGAGGTTGCGTTCCGGCTGGCGCCGCTCGGCCGTGACGAAGCCCGCGCCATGTTGCACGAGGGGGCGCGGGGGCGTCTGCTGACCGGCCCCCGTGGGTTGCCAAGGTGCGACGACGACCCTCTCATCGACGCTCTCCTAGGCGTGGGGGATCTCATGCTGGCCGAACCCCGTATCCTCGAGATCGATCTCAATCCAGTGATCGCCGCTGGCCGCCAGGCGGTGGCGGTGGATGTGCTCTTGATCGCCGGGCCCACGGGCGGGTAAGGTCGCGGCAGGCGGGCGGAGGAGAGGAGGGAGCCATGGCGCTCAAGGAGCCTTTTTATCTGACCGACGACCAGCGGATGATCCGGGACCTCGCGCGGAAGGTCGCGCGCGAAAAGATCGCGCCGGTCGCGAGCCAGTACGATGAGGCCGAGAGCTATCCCGCGGAGATCATGAAGCTCCTAGCCGACCAGGGCTTGTTCGGCGTCTGGATCCCCGAGGCCTACGGCGGCACCGACATGGGGGCGCTGGCGGTAGCCCTCGTTGCGGAGGAGATCGCCTGGGCGTGCGCAGCCACTGCCACCAACTGGGGGGCCACACCCCTCGGCGGCTATCCCATTCTTCTCGCCGGAAGCGAGGAGCAGAAGGCGCGCTACTTGCCGAGGCTGGCCACGGGTGACATCCTGGCCGCCTACTCGCTGTCCGAGCCAGGCGCCGGCTCCGACGCCGCCAGCCTGCAGACCACGGCGGTCCGCAAGGGTGACCGCTACATCCTGAACGGGAGCAAGCTCTGGTGCTCAAACGGTTCCAACGCCGGCGTCATCACGCTCTTCGCCACCGTCGACAAGACGAAAGGTACGCGGGGAGTCACCGCCTTTCTCATCGAGCCGAGCTTCAAGGGGTTTGCGATCGGCAAGAAAGAGAGGAAGATGGGTATCCGTGCGTCACCGACCGTCGCGTTCCATCTGGAGGACTGTGAGGTGCCGGCTGAGAACCGTCTGGGGGCCGAGGGCGAAGGCTTCAAGATCGCCATGCGCACCCTCGACTATACCCGGCCCATGACGGGTGCCACCGCGGTGGGGGTGGCCCAGGCCGCCCTCGATGCCGCCACGGGTTACGCGCAGGAGCGGAAGCAGTTCGGGCAGCCCATCGCGGCGTTCCAGGGGCTCCAGTTCATGCTGGCGGACATGGCCATTCAAGTCCACGCCTCCCGCTTGATGGTGCACCACGTGGCCCAGCTCGTGGACCGAGGAACACCCTCGGCCGTGCTGGAGGCGTCGATGGCCAAGTGCTTCGCGGCCGACAGCGCCATGAGGGTGGCCACCGACGCCGTGCAGATCTTCGGTGGGGTCGGCTACACGCGCGAGTTTCCGGTTGAGCGCTTCATGCGCGACGCCAAGATCATGCAAATCTACGAAGGAACGAATCAGATCCAGCGCGTGATCATCGCCCGCGAGCTTCTGGAGGGCTAGGTGGAGACAGCCAGAGCGTGAGCACCCCCTCCGACGTGAGCGGCCGATCGGTCGCCATGTCCCAGCCAGCCCTCCGAACCATGGACGTCGCGGCCCTGATCGTAGGCACGGTCGTCGGAGCCGGCATCTTCCGCACGCCAGCCCTGGTCGCGGCCAACTCGGGCAGCGAGGCGCACATGCTCCTCGCCTGGGTCGTGGGGGGTCTGGTGTCACTGGTGGGCGCCCTCTGCTATGCGGAACTGGCCACCGCGTACCCGCATCCTGGGGGCGACTATCACTACTTGACGCGGGCGCTGGGTCGACGGTTCGCGTTCCTCTTCGCCTGGGCGAGAATCAGCGTGATCCAGACGGGTTCGATCGCTCTGCTCGCGTTTATCTTCGCGGACTACGCCACGGAGATCGCGCCGCTAGGACCGGCCTCATCGGGCGTGTATGCGGCGCTGTGCGTCGTCGGGCTGACTGCGCTGAACGTGGCGGGGGTCCGGCAGGGCAAGGGGGTCCAGAAGCTTCTGACAGCGCTGGAGGTCGTCGGGCTCGCGCTCGTCGTGGGCGCCGGGCTGTTCGTGACCCCAGCCGTCGGCCTCACGACGGCTCCCGCCGCCGCTGGCTCGACCGCGTTCGGCCTCGTGATGGTGTTCGTGCTGCTGACTTACGGCGGCTGGAACGAGGCATCCTACGTCTCGGCCGAGGTCCACCACCGCCGGGACATCGTGCGCGCCCTCGTCGGCAGCCTGGTAGCGATCACGGTGCTGTATGTGCTCGTGAACTGGGCGTACCTTCGCGGCCTGGGCCTGGCTGGCGTCGCCGGCTCGCGCACGGTAGCGGCCGATCTCTTGGAGCGTGCGGTCGGCCCGGGAGGAGGCCGGATGGTGGGAGCCCTCATCGCCGTGTGCGCCTTGACCTCGGCGAATGCCGCGGTGTTCACGGGGGGGCGCAGCGCCTACGCCTTGGGCCGCGACTTTCGGGTCTTCGCCTTTCTCGGCCGCTGGCATGCGGGGCTGCGCACGCCGGGCAACGCCATCCTCGCGCAGGGGGCCGTGGCCTTGGCTCTCGTGCTCTTTGGCGCATCGACCCGCCATGGCTTCGAAACCATGGTGGAGTACACTGCACCCGTGTTCTGGATGTTCTTCATGCTCACCGGCGTGTCGCTGGTCGTGCTGCGCCGCAAGGAGCCCACAGTGGCTCGCCCGTTCCGGGTGCCACTCTATCCACTGACGCCGTTGCTGTTCTCCGCCACCGCCGCCTATCTCCTCTATGCCAGCCTGGCCTACGCGGGGTCCGGCGTCCTCGTGGGCCTGGGGGTACTGGCGGTCGGCGGCGGTGTCCTCATCCTGTCAAAAGGCCGCGAGGCCGAAGGAGGAACTTGAGAATGTTTCGCCTGCGAACCGTCGTCACTTTGCTCATCCTGGCTCTCGTCAGCGTGGCCGTCACCGTGGGGGCCCAGACGACTCCCGTCGAGACCAAGCCCCTCGACGTCCCCTACGTGCCGACCAAGGAGGCAGATCGTCGACCGGATGCTTCGGATGGCCAAGGTAAAGCAGGGTGACGTGCTCTACGATCTGGGCTGCGGTGATGGCCGCATCGTGATCGCGGCGGCCAAGCGTTTTGGCATCCGCGGTGTCGGCATCGATATCGACCCCCAGCGCATCGCCGAGGCCGAGGAGAACGCCCGCAAGGCCGGGGTGGCCGACCGGGTGAAGTTCATCCAGGGCGACCTGTTCGAGGCCAAGATCCAGGATGCGTCGGTGGTGACCCTCTATCTGCTGCCCGAGGTCAATCTCAGGTTGCGCCCCAAGCTGCTGAGCGACCTCAAGCCGGGCACGCGGATCGTCTCGCACAACTACGATATGGGCGACTGGAAGCCCGAGCAAACGGCAAAGCTCACCGTCGATGGCACCGAGCACACCGTCTACGCATGGACGGTTCCCAAGCCAAAGCCCTAGTGCTCTCGATATGAAGGCTCCGAATGCTGCGCCGCGTCGCGACCGCTGAGAGGCAATACCTCTCGAGCGAGCGGCTTGCCTTTCGGCGCGTGATGGCGGATATTTTCCGCAACGTCGTTGGGGGGAGGAACTATCAATGGCACGCTTGACGATCAACGGCAGCGCCATCGAGGTCAACGTCGATCCCGGCATGCCTCTGCTGTGGGCAATCCGGGAGCAGGCCGGCCTCACCGGGACCAAGTATGGATGTGGTATCGCCCAGTGCGGCGCTTGCACCGTGCATCTCGATGGGGCGGCTGTCCGCTCCTGCGTGATGCCTGTGAGCGCGGCCGTCGGCAGAGCAGGTCACGACCATCGAAGGCCTCGCCAGCGGCGGAGTCCTGCACAAGGTGCAGAAGGCTTGGGTGGAGTACGAGGTGCCCCAGTGCGGCTACTGCCAGGCGGGGATGATCATGGCGGTGGCTGCGCTCCTCAAGGACAAGCCCAAGCCGACCGACGCCGACATCGACGCGACGGTCACCAACATCTGTCGCTGCGGCACGTTCCAGCAAGTGCGTGAGGCCATCCACGCCGCCGCCAAGGCATAAGGGGGAGCCGCCATGATCACCAAGGCCGGAAGATCGATCGCCGCTCCTTCATCATCAGCACCGCTGCCGTCGGGGGCGGGCTCGCGCTCGGGCCTGAACCTCCCGCTCGGCGGCAGCGTCGTCCGTGCCCAGGACGGGTCGCCCGAAGTTACCGCCTGGGTGGTGATCCGCCCAGACGACACGGTCGTCATCCGGGTTGCGCGCTCGGAGATGGGGCAGGGGACTATCACCGGCCTCGCCCAGATGGTGGCCGAGGAGCTCGAGTGCGACTGGTCGAAGGTGACCACCGAATATCCCACGCCCGGTCAGAGCGTTGCGCGCAAGCGCGTGTGGGGCGATTTCTCCACCGGCGGCAGCCGCGGTATCCGCGACTCGCATCAATACGTGCGCCAGGGCGGTGCCACGGCGCGTGTGATGCTGGTCCAAGCCGCGGCCAATACCTGGGGAGTGCCTGCCTCCGAGTGCAGCGCCGCCAACAGCGTTATCACGCACCGCCCCTCCGGCCGGACGACCACGTACGGCAAGGTGGCGGAAGCGGCCGCCAAGGTCACCCCGCCGGCGAACGTGCCGCTCAAGGACCCGAAGGAATGGAAGCTCATTGGCAAGCCGGTGAAGCGGCTTGACACCTTGCCGAAGGTGACCGGCGCGCAAGTCTACGGGTTCGATCTGAAGCTGCCCGGGATGCTCAACGCCGCCATCAAGGACTGCCCGGTCTTCGGCGGCAAGGTGAAGAGCTTCGAAGCGGCCAAGGTCAAGGGCATGCCGGGGGTTCGCCACGTGGTGCGGGTGGGCGATTCGGCGGTCGCGGTGGTGGCCGATACGTGGTGGCAGGCCAAGACCGCGCTCGATGCGCTTCCCATCGTCTGGGACGAAGGCCCGAATGCCAAGGTCTCGAGCGCCACGATCGCCGACATGCTGAAGGCCGGCCTCGACGCCGACCAGGCCTTCGTGGCCAACCAGAACGGCGACGTGAAGGCCGCCATCGCCGGCGCGGCCAAGAAGGTCGAGGCCGTCTACGCCTACCCGTTCCAGAACCACGCGCCGATGGAACCGATGAACGCCACGGCGAAGTACACGCCGGACCGCTGCGAGGTCTGGGTGCCTACACAAAACGGCGAGGCCGCGTTCGCGGCGACATTGGCGGCCTCCGGCCTGCCCGCCGACAAGTGCGAGGTCTACAAGATCAACCTCGGCGGCGGTTTCGGCCGGCGCGGCGCCTTTCACGACTACGTGACCCAGGCCGTCCTCATCGCCAAGCAGATGCCCGGCACGCCGGTGAAGCTCCTGTGGACGCGCGAAGAGGACATGCTGCACGGCCGGTATCACCCGGTCATGCAGTGCAAGCTGGTCGGCGCGTTCGATACGAGCAACAACCTTACCGGCCTGCACATGCGCCTGTCGGGGCAATCGATCCTCAGCGTCGTGCGGCCGGAGGCTCTCCAGGACGGCAAGGACCCCCTGGTGTTCCAGGGGCTCAATCCGGGTGGGGACTTCGCCATCGGCTACAGCGTGCCCAACTTGTTGATCGACCATGCCATGCGCAACACGCACGTCCCGCCCGGGTTCTGGCGCGGCGTGAACATCAACCAGAACGCGATCTTCCTCGAGTGCTTCATGGACGAGCTGGCCCATGCTGCTGGCCAGGATCCCCTCGAGTTCCGACGGAAGTTGATGGCCAAGCATCCGAAGCACCTCGCGGTGCTGAACGCGGTGGCCGACCGGGCTGGCTGGGGCAAACCTGCGCCACAGGGTGTATATCGCGGGCTGGCGCAGATGCACTCGTTCGGCAGCTACGTGGCGGCGTGCGCGGAGATCTCTGTCAAGGACAGTAACAAGGTGGAAATCCATCGGATCGTCGCCGCCACCGATTGCGGGTATGCCGTCAACCCGGCGCAGATCGAGCGCCAGATTGCCGGTTCGTTCGTCTACGGGTTGTCCGCGCTCTTCATGGAGGAGTGCACGGTCAAGGACGGCCACATCGAGCAGACGAACTTCAATACGTACGACTCGATGCGGATCGCGCAGATGCCGAAGGTCGAGTCGATCGTCATGCCGTCCGGCGGGTTCTGGGGTGGGGTCGGCGAGCCGACGATCTGCGTGGCGGCGCCGGCCGTCCTCAACGCGTTCTTCGCCGCCACCGGCAAGCGGATCCGCACGGTCCCGCTGAAAAACCACGGCATCACCTTGGTGTAAGCAATGCGCAGGGCCCTGGCCGCGGCGATCGGATCCGCGTCGATCGCCGCGGCCGTGGTAGCGTGGGCCGAGCCGCCGGCCGGCGCGGCATCCTGCTCCGGTTGCCATCCGGCATCGGCGCGCGTGACGTCGCCGGTGCCGCGGCTGGGCGGCCTCGATCGGGCCGCCGTCGTGCGGGCCATGCAGGACTTCCGCTCGGGGCAGCGGGCCGCCACGGTGATGGACCGGATCGCCAAAGGGTTCACCGACGAGGAGGTCCAGGCCATCGCCGCCTGGTACGCGGCACAACGGTGAAGGTGGGCCGCCGCGACTTTCTGGGCTCCATGGTGGCAGTCGCCACGGCGGCCGTGCTGTATCCTCGTCCGGCCTTCGCGCAAGGTGCTGCCCCCCGCGTCGTGGTGATCGGGGGGGGCTTCGCCGGCGCGAGTTGTGCCCGAGCCCTCCGTCAGCTCGACCCGGGTATTGCCGTGACCTTGGTCGAGCCGAACACGGCATTCACCGCATGCCCATTCAGCAACGCCGTGATCGTCGGCTTGCGCGAGCTCAGCGCCCAGCAGTTCACGTACGAGCGCGTCGCCGCCGACGGCATCGTCGTGGCCCGCACGACCGCCACCGCCGTGGACCCGCACGCGCGTTCGGTGACAGTCGCGGACGGCGCGCGGCTGCCGTACGACCGGCTCGTGCTGGCGCCCGGCATCGATCTCCGATGGGGGGCCCTGCCGGGCTACGACGAGGCGGCGGCCGAGCTGGTGCCCCATGCCTGGCGCGCCGGCGAGCAGACCCTGCTGTTGCGCCGTCAGCTCGAGGCCATGCCGGATGGTGGGCTGGTCGTCATCACGGCGCCGCCCAATCCGTTCCGTTGCCCGCCCGGGCCCTACGAGCGCGCCAGCCTGATCGCGCACTATCTGAAGACCAAGAAGCCACGCGCCAAGCTGCTCATCCTCGACGCCAAGGATGCCTTCTCGAAGCAGAAACTGTTTCAGGCGGCCTGGGCCGAGCTGTACCCGGGACTGATCGAATGGGTACCGCTCTCCAAGGGCGGTAACGTTACGGCGGTGGAAGCCGCCACCCGCACCTTGGTGACCGATTTCGGCCGGCACAAGGCGGCGGTGGCCAACGTCATCCCGCCCCAGAAGGCCGGGCGCATCGCGGACGCGGCTGGTGTCGCCGACCGCACCGGCTGGTGCCCGATCGATCCGGTGACCTTCGAGTCGAAGCTGCAGCCGAGCATTCACGTCGTCGGTGACGCCGCCATCGCTGGCGCCATGCCGAAATCCGCCTTTGCCGCGAATTCTCAGGCCAAGACCTGCGCGGCCGCGGTCGTCCGGCTCCTCAGGGGCAGCGCGCCATCCACCCCCAAGCTGATCAACACGTGCTACAGCCTCATCGCGCCTGACTACGGGATCTCGATTGCCGGCGTCTATCAGCCCTCGAGCGGACAGCTGGCTGACGTGCCGGGCGCCGGTGGAGTCAGCCCCTCGGAAGCCCCGCGGGCCACGCGCGCGGCGGAGGCTGTCCTCGCCGAGGCCTGGTTCCGCACCATCGCGGCCGAGGTGTTCGGCTGAGGTTCACCACGACGTCGGGCAGGACGGCCAGGTGGTCGGCGGCGATCGTCGCGGTCTGCTGCATGGTGGGTGTCGCGCACGGAGAGGATGGGATACCGCATTCGCTCACCGGCGCCAAGGGTGATCCGGCGCGAGGCCGCGCCATCGTCGCCAACCGCCACGTTGGTCTCTGCCTGCTCTGTCACAGCGGGCCGTTTCCGGAGGAGCGATTCCAGGGCGATCTCGCGACGAATCTCGCCGGAGTCGGGGGCCGGCTGTCTGAGGGTCAGCTGCGGCTCCGGATCGTCGATCCGGCTCGGACTAACCCCGCTACTATCATGCCGGGGTATCATCGAATAGAGGGACTAGTCCGGGTGGCGCCGGCCTATCGTGGCAAGCCCATCCTGAGCGCAGAGCAGATCGAGGACGTGGTGGCCTTCTTGATGACGTTGAAGGACTGAATGGAACAGCGCACGTCCCGCCGCGAGTTTCTGCGGGTCGCCGGAGGAGTCGCGGCCGGCGTGGGGCTGGGATCCGTGGTCGCCGTCGAGCCCGCGCGGGCGACCCCCGCCGCCATGCGAGAAGCCATCACCAAGGTGGTGGGCTCGGCTCGGGTCGCCCCTGGCAAGGTGAAGCTCGAGTTGCCGCCACTCATCGAGAACGGCAACGCCGTGCCGCTGACGGTCACCGTCGACAGCCCCATGACCGAGGCAGATCACGTGAGGGCCGTTCATGTCTTCACGGAAAAGAACCCGCAGCCCTACGTCGTGAGTTTCTACCTCGGACCGCGCGCCGGGCGGGCGAGGGTGGCGACCCGCGTCCGGCTCGCCGACTCGCAGACCGTGATCGCGATCTGCGAGCTCAGCAATGGCGCGTTCTGGTCCGACAGCGCCGAGATCGTGGTCACCCTCGCGGCGTGTCTGGAAGACGGAATCTAGCCGTGGCAAGCGTACTGATCAACGTGCCGGCCCGGGCCAAGCGCGGCGAGGTCATCGAGATCAAGACGCTGATCTCGCACGTGATGGAGACTGGGTTTCGCCGCACCCAGCTCGGCGCGCCGATCCCGCGCGACATCATCAGACAGTTTGTGTGCACCTACAACGGCACCGAAATCTTCCGCGCCGAGCTCCACCCAGCCATCGCCGCCAACCCGTTCATCGTGTTCTCCACGGTGGCCACCGAGAGCGGTACCCTCGCGTTCCAGTGGACCGGCGACGGCGGCTTTTCTGTCAAGGAGTCGGCGGCGATTGTCGTGGAGTAGGGGCCGGGACTCACGCCCCCCCGGTGTTTGTCCCACTCATGCTCCTCGATAAGCTGATCCGGCTCGTCGTGCACTGCTCGGTCGCCGCGGCGTGGGCGACCGCGCTGCCGGTGCTCGCGTACGCGGGCGAGATCCCGCCCGCCGAGCGGCGCTCCGGATACGACTTCATGAGCCGTGAGACCCGAGCGATGCAGGACGACGACACTGCCAATCCCGGCCTGCTCTGGGTTCTGGAGGGCGAAGCCCTGTGGAAGCGGAAGGTAGGGTCGGCCGGCCGCGCGTGCGTCGACTGCCACGGCGAGGCTCGGGAGCGCATGAAGGGGGTGGCCGCGCGCTATCCCGCCTTCGACCCGGCGCGGGCCCGCCCGATCAATCTCGAGCAACGCATCAACCTCTGCCGCACCGATCAGCAGGCGGCGCCCCCGCTGGCCTATGAGAGCCGGGAGCTGCTGGCGCTGACCGCCTACATCGCGCGCCAGTCGCGAGGGTCGCCCATCGAGGCCGCCACCGACCCACGCACGCAGCCGTTCCTCGAGGCCGGCCGCGCCGCGTTTCAGCGGCGCCAGGGCCAGCTCAATCTGGCCTGCCATCAGTGTCACGACGACCACTGGGGGCGACGACTGGCCGGGAACGTCATTCCCCAGGGGCACCCGACGGGGTATCCGCTCTATCGGCTGGAGTGGCAGGGCCTCGGCTCGCTCCAGCGGCGACTCCGCAACTGTCTGGTCGGCATGCGAGCGGAGCCGTACGAATACGGCGCCCCCGAGCTCGTTGATCTCGAGCTCTTCCTGATGTGGCGCGCGCGGGGTATGACCATCGACGCGCCTGCCGTGCGGCCCTGAGGCTGTCCCGCAACGTCGCTCTCCGACACCGGCCAAGCGGCGCCCTTCGTCTCTCTCAACGCCGCCGCGCCGAGCGACACACTCGGCGACAGCGCCAGCCTGCCGCCCCGGGCGATCTTCAGTAAAAGTTACCCAGGTCTCCTCGTCGTATACGCCCAGTTATAGTGAGCCCCGCCCTTGACGGTCTTGACGTCCTGGCGCGCCGCGCTTCCTTGTCCTTCGCCACGCTCTGGTCCGAGTCAGTCATCTGTCAGTCGCCCTGGGTGAGACTGCTCCGTGGAGGGAACGATCGCCTCACCCAGTGGCGGGCGGGACCCACCGCCGATGATCGTTGACGAATTGGCGCCGCATGCCGAAATACGTGATCGAGCGGGACGTCCTGGGATCGGAAAGAAGACGAGCGCCGAGCTGCGCGACATCGCGAAGACCTCGTGTGGCGTGGGTTCCCCGCCAACCGCATCTCCCAGGTCAGCGCCGTGAGCGATCGCGCAACCGCAAAGAGCTGAGGAGGGTGCGGCGCCCGACCGCGCGGCTGCGGCAGAGCCACGAGACACGCTCGTCGACCTCGGCCCACGTCGGGTGCCATGCTGGATCGATGTCGCGTTGTCTCACCGCGTCTATTCGACCTGCTCGATCGCGCAGAACCGCCGGCAAAGCGTCCAGATAGGCGCGCGTGTTCTGCACCTCGACCCGTGCATCGGCCGCGACCTCATCGAGGCCGCGGCCGTCCTCTCGGACTGATAGCACGATCTCGCGAGCCACCTGCTCATCGCCGAGCAGCACGTAACGTGCCCCCACCCGGACCCACTCGAGCCAGTGGTTGGCGAGTTGTCTCCGAAGGAGCTCTTGGCTCGGCGTCGCGGCCCGTGCCAGCTGGAACGTATGCTCGAGCGCGGCCAGGCGATCGAGCCTGTCGCCGCCGATCTCGTGCGAGTGGGGCAGGCAGTGCCGAACCACGCCTGGGAGGGTCCTGCCGAATGACGACAGCAGCTCGGCGGGGCTGAGGACGAGCCCGGCCGGGGTCGATGTGCCACCCACCACCACGCGGGCAGCAAGAGCGCGAGCGAACGTTGCCAGCCGACCTGAACACATGCCCTCGACCCACGCGAGCGCGGCCACCTCGTCGTCGGTGACGGGGTAGCGCTCGACCAGTTCGTCCAGTTCCTCTGCGTGCTCGTCCCGGAGCACGGCCCGCTCGATGTAGTCCAGCCAGCCCTCGGTGGTCAACCCGTGCTCGGCGAGCCAGGCTTCGGCCTCTTCCGCGCTGACCAGATCACGAGCGTACCTGAATTCGGTGGCAGCGGCGTCGACCGCCTGCGGGTCGGCCTCCTCGCTCTCATCATCGTTGTCGAGCGCCCGCTGACAGGCGAGACCCTGGCGGATCTGGGTCTCGAGCTCTGCCCAGTCTCCTCGGAGATGGGCGGCCAGCAGGACGTCGGCCCAGTCGTAGCGAGCGTCGCCTACGGCGAAGACGGGCCCGGCTGGCCAGCCGTCCATTCTCAATCCTATTCAACCCGCTCGAGGACTGTCAAAGCGGAGGGAAGCGAATTCCGTCAGGGGCGCCGGCGCGGCCAGGGAACCGCGCCGGCGCGATCGGCCCCGACCTAGCGCTAGGCGGAGCGCCCGCTCGGGTCGACGTAGCCGTAGCGGGTGTTGCTGTGGAGACCGCCCATGGCCACGTACTCGCCCTTGATGGCGGCGATCTTGTCGTGGGAGATCGCGCCGAGGGCCGTTCGCATCTGAAGATTGTAGAGACGGGCAGAGTTGCCGGCGAAGATGGCGCTCTTCACGACGCCGTCAGCGGCGCCGAGCGGCGCAAACCCGTGTTTCTGCTGCATGTCCGGGGGGATCTCCAGCCGTCGTAGCGCCTCGATCTGCCATTGCGGCGAACCGTACCAGACGGAGTCGCTCCCCCACACCACGTGATCGGCCCCCATGCCCCGCACGAGGGTGCCCAGGAAGGCGGCCGCGAAGCGTGGATTTGCCGTGCAGCAAGTTGCGAAAGCCGTCCCCACCTCCGCGTACACATTACTAACCCCGAACTTACCCGGGATCTCGGCGAGATCGGTCGCCCACTTGATGCGGCCGGTCTGCTCGAACTCGGCCAAGACGGCGCTCGGCGATTCCTGGAACGGCCGCAGGGCGGCGTGGTACATGACGAAGTTGATCTGGGGCCAGTCCTTGGCGGCCTTGCCCACGTCCCGCACAGTCGCGTACTCCCAGACTCCGGGCCACGTCTTCTCGTAGTCGGCGGGGAGGAGGCCCTTGTGAATGCAGACGGTGGTGATCCCGGACTTGGCAATCTTTTCGTAGAAGGGATACATCACCTTCTCGTCGTCGAGCCACCAGAAGGAGCCGCGCTTCGAGGGGAAGAGCGGATCCCCGATGGTGTAGCCCTTCCAGCTGTCGGGCTTGATGACAGCGATGGCTCGGTCGACCTCCTCCATCCAGCCCGCCTTCTTGGGCGTGAACACGGCGTGGGCGAGCAGGCGTCGAGACTCGGCGATCCGATTGATCATCGACCGCCCCCACGCGATCTGATCATTGGTCAGGAGATCCCAGCTGGGGTCGTCGAAGGGCGCCCCCGACAGGAGCGCCACCTTGGTGTCGCTCCCGACGAAGATCTCTTTGACATAGTTTTCGAACTTGTACCGGGCCAGCGTGTTCTCGCCCATCAGGTCGGGGTTCCAGTTCTGCTTGGCGTACTTGGCGAGGTCCAGCAGTCCGCTCTGCGCGAAGTCATCACGGACGAAGTGGGTCTGCGCGTCGATGATGAACTGCCCGCTCAGGGCCTTGGCTCGCGCATCGGCAGCACCAGGGGTCTGAGCCTCGGCGCCGCTCACGTCGAAGAGGGGACCGAAAACCTCGTTCATCGCCAGAAACGCGGTCGCCAGGCCTGCGCTGCTGGCCAGGAAGCGGCGGCGGCTCATCCCGTGCCTGGGCGAGAGGTTGCCCGCTAGCTCATTGATGCGCGCTTCGACCCGCTGCTGTTCTCGTGTCTGCGGGAGTGGATTGAATTCGCCGTTCGAGACGATCTGTGTCGGGACCGGACCCTTGAACGACGCGAGCTCGGCCGGCGCCGTCCGCTTCAATTCTTCCTCGCTCAGGAAATGCGGCATGATCTTCCTCCTCTTCGCTGAGGGCGCTGCGCTGGCTCCGAGTGGCCACGGGTTCCCGTCCCCTCAGGAGGGTCCCGTGCGAGGCGCCGTGCCGCCCACCGCCGGTGCCACGCGTTGATGGGTTCGAGATCCCGCTGTCGATGGGCTCTCATCTGGTCGAGGAGGCGGGCAAGTCTCGCGCCAGGGGCATGTGCCCCAGAGGTGCTCGACCCTTCGAGGCGCGAGAGGAGGATTCGTGCGTCGGTTGCATGTGGCTGCCCGGAAGGCGTGCATTCTGCCCGGGCACCGGGCAGAACGTGAACGAGGCGGTCCGGACCCTGACAGCGGTCGGAGGCTCTACGAGCTGCGTCTGCGTAGCGGGTTGATCACTTGAGGCGGAAACTGAAGGAAGTCCGTGTCGGTCGTTAGATCTTGCGGATGCCGTGCTCCTGCTCGGACGACCGTCGGACGTCAGAAGAGGTTGCCCGCCGGGTGAGTGATCTCGCCAAGACCCTCTGAGCAGGACCGAGTGGGCGCTCTCCGGCCGTGAGGACACGGAAGTTAGAGCTCTCAAAGAATGGTTGAGGAAGTCTATCCCCTCCCTCCAGATCAGCGGCCGCGGAAACACCCGCGCGTGGGTGGACCTCGCAGGAACTCGTAGAGTATTCCCTCCGTGAAGTACCAGGGCTCCGACGAGGTGCCGGCACGGGAAAAGGTCGGGCCATTTCGTGCTCGGCCGCATCCGCATTGGCTGCATAGAGCAGGATGTTCGTGTCGATGATGCCCGGCATCAGGAATCTATGAGCGCCTCCAGGGCGTTCCGGTCCCCCAAGTTCACGCGCGGCCGACCCATGGAGAAGGTCGGGAGCTGAAACACGCGCTTCCGCTTCGCCGCCCGGCGTCTGTGCAGGCCATCGGTGAGGAGGTCGTTGACGACCTCGGAAATCGTTCGGTCTCCCGTGGGCAAGCTCGCGAACTCCGTCCATGCAAGCGTCTTCGAGGATCAGGGTGGTGCGCTTCATGCTAGCGGGAAATCATACCAGTGAAGATACAGATGTCTAGAGAGATCATCTGAATGTTCATACGAGGCGGCCGGGATGAGCAACGCCTTGACGCTCGCTCACCACTTCCTGCGAGGTGCTCGCGCGCCTCCTGCAGGCGGCCCGCGCCGGTAGAAGTGCCGAGCCGTGGGGAGTTTCGGGAAGATCGCGGAGGTTGCGGTTAGGGCTCATCCTCCAGACGGGCGAGAAGGGCCGCCACGGTGGCGCCACCAACCGGCGGCTGCCAGTCGACCTCCACGACCGTCGCCCCCTGCGCAGCGAGCTCGCGCGCGAACACCTCGAGCCCGACGTTGATCACGAAGAGCTCCTGGCCGAGCAGGTCGGGGCTCATGGCTCTGCGGGGAGCAGGCGCTTCGCCAACTCCGGTCGCAGGAGCAGCGCGGCGAAGCGGGAGGCCTGGGCGTTCGACGGGAGGACCTCGATCCCCGCGCTTTGGAGAGCAGCGGTCTGGGCGCGCAGATTCTGGGGATCGGCCTCGGTGCCGACGACCGAGGCCACGACCGTGAGTGATCGTCCCCTGCGTGCGGCTTCCGCGCGCGCGTCCTGGACCGCGGCTGCCAGCGGCCGAGCAGGGTCCGGGTGAGCGGCCCGGCCCAGCACGAGGTCGACGAGCAGCACGCCCACGGCTGGCGTGGCGCCGGCGGCACGAATGCGCGCGTCGCGCTCTGAGGGATCGATCATGGGGTGGGGCCGTCCTACCGTGAACTCGTCGGCGCCAAGGTCGATCACCTCGTGGTGGGCTGTGCCCGGCGCCGACGGCCCGAGGAGAGAGTCCAGCAGCAGGCGCGCCTCGTGCGCCAGGGTGCCACCGGTATAGAGCGCGAGCAGAGCGGGCCCGCGCCCCTCGTGCGCCGGCACACACGCGAGGCGGGCTCGCACCGCGGCGGGGTCGCTGAACGTGGGGATGTCGGCAGGTCGGCCGCGCGCGAGCGCGACGGCAGTGAGCCGCCGCCGCCTCGAGCGTGTCGACCTTATGGCCGGCGACCACGCCTTCGATGTCGGTCCCCAGGCAGCAGACCACCACCGGCTTGGCGAGCATCCGAATGATTGCGTCGAGCTCGGTCATCACGCGGGGCGCCGGCGGCTTCGAGATCAGGACGATGACCTCAGTTGCCGAATCGGCGGCCAGTAGCTGCAGCGCGAGCGTGGTCATCGGCGCCCCCACCGCTTCGGACAGGTCCCGCCCGCCGACCCCGATACCGTGCGAGATTCCCTCTCCGAGCTGAGCCACGTGCGAGGCGACCGCCTGCAGGCCGGTGCCGGAGGCAGCCACGCAACCGATTCGACCGCGCGGGACTACGTTGGCGAAGCCGAGCCCGAGACCATTCAGGTACGCCGTGCCGCAGTCCGGGCCCATGCAGAGCAAGCGGCGGCTGACGGCAAAGCGCTTGAGTTTGATCTCGTCGTCGAGGGCGACGTTGTCGCTGAAGAGGAACACGTGCAGACCGTGGCGCAGGGCCGTCATCGCTTCGAGTGTGGCGTGTGCGCCGGGCACCGATACGAGCGCGAGGTTGGCGTCCGGGAACTGCCGGAGCGCCGACTCGAGGGTCCTGGTGCGGACTCGGCCGGAGGTCTCACGCGCGCGACGTTGCTGGTCGAAGAACGCTTTTGCCGCTGCCAGGGCCGATTCGGCGGCCGCCTCCGTCTCCGCGTCGATGGCGAGCATCAGATCGCCGGGCGCTGCATCAGCGGCGCCGGGCGCGGCGAGGCCCGCCGCCGCGAGGAGTTCGCGGTTCGCCGGGGTGCCCATCAGCGCGGCGGACTGGCGCACCCCGGGCCGCTCATTCAGCGTTGCCGCCAGCTGCATGAGCACCACGGAGTCCTGATAGAAGGAGCGCCAGACCTCCATCCGGATCGGCATGATCCCTACCTCTGATCGGTCACGGGTGAGC
Organism: uncultured Candidatus Rokubacteria bacterium; assembly: GCA_963754315.1. Lineage (GTDB taxonomy): Bacteria > Methylomirabilota > Methylomirabilia > Rokubacteriales > CSP1-6 > CAVWFS01. Next base: position 227,690 of record CAVWFS010000001.1, read on the forward strand.
AGCGCCGAACGCAACCAGCGCGTCGACGAACGGTTGGGCGGGGGGGGTCGCAATGCCGGCCCCGATCATGCGGGCTGCGGTGTGGTGCGCAATGGCGGTGTTAATCAGGGGCACCATGCCGCTGCGGACCACCTTTCGGATGTCGATGCCAGTCGGGGTGCCGTCACCGTTGAGCGGCGCCAGTGGGAAAAGTGGGTTGCGCCCGGCGCAGATCTCCGCCATCTGGCGTGACGTGTTAACAGCATCCGCAAACGACCGCGCCCCCACGATCTTCTGGACAGCCGGGGAGGCCGCCATGGCCAGGCCGCCCAGTCCGTACGTCTCCATGATTGCGGAGTCGCCGGTGTCGCGGTTGGCATCGGCGGCCGAGAAGCCCGGGAAGTACAGGCCGTCCACGGCGCTGGCAGGCCCCGTGAACCAGCGATCACCGAGGCCTGCCACGCGGATTCCGAACTCGACGCCGTTGCGCGCCATCGTCGAGACAACGGTGGAGCCTTCGAGCCCCTCGAGCGCGCGGGCGGCCGCTTTGGCGGCACCCATCGACCACGCGAGGAAGAACTGGTCGTTGTCCCGGGTGAGCAACCGCATGATCGCTTGCAGTTGCTCGCGATCCGCCACCACGCCGACGAGCGGTGCCGCCAGCCGGCGTGCGAGGAGCCCGGTGGCCGCGGCATTGCGCATGTGCATCTCGTCGCCCATGGCGAGGGCCTGCGCCATCAGGCTCGCGAGGTCGATCGGGCCTTCGCGTTCGAGGACGGCCTGGAACGCCGGCGCCACCACGTCGCGGATCCACGCCAGACCGGCGAGCGTCTCGGGCCCATGCGCACCGAACCTGAGCTGGTGTCCCCAGGGCCCATCGGCGATGAAGGTACAGGCGCTCGTCCGGTTCACAGGGTCCTCGATGATCAGCAAGGGGGTGCCGGGCGAGATGACGCCAGCCATGGGGCCGACGGCGCCATGGTCATGACACGGACTGAACGCGACATCACCCGAAGCGGCCAGCCTCTGTGCCTCGTCGGGAGTCGTGGCCCAGCCTTCGAACAGAATCGCCGCGGTGACCGCCCCGCGCATCGGCCCGCACATGCGCGCCCAGGTGATCGGCGGCCCCGCGTGCAGCAGCCATTGGCCCCTGAGGGGAAACGTGTCCCGCGCGATAGCAACCTTGGTCCACGCGGGGCGGGCACGGCACAGCCGGTCAACCGCCTCTCGGTTGGCGTCACCGATATTCAGGCCCATGAGCGAAGCCGTCGTCGTCGCATATCTGCGGCTGGTGTCGTCGCGCCCGTCATTATAGGGGGAGTCGCGCGCCGTGGGGGAGTCGCGCGGATACCGTCGCGGCCCGAATCTCGGTGGCCGACCAACCGGTCCTTCGGCTACGATGGGCGGCCATGAGCCGGGTTCCCCTCCTCTCGCTGCACGCCATCACGAAGCGATTCCCTGGGGTAGTCGCCAATGACCAGGTCGATCTCGAGGTGTATCGCGGCGAGGTGCACGCGTTGGTTGGCGAAAACGGAGCAGGGAAGAGCACCCTCATGAAGGTCCTCTACGGCTTCTACCAGCCCGACCTTGGGGAGATCCGGCTCGAGGGCCGGCGGGTGGAAATCCGCTCGCCACGCGATGCCCGCCGCCTCGGCATCGGGCTTGTGTTTCAGGACTTCGTCCAGATCCCTGCCCTCAGCGTGGCCGAGAACATTGCGCTGTTCCTGCCCGACCTGCCCTGGGTGGTCGACACCCGCGCGGTGGCCGAGCGTATCAAGACGATGTCGGCGCGCTTTGGCTTCGACGTCGACCCGTCCGTGTCCATGTGGCGCCTGTCGGTCGGCGCGCGTCAGAAGGTGGAGGTGCTCAAGCTCTTGCTCGCCGATGCGCGGATCCTCGTCCTGGACGAGCCCACTCGGAGTCTGGCTCCGCATGAGGTCGAAGCACTCTTCGTAAGCTTCGACCAACTCCGACGGGATGGGTATGCCATTGTGTTCATCGCCCACAAGCTGGGCGAAGTCCTCTCGTGCGCCGACCGCATCACGGTGATGCGCCGGGGTCGGATCGCTGGCACCCTGTCCCGTGCCGAGGCCTCGGAGGCCGAGCTGGTGTCGTTGATGTTCGGCGCCGGTCTCGCCGAGACGGTGCCGCGCCCGCGCGAGCGGGCAGCCCCGGCGCCACCGGTGCTGGCGCTCGAGGGGATGGAAACGCGCGCCGAAGGCCACGAGACGGCGCTGACCGGTATCGATCTGACCGTCCTGTCGGGGGAGATCGTCGGTGTCGCCGGCGTCTCCGGCAACGGTCAACGCGAGTTAGGCGATCTGATCCTCGGACTCGAGCCGTGCGTCCGAGGTGTCAAGCGTCTGTACGGGCGAGAGGCGACAGCGTGGTCCGTCGCTGACATCCGAGCGAGCGGCGTGGCGTTCATCCCCGAAGACGCCCTCGGGATGGCGGCGGTGCCGTCCATGACCGCGCTCGGGAACATGGCGCTCGCCGACACCCACCGTTACGCGCGCGCGGGGGGCCTCGCCATGGACTGGCCGGCGGTACGCCGCGATCTCGAGGGGGCTTTGGCACAACTACGGGTGACGCTTCCCTCGCTTGATGTCCTCGCCGGTGCCCTGTCAGGGGGTAACGTGCAGCGGATGGTCCTCGCGCGAGAGTTGGCACACGAGCCGCGCCTGATCGTGGCCTTCTATCCGACGCGGGGTCTCGATGCGCGCAGCGCGGCGGCCGCGCGGGAGCTGCTCGTGGCCGCGCGCGCGCGGGGAGCGGGGGTGCTGTTGATCTCGGAGGACATGGACGAGCTGTTCGGGCTCAGCGACCGCCTTCTCGTGCTGTTCCGTGGGCGCATCATGGGCAACGGGACACCAGATACCATGACGCGCGACGATGTCGGCCTCCTCATGACGGGCTCCGCGCCACGCCGTGCCCTCGGCTGATTCGGCTCTCGCGCGAACGTGGGTCCGCAGCGCGCCGCTGCAAGGGCTCGCCCGATGGAGCGGGCTGGCCGCCCTCGGCCTTGGCGTCTTCGCCCTCGTGCTGCTGATATTCGGGAAGAACCCGCTGAGAGCGTATGCCGACATCTTCACCAGCACGCTCGGAAGCTGGTATGGGTTATCCGAAACACTGGTCAAGATGATCCCGCTCGTGCTGGCGGCTGTCGCGGTCGCCGTCCCCGGGAAGATCTGGCTCATCAACGTCGGCGGCGAAGGACAACTCCACCTGGGCGCTCTCTTCGCGACCTGGGGCGCGCTGACATTCGCCCACTGGCCCGGGTGGCTGCTATTGCCCGCGATGGCCGCCCTTGGGTTCCTGGGGGGCGGTCTGTGGGCGGCACTGGCCGGGCTGATGCGGACGCGAGGCTGGGTGAGCGAGACGATCTCCACCTTGCTGCTGAACTACGTGGCCATCCTCCTCGTGAGCTTCTTCGTCTTCGGCCCGTGGAAGGATCCGGAAGGGGTCAACTATCCCCAGACGGCGGAGTTCGCACCTGCTGCTACCCTGCCCACGTTCGGGGGGAGCCGGGTGCACCTCGGCGCGATGTTCGCGGTGGTGGCAGTGCTGCTGTTCGCGTTCGTGATGGCGCGGACGCGCTGGGGCCTCGAGATGCGCGCCATCGGCGGCAACATCGAGGCGGCGCGACGGGCCGGTATTCCGATTGGCCGATACGTTGTCCTGCTCATGTTCGTGGGGGGCGGCCTGGCGGGCCTCGCCGGGCTGGGCGAGGTCTCCGCCGTGCAGGGTCGGCTGCGGCCAAGCTTGTCTCCCGGGTACGGCTACGCGGGGTTCCTGATTAGCTGGATGGCGGGCGGGCGCCCCCTCTCGATCGTGGCGGCGGCGTTTCTGCTGGCCGTCATCACCGCCGGCGGAGATATCCTCCAGATGACCCAGGCTCTGCCCGCCTCGGTCACGAACATCCTGATGGCGGTCATTCTCTTTGTCGTCCTCGGCCGTCGCGGGGGGGCGCCGTGATCGCCACCTTGCGCAGCCTCCTCTCGGGGGCAATCCTGTCCGGCACGCCGCTGCTCTACGCCACCTTGGCGGAAGTCGTGAGCGAACGGGCCGGGATCGTGAACCTCGGCCTGGAGGGCGTGATGCTCATGGGGGCGGTGGTAGCCTTCGCGACCATGGTGCACACGGGTAGCGCAGCAGCCGGGGTGGCGGCGGGAGCCCTGGCGGGGGCGCTCTTCAACATGATCTTCGCGTTTCTCGTCATCACACGGCGGGCGAACCAGCTGGCCAGCGGCCTTGCCCTCATGTTCTGCGGCGTCGGCTTGAGCGCGCTGATCGGCGGTCCGTACGTCGGCAGCCGCATCGCCGGTCTTCCCGAGCTTGCCATCCCGTGGCTGGCGGAGCTCCCGTGGCTCGGCCCCATCGCGTTCCAGCACGACGCGCTTGTTTACGCCGCGGTGCCCCTCGCCGTATTGACGTGGTGGGTGCTGTTCTCGACGCGCTGGGGGTTGACGCTTCGCGCGGTCGGCGAGAACCCCACGGCCGTGTTCGCGGCCGGGCGGAGTCCCCACCTCGTGCAGTACCAGGCGTTGTTGGTGGCCGGGATGCTGGCTGGGCTGGCGGGCGCGCACCTGTCGCTGGGGCTGGCGAAGACGTGGGTGGAGTGGATGACGGCGGGCCGAGGATTCATCGCGGTGGCGTTAGTAATCTTTTCCAAATGGCATCCTCTGCGCGCGGTAGCAGGGGCGCTCTTGTTCGGCGGCGCGATCTCGCTGCAGCTGCAAATGCAGGCGCTCGGCGTGCCCGTCTCGCCCTTCCTGCTCGACATGCTGCCCTACGTGCTGAGCTTGGCCGTGCTGGCACTGTGGGGTGGGCGGCGGCGCCACGCGGCGCCAGCGAGTCTCGGCCGCGTCTTCCAGCGGAGCGGGTGAATACGGTGCTTCCCGACACACGGGCAAAGGAGTCGTCACGATGATCATGATCGAGCGAGGGTGGTCGCGAATGCTTCGGGGGGCGGTGAGTGCCCTGGTTGTATTGGCGCTGGGATCGCCGGCGGCCGCGCAAGGGCCGAAGCTGAAGGTGGGAATCCTGCACGTAGGCTCGATGAACGACGCCGGCTACAACCAGGCCCACGCGGAGGGCGTGCAGATTCTGAAGAAGAACCTTCCCGAGGTCGAGGTTATCGAGGTCGAGAACGTGCCCGAAGGGGCAGACGCCGAGCGGGTCATGGAGAACATGATCAAGCAAGGGGCCCGGCTCATTATCCCTGCCAGCTTTGGCTATCTGGAACCCGCACTGCGAGTTGCCCAGCGCTACCCCGAGGTGAAGTTTGCGCACCCCGGCGGCTACAAGCGTGCCCCGAACCTCACCACGTACTGGGCGAGCACCCCCGAGGCCTTCTACCTCATGGGCATGGCGGCCGGCAAGACGACGAAAACGAACAAGCTGGGGTACGTGGTCGCGCTGCCTATCAGCTTCTTCCTGGCGAACGTCAACGCCTTCCAGCTCGGGGCCCGCTCGGTGAACCCTAAGGCCGAGACGCGCGTGGTGTTCACCGGCGGCTTTCTCGACCCCGGCAAGGAAGCCACCGCCGCCAACGCACTGCTCGAGCAGGGCGTGGACGTGCTCGGGGTCATCGTGGACTCGCCGATCACTGTCGTCCAGACGGCGGAGAAGCGCGGCGCCTATTCGGTGGGCTATCACTACCTCGGCGTGCAGAAGTTCGCCCCGAAGGGCTGGATCAGCGGCATCGCATTCACCTGGGGCCCGCTGTACACGCGCTTCGCCCGGCAGGTAATGGACGGCACGTGGAAGAGCGAGAACATCCTGGGTGGGCTGGGGGACGACTATCTCACCATTGCCTCATTCGGTCCCGCGGTGCCAGACGATGTCGTGAAGCTCGTGAACACGACCAAGCTGGAGTTCACGAGCGGCACGCGCCAGGTGTTTCAGGGGCCGATCCGCGACAACAAGGGCGTCGAACGGGTCAAGGCCGGCGAGGGTTTTCCGCTGACTGAGCTGCGCAAGATGGACTGGCTCGTCGAGGGTGTCATCGGCCAGCCGAGATAGGCCAACTCGCGCACGACTACTGCTGCTGCTGGGCTGCCGCCTCCAGCATGGCCGCCCCGTCGTAATCGGTCCGGCGCTGGGGAACCTCCTTGAAGACGGGGAGGTCGATGGCCTCCACAGATTCCTGGAGCGCGGGCGACCTGCGTTCGGCGGCCACCGTCGTCGTCACCTCCGCCCCCAGCGCCTCTCGGGCATTGCCCCGGTAGATCCCCTTGTTGGGAGGTACGTCGTCGTAGCTCCGACCATGGCCGACCACGACGTAGTGCTCGTCGATCTCGCGATCGTGGGTGGGATCGAACGGCACCCACCCGCTGGTGGGTGACCAGAACTCGATCCAGGCGTGACTCTGAGAGGGGCTATCGTCCTTCGGCGTCACGTGGAGGTACCCGCTCACGTAGCGACAGGGGATCCCCATCAGGCGCAGGGTGCCCAGCATCAAGTGGGTGAAGTCCTGGCACACCCCGGCCCCGAGCTTCAAGAAATCCTCGGTGGTGGAATCGTAGCGGGTGACGTCCTTCTGGTAGGTGAACCCTCGGTGGATCTGGGCTCCCGCCGCCCGCACGTGATCGCCCAGGCGTGCCCCGTACGGTAGGGACAGACCCTCCTGGAACTTGCGCAGGGCAGGTGTGAGCCGGACCGGACCTTCCCACTGCAGAAAGTCCCGGAGGTGATAGGGGGGATCAGCGAGAGGCATGGGATCGACGGCGATGCCGAGGGCAGGGGCATCCCGATGGGTGGTGACCAGCGAGCGGGACACGACCTCGATCCGCTTGTGGTAACGCGTCACGTTGAAGTGGTGAACGACATTCTCGTGCCAGTCGGCATAGCGGTACACGCGGGTGGGCGGACCCACGGCCAGGCTGAAGGTGTTCACCGTCTGGTGGCTGGACGTCTTGGGCTGCACGCGCAGCTCGAGAAACGACTCGCTGATGTAGCTGTCGTATTCGAAGGCCAGTCGGTGCTCGACGCTTAGGATCATGAGCCTAGGTCACGAAATAGTGGGCGCTCAACGTTTCGTGCGCCTTGTCGAGGTCGGTGAGGATGCCAAGCAAGAAGACGAGGACCTCGCCATGGCGCATGACGTCCGTGTCGTCGTAGGCCAGCCGCGCGCACAGTCGACCCATCACGCGGGCAGGGGCCGTGCGCTCGTCTGTCCCCGCGATGCGCTCGAGATAGTCCTTGACGGCGTGACAGCCGTAGTTGAGCGCTCGGGGCGCATGTGCGTCGAACAGAATGAACTGCAGGACCAGCTCGGGCTCCATGCGGGCCCCGAACACTTTGCGATAGTTTTCCAGCGAGGCGAGATCACGCAGGAGACTGCGCCAACGCGTGTAGAAGAGGGGATCCGTCTTGGGGGTTGGCCCCAAGAGGGCGGGCAGTTTGGCGCTCAGGACAAGGGTCGTGCGCAGGGTGCGTTCCAGGGCCTCGCCCAGCTTGAGGAAGAGCCAACAGTGATCACGGGTCAGCGTGTGCTCCACGGCGCCCACGGTGGCCAGCAGCCCGCGCTGGGTTGTCGTGAGAGCGTCGCGAAATGCCGGCAAGTCCCCGATGCCCTTGCGGGCGTGAGTCTCGAGCGTCCGATAGGTGTCGTTGAGGTTCAGGAACACCTCGACGGTGAGGGCTTCCCGAACCGCCCGGGCATTCTCGCGCGCCTTGCGGAGGGCAAAGAACGTCGAGTAGGGGTTCGTCTCCTCCAGGAGGAACGAGGAGAGATAGGGCAAGGCGAACGGTGCGAAGGCGGGGGACGCGCGCTCCACCAGGCGCGCGCCTGGGAAGATGGAGAGGAGGTCCTCCCACTCGGCCTGGGCCACGCTCTCGTCGAGCCCCTGGATTTCGGTGGCGATGTCCTCGGTGACGAGGAGGAGTCGCGTGCAATGCTCCGCGCGCTCGATGTACCGTCCCATCCAGTACAGCGCGTCGGCCACCCGCGAGAGCAGCATCTACCGGGAGCGGGGGGCGAGGACCCAGGTGTCCTTGCTCCCACCTCCTTGCGACGAGTTGACCACGTAGGAGCCCTCGCGCAAGGCCACCCGGGTCAGCCCACCTGGCAGCACCCGCACCCGATCGCCGTAGAGCACGAACGGCCGCAGGTCGATCCGGCGCGGCTGGAAGTCGCCGTTGACATAGGTGGGGTGGGTGGAGAGCTGCACGAGGGGTTGTGCGATGTAGTTGCCGGGGTTCTTCTTCACCCCCGCCACGTACTCCGCACGCTCCTTCGTACTGGCGAAGGGTCCCATGAGCATGTTGTAGCCGCCGGAGTCGCCCGTGGTCTTCACCACGAGCTCGCCGATGTGCTCCACGATGTAGGCCAGATCGTCCTTGCGAAACGCGAGATAGGTGGGCACCTGGGGGAGGATGGCCTCCTCGCCGAGATAATACTTGATGATCTGCGGCACGAACGGATAGACGGACTTGTCGTCGGCCACCCCGGCCCCCGGGGCATTGGCAATCGCCACCGTGCCTGCCCGATAGGCATTGATGAGCCCCGGCACCCCGAGCAGAGAGTCCCGCTGAAAGGCGAGTGGGTCGAGGAAGTCATCGTCGATGCGGCGGTAGATGACATCGACCTTGCGCTTGCCATGGGTACGCCGCATGTACACGGCGTTGTCCTCCACGATGAGATCGCGTCCTTCCACCAGGTCGACACCCATCTCACGGGCCAGGAAGGAGTGCTCGAAGAAGGCGGAGTTGTAGAGCCCGGGGGTGAGCAGGGCCACCACTGGATTGTCACTTCCCCGCGGCGCGCTGTGACGCAAGGTCTCCCGCAAGAGGTGGGGATAGTCTTGAATGGGTCGCACCGGATAGGAGGTGAAGAACTCCGGGAAGACCCGATGGAGGAGATTGCGATTCTCCAGCACGTAGGACACGCCACTCGGGCAGCGGCAATTGTCCTCCAGGACCAGATAGTCGCCGTGGTCATCCCGGATCAGGTCGGTGCCGACGATGTGCGTGTAGATCCGGCGCGGAGGAATGACGCCGAGCAGTTCACGCTTGAACTCCTTGCGGGAATAGATCAGCTCGGCGGGGATAAGACCGTCCCGGAGGCAGCGCTGCTCGCCGTAAATATCGAGGATGAACAGATTGAGGGCAGTGATCCGCTGCACGAGGCCGTTCTCGATCCGTTCCCACTCCGGCGCGGGGATGACCCGCGGCACGAAGTCGAAGGGGAAAATGCGCTCGAGGCCTTCCTCGGCGCCATAGACGGTGAAGGTGATGCCCTGGTCGATGAGGGAGAGCTTCTGCAGCCGCTCGCGCCGGTCGAGCTCGGTCTGGGTGAACGACTCCAGAATCGACACCAAGGGTTGGTAGTGCTGACGCGGGGCGGCCGGGCGTTCGAAGACTTCATCGAACGCGGTTCGATCAACCACCCATTGCACGCGGCGAATTATAGCATCGGACGCGACGGCCCTCGATCGTCGCCGGGCCGGGTTCATAGCTCATCCCATCCAACACCCCTTGACTCCTCTCCGACGGCGCGTTAAGGGGGACGGGACTCGACTGTCGCGATCGAGGAGGACTTCGGGTTTGGACCTGTCGGGCACGATCCACTTGCTAGGCGAGACACTCGGGAAGGTGCTTCGCACGGAGGAGTCGGAGTCGCTCTTCGAGACCGAAGAGCGCATCCGCGGTCTCGCCAAAGCGCGCCGCGGTGGAGACGGGGCGGCCGCGAGTGGCCTGGCCAACGAGGTGAAGGCCCTCAACGCCGACGCCGCCCGGGTCATGGCCTCCGCCTTCGCGGTCTACTTCGATCTGGTGAACCTCGCCGAAGAGACGCATCGCATCCGCGCCCTGCGTGAGCGTGAGCGGATCCAGCACCCAGCCCCGATCGGAGAATCGATCGGGGACGCGGTGGCCCGACTCAAGGCACGCGGTTTCACGTCCGGCCAGATGGCGGAGCTGTTGGAGACGCTGCGCATCGAACTGGTGTTGACGGCTCATCCGACCGAGGCCAAGCGCCGAACGGTCCTCTCGAAGCTTCAGCGGATCGCCCAGGCGCTCAGGCGGCTTCACGATGCCGATCTGCTCCCGCGCGAACACCGAGCGGAGACCACCGCCCTCCACGCCGAGATCGCCGAGCTCTGGCTCACCGATCGCGCTCGCACCACGCGTCCGGCCGTGACCGACGAAGTGCGGACCGGCCTCTACTTCGTCGACGCGGTGTTCTGGGAGGCGCTGCCCCGCATGGCGGCCGAGCTCGCTGCGGCGCTCCACGAACACTATCCGGCCCTGGCCGCTCCCTCCCGGTGGCTCAGCTTGGCCTCGTGGATCGGGGGCGATCGCGACGGCAATCCGTCGGTGGTGGCGCCGGTAACGGCCGAGACGCTCCGTCTGCACCGGGGGCTCGCCGTCGAGCGCCATCGCCAGAGTCTGCAAGAACTGGCCCGCCGGCTGAGCGTGAGTGGCCGCCGCTATCCTCCGCCAGCGGCCCTCACCGCCTGGCTCGAGGGCCGGCGACCATTGCCGGCGCACGTGACCTATCTCGAGGAGCGTTATGGCGGTGAGCCATACCGCCTGGCGCTGTCGCTGCTCGCCACCGAGCTCGAGGCAGCTTCGCAGGAGGATATGACAGCGCGCTTGCTTGACGAGACTCCGCACCGGGCCCGAATCAAAGCCGGCGAGATCCAGGAGGTGCTCGACCTGATCGCGCAGAGTCTTCCGCCGGCGCTGGCCGACGATCTTCTCCACACCATGCGCACGCAGCTGGCGATCTTCGGGCTCCATGCGGCGCGTCTGGACATCCGCGAGGACGCCGGGCGTCTGGCGGTGGCCCTGGGCGAAATGCTCGAAAATTTGGGGATCGATCAGATCTTCTCGGAGCGGACTGATCAGAGCCGCACCGCCATCCTCCTCCGACTTTTCGCGGCCGATCCGCCGCCGGCGTCAACGCTGGCCTCGGCCGCAGCCGGCGAGGCAAGTGGCGAGACGTGGCGCCTATTCCGATTGCTGGCCCGGGCCGGCCACGTCTATGGGCGCGAATCGCTCGGCCCGTTCATCGTCTCGATGACCCGCGGCACCGCGGATATGCTCACCGTCCTCTTGCTGGCCCGCTGGGCGGGCTGTGCGTCGGGCCTCCATGTGACGCCCCTGTTCGAGACGCTCGACGATCTCGAGGCGGCGCCGGAGATCCTGGGGAAGTTGTTCACGCTCGACGTCTACCGTGAACACCTCGTCGTGGGCGGCGGCGAGCAGATGGTGATGATCGGATACTCGGACAGCAACAAGGACGGCGGGTATCTGGCGGCCAACTGGGCGCTCTACCAGGCTCAAGCCTCGATCGCAAGCGTGTGCCGTGAGCACGGGGTGGCCCTCACCTTGTTCCATGGCCGCGGCGGTAGCGTGGCGCGGGGCGGGGGACCAGCCGGCCGTGGGATCCGCGCCCAGCCACCGGGAACCGTGCAGGGCCGATTTCGACTCACCGAGCAGGGGGAGACGATCGCCTCCCGCTATGCCGATCCCGATCTTGCCCACCGTCATTTGGACCAGATCGTCAGCGCCGTGCTCCTGGCTTCAGCGGAGGCGCCCGATCACGACGCCGCGCCGGAGTGGGGGGCGGCCATGAGCGAGATGGCCACACGCGGCCCGCGACGCCTATCGCGCGCTGGTGGAGCGGACACCGGGCTTCCTGCAGTACTGGCGTGCCGCCACGCCCATCGACGAGATCAGTCGACTACGTCTGGGCTCGCGTCCGGCGGCACGGCGACGCGGGGACCTCACCCGCCAGGCTGTACGGGCGATTCCATGGGTGTTCTCCTGGATGCAGAGCCGCTTCAACCTGCCGGGCTGGTACGGGCTCGGTACCGCGCTGGCGCGAGTCGAGGACCCGCGGCTTCAAGAGATGTACGCGGAATGGCCGTTTTTCCGGGCGATGCTCGACAACGCCGAGATGTCACTCCTCAAGGCCGACATGGGGATCGCCGCCCTGTACTCGGATCTGGTCACCGATCCCGTGCTGGCCGCCGCCGTGTTCTCGCGGATCGAGGAGGAGTACGATCGGACCCGCGATTCGATCCTCAAGGTCAGCGGCCATCGCGAGCTGATGGACGGCGATCCCGTGATCCAGCGCTCGGTTCACCTTCGCAACCCGTACGTGGATCCGCTGAACTACCTGCAGGTCGAGATGCTGCGTCGTCTGCGCGGCCTATCGGATCCGGAAGGGATGGAGGCCGAGCGCTATCGGGAGGTCATCGTGCTGACCATCAACGGCATCGCCGCCGGCCTGCGCAACACCGGCTGATGAAGAAGCTGAACGTGACCACGCGGGCTCAGGGGACCGCGGGCATGGTACGGTGACAGAAAGGAGGAGCCCATGGCCATCGCGTTATCCGACGACATCAAGCGGCTCATCGACGGCCCGAACTTCGCCCACCTGGCGACCATCATGGCCGACGGCTCGCCGCAGTCGGCCCCCGTCTGGGTAAGCCGAGAGGGGGAGCGCATACTGATTGGAACCAGCGAGGGCTCGCTCAAGGGGCGCAATACGCGGCGCGATCCGCGGGTGGCCCTATCCATCGTGGACTTCCGCGACCCCTACGTGGAGGCTCAGCTACGGGGTCGCGTCGTGGAACGGCGCCCTGACACAAGCTTCGAGGTGAAGGACATCACCGCGCGCAAGTACACGGGTAAGGATTTTCCCTGGCGGAACCCCGAGGGGCAGGTCACCCTGGTGATTGAGGTAGACCGCGCCAAGTTCGCAAAGCTTCCCTTCACTCACGCCCCCGGCGGAGCCTGAGCGTCAGCCGCCGGCCAGGCCACTCCTCACGCGGTGGCGGCCTTGAGATCGTCGAGCTGGCGACGAACGCCAGCCAGCATGCACGCCAAGTCCGACGTGAGCATGACGAGGTCGAAGCCCCGCTTCACCGCGCCCGCCGCGAAGGCCGCGCTCGCACAGTGCATGCAGGCCTTGATGCCGTGCTTGTGGGCGGCGTCGCGGATCTTGTCACAGGCGGCGACGTGCACGGGATCCGAATTGTCGGGGCGGGGGGACATCCCCAGGGCAAAGGCCAGGTCCGAGGGGCCGATGTACACGCCGTCGAGCCCTGGCGTGGCGCAGATCGAATCGAGGTTGGCAAGGCCCTCCTTCGTTTCGATCATGGCGAGGACGACGATCTCATCGTTGGCCTTGGTGAGATAGTCAGAGCCACCATACTGGACGGCGCGCACCGGCCCTGACGAGCGCATGCCTATGGGCGGATAGCGACAGGCAGCGACCGCCTTCGCCGCATCGGCGGCCGTGTCGATGAGCGGCACGATGATGCCGTAGGCCCCGAGATCGAGTGCCTTCATGATCGTAGGGGGGTCGTTCCACGGCACGCGAACGACCGGTACTGTGTCGGTCTGCGAGATCGCCTGTAGCATTGGCCACACGTCGTTCATATCGGTCAGGCCGTGCTGCATGTCGACCACGAGCGCGTCGAAACCCTGTCGGGCCATCACCTCCGCCGTGAAACCATGGGACACCGAGAGCCAGCCCATGGTGACCCAGCGCCCCTCGCGCCATATCTGCTTGATCCTGTTTGGTCGCACTGTCGCACCTCGCTGTGTGGTTGGCCGGTCGCCCGGTTGACGGCTTCACCAGCCGCGGCGAGGCGACCGGCGCATCGGGCGCTACTTCTTCTTCTGCTTTGGCTTTTTCTTTTCCTTTTGCATGCTCCGCCCCTTGGCCATCTCCTCACCCCCTTCATCCTGGTCCCGACGCACTCCCTGTCGATCATATCCGGATTTCCCTCTTCCTCGGCAGCAGGAAGAATGGACGCCCGGGCTTGATCTCCCGCGAGGGCTGGGTGATCATGCCGCGAGTGTTGGCCCGCGCCGACTCTGGCGGCTCGGGTTCTCGAGGAGGAGAGACCATGGTCAAGGCAGCTGTGCGGGCGGCTCTCGTCGGTGGCTGTCGACATGGGTCCGCTGGCCGAGCGCGCGCTTCGCCAGTCGCTGATCATTTCCGACGCCGGCCTCGGGATCTTCTTCACACGACCCCTGGCCGCCGTGCTGACCAGCCTGGCCTTGCTGGCCATCGCGATTCCCGTGGTTCGTGCGGTGCTAGGACGGGTGCTCCCGAGCGCGGCCGCCGCGCGCTAGATCCCCCTGAACCACTGCCCGAAGGCGCGGGCGAACTGGCCGTCGCCCTCCACCCGGAGCCGGTCGGATTCGATGGCGGCGTCCAGATCGAGACGACCGTACACCAGCAGGATGTAAGTCTCCGTGTCGCAGCTGAACGTCACCGAGGCGGGCGCGGTCCCGGCGTCGTCGTCCATGCGGACGGTTTGGCCGTCGATGACCAGATCGGGCTTGGCCGGTCCAGGGCCGCTCACGCGAAAGCGATACCGAGCGGGTGTGGCGGAGGCCGGGCCTGACCAGAACGCCCAGCGCAGAGAACCGGACGCGATCGATTCGGAGATCGTGGTCAGGATCGCAGGGAAGGTTGCCGGCGACATCCGCCCCGGAGGCTCAAGCGTGGCGCGGATGTCCCACTCGTGCACACCTAGCTCCTTGAGCCTGAGCTCGATGAAGTTCTGTGCCGCCACGATGCCGCCGGCGTGATAGCAGGGCGTGTCACGTTCGTCGGCCTTCAGATCGGTCAGGGTCTGATTCAGGTGGCGCCCGCTGGCCACGAAGGTCGTGAGTACCTGATCGCCGAGACTCTTCCGTGCGGCAATCGACCGCTGGGCAATGCTCTCGGCGGCGGAAGCGCCGGTGCTCTGCCCTGCCGGTGGGCGTCCGGGCGGAGGCGACGTCTCGCCCTTCAGGCCGCGCACGATGCTGCCCGCATAGAATTCGGCTACGCCGACCAGGTGTGCCACGACGTCTGCGACTTGCCACTGTGAGCACGCGCTGGGCTGTGACCACGCTGTGGGCGGCAGAGCCTGCAGATACCTTTCCAGGCGCGCTGACTCATCGGTGAGGATGCGGAGTCGCTCGGCGAAGGTAGACGTGGACATACGGATTCCTCCCCTCACTCGTTGCGTTCGGGCAGCAGGCCTTCCGGCCGGTAGACTATCAAAGCGACGAGAATGAGTCCGACCAGCATCTGCTGGGCCGCCGCCAGGCGAACTCCGGTGAGAAACGGGATGACGTCCTTCGCAAACCGACTGCCCTCGAGGAGGCCGAGGAGCACCACCGAGCCGAGCAGCGCGCCTCGATTGTTTCCCGATCCCCCTAGAATGAGCGCCAGCCATACGAACAGCGTCTCCTGTGGCAGGAACATGTTGGGCTCGATGTAGGCGAGGTAGTGCGCGAAGAAAATTCCGGCCAGCCCGGCGATGGCAGCCCCGACCGCGAAGGCCTGGACCTTGAAATGGAAGACCGACTTGCCGGCGACCGACGCAACGGTCTCGTCCTCGCGGATCGCGCGCAGAACGCGCCCGAAGGGCGATCGGCTCACCCGCTGGAGCGCCCCGTATACGAGCATCACCGCCGCCAGGACGACGGCCAAGTAAAAAAGGTCGTAGTGGCGCCCGAACACGGTGTGCAAGGGGCGCGGGATACCGGTGACACCGTTGGCACCGCGGGTGAGCCAGGCCTCGTTGAGCAGGAACAGGCGGAGAACTTCCGCGAACCCCAGGGTGACGATGGCCAGGTAATCCTCGCGAAGACGCAAGCTCACCATGGCCATCACGATGCCGGCCAGGGCGGCGAGGACGATGGCCGCTGCCCACGCCAAGGGTAATGCCACACCTGCCACCGTGAGAAGGCCGGTTGTATACGCCCCGACCGCGAAGAAGGCGACGATACCCAAGTTGACCAGCCCCGTCAGCCCCCACTGGACGTTGAGCCCCAACGTGAGCAGGGCGCGGATGCCGACGAGGGTCGCAATGGCAGCGAGGTACGAGATCATCCGCGGGCGCCCGCGAGCCCAGCTGGCCTGACGAGGAGGACGATCAGGATCACCAGGAAGCCAGTGGCAGTCTTGTACGTCGGCGGAAAGATCAGGGTGCCGACTTCCTCGATGACGCCGACGATGAGGGCGCCGGCGAGGGCGCCGGGCGCCGAGCCGATGCCGCCCAGGATGGCCGCCGCGAAGACGGAAATGATGAGGCCACCGCCCATCAGCGGGTCAACGTTCGCGTCGAGCCCGAGGAACACGCCAGCGCCTCCGGCCAGGGCCCCGCCTCCGAGAGTGGCCAGCGCGATGACGCGCTCGGTGGGCACGCCTTTGATCGTGGCCAGCATCGGGTTCTCGGCAGTCGCGCGCATGGCGATGCCCAGCCGAGTGCGAACCAGGAACAGCTGGGCCAGGAGCATGAGAAGGACGGCCACCGCGAGGATCAAGAGCTGCTCGCGCCCCACGCGCAGTCCCGCCCAGTTCATGGCGCGGGTCATCGGCACGTCGTAGCTCCGGTAGTCGTTGCCCCATACGAAGCGCACCACGTTCTCGAGGACGAAGGCGACCCCTATCGACGCGATGGCCAGGGCGAAAGGCCGGCGCTGACGCATGGGACGAAAGGCAATGCGATCGACAGCGAGGGCGACGGCAGCGGTGGCAATGAGCGCCGCCAGCCACGCCGCCTCGAGAGGCCAGGCGAGAGTGCGGTTGAGGGCGAAGGCCACGAAGGCTCCCACCGTGAGGTACGTGCTCACCGCAAAGTTCGGGAAGCGCAGCAGCCGCCACAGGAGCGAGAAGGCCACGGCGGGTAGAGCCAAGATGCTGCCGGTCACGATTCCGTTGAAGACGTACTGCGCGATCGGCGGCATCGGGCGTGAGGTCGCTCAGGGCTCGATGATCGCGATCTGGTCGATCTTGCCCTTCCGGACCTGTTGCACGCTGAAAGGACGGGAGAGGATGTCACCGATCGTGTCGAAGTCGCACGAGCCCGAGGCGCCCTCGTAGTTGATCTTCTTGCCCTCACGCAAGAGCTTGGCGCCCTCCTCGAATGTGGAGACCGGGGTGCCGGGAGGATTGGAGATCGCTCTGAGATTGTCCTTGATGACAGTTCCCGACGCTTCCCCCTTGCCGGCCAGAAGGGCCAGGGCGACCAGGCTCATGTGATCCCACGACTGGGGCGCATAGGGGTTCTGGTCGGCACGGGGCACGGCGGTCGCGAACTGCTTGTAAGCGGGGGTATCGAACGCCGGGGCTGGATCCATCGACCAGATGCCCTCGGCCACCTCCGGGGTGGCGCTCTCGATAAACTTGGCGTTGATTGCGAAGCTCGGGCCGAGGATCGCCCCCTTGTAGCCTGCCTTGTACAGGTCCTTGGCGAGGACGGAGCTATCGGGCGTATACCCCAGCGCCATGATGAGATCGGGGTTGGTAGCGAGTACGCGGGTCACCTCGCTGCGGTATGACGGCTTGTTAGCCTCGTAGATCAGGCTGTCGGTGATGACGACACCCGCCGGCTTGAGCGTCCCCGTGAACGTCTCGCCGAAGGGGACGGCGAAGGGTGTCTGCAGAGCCATGTAGGCGACCCGCTTCCATTCCTTCCGGGTCAGCACGTACTTCCCATACATCCGTCCCTGAAGCTTGGTGTTGGGTTGTGTCCGCGCGATGTAGCCGCCGTGGTTGCCCTCAGTGACGGCGTCCGCTCCCGAGACGCTGATCTCGAAAACCTTGGCCTCGACGCAGAGCGGCTTCACGGCGAGGGTGACCGCCGAAGCCCACGTGGAGAGGATGGCCACCACCTTGTTGACATCGATGAGCTTGCGGGCGGCTCGCACGGCCGCCTCCGCGTTCGTCTGGCTGTCCTCGTGGAAGAGCTGGAGGGGGCGCCCGTGAATGCCGCCGCTTGTGTTGATGCGCTCGGCCACGGTCGTCACCGAACGCTGCATATCCGGCCCGTACGATCCGCCCGCCCCGGTCAGCGGACAGAGGGTGCCGATCGGAATCGGCTCCTTCGATTGCCCGCGAAGCACAGGCGGCCGCCCCAGCGCGCTGGTCGTGAGCACGGTCCCCGAGGCCATGAGCATCTGCCGTCGCGTCAACACTCTCATGTCAGCCTCCCAGATACAGGTGTCGAATCTCTGGATCGTCGAGGAGCGCGCGACCGGTCCCCTCAGCACGTGTCTGTCCCATGGTGAGCACGTAGCCACGATGGCAGAGCGCGAGTGCGGCGCGCGCGTTCTGCTCCACGAGCACGACGGTGACTCCGCGCCCATTGATTTCACGGACGCGGTCGAACGTTAATCGCTGGAGAGCCGGGGCGAGACCGGCCGACGGCTCGTCCAGGATCAGGAGGATTGGCTCGGTCATCATGGCCATGGCCAGGGCGAGCATCTGACGCTCGCCCCCCGAGAGGGTGGCCGCACGCGCCCGACGGCGCTGGCGAAGGACAGGAAACAGATCGAAGACGGCGTCAGCCCGCTCGGCCCGCGTGGCGGGAGCGGTGTAGGCGCCCACGGTGAGATTTTCCCCCACGGATAGCGAGGCGAAGACGTTTGCTTCCTGAGGGACGTAGCAGAGGCCGCGGGCGATGATCTCGGCCGGGCTCACACCGATCAGATCGTGATCCTGAAACCGCACGGCGCCCTGCCGGACCGGCAGCAGCCCCGCGATGGCCTTGAGCAGGGTGGACTTACCAGCGCCATTGGGGCCGATGATGGCGACGATCTCGCCGGGCTCCACGCGCACGCTGAGGCCACGCAGGATCTCCTGGTCGCCATAGCCCGCCACGAGGTCGCGCACCTCCAGGATCGCGCTCACGTGGGTGGCCCCAGATACGCTTCGAGCACGCGGGGGTCGCGCCGGACCTCGGCAAAGGGCCCTTCTACCAATTTCCGCCCCTGGGCGAGCACGATCACCGGATCGCACAGCTCGGTCACCAGGTCCATGTCGTGCTCGATGAGAACGAAGGTCCGGCCCTGCGCGTGCAGATCGCGAATGCGCGCAACGAGCGCGCGCATGAGGGTCGGGTTCACTCCCGCGCCCGGCTCGTCGAGCAGGATGATGCGCGGATCCCCCATCAGCAGGCGCGCCAACTCCAGGAGCTTCTTCTGACCGCCGGAGAGCGTCTCAGCGCGATCGTGGGCGAGCGGCGCCAACTCCATGAACTCCAAGATCTCGTGCGCACGCTGCGTGAGGTCGGCCTCCTGGCGCCGAACCCTGTCGGGCGCGGCGAATACGCCAGCCAGCGTCTCGCCACGCTGGTCCTTGGCGTAGACGAGCAGGTTTTCGAGCACGGTCATCCGTCCGAGCGGGCGTGGGATCTGAAACGTCCGGCCCACCCCCAGACGGGCGATCGTGTGGCTCCGCAGCCCATCGAGGCGGCGCTTGCCGAGGTGAATTTGGCCAGCGTCGGGCCCGACGAGCCCGGTGATGGTGTTGAAAAGGGTGGTCTTGCCGGCGCCATTAGGCCCGATGAGCCCAGTGATGGTCCCTTGTGCAACGGCAAACGTGCACCCGGCCAGGGCCGCGACTCCCCCGAAGCTCTTGCTCACCTCGACTACCGTCAGGAGCGGGTCAGTCGCCCTCATGCGTGGGGGGATCGACGCCAGGCGACCTCGACGTAGGAACGCTCCAGCTCCGACACCGATCCGCACCCGAGCAGCTTCATGGTACGCACAAGGTCCGCGCGCAGAATGTCGATGGCACGCATGACACCTGCCTCACCGCCCGCCCCCAGGCCGTACGCGTAGGCTCGGCCGATGAGGACGGCACGGGCGCCGAGCGCCAATGCCTTGACGATATCGCCGCCGCGGCGGATTCCACCGTCCAGCAGCACCTCGGTCTGTCCTCCTACCGCCTCGATGACCTCTGGCAACACGCGCAGAGTGGGGGCGACGCCATCGAGCTGACGCCCGCCGTGGTTCGACACGACCAGCGCGCTGGCGCCGACGCCCACCGCCCGCCGCGCATCGTCAGCCGTGTGTACACCCTTGATGACGATGGGGCCACGCCACGCGTCGCGGATCCAGCCGAGGTCGTCCCAGCTGACCGCGGAGGCCTCGAGGGCAAGGCCGACATCCGCGTAAGGCATGGGGCCGTCTGGCAGCATGACGTTCGGGAAGTGCATGAGCCCGCCGTCGGCCAGAAAGCCCTTCAGCCAGCGCGGGCGGGCCAGGAACTGTCCCACGAAGGGGGCCATCACCCACGGTCGTCGCGTGAGGAGCTCTTTGGTGCCGCCGCGTAGGTCGCGCTCGCGCATCCCTGACACCGGTGTGTCGATGGTGACCACGAGTGCCGAATAGCCGGCTGCGCGCGCGCGGGCGATGGTCGTCGTGGCTACCTCACGGCCGCCACAGAGATACAGCTGATACCAGCACGGGCCGCTCGAGGCTGCCTTCACCTCCTCCAGCCGCGTTCCCGACAAGGTCGACAGAATGTAGACCGTGCCCGTCGCGCCGGCGGCGTGGGCGGCCACGGCCTCGCCGCGGGGCCAGAACATCCGCGTGCTCCCCACCGGCGCTAGCAGGAACGGCAGGGCAAGGGGATGGCCGAGAACAGTCGTCTGTAGATCGACCTTATGGAGGGCCACCGCCGAGCGCGGGCGGAAGGTGACGTCGTCGAACACCCGGCAGTTCTCCCGGAGGGTCACTTCCGCGTCGGCACCGCCATCGATGTAGTCGAACACGACGCGAGGGAGCCTTCGGCCAGCCAGATCCCTGAGGTCGGCGACGTTGAGGGCACGCGCGACACTTGCCATGGCGAGGAGATTCTAGCGCACCGACCCCGGCGCAACCGTCAGGCGTCGATGAGGAACACCCGTGTCCGGCGCACTCTCACCCCCTCGGTCGCGTCGCCGTCGACCATCGCCACCGTCACGCGAGCGCCGTGACGGGCGGTCACGATGACCCGTCGGGCGGAGTCGGGCCCGATGCACCAGGCCCGGTCGCCAACGGCGATCGTGCGGCTCGTCCATAGGCCCACCGCTCCGCTGACCACTCGCCAGCGCAGGCGGAGGGCGGACACGGAGGCGAGGGCTCCCAAGATGATAAGGGCGGCCAGGGCAGCCGGGCCCGGAGCAAGGGACCCTGGCCAGACCATGAGCGCCAGCCACAGGAGGAGCCACCCGGCCAGCGCGTCGAGCCACCGCAAACGGCGTGCCCTTGCGATCCAGCGCTCCACCGGGGCGGGTGTGGGTCGGATCGGCGTTCGCATGCCCCCATTGTCGCGCAGGGGCGAGCGCCCCTAGGGTATCCTGTCGCGGCGGGAAGGGAGGACTCAGCACCGATGGATCTCGAGCTCAAGGACAGAGTGGCCATTGTAGGCGGAGCCAGCAAGGGTCTTGGCCGCGCGTGCGCGGAGGTGCTGGCCGCCGAGGGCGCCAAGGTGGTGATGTGCAGCCGCTCGTCCGGGGACCTGGAGAAGGCCGCCCAGGAAATTCGCGACACCGCGCGCACGGACGTCATGGCCTTTGCCGGCGATCTGGACAAGCACGACACCATCCGGGCTCTCATCGATGCCGCCGTCGCGCGGCATGGGCGTCTGGACATCATGATCAACAACTCGGGGGGACCGCCCTTGGCCCGCGCCCATAATGCCACCGAGGAGCAGTGGGCGACCGCACTGGAGCGGTCGCTGCTGTTCTTCGCCCGGATGTCGCGCGAGGCCGTGCCCCACCTGAAGCGCTCCGGACGCGGTCGCATCATCAATGTCCTCGCCAGCACCGTGTACCAGCCCATCCCGAACCTCGTGCTGTCCGGCGTCACCCGTATGGGAGTGGTGGCCTTCGCCAAGAGCCTGGCCGACGAGGTGGGCCGTGACGGTATCCTCGTCAATAACGTCTGCCCGGGCTTTCTTCTGAGCGAACGGATGCTCTCCAACGTGGCCTCCCGGGCCAAGGAACTGGGGATTTCGGTCGAGGATGCCCTGGCTCAGCGGTCGGCCGAGACCGCAGTAGGACGCATCGGCGACCCGAAGGAGATGGCCTACTTGGTCGCGTTCCTCGCCTCTGGCAAGTCGAGCTACATCACGGGGACGACCATCCTCGTCGACGGTGGGCTCGTCCGCTCGGTCCTGTAACGGGGCCAGCGCTGATACAGGTTCTTGGTCGAGAGGGTCGAGAGCCTAGCGGGCGCTTCTAGACCTGCTCCACCGTCGCCGCCGTTCCAGCCACCGTGGTGCGGCGCATGTCGCGCGGCTGGCTTTCATCATAGCGCCGCACGCGATGCATCATCTGCCGGTTGTCCCACATGACCAGGTCTCCCGGTCGCCACCGGTGCACGTACACGAACTTTGGCTGGGTCGCATGCTCGTTGAGATCGCGCAAGAGGATGCGCGCCTCGGGCATCGGCATGCCGATGATGGCGCCGGCGTGAGACGAGAGATACAGCGACTTGCGCCCCGTCACCGGGTGCGTGCGCACGAGCCGCTGGCGGACGGGACGGAACATCGCCAGCTCCTCCTCCGAGTAGTCGACCATCCCCAGCGAGCCGCGGGAGTACATCAGCGAGTGCTCGCACACCAGGTCCTCGATGGCCGCCTTCGTCTCGTCGTCCAGGGCATCGTGAGCCGCGCGCATGTCGGCGAACTCGGTGTTGCCGCCTCGGGGGTTCACCACCCGCGCCGACAGGAGCGAGTACTTGGCGGGAATGGCTCGAAAGGAGCTGTCCGAATGCCAGAGCATGTTGCCGAGATTGAACAATCGCTGGCGGGACGCGCGATCGAGTGGCGCCCCGTCCTTGGCGAGATTCGAGACGTCATTCATTCCGACGGCCAGCCGCCGATCCTCAGGCTTCGTGATGTTGCCGCCCCGAGCGTTCTCCAGGGCCCCGAAGTTGAGCGAGAACGCCATCTGCTCCTCGTCGGTGATGTGCTGGTCGTGGAACACGAGCACGGCATAGCGGTCCATGCCTGCCTCGATCGCACCGACCTCTTCCGCCGCCAGTGACTTCCTCAAGTCAAGCCCCGACACCTCACCCACGAACACCGGATGGATCTGACGGATCGAGGGCGCCATTCCTCCAAGCCCCTTCCTCGTGACGTTGCCAGAAGCCTACCGCGAATGGGCCGGGCCCGCCTCAGGTTTCCGCAGCTCACCTGGAGTTGATTGACAGATCAGCACGAAATCTCTACTGTGCGCGGGAGCCCACGAGACCTAGCCCTCGCTGCGGAGGGAAACGCCCATGATGATTCGCTTGAACCGGACCTGCCGGCTGGCCGTGCCTCTCGCCAGCCTCCTCCTTCTCGCCTTCGTGGCTTCCACGGGGGCGGCTCCCGCCGGGCCGCCAATCCGGATCGGGAGCACCTTGGCCCTCACGGGTCCGCTCGCCCAGACGGCGCTCCTGCACAAGATCGCCGGTGAGATCTACGTCGAGGAGCTGAACCGGGGTCAGGGCCTGCTCGGCCGGCCCGTGGAATGGATCATCCTCGATGATCAATCCAAGCCAGATCTCACTCGCAGTCTCTACGAGAAGCTGATCACCGTCGACAAGGTCGACCTGCTCATGGGCCCGTACGCCACCAGCGCGATCCTGGCTGCCATGGGGGTGGCCCAGCGTTACCAGAAGCTGCTGATCCACAACTCCTTCGGGATGCCGCATCTGGCGAAGTACGAGATGCACATCCCGGTAAACCCCTTCGGACCGGAGCCGAACCGCACCATTCCGGCCATGGTCTTCGATGGCCTCGCGACAACGTCCACCCCGCCCAAGACGGTGGCCGTGGTGACCAGCAAGTTTCCGTCGACCCAGTTCATCTCGGCGGGGGCACGCGACGTGGCTGCTCAGCGGGGCTTGAAGGTCGTGCTCTACCTCGAGTACGAGTTTGGGACCCGCGACTACGGGGCGATCGCTGCGCGCGTGAAGGACGCCAAGCCCGACTTTCTGTGGGTGGGTTCGCTCGGCCTTGACAGCAATCAGCTCCTCGAGGCGATGCGCAAGCTCGACTACATACCGCCGCGGCACCTGCACCTCTTCCCGGCCCCGGGGCCTCTGGCTACCGCGCCCGATGGCAAGCTAGCGCTCTCGACCACGGACTTCGAGGAGCACCCCCCGTTCACCAACAACCCTTTGGCCACGCGTTGGGTAGCCCTGTTCAACGAGCGCGCCACCAAGGCAGGTGTCCCCTACGCCAGGGTCGATGCGCAGGCCGCCAACGAGTTCGCGGCGTGGCAGGTGCTGGAGGCCGCGGTCAACGCCACCAAGAGCCTCGACGACAAGGCACTCGCCCAGTGGCTCCGCAAAAACAAGGTCGATACGATCATCGGCCCGCTGCGGTTCGACGGACCCAACAACTTTGGGGACGATCTCACCAAGCTCAAGCAGGTGCAGGAGGGCAAGTGGGTCGTGGTGTGGCCGAAGGAGTATGCCGCGCCCGGCGCGCGTCTGCTTCCGCCCTGAGCAAGGCGGCCGGCTCATGCCGAGTCTGACCCTCCTCGGACAGTCGGTGATCTCAGGCTTGCTGGCGGGCGGACTCTATAGCCTGCTGGCGCTGGGCCTGAGCCTGAGCTGGGGTCTGCTGCGTCTGGTCAATCTCGGCCACTTCGCGCTTGCCTTCCTCGGCGCCTACCTCACCTACCACTTCGGCACCGTGCTGGGGCTCCACCCTGGGCTCTCCGTGCTCCTCATCGTGCCGCTCTTCTTCGCGCTCGGCGTGGGGCTGCACGCGATCTTCGTCCGCTTTGCTGTCACGGAGTTCACGTCCTTGCTGGTGACGTTCGGGGTGACCGTCATCGTCGAGTCCATCATCCAGCTGGTGTGGACGGCCGATTTTCGTCGCTTCGAAACCCCGTACGCCACTCTCTCCACCAAGGTCGGACCATTCTTCGTTCCCACCCTCGAGCTCTTGACGTGCCTGACGGCAGCCGCGCTGGCCTTTGCCACGTGGGCCTGGCTTCGTTTCACCTATGTGGGTAAGGCTCTGCGGGCGGCGGCCGAGGATCCAGCCATGGCGGCGGCCTTCGGCGTCAACCATCGCGCGCAGGCGTTCCTGTTGTCAGGCATCAGCGCGGCCTATGCTGGCGTGGCGGGCGGATATATCGCCCTCATCTCGACGTTGGCCCCCTCGCAGATCTGGGCGTGGCTCGGGGTCGTGTTCGCGGTCGTCATCATCGGAGGCCTCGCTCGCCCACTGGGGGCGCTCCTCGCGGGACTCCTCATCGGGGTCAGCGAATCGGTCACGATGGCCGTGGTCACGCCGGCGTGGGCCCCCCTCGTCTCCTTCTCGGTCCTCATCGGGCTTTTGGTTCTTCGCCCTGACAGAGCGTGAGCGCCCGTGGCCGTTTGACCACTGCGGGCCTGCTGGCGGCGGGTCTTGCTCTCGCCGTGCTGCCGGGGGTGGGACTTCCGGCCTTCTACGAATCCTTCCTCTATCTCGTTTTCAGCTGGGTCGCCCTGGCCACGAGCTGGAGCATCCTGAGCGGCTACGCCGGCTACTTCAGCTTCGGTCATGGCGCGTTTTTCGGGGCGGGCATGTACACGACGGCGACCTTGGCCGCCGGCTATGGGCTGCCCTTTCTGTGGACACTGCCCGTTGCCGGAGTGGTGGCAGCGCTCCTCGCATGGGGGATCGGGGCGGTCGTGTTCCGGGTCAAGCGACTCCGGGGCGAGCTGTTCGGGCTGCTGACTCTCGCGATCACGTTCGTGCTGGCCACCATCGTGCTCAACACGGCCATCGACGGTGGACCTGGCGTCTACCTGAGCGGAGTGCCGATGCCGAGGCTGGTGGGGTCGCCGACCGGGACGATCTACCTTCTTGGCCTCGGGCTGGCTGTGATGACCCTGGCGACCGCCTACGCCATCACGCGCTCGCGTTTCGGCCTCGGTCTGTTCGCCATCCACGACGACGAGGACGTGGCTGAGGTCAAGGGCGTGCCGACGTTCCGGTACAAGCTGACGGCCTTCGTGATCTCGGCCGGCATTGCCGGGGTGGCGGGCGGCGTCCAGGCCATGTACGTCGGGTACGTCACCGTCGCCGAAACGTTCGCCATCACGGTCCCGCTCTATGTCGTGCTCATGAGCATCCTGGGCGGAGCGCGGCACTGGCTGGGTCCGGCGGTCGGGGCTGTCATTATCACCGCGTCCCTCTACGCCTTCACGGGCGGCGAGTCGGCGGTTCTGGGGCGTGCGGTGGTAGCCTTCGCCCTGGTCCTCGTCATCTTGCTCCTTCCCGACGGGGTGGTACCGTCAGTGCGAAGACGGTGGCTCGCGTGGCGCGCGGGCGCCCATCACCTCGACCAGGAGACCTCATCTCCGCACCAGGCTCCGCTCCCCGTGACTTCTCGCGTCGCTGTGGCCTCTGCCGTTCCCTCTGCGACCTCGCACGTCGGCGAGACCCGGGGTCCGTCACGCCGCCACTGCTCGAGTGTCATGAGGTGTGGAAGGCCTTCGGAGGAATCCAGGCGCTGCGCGGAGTCAGCCTCACCATCGCGCCGGGCGAAATCGTCGGCCTCGTGGGCCCCAATGGCTCCGGCAAGACGACGCTCATCAACGTGATCAGCGGGCACTACGGGGCCGACCGAGGTCGGATCGACCTGGCCGATACGAGATTGTCGGTGCGGGCGGCCCACGAGATCGCGGGGCTCGGGGTGTCACGCACGTATCAGATCCCGCGCCCCTTCACTCACCTGACGGTGCTGGAGAACGTCGCTCTGGCCGCCACCTTCGGGCCTGGTCGGTGCTCGGCGCGCCAGGCCCAAGCCGACGCGCGGGAATGGCTGGCCTTCACCGGCCTCGAGAGACGGGCGGAGGCGCTCCCCGCTGCGTTGAACTTGCACGAGCGGAAGTTTCTCGAGCTAGCGCGGGCGCTCGCCGCCCGTCCGCGCGTGATCCTGCTCGATGAGGTGCTGTCGGGGCTGAACCCGACGGAGATTGCCAGCGCGATTCGCCTGATCCAGCAGATCCGAGAGGGCGGCGCCACCATCCTCTTCGTCGAGCACGTGATGCGGGCCGTGCTCGAGCTGTCGAACCGGGTGGTCGTGCTGAACGAGGGTGAGGTGATCGCCGCCGGGAGCCCGCACGAGGCCATGCGTGATCCCCACGTGATCCGTGTCTACCTCGGCAAGGCCCATGCTGCTTGACGTCCGCCATCTGGCCATCGCCTACGGCGACGCTCCCGCGGTATGGGACGCGTCGCTTTCGGTCGACGAAGGGGAGATCGTCTCGGTAATCGGTCCCAACGGGGCAGGGAAGAGCACCTTGATCAACACGGTGGCGGGGCTCCTGCGCTGGCGAGCGGGCGAGCTGTCCTTGGCGGGGATAGACCTCGCTACCGTACCGTCCCACCTCGTATCGCGCCATGGAATCGCGCTGGTTCCCGAGGGGCGTCGACTCTTCACCCGCATGTCGGTCGAGGAAAATCTGGACATCGGCTGCTATCGGGGGCAAGCCCGCCAGCGTCGCCGGCATACCCTCGAGCGCGTGTACGGCCTCTTTCCCATCCTGCGTGAGCGGCGACGGCAGCTGGCGGGATCGCTCTCGGGCGGCCAGCAGCAAATGGTCGCCATCGGCCGGGCGCTGATGGCGTGCCCGCGTCTGCTCCTGCTGGACGAGCCTTCGCTCGGATTGGCGCCGGCGGTGGTGGACCAGCTCTTCGACGTAATTCGCGTGATCCATGGCGAAGGCGTCGCCGTGCTACTCGTCGAGCAGAACGTGGCCAAGGCCTTGGAGATCGCCGATCGTGCCTACGTGCTCGAGGAGGGCCGTATCGTGGCCGAGGGGCCGCCGGCGGCCCTGCTCGAGCAGTCGCACATCCAGGACGCCTACCTCGGCCTGCGCCAACCTTAGGCACGTGTCACACTACGGGGGGAGCCTTTCGAGGCCCCGGAATCGCGACGTGTGAACGAGGGGCGCCCCGGGTTCCCCGGGGCGCTCCGAGCGTAGGGGGGCTTGGGGGGCCCTTTCGAGGCCCCCCATCTCAAAAACGGAGGATCTTCGATGGGGCAGTTTGGAATAGGACAAGCGGTGACGCGCTTCGAGGATCGGCGTCTGCTCCGGGGTGAGGGCCGGTTTCACCACGACGTGAATCTGCCGGGTCAGGCCTACGCCGTCATCGTACGGTCGGTGCACGCGCACGCCCAGATCCGCTCGATCAACTCAGCGGCCGCCCAGCGGGCGCCGGGTATCCTCGCCGTGCTCACGGGCGCCGACGTGGCCAAGGACGGTCTTGGCACCATGCAGATGACCTTGAAGCGCAAGCGTCCGGACGGAACGCCCATGTTCGCGTCGCCCCAGCGCGGGCTCACCCAGGATCGCGTCCGCTACGTCGGTGACCCGGTGGCCCTCGTCGTTGCCGAAACACTGGCGCAGGCGGAGGACGCGGCCGAACTCGTCCGGATCGACTACGAGCCGTTGTCCTCGGTCACCTCCACGGCCGAGGCGATGGGGGGAGCGCCGGTGTGGGACGAGTGCCCCGACAATGTCTCCAACCTGTTCGAGGCTGGGGACAAGGCGGCCACGGAGGCGGCCTTCACCAAGGCTCACCGGGTGATCCGACGCCGCTACGTGATCACGCGAGTGCACGCGCAGTACATGGAGCCTCGCGGCGCCATCGGGACCTACGACCCGGGTGAGGATCGCTACACCTTGTATGCCGACGTGCAGTACCCGCATCGAGTCCGCACGGCGCTGGCTAGCAATATCTTCAAGGTTCCCGAGCACAAGATCCGAGTCATCGCCGGTGACGTCGGGGGCGGCTTCGGGACGAAGGGCTGGCAGTATCCGGAGCACCGCCTCGTCCTCTGGGCCGCCCGGAAGCTTCGGCGGCCGGTCAAGTGGACGTGCGAGCGGCGCGAGGCGATTCCCGCCGACGAGCACGCCCGCGACAACGTGAGCGAGGCGGAGCTGGCCCTCGATGCCGAGGGGCGATTTCTCGCCCTCAAGGTGCGGACCCTCGCCAACGTGGGGGCCTACGTCTCTTCAGATCGCAACCTGCTGGCCACCTTCAGCAACGTGGTCACCCTGGTCGGGGTGTATGCGTTTGCCGCTGCGCACGTGGAGGTCTACAGCGTTCTCACCAACACCAACTCGACGGCACCGTACCGCGGCGCCGGCCGACCGGAGGCGACCTACGTCATCGAGCGGCTGATCGACGATACGGCTCGCGAGCTCAACATCGACCCGGTGGAGCTCCGACGGCGCAATCTCATCCCCACCTCGGCCATGCCGTATCGGAACCCGCTCGGCGTCACCTACGACTCGGGCGACTTCCCCAAGAACATGGAGGACGCGCTGAAGCTGGCCGACGTGGCGGGCTTCGCCGCCCGGCGAGAGGCGTCACGGGCGACCGGAAAGCTACGCGGTCTCTCCGTCGTGAACGCCATCGAGCGGGCGGCGGGTGCCCAGCCCGAGTTCGCCGAGATCAGGTTCGCCCCCAGCGGGAGCGCGACCGTGTTCATGGGCACCAAGAGCCAGGGCCAGAATCACGAGACCACGTTCAAGCAGATCCTGCACGAGCGGCTCGGCCTCGATCCGGCCGAGGTGCGCTATATCGACGGCGACACCGACCGCGTGGCCTTCGGGATGGGCACCATGGGCTCGAGGTCCACCGTGATCGGGGGAACTGCGCTGTGGATGGCCGCCGACAAGGTCATCGCGAAGGGCAAGAAGATCGCGGCCCGACTCCTGGAGGCGGCCGAGGCGGATCTGGTCTTCGCCGACGGCCGCTTCGGGGTGACGGGGACGGATCGGTCGGTCACCATCAACGAAGTTGCCCGCACGGCTTTCGTACCGGCCCAGCTGCCCGCCGGCCTCGAGCCTGGCTTCTACGAGACCGGGACGTTCTCGCCGAAGCAAGACACCTGGCCCAACGGCTGCCACGTCTGTGAGGTGGAGGTCGATCCCGATACGGGCGTGGTCACCCTGGTCAATTACGTGGTCGTCGACGACGTGGGCACGGTCATCAATCCACTGACCCTCAAGGGCCAGATCCACGGTGGCGTAGCCCAGGGTGTGGGCCAGGCCCTGATGGAACAGGTGATTTACGACCGCGAATCGGGCCAGCTCTTGACCGCGTCGTTCATGGACTACGCCATGCCGCGCGCCGATACCCTCTCCGACATGGCCATCGGGAGCAATCCCGTGCCGACCAAGCTCAATCCGCTCGGCGCCAAGGGGGCAGGGGAGGCAGGCACGGTGGGTGCCTTGCCCGCCGTGATCAACGCGGTCATGGACGCGCTGACGCCACTCGGCGTCAAGGACTTCGACATGCCGGCCAGTAGCGAGCGGGTGTGGGAGGCGATCCAGAGGCAGGCACTCAGCAGCAACCACGGGGAGGAAATGATCGGTGGGAAAGACGCTCGACGACGCGGGGCTGGACCTTCTCTTTCGTAACGCGCGCACGCAGAATGGGTGGCTCCCGACACCCGTGAGCGACGATCAACTCCGCGCGATCTATCAGATCATGAAGGTCGGGCCGACCAGCGCCAACTGCTGTCCGGCGCGGATCACCTTCCTGCGCACGCCCGAGGCCAAGGCGCGGCTGATTCCCGCCCTGAGCCCCGGCAACGTCGACAAGACCAAGGCAGCGCCCGTCACTGCCATCATCGGCTACGACACGCGCTTCTTCGAGCTGCTCCCGAAGCTCTTTCCCCATCGGCCCGAGATGGTCGACAACTTCGCGAACAATCCCCAGCTGGCGCAGACGACCGCGTTTCGCAACGGCACCTTGCAGGGGGCGTACTTCATGCTGGCCACCCGCGCGGTGGGTCTGGACGTCGGGGGAATGTCGGGCTTCGACAACGCCAAGGTCGACGCGGAATTCTTCCCTGACGGCCGGATCAAGTCGAACTTTCTTTGCAACCTCGGACACGGGGATCCGAGCAAAATTCTCCCGAAGTTGCCACGGCTCGACTTCGACGAGGCCTGCCGGATCGTGTGAACCGACTGTTGGGGGGCCCCGACATGGCCCCCGACCCCCCGACGCTCGGAGCGCCCCGGGAAACCCGCGGCGCTCCTCGATTCTGCGGTAGCCTGCTACGAGGGTTGGCGCAAGCGCGGCCAGACGTCGGGGTTCACCAGGACCTCAGGACGTTCCCCGTGCAGCACGCGCAACATCTCACTCGCTACCTGCATGGCGGTCGCGCGAGTAGCCCCGGTCGTCACGCCGGCCACGTGCGGGGACACCACGACGTTGGGCAATCCGAAGATAGGATTGTCGACGGGGCTCGGTTCGTCTTCGAAGACGTCGAGGCCGGCCGCGCCCAGCTGACCGGTGGCGAGAGCCTCGAAGACGGCCCGCTCGTCGTGCACTGGTCCCCGCGAGGTGTTAACCAGAATGGCCCCGCGCTTGAGCAAGCCGAGTGTCTTCGGGTTGATCATGGCGCGCGTCTCGTCCGTGAGCGGCGTGTGGCAGGTCAACACGTCGACCTGCGGGAGCAGCGCCTCCAGGCTCGCCGTCGGCTCGGCGCCCCGCCGGTGCACTTCGTCCGCGGGCAGGTACTTGTCGTAGGCGAGCACGCGCATGCCGAGAGCGCCGGCGAAGCGGGCGACCCGCCGGCCGATGTTGCCCACGCCCACGATGCCGAGCGTCTTGCCGGCCAGTTCCTCGTTGCGGGCGTCGTGGCGCGCGCGCCAGTCACCGTCGCGCGTCCAGCGATCGACCTGGACGGCGCGCTTGGCGCACATCAGCATCAGCATGAGGGCGTGCTCGGCCACCGCTTGGGCGTTGGCTCCGGGTGCGTGCACCACGGCCACGCCGAGTCGCGTCGCCGCGGGAATGTCCACGATGTCGAGGCCCGCCCCGTGGCGGCCGACCACGCGGACGCGCGGACAGGCGGCCATCAGCGAGGCGGAGCAGAGCGGCTTCGAGCGGAAGAGGATGCCCTGGGCGTCGCGGGCCAGGCTCACCACGGCCGCCTCGGTGAGGTCTTCAGCAACGATGACTTCGGCCTCGCGCGCCAGGAGCGCGTGGCCGTCGGGGTGGATCGGGCCGGCAAGCACGACGAGCGGACGGTTGTCGGTCGGCATGCCCGAGACTGTACCATGTACGTCGGCGATCAGGTCAGCGCCGGCGCTCCCTGCGAGTGTCTGTTCGCGTTGCACAGATTGGACGTGTTGTGACCCGTAACGTTATGGGTTACACTGGCTCTGGGTGATTCGTGGATTCAGGCACAAAGGGTTGGCCAAGTTCTTCGAGACCGGGTCACGGGCCCGGATCCAGCCACAGCATGCTGGACGGCTGCGTTTGATCTTGGGCCGCTTGAATGCCGCCACCTCACCGCACGACATGGGCCTGCCCGGGCTCAATCTTCATCCTCTCGCGGGCGACCGCAAGGGCACCTGGGCGGTTTCGGTAAGCGGCAACTGGAGGGTCACATTCAAGTTCGTTGAGAACGACGCTGATGCGGTCGACTATGAGGACTACCACTGACGGAGCTGCCGATGCGTATGCATAACCCACCTCACCCGGGCGAGATCATCAAGACGCTCTGTCTGGAGCCGCTTGGTGTCACCGTGACCCAGGCCGCAGAAGCTCTCGGAGTCAGCCGCAAGACGCTGTCCGCAATTCTGAATGGCCGAGCCGGGATCAGTCCCGAGATGGCGGTTCGGCTTTCCATTGCCTTCGGGACGTCCTCCGAGAGCTGGCTCAACCAGCAAACACAGTACGACCTCTGGCATGCCGAGCAGCGTCGCCGGCAACTCAAGGTCGCCAAGCTCGCGTAGAGGGCCCCCGACGACGCGTGGCCTGGCCTAAGGCTCGCGTTGCTCGCTGATCACCGCGCGCCCAGTGTGTCGTGCCGGACAAGCGAGAACCTACCAACGATGCCGCCAGAACCGGGCAGATCTCGTCGATCGCATTCTGCGGCCGAAGACCGGACAGCGTTGACTCGCTCGCGATCAGGAGCGCATCGTTTCGAGCGGGGCCAGGCCGAGCTCGCGGGTGCACTCGGTGAACCACTGGATCACCTCTTTGTGGAGGGGGATGCCGTGGGTCCGGCGTTCCTGCAGCTCCTCGGCCTCCGATAGTCCCGGATAGAGGACGCGCTCCTGTCCGGGGGCGGGGGTTGCCGTGCGCAACGTCTTGAGCATCTCGTCCATGGTGTCCTTGAACTGCTCGAGATCGGTGAAGGCCTCGATGTTGTAGGCCGCGAAATGATTCTTGGACCCGCTCCCCGGCACCAGCATGGTGGGCAGAGCGCCTGCCAGCACGGTGGACAGAACCTCGGCCATGAGGGCGAAGCCGTAGCCCTTGTGGGAGCCCTGCTCGCGAGTCCCCCCAGCGGCGCCTGATAAAAATCGTCGCGGTCGAAGATCGGCTTCTCCTCCATGATCGGCTGGCCGTCCTTGTCCGTGACCCAGCCCGGGAGCAGGGGCGAGCCGACCCTCATGGCCAGACGGATCTTGTTGCCGGCAATGGCCGAGGTAGCGACGTCGAAGAGCAGCGGCGCCTCGTGACGGGCGGGGGCGGCGACGGCAATCGGGTTGGTGCCAATGAGCGGCTTCGACGCGAAGGTCGGCACCACGCTCAACCCCGCCCCCGTGAAGCACACGCCGACCATATCTTGAAGAGCGGCCAGCATCGCGTAGTGGCCGATGGCGCCGAAATGCCCGCTGTTCTGGACGGCGACCACGCCGACGCCGACCTTACGGGCCTTCTCCATGGCCAGTCGCATGGCCCGCGGTCCCACCATGACCCCGAGCCGCCGCTCGGCGTCGATCACGGCGGTCGCGGGCGACTCCCGCAGCACGCGCCAGCCGGGTCGGGGATCGAGCTTGCCGGCCCGGTAATCCCGGACGTACGCCCGCAGCATGTTCGACACGCCGTGGGTTTCGACCCCACGGAGGTCCGTCATGGTCAAGACATCAGCTCCTTCCGCGGCGTCATCCGGGCTCACTCCGAGCTTTTCGAAGATCTGGCTGACGGTGCGTCGCAGCGCTGCGTCGGAGACGAAGACCTGGTCTTTGGCGGGAACTTTGAAGCGCTCGAGAATCATGCCTCTCTCCTCGGTCGGAACGTCTCGGGCCAGCGTCGGCCCCGAACGTGAATCGTAGCCGATTTCGGCAGAGAAGTGGCGTATCGTTGGCCGCCTGCGGGCTCAGACCTCCGCCGCTCGTCGAAGAGGCTCTGGAGGGTCGCGAGCGACGACTATCCGACTAGCTCGAAGAGGGCTTCGACGACGCGCATCCACCTCGTCGGCGTCCAGGGCACCGATCCGACGTCCGAGCCGCTCGACCGACAGTGTACGGATCTGGCTGATCTTGACCCCAGGAGGTCTTGGAGGCGCAGGGTCTCCACGGGATAGGTGAGTGGAAAGTCGGCGTGCTGCGGCTGGCTCGTGATGGCAGAGCGATGACGGTACCGGAGTGCGGGTGCAGGACGTCGTGGCTGATCACAAGGACGGGCCGAAGGCCGGCTTGCTTGCGGCCAGGACGGGATTGAGATCAGCCCAGTACACTCCTCCTCTCAGTACTCGAGCCACGTCGTCTCTCACCCGTCGTACCCTCCTCGGCGAGGGCCTGCTCCTCCCTGCGATCGAGCTTCCTTGCCTCGACAGAAAGTCGACGACGCCGGTGCAGGTCGAGCTTTTCCCGGACCGATGGCGCGACTGCGATTCCGATAGAGTCCTGTCTCACTCCGCGGTCGATCTCGTTGACAAGCTCCCGATCGAGCGTAATGGCGATCTTGTCCGCGGGCATCGTTCCCGTCCCCTCTGGTAGGATATTGCATCATACCGGAAGGCCCAGAATCTCCGAGGCTACGCCGCACGCGGATCACTTCATCGAATGAGAACCCTTTCTGAGGTCGCGCCGAATATTTCACGAGGGAACCAGCATGATCAAGGCCGTCGACATCAAGGCTGAGCTGGCCGGCCGACCGGTACTCCACGGGCGCAGCACGGCTACCACGGAAGCGGAAGCGAAGGCGGCGTTCGCCGTCCTGGCCCCCTTCCGTGACGGCAGCATCTTCGCCGGGAGCTTTTCCGGAGACAGCTCCTGGGAGCGCCATCGGAACGGGGATGAGCTCGTGCAGATTCTGAACGGGGCGGCGACGCTCACCATCATGACCGAGGGTGGGCCGCGAGTCCTTCGCGCTGCGGGCCGGAATGCTGATCGTGGTGCCACAAGGGCACTGGCACCGCTTCCACGTCCCGGACGAAGTTACCGTGCTGACCGCCACCCCGCAGCCTACCGATCACACCTCCGCCGAGGACCCGAGGGGCGTGTGATGAAGATCGTCAGAGTCGAACCGATCCCACTGCATCTTCCTTTCGCGTCACCGTTCAAGATCTCGCAGGGGCCGGCGCGGGACATGCTCGAGGTGCTCCTGGTTCGGATCCACACGGACGAGGGGATTGTTGGAGTAGGGGAGACCCAGGCGTGGCGGCGGCAGGGCAGCGCCGAGACGCTCGTGAACCTGGTGCGGACGGTCGAGGACTACTTCGAGCCCATCTTGCTCAACCGGTCTCCCTTTGACATCAGTGGAATCCTGCACGCGTTGAACGACGCGATGTACAACAGCCTCTACGCGCAGGCGGCCGTGGGCGACGCGCTGTACGACGTGGTGGGCCGGGCCGTGGGCCTGCCCGTGCATGTGCTGCTGGGCGGGGAATGCCGGGATCGGGTCCGTATCGGCGCCATCCTCTCCATGAAGCCCACCGTGGAGGAACTGGTCGAGTCGGCGGAGACGGCGTACGAGCAGGGCTTTCGCCACTTCGGCCTCAAGATTGGCGTCGATGCCACCCGGGACGTGAAGAATGTGGCGGCGTTGAGGGCGCGCTTCGGCGACGGCGTCGTGCTACGCGTGGACGCCAACGGGGCGATGGCCTACGACGCGGCGGCGGCGCTTCTGCGAAAGCTGGAGCCGTACGACATCGACGTGGCCGAGCAGCCGGTCGCGATCTGGGACATCGGTGGGCTGGCGGCCCTGAGCCGGGTCACCACCATTCCCATCATGGCGGACGAGTCGGTGTCGACCGAGCATTCCCTCCTGGAGATCATCCGTCAGCGCGCCGCCACCGTGGTGCAGACGAAAATCGCCAAGAATGGCGGGATCTACCGGGTGCATCGTCTCTGGCATCTAGCGGCCGCCGCCGGTATCCGGATCTTTCCCGGGAACCACCCGAGCACGAGTATCGCCACGGCCGCCGTCGCCCACATTTGCGGGGCGTGGCCGGGGCCGCTTATGGAAGGCCCGTTCGCCGTCGGCCGCTGCGGAACCCTGGCCACGGACATCGTCACCGCGCCGATCGTGCCGGAGAACGGAGAGATTGCGGTGCCTGCCGGGCCCGGCCTCGGTGTGGAGCTGGACATGGACCGTGTCGCCGCCCTCCGCGTCGACAGGTAAGAATAGCGTGTCAGGAAGAGTCGCCTCCAGCGCGTGCTGCTCGGCGCCGATCCAGGAGAGCTGCCTGTGGAACGAGTCGATAGGCTCTACTTCGTCATTAACGTCAAGACCGCTAAGGCTCTTGGTCTCCGAATTCCGCAATCGGTGCTGGCTCGGGCCGATGAGGTCATCGAGTGACTGTGCGGTCGGACGTCCCCGGGTAGAGGCTGGTGAAACAGGTCTCCGCGTCTCGACCTGCGATGGTGTTTGACACCCGCGCGCGAGGGTTCTTACACTAGGGCGCGTTTGGTCGACACGGTCCGACCGTGTGGCGACCCGCGGGGAGGCCGCATGCACTACGATCGAATTTCCGCCGACTGCCATCTGGATCTCTGCTGGCTGCCACCTGATCTCTTCACCAGTCGCACCTCGGCGGCCATGCGGGACCGCATGCCCTATGTCACCGAGGGGCCCAAGGGCCCCATGTGGGTCACCAAGAAGGGCGGCAACTTCGGGCTCGCCAATGGCATGGGCTCGGCCGGCCGCGAGTACGTGCCGGGGCAGATCCACCGCTCGGATCGGATGGCCTCCACCGGGCTCTACGAGGACGGCAAGCGCGGGATCCGGCGCCTGAGCGACCCGGAGCTTCGACTCAAGGATCAGGATCGTGACGGCGTGCAGGCCGAGGTTCTCTATGGAATCCTCGGCTCCAGCACGCGCATGAACGATCCGGAAGCGGCCGTGGAGCTGATTCGCATCTACAACGACTTTCTGGCCGACTTCTGCGAGACCCACCCCGACCGCTTCGCCGGCCTCGCCTGCATCCCGAGCGTGCCCATCGAGGCCGCCGTCAACGAGGTCCAGCGCGTGGTCAAGCGGGGCGGCGTGCGTGGGCTCGATGTCGCCAACACCCTGGACATGCCCCCGCTCTACGAGCCGTACTGGGAACCCTTGTGGGACGCGGTCGACGAGTCGGGCTTGCCACTGCACTTTCATACGGTGGGCGGCCGCATGCCCGACGGCATCCGCAAGACCCTGTGGGGGAGCGCGTGGGGCGAGAAGGTGGACGCGC
The DNA here is from genome assembly GCA_963754315.1 of uncultured Candidatus Rokubacteria bacterium. GTDB lineage: Bacteria > Methylomirabilota > Methylomirabilia > Rokubacteriales > CSP1-6 > CAVWFS01. The sequence continues at coordinate 264,835 of CAVWFS010000001.1, forward strand.
CCATGCCGCACCGGGTGGCGCGGGCTGGGTTCGCCGTTCACATCAGCGGCTTCCAGATCTATATGTCGACCATCCTCATGTCCCTCGTCTACGGAGGCGTGCTGGAGCGCCACCCGAGCATGCGCGTGGTGATCGGAGAAGGGGGGATCGGCTGGATTCCCTACATCCTGGACCACATGGACCTCGAGTGGGAAGACCAGTTCAAGGACCTCGGCCTCAGCATGAAGCCCAGTGACTACTGGCGGCGTCAGTGCCGGGCGACATATCAATCGGACCGCATCGGCATCAAGCTGATCGACGAGCTCGGCGAGGACAACGTGATGTGGGGCTCGGATTTTCCGCATCCCGACGGGGTGTGGCCCGACTCTACCGAGGTGCTTGCCCGCGAGCTCGGGCACCTGCCGTCGTCTGTTCGCCGCAAGATCTGCTGCGAGAACGCCGGCAAGCTCTACGGGTTCATCGGTCGGTAGGCGAGCTTCACGGATTCGTCACTCGGTGATCTTCGCGGCGGGCATCGGCAATCCCTTACAGGAGGCCGCGCGCGCCGTCCTGGAGTAGCGGCCGCACCGTGAGTCAGGAGGCTCTCCGTATGTCGAGGCGTCACAGTACCCGACGTGTGTTCCTGCGTACCGCTGTGACCGGGGCCGCCGTGGCCAGCGTTCCGCGGCCGCTCCTGGCCCAGGCCAAGACGTTCAAGATCGGGGTCATCCACCCGGTCACGGGCCCGCTGGCCGAACCTGGTCAGGCCTGCCGGCTCGGCGCGCAGATGGCAGCCGATACGATCAATGCGGCGGGCGGCATCAAGTCCATGGGAGGGATGAAGCTCGAGCTACTCCTTGGCGACACCCAGACGAAGCCGGATGTCGGACGCACCGAGGCCGAGCGGGTCGTCAACCAGGGCGCCCAGATGCTGATGGGCTCGTTCGACTCGGGCAGCACGGCGGCCATCGTGCCGGTGGCCCAGCAGCGGCGCATCCCTTTGCTGGTCGACATCGCGGCCGCCGACCCCATCACCGCCAACGTGGCCAAGGCCGTGAAGGACGGGCAGCAGAAGGTCCAGTACGTGTACCGCAACTTCCCCACGGGCTCGACGTTCGGCCGCAAGGCCGTCCAGTACTTCTCGGAAATCTTCCAGGAAGCGGGGGTGTCGCCCAAGCGCGTGGTGCTGATGTACTGCAACGACCTCTTCGGCCAGAACTCGGCCAAGGGCTTTCAGGCCGCCCACGCGGCGGCCAAGCCATCGTGGGAGATCGTGGATGTCATCCCGTGGCCGGAGCCCCCCCAGGATCTCTCGACGGAGGTCTCGCGCGCCAAGGCAGCCAAGCCCGACGTGATCGCGCCGATCACGCGTCCTGCCTCTGCGCAGATCCTCCTGCCCGAGCTGCGCAAGCAGCGGGTCGAGATGATGGGGGTGGTGAGTCCGGGCGGTCCGGGTCTCTACGAGGCTGGCCAGCTGGCCGTGCTCAAGCAAGACCTCGAATATGTTCTGGCCAGCGTGCCGTGGCCGAACTTCAAGAATCCCCGCACCATCGCGGTGGCCGAGGAGTATCGCAAGCGGGCCGAGAAGGAGACCGGCAAGCCCAAGACCTTCGACACCAACTCCGGCTACTCCTATGACGGCATGTTCGTGATCGCCAACGTGCTGGAGCGCGCCAAGTCGACGGACGCCGATGCCATCGTGGAGGCTCTCAAGAAGACGAACTACACGGAGGGCCTCATGCAGTACGGCGGTCCCATCGTCTTCAACGAGATCGGGGACAACCCGAACGCCATCCCACCATGATAGAGATCCTGGGCCAGAAACCGGTGGCGGTGTGGCCCAAGGACGCGGCCGTGCAGAAGTTCGTCTTCCCGCGCCCTAAAGCGTAGCGCCGGGCCGCCGGCGGCGAACCCGGCGGCCCCCCGCGCCCATGGACCCCACCCTCGTCGCGCAAGGACTGCTGAGCGGGCTCCTCTTCGGCGGCGTCTACAGCCTGATGGCCGTCGGTCTCACCTTGATCTTCGGGGTCATGCGCGTCGTCAACTTCGCCCACGGCGACATGATGGTGTGGGGAATGTACCTGGCCTGGCTACTGGCCACCCGATTCGGCATCGATCCCTACCTCGCCTTCCTGGTCTGCGCAGCCGCCCTGTTCGGCCTGGGTCTGGCCGTGCAGCGCGGGCTGGTCAACCGCATCATCGACGCCCCCCATGAGATGCAAATCCTCTTGATGCTCGGCGTCGCCCTCGTCCTGGAGAATACGGCCCTGATGGCCTTCGGGCCCGAGCCGCAGCGCATCCGTCGCCGCTCAGCGCGGCCGCGCTGTGGCTGGGGCCGCTCTTCGTCGACGTGGCGCGCCTGGTCACCTTCGTGGTGGCCATCGGCCTCACCGTGCTCCTGTGGTTGTTCCTGTTCCGCACGGAAGGGGGGCGAACCATCCGGGCCGCCGCCGACAACACCTATGGCGCTCTCGTCATCGGCGCCGACGTGCGGCGCGTCTACGCCCTTGCCTTCGCCATCGGAGCCGCCTGCGTGGGGCGGCGGGGGCGCTGGTCGCTCCCATCCTGCCATTTCAGCCCACCACGGGTCTCCAGCTGTCCGTCACCTCGTTCAACATCGTCATCATCGGTGGCATGGGTAGCCTGCTGGGCGCCTTCATCGGGGGACTGCTGGTGTCAGTGGCGGAGTCGCTGGCGCGGTGTTCCTCGCGCCATCGATGAAGGAGCTGGTGAGCTTCACCTTGCTGATCATCGTGCTGCTCTTCCGCCCGGCCGGGCTCTTCGGGCAGAGGTCGCGATGAGGATAGCGGGCGCCCTCGTCCTGCTGGTGCTCTTGGTGTTGCCAGCGGTGCTCAGCTCCTATCTGCTGACGTTGTTCATCTTCATCTTTTTTTACGCGTTCCTGGGCCAGGCCTGGAACATCGTGGGGGGCTACGCCGGGCAGCTCTCGGCCGGCCACGCCGCGTTCGTCGGCATCGGTGCCTACGCGTCCGCCGTGCTCGCGCAAGGCGCGGGGCTGACCCCGTGGGTGGGCATGTTCGTGGGAGGCGCCCTGGCCGCCGTGCTGGGCGCCGTCATCGGCTATCTCGGCTTCCGCTTCGGGTTGCGAGGCTTCTACTTCGTCCTGCTGACGGTGGCCTTTGCCGAGGTGTGTCGCATCGTCGCCAACAATCTGGAGGCCGTAGGGGCGGCCGTCGGCTATTACATCACTTTCACCGGCGATCCCTGGCAGTTCCAGTTCCGTGACAACCGGGCTCACTACTACATCACCCTGGCCCTCATGCTGCTCGCCACCGCCGTGGCCTGGCTCCTCGAGCGCCAGCGCTTCGGGGTCTATCTGCGGGCCATCCGGGAGGACGAGGAGGCCTCAGAGGCGCTGGGCGTGAACACCTTTCGGTACAAGCTGCTGGCCATGATCATCTCGTCCTTCCTGACCGGCATGGGCGGAACGTTCTACGCCTTCTACCTGCTGTCGCTGCAACCGAACTCGCTGTTCGGCATTCCTCTCTCGGTCGAGATCATCTCCGGCCGATCGTGGGAGGTGCCGGGACGTTGCTCGGCCCCATCCTCGGCTCCTTCATCCTGAGCCCGCTCGCGGAGGTCTCTCGACACTACCTGGCCCAGGGCGGCTGGACCGGCGCGCACCTGGTGGCCTATGGAGTCCTGCTCGTCCTCGTCGTGCTGTTCATGCCCCAGGGCGCGTACCCGTATCTCCGCCGACTCCTCGGGCAGGCTCCCCGGAGCTGAGGGGTGGCCATTCTCGAGGTCCGGAATCTGGGCAAGCGCTTCGGGGGTCTCCACGCGGTTCAAGACCTGTCCTTCAGCCTGGCCGAGGGTGAGATGGTGGCTCTGATCGGTCCCAACGGGGCAGGCAAGACCACGGTGTTCGGTATCCTGTCCGGATTTCTCCTTCCCGAGCCGGAGAGATCCACTTCCGCGGCGACTCGATCGTGGGCCTCAAGCCGCACACGATCTGCGCGCTCGGTCTGGCTCGTACGTTCCAGATCGTGCGGCCGTTTCCCCATCTGAGCGTGCTCGAAAACGTGGAGGTGGGAGCGCTCGCCCGCGAGCCGCGCCGCTCTCAGGCCCGGGCCCGCGCGCAGGCGGTGCTCGAGGAGGTGGGGCTGTCGACCAAGCGCGATCAGGCGGCGGGGAGCCTGACCTTGGCCGAGCGCAAGCGGCTCGAGCTGGCGCGGGCCCTGGCCACGGAGCCGACTCTGCTTCTTCTCGACGAGGTCATGGCCGGCCTCAACGCCACCGAGACGGAACGGATCGTGGAGCTGGTGCGGGCCATCAACAACCGGGGCGTCACCATCCTGCTCATCGAGCACGTGATGCGAGCGGTGATGAGCCTGTCCCATCGGGTCATCGTCATCAACTACGGCGAGCTGATCGCGGAGGGCCAACCCCAAGAGGTGGCCCGCGACCCACGGGTGATCGAGGCCTATCTGGGCGATGCGGCCTCGGCGGAGGAAAGACTGCTTCGCTTGATGGGCTGAGGTTGCCTACGGTGACATGGTGGCCGTGCGGAGGTCTCGCTGGAGATCGCGCGCGGCGAGCTGGTGGCGCTGGTGGGCTCCAACGGGGCGGGCAAGACGACCACCTTGCGCGCGCTCACCGGTCTGCTGCGGCCGCGACGGGGACGGTGGAGCTGGAGGGGGAGCGCATCGATGGGCTTCCCTCGTGGAGGTCGTGGAACGCGGCATCGCCCTCGTTCCCGAGGGCCGTCAGCTCTTCCCACCATGACCGTGCTGGAGAATCTCGATCTCGGGGCGCGCACCCCGGAAAGCCAGCGCGCCGCGCCAAGACCCGGGAGCGGGTCTTCGGGCTCTTTCCGCGGCTGGCCGAGCGCCGCGGGCCAGCTGGCGGGGACCCTGTCCGGGGGCGAGCAGCAGATGTGCGCCATCGGACGCGCCCTCATGTCGCTTCCACGCCTGCTGCTGCTCGACGAGCCGAGCCTGGGGCTGGCCCCGGTGATGGTGACGGTGATCTTCGACAACCTCATGCGCATCAACGCGGAGGGGACGACCATCCTGCTCGTGGAGCAGAACGTGCGCAAGGCGCTGGAGCTCTGTCACCGGGCCTACGTGCTCGAGAACGGGCGCATCGTGCTGAGCGGCCGCCGCGCCGAGCTGCTCGAGAGCGACCAGGTCCGCCAGGCCTATCTCGGCCTGTAGCCGGCCCTTGGCAGACCGGCTCGCGAGCGAAGGGGAGGTCATGCCGGTCAGCGGCCCTCGAGGCTCGGCAGACGACGCTGGGCCCACGCCTTGACGCCTTCCTTGAAGTCAGCTGTCTTCCGCGTCCAATCCTGCTCAGTCAGTTCGCACTCGGTCGCTCGCTCGCCTCGTCGGCAAAGCCCCGCGCATCGTCTCACGGGTGGCCTGCACAGCCAGGGGCGGGGACTGGGCGATCTCCGTCGCCAGCTCGGTGGCGGCGGTCCGCACTTGATCGAGCGGCACGAGCAGGTCGGCGAGGCCCATGGCCACCGCCTCGTCCCCGGGTACGCGGCGCCGTGTAGAAGAGCAGGTTCGCCTTCTGCTGCCCGACCAGGCGCGGCAAGGTGAAGGTGAGGCTGAAGCCTGGGTGGAACCCGAGCCGGTTGAAGTTGGCGCTGAAGCGGGCCTCCGAGCAGGTGACGCGGAAATCCGCGGCGAGGGCTAGGCCAGGCCCCCTCCGATGGCCGCCCCCTGGACGGCGGCCACGATGGGCTTACGCGTGCGGAAGATGCGCGTGGCTTCTTTGTAGAGGTGCTTGGCGGGGCCGCTGCCTTCGCCGTCGGCGGATCCGGTGCTGGGCCGGTTGGCGAAATCGGCGCCGGCGCAGAACGACTTGCCCTGCGCGCACAGCACCACCGCGCGGCAGCGCGGATCGCGGTCGAACGCCTCGAGGGCGTCGGCGATCTGGTTGATAAGGGCGTTGTCGAAGTAGTTGTGCGGGGGACGCTGGATCTCGATCTGGCCGACGTGACCCGCCATGCTGACGCCGATGTCCTTGAAGGTCGCGGTTGCGCTCATGTAACCCTCCCTGCGAGTCGCCGCCCGGGCGGCACCCGAGAAGGATATACCGCTTTGGCCGGGCGCGGGTGTGTCTGAGAGTCTTCGTTTCGTGACATTGACTTTCGGTAGCGGCCGGCTCTAGCGTGGCAAACGGGACGACATGGCAGCCGTTATGTACCGGACACGACGTTGGAGTCGGAGCGAGTACGAGCGGCTCATCGAGCAGGACGTTTTCGGACCGGAAGAGCGCCTCGAGCTGATCGGCGGCGAGCTGATCGTCCGCGAGCCGCAGGGTGAATCCCACGCGCTCTGCATCGAGCTGGTCGACGCCGCGCTTCGAGAAGCCTTCGGGCCCGGCTGGCGAATCCGCGGCCAGCTGCCCGTCAACCTCGACGATGAGTCCCGGCCCGAGCCGGACATCTCGGTGGTGCAGGGGATGGCGCGGCAGGCGCTGCTCCAGGTCCCATCGCGCCCTGTGCTGATCGTCGAGGTCGCGCAATCTAGCTTGCCCTTCGACAAGACCACCAAGGCGAGTCTCTACGCCCGAGCGGGGATCCAGGAACTCTGGATCGTCAACCTGCCGAATCGTGTGCTGACCGTCTACCGGGAGCCGGGCGCCGACTCGGCGGCGCCGTTCGGCTGGCACTACCAGGCCGTGCAGAGCCTCGCCGCCAGCGAGCACGTCTCGCCTCTGGCCGCCCCCCACGCCCTGATTGCAGTCGCCGACCTCCTACCCTGAGGCGGAGGCCTGGGCTCGGATCACGCTCGCCGGCACGGCGGTCCCAGCGCCTCCCGACACATCTGAAGGCAGTGAAGCGTAAGATCGACGTCATGGGTCCGGACGGCCCACGGCGGGAGACTCCAATGACGTCATCAGCGCTTGAAGCCCGCGACGCGATCGCCCGACTCACTGCACCGCCCATGCCGGTCGAGCACGTCGACGTGCTAATCGTCGGAGCCGGCATCTCCGGCATCGGCGCCGCTTACCATCTGACGCAGCAGTGCCCGGGCACGCGCTTCGTCGTGCTCGAGGCGCAGGCCGCCTTCGGCGGGACGTGGATCACGCACCGTTTCCCCGGGATCCGTTCCGACAGTGACCTCTACACCTTCGGCTACCGCTTCAAGCCCTGGACCGGCGCCCCCATCGCCACCGCCGCCGAGATCCTGAAGTACATGGGCGAGGTCATCGACGAGAACGGCCTCCACCGCCACATCCGCTACGGACATCGCGTCGATCGTGCCAGCTGGTCCAGCGTCGAGTGTCGCTGGACCGTCGACGCCACGCGCACGGATACGGGCGAGGCGCGGCGTTTCGCCGCTGGCTTCCTCTTCATGTGCCAGGGCTACTACCGCCACGCGGAGGGCTACACCCCGGAGTGGGAGGGCGTGGCCGACTTCGCGGGGCGCATCGTCCATCCGCAGACGTGGCCGGCCGACCTCGACTACCGAGGCCGCCGGGTCGTGGTCATCGGCTCCGGCGCCACCGCCGCCACGGTCATCCCCGCCATGGCGGCCGACTGTGCTCACATCACCATGCTGCAGCGATCGCCCACATACTTCCGCATCGGTCGCAACGCCATCGACATCGCCGACGAGCTGCGGCGGCTGCAGGTGGATCCGGCGTGGATCCACGAGATCGTGCGACGCAAGATCCTCTACGAGCAGGCCGTCTTCACCGGGCGTTGCGTCACCGAGCCGGAGGCAGTGAAGGAGGAGTTGCTCGCCGCCGTGCGCACCCACGTCGGCCCCGGTTGCGACATCGAGCGCCACTTCACGCCGCGCTACCGCCCCTGGCAGCAGCGCCTGGCCTTCGTCCCTGACGGTGACATGTTCAAGGCCATCGCCGACGGCAAGGTCTCGGTGGTGACCGACGAGATCGAGCGCTTCACGGAAGCGGGCATCCTGCTGAAGTCGGGCACCCTGCTCGAGGCCGACATCATCCTCACCGCCACCGGCTTCAACCTGTGCGTTCTCGGTGACATCGCCTTCACCATCGACGGCGCGCCGCTTGTCTTCTCCGACACAATCACCTATCGCGGGATGATGTTCACCGGCGTGCCCAACCTGGCCTGGGTCTTCGGCTACTTTCGCGCGAGCTGGACGCTGCGCGCGGACCTCGTTGCCGACTTCGTGTGCCGCCTCCTCAACCACATGAAGGCCCGGGGTGCGCGGCGCGTGGTTCCCGCGCTGCGCTCACAGGATCACGACATGCCCCGCCTGCCGTGGATCGATCCGGACAATTTCAATCCCGGATACATGGTGCGAGGTATGCACCTTCTGCCACGGCGCGGCGACAAGCCGGAATGGGCGCATACCCAGGACTACTGGGCCGAGAAGGACGCGTTTCCGGCGATCGACCTCGACGACGCTGCCTTCGTGTACGCCTGATCGGTCTGAGGACAGCGATACCAACCCTTCCGCTGAGTGGCCGATGAGCCCACGTGGGCTGGGAGGGTGTCCGATTGTTGATGCGAGTTCTCGGAATGGCCCAGATCGCGCTGCTGCTGACGTCATGCACCGCGTCCGGATTGTCGCAGAAGGAAGCCCGACCAACACGCAGAGCGTGGGCGGGGCGCGCTCCGAGATCGTCCTGCAGGCAGCCGGGGGTGGCGGGAGCGGAATGTGAGCGCGGGTCGGCGCGATCGTGAACATGTTCGGTCACTCGCGCCCGCTCCAGAATGTCATGCTCAGCTCGTCGAAAACCTGCCGGGCGGCCGCGCGATGCTCGGCGGCCTTCGCCGTGTCGCCGGAACGGGGCCGTCTCTACGCCCCAGAGATATTCGAGGGGACATCGACGATCGCGATTCCCTGCGGCATCATATCGCCCTGCGGCGTCGATTCCGGTTGCGCTCCCGGGATGACGTAGGCGAAAACGATCAAGCGGCCATTCGGGGACCACTTGGCGTGCTAAACCGGGAGATCGGGCGGTGTGACCATCTGCATGGTGCCCACCGAGGGTAGGTCGACCGTCAGCTCCAAAACCCAGATCCGATAGAAGGCGTTGTACCCGTCGGCCGGCGTGAGCACGGATTCGAAAGCGAGGAACTGTCGTTCGGTGACCACCAGGGGGCTCGTCCAGAATGCCGTTGACTTCCAACGCAACGCTCGTCTCGGGATCAGCGCCGTTCTAGATCCAGATCTCGTTCCAGTTCTGATCGTACGTTCGGGCGAGATTCGGCGTCTGGCCGGCGAAGGCGACGAGGCCGGCATCGGACGGAGACACACTCGACATGCCCGGCCACACCTGATCAGGGTCGGTCACCGCGGTGCAAGGGGCCGTGAACGGGTCGGGGGGGAGCGGCGGCACCGAGACCGCGAGCAACCTCTGGTGTTGCAGTGCCTTCTCAGAGTAATTCGTCATGACAATGGCACTGCCATCGCCCGTCCACGATGGATAGCTCAGCGTGTCGATGACGATCGAGTCTGACGCCTGACAGTCGACGAGCAACGCCTGTCTCGTCGAGGCGTCCAGCAGGTAGAGGTCCGAGGTGCTGGCGAACGCGATCTCGAACGATGTCCGGCTCCAGGACCAATCGGGGCGCGTTGCCGGCAACGTGGGGTCGACGAAGAACGGTTCCGGTGCCCGGCAGTTGCGAGGATGGCGCGAGGCGGGGCGAATGGGAATCGAATAGAGCCAAGCCTGGTCTGGCTGCTTGATCGGGCTACGCATGAACAACACGATCTGGCCAGTGGGATCGAAGCACGGCCGCGCATCCACGAAGCGGTCGTCACACGTGAGGTACCGGATGGACACGCGTGATGGACTCGCACCGGCGGCCGCCGTGGTGCGTGGTACCGCGCCCGCGGGAAATAAGGAGGAGGACGCCGCCGCCGCGCTCGTGCCCGCCAGCTGCTTCAGAAAGCGTCTTCGATGCATGCTCCCCTCCGCTCCTAGGATCCGTCCTGCTCGTCGCCAGTGACGCCCTCATCGGCCAGCTCGGGGCTGGGCGGCCTTTGCCATCGGGCCCGGCGGACGATCTTACTTCAATCTAAGAAATGGGTTGATCCTACTGCGCCGATCACTGGAGAGCCGCCACTGGCTTGACGGACATACCCGGAGAGCAGTTAGGATACTCTCGGCGGCGCGAAGGCAACCGCCGGCGAGCTTATTAGCGTTCGACGGACGAGGAAGGTGACAGATGAGTCGTACATTGCTGACACGGCGCACCGTGCTGCAAGGGGCAGCCTCGATGACATTGGCCGTCCCGTTTGTGCACAGCGCCCATGCCGCGGGCAGACTCTCTCTCAACGTCCCCAATATCATGTTTGACAGCATGGGCGCTCAAGTTCAGGTGCAAAACCAAACCGATGATCGGTTGACCACCTGGACGAACGCGCTGACAAAGCACTATGCGGTGAATTACACTGACTGGCAGCAGGCAATTGCACCGCAACTGGAGGGTAACGGCGACACCTCCCGGCAGGATGTCTTCATCATTACCACCCACCAATACACCGCTGTCCCAAAGCACAGCACACCGCCGCCAATAAATCCGAACCCGATCCCGGCGGACTACAACTTCGGTTATTCCAGCAGCGACCTTGGCGGAATCTTGCGTTGGGTCGAAGCGGGCGGCGGCCTCCTGCTGTTCGTCAATCACAGCGACTTCCAGACCAGGGACCCGGTCCGTATTGGCCAATCAACGACATCCAACTGGCAGCGGCGCTAGGCATCACCACCGTCTTCGCCGCCATCCCGCTCGGCGGCTTGACGATGAGACCAAGTCGGAAGGCGCCCAGGCCGGTCATCGAACATGTCAGGTCGGTCCAGGCTTTGGATTCGGGCGGGATCGTCATCGACGGTGGCCCGAACATTGCCACCAGCACCGTGCTCGTTCCACTTCCCGCGGGTTGGAAGGACTCCAGTCCGCTGAAGTACCACAACGCCGATCTCGCCTTTGCCGTACTGTACACGGTTGGCAAAGGGAACGTCATCGTCATCGGACATTCGGGCATCACTGGAAATGCGGGCACCGACTGGCCATCGGCCGGCCAGATCGAAGTTCCCGACAACCTGCGGTTCCTGATGAATTGCGTCGCCTATCTTGCCGACAGGGCCCGAAAAGCACGATAAGAAACGCGGGACGACTCCAGCGAGGCATCCTATGCTCGTCCCGGTACGGCGGCTCTCGCTCGGCCAGCGGATGCGGGGTGAGCTGACCGCGGCGCTCCTGCACGGGCCTGACGTACTGTTCCTCGACAAGCCGACCATCGGGCTCGACGTGGTGAGCAAGCAGGCCGCGCGCGCGTTCCTCGCCGCGTTGGGCGCCGGCGGCGACACGACGATCGTGCTGACGACGCATGATCTGGCCGATATCGAGCGCACTGTGCCGCCGGTCTAGTGGTGATCGACCAGAGTCGCATCGTGCACGACGGCTCGCTGGACGACCTCCACGCCCGGTGCGGCTCACGCCGCCGGCTCGTCGTGGATCTCGACGAGCCGCTGGCGGTTGAGTTGGTGCTTCCCGGAGTGACGGTGGAATCGACACAGGCCGACGGGCGGCGGATCACTACACGCTGGACGGCGCCACCATGGCCGGCGATCTCGTGAGCCGACTTGTCGAAGTCGCAGCGCTGCGCGACATCTCGGTGCTCGAGCCCGACATCGAGGACGTCGTAGCCCGGCTCTACACGCGCCAGGGCACGCCGTGAGTAACGCAAGCCTGGCGGCGGGCTCGGCCGCATCAGGCCCAGACATTCTCCTCGCTGACGTCCTGCTCAGCCTGGTCTATCTAGGGACGTTGCGGGTGGCGCCCCGATGGAGGCTTAGCGCAGCCCTTCCTGCTGGCGCAGGCGCTTGATGGCTTCGAGCTGGAGGAGCGATTCGCGGTCCTTGGGGCGGTGATGTGTGCGCTTGATGCGAATGAGGTCGTCCAGGCCGATGACCAGAGTCGGACGGCCACCAATGGCGATGGCCTCCGCGTGGGGGAGGAGATCGTCGTACACCCCGATTGGCTCCAGGTAACCAAGCAGATCGAGCGGGTACTCGCCATCCACCTCGAACGTGTAGTTCTGGCCGAGCGCGAGCGCCTGGGCATCGAGTCGAAACTTCAGATCAGGCGGAGCGCCGCGCAGGGTCAGATTCAGAGTGCCCAGGGCGGTCGCCAGCCGCCTCAGGTTGTCGGAGGTGCGTCGGTAGCAGAGGTCGACGTCATACGTCACACGGGAACTGCCCATGAGCGCTTCGGCTTGCCCGCCCACGACGATGAACTCCACGCCGTGCTCGGCCAGCACGGCGCAGAAGCGTTCAAGCGGGCTTGGCTCGCCCCGCTCGTCCAATGGCCTGGACCCTCAGCGCCGCGCGGCGTGCCCGCTCAGCCCGGCGCGCGCGCTCCGTCGGCGTGACCCGCAGGTTGGCGCGAATGAGCGAGACATCCACGCCGTTGGCGTCGTACTGGCCTGGCACTCCGAACCGCTGAGGGGTGGAGCCGCTCGTGGCCGAACGGTCGCGACGGGGCACAGCCATCGTCGCTATTCTACCGACACCCGCGAGCACGGATGCGCGTCCGCGAAGGGCGCCTCCTTGGGCTCGGGCTTTCTTCGTTCTTTCGTTTTTTCGTACAGCGACCCGGTAGAGATAGGTACCGAGTCCGCAGGGCATCGCCACCAACCACTGCAGATCGTTGGGCGAGTGGGCGCGGCAGCGAATACACTGTTGGGAGCAAATGCACGAAGCGGCGGCGAATACACTTGACTTGCCAGGGGAGCGTGCGTCATGTTCCCCGCACTCGGCGGGGCGGCCGACGGTGCCCGCGCTGAGGTGATCAGACAAGGAGAGAGCAAGGATGCTTCGTCTTCACGTCAATCGCCGGCAATTCCTCAAGCACGCGGGATGGGGTGGCGCCGCTGCCACCGCCCTGATCGTCAGCCGCGGGCGCGCGTTCGCCCAGGCGCGGCCCTCGTACCCCGACTGGATTCCCCCCAGCACGAAGCCGCCGAAGCGCGGTGGAACCTTGGCCCGGGCCACGGCCTGGGATCCGCCCGTCCTCGATCCACGGCTGACAAACTCGGTGGGCCTCTTCCAGATCGCGTCGCTCGTCTGCAACCGTCTCGTCCGCTATCCCTTCGCCGACGAGGCCAGCGGCACGGCCGACCTCACTCTCAAGGGCGATCTGGCCGAGTCGTGGCAGGGAAGCCCAGACTCGCGCGTGTGGACCTTCAAGCTGCGGCAGGGGGTCAAGTGGCAGAACGTGGCGCCCCTCAACGGACGCGAGTTCGTGGCGGCCGACGTCAAGTACTGCTACGAAGCGTACGCCAAGGAAGGTGTGCAGGCCTTCACCTTCCAGGAGATCGAGGGGATCGAGACGCCGGACAAGTACACCGTCCGTATCCATCTCAAGTCGCCCAACGTCATGTTTCCCCAGAACCTGGCGGAAGCCGTCACCGTCATCTTCTCCCGCGAGGTGCTGGAGGAGGATGGCGACCTCAAGAAGCGCATGATCGGCACCGGGCCCTACGTCCTGAAAGAAAACACCCGCAAGGTCAAGGCGGTCCTCAGCCGGCATCCCGACTACTTCGACAAGGGACGCCCGTACATCGACGAGTACACCATCTTCTCCACCCCTGATACCGCCACCCGGACGGCGGCCTTCCGGACCGGCCAGAGCGACATCTTCCACGTCTCGAGCCTGGCCGACGTGGACACTCTCCGGAAGACGAACCCGGCCGCCGTGGTGGAGGAGTTCAAGTTCCTCCAGACGCCGTTCGGCCTGGCCCTCGCCCAGGACAGGCCTCCCTTCAACGACGTGCGCGTTCGCCGTGCGATCTCCATGGCGATCGATCGCCAGCGGCAGGTGGACACGATCTACGAGGGCCACGGGATTCTCGGCTGGGGAATTCCCTACATCTATTTTCAGGACACGCGACCCACGGCGGCCCAGCTCGGCCCCTGGTGGCAGTACAAGCCGGCCGAGGCGAAGAAGCTCCTGACGGAGGCGGGCCACGGCAAGGGCTTCGAGACCACCCTTTTCTACTACGAGTACTTCCCGCAGATGACCTCTCAGGTCCAGCTGGTCCAGCAGGATCTCAAGCGCAACCTGAACATCGACGTCAAGATCACCAAGCTCGACTACACGACCTACTATGGCCGCTACGCGGAAGGTAAGTGGGACGGGATGGCCTGGGGCTTCAAGACGGGCTATGCGGTGAGCCTCGACGAGCAGACCTATCAGTACATGCACTCCAAGTCGACCAAGAACTATTTCCGCTTCGCCGATCCCGTCATCGACGAGCTGACCACCAAGCTACGTCAGACGCCGGAGCGCGCGGACCAGCGGGCCCTCACCAAGAGAATCTTCGAGCGTGAGCACGACCAGGTGCTGAGGATGTGGATGCCGTACGATGCCGGCTTCCTCATCTGGCAGCCTCACCTACGCAACATCGGCGCGCTGGCCATCCGGCGCAGCGATGGCTACGGCTCCTCCACCCTCGCCCGCCTGTGGATCGACAAATAGGGAACCACTGTGTGGGGGGCCCACCCGCGGGCCCCCCACGTCGATAGATCCATGCACAAGTACGTGATCCGCCGGCTCCTGCTGGCCGTTCCCGTCTATGCCACGCCCCCCCCCCTCCCCGCCGACGCCTCCTGACCCCATTCCCGCCCTCGTGTTGACCCTGGCCATCGTCTCCGTGCTCCGCCCAAACACCACCAATGCCATGCTCGCCATCGCCATGGTCATCATCCCGGGCAACTCGCGTATCGTGCGAGGCGCAGTGCTGTCGGCCAAGCAGAACCGCTACGTCGAGGCCGCGCACGCGCTCGGGTGTAAGCAGCCGCGTGTTGTCATCAGCCACATCCTTCCAACGTGACGGCCCCGATCCTGATCATCGCGTCAATCTGGCTGGGCAACGCGATTCTCATCGAGGCGTCGCTCAGCTTCCTGGGGCTGGGACCCAGCCGCCCATCCCGTCGTGGGGTTTGATGCTGAGTAGCACGGGCGGGCGTTCATGGAGCAGGCTCCAGGGCTCGCCGTTTTTCCGGGATTGGCCATCAGCCTGGCCGTTCTTGGGTTCAACCTCTTCGGCGACACGCTCCGCGACGCCTGGGACCCCAAGCTCCGTAGCCGCGGCTAGCGCGCCAGCGCGCGCGCAGTTGCTGTAGCTCCGCCCGTACTTCCCCGAGCTCGGCGCGCAGCGCTTGCACCTCCGGCGCCGCATGCTCGCCGAGGTGGGCGAAGATCTGGATGGTTCCGTCTCGATCGGCGTCTTCCAGCGCGTAACCGATGATCCGGCACGCCTGGACGGCTTTCATGCCGTGACCGGGTGTGGAACTCGAGGTGATGGGATCGCCACGACGGATGGGCCCGCTCTCCATGGTCACCTTGGCGGGGAAAGTAGCCATAGATCGCGAGCGGCAGATAGCGTTCGTTCGTCTTGTGGCCGTCGGCTCCACCCCGAAGGGGTCGGCGACGAAACCCAGGAGCGTTGTGTCGCATGGCGTCTCCGTCTTGGCCACCACGAACGGCGCCCTGCTCGTCACCATAAGGATTGCGCCGCTCCGGTACGAGGCGCACCAGGTCAGCCGGCTTCGGGATAGCCGGCACTGGTGTCAATCGTCGGCACGTACTCCTTGGCCGACGCGCATCTCTGAGAAGTACACGCCCTGGCTGGTCGTCGCCCCGGCGGGAAGCGCGGGTATATGCACACATGACCGAAGTCGTACTCACCATCGGCCAGAGGCCGTAGCCGCGAAATGGCCGCCAGGCCGTCGGGCTCGAGGACGAAGCGGACGTCGCCGCCGTTCTGGATGGTGAACACGCTGGCGGCCGTCTGCTCCAGGATGAGTGGCCACGAGGCTCCCCGGGTCAGGCGCAGGTTCCCGGCATGGATGTGCAAGCGGTCGCCAGGATCGGTGGTGCCGATGCCGATATCGCCGCTGGTCTTGATGCGCATCCACTCGGTCAACGTGGGGACCAGAGCGTGCTTGGTCAGGAACGCGATCTCCCTGGTGCGCCGTCTGGTCGGTGAACCCGTCGAACATGATCCGGGCAGAAGATGCCGTGCTCGTCCGCTTGATGAGGTCGATGAAGGCGTCGTCTCCCGCGCCGCTGACGAGCAGGTGCGTTGCCCGTTGGTGTGAACGCGGGCGGCGCCGGCGACCTCCAGACGGTGGCCGGGCGTGGAGGTCCCGACCCGACGTTGCCGTCGGCGGCGACCGTGAGCCGGTCGATGTTTCGGATGCGCAGCCTCAGGTCGACGGGCGAGTCAGGAACGTTCGTCCTTGCTCGTTGCCGCTCACGCCCTGCAGGAGGGCTAGTTCTCCGGGGCCGACTGGACCAGCGCATTGGTGCCCAGAAAACGTAGGCGTTGTTGGCGGGCCACGGCCCCGTGGTGGCTCGGCCCGCCTGGTCCGCCGTTCACGTCCAGCAGCTCGGCCGGTGTGTCGTTCCGATCCGACGCTCCCCGCGGCGTCGATCCAGAGCGCGTTGGTCGGGGAGCCGTCGCGGCGACGAGAGAGTTGTTCGGTGGGTGAGCGTCGACCGCATCCGCTGGTTGGCGACGAGGATCAGCGCGGTGAACATCAAGAGCAAGCCGATGACGGCGCAGGGTCCATTCGACAGGATTCGTCTCATGTGCACCTCCTGGGGTGACGTCGCTCGCTCGCGCCCCGAGTCAGCGCCGCCGAGGCGCCGTTCCTGGGGCCGGGGCTCTCGCGTGGCTGATCGTATGGGATACTCTCGGCAGTGTCGACGCGGGAGGGATGGACGTCATGACGAGCCCCATCATCACCGAGGCCGTGCGGGTGCTGGTGGACCGCCGCGACCTCACCCGGATAGAAGCAGCGGCGGCCATGGAAGCGATCATGACCGGCGCGGCCACCCACGCGCAGATCGCCGCCTTCCTGACCGCCTTGCGTATGAAGGGCGAGACCGTCGAGGAGCTCATCGGGTTCGCCCAGGTCATGCGGCAGAAGGTCGTGCGCGTGCGGACGCGCGGCGAAGAGGTGGCCGCCCTCACCGGTACCGATCGCGAGATGCTGCTCGACACTGCCGGTACCGGCGGTGACGCGGCGGGAACGTTCAATGTGTCCACCGCGACCGCCTTCGTGCTGGCTGGGGCCGGCCTGCGGGTCGCCAAGCACGGCAACCGCTCCGTGTCCTCGCTGTGCGGGTCAGCCGACGTGGTGGAAACCCTTGGTGTCAGCCTCGAGCTGACGCCGGCCCAGGTGGCGCGGTGCATCGACGAGGTGGGTATCGGGTTTCTCTACGCGCCGCTCTTGCACACGGCCATGAAGCACGTCATGCCGGCCCGGCGCGAGATGGGAATCAGGACCGTGTTCAATATGCTAGGGCCCCTCACCAATCCCGCCGCTGCTAACGCCCAGATCATCGGGGTCTACGCCTCCGACTTGACGGAACCGCTGGCCCGTGTTCTTGCCGAGCTGGGAACCGTTCGGGCCTTCGTCGTACACGGGGCCGATGGCCTCGATGAGATCTCGAATACCGGTGAGAGTCGTCTCTCCGAGGTGCGCGAGGGTGTGGTGCGGACCTTTACCCTCAAACCCGAGGACTTCGGCCTCCCCCGCGCGAGCATCGCCGACCTCCGTGGTGGCGACCGCGAGCAGAACGCGGAGATTATCAAGGGTATTCTGGCCGGGGAGGACGGCCCGAAGCGTGACATCGTGCTCATGAACGCCGCCGCCGCCCTCGTGGCGGGTGGCAAAGCGCCTGATCTCAAGGAGGGGGTGGCCCTGGCCGCGCACTCCATCGATAGCCGCGCTGCCCAGGCTACCCTCGAGCGCCTCGTTACCCTCAGTCACGGGCTGGCGCGCCCCGCGTAGTCCGCGTCGACGGGCCCTTGCGCCAATAGGGGACGGGGCTCTACACTGAGAGCAGGCTGCGCGGCCCGTGAAGCGCCTTTAGTCTCGTTCCTGACGCTCTTCACCTCGCCGGAGCGGCCTCCATCGGGTGTTCTAGAACACCGACAGAGGAGTCGGCATTGAACGGGTGGGTCCCCCGGTATCAGCAGATCGCCGATGCGCTTCGCGATCAGATTCGGCGCGGCGATCTGACACCAGGAGCCCGCCTCGATACCCAGCGCGCGCTCGCTCGACGCTTCGAGGTGACGCTCATGACTTTGCGTCAGGCGCTCGAGGTGCTCGAGCGCGAGCAACTCATAGAGCGGCGACACGGACTCGGAACCTTCGTGGCGACGCCCTCGATCGACTACGACATTCTCCAACTGCGCCGGTTGGCTGCTGATCTGAGTGCGCAGGGTGAAGATGTGACCACCCGGGTCCTCGGAGTACGCTTTGTCACACCTGAGCGGACGGCGGCGACCCTGCTGTGCCTGCCGCCTCACTCGCGCGTGCTGCAGCTCGAGCGCCTGCGCCTGGTGGGGGGACGACCCATGAGCTTGCAGCGCTCGCTGCTGCCCGCACGCATCGGCGAGGAGGTGGCGAAGGCCGATCTCGGCGTCACACCCCTGCACGAGGTTCTCGAGTTCAAGCTCGGCATTACCATCGAGCGAGCCACGGAGAGCGTGTCGGCCGTGCGGCTGCCCGCTCGGGCTGCCCGCGAGCTGGGCTGTCATCCAGGGGTGGCCGCCTTCGAATCCGAACGGGTGTCCTACGACGCAAGCGGGGGACCCGTGGTCTTCGATCACGTTCTGATCCCGGGCGATCGCTTTCGCATCACCCGGGAGCTCAACTACGAACCGCCATTGTCGAAAGGAGCGCGTGCATGAAGATCGTTGTCTGTATCAAGCAGGTGCCCGACACGGCGACGCAGATCAAGATCGCCGCCGGCGGCAAGGCTATCGAGACGACCGGCATCACCTGGATCGTCTCCCCTTATGACGAGTTCGCCGTGGAGGAGGCCCTGCGCATCAAGGAAAAGCGTGGCCAAGGCGAAGTGGTGATCGTCGCGCTCGGCCCCGATCGCGCCAAGGAGGCACTGCGCTCGGCCCTGGCCATGGGCGCGGATCGCGCCCTTCACCTGAATGATCCCGCCTGGGCGGAGGCCGATACCTTGACCACGGCGCGGGCGCTGGCAGCCGCCATCAAGCAGGAGGGGCCGGCTCTCGTGCTGTGCGGGCGTCAGGCGATCGACGACGACATGGGGGCGGTGGGCGCCCAGATCGCCGAGATTCTCGACTGGCCGTGCGCAGCGTGGATCATGGAAGAGTCGGTCGACGCCGACGGGAAAACGATCCGCGTCGGACGCCAGGTGGAAGGGGGACTCGAGATCTTCGATCTGCCCCTGCCGGCCGTGGTCTCCGCCCAGAAAGGGCTCAATGAGCCGCGCTATCCGACCCTGAAGGGCATCATGGGCGCCAAGCGAAAAGAGGTCAAAGACCTCAAGGCGAGCGATCTGGGCCTCGGCTCCGACGGCCCCCAGCTGAGCCTCGTCGAGTTCGAAGCACTACCGCCGCGGCCGCCGGGACGCGTGATCCAGGGGGATGATACCGGTCGCAGTGAAGGAGCTGGTCCGCGCGTTGCGCGAAGACGCCAAAGCGATCTGAGGGGGCTGAACAGACATGGCTGGCGCGATCTGGTGCGTTGTCGAAGACGATCGAAAGGGTTCGCCGAAGAAGGTGATGTCGGAGGTCCTGGGGGAAGCGACGCGGCTCGGCCTGGGTCCGGTGGAGGCGGTGTGGCTGACGGACACGGCGACGGAGGCGGCGCTCGCGCAGCTGGGCGCATGGGGTGCGAGCCGGGTCGTGCTGCTCGAGAACGCGGCTCTGGCGCCGTACCGGGCCGAGGTGTGGGCGCGAGCTCTCGCCGATCTGGCCGCCAAGGAGTTGCCCAAGGCGATCCTGGCTCCCGTCACCAGCCGGCAACGAGAGCTGATGGCACGGCTCGCCGCGCGTCTCGGCACGGGCCTGGCGGCCGACTGCGTGAGTCTGGCCGCGCGCGGTGACGGGCTGATCGCCACGCGGCCGGTCTACGCCGGCAAGCTGCTGTCGAAAGTGACGTGGGCGAAGAGCCCGTGGGTGGCCACCTTGCGTCCCAACGTGTTTCGTCCCGCCGATGAGCAACCGGGCAAGGTGGCGACGGTGGACCGGCCGGCCATCAGCATGCCGTCCGCGACCATGAAGTTCGTGGAGCGGCGCGAGGAGGCCACCACCGGGCTTCCCGAGCTGACCGAGGCAGAAATCGTCATCTCGGGAGGACGCGGGATGAAAGGTCCCGAAAACTACGTCATCCTCGAGGAGATGGCCGGTGTCATCGGGGCCGCCGTGGGCGCCTCGCGGGCCGCCGTCGACGCAGGCTGGCGGCCGCATCGCTTCCAGATCGGCCAGACGGGGCGGACGATCTCGCCCAAGCTCTACATGGGCTTCGGAGTGTCGGGCGCCATTCAGCACCTCGCCGGCATGCGCACCTCCAAGGTCATCGTCGCCGTGAACAAGGATCCCGAGGCGCCGATCTTCAAGATCGCCGATTACGGGATCGTGGGCGACCTCTTCGAGGTGGTGCCCGCCCTCACTCAGGAGCTGAAGAAGCTGAAGGAGCAATCGTAGGACGGAGACGCGATGAGGCTCGAACTGACCCCCGAACAGCAGATGATCCAGGCGATGGCGCGGGAGTTCGCCGAGAACGAAGTCCGGCCCATCGCCGGTGAGCTCGACCGCGACGCGCGATTTCCCCACGAGACCGTCAAGCGGATGGGAGAGCTTGGGCTCATGGGTATTACGGTGTCCGAAGAGTGGGGGGGCAGCGGCGCCGATACCGTCTCCTACGTGGTGGCCGTGGTGGAAATCGCCAAGGCGTGCGCCTCTCACGCCGCCATCATGTCCGTCAACAACTCTCTCTACTGCGGTGCCATCCAGCGGTTCGGGTCCCACGCGCAGAAGGAGGAATTCCTGAGACCCGCCGCCTCCGGGCGCGAGATCGGCTGCTTCGCCCTCACCGAGCCCGAGGCGGGATCGGACGCCACCAATCAGAACACCCTGGCCCGGCGCGAGGGCGATCACTACCGCCTCAGCGGGCGAAAGATCTTCGTGACCAACGGCCGCGAGTCATCGGCCGCGTTCGTCGTGGCCCAGACCGATCGCGCGCAGGGCCGGCACGGCATCTCCGCCTTCCTCGTCCGCAAGGGCACACCGGGCTTCGAGGTGGTGAAGACCGAGGACAAGCTCGGGCTGCGGGCTTCCGACACGGCGGAGTTTCTCTTCACCGACTGCCGGGTGCCGGCGGCGTGGCGGCTGGGCGAGGAAGGGCAGGGCTTCAAGATCGCCATGTCGGTGCTCGACACGGGACGAATCGGCATCGCGGCCCAAGCGCTGGGTATTGCCGAGGGGGCTTACGAGCGTTCCCGCGCCTACGCCGGGGAGCGGAAATCCTTCGGCGTAGCGATCGGGCAGCATCAGATGGTGCAGTGGATGCTCGCCGACATGGCAACGGCCATCGAGGCGGCGCGTCTGCTCACTCTCCGCGCGGCCTGGCTTCGGGACGCCGGACAACCATACGGAACGGCCGCGGCCCAGGCCAAGCTCTTCGCGTCCGAGATGGCTATGAAAGTGGCCTCGGACGCGGTGCAGGTGCACGGGGGCTACGGCTACATCAGGGAGTACGAGGTGGAGCGATCCTTGCGCGATGCCAAGATCACGCAGATCTATGAGGGAACGTCGCAGATCCAGAAGCTCGTGATCGCGCGCGACGTGCTGGGAGGCAAGGCATGAGCGCGCCGGAGCGACCCGTTCGCTTCGAGTCCCTCTCGGGCATCCCCCTGGAGCCGGTCTACCGACCGGACAGCCTCGGTGACTGGGCGTACGCCGACAAGCTCGGCGATCCGGGTCAGTACCCGTTCACGCGGGGTGTCTACCCGACCATGTACCGGGGCCGGCTGTGGACGATGCGAATGTTCGCCGGCTTCGGGCGGCCCGCGGACACCAACGCGCGTTTCAAGTATCTGCTCGAGCAGGGGCAGACGGGCCTCTCGACCGCCTTCGACATGCCCGCCCTCATGGGCTACGACGCCGATCACCCGCGGGCGCGGGGCGAGGTGGGCAAGGAGGGCGTATCCATCTCCACCCTGGCGGACTTCGAGCAACTCTTCGCCGACATCCCGCTCGGTGAGGTGACCACATCGATGACCATCAACTGCACGGCGTCGGTGGCGCTGGCCATGTATCTGGCCCTCGCCGAGAAGCAAGGCGTCGCGTGGTCGCGCATCGGCGGAACCATGCAGAACGACATGCTCAAGGAGTTCATCGCCCAGAAGGAATGGATCTGCGGGCCCGATCCGGCCGTGCGCATCGTCACCGACATGATCGAGTTTACGTCGCAGCACGTGCCGCGCTTCAACCCGGTGTCGATCTCTGGCTATCACATCCGGGAGGCCGGTTCCACCGCCGTGCAGGAGCTGGCGTTCACCTTGGCCGACGGGCTCGCCTACGTGGAAGCAGCCCGAGCGCGCGGGCTCGACATCGACAGCTTCGCCCCCCGCCTCAGTTTCTTCTTCGATATCCACAATGACTTCTTCGAGGAGGTGGCCAAGCTGCGGGCGGCCCGTCGCATGTGGGCCCGCTTCATGAAAGAGCGCTTCGGGGCGGTGAAGCCGGAGTCCATGCGACTGCGCACGCACACCCAGACGGCTGGCGTCTCCGCGACCGCCCAGCAGCCCCTGAACAACATCGCGCGCGTGGCCCTGCAGGCCATGGCCGCCGTCCTGGGCGGCGCGCAGTCGCTGCATACCAACTCGTACGACGAGACGTGGGCGCTTCCTACCGAGGAAGCGGTCACGGTGGCCCTGCGTACCCAGCAGATCATCGCCGAGGAAACCGGAGCGGCTCTGACCATCGATCCTCTGGGGGGCTCGTACTACCTGGAGCGGATGACCGATCAGATGGAGGAGGCGGCGCTCGAGTACATCCGGACGATCGACACCATGGGCGGCATGATCAAGGCCATCGACACCGGCTTTCCGCAGAAGGAGATCGCCGATGCCGCCTACCGGTACCAGCTGCTCGAGGATCGGCGTGAGAAGGTGGTGGTGGGCGTCAACAAGTATGCGATGGCGGAGGAGAAGCCCATCAGCTATCTCCGCATCGACGAGTCGATCGAAAAGGAGCAGGTCGAGCACGTCAAGCGAGTGAAGGCCAGCCGGGATGCCGCGAAAGTTGCGAGGCGACTCACGCAGCTCGCCGAGGCGTGTCGCCAAGAGGACAACGTGATGCCGGTGCTCATCGACGCGGTGAAGGAGTATGTAAGCCTCGGTGAGATTTCCGACGTGTATCGGCGCGTCTTCGGGTTGTATCGCGAACCGATTATTTTTTAGGGGGGGATTGTTTGAAGGGGGGCCTCGAAGGGCCCCCCTGGCCCCCCGGGGCGGCTCGGGGACGTCCCGGGGGACCCGTGACGCCCCTCGGGAATGCGCTGAGGGTTTGGGGGCCTCGAAGGGCCCTCCTGGCCCTCGGGGTCGGGGAGTCCCGGGGGCCGTGACGCCCCTCGGGAATGCGCTGAGGGCTTGGGGGCCTCGAGGGTTGGGTGCCGTGACGGAACGGGCGGGTGGGAGGTAGGGATGAGTGTGACGGAGGTGTCGCCGGAGCGGGCGAGGGCTCTTGAGTATCTGACCGTGCGGGCGGAGGGGATGAGTGCGCGGGAGATTCGGGCGCGCGTTCGGGCGGCGGTGGCGGATTTTGACGCGGCGCTGGAGGGAGTCGACGCGCGAGCGGCCCGGGCGGAGGCGCCCGTCGGCCAGTGGAACATCGCCCAGGTCGTCGATCACGTCGCGCAGACGACGATCCGCGTGGCCGAGGAGTTACGCCATCTGCTCGAGGGGCGCCGGCCGCCGGGTCCGCCCGTTTACGACGCGCTGACCTCGGGAGCCGCCCAGTGGGCGCCTTGGCCCGATCTCCAAGAGGGACTGCGGTCGGCCAACCTCGAGGTTGACGCGCTGCTAGGGCGCGCCGTGGAGCATGAGCCGGCGACGGTGGCGACTGCCCGGACGATCTTGGTCTTCAACCGCACACGTCCCGACGGGGGCGTGGAGCCGGAGACGTTCGAGGCCGAGCTGCCTTGGAAGGGTTATGCCATGGTGCAGCGACTACATCTGCTCGATCACCGCACACAGATCCGGACGCTGCGCAGGGAAGGGGAGAGACGCTCATGACTGACGCGATCCGCACCAGCCTGGCCACCACCCGCAAGCCCAAGCCGAAGGACAGCGAGCTGACCTTCGGAACTGTGTTCACCGACCACATGTTCGTGGCCGACTTTCAAGAGGAGAAAGGGCTGGTATGACCCGCGCGTGGAGCCCTACGGACCGCTCAGCCTCGATCCGGCGTGCGCGGTGCTGCACTACGCTCAGGCCATCTTCGATGGGCTGAAGGCCTTCCGGGGTGCGGACGGCAAGATCCGCCTGTTCCGGCCCCAGAAGCATGTCGAGCGGATGAATACCTCGGCGCGGCGACTGTGCATACCGCCCCTCGACCCGGAGCTTGCGCTGCGGTCCCTGAGCACCGTGGTGGGAGTCGATCGTGACTGGGTGCCGAGCACGCGGGGGACGTCGCTCTACATCCGGCCCACCATCATCGCCAGCGAAGCCTTCCTGGGCGTGCGCCCGGCCAAGCAATACATCTACTTCGTGATCCTGTCGCCGGTCGGGGCCTACTACCCCGAGGGGATGAATCCGGTCAAGATCCTGACCGAGGAGCACCACGTCCGCGCCGTGGAGGGCGGAGTGGGCGGAGCCAAGACAGGTGCCAACTACGCGGCAAGCCTCCTCGCGGCTGAGGAGGCCAAGCACAAGGGTTACACCCAGGTGCTGTGGCTGGATGGCCGGCAGCGTCGGTACATCGACGAGGTCGGCACCATGAACATCATGATCCGGATAGGCGACGAGGTGGTCACGCCGCCCCTGTCCGGCACGATCCTGGCGGGTGTCACGCGGGACTCCGTGCTGACGTTGCTGCACGACTGGGGCATCACCGTCTCGGAGCGCCAGATCGACATCGACGAAGTGGTGGCAGCGGCAGCCGACGGAACTCTCAAGGAGATGTGGGGGACGGGAACGGCGGCCGTCATCTCGCCAGTCGGCGAACTCGCCGTCAAGCAGCACCGGCTCGTGATCAACGGCGGACGCATCGGCGAGCTGACCCAGCGCCTCTACGACACGATCGTCGGCATCCAGTACGGCACGGTGCCCGATGCCCACCGCTGGACGGTCGAGGTCTAGCACGGGTGATCCATTCCGTGGGGGACTTCATCCGATACTTCGAAGGTGTCCGCCGTCGCACGCGCTCGGTGATCGAGCAGGTGACGCCGGACCTGTTGAACTGGCGTCCGCGCCCCGGTGAATTCACGTGCGGCGATATCGTGCGCCATCTGGCAGGAGCCGAGCGGTTCTTCGTGACCAAGGTCCTGGAAGACCGATGGACGTCCGACCTCGATCCAGGGCCGCCCCTCGATCACGGTGCGACGAGGACCCATCTCGACGAGGTGCATCGCGCCGAGATGAGCCGATTGGCTGAGTTGCCTGACGCGCGCCTGCAGGCGTCCATGCGCGACCTGGATGGTGGTCAGGTGAAGACGTGGCGTTTGCTCATGGCCATGGTCGAGCACGAAGTCCATCATCGGAGCCAGCTCGACTCATACCTGGCCGAGGCCGGCGTGGAGCCCCCGCAGCTCTACGGCTACCGGATGGAAGAGGTCCTCGCCCGGGCGGAGCGTCGCGAGGAGCGCGTATGACCGACTGTGTCTTCTGCAAGATCCGGGATGGAGCGATCCCGTCCGTGAAGATTTACGAGGATGAGCGGACACTGTGCTTCATGGACATCAATCCCTTGAACCGAGGTCATTGCCTGATCGTCACCAAGCGGCACGCCGCCACCATCTGGGAGTCGAGCGTCGAGGAGCTGGGCGCCGCCATGGAGACGGCCAAGCGAATAGCCCTTGCCCTGCGTGAGGCCCTGCAGCCGGACGGTCTCAACCTGCTGCAGGCCAATGGCGCCGCCGCCTTCCAGTCGGTCCCGCACTTTCACCTGCATCTGATCCCACGCTGGACGAACGATGGCAAGGGATTCGACTGGCCGCTCGTGCCTGGCGAGCGCGGCGCCATCGTGGCCGCTGGAGACAAGATCAGGGCGGCCCTCGGAGGACGGCAATGATGAGCGAGCGCAAGGTTCGTGTCGTGGTCGCCAAGCCCGGGCTTGACGGGCACGATCGGGGCGCCAAGATCGTGGCCCGCGCGCTGCGTGACGCGGGCTTCGAGGTGATTTACACGGGATTGCACCAGACCCCCGAGCAGGTGGTGGCCACTGCCATCCAGGAAGATGCCGACGCCATCGGCCTCTCCGTCCTTTCCGGAGCCCACAACTACCTCTTCCAGCGTGTCCTGGAACTCTTGAAGGAGAAGGGGGTCGACGACATCGTGGTTTTCGGGGGCGGGATCATTCCCCCCGAGGACGTGGCGGCGCTGAAGGCGATGGGGGTCAAGGAGCTGTTCACGCCGGGCACCTCCACCCAGGACATCATCCGGTTCGTTCACGAGCACATCCGCGCGTCGGTGTAGCGGCGCGAGGGACGATGGAAGGCAGGCAGGCGATGAGCGACGAAGCGCTGCGAGCAGAGCTCGAGCGGTTGCGCGCAGAGAACGAGGCCCTGCGCGCCCGACCCGCCCGGGGCGTGTCGCTTCAAGGTGAGCGAAAAGGGCGGGGTATCGGTGTACGGACTCGGCCGCTTCCCGGTGACGCTCTACAAGGAGCAGTGGTTGCGGCTGCTCGACATGGCCGACGACATCCGGGCCTTCATCCGCGAGCACGAGGCAGCCCTGAAGGCGAAGGAACCGCGCGGGTGAGATGGACTTCGCGCTGACCGACGACCAGCGTCGCCTGCGCGAGGTGGCGCGCGAGTTCGCGGAGGCGGAGCTCGGGGACAAGATCGCCCCGTACGACGAGCGGAACGAGTTTCCCCACGCGATCGTGAGCAAGCTGGGAGAGCTGGGTTTTCTCGGCGTGCTGGTATCCCCCGAGTACGGTGGGGCCGGGCTCGACTACGTGTCCTATGCCCTGATCGTGGAGGAGCTGAATCGAGGCGATGCCTCCGTCGGCATCACCATGTGGGCGCACAACTCGCTGTGCACCAACCACATCGCGCTCTTCGGCTCGTCGGCGCTTCGCGAGACCTATCTGCCGCGCCTGGCGCGTGGCGAGATGCTGGGCGCGTGGGGGCTGACGGAGCCGGGGTCGGGTTCAGACGCGGCTGCCCTCCGCACGCGCGCCGAGCTCAATGGGAACCAATGGGTGCTGAACGGCGAGAAGGCCTTCATCACCAATGCGAGTGTGGGTCGTGTGGCCGTCGTCATGGCGCGCACCGATCCCGAGAAGGGGCCGAAGGGAATCTCTGCGTTCGTCGTCGAGAAGGGCACGCCGGGCTTCACGGCGGGCAAGCCCTACCGTAAACTCGGGCTGCACGCCTCCGACACCGCCGCGCTGATCTTCGAGGACGCTCGGGTGCCCGACAGCAATCTCTGCGGCGCGCGCGGCATGGGGTTTGTCAACGCCATGCAGGTGCTGGAGGGTGGCCGCATCGCCATGGCGGCCATGGCGGTCGGCATTGCCCAGGCGGCCCTGGATCAGGCCGTGAAGTACATGAAGCAACGATCGGCCTTCGGCAAGACCCTGGCGGAATTCAATGGGTTACAGGGGATGATCGCGGAGGTGGCCACGGAGGTCGAGGCCGCCCGGCTGCTGACCTTGCAGGCCGCCTACTTGAAGGATCAGGGACGACCGGCCATGCACACAGCGGCTATGGCCAAGCTCTTCGCCTCGGAGACGGCCATGCGGGCGGCCACCAGGGCGGTTCAGATCCACGGCGGCGCCGGTTACATCACGGAGTTTCCCGTCGAAAGGATCTTCCGCGACGCCAAGCTGACGGAGATCGGCGAGGGCACATCGGAGATCCAGCGCCTGGTGATCGCGCGCGAGATCTTGCGTCTCGGGTGACGGCCGCCGCCGGCTCTCCGCTCATCCAGATCGCCGCCGTCTCCAAGCAATACCAGAGCGTACGGCCGGTGAGCCTTGCGACGTGCGATCTGGCTCGTGCCGGCGGTCACTCCGCGCCAGATCGTCACAACGACTGGAGGAAGGCGAGGAGATCCGCTTGCTCGGCGGGACTGAGCGCGAGGAAGGCGTCGCGGGCGATGAGCCCCTCGCCGCCGTGCAAGGCGATCGCCCGGGTGAGGTCGGACGTTCGCCCGTCATGCAGGTAGTATTTCCGCGCGCGGAGACCCCATAGCGGCGGCGTGCGCCAGCGCCCCCCGCCCACGTCGCCGTCCGGGATGCGATCGTCGAGGGGCACGCCCAAGTAGTGCGTGAGGAGATCGGAGTAGAGCGGCACCTCGACCGCGTTGAAGGCAGGATTCGAGCTGGGGCCGGTCTTCATGACCGGCGTATGGCACGCGACACAGCCGACCTTGGCGAAGAGGGAGTCCCCGCGGCGAACGGCGTCGGTGATGGGCCCGCGCGGCGGCCCGCTCAGGAATGTCAGGTACGCGGTGATGCTGGTCAGCCTGGCCCCATCGGCATCCTCGAGATCGGGTGTCCGCTTGCACCCGGGAGGAATGGGCTGGCCCTGAGGAGACAGCTCGTTCGGGTACAGGAGATTGGTAATCCCGAGTTCACCGATCAGCGCGAGCCCGACGAAGTCGGAGACGGTCGCGACCGAGGCCTTCCAGCCGAACCGGCCAATGATCCCGTTCGCCGTATTCGGCCGGCCGGCGATGCCGTCGCGGTTGGCATCCGTCGGGTCCGCCCGGGCCAGGATGGTGGCTTCGGGGATGGCTTGGATGAGGCCGAGCCCGAAAAGAGGGGAGGGCTGACGGGGCCCGACGGTCGTCGCCTCACGGGGAACCACCTCGCCGCTCAGTTTGCAGTCAGGCAAGTCCTCGGCCACGCTCCGGCTCTGGATGGTCGGGCCGCCGAGGTTGAGCAGCGCGTTGAACGGCATGCTGGGGGTTTGCAAGCCGAATCGATCGGAATCCTGCAGACCGACGCGCCCGAAGCGGGTCACGAAGGTCGCCTCACTCTTGCCGCTACCCGCCGTCGTCGGGATGCTGTGGCACGCCAGGCAACTCCGGTCGTTGAAGACCGGCCCGAGCCCTGTCTGCACGGTTTCGGTGGCCATGAACCGCCGGCGGCCCTCGTTGAAGCTTGCCAGCATGTCAGCTGGGAGATTCGCTACAGGGGAACCGGGCTGAGGGTCAGTCTGGGCGGTCAGCAGGCGCACGGTCCCCGGGATCTCGAATAGTGCCACGACGGCGAGCAGCGCCGTGACGAGCCAGCGCATGCGCATAACCCTTCCTCCACGCGTAATGTAGCCGTCTCTACTAGTCCGAAGTCAAGATCAGAGCTAGCATTATTGAATCTTGCCAATTACGATCGTAAATAGTATTATTCGCCCGAACACAGAGAAAGTATGGCGTTCTATCCGATCTTCCTGGATTTGAGTGGGCGCCGGTGTGTCGTGGTCGGCGGCGGCGCGGTGGCGGAGCGTAAGGCGGACAGCCTGCGCGCGGCCGGCGCCGCCATCACTCTGGTGGCACCCCAGCTCACCCGAGGGCTGCAATCGCTGGCGGCAGCCGGGCAAATCCGTCACATCGCACGCTCTTTCCGAGCGCGGGATCTGGCCGGGGCCTACCTCGCTATCGTGGCGGTCAACGATTCCCGCGTGAGGGCCGAGGTGTCAGCGGCGGCTCGGAAGCGGCAGATTTGGGTCAACGCTGCCGACGATCCTGCGCGGTGCGATTTCATCCTGCCTGCCGTGCTCCGACGTGGCCCCCTCGCCATCGCCGTCAGCACCGGCGGCACGAGCCCTGCGCTGTCCCGGGTCGTTCGCGATTGGCTGGAGGCTGAACTTCCGGCAGAGCTGTCCGCGCTCGCGTCGGCGGCCGCTACGGTGCGCCACGACCTCCGCGCGGCCGGGCGAATGCCCTCGGCGGCCGCCTGGCGCGCGGCACTCGAGCCAGAGATCCGGGCGCGGCTCGTGCGAGCTCTCGAGCACGCCGGAGGACCCCTGTGAGGCCGGCCACCGTCTATCTGGTCGGCGCGGGTCCTGGTGATCCTCGTCTCATCACCGTGCGCGGCCTCGAGGTGCTGCGCCGTGCCGACTTTGTCGCCTACGACAGACTCGTGAGTGAGGAACTGCTCGCCGAGGCGCCGTCGTGGGCTGAGCTGGTCTTCGTCGGTAAGGCACCTGGCAATCATTGCATCCCGCAGCGGGAGATCTCTGCGCTGCTCATCGATGCGGCCCGGCGCGGGCTCGACGTCGTGCGGCTCAAGGGGGGCGATCCGTTCGTGTTCGGCCGGGGCGGAGAAGAGGCGCTTGCTCTGGCCGCCGCCGGTATTCCCTTCGAGATCGTGCCGGGAGTGTCGTCGGCCTTGGCGGTACCGGCAGCCGCTGGGATCCCTCTCACTCATCGTGGCCTTGCGTCCTCCTTCGCCGTGGTCACCGGCCACGACGAGGCCTCGAGCGGCACTCCGACTCGATGGGAGGAGCTCGCCACGGCTGTAGACACGCTCGTGCTGCTGATGGCGGTGGCAAGCCTCGAGCGTCTGGCCACCGCGCTCGTGACGCATGGCCGCCCCGCCACCACCCCGGTGGCGGTGATCCGCTGGGGGACCACTTCGCAGCAGGAAGTCGTGTTCGGGACCCTGGCCGATATCGCCGAGCGCGCCGCCGGGATCGAGCCGCCGGCTGTCGTCGTCATCGGCAAGGTTGTAGGATCTGGCTGGCGCTCTGGCTCCGGCCCAGAAGGTGGAGGAGTACGCAGCATGAGTGACGCGGCTCTCAAGGAGACCAAGGCCCAGCGCGCAGAGCGACTCAAGCAGGCCCTGAACCCGTGGGACCACCTCACCGAGATCGAACGCTTTGCCCGGTCCGGTCATGCCTCCATCCCCCCGGAGTGGAACACGTACTTTCGATGGTGGGGCGTCTACAGCCAGGGGGACGGGCAGGGGGTGACGGGCGGCAAGGGTGGAGAGGGAAAGGCCGTCCCCTATTTCATGGTCCGTATCCGGATTCCGAATGGTGTGCTTCTCTCCCACCAGCTCCGGACGATCGCTGACCTCGCCGAGCGCTACGCGCGCGGCATCGGCGATCTCACCGTGCGCGAGAACGTCCAGCTCCACTGGGTACGGATCGAAGATCTCCCCGATCTCTTCCGGCGCCTGGCGGGCGCGGGACTCACCAGCATGGGTGCCTGTGGCGACGACACGCGCAATATCACCGGCTGCCCCGTGGCTGGTGTCGATGCCGATGAGATTGTGGACGCCTCACCGCTGGTGCAGGCCGCCACCCGCATGCTCAACGGCAACAGCGCGTTTTACAATCTGCCGCGCAAGTTCAAGATCTCGATCACGGGCTGCCGCGTCTGGTGCTCGTATCCCGAGATCAACGACATCGGCCTCACCGCTGTCGAGCACCCCGTCACCGGCGAGGTCGGCTTTTCCGTGCGGGTCGGCGGTGGCCTCTCGACCAATCCTCACCTCGCGCCGAAGCTGAACGCTTTCGTGCACTGGAATCAGGTCCTGCCTGTCGTGCGAGGCATCGCCGAGATCTTTCGCGACAGCGACGTGCTCCGACAGGATCGGGAGAAGGCGCGGCTCAAGTTCCTGTTCCTCAGCCACGGCTGGACGCCCGAACGGTTCGAGAAAGAGCTCGAGCAGCGTCTGGGTTGGCGCCTCGACCCGGCGGTGGCCGAGACGCCGCCGGCGGACGTGTATCGCGACCACGTGGGTTTCCACGTTCAGAAGCAGCCCGGCTACTCCTACGCCGGCCTCGCCGTGCTGCGGGGCCGCCTGTCGCCCTACCAGATGCGAACCGCGGCTGACCTCGCCGACCGCTATGGCAGCGGTGAGCTGCGGACGACGGTCATGCAGAATCTGCTGATCCTGAACATCCGCCCCGAGGGTGAGGCAGAGCTCGCGGTAGCGGTGGAGCGAGCCGGCCTCCGCTTGCACGCTTCGCCGTTCTGGCGCGGCGCCATCGCCTGCACCGGGGCCGAGTTCTGCAAGCTGGCCCTCACCGAGACCAAGGGGTTCACCGCGTGGTTGGTGGGCGAGCTGGAGGCGCGGTTACCGGGCTATCAAAACCATCTCAAGATCCACGTGACGGGGTGCCCGAACAGCTGCGGGCAGCACTGGATCGCCGACATCGGTATTGAAGGCAAGAAGATCAAGGCGGGCGGCGAGCTGGTCGATGCCTACTACTTCTGCGTCGGCGGCGCGGTGGGACGCTATCAGGCGACAGCTCGTCCCGTCGGGTATCGCTGTCCGGCGACGGAAGTCCCAGCGGCGATCGAGCGCCTGCTCCGGCGTTATCTGGAGATCAGAGAACCGGGGGAAAACTTCCGCCAGTTCGCGGCGCGCCACGAGGAGACGGCCTTGCGCCAGATGCTGGCTGGTGGCGACACGATAGCGGTCGCGCGCGATCCGATCCCGGGCCGGGTGCCCCACGGCGTCGATGCATAAGCTCGTCCAGGGGCTGCGGTCTCCTTCGTCATGCGAGCGGGCAGACGGGCACCGGATCTCGCCCGCCTAGGCCTTCAGGAAAGGGCGAGGAGCGCAATGCGCTCGGCCCGGGCCGCCTGGTTGAGCCGCGTGTCGTAGGCGAGCAGCTGGACGTCTCCGGCTAGTTGGTTTCTGAGATAGACGCAGGAGGCGAGCTGGATAGCGTCGCCCGAGCGCAGCACGTGTCGAGCCAGCCACGTCATGCTAGCGTGCGAGATCTCTGGCGTCAGCTCGACGACGTAGAGTGACGCGATGTCCGCCCGGAGCGCGACCAGGGCACGGTCCCGCTCGCGCCGCGAGAGAGTTCCTTCGTGGCAACGTCGGCAGAGCGCCGACGCCACCTCCACCTCGGATAGGCGGCTGGTAGCGATGCTGGCGCCGGTCAACGCCCGGCGGACGGCGGCGCTGGCCTCTTCCTCGACGTAGCGCTTCACCAGCGCACTAGCGTCGATGTAAACGGTCAGAAGCGATCCTCCCGATCTTCCACCACGGCTCGGGCCAGCGACGTTCCCTTGTGCCGGATGGGACGAAACCGAGCAAGGCGGGCCGGCAACGTTCTCGACAGGTACCCGAGAGCCACCAGCTGGTCGAGGCGCGCGGCCGTGCCCGCCTTTGCGAGCACGATGGGCCGAAGCTCCGCCACCGGCTCGCCACGGTCGGTGACCACGATGGTGCGGCCCCGCCGGACCTCCCGCAGATAGCTGCCCAGCCGCGTCTTCAGTTCACGGGCGCCCACCGCCCTCGCCATGCTCAATCCCCCAAGTACTTGATGTGGTCATTGTGACCACATTAGAACCAGGAGCTGTCAAGCCGCACGCTGCCACGAGCCATGCGACGCCGCCGAGCGTCCAAGGAGGCGTGGCGCCCTCCGAAAACTCGCCAGCGAGCCCGTGATCGGGGATAGTGTTGGACCATGGGCCGGCTCGACGGAGAGCCGGCGGATCCCCGGATCGGGAGGACAGGGATGGCAAGCGCTGATGTGGTGGTCATCGGAGGTGGGGCGAACGGTACCAGTACCGCCTTTCACCTCGCCTCAATGGGTGTGCACAGGGTCATCCTCGTCGAGCGGCGGGGCTTGGCGGCGGGGGCGACCGGCAAGTCCGGGTCGCTCGTGCGTACCCATTACACCAACGAGGCGGAGTCGCGCCTGGCCTTCGAGAGCCTCAAGGTCTTCCGGACCTTTCGCGACGTCACCGGCGCCGACTGCGGGTTCGAGCCCATCGGCTTCGTGCAGATCGTGGGGCGAGGCTACGAGGAAGCCCTGGCCCGCAACGTCGACATGCAGGAGGGCATCGGGATCAAGACGACCATGCTCTCCACCGATGATCTGCGTCGTCTCATGCCCGGTATCCGCGTGGAGGACATCGGGGGCGCCGCCTGGGAACCCGACTCCGGGTTTGCCGATCCGAACGCCACGACTTTCGCGTTTGCGGCGGCCGCCCGCCGGCTCGGGGTGGCCATTCGTACCGAGTGCGAGGCCACGCGCATCGTCACCGCGGGCCATCGGGTGGTGGCGGTCGAGACGTCGGAAGGCCGCATCGACACACCGGCAGTGGTACTGGCGCCAGGCGCCTGGGGCAATCGACTGCTCGCGCCGTTAGGCCTCGACTTCGATCTCACCCCGCACCGCGTGCAGATCTCGGTCTTCCGCTGGCCGGAGGAGGTGCGCGATCGGCCCCACATGGTGGTGATCGATTCCATTCATCACTCCTGGATCCGCCCCGAGGGCTGGCAGTCGACTCTTATTGGCGTGGAGCTCGGCGTGACTCACGCGGACCCCGATCACTTCAATGAAGGTGTCGATCCCGACTACGTGACCCTCTGCCGAGAGCGCCTGTCCGCCCGCTTCCCCCTCTTCGCGGGCGCCACCATGCGTGGGGGATGGTCCGGAATGATCATGATGAGCCCGGATGGCCGTCCGATCATCGACCACGTTCCGTCCGTTCACGGGCTCTATGTGATGCTGGGAGACTCAGGGACCTCGTTCAAGACGTCCCCGGCCATTGGCAAGTGTCTGGCCGAGTGGATCGTCAACGGTCAGGCGCGGACGGTCGATCTGTGGCCCTTCCGCTCCACGCGCTTCGCCGAAGGCACCCCCTGGGTCGACGAGAACCACTACGGCGGACGCGGGACTATTTCTCGCTGAGCGATTTCATCGCCCAGCGAGTCATGGGGGGCCTCGGCGGCCCCCCAAGCCCCCCAACGTTCGGGGCGCCCCGGGAAACCCGGGGCACCCCTCGTCATACGCTCGCTTTTGGGGCCTCGGCGGCCCCCAAGCCCCCCAACGTTCGGGGCGCCCCGGGAAACCCGGGCACCCCTCGTCACACGCCAGCTCTGGGCCTGGCCTCATCGCCGAGAGGCTCGTGGTGGGTCGGCTTGATGTAGGTGATTCTAGAGCCGAGCGCTCCAAGGGGCGCGCGAGACGCGACGTACGAGCACCCTCACTGTCGGGCCGGTGAACTGAGTTATTTGCCCCTCCATCTTGTCATCACCGACCGTCAACTCGCCCGTCCACACGCCTGCAGCGCTGCGGACGGTGAAATGGAAAGGTCCCCACCCACGCGCCCTTCGAGAGGACCAGACCCGTCACGGGTGAACCCGACCAATGAGACCGTGCCAGTCACCTTTGGCCCTTCTTGGTGGAGCTCGAGGGTCGCAGTCCTTTGAGCGCCGCCCGGGCTTGTCGAGCGCCCTTCCCAGCTGCCTGAGACATCGACGGTCACCAAGGTGGCCTCAATCCAGTCGGGACGTGTGACACATCCGCACGTGAACAGCAGGACCGCAGCGGTGAAGGTCGCCCAGGCTGTCTTCACCATCTTCTGCCTCCCACGAAGGCTATGTCCACACTCTAGCCGATGCGGCGGTCAATCTTTCAGGGAGCCGGCGAGGAGGCCGCGGACGAGGTAGGGCTGGAGCGCGATGACGATGATGACGGGCGGCAGGCTGGTCAGGATCGACGCGGCGGCGATGTCGCCCCAGGGGACCTCGAAGACACCCGGAAACAGGGCCAGCGCCACCGGCACGGTGCGGCTCGCCTCGGTGGCCGTGAAGGTGTAGGCGTACAGGAACTCGTTCCAGCTCAGCAGGAACGTAAGCAGCGCTACCGACGCCGCTCCCGGCGCCACCAGAGGCAGCACGATCCACCGAAAGATCTGTCCGCGCTTTGCCCCGTCGAGGGAAGCCGCCTGTTCCAGCTCCACTGGAATCTCGCGGATGAAGCCAGCGAGCAACCAAATGACAATGGGCAGCCCGAGCGCGGTGTGGGCAAGCACGAGGGCCGTCCAAGTGTCGCGCAGGGCGAACGCGCGCATGACCAGGTACAAGGGGCTCACGGTGGCGATCTGTGGAAGGGCGGTGGCGGCCACGATGCCCAGCAGGAGCCAGCTCTTGCCCCGGATCGGCAGCCGGGCGATAGCGTAGGCGGCCAGGAGCCCAAGAGTGACGACGAGTGCAGTGGTGAACAGCGCGATCGCCAGGCTGTTGCCGAGCGCCCTGGGAAGCAGGCTCTGCTCGAACACCACGCGGTAGTGTTCCAGGGTGAACCGCGTGGGCAGTAGGGGAGGCAGACGGAGAAGCTCCGCCTCTGGCTTCAACGAAGTCAGCGCCTGCCATGCGTAGGGGAGGGCGTAGATCCCCAGCAGGATGAGCACGGCCACGTCGCGCCCGAGTCCTGCCCGCTTCACGCGGCGAGCCCTTCGCGTCGGAGCAGCCGCAGGTAGGCCCACGCCACCGTCATGACGGCGGCGAACACGGTCACCCCGATGGCCGAGCCGAATCCGAGGTTCAAGGTCTGGAAGAGGCTGCGATACGCATAGACGGTCAGGGTCTCGGTGGTGCCGGCTGGTCCGCCGCCTGTCAGGACGTACATCAGGTCGAACGCGCGCAGGGCGTCGAGCGTGCGGAAGAGCAGGGCGATCAGGAGGATCTGGCGCAGCGCGGGCAATGTCACGTACAGGAACGTGGCCAGCCGCCCGGCCCCGTCCACCTGCGCGGCCTCCCAGAGCTCGCTCGGAATGCTGAGAAGCCGCGCGTAACAAAGCAGCGCCACGAACGGCATGGTGCGCCAGACGTCGGCCAGCACGAGCCCGGCCAGGGCGAGCGTCGGATCGCCGAGCCAGTTGATCGGGCGACCGCCGAGGACGAAGTTCACGAGCCCGGCGGTGGGATGGTACAGCCACTCGAAGATCTTGGCCGTTACCACCGACGGCAGCGCCCACGGCAGAAGCAGGAACGACAGGGCGAGGCGCACGCCGATGCGCTGTCCGCGCAGGGCCAGGGCGACCAACGTTCCCAAGACCAGCTCGAGCCCCACCGAGGTGACGGTGAAGACAAGGGTCACGCGAACGGCGTTCCAGAAACGCGGATCACGAACCAGGAACGCGTAGTTGTCGAGCCCGACGAAACGCTCGATACCGAAGATCGGCACTCGCTGCTGAAGCGAGAGCCACAGCACGGAGAGGGCCGGATAGACCGTGAGCGCCGCCAGCACCACCAGGGCCGGGGTGAGCATCGCGACTCCCAGGCGACGCTCGGCCCGTCCGCGCGGGTTCACGGTCTGGCTGGCGCGAGGGCGCCCAGCAGGTAGGCGAGGCGCTGACGGGTGTCCCTCACGCTCTGGGCCGGCGTCTTGACACCGACGAGCGCCGCCGACAACTCGGGCTGGAGACTCGTTGAGAGCACGAGGTAGTAGGGCGTGACTGGCCGGGGGCGGGCAGCAAGGGCGAGAGCGAGGATCGCGGGCATGGCAGGTTGGCGAGCGATGAGCCCTGCGTCCTCGTACAGTCGCATCCGGGTGGGCCAGAGAGCTGCGCTCTCCGCGATCCGGCGCTGCGCGGCCTCGCTGGTCATAAAGCGGGCGAGCGAGACGGCCGCCGTCGGATGAAGCGTGTGCCGGTTGACGCCGAGGTGCGAGCCTCCCGTCGACCCAGGGCTGACTCTGCCGTGAGCGTGGCGCGGCAGCGGCGCGATGCCGACCTTGCCACGCACGGGCGAGTCGGGAAGCTCGAACAGGTCGAGCGCATAGGGCCAACCGCGATAGAAGATCGCTCGACCGTCGCCGAACGCGCGCCGACCCAGCTCCTCGTCGGCGGCTGTGACCCACCGCGGGCTGAGCCCCGTCGTGATCAGGGCCCGCATGAAGGCCAAGACCTCCTCGGCGCGGTCCGGCTCGGGAAAGATGATGTCGCCGGGGCCGAGCAGATCGCTGCCGTTGGCCCACAGTTCCTCGAGCACGTTGACGACGAGACCCTCGTACTGCTTGCCCTGCCAGAGGAAGCCGTCCAGAGGCGGCGGCTCGGCGGCACGGATCTGCCGGATCTGGGCCGCCATCTCGTCGTAGGTGCGTGGCGGGGGGAAGCCGTGTCGCGTCAGGAGATCCCGGCGGTAGTAGAGGAGGCCCACGTTCATGTTCCAGGGGAGCCCCCAGAAGCGCCCCCCCTGGGTGGCGGCGTCGATGGTTGACGGAAAGAACGCCTCGCGCTCGGCGGCCGAAACGTGTGGCGTGAGGTCGAGCAGCCAACCGGCGCGGGCGAACTCGGGGACCCAGATGACGTCCATCATCATGACGTCGAAACCAGCCCGACCACCCTCGAGGTTGATGACATAGAACTGATGCTGCTCGTCGGCGTTCCAGGGCAGGACCTCGCTTCTCACCCTGATCCCGGGATGCTGCGCCTCGAATTCTCTGAGAAGGGGGGGAATCGGGTCGTAGGGGCCGATGATCCGAGCGTGCTTGAACACGAGCTCGACGTCGGTCGTGGTACGTCCGGCGGGCTGGCATCCTCCGAGAAGGATGGCCACGCAGAGAACTGCGGCGGCTCGCATCAGGTGTCCGGATTGTCCTGCCGCGTTCTTCGCACCCGTGCCTGAACGTCGCTCACGACATCGCGCTCGAGCGTGATCTCCACCTCGTGATCCTCGACGTCCCAGCGGACCACGTGGGCGAGCCAACCGAAGATGGGCCGCCGGTGGGGGACCACGTGGCGCCCCCGATAGACGAGGGTGCGCTGCTCGGGCACGCTGAGCTGTTCCCGCGTCTCCGCCTCGGGTCCGCACAGGCGGAGGACCTGCTCGTGAGTCGTCACCCCGGGTACGATTCGGGCCAAGGTTTCGCGTGAGATGACCACTCCGCTATCACGGGGAGCCGCGCTCTTGCGCGGGACGATGACAAAATGGGAGCGAAGACTGCGTGCCGTGCGCGTGCCCACGAACCGTAGCAGGGGCGCCGCCAGGTTGCCGAGGATGAAGAACGCGGTTGGAATGATCACGGGCGCCCACGATCGCCAGCCGGTGAAGTAGCCGAACTGAACGGTGACGAGTTGCGGCGCAATACCCTCGGAAGGGTCGAGGAAGAGTGACACGACCTCCGTGCTGTCCAGTGTCTCGCTCAGGCGGCGTCGGCTGGAGGGCGGCGACACCTGATCGATCTTGACGTTTCCGGCCATCGTGAAGTTCAGCATCAGCTGTGAGGGGTCCTCGGCCAGCCGAATGAGACGATCGCGATGCTCGAAGTAGAGGGGGAAGAGCCCGCGATTGCGCACGTCGTTAAACGAAAGCGAGATCAGGTACCGGTTGCCCCAGAACACGTTCTCGATCCAGCTGGCCTGCCGCGGTGTCACGAGGCCCCGAGCCTGGAACTGTAGATCCATGAGCCGGGCTCGGTTGACCTGGTAGGGCGTCCACGGGATCCGCACATAGGTCACGGGCGCGGTGAGCCCGAGCGCCCCGCCTTGACGGACGAACGTCACGTAGGGTGCCCCGCCCGGGATCGGGACCGGGGGCTCGTTCGTGTCGACCTGAAACAGGGATTGGGAGGACAAGATCAGCCGTCCCTCGTCGATGACCGCGAAGCCGCGCTGCTCAACGTATTGAGCGAGGGCCCGCTCGGGCGGACCCACCGTCTGGTCCCCTTGCACCGCGCCGGGCCACAGCAGAAAAACGTCCTGCTCGAGTTCCGCGGCGCTGCGGTCGGGAGGAATCACCAGACTCCACAAGATTTCCACGGCCACGGGATTGATGCTCGGGGTGACTGTGGCGCGCACGAACAGCGGTCCGATCGTGAAGGGTGGGTGGGGTTGGGAGGCGAGGAAGACCTGCCCCGGCGCCGACGCCGGCGCGAGCCCGCCCAGCAGGAGCCCTAGCCCGAACGCTGCCGCCCGGAGCCAGCGTCTATCGATCGTGCACCGCGGAGGATGGAGCAGGCGCGTCGTCCATCACAGCCGCACCGGCGCGTAGCCGCTGGCGACGTGCTCGGCGAGCGGGAGCTTCTTCTTGATCACGCCGTACTCGAGGAGCGTGTCCTGCATGACGGCCAGGGCCTCAACGCTGATCTGCCCGTCGGCCGGCAGCAGGGGCCCCGATATCTTGTGCGCTCCCAGCACGGCCTCGGGCGGCCAGCCGAGCGTCTTCGCGCAGATCTCGGCGGCGGCCGGGGGCTGCTCGCGCATGAAGGCGACGGCGCGGAAGATCGCCCGCATGCCCTTGCGGATGGCCTCGGAGTTCTTGGCCAGAGAGTCCTCGGAGGTATACAGGATCTGGCTGATCCACTTGGGGGTCACCCGATCCATGCGCATCAGCACCTTGGACTTTCCCTGTATCTCGGTCACGGCCCCGCCGTCACCCCACACGAAGGCGGCGATCTCCTTGCGAGAGAGCGCGGCCAGCTGCGCGTCCAACGCCCCCAGGGCGACGATCTTCACGTCCTTGTCGGGGTCCCAGCCCTGCTCGCGAGCCAACATGCGCGCGAAGATCCACGTGGTGGACCCCGGCCGCGTGATGCCGATGGCTTTGCCCTTGAGATCGGCGACGCTCTTGACGTCAGGGGCGACGTTGAGCGTGAAGTGGTTGCCCTCCGTGTGTGTGGCGAGCATCTTGATGGGAGCACCTACTTCGCGGAACACGAAGATGTCCGTACTACCCGTGACGCCGATGAGCACCTCGCCTGTCAAGACGGCCTTGAGCAAGTCGGGACCGCCCCGGAAAGGCACGAAGTCCGCCTCGAGTCCCTCTTGCTTGAACAGCCCGCGCTCCAGGGCGAGAATCACGGGACAGGCCATCGCATAGTCTCCAAGCACGGCGGTCCCGATCTTGATGGGCGTCTGCGCGTGCGCGACCCCGCGGCGGTAGAGGTTGCCAAGACCGGCCGCGACCGTCCCGCTCCACAGGATCTCGCGGCGCGTCAAGGTCCTGCGCGCCACTCGGTCTCGGGGCACGGTCACTTGACATTCTTGCTGTCGGTTCATACCTTTACCACGCCTTTCATGAGTGACGCAGCCGTGGAGCGATCGTACTACCTTCACCGCATCGGTCACAACGCGGTCACGTCGTGACAGTGTCGCCGGCGGTCGCGTACCGCGTCGAAGATGGGGTGGCCTGGATCACGCTCAACCGTCCCACCGTCCTCAACGCGCTCAATACGGAACTGGCGGCGGGCCTGGCCGATCACGCCGAGTCCGCGGCTGCAGATCCTGACGTCGATGTGGTGATCGTGCGGGGGGAAGGCCGGGCCTTCTGCTCCGGGATGGACCGGACCGCCCTCGCGAGTGGCGCCGTCGGTGAAGAGTTCTACCGACACTGGATCCGCGGCCTCAACTGCCTGGAGGACATGCCCAAGGTCTCTATCGCGGTGCTCCATGGCTATTCGATCGGCGGCGGCCTTCAGCTCTCCCTGGCCTGCGATCTCCGGATCGCTGTGACCGATGCCATCATCGGCCTGGGAGCGACCATGCACGGCATCATTCCCGACGGTGCGGTCCTACGTCTGGCGCGTCTGGTGGGCCTCGGGCGGGCCAAGGAGTTGGCGCTCCTGAACGACAACATCGCCGTGGAGGAGGCGCGGGCCATCGGGCTCGTCAACTGGGTGTGTCCGCCTGATGCGCTGGCGTCTACCTTGGCGGGGGTGATCGCCAAGACCAGACGGGCGGCGCCCACTGCAAATGCTCTCACGAAGCGACTCTTGCACGAATCGTTTCAGCGCGATCCGCGCGCCAGCATCGAGGACCTGCTCCAGGCGCAGAACCTCTGCATGACCTCCTGGGAGACGGAGGAAGCCAATCGAGCCTGGCAGGAGAAGCGAGAGGCCGTGTACCACCCGCGGCCTGCGCGCCGGCCGCATGGCGCGTGACACAATCCTCGAGACCGAGGGGCTCACGAAGGAGTTCCGTGGATTCGTCGCCGTCAAGAACGTCAACCTCTCGGTGAATCGAGGCACCATCCACGCCCTGATCGGCCCCAACGGCGCCGGGAAGACGACGTGCTTCAACCTCCTCACCCACTTCCTGATCCCCACGCGCGGACGCATTCGCTTCAACGGGCGCGACATCACCGGATCACGGCCGTCGCAGATCGCGCGCCTCGGTCTGGTCCGCTCGTTCCAGATCTCGGCCGTCTTCCCGCACCTCTCGGTGCTCGAGAACGTGCGGATCGCGCTGCAGCGCACACGGGGCCGTTCGTTCGACTTCTGGCGCTCGGAACGCCTCCTGGATCGGCTCAACGGGCGAGCCCTGGAGCTGATCGAGGCCGTGGGGCTCGCCGATTTCTCGGCCACGCCCGCGGTGGAGCTGCCGTATGGGCGCAAGCGCGCCCTCGAGATCGCCACGACCCTTGCCCTGGATCCCGAGATGATGTTGCTGGACGAACCCACAGCCGGCATGGCTCACGAGGATGTGGCGCGGATCTCCGCCCTCATCAAGACGGTCGCCGCCAACCGCACTATTCTGATGGTCGAGCACAATCTGAGCGTGGTGGAAAACCTCTCCGACACCATCACCGTGCTGTCGCGCGGCGAGGTGCTCGCCGAGGGCAGCTACGCCAACGTGTCCAAGAATCCCGAGGTGATCCAGGCCTACATGGGTTCCGGGCATGCCTGACACCTTGATCGCCGCGGGATCGACCGCCCATCCGACGGGCGGCGCCCCTGCGCTGCTCTCCGTGCGGGGACTGCACGCCTGGTACGGGGAGTCACACATCCTTCACGGGGTTGACCTGGATATCGCGACGGGCGAGGTGGTCACCTTGCTCGGGCGGAACGGGGCGGGAAAGACGACGACCTTGAAGGCGATCATGGGCATCGTGACCGCGCGGCGCGGGTCGATCCGGTTCGGCGATCAGGAGCTCATTGCCCGGCCCTCGAACGGCATCGCGCGCTTGGGGTTGGCGTTCTGTCCTGAGGAGCGCGGAATCTTCGCCAGCTTGAACGTGGAGGAGAACCTGCTCTTGCCGCCGCGGGTGGCGAGTGGGGGACTGTCGACGGAGGCGATACTCGAGCTGTTCCCGAACCTCAAGGAGCGCCTGCGCAGCCAGGGCACCAAGCTCTCGGGTGGCGAGCAGCAGATGCTGGCCATCGGCCGCATCCTGCGCACGGGGGCTCGCCTTCTCCTGCTCGACGAGCCCACGGAGGGCCTCGCCCCCGTCATCGTCCAGCAGATCGGCCGTACCATCCATCGCCTCAAGGCGGAAGGATTCACGATCTTGCTCGTCGAGCAGAACTTTCGTTTCGCGGCCACCGTGGCCGACCGTCACTACGTGATGGAGCACGGGCGGATCGCCGACATGATCCCCAATGCAGCTCTCGAGGTCAGCATGGACAAGCTGCACCAGTATCTCGGAGTGTAGAGACAACCAAACAGATCAGCGAAAGGAGTCGTTGGCATGGTCATCTCACGCGCGTTGGTCCTGATGGCAGCCCTGGCCCTGGGGGCCGGGCCCGCCCTCGCCCAGATTTCCGACGGTGTCGTCAAGATCGGGGTTCTCAACGACCAGTCCAGCCTGTACGCGGACCTGGCCGGACAGGGATCGGTGGTGGCCGCCCGCATGGCGGTGGAGGATTTCGAGGCGGCCAAGAAGGGAATGAAGGTCGAGATCATCTTCGCCGACCACCAGAACAAGCCTGACGTGGGTTCTCAGATCGCGCGCCAGTGGTACGACGCCGACAAGGTGGACGTCATCGTGGACGTGCCCAACTCGGGGGTGGCGCTGGCCGTCAACCAGATCACCAAGGAGAAGGGAAAGGCCTTCGTGGTGTCGAGCGCGGCGACCTCCGATCTCACCGGCAAGGCCTGCTCCCCCAACACCGTGCACTGGACCTACGACACCTGGGCGCTCGCCAATGGCACCGGCAATGCCATCACCAAGACGGGCGGCGA
This sequence comes from uncultured Candidatus Rokubacteria bacterium, assembly GCA_963754315.1. Taxonomy (GTDB): domain Bacteria; phylum Methylomirabilota; class Methylomirabilia; order Rokubacteriales; family CSP1-6; genus CAVWFS01. The sequence goes on from CAVWFS010000001.1 coordinate 308,399, forward strand.
CAGCTGGTTCTTCATCACCGCGGATTACGCCTTCGGTCACGCGCTCGAGCGCGATACCGAGAACGTCGTCCTCAAGAGTGGCGGGAAGGTTTTAGGCAAGGTGCGCCACCCCCTCAACACCCAGGACTTCTCCTCCTTCCTCCTCCAGGCTCAGGCGTCCAAGGCCAAGATCGTGGGCCTGGCCAACGCGGGCGGCGACACCACCAACGCCATCAAGCAGGGGGCGGAGTTTGGCATCGTGCGCGGCGGTCAGAACTTCGCGGGGCTTCTCGTTTTTCTCACCGACGTCCACGCCCTCGGCCTCGACAAGGCGCAGGGGCTGATCTTCACGGAGTCGTTCTACTGGGACATGAACGACAAGACGCGCGCCTTCGCCAAGCGCTTCGCCGAGCGCAACCGCCAGATCCATCCGACCATGATCCACGCCGGCGTGTACGCGGGTGTCCTGCACTACTTAAAGGCGGTGGAGGCGCTCAAGAGCGACGACGGGACCAAGGTCATCGCCAAGATGAAGGAGATGCCCACCGACGACCCGCTCTTTGGCAAGGGCACCATCCGTCCGGACGGCCGCAAGATTCACCCCATGTACCTGGTCGAGGTCAAGAAGCCGGCCGAGTCCAAGTACCCATGGGACTACTACAAGATTCGCGCGACCATCCCCGCCGACCAGGCCTTCCGCCCCCTCGACCAGGGTGACTGCCCCCTCGTAAAGTGAAACGTGAAGCAACGCAGCCGGGCCGCCCTAGCCAAGCCAAGGCGCAGCCGCAACGGCACGCAGCCGGGCGCTCCTGGACCCGCCCACCCACGCTTCAAGGCGGGCAGAGGCCGCTGACCACAAGCGGCACGCAGCCGGGGCGCCCCTGAACCCGCCCACCCACGCTTCAAGGCGGGCAGAGGCCGCTGACCACAAGCGCACGCAGCCGGGGCGCCCCTGAACCAGCCCACCCACGCTTCAAGGCGGGCACACGCTCCTTTGCAATGATCCCGAGCCAGGCGCTGTTCGGTCAACTGCTCATCGGGCTGATCAACGGTTCCTTCTACGCGCTCCTGAGCCTGGGACTCTCTGTCATCTTCGGCCTTCTCAACATCATCAACTTCGCCCACGGCGCCCAGTACATGATGGGCGCGTTCGTCGCCTACTTCCTCTTACAGTGGGGAGGCCTCGGCTACTGGTGGGCACTCCTCGTGGCCCCGCTCGTGGTGGGCGCGGTCGGCATCCTGCTCGAGCGCACCATGCTCAAGCGTCTGTACACCCTGGACCACCTTTACGGTCTGCTGCTCACCTTCGGCTGCGCGCTCATCATCCAGGGCCTGTTCCGTCACGAGTACGGATCGTCGGGCATCCCCTACGCCATGCCCGCTCAGCTCACGGGCGGCCAGAACCTCGGTTTCATGTTCCTGCCCAACTATCGGGCGTGGGTCATCGTCTTCTCGCTCACCGTGTGCCTCATCACCTGGTACGTGATCGAGCGCACAAAGCTCGGCTCCTATCTGAGGGCCGCCACCGAGAATCCCACCCTCGTGCAAGCGTTCGGCATCAACGTCCCCCGCATGATCACCCTCACCTATGGTTTCGGGGTAGCCCTGGCCGGTCTGGCCGGAGTGCTGGCGGCGCCCATCTACCAGGTGAATCCTCTGATGGGCGCCGACCTGATCATCGTCGTGTTCGCGGTGGTGGTTATCGGCGGGCTGGGCTCGATCATGGGCTCGATCGTGACCGGATTCGCCCTGGGGCTTGGTCGAGGGACTCACCAAGGTCTTCTATCCCGAGGCGTCGAACACCGTGATCTTCGTGATCATGGCCCTCGTCCTCCTCGTGAAACCGGCGGGCCTCTTCGGGCGGACAGCGTGACGGCAACCGCGAAGCCCTATGTAGAGGCAGCGCCCGCCTCGCTGGCGGTCGCGACGTCCGTCCCCCGCCACCAGGTGCTTGCCTTCGTGGCCATGCTCGTTTTTTTCGGAGCGGCGCCGTACTTCGTCTATCCGGTGTTCCTCATGAAGGCGCTATGCTTCGCCCTCTTTGCCTGTGCCTTCAACCTCCTCATCGGCTACGTGGGCCTCCTGTCGTTCGGGCACGCGCTCTTCCTGGGCTCGGCCGGGTACGCCACCGCGCACTCGGCCAAGGTGTGGGGGCTCCCGCCGGAGGCGGCCATTCTCTTCGGGGTGCTGGTGGCGTGCGGGCTGGGCGTGGCCATCGGAGCGCTCGCCATCCGCAGCCGGGGTATCTATTTCGCCAATATCACCCTGGCCTTCGCTCAGATGGTGTACTTCTTCTTCCTGCAGGCAAAATTCACCGGGGGAGAGGACGGGATCCAGGCCGTTCCACGCGGGACTCTGTTCGGGCTCTTCGACCTGCGCCAGACCATGCCGATGTACTTCACGGTGCTGGCCATCTTCCTGCTGGGCTTCCTCATCGTCTATCGGGCCATTCACTCTCCGTTCGGCCAGGTGCTCAAGGCCATCCGCGAGAACGAACCGCGCGCGGTGTCCCTCGGCTACCAGGCCGAGCACTACAAGCTGATCGCCTTCGTGCTCTCGGCCACGCTGGCCGGGCTGGCCGGTGGCACCAAGTCGATCGTGTTCCAGCTCGCCTCGCTCACCGACGTGCACTGGACCATGTCCGGCGAGGTGGTGCTGATGACCCTGCTCGGGGGACTGGGAACCGTCTTCGGTCCCGTGGTGGGTGCGCTCGTGCTCATCACGCTCGAGCACTATCTGGCCCAGCTGGGAGCGTGGTTTACCATCGTGCAAGGTGTGATCTTCGTCATCTGCGTTCTCACGTTCCGTCGGGGCATCGTCGGCGAGCTGGGACGCCTGCTGAAGAAACCTCTGTGAAGCGTTTCTTTCACCTCGCCGAGCTCGGCACGACACTCCGCACGGAGGTCCGCGCGGGTCTGACCACGTTCATGGTCATGGCCTACATCATCTTCGTGAATCCGATCATTCTGGGCTTTGTGGGCATCCCCGGCCTCGAGGGCAAGGGCCTGCCCTTCGCGGCGACCTTGACCGCGACCTGTCTCACGGCAGGCCTTCTTTCGATCGCCATGGGCCTGGCCAGCAACTACCCACTGGCCATGGCACCCGGGATGGGACTCAACGCGTTCGTCGCCTTCGAGCTGGTGGCGAGCCGGGGGCTCAGCTGGCCACAGGCGATGACCGTGGTCGTCATCGAGGGTCTCGTGATCCTGATCCTGGTGCTGACCCGTTTCCGGGAAGCGGTGATGAATGCGGTGCCCATCGGCCTCAAGCGGGCCATCAGCGTCGGCATCGGTCTGTTCATTGCGTTCATTGGTTTCTTCACGGCAGGCTTCGTGGTGAAGCCGGCGGCAGGGCCGCTTCCGGTCGGGCTCGGGACGTTCGGCACCCTGCCGATGGTTGTGTTCGTGATCGGCTTCGTGCTGACCGCCTGGCTCATGGCTCGCCGCGTGAAGGGAGCGCTCCTGGTGGGGATTGTGGCCACCACTGTGATCGCGATCGCCCTGAATCTCGCTTTTGCGGGCGGGAAAGGCTTCCCCACGCCGGGGGCGGCCCAGCTTCCGGCGGGCATCGTCCAGGTTCCCGACTTCTCCACCTTTGGCCGTCTCGATTTCTCGCTGGTGGCAAGGATGGGGGCTCTTGCCCTCACACTGCTGACCTTCTCGCTGATGCTCAGCGACTTCTTCGACACCATGGGGACCGTCATCGGCGTTGGCGGGGAGGGACGATTCTTGACTCCCGACGGTCGTTTGCCGCGCATCAATCGGGTCTTGCTCGTCGACTCGCTCGGTGCCGTGTTCGGGGGCGTGGCCAACTCGAGCAGCAACACGACGTACATCGAGAGCGCGGCCGGCGTGGCCGAGGGCGCCCGGACGGGACTGGCAGCCGTCGTCACCGGGGGCCTCTTCCTGCTCGCCATGTGGTTTTCGCCCCTGGCCGCCGTGATTCCCGCCCAGGCCACGGCCCCCGCCCTGATCATCGTCGGCTTTTACATGATGGGGATCGTGAGCGAGATCGCCTGGAGCGATTACGAGGAAGCCATCCCGGCCTTCGTGACCATGCTCGTCATGCCCTTTACCTGGTCGATCAGCAACGGGATCGGCGCGGGTTTCGTGAGCTACGTGGCCATCAAGCTCCTCAATGGCAAGGGGGCGCGCGTCCACTGGATGATGCACCTGGTCGCGGCCGCCTTCGTGCTCTACTTCGCGGCCCCTCTCCTCGAGGGTCGACTGAAATAACACCCGCACGGCGCCGCGCGTTCGCCTAGCGCACGGCGGCCCTGAGCGTGTCGACGCTCCCCCTGAAGAAGGTCACGTTGTGGAAGGCTTCCCGCACGATTGCCTCGGCGACCGCGCGCGCCTGGGTCGCGTTCTTGCCGAACACGATGATGCGCGTGTTGTGATCCTCCATGGGTAGCCGTCCGTCGTCCTTGGCGAGGGCGACTTCGCCGGTGTCCTTGCCAGGCCTGAGCCCGCTCGCCGGCAGATTGCGTGCACGGCGGAGGCTGCCCGCGGCAAACTCGGCGGCATCGCGCGCATCGAGGAAGACCGCGGTCTGGTCGGCTTCATGAACGTGCACAGCGGCCTCGAGCTGGATCTCGGCGACGCCGCCCAGAGCGCGCCAGACGGGGATGCCGAGCTGGTAGCGGCGAACGTCAGTGAAGCCGGCGGCCAGGAGCTCGACGGCCAGCCGCTTGCTTTTTCCACAGTGGGGGCCGTTGCAGTAAAGAACAATGGGCGCGCTCTTGTTCCCCTTGAGGACCCGCTCGATCTCGGCCACGTCCGAGACGTACTGGGACATGGGCATGCCAGGCTTCGGCGCCACGTTCACCGCGCCGGGAATGTGTCCGATGGCGAACTCCTTGAAGGGGCGCGCGTCGAAGACGGTGACCCGACCATCGGTCAGGATCTGGCGCAGCTCGTCCGTGCTGACCTCCGCAGTTTTCTGGCCTGACTCGGCCAGTGTCGCACCGAAGATCGTGAGTGTCGTCTGCGCGTGGATCCCGCCCACCTCCTGCCAGGCCCCGAACGCCGTGATCACTGCGGTGGCGGCGCTGATCAATAGGATTGACCCAGTCATCCGTAACCCGTTGCCCATATCGCACCCCCTGGGTGGCCAGCGCTGGCGGCCTGCCGCGCGGGCCTGAACTGTCCCCACGATCGTGGGCCGCGACGGTGAAATGCTGGTGAACTTCTCAGGCGGAGTGGAAGCCCGACTGGCTCGCGCTGCGGGCTTCCTCGAAGAGCCGGGTCGTGGCAGGCTCGGGCTGGACCCCGAGCTCCCGGCGCAGAATGTGAGCGCACCGCTGGTAGAGAGCGAGGGCGGTATCGCGATCGCCTTGTAGCAGGGCGCAACGCATCAGATGCCGATAGGCGGCCTCGCGCAGGGGGTCGAGGGCCAGCACTCGGTACATGATCTCCGAGGCCCGACGGTGGTTCCCGCGTGAGGCTTCCAGATGAGACAAGCTCGTGAGCGCCTCGACCTGACGGCTCCGCCAACTCTCTCGAGCAGTGGCCGTCCATTCTTCGTACCGGTCTTCCGGGTGAAGCAGATCGTCCCGGTAGAGATCGAGGGCAGCCTCAAGCGCGCTGACGGCGTCGCCGACCCACTTGGGCTTGCAGCGCCTCGGCGCGATGAAACGCCTCGGCGGCAGCCCCGCACTCACCGAGGTCGAGCAAGGCGAGGGCGCGGCCCGCATGAGCGGACGCCTGGTAGTAGACCGAGCCATGCTCTTCACCGACCATCGCCGCTTCCGCAAACGCGTCGAGCGCGGCCGAGATGGGCCTGGCCGATCCCGTCCAGATGGCCAGCGACGAAGGCTAGGCGGGTGCCCTTCTCGAGCGCCTCCCGCGCCTCGGGGAGCCGGCCCGCGAGACGCCTGGACATCGAGAGAATCAAGTGCAGATCAGCCTCGAGGCTCGTCTCGACCTTCTCGGGAAGGAGAGCCAGCGCTTCTTCGGCGGGGATGATGGCCTCGAGGAGGCGGCCCATGCTCGTCAACATGACCACCTCGCCGTGCACGCTGTGGGCCCAAAGGTTGGCGTCACGTCCCTTGCTGGCCGCTCTCGCACGGCGTGACCAGGCCAGAGCCTGCCCGTAGTCACCCACGAAGCGACACGACGAGGCGGCCGTCCGCAAGAGCCAGGGGTACCGATCGGCGATGTCATCAGGCAGACGACGGACCAGATCGCGGAAGGTATAGGCACGCTGGGCGGTGAGGCGCCCCGCGCGGAAGGGCAGGAGGACGCGGACGGCATCGTCGTACGCCCCCGCCGCGAGAAAGTGGCGGACGGCCTGATCGCCGACTCCCGCCAACTCGAGGTACCGTCCAGCCCGAACATGGAGCGCGGCAACGGGGCACGATTCGTCGCGCGACAGCCGGTCCTGCAGGAACTCGGCGAAGAGCTGATGATACCGATGGCGAGTACCCGCCTCGTCGAGGCGGTAGGTGAAGAGATTCCGTCGCTCGAGCACCTCGAGCAATTCTGCCGCTCGGGGGGAGTCGCTGACGGCGGCGCACACACCAGCCGTCAGCTCCCACAGGATCGAGGTACGCAGGAGAAACTGGCGAAGGGGCGGCTCCAATGTCTCGAGGACTGCGCTCGCCAAGTAGTCGAAGATCTCGCGCGGCGTTCCGGCGAGGCCGAGGGCTCCGTGTCCGCGGCCGGCGAGCGCCGCCAGCTGGATGGCGGCCGGCCAGCCTTCGGTGCGCGTGGTGAGTAAGCGTGCCCGTTCGGCGTCGATGGCCAAACCGTGGTTCTCTTGGAGGAAGGCCATCGTCTCTTCAGCGGTGAAGGCGAGGTGCTCGCGGGAGAGGACTGTGGCGTCGGCCGTGAGCAGCAATCGTGGCAGTTCCTTGAGGGGCGGCCGCGTGCGCGAGGCAATGACCAGATGCACCCGGGCTGGCAGGTACACGAGAAGGTGGTCGACGAGCTCTACGGCGGCCGGTGTCGCGTCCAGCACGTGGAAGTCGTCAAGCACCACGACAGTCTCGTCGGGCAGCTCCTCCAGAGCTTGCTGGATCGCGCTCCGGAGCACGGCGTCGCTGGGGCCCCCGCTCAGGAGTTCCAGCGCCACTTCGCCGACGTTGCCAGCGACCTTCCTCAGGGCGAGCACGAGAGCCGCTCCGAACAGATTGGGGTCCGTGTCGCGCTCGTCTACCGTGAGCCAGGCGAAGGAGTAGTCGAGCAACTTCACGCCGGATAGCAGCAGGGCGGTCTTCCCGTAGCCAGCCTCGGCGGAGAGCACGACGAGCCTGCCCCGGATCCCCGCGCGGAGCATACCGATCAGCGGAAGCCGAGGCAGGAGCGAAACCCCCATGCGCGGAGGGCTAAGCTTGGCGGCAGGTAGGACGAATCGATCAGCCATCGTCGACCATCGAGCCTCTGAGAAGCGCTTATCACGCGGTGACGGCGGGGAGTCAAGCGGCACCTCACGGTGATCGCGAAGCGGTCACAGGGCGCGGCCCCGGACCCGCTAGTACGCGTGGGTGAGGGATCACGTGTTGCCCTGTAAGTAAGCGCCATACCGACTCAAAGTCGCTTGACAGCGGGGTGGTCGGCGGCTACACTCTCGCAACTTCACCAACCCCCCGGGAGCGACGATGCAGAGTCCAGAGGACCCCGGGTTCCCCGGGGCGCTCCGAGCGAGGGGGGGTTTGGGGCCATTTCGAGGCCCTTTATCACACTGTCCCGCAGCGGCGCGGAGGCGATCGTGAACACATTGACAGAGGGCGCCGGGTGATGCTCGACCCCGCCGCGGACACCTTTCCCAAACTTGTCCGGAGGAATGCCGAGCGTTTCCCGCGCAAGATCGCCATCCGGGAAAAGGACCTGGGCATCTGGCAGTCGTACACCTGGCGTGAATACTTCGAGCAGAGCCGACGCATCGCCACCGGCCTGGCGTCGCTCGGTTTCGTGCGGGGCGACAAGGTCGCCATCATCGGGGATAATCGGCCGCCGCTCTACTGGGCCACCATGGCGTGCCAGGCCCTGGGTGGCATCCCGGTTCCGATCTATCAGGACTCGATCGAGAAGGAGATGCAGTACATCGTCGACCACGCCGAGGTGCGCTTTGCCGTGGTCGAGGATCAAGAGCAAGTGGACAAGCTGCTCCAGGTCAAGGCGCGCGGCTCGCGTCTGGACTACCTCATCTATCACGATCCGCGCGGCATGCGGGGGTATGCCGAGCCCTTCCTGATGAGCCTGGACGAGGTGAGGGCGCGTGGGCGCACGTTCGAGACGGATCATCCGGCCTACCTCGACACCGAGATTGCCAAAGGGACGGCGGACGATACCGCGATCATTTGCTACACCTCGGGCACTACCGGAATGCCCAAAGGGACGATGCTCTCCCACCGTAACCTGATCGTGACCGCTGAGAACGCGGGTCGGGCAGAGGGCTTGCGTGACGACGAGGAGATCCTCTCCTACCTGCCCATGGCATGGGTGGGCGACCACATCTTTTCCTATGCGCAGGCCATCATCGTGGGGTTCACCGCGAACTGTCCCGAGAGCCCCGCCACGGTGCTCCACGACCTGAAGGAGATCGGGCCGACCTACTTCTTCGCTCCTCCCCGGATCTGGGAGAACCTCCTCACCAGCGTCATGATCCGCATCGAGGACGCGGCCTGGCCCAAGCGGCGCCTCGTCAGCTTCTTCCTCGACCTCGCCCAGGGTCTCGAACGGCGCCGACTGGCGGGTCAGCCCGCAGTGGCGGCCTGGCGTCGGCTGTTGCTGCCCCTCGGCGAGGCCCTGGTGTACGGTCCGCTGCGGGATAATCTGGGCCTCAGGCGGATCCGACGGGCCTACACGGCTGGCGAGGCCATAGGGCCCGAGATCTTCGTCTTCTTCCGGGCCATCGGCGTCAACATCAAGAACCTCTACGGGATGACCGAGGCCAGCGTGTTTCTCTCCATCCAGAAGGACGGCGACGTGCGGCTGGACACGGTGGGGACGCCGATCCCCGAGGTGGAGCTTCGCCTCTCGGCTGACGGAGAGGTTCTCTACCGAAGCCCCGGCATCTTCCAGGGCTACTACAAGAACCCCGAGGCCACCCGTCAGGCCATCGAGGACGGGTGGGTGCACTCGGGAGACGCCGGCTTCATCGATCACCTTGGCCACCTGAGAATCATCGATCGGGCCCAGGACGTGAGCCGGCTCGCCGATGGCACGATGTTCGCCCCCAAGTATCTCGAAAACAAGCTCAAGTTCTCGCCATACGTCAAGGAAGCCGTGTGCATCGGTCAGGGTCGGCGGTTCGTGACCGCCCTCATCAATATCGATCTGGCGGCGGTGGGGAACTGGGCGGAGCGCCGGGGCGTTGCGTACACGAGCTACGCCGACCTCAGCCAAAAGCCCGAGGTCTACGACCTGGTGCGGGGGGAAGTCGAACGGGTCAATCGCGGGCTGCTCGAAGACGAGGTCCTGAGGGGGGCGCAGATTAGGAAGTTTCTCATTCTGCACAAGGAGCTCGATCCAGATGACGAGGAGATCACCCGCACACGCAAGGTGCGGCGAGGGTACATCGCGCAGAAATACGCCCCGCTCATCGAAGCCCTTTACGGTGAGGACGACCACGTCGAGGTCGAGGCCCGTGTGACCTACGAGGACGGTCGGACAGGTCTGGTGCGGGCCGATGTCCGGATCGAGGACGTCACCGCCCGTGACCTCCTGGGGGTTCGGTGAGCCAGTCACCGTCGGCCGACATCCTCCTCCGTGTGGAGGACGTGACAGTGCGCTTCGGTGCCCTCCTCGCCCTGCAGGAGGTGAGCCTGGACATTCGGACCAGGGACGTGGTGGCCATCATCGGCCCCAATGGCGCCGGCAAGACGACCCTGCTCAACGTGATCAGCGGGTTCTACCGTCCCTCGGCAGGCCGCATCTATTTCGAGGGCCGGGACCGGACGCATCTGACGCCGCCTGACGTGGCCGCGCTCGGGATCGCCAGGACATTTCAGAACGTGGCGCTCTTCAAAGGCATGAGCGTGCTCGACAACATCATGACCGGGCGCAATCTCAAGATGCGGGGCAACTTTCTTCTGGAGGCGCTCTACTGGGGGCCGGCCCGGCAGCAGGAGCTCGAGCATCGCGAGGCGGTCGAACGAATCATCGATTTCCTGGCGATCCAATCCGTCCGCAAGACACCAGCCGGTCGGTTGCCCTATGGGCTCCAGAAGCGCGTAGAGCTCGGCCGGGCCCTGGCCGCCGAGCCGCGGCTCCTGCTGCTGGACGAGCCCATGGCGGGCATGAACGTCGAGGAGAAGGAGGATATGTGCCGCTTCATCCTCGACGTGAATCTGGAATTCGGCACCACCATCGCCCTCATCGAGCACGACATGGGCGTGGTCATGGATATCTCCGACCGGGTGGCCGTGCTCGACTACGGGCGCAAGATCGCCGAGGGCTCGCCGGCCGAGGTGCGGGCCGACCCCACCGTGCTCGACGCGTACCTTGGTGTCGCCCATGCGTGATCGATGAGCGTGCTGTATAGCGTGTTCATCGCGCCCTTCGTCGACATGGCGACCAGCCCGCTCTTTCTGGTCGAGGTCGTGCTGGGCGGGATCGCGGCCGGTCTCATGTACTCCCTCGTCGCCTTGGGCTTCGTGCTGATTTTCAAGGCCTCAGGCGTCTTCAACTTCGCTCAGGGGGTCATGGTCCTGTTCGCCGCCCTCACCCTGGTGGGGCTTATGGAACGCGGGGTGCCGGTGGTGCTGGCCCTCGCCTTGACTGGCGGCGTGATGGTGCTTCTGGCCTTCGCGATCGAGCGGCTGGTACTACGACCGCTGATCAACCAGGCTCACATCATCCTGTTCATGGCCACCATCGGCCTCAACTTCTTTCTGGAAGGCTTCGGGGAAATGGTGTGGGGAGCCAACGTCAAGAAGCTCGACATCGGCATCCCTGACCGATCGATGATGGTGGCCGGCGTCCAGGTGAACCAGCTCGAGATGTCGGCCGCCGTCACTGCGGGTGTGCTGGTGGCCATCCTGGCCGTGTTCTTCCAGCGAACGCGAGTGGGCCGCGCGCTGCGTGCGGTAGCCGACGATCACGCGGCCGCCCTCTCCATCGGCATCTCGCTCAAGACCATCTGGGTCATCGTGTGGTCGGTGGCGGGTCTGGTGGCCATCGTGGCCGGGGTCATGTGGGGCGCCAAGAGCGGGGTGCAGTTCAGCCTGTCGCTCATCGCGTTGAAGGCACTGCCGGTCCTCATCCTCGGCGGCTTCGAGTCGGTGTCCGGCGCCATCGTGGGCGGGCTGATCATCGGTGTGGGCGAGAAGATCGGCGAAGTGTACTGGGGTCCGCTGGTGGGCGGCGCCATCGAGAACTGGTTCGCCTATGTGCTGGCCCTGGTCTTCCTGCTCTTTCGTCCCCAGGGTCTGTTCGGCGAGAAGATCATCGAGCGCGTCTGATGATCTATCGCGAAGCGGGGCAGTTCAAGACGAGCTACGCGGCCGACGAGGCGATCTTTCCCATCATTCAGGATCGCTGGTTCGTCGGTCTGGCGGTGGCGGCGGCGGTGCTCATTCCTCCGCTCGCCGCCAGCGAGTACTGGCTGCAGGCCATCCTCATTCCCTTCCTCGTCTACGCGCTGGCGGCCATCGGGCTGAACCTGCTCACCGGCTATGCCGGCCAGCTCTCCCTGGGGACGGGTGGGTTCATGGCCGTGGGAGCGTACGCCGCGTTCAAGATCGCCACCGCGTTCCCCTGGCTGAACATCCTGGCCGTCTTCGTCCTGGCGGGGGTGATCGCGGCGGGGGTGGGGCTGCTCTTCGGAATCCCGAGCCTCCGGATCAAGGGCTTCTATCTCGCGGTGGCGACATTGGCCTCCCAGTTCTTCCTCATCTGGCTGTTCAACAAGGTGCCGTGGTTCGTCAACTACTCGTCGTCCGGAACCATTACGGCGCCCCCCCGCACGGTGCTCGGCGTGATGGTGACGGGGCCTGAAGCGACCCCCCAGGCGCGCTACGTGGTGGCCTTCGTCCTGGTGGCCCTCTTCGCTCTCGTCGCGAAGAACCTCGTGCGGGGGCGCCTGGGTCGTGCCTGGATGGCCATTCGCGATCGCGACATCGCGGCCGAGATCATCGGGATCAGGCCCTTGCCCACCAAGCTCCTTGCTTTCGGTATCAGCTCTTTTTACTGCGGGGTCGCCGGCGCGGCGCTCGTCTTCCTCTACCTGGGCAGCGCCGAGACCCTGGCCTTCGACATCAACATCTCCTTTCTCGTGCTCTTCATGATCATCATCGGCGGTCTCGGAAGCATCCTCGGCTCCTTGCTGGGGGCGGCCTTTATCGTGCTCGTTCCCATCTTCCTGACCAATGCGCCGCATCTCGTCGGGCTCTCGCTCCCGGTGGCGCTTCTCAAGCAGATCGAGCTGATGATCTTCGGGACCCTCATCGTCTTCTTCCTGATCGTGGAACCACACGGGCTCGCGCGGCTCTGGCAGATCACCAAGGAGAAGCTGCGCCTGTGGCCCTTTCCCTATTGACCGCGAGAGATCTTCTGACTACCCGAGAGGAGGCAACGATGCACCGCACCAAGCTCTTGAGCGTTACGCTCGGCGCCGTCCTGGCCGCCGGGTTGCTGGTTGGGTCAGCGCCCGCCCAGGACAAGTCCATCTTCATTCCCCTTTTGGTCTATCGCACGGGGCCCTACGCCCCGAGCGGAATCCCGATCGCCAATGGTTTTGCGGACTACTTCACCCTGCTCAATGAGCGCGACGGGGGGATCAACGGCGTCAAGGTCGCGTGGGAGGAGTGCGAGACCCAGTACGACACCAAGCAAGGGGTCGAGTGCTACGAGCGATTGAAGGGCAAGGGGGCGGCCGTGGTGAATCCGTACTCCACCGGTATCACCTATCAGCTCATCCCCAAGGCGCCCGTGGACAAGGTGCCGGTTTTCTCGATGGGGTACGGCATGAGCGCATCCTCCGACGGACGCTGGTTTCCGTGGGTCTTCAACTTTCCCACGAATTACTGGAGCCAGGCCTCGGCCGTCATTCGGTACATTGGCCAGCAGGAAGGCGGGCTCGACAAGCTCAAGGGGAAGAAGATCGTCCACATCTTCCACAACAGCCCCTACGGGAAGGAAGCCAACCCAACCCTGGAAGTCCTCGCGCGCCAGTATGGCTTCGAGCTCACCCTGCTGGCCGTCGACCACCCTGGACAGGAGCAGAAGGCGACCTGGCTGCAGGTCCGGCGGCTCAATCCCGACTGGATCTTCATGTCGGGCTGGGGTGTCATGAACCAAGTCGCCGTCAAGGAGGCGACCGCCATCAACTACAAGATGGACCACTTCATCGGGAACTGGTGGTCTGCCAACGATTCCGACGTCATCCCGGCCGGTGACGGCGCCAAGGGATACAAGGGGGCCACCTTCCACGCTCCCGGCACCGCCTTCAAGGTGCACGATGACATCGTGAAATTCGTCTACGACAAGGGGAAGGGGGCTGCCAAGAAGGAGGCCATGGGTGAGGCCCTCTACAATCGCGGCATTGTCAACGCGATGTTCACCGCCGAAGCTATCCGCACCGCTATGGCCAAGCACGGTAACAAGCCGCTCACCGGCGAGCAGGTTCGCTGGGGATTCGAGAACCTGAACCTCAGCGAGAAGCGCCTGGAGGAGCTCGGCATGAAGGGCTTCACTCATGCCGTGAAGGTGACCTGCGAGGATCACGAAGGCAACGGCCCCATCCTGATCCAGCAATGGGACGGTAAAAAGTGGCAGGTCGTCTCGGAGTGGGTGGCCCCCATGCGCGACGTCGTGCGTCCCAAGATCGAGGCGGCCGCCGTGGAGGAAGGTAAGAAGCTCGGCTACACCATGCGCGACTGCGCCAAGGAGAAGTAGGGGTTCGTGGCCGCTGGCCCTCGACCGCTTCTGTCGGTCAACAACGTCGAGGTGATCTATGATCACGTGATCCTCGTCTTGAAAGGGGTGTCGCTGCGGGTTCCCGAGCGGGGTATGGTGGCCCTCTTGGGGGCCAACGGCGCCGGCAAGAGCACCACCCTCAAAGCCATCTCCGGTCTCGTGCGCACCGAGCGGGGGGAGGTGACGAAGGGCACCATCGAGTTTCAGGGCCGAGCCGATCGCGCGTCTGGATCCCGCCGATGTCGTGAGGCGCGGCATCGTGCAGGTCATGGAGGGACGGCGCGTGTTCGAGCATCTCACGGTGGAGGAGAATCTCCTCGCTGGCGCCTACACGCGGCGTAACGGGCATTCCGCCAAGGACGATCTGCAGCGGGTCTATCACTACTTTCCGCGGCTGACCGAGCGGCGCGAGGTCAAGGCGGGTTACGTATCGGGGGGCGAGCAGCAGATGGTGGCCATCGGCCGAGCCCTCATGGCTCGCCCCACCCTCATGCTCCTCGACGAGCCCTCCATGGGGTTGGCGCCAATGTTGGTCACCGAGATCTTCGAGATCGTGAGTCGCCTGAATCGCGAGGAAGGGGTGGCGGTGTTGCTGGCGGAGCAGAACGCCACCATCGCTCTTCGCTTCGCCCAGCAGGGGTACGTGATGGAGAATGGCCGCATCGTGCTCGACGGCGACGCCGCCAGCATCAGCGAGAACGAGGATATCAAGGAGTTCTACCTGGGATTGACGGGGGTGGGCCAGCGCAAGAGCTACCGGGACGTCAAGCACTATCGACGGCGCAAGCGGTGGCTGTCGTGAGTCGCGTCGACCGACCGCGTCCAGCTGCGGATCCAGGACGTCTCCAAGGCGTTCGGGGGCGTGCAGGCGGTGAGCCACGTCAGTCTCGACGTTCGCCGGGGAGAGCTGGTGTCGGTGATCGGCCCCAACGGGGCGGGCAAGACGACCCTGCTCAACATGGTGAGTGGGTTCTACCATCCCGATACTGGTCGTATCGCGCTGGACGGCAGCGACGTCACCCACACCGCCCCCAGCCGCATTGCGAGCCTGGGCGTGGCACGCACCTTCCAGAACATTGCCCTCTTCCGCGGGATGACCGTCCTCGACAATCTCATGCTGGGCCGCCACGTGCACATGAAGTCGGGAGTCTTCGCCTCCTTCGTCTACTGGGGCCTGGCCCAGAAGGAAGAGGTGTCCCACCGCCGCCGGGTGGAGGACATCATCGATTTTCTGAAGATTCAGGATCTCCGTCGCCGCCCCACGGGCTCTCTCGCCTACGGATTGCAGAAGCGCGTGGAACTGGGACGAGCGCTCGCCCTCGATCCCAAGATTCTGCTGCTCGACGAACCGATGGGGGGCATGAACCAGGAAGAGAAGGAAGACATGGCCCGCTTCGTTCTCGACGTCAACGAGGAATGGGGCACGACCGTCATCCTGATCGAGCACGACATGGGTGTCGTGATGGACATTTCCCAGCGCGTGACCGTCCTCGACATGGGACAGAAAATCGCCGAAGGAACGCCGGACGAGGTCCGGGCGAACCCGGCCGTGATCAAGGCCTATCTCGGTGATACCAAGGATGGAGGTCGTCGTGGCTGAGTCGATGACGCTTCCCCGCTTGCTCCAGCGCAACGCCCGCGAGATGCCCGACCGTCCGGCCATCCGCGAGAAGGACCGTGGTATCTGGCAGACCTGGACGTGGCACCAGTATCACGACCAGGTGCGCGACTTTGCCCTCGGCCTGGCTGCCCTGGGGTTCAGCCGTGGCGAGCGGCTCTCGGTGATTGGCGACAATCGGCCGCGGCTCTACTGGGCCCAGGTCGCGGCCCAGTGTCTGGGCGGCGTGCCGGTGCCGGTCTACCAGGACTCGATCACCCGCGAGCTCGCCTACGTGTGGAATCACGCCGAGGTGGCGGTGATCGTGGCCGAGGACCAGGAGCAGGTGGACAAGGTGCTGGCCCTTCGTGATCAGCTCTCGACCTTGCGCCTGGTCATCTACGACGATGCGCGCGGGATGGCGCACTACCGCCACGAGTGGATGAAATCCTTCAGCGAGGTCCAGGAGCTCGGTCGTGAGTTCGGTCGGGCCCACCCCGAGTTCTTCGAGGCGGAGATCGCACGGGGGAGCGCCGACGACGTCAGCATCATCTGCTATACCTCGGGGACGACCGGGAATCCCAAGGGGGTCATGCTCACCCACGGCAACGCCACCGCCATCGCGGACGCCTTCCGTCGGGCGGAGGACGTGCGCCCGGAGGACGCGTCCCTGGCGTACCTGCCGATGGCCTGGGCGGGCGACACCGTGTACACGCTCTTTCTCAGCCTCGCCGTGGGCTTCGCCGCCAACTGTCCGGAGAGCCCCGAGACTGTCCAGCGCGACCTGCGCGAGCTGGGGCCGACGACGGTCCTGGCGCCTCCGCGAATCTGGGAGAGCATGCTGACGTCGATCCAGGTGAAGAGCGCCGACGCCCCCGCCCTCAAGCGCTGGGTCTTCGAGCGGTTCCGCGCGGCCGCCGAGCGCGCGGAGATCTTGCGGTCCGAGGACAAGCAGGTGCCGGTTGGGCTGCGGCTCGCCTGCGCCCTCGGCGAGTTCTTCGTGTACGGTCCGGTGCGAGACCAGCTCGGGCTGCGCCGGGCCAAGTGGGCGCTCACGGGCGGGGCGCCGCTCGGTCCCGATACCTTTCGGTTCTTTCGGGCCTTCGGCGTCAATCTGAAGCAAGTCTACGGCTCCACCGAAACAACGGGGCTCGTGTCGCTCCAGCCCAACGTGGAGGCCAACCCCACCACAGCCGGCCGGCCGTGTCCCGGCATCGAGGTGAAGATCGCCGACCGGGGAGAGGTGCTGGTGCGGGGGCCCGTGATCTTCAAGGGCTACTTCAAGAACGATGAGGCCACCGCCGAGGTCATCGATCGGGAGGGGTGGTTTCATACGGGGGACGCTGGCTTCATCGACCCCCGTGGCCACCTGGTCATCATCGACCGCGCCAAGGATGTCGGAACTCTCGCGGACGGGACTCCCTTTGCCCCCCAGTTCATCGAGAATAAGCTGAAGTTCAGCCCGTACATCCGGGAGGCGGTGGCTTTCGGCCACGACAAATCCTTCGTGGCAGCCATGGTGGCCGTCGACCTGAACACGGTGGGGAACTGGGCCGAACGGCGGGGCGTTTCTTACACCAGCTACGCCGATCTGAGCCAGAACGCGGAGGTGCGGGCGCTGATCCGAGACGAGATCGGCAAGGGCAACGAGACGCTCCCCAAGGCCACGCAGGTGAGGCGCTTTTTGCTCCTGACCAAGGACCTCGACGCCGACGACGCCGAGATGACCCGCACGCGCAAGGTCCGGCGGCGTTTCGTGGCCGAGAAATACGCCGACGTCGTCGCGGCCTTCTACACGGGCGCGACCGAGGTCGACCTGGCCTCCACCGTCACCTATGAGGATGGCCGTCAGGCCGTCGTCCAGGCACGCGTACGCATCGAGGACGTCCCGGGAGAGCCAGCCCATGTCTGACGAGCTCAACTTTCTGCTCCTCCTGCTCTCCAACGGGGTCCTCATCGGGCTGATGTACTCGCTGATCGCCCTGGGCTTCGTCCTCGTCTACAAGGCCACCGATGCCGTGAACTTCGCCCAGGGCGAATTCGTGATGTTCGCCGGCTTGGTAGTGGTCGGGGTGCTGGGGGTGGCCGGTGCCCCGTTGTGGCTGGCTGTTACCCTCAGCCTGGTGGGCATGATCGTCATGGGCTTTGCCCTCGAGCGCGTCATGCTCCGCAAGCTCATCGGCCGCCCCGTCATCGCAGTGGTCATGGCGACCATCGGGCTCGCCTCCGTTCTGCGCGGCCTCGGACCGTACTCGGTGGGGGCGGGGACCAAGCCGCTGCCGCTGCCGATCAGCGACGAGCCGTTCGTGTGGGGTCCGTTCTTCATTCCCCCCATTCAGCTCGTGGGCGGTATCGTCAGCCTGACTTTTCTCGCCGGCTTCGCGTGGTTCTTCCTCAAATCGCGCAAGGGAGTGGCCATGCGCGCGGTCGCCGACAACCAGCAGGTGGCCATGGCCATGGGTATCGACGTCGAGCGCTACTTCGGGCTGGCATGGGCAATGACCGGGATGGTATCGGCGCTGGGTGGAGTCCTGTGGGGGAACATGCTGGGGGTGGATGTGAACCTGTCCCTGGTCGGGTTCAAGGTATTCCCGGTCGTCATCCTCGGCGGCCTCGACTCGATTCCGGGGGCCATCGTGGGGGGACTCATCGTGGGGATCGTGGAGAGCATCGCCGCCGGCTACATCGACCCGTACGTGGGCGGTGGCACGAAGGACTTCGCCCCCTACGTACTGATGATCCTGGCCCTGATGATCCGCCCCTACGGGATCTTCGGGAAGCCCGTGATCGAGCGAGTGTAAGCATGATCCATCGTGAGTGCGGCGTGCTCAAGACGACCTACGAAGCGGACATGGCGTTCTATCCGCTGCCCATCGCTCGCTGGACGGTGGCGGCAATCGCCATCGTCTTCTTCGTCGTCCTGCCGCTGAGTCTTCATGAGTACTACCTCTCGGTGGCGAACCTGGTGTGGGTCGCCGTCATCGGCGCCCTCGGCCTCAACATCCTGGTCGGTTACACGGGCCAGGTATCCATCGGGCACGGGGCCTTCATGTCGGTCGGCGCCTACACGGCCGCCAATCTCGCCACCCGCCTCGACTCGCCGTGGCCCGTGAACCTGCTGGCCGGCGGGCTCATGGCCGCCTTGGTGGGCGCGGTGGTCGGTATCCCCTCGCTGCGCATCAAGGGACTCTACCTGGCCATCGCCACCCTGGCCGGCCAGCTCATCATCGAGTGGACGATCAACCACGTCACCTTCATCAGCGGCGGCGTGCAGGCGTCTATTGAAGTTCCGCGACCGCGCCTGGGGACGATGGTCCTCGACAGCCAGCGCGATATGTACTACTTCCTGCTCGTCTTCGTGGTGCTGGCCATCGTGGGGACGATGAACCTGGTGCGCAGCCGGGTCGGGCGAGCCTTCATCGCCATCCGCGATCAGGACATCGCGGCCGAGATCATCGGCATCAACATCTTCCGCTACAAGCTGCTGGCCTTCGCCATCTCGTCGTTCTACGCCGGAGTGACCGGGGTGCTGTACACGTACTTCCTGGGGATCGCCAACTACGAACAGTTTCAGATCGGCGTGTCCGTCGATTACCTGGCCATGATCATCATCGGCGGGCTCGGCTCCGTCCTGGGCTCCATCTTCGGGGCCATCTTCGTCACCCTGCTCCCCATCGTCATCCGCTACAGCATGGAGGCCTTCGGAGGAATCTTCTTTTCGCAGCAGACGGTGCTCAACCTCATCCCCAACCTCCGCCTCATGCTGTTCGGCGCCCTCATCATCGCTTTTCTCATCGTGGAGCCTGAGGGCTTGAACCGCCTGTGGCGGAACATCCGCAGCTACTTCAGAGTCTGGCCGTTCGCGTACTGAGCGACGCGAGAGAGAGGAGAGCGTTCATGAGACAGGTTCTATCTATCTTAACGATTCTGGCACTGGCGACATCGGGGCTGCTGACTCCCCTTCCGGCCGGCGCCCAGTCGAAGGGCGAGGTCGTCATCGGCGTCCAGTGCGATCGAACGGGGCCGACCTCGATCGTGGGCACCGTCTACTGTCCGGCCTTCCACGACTACGTGGCCCTGGTGAACTCGAAGGGGGGCGTCGAGGGGTACAGGATCAAGGCGCTCGAGAT
Source organism: uncultured Candidatus Rokubacteria bacterium (assembly GCA_963754315.1). Taxonomy (GTDB): domain Bacteria; phylum Methylomirabilota; class Methylomirabilia; order Rokubacteriales; family CSP1-6; genus CAVWFS01. The sequence goes on from CAVWFS010000001.1 coordinate 327,967, forward strand.
CGACCACGAGTACAAGGTGCCGCCCGCGGTCGAATCGTACGAGCGTCACAAGAAGGACGGCGCGGTGACCATGGCCGTCTACGGGACACCGCAGATCTATGCCCTGACCGCCAAGCTCACGGAAGACCGTATCCCTGGTACCTCGCCCGGTTTCGGCAGTGCTGCTGCCGCCGACGGCACCCGCTATCCTTACATCTTCCCCATCGCGGCTACCTACTGGTCGCAGGGAGCGGCCGCCGTCGACTTCGTCAAGAAGCAGCTCGGGGGGAGCCTCAAGGGCAAGAAGATCGCCTACATCTTCTACGACAACCCGGCCGGCCGGGAGCCCATCGAGGTGATCGAGAGCCTGGCCGCTCTCGAGGGGTTCCAGCTCAAGACGTTCGCTGTGCCCCCACCCGGCGTCGAGATGGGCGCCCAGGTGCTCGACATCGCCCAGCGCTTCCGCGCGGACTTCGTGATCGCCCACCTGTTCGGCGGCGCGCCCTCGGTCTCGATCAAGGAGTTCAAGCGGGTGGGGTACCCGCTGCGCAAAGTCGTGTCGTTCGTGTGGGGGGCGGCCGAGGCCAACATCGAGGGTGCCGGCGGCTTTCCCGTGGCGGAGGGGTACTACGCTATGCAGTTCGCCGGCGTGGGAAGCGACTATCCGGTGCTGAACGAGATCCGTGACATGTACAAGAAGCAGGGCAAGGAGCCACTCAAGGAGATGGCCTCGACTGTGTTCTACAACCGCGGTGTGCTGGTGGCCGCCCTGCATGTCGAGGCCATCCGCAACGCCATCAAGGCCAAGGGGGGAGGCAAGATCACCGGTGCCGACGCCAAGGCGGGCTTCGAGCAAATCTCGAACTTCACCTTGGGCGGACTCGTACCGCCCCTCAAGGTCACCGCGACCGACCACGAGGGCGGCGGTCTCGTCCAGATCTGGCAGGTGAAGGACGGCAAGTTCGTGAAGGTAACCGATTGGTTCGCCGCCTACCAAGACGTGGTCGCCAAGCACATCAAAGAGGCCGCCGCCAAGAAGTAGCCGGATCCAGAGTGTCGGATGAACGCTAGTTGGCTCCTCGGATGAGTGAGGAGACGGGGAGGTTTGGAGGGGGCGTCGCGCCCCCTCCAATACGAACAATAACGCCGGTAGCACCCCGGGTGAGTGAGAGGGCTCAGAGGAGCGTGAGTGAGAAGGCGCAGAGGAGCGTTACGGGGCGTCGCGCCCCCTCCAATATGAACAATAACGCCAGTAGCACCCCCGGGTGCTGGAGCTTGTAAGGAGCGTCGGGTGCTCAATCTGAACAACATCGAAGTCATCTACGACGGGGTCATTCTCGTTCTCAAGGGCGTGTCGCTCACGGTGCGCCAGGGCGGGATCACCACCCTGCTGGGCGCCAACGGCGCCGGCAAGACCACCACCCTCAAGGCGATCTCCGGGCTTCTCCGTTCCGAGCGCGGAGATGTCACGAAGGGATCCATCGAGCTGGCCGGCGAGCGGATCGACCGGCTTCCGCCCCACCAGGTGGTCAAGCGCGGCGTCGTCCAGGTGTTTGAGGGACGCCGGGTCTTCGAGCATCTGACCACCGAGGAGAACCTGATCGCGGGTGCCCACGTGCAGCCCGACCGTGCCCGTCTGCACGAGGGCATGGAGCGCGTCTACGAGTACTTTCCCCGCCTGCGCGAGCGGCGCCACGTGCAGGCCGGGTACCTGTCGGGTGGCGAGCAGCAGATGCTCGTCATCGGACGGGCGCTCATGTCGGGGCCGCGGGTCATCCTGCTCGATGAGCCGTCGCTGGGGCTGGCTCCCATGTTGGTCGAGGAGATCTTCGAGATCGTCCAGCGGCTGAACCAGCAGGAGAAGCTCACCGTCCTTCTGGTCGAGCAGAATGCGGCACTGGCCCTGACCATCGCCGAGCACGGCTACGTGATGGAGACGGGCCGCATCGTCCTCGAAGGTTCGGCCGAGACCCTCCGCGGGAACGCCGACATCAAGGAGTTCTATCTGGGACTCACCGAGGTGGGATCCCGCAAGTCCTACCGTGACGTGAAGCACTACAAGCGCCGCAAGCGCTGGCTCAGCTAGGGCGGATGCGCGGCAGAAAGATACGCGAACGATGACGCACACACGGCTCCTGATATCCGGCATCGTCCTGGCGACGCTCGCGTTCACCCTCGTCCTCGGGTCGGAGGCCCAGACCCCACCGTGCCAGGGGGGCTACGATCAGAAAAGCGGTTCCAACTTCTCGTCGGCGTGTCCGCCGGCCCCACCTCCCGCTCCGCTGTACCGGCGACTCGGAGGTCGGGACGGCATCGCCGTCGTGGTGGGAGACTTCGTGGCATTCGTCGTGGCCGACACCCGCATCAACGCGCGTTTCAAGGACATGAAGCCGCCGGAGGTCGAGAAGCTCAAGTCGAACCTCTCCGACCAGATCTGCGAAGCGACGGGCGGGCCGTGCTCGTACCTCGGCCGGGACATGAAGACGACCCACCATGGCATGAAGATCACCGATGCCGAATGGGACGCGACGGTGGAGAATCTCGGAAAGGCGCTCGACAAGAACAAGGTGGGCGCCCCGGAGAAGAACGAGCTTCTCAAGGCGCTCGGACCGATGAAGCCGGACATCGTCGGGCAGTGAGGGCTGTCAACCGCCGCGTCGGCTACTGGGATCGCGCCAAGGAAACTATGTCCCCCGAGGCGCGGCGGCGTTACCAGGACGGATGGGTGCGGGAGCTGGTGAACCACGCGTGGGAGCGCGCGCCAGGAGTGCGACGCCGCTTTCAGGACGCGGGGCTCACGCCGGCCGACGTCGGGGGAGTGGACGACCTGGCCCGAGTCCCCGTCATCCACAAGAACGAGATGCCCGATCTGCAGCGCAGCGATCCGCCGTTCGGTGGTTTTTGCACGGTGCCCATTGATCAGGTGCGCCGCATCTTCGTCTCTCCCGGGCCCATCCTGGAGCCAATGGGTCCCGAGGTGGGGGCCTGGCACATGGAACCTGGACTCTACGCGGGAGGCTTTCGAGCGGGGGACGTGGTGCTCAACACCTTTTCGTATCACATGGTCCCGGCCGCCCACGAGATGGAGGAAGCGCTCCACCTCCTCGGCTGCACCGTGGTGCCGACCGGAGTCGGCCAGACCGAGCAGCAAGTGCTGATCGCCAAGGCGGTGTCCGCCACTGGGTTCGTCGGAACACCGAGCTTCCTGTTGACCTTGCTCCGAAAGGCTGACGAAATGGGTGCCGGAAGGCTTCCGCTCGAGGTGGCCCAGCTCGGGGCCGAACCGTTTCCGGAGTCGCTGCGACGCGTCTTTCAGGACGAGTTCAGGATCATGGCTCGTCAAGGCTTCGGTACTGCCGATCTCGGTATGCTGGCCTACGAAGGGCCGGAGACCAACGGCATGCACCTCGTCGACGACGCCGTCGTTCAGATCTGCGACCCCGCGACCGGCGTGCCGCTGCCGGTGGGTCAGCTCGGTGAGATCGTGGCCACCGTCAACAACCCGACATACCCCATGATCCGTTTCGCTACGGGTGATCTCAGCGTGCTCACTGACGAGCCGAGTCCCTGCGGCCGCACTGCCCGCCGGATCCTGGGTTGGCGAGGCCGGGCCGACGAGGTAACCAAGGTTCGGGGGATGTTCATCCATCCGCGACAGGCCGATGAGGTGGCCCAGCGTGTCAAGGGTGTGATCCGCCATCAAGTCATGGTGGGTCGTACCGAGCACCAGGACACCCTGACCTTCCTGGTCGAGCTGGCGTCCGGGGTCGAGGCACGGTCGGTGATTCCGACGCTCGAGGGCGCCATCCGCGACGTGATGAAGCTTAGGGGGTCGGTCGAGGTGGTCTCGACGGGGACGATTCCGGAGACGGCGAAGAAGATCACCGACACGCGAACGTGGGACTGATGCGGCAGATCGTCCGCGGACGCGCATGACGGTCCCCGCTCCGAAAACCATGGCGTGAGCGAGCACGAAGGAGGTCTGGCACCTGCGTTCGTCGCCGTCGGCCATGTGACCATCGATCGGATCGATGGGGTCGAGCGACCCGGGGGAGCGGCCCTCTACGCGGCCATCACCGCTCAGCGGCTCGGGTTGACGGCCGGCATCCTGACCTCCCACGGTCCCGATTTCCCCCTCGATCTCCTTCCGCCGCAGATCGAGGTTGTCAGCATCCCCGACCGGCAGACCACGCATTTCGAGCACCGCGTTGAAGGAAGCGATCGACAGATGCGGGTGACGGCGCGGGCGCGGCCGCTGAGCGCGCAGGACGTGCCGGAAGACTGGCGGGAGGCCAGTATGGTCCTGCTGGCGCCGGTGATCGACGAGGTCGATCCACTGGTTGCCGCTGTCTTCAGCGCCGCCACCATCGGCGTGGCCGCCCAAGGCTACCTGCGCCGGCTCGGTCGGGACGGGCTCATCGTTCCACAATCCTGGGAGAGCGCCGATCTGGTTTTGAGGCGAGCCCAGGCTCTGATCCTTAGCCTCGAGGACGTGGGTGGTGACCTGACGTCGGTCAGCGAGTGGTTTCAGAAAGTACCCGTCGGCGTGCTCACGGCGGGACGGAAAGGCGCCGTCCTGTTCGTCAACGGCGAGCGTTACTCGGTGCGAGCCCATCGCGCTCGGGAAGTCGATGCCACCGGCGCCGGAGACGTCTTCGCCGCCGCCTTCATGATCCACTACCACCGCCACGGGGAAGCCTGGCAGGCCGCCGAAGGCGCCGCCTGTGCGGCGGCGCTCTCAGTAGGGGGAGAGGGATGGGCGGCCATCCCGGATGCCGCGACCCTGGCGGCGGCCGTGGCCGTCTACAGGCGGGAAGAGTAGGACGGCGTCAGCACCGAAAGTTTGTGATGGCCTGGCGGTCGTGCTATACGCTGTCTGCCGTATCGATTTGCAGACAGCCCACCGAAACCAAGGAGGTCGGCATGGGACGGCTCATCGCAATACTCGTGGCGTTTCTGTTCGTGGTGGGGACGATCGGGGCACCCGCGGCCTTCGCGCAGGCGGCGAAAGACGCCACCAAGGACGCTTCCGGGGCGGCGAAGGGAGCGACCAAGGATGCGCCGAGCGCGGCGAAGGCGGCGGCCAGCAAGATGGTCGACATCAACTCCGCCAGCGTCGATGAGTTGAAGGCCCTGCCGGGTATCGGCGATGCCTATTCGAAGAAGATCGTGGACGGCCGTCCGTATGCGGGTAAGGATGACCTGGTCAAGAAGAAGGTCGTACCCCAGGCCACCTACGACAAGATCAAGGACCTGATCGTCGCCAAACAGAAGTAGAGTTAGCGCCCTCCGGGCCGGCGCCCCGGGCCGCGGGCGGAAGCGCCCCGCGCAGCCGGGGCATAGCCCGCGAACACGATGCCGGCGCCGGCGATCACGAAGCCATGACGCGCAGCCGCCGTCAGATCCAATCCCTCATCGCTCGCTCTGTTGAGCATTCCGCCGCGCCGATCGACGACGGCGCCCGGGTTGCCAAGGCGGTCAACGCCCGGCGCCCCACCTCCTAGCGAGGCTTGGCCGAATCAGACCCAGTTCTCAGTCAGACATCGTCAAGGCGCAGGCAGCCTCCCGCGCGGCGACGGGTTCGCGGAACATTTCGAGCAATTAGGCGTCCAGTCCATTGGACGAGACGGGCAAGGCGCTCGGCTGAGGGAGGCGCAGGGTCAGAGGACGGTTCTAGTCCAGCAGGGCTGGGCTAATCGAGGACGTCGGCGCAGCGCTCGTAGAGGGCCACCATCTCCGTGAGATCGCGGGCGCGTGATTCGAGAATGACGTGGGCGACGCCGAGCTCGCGCAGAGTGTTGAGCTCGGCGCGAAGCTCCTCGGGTCGGCGCCGCGCAGGCAAGCCCATGCGCAAGCTGATCGTCAGGGTCGCCGGATCGCGCCCCCGCCGGCGACACTCTTCCGCGAGGGTCTGTATCCCCTTGCGCAGGGTGCGTTGCGTCCGCGAAAGCGGCGTGCCAGCCGTCCCCCAGCTCGGCTGTTCGGCGCAGGGCGCGGGGGGTGTGGCCGCCGATCCAGATGGGGATAGTCCCCGCCCGCGGCTTGGGATAGCAGCCGACGGGGTCGAACCGAAAGAACTCGCCGGCGAAGGCCGTCCGCTCCTCGCGCCAGCACGCGCGCATCACCCGGATGGCCTCGTCACTCCATGCACCCCGGCGATCGTAAGGAGCACCGAGCAGCTCGATCTCCTCGCGCATCCAGCCGACGCCGGCCCCCAGGATGACACGCCCCGGCGCCAGATGATCCAGGGTGGCCAATGCCTTGGCCGTCAGCACCGGGTGACGATGCGGAAGCACGAGCACGGTCGTGCCGAGGCGGACCCGCTCCGTCACCGCCGCCACCATGGCCAGCGCCGTGAGGGGCTCCAGGAAGTCCGTGGTGGGTGACAGTGGGAACTCGCCGGTGGCGCCGTACGGGTAGCGCGAGCCAATGTCCCACGGGATCACCACGTGATCGCTTGCCCACAGCGAATCGTAGCCGAGCTCTTCCAGGCGGCGAGCGAAGCCGAGCAGCGTGTCCCGGGTGGCGGCGGGACCGTAGACGGGCAGGTGTGCGCCGAGCTTCATCGGTCAGCGACCTGGCGTGTAGACGAGGTGCTCGCGAAGCCCGTCGGCCTGGATCATCTCGGCCAGTCGTGCGCGCTGGATCTTGCCGCTCGACGTCTTCGGGATGCTGCCCGCGCGCACCAGCAGCACGCGGGCCGGCCGGTGCCCGCGCCCGGCGTGCACCTGCCGGACGACATCACGCACGAGATCGTGGTACACCCCGGGTACGGCTGACTCGTCTCGCACCTCGGCGACCACGTGAAGACGCGCCGCCCCCGTCCGCTCGCTGTCCAGCGCGACGGCGGCGCCGTAACGGATCCCGGGAACGTGGTCGACGATCTCCTCGATGTCGGCGGGAACGACGTTTTCGCCGCCGAGGATCATGATGTCCTTGAGTCGACCCGTGATGTAGAGATACCCCTCGCTGTCGACGAAGCCGAGGTCGCCCGTGCGAAGCCAGCCATCGGGCAGGAGCACCCGCGCCGTGGCCTCGGGGTTGTTGTAGTACCCCTGCATGACACCCGGGCTCTTCACGCAGATCTCACCCTCGCGATTGGCTCCCAGCACAACCTCGCCCGTGGGGTCCTCGGTGGCTGGCGGCATGATGCGGACGGAGACCCCCGGGCAGGGGCGGCCCACGGACAGGAAGCGTCCGCTCGGGTCGATCCGACGCGGCGTGGCCCGCGGCCAGAGAGCGACAGCCAGGGTGGCTTCGGCCAGGCCATAGCAGGGCAGGATGACGTTCTTCAGGCCGAAGCGCGACTCGAAGGCTTCGATGGTCGAGAGGCGCACGGGCTCGGCGCCGGAGAGGGCGCCCTTGAGACTTCCGAGATCGACGTCACTCGTGTCGCGCACGTGTCGGACGCAGTTGCGATAGCCGAAATCGGGCGACACCGTGAAGGTGGCCCGCACCTTGGTGATCAGCTCGAGCCACTCGCGCGGGTTCCGGAGATCCGGCGGGAGCAACCAGAGGGGAGCGGCCGTGAGAGGCGGCGTGAAGGCGCAGCCGATCAGGCCCATGTCGTGATAGAGGGGAAGCCAGGACACCACGCGGTCGGCTGCAGTGAGGCCGGCCGCCTCCGCCATGAAGCGAATGGTGCTGACCACGTTGCGATGGGTCAGCATCACGCCCCGCGGCTGACCCGTGCTGCCCGAGGTGTACTGCAGGAAGGCGAGGTCGTGCTCATGGGCCTCATGCAGGGGTGGAGCAGGCGCCTCCTGGTCGAGGTCAGTCGGCTCCAGAATGGTGCGGACGTTGGGGGCGAGGGCCACGCTCTCGTCGACCCCAGGCCTGAACCAGCCGATGGTGGCCACCGCCGACGTCTCCGAGTCGCACAAGATGCGAGCGGTGGCATCCATGCCCAGGGTGGGATAGAGAGGGACGGGGACAGCGCCGATCCTCAGCGCTCCGAAGAACGTGTAGAAGAACTCGGCGCAGGTCGGGTAGATGAGGCAGACCTTGTCGCCGGGACCGAGACCAGCTCGCGCGAGGGCTGCCGCGAAGCGACCGCTCTGCGCCCACAATCTCCGGTAGGTGACCGTCTCGCCGTACAGCTCGAAGTACTGCTGGTCTGGCGTGAGCGCCGTCCGGCGGCGCATCATGTCCGTCAGCGTGGTCGCGGTGTGCGGATCGGTGTCGGCCATGTGAGACTCCCCTCGGAATGACACGCGAGACACTTCCTGCATTCTAGCGTGAGGCCGACTCCCCTCACGCGATCCGTGCGATCCGACCCTGCGTCATGGTCACCAGTTCGGCGGGTGTGAGTTTGAAGATCGAGTTCGGTGTGCCGGCGGCCGCCCAGATCTCCTCCCATTGAAGCAGGTCCTCATCGAGGAGCGTCTCGGGCGATTCGGCGTGGCCGACGGGCGGGACCCCGCCGATCGCAAATCCTGTCCGTGCGCGGACGAAGGCGGCGTCGGCCTTGGATATCTCCTCTCCCACCAGGTCGGCCACTTTTACCTCATCGACCCGGTTGGCCCCGGACGCGATGACGAGCACAATCCGCCCACTGCGGGCACCCCGAAAGACGAGCGACTTCGCGATCTGGTCGACGCGGCAACCCAGGGCGCGTGCGGCGTCGGCCGCGCTGCGGGTGGGCTGGGAAAGCTCCAGAACTTGCCCAGGGAACCCACGCGCCGCGAGGGTGTCCTGGACTCTTTGCGCGGTCGCGCTGAGGGGCACGGGACTTTTCAGCGTGCCATCACCACGCGGTCGAAGGATTCCCCGTACGCGTAGCCTTTGGGGGCGCCGATCTCGCGCGCGCGGTCGCGGACGCGCCCCTCCACCGCCCGGAAGTCCGTAAGCTGGCTTAGGTGGCAGGCGAGCGCCTTGAGCTTCAGATCCATGGTGTCCGTGATGTCCACCACCAGGTGAGGATTTTCCCACTGCATCACATAGATCTCGCGCACCTTGTGGGGTTCGAACTCCGGCATCAGCTCGGGGAAAGCCATGTGGTCACGAGCGAGCGGGTAGAAGCAGTCGAGGACGACCCCGCCCGTGATCCGGTGATCGCGATGCGAAATGCCCAAATGGTAAGTCCGGTGCGGATTCTGCGTGATGATGAGATCGGGTCGCCAGCGGCGGATCTCGCGCGAGATGTCCCGGCGCAGATCCCGCGTGTCCTCGAGCTCGCCGTCGGGGTAGCCAAGGAACTGAACCCGCTCCACGCCCAGCGCGCGGGCGGCGTTGCGCTGCTCCTCCTCGCGAATGATGGCCAAGCGCTCGGCGGTCATGCTGCGGTCACCCGATCCCTTGTTGCCATTGGTGACGAGAACGTACGTGATCTCACATCCTTGCTGGGCAAACCTTGCCACGGTGCCGCCCGCCCCGAACTCCGCGTCGTCGGGATGCGCGGTCACCACCATCACCCGTTCGATGCCGTCCGTCATCAGACCGCTCCTTGATCGTCAGAGGGCCGAATCTCCCTCCATCTCCAAGCATACCCATTCCGGGCGCCTGCGTCCCCCTCGCGCATCGGCCCCTCGAGAAGGGGCCGGGCGAGGAGCGACCCCCTGCTATAATCGCGCAGTGTCACGTCCAGGAGGACGACGAGTGGGAATTGCGGTGATGATCGTCCTCCTTGCCGGCGCTCTCGCGCTCATCCAGGCCCCCTTCGAGCTCTCTTGCCTTCGAGTCGCGGGGATCAGCCTCCTCTGGTGGTATGCGCTTTTCGTGGCGCCCCTCGTCGCCACCCTGGCGGCCGTGCCACTGCTCCGCAGGAGGTCCGACTGACCCTCCTCGCCAGAAGCGCCGCTTGGACGAGTCCGGCCCTGTTCGTGGTCCTTGCGGCGGCCGTTTTTGCGGGCGAAGCAAGCGCGCCGCTGGTGGCCTTGCTCGTCGTCCTCGCGCCGCTGCTCGCGCTCGTGGCGGGAGGTCGAGGCCGCCGCGAGTCACCTCCGTCCGTCGTGACCGCCGTCGCGGGCCTGGCGACGGTTGGAACGGTGCTCTCGGCCAACGTCATGATCATGATGGGCGTGGCCCGCCTGTGGGGCGTACCCCTCCGTCAATCACTCGCGTTGCTAGGGGTGTCGACGTGCGCGGTACTGGTCTGGCGTCGCGCCGCTGCCCTCTGGTCGGGTGTCCTCATTCTGGGAATCGCTGGTCTCACCGGTATCGTGATGTCGATGGGCGTGGTCATCCCGGCTGCCCCATGGACGGCGTGGACGGACCTTGCGTCCCGACCGGCGCTCACCTTCGCCCCGGGAGCCGCCTGGGTCACCGACGGAGGAACATTGCCTCGTCCAACGACTCTCGTCTTCAACGAGGTACATCAGGTGACGGCTCTGAGCACGGGTGTCTTCGGGGTGGAGGAGGGGGAGCGGAAGGATGGCCGTATCCGGGAGCGCCGCCTGGACCCTGGCGAGTCGCTCGCGCTGCGAGCGGGCGATCGGCTGACGATTCCCGCCGATACTCGCGTGCGCTTCGAGGCGGGCAAGCGCATTCCCGGAGCGCCGCCATCGGGTGCCGCGTGGGCAGAGCCCATGCGTCAGGCATCGTGGCCCACCTTCGTCGAAGCGCTCGGCCTCACCGTGACCCTCGTCGGTGGGGCCGTCACGGTGTTAGGGGGGCACGCCCGCACCACGCGGTTGACCGCCGCCTTCGCCGTACCACTACTGCTGATCGCCTTTGCCCTCTCAGCCTCATCGTGGGGGGTCTATGCCGTGTGGTTCGCGATGGATCGCGGGCTCGGCGCGCCGAAGCTGGGCCCGCTCCTGGAGGCCGTCAATCTGTCGCTCGGCAACCATCAGCTCTCGCATCTTCTGCTGATCGGTATCCTCGGTCTGGTCGCGCTCTTCATCGCCGCCGCTGCCGGGCTCGCCAACCGTGTGGAGATTCTCACCGAACCATGGAGAGGGGACGAGGAACGGCCGGCAGGGCGGCTCTTTCCGGATGTGCTATGGGTTGGGATGGTGGCGGTAGGAGTGATGCTGAGCCTGGGGGAACTGGAACCAGGCGCCCTGCTGGCGTTCGGATGGGGGTTGGGCGCCTCGGCGTGGGCTGCCCCCAGGCTGGGAGGGGCCCGGGCTGGAACCGGGGCCGGCTCCGTGACAGGGGTGATCGTCTTCGTGGCGCTTTCCATCGCGCGCACGCTGGCGGTGCCGGGTTTGGCTCCCCTTGATTCGTATCCAGCTCTGGTGGCGGCGCCGACGGCCGTGGTGGCGGCCGTGCTCGGGCGGCGCCGGCCCGCATCGCAGGGTGCCGGTGGACGCCGGCAACCATGGCCCTCGGTTGCCGGGAGCAGGCGACCTTGACAGAATAGGCCTTCGGCATGGCAAGCGACCGGATCATCGTCCGCGGCGCCCGCGAGCACAACCTCAAGAACATCGATCTGGAAATCCCCCGCGATCAACTCGTCGTCATCACCGGGTTGTCGGGGTCCGGAAAGTCGTCGCTGGCCTTCGACACCATCTATGCGGAGGGCCAGCGTCGCTACGTGGAATCGCTGTCGGCCTATGCGCGGCAGTTTCTCGAGCAGATGGAGAAGCCGGAGGTCGATTCCATCGAGGGTCTGTCGCCGGCCATCTCCATCGAACAGAAGACCACCTCGAAGAATCCGCGCTCCACGGTGGGCACCGTCACCGAGATCTACGACTACCTGCGGGTGCTCTTCACGCGCATTGGGGTCCCGCACTGTCCCACCTGCGGGCGGATGATTTCGGCGCAGACCGTCCAGCAGATGGTCGACCGCGTGCTGGCCCAGCCGTCGGGGACACGGCTCCTCGTGCTCGCTCCCGTCGTACGAGGTCGCAAGGGTGAGTACAAGAAGCTGTTCTTCGACCTGGCCCGGCAGGGCTTCACGCGCGTGCGTGTCAACGGTACTGGGCACGAGCTGCCAGCCGAGATCGAGCTGGACCGGAATCGCAAGCACACCATCGAGGTGGTGGTCGATCGGCTCGTCGTTCGTGACACTCTGGGAGCGCGTCTGGCCGATTCGCTGGAGACGGCTCTGCGCCTGGCCGAGGGCGTGGCCCTGGTGGAGCCGGTGGGCGAGGGCGCCCCCATGCTCTTCTCCGAGCGACTCGCCTGCGCGAGCTGCGGCATCTCGTTCCCCGAGGTTGCCCCGCGCATGTTTTCCTTCAACAGCCCCTACGGCGCCTGCCCGGAGTGCAGCGGCATCGGCACACGCTTCGAGATCGACCCAGACCTTCTCGTCCCCAATCCCGACCGTTCCCTCAAGGCGGGTGCCTTGGCCGCCTGGCACGGGCGAGAGACCCCCTACTTCCGGCGGACGCTCGAGGTGTTGGCCAAGCGCCATGGGTTCTCGCTGGACACGCCGTGGGCGAAGCTGAAGAAGTCGGTGCGGGACGTGGTCCTGCGGGGAGAGCGGACGGGCGGATTCGAAGGCGTGGTGGCGGTGCTGGAGCGGCGCTACCGCGACAGCCAGTCGGAGGAAACGCGGCGCGAGATCGAGCACTTCATGGCTGAACGAGCGTGCCCGGCCTGCAAGGGCTCGCGGCTGCGTCCGGAATCGTTGGGATTGAAGATCGCGGGGCGCTCGATTGCCGAGGTAGTCCGCCTGAGTATCCGCGAGGCCAGCCGCTTCTTCGATGAACTGGTGCTGTCGGAACGGGATGCCACCATCGGGCGCCGCGTTCTCAAGGAGATCCGCGAGCGCCTGGGGTTTCTGGTCAACGTCGGGCTCGACTACCTTACGCTCGATCGGCCAGCGGGCAGCCTCTCAGGCGGCGAGGGGCAGCGGATCCGTCTGGCCACCCAGATCGGCTCCAGCCTGGTCGGCGTCCTCTACATCCTCGACGAACCTTCCATCGGGCTCCATCAGCGGGACAATCGCCGCCTTCTGGACACGCTCCGTCGCCTGCGCGATCTCGGCAACACCGTGCTGGTCGTCGAGCACGACGAGGAGACGATTCGTGCCGCCGACTTCGTGGTTGACCTTGGTCCGGGGGCTGGCGAGCTGGGCGGGCATGTGGTAGCAACCGGGACACCAGACGAGATCGCCGCCAACCCGGCCTCCCTGACGGGTCGCTATCTCTCGGGTACTCTCATGATCCCCCGCCCCGCGGGCCGCCGGCCCGGGAGCGGCCAGTTCATCACCATCCACAATCCTCGCGAGCACAACCTTACGGGGATGAACGTTCGGATCCCGCTCGGAACGTTCACCTGTGTCACCGGTGTTTCTGGCTCGGGCAAGTCCACTCTTGTCAACGACATCCTCTACCGGGCCCTCGCGCAGATGCTGCACCGGGCCCAGGAGCGTCCGGGCGCCCACGATCGAGTGGAAGGCGCCCAGCACCTCGACAAGGTGGTGGACATCGACCAGTCGCCTATCGGCCGCACGCCTCGCTCCAATCCGGCGACCTATACCGGGGTCTTCACCTTCATCCGGACCTTGTTTGCCCGCACACCAGACGCGCGGATGCGCGGCTACCAACCTGGGCGCTTCTCCTTCAACGTCAAGGGAGGACGCTGCGAGGCCTGTCAGGGCGATGGTCTGGTCAAGATCGAGATGCACTTCCTGCCCGACGTCTACGTGACGTGCGAGGTGTGCAAAGGCCGGCGGTACAACCGCGAGACCCTCGAGATCCGCTACAAGGCGATGAGCATCGCCGACGTGCTGGACATGACGGTGCGGGAAGCGCTCGGGTTCTTCGAGGCGGTTCCCGTCATCCGTGACAAGCTCAGAACCCTCGACGAGGTCGGGCTCGACTACATCCGCCTCGGACAGTCGGCCACGACCCTGTCCGGAGGCGAGGCGCAACGAGTGAAGCTCGCCACCGAGCTGTCACGCCGAGCGACCGGACGGACATTCTACATCCTCGACGAGCCCACCACAGGGCTTCACTTCGCGGATATCCAGAAACTGCTCGAGGTCCTGAACCGGCTCGTCGATCAGGGCAACACTGTCCTGATCATCGAGCACAACCTGGATGTCATCAAGACGGGGGACTGGGTGATCGATCTCGGCCCCGAGGGGGGCGACGCGGGCGGCCGGGTGATGGCGGTGGGGACGCCCGAGGACATCGCGGCTCAGGCGGAGACCTCGTACACCGGTCAGTTTCTGCGCGGCGTGGTGGGGCCGGACAACGGCACCACTGCGGGCACTGCGCGTCGGCGCCGGTCCTGACGAGCGGGCATGCGCCGAACACGGACCAAGATCGTCTGCACCATCGGCCCCGCCAGCTCGAGCGTCGAGCAACTCGATCGGCTGGCCGCGGCCGGGATGGATGTGGCCCGGCTGAACTTCTCTCACGGGACCCATATCGAGCACGCTGAGGTCATCCGTCGACTCCGCGACGGGGAAAGGCGATGGGGCCGTCCGATCACCGTCCTGCAGGACCTCCAGGGACCGAAGATTCGCCTGGGAACGTTCGGCGCCCGCGGTGGCCGCCGGATCGATCTCGAGCCGGGAGCGACCTTCACGCTCACTGCTGAGCCAGCGGTGGGCACCAGCGAGCGCGCCTCCATCGTCCCTCCGGAGTGCCTGCAGGAGGTCCGGCCCGGTGATCAGATCCTCATGGACGACGGGCTTATCCAGCTCGTCGTGGAGGAGGTGAACGGGCCCGAGGTCCGTTGCCGTGTTCTGGTGGGCGGGCGCATCAGCGATCACAAAGGCGTGGCGATCCCGCACGTTCCGATGCCGCTCACGTGCCTCACCGAGAAGGATCGCACCGACCTGCGCTTCGGGATCGCCCACGGCATCGACTTCGTGGCCGTGTCATTCGTGCGCTCGCTTGCGGACATCGTCGAGGTGCGCGACTTTCTGACCGCGCTGGCCGCGGACGTCCCCATCGTCGCCAAGCTCGAACGCCGGGAAGTGATGGCCAATCTGCCGACCATCCTGCCCAAGGTCGACGCGGTGATGGTGGCCCGCGGTGACCTCGGGGTCGACGTCCCTTTGGAGGAGGTCCCTCACATCCAGAAGGAGATTATTCGCCAGGCGCGGGCGGCGCGCGTGCCGGTCATCGTGGCCACCCAGATGCTCGAATCGATGACCACCCATGCCCGGCCCACTCGGGCCGAAGTCTCGGATGTGACGGCCGCCATCTTCGACGGCGCGGACGCCCTTATGCTCTCGGCGGAGACGGCGAGCGGCATGTTCCCGGCTCAGGCCGTGGAGTACATGGCCCGCATCGCCGAGCGCGCGGAAGGCGCCGTCAAGTGGCGCGACTCGCCGCGCCTCCCGTCGGAGCCCCCGGGCTTTCCGGAGGCCATCTCCGAGGCCGCCGCCACAGCCGCCCACATGCTGCGGGCCAGCGCCATCGCGGCCTTCACGGAGTCGGGGTTTTCGGCGCGCCTGATCTCGCAGGAGCGGCCTGATGTGCCGATCATCGCGCTCACGCCGTTCGAGATGGTCCAGCGGCGACTGGGGCTGAGCTGGGGTGTCTCCGCGCGGCTGGTCGGGAAGGTCCAGAGCACCGACGAGATGATCGAGGAAGTCGAGTCGGCATTGCTCGCCGACGGCACCGTACGCGAAGGGGATGTGGTGGTCATCATCTCCGGATCTCCCATGGGGGTCCGCGGTACGACCAACCTCCTCAGGCTGCACCGGATAGGTGAGCGGCGGTGACGAGCGCCGCGGATGAGCGCCTGCTTCGGCCCGAGGGCGGCGAGGCCACGTCGGCCGAACGCGTCCAGGCCTTGGCCGACGTCGCCCGGCTCCTCTCGGAAACGCTCGATCCGGAGGTGGTCGGCCGGCGAGCCGCGGACAGCGTCTGCAAGCTTCTCAACGCGACCTCCGCCGTCCTGTATCGCCTGGACCCGGAATCCGAACGTCTGTACGAGGTGGCGCGCGGGGATCATGGACTGACCTTCGACTGGACATCGGTTCTCGAGCGGGGAGTGGGCATCGCGGGGCTCGCGGTCGACCAACGCGCCCCGGTGGCCTCACCCGACATTCTCGCCGACCCCCGGCTCGATTACCCGTCCGCGATGCGCGATCGGGTGAGCGCGCTTCCCCAACGCTCGCTGATCGGGGTGCCATTGCAGGTCCAGGGTCGTATCCTGGGGGCGCTCGCGGTGGCGGCGCCCACCGGGCGCGTGTACACGGAGGAGGAGATCCGCCTCGCCCAGAGCTTCGCCGATCAGGCGGCGGTCGCGCTGGAAAACGCGCGCCTCTATGACGACGCGGCTCGCGGCCGGCGCGAGGCGGAGCGGGTGGCTGACCTGGCCCGGACGATTAACGCCTCACGTGATCTCGGGACCATCTTGCCACGCTGCGTGGGTGCGGCGCGGGATCTGTGCGGAGCTGACGTGGCGCTGATCGGTCTGCGCGAACCCGGCGCCGAGGAGGCGGTCCTCGACTATGCCGTCGGCGTCTTGCACGCTCACGGCCGCCCGCGGATCAAGCCGGGCGAGAGCCTGGGCGGGCTCGTGCATGGCGACCGGGTGCCCCGTGCGAGTCGAGGATTTTGCCACCGACGCTCGAATGAGCCAGGAGTATCGCGAGATGACCCGTCAGGAAGAACTCCGGACCGGTCTGCTCGTCCCCATCCCCGGTGAGGAGCGGGTGGAGGGGTTTCTCTTCGTGGCGCGGCGGCTGTCTCGCCCGTTCACGGAGCGCGACGAGGCCACCTTGGCCCGCGTCGCCGACCATGCGGCCCTGGCCATCCGCAATGCGCGCCTCTACACGGAGACGGCGCGTCTCCTCGACGAGAGCCGAGCCCTGCTGGAGGTCGCGCGCATCCTCAACTCCACCCTTGACTCCAAGCAAATGCTCCGCGAGGTGGCCATCACCATCGCCCAGGTCTGCCGGGTCGATCGCTGCTCCGTCTCGCGCTGGGACGGAGAGGCTGTGCTGCCACTCATGTCTCAGTTCGCCGACGGGCGCAAGCGCCCCGATCTCTGGCAGGCCTTCGTCAGGCTCTCGCCCACGCGGTTGGTCGATGTCCCCGCGTACGCGCGCGCCGTCGAGGGGCATTGCACGGTGATCATCGACGACACGAGCCGCTCCGACGATATTCCGCGTCACTGGGTGGACGTCTTCGACTCGCGATCGCACCTGGTGACGCCCCTGATCCGTCAGGGCCAGGTGATCGGTCTGCTGAGCCTGGATGTCATGGGCCAGCCGCGCCCCTTCCAGCGCTTCCAGATCAAGCTGGCCGAGGCTATCGCCGGCCAGCTGGCCTTGGCCGTGGCCAACAGCCGTCTCTTCGAGGAAGCACGGGAGCGGTTGCGGGAAACCGAGGTGCTCCTGAGCGTGAGCGCGATTCTCTCTGCGAGTGAAGCGTCCCACGAGATCATGCGACGCGTGGCGCGGGAAGTGGGGCGCGCGCTCGGCGCCGATACGGTGGGCGTGTACGAGCTCGACCCCCGCGAGGGATCGTTGACACCCATCGCGGGCTATCACGTGCCGTCAGCGATCCTGGAAGCGTTCGCCTCGCGACGGTTCGTCCTCGAGCACGACTCCGCCTTCTACGAGGCCTGGCAGGCCGGCCGCGCGGCGTGGTCGTCGAACGTCCGGACCGATCCACACTTTTGCGGCGTGCAAGGTCTTCCCGAGAGTGCGATGTTGTTCGCCCCCACCATGATTCGCGGCAGGGCCACGGGAGCGATCTTCGCGGCATGGTGGCAGCCCGGACGAGAGTTCCAGCCGTCCGAAGTGCGGCTCATGGAGGGGGTGGCGGCCCAGGTCGGTCTGGCCATGGACAATGTGGAGCTGGTGCGCGCCACCCAGATGAAGCTGGAAGAGACCAAGACGCTCTTGTCAGTGAGCCGGGCGGTCTCCTCCACCCTCCAGCTTGGCGCGCTGCTCCGTCATTTCTTGCGCCAGGTGGCGCGGACGGTGGGCGCCGACACCGTGGGCGCGTGGCTGCTCACCCAGGACGGCCAGTGGCTGGAGCCCGTGGCGGGCTATCGAGTACCGCCGGCCTATCGGGAGGCCTACCGTCGCCTTCGCTTGCCGGTATCCAGCAATGAGCTGTATGCCGAGGCGGTGCGCACGAAGCGTCCTGTCGTCGAGCGTGACCTGGGTGAGCGGCGTACGGTCGACCCGCTCATGGCGCCCTTCTCCTACCGGAGCTATCTCTTCGTCCCCATCGTGGCCAAGGAGCGGGTGGTCGGGGGCTTTGCCGCCGTGTGGTGGAGCCAGGCCCGGGATTTCAGCGAGAGCGAGCTGGCCCTCATCGAGGCCATCGCCAGCCAGGCGGGTATCGCTATCGAGAATGCGCGGCTCTTC
Organism: uncultured Candidatus Rokubacteria bacterium; assembly: GCA_963754315.1. Lineage (GTDB taxonomy): Bacteria > Methylomirabilota > Methylomirabilia > Rokubacteriales > CSP1-6 > CAVWFS01. Next base: position 346,127 of record CAVWFS010000001.1, read on the forward strand.
GAGGAGAATCGACGGCAGGTCGAGGAGCTCACCGTGTTGCACGCGCTGTCGCGCGCCTTGACCGGACAGCTCGATCGCGCCGCGGTGCTCGACGTGATCCTCTCGCAGGTGCCCCGGGTCTTCGCCGTGCCCAGCATCGTGGTGCTTTTCCCGTCGGACAGTGGTGAGGTCGAGGTCGTGGCACGGCGGCGTGACGGGGCGAATCTCGGTGCGCTTCCCGAACCGTGTCCGGAGGGACCGGCGGGGGGGCTGAAGCGGCTCGTCTTCGATGAGGGACGCGCCATCCGCACCGACGACTATGTCGGGGAGTGTGCGCGCCGGGGCGTGCAGCCGGTGGAGGATGTCGTGCGCTTCCCGCACTGGATGGGGGTGCCCTTGCGCGCCGGCGACACGATCCTCGGCGTGATCGGCATCGGGAGCGCCGATCGGTCCTTTACGCGAGGCCGACGAGCGCCTCCTCACCAACATCACCGATCTCGCCGCCCTCGCCCTGCGCAGCGTGCGGCTCTTCACGGAGCGCACGCGCGCCTACGGCGAGCTGGCGGCCGCGCAAGACCAGCTTGTCCGCACGGAAAAGCTGCGCGCGCTCGGCGAGATGGCCTCCGGCGTCGCCCACGATTTCAACAACCTGTTGGCGGCCATCCTCGGCCGAGCCCAGCTGATGCAGCGCGAAGTCACCGACCCCCGGCATCGTCGATGGCTCGAGGTCATCGAGCGATCCGCGATCGACGGGGGGCACACGGTCCGACGCCTCCAGGAATTCACGCGCATCCGCCGAGACCAGCCGTTGGTGGCGGTCGACGTGAATCGGATCGCCCGCGAAGCACTCGAGATGACCCAGTCGCGCTGGCGGGACGACATGCGTGGGCGCGGCGTGATCATCGAGATTCGCACCGCGCTCGGCCTGGTGCCGGAGATCGCCGGCGACCCGGTGGAGCTGCGGGAGGTCTTGACCAATCTCATCCTGAACGCGGTGGACGCCATGCCGAAGGGCGGTCTCCTGAGCGTGACATCGGCGACGGTCGGCAAGGAAGTGCACCTCACCGTGACCGACTCCGGAGTCGGGATGTCAGCCGCCGTTCGACGGCGGATTTTCGATCCGTTCTTCACGACCAAGGGGCCGCAAGGAACCGGGCTCGGTCTCGCCATGACGTACGGCATCATCGCGCGGCACGGCGGGCGCATCGAGGTGGAGAGCGAAGAGGGACATGGGTCGACGTTCCGGCTCATCTTTCCGGGAACGCGCGCCCTCGCCATCCCGCCCGAGCCGCAGGGGGAACCGCTGGTGGCTCCGGCCGCGCTCGCCTGTCTCGTCGTGGACGACGAGGTGTCGGTGGGGACCCTGCTCGGCGACGTGTTCGAGTCGGGCGGTCACCGGGCGGTTGTCTGCCTGGACGGGGCCGACGCCATTGCGCGCTTCCGGGCCGAACGCTTCGACGTGGTCTTCACCGATCTGGCCATGCCCGGCGTGTCGGGTTGGCAGGTGGCGCGCGCCGTGAAGGCCATCGCGCCGGATGTTCCCGTGTTCATCGTGACCGGCTTCGGTGTCGAGCTATCACCCGAGGAGTGCCGGGCCAACGGTGTCGACGCCGTGCTCACCAAGCCGCTGAGCATCCAGGAGCTGCTAGACACGGTAGCCCGCGTGGCCCGCGCGGTGGCCGCCCGTCACCCATCGAGCGAACGGAGGATGCCGTGGCCTACCAGCACCTGATCCTTGAGCGGGCAGACGGAGTCGCCACCATCACCCTGAACCGGCCGGACGCGTTCAACGCGCTGGACCTCGCGCTGGGGCGCGATCTCTTCCATGCCTCCCTGGAGGTCGATGAGGATCCCGCGGTTCGTTGCGTGGTCATCACGGGGGCGGGCAAGGCCTTCTGCGCGGGCGGCGACGTGAAGGGGTTCGCCGATAACCTGCCGCGCATCGGCGTGCTGATCAAGGAACTGACGACATACCTGCACGGTGCGGTATCGCGGCTGTGTCGGAGTGACAAACCCGTGATCATGGCCGTGAACGGCGTGGCCGCCGGGGGTGGGCTCAGCTTTGCGCTGAGCGGAGACATCGTGGTCGCCGCCGAGTCGGCCCGCTTCACCCTGGCGTACTCCAAGATCGCGGCCACGCCCGACGGCTCCTCCTCCTACTTCCTGCCGCGGCTGATCGGGCTGCGCCGGGCCATGGAGCTCTACTTCACCAATCGCGTTTTGTCCGCGCGCGAGGCCCTGGAGTGGGGACTGGTCACCCGAACGGTTCCCGACGGCGAGTTCAAAGCCTCGGTCGACGCCTTGGCGCGGGAGCTGGCTCAGGGGCCCACGAAGGCGTTCGGGGCGGCCAAGCGGCTCTTCCATCAGTCGACCTGGGAGAGTCTCGAAACTCAGATGGAGCTCGAGGCCCAGGCTATCGCCGCCAGCGGCCACACGCAGGATTTTGCCGCCGGAGTGACCGCCTTCGCCAACAAGCGGACTCCGGTCTTCGAAGGACGCTGATGTCGATGGCGGCTCCGGCCGCGCTGACCTCCCGTCTCGATACCATCCTCTTGGCCGCCGAGGATCTCCTGCGCTCGGTCCCCGACGACCGCATCGACGAAACCTCGACCGAGCCTGGACCGAGGCTTGGCGAGCTCGGCTTTCGCATCTTTCGCCTAGGCCTTGCCTTCATCGACGCCGTGGACGCCGGACAGTTGCACGAGGCATCGCTCCGGGAGCGCTTGCCAGACGGTATGGGCGAGACTCGGACAGTGGCGAACTACGGCGCGCTGGTCCGTGCCCGCGTGACGGGCTGGGTCGAGGGGGCGGAGGCGGCTGCGTTTGCGCGGACCATCGACACTCCGGACGGACCTCAGTCAGCGCACGAACTGCTTCAGCGCATTACCGAGCAGGCTGTCCAGCATCTGCACGATCTGCGCGCGCTCGCCGAGCGCGACCAGCGAGCGGGAGGCCTGGCCGGGCCGTAGGGCGGCGAGTTCGACGTAATGCCCGCGCGGTCGCCGGGTGGCGGGCTGAGCGTTACGCTGGCGTCCGCCCGGCAATTCGTCAGTCTTCGTCGGAGAAGGCATCCTGCATGCGATGCGCGAGGTGGCGGTGTCCCTTGAAGTAGTAGGCCAGCATGGCCGTGGCCGCCAGCAAGTTCCCGGTAAAGATCTCCCAGCCCGCCACTTCGTCGAGCACCGATTTGGCGAGGATGATCACGGCGCCGAAGAAGCCCACCTCGAAGGCGGTAAACAGGATGACAAGGGGAAAGATGAATACGGGCTGACGCTCGGCGGCCGCAATCAACACCGCGCCCACCACTCCGAACAGGACGAAGGCGAGCCCATGGACGATCGAATAGTGAAACACGGCCGGCAGGCGCGGGGGTTGTCGCAGGAGGGCGCTGCCAAGCAATTCCGGCGTGCGGAGCGGGTCACCCTGAATCCAGTCGAGGACCAGGAACCAGAGCGCCACCACGGCGGCTCCGATGAGGCCCGCGACGACGCCCTCACGCAGCACCGTCCCCGCCGAACCGACGAGGGTGCTGGGCAGCCCGGGATGTTCGCGAACGAGGTACCAGATCATCGCGGCCGAGGCGAGCAGGTTGCCAATGAGGATCGCCCACCACACGAGGGCGCCGAGCATCGACTGGCCCAGGGCGCCCACCACGCCGAGGACGAAGACCTCGAAGCAGGCGAAGAGAATGACGAAGGCCACGAACACCGCTGGCTCGCCCTCGCTCACGGACATCACGCTGGCGGCGATGACGCCGAAGGCAATGAACGCCAGGCCGTGGATGATGGTGTAGCCGATGACGGGTCCCAGGGTGATTTCGAGCCCGACGGGATTGTTCACGCCGGAGAAGAGCGCGTTGCCCAGCAAGGCGGGGGTGAACAGCGGTTTGCCACGAGCAAGGTCGAAGACGAGAAACCACACGGCGACGACCGTGGCTCCGATGAGGCCGGTGACGATGCCTTCCCGGAGCACCGAGCGTCGTGCGGGAACCATCACCTGTCTGTATAGCACGGAGGGATTCGATTCTGTGGGCCTCGTGCGCAGCTAGGGGTCGCGGGCGATGCGTACGCCGTAATCGGAGTAGCGGAGCCCCGGAGGCAGAGACGAGCGATGGGCGACCGGACTCCACGGATCGGCGTGGCGCCAGGCCCCACCGCGGCTGACGCGCCGCGCACCGGTGGCGGGACCGCGTGGATTGCGGTAGTCACCCCGCGCATAGGTCTGCTCGTCGAACCAGTCGGCACACCACTCGTGGCAGACCCCCGAAAGGTCCGTGAGTCCGATCGGATTGGCAGGGGTCGTTCCCACCCGGGGTGGGCGGTCGAAGCGATCGGGCGGACGGGCGTCACCCCACGGATAACGCCGTCCCTCGACACCCCCCCGGGCGGCGTATTCCCATTCAGCCTCCGTGGGCAAGCGCCCTCCGCACCACATCGCGAAGCGCACCGCCTCGTCCCACGAGAGGCCGACCACCGGCTGCCGAGGATCCGAGTGATGGGAATGGCCCCAGAAACGGGGCGGGGAGGCCTGCGTAGCGGCCAGATATTCGGCGAAGTCGGCGTTGGTGGCGGGTGTCTCGGCGATGTGAAAGGCGTCGACCCAGACGACGTGCACGGGACGTTCGGCGGGATGCCCATCGTCCCAGCCCATGCGGAACTCGCCGCCCGGAACGCGCACGAAGATCATCCCCTCCAGCCTCCTGGCCGGCCACTCTATAATGGCGGCTGACCGTTCGCAGGAGGGATCATCATGCACGTCGCGTCCCGCATGTCACGCCTCGGCACGGAGTCCGCCTTCGAAGTTCTCGCGCGCGCCCGCGCCCTGGAACGCCAGGGTCGGAGCATCATCCATCTGGAGATCGGCGAGCCTGACTTCGACACGCCGGAGCACATCAAGGACGCGGCCAAGCAAGCGCTCGACGCCGGCGCCACCCACTACGGCCCGTCGGCTGGTCTGCCCGAGCTGCGTGAGGTCATCGCCAAGCACGTGGCCGAGACGCGCGGGGTGCCCGTGTCGCCGGACGAGGTGGTGGTGACACCAGGGGCCAAGCCCATCATGTTCTTCACGATCCTGGCCCTGGTTGGCGAAGGGGACGAGGCCATCTACCCGAATCCCGGGTTTCCCATCTACGAGTCCGTCATCCGCTTCGTGGGCGGGGTTCCCGTGCCCATTCCGTTGCGCGAGGCCACCGGCTTTGGTTTCGACATGGAAGAGTTCGAGCGGCGGCTGTCGTCGCGGACCCGCCTCATCATCATCAACTCGCCGGAGAATCCCACGGGCGGCGTGCTCGAGAGGGCCCAGATCGAGCGAATCGCCCACCTGGCCGCGGAGCGCGGGATCCCCGTGCTGGCCGACGAGATCTACCGTCAGTTCCTGTACGAGGGCGAGTTCCAGTCGATCATGTCGTTGCCCGGCATGCGCGAGCACACCATCCTGCTCGACGGGTTCTCCAAGTCCTACGCGATGACGGGCTGGCGTCTGGGCTATGGCGTGATGCCGACCGCGCTGGCCGAGCACGTGACGCGGCTCATGGTGAACTCCAACTCCTGCACGGCGTCGTTCGTCCAGCTGGCCGGTCTGGCCGCGCTGCAGGGCGACCAGGGCTCCGTCACCCGCATGGTGGCCGAGTTCAGGCGTCGCCGCGACCTGGTGGTCGACGGTCTCAACACGCTGCCTGGAGTGCGCTGCGTGCTGCCTCGTGGGGCTTTTTACGTCTTTCCGAACATCACGGGAACTGGCCGCTCATCCGCCGAGGTGGCGGAGCGCCTGCTCACCGAGGCGGGAGTGGCCACCCTCTCGGGGACGGCCTTCGGCGAGTACGGCGAGGGTTACCTTCGGCTCTCCTATGCCAACTCGGAAGCCAACTTGCGTGAGGCCCTGACGCGGATGCGTCCCGTCCTGGCCGCCTTCGTCCGCTGACGGGCCGATCACTCGCTCGGGGGTTGCCGAGCGAGTGTGATGCCGGTCTGCGCTTCGAGTCGTCCCCGGTGATCGTCGCTGACCTCGTGGCCGACGTGCTCGCGCGGGCGGGGGTGCGACATCTGTTCACCGCGATGACGAACGGCCCCGCGACGGCCGTCGTCAACGCGGCGGGGCGGCACGATCTGCGTGTTGTTGCCGCACCGAGCGGAGGGACGGCCTGCCTGATGGCGGCCGTGACGGGATCGCTCCTCGACGCCCCTGGCGGCGCGGCGCTCAACGATGCCGAGGGCGTCAGGGAGGCACTGGGTCAGGCGATGCGGGATCGTTCGCCCTTGGTGCTCATCAGCGATTGCCCACTCACGAGTGACTTGCGCGGGATCGTCAAGGCGAGCGTTGTCGTCGAAGCGGCCACGGCAGCTCACTGGAGCGCCCACGCCACGCAGCTTGCCATGACCGATCCGCGCGGTCCCGTCCAGCTCGTGGTACCCCCCGGCGTGGCGACTGAGCCGGCCATCCCGGTCGCCACCTCGGTTCGTCCGGCTCCAGGGGTTTCCGCGATCGCTACCCTTGACCTGGCCGCCGACATCCTCGCCCGAGCCGTGCGCCCTGTCCTGATCGTGGGGCTCGAGTGCCGGTCGATCGAGGTCGCCAGCTGGATCCGGGCTCTCGCGGAGTCGCTTCCCGCGCCGGTGCTGGTCACCAGGAAGGGCAAGGGCGCCGTGCCCGATCCTCACCCCTTGCACCTCGGCCTCATCGAGCGAGCAGCGGGGCCATCCCGTCCTTGCGCGATCTGATCTGGCAGTGATGATCGGCGTCGACCCAGCCGAGATTCCCTCAGATGGCTGGCCGCCGTCCCTCTCCGTCCTCCATCTCGGAGCGCTACCGTCGCCGTCTCTGCTAGGCAACACAAGAACGGACGTTCCGGAGATATCTCGCTCGCCATCGCCGAGCTGGCGCCGCGGCTTCGCGGCCGCCAGCGCGCCGACTGGGACGTGGCCGAGATCGATCGACTGAAGCGCGCCGCGATGGTCGCATCCGCGCGCCTCCCTGAGCCGCGCCGCCTCGCGAGCCACATCGTGGTCGCCGCTGTCCGCGAAGCGACGCCGCCGGGAACGGTCGCCGTGATCACCGCCGAAGAGGACGCACTTGGCCTTGTCGCCGCATGGCAGTCCGTGGCACCTCGCGAGCTGGTGGTGCCAGCGTTGCCCGCCGCTCCGGGCTTTGCGCTCGCGGCGGCGGTGGCTGCGGGCCTCGCCCGCGCCGAGGCGCGCGTCGTGTGCTTCGCCAGCCCGCGACAGGTTCTCGACGGCCGAGCGATATTGGCCACCGTAGCCCGGCTCGCGCTGCCCGTGCTGCTGCTGGTGGTCGGGGAGAGGGGAGGCGCCGCATCGGAGGGGGAGACCGTCAATCGAGCTGCTCTGGCTGCCGGATGGACGGCGACCGCGGTGATGGACGTGAACGGGTTACGTCGAGCCATCGAGGACGGAATGCTCGGACGGGGTCCCGCGCTGATCGATGCGAGTAATCGGAGCGATGAGCTCATCGACTCGCGGGGGACGGTATAATCCTCCTATGGCCTTCCTGAGCGAACGCGATCAAGCGGCTGTGCGTACGGAATTCGAGAAGCTGGGGGGAACGGTGAAGCTCGTCGTGTTCTCGCAGGAGCTGGTCGCCGGGGATCTCTGTCGCCAGAACGAGCAGCTCATGCGAGAGGTGGCCGAGCTCGCCGACGGTCGAGCGAGCGTCGAGGTCCTGAACCCCGCCATAGACCGCGAGCGTGCCGAGGCCTACGGCGTCGACCAGGTTCCGGCCACCGTGGTGGAGGGCGCACGCGACTACGGCATCCGCTTCTACGGCATCCCGTCCGGGTATGAGTTCAGCAACCTGATCGACGCGATGATCGTCGCCTCTACCGGGACACCAGAACTCTCGGAGGCCACGCGGGACTCGCTGGCCGCGCTAGCCGGCGATGTGCAGATCAAGGTTTTCTCGACCCCCACCTGACCCCATTGTCCCCGGGCGGTGCGCCTGGCTCAGCACATGGCGGTGGCTTCCGACCGAATCACGGCAACCGCGATCGAGGCGACCGAGTTCCCCGAACTGTCCCGGGCTTACCGTGTGATGGCAGTACCGAAGATCGTCATCAACGAGCGCGTGCAGTTCGAGGGTGCGCTTCCCGAGCCCCAGTTCCTGGAGGCAGTCCTCCGGGCCAGTTCTTGAAATTGGGGGATCGCGCGGAGTTGCTCTTCGCGTATGGAACCCTCATGCGAGGGTACCCTCTGCATCAGGCGATCGCGGGCCGCGCGACGTTTCTGGAGTCTGGCTCCGTGCGAGGGATGCTTCTCGACCTCGGGCAGTATCCTGGCTTGCGCGAGGGCCGGGGAGAGTCATGGGTGAGCTCTATCGCATCGACACGCCCGAACTTCTCCCGATAGTCGATCGCGAGGAGGGGTACAATTTCGAACGCTACCGGACATTGGTCACCCTGACGGGTGGCCGTCGCGTCCGGGCGTGGGCATATCGTTACCGAGGGCCGCGCGAGAGGGCGACTCTCATCGCCGACGGAGACTACCGGCGGGCGCGCCCGCCAGCGAGACGCTCGCCCGAGCACGCGAGGGTCCTTTACTGAGGAGGATGTCGATGGCGCTCACGGCCGCGGAGCTTGTCAACTCGGATCACGAACACCTTATCCATCCGCTGCATCACCCGACCGACACCGCGGAGCCGATGATCTACGTGCGCGGCCGGGGCGCCACCCTCACCGATATCGGCGGCAAGGAGTACATCGACGGTTTGGCCGGCCTCTGGAACGTCAACGTCGGCCACGGGCGGGCCGAGCTGGCCGAAGCCGCTGCCGAGCAGATGAAGGAGCTTGCCTACTACTCCGGCTACGCAGGATTCTCCAGCGTGCCGGCCATCAATCTGGCCAGCAAGCTCATCCAGCTCAGTTATCCGAACATGCAGGCCGTCTTTCTCACCTGCGGTGGGGCCGAGGCCAACGAGTCCGCCTTCAAGACGGCGCGCTTCTTCTGGAAGGCCAACGGCAAGCCCACCAAGGTGAAGATCATTGCCCGCCAGAATGGCTATCACGGCGTCACCCTGCAGGCCATGAGCGCCACCGGCATGCCCGCCTACTGGAAGATGTTCGAGCCGCGCGTGCCCGACTTCGTTCACATCCAGTCGTGCTATCCGTACCGATTCCAGGGGGCCCGCCCGGGGGAGACGGTGGGGCAGGCGGCGGCCCGCGAACTGGAGGAGGCGATCCTGCGCGAAGGCCCCGACACGGTGGCGGCGTTCATCGCGGAGCCGATCCACGGCGGCGGCGGTGTCATCTATCCGACCGACGATTATTTCGGGCGAGTGCGCGAGGTGTGCACGCGCCACCAGGTGTTGTTCATCGCTGACGAGGTGATCACGGGCTTCTGCCGGACGGGCACGTGGTTCGCGATGACGCACTGGAACGTGCTGCCCGACATCATGTCGTTCGCCAAGGGTGTGACGTCCGGCTACATGCCCCTCGGGGGTATCATGATCACCAAGGCCATCAAGGATGCGATGGAGTCGGTGCCTCCCGGCGATCGGTGGATGCATGCGTACACGTATTCTGGCCATCCCACCTGCTGCGCGGTGGCCCTCAAGAACCTCGAGATCATGGAGCGCGAGCGATTGTGGGAGAACGCGGCGCTCATGGGAACACGCCTGCACCAGGGGCTGAACGCGGCGTTTGCCAGCCATCCCCACGCCGGGGACATCCGGGGCGGCAAGGGCCTGCTGGCGGCGGTGGAGCTGGTGGAGGATCGTGCGACGAAGGCCAATTTCCCGCTCGACAAGAAGATCGGCAACCGGGTTGCCGCCGAGATGATGAAGCGCGGCGTGGTCACCCGGGTGCGCGCTGCCAGTGGCCCGCATCCGGCCAATGGCGACACGGTGTTCTTCTCGCCACCCCTCATCATCACCGCGGCCGAGGTGGATCGTCTGGTGGCGGTGGCGCGCGACGCCGTGAAGGCCGTCCTCGGCGTGTAAACGCGCCGTGCGGCTGATCACCGCTCACCGCATCCTCATCGCGACCGGGATCGCCTTCTTTCTCTTCTACGCCGTCTTCCAGGGCCGACGCTACCTGGCCCTGGGTGAGGGCCTGGCGCTCACGCAGGCGATCGTGTCGGTCGCGGTGGCGGTACTGCTCACCCTCTACTACCGTGGGCTGGCCAAGCGGTGGAACGGGCCGTCCTGATCTACGACGGGGATTGCGCCATGTGCCGGGGGAGCGCGCTCTGGCTCATGCGACGCGCAAGGATTCCCGATCGCCTGGAGATTCTGCCGTGCCGTTCGCGGCCACGTCGCGAGCGCTATCCCCAGATAAGCGACGAGGCATGCATGCAGGCCATGCAGCTCGTGCTGGCCGATGGGCGCATCCTCTCCGGCGGCGAAGCCGTACCCGAGCTGCTGCGCCGTGTCCGCGGCTGGCGGTGGGTCGCCGCTCTGGTAGGGCTCCCGCCGTTCTTGCCCGTCACCCGCCGGATCTACGCCTGGATCGCGCGCAACCGCATGCGCCTGTCATGTGGGCTCCGGCCGTGAGCGAGGACCTGGGCGAGCGCGCGTAGAGTCGTTCGCGTCCTGACTCCACGTCGGCTGCAGACTCCGCCCCGGTGCACAGGCGCGCGCCAATGCCATTCTCGGCCAGCGCGGCCCGATCGAGAAGGCTCCTGATGCTCCTGCTTGACCGCCTCGGAGTCGGGCGTCCACTGTGATGTTGGCCTGCCCGCTACGGCCGGATTGTGGGACAGCCACCGCCAAACCAGAATGTGGCCCATGAGCGCGGCCGGGACCAGAATGGCTGGCAGCCATACGAATGGAGGGTAGGTGATAAAGATATTCAGCCGCTCGTCGCCGAACCACCGAAACAGCGGCGTGGAGAGGATGGCGATGGTGACGATGTTCACGAGGAGCGCGAGTCCGAAGAAGTTCCAGAAGGCGACCACCCAGCGCGGCACTCGGCCGAACGCCAGCCAAAGTCCAACGACGCCCGCGGTGATCCCGCTGAGGATATCGTAGTTCTGACCCGAGTAACTCATCTGCACTGGCATCACCCCTTCGACATAGGCCCGGTGCATGATCAGCTCCAAAGGAACGCGGAACACCTGAAAGCCCACTAACGCCCAGAGCGGCAAGCCGCGAACGAGCAGCGTCCCCAGGGACGAGCAGGGGACGGCAATGCCGACGACGCCTACTGCGAGCGGCAAGACCGCAAAGGGAGGCACCGTCGCATCGAACCAGCGGAGAGCACCACTGGCGGCGATAACCGCGGTAACCAACAGCCACGCAAGCACGGCCGCGCTGAGGCGCACGGCGCGGCGTCTCCGCACAGCAATGTCTTGCCCGAGACGCCGGCCGGCCCACTCGCAACCGAGGACGAAGCCGGCTGCGACCAGGAGCGGCAGAAGGACAAACGCTCCGGTGACGAGCCCGGACGCCTTGGGAAGCATGCCCCCTTCCTATCCTGAGTCGAGTCCCCTGTGCGAGGGAGCCTTGGCCGAGCCGCTGACTCTCGCGGTACGTCATTCAACGAGGGCATCCACCCGACGAGGACGTATTCGGCTCGAGCTGCGTAGCCCAGCTCGCGGAGGCCGGTCCTCTGAAGGCTGCCAACAGCTGTCGCTTCGGCGCAGGACGAGCCGAACTCCCATCGAGATGTCCGATTCGTGCCGCCTGTCGGTCCCTGCTGTGCACCGTCGACGAGCGCACAGCGAGGAGACCCAGGACCATGACGTCGAGGCCAGCGAGCTGTAGCCGTTCAACAAGCCCCTCCGGGTGGCCGATGGCCCATCGTCACGCTCGCGGGGCGCTTGGCCGCCGAGGCCATCGTCGAGGATTGGGCCGCGCCCTAGGCGGAACGTGGGGTGCCACGCCGGGATCCGCCCGTTCGCTTGAGCTTGACCTGGCTGCCGCGCACCTTGTCGTGGCAGTGCGGGCAGAAATAGCCGACCTCGAGCGGGGTCTGACAGTCGGTGTGCACCAGCGCGGTCTGCGGGTGCAGGTGACGGGATCCCCAGGCGGCAAGGGCGCCCACCACCACTCCCAGCTCACGGCCGCGCTCCGTGAGGAGATACTCGGCGCGGGGCGGATGCTCGGAATAGAAGCGACGGGTCACGATGCCATGCTCCTCCAGGGTCTGTAGCCGGGCGGAGAGCACGTTGGGGGCGATCCCGGGCAGCGACTCTTGAAGATCCCCGAAACGGCGCGGGCGTGAGAGCAGGTCGCGCACGACGAGCAAGGTCCAGCGCTCACCCAGCAATTCCACGGACTTCGCCACCGGACAGGCTTGCTGGTACTGCTTGGGCATGAATCCATTATAGATAGGAGTTGACGCTTAGGCTAGTCACTAGTAATTTAGTAGTTATGACCGGATCAGCGACGACCTTCGGCGTGGCGGCCGGGCCCGCGTCCACCGCCGCTCGCACGCGGCACTTTCTGGAAGGCCCCATCGTCCCTACCTTGCTTCGCCTGACCGCCCCCAACGTGGTGGTGCTGGCGGTGCAGACGACCATCAACGTCCTCGAGGCGTACTTCGTCGGGTGGCTGGGGACCGACGCCTTGGCCGGGGTGTCGTTGGTCTTTCCGCTGGTCATGCTTCTCCAGACGATGTCGGCGGGGGGCATGGGAGGAGGCGTAGCCTCCGCCATCGCCCGCGCCCTCGGCGCCGGTCGCCGTGACGATGCCAACGCCATCGTCGTGCACGCCTTGCTCATCGCCGCCGCGATGGCCGCCCTCTTCACCGGCGGCATGCTTCTGGGTGGGCCGGCCCTCTTCCGAGGCATGGGTGGACGCGACGGCGCGCTGGAGGCCGCCGTGTCGTACTCCACGGTGATCTTCACCGGTGCCGTCGCCGTCTGGATGTTCAACACGCTCGGGAGCATCATCCGGGGCACCGGCAACATGATCCTGCCCGCCGCCGTCACGGTGGGCGGCGGCTTGCTGATCATTCCCCTCTCCCCGGTGCTGATCCTCGGCTTCGGATCCTTGCCCTCACTCGGCGTGGCAGGGGCCGGCCTCGCCGTGGTCGCGTATTACACGATCGGCAGCGTGGTGTTCACGCTCTATCTCGCCTCTGGCCGTGGTCTGGTGAGACTGCGCCGGCGACGTGTCACTCTGCGCTGGGCGCACTTCCGGGAGATCCTCAGGGTGGGGTTGCCGGGAGCGTTCAATACCGTGCAGACCAACCTGACCCAGGTCCTGCTCACGGCAGCGGTGGGTGCTTTCGGCACCGCCGCCCTCGCCGGGTATGGCATGGGCGCGCGCCTGGAGTACTTGCAGATCCCGCTCGTCTTCGGCATGGGGTCGGCGCTGGTCACCATGGTCGGCACCAACATCGGGGCGGGCCAGCCCGAGCGGGCGCGCCGGGTCGCCTGGATCGGCGCCGGCATCGCGGCGGGGCTGACCGCGTCCATCGGGCTGCTGGGTGCGGTGGCGCCCCATCTGTGGCTCGGCCTGTTCAGCCAGGAGGCCGATGTGCTGGCGGCCGGCGCGACCTATCTGCGGATCGTTGGCCCCACCTATGGGTTCTTCGGTCTCGGGCTCGCCCTTTACTTCGCGTCGCAAGGAGCCGGCCGCCTGCTGTGGCCGGTGCTGGGAGGCGCCTCGCGGCTGCTCGTGGCCGCGGGCGGAGGCTGGCTCGTGGTGCATGTCCTTGGGGGAGGCCTGGCGGCGCTGTGCGGCGTCATTGCGATCGCCTTCGTGATCTTCGGTTCCACCATCGCGCTGGCTGTCCGCGCAGGCGCGTGGAAGTGAGGTCATGTCGACCATGCCGGACGTGGTCCCGATGACCCCGCGAGTGGCCCCCGAACGACGCTGCGCGGCGGTAGTTGAGAGGCCCCCGGAAGACCCGGTAGCTGCCTGCCAGATCGGCAGCCCCCCAGGCGGCTGCCCAAACTTTGCGCTTGCTGAGGGCCCTCCAGGTGTTTGCCAAGGTGGGTGCGACGCCGGTAGGCAGTGACGCCATGCTGCTTGCGTCGACAGCAGTTTGCCTCGCCTTCGTAGGGACGATCGCAGCGTCAAGTACCCGGTTCGACTTGACTGGAGAAGGCAGGCCTCACGCGGCACAGGCCTTGCTGACCTCCTGCTCGGGTGAGCCGCCGTCAAGATCAGGAACGGCAGTTCGACGGTAACCGCGCTCAACCACACCACGTGACCCGCCAACGGCGCCGGGCCCGAAGGAGACTTCGATGAGTCATACGGCATCGTGGTTGGCCAGAGGACCGATGATCGCCCTCGTGATCGTGACGGTGCTCGTCACAGGCGGGATGGCATGGGCCCAGGACAAGCCATCGGAGCCGACACCGGCGGCGGCAGTACCGGGGCCGGCCGCCGCTCCGGCAGATCCGGTCAAGGAGCTCACCACGAAGATCGGCGACCTGAAGGTCGCTGCCGATACCATGTGGGTGCTCGTCACCGCGTTCCTCGTCTTTTTCATGAACCTCGGCTTCGCCAGCGTCGAGTCTGGATTCTGTCGCGCCAAGAACACGGTGACCATCCTCGCCAAGAGTTTTCACCCAACACGACCGGTAACGGTCTCTTCTTCGGCGGCGGCCTGAAGCTGCTCGATCGCGCAGCTCATCGGCGTCATCGCAGTTGGGAATCTTCGTCCTGATCGCCTCCAGCATCTTCTGGGCAATCATCAAGGCCGTCATGGGCATCCGGGTGACGGCGGAAGAAGAGATCGAGGGCCTCGACGTGGGTGAGCACGGCATCAGCGCCTACCCCGATTTCCACCGCAGCGCCGCGTATGGCTCCCTGACGGCGCCGACCTCAGCCAGCCAGACGAGTCCACTCGGAGTGCCGGCCGTGGGGCGCAGTGTCTAGGAGGCCCGGATGAAGAAGATCGAGGCGATCATCAAGCCCTTCAAGCTCGACGACGTGAAGGAAGCGCTCACGGGGGCAGGCATCCTCGGCATGACGGTTTCGGAAGTGCGGGGTTTCGGACGGCAGAAGGGACACACGGAGCTGTACCGGGGTGGCGAGTACACGGTGGACTTCCTGCCGAAAATGAAGATCGAGGTGGTCGTACCCGACGAGCGAGCGAGCACAGTGGTCGCTCTCATCGCGGGCGCGGCCAAGACCGGCAGCATCGGCGACGGGAAGGTATTCGTGTCGCCGCTCGAGGACGCGGTGCGCATCCGCACGGGTGAGCACGGCGAGAGCGCACTCTGAAGACGGGAGGAACCACGATGACAGTATGGCGAAGGTGGATGGCGGCGGCCGCCGGGCTCGCGCTGGCGGGGGCCGTGGTGTTACCGGCGCCGGCGTTGGCGCAGTCGCCCACGCCGGTTCCGGTTCGGACCGAAGTCCAGCAGGCTCAAGCGCAGCCGGCACCGCCTCCGGCGCCCCCCCCAAGCCCGGCTCAGGTCCAGACGGAGGGCCCGGCGGCGCCTGCGGTGCCGGCACCGCCTCCGGACCCCCGCCCCCCCCGCCCCCCCCGAGCCCGGCCCAGGTCCAGACAGAGGGACCGGCGGCGCCCGCGGCGCCGGCCCCGGAGGCAGCGCCGAACACGGGCCGCGTCTCGCTGACCCTGGGGGCCGACTGGGCCTCGGCATACTACTTCCGGGGCATCGCGACGACGCAGAACGGCGGCAACAACGTGCAGCCGTACGGGGAGATCGGGTTTCGCCTGCTGGAGAACATGGGCCCGCTGACATCGCTGCACGTGTCGCCGGGCGTCTGGAACAACTGGCACTACGGCGGGGGGCTGCTGGTGGAGCCGTCGGATCCGAACTTCTGGACGGAGGCGGATATCTATTTGAAGGTCAACGCCGTGTGGTGGGAGGTCCTCTCGACGTCGGTGACTTACACCTACTACACCAGTCCCAACAACACCTTCACCAGTTATTCCGACGTGGGGCTGGGCTTCGCGCTGAGCGATTCGAAGTGGCTAGGGGGCTTTGCCCTGAACCCGTCGCTGCTGTTTGCCTTCGAGACGACGGGGGAAGCGCTGGTGGCAGACGGCAAGAAGGGCATCTACATGGGGATCGGCCTGGCCCCGGGCTACACGTTCTTTGCCGACTCGTCGTTTCCCGTGAACATCAGCACGCCCATGACCTTCGGCTTCAGCCTCAAGGACTACTACACGGTGAACGGGGTGAACCAGACGTTCGGGTTCTTTTCGGGCGGGCCGCTGATTACCCTGCCTCTGAAGTTCATACCGAACACCCTCGGGAATTGGTCGTTCAAAGCGGGCGTGCAGTTCTTGGTGCTGAACAGCAATCTCAAAGCGGTCAACACGAACGACGGCTTCGTGCCGATCGGGTCGGTCGGCCTGTCGCTGACCTACTAACGGTGGCGCGAAGCGTGAGGCAACACTGTGGCGGAAGAATCTGACCGTAGCGAAGGCTCGGCCGCTCTTGGCGCACTGACGCGCTTGATCACCAATGCAATTCCACCGCTCATCGACCAGTTGGCCACCTCGCGGCCGGGGAGGGTCTATCGTGATGCCATCGCCCTTCTCGAGCGCCCCCTGCTGGCGCATGTCCTCGCGGTGACGGGCGGGAACCAGTTGCGGGCCGCTCGTCTTCTCGGGCTCAATCGCAACACGCTGCGCAAGCGCTGTCGTGAGCTAGAGCTCCCGCTGCCTCGCGCGCCACGCCGCGAGGTGGGCAACGCCCAGCCCCTGATTCCCGGCGCCCGCTGAGGGAGCCAACCGAGGTCAGGCTCGCTGCCCGAGCCTGACCTCGGGCAATCCTCTGTTTCTAGCCTGGGCCGCGAACACAACGAGCTACCGGCGCGTCGTACCAACAGGAGCGCCGAGCTCATGCAGGGCCGGGGCTTCCCCTTGACATATACTCAACTTATGTTTAGTGTAAGACCTCCCAGCCGATGGGGAGTGGAGGTACCCGTGAACACGATGGAACGATTTCTCCACGAGGAGATCAACCGGCTCATGGATCGTCTGGCCGCCACGATGCCCGACAGCAGCATCGAGCGCATGCGTGGCGCGAATCCCGACGCTCTCCCAGCGCCTCGACGAGATGGACGCGACCTTGGCGGGAATCAGGACTTCGCTGCTGGAAGGTTACGGCCGGTGGGGGCGAGCGCTCGACGACCTCGAGAATCTGTGGGCGCTGGCGGCCTGGCGGTCAGCCACGTCCGAAGAGACGCCGGAAAAGCCCGCTGCTCTCGCGGCCTGAGGCTCGCTCGGCGGCATAGTCGGTGCGGATCGCATCGAACCGCTGCCAATAGTCGGGCAATTCGCGCGCGAGAGCGACCTGAACCGCCATCAGCTTCTCGACGGGCTCAGCAGCGTTCCGCTCCACCTGAGTGATCTTGCTGCGAAGACTGTCGTCGAGCGGGGCCACCAGATGCGTCTGCAGTCGGGTGAGCAGCTGGCGGACAATCTGGTCGAACTCGGCACGATCGTCATCGCGATCGGCCGCCGGGGCCGGTAGACCCTGAGACCGGCGCACGTTCACCAAAATGTCCAGGCACGCTACCTCCACGGCCTCTTCGATACGCTGGCGGATCCCTGCGCTGATGCGAGTGGCCAGATCCCCGGCTTCTGGGTCGCGAAAAGGCATAGGCAGTGACGGTCAGGCGAACAGCCGCTCCAGCCCAGCCTTGAGGGGGACCGGATTCAACTTGAAGGCCTTGAAGAAGGGCGCGGGATCGCAGGTATTGTCCTCGGCCAGCATGGCAATCTGGTCCGTCGTCAGCGGGAAGGCGGGTATTGTCTGTAACACGGTGGCGAGCGTGCGCATCAGCGCGATGGGCACGTGGACCTTCCTCACGTGCCGGCGACCAAGAGCCTGCCCGATTGCGTCGAGCAGTTCGATCATCGAGACAGCATCGGGTCCGCCCACCTCGTAGATCTGCTTGATGGTCTCGGGCCGCGAAAGCGCGCGCTGAAAGCCTTCGGCGACGTGCTCGACGACGATGGGCTGGAGCTTCTGTCGGCCTTCCCCGACGACGGGGACCACGGGGAGGCGCCGAATCATCCCCGCTAGCATCGAGACCAACGCGTCGCCCTTTCCATAGATGATGGACGGCCGGAAGATCGTCCAGGGCAGCGCGCTCGCCCGCACGGCCTCCTCGGCCAGCCACTTGGTCTGGTGATATCGTGAGCGCCCATTTGCCGAGGCCCCGAGGGCGCTCATGTGCAGATAGCGACGCACACCAGCCGCCGTGGCCGCCCCGAGGACGTTCAGGGTGCCGTCCACGTGGATGTGCTCGAAGGTGATGCCACGGTGAGGGTGCTCGCGGATGATGCCGACCAGATGCACCACCGCATCGCAGCCACCCATGCCCTCGTCGAGGCTCTGGCGGACGAGTACATCCCCCTCGACCCGCTCGATGGCCTCCTGACCGCGTAGGTCGTGCTCGGAGCCCCGCCGGACCAGACAGCGAACCTTGAATCCCTCCGCCCGCAACGCGTGGATGACCACCCGGCCCACGAACCCGGTGGCCCCGGTCACGAACACCGTCTGGACGGCACCCACGAACCAATCATACTCCTGGCTACGCCCGCAAACCTTCAATCTAGCGCGGGCTTAGGGGTGCGTAGGCCGGGCTAGAACCGCGTGACGAGATCGACGAGCCAGTCGGGCATGCGGTCGACCAGCCAGGCTTCTATCGTCTTGTCGATGCCACTCAGAGTCAGCAGCCCGACCAGCAGCAGGAGCATCCCCATCAGGGGTGTGCCGATGGCGGCCACGCGCGCGAGCGATAACTCGCGCGCAGCCAGCAAGTGACGCGATCCGTAGGCCACCGCCAGCACAGGCACGACCGCGCCCATTCCGAAGGACAGCATGACTGCCCCCGCGCGCACGAGGTCCTGGCTACGCGCGGCCAGGGTGACGGCGGCGGCGAGGGTGGGGCCTGTGCAGGGCAGCCACACGGCACCCAGCAAGAGGCCCAGCACGAACTGACCGCCCAGCCCCGGTGAACGTCGCTCCGTCAACGTGCCTGCCCCACGCACCAGCGGCCCCGCTGCCCGAGCCGCGATCTCCTGGAGCGGCGGTACGAGAAGGACGAGGCCCACGAGCAGCATCAGACTCGCGGCCGCCGTTCGGGCAAGGTCGCGGTCGACCGCGGTGGCGAACCCGAGAGATGCGAAAACGAGCCCCGTGAGGGTGGACATCAGAACAAGGCCGGCGGCGAGCGCCACTGGGCCGTGGCGATGACGCTGCAACGCACTCGCCACCACGATGGGCAGAAGCGGAAGAACGCAAGGTGAGAGCACCGAGAGGGTGCCGGCGAAGAAGCCGAGAACAGCGGCGCCCATGCGGGCTCAGGCCTGCTCCTGGCGGTCGCTACAAGGACGCTTCGAAGACCTTGCGGATCTCCTCGGGACGACCATCGTTCACCGAACGGGCCCGCTCCTTCTTGCCCTTGAAGGCGAGGACGGTGGCCTGATGATGCACGTCCAGTTGCCGCAGCACATTCTTGCTGGAGTCGAAGTCGACGCGGAACACGGCGACCTTGGCGAACGCGGGCTCGGTCGAGAGCCTATCCACGATAGGCTTCTGCTTCCTGCAGACCGGTCACCACGGAGCGTGGACCTCGACCACGATGCTCTGGTCGGCCTCCTGCGCGGCAGCGAAGGCCTTCGCATCGAACGGCTTCACCTCGTCCGCACGCGCGGGGGCAGGGACGAAGCCGAGAGCGAGGGCTCCGAGGATCAGGCGTCGGCGTTGCATGTGGCTTCCTTTCCGGCCTTGCGGCCAACGGACTTCTCCACGCACCTACTATGGCATCGGCCCCCCACGAGTTGTCATCAAGATGTGAAAGAGCGCCCCGCTCTCTCATCCACCATGGGGCCTAGACTGGCCTGCTGTCATCTGGGTCTGGGCAGGGCGCACCGCGCAGCTAGTGAGGGCGCCCCACGTGGCGACGCAAAACGGGACCATGAAGGTCAGCGGTATCTTCCAGAGCAGCGCCTCCGTCCACGGTCTGAGAAGCAGGGAGTCCCCCTGATTGATGATGGTGAGCACGGTGCCCACCACGAGCGCCACGCGCAACGAGCGTCCCAGCATCGGCCGATGTCTCAAGGAACAGGCGCGACACTTTGCGATGTCACCCGTTGCGGACGGAAACCGAAAGCTCGTGCTCACGCCGAGTGCCCGGCCACAGCGAGCACACACCTTCATCGTTCACATCCTCCAGGCCCTCCCGCGCGACTGGTCAGGAGATGTTGTTGGCCGCCTCTAGGGGCGCGCCGTTCAGCAGAGTTCGGCCGGTGATGCGCACTGGCTTGAGGAGCGCCTGCATGACGAAGCACCCCCGCCCTCGCGCTTGATATCAGGAACCGCGCAGCCCCTTGAGGATTTTCACCGTGTGGGCTGGCTCCGAGCGCCGTGTGTAGTCGGGATCGGCATCGACCGCACGGATGATGCCCTGACGATCAATGACGAACCGGGCAGGGATAGGCAGCCGCCAGGTGCCATCGCCATTGCCCCGCGCCAGGTCGATGCCGAACTTGACGTAGATCTCGCGCAGGTCGTCGGGCAGGGTGAAGACTAGGCCATACGCCTCGGCCACCTTGTTGCCGAAGTCGCGGAGCATCGCGAACGGCAGCGGCCTGGCTTCCTCCGTCTCGCGGGGCGTGCGGGCCACCTGGGGCGAGATGACGGCGAGGGTGGCACCGGCGGCAGTGATCTGGGGCAAGGCCTCTCGCAGAGCTTCCAGCTCCGCGTTGCAGTACGGTCACCAACGACCGCGATAGAACGACAGCACCACGGGCCCAGTAGCTCGTAGCTCAGCCAGACTGACCGACTGGCCGTCAGCTCCGGGCAAGGTGAAGTCCGGGGCCGCCTGCCCGACCCGGGCCACCCTGTTCATCATGCCGGAGGCTCGGAGATCCGCGATGCTGCGCTCCATGATCGTCCGCGCTTCCGGGGGGATCCGCGTCTTGGCCATCTCCCGTATTGCGTCGAGCTTTTCACCGAGCGCCATGGCACCCTCCTCGCGTCGATTCAATGCCGCGGTGGAGGCCCCTGAAGCCACGCACGATTCCGCGGCTATCCCTCTCAAGCGACCGTACCATGGCATCAAGCCCGCGGTGGTCCGCGCCCAGAAAGCGGGAGAAATCGATGCCGCACGGAACCCACGCGCGCTGGCTCGATTTCTGACGAGCAGTGCCCGGGGACTGTCCATCATGGCCAAGGCCTCGCCCGATTGCGTCGTTCTCGAGGATATTGTCCAGGTAACCCTGGCAGCGCTCGAATGACGGTGCGCGTTCCGGGCCCGACCGTACTACCTTAGTACCACGCGATGTTTTACGGCTGGTACGTCGTCGGAGGAGCTTTCCTGGTCGCCGTGTGGGCGTGGGGTCTCGCGTTCTACGGGCTCGGGATCTACCTCGTCGCCCTCAGCCGCGAACACGGCTGGTCGATCTCGGCGGTCTCGATCGCGATCACCGCCTATTACCTGATGGGGGCGGCCGTCACGGCCACCATCGGACACGTCATGCGTCGGCTGGGGCCGCACCGCACGGTGGCGGCCGGGGTCATCGCCATGGCCGCTGGTGTGGCGAGCCTCGGCGCGATCGACCAGCTGTGGCAACTGTATCTTGCCCTGGCGAGCATGGCGGTCGGCTGGGCTGCCATGAGCGGCGCCGCGATCAATATCCTGCTCGCGCCCTGGTTCGAACGACGTCGGGGTGTGGCCGTGAGCCTGGCGCTGACCGGGGCCAGCGGCGGCGGCATCATCGTGGCCCCGGTGCTGCTGATCCTCATCGCTCATCTGGGCTTCACGCCGACACTGCGGCTCGTCGCCGCGGTGATGGTTCTCACACTCGTGCCTGTCGCAGCCGTCGTGTTCCGCCGGACGCCGGCGCAGCTCGGTCTCGGACCCGATGGCGATCCAGCACCATCCACCGGAGCGGTATTGGCGCCGGCGGCGCGGCCGCCGTGGCAGTCCGGCGTGCTCCGGACGCGGCGCTACTGGACCATCTCCATCGCGTTCGCGGCTGGCCTCGCGGCTCAGGTCGGCGTGCTGACCCACCTGGTATCTCACCTGACGCCCTTGCTCGGAGCGGCCGGCGCGGCCAGCGCCCTCGGCATCACGACGGCCGCCGCCATCGCGGGCCGGGTGCCGATGGGAGCCCTGGCCGACCGCATGGACCGGCGGCCGATCGCCGCCATCAACTTCCTCCTCCAGGTGGCCGGCATCGCACTGCTCGCGCTCGCCTCGTCGAGCATTGTCATCTATGCGGGCTGCGTGCTCTTCGGCCTCGGTGTGGGCAACGTGATCACCTTGCCCGGGCTGCTCGTCGAGCAGGAGTTCCCGCGCGAGCAGTTCGCGGGCATCGTGAGCCTGATCACGGCGACCAACCAGCTTGCCTTCGCCTTCGCGCCCGGCCTGATCGGCCTGCTGCGGGACGCGACCGGGAGTTACGGATTGGCGCTGGCGCTCTGCGCTGTGGTCGATCTGGTGGCCGCAGTCGTCGTCCTCGGCCTGGCGCGAAAATCGCGGCGGAACGCAGCGCCATCGGGCCTGGCCCTGCGCCCGAACTGCGAATGCTGCGATCGCGATCTTCCGCCCGACTCGCCCGATGCTCCGGCCAGGCTCCGTACCTCGCCCGGGCGGGCCAGTGTCTAGCAGGGAGAGGACAACCGTCCACGGTGGAAGGGCTCGACCGGGGACGGCGCCGAATCACCTGAGCCCTGAGGAGAGTCCGATGAATAAGACCAGCCTGTTTGTCGCATCGGCGGTGGCAGCCGCCCTTACCATGCCCTTCGTGTCCATCGCCCAGGGCGGGCCCGCTCCGAAGCCCAAGTTCGATGCCGAGAAGTGCTACGGCATCGCCAAGGCCGGCAAGAATGACTGCCAGACCGCGAACTCGTCCTGCGCAGGAACCTCGAAGCGCGATCGCCAGGCGGACGCCTGGATCTACATGCCGGCTGGCTCGTGTGGCAAGGTCGTGGGGGGCAGCACCCAGCCCAAGGCCTGATTCCATCAGCTTCCGGAAATGGCGGAGGGGTGTCATGACCTCGGACGTACCAGGGAGGAGCGCTCGGGCCGGAATCGGGCTGCGGGCGCCCCACCTCGCCACGATCCTGGCTGCCCGTCCAGCCGTTCCCTGGTTTGAGGTCCACGCCGAGAACTACATGGGGGGTGGGGGACCGGCGCTACGAGCCCTGCAGGAGATCCGCCGGGACTATCCGATCTCCTTGCATGGAGTCGGCCTGTCGCTGGGAAGCGCCGATGATCTTGACGGGCATCACCTCGGGCGCCTCCGGGCGCTGACCGACCGCTTCGAGCCCGTCCTCGTGTCGGAGCATCTGTCGTGGAGCATCGCGGGCAACGTCTATTTCAATCATCTGCTCCCGCTGCCGTACGACGAGGAGAGCCTCGACACCGTGGTCCGCCACGTGGCCCAGGCGCAGGACATCCTGCAGCGTCGCCTCCTGATCGAGAACCCCTCGAGCTATGTGCGCCTTGGCCACTCGACGATGACGGAGCTCGAATTCCTCACCGAGCTCGTCCGTCGTTCAGGGTGTGGCCTCCTGTGCGACGTGAACAACGCGTATGTCACGTGCACGAACTTCGGCCAGGATCCGGTCGCCTACCTCGAATCCATCCCGGCTGCCGCCGTGGGCGAGATTCATCTGGCCGGACACACGCGCAACGAGGCCGACGGCGTGATCATCCTGATCGACGATCACGGGTCGCGGGTGGCGGCCCCGGTCTGGCAACTTTACGAGCTGGCCATCGCCCGTTTCGGCCCGGTGCCCACCCTGGTCGAGTGGGATACGAACATCCCGGAGCTCGCCGTCCTGATCGACGAGGCCGCCAGGGCTGAGCGAAGCCTGTGCGCGCCACACCCAGGTGAGTACGGTGCGGCCGCTCGGTGAGCTGCAGGCCGCGTTCAGCCGCGCCCTCCTGGGCGCCGACGATTCGGAGGCGCCAGGCGTGCTTGGGGACGGGCTGGCCCCGCGCGCACGGGTCCAGATCTACCGTCACCACGTCCTCACCAGTCTGACGCAGGCCCTCAAGGACACCTACCCGGTGGTGTGCAGACTCGTCGACGAGCGCTTCTTTGCCTTTGTCGCCGACCGTTACATCCGCGCGTATCCTCCGACCGGGCCGTGCCTGTTCGAGTACGGTTCCTCGTTCCCACCCTTCCTGGCGCAGTTTCCTCCATGCCAGGACCTCGCGTACCTGCCCGACGTCGCGCGCCTGGAGTGGGCGATCAACACGGCCCTGTACGCGCGCGAGGGCGAGCCGATCGACCCGGCTGCGCTCGCTCGTGTTCCCCCCGACGCTCTGGCGACGCTGACCGTCGGGCTTCATCCCTCGCTGTCGTTCATCGATTCGCCGTGGCCAATCGATCGCATCTGGCGCGCCAACCAGCCCGGGGCCGATCCGGACCTCACGGTTGATCTGGGGTCCGGTGGGGTGAGGCTCGAGGTGCGTCGTTGCGGTGATGACGTGGTCTTTCGCGCTCTGGCGCCCGCGGTGTACGCCCTTCGCCGTGCCCTGGGCGACGGTCGCGAGCTCGGCGCCGCAGCTGAAGCGGCCATGACGGTGGAAGCGGACTTCGATCTGGCGGCGTCCCTGCGCGACGTGCTGAACGAAGGAATCATCGTGAATCTCATGCTTCCCCGCCGCGAGTAGACTAGAGATGTGACCCCGGCCACCCGCGGCGCCGGCGAACGATCTGACAGCGGCAACGCGTCGATGCGTCCCCTGCGTCCGTGGGATCGGCTGAGCCTGCGGGTCGCCGTCGTGTTCGCCTTGGTGACTGTGCTGGCGGTGGGGCTCGTGGGCGGCGTCATCTACCAGCGCCAGAAACGCGAGGTCGAGGACACCGTGGGCACCCAGCTGCTCAACATTTCGCGGGTGGCAGCCCTGATGGTTGACCCGACCCTTCACGCCGAAGTGCAGCGTACGCGCCGACAAGACTCGGAGGCCTATGCCCGCATCAGCAAGATCCTGGCGACCATCAAGGGTGAGGTGCTGCTGACCACGCCGATCTACACGCTCACCGACTACGATGCCCAGGCCCGCCAGGCCCGCGTCATGGTGAGCAGCGGCGGCCCGAGCGTGCCGGGCGAGCCGTATCCGCTCGTGCCCGAAATCGCCGAGCCGCTCGGGTGGAGCTTCGAGGACGGGGTCGCGCGCTACACGCGCGCCTACCGCAACCAGCGCGGGATGTGGATCTCGGCCTTCGCCCCCATCGTGGACGCGGCGGGCCGCTCCATAGCGGTTCTGTACGTCGACTACGCGGTCGACATCTACCTGGACCGCCTTCGCGAGTTGCAGCGGAGCATTCTGCTGGCGTCACTGGCGGGAGGACTGGGCGCCCTGGTCTGCGGGTTGCTGTTCGCCCGTTACCTCACGCGCCCGATCAGCGCGCTCACGGCCGGAGTGGCCCGGGTGGCGGCCGGAGATCTCGCGCGAACCTTGCCTGTGCGCTCGCGCGACGAGATCGGTCGGCTCACCCAGGCCTTCAACCAGATGCTGGAAGGACTCCGCCAGCGCGACTTCATTCGCAACGCCTTCGGTCGGTACGTCTCGCCCGAAGTGGCCAAGGCGCTGCTGGAATCCCCGGAGGGCCTCCGCCTCGGCGGCGAGAAGCGGGAGGTCACCGTCCTCATGTCGGACCTGCGCGGCTACACGCAGTTCGCCGAGCGCGGAGACCCCGCCCGGGTCATGGACGTGCTCAACGAGTATTTAGCCCGGATGGCGGAGCTGGTCATCGCGCACGGCGGGACCGTCAACGAGTTCAGCGGGGACGCTGTCTTCGCCATCTTCGGTGCGCCCATCGCGCACGCCGATCACGCGGAGCGGGCGGCGGCAGCGGCCATCGCGATGCAGTCGGCCATGGCCGAGATCAACCTTACCCATACGGCCCGCGAGCTGCCGCGGTTCGAGATGGGGATCGGTATCAACACAGGCGAGGCGGTGGTGGGCAACATCGGATCAGAGCAGCGAGCCAAGTACACGGTCGTGGGCAATGCCGTGAACGTGGCCGCCCGCGTGGAGAGCTCGACGGTGGGCGGGCAGATTTTCGTGAGCGCCGCCACCTACGAGAAGATCCGAGAACTGGCCGAGGTGACGGGACCGGTGCCCGTCCAGGTCAAGGGGGTGTCCGAGCCGCTGCTGCTCTACGAGCTCCGGGCGATCGGTGGGCGGTTCGCCCAGCGGCTCCCCGAAGTATCCACCGACGCCGACCCCCAGGCCGAGGTGACCTTGCCGCTCGTGTGCCATGTCATCGACGGCAAGGTCGTACGCGCGGAGAGCGTGGCCGGCTCCGTCGTGCGTCTCGGGCCGCGCCACCTGGACGCCCGGATCGATACCGCCCTGGCGCCCCTGACTAACGTCAAGCTTCGCCTCAACTATCCGGGTCTCGGCTTCGACTCCGCCGATCTCTACGGGAAGGTCGTCCCGTGGGAGGATCCCGCGGCGAGGGGACTCACGCGCATCCGGCTCACGTCGGTGGAGGCCGCGGACCAGAAGGCCATCGAGGCGATCATCGCCGACTCGCGCTGATCGCGGCGCCGTTTTCGAGGGAAATCGCGGGTGAGTGGTACCATCGGTCCGTGATCCTGCGGCTCGTCTTGATTCTGGCGATGGCGTTGCTCATCTTCCCTGCGATGGCCACCTCCTCCTCCCACGACTTTGCGGAGATCGACACGGTCACGCGCGAGGCCATCGCCTCGGGTGAGATACCGGGGGCGGTGGTGCTGGTGGGGCGCGGGTCGGAGGTGCTCTACCTGCGCGCCTTCGGCCAGCGGGCGGTCATCCCCGAATCGGCGCCGATGACGCCGACCACGATCTTCGACATCGCCTCCCTCACCAAGCCCCTCGGCACCACCCTGGCCGTGATGGCGTTGGCCGAGCGCGGCAAGATCTCACTGGACGCCCCATTGGGACGCTATCTGTCAGAGTTCGACGGTGGCGGGTTCAGGGAGGTCACCATTCGCCGCATGCTCACCCACAGCGCTGGGTTCCCTGGCATCGTTCCGGAGACCACCCTGAATGGCGGCTTCCCCCGCGCCGCACGCGCCTTGGCCCAGCTCAAGCTCGATTACCCCCCTGGCACCGGTTTCCAGTACAGCGACGTCGGCTTCATGCTTCTGGGGGAAGTCGTGCGGCGGGTGAGCGGTGAGCCGCTCGATCGCTACCTGACGCGAGCCTTCGTCAAGCCGATGGGCTTGCGCGATACATCATTCAGACCTCCGACGTCGGCGCGCGCCCGCCTGGCCCCCACGGAGCGCTTCAATGGAGCGTGGTTCTCGGGGATGGTGCACGATCCCCGCGCGCGCGTGCTGGGCGGGGTGGCCGGCCACGCCGGCATGTTCTCGACCGCCTCCGATCTGGCTCGCTTCTGCCAGATGTTGACGGCAGAAGGCGTGCTGGACGGTCGCCGGTACCTCAAGACCGAGACCGTGCGGACCATGTGGACACGCTCGTGGGAGGGCAACGGCACGCGCGCGCTGGGGTGGGATGTGATCTCGACCTATGCGACGGGCATGGCCCCGTTCTTTCCCGAGGGCTCGGTCGGCCACACCGGCTTCACCGGAACGTCGATCTGGATCGATCCGGCCAGTCGAACGTACCTCATCATCCTGACCAACCGCGTCCACCCGACGGGCGGGGGAGCGGCTCGCATTCGTGAGCTGAGAACGCGGGTGACTGCGGCCGCGGGAGCAGCCCTCTTCGCGACCGAGGCGCCGACCCGACTGGCGGCCAGCGCCGTTCCCGTCGTGTCCACCGAGTCGCCGGAGCCGGCGCTTCACGGCGCGTCGGCAGCCGAGCCAACCACGGCGCCGACGGTCAAGGTGAAGTCAGGACTGGATGTGCTGGCCGCCCAGAACTTCGCGCAGCTCAGCAGCCAGTCGGTCGGGCTTGTCGTCAACCACACGAGTCTCGACTCGAGCGGCCGGCGAGCCATTGACCTGGTAGCGGGGGCGCCTGGCGTGCGTCTGAAGGCCATCTTCGCTCCCGAGCACGGCATCACGGGCCAGGTGGACGAGAAGATCCCACACGGTCGCGACGTCGACCACCGGTCTACCCATCTGGAGCCTGTACGGTCCGACCCTGCGCCCGAGCACGAGCCAGCTCAAGGAGATCAATGTCCTCGTCTTCGACATCCAGGACGTTGGGGCGCGCTACTACACATACCTGACCACGCTCGTCTACGTGCTGGAGGAAGCAGCCGCCCGCGGCATCTCGGTGGTGGTGCTCGATCGGCCCAACCCCATCACGGGGCGGGTCGTCGAGGGCCCTCTGATGGATCCCGATCTCAGGTCCTTCACGGCGCCGCACACGATCCCCGTCCGCACGGGAATGACCATCGGCGAGTTCGCCCGTATGGTGGCGGCCGAGCGGAAAATCCCGGTATCACTCACGGTGGTGCCCCTCGAGGGCTGGGACCGCGGGCGCTGGTATGACGAGACGGGGCTCGCCTGGGTGAACCCCTCGCCGAATATCCGCTCGGTGCGGCAGGCGCTGCTCTATTCGGGTGTCGGGTTGCTCGAGGCGACGAACCTATCGGTGGGACGGGGGACGGAGACGCCGTTCGAGGTGGTGGGCGCGCCGTGGATCGAGCCGACCGGGCTGGCGGAGGCAATGAACCGGCTGCGGCTGGCCGGAATACGCTTCGAGCCCATCACCTTCACGCCGACGGCCAGCGTGTACGCTCGCGTGTCGTGCGGCGGCCTGCGGCTCGTCGTCACCGATCGCGAGATCGTGCGGCCGGTGACGGTCGCGCTCGCCCTGGCCGGTCAGCTGCGCGCCCGTCACCGCGACCAGTTCAGGCCGGAGGCCATCCAGAACCTCCTCGTGAACCGATCGACGATGTGGGCCTTCCTCCGCGGCGACACTCTGGACCGTGTCTTGGCCTGGTCCAACAACGACCGCGCAAGCTTCCTGAACCGCCGCGCGTCGTATCTCATGTACTGACGGGCGCGCGCGCGGCCTGCCCCAGGAGCGGACGCATCGGGGCGCCTCGGCGAGCTGATCGGAGCAAATCGACTGTCCTTAAGAGGAGATGAAGGGTGGGGAGTGTATGTGGCGGTGACGTGTGTAGGACGGCGCGGGCGACCGGAGGGTCAGTTGTGGAAGAGCGGTGAAGAGAGGAAGATGAGTAGAAGATGAATGGAAGGGGAGTGGTGGAAGAGTAGAGGATAGGGATTAGAGAGAGGAAAAAAGAGA
Organism: uncultured Candidatus Rokubacteria bacterium; assembly: GCA_963754315.1. Taxonomy (GTDB): domain Bacteria; phylum Methylomirabilota; class Methylomirabilia; order Rokubacteriales; family CSP1-6; genus CAVWFS01. Next base: position 375,173 of record CAVWFS010000001.1, read on the forward strand.
TTGAGAAGATGTGAGATTGGTATAGAAAGAGGAGAAGAGAGATAGTGAGAGGATGATAGGTAGGTTTCGAGGAGAGGGTGAGAGAGAGGGAAGATGAGAGGTAGGTAGAGAGAGAGGAATAAAGAAAAAGAGAAGAAGAAAGAAAGAAAAAGAGAGAGAAGAAGAGAGAAAGAGAAGATGAGAGAAAGATAGAGAGAGAGGATTATAGTAACTGGGATGACGACAGATCGGCCTAGAGCGCGAAGATTTGCTCTAGGGAAGAAGAGAGGTAGAAAACATTTTATCCTCTTGTACCTGATATGTAGAGTGCTGTAGGAAATGGGATGGTGAATATGATAGAGAAGAAAGAGGGATAAGTAGAGAGAATAGAGAGAAAGAGATGGCGCGGTATAAGAGAGAATTGTTGGTGATAAGGACAAGAAGCTTGAGAAAGATATAAATAAAAAGAGAGAAGGGATAGGGATTAGACGACTGGCAGGAAGTGATATAGATAACTGAGAAATGAAGTGTAAACAAAGAGGGATACGAGCTTCTCGCCGTAAGTTTCGTAAAATGGGCTTATCGGAGAAGGAGGGGGCGTATAGGGAAGGGTGGGCTAGAGAACTTCTAGGCGGAAGGCCTACACCGCGAAACGTGCTTCTGCCTCGTCGACCTCGGCGGCGAGCTCCCGGTAGCTGCGCGCGCGGCCACCTTGCGGGCGACGCTCGCGCGGTCGACGCGCAGCGCCACCGAGCGGGAGGTCCGCGTCGGCGGGCCCGTGAGCGGAATCGCCAGGTTGTGTGCAGCGTCCTCGAAAATCAGCGTTCGACCACGCGGAGACCTACCGGCAGGGCGGTCTTGAGCTTGGCTCGCTGGCCGGGGGGAACGGTAATCTCGTCAGGGTTGCCGTCGCTTACGAAGCGCTCGTGGGGCCGCTGCTCGAAGTAACTGAGCCAGTAGTCGAGGTCACGCTGGACGGCTTGGATGCGCGGCAGCCGCAAGGAATCGAAGGCGTTCGCGAAGGGCGAGGGCGCGGCGCCACCGGCGACCATCAGGATGGCGTCGTTCTCGTACGTGGTCCCCTTGGCGGTCCCCCGGCGGGCCCACTGCACGTCCTTAGGATACACGCCGTGCGGGAGGGCGAGGGTACGCATCCGGTAGTCGGGGACGTGGCGCTGGACCCACTGCTGGGCCTCGGCAATCTGCGCGCGTACCGTCTTCTCGTCGTACTTGCCCAGATTGGCGTGCCAGAGCGTGTGGTTGCCGATCTCGAAGCCCCGGCTGACCAGATACTGGAGCTTGCGCCCCTCGTGCTCGGGCTGGTCGAACAGGCGGTTCGGACGGCTGGCGCCGGGCAGCACGTAGAAGGTCGCGACATGGCCGAACTCGGGATGCTCTCCGGCGAAGGCTTCGAGGATGGCCACGGCAGATTTGGGATCGATTCTGAGCGTGCCGTTCTGGGTCAGGTAACGAAACTGGCCCGGCGACGAGTCGTCGAACGTCAGCACCACCGGGGTGGTGCCGGCCGGCACCGCGATGCGTCCTTCGAGGAGCGCGTTCAGCGCAACCAGGCGGTAGCCGGCCTTGTAGAGACGCTCGAGGTCGCGCCGGAAGTTCTCGGGGGTGCGCGTCCACCGTTCCTCCGGGTAGTCGATCTTGTGGTACTCGAGAATCATGATCCGCCCCAGCTCGTTGGGGGACAGCGGGCCCGCATGCCCGGGCCCATGAGAGAGCACGGCCAAGGCGAGGGCGAGGAGGGAGAGACGGATCACCGGGCTGCGAGCGACCTCTCTGGGGCAAGAGCCTTGCCCGTGTAGTCGTTCTTCGGATTCCAGAGCATCCAACCGGTGGCCCCGCCTTGCTGCGCGCCTCTGATCTGGGCGCGGACCTCGGCCACCCCAAAGTAGCGCCGGTCGAAAGCGTAATCCCTGAAGTCCTGCAGCCAGGGGCGAATGCGAACATTCGTGTGAGCGGCCCGCTGCCGTGTCAGCCGGATGCTCTCGTGGATGACCCGGTAGGGATTGGACATCGGGTTGCGGGTGCCTGGAATACCGACGTGATACCCGGATGGATACACCATGGGACAGAGGTAGTCGACGTGCGGCGCCAGCTCCTCGATGCGCTGGCCGATGTCGGTGTCGTTCTCGTTGAAGGCTGTGTAGCCGAAGATGTCGGCGCCCACGAAGCCGCCGGTGGGTCCGATTTCCCGCCGGGCCCGCTCCAGGAAACCGGCGATGGCGGGCAACCGTGTTTCCTTGGTGTTCGGCTTGGCATAACGGGCAGCCGAGAGACGCCCGTCGGTCGGGAAACGCACGTAGTCGAACTGCACCTCGTCGAACCCCTTGCGGATGGCCTCCCGGGCGATGGCGATGTTGTAGTTCCACACCTCCTCCCGGAAGGGGTCCACCCAGGCGAGCTTCTCGTTATCGATCCAGGGCTTGCCGGTGCGGGTATCGATGATGGCGAGGTCGGGGCGGTGGTTGGCGAGGACGTTATCCTTGAAGACCACGATCCGGGCGATGGTGTAAATTCCTCGACCTTTGAGGTCGAGCAGCATGCCCTCGACATCCTTGAGGATGACGGGCCCCTGGGCCACGGCCTCGCGCGCCAGCGGGACCTCCGTGACCCACGGAATCCAGCCCCGGTCGCCCTTGACGTCGATGACCACGGCGTTGAGCTCGGTCTGAGCCACGAGCTCGAGGACACGGTCACGGATCTTCCGATCGCTGACCCCGTAGTACGTGAGGTAGGCCGCCTTCACCACGTGCTCCTTCAGGACGATGTCGAACGGCCCTGGCGTGGGTGACAGGATCCGCTTCTCGAAACCAGGTGCCTTGACGATGAGCGATGCCCCCGGAGGAGGCGTCTCGAACGTGAAGGCCCCCTCCCGGTCGGTCCGGAGCTCGACGCCGTTGAGCACGACCGAGGCCCCCGCGATTGGCTTGCGGCCTGCCTCCAGGACTCTGCCTGCGAGTGGCTGGGGCCACGTGGCGAGGTCGGTAGAGGCGACCGACGCGGGCGCGCTCGCAGCGGGAGCGCTGGCGTCGGGAGCGGGGGGCTTCGGCGCCTTGGTGGCTACGCGCGGGGCCGGCACCGTACGGCGTGGCCGGGTGGCGGCTGAAGGACGCGCGGACACCGCTGACCGTGCGGGGGCCTTTCGCGGAGCCGAGAGTCTCTCGGCGCCGACCGGATTCGGCTGGAGAACCTCGTAGGCAAACAGGGCGGCCACGAGAACGGGGAGCACGGCGAGACGAATCACGTGAGAACCTCGTTGCTGACCGACGCGCATTCGATATCGCAGGAGATGAGGCACCCATGCACGCTACCCGCTCGATATTCGCGGGACCAAGAAAATTCGTCCGCCGGGTACAATTGTTCTGTGCCTCCTCGCTCATTCGGCTGCCAGCGCGCTCGCAGCCGGCGCGTGCGCGCGGGCTCCCTGTCGCTGCACCTTCTGGAGTGGGGAGCCCCCGGCCGCCCCGCGCTCTGCTTCCTCCACGGAGGTGCTGCCCACGCTCACTGGTTCGATGAGGTAACTGCATCGTTCGAGGATCGGTTTCACGTGATCTCCCTCGACCAGCGGGGTCACGGCCAGAGCGACTGGCCCGAGACAGCCGCCTACGGGACCGAGGACTTCGCGGGCGACCTGGTGCCCGTGATGGACGCGCTCGGCTGGCGGCAGATGGTCGTCGTCGGCCACTCGATGGGCGGCCACAACGCCATGGCCTTTGCTGCCTGGTATCCCGAGCGGGTGCAGGGGCTGGTCGTCGTGGATGCCCGGCCGGTCATTCCGGATGACCGGCTTGTCCTCATGCACCGTCGTGGTCGGCGCCCCCTGTGGTACCACCCGACGAGGGAGGCGGCCGTTGCGGCCTTCCGCCTGCTCCCCCGCGAGACCACGGCCGACCCGGCCCTGCTCGAGCACCTGGCGCGGGAGGGGGTGGTGCAGCGCGACGGGGGCTGGGTTTACCGCTTCGACCCGACCGCGAACGCTGCCCGCAAGCCTGTCGATGCCTGGACGCTCCTCGACCGGATCACGGCCCCGACCCTGATCGCGCGCGCCGAGCTCTCACCGGTGTTGCCGCGCGAGCAGGCCACCCGGCTCGTCAGTTCCATCGCGCGGGCCACCCTGGTGGAGATTCCGGGTGCCTATCACCACGTGACCCTCGACCGGCCGAAGGAATTCACGCAGGTGCTCGAGGAGTTTCTGGGAAAGCTTTAAGCTCGAGCTGAGCGGGATCTCAGACGGTGGCGGAGTGGAGGGCGATTGTGCCGAGCGCAAGGCGGCGGAAGCTGACGGCGCGGAGGCCAATTCGTTCCATCAGCCGCGCCAGCTCGGGCGGGCTGAGGAACCGTTCGACGGAATCGGGTAGGTAGGTGTAGGCCTGCCGGTCGCCCGCCACGACGGCGCCTATGGCCGGCACGACCCGATGGAAATAGACACCGAAGACGGCGCCCCACACAGGGACATCGGGCCGCGTGATCTCGAGGCTCACGACGCGCCCTCCGCGCTTCGTCACCCGACGCATCTCCACGAGCCCGTGCTCGAGACTCTCGAGGTTGCGGAGCAGAAAGGCTGAGGTCACCGCGGCAAACGTCGCGTCAGGAAAGGGCAGGGCCAGGGCGTCGGCGGCGGCCAATGGGATTCGCGGGTGTCCCGTGGTTTGCAGCTTCAGGCGCGCCTGGGCCAGCATGCCTTCGGAGAAGTCGGCGCCGATCACCAATCGCCTGGGGTCTGCGGCGCAGACGGCCAAGGCCAGATCGGCCGTGCCGGTGGCCAGATCGAGCACGGGACCAGCCGGCGCATCGACGACGGCGCGCGCCACAAGCCGACGCCAAGCGTGGTGGCGGCCGCCGGTCATCAGCGAATTCATCAGGTCGTAGCGCCGCGCGATGCGCGTGAACATCGTGCTGACGTTGCGGGCCGAGGGGCCTGACACAGCCGGCCTCACCTTCACCACCAGAGCTCCGTCACCGCTGGATTCTGCGTCCTCACCACCAGAGGCCGGTTACCACCGCCACCAGCATGATCACCGCGATGTAGCCGTTGACGTTGAAGAAGGCGATGTCGAGCCGTGAGAGGTCGCGCGGACTTACCAGTGAGTGCTCATAGACAAAGAGCGCCACCACCGCCGCCCAGCCCACCCAGTAGAAAGGGCCAAGCCCCTCCATCCACCCGAGCGCAGCCAGGGCCAGCGCCGTCAGCGCGTGGTTGATGCGCGCGAGGGCGAGCGCAGGGCCCACCCCGAAGCGGGCGGGGACAGAGTGAAGTCCCTGGGCACGGTCGACCTCGACGTCCTGGCAGGCATAGATGAGGTCGAAGCCGGCGATCCACACCGTCACCGCGAACCACAGCACCAGGGCCGGCGCATCGAACTGGGCGCGCACGGCGATCCAGCCGGCGCCCGCTGCAATCCCGTCGGTGAAGCCGAGGATCCAGTGAGAGAGCCACGTGAAGCGCTTCGTGTAGGAGTAGCCGACGAGAAATGCGAGGGCCAGCGGGGCCAGCACGAGACACAGGCGATTGAGCATGCCAGCGGCGACGAACATCAGCACCGCCCCTGCCAGCGCCAGCAGGCGCAAGGTGCTGACCTTCAGGGTGCCCCGCGGGAGGTGGCGGCCTGCGGTGCGCGGGTTGCGCGCGTCCAGGTGACGGTCGATCACCCGGTTGGCGGCCATCGCGCACGTGCGCGCGCCGGCCATGGCGAGGGTGACCCAGATCACCGCCCACCAGCCCGGCCAGCCTCCCGCCGCCAGCACCATGGCGATATAGGCGAAGGGCAGCGCGAAGACGGTGTGCTCGAACTTGATGGCGTCCAGCAGGTGGCGGACGGTGCTCAGAGGCCGTAGTCCTTCCAGCGGCGCGTCACCAGGGCTTGGATCTCCTCGCTCATGCGGATCTCGTCTGGCCACGGCTGGCTGATGTCGTCCAAGGGACCCTTCTCGGTGGCGTCGATGCCGAGCTTGCCGCCGAAGCGGTGACGAAGCGCGGCGTGGTCGAGGTCGTCCATGGGCCCGTCGATGAGCATGAGATCGCGCCGAGGATCGATGTTGCCGGTGGCGCGCCACGCCACCTCGGAGAGATCGTGCACGTTCACGTGATCGCTGACCACGACGATGGTCTTGGCGAGCATCATCAGGCCCATCCCCCAGAGCGCGCTCATCACCTTGCGCGCGTGGCCGGGGTAGCGCTTGCGGATAGCGACGATGACGAGGTTGTGGAACACGCCCTCGGCCGGCATGTTCATGTCCACCACCTCGGGCAGCATGAGCTTGATGATGGGCAGGAACAGCCGTTCGGTGGCCTTGCCGAGCCAGTAGTCCTCCTGCGGCGGACGTCCAACCAGGGTGGCCGGGTAGATCGGACGCGCGCGGCGGGTGACCGCCGTGAGGTGGAACACCGGATAGTCACGGGCGAGCGAGTAATAGCCCGTGTGGTCGCCGAAGGGACCCTCGAGCCGTTGTTCGCCAGGATCGACGTAGCCCTCCAGCACGATCTCCGCCTCGGCCGGCACCTCGAGGTCGACCGTGCGGCAGGAGACAAGCTCGACACCGCTGCCGCGCAGCCAGCCCGCGAAGACCACCTCGTCCACTCCCGGCGGCAGCGGCGCCGATGCCGCGTAGATCATGGCCGGGTCGCCGCCGAGAGTGATGGCCACCGGCATGCGTGCCGACGCGGGGCCACGAGCCTCGCCGGCGACCCGCTGGTGCTCGGCCCCGCCCTTGTGGGTCTGCCAGTGCATGCCGAGCGTCTGGTCGTCGAAGACTTGAAGGCGGTACATCCCGACGTTGCGCGCCCCCGTGCGCGGGTCACGTGTGAACACGCCGGGCAGGGTGATGTAGCGGCCGCCGTCGTCCGGCCAGCACCGGAGGGCCGGGATGTCTGCCAGCGACGGTCGCGCCGTCTCGACCACCTCCTGGCACGGCCCCGTGCTCACGCGCCGGGGCCCGGCCTTCGCGATGTCGATGAAGCTTCCAAGCTTCTTCAGCTTTTCGGCAAACGTGCCAGGCATCTTGAGGTCGAGAAGCCTGGCGAGCCGCTCGCCCAGCTCGTCCAGACGCTCGACGCCGAGCGCGCAGGCCATGCGCTCCGACGAGCCGAACGCGTTGATGAGCACAGGCATCTCGAAGCCGTCTACCTGCTCGAAGAGGAGGGCGACGTTCCCGGCGGGCGGGCCCTTCGAGACGCGGTCGACAATCTCGCTGATCTCGAGATCGCGCGCCACACGCGCGCCGATGCGCTTGAGTTGCCCTCGCTTCTCGAGCAGTGCCACGAATTCCTGGAGGTTGCGCGCGACCATCGACGGGTCAGTCGTGGTGGAAGACGGAGATGAGCCAGCCGGCCAGCACGGGGAAGGCGAAGCTCGACAGGACGCGCACGCCGACGAAGGGCCAGCCCATGAGGGGCGCCTCCCAGGAGATGATCCGCTGCAGCCCGAAGAGTGACCATGCGGTCATGTAGGCCACCAGCGGTGGGAGGGCGGCCCCCGAGTTGGCGAGGACGACCAGGAGGGGCACGGTGACCATGGGCCCACCCGGGGTCAGCATGCCGATAACGGACGCGATGACGATTGCCTTGAACCCGCCCTCGCGCCCGAAATAGCGGGCCACGAGGTCGGCTGGAATGACCACCTGGAGTAACCCGGCCAGGATGATGGCCGGAACCATGCGGGGAAGGACGAACCAGAGCATCTGCACCCCGTTGCGAGCGCCAATCATGGGAAGGCTCGGATCCTTGACGTAGGCGACGATGGCCATGGCGACCGCCAGGATTGTCAAGACGACGATCGATAGATCGATGGGCAGCCGCATCGGGACTCCTCTTTCTGGATCGACGGCCCCGATTATGTCACCGCGTAACGTTATTGACAGCATCGTAACGTGCGCGTAGAGAAGATGGGGTGACGAAGGCAGACCTCGTCTCCATCATGGCCAAAGCGTCGGGGAGCTCCAAGGCATCGGCAGAGAAGGCTGTGAATGTTTTTCTCACCTGCGTGCTGGAGGCGATGCGCCGCCGGGAGCGGGTGACCATCAGCGGGTTCGGAACGTTCGTGGTGACTCGCCGCGCCGCCCGCAACGGTCGCAACCCCCGCACGGGGCGGGAAATCACGATCCCGCCGGCCCGGGTACCCCGATTCCGGCCAAGCCGGGTGCTGAAGTCGGCGCTACGCTGAGTTGTGGTACTGTTGATCGTCGCCTCGCGGAGAAGGTGGGGGATCGTCTAGGGGTAGGACGCCAGGTTCTGGCCCTGGTAGCGGGGGTTCGAATCCTCCTCCCCCAGCCACTTCCCGCTGACCGCGTCGGCGCGACGTCGGTAGACGGCCCCATCGTCTAGAGGCCCAGGACACGGCCCTCTCAAGGCTGAAACGGGGGTTCGAATCCCCCTGGGGCCACCAGTTCTAGGCGCACTTGTCGATGACACTTCAAGTAGTCCTTGAGCGTCAGAATCGGCGAACAGACTCCAGGCAGCTCGCGTGCTGCGAGCCGATGCGAGCTCCTTGTTGGGCGTCACCGTCGGCCCCGGGCTACTTGGCCTGCAGCGTGGCGACGAGGAACTCTTTGATTGCCTAGGGGATCGTCGGCGATCGTCGTTCCGCGTGCGACGCACGGGTCGCTGGCGTAGGTGAATGAGTAGTGACGCCCAACGCGCCCGTTGATCGGCCGCGGCGAGCGAAGGCGAGCCAGCGGTCCGGAACGTGTGTTGGGCAGGCAAGCCTCCCAACTCACTTCACCGGCACCGCACCATTAGCGACGATGACTGCCTCGCCGGCGGAACTACGAACGAACTCAATGAACATGGCGACAGCCGGAGGTGGCGTCGCCTTCGTAACCAGGAATGAGTCTCGCGTGAGCACGTAGGTCTTGCGTGCTACGTTGTCCACGTTGGGAGTGATTCCGTTCAGCGACACGGCCCTGATCTGCCCTCGGCTCTGCTCCACGACGGTGGCTGTCGTCATTCCGACAGCACCGACGGTAGCGGCGAGCTCCTTCGCCATATCCCCAGATCTGGGCATCACCTTCACGCCGTCGGGCATCTTCAGGTCTTTCAAGCACGCGATCTTGTCCCTGACGACCTCGGTGTCCACCTCCGAGTCGGGCCGGGTGCTGGGCGCGATAGCGATGTCGGGCCCCCCGAGCGCCTTCCAGCTGGTGACCCTGCCTGCGTATATCTCACAGACCTGGGCATCCGTGAGGTTCGCCACGGGCACGCTCGCGTTCACACCGAAGACGACCGCCACCTTGGCGATTTCGTGCACCGCCATGCCTCGCTGGCGCAGCTCCTCACCAACCAAGCCATGGCTGGCCAGGGCGATGTCGATCTTTCCCTCTTCCAGGGCCTGCAAGCGCGCCTTCGCTCCCAGTCCCTTGCCGATCTCCACCACCGCGGCTGGATGGCGTTCTCGATACGCCTTGGCGAGCGCCGCCACCAACGGCATCACCCCGGTCGACCCATCAACGGCGATCCTCTCGCTCGTTGACGCGGGGTGGGAAGCTGCCAGCGTAAGGCCGAGCACCAGCGCGCTGATACCGCATACCCATCGAAGTCGCATGGCACACCCTTCCTCAAGCATCGACGGTCTCATCAACACCGAGTTCAGTTTCACTTCGGTGCCGTCGTGCTGTCCAACGCTCACGCTGAGCAGCCGCGGCGAGCGAATGCAAGGGTACAAACTGGGTACATAGGTAACAGATTAGACCGGGAACATGGGTAACACCGCCTAGGGTGTTCAGCGGGAGGTGAACATGCCCTGGGCGGAGACGGAACCCATGAAAGAGCGGATGCGATTCGTGGCGGAGGCCGAACGTGGGCTGTACTCCATGACGGAACTGTGTGGGCGCTATGGCATCAGCCGCCCGACCGACTACAAGTGGCTCGCTCGATACGAGGCGAACGGGCCGGCGGGCTTGACGGAGCGGAGCCGTGCTCCGCATCACTGCCCTGGTGCCGCCGGAGCTCGAGCACCCTGGCCATCATCTGGTGCGGCTGGTCGGCTCGGCGGGGACGATTGGCTTCCGGGGCCGTCAGGTCTTCCTGAGCCGAGCACTCGAGGACGAGTACGTCGGGCTGGAAGAGAGTGGCGACGGGATCTGGTCGGTGCACTTCGCCAATTTCTTGCTCGGCAAATTCTCCGAGCGGGACTTTCGGATCTGTTCCTAACGGGGCCCTGAGGGAGATGTCACGGTATGCCCGAGCTCGCCAACGTCGCTCTATGAGGCTGAGCGCAACACGTCGGATGCGACGACAGGGAGCATCGCCAGCGTGGATCGATTCCGGCCTCGCCGGGGTCCGCCCGGTGATGACGCGTTGCGCGCGGCTCGACAACGCACGAACGCAAGGGGAGCCGCTACCAGGGTATCCCCCAGAAACCGACGGAGGTGCGGTAGGCGACCACTTGACGACGCGGCGCGTTCAGATATGGCGAAGGACACGGCCTTCAAGCCCACCGTGGCGAACTTGCAGGGCTACGCCGATGCGGTCCGGCAGAAAAGTCTCGCGGTGTTAAAAGCCCTTTCGCCGGCCGACCTAGAACGGGAACTCCCGGCGCCAGGTGGTGGCACCAGAAAGGTGGGCGACTTTCTGGGCATCATCATGATCGATCACTTCCACCACAGCGGCCAGATTGCCTATCTGCGTGGTTATTTGACGGGCAAGGGATGGTTTCCACGGTAAAGCGTAAGCCTCCCTGTCCCGGTCAAAAAGGTAATCCGAGCCGGCGAAGCCGCGCGCTGGTAGTTACCGAGACTCTGGCGAGGCCGCGCAACGTTGTAGTACGCGAGGTACGTCCGCGCACGCGACGCAGGTGGCGTTCTTTGAGCACGACGACGAGGTCGAGGCATTCGCGATGCGATGACGACCGGGCGAATGCTCAGGCGCTCGAACCCGGCGCTGGAAATCAGTGCCGTAGATGGTATCGCGATCGGGAGCAGGTAGGCTCGTGGCTGTGCACAAGCGCCCGACCGAGGTCGACCACTTGATAGGCTCGGTGATCGACGAGGGTCGGGAGCACGGTATCGCGATGCCTCTGAACCAGCGCCTCGTCGCACAGGTGAAGACTGCGAGCGCGTGCATCTCGCCGGGTCGTCTGCGGGCGGTGTCATCGCCCAGCAGGCGGCCATCACCTACGCCGGGCGCGTACAGGCCTGGGAGGTCCTGCGCGACCGCATCCAAGACGTGGAGTCCGTCGTCTACGACGGCCTGCCGCACAACATCACGGATGCCGCGCCCGAAACTGTGCGCCGAGGACCGGCGACGCTTTCTCGTGAAGTGCACGCCGCCTCGCCTCCGGTGACGGTGCCTTCAGGAACGAGGGTGGACACGACATCGTCCGGCACGTCGATTCCGGCTGGGGGCATGCCCTCTTCCCGTTAGACCCCCAGCGTCGCCTCGTGGAACAGGAGATATTCGTCGCGGCGGCCGGCGGCCCACTTGAGGCGCTTGTTGATGGCATTGATGTCGGGCTGCTCGAGGAGCCAGATCCATGGGCACTCCTCCCAGACGATCTCCTGCGCGCGCAAGAGGGCAGCTCGCACCCGGGTCTCGTCGAAGCTCTCGCGCTCCTCGCTGATCAGGCGATCGACCTCGGGGTTGGAGTACAGGGTGCGCTTGACGGCGCCGGAGTGGAAGTGGTCGCCCATGAGCTGGTCGGGCTCGCCGGTGATGACGCCCCAGCCGAACATGAAGCCGTCGTACTTGGACTTCTCGTACTTGGTGACCTCGTTGACGAAGCTCGACCACAGCGGGCTCTCGAACTTCACCTGGAGGCCGATGACCTCGAGGTAGCCGGCGATCGCCTCGCCCACCTGTTTGTCGAGCAGGTACCGGCCGTTGGGCACGCCGAGAAAGAACGGCGCGCCCGACGCCCCGGCCTCCGCGAGCAGCTTCTTCGCGCGCTCCGGATCATACGGGTAGGGGGGCAGGCTCGGATGCGAGGCGAAGACGGCGCTGGGCAGCGGCGCCTTGGCGATCGGCGCCATCCCGCCCATGATGCCCTTGCTCAGGGCCTCGCGGTCGATGGCGTAGTTCAGCGCCTGGCGCACGCGCTTGTCGTTGAAGGGCTTGCGGTCCGTGCGCAGGGCGATGAAGGTCACGCGGTTGGTGGGCGAGGTGAGGATCTGCAGACTCGGGTTCGCGCGCAGGCGCGGGATCTGGTCCGGGGGGACATTGTTGACTACCATGACCTCGCCCGCCTCGAGGGCGGCCAGGCGGGTGCCGTTCTCGGGGATGAACCGGAAGCGGATCTGCGAGAACGCGGGCTTCTTGCCCCAATAGCCGGGATGCGACTGCATGACCACGTGCTGGCCCGGCCGGTACTCGACGAACTTCATGGCGCCGGTGCCGACGGGGTTGGTGGGAAAGCGATCGCCCAGCTCGCGAAACGCGCGGGGCGAGAGGGCCATGGCGGAGGTCGTGTTGCGCAGCAGCGGCCGGTTCGGACGCTCGGTGACGAGATCGATGATGTAGGGATCCACCATGCGGTACTCGCGGATCACGCCGATGCGGTTCTTCCAAGGCGAGCGCGAGGTGGGCGCGGCGTACTGCTCCAGCGAGAACTTGACGGATTCCGCGGTGAAGTCTTCCCCGTTGTGGAACTTGATGCCCTTGCGCAGCTGCCAGCGGAGCACAGTGGGCGAGGCCTGCTCCCACTTTGTCACCAGCCACGGGACGGGATTGGTCCGCTCGTCGCGGAAGACGAAGCCGTCGAACATGTGCGAGAAGATCGACCACCCAGGGCCGCCCGCCTCGACCCGGGGATCGAGGTGGCCCGGGTCGAGCGACAGGCCGACCACGAGCTCCGGTCCCTGGGCCCGCGCGGGGTCGGTGGGGAATCCGCTCAGGACGGCGGCCCCGCCGGCAGCGGCGAGCTTCAGCATCTCGCGTCGAGTCACGCGCATCCGTGTGGTCATGAGTGTCGTCACCCGCCGCTCAGCGCGGCCCGATCGCGGCGCCGTACAGCTGCGCGCGAGCCTTCTCGAGCTCGTCCAGGTTGTGCAGGCCGCGCGACCGGTGTCCCGCCTCGATCTCCTTCACCTGGCGCACGAGGTGCTCGTTAAGAGGCATGGCCATCCCGTGCTTGCGCCCCTCGGCGATCACCCAGCCGACCATGTGGTCCACCTCGGTGGGCCGCTTGCGGACGGCCAGGTCGCGCCACGGTCCCGAGCGGACCTTGACCCGCGGCCGGCAGAAGGCGGCGAAGCGGTCGAGCACCGCGCGCGCCTCCTCCACCTCCGCCGGCGTCTTCGGGCGCAGCTTGAGCGGGTCGAACTCGTCGAACTTGTGCAGACGAATCCCGGCCGCCTGCGCCACGCTCACGCCCTCGCCCACGAGCGCGATGAGCACGGGCTGGTAGCGCTTGTCGCCGAAGACGTCGGCGAACATCTCGTCGGTGACGGCCTGGGCGAAGAGGAGCGAGCAGTCGATCTGCTTGGCCCAGAGGTAGCCGAAGATATTGTCGGTGATGTGGGCACCGACGGCGTGGGCGATGAGCCGCTGGATCCTCGACAGGCGTTCGGTGATGCGCCCGTCCAGCTCGCCCACCCAGATGTGGCCGGCGCCGCCGTGTTCGATGTGCCCGGGCTCCTGCCAGTCGGCGGGGAAGCTGACGAAGGCCGCCACCACGCGCTCGGCCCCCAGGCGCACGGCAAGGCGCGGCGGGTTCATGCCGTTCTGCAGCGACACGACGACGGTCTCGGGGCCGGCGAGCGGCGTAAGCACGTCGAGGGCGGCCTCGGTGTCCTGGGACTTCACGGCCAGGAACGTGACCCCGAGCGGGCCCCGCAGATCGGCGGGCAGGCAGGCGCGCACGCGCACGGTGAAGTTGTCGAAGCCGCTGATGCGCAGCCCCTTGTCGTTCATGGCTTGGACGTGCTCGGGGACCTTGTCCACCAGGAGGACGTCCTCGCCCGCGCGGGCCATGCACGCCCCCACCAGCCCTCCGATGGCCCCGGCTCCGTAGATTGTGATGCTCATCGCATCCGTGTCTCCTCTGTCGGTGAAATGTCGAACTCCGTCGCCCAGCGCGCCCGGAGGGCGGCGATCAACTTCGTTCTCTCCAGCAGGGTGGCGTCGGAAGACCCCCTTGTAGAAGCGAAAGTGATGCGATGCTACGCTGCGGGTCCGAGACGCGTCAACGTTCCCGGCGTGACGCCTGTCGGTAGCGCCTGACCATGGCTTGGAGATACTCGCGTTTCGCCTGAACACTCACGACGTAGGGCTCCTCTGGCTTGGGCCCGGCCAAAAGTTATATCGTAAATGGCGTGACGATTCTCGCTCGGTAACATCTTAGACGGCGCGATAAGCGACCTTGACGCCGCGCGGAAAACCCAGATACGTTGGTCGGCTCGTCGCCCGGCGAGCGGATGCACGAGGGGGAGACCGACCGGGTGCGCACGGACCGAACGCCCCTCCGGCGACAAGCGGTACTGGCGGGCGATGGACGGCCCCATCGACAAGAGGCATGAGAGGGCCGATCAAGGCAGAAGAGGAGGGCAGCCATGGCTAGCGGTCAGGGGCGCGGGAAGACGGGCGGCACGCAGGCAGGGTTGAACCGGCGAGGCCTTCTGCGCGGGGCGGGCGCCTCGGCTGGGGCGGCGGCGCTGGGCGCATTGCCCGGGGTTGGGGCGGCGGCCCCGGGGGTGATCAAGCCGACGCCGGAGCTGGTCGTGGCGTTCTCGGTGGATCCCGGGCACTTCGACCCAAGGGTCGAGGCAGGGGTGCCCGGCTTCTCGATGATGTACCCGCACATGTACGAGACCATCGTCTGGCGCCGGAAGGACATCGCCCCCGACCCGAGCCTCTCGCTGGCCGAGCGCTGGGACCAGGTCAATCCGACCACCCTGCGCCTTCGCCTGCGCCGGGGCGTGAAGTTCCACAACGGCGAGGAGTTCGATGGCGAGGCGGTCAAGTTGACCAACGCCCTGTTCACTGCCCCTGATTCGAAGTTCCCGGTCAAGTCGTCGATGATGGTAACGCGAGAGGTCCGGATCGTCGACAAGTACACCGTCGAGTTCCTGACCTCGACGCCCAGCCGGCCCCTGCTCCGCATCCTCGAGTTCCAGGCGATGATGTCCCCGCGCGCGCTGAAGGAGCTTGGCCCCAGGATCGCGACGAACCCGGTGGGGACCGGCCCATACAAGTTCGTGGAGTACCTGCCCGGCCAGCACATCCTGATGGAGGCGAACCCGCAATACTGGGGGCCCAAGCCCAAGTCGACCCGCCTCAAGATCCGCTTCATCCCGGAGAACGGTACCCGGATGGCGGCCCTGGAGGCGGGCGAGGTGCAGATGGTCACCAACGTGCCGCCCGATAGCATCAAACGGCTCCAGGCCAATCCGCAGCTGGAGATGCGCACATCGGTGACCAACCGCATCATGTTCGTCACGCTGCGCACTGACAGGGCGCCGTGGACGGACAAGCGCGCCCGTCAAGCCCTCAACTACGCAATCGACAAAGACGCCATCACCAAGGGCATCCTGGGCGGCCTGGCGCCCATCGCCCAAGCTCCTCTGCCCCCAGCGGTCTTCGGGTCGCATCCCGGGCTGAAAGCGTACCCGTACGACCCGGCCAGGGCCAAGCAGTTGCTGGCCGAGGCCGGCGCGGCCGGCGCCACGTTTCACCTCGGGGTGCCGAACGGCCGCTACCTCTTGGACAAGCAGATCGGCGAGGCGATCGCCGGGTACCTGACCAGCGTGGGGCTCAAGGTCGAGCTCGAGACCCCGACCTGGAGCTCGTTCGTGACCGAGATCTCCAAGTTCGACAAGGCCAAGTACGACGGCTACTTCTTCGGCTGGGGAGTGGTGACGGGCGAGCCGGACATGCTGATGCGCGAGCACTTCCATTCCAAGTTCACGCGACGCAACGCCTACCGGAACCCGGAGGTGGACCGGTTGGTGGACGAGGCGGCCGAAAGCTTCGACGAGGTCAAGGTGAAGGCGGCGTACTTCAAATCCCAGGAAATCGTATGGGAGGAGTGCCCGTGGATCTTCCTGCACTTGCAGCCCGACCTGAACGCGGTTAACAGACGGCTGCAGGGGTTTGAGGCCCGACCCGACGAGTGGCTGATCCTGACAGGGGCTTACCTGACGTAGCTCGCGGAGCGGGCGGCGCGCCGAGACCCTGCGCCGGCGCGCCCGCTCCGCCCGAACCGCCAACGCCGGGCTGACCCGCCGCGGTCCAACCACGAGACGATCGACCTGCACAGTTCCGCTCGGTGCTGACGGGCTCGATCCTCGTCAACGTCTGCGAGACGCCGGCCGATGTGGACCTGGATTTCCTGGAGGCGTACGAGCGCATCTACGAGCTGACGGCGGTACGGCGCGGCAAGGTGCCCCCCTAGTTCCGTGAGATGATCGGGTCGCCGCGCCTGGGCGCGACCAAGGAAGGAGATCTTCGAGGTGCTCCCGAGCGCGTACTTTCACACCGGCGCCTCACCCTCGTGCATGGGATGGTCGCGATCATAGACGTGCTCAAATAGATGGACGCAGAGAAGGCGGCGGGGAAGGCTCGCCCGCGCGCCCGGCGGCGCCGGTCGTGATGCAGCACTTTACCGCGAGCGACGGCGTCCATCTGGGCTACGTCATCGACGACTTCACCGACCCGTGGAGGTCGCCCGAGACCCTGGTGCTCGTGCACGCGGCCATGGGCAGCTCCCGCCGTCTCTACGCCTGGGTGCCCCGGCTCGCGCGCGACTTTCGCGTGGTGCGCCTCGATCTGCGTGGCCACGGCGGGTCCGAGGTGCCGGACGCCTCGCTGCCATTCACCCTCCAGCGCCTGGCCCGCGACGTCATCGAGCTGATTGATCACCTCGGCGTGGACCGCATTCACCTGGCCGGCTCCTCCGCCGGCGCCATCATCTCCATGAAGGTGG
Organism: uncultured Candidatus Rokubacteria bacterium; assembly: GCA_963754315.1. Classification (GTDB taxonomy): domain Bacteria; phylum Methylomirabilota; class Methylomirabilia; order Rokubacteriales; family CSP1-6; genus CAVWFS01. The sequence goes on from CAVWFS010000001.1 coordinate 392,017, forward strand.
CGATCGACCACCCCGAGCGCGTCAAGACCCTGGCAAACTTCGCCTCCACCCCGGGGCTGGGGCCCTCCAACGTGGATGCGGAGAAGTGGGTCGCCCACATCCAACGGCGCGGGGTGCGCGGCTTCCTGTCGGAGACGATCGCGGATCGCTTCGACCTGGCTGCAGTCGATCCGCGCTTCGTTGAGTGGTTCCTCGACGAGTCGGCCAAGACGAGCGCCGCCTGGCTCGCGCGCTTCGTGCCCCTCATGCGGAGCGTGGATCTCACCCAGGACCTCGGCCGGATCCGCTGCCCCATGCTGACGGTCGTGCCCGATCACGATCCCATCAGCTCGATGGCCCAGTACGAGGTCATCCGCGATCGGGTGCCCAACGTGAAGTTCGTCGTCTACCACGGCTTGCCCCACAACATCACCGACGCGGTGCCCGACCGCTGCGCTGCGGAGCTGCACCGTTTCCTGCTAGAGCAGCGCTAAGGGGGAGCATGCTCCATGGCGGGCTCCCTGAAGTCGGTCTGGTGGCTCACGGCGTTCCGGGACGGGCCATCTTTGTCACCGTGCTCGCCGTCAACGCGCTCGGCCCTCAGCCCCGACCCGCGCGCCGGCGCAGTCGATCAACGTCGCTCCGGTTCGGACCCGAATCATCGCTCAGCCCTCGTAGACTTCGCGCCGGCCGATGCGGCGCTGGAACTCGAGATAGGTCGCCCGCGTCATCGGCGGCTTGGCCTTGGCCACGACCTCCCGCCCGACGGTGGCCCCGTCCGCGAGGAGGTCCACCACCATGGAGGCCAGGGCCTTGGCGTTGGTGAGATAGACGAGCGATAGATCACTGAGTTGCCAGTCGGCCCCATGCGATGTGCCGCTGGCACCGCCGACGTAGGGATGGAGGATCGGCATCACCTGGGCGAGGTCGCCCATGTCGGTGGAGCCTGTGCGATGGGCGATGGTGCGCACATTGTCCGCGCCGACCAGCTCGCCCGCGATGGCGCGGAAGCGATCCACGAGCAGGGGATCGCAGCGCATCGGCATGTAGCCGGGGAGCGTCTCGATCTCCACCACGGCTCCGAGGGCCAGGGCGCCGGCGCGCAGGGCACGATCCACCTTGGCATCGGCGTCGGCGATGGTCTCCAGCGTCTTGGCGCGCACGAACGTCTCCAGGCGCACGTCGGCGGGGATGACGTTCACCTGCGAGCCGCCATGGGTCATGATCGGATGCACGCGCACCGTGTCCTCGTCGCGGAACGTCTCACGGATGGCGTTGATCGTCATGTCACCGGTCTCCTGGGATGGTGCTCGTGTGCCTGATCGGCTACCGTCCGCCGGTCGCCTGGAGGGTGACGCCGGTAATGTAGCTGGCTTCCTCGGAGGCGAGGAACAGCACGGCGTTGGCGATCTCGAGCGGCTGCCCCAGGCGGCGCAGGGGCGTCATGTGGTTCGGGCTGTACTCGACCGTCTCGTTCAGCTGACGGAGGTTCGCGCCCGCGCGCTCGGTGTCGATGGGCCCCGGGGCGACGGCGTTGACCACGATGTTGTACTCGGCCAGCTCCAGGGCCACGTCGCGGATGAAGCCGTGGATGCCCGCCTTCGCCGCCGAGTAGTTCGCGCCGCCCTGATAGTACGCCGTCCACGGCGTGCCCTCGCGCGCCCCCGACGACAGGCAGACGATGCGGCCCGAGCGCTGCTTCATCATGTGCCGGACGGCAGCGCGGGTGCACAGGAACGCGCTGCGGAGATTGAGGCGGATGACAAAGTCCCACTGCTCGACCGTCATCTCCCAGATCTTGGCCGACCGGCTGCCCCCGACGTTGTTGACGAGGATGTCGAGACGGCCGTAGCGCGCCGCCGCGTCGTTGATGAGCTTGGCCGCGGGCGCCTCCTCGGTGACGTCACCGACCACGCCGAACGCGTGGCCCCCCTGCTTGGTGATGTCCGACACCGTGCGCTCGAGCGCGGCGCCCTCGATGTCGCCGAGGGCCATGCGCGCGCCCTCCCCGGCCAGACGCAGTGCGATGGCACGCCCGAGCCCATTGGCGGCGCCCGTCACCACCGCCACCTGATCCTGTACGCGGCCCATTCGATCTCTCCTTGGCCGTGACGCGCACCTCGGAACGCGCGCGCCGTCCGGCAGATTCTGACGGCGCATTATCGGCGTCCGCACGGCGACGTGCAAGGCGCGCGCGTCGTCGAGCTATACTCAGCGCGCTTAGTCGTGTGCGCGAACTTCGCAAGTAATGCCGCACGAGCGACGAGTTCGACGGCAGCGCGAACTGGCAAACCGGGGAGCTCGCGCACGCCGGCGCAGTTCTTAGCAGACAGACAATCGGCGCTCACGGCGAGGGGCAGCACCACGGGGAACACAGACTGATGGACAAGGCGTAGGGTAGGGAGTGCTAGGCCCTCTTGTCTGGCGCACCCTGCAGTCGCTGCTGCTGCTGTGGCTGGTCACCGTGGTGGTCTTCGGGCTGCTGCACCTGACCCCCGGCGACCCCGCCAGCCTCATGCTGGGCGAACAGGCGACGCCGGAGCAGATCCGCGATCTCCGCCACGCGCTCGGGCTGGACGAGCCGCTGCTCATCCAATACCTGCGCTTCCTCGGCCACGCCGTGCGCGGCGACTTCGGGATGTCGATCCGCGCCCAGCGGCCGGCGCTCGTGGTGGTGTTGGAGCGGCTGCCGGCCACGCTCCTCCTCACGGCCGGCGCGTTCCTCTTCGCCCTGTCCGTCGGCATGCCCATCGGCGTGATCTCGGCGGTCAAGCGCCTGACCCTGTGGGATCACGGCTCCATGGCGCTGGCCCTCATGGGGCAGTCCATGCCCGTCTTCTGGCTGGGCCTCATGCTCATCGTCGTCTTCTCGGTCAATCTCCGCTGGCTCCCCGTCTCGGGCTGGGGCGGCCCGCAGCACCTGGTGCTGCCCGCGATCACCTTGGGGACGTTCCTGATCGGGCTCATCATCCGCCTCACGCGCTCGAGCATGCTCGACGTCCTGGGCCAGGACTACGTTCGCACCGCGCGCGCCAAGGGCCTGGCCGAGCCGTCCGTGATCGTGCGCCATGCGCTGCGCAACGCGCTCATCCCCGTGGTCACACTGCTGGGACTCCAGCTCGGGCTGCTCCTGGGCGGCGCCGTCATCACGGAGACTGTCTTCGCCTGGCCGGGGGTGGGCATGGTGACGGTCACGGCCATCCACCAGCGCGACTACCCGGTCGTGCAGTGCGCGGTGTTCGTCTCCGCCGTCCTCGTCGTGTCCATCAACTGGGCGGTGGACATGCTCTACAACTTCCTCGACCCGCGCATCCGGGTGGCGGAGTAGCGCGTGAGCTCCGACGCGCCCGGCCGCCAGCGCCTGCGCCGCTTCTGGCGCCATCGCCTCGCCGTCCTCGGCCTGCTCATCATGGTGACGGTGGCCGGGCTCGCGTTGTTGGCGGATCGCGTCGCGCCGCGCTCGCCCACGGCGCAGCAGATCTTGCTCCGCCTGAAGCCGCCGGGCTTCAAGGACCCGCGCTCGGGCCGGGTGGCCTGGCTCGGCACCGACCACCTGGGCCGCGACATCCTGAGCCGGATCGTGTACGGCAGCCGCGTGTCGCTCGTGGTCAGCCTGCCCGCGGTGGCGGTGTCGGCACTGCTCGGGATGACGCTAGGCCTGCTGGCGGGCTACTACCGCTCGGTGATCGAGACGATCGTGATGCGCTGCGTGGACTTGCAGCTGGCGTTCCCGTTCATCCTGCTCGCGCTCAGCATCGTGGCCCTGATGGGCCCGTCGCTGCGTAACATCATCATCGTGTTCGCCATCACGACGTGGCCGGTGTACGCACGCACCACGCGCGGCGTCGTGCTCGCCCTCCGAGCGCAGGACTTCGTGCAGGCGGCCCGCAGCCTGGGGGCGAGCGACCGCCGCATCCTCTGGCGGCAGATCGCTCCCGGTGTGGTGAGCCCGGTCTTGGTGCTGGCCTCGTTCGAGGTCGCGCGCATGATCATCCTGGAGGCCGCGCTCGGCTTCCTCGGCCTCGGCGTGCCCCCGCCCACGCCCACGTGGGGGAGCATGCTCGCCGACGGCCGCGACTACCTGCGCGACGCCTGGTGGATCGCGCTCTTCCCCGGGCTCGCCATCATGTTCACCGCCGCCGGGTCGAACTTCCTCGGCGACGGCCTGCGGGACATGCTCGACCCCACCCTCCGCAACGTCGAGGGGGGATGAGCCGATGGCGCCGGCGCGGTAGATGGTGATCGTCATCGTGGGTCTCTTCTCGAGAAGCGGGCGACACTGGGCGTTGCTTGAGCAGCGGATGGTCTCCGGAGGGGCGAGGGCGCTGCTCCTGACGATGCAGTGGGTCCCTTCCTTGATCGCCCAGCCGTAGTTTCCCGGCTGCGTGACCTTGTAGGTCGCTTCGAAGAAGGTGTCGGCCGGGGTGCTCACGTACATGGCCCGATCGCCGTCCCGATCGAAGGAGATGCGGAAGGGGTTTCGGAAACCCCAGCCGTAGATCTCGTCCGGAATCCCGTCGTGGCCCACGAACGGATTATCGGGCGGAATCCCGTAGGGCGTTCCCCGGTCGACATCGATGCGCAGGATCTTCCCGTAGAGCGAGGTGAGCTTCTGCGCGATGAGGTCCCCGAACAGGAGATCAGGATCGACGTTGAATGGATCGTCCGCGCCGCTCGGGCCATGAATGAAGCCCCCGTCCCCGAGGCCGATATAGAGCATGCCGTCCGGGCCGAAGGCGAGACCACCCCCGTTGTGCTTCCGGCCGGGCCATTGAATCCTGAACACGACCCGTTCCGTGCTGGGATCGGCGCGGTTGGGATCCGTCGACGACACGACGAACTCCGAAATCTGGCGCGTGTACTGCAGAGGGCAGCCCGCCGGATCGGTGGGAACGCGGCCGTCCTCGGCGACGCAGATGTTGGGGCCCTCTCTCCGAGCGCTGTACTGGACGTACAGCTTGCCGTTGGTGGCGAACTGAGGATGAAAGGCCACCGCGAGCAACCCGCGTTCGTCGAAGGCGGACTGGAGAACCGTGCGGTCGGTGATGTCCAGGAATGGAGTCGGAAGGACCTGCCCGGCTGGGGTCAGGATGAGGACCAGGCCAGTCTGATCCACGATGAAGCGGAGGCCACTGCGGTCGGGCGCGAACGTGAGATCCAGGGGCGCCACCAGCCCGTCGGCCACCAGCTTCACGTCCAGTCGCGGCCCCTCTCCCTGGCCGGGGACGTCGATGGTCAGCGCGAGAGTGAAAAGCACGGCAAGGGCGACCGCACCGATGGTCTTCATGGAAGGGCTCCCTCTCGGTCCCGTTCACGCTCGGGGCTCCTCCAAGTAAACGCCAACAAGCGGACGTCCCCGCTACTCCACGCCGCGCAGGGTGGGGTCAAGAGTGTCGCGCAGCCAGTCGCCGACGACGTTGATGCCAAGCAAGGTCACCAGGAGGGCGACGCCGGGAAAGGTCGGCAGCCACCAGGCGACCTGCATGTAGTTGCGCGCATCGCTCAGCATGCCCCCCAGGTCGGGGTGGGTGGCCGGATGCCCAGTCCGAGGAAGCTCAGCGAGGCTTCGGTGATGATCATCTGGGCGATGGCGAACGAGCTGATGACGATGACCGGCGCCACGATGTTGGGCAGGATGTGCCGGACCATGATGTGCACGTCGTGGCCGCCCATGGCCCGGGCCGCCTCGACGTACGCGCGCTCGCGGGCGCGGAGCACCTCCTCGCGCACCACGCGCGTGTAGAGCACCCAGCCCGTCGCGGCCAGCACGACGATCACGTTGACGAGCCCGGGACCGGTCACAGAGATTGCGGTCACCGCCAGCGCGATGAACGGGAAGGCGAGCTGGATGTCGGTGATGCGGGAGAGAGTCCGGTCGATCAGCCCGCCCCAGAAGCCGGAGATCAGGCCCAGGGCGGTTCCGGCGAGCAGGGAGATCCCGGTGCCGGCCAGGCCGACGAGCAGGGACACCCGCGCGCCGTGGATGAGGCGGCTGAGTACGTCGCGGCCGACCTGGTCGGTCCCGAGCAGGCGGCCGCCCTCGCCGCGAGGCCAGCCGGGGGCAGCAGGCGATCGGTGATGTTGCCGTCGGCGGGATCGTAGGGCGCGATCAGATTGGCGCCGATGGCGGCCGTGAAGATCACTAGCAACATCACGAATGCGCCCAGCGCCAGCTTGCTCCGCCAGAGTCGACGTGCGGTGCCGCCGTCCTGCGCGGGCCGCGGCTACGCATGCTTGATGCGCGGGTCGAGCCACACGTAGAGCGCGTCGGTGACGAAGGTGACCACGGCCACCATCGCGGCGATGAGAAGGGCCGTGCCCTGGACGATCGGGTAGTCGCGCACGAAGACCGCCTGGACCATCAGGCGGCCGACGCCGGGCCAGTCGAAGATCGTCTCGGTGATCACCGCCCCGCCCAGCAACGTGGAGACGCTCAGCCCGAGGATCGTCACGATCGGGATGGCGGCGTTTTTCAGCACGTGTCGGAGGATCACGGCGGGCGCGGGGAGGCCCTTCGAGCGCGCGGTGCGCACGAAATCCTGATTCAGCACCTCCAGGACGCTCGAGCGCGTGAGCCGCGCCACGCGCGCGATGGAATAGGCGCCTAGCGTCAGCGCGGGCATCACCAGGTGCGCCAGGGTGCCGCGCCCCGACGGGGGCAACACCCCGAGATCCAGCGCGAGGACCAGGATCAGGATGATCCCGAGCCAGAAGGTCGGGACGCACTGGCCGATGAGCGAGGCAACCAGGGAGAGATGATCGGCCACGCTGTTCCGGCGCGTGGCCGACAGGATCCCGACCGGCACCCCGATGAGCGCCGCCAGGAACAGCGCCGCCGCCGTCAGCTCGAGCGTCGCCGGCAAGGAGGCCAGCACGAGGGGCAGGGCCGGCTGGTTGTAGCGCAGCGAGAGGCCGAAGTCTCCCACCATGGCCCGCCCCAGGAAGCGCACGTACTGCACGGGGAGCGGGTCGGCGAGGCCGAGCTGTTCGCGGACGCGCTGGATCTGGGCCGGCCCGGCATCCTCCGAGACGTAGAGCAGCGCCGGGTCGCCGGTGAGGCGGAGGAGCAGGAAGAGGGCGGTGTAGACGCCGAGGACCACGATCACCAGGTGGAGGGCGCGCCGTGCAAGCAGACGGACCATGCTCTCCTCCACCCCGTGATCGCCCGACCGCGTCAGATCATCCCATGGTCGCCTTGTGGAGGTACATGCTCCACTCGGGGTTGAAGCTGACGTTGGACAGCCCCTTGGCCAGGGCGTTGATGCTCGGCTGCTCGTACAGGGGAATGTGCAGCGACCTCCTCGCACAACACCTCGGCGAGCTGCCAGATGATCGCTCGGCGCTCGTCCGGGTTCAGCGCTTGCTGCTGCTTGAAGAACAGCTCGTCGTATGCTTGTTGCACATCAGGCGCCGGGTGCTGCCGCAGGTGCCGAAGACCAGCGGGAACTCGGCATCGAAGGCGGGGGCCGAGTTCCATCCGTTCAGGATGACCGGCCCCGACTTGGTGGCGAACCACTTCTCCATCCAGCGGCTCGTCTCGAGGTAATCGACCTCCAGCTTCACGCCCACCTTGGCCCACTGGTTGAGCAGCGCCTCGGTGACCTCCTTCTCGCGGAAGAACATGCCGGACGAGCTGTCCATGTGGACGGTGAAGCCTTGCCCGTAGCCCGCCTCGGCCAGGAGCTGTTTGGCCTTGTTCACGTCGTACGAATCGGCTTCATGTTCGGGTTGAACCCGAACGTGTCGGCCCCGTAGATCTGGCACTGCGCCATCCGCGCATGCGGGGCGACGAGGGCCCGGTGAATTCCCGCGACGTCGGTGGCATGGGCCAGCGCCCGGCGGACGCGCTTGTCCTTGATCGGTCCGGCATCGACCGCCGCCTCGGGGTGAAAGCGGAAGTGGATGACCAGCAACTGGCCGATGTTGACGGTCTGGATCTGGAATCCCTTGCCACGGAGGCGACCGAGCTGCTCGGGCGGGATGACGACGGCGATCTGGGCATCGCCCGACTCGATCGCCGCCAGGCGCGTCGACGGCTCGGGCATCGCGCGCACGGTCAGCTCGCCGACCGTGGCCGGGCCGCCCCAGTAATCCTGGTTGCCTTCCATGGTCAGGAAGACGTCCGGGCGCCACTCCTTGAACCGGAAGGGCCCGGTGCCGACGGGCGCCTGGTTGAACTTCACCTCCCCGACCTGCTGGAAGTATTTCGCGGGCTGCATCCAGATGGTGGCCATCACGTTGACGAGCGCCGCGTTGGGGACCTTGGAGACGATGTCGACGGTGAACTCGTCGATGGCGTTGACCCGTTCGACCGTCGGGAAGCGCGCCCGCCAGGCCGACTTGCCATTCGGATCGAGGATGCGGTCCATGGTGAACTTGACGGACTCGGCGTTGAACGCCTCGCCGTTGTGGAACTTCACGTCCCGCCGCAGCCGGAACCGCCAGGTGGTGGGGTTGACGCCTTGCCACGAGAGGGCCAGCTGGGGCTCCGGTTTGCCCCGGAACGCCGTGACCAGCGTATCAAACAGGAATCGGTGGCCGAGAGATGCGCCGAGGTTCGAGTCGTAGTTGGGGTCGATCGTCCGGGGCAGGGACTGCGCGGCCACCGTCAACTTGGCGATCCTCGGGCTCGCCGTGGGGGCCGCCCGCGTTCGCCCCGGCCACCCGGCGATGGTGGATCCGGCCGCCCCGACGGCCATCGTGAGGGCCTCGCGCCGCTTCCATTTCGTTTCAGTCATCCGTCCATCTGCCATCGCAGCGCCTCCGGAAGGGCCGGTCTCAGGCGCATTCTAGAGCATGTCAGAGCCCAGCGCTGCGCGCAGCATCCACATCCGGGACTTCGGTGGGGACGTCCAGCCATCTCTTCTCGACCGCGGTGTAGATGGCTCTGGACTTGTCCCTCGCCGAAACCATCCGGCCGCCAGCGAGACTATCCGGGACGCTGAACTGGCGGCACGTTGTCGAGTGATCGAGTAGCGAACGGCGTGCTGGCGACACGGTGGAGAGTGGAGAGGGCGTTGACTTGTCGCCAAAGCCGACGCGGGCGCCGGAACACTACGCGCGTAGAGCAGCCGATGGGAGTGATGGCGAGGAGGTAGGGGGGATGCTCGGTGAAGTTGAAATGGAGGACGCGCCGGTGATGATGGGCGAGCACGACCCGGGCCCAGAGCAGACGCAAGCGAACGGTGGGCACGGTGAAAAAGTCGATTGAGACCAAGTCCCGGACATGGTTGGTGAGGAACGTGTTCCAGGTCTGCTGGCACTGGGGCCTGCCAAGGAAGGAGATCGAGCTCGGGGCGACAGGCGAGGCGCGCCTAACGCAACAACAGGACCGGACGGAGCGGCGATTCCGTTTCGGTGTGCAGGAGTGGCCGCTGTTGTTCCCGTCTTTTTAGGCGAAAAGAACCTTCAGTTTAACCGTCAGTGTAGTGGAAGAACCTGATTCTATTGCACTGTTCCGGCCCTCTCAAGGCTGAAACGGGGGTTCGAATCCCCCTGGGGCCACCAGTTTTTTCTAGGGCACTTGTCGATCTATACCGCAAGTAGCCCGTGAACGACTGAATCGGCGCAGACTCCACAGCTCGCGTGCTTCTCACGCGTGCGGCTACTCGCCCATCGTGCCGACCTCCGGTCCGGTGCACCCGACGGGTGAGGTATGAAACTACTCGTTCTTCTCCTGGGCGCCGAGGCGGCTGTTCTTGCGCTCGAGGTCGCTCATCGCGGCGTCCGCACGTTGTCCGTAGTCGAAGGCTTCCCTCATTGACCGCCGGACGGAATTTTGGGGAAGGACACGCCCGCCTCTACCGGGGCGCGTTCCTCGACGAGCGGGAGGTCGAGCTGCCCCAGGCCACGGCGCTGGCCGAGAGCCTCCGTCGTCGCTTGCTCCGGCAGCTCGTGCGCATCGGGCGGCAGGGCGACGAGGCGAATCGGCAGGAGGCCGTGGACTGGTACGAAGAAGCGCTCCGCGTGGACCCGTGTGCCGAGGACGTTTGCCGGAGCCTCATGACTGCCTACCACCGGCTCGGGCGCTCCGCCGATGTCGTGGCCGTCTATCGGCGCTGCGGAACCGCACTCGCCGCCCTCCGGGGCCTCGCCCCCTCCGCAGAGACTCAGGGGCTCTTCAAGACTCTTTCGGCCCGCTAAGTCACCGAATTTCCTAGGGTCGTCAGACCCGCAAACGTGCGCCGCGGGAACACTCGGCCCACCGGCTCCACTGTTCCGAATCCGAACACGATCGGTCATCGCTCGGCGCTAGCGTGATCCACGTGAGACGACGACTGACCCGCATCGCGTTCCTTCACGCCCGATCAGCTGGTCACGAGCCGAGGAGGTCGTCATGAGAGGAACCGTCGTTCTCGCCCTGGCCCAGGAACGAACTTCGACGGCACCGACTGGAGCGTCAGCGCGATCGCCATTTGCGCCGACGCGGCGACTAGCCAGAGCGCTACCCACAGGCCGGCCAAGTCAGAAAGGCAGACGATGATGACCAGTCATTCGGGTCAGATCAGTCGGCGGACGTTCCTCCGTGCAATCGGTACCGCGGCGGCGGCCGGCACTTCGAGCCTGCTGCCGGCCCGTCACGCTCAGGCACAGATCGGACCTCGCCGCTTCGTCATCCGCGAAGACCGATTCGGTCGCATCTTTCCGGAGCTCCCTGCCTTTGCGAACGCTGGTCCTGCGCTCGAGGAGGCGTTGCGGGACATCGGCAAACCTGGGGGCATGCTCGACGCCAAGGACAATCTCGCGGCCGGCCCGGTGGACCTCATCGTCGATCCCACGCTCAGCGAGAACAACCCGAACAGCTCCACGCAGACGGCCGGAGCGACTTTCATGGGCCAGTTCATGGATCACGACATGACGTTCGACCTGACGTCCCGGCTCGGCGTACCAGCGGACCCTACGGACTCGCCCAACTCCCGCACGCCGGGCCTCGACCTCGACTCCGTGTATGGTGGAGGGCCACTCGCTGATCCGGAGCTCTACGTACTGTCGAGCGGACGCCGGCTCCACCATCACCCCACCCGGTTCAAGATCGAGAGCGGCGGCCTCTTCGAGGACGTGCCTCGAGACCGCCATGGCACGGCGATCATCGCCGACCCGCGCAACGATGAGAATCTCATCATCAGCGGCCTCCAGGCCGCCTTCCTCAGCTTCCATAACAGCGCGGTGGACCTAGTGGTGAGCCACGACCGTCACGAAACGGGCCACGAGGTATTTCGCCAGGCGCGCCGGCTCACGACCTGGCATTACCAGTGGATGATTCTTCATGAATTCCTGCCGCGTTTCATCGGGGAGGCGATGGTCGAGGACATCCTCCGCCACGGCCGGAAATTCTACCGGCCACGCGTGGCGCAGATCCCCGTCGAGTTCCAGGGGGCCGCCTACCGCTTTGGCCATACGCTGGTGCGGCCCTCCTACCGGGCGAACCTAGCAGGCGACAGCGGGCAGCCGTTCTTCGGAATGATCTTCGACCCAACAGGGGAAGGCGCCAGCGACCCCGTCGATCTGCGGGGTGGTGCGCGGGCACCCCGACGCTTCATCGGCTGGCAGACGTTCTTCGATTTCGGCGGAATTCCCCGACCGGGCGGTCAGCCCGGCACGCTCGGGGAAGACATGAGGCCGAACAAATTGATCGACGCGAGGATTTCCACACCGCTGTTCAACCTTCCGCTTGGCGCGATCGCGTCAGGCGACCCGCCCACCGCGCTCCCCCAGCGCAACCTGCTCCGTCACATCACCTGGCAGCTCCCGTCAGGCCAGAGGATCGCGCAGGCCATGGGCGTCCCGCTGCTCTCCAAAGCGGATCTGAGTGAGCTGAGCGGCTATGGCCTGGGTCTCGATGAGTCCACGCCACTCTGGCTGTACATCCTCCAGGAAGGCCACGTCATGGAAGGTGGCCAGCACCTCGGCCCCGTCGGTGGCCGCCTCGTCGGCGAGGTCATCATCGGGCTTCTGCAGCTCGACCGGGAGTCTTATTGTGGGCCCGTCCGCGCTGGCGACCGCAGCTGCCGACCACGAGCGGCCGCGTGACCGGAGACTTCCGGATGATCGACTTCCTCACGTTTGCCGGCGTCGATCCCACAAGGCGTGGCCAGTGAACAGGAGAGGCCATCCGGACTGGCGCGGTCCTGATCACGGCCTACGCGCTCGCGCTGGGGTCCTAGTAGGCATGGCGATGGAACGCCTCCGCTTCGATCGCCATCGAGCCGTCGTGCTTCGGGAGTACGAGGAAAAGACAGCCCGGGTGCGCAAGTGGCTCATGGAGCCGGAGGGCAACACCGCGCGTGGTGCCGCGCATTCTCGGGCCTCCCTCCTCAAGCAGGAGGTTCACCCCGATTGAACAGCGATTTCCTGCCGCCTTCCGCTGCCTGGACCGCCGAGTCCGGGTTCCATTCCGCAGCCCAGCTGCGTCGCAGTCTGATCGCCGACCGAGTGGACCCGGACGCTGGACCGGTCGATTTCCCAGAAAACCCTTGTGTCAGCCCCGACGGCACCGCTACAGGAAGGTTTCTGCCGGGTTAGCTCATGTAAGTTTGGTGGTGGCCCCAACGGGATTCGGGCTCAAAAGGAGGAGACTACCTAATGAACAGATTTCTTCTCGCACTCGCAGTGCTGGTGTTGGCATACAACCCGGCGCAGGCCGAATTCATGGGGACCTTGCAGAGAGACCAAGCCTGGCTGCTAGAAATAGCCTCAGCGTCGACTGGGGACACGGCCGTGACGGTCTACTCCCTCGACCGGAGATTTGACGTGATCGAGACCGTGTCGGTCCCACCCGCTGTCACCGTTCAGCAAACTATCTCGAGGCCCGGAAGGGGCGTCACACGGATCATCGTCGAGGTGGACCCAATCCTCGGCGGCCAGGTCACCGTGCGGGTCGCGCAGGGAGCTGAACAGTTCATTTCCACAATGGCCAGCTCTCGTGGGGGAGAGAGCTTCCGGTTGGTGTTTGACGTCCCCTGAAGGCGGGCAGGTGGCCGGGTCAGAGCCTTCGTGTCCCGATACGCTCGGCCGTGCGCATGAGCACCTAACAGGTCGGCAGATCGGGCCGGCATGGGCCGATGGCGTGACGTCAAACGCGCCAGCGCCGGCCGCTCAGCGCCTTTCCGTTAGGCAGGCGAGGGTGCCACTGGAGCTCAAGGGTGGGAAGGGGAGCGGCCTGACGCAAGAAGAGTTCGAATGTAGCGACTCTGACCGTTCAATGTGCACGGGGCCGGCCGCTGTTGTCTCCGTCTGTTTAGGTGAAAAGAACCGTCAGCGTAACCGTCAGTGTATTGGAACACTCTGATTCTGTTGAGATGTGTCGGCCCTCTCAAGGCTGAAACGGGGGTTCGAATCCCCCTGGGGCCACCAGTTCCGGGCGCACTTGTCGGCCTCGTGATGTCCGAAAACTCATCCCATGCTCACGCTGCGCGGTGATAGTAGCGCAACAGCCCTCCTAGCCGGTCCCGACAGCGTACCCGGGTGGCGCCAGCGACAGCGGCTGCCGGGGTGATCAACTCGTTGCCGAGCCCTTGATGGTTCCGCTCGCCATGGTAGTGAGCGACGAACTCGGCGAGGGCGCGGAAGAGCCGACGCTCCCCGAAGAGGATCAGGCGGTCGAGACACTCCTCTCGGATCGAGCGCACGAAGCGCTCCGCGTAGGCGTTGGCATTCGGCGCCCGGATAGGCGTCAGCACGATCCGCACGCCGGCGCTTTGGACGATACGGCGAAAGTCATCGGTCCACTTGCTGTCGCGATCGCAGATGAGAACGCTGTGGCCCACCAGGAACCCATCGACCGCATCGGTCAGTCGACGAGCCGTCTGCGCCATGAACCGGCCATCCGGGGTGGGCGTCGAGCCTGCCACGTGAACCCGTCGGCTTCGGAGATCGAGCACGAAGAGCGTGTAGTAGGTAATGAGCCCTCGCGGGGTCCAGACCTCGGTGGTGAAGAAGTCGGCCCCCGCGATCTCGCCCCAGTGAGCCCGCAGGAACGTCCGCCAGGATGACGGCCGGTCCGGCGGCGGGCGGGATCCCATGGTCTTTCAGGACCTTGGCGACCGTACTCCTGGCCACGTCATGGCCCAGATTCTTCAGCGCCCCTTGGATCCGCGTGTAGCCCCACGTGGAATTCTCGGTGGCCATCCGCACAATCAGGGTCGAGATCTCCTTCATGACCCCGGGACGGCCTGGCCGCTTCGGCGTGAACGTCCACTTCCGGGCGATCAGCTGGCGGTGCCACCGCAGGATCGTGTCGGGCGTCACGAGGGTGGCGACCTGCCTCAAGAGCCGGCGCCCGAGTCGTCGGCCTTTGGCGGCGAGGCGGCGGCGCTGGTCGTCGGTCAGCCGGAGGCGGCGCCCGTTCATCTGCCCCTTGAGGACCCGGTTCTCCTCGACCAGGTATTCGATGACGTGTTGTTGGTGGCGGTTGATCCAACCCGCGAGGGTCACGAGCAGCACCTGCAAGGGGTAGACATCGGTCGTCATGGGCCGATCGTACCGTGCCTCAACCCGGCCCGTACCGAGTGGGGCTCGGCCGAGTATTCGGACCCTACGCGCTCCTGGTCCAGGGCGCGTGGTGCATTCTGCGCCGGCGGAAGAGAGTAGAAACAGCGGCGCTGCGCGCCTGCGGGGGATGGGATTGCGAGCCGGCGGGGCCGGCCCATCGCCGTGGTGGCGCTGGCGCGACGTCTGGCCGGGATCCTCTTTGCGATCTGGCGGGACGGGACGGTCTATGACGCGACTAAAGTGCGCGGACCGCTGCCGGCACGCCGGGCCGCCTAGACGGGCAAGGGGAGGGGCAGATTGATCGGTCGCTCAGCTGTGAGACGGGGTGAATGGGCGGTGAGCGCGAGCCTCTTCTTGGCTGATGTTGAGAGCCGTGACCCAGATGGCGCCGCCGCCCGCTCGCATCACCATCATGCGCGGGCGAGTTGAACCTCGCCACTGACAGCGCGAAGAGAAGGATGACAAACCTCGCACAGCGAGCATGACCCCCACGCGTTGATCGCCCTCACGGAGGAAGCGCAGAGCGAAGGAGCTGATGCAACCAACGAGCAGTGCTCTTGACAAGCCGCTTCAGGAAGAAGAGGTGGTCCGCTCTGCGTAAGCGGGGCCGGGTCATCATTCGCTTGTAGACGGCGAGCTGCTGACGCAAGGCGAGGTTTTCCAGGGCGAGCTGGCGGTGGCCGCCGAGGAGGACGGGGAGAAGCCGAAGCAGGCGGAGCAGGAGAGTGATCATCGAGCTGAGATAGTGGACGAGTCCAGACCGACGGATCAACCCTTTGCCCGGCGGATGAGGTTTGGCGAGCGACAGGCTCGAGGGTCGGACTCTCCCAGACACGCTCGACCGAGGCGTAATGTCGAGGTGCAACTCTCCCGCCGGTGGCGCCGCCGCAGCAACCGCGGGCAAACGCGCGAGCGTCGGCGGCGCCAGATCGGCGGCGTTCTCGTGGAAATACGTCGGGAAGAGAAAGAAGCCGCGATGCTCCACGCCGAAGGCCGAGCCGGGCTCGCGGATCCCGCCCTTACGCAGCATGAGGATCTGGCGACCGGTGGCCTCCTGGCAGATCACGGCCCATTCCTTCAAGGCCACGTCACTGACGGCGAAACACGACTCACGATAGCATGGCGGCACGACCTCATCAGGGCATGCCCGGGTCCATGATACTGTTGCAGTCCCGAGATACGTGACCGCCTATTCATACGGCAGTTTCCGCCGGACCGTTACGGCCAGCGCCATCACGATCTTGGCCCTCTTGGTTGTTTGGGGCGGCTCTGTCCCAGGTTCAGGCTGACCAGCGGGGCAAGCCTTGGCCGCGCCACCCCCGCCCGCCGACCTACGATGCAGCGATCCGGGAAGGGCGGGAAGCCGCCCAGGATGTATTGAAGGACGGCCGGGCCTCGGCCCTCACGATCGCGCTTGTGGCCCGCAGCGGAGTTATCTGGAGCCAGGCCTTCGGCCTCGCCGATCGAGAGGCCGGCAAGGCGGCCACCGCTCAGACCATGTTCGGCATCGGTTCGGTGAGCAAGCTTTTCGCGACCATCGCCGCCATGAAGCTCGTGGACAAGGGGTTGGTCGACCTTGACAGGCCGCTCATCGACTACCTGCCGGACTTCCGGATGGCTTCCGCCGGATTACGGGAAGATCACGGTCCGGATGCTCCTCAATCACTCCTCGGGCTTCCCGGGGACGGACTATCGCAATGCCGAAACCACCTCACCCTTTCCGGGATATCTCGATCAGGTCCTGCAGTCGCTCTCGATTGAGCGGCTGAAGGCGCCGCCCGGCTACATGAACGTCTATTGCAATGACGGCTTCACCCTCATCGCGGCCCTCGTCCCGGCGACGACCGGCAAGAGCTTCGTCCAGTTCGTTCAGGACGAGATCCTGACCCCGCTCGGCATGGACAATACCCGCTACCCGACCGCGCCATTCCCCGACGGCTCATATGCCAAGGCCTACAGGAACGGCGCCGCCCAGCCCCAGGAGTTCGTGAATGTCCTTGCCGCGGGCGGGGTTTACAGTACCGCGAACGACCTGGCGCGCCTCGCCATGATGTTCCTCGGCGGCGGAACGGTGGGCAGGATCCGCATCCTTTCCGAAGCTTCAGTGGCCGAAATGGCCGTGGACCAGACCATCGGTACCTTCAACCCGGTCCGCTCCGAGGCATTCGCTTTCGGGCTCGGCTGGGACACCGTCACCGAGCCGGGCTTGCAGGCCGTCGGCTTCGACGGCTGGGGCAAGGGCGGCGATATCACCGACTATGGCGCGGCGATCATCGTTTCGCCCAAGGCGCAACTCGCCGCCGTGGTGATCGGCGCCTCGTGGCGTCGGGCTTCGGCTCCGACAAGCGACCGCCGATCGCCCAGCGGGTGCTGCTCCGCGCGCTGGCGGAAAA
Source organism: uncultured Candidatus Rokubacteria bacterium (assembly GCA_963754315.1). Lineage (GTDB taxonomy): Bacteria > Methylomirabilota > Methylomirabilia > Rokubacteriales > CSP1-6 > CAVWFS01. The sequence continues at coordinate 408,879 of CAVWFS010000001.1, forward strand.
CGGTCGGATCCCGGACTTTCCATCGCCGCTTCCCCCCGTGGTGCCCCCGGTGGAGGCGGTCCCCGACGGCCTCCTGACGGCCATCGCGGGAGAATACGCGGCGTTCAACTTCATCGTCCGGCTCCAGCCGCAGCCCGACGGCTCCCTGCTGTTCTTCACGCTATCCGACCACGGCTGGACGCCAGGCCCGAACCCGTTGAAGCACCGCGGCGACGGGTGGTTCTCGGCCGACCAGGACTCCCCTGAAATCGATGAAGGTCATCGAAGCGGCCGGCACCCAGTACATCGTGTCGCGCAGCCCGGGCGGCTACGGACACTACCTCGACGATCAACTGCTGGCACAAAGGGTGCGCGGCCCGGGCCGCGACCTCTCGGCCGCCTGGCGCGCCCGGCTCTCCGGAACATGGCTCCTGGTGAACGAGAGCCCGGACTCACTCTTGTGGCCGACGATGGACCCGCGCCTGCGCCTGGCCACCGTCCCCGAGCTGAACGGGCTCATCGCCGTCCGGCCCTCCGACAACGAGCCGGGGTTCTACATCGTCGATCCGTCGGCCAGCGACACCGTCGCCACGATGATGCTCATCATTCCCCAGCTGGACGGCCGCGATCTCAACGACCTCGACATCGTGGTGCGGGACGGCGTGGAGTGGACCCGCTTCGGCAGCTACATGCACAGGCCGCTCGAGGCGGTGCCAGTGCTGCCGCGCGGCGCTACGAGCACGGTCACCATCGGCCCTGATGGCTACGCCGAGTGGCGCGCCGTCGCCACCGACTCGACCCCGGTCGAGCGTGGACATCGCCACGACCGGCGCCTGGCGGATCTACGACTCGGCGTTCACATCGGTAGCAAACGGGAAGGGAACTCCCGAGCCTTGCTGCCGGCCGCGAGCGGGCTCGCCTACATCATTTTCTTCGGGGATCCGGGACAGACGATAGCAGTGACTGTTTCTGGCGAGCGCTAGTGGCACGTCCCGAACGCATCCTTGATCCACGCGAAGATGTTTCGAACCTGTCCCTCGCCAGAAGTCGATCCGGTCGCGTTGCGACCAGTCGGGACCCTCGCCCGCGGCATGTTGCGGACCAATCGAACCTGTGTCCCTACGGGACGCCTAGCCCTTCGCTATAACCCCATCCGGCCGAGATCGCGACGATCCGGGACGCTGAACTGGCGGCGCGTTGCTGACCGGTCAAGCTGGGCTTCAGGCACGCCTCCGCGACACGATAAGGAGGTCGTCGCCGTGTCGCCAACGCGGCGCTGGATCCTCAGGTCGGGAACACCACGCCGAGAAGAGAGAATCGCGAGGCGGTTGCGGTGCTGTGCTAGGCGCGCCAGGTGACGCTCGGCTTGCCGCCCGCCGCACGTATCGATGATGCAAGCCACCGACTTCGGGGATGTGGACAACCTTTCCGAACTGCGGCGGCTCGACTGGCCTCGCGTCTGGTGCGTCCTTGGTGAGGGAGAGGTGGGTCCGGGTGCGGTGGTAGTACGCGAAGTACGCTGTCAGGATATTTCGCAGGTGGCGCTCGCTGAGGACGAGGACATGGTCGAGACACTCTCGCCGGATCGAGCCGATGAGGCGTTCCGCGAAGGGATTCTGCCACGGACTTCGGGCCGCCGTGAGGACTTCTTGGATCTGCATGCCCTTCACGCGGTGGCGGAAGGAGTCCCCGTAGATCGCATCGCGATCGCGTAGGAGATCGGCGGGGGCGGTATCGTCGGGAAAGGCGTCCACGATTTGCTGGGCGGTCCAAGCAGAGGTGGGATGGTCGGTGATGTTGAAGTGCCGGACACGACGCCGATGATGGGCGAGGATAAACAGGACGAAGAGCACACGCAAGCGAGCGGTGGGAACGGTGAAGAAGTCGATCGAAACCAGGTCCGGGGCATGGTTGGTGAGGAACGTTCGCCAGGTTTGGGACGGAGGCGTGCGCCGCTTGGGGATCAGGCGAGAGACCGTGCGCTCGGCCACGTCAATCCCGAGCTTAAGGAGTTCCCCATGGATTCTCGGCGCACCCCATAGCGGATTGGCGGCGGCCATCTTGCGGACGAGGGCCCTGAGCACGGCGTTGACTGGCGGGCGGCCTACGGTGGGCCGGCCGGAGAGCTTGGCCCAGTGCTCACGAAAGCGACGCCGCTGCCAACGCAGGACCGTCTCGGGAGTCACGAACACGAGGGACTGCCTCCACTCGGTCCAGACCTTGGTCAGCCCAATCCAGAAGAGGCGGTCCGCTGTGCGCAGCCTGGGCCGGGCCACGGTTCGCTTGTACACGGCGAGCTGCTGGCGCAAAGCCAGGTTCTCGATGGCGAGCTGGCGATAGTCGCCGAAGAGGAAGGGGAGGAGCCGGAGCAGGTGGCAGCGACCAGGAAATGCAGTGACGAGGGGACGGGAGGCGTCCAGGTCTCTCCGAAACTCGTCGAGCGGACCCAGTGGGTGCAACTCCCAACCGGCGAATGGGTAGCCGCCGCGCCGGAACCGAGTCTTGCAGGGTGACGGGTGACCGCCATTTTGATGCGTAGACAGGGAGTGCGTGGGCCGGTGTGGGCCAGCCCCGAAAACGACAACGTCGCGGTTGCCGAGACGTTCACTTGCCGTCGAAGGCAACACTCGACCGTCCGCGAGGGCGAGGACGGCCGAGACCGCCGGGGTACATGGCATCGGCACGGGCACAAGGGTTCGACTGCAACCTGGGAGACCTCGCCGTTTCCCGGGCAGGGTTCGGGCAGGCAGGCGCAAGGGAGACCGGAGCGCCCGCCGATGAGCGGCGAGGAGTCGGATCGGGGTGAGTACCGATGACCCCGGGGAAGTCGCAGGTGGACGACCCGGGCGAGGGAAAGGCCCGACAGAGGCGGGGTCCGCTGGGGGGACACATGGGCGGCGCCCAGAAGCCGAGCACCATGTCTCCGGAACTCCAGCAGATAGCCGAGAAGGCAAGAGGGGACCGGAAGCTGCAGTTCACGTCGGTGGCGCACCTGCTGACGGTGGAGGCGCTGGAGTCGGCGTGGAAGGCGCTGAAGAAGCGCAGCAGCGCTGGGATCGACGGAGTGACTGCGACGGAATATGAGCAGGATCTCCGGGGCCACTTGGAGCGGCTGCATGAGCGGTTGCGCGCCGGGCAGTACGTAGCACCGCCGGTGCGTCGCAGCTACGTGCCGAAGGAGGGAGCCGCGCTTCGGCCGATCGGGATTCCCACCATCGAGGACAAGATTGTCCAAGCCGCGGTGGCGCGGATACTGTCGGCGATATACGAGCAAGACTTCCTGTCGTGTTCCTATGGGTTCCGTCCCGGGCGCAGTGCGCACGATGCGCTGCCCGCGCTGGATCAGGCGATCTATCGAGGGCGGGTGAACTATGTGCTCGAGGTGGACATCCACGCATTCTTTGATGAACTGGACAGGGGCGTGCTGAGGATGTTCCTCGAGCATCGGGTAAAGGATCGGAGTCTGCTACGGCTGATTGCGAAGTGGCTGCACGCGGGGGTTCTGGAGGACGGCGTAGTGTACCACCCGGAGAGAGGGACCCCGCAGGGTGGGGTGGTCAGTCCCATCCTGGCAAACGTGTATCTGCACTACGCGTTGGACCTGTGGGCTGAGAAGGTGATGCGACGGGGGCTGCGCGGCGAGTTCTATATGGTTCGCTACGCGGATGATGTTGTGTTTGCCTTTCAGTACCCGGACGACGCAGCACGGTTCGCGGAGGCGCTTCGAGAGCGACTGGGGAAGTTTGGGCTGCGGCTGAACGAGGCGAAGACCCGGCTCATGGAGTTTGGGCGCTTTGCGGAGAGCAACGCAGCGCGGCGGAACCAGAAGCCAGCGACCTTCGACTTCCTCGGGTTCACTCATATCTGTGGGGTGAGCCGTAAGGGGCGGTTTAAGGTCCTCCGTCACACCGCGTCGAAGCGGCTGCGGCGGGCGATCAGTCGGGTCGCGGCATGGTGTCGGGAGCATCGGCATCTGGCCGTGCCGGTCCAGTGGCGCTATCTCTGCAGCGTACTTCGTGGGCACTATCAGTACTACGGAGTCACGGACAATCTACGCAGCCTCGAGGCTTTTCGTTTGCGGCTTTGCCGTGCCTGGCGGAAATGGTTGGACCGTCGGAGCCAGCGAGGTCACATGTCGTGGGAACGCTTTGCGGCTGTGCTGCGGCGATATCCGCTACCCGCGGCGTGGTTGCCGCACTCGGTGTATCGGCTTGCGTGATCGGTCAATCCTGTCTCTGAAGAGCCGTGTGCCGGAAATCGGCTCGCACGGATCTGTGGGGGCGTAGGGCGGCAACAAACTATGCTACCCGACGAGCAGGAGAGTGATCATCGGGCCGGGATTGTCTCCGGATCAGAGCCGAGAGATCAACCACTTGCCCGGGGACGAGGTTATGGCGAGGGACAGGCGGAAGTCGGGCGGCTCGTCAGGCGGCGACAAGGCGAAACCGTTCGTCCTCTACTGCAACGGCCCCTTCTGCGGCAAGAGCAAGCGGCTGAGCGAGGAGCTGCTGGCCGCTGGCTTCAGCAGCGTACGCCGCTACCAGCTGGGCATCCCCGTGTGGCGCGCCCTCGTCGGTCTCACCGAGATCGAGCTCGAGGGCGTCCAGCACGTGCTCCGCAACGATCGCACGGCGGTGTTCCTCGACGCTCGGAACGCGGAGGAGTTCGGCTCCGGCAGTCTGCCGGGCGCCCGCACCATCCCCCAGGGCTCGGTGCAACCCGGCAAGGATGTGGGCGAGGTACGGCGGGCGAAGGACGACGGACGGCTGCCGATGGAGGATCACAACACGCGCATCGTCGTGTTCGGTCACGACGCCGCGCAGGCGCGCGGGCTCGCCGAGGCGATCGCCCGCGAGGCCTTTCACAACGTGTCCTACTTTCCGGGAACCTTCGAAGCCCTGGGGGGGTCAGTGAGGTAGCGGATCGCCTGCGCTTCGGGTTCGGCTCGGGGCCGGCCTACTGCTTCCGCAGCCGCATGTCCTCCCACGGGGAGGTGAAGTACAGGATCGGATTCAGGCCCACCGCAGCCTCCTCCACCCGCGGACCGATGCCGTGGATGGTGGCCGGCTCGAAGATCGGCGCGTGCATGACGCGCTCGTGAATCAGCGTCTGGATCTGGTGCAGGAGCGCCTCGCGCCGCTTGCGGTCGCGTTCGCGCGCCTGCTGGTAAAAGAGGTCGTCGATGTCCGGGTGGCCGCCGTATGCGTAAGGCGCGCCGGTGACCACGAATGCCTCGATGCGGGCGGCGGCGTTACCCGGGGCGGCGGTGACGCCCACGATCAGGCCGGTGAGCTTCTTTGCTCGCCAGGAGTCCATGAACGGCAGCCGCTCCATGCTCTGCTGCTTCGTCCGGATGCCGACCTGCGCCAGGTAGCCAGCCACGGCCTCGCCCATCGTGGTGAACGGGGGCAGCGGGGTAAGGTTGCCGGCGTCGAACCCGTTGGGATAGCCGGCCTCGGCGAGCAGCCGCTTGGCCTGCGCGGGGTCATAGGGATACGGCTCGATGCGGAGGGCGAATTCCATGATGCTCGGGATGATCGAGCCCGTCAGCCGCGAGAATCCCAGCCGCTCCGCCTGGTTGATCGCCTGTTTGTCCATCGAGAGGGCGGCGGCCAGGCGGATGCGGCGGTCGGCCCACGGTGACTTCGGGTTCCACTGCTCCGGAAAGTCGAGCCACCAGACCGCGCTTGGGATAACGCGGGCCAGGCGAAGCTTCGGATCGGCCTTGATGGTCTCGGCTTCGACCCCGACCATCAGGTAGCCGATGTCGGCCTCGCCCGTCTTCAGCATGGCCAGGCGCGTCGTGCGGTCGGGTACACCCTTGAAGACGATGCGCCGGATCGACGGCTTCTTCCGCCAGTACTGGTCGTTGGCCTCCACCACCACCTCGACCCCTGGGATCATGCGGACGAACTTGTACGGGCCGAGGCCGACCGGCTGACGCGCGAACACCTCGTCGCCGACCTTCTCCGTGTACTTCTTGGGCACGATCCAGCCCGCTCCGGTGGCCGGCATCGCATAGAAGGCCAGGAAGTCCGGCCACGGCGCGCCGAGCACGAAGCGCACTCGGTGGGTATCGACGACCTCGACGGTCTTCACGCGCTCGTGCAATAGCTTGGCCGACACGCCCTTGTATCGGTGGAAGCTGAACTTCACGTCCTCCGCAGTGAACGGATCGCCGTTGTGGAACCTCACGTTCTCGCGCAGCTTGAACTCGTACGAGAGCCCGTCGGCGCTCTCCTTCCACGACTCGGCGAGCGACGGCGCCATGTTGTTGCCGGGCATCGGCTTGGCCACCGCGTCGTGGATGGCGTAGAGGAACACGAACGGCGTGGCGAGGCCGGAGGTCTGCGCCGGATCCAGGAAGGCCGGCGCGATCGAGGCGTCGAACGCTACCGTGAGCTGCCCGTCGGGCTGGCCCTGGGCGCGCACCTCCGGGCTCGCGGCGAGCAGGACGAGGAGCGCCGTCAGCGACGACACCAGAGTGCGACCCGACGATATCCTACCCATGGGAGGCCTCCTTGCCGGGACTATCGCCATCGACGCTGCCGGGACCGCTGTCCCACCTCGTCGAGCGGACCGACGTGGTCGTCGCAGCACCCCCTTCAGCGCGATTGTCGGTGACGACGCGCTACCGTACCATGCCGAGCACTCAGCGTCGCGGATCACGTGCCGCGAGGTCTCGAGGAGGCGACCCTCGACGATCCAGGACGGGATCGAGGAGCTTGCGCACATCCTCCGGATCACGCTCCGCCAGAAGCTCCAGCGACGACCCCAGGTCGCACTCTGGGCAGAACTTCACGTTCTGGGCAGAACTCCGAAGAGGACAGATTCGCGTGCTGACAGCGGGGACACTGCATCAGGATCTCTCGTCGGAGATGGCACTCATGTAGGCGGGCAGAGCTTAGCCCTCGGACCGGGAGCGAGCGGCTCTTCTTGCGCTCGAGGTCGCGCGGCGTCCGCACGTTGTCCGTAGTCGAAGGCCTCCCTCATTGACCGCCGGACGGAATTTTGGCGAACGACAACC
>CAVWFS010000002.1:0-93155 GCA_963754315.1 uncultured Candidatus Rokubacteria bacterium
TACACGACCAGATGGGTGTCTGACGATGGACTACACGATGACCCGTCCCCCTGGCCCCGAGCCCAATATCCACAGCGTTGGCCAACACTCCTCGCCGGCGACTATAATTCACCACCGATGTCAGGGGCAGGGCTCCGGTCGACCAGGCCGTCAGGCCACCCGGGCCCCTGAGGCTGGGCGATCGTGAAATTGAGCGCGGCGCCGGCCGCCGTGGTGGGGACGCCACAGTTGGCCCCGCCGGTGGTCACCCCGCCGATCTGGATGGGGGTGGGCACGTTCGCCTGGAGGGGCGTTCCCATCAGGCGCGTGTCGAGCGCCCGGCAGGGGGTGGGCGAGCGGGATGAAACTCCGGCCCGCTGAGGGGCTGGGCGGCGGCGGTGGTAGGCAAGGCCGAGCATCAAGGCGAGAAGGAGTACGGCGAGGCAAACGGACGTGTAGAACTTCGTCAATGCATGGGCACCCTCCTCGGTGGTTGTGAAGGTGGACCCCACTAATGGTCTCATTCCCGAAATCGATGCTGGCACGAACCGACACGCGACTGTCGAGGTATTCAGAAAGGTAACTAGGACAAGTACCGCGAGCTGTGAACCAAGGTCTCTCGGTGCACCGCGCCCACCTGGCAAGAAACGTGACACGCGGCCGCTATGAACCAGCTTTGACGGCGAAGAACGCCGCCAAGCCTCCGACGTTTCGGCTGAGCCGGGGGTTGGCACGGACTCGCACTCGGTCCCCATATGAACACGGCGGGCATGGGCGCGATCCTGATGGCGCGGTACGGCTGCTACGGGCTGCGCGACGGAGACGGTCTTCATCTCGCGGCGGTGTGCCATCGTGCCCACGTGGCGCGACGTGGTCGGAACGCTCGCGAGCGCGTACCTGGCGACGGGGAAGAATCCCACCCTCAGGGAGGCCGGCCTGATGCATTGCAGGCGACGACCGACATGAATCAGGCGCTCCTGATGGCGTGCGAGGCGGCGCAATAAGTGTTTCTCCGGGCCGCCCAGAGTGCGGCCCAATCGCGACGGAGGCGAGGCGTGATGTCAGTGGGCGTGTCATCGTTGGGACAGTCGCAATGGTGGTGCTGGGGTTGGGGGCTGTCGAGGCCCAAAACTGGCAGCAGATGCAGCAGGAGCAGCAGCGGATGCAGCAGCAGATCCAGCAGCAACAGTATGATCAGCAGCGGATGCGGCGGCAGATGCAGGAGATGCAGGATCAGCAGCAATTGCAGCAGATGCAGCAGCAGTTCCAGCAGCAACAGCATCAGCCAGCAGCAACAGGATGACCAGCAGCGGTATATGCAGCAGCAGCGTCGGCGGGCCTGGAGCGCCTACGCGCCGCCAATCTAGGCCGCTAGCCCTTAGTTGTTCCCCAGCCGTCCAGCATCCGTTCGTGATCGATCACGGTCGGGCCGGGCTCGGCAGACTTCGTCGCCAGCGCCTTCCGCCGTTGCTCGACGTTATCGAGGACTGGGCCAACAGATTGAACGTCGAACCCTCCCCCCCGATCATCGTCGTTTGACTTGCTCGCGCCAAAGATTTCGTCCAGGGAGCATGAAAGAGAGCAACCAGGCACTCCAGTGAGGCTTACGTGGGCGGCGACGTTGAGATTCAAAACTGTGCCGCCGTTCAAATTCCGCTTCCGCTCGCAAGCCCAACCAGTTGACGGACGGTCACGTACGGCTCGCCCGGGCATGGGGTGAGCCAGCTGACAGAAGAGGCCGTTAGTCCACGAGAGGCGTTAGGCTCAGGCTTTCCGCGCTGATTGGTCCGATTCTCAACGCGTCGAAGAAGATCGGAGATACTTTCTTCGGTGAGGTTCGCTTCGGCACGCGGTCCTCGCCGTCGTCGCCCGGGCGGGCAGGTAGGTGTTCCTGCTTCTTTCGCCTGGAGGCTTTGCTGACCCGTACATGTGGCGTCTCTGGAACCGTCGTGGCTCCCGTTCGCCTCCATCGGCTTGCCGTCCTCCGTGGTCGGCGTGCTCAGGGCGAGCCCAGCCGCTCTCGGGCGAGCGCACTCGGGGACCCGGCTTGTCGAGCCCGAATCGCGTATCTTTGCCCCACGTGGCGCCGGCCTACTGGCTGGTCGCTATCGTGGCGGAACCCGGATCTTTCAATGGTGGCCCTTTCGCGGAGATTTCAACATCTAATTCGGCGTTGATCCGCCGCGCCGTCGCGCCCTATCATGCTCGCGTCCCCCCGAAAGGAGATCCCCCATGGTGAAGCGGACGAAGCCTGCGGAGAAGCCCAAGCTGGGGAAGCGCCTGACGTCGGAGGCGGGCGACGACATCATGCGGATCACGCTCCATCTGCCCGACGAATTGGTCCGGCGCTCGACGCTCTGGGGCAAGGAGCAAACGCCCGCGATGGACTTTGACGAGATCGTCATCGGCGCGCTCGACGCGTACGTGCCGATGCCCAGCGGGGTCGTGGTCGTGCAGACGCCGGGCAGCCCGACCAGGTCAGGGTGCTGGAGGGGTTGACGAAGGTCCCGCCGCACATACCTCCGCCCACGATCGCGAGAGAGCGCGCACGCGATATCGAGCGCGCGGCGTCTCGAAAGAAGAAGACGTAACAGCGTCGCTCTCACTCACGCCGGGGCGGTCGTCGTGTACCCGTCGATCGTGATGGGCACCCGCGCGGGTCCCGTGATCGTCCGCCCGGTGGGCAAATCGACTCCCAACCTTCACGCCGCCGACTCCCCCGACGAGGGTCACCGTGTCCGTGCTCGTGGCGGCCATGTAGACTTCGACGCCGTGCGTGTAGGTTCGCCTTCCAGGCCCCGCAATTCGTGAAGCCCGAGCGGGCGGACGTCGAGATGGTGATCGTGCTCGACCCGATAGATGCCGGCCGGCACCAATCAATCCTCTTCCCGGGCATCCAGGCTCCCTTGGAGACGCCGACGCAGGTTCCCGGCGGACCCTCCTGTCCGCCGAATCCTATCAGAAGCCGCGCATCCGCTCCGACTGAGAGTCCCTCAAGACCACTGCCCATGAACGGCATAGGCCAAAGGGCCTGGCGTTATCGGAAACTGGGCGGCCTCCCCCGTTGTCCCCCCTTCCCTCTCCCAGAGACAGCAGGCCTCGGCTAGCGCCCTCGCGTCGCGCAGATCCGTCTTGACCTTCCGGGTCGCGCCTGGCGTACATCGGCGCGAAGTTCGGGTCCGCCGCCCACCACCTCGTGGCCCAGGCCTCCAGGCACCGGGCCACCCACTCGCTCTCCGTCGAGGCCTCGAGCTGTCAGCGGTCGCCCCATACTGAGCCACCGGGGTCGGGGAAGCTGAGCCACCCGGGGTCGCCCATACTGAGCCAGGCAGGGTCACCCATACTGAGCCACCCAGGGGCGGCCATAGGGAGCCACCCGGCGGGGCGTGACCGGATTCCTTCTTCATTCTGCCCACCACTGGAAATCCTCGACGGAGCACATCAGCTCCGGGAGGTGACGAGTGGCGGGACGGAGGAGTCCGGTGACCGACATCCGCGAGATTCTGCGCCGGCTGCAGCTGGGCGAGCCCGACCGGCGCATCGCCCGCGACCTCGGCGTCAGCCGCAACACCGTGGCGCACTACCGGCGTCTGGGCCGCCGGCACGGCGTGCTCGACGGCGGCCGCTGCCCGACCCGGCGACCCTGGCCGCGCTGCTGGACGCGGCGCCGACCGAGCGCCCGGCCCATGAGCAGTCGCTGGTCGAGCCCTTGCGCGAGCGCGTCCTCGCCTTGCACGAGCGCGGCGTCGAGGGCCAGGCCATCTGGCAGCTCCTGGTCGAGGAGCATGGCTTCACCGGCAGCTACTCCTCGGTGAAGCGCTTCCTGCGCCGCGCGGCCCCGCCGACGGCCGCGGCCACCCTGCGGCTCGAAGTCGAGCCCGGCGAGGAGGCGCAAGTCGACTTCGGCTTCGCCGGCCAGTTCCTCGATCCCGAGCGCGGGCGGGTCCGCCGCGCGTGGGTCTTCGTGATGACGCTGTCGTGCAGTCGGCATCAGTACGCCGAGCTGGTCTTCGACCAGACGGTCGCGACGTGGCTGCGCCTGCATCGCGCCGCCTTCGAGTTCTTCGGCGGCGTCCCGCGCCGCGTCGTGCTCGACAATCTCCGCGCCGCGATCGTCCACGCCGCGCTCTACGATCCCGAGGTCCAGCGCAGCTATCGCGAGTGCGCCGAGCACTACGGCTTTCTCATCGCGCCCTGTCGGCCGCGCACGCCCGAGCACAAAGGCAAGGTGGAACAGGGCGGCGTCCACTACGTCAAGCGCAACGCCCTGGCCGGCCGCGCCTTCCGCGACGTCCACGACGGCAATCGCCACCTGCTGCGCTGGTGCGTCGAGACCGCCGGGCGCCGCGTCCACGGCACGATCAAGCAGGTCCCGCTGGAGGTCTTCGAGCAGGTCGAGCGCCCGGCCCTGCGGCCGCTGCCCCTGACGCCCTGGGAGCTGGCCGAGTGGAAGCGGGCCAAGCTCCACGCCGACTGCCACGTCGTCTTCGCCGGCGCCTACTACTCGGCGCCCCATCGCTTGATCGGCGAGCGGCTCTGGGTCCGCGCCACCCTGAGCAAGGTCGAGCTCTTCCACGACTACACCCTCGTCGCCACCCATCGCCGCGCCCGCCCCGGCCAGCGCCGCACGCTCATCGCCCACCTGCCGCCCGACAAAGTCCACTTCCTCCTGCAGACGCCCGCCTGGTGTCGGGCGCAGCGCCGCCGAGATCGGCCCCGCCTGTGCCCTGTTCATCGAGGCCCTGCTCGGCGATCGCCCGCTCGATCGCCTGCGCAGCGCCCAAGGCGTGCTCCGCCTCGCCCAGCGCTACGGCGCCGCGCGCCTCGACGCCGCCTGCGCCCGCGCCCACGCCGTCGGCGAGTATCGCTACCACACCATCAAGACCATCCTGGCCCACGCCCTCGATCAGCAGCCGCTGCCCGGCCTCGCGCCCGTCGCCGCCGCGCCGGCCGCCTGCCGCCGCGCCACGCGCGCCCCTGGACCACCTTCTTCCCCGACCCCGGAGCGGAAGACAGGAGGTCCCCCGATGGAACTGACCCATCAGCTCACCCCGATGCTCCGCACCCTGCGCCTGTCCGGCATCCTCGAGACGCTCGACGTCCGCAATCGCCAGGCCGTCGAGCAGCAGTCCTCCTTCGTCGACTTCCTCACCATGCTCCTGCAGGACGAAGTCGAGCGCCGCGCCCAGAGCAAGCTCCGCCTGCGGCTGCGCCGCGCCGCCTTCGATCCCACCAAGACCCTCGAGGGCTTCGACTTCAGCTTCAATCCCAAGCTCAACAAGGCCCAGGTCTTCGACCTCGCCACCTGCCAGTTCATCGCGCGCCACGAGAACGGTCCTCGTGTACGGCCCGACCGGCGTCGGCAAGAGCCACCTCGGCCCAAGCCCTCGCCCACGAAGCCTGCCGCCGCGGCTACGAGGTCCTCTTCATCAGCACCGACAAGATGCTCACCCACCTCGCCGGCGGCCGCGCCGACGGCACCCACGAGCAGCGCCTCGCCCGCTACACCCGCCCCGCTCTGCTCGTCCTCGACGACTTCGGGCTCAAGCCCCTGCGCGCGCCCGGGCCCGAGGATCTCTACGACGTCATCAACGAACGCTACGAGCGCGGCTCGATTCTCTTGACCTCCAATCGCGACCGCGCCGAATGGCCGGACCTCTTCGGCGAGCCCCTGCTCGCCTCGGCCGCCCTCGATCGCCTGACCCACGGCGCCCACTTCGTCGAGATCACGGGCCAGAGCTTCCGCGCCGAGCACACCAAGAAGCAGCTCACGGCCCGCCGCGCCCGCGGCCACCAACTGGACGAGGACGGAAACTAACCCACATGGAAGGGGTCCGGTCACGTCACCGCACTGGCTCCCTATGGGCGACCCTGGGTGGCTCTCCTTGGGCGGCCGTTGACACGAGCAGGATCCGCGCCCGCGCGGCCGCCTTGTCTGGCTGCCGCACACACGGCGGGCGACAGCGTCGCACCCCGGCCCCGCGTCCCGTCAGCGCGTTATCGCCCGCATCCGCCCCCCGATCACGGCGCCGAGGTCCGATCGCGAACAGCCCGCGCCCATGCGTAACGCACAGTTTGGCTGGCTTGCTAACGCTGGATTTAGCGTCGACTACACCTCCCGGGCTGGCCACCAATGGGCAAAGCTTGAATCGCTGAGCTTCAGAATTCCCCGTCGTACCGCTGGCTTGCTATTCGCGTACGCCATAGCATGATGCTCCGCCGGCCTATCCAAGCGCCATCGTGACCTAGTTCCGGTACAGCGGGCGGTCTGGCCACGCGCGGTCTCACTGCGGGGTCCGATGTTGTCTCGCTGCTGACCCCAAAACGGGGCCCACGGCGGCGCTAACATGCTCCATAAGGGGGAGCCTCCCCTGGAGCGAAAGACGACGCGGTTATCGTTACAGTTTCATTCGAGGCCGTAACAGGAAACGAGAAGTCCCTCCTTGTCTTCCTCTCTCTCTCTCCTTCCTCGCCGGGAAGCTATCCGCGCACTGGCTGGAGGAGGCCCCTACTACCGCACATCGACCACCATGGGCCCACCCGCACGGATGCCCGACACGGCACTCCAGGACAACTTCCGAACAAGGAGCGATCCTGGCACACCCCATGTTCGGCGAACTCCATGTGCGGCCTCCTCAGACCCCTAGCTGGCTGAGCCGGCAGGCCCGGCCTTGCGTGACTCGGCGCGTTTCTTCTGTCGCCAGGAACGTGTCGTCTGACGCGACTCGCACGCCGGGGAACAGAACCGCCCCGGCGCGTTTCTCAAGGGCACAAACCATCGAGCGCATGGCGTCTGTCGCGGAGTGGCGGCCTGGGCCTCACACCGGCGCAGTGTATGGGCAAATCGCATTGCCAGCTCGCAAAAATGGGTGAGGGCGTAGTCAGTCCACTTCAGACGGAGGCTGTATCGCCCCGGCCCCGAGGGGAGCGTGCTCCAGATCGCTGTCTGCCGCGCAGAAGGATACTCGAGGTCCCGGTGACGAGTAACCTTGTCCAGAAACCTCGCGAGCTTCTCCTTCGTCTCTTCCATCTCTCGCCGCCGCACTGTGATATGTACGTTCAGGAACCGCCTCCGGTCCGGCCGGCCAACTCCTTCTAGCCGCCATCGCCCTTTCACGTCGTCACTTGCCTTGCGGTCCACGCGGATGCCTACCCCGAGGGGGAGGAGCGCGAACTGCGCCAACTCCAGGGTACGTGCGCGTCGGTCTGCCAGGGAGAGATCCGTCACGCGACTCTGAGCGAAACCCACCACCCACCGAAACAAGCGCCGTGGCCTCTTCCTTTTTCTGCGGAGCGTCTCGAACAGGGACTCGTCGGCCCGGTCGACTGCGGACCCATCGAGTCGCCGCCTCCTGGATGAAACAGTGTGACGGCGATTATCCCGGTTTGGGCGTGTGTTGCCGTCACGCTCATCGGAATCGGTCTTCCCGGCCACCGAATCGCTCCTTTATGTTGAGCTATGAAGACGACAGACAAACATCATCACACAGTTACGACGGGAGCGGGGGTGGTCGCAAGCGGAGCTGGCTCGCCGCTCGCGCTTGCACCCCTCGACCGTAAGCGCGGCGGAGTGCGGGCGATTCCTTCTCGGGCCGAGCCAGCTCAAGAAACTCGCGCGCGTGCTGGGGGTCCCCGTGAATAGGCTGGCTGGAAGCTAAAAGCGAGCGAATCCGTGACGGCGGCCGACCTCGCGAAGCGCGTCAAGGTCACCGGGCGTCGTGGTCGGTGGACTGATGAGGCTCTGCCCCGCTCACGATGACGAGCGGGCCAGCTTCTCCTTCTGCGATGGCGACGTCCGCGTCATCACGATATGTCGGGCTGGATGCTCCGACGAACGGATCGCAACGGCACTCGGGATCACAGTCCCGGACCTGTTCTTCGAGACTGCGCGGTCTCGCAACGGGCACGGGCCTCGCCGAGTCGGGAGACTCACGCTGGACCCCTTCGCGGAGGCGATAGGCTGCCCCGCGAGTTCCTACTGGAACATGGCGTGCTGGAGGACGATCGGGGTCTCCGCATCACCTATCGACTGGACGATGGCACCCTAGCCCCGCGTCAACGTCGCCGGTGCGCGCTCGCCGCCAAGGAAGGGTCGAGCTGGTGGGCCCAAAAGGTGGACCGCCCGTGCCCTACGGCCTCGACCGTCTGACAAGGCGCGGGAGAAGGGCGAGCTCTCTGATCGTCGAGGGCGAGAAGACACCCTGACCGCGTGGCTTCACAATGTGCCGTGCCTTGGGATCCCAGGCGCGTCGATGACGAAGGTGCTCGCGGCGCGATCTCCTGGCGATCGACCCCGTTTACATCCCCAAGGAGCCGGGGCTGGAGGGGATACGTTCGTCGCCGGCGTCGCCGCTCGCCTCCGGACCCTCGGGCTGGAACGGCCAAGCCTTCGCGCTGGTGTGCCCGTCAAGGACCTGAACGACCTCCACCGCACGGCCGGCAGCGGATTCGCCGCGCAGCTCAAGGCCGCGAAGGATCGTGCAATGCCGCTCCTCGCGGCTGGCGGGCCCGTCGATCCGAGCTTCCGGGGATTCGTCACCGGCCGCGGCCGGATCCGGTGCCGAGCGACCTCCCCCCGTGCCGCCTTTCGACATCGCCCGCATGATGCCCGCCGCCCTCGCCCCTGGATCGCGGACATCGCCGATCGCGCCCAGTGCCCGCCCGATTTTCTGGGCATCGCCACCCTTGTGGCCATCGGCGCCGTCGTCGGCCGCACCCTCGCGATCCGCCCGAAGCGCCACGACGACTGGACGGTCGTCCCGAACCTGTGGGGGATCGCGATCGGGCGCCCCGGGGTCATGAAGACCCCGGCGCTCGAGGAGGCCCTGCGGCCCTTGCACCGTCTTGTCCTGGACGCTCGCAAGGATCACGAGCAGCGCCTGGCCGACCATGCCTTCACGCTGGCCGAAGCCCAGGCGCGGCTCGAGGTGGCCAAGAAGAAGCTCAAGAAGGCCGTGGCGAAGGGCCTGCCGACCGAGGCGTTGCGCGACGCCTTCACCGCCCCGCTGCCCCCCGCCCCGACGGAACGCCGCTACCTCGTGAACGACGCCACGGTCGAGAAGCTGGGCGAGCTGCTGAACCAGAACCCGAACGGCCTGCTCGCTCTTCCGTGACGAGCTCGTCGGCTGGATGCGGACGCTGGATCGCGAGGGCCACGAGAACGACCGCGCGTTCTACTGCGAAGCGTGGACCGGCACCGGGTCCTACACCTACGATCGCATCGGTCGCGGCACGCTGGTGATCACCGCCGCCTGCGTCTCCATCCTCGGCGGCATGACGCCCGGCCCGCTGCATGCGTACCTGCGGGAGGTCTTCGCCCACGGGGCGACCGATGACGGCACTGATCCAGCGGTTTCAACTCATGGTGTATCCCGACGTCGCGACCGAATGGCGGAACGTCGACCGCTGGCCCGACACCGCGGCGAAGCGCCGGGCGTTCGAGGTCTTCACGGCCTTGGCCGCGCTGGACCTGGATCAGCTGCAGGCGCATCGCCCCGAGCAGCCGGGTGACGGGCTCCCGTTCCTGCGCTTCACTCCCGAGGCCCAGGACCGCTTCGATGCCTGGCGGGCTGAGCTGGAGCATCGGCTCCGCACCGCCGACGAGCATCCCGTCGTGATCTCGCATCTGGCGAAGTACCGGTCGCTCATGCCGTCGCTGGCCCTCTGTTCCACCTGGTCGACTGCGTCGACCGCGACGGCGGGGGGCCGGTGTCGCTGGCCGCCGCCGAGCGGGCCGTCGTGTGGTGCGGGTACCTCGAGGCCCACGCGCGCCGCGTGTACGAGAGCGTCACCGCCTCGCGCCGGCTGGCCGCCGCAGCGCTGGCCAGAAAGCTCCAGGCTGGGAAGCTCCAGAACCCCTTCCGCGCGCGTGATGTCCTGCAAGCGGAATGGTCCGGGCTGACGGATGCCGAGGAGGTCCACGCGGGCCTCGCCCTGCTCGAAGAGCTGCACTGGATCCGTGCGACCGACGTGCCGCCGTCCGGGAAGGGCGGCCGGCCGACCGTCGAGTACGAGATCAACCCCGCCGTGTCACGTCTGGGGGCCGGGCCGTGAAGAGGGGAGTTTCGAGGGTTTTGAGGGTTTCACGCAGTAGGTATGGGGAGAAGTTTCCGTCGCCATGCGAGCGGGTTTCGAGGGTTTTGAGGGTTACTCACCGTATATATGTGGGGGAATTTTCTACCCTACGCGCGCGCCACGCTAATAAGATCTCCTCCTCCTCCTCCTCCCCGTTGCCTCTGAATGTCCCCAGACATATAGAGATACAAACCTTCAAAACCCTCGAAACCCGTCGACGGCCCGGCCGAAGCCATCGAGGTGGTCCGCACCGAGAACAAGGCGTTGGCCGCGCGAGCGAGTCGGTTCTATGCGTAGCGGCGGCGACACGACAGAGCTGGAGCCAAGCACACGATGGCGGATTGGAGCGGGGCCAGCAACGGGGTGTGGGCGGCCGCATCCCGACCCAACGCCGTCCTGGACCCGCACCGGCGCGAGCCGGGAGTCTCCCGGCCGGACGATCGGCCTTCGTCACACCGTCGTGGTGGCCATGACGGCGGAGGCATGAGCCACCGATGAGCGTGCCCGCTCGCATCGCGGGGGTGCCGAGCTTGGCGCAGATCGCCACGGATCGGGCGTTGCTCGATTCGTTGCCGGCGGACGCGCTGATCCAGCTTCGCCGTGAGGTCGGCTACTTGCGTGAAGACGTCGATGCCGCCGTGACCCGGTGTCTGGCATAGTCCCTTCTTGCTGAACCCCGTGCGGCCGAGGCCGATCGCTGGTTGGCGCCGGCGGAAGCCGCGAAGATCTTCAGCGTCACGAGGCGCTGGCTCTTGGAGCACGCCGACGAGATCGGCAGCCGGCGCCTGAGCAAGAAGGTGGTTCGGTTCTCGGCGCGCAAGCTGGAGCGCTTCCTCAACGGAATGAGGGCTTGACGGTAATATGGCAATTCGTATAGCATTCCCCTGTGGCGAAGAAGAAGTTGGCCGGCAAAGGGGACCAGGAGATGGTGAAGACCACACTCAGGCTGTCGGTGGAAACATGGCGAAAGGCTAGGGTTCGTGCCCTGGACGAGCGGGTGTCGTTCCAGGAGATCGTGGAGCGGGCGCTGGAGCAGTACTTCAAAGGTGGCCGCTCATGATGAACCAGCTCCCGGCGAATGACCACGGCAAGCAGCGCGAGCGCGGCTCAGGCTCCCTCTTCCATGACACGTACCGCGACAAGGCCACGGGCGAGAAGGTGAAGTGTGCGACGTGGACGATGAAGCTGTGGGTCAGCGGCAAGGCGCTCAAGAAGCCATCAGGCACGACCTCCCGATCCGTCGCGGCCAAGCAACTGGAAAAGTGGAAGGCCGAGGTGCTCCAAGGCACCTACGTTCCGGACGCGGACAAGACCACCTTCGACGATCTGGCGACCCTCTTGACGAACGAGTACAAGGCCAACGGCCGCCGCTCAACGGATCGAGTGGAGGACGCCATCGGGCACCTACGGGCGTTCTTCACGGCCTACTGCCGTGCCCGCGCCATCACGACCGACCGTGTGCTCGCGTACGTGCGGCACCGCCAGGAGCAGGGCGCTGCGAACGCGACGGTAAACCGGGAGTTATCCGCCCTCAAGAGGATGCTCCGCCTGGGCGAGAAGGTCGGGAAGGTTGCGCGACGGCCCCACATCGACATGCTCCAGGAGTCGAACGTGAGGACGGGGTTCTTCGAGCCCGAGCAGTTCCGAGCCCTGGTCGACCACCTCCCCGAGGACTGAGGGCGGTGGCCGAGGTCGCCTACATCACCGGCTGGCGCATCCGGTCAGAGCTCCTCACCAGGCAGTGGAAGCACGTGGACTTCAGGGGCGGCTGGCTGCGCTTGGAGCCCGGGGAAACCAAGAACGACGACGGCCGACAGTTCCCGCTGACCGATGACCTGCGCACAGTCCTCGAGCGCCAACGCATGCGAACGATCGAGGCGCAGAGGGCCGGCGGCGTGATCATCCCATGGGTGTTCCACCGGACCAAGACGAACCGGCGCACGAAGGTCACGAGTACGGGGTGCCTATCGTGTCCTTCCGGCGAGCGTGGCTCACCGCCTGCAAGAGCGCCGGAGTCCCCGAGCGCATCCCGCATGACTTCCGGAGGACGGCCGTCCGGAACCTGGAGCGCGCCGGGGTCCCGCGCTCGTCAGCCATGGCGATGGTGGGCCACAAGACCGAGAGCGTCTACAGGCGCTACGCGATCGCGGACGAGCAGACGTTGCGCGAGGGCGCGGCGAAACTCCAGAGCCTCCACACGCTTCAAAGCGCCAGCTCGTGTTCCAGCGGAGTCCTGCCGATGACGCGACGCGGCTCGGTCCGAGTACCGTCCGAGTCGGCCGTTGCGAACGAGGGAGCACGCTGAGGAACTATGCGGAAAAGCTGGTGGGCAGGGACGGGATTGAACCGCCGACACCAGGATTTTCAGTCCTGTGCTCTACCAACTGAGCTACCTGCCCGCCAGACCTTGTGAGGGTACCAGAGGCTCGGAGGGCTGTCCATGCGCGTAGCCTGATCGACGCGCGTGACTCACCTGCCGAGGTCGCGGACGAGGCTTCCCCAGAGCGTGCCGAGTTCTCGGGCGCCCGCCAGATCGACCGGTTGCTTGCGTACGGCAGTGTGGACCATGACCAACCGGCTAGACGGATCGATGTAGATCGCCTGGCCCCGCACGCCGAGGAGCGCGAACCGCCGTCGCTCGCCCGGGAAGATCCAGGTCTGATAGCCGTATCCGAAGAACGGCGTGGCGATGCCGGGTTGGAGATAGAGCCGATCAGGGCGCACGCTCGTCGCCTCCTCCACCCAGTTAGCGGGGATGACCTGTTGGCCACGCCACCTTCCACCGTGCGCGAGGAGCAGGCCCAGCCGCGCGTAGTCGCGCAGCACCGCGTTGAGGCAGCAGAAGGTCACCTCTTGGCCCGAGCGGTCGATGAGCCACGTGGCGTCGGCTTCGGCTCCCATGGGCGCCCAGATCTTGTCGTGCAGATAGTCGGCGACGGGCAGTCCGACCGCGCGGCGCAGCACGAGGCCCAGCACCTGGGTCTCGACGGAGGCGTAAGAGAACTTGGTGCCGGCCGGCACGGCCCGCGTGTTGAAGGGCGTGACCGCGCCGACGCCCCCTGCTCCTCTCAGCATGAACGTGTCGGCAGCCAGCATCGAGACGTCGTCACGACCTGAATACTCCTCGACGAACCGGACGCCTGAAGACATCTGGAGCAGGTCCCGGAGCGAGGTGCGCCCATACTCGGTGCCGGCCAGCGCAGGCTCGTAGGCGGCGGCCGGATCGTCCACCGAGCGGATGCGACCCTCGGCGACTGCGATTCCGACGAGCATGGCGGTGACCGTCTTGGCCATCGACCACGAGGTGAAGCGATGCTGGTCGTTCCGCCCATACTGATAGCGCTCGACAAGGATCGTGTCGTCGCGGGCGACCAGAAACCCGGTGGCAGGGTTGCGCGCGAGGTAGTCGTCGAGGGTGAGCGTCTGGCCTGCGAACTCGTAGCGAATCGCCGGTTCCTCGCCGGCGCGCGCCAGCGGTGACGGCGTCGAAGCCCTGCGAACCAGCCGCCCCTCGAAGATCTCGTCGAGATGGCTGAGGGAGCCGACAAGAAAGGGCACCCGAAAGTACGTCGACCGGTCGCCGATCGGATAGCCGTCACTGGCACCGTACTCCTGGGCATCCGGACCACCGGGCGTCAGGCGAGGCGCAGCGGAAGGTGACGGCGCGACTGGGCCGCTCCCGGCCGCGGCATCGCGGGGACTTGACGACGTTGGTGGTGTGCACGCGGTAAGGACAGCGGCAAGCACACACACGACGATCAGCGGCCGAGTGATGTCGTTGACGAGCACTGAACACACACTACTGCCCCACTCGATAGGTGGCAAGGAAGCGCGCGAGACCTTGCTCACGCGTCCCCGTTCCGGTAGCGTGATCGCAACCATGCCGGAGCGCTATCAAGATTGGATGCGCCAAGCTGGGCTCGACCTCGATCACGCCCGGCTGGCTGCTCGCGAGGGGCATCTCGAGTGGGCGGTGTTCGCCGCCCAGCAAGCCGCCGAGAAGGCCTGCAAGGCGCTGCACATGTCGGGCGGCGGCGAGGCGTGGGGGCACGATCTCACGACGCTCCTCGGCGCGCTTCCCGCCGGGCGCCGCGCCCCGCCCGATCTCGTGGACCGCGCCAAGGCTCTCGACAAGCACTACGTCACCTCACGGTACCCGAACGGATTTGCCGAAGGGATCCCGCGTGACCACTACACACGCCGGGAGGCCGACCAGGCCATTGCCGATGCCGAAGCCATCGTCGACTTCTGTACGCGTTCGCTACCTCGATAGGGACGCCGTCCTCGCGGCGATCCACGACCTGGCCGCGAGGATCGGCGCCGAGCGCTCAGAGGTGAGCGAGATTCGCCTCTTCGGCTCCCTCGCGCGCGGCGAGCGCAACCCCTACGCCGACGCGGACTGGCTTGTGGTAGTGGACGCCTCTGCCCTATCGCTCCGCGACCGGATTCCGGTCTACAAACCCGTCGGGAGCCCGGTACCGATGGACATCACCGTATGCACACGCGCGGAACTGGACCGCGAAGTCGCCGCCGGCAACCGATTTCTACAGCGCGTCCTTGCCGAGAGCGCCTGCTCTATCAGCGCGCTCCCGCCTGACGCGACGACGCGCTTACTTCCCGGCGAAGGCCCCCTCCGCCACCATCGCGCGAAACGCCCGCTCGTAACCGGCCACCGTCCGCGCGACGTCCTCGTCGGTGTGCACGGACGAGATCCAGCCGTGATTCGGCGAGCAATCGAGCCCGTTGTTGAGCAGCGCGCAGCGCAGCAGATGGTAGAGCGCGCCCTTCTTGGGCTTGTCGGGACCGGCCAGGCCGGGCTTGCCGTCAAAGGACACGTGGTAGATCGACGCCTCTCCATACACCTCGCCCGGCGCGCCCGCGCGGCGGAGCACCTCGGAGAGCCCCTGCCGGAGCGTGTCCCCCAGCTTGTTGGCGCGAGCCTGCAGGGACGCGTCGCCGATCATCTCGAGCGTGGCGACGCCGGCCGCCGCCGAGAGCGGATTGGCGTTGAAGGTTCCGGCGTGGGCCACCCGCCGGCGCCGATCCCAGTCGGGATCGCCGCGATGGGCGAGCATCGACATCAGTGTGCGCGATCCGGTGAGGGCGCCGCCGGGAAGACCGCCGGCCACGATCTTGGCCAGGGTGGTCAGATCGGGGGTCACGCTGAAGTACTGCTGGGCGCCGCCCGGCGCGTAGCGGAAGCCGGTGATCACCTCGTCGAAGATGAGCACCACACCGTGCTTGCTGGTGATCGCACGCAATTCCTGAAGGTATCCAGGAACGGTCGGGGTCGTTCCCGCCGCGCCGCCCGCAGGCTCGAGGATGATCGCCGCCACGTCCCCCGTCTCGAAGGCCAGCTCGACGGCCTTGATGTCGTTGGGAGGACAGACGATCACGTGCTCCAGCGTGCCTTCGGGAACTCCCGCCGACATGGGCATGTCGTAGGGCGGATAGACGCCGGCGGTGACCCCGTCGTGCCAGCCGTGGAAGTGGCCGGCGAGCTTCACCACCTTGGAGCGGCCGGTGTAGGCGCGCGCCACGCGCAGAGCCAGATGCGTGGCCTCCGTGCCCGACATGGTGAAGCGCGTCAGCTCCCCGCACGGGACCAGGCCGTTGACCAGCTCGGCCCACCGCACCTCGAGCTCGTGGCTGCCGCCCACGTGAGTGACCCGCGCCGCCTGCTCCTGGACCGCCTTGACGACCACGGGATGGCAATGCCCCAGGAAGAGAGAGCCGTGCCCCATCCAGTAGTCGATGTACTCGTGGCCGTCGACGTCCCACTTGTGGCTGCCCTGTGAGCGTTCGACGTAGGTCCCGAACGGCAGCAGGTAGCGGATATCGTGGGTGATGCCGCCGGGGATGGCCTGGCGCGCTCGCTCGGCCAGGGCGGCGGATCGCGGATGCTTGGCCCGGTACTCCTCCAGGATGGTCATCGTCGGCTCGCCTTTCCCCGCGAGATCGAGGGTGCGGTCTTCGGTGCGGTTCCTGCCATCATACCGGATTCGGCGGCGATGCCGAGGAGCCGGAGAAACGCGGTGTGGGTGTCGAGATCGAGGCTGTCCACCGTGGCCTCCGGCCGGCGCGTGATGCCGTCGACGGCGCCGGCTTTCACGCAGGCCTCGATCAGCCGGCGCTCCGTCTCGGGAGCGTGCAGCAGCGGGCGCCCGGCGAGCCGGCCCAGCTCGGCGGTGATGCCGTACGCGCCCCAGTTCGAGACGCCGGCCACGACCAGATGATCGGTGGCGACGACGGCCGCGATACGCGCCATGAGCGGCCCCAGGCGGGACAGACGCACGCGCACGTTGCCCATGCCGATCTCGTTACCGCCATCACCAACCCCGATCGTGACCGGGCGAAAGCCAGCCCGCCCATGTCCCGACGCCGGGGCGAGGCCACGCGCACTTCTCGACGCGGATCGGATAGAACCATGCGCGCTCCGTAAAGGCGGGCTAGCACCGGCGCCACGCAAAGTCGGGTCAGCGGAGCCACCGACGCCGCGTGAAGCCGAGGCACCGGCGCCACGTGAAGTCGGGCGGACGGAGCCACGCGCACCTGGAACGGGCCCCCCACGCTTCGAGCCGGGCTCCCACGCGTCGCCACAAAGAAACAGCTCGTCGATCGGACGGTTCCACGCCTTCACCGACACGCCGCGCGCGTTCAGATAGTCGCCCCCGGGCCCCCGGCCCGGACGCTCGATGGCCACCATGTGGGTCGGACGCTCGCGGCGAAGGAGAGCCGGCGCCGCACCGTCACCCTCGGGATAGACCATGATGTCGGCCCGTTCGCCCACCACCGCGAGCGCCGCTTCGAGAAGCGGCACGTTCTGGGGGTCGGTGACGTAGCGCACGCGCGCCCCGAGCTGACCGAGCGCGCGCCCGAGCACGGCCGCGCCGGGCGGCCCGTCGGTCTCCGGAGCGTTCTCGGCCACGGTGAAGCCGGTCGCGATGAGCACGCGCCGCGCTCCCTGCAGGGCCTGCGCCGCCCGCCGCGCTGCACCCGGACGAAAGATGGCGGCGATCCCGCGCCCTCCCGGATCGAGCACCAGCAGATGGTCGATCGGGTCCCACCGCTCGGGCATGACGCCGAGTCTACTGTGTCCGCCCGAGCTCGAACAGAACGGCCTGATAGGGGCGCGAGCAGCTCTCCTCCTCCCGTGCCTCCGAAGCGCGGCTCTGCGCTGTCGAGAAGCACGGTGGACCCGGCGAGCACGCGGGGCAGCGGCCGGCGCTCACCCGTCAGGTTGGCCGCCAGAACCACACGCTCGCCGCTTCGGGGCCTGTCGCGTCACCAGGAGCACGCCGTCCGCCATCTCAGCCTGGGTGGCCTGCTTGTTGCGCGCACCGAGAGCTGGATGGTTGCTACGAATTGTCAGCCATGCGCGATAGTACTCGCGCAGCTCACGGTGCCCCGGCTTCGTCACGAGGGTGCGGTTCAGGCGCGCGCTCGCGAAGGTGGCCGGATCGCTCGGGTCGTGGACCTGGCCCGGCCAGCCGAGGCGCTCGAGCTCGCCCTGGCGGCCGCGAGACACCGCCTCCTGCAGGCCCGGATCCAGGAACGACGCGAAGAACGGAAAGGGCGCCGTCTCGCCGTACTCCTCACCCATGAAGAGCAGCGGGATGGCCGGCGTTGCGCAGAGGATGGCCACCGCCGCCTTCACGGCCTCGGGAGGAACCAGTGCCGACAGGCGCTGGCTGCCCGCGCGGTTGCCTACCTGGTCGTGATTCTGAAGGGAGATCACGAAATGCTCGGCGGGAAGGTCGGCGCTCGGGGTGCCCCGATTCCGCCCCCAGTACACCGACGGCTCACCTTGATAGGCGAACCCCTCGGCGATGGCGCGCTCGAGGCCGTGTCCGCGCTGGATAATCGGCGTAGTAGCCGACCTGATCGCCGAGTGAGACGCGTGTGAAGGGCATGGTGAAAGTCGTCCGACCACACGGCGTCGAGGCCGAGGCCGCCCCCGGCCGCGGGGATCACGATGCGGCGGTCGTTGTCGTGAGATTCGGCGATCACGTGCAGGGGGCGCCCGAATGTCATCGCTTCTTCACGCGCCGCTGCCGCCAGCTCCGTCAGAATGTGCCGGGGGCTCGCATCGGCGATGGCGTGGATGGCATCCAGACGCAGCCCGTCGACGTGAAACTCGCGGACCCAGTAGCGCGCGTTCTCGACGAGGTGGCGGCGGACGCCAGCTGCATCGGCGCCATCGACGTTGATGCCCGGCCCCCAGGGGGTAGGGTGGCGATCGGTGAAGTAGGGACCGAACTCGGCGAGGTAGTTGCCCTCGGGGCCCAGGTGGTTGTAGATGACGTCGAGGATGACCGAGAGCCCGGCCGCGTGGCAGGCATCGACCAGCCGCCGCATGCCCCGCGGGCCCCCGTAGGTGGACTGGGGCGCGAACAGGTGCACCCCGTCGTAGCCCCAGTTGCGGGCTCCGGGGAACTCGCCAACCGGCATCAGCTCGATCGCGGTCACGCCAAGCTCGACCAGCGCGGCCAGGTGGGGGATCACCGCCTCGAAGGTCCCCGTGCTCGGTGAAGGTGCCGACGTGCAGCTCATAGATAACCAGGGCTTCCAGCGCATGACCCCTGAAGGCCCCGTCGGTCCAGGGAAAATCCCCCGGGTCGACGACCATCGACGGACCGTGCACGCCGTCTGGCTGCCAGCGGGAAACAGGATCTGGCCGGTCGCGCTCACCGTCGAGCCGGTACTGGTACCTGCTCCCGGCACGAGCATCCGGGACGAGCCCCTCGAAGAGACCGTCGGTGGCCCTGAGCGCTACGGGCGCACGGCCCTTGAGCACGACCTCCACCGACCGACAATGGGGCGCCCACACCCGAAACTCGGTTTCATTTGTCTTAAGGCTTGCACCCAAGCTGTCCATATTGTCCAATTGTAAGGAATCAGGTGTCGTTCCTCGCCTGGTCTCGCGGAGAAGGCGCGCACGAATGAACCCGTTCACGTTGGTGCTCCACAACCACCTGCCCATGGTGCTCAACCACGGCCGCTGGCCGCACGGGAGCGACTGGCTGTCCGAGGCCGCCTTCGAATGCTACCTTCCCCTGCTCGACACGGCGCACCGGCTGATCGCCGATGGCATCTCTCCCAGGTGGACGGTCAACCTCTCTCCCATTCTGGTCGAGCAGCTCGCCTCCCCCGAATTCCAGAAAGAGCTCGCCTACTACTACGAGGTGGTGCGGCGCAACTGTCTGGAGACCATGAAGTATTTCGAGGAGCAGGGGGTGAAGGAGGCGGTCGAGCTCACCCACTTCTGGGAAGATGTGTACGAGCGGATGTGGGAGCTGCACCGCAGGATCGGCGGCGACATTCCGGGGACGTTCGCCGAGCTGCAGCGCGACGGCCACATCGAGATCATCACGTGCGCGGCCACCCACGGCTACCTGCCCTTGCTGTCGCGGGACGAGTCCATCCACCTGCAGCTGCGGACCGCCGTCGAGACTCATCGCCGCCACTTCGGGCGGGCGCCGCGCGGAATCTGGCTGCCCGAATGCGCATACCGGCCGCGCTACGAGTGGACGACCCCCACGGGGCCGGACCGCGGCCGCGTCCGGCAGCTGCGACCGGGAATCGAGGAGATGCTGGCCCAGCACGGGCTCGAGTACTTCGTCGCGGACGCCCATCTGGTGGCGGCCGGCGCCGCCGTCTTCCCCTATCGCGACTACTTCACGTTGCCAGGGAATCTCGGGGAGAGCACGTCCACCGTCCAGAGTACTCACCGATCGCCCTATCACACCTATCGGGTCGCCTCACGGGGCGGCACCGGGTCCGCGGTCGCGTTCTTCCGCGATCCGAAGTCGACCCTTCAGGTGTGGAGCCGTGATCACGGCTATCCGGGAGAGTTCGCCTATCTGGAGTTTCACAAGAAGCACTGGCCGGGCGGGCTCAAGCTCTGGCGCATCACGGATGCGAAGCGCGACCTGGCCACCAAGACCTTCTACGATCCCGCCTACGCGGCCGGCAAGGTGCGCCTGCACGCCCGGCACTTTGCCGAGCTCGTGCAAGGCACGCTCGCGCGCGAGGGCGCGACCGAACCGGCGCTGGTGTGCTCACCCTACGACGCCGAGCTGTTCGGCCACTGGTGGTTCGAGGGTCCTGCCTGGCTCGAGCACACGGCGCGTGAGATGCACCGCATCGGCGTCCCGCGCATGACCATGGGCGAGGCGCTGCAGAGGGTGCCGCCGCAGGCCAGCCTGGCTCTGCCCGAGGGCTCGTGGGGCGAGGGGGGCGATCATCGCGTGTGGCTGAACCGCGAAACGGAGTGGACGTGGGATCGCGTGTACAGCGCGGAGACGGAGTGGGTGGCTCTGCTCAACCGGCTGGGGCCGGTCAGTCCCGATGCCCGCCGGGTGCTGGCCCAGGTATCGCGCGAGCTGCTAATTCTAGAGTCGTCGGACTGGCAGTTCCTCATCACCACCGGCGCCGCCCGTGACTACGCCGAGCGGCGAGTGGCCGAGCATTACGTCGAGTTCAAGCGTCTCTCCGAGCTGGCCGGAATGCTGCTGCGGGGAGAACCCATGACGCCGGAGGGATCGGTACTCCTGCAGCGGCTGGAGCGCGAGGACTTCTGCTTCCCCGACCTCGATGCGACCTGGGGCCAGCCGCCTACCCCCCGCGCCAGCAAAGTGAGCGCCTGAGACCATGTCTCGTCCGCCGCGAGTCCTCACCATGATCATGGCAGGCGGCAAGGGGGAGCGCCTTCATCCGCTGACCCGCGAGCGTTCCAAGCCGTCGGTCCCGTTCGGGGGGCGCTATCGCATCATCGATTTCGTCCTGTCCAATCTGGTCAACTCCGGGCTGTTCTCGATGTACGTGCTCGTGCAGTACCGATCGCAGAGCCTCATCGAGCATCTGCGCATGGCCTGGCGCACGACGGGCATCCTCTCCGACGCCTTCATTGCGGTGGTGCCCCCCCAGATGCGGACGGGCGAGGCATGGTACCGCGGCACCGCCGATGCCGTCCTGCAGAACCTGCACCTGATCGACGACTTCAACCCGGACGTGGTGGCGGTGTTCGGCGCGGACCACATCTACCGGATGGACATCGGCCAGATGGTGGCCTTCCATCTCGAATCCGGCGCCGAGGTCACGATGGCCGCGCGTCCCGTGCGGCTCGAGCAGGCCTCCGCCTTCGGCGTGCTCGGCGTCGACCGTCAGAATCGGGTCGTGGACTGGGCAGAAAAGCCCGCGGTTCCGAGGGCGATGCCGGACGATCCCACGCGAGCCCTCGTGTCGATGGGCAACTACATCTTCACCCGCCATCAGCTGGTCGACGCCCTGCTCCACGACGCCCGCCGCAGCACCGACCACGATTTCGGCCGCTCCATCATTCCCGAGATCGTGGCCACCGGCAAGGTGTTCGCCTACGACTTCCAGGAAAACGAGGTGCCCGGGGTGAAGCCCTACGAGGAGCCGGGCTACTGGCGCGACGTGGGAACCATCGAGAGCTACTGGGAATCGCACATGGACTTGCTGGGAGAGTCGCCGCGCTTCGACCTGGACAACCGCCGGTGGCCCATCCAGGCGGGTGCCCACCCGGGCCCGCCCGCCCGCTTCATCGGAGGCGACGTCGACAACTCGCTCATCGCGGAGGGATCGCTCATCAAGCGCGCCACCATTCGCAACTCGATCCTCGGCCGCAACGTGTGGGTGAACGAGGGCGCGAGCATCGAGGACTCCATCGTCATGGATTACACCTCGGTGGGCAAGGGCGCCCGAATCCGGCGGGCCATCGTCGATCGCTACAACATCATCCCGGCCGATCGCGAGATCGGGAGCGATCCCGGGCAGGATCGCCTGAACTATCACGTGGACCCGTCGGGCCTGGTCGTGGTGCCGCGAGGAGGGCGGCGCGAGTTCCTGCTCGGCCTCGAGGAGCTGTAGTGACCCTGTCGCGCTTCGTCACCATCCACGGCCACTTCTACCAGCCTCCCCGCGAGAACCCCTGGCTGGAGACGGTCGAGGTCCAGGATTCGGCCGCCCCCGCCCACGACTGGAACGCGCGGGTCGCCGACGAGTGCTATGCGCCTAACACGGCCGCCCGGCGTCTGTCGGCGGAGAACCGCATCATCGGGATCGTCAACAACTTCGAGAAGATCTCGTTCAACGTGGGCCCTACCCTGATGGCCTGGCTCGCCCCTCACCGGCCCCAGGTCTACGCGAGCATCCTGGAGGCCGACAGGATCAGCCGGCAGCTCCGTGGCCATGGCAACGCCATCGCGCAGGTCTACAACCACATGATCATGCCGCTCGCGTCCCGGCGCGACAAGGTCACGCAGGTCCGGTGGGGCCTGGCCGACTTTCGCGCGCGCTTCGGCCGCGATCCCGAGGGCATGTGGCTGCCGGAGACGGCGGTGGACAGCGAGACTTTGAGCGTCGTCGCGGAGGCGGGCATTCGCTTCACGATCCTGGCACCCCACCAGGCGAGCCGCACGCGACCCCTTGTGGGCGGGCCCTGGGTGGAGGCCGGCGACTCGATCGACCCGAGCCGCGCCTATCGCTGGCAGGACCAGCACGGCGCCTCGCTGGACCTCTTCTTCTACGACGCTCCCGTGTCTCGCGCCATCGCCTTCGAGAACGCGCTCGCGTCCGGGGAGACACTGGCCGCGCGCATCAAGGGCGCGTTCCATGGGGACCGCACGTGGCCCCAGCTCGTCCATTGCGCGACCGACGGTGAGAGCTACGGCCACCATAGCCGGTTCGGGGAGATGGGGCTGGCGGCGGCGCTCGAGCTGATCGAGAGGAGCGGCGAGGCTGTCCTCACCAACTACGCCGCGTTCCTGGCCGCTCACCCCCCCACGGTCGAGGTCGAGATCCGCGAGGCCACCTCGTGGAGCTGCGCGCACGGTGTGGAGCGCTGGCGGAGCAACTGCGGCTGCCGGGTCAATCCCGCCACCCGGCAAGACTGGCGGGGCCCGCTGCGCGAGGCCCTCGACTGGCTCCGGGGCGAGATCGACGACTTCTACGAAGCGCACGCGTCCGGCCTGCTCAAGGATCCCTGGGCGGCCCGCGACGCGTACATCGATGTCATCCTCGACCGCCGGCCGGCCGTCCTCGCGCGCTTCTTCGACGCCCATGCTTCGGCGCCCCTGGATGCGGCGGCCCAGGTAGAGGCCCGACGTCTGCTCGAGATGCAGCGGCAGCGTCTGCTCATGTACACTTCCTGCGGCTGGTTCTTCGACGACCTGGCAGGTCTGGAACCGGTCCAGAACCTGCGCTACGCGGCCATGGCTCTCGGCTACCTGCGCGAGCTGGGCGGCCCCGATCTCGAGATGGCATTCGTGGAGCGCATCGACCAGGCTGCGAGCAACGATGTGGACGAGGGAACCGGCGCCGACGTCTACCGTCGGCACGTGCTGACGGCGGCCGCCGACATCCGGCGGCTCACCGCCCACTACGCCATCAGCGGGCTGTTCGACACGCCGACCCGCGAGGCCCGGCCGTTCGCCTACCAGGTGACGCGTCTGGACGAAGCACACGCCGCCTACGGCGACACCGCGCTCAGAGTGGGGCGCATTCGCGTCAGCTCGGAGCTCACCGGACACACGAAGGGGGCCATCTTCGCGGTGGCGCATTTCGGCGGCCACGACATCACGTGTGGCGTCCGGCTGACCGACGACACCGCCGACTACGAGGCGCTTCGTCACGACCTGCTCGAGCGCTATGGCCGGCACAGCGTCCCCGACGTGGTCCGCGGGTTCGACGCCGCGTTCGGGCGGGACATGTTCTCGGTGACAGACCTCTTCATCGAGGAGCGCCGTCGCGTCCTGGCCGCCCTGCTCGGGAAGGTCATCGCCCGCCACGAGTCCACCGTGCGCCAGGTCTGGGCGGAGACCCATTCGCTGCTCGACTACTTGCAGTCGGCCGACGTGCCGATCCCCGGGACCCTGGCGGTCGTGGCCCGGCGGGTGCTCGAGCAGGACACCCTGGCCGCGCTGTCCGAGGTGCCGGTGCGGCTGGCCATCCCTGCCCGAGCCTTCGAGTTCAGCACGCACGCCCGCAAGCTGCACCTCACCCTGAACCTCGCGGCCGCGCGGCCCCTGCTGCAGGATGCCCTGGAGCGCATCCTCGACATCGTCGAGCATTCGCCCACGGCCGCCACCGTCGCCCAGGGCGTGAGCCTGATCGAGGGCGGCGAGCGACTCGGCGTGGGCCTGGGACACTGGGAGGCGCAGAATCGCTTCTTCGCCCTTCGCCAGAGGCGGGAGGATCTGCGTGAGCTGCTCTCGCCGCTCGCCCGGGCACTCAGGTTTCAGCCATGACGGCGCGCGCGCGCGGACGCCGTTCAAGCACCATGGGACATCCCGCCCTGATGCAGACGGTCGTCATCGAGAACGTGGAGCCGGCCGTCGACGGCGGGCGCTACCCCGCCAAGTCCGAGGTGGGCCAGGTCGTGCAGGTATCGGCCGACATCTTCAAGGAAGGTCACGACGTGCTGGTCGCCTGGGTCCGGTATCGCGGCCCCGGGGAGAAGGATTGGCGCGAAGCTCCCCTGCAGCACGTGGACAACGATCGCTGGGCGGGCTCCTTCCCGCTCGAGCGGAACGGGCGCTACGAGTTCTTCATCGAGGCGTTGGCGGATCCCTTCCTCTCGTGGCTGGCCGACCTCGCCAAGCGGATCGATGCAGGAGGGGACGTGGCCAGCGAGCTCCTCGAGGGACGCGGCCTGATCGAGGACGCGGCGCGGCGCGCGGAGGGGAGCGCGGCGCGTGAGCTGCGCGACACCGCCGAGCGAATGGCCGCCGCCCCCGGCCAGGCGGAGGCGGCTGAAGTGGCGCGTGAGCCAGCCCTGGCCGCGCTCATGGCCCGCCACCTCGACCGGCAGAGCGCGACCCGGAGCGCGCGCGAGTACACCGTGGTGGCCGATCGCGAGCGGGCGCGCTTCGCCGCCTGGTACGAGATGTTCCCGCGCTCGGCGCGCGGCGACGGGCTGCACGCCACCTTCAAGGACGCCGAGGGTCAGCTCGAACGCATCGCGGCCATGGGCTTCGATGTCGTGTACCTGCCGCCCGTCCATCCCATCGGCCGCTCCTTTCGCAAGGGACGCAACAACGCGCTCACTGCCGCGGCCGGCGACCCCGGAAGTCCGTGGGCGATCGGCGGCGAGGAGGGCGGCCACATGGCCGTCCATCCGCAGCTCGGGACCCTGGAGGACTTCGACCGCTTCGTGGAGGCAGCGGAGCGCCTTGGCCTGGAGGTCGCGCTCGACTTCGCCATCCAGTGCTCGCCGGATCACCCGTACGTGCGGGAGCACCCGGAGTGGTTCTTCCACCGTCCCGACGGCACCATCAAGTACGCCGAGAATCCGCCCAAGAAGTACCAGGACGTCTATCCGGTCAATTTCTACTGTCCCGATCCCAGGCCCCTGTGGGAGGAGATGCGGCGGATCGTCGAGTTCTGGATCGGCCACGGTGTGCGCACCTTCCGGGTGGACAATCCTCATACCAAGCCCGTGCCGTTCTGGGAATGGTTCATCGCCAGCATCCAGCGCGCTCACCCCGACGTGATCTTCCTGGCCGAGGCCTTCACGCGCCCCAAGATGATGAAGGTCCTGGGCAAGGCCGGCTTCACGCAGTCCTACACCTACTTCACGTGGCGAAACGCGAAGGCGGAGCTGGTCGAGTATCTGACGGAGATCACCGGACCGCCGATGGCCGACTACTTCCGGGGCAACCTCTGGCCCAACACGCCCGACATCCTGCACGAGACCTTGCAGACGGGAGGCCGGTCCGCCTTCAAGATGCGCCTGGTGCTGGCCGCGACCCTCTCGCCCCTGTACGGGATCTACAGCGGCTACGAGCTGGTCGAGAACGTGCCCGTGCGGGAAGGGTCCGAGGAGTACCTCGACTCCGAGAAGTACGAGATCAGGGCGCGCGACTGGAAGGCTCCCGGCAACCTGGTGGAGTTCGTGACCGCCATCAACCGCATCCGCCGCGAGAACCGCGCGCTCCATCTCTACCGCAACCTGCGCTTCTACGAGGCCGACGATCCGAACATCGTCTGGTACGGCAAGATGACCCCCGAGGGTGACAACGTGGTCTTCGTGGCCGCCAACCTGGATCTCCACGGCCCGCATGCCTCTCTGGTCGACGTGCCCCTCGCCGAGCTTGGCCTTCGCCCCGACGAGCCCTACGTCATGCACGAGCTCCTGAGCGACCGGCGGTACGAATGGCGGGGACCTCGCGGCTACGTCGTGCTGGACCCGGCCATCGATTCAGCACAGATCTTCGTCCTGCGCCGGATGTGACCTTACCGTCTCCCGCTACCCTGGCCTCCTGGCTGCCCGAGCAGCGGTGGTTCGCGGGCAAGGCGCACCGCATCAACGAGGTGGCGATCGAGGCGCGCGTTCCGCTCGGAGGAGCGTTTCTCGTGCTGGCGCGGGTGAGGCTCTCCAACGGGACCGACGATCGCTACGTGCTGCCCCTGCTCCCCGCGGCCGCTCCTCGTGATGCCCTCGATGACCCGGGTTTCGCGCGAGGCCTCCTGAACGTGATGGCGGATGGGGAGCGAGTGGCAGGCGGCGGGGGAATCGTCACCGGCCACCCCACCTCGTTCTTTCCCCGGCCCCTGCCCGATAATCTCCCGAACCACCGGCGGGGCGCCGAGCAGAGCAACACCTCGATCGCGTTCGGCAACGTCCTGATGCTCAAGCAGATCCGCCGATTGCTGTCGGGGGTGAATCCGGAGGAAGAGCTGACGCGCTTTCTCACCGAGCGAACGTCCTTCGCTCACACGCCCCGTCTGCTCGGCTCGCTCGCCTACGAAGCCCCGTCGGGCGAACGGGCCACCCTGGCGGTGGCCAGCCAGCTGATCAACGGGTGCGAGGACGGCTGGAGCTGGATGCTCGCCGAGCTGCGCGCGCTGACCCCGCGCGCCGGTTCGTCCCGACCGCCGGCGACGCCGGCCCTGGCGGCGCTTCGTCGCCTGGGAGAGCGAACCGGTCAGCTCCACCTGGCCCTGGCCAGCGACCCGGCTGACCCGGCCTTCGCGCCGGAGCCCATCAGCGACGCTGATCTTCAGCGCTGGTCGGAGGACGTGGAGCATCAGATCGCCGCCGCCCGTGCCGCCCTCGGCGGGACCTTGCCCATCGAGGCTCCCGACGTCCGGGCTGCCCTGGCTGGCCTGAGGGGTGTCGCGAAGATCCGGCATCACGGCGACTTCCACCTCGGCCAGACCCTGTACGTGCCGGCCCAGGCCGACTTCATGATCGTCGACTTCGAGGGCGAGCCGCTGCGGCCTCTGGCCGAGCGGCGTCGCAAGCACGCGGCCGTGCGCGACGTGGCCGGGATGCTCCGCTCCATCAGCTATGCCGCCGCCGCCGAGCGCGAGGGAGCGGGCGAGCCATGGCGGACGGCCTGGGAGCTCGAGGCGCAAGGTGAGTTCACGGCCGGATACCTCGCCGCCGCGGCCGGCGCGCCATTCGTTCCCCCTGCGCCGTCTTCGTTCACGCGGGCCCTGGCAGTGTTCGAGCTCGAGAAGGCCGCCTACGAGGTCGTGTACGAGGCAAACAACCGCCCCTCGTGGCTCAGCATTCCCGTCCGGGGTTTGATCAGCGCGGCGGAGCGGGTGCGGACGGCGTAGCGGCGGGCGGCGGAGCGGGTCCGGGCGGCGTAGCGGATTCGGGCGGCGGAAGCTTCTGCTTGGAAACGAAGAGCATCGTCTTCACCTCCCACCCCGCCCCGTCGAAGACCACGAAGAGACCATCCTCGTACAGGTAGGCCGGGCTGCCGCTCTGCTCGCCGGTCGCCGTCGGCGGTCCCCAGCCTTGAACGACGAGCTGCCGATTGAACATGCCCGGCTTGGGATGCAGCAGCAGGCTTCGTACGATCTGGGGCACATAGCCCGTCGGGGTGAGGATGCCGAACTCGACGATCATCCTGATCATGCCCGTCGGTGCCTCGGCCTCCTCGTACACCCACTGCGCCGAATCGTAGCCGTCGACCTTCTGGGTCGTGGCCTGGGTGGGCTTGCCGTAGCGCTTGCGGACGGCGTCCATCGTGGTCTCGCCCGGATTGATGGACCCCCATTCCAGTGCCTGGGCCGACACCGGAAATCCGAACGGGGCCGCGAGGACCAGCAGGAGCGCCGCCAGCACGGGCAGGCGCGCCCTGACCGCGCCTGATCCTGGATCAGAAGCCAAGCGCAATACCGTCGCCCCGCGGATCGGCGCCGCCCATGAGGGTCCCCTCGCGGAGGGTGATTGCGTGCGCGTGCCCGACTCGATGCAGGAACTCCCCCTCCACGCGCAGGCGATGGCCGCGGCGCTCGAGGGCCGTGATCACCCGCCGCGCCACCCGGGACTCCAGGCGCGTGATGTCCGACGGATCGTCGGGAAGAAACGCCCCGATCAGGAATCGGGGACGCTCGATCGCCTCCTGCGGGTCCATGCCGTAGTCGAGCAGGTTGGTCAGCACCTGCAGGTGAAACATGGCTTGACCGTTGCCGCCCATGGTGGCGAAGCCCGCCAGCGGCCGCTCGTCCCGGGTGACGATGGACGCCATGAGCGTGTGGAACGGACGCTTGCCGGGGGCCAGGACGCTGGGGTGCCCTTCCTGCGTGGTGAAATGGCGGCCTCGGTTGTGCAGGAGCACTCCGGTGCCCGGCGGGACCACTCCCGAGCCGAACGAGTGAAACAGACTCTGAATCACGCTGAGCACGTTCCCCCGCCCGTCCGCCACCACGAAACCCGTGGTGTCGCCTTCCGGGTCGCCCGCGGCGTAGGCGTGCGCCTTCCGGCGATCGAAGGCCTGACGCCGCTCACCCGCGTACGCCTTGGCCAGGAGCGCGGCCACGGGCACCTCGACCTTGGCCGGATCACCGATCCACCGATCGCGATCAGCGTAGGCGAGCTTGCTCATCTCGATCAGCATGTGCAGGTGCTCGACCGAGTGCACGGGATGACGGGCGAGATCGAACCCTTCCAGGAGATTCAGACCGAGCAAGGCGGCCAGTCCCTGGGTCGGAGGCGGAGTCTCGTAGACGGTCACTCCCCGATAGGTGGTCGAGATGGGCTCGCCCCATTCGCCCGTGTGACGGGCCAGATCATCGACGGTGACGAAGCCATCCGCCTCCAGCCGCCGCGCGATGGCCTGGCCGATTCGGCCTCGATAGAAGAGGTCGGGGCCCTCCGCGGCGAGCTCGCGAAGAGTGCGCGCAAGATCGGCCTGCACGAGCAGCTCGCCGAGCCCGGGTGCCCGGCCGCCGGGCCTGAAGATGCGATGCCACTCCGGATCGTCGAAGTTCGGCGCCATCTCCCCCGTGGCCTGGCTCACCAGGAGCGTGGTGGGAAACCCATGCTCCGCGTAGTGAATCGCCGGCTGGAGCAGCTCGCCCAGCGGCCGCGTCCCGAACCGCTCGAGCAGCATACCCCACGCCCGCACACACCCCGGCACGCTGACCGACGCCGCGCCCACCATCGGCACCGCCGCGAGACCCCGCCTCCGAAGCTCCTCAAGGGTAGCCCGGCTCCCCGACCGCCCCGCCCCATTGAGAAAGTGAACCCTCCGCGTCCCCGCCTCGTAGTACAGCGCAAACAAATCACCGCCCACCCCACAGCAGTACGGCTGCGTGACAGCGAGCACCCCATTGACCGCCACCGCCGCGTCCGCGACGGTTCCACCCGATTTCAAGACCTCCACCCCCGCCAACGCCGCGAGCGGATGCGCAGACGCAACCATCCCCTCCCGCCCCAACGCCACCGCCCGCCTGCTATACCCAATCTGCGGCATGCTGTCGGCTTCCTCAGCCCAAAGCCCACGCGCCGCCGCCCGCTCAAAAGGGTTCGTGGGGTCCCTGGGCCCGAGGCCACGCGCCGCCGGCCGATCAAAAGGGTAGTGAAGTTCCCGAGCCCGAGGCCACGCGCCGCCGGCCGATCAAAAGGCCCCAGATGCTAGGCGGCGACGAGCGACGACTGAGGCGTGGCCCTGCCACGTCGCAGGGAGGAGCGAGGAGCCGACGACGCAGATGGGGTCCTTTTCATCGGCCGGCGAAGATTTTGGTGATTTCGTCTTGCTCGAAGATGGGGAGCGGCTCCTGCCGACTGCCATCCACCAAGAGAAGCCCCTGCTCGCGCGGGACAACCTGGCCGATGTAGTGCGAATCGATGCCCTCGCGCGCCAGGGCATGAATGACCACACCCGCCTCGGCGGGCGACAGGGTCATGAGCAGCGAGCCGGAGGCGATGGTTCCGAGGGGATCGAGCCCGAATTCCCGGCACAGCTCTGCTCCCTCTGGCACCACGGTGATGCGGCTGCGATCGATCCGCAGTCCGACGCCGGCGGCGATGGCGAGCTCGTGCAGCGCCGTGGCCACGCCGCCTTCCGTGGGGTCGTGCATCGCGTGGACGGTGGCCAGCTCGCAGGCGATCTCGGCCTCGGGGAGCACACTGAGACCGGGCTGTCGGAGAAACCCCTTGGCGCGGGCGATGACCGCGGGGCGGATTCCCCGCGCGCGCAGCTCCGCCTCCTTCTCGCGCGCGATGAGGGCAGCGCCCTCCAGCGGCACACCCTTGGTGAGCACGACGGCATCACCCACGCGCGCCCCGCCGGTGGTCACCAGCTTGTCCTTGGCCACCTCGCCCAGCATGGTGCCCACGACGATCGGCCGGTCGAGTCCAGCGGTGACCTCCGTGTGGCCGCCGACAAGCGTCACGTCCACCTCCGCGCACGCCGCCATGATCTCCTCGAAGAGGCGCGCGACCGCATCCTCGTCGGTGCGGCCCTCGGGCAGGAGCAGGGTGGCCAGGAACCATCTCGGACACGCTCCGCGCACGGCGATGTCGTTCACGTTCACCTGCACGGCGTACCACGCGGGCTCTTCGCTCGCGAACGTGATGGGGTCGCTGGTCGCCACGAGGAAACGATCGCCGATATCGAGGACGGCCGCGTCCTCGCCGACTCGCGGACCCATGAACACGCGTGGATCGGTGATCGGATGCCGGGTCAGCAGCGCGCCCAGGAAGGCCGGGCGCAACTTGCCCACGGGCAGGAACCTTGTTGCGCTCATCCTGTCTCAGCATACACGGGGGACGCGACCAGCTTCAGGAGGTCGGCCGTCAAGTCGTAGAGCTGCGCGCAGCCGCTCGTGCCGCCGAGGTGCGCCTGGATGCGCTTGGCGAGGCCCGGATCGAGTGTCTCGCCCAGGAGCGCGCGGACTTTCCCCTGCGGCTCCGAGCAGATGCCCGCGTACGGCAGTCGCGGGGTCACCGACTCCGCGCGCACGAAGCGGCCCGAGGCCAGCTCGACCTCGTAGACCACCTCGAAGCCGTGGACATTGTCGTGCATCGAGTGGGCCAGCCTGAGATGCGCGCCCTCGATGGCGAGCTCGGCGACCTTGTGGCGCTCGAAGACACCGCGCTGGCCCGGGTGCGAGCAGTAGAGGTCCGGACTGGCGGCGGCCGTCACCGTGCGCGTGTCGAGCAGCGCCGCTCCCGCCGCGCTGTACGTGAAGCATGAATCGGGCAGATCGATCCAGCCCTCCCGATCGAGCTGCCAGAAGCCTCGAGCGCCCATCGCGACAGCGTGCTCGACCCGCGCGCGCGGGAGGCACCCGACCTGGCGCGTCAGCCTCGCCGCCTCGATCATCGAATCGAGCAGGAGGTCGGCGCCCGCTCCGTTCCCGACCGCTTCGCGGACGCGCCGCCCGAGTCCCGCGACCATGGCCGTTCCCGCCAGGGCCGCCAGACCCTCGATCCCGCGTGGATCGAGCTTGCCGGCCAGCGACCGCGCCTGGACGCCACGGATCCGATAGCTCGGCGACGGCAAGACCTCCACGGTCACCTCGACCTCGCGCGCGGGTTCGGCAATGCGCAC
The DNA here is from genome assembly GCA_963754315.1 of uncultured Candidatus Rokubacteria bacterium. GTDB lineage: Bacteria > Methylomirabilota > Methylomirabilia > Rokubacteriales > CSP1-6 > CAVWFS01. The sequence continues at coordinate 31,875 of CAVWFS010000002.1, forward strand.
GGTATGCACGAACGCATCCCCGGACGGGGCATGGTCCGCCCGGCCCCATACCCTTCGCTGGTACCGCTCGCGACCCTCGAGCAGCGGCGGCCGGTTCACGCCAGCGAGGCCATCAGCGGGCGGCGAACCGCGTGAAGACGTCGAGGAGCTCGTCGAGCTTGCGCTGGCGATCGAGCTTGGAGCCCGAGCGCAGGGCGTCCACCACGCACGACTCCAGGTGGCGGCCGAGCAGGATTTTCTGCACCTGGGTCAGGGCCCCCTGCACCGCCGACATCTGAAGGAGGACGTCCGCGCAGGAGGCATCGGCCGCGATCATCCTCTGCAGCCCCTGCACCTGCCCCTCGATCCGCCGGAGGCGCGCACGGGCGCGGTCCCGCACCTGATCGTCAGCCATTGGCCATACCCCCACGGGGTAGTATGGAAGCCCCCCTCCGCCCTGTCAACGAATCGGCATCGGCCGGCCGCCACGCCGGATCGTCGATCAAAACAGACTCGGCTGGTTGTCGGATGCGGGGCGGGAGCGGCGAGCGCCTCGCTGGGTCTTGCTCGGTTTCGAGGCGCTTCGCGCGGCGGGCCGCGGGACGGGCTTCGGCAGCTTCCAGCCCTTCTGCCGTGCGATGCGCTCCCCCTGCTTGATGACAAGCAGGTCCACCAGGCGCGCCAGCGGGTTCCCGAGAAGCTGCAAGTACTTCTCCCAGTAGCGGGGCGAGAAGGCCAGGGTCTTCATGTCGTTGATGGCCACCGTCAAGGCGGCCCGATCCCCTTTACGCGCCGCGACGCGCAGGTCGGCGACGATGCGCGCGCTGCTCGTGCGGCCGCCAGCCATCAGCGGAGCAGAACCTCGAACTCGTCGCGGTGCGCGTGGCCGGTCACGGCCTGCACCGTGATCTTGCGGTCGAGGGTGCTGGCCAGCCGCTCCAGGGCGTCTCGGGCTTCGGCTTCCAGGTGAGCAGCCACATCAGGGTGCACACGGATCACGAGCTCGCGGTGTGGATCGGCGGCCGCCCTGGCCCGCACGGCACGAAAGACCTCGGCGGCGAGCGTGGCGTCCGTCTTGGTGACGCCGCTGCCCGAGCATGTCGGACAGGCCATGGTGAGGAGCGAACGGAGATCCCCGCGGACGCGCTTGCGGGTCATCTCGACCAGGCCGAGCTCCGAGATCTGCAGCATGTTGGTGCGGGCCTTGTCGTCGGCCAGGGCGCGCTTGAGGGCCTTCTCGACCTGCTCGCGGTGCTCCTCCCGCTCCATGTCGATGAAGTCGATGATGATGATGCCCCCCAGGTCACGCAGGCGAATCTGCCGCACGATCTCTCCCACCGACTCGAGATTGATCTTCAGCACCGTTTGCTCGAAGTCCCGCTTGCCCACGTACTTGCCGGTGTTGACGTCGATGGACACCAGGGCCTCGGTATGGTCGATGACGATGTACCCGCCCGAGCGCAGCCACACGCGTCGACGCAGCGCCTTCTCGATGTCCTTCTCGATGCCGAACGACTCGAAGATGGGGACGGTCCCCTCGTAGAGGCTCACCCGATCGAGCAAGGTCGGCACCAGCGAGCGCGCATATCCGATGCAGCGCTCGAACACCTCGCGCGTGTCCACCACGAACTCCTCCACCTCCGGCGAGAAGAGGTCGCGCACCACCCGGAAGGCCAGGTCCATTTCCGCGTGCAGGGCGGCGGGGGCGGCCGTCTGCTCGAACCGCGCCTGAGTCTGGCTCCACAAGCGGCCGAGGAAGGCGACGTCGGCGGCGAACTCTTCCTCCCCCTTTCCCTCGGCGTTGGTGCGCACGATGTAGCCGCCCGGAGGCGGGTTGAGGGCCCGCACCGCCGCCCGCAAGCGATCGCGCTCCCGTTCGTCGTGGATCCGGCGCGAGACACCAACGTGGCGAGCCTGAGGCATGTACACGATGTAGCGGCCGGGGATGGAGATGAACGAGGTGACGCGAGCTCCCTTGCTCCCGAGCGGCTCCTTCGACACCTGGACGAGGATGGTCTGGTTCTTGTGCAGGAGCTCCTCGATGGGAACGACGGGCTCACGGCGCGGGGGCTCGTCGACGTCGACGTCGACCTCGCTGTCGTCGTCGTCGGCATCGAGGGACGCGATGACCGACTCACCCAGGTTGGCGGTGTAGTCCCCGCCATAGAGAAAGGCGTCCTTGCTCAGGCCGATGTCGACGAAGGCCGCCTGCATGCCGGGCAGGACGTTGGTCACCACGCCCTTGTAGACGCTGCCGACGATCGACCGCTTGTCTTGACGCTCGAGGAAGAGGTCGGTGAGGAGATTATTCTCCTGGACCGCGATGCGAGTTTCGGTCAATCCCGCGTTGACGACGATTCGTTTGCCCACGGCAGCACCTCGCTGACACGGGGCCATCGTCCGGTCGTGGACGGGCCACGCGTCTCATTGGAACTGCCGCATTCGCACCGAGAGGAGGAGTCCGAGCGTCATGAGGGTGACGAGCATCGACGAGCCCCCATAGCTCATGAGTGGTAACGGAACGCCCACCACCGGGAGCAGCCCGGTGACCATCCCCACGTTGACCAGGATCTGGGTGGCCAGGAGCGCGGTGGCGCCCAGCGCCACCAAGCGCCCGACCGGCTCCCGGGCCGAGGCCGCGATGTCGAAGCCCCGCGCGAGGAGGATGGCGTAGCAGGCGAGCAACGTGATACAGCCGACAAACCCCCACATCTCGGCGAATACGGCGAAGATAAAATCCGTGTGACGCTCCGGGAGAAAGGACAGCCGGCTCTGGGTGGCGCCGGCCACTCCCTTGCCCAGGAGCTGACCCGATCCGATCGCAATCTTCGCCTGGATCACGTTGTAGGCGCTCCCCAGCGGGTCACGCACGGGATCCAGGTAAACCATGATTCGTTCGCGCTGATAGTCCCTCATGAACACCCACGCGGCCGGCATCACCGCCAGGCCCAGCCCGAGAAGCCCGCCCACCAGCCGCATCGGCAGCCCCGACCCTACCAGGAGCGCCAGCATGACGGGCAGGAGGACGAGAGCCGAGCCGAGGTCGGGCTGCTTGACGATGAGGACGAACGGCACGGCCAGGACGGGCACGGTCAGGGCGAGGGCACCGAGACCGCCCCCGCGGGCCGCGCGCGAGGTGAGCAGCCAGACCGCCATGAGGACGAAGGCGAACTTGAACAGTTCCGAGGGTTGAAAGGTGAACGGTCCGAGCCCGATCCAGCGCCGCGCGCCGGACACGGTCCGCCCGATGAAGAACACGGTCACGAGCGCGGCCAGCCCGGCCACGTAAATGGCCGGAGCCAGGCGCACGAGCCTGCGATAGTCGAGACTCGACACGACCAGGAGCGCGACCAGACCCACGCCGACCCAGGCAAGCTGGCGCCACAACACGGCGCCCCCCGCGCGCCCGACGTGCAGGCTCACGAGGGTCACGGCGCTCATGCCGACCAGGGCCAGGGCCGCCACGAGGATAGTCCAGTCCACGTTCTGCAGGAGCCGTCGATCGACGCCGACCATCAGGGTCTAGCCCGCCCACTCCACCGAGGCCACCTTCTCGAGGAAGATTGCTCTCAGAATTTGGCGGGCGATGGGGGCAGCCACCTGGCCGCCCTTTCCTCCCCGCTCGACGAGAACGACCACCACGACCTCAGGTGCGCGGGCCGGAGCAAAGCTGGCGAACCACGCGTGATCCTGTCCCTTGTCCGACTTGGAGTTCGCGATCGTCTGGGCGGTACCGGTCTTCCCTGCCACGTCGAGGCCGGGGATGCGGGCGCCCGCGCCCGTGCCGCCTTCGTTGACGACCGACCACAGACTCTGGCGGAGAAATGCCCAGACCATCGGGGACAGTTCCACGTGACCGGTCACCTCGCCCCCGTCGCTCCAGACCACATCCTGGCCGCGTTCGACGCGCTGGACGAGACGCGGCCGCCACAGGATGCCGCCGTTGGCCACGGCCGCCATGAAGCGAGCGACCTGCATCGGCGTCACCAGGAGCGCGCCCTGGCCGATCGACATGTTGACGGTGTCCCCGGCGTGCCACACGGCTCCCTTCCGTCCCCGCGCGCTGCGCGGGTGACGGAATCAGCCCGCTCTTCTCGCCGCCGAACACGACCCCCGTCGGCCGTCCGAGCCCGAACATTGCCGCGTAGCGGCTGATGGCGGAGCCACCGATGCGGAGCCCATAGTGGTAGAAGTAGATGTTGCAGGACTGATTCACCGCACGGAGCAGATCGACGGAGCCGTGGCCTTCCTTCTTCCAATCCTTGAAGGTTACCCCGCCCAGATGGAACTCTCCAGTGCAGCGCAGGCGGTCCATGGGTGTCAGGGTGCCTTCCTGGAGGCCGGCGGCGGCCACGATGATCTTGAAGACGGAGCCCGGCGCGTATTGCGTCTGGATCGTCCGGTTCAGGAGGGGATGGGCCGGATCCTTGACGACGGCCAGCCATGCCGCGCGATCGATGGTGCCCGTGAAGCGGTCGATGTCGAAGGCCGGCGTGGAGACCATGGCCAGCACGTCGCCGTTGCGCGGATCCAGGACCACCACGGCCCCCGCGTGTCCGGCCATGGCTTGCTCGGCCGCCTCCTGGACGCGGCGGTCGACGGTGGTGATGACCTCTGCCCCCGCAGTCGGCTCCGAACGCCGGATGACACCCAGGTGGCGCCCGAGCGCATCGACCTCGACGCTCTCGCCCCCGTCCTGACCTCGCAAGTAGTCATCGAGCAGTCGCTCGAGCCCGGTCTGCCCCACCATGTCGCCCCGTCGGTAAAGCCCTTGCCGGAGCTGCTCGTCGCTGACCTCGCGCACGTAGCCCAGCAGGTGGGCGGCGAAGCGGCCGGTAGGGTAGACGCGCTGCGGCTCGACCTCCACGATCACGCCAGGGAGCTCGAGCTTCCACTCCTCGATCTTGGCCACGTCCTCGAGCGTCAAGCCGCGGCGCACCCGCACGGGAGCCGCGGGATCACCGTGAACGCGGGCCGCCACCTCCGTGAGCTCGCGATAGGGAATGCCGAGCAAGGTCGACACGCGGCCGAGCACGGCGGAGCGCCGGTCCCCCGCCTCGTCGAGCTCGCGCGGAATGAGCGAGAGGGTGAAGGCCGGACGGTTGTCGACGAGCGGCCGATGCTGGCGATCGTAGAGAATACCGCGCTGGGCGGCGATCGGTCGTATCCGGATCCGGTTCTTCTCCGAGGCCTCGCGGAAGTAGTCCCCCGAGATGACTTGCAGATACCAGAGCTGGGTCACGATGACCAGGAAGGCGACGCCGACCACGGCTGCCATCACGACCACCCGCCGCTGGCCGAAGTCGCGCCGGTTGGCGATCACAACGATCGACTCACGCGCAGGTACTCGGCGACGGTCAGGACCAGCACCACGGCCGCGCCCAGGAAGCCGTTGTAGAGGGCCTGGGGCAAGACCTGGTACGCCATGACCTCGCCGAACGGCGCCGGGTAGCGAAACCACTGCAGAATGCCGAAGCGGACCACGCCTTCGGCCACCGTCAGCAGGACGAGACCCGGTACCTGGACGAGGGGGGACGTCACGCTCAGGCGGGCGCCGGAGGCGCCGATGGCAAAGCCCATCAACGCCTTGGTGAGAGCCTGCACGCCGATGAGCCCTCCCGTCGACACGTCTTGCAGCAGCCCTGACACCAGTCCGGCCACGCAGCCGAACTCCGGACCGTGCCGCAAGGCCAGCATCAGCACGACGATGAGCGGGATGTCGGGCACGACATCCCCCACGCGGAACAGGGACGCCAGGGGCCCGTGAGCGACTCCGCCCCCGACCACGGCGAGCAGAAGGAGGGAGCGCACCTAGCGATCCCCCTCGCGAAAGAACGCCGTGACGTCGCCTCCCCCGCCAGGGGTCACGACGAGGAGCACCTCCTCCACGCGGGAGAAATCGACCACGGGTGTCAGCACCGCATAGTGGAAGAGGGCCGAGCCACGATCGTCGATGGCACGCACGCGTGCGATCGGAAGCCCGCGCGGGAAGAGTCCCCCTGCCCCCGAGGTGACGACGAGGTCACCCGGCTGCAGGCCAGCCCCGTCGCGGGCCATGAACTTGAACCGCATCGTGCCGCGCGACTCGCCCTCCACGATGCCTTGCGTTCGCGTCCGGACCACGAGCGCGCCTACCGTCGAGGCAGGGATCGATGAGGACCTGGACGATCGAGGTTCCCCCCCGCACCTCGGCCACGCGTCCCACGAGTCCGGCGCCCGTGATCACGGCGGCGAGCTTGTCGATGCCGTCCTGGCGCCCGCGGTTGATGGTCAAGGATCGCACCCAACCACCCCACTCGCGGGCGATGATCTCACTGGCCATGGTCGCGACCGGAAGCTGCTGCTGGAGCGCGAGTAAGTGGCGCAGCCGCCGATTCTCGTCGGCCGTTTCCTCGAGACGCAGGGTGGACACGCGCAGACTCTGGATCTGGTCGCGCAACCGGATGTTCTCGGCGCGCACGTCCTTCCACTCCCGGTAGGTAGACCAGAGGCCGAGGGCAAACTGGCCCGTGCGGGCCAAGGTCGCCTGGATCGGGGTGGTCAGGGAGGCGAGCCAATCAGCGGCGGCGGATGACTGGCTGCGCGTCTGCAAGGTGAGCAGGAGCAGACACAGTACGATTGTGCCCACCACCAGAGAAAGCCCTCGCGTCTTCACTCTCAGGCCCCAGCGGGACGATCAGGCGGGGATCGCCACCTTCTTGAGGAGCGGAAGCTCATCGAGCACCTTGCCTGTCCCGAGGGCCACGCACGACAGCGGCTCATCGGCCACCGTCACCGGCAGGTTCGTCTCCTGGCGCAGCAGTTGATCGATGCCCCGCAGGAGGGCGCCGCCGCCGGTGAGCACGATGCCCTTGTCGATGATGTCGGCCGCCAGCTCGGGCGGCGTCCGCTCGAGACAGGTGTGCACCGTCTCCACGATGGTCATGACCGGCTCCCGCAGCGCCTCCCGGATCTCCTCGTCGGTCACCGTGATGGTCTTGGGAATGCCGTCGATGAGGTCGCGGCCCTTGACCTCCATGACCCGATGCTCGCCGCCCGTGGGAAAGGCGCCGCCGAGATTGATCTTGATCTCCTCCGATCGCCGCTCGCCCACCAGCAGGTTGTAGTGCTTCTTGATGTACTGGACGATGGCCTCGTCCATCTCGTCGCCCGCGATGCGGACCGACTTGCTGTACACGATCCCGGACAGCGAGATCACCGCCACCTCGGTGGTCCCGCCGCCGATGTCCACGATCATGTTGCCCCCGGGCTCCTCGATGGGCAGCCCGGCGCCGATGGCGGCGGCCATGGGCTCCTCGATGAGGTACACCTCGCGCGCGCCGGCCTGCATGGCCGAGTCACGCACCGCACGCTTCTCCACCTGCGTGATCCCGGAGGGCACCCCGATGACGATCCGTGGCCGGACGAGGGTGCGCCGGCGGTGAACCTTGTTGATGAAGTAGTGCAGCATCTTCTCGGTCACGTCGAAGTCGGCGATGACCCCATCTTTCAGCGGCCGGATGGCCACGATGCTGCCTGGCGTCCGACCCAGCATGGCCTTCGCGTCGCGGCCCACGGCGAGGACGGAATGATCGACTTGCAAGATGGCCACGATGGACGGCTCGTTGAGAACGATTCCCTCACCCCGCACGTACACGAGGGTGTTGGCGGTCCCGAGGTCCACGGCCAGATCGTTCGAGAACATGCCGGCCAGAAGGTTGTAAAGCATGACGACTCCATCGTCACCGCGGTTTCATATTCGGACTGGCAAGAACTGATGGTAGCAAAGCTTCGAGCGGCGGGGAAGTCCAAAACTTCAATGCTGACAGGGACTTAGGATGCTCGGACGGGCAACGCCAAAACCATAGGATTTTCGGGGGCTTGTACGGGTTCCGGGCGCCAGGGCCGATCGTGACCCTGGGCTCCGTGGGTCGAATTCGTTTGACTCCCCTTCTGAGTCATGTACAATGCGCGCGTTCTTCGATCCACACGGGAGTTAGAATCGATCAAGACATCGAAGCACACGCCGCGCGACTCGGATTCGCGCGGCGTTTTTCTTTTGCCCGCCAATGCCGGAGGGCAAACCCCGCCAGACCGGCGGGAGTACAAGAGGGGCTTGAAGACCCCCGCAAAGAGAGGTCGCAGGAATGGCACAGGGACAAGTCAAGTGGTTCAACGATGCAAAGGGGTACGGCTTCATCACTCAGGAGGGCGGTGAGGACGTGTTCGTCCACTACAGCGCCATCCAGGCCAACGGCTTCAAGAGTCTCTCCGAGGGAGATCGGGTCGAGTTCGAGGTGACGCGCGGCCCGAAGGGTCTTCAGGCAGCGAACGTCCGGAAAGTCTAGCTCACCCCGCCTGTTCCTCCCGGGTCCGCCGGCGGACCCGGGAGGTCCTCACCTGATCCGCGGCTTCTGCTCTCGACCCACAGAAGGCTCGACGTCACGCAAAAAAAGAAGCCCCGACGATGTTTGCGACGCGACCTCGTCCTGCGTGCGCGTCACCCCGCTGGTGTCGGCGGGATCGTCGGGGCCGGTGGTGCCTGGGTCCCCAGGCGCTCCACCTTGAGCTAGCGTGGAATTGCCTAGGAGGCAACCACCTCACAGATCACCGTAGGTTTACACATCGGCTGGATCACCTCCTATTCTCGGCAAGGGCACCACGCGGGCCCAGTCCCACTCGCCCAGAACCGGATGCCGATTCCCGGACCGGGGCTCGGTCACGTTCAGCCGCCGGCGGAATTGTCGGCGGGGACGCTGGAGGAGCGCTGTGACGCTCCGACCGACTTGAACCTATCCTACATGAGCCGCCTCAAACACAAAGGGAAAATTACGGCGCGGGTCGCGATCAGCGAACCACGATGCGCGGACGGTTCTTCTCCCAGACCGCGTCTCCTACGCCCTCGACTTTCTTGATGTCATCGGGTTTCTTGAAGGGCCCCCGCGCCTCCCGGTGGGCCATGATGCGCTCGGCGGCTTTTCGGCCGACACCGGTGAGGGTCATCAACTCCTTCACGCCGGCCGTGTTGATGTTGACGGGTGTCTCGCTCGGAATCGCCACCACCCGCGCGGGACGATCCTTGGCTGAGGGTTCCGGGCGCGTGGCCGGGTCCTCCACACGTCGGGGACTCTCGGCGGTGGACGGCCAGGGCCCGGAGATCAGAGCGAGGAGCAGAGCGATGAGAGACGCGCGCATGGTGTTCATAGGTGGTCTCCTCCAGGGAGCTACGGGTGAGCCGCACGCTCGATGGTGTCGAGCGCCACCATTCAAGCGAGAGCTCCCGGGGGGATCAATGTCCAGTGTTTCAGACACGCCGGACGGATACGTGTGCTTCAGTCGATACGGGAGAGTCTGTCGAGGTACTCCTGCCACTCCACGGGCAGCATGGACTTCTTGCGCGTGTTGCAGTCCTTGCAGGCGGGGACCACGTTGCCGCGGACACCTTTGCCGCCGCGTCCCAGCGGCACCACATGGTCCATGGTGAGGGCAAGCCGGCCTACCCGTCCCCGGCAGTAGAAGCAGATCCCCGCCTCGATCCGCCTTTTCCACCACGGGCTCTGGCGAAGCTCGCGCGAGCGCATCCGCTCCCGCTTGAGAGCGTCGGTGTCCACCGGCACCCACCACTCACTCATGGGCGACCACCCGCGCGGAGAGTTCCTCCCACTCGCGCAACAGTCCGGCCACCTGGGTCTCGGTATCGGCCCGCTCGCGCGTGGCCGCGCGCACCCGCTCGCCATCGGCGTAGAGCAGCGGATCGCCGAACACGGTCGTCAGCTCGGCCAGCCGCGCCTCCAGAGCGTGGATCTTCGCCTCGAGATCCCCGAGACGCTGGCGCAGCTCGCGTCCGCCGGACGAGCTGCGCGGACGACGGGAGGGGGCGGCCACTCTGGCCGCCGGCGCCACGGTCTCCACGGCCGTCGGCACGTGACGGGCCTTGGCGTCGCGATAGTCGTCATAGCTGCCGAGGTAGGCCGTGAGCGCACCCCCCTCGACTTCCACGACCTTGGTGGCGATCCGATTGATGAAGTACCGGTCGTGCGAGATGAACACGATGGTGCCCGGGAAGGCGGCCAGCGCCTCCTCCAGCACCTCGCGGGAAGCCAGGTCGAGGTGGTTCGTGGGCTCGTCGAGGGCCAGCAAAGCGGCCGGCCGCACCAGCATTCTGGCCAGCGCCACCCGCGCCTTCTCCCCTCCCGACAGGACGGCAACCCGCTTGTCGACGTCGTCCCCGGAGAACAGAAACGCGCCGAGGATACTGCGCAAGCGGGTCTGGGTGGCCGTGGGTGCCACCGACTCCAGTTCCTCGAGCGCCGTGCGGGTCGGATCGAGGGCGTCGAGCTGGTGCTGGGCATAGTAGTGCACCGTCACGTGCGTCCCCAGGACGCGTTCCCCCTTTTCGAAGGGCAGAACAGCGGCCAGGATTCGCAGCAAGGTCGACTTGCCGGCGCCGTTGGCTCCGACGAGGGCGACCCTCTCCCCGCGCTCCACCTCGAAGCCGATCCCGGTGTAGACGACCTTGTCACCGTAGGCCTTGTGGACATCGCGCAGCGAGGCCACGCGTCGACCCGTCCGTGGAGGCTCGGGAAAGGCAAAATGAATCTTCCGCAGGGGGCCGGACAGCTCGATTCGCTCCACGCGCTCGAGCATCTTGATGCGGCTTTGCACCTGGCGCGCCTTGGAGGCCTTGTAGCGGAAGCGCTCGATGAAGCGCTCGACCTCCGCCACCCGCTTGGCCTGATTCCGGGCCCGGGCCTCGAGCAGCTCGCGGCGGGCGGCGCGCTCCACGAGGAAATCGTCGTAGTCGCCCTGGTAAATCGCGAGCCCCGACGGCCCCAGGTCGGCGATCGATGTCACCATGCGGTTCAGAAAGTACCGATCGTGGGCCACCACCACCACCGCTCCCTCGTAGCTCGTCAGGAACGTCTCCAGCCAGGCCAGCGACTCGAGGTCGAGATGGTTGGTCGGCTCGTCCAGCAGGAGCAGCGAGGGCCGCAACAGGAGCAGGCGGGCCAGCGCCGCTCGCATGCGCCAGCCTCCCGAAAACTCGACGAGCGGCCGGGCAATGTCCGCCGGCGAAAACCCGAGGCCAGCCAGGATGGCCTTGGCTTCCGTCTCGAGCCGGTATCCCCCCGCCGCCTCGAACCGTTGCTGGAGATCGCCGTACCGATGGGTGAGCGCCTCATCGGGCGTTCTGGCCAGAGCCTCACCGACTTGCTCCATCTCGTGCTCGATGGCCCAGACATCGGCAAAGCCACTCAGCGCCTCCTGGAGGACCGAGCCGGCCGCCGAACCGGCTACCTCCTGCGGGAGGTAGCCGATCGACGCCTCTCGCGCCCGGACGACCCGTCCCTCATCCAGATCCTCGGTCCCGGCGAGAATGCGGCAGAGTGTGGTCTTCCCGGCGCCGTTGGGCCCGACCAGTCCGATGCGTTCTCCGCCGCTGATGCGCCACGTGAGATCGCGAAACAGGACCCGACCGCCGTAGCTCTTGGCCGCCCCCTCGATCTGGATCACGCCCTACCCCATGACACTTTCGCGAAGCTCCAGCACGTCCTACCCCATGGTCTGGACACGATCGGCCGCGATCTTCACGGTCACCCGCACCTCACCGGGCCGGCGGTACGGGTACGTGTCCTGTCCGAGGTATTTCTTGGCGAGCGAGTCGATGTGGGCGTCGGCGCCGCGTTCGGTCATCTCCACCACGCGGCCTCGTATCTGAAGATAGCGGTACGGGTTATCGGGATCCAGGATCGAGAGCGCCACCCGTGGATTCGCCTGGAGGTTCTTGTCCTTGACGCGGCCACGTGCGGTGTTGAAGCGCACATGGGTGCCGTCGAAGTCGACCCACACCGGCGTTGACTGCGGCGAGCCATCAGCGGAGACGGTCGCCAGGTGGGCAAAAGCCTTCTTCTCGAGGAGATCCCGGTAGTCGGCAGGAATGCTGGCCATAATAAAATCTCCTTAGGAGCTTCCTTCGGGGTCAGGGTCCTTCGGGGGCGGCGCGAGGAGCTGAGTGGCGCGCGCTTCCGCCATCGTCCGCAGGGCGAAGAGCGTCCGTACGAGGCACTGCTGGACCAGCGCAAGATCCTTGCTGAACGGGTCGGCCAGCCACTCGCGCGTCCACGTTCCCTTCTCGGAGCTGAAGCCCAGGGTCGGAGACAACGCCTGCAGGCGCAGGAGCAGGTCGTCGGAAGGCAATCCTGACGCCCGGAGCTTTGCCACCACCGCCGTGCGCACGGCGGCGTTCCAGATACCGGTGAGGCCCTCCAGGAGGGCGCCATAGCAGGTCAGCTCTCCCTTGTCCTGAAACTGCTGCAGGACGGCTGGCACCAGGGCGTTCACAACGGCGTCACCCTCGTCGTCCACCCCGAAGAACGGACCGACAAGTGGATCCTGGTGAGGCGCCGCAAGACTCTGCAACAGCGCGATGGCCGAGGCAGCCGGCACGGGGTCGAGCTGGGCCAGACGCTCGAGCAGCGGCGCATCCCTGGCCACGGCTAGCTCCCGACCCCCGTGGGCTCGCCACGCATCTCGGCCCGTGCGAGCTCCTGCGCTCGACCGGCAGGAACCAGAAAGGCGGACAGGAAAGCGGCGCCGCACACGATCGCTCCCGCCACGAAGACACCGTGGAGCGCAGACCCGATGGCCATACCCTCCTGGAGCCGCTGGGTCATGATCGTCCCCATCACGGAGAGACCGATCGCGCCGCCGACCGTGCGGAAGAACTGGATCACCGAGGTCGTCGCCCCGAGGTCGTGACGGGGAACGGCGCTCTGGGCGGCGATCAGCATCGGAACGAATACGAGGCCCATGCCGATGCCCGCCAGGAGCGAATGCGCCATGGCCGCCCCTGGCGTGAGCGCCTCCGTCCAGCTGGCGAAGAACAGGAACGCCACCGTGAGGCACGCCATGCCAGCCACCACCAGGCTCCGGTAGCCCAGTCGCAAGACGAGGCGCGCGCTCGTCGCCGACATGCTGACCCAGCCAAGGACGAAGGGGGTCAGCACGAAGCCGGCGGTCGTGGCCGATGTCTCGAGCACGGCCTGCATGAAGAGCGGGATGAACGAGATGGCGCCGAACATGGCCATGCCCGAGAGGCATCCCGTGACGAGAGCGGCCAGCACCATGCGATTGCCGAACAGACGCAGGGGGACGATGGGCTCCCGCGCGCGCCGCTCTGCCCTCACAAAACCCATGAGGACCACGCCGGCCAGGACGAGCAGCCCGATCACCTCGACCCGCAGCCACGACCCGCCGCGGCCTGCCTCGGCCACGCCGAGCAGCAAGGCCGTGACGCCGGTCGCGAAGAGGCAGAGTCCGGGATAGTCGATGGTGAGGGGCCGGCGCTGGACATTCTCCCGGGCAAGGCCGCTCGCGATCAAGGCCATGGCCAGCAGTCCAAACGGCAGGTTGATGAAGAAGACCCAGCGCCAGGACGCATGATCGCTCAGCGCGCCGCCCAGGAGCGGACCGATCAACGCGGCCAGTCCCCACACACCCGAGATGTAGCCCTGCTTCTTGGCCCGCTGCTCGAGCCCGTACAGGTCCCCCACGATCGTCATCCCGACCGTGATGAGCGAGCCGGCGCCGAGCCCCTGCAGCATGCGAAAGGCGATGAGCTGCCCCATGTTCTGCGCGAACCCTGACAGGCCTGAGCCCACCAGGAAGAAGCACATCCCCATCACGTACACGGGGCGCCGACCGATCAGATCGGACAGGCGGCCCCAGAGCGGCATGGTCACCGTCGAGGTGAGCAGAAAACCCGAGAAGACCCAGGAGTAGATTTCCATCCCCCCGAGCGCCGCCACCACCGTGGGCATGGCCGTCGCCACCACCGTCGACTCCATCGCCGCCAGGAAGATGGAGAGCATGACGCCGAGGAAGACGCGACGGCGGGCTTCGGGATCCATCCCTCAGTGCCCCCCGGTGCAGCCCGCACACTTGCAGAGGGCGCGCAGATCGGCATACGGCCACAGGCTCTGGTGGGCATCTGCCCACACCACGCGCAAGCCCCCGTCGGTCTTCACGATGTCCTTGGGCCATCCCTGGGCGGGGGTGAGCGCCGGCAGCTCCGCGCAGGAGCCGCACGAGCAATCGTGTCGCAGGCGATCGAAGGGAAAGATGCTTCCATGGTTGTCGGACCACGTGACGCCCACCGCGTAGCGGCCCACGAGATGGACGTCCTTGGGCACGTTGGGATCAGGCTGCCCGAGCAGGGGCAGCAGCACCTTCTTGTTCACGCGGCCCCTCCCGCCTGGGGTCGTGCGAGCCGCAGGCCAGCCAGGAGGTAGTGCACAGCCAGAGTCTGGTGCTGGCCCCACACCTGGGCGCGGCGGCGGATCGCTCGTTCGCTGAGCGCCCGACCGCGCGGATGGCTTGCCGCGAACGCCTTCCGCACTGCGAGATCGCCGGCCGGGCACACGTCGCCTCGGCCAAGGCATCGGGCGAGAAACCAGTCCGCTGTCCAGCGGCCCAGCCCGCGCTGGGCCGTGATGACCTCGATGACCTTCGCGCTGGCCACGCCGAGCAGGCCGTCGAGGTCCAGGGCACGCGAGACCGTCGCACGGGCGAGATCGCGGATGTACTCGGCCTTGCGCGTCGAGAACTGCATGGCGCGCAACGTGGCCAGGCGGCTCTGCGCAAGGGCGGTCGCCGTCGGGAAGGCATGGACCGTCTGGCCATCGAGCCGGGCGGGCTCGCCGTAGTGTCGAACCAGACGCGCGCGCAATGCAAAGGCAAAGGACAGGTTGACCTGCTGCGCGGTGATCGCGCCGACCAGCATCTCGAGCGGGCACGGGGTCACGGTTGGTCGAAGTCCGTACAGCGGCTCGATCAGGCTCGCCAGAGCAGGATCCGCCTTGGCCATGCGATAGAACTCGGGGAGATCGAAGCCGAGCCCGAAGATGAGCCGGACTTCGGCTGCCACCCCGTCGGCGAGGTGAGGGCCGCGCGCCCCAGGAATCTCCACGACCAGCTGAGCGGCGTCGACGGGACCTACCGCGCGAACCGTGTAGGGCCAGAGACGGTCCCCATCCCGACGGACGCGCAGGAACGTATCCCCGACGAGACGATTGGCGGGATCCTCGCCCCACAGCCGGTAACGCGCCAGCGTCTTCGACACATCGAGCGGACCTTCCACGGCGAGCACGATCTTCATGCGGCGAACCCCTGAAGTGTACCAGAGTGGATTGAGGCGGCTTTGGGGGAGCCCTTTTCGAGACCCCAGTCGCTTGGGGGCCCTTTCGAGGCCCCCGCAACGAGCGTGTTCCAGAGGGGCGCCACGGGTTTCCCGGGGCGTCCCGAACATCCGGGGGGCTCTTGGGGGGCCCTTTCGGGGCCCCCCACCAGGTCAATGCTTCAGGTGGTAGGGGACGTCGGTCACGATCACGTTCCTCCGGAAGAGCATGGAAGCCTTCACGAGCAGGGCGGTCTGGTTGTGGAGCAGATGGTGCCACCAGACCCGTGGCACGAACTCCGGAAGAATGATGGTGACGATGTGGTCATCATCATGGCCTTGCAGGTGATCGATGTACTCGCGCAGCGGCCCCATCAGCGACCGGTAGGGGGAAGCCAGGACGATGAGGGGTACGCCCATGCCCCACTTGCCCCATTTCTCTTCCAGGCGGTGAGTCCGTTCGGGATCGACCTCGATGAAGACGGCCTTCGCGTTCGGGGAGAGCGACTGCGCATACTGGAGCGCACGCACCACGCCCCGGTGGAGATCGCCGACCAGCACCAGCACGGTATTGCTGATGGGAGGCGGCGCGACCATTCCGTCCGTCGAGAGCTGACGAGCCACCTCCTGGTAGTGACGATGGACGACCAGGAAGATGACCACCAGGGCCGGGAGAAGCACGACGACGATCCAGGCGCCGAGGACGAACTTGGTGACCGCGATGGTCAGCATGACGACGGCGGTCACCACCGCTCCCACGCCGTTCAGCCAGATTCGCCACCGCCACCCCTCCTCCTTCAGGGTGAGCCAGCGCCGCACCATCCCGCTCTGCGAGAGCGTGAACGACAGGAACACGCCCACGGCGTAGAGCGGGATGAGGGCGTGCGTGTCGCCGCTGAACGCGATGAGGAGCAACCCGGCCAGGCCTCCCAGGATGATGATGCCGTTGGAGAAGACCAGCCGGTCGCCCTGCGTCCCGAACTGGCGCGGGATGAAGCGGTCACGCGCCAGGAAGAAGCACAGCCGCGGAAAGTCGGCGAAGGCGGTGTTGGCGGCCAGGAGCAGGATGAGCATGGTGGCCGCCTGGATGCCGTAGTAGACCGCGCCCGTCCCGAACAGGTGGCGGCCAAGCTGCGAGACCACCGTCTGTTCCGGGTTCGGCTTGATGCCGAAGTCGTAGGTGAGATAGGTGATCCCGAGGAAGAGGACGATCAGGATCGCGCCGAGCCAGGCCAGAACCCTGCGCGCATTCTGCGCCTCCGGGGACTTGAAGGCAGTGACTCCGTCCGACACCGCCTCCACCCCCGTGAGGGCCGCACAGCCTGAGGAGAAGGCGCGCAGGATCAGGAACAGTCCGATCCCTTCGAGACCCGGGGGATGCGGCTGGTAGGGCGCCTCGGGCACGAAATTGAAAATGGCCCCCAGGGTGCCATAGACAATCATGCCCCCGAGGCTGAGGATGAAGAGGTAGGTGGGCACCGCAAAGAACTTTCCCGACTCCCGGATTCCGCGCAGGTTGGCGAGCGAGATGATCACGACCGACGCGAGGCAGAGCAAGACGCGCCAGGGATACAGCGCGGGAACCGCGGACGTGATGGCCGCGACACCGGCCGCCACGCTCACCGCCACCGTGAGCACGTAATCGGTCATGAGGGCGGCCCCGGCCACCAGGCCCGGCAACGTGCCGAGGTTGTCCTTGGTCACGAGGTAGGCGCCCCCGCCCTTCGGATAGGCCCGGATGGTCTGGCTGTACGAGCTCACCACGATGGCGATCAGCGCGCAGATGGCGATCGCAATCGGAAGCGAGTAGCTGAGAGCGACCGAGCCCGCCAGGATGAGCACGAGCAGGATCTCCTCCGTGGCGTAGGCCACCGAGGACAGGGCGTCGGAGGCGAAGACAGCCAGGGCGGTGCGCTTGTTCAGACGCTCGTGACGGGACTGGGCGGTCGGAAGGGGGGACCCGACGAAGATCCGCTTCAACCGTGAGGTCGGCACGGTCTCAGATCATACGCCCGGGAGGACCTCCAAGACCCGTCAGCGCTTCAGATGGTACGGAACGTCGGTGACGACGACGTTCCTGCGGAAGAGGAGGGCGCCCTTGACGAGAAGGGCGGTCTGGTTGTGGAGCAAGTTCTGCCACCAGCGGGCGGGGATGAATTCGGGAATGATCATCGTCACCACGTGCTGCTCCCGATGCTCCTGCAGGTGGTCGATGTACTCGAGCAAGGGGCTCAGCAAGGACCGATATGGAGACGTGAGGACGATCAAGGGAGCGCCCATCCCGTACTTTCCCCAGCGTTCCTCCAGGCGGTGGGTCCGCTCCGGATCGACCTCAACGTAGACCGCCTTGGCGCTCGGCGAAAGCGCCTGGGCGTACTGGATGGCCTCCACCACTCCGCGGTGGAGATCGCCGACCAGCACCAGCACGGTGTGCTCCTTGGGACGCGGGGGGTCGAAGCCGTCGAGGGAGAGCTGACGGGCCACGTCGTCGAAGTGGCTCTTGATGGCACGGAAGGTCATGACGAGGCCCGCGAGAAGGACCACGACGATCCAGGCTCCGTCGGCGAACTTGGTCGCGGCCACCACCACCAGGACGAGGGCGGTGGTGGCCGCCCCCGCGCCATTGAGAACGCTGCGCCACCACCAGCCGGGTGGGCGCTGCTGGAGCCAGCGCCGCACCATGCTGGTCTGGGACAAGGTGAACGAGGTGAAGACGCCGACGGCGTAAAGCGGGATGAGGGCGTGCGTGCTGCCATAGAAGAGCATGATCAGCACGGCCGCGGTCACGGCCAGGATCACCACCCCGTTCGAGTAGACGAGCCGATCGCCCCGGTTGCGAAATTGCCGCGGCAGATAGCCGTCACGCGCCATGAAGAAGGCGAGCCGGGGAAAGTCGGCGAAGGCGGTGTTGGCCGCCAGCACGAGGATCAGCATGGAGACGGTCTGGACGTAGTAGTAGGCGGGACCACCGCCGAAGACCGCCCACGCGAGCTGGGACACCACGGTCTCTTGCTCGTCCGGGACGACCCCGTACAGCACGCAGAGCGTCGTGGTGCCCAGGAACAGGGTGACCATGATGATCCCGAGAATGGTCAGCACGGCTCGGGCGTTGACGACCTCCGGGGGCTTGAAGGCCGGAACACCGTCGGCCACCGCCTCGATCCCGGTCAGCGCCACCGCTCCCGAGGCGAACGCCCGCAGGACGAGCACCGCCGTGAGGGCGCCTGCCGGTTCCACCGGAAGCACAGGACGGGAGGCGATCGGGACCTCTCCGAACACGTAACGGAAGAATCCGAGCCCCGTGAGCACGAGAAAGCCCGCGATGAAGAGGTACGACGGAAAGGCGAAGAGCTTGCCCGACTCACGGAGCCCTCGCAGATTGCCTACGGCGATGAGGGCGATGGCGGCCACGCACAGTCCTACCCGATACGGATAGAGGGCCGGCACGGCCGAGGTGAGGGCAGCGATTCCGGCCGAGACGCTGACGGCCACCGTGAGGGTGTAGTCGATGAGCAAGGCCGCCCCCGCCGTCAAGCCGGCCAGCGGGCCCAGGTTGTCCTTGGCCACGATGTAGTCGCTGGCGCCCTGCGGGTACGCGAGGATCGTTTGCCGGTACGAGCTGATGACGATGGCGATCACCACGGCGATGGCCACGGACACCGGCACGGCCAGGACCATCGCTGCCGCGCCGGCCACCACCAGCACCCGTAAGATTTCTTCCGAGGCATAGGCGACCGACGACAGGTTGTCGGACGCGAACACGGCCAGGCCGAGGGGTTTCGAGAGGCGCTCGTGCCGAGCCTGTGCCGTCGGGATCGGCTGCCCTACCAGAACCCTCTTTAAGTTGTGGAGCCTCACAGCGCCGCCCTAGCTGGGGAGATGAAAGGGCACGTCGACCACGATGACGTCACGCCGGAAGAGCAGGGCACCCTTGAGGAGGAGCGCCGACTGATTGTGCAGGAAGTGATGCCACCAGCGGCTCGGAATGAACTCCGGCAGCACCACGGTGACGAACCCGTCAGGCCCCTGCTGCGCCTGGAGTCCGCCGATGTAGTCGAGCAGGGGGCGGACGAGCGAGCGAAAGGGCGAGGTGAGGACGACCAGGGGCACCCCATCTCCCCACTGAGCCCAGGCGGCCAGGATGCGCGTGTCGTCGCCCTCGGAGTCGACGTAGACTGCCGTCACGTCGGGACCGAGCTGACGCGCATAGTCGATCGCCCGCAGGGTAGCCCGATGCACGCCGCCGATCGGTACGATCACCCGGTGGCGTGCGCATTGGTGTTCGCGTCCATCCTTCCAGCGAGAGATTGCGCGCCACCTGGTTATAGTGCCGCCGGATCCGCCAGAATCCCAGCACGAGGAGCGGGATCAGGAGGACCACCAGCCACGCCCCCTCGGTGAATTTCGTGATCGCGATGATTGCGGTGACGAGAGCCGTGGTGAGCGCGCCCACGCCGTTGACGAGGGCGTGGCCCCACCATCCCGGGTGCCGCTCGCGCTGCCAGTGCCGGATCATGCCCGCCTGGGAGAGGGTGAACGAGAGGAACACCCCGACGGCGTAGAGCGGGATGAGCGCGTTCACCTCGCCCTGGAAGGCCACGATGAGCGCGCCGGCGAGCGCCGCCAGCGCGAGGATGCCGTTGGAGAACACCAGCCGGTCGCCGCGGTGCGTGAGCTGGCGTGGCAAGAATCCATCCCTGGCCAGCAGACTGGCCAGCCGCGGGAAGTCGGCGAAGGACGTATTGGCCGCCAGGATGAGGATGAGCGCCGTGAAGGCCTGGGTCGCGTAGTACAAGGGGCCGACCCCGAAAACCCGCCGCCCGATCTGCGAGAGCACCGTCTCGTCCTCGCTGGGGACGATTGCATACTGATCGGCAAGCCAGGTGATGCCCGCGAACATACCGCCCAGGATCAACCCCATCCAGATCAACGTGGTCCGCGCGTTCCGCGCCTCCGGGGGCTGAAAGGCCGGGACACCGTTGGAGATCGCCTCTACCCCCGTGAGGGCCGAGCAGCCCGAGGCAAACGCCCGCATGAGCAGGAATGCCGTGATGGGATTGGTGGCCTGATGCGGCATATGCACCGTGTGCACGTCACCACCAAGGGCGAGGCGCAGAGCTCCCCAACCGATCAGGAGCGAGACGCACGCGATGAAGCCGTAGGTCGGAACCGCGAAGATCCGCCCCGATTCGCGCACGCCTCGCAGGTTGGCAGTCACCACGAGCGCAATGGCCACCAGGCCCAGCCCCTCACGGTGAGGGTCGAGGGCGGGGACGGCGCTGGTCACGGCCGCCACACCGGCCGCCACGCTCACGGAGACGGTGAGCACGTAGTCGATCAGCAAGGCGGCCCCCGCCGTGAGACCCGGCAGGACCCCAAGATTGTCGGAAGCCACGATGTAGGCGCCGCCGCCCGTCGGGTACGCCTGGATCGTCTGGCTATAGGACGTCACGAGGATCGCAAGGAGCCCCACGATGGCGAGACCGACCGGAAGCGACCAGGCCAGGGCGGCCGCTCCCGCCACCGCGAGGACGAGGAGAATCTCCTCCGTGGCATAGGCCACCGAGGACAGCGCGTCGGAGGAAAAGACAGGAAGGGCGACCAGCTTCGGGAGTCGAGTGCTGCGCTCGGCGGCGCTCGTGAGCGGAGTGCCCAGCAACCAGAGCCGCAGAGGCATTGTTATTGTTGGGGGGCCTCGAAAGGGCCCCCCAAGCCCCCCAAATGTTCGGGGCGCCCCGGGAAACCCGTGGCGCCCCTCTGGAATCCGCCTGCTGCTGGGGGGGCCTCGAAAGGGCCCCCCAACCCCCCGGTCGTTCGGGACGCCCCGGGAAACCCGTGGCGCCCCTCTGGAATACGCCTGCTGTGGGGGCCTCGACGGGCCCCCCAAACCCCCCGGTCTCACGTGCCGCGAAAGGGCGCGCATCAAAAGCGGCGGAACTGGTCGGCGACGTTTTCGAAGCGGGCGAACTGCGGGAGAAAGACCAGCTTGACGGTGTCGATGGGGCCGTTGCGCTGCTTGCCGATGATGACCTCGGCGATGTTCTCCTCGTCCGAGGGCAGATCGTCCTTGTACACGCGCGGGCGGTACAGGAACAGGATCACGTCAGCGTCCTGCTCGAGGGCCCCGGATTCCCGGAGGTCCGACAGCTGCGGTCGGAAATCGCGCTGCGCGCGTGACTCCACCGCCCGCGACAGCTGCGACAGCGCCACCACCGGCACGTGCAGCTCCTTGGCGAGCGCCTTGAGCGAGCGCGAGATGTCGGAGATCTCCTGCTGGCGGTTCTCGACCCCGGTGCGCCCGCGCATCAACTGGAGGTAGTCGATGACGACGAGGTCGAGGCCGTGCTCGGCCTTCATGCGGCGCGCCTTCGCGCGGGCCTCCAGGACGGTGATGGCGGGGCTGTCGTCGATGTAGATGGGAGCCTCCGCCAGGCGCCCAGCCCCCGCCGTCAGTCGCCCCCAGTCGGCCGAGCTGAGACGCCCCGTACGCACGGACTGCGCGTCCACCTTGGCTTCGGCGCACAAGAGCCGCTGCACGAGCTGCTGCGCCGACATCTCGAGACTGAGGATCAGCACCTTGCCCCGGCGGCCCACCCCCACGTGCTGGGCGATGTTGAGCGCAAAGGCCGTCTTGCCCATGCTCGGCCGGCCCGCGATGATGATGAAGTCGGAGGGCTGCAGGCCGGCCGTGGCCAGGTCGAGCTTCTCGAAGCCGGTGGCCACGCCCGTCACGTGCTCCTGGCGTTCGTACAGCCGCTCGATGTACTCGAAGGTGCCCTTGAGGATCCGCGACACCGGCAGGGCGTTGCCTTCCATCCGCCGCTCGGCCAGGCCGAAGATGCGGCGCTCCGCCTCGTCGACGAGCGCTTTCACGTCCTCCTTGGCGTCGAAGGCCTGCGTGATGATCTGGGTCGACGTCTGGATGAGCTCGCGCAGGACGGCCATGTCGCGCACGATGGCCGCGTACGACATGAGGTGAGCCGCGATGGAGGCTTCCTCGATGAGGAGGGCGAGGGCTGCCGGTCCCCCCACGAACGAGAGCTGATCCGTGCGCCGCAGCTCCTCGGTGAGGGTGATGAGGTCGATGGGCTCGCTGCGTTCGAAGAGGACCAGCATCGCGCCGTACATCGCCCGGTGCGCATCGGTGTAGAAGTCGCTCTCGTGGAGGATCTCGACGACGCGCGGCATCGCCTCCCGCCCCTCCAGGAGGACGGCGCCCAGCACCGCGCGCTCCGCGTCCAGGTTGTGCGGGGGAATCCTGGAGGGAAGCTCCACGGTCGGCGGCCCGTAGCGGGCGGTCTACGAGTCTCGAACGACGTTGACGCGGAGCTGAGCCGTCACTTCCGGATGCAGGCGGATGGGCACCAGTGTCTCGCCGAGCGCCTTGATGGGCTCGTCGAGGACGATGCGACGCCGTTCGATCGCGAGTCCGCGCGTGCCGAGGAAATCCACGAGATCCTGGGCCGTGACCGAACCGAAGAGCTTGCCCTCCTCGGAGGCCTGCCGGCGCTCCTCGGCCATGAGGGCCTCGATGCGGGCACGCATGCTCTCGGCGTCGCGACGGACGCGGTCCGCCTTGGCGTCCTGCTGCTTCTTGATGTGCTCCAGGTTCTTGAGGTTGCCCGCGCTGGCGGTGACGGCGAGCTTCTTGGGCAGAAGGAAGTTGCGCGCGAAGCCATCGGAAACGTCGCGCACCTCGCCGCGTCGACCGACCGCGGTGACGTCGTCGAGCAGAATCACCTTCATGGCTACTCCCTTACTCCGTGGTCACGTAGGGCACGATGGCGACGGTGCGCGCCCGCCTGATGGCGTGCGTGAGCTGGCGCTGGTGCCGCGCACAGCTGCCGGAAATCCGGCGAGGGACGATCTTACCCCGCTCCGTCACGAAACTCCGGAGGCGGCGGACGTCCTTGTAGTCGACGAAGCTCACGCGGTCCACGCAGAATTTGCAGACCTTCCGCCGGCCGAACCGGCGCCGCTTCATGGGCTTCTGTGGTGTCGGAATGGCTCACTCCTCCTCGGCGTCTCGGGACGCCTCTCGGGTCAGCAGGCGACGTTCAGAAGGGTACGTCGTCCTCTGCTGGCGCTTCGTCCGCGAAGGGCGCGGCTGCAGGTGCCGGAGACGGCGCGCCCTTCGTCCGGCCCATGAACTGCACACGCTCGGCCACGACCTCCGTCACCGAGCGCTTCTGACCGTCCTTGCCCTCCCAGTCGCGCGTCTGCAGCCGACCCTCGACGAAGATCTGGCTGCCCTTGTCGAGGTACTCCCCACAGCTCTCCGCCTGCTTTCCCCATACCACGATGGTGAGAAAGCAGACCTCGTCGCGCTTCTCCCCGCCCTGCGTGGTGTAGTTGCGGTTCACGGCCAGGCGGATGTCGGCCACGGCCGTGCCGCCGGGGGTGTAACGAAGCTCCGGGGGGCGCGTCAGGTTTCCGATCAGCAGAACCCTGTTCAGACTCGCCATCAACCGACCTCCTCAAGCACCGGATCCCCCGCCGCCGCGGGGGGCTCTTGAGCTTTGGCCGGCCGTATCCTCTTCCGGATCGGAACTCGAGTGCTGAGAAAACGCAGCACGTTGTCGTTCAGCCGTATCTGACGCTCGAACTCCTTGATCATTGAGGGTTCGGCCAGCACCTCGAACACAGCGTACGTGCCCTCCCGCTGCTTGCGGGTGTCGTACGCGAGCCGGCGCTTCCCCCAGTTCTCGACTTTGGTGACGTCGACACCGAGCCCCTTCATGTTGTCACCGAGCTTGGTGAGCAGCTCGGCGACCTCTTCGTCGGTGGGACGAGGGTCGACGATCAGGAGAATCTCATAAGGCCTCAGAATGCCTCACCCCCTCCGGCCACCAGAACGTTGCGAAGCGCCTCAGCCTACCAAACAAGATTGCCCCGAGCAAGGCAGCGAATCAATGCCTCGAAAACGATACAGCCCGGATCGCGTCCGGCGCGATCCTGCGGGCCCTTCCGAAGCCCCAGATACGCCCGCCGAAAAGAGGAGCGCCCCGGGTGTTCCGGGGCGCTCTGAACGTTGGGGGCTTGGGGGGCCTCGAGGCCCCCTTGAGCTTCAATCCCCCATCATCTTCTAGTACATATCGCCGTGTGGCATCGGCGGCGCCGCGGCCGGCTTGTCCTCCGGAAGGTCGGTCACCAGCGCCTCCGTGGTCAGCATGAGAGAGGCGATGGAGGCCGCATTCTCGAGCGCAACCCGCTCGACCTTCGTCGGGTCGATGACCCCCGCCTGCATCATGTCCACGTACTCCATGGTCTCGGCGTCGTAGCCGCGGTTGGTCAGGGTCTCCGCCTTCACCCGCTCCACGATCACACTGCCTTCCAGGCCCGCGTTCTCGACGATCTGCCGGATGGGCTCCTCGAGCGCCCGCCGCACGATGCTGGCGCCGACCTTCTCGTCGCCCTCCAGCTTCAGCTTGTCGATGCCCTTGGCCGCCCGCAGCAGCGCCACCCCGCCGCCCGGCACGATGCCTTCCTCCACAGCCGCCCGCGTCGCGTTCAGCGCGTCCTCGACCCGGGCCTTCTTCTCCTTCATGGCCGTCTCGGTGGCCGCTCCCACCTTGACCACGGCCACTCCGCCGGCCAGCTTGGCCAGCCGCTCCTGCAGCTTCTCGCGATCGTAGTCGGAGGTCGTCTCGTCGATCTGCACCCGGATCTGCTTGATACGGCCCTCGATGGAGTTCGACTTGCCGGCTCCCTCCACCAGGGTGGAGTTGTCCTTGTCGACGACCACCTTCTTGACCTTGCCAAGATCGTCCAGCTTGATGTTCTCCAGCTTGATCCCGAGGTCCTCGGTGATGGCCTTGCCGCCGGTGAGAATGGCGATGTCCTCCAGCATGGCCTTGCGGCGATCGCCGAAGCCGGGCGCCTTCACCGCGCACGTGTTCAAGGTTCCGCGCAGCTTGTTGACGACCAGGGTGGCCAGGGCCTCGCCCTCGATGTCCTCGGCGATGATCAGCAGCGGCTTGCCGGAGCGCGCCACCTGCTCCAGGAGCGGCAGCATGTCCTTCATCACGCTGATCTTCTTCTCGTGGATCAGCACCAGCGCGTCCTCGAGCACCGCCTCCATGCGCTCCTGGTCAGTCACGAAGTAAGGGCTCAGGTAACCGCGGTCGAACTGCATGCCCTCCACCACGTCCAGGACCGTGTCGGCCGACTTCGACTCCTCGACGGTGATGACCCCGTCCTTGCCGACCTTCTCCATCGCCTCCGCGATCAGGTTGCCGATCGTCTTGTCGTTGTTGGAGGCAATGCTGGCGACCTGGGCGATCTCCTTCTTGTCCTTCGTCGACTTCGACATCTTTTTGAGTTCCTCGGTCACCGCGGCCACCGCCAGCTCGATACCGCGCTTGAGGCCCATGGGGTTGGCGCCGGCGGTGACGTTCTTGAGCCCCTCGCGGAAAATCGCCTGGGCGAGCACGGTGGCGGTGGTCGTCCCGTCGCCGGCGATGTCCGAGGTCTTGGACGCCACTTCCTTCAGCATCTGGGCGCCCATGTCCTCATAGGGATCCTTGAGCTCGATCTCCTTGGCGACGGTGACGCCGTCCTTGGTGATGGTCGGGCTGCCGAACTTCTTGTCGAGGACGACATTGCGGCCCTTGGGGCCGAGGGTGGCCTTGACGGCCGCCGCCATGACGTTGACACCCCTGAGCAGGCTCGACCGCGCCTCCTCGTCGAACTTGAGCTGCTTTGGCATGGATCAACTCCTCCTTGAGATTGATGACATCGTCGGCTCGCAGTCGTGCTGCGCCGGGCTACTCGAGGATGGCGAGGATGTCCTCCTCGCGCATGATCAGGTACTCGGTGTCGTCGACCTTGACCTCGGAGCCGGAGTACTTGCCGAACAGGATGCGGTCGCCGGCCTTGACGTCGAGGGCAACGCGCTTGCCATCCTCCCCGACCTTGCCGCTCCCGGCGGCCACGACCTTCCCCTTCTGCGGCTTCTCCTTGGCGCTATCTGGGATGATAATGCTCCCGGCGCGGGCTTCTTCTTCCTCCTCGCGCTTCACGAGGACACGATCGTGCAACGGGCGGACTTTCATGGCGTGCTACCTCCTTGGTTCATGCGTCGCGGTCTGTGGTGGGTTGGCGCGGCTCCACGAGCCGTGTTGTCGGTACCCTTGTCGAGAGCTGAGGCATGGTCCGACTCTGACTTTGCCACTGCCACTCTTCCATTAGCACTCAATCTGATCGAGTGCTAATATAGCGCCCCGGGCGAGGATGTCAAGGGCCTTCCCGAGAGGAACTCATTGAAAAAGGCGATCCTGGTCTCTCGTGGTCTGCCAAATGCCGCCCTCGACTTGATTCCGGCCTCGGTCAACGTTGACTACAACGGCTTCGAGCAGGCGCTGACCAAGTCCGAGTTGATCTCTCGGCTCAAGGGACGTCAGGGCCTCATTTGCCAGATCGTGGATGCGGTCGATGACGAGGTGCTGGCCACCGACGGTCTCCGCGTCGTCTGCAACATTGCCGTGGGCTACAACAACATCGACGTCGACGCCGCGAGACGGCGGGGGATCGTTGTCACGAATACCCCGGACGTCCTCACCGAGACCACCGCCGACTTCGCCTGGGCGCTCCTGATGGCCGCCGCTCGGCGGGTCACCGAAGCCGACCGCTATGTCCGTTCCGGCCACTGGAAGGCATGGGACTACAACGCACTCCTGGGCCACGACGTCCACGGGAAGACCCTTGGCCTGGTGGGCTTCGGGCGTATCGGCCGCGCCGTAGCGCGGCGGGCTCGGGGGTTCAACATGCGCGTGCTCTATCACGACGCTGTCAGGGCTGATACGCGAATGGAGCAGGAGGTGGGCGCCAGCTACACGCCGCTCCCCGACCTTCTCGGGCAGTCGGATTTCGTGAGCCTGCACACCCCGCTCCTCGCCGAGACGCGACACCTGCTCGACGAGCAAGCCCTGCGCACCATGAAGAGGACGGCCATCGTCGTCAACGCAGCCCGCGGCCCGATCGTGGACGAGTCGGCCCTTGTTCGGGCGCTCACCGAGGGATGGATCGCGGGGGCCGGACTCGATGTCTTCGAGAACGAACCGCAGGTACATCCGGGGCTCCTGTCGCTGAACAACGTGGTGCTGGCCCCGCACATCGGGAGCGGGTCGTCGGAGACGCGCCTGGCCATGGCCGCGCTCGCCGTACGAAATTGCCTCGCCGTGCTCGACGGTATGCCGCCCCTGACACCCGTGACTGGCTGATCGTGTCCCAGCTCACGCTCTCGAGTGTCACCAAGCGTTACGCGCCGGATGGTCCGCCCGCCGTGGACGGACTCTCGTTCAAGGTGGACCGCGGTCACATCCTCGCCCTGCTCGGTCCCTCGGGATGCGGCAAGACCACCACCTTGCGGCTCATTGCCGGATTCGAATCGCCCGAGGCCGGTCAAGTCATCATCGCCGGGAGAACCGTGGCGGATGGTCCCCGAGCGGGAGTCCCGCCCGAGGAACGGGGCGTGGGGATCGTCTTCCAGGACTACGCGCTCTTCCCGCACCTGACGGTCGAAGACAACGTGGGCTTTGGCCTGCGTGGCCTCGGCCGCAGCGCCCGCCGCGAGCGCGCGCGAGAGGTCCTTGGTCAGGTGGGTCTGGCCGCTCTGGGCGCACGCTATCCGCATGAGCTGTCCGGCGGGCAACAGCAGCGGGTGGCCGTCGCACGCGCCCTGGCCCCCGCCCCCGCCCTGCTCCTGCTTGACGAGCCCTTCTCCAACCTCGATGCCGACCTGCGGACACAGATGCGCGACGAGGTCGAGAGGATCCTTCGCGTGACCGGCACCACGGCCGTGTTCGTGACCCACGACCAGGAGGAGGCCTTCACCATCGCTGACGTCGTGGGTGTCCTGAGCCACGGGCGCCTGGAGCAGATCGACTCCCCCGAGGGGATCTACCACCATCCCGCCACGCTCTTCGTGGCGGAGTTCGTGGGGGCGGCCGACTTCATTCCCGGCCTCGTTACCGCGGAGGGGATCGTCACCGAGCTGGGCGTCTTTGGCAACGTCGAGGCGCGCGAGATCGGGGAGAAGATCAAGGTGATGATCCGTCCGGACGACGTGACGTTCGTGCCCCAGGCCGAGGGACCGGCGGTGATCCTGCGACGCTACTTCCGGGGCTCCGAGAACCTCTACTGCCTGGGCCTTCCCTCGGGGCATCGCGTGCACTCGTCACAGCCGTCGTCGGCTGCCTTCGCCCCGGGCACACGCGTACGACCGGACGCGCACGTCCTCCACGTGGTGACGTTCCCCGCAGAGTAGCTACCGGCGAACCGTGCGGCGACGCTCCAGGCGAGTTTGCCGATAAACGAACGCCTCGATCACCCTTGCCGAGACCGGGGCGAGTCGGGCCATCGCCAGGGCCGCGCTCACGAGGTCGTAGGCGGTGGTCAGGTCTCGACGGCGATGCTCGTGGAACTTGGCCAGCTCCTCCCAGGGACGCGGGTCGAAGCGCTCCGCGCAGGTCGCCGCCTCCCACAGAGCGCGCGCCGCGTCCCAGCGGGCTTGGCGTTTTTCCCACCAGGCGAGCCTCAACCGCACCCAGTGGGCGAAAGGACCGTCGAGCCCAGCGCCGAGAGCAACCCGATAGCACTCGGCGCTGCGATCGGCATCGATGCGCTCCCAGAATCGTCCCAGGCCCGCCATCTCTGCCGCGCTGAGGCCCGGAGCGTCCCCTCTCAGCGCCCGCGCCAACCAGCCGAGGAGCGTGACGAGGGAAAGGACGTCGTCAGCGTTGTGCGCGAACACGGGGCGTAGCCTGCCCGCCTGCCGGTCCCGCAAGTAGGCGAAGAAGCGCTCAGGAATCTCCCAGCCCGAGACGTCGTTCGCGCGTTCGAGCCCGAGGACTTCCCGCTCAAGAGTGGGCAGGCGGCAGTCCGCCAGAGTGGCCGACCACACGCGGCGGGCCGGCGCGAGCAAGTCAACGTGCACGATCTTGGGCCAGGGTCGTCGGCCCAGAATGAACCGTGTCTCCAGCAAGGGTAGGTCGAAACCCGTTCCATTGAAGGTGACCACCGCCGCTGCACGCGCCAGGAGAGGATCGAGGGCTGCCAGCAGGGCGGGTTCCTCGTCGAAGTCCCGCATGAAGTACTGCTCGAGGACGAAGGAGTCGCCTTCATGGAAGCCGACTCCCACCAGAAAGGCATACGTCCCCGTGCCGCCGGCCAGCCCGGTGGTCTCCACGTCGAGAAACAGGGTCCGGCCATCGGCGGGTGGGGCTTCCTCAGTCCGGGCGAGTAACGCGAGGAGGCCGGGCGCCACATCGCACCCGTCCCCGAGGCCGTAGCGACCGTGCTGGTGTGTCCGTGACACGGTCCGGCGCACTCTGACGAGGGCGCCCATCCCCGTGTCCAGCACGTCTCCGCCCACGATGCGCTCGACCGGCTCGGGCGCAGGACGGCGCGGCCGGGTGTCTTCGAGGCGGCGAATCACCCGACGAAGATCGGTAACGCTATCCAAGGGATCAGGCGGTGAGGACGCGCAGCAGCCTGGCGGCGGTGGCCTTGGCGCGACGCCCCACCTCGTTCACGGGACCGACGCA
The DNA here is from genome assembly GCA_963754315.1 of uncultured Candidatus Rokubacteria bacterium. GTDB lineage: Bacteria > Methylomirabilota > Methylomirabilia > Rokubacteriales > CSP1-6 > CAVWFS01. The sequence continues at coordinate 61,554 of CAVWFS010000002.1, forward strand.
GGACGGGCAGCCAGCCTGACAGGGGCACGCGTGAAGCGTGGCCAGCCCCTGCGCCAGCAGCTCGGGCAGGACCACGAACAGCCGCTCGGCCAGGCCAATACCACCCGCGTAGGCGTCATACAGATAGATGGTGGGATTGAACTGCTCGGCCTCGAGCAAGCGGCGCCGTGACGACTCGCGGGTCACCGTCGCGCCAGGCACGGCCGGAGTGGTATCCCCCAGCCACGAGCCGAGATCGCGCACGTCACACAGAAGGAAGATGGGCGCGAGGTGATGAAGCAGGTAGCTCACCGCGCGCAGCCCGTCGATCAGCTCCTCGCGTGAGGCGCTCACCTGGCTGAGCGTCTCGGGAGGCACGGTGATCCAGGCGCTCGTCGTCTGCATCTCTTGCTGGGGCAGCTCCACCTCGCCCGAGCCGACGTTCTCCAGTGTTCCCATCTTGATCTTCTTGAAGCCCACCACCTTCTCGGCCACGAGCACCTCGCCCTGCTCGGCGAGGTAGGTCTGATGCTGCCGCCCGTCCAGCCGCTGCAGGATCCAGACCCCTTTGGCGCTCACGGCGTCGGTGAAGTAGTCCACCTGGACGCGCTTGACGTAGGCGACCTTCTCCTCGTCCTCTCGGAAGTGGAGCTCCTGGACCTCGTACGGCTCGCTCTCCACGAGATAGATCGCCTTCGGGTATATCGTTGCGAAGGCGCTCCCCCAGTCCACCTCGGCGATAACCTGTCGCCGCTTCGTCTGCTTCGCGTCGCGCGCCGTGGTGTCGATGACCACGAAGTTGTCGCTGGTGACCGTGCGCAGGGAGACGTGGTCGGCTGGATAGGTCTCGGCCGCCCAGTGCCAGCGCGTCCCCGCCCGGTGCAGCACACCCTCGTCCTCGAGGGCAGCCAGATGGCGCCGCACGTCGGTATCCCCGAATCTCTCGACGTCGCTGCCGCTTCCGCCTGATTCCTCCTCGGGAGCGAGGGCTGATGGGTAGCTCGAAGGCGGCGCACTTGAGGTGGTTCACGAGAATGAACGGGTTGTCCGGGTTCACCCGGGCGTGCTCGGGCGAGGTCCCGAACAGGTACTCGGGATGGGTCACCATGAACTGGTCCAGCGGGGCGCTCGTGGCCACGAAAATTGCCGCCGAGGGCCCGCTCCGGCGGCCGGCCCGCCCCGCCTGTTGCCACAAGGAGGCGATGGTGCCGGGGTAGCCGGCCAGCACCGCCACGTCGAGGTGACCGATGTCGACACCGAGCTCGAGCGCGTTCGTGGAAACGACGCCGAGCACCTCTCCGGCTCGCAGGCCGTGCTCGACCGCGCGGCGGCGAGTCGGCAGGTAGCCGCCACGGTAGCCGCGCACGAGGCCCGAATCGCCCGTCCTGTCGGCGATGGCGCTCTTGATCGACGTGAGGAGGACCTCGGTGGCGAGGCGGCTCTGCGCGAAGACGATGGTGGGCACCTTCTCGCGCAAGAAGCGCTGAGCCAGCTTGGAGGCCTCACCCAGATACGGCGCCCGGATGCCCAGCTCGGGGTTGATGACGGGGGGGTTGTAGCAGAGGACCGTCTTCTCTCCCGAGGGCGCTCCGCTCTCGGCGACCTCTTCCACGCTCGCCCCGGTGAGCCGCTCGGCCAGCTCGCGGGGATTGCCGATGGTGGCAGAGGCCATGATGAACTGCGGAGCCGAGCCGTAGTGGCGACAGATGCGCCCGAGCCGCCGCAGCACGTTTGCCAGATGGCTGCCGAAGACACCTCGGTAGGCGTGCAGTTCGTCGATCACCACGAACTTGAGGTTCTGGAAGAGCGAGGCCCACTTGGTGTGGTGGGGCAGGATGCCCGAGTGGAGCATGTCCGGATTCGTCAGCACGAGGTTGGCGCGGGCCCGCACCGCCCGGCGGGCATCCTGCGGCGTGTCCCCGTCGTAGGTGAACATGCGCAGGTCGGGCAAAGTCCTGGCGATCGCCTCGAGCTCGGCGAGCTGATCCTGGGCGAGCGCCTTGGTCGGAAACAGGTAGAGGATCCGGGCATCGGGCTCCTTGAGGAGCGCCTGCAAGGCCGGCACGTTGTAGCAGAGCGTTTTGCCCGAGGCCGTCGGCGTCACCACGACCACATGGTGACCCTTGTCGACCAGCTCCCACGTTCTCGCCTGATGGATATAGAGCTGCTCGATACCGCGCGCACGCAGCGCGTCGCACAGCCGCGGATCGAGGGTGGCGGGAAAGGGCGCGTACACGGCGGGGCGAGCGGGGAAGTGGCGAGTGGCGACGATGCACGGTCCGGTCACATTCGAGATCAGCAGATCATCGAGGATCCCGCCGAGCATCGACGCTCACTGTATCATGAGCCGATGATGCGACCGTCTTCCTGGCTGCCTCCCGCGATCTGGATGGTGATCATTCTCTGGATGTCCTCGGATCAGTTCAGCAGCGCGCACACGGGGAGCACTCTCGGCGCCTTTCTGGCCTGGGCCGCTCCCTGGCTCACGCCCGCTGAGGTGAATCTGCTCCACGGTCTCGGGCGCAAGCTGGGGCACCTCACCACCTACGGAATCCTGGCCCTGCTCTGGCTCCGGGCTCTCGTCCGCGACACCGGGCTCACGCGTGGTGCCGCCGCCGGCCTCGCGTTCGCGATCAGCGTCGCCTGGGCGGGTGTCGACGAGGTCCGCCAGCACTTCGTGCCGAGCCGTTCGGGAACGATCGGCGACGTGGCCGTCGACGCCGCCGGGAGCGCCCTGGCGCTCGGGTTCACCCACCGGAGCTGGCCCCAGGTCGCAAGCCTTCTCGGGCTGATCCTGCTCTGGGTCGCCGCCGTTGGCGGAGCCGCCATCCTGGCCGTGAATCTCTCCACGAGCGTCCCCTCCGGCCTCCTCTGGCTAACAACTCCCACCGCCGCCCTCGCCCTCGCCGCCCGCCACTGGCTGCTTCAGAGGAAGTCCGCCTAGATTCTATCCAGCGACGGCGCGCTGGCTGGCCGCAGCGATCCCACCACGGCCGGCGAGCCCGGGCACGTGCGAGATTTATGAACGCTGTCGCGTGCTGGCCGCCGATCCCCCACGCCGGCGAGCCCGGCAGGCCGATCAAAAAGGGTCAGATGCTAGGCGGCGAGGAGGGCGCGACTGAGGCGTATGCCTCATACGCCGCAGGGAGCCCCCGACGAGCCAACGACGCAGATGGCCCTTTTTCATCGGTCTGCCGAGGACTGCCTAGACGGTGAGGCGGGGATCGAGCGTGTCGCGCAGTCCGTCGCCAAACAGGTTGATGCCGAGCACGGTAACCAGGATGGCGAGCCCGGGAAAGGTCGCAAGCCACCACGCGGTCGAGATGTACACGCGTCCGTCGGCGAGCATGCCCCCCCAGGTCGGGGTGGGAGGCTGAACGCCAAGCCCCAGGAAGGACAGAGCCGATTCGATGACGATGACTCGCGCCATGTCGAGGGTGGCGACCACCAGCCATGGAGTGAAGGCATTGGGAAGGATGTGCCGCATCAGCACCCGGCGGTCCCGACTGCCGAGAGCCAGCGCCGCCTGAACAAACTCCCGCTCGACCAGTGAAAGCACCGTGCCTCGCACCACCCGCGCATAGACGACCCAGCTCGAGACCCCGATGACTGCGATGATGGTGAAGAGACTGGGCCCGAGGACGCCGATGACCGCGATGGCGAGCAAGATGAACGGGAAGGCGAGCTGAATATCCGCCAGCCGCATGAGGACGTCGTCGACTCGTCCTCCGAAGTAGCCGGCGATCAGCCCCGCCACCATACCGAGCACGCCAGAGATGAGCACGGCGGCGAAGCCCACCATGAGAGCCGGCCGGGCTCCGTAGAGAATGCGGGCGAGGAGGTCACGCCCCAGGTGGTCCGAACCGAGGAGGTGGAGCTGGCCGTTCGCGTCACGCGTGCCGGGCGCCTTGAGGCGCTCCGCAATGTTCTGCTCGATGGGATCGAACGGCGAGATGAGCGGCGCGGCCAGGGCCGTCACGAGGACCATCGCCACCACACCAAGCCCGAACAGGGCCGTGCGCCGGCGGGCCAGGCGGCGCAGGAACACCTGCCATTGCCGGAGGCCAGGCCGCTCGGCATCGGCGAGCACCCCGGCCGGCTCGGCCAGCACGGTGGCTCGGGTCATCGCAGGCGTATCCGGGGGTCGAGGTACGTGTAGATGACATCGACAAACAGATTGACAAGAACAAAGGTGGTGGCAAGCAGGAACACCGCCGCCTGGACGACAGGATAGTCGCGGTTGTAGATGGCTTGCACGGACAGCCGCCCGACCCCCGGCCACGCGAAGATCGTCTCGGTGATCACCGAGCCGCCCAGCAAGGTGCCCAGCTCGATTCCCACGATCGTGACGATAGGGATGGCGGCGTTCTTGAGCGCGTGCTTCCAGACCACGGGCTGGTTGCTGACCCCCTTGGCTCGCGCCGTCCGGATGTAATCCTGATTCAGGACCTCGAGCATCCCCGACCGGGTCAGTCGTGTGATACGGGCGGTGGTGAAAAGACCCAGCGTGACGGCGGGCAGGATCAAATGCTGCAGGCCCCCCCGCCCGGAAGACGGCAGCAGGTTGAACTGAACCGAGAAAACCAGGATGAGCATGATGCCCAGCCAGAAGGTCGGCATCGACTGGCCAAGAAGCGCGACCACGGTGGCCACGTAGTCGGCCAGCGTGTTGCGGCGCACCGCGGAGATGATGCCGGCCGGGATGGCCAGGCACAAGGCGATGAGGAGCCCCGCCCCGGCCAGCTCGAAGGTCGCGGGCATGCGCTCGAGCACGAGGTCGAAGGCCGGCTCACCGTGCCGGATCGACTGGCCGAAGTTTCCCCGGAGGGCGCCCGCCAGAAAGCGCCCGTACTGCACGATGAAGGGATCGTTGAACCCCATCACCTCGCGGAAGCGAATGACGTCTTCGGCGGAGGCGTCCGGAGGCAAGAGCACGAGGGCAGGATCGCCGGTCAGATAGAGGATGAAGAAAACCACACAGGAGACGCCGAAGAGGACGAGAAGCGACTGGAGGAGCCTTCGGAGCAGGTAGACCTTCACACGCGGTGCGAGAGAAGCGCGACAGCCTCGATGTGTGGAGTGTGCGGAAACATATCCACCGGCTGCACCCAGCTGAGGGTATAGCCGCCCTTCACGAGATCGCCAACGTCTCGGGCGAGAGTGGCCGGGTTGCAGGAAACGTAGACGATACGGGACGGGCCGAGCTCGGCCAGAGCCCTCAGGGCCTTCGGATGGAACCCGGCCCTCGGCGGGTCGGCCACCGCGACCTCGGCCCGGACTCCCTGGGCGAGCAGCTCGGGGAGCACGTGACGCACCTCACCGGCGAGAAACGTGCAGTTCGTGATGCCGTTGGCGGCCGCGTTTCGCACCGCGTCGGCGACGGCCGCCGGGGACACCTCGAGTCCATACACGTGCCGGCACCGGCCAGCCAGGAGCAGGCTGATGGCGCCGGTGCCGGAGTAGAGGTCCATGAGCGTCTCGTCGCCCTTCAGCCCCGAGGCTTCCGCCACGACCTCGAACAGACGCTCCGCCTGCAACGTGTTCGTCTGGAAGAAGGAGTTGGCGGATACCTGGAAGGCCAGACCGTCTAGCCGCTCCGTGATGTGGTCCCGTCCGGCCAGGAGGAGCTCCTCGGAGCCCACCGCCACGCTCGCCTTCTTGCCATTGACGTTGAGGATGACGCTGGTCAGGCCGGATGCCCGCGCCTGCAGTGCCTCGGCCACGGGAGAGAGAGCTCCCACGTCGGGCGCCGCGCCGACGATGTTGACCATGGTCTCACCCGTTCGCCGCCCCTCGCGAAGGGTGACGAAGCGTAAGAGGCCGGTCTCTGTGGCCTGCTCGTACACGGAGAGCTGGCGCGTCCGTACCTGGCGACGCACCTCCTCGAGGAGCATGTTCATGGTGTCGGACTGGAGCAGGCAACGCTCGATGTCGAGCACGATGTCGTAGCGCTCGGCTTCGTGGAGCCCCAACCGGGGCTCACCCGCGGTCTCCGCTACCGTGAACTCCATCTTGTTCCGGTACCCGAAGGTCTCGGGAGCAGGAAGGATGGGGCGCAGCTCGAACTCTCCCAGGCCGCCCAGGCGCTGGAGGCAATCCCTCACCTGCTTTTCCTTGAACGCAAGCTGACTTGAGTAGTCCATGTGCTGCAGGCGGCAGCCGCCGCACCGACCGAAGTACGCGCAAGGGGCCACCACACGATGGGGCGACGGCTCCTCGACCGCCTCGATTTCAGCGCGGCCGAAGCGCGCACGCGTCTCGATCATCCTGACGACCAGCCGGTCCCCCGGTAGTCCCCCGCGAACGAAGACGACGTAGCCTCCCGTCCGCCCGACGCCCTCCCCGCCGAAGGCGAGATCGTCGACCGTGATGGTGATACGATCACCCCGTCGTGGTTTTGCCATGGATGCCGCAACTATAAAGAGCGGCCCAGAACGAGTCAATCGAGTCCCGGTAAGGCTCCCTGACAAAAGCTGGCCCTTACCGCCGTGACGTCGTAGCATTCTCTGTACCTGCTAGGCGAAGGAGTTGTGCCGGTTGAAAGCACTGAACAAGCCCCGTGCAATAGGTGACCTGCTGACTGACGCCGTACCCCAGCTTGCCGATCGGCTTGCTGAGTTGCGGCTTCACCGTTCCTGGGGGGCGGTAGTCGGGCCGGACATCGCCCGCCGAACCCGACCAGGGAGTCTCGTCGAGGGATGCCTGACCGTCCTCGTCGACAACTCCCCGTGGCTGCACGAGCTGAACCTGCGCCAGCCAGAGCTGCTGGCACGCATCCGCGCACGGTGGGATTCTGTGCGGGTTCTCCGCCTCACGATCGGCTCTCTCGGCACCGACCCGGAGGCTGCGGTGACACACGAGCTCCGGGCCGCACCCGCGCTGAGCGAACGCGACCGGCGCGAGATCGAAGAAGCAACCGCCACGATTTCCGACCCGGCGCTGGCGGCCACCGCTCAGCGTCTGCTCACGCGGGCCAGACTGTCGGCCGGCGCTCCGGTGCCGAGATGACGGGACGACTGCTGTCTCCGCTCGTGCTGATCACCTCCTCCCTGCTGGCCGTGGGCTGCGCGACCACGGGGCGAGGCTCCGGCGAAACCACGACCACTCCTGCCTTGCGCGCTGGCGAATCCGATATGCGCTCCGACGCCTACTATCACTACACGGTGGCCCAGACACTCGCGCAGAACGGCGAGTTCAAAGAGGCCATCGTCGCCATGCAGGAGGCGGTCAAGCGCGATCCTAGCTCCGCCTTTCTCTGGACATCTCTTGCCCAATGGTATGCGCGAGCCGACTCCCCCGGCGAGGCGGTGACCGCAGCCCGGCGAGCCGTCCAGCTGGCACCCTCGGACGTGAGCACCCATGTGACCCTGGCCGAGCTTCTGCGGGGCCAGCGACAGTATTCAGAAGCCGAGACGGAGCTGGAGAAGGCCATCGAGCTGAACCCTGATGCGGAGGATGCGTACCTGGCTCTTGCCCGCTATCAGGTGGAACAGAAGTCGTTCGACCGTGCTCGCGGTACCCTGACCCGCCTGGCTGAACGCAAGCCACAGCTTGCTCAGGCTCAGTTCCTGCTTGGTCGCCTGGCCGTCGAAACGGAGTCCTGGGACGAGGCCATCGCACGTCTCAGGCGGACTGTCGAGCTTGACCCCGATCACGACGGCGCGTGGATTGCGCTCGGGTATGTCTACGAGACGCGCGGCAAGACCGAGGACGCTATCCTCGTGTACGAGGAAGCGATCCGCACCAACCCGGACAACCCCGGCTTCGTGGAGCGGTTGGGGGACCTCTTGATCCGGCTCGGACGCTACAAGGACGCCCAGACGCGAATCGAGCAACTCGCCGAAGTGGCGCCCCGCAACACGGCCGTCTGGGTCAAGCTAGGAGTGGTCTACTACGAGCAGAAGATGTGGGATCGAGCGAGTGACGCCTTCCGGCGGGCGATCGCCCTCGATCCGTCGAATCTGCGAGCGCGCTACTTCCTCGCCACCACCTACATGGACGGGGGCAAGGAGCCGGAGGCGCGCGCCGAGCTGGAGCGCATCCTGCGGGCCGACCCTCGCTCGGTCGATGCGCGGGTGCAGCTCGGGTTTTTGCACGGACGCGCCAAGCGCTACGAGGAGGCCATCGCCATACTGCGCGAGGCCGTCAACCTCGATCCCAAGCGGCCTGATCTGTTCCTGTACCTGGGCACCGCGTACTTCCGCGCCAAGGAATACGAGCGTGCCGGTGAGACCTTGCGGGAAGGCCTCGCCCTGGAAGACGCCAACAAGGATCTGAACTTTCAGCTGGGTGTCGTCTACGAGAAGCAGGCGAAGTTCGACGAGGCGGTCAGGCAGTTCCGTCGGGTCATCGCCGTCGACCCTCGCCACGCCGAGTCCTACAACTTCGTGGGCTACATGTATGCCGAGCGTGGCCAGAACCTTGACGAGGCAATCCAGCTCATCGAGAAGGCCCTGGAGATCGAGCCGGAAAACGGCTACTTCATCGACAGTCTCGGATGGGCCTACTATCAGCAGGGCCGTTACGACGAGGCTCTTCGGGAGTTGAAGCGCGCGGTGGAGCGGGCCAAGGATGATCCTGTCATCTTCGAGCATCTGGGCGACGCCTACGCCAAGATCGGACTGCACGAGGATGCCCTGGCCGCATGGGAGAAGTCGTTCCAGCTCGATCCCACCGATGGCGTCAAGAACAAGATCGAGAAGACGAAGTCTAACCTCGGCCGGCTTAAGGGTGAGCGGTCGAAGGCTTCTCAGTAGCTTCGCGCTCCTGCTCTGGCTGGCCGGATGCGCGAGGGTGTTGCCGCCACCCCGCGAAGCGATCCCGGCCAATGCCCAGCGCGCCATCGACCTCCTGGAGGCGCGCTGGCGGGCGTTCGACGATCTGCGGACCCAGGCCACCGTGGCGGTCAACCGCCAGGGATCGCGCCAGCGGCTCAGTGGCGTGCTGCTGGCCCGGCGTCCGAGCGCCGTCCGCTTCGAGGCGCTGGCGCCCTTTGGCGCTCCGTTCCTTCTTCTGACTGTGGCCGATGGCCAGCTCAAGGCATACAACGCCGCGACCAACGAGGCGATGGTAGGACCGGCCACGGCCGAGGTCACGGCGAAGCTGCTGAGTCTTCCCTTCGACCCCGACGATCTCGTGAGCGTGCTGGTCGGGCTGGCCTCGCCGCCGGCCGACCTCCGAGCCGCCGAGGTGCTTCCGGCCGATGACGAGGGGCCCTCGGTGATGCTCTACGGTGCGGTGAACAGGAAGCGAGTCTGGATGGACATGGAGACCGGCGTCATCAAGCAGCAGGAGATCATTGGTGGACGGTACGCGGCCCGCGTGACCTACCTGAGAGACCCCGCGGGCACACTGAGCGGCTTCACATTCACCGCGGCCAATTCGCTGGTGACGGGTACCGTCGAGTACCGGCAGCCCGTCTTCGGCAGTGGCATCGACCCCGAACGCTTCACCCTCACCATCCCCCGCAGCGCCCGCATCAAGACCCTGGACTGAAGTATGGGTTGGCCTCGACGGCCCCCCCATGCCCCCCCGCGCTCGGGCACGCCCCGGGGGACCCGTGGCGGCCCTCGGGATTACGCTTGCTTCTGTAGGGCCTCGAATGGCCCCCCGGCGCGCACTCGGGTGGCTCTGGACCCGGGGACCACCTGGTCGGGATCCCGCGTGCGGCCATCCGGCGCGCCGCCGCCTGAGCGGTGTGCGTGCGCGTTCGAGGCTGGAGGGGTCTGGATCGTCCGCGGCCACCCATCAGATTGACCCTGGCCGCGGCCGCGTGCTACGGTTTGGTGCTTTGTCGACGGGGTCGAGGCGCGCCCGTCGCCTCGAGCTCAGTGCCGCGGCTAAGGTCAATCTCACGCTCGAGGTGCTGGGCCGTCGCGGTGACGGCTATCACGAGATCCGGACGGTCATGCAGACCGTCGATCTCGCCGATCGGGTGGTGCTCGAGGACGCTGACGAGCTCGAGCTGCGCACTCGAGCGCCCGATGTTCCAACCGATTCGACGAACTTGGCCATGAGAGCGGCTCTCGCGCTCCGCGACGCCGCGCGGGTGAAGCAAGGGGTCAGGATCGCGCTGGACAAGCGGATACCCGTCGCGGCGGGGCTGGGAGGCGGCTCCACCGATGCGGCGGCTGTCCTGCTTGGCTTGAACCGCCTGTGGCGGTTGCGCTGGCCGCTGACACGGCTCGAGGAGATTGCAGTGACGCTCGGGATGGACGTACCGTTTTTCTTGCGCGGGGGGGCCGCGCTCGGAACCGGACGCGGCGAGCACCTGAGGCCGCTCCAAACAGTCGGGTTGTCGTTGGTGCTGGTGAGTCCCGGAATCGGCGTGAGCACCGCCGAGACCTATGGCGGGGTGACGCCGGCCATGTTCACGGGCGGTGAGCGCTCGCGCGCCATGGCCATCGCTCTCCGCAGTGGCCGGCCCGCCCGCGTTGCCGAGCACCTCTACAACGGCCTCGAGGGGGCGGTGGGCCCCGCGGCCCGCCAGGTCGTGCGGATCAAAGCCGCGCTCCTGGCGGCTGGAGCCCTTGGCGCGGCCATGTCGGGCAGTGGCCCTACTGTCTTCGGTGTCGCTCGCTCGTGGGAGCACGCGCGGCAGATCCGAACGCGCCTGGCGAGAGTATCATGGGCGTGCTGGGCAGTGCGGGGGCTGCGAGGAGCCGCCGTGAGACTCCGCGCCCGGTGATTCGCGTGAGAACAACGGTGGGGCGTGGCCAAGCGGTAAGGCGCGGGACTTTGGATCCCGTATTCGGGGGTTCGAATCCCTCCGCCCCAACCACTATCCTTCGGTCAGGACGGGGATGATGGCGTACGACCTCAAGCTATTCACGGGAAACGCGAACCGAGCGCTGGCGGAGGAGATCGCCCAGTACCTTCACGTACCGCTGGGATCCGCCGAAGTGATGCGGTTCTCGGACGGCGAGGTCTTCGTGCATATCACGGAGAACGTGCGGGGGGCGGACGTGTTCGTCATTCAACCCACCTGCCCGCCCGTCAACGATACGTTGATGGAGCTGCTCGTCATGACGGATGCGTTCAAGCGTTCGTCGGCGCGCCGCATCACTGCCGTCCTGCCCTACTATGGCTACGCCCGGCAAGACCGGAAGGTTCAGCCCCGAGTGCCCATCTCGGCCAAGCTCGTGGCGGATCTCATGGAAGCGGCAGGAGTGGAGCGCCTCCTGACCCTCGATCTGCACGCCGGACAGATCCAGGGATTCTTCAACATCCCCGTGGATCACCTGTTCGCCGCCCCGGTCATCATCGACTACCTCGGCAAGAAAGACCTGAAGGATCCGGTGATCGTGGCGCCGGACGCGGGGGGCGTGGAGCGCGCGCGAGCGATCGCCAAGCGGCTCGACGCCGATCTCGCCATCATCGACAAGCGTCGCGACGGCCCCAACGTGGCCCTCTTCATGCGCCTCATCGGTGACGTCGCCGGCAAGGACGCGGTGGTCATCGACGACATGATCGACACGGCGGGCACTCTGGTCCAAGCCGTGAGCGCGCTCGAGCGTGAGGGGGCGCAGTCGCATCCTGGCCTGCGGGGTTCACCCCGTGCTCTCAGGACCGGCGATCGATCGCATCAAGGACTCGGCCCTCGAAGAGGTCGTCGTGACCAACACCATCCCCGTGTCCGACGAGAAGCGCTCGGCCAGGGTCACCGTGCTCAGCGTGGCCCCGCTCCTGGGCGAGGCCATCCGCCGCATCCACGACGAGGAGTCGGTATCGACCCTCTTCGTTTGACGCCTGGCGTACGACAACAAGCGACAAGAAAGGGCGACGACGCGCTTGGTAAGCCGTTGGAAGCCGGGAGTCCGAGGGGGGTAGCCCCCCTCGGTATAATTGATAGGATAGTTACGCCCTCAACCATGCAGTCGCTCTCTCCGACTAATGAAGGAGATCTTTTCTTATGGACATGCAGGAGCTCATCATTCAGCACCGCGAAGGGACGGGCAAGCAGGCCGCGAAGCGGCTGCGGCGCGCGGGCACCGTTCCCGCAGTCGTCTACGGAGGCGCCAAGGCGGAGGCAGTATCCGTCGATCCGCGCACCGTGCTCAGGATCATCCACGGGCATGGTGGCTCCACGCAGCTGGTCAGCCTCAAGACGTCGCGAGATGGTAATTCGGCGCGGATGGCGGTCATCCGCGACCTGCAGTTCGATCCCGTCAGCGAGCAGCTCCTGCACGTGGATCTGCAGGAGGTCGCTGCTGACCGACCGATCACGGTGGTGGTCGCCATCCATCCCGTGGGCGAGTCGGCCGGCGTGCGGGACCAGAAGGGGATCCTGAACTTGGCCCTGCACGAGCTCGAGGTCTCGTGTCTGCCCTCCCGCATTCCCGAGCGGATCGATGCCGACGTCTCGGCGTTGATGATTGGCGACGTCTTGACCATCGCCGATCTCACCGTGCCCGAAGGGGTCCGCGTCCTCAACGCGCCCGACCAGGCAGTGGCCACCGTCGCGCCGCCCATGGCGGAAGAGACGCCGGTCGCCGCCCCGACCGCGGTCGTCACCGCGGAGCCCGAGGTCCTCACCGAGCGGAAGCCGAAGGAGGAGGCGCCGGCCGACGACGCAAAGAAGGCCAAGAAGTAGCGGCCGCGCGACGCGTTGGCCCAGGTCGTCATTGGGCTCGGCAACCCCGGCCCCGAGTACCGGGACACTCGACACAATGTGGGCCATCGCGTCGTCGACACCCTTGCCCGGACCCTGCACCGTCCGTGGACGCACGAAGGACGGGTCGCGATGGTCAAGGCGCAGTGGAGAGGCGATCCGGTCTACCTGGTAAAGCTGCCGACCTTCATGAACGTCTCCGGCCCCGCCGTGGCCAGCGTCCTGCACAGGCTGGGTGCCGGGCCGGCCGATCTGATTCTCGTGTATGACGACCTCGATCTTCCGCTGGGCGCCGTGCGTATCCGCATGAAGGGCAGCCACGGCGGCCACAACGGGGTTCGGTCAGTCATCGAGGCGCTGGGGACGTCCGACATCCGACGGGTCAAGGTGGGAATCGGGCGGCCCGAGGGCAAGGCCGCTGTTCCTGACCACGTGCTCTCTGCGTTCGAACCCGAGGAGCGAGACGCCGCCGACGCGGTAGTCGCCACGGCGTGCGACAAGGTTCTCACGCTCCTTCACCCCCTCCAGGGAGGACCAGCATGACCGCGATCGCGTTCGCACCACTCCTGGGCCTCCTTGGCCTGGGCATGGCGCTCATCATGTACCGCTACGTCGTCGCCCAGCCGAGCGGAACCGCGGCCATGAACGACATCGCAGAATCAGATCCACACGGGGGCCATGGCCTTTCTCCGCAAGGAGTACTCCATCCTCGTCTGGTTCGTGCTGGTGGTGGCCATCCTGCTCGCCGTCTTCATCACGCCCTTGACCGCGCTGGCGTTCATCAGCGGCGGAGTGTGCTCGATGCTGGCCGGGTTCTTCGGCATGAAGGCCGCCACCCGGGCCAACGTCCGTACGGCCAACGCCGCGCGCGAGAGCGGACGTGACAAGGCCCTCTCGGTGGCGTTCTACGGCGGCTCCGTGATGGGACTCTCCATTGCCAGCCTGGGCCTGGTGGGCCTCGGTCTCCTCTTCATCCTCGTGCCCGATCCGATCGTGATCAACGGCTTCGCCATGGGGGCCTCCTCCATCGCGCTTTTTGCCCGTGTCGGAGGCGGGATCTACACCAAGTCGGCGGACGTGGGAGCCGACCTGGTGGGCAAGGTGGAAGCGGGAATTCCCGAAGACGATCCGCGCAACCCGGCCGTCATCGCCGACAACGTGGGGGACAACGTCGGCGACGTGGCCGGAATGGGGGCCGACCTCTTCGAATCGTACGTGGGCTCCATCGTGGCCGCCATGGCCATTGCCTTCACGATGGACCAAGCAGTCGTTCTGATGGCCCTGCCGATCCTGATTGCCATGGCCGGGCTCGTGTCCTCCGTGGTCGGCATTCTTTCCATGAATGTCCTCCAGCGCCTCGATCCGCAAGCCGCTCTCCGTTACGCCACGATCATTGCCGCTGTCCTCCTCGCCCTGCTGGCCGCGATTCTCGTGGCCGTGCTCGAGGTAGGCTGGCGGCCCTGGTGGGCGGTCATCGCGGGAATGCTCGCCGGGGTCGTGATCGGATACCTCACGGAGATCTATACCTCCGGGCGGCCGGTGGCCAGGATCGCCGAGGCCGCCCAGACGGGCAGTGCGACCAACATCATCCAGGGACTGGCCACGGGCCTCGAGTCCACGGCGCTGCCCGTGATCGCGATCTGCGCGGCCATCTTCGTCTCTTTCGAGACGGCCGGGCTGTACGGGATCGCGATGGCCGGGGTCGGCATGCTGGCCACGATCGGCATCACGATGAGCGTGGACGCCTACGGACCGATCGCGGACAACGCGGGCGGCATCGCGGAAATGGCGCACATGGGGCCAGAGACGCGCGCGATCACCGACAGGCTCGACGCGCTCGGCAACACCACCGCCGCCATCGGCAAGGGCTTTGCCATCGGCTCCGCCGCCCTCACGGCGCTGGCTCTGTTTGCCGCCTACACGCAGACAGCCGGGATCGAGGTGATCGACCTCACCAGTTCCCGCGTGGTGATCGGCCTCTTCCTGGGCGGCATCGTGCCGTACTTGATTGCGGCCCTGACCATGAAGGCGGTCGGACGCGCTGCCTTCGGCATGGTCCAGGAGGTGCGACGTCAGTTTCGCGAGATCAAGGGTCTCATGGAGGGGACGGCGCCCGCCGATACCGCGCGCTGCGTGGAGATCGCCACCAAGGCCGCCCTCCGGGAGATGATCGTGCCCGGCGTCCTGGCGGTGATCCTGCCGCCCATCATCGGCTTCACTCTGGGGCGCGAGGCGCTCGGAGGCTTTCTGGCCGGAGCCACCCTCATGGGCGTGTTCCTCGCCTTGATGATGGCGAACGCCGGCGGCGCCTGGGACAACGCCAAGAAGCACATCGAGGCCGGCAACCTCGGCGGCAAGGGATCCGATGCCCACAAAGCAGCGGTGGTCGGCGACACGGTGGGCGATCCCTTCAAGGACACCTCGGGGCCATCCATGAACATCCTCATCAAGTTGATGTCGGTCGTCGCCCTCGTCATTGCGCCCCTGTTCCGATGACCCGCGCACGAAGGGTGTACACTTTCACCTCTATATGCGCCGGAACTCGCCACGCTGGCAGACCAAACGAGACGATCCGGCGCTACCACCTGCAACCCGCCAGAAATGGGCTAAAATAATTGATGTTTATCCGCTGGCACGGCGTCCCCGGTTAGGGGGGGCAGTGTGACCAAGGTCATCGCCGATTAACCGCGACGATCCTGACCGCACCGCCGGCTTCCGCGATGTGGGGCCGGAGTACATGAGGCGCATGCTGGAGGCAGGTCGAACCTGGGGACGGGGCCTCGAGTGGGACGTCGTACGTACCGTCCTCGGCGATGAAGCGCGAACCCCCATGGGCCGGGAGCGGGCGGTGACCGCGCAACCGCTCACTGATCTGGCCGCCGTCCAGGCCGCGATCGACATGACCGGACAGGCCCGCCGGGCGCTGGGTACGGCCGGACCTCCCCCACTGGACGCCATTGTCGACGTCAGGGCAATCCTCGATCGCGTCCGGCTGCCGGGGGCTGTCCTCGATGGCACCGAGCTCGTTCAAATCCTTCCGCTTATCGAGGCAAGCCCGAAGCTCGCCGCTTACGGGCGCGGGGTCGAGGAGGGAAGTCCGGAGCTCGGACGACTGATGCGGGCACTCCCGCGCGCGCCCGAGCTGGGTGACGCTCTTCGACGCGCGCTGGATGACGACGGAGCCGTGACCGACCGGGCCAGCCCGCGCCTCGGGCAGCTCCGGCGCGGCACGCGGGAACGGCGCCGCCGGATCGTCGGTGAGCTCGAACGCATGCTTCAGAACGTCGAGTCAGCGAGCGACCGCTTCGTGACCGTGCGGCACGGCCGCTACGTGATTCCTCTGCGCACCGATGCCCGGAACCGTGTGCGCGGAATCGTGCACGATCGCTCGCAGAGCGGGGGGACGCTCTTCGTCGAGCCGGAGTCCGTGATTGACGCCAACAACGAGCTGGCCGAAATGATCCGAGCCGAGGAACAGGAAGTCTTGCGGATCCTGGCCGAGCTCACGGATCGGGTCCGCGAGCGGATCGAGGACCTCTCCACCCTCGTGGAGAGACTGGGCGAGGTGGACTGGATCTTCTGTCGGGCTCACCTCGCCGAACGCATGAATGCCAGCGCGCCCGTCATGGAGCGCGAGCAGAGCGTGTCGCTGTCTGCGGCCTGTCATCCCCTGCTTCTCGTCCAGAGTTGGAAGGATCCGGGGCGGCCCGTGGTACCGGTCGATCTCTCGCTCTCGCGCCAGCAGCCGCTCTTGCTGGTGACGGGCCCCAACGCGGGGGGAAAGACCATCGCCCTCAAGACGCTTGCGCTGTGTGCGCTGATGGCCCAGGTAGGGTGCCACGTGCCCGCGGCCGACGGCGCCCGGCTCCCCGTCTTCGACGGCGTGTTCGCCATCGTGGGCGACGATCAGAGCGTGGCCAACAACCTGTCGACCTTCTCGGCCTTCGTCAAGCAGGTGCGCGAGATCCTCGAGGTGGTCGGCGACCGGTCGCTGGTGCTGCTCGACGAGCTGGGGGCCGGAACGGATCCCGACGAAGGCGCGGCCCTCGCCCAGGCAATCCTGGAAGAGCTGGCCGCGCGTGGTGTCCTCGTGATGGCCACCACCCACCTCGAGCCACTCAAGGCCTTTGCCAGCACCTCCCCGCAGGCGCGCAACGCCTCCGTCGAGTTCGACAGCGTCACCCTGGCCCCGACCTTTCGCCTGCTCTACGACCGGCCGGGACAGAGCTACGCGCTGGCCATCGCAGCGCGGCTCGGCCTCGCTCCCGAGCTGGTGGCCCGGGCCCACACGCACCGTTCCGCGCAGGGCGCCCGTATGTCGGAATTGCTCGCGCGCCTCGATGCGCACGCGCGGTCGGAGGCCGAGCGGGCCATCGCGATCGAGCGGCGTGAACAGGAGGCCACGGCGCGGCTCGAAGCGGCCCGCCAAGCCGAGGCCAGCGCCGAGACGCGAGCCCGGGCCACCCTCGACCGCGCCACGCGCGAGGCGGCAGCGCTCGTGGCAGAGATCCGGCGTGCCCTGGCCGCCGAGTGGGAGCGCCTCAAGACGGGCGAGCGGAGCCGCCGCTCGATCGAGCAGAGCCGGCGACAGGTGGCCGCTGCGGCGGCGACGCTCACTCCAGCTACCCTGCCGGCGCCGGGCGCCGCCGCTGCCACGCTCGTTCCGGGTGCCACCGTGATGGCCGAGCACCTCGGCGTCCGGGGCAGGCTCGTCTCGCTGGCCGGGGCCACGGCCACCGTCCAGTCCGGAAACATCACGGTGCGCGTGCCCGCGCGTGCGCTGCGCGTGACCGAGGTCCCCGTCGACAGGCGGGAGGGCGGCGGACGGACGAGCCTGCCCGAGCCGAGTGCAGTGGGGTCCGAGCTGCATCTCCTCGGGCGCACGACGGACGAGGCACGCGATCTGGTCGAGCGCTACCTCGACGACGCGTTCGTGGCGGGCTTGCCGAGCGTTCGACTCGTCCACGGCAAGGGCACAGGGGCATTGCGCAAGACAGTACGCGAGCTTCTCGCGACGCATCCTCTGGTGGACTCGTTCAGGGAGGGGGAGCCGTCGGAAGGCGGCGCCGGCGCCACCGTGGCCGCGCTCCGGGTGAACTAGCGCCATGGCATCCTACAGCCCGGCTACCCTCGATCAGATCCGATCGGGTCTGGACCTCATCGATCTCATCGGGCGCTTCGTCAATCTCAAGCCTGCCGGTGCGAACTGGAAGGGACTCTGCCCCTTCCACGCGGAGAAGACACCCTCCTTCAACGTCAACCCGCGCAAGGGGATCTTCAAGTGCTTCGGGTGTGGCGTGGGCGGAGACGCCTTCGTATTTCTGATGCGTCAGGACAAGCTCACGTTCCCCGAAGCGGTGCGCGAGCTCGCCAGGGTCGCTGGTGTCGCGCTCCCCGAGGACCGCGGCCCGGACTCCGAAAGCTCGGGGCGCGAGGAGCTCTTCCGGGCGATGGCCCTCGCCGCGCGGGTGTATGCGGATGCGCTCGGGCAACCCGGGGGAGGGCGCGCGCGCGCGTACCTCGAGCAGCGGGGTGTCGATCCAGAGGTGGCGCGCCGCTTCGGCCTGGGCCTCGCCCCGGAGGGCTGGGAGTTTCTCATCGATGCTCTGAGGGCAGACGGGGTGGGCCAAGACGTTCTGGTCTCGGCGGGTCTGGCCGTGCCGCGCCAGAATGCCGGTGGCGCCTACGACCGCTTTCGCGGCCGGCTCATCTTTCCCATCCGCGATCTTCAGGGACGTGTGGTCGGGTTCGGGGGACGCGCCCTCGGCGATGAGCAGCCCAAATACCTCAACTCGCCCGAGACCCCCATCTATTCCAAGGGCAATCTCCTTTATGCGGCCGATCTTGCGCGCGAGAGTATGCTTAGCAGAGGACGAGCACTGCTCGTCGAGGGCTACGTCGATTGCTTGATGGCACACCAACACGGCTTCACGGAGACGGTGGCCGCGCTTGGCACCGCTCTTACCGCGGCTCAGCTCGCGCTCCTTCGCCGCTTCTGCTCGGAAGTCATCACCTTCTTCGACGCCGACGCCGCTGGCCAGAAGGCGGCGGAGCGCGCCGAGGAGTTGCTGGAGCCTGCCTCGGGGGGGGCGGTCTGGGGTATCAACCGGTCGGGGGCGTTCGACCGGGGCACCCCGTTCCGGCTGCGGGTTGCTTTGCTAGCGCCCGGTCATGATCCCGATACCTTCCTGCGTGCGTACGGAGCGCCGGCGCTCGCCGAGCGGCTGACGACTGCGCGCAGCATTCTCTCTTATGCGCTCGATCGTGCCGCCGCCGATCCCGAGGGTGTCAGCGGCCCGCGCACAAGGGCGAGCGCGTTCGCACGGGTGGCCCTTCTGCTCGCCAAGGTCGGGAACGCCGAGGAGGCAACTGCCCTCTCCCGGGAGGCCGCTCTGAAGCTCGGCGTCGATCCGACACAGCTGTGGATCGAATCGCAGCGTCTGCAGTCGGCCCTCGCCCGCCCCACGGCGAGCCCGTCTCCCACCACTCGCCCCCCGCTCCGAGGAACCACGCGGCATCGGGACTTGGTCACTCTCCTCCTGCACTCGATGGAGGCTCGGCGCGAGTTGCTGCCGATCATCGACGAGTCCGATCTCGGTGACCCGACCCTGCGGCAGCTGGTGGAGCGCCTCCGGCGCGCGCCTGACGCCGACCCGGCGACACTCATGAGCGATCTCACCGACGACGCGCGCAACCTGCTCGCCACCCTCCTCATCGAGGAGCGAAGGGGCGAGGACGTCGCCGCTGCCATCGTTCAGTTCAGGGCCCATCTGTCTCGCCTGCGCAGTCTCAAGGAGATGCGAGAGGACGGGCGCCGCATCGCGGAGGCCCAGGCGAGGACGGGAGTCGACGCTCCCGTTTCCGAGGCGTATCGTTCACTCTATGAGCGAGGTCGGCGGGTGCACGAGATCGCGCGCGGGGTTGCCTCGTCGCTCGACCATGGGACGTCAGATCCCCCAAGGAGTCCAGAGGCATGACTGAAGAACCGAGGCTGGAGGAGCTGGACCGGCTGATCACGGTCGGGAAGCAGAAGGGCTTCCTCACGTACGACGAGGTCAACGACGCGCTCCCGTCGGACATCGTGTCACTCGACCAGCTCGACGACATCATGATGATGTTCGGGGCCATGGACATCGAGATCGTCGATTCCGCCAAAGCAGGCCGCCTGCCCTCCGAGGTGGAACGGCCGGCCCCGGTCGAGGACGACGACGACGGCCCGGTCGAACCCATCGACCTCACACCCGGTCCCGTGGGACGCACGGAGGACCCGGTGCGCCTGTACCTGCGCGAGATGGGCCGCGTGTCCCTGCTCACCCGGGAGGGTGAGATCGCGCTGGCCAAGCGCATCGAGGAAGGCAAAGAGCAGGTCACCCGCGCCATCCTGTCCACCAATCTCGCCCTCGAGCGCTTTCGCGAACTGCGCGATGCCCTCCGCCGCGGCGAGATCCCCGTCAAGGACGTGGTGGAGATCAACGAGGAGGAATTCAGCGACGAGAAGGCGCTGGCGCTGACGCGCGTGGTGATCGCGGGCTTCGCCAAGGTCGACCGCATGCTGCGCGAGCGGGATCGGCTTCGCGAACAGGCCAAGAAGCTCCGTCAGAAGAACGCGGGGAAAAAGAGGGTCAAGGGCAAGGAGCCCGCCTGGAAGCGGCTGGATGGCCAGGCGCAGCAGCGGCAGGGCAAGGTGCTCGAGACCCTGCGCAAGCTGAACATCGGGGGCCAGATCATCGATCGCGAGGACCCCGAGACTCGCCGCCGGGGGCTCGTGCAGCGCATGCGCGACCTGGTGGAGGACATCGAGCGGGCCGAGCGCATCATCGGTCTCTGGACCAACGGCCGCCGCCCCTCGCCCGAGGAAGTTCAGAATCTGATCTACGTGAATTTCCGGGACCCGGGCACCGCGCCCTTCAACGGCGCCGGCGCCAACGGTGACTTGCACCTGCGGGCCGCCAAGAAGTTCCAGAGCCCCAAGCAGCAGCAAGTATGGGTGGCCCAGCAGGAGATCAAGGCGGCCGAGGTGCGCGCCAAGGCCAGGGCCGACGAGATCAAGCGGGTCATGACCGTGATCAAGGCCGGTCAGCAAAAGGCGGCCCAGGCCAAGAAGGAAATGGTCGAGGCCAACCTCCGCCTCGTCATCTCCATCGCCAAGAAGTACACCAATCGCGGGCTCCAGTTCCTGGATCTCATCCAGGAGGGCAACATCGGGCTCATGAAGGCGGTGGACAAGTTCGAGTACCGCCGCGGCTACAAGTTCTCGACGTACGCCACCTGGTGGATCCGGCAGGCCATCACGCGAGCCATCGCCGACCAGGCCCGCACCATCCGCATCCCCGTGCACATGATCGAGACGATCAACAAGCTCATCCGGACCTCGCGCCAGCTCGTGCAGGAGCTTGGCCGCGAGCCCACCCCGGAAGAGATCGCCGCCAAGATGGAAGTGCCGGTCGACAAGGTGCGCAAGGTCCTCAAGATCGCCCAGGAACCCATCTCCCTGGAGACGCCCATCGGTGAAGAGGAAGACAGCCACCTGGGCGATTTCATCGAGGACAAGCAGGTGGTCTCGCCGGTGGAATCCATCATCGGCCTCAGCCTGCGCGAGCAGACCAACAAGGTGCTGAACACGCTCACGCCGCGCGAGGAGAAGGTCCTCCGCCTCCGGTTCGGCCTCTCCGACGGCTGCGAGCACACCTTGGAAGAGGTGGGCCAGGACTTCGCGGTGACGCGGGAGCGCATTCGCCAGATCGAGGCCAAGGCGCTGCGAAAGCTCCGGCACCCGTCCCGGTCGAAGAAGCTCCGGAGCTTCCTGGAGTCGTGATCTACTATGGCCGTCGGGCCCATAGCTCAATGGCAGAGCAGCCGGCTCATAACCGGTCAGGTCCTGGTTCGACCCCGGGTGGGCCCACCATTTTATCGGAGCGTGAGGTTACGGCTCGAAGCGTGGGTGGCCTGAGGTGCGCGGGCTGCGTGAGGTGCGCGGGGCTGCGTGAGGTGCGCGGGGCTGCGTGAGGTGCGCGGGGCTGCGTGATTCTCACCGATTGATTGACGAGCGCCAGGCCAGGTTGATGCGCGCGAGGAGAAGGGGTGGAGTTGCAGCTACAGATTCTCGGTGACCTACAGCAGCAGGACAGCCGGATCGCCGCAATGGAGGCGGAGGTGGCGCGGCTGCCCAAACAGATCGCGGCGATCGAGACGGCCCTGGTCGAGGCGAAGAAATCCCTGGAAGCGTTGCGCGGACGGCAGGACAAGGCCCGCAAGGACCTCCGGGCCCACGAGAAGGACCTCGAGGTCGTCGCCCTCAAGCGCTCAAAGTCGGAGAGCCGGCTGTACGAAGTGAAAACCAACAAGGAGTACTCCGCCGTTCTGCTGGAGATCGAGGAGATCAAGCAGGAGAAGGCTGAGATCGAGGAGAAGATGCTCGGCCTCATGGAGCTCCAGGAAGGGATCGCCGTCGACATTCGCGCGGCCGAGCAGACCCACGCGCAGCGCGAGGAGCAGGCCAGCCACGACGTGGGCGAGGTCCGCAAGCGGCTGGCTGCCGTCGAGGCCGACCTCGCCGTCGCGCGTGGGGCCCGGGCCGCGCGCGCGAGCGAGCTCCCCGCCGCCCTCTTGAGCGACTACGACCGCATCCGTAAGGCGCGCGGGGGAGTGGCGGTGGCCACCGTGGGTGCCACCGCCATCTGCAGCGCCTGCCGGGTCACGATCCGTCCGCAGGCGATCCAGGAGCTCCGGGCAGCCAGTTCGCTCATGCTCTGCGAGAACTGCGGCCGCTTTCTGTTCTGGCAAGAGTAGGCTCCGGGCGTAATTTCGAGGAGGGCGCCGGGTCCCCCGGGGCCCTCCGAGCGCGGGGGGCTCGGGGGGCCAGCTCGGGGCCCCCCGACGTGGTGATCTACTGCGACGGCGCCTGCTCGGGAAATCCAGGGCCCGGCGGCTGGGCGGCCATCATCATGGACGGGACAAGCGAGCGCGTCGTGTCCGGGGCCGAGCCTCACACCACCAACCAGCGCATGGAGATCATGGCGGCTGCCGAAGGGCTGGCCGCCGTGCCGGGCCGGCGCCGGGTCCACATGCATAGCGACAGCGCCTACGTGGTCAATTGCTTTCGCGATCGCTGGTGGGAGCGCTGGGAGCGGACGGGCTGGATCGGCGCCAACAAGCAGCCGGTCGCTAACCGTGACCTGTGGGAGCGCTTGCTGGCCCAAGTCCGACGCCACGACGTCCATTGGCACAAAGTACGCGGCCACAGCGGCGATCCGCTCAATGACCGCGTCGATGCGCTTGCCCGCCAGGCCATCGCGGCGCTCGCCCGGGACCCAGACTTGCCGCGCCGCGCCGGGCTGTCCTGACCCTCGGGAAATTGTTCCCATGGGAAAGCCCCTCATGCTTCAGGAGACGGACGCTCAGCGCATCGAGGCCTTGAAGAAGCGGCTAGGCGTTCGCACGAAGATCGACGTCGTGCGCTTGGCCCTCGACCGCTCGAGCGAGGACGCCGAGAGAACAGAGCCGTAGAGCGCTGACGCAAGGATCATCCGAGCGGGATGCGTTCCCCGGCGTGCGACACCGAGCTATTCGGGTGCGGCGTGCCCTCCGGAGTTCCTGGATCTGGTGTGACGGCAGGGTCAGGCAACCAGGGTCGGGTGATCTTGCTACTGCGCGAGGCTGATCTCGCGAAGGTATCGGCGCGCGCCCGGATGGATGAGCTCAGGTGAGGTGACGGCGGCCACGGTGTTGGCCGCTGTCGTCTCCCGGGCCTGGGATAGCCGCGCGGCGAGGGCTGCCTCCCCCCGATGGAGGGCACGGGCCAGTCGATAGACCACGTCGTCGTCGAGCGTCGGGCGCGCCATGATGAAGCTCCAGGAGCCCACGGAGACGATCGGCGCGTCCTGGCCCGGGTACGAGCCGGCCGGTACCGTCATCGTCTTGAGGAAGGGATGCTTGGCCTGGATGCGGCGCACCCCGTCGGCGTCCGGCGTGATGAAGCGTGCGCCGGCAGGCGCGCTCGCGACGGCCGCGAAGCCTGGCCAGCCGATCCCGCCGCCCCACAGAGGCGGCCACCCTTCCGTCGAGCACCATGGCCGGCCCGTCACCCGCTCGATCGAGATACACCGCCTCGAAATCGCGCTGCTGGTCGAGATCGAGCCCCTCGAGAACGTAACGCGCCAGGATCACCAGACCCGGATCCGCGCGCGCCGAAGGCAATCGGCTTGCGCTCTGAGATCGGCCGAGGTCCGATACGGAGAGTCGGCGCGCACCACGAACATCCCGGCCGTTGAATACATGGCGCTCAAGACGCGGAGATTCGCGCGCGGCCGGCCGATACCGTTGAGCGCCTCGTGCACCACCTCGCCTTGCACGAGGGCGATGTCGAGCTGGCCCGCTTCGAGGAGCGGAACGTTCTCGGTGCTGCCCTTGGTATTGCGCGTCTCGACGTGGAGGGAGTCGTCCATCTCGTTGACGACCGCCGCCACGGCATCCCCGTAGACAGGGAAGCCGCCGCCAGGGGTGGCGGTGCCGAGGATCACGGTCGTGCGCGACGCGGCGGGTGCATTCATGGACGCGTACGCTACCACAGCCCGCTCCGAGGAGGAACGGCAGGACCAGCTGGTCATTCCCCCATTCATCAGGCACGGGCTGATCACGTCATCGAGTGACTGGAGTTCCCTCCGCGAGCCCGGGCCGGTGATACTATACGGCCCGATCCACCGTGAGGCGCGCGGCAGCACATTCTCGCGATCCGCCCATGACGGCCGGAGGACTCGAGCATGCGTACGACCACGTCACCAGAGCCCACGCTCACCCAGCCACCCCTGACCCGGCGCCGAGTATTGCAGCATCTGGGTGCGGTGAGCTTCGGGGCGACCGCCCTCGCCGGCCTTCCTGGCCGAGCCCGGGCCCAGGCTAAGGCGCCCGTGAAGCTCACATTCTGGACGTGGGAGAACCCGCAGCAGCGCCCGTACATCGTCAATCGGATCAACATGTACATGCAGAAGAACCCGCACGTGCAGGTGGACGTGCAGGTGTTCACCTTCGGCGACCTCGGGAAGAAGGTGAGCATCGGCTTCGCCACCGGCACCGCCCCCGACGGCTTCGCCACCGGCGACTGGCTGATGCCCACGTGGCTCGCCCGCAACCTGATTGCCCCTCAGGAGGCGCAGCTCCTCGGCTATCCGTCCGTGGACGCGTTTCGCAAGGATCACGCCGATGCGTTCGTTCAGGGCTCCATTCACGACGGCAAGATCTA
Source organism: uncultured Candidatus Rokubacteria bacterium (assembly GCA_963754315.1). Taxonomy (GTDB): domain Bacteria; phylum Methylomirabilota; class Methylomirabilia; order Rokubacteriales; family CSP1-6; genus CAVWFS01. Next base: position 86,381 of record CAVWFS010000002.1, read on the forward strand.
CGGCTTCCCCCTGTGGTTCTACGGCTTCGCCAACTACCTGAACACCAAGCAATACCGGGAGGTCGGCCTCGACCCCGAGAAGGACCAGCCGCAGACCTGGGCCCAGCTCGGCGAGACCGCCAAGCGGCTCACCGTCAAGCAGGGAAACAAGTTCACCCGGCAAGGGTTCAAGTTCGCCATGCACGCCGCGCAGTGGACGATGATCCAGTTCAACCCCATCGTGGTCCAGTGCGGCGGTCAGTGGTTCGACAAGAGCGGCAAGTGCACCATCAACAACGAGGCCGGCCTCAAGGCCATGACCATCCGCGCCTCCTTCGTGCGCCAGTACGGCGCCGAGGATCCGGCCGATACCATCGCCACCAATCCCCTGCCGCAGATGGACTGGCTCAAGGAGCGCTGCGCGATCTTCAGCTGTCATCCCATTCCGCCGGCGGCCATCAAGTCGCAGAACCCCACCATGGAGTCCGAGCACTACTACAAGGCCGTCCTGATGCCCGGGGTTACCGGCGACAAGCGATACTCGAGCTGCTATGGGTTCAACCTGGTGGTGAGCGCCCGCGCCTCCCGGGACAAGCAAGAGGCCCTGCAAGACATGTATCGCTTCATCCTGGCCGATCCCGTGGACTGCTGGGAAGCCACCGCCCCCTTCACCATGGCGCGCAAGAGCGGCTGGACGGACTCGCCCAAGGTGAAGACGTTTCCGGATGTGCAGGCCATCATCGCGGCCAAGGACACCGGGGTCTTCCTGCCGCGCACGCCGGTGTGGACGGAGCTGGCCGATGCCATGCACCGGGCCACCCAGAAGGTCGTGCTGAACAACGCCGACATCAAGGGCGCCCTGGACGAGGCCGCGGCCGAGGTCGACCGCGCCACCGCGGAGTTCAAGAAGGGCTAGCCCACGACCTACGCCCTCAGAATCCGGCTGTGGGGGGTCGGCTTCGTGCTGCCCACCGTGGCCTTCTTCATCGTCTTCAAGTACGGCCCCATGCTGTGGGCCTTCTGGCTCGCCTTCACCTCGTACGACATGGTGAGGGCGCCGCGCTTCGTGGGCTTCGAGAACTTCATCAGCCTCGGCCGCGATCCGATCTTCACCCAGGCCCTCGCGAATACGCTCGTCTACATCGGCGGATCGACGGTGGTGATCCTGCTGGTCGCGCTGGGTCTGGCCATGGCCATCAACACCCGCACGCGCGGCGCCCGCTACTGCCTGAGCGGCATGTTCCTCACCAACATCATGCCCATCATCGCCGTCTGCCTGGTGTGGCGATTCCTGTTTCACCCCCACGGGCTGATCAACCAGCTGCTCAGCCCGCTCGGGTTCGGGCGGATCGACTGGCTCACCAGCGAGAGCCTCGCCATGCCCGCCATCATCGGGGTCACCGTGTGGCGCTTCGCTCCCTACTTCATGGTGATCTTCCTGGCGGCTCTCGTGAATATCCCCCGTGAGTTCTACGAGGCAGCCGCCATCGACGGCGCGACCGGTCCTCGACGTTTCCGTTACATCACCCTTCCTCTCATGTATCCGGTCATGTTCTTCGTGATCGTGGTCTCCGCCTTGCTCTGCGCGCGGATCTTCCTCATGCCGTACATCATCACCGGCGGCGGACCCGGGGGCGCCACCCGCGTCCTGTCCATGCTCATCTACGAGACGGGCTTCTCGTACATGAAGATGGGACGCGCGGCGGCCATCTCGGTGGTGCTCTTCGCCATCGCCATGGTGTTCACCCTGATGCAGATGCGGCTGTTCATGAAGGGCGAGGAGGATTGAGATGCGGCCACGGTGGCGCCGGGGCCTCGACACTGCGTGGCTCGGCCTTCTGCCCCTGGCCGGCCTCACGCTCCTCTTCCTCCTCCCTGTCATCTGGATGGTGACGACGTCGTTCCAGGCCGGGGAGAAGATGTTCCAGCTCACGACGGAATGGATCCCGTCCGTGTGGCATCCCGAGAACTACCCCAACGCGCTCTCGCGGGCCAAGTTCCCTCTCTACTTCGTCAACAGCTTCGTGGTGTCGGCGCTGGTCATGGCTGGCAACCTAATCTTCTGCACCTTGGCCGGCTACGGCCTGGCCAAGTACCGCTTTCCTGGCGACCGCTTCCTGCTTCTGGTGATCCTGAGCACGTTGATGCTGCCGCTGGAGGTGACGCTCGTCCCGACCTTCCTCATCGTCCACAAGTTCGACTGGCTCAACACCTACCAGGGCATCGCGGGGCCGCTCCTCATCGACGCCTTCGGCGTGTTCCTCATGCGCCAGTTCATGCTCAAGATTCCATCTGACTACCTGGAAGCGGCGCGCATCGACGGAGCGAGCGAGCTACGGATCCTGACCCGCATCATCATCCCCCAGTGCAAGCCGGCCCTGGCCGTGCTGGCCATCTTCGCGTTTCGCGACAGCTGGGACCAGTTCCTGTGGCCGCTGGCCATCGTGTCGCGCGACGAGTTTCGCACCTACCCGCTCGGGCTGGTGCGCTTCGGCGAGGACTACGGCAATCCCCCGACAGAGCAGATGGCCATCGCCGTCCTGGCCACCATTCCCGTCTTCCTGCTCTTCGTGCTCCTCCAGCGGGGCTTGCGCAGCGGCTTCGGACTGTCCGGGCTGAAAGGATAGCGATCCCACGCTCAGCGCTGGTACTTCGTGGGCGATTGGCGCTGTGCGAAGAAGAGCGGACGTGGCATCCGTCCCACGGGGACTTCGATCAGCGCGGGACGATCGAGCTTGAGGGCCTCGCGGACCAGATTTCCCACATCGGTCGGCTGCTTGGCCCGGAACCCGGCGAGCCCGAACGCGTCCGTGAGCTTCATGAAGTCCGGATTGCGCAGATCCGCGCCGAAGTTTCCGCCCCAGGCCTCGTCGAGGTCACGCGCCACGTTACCGTACGCGCTGTCGTTGAACACGAGCGCCACGACATTGATCCCGTACTGCACGGCGGTGGCCAGCTCCTGCACGTTGTAGAGAAAGCCGCCGTCGCCCGAGATCGAGATCACCGGACGGTTGGGGCAGGCCACCTTGGCTCCCAGCGCGACCGGGTAGGCGTAGCCCAGGTTGCCCGAGTAGGACGATGTGAGATAGGTGCGCGGCTTGTACACCGGCCAGAAAGGCCGCGAGTAGTAGCCGATCTGCGTCATGCCGGCCACGAGGATGGCATCGTCCGGCGTTGCCGCCCGCAGGGCGCGCAGGATCGACGCCTGTGGCTCCTGGACATCGGTCGCCGCGATGGCAGCCCGCAACGCCTCCCGCTCCGCTTTCCGCGGCGAGCGCGGAGCCCCGGCGGTGCGCAGCCGTTCCAGCAGTGCCTCCAGAGTCGCGCGGGCGTCACCGGCCAGGCCGAAGGTCTTCTTGTGATTGCGTCCGATCTCGTCGGGATCGATGTCGATCTGAATGACCTGCTGCTCGGGGCGGAACCCCGACAGCGCGCAGCGGCTGCCGACGGCGAGGACGAGGTCGGCTTTTTCCAGATATTGCTTGAGCGTGCTCCGGGGCCAGATGGTGGCGCCGAGCGAGAGGTCGCTGTCGTCATTGACAGCCCCCTTGCCCTCGGCCGACTGGATCACGCCTGCCTGGAGGTATTCAGCGACGGCAGCCACGGCTTCGTGGGCACCCGACAGATGCACGCCCCCGCCCGCGTAGATGACGGGGTCGTTGGCGCTCAGCAGCATCTGCGCCGCGCGATCGACGTCGGCCGCATTGGCAGCCGGCCGCACATGGCGGACCGGGTCCAGCAACTCGACCTCGCCTTCCTCCTCCATCGTTTCAGGCGGCAGCTCGATCTCGACGGGGCGCGGCCGGCCAGTCTTGAGTTGCTCGACGGCCGCCCGCACCGCAGCCGGAATCTCGGCCACCTGGAGAACGCGCCGGCGCCACTTGGTGACCGGGGCGATGGAGTCAAGCTGGTCATTCACCTCGTGGAGAAGCCCGATGTTCTTCCCGATACTCGCGCGGGGGATCTGACCGGAAATCATCAGCACCGGTGACGAGGCCGAGTACGCCGTGCTGAGGCCGCCCAGGGTGTTGAGCAGGCCCGGGCCCGGGACCACGAGCGCAGTGCCGAAATCGCCGCCCGCCCGCGCATACCCGTCGGCCATGTACGCGGTGGCCTGCTCGTGGCGGGTCGTGATGAAACGAATGCCTGGCTCGTCTCGCAGGGCAGCCAGGGTGCCGTAGATCTGCACCCCGGGGAGCCCGAAGACCACCCGGACACCTTCACGATACAGCGACTTCACCAGCGCTTCGCCACCGGTCATCCGAGCCATTCCGCACACTCCTTGTCGACGTGGATGATCAAGCAGCGCGCGGAACGGATCGGCGCACGCTGCGGGCTGAGCGTAGCCTCTCCCGTTCACCCAGTCAATTTGGCCGGGATACACTGCGGAATCCGTGATGGCCCTCGTCATCGGCTCCGCGCAGAGCGCGCGCATCTCGGGCGGGCGGCGGCTATACTGAGAGGAGCGCCAGAGAAGGACGGGCGGTCGCTCGCCACGAGCCGTGGCGAGAGGAAAGTCCGGGCTCCACAGGGCAGAGTGCTGGGTAACGCCCAGGGGGGGTGACCCCACGGACAGTGCCACAGAAAGCAAACCGCCGCCCCTGCCAAGGGGGCGGTAAGGGTGAAACGGTGAGGTAAGAGCTCACCAGCGGCGCGGGTGACCGCGTCGGCTCGGCAAACCCCACTTGGTGCAAGGCCGAATAGGAGAGCCATCGGGTGGCCCGCCCGCGCTCTCGGGTTAGGCCGCTTGAGGCGTCGGGTAACCGGCGTCCCAGAGAAATGACCGTCGCCCCTGACGGGGCACAGAACCCGGCTTACAGTCCTTCTCTGGCGCGTTTTCTTCCGTTCTGCGCATTTTCATACTTTCTGGCCGGTTCCATGACGCCAGTTCGAGTTTTCACGCTGGAGAGACAGAAGGACTTCTTTGTCTCGTCGGTCGTCGACGACGTCGGCGATGACTTGGTCGGAGGCGTATCGTTGCAGGGACGCCTTGTCGACTCTGCGCTTCAGAACCTATGATGCGGGCATCGTGAGCCAGGAAACTGTTCGCGTTCTCCTCTACGGAATGACGACCTCTGCACCGTGGCTGGTGCGCGAAGCGAGCCCACCCGCACCACGCCCGCCCCGGCTTCTCGACCGGGTCCGCGAGGCCATCCGCTCCAGGCACTACAGTCGGCGAACCGAGAAGGCCTACGTCCACTGGATCCGGCGATTCATCTTCTTCCACGGCAAGCGGCACCCCGCCGAGATGGGCGCCGCTGAGGTCGCGGCCTTCCTGACGTCGCTTGCCGTGCAGATTCGTGGACAAGATCTTGAGGGGAGCAATCCCGGAGACTTGCCCGTCGAGCAGCCGACCAAGTTCGAGCTGGTCGTCAACCTGAAGACGGCGAAGGCGCTCGGCCTGAGAATCCCATCGAGAGTGCTGGACCGGGCAGATAGAGTTTTCGAATGATCATGCGCCGCACCAGCGATCGTGGTGGCCACTCCCGCCCAACAACCGATTCGAACGGACCGGCTTCGCCGGCCGCTCAACCGGAGCGTTGGGCGCACACGAAAGAGCCTCGAGGATGGGGGGGCATCGTCGCCGTCACTCGTAAGACCAGAACGGCCGAAGGTGTGAGGCCTCCTGCCATCTTCAAGCACCTTGTGGGTCTCGTGCTGTTCGGCGGGCTGCTCGGCGGCGCCTTCACAACTGAGGCTGAGCCGTCTTCGAACGTCGCCTATCGCAAGATCGACGTTCAAGACGCGGCCACGGGCGAGTTGTTCCCTGCTGCTCTTTGGTATCCGACCCGCGCAGCGCCCGCTCCTCTCTTCCTGACCGGGTCCCTCTCCGGGTGCAGGTTGCCCGCGATGCTGTGCCGGTTAATCGCGTTCGAGATGCAGGTGGCCAACAATGCTCCGCCGGCTGACGGGAAGTTCGGGTTCATCGTCATATCACATGGGGCCGGCGGGCTCTCCTTGAACCACCGAGACCTAGCGATGGCGCTGGCCTCGCATGGCTATGTCGTCGCCGCCCCTACGCACCCACGAGGAAGGGACAACGACATCTCCGGTGTCGGCGTGTGGGTCGGGCGGCCGAAGCAAGTCTCCCGCGTCATCGATGCGCTGCTGGAAGACGCGGAGCTCGGTTCCCACATCCAGCGGGAGCGCATCGGGGTCGTGGGCCACTCAAACGGTGGCTACACCGCGCTGGCCGTTGCCGGCGCGAAGCCGAATCCCGCTGCCATCGTTGCGCACTGCCGACAGCATCCCGACGATTCCAGGTTCTGCTCTCAGGGTGGTGCTGCGACGCGGGAAGCCGCCCGGAATGTCGGCGATATTCCGGATGTCCGTGATCCTCGTGTGCGCGCCATCGTGCTCATGGCGCCGAATACCGCCCCCTTCACCGACGACGCGCTCGCACAGGTGGCCGTTCCGGTCCGGGTGTACGGCGCGGAGCGCGATGACCTGACCCTCGTGCGGTATCACGCCGAGCGCCTCGCGAAGGCGCTGCCGCCTCAGACGGAATACGTTCTCGTCAAACGGGCCGGGCATTTCTCGTTTGTCGCGAGTTTCCCAGGGGTACTGAAATTCGTGGCCGGGGAGGCCGCGCAAGACCCGGAAGGCCTCGATCGCGATGCGATGCACGAGGTGATGAACCGCGAGATCGTCGAGTTCTTCCATCGCACGCTGCCGTCTGGCCAAACACGCCAGACAACGGCGGGCCGCCCACGCCATCATGTGGCTCACGCGAGTCCAAAGGTGGTAAGGACCGGGGAGGAGGATGCCTCGATTCCAGCCGCTATGGCCCCGAACT
>CAVWFS010000003.1:0-161260 GCA_963754315.1 uncultured Candidatus Rokubacteria bacterium
GCCATTGTGGCTGGGTCAGGCGCTCCCTGCCCAGGCGGTCAAACACGTAGGCGTGCTCGATCCGCCTATCACCCACCCTGGGGGCCTGGCCGCACCCGCTCCAGCCAGTCCTCGAGCGCCCGTGTCACGAGGGCGCTCAAGCTGCTGCCCGTCGAGCGAGCGCGGGTCCGGACTCGTCGCACCAGCCCGACGGGCAATTTGACGGTGAACGCCACGGTCGGCTCCGGGACCGGCACCCCCTGGGGATGGCGCTGCGCCACCTCGACATATCGTCGAGCTTGCCGCAGGGACACCTGGTAGCGCCGGACAAGGGCCCGCAGGGCGGCCGGGACGGGAAACGGCGCAGCAGCGCCAGCGCCCAATTGACGCGTTCGGCATATTGATCGGCCTGGGCCCGCCGGCGCGCACTCATGTGCCATGACTATACAACCTGTTACGTCCCAGCCCATCAAACTTTCGACGGCCCCGCCGCGGGCACGCGACTACTCGCTCCCAGACAAAGTTTGCGATTGTGTTGGAGGGATCACGATCGCCGATCTGGGTGATCACGATAGGCCGACGCGCGCAACCATGTTGCGGACAGCAGCCGAGCGCCGCATGTCGGGGCGCCGCATCCCCGACACGCCGGCCTTGCGACACGCGGTCCCCCACGCCTTGCGATAGTCCTTCCTTCGCTGCCCGGCCGCTTGTCCTAGAGGTAGCCGAACAGGTACGGGGTGATGCGCCCGGTCTTGCGCTGGAAGGCGTCCCCGCGGGCCTGCTGGGCGCTGAGCAGCTCCTTTAGCTCGGGGGTTAGGTACGCGGTGCGGGGCTTGGCGTTCTTCGTCTCTCCAGGGTCGAGCCGGAGGGTTCCGGCCTCGAGGTCGAGGTGTCGCCGCTCGCGGGTCAAGACTTCGCTCTGGGTCCGCCACCCCCGGATGTAGGCGACGGAGGTTGCCACTTGGAGGTCAGGGGACAGATTCCCTCCCACTCAGCGCGCCAGGCCAGTGGTGATCGGCGCGGAGCCCTACACGCAAAGCGCGCTGCAATCGCCATTTCCGGGCACGCGATGCGAAACAGTGGACGGGCATCCCGGTTTCAGGGCTTGGCGAGGTGGACCCTCAGCCAGCCGAGGGTCCCCAGCTCGGGATTGGGGGAGGACCTCCAGGCCAGCATCGACGGCCAAGGCCAAGATGAGGTCAGGGTGATTGAAGTTCATCAGACCGGGAAGGCGGGTGGGATCGTCACGATAGTTACGGGCCTGTTCGCGGAGATGCCAAGGATTGCTCGCCGAGGGTGGAGGCATCGAGAATATCCCGCCGGACTTGAGCAGACGATGGACTTCTAGCATGTAGTTGTAGATGTCGTAGAGGTTGAGGTGGATGTCGTAGAGGTTGAGGTGGATGAAAACATTGAGCGAGTAGCCGAAGTCGTACGCTTGCGAGGCGAGGTGTCCGAGAGTCGGACTCGATCCGATGGAAGGCGACGTTGGAAATTCCGGCGCAGTTTTCGCGGGCCTTCCGCAGGAAGGATTCGCTGATGTCATTGCAATCAAGCCATCCACAGTGCGGGGCAAGGGCCTTAGCGACGCTCCCCTCGCCGCTACCGATCTCGAAGCCCTGCTTTTGAGTATGAGAGAGCAGGGCGACCAGCTCGGTCGCCCGTTCTCGGCGGTCAGCTCGAAACTCTTCGAGGGTCGCGGTTCCGGCGAGGGCCAGGAGAGCGTGCTCTTCGGTTTCGAATTCCCAGGCATTACGTTTGATATTCATTCACGCGCGTCTCCAAGGGATCGTTGAACAACGGCGAGGCGGGCCGATCGGGCCTTGTGGTCTCTTCTATTTGTTGCAGCGTGGGGGACGTATAGATTCGGCTGGGTCAGCATTGGCGCGGATTCAGGGAGCCTGAGGCGGCCTTGAGAAGGCCGGCCACACTCGCGAGCCTAGGTCGTGGCATGCAGAACGTCCTCCTCATACTCTGCGAATGCGTTCCTCTGGTAGATCAGAGCCGCGCAGAGAAGCTCGAAGGCCTCGCGCTCTTCGTCGCCTAGCGAAGTCACCCTGCTCGCCGTTTCGATTTCCTTGGTGCTCTGATACAGCTTCTCCCACTCCTGAAGAAAGTCCTTCTCTAGCCGGGGATGGCCACCACGTCGACCAAGCCGGACGGGGGACAGCGCCGCTGGAGGCCGTCTAGGGAGCCAGCGGCTCTGGATCGGACACCTTCCAGGGCTCGAAGGCGGCCAGCCGGTAGCCGAAGCCGACCAGGGTCCACCAGTCGCCGACGGACCGGCCGAGACGTTCGAGGCAGACGCGATCGACCTCGAGGATGATCGCCGGCCGGTGGCGCTCGAGGGTTCGTCGCATCCCAAGCAGGGCCGACACCTCGGCGCCCTGTATGTCCATCTTCACCATGTCAAGGCGCGGGAGGGGAAGCGCACCGCTTTCGACGAGGCCGTCCAGGGCGCGACACTGGATCAACTCATTTCCGCTCTGCGCGAGCGAACCGCTGCCGAGATTCACCGGGTCATCGAGAACCAGGGACTCAGCATCCTCGTGCCAGAGGGCATAGGGGAGCACAGCGACGTTGGCCAGCGTAGCGACGTTGAAAACACAGTAGCGTCGGGGAGACACCAGGGGCTCGAAGGCAATCACGCGTGCCACCAACGGGGCGCACAGGACGGTGAAATAGCCGATATTGGCGCCAACGTCCATGAAGATATGATCCCCCCGCAGGTGAGCCTTGAAATAGGCCAAGAGGTGCGGCTCCACAGGTTCGGGAATCGATCAAAGTGGGGACGACCGAGCGATCGCAGGCCGGCACCCGGACCTCGAGGCCCTCGATCGGGATGATGAGATCAACGTCCGGGCAGCGGCGAGGGTCGCCAGCCGACCCCGTGAGCAGCGCATACTCTTCGGAGGCCAGGGCCGCTTGGACCACGGCGCGACGGTGGAGGCCGGACTCGAGCATCTGCGACCAGTAGGCGAGGCCGGCTGCTTCCGGTTCGCGCTCGAGCAGGACGCGGTAGACCGCGCGGACGAAATCCTTCATGCGAGGTGAACATCGCCGATGATCCCTTCCTACTCTCCGAGGATAGTCAGGCTCATGGGCACGGCCAGGGCGCGGGCGATACGGTCCAGTTTCCCGACGGTGGGATCATGACGGCCAGCTTCGATCTTGTTGACATACTCGCGGGTGATCCCGGCCTTCTTCGCAAGCGCCGTCTGCGTGATACCCTTCGCCTCTCTCGCTTCCCGGATTCGGGCACCCATCGTTCTGCGTTGAATCATAGTGAAGTATATTTCATCTATCAACTCCTTCTTCCAGCCGCTTCACCGCAACCAGCACGCCGGCCTTGAACGCCCGGCGCGTTTCCAGCTCGCGGTCACGGCGTTGCCTGGACAGGGCCGCCCGGCATCGGTTCGAGCAGGCGGACACCTTCCCCTCCGGCATCGGCGCCTGGCAGGCTGGGCAGCATCAGCATGGTAGCCCAGGAGTGGCCGCACGTGCCGGAATGGATGGCTTCGCGGCTGCCCGTGCGATTCGCGCTGCCGAGGGGATCCGGCGGGTGCCCATCATCGCGCTGACGGCCAGCGCGCTCCCCGGCGATCGTGAGCGCTGCATGGCGGCAGGCATGGACGACTACCTCACAAAGCCGTTGACGCGTGACGCGCTGGTGGCCGTGCTCGGGACGCTACCTTCCGGGGCAGATAACCCGGCTCGAGATGACCGACGCCCTGGAGGCAATCGTATCCCCGCTCGATCCGCGGGCGGTCGAGAGAATCCTTGAGCTGCAAGAGCCCGAACATCCTGATGTGTTGCAGACCCTGTTCGAGCTCTTCGAGCGTTCCACGACCGAGCGGCTCGCAGAGCTGGTGGGGGCCGCGACATCGGGCGACGCGCGCACGGTGGAGGCGGTGGCCCACAGTCTGAAGTCGAGCTGCGGGATGCTCGGGCTCAGGCTGATGCAGGAGATGTGTGAACGGCTGGAAGCGGAAGCCGGTCGTGGTGAGCTCGAGGGCGCTGACCTGATCGTCCAGCGGCTCGAGTTCGAGTTCCGGCGTGCCCGTCCCTGGCTCAGTGCGGAACGGTGGACAGAGCGCGCCGGCCGGCCCGAGATCACTACCTGACCCCTCGCCCCGGACCTAGCGTCCCGGCAGCCTGGCCGAGACGGCTGGGACTTAGCTACTGAGGCGGGTAACGAAAAGGACGCCAGCCGTCGGCCTGGAGGGGGGGTGGTGTGTAGCGTGACGCTGACACACTCGCCGACGGAGTGCTGGACGCTGCCCTCGTCGTCTTTTTCTTGGGAGCCGCCTTGGCGACCGGCTTCTTTTTTGCCGCCTTCGTCCCCACGGGCTTCTTGGCCGTCTTGCCGCTCTTTGTGTTCTTTTTCATGGCCGGAACTCTACAAAATAGTCGAGGCACGGTCAATCGACTCTGGGGTCAGCGGCTACCCACGCGCCCTACGCCGGGCAGCTTCAGGGCAGGTCGATTGAAATCGACCCCGAAGGTCAATCCGAGGACGTTCATCTCGAGGCCTTCCTCGAAGCCGACGAGGACACCGGCCATCCCGAAGAGGGAGAACTGGACGCCAGCGCCACCCGGTGTCGATAGCGACGCGAGCGCTCCTCCGGGCAGGTAATCTTTGCCGATGGCCGTCGGGGGAAGATCGAGGCGCAGCTCGGGTACCGTCCGTCCCACGTAGGCCGTGAAGGTATTGCTGTTGGGTCCGGGCCACATCCGATACGACGATGGATAGGGATACGAGCCCACAGCGGCCTCAACCTTCACGATGAGCTCGTCGACGCCGTCGCCCCGCAGGTCCACGAGCTTCTCGGGGCGCTGGCCGAACCAGTAATTGTCGGGACCCGTGCGGTTGATGCGCACCGCGGGAGCACCACGGTTCACGCCCCATCCCATGACTTCGTAGCGCGTGTAGCCGGGCGCCGCTGTCGCTTTGGTGACGATCCAGGTGTGGATACCAAGGATCCCGCGCCACCCGAGGGTGCGCGCCCCATACACCTGAATCACGGCCTCCCGAACCTCCGCCGGATCCGGGGCCTGGTGCGAGGAGTCGCGGCGAGCGTTCCAGAAGTCGGGTCTGTCTCGCAGGGCGGTGCAACTGATCAGGATCGCGACGAGCACGGCCAGCAGAGTGCCCCGCCGGATTCTGAGCGCCACGAGAACACGATACATCAGGGATCCCGCAACGGTGGTCGCCAGTTCATCGGGTGAATAAAGCACCTGGTGTGGCCGTCTCCAGGGAAGCCCAGGACTTTGTGGCAGGACCCAGCCAGGCGGACGATGACACGTGCACGCCGCCTGATCACATAGATGCCTCGAACGACCGGGGAGGTCCGACCTCTCCGGTCGTTCCTGCGCGACTCACTTTCTCAGAAACCCCGCGCCGGCACGGGAATCCCCGTCTCGCCTCGAGCCATCGCAACGAGTAGGAGGTGAGCGAAGCGATGCTGAGCGTCGTGGTTCCAATCCTTCTCGTGGGGGCGCTGGCGGTAGGACCGTTGCTCTGGCGTCTCTGGCGCGACCGCCGTGAAGAGCGTGCCCTCGCGGTGCGCGCTGCAGTGGAAGCGGCCATGCGACGCGCCCTCCGAGGTGAGTCCCTGGTGGCAATTGAGGTGAAAGCTCCTATGGCCTACCGGAGCGGCCGTGTCATCCTTTCCGTGCCAGCGCCGTGGGAGTGGCTGATTCGTCAGGCGTGGCCGAGCGTCATCGGGCACGTCCCCCCCGACTACGAGCTGGTTGTCCGCACTACTGGGCGGGCGCTCACGCCGGCTGCCACGTCCGCGGCGACTCTACCGCGCGCGGCCTAGCCGCGCGCCGTTGGGATCCGGGGGAGCGCGAAGTCATGGTATAGACGAGCAGCATTAGCAGCGCTGCTGAGGAGTGGCTGCCCGCGTGACCATCGACGTATCGTCGCTTGCCCGCCTGCGCGCCCAAAGGTTCCGGCAGCATCCGTCACAACGGATCGGCACCGAGCGAGCGGCGCTGCAATTCGTCAATGATGTGGGTTTCTGCTCGACCTTCTTCGTGTTTCCCGAGGGCGTACCGTGCCTGTGGGAAGCGGTGGCCGGACGGGCGCGGCCGCGCTGGCCTCGTCATTCGCACCACGATGCCGCCGTAGGCCGGACGTGGGCCCTCAAGGACACGCTCCCCGCCCAGCGCACGGTGTATTACGGCAAGGTGCTGAAGGGACGCCCCCTCCTCGTGGCCCTGGACGTATTCGCCGCCTTCTACGCGCTGCGGAGGGGTCGGCAGCGGTCTCGCGATTACCGGATCGAGTACGAGGCGGGCCGCCTCTCGCTGACCGCCAAACGGCTCCTCGACTCGCTCGTCCGGGAACACCCCCAATACACGCGTGATCTGCGGGCAAACTGCTTCATGCTGGAGCCGTCCCGGACGCGGGAATTCGAGCGAGGCATGGCCGAGCTACAGCACGGCCTGTGGGTGGCCAAGACTGAGGAGCGCTACGAGCCCACGTTCTCGTACCGCTGGGATCTGTTGGAGCAGTGGCTCCCGGAAGCGGTGGCGGAGGGTCGCCGCCTCTCACGCCCGGCCGCGATCGAACGCCTCATCGCGCGCTACACGGCGGCGGCTGTCTATACTTCGGAGCGAATCCTGACTCGACTCTTCGGCCTCGCCGCTGCCGAGATACGAGCCGCGGTGGAGCGACTTCGCCGGCGTGGCGTGCTCACTGATCCTGCGCCGGTGGTGGGGCTCCCGGGAGCGTGGCTCATCGACGCGTCGGCTTCCACCCAGCCCACACGTACAGGACGCAAACACGGGCCCTCGTTCGCATGATGCGATGCGCCTGCCGGATCGGTTTATCCTGATCCGCGGAACTCATCATGGCTGGAAGAGGGAGGCCGAGCATGGCCAAGATTGAAGGATTCTGTGCGCCAGGCGTCTACGATCCCCCCACCTACACGCAGGGCATCAAGGTAACGGGTGCCCAGACCATCGTGTTTCTCGCCGGACAGGTGGCCTATGACAAGGACGGCGGCGTCCTGCACCGCGGCGACTTCAAGGGGCAGGCCCGCGAGGCATTTCGCGCTCTGAAGGCGCTGGTGGAGGCGGCGGGCGGCACCATGGACAGCATCGTCAAGATCAACACATACATGACCGACATTCGCTACCGGGCCGATCTGGTACCCGTGCGCCAGGAGTTCTTCCCCAAGCGGTCGCCAGCCTCGACCCTGGTTCAGGTAGGCGCGCTGGCCCACCCCGAGTGGCTCATCGAAATCGAAGGCATCGCCGTCGTTTAACCTCGCCCCTGCCGGGGCGTTCCGAGCGACGGGGGGATTGGGGGGCCGTCGAGGCCCCCCATGTTGCCCCTACTTTACAATAGCGAACGTGAGCACCCACTGGGACGATCCGGAATTCCTGCGCCACCTCTTCGAGCAGACGCAGATCCTGCGTAAGCCCATCACCGGTATCATCACCGGCTATCACGTCCTTCCCTATATCCTCGTCGGCCCCCAGGAGGATCACCCCCACAAGTCGGTGGAGGTACGGGGGCGGATCAAGGTGTCCCCCCGCCTCGTCATCAGCCCGCGAGATCTGGGACTGACCTATGGTGAGTTCTTCGCCGAACGCGAGCTCATGGACCAGGCCATGGTGGCGCGAGTGTTCAGCTTCAAGTACGCGTCCCGTGTCAGCCTTGAGAACGAAGATCTAAAGATTACGCGCCAGGACCGCGAGGCCCAGCGTCACCTGGAGCGCGTGCTGGACGAGCTGTCTCAGCGCGAGATCGTCAACACTGGTGTGATCGCCGCTCCCGACGTGCGCTTCTACCCGGTGTCGGTCGACCGCTTCATTCGGGAGATCCTCGACCAGGAGTTCGGGGGAACCTCTCCTTGACCGCCTGGCGGGCGATACCCGTGTCGCCCGCCCTCGACGGCGGCGAGCGGACCGCCTCCATGCGAGCGGCATTGGGCGGGCTCCTCGTTTTGGCCTATGGAGGGGTGCTGGCGACGCTCACCCTGCGCTCCCTCGACTGGCCGCTCGTTCACGATGCTCCCATCCTGCACTACATCGCCTGGCGCATCGCGGAGGGGGCCGTTCCCTATCGTGACCTCTTCGACATGAACCTGGCCGGGACCTACCTGATCCATCTGGTGGCCCTGCAAGCCTTTGGGGCAAGCGACGCGAGTTGGCGGGTCTTCGACCTCGCCTGGCTTTTGGCCACGTCGTTCGCCTTGGCAGCCTTCGCCCGTCCCTGGGGCTGGATGGCGGCCACGGGCAGCGCGCTGCTCTTCGCCGTCTACCACGTGGCCGGCGGAGCCTGGCAGGCAGGACAACGCGATTACTTCCTGGTGGTCTTCCTCGTCGTCGGCGCGCTCGGGGTAGCGCGCTGGACAGCCGGGGGGGGCATCGCCCCCCTGGCGTGGGGTGGTTTCGCCCTGGGGGCGGGCATCGCCATCAAGCCGCACGCGGTGCTTTTGGCGGCGAGTCTGACGGTGGTCGTGCTCGTGATGGGAAGGCGCTCGGGATCGGCGACGATGGTACCCCTGGTGATCTTCGGAATATCAGCGGCGCTGGTGCCGGTGGCGGTAGTGACGTGGATCGCGGCCAGCGGAGGTCTGCCGGCGTGGCGCGATCTCGTGGTGCACTATCTCGTACCCTACTACGCGCGCCTCGGGCGTGAGCAGTCGTGGTTCTTCTATCGCTGGCAGGGGTGGATCCCTCTTGCCGCCTCGGTGATCCTCGCGCTCGGGCACGCCGTCATTGCTCGCCGCTATTCGGTGCGCCACGCCATCGCCACCCTCGGCATCGGCTACGGTGTCATCCACTATCTCGGTCAAGGTAAGGGGTGGACCTACCATCTCTATCCGCTGGCCGCCTTCTCGGCGCTGCTGGCCTTCTCGGAGCTGCGCTCGGCTCTCGTCCAACGGTGGATCGTCGGTGTGCCACTCACGGTGAGCCTCGCCGCGACCCTGGTCTGGCTGACCCAGACGGGGGTAGAAGCCTCGCAGGCCTCGTGGATCCGGGAAAAAGAAGCCACGGTGGAGGCCCTCATACGCGACCTGGGTCCGCTGCGGGCAGGTGATTCCGTGCAGGTGCTCGACACCACCGACGGGGGCATCCACGCGCTCCTTCGCCTGCGCGCCCGCCAGCCCACGCGCTTCGTGTACGACTTCCACTTCTTCCACGATGAGGAGACCGGGGAGATCCGCGCCCTGCGCGCGGAGTTCATGCGGGAGATCACCACGCATCCTCCGCGCTTCATCGTGCTTTTTCGGCGAGGGTGGCCCGCCGGCGGGCCCGAGCGGATCGCTCGCTTCCCCGAACTGGGCCGTTGGCTCGGTGAGGACTATCAGATCCGGCATGACCGCGCCCGCTACGTGGTGTATGAGAAGCGACGCGATTCGTAAGATCATCCGCGCCTACGACGATCCGATCGTGCGCGCCTATTGCTGGGCTCGCTTCTGGATCTTGCGCCAGCGGTTTCTCGACGAGATCGGGCAATATCTGCCCACGGCGGGACCGGTGCTCGACATCGGGTGCGGATTCGGACTCTTCTCCCTCTACTACGCGCTGACGGGGCCAGGGCGCATTCTGCGCGGCAGCGACCTCAGCGCGCGCCGGTTGCAGATGGCCCGACGGGCTGCGGCCCGCCTGGGTGCGGACAACGTGGTCTATGAGCAAGGCGACGCGCGCGACTTCAAGGGAGACGGCGAGGTGGCGGCTGCCTATATGCTCGACATCGTCCACCACATCCCACCCGTCACGGTCCCGCCTCTCTTGAGCGCGTTGCATCGCTGCCTTCAGCCGGGCGGCTATCTCCTGGTCAAGGACGTGGACACGCAGCCGGCGGCCAAGCGGTGCTTCACCTGGCTTCTCGATCGTCTGATGGCGCCGACCGCCCCGGTGCATTACTGGCCGGCGGAGACGTTGGCCTCGACATTGGAACGGACCGGCTTCCGTGTCCGCCGTCACCTCATGGTGGACGTCCTGCCCTATCCCCACGTGCTCTACATCTGCGAGAAACGAGCGGCGACCTGACCCTACTGTTCTATCGAGGCGGCGAAGCTGCGGTGGCTAGCGACGTCGACGGAGACGGTCGGCCACCCGTTCGCGCAGGGTGCGGACATCGGCCGGGAGCGCATGCCCCCACTTGTTCACGAAGCGCCCGAGCGCCTCGCGCCGCTGCGCAAGATCCTGGGCGGCCGCGACCGGCGCTGCCGCTCCAGTACGGGTGCCGCCGCCTCGGTGAGCGAAGGGAGCGTTGACCACGGCGCACCGATACCCCGCCGCCCGCACGGCGAGGGATAGGTCACGATCGTAGCCGTGAAAGAAGCCGTAGTCTTCGTCGAAACCGCCGACCTCGTGAAGCAGCGCGCGAGAGATGAACAGACACACGCCGTCCACGGCCGCCACCTCGACCATGGGTCGGCGCAGGGTGGGGCCCTCGGCCAGGCAGTGCACGATGCTGCGTCCGGCGTAGCGGCCGTTCCGGCGGAGGCGCCGGGCCCCGTAAAGACCCGCCAGCCCCACGCGGGTTTCCGAGGTCAGGGCACTGTCCAATTTGTCGAGCCAGGAGGAGTCGAACATCTCGGTGTCGTTGTGCAGGAAGCACAGGCGGTCCCCGCCTGCGAGGCGCGCTCCCTGATTGAGGGCGCGGATGAGTCCGACGTTCTCGGTGTTGCGATGGTATCGCAGGGGCGGCGCCCCGGACCAGTGAGCGAAGTCAGACTCTGTCTCGTCGCCGGACGCATTATCGACGACACAGAGCTCGAAGGGCCGCCCCGTCTGGCGAAGGCTCTGCACGCAGGCCCGCGTGAGCGCGCTCTGGTTGTGGACGACCAGGATGACGCTGATGGTCGCAGACGAGCCGGCCGGCGACACAATCACCATGTCGTCAGGGGTCAGACGCCGTTTCCACCGGAGTGCCACCTCGCTCGCCGGAGAGATCGTGGCAGGTCGCCGCCGGACCCGCAACCCGTATAGTATCGATCACATAACGCATCACGATACCTCGACGGAGGTGACCATGAAGCCACTCGCATGGATGCTGGGGCTCGTCACGATCGTTGCCTGCGGTGCCGGGCCAGCCGCGGCGCAGGACACTGGCAAGAAATTCAATGACGCTGCCTTCATGGGCTACGAAGGCACGCAGACGTGGCCGACGGGGGAGGGGGCCCAGATCGTCTCGGACTTTGCGGTGCCCATCTACTTCGGCCTGCCCAATCGGCCCTACAGGGTTCTCGGCCGCGTATACGACGACCGCACTACCGGCGTAGGGGTGATGACCCGCGCCTTTGCCCATATTTTCTCGGAGCGGGATCGTCAGCGCGATGCCGCCGATCAGGCGAAATTCCGCGGGGGCGACGCCCTCGTCGTCACCAACGATGAGCGGGTCATCAAGGCCCTCGGCCTCACCAGGGACGATGTCGCCAAGACGGCCCCGCTCTTCGAGCACAAGGACAGCGTTGCCTTGGTCGTCAAGTTCCATTGAGGCTGCTTCGACTGACCCTGCTCATCACGCTGATCGCCGGCTGCCAGACCATCGCCAATGTGCCGCCCGGCGCCGGCAAGAAGGAGGTGGTCGAAGGCCACACCTACGACCAGGTATGGGGCGCCGCCTATCAGGTGGCCGCCAAGCATCTCGTGGTCAAAGAGCAGGACAGGGCGGCCGGCAGAATCCTGGCCGAGGAGCCGATCAGCGTGTGGTCGTACGGGGCGTGGGTCGGCATTTACATCACGCCGACCACGCCCGGCGCTCGGGCCTACACGGTCGAGGTGGTGTCGCGCAAGAGAGTGGCGTCCGACATCGGAGTGCCGGACTGGGAAACGAAGATGCTGAGCGACGTGCAGGTCGCGCTGCGACCCGGCGGGTCGTGAAAGGATTTGGTGGAGCTGAGGGGGCTCGAACCCCTGACCCCAAGACTGCCAGCCTTGTGCTCTCCCAACTGAGCTACAGCCCCACCGCGAAGGGTCACGTTACAGGCCCGTCCGCGCAGTGTCAAGGAACGGCCGGCGCCCCGAGAATGGTAGCTTTCGCTCCATGAGGCGACCGAGACCGGTCATGCTGATGTCGCTGGTGGTGGCGACGGTGATCTGCCTCGGAGTCGTCCGGCCGGGCATCGCCCAAGTCTCGCTCGACGGGATCCTCCAGAAATACCTGACCACCTACGATCTGCCTGCGCTGGCCGCCGCCGTGGTGAGAAACGGGAAGGTCGTGGCCGCTGGTGCGGTCGGTACCAGGCGAGTCGGTGCTCACATACCGGTGACGGCGCGCGACCGCTTTCACCTTGGCTCCGACACCAAGGCCATGACCGCGCTCCTGGCCGCCATCCTCGTCGAGGAGGGCAAGCTCCGCTGGACCTCCTCGATCGCCGAGGTGTTCCCGGAGTTAGCCGACCGCATGGATCCCGGACTGCGACGGGTAACCCTCGAGCAGCTCCTCTCGCACACGAGCGGCATCCCCAGCGATAACCAGACCTTCGCTGACATCCTGGCCAAGGCGGCGACCCAGGCGGGCAACCTCGACGACCTGCGGTACTTCATCGTGAGGGAGTGGAGCACGCAGCCCCTGCAGTCGGAGCCAGGCACGACATTCGCGTACTCGAACATGGGCTACACGCTCGCTGGCACGATGCTCGAGCGCGCCGGTGGCAAGACGTGGGAAGAGCTGGTCACCGAGCGCGTTTTCAAGCCGCTCGGCCTGACGTCCGCCGGCTTCGGCCCGCAGGCGACGCTAGGCAAGGTCGACGCGCCGCTGGGGCATGCCGTGGTCGACGGCAAGCTCAAGCCATTCCTGGCCGGTCCCGACGGCGACAATCCTCTCGTGCTGGGCCCGGCCGGCACCAGTCACATGTCGGTTCTCGACTTCGCGCGGTGGGCCGCCTGGAACGCCGGCCAGGGACGGCGGGGCCCCAAGCTGGTGCGGCCCGACACGCTCCGCAAGCTCCACACGCCCGTGATTTCCATGCCGGAGAGGCCCACGTCCGCGCCCGGGACACCCGCCCGGGGGAAGTACGCGCTCGGCTGGGGTGAGGTTGTGTTTTCCTGGTCACCGGAGCCGTTCCTCTTTCACGGCGGCTCCAACCAGAAAAATCTGGCCTACATCCTGCTGCAGCCGCGGCACGACTTCGGCATGGTCCTGATGACAAATATCTCGGGGCCGAAAGCGGACCAAGCCCTGCAGGCGCTAGCGGAGGAGCTCTACCGGAGTTACGGGGGCCGGCGGTGATAGTCAGCGTTCAGAGATGGTGCCGGCGAGGGGAGTCGAACCCCTACGCCCTTGCGGACACCGCATTTTGAGTGCGGCTCGTCTGCCAGTTTCGACACGCCGGCACGCAACACAAGCATACTCTCACGTGTACCCTCGAAACGGAATGGTTCAGCCTTCTTTCGCTTGCGGTGAGGCAGGGAAGGTCCGGCGCGATAGTACAGCCAGCTGGAGGAGGCAGATCGATTCGCGCTTGGCATAGCGAAGATGCCAGATCGGCCGGCGGTCGAATGCGTGGCGTGCTTTGTTTCGATGCCAGGCTGCTGCTGACGATCGCGCGCACTTCGTCCTGAGCACACGCATAACGGTCGGTGTCATCACGACGGACGGGTGCCTCGCGCGGGAGGGCGGTACATCGTAGCTCTTCGTCCAAAGACGTGGATCTGTTGAACCAGGATTCGATCACTGCCTCCGGCTCGATGCAGCCATCGCGCCATATCGCAGCGGTACTGGTCGCATCTGCTATCGTCTGCAGTGGGGCGACCGCCGGTTTCACGAATGCCTGGTGGGTATCGGCCTTATGCCCGCCATAGACTTTTTGTCTCGGCCCCTTGGCCATTCCTGCGGTGTGGATGCCTGGTTTTGTTCGCGGAGTGCATCGACGGGGATGGAGCGATTACGAGTCTACTGCGATCGCCATCATGCGACGAAGAACGAGAAGTATGTGTACGAGCGCCTGTACGTGAGCCTCGTTTCGGCGAGCTCCCCGTTCATCGAGTGGATGCGAGTCGCGGTTCGAGCGGGGAACTGGCTCGAGGCGGATCCATCGCCAAGAACATTTCGCAAGGGCAGGAGGCCGGTAGCTGGGGCCTCGCCTATGCCGAGCGCGAATCGCATTCGGTACTTCGCTGGATTGAGGTAGATCGGCTCGCTCAGCGTATGCTCGTCATCGGGAGTGCGACGGAGAGCACGTGGAAATCGTTTTCTTCGCAGCTTCGAGTCATGGTATGCTCGGCACTGGCGCCGAAGTGGTGGAACTGGTTAGACGCCGGCGGGCTCAAAATCCTGCGCGCACCGTAAGGGTGTGCGGGTTCGACTCCCGCCTTCGGCACCATTTTTCAGACCGCCGCCAGCACCTGGCCCGCGAGGGCACACAGGACCACCACCAGCCACGGCGGCGCCTTCCAGAACATGAGCAGGGCGAACGCGGCGAGGGCGATGACGACGTCGGCGCGGGTGGCGACCGCGCTCGTCCACACGGGGTGGTAAAAGGCGGCGAGCAGGATTCCCACGACGGCCGCGTTGATTCCCCTGAGGGCACTCTGAAAGTCCGAGCGCCTGCGCAGGGCGTCCCAGAACGGAAGGACGCCCACGACCAGCAGGAACGAGGGCAGGAAGATCGCGACCAGGGCCAGCGCGGCCCCGGCCACGCCGTTGGGGGCAGATCGCATGACGGCGCCCAGGTAGGCAGCGAAGGTGAGAAGAGGGCCGGGCACTGCTTGGGCGGCGCCGTAGCCAGCAAGAAACTGTTCATCGGTGACCCACCCCGGCGGCACCACCTCGACCTGCAGGAGCGGAAGCACGACGTGGCCACCGCCGAACACGAGCGATCCTGCCCGGAAGAAACTATCGGCGATGGCAAGGGCGTGGTTCGCCGTCAGAGATCGCCCGACCGGAAGCGCCACGAGGAGCGTGAAGAAGATCGCTAACGAGCAGACGCCAAGGCGGCGGGAGATCTGCACGGGCTCGTGTGATGTTCCAGGGCCCGTGCTGGCGGACAAGAGCCACCAGCCGACGAGCCCGGCTGCCACGATGATCCCCACCTGTACGGGCGCGACGGGTGCGGCCAGCGCGACCATCGCCGACGCGATGGCCATGGTTCCCCGCTCGCGGTCAGGAGCCAGCGAGCGCGCCATGCCCCACAGGGCCGTCGCCACCACCGCGACCGCCGCCAGCTTCAACCCGTGGAGCCAGCCAACGTCGGTAAACCCGACTTGCTTCAGCGCGTAGGCGAACACGACCAAAACGATCGCCGACGGTAAGGTAAAGCCGAGCCAGGCAGCCAGGCCGCCCAGGAGGCCCGCCCGGGTGATCCCGATGGCGATTCCCACCTGGCTGCTGGCCGGGCCGGGCAGGAACTGGCAGAGGGCTACCAGGTCCGCGTACGTCTCGTCGTCGAGCCACTTCCGCCGATGAACGTACTCGTCGCGAAAGTATCCGAGATGCGCGATGGGGCCGCCGAACGAGGTCAGGCCGAGCCGGGTGGCCGCGGAGAGAACCTCGAGGGTGCGGACGAGGTTAGGCATCGATAGACTGCGTGAGTATGGCGGATAGCATTCGGTCGATCCAGGTCGGCGACCCGCTCCCCGCGGTCCAGGTGAGGACGGCGTCGGGCGAACCGGTTGATCTGCGCACATGGCGCGGTCGGCCCGCTCCTCCTCGTGTGCATCCGGTACTATGGCTGAATTCCCTGCCTGGACTATCTCGCGCAGGTGCGCGAGGCCTATCCGGCCATACGACGCGCTCGGTGCCCGCGTCGCCGCGGTGGGAACAGGGGCCGACTTCCAGGCCCGCCGACTCATGGACGAGGGCATGCCCTTTCCCTGCCTGGTCGATCCCGAAGCGCTACTCTACCGGGTGCTGGGTCTCGGTCAGGTTGGGCCACGCTTGCTTCTCGATCCAAGCACCTACGCGAACTACTGGCGGGCGTGGCGGCGTGGGGCGCGGCAGGGGCGGGTCACCGGCGACCCGCGGCGCCTGTCCGGGGTGGCCATCCTCGACGCCGAGAGTCGCCTGCGCTGGCGCTACCGGGCGACGACGATCGGCGACTATCCGCCCATCTCTCGGGTGCTGGAAGAACTCCGCCGCGTCGCCGGCTCCGTCGCCGCCATGGAGTAGAATCGGATGACCCGAGGAGACCGACCACGTCGGAGTCGGTCTGGAGGACCCTAAATGGCGGCGCGCACGGTGCCGGCTCACTGAAATGGAGCGCTCATTCACCGAGGACGTCAAGCAGCTCGG
This sequence comes from uncultured Candidatus Rokubacteria bacterium, assembly GCA_963754315.1. Taxonomy (GTDB): domain Bacteria; phylum Methylomirabilota; class Methylomirabilia; order Rokubacteriales; family CSP1-6; genus CAVWFS01. Next base: position 16,187 of record CAVWFS010000003.1, read on the forward strand.
CTATGGCGCCGGGCAGATCCTGCACGGCGAGGGCATCCTCGCCATCACCAAGGCGCTGCTGGAGTCCGGCGTGAGCTACGTGGGCGGCTACCCGGGAGCGCCCGTCTCGCATCTCATCGACGTGCTGGCTGACGCCAACGAGCCGCTCCTGAAGCCGATGGGAGTCTACTTCGAGCAGTCCGGCAGCGAGGCAGCCGCCGCTGCCCTGCTGGGGGCGTCGATCAACTACCCCATGCGCGGCGCGGCCACCTGGAAGTCCGTGGTAGGCACCAACGTGGCGTCCGATGCCCTCTCCCACGTTGCGTCGGCGGGGGTGATCGGGGGGGCGCTCATCGTGATCGGCGAAGACTACGGAGAAGGCGCTTCCATCCTCCAGGAGCGGACCCATTCCTCGGCGCTGAAATCGAGCGTGCCTCTCCTCGATCCGCGCAACACTCTGCCGTGCTTCCAGCGGTTCGTCCAGGAAGGGTTCGGCCTCTCGGAGGCGTGCCACGAGCCGGTCTTCTTCAGCATCCGCATCCGCGCCTGCCATCTGCGCGGCACCATGGTGTGTCGCGATAACGTCAAACCTGCGATCAGCCGGCTCTCTCCACTCGACACTCCAAGCTTCAGTATCGAGCGCATCAACTTGCCGCCCTTCACCTACGCCATGGAGGCGATGAAATTCGAGGCGCGACTGCCGGCGGCCCGGCGCTACATCGTCGATCGCCAGCTCAACGAGGTCATCCCGGGGGCGGAAGACGAGGTCGGCATCGTCATGCAGGGTGGCCTGTGGAATACGACCCTGCGCGGGCTGGCGGCTCTTGGTGTCGCCGACGTCCACGGCCAGACGCCAATTCCGCACCTCATCCTCAATTGCCTGCACCCCCTCGTGCCCGAGGAGCTGCTCGGCTTTCTGCGCGGCAAGCGGCGCGTGCTGGTGGTCGAGGAAGGCATGCCGAACTACATCGAGCGCGAGCTGAAGGCCCTCGCCCACGAGGCGCGCTTGAACGTCGAGATCGCCGGCAAGGACGTGCTGTCGCCGGCCGGGGAGTACGTGCCCGCCGTCGTTCATCGGCGGGCTCCGGCGCTTCCTGACCGGGGCTGGCCTCCGCTCGGTGTCGACGATGGCCATCGAGGAGCGCTACCAGGCGTTGACGGGCCATCAGGCGAAGCTCCGTCAGGTGCTCCCGCAGCCGGTGTCCAAGCGGCCGCCTTCGTTCTGCACGGGCTGTCCCGAGCGCCCGGTCTTCAGCGCCATGAAGATCCTCAAGCAGCAGGAGCCGTCGGTCGGGGATACGCATGTCGCGCACGATATCGGGTGCAGCACCTTTTCCACGCAGGCGCCCTTCCACGTCGGTAACTCCGTGCTCGGCTACGGCATGGGCCTCGCGTCTTCCAGCGCGGTGGCGCCGCTCTTCGGCAAGCGGGTCATCTCGGTGATGGGCGACGGCGGCTTCTGGCATAACGGCCTCACCAACGGCGTGGCCAACGCCGTCTACAACAAGCAGGATTCGGTGCTGGTGATCCTCGACAACTTCTACGCGGCGGCAACGGGTCAGCACCATGTGCCATCCACCGGGACCAACGCGCGGCGGGAACCGGTGCGCATGACCATCGCGCAGGCCCTCCAGGGACTGGGCGTCAAGTGGATCCGCACCGTGAATTCGTACCGGATCCCCGAGATGCTGAAGACCCTGCGGTCGGCGCTCACCACCAGCGAGCCAGGCTTGAAGGTGATCATCGCCAAGGGCGAGTGCCAGCTCGAGCGCCAGCGGCGCGAGCGGCCACGCCTGCGCAAGCTGGCGGCGGCCGGACAGACCGTAGTCCAACCTCGCTTCGGCATCGATCCCGACGTCTGTACGGGCGATCACTCCTGCATGCGCTTCAACGGCTGCCCATCGCTCACCCTGCGCGAGAACCCTGACCCGTTGCGAGACGATCCGATCGCCCATGTCGACGAGACCTGCGTCGGATGCGGGGTGTGCGGGGAGGTTGCGCACGCTGCCGTACTCTGTCCGTCCTTCTACGAGGTGCGGATGGTGAGGAACCCGAGTCGATGGACTCGCCTCGTGAGCGCCCTACGCATGACCGTCATCCGGCGCTTGGCGGGAGTCGGTGCCTAGCGAGCCTCGGATCATCAGCCTCCTCGTCCCCGCCGTCGGAGGACAGGGCGGCGGCGTCCTCGCCGAATGGGTGGTGGAGGCCGCTCTGGCCGATGGCTACCTGGTACAGAGCACTTCGATCCCCGGTGTCGCCCAGCGAACTGGCTCCACGTCGTACTACATGGAGCTCTTCGCGGACGATGACCACAGCAGCGCGCCGACCCCTGTGTTCTCGCTCTACCCGGTGCCAGGCGACCTCGATGTCCTCCTCGCGCCCGAGTTGCTCGAGGTGGGCCGAGCTATCGAGCTCGGCTTTGCATCGCCCGCCCGCACCACGATCATCGCCAGCTCCCATCGGCTCTACTCAATCCACGAGAAGATCGTGACCGGTCGAGGGATCTACCCGGCGGAGGATTTGTTGACCGCCGCGCGCGCCTTTTCACGCACGCTGATCGCCTTCGACGCGCTGGCGCTCGCCCGCGAGCACGGGACTGAAGCCAATGCCGTGCTGCTGGGGGCGCTGGCAGCGAGCGAGGTGTTGCCCGTGAGCGAGGCCGCCTACCGCAAGGCGATCGAGGCCAAGGGCGTGCAGGTGGCCGCCAATCTCAAAGGGTTCGACGTGGGCCTCGCGCGAGCCCGGGCCGTCATCGTTGACGGCCTCGACCCTCGTGGCGTCGCTGGCCCCAGTCGCGGGGCCTCCGTCGATCCCCCAGGAGGCTTCGCCGACGAGGTGTCGGCGCTCCCGGAGCACCTCCACGGCGTAGTCAACGCAGCCCTGGCCCGTCTCATCGACTATCAGGACACCAGGTATGCCCGTCGCTACCTCGCCCACCTGGCGCCCTTCGTGGACGGCGACGGGGAACTGGCTCGACTCGTCGCGCGCCGGCTGGCGGTGTGGATGACCTACGAGGACGCCATTCGTGTGGCCCAGCTCAAGACACGGCTGAGCCGGTTCGAGCGTATTCGCGCTGAGGCTCGTGATCCGGCCGGGGAGATCGTCGTCACCGACTATCTGAAACCCGATCTCGACGAGATCTACGGCATCCTGCCGCATCGGCTCGTGGCTCCCTTCGCGCGCTGGGCCGAGCGCCGCTGGCCAGACGGGCGACCCACCCCGGGCCAGCATGTGCAGACGACGACCATCTCGGGCTATCTGCGGCTCTGGCTCCTCGCTCGGTGTCGGCGCCTGCGCCCGATCTCTCAGCGTGGGCATCATGAGCACGCGCGGATGGAGCGCTGGCTGAGCGCCGTCTTGTGCTGCGCGCGACACGATGGGGGACTGGCGCAGGAAGTGGCCGAGGCGGCTCAGCTCGTCAAGGGTTACGGGCGGGTCCGGCGCCGCCTGGAGATGCTCTTCGACGATCTCATCGGACAGGTCCTGAAAGCGGTCGAGCTCGAGGCGGCCGCTGGTGGCGATTTCGCGGTCGCGCGGAGGCTCGCACGAGGGTATCGGCTGCGCGTCCTGCAGGGACCGGAGGGCGAAGCGCAGGCGCAAGCGATGGGTGCCGGTGTCCTCCAACGCTTGGAGGCAGGCGACCGCGCGGGCGGTTGTGTTCTTATGATGGGGGGCCCCGAGATGGCCCCCCAAGCCCCCCAGCGTTCGGAGCGCCCCGGGGGACCCGGGTCGCTCCTCGACAATCCGCGGACGTGATAGGGGCCCCGAGATTACCCAACCCCCCAGCGTTCGGAGCGGGAGGGGGCTCCTCGCACGTGAGAGTGGGCCTCGAGATGGCCCCCCGCGGGACGCCCCCTCTAGGAGAAGCTCGAACGGGTCGTGGCAGAGATGCCGGGCTGAGAGTTCGGCGTGGACCGCGGGCCGATCCACTGTTTCGTGTTGAGGGTCGTTCCGGGCCGAGCTTCGGCGCCGCGGAAGAAGGCCGACCAAAATGGGCGGCCCGTCCGTTTCCTATCGACCGATCCGAGCAGAGCGGGGGCCGAGAAGCGGTAGCGTGCGCGGTACGTGAAGCTGTAGAAGGCCCAGATGCTGTACGGCGTGAGCTTTCCGTTGAAGGCGATGTCGAGGGCGAGGTGCATGAGCCCGCCAAGCAGGTATCCCGCCAGAACGGGAATCTCCCACCACCACGCGAGCGCAGCCAGAACCGCAAACAGCTCGTACGAGTGCAGCACGAGCACTGCGCGCTGCACCTGTCCCTCGAGATAGTAGCGGAGGAACGCGGATGGGCGCAGGTCGCGCTGCCTGTCGACGAAAACGTAGTCGAGGGCGTGGTCCACGTCGATGAGAAAACCGCCCGCGGCCATACCCACGGTCAACGGTAAGGATTCAGTGACGACAGCGGTTGCGCCGCACGCGGCGAGGGTGGTGACCAGATGTCCTCCCGGACTCATACGACCTCCACGGTTCCGAGTCATCGCAAACCTCATGCCGACCCGGATTGACTGCAAATCCTCGTGATGAGGGTTTCCGTACCGCCGTCGAGACCGGCCAGCACGCGCTTTTCTGACGCTCCAGGGACAATTTCGGCCGTGGTGTGTCCGATGGCCGCCGTCGCGCGTGGTATACTCCGTCATCGGGTGAGATCCTCTGGAGGCGCCGCTTGTCTGGCTACGTGGCCGTCCTGATCTTCGCCGTCATGATCGTGGCCTTCGCGGTGGTGTCGCTGACCATGGCCCGCTTGCTCCGTCCTGCGCGGCCTGATCCGGTCAAGAGCATGAACTACGAATGTGGAGCCGAGCCCATCGGGCCGGCGTGGGTTCAGTTCCCGGTGGGTTTCTATCTGGTGGCCCTGGTGTTCATCGTGTTCGACGCGCTGGCCGTCTTTCTCTTCCCGTGGAGCGTCGTGTTGCGCGAGGCGGGACTGACCGCCTTCTGGACGATGGCCGCCTTCGTCGGCATCATCGGGCTGGGCTGGCTCTACGCGTATCGCGAGGGCGTCCTCGAGTGGAAGTGAAGCGGCCCCTGCCCCAGATCCCCTCGCCTGTGTGGAGCGAGGTCAAGGATCTTCAGGAGTGGGAGAAGTATCACCAGGCGCGCGCCGACAACGACAAGACCAGCGAGGCCCTCGCCAGTATCGCCGACGCGATCCACCACATGCCGGGGGGCTGGATCGTGACGACCTCGACCGACAAGATCTTCAACTGGGCGCGCAAGTCATCGATTTGGCCGGTGACGTTCGGTCTCGCCTGCTGCGCCATCGAGATGATGGCCACGTTCGCCTCGCGCTTCGACGTCGAGCGCTTCGGGATGGTGCCGTGGGCCTCACCCCGCCACTCAGATCTGATGATCGTTTCTGGCACCGTGACCATCAAGATGGCGCCCATGCTCAAGCGAATCTACGACCAGATGCCCGATCCCAAATGGGTCGTCTCGATGGGCTCCTGCGCGAACTCGGGTGGACCCTTTCGGCACGGGTATCACGTCGTGAAGGGCGTGGACCGCGTGGTGCCGGTCGACGTCTACGTGCCGGGTTGCCCACCCACGCCCGATTCCCTCATGTTCGGCTTGCTCAAGCTCCAGGAGAAGGTGGCCGAGTTCCAGAACACCGGTACGCGTCCCGCCCCGGCACCAGAAGGCTAGCGGGGTGACCGCCGCCCAGGCCAGCGAGATCATCCGGGAGCACTGTGGGGTGGAGCCCACACTCGAGGGTGGGCTCCTCACGATGCGGATTCCCGTCGACAGCTGGCAGGCCGCCGCCCGCACCCTCAGAGACCGGGTCGGCTGCCGCTACTTCAACTGGCTGAGCGCGGTGGACTGGAAGGACAAGGGGCTCGAAGTCGTGTGCCGTCTCGAGAACCTCGACGATGGACTCGCCGTCATGCTCCGTTGCCAGCTGTCCGCGGGCCAGTCGCACTGCCCGACCTTGAGTACACTCTTTCGGGGCGCCGACTGGATGGAACGCGAATGTTTTGACCTGCTCGGGGTGACCTTCGATGGCCATCCCGATCTGCGACGCATCCTGCTCAGCGAGGACTGGGAAGGGCACCCGCTGCGCAAGGACTATGCGGTTGACATGCCCTTCACCCCCTATCGTTGAGGTGATCTCCTCGCGCCCCAAAGGAGCCGACGCAATGATCCACGAGCTACGCACGTATACGCTGGTGCCCGGATCGCAGCCGCAGTACCTCAAGCTCAACGCGGAGGTCGGTCGCCCGACCCGGGGCGACAAGTACGGCAAGCTGGAGGGGGCCTGGACGACCGAGTTCGGGACATTGAACCAGTACGTCCACCTGTGGAGCTATCCCGACCTCGTCGAGCGCGATCGCCTGCGCGGCGAACTGGCCAAGAACGAGGCGTGGAGCAAGGGCTACGTCACGCAGATCCGCCCGTTCATTCTCGCTCAGGAGAACAAGGTCCTCTCCGCCGTGCTGCCCCTGCAGGCGCCCATGGGTCGGCAGCCATATCTACGAGTTGCGCTGGTATCGGACCCACACCGGAAGGGCGGGTGAGTGGCTCGGGCACTTCAAGGCCATCATGCCGACCCGTGAGAAGTACTCGAAGCGCGTGGGTCTCTGGCAGACCGAGATGGGGCAGCTCAACGAGGTCGTGCACTTGTGGGCCTACCCCGATCTGAACGAGCGCGCCAGCGTGCGTGCCAAGCTCGCTCAAGATCCCGAGTGGCAGGCGTTCCTCGGCAAGGCCGTGCCCCTGCTCGCTCACATGCAATCCGTCATCCTCACTCCCACCACGGTCTCACCGATGAAGTAACGGCATGGCCGTCAACGGCGCGCGCACGGTCGTCGAGGTCGGATACGGGGGCAACGAGCGCCTCATGATGAACATGGGGCCTCAGCACCCGTCCGCCCACGGCGTCTTCCGCGCCATCCTGACCCTGGAGGGCGAGACGGTGGTCGCCGTCGACGCCGTCATCGGCTATCTGCATCGCTGCCACGAGAAGCTCGCGGAAACGTTGACCTACGTGCAGTACCCGAGCATCGCGTCCAAGACCGACTACGTGGCGGCCATGACCGCCGAGCTGGCCTACGTCTCCGCCGTGGAGAAAGTGGGTTCCATCGAGGTGCCGACGCGTGCCCAGTGGCTCCGGGTCATCGTGGCCGAGCTGCAGCGAATCGCTTCACACTGCCTGTGGCTTGGGACATGGTGCATGGACATGGGGGGCGCCCTCGGAGGGGGCGCCACCATCTTTCTCTACTGTCTGCGTGAGCGTGAAGCCATTCTCGATCTCTTCGAGTCCCTGACCGGTGCCCGCCTTCTCTACGGATTTCATCAGATCGGCGGGGTGCGGTACGACATCCCCGCCGGGTGGGCGGCCCACGTGCGCCAGACGGTCGCTCACATCGAGCAGCGCCTCGACGAGTACGAGGCGTTGCTCGAGGGTAACGCCTTCTTCGAGGCGCGCACCCGCCGCGTCGGCGTCATCTCGCGAGAGCTGGCCCTGGAGGTCGGGATCGCCGGACCCCTGCTGCGTGGATCGGGGGTGGCCTTCGACGTGCGAAGGGCGGAGCCCTACTCCTCCTACGAGAACTTCGATTTCAAGGTGCCAGTCGAGACGGCAGGGGATTGCTACGCGCGCTACCGGGTGAGGATGGTCGAGTTCCGCCAGTCGATCGCCATCGTCCGCCAGGCGCTCGACGGGTTGCCGGACGGTGCCATCTCGTCGCGCCCGGGTGTGAAATCGGTTGGGCAGGTGAGAATCGCCAAGGGTGAAGGGTACGCGCGGGTCGAAGGGGCCCGGGGCGAGGTGGGCTGCTATCTCGTGTCCGATGGGGGGCCGAAGCCCTATCGCCTGAAGTGGCGGGGAGCCTCCTTCTCGAATCTCTCCGTTCTTCCCCACATCATCCCCGGTCACAAGGTGGCCGACGTGGTCGCCATCATGGGCTCGGTGGATCCCGTGTTTGGTGAGGTGGACCGGTGACGTTGGTCACCTCGACGGTGGCCGCCTTCATCCTGCTCAACGCCGTCATCCTCATGGTGACCTACGTGACCCTGCTCGAGCGCAAGTTCGCCGCCCGCATGCAGTCGCGCATCGGTCCCTACTACGTCGGACCGCGTGGCCTCCTGCAACCCATCGCCGACGCCCTGAAGCTCATGATGAAGGAGGATGTCGTCCCCACCGCGGCCGATCGTCCGGTTTACAACCTCGCGCCCATCGTCTTCTTGGTGCCGTGCATGCTGATCTTCGCCACCATCCCCTTCGCCCCTGGGCTCGGCCTGGCCGACCTCAACATCGGGGTCCTGTTCTTCCTGGCCATCTCGTCGCTGGAGATCATCGGCCTGTTCATGGGGGGATGGGGTTCGAACAACAAGTACGCCCTGCTGTCGGCCATGCGGGCGGTGAACCAGATCATCTCGTACGATCTGCCCCTCATCTTCGCTGCCCTCGTCCCGGTGGTGCTGGCGGGGTCCATGCAAATGTCCGCCATCGTCGGGGCCCAGCAGGGACTGTGGTTCGTGGCGTATCCGGTCTTCGGCCAGCTGGCCTTCCTCGCGTTCCTGGTGGCGACCCTGGCCGCCGAGAACCGTGTGCCCTTCGACATCTTGGAGGCGGAGTCGGAGCTGGTGGCGGGCTTCCGGGTGGAGTACAGCGGCATGAAGTTCGCCCTCATCCAGCTCGGAGAGTATGCCCACATGATCGGCTCGTCCTTTCTGGGCGCGCTGCTGTTCCTGGGCGGCTGGCTGGGTCCGGGCCCCGAGTGGCTGGGGCCGCTCTGGTTCATGCTGAAGGCCGCGGCCATCTTCCTGCTCGTGACCTGGGTGCGTTGGAGCTTCGTCCGCATTCGCGTGGACCAGATCCTTGCGGTCTCCTGGAAGCTCCTGATGCCGGCCACCTTGCTCATCCTGTTCGGCGCTGGCTTCTGGGTCGCGTGGCGAGGGAGCGCCGGTGTCTGACGGCAAGGGGCTCTTGGCGGAGACGGCGCAGCTCGTGGGCGCGGTGGGACGCGCCATGGGCATGACGCTCAAGAACTTCCTCCGTAAGCCCGTGACCGTCCGCTATCCCGATGTGCCCCGCACCTATCCGGACCGCTTCCGCGGGGTCCTCGCGCTCACCTACGATCCCGAGACGGGCGAGGAGAACTGCATCGGCTGCCGGCTCTGCGAGTACGTCTGCCCGCCCCAGGTGATCAAGGTCGAGATGCTGAAGGCGGAGAAGCGGAACTTCGCCAAGACGTTCACGCTCGAGCTCTACGCCTGCGAGTTCTGTGAGCTGTGCGTCCAGGTCTGCCCGACCGACGCCATCATCATGATGAAGTCGTTCGATCTGGCCACGGGCGACCGGCGCGAGCTCCTCCTCGACAAGGACCGGTTGCACGCCATCGGGCTTCAGTTCGAACCCTCGTGGGCAACTGGGAACCGGCTGCGCGACATGCAGGCACCGCCGAAAGCCGCCAAGGGAAAAGGGGAAGGCGAAAGGGGCAAAGGAGAGGCGAAGGAGTCGAGCGAGTGACGGGCGAGGTCCTGGGGTTCTGGGCAGTGGCCCTGGTGCTGCTCGCCGCCAGCCTCGGCGTTGTGCTGGCCCGCAATCTCTTCCACGCCGTCCTGTACTTGACGGCGTTCCTCGTCGCCACCGCCGTCGAGTTCCTCCTCCTGCACTCGGCCTTTCTCTTCGCCGTCCAGCTCCTGCTCTACGCGGGCGGCGTGGTGACTATTGTGGTGTTTGCCATCATGCTGACCGCGCGCCTGGTGGGCGAGACACTGACCCAGACCAATCGTTACATCGTCAACGGCGCCGTGGTGTCGGCCGCCGTGTTCGTGGCCATCGTGGGTTTCCTTCTGCAAGTGCCGAAGGGTGGGGCCTTCCCCGGGCCCGCCCCCGACCCAACGGCCGCCGTCGGTCACGCGCTGCTCGGCCCGTTCGCGCTGTCCCTGATTCTGCTCGCGGTGCTCCTGGTCGCCGCCCTCATCGGCGCCCTCTACTTCGCCCGCGCCGACGACTAGCCCATGCCGCTCCACGCCTACCTCGTGCTGGCTGGGCTCGTGTTCGCCATCGGCCTCTTCGGCGTGCTCACTCGGCGTAACGCCATCGGGATCCTGCTCGGGATCGAGTTGATGCTGAACGCGGTCAACATCAACCTGGTTGCGTTTGCTCGCTTTCACGGCGACGTGGCCGGGCTGGTGTTCGCGCTCATCACCATCGCCATCACCGTGGCCGAAGTCGCGGTCGGGCTCGCCATCGTCATCATGATCTTCCGCGTTCGGCGTACCGTCGAGGCCGATCACCTCGACCTTCTGCGGGGCTGATCGGACAGGTGAACACATTGACCTGCGGGCTGACTGGAGCTCGGGGCGAGCGGCGACTCGCCCGACGTTCCTTCGAAACGCGGTGGGGGGTGTCGGGGAGGAGCGGCCGCCGCCCCCGACGTTCCTTCGAAAAGCGGTGGGGGGTGTCGGGGAGGAGCGGCGCACGCTCCCCCCGACGATAAACAAAACAATGCGAGTGCTCGTCTGGCTCCCCTTGGCGATTCTCGGGCTGCCCTTCGCTTCCTTTGTGATTCTCGCCCTCGTGCCCCCGCTGCGGCGGGCTGGTCGCGCGGCGGGCATGCTGAGCATGGTGGCCACGGGGCTGGCGCTGGCCGGAGCGTTCGTCATGTGGTGGGAGGGCTTCAACAGTGTGGCCATGTGGAGCTGGCTCCCCGGCGACGGCGGGCCCATGGCCAGTGTGGGCATCATGGTGGACCCGCTGTCGCGGACGATGCTGGTGCTGGTGGCCCTGGTGTCTCTGCTGGTCCAGATCTATTCGCTAGGGTACCTCGCTGATGAGCCCGCCCCCTCTCTCGGACGGTACTACGCGTACCAATCGCTGTTCGCTTTCTCGATGCTGGGCCTCGTCCTCTCACCCACGTTCCTTCAGATGTTCGTGTTCTGGGAGCTGGTCGGTCTCTGCTCGTACCTGCTCATCGGTTTCTGGTACGACCGTCCGGCCGCGGCCCGGGCCGCCCTCAAGGCGTTCTGGATCACCAAGCTCGGTGACCTCGGCTTCATCGTGGGGATCGTGATGCTGTGGGCTGCCACCGGCACCTTCGAGTTTCCCGCGCTCTTACGGATGGCGCAGGAAGGCACGATCCCGCTCGACGGCCTCGGCGTCATCATGTTCTTGATCTACCTGGGGGCAGTGGGAAAGTCCGCCCAGTTCCCCCTCCACGTGTGGTTGCCCGACGCGATGGAGGGGCCAACGCCGGTGTCCGCTCTCATCCACGCCGCCACCATGGTCACAGCCGGCGTCTTCATGGTGACCCGCGCCCACGCGCTGTTCGCGCTCGTGCCCGAGATGCTCAGCCTCATCGCATGGGTGGGGGCGTTCACCGCGTTGCTGGCGGCGACCATGGCCTGCGTGGAAGGCGACATCAAGCGGGTGCTTGCGTACTCGACGGTCTCCCAGCTCGGCTACATGATGGCGGCCGCGGGAGCCGAAGCGCCAGCGGCCGGCTTTCTCCATCTGCTCACCCACGGCATCTTCAAGGCCTTGCTCTTCCTCGGGGCGGGCGCCGTCATTCATGCCGTGGGCACCAACGACATCTTCCGGATGGGCGGGTTGCTGCGGGCCATGCCCCAGACCGGGATCGTCTTCATCGGGGGCACGTTGGCCCTGGCTGGGGTTCCTCCGTTGTCGGGCTTCTTCTCCAAGGAAGCCGTCCTGGGGGGGGTGTGGGAAAAGCATCCCGGTCTGCCCTTCGCCATGCTGGCCCTGACCGCCTTCCTCACGGCGTTCTACATGTTCCGGGTGATCTTCCTGGTCTTCTTCGGCCACCGTCACGTGGGCGGGCATCCGCACGATCCGCCCGCCTCCATGCGCATTCCACTGTGGATTCTCCTCGTGCTGACGGTCGTCACCGGCGTCCAACTCGGGTTGGGGGGGGACGGGCACCATGGCCCCGGCTGGCTCATGCCGCTGTCCATCGCGCTTGCCCTCGGCGGGATCCTCCTGGCCTGGCTCACGTATCAACGTCGTGCCATCGACCCGGCGCGGTTGGCCGCCGCGCTTGGACCCCTGGACTTCCTGGCGCGGCATCGATACGGGATCGACGCGCTCTACGTCGGGCTCTATCGCGGGTTCCTGCTGGTCTTCTCGCGATTGATCGGGTGGATCGATCGCTACCTGGTTGACGGCGTGCTCAATGTCTTGAGCGCCTGGTGCCTGCGGGCAGGGGATCGCCTCCGCCAGCTGCAGACCGGGCAGCCGCAGGACTACGTGTACGGGGTAGCCTTCGGTGTCCTGCTCATCGTGGTCTGGGTCCAGTGGTGGCAGCGATGATTGGCTGTCCGGTGTTGTCGCTCATCACGTGGGCGCCCTTCCTGGGGGCTCTGCTCATCATGTTCACCGCGCGCCACTCGCCGCTTGGCGTGCGTCTGATCGCGCTCGCCAGCACCGGCCTCTCCACCGTGCTCTCGCTCTGGATCTACGTCGCCTACGATCGCGAGGCGGCGGGCTTTCAGTTCTACGAACGGGTGTCGCTGGTGCCGCCCCTGGGCATCAACTACGAGTTGGCCGTCGACGGCATCAGCCTGCTGATGGTCCTCCTCACGTCGATCATCATTTTCGCCGGGGTCTTCGCCTCGTGGACGGTAAGCGTGCGCAGCCAGGAGTTCTATGCGCTCCTGCTCGCCCTCGTCACCGGAGTGTACGGGGTGTTCGTCTCCCTGGATCTGTTTGTGTTCTTTCTCTTCTACGAGCTGGCGGTCCTTCCCATGTACTTGCTCATCGCCATCTGGGGCTCGACGGGTGAGGTCCGTCCGCGCGGTATCTTCGCCTGGGCCTATCGCGAGACAGGGGTGGGCACCAAAGAATACGCAGCCATGAAGCTCACCCTGTATCTGCTTCTTGGCTCGGCGTTCATTCTCGTCGGCATCTTTGCCCTCTACGTGAAGGCGGGGGTTTCGTCGTTCTCCTTCCTCGATCTGCAGGGCATCAGCTTCGAGCCCGAGTTGCAGCGTTGGGTCTTCCTGGCCTTCTATGTGGGGTTCGGGGTGCTGGCCGGCATCTGGCCCCTTCATACCTGGTCGCCCGACGGTCACGCCTCTGCGCCGACCGCGGTGTCGATGCTGCACGCGGGAGTCCTCATGAAGCTTGGCGCCTACGGCGTCGTGCGTATGGGAATGGGTCTGCTGCCGGACGCCGCGCTCGAGCTGGCGTGGCTCGTGGGGGGTATCGCCTGCATCAACATCGTCTATGGTGCGCTCTCGGCCATGGCCCAGGGGGATCTGAAGTACGTGATCGCCTATTCGTCGGTCTCCCACATGGGACTCGTGATGCTAGGGGCGGCCACCCTCACCGAGGCCGGGCTGAACGGCTCCGTGTTCCAGATGTTCGCGCACGGGGTGATGACCGGGCTGTTCTTCGCGCTCGTGGGTCTCGTGTACGAGAAAGCCCACTCACGAGAGATCGCCAAGATGGGAGGTTTTGGGCGGACGATGCCGGGGATCGCCGTCGCGTTCACGGTCGGTGGTCTCTCCTCGCTCGGCCTGCCCGCGACCTCCGGGTTCGTGGCAGAGATCCTCACCTTCATGGGGGCCTGGCGGTCGCCGTCGCCGTGGTGGCTGTTCCCGGCGGTGGCCGGGACGTTCCTGACCGCGGTCTACGTGCTCCGGGTCACCAAGCAGATCTTCTGGGGTCCGCCGTCGCCGAACTTTCACCATCTCGAGGATGCGCGTGGGACCGAATGGGTGGCGATCTGCATTCTGGTCGGAGTCATCGTCGTCTTCGGTCTGGTCCCGGGGTTGGCCTTGGCACCGGTTGACACGGCGACCGTGCCGCTTCTTCTCCGGATCGTGACTCCCTGATGGCTTCTCCCTTCGCGCTCGAACTCGGCCTCGCCCTCGTCCTGGCTGTGGTCTTCGCCGCGGGGCTCTTCGCGCGCGGTGAGGACCGCCGCTTCGTTGGCCGGCTGGCCACCTTTGGTGTGCTCGCACTGGTCGTGCTATCGCTGTTCCTGTCGCCCGTCGACACCCCCGCCGGCGCCCCCTTCGTGCAGGACGGGCTGGCCCTGTTCGCCAAGCGGCTGTTCCTGGTGGCCACGTTCATCGGCTTGCTGGCGGGTCTTTCACTCCCGGGGACACCGTTCGCACGGCGGTCGACGGAATATCACCTGCTCATCCTGGCCTCGCTACTCGGCATGCTGGTGCTCGCCTCCGCGCGGGACATGGTGCTCCTCTTCGTGGCGTTCGAGTTGATGTCCATCCCGCTTTACGTCCTGTCGGGTTTCGTGAAGCGGCGCGAAGAGGCCGGGGAATCTGCCCTCAAGTTCTTCCTCGTCGGCAGTGTGTCCTCCGCCATCATGGTCTACGGCCTGTCGTTCGTGTACGGGGCAGCCGGCACGACCCATCTCGACGGGGTCGCCGAGGCATGGGCCACCGGGGATCCGCTGATGCTGCTCGGGTTCCTGATCGCCTTCGCAGGCTTCGGCTTCAAGATCGCCGCCTTTCCCTTCCATATGTGGGTTCCCGACACCTACGAGGCGGCGAGCACTCCCTTCGTGGCCTGGCTCAGCGTCGCGCCGAAGGCCGCCGGATTCGTGGCCATCTTGCGTCTGTACGTCGAGGGGATGGGAGAGCACGTTGCCTGGCTCGTGCCGGTGGCGGCTGGGCTGGCGACCATCACCGTGATAGCCGGCAATTTGATGGCGCTCCCTCAGCAGAACGCCAAGCGCCTGCTCGCCTACTCCGGCATCGCTCACATCGGCTACATGCTCATCGGTCTCGCGGCCGCGTCGGCGGCCGGGACGGCCATGGTCCTCTTCTATCTCGTGGCGTACGTCTTTGCAAACATGGGGGCTTTCCTCGTGGTCGAGGCGGTTGGGCGCTCGGAAGCGTCGGAGACCCTCACCGCCTTTAGCGGGCTCGCCCAGCGCTCCCCCATGCTGGCGCTTTCGATGCTGCTCTTCTTGCTCTCGCTCGGCGGCATCCCCTTTGTCGCCGGCTTCTGGGCCAAGCTCTATATATTCTGGGCGGCCGCCGAGCAGGGGTTGTACTGGCTCGTCCTCTTAGGAGCAATCTTGACGGTGGTCGCCCTCTTCTACTACCTCGTGCTCGCCAAGCGGATGTATGTCGATTCGCCCGTCCGCCCGGATCGGATACCCCTGCCCCCTTCGCTCAGGCTGGCCGTGGCGCTTTGCGTGCTGGGCATCGTAGCCATGGGGGTGTATCCGAAGCCAATAGTCCTGGCAGCCCTCCAGGTGACGGGCGGGCTGTTCTGACCCGATTGCCCTGCTGACGCACCGCAGCGCGGCGGGACGTCTCGACGGGAGCCGTCGGAGATCAGGCCTCAACTATAGGTAATATTTCGCCGAATTCTTTGACTTGACGCGTCACGGCCAATCGCTATACGGTTGTACCAACCGGTCGGTACAAGACCGTGACAAGGGGCACGATGAGCCAGGTGAAGGTACGAGATGGGCGGAGTACACGCGATGCAATCCTTGCGGCCGCCATGCGACTCATGGGGGCGCACGGGTATCGCAATACATCGCTCGACGACGTCCTGCGCGAGAGTGGGGTGGGGAAGGGGAATTTCTACTACCACTTTCGGAGCAAGGAGGAGCTTGGTTACGCCATTCTCGACCAGCTCGTCGAGGGCTTCCTCGAGCGAACTCTTCGCCCCTGCTTTTCGGGCCCCGACGGTAGGCCTACCAGCCAGATTCGGTGCTTCCTGGACCGGATCCGGGAGATCCAGCGCGAACGTAATGGCGTGGGGGGATGCCCGCTTGGCAACCTGGTGGCAGAGCTGTCCGATCAGCATGAGGGATTTCGGGCGCGCCTGAGCGGTGTCTTTTCTGCATGGCGCGAACGCCTCACCATTGCCCTGCACGAAGCGCAACGGAGCGGCGAGGTGAACGCCGACTGCCGGCCCGAAGCTGTCGCGCATTTCCTGGTGGCGTCAATCGAGGGTGCCTTACTCATGACGAAGCTCAGCAAGGATGTCGCCGTCTTGGAACAGTGTGTGGAGGAGATGAAGCGCTACCTGACGCTCTACGAGGTTGCTGGATGACAAGTCCGACCCGTACCACTACCGACGCCGAAGCGGCGCTCGTGGAGGCCTTGCGACGCGAAGATCCGGCCGCGGCCGCAACCCTGGTGGAGACGTTCGGCGATCGGGTGTATCGGCTCGCCCGCCGCATCACGGGCTCCAATGAAGATGCCGAAGAGGTGACGCAGGACGCCCTCTGGACGGCCGCGCGTAAGATTCACACGTTCAAGGGCGAGTCGGCGTTCGGCAGCTGGCTCTATCGGATCACTGCCAACGCGGCGTATATGAAGCTGCGGTCGCGTAAGAGCAAGGCCAACGAGATCGCTCTGGACGACGTGCTGCCGAGTCTTGACGAAGAGGGACGTCACTTCGAGCCCATGGACGACTGGTCGGCTCGCGTCGACGCGGCCGCGCTGCAGGGGGAACTGCGCGATCATCTGGAGGAGGCGATCGCGGGGCTGCCCGCCGAGTACCGGACTGCCCTCATTTTGCATGACATCGAGGGGTTGTCGAATCCTGACATCGCGGAGGCGCTGGGGATCAGTCTGCCAGCCGTGAAGTCGCGCGTACACCGCTCTCGCCTCTTTCTGCGCCAGCGGCTGACGGACTACCTGAAGGCGGGCTAAGCCGAACTGTACGCGCCGCACGTCCGCGTCACGCCGCGTGAGGCGCAGACCATGAGTTGACGCCCTTGGACCGGTGTGGTCTGATAACCAGTCGGGTCTATTCCTGATTCAGGATGGGGTGACATGGAAGCCGTCATTGCAGCCGGAGGCAAGCAGTACCGGGTCAGCCCCGGGCAGGTCATCTCAGTGGAGAAGGTCCCCGGCGACAAGGGCGCCGTCGTGGAGTTCAAGTCCGTGCTGTTCGTGAACCGCGATGGTGAGGTTCTGACCGGTCCCCAGGCTCTACAGTCGGCGACCGTACGGGGCGAAGTCGTCCGCCAGGCTCGCCGGCGCAAGGTGTCGGTCATCAAGTTCAAACGACGCAAAAACTATCGGCGCAACCGTGGGCACCGCCAGCCGGTCACCACGGTGCGTATCACGGGCATCGAGGTTTAGCCGTCATGGCACACAAGAAGGGTGTCGGTAGCTCGCGTAACGGGCGGGATTCCAACCCGCAGATGCTCGGCGTCAAGCGATTCGCCGGCCAGTATGTCACCGGGGGCAGCATCCTCGTGCGCCAGCGAGGGACGCGGTTCAGGCCCGGCGTGAATGTGGGACTCGGCTCCGACGATACCCTCTACGCGAGGATTGCGGGATACGTCCGCTTCGAGCGACGGGGAGATGCACGCTTCGTGAGCATCGCCGCTTCCGCCTCCTGAAATCCAGGTGCGGCCTCCGGGCCCCCTCCCATGTTTGTCGATGAGATCGAGATCTTCGTCAAGGGAGGCGACGGAGGCGCGGGCTGCATCAGCTTCCGGCGCGAAAAGTTTGTGCCCTACGGAGGGCCCGACGGCGGGGACGGTGGAGACGGCGGGAGCGTGTGGCTCGAGGCCTCGCCGCCCCTGACCACACTCCTGGACTACCATTACAAGCGCCATTACACGGCGCCCCGTGGGCAGCACGGCAAGGGCGCCAATCGCCACGGCGCTTCCGGTGAGGATCTGACCCTGCGCGTCCCCGTGGGTACCGTGGCTCATGACCGGGACACTGGGGAATTGCTCGGTGACCTGGTGATGGGAGGACAGCGCCTGCTTGTCCAGTCGGGCGCGAGAGGCGGACGTGGCAACGCTCGCTTCGCGACCGCGACCAATCGGGCTCCGCGTCGGGCCGATCTCGGGCGGCCCGGGACCGCGCGCTGGATCCGCCTGGAAGTCAAACTTCTCGCCGACGTCGGCGTCATCGGCTTCCCGAACGCTGGTAAGTCGACCCTGGTTTCTCGGGTTTCGGCGGCCAAGCCCAAGATCGCCGACTATCCCTTCACGACCTTGACACCGGCTCTGGGCATCGTGCGGGTGGACGTGGAGCGGACATTCGTGATCGCGGACCTTCCTGGGCTGATCCGAGGTGCCTCCGAAGGAAAGGGACTCGGGCATCAATTTCTCCGCCACACCGAGCGCACGCGGCTCCTCGTCCACGTGCTTGACCTCGATCCCCAGACCGGGCGGGACCCGCTCGACGATCTTCAGGTTATCAACGGCGAGCTGGCGCACTATTCGGAGGACTTGGCGCGCCGCCCACAGATCATCGTGGCCAACAAGATCGACCTGCTGGGGGCTCAGGGTGGAGCGACAGCTCCGATTCTGCGTCGCCTCGAACAACACTGCCTGGCATCGGGGCTCTCGCTGTTCGTCATCTCGGCAGCCACCGGAATCGGACTCTCCGAGCTGGTACGGGGCATGGCGGCGCACCTCGAGGCAACCGGATGGATGCGAGTCGCCAGCTGAGCCCGGGCGGGACGTCCGCATCCGATCCTAGGCGCGCCCTTGGCAACGTGCGGCGCCTTGTCGTCAAGATCGGTTCCAGTCTCATCACGTCCGAGAAGGGAATCGAACCCGAGAAGATCGAAGCGGTGGCGGCGGAGATCGCGCGCATCCGGGGCAGCCGTGAAGTCGTCCTGGTGACCTCCGGGGCCATTGCAGCCGGCGTAGCGCGCCTGGCCCTCCCGGAGCGTCCGCGCTCGATCCCCGAGAAGCAGGCGGCGGCCGCCGTCGGGCAGTCAGCCCTCATGTGGCACTACGAGGCCGCCTTCAAGCGTCACAGCATCGGCGTCGGTCAGGTGCTGCTCACTGCGCAAGACATCGGTGACCGGACGCGTTACCTCAATGCCCGCAACACCTTGCTGGCTCTGTTGCGTCTGGACGTGCTCCCCGTCGTCAACGAGAACGACACGGTGGCGGTGGAGGAGATCAAGGTGGGCGACAATGACAATCTGAGCGCGCTGGTGGCGTCGCTCATCGAGGCCGACCTCCTGGTGTTGCTGACCGACGTCGACGGCCTCTATACCGACGATCCCCTGCGCAATACCAGCGCTCGCAAGCTCGATACCGTGGCTGCGGTCACCGCCGAGATCGAAGCGCTTGTCTGGGCGCGGGGCAGCGAGTCCGGCGTCGGCGGCATGGCCACCAAGCTGCAGGCGGCCCAGAAGGCGGCGGCGGCAGGGATTCCCATGGTCATCGCCAGCGGGCGTGACGGGGGCGCCCTCTCGCGCACACTCGCCGGAGAAACTGTGGGAACCTACTTTGCCCCGCGGGCCGATCGTCTCACGGCCCGCAAACGGTGGATCGCCTTCGCGGTGCCACCCCAGGGTCGACTCACGGTTGACGCGGGGGCCCTGTCGGCATTAACTCATCATGGAAAGAGCCTCCTGCCGTCGGGGCTGGTCAAGGTAGACGGCGAATTCGCGGCCGGCGACGTCGTGGCCGTGCTCGGGGTCGGTGGCGAGAGGGAGTTCGCGCGCGGCCTCGTGAATTTCGATGCGGACGAGCTGCGGCGCCTGCAGGGCGCACGGACGCTCGAGATCGAGGCGAGGTTGGGCTACAAGGCCGTCGACGAGGTGATTCATCGCGACAACCTGGTCATACTCTGAACTGGCGGGTCGCTCACCGAGAGGGGCGACGTCGCGGGAGTAGCTATGGGTATCCATGCGCTCGTGGAGGGGAAGGCCCGCGCGGCCCGAGCGGCGGCCGAGGTTCTGGCCCTCACTCCGACCGAGACCCGGAACGAAGCCCTGCGCCAGATGGCAGAGGGCCTGGAGGAACGCGCTCAAGGCCTGATCGAGACGAACCGGGTCGACCTCGAGCGTGCACGCGCAGGGGGAAGCTCTCGCGCGTTCCTCGACCGTTTGACCCTTACCGAGCCGAGGATCCGCGCCATGGCCCAGGGGCTGCGCGAGATCGCCGCCCTGGCCGATCCGGTGGGCCAGGTCGTGAACGCCTGGCGGCGGCCCAACGGTATCGAAGTCACGAGGGTCCGGGTGCCCCTGGGGGTAATCGGGTTCATTTACGAGTCCCGCCCGAACGTCACCGCGGACGCGGCCGGTCTCTGCATCAAGGCGGGGAACGCAGTGATCCTGCGGGGCGGTAGCGAGGCCTTTGAGTCCAACGCGCTCATCGCCGCCGTCCTGGCCAGGGCTCTCGACAAGGCCGGGGGGCCGCCGGACGCGATCCAGTTCGTGGACACGACCGATCGCGAGGCAGTAGGCGCCCTGCTCACCCTGGACGGGCTGGTCGATCTCGTGATTCCCCGTGGGGGGGAGGAGTTCGTGCGCTGGGTGGCGCAGCATTCGCGAGTGCCCGTCCTGAAGCACGACAAGGGGCTCGTCCACATGTACGTGGATGCCGATGCCGACTTCGACATGGCGACCAGGCTGGTCATCAACGCCAAGGTCCAGCGTCCGAGCGTCTGCAACGCGCTCGAGACCTTGCTCGTACACGAAGACGTGGCGCCCCGCCTGCTCCCCGCTCTCGCTGCGCGCCTCGCCGAGTCGGGGGTGGAGATCCGGGGCTGCCCCCAGGCACAACGGCTGATGCCCGGCGCGCGAGCGGCCTCCGAGGGAGACTGGGACGAGGAGTATCTCGACCTCATCCTGGCAGTGCGCGTGGTCCCTGATCTCGACGCGGCCCTCACTCACATCCGGCGCCACAGCTCGGGGCTCGCCGAGGCCATCGTGACCAACAACCTCGGGCGGGCGCGCCGTTTCACGCGGGAAGTCGATGCGGCCGCCGTGCTGGTCAATGCATCGACGCGGCTCGTCGATGGTCACCAGTTCGGAATGGGGGCCGAGATGGGGATTTCCACCTCGCGTGTGCACGCTCGCGGGCCGGTGGGGGTGACGGAACTGACCACAACCAAGTTCATCGTGCAGGGTGACGGGCAGATCCGGGACTAGCCGTTGGCCCGCGTGGGGATCTTCGGCGGATCATTCAACCCCATCCACTACGGGCATCTCTTGATGGCCGACCAGGTCTTCGAGATGCTGGGCCTGGACCGGCTCATCTTCGTGCCTGCTGCCGAGCCTCCCCACAAGCCTGTGTGCGAGCTGGCAGCCGCCAGGCACCGCCACGCCATGACCTTGCTGGCCACGAACTCCGATCGCCGCTTCGCCGTGGACGACATCGAGTTGCAGCGGGCCGGGCCCTCCTACACGGTTGACACACTCACGACCCTGTCGGCCAGCCAAGACGACCTGATCCTCGTGATGGGTTCCGAGACGTTCCTCGGCCTCCTCAGCTGGCACGCCCCCCACCGTTTGCTCGAGCTGGCGCGGCTCGCCGTGGTACCACGCCGCGGCAGCGCCTTCGACCCCGAAGGTCCCGCCGCGCGGAAGGTCCTGCGCGGAATCGGGGCCGAGCCGTTCGTCCCGGTGGTGGAAGGCGCGCTCCCCGCGCGAGGCACTCTGCTCGTCCATGCGCTCTCGCTGCCCGTGTCCGCCTCGGACATCCGCGCACGTGTTCTGAGAGGCCGGTCGGTCGCCTATCGTCTTCCACCCGTGGTCATCGACTACATCGAGACCCACGGCTTGTACCGCGAGAGGTGAGCCCTGACATTCTCCTCGGCTGAAGAGACGGCGCGGCGGGCGGCGCGGGCGGCCCTCGACAAGAAGGCCTCCGAGCTGGTGGTTCTCGACGTGCGCGGCCTGTCGAGCGTCACCGACTTCTTCCTGGTATGTAGTGGTCGCTCGGTACCCCATGTGCGAACGATTACCGAAGGTATCAGGAGTGAGCTCAAGGTCGGAGACGTGCGCCCTCTGCACATGGAAGGCACGGCGGAGAGCGGGTGGGTTCTGCTCGATTACGGCGACCTCCTCGCCCACGTGTTCCTGGAGGACACGCGTGCCTACTATGCCCTCGAGCGTTTGTGGGGCGACGCTCCCACCGTTCATGTGGGCGGGTGATTGGTACATGGGGGCCTCGATAGGCCCCCCAATCCCCCCGGCCTTCGGCGCGGCCCGGGGAACCCGGGCCGCGCCTCTGAATCACGTGCGGTGTCACGGCGGACGATATATTGCAAGCCTCAGGGTCGCATGCTAGCGTGATCGAGCGTGCGGGCGTCGCTGGTGAAAGGAGGTCACGGGCAATGAGAAAAGAGCGACTCGCGACGTTCAAGAAGCGGCTGGTCGAGAAGCAACGGCAACTGCTCGACGAGGTCGGCCGGAGTGCCCACTACGGCAAGGATCAAGAGGACGATTCCATCAAGGATCTCGGCGACCAGGCGAATACGGCCTACACGCGCGAGTTCTTCTTCGAGCTTGGAAGTGGTGACCGACGCATGCTGCGCGATGTGACCTCCGCCCTGCAACGCATCGAAGATGGTTCGTTCGGCGCGTGCGAGCGCTGCGGAGAGGTCATCGCCGACAAGCGTCTGGAGGCACTACCCTTTGCCCGGTACTGCATCAAGTGCCAGCGGTTGGCGGAGGAGGAGGCGCGGGTGGCCGCCAGCTGAGGCCGTCGCCGTCTCGCGTGAACCCGATCGCTCCCACACTCTCGTCGTCCTGATGGCCTCTGCGGCGCTGTTCGATCTGCTCACTTCGCTCGGACGTGATCTCGGTCGCTTCTTTGGTGCCTCGCGGGGCGGGGGTGCCTCGCGGGGCGGGGGTGCCTCGCGGGATGGAGGTACTTCGCGAGGCTGGGGTGTCTTGCGGGAGTGGGGTGCCTCGCGACGGGAAAGCATCGATTCGCAGCAGGTCCAGTCGTGGCTGGCCGAGGCGGAAGCGGCGTCTCAGGCGGGCCAGCTCGACGAGGCAATGGCTCTCTACCGGCGAGTTCTGGGTGAGCGGAGCACCCACCTGGTAGCGCTGCGCGGTTTGCGCGAGGTGGCGCTCGTGTCGGGCCGGCCGGCAGAAGCCATCAGCGTCCAGCAGCGTCTCATCAGCGCGGTTCCCTCCCACGAGCGCGCGCCAGAAGCCCAACGGCTGGCCATCCTTCATTACGAGCAGGCGTCCGAAGAGCTCGGGCGCGGGCGTCCCGCTGCCGCCGTTCCCCACCTGAGGACCGCATTACGCTGGGCGCGGGATTTCGTTCCTGCCACCTTGGCTCTGGGGGACGCCCAGACGCTCCTCGGAGAGCACCGCGAGGCAGTGCGAACGTGGGAGCGCGCTCTGGAAGGCCAGCCGAGCTTACCCGTGCTGGCCCGTTTGGAACGTGCCTACCGCGAAGAAGGCCGCCCGACCCGCATGATCGCGGTCTACCGCGAGGCGATCGCGCGAGCGCCGGACAATGTAGCCCTGGCCGTGGCGCTTGGCCGCGTTTACCTCGAGCTGGAGATGCTCGATGAGGCAGCGGACGAACTCGAGAAGGTCGAGGTGCGGGCGCCCGATCTGCCTGTCGTGCATGCCTACCTGGCTACCCTCTTCGAGCGCCGAGGGGATCTACGCGAGGCGTGCGCGGAATATCGCCGAAGCCTTCACCTTGCTCGGCTCCTCGACTGGCCGCACCGGTGCGAGAGTTGCCATGCGACGAGTGCTGGCTGGCACGAGCAGTGTCCGGCCTGCCACGGCTGGAACACGCTGCGCCCTGCCCAGTCCTGACCGATGCGTGTGTGGGCGCTGGCCGCGCTCGATCTTGTCTTCCCTAGCCTTCTGTCCCTCGTGTCGGTCGCCACTCGGTGCTGGCCGCCGGGACCCTCTGTGTGGGCCGTGCTTCACGGGCATCGTTCGCATCGTGCCCCCCCTGTGTGATCGGTGTGGCCTCCCTTTGCCGCCGCAGCGCGCGGCAGCCCACGCGATCTGTTTTCGATGCCTCGCGGCGGCCCCGGCCTACGATTACGCCCGGGGCGGGGGCATCTATGCCGGAGCCCTGCGGGATGCCCTCCACGCCCTCAAATTCCACGGCAAGCGAGCCGTGGCCAAGCCGCTGGCGGAATTGATGCTTGAGCAGCGAACAGCGAACTTCGGGTCTGATGTCGACGCACTGGTACCCGTGCCCTTGGCCCGGCGCCGCCTCGCGGAGCGGGGATACAATCAGGCGGAGCTGATTGCCGAACGACTCGCCGCGGCGCTGCGCGTCCCGTTGCGCAGGCGCTGGCTGGTCAGGGTGCGGGAGACATCGCCGCAGAGTGATCTCACCGCCGCCGAGCGACGGGCCAACGTCGAAGGGGCCTTCGTGGCAACCGGCTCCGCTGCCGGTCAGCACATCGTCATGATCGACGACATCTTCACCACAGGCGCCACCGCCAACGCGTGCGCCCGCGCGTTGCGGGCGGCCGGGGCGAGTCGAATCGGCGTGGCCACGGTGGCAAGAGTCGCGGAGCCCGGTGACGCATGGCGTGGGCTCGGCGGTCTTGCCGCGGCGGCGGCGGTCGGATATACTTACTAACCGCTCGAAATTTATACCCCATTTCGCCTAAGGAGCTCCTCGATGGCCACTCGAGTCGGCGTCAACGGCTTCGGTCGAATCGGCCGCGTGTTTTTCCGTACCACCCTCGGAGTCAAGGACATCGAGGTGGTAGGTGTGAACGATCTCGCCGACGCCAAGACCCTGGCCCACCTGCTCAAGCACGACTCGATCCACGGCGGGCTGAAGGCTGACGTTTCGGCCAAGGGCGAAGCCATCTTTGTGGACGGGCGCGAGATTCGCGTGTGCGCCCAGAAGGATCCCGGCTCGCTGCCGTGGAGGGAGCTTGGTGTCGACGTGGTGGTGGAGTCGACCGGGCTCTTCCGCGACACCGCCACGGCCTCCAAGCATATCCAGGCGGGCGCCAAGAAAGTGGTCATCACGGCGCCGGCCAAGGATCCAGACGTGACGGTCGTGCTCGGCGTCAACGAGAAGACCTACGATCCTGCCCGTCATCGCATCATCTCGAACGCCTCCTGCACGACCAACTGCTTGGCCACCACGGCCAAGGTGCTCGACGACGCCTTCGGAATCAGGCGTGGCTTTGCCTCGACCGTGCATTCCTACACCAACGATCAGCCGATCCACGACTTCCCCCACAAGGATCTGCGTCGGGCCCGGGCGGGTGCCGTGAGCATGATCCCAACGACCACCGGTGCCGCGACCGCGGTCGGCCTGGTCCTGCCCAAGCTGAAAGGCAAGCTCGACGGGATCGCCATCCGGGTGCCGACCGCCAACGTCTCCGTGGTGGACCTCACGGCGGAGCTGGAAAAGCCGGCCTCGGTGTCCGCCGTTAACGACGCCTTCCGGGAAGCAGCCGCGGGCAAGCTGCACGGCATCCTGGAGGCGACGGATGAGGAGCTGGTGTCGGTGGACTTCAACGGTAATCCTCACTCGTCAATCGTCGACCTGCCGTCCACGGCCATCGTCGACGGCACCATGATCAAGGTGCTCGCCTGGTACGACAACGAGTGGGGATATTCCTGCCGGGTGCGCGACCTGATCCGCTACATCGCGACATCGCTCTGATCCTTGCCGAAGCTCACAATTCGGGAGCTTGACCTGACAGGCAAGCGGGTCTTCCTACGCGCCGACCTGAACGCACCCCTCGAAAAGGGGGTCGTCGCCGACGAGACGCGGCTGACGTCGGTCGTCCCGACCATCGAACACATCCTCGGTGCGGGTGCCTCCCTCGTCGTAGCCTCGCATCTTGGCCGGCCCAAGGGCGGGGCCGATCCGAAATACTCCCTGGGCCCGATCGCCGAACGCCTGGGGACCCTGCTCGGTCGTTCGGTTCCTCTGGCCTCCGACTGCGTGGGTCCGGAGACCACTGCGCGAGCCCAGGCGCTGGTGCCTGGTGAACTGCTGCTCCTCGAGAATCTGCGCTTCCACTCCGAGGAGGAGGCCAACGATGACGGCTTTGCCAAGTCCTTGGCCTCGCTAGGCGAGTGCTACGTCAACGACGCCTTTGCGGCCGCGCATCGAGCCCATGCCTCCATCGCCGCCATCACGCGATATCTACAGCCGGCGGCGGCCGGCCTTCTCATGGAGGCGGAGCTGGCGGCGCTCGGGCGGATCCTAGAGTCCCCCGCGCGACCGGTAGCCGCCGTGCTCGGAGGGGCTAAGGTTTCCGACAAGCTCACGCTCGTCGAGAATCTGCTCGGGAAGGTCGACATCCTCCTCATCGGCGGCGGAATGGCGTACACGTTTCTCCGTGCGCTCGGTCACGACGTGGGGCGCTCGCTCCTCGAGCCGGACAAGGTCGAAATGGCGCGGGTGGCGCTCGAGTCGGCGCGACGCCGCGGCGTGCCGATGGTGTTGCCTGTCGACGCCGTGGTGGCACAGAGCGTAGACAGCCCGAGTGGTCGCGCGGTGAGCGTACGCCAAATCCCGGCCGACCACATGGGGCTCGACATCGGCCCGCGAACCGTGGAACGCTTCACGGATGCCTTGAAGCCCGCTCGCACGATCGTCTGGAACGGCCCCCTGGGGGTGTTCGAGAGGGCCCCCTTTTCGGAAGGGACGCTCGGGGTGGCGCGAGCAGTGGCTGCCTCCGCGGCCTTCTCGGTGATCGGAGGCGGGGATACGGTCGCGGCGGTACGTCGCGCCGGGATCGAGGCGCAGATCGGCTACATCTCGACGGCTGGCGGAGCCTTTCTCGAGTTCCTCGAGGGGCGTGCGCTACCCGGCGTGGACGCCCTCACCGACCGATCGTAGACCATGCGCGTACCGCTCATCATCGGCAACTGGAAGATGCACGGGACAATCGCCGAGGCCCGCGCGCTGGCCACTGGCATCCGCGACGGGCTGAGCTCACGTTCGGATGCCGACGTGGCGCTGTGTCCGCCCCATACCGCTCTGGCTGCTGTGGGCGCGATCCTCGCCGGTAGCGCCATCGTGCTCGGCGCGCAGAACTGCCATTACGATGCTGCTGGCGCCCACACTGGGGAGATCTCGCCGACCATGCTCGTCGACCTCGGAGTGCGTGCCGTCCTGCTCGGTCACTCCGAACGTCGGCACGAGCAGGGGGAGCCCGATGATCTCATCAACCGCAAGGTACGGGCCGTGCTGGCGCACGACATGACGCCGGTTCTGTGCGTGGGAGAAACCGACGAGGAACGCCGCCAGGGGCTCACCTTCACGACCGTCGAGGGACAATTGCGGGCGGGCCTGGCCGGCGTGCCGGCCGAGACGATGACGCGGATCGTTCTCGCGTACGAGCCGGTGTGGGCCATCGGGACGGGAGTGAACGCGACACCGATACAGGCCGCCGAGGTGCATGGATACCTGCGCGGCCTCCTCTCTGAACTGGCCTCCAAGGAGACGGCCCAGACCGTGCGGATCCTCTATGGGGGCAGCGTCAAGGCCGACAACGCCGAAGCGTTGGTCGCTCAAGCGGAGATCGACGGTGCCCTGGTGGGCGGCGCCAGCCTCAACGCCCAGAGCTTCCTGGCCATCGTCAAGCACGCCGCCCGCGCCAGCCGCGGCCTCGAGGGAGATTGAATGTTCATTGCACTGGTTGTTCTGCACACCCTGCTCTGCATGGCGATTATCGGTATTGTTCTGCTCCAGTCGGGGAAGGGAGCGGACATCGGTTCCGCGTTCGGCGGAGCCGGTTCCCAGGCCGTGTTCGGCTCCATGGGGACGCCGACCGTGCTCAGCAAGATCACCGCGGCGGTGTCCGTGTTGTTCCTAGTGACGTCGTTCGGCCTCGCGATGCTGGGTAGCGCCGGCTCGAGTTCGGTCATTCGAGAAACACAAGCGCCAGCGGCAGCCCCTGTTCCCGCAGCGGCGCCCGTGCCCGATGCCCCGACTGCCCCCGCCGCCCCGGCTGCCCCTGCCCCGGCCGTGCCCGTGCCCGCCAAGTAAGGGGGTGCCATTGGCCGCCCGGCCCCTTCGCGGCCTCCTCCTCGGGGCGGTCGTGCTTGCCCTGATCGGCTGCCAGGGCGAGGTCGAGCGCGTGGGTGAGCGGGTGAGCGGCCGCGGCAGCGATGAGCCGGCCTACGGCGACACGTATGTCGATGCGATGCTTGGCAACATCACCGGTCTCATCCCCAACCTTACGAGCGACAACTATTCGCACGAGGTCGGCAACCTTATCTACAACGGCTTGGTGACGTACGACCGTGACCTGAACCTCGTGGGTGACCTCGCCGAGTCGTGGACGATCAGCCCCGACTGCCGCCACCTCACGTTCCGCCTTCGGCAGGGTGTGACCTGGCACGACGGCCGCCCCTTCACGTCACGCGACGTGGTCTTCACCCAGGAGACGATGGTCCACCCGAAGACACCGAGCGCGTACAAGGAAGACTTTCAGGCCATTGAACGCATCGAAGCCAAGGATCCCGCGACCGTCGAGATCCACTATCGGACGTCGTACGCCAAGGCTGTCCAGAGCTGGAGCATTGCCATGCTTCCGCGCCACCTGCTCGAGACGTGGGCGCTCGAGGGAAAGCTCCGGCAGTCGCCGGAGTTTCGCTCACGACCAGTCGGGACAGGCCCGTATCGTCTCGTCGAGTGGAAGCCGGGTGAGAAAGTCGTACTGGTGGCCAACACCGCCTATTTCGAGGGCCGGCCCTACCTCGGGCGCGTGGTCTACCGAGTCATCCCCAGCCAGGCCACCCAGTTCCTCGAGCTCAAGGCGAAGGGGATCGACGCCATGTCATTGACGGCCTTGCAATACAAGCGTCAGACCGACTATCCGGCCTTTCGTAAGGCCTTCAACAAATTCAAGTACGCCTCGAACGGCTACGTCTATTTCGGCCTCAATCTGAAAGACGAGCGCTTCGCCGATCGGCGCGTCCGGCACGCCTTCGCCCATGCCATCAACAAGAAGGAGCTGATCGATCATGTCATCCTCGGCCTGGGGGTGGAGGCTACCGGCCCCTTCAAGCCAGGCACCTGGGCCTTCAATCCCCACGTGACCACGTTTCGCTACGACCCGGCGCGGGCCACGGCCTTGCTGGCCGAAGCGGGCTGGAGGGAGAAGAACGGCGACGGTGTCCTGACCAGGAACGGCAAGCCGTTCACCTTCGAGCTCATCACCAATCAGGGCAACGACGAGCGCAAGAAGATCGCCGAGATCATCCAGGCGGCTCTGCGCGAGGTGGGGGTGGACGTCCAGATCCGCACCATCGAGTGGGCCACGCTCCTCAAGGAGTGGGTGCGCAAGCGGCGCTTCGAGGCCATCGTACTGGGGTGGGGCATCGGCAACGATCCCGATCAGTTCAGTATCTGGCATTCCTCCAAGACGGGCCCCGACGATTTCAACACCGTCTCCTTCGCCAATGCCGAAGTCGACGAGCTCCTGGAGAAGGGCCGGACCACGTGCGTGCAGGCCGAGCGGGCGCGCTACTATCATCGCGTCCACGAGATCCTCGCCTACGAGCAGCCCATCATCTTCCTCTACTTTCGCGATGCGCTGCCCGTGGTGACTTCACGCATCCACGGCATCGTCCCGGGACCGGCCGGTATCCGCTACAACTTCACGGACTGGTTCGTGCCCAGGATGGAGCAGCGCTACACATCCGGCTAGCCGACACCGCCGGGCTCACGACGCTACAATAGCGTGGCTCATGCTCCTCTTCGTGCTCCGGCGCGCCCTGCTGTCGCTGCCCCTTCTGGTCGGCATCACGCTTGTCTCCTTCATCGTGATTCACCTCGCCCCCGGCGAGCCCACCGAGCTTCAGCAAGGCGACCTCAGCGCGCAGGGGAGCGCCGAGGTGCGCGCGCTTCTGCGGCAAGAGTACGGTCTCGACAAGCCGCTGGCCGTCCAGTACTGGGACTGGCTCACGAGGGTCATACGTCTCGACTTCGGGCGGTCGTTCGCGCCCGACGGACGCCCCGTGCTGGAGAAGATCAGGGAGCGGCTGCCCATCACCCTGCTTCTCAATACCATCGAGCTGATTATCATCGTGGCCATCGCTCTGCCCCTCGGGGTCGCCTCGGCCACGCGCCAGTACTCACCGTTCGACAAGTTCACGACCGTGTTCGTGTTCCTCGGCTTCGCCACTCCTGACTTTTGGCTGGCTTTGCTCCTCATGATCCTCTTCGGAGTTCAGCTCGGCTGGCTGCCCATCTCCGGCCTGCGCTCGATGAACTGGGAATATCTGCCGGCCTGGAAGCAGCCGTGGGATCTGGTCAGCCATCTGATCCTGCCCATCGTGGTCGCGACGTTCGGTGGTCTCGCGGGATTTTCCCGCTACATGCGTCAGAGCATGCTGGAAGTCGTACGGCAGGACTTTGTGCAGACGGCACGGGCCAAGGGGCTCGCCGAGAGCGTGGTGATTGGCAAGCACGCGCTGCGCAATGCCGTCCTGCCCCTGGTGACCATCCTGGGACTGTCGTTGCCCGGGCTGATCGGTGGCAGCGTGATCGTAGAGACCATCTTCGCGATCCCCGGGATGGGACAGCTGATGGTGCAGGCGGTATTCGAACGCGACTACCCGGTCATCATGGGCAACCTCGTCATCGTGTCCGTGCTGACCCTGGCCGCCAATCTCCTGGCCGACGTCGCCTACGGGCTGGTCGATCCGCGCATCCGGGTCGCGCGGGGACGAAGGTAGGATGGGCCTCTGGAAGGCGTTCGTCAGGAATCGTCTCGCCGTCATCGGGGGGGTGGTGGTGCTGGGGTTGGTGACCCTGGCCGCGCTGGCGCCGTGGTTGGCGCCATGGGATCCCAATCGCCCCGACGTGCGCAGGACGCTCGATCCCCCCTCCGCCCAGCACTGGCTCGGCACCGACCAACTCGGCCGCGACGTCCTCTCGCGCATGCTGTACGGGGCGCGCGTCTCGCTGGCGGTCGGCTTCATCTCCGTCGGCATCGCGGCCACCATCGGGGTGCTGCTCGGAGCGGCTGCTGGCCATCACGGCGGCTTTGTCGACGCCAGCATCATGCGGGTGGTGGATCTCATGCTGGTCTTCCCGCGCTTCTTCCTGCTCCTGGCGGTCCTGGCCTTTCTGCCTCCGTCCATCTGGACGATCATGGTCGTGATCGGACTCACAGGCTGGATGGGGGTAGCCCGTCTGGTCCGCGCTGAGTTCCTGACTCTGAAGGAACGTGAGTTCGTGATCTGGTCCCACGCCGTCGGAGCCAGCGCGCCGCGTGTCGTTTTTCGTCACGTCCTCCCGAACGCCATGGGCCCGGTGCTGGTCGCCATGACCCTCGGCATTCCCGCCGCGATTCTGACCGAGTCCGGATTGTCGTTCCTGGGGCTAGGCGTGCAGCCCCCGTACGCCACGTGGGGCAATATCCTGAACGAAGGCAAGGACGCGATCGAGATTGCCTGGTGGTTGTCGGTCTACCCCGGCCTCGCCATCCTGATCACCGTGCTCTCCTACAACCTCCTCGGGGAAGGGGTACGCGATGCGCTCGATCCCCGCCTCCGCCAGGTGACTGGTCGATTTGGGCGGCGCGACGCATAAGGTATACTCAAAAACTCGCTCGACCCTTGGTGAGCCGAAGTGGCGGAACTGGCAGACGCGCACGTTTGAGGGGCGTGTGGGGCAACCCGTGGGGGTTCGAGTCCCCCCTTCGGCACCAGTTGGACATGGGGAACCCTAGAAGGGTTCCCCAAACCCCTCCGGCGCTCGCGGCGCCCCGGGGGACCCGGGGCGCCGCTCGGGTCGTACGCGTGCGCGTCGG
Organism: uncultured Candidatus Rokubacteria bacterium; assembly: GCA_963754315.1. Taxonomy (GTDB): domain Bacteria; phylum Methylomirabilota; class Methylomirabilia; order Rokubacteriales; family CSP1-6; genus CAVWFS01. Next base: position 47,564 of record CAVWFS010000003.1, read on the forward strand.
GGACCCTGGGAGGGTCCACCAAACCTCTCTGGCTCGCAGGACCCGGGCGCCGCTCGGGTGTACGCGTGCGCGTTGGGGACCCTGGGAGGGTCCACCAAACCTCTCTGGCTCGCAGGACCCGGGGCGCCGCTCGGGTGTACGCGTGCGCGTTGGGAGGCTAGGAGGGTCCACGAAAACCTCCGGCGCTCGGTCGTGCGCCTCGAACACACGTGCGTGCTCCGTGCCGGGGGACGCTCGTGGCATAATGAAGGAGTTCGAGCGCGAGACTTCGATGCCGATGACGGTGCCACTTCCCGTGATCCAGCCCGGAGCGCTCCCCGAGGGCCGCAAGCCGCCTTGGCTCAAAGTGCGTGCCCCCGGGGGAGCGAACTACATGCGGCTCAAGCAGCGAATGCGGGAATGGAACCTTCACTCCGTGTGCGAGGAGGCGCACTGTCCCAACATCGGTGAGTGCTGGGAGGAGGCCACGGCAACCTTCATGATCCTGGGCGACGTTTGCACGCGAAACTGCGGCTACTGCGCCATCGCCCACGGTCGCCCGGCTTGGGAGGACCGCGAGGAGCCTGAGCGGATCGGCCGTGCCGTGGCCGACCTCGCCCTCGACTACGTGGTCATCACCTCCGTGAACCGCGACGATCTTGCCGACGGTGGGGCTGCGCACTGGGCAGCGACCATCCGGGCTGTCCGCCGCCATGCTCCTCATTGCCGACTGGAAACCTTGATCCCGGATTTCCAGGGGCTGCCCGATTCGCTCGGGGCCGTCATCGAGGCCGGACCCGACGTCCTCAATCACAACACCGAGACGGTTCCGCGACTGTACAAGATCGCCCGGCACGGAGGCCGCTATGCGCGTGCCCTGGAGTTGTTCCGGCAGGCCCGCGTTGCTGCGCCAGAACTGCTCACGAAATCGGGGCTCATCCTCGGTCTGGGGGAGACGCGGGACGAGGTGGTGGCAACACTCAGGGATCTGCGGCAGGTAGACGTCAACATCATCACGCTCGGTCAGTATCTGCGGCCCTCGGCGCAACATTTGCCTGTGTCGAAGTACTACCACCCCGACGAGTTCGCGGAGCTGGCCGCCATCGGCCGTGCGCTCGGCTTCGCGCATGTCGAGGCCGGGCCCCTCGTGCGGAGCTCCTACCACGCCAAGCGCCAGACGCGCGACGCCGAGATGCCGCGATGATCACCCCTCGAAACGAGCGTGAGGGAGGCGCCTTGCCGTGACCACCCCGTTTGCCGAGTACGCGGCCATCCTGATGGTCTTCGCCTTTGCCGCGGTGGTCGCGGGGGCTCTGCTCTTCATCCCGACCCTGATCGCGCCACGCCGTCTCAGCCCGGTGAAGGCGGAGCCCTTCGAGTGCGGCAAAGACGCCATCGGGGTGTCGGAGGGGCGATTCGCCATCAAGTTCTCGACGATCGCCATCTTCTTCATCATCATCGACATCGAGCTGCTCTTCGTGTGGCCCTGGGCCATGCTCTACCGTAAGCTCGGCGCCTTCGGCTTTCTCGAGATGCTGGTCTTTCTGGGAATTTTGATGTTTGGGTTCGGCTACGTGTGGCGAAAGGGCGGGTTGGCATGGGAGTAGGTAGCTTCTTCACAGCGAAGCTCGACGAGGCAATCGGCTGGGCGCGGAAGTACTCCATCTTCCAGTATCCCTTCGTCACCGCCTGCTGCGGGATGGAGTACATGGCCACCGCCTGCTCGCACTATGACGTTGATCGCTTCGGAGCCGGGCTGCCGCGCTTTTCTCCGCGCCAGGCCGACGTGCTCTTCGTGGTGGGGACCATCAGCCACAAGATGGCGCCCGTTCTCAAGCGTATTTACGACCAGATGACCGAGCCCAAGTGGGTGGTGGCCTTCGGCGTGTGCACGTGCACGGGCGGCTTCTACAACAACTACGCGACCGTGCAGGGGATCGATACCATCATCCCGGTCGACGTCTACATTCCCGGCTGCCCACCCCGCCCCGAGAGCGTCATCGACGGTCTCATGAAACTGCAGGACAAGATCGCCGTCAGCGCCCAGCGGTTCTGAGGGCACGTGACGACGTCCTCCTCTCCCATCCTCGCTCGCCTGCAGGAGCGGTTCCCCTCCCATCTCATGCAGAGTCACGCCGACCGTGGCGAGCCCACCGTGGTGGCGACACGCGAGGGCCTGCTCGACGTGCTCCGGTTCGCCCGAGATGATAGAGAACTGGCCTTCGACATGCTGATGGATCTCACTGCGGTGGACTATCTCAAGTACCCCGGGCGGGAAGACGGCCCCCGCTTTGATGTCGTCTACCAGCTGTACTCGCTCCGGCACAATCACCGCCTGCGGGTCAAGGTGCGGGTCGACGAGGATGATGCGGTGGTACCCACCGTGGTGCCGCTCTGGGCCATCGCGAACTGGCTGGAGCGTGAGGTGTGGGACATGTTCGGGATCCGCTTCGAGGGTCACCCTGATCTGCGTCGACTGCTCATGTACGAGGAGTTCGTCGGGTACCCGCTGCGCAAGGACTATCCGATCGATCGACGGCAGCCGCTCATCGGCCCCAAGGTCTGACGTGGCTGCCACCAAGGTTCGCGAGTTCATGCTGGGGGAGGGAGGGGGCACCGGCGGCGGCAGGGAAAATCTCACCGTCGGCGTCGGCCCGGCCCATCCCGCCATGCATGGGATCATCCGCATCGTGGCCGAGCTGGACGGCGAGACCTTGGTGAAAGCCGATGTGGAGATCGGCTATCTCCACCGTGCCTTCGAGAAGGACTGCGAGGTGGGAGGCTGGAACAACGCAATTCCCTACACGGACCGGCTCAACTACGTCTCCCCGCTCATCAACAACTTCGCCTATGCCGCCGCCGTCGAGAAGCTCCTCGGCATCGAGGTCACCGAACGCTGCCAGTACATTCGTGTGATCATGAGCGAGATCTCAAGAATCTGCGATCACCTCACCTGCGTGGGCGCCTCCGCCATGGAGCTTGGCGCCTTCACGGTCTTCCTCTACATGATCAAGGCCCGGGAGTACCTGTGGGAACTGGTGGAGGACGTGACCGGAGCGCGCCTTACCATCTCCTACGGTCGGGTGGGGGGCGTCAAGGCCGATCTTCCCGAAGGCTTCGCGGACAAGGTCAAGAAGGCGTTCGGCGAGGTGCGGGACGTACTGCGCGAGGTGCACCGCCTGCTCACCGGCAGCCGGATCTTCATGGACCGCATGGTTGGGATTGGAGCCCTCAGCCGGGAGGAAACCATCGCGTACGCGATCACCGGTCCGCTCCTGCGCGCGGTGGGCGTCGCCTACGACGTTCGCAAGGCGCAGCCGCACTGGGCTTACCCCCGACTGGATTTCGAGATCCCGACCCAGAAGGACGGCGACAACTACGCCCGCTACCTGGTCCGCATGGCGGAGATGGAACAGTCCATGCGCATTGCCGAGCAGGCGCTGGCCACCCTGCCCGGGGGGGCCATCAACGTGGACTTCGAAGGTCGCGCCATCGATCCCGCCTCCTACGTGGATCGCGGGAAGCAGGGCAAGACCGACGGGCTCCTCCTGATCCCCATCTCCTTGTCGCCCAACCTCCAGGGGCAGGATCGAGGGGCCTTGGAGAGGGTGAACGTCCGTGACAAGCGCGTGGTGCTGCCCTCGAAGAACGATGCGTACGGCTCGATCGAGGGCCTGATGAATCACTTCATGCTGATCATGGAGGGCTACGGTATCCGCCCGCCGGCAGGCGAGGCGTACTTCTCCACGGAGGGCGCCAACGGCGAGCTGGGTTTTTACGTCGTCTCCGACGGCGGCGACCGACCGTATCGGGTACGGTGTCGTCCGCCTTGCCTGCCGCCGATGGCCGCGCTGCACCGGATGATCGAGGGTGAAATGGTCGCCGATCTGATCCCGACCTTCGGCTCCGTCAACATGATCGGGGGCGAGCTCGATCGATGACGGCGATCGCCTTCTCGGAGGAGCAGCTGGCCGAGGTTCGTCGCCTCCAGAGCCTCTATCCTGACCCGCGAGGGGCCCTCTTACCAGTCCTGCACATGGCGCAGGAGACCTTCGGGCACGTGCCGCTCGAGGCAGAGGAGTACGTGGCGGCCCTCTTTGGGCTGGCGCCCGCGCACGTCCACGAGGTGGTGACGTTCTACACGCTGTACTTTCGGGAGCCTCCGGGGCGTCACGTGATCTCGGTGTGCCAGAACCTCTCCTGCCACCTGGCGGGGGCCCCTCGCATTCTCGCCCATCTGCAAGAGCGGCTCGGGATCACGGTGGGGGAGACCATGCACGACGGGCGTGTGACCTTGCTGGCCGTGGAATGCCTGTGCGCGTGTGAGCATGCGCCGATGGCGCAGGTGGACGACCGCTACGAGATGGACCTCACGCCGGAGAAGATCGATCGTCTCCTCGAGGGCCTCAGGTGAGCACCGAGCGGCTCCTGACCCGCAACTTCGATCGACCAGGGTCCCACACCTTGGCCGTCTATCGGGAGACTGGCGGCTACACAGCCATGGAGCGAGCGCGGGCCATGGAGCCGACCGCCATCATCGAGGTGGTCAAGACGTCGAATCTGCGAGGTCTGGGCGGCGCCGGCTTCCCCACCGGGACGAAGTGGTCATTCATCCCCAAGAACCACACGGGACCGGTGTATCTCGTGGTCAACGCCGACGAGGGCGAGCCCGGGACGTTCAAGGACCGCTATCTGCTCGAGCGCGATCCTCACGCGCTCATCGAGGGAATGCTGATCGCGGCTCGGGCCATCCGATCCCGGCTGGGTTTCGTGTACATCCGGGGTGAGTACGTCGAGCCGTGGCGTCGCTTCCGGGGCGCCGTGCAGGAAGCCTACGCGGCCGGTCTGCTCGGCGGCGACTTCGACATCGTGGTCCATCGGGGAGCTGGCGCCTATATTTGCGGGGAGGAAACGGGGCTCATCTCCTCGCTCGAGGGCAAGAAGGGCTGGCCCAAGCTCAAGCCCCCGTTCCCCGCCATCAAGGGGGCCTTTGGCGCTCCCACCATCGTGAACAACGTGGAAACGCTCTGTCACATCCCCCACATCATCAACCGTGGCGGTGAATGGTTCGCCGCGCTTGGCACCAAGACCCAGGGCGGGACCCGGATCTACTCCGTGTCTGGGCGGGTGAAGCGCCCGGCAATCTACGAGACGCCCGTGAGTGTCACCTTGCGCCAGCTCATCTACGACCATGCGGGCGGTGTCACCGGGAACGGACGCCTGAAGGCGGTGGTGCCGGGCGGTTCCTCGGCCGCCATTCTCACTGCCGACCAGATCGACGTGACGATGGACGTGGATGGTCTGCGCAATGCAGGCTCGATGATCGGCTCGGCCGGGGTCGTCGTCATGGATGAGACCGTATCGATTCCGGAGGCCCTCCTGGTGGTGGCCCGCTTTTACGCGCACGAGAGCTGCGGCCAGTGCACCCCCTGTCGAGAGTCCACCGGCTGGATCTACAAGATGGTCCACCGGATCGTGGACGGACACGGACGCAAGGAAGATCTGGACACCATCGTCGACGTGGCCCGCCGGGGCGCCGGCACGACCATCTGTGCCTTCTACGACGGGGCAGTGGGGCCGTACATCTCCTACGTCGAGAAGTTTCGATCCGAATTCGAGAGCCTGCTCGCGCACTAGCCCATGCCCAAGCTCACCATCGACGGCAAGGAGATCGAGGTGCCCCCGGGCACGAACCTCATCGAGGCTGCGCGGAGGGCCGGGGTAGAGGTCCCCCACTACTGCTATCACCCGGGACTATCGGTGGCCGGGCAGTGTCGCCTCTGCATGGTCGACATCGAGAAGGCGCCCAAGCCGACCATCGCCTGCAATACCCAGGCGACGGAGGGCATGGTCGTCCTCACCGAGACGGATCGGGTGCGAGAGACTCGGCAGTCCATCATGGAGTTTCACCTCATCAATCATCCGCTCGACTGCCCCGTGTGCGATCAGGCCGGGGAGTGTTTCCTCCAGATCTACTACATGAAGCACGGCCTCTACGATCCGCGCATGGTCGACGAGAAAGTGCACAAGCCAAAGGCGGTGCCGCTCGGACCTCACGTCATCCTCGATGCCGAACGCTGCATTCTCTGCTCGCGCTGCGTCCGCTTCTGCGACGAGGTCACGGGCACCGGGGAGCTCGGGATCTTCAACCGGGGCGATCACTCGGAGATCGGGCTCTTTCCCGGCACGACCCTCGACAACAAGTACAGCGGCAACACGGTGGACATCTGCCCGGTGGGTGCCCTCACCGATCGCGACTTCCGCTTCCAGGTCCGCGTGTGGTATCTCGACACCGCCAAGTCGATCTGTCCCGGGTGCGCGCGCGGCTGCAACATCGAGGTCCACGTGAACCGGCGGCGACCACACCACGCCCAGGGCCGTCGAGTGGCGCGCCTGAAGCCGCGATTCAATCCGGACGTGAACCGGTGGTGGATATGCGATGCCGGACGCTACGGGTTCGGCGCCGTCGATGACCCGAGCCGCCTCACCCACCCCGCGCGGCGCTCGGGCGGGACCGCCAAGATGGTGACCTGGGAGGAGGCGATCGCCGTTCTGGCAGACCTTCTCCTGACCGGCGCCGGCACGCTTGGTATGATCGCCTCGCCCACCCTGGCCAACGAGGACCTCTTTGCGCTGCGCCGCCTGCTGGAGGCACGCGCTCTGACCCGCATCGGCTTCCGGGTGCCCCCCGCGTTGGCAGGGGATCAGGACGACTTCCTCATCCGCGCCGACAAGAATCCGAACACGCGCGGGGCCGAGCTGATGGGCCTCGACGGCGATGTGGCCGCCATCCTCGCCGACGCACGGGCGGGGCATCTGGACGCCCTCTGGGTCTTCCAGCACGATCTCTTCGACAGTGCGTGGCCGGAGGCCGACGTGGAGGGGGCTCTGGCTGCCGTGCGAACACTCGTGTTCATGGGAACCAACACCAACCGGACCAGCGCGCGGGCCCACCTTGTCTTGCCGAGCGCGGCGTGGGTGGAACGGGACGGGACGTTCACGAACTTCGAGGGACGAGTGCAGCGTTTTCGGACGGCCGTGGAGCCGCTCGGCGAGGCGCGGCCGGTGTGGGCAGCCCTGGGACAGCTGCTGGCCGTGGTCGGTGCCGACCCGCAAGCCTCCCGCACCGCGCACTGGTTTCGCATGCTGGCCACGACCGTGCCCGCCTTTGGCGGCATGACCTACGAATCGATCGGCGACAGCGGGCAGACGATCCTGGCCGCGGGCTCGACCGCCGAGCCGCGCGGGTGACGACGGTCGTCGACCTCGGCATCGTCCTCGGGCGCGTGCTCTTCGTGATGCTCTTCGTCCTGAACCTGGGCGGGGTGCTCACGTGGGTAGAGCGCAAGCAGTCGGCGATCATGCAGGATCGCATCGGCGCCAACCGGGCCTCGATCTTCGGGCTTCGCATGATTGGGCTCTTCCACCCGCTGGCGGACGCTATCAAGATGCTGACCAAAGAAGACTTCCTTCCTGCCCGGGCGGATCGCTTCCTGTTCAAGCTGGCTCCGTTCGTCTCGGTCTTCTTCGCCCTGGTGGCGTTTGGCTCCATCCCGTTCGGTGACACGTTACGGGTAGCCGGGCGCGAGATCCCGCTGCAGGCCATCACCCTGAACGTGGGTGTGCTCTATGTGCTCGCCATGCTCTCGCTCGGCGTGTACGGGGTCATGATGGCGGGCTGGTCCTCGGCCAACAACTACGCGCTCATCGGAGGCCAGCGGGCGGCGGCCCTCATGATCTCGGCCGAGATCGCCATCGGCGCGTCCATCGTCGGGGTGATCATGGTCTACGGGTCCCTCAACATGATGGACATCGTGCGGGCCCAGGGACAGTACTTGTGGGGCTGGATTCCCTTGTGGGGGATCGTGACCCAGCCCCTGGCGTTCATCCTCTTCCTCACGGCGGGGGTGGCCGCCACCAAGCGCATCCCCTTCGACATGCCCGAGGGAGAATCCGAGATCATCGGGTACTTCGTGGAATACAGCGGCATGAAGTTCGGCATGTTCGCGATGGCGGACTTCCTGGAAACCGTGGTGATCGCGGGCATGACGACCGCGCTCTTCCTGGGTGGCTGGCAGATCCCGTACCTCGCCCCCGACGGGTTCCACTGGCCATGGGGGGCGGCCCTGACCCTTCCGCACCTGGCGGTGGTCCTCCTGCAGGTGGGGGCCTTCGTGTTCAAGGTTGTGGCCATGATCTTCGTCCTGATGCTCGTGCGGTGGACGCTTCCGCGCTTTCGCTACGATCAGGCGATGCGTCTGGGCTGGCTCGGGCTCTTTCCGCTCTCCATCGCCAACATCGTGGTCACGGGGGCCGCCATCCTCCTGCTGGGGGGGCGGTCATGAACTTGCGCCAGCGCTTCTATATAGTCGAGATCCTTTCGGGGCTCGCGCTGACCGCGCAGCACTTCTTCCGTAATATGGGTCGCCATGTGGCGCGGGCCCTCGGGTGGCGCGGACCGCGGGGGGCGGTCACCATCCAGTATCCGGAGGAGCGACGGCCCTACGCGCCCCGGCTGCGCTCGCTGCATCGCCTCGTCCGCCGCGAAGACGGCTCCCCGCGCTGCGTCGCATGCATGATGTGCGAAACCGTGTGCCCCGCCCACTGCATCTACATCGTCGCCGACGAGCACCCCAATCCCGAGATCGAGAAGATGCCCCAGCGCTTCGACATCGATCTGGGCAAGTGCGTGTTCTGCGGGTACTGCGTGGAGGCCTGCCCCGAGGACGCCATCCGCATGGACACGGGCATCCTGGAATTCTCCGCATTCAGCCGGCAAGGGATGATCTACACCAAGGAGACGTTGTTGGCCCTGGAGCCAGCAGGAGCAGACGGAACGCCGCGTTCTCCCGTTCCCATTCCCGCGGATAGGACCCTCTGATGACCCTGGTCGTCTTCCTGGTGGTGGCCGTCACGGCCATCGGCTCCGCCCTCGGCCTCATCCTGAAACGCAACCCCATCCACGGCGCGCTCTTCCTGGTGGTCAACCTGGGCAGCATCGCCGTCCTCTACCTCATGCTGGGCGCCGAGTTTTTGGCCCTCGCCCAGGTGATCATCTATGCGGGCGCCATCATGGTGCTGTTCGTGTTCGCCATCATGGTGCTCATTCCGGGCAAGGAAGAAACCGGGCCCGATCCCCTCCGCAAGGTACGCGTGCTAGCCCTGCCCGTGGGCGGGTTGCTCCTGATCATGCTGATCGCGGTGGTGGGACGTCTGGGGGCCAGGCCGGTCCCGTCTGCGCCTGCCCCGGCCGGGGTGGAGGCCCTGGGGCGGGTGCTCTTCACCGACTACTTGCTTCCCTTCGAGCTGACCTCGGTGCTGCTGCTGGCGGCCATGGTCGGCGTGCTGCTCCTGGCGCGGCGCAAGGCCTAACCGCGTGGTGCCCGAGTCGTACTACACGGCGCTGTCGGCAATTCTCTTCGCCATCGGGGTGGTCGGGGTGGTCATTCGCCGCAACCCGCTGGTGATCTTCATGTCGATCGAACTCATGCTCAACGCGGCCAACCTCGCTCTGGTGGCGTTCGCGCACCGGCTTGGTAACCTGGAGGGACAGGTGCTCGTATTTTTCGTGATGGCGGTGGCGGCGGCCGAAGTCGCCGTCGGGCTCGCCATCATCGTCACCATTTTCCGGCAGCGTACGCGGCTCTCGATAGACGATCTCAGTCTCATGCGCTGGTAAGGATCGGCGCAGGAGGAAGGCATGGCCGAGACACGACAAGAGGCCCGGGCAGACCGGCCGGCGATGACACCGTCGCTCGCGATGGACGGTGAGCTGGCCCGGCATCTGCTCTGGCAGATGATGCTCATCCGCCGTTTCGAAGAGAAGGCGGCCGAGGCCTATGCGCTCGGCAAAATCGGCGGGTTTCTCCATTTGTATATCGGCGAGGAAGCGGTGGCGGTGGGCGCGACCTCGGTCCTCCGCCCCGACGACTATTCGGTGGCCGCCTACCGCGAGCATGGGCACTGCCTGGCCAAGGGCGCAGACCCGCGGCGGGCCATGGCCGAGCTGTTCGGGCGACAGGACGGGCTGTCCAAGGGCAAGGGCGGCTCGATGCACCTGTTCGACAAGTCCGTCAACTTTCTGGGGGGACACGCCATCGTGGGCTCGCACCTGCCCCTGGCGGCGGGAGTGGGTTTCGCCATCAAGTACCAGGGTGGAGACCAGGTCATCGTCTGCTACTTCGGCGACGGCGCCGTGCCGGAGGGGGAGTTCCACGAGGCCATGAATTTGGCCAGCCTCTGGAAGCTGCCTGTCATCTTCCTCTGCGAGAACAACCGCTACGCCATGGGCACCTCGCTCGAGCGGGCCCTGGCCGAGACGGAGATCTGGAAGTTCGGCCGTGCCTACAACATGCCCTGTGAGCCGGTGGACGGTATGGACGTGTTGGCCGTGCGCGAGGCGGTCGGCCGAGCCGTCGCCCGCGCTCGCACGGACAAGCACCCCACCCTCATCGAAGCGAGGACCTATCGATTCCGCGGTCATTCCATGCGCGATCCCGCCGGCGCGGTGTATCGCACCAAGGAGGAGGTCGAGCGTGAGAAGGAGCGCGATCCCATCGTGCTCTTCCGTGACCGCGCCCTCGGGGAGGGGTGGCTTACAGAAACCGACGTGCGGACGATCGAGAAAGACGTCAACGACCGGATCGACGAGGCGGTGGCCTTCGCCGACGCCTCTCCCGAGCCCCCGGCCGAGTGGCTCTTCACCGACATCTACAAGGACTAGAGCCATGGCGGTGATGACCTATCGCGAAGCCCTCAACCTTGCCCTCCGCGAGGAGATGCGGCGTGATCCGCGCGTCTTCGTGATCGGCGAGGAAGTTGGGCTCTATGAAGGCGCCTACAAGGTCACCCAGGGGCTCTTGAAAGAATTCGGTCCCGCGCGCGTGGTGGACACGCCGATCGCGGAGTCCGGCTTCACGGGCGTCGGCATCGGGGCGGCCATGGTCGGCTTGCGTCCGGTCGTCGAGATGATGACGTTCAACTTCGCGCTGCTCGCCATGGACCAGATCGTGAACACAGCCGCCAAGCTCCACTACATGTCTGGCGGACAGTATCACGTGCCGCTCGTGATCCGCGGGCCGGGAGGGCCGGCCCACCAGCTCGCCGCCCAGCACTCGCAGTCGGTAGAGAGTTACTTCTATCACGTCCCTGGGCTCAAGGTGGTCCGGCCCTCCACCCCCATGGATGCCAAGGGCTTGCTCAAGGCCGCCATCCGGGACGACAACCCGGTCATCTTCATCGAGTCGGAGACGCTCTACGCGCTCAAGGGCGAGGTGCCGGAGGACCCTGAGTTCGTCATTCCGTTGGGGAAAGCCATCGTTCGGCGCGAGGGCCGGGACGCGACGGTGGTCGCCTACATGGGGATGATGTATCGGGCGCAGGAAGCGGCCGAGGAGCTGGCCCAGCAGGGAATCGAGATCGAGATCGTCGATCCTCGCACATTGCGTCCCATGGATACCGCCACCATCATCGAGTCCGTCCGCAAGACCCACCGGGCGGTGGTGGTGGAGGCGGGCGCTGGCTTTGCCGGGATGGGCTCCGAGATCGCCTCGTTCATCACCGAGCAGGCGTTCGACGACCTCGACGCACCGGTCGAGCGCGTCACCGGCGCCAATGCGCCGATGCCCTACGCGCGCAATCTCGAGCGCCTCAAGACGCCGTCGAAGGAGAAAATCATCGAGGCAGTGCGGCGGGTCTGCGCCGTCAACGGCGCGGGGAGCTAGCCCATGGCCGTGACCAAGGTCGTCATGCCCAAGCTCTCCGAAGCCATGGAGACGGGCAAGGTCATCAAGTGGCTCAAGAAGGAGGGCGATCGGGTCGCGGGGGGCGACATCCTGGCCGAGGTGGAGACCGACAAGGCCGACGTAGAGATGGAGGCGTTCGGCGCCGGCGTTCTCCGCAAGATCCTTGTGCCGGCAGGTGGCCAGGTTCCCGTGGGTAGCCTCATCGCGGTCGTGGCCGAGCCCGGTGATGACATCGCCGCGTTGCTGGCCCAAGCCCCAGCGGTCCCTGCGTCAAGTCCTCCCGCCGCGCCCGCGCCGATAGCTGAGACCGGCGTCCCCGCCGCACCGCCGCCTGCCGCGATCAGTTCCCAGGCTGCGTCGGCCCAGAGCCGCCCCACCGGGCAGCCCACGCCGGCGCCCGCTGTCCCCCTCAAGGTGGCCGCCTCGACGCCCACTGCCCCCATTGCGCCCACGGTCCCCGCTCAGCCGCCTGCCGCGCCAAAGTCACTGCCTCAGCGGCCCGCAGCGGCCGTACCGGTCGCGGGCCCGTCCGCGCCACAGTCGGTCCGCGTCAAGGCCTCCCCATTGGCCCGGAAGATCGCGGCGCAATGGGGCGTCGACCTCAGCCACGTGCAGGGCAGTGGGCCTGGCGGTCGTATCATCCGCCGCGACGTCGAGGCGGCGGCGAGCACCGTCCAGCCGGATGCGCCGGCAGCGGTCGGCGCCGAGTTCGAAGATCTGCCGATGTCGCCCATTCGCGCCACCATCGCCCGACGCATGCCGCTGTCCAAGGCGCCAGTCCCGCATTTCTACGTGAGCAGCGAGGTCGCCATGGACCGCGCGTGGGTCTTACGCGAGGAACTGAATGCGCTCGAAGGCCGGCCGAAGATTTCCCTGAACGACCTCATCGTCCGCGCCTGCGGCCTGGTGCTGATCGAGCACCCTGGGGTGAACGCATCGTTCCAGGGAGAGACGATTCGTGTGTTCCACCGGGCACACATCGGCGTCGCGGTCGCGCTCCCCGACGGGCTCATCACGCCCGTCCTGCGTGACTGTCAGGCCAAGTCGCTGACCCAGATCGCCGTCGAGTCGCGCGATCTCGCCGAGCGCGCCCGGGGCCGCAAGCTCAAGGTCAGCGAGATGAGCGGAGCGACCTTCTCGATCTCGAACCTTGGCATGTTCGACGTCACCGAGTTCTCGGCTATCATCAATCCCCCGGAGGGCGCCATCCTGGCCGTGGGCGCTGTTCGTCGCCTCCCCGTGGTGGATGCCGCCGGCACCCTCGGAGTCGGACGCCGGATGATGCTCACCTTATCCTGTGACCATCGGGTGATGGACGGCGCCATGGGCGCCCGCTTCCTGCAAGATCTGAGGCGCGTGCTCGAAGAACCGCTGCGGCTTCTGGTGTAACCGGATGCCCACCCACACCGCGGACGTGGCGGTGCTCGGAACGGGCCCCGGCGGCTACGTGGCCGCCATCCGCTGCGCCCAGCTAGGTCTCTCCGTCGTCGCGGTGGAGGACGACCGCCCAGGGGGCGTCTGCCTGAACTGGGGTTGTATTCCTACCAAGGCGCTCCTTCGTAACGCCGAGGTTGTCCACCTCTTCCATCGCGCCGCTGAGTTCGGCATCCGGGTGACCGGCTTCGAGGCCGACTACGCGGAGGCAGTGCGTCGGAGCCGCCGGGTCGCCGATCGAATGGCCAAGGGCGTGGAATTCCTGTTCCGGAAGAACAAGATCACATTGATCTCCGGACGGGGGCGGCTCCTCGGCCCCACGACCATCGAGGTCGCGACCGCGGGCGGGCCCGAGCGGATCGAGGCACGCGCCATCATCGTGGCCACCGGCGCCGAGCCCAAATCGCTTCCAGGAGTCACCATCGACGAGGAGCGAGTGATGTCCTCCAACGGTGCCGTGCGCCGCGAGCGAGCCCCGAAGTCTCTCATCGTCATCGGCGCCGGTGCGGTGGGGGTAGAGTTCGCGGACGTCTACAATGCCTACGGCACCGAAGTCACCCTCCTGGAGGCCTTGCCGCGCCTCCTGCCCATCGAGGACGAGGAAGTCTCAGCTCAGCTGGCCCGCAGCCTGACACGCCGAAATATCGCCCTCAAAACGGGGGTCAAGGTCACCTCCGTGAAGACGGGGACCGCCGGCGTGGTTGTGGAGACGGACGGCGGCCGTCTAGAGGCCGAACAGATCCTCATGGCGGTTGGACGCGCCGCGCGTGTCTCGGGCATCGGCCTTGAAACGCTCGGGGTAAAGCTCGAGCGCGGCTTCGTCGCGGTGTCCCCACACATGGCGACCTCGGTCCCAGGGCTCTACGCCATCGGGGATGCGGCAGGGCGGCAGCTCCTTGCTCACAAGGCCATGGCTGAGGGGGTGGTGGCGGCCGAGGCGATCGCCGGCCGTGATCCCCGCCCCGTCGACTACACGAATGTCCCGTCGTGCACCTACTGTCGACCCCAGGTTGCCTCGATCGGCATGACGGAGGCGGAGGCTCGCCAGGGAGGGCGTGAGGTGCGTCTCGGGAAGTTCCCGTTCACGGCAAGCGGCAAGGCGGTGGCACTCGGCGAGACAGACGGCTTCGTCAAAGTTGTGGCAGATCAGAAGAGTGGGGAGATTCTCGGCGTGCACATCATCGGGCCCGAGGCGACCGAGATCATCCACGAGTTCGCCGTGGGGCGCACCCTCGAAGCGACACTGGAGGAGATCATCCACACGATCCACGCGCATCCGACCCTCTCGGAGGCGGCCTTGGAAGCGACGCTGGCTGCTCTTGGCCAGGCCATACATCTTTAGGAGTCGGGGGGAGCGAGCGCCGCTCCTCCCCGACACCCCCCACCGCTTTCGGAACGTCGTCGGGGGGAGCGAGCGCCGCTCCTCCCCGACACCCCCCACCGCTTTCGGAACGTCGTCGGGGGGAGCGAGCGCCGCTACCTGCGGGGCTACGGCCTCCTCACGCTACCGCGGCCCGACCCCCCACCATGATTCGAAATGAAGTCAGGGAAGAGAATTGCCACTCGGACATTTCCCGACCGCTTGCGGATGAAGGCAGGGGAACATTGTGAAGGAGGGCGCGTGAGAAACGGGCTCGTGGTGCTGGTACTGATGATGGTCACCGTAGCTTGTGCGAAGCAGGCTGAGCGGATCACGTGGAGCAAGGAAGGGGACACGGCAACCGCCCGTGCCCACGCGGAGGCCGAGTGCGCGAACGCAGCCAGCAACGCTCGAGCGACCGTGCCGTACGCCGGAACGATCGCGGGACCGCCGCGTAGCATTGACCTTGCCGGCCAGGGCCGTGAGGGCTACGTCGCATGCATGGAGTCGAAGGGATATACAAGGGATGATTGACATCGAGGACCGAGCAGTCCCCCAGAACTCGTCGAGGAGCGCCTCGGCTCCACCGGGGACGCTCCTCGACGTCGGATGTTTCTAGCTGCGTGGCGGTTCGGTGCTTCGGCGGATCTCGTCGCGCATCGCATCTCGCCCCGCCTGAAACGCGTCGCGCAGACGCTGGGTCTCTCCCTCCACCAGATCGCGGCCCCGATCCAGCCATCCCTCGGCACGACTTTGGACGTCCGTGGCCAGCTCGTGGGCCCGTTTGGCAAAGATCTCGCCGCTTTTCTGAGCTTGCTTGGCGACTTCCGATCCTTGATCGGCAAGCAATTCCCGGATCTCACGCCCCGAACGCGGCGCCAGCAGAATAGCCGCTGCCGCCCCAACGGCCGCCCCCAGTAGAAAGCACGCGAACGCTCCACTGCCGTGCTGATCATTCATGACGTTATCCTCTTCGCGGCCTTCCGAGCCGCTGCACGAACACGTTGATCCCTTTCTTGGCAGCAACCGCCATGCCGACGAGCTGGCCGACCTGGGTGAAGCCGCGTACGCCGACCACGAAGGCCCCGACGCTCGCCGTCACCTGACTGACGTGCTCGATCATGGTCGATAGCCGCGCCACGCTGTTTCGCGCATCGCGGGTGACGGCCTGCGCCTCCTGGGTCAGCCCGCGGACGTCCTCCAGGGTGGGACCCAGCTTGACCTCGACAACAGCGAGTACCTGCTCCAGTCGCAGGAGGGTGCGGCGCAGGGCTATGACCGCCGCCACGAGCGCGATGGTGAGGGCAACCGCGCACACGATCAGAGGGATCAGCCACCAGGGGGACATAACTGACAATTATGGGCGGCGAACCCCCTAAAAGTCAATGAATACGTTGACTTTCTCGTCGCGGCCTCCCTATAATCGGCCTGACATGGCCGGCCAGCACCAGCGCTTTGAGGAACTCCGCCGCCGTCGTCGGGAAGCCGAAGAGGGCGGCGGTGAGGAGCGTGTGCGTCGTCAGCACAAGGCTGGCAAGAAGACCGCGCGCGAGCGGCTCGACCTGCTCCTGGACCCTGGGTCCTTGGTGGAGATGGACCAGTTCGTGGTCCACCAGAGCCACGACTTCGGCATGGAAGAACAGAGGATTCTCGGTGACGGCGTGGTGACCGGCTCCGGGCGCATTCACGGTCGGCCCGTTTTTGTATTTGCCCAGGATTTCACGGTCTTCGGTGGGTCCCTCTCGGAGGCATACGCCCGCAAGATCTGCAAGGTGATGGATCTCGCCATGAAGGTGGGAGTGCCCATGATCGGGCTCAACGATTCAGGGGGCGCCCGCATCCAGGAGGGTGTCGTGTCGCTGGCTGGCTATGCCGACATCTTTCTGCGCAACACCCTGGCCTCCGGTGTGATTCCACAAATTTCTGCCATCATGGGCCCGTGCGCGGGCGGCGCCGTGTACTCTCCCGCCATCACAGACTTCGTCCTCATGGTGAAGAATACCTCGTACATGTTCGTCACCGGTCCCGACGTGATCCGGGCCGTGACGCACGAGGCGGTCTCCGCCGAGGATCTGGGCGGGGCGACCGCGCACGGCACGACCTCCGGAGTGGCCCACTTCGCCGCCGACAGCGAGGAGGAGTGCCTCGCGCTCATCCGCGAATTGCTCACCTTCCTGCCCCAGAACAACATGGAGGATCCGCCGCTCAAACCCACGCAAGACCCCCCCGACCGGCGCGATGAGGCCTTACAGACTATCGTGCCGGAGCAGCCGAACAAGCCCTACGACATGAAGGACATCATCGGGACCGTCCTCGATGACCACTACTTCTTCGAAGTGCAGGGGAGTTACGCCCCCAACCTGGTCATCGGCTTCGGCCGACTCGGAGGCCGGCCGGTGGGAATCGTGGCCAACCAGCCGGCACACCTGGCGGGGTGCCTCGACATCAACGCCTCCATCAAGGGCGCGCGCTTCGTGCGCTTCTGTGATTGCTTCAACATTCCCCTGCTGACCTTCGAGGACGTGCCGGGGTTCCTTCCCGGTACGGCCCAGGAACACGGCGGAATCATCAAGCACGGGGCCAAGCTCCTGTACGCCTTCTGCGAGGCCACTGTGCCCAAGCTGACCGTGATTACCCGCAAAGCCTACGGCGGCGCCTACTGCGTCATGTCCTCCAAGCACATTCGCGGTGACGCGAACTTCGCCTATCCGAGTGCCGAGATTGCGGTCATGGGCCCGGATGGAGCCGTGAATATCCTGTACCGTCGCGAGCTGGCGCCCGGGGGGGAGCTCGCGTCCCTCCGCGAGGAGAAGATCGGCGAGTATCGCGAGAAATTTGCCAATCCCTTCGTGGCGGCCGAGCGAGGCTACATCGACGAGATCATCGAGCCTCGTGACACGCGCGCGCGCCTCACCGCGGTCCTCGCACTGCTGCGCACGAAGCGCGACAGCAACCCGTCCAAGAAGCACGGCAACATTCCGCTATGAGCGGATCGGGCGGCGAACGTCAGCCGAAGTTCACCACGTCGTGGGGGAGCGCGATCCCCAGCACGTACGAGCCGCTGCCGGGGGCCCCCGCCAGCGCGCCCGGCGAGTTCCCCTACACGCGCGGCATCCACCCGGGCATGTATCGCTCACGGCCGTGGACCATGCGTCAGTATGCGGGATTCGGCTCGGCGGCCGAGACCAACAAGCGATATCGATTCCTGCTCGACCAGGGCCAAACAGGGCTCTCGGTGGCCTTCGACCTCCCCACGCAGATGGGCTACGATCCCGACGCGCCGGCTGCCTACGGAGAGGTCGGCAAGGTCGGGGTCTCCATCGCGTCGCTGGAGGACATGGAGGATCTCTTCCAGGGGATTCCCCTTGATCGCGTTTCCACGTCGATGACCATCAATGCCACGGCCTCGATCCTCCTCGGCCTCTACGTGGTGGTGGCCAGACGTCAGGGGGTGCCGCCGACCGCGCTGACCGGGACGGTCCAGAACGACATCCTGAAGGAGTACATCGCTCGAGGAACCTACGTGTTTCCTCCCGGCCCCTCGATGCGGATCATCACGGACATGTTCGCCTACTGCCGGGCGGAGGTCCCGCGCTGGAATACTATCTCCATCTCCGGGTATCACATGCGGGAAGCCGGGTGCACGGCGGTGCAGGAAGTGGCATTCACCTTGGCCAACGCGATCGCCTATGTCGAGGCCGCCCGCGCCGCTGGACTCGCGGTCGATGAGTTCGCGCCTCAACTGTCCTTCTTCTTCAACGCGCACAATAACCTGCTCGAGGAGGTCGCGAAATTCCGAGCGGCCCGCACCCTGTGGGCGCGTCTCATGCGCGATCGCTTCGGGGCCCGCGACTCGCGCTCGCTCATGCTGCGCTTCCATGCCCAGACGGCGGGGAGCATGCTCACGGCCCAGCAGCCCGAGAACAACATCGTCAGGGTTGCCGTGCAGGCTCTGGCCGCCGTGCTCGGCGGCTGCCAGTCGCTCCACACAAACTCCATGGACGAGGCCCTCTCACTTCCCAGCGAGAAGGCCGTCCGCGTCGCGCTCCGGACCCAGCAGATTCTCGCGCACGAGTCGGGGGTGACGGCCACCGTCGATCCGCTCGGCGGGGCATTCGCGGTGGAGCGCCTCACGCGAGAGATCGAGGAGGAAGCGTCGACGTACATCGCTCGCATCGACGATCTCGGGGGGGCGGTGGCGGCCATCGCGTTCATGCAGGGCGAGATCCAGGAAGCCGCCTACCGCCACCAGCGTGAGATCGAGGAGCGGGCGAGGATCGTGGTGGGGGTCAATGAGTTCGTGACCGACGAGCCTCCCCCCGCGCAACTGTTCCAGATCGATCCGGCCCTCGGGCAGGCGTTGGCCGGACGCGTTCGGCGCTTGAGGGCAGGGCACCGTGATGGCGCGGAGCGCGCGCTCGATGCTCTCGCTCGTGCCGCCCGCGGGCGCGACAACCTCATGCTCCCCATCGTCGATGCCATCGAGGCCTCGGTCACCTTGGGCGAGATCTGCGATCGCCTGCGTGGGGTCTTCGGGACGTACCAGCCCACGGTCACCCTATGAGACGGGTCCTCGCGGTCGCGCTGCTCGTCGCTCTGTCCGCGTCCGCCGCCGAGGCGGGCCTGGCCGATCGGATCGGCGCGACATTCTCGTTCATGTCCGAGGAGTTCGTGAAGGCCTTCGACCCTCAGGAGGGCCTGGTGGTCGCCGTGGAGGGCGACACCTTGTTCCTCGATCTTGGCGAGCAGTCCGGCGTCCAGGTTGGCCGGGAGTTCGTGGTGTTCCGCAAGGGGGAGCCTTTCCGGCACCCGATTACAGGGAAAGTGATCGGACGGTACGAAAACGTCCTCGGTCACGCCCAGGTCCGCAGCGTCTCCGCGGAGTTTTCCGAGGCGCTATTCATGCCCGGTCGTGATCAGCCGGGTCCACGGCCTGAGGACGGGGTGCGGATCAGCCGGGGTAGGATCAAGGTGGCCATCACACCGTTACTCGACCTTACCGGCGGCACGGCCGATGTCCGGCGAGTGCCCTACCTCTTCGCCAGCGTGCTCGACCGCACCAAGCGGTTCCAGGTTGTGGACCCCTTTGCCGTGACCGACATGTTCGCGAGCGGGGGCGCGCGCGTCGAGGAGGTCCTGGCGCGGCCCGCCCGAGCGATGAATATGGCCAAGAACCTGGATGTCGCGGGCTGGCTGGTGCCTATCCTGATCGAGCGGCGAGGGACCGTGCTCCTCGATGTGACCTACATCTCGGCCGTCACCGGCACGGCCCTCTTCTCTCGACGGCAGGCCCTCATCACGGAGAGTGTGGGGGAGGAGCAGCGCTTTCCGTGGGAGCCATTAATCGAGGATTGAGGGGGCTCGCATGCGGGGTGTGGTATGGTAGGCCGCGCATGACGATGCAGCGGTCGGTCCTGCTGCTCCTCACCGTTCTTGCCCTGATCGGATGCGACAGCATGCGGAAGGTCATGGGTCTGTCCCAGGTGGGAGAGCCTTCCGAGCTCAAGTCAGCCGAGGCGCGCTGGCTGCTCATCAAGAACCCGCGCTACGGTGACGTGGCGAGCGAGCCGGAGTACATCTGGGTCGAGGAGGACAAGGTCCCGCTGACGTTCAAGACCCTGATCAACAAGAGCTCCGCGTACGCGCCCCCGGAGATCGTGGCCAAGTACGGTCCTCCTCCGGGCGGGGGCAAGATCAGCTCTCGCCAAGGCGTACCGTACCAGCCGGCAGCCTCACCCCGTCCGCCGGCCGCCGGCGCCGTGACGACGCCGACCCCGGGGCGACCCTCGGCGGCCGCGTCGGGCGCAGTGCCGCCTGCGCCGCCGGGCCCCGCCCAGGAGATGCCCAAGCGCGGCTACGTCGTCCACGTCGAGACCTCACGCATCGCCGTCGATCTCACGTCCGCCGATGGCCTGCGGCCCGGAACAGTCGTCAGCGTACGTCGCGACAAGATGCCCATCATGCATCCCGTGACTGGCGAGAAGCTGGGTGAGCTGGACGAGGAGGTGGCCACGGCCAAGATCGTGGAGGTACGCGACAAGTTTTCCGTCGGGGAGATCCAAAGCGTTCAGCCCGGATCACAGATCGAGGTCCGGGACCGCGTCGTTCCCAAGTAGCGTCGGCCGCGTGGCCACTCCCACCCTCGAACAGATTCTGAAGGAGCGTGTGGCCGGACTCGTTGGCGACGACTTACGCCTCGTCGAGGAGGAGATCCGGCGCGAACTGGATTCGCCGGTGACCTTGATCCAGGACATGGGCGAGTACATCGCCGGGGCGGGAGGCAAGCGCTTGCGGCCAATGCTTCTCCTGCTCGCCGCTCGCCTGGCGGGCGCCCACGGCTCCCGCTGCGTGCGCCTGGCCTGCGTGGTCGAACTGCTGCACACCGCCACCCTCATCCACGATGACGTCGTCGATCAAGCCCCTCTGCGCCGCGGTCGCCCCTCGGCCAACGCCCAGTGGGGGGACGACGCCTCCGTGCTGGTAGGCGACCACCTCTATTCGAAATCGTTCGCCATGCTGGTGCGGGACAACGATCGCGCGGTGATGGAGACCTTGGCGCGGGCGACGGTATCCATGACGGAGGCCGAGGTCTTTCAGCTCGAGCGCAAGCGTAGCGGCCTGCTCACCGAGGCGGACTACATCCGTATCATCAGCCAGAAGACGGCCTCGTTCATCTCCGCCTGCTGCCGGATCGGCGGTCTGCTGGGGGATATCGGCCCTGAGCAGGTGGAGGCGCTCACGCGATACGGGCTCGACGTGGGTGTGGCCTTTCAGATCTCCGACGACTCCCTTGACTTTGTCGCTGACCAGAGTCGACTGGGCAAGGCGGTGGGGGCGGATCTGCGCGAGGGAAAGCGCACGCTGCCGCTCATCGCCATGCTCAAGCGAGCCTCCCCCGCCGAGGACGAGCGGGTGCGTCTCCTCCTGCGCCGGGCGACCTTGAGCCCGGCCGAAGTCGAGGAGATCCGGCAGCTCGTGGTCGAGCACGCCGGGGTGGAATACGCGATGGAGTGGGCCCACGAATACGCCTCGGCCGCCAAGCGTGATCTCGAGGCGTTTCCACCCTCCGAGGAGCGGGAAACGCTCGCTCTCATCGCCGACTTCGTCGTCGACCGCGACCGCTGACCAGCGGCCGGTATCCCGGCGTGCGGGCCATCATCACCCTCACCACCGATTTCGGGTTGAGGGATTCCTACGTGGCCCAGATGAAGGCGGTCATCCTCGGGATCATCGGCGACGTCCACATCGTCGACATCTCTCACGAGGTCGAACCGCACGACATCACGGCGGGGGCGCTGACCCTCGAAGAGGCGGTTGGCGCCTTTCCTCCCGGCACGGTCCACGTGGGCGTCGTTGATCCCGGCGTCGGAACCCGGCGCCGCGGCCTGGCGGTGGCCGTCCCCGGGTTCTTGCTGGTGGGGCCCGACAACGGGCTCTTCACGCCCTTTCTCGGGGGCGATCGTTGGGAGGCGTTCGAAATTTCTGCCGCGGAGTTCCGGCGACCCGTCGTCAGCCGGACCTTCCACGGCCGAGACATCTTTGCGCCCGCCGCCGCCCACCTCGCCACCGGGCTCCCGCCCCATCGCCTCGGTCCAGCCGTCCACGACCCCGTGCGCTTGAGCTGGCCCGCTGTTCACGCCGTGGGCGGCGACGTGGCCGGTGTCGTCATCCACGTCGATCGCTTCGGCAATCTCGTGACGTCGATCCCCGCTGAGAGGGCGGCTCTTCTGGGATCGGGAGTCGTGGTCCGCGTGGGGGATCGTGTTCTGCCGCTGGTGACCACATACGCCGATCTCGAGCACGGGAAACCCGGGGCTTTGATCGGTTCGACCAACCGCCTCGAGGTCGCTGTCCGCGAGGGAAGCGCCCAAGCCTATCTCAACGCCACCCGTGGCACTCCCGTCGTCCTGACGAGGCCTTGCGGCTAAGGAATTGTCAGTCCTTCGACGAGGTGGCAGCCTCGGTGCTCGAGCTCGGCGTTGCGGTACTAGACTTTTCAGCCGAGGCCTTGTCCGTCGAGGCCTTGTCCGTCGAGGCCTTGTCCGTCGATGACTTGTCGCCCGACGTGGTCTCCGTGGCTGGCTTCTTGTCGCCACCCTTTTCGGACTCACGGGCCTTTTTCCTGGCCTCCGACGGATAGTCAGTCACGTACCAGCCCTCGCCTTTCAAGATGAAGGGGGCTGCGCTGAGGAGCCGTCGCACGGCCCCCCCGCACTTCTCGCAGGTCGTCAGGGGGGCGGCCGAGATTCGCTGCTTCTCCTCGAACACCCGGCCGCACTTCAGGCATTCGTACTCGTATGTTGGCACGAATCTGAACGATACATGGGCCTATCGCATAGTGTCAAGGCGCGCCGGGAACGGTACCCGTCACGGTGGTCGCCCACGAGTCGGCCCGTGCCGGGTTGTCGCACCGGCGTTGTCCCTGCCCACGGGGCGCACCTCGGTAACCCCGGCCCGTCCCTAGACTCTCGGAACCTCCCAGGTAGGACCTCCTCCAGGAGGGCCTCGGCCTTCGCAATCGGTCGCCCTTTGACCACGCCGCGGCAGAGCAATTTCGAAGGCTTGGGGAGGGGAGCTAACCATAGCCCCGGTCTGCAGTTTTTTGTTGACCAGGATTCCGATGGTGCGGTAGAAGAGTGGCACCTGCCCAAGGCGGGTGCAGCTGTTGTTGTGCGTGTCGGTGCGAATTGGTTCTTGTTTTCACTTAGTTAACCTCACATGAGGAGGCTGTAAATGAGGAAGGTCGCGGCAGTCCTCTTCTTCATCGCTGCCCTCGGAATGCTGGCCCCGCCGGCCTTCGCCCAGGCCCCGGCGCCGGCTCCGGCTCCGAAGGTGACGATCAACGGCTTGGTCGACTTCGTCGCCACGTACTACTACAACTGGTCGGGAGGTACCGGGGCGGACGGTACCGGTGGTCTCAACTCCTCGGACGTTACCAACGCCCGGGACAAGGGCTGGTACACCCGCGAGCGAGGCGTGTTCACCATCACCGGTGAGGTCGGGCGTAGCCGGGGTGTGTGGGCCGTCGAGCTCGACTTCACCAACGGCGCTGGCCTGACATCGGCAACTCCGGCAGCGCGTTCAACGGTGGTATACAGGGGCCTTCGATGAGTCGGGACCTCGGCCAACTTCGACGAGGACATCGACGTCGCCTCGGTCGTGGAGACCAAGTGGCTCTACATCGAGACGCCGGCCACAGGCGCCGGGTCGTTCCTCCCGTGGATTCCCTTCGACAGCATCATCCGGGTCGGTGGCCAGCCGGCGCGCGGCATCGACTACAAGAACGGCATGCTGCTGAGCGGTGACATCCCGGGCGCCACGCTCCAGACCAACTGGACACCTGACATCCGCAGCACGGTGGCCTTCGTCGCAGCTGGCGGCGAAGCTCGATCCGATCACCGCTCCCGGCGCCAACCAGAACTGGGCCGACGGCGGCCGCCCTCGAGATGGACGTCTTCAAGAACTTCACGATCAAGCCCACGTATGCCTACGCGTGGATGCACGGTGGAAGCTGTAATGCCAGCGCGAGACAGCGACGGGCGCGGCTCTCGGTAATCCCACCGCGGGCGGTGTCCAGCTAAACTCCTGCGGGCACACCGGTCCTCCGTTTTCGCCGCTGACGACCCAGCAGAATACCGTCGGCGGCGACATACGGTGGGTCCTGGGCGGCTTCTCGCTCCAGCCGACCTTTCTCTATCAGTTCGGCACGTTCGAGACGTTCGTTATGGGTCCTGGGCAGTTCATCAACCCCGTGACCGGCCTGCCGAATAGCTTCGCCGGCGGATTCGGGAAGCGGACCGAGGACGTCAGCGCCTTTATCTTCGATACGATCGCCGGCTACCGGATCGGCCCCCTCAACATCCAGGCCCGCGCCATGTTCACCTCTGGTCAGAATGCCCAGTCGAACATCCAGAACGGCGCCAACCGCCGGTACTACCGGGCGATCAACTCCGCGTTCGGGTACATGGCCGGCTGGACCGACATCCAGACGGGCGGCGTCGACTACATCACGGCCGCCATGGTCGGTATCCCGGGCCTAGTGCTGCGGGAGTCGCCCAGCTACGACAAGTACGGGCGGATCTTCTTCGGCTTGGCGTCCGACTACGCCCTCACGCCGGCCCTGACGTTCACCGGCCTGGGCAACGCGAGCTTTACGCCGTACAAGGTCAACACGCGGAGCATCCTGACCGTGAACGGTCTGGCACAGTGCCCCGCCACCTTCACGGCCGGCTTCGGAAACTGCACCAGCGACGGGCGTGGCACCGAGCAGTTCCTCGGCGTCGAAGCCGCGCTCGGCATGACGTACCGCTTCGCGCCGAACATCGCTCTCGACGTCATCGGGTCCTACATGTGGACCGGCCCGGCGCTCGACAACGCCGGCGTGGCCGGCGGCGTCATCGGGCCAGACCCGCGCGACGCCAAGGACATCGCCAAGTTCACCACCCGGCTGCGTTTCACGTTCTAAGCTCGGTCGGGCAGTTGGTGCACGGCGAGGGCATGGGAGAACCCCATGCCCCCGTTGCTTTTTTGGTATAGTCCGAGTGATGAGAAAGCGGCTGTCGACCGTGACCGTGCTGGTCGCACTCGCGTGGGCCATCTCCGCCGGAGCGCAGTCGGGTAACAAACCGGCGCCGCCCCCACCACCGTCGGAGACTCCGCTCTCCTTCAAGGTCCTCGTTGACCAGGTCGCCTCTCACTTTCCGGTCATCAAGACGGACGTCGTCGAGGTGACGGACGGTCGGGTGGTCCTGGCCGCGGGCCGCGCCGAGGCCATGCAGCCCGGCGTCGAGCTCGCCACATTCCGGGAAGGGCGGGAGCTGTATCACCCGACCACCAAGAAGCTTCTCGGCAAGACCGAGGAGCCCCTCGGACGGATCGTGGTCACGGAGGTCTTCGAGAACTACTCGGTGGCCACCCAGGCGGGCGGCAAGCCGCCCAAGGCCGGCGACCAGGCACGCGTATCGGCGGGGAAGATACTGCTCACCGTGGTCCCGCTATCCTCGGGCGTCTCCACCCGGGTGGTCGATGCGGCCACCCAGGAGATGACGCAGGAGCTGGATCGCACGGGGCGTTTCCGCATCGTGGTCGGCGACCAGGTTGCCGCCTACGTCAGCCAGGAGAAGATCGCCCCGGCCGACTTCTTGGATGGACGCGGGGTTCGCGCCGCTCAGGAGCGCTTCAAAGTCGCCCACATGTTGACCTTGCACTTCAGCACCGTCCAGGCCAAGCCCTGGATGGACGCGCGGCTGTTTTCCGGGGCGGCCGACACCGCGCTCATGCAGACCGCTCTTTCCGTTCCCACCTCGGTGGCCCGGCGCCCGACCCGCGATTACTCCTCGGGCGGGGCGGCGGGCGAGGTGAAGGTCGAGAAGCGGTCCTTGCTGGCCAAGCTCCTGTCCGGCGACTTCGATCCCCACCAGTACTCGGCGTCTGCGTCCTCGATCCCCATCAAGCATCTGGCCACCTATCCGTACACGGTGACGTCCATGGATGTGGTGACCGCCCCCAAAGACAAGGTTACGCGCGTCGTGGTCACCGATGGGCGGCGGGTCTTCCTGTACAAGCTTGAGAACCAGACCCTGACCGGAGAGTGGACCTACGATCGGATGATGGTGGGGTCCATCCTCAACGTTCAGCTCGCTGACCTGAACGGGGACGGAGTCCTGGAGGTCATCGTCAACCGCCAGGATGTCAGGAACGGCATGCTCTCGTACATCCTGACGACGCGGAACGACAAGCCGGTCGTCCTGGCCGAGGACATCTCCTACATCCTGCTCGCCGTCGACGAGAAGGGGGAGGGAGTGCCCCGCACCCTGTGGGGTCAGCGCTACAGCGACGAGAAGCTCTTCGGCAAGGGGGGCGCCAAGCGCTACGAGCTCAGGGAGAAGAACAAGGACATCCACCCGGTCGCTCCCGCCGTGGTGAACGAACAATTCCGGGCCTTGGGCGTGACCTTCTCCAACATCGCCGGCAAGGACCATCGCGTCATGGCCTTCGTGGACGAGCGCAGCCGGCTCGTCATCGCCCAGGGGTCCGTGCAGATGTGGCGTTCGCTCACACCGGTGGGAGGTGGGCTGGCCAAGGCCCATATGCGGCAGGTCGTGTTCAACACGCACGTCGACTCCTTCATCAACGTCGAGCCGCACCCCCTGTCGGTGGATCTGGACGGCGACGGGCACGAGGAGCTCGTGATTCCCATCAACCAGGATGAGGCCGGACGCATGGCCGTGGTGTTCAAGGGGCCGGCGGGCTTCCGGATGCAGGTGGTCAGCTCCGGCTTCGAGGGTCTCATCACGGGTTTGGGTGCCATCGCCAACGAGGGTGGGAGCCCGGCTCTGGTCGCGGCCGTGGTCAAGCGCTCGGGGCTCGTGTTCAAGGACTCGGGCGATACCCAGATCATCATGACAACCCCCGACTGACCACCGTCTGGATGACCACTCTCTGAGTGACCGCCTCCGAGTGACGCTGCGACCGTTCTTGCTGGTTCGAGTGTCTCCTTGAAGATCGACACTTCCCCCCCCCGTGGCATGCGCGACATCCTTCCCGAGGAGGTCGAGCTGCGCGATACCGCCATGGCGCGCATCCTCGAGGTCTACCGGCGCCATGGGTTTCGCCGCGTGGAGACGCCTGCCCTGGAAAGCCTGCGCCTGCTCACCGGCAGCCAAGGGGGAGAAAACGAGAAGCTGATCTTCAAGGTACTCAAGCGGGGCGATCGGCTGGCTGCCTCGACCGAAGAGAAAGAAGGGGCCGAGCTGGCCGATCTCGGCCTGCGCTTTGACCTCACGGTGCCCCTGGCCCGGTACTACGCCCACAACCACGCCAAGCTCCCCCAGCCCCTCAAGGCGATCCAGCTCGGCCCCGTCTGGCGGGCGGAGCGGCCGCAGCGGGGGCGCTTCCGCCAGTTTACCCAGTGCGACATCGACATCCTCGGCGTCCCCTCCGAGATCGCTGAGATCGAGCTGATCCTGGCTACCGTGGAGGCCCTGCTGACCCTTGGGCTCGGTGATCTGACGCTCCGGATCAACGACCGCCGATTCCTGGTGGACATCGCCGAGCACTGTGGCTTCGCCTCCGATCGGTTCGAAAGCGTCTTCATCACGCTCGACAAGCTCGACAAGGTTGGGACCTCGGGGGTGCGGGCGGAGCTCGAGGCGGCTGGCCACCCCGCCGAGGCGGTCGCGAAGCTCATGAAGATCCTGAGCGACCCAGGGCTCGCGACGGGTGACGTCGATGATGTGCTCGAAGCGCTTCCGGTCGAAGGGGGAAGCGGGCCGGCCCGCGCTCTGAAGGCAGTGATGCGGGCCGTAGGGGCCGCCTCCCAAGGCCGCTTCGGCATCCAGTTCGATCCCACGCTCGTTCGTGGGATGGGGTACTACACGGGTCAGATCTTCGAGATCACCCACAAGGACTATCCCTCGTCGATCGCCGGAGGTGGTCGGTACGACCGGATGATCGGCAAGCTGCTGGGGCGCGAGGTGCCGGCCTGCGGCTTCTCCATCGGCTTCGAGCGCATCATCGCGATCCTGCAGGAGCGCGCCGGCGGGCTCCCCGACCAAGGCCGACGCCTGGCCCTCGTCTTCGACCCCGCCGGCGACGACCTGGCCGAGGTGATGGTCGCTGCCGGTCGCCTGCGTGCTGAGGGATATCTCGTCTCGCTGCAAGTACGCGGCAAGCGGCTGCGCAAGCAGCTCGACGACCTGGCCGGCCACGGGTTCACGGCGTATGTGCTCTTCGGGACCCCCGAGATCCATGGGCTCGCGGCGGGGGTCGGGGAGCGGGCAACCTCGCGATGACCGTTTGCCGACCTCGGGGATGACGGGCCCGTCGAGGCCGATGCACGCGTACCGGAGCCTCACCTGCGGCGAGTTGCGTCCCCAGCACGTGGGGGCGACCGTTCGGCTATCCGGCTGGGTCCACCGCAAGCGCGATCACGGCAATCTGTTGTTCCTCGATTTGCGCGACACCTACGGCGTGACCCAGTGCGTGCTCGACGGAACCAGCCAGCATTTCCCGACGGCGACCGGCCTGCGTTTGGAGACCGTGATCACCGTGACGGGCAAGGTGGTCGCTCGGGACGCCGACGCCGTCAACCCGAAGCTGGCCACGGGCGAGATCGAGATGGTGGTCGAGGATCTGGCCGTCCAGTCGGTGTCCGAGACCCTTCCCCTCCAGATCAACAGCGAGGCGGAGTATCCGGAGGAGACGCGCCTGCGCTACCGGTTCCTCGATCTCCGGCGGGAGAAGCTTCATGGGAACATTCTCCTGCGCAGCCGGGTCATCGCGTCGATTCGACGGCGGATGATCGACGCGGGCTTCACGGAATTCCAGACTCCGATCCTCACCTCCAGCTCTCCGGAAGGCGCCCGCGACTATCTGGTGCCGAGCCGGATTCACCCGGGCAAGTTCTACGCATTACCCCAGGCCCCCCAGCAATTCAAGCAGCTCTTGATGGTGGCCGGCTTCGACCGCTACTTCCAGATCGCGCCCTGCTTTCGTGACGAGGACGGGCGAGCAGACCGCTCGCCAGGCGAGTTCTACCAGCTCGACTTCGAGATGTCGTTCGTGACCCAGGAGGATGTCTTCGCGGCCATCGAGCCGGTGCTGCACGGCGTCTTCGCGGAGTTCCGGCCCACCTGCACGATCACGCCACCACCCTTCCCCCGCATTGCCTATGACGAGGCCCTGGCCCGATACGGCAGCGACAAGCCCGACCTTCGCAATCCCCTGATCATCGACGATGTCACCGGAGTGTTTCGAGAATCCGGGTTCGCGCTGTTCGCGACGGCCATCGCCGACAAGCACGCCGTCGTGCGCGGCCTGCGGGTACCCCGGGCCGGTGGTCAGCCGCGGAGTTTCTTCGACAAGCTGAACCAGTGGGCGCGCGAGCAGGGGGCGGGAGGTCTAGGGTACGTCGTGCTGGCGGAGGGTGCAGCGCGGGGGCCGATCGCGAAGTTTCTCGACGAGGGCCGCCTCGCCGAGCTTCGAGCGCGAACCGGCGCCGTGGACGGCGACGCGGTCTTCTTCGTGTGCGATCAGCGCCCGGCCGCCGACGCCTTTGCGGGACGCGTGCGGAACCGGCTCGGTGATGAGCTCGGCCTGATCGAGAACAACGTCTACCGGTTCTGCTGGGTGACGGACTTTCCCATGTACGAGCGGAACGAGGACACGGGGCGGATCGAGTTCAGTCACAATCCGTTCTCCATGCCGCAGGGGGGCCTCGAGGCCCTGGAGCATCAGGATCCATTGATCATCAAGGCCTACCAGTACGACATCGTGTGCAATGGCGTGGAGCTATCCAGCGGCGCCATCCGGAACCATCGGCCGGATATCATGTACAAGGCCTTTGCCATCGCCGGCTACAGCCGGGCCGAGGTGGAGGCGCGCTTCGGGGGGATGCTGAACGCCTTCAAGTACGGCGCCCCGCCGCACGGGGGATCGGCCCCGGGTATCGATCGGATCGTCATGCTCATCGCGGGCGAGAGCAACATCCGCGAGGTTATCGCGTTTCCCATGAACCAGAGCGCCCAGGACCTCATGATGCAAGCCCCCTCTGCGGTGCCGCCCGAGCGTCTGAAGGAGCTTCACATCCGGCTCGATCTACCCGTGGTAGACTTGCCCAAGGATTCGTAGGAGTTGAACGACACCACCGTCGTCACCCGCCGCCTGTCGCTGGCTCCCGACGTTGATCTTCTCCCTCTCCTCGGCCGCAACGACGACCACCTGCGCACGCTCGAGTCAGAGCTGGAGGTGCGCGTGGTGGCGCGTGGTCACGATCTCACCTTGCGCGGAGAAGAGCGGCAGGTCAAGCTCGCGGAGCGTGCGTTGACCCAGCTCGCGGAGCTGGTTCGCTCGGGCGCGCACCTGCGGCCACCCGAGGTGCGGGCCGCGCTCCGCATGATCTCCGACGACGAGGAGGCGGACCTCAAGGCTGTATTCACCGATGCCATCGCGGTCCCTTCCCGCAAGAAGCTCATTACCCCGAAGTCGCTCGGCCAGAAGCGCTACGTCGATGCCATCCGCACCCACGACATGGTCTTCGCCATCGGCCCCGCCGGGACGGGCAAGTCCTTTCTGGCCGTGGCCATGGCCGTGGCCTCCCTCATGCGGCGCGAGGTGGCTCGCATCGTTCTGACCCGCCCTGCCGTGGAGGCAGGCGAGCGACTCGGCTTTCTACCGGGGGACCTCTACGAGAAGGTGCACCCGTTTCTGCGGCCGCTCTACGACGCGCTCTACGACATGCTGGAGGCGGAAAAGGTCCAGGGCCTGATGGACAAGGGCGCCATCGAGGTGGCTCCGCTGGCGTACATGCGCGGCCGTACCTTGAACGATGCGTTCATCATCCTCGACGAGGCGCAGAACAGTACGGCCGAGCAGATGAAGATGTTCCTGACCCGTCTCGGCTTCAACTCCAAGATGGTGATCACCGGGGACATCACCCAGATCGACCTGCCTACCTCGCGCGCCTCGGGCCTCATCGAGGCGCGCACGATCCTGGACGGCGTGCCCGGCATCAGCTTCGTCTATTTCGACGATCGCGATGTCGTGCGCCACCGGCTGGTCTCGGCCATCATCCGCGCCTACGACGCCCGCAGTGCCTCGCCCCGCCCGCCCGACGCGTCCTGATGTCCACCCGTATCGACAATCATCAAGCGACCATTCCAGTGGATGCTCGGGCTCTCGGGCGGGCCGCGGAGCGAACCTTGGCCGCCGTGGGGCGCAGGGGGAGCGAGGTAGAGGTCGTCGTCGTCGACGATACTGTCATCCGCCGGCTCAATCACACCTATCGAGCGGTGGCGCGACGGACGGACGTGCTCGCCTTTCCGCTGGAGACGCCGGGTCTCGGAGGGTTGGTGGGCCAGATCGTGATCTCGGCCGAGACGGCCGCCCGCCAGGCAGCGCGCCTGGGTGTTCCCCTCGAGCTGGAGCTGTCGTTGCTGGTGACGCACGGCGTCCTGCATCTCGTCGGCTACGATGACCGGGACCCCGTGGAGGCCGACCTCATGCACCGCCGCGAGCGCGCGATCCTCGGCCAGGAGTCTCAGCGCGTTCCCGCCCGACTCTGGTCCGGCCTGCTTCGCGTGTGAACACAAGCGGCGGTCAGCGCGCGGGCTTCGCCGCGCTCATCGGACGACCGAACGTGGGGAAGTCGACCTTGCTCAACCGGTTGGTGGGGGACAAGCTGGCCATCGTGTCGCCGCGGCCCCAGACCACCCGCAACCGGATCACCGGGATCCGGAATCTGCCCGGGGCTCAGATCGTGTTCGTGGACACTCCCGGTCTCGCCGAGGCGGGGGGGCCGCTCGGCCAATTCATGCGCGCCACGGTAACGCGCGCGGTGGCGGAGGTCGACCTCGTCTGCGTGGTGGTGGACGCCTCCGACCCGGCGGCCCCCGCGCCCGAGATTGCGGCGACCGTGCGAAGCAGCCCAGTGCCCGTTTTCTGTGTTTTGAACAAGAGCGATCGGGTGAGACCGAAGAGCCGGCTCCTTACCCTCATCGACGTCTGGCGGCGGGTCCATCCGTTTCAGGAGATCTTGCCCATCTCTGCCCTCGACGGCACCAACTGTGACCGGTTGCTCGAGCTGATCGTGACGAGCCTGCCCGAACACCCGGCCCTGTTTCCCCCGGAGGCCACCAGCGATCAGCCCGAGACTTTCTACGTGGCCGAGATCATCCGGGAGAAGGTGTTCCGGCTGATCCGCGAGGAAGTCCCCTACGCCGTGGCCGTCCGCGTCGACGAGCTGACCGAGCGACCCCGGCCAGCGTGCCTCTACATCGCGGCGCGCATCTTCGTCGAGCAGGATTCCCAGCGGGGGATCCTCGTGGGGCACGCCGGCCAGATGCTGAAGCAGATCGGGACGGCCGCGCGCCAAGAGTTGGAGAAATTCTTCGGGATCAAGGTGTACTTGGCCCTGACCGTCCAGGTGCGCCGCCACTGGCGGAAGGATGCGCACGCACTGCGCGAGTTCGGATTCCGGCTCACGTCCTGAGATGGCGCTTGGGCGATCGGCGGCCGTGGTCATCGGGTCGTTTCCCCTGGGGGAGAGCGATCTGCTCGTGACCCTTTTCTCACGCCAGTACGGGAAGGTACGGGGCGTCGCTCGCTCCGCCCGCCGGATGCGCTCGCGTTTCGGGGGCGCCCTCGAGGTGTTCACCCTCGGCGAGCTGATCTTCTTCGACGGCGGGCGAGGCGACCTGGTCCAGATCGACCACTTCGACATCGTGCGGCCCTTCGCCCGTCTGCGCGACGATCTCGAGCGGCTCGGCCAGGCGGCCTGGACGGCGGAGTGCGTGGCGCGTCTCACGGCGGAGCGAGACCCACACCCCGTTGTGTATGGGCTCCTGGTGCGGGCGCTGACTACCATTGAGGCGGGAGGGATGCCCGCCCGTGCTGCCTCCACCTTTGGTGTGCGGTGTGTCGATGCACTCGGCCATCGGCTGCGTCTGGACAGGTGTGTCTTGTGCGGGATCCCCCCGCGAACGGGCGGCGCCGCCCTCGACGTGACGAGCGGCGGCGTGGTGTGCGGGCGTTGCGCAGCGGCCACACCCGGCGCACTCGCCGTGTCCCCGGCCGCTCTGCATGCTCTCAGATGGCTGCGCACCTGCTCATGGCCGGAGGCGATGGCGGCCGTGCTTCCTCCCATCGAGAGCGAACTGCGTCAGCTCCTCGACGCGCACGTCGCCCACCTGAGCGGTCAGTCCGCTCGAGCGTCGCGCTTCCTGCGTGAGGTCGACAAACTGGTGGGAGGTCCACGATGACCTTCCAGGACATGCTCCTCGCCCTGCAACGATATTGGGCCGACCAGGGATGCGTGATCCAACAGCCCTACGACCTCGAAGTGGGCGCGGGAACCATGCATCCCGACACGTTTCTCCGAGTCCTCGGTCCCGAGCCCTGGAGGGTCGCCTATGTCCAGCCCTCGCGCCGCCCCACCGACGGGCGATACGGCGAGAACCCGAACCGGCTACAGCGCCACCACCAGTTTCAGGTGGTCTTGAAGCCCTCGCCCCCGAACGTGCAGCAGCTCTACCTCGAGAGCCTGCGTGTCCTTGGCATTGATCCCTTGCGCCACGACATCCGCTTCGTGGAGGACGATTGGGAGTCGCCGGCCCTCGGCGCCTGGGGTCTCGGGTGGGAGGTCGATCTTGACGGCATGGAGATCACCCAGTTCACCTACTTTCAGCAGGCGGGCGGCATCGACCTGAACCCGATCTCGGCCGAGATCACCTACGGGCTCGAGCGGATTGCCATGTATCTCGCCAACGTGAATTCGGTCTACGACCTTGAGTGGGCGCCGGGTGTGAGCTACGGGCAGGTGCACCACCGGGCGGAGGTCGAATTCTCCCGGTTCAACTTCGAGCTGGCGGACACCGCCGTTCATGCCCGATTGTTCGAGACCTACGAGACTCAGGCTCGACACTTGCTCCGTCACGACCTGATCTTGCCCGCCTACGACTACTGCCTGAAGTGCTCGCATCTGTTCAACCTGCTCGATGCGCGAGGCGCTGTCAGCGTCACCGAGCGCACATCCTATCTGGGGCGGTTGCGGGCGATCTCGCGTGAGGTCGCCGAGGGGTATCTGCGGGAGCGCGAGGCGCTCGGCTATCCGCTCTTGACGGCACCGGCATGAGTCACGCGCTCCTCTTCGAGGTGGGAACGGAGGAGCTGCCGCCCTCGGAGTTGCCCGCCGTCGTTCGCGCCATGGAATCGATCGCGGTCCGCATGCTCGGCGAGGGGCAGGTGCGCTACGAGGACCTCCGCGTCTATTCCACGCCGAGGCGCCTGGCCCTGGCCGTGGCTGGGCTTGCCGAACGCCAGGATCGACGAACGGTCACGGTGACCGGCCCCCCGAAAAAGGCTGCCTTCGACCCGAGCGGCGCCCCAACCAGAGCAGCGGAAGGCTTCGCGCGCGCCCAGGGGGTGCCCCTCGATCGGCTCAAGGTCGTCCCCACCGATCGCGGCGAATACCTCGCCGTGGAGCGCGAAGAGGGCGGGCACGCGACGGTCGACGTCCTGCCCCCGCTGCTCTTGCGGCTTGTGGCTTCGCTTCCCTTTGCCAAGCAGATGCGCTGGGAGCAAGATGGCGTACGCTTCTCGCGGCCGATCCGGTGGGTGCTGGCCTTGCTCGACCGCCATGTCTTGCCCGTGACCTTGGCGGGGTGTGAGGCTGGGCGTGTCACCTACGGGCATCGGTTCCTCGCTCCCGGTCCCATCCTGCTCGCGACACCCGACGAATACCTGCCGCGCCTGCAGGAGGCCCGGGTCATCGCGGACGTCGACGCGCGGCGGCAGGAGATCCGGCGTCAAATCGGAGATGCCGCCGGAGAGCGCGGATTCCAGCCTGTGATCGACGAGGCCACCCTGGAGGCGGTCGTGCACCTGGTCGAGGCGCCGATGGCGGTTGTGGGCTCGTTCGCGAAGGCCTTCCTCGAGCTGCCGCGGGAGGTTGTCGAGGCGCCCATTCGGCGTCATCAGCGGTGCTTCACCGCCCAGGCGCCGGACGGCAGCCTCCTGCCGTTCTTCGTAGCCGTCTCGAACATGCCGGGATGCGATCCAACCGAGATCCGTCGCGGCAACGAACGGGTGATCGGCGCGCGTCTGGCCGACGCGGACTTCTACTTCAGGGAGGATCTCAAGAGTACCCCCGAAGCGCGATTGGTCCCCTTGGGGACGATGGTCTTCCAGGAACGGCTGGGAAGCCTGCTCGAGAAGACGGAGCGGATGGAGGCCCTCACCGACTACCTGTCGGCGGGGCTGACCCCGGCCACCCGGTTCGCGGTGATGCGGGCCGCTCGGCTCTCGAAGACCGATCTGGCATCGGGGATGGTGCGCGAATTCCCAGAGCTCCAGGGCATCATCGGGGAAACCTACGCGCTGCGGGCCGGCGAGCTGCCGCCCGTGGGTCAGGCGATCCGCGAGCAGTATCTGCCGCGTGGCGCGGAGGACGAGCTCCCGACTTCGACCGAAGGTGTGATCCTCGCCATCGTGGACAAGATCGACACGGTCGTCGGGTGCATGGGCGTCGGCCTCGTGCCGACGGGCTCCCAGGATCCGTACGCCCTCCGCCGACAGGCCCAGGGCATCATCCAGGTCGCACTGGCGGCAGGGTTCGTCCTGTCCTTCACCGGCCTCGTCGATCGTGCCTTGAAACTGCTCGAGGGAAAGCTGACGGAGTCGGCCGAGGCCACACGGGGCCGCGTCCTCGAGTTCCTCCGGAGCCGCCTGGCCACGGTCATGGTGGGGCGGGGGCTTCGGGCCGATGTGGTAGAGGCGGTTCTGACCCAGGGCTTCGATGATCCCGTGGCCGCTCTCCAACGCGCGGAGGCGATCACTCGGTTCATGAGCCGGTCGGACTGGGAGGCGCTGGTCGTCGCGTTCAAACGCGCCATCAACATCCTGCCTGCCCGCGTCATCGCCGATCCGGAGCCGGGACATTTCGTGGACGACGCCGAACGGCGCCTGTACGACCAGACACTCGCCGCCCGGCCGGTGGTGATGGATGCGCTCGGGCGAGGTGACTACGAGACCGCGCTGACGGAGTTAGCCACCTTGCGTCCGGTCGTCGACCGATTCTTCGACGCGGTGATGGTGATGGACGCCGACCTGACCATTCGCGAAAACCGCCTGGGGTTGCTCAGGGCGATTGCGGAACTGGTCCTGCCGATCGCCGATCTGAGAAAGATCCAGCCGGCAGCGCCGTAGGTGGTGTCTCGCGGATGGCCGGCGCAGGTGTCGCGGCCCGCGAGGGCGGGGCCGGGGCGGACGGGGGCTGAGGACTGGCAGCGGAAACCGACGGCGTGCTGGCCGCGGGCAGGGGTGGGGTGCTGGGCGGAGACGGGGGTGGGCTGCCGGCCGCAGGCGGGGCTGGGGTGCTGGCCGGAGGAAGAGGCGGCGCGCTCTGCGGGGGGAGAGGGACGGGGCTCGCTGGCGTCATCTGGCGACGCGGTCCACACGTGCTTGCCGGCTCCGTCCCCTTGACGAAGGCCATAGGAACGACGCGGACGCACTCATTGGACGGATCCATGTCCACGGGCACGATCACCACCCGCTCGGGAATGGGGAAGTCATCCTTGGGACTGTTGCCGAGCACCCGAGTCATGTAGGCGGCCCAGATCGGCGCCGCCAAGCGGCCCCCCGTCTCGTCGCGACCGAGACTGCGCGGACGATCGTAGCCGACCCAGACACCGGTCACGAGACGGGGCGTGAAGCCGACAAACCAGGCGTTCGAGTAATCGTTGGTGGTGCCGGTCTTGCCGGCCACCGGGCGACCCACGGCCTTGGCGGGCTGGCCGGTTCCGCGCTCCACGACCCCGCGCAGCATGTGGGTGATGACGTAGGCAAGCTCGGGGGACACGGCCTCCCGGCCCTGCGGGACGTTCTCTTCAATGAGCTTGTCCTGGGCATCGGTCACGTAGCGAATCACAGTCGCCGGGACCGAGACGCCCTGATTGGCGAGCGCACCGTAGGCCGAGGTCAATTCCAGCAGCGACAGGTCCGACGTACCGAGGGCCAGAGAGAGGTTGGGAGCGAGCGGGCTCTGGATGCCAAACCGCCGCGCCACCTGCACCGTGCGGTTCACGCCAACGCGCTCCTGGAGCTTGACGGTGACGACGTTGACCGACTCCTCGATCGCCTGCTGCAAGGTCGTGGACCCTCGGAACTTCCGGTCGTAGTTCTCGGGCTTCCACGGATTGCCGTTGGGGCCCACTGCGTAGGAAACCGGCGCGTCCTCGACCTGGGTCGCCGGGGTGAGGCCAGCTTCGAGGGCGGCGACGTAGACGAACGGCTTGAAGGCGGAGCCCGGCTGGCGCTTGGCCTGAACGGCGCGGTTGAATTCGCTCCGGAAGAAGTCATAGCCGCCCACCATGGCGCGCACGTAGCCGGTCTGGGGCTCGATGGTCACGAGGGCACCCTCCGGGTGCTCGCCTGGTCGCGCCTTCGCGGTCCGCCCCTCCAGGGTCTTGAGCCCATCGCGCAATGACTGCTCGGCGACCAGCTGCATGGACGGATTGAGCGTGGTGTACACGCTCAGGCCGCCCTTGAAGACCATGTCCGCCCCGTATTTCGCCTCGAGTGTCTGCTGCACGTACTCGAGGAAGTACTGTCCTGTGGTGCGTCGCCGCTCCGGGGGAATGAGCCCGAGGTCGGCCTTGGCGAGCTTCTTGGCGTCGCCTTCGCTGATGATGCCAAACTCGGCCATGCGTCGCAGCACCAGCTCCCGCCGCTGACGGGCCGCCACTGGATTGTCGAAGGGCGCGTAGGCGGACGGGGCGCGTGGGAGACCGGCCAGCAGTGCAGCCTCGCGCGTGGTCACCGCCGAGACCGACTTTCCGAAGTACGTGCGCGCGGCCGCCTCCACACCGTAGGCGCCCTGCCCGAAGTAGACCTGGTTCAGGTACATCTCGAGGATGCGGTCCTTCGAATATCGGCGCTCGAGCTCGAGGGCCAGGATGGCTTCCTTGAGCTTTCGTTCTAGGCTGCGGTCCGGCGTGAGGAACAGGACCTTGGTGAGTTGCTGAGTGATGGTGCTTCCCCCCTCCACGATACGGCCCCGCCGGTAGTTCTGCACAATGGCGCGCCCGATGCCGATGGGATCGACGCCCCAGTGCTGGTAAAAACGCCGATCCTCGGTGGCGATCACGGCGTTCTGCACGAGCTTGGGAATCTCGCTGAGGGGGACGAAGATCCGTCGTTCGACATGCAGCTCGGTAATGAGGTCGTCGTTCTCGTCGTAGACCTTGGTGCCCTTCAACGGCTCGAAGTTTTCGAGGGCGGTCACGGAGGGCAATGAGCGAGGCAGGATGGTGAAGGCCCAGAGAGCGCCAGCCCCGGCCAGGGCCACCACGGAGAGGGTGAGCACGCCGAGCCCGATGAGGATGCCACGCAGCCAGCGTCGGTTCCCGGTGCGCCTTCTGAGGATGCCGCGCAGCCAGCGTCGGCGCGCCCCTGCGCGCCGGCCGGGTCGTCGCCGCTTCTCGACCGCCATGTTCGAACATTATACTGGCGAGCCGTCCCCCGCGCCTTGCATGCTCGGGGGCCCCGTGGTACAACCCCGATGCTTTGGCCGCCTTCGCGTTCGCCCCGGTGGACGAGCAGCTCCGTGTCATCAAGCGTGGGACGGCCGACCTCATCGTGGAACGCGAGCTGGGCGACAAGCTCGAGCGGTCGCGGGCGCGCGGCGAGCCACTGCGCGTGAAGCTCGGTCTCGATCCGACCGCCCCCGATCTCCATCTCGGGCACACCGTGGTGCTCGGCAAGCTGCGAGACTTTCAGGATCTCGGGCATCAGGTCATCGTCATCCTCGGGGACTTTACGGGCATGATCGGCGACCCGACCGGCCGCTCGGAGACCCGCAAACCGCTCACGTGGGACGAGATTCGCGCCAACGCCGCCACCTACCGGGCCCAGCTCGGGAAGATCCTCGACATGGATCGGGTCCGGCTTGAGCTGAACTCGTCGTGGCTGGGTGCCCTGACGATGGAGGACGTGATCCGACTCACCGCTCACGTGACAGTCGCCCAGATGCTTCAGCGCGAGGACTTCGCTGCGCGCTACGCCAGCGGGCGGGCCATCAGTTTGCACGAGTTCCTCTACCCTATTGCCCAGGCCTACGATTCGGTGGCCCTGCGAGCCGACGTGGAGCTGGGTGGAACCGACCAGACGTTCAATCTTCTCGTGGGGCGTGATCTCCAGCGGGCCCTCGGCCAGGAGCCGCAGGTCGCGCTCACCGTGCCCATTCTGGAAGGCCTCGATGGGGTGCAGAAGATGTCCAAGAGTCTCGGGAACTACGTGGGTATCGACGAGAGGGCCGAGGACATCTACGGTAAGGTGATGTCGGTTTCGGACGATCTCATGTGGCGTTACTACGAACTGCTCACCCGGATCCCCGAGACCGACATCGCGACGATGCGGCGCGACCACCCCATGGAGGCCAAGAAGCGGCTGGCCTTCACCCTGACTGCGCAATACCAAGGGTCGGGGAAAGCGAAGGCTGCTGCCGACCACTTCACAAGGGTGCACCAGCAGGGTACTCTGCCAGCCGAGATCGACGAGTGCCGGGTGCACGCGTCCGGAGGTAGCATCCTGCTGCCCCAAGCGCTCCGGGAGGCCGGGCTGGTCGGCTCCACCTCCGAGGGACGTCGTCTCATCGGCCAGGGAGCGGTCGAGGTCGACGGTGAGCGGGTGACCCGCCTCGATGTGGGGCTGGCCCATGGGCGCACCTACCTGATCAGGGTAGGCAAGCGTCAGTTCCGGCGCGTGGTGGTGGAGGGGGCCGGGTCGGATCACTCCGCAGAGAGGCCTTGACAGCAAGAGCTTCGACCCGTATAGTCACTCTTTGTCCCCATCGGGGACAGCGATTTTAGAAGTCAGCCCGGTCACTTCCAAGTTGACCGTAGCGCTCTTTGAAACTCGGATATGCTACTGGCTCACCGAAGTGGTGTGAGCACCCATCCGTTTCTATCGAGCCTTGCGCTCGGCCGGGTAACTGCACGCAGTCGCAGGAACACGTTCGAGCTCGAAGTCCAGGTTCGTCGCTTTTTATGGCGAGTTTGATCCTGGCTCAGAGCGAACGCTGGCGGCGTACTTAACACATGCAAGTCGAACGAGGATCACTGCCTGAGCAATCAGGCGATGGTTCTAGTGGCGCACGGGTGAGTAACACGTGGGCAACCTGCCCTGGAGCCTGGGATACCCTCTCGAAAGGGAGGCTAATACCGGATACGTTCCTCGGGTCGCGAGATCTGGGGAGGAAAGGTGGCGCAAGCTGCCGCTCTTGGAGGGGCTCGCGGCCTATCAGCTAGTTGGTGAGGTAATGGCTCACCAAGGCTATGACGGGTAGCTGGTCTGAGAGGACGACCAGCCACACGGGGACTGAGACACGGCCCCGACTCCTACGGGAGGCAGCAGTGGGGAATTTTCCGCAATGGGCGAAAGCCTGACGGAGTGACGCCGCGTGGGGGACGAAGGCCTTCGGGTCGTAAACCCCTGTCAGAGGGAAAGAAGGGTAGCGGCGCGATAACCGACGCTACCTGACGGTACCTTCAGAGGAAGCCCCGGCCAACTCTGTGCCAGCAGCCGCGGTAAGACAGAGGGGGCTAGCGTTGCTCGGAATCACTGGGCGTAAAGGGCGCGTAGGCGGGGTGGCAAGTCGGTCGTGAAATCCTCCGGCTCAACCGGAGAACGTCGGCCGAAACTGCCATTCTTGAGGGATGCAGAGGAGACTGGAATTCCCGGTGTAGCGGTGAAATGTGTAGAGATCGGGAGGAACACCGGTGGCGAAGGCGGGTCTCTGGGCATCTCCTGACGCTGAGGCGCGAAAGCGTGGGGAGCAAACGGGATTAGATACCCCGGTAGTCCACGCTGTAAACGATGACGACTAGGTGTGGGGGGGTTCAGTCCTTTCCGTGCCGCAGCTAACGCATTAAGTCGTCCGCCTGGGGAGTACGGCCGCAAGGTTGAAACTCAAAGGAATTGACGGGGGCCCGCACAAGCGGTGGAGCATGTGGTTCAATTCGATGCAGAGCGAAGAACCTTACCTGGGCTTGACATGTAGGAAGTAGAAACCCGAAAGGGTGACGACCTGTTGAGTCAGGAGCCTACACAGGTGGTGCATGGCTGTCGTCAGCTCGTGCCGTGAGGTGTTGGGTTAAGTCCCGCAACGAGCGCAACCCTCACTCTATGTTGCCAACGGTTCGGCCGGGCACTCTTAGGGAACTGCCGGCGAAGAGCTGGAGGAAGGGGGGGATGACGTCAAGTCCGTATGCCCTTTATGCCCAGGGCTACACACATGCTACAATGGTCGGTACAGAGGGTTGCCAACCCGCGAGGGGGAGCCAATCCCACAACGCCGATCTCAGTTCGGATTGTAGGCTGCAACTCGCCTACATGAAGTCGGAATCGCTAGTAAGCGCAGATCAGCAGGCTGCGCTGAATACGTTCCCGGGCCTTGTACACACCGCCCGTCACACCACGAAAGCTGGCTGTACCAGAAGTCGCCGCGCTAACCGTAAGGATGCAGGCGCCCAAGGTGTGGTCGGTGATTGGGGTGAAGTCGTAACAAGGTAGCCGTAGGGGAACCTGCGGCTGGATCACCTCCTTTCTAAGGAGCCTCGAGAGTCCGACCCCGTCGGTGACGACGGCGGTCGGACTCTCCACGGTTCTGAATCGCTCGTGCCTCTCGGAAGCCAGTAGCATTTTTACGTTCGCGTCGGGCCTTTAGCTCAGGTGGCTAGAGCGCGCGCTTGATAAGCGCGAGGTCCCTGGTTCGATCCCAGGAAGGCCCACCAGACATGAGCGGGGATGTAGCTCAGCTGGGAGAGCACCTGCTTTGCAAGCAGGGGGTCACCGGTTCGAATCCGGTCATCTCCACCACGTGCGGTCAAGAACGCGAAGACTTGAAACCTTGCGAGCATGTGCTCGCGTGGATCTTTGACAACCGAATACGGAGATTCTCGAGTGTAGCCAGGCGATGTTCTCCAAGTGGCAGTAGACAAGTTCGTGGTCAAGCTACTAAGGGCGAACGGTGGATGCCTTGGCGCCGGGAAGCGATGAAGGGCGTGGCAAGCTGCGATATGCCTCGGGGAGCCGCAAGCAGGCCTCGATCCGAGGATGCCCGAATGGGGGAACCTGGGTGGGGTAATGCCCACTCGTCCGTGACTGAATTCATAGGTCACGGCACGCAAACCGAGGGAACTGAAACATCTCAGTACCTCGAGGGAAAAGAAATCAAACGAGATTGCCTCAGTAGCGGCGAGCGAACGGGCAATAGCCTAAACCAAGTCCGAGCAATCGGACCTGGGGTTGCGGGGCGCTCACGGGGGAACCCCGGAGAGTTACCAAATCAGGCCATAGTCGAAGGCTCTGGAAAGGGCCGCCACAGCAGGTGATAGCCCTGTAGACGAAATGGCACTGATCTCTCTGGTGAGCGTACCCAAGTACTACGGGACACGTGCAACCCCGTAGGAATCTGGGGGGACCACCCTCCAAGGCTAAATATTCCCCGGCGACCGATAGTGAACCAGTACCGTGAGGGAAAGGCGAAAAGAACCCCGGTGAGGGGAGTGAAATAGAACCTGAAACCGTTTGCCTACAAGCGGTGGGAGGGCTATGCCGTCGCAAGACGGAAGGCCTGACCGCGTGCCTTTTGCATAATGAGCCGGCGAGTTACTGGTACGTGGCGAGGTTAAGCGTCGAAGGCGCGGAGCCGAAGCGAAAGCGAGTCCTAATAGGGCGTTGAGTCGCGTGCCGTAGACCCGAAGCCAAGTGATCTACCCCTGGCCAGGGTGAAGCCGCTTTAACAGGCGGTGGAGGCCCGAACCGGTGTTGGTTGAAAACAGCTCGGATGAGCTGGGGGTCGGAGTGAAAGGCTAATCAAACTTGGAGATAGCTGGTTCTCCCCGAAATGTCTTTAGGGACAGCCTCACGTGTGACGTGTGGTGGTAGAGCTCTGAATGGGCTAGGGGTCCTACCAGATTACCAAACCCAATCAAACTGCGAATGCCATACGTTCTAAGCGTGGGAGTGAGACGACGTGGGATAAGCTGCGTGGTCGAGAGGGAAACAACCCAGATCGTCAGCTAAGGTCCCCAAGTGTGAGCTTAGTGGGAAACGATGTGGAGTCGCTCAGACAGCCAGGAGGTTGGCTTAGAGGCAGCCATCCTTTAAAGAGTGCGTAACAGCTCACTGGTCAAGCGATTCTGCGCGGACAATTCAACGGGGCTCAAGCTCACCACCGAAGCTACGGACTCGACAGGGCAACCTGTCGATTGGTAGGGGAGCATTCCGCGTTAGGTCGAAGGTCGACCGTGAGGACGACTGGACGAGGCGGAAGCGATAATGCCGGCACGAGTAGCGATAAAGCAGGTGAAAAACCTGCTCGCCGAAAGCCCAAGGGTTCCTGGGGAAGGTTAATCCGCCCAGGGTTAGTCGGTACCTAAGCTGAGGCCGACAGGCGTAAGCGAAGGGCA
This sequence comes from uncultured Candidatus Rokubacteria bacterium, assembly GCA_963754315.1. Lineage (GTDB taxonomy): Bacteria > Methylomirabilota > Methylomirabilia > Rokubacteriales > CSP1-6 > CAVWFS01. The sequence goes on from CAVWFS010000003.1 coordinate 91,048, forward strand.
ACAGGTTAATATTCCTGTACCGCCGTGATGACGTTACGAGCAATGGGGTGACGCAGAAGGCTAGGCACCGCCCGCGATTGGAAGTGCGGGTTCAAGCGCGTAGGGGGCTCTGATTGGCAAATCCGTCGGAGCATTAACCCTGAAACGTGACGAGGAGGCCTTCGGGCCGTAAACGGACCGATGCCATACTGCCAAGAAAATCCTCTAGCCAGTTGTCAAGGCGACCGTACCGTAAACCGACACAGGTGGGCGAGGAGAATATCCACAGGCGCTCGGGAGAACTCTCGCGAAGGAACTAGGCAAAATGACCCCGTAACTTAGGGAAAAGGGGTGCCTCACTAGGGTGTTGAGCCCGAAGAGGCCGCAGTGAAATGGGCCAAGCGACTGTTTACTAAAAACACAGGACTCTGCCAACTCGTAAGAGGAGGTATAGGGTCTGACGCCTGCCCGGTGCCGGAAGGTTAAGGGGAGGGGTTAGCCGCAAGGCAAAGCTCTGAACCGAAGCCCCGGTAAACGGCGGCCGTAACTATAACGGTCCTAAGGTAGCGAAATTCCTTGTCGGGTAAGTTCCGACCTGCACGAATGGCGTAACGACTTGGCCGCTGTCTCCGCGAGAGACCCGGTGAAACTGTAGCGCCAGTGAAGATGCTGGCTACCCGCGACTAGACGAAAAGACCCCGTGAACCTTTACTGTACCTTGGCATTGAACTTTGGCGGAGTCTGTGCAGGATAGGTGGGAGGCTTTGAAGCCGGAGCGCCAGCTTCGGTGGAGCCAACGTTGAGATACCACCCTGACTGTGCTGGAGTTCTAACCTAGGCCCGTAATCCGGGTCGGGAACAGTGCCAGGTGGGCAGTTTGACTGGGGCGGTCGCCTCCTAAATGGTAACGGAGGCGCTCGAAGGTCGGCTCAGCACGGTTGGAAATCGTGCGACGAGTGTAAGGGCAGAAGCCGGCTTAACTGCGAGACCAACACGTCAAGCAGGTGCGAAAGCAGGACCTAGTGATCCGGTGGTTCCAAGTGGACGGGCCATCGCTCAACGGATAAAAGGTACTCCGGGGATAACAGGCTGATCTTGCCCAAGAGTTCATATCGACGGCAAGGTTTGGCACCTCGATGTCGGCTCATCGCATCCTGGGGCTGGAGCAGGTCCCAAGGGTTGGGCTGTTCGCCCATTAAAGCGGTACGTGAGCTGGGTTTAGAACGTCGTGAGACAGTTCGGTCTCTATCTGTCGCGGGCGGAGGAGGTTTGACGGGAGCTGCCCCTAGTACGAGAGGACCGGGGTGGACGGACCTCTAGTGTGCGAGCTGTTCCGCCAGGAGCATCGCTCGGTAGCTATGTCCGGCAGGGATAAGCGCTGAAGGCATCTAAGCGCGAAACCCGCCTGAAGATGAGACCTCCCGGGGCGCAAGCCCCCTGAAGGGCCCTGGTAGATGACCAGGTTGATAGGCCGGAGGTGTAAGCGCGGTAACGCGTTCAGCTGACCGGTACTAATCGCCCGTGCGGCTTGACCACGGTATTTGTCAAAACGAAGAGAGCAGCGTCCGGCTGCGCTCGAGAATCTCCGTGTTCGGCGCGGCGCTCGCCGCCGCGACGACGTCGTGATTTCCCGGTGGTATTGCCGGAGGGGCCACACCCGTTCCCATTCCGAACACGGAAGTTAAGCCCTCCTGGGCCGATGGTACTGCGCTGGCAACGGTGTGGGAGAGTAGGTCGCTGCCGGGGTTATCCTCATCGGGGGGGCTTCTGGCCCCCCGATACCCCCCCTGTGACACGTTAGTTTGATAGAGTGAGCGCCCGGACACCGAGTCCGGGCGTTTTGCTTTTTCGTCGGGTTTTGCTGATGTCGGCCGGGGGAGGCGATGAGCCATGAGCGGCCTGAGCGAGTTCTTCTGGATCTTCATCATCATCACGGCTCTCCAACCGATCATCAAGCAGAAGCTCCTCGACGCTAGCCGCCTGCGTCTGATCACGCGCTTCGAGAAGCAGCGGGGGAGCCGCACCATCGCCCTCGTGCACCGCCAGGAGACGATGGCCTTCCTCGGGTTTCCCATCATGAAGTACATCGATGTGAACGACTCCGAGGAGGTGCTGCGAGCCATCAAGCTCACCGACCCCAGCGTCCCCATCGACCTGATCATCCATACCCCGGGCGGGCTGGTGCTCGCGGCTGCCCAGATCGCCAATGCCCTCAAGCGACACCCGGGCAAGGTCACTGTCTTCGTGCCCCACTACGCCATGTCGGGCGGGACCCTGATCGCCCTCGCCGCTGACGAGATCGTGATGGATCCCAACGCCGTCCTCGGTCCCGTCGACCCCCAGCTCGGACAGTCGCCGGCGGCCTCCATCATGACCGTCCTCGAGCGCAAGAACGTGAACGATATCGACGACCAGACCCTCATCCTGGCCGACGTGGCCCACAAGGCGCTCGTCCAGGTGGAGGCGACTGTGCGCGACCTTCTCGCCGAGCGAATGCCAGGCGATCAGGCCGCGGCCCTGGCCAAGAAACTCGCGTCGGGGACGTGGACGCACGACTACGCCATCACCAGCGAGGCGGCCAGGTCGCTCGGCCTGCCCATATCCACGGACATGCCGCCCGAGGTCTACGATTTCATGCGCCTGTTCGCGCAGCCCACCCGGACGCGACCGTCGGTCGAATACGTGCCGGTGCCCCACCGCAGCAACCCGCCCGGCACCGGCACCTGACCCACGTCCGGGAAGGAGCAACGGCGCTCGGGCGCCCCGCGCGCGCTCGTGATCCGCGCGACCACATCGCTCTTCCCTTGACGTCGATCACGGTTTTGGCGCAGTCTCGAGGCAAGAGATCCAGGGATCGATGCGCCCCATCGCCACGATTTGGTCCCGGCAGGCCCTGGTCATGGGGGGTGGGTACCGCGACGAGGGCGGTGAAGGATGACGCCTCTCTGCGCTGCCTATCCCCAGCGTGTTCGCGCCCGTCTCCACCCCGGCCTTCCTCATTCGCGATCTGTCCTGGCTGATGCTCGCCGTGAGCGCGGCCATCTTCGCTGGTGGTCGCCTACCTGCTGGTCCACGCGCTCGTCCGCTTCCGGGCGCGGCCAGGGGAGGACGACCGCGAGCCACCTCAGGTCTATGGCAGCAATTCCATCGAGGTTGCCTGGATCGTCGTTCCCCTGCTCATCGTGGTGGTCCTCTTCCTGGCCACCGCCCGCACCGTCTTCGAAATCGAGCGAGCGGCGGCGGCCGGGGCGGCCCTTCGGGTCACGGTGGTCGGACATCAGTGGTGGTGGGAGTTTCGCTACCCTGACCTCGGCATCGTCACCGCCAACGAGCTGCATATTCCGCTGAGTGAGCCGCCGGAGCGACGTCTCACCGTCCTCCGGCTGGAGGCGGTGGACGTGATCCACAGCTTCTGGATCCCCCAGCTCAACGGCAAGACGGACGTGATTCCCAACCATCCCAACACCATGTGGGTCGAGCCCCTCCGGGCGGGCGCGTACTATGGCCAGTGCGCGGAGTACTGCGGCACCCAGCACGCCAACATGCAGATCCGGGTCTTCGTGCATCCCAAGGCGGACTTCGATCGGTGGGTGGCCTCTCAGCAGGCCCGGGCCCCGGAAGCGCCCGAGGTGGCGGCGGGGCGGACCATCTTTCTCGGCACGGCCTGCGTGAGCTGTCACAGAGTCCAGGGGACCTCCGCCGACGGGACCTTCGGGCCAGACCTGACCCATCTCATGAGCCGCACGACCATCGGGGCCGGGGTGGCCCCCAACACCGAGCAGAACCTGCGCCGGTGGATCAGGGATCCTGCGCATCTCAAGCCGGGGGTCCTCATGCCGGCCATGAACCTGGCCGATGACCAGATCGCCGCCGTCGTGCCTACCTGCTGACCCTGAAGTGAGCGAGCGAGGAGGGACATGTCCACCGTCGACGTGGCGCTGAGACGCGAGGAGGAGGTCGAGGGCCGCCTGCCGCTGGTCGTCGTGCTCCACGAGTGGCTGATCACCGTGGACCACAAGCGGATCGGGATCATGTACGTCCTGCTCGGCTTGGTCTTCTTCGTGGTGGCCGGCCTCGAGGCGTCCATGATGCGCTGGCAGCTCGCCGTTCCCGACAACACCGTGGTGGGGCCGGACACCTTCAACCGGCTGTTCACCATGCACGGCACCACCATGGTCTTCTTCGTGGGGATGCCGATGATGTTCGGGGTGGCCAACTATCTGGTCCCGCTCATGATCGGGGCGCGCGACGTGGCCTTTCCCCGCCTCAACGCCTTCAGCTTCTGGCTCTCGTGCTTCGGCGGACTGCTCCTCTACTTCAGCTTCATCGGTGGCCCGGGCCTGTACGGGGCGGGCTCGGCGCCCGCGGTCGGCTGGTTCGCCTATGCGCCCCTCACCCAGCGGCCGTTCACGCCGGGCACGAGCACCGACTACTGGGTCTTGGCCCTGCTCGTGAGCGGCTTCGGAAGCGTGGCCGGCGCCATCAATCTGGTGACCACCATCTTCACCATGCGCTGCCCGGGGATGACGCCTCGGCAAGATGCCACTGTTCGTGTGGCTGGTGCTGATGGCCATGGTCGAGATCCTGTACGCGCTGCCCGTGCTGACGGCGGGCCAGATCATGCTGCTCTTCGATCGGTACCTGGGCGCGCACTTCTTCGACACCCTGGCCGGCGGGTCGGCCGTCCTCTGGCAGCACTTCTTCTGGTTCTTCGGGCATCCGGAGGTCTACATCCTCGTCCTGCCCGCGTACGGCATCGCCTCCGAGATCATCCCCGTCTTCTCGCGCAAGGTCATGTTCGGCTACCCGATGATGGTGGCGGCCACCCTGGCCATCGGCTTCATCGGAGGCAGCGTGTGGGCGCACCATATGTTCTCGGTCGGTCTGGGCGCCCCCGTGAACACGCTGTTCGCCGCCACCACCATGGCCATCGCCGTGCCCACCGGCATCAAGATCTTCAACTGGCTGGCCACCATGTGGGGCGGCCGGATCGCGTTCGCCACGCCCATGCTCTTCTCGGTCGGCCTTCATCTTCCAGTTCCTGGTGGCGGGCCTGACCGGCATCATGCTGGCGGTGGTGCCGTTCACCTGGCAGATGACCGACACCTACTTCGTGGTGGCCCACTTCCACTACACCTTGATCGGCGGGTTCGTCTTCCTGATGTTCGCGGGGATCTACTACTGGTTTCCCAAGGTCACCGGCCGCATGCTCGACGAGCGGCTGGGACGCTGGCACTTCTGGCTGTTCCTGATCGGCTTCAACATGACCATGGGCATCCTGCACTTCGCCGGCTTGCTGGGGATGCCGCGGCGGATCTACACCTACCAGACCGGACACGGCTGGGACACCATCAACCTCATCGCCTCCCTGGGCGTGGTGCCCCAGATCCTCGGGGTGCTGATGTTCGTCATCAACATCGTCGTCTCCGTGCGGCGAGGCGCGCGGGCTGGAGACGATCCGTGGGATGCGTGGACACTCGAGTGGATGACCACCTCGCCGCCGACCGGAGTACAACTTCGAGACGATCCCCGTGGTGCGTAGCCGTCGCCCGCTCTGGGACCTCAAACACCCCACCGACCCCGACGGGAGGCACGAATGAGCGGGGCCGGCGGCAGCCACCTGGCGACTGCCCTCGCGCGGCCGGGCCGGGATGGTCGCCCTCCTCGTGATGGAGTCGGCCTTTCTCGGGACCTTCGTGGTGGCCTACCTCTTCTACATCGGCAAGAGCTTGAGTGGGCCCACGCCCCGACAGGTGCTCGAGTTCCCGCTCCTGGGCACCGCGTGCCTGCTGGCAAGCAGCCTCACCGTTGCCCTTGCCGTGCGCGCCCTGCGCGGGGGGCGGATCGTGCTCTTCGGCAGCTGGCTGCTGCTGACGATCCTGCTCGGCGCCGAGTTCCTCACCGGCACCGCGCTCGAGTGGTACGGGCTCATCGTGCGTCAGGGACTGACCATCGGGACCAACCTGTTCGGGACGACCTTCTACTCGCTGGTGGGCTTCCACGCCGGGCACGTCACCCTGGGTCTGCTCTTGCTGATCTTGGTGTGGATCTTCACCGTGTTCGGGGCAGTGCGGGCCGAACACGCCGAGCGGGTGGAGCTCCTCTCCTGGTACTGGCACTTCGTGGACGTGGTGTGGATCGTGGTGCTGACCGCCGTCTACATCGTGGGGCGCTGACACAATGGGATCCGGCGATCCGCCCGCGAACCCGTCGAGTCGGTCGAACTCCCGGCGCCTACCGCGTGGCCGTTCGTGACGGCGGTGGGGGTCGCCCTCGGCTTTGCCGGTCTGGTAACTCATGCCGCCGTGAGCGCAGTCGGGATCGTGCTGGCCCTCATTGGCTTCGTGGGGTGGATGCGCGAGGTGTTTCCCCGCGAGCGCACCGTGACCATCCCGCTCCGCGCACAAGCGCTTCGCGCTCGCCCGGCGACGACGAGCCGTCGCTCGATCGAGCACTTGCGACTGGGACAGGGCGCCCACCGGGTGCGACTGCCGGTGGCGGTCCGTCCGTACTCGGCCGGGGTCAAGGCCGGCCTCGCCGGCGGAGTGGCCATGGCAGCGGTTGCGCTCCTGTTCGGGATCATCGTCCAGGGAAGCCTCTGGTATCCGATCAACCTCCTGGCGGCGGCCGGGATGCCCTCGCTGGCGGCAGCGGACCTGGCACAACTACGGTCCTTCAACGCCGTCGCCCTGGGGGTGGGGCTCATCGTGCACCTTGTGCTCTCCGTCCTGGTGGGACTGCTGTACGCGGTCATCCTTCCCACTTTGCCGCGTCATCCGATCTTGTGGGCTGGTTTCATCGCTCCGCTGCTGTGGACCGCCCTGGTGTGGGCGACGCTCGGCCTCGTGAATCCCGTGCTCAACCAGCGCATCGAGTGGCCCTGGTTCATTGCCTCTCAGGTCGCCTTCGCCCTCGTGGCGGGCTGGGTGATCGCGCGCACGGAGCCGATCGGGACGATGCAGACGTGGCCCCTGGCGGCCCGCGCTGGCATCGAGAGCCCGGGCGTGTTCGAGGAGGATGACCGGTGAGGTGTCGGCGGTGGAAGCAGGTCATCCTGGCCGGAGTGGCGGCGCTAACCGCGCTCGGCTGTGATCGGCTTCCCGGCCGCCCCAATCCCGATCAACGACCGATCCTCCCGACCCAGGTTCGCGCGTTCAGCGAGCTTTACGCCGAGAACTGCTCAGGGTGTCACGGCGCCGATGGACGCCTCGGCGCGGCCCGCCCTCTCAACGATCCGCTGTACCTGGCGCTGGTTGACGACGATACGCTTCGTCGAATCATCGGGCTCGGGGTGGCGCGCACAGCCATGCCGGGCTTTTCCCAGAAAGGTGGCGGGTTTCTCACCGACGAGCAGGTCGACGTGCTCATCCGTGAGATGCGGTGGCGATGGGGCCGCCCTGAGCAGTTCAAGGACGTTGCCTTGCCGCCGTATCGCGGAGTTGGTGGCGATCCCGCACGAGGCCGAGAAGCGTACGGCGTGTACTGCGCGAGCTGCCATGGCCCGGATGGTCGGGGCACCGCCAAGGGCGGCTCGGTGGTCGATCGGGCGTACGTCGCGCTTGTCAGCGACCAGAACCTCCGAAGCGCCGTGATCGCTGGACGGCCCGACCTCGGGATGCCGGACTACCGGAAGGCCGTTGCCGGTCGTCCGATGTCGGCCGAGGAGATCACAGACGTGGTGGCGTGGCTGGCCGGGCACCGGGTCCCGTGAACACGCGCGGCTCGGTCGTGCCTCAAGGAGTGCCGCATGTGTGATCACGGAGTGGGAGGGGTGACTCCCCCTCCGGCCCCCGTCTCCCGTCGGGGCTTTCTGTTCAAACTGGGAATTGCGCTGCAACGGGCTGGCGGCTCTGCTCATCGGCGTGCCCTTGGTCGGTTATGTCGCTTCAGCGGTCCGTCGTCGGGGCGAGCAGGCGTGGATCGCGCTGGGGCCCCTCGCGAGCTTCCCGGAGCGCCAGACGCGCCTGGCCTCCTACACGAATCCGTTCAGGGTGCCGTGGGACGGAAAGACCGCCGACATCCCGTGCTGGGTGCGCCGGCTGGAGGGCGAGCGCTTCCAGGTGTTCGCCATCAACTGCACGCACCTCGGCTGTCCCATCCGCTGGTTCCAGGAGTCAGGGCTCTTCATGTGTCCGTGCCATGGCGGCGTGTTCTACGAGGACGGCCGTCACGCGTCCGGGCCGCCCGCCACGGCCCCTCTACCAGTACGAGCACCGCATCAAGGATGGCCAGCTCTGGGTGCGCGGGGGTCAGATCCCGACCTTGTCGGAGCCGGTGTGATGCGCATGGCCGACTGGTTCGAGGAGCGATTGCAGCTCAAGAAGCTCATTCTGCCCTCGGCCACCCACCCGGTGCCCCGCAGCTCGGCCAGCTGGTGGTACGTGTTCGGCAGCGCCACCCTCATCATCTTCATGCTTCAGATCGTGACCGGCATCTGCCTCGCGCTCGTGTACGTTCCGTCGCCGAGCGGGGCCTATCGCGAGCCTCGAGCACCTGAACTACCAGCAGCCCCTCGGATGGTTCCTCCGCGCCCTGCACTTCTGGGGATCGAACTTCATGGTGGCCATGATGTCGCTCCACATGATCCAGGTCTTTCTCTTCGGCGCCTACAAGTACCCGCGCGAGCTGACGTGGATCGTGGGAGTCTTCCTCTTGCTCTGTACCTTGGGCATGGCCTTCACGGGCCAGGTCCTCCGCTGGGATCAGGACGCCTACTGGGGGCTCGGGATCGGGGTGGCCATGATCGGGCGGGCGCCGCTGATCGGCGCGGACCTCGTCCATCTCGTCCTCGGCGGCGCCATCATCGGCGCCGAGACCCTGTCGCGCTTCTTCGCCCTGCACGTGTTCGTGATCCCGGGCCTCCTCTTCGGCCTCATCGGCATCCACCTGCTCCTGGTGCTCAAGGTCGGCATCAACGAGTGGCCGATGCCGGGGCGGCTGGTGAACCGGACGACCTATCGGGAGCGCTACGAGGAGGAAGTCAAGAAGGACGGCGTGCCGTTCTTCCCGGTGGCCGCCCAGAAGGATATCGTCTTCGGCGGCATCGTCCTCCTGGCCATCTTTGCCTGCGCTGCCCTGTTTGGGCCCTACGGCCCCAATGGACCGGCGGATCCCACCTTGATCCGGACGGTCCCGCGTCCCGACTTCTACTTCCTGTCGCTCTTCGCGCTGTTTGCCTTGCTGCCTCCCTACACCGAGACCTTCCTGATCCTGGTGGGGCCGCTGGTCGCCATCGCCCTGCTCCTCGCGCTGCCCTTTCTGGCCGGCACCGGGGAGAAGAGCTTTCGCCGCCGACCGATGGCGGTGGTGAGTGTGGTGGTGATTCTTCTTGTCCTCGGCGTCCTGACTTATCTCGGGGCCAAGTCGCCGTGGTCTCCTCTCATGGAAGGATGGAGCGGGGCGCCGATCCCGATCGGCTACATCAAGGGCCGCTCCCCGCTCGAGCTGCAGGGCGCGCTGGTCCTGCAGAACAAGCAGTGCCGCAATTGCCATAGCCTCGGTGGTGAGGGCGGACGGCGCGGCCCCGCCCTCGACGGAATCGCCTCGCGCCTGACCCGCGATCTGCTCATCCGTCAGGTGCTCCAGGGGGGCGGAAACATGCCGGCCTACGGCAAGAACCTCGCACCGGCCGAGGTCACCGCTCTCGTGGCCTTCCTCGACACGTTGCGATCGCCTCGAGACCCCGTGGCTCGCTCTCCCGTCCCACCGCCTCGCCCGGATCGCTGAGTCGGCGAGCGGTCCAGAAGCAGGGGGCGAGGCGTGTCACCGATGCTGGTGAGCTTGTCGCTCCTGGTCACCGCCGCGATCTATGCGCGCGGATGGGTGCTGTTGCGCCGACGGCTACCGCATCGATTCGGATGGCGCCAGCTCCTCTGCTTCATGGCTGGACTGGACCTGGTTTTCGTGGCCCTCGTGTCACCGCTCGACGCCTGGGCGGCGAGCTCCCTGCTCGGACATATGGTCCAGCATCTCATTCTCATGATCGTCGCCCCGCCCCTGATCTGGCTGGGGGCGCCGCTGGCTCCGCTGCTTCGTGGTCTCCCTCGTCCTCTCGCGCAGATCCTGATCGTCTCGGTGCTCGGGTGGCCGCCACTCCGTCGGCTGAGCCGTGCCCTTACGCATCCGGCCGTCGGCTGGCTCGCGTTCGTCGTCGCCACCTGGGCGTGGCACGTTCCCGTGATGTACGAGCTCGCCCTGCGATCTGATGCTTGGCATCACGTGGAGCACGTCTGCTTTCTGCTCACCGCGCTTCTCTTCTGGTGGCCGGTGGTCCAACCATGGCCGAGTCGTTCGCGCTGGCCGCGCTGGGCCATGGTGCCCTACCTCCTGCTGGCTGAGGTGCAGGGCACCGTCCTCGCCGCCTTCTTCACCTTCGCCGGGCGGACGCTCTACCAGACCTATGCCGACACGCAGGGCGGCGTCTGGGCGCTCCAGGATCAGGTCGCGGCCGGGGTGCTCATGTGGGGACTCGGGTCGCTGGCGTTCCTGGTGCCGGCCGGATATCTGGTCATGCAATTGCTCGCTCCTTCGGGGGCGATGTTGGAAGACCCGCCCGTTCGCGCCGGGTCGGCGCTATCATGGCCTAAGGGAATTGCGCCGGACCGGCGATGACAATCCCGTCCTCGCCTCGACGCGGCGGAAGGAGAATGACTCATGGAACGGTCTGATCTGACGAGAGGCTGGTCGGTCCCGAGCGCGGTGTCCGACGAGCGGGTGACCGCCTTCTTGCGCAAGGTGTATGGCTGGATGTTCTTCGGGCTCGGCGTCACCGCGTTGGTGTCGTACAGCATGCTGAGTTCGCCAGGCCTCGTCCAGTCGTTGGTGGCCAACCACCTGGTTTTCCTGCTTCTCTTCGTCGCACAGCTGGGCCTCGTCTTCTATCTGTCCGCCCGTGTCGACCGTCTCTCGGTCTCGACGGCGACTTGGTTGTTCATCCTTTACTCGGCCCTCACGGGAGTGACGTTCTCCGTCATCCTTCTGGCCTACACTGGAGCATCGGTCGCGACGACTTTTGTCGTCACCGCCGGGATGTTCGGCGCCCTCGCCGTGTTCGGGTCGACGACCAAACGAAGCCTGGCCGGGGTAGGCCAGTTTCTGTTCATGGGCCTCATCGGGCTGGTGCTCGCCTCGATCGTAGGGATGTTCTGGAACAATGACGCGCTCCAGTTCCTTATATCGGTGGTGGGGGTCATCGTTTTCACCGGACTGACCGCCTGGGATGCCCAACGCCTCAAGCAGATGGCCGCTTCGGTGCCGCCGGAACGGGTGGGATCGTACGCCATCGTGGGCGCGCTCACTCTCTACCTCAATTTCATCAACCTCTTTCTCTTCCTGCTGCGCTTCATGGGAGGGCGTCGCGACTGACCCACGCGACGGACGGTTCCGATATTCGAATCGCTCGCCTGCGAGGCACCACGACCCGCGAGGACGTCATGAGACGTGCGACGACAGTGGCAGTCATCTGGGTAGGGATCTGTGCGTTGCTGCTCGCCAGCGCGGGCGGCTGTGGCCTCGCTGCGCCCACCGTGTGGAACCCGGGGAACCGGCAGCCGATGATCGCGGGCTGGCAGCAGTTCTTCCGGATCCAGTGGGACGCAACGCAGCGAGGTGACCACGCGGTCGTTCAGGGTTTCATCACCAATACCTGGGGCTTCACGGCACAGCGGATGCAGTTGCTCGTCACTGGATTCGATGCCAGCGGCACGTCGCTTGGCCAGGTGATCGCGTGGGGACCCAACGAGATCGATCCTGGCGCCAGGATGTTCTTCAACGTGCCTGTACCACCCGGTGCGGCAACGTACGACGTCGCAATCTTCGCGTGGGACTGGGTGCAGACGGGCGGCAGTGTCTTCAACTGACCGTAGGGGAGTTCATAAGCGTATGTTGCGCTGTCTGTCGCGAATCCCTCCATGGATGGGTCTGGCGGGGCTGCTGATCCTGTTACCGGCAGCCTGCGCCACCGGTCCCATGACCTGGCAGCCCGGGAATCTGCAGCCGCTCACCGTGGGCTGGCAGCAGTTCTTCCGGATTCAGTGGGATGCTACCCGGCAGAACGGTCAGACGGTCGTCGAGGGTTACGTCACGAACGTCTGGGGGTTCACCGCGCTCAACGTCCGCTTGCTCGTGAACGGCTACGACGCCTCAGGTGAGATGGTGGGCCAACTCATCAGCTGGGGACCCAACGAGATCGACTTCGGTAGCCGCGTCTACTTCAACGTCCCCGTCCCGACCGCCGCCACCTATGACGTCTCTATCTTCTCCTGGAGCTGGGTCCAAACCGGCAACGGCGCCGACATGCGCTGAGGCGGATCGAGGTCAAACCAGGAGGCTGGCGGAGAGACACCCGGGCGCCGGAAAGCACAGGTGTAACCGAGGGACGCGGGGAGCCGGGCGCGGCCCCAGGGAATTGGCGGAGAGAAACCCCGGGCACCGGAAAGCACACGTGTAACCGAGGGACAAGAGGGGCCGGGCGCAGGCCCAGAGCTTGGCGGAGAGAAACCCCGGGCACCGGAAAGCACACGTGTAACCGAGGGACGCCCCGGGTCCCCCGGGGCGTCGCGAGCGCCCAGGGGGGCATGGGGGGCCCTTTCGAGGCCCCCCATTCCAACAGGAGGATCGTGATGCAACGAAGGTGGCGGAACGTGTCCATGGTGTGGCTGGCTGCGATCCTGGCAGGCTGTGCGACCATGTCAGCGCCGGCCGATTGGCAGCCCGGGGACCTTCAGCCCCACATCAGCGGCTGGCAGCAGTATTTCCGGATCCAGTGGACGGCGACACCACGGGGGGCTGCTGGTGTCCTCGTCGACGGGCACATCACCAATACTTGGGGCTTCACCGCCCAGAAGATACAGGTCTTGGTGAACGGATACGATGCCGCCGGAAAGCAGGTGGGTCAACGCATCGCCTGGGGACCCAACGAGATCAATCCGGGTGGTCGCGTCTACTTCGACGTCACCGTACCTCCCGGCGCGAATACCTATGACGTCAGCATATTCTCGTGGAACTGGGTGCAGGTCGGCTTCAACCTCGAGCAGCACCCATAGGAGCGGAGAAACCATGGGCGGGTTCAAGGATCTCCTCGTCGTGCTCGATACCGCCAAGAGCTGTTTGACTCGTATCGATGTGGCGACCGGCTTGGCGAGTCGGTTCGGCGCCCATCTGACAGGACTGTACGTATCACCGCCGCCCCAGGTCCCGGCCGTGATCGAGGCGCAACTCACCCCGGAGCTCGTTGAGCTGCAGATGCGAACCTTGGGCGAGGCAACCACGCGCGTGCAAGAACTTTTTCGCCGAAGGTCCGAAGGTGGGGGCTTCCCCACCGAGTGGCGCGCCCGAGAAGGCGAGGCCGGCGAGGTCGCCACCCTGCACAGCCGCTATGCTGACGTGGCAATCGTGGGCCAGGCCGATCCGGACGACGACGCGCTCGGTTCAACCGGCGACTTGCCCGAGCGAATCGTGCTGGGCTCGGGACGCCCCGTCCTCGTCGTTCCCTACGCGGGCACCTTCAAGACGGTTGGGCAACGGGTCCTGGTGGCCTGGAACGCCAGCCGGGAGGCTACCCGCAGCGTGAACGATGCGCTGCCTCTGCTGGAGGGCGCAGCCAAAGTGACAGTCCTGGCCATCAACCCCCGCGGGGGATTGCGTGGTCACGGAGAGTTGCCTGGCGCCGATATCGCCTTGCACCTGGCCCGTCATGGAGTCAGGGCGGAGGCCGCGTCCCTCACGTCTGACGACGTGGAAGTCGGTGCCTTGCTCCTCTCTCAGGCGGCCGATCTCGATGCCGACCTCATCGTCATGGGAGCGTACGGTCAGTCCCGCCTGCGGGAATTCGTGCTCGGGGGAGCGACCCGCGAGATCTTGCGAACTATGACCGTGCCCGTGTTCATGGCGCATTGACCATGATCGGGGGGAGCGCCGCCGCGCGAAAAGGGAGAGGATGAGCTAACTGAGAACACGGTGGCTGCGACGCCAGAGCGCGAAGCTGATCCACGTGGCGCCGCCCACGAGGAGCACGAGCGCGAGCCAGCTCTCGATCCGGCGCACGTCGTCGAGGATGACTCGCAGGTGCGCCGTGAAGAAGTAGGCGATGGCGAAGTTCAGGGGGACGCCGTAGGCGATGGCCGCGCCGTCGGCAACGATGAACTTCCAGAAGGGGAGCCTCACGATTCCGGCCGTGAGGAACGCGGCGGCCCGCAATCCGATCACGTGCCGGGCCGCAAAGACGATAAGCATTCCGTTCCGCCGGTAGGCGGCCTCCAGCGAGTCACGTCGCTTGACGTCCAGCAATCGCCCCACGAGGGGTAGGTCGAGGACCCGCTCACCCCACTGGCGCCCGGTCCAATAGAGCACGAGATCACCCGTGACCACTCCCGCGATGCACGTGGCGAGGGCGAACCACCAGCGGACGACACGCTGATGGGCGAGCACCCCCGCCGTGACGATGGGAACCTCTTCCGGGATGGGCAGCCCGATCCCCCCCAGACAGAGGGCCACGTAGATGCCGATATAGGGTGAACTGGCGATGAGCCGCTCGATCACGCGCCGAGCTTCTCTAAGATTTTTCTCATCTCCGCCTCACGACGCTCTCACCTCGATCCGCTACGCTTCCTCAAGACGCAGCATAAGCCTCAAGGAGGAGCACACATGACGGATCACGGGAACGTGGACAACGGAGGGGAACGGCGCGAGGTGAATCCGCACGTGATGCCGCCTGCCCGGCGACAGCGGCGCTGGCTGTGGCCGGTGGCGGGCGTTGCGGTGGCGGCGGCCATCGTGGGAGTGTCACCGCACATGGGCCTCACCAAGGCCTATGAAGACGCCCCTATGGACGGAACGCCCGGCAATAACGGCGCCCTCGCAGACCTTAGCCCCGGACTGGGTGCGCCTGGGCAAGGAGATCAAGCCGGCCGTTGTGAACATCGCTATCAAGCGAGACGCCGAGAGCGGAGAGGCGGGGCGAGAGGGCATGCCACGCGGCAGTGATCCGCGGGAGCAGTTCCGGCGGTTCTTCGAGCGAGAGCCCAAGCGGCCTAGCCGCGGGATGGGAACGGGCTTCATCATCAATCCCGATGGTTACATCGTGACCAACAACCACGTCGTCGACGGCGCCGGCCAGATCCAGGTCAAGCTTGCCGACGGGCGCGAGTTCTCCGGCAAGGTCGTGGGCGGCGACCCCAAGACCGACCTGGCCATGGTGAAGATCGAGGCCACTGGTCTTCCGGTGATCCCCTTCGGAGATTCGTCCAGGCTGGAAGTGGGCGAGCCGGTCATGGCGATCGGCAACCCATTCGGGCTCGAGGCCACGGTGACCACGGGGATCGTGAGCGCCACCGGCCGCGTGATCGGCAGCGGTCCCTACGATGACTACATCCAGACGGACGCGTCGATCAACCCTGGTAACAGCGGCGGCCCGCTGGTCAATGCGCAAGGGCAAGTGATCGGGATCAACACGGCGATCTACAGCGAGACAGGCGGGTCGGTCGGCATCGGCTTCGCCATTCCCGCCAATCTCGCCAAGACGGTCGTGACCCAGCTGGCAGATCACGGCCATGTGGTACGCGGGTGGCTGGGAGTCGCGATTCAGCCGCTGACGCCAGAGCTGGCCAAGGCGTTCCAGCGCGAGGAGAAGAGTGGAGCGCTCGTCTCGTCGGTGACCGACGGCTCGCCCGCCCACAAGGCTGGCCTGAAGCCTGGTGACATCATCACGGAGTACGACGGTCGTCCCGTGGCGAAGACCGATGACCTGCCGCGCGCGGTGGCCGAGACACCAGTGGGCAAGGACGTGACGCTTCGGATCATCCGCGACGGAAAGCCCCTCACCCTCAACACCAAGATCGTCCAGCTCGACGATCCCGGCTCGCCGAAGGCTGCCAAGGCCGATGCCAAGGGCGCGCTCGGGCTCTCCGTGCAGCCCCTGACCCCCTCGCTGGCCAAGGAGCTGGGTCTCAAGACTGAGCAGGGCGTGGTCGTGGCCGACGTGGCCGAGGGCAGTCCAGCCGCCGGCGCAGGGCTTCGCCAGCGCGACGTGATCGTGGAAGCCGATCATCAGAAGGTCACGACGGTCGACGATCTGAAGCGGAGCGTGGACCGGAAGAAGGGGAAGGGGACGCCCGTTCTTCTCCTCGTGAATCGAAACGGAGCTAGCCTGTACGTGGCAGTCACCGTGTGACGAATGGGGGCCTGAACAGAGCCCCCGTCCCATCGAACGCGAAGCGCCCCGGGGTACCCCGGGGCGCTCGTGATTTTCGGCCCGCGAGTCGGTTGTGGAGTCGGAGGCCCGCTCACCAGGGCTACAGGAAGGCCGTCCAGACGGCCAGTGCGAATGAGAGCGCGGTGAGCAGCAGACACACGGCGGCCCCCAGCTGATCGACTCCCCGCTCCGTGCGATGTTCGGCCAGAGAGACAATAAAGCCAGCGAGCAGGCCGCCCAGGAACCCTCCCGCGTGAGCGTAGTTGTTGACGCTCGCCATGACGAACCCGAGCAGGAAGAGAATCAACGCCCACGTCCCGTACTGCCGGAGCACCATGGAGCCGAACGTCCCGCCCCGGCGTCGCCCATACGCCACCATGGCACCCAGCAACCCGAAAATCGATCCCGAGGCGCCCACCGTGAGGGGAATCCCCACAAGGTTGGAGAGAGCAAAGCCTGCCACCCCCGCCACCGTGAAGATCACCACTGTACGCGCCGGCCCGTACAGCTCCTCGATGGCAGGCCCGAGCTGACGGATCCAGAGGAGATTGAACAGAATGTGGAACACGTCGCCGTGCAGATAGATGGCTGTGAGCAGCGTCCACCAGCGCCCCGCGTGGATGGGCAACGCCCCAGTGGCGCCCAAGGCTAGCAAGGCCTGGCTACTGGGAGCAAAGGCGTTGAACAGGCCTCGCGAACGAAAGATGCTCCCAGGATCGATGAGCAAGGAAACGAGATATGCGGCGATGCACACGACGGTGACGACGTCGGTGAAGCGCCGGTGTCGGAAGAGCGCCCGCAGAGGATCGGCCAGGCCCCACATCCCGGGGTTGCGCCGTCCGCACACGAGACACTGCAAGGCATCGGCATTGGTGAGGCGGCCGCAAGAAGGACAGAGAATCGCTCCGCGGGTCTTACGAAACAACGAGGTGCCTCCCATGAGCGTGCGCGATCACGCTCGGCATGCTACTCAGTGGCGACAAAGGCTGTCAACTCAAGGACTTTGCCGACAGAAGGGTCGGGGAACGGTTGACACCGTCCTGGGTGGCACGTAACATTCTGAGGGTTTGGGAAGTCACCGCCCGGCCGTGCCGACCGAGGTGATTGAGCACCCTTCGAAGGAGAATCTCAGGATGAGCCTGACTCGCCTCGCCCCTGGCCGCGCTCGTTCCGTCGCTCTACTGCTCGTACTCGCCCTGGCGCTGTTGAGCACCGTGTGCCCTGCCCTGGCTCAGACCCCCGCGCCAGCTGCGCATCCAGGTGGAGGAGAGGCGAATCTGAGGATCCCGGACCTTTCCCAGGTCAGTGTGGGTGGCCTGAATAGTCGAACCCTGCTGGGCCTCGGGCTGGTCGTCTGCGTCCTCGGGCTCGTCTTCGGGCTGGTGATCTACGGTCAGCTTCGCCGCCTGCCGGTGCACGAGTCGATGCGCGAGATCTCGGAGCTCATCTACGAGACGTGCAAGACCTACCTCGTCACGCAGGGGAAGTTCATCCTCATCCTCGAGATCTTCATCGGCGCCATCATCCTGCTCTACTTTGGTTTCCTCCTGCACTTCGAGGCGATCAAGGTCGCGATCATCCTGCTGTTCAGTCTGATCGGGATTGCGGGCAGCTACGGCGTCGCGTGGTTCGGCATCCGCATCAATACCTTCGCCAACTCCCGCACGGCCTTCGCCAGTCTGGAGGGCAAAGCCTTCCCGGTGTACGCCATCCCCCTCAAGGCCGGCATGAGCATCGGGATGCTCCTCATCAGCGTGGAACTGTTCTTGATGTTGTGCATCCTGCTTTTCATCCCGGGTGACTATGCCGGCGCGTGCTTCATCGGCTTCGCGATCGGGGAGTCGCTGGGGGCGGCCGCCTTGCGGATCGCGGGGGGGATCTTCACCAAGATCGCCGACATCGGGTCCGATCTGATGAAGATCGTCTTCAACATCAAAGAGGACGATGCCCGCAACCCCGGCGTCATCGCCGACTGCACAGGTGACAACGCCGGAGATTCGGTGGGCCCCAGCGCCGACGGCTTCGAGACCTACGGGGTGACCGGGGTGGCCCTCATCTCCTTCATCCTGCTGGCGGTTCCCCAGCAAATCATCCAGGTCCAGCTCCTGGTGTGGATCTTTGTCATGCGGGTCATGATGATCCTTGCCAGCGGGTTCTCCTATCTGGTGAACGAGGCCTTCGCACGCGCCCGCTACGGCAACGCGCGGAACATGAACTTCGAAGCCCCGCTCACGAATCTCGTCTGGCTGACGTCGCTCGTCTCGGTGGTCGTGACCTACATCGCCTCGTACGTGCTGATCGGCAGCCTGGGCGATGGGACGCTCTGGTGGAAGCTATCCACCGTGATCACGTGCGGTACCCTGGCCGGTGCCATCATTCCCGAGTTCGTCAAGATCTTCACCTCGACCGAGTCAGCCCATGTGCGCGAGGTCGTGGCCGCCTCCCGGGAGGGAGGCGCCTCGCTCAACGTCCTGTCCGGATTCGTGGCCGGCAACTTCAGCGCGTACTGGCTGGGCATGGTCATCGTGGTTCTCATGGGTATCGCCTATGGCATGAGCACCTTGGGGTTGGGTGCCCTGATGGTCGCGCCGGCCGTCTTTGCCTTTGGCCTGGTGGCCTTCGGCTTCCTGGGGATGGGTCCGGTGACCATCGCGGTGGACTCCTACGGGCCGGTGACGGACAACGCGCAGTCGGTCTTCGAGCTGTCGGTCATCGAGCAGATTCCGGACATCAAGCCGACCATCCGGCGCCAGTACGGATTCGACGTCGACTTCGAGGTGGCCAAGCAGCTCTTGGAGGAAAACGACGGGGCGGGCAACACCTTCAAGGCGACCGCCAAGCCCGTGCTCATCGGCACCGCCGTCGTCGGCGCCACCACCATGATCTTTTCGATCATCGTGGTCTTGACCCACGGGCTCACGCAGAACCTGGACAAGCTCTCGTTGCTCTACCCACCCTTCCTGCTCGGCCTCATCACGGGAGGCGCGGTCATCTACTGGTTCACGGGCGCGGCCACCCAGGCCGTGACGACGGGCGCCTATCGGGCGGTGGAGTTTATCAAGGCCAACATCAGGCTGGATGGGACCAAGGCCTCGGTGAGCGACAGCAAGCGAGTGGTGGAGATCTGCACGCAGTACGCGCAGAAGGGGATGTTCAACATTTTCATGACCGTCTTTTTCTCCACGTTGGCCTTCGCCTTTCTGGAGCCGTATTTCTTCATCGGCTACCTGATCTCGATTGCGCTGTTCGGGCTCTACCAGGCGGTCTTCATGGCCAATGCGGGGGGAGCGTGGGACAACGCCAAGAAGATCGTCGAGGTCGAGCTGAAAGAGAAGGGCAGCCCCCTCCACGCGGCCACCGTGGTGGGCGACACCGTGGGCGACCCCTTCAAGGACACCTCGTCGGTGGCCATGAATCCCGTCATCAAGTTCACCACCCTCTTCGGCCTCCTGGCCGTGGAGCTGGCGGTGACCCTCACCGCCGACCGGGGCCCGGCGCTCACGCGCGTGCTGGCCGCGCTCTTCTTCGCCGTGTCGGTCCTGTTCGTGTACCGTTCGTTCTACGGGATGCGGATCCGGGGCGGGACGGAAGCGGCCGGGGTCGATCGACCGGTGAGCGCAATGGCGCGCGGCAAGTAGCCGCGCGTGGAGTTCCTGGTTGGTGTCCTCACCGGCACCCACTCGCTGGACGGGCTGATTCGGTGGGGCGGCTACGTTCTCCTCGCGGTCATCGTGTTCACCGAGACGGGGTTACTCGTCGGCTTCTTCCTCCCCGGTGACTCCTTGCTCATCACCGCGGGTCTGGTGGCGGCCGCCGGCGTGCTCAACATCTGGTGGATCAATGTGATCCTGATCGTGGCGGCAGTCGTCGGCGACAGCGTCGGCTATGCCATCGGAGCCCGGTTGGGGCCGGCCCTGTTCACGCGGGAGAAGTCGCTGCTTTTCAACCCGCGCCACGTCGAACGGACGCGAGAGTTCTATGCCCGCTACGGGGCACGGACGATCGTGATCGCTCGCTTCGTTCCCATCATTCGGACCTTCGCCCCTGTTGTGGCTGGGGTCGGGAGGATGGAGTACCGTAAGTTCCTGACCTATAACGTAGCTGGGGGTGTGGGGTGGGTGCTCAGCATGACCTGGGCGGGGTATCTTCTCGGCAGCGTCATTCCGAATATCGACCAGTACATCCACGTTGTGGTGGTCGTCGTCATCGTCCTGTCGTGTTTGCCGATTGTGTTCGAGATCCAGCGCGCGCGTCGTCGCTCGTCGTAGCAGGTCGGATGTGACCAGACGCCGGTTGCTTCTCGGGGTGATCATGGCGGGGACGTGCCTGACACGTGTTGGGCCCGGGAACAGCCAGGCGACTGAGCCGGCCCGGATAGGCACCGTGAGCGGGACCGCGCTGGTTAGCGGTCCGAGGGCGGCCAGTCCCCCAGTTCCTCTGGCCGCGCTCGAGGTGCTGCTGGTACCGCGGTCTGACACGATCCTGGCGAACCTCGAACGTATCAAGCGCCAGTCACGTGACTCCATGACCGGCTATCGCACGGCGATCCCTGAGATACGGGAGGTCCTCGAGACGTTCGTACGGGATCTCAAGGGCTCGGGTGATTTCTTGGTGGTCCCGCGGGCCACGGTCGATGATACCGGCCGCTTTGCCATCGAGGACGTTCCCGCGGGGCGATGGATCCTGCTTGGGCGCCGCTCGGTCTATGTCGATCGAGCGTCCAAGGATACCCGCAAGGAGACGGGGACCTACCAGACACAGCGGCGGCTAGTCGGCTACGAACGCGTCACGGTCTGGCTCCAGGAGGTCACGGTCGAGTCGGGGGTTGGTGCGTCAGTGGACCTGACCGACCGCAACGTGTGGTTCGAAGGCGTCGAGGAGAAAACCGCCACCCGCGACCGCTCAGTTGTCCGCCCGAACCGCCGGTCCGATCATTGACAGCGCTCCAGGGGAGCCTTGGCGCATTCCTCAGGAACACTGGAGGCTTGGGCCGAACTAGGGCTTCTTTTCTGCTGGCTTGTCGACAGGTTTGGCCTCGGGCCTGGGGGGCGTGGTACGCGCCCTGACTGTCTGGGCGACGCGCTTTCCGCCGTGTTCCATGTAGCGAACCTGAACTGCGTCGCCTTCCTTCAGATCGGTCACGGTGATATCCTTGCCCGCCTTCCTGATCTTCGTGTTCGTGTCGAGCGCAAACGTCCATTCGGCAGCTTTCCCTTGGGATTTTCCCAGGACCACGAGGGTGGCGGGCGACGCCGACTTCACCCGCCCGACCGCGGTTTCCCCCGTTGTCGTCTCGTCCCGATCAGCAGACTTCTCCACCTTCATGCCGCCGCTTGGCGCCCCCACTGGTGTCTGGGCCGCAGCATGAGCGAGACCTCCAACCAGGAGAGCGCCGGCTACCAGCGGACCGATGAGCTCCTTCACGGGTGGCTCCTCCTATCTCTCTAAGCACTGGTGGCTCATGACCAAAATCTATCCGATTCTGACGAGGGAGGGCCCGACCCGTCAAGGAAGTTGACCCGAACGCGCCTGCTGTGATATCAAGAGGCGCGTTGAGTCCTTCTATGGCGATTCGAGGCTCTTTTCTCCCATTAGCGGCCGCTTTCTGCCTGGTTTTGGCCCCTGGTGCTATCCGGTACGGTGCTGCTGAGCCGCGTGTGCCGGCTCTCAACGACCAGGAGACATGCCCTGGGGATGTCCAGGATTCCAGCACCCTCTCCGATGGCCAGGGTGTGGAGCGTGTGAGGTTGACCTTGGGCCTGGACATCGGGCCCGTCGAGCAGAGTTGGCCGACGAGCTTGGTCGAGAGGTGGGACATCGAGTCAGAGGGGCTAGCCGAGCCCATGCCGGCGAAGGCCGATCCCATGGTGGCCTGGCATGCAGAGTCGAGCGTGGCGACGCCTGGGGCGGTGGAAGGGGTCGATCGCTACCCGGTCGTGACGAACTCGCAGGTTGGGTACTTTCTGGATCTCTTCACGCGTGAGCGCAGGGATGTGATCAACCAATGGTTGAACCGCTCTGGCAAGTTCCTGGGCATGATTCGGGACACGCTGAGTCGGCATGGCCTGCCCGAGGAACTGGCTTTCACCGCGATGATCGAGAGTGGCTTCAACCCGATTGCGACCTCGCACGCGGGGGCCCGGGGCCTGTGGCAGTTCATGGCGACCACTGCCCGTCGCTACGGACTGCGCGTCGACCACTGGGTGGACGAGCGGCTCGATCCCGAAAAATCGACTCTGGCGGCGGCTGCCTATCTCCGTGATCTCTACAACCTGTTCGGGTCATGGTTCCTGGCCCAGGCGGCCTACAATGCCGGTGAGGGAACGATCGCCCGGGCCATCCGTGCCACCGGCTCCAGCGACTTCTGGGCGCTGGCGCGCACGAGCTTCCTGCATAGTGAAACGAAGGAGTTCGTGCCTCGGATCTTGGCTGCGACTCACATCGGCCGCGAGCCAATCCGCTACGGCTTCGAGCCGCCCCAGATCAGTGCTCCCATCGAGGAACGGGTCGCTGTCCCCGGATCCACCGATTTGCGCTCGGTGTCTGCTTCGTCCGGAATCGCCATCGATACCCTTCGGTCCATGAATCCCGTGCTGGTCCGAGGCATTACCCCCCCTGGCGGCGCGTACGAGCTCAATGTGCCACCGGGTACCAAGTCGGGTGTTCTCGCCGCGCTCCAGCGGCCGCATCGTCCCGCCGGGTCTAGCCGAGGCGCTGCCGGCACAATCCGGGCCTTTGCCGGCGACCACCAGGTCCACGTGGTCCGTCCTCGTGACACCGTGGACGGGATAGCCAGGCGCTATGGAGTGTCGGTCGGTGACGTGGTCCGCTGGAACGGCCTGGCCAGGCAAGATCAGATCCGGCCCGGTGATCGGCTGCGCGTGGGGGGAACATCGGGAGGACGGTGAGGGTCGAGGTCAGGGCCTTCGCTACCCTCGCTCGATTTCTTCCGTTACCTCGTTCCGGTACTACCGCATTTCTGACGCTCTCCGAGGGCAGCACCGTACGTGATGTGACGGAAGCCCTTGGCATTCCTCGGGAGATGTCCGTCGTCGTCCTGGTCAACGGTACCAACGCCCACGACGATCGCGTCCTCGCCGCCGAGGACACCGTGACCCTCTTTCCCCCCCTCGTCGGCGGCTGAGCCCACCCGCTCCCCCGGGGCGGGTCCGATGCCCAAACCCGTCTCCGAGCGCCGAGGGGATTGAGGGGTTGTCGCGCCCTCCGCCCGGGGCAGGTGCCTGGGGAGGATGGGGGGTGCGTCGCGCCCCCCCAGCGAGCGTGGTCCCGAGGGGCGCCCCAGGTTGCCTGGGGCGGCTCCGAGCGCGGGGGGATGGGGGTCGTCGAGCCCCCATGTTCAGTCGTCGAGCCCCCCCCAGCGAGCGTGGTCCCGAGGGGCGCCCCAGGTAGCCTGGGGCGGCTCCGAGCGCGGGGGGATTGGGGGTCGTCGAGACCCCCCATGTTCAGTCGTCGAGCCCCCCCCAGCGAGCGTGGTCCCGAGGGGCGCCCCAGGTGCCTGGGGCGGCTCCGAGCGCGGGGGGATTGGGGGGTCGTCGAGACCCCCCATGTTCAGTCGTCGAGACCCCCCAGCGAGCGTGGTCCCGAGGGGCGCCCCAGGTACCCTGGGGCGGCTCCGAGCGCGGGGGGATTGGGGGGTCGTCGAGACCCCCCATGTTCAAGTGTTACACTCGGTTCGCCGCTGGAAGCGTCTAGGAACCCGGTGGGCCTCCCGGACTTCAAATCCGGTGTCCGGCTCTAGACAAGCTGGAGGTGGGTTCGACTCCCACACGCTTCCGCCAGCTGGCAAGGAGCATGGCGACCGCGCGCGACAGGACACAGGATCGGACCCGATGGCGACCGGTGATCACGCTCGGCTCGGCTGCTGTCGTGATCGGAGTCGTTGTCGGGTACCTGGCCTACCGGGTGGCCGCCGACTTGCCCGGTGTCCAGTTTCCCGATCAGGGGAACCGTCATCTCGGTTCCGCGCAAGAGCCCCACGAGCCCTACAATTCGGATCCGCCCACGTCGGGCCCGCATCTATCCTATGTCGCGCCGTGGGGTGTGCATGCGCGTCCGATCATTCCCGAATTGCAGGTCCACAATCTCGAAGATGGTGGGGTCCTCGTCCAGTACAATTGCCAGTGTCCGGAGCTGGTGATGAAGCTTCGCGCCATCGTCGAGCGCTACGATAAATACGTCGTTCTGGCCCCATACCCTTCGATGAAGAGCCGCATCGCTCTCACGGCATGGACGCGCCTGGAGACGCTCGACGACATCGATGAGAAGCGGATCATCCGCTTTATCGACGCTTTCCGTGGCCTCGACCACCACAAGTAGACCGACGGAACCCACCGTGGCACCCGTGCCCTGCCGCGCGTGGTGGACCAGGCCTGATGGCTCCCCGACTCGCTGAGCTCATTCGCAGGGCGCGCCGGCTGGCGACCGAGCGTGACCGCCTTATCGAGGCCATGGCTGCTGAATGGACGCGTGCCCTGCGCGGTCAGTCGTTGTCGCCGACTGACCTCGAGGAGTTCTGGGCCGGGCTCACGGAGGATGCCGTACGCTGGGGCAGCAGCGAGAAGGCGGGCAAATGGACGACCCAAGCGTGGCGAACCGAGGCCCAGGAGGTGGTAGCCCGGGTTCGGGAAAAGGTGGAGGCGGCCCTCAATGAGCGCTGAGCTTGCCGGGGCCCTGCGCCGGTTGCCCTCGGTCGACCGGCTGGTGCGTTCCCTCGAAGGCCGGGAGGTGACGCGAAGTCTCCCCCGCGCTCGGCTTACGGTGGCCGCCCGCGAAGTGCTCGAGCGCGAACGGCGGCGCATTCGGGCGGAGGGAGGGCTCCCCGCGGACCTAGAGACGTTGGTGGAGCGTGTGCGTACGGCCGGGCGCGAAAGCGCTTACTCGCTGCGGCCTGTCATCAACGCCACCGGTGTGGTTCTGCATACCAACCTTGGTCGTGCGCTCCTCAGCGACGCCGCCGTCGCCCGAATCGGTGCGGTAGCGTCCGCCTACAGCAACCTGGAGCTCGACCTCGAGAGCAAGGAGCGCGGCTCACGGTACGCGCACGTCGACGCAATGCTGCGCCGGCTGACGGGCGCCGAGGACACGCTGGTGGTGAACAACAACGCAGCCGCCGTCCTCCTCGCCCTCGAGTCGGTGGCGCGCGGGCGCGAGGTCGTTGTTTCACGAGGAGAGCTGATCGAGATCGGCGGGGAGTTCCGGATTCCCGACATCATGCAGCGTAGCGGCGCGCGCCTGCGCGAGGTAGGAACGACGAACCGCACGCACCTGCGCGACTACGTGCAAGCCATCGGCCCGGACACGGCCCTCTTACTCAAGGTTCACACCTCGAACTATCGCGTGGTCGGCTTCACCGCAGGAGTCTCCTCCCGCGAGCTCAGCCAGCTCGGTCGCGAGCGTGGGCTTCCGGTGATGGAAGATCTCGGCTCAGGTTCGCTCCTCGACCTGTCATCGCAGGGGTTCGGCGACGAGCCGACGGTGCCCCAAGTGGTGGCGGCGGGGGTAGACCTGGTGTGTTTCTCCGGCGACAAACTCCTCGGCGGTCCTCAGGCTGGCATCGTGGTTGGCCGGCGGGACCTCGTCCAGCAGCTCCAGAGGAACCCGCTCAACCGCGCCCTGCGCATTGACAAGCTGACCTTGGCCGCCCTCGAGGCGACGCTCGGCGCCTACGAGGCCGGTGATGCCCTCCAGACCGTTCCGACCCTGCGTCTTCTCACCGAGCCTATGCGGACCATCCGCTCCCGCGGGCGGCGGCTGCTGGCCGCACTCGGTCCCGAACTGCGCTTGCGCCTCGCGGCGTCCCTGCTCGCGTCCACCTCGCAAGTAGGCGGAGGCGCGCTGCCCACGGTCGAACTTCCCACTCTCTGCGTCGCGGTAGGGGCTGACGCCGCATGCACGCGGGCCCTGGACGAAGCCCTTCGGCGAGGGGCGCCGCCCGTCATCGGCCGTATCGCCGACGATCGACTTCTCCTCGACTGCCGGACCATCTTGCCTGACCAGGTGCGGAGCTTGGCCGCTGCCCTCGCCGCGGCCTGTGCCCGCTGATGACGGCCCGCCACGTCGTCGTCGGCACGGCCGGTCACATCGATCATGGAAAGACATCGCTCGTCCGGGCGCTGACCGGCATCGATACGGATCGGCTCCCCGAAGAGAAGGCCCGCGGCATCACCATCGACCTCGGATTTGCGTTCCTCGAAGAGCCGGACGGGTTGACGGTCGAGATCGTCGATGTTCCCGGTCACGAGCGCTTCGTCAAGAACATGCTCGCGGGTGTGGGTGGCATCGACCTCGCCATGCTGGTCGTGGCGGCCGACGAGGGAGTGATGCCCCAGACGCGCGAGCATCTGGCCATCTGCTCGCTCCTGCACATCCGGGCCGGCCTGGTCGCGCTCACCAAAGTCGACATGGTCGAAGGCGACTGGCTTGAGCTCGTGACCGACGACGTGAATCGTCTTCTCGCGGGAACCTTCCTCGAAGGTGCGCCACTGCTCCCCGTCTCCGCGAAGACCGGCCAGGGACTCGCCGATCTCCAGGCTGCCCTGCGGGCGCTGGCCGCCGCGACTCCATCGCGGGGAACGGATCAGCTTCCCAGACTGCCGATCGACCGGGTGTTCACGATTAGAGGTTTCGGCACCGTGGCAACCGGGACCCTTACTGCGGGAACGCTCGCCGTCGATGATCGTGTTGAGATCTTTCCCCGCGGTGCGCAGGCCAAGATCCGCGGACTGCAAGTGCACGGGCGTCCGGTCGAGCGGGCGGTGGCTGGCCAGCGCACTGCGGTCAATCTGCAAGGGCTGGAACGCGCCGCCCTCGACCGCGGCGACGTCCTCGGCCTGCAGGACACGCTGGTTGCCGCCGAGCTGGTCGACGGCACCCTTGAGTTGCTCGAAAGCGCCCCGCGTCCCCTCAAGCCGCGCGACCGCGTTCGTTTTCATGCCGGGACGAGTGAGGTCATGGCGCGGGTGCTTCTCCTCGACCGTGCTCAGCTGGCCCCCGGGGACACGGCGTTCGCCCGCTTCCGCCTGGAGGCGCCCGTCGTGGCTCTGCCTGGCGACCGCTTCGTCGTCCGATCCTATTCACCAATCGTCACCATCGGCGGAGGGACTTTGCTCGACATCGATCCTCCGCGCTTCAAGCGCAAGACGCCGGCCCTGGTGGCTCACCTGGCCCTGCTCGCCGACGGCAGTCCGGAAGCTGTGGTGGAGGAGCACGCGCGCCAGGCGGGCGCCGCCGGCACCCGGACGGCGCACTTGTCGGGGCGTGTTGGGATCGGGCCCACGCGTTTGCGTATGGCGCTCGACGAGCTGCTGGGAGGGGGACGGCTTCTGGCGGTCGACCGCGACTGGTATCTACACCCGGAGAGCCATGCGCGCTTCCGAGCGCTGATGATCGAGGTTCTCGAGCAGTTCCATCGCGCCAACCCCCTCCGATCAGGCATGTCGCGCGAGGAGTTACGAGGGCGGGTAGGGGCCCCTGATGACAAGGTCTTCGCGTATCTGGTGAGCGCGCTCCAGGGAGAGGGCCTCATCACGCTGGACCGCGACAAGGTGCGCCTGGCCGCTCACGAGGTCCGGCTCTCTGGCGAGCAACAGCGGGCGGTCGAGCGAGTCGAACAGGACTTCCTGAAGAGCGCGGCCGCCCCGCCGAGTCCAGAGGAGGCCCTGTCCCGCGCGGGAGTCCAGGGAGGGGAGGAGCACGAACTCTTTCAAGTTCTGATCGAGGGTCGGCGCCTCGTCCGTGTCAAGGAGTCGCTATTCTTCCACGCCTCGGCCCTCGACGAGATCCAGGGGAAGCTCGTGGCCTTTCTCAAAGAGCGCAAGGAGATCGGGCCGGGTGATATCAAGGACCTGCTCGGGGTCTCTCGGAAATACGCGATTCCCCTGCTCGAGTACTTCGACGGACGTCGCGTCACGGTACGGGTGGGGGAGCGGCGGGTCTTGCGTGGCGCCTAGGGGCGCGTTAAGGTGTGAGTGGCTGAAAGGAGTTCTCCATGTTTGGTTTGGGTTATCAGGAACTACTGATCATCCTGGTGATCGTGCTCATCCTCTTCGGCGCCAATCGGCTTCCGGAGTTGGCAAAATCGCTGGGGTCTAGCGTCAAAGAGTTCAAGAAAGGCGTCACCGAGGCCGAGAAGCCGGATACGGCCGCTGCCACCAAGAAGGACGACGAGAAGAAGGTCTAGCGCACTCTCCTTGGCCTGGCGCACTCTCCTTGGATAGTCGGGCCGGCCGCATCGACCTGGTCTGCGCGTCGGCCCTTTCCCTGCTGACCGTTCTCTCGCGCCTCCCGTACCGCGCGCGCATTCCCTACAACTGGGACGCAGTACAGTTCGCACTCGCGCTCGACGAATACGACATCAGCAAGCACCAGCCCCATCCTCCGGGATACATCCTCTACGTGGCCCTGGGGCGGCTGGTGAATACCTGGCTCGCCGATCCGACCGCCTCCTACGTCGTGCTGGCCGTGGCCTTCAGTGGCCTCACGACGTTCGTCGTCTACTACCTGGCCCGCGCCGTCTACGATCGTGCCACCGCGCTGGCGGCAGCCACCCTGCTGGCGGTGAGCCCGCTCTCGTGGTTCTACGGCGCGGTGGGACTCACCTACGCCGGAGAGGCCCTGCTGGCCTCCGTCGTCGCCTACTTTGCCTTTCGATCGCTCCAAGGGAGCGAGACCGACTCGTGGTTGGCAGCGGGTTACCTCGGTTTGGCGGGCGGGATCCGGCAGTCGATTCTCATCCTGCTGTTTCCCCTCTGGCTAGGCTCGGTGGTGGTCGGCGTCCGCCGTGGCCGGACCGTCATGATCGGTCTGCTGATCCTGGCTGCGGTCGTGCTGGCCTGGTTCGTCCCCATGATCTGGATGACAGGCGGCCTCGAGCGGTACCTGACCGCGTCCCGGGAGCTGGCCGACTCCGTGGTCAAGCCCACCTCCGTGGTCGGTGGACCATGGGAAACGACCGTCCGCATGTCGCGCTACCTGCTGGAATCGGTGCTGGTCGCCCTCGGACCCCTCGCCCTCGTGGTGCTCCTGATACCGTGGTACCTCCGCCGCTATGGATGCGGCTCCCGTGAATGGTTCCTCATCGGGTGGACGGTGCCACCGGTGCTGGTGTACACCTTGGTGCACTTCGGACAGGCCGGTTACGCGCTGACGTTCCTGCCCGCCCTGGTGATCCTGCTTGCCCACGTGCTCCTGCGTGCGCTGGCCGACGTGACCACCGCGCTGCCCTATCCGCGCCTCAGGTCGGCCCTGGTGGCCGGGGTGGTCATGCTCGTGGTGCTCGTGAACGGCGCCTTCTTCGTCAGCGCGCGTCCGCTCGTTCGAAACTTCGACGCGCCCAAGTCGGCGTGGCTGCAGCGCGCCCACGACGAGGCCTCCGACTGGATTTTCAGCCGAACCGCGGCGGCTCTGCGCGAGCACGAGGACGTCGTGCGGACGTTCGTCGCGACCATTCGCGGGCTCTATCCTCCCGAGGAGACGGCCATCATTACCGAGCTTGGCAATCCACGCAGCTATCCGTGGCTGCGCCACGCCATGTTCTACCTGCCGGAATATCCGATCTACGAGTTGATGGTGGGAGACACGCCGCCCGGCTACTACGCGCCGCGGCGCGCGGCAGCCATGATCGTCGAGCCGGAGCTCGACGTTCCGTTGCCGGCTCGCGTGAAGCGGTTGGTGTGGTTCGTGGATCACTGGAGCCCGCTCTCGGAGCGGCCGGAAGGCCTCGAGGAGATCGAGATCCCGTTCGGTCGCTTTCTCTACGTACTCGCCGTCGGCCGATCCCCCGTGGAGTACGCGGGCTATACGTTCGTGCGCGAAGAGCTGCCGCGGCCGGCGCCGCCAGGGGCGCGCGTCCGCGCGCAGTGAGGGGCTGGCACGCCGACCTCGTCGTTGCGGCCAGCGCCATTCTTCCGCTGGCGTATTTCTGCCTGCGCGAGCAACAGATTGCGGGGGCGGCCGGGTTTCCTCTCGACGACTCCTGGATCCATCTACACTTCGCCCGCAACATCGCGGAAGGAGCCGGGTTCTCCTACGGTGACGGCATTCCGGTGTCGGGGTCGACAGCGCCCGTGTGGACGGTGCTGCTCGCCGGCGCCCTGGCCCTGGGCGGACCACCGATCGTGCTCGTCAAGACCCTGGGGGCCCTCGCCACGGTCGGCGCCGCAGTGCTCACGCGTCACGCTGCCGTCGCCTGGGGGGCGGCGCCGGTGCCCTCGTTGCTCACCGCCGTCGCCTTCGCCTCAAGCGGCCCCCTCGTGTGGGGAGCGTTGTCGGGCATGGAGGTCTCCTTGGCCGCGGCGTTCGTCGCTGCCGCCCTCCTCGCTCACGCTCGCGACCGAACGCTGTGGACCGCCGTCTGGGCGGCTCTGGCCGTGCTCGCCCGACCGGAAGCCCTGCTCCTCGTGCCGTTATTCTTCCTCGCGCGTCCTCTCACCTTCGGCCGGGGCCTCGGCTTCGTGCTGATCACACTCACCGTGCTGGCGCCAGCCGTGTTGTTCAGCCTTGCGACCGTCGGCTCACCGATGCCCGCGACCGCAGTCGCCAAGGTGGAAGGGGGCCTGCTCGGCTGGCTGTCCGGAGTGCACGAACCCTGGAGGCAGTTGCTGGTCGAACGTCCCGCGCGTTTCATGACGGCGTGGGTCGGCTGGCTGGCCACGATCAACTGGGTGCTGCCGGTGGCGATCCTCCCTGGACTCTGGTACGCGTGGCGTCGGACCGGACGGGCCCTGGGCTTCGTCTCCGTGGCGCTGCTCGCCCATCCTCTGGCGATGGCGTGGTTCGCGCCGTATCGTGATCCGGCGTTCCAGGAGGGACGCTACTCAATCCACGTGCTCCCGCTCGCCTTCGTCCTCGTGGCGCTGGGGTTGTGCGCCCTCCCGTGGCCGCGCCTGACCCTGACTGTCTTCCTGGTGTGCGCGCTCGTTCCGCTCGGGCGGGCTGCCGACCGCTATGCGTGGGGCGTGCAGAACATCAATGCCATGCAGGTTCACCTCGGGCACTGGGTGGCCGCCCATCTGCCGCCGACCTCCCGTATCGCCGTGAACGACATCGGGGCCATCGCGTACTTCAGCCGCTATCCCCTTATCGATCTGATGGGGCTGGTGACCCCCGACATCATCCCGTATCGGCGCGACGGCGAGCAGGGGGTCATCCGCTATCTGGGCGAGCATTGCCCGGACTACCTCATCGTGTTTCCGACGTGGTTTCCGCAACTGACGGCGCGGCAAGAGTCGCTTCAGCCCATCTACCGCGTGCGGCTTGAACGCAACGAGGTGGCGGGTAGCTCCGAGATGGTCGTGTATCGCGTCACCCGCTGCCCCCTTTGAGGCCGGGCGCCTATGGTACGATGACGATCCCGCGATGGACTACAAGACGACCTTGAATCTCCCCCGTACGGCCTTTCCCATGAAGGCCAATCTCGTCCGCAGCGAGCCCGAGATGCTCGCCTGGTGGGACGCGATGGGGATCTATAAGCGCCTGCGCGAGGTGGCGGGCGGGCGGCCGCTGTGGATTCTGCACGACGGCCCCCCCTATGCGAACGGGCTCATCCATCTGGGCCACGTGCTGAACAAGGTCCTCAAGGACATGATCGTGAAGTCACGCTCGATGCTCGGTTTCAACGCTGTGTACGTTCCCGGCTGGGACTGTCACGGCCTCCCCATCGAGCACGAGGTCGACAAACAGCTCGGCCTCGACCAGGCGTCAATCGATATCCGTCGCGCGATGGACCCCATCGAGAAGCGGCGGCGGTGCCGCGAGTATGCCCTGCGCTTCGTGGAGATCCAGCGGGACGAGTTCCGGCGACTCGGCGTCTTCGGCGATTGGGACAACCCCTATCTCACGATGACGCCAGCCTACGAGGCGATCATCGCGCGCGAGCTCGGGCGCTTCGTGGGGCGCGGCCTCGTCTTCAAGGGCCTCAAGCCCGTCCACTGGTGCATGCACTGCAAGACCGCGCTCGCCCAGGCGGAGGTCGAGTACGAGAACCAGCGAACGCCGTCCATGTATGTAAAGTTCCCGCTCGTCCACGCCTTGCTGGATTCGCCGGAGGCACCGTCGCCATCGCTGGTGATCTGGACGACGACTCCGTGGACGTTGCCCGCCAATCTCGCGGTGGCCGTGCATCCGGATGAGGACTACGTCGCGCTCGTGGTGGCCAGTGGCGGGGGCGGGCCCGAGACCTTGGTGGTGGCCGCCAAGCTGGCGGACGCCTTCCTGGAGGTTGCCGGGCTACGCGACGCGCGTCGAATCGCGACGTTCTCCGGCCGCCGCCTCGAGGGTCGCGAGTATCGTCATCCGTGGATCGCGCGCAGCGGCCGCGTCGCGGCGGCTGACTTCGTGGCCATGGACACCGGCACCGGGCTCGTCCACATCGCCCCCGGTCATGGTGAGGAGGACTACGAGCTGGGGCGGCGGCTCGGCCTGCCCGTCTACAACCCCGTCGACGACGACGGCCGATTCTTGCAAGACGTCGAGCTGCTCGGCGGCCTGACGGTGTGGGAGGCGAACGGCAAGATCATCGAGCTCTTGCGGCAACGTGGTCTCCTGGCTGCCCAGGTGCCGTTGGACCATACCTACCCGCACTGCTGGCGCTGCAAGAACCCCACGCTCTTTCGCGCCACCGAGCAATGGTTCATCGCTCTCGACCAGGACGGGCTGCGCCAGCGGGCGCTGGAGGCCATCAAACGCGACGTGCGCTGGATCCCCGCCTGGGGCGAGGAGCGCCTCCACAACATGGTGGCCCATCGTTCGGAGTGGGTCATCTCGCGGCAACGCGTGTGGGGGGTGCCCATTGTCGCCTTCTACTGCACCGGCTGCGACGAGCTACTCCTCAGCGAGGCCGTCATCGAGCACGTGACGACGATCTTCCGGGACGGGCAGGGCGCCGACGAGTGGTACGCGCGGGAGGCGGCGGACCTCCTCCCGCCCGGGACTCGGTGCCAGAAGTGTGGGGCGAACGACTTCCGCAAGGAAACGGACATCCTCGATGTGTGGTTCGACTCTGGCTGTAGCCACGCGGCCGTGCTCGAGACGCGCCCCGATTTGCGCTGGCCGGCCGAGCTGTACATCGAGGGGACCGACCAGCATCGCGGCTGGTTTCAGTCGTCACTGCTGGAGGCGGTCGGAACGCGGGGGGCGCCGCCCTACCGCGCCGTGATCACGCACGGGTTCTTCGTCGACGCCGACGGCCGGAAAATGTCGAAGTCCGTCGGCAACTACATTCCTCTCGAGGAGCTGATCCCCAAGTACGGCGCCGAGATCTTGCGTCTGTGGGTCTCGGCCGAAGACTACACTCAGGATATCCGGCTGTCCCTGGAGATCCTCGACCGGCTGGCCGACGCCTACCGGCGCCTCCGGAACACGTTTCGGTTTCTGCTCGGCAACCTGGGAGACTTCGATCCCCGGCGCGATAGCCGACGCTACCACGAGCTGGACGAGGTCGACCGGTTCATCCTGGATCGTCTGGGCCGGCTCATCGGCCGTGTTCGGCGCGCCTACGAGGAGTATCAGTTCCACACGGTCTTCCACGCCGTGCACAACTTCTGCGCGGTCGACCTCTCCGCCCTGTACCTGGACATCATCAAGGACCGCCTGTACACGAGCGCCCACGATGATCCGCGCCGGCGGGCCGGCCAGACCGCGTGCTACGAGATTCTGTCCGCGCTCGTGCGCCTGCTGGCGCCCGTCCTCACCTTCACCACGGAGGAAGCGTGGCGGATGATGCCGGGCGCGCCCTCCGACAGCGTGCATCTCGAGCGCTTCCCCGAGATTCCTTCCGAGTGGATCGACGACACGCTCGAGCGCGAGTGGACGCGGCTCCTCGAGGTCCGGCGCGAGGTGGCCAAGGCCCTGGAGACGGCCCGGGTGGCGCGCGGGGTCGACGCTGCCCGCAGCCAGGGTCTCGCTATCGGCAGCGGGTTGGAGGCGATCGTCCGTATCCTGGCTTCTCCCGAGGATCTTCCAGACCTGCTTCGTCGCAAGCAGGATCTGCTGCCCACATTGTTCATCGTGTCGCAGGTGACCTTCGAGTCGAAGCCGGGTGGCTCCCTGGTCCACCATCCGAGCCAGGACATCCCCGGCCTGGTGGTTGCGGTCGATCGAGCTCCTGGCCACAAGTGCGACCGCTGCTGGCGGTACACCGAGCATGTCGGCGAGAGTCGCGCGCATCCGACGTTGTGCGAGCGCTGCCTGCCGGTCGTGCTCGCGCGTTCGTGATCCGCGTCCTCATCCTGGCCGGGGCGCTGATCGTCGCCGATCAGATCACCAAGGCCATCGCGCTGACCCACCTGGCGCCGGGTGTTCCCGTCGAGCTTACCAGCTGGCTCTCCCTTACGTTGGTCATGAACCCCGGCCTTGCCTTTGGCCTGCTGGCGGGCGTGCCGCCGAACTGGCGCTGGGTGGTGGCAGTGCTATCGCTGGTGGCTCTGGTTGTGCTGGCGCGGGTGGCCCTCCGCGTGTTGCCCACCGATGGGTGGCCAGGGCGGGTTGCCGTCGGCCTCATCTTCGGCGGCGCGGTCGGTAATCTCATCGACCGTGTGCGCTGGGGGGCGGTCGTCGACTTTGTCGATGCCCATTGGCGCGGGTATCATTGGCCCGCCTTCAACGTCGCCGACTCCGCTATCACGGTGGGGGTAACCCTGCTCGCCGTTCGCCTCGTCTTCCGGCCGCCTCCTCCCACCGCGGGATAGAGTGTGAAGCCCTTACGCCTCAAGGTCGGACGCGAGGCGGCCGGGTTTCGACTCGACCGTTGGCTTGCCGCCCACGTCGAAAACCAGTCGCGGGCGCGGCTTCAAGGACTGATCGAGCAAGGGCGAGTGAGGGTGAACCACGAAGTGTTCCGGGCCGCCCATCGCCTTCGGGGCGGGGAGGTGGTCGAGGTCGAGATCCCACCGCTGCCCGCCGAGGACTTGCGCCCGGAGCCAATAGCCCTCACGGTGCGCTACGAGGATGACCATGTCTTGGTGATCGACAAGCCCTCGGGGATGGTCGTCCATCCCGGGGCAGGTCACGTTGCTGGAACGTTGGCGGCGGCAGTCCTCGCGCACGCACCCGACGTCGCTGGTGTCGGGGGACCGCGCCGGCCGGGAGTCGTGCACCGCCTGGACAAAGATACGTCTGGGCTGCTCGTCGTGGCCCGCACCCAGCGTGCGTACGACTCGCTAACCGCTCAGCTGGCCGCCCGGACGGTCGCACGCCGATATCTGGCCGTCGCCCACGGCCGGGTGGCCGCGCCGCACGGCGTTGTCGATGCGCCGATCGGCCGCCATCCGACCGAGCGTATTCGCATGGCGGTGCGACCCGAGGGCAAAGGGCGGCGCGCCGTGACGCGCTACCGGGTCCTGGAGCGCTTTGCCGCGTTCACCTATCTCGAGGCTCAGCTCGAGACTGGGCGCACTCATCAGATCCGAGTTCATCTTTTGTCCATTGGGCATCCCATCTATGGCGATGAGACGTACAGATTGCGGTCATCGAGACGCCTGCCCATTCCGTTCGACGGCATCGCTCTGCACGCCTTTTCGCTGGAGTTCGTGCATCCAGTTACGGGAAGGCAGATGGGATTCACAAGCCCTGCTCCCACGCGGATCGAACGCCTTGTCACATATCTTCGCGAAGGGCATGATGTTTGCTAGCTTGGGCGAGAGGGGGAATCCGTCATGAGCCAGCTCACAGCGGTAATTCTTGCGGCGGGAGAGGGCAAGCGCATGCGCTCGCGCCAGCCCAAGGTACTCCATCGGCTTTGTGGCCGGCCCCTTGTCGCCTACCCGGTCAGGGCGGCCCGTTCCGTCACTGACCAGATCGTGATGGTGGTTGGTCCGGAACAAGGCGACCTCGTCCCTGTTGTCGGTAGCGACGTACGATTCGCGGAGCAGCGCGAGCGGCTCGGAACCGGACATGCTCTGCTGCAGGCTCAGCCACTTGCCGCCGACGGCACAATCCTCGTCCTGCCTGGGGACACGCCGCTCCTCTCCGGCGCAACCCTCGATCGCCTGGTGACCCATCATCGAGCCACCCGGGCCGCCGCGACATTGTTGACCTCGATTGTCGACCAGGGACAGGGATACGGACGGATCCTTCGCCAGGGGGGCCGGGTGGCCGGGATCGTGGAGGAACGCGACGCGACCGACGACCAGAAGGCGATCACCGAGATCAACGCCAGCGTGTATTGCTTCGAGGCGCGACGGTTGTGGCCAGCGCTGGCCAAGGTCCGCGCGGAGAATGCCCAGGGTGAGTACTACCTGACCGACGTGATCGGGATTCTCGCCCGTGGGGGCGAGCGGGTGGAGGCGATTACGACCACAGGCGGGGTGGAGGCGCTGGGGGTCAACGACCGCAAGCAGCTGGCGGCGCTGGCCGCTATCCAGCAACGGCGCATCCTGGATCGCCTGATGGAGGAAGGCGTCACCATCCTC
Source organism: uncultured Candidatus Rokubacteria bacterium (assembly GCA_963754315.1). Taxonomy (GTDB): domain Bacteria; phylum Methylomirabilota; class Methylomirabilia; order Rokubacteriales; family CSP1-6; genus CAVWFS01. Next base: position 127,642 of record CAVWFS010000003.1, read on the forward strand.
GATCCGGCGGCCACCTACATCGAGGACACGGTCACCATCGGCCCCGACACCATCGTGTATCCGCAGGCGATCCTCGAGGGCAACACGGTCATCGGGAGCGACTGCGTGGTTGGTGCTGGGTGCCACATCAGAGGTAGCCGGCTGGCCGACCGAGTTTCCCTCAAGCCGTACTGCGTCATCACCGACTCGGTGATCGACGATGGCGCCATCCTGGGACCGTTCTGCCACCTGCGCCCCCAATCACACGTGGGACCGGACGCGCACATCGGCAATTTCGTGGAACTCAAGAAGTCGCGGATCGGACGGGGAGCCAAGGCCAATCACCTCGCCTATCTCGGGGATGCCACCGTGGGAGACCACGTGAACGTCGGAGCTGGCACCATCACCTGCAACTACGATGGCGTGGCCAAGTACCCCACCACCATTGGTGATCGTGCCTTCATCGGGACCAACACGAGCTTGGTGGCTCCCATCACCGTCGGTGCCGGTGCCTACGTGGGTGCCGGATCCGTCATCACCAAGGATGTGCCGCCGGGGGCGCTGGCCGTGGCCCGTGGGCAGCAATTCGTCAAGGAAGGCTGGGCCACGCGGCGCGCCCAGCAGCGGCCAGCGAAGCGCGAGGGCTAAGCCATGTGCGGAATCGTCGGGTACGTGGGTGACAAGAGTGCCATCGAGATCATCGTCGAGGGGCTGAAGCGCCTCGAGTACCGCGGCTATGACTCCGCGGGCGTTGCCATCCTACACGCCGGCCAGCTCCACGTCCGGCGCGCGGCGGGGCGCCTCAAGATGCTGGAAGGTGTTTTGCGCGAGCGGCCCGTCACCGGCTCGCTCGGGATCGGCCACACCCGGTGGGCCACTCACGGCCGGCCCTCCGAGGAAAACGCCCATCCTCACACCGACTGCGCGGGGGAGCTGGTCGTCGTTCACAACGGGATCCTCGAGAACTACCTGGAGATCAAGGAGCGCCTCCTCAGCGAGGGGCACGTCTTCCGCTCTGAGACCGACACCGAGGTGCTCGCCCATCTCATCGAGCACCATGTGAAGGCCACCGGTCGGTTGGAGTCGGCGGTGAAGCACGCGCTGGCCGAGGTGCGCGGCTCGTACGCGATCGGGGTGGTCGCCGCGTCCGCCCCCGATCGGCTGGTGGCGGCCAAGCATGGGGCTGGTAGCGTGGTGGTAGGTCTCGGGCGTGGTGAGATGTACGTGGCCTCTGACATTCCAGCCATCCTCGCGCACACACGTGATGTGGTCATACTCGAGGACAACGACGTGGCCACCATCACCGCGCACGGTGTCGAGGTCACCACGGTCGAAGGCGAGCCCGTGCTGCGGGAGCCAGTGCGGGTCCTGTGGGATCCCATCATGGCCGAGAAGGGTGGCTACCGTCACTTCATGCTCAAGGAGATCTACGAGCAGCCGCGGGCGGTGACCGACACGTTCCGCGGGCGCATCGCTCCGGAGACGGGCAGTGTGGTCCTCCCCGATGTGAACCTTGATCCCTCGACCGTGCGTGGTCTCTCGCGCGTGGTCATCGTCGCCTGCGGGACGTCGTTTCACGCGGCCATGCTGGGACGGACGATGATCGAGCAGCTCGCGCGAATGCCCGTGGAGATCGACCTCGCGTCCGAGTTCCGGTACCGCGACGCCGTGGTGGGGCCCGAGACGCTCCTGGTCGCCATCTCCCAGTCCGGGGAGACCGCCGACACCTTGGGCGCCGTCAAGGCCGCCAAGCTGAAAGGGTGCCCCATCCTGGCCATCACCAACGTGGTTGGCTCCGCCCTGGCGCGGGAAGCCACCGGGACGCTCTATACCCATGCGGGCCCGGAGATCGGGGTCGCATCGACCAAGGCCTTCACCACCCAGATCGTGGCCCTATACCTTCTGTCGCTGTGGCTTGGCCGGCAGCGCGACGTGATCACGCCCGAGGACGTGAAGAAGCGTATCCAGGATCTGGTGGAGATCCCGCGCCTGATCGAGTCCACGTTGGAGCTCGACCCCACGATCGATGCTCTGGCCCGCCAGCTGAGAACGGCGCAGGACTTTCTCTATCTGGGCCGGGGCGCGCAGTTCCCCATCGCCCTGGAGGGAGCGCTCAAGCTGAAAGAGATCTCGTACATTCATGCCGAGGGCTACGCAGGTGGCGAGATGAAGCACGGCCCCATCGCCCTCATCACCGAGGGACTGCCGGTGGTGGCGCTCGCTCCACGCGACAGCGCCTACGACCGGATGCTCGGCAATATCGAGGAGGTGCGTGCGCGTGACGGTCTGTTGATTGCGATTGGCCACCCGGGTGATCGTGCCCTGGCCGCCAAGGCCCAGCACGTGATCGAGGTGCCGCCCACGACCGAGCTGCTCACGCCTCTCCTCACGGTGGTTCCCCTGCAGCTGCTGGCCTATCACATCGCGGTGCGACGCGGCTGCGACGTCGACCAGCCCCGAAACCTCGCCAAGAGCGTGACCGTCGAGTAGAACGACGTCAGATCAGCCGCGCGCCGCCGGCTGATCCTTAGCCACGCGCGATCGGCTGTGAGGACGGCGGCCTGGCTGCCAGTACATCCCCTGTGGCTAGCACCAAGGCGTCGGGAAGCCGCAACGGGCCATGGCCCGCGCGCAGCACGGCCGCCCGGCCGGCAGCCTCGCGGGTCACTGGTTCGACGTGGATGGCCAGGGCGGCCAGCACCTCGTCCACGACGGCCACCGCCTCCACCCCGCGGCGCGCCGGGCCGACGAGGATCTCTGCATACGCACTGGCCGGCAGGACCAGGCTCTCGCCTCGGCTCGCCGTCAGAGCGGCGACCGCTCGCCGGTGATGCCGGTCTTCTCCGTCGAGACAACGTCCGACCATCCACCGCTCGCGTCCTGGCGACGAATTACGGCAGGCGACTCGCAGGGCCGCTGGTCTCTCAGGTAGCGGGGCGGGGCGAGAACCGAGCTGGAGCACGCTCGGCCTGGCGGCGAGGCATCGCCGGTTCTGGACAGAGCGACGCATCCGACCTCGCCCCGGCCGCTTCAACCATGGGGCGTCGTCGCCCGCGCCCGAAGGCACGGCGCGTCCGAAGCGTCCTCCACCTATCATCACTGGGCCAGCTCTGCTGGAGGATCCGTGAGACCGCGCGAGACCGCTTCATGACGATGGCCAGGCTGAGCAAGCAATTTGGCCCGGACCCGAGGGCCTATCACGCCGGGTCTATACGCCCGCAGACCCAGGCGCGGAACCCTCGGACGGGATGCTCGAAGGCCGCGGTACAATTCATGGTCAGTGCTGGATCTCGAGACCCTCCTGCGCGATCTGAATCCCCCGCAGCGCGAGGCGGTCACCGCTGACGAGGGGCCGCTCCTCGTCCTGGCGGCGGCTGGAAGTGGTAAGACCCGCGTCCTGGCCCACCGCATCGCGTATCTGATCGGGGTGAAGGGTGTCGATCCACGCCAGGTGCTGGCCGTTACCTTCACCAACAAGGCGGCCGGCGAGATGGCCCGACGGGTGGAGGCCCTGCTCGCCCCGGCCGGTCTGCGAGCGCCGCTGGTCTGCACCTTTCACGCCGCCTGCGTGCGGATCCTGCGTCAGCACCTGCGTCACCTGGGATACCCGTCGCACTTCACCATATACGACGAGGACGATCGGCAGGCGCTGGTCAAGGAGTGCATGCGGGGGGAGGGTCTCGACGATCGCGCGCTCACGCCGGCCGCGGTCGTGCATCGGATCAGCGCCGCCAAGAACCAGATGCTCACCCCCGAGGATCTCGAGAAGACGGCGCGCGGACCCCGCGAGGAACGCCTGGCCGCCGTGTACCGGCGCTACGAGGAGCGCCTGCGCGCGGCGGGCGGCGTGGACTTCGACGATCTGCTCCTGCTCACGGTCCGTCTGCTGTCGGAGGTGCCCGAGGTGCTCGCTTGGTACCGCGGGCGCTGGCGCTCACGTGCTGGTTGACGAATACCAGGACACCAACCGCGCCCAGTACCAGATCATTCGCGCGCTCACCGGCGAGCACCGCAACGTCTGCTGTATCGGCGACGGCGACCAGTCCATCTACAAGTGGCGGGGCGCGGATGTGCAGAACATTCTCGACTTCGAGTCCGACTACCCGGGCACGCGCGTCGTTCGGCTGGAGCAGAACTATCGTTCGACCAAACGCATCCTGGCCGCCGCCGCTGCTGTCATCGTCAACAACACCATCCGCCAAGACAAGACGCTGTGGACGGAAAACGAGGACGGGGAGCCGCCAGCCCTCTATCGAGCCTGGGATGAGCACGAGGAGGCGAATTTCGTGGCCCAGCGCATCCTGGCCCTGCGCGGCGAGGGGTTGGGCTGGTCCGACGTTGCCGTGTTCTATCGAACCAACGCACAGTCGCGCGTGCTCGAGGATTCCCTGCGACGGGCGGGCATTCCGTATGTCATCGTCGGTGGTGTGCGCTTCTACGAGCGCAAAGAGATCAAGGATACCCTCGCCTATCTTCGGCTGATCGTGAACCCCAGCGACGACGTGGCCTTCGTGCGGGCCGTGCAGGAACCGGGGCGCGGTGTGGGGCGGGCCACCGTGCTCCGTCTTCAGCAGATGGCCACCCGCGAGGCGCGCTCCCTGCTGGCCCAGGCGGCCTTTCCGCCTCCCGATGTGAGCGGCAAGCCGCGCCGAGGGCTCGAGGGATTCGCGGCCCTCGTCGGGCGGCTTCGTGAAGAGCAGGCGGGCCGGGCCTTGCCCGCCTTCATCGACCACGTGCTCAGCGCATCCGGATACCGGGAGGCGCTCCGGCAAGAACGGTCGTCCGAGGCGGAGGCGCGCCTGGAGAACCTCGACGAGCTCATCGCCGCAGCCGAGGACTTCGAGCTGGTCCACGTCGCCCGGGAGGGCACCTTGCCGACCGAGGCGCTGGCTGCGTTTCTGGACCAGATCGCCCTCGTCAGCGACATCGACGAGCTGCCCGAGGGCGCGCGGGGGGTGACCCTCATGACCCTGCACGCCGCCAAGGGCCTCGAATTCCCCGTGGTGTTCGTCACAGGGATGGAGGAGGGCGTCTTTCCCCACGCGCGGTCGCTGGATACGACCGCCGACATCGAGGAAGAGCGTCGCCTGTGCTACGTCGGACTGACCCGCGCCCAGAAGCGTCTGTTCCTGTCCTTCGCCCTTCACCGGCGGCTGCACGGCTACGGGCCGGGAGAGCCCTCGCGCTTTCTCGAGGAGATCCCGGAGGAACAGCTTGCGTTCCTCAACGTCCGTCCCGGCGGGATACCAGCGCGCGACACGGCCCCCGATTTGGAGGCCGAGGGTTTCGGTCCGACGAGCGACGATCTGCCGCTGGCGGTGGGCGCCCACGTGCGTCACGGCCAATTTGGAGAGGGGCTGGTGGTTGGCGTGGAGCGGGAAGGATCGGATACGATCGTGACGGTGCGCTTTGCCAGCGTGGGGCGCAAGCGGCTGTCCCTCTCATACGCGCATCTAGAGGAGATGGGAGGATGATCTCGCGGGCGGATGTGGAGCACGTGGCGCGGTTGGCTCGCTTGTCGCTGGACGATGCGGAACTCGAGCGAATGCGCGAGCAGCTGACGAGCATTCTTCAGTACATCGACAAGCTGCGTGCGCTCGACACCGATGCCGTCGAGCCCACCGCCCACGCCGTTCCGCTCGTCAACGTCATGCGAGAGGACGAGGTCGAGCCGTGCTTCCCCCGCGAGGAGATGCTGGCCAACGCTCCTGACCGCGCGGGGGAGTTCTTTCGCGTGCCCAGGATCATCGAAGACTGAGCGGAGGCGAGGGTTGACTGACCGAGCGTCCTGGCCGATCCACCGCCTCCACCAGGCGTACGCTCGCGGTGAGACCACTCCCACGGCTGTCGTCGAGGAATATCTGGCCCGGATCGACAGCCTCGATGGTCGGGTTGGCGCTTACCTGAGCGTCATGCGGGACGAGGCCCGGGCCGCGGCTCGAGAGGCCGACGCGCGCTATGGTCGCAAGGCCCCCCTGGGGACCCTAGATGGGGTGCCGGTGGCGTTGAAGGACAACCTGTGCACGCGCGGGGTCAGGACTACCGCCGGCTCGCGCATCCTCGAGCACTTCGTGCCTCCCTACGATGCCACGGTGGTGACGCGGCTCAAGGAGGGGGGTGCCGTCCTGCTCGGCAAGACGAATCTCGACGAATTCGCGATGGGCTCTTCGACCGAGCACTCGGCCTACCATCCCACCCGCAATCCATGGGATCTGTCTCGGGTTCCCGGGGGATCCTCGGGCGGTTCAGCGGCGGCGGTGGCGGCGAGGCTGGCGGTCGGCGCGTTCGGGAGCGATACGGGAGGATCCGTCCGCCAGCCTGCCGCCTTCTGCGGCGTGGTCGGGCTCAAACCCACCTACGGACGCGTGTCGCGCTACGGGCTCATCGCCTTCGGGTCGTCGCTCGACCAGATCGGCCCGTTCGCCCGCGACGTCCGTGATACCGCCATCCTGCTCGGGGCCATCGCGGGCGCCGACCCGCGGGACACGACATCGGTGCCCGCCCCGGTGCCGGACTACACGGCCGAGCTTGACGGCCGGATCGGCGGGTTGCGCTTGGGTGTGCCCGACGAGTACTTCACCGAGGGCATCGACCCTGAGATCGATCGCGTCGTGCGGCAGGCGATCGACGTCTTCCGCGGGCTGGGCGCGACCACCACGCGGGTGTCCCTGCCCACCACCGCGTATGCGCTGGCCACGTACTATCTGGTTGCGCCCGCCGAGGCATCGTCGAACCTGGCGCGCTATGACGGCGTGAAGTACGGTCTCCGGGTCGAGGGCGCGAAGGACCTCATCGACATGTCCGGTCGCACGCGGGCGGCGGGTTTCGGCGCCGAGGTCAAGCGGCGCATCATGCTGGGCACCTACGCGCTCTCGGCGGGCTACTACGACGCGTACTACGGCAAGGCGCTGAAGGTGCGGACCTTGGTCGCGCGCGACTTCCAGCGGGTCTTCGCTGAGGTCGATCTGATCGTGGCGCCGACTACCCCCAACGTGCCCTTCAAGCATGGTGAGAAAGAGGATCCGCTCTCGATGTATCTGAACGACGTCTTCGCCGTGCCCGCGAACATGGCCGGTCTGCCAGGGGTGTCCGTTCCCTGTGGGTTCAGCGAGGCGGGCCTCCCCATCGGTCTGCAACTGATCGGGCGCCCCTTCGAGGAAGCCACCATCCTGCGTGCCGCCCACGCCTACGAGCAATCGACCCCCTGGCACACGCGTACGCCCGACCTGACCGCGATCTGCTTCGAGCGGTGGGGGGTGTCGGGGAGGAGCGGCGCTCGCTCCCCCCGACGATAAATGATGACCTGGGAGATCGTCATCGGCCTCGAGGTCCACGCGCAGCTCCTCACGCGCTCGAAGATGTTCTGCGCGTGCCCGACGACCTTTGGGGCTCCGCCGAACAGCCAGACGTGTCCAGTCTGCCAGGGTATGCCGGGCACCTTGCCCATGCTCAACCGGCGGGCGGTGGAGTTCGGTCTGAGAGCGGCGCTTGCCTTCGACTGCCATATCAACGCCAGCTGTCGATTCGCCCGCAAGCACTACTACTACCCGGACATGCCGAAGAACTACCAGATCAGCCAGTACGAGGAGCCCCTCGCCGGGGAGGGCGGGCTCACGATCGAAGTTCCCGGCGGTGGGACGCGACGCATCGGCATCGAGCGCCTGCATCTCGAGGAAGACGTGGGCAAGCTGATCCACGAGGGGACCCTGGAGACTGCCCAGGCGAGCCTCGTCGACTTCAACCGCGCCGGTGTCCCGCTGATGGAGACCGTGTCGAAACCCGACCTGCGCTCCCCCGAGGAGGCGGCCGCCTATCTGCGCGCGTTCCGGGCGGTCGTGATCACCATCGGGGTCTGCGACGGCAACATGGAGGAAGGCTCGCTCCGCTGTGACGCCAACATCTCGCTGAAGAGACGCGACGCGGCCCTGCTCGGCACCAAGGTCGAGATCAAGAACCTGAACTCCTTCCGCAACGTGCAGCGAGCCCTGGAGTTTGAAGCCAGGCGACAGGCAGCCGCTCTGGAGGCCGGCGAACGGCTTGTCCAGGAAACGCGGCTGTGGGATGCCGATGGTGGCTACACGCGCTCCATGCGGACGAAGGAGTTTGCCCATGACTACCGGTACTTCCCTGAGCCCGACCTCGTTCCCTTGAGGGTGGAGACCGCCTGGGTTGATCGACTCCGGGCGAGCCTGCCCGAGCTCCCCCGAGCACGCCGTCAGCGCTTCGCCACACAGTACGGACTCCCTATCTACGACGCCGAGGTGTTGACGCAGAGCGCCGCCCTCGCCGACTACTACGAGCAGGCGGTGGCGGCTTTCCCCCAGCCGAAGCAGGTCTCCAACTGGGTGATGTCGGAGCTGCTGCGCGAGCTTCCGGCCGAGGACGACAGAGCCATCGCGGACGCTCCCATCACGCCGGCCCGCCTGGCGGGCCTCCTCCGGCTGGTGGAGAACGGCACTATCAGCGGCAAGATTGCCAAGGAGGTCTTCGACAAGATGTTCCGCTCGGGTGAGGAGGCCGATACCATCGTGCGACGCGAGGGACTCACCCAGGTGACGGACCTGACCGAGCTCGGCCGCGTCGTCGCCGAGATCGTCCAGGCCAACCCAAGGGCCATCGAGGACTACCGCAAGGGCAAGACCGCGGCCGCCAAGGCCCTGGTCGGGCAGGTCATGAAGGCCACCGGGGGCAAGGCGAACCCCGCCATCGTCAACCAGCTCCTGCAGGAGAAGCTCTCTCAGATCTGACCCCGGCCGATATAATCGAAATCGGCTGATATGATCGAGCTTCGACACGTCGGGAAGGTCTACCACGCCGGACCCCTCACCATCCCCTCGCTCACCGACGTGTCGTTTCGCATCGAGCGGGGCGAATTTGCGGTCCTGCAGGGCCCGAGCGGCGCGGGAAAGACAACCCTTTTGCGCTTGTTGTACCGGGCCGAGGTGCCCACCGAGGGCGAGGTCGAGGTCCTGGACAATTCGCTCGCCGAGCTGCGGCGCTCCGAGGTGGCGGCCCTGCGTCGGTCTATCGGCGTGGTATTTCAGGACGCCAAGCTGCTCCCGGGCCGGACGGTGTACGACAATATCGCGTTCGTGCTGCGCGTCCTTGGCACGCCACGCCGCGAGGTCAAGGCCGGCGTATTCGAGGCGCTCCGCGCGGTGGGACTGGGCGCGCGCGCCCAGTCGTATCCGTTCCAGCTCTCGCAGGGCGAAGCGCAGCGAGCGGCGCTGGCCCGTGCGATCGTCCGGAAGCCGCCCCTGCTTCTCGCCGATGAGCCAACCGGCAGCCTTGACGACGAGATGGCCGACGAAGTCCTCGAGGTCATCCGAGCCATCTGGCTTGCTGGGGCGACTGTCTTCTTCGCGACCCACCAGGCGCGGCTGGTCGCGCGTCTCGGGCTGCGGACCCTGCGCCTGGAGCATGGGCATCTGGTCAAGGACGAGGGATGAGGTGGTTGGGTTCCTGATCGGGGAGACCTTACGGGACCTGCGCCGCGCGGGCCGCCTCGCCGTGGCCGCGGTGGTCCTGATCACTCTGTCCGTGGTCGCCGTCGGTGCTTTCTGGATCCTGTCCACGAACCTTGGCGGCGCGATCGGTCAGTGGCGGGAGCGGGTACGCGTGATCGTCTATCTCAAGGCCGAGGCCACCACGCCGGAGGCGCTTGTCGAGCGGGTCAGCGAGATTCCCGGTGTCATGGCTGCGCGGTACGTGAGCAAGGCCGAGGCGCTCGAGACGTTGCGAGCCGCCCTGGGAAAGGATGCGGCCGTGGTCGACCGGCTTTCGACGAATCCCCTTCCCGCTTCGCTCGAGGTCACGCCGGCCGCCGATGCCTCGACGCCGGACGCCGCGCGAGCTCTGCTGTTGGCCTTGGCGGCTCTGCCCGAGACGGAGGAGGTGGCGGGCGGGACGGACTGGGTCGAGCGACTGGTCCGCTGGCAGCGCCTACTGCAGACCATCGGCCTGGGCCTCGGCGGCGTTCTGGCGGTGGCCGCTGTCCTCACGGTCACCACGGCCACCACGCTCGTGCTACACGCACGGCGGCACGAGACCGAGATCATGCGCCTCGTTGGTGCGCCTGAATTCACCATCCGCCTGCCGCTGATCCTGCAGGGGAGTGCTCAGGGGCTTCTAGGGGCGCTGCTGGCCGTGGCCGTGCTCGTGGTAGCCCACTCCATCTTCGCGCCACGCCTCGAGGTCCTCCTGAGCCTCACGCTCGGGCTATCGGAGGTCCGTTTTCTCACGCCGACGAGCGTGCTTTCGCTCGTGCTGGTGGGCGCCCTGCTGGGAGGGGTCGGCGGCGCCCTTGCCCGGGGGTCGCACGCTCGACCCCGCTGATGCAGATCTGAGCCACATGGCGACAGGCGTAGCGCTCGTAGTGGTGTTGATCGCGGTCGTGGCTGCCGGGCCGGCGGCCGCCCAACGTCGTGATCTCCAGGGTGAGCAGCGCAAGCTGCATCAGACCCAGAAGCAGCTCAAGGAGCAGCGTGATAAGGCCGAGGAGGCCCGACGTCGAGAAGGCTCGGTGCTCGTCGAGCTGGAGAAGGTCGGGCGCAGGCTATCCGAGAAACAGCGAGAAGTCGCCGGGCTCGATACGCGCGTCAAGCGAGTACAGACCGAAGTCACGGCGTTGCGCACCGAGATCAAGACGCTCGAAGGTACCCGTCAGGCTCAGGAGCGTGCCCTCGCGCGGCGGTTGCGCACGCTCTACAAGGTTCACACGCAGGGCGGAGCCGTCCCCCTCGTCCTGTCGGATCAGGATCCGGTCGGGCGCGCGGTGGCCGTTCGGCACCTGGCGAGCCTCGCTGCACTGGACGCCCGGCTCATCGAAGAGTACCGTGATACCTCGGAACAACTGGACGACCGGCGCAGCCAAGCCGAGGCGCGCCAGCGAGAGCTGACGGAGCTTCGAGCGGCCGTTCAGCGCGAAAAGTCCGAGGCGGATCGGGAAGCCGCCACGCGCCGGGGGCTCTTGGCCAAGGTGCGGGACGAACGCGCCTACCACGAGCGGATGGTGGGAGAGTTGACGGAGGCCTCGCGTCGCCTCGAGGCCTTCGTGCGTGAGCTTCAGGCGAAGCAGCGGCAACTGGCCAGGGCGGCGCCTCCTCGGGCTGCGGTCAAGGCGCCCGCGGCCGTCGCTCCGGCCGGGTTTCGGGGGCGCCTGCCGTGGCCGACGGACGGACGGATTGCGGCGCCGTTCGGTGCCCAGGTGCATCCGCGATTCGGGACCCGGACGTTCCGAAACGGTGTTGATATAGAGGCGCCCGACGGCAAGGCGGTGCAGGCCGTCCTTGCTGGCCAGGTCATATATACTGGATGGTTCAAGGGGTATGGCAACCTCATCATCATCGACCACGGCCAGGAGTTGTACACTCTGTATGCCCATGTGCTGGACATCGAGGTGAGGGAGGGCGAGGAGGTCCGGCAGGGACAGCGGATCGGGACGGTAGGGGACACTGGAACACTAGCGGGTCCCCGGCTGTACTTCGAGGTTCGATATCAGGGGAGACCCCAAGATCCAGAACAATGGCTGCGCCAGCGTGGATGAGACGGCGCCAGCCCAGGAGAGATCCATGAAGAAGGCGTTCGTGATCGGCTCGCTGTTGGTGGTGCTGATGCTGTCTCTGGGTGGCTCGGTCGCCAGCAAGAGCACCGACAATAGCCCGACCTACGAGCAACTCCGGCTCTTCACCGAGGTCCTCGATATCGTTCAGAAGCAGTACGTGGACGATGTGCCCCCTAAGGACTTGATTTATGGCGCAATCAAGGGAACCCTGCGCGGGCTCGATCCGCACAGCTCGTTCCTCGATCCCGACAGCCTGAAGGAGATGCAGGTCGAGACCTCGGGCAGCTTCGGCGGGCTCGGCATCGAGATCACCCTGCGCGATGACATTCTGACGGTCGTCTCGCCCATCGACGGAACCCCGGCGTTCCGGGCTGGTCTGCAGCCGGGCGATCGCATCGTCAAGATCGACGGGCTCACCACCAAGGACATGCAGCTCTCCGACGCCGTCAAGCGGATGCGAGGCAAGCCCGGCTCGAAGGTCACCATCAGCGTGGTGCGGGAAGGGTGGGGAGAGCCCCGGGATTTCGAGATTCAGCGTGAGGTGATTCACGTCCAGTCCGTGCGCACGCACGATCTCGGGGAAGGCGTCGGCTACATCAAGCTCCGGCAGTTCCAGGAGCAGACGGCCCATGATCTGGAGGTGGCGCTGGACAAGCTCCTCAAGGGCGGAATGAAAACCCTCGTCCTCGATCTCAGGAACAATCCAGGTGGCCTCCTGACGGCGGCGGTCGAGGTGAGCGAGAAGTTCCTTGATGACGGCAAACTGGTCGTCTACACCGAGGGGCGCGTGCGGAACCAGAACATGAAGTTCTCCGCCAACGCCAAGCGACCGCGGACGAAGATTCCCATGGTTGTGCTCGTCAACAACGGCAGCGCGTCCGCCTCGGAGATCGTGGCGGGAGCGCTTCAAGACTACGGCCGTGCCAAAGTGGTGGGTACGCAGAGTTTTGGCAAGGGATCGGTCCAGACGATCATTCCGCTGTCCGATGGTGCTGGGCTCCGTCTGACCACGGCCAAGTACTTCACGCCCAAGGGACGGTCCATCCAGGGCAAGGGGATCACCCCCGACGTAGTGGTGGAAATTCCCAAAGAGGTGAAGGAAGCCGCGGTCAAGGAGCGGCAGTCCGCGCCGCTGCCGCCGGCTGATCCAGTGGCGGAGCTTAAGAAGGACGTGCAGCTACAGAAGGCCCTGGAGGTACTTCAGACGGCGCAGGCCTCGCGGGGTCCCCAGGCCCAGGCCCGTCCGCAGTAGCCCGAGCGACGTCGCGGCAGCCGTGGTCGTCCTCGGGATAGAGAGCTCGTGCGACGAGACGGCTGCCGCCGTCCTCGTCGACGGACGACGGATCCTGTCGAGCATCGTGGCCTCCCAGGATGCCGTCCACGCCCCCTATGGGGGTGTTGTTCCCGAGCTGGCGTCACGGCGCCACCTGGAACTGGTGGTGCCAGTCGTGGAGCAGGCCCTGACCGGGGCGAGCGTGTCGCTCTCCGCTCTCGACGGTATCGCTGTGACCTACGGCCCGGGCTTGGTCGGTTCCCTGATCGTCGGCTGTTCCGTCGCGAAGTCGCTGGCGTGGGCCCGGCGGCTACCCCTGGTCGGCGTCAATCACCTCGAGGGACATATCTTCGCGGCTGCCTTGACCGAAGATCCTCCTGCGCACCCGTTTCTGGCCCTCGTCGTTTCCGGAGGTCACACGGCGCTGTATCACGTGCCGGAACCCCTTCGGTACATCCTGGTGGGGCAGACACGCGACGACGCGGCGGGGGAAGCCTTTGACAAGGTGGCGAAGCTCCTCGGTCTCGGCTTTCCGGGTGGCCCGGCCATCGAACGGATCGCCCGGAGCGGCGATCCCCGCGCGGTGCCGTTCACCTTGGCCCACATGACCGATCAGGCACCGGACTTCTCGTTCAGCGGAATCAAAACCGCGGTGTCGCTCTACACCAAGCGCCAGGGACCGCTCTCGGACACGCAGGTGGCCGACTTGGCCGCGTCATTCCAGGCCACGGTCTGTGCGATGCTCGTGGGCAAGACCGTGCGTGCGGCAGTGGCGCTCGGCGTGAAGCGTGTTGTCCTGACGGGCGGGGTGGCGGCCAACAGCGCTCTGCGCGCCAGCCTGGCGCGCGCGGGAACGGAACACGGCCTGATCTTGTACGTCCCGCCCCCGGTGCTGTGCACCGACAACGCGGCCATGATTGCGGCCGCCGGGACCGCCCGCTTGCTCGCCGGGGAGCGGGCCGATCTGGGCCTGAATGCCGAGCCGGCACTCGAGTTGGCGGCATGAACTACGAGACGGTGCTCGCCGGTCTGCCCGATGCGGTGATTGCCGTCGACACGAGCACCCGCGTGATCTTCTGGAATTCGGCGGCAGAGGTCATCACGGGACGATCGGCGCGGCGCGCGCAAGGTCGGCTGCTGAAAGAGGTGTTTCCCGTCAACTCCTCGCTGGCGCGCCGGCTCATGGAGACCTTGGCCACAGCGGAAAGCCGGGCCGAGACGGATGGAGTCCTCGACACGGTCGAGGCGCGCGAGATATCCGTGAGCGTGGTCACGGCGCCGCTCTTCGCGCACGATGGGAGCGTGGAAGCGGCGGTGGCTGTCGTCCGCGACCTCTCAAAGCTGCGGCAGCTCGAGGCGGAGGTTCGGCGTGGCGAGACCTTGGCGGCGGCGGGCCGGATGGCCGTGGGCTTTGCCCACGAGATCCGCAATCCGCTCGGCGCCATCCGGGGCGCTGTACAACTGCTCTCGCGTGAGCTCGCGGGGGAGACCCGGCTGCGGGAGTACACGGACGTGGTCCTGACCGAAGTGGAGCGGGTCAACCGGATCATCGAGCTGCTCCTGGACCTCGGGCGGCCCGTGAAGCCCCGTGTGGTTCCGCTGAATCTCTATCAACTCCTCCAGCGCGTTCTCCTCGTGAACGAGGAAGGCGCGGCCGCACGTCAGGTCACCATCGTCCGCCGTTACGATCCGAGTCTGCCTCCCATTCTCGGTGACGAGGACCGCCTCGCTCAGGTTTTTCACAATCTCGTCCGCAACGCCATCGAGGCCATGAAGGACGGCGGCCCGCTCACGGTCACCACCCGTGCAAGCCTCAACGCCCTGTACGGGAAGGTGGATCTCGGGGGCGGACCACGCAGCATGGTGGAGGTGCAGGTGGCGGACGAGGGGAGTGGCATTTCTCCCGCGGTCCGGGCCAAGATCTTCGACCCGTTCTTCACCACGAAACCGAGCGGCCTCGGGCTCGGTCTCGCCATTTGCCACCGCATCCTGGAGGAGCATCACGGGGCAATCCAGGTGGACAGTAGCCTCGGCCGCGGGACCGTGGTGACGTGCTTTCTCCCCATCGCCCGGTGACAATGACCACGCGGGTGCTCGTCGCCGACGACGAGGACAATCTGCGCTGGGTCCTCGACAAGGGCCTGCGTCAGGCCGGCTACGACGTGACAGCGGTCGCTGACGGCGAGAGCGCGCTGCGCGCCTTCGAGGAGGCGGCGTTCGATCTCGTGTTCCTCGACGTCCGGATGCCAGGCATCGACGGGCTCACCGTTCTCGACAAGATGCGTGAGGTGCGACCCGACGCCAGCGTGGTGGTGATGACGGCGCACGGCACCATGGATACCGCCATTCAGGCCATGCAGCGCGGCGCCTACGATTATCTGGCCAAGCCCTTCGACCTCGACGCCGTGCTGCTGCTCGCCGAGCGCGCCATGGCTGCCGCCCGGCTCACTCAAGAGGTCGCCCGTCTGCGCACCAGCCTCAAGGAGGTCTGGGAGTTCGGGGCTCTCATCGGGCGCCATCCGCGCATGCAGGACGTCTACAAGACCATCGGGCGAGTGGCGGCCAGCGACGTCACCGTGCTCCTGCGCGGCGAGTCGGGCACGGGCAAGGAGCTGGTGGCGCGAGCGATCCATCACTACAGCCGTCGCGCGGGCCGGCCTTTCATCGCCGTCTCGGCCGCGGCCATTCCCGGTACCCTCCTGGAATCAGAGCTGTTTGGCCACGAGCGCGGCGCCTTTACCGACGCCAAAGAGCGCCGGCTCGGCAAGCTCGAGCTGGCGCATGGCGGCACCCTCTTCCTCGACGAGATCGGCGATATGCCCGTCGATCTGCAGACGAAGCTGCTGCGGGCCCTGCAGGAGCGGACCATCGAGCGGGTGGGAGGTCAGGAATCCATCCGCATCGACGTCCGCGTGCTGGCCGCGACCAACCGCGATCTGGAATCGCTCATGAAGGAGGGGCGGTTCCGGGAGGATCTCTACTATCGTCTGAACGTGGTGACCCTGCACCTGCCGCCCTTGCGGGAGCGCCGCCGCGACGTGCCGCTCCTGATGGAGCACTTCCTGGCCAAGTACGCGGCAGAGCTGGGCGAGCGTGGGGTCGCTCCTGATGCGCTCGATCGCCTGGTGGGTTACGACTGGCCCGGCAACGTGCGCGAGCTGGAAAACGTCGTTCAGCGCGCCATGGTGATGGCCACCAACGGCGTGATCCTGCCCGAACACCTCCCTATCGGCCCCGTGTCGGCAGCCGCCTCGGTGGCCGTGGACGCCACCCTGGAGGACATCATCGAGCACAAGCTCGTGCAGTGCGTGAGCGGCCTCCGGGAGCAGGCGAGCGCCAACCTCTACGACCTCATCGTCGGCCTGGTAGAAAAGCCGCTCCTGCGGGCGGTGCTGCGCGAGACGCGCGGTAACCAGGTGCGGGCCGCCCAGATCCTCGGCATCAACCGCAACACGCTCCGTAAGAAACTCACCGAGCACGCCATCGACCCCGATCAATCGTAATGGGGGGCCCCGAGATGGCCCCCATACCCCTCAGCGCTCGGGGTACCCGGGGGGGAACCCCGAGACACCCTTCGATGTCGGGCGAGCTTCGGCAATATGGCCCGCCCAAACGCACGGGACGGTGAGGCGCATGTTCGCCACGCTGCTCTTCGCCCTTGGCCTTTTGGCAATGCCGCTCGCCGCCGGGGCTCAGCAGACGGGGACGGTGTACCGAATCGGAATCCTCACACCTGCCGGGCGGCCGGCCGCTTCGACTCCGGGGGGAGCCACGGTCATTGTTCCCATGGCCCTGCGCGAGCTGGGCTACGTCGAAGGCAAGAATCTCGTCGTCGAGCGACGATTCGCCGCGGGGACGATCGACCGGCTCCCCGCGCTGGCCCGGGAACTTGTGGGACTCCGCGTAGACGTGATTGTCGCGGTGAGTGCGGGAGCTGTCCAGGCAGCCATGGGGGCGACGAAGACCATCCCTATCGTGATGATCGCCAGCGATCCGGTCGGCCACGGGCTCGTGGCCAACCTCGCCCGTCCCGGGGGAAATGTCACAGGGGTGGCCACGGTGCCCGAGACCGACCTGGTCAGCAAGCGGCTGTCGTTGATCAAGGAAGCCGTGCCGCGAGTGTCGCGGATCGCGCTGCTCACCACCGGCGAACCCAGTGCCAGAACTCAAGTGGAGAAGGCCCAGCAGACCGCGCCATCTCTGGGTGTCAAGCTGGTCGTTGTCGAAGTTCAGAGACACCGTCCACGACCGTGCGTTTGCCACGATGCTAACCGGGGGCGCGGGCGCCCTCTTCGTCGTCGCCAGCCCCATTCTCAATCGAGATCGGAAGCGGATCCATGAGCTTGCCGCGAAGCACCGGATACCCGCCATCTACGACTGGCCCGATAACGCGGACGAGGGCGGCCTCATGGCCTATGGCAGCCGCGGCCCCACGGAGCGCATAGCGAACTACGTCGTCAAGATTCTCGAGGGCGCCAAGCCGGCCGACCTGCCCGTCGAGCAGCCGACCAAATTGGAGCTCGTCGTTAACCTCAGAACAGCCAAGGCGCTCGGCCTGACCATCCCGCCATCGCTGCTGCTACAGGCCGATCAGCTGATAGAGTGATGGATTCTCTGACGTTCAGAACGTTGGGTCGAGTCGTGCCATGATGAAGCCCAGGATCTACACGGACACATCAGTGGTCGGCGGCTGCGAAGACGTCGAGTTTCGCGACCCGTCCCGCCGCCTGCTTGAGGCCTTCCGGCGCGGGGACATGACTCTCGTGATCTCCGAGCTGACCCTTCGTGAGCTAGAAGGCGCCCCGGCTTCGGTCCGTGACGTGCTCGGACGCGTTCCTGCCGACCGGATCGAAGTGCTCCCCTTGTCCGGTGAGGCCGAGGATCTCGCGTCGGCCTACATCGCCGACGGAGCCATTCCATCTCGCATGCGAGCCGATGGTCTTCACATCGCCTTAGCCACTGTCGCGAGAGTCGATGTGCTGGTCAGCTGGAACTTCAAGCACGTGGTCAACCTGAGGCGTATCCACGCCTACAATGCCGTAAACCTGAAGCGGGGATATCCGCTCTTGGAAATCCGAACCCCGCGGGAGGTCGTTGAGGATGAGTGATCCCCAGTCCCACCAACTCGATTGCGTGCGGGCAGCACGAGAGACGCGCGACAGGATCAGCGCCGAGATTGAACATATGAACCCCGATCAGCTTATTTCCTGGTTACGGTCCCACCGCTACTCGGATCCAGTTCTCAGGCGACTGGCGGAGAAGGCTGCTCAACAAGCTGCTTCGGCCGCCAGTGCTTTGTAACGCTGCTCCCCTCCTCGTTCGGGGCACCCCGGGCTCGTCGGGGCGCTCCTCTATTCAGCGCGCCCTACCGCGTGGAGGCTTCCCGTCGTTGATCAGCGTGCGCGGTAGATTTCGCCGCCGGTCTGCTTGAACTCTTCCGCCTTCTCCCGCAAGCCCTGGGCGACGGCCGCCGCCTCGTCGGCCGCGCCGATCTTGGCCGCGTAGTCGCGCACGTCCTGGGTGATCTTCATGGAGCAGAAGTGAGGGCCGCACATGGAGCAGAAATGGGCAAGCTTGGCCCCCGCGGCCGGCAAGGTCTCGTCGTGGAACTCGCGCGCCGTCTCGGGATCCAGAGAGAGGTTGAACTGGTCCTCCCAGCGAAACTCGAAGCGGGCCTTGCTGACTGCGTCGTCCCACTCGCGCGCGCGGGGGTGCCCCTTGGCGATATCGGCCGCGTGAGCCGCGATCTTGTAGGCGATGACGCCGTCCTTCACGTCCTTCTTGTTCGGAAGCCCGAGGTGCTCCTTGGGGGTCACGTAGCACAGCATGGCGGTGCCGAACCAGCCGATCATGGCGGCGCCGATGGCCGAGGTGATGTGATCGTAGCCCGGCGCCACGTCGGTGGTGAGGGGTCCCAGCGTATAGAAGGGTGCCTCGTGACAGACGGCGAGCTGACGATCCATGTTCTCCTTGATCAGGTGCATGGGCACGTGGCCGGGACCCTCGATCATGACCTGACACTCGTGCTCCCAGGCGATGGTCGTCAGCTCCCCGAGGGTGTCGAGCTCGGCGAATTGCGCATCGTCATTGGCATCTGCCGTCGAGCCCGGCCGGAGACCATCGCCTAGCGAAAAGGCGACGTCGTAGGCGGCCATGATCTCGCAGATGTCGCGGAAGTGGGTGTAGAGGAAGCTCTCCTGATGGTGGGCCAGGCACCACTTGGCCATGATCGACCCGCCGCGCGACACGATGCCGGTGACGCGCTTGGCGGTGAGGGGAATGTAGGGCAGACGCACGCCGGCGTGAATGGTGAAGTAGTCCACTCCTTGCTCGGCCTGCTCGATGAGCGTGTCGCGGTAGACCTCCCAGGTGAGCTCCTCGGCCTTGCCGCCCACCTTTTCCAGGGCCTGATAGATGGGAACGGTGCCGATGGGGACAGGGGCGTTCCGCAGGATCCACTCGCGCGTCTCGTGGATGTTCTTCCCGGTCGAGAGGTCCATCACGGTGTCGGCGCCCCAGCGGGTCGCCCAGGTCATCTTGTCGACTTCCTCCTCGATGGAGGAGGCCACGGCCGAGTTGCCGATGTTGGCGTTGATCTTCACCAGAAAGCGCCGACCAATGATCATCGGCTCGCTCTCCGGGTGATTCACATTGGCGGGGATGATGGCGCGGCCTCTGGCCACCTCGTCGCGCACCAGCTCGGTCGGCACTCCTTCCCGCAGGGCCACGAACTGCATCTCGGGAGTGATCTCGCCTCGACGCGCGTAGTGCATCTGCGTTACCCGCCGCCCGGGCGCGCGCGCAGCGGGCGGCGCACGCTGGCGAAGCGCACGCCCCCCAGGGTGGGATCGTCCTCGCGCCGGCGCCGGTACTCCGACGAGTGGTGGATCAGTTCTTCCACATCGGCCCGTCCACGAATCCAGGTTTCCCGCAGCGGGGAAAGGCCGCGCTTGAGGTCGATGTCGACCTGGGGGTCGGTGAACGGTCCGCTCGTGTCGTAGAGTCGGACCGGCGGCTCGCCGCCCGAGAGCGGGACCTCGCGCATGGGGACGCGAATGTCGGGACGGGACGGATGGGGAAGATAGATCTTGCGTGCAACGACCATGGTGGCCTCCCTCCGCTGGTATTAACCAGTTCAGGTTCGTGCGGTCGACGGCAGCAGCCGCCCTCTCAGCCCGGTGCCCCGAGCTCCCGCGTGAAATGTCCGAGCGCCTTCGTGACTCGAGACTACCGGGCGGCGGCGGCCGCGTCAAGGGAGCATAGGGCGTGTGCTACCATGACGACGACCTCAGCCGAGACAGCGAGGACGCCATGAAGATCGCGTGGTTTCACCTGATGCCGTATCGTTTTCTCCCCGACGACTTCGAGCACGCCTACCGTTCGGTCTGGGTCGATCCACCCCATCATCTGTTCGATCCCGAGAAGACCCGCGGGCTCTATCACGAGTTTCTGGACGAGCTCGAGTTCGCGGAGGGAGCGGGCTTCGACGGCCTCTGCGTCAACGAGCACCACAACAACGCCTACGGACTGATGCCGTCGCCCAATCTCATGGCGGCCGCCCTCACCCGCCGGACCTCGCAGGCGGCGATCATCGTGCTCGGCAACAGCCTGGCCGCTTACAATCCGCCCCTGCGGGTGGCCGAGGAGTTTGCCATGCTGGACCTGCTCTCGGGGGGCCGTCTGGTGGCGGGGTTCCCGGTGGGCACGTCGATGGACATGAACTTCGCGTATGGCATCGATCCTTCCACCCTCCGCGATCGCTATTACGAGGCCCACGACCTGGTCATGCAGGCGTGGACGCGGCCCGAGGTGTTCGCGTTCAACGGCAAGTACACGAAGTCCCGCTATGTGAACATCTGGCCGCAGCCGCTCCAGAAGCCGCACCCGCCCGTGTGGATCCCTGGTGGTGGAAGCGTGGAGACGTGGGAGTGGACGGCGAAGCTCGACTACGTCTACTGCTATCTGTCCTACTACGGCTACAAGCGCGGCCAGGCCACCATGGACGGTTTCTGGGAGGCCGTCGCCCGGGTGGGAGCAGAGCCGAATCCGTTTCGCGCCGGGTTCCTGCAGCTGGTGTGCGTGGCTGACAGCGACGCCGAGGCCGAGCGTCTCTACTTCCCACACGTGCACTACTTCTATCAGAAGTGTCTGAACGTCTGGGAGGGCTTCGCGGAGGCGCCGGGCTACCGGACCCTCAAGACCTTGCGGTCGGGACTCAGACCGCAGTTCGGCGCCCAGGCCAAGAAGGCGCGGCAGTCGCTCGATTGGGGCAAGTACGTCGACGAGGGATACGTCATCGCGGGTGGCCCCGCCACCGTGCGCGAACAGCTCCGCGATTGCATCAAGAAGCTGCGGGTCGGACATCTCATGGTCCTGATGCAGATCGGCAGCATGCCGAAGGACCTGGCGCAGCACAACACCGGCCTCTTCGCGCGCGAGGTGCTCCCGCATGTGCGCGACCTCTGGCCGGAGTGGAAGGATCGCTGGTGGCCATCGGCGGCTCGCAACGGCCATGGCTAAGCGGGTCGGCGCTCCGCGAGAGCAGCTGGTCACAGTCTGGGGAGGTGACGTCACCTTCCAGGTGCTGTCGGCCGGGAAAGGTCCGGACCTTGTCTACTTTCACTCCTTCCACGAGCGTGGGGGGTGGTCGCCGTTCCTGGTCGAGCTGGCGCGTCGCCACACCGTGTATGCCCCAGTCCATCCGGGAGTGGCCAGATCGACTGGCGTGGAGCGCCTTGATGATCATGTCGATCTGATCCTGGCCTACGATGAGCTGCTGGCCGCGCTCGGTCTGCGCGCGGCGCATCTGGTCGGACACTTCTTCGGCGCCATGGTAGCCGCCGAGATCGCCGCCGTGTTCCCGGCGCGCGCGCGAACGCTCGTCCTGGCCTCACCGCTCGGCCTCTGGCGTGATGACGCACCGTCCGCCGACGTGCTGATCCTGCCGGCCGACGAGCTGGCGATGGCCCTCTGGAAGGATCCGGCGTCGGACGCGGCACGGGCGTGGGCAACCCTGCCCGCGACGGAAGCCGAAAACGTCGAAGCGCAGATCGAATCGATCGCCCGCCGGGCGGCCATGGGTAAGTTCGTTTGGCCGATCCCCGACCGCGGTCTCACCAAGCGGCTGCACCGGATCGCGGCGCCCACCCTCATCGTGTGGGGCGACGAGGACCGCGCGAACCCGGTGGTCTATGCCGGGGAGTGGCAGCGGCGCATCAAGGGTTCCGCGCTCCAGCTCCTTCCGGGTGGCCACATGCTGATCCACGAATCGCCCGTTCAGACGGCGGACGTCGTGCGAAGGTTCGCCGGATGAACGAGCTCGTGGCTGGGAGCGCCATCGTCACGGGCGCCGGGTCGGGCATTGGCAGGGCCATCGCGTCGGCGCTCGCCGAGCGCGGAGCGCCCGTGGGCCTGGTGGATGTTTTGCCCGAGGGCGTTACAGAGCTTGCCCAGATCCTCAAGGACAAGGGGCGTCGGGTGGCAACAGCCCAGGCCGACGTCAGCCGATGGGAGGAGATCGACCACGCCCTGAGCGCGACTATCAGGGACCTCGGCCCGGTGGGTATCCTCGTCAACGCCGCCGGCATCCTCGACGGGTATGCGAGCGCTGACGAAATGTCACCCGCCCTCTGGGAACGCGTGATCTCCATCAACCTTACCGGAACGTTTCTTGCCGCCAAGCGTGTGCTGCCCGACATGCTGGCGCGCGGGGTCGGACGCATCGTCAACATCGCCTCGGTCGCGGGAGTGGTCGGCTCGGGGGGAGGGGCCGCCTACACGGCTTCCAAACACGGCGTCGTTGGTCTTACCCGTCAGCTCGCCATCACCTATGCCGACCGCGGAGTGACAGTGAACGCGATCGGGCCGGGGGCCATCACCACCGGCCTGCGCGCGAACTCCAGCCGCATCCTCGGCGCGAACGCACCGGTGATGCGCGGTGTCGGCGGCGACGAGGCCGCGGTGCGAGCGATCACGCCGGCCGGTCGGCGCGGAACCCTGGATGAAATCGCGGCGGCGGCCTGCTTCCTGGCGTCGGTCGACGCCGCCTACATGACGGGCCATACGCTGATGGTCGACGGAGGGTGGACGGCGAGATGATTACGAAGTTCTCCGTGCTCTATGTCGGTCAGATCGAGCTCGACAACATCGGCCTCGCGGGAACCCCGGCCAACGAGCGTCGGTACACGAACGAACAGCTGAGCCAGGCCTTCTTCACGGCGCGCGACATCGCGCAGACCATGGACGAGCTCGGCTACGAGGCCTTGTGGACGGCCGAGCACCACTTCCAGCGCGAGGGATACGAGGTCTTTCCCAACCTGATCCAGCTCTCGCTGTGGCTGGCCACTCAGACGAAGCGCCTCAAGTTCGGCTGCGCCTTCAACATCGCCCCCATGTGGCATCCGGTACGCCTGGCCGAGGATTACGCCATGGCGGACATCGTCACCGACGGACGCGTCATCATGGGTGTTGGACGCGGCTACCACACGCGCGAGGTCGAGTCGTTCGGGGCGCCGCTGCTCGACGCCGAGGCGAACCGCGAACTGTTCGAGGAACAGGTGGATGTGCTTCTCAAGTGCTTCCACCAAGAGGCCTTCTCCCACAAGGGCAAGCACTACGAGATTCCGCCTCCCGTCGAGTACCGTGGTTACACCTTGCGTGAGATCACCTGCGTACCCCGTCCCAAGCATCAGCCCGTCGAGATCTGGATGCCCATCGCCAGCGGCAAGTCCATCGATTTCATGTCCCGCCACAACTTCAAGGCCATGGTGACCCTCAACGGCGAGAAGATCCTCGATCAGGTCGTGAGGCAGTATCACGCGGCCTGTCTGCGTCACGGGCACCAAAAGCAGCTCGGGCGAAGATGTGTGCTGGGGAGCGGGTGTCTACCTGGCTCCCACCGAGGAGGAGGCCATCCGGCGCGTGGAACCCGCCCACGACGAGCGCTATAAATGGTTTGCACCCTTCGGCTTCGTCCGCTACGCGGACGAGCAAGGGCGTACCTGGGGCACGCCAGGGGCTCCCGCTCGCACGCCGTTCCTGCGCGACGGCGTGCAGCAGAAGGCGTGGTTCTGCGGGCCGCCCGCCCACGTCATCGAGGGCATCAAGTCGATCGAGGCCAAGTATCCAGGCCTCGATCACTTCATGGTTCACTGGGCCGAGGGGTTGTCTCCCAGGGAGTTCAAGGAACAGCTCACCTGGTTTGCCCGCGACGTGATGCCGGCCTTCCGCCGGTCCTGACCTTATACCCCTCCCGGGTATATCTGCCTCGGGGATGACCCCTAGGGGTTGGGTTTTTTGTTTTCTCCCCCTCGTACATATGGTAGTAATACCCTCGACTCGACAGCCGGGGAGATCCGGATCACGAGGAGGGAGGACGGCACATGGCCAAGGCGGTGAAGGGTGGCAAGAAACCGTTCGGAGGGTTCTCCATCAACTTCAAGGGCGCCTCGGACAGCCTCGAGTCGGTGTTTGGCGACAGCCCGATCGGGCCGGCCGAGATGACCAAGAAGCTGTGGGTCTACGTGAAACGAAAGAAGCTCTCCGGCAAGCGATAGGAACTCGGGTACCGAGGTGGGCGGTCCGGGTCCCCGGGCCGCCCCGAGCGCAGGGGCCTGCGGGACACGCTCGGAGCCCATGCGAAGGGTTCTCCCCTCACAACTGGTCCAGTCGCGTGACCACCAAGTCGGCGGAGAATCCGAGTTCTTCCTCGGGCAAGTTCGCGCGATTACACCAGGCTACCCGGTAGCCGAAGGCCTTTGCCCCCGCCACATCCCACGCGTTCGATGACACGAAGAGGATCTGGTCTGCCGGTAACCGTAGGGCCGCCGGCCCGAGGGCATAGACGGCGGGGGCGGGCTTGAAGACCTCTCACCGCATCCACGGAAAGGACCTGAGGGAGCCAGGGGCCGAGGCCACTCGAGTCCACGGCGGCCTTCAGCATGGCGGGCGCGCCGTTGGACAGAACCGCACATGGCCGGGGAGCGAGACGGGCCAGCGCCGCCTTCACCTCCGGGAAGCAGGCCAGGGTCAGGTAGGCCGCCATCAGGCGGTCGATCTGGGTGCTGGTCGCGCTCAGGGCGAGGCGACGGATCGCGTAGCGGAGAGCCGCCTCGGTGACTCGCCCAGAAGTCTTCGTAGCGCCCCATCAGCGAACGAAGCCAGGTGTATTCCAGTTGCTTCTGCCGCCAGAGCGTCGACAGCGCAGCCGGATCGCTGGTGATTTCCCGGCCCGCCTCCATCACCGAGTGGACGTCGAACAAGGTTCCGTAGGCGTCGAAGACGTAGGCGCGGATCTGGGACAATGGGCGCGTGAGCGACCCGCGCCGATCAGCGGCGAACGCTGGTTGCCCGGCGGGTTCGGATCGGCTTCTTGGCGGTAACGCGACCCACGGCGGCCGGGACGTCGAGCCCGGCCTCGATGAAACCGTACCGCAATAGCTTCTGGGCATCCATGAACGACCGTGCTCGGGTCTGGGCCCCGAGCACGATCATCAAGAACTGCCGCCCCCCCCGCCACGCAGAGACGGACAGGTTGTAGCCGGCCTCGCGCGTGAAGCCCGTCTTGAGCGCTTGCACGCCTCCCGGGTCCCGGAAGAGGGAGATATTGCGGCCGTACACGCGTCCGCGGTACACGAAGTTCTGCCCGCCGAGCACCATGCGCGCGTCCGGATAGTCCTCGAGCAGTCGCGCGGTGAGCAGGGCGAGATCCCGGGCGTTACTGCGCTGGTTGGGATGCGGCAAGCCGTGGGGATTGGCGAAGCGTGTGCCCGTGAGGCCCATGACCGCTGCCTTGGCGTTCATGCGCTCGACGAAGGCGGCCTCGCTGCCCGCCTACGTGTTCGGCGAGGGCAGTGGCGGCATCGTTGGCGGACGCAATCCCGACCCCTTCCATCACTGTGTGCAGAGGCACGAGATCGCCCTCACGGAGGCCCATCCGGTACCGGTCCGTACTGGCCGCGTGGTGACTGATGGCGACGACGTCGTCGCTGTGCACACGCCCCGCCTCGATGCTCTCGAAGGCCAGGTAGAGCGTCATCAACTTCACCAGACTCGCTGGCGCGTGATCGGCCCGAGGATTCTTGGCGAAGAGGGTGCGACCACCCGGATCCACGAGAAGCACCGATTCCGCACTCAGCACCAACGGACGACTGTGCTGGGCCAAGACGGGTGGGGGAGCAAGAAAAACGGCGAGGCTGACCACCAGGATGAGTATAGGTCGCACTGGAGACATGGGGCCGATTCTAGCCAGCAGGAGCCCGAAGCCGGAAGGAATATATACACATCTAGCGGACGGCCTGCTTCAGCTCCTTGGACGGCTTGAACCGGGGCAGGCGACCTCCCGCCACGGCGATGGTGCGTCCAGTCTTGGGGTTACGCACCGTACGCGGCTTGCGACGCACGGCGGAAAAGGTACCGAATCCCACCAGAGTGACGGTGTCACCACGCTTGAGCGCGGTGCGGATCCCGCGCAGCATCGAGCGGACGGCCCGGTCCGTCATCGCGTTCGACCAGCCGGTCGTGGTCGCCACGCGGCGGATGATTTCGGCTCGGTTCAGAGCTACATTCCCATCGCGCCGCGCGCTTCGTCCATGACGGTTTCGGTGATGGAGGGATAGCCCTTTCCCTCGGCGTAGCGCTCGATCGCTTTGCGGGCCATGGAGCGGATAAAGGCAGGAATACGTTCGAGGCGCGCCTCGGCCTCGGTAGTCCACTGCACTCCAGCCGGCGCGCTCATGTCCCCCTCGTTCATCATGGCCGCGAAGGGACAGCCCGGGCCCTCTGTCTCGGCAGTGGGAGTGGGCACGCCCACGAAGGCATCGGGACGCGCGCTTGCCATGGACGTCCGTACGTGTTCGAAGGGCTCCGCCGGCACGGTGCGCCCCCCCACCTTCACGCCCAGGCTGCGCACCAGCTGGGTCTCGAAGGGGTTGGTCAGCATGGCTACGCGGAAGCCACACTCAGGACAGCGAAACACGACGGACAGGGATCCCTCGTCGGGGCCCTCGGCTTTCAGGAGCTTCATCGGCTCGTCACAGTCGAGACAGAGGAACTTCATGGCCGGGTCATTCTATCATCGGCCTCCCCCTCTCTGCCGGCCGGCCGTGGGTGCCGGGGCCAGCGCCAGGTCAATCGCGGCCACGCGCGCTGTGCGGCTGGCGTCTGCAGCAGGACGAGGAGAGCCATCGCGAAACAGAACGTCGCCCAGTTTCTGCCGATCACGCCGCGCAGCCCGACCGCCGATAGGAAGACATAGGCGGCGAAGCGGGCGCGCGGGTGCTGCCGCCAGAGGAGCCAGCCGACTGCCGCTCCCAGCAAGCCGGAGACCCAGCGGAGTTCGGTGATCATTGCCACCAGCGCATACGCGACCAGCGCCACCACCATGAACGGGACGATCAGATGATGGCGCCAGGCGGGATCGAGGAGCATGACGCGAGCGTAGGGGGACCGCGGCGGGCTGTCAAAGCGGAAGGTGTGTGCTACGGTTACAGCCGTCACCCGAAGCGGGGTCGCGATCGCCTCTGTAGTGGCACCGGAGAGACTGATGGCCCAGCAGCCCGTGGAGATGATCCTCGTTCGCCAGCTGGCGGGATACCTTTACGTCCCGGTCCTGGTCGTGGACACGACGGGCACGGTGGTCTTCTACAACGAACCCGCCGAGCGAATTCTCGGGGTGCGCTTCGAGGAGACGGGGCGTATTGGCCCCGAGGAGGCCGATCGGCTTGTCGAATTGAGCGATGACCCCGCCGCCGGCCCGGAAGAAGCAGGACGACCCTTAGACACCGCCCTTCAGCAGCGGCGCCCCGCTCATGCGCGCCGTTGGCTGCTGCGCCGTAGCGATCGCGTTCGGCTGCAGGTCGAAGTCACCGCGTTTCCCGTCATCGACCAGGACGAACGTCTGCTCGGGGCCGTGGTGATGTTCTGGGAGCGGCAAGGGCCGTGAAGGTCACGCCTTATGGTGTGCGAGGCTCGATCGCGGCGCCGGGCCCGGCAACCGCCCGCTACGGCGGCAACACCTCGTGTGTGCGCGTAACAGACCGGGATGGCACCGTCCTCGTGCTCGACGCAGGAACGGGTATCCGGTCCCTCGCTCTTGAGCTCCCGCCGGAGCTTCGTCGGGTCGACGTGCTGCTGACCCACCTTCACATGGACCACATCATCGGGCTGGGATTCTTCGCTCCTTTCTACAACCCCGCGAATGGAGGTCCACATTTGGGGGCCGGCCAGCGTCACGCTTAGCCTGGAGGCGCGCTTGCGCCGGTACCTCGCCCCGCCTCTGTTTCCGGTGCGGCTCCGCGATCTGCCATGCCGCCTCGAGCTGCACCACACAGGCCGCGGGCGGTTCTCCATCGGCGCGTTCCGCGTCCGGGCTGCGCGTATATGTCACCCGGGTCCGACGGTAGGTTACCGCATCGAGACCGAACAGGGCTTACTCGCATATCTCCCCGACCACGAGCCCGCGCTCGGGGCACGCAGCTTTCCCGTCGACCGGGAGTGGACCTCCGGCTTCGATCTGGCGCGGGACGTCGACCTGCTCATCCACGATGCGCAATACACGCGCGAGGAGTACCTCCGGTGTGTCGGCTGGGGACACAGCACAATTCACGATGCGCTGGCCTTCGCCCGACTGGCAGGCGTGAAGCACTTGGTGCCGTTCCATCACGATCCAGGGCGCGACGACGCCGCGCTCGAAGCGACAATCGGCGCCGCCATTGCGGACATGAACCCTGACTTTCCGGTGACGCCGGCGGCCGAAGGGCAAAGCTTCGACCTCAGCTGACAGCCCGGTGGACAAGTTGGCCGGCCTGACGGGCCTTCCGCCACCACAGCTCAGCCCACGATGGTAGAATCGAAGCCCGTCCGGTCGTAAGTGCCCGTCATGCCGGGGTAGCTCAGTGGTAGAGCAGCTGATTCGTAAACCCAGACCGCCCCGTAAGCATTTCACGCGCTTAGCCCAACCCCGCGAAATCACGAGCGACGCGCGTTATCGCGCGCCACCAATTTTATTAGTCACCGCTGTCCCTCGGCGATTCCCTCGCAGTCTTGGCACATGCGTGGCACAACGCGGAGTCGTCCCCATGGATCAGGCACCTCTTGAGCTGGCCGAGCGCCGCTTGCCGGATCTCGGGGACGCCATCGACCAGCACCTGCCAGAGGGCTGTTGCTACGCCGTGCTCTTCTTCACGACTGGAGCTGGCGGCTTCATGTCCGCCGTCACCAATGCGGATCGCCCCGGCCTGATCACCGCGCGGCGGGAGTACGCCACGCACCTGATGGAAAACGCACTCCGGTGGGGAACCCACATGAGGGGCGCTACGCCCGAAGACTGGGCCGGTGCCCGCCTGCCGCGTCGGCTGTGCATGGTGCTGCTACCAGCCGGGATGTCAGCGCGCCGGAGGTGCTCGTGATGGCCGGCTGGCTTGAGCGCACGCTCTCCCCGGAGCGGCTCGCGCTGGTGCGGACCCGCATCCGTGAGGCGGCGGCCCAGATCGCCGGCCGCCCCACACGTGACCGCTTCGGCGCGCGCCTGGCCTGTCCGCTCCTTGAGGAGGATCGGTGTGTCGTCTATCCGGTGCGGCCCGGTGCCTGCATCGCCGAGAACGCGATGGACGCGCGCACCTGTGAGGCCGTCTACCGTGGCGACGATGCTCCGGACACCCTGCATGCGGCGAATCCGAGCATGCGCATCGCGGGCTACATCCCCTCGGCGACGGCGCACTTGGTCCTCACCGCCGCCGCCGCGCCACCGCCGGAGCCCCTGGAGTTGATCACCGCGCTCAAGATCGCGTTGGACACCCCGGGCGCGGCTCTCGCCTGGCTTCAGGGCATCCCGATCTTCGCGCCGGCGCGCCGCTCAGTGGAGGACATGCTGGAGGCGGGGGCCGCCTGGGCGCCGGCGGAGAAGAAGAACGCACCGCGAACTGGCTGTACCGGGGCACGGGCCGCCACAACTTCACCCTGACCACGCTGTACCGGCTGGCCGGCGCGCTGGGTGTGTCCGTCGCCGAGCTGGTGACGGATGCGACGGCCGGGAGTGAGGTGGTGCCCCGGACGGACGACTTGCCAGGATGCCTATAACTATGTACACTCCACTGCACACAGGAGGAGGCGGACATGGCCAGGCTGACCATCACCGAAGCGCGCAAGGCGTTTCTCGATCTGCCCGAGCAGTTGGCGAAGGACCCCGAGCACGCGCTCAGCGTCACGCGCCACGGCGAGCCCGTCCTGGCCGTGCTGCCGTGGGAGCTGTATGAGAGCCTCGTCGAGACGCTGGAGATTCTCGACGATCCTGACCTCATGGCGGTGCTCCGCGCGAGCCTCAAGGACGTGGAGCAGGGGCGCCTGCTCAGCCACGAGGAGGCCAAGCGCCGCCTCGGCGTATGACCGCCGAGCCTCGGTACACGATCCGGTGGCCACGCCCCGCCGTGGAGCATCTGCGCACCATCACCGACCAGCGCGAGCGGGCCCTGATCGTGCAACGCGCCGAGCAGCTCACGATCGCGCCCGAGCAGCAGGGCAAGCCCCTGCTCGGGCCTCTGGCCCGATGTCGCAGCGTGCGCGCGGTGGGGCAACGCTACCGGATCGTCTACCAGGTCGTCCGCCGCACGGTGGTCGTGGTGATCGTCGCCGTGGGCCGGCGCAAGGAGGGCGACCGGGCCGACGTCTACGCGCTGGCGCGGAAGCTCATTCGGCAGCAGCTCGTCGTGCCTCGAGGGCGAGCCCGGGAATAGGACCACTCTAGACAGCGACGCCCCAGGCGGGCCAGCCCAGGGCGTCGTGAAGAAAGGACCATCAATGACGCTGACCAGTCTACCACCCGTGCGGCTCCGCGCCTGGCTCCTGATCGGTCTGCTCATCCTGGCCAGTGCCGGCTGCACGCACCGCGATTGGCCCAGCGACCTGCTGGTATTCACCGACCTCACAGGCAGGTGGGATGGAACCGTGGCGAATCGCACCGGGAGTGTGACCCGGCCGGTTTCTTGGAGTCTTACACAGAGCGGCACGCGGGTAACGGGTGAGGCAGCGACCGGAGCGGCAGCAAGGCGGCTGGATGGGAAAATCGAGGGAGTCGTCAACGGCGACGTGTTCAATTTTGGCATCGGTGAAGCTTCAGCAACAGGGACGTTGACGATCGATGGTGGATGAAATGGCCGGCAACATTGTGGCGGCGGCACCGGAGATGGGCTGCCCGTGCGCCGGGTCCAGTTCCGCCGCTCGGGACCAGCCCCGACCCCCCGCGCGCAGCCGTGAGGAGACTGGAGGCATGACCGAAGCGCCGACCCCCTACGGCCTACTCGGCAGCGGCGACCTTGGCTGGTGCGAGGTCTGCGAGGAGCGGCCCGCCACCCAGCGAGCCCGCTTCGTCGACGCGAGAATCTGCGCGAGCTGTGCTGAAGGTGAACCGGGAGAGAAAGGAGACGTTGATGGTTAGAGTCATCTGCCGCACCTGGCGGAGCGGCCCCCGCCGGGTCAAGCGGCTCGCGTGGGGCCTGGATATCCGAGAGCCCTCGGGCAAACGGACCCGCCTGTATAACTCGGCGTGGACGGAGGCCGACGCCGAGCAGGCCCGCGCCGCCCACCTTCTCGGGCAGGCCGCGCCCGCCCCGCCGCCCGCGCCGAGCGGACGGTAGTGGTGACACCGATCGAGCCGGCCCGGTCGGCGGCCATGACCTTCGGCCAGGCGATCGAGAAGTACCTCGCGGTGAAAACGAGCGAGCAGAAGCGCTCCATCCGCGATGACCGCCAGCACCTCGCCCGGCTGCAGGGGGCGTTCGGAGCGACGATCCCGCTCGAGGCCGTCACCGCGAGTCTGATTGCCGACTACAGGGTCGCGCGGATGCAGACGACCGTGAAGCGTGACGAGACAGGTCATCGCCCCGGCCACGCTCAACCGCGAGCTGGCCAGTCTACGGTGTCTGCTGCGCCTGGCCGTCGAGGAGTGGCAGGTGCTCGCCGTGATGCCAAAGATCAAGCTCCTCAAGGAACCGGAGGGGCGGCTGCGCTTTCTCAGCGAGGAGGAGATCGTGCGGCTGCTCGACGTGTGCCGGCGCTCGCTCAATCCCTACCTGGCCACCATTGTCACGGTGGCCATCAACACGGGCATGCGTCGGGGGGAACTGATGCGCCTGCGCTGGGAGGATGTCGACGTCTCGCGCGGGGTGCTCATGGTCCGCAAGAGCAAGTCCGGCAAGCGCCGCGAGATCCCGATGAACGAGGCCTGCGATGCCGCGCTCCAGGCACTGCTCGGGTCGAAGATCGAGGGCCCGGTCTTCCGCAAGGCGTCCGGGGCCCGGTGGGGGTCGATCCGCACCGCCTGGGATGGCGCCTTCCGGCTGGCGAAGCTCGAGGACGTGCACTTCCCCGACTGCGCCACACCTTCGCCTCGCACATGATCATGCGGGGGGCCACCCTCGTCGACGTCAAGGAACTCCTGGGGCACACCGACATCAAGATGACCATGCGCCACGCCCACCTCTCGCCAGGCCATCGCCGAGCGGCTGTGGATAAGCTGGTGGATAACGCCCCCTTGACCCCTCGTTTTTGGCACAACGGTGGCACAAAGGCAGTAGAATCGGGCGTCGTGCGTGCGTAAGTCCTTGAAATGCCGGGGTAGCTCAGTGGTAGAGCAGCTGTTCATCCGTCACGATGTCGTCGATGACGACGACCCGCTCCCCCGCCTGGAACGCCCCTTCGATGCGCCGCCCAGTGCCGTACGCCTTTGCCTCGCGCCGCGGGTAGACGAGCGGGAAGCCGCCGGCAAGGCTCGTGGCGACGGCAAGCGGGAGGCCGGCATACGGGATACCCGCGATGCGGTCAGCCCGGCAGCGCGACACCTCCGCCGCCATCAGCACGCCCACCTGGGCCAGGACCGTCGGGTGGGAGATCACCACCCGCAGGTCGATGTAGAAGGGCGACGTGACGCCGACTTGAGCACGAACTCGCCGAAGCGCAGCCCGCCGATCTCGTGGAGCCGCCGGACGAGCGGACCCTGGCCCGGCTCGCTCACGCGGGGATCTCCGAAAGGATCGCGGCCGCGGCGGCGGCCGGGTCGGTGGCCCCCGTGATCGGACGGCCCACCACGAGGTAGTCCGCGCCCGCCCGGACGGCCAGAGCGGGCGTGGCGGTGCGCGCCTGATCGTCCACGGCGCCACCGGCAGGACGGATGCCCGGGGTCACGATCAGGGCGTCACGCCCGAGGAGCCCCCGCAGGCGGGCCGCTTCGCGCGGCGAGGCCACGACGCCGTCACATCCCGCGTCTCGCGCGAGGCCGGCGAGGTGCATCACGTGCCCCACTCGACCGCGACCGGCACGCCGAGCTCCCGATGGAGCGCCGCCCGGTCGAGGCTCCGTGAGCACGGTCACCGCCAGGATCCGCGGGCGATCACGCCCGGCCGCGGCGGCGGCGGGCTGCGGCCGCCGCGCGCAGCATGGCCGTCCCGCCCGAGGCGTGCACGGTGAGGAGGCCGACACCGAGCCGCGCCGCGGACCGGACACCTCCCGCCACCGCCGCGGGGATGTCGTGGTACTTGAGGTCACCTCCGGTTGATGTTACAAGAGAAATGATCTCGGAGTCAGCACTTCGTTCGGCTGGAAGTTTTAGCGGAGAGCTCCTCGCGCTGGGACCTGCGTGTCATCATCCTATCTGTTCGGATAGCATCTGACTATCCGATTGGTTTAGAAGAGAACTCGACTGGAACGCCGACCCTGTGGGATCAACCCATCAACGCTGCCATAAACCTCTTAGTGTCAAGGCGTTAGCTCAACGTGCCGTCCGCAGCCACGACGGTGACATTCTCTGGCACGTC
>CAVWFS010000004.1:0-36751 GCA_963754315.1 uncultured Candidatus Rokubacteria bacterium
ATCGAGCGCGCGATTGATCTCCGTCTCGATCTTCGCCAGGCGCTCTTCCCGCTGAACGAGCTCGCAGCGGTCTGCTGGCGTAACGCTAGGTTCTCCAGGGCCAGCTGGCGACGGTCGCCGAAGATGACGGGAAGGAGCCGAATCAGGTTGAGCAGCAGAGTGATCATCGAGCTGAGATAGTGGTCGAATCCGGACCGACAGATCAATCAGTTGGCGGGCGGATGGGGTTTAGGCGAACGACAGGGCGCCGGAGTAGGTGAGAATATTGGCTCCCCGGGCAGGTCTCGAACCTGCGACACCCTGATTAACAGCGAGTCACGGGTCCGAACTCAGCAGTACGAAGACGAGCTAAGACCGCGAGAACCCGAGAGTTGAGTGTGAGCGGCTGTTCGCTGTAGGTGTGGCCTGGTTCGCCTGGGTTGGGCACCGATTTGGCACCCATCGCGAAGAAGCTTACCAGTCCGCGAAGTCAGTCGCCTCGCACGCAGCGTCGTCAAAATAAGCGGCCTCCCCCCTCGTGCCCCGCACCTACGCCCCGTCCCCAGCATGTTCGCCCCAGCCCTCCACGCCGCAGCCTCGCTGGAGCGACAGGCACAGCAGCGACTAGCTCGTCGTTCAGTCTGCTCTACCGCGATCTCGATCCCGCTGGTCGCTGAGGACATCATCAATGTCGTAGGGCTCTCAGCGCGCGCCCGGGCCCTTGATCGAGCCTCACCGGTGTCAGCGCGAGCCGAAGGCCTCCTCGAACAGGGAGAGCATCGCGGCCCAGGAGCGCTGATCAGCGGCCGCGTTGTAAGCGAGCGCCGGGTTGCCAAGCTTGTCGGCATCCGGGTTCGTGAAGCTGTGCACCGCGCCGCCGTAGATGCAGAGCTGCCAGTCGACTGTGGTGTCCCGCATCTGCGCCTCGAACGCAGCAACTTGCGCGGACGGAATCAGCGGGTCGCTTGTGCCGTGGCAGACGAGCACCTTGGCGCGGATGTTTTTGGCATCCTCCGGCTTCTGCGTCTCCAGCCCCCCCGTGGAAGCTCACCACGGCGCTCAGCGGGGCGCCACTGCGGCCGAGCTCGAGCGCCGTGCTTCCGCCGAAGCAGTAGCCCACAGCCGCGAGCTTGGTGCGATCCACACTGGGCTGAGCGCACAAGGTATCGAGCGCCGCCCGGGCGCGGGCACGCCAGCGGCTGACGTCGGAGCGCACGGCGGTCATGAGCTCGATGGCACGGGGCAGGTCTTGCGCCTGCACGCCGTCTCCGTACGGATCGGCCGCCAAACATAGCCCAGCGCCGCCAGCCGCCGCGCCCGCTCGATCACGTGATCGCCGATACCGAAGGCCTCCGGGAACAGCACCACGCCCGGCCGCGCACCGGGTCTTCCGTCATCGGCCAGATAGCCCTTCAAGGTCA
Organism: uncultured Candidatus Rokubacteria bacterium; assembly: GCA_963754315.1. Classification (GTDB taxonomy): domain Bacteria; phylum Methylomirabilota; class Methylomirabilia; order Rokubacteriales; family CSP1-6; genus CAVWFS01. Next base: position 1,401 of record CAVWFS010000004.1, read on the forward strand.
CCGCGCCGTCGCGGTATTCGAGCGTCGTGTTTGCCATGCTTTGTGCTCCTATCCTCCTTCGAGAACGCAAGCCATAGTCGGCATGGTACGCGGGGGGGCCGGAGGGCATCAATGCGCCGATGAGGGCCTCGACTCCGCCCGGCGGATTCAGCGGGCCGCCGCGCGGATGCGCTCCCACATGCCGTTGATCTCCTCGGCCGGCCGGCTGTTCAGCAGGCCACCATCGACGACCAGGTCCTGCCCCGTCACGTAGCGCGACTCGTCGCTGGCCAGATAGACCGCCGCCTGGGCGATGTCCCCGGGGTTGATCCTGAGCCAAATGTGGCTCTCGATTTTCAGCCCGCGGCCGAGAGAAGTCATGGCGATCGGCACGTGACTCGTGATGTTCCACTCACGGCAATGAGTGAGGGCACGCCCGAGGTCACCGGCCGGATGCATGGATAGGGCAGGATGATAGGCCTGTGCCCCCCGGTGGACGTGTGTCAAGCTCGTTGGGCCGATCCACTGGCCGATAATCAAAGGAGACCGACCGACATGCGCGCGGTGACCTTCTCTCGATTCGGTGGCCCCGAGGTGCTCGAAGTGTCAGACCTGCCCGTGCCGGAGCCGGGCCCCGGCGAGGTGCGCATCCGGGTGGCGGCCGCGACGGTCAATCCCACCGACATCAGCTTCCGCGTCGGACGGCAGCACACGCTGGCCCAGCTGGCCGAGATGGGGGTACGGCCGCCATTCATCCCCGGCATGGAGTTGGCTGGCGTGATCGACGCCGTCGGCGCCGGCGTGCCCTGGCGCGCCGGTGAGCGCGTGATGGCGATCGTCAACCCGCGCCGGCCGGGGGGAGGTGCGCAGGCCGAGCTCGTGGTCGTTCCGGCCGCCTCCCTGGCCCGCGTGCCCGCGGGAGCCACCCTGGAAGCCGCCGCGACTCTGCCAATGAACGGGCTGACCGTACGCCTCGCCCTGGACAAGCTCGCGCTCGCCCCAGGGCAGACCCTGGGCGTTACCGGGGCGGCCGGCGCAGTCGGCGGTTACGCCGTCGAGCTCGCCGCCGCTGAAGGGCTGCGCGTGATCGCGGTCGCGGGACCACAAGACATAGCCCTGGTGAAGCGCTTCGGCGCGGAGCAGGTGATCCCACGCGGCGACGGGGCGATCCGTGCCTTGCGCGAGGTGGTGCCTGGCGGCGTCGACGGCCTGCTCGACGCGGCCGTGCTCGACGCCGCCGTCCTGCCCGCCATCCGCGACGGCGGCAAGCTGGCCACCGTGCGCGGCTTCGCCGGCCCGTCAGAGCGCGGCATCACGATCGAGCCGGTCCGCGTGACGACGTACGTGCATAACCACGAGGCGCTCGACCGCCTGGGGAGCCTCGTGGCCGCGGGCCAGCTCACCCTGCGCGTGGAACAGACCTATCCGCCGGAACGGACCGCGGATGCGCAGCGCAGGCTGCACGCTGGCGGCACCCGCGGTCGGCAGGTGATCGTCTTCTGATCTGTTCGTCGGCGCGCGGGAGACAGTCGGCGCAGTGTCCCTAGCCAAAACTCGACCAGTGGCAAGTGGTTGATCTCGCGGCTCTGATCCGCAGACAATCCCAGCTCATGATCACCCTCCTGCTCCACCTCTTCCGACTCCTACCGGTCCTCTGCGGCAGCCACCGTCACCTTGCCCTCGAGAACCTCGCCTTGCGCCACCAGCTCGCGGTCTACAAGCAGACGCTGAGGCGGCCAAAGCTACATCCGAGCGACCGTCTGTTATGGGTATGTCTATCCCGGGTGTGGGCAGAGTGGCGGCTGGCCCTCATCATGGTGACCCCAGACACTGTGCTTCGGTGGCACCGGCGCCGCTTTCGCGACTACTGGGCCACGCTTTCCTCGAGGCCTCTGGTGGGACGCCCGTCGGTTAACGCCGAGATCATTGCTCTCGTCCGCAAGATCGCCGCCGCTAATCCGCTATGGGGCGCACCCCGAATTCATGGAGAGCTTCTTAAGCTTGGATCAAGGTGGCCGAGCGCACGGTCTCCAGGCTGATCGTCAAACGGCGCACACCTCCCTCTCAGACCTGGCGAACGTTCCTCACCAACCACGTCCAGGACCTTGTTTCGATCGACTTCTTCACCGTTCCCACCGCTCAGTTGCGGGTGCTCTTTGTCCTGGTCGTCCTCGCTCACCATCGGCGCCGGGTCCTTCACTTCAACGTCACCGAGCACCCCACCGCGGCGTGGACTGCTCAGCAGATCGTGGACTCCTTTCCCGACGACACCGCCCCTGCCTATCTCCTTCGCGATCGCGACGCGATTTACGGGGAGGCGTTCCGCCAGCGCGTGAAGGGCATGCAGATCCGAGAAGTCCTCACGGCTGCCCGAAGCCCTTGGCAAAATCCCTTCGCCGAGCGCCTGATCGGATCGATCAGGCGCGACCGAACCCACCTTTCCCTCACCAAGGATGCACCGGATCGGAGGCCGGTCGAGCCACCTGATCTCGGCAAAGTTGTTGTCCCAATCCGCGAGGTCGGCGGCCTGCATCATCGATACGTGCGGCAGGCGGCCTAGCTCCGCTTCGTACGACCAACGTACGCGCCAACTCCCTCACCGCCGCCACCATCGATCCTACGCAGCAATCCGCCTCTCACCAGTGCGGCCCCGACCTAAGGGCGCCGAGCGCCCTGGTCGGGAACGCCTCTATACTTCTCCCGCCGTGTCGCCGGGCCGATCGGCAGATCGTGCGTTGTCCAGAAGCGGGACGGATGGGTTCTGGCGAGGGACCGTTCGTGGAACCAAAAAGTGGAACCAGCGCGGAAGAGGGGTGAGTGTCAAGACAGAAGTGCCTGAAAATATTGGCTCCCCGGGCAGGTCTGGAACCTGCGACATCCTGATTAAAGATGGGGTGAGTAAGAGAGTAAGGAGAGATGAGAGTTGGGGTGAGGGGTTGTTGTTGATGTGGTGGTTGGGGGTTGGGCACCGATTTGGCACCGATGGAGAAAGAGTTCGCGAGTCTGCAAGTGGGTGGACTGGCATGTGGACATGAGTCACGACGGCTGGACCTGCAGCACGTCGACTCGAGTCGCCGGAGCGCTCTCAGCCGCGTATCGCGAGGGATTTACCTCGTCAGCGGTGCGGCCCATCTGAGGGGCGCCGAGCCCGTGGTAGGGAACGTGTCTACGCTTTCCCATGGTGTTGCCAGGCCCATTGGCAGGTGTGCATCGTCCAGAAGCAAACGGATAGATTTGGCGAGGGACAGGTGTCTACCGAACTCGGGCAGGTTCAATCCGGCACACCGACGGCCGCAATAGTCGAAGTTCTGTGGCAAGCGCTTGAGGGCGGCTTGGTTTGATTATCATTGACGCTCAGCGATGCCCGATACCTTCGAACTCTACAACCCCTGCGCAACCATCTGCGGAAGTGCAGCTGATCGAATCGCTCGGCGTGATCCGTGCCTACATGCAGCACTTCCAGTTCGAGGCGTCGTTACGAACGATATCGAGATGTGTCTCTGGTTCCTCCAGGCCGCGCGCGTCGAGAAAAAGGTCTACGAGTGGGAAGTCGATGTCCTCACGCGCGAGTTACTGCTCCACGCGAGCACGCTTGGCGCGCCCGATCCCAGGCACACGCTTCGTCGCTGGTCATACTTTGCGGAGGGGGTCAACAGACTCAAGACCCTGGAGAATCACGTTGAGACACTCTACCCCGAGGGGAGCATCCTTCGAACTTCACGGATCGCCCACCGGGAGTTTCCTGGCAGCGGCCTCCGAACGCGATCCTCCTGGCCCGGTTTACCAGATCTTCGGCCAGCCAGGGCTGGACGACATCCTGCGGCGCACGATCGGCGTAGGGGCACAGACGCTCTACCGCATCGGGCTTGGTCTCGACGGCATTTATCTCGAGCGATTTGCCCTGTACTATCCGACGAGCGTATGGTCCGGGAATCACCAACCAGGATCTCGAGAATTTTCTCCGTTATTTCTCACTGGTCGAGGATCTTCGGGCAAGGGCGGCGTCCATGAAATCAACGAGAACTACCCGTATGTGCCGAACCCGCTCCGCTCTACCCGATCGTCCGCCTTGATCTCGGCGGGCGGCAGCGCTCGTGGCCCCGATCCAACCTTTCTTTTCTGGCGATTTACGGAGGGCATTTACTACGACTCGTGGACGAGCAGGGTTTGGACAATGCCAACGGGGAGGCGTTCCAGCGCCACGTGGGGGAGGTCATCGGCCGCGCGAGCACGAGGGTTCAGATGACTGTCCATCGTGAGGCCGAGTCCACGTGAGAGGCGACCGCGAGGACAGCGTCGACTGGATGATCGAGGATGACGGAGGGCTCCTCTTTGTTGAAGCGAGACGAAGCGGCTTCGGCTACGGGCCAAGACTGATATTCGTCGACGGAGGCGCTTGAGGCCGAACTCGACAAGATGGCCGCCTTCATCGTCCGAGTCTATAAGGCCATCGCTGATTATCGGGCTGGTCACTATCGCACGTTGCCTACGGACCTAACAAGCCAGTCCACCGCTCGTCCTGACACTCGAAGAGTGGTTGCGTTCGGACCCGGTCCAGGCGGTCCTCCAGGAGCGGGTCGTCGCGAGACTTGACGCCGGTACCTGTCCCGGGAGTGGATTGACGAGATGCCGTACTCGACGTGCTCGATGGCGATTTCGAGCACTGGTTAGGTGATCAACGTGCGAGGGATTGCGCTCGTGATGGGGGAACGAGTGAAGAGTACCGAGTATCGGCAGTGGATGCTGGAAGCTTTCTTACACGACGCTTTCGCTGCTGAAATGGGCGAGGCTCGGGACTTTTTCCGGGAAATTCTGGATACCTCACGGCGGGGTACTCGATCCGGTCGAAGCGTCGGCGCGTGATGACTACCTTGGCTCGTGACCGCTGGTCAGTGTGGCGACGCTTCAGGAAGACGGCTCGATCAGCAGGTATCGAGCCTTGGTGAGCTCGCGACAATGTGGCGCGCGCGTGCCTCTGACTCCGCTCGTTCGCTAGTACGTTGAAGGTCTCGGTGCCGTCCATGAGCAGCTCCGGTCACTCGTCAAAGACGACGTTGAAAGTGGGAGGCGGTCGCCGCAACTGATCCTCGGCTTGAGCGTGAATGCCTTTGTGTCTGACGAGTGCCTGCTGCAGGCGCTCTAGCCGTCGAGACGATGTTCTTCGGGAGTCTCGGGGTTCCAGCTTCGGCTATCGCGTCCTTGAGGGCCTCCGAACTACGCGCAGCTCGCAGCCTTCCCGTCCACCTCATCCGGCGCGCAGCCGGCGTCGGTATCCGTGTAGGTTCCGGCGCGGACGTTCTCGGGGCCGACACGAACGTCCTGCTGAATTGTATTACCTTTTTGACCGGGACAGGACAGAGGCTCTGACACATCTGGCCTCGCGGGTGCACGATTTGGGCTCAACTCGCGCTGTGCGGTAGGGGGTAAAGGTTGCTCGGACCGGTGGCCGGCTACATTGATTTTGGGATGTGGTGGGAATCTCAGTAAAGGGGTAAGCACATGACTGGGTACATTTGCCGAAAGGCAGGGGTTCCTAATATCCAAACCGATAGTCTTGAGGTAAGCACTGCGGCCGAACTCAGCGGTTACATCTGCACCTCAGGGGAATTCGTAGAAGATGCGCTGGCGCTGCCGAAGCTCAGAATGCGTTCGTTTGCCGAAAGGCATTCGTTCCTGATATCCGCAGCAGTGATCCTCAGGTGAAGCTTGCCGCGGAACTAACGGTTACATCTGCACCTCATAATGATGACGGCATCGGAGGCAAGGCGACACCCTGAAGCGGCACGATACTGGCGCCAAAACAGCAGCTGCATGTTCGATCTTGCGTACACGCCCACCGCAGGATGCTCCGGCCAGCCGTACGGCGAATCGCTCGCCGTGAACGGACCTCCGCCTCGTATATCCATTTGGAGGCAGAGGGACATTGTTTGTGACTATCTGTCCGACGGCATCAGAAAGGAGTGTTTTCTATGCCGTCAGAGACGCCTGATTGCAATATTCCGGTCAACACCAGTGTGCCTTTATCCGCGCCGTACCGCACCGGAACTTATTTGAGCTATGACAACCAACCCAATCAGTCAAACAACTACCGCGAAGGTGCAACGATTGGCCTCCGAGCGTCGGGCAGCCGTCAATTGGAGCTCCTGGACCTGCAGATATCGAAAGACACTCGCGGGCAAAGTTCAGCAAGGTTGCCACGTGTATCTTGTGGATCTGCGTCAGGAATCCCACGCCTTCTTTAATGGTCAAGCGTTTGATTAGCAATGCCGAGGTCAAGCGGACGCACGGTACAGCCAGCAGAGTAACGATTGCTCCGGGCGTTCCGGGTGTGGGAGGGCGAGTCATGCAGTCGATCGATGGCACGCCGGTTTACTCCGCCTCCGACCTTGTCGGCTCCTCGCCTGCGAATACCTGACGGCACTCGAGCGCGCCGCACTCCACGGGCTCGTCAAGCGGCCACACTACGCCGACCTCCTCCTGTGCGAAAACTCGGCCGAGCTTGCCACTGGGGGGAAGCTCTACGGCCGGGCACGAGACGTCCACCCTGGAACGGGGCCACGATCCCGGTTCCCGGCCAGGCTTGAAGTGTCGGCACTCCCTGTGAAAGCTGGTACCCATGGACGCGTTGCCTTCCTCGCTCGCCTTCTTCCTCCTTCTGTTCTCAGGCTGGGTCAACCGCCAGCAGCAGGCGGTCATCGACTACCTGCTCGAGGAGAACCGCGTGCTGCGCGCGGAGCGCGGTAGCCGCCGGCTCCGGCTCACTGACGACCAGCGGCGCCGCCTGGCGGTGAAGGGAAAGGCGCTCGGTCGGCGTCGCCTCGGCGACATCGCGGGCATCGTCACCCCGGACACGATCCTCCGTTGGTACCGCCGGCTCGTCGCCAAGAAATACGCCGGCTCGAAGAAGCGAGGCCCCGGTCGCCCCAGCACCAAGCCGGACATTGCCGCGCTCGTGGTCCGCATGGCGAACGAGAACCCGACCTGGGGCTACACGCGAATCCGCGGCGGGCTGAAGAGCCTCGGCCACCAAGTCGCCCGCAACACAATCAAAGCGATCCTCAAGGATCACGGCATCGAGCCCGCACCCGAGCGCGGCCTGAAGACGCCCTGGAAGACGTTCCTGGCCGCTCATTGGGACGGCCTGGCGGCGGCCGATTTCTTCACCGTCGAGGTGCTGACCATGGGCGGCTTGGTCCGGTACTTCGTCTTCTTCGTGATGCGCCTCAAGACGCGCACGGTGGAGATCGCAGGAATCACCTGCCAACCGAACGAAACCTGGATGACGCAGATCGCACGAAAGTTGACCGATGCGCAGGACGGATTCCTTCGCGGCGTGCGCTCCCTCATTCTCGACCGGGATCCCCTCTACACCACCGCCTTCCGGCGCATGCTCCGGGATAGCGGCGTGAACCCACTGCTTCTGCCCGCCCGGAGTCCAAACCTCAACGCCTATGCGGAAAGGTTCGTCCTGTCCGCCAAGTCCGAGTGCCTGGAACGAATCGTCCCTCTCGGCGAGAAGCACCTCCGGGCTGCCGTTCGAGAGTTCGTGGACCATTACCATGAGGAACGCCCGCACCAGGGCCTCGGCAACGAGCTCATCGCGCCCCAGGCAAAGGTGATCGGAACAGGCACCCTAAAGTGCCGTGAGCGGCTCGGCGGTGTGCTCAAGTTCTACTACCGCGAGGCCGCGTAGCCTTGGGCCGAGTTTTCGCACACGACGGTGTCAAGACGGAAGTGCCTGAAAATATTGGCTCCCCGGGCAGGTCTCGAACCTGCGACATCCTGATTAACAGTCAGGCGCTCTACCAACTGAGCTACCGGGGAACGCGGACGCCTATTTTATCGTACCTGAGCTCGACGCTCCATCTCCTCGCCTGAGACCCTGTCACGGTCAAAGGCCGCGGCCACCGTCAGCCGCCCAGCAGCACGCGCGCAGCTTGCGCGATGGCCGCAGCGTCGATGCCGTAGTGGCGGTACAGGTCGGCGCGCCCGCCAGATTGCCCGAAGTGGTCGACGCCGAGCGCCAGTTGCGGCACCCCAAGAGCACCGCCTAGAAAGGCCAGCGCGTGCGAGTGCCCGTCCAGCACCGACACCACGGGCACTCCTTCCTCTTCGGCGCTGACCAGGTCCTCCAGGTAGGGCCGGCGCTCGCGCAGGCCTCGGTAGAGCAGGTCGGGGCTGGTCACCACGAAGACATTGGCGAACACGTCAAACTCACGCAGGGTGCGGGCCGCCTCCAGGGCCTCTGGCACTGTCACCCCAGCGGCGAAGAGATGGACGGCGTTTGTCTCGGAATCGTACCCGGATTCGCCGCGCACATCGACGAGTCGGTAGCCGCCGCCCAGGACTTGCACGCGATAGCGCGCGTCGGGCAGCGGGGCCAGGCTTTGCTCGATCGGACGCGTCGAGAGTCTGAGGTATGCGCTGCGCCCCTCGTGCGCGTCGTTCAAGCGAGCGAGGGCATCGAGCAGGATCCACTCCACCTCGCGCGCGAAGACGGGTTCCCAGTACGCGATGTCCGGCAGCGCGATGCCGATGCCTGGGGTGATGACCGACTGGTGAGCGCCGCCCTCCGGAGAGAGCGTCACCCCCGACGGCGTGGCCACGACGATGAAGCGCCCGCCGGCGTAGAGCGCGTGGTAGAGGGCATCGAGACCCCGGGTGACGAAGGGATCGTAGAGCGTCCCGATGGGAAGCAGCGGTCGGCCCGACAGTTCGCGTGTGAGACCCAGAGCGCCCAGGAGCAGAAAGAGATTGTGCTCAGCAATACCGATCTCGATGTGCTGTCCCGCCGGCGATTCCCTCCACTGGACGGCTTGGGCCAGCTCTGCGAAGTAGTTCGGCTTCGCCTCCGGAAAGTAGACGCCCTTCCGACTGATCCAGCCCGCCAGATGTGTGGTGACCGCGACGTCGGCTGAGACGGTGACGATCGCCTCGCCGGCGGGCCGCCGAGCCAGCCCGCCCAGCACCCGACCAAAGGCCTCCTGGGTCGACATTGTCCCCGCGTATGTCTCGTCAAGGGTTTCCGGAATGTCCGGACGCGCGGACGGCACGGGGCGCTCGTAGAAAGCGGGCAGTCCGGCGATGAGGGTCGCCTCCGGGCTCCCCGTTGCGAAGCGAGCCCATTCGTCGCCGGGCGCGATGCCGAGTGAGCCGCGCAGTTCTTCGATCTGAGCGGTCGTCATGAGGGCGGTGTGGTTCATAGGGTCGCCGGCCATCGGCAACCCCCAGCCCTTGATGGTGTGGGCGAGAATGACGCTTGGTCCATTTCGATGGCGCTTCGCCGCTTCGAGGGCGTCGATGATCAGTGCGAGGTCGTGGCCACCGAGATCGCCCAGCGTTGACCGTAACGCCTCGTCGTCGACCGTGCTCAGCAAACGGTCAATCGACCGGTCGGTCTCGCCGGATGCCCCGGTCATCAGCGCCTTTCGCGCGGCGGCGGGAGGGAGCCTCAGCAGGCTCTGATACTCGGCGTACGGCATTGTGTCCAGACGCGCTCGCAATCGCTTGCCGCCCGGGCGGTCGAAGAGCTGCTGCAGCTGCGCTCCATAGCGCAGCTCGATGACGTTCCAACCGAAGGCCGCGAACAGCTCGGGCAACTGGCGGCGTCGAGTGTCGGGCACGATCCGGTCGAGACTCTGCCGGTTGACGTCGACAATCCAGAGCACATTGGTGAGTCGGGCGAGCGCCTCCTCTGCCAGCGCCTCCCACACGTTGCCCTCGTCCAGCTCGGCGTCGCCGACCATGACGATGATTCGCTCGGGGCGGGCGGGCGTCCCGTGATCGGTGAGATAGCGCGCGGCTAACGCGCCGAACGTGGCCTGAACCGCACCGAGTCCCATCGACCCGGTCGAGATATCAACGATCTCCGGGTTCTTCCGATGGCTCGGGTAAGCCTGCAGCCCGCCGAAGGTCCGAAGCTCGCGCAGGGCGTCGGCGCTGAGCCGGCCGCGCAGGTACTGGATGGCGTAGAAGGCCGGTGAGGCATGCGCCTTGACGGCCACGGCGTCCGTCGGCCGTAGTGCGTGGAAGTAGAGAGCGGTCAGGAGGCTGACCACCGAGGCCGACGATGCCTGGTGGCCGCCGACCTTGAGCCCGTCAGGATTGGAGCGCAGCGTGTTGGCGTGATGGACCATCCACGCGCTGAGCCACAGCACCCGGCGCTGGATGCGGTCGAGGACCGCGAGCTGGTCGGCGTTCGCCGTGGCCACCGGCCTAGCTGATCTCCCGGCGCCCCTCCAGCGCCTTGGAGAGCGTGACCTGGTCGGCGTACTCAAGATCGCCGCCGACCGGCAGGCCCCGGGCGATACGCGTTACCCTCACGCCGAGCGGCCGCAGGAGCTTGGCCAGGTAGAGCGCCGTGGCCTCGCCCTCGACGTTTGGATTGGTGGCCAGGATGACCTCGTCCACCCCGCCCACATCCAGGCGCGCCAGCAGCTCGCGCACCTTGATGTCGTCGGGGCCGATTCCATCGAGCGGCGACAGCGCGCCGAGCAGCACGTGATAACGTCCGCGGAACTCGCCGGTGCGCTCCATGGCCAGCAGATCGTTCGGCTCCTCCACCACGCACAGCACGCGGTCGTCGCGCCGGACATCCGCACAGATCCGGCAGGGATCCTCGTCGGTGACGTTGAAGCAGATGCGGCAGTAGACGATGCGCTCCTTGACCGCGACCAGCGCCGCCGACAGCTCGCGCACCTCGTCGGCGGGCCGCTTCAGGAGAAAGAAGGTCAACCGCTGCGCCGTCTTCGGTCCGATGCCCGGCAGGCGCTGCAGCGCCTCGATCAGCCGCGCCACCGGCTCCGGATAGTAGGCCATTTTACCGGAAGTGGGTGCTCGCCGTGCGTCGTGGGTGGCCCGTTATAGGTGCGCGTGGCTTCATTGATCCCCCAGACTATCCCCCGAGGCCGGGGATCTTGAGGCCGCCCGTCAGCTTGCCGAGCTCCTGCTGCATCATGTCGCGTGACTTGCGCAGCGCCTCGTTGCAGGCGGCCAGCACGAGGTCTTCAAGCATCTGCGCGTCGTCCTTGTTGATCACCTCGGGATCGATCTTGATGGAGACGATCTCCTGCTTGCCGTTGGCCTCGACGGTGACCATGCCGCCCCCGGCCGTCGCGTCGACCTTGCGCTGCGCCACCTCGGCCTGCATCTTCTCCATCTGCTGCTGGAGCTTTTGCGCTTCCTTCATCAAGTTTCCGAAACCCTTCACGAGGCGTCTCCTTCCGGTGCGCGGGCGCGCACCGCCACGATCTCACCTTGGAACTCCGCGATGGCCGCCTTCACCGTGGGATGGGTGGTCGGCCCCGTCTCCGTTTCGCCTTCCATCACGACGTTGAAGCTCTCCGCTCCTGACACCCAGCGGCGCACAGCCTGCCCAAGGATGTCTCTGTTCACCGGTTCCAGCAGCCGATCGCGATGAAAGGCGTTGCCCGATAGCACGAGCGTGAGAACACGATCGGCCATCCCCGCCGGCCGCACCTGGGCGAGCACGGCCCCGAGCATGACCCGCTTCCTGTTGACCTCCTCCGTCACGCGCTGCCAGGCCTCGGCGAGGTCCGATGGCGGTGCCGGGGGCGCACCACGCTCAGGCGCTCCTGTGGGCGCCGCCGCCGGTTCGCGCGACGCGGCCGCGGACGACGACGAGTCGGAGCGTGCCGCCCGTGGCGATGGAAGCGGCGTACCCGCGCCCACTCCCGAAGACGAGCTTCGTGCGGCGCGCGGCTCCGGCGGCGGTTCGAGCATGCTCTGCTGCAGGGGCGCTGCCGGTGCGGATCCCTCGCCGAGCGGGCCGGCGCCGCGCAGACGCGCTTCCGCCTCGTCCACCCGCCTGAGCACCTCCTCCAACGCCTGCGGGACGGGACGTCGGGTGGCGCGTACGGTGGCGATCTCCAGCTCGACCCGGGGATGGGGGACTCGCGCATGACCTCGTCGGCGTCGAGGAGCGCCCGGAGGATATAGAGGATCTCGTCAAGCGAGATGGGTTCGGCCAGTTTTCTGATCTCGTTGCCCTCGGTGGAGGTCAACTCGGCTAGCTTTGTGGTTGGCGCCGCCTTCAGCACGAGCGCCAGGCGCATTGTCTCGATGACGTCGCGGATGAAAGCGTGCAGGTCCTCGCCCTCATGAGTCGCCCGGTCGATCGCCTCCAGGGCCACGACCGTATCGTGGGCAACGAGGGCGGCCGCGAAGGCCCGCACCTCGGCCGGCGCAGTGGTGCCGAGTAGAGTGGCGGCGGTGTCGGCCTCCAGGCGCCCGTTGCCGTAGGCGATAGCGGTGTCGAGGAGCGAGAGCGCGTCGCGCAACGATCCGGAGGCTGCCCGCACGACGGGGGGAAGGGCGGCCGGATCAAAAGGAATCTGCTCCTCGGTCAGGATGCGTTCGAGCGTCTGCGCCAGCATCTCGGGGGCAATGGGGCGGAAGTCGAAGCGCTGGACGCGCGAGAGCACCGTCGCGGGGATGTCGCGCGGATCCGTGGTGGCCAGGACGAAGACCACGTGGGGAGGGGGCTCTTCCAGCGTCTTCAGGAGCGCGTTGAAGGCCGCCTCCGTGAGCTGGTGCACTTCGTCGATGATGTAGACCTTGTAGCGGCCGCGCGAGGGCGCGTACTTGACGTTCTCGCGCAGAGTCCGGATCTCCTCGATGCCGCGGTTGGAGGCGCCGTCGATCTCGATGACGTCCACCGAAACATCGCGGCAAGCGTCGCAACGTCCGCATGGTTCGGGGCCGGTCCTCGCCAGGCACAAGAGCGCCCGGGCCAGCAGGCGGGCGGTGGTCGTCTTACCGATTCCCCGCGGCCCGGCAAACAGATACGCGTGGGCGATACGGCCGGAGACGAGCGCGTTCTTCAAGGTGCGCGTGATCGCGTCCTGCCCGACCACGGCCTCGAACACTTGCGGCCGCCACTTCCGTGCCAGGACCTGATAGCTACTCATGAAGTAGCCGTGCACCCTCCTCCGAACGGTCCATACCGCGATCTCCCCACAGGACCAACTCCAGTCAGGTACTCCCACGGCACACGAGAGGGTCGCCTTACCGTTGCTCCCTTCCGGGCCTGGCGGGGTTCGACGATTCCCGTTGCGTGGGGCCCAACCTTCAACGCCGCCCCATGAGGCTCACTCGACACGAACCGCCCTCGAAAGGGAGTTCAACCCCGCTGAAGCGGATTGCGGGTTACAGGGCACCGCTAACTCCCCGTCTAGCACGGCCACGCTCCAGACTACCGCGATCCGGGCCGGGTCGCCCGGGAAGTGCGAGAAAGTGGCGGAGGGGGTGGGATTTGAACCCACGGCACAGGGGTTAGCCCCGTGCACGGCATTTCCAGTGCCGCACCTTCGGCCGCTCGGTCACCCCTCCGACTAGAGTCGGGGGGAGCGAGGCGCCGCTCCCCCCGACACCCCCCACCGCTTCGAACCGCTATCTCTTGGGGCGGCGCCGGCCCTACCGCCCTGTGAAATTCTAGGACGGGGGCAAAGCCCCCGTTCGGACTCTGCTCGTCACTCGGCGCCACGTTCCCAAGTAATGAATTGGCGGAGGGGAGAGGATTTGAACCCCCGAGGGACCTTATGGGCCCCTATCCGATTTCGAGTCGGACGCCTTCAACCGGGCTCGGCCACCCCTCCGCGTCAACCTACCAACGCACGAACCGTCCGCCAGTCTACCTCAGCCGTCACGCCAGGTCACTCCGTCGAAGCATCCCGGCGCTCTCGCCATCGGCGCGGCCGGCTATGGACTCAGCGGCCCAGTCCGAGAAGCGCATGGGATCTTGTTGGACAGGTAGTTCCTTTCGGAATTTCGATCCGCCTCGCAAGTGGGCACCGAATCGTTCGTTCCGGCCGCTCGTCGGACGGCACGGATCCTGCGGCGAGGTCCTGGTTCTGCTATCGTCAGACCCCATTTCGGGGAGGGAGATGATGCGAATACCCTGGCGACCTGTTCTCGTGCTCTTGCTCGTGCTGCCGACCATCGCCTACGCCCAGCCGTGCCAGGGACCCAGACCCAACGACATCTGCGAGACACGGCCCGCCGCGGGCGGAGCCACGGAACGCGCCATGTCAGCCATCAGCAAGCCCACGGGCCCCTCCCGAAAGGTATCGTCGGCCCTGCGCGCCGTCCCGAACGCGACCCGCTCGACACCGAGTGTCCGGGTCAGCCACGCCGGTGAAATTCAGGTCTATGTCGAGGTGAAGGAATTCCGTCCGGAATACCTGGCTCAGCTGGAGACCGCGGGGTTGCGGGTCGAAGGCAGCCTGCCGGAATTCCGTCTGGTCCAGGGTTGGATCGCCAGCAGCGCCGTCGACATCGTGGCGGGGCTCGACTTCGTCAAGCAGGTGCGACCACCCGCGTACGGAATGCGCGAGTCGGTCGGTCTCGCTTCGACCGAAGGTGACGCTCTTCTGCGGGCGGATCTGGCCCGGGATCTCTTCGGGGTCACCGGGGCCGGCGTGAGGGTCGGCGTGATCTCGGATGGAGTCGATTTCCTGGTCGATTCCCAGGAGAGTGGCGATCTGCCATTCGTGCAGGTCCTTCGGGCCGGGACCGGAAACGAGGGCACCGCCATGCTCGAGATCGTCCACGACCTCGCGCCGGGCGCCTCTCTCGGCTTCTGGGGACCCGATACGAGCCTCGAGATGGTGCAGGGGATCAACGCGCTACGGGACGCCGGGGCGCGCGTGATCGTCGACGACCTCAGCTTCTTCAGCGAGCCCAAGTTCCAGGACGGCATGATCGCGCAGACGGTGCGCGCCTTCGCCCAGAACGGCCGGGTGTACGCGGGCTCGGCCGGCAACCGCGCCCAGCAACACTACCGGGCGTTCTACTCGCGCCTGGGCGGACAGAACTTTCCCAACGGGTACCCGGCCGTCCACGACTACGGGGGAGCTGACCTCGGCAACACGGTCACCATCCCCAACGGATGCTCCATCGACGTGACCCTGCAGTGGAACAACCCGTGGGGAGCGGCCAGGGACGACTTCGATCTGTCTATCGCACGGTCGTCGGACTTCGTGCTGCTCGCGACGAGCGTGGACGAACAGACAGGCACGCAGGATCCGATCGAGTCCACGAGCTGGACCAACGACACGGGATCAACAGTGACCGTCTTCATCGCGGTCTCGGAGTTCGCCATCGTCAGCCCACCCGGGTCGCTGATCCTCGATTACTTTGCCATTCCTTCGTGCGGTGACGATCTACAGTACGTCACCGCGGCGCAGAGCCTCTCTGGCAATCACGCTGTCGACGAGATGCTCTCGGTGGCGGCCGTCGGGGCCGACGATCCCACCGTGGCCCAGGACTACAGCTCTCGGGGCCCGCATAACATCTTCTTCCCTGCCCTCGAGCAGCGGCTGGTGCCCAACATCAGCGCCATCGACTGCGTCCAGACCTACACAGGTCAGCAAGGGTTCTTCACCAATCCCTTCTGCGGCACGTCGGCCGCCGCCCCCCACGTGGCGGGTGTCGCCGCCTTGTTGATCGAGGCCTCCCCCGCTCTCGATTCCAGCCAGCTCCGGAACCTCCTGATGGGAACGGCGCCGGACCTGGGGCCGGATGGTTTCGACTTCACCTACGGCGCCGGTCGGGTGGATGCGGCCAATGCCATCAACTTCTCGCCGTTCTCACCCTTCACCGCCCTCGCCGTCAACGCCACTCGCTTCTCGGCAGGGCAAACCTTGGTCCTGGGCCTCGCCGCTGCGAACCCGCCCGGTAACCCAACGCTCGATCTCTACGTGGGAGCACTCGCCCCGGATGGCAACACGATCGTGTTCCTCTCTGCCGCCGGCGGCATCGGGGGAGTCGGCACGCTCGGGGCTCCCGCATCGGTGGCGCCCTTGACCGCGACCCCTGCCGGGTTCTCGTTCAGCCAGTCAAATTTCTTTCAGTTCACCTTCCCCGCCGGCCTTCCGACTGGGACCTACACACTGTTCGCGGCCTTGTTTCGGAACCGATCCCTCGCCGATAACGTGATGGACAACGGCGATCTCATAGGGCTCAGCGCCATCCCCATCGCCTACTCACCGTGATCGAAGGGGACGCGACGGCGCGTGGCATCACCGCCGTATCTCGAAGAACGCCCGCAAGAGCGCCGCGCTCTCGGCCGCCAGCACGCCACCGATCGTCTCTATCCGGTGATTGAGACGCGCGTCGTCGAGAAGACGAAACAGTGACACCACGGCGCCCGCCTTGGGATCGGGGGCGCCGTATACCAGCCGGGCCACGCGTGCGTGGAGGGCCGCGCCTGCGCACATCGCGCACGGCTCGACGGTTGCATACAATGTCGCCCCGACTAGACGGTAGTTGCCTGTCCTTTCCGCCGCCCTCCGCAAGGCCAGGATCTCGGCGTGGGCGGTGGGATCGGTGAGCGCGATCGGCCGGTTGTGCGCCTGCCCGATGATCGCGCCGTCCAGGACGACGACAGCGCCGACCGGCACCTCCCCTGCCGCGAGGGCCTGACGGGCCTCGGCGACGGCTTCTGTCATGAACTGCGCATCATGTGTCGCTTCCATGGCCACCGCTCGAGCTTCAACGTTAACGAGAGCATCCGACCAAATCAACGGCGTGGCGCCAGCCGGCAGCGATCACCCGCCGAAACGTCACATTTTGGTCACGCGGGGCTGCTAGACTTCGAGGCGCGCGATCGTTTACGACCATGGCGTCCTACGATTACGACCTCGTGTGCGTGGGTAGCGGGCCCGCCGGGCAGCGAGCAGCGGTGCAGGCGGCCAAGCTTGGGAAGCGGGCTGCCCTCATCGAGCGACAGCGGGTCGTGGGCGGCGTGTGTCTGGAGACGGGCACCATTCCGAGTAAGACATTCAGGGAAGCGGTGCTCTCCTTCGCGGCGGCCAGCAACGTGCTGGAGGGCGGCGTGCTTCGACCGATCGTGAAGCCGACGGCCGAGCAGCTGCTCGCGCGCGTGAATGAGGTCGTCCGCCGCGAGTGCGGCGTGGTGGAAGATCAGCTGAGCCGCAACGACGTGACGGTGATTCGCGGCAGCGCCTCCTTCGCAGATCCCCATACCCTCCTCGTCCAGACGGAGGAGACCAACCGGCGCGTGAGCGCGGACCGGATCGTGGTGGCGGTGGGGACGGCGGCGGGCACTCCGCCCGGAATGACGGGAGCCGATGGCGTCGCCATCACCAGCGACGAGATCATGTGCCTCAAACGTCTGCCGCGCACCATGGTCGTGGTGGGCGCTGGCGTGATCGGCGTCGAATACGCGTCGATGTTCGCAGCCCTGGGTGTCGAGGTCACGGTCGTGGATCGCCGGGACCGGCCCCTGGAGTTCCTGGATCGCGAGATCGTGGACGAGCTGCTCCACCAGATGCGGAAGCGGCGCGTGACCTTTCGCCTCGGAGAAGCGGTGGAGCGGGTGGATGTCCACGACGGCACTCCGACCCGAGCCGTCCTCCTGCTGGAATCGGGCAAGCGCATCATCTCCGAGCTGGCCTTGTTCTCGGTGGGCCGTCAAGGTGCCACCGAGCGCCTCAACCTGGCCTCGGCGGGACTGACAGCCGACGGGCGCGGGCGGCTCGTGGTGGACGAGGAGTTCCGGACCGCCGTCCCCCATATCTACGCAGCGGGCGACGTCATCGGCTTCCCGAGCCTGGCCGCGACCTCGGCCGAGCAGGGGCGCCTGGCCGCCTGCCATGCCTTCGGAATAACCACTCGCCGCATGTCCGCCCACTTCCCGGTTGGCATCTATGCCGTGCCCGAGATCTCGATGGTGGGGGCACCGGAACACGAGCTGACCCAGCAGCGGGTGCCCTACGAGACGGGAGTGGCTCGCTACCGGGAGATCGCGCGCGGTCAGATCCTGGGCGACGACAGCGGCTTCTTCAAGATGATCTTCCACCGCGAGAGCCGTCGTCTGCTCGGTGTGCATGCCATCGGCACCGGAGCCACCGAGCTGATTCACATCGGGCAAGCCGTACTCGCCCTCGGGGGCGGCCTCGACTACTTCCTCGAAACGGTCTTCAACTATCCGACCTTGGCCGAGTGCTACAAGGTGGCCGCCCTCAACGCAGGGAACAAAATGGGGGGCCCCGATTTGGGCTCCCAGACGCCCCTACGTTCGGAGCACCCCGGGGAACCCGGGACGGCCCTCTAAAGCCCGCGGCGGGGCGGTGCACGACCCTCCCCGGTCCGATCTGCTATTCTGCGGATACATCACCCCAGGAGGGTCGCATGAGACGGTTGTTCCCGCTCGCGCTGTTCGTTGTGCTGTTCACTAGCCCCGCCTTCGCCCAGGAACTGCAGGGCACCCTGAAGAAGATCCGGGACTCGGGGACCATCGTCATCGGTTATCGCGATTCCGCGGTTCCCTTCTCGTTCCTGAGTCCGGAGAAGCAGCCGGTGGGGTACTCCATCGATCTCTGCCGCCGAGTCGTGGGAGGCATCCAGCAACAGCTCAAGATGTCCGATCTGAAGATCACCTGGCAGCCGGTCAGCTCCGACACGCGGATCTCCATGGTGGCCAACGGCACGGTCGATCTGGAGTGCGGCACGACGACCCAGACCTTGAGTCGGATGGAGCAGGTCGACTTCAGCATCATGACCTTCATGGACGGCGGCAGCTTCCTGGTCCGGGCGAACACCAACATCAACGCGGTCGCCGATCTGGCGAACAAGAAAGTCGCGGTGATCCCGGGAACCACGACCGACCGAGCCCTGACGGAGGCGCTCCAGAAGAGTTTCACCAGTGTCCAGAAGGTCACGGTCAAGGACCACGCCGACGGCTTGGCCGCGCTCGAGAGCGGCGCCGCCGACGCCTACGCTTCGGATCGGACGATTCTGGTTGGTCTCGCCGTCACCTCGAAGGATCCCTCGAAGCTGGCCCTGAGCGACCAGGGCTTCTCGTACGAGCCCTACGGCCTGGTGATGCGGCGCAACGACTCCGCCTTCCGGCTCGCCGTCAATCGGGTGCTCGTCAATATCTATCGTGGCCAGCAGATCGTGGAGATCTACAACAAGTGGTTCGGGGCCTTCGGTCGGCCGACCCCGCTCCTGCAGGCGATGTTTCTGACCAACGCCATCCCGGACTAGCGCATCGTGCCCGCCTCAGCTGACGCGCCGAGATCGCGCGCGGGGCGGGCACGGTCCCTTCCCACCCGAGGGCTCGAGCCACTGTCGCGCACGTTGCTCAGGGTCTCCTGTTCGCCTTCAGACTGAACGCGCCCCGCTGCAACACTCGTCGTCACACAAGTTCTGGTCCGCGCACGCCACGGCGACGTCGGCCACCGCGCGGCGTCGAGCTCACGTCGGCGACAGCGATGCTACGATAGCGGGCGTGGCTATGCGGATCGCCACCTGGAACGTCAATTCCCTCAAGGCGCGGCTCGACAAGGTTCGCTGGTGGCTGGAGCGCGCTCGGCCCGATGTCCTGCTCATGCAGGAGACAAAGCTCACCGACGCCGACGCACCTGTTCAGGTCTTTCGTGATGCGGGATACGAGCTCGCCCATCACGGCCAGGCTCAATGGAACGGCACCGCCATCGCCAGCCGTGTCGGTCTGGCGGACGTCGTGACGAATTTCGGGGAGCCCCTCCAACCGCAAGCGACCCCGGATGTCAGTGACGACGAGCCGCTGGCGGAGGCGCGCATGATCACGGCCGTATGCGGGGGCATTCGCGTCGTGAGTCTCTATGCCCCTAACGGCCGCGTGGTCGACTCCCCCTTCTATCGCGCCAAGCTCGCCTGGTTCGATCGGCTCGCGCGATGGCTCAAGACCCGCAAGGCCGACGAGCCGATGGTGCTCGGGGGCGACTTCAATGTCGCGCCGACCGACGCCGACGTGTGGGATGCCGAGGCGTGTCACGGCGGCACCCACGTGTCCGCTCCCGAGCGCGAGGCCTTCGGTCGGCTGTGCGCCTGGGGTCTGATGGACGCGTATCGGCTACGCCATCCCGAGCCGGGGCGTTACACCTGGTGGGACTATCGGGCCGGGAACTTTTACAAGAACTTCGGAATGCGGATCGACCACCTGCTGGTGACGCCCCCGCTCGCCCTACGGACGGTGGCCGCGGAGATCGATCGGGAGGCGCGGAAGGGAAAGCCGATTCCGTCCGATCACGCTCCGCTGGTGATCGACCTCGACGAGGCCGGTCATCCCTTTGACGCGGGCTGGGCGGCGGCAGAAAGCCGCATCGCTGCCCGCCGTCCGCGCTGAACTCTCACCGGTTCGTCGGGAGTGGCTATCCCGGCGCCAGGGTGGCGACAACCCGCTCGGCCTGCCGGGCGAGCGAGTCTGCCGCGATGGCCTGGGGGCCCATGGTAATCCACTGCACGCCGGCCCGCGTGAATCGGTCGATCCCCTCGCGAATCCGCGCCGGCGGGCCGAGAAGCAGCACGTCGTCGAGCAGGGCGTCGGTGAGGGCGGCCATCGCCGCCGACGTGTCGCCCGCGGAGTATGCCTTGGCGACCCGGTTCATTTCCTCCTCGTACCCGCTGGCCGAAAACGTCTTCGCGTAGTGTGGCCACCGCGCGTAGTGAACGAGGAACTCGCGCGCGGCCTGGCGGGCGGTGGCGAGATCGTCGTGAAGAAAGGTCGGGATGAGCAGGCTCACGGGCAGCGCGTCCCCATCGCGCCCGGCCTCAGTGGCCGCCCGGCGAAAGCGCTCGACCGCGCGGCGGTAGCGGGCGGGCGTGTTGATGTAAAGCATGAGTCCATCCGCATGGACCCCGGCCGCCGCGCACGTCTGGAGCGCCATGCCCGCCCAGTGAATGGGAATGGCATGGGCCGCCGGCCGGGGTGGGCGAAGGCCCTTGACGCCCCGCCCGCTGAACACGTCTCTCAAGGCGGTCGTGGTCGCCTGGAGCGCCTCGCGCGGGTCACGCCAGGTGAAGCCGGCCTGGGTAATCATGGATTGGTTGTTCGGTCCCAGCCCGAGGATGAGCCGCCCGGGCGCGATCTCGTCGATGGCCACCGCTGCCATGCCCAGCATCATTGGATGACGCAGATACACGTTGGCGATGTTGGTCCCGATCAGCAACCGGGAAGTACGGGCGGCCATCATGGCCACCGTGATCACGCCGTCGTTGCTCAAGACACCTTCGACCATGAACAGGTTGTGGAATCCGGCATCCTCGGCCCGCTGAGCGAGATCCACGGCCTCGCGGTAGCCGAGACCGAACCCCCACAGGGTAATGCCAAGCTGCACGCCCATCATCAGTCGAGCAGGGTGAAGACCTGCGTGTAGCCGCCCGCGGGATGCCGGGTGCTGGTCAGCTGACCACGAGCCCCGATGAAGGCCCCCGTCCCGCCGAGGACCGCCCGAACCACGGGATAGCCGGCTTGGAACTCTGCCCCGTTCGCGGGGTAGTCCGGAACCCCCGCCACGACGATCTGATGTTGTCGGTCGTTGGAGATGAAGAAGAGCTGGGTAATTCGTTGCTCCACCCCGGGCTGAGCGCCCGTATCCGTCTTGACCACGGTCTTGACTCCGAACACTTGGCCGACAACGGCCCCGCCCACGTTGAGTCGAAGGTCAGCGTGGAAGTAGAACGCGTCTCCGTGGATCTGGCCGGATCCATCGACGGGCGTGATCGTCGGCGCATCCTGATGGATGACGAACTCTGACGTGCTGAGTCCGCGTGGGCTGCCTTCGGCAAGCCCTTCTCCAGGTGCGGTACTTCCTTCGGCGCCGTCGGGTCGGGCGAGCCACCCGGCGAGCGCGGCTGCGCCGAACACGTTCGTGGCTCCGAGCATGAAGTGACGCCGATCCACTCCCCCGGCTGATTCATCTCCGCGCGCACGCTCACTCATCGAGTCGCCTCCACTCTGTTGGGGCTAGGACGATCGACTCTGATCGTGCTGGATCGCTGCTGCTGGCGTCAAGAGGCCAGCGGGTTGCGGCCCCGAGCCCAGTCGTGAAAGATCTGGGCCGTCGGGTCATCCATAGGGAAGAAGCACTCCACCCGAATCTCCTGCAGGGTCACGTCGTGCGGGGTGCCCAGGGTCGCGATGGTGGTGAACAGGCGAAGCGACGTCTCCTGGCGCCTGAAATGAATGGTGAGTACGGGCGCCCGGGTCTCGGCCGGGTTGGGGATCTGCGAGAGCGCCGGCAGATCGGGGAAGGCGAGTAGCCGTGTGAGGAGATCGGCGGTTTGCCGCGTACCGTCCGCGATGGCGTCCGCCTGCACGCCGCGCACGAAGTAGAGGGCGACCGCCTCCCAGTTGACGATGAAGGGCCGCAGCCCATCGGGGGACACGAGCGCGATAGCAAGGTTCACCGGTTCCGCCGACGCTGCTGCCGACGCCGGTGGCGGCCCGGTGAGAAACTCGACCAGTCGCACCGCGCCGGCATTCGCCCGCAACAGATTCCAGCGCCGGTCCACCACGAAGGCGGGATATGGCTCCTGCTGAGCCAACATGTAGCCGAGTGCGCTGTTGACCTGAGCGAGCTCTGGCGCAGAGAGGTCGCTTTCGCGCCACGCCGGCGCGAAACCTGCCGCCAGCATAAGCGCGTTCTGCTGGCGCAGAGGAAGGTCCAGCACGGCGGCCAGCCGCAGGATCATCTCCCGGCTCGGCCCCGCGCGCCCGGACTCCAGAAAGCTGAGGTGGCGTTGAGTAGTGTCGGCGGCACTGGCCAGATCGAGCTGTGAGAACCCGCGGCGCTCACGCCACCAGCGCAAGCCGAAACCGAATCTGCTCGGCGCCTCGTCCGTGGGCGCGGCGCTCGCCGTGGGCTTTCTCGTCTTCCTCACGATCTTCCACTTCGACGGCAAGGATCCCACGAACGCGACCTTGATCATCAGGCCCTCCTTTGCCTCTGCATCCTGCCGGGAGGCAGGGAGGTGATCAATTCCTTGCCAGGTAATACTATCGGGTGCCTGGAACAGGAGGCGACACGCATGGGAACTGAGACCACGCCAGCATTCGGGTTCACGCTGCCGCAACGCGGCATCTTCTTCGGCGTCACGACCGTGCCCGAGATGCTCGCCCTCGCTTCGAAGGCCGACGCCAATCCGCTCTTCGGCTCGATCTGGGTCGGTGACAGTCTTGGGGCGAAGCCGCGACCTGACTCAATTGCGTTGCTGGGAGCCCTGACGGCAGCCACGCAGCGCGTCAGCCTCGGCGCCGGCTGCATGGCGTCGTTCCCCGTGCGCGACCCGCTGGTCTTTGCGTATCAGTGGGCGACCCTTGACCTCCTCTCGAATGGACGCACGCTACTGGCCGCGTGCACGGGGCTAGTGGGCGGCGGGGCCAGCGCGCGCGAGGGAGCGCCCTACCAGGTCGCCGACCGTGAACGGGTGGCCCGACTCGTCGAGAACATCGAGATCTGCCGGCGCCTGTGGTCTGCCGAGCACGTGTCCTACAAGGGCCGCTTCCGATCCTTCGAGGATCTCACGCTCGTGCCCCGTCCCCTGCAGCAGCCCTGTCCGATCTGGATCGCCTCGAATCCGCGGTCGCCGCTCGCCGGTCCCGCGCTCGAGCGCGCACATCGCCGGGTCGCCCAGATCGCCGACGGCTGGATGACGACACGGCTTCTACCCGGGCTAGCCAGGAACAACTGGTCCGGTATCGCGAGCGCACTCAAGAGCGAGGGCCGCGACCCCAACGCGTTTCCGACCATGGCCTATCACAATGTCAATCTGAACCCAAGCAGCCAGGCGGCCCTGGAAGAGTCCAAGCGCTTCCTCGACGCCTATTACGGTCCGGTATTCTCGCCGCAAATGGTCGAGGCATGGACGGCGGCCGGCACGCCCGCCCAGTGCGTCAGTCATCTTTGCGAGCTTCTCGCAGAGGGGCCGAAGTCGGTCACTCTGCGCATCACGTCATGGCGGCAGACCGAGCAATTCGAGCGGCTCGTCGACGAAGTCTTACCTCGCCTCGCGACCGTGTTGGGAGAGGGACGAGTCCAAAGGTTGGAGTCGTAACCGGTCTTACACTTTCGGGCGCACCTCGTTGGCAAACCGATCCAAGGTGTCGAGGGCCACACCGAGCGTCTCGGGCATGATGTCGAAGCAGAATTCTGTTGCCCCCGCGTCGCGGAATCGCCGGAGAGCGTCAACGACGTCTTGGGGGCGCCCTTCAGTCGGCGCTTGTCCGTCCTGGGGCGGGCTGTCCTGGAATGCAAGGACCACCTTCGGCGCCACCGGGAACTCACGGGCGGACCGGCCCTCGGCCTCTAGCGCCGCCTGCAGCGCTGGACGCAGCTTGGTAATTCCCTCGGGGGTCACCTTGAATGGGTGCCAGGCATCGCCGTAACGGGCGGCGCGTCGCATCGCTGCCGCGGTGTTGCCTCCGATGTAGATCGGAGGGTGGGGATGCTGGACGGGCTTGGGCCCCATCTCCGCGTCCGTAAACCGATAGGTAGGCCCGTCGATGCTTGTCCGCGGTTGGGTCCACAGGGCCTTGATGATGGCCAGATCCTCATCCGCCCGGGCGCCGCGATCCGAGAAGGCATAGCCGAGAGCCTCGAACTCCTCGCGGAACCATCCGACGCCGACGCCGAGGTTGACCCGGCCCTCGCTGAGCTGGTCGAGCTCGGCGACCTGGGCCGCCACCTCGACGGGATTCCGCATCGGGAGAATCAGCACACTGGTGCCGAGCCTTACGTGGCGCGTGCGGGCCGCCAGATAGTTCAAGACACTGAAGGGCTGATAGTACCTCCGCTTCCACCCCTCGGGGAGCTGTCCATCCGCTCGTCCCGGATAGCGAGACACGCGCAGGGCAGGCATGATGAGGTGGTCACTCGCCCAGAGCGCATCGAGCCCGCACGCTTCTGCCTTGTCGGCCATTTGGTTGAACGTGTCCCGGCTGGCCTCGTCGCCGCGTACCACGATCGACATTCCGTACTTCATCAGGCACCTCCCCGGGGTCGAGCGGCTTCACGTTACACTCTTTCCGAAATGTCGTCCTTTAGAAACGCGGCGCCGCCGAGCCAGGAGTGTGAGCGACCGCGCACGAGCTGGCGGGCGCTTCTGACTCCCGAATTGATCCCGTCGTTGGCTGTGCTGCTGGGCGGTGTGCTGCTGCATTCGATGAATGTCCTGCTGGTGGCGACCGTGCTGCCGAGTATCGTCAACGAGGTTGGCGGGGCGGCGCTGATGAGCTGGCCGACCACCGCCTTCCTCGCGTCCTCCATCGTGGCGGCGACCTGCACGGGCCTCCTGACCGCGGTCATCGGGCCGGGGCGCGCGTTCGCCGCCGGCGCGTTGATCTTTTGCGCCGGGTCCCTTCTGTGCGCGTTCGCGCCGGCGATGCGGCACGTCATCCTCGGCCGCTTTGTCCAGGGCTTCGGCGGCGGTCTCTTATCGGCCGTGGCCTATATACTCGTCCGCGGCACGTTCCCCGAAGGCCTCTGGCCGCGAGTGTTCGCATTGCTGGCCAGCGTCTGGAGCATCTCCGTGCTCGTCGGTCCGTTGTTGGGCGGCGTCTTTGCAACCTACGGCAGTTGGCGCGGCGCCTTCTTTGCCGTCGCCGGTCTCGCCGGGCTGCTTGGGCTCGTCGGCGCTGCGAGCGCTGCCGACGCCCGACATCGGCGGCGCTCGGCCGCGCGTGCCGGGTGGCCGGGTTGCCCTGATCGGTCTCGCTATCGCCGCGATGTCGCTCGCCGCGATCGCGGAGGTGCCCGTCGCCAAGGCGGGCCTCATTGCCGCGAGTGTCGCCGCACTCGCGGTCGCGCTCCGTCTGGACCGCGCGGCCGCTGCTCCCCTCATGCCTGGCGATGCCTTTTCGCTGCACTCCGCGACGGGTGTCGGCCTGTGGATTGCGGCGCTCCTGTCGATCGCTTTTGTTCCACTGCAGATCTTCGTGCCGGTGTTCCTGCAACGTCTGCACGGGCTCGATCCGCTCGCGGCGGGCTACACGGTCGCGGGCGCCTCGATGGCATGGACCGTCGCGGCCGTCGCCGTCGCCGGCCTGTCGAATCGCTGGTCGGAGCGGATTGTCATCGTCGGTCCGCTGACGATGGGAACGGGGTTGCTCGGCATCGCCATCGCGATGCCGGCGGGCTCGATGCTGTCCATCCTGGTGGCGATCCTCCTGGTGGGCGGGGGCATCGGCGCCTGTTGGGCCTTCATCGCCCAGGCCATCATGAGAGGGGCCAGGCGCGGCGAAGAGGACATCGCCGCGTCGTCGGTGGCAACCGTGCAGCAGACAGGCTACGCGCTCGGGGCCGCCGTCGCTGGTCTCGTCGCCAACGCCACCGGCTTCTCTAGTGTCGGGGACACGATGGGCATCGTCCGCGCGGCTTTCTGGGTGCCGGCCACCTTCATCGTCGCCGCCGCCCTCGCCGGAATCATGGGAGTGCGCCTGGGCTTCTTGGCCATGCGAGCGCGTTCGGCTGCCGCCGAATGAATCACAACATGGGCTGGCGATGCTGGAGCTCAGGCGCCCGTTCCCGGTCGCCTGGGCCGCCGCCCTGTTTCACCAGAGGCGCGTGACGCCGTAGTCGTCGAAGATCGTCTCATTGCTGGCGATCGGAACGCCTTCCGCCTGAGCTTGGACGATCAGCATCCGGTCGAAGGGATCGCGATGGTCTCCGGCCAACGACCCCGCCCGCTGGGCATGGTGCACCGTGATGGACAGCGGCACGAAGCCCTGGGACTCTATGCATGCGGGCACGTCGACCGCCACCTCCATCGCGCGGGGCAGCTTGCCAAGCCGAGCCTTGGTGGTGATCTCCCAGACCGATGCCGCGCTGACCAGCACCTCGTTCGCCGGCTCACCGATAAGCGCCCTGACCCGGGCGGGAAGACGCCGGTCGCCGTCGAGCCACCAGAGCAGCGCGTGCGTGTCGAGCAACAGCCGCACCTACCGCTCCCACCCCTCGAGCTCCTCAGGCGGGAGAGGTGCGAAGAACGCCTTTGTGGTTTGCGCGCGACCCCGCATGGCCCCAAATCGGCGGCGAGGGGTTACCTTCCGCACTGGCACCAGGCGCACAACGGGCATACGTCCGCGCGCGATCACCACGTCCTCTCCAGCACAGGCTCGCTCGATGAGCTTCGATAGATGCGTCTTCGCCGCGTGCACGGTCACGAGCTTCATGGGAGTGAAGTTAGCTAAGCTGAGTTAGCTAGTCAAGCCCAGGCCGACGGCAGAGCTGGCAGCACCGATCCTCTCCCCGCCCGCGACGTTTGGCGCGCTGACAGGTCGGCAGTCTTTCGCTACTTCCGGATACCGATCTTCGCCGCTACGTCCGTGTAGTAGGCGGCCTGAGTTTCGACGAAAGCGGTCAGCTCACGGCTCGGGAAGATGCTGGTGATCTTGTCGGCGATGGACACCCGCGCCTCCTCAATTCCGAGGAAGATCTCCGAGATCGCGAAGAGGCCGACGATCAGCGCGATGAGGTCCACGCCGCCGTAGAGATCTTGGAAGCCGAAGGTGAAGCGCGGCTGGGCGGTCGCGGGGCCCATGCCGACCAGAGCAAGGAGGTAGCCGAGCAGCGCCATGGCGATTCCACGCGAGAGCGAAGCGCCGGAGAGCGAGACCACCGCCGTGAAGGCGAGCACCATGAGACCGAAGTACTCGGGAGGGCCGAACCGGAGCGCCTGGTCGGCCAGCGCCGGGGCGAAGAGCGTGAGGGCGATGACACCGAAGGTTCCCGCGATGAAGGATCCGATGGCAGCCACCCCAAGCGCGACCCCACCCCGTCCCTGCTGAGCCATCGGGTAGCCATCCCAGCAGGTGGGCACCGAGGCCACCTCGCCCGGGATGTTGAGCAGGATCGCCGTGGTGGAACCACCATACATGGCGCCGTAGTAGATCGCGGCCAGCATGATGATGGCCGGCACCGGCGGTAGGACCGCAGTCAGGGGGAAGAGAATGGCAATGGCGGCCGTGGGGCCGAGGCCGGGCAGCACACCCACCAGGGTTCCCAGCAGCGAACCCAACAGGGCCATCGTGAGATTGACCGGCGAGAGAGCTGCCCCGAACCCCGCGGCCAAGTGGCTGAGGACGTCCACGGTCCCTCAGATCCCGATCCAGCCCGTGGGCAGCGGCTCGTGCAACCACACCCTGAACAGCAGAAAGAGCGCCCCTGTCGTGCAGCAGCCGATGAGAAGAGCCACGGGCCACCGATAGCTGCCCATGACACGGTAGAGCCCGGTCGAGACGACAAGGGTACTGAGGGTATAGCCCAGATACGGTGTGATGATGTAATAGGCGGCGAGCGCCCCCGCGCTCGTGAGGAGCTGGCGACGCTCGGCGCCCGTGGGGAACCTGACGTGACTGATCGGCCACCGGGCGATGAAGAGCGTGTAGAGGCCCATGAGGAGCAACGAGACGCCGACGATCCAGGGAAACGTGTCGTCTCCCACCACGGCGCCGGCCACCATTTCCTCGCGGAGGGCCGCCAAACGCCAAGCCTCGAATAGGCTCACCCCGCCCAGCAGCGCCAGAGCCCCGCCGACGACCGTTCGCTCGTTCACCGCGTCTTCTCCCCGTTGGGCCGCGGACGGCGCCGGTTATACCACCCCGACTCGAGTCCTGGCCACGGCTTTATGAAGCGTGCGCTACCAACAGCGCGTCTCGCGGTTCAGTCTCAGGGAGCCGACGGAGGCCCGGCGCGACCGCTTCATGGTAAGGTCACTCGCTCGGGAAATTGACCGCGAAGGGGATCAGCGGCAATCCACGCACGCCTTCTATGAAGCCCGGTAGCTCAGGCCGAAGCACCGGCAGCGAATCCGCGATTGGCTTTCCCAGGTAACGTCCCAGCAGATCTCTCATCTCCAAAACGACCAGATCTCGGAGCTCTTGATCCGGATTCGACTCGGCATCGAGAAGAACGATCGCCGCCCGTGACGCGTCGTCCCCAACCAGACTCGCGACCGCCTGCCGCGTCTGCGGCATAGGACCATTGACGGCAGACACGACGAAGAGCGCGGTCGCGCCCAGCATCGGCGCGCCGTTCACGCGGGCCAGGAGCCCTTGCTGCTGCAGAATCGTGGCTGCTTGTTGGGCACTGGGCTCGTCATGTCCGACGATGACGACCCGATCGGACGGAGATACCGGGGGCACACAGGACACACTACGCAGGGTGCCGGTCACCGCGGTGACCCCCAGACGGGTACACCGCACGGGCCCCTGTCCCGTGGAAGCGCTCACGATGGCGCCGCATTGAAGCGGGTTCGCCACTGGAGGAAGGGCGGATAGCGTGTAGTTCAGACGAAACTCACCATCGACCAGCACGGCGACGGCGCTGACGGGCCTCTTGAGCCAGAGGCCCGTACCAATGAACTGAGTGTCATTGCCGTCGAAGAAAAGTGAGATCGCAGCGGCTGGCTCGTCGAGGGTCAAGCAGAATGGCCCCGCGAGCTCGGCAGAGACGCCAGTGGTCACCCCGACCACCACGGCGGCACTGCAGACAAGGATGATCGCGCGCACTCTCATCGTGGTTCCTCCCGTCGGGACCTTGCGGTGGTATGTTCGCTTCGACAGATCCAACGCCTATCGATCACGAGAGCCTATGTTACGGTGGCCACCGCATTCCGCTATCACCCATCGGGAGGAGACGCCGCCATGACCGATGCTCCCACCCGTTTCACCTTGATCACAGCCGCCCGCCTCCTCGATGGGACGGGCGCCATGCCCATCGAACAGGCGGCCCTGCTCATGGAGGATGACCGTATCGTCGCCTTGGGGCGCCAGGCCGATGTGCGCATCGCCGATGGCGTGCCGGTGGAGCGGCGAGAATATGCTGGCGGCACGATCCTCCCCGGCCTGGTTGACGCGCACACGCACCTGGTGGCGCCGGGCGACGGTACCCTCGGCGACGACGTTGCCAAGGAGGACGACGACATCCTGCTCCTGCAGGCGGCCAAGAATGCCCGCACGCTCCTTCACTCCGGCGTGACGACGCTCCGCGAGAACGGCGCCAAAGGCAAGGTGGCCTTCTCACTCCGCGAGGGTATTCGGCGCCAGCTTGCCCCGGGACCCCGGATGGTCATCTGCGGCCGCCCGATCTCGATCACCGGTGGGCACATGGGCTACTTCGGCTCCGAGGCCGATGGGGAGTCGGCCGTGCGGGCCGAGGTGCGGAAGCTCCTGAAGGAGGGCGCCGACTACATCAAGATCGTGGCCAGCGGCGGCTCCACGCGCACCTCCGATCCGAACCGCGCCTCCTACACGGTGCCCGAGCTCTCGGCCATGACCGACGAGGCCCACCGGCACGGCAAGCTCACGGCCGCCCACTGCACCTCCGCGCAGTCCGTCCAGAACTGCCTCGACGCCGACGTCGACATGATCATCCATTGCATCTTCACGGAATCCGATGGTACGTACCGATTCCGTCCCGATCTGGTCGAGCGACTGGTCGCGGCCAAAGCCTGGGTCAACCCGACGCTGTATGTGATGAAGGCCGGCATCGAGCGGCTGCGCGAAGCCCGCGCGCGGGAGGGGCGGCTCACGCCGGAGCTCCTGGCCCATCTCGAACAATCAACGCGAGCGCTCGACGTACGGGTTGATGCCGTACGCCAGATGAGCGAAGCGGGTGTCCGCATGACGGCGGGCTCGGACTCGCCCTGGGGCTGGTATGCTCCCGGCGAGTTCGTCCACGAGATTCACATGCTCGCCCAAGCGGGGCTGTCGTACGCCGACGCCATCGTGGCCGGTACCGCCGGGGCGGCAGATTCGATCGGGGCGGGGGCGGTGGCGGGCCGCCTGGTCCCCGGCCGGCTCGCGGATGTCCTCGTGGTGCGCGGCGATCCCACGCGCGAGATCACCGCGCTGTGGGACGTCATGGACGTCTATCAGGCCGGTCGCCGCATCGCGCGCGGGGTCGCCTAAGGCGCGGACAGCGCCGCTTGGGGCCGTGACGAGTGCGGTCGCTACTGTCAAGCGAGACGGTACGTCCTCCGGATCGGCTCAGCAAACTTCAATACAGATGGCAGGCCGCGGTGTGTCCGGGACCGACGATGCGCAGAGCCGGACGTTCTACCCGGCAGCGATCGAATGCGCGGGGACAGCGCGGGTGAAATCGGCAGCCCGACGGCACCGCCAGGGGGCTCGCGACCTCGCCCTTCGGAATGATGCGCTCGCGACGCAAGCTTGGATCGGCCACCGGAACCGCGGCCAGGAGTCCCTGCGTGTAGGGATGCTTCGGCTCGCGGTGGACCGCATCGCGTCCGCCGACCTCGACGATCTCGCCGAGGTACATCACGGCCACGCGGTCAGACATGTGAAGGACCACGTGGAGATCGTGGGAGATGAACAGATAGGTCAGCCCGAAGCGCCGCCGGAGATCCATCAGCAAATTGAGCACCTGGGCCTGGACGGAGACGTCGAGGGCCGACACCGGCTCGTCAGCCACGATGAGGCTTGGGTGCAGGGCGAGGGCGGCCGCAATGCCAATGCGCTGACGCTGGCCCCCCGAGAGCTCGTGCGGATAGCGCTCCGCGAGGCCGGGATCGAGACCCACCACCTCCAGGAGCTCAGTCACCCGGCGGCGCTGCTTCTGCGCATCCGCCTGATGGTAGATCGCCAACGGCTCGGCGACGATCCCGCCCACCCGCATCCGCGGATTCAGCGAACCGAAAGGATCCTGGAAGACGATCTGCATGCGCTGACGCGTGGTCCAAAGGTCGCGCGCCGAGAGGGCGAGAAGATCCCGACCCTCAAAGCGGATCTGTCCGGCGCTGGGCTCGAGAAGTCTGAGGATGAGCCGCCCCGTCGTCGACTTCCCGCAGCCCGACTCGCCAACGAGCCCCAAGGTCTCCCCAGGTTCGAGCGAGAAACTGATGCCGTCTACGGCATGAATCACCCGGTGGCCCCGTGCAAGCCACGTCCCGCCGACGTCGAATCGCTTGACCAGGCTCTGCACCTGGAGGAGCGGACCTGACATCACACGACGACCACGGGACAGGCCACGAAGTGGCCAGGCAAGCGTTCCTCGAGTGAGGGCGCGTGGCGACGACAACTCGGGATGACGTGAGCGCAGCGCGGAGCGAAGCGACATCCGCTCTGGGCTAGGCGTAGATCGGGCGGGGCCCCTTCGATGGAGACGAGCGGCTGCCCGAAGCGACTTGGATGCGGAAGGCACTCGAGCAGGCCCCGCGTGTACGGATGGAGAGGCCGGGCAAAGAGATCGCCCACCGGCGCCAGCTCGACGATGCGTCCAGCATAGATGACGGCGACCCGGTGGCACAGCTCGGCTACGACGCCGAGGTCGTGGGTGATGAGGAGAACAGCCATTCCGCGCTCGGCCTGGAGCCGGCGCAGGAGATCGAGGATCTGCGCCTGGATGGTGACGTCGAGCGCCGTGGTGGGTTCATCGGCGATCAGAAGGGCCGGGCCCGACGCCAAGGCCATCGCGATCATGGCGCGCTGCCGCAGACCTCCTGAGAGCTGGTGAGGATAGTCGCGCGCGCGTTGCCGTGGCGACGGGATTTGGACCAGATCGAGCATGGCCTCGGTCCGGGCCCAGGCTTCATGACGATTGGCGCCACCATGAGCGACGATGGCCGAGGCGATCTGGTCGCCGATGGAGAAGACGGGGTTCAGGGAGGTCATCGGCTCCTGGAACACCATGGACACCCGCGCTCCGCGCACCTGACGCATGGCCTCCGCGTCCTTGGCCAGCAGGTCCTCGCCCTCGAGGAAGATACGCCCTGCGGTGACGCGCCCAGGGGGTGAGACCAGCCGCATGATGGACAGCGCGGTGACGCTCTTCCCGCAGCCGCTCTCACCCACGAGCCCGAGCACTTCTCCCCGTTCGATGGTGAAGCTGACGCCGTCCACCGCCCGGCGCACGCCGTCCCCGGTCGGAAAATGGGTGTGGAGGTCTTCGACGGCGAGGAGCGGCACCTCAGACCTTCAGGCGCGGATCGAGAGTGTCGCGGAGCCAGTCGCCCAGCAGGTTGACGGCGAGCACGGTCAGCATGATGGCAAGTCCGGGAAAGGTAGCGAGCCACCAGGCGGTGGCGATGTAGTTTCGTCCATCCGCGAGCATCCAGCCCCAGGTGGGTGTGGGCGGCTGCACGCCGAGCCCGAGGAAAGAAAGGGCCGACTCGTAGATGATCATGAAGGCCAGCTCCAAGGTGGCCACGACGATGATGGGGGTCAGGGCGTTGGGGAGCACGTGGCGCAGGAGCAGGCGAAGCGACCGATTGCCACGCGCCCGGGCCCCGCTCACGAACTCGCGCTCGCGGATGGAGAGCACGTCGGCGCGCACAATGCGCGCGAACTGTACCCAGCGCGTGACCGCCATCACCAGGATCACATTGAGGAGGCTGGGGCCGAGGGCGAAGACCACGCCCATGGCGAGCAGGATGTACGGAATGGACAGGAAGACATCGGCCACTCGCATGATGACCGCATCGGCGCGGCCGCCATGAAAGCCGGCCAGCAGGCCGAGGCTGACCCCGATCAGAGCGGAGAGCGTCACCGCGGAGAGCCCCACCCCGAGTGAGATCCGTCCTCCGTAGACGATACGGCTCAAGATGTCCCGGCCGAGGTGATCGGTGCCCAGCGGATGTTCGCGCAGGCCGCGCGCCTCCCAGGCGGGCGGCCGCAGTCGCTTCATGAGCATCTGGCGCGCGGGATCCCAGGGCGCGAGTTGGGGGGCGAGCAGCGCGGCGCCGGCCATCACGACCAGCACGGTGAGGCCGAACACGGCTCGAAAGCTCGGGCGGCGCCGGATGGGCCCGGCCACGGGCCCAAGGGTCACCGCCGTCGCCCCGACCGCCTCGCTCACGGCGTCCTTCGCACGAAGACGATCCGTGGATCCAGGTAGGTGTAGATGAGATCCATGGCCAGGTTGATGAGGACAAAGAGGGTGGCCAGCATGGCCACGATAGCCTGCACGAGTGGGTAGTCTCGGCTGAAGATAGCATCCACCGCCAATCGGCCCACCCCGGGCCAGGCGAAGATCGTCTCGGTGATGACGGCGCCGCCCAGCAGGATCCCGAACTCGAGCCCCACGATAGTGACGAGGGGAATGGCGGCGTTCTTAAGGGCGTACTTGTAGGTGACCACGAAGGCGCGCAGGCCCGCCGCTCGTGCCGTACGGACGTAGTCCTGGGCAAGCACCTCGAGCATGCCCGAGCGGGCCATCCGCGCGATACGGGCCATCGAGAAGGCTCCCAGAGCGATGGCGGGCAGGACGAGGGACTTCAGGCCGTCGCGGCCCGCCGCGGGAAACCATCCGAGCCCCACAGCGAACACCATGATGAGAAGAAGGCCAAGCCAGTAGACGGGCATTGCCTGCCCGATGAGGACACCCACCGAGCAGAGGGCGTCGAGAATGGAGTTGCGACGGAGCGCGGCCAGGATGCCGGCGGGGACGGCCACCAGAAGGGCGAGGCCGAGGCCGGCCGCTGTGAGCTGAAGGGTCGCCGGCAGTGTCTGGGCGATGAGGGTGAGGGCAGGGACCTGGTGCTTGAACGAGAGCCCGAAGTCGCCGCGGATAGCGCGGGAGAGGAATCGTGCGTACTGCATCCACAGCGGATCGTCGAGGCCCAGCAGGGCCCGCAGCTGCCTCACGTCCTCTTCTCTCGCCTCGAGCGGCAGGAGGAGCCGCGTCGGATCCCCGGTCAAGTGGAGAAGTCCGAACACGATGACGGAGACACCGAGCAAAACGAAGAGGCTCTGCAGCAAGCGACGAAGGACGTAGACGAGCATGGTCAGACTCGCCCGAGGTCAAAACCCTGGCGGTATCGGTATATCGAGGAGCGTCCCGGGTTCCCCGGGGCGCTTCCGAGCGGGGGGGATTGGGGGGCGAAGTTGGGCCCCCCATCTCTCTAAAAGCTGATCTCGGTCAACCGGATGGACTCGTCGCCGCGCGGCGCCCACTTGAGGCGCGCGTTGACGCCGTAGATGTCCATCTGCTGATAGCCAAAGATGTATGGCGCTTCCTCGCGGATGAGGCGCAGGAGCTGGCTGTAGAGCTGCTTACGCTTCTCCGTGTTCATCTCGGACCGGGCCTGCTCCATGAGCTTGTCCACCTCGGCGTTCGAATACTGAGAGACGGGCTCCCCCGTTTTGAGGTTCGGCGTCACCCAGTGGTCGGGATCGAGGCTGGGCATGCACCACCCGCTCATGGCGATGTCCTCGGTCTTGTGGTCGAGGATCGTCCGCACGTACGCGCCCCATTCCGCGATGACCTTGACGTTGGCCTTGATGCCGTTGTCGAGCTGCCCGGCCACCGCCTGTGCGATGTCCTTGTCCATGGCCCAGCGTCCGTTGGGGGCCTGGATCGTCACGGCCAGGTTGCTCTGCCCGGCCGCCGCCAGCAACTCCTTGGCCTTCTTGGGGTTGTATTCGTAGAAGGGAATGCTCGGATCGTAGCCCCACACGTTGGGCGGCATCCAGGAATCGATGCGCTTGCCGTTGCCGAGCAGCACGGCGTCGAGAATACCCTGCATGTCGACGGCATGGTTCAGGGCCTGGCGCACGCGCTTGTCGGCGATGGGCCCTCCCTTGATCTGGGCAATGGTGAACGAGA
>CAVWFS010000005.1:0-261935 GCA_963754315.1 uncultured Candidatus Rokubacteria bacterium
GACGGGGTCGGCCGAGAGTTCGATGCCGTCGGTGACCTTGGTGGGGTCAAAGATCAGACGGCGCTCGTCGGCCGCGCTGGTCGGCGAGATTCCCGTGAGCTCCAGCCGACCGAGCATGTGGTCCGGCCGGCTCGCCGGCCACAGCGCCGTCGGGTCATCCGTGGGATCACCATCCGCCGCGACCTGCAAGACCAGCTGGAAGACCACCGGACCGCGCATGAACCGCTCGATCAGCTCTTCACGCAGGAAATCTGGGCGGCGCTGGGCGGCCGCCTCGGCGGACAGGAAATTCTCGCCGGCGTCCGGGACCCATCGGTAGCGGCCGAAGCGGCTCGAGCCATCGGCGGCGGCGAAGCGAAAGGCGTGGACGGCGTGGTACGTCGCCTGCGCGTAGCTCGCCGGGACCGGTTTCTTCATCAACCGCTCCACGAAAGCCCGCGCGGCCGGATGGCCTTCCAAGAAACGGGGACCGCATCCGGCACCGGGTTGCCCGTGGCCGGATCCGGCAACCGCGCCTGCAGAAACGCCAGAAACTCTTCCGGCGTCCGGGCCGGGAAGCCTTCGATGGAGTGAGCCAGGATGTCGGTCTGCTGCCCGCCAGCCAGCTGAAACTTCACCGACAGCGCTCGTGCGCTAGGTTGGCCGTCGGGTACGTCGGGATCTCCGCTCGCATTGGAGAATCGGGCCACCACCGGGACCGGTTGACCCCTGAAATGCTCGGCTCGGCTCATCCGCTGGGCATCCGCGGACGCCCGGAAGGTCCCCGGGCCAACGATCCCCTTGGCGTGGGCGGGACGATAGCCCGGATGCGAACCGGCCAGCTTGCTGAGCACGTCGACAAGTCGCTCGGGAACGTTCTGGGGGGTAGATGACACGGGTGGCTCCTTTCCGATCCTCCGACCTCACCATCAGGCTACAGTAAGTCACGGGGAGGCGACAGTGAAGTGGTCCGGGACCACCTACATCTGCAAGGCCCGCTGAGGGACGTGATCGCGTGAGCGCGGGCGCTGCTGCCGAGAACCGACACCTGCGCGCCCAACTGTTCAGGGCGAACCAGGAGATCGCCGAGCTCAAGGCGCGAATCGGTCACCTGCAACGCGAGATCGAGGAGTTGCGGGCGAGGCTCTCGCAGCGAACAGCACCTTCGCCCCGCGATCCTACCGCCCCCCGCTCAGGAGAGTGACCATGCTAACCGCTTGCTGGTCTGGTTCCTCTTTCTCGCCGCGACGGCGGTGCCGGCTGCAGGCCAAAGCCCGATCCGGGTCGATGGAACGGTCATGTGGATTTCGGGCCAAACCCTCACGCTTCGATCGGATGTGCCGTCGGCACCTGGATATCAGATCATTGGTTAATACGCAGTGCCCGTCCGGGACCTCACCGGACCGTCACCTGCGATCTCCACCAGCTCGCGCAGAGCGATTACGCCTATATGCGGGAGGGCGAACGCGTGAGCGTCATCGGCGTGGTGTCCAGCGATGGCCGTCGCCTCATCGCAACGTCCATCATCCGTGACAGCGATCAGCAGACGCCATAGGCCCGGTTCGGGTCGATCAGAGACCGGGCGAGGTACCGTAGACACGGCCACGTCTCACTCAATCTCCATGCAACCAACCCATCCGGCGATGGACGCGGCCGCCCATCGCGATGAGCGCCTCGGCCGCCTCATCGACGAACACCGCGAACAGGCCAACCTGGAACCCAGCCGACTTTCGCGTGCCCGTCGCCGACCCGGTCCCGAGTCCCATGCGAAGGTCGCTGCTGACATTCGTGTGCGGCGTCGGCACGGCAATCAATTCCCGATCGGTCCGAACAGTGAAGCTGCCACCGCTCCCGCGGTCATAGCCGGCGACGGTAAGGTAGTCGCCGCGCGCGTGATAGTTGTAGGAGCCGCTGTGGGTCACGTTGTCAATCGTCGCGTGCATGAGCCCTTCGGCCGTGAACCACACGTTCGGGCCCCCGCCTGGGCCCGTCTCGCCGGATCCGAGCGCGCACAAGTACTCGTTGTCAGCGGTCAGCGTGACGTCGCCGTGATGAATGAGAAACGCCACGGAATGGACCCGCGGATCGATCTCGGAGTGCGCCGGAGGGCCAGGCTCGATCAGGTAGAACTGCTGATTGATCGTCGCGGACGTGAACTGCGCCCACTCTTCGTCGAACCCGTCGCGTGCCTGCCGGTAGAGCGGCGCCGCGTGTGACTGCATGTTGATGGGCCGAAGACGCCGGTTGCAGTCGTAGATCGATCCGCTCGCTCCCGGTCGACGAGCTGACCGCCGTCTCACCGAACCGATACCAGCACCGCGGCACAATCCCGAGCACACGGACCCAGTCTGCCTCCGTCACCGGCTTCTGCCGCGGCGGATTGCCATCGATCACGTCGATCAATGCTCGGTTCTCGTTGTCGCCGGTATGCCGGTAGGCGGCATCGTAATTCGACGGAAGCTGAGCCGTGAACAGGGCCCTCCGGTCCTGCGACGAGACCGTCGCATGGCAGATGAATCCCATGTTGACACCTTGCCGCGGCTGAAACCGAATCCGATACGGCGCGTCGTCGCTCTGCTTGCCGAGGTCACACGCGGAGATGATCAGCGGTCCGTTTCCGAAGTAGCGAATGCACTCGCCATCGACGGGCGGGGTCGGGACGTGGTGCTTGATGCCCGTCAACTCGATGTGCGTGCGGTCGATCAATTGCGAGTCCTGAGTGAACGTGGGCATGTCCAACAGCCGGGCGCTGCCCTCGGAATGCACGCCGTTGACCACAATCGGGCCATTTGACTGGCGCGTCAGATACAGATCGGCAACCTGGTTCTCCATGATGGTGCCGCCGTACACTTTGAAGCTCCCGGGTCGATACACGCCCGGAGGGTCGTTCGGGTGCCGACGCGCCGTGTTGATGCCAATCTGACCCGTGTCGCGCCCCTGGACGATGCAGCCGGTGAAGACATGGGCCAGCGACTGATCTCCTTGGATGACGATGCCGGAGTCGGTATAGCCCTGAATCTGGACCTTGGTCAGGCGGTGGTGATCGTTCTTGTCCTTCGCCTTGTCGTCATCGGGCTCATCCGGTTGCAGGATCGGATCCCAGACGATCTGGATACCATCCTTGCCTTGCCCGTCCAACTTGAGGAACAGGTGCTCGAGAAAGTTCTTGCTCGACAACTGGCCAGTCACCGTCCCGGAGCCGTGGAGCGCGTCCTGGCTGTTGTAGAAGCGGACGGCCGTCAGTAACGTTGCCGCCTCGTACACAGAGATCGTGCCGGTCGCCGGCGTCGCCGGGTTTCCCCTCACGTCGTACGTGAACCGGTTGGAGTCGACGACCGTGGTCACTTCATGCCGGCCGTTGTAGGCGCCCTGGTCGGCGCCGAAGACGTAGACGATCTGGCCGACGACAAGACCGTGGTCAGCGCTGGTCGCCGTGGCGACGTTCGCGACACGTGTCAGCTCCGAAACGCTCTTGCGCGTCTCGGGGCGCTCACCGACTTCCAGCGAGAAATGGCCCAGGCCGCAGTCCTGACAACGATTGAAATCGAAGGCGGGGCGATCGCCCGGTCCCCGCCACACAAAGCGCGTGGCGCGCGCACCGTGACCGACAAGCTCTTGGCCAGCAATCTGCTGGAACTTGATGGTGTCCGACAAGTAGAAGGGGCCACCCTGCGGCAGCAGGAGGCGCCCACCCCAGCCGCCCTCCTTCACCAATGCAGCAAGTTTGGCGTTGAGCTGTGCGGTAACGTCCGTGCCCTCGGCGAACGGCTGGGTCTTGTACTCGATGACCAGGTTGTCAATGATGAAGTCGTCAATGTCGCCCTCGCTGGCGCCGCTCGCATTGCGCGACTCGACATGGAGGGTGTTACCGAACTCCTTCAAGCCATGGTGCCGTTCTACAAGCAGGATGTTGCCGTTCCACGTGTTCCTATTGGGGCTCGCGGGAAGCCCCCCGAAGACGTCGATCTCGTTGATCCGGAGGACGTTTCGCGAGTGGTCGACGTCCCGCGATTGAAACATCAGGACGGCGGTCTCGGTGGAATCGACATTCGGGCAATCGAACGAAACGTCGAGGGCTGCGCCGGCGAACGGCACGCCGGGTTCGATATCGTTGAAGACGCCTGGTTGATTGCCGAAATGCCGTCGTTGACGAAAGATGACGGTGAAGTCGCCGGCCATGGGGCTCGTCCTCCTGCTGGTGCAAGATGTGATTAGGGTCCAGGGCGTATGTACCGTACCCCCCTCCCCGTCGCCCCGACACGCTGGAGGAACCCAGCCGCAACGAGGGTCGCCAGGTCCCGCCGCGTCGTCTCGCGCGAGACGACGAAGCGTCGCATGAGGTCCAGTGGACGCACCGTCCCCCTGGACACAGCAAGCTCGAGCGCAGCCCGCTGCCGAATGTTCATCGCTTCCGGACCGACGATCTCCGACGTGGGCTTACAACCACGCCAGAATGGCTCGGCTCCCAAGCTCACCTTGGGCCAGAGATGCCGAGCCTGAATCGGGCGGGCGCCCGCGAAGATGACCGCACTACTCAGCGTCTGCTCCAGCTCTCTCACATTCCCCGGCCAGCTGTGGTGCTGCAAGGCTCGTCGTGCTTCGGCTGCGAGCACTGGCCGAGGTCGGTCATGGCGTGCGCTGGCGACTTCCAGGAAATGCTCGGTGAGGAGCGGGATGTCCTCTCGCCGCTCCCGCAGCGGCGGGACCTCCAGCACCACCTCCCGCAGCCGATCGTGGAGGTCGGCTCGGAACTCCCTCCGGGCGATCGCTCCGTCGAGATCCTGGTTGGTCGCCGCCATCACCCGGACGTCCACCCGCTGAGCCCGCCGCGCGCCAATCGGCGACACCTCCCGTTCCTGCAGGAACCGCAGGAGCATGGCTTGCCCCACCGCTGACAGATCCCCGATCTCATCGAGGAACAGGGTCCCGCCGTGTGCCGCAGCGAGCAGCCCCTCCCGCCGCTCGTGCGCCCCCGTGAATGCCCCCCGCTCGTGGCCGAACAGCTCGCTGGCGAGCAGCTCACCGGGGAGCGCCGCGCAGTTGACCTTGATGAACGGGCCAGCGCTGCGCCGGCTCCCCTCGCGGATCGCATCCGCCACCAGCTCCTTGCCCGTACCCCGTTCCCCCAGGATCAGCACCGTGGCCTCGGTGGGCGCGACCACCTCGATGCGACGCAGCAACGCCAGCAGGACAGAACTCCGGCCGATCATGCGGCCGCTTCGCCAGCTCAGCCCTTCGGGCTGGCCCCCCCGCTCTGGTGGAGGGTCAGCCTCCGCTCTCATCCGTACCGGTACCAGGAGGGTTGCACCATCAGAGCGGGCGCGCGCGGCGCGCCGGCGAGCCATCCCCACCGAGGTGCTCGTGTTGGATCTCCCGGTCTCGAAGGGTTGTCAGGTGTGAGAAACTCCCTTTTGGCTCTTACAGACCGAGCCGCTCCTTCAGTGCCCGCAACCGGTCGCGCGCCACGTCCAGCTCCGTGCCGTCCTTGAGGCGCATGACCGTGTCCCGCCCAACGTGCTCGGGAATCAGCTCAGCATGAGTGAGGCTCACGATGCACGCCCGGTGGATCCGCACGAACCGGGCGGGATCCAAGCGCCGCTCCAGGTCGTCCAGCGAGAGGTCCACCAGATACCGCTCGCCCCTCGGCGTGACCGCGAAGACGAGCCGGTCGTCGGCCACGAAGTGCGTCACCTCCCCGATACCCACGATCTTCAGACTGCCACCGACGCGACCCCCCACGTGCTCGAGCCGGCCCGTCGCTCCCGGCCACGTGCCCGCC
The DNA here is from genome assembly GCA_963754315.1 of uncultured Candidatus Rokubacteria bacterium. GTDB lineage: Bacteria > Methylomirabilota > Methylomirabilia > Rokubacteriales > CSP1-6 > CAVWFS01. The sequence goes on from CAVWFS010000005.1 coordinate 5,759, forward strand.
TGAAGGTACCGCGCCACCTGTTCGGCCATGGCCCGAGCCCCCTGGCGTGTCGGGTCCCCGAGCCGTCCCTCCAGCCGGGTGAGCGCTTCCTCCAGAAGAGCGGGCCCGATCGGCTTCAGCAGATAGTCGACCGCGTTCAGCCGAAAGGCTTGCGCCGCGTATTCGTTATAGCCGGTGATGAACACCACGAGCGGGTTGCCCGGCAACCGGCGCGCCAGCTCGATCCCCGTCATGCCCGGCATCACGATGTCCAGAAAGGCCACATCCACCTCGGCCCACCTCGGGAACGCCAACGCCTGGTCCCCGTTGGTCGCGGTGCCGACGACCTCCACCCTCCCCGTCTCCTTCAGCAGCCGCACGATGCTCCGCAAGGTCCCCGGCTCGTCGTCCACCACCATCGCCCGCAGCCGCGTGCTCATGGTCGCCCCTCGCCCAGGATCGAGAGCGGCAGTCGGATCGTCACCATCGTTCCCTCCTCGCGTCGATCGACCGTCAGGCCCGCCGTGGCACCAAAGACCGCCTCCAAGCGCTGCCGCAGCGTGTCCAGTCCGTGCCCCGCGGGAATTGCGTCCAGGCTGAACCCCGGTCCGTCGTCCCACACACCAAGCTCGAGCGTGGTCTCCACCACGCCCCCCGTGACCCGCACGCGCGTTGCCTCCGACCGGCGCTGCGCCACGTGCAGCACGCTGTTCTCCACCACCGTCTGCAGCGAGAAGGGAGGCACCGCGTACCAGTGCAGCGCCGGGGGCACGTCAATCGTGTAGTGCAGCCGCCCGAAGCGCGCCGCTTGGATCTCCAGGTACGCGCGGGCCATCTCCAGCTCGTGCTCGAGCAGCACCGCCCGCTGATCGCGGCGCTCCAGCGCGAAGCGCAGCAGGGTCGCCAGCCGCTGCACCATCTCATCCGCCTGGACCGGATCCTCGTGGATCAAGTCCACGATCGTGTTCAATGTGTTGAACAAAAAGTGCGGCTCCAGGCGCGCCTCCAGCGACGCCAGCCGAGCCTCGGTGGCCAGCTGCTCCGCGCGCGCCTGCGCTAGCTCCGCCGTCTGCTGGGCCAGAGTCGCCTCTGCCCGCGCCAGCTCGGCCGTCTGCTGGGCCAGGGTCGCCTCTGCCCGCGCCAGCTCGGCCGTCTGCCGCGCCGTCGTGGCCTCGGCCCGCTCGGCCCGCGCGCTCTCGTGCAGCGCGATCGCCACCCCGAGGCTCAGCGCCACCACCGCGGCAATCCCGAGGCTCGGCCAGACGACCTGCCAGAGCTGGCCGCTCGGCAACACGCCCAACCATGTCGCGCCGAGACCAATCATCAAGGCCGCCACCGCCGCCATCCCCAGCAGCACCGTGGGCAGCACGAACCAGGGTCGCCCCCTGCCCCGCGCGGCCAGCCACCGCTTCAGGGGCGGGAACACCAGGGTGAATCCCACCCCGATGACATTCGCGTTCACCAGCGCAATGACCATCGTGGAGATGAGAGGTTTGCCAGCGAGGACGATTACGGCCCCCACCGACACGGCGACGACAAGATTGATTGAGAAGACTCGGCGCCATTGCCGTGGCGAGAGCCCGCCGAACGTTCGTGGGGGACGTGTCATCGGCCCTTCATCGACCGTGCGCGGGATGCTAGCATGGGGGTCGCTTCCTGAACGATTCGGTCGATCAGCTCGGGGCGTCTGTGGTACGCGCGACGTGTTCATGGGGCGTGTCCTCCTGTGATTCCGGAGGGTGCCCCGAGATCGTAACCATCGAGTCGACAATCGTACGAAAGGCCCAAAATCGACGCTGAATCGGCATTCACTTTCAGTGAAAGTCGTCTTCGGTGGCCCTAACTGCCGATGACGTCAGCAGTTGGACCGGGCGACCGTCTCCGTTCTTCGAACTAACGCTTCACAGAACGTGACCCTCGGCACCGGCCAAGGGAGTTCCATTTCATCGAGGGGCCCTCGCAGGTCTACTTCGAATCCCAAGTGCAAGTCGGACTTTCGACCCTGACCTTCACAGACGGTTCCACGATCGTCATCTTCTTTGGGGGCACGTCCATTCCCGGCCCCACACCGGCGGACGTGACCTTTGAGGGCAACTGGACAGTCGTGTAGGAACGGGCCGCTTCAGGGGCGGGCGCGGCGCTGGGGCATATGAAGGCTCCGCCAGTGGCTCCGCGGGGATTCTGTTCCTCGACGGCACGCTGAGCGATCCTCGAAATCACTAATCACGGCCACGTATCTCTGAAGCCACACCCGAATTGCTTGGACATAACCGACGGGCACGGGTAGGATCCGTCGCCATCGGAACCTGACTGAAGGAGGAGCACTCATGCCCTACCGAATTTCGCGCCTGGGGCTTGTCGAGATTCGCAGTCTCGATCTCGATCGCGACCTCGACTACTACCTGAATGTCCTGGGGCTACAGCTGACGGCGCGCGAGGGCAAGACCGCCTACATGAAGGGCTGGGATGAGCGGCACGCATACTCCTTTGCTCTCACCGACTCCGATCGCGCCGGGATGGTTCGCATGGCGTTTCGCACGGTGGACCCGGAAGATCTCGACTACTACGAGAAGCGGTTGAAGGACTTCGGCGTCAAATACGATGTGATCCCAGAGGACTACCGACGGGGGCGGGCCCTCCGCTTTACGGCGCCGTCAGGCCACACCGTGGAGTTGTACAACGAGATGGACTACACGGGAAACGTCCTCCCCACCGTGAATCCGCCGCCGTGGCCCGAGGGGCTGCGGGGCATCGCGCCGCCCAGGCTCGACCACACGCTGGTGACGGCTCCCGAACCCCAGAAGGCAATCGAGTTCTTTCAGACCGTCCTCGAGTTTCGCGTGAGCGAGATGCTCGTGGCTCCCGATGGCACGACGATCGCGGCCTGGCTGTGGCAGCGGCCCGCTCCGCATGACATTGCCATCGTGCCCGGGAAGCCCGGGGGCTTTCATCACGCCGCGTTCGTCGTGGACTCCGCGGACGCGCTGTTCAGGGCCGCCGACGTCTTGGCGATGCACAAAGCCCGGATCGACTACGGACCAGGACGCCACGGGATCACGCGCGGGACGACGATCTATTTCTTCGATCCTTCCGGCAACCGCCTGGAAACGTTCGGGGGGTATACCGCGTATCAGATGGATCCGGACTGCCGAGCCATCCGGTGGACACAGGACCAGATCGGGCCGGCCGTCTTCTACTATTCGCAGGAACTGAACGAATCATTCTTGAGCGTGTACACGTAGGACGTTGTCGCCATCGCCGTCCGTGGAGCGAAGCGACGAGACCCCGTACACGATCACCCTGAGCCCGGTCGGCGTCACCATCCCGTGTCGCCCCGGGGAGACCGTGCTGACCGCTCTCCTCGGATCAGGGGCGAGTGTCAGGTTCGGCTGCCGAGGTGGCGGCTGTGGCACGTGCAAGATGCGCATGACCTCTGGCGAGGTCGAACACGGGCGCTGTTCCACCGCGGTTCTCCTGGAGGAAGAGAAGGAGTCCGGCTGGTTCCTGTCGTGTCAGGCACGTGCCCTCAGTGATCTCACGATCGAGCTGACGGCGGCCAACAAGTATCGTGTGCTGACCTGGTGGCGCGGGCCGCCAGCGACGGCTTCGTGACGAAAGCGCTGGAAGTCCACGATCTCGACCACCAAGATCATCGCCGACAGCGTGTCGATGCCGCGGAAGCAGCGCCGCCAGCCCACTGGGGTCCGATAGGGCTCAGTGTCCGCGCGGGCGAGGATCTCCTTGTCCAGCTCGGCCTGGCGCGCCAGGGCTTGCTCGAGCGCGAACAGCGAGGCGTCGAAGGCGCGCTGCAAGGCGGGCACCGCGACCCCTTGCTCCCGAATCCAGCGCCAATGGCCTTGAGTCCAGTTCCGCCCGCCGACGTACAGCCGTCCGTGGCGGGCGAGGAGCTTCAGGACCCGCTGGCGCCAGCGCAGCACGTCCCGTCGGATGTCGTCCCGGCAACGCAGCAGGTCCCGTGCCCCCTCCTCCCTCTCATCGGGCACGTGGATCGGCGTCAGCTCGCCCGCCCGGAACAGCCGCACGAGCTTGGCGGCATCGCGGCGATCCGTCTTGATCCGCGGCCCGGGGCGCCGGGGGGTCAGGGCGGGGGCCATCACCTGACACGCCACCCCGAGCGCCGTGATCGGCCGATAGAGGTCGTACCCCGACACCCCGGCCTCATGGCAGGCCCCCACCGTCCCCTCGCGCGTGAGCCGCTCGAACACGCGGCGGACGTGGTGGGGCGCGTTGGGGATCTCGCGCAGCTCTGGCTGCGTCGCGTCCGGCCGCAGGATTCCCGCCACGATTTTCCGCTTGCTGTCGTCGAGCGCCACGTACGTAGTACCCTTCTCCATGACCGGCCTCCTATCGCCTGTGGCTCTGTTCCTGCCGGGAACAACCCACGACTATCCGATACGGCAGGCCGGTCCTTCCATAGTGTCTAGACTCATGCCGCCACCTCGCCCGAGAATGTCATCTCCAGCCAAGCAGCCTGACGGTGAGTCCCGCGAAATGGACATGCGCTTCTGGCTGGAACAAGCCGAGGCCGAGATGGTGGCCCTGGACTCGGTCTTGTCGCTCCCCCCGCTCCCCGGCCTCGCTTGCGGGCTGTACTACTGCTAGATAGACTGACCATCCTATAGTAGGATTCAGAGACCTAGACGGATCACACCGATGCCTGTGGAAAAGGTCTCCCTGAGCCTCGACGCCGATTTGGTGGCCAGCGCCCGCCGGGTGGCGGGGCACCGTGGCCTCTCGGCCCTCGTCAACGAGGCGCTGCGAATCAAACTGCAGCACGAGCGGCTCCGGACCGTCCTCGCCGAGATGGACGCCGAGTTCGGTCCCGTTCCGACCGCGGAGCTGGAGCGTGCACGCGTCGTATGGCCCGAACGCAACGCCCCCAGGCGCAAACCGCGGCCAAGCGCCTGATCCTCGACTCCGGGGCCGTCATCGCTTGGTCACGCGGCGACCCACGCGCCCGGGCCTTGCTGACCCGCGCGCTCGAGCTCGCGCTCGACGTCCGGATTCCCCTTGCCGTGCTGGCTGAAACCCTGCGCGGCGGTCCCCGGGACGCCCCCATCTACCGTGTTCGGAACGCAGTCGATGTCTTCCCGACCGAGGAGCCGACCGCCCGCCTCGCCGGCGCGTTGCTCGGTCGGACCGGAGGTACCAACACCGTGGATGCGCTCGTCGCGGCGGAGGCGGTCACCACAGCCGCCGACGTGCTCACCAGCGACGCCCACGACCTGCGCGCGCTCCTCACCGGTCACCCGAGCGTGACGGTCACTCCGCTCTGAGCGAGCCCCCGCACATCATGACCTCAGCCCTGGGTCAGCATCCCGATCATCTCGTCGCTGCTCTTCACGTCGGCAAACATGCGCGCCATGGTCTTGAGTTCCGCGTCGTGGGTGTCCCGATGAACCTCGGCCACCGCGTCGCTGACGATGATCATCCGGTAGTTGTATTCGATACCTTCGCGAATCGTGGTGGAGACGCAGACACACGTGGTCACGCCCACCATCACGCAGGTGTTCACGCCGAGGTTTCTCAAGATTGTGTCAAGCGGTGTGTTGGCAAAGCCACCGAAGCCCTTCTTGATGACGACGTGATCGCCGTGCTCCGGCTTTAACTCGTCGACGATCTGCGCGCCCCAGCTCCCCTCGACGATGAAGGTGCGATTCCCGCTCGTCGAGCCCTTGGTCGCCCGCCAATACGGGAACGCCGCATCCGCATAGTCAGGCCTCAGCACCTGGATGACATACACCACCGGCCGCCCGGCTCTGCGGAACGCCTCCGCGAGGCGCTTCACATGCGGAATGGTGCTCATCAGAAACGGCATGTCGATCTTGGCCTCAGGGTGCTCACGGGCTCGATGGGCGAACCCGCCATCGGCATGAACGAAGTCATTCTGCATGTCGACAATGACGAGCGCCGACGTGCGGATCTCCGGCCCGATGGGTCCCGTGAGCATAGGCGGCCCCCTCTCAGACGCAGTATCGAACGAGATTATAGCCGGCGGCCCACCACGGCGCTCGTCGATCGGATAGGCCGTGCATCTCTCACGGCCTCGCCGCCCCCGTATAATCCTCATGTTCGGCCGACTCGCACGTGAGGTCGAGGCGACCATGGACGCACCCGAGGTTCGCTACACGAAGAGCCGTGACGTCAGTATTGCTTACTCGGTGGTCGGCGATGGGCCGTTCGACCTGGTCTTCATTGTCGGGTGGGTAGTCTCAACGCTCGAATTCGCCTGGGAGGGCCCCGCCGGCCGACTTCTTCCGTGCGCTGAGCTCGTTCTCTCGCCTGATTCTCTTCGACAAGCGGGGCACCGGGCTCTCGGATCGCGTGCAGGGGATCCCCCAGGTGGAGACCCGGGGACATCCGGGCCGTGATGGACGCCGTCGGCTCCCGACGGGCGGCGATCATGGGCGTCTCCGAGGGCGGGTTGCTGACGACGGTGTTCGCCGCGCGATCCACTGTGCCTGCGCAATGAACGAAGCGGTGAAGGAAGTGGGGCTCGAGCTCCGGGCCGGCCTTCATACCGGCGAGTGTGAGATCGTCGACGGCAAGGTCGGCGGAATCGCCGTGCACATCGGCGCCAGGATAACCGCGCAGGCCGAGCCAGGTGAGGTGTTTCCAGTACCGTCAGGGACCTCGTCGCGGGATCGGGTATCCGGTTTCTTGATCGTGGCGTGGCACACCTCAAGGGCGTTCCCGGTGAGTGGCGCCTGTACCGTGTGGACGCCTAAGGCGGCCGAACGCCTGGCTCGGCGCGTCGAGGACACATGAGTCTGAGAGCAGTCAGCTTCCTCCTCCTAGGCCTTGGCCTGCTCGGATGGCCACTCACCGCGCAACCGCAGCAGCCGGCGAAGACCGCCCGGGTTGGGATCCTCGTGGCGGGGCCAGCCGAGCCCGAAGCAGAGACCTACCTTGCGTTCCGCCAAGGTCTGCGTGAGCGCGGGTGGATTGAAGGCCGGAATCTGGCCCTCGACTTTCGCTACGCCGACAACCGCTACGAGCGGCTTCCGACCCTGGCCGCCGAGCTGGTCACTCTGAAGCCCGATGTGATCTTCGCCGTCGCGGCACCCGCGATTCGGGCAGCGACCCAGACAACAAGCACGATTCCGATCGTCTTCGAAACCCTGGGAGACGCGGCAAGCGCCGGGCTGGTCCAGGATCTGGCGCGTCCGGCCGGCAACATCACCGGTGTGTCCGGTTTCGCGCCAGAGCTCATGACCAAACGCCTCCAGCTTTTGCGTGAAATCCTTCCGAAGGCGGCCAGCATCGGTGTCCTCGCCAATTTGGCAAATCCCACGTCCCCGCCTGTCGTTCGAGCGACCGAGACGGCCGCGCGACATCTGCAGGTACAGCTCCATGTAGTGGACGTCCGCGACACCGGCGAGCTGGTCGGGGCGTTCGACAGATTGCGCCGTCAGGGGGCAGACGCACTCATGGTGGTGTCAGACCCGATGCTCTCGAGTCAATCGCGGCAGCTTGTCGAGCTCGCGGAGCGCAACCGCCTACCGACCGTCTATGAGCAGCGTGTGTTTCCGGAGGTCGGTGGGCTACTCTCCTACGGTCCCGGCCGACTCGATCGATTCCAGCGCGCTGCCGTGTATGTCGACCGCATACTGCGGGGTGCGAAGCCGGCCGAGCTTCCAATCGAGCGGCCGACGAAGTTCGAGCTCGTCATCAATCTGAAGGCCGCCAAAGGGCTCCGCCTTGCCATCCCGCCGTCCGTTCTGCTGCAGGCGGATGACGTCATACAGTAGGCGGCGGGCACCCGGCCCAGCGCTGCCGGCCGCTCACGAGGACCGTTCGATGGCGCGCTGACGGGAGGAGGCAATGAGCGAGCAGAACAAGAGGTTGGTCCGCGAAATCACCGACGTCATCTGGAACAGCCGCGGCACTGCCCGGCTCCCCGAGTTTTACGCGCCTGATTTCGTGGGGGACTATCGTCCGTATGCCGTTCGCGAAGGACACGAGGGCATCCGCGCCATGGTCGAGGGAGCCTGGACAGCGTTTCCGGACTACCACGAGGAGATCCACGAACTCATCGCCGAAGGCCGGCGGGTCGTGCTCCATTTGACCATCTCAGGCAGCGCGGGGATCGTGGACAATCTGTCAGCGCTGAGGCAGCTCGGCGCCGTGCCGTCGCCGCGATCGTGATAGACGCTGTACATGACGCCCGCCGACCAAGAGGCGTGTGCGGACCGGCTCGACGCCGCCAGCCCAGCCTGAGCGTATGTCGACAAGGTTTGGAACGAAGATGAAGAAGGTGACCGCCAGAGTTGTCCTCGTCCTTCTTCTGGGCCTAGGTCTGTCGGGCCCGCCGATGGCCGCGTCGGCGCAGCAGGCCGGCACGGTGTACCGGGTTGGGCGACTCGCGGGAGGCTCGGAACCCCTGATCGCTCGAGGCATTCCGGCAGGGGCTCCGAGACCTCGGCTGGGTTGTCGATCGGAACGTTCTGGTCGAGGCCCGGTCTGCGGAAGGGGAACAGGATCGGCTGCCCGCGCTCGCAGAGGAGTTGGTGCGGCTCAGAGTCGACGTCATCGTCGCGGCCGGTGACGCGTCGATTCAAGCCGCGCGGCGAGCGACCAGCTCCATCCCCATCGTCATGGCCGTATCCACCGATGCTGTGGAACGAGGCTTCGTCGCGAGCCTGGCTCGGCCGGGTGGGAACATCACCGGCATGACGGCGTTCACGCCGGAACTCGCAGGTAAGCGCATCCAGCTCCTGCGGGACATCCTGCCAAGAGCGCGGCGGCTCGGCGTCGTGTCCGCGCCGATTGAGTTTCATCGAAGCGAGCTTGCGCGGATTGGAAGCGCCGCCCGCGCATTGGGCTTCGACGTCCAGTCAATCGAGGCGAGGGACGCAGGCGCCTTCGTGCGCGCCGTCGGGGTTCTCGCCGGCGGCGGCGTGGATGCCGTGTATGTTCAGCCAAGCGCGCCGACCGATCCGGCGCGGAGCCAGATGGCCGATGCTGCACTCAAGGCCCGTCTCCCTGCCATGGGCGCCATTCCCAACTACGCGGAGTCAGGCTTCCTCCTCTCGTATGGAGCGAGCAATGTCGCGTGGGCGCACCGCAGTGCGTACTTCGTCGACCGGATCCTCCGAGGCGCCCGGCCGGCAGACCTTCCCGTCGAGCAACCCACCAAGTTCGAGCTGGTGATCAATCTCAAAACAGCCAAGCTCTTAGGCCTGACGATTCCCCAGTCGTTGCTGGTGCGGGCGGACCAGTTGATCGAGTAACCGAGCATCGGGAACGAAGGAGGACGACGGGTTCACCATGCGATGCTTTCTTCCCCGCACCGCGCCGGGGCAACCGGCGCCCGGGAGCCATCATGAGCGCCGACTGGACCGCCATATGTGAGAGCACACTCACCGACGCGGCACGCCACCTCCGGACGAAGGCAATCTCCCCGATCGAGCTGGCCACCGCGATGCTCGAGCGAATCGGACGGCTCGATCCCACCTTGCATAGCTACCTGACCCTCACCCCGGACCTCGCGATGCGCCAGGCTCGACAGGCGGAGCAGGAGATCCAGGCCGGCCAGTATCGCGGCCCGCTTCATGGGGTGCCGGTGGGTATCAAGGATCTCTGCTCCACGAGAGGCGTCAAGACCACGTGCGCCTCACGGATCCTCGCCGACTGGGTGCCCGATCACGACGCGACAGTGGTCGAAAAACTGGCCGCGGCGGGAGCCGTCATGCTCGGCAAGCTGAACATGACGGAGTTCGCCTATGGCGGATATCACCCGAGCCTGCCGGTGCCGGTCAACCCGTGGGCAGCAGATCGCTGGCCGGGCGCGTCGTCGAGCGGGTCGGGGGTAGCGACGGCCGCCGCGCTCTGCTTTGCATCACTTGGTTCCGACACGGGCGGGTCGATCCGCTTCCCGTCGGCGGCGTGCGGGATCGTCGGCGTCAAGCCGACGTACGGGTGCGTCAGCCGGTTTGGCGTCTTCCCTCTCGCAGAATCGCTGGACCACATCGGCCCCATGACCCGCACCGTTGCCGATGCCGCCGCCGTCCTCGGAGCGATCGGCGGTTTCGATCCGCGCGACCCGACCACGCGGCGTGATTCCCCACCCGACTATCTCACCGGCCTCGGAGCGGACCTACGCGGGCTGACGATCGGGCTGGACGAGCGGTACTGCACGGAGGGGACCGATCCCGAGGTGACCCGGGCGGTCCTCGCCGCGGCTCATGTGTGTCGCGATCTGGGTGCTCGGCTTCACACGGTGAGCGTCACGGGCATCGTGGCGGCGGCGGATGACTGGTATGCCGTCTGTGCGGTGGAGGCCGCGGCCGCCCACGAGGCCTATTTCCCCGCGCGGGCCGCCGAATATGGTCCGACGTTCCGCAGCCTGCTCGAGGACGGCGCCAGGACGAGCGCGCGCGAGTACGCCAAGGCCCAGTTCCGGCGGCGCGAGGTGTGCCGGATCATCGACGACCTGTGGCAGGACGTTGATTTGCTCCTCTGCCCTTCGATGCCCACGCCGCCACCGCCGCTGGCCGAGCTTCGCCCCGATTCGGTGCTGCCGGCCGCCGCGGTGGCGCCGCTCCTGCGGTTCACTGCTCCCTTCGACTTCACCGGCAGCCCCACGATCTCCGTGCCCTGTGGGATCACCGCGGCCGGCCTGCCAGTCAGCCTGCAGATCGTCGGACGCCATGGCGACGAGGCGACGGTGCTCCGCGCGGGGCACGCGTTCGAGCAGGCGACCGACTGGCACCGGCGGCGGCCGACGGTGTGACGTCGGGGACGGGCCCTGAGCGAACCCTCAGCGCGGGGGTGAGAAGGCGAAATACTCCCGCGGGTTGTCCTCGGTCATGGTCCGGATGCTTCGCCTCGTCGACGCCAGCCTTGCGCAGCCGGGGCAGGAAGTCGCGGACGAGGAAACCGTAGCCGCGCCCACCACGGCCGGCGAGGTCGCGGAGCCGGGCGGTATCCTGGCCGAGCAGGATCTGGCCCACGTGGCCGCGCGCGATGAGGCGCACGATCATGTCCACGCGCTGGTCGTCGGTCATGTCGGACGGGTTGCTGATGCGGTCGAAGCTCAGGTAGGCACCCCGCTGGGCGACCGCGAAGTGGTAGTCGGGCGACGGATTCGTGTCCATGTGCGAGACGGCGATCCGGCGCGCATCGACACCCCGCGCCGTGAGAAAGTCGACTTCCTCGGGCGCGAGCGTGCCGTCCGTAGTGTGTGTGTAGATCGGAACGCCCGTGCGCTTGTGCACGATCGCCGCCGCCTCGAACACCGTCTTCTCGGCGTCGAGAGCTTGTCGGGCGCTCCAGCCGATCTCTCCGATCACGCCAGCGCGGGCGCCGGTCATGGCCGTACCGACCAGGACGTCGTGCTCCATGATCGCCGCCAGCCGGCCGACGTCGCCCGCTCGGACGAGCGGCGGCAAATGCTGCCCGAAGAACCAACCGGTACTGCCGATGATGTGGGTGGCGGATGCCGTCGCCACGCGCGTCAACGCGTCCAGGTCGTGGTTGGTATCGACGGTGGACAGCTCCCCGATGCTCTTGATGCCCCCCTTGACCGCCAGCTCGAGCTCCCGGGTCATCTCGGTCTCGTCCTTGAGCGTCAAGTCGGGATCGCCCCAGATCGGGCAGTGATCCTGGATGACGTGCTCGTGGGCCAGTGTGAAGCCGAGCTGTTCGGGGGTGATGTCGCCCAGCACGGTTCGAACGATCTTCATGGTGATCTCCTGGTTCGGTGATTTAGGGGCCAGTGTGCTCCGCGCTGGGTGCTCTCCGCCCGAGATAGGCTTCCAGCACCTGCGCGTCGGCAAGCAGATCGCTGCCGCGCCCCTCGAGCGAAGACATTCCCGGTCTCGAGCACGTAGGCTCGATCGCACACCTCGAGCGCCATCCACGCCATCTGCTCCACCAGCAGGATCGTCAGTCCCTCCCCGCGCAGTCGCACGAGCGTCTCGAAGACTTCCTGCACCCGGATCGGGGCGAGCCCGAGCGACGGTTCGTCGATCAGGAGGATCGTCGGGCGGGACATGAGGCCCCGGGCCAGCACGAGCATCTGCTGCTCACCACCGCTCAGCGTCCCCGCCGGCTGGTTCAATCGCTCGGCGAGCTGCGGAAACAGCCGGGTCATTCGCGCGATGTCCGTGTGCACCCCATCGCGCCCGCGCGTGACCCGGCTGCTGTATGCGCCAAGGATCAGGTTGTCCTGCACCGTCTGATCAGGAAAGACGCGCCGGCCCTCGGGCACGAGCGAGAGGCCCCAGCGGACAATGCGATGGGCAGGCTCCCCGGTCAGACGCCGGTCGTCGTACCAGACGTCACCCGCTGATGGTCGCACGAGCCCCATGATGGCCTTCATGAGCGTCGACTTGCCGGCCCCGTTGGCGCCGACCACGGCGACCATTTCTCCGGGCGGCACCTCGAGGGAGACGCCCCGGAGAGCGTGCACGTGACCGTAGTGGACATGCAGCTCTTTCACCGCGAGCATGCGACACTCCGCACGCGCCCGAGATACGCCTCGATGACGCGCTCGTCACGCTGCACCTGTTCGGGCGAGCCGTCGGCAATCTTGACGCCGTAGTCGAGGACGGTGACGACATCGGAGATCCGCATCACCAGGTCCATGTGGTGCTCGATCAGCAGGACGGTGACCCCCCAGCCCCGGATTCGCTGGATCAGATCGTTGATGACATCGATCTCGTGGGCATTCAGCCCCGCCGCCGGTTCGTCGAGCAGCAGGAGGGATGGCCGGAGCGCCAGCGCCCGGGCGATCTCGAGCACGCGCTGCTGGCCGTACGGGAGCGCGGTGGCCACCGTGTCCGCCTGCTCGGAGAGCCCGACCTCACGCAACAGGATGAGCGCGTGCTGGCGAACCCTCTCCTCGGCGGCTCGAAGCGCCCGCGTGCGCAGAGCGCATGACAAGAGCTGAGCCCGGTGCGTGAGCGGGAACCCGCACATCACGTTCTCAAGGACGGTCATCTGGCCAAACAGCTGCAAGTTCTGGAACGTCCTGCTCACCCCGGCTCGCGCCATCCGATAGGCCGGCCACCCGGTGACGACTTCGCCCTCGAGCACGACTCGACCCCCCGTGGGCTGGTACAGACCGGCGACAATGTTGACGACGGTGGTCTTGCCCGCACCGTTCGGCCCGATGAGGGCATGGATCGAGGCCCGATGCACCACGAGGTGGAGCGCGTCGACGGCAAGGAGACCGCCAAAACGCATCCGCAGCTGCTCGAGACGGAGCAGTTCGACGCCGGGTTGACCGGGACGCGCGGGGGCTAGCTCGTGCACGTCCGGCTGCCCATCGCTGTCGACCGGACGCAGAGGGCTCGTCCGGCGGCTGCGCCGGCGGGCGACCCAGCTCTCGACGGTCCCGACGACCCCCTGCGGCAAACCGTACATCACCCCCACCAGGAGCACGCCGTATACGATCAGCCGAAACTGGGCGAAGCGGTGCAGGAGCTCGGGCAGGAACGTCAGGCACAGAGCGCCGACGACCGGACCGAGCCGCGTGGCCTTGCCTCCGAAGATCACGATCAGCACGAAGAAGACCGACTGGAGAAATTCGAAGGAGTCCGGGCTGATGTACGCCTGATGGAACGCGAACAGACCGCCGCCGAGCCCGGCCAGCGCTGCGCTCAGCATGAAGCCGAGGACCTTCGTACCGTGAACGGAGACGCCCACTGCTGCCGCTGCCACCTCGCTCTGCCGGACGGCCAGAAAGCTGCGTCCGCGGGGCGACAAGATCCAGTGATGCTGGAAGATCAAGACCAGGCCGAGGATGCCCAGGACGAGAACATAAAAGCTCGTCCCGCGCAGGGGCAGGCCGCCGACATGCAGGCGTGGAATGGCCGTGATGCCCAGCGGCCCTCCCGTGAAGCCGGTCCACTCCATGAGCACCGAGAAGACGATGATCCCGAACGCGATGGTCACCATGGCCAGGTAGGGCCCCTTGACCCGGAGGGCGGGGTACGCGACGGCGGCGCCGACGATGGCTGCGACCACGAGGCCCAGCACGAGGCCGCCCCACAGATGAAGACCCGTCGCCTTCAGCACGTCGACATTGTTAAGCGCTTTGCCGACCATGGCCGCCGTGTAGGCACCGAAGGCGAAAAAGCCCGCGTGGCCCAGCGAGACCTGGCCCAGGTAGCCGATGAGGAGGTTCAGGCCGATCGCGACGATGGCGTAGATGCCGACGAGCGTTGCGAGAAACAGATAGTAGTTGGAGCCGAGGGCGAGCGGCACCAGAGCGACCGCGATCCCGACCGCGAGCCCAAGCACTCGGCCGGTCAGCACGGTCAGACCTTCTCGATCTGGGCGCGGCCAAAGATACCTGAGGGCCGGACGAGGAGGACGAGGATCACGAGCAGGAAGCCCAAGGTGTCGCGGATGCCGGGGTAAATGTAGCCGGCACACAGGGCCTCGAAGATGCCGTAGGCCAGCGCGCAGATGAAGATGCCGCGCGGGCTGTCGAGCCCGCCGATGATCGCGACGGCGAAGGCCTTGAGGCCGAGGATGTTCCCCATGGTGGACTCGGCCAAGGTCACGGGCGCCACCAGGATGCCGCCGACGGCGGCGAGGGCCGAGCTGATGGCGAACGACAGCGAGACCATCGCCTTGACGTTGATACCCATGAGGCTCGCCACGTCGAAATCGTAGGCTGTCGCCCGCAGGGCCTTGCCGGCCACCGTTCGAGCGTAGAACAGATCCAGGGCCGCCATGAGGGCGCAGCTAGCGCCGATGATTAGCAGCTCTTGCGGGTAAATCCCGATGCCGAACCACCGGATCGGCTCCCCAGCGACGGCCGGCGGGAACGGCAAGGCCTCCCGCCCCCAGACGAGCTGAGCGAGGTTCTCGGCGATGATGCCGATCGCCAATGTGCTGAGCACCCACGACATCGACTCGGCGGTTAGAAACGGGCGAACGCTGACCCGCTCGACCAGAAGGGTGAACGCGACCAGAACCAGAATCGATGCTGCGATGGCCGGCAGCAGCGGCCAGCTCCACCAGACGTGGAACGTCAGACCGAGCATCGCCCCCAGCATCACGAACTGGCCCTGCGAGAAGTTCAGGACCTTGACCGTGGTGAACGTGATGCTGTAACCGACGGCCACCAGGCCGTAGATGCTGCCTACGGCGGCGCCGCTGATCACCAGCTGAAGGAAGAACACCATGGCGGCATTCGGGGACACCTCGCTCATCGAGGCGCCCCCGGACCTCGACCGAGGCTACTCGACCGGCAGCATCTGGCCGTTGGACCACCGCGTCATCACGAGGTCTTCTGGCAGCAGCGCATCATGCCGGTCACGCGTGAAGACGGGGCGGTTGAACTCGCGCAGGAGCCCTTTGAAGTTGGGAATGTCTTCCAGTCCGTCGCGGATTTTGCTCGGGTCGTCCGAGCCAGACTTACGGACGGCGATCTCGATCAGCTTCACGATGTCGTAGCTGTGGATGGCGCCCGGGAAGGTGGTGATGCTGCCCTTGCCGTGCCGCCGCTCGAACTCCTCCACGAAGGCCTGGCGCGCCTTGGACTGCGGCCCGTCCGGGGTGGCCGTTGTCAGCACGTAGACGCCCTCGCCCAGCTCCTTGGCATTGTTCCAGAACTGCGCGTTGGCGATGCCCCACGCCGAGACCACGGTGGGCCGGTAGCCCATCTTGGCCATGCTGCGCAACATGGCGGTCGCCTCGGCGACCTGCCCGTAGAACAGCAAGGTGTCCGCGCCCGCCCGTTGCGCGCGCCCGAGCTGGGCGGTGAGGTCGGTGTCCTTGAAGTTGAACTTCTCCTCGGCCACCGGCGTCAGATTCGCTTCCTTGAGCGTCTTGGCCATCTCCACCCGGCCGCCCTCGCCCCAACCGGAGTTCTCGACGATGATCGCGAACTTCGACTTCTTGAGCTTCTTGGTGGCGAACTCCACGAGAGATTTCGCCTGTCCCGAATCGAACATGCCGTAGCGGTAGAGATAGTTCGGCTTCTTCTCCTGCCAGGCCTTGTTCCACACGATCTCCGTAGCGGCGGAGAAGGGCAGGATCATCGGGACGCGGAGCTCATCGTTCAGAATGGGAGCGACGGCCAGTCCGGCCGTGCTGGCCGTGGGGCCGAACATCACGCTCACACTCTCCTTCTCGACCAGCTCGCGTACCGCGGCCACGTGCTTGGTCGGATTGTGCTCGTCGTCGCGAGCCACCAGCTCGACCTTGCGCCCATTGATGCCGCCCCTGGCATTGATCTCGTCGGCGGCGATCTGAGCCGCTCGCGTCGACGTCACCCCCGCCCAGCCGACCGCCCCCGTCATGGCCTGAGGAATTCCGATCTTGATGGGCTTGCCCTGCGCCCCGGCCGTGCTGGTGAGGCCGAACGCCAGCGCAAGTGCCATACCGACGACGAACACGCCCCTACGCATCATGGTCGATCCTCCTCTGTGGTGAGCCAGCGCCGCCAGCATGTTCTCAAGACCTCTCGGGCCGGTCAATCGCCACAAGCTGCTCGACTTCAAGGAGCGGTACAATCGCGAAGTGGCTCGGCGAGCGCCACGGGCATCTCGGTGAGGGACGCCCAGACCATCAGGGAGGTGCTCCCTTCATGAATCCCACCAACCGTCCAGCCGCTCCGGGCCTGTCGAGTCTCGCCCTGATCGTTCTCGTGGGAGTCTTGGCGCTCAGCACTTCGCCCCCGGCCTTCGGTCAAAGCAGGTGCTGGACAACCGTCGGATCGGCCGGAACGGTGGACGAAGCCGATACGAGCATCGTGTTGCTGGAGCTGCACAAGGCCACCATCAAGCCAACCCTGAGGGCCGGCACCCTGAATGTCCGCTACAACATCGTGGCGACGGAAGGATTGTCTGGCGGGGATCGCATCGGGATGCAGGTTCGTTACACCGACAATGGCGCGAGCGCGCAGGTCGTCGTCCGTCTCAACGAGATCAACCTTCACACCGGGGCCACCACCACCAGAATCTCCTTCGACAGCAACATGTTTCCCCAAGCTGCCGGGGCTCAGCTGCAGGGTGCGGGGACCGCGTGTGGGAGCGGATCGTTCTTCAACTTCACCGCCAATGCGTACTACCTCGATGTCGAGATCATCAAGACCGGGATCTCGGGCACCCCGGTGCTGGAGGGCGTTAACGTCTGCTTGAGTATTTGCTGAGGCCCCAAGTCTGCCGTCTCGACGCGACGCGTTCACGCCTGGCCCCACAGTCCCCGCCCGGCCTCCCTCGCTTCGCGCTGGAGCGCCAGAAACAGCGACTGGTATCTCACGTTCGGCGGGATCGTCATCACCTGGGCGAACCCTTGGCGAATCATCTCGGCGTTGGCCATCACCCGCGCGCATGCCCCCCGCACCCAGACGTAGGCGAGCAGGCGCCCATGGGTGTCCCGCAGGGCGGAATCGAGTTCAAGCCCCGCCGTCTTTCGTGCCACCAGGTGCAGGTTCACCGCATGCGCCTGGACGCCGCCCTCGCGCCAGCCACGCGCCTCGGGGCGTGGGACCTCAGGGGCGTTGACGCCGATGTAGCGCACCTTCTCCAGCCGCGACCCGATCCGCACGTGGATCGTGTCGCCGTCCACCACCCACACGACACGCCCTGTCATCACCGCGTGTCTCGTGGACCGCGGGCGAGGTACGCCTCCAGAAAGTCTGCCCATCGCGTCCGCTGTGCGAAGGCAAGCTCCCGGTAGAACACCCATACGTCCCGGAGCGGGAAGTAGATCGACAATCCCCGCGCCTCGCCCATGCGCGGGCCAGCGTGGGCCTCGGCGATGATGGGACTCTTGGCCCCCCGTCCCTCGAGGATCCCGACGACATCCGCGCACGCGTGGCGCACGGCGGCCCGGTCGCTCCTGACCGCCAGGCAGGATGCGAAGTGATGCAGATCGACGTAGTTGTCGTCAAAGAAGCTGAGCGCCCGGCGCCGCGCCTCGGCAATCGCCACGCGGACCCCGGGCAGCGCCGCGAGAAGCACGCGCGCCAGGCGGTCCACCGCATCCACCAGGTCGTCCAGGCGGGAGAGATCAATCGCCGACTGGGTGACGCCCTGCCAGCTCCGCCTGTAGGTCTGCACGTAACGCCGGACGATCGCAGCAGCCAGCTCGGCCGGGCCCATCGAGGGTCGCGCGGTGAGATCCCGCAGGATGGCCGCGTACGGCCAGCCGGTCCCAGGCTCGATCTCCTCGGAGCCAACCAGTACGCACGCGTGATCGCGGATCTGCCAGGCGATCTCCAGCATCGCCATGAGACAGGCATCCATGCCGACGAGGTCGATCTTGCGTCCCAGCAACCGATGCCCGGTCGCGAGCACGCGCTCCAGCTCCCGAGTGTCCAGGCAGTCGCCCGACCGCTCGTCGTAGGCCAGGCCGAATCCGCGGGGGTCGAACCGCCCGATGCCGGCAGGCGCGGGCGCTCCGCTCAGCGTCGGCATCTCATCAGGTACGTAGACACCAGAGCCGTGGTTCCAGATGATCAACGCGTAGCGCTCGGCGGGATAGGCGCGCACGCCGAAGGCCAGGAACTCCTCAAGCACCTGTGGGTCGCCCGTGTTCGTTTCGCCGAGTTCCGCCAGCACGGTCGACGTGATCCGGTGTCGGGTACTCCCGCGCGTGATGTGGTAGCGGCGGGTTGCCTCGCGCGCGCCATTCGGGCGGTCCTGGCCGGGAGCACGATCCACCTGGACCACGATCTCCACCTGGCCCGAGCGAGAGCCGACGCGCTCCATCTCCTTGATGTCGGCGAAGGCGGCGGCTTCGAGATCGTTGTCGGCGGCCAGATACGCCAAGATGGTCCACGGAGCCTTGACGATCGGGGTCCCCGGCCGATGGCATGGCGCGAGTCGAGAAGTCGCTCCCAGGGAACGTGGATCAACCGGGAAGGGTCGTCTTGCGGTGCGGCACCGCGCGCAGGCGTAGTGGGTCGGCTCCACGACCCGGTAGGGCCATCGCCTTGCGCCACAGACCGCACACGTGACCTCCCATGTCCGGGGGTGGGAATGCACGGAGCAGCCGCACGTCGGGCATGTCGGCGCAGACCTCGACGATCTGGTTGGGCTGGTGGCGTCAAGGACGACCTCACCCGCCATGCGGAACCCCTCGCGCGATCAAGGTGCTCAGGTTCTCGATGGTCACCGCCAGGCGCTCGTAGGCCGCCGCGTTCCGCTCGATCACCTGCAGCAGGCGGTCCTCGCGCCGCTCCTGGCGATCACGGTCCCCCTCGTGGCGCGCGCGCTCGCGCAGGAAGTCTTGCCGATAGAACAGGAACATCACGTAGGCGAGGAGCCCGCCCACCCCAAGCGGGGTCAGAAACTTCAGGATGACGTCGAAGTCGCTCACGCCCGCGCTCGCCTCCGCCAGGAAGACCACTGGCACCAGTACGCCTGGTTGGTCTCGGCCAGGCGGTCCACGAGCGGTTCGCCCAGCCGGTGCCGCAGGGCCTCCAGGTCGAGGTTGGTGGTGATCGTCGTCGGCAGCCGGTCCTCGTATCGCGCATTCACGACCAGGTAGAGCGTCTCCAGCGCCCAGTCGGTGAGGCGCTCTCGGCCGAGGTCGTCCAGGACCAGGTGATCGCACGTCGTGACGAGGTCCAGCTGGTCCTCGAAGCGCCGGGGCTCGGTTCCCTGGAAGCTCGATCGGAACGTGAGAAACAGCCAGGGCACGTTCACGATCACGGCGGCGATGCCACGCTCGATCAGGGCCCGGGTAATCGCCACGGCGAGGTACGTCTTGCCCGTGCCCGATGGGCCGGCCAAAGTGAGGCCCTTGCCATGGTCGGGAAAGTGCTCCACGAACTCGCGACAGAGCCTCAGCACCGGTCGGGAGTCCGCCGTCGCCTCGAAGGTGTCGAATGTCGCCTCCTGGTGGCGGACGCCGATGCCTGACTGCCGCAGAAGGCGACGGGTCTTCCTCTGGTGCTCCTGCAGCCGCCGCTCGCGCGCCTCCGCCGCGCGCTGCTCGGCGAGACACGGGCAATCGGCGACGACGGTCCGATGTCCCAGCCCGAAGGGTAGGTCGATACCTGCCACCGTGAGCGGGCGGCCGCAGTGCTCACACACGGCGGCGGCGACAGCAGGCGGCGTTTCGGCAGGCCGCAGGTCTGCTATACCGCGCTCCGGCCCCGACGCAACTCGCCAAGTTCGACGGGTGTCAGGGTCACCGTGAGCGCCTTTGCTCGGTTCAGGAGTTGGCCCGCTCGGTGTTCTTCCGGAAAGATGTCCATCATCCCTCCGTAGCGCGCCAGCAGCTTCGTGGCCCGCCCCTCGTACTTCAGGATCTTCCGGACCTTCGCCGAACAGCGTTCGTCCATACCTCCTCCGCTCACCACAGGCGCGTGACACCCGTGGGGTATGTGGGGTGAGAGGGATCACGACGCGACTCGGGTGCTGCCGACTTTCGCGTCGTGAAGTGCTGGAGTGACTGCCAGACGTAGTCGAGGGTGAGCTGCCTCGCGTCCTCGCCGCGACGCCGGAACCGCTCCACCGCGCGCGTGATGGCCTTCTGGACCATGGCCGGCGTGTGGGCCGCATCGAGGCGCGGGAGCAAGTCCAGCTCGTGTGGTTCGACGCTCTCGCGCCCGGTCTTGAACAGGAAGTACTCGACGGTCTCGCGTAGCGCGGCCGGCGCCTGCCTGAGCGCCTCGTCGCGCGTCAGCGGACGTAACGACGCATCGTCAGCGAGGTTGTCGCCGGCGGCCGTTGCTCGCCGCCCCTCCTGATTGCTCTCCTGCCCATCGGTTCCGTCCGCGGAGCGGACACGAAGTGGAGTAGTAGTAGTAGTTCTTACTTCTCTATTCTTGCCGTCCCGATTCGGGCTGCTGCGGCGCGTACTTAGGGAGGTGACCTGTAGCGGCACCTGTAGCCGGACCTGTAGCGCACTCGCCTCGGATGCGAAGTGCTCGTGATACTTTTCGATCGCGATTGCACAGAGTTGCCGGCGGCCGCTCGGATAGCTGTAGCGAATGTACTGGTCTCGCCGCAGCATCGAGAAATCGCGGCGCACCGTCACCGGATGGAATCCGAGCTCTGCCGCGACCTGTGCCGGGCTTGTTCGCGCGATCCCCGTCTTGTGGTTCGCCTCCATGAGAAGCCAAACGAACACTGCGAAGCGGGAGGCCTTCAGTCGTCCGCTCCGCACGTGCTCCGCGAGCCCTCTCCGGAGAGCGACGAAGGGCTTGCGCCGACGACGGGTCGAGGTGGTGGCCGTCATAGGCCAGAAGGTCTCGGCTCGGCACAGACTGCGAGCGACGATGGTCGCATCCAGCGAGGGGGCGACGGCGAGCTTCGGCACGGCACTCGGCTATCGCAAGGCGATTGCCAGTCGTGGGAGATGCTCAGCAACTCTTCATAAACACACGCCAACCACGGCCGCCCGTCCGAGCTGAGGCGGGGCTGAGACGAGGGGGTTGGCGTTTGCTGGCGACTGGTTGGCGTTTAGGTTGGCGTTTCCGGGGTTCGAGTTGGCGTTTCCGGCCCTTTTGCGGGCCCGATGGCAGACTTTCCCGAGGTTGTTCGGGCCTCGTCTCGATCAATGATTCTGCCCTCGCCTGGCGAAAAAGCTCACGTCTCATGGGTTTCCGCCGCGCCCGCGGAAACGCCAACTAAATGCCAACCCCGGGGTTGGCGTTTACGCGGTGGCTAGCCCTTCAAGCCGCTCAGGCGCACGCCTTCGACGATCCTCCGGTTCGCCACCAGGAAGACGATCAGCAGCGGGACGGCGCTCAGCGCCGCGCCGGCCATGATCGGCCCGTACGATTCCGAGCTGTAGGCGCTCCGTAGCAGTGCCAAGGCCACGGGCAAGGGAAACATCTCGGGCTTGTTGACCGCGATCAGCGGCCACAGGAAATCATTCCAGGCGGAGCGAAACGTGAAGATGCCGAGCGCGGCCAGGGCCGGCTGGGAGAGCGGCAGCACGATGCGCGTGAAGACCTGCCAGGCGTTGGCGCCGTCGATGCGGGCCGCGTCCTCCAGCTCACCCGGCATGGTCACGAAGAATTGCCGCAGGAGGAACACCCCGAACGCGAACGTCGTCGCCGCCTCCGGCACGATGAGGCCTTGATAGGTGCTCAGCCAGCCGAGCCCATGGACCAGGACGTATTGCGGCACCAGCACCACCGCGTTCGGGATCATCAGGCTCCCGACGAGCACGGTGAAGACGGCGGTGCGACCGGGAAACCTGAGGCGCGCGAGCGCGTACGCCGACATCGCGCTGGTGAGGAGGACGACCGCCGTGGTGCCCATCGCGATCACCAGGCTGTTGGCGAAGGCGCGGCCGATGCGCGCCGTGCGCGAGCTGCCCAGCAGCACCTCGTGGTAGTGGGCAAGCGTGGCTGGCCACGGAATCCACTCCGGCGGCACCCGCACGATGTCGGCGCTCATCTTCAGCGACGTCACCACCACCCACACGATCGGCAGCAGCCACAGGACGCCGAGGGCCAGCAACGACCCGGTGAGGAGCAGCCACTGCCCGTCGACGCGGCGCCCCACTCAGTACTCCGTGTGTCCGCGCAGCAGGCGGAACTGCACCACGGAGAAAGCAAGGATGATCGCGAACAGCACCCACGCCATGGCGGAAGCCGCCCCGAACTGGAAGAAGTTCTGGAAGGCTGTCTCGTAGAGATGCTGGACCACCGTCCGCGTCGAATCGCCGGGGCCGCCGCCGGTGAGCACGAAGACCTGCCCGAAGAGCTGAAACGATCCGATCACGTGGGTCACCACCACGAAGAGCACCACCGGCCGCAGCAGCGGCAAGGTGATCGCCCAGAAGCTACGCCAGCCCCCCGCGCCGTCGAGGGCAGCCGCCTCGTACAGATCGCGCGGAATATCCTGCAGCCCGGCCAGGTAGATCACCAGGTAATAGCCTGTCACCCACCAGACCGTCGTTCCGATGATTGCCCACATCGCCGTCGAGGGATCGCCGAGCCAGGACCGCACCGGCACGCCGGCCGAGCGCAGGTAGTAGTTGAAGGGGCCGACCACCGGGTCGAGCAGCCAGAGCCACGTGAGCCCCACCGTGACCACGGACAAGGTGAACGGAAAGAAGAACACGCCACGCAGCAAGGTGCGCAGCCCGCCGCGGTTCAGCGCGAGCGCCAGCACGAGGGGGATCACGAGGATGGGCACGGTACTGGCGACGGTGTAGAACGCCGTGTTGGCGAGGCTGACATGGAAGCGCGTGTCGTCGAGCAGCCGCGTGTAGTTCGCGAGGCCGACGTACTGGAGGCTGGCGCGCCCGAGCCGCGCGTTGGTGAACGACAGCCGCAGCCCCTCCAGCAGCGGGTACACACGGAAGGCGGCGAACAGCACGAGCCCGGGGGCGAGAAACAGGTAGGCCGTCCACGCCTGCCGCCAGCGCCGGCGCCCCGCCGGCGCGCTCATCGGACGCTACTCCGGGAGCGCGTTGATCTGCCGCGCCAGCTCTTCCATGGCCGCCTTGGGCGGCTTCTGCCCGGTGTAGACGGTCTCGATCATGGGCCGCGTGAGGTTCTCCGCCGCTACCCACTTCGGCGTCGCCTGCGCGATCTGCCAGTTCGGTGCCTGGGCCAGAAGCGTCTTGAGGACCGGATCGCCGGTGATGCGCGCGTCGCTGTGCGACTTGCGGCTGGCTGACACCTGCCCGGCTTTCAAGGTCCACTCGGCCACGTGATCTGTGACCCACCGCACGTGCGTCCACGCCGCGTCCCGCTTGGCGCGATCGGTAGCCTTCGGCTTCGGAAAGCTGTACTGGTGCGGCATCGACCAGACCACCGGCTGCTTGAACAGGCGCGGGACGGGCGCCACCGTGAACTCGACCTTGGCCTCTCGCAGACCGGTGAAGTTCCAGGATCCGGCGATCCACAGCCCGAGCTTGCCCGCCGTGAAGGCATCGCGGCAGTTCGCGTTCGCGGGCGGCGCGATCTTGTGCTGGTTTGCCAGCGATGCCCAGAAGTCCGCCACCTCCAGCGCGGCGGGGTCCGTCAGCGCGGAGCGCTTGAGATCCGGCGCGTAGATGTTGGCGCCGTTCTGCCACAGCAGGTTGTGAAAACCCCACGTGTACCGGCCCGGGTTGACGGTGCCGATCGCGAAGCCGAAGGTGTCACCCTTGGAAATCTGCTTGGCCATGGTCACCAGCTCGGCGCGGCTACCGGGAGCCTTCCCGCCGAGCCCCGCCTCTTTGAGGACCTTCTGGTTGAGGTAGAGGATGTGCTGCGGCACGTCGAGCGGCACGGCGTAGCGCTTGCCCTCGAACAGTCCCCCCTGCCACAGGGCGGGTAAATAGTCGTCGGCCCGGAAGCCCTTGCCCGCGAGGGCGCCGTCGTCGATGGCCTCCAGCACGCCGTCGTGGGCGAAGTGCGGGACTTCCGCCGTGTGGATGAGCACCAGGTCCGGCCCCTCCCCCGCGGGAACCGCCAGCTGCAGCTTCGCGTACAGCTCGGCCCACGGCAGGCGTTGCTGCTCGATGCGGATCCCCGTCTCCGCCGTGAAGCGGTCGATGAGCTCGTCCATCACCTTGCCGTCGGCACCGGTGAGACCGTTCCAGTACGTGATCGTCGGCTTGGCCTGGGCCGCCGCCCGCCGCACGAAGGCGGCGCCCCCGGCCGCCACGGCGGCGCTCACCACGAACGTGCGACGGCTGACGGGCTGGCGATCGGCGCTCATGCTCTTCCTCCCTGCGGCGCAGTGTTGCGACGTGTGGCGCGACTCTACGGGTATCCTTCGCAGCCTGTCAATCGCCGCGCGCGCGCGCGTTGACACGGCGCCGCGCCATCGCGCAGACTCCGCGGCATGGCCCGCATCGGCATCGATCTCGAGCGACGCATCGGCCCCGTGGACCGCCGCATCTTCGGACAGTTCATCGAGCACCTCGGCCGCTGCATCTACGGCGGCATCTACGACGAGGGCTCGCCCCTGGCCGATGCGCGCGGGTTCCGCACGGACGTCCTCGACGCCGTCCGGCCCCTGCGCATTCCGATCCTCCGCTGGCCTGGCGGCAACTTCGTCAGCGGCTACCACTGGCTCGATGGGGTCGGTCCCAAGGAGGCGCGTCCGCGGCGCAGCGAGCTGGCCTGGTACGCGGAGGAGTCGAACCGTTTTGGCACCAACGAGTTCATCGACTATTGCCGCGCCATCGACGCCGCCCCCTTCATCTGCGTGAACATGGGCTCGGGCACCATGGACGAAGCGCAGGCGTGGGTGGAGTACTGCAACGGCACCGGCACCACGTCGTGGGCGAACCTGCGCCGGCAGCACGGCCACCCCGAGCCGCATCGGGTGCGCTACTGGGGCCTCGGCAACGAGATGTACGGAAGCTGGCAGATCGGCAACATGAACGCCCACGACTACGTGAAGAAGGCGCGCGCCTTCGCCATGGTGATGAAGCGCACCGACCCCTCCATCCAGCTCGTCGGCTGCGGCCAGACGGGATGGAGCGAATGGGACGAGATCGTGCTGGGGGGCCTCGCCGACCTGATCGACTTCCACAGCATTCACCTCTACACAGGCAGCACCGACCACTACACGACGGTGTTCTCCTCACATCAGGCGCGAGCGCGCCGTCCGCATCTGCGCTGCCCTCATCGAGCGTGTGCGCCAGCTGCAGCGCATCGATCACCCGATCCACATCGCGTTCGACGAGTGGAACGTGTGGTACCGCACGCGCAGCCACGAGGACCGCGTGGGCGGGGTCGAGGAGCGCTACAACCTCTCCGACGCGCTGGCCATTGCCACTTACCTGAACGGCTTCATCCGCCACTGCCAGACGGTGCGCATCGCCAACTTCGCCCAGCTGGTGAACGCCATCGCGCCGATCTTCACCAACCCGAGCGGGCTCTTCCGGCAGACGATCTACCATCCCCTTCACCTCTACGCGACGCACATGCGCGAGATCGCCCTCGACGTCCATGTCAACGGCGAGACATACGATCTCTCGCCCGCGCAGGAAACAGGGAGCGCCGGCCGCGTGCATCACGTGGCCGGGCTCGGACCGTTCCAGCTCCTCGACGCCGTCGCCACCTGCGACACTGCCGGGCGCGCTCTCACCCTGGCCGTCGTGAACCGCGATCACGCCCGCCCCCTGACCGCCACCATCGATCTCGGCGGCGCCTCACCGGCGGGCCTCGCCGAGGTGTGGGAGGTCAACGGCGCCGACGTGTCTACCACGAACTCGTTCGAGACACCGCGCGCCGTCGACGTCACCTCACGCCGGGTGGAGCTTCGTGGCTCGCGCATTGACTACACGTTCCCTGCGCATTCGATCACGCTCCTTGGCTTCGCCGTCTCCCCCGCCGGCCCCTAGCATGCTCGGATCGTCGCGATGTCATCGTCACGATGTCTATGTTGGCTATCCGTCCAGCATCGGCATCTTCGCGCGGGCCGCGGGAGGCGCCGGCGGGCGGGCGAGGAGGGCGGCAGGCACGGCAAGCGCGGCGAGGGCCGCGAAGCACAGGAGCGAGAGGTCGTAGCTGCCGCTGCGGTCGCGCAGCACGCCCGAGAGAAGCGGGCCCGCCGCCTGCGCCAGGACTTGGATGGCGAGAGCGATGCCACGGATGGCGCCAAAGCTTCGCCGGCCGAAGAGGTCGGCCCAGGCGACCGGCAGCAGGGTGAACATGCCGCCGAGGCCAAGCCCGAACATGGCGGCCGAAAGGTATGCGAGGAACGGGCCTGCGATCTGGCTCATCGCCAGGGCACTGGCGGCCACCAGCGCTGCGGCGACCGCGAGGCGCACACCGAGCAGCACCCGCCGGCCGATGAAGCCGACGCTGAAACCCGCCAGCGCCGACATCGCGGAGAAGGTGCTGACCACCGTCGCGGCCACGGTCGAATCGAGGCCGCGCTCGATCAGGTTCGGCGCCTGGTGCAGGCTGACGCCAGCCTGCACCGGCCAGATCAAAAGGCCGTAGAGCGAAAGGAACCAGAAGGCCGGTGTTCGGACCGCCTGCGCCCGGGTGAAGACGGGTTCCGGGACAGGCGGCGCCAGGCCGCCTGCGGGCGCCGTTACCGGGTCCGGCGCGAGACCGAGATCCTCTGGTCGTCGTGCCAGCAGTAGCCAGACCGGGAGGAAGCCGACGATCGCCACGATGAGACCGACGGCCAGCCAGCCAGCGCGCCAGCCGCCACGCAGCATGGCGAGCTGCGCCACCAGCGGCAGGATCACGAGCCCCGACATCTGCGCCAAGGTGGCGATCGAGGTCGCCTGCGACCGCCGCGCGACGAACCAGCTCGCGAGCGCGCCGTAGATGCCGAGGTCAAAGGGCCCGGCGAAGTTCGTCCGGCCGATGCAAAACAGCACGTAGAAGAGGGCCAGCGAGCCGACGAGCGACAGTCCCATCGCCGCGGCGGCTGTCGACAGGACGGCCAGGCTCAGGATCACCCGCGCGCCGCGCCGGTCCAGCACCGGGCCGAGGAACGGCGACGGCGATCGCCGCCAGGATCCCGCCCAGCGACACCGCCCCCGAGATCGCCGTCCGCGACCAGCCGAACTCCCCGATCATCGGGGCGACGAAGATGGACAGCACGGCCACCGATGACGCCTGCCGGGCGAAGCCCGCGCAGCACACGCAGGCCAGGATGACCCACCCGTAGTAAAACGGCAGGTGTCGGACCAGGAGACTCGGCAGTCGCTGGATGCTCAAGTTCCAATCGAAGGCCGGACCGGCGCCTCCTCGCGCCGCCCGTGTTACGTGGGTCGATTCCGCAACCGGAAGACGCCGAGGTGAAAGAGCAGATAGCTCAAGAGCAGCAGCGCCCACCAGGGCAGCGTCGGCACCGCGGGGAGCGTCACCGCGCCGGAATACCCGAGCACGCCGATCGCGCCGGCGGCAAGCAGCCCCGTCGCGCAGCAACGCCACGTCACGCGCACCCACCACGGCCGATTCAACACGCGGCCTCCCTCTCAAAGCGGGACACCTGGCACAGCGCATCGCGGCCGTCGCCTGCCGCCGAGTGGGGAGTATAGCCGGTCGGGCGCTCAGGTCACGCGACGAAGTCGTCAGACGACAAAAGCTCCCTCATCGCCCCGGCACCCGGTCGTACACTGGGTCGAGCGCGGAAGAAAAGCGCCTGCGCCGGAGAGTGGAATGCGCGATCGGCTCACGGACACTGCGAAGGATCTCGAATCTCCGTTCCTCGATGAAGAAATCCTGACGGCTGAACCTCACCATGATGCGGAGCCCAGGGTGGCGAGGCTCGCCGAGCATAGTCCGTTCGAGGAGCTGCTGTTCTTCCCGGGCGGCAGAGCGACGCCGGGGTCGGGAGGCGGCGGCACGCCAGTGCTCAGCCGGCCCGATTTCTGGCCGGACGTGGTGTACATCGCCAAGGGGGGGGATGACTTTCTCAGCTCCGCGCGAGCGTTCCACACGATGTGGGGCTTCACGCCCGTGGAGTTCGAGAGCCTCGAAGGCCTCATCGGGCTGATCGCGAAAGCGAAGAATCTCGGGCCAGCGAATTCGGGTGATCAGCCACGCGTGGGACGGCTTCAACATCCCGCTCTTCAAGGGGTCGCCGGCGGGGTTCACCATCACGCAAAGGCAGATCGAGGCGGTGAACGCAGGCGACGGTGCGCTGATGGATGCGTTGCTGGGAAAGCTGGTCGATCTGGATGCCACCACCAATCAGGGTCAGACTGCCTGGACCGCGCTGCTGGTCCATCTTGAATCGAGCGCTCCGGACGCGCTGAAACCCTTCGGCCTGAGTTCCGGGACCAAGCCCACCGGCGACCTGGAGCTCCTGCTGCGCCGGTGCGCGGATCTCGTCGCCGTGGCATCGGCCGACCCGGCATTCAAGAACGCCGTCCGCAAATCGATCGCCGCCGCCGTCGCGCGGCTGAAACGGACCAACCCCGAAGCGAACGCGCTCGAGACCGCGGTGACATCAAGCGGGTTTACGTTCACCATGAGCGCGGCCACGTCCGATATGGTGAAGCGCTTGCGGGCAGCGGTAGACGCTCTGGATCGCCGGGCATTTCGCAAGACCCTGAAGGATGCCCGGGCGAAGCTCGCGGGCACATGGCTCGATTTTCGCGGCTGCCGGATCGGGCATCAGCCGACGTATCTCGAGGCATTGGCGAAGCTCATGGGTACGGACGGATGCACGGCGCCCGATTGGTGGTCGGGGTACCCCGGCGAAGTTCCTATCCGCGACCAGCAGGTCGGATCCGCAGACGCCTTCAAGAGTATCGTCAAGGCCTCGAAGGCCGCCGAGGCAGCGATGAATCGCTGGGGAACGCTCGCCATAGCGGGATGGAGCGGAGTCGCCGCCGCCGACCGGCCCGTGCGCTTCTTCGCCGATGTCCTGGCGAAGGGCGAAGTCTTTCCCGTCTACGAGGTCGATCATTCGGGCGCGACGCTGAAACAGAAACACACGCTCTTCTGGAACAGCGCCAAGAGCAAAGAGCGGTGGCTCGAGGCCATGTGGGATCGGGCGCCGAAAAAGCGGGTGCAGGCCATTGCCGAAGGCATGGAAGGGCAAGACGCCGCGAATGGCCACCTTGGCGAAGCATCTCAAGGCGGCGAATGGCTCAGGAGCGAATCCGCAGATGATCTTCGTGGCGCCCGAACCGGAGTTTCGCGACCACATCATCGAAGTCAAGAAGCCATAGCGACAGCCTCCGCACGGCCGAAGGGCTACGATCTCCGAGTGTCTCGCCCCGACGGAGCCGCGGATCGATGAGGGCGGAGTGGGTGGCCGCTGCCGTGGTCATGGCCTTTGCGAACTTCGTTCTCGGGCTGGTCGGGTTCGGTAACGGGCTCGTCGCCATGGCGCTCCTGCCGTTCCTGATCTCACCGGTGAAAGCGATCGCGGTGCTCACGATCTACACCATCGTCTTCTCGATGGCGATCTTCCTGCCGCTACGCCAGCACCTGCTCCTGTCTCCCGTACTCGACATGCTCGCCGGCACCGTGCTGGGAACGCCCATCGGCGTGTGGGTCCTGAGCACGTTCCCGATCTCGACACTCAACCGCCTGATCGGCGGTACCTTGATCGTCGTCGTCGTGCTCGAGTGGACGCGGCTCCACCCCAGGCGACTACGCGGGCGCGGATGGCGTGTCGGCGCAGGAATGCTGGCGGGAGTGACGGGGGCTGCCGTCGGCACGCCAGGCCCACCCGTCATCCTCTACGCGACGACCCAGGGCTGGAGCCCGCGAACGATCAAGGCCAACCTCCAGGCGTTCTTCGTCGTGAACCAGGCGGTGATCCTGGTCGGCTATTGGTGGGCCGGCGTGCTCGACGGGGAGGTGTGGCGGCTCTCCGCCTCGTTCGCGCTGCCCGCCGCGGGCGGGACGGGACTCGGTATGCTGCTCTTCACCCGCGTCGATCCTGAGCGGTTCCGGCGGATGGTGTTCGGCGTCCTGCTGCTCGCCGGCCTCGTCCTGCTCGTGCGCGGCTGAGCCCGCCCAAGGTTGGCGGCGTCGCGCGAAGCGTGAGAACGTCGAAGGAACGAGGGGCACCCCATGGGGTTTACCGTCATCGACAGACGCCGGATCAGCTACCTTGCTCCTGGCCGTCGCCGCCGGCGGCTTGGGCAACGCGTGCTTTACATTCACGGCACCGGATGCAACGCCCGCGTGTGGCAACCGCACATGGCCGCGATCGCCGACGCCCATACGCCGGTGGCCATCCACGGCCCACCGCCAGCAGGCGCGCCTCGGTCTCCGGCGCGGCCACCCGGGTCAGCGCCCGGACCTTGGCGTAGGACAGCTCGCCGCTGGCCAGGGCCCACGGGATCTTGCACGGCGCCGACGAGGCGGCGCGCGCGGCCTTCCAGAGGCGACGCACGCCGGGGATGCGGCGAACCTTGTGCGGAGTGAGCGTGGACACCGATCGGTCGCTGGTAGCGTCGCCCGTGTACGAGCGACTGACGCTCTAGCGAGCCTCCAGCCTGCTCGACGGGTGAATGTGGACCTGCAGCGCTCCGTCCCATGGATGTAGTTTCCTCATCACCTCCAACCCCCAGAGGGCGGTCCAGCCCCCCGCCCTCTGGGGCACCCCCTCTTGACCACCGACAGCGTGGCCGTGAAATGACCCGGTGTGTCAGATTGCGACTTGATGCAGGAAGGACGAGTACCGCGGACGCGTGTACGGCCGCAATATCTACCTCTATCCGGGCCCTTACGCGTGATCGGTCTGAGGCTACGTCGAGAAAGTTGACACATCTGCCCGCCAGCTCTTAAGAAGCCGAACACGCCTGGATCATGTCTCAGCAAACTGCTGTCGTAGCAACTTGATAGCCAGCAGGCCGAAGACGGCCAGGGTCAGTAACAACATCGGGCCACGCTGCGATCGCGGGAGCATTTACCGATCCAGCCAGGCCGCCACCAGGCGCCCGCCGTAGTCGTAGCCGAGGTTCGGGCCATAGTTCTTGACGATGCCGTCCCACACGAAGATCGTGACTGGCGAGTAGATCTCGGCGATGTATTGCTGGACGGCCACGTGGCGCTGGATATCGTGGAGCAAGCGCCGTCGCACGGCGGGATCCTGCGTGCGCCGCTGGCGCACCAGCAGATCCGTGAGGGCTGGATCGTTGACCTTGGCCACATTGCGGGGGTGGCCAGGGTAGTAGTTGGTAAAGAGGTAGTTGTCGGGGTCGAGGAAGGGCGTGGTGGCGCCGTAGTACATGCCCTCGTAGTTGCCGGTCACCGTGGTCGCGATGTAGGCACCGTACTCCTTCTGGTTTAGCTTGGCCTCGATGCCCACCGCCTTCAGATCCTTGAGGATGAGCTGGATAGCATCGTCCATGAAGGTCGACCCGTAGTTGTTGAAGTCCATCACGGTCGCGAACCCGCGCGGGTGGCCGGCCTCGGCCAGGAGGCGCCGCGCCTCGGCGGGATCGTACCGGTATGAGCGGGCCCCCTCGCCGAGCTGGTCCACCGGGAGCGCCCAATCCCTGAGGGCCGCCGGCAGGGCCGCGTTCGTCCGGCCCACACCGTCTGCCACCGCATCGATGAGCTCCTGGCGATTGATGGCTTGGGAAATCGCGCGGCGCACGCGCACGTCGGAGAACGGCGGCTTGTCGGTGCGCATATAGACTTTGTACCCGACATTACTCGGATATTCGGCTGTCCTCAGAGTCGGGCGGTGCCGCTTGAGTTGATCCCTCACGGCGTTCCAGTCGGTACGATTGATGGCGCCCGCGCCTTCCCAGCCGAGGTCGTACTTGCCGGCCAGGAAAGCCGCCAGGCGCGAGGCATTGTCCTCGTCGATGGTGACCTCGATCAGGTCGATGTGAGGCAGACCCGGGAGAAAATAGCCGGGGTGGCGGACCAGAGTGAAACCGACATTCGGCCGGTAGCTGTCGAGCATCCACGGCCCGGTGCCGACGGTGGCTTCGGCCTTCTTCAGGTCGCCGAACTTCTCCACGCACTCGCGGGCGATGATCGGCAAGGTCATCGGGTTG
The DNA here is from genome assembly GCA_963754315.1 of uncultured Candidatus Rokubacteria bacterium. Lineage (GTDB taxonomy): Bacteria > Methylomirabilota > Methylomirabilia > Rokubacteriales > CSP1-6 > CAVWFS01. The sequence continues at coordinate 38,075 of CAVWFS010000005.1, forward strand.
GCGATCATGTCGGGGAACCAGGCGAACGGTTCCTTGACCGTAAACCTCACCGTGTAGCGGTCGAGAGCCTCAACCTTATCCACCGCAGCCAGCATGTATGCCTGAGGATTGCCCTTGACGGTGCGGAACCGCTCCACCGAGTAGAGGACGTCCTCCGCGGTCAGCTCGCGCCCGTTCACGGGGGGCTTGGGATGAAACCGCACGCCCTTCCTGAGCTTGAACACGTACGTCGTCTCATCCGGCTGGTTCCACGACTCGGCGAGATCGCCCTCGAGCGAGAAGATCCCAGGCTGGATCGTCGGACCCGCCCGGTGCTTGAGCAATCGACTGTGAGTGAATGTATAGGGAATCTGCGTCTTGAAAGCGAGGATGAGGTACGGATCCCCAGTGGGGCGGATCCCAGAGACGTACGGCAAGGGTCCCGCCTCGCTTCGGAGTCTGCGCCGCGGCCGTCGACGGGTTCAGGCCCGTGGACGTGGCGACGGCACCGATGGCCACGGCCGAGACTCCCTGTGCGAGGAACTGACGGCGGTTGATCATGCCGATTCCTCCTGTAGCCCGAGCGCGCTCGCGCCTCGGCTATTCCCCGTCGTACAGGTAGCAGGCGACGTGGTGGTCCGCCGCGAGCCGGGATGCGGAACTGGCACCGCGTCGGCGCAGCGAGGCATCGCGTACGCGCACCGCGTCCGGAAGCGGCAACCCGAGGGCGGGTTGACCGGGTTCGGCGGATCGCCGGTGATGGGCGGACGCTCGAGACGCCTCGATGGGTCCATGGTCGGTGCCGACGCGAAGAGCGCCTGCGTGTAGGGGTGCTTCGGCGCCTCGGCGAGCGCGTCCACGGTGCCGGTCTCGACGACCTGGCCGAGATACATGACGAGCACGCGGCCCGACACGTACTCGATGACGTTCAGGTCGTGCGAGATGAAGACGCAGGTCAGCGCGCGCTCGGCCTTGAGGTCCTGGAGCAGGTTCAGCACCTGCGCCTGCACCGACTTGTCGAGCGCCTGACACCGGCTCGTCCAGCACGAGAAGCTTCGGGTCGAGCACGAGCGCCCGCGCGATGTTCACGCGCTGGCGCTGGCCGCCCGAGAGCTCGTGGGGATAGCGGCGGCCGTAGAGCCGGGGCTCGAGGCCGACCCGCTCCGAGCAGCGCCACGCGCCTGCTCGCGCGCCTCGCCGCGCGCCCGCTGCCGTGCACGATGAGGCTGAACGCCACGGCGTCCTCGATGGTCATCCTCGGGTTCAGCGACGCGTGCGGGTCCTGGAAGACGAGCTGCATGTCGCGGCGCAGGCGCTTCATCCGCGCGCGGGCCGGCCGCGCAGCAGGTCCTCGCCGAGAAACGTCACCGCGCCCGCGTCGGGCTCCACCAGGCGCAGGATCAGCCGCGCGAGCGTCGACTTGCCGCAGCCCGACTCGCCGACGACGCCGAGCGTCTCCTCCGGCTCGACCTGAACGAGACGTCGTCGACCGCCCGCACCCAGGCGTGCGTGCGGAGGAGCACCCCCGAGCGGATCGGGAAGTGCTTGCGCAGCCCGCGCACCGAGAGCAGCGGCGGCGCTCACACGCGGATCTCCATGGCGTCGCGGAGCCCGTCGGAGAGCAGGTTGAACGCCATCGACGTGAGGAAGATGGCGACGCCGGGGAGCGCCGGCACCCCGGCGTTCACGTAGATCGACTCGCGCAGCGTGTTGAGCATCAGGCCCCACTCGGCGGCCGGCGGCGTCACGCCGAGGCCGAGGAAGGAGAGCCCGGCGGCCAGGATGATCGAGAGCGACACCTGCGTGCGACGAGAAGACGAGCACGGGCCCGAGCACGTTGGCGAGCAGGTGGTGGCGCATGATCGGCCACACGCCGCTGCCGCTCGCCCGCGCGGCGGCGACGAACTCGAGCGACTTGACCTGCACGGTCGCGGACTCCGCCACCCGGACGACGCGCGGGATGAAGACGACCGAGAGCGAGATCAGCGTGTTCGAGAGGCCGGGGCCGAGCGACGCCGGAGATCGCGATGGCGAGGAGCACGGCGGGGAACGCGTAGAACACGTCCATCGTGCGCATGATCGAGCGTGTTGCGTGAGCCCGCCCGACGTAGCCGGCGAGCACGCCGAGCGCGGTGCCGAGGACGAACGCCACCACGGACCGGCGTGAGGCCCGCCAGGAGCGTCATGCGCCCGCCCCAGAGGAGGCGGCGTCAGCATGTCGCGGCCCTGCTCGTCGGTGCCGAGCGGACGTGCGGGCGAGCCCACCGGCGCCAGGCGCAGGCGGATCGAGCCGGCGTGCGGATCGTGGGGCGCGAGCGACTGGCGCCAGGATCGCGGAGAGCGCGATGAGGAGCAGCAGGGCGCCGGCGACGAGCGTCGTCGGGTCCCGCGCGCAGCCGCCAGGCGACGGTGCGCCAGTAGGACATCGGCGCGCCGGGGACAGTCGTCGGCCTCGCGCGGGGACGGGCGAGCGACGTCGCATCAGTGGCGGGCGATCCGCGGGTCGACGAGCGTCTGCGCGAGGTCGACCGCGAGGTTCAGGAGGACGAAGAACGTCGCGAGCACCAGGATCACGCCCTGCAGCACGGGGAGGTCCCGCTGGAAGATCGCGAGGTTCATCAGGTAGCCGGTGCCAGGCCACGAGAACACGGTCTCCACCAGCACCGAGCCGCCGAGCTGGAACCCGAACTGCAGGCCGAGAACGGTGAGGATCTGCGGCGCCGCGTTCTTCACGACGTGCGCGAAGACCGTCGCGCGGCCGCGAGGCCCTTGGCGCGCAGCGCGAGCACGAACTCCTGGGCGAGGATGTCGAGCGCCGCCGAGCGCACGACGCGCGGCGAGGACGCCGAGCGGGATCAGCGCGAGGGCGATGGTGGGCAGCGCCATGTGCCGGAGGTACTCGACGAGCCGCCCTCCGGCGACGCGCCCATGGCGGGCAGCCAGTTGAGCTGCACGGAGAAGACGATGATGAGGATGATGCCGGCCCAGTAGTGCGGCACGGACACGCCGACGATGGCGATGGCGCTCGCGAGCTTGTCGAGGACGCGCCCTTGCCGGAACGCGGCGAGCAGGCCCAGCGCGATGCCGAGCCCGAAGGCCAGGAGCGACGCCGACACGGCGAGGACGAGGCTGTTCTTGAGCGCGTCGCGACACGTCGAGGAGGACCGGGCGCCGAGTGGCAATGGACTTCCCCAGGTCGCCCTGGACGACGCGCCCGAGCCAGTGAAGGTACTGGACGGGCAGCGGCTGGTCGAAGCCGTACTGCGCCTGGCCGCCTCGATGTCGGTCCTGGCTCGCGTCGATCGGCATCACCGCCGAGAGGGGATCGCCCGGGGCGAGGTGCACCATCGCGAAGACGATGATGCTCGCCCCCAGCAGGGTGGGGATCGCCAGGAGGAGCCGCCGCCCGACGTAGGCCCACATCGGCGGACGCTTCCGCCGCTACCTCCCGACGCTGACCGACGTGAGGTCCACGAACCAGGACTGCGGCGGCACGAAGCCCTTGACCTTGGCGCGAGAGCGCGCGGGGGTTCAGGTCGTGGACGATGAAGATCCACGGCGCGTCGTCGACGATGATCTCGTGCAGCTTCGCAAGGATCTCGTTCTGCCTGGCCGATGTCGAACGTCTGCGCGGCCTCGTCGAGGAGCTTGTCCACCTCGGGGTTGATGTACGGCATCGTGTTCAACGAGACCGGCACCACCGACTTCGAATGGAAGAAGCGGCCGAAGCGCCGACCACGGCTCCTGAGAAGTTGAACGAGATGTTCCAGGCGTTCATGCCCTCGTTCTCCCCGCTTGAAGCCGACGCCGGAAGCGCTGGGTGAGGGCGTTCCACTCCACCGGCTGGAGGTCGATGTCGATCCCGACCTCCTTCAGGTTCTTCTGCACGAGCTCGTTCATGGCGAGCGGCAGCATCTGCCCCGATCCGGAGGTGGAGATGAGTGCGACGGGCTTCACCGGCCTCTTGCGCCGTCGAAGCCGGCCTGCCGGAGGAGCTCCTTCGCCTTCGCCGGATTGTACTCGTACGTCTCCTTGGGGTTGCCGAACCACGGGTGCCCCTTGTACGTGACGCCGGTGGCCGGGGTGCACGTGTCGTTCAGGAGGCTCTTGCAGATGCCGACGCGGTCGACGGCGTAGTTCGCCGCCTTCCGCACGAGCTTGTTGTTCCACGGCTCCTTGTCGAGCCGAAGCGTGTGCGTCCAGTTGTGGGGGTAGGTGTTCGTCACGATCTGGAACCCGGCGCCCTTGAGCTGCGGGATGGCGTCGGGCGGCGGCACCTCGATCCAGTCGACCTGCCCGCTGCGGAGCGCGGCCAGCCGCGTGGTGGGCTCCGGCATGGGGAGGAAGACGACCTTGTCGACCTTCGGCCGGCGCTTGGGGTCCCAGTAGTCCTTGAAGGCCTCGAGCTCGAGGCGCTCGCGCGGCACGAGCTTCGTCAGAGCGGAACGGACCCGTGCCTGACGGCTGCTCGGCGAACTTGCGCCAGTCGCGGACCTTTTGCCACTGGGTCGGCGACACAATCAGCATGTAGACAGACCTGGTAGGGGACAAAGCTGGTGCGGGTTGTTGGTCTCGATCTCGACCGTGTAGTCGTCGAGCTTCCGGATCGCCTTGAGCGACGCGAGGCGGGGGGTCACCTGGGCGGACCCGTACGTGTCGAAGTGGGGCGCGTGCCTGCTTCTTGATCGACTCCCACGTGAAGACGACCGCGTCGGCGTTGAACGGGCTGCCGTCGTGGAACTTCGACGTTCCGGCGCAGCTTGAACATCCACTTCGTCGGCTGGTCCTTGCGGACCTCCCACGACTCGGCGAGCCCGGGAACGAGCGGCGCGGGAGCGGTCGCTCGCGCGTGAGGTCCCACGCGATGAGGGGCTCGTAGAGCTGATAGCCGACGAAGCGGAAGCCCTCGAAGCCGTTGTCGGGCTGGCCGCCGCTGTAGGGGATGTCGCTCGCGGTCATGCCGATCCGGAGCGTGCCCTGCGCGCCGGCGGCGCCGGCGAGAGCGACGAGCGAGACGAAGCACGTCGCCACGCGTGATGAAGCGTCTCATGATGTCCTCCTTATGGCGATCGCTGCGCCGATGAGAGTCACGACAGGGATGGGGCCGCCACCGCAGCGCGACGCCGAACCGCTCGGGCACCAGGTGACAGCTCGCGACGTGGCCGTCGCGCACGGCGGTGGAGCGCGGGCAGCGTCGTCCGGCACTCGTCGCGCACGAGCCGGCAGCGTGGGCGAACGCGCAGCCCGGCGGCAGCGCGGCGAGGTTCGGGGGCGCCCTGGGATCGGCACGAGCGGAATGCCCTTCTGGCCCCGCCGCACCGTGGCCTGCATGAGGCCCTCGGTGTACGGGTGCGCCGGGGCGCTGAAGAGCTCGCTGATCGGCGCCTGCTCGACGATGCGCCCGGCGTACATCACCGCGGCGTCGTCGGCGATCTCGGCGGCCACGCCGAGGTCGTGGGTCACGAAGACGACGGCGAGGCCGAGCCGGCGCTGGAGATCGCGGAGCAGCCAGAGGATCTGCGCCTGCACGGTGACGTCGAGCGCCGTGGTGGGCTCGTCGGCCAGGAGCAGCTCGGGCTCGCACGCGAGCGCGATGGCGATCATCCCCCGCTGCCGCATGCCGCCCGAGATCTCGTGCGGGTAGCTCCGCAGCATGCGTTCGGGCGCCGGCACCTGGACGAGATCGATCAGCTCCCGCGCGCGGCGGCGCGCGGCGGCGGGCGTCCAACCCGCGGTGACGAACGAGGGTCTCGACGATCTGGTCGCCGATCGTGTACACGGGATCGAGCGCGGTCATCGGCTCCTGGAAGACCATGGCCGCGACGCGCCCGCGGAGCGCCTGGCGCTGGCGCTCGTCGAGGCGGTTCACGTCGCGGTCCTTGAGCAGCACCTGGCCGCGAGATCCGCGTGTGTGACGGCGGGTGCAGGCCGAGGATGGAGCGCAGGGTGACGCTCTTGCCCGAGCCCGACTCGCCGAGGAGCGCGAGCACCAGGCCCTTATCGACGTCGAAGGTGACGCCGTTGAGCGCCCGCACAAGCCCGTCCCGCGTGTCGAACTCGACGCAAAGATCACGCACGCACAGCAACGACATGGCCCTTCGCCTCTCGATCGCGGTCAGCGAGGACGGCGCGGGGATGATAGCACGGGCGCGCGGGCGGCGAGGAAGGCCGTCAGGACCTCACGTCAGTGGTATCCCCATTGCACGGCCACAATCTCGGGGGGTGCATATGGCTTCCATTCGCAGGGAAATTCTGGTCGAGGCCCGACCCGAGCGCGTGTGGGCGGCCGTTCGTGACGTCGGCGCGTTGCATCAGCGACTGGTGCCGGGATTTGTCGTCGACACCCGCCTCGAGACCGGGGCCAGAGTGGTCACCTTCGGGAACGGGATGGTGGTACGCGAGCTCATCGTCGACCTCGACGACGAGGCACGCCGCCTCGCGTGGTCCGCGCGCGGGGGTCGGTTTACCCATCACAACGCGTCCGTCCAGGTCCTGGCCGACGGCGAGGGACGCAGCCGCCTCATCTGGATCGCGGATCTGCTGCCCGATGAGCTGGCCGCCGACATTCGCGCCATGATGGACCAGGCGGTCGCGGTCATGAAGCCCACCCTGGAGGAGCACGCGGGGAAGACCTGAACGCCGCCAGTCTGCCTTTGACCCTGCTGGCAACACTCCTCTATCATTGCCGTGAATCCCGGCGCCGTCACCGGCCGTTGCGAGCCGAGGCGACGTCTGGGAATCGATGCGAACATCATTCCGATCAGTTCCGACCGGATCCATCTGGCCCCCTCGTCCTGGTGCACCTTCCAGGCCACGGGGTTCGTGGTGATCACCTTCGTGCCGCAGATGGCGGTGGCCGACCTGAACGCCGAGGAACTGCCGTCGTACCATCGCAACGTCGATAACGACGAGAGTGTGTTCGTGCACCACGACGAGTCCGGCAGCCGCAAGCCCGGATGCTGTCGCACACGCCGCACGGGATCTTGCACGGCGCCGACGAGGCGGCGCGCGCGGCCTTCCAGAAGCGACGCACGCCGGGGATGCGGCGAACCTTGTGCGGGGTGAGCGTGGACACCGATCGGTCGCTGGTGGCGTCGCCCGTGTACGAGCGACTGACGCTCTAGCGAGGCTCCAGTCTGCTCGACGGGTGAATCTGGACCTGCATCGCTCCGTCCTATGGATGTAGCTTCCTCATCACCTCCAACCCCCAGGGGGCGGTCCAGCCCCCCGCCCTCTGGGGCCCCCCTCTGCATCATACCGACAGCGTGGCCGCGAAATGACTCGGTGTGTCAGACGTGTGGCTTGTTACAGTGAATATCAATATATCCAGGCTCTTGCACGCGATCATCTGAGGCTGGATCGAGGAAGTTGGCGCATCTACTCGACACTTGAGGCGCAGGCCATTGGCCTCCCGCTTCATCAGGCGGGAATCTCCCCCAAAGACACGTTGGAAGACGCCTTTGCCGCATTGAAGAAGGCGGAGCCGACCAAAGAGGCGGGCTGGCGCTCGCGGATCACGGGAGTGCCTGGAAGGTCAGGCCGATGACCAGGATCTGCACCGAACGGGCGTGCGTCTCGGGCCTGGGCTAGCGCGCCGGCAGCGTGAATGGCGCGCCGCCCCACCGTTCGCGCACCGCGAACTCGGGCACGGGCTTGCGCTTGAGCCGGGTGAGCGATTGCACGGGGCGTCCGAGCGGCATGATCGCGGCCACCGCCACATGAGTGGGAATGCCGAGCAGCTTCTGGATCTCCGGCTCCTGGGCGACGGCGAGGGTGGTGATGGTGCCGCCGAAGCCTTCCTGGCGCGCCGCCATGAGAATGTTCCAGGCGAAGGGGTAGATCGACGCTCCGCTGATGACGCCGACGCGCCGCAGCTCCTGATCGGTGGACGCGACCACCTTCAGGTCGACGCAGACGACCAGGACCACCGGCGCCTTCAGATGAGACTCGGTCAAGCGCTTGGGCGCGGGAGTTTTCGCGATGGTGGCGGCGTCGACCCCGGTCGGGTCGATCGTGTTCCACGGGCTCTCCCCGGCCGCCTGCTGGGCGGCGTAGCGCTTGGCGGCGGGCTCGTTCAGGGCGGACAGACGCTCCTTGGCTGCACGATCGCGGACGATGATGACACGCCAGCCCTGGCGGTTGCCGCCGCTCGGCGCGAAACGGGCGTGGTCGAGGATCTTGAAGATCACGTCATCCGGTAGCGGATCGTCTGTGAAATCACGGGCGGAAAAGGTCGTACGCATAGCGTCGTAGAGATCCATCAGCGTCCTCCGAACAGATGTCAGCGCGGCCGATTCCGGCCGCCGGTCACCGTGAGAGTATTCCTTCCCCGGTGCTGGCGTAAAGGCCGCCTATCGAACCCGGGGGGACCGCCAGGAGTAGAATGGCAAGGACAACATGAGGAGGTCGCGATGAAAAATAAGGGGTGGTCTCACGTGTCCCTATCGACCCTTGACATGGACAAGACGCGGGCGTTCTACGAGGGGGTTCTCGGGTTCCCCGCCGTGCGCTGTGACATCATCAAGGTCAAAGAAGGGGGCCAGATCCGGCACGCCTTCTTCGACACCGGGGAGGGCCAGCTCCTCGCGTTCATGGAGCCCCACGATATTCCGGGTGTGGCCACCGCGTACGACGCGGGGATCAACGGCGCTCTCGGCGTGCCGGAAGGTGTCTACCACTTTGCCTTCGAGGCCGGCACTCCCGAGGGGCTCGCGACGAAACGCGCCGAGTTGATCGCCAAGGGCGTGAAGGTGACGCCCGTCGTCGACCACGACTGGGCCCGCTCGATCTACTTCAAGGATCCGAACGGGCTTCTCCTGGAGTACTGCTGCTACACGCGCCAGCTCAACGAGGACGACGCGCGAATGCTGCCCCGCTTCGAGATGAGCGTGCGGGGCGAATCGCGCCTGACCGACTTCCGCGATCACTAGTCGCTAGGGCGCAATCGTCCTGCGTGTCGGAGGTGGAGTCCGGCAGCCTCTGGGCGAGCCTATCGACCTGGCCCTCACCCTCATGGCCCCGGCTCGTTGATGCGCTCGCGGCGGGCGGCGACGAAGTTATAGACGGTGGCGAGAAAGTACCCGGCGAGAAATCCGCAGACGAAGCCATAGGCGAACCCCACGAAGCTGCCCAGAAACGTCACCCGGTATCCGATGAAGAACTGGCCCAGCAAGCTGAGGTGGGGGCCGACGACCGCACCGCCCTTGAGGACGAGCCAGTTCGTGGCGATGAAGATGGCCAGCCCGAGCAGCAAGCCTACGGCCACCCCCTGGATGGTCGCATTGAGACGAAGGAGACGGGTGAGGACGATCTCCTCGAGTTTCCCCTCAGGAGCGTCCATGCGGCCGTCCCTCCGTGCCGACGAACCGAGTCCCCATGCCCCTTACAGGTACTCCAGTAAGTTCCGCGTGAGCAATCGCTCGGCCCGGCGCCGGGTGAGAACCATGTAGAGAACCACGACCGCGTTGCGGAGGAACGCCAAGGTCCAGCCTCCCAGAAATCCCGCCACGAACCCGTAGAGCAAGCCCACGAAGGCGCCGCCGACGGTCACACTGTAGCCGGGGAAATATTGGGCAAGAAGAACGAGATTAGGACCGACGACGTCGCCACCCTTCATGACCAGGATCAGCGAGGCCAGACACAGGATCAGCCCGGCCGTCAGCCCGAGACTGACTCCAAGAGCGAGGCGGTCGAGCTTGGGGAAGGCGCGGGCCAGCGTCTCCCCGAGCTGCGGGATCTCCTCCCGATGCAGGGCCTCCTCTTGGTACTCCTGGTCCGTATTAACACGCCAGAGATCGTGGCGCTCGCCTCGCACGCTGTTCCGCACGGCGAGCATCCCGGTGAGCATGGCGTGATCCTGGTTGTTATAGCGATGGAGCCCGTTGCGGCCGATGGTCTGGAAGTTCTCGAGCTGGTCGACGAACTCCCGGATGACCGCCAGATGCTCGCGGTAGCTCGAATCGTAGACAGGATACGCCTGGGGAACGCGGACGACGCACCCGTCCTCGAGGTCGGCGTAATGAGCGAGCCCGATCCGCTCGACCTCCCGCTTGCCCAGCTCGACGAGATCGGCATCGGACGAGGTCCAAAGCTCGTCGCCTTTCGAGCAGAAATACTCCAGACCCAGGCTGGACTTGCTCGGCACCGGCACCATGTCCGGACTCCAGCTTCGAAAGTTCTGGATGCGACCCACCCGGACCTCGGGCGAGTGGATATAGATCCAGTTATCCGGAAAGGTATCCGGCTTGTTGACGATCAGGCACACGGTCAGAAAGTCGCGGTACGTGAGATGAGCGGCGGCCTCCACGACGGCCGGCGGGGCCGGCGGCTCCAGCCGATTGATGAACTCCGTGACCGGCATGCTGGAGATGAAGTCACTGGCCCTGATGGTGGTCCGGCCACCCTCGGCCGCCACGACGACGCTGTCGATGCGCGATCCTTGGCGATTGATGCGGACGACCTCACTCCCGGCCAGCACCATCCCCTGGCGCCGCTCGATCTCCGCTTTCACGGCGTTCCACATCATCCCCGGCCCCAGCCGCGGATAGTGAAACTCTTCGATCAGGCTCTTGATCGTCCGCTTGGGCTTGACGAACATGCCGAGGATGGCCGTGCGGAGCGACAGACCTCTGATGCGCTGGGCCGCCCACTCCGCCTTCAGGCTCGAGCAGGGAATACCCCACACCTTCTCCGTGTATGTCTTGAAGAAAATGCGGAACAAGTGCCGCCCAAACCGGTTGGTCACCCACTGCTCGAACGTGTCCTCCGGGCGGTAGGGAAAGAGCTGCCAGCGCAGGTAGCTCAGGACGACGAGGAGGCTCTGGAAGAGACCCAATCCCGCGAGGGCGTTGAGGGGGCGCAGAGGATAGTGAAAGAACCTTCCCTTGTAGTAGATCCGTGAGAGGCGGGGCCGACGGAGGAAGTCGTTCTGGAGGACCTCGTGCCACATCTTGTCGACTTCCGAGACCTTGGTGAAGAATCGGTGGCCACCCATGTCGAAGTGAAAGCCTCTGTAGTTGACGGTGCGGGCCAGGCCGCCTACGGTATCCAGCTTCTCGACAACGATGGGCGGGAAGCCGAGCTTGGTCAGCTCGTAGGCCGCGGTCAACCCCGCCGGGCCCCCACCGATGATCAGGAACCGGCGGTCGAGGCCGCGTTCGACGACGCTCACGACGTCCTCTGCTCGGGCCGAGGGGTCAGCACGGGGCTCCGGGCTTGGCGCCCCCACCGGAAGGTCACCCAGACGTACAGGTAGCTTAGCCCGCTGTAGACATAGTAGAGGAGGTGAAGCAGGATACACGCCGCCGTGAAGCGCAGGCCGTGCTGTCGCCAGAAAAAGGCATAGAGCGCGCGGTTCAGCACGAGGACGCCAACCAAGGCGCCGGCGGCCAGACCGAGGAACCACGCCCAGAACCAAGCGAGTACGAAGAAGCTGCCGGCCAGGGCAACCAGAATCGCGCTGAGGCGCTGTCCCCAGGCCAGATTGAGATCGTCTCGCATCGCCCGGCGCTCGAGAACGAGGCGGGCCCACGGAATCGCGCGGCGGGTGACATCAGTGCGGACGAGAGAGGCCAAGGTCCAGCGCTTCAGGTGCGTTCCCTGGATTTCGCGGTCGAGGCGGATGCGATGACCGGCGGCGTGGAGTCGGTAGCCGAGCTCGATATCCTCGATCGAGGACTGCGGGAAGCGCGCAACGTCGAAGCCGCCGCTGGCCTCAAACACCGTCCGGCGGATCGCGCCGCAACCGGCCCAGAACGTGGAAGCGTTCGCGTTGCCGTGCTGGTGGACAAAATGATGGAGAAGGTTCCGATACCGGGATATCACTCCGGGATGGCGCGGGCGCGCGTCGTAGGAGCCAAAGACCGCGGCCAGCTCCGGATCCTCGGTGAAGGCTGCCCGGACGCGATCGACCACGTCGGGGGCCACGACCACGTCCGCATCGACGAAGAGGACGATATCGCCGCCCGCGGCCAGGGCGCCGTCGTTGCGGGCAGCACCGGGGCCCCCGTTCTGGGATCGACGAAGAACGCGGATCCCATGGGCGACGGCGCGGGAGGCGGTGTCGTCAGTGGACGCATCGTCGACGACCAAGATTTCGGCGTCGACGGGGGCGGCCCGCTCGAGGGCGGAGAGGCAGAGGAGGAGGTCGTCGGCGTTGTTGTGGGCGGGCACGACGATGGAGATTCGCAGCACCTATCCCAACCCCATAGGATGAGTCTACCCGACCCGACGCGGAAGCCTGTTCAACCGTCTTCATGCATCGTCACCGCAGAACAAGGTTGATGAGCAGCCACTCGGCCACCGGGTCGTACCACTCCGAGGCGGGATCCAGCCGGTCGACGAGGCGGAGCAGGGCGACAATGATCTCCCCCTGGCCATGCCGAATTCGCACCAGCACCGGCTCCTTCTCATTGTTCCCCCACATGACCGGTTCGAGGTCAGGCGCTCGACTGGAAACGAACCCGTCGGCGACCGTGCCGGGCAGTCCATTCCAGCGCGTGAAGAACTGGAGGGGAATGCCGGACAGTATGTCCTGCCCGGCCGAGCCGTAGGCGAACACGCGTGACGTGGGTAACCCGGGACGGATCGTGAAATCCACCAGGCTCGGCCACGACCAGTGGCGGGGATCGAGGACCACCAAGCGAGCCCCGCGCGCCACCGCGTCCAGCAACGCCTTCGTCGCCCCGTCATCATTCGACTCCGAAACGACACGGCTGCCGACGACAATCCGAGATGCCGCCAGCAAGGTCGGAGACACCCAGGTCCCGACGTGCGATTCCCATCCGGTCAAACCAGCGCTCCAGCGCTCGATCAGCACCCACGAGCACGACGTCCGTCGGTCCGCGCCTCGGCGGCATCTGCGGAGGAGCAACCGCGTGCACGGCCCGCTGGCTCACCACCGCCCGGTGGCCGGGCCGGCGCAAGACGGCCGCCAGGATGGTACGTGCCTGGCCGGGCGGGCACGGGCCATTCGACGGCGATGGTGCGACGGAATTGCGCAGGCAGGGTCCGGCGGATCCGGCGCCGAAAGACCGCTTGGGCGAGCGCGGCCCTCCTCGGGTACGAAGAGGGGATGCTCGGCGGTGATATACACATCGACGGTCACCGGCGCCGCCGCATCCGTCTCGTTCATGAACACCAGGTCGGTGCGAACGCGTCGCCCGGCGACGAAAATTGCGATCGAACAGCTCCCAACTCGCCAGCACTGGCGCCATGGCGCTGTGCAGGGCCGCCGCCATCGGGGTGGCGAACTCCGGGCGCCAGTTGTTACCGCGAAATCGAGTCCATCCCGCGTACATGTAGGGGAGAATCACGTCGAATCCGAGCCGCCGCATGACCTCGGTGTCTTCGGCCGCCACCTCCGCGAATTCGAGCGCGGCCCCGGGATGATCGGGGCGACCAAGGCGACGGGTGACGATCTCCGCGCGCGGGCCGAGATAGTTCATGTACTCGGTACTGCCGAGGGCGCGCCGTGGATCTGTTGGCGGCCGCCCGCCGCGCCATCAGGGCCAGCTCGCCGTCGTGCGCGTTGGTGTAGTTCAGGGTGGGATGAATGGTGACGAGATCATCGGTCCCAAGGTCGTCGCCCGTGCGCACGATCAGCCGCGTGGGATCGAGCGTGCGCACGAGTTGCTGGTAGGGCCCGATCTCCCAGTCGGTGTCGCCCCGCGGCTCGTTGCTGATCACCCAGGCGACGATCGAGGGGTGGTTCCAGAGCTTCGTGATCCAGCCCGTGGCGTCGGCGAGCACGTTGCGGTGAAACTGCTGCCGTTGTTCGGGCGTGAACTCGAAATCCAGATAGTTGTGGGTCACGGGAAATTCGGCGAGCAGCATCATCCCATGCGCGTCGGCGACGTTGGCCCAGTGGGTCGGCGGTGGCAGGGTGTGGGTGCGAAAGCTGTTGAGGTTCATCTGGCGCGCCTCGTCGACGATGTAGCGCTTGGCGTCACGAAACTCGCCCCCCCAGGACCATTCGTAAACGAGATTCGACCCCCGCAGCCAGAGGGGTCTCTTGTTCATCAAGACATGCCCGCGCTCCACCCCGAGGGCGCGCATGCCGAAATGAAGACGCGCACGATCCAGCGTCTGCCCGCCCGCCGTCGCCTCAATCTCGGCGAGATACAGGTTGGGCGCCTGCGGGCTCCACCGCCTCAGCCCGCGCATGGGCACGGCGATCTCGATGGGCCCGGCGGTTCCCCCGATGTCGATCTCGCCCACGCCGGCCGGGGGCGCCGCGCGGTGGCCGTTCTCTCGCGGTCTTCGGCCAGACACGGACCCGCGCGCGGGCACCAGGTGGCCGATCACCAACGCCGTCGATGACCACGCGAAACCGCGCGCGCCCGCCTTCCGGATCGGGCACGGCGAGGATCCACTTGAAATAAACGCCGTCGTAGAACTCGATCCAGATGTCGTCGAAGATGGCGCGGCGCCCGCTGACCCCAGAATAGGTCCGCGCCCACGGGAATGGTCGGCACCCCCGCCTTGGACTTCTCCAGGGCCGCCCACCCCGGAATCTTGAGCAGGATCTCGTTGGCGCCGGCCCTGAGCAGTCCACGTGGGAGCACGATGGCGTGAGGTCCAATGGGCGCGTGGTTCCCAATCTCCTGCCCGTTGACGTACGCGGTGGCACCATAGCGGATACCACCCCATCGCAAGACAGCGTCCCGGGCGCCCCGGGTGGTGTCGAGCTCGAAGCGCCGCCGCAACCAAACGTTGCGCAACATCTCGTTTTCGGCCCGACTCTGCCCAGAAACGATCGGTCCAGGGATCGCCACCGCCTCCCATGGGCCTAGCTGCGCCGCGATCTCGGGCCGCCAGACCTCGGCGGCCGCCTGCTCGCGCAGGCGCTCCCACACACCGCCGAGTGAAAGCGCGTCGCGTTCGATGTCGAGGACGAGGGCGGGCGGGCGCCCGGGCGCGGGACTCGCCATCACCGCGCCGATGGGAAGAAGGCCAACCAGGAAGGCCGCCGTGGCCAGGCACACCGTACCGAGCGATCGTCGCTCTCCGTCGACGGTGGCCCGCAATGCTCGCTTGGTCCGACTCATTCCCGTCGAGGGGTGATGCTACCACCTGTCCAACGCGGCCGGCGCGCTGGATCGAGGTATACTGCGCAGGGATACAAGGCTCATTCGCCACCTACGGCTCGCCGACACCGTGTTCGTCACCCCGCGGGCGGTGGCCGCCCTCATCGTCCTCGTCCTCATCTATATCGTCGTGGTCCACGCCGTATCGCAGTCCCGGCAAATCATTCCCATCGATTTCTACCAGTACTGGGGCGCCGCCGCCGCACGCCGCCTGAGCACCGAGGCGTTAGGAAGTCCCTACCGGGAGGCGCACCGTTATGGCGCAGTCCTGCTCCAGGCGGCCGAGGCGTCGGGGCAACCCATGTTTCAGCGGGTCAGCCGACATGCCACCCCGCCGAATTTCACGGCGACCCCCTTCGCGTACACCCTCTTCGCTCTTCTTCCCGCGAACTACACGCAGGCGAGCCTCCTGTACCTTTCGCTCCAGATCGTCTTGTTCATCGCCGCCGTCATTATCGTCGGGGTGGTCTATGGCTATCCCGCGTTCCCTCTGGTCTGCCTCTCGCTCCTCCTCATGCTGAGCTCCGGTCCCCTCAACTCTGACCTCAGGCTGGGGAATCTCGGTTGCGTGCAATTCATCATCCTCGCCATCGTGCTGGCCCTGGCCGATCGCCTTCGGGACGCTCGGCCCTCAGGAATCCTGGGTGGCATCGTGCTCAGTGGCGTGACCCTGCTCGTGCTGACCAAGCCCAATGTGGCATTCGTGCTCGTCTTCATGGTTCTTCACCTCTGGGTCGCTCGGGGGACCCGCTTCCTGGTCATGGCTGCGTGGCCGGCCGCGCTCTGTGGCGGCGCGGCGGTGATCCTCTCGTCTCTCTACTTCGGCTCGTGGACGGTGTGGCAGGAATGGTACGACGCCGTCCTCGGCCTCACGAGGGTGGGTCACCGCCCTGGTACGGGGGGACACCTCACGAGAGGCAACTACTCCACGTCGGTTCTCCTGGGCTCCTGGCTCAACCTCAGCGCGTGGATGGCCGCCAGCCTCATCGCCGCCGTGCTCGCCATGTCCACGCTGGCGGTGGTCGGCCGTTCCGTCCTGGCCGATGCCAGCACCCGCGCGGCCGCTGTCCGCCGGGTTCTCGCGCGCGTGCTTGGCGACCCGCGCCTCGCGATGGCGATCGGGGTTACCCTGACCATCGCCCTCCCTCAGCTCGTCTGGTTCCACTACTACGTCATCGCCCTGATCCCCAGTCTGTGGCTCCTGAACGTGCAGTCCACGAGGCCCTCGCTGAGATGGTGGGGGCTGGCGGCCCTCGTCCTCAGCGCGGGGCTGCCCACCGGTCTGTTCTTGCTCGTGGGCTGGAACACTCTCGCGCACGTGTGCGCCGCGCTGAGCTGGCTGGCCGTCTGGTCTGGAATTCTCGTTCGACTCTCGGAGAGCGACGTGACACCGGCGCCCTCCGAGGGCAAGCATCGTCCCGAGCGCCGACCCTCGGCAGGTGACGCTGCGCATCGACAACGATCTCGGGCCACACGCCGCTAGCCCGCTTCCCTTCCCCGGGTTCTGATTCGCGCGTCGGCGGTGGGGTCGCCCCGTGTTACCGTGCTGGCGATGAACCTTCTCGTGACGAACTCTCAGTCGGCGCAGGCGTACTCCATCATTCGCGCCCTTCGCCCCTACGCCACCAAGATCGTCGCCACCATGGAGGGCAAGCACCGGTGGGCCGCCCGGACGGCCCATGCGGCCAACTCTCGCTTGGTGGACCGGCGGTACTACGTGCCGCGAGCCGATCTCGATTGGAAGGCTGGCATCATCCAGAAGGAGAACACGGCGCGGGAGGAAGCGTACGTCCAGCGGATTCTCGAGGTCTGCCGGCTCGAGCAGATCGATACCATTTTCCCCTCCTACGATCCGCTCGTCTATGTCTTCGCCAAGAACCAGGATCAGTTCAAGGACGTTCTGATTCCCGTTCCCTCCTTCGAGACGCTGCTCACGCCGCTGGACAAGTTCCGGACGATCGAGGCCGCGCAGCGAGTCGGATTTCCGTGCCCCAGAACTTACGTGCCCGAGAGCGCGGCGGATGTCGATGCCATCACTCGAGAGCTCGCCCCTCCCTGGGTGCTCAAACGCCGGTTCACCGCCGGCGGGGAGGGCATGGCGTTCTTCACCGACGTGGCCCAGCTGCGCGAGGCGATCGGCACCGTCCGCGACCCCCACGCCATGCCGATGATCCAGGAATACATTCCGGGTCGGGAGCGGCAACACTTCTACCTCGTCGCCGACCGGCCGGTGAAATCAGGTCGCTCTTGTGTCCTCGCATTCTCCGCTCTGGCAACCGGCTCTACAACGACACGTCCGGAGCGGTCGAATCGGCTGTCGTCCATCCCTTGGTGCCAGTGGTCAAGAACCTCGTACGCGACATGGGGTGGTGGGGCGGGCTCACCATCGCGACCAAGGTCGACATTCGGGACGGTCTGCCCAAGCTCCTCGAGATCAATCCCCGTCTTGGGCTGCATCTCTGGTTTCGGACCGAGCTGGGCGCCAATGTGCCGCTCATGTGCCTGCGCATCGCCAGGGGAGAGGAGGTGCCGGAACACCACTACCCGGTGGGAACACTCCTGCTGGCTCCTTTCGAAGACACCCTCCGCCTCGGGCTCGACATCCTTGACTCGCTGATCTACCGCGCCCGGACCAAGGTTTTCGGGAAGCGGCCCATCGACCCGCACAATCCGCCGCGGTCCCTGAAAGATCTCGCCCGCACCTACACGCGCGACTACTTCGGGAACCAGCCCAAGGTCTTCAGCCCGTACTCGAAGTATCTTCTCGATGATCCGCTGCCGTGCCTCCTCTGGTGGTACGCCTTTGCGGGCTTCAGTCTGCGGAGCCTCAGGACTCTCGGGCAATAGACCTTCGGAGATCGAGGATCCGCCATACCGCCCTGATCTCGGCGGGCGTCACGATTCTGAAGCCCAGCAGGAGGGCGGCATACGCCGTGAGCGCGAGTCCACAGAGCCCGACATTGAGGGGCCCTGAGGCTCGAAACCACAGGAGCGGCACGAGCAATGCGCCCAGGCCTGTCACCCAGACCCAGGACCGCACGGCCGGGCCCATGACGTCGCGCAGACCCCAGACCAGGCACGCAGCGGACAGGATTGACGCGGCCAGCACGGCCACGCATGCGCCGAAGCTCCCGTGCCACGCGACGAGGGGTACTCCCACGGCCCAGAAGGCTCCCAGGCGGACCGCAGCCGCGAGCACGGGGGGCCGTTTCCGGGCGAGACTTACCGCGAGGGTTTCCCCCACGACGCTGAGGGCCAAGGTGCACAGGCTGAGCATGAGCGGCCAAAGATTGGCCGCGACCGGCCTGTAAACATGGCCGAGCACGAGGGGCACGAGATCGTCGGCGAGCCAGACCGTACCGAGCACGGCGACCACGCCTGTGACCGAGAGCCACCGCACCAGATGGGCAACCGGGCCCCGAAGCTCCTGTCCCGACCTGCGGGCCCCCCGCACAGTGAGAAGCGGCGTGAACGCGGTGGTGAACTGTCGGATCGCTGACACCGCAACGAGGTAGACGCTGTTGGCGAGCGTAAAATAGCTGACCACCGCGTAATTCCCGGTGACGGCGCGGATAGCGGCTCGCCGCTGGCCTGGGCGGCGACGATCAGAAGCCGGCTCGCGAAGAAGGCCGCCCCGAAGCGCAGGTACGGCCCGATGTACGACGCGTCCGGTCGAAGGACGTCGTGGCTGACATACGGCCAAGCCCACGCGATTCCGAGTGCTAGCACGAGGAGGTCAGCGAGAAGCCACCCGACGCACGCGCCGTCGAGGCCACCCGCTAGAAACCCCAGCGGCACCGCGGCCAAGATCAACCACCGTCGCGTGAGTCCGCCCAATCCCCAGCGCGCAGCACGATTCAGCCCCAGGAAGATTGCGAACAGGACGCTCGCGACCGCCCCCACGGGTACGGTCAGGGTACTGGCCAGGATCACGAGCCCGTCGAACTCGCGGAGCCAAAACAGCCCGAGCGCGAGGTACACGACGGCGGCTGCCGCTCCGCTCATGGCCCGGACCGCTACCAGGTGGCCGCACAGCCGCCGGAGACCACGCCAGTCTCCGGCCGCGACCAGGAGCGGCGCGTACCGCCCGATGACGTCGCGCAACCCTAGCCCGCCCATCAGGATGAGCCCACCGGCGAGCGAACCCAGGAGGGCATAGCGGCCGTAGATGTCCGGCCCCATGAGTCGCGGCACCAGCACCGCGAAGAGCAGAGCCGCGAGGACGTGGCCCACCCGCTGGAGCACGAGAAGACCCGCGCCTTGAAGGGTCTGCCGCGTGTCGAAAGTCATGCCGCGGCAGTCTACCTTGGACGGGAGAATCAAACATCAACCGACGGACCAGCTGGTCACGGTCGGCACGGCTTGATCGCCTCCACGGGCGGCAGCCTCTCGGGGGGAACAAAGACGGCGAGGTAGCCTTCGCCCGGCGCTAGCGACAGGAAGTCCACCTGCCGGTACCCGACGGCCGCGAGTTCGCAACGCAGGAGCGTGGGGGGCGTCCCGTGCTCTTCCGTACGCCGCTCCGCATCGACGACTCCCACCCGCGCCCCGGGGGCGAGGGTCGGCTTCAGGTGGTAGAGGAACTCGAAGGGGTTCTCGATCTCGTGATACATGTGCGCCAGGATCGCGACGTCGACCGCGTTGGGTGGCAACCGCGGGTGATTCGGGTCTCCGAGTACGATGGTCACCCCTTCGATGCCGTCCCGCCTCAACCGCGCCTCGAGCTGCTTCAGGTAGTCGGCCTTGATGTCCTCGGCGTAAATCGTCGCGCCGGGGCCGAGCCGGCGGGCCAATCTGACCGTGTAGTAGCCGCTCCCCGCCCCGATGTCGGCCACCCGGACCCCAGGTCTGATGCCGAGTCGATCCATGACGCGCTCGGCTTCTCGGTGGCGGTCGCGTGAGGGCTCGTCCGCTCGAATAGGCGAGATGATCGGCGCCACGGGACGATCGGGGACGGGAAAATGTGGGGCCGGCGCTGTTGCGGCGACCGCCGCCGCCATCAACGCGATCACGATGTGAAGGGCGCTGACGATGACCCCAACCATGGCAAGACAGGGAAGTCGCCGGAAAAAGCCTTGCCAATTGGCCTGTTTTCACGGGTTCCGCGTACCTTGTGTCGAGCCACTATCTCCCAGTACGACGGGATAGTACGCTGCCGGTGACACTGGTAGTGACACTCCCGATCCCATCTCGCGGGCACAGTTGGGTAGCTCCAGACGCTGAGGGCCCGGCCCTCGACGGGCCGCCCACGAGAGTCCTTCTTCTCGTCGAGGTGAACTCGCGGGGGCGAGTCCATGGCGAACCGACGTGCCCGTAGACGACGTCGACGAAGCGCGGGGATGGTCGAAGAGGTTCTCGGTGCGCTCATTCGTGCCATCGAGGAGCTCAAACGTCGGCTTCCTCCGGAAGCGCTGACCACCAAGCTTCACGAACTTCAGGCATTGGTTCCCCTCGATCCTGCCCGGGTGCGCGCGATCCTATTCCCCAATGACCGCGACCCATGGGATGAACTCGTGGATTATTTCGAGCTCCTGCTTGTCACGCGACGGCTCGCCAGCTACCGCCAAGCAGCCCTGAACATGTGCGGCGTGCTGACCTGGAGGAGGACGCGCTCGAGGCGCTCATTGCCATGGCCGAACGTGAACAGGCGCGCTTGTCGGCGCTTGTCGACGCCGCTCATCTCGTCAAGGGCAAGCCCTGGGGACACCCGCCAGAAAAATACTTCTCGATGACTCCGGCCAAGATTACGGCCCGAGACTGGCCCTGGAATGATCCGAGCAAGTGGGGATGGTTCGGGGATCGCGCCATTGCGCTCGTCGACTCCTGACGCCGTTGATTTCCGATCTCGTGGGCACGGCCCGAGTTACAGCGAACGGTCATGTCTCGGGCTCTCGCTCGTCCTCCGTACAACGCGCAAGCCCTCACGATTGCCGCCGAGCTGATGACCGCTGCCGTACCGGCGATCCGCACTACCCGTTCTTCCCAGGCTGGACCTTCACTGCGCGTGATGTGAAAGCCCGGGTCCAGGTTCGGCACTGAGCTCGCTCCTCCTTGAGTCGGTAGCTTCACCCCTCCCCGAAGAGACACGAGAATACGCATCGACGCCCCTGGGATGACCGTGGTTTCGTGATCGCGTGCCGTTGCGAATCCGACCCCAAGCCGTTTGACGAGTCCCGCGAGGCGTTGCGTTCTGACGACCCCCTTGGTGTCCGTCGTCTAGCTCGCATCACGAACAAGGCGCCAAGCACTGCGCGTCGAGGTGGCTCCGAGGCATTCACCGACCGAATCGTCGATCGCGTCAAGATCTTGCACCAAGCCCGGAGTTTTGCTGCTCCTCCCGCCCACCCTCCTTCACCGGACACAGGAGACCGAAATGGACAACAGCGAACATCCCCAGCCCGACCCCGTCGAGCCTCAGCCGGCACCAGCTCCAGAGTCCCCGCCGGCACCGCTGCCGAGCCTGACCGTCGGAGACCTCCCAGGTGGCGTGAGGCTCCGACATCTCGACGACGGAAGTGGCGGAGTGTGTCCACCTCCGTGAACCTCATCACCGCGAAGGACCTCGAGCCGGGTGCTCGCTACGAAGGGAGCTGGGCCGGCGCCGGCATGTATGCGTGGCCGAATGGTGAGACGAACGGAGTTCCTCACCCTGGAGACGAGCGATGGTCCCAAGTCGATCGCCATCACGGCCGCCCACAAGGAGCTGGTCGCGCAGGCGCATCTCGGCGACTGGGTGCGCGTAGCTTTCGCGGCAAGGAGGCCATGAGGGTGAACGGCCGCACCTTCAACGCGTGGGACTGTGAGATTGCCGACGAGGGCGATCCGGACCCGGACCACGCCAACCAGGATGACGACGACGAGGCGCCGTTTGAGACCCGTAGGCGCTGGCTGACCGTTCAGCCTGAAGGCATCCCCGACTACCTTCCGGCGCATCCCGCAGTGGGTGCTCTGGAAGGCGGCCGAGCGTGAGGGCAAGCCGACGAAGAAGTGCGCCCACCAGATCGGCGACCAGCGGCGGAAGGCCGCCGTCGACGATCCGACCACATGGGGGACGTTCCAGGACGCCGGTCGAGGTCTACTCGCTCGGCGACGTCGATGGGATCGGCTTCGTGCTCACCGATGAGACGCCGCTCGTGGCCATCGACCTCGATCACTGCATTGACGAACGCGGGCAGGTCGCCCCGTGGGCCGAGGCCATCCTCGCAACAAGTTGTGAGGTTATGCGGAGCTCAGTCCGTCCGCAAACGGGTGCGGCGGTATTTGATTACGCGCCTTCTTGCCCCCACCGGCCGCAAGAAGGGCGACATCGAATGCTACGACACCCTTCGGTACGTCACCGTGACCGGACTCCGGCTCGGAGGCATGCCGGCGACCATCAACAGCCGTCTCGACGAGATGCTCACGTGGCATGCCGAGGTCTCGGCCGCCCCCCACGACGAACGGCATGTCACGCCGGTGCCGACTGTTGGTGCCACGCACAGCAGGACTCTGGCGGTGCGCGTATCCCTCATCAAGGTCGCAAGCCGCCAGGAGTCACCCGGCCTCCGAACTGTCCGACGACGATCAGACTCTTCTCGAGAAGATGTTCGCCGCCACCAACGGCGACCGCATTCGTGCGTTGTGGGATGGCCGCTGGGAGGGTTCCTTGCGCAAGCCAGAGCGAAGCCGATCTCGCCCTCTGCACGAGCCTGGCCTTCTGGTGTCAGAAGGACCCGGCATGGATCGATCACCTCTTCCGATTGAGCGGGCTCGCACGTCGGAAGTGGGATACGCGACGAGGGGCCACCACCTACGGCGGCCAGACGATCACCAAAGCCGTAACCTCGACGACCGAGGTTTACCAGGGACGACGCGCCACGATGACGGCTGAGCCTGCTCCTCGTGTTCCCGGTGGACTGCTCTGGACGCCGCCCGAGCACCGCCCTCGCATCAACACCGGTCAGCTTCTCGACACCATGGCCAGTGAGGCCTGGCAGGCCATCGACCAGGCCAACGAGCCCCCGCGCATCTTCCGGTACGGAGACACGCTGGCCTGGCTGACCGACGGGGCCGACGATCAGCCCGCCGTCGACATGCTGAAGCTTGAGCGCGTGCGGCACCATCTCGCCGACGTCGCGAGCTTCTTCAGGTGGGTGACGACGGGCAAGGGCGCCTCGCCGCCGACGACGAAGGACGCCCTGCCGCCTGAGGCACTCGCCGCCGACCTTCTGTGCGTACCACGCACGACCCTACCCCGACTCACCCGTATGGTGCGTGTACCCGTCTTCGCCCTGGATGGTCGGCTCCTGACGGAGCCAGGCTACGATCCGGCCAGCGGCCTGTTCGTCGCCCTACCGGCCGACCTGCGGGTACCCCCCGTCCCCACGCGGCCGAGCGCATCGGAGCTTGACGAGGCCGTCGGCTGGGTGACCGACGAACTGCTGGAATTTCCCCTTCACCAGTGAGGCCGACCGCGCCCACGTGCTGGCCCTGCTCCTCACGTGGTGGCTTCCGCGAACTATCGACGCCCCCGTACCCCTGTTCGTGTTCTCGAAACCGCTCCCCGTACTCGGGGCGACCCTGCTCGTCCAGTGCCTCTCGCTTGCCCTCGGACGGGCGCCGGTCGCCGTCCGGACCCTGAGCCCCAATACCAATGAGATGCGCAAGCGCCTGACCTCTGCGCTCCTCCCAGGGCCGGCCATGGTGCTCTTCGACAATGTCCACGGCCGCCTCGATAGCGACAGCTTCTCGGCCATCCTGACCGGGACCACGTGGATGACGGCACCTCGGTCGCAACGACCGCGACGTCAGCATTCCCATCCGCGCCACCTTCGTGGTGACCGGCAATAACCTCGCCCTGAGCCACGAGATGGCAGGCCGTAGCGTGCTCGTGCGCCTCGACCCCCGTACCGACGACCCCGGCCAGCGGACGGGCTTCCGCGCCATCCTGACCTGCTCGCGTGGACCCAGGCACACCGCTCCCGGCTGATCTGGTGTGCCCTCGTGCTCGGGCAAGCCTGGCTCGCCGAGGGGCGCCCACCCGCCTTGGTGACCTTCGGCGGCTCGAGGACCTGGGCCCGGGTCATCGGAGGGGCGCTCGAGGTCGCCGCAGTGCCCTGGCTTCCTCGCTAACCGGGAGCAGGTGATGGAGCACGTGGATGACGGACCAGTCACGTCCGGGGCTTCTTGGCGTCTTGGTGGGAGCGACACCGCGACGGTCCGCCTGACCGCCAAGATCCTCCTCGAGGTGGCCAAGGATCACGTGCTGCCCATCGCGGCCAAGAGCGAGCAGGCCCAGCTTACACGGCTCGGTCGCTTCATTGCCTCGCTGCAAGATCGTCGGTTCGACCTGGGGAGTGGACTCGTCGTTGTCGTCCGCCGTGACGGTGAACTCAAACGCTCCGTGCTCTGGAAGCTTGGTGAGGTTGACGAGGTAGGTGAGGTGAATCCCATTCCCTTCCCGTAGGGGGGATTTCTAGGGTCTACAGGAATAGGACAACACTCCACCACACTCGTCAACCTCGTCATCGGCCTCCGTGATTGGCCAGGAAGGAGGCGCCGGGTGAGACGGGGAAAGCCGCATGCCCAGGATAACCACCGAGGTTCTCGTCCGCGAGACCCTGGGACCCGCAGAAGCCGACCCCTGCCCTGGGTAGGCAGTGGCGTCTCGATTCCGTCAATGCCGGTGCGCCCTTCCACACCGAGTGTCACCACAGTGTCCCTACAACAACGGCTCCTGACCGTGCAGGCTGCGGCGACCTACCTGGGCATTTCGACCTGGCGAGTCCGAGGGCTGATCCATCGAGAGGTGCTCAAGCCCGTCCGCATTCCCCTTGGTGACGGGCGCGAGGAACGGAGTTCCTCCTCGACGTCGCCGACCTCGACAACCTGATCGAGAGGTGGAAGCAATGAGCGATTCCG
Organism: uncultured Candidatus Rokubacteria bacterium; assembly: GCA_963754315.1. Lineage (GTDB taxonomy): Bacteria > Methylomirabilota > Methylomirabilia > Rokubacteriales > CSP1-6 > CAVWFS01. The sequence continues at coordinate 63,040 of CAVWFS010000005.1, forward strand.
ACCCCCGGCGGAACGAATCGACGCATCGCGTCAAAAAGTCTCGAGCCTAATTTCTGGGAACGGAAAAGAGGCTGTCCCTCCACCCGCTCGGCGAAGTCGCGGCACGACTGGAATGAAGTTAGCCAAGGGTTGGGCGGGAACCTGGGGTCCACCCACCGATCCGCGTAGCCGTCTCGGCCGCCTCATCACCCGGATCATCAAGGAGGAGCTCGAACCTCTCTACGGTCGCCCAGAGAAGCAAGCCCTCGTCTCCCTGATGAGAGAGACCGCGACATGGAAGGGTATCGCCAGGGCCACGCTCGCCTCACTGGGCATGACCAAGGACGCGACCACGCGGAAAGCGGCACGGCGCGCGCATGGGTGCGGCGAAGGAGCTGGAACTGTCCAGGATCGTAGGGTTTCACCGGCCCCGGCAGCCGCAGAGTGCCGCCGAGCTCATGGCGATCCACGACGCTGAGAAGGCCAAGAAGACAACCCCGCCACGGAGGACCCGCTAATGGAGGAGAAGAGGGCCACGACGTGGAGCGACGTCGTGGAGTGGATTCGAAACTACGAGGCGCGGCACCGCTCACGAGCCCGAGCCGGACGACGAGCCCACCGAGGGCGACCGTGCCTGGCGTGAGAGCCAACCCTCCGAGGAGGACTGACATGGACGCGGCAATGCATGAGGCACGGGTGACGGAGGTGACGGGGGCGTTGTGCGACCGCTCGCCGAGTCGGAGATCAGGCTCGCGGCATGGCGCGAGTTGGAGGCGCGGATGCGCGGGGAGATCGCCGACGCGGATGAGGTGCTCGAGGCGATGGCGAGGAGGGGAGCATGACACCACCGAGTGGCAGCACGGCGACGGACCCCAACCGGGGGCGCGCCTATTTGTTTGCCGATTCACCGGCCGTGATTCACGACCCGATGGACAAGCTGACGGCGGGCCTCGATGGACTATCTCGGCGTGCCGGCGGGCGGGACATCCAGCGACGTGGAGAGTCCCGTCTTCTCGCCGCGACGCAGAACAGACTCCGGGCGCAATGGGAGGGGGTGGAGCGGGCGCGGCGGGAGTATCCGGCGATGCGGGTGCGGTAGCTTGGGTCACGCGTACGAGGTGGCGGCCGGGCATCCGCTCGCGGGGCGGGCGAAGGAGGTCGGCGGGCACGGCGACGTTTGTGCAGGCGTTGGCGAATGCGTTGAACATCAGCTTGGTGGCCAGCTATGCGAACGCTGAATACTTCGAATGGTCACTCACCCGCAGTGTGCGCGCGACGGAATTTCGTCCACGCAAGGCGGTGACGATCAGCGAGTCGACGGCGGGTTGCCGGTCGTGGCCGAAGGCGGCCCGTACCTCGAGATCCTGACACCGAGTGAGGAGGCCAAGACGTACACGATTAGCAAGCACGGCGCGCTCCAGGTCGTGACGTTCGAGCCATCCGCAACGACAACGTGGGCGTGGTGAGTCGCATGATGGAGGACGCTGGGGCGGGCGGCGCGCAAGGCCTATGCGGAGCTGATCTGGCGTCTGTGGGTCAGCGAACGCGAAGAGTAGTGACGGCACGGCGTGGTTTAGCGTCACGCATGCGAATACGGGCACCTTGGCCCTTGACGTCGCGGGCGTCGTCGCGGCCGTGAAGCAACTCTTCGAGCAACATCCACTCGGTTCTACTAGTCGAATCGGCGTGCCCTTCATGCCGGGGCGACTCTACCTCGTGTGTTCAAGCGCGTCGTGGGATGCCGCGTGTGAGGTGAATCAAACGGTGAGCGAGGCGACGTATCACCTCTTCGGGCCGCAAAACGAAAACGTAGTCGTCAACCCGCTCCTCGAGGGCACCGCGTGGGGCGTGCACCGTCGAAGCAGCGACGTGCCCTCGATCGAGGCGGCGTTTCTGGACAACGAAGAGCCCGAGCTTACCCTCGCCGACGATCCGAAGGCGGGGCTGCTCTTCAGCGAGGACAAGGTGGTCTACAAGATCAAGCACACCTACGGCGCTGGCGTCGTCGACCACCGTGGGGCGACGAAGCAGGTGCCGGCGTGAACCATGGTTCTCGCGAATTTGTGAGAACCCGTAAGGGAGATAACCATGGACGTGAGCGAGAGCGACCGCAGGAACACGGAGCAGATCCGACGGGCGCAGTCGGAGCAGAGCGGATTACCCGCGTCGAAGGAAGCCATGACCGAGCCACCGCCACCGCGTGAGAACCGTAACGCAATTGGCGAGGGGATCATGGGCTCGTATGTCCGTAATCAGGATCGACCCCACGTCGGCGACGACATGGTGCCACCGATCCCGAGACCGTAAGCATGCTCGAGCACGTCAGGTGTCGGGAACGTGCACGAGACGCACACCTGCTCTTGCCCGACGGCGGGAAGATCCGGATGGATGTCCTCCTTCCGTCCTCCGCCCGTCCGCACCCGGGAGCGGGGGTTATCCGAGGAACGAAAGGAGGCGTGAAGGGCGACGAAGCCGATGCCGCGCGGCGGAAGTTGGTGCGCGCGGCCTCGGCTCCGACGGCTAGGGCCTCAGGAAACCAGCAATCATGCAGAAATACTCACTCCGACCCTCCGCATGCTCAGTCGTCGCGCAGGTGATTGGCGCCCCTTTCGGCATGATCACCCCGGGCTCGAAAGTCTGGCATCGGTCCGTATGGGCGATGCCGAATCCCCCGGCCAAGAGGAACATGCCGCCATTCACGGGACCAGCGCAGAACTGGGTCAGGACGAAATCTCCCGTGTGATCCGTCGTGTAGACGGTCTGGGCCTGGTTGGCGCCGACCCAGATCGACGCGCTCACCAGCTGTGCCCCCGGGGCCGTCCTGTTGATGTTGGGCTTCGAAAAATTGAGATTGGTTGCCGCCCAGGTCATCGACACCATGGACAGCATCAGTCCAGCAGCGATCACGATCAGGAACAAACGTCGCATCTGTGCCTCCTATTGGCTTGGGTGAACTCAGAAGACTTTTGGCCCGCTGAACGCGAACGGGGACTCATAGAGGGTCGCGGATCCCTCGACGGTGGCACCGAGAAGGCGCAGATTGAAACTGCCCGCCTCGAGCCCGTCGCCGTAGGACAGCGTCCCTTGGAGCCTCTGCTCAGCGTCGAGGGTCCCGAATCCGTAGAAGTACTCGCCGAAGAGCGGATCGAGGAAGGCGATGCCGACCGCGGCGCCGTCCTGGAGAACCACCAAATACAGGAGGTAGGGATCCGTGTCTTCGGCGGTCGCGGTCAAGGCGTAGACGCCATCGAGCGGACCGACCGCCTGGGCCACGCTGACGACAGCGAGAAGGGCGAGCAGAACGAGGGCAGCGACTGAGCGCGGAGCCATCCTGGTGTGTCCTCCTGCACGGGCTGGGGTATGAGAGGGCGGGGCCTGGAGGTTGCCTACTCATCCGCTGGAACGTGCGCAGCTAACCTGATAACCACCACGAGCGATTCTCGTGCCAACAGAGGCAAGATGGAGTTTTCGACTGCAAAAACGACCTGAAGCGGGCCTCGACTACGGGGCCTAGGGGTAACCGCCATGACCCTAATTCGGACATACATGTCATATGAGGAACCCCGAGCGGCGTCTCACGGTGGAAGTGAGTAACCCCGGGCGGGGGTGGTACCATCCTCAACCAATGGCGGCCACTCCCGCTCCACCACGGTGCCCGGCTCCGAAACCGTTGGTGGGTCCCTGTGACCGCTATGTCTATCCAGGCGAGAAGTTCTGCCCTCTCCATACCAACGTTGATCAATCGAGAGTCTGTGGTGCCCCGGTCGGCTCCCGTGGAATGGCCAAACCGCCCTGCCGAAGCTGGCCGGTGGTGGGACGGCCAACCTGCTATCTCCACCTTGTGCCACCCTCCGACCACCCGATACGGAAGACGCTCACCGGCCGGGTCAGCGAGAGTGTGACGCACGTGGATACCATGCGGGCGGTGATCCGGCATGCGGACCAAGCCGCCCTGGCCTACTTGCTCAACCTGGTGGCGGGGAGGTTGCGCGGGCGCTGACACTGAAACGCCCCGGGCCGATTCCCGGGGCGTCGCCTGGAAGGGATAGCCGGACTCGATCGGGGTTACTTCACGAACTGCTTCGCCCGAGCGATCTTCCGGAGAGCGGAGTCGACGGCGTCTTGCAACCGCTGGAGTAGATCGGGGAATAGCTCAAGCGCGTTAATTCGCTGTGCACGGGGGGCGCCCAAGAGCGACCAGGAGTCGCCAATCCGGATCAGTTCGGCACCCGTTCGCCGGTCAGGATCCTTGTATTGCCAAGTGGTGCGACGCACCATCAGTTGCCACGATCCACCCTCCTTTGCGAATCCGAGTTGCTCATCGTAGGTGCCACGCTCCACCATGGGCTGGTCGTCTTCGTCAAGACCGTGGTCGTCTTCCCACAGTTCTTCGGAGAGCGGTTTGTGTTCTACCCACACCTCGAGCCCTGCATTGAGGCCGCGAAGCTGCCCCTCGAATCGACTAATGAGGTCGTTCAGGGAATCAGACTCAGCATTGAGGGTTTCGGCGCTGGTGGCGAGCTTGGACAACAGGCGGAGAATTCGACTTCCGTCATGGCGTCAGCCTTCCCGGCCTTCCGGCCTTCCCCTTCCGGGGCGTGGTTCACAGCAGCCTTTCCAGGCCCCGCCAGCATAGGGCGTGACAGCGGAGCCTGTCAAGCTTGCAATTGTGTATCTCTGTCAGCTATAATTTAGCTCTATGAAACTTGGACCATCACTCCGACGTTGGCGCCGTCGTCGTGGATTGACCCAAGTGCAAGTCGCACAGCGAGCCCGGATCTCGCAAGGCTTCCTCTCAGAACTCGAGACCGGAACCAAGACCGTGGTGACGTTGCCGGTGGCTGTACGTCTTGCGAAGGCGCTCGGAGTCGAACTCGGCGAGTTGGTGAGATAGACAACGCCCCGGGTTGACCAGACCCGGGGCGCACGAACACAGGAGACCTCAGACCAGGCCGATGCTAGCACGGACGGCCGGACAGGAGACCCCACGGACATGGGCATGCTGTATCGACGATCCCGTTCTCCCTACTGGTGGATCAAGTACTACGTCAACGGTGCGCCGAAGTACGAGAGCACCGGCACGAGCAAGGAGCGTGACGCCAAGGAACTCCTCAAGCGGCGGGAAGGCACGGCCTCCGAAGGCAAGCCCGTGGTGCCGCGCCTGGACAAGATCCGCTACGAGGAAGTGCGAGCGGACCTGCTCGCCCACTACGAGGCGAGCGGATCCCGGGATCTCACCGAGGCTGGCTACCGGCTTGCCCACCTTGACCCGATGTTCCGGGGCCGGCGCATTGCCACGCTGGGGCCAACAGATGCCACCCGCTACACCGTCGCGCGGCGCAACGAGGGTGCCGCCGACGGCACCATTCGCAAGGAGCTCTCGACCCTGACCACCATGCTCAACTTGGCCGCCGAGCAGGGCAAGCTCTGGCGGGTGCCCAAGCTCCGCAAGCCGCCCGAGGGCAAGCCCCGGCAAGGGTTCTTGGAGCCGGACCAGTTCACTGCGGTGGCGAGACACCTGCCTCCGGACCTCCGGGTGGCCGCCACCATCGGCTACGTGCTCGGGTGGCGCTGCCAGTCCGAAGTGATGACGCTCGAACGTCGCCACCTGGACCTCGAAGCGCAGGTGCTGCGACTCGATCCGGAGACGAAGACCGACGCAGGGCGCGTCGTGTTCCTCCCAGACGAACTCCAGGAGCTGCTCGCCGAGCAGGTGGCCAGAGTCGACACGCTCCAGAAGGCACTCGGCCGGATCATCCCGTGGTTGTTCCCGCACTCGACGAGCAGACGCTTCCATCAGCCCGGCGATCGGCGGTGCGACTACAAGCGGGCCTGGCAGACGGCGTGTCGCAAAGCGGGTGTGGCCGGCCGGCTCAAGCATGATATGCGGCGCTCGGCCGTCAAGAACATGGTGACCCGCGACGGCATTCCCGAGCGGGTGGCCATGCAGATCACCGGGCACAAGACCCGTCGGGTGTTCGACGCCTACCACATCGTGAGTCCTGGGGATTTGCAGGAGGCGGCCCGCAAGATGCGCCCGGTGTCACCCCGCACGGTGACACCAGCGGTGACACTGGAGCCTCTTTCGGGGAGTCGAAGCCAGAAGGCGTCACGGAAGTTTGCGAATTCATAGGGGAACGATCCCGGACCCAACCTGGTGACCCCTGCCATGGACAGGCGTCAAGATGTCACGGGCAGCCGCGATGGTGGCCGCCGGCGCCTGTTCTTACACGCCCTCGGCCATGAGGAGGTTCGTTCGGCTCGCCTTCACACCTCGCCGGCCGCCACCGCTCAGACCACGTGGTCGCGCCGGAGCGCCGCCAGGTCGGACCCGGAGTATCCCAGCGCGGCCAACACGTCGGCGGTGTGCTGGCCGAGCTTCGGCGCGACGGCCCGGACCGCGACCTCACCCGCGGACATCCTGATCGGCGTCCGGATATGCGCCACGCGGCCCAGCTCCGGATCGTCGGCCTGGACAACCAGCTCGCGGTGCACGACCTGGGGGTCGGCGAAGAGCTGGGCATAGGTGTACACGGGCCCGCACGGCACTCCGGCGTCGTCGAGCACCTTCACCCAGTGCTCGGAGCGCTCGGTAACGAGGAGAGCCTCCATCTCGCGCTCGAGCGCGGAGCGGTTCCGCATCCGGTCCCGCCCGGTGCGAAAGCGCGGGTCCTCGAGCCACGCGGGCCGGCCCAGCGCGCGGGCGCAGCGCTCCCAGATGTGCTGGCCGGCGGCGCCGATCATGATGAACCCGTCGCCGGTAGCGAAGCGCTGGTACGGCGCGTTCTGGCGGTGGCGTGAGCCCTGGCGGGTCGGTTCCTGGCGGTCGGCGAGCCAGCCCGCGCTCGTCCACGAGCTGAAACCGATCGCCGTCTCCAGCAGCGAACACTCCACGCGCTGGCCCTGGCCGGTGCGCTGGCGCTCGTAGAGCGCGGCGAGGATGCCCTGCACCCCCCACATGCCGGTGCCGAGGTCGCAGATCGGCAGCCCGACAGACATCGGCGGCCCATCCGGCTCGCCGTTGACGGTCATGATGCCACCCATGCCCTGCGCGATCAGGTCGAAGCCCCCCTTGTCACGGTAGGGGCCATCGTAGCCGTAGCCGGAGAGCTGCGCGTAGATCAGGCGCGGGTTCTGGGCGCGGAGCACCTCGTAGCCCGGCCGGCGCGCTCCATGACCGTGGGTCGATAATTCTCCACGAGGACGTCGGCGCGCTCGATCAGGGCAAGGAACACCTCGCGGCCGCGCGCGGCCTTGTAGTCGAGGGTGACGCTCTTCTTGTTGCGGTTGATGTAGCGGAAGTATGGGTTGCGCTCGCTGCCGTCGCCCATGGCGCGGGAGGAGTCGCCCTTGCCCGGCCGCTCGACCTTGATCACCTCTGCGCCCATGTCGGCGAGGATCATCGTGCAGAACGGGCCGGCCATGTGCTCGGTGAGGTCGACGATGCGCAGGCCGGTCAGCGGTCCGGGCCGAGCATCGGCACTCATGACGGCCGCGATCATAGCATCCCCATTGCGGGGCCCGCCATGTCTCGCCGGATCGAGTTGTCCGAGCGCGTGCGCCCCGGCTATGCCCCGTCGTGCAGGTAACAGGCGACGTGGTGGTCCGTCGCCAGCCGGATGGAAATGGGCACCGCCTCGGCGCAGCGAGGCATCGCGTAGCGGCACCGCGTGCGGAAGCGGCAGCCGGAGGGTGTCAGGGCCCGTGGTCTTCACGAGCAGTTGCCACTGGCCCTCGGCAAGGCGTCGACACTCGATGGTCGCGGCGTCCGGATCCGCGATCCAGTTCCCGCCCTTTATCATGCGCGGCGGCAGGATGAATGCGAGGTCTCCGGGGACGGCCGGGGCACGGTCGGGTGGCGAGGGGGAGCCAGCATTCAAGAGTGATATGGCTCGTCTCCGCACCCCGGTAATAATGGACCGGTGAACGCGAAGCTACGGGTGACGTCGGACGTCCAGGAACTTGCGGTCCGGATCGGACAAGCGCTTCCCGAAGCCGCGTGCGGCGGCCTTGTCTCCGTGTATCTGTTCGGGAGCCATACGGAGGGGCGTGCCCATCGCGAGAGTGATGTCGACGTGGCCATTCTCTTGCGCTACGATGCCTACCCGAGCGCGCGGGAGCGCTTCGAGAAGCGCCTGCGGTTGTCAGGGATCCTGCAGGCGGCGCTGCAGACGCAAGCGATCGACGTCGTGGTGCTCAACGACGCGCCCCCTCACTTCGGCCGGCGGATCGTGACCACCGGCCTTCGACTTTGCTGCACGGATCTCGAGGCTGACCACGCCTTCGTGCGAGATGTTCAGCTCCGCGCGGCAGACCTCGAGCCGTTCCTGCGCCGGATGCGACGGCTCGAGCTCGACGCTCTCGAGCGGTGACGTACCTGGCCGAGCGGCTGGTCAGCTCCGGCGCCACCTTGATCATCTCCGCGAGCTCGACCCGCGTGGGGAATCGGGACGCCCTCGATCGGACTGTCCCTTCACAACGACGTGCTGTTCTCGCTGTTCACGGTGTGCCAGCTCGTGATCGACATCGCGGGCGAGCTGTCCGCCCGCCGGGGGGAACGGTTCGAGGACTATACGGAGGCGGTGAGGAACCTCGCGCGCGACCCTCGCTTCCCCGCCCGAGCTGGTCGGACAGCTCGGGCGGCTGCCGGGGTTCCGGAACGTGATCGTCCACGAGTACGTCGGCCTGGACCTGGAGCGCGTCGTGGCCGCCCTCAACGACCTCGAACCGGTCGAGCGTTTCGCGGCGATCGTCAGCGATAGTCACCCGAATCATCAGAAAGATCCCGGTCGAAGTCTCGCTCGACATCCCTGACGGAAGGCACCCTCTCTTGACACGGTCTCCGGCGAGCGCGATTCTGGCGCGCGGCGAGGGGCCGCCGGGCCCGGACCTCCCACACCCCATCCCAGCCCGGAGGAGGGGTCCTCATGGCGATGCGCGATTCAAGATCGCCGGGGCGGATCGGTGTCCTGCTGCTCGTGTCTTGGCGGTCGGGACCGCTCCCGCGTCACCGCGCCTCGAGACCGCGACCCCGATCAAGTACCTGGTGGTCATCTTCCAGGAGAATCACTCGTTCGATGCGTACTTCGCCACCTACCCCGTGGCCGTCAACCCGCCCGGGCAACCTGCCTTTCACGCGCGCCCGGGCACCCCGTCGGTGAACGGGCTCACCCCGACCCTGCTCGAGCGGAATCCGAACTCATCGAATCCGTTCCGCATCGATCGGACTGCAGGCGTTCACCTGCGACCAGGACCACGAGTACACGGCCGAGCAGCGCGCGCGCAACGGCGGCCTCATGGACCAGTTCCCCGCTTCGACGCTCAGGGCCCGACCAACCCCCGTCAGTTCTGTCACACGGGGAGCGACGGACGGTGGGACACGGTGATGGGGTACTTCGACGGCAACACCGTCACCGCGCTCTGGAACTACGCCCAGCACTTCGCCCTCTCCGACAACAGCTTCGCCACCATGTCGGGCCAGTCCACGCGCGGCGCGCTGAACCTGACCGCCGGCGACACCTACGGGGTCCTGTGCGGGCCGCCGGACGCCGTCTTCGGGGACGTCCCCGAGTGCGGCCCCCCGGTGTCGTCCACGAGCACGCCCGCGCCGACCAACGGGCAGCTCGGGACCTTCGTCGACGACACCGATCCCTACTGGGACGTCTGCTCGGAGGGCAGCACGGCCGCGCATGACCGGCCGGAACATCGGTGATCTGCTCACCGCGGCGGGGGTGACCTGGGGCTGGTTCCAGGGAGGATTCACGCGCACACGCGATGGCGGCTGCTCGAGCAGCCATCCGCTCGAGGCCTTCGACCGCGCGGTCGGGGTCGATCCCGCCACCGACCCCCTGCGGATTCCCGACTACGTGCCGCATCACAATCCCTTCCAGTACTTTGCCTCCACCGCGAACCCGCTCCATCTGCCGCCGACGTCGGTGGCCATGGTCGGCAAGACCGATCAGGCGAACCACCTCTACGATCTCAGCTGGTTCTGGAGGGCCGCGCGCGCCGGCCATCTGCCGGCGGTCTCGTTCCTCAAGGCGCCGGCCTACCAGAACGGACACCCGGGCAACTCCGATCCCCTCGACGAGCAGGTCTTCCTGGTCACCGTCCTGAACTTGGCTCCAGCAGCTCCCCGAGTGGCGCCACATGGCGGTGATCATCGCCTGGGACGACTCGGACGGCTGGTACGACCACGTGATGCCGCCCATCGTCAACCAGTCGAACACGCCGCTCGACTTCCTGTGCGGGAGCCGGACTGATGGGCCAGGGGCCCGCTGCGGCTACGGGCCGCGGCTGCCGCTCCTGGTGATCTCGCCCTACGCCAAGGAGAACTACGTGAGCCACGCGCTCACCGACCAGACGTCGATCCTGCGCTTCATCGAGGACAACTGGCTCGGTGGGAAGCGCATCAGTCCGATCTCGTTCGACAACATCGCCGGCTCGCTGGACGACATGTTCGACTTCAGCCCGGCGCCAACATGCGCCGGCTCCGGCTCGATCCCGCGACGGGCCTGCCCTAGAGCCGCCGGGCAGAGGTGCGTCGCCAGCTGATCATGCGACGCCCCTTGCCCGGTCGCCCGGGCAGCCCCACTCGCGTGACAAGCTGGCAGCGCTTCTCTGGGGTGAACGATCCCAATCCTTGGCGCGCAGCCCCCTGCGAGAGACCCTCTTTGCTCTCCGCCGAGCTTTGGCCCCTGCCGACCCCCGTGCCTGGCGCTCACCGGCGAGACCCTGGCCCTCAATGCGGAGTCGGTCGAGGTCGATATCCTGGCTTTCGAACGACTGGCGAGGGCGGGTGACGCGGCCGCGCTGGCGCAGGCGACGGAGCTCTATCGCGGTGATTTCCTGGCCGGTTTCGCCTTCCGCGGGACGCTCTTCGAAGATTGGCTCATGGCCGAGCGCGAGCGGCTGCGGGAACTGGCGCTCGAGACCCTGGCCAAGCTCCTCGCGGAGCAGCGTAGAGCGGGAGACGCCGAGGGTGCCCTCCGGACGGCGGGGCGGCTGATTGCACTCGACCCGCTCCAGGAGCCCGTTCACCGCAGCCTCATGCGTCTGTACAGCGAGCTTGGACGCCGCGGCACTGCGCTGCAGCAATATCAGCAGTGCGAAAGAATCCTGAGGCGCGAGCTTGGAGTAGAGCCGGAAGAGGAGACGGTGTGGCCGCCGTCCGCGCGAATCCGAGCACTGTTCGCCGAGGCCAAGCGGCACCTCGACCGGGCGCTCGCCCTCGCCCACAAACACGGAAGGCGCCCGCTGTTGGCGCGGTGTCACCTCGACCTGGCCGAGCTGGAACGCGAGGCCGGGCGACGCGAGGACGCCCTGGAGCACATTTGCCATGCGACGACGATGTTCGCTGAGATGGGCATGCGCTTCTGGCTGGAGCAGGCTGAGGCCGAGCGTCTGCACCTCGACCCGGTGTGACGCTGCGAGCGAAGGCAACCCTTCCCGCCGTCCTACCGGTCGCCGTCCCCCGTCTTCGACCGATGCAGCAACAGCCGGCGGCGCGGGAAGAGCAGCTGATTCCTCGGGCGGTTCGTCAGCCTCCTCGGAGCGGATGACGTCCGCGGTGACGCCACCGCCACGGGGGGACCATCAGAGACATCGTGGCCGCGTGCTGACGGGATCCTCGAAGCCGCTCGTGCCAGACGGGAACATCGACAGGTCAAGGTCGCCGATTTCGTCGTCAGGTCTGAGCGCCTGTGGTCATGACGGGGAGCCGTGAAGCGTCGCCGCCGGCCTCTGATGACGACGTAGCGGACTCCGTCGGCTCGAGAGCCGCGATGATCTGGCGGCAGAGCTAGTCTCGCCCACCCGTGGCCAGACCCTCGATGGGCCTCTGGCCGAGGCGACGAAGGCGACCCAATTCATCATCCAGGCGCTCGTCGGCGTAAAACTCAGGCATTCTTCGAGGAGACTGACATCGGTTGGTCCTCGGGGTCTTCGATCTGTCGACGCAAAGCGTTCCGAACCGCGGTCGCGTCGGCGCGGGAACCTGGGTCACAATGCGAGTGTACTGCGCGGCCGCGCCGCGACGATCTCGAAGGCCTCGATCCCTTCCGCCAGGCCTTTCACCGCCACCTGCCCTACGGGCCTGGCGGTGATGGCGTGCTCGGCTAGTTGCAGCGTGTCTCGGGTGATCAAGATCGTGCCAGGGCGCGCCAGCTGCTCCATGCGGGCGGCGACGTGGGTGGCCTGCCCCACCGCCGTGTAGTCCTGCCCGACGTCGCTCTCGATGGCGCGCACCATGACCTCGCCCGAGTTCAGCCCGACTCTGATCTCGACATCGGTGCCGCGATGGCGCCGCAGCACGGCAGCGTAGCGACGCACCGCCGCCTGCATCCGGAGGGCAGCCAGACAGCCCTGCGCGGCGTGGTCGGGGCACGGAAGCGGGGCACCGAACAGCGCCATGATGCCGTCGCCCATCACCTGGTTCACGGTGCCCCCCTCATGGTGGACAGCCTCCATCATTCGCTCCAACACGCCGTCCAGGATCAGCCGCGCGTCCTCGAGCTCGCGACCGGCCAGAAGCTCGAGAGACCCGCGCAAGTCGGCGAAGAGCACCGTGAGAAACACGCGTTCGCCCTCGACGAGGGCGGGCGCGGCCAGCGCGCGCAGGCGGCGAGCTTGCTCATCGAGTGAGCGCTCGATACGCCGCAGGAGCCCTTCGGGATCGTTGCCCTTCTCGAAGTAGTCCACGGCGCCCAGCTGCATCGCCTCCTTGGCCGACTCCCAGCTGGCGTAGGCCGTGAGCAGGATGACATCCGCTTCGGGGCAGTGCGTCTTGGCCGCCCGGAGCACATCGAGCCCGACTCCGTCCGCCATCCGCAGATCAGTGAGGACGAGGTCGGGCGGATCGCTGGCGAGAATGCGCACGGCCGCGGTCACCCCATCGGCCTCGCGCACTCGATGGCCCCGCTTGCGGAGCAGGAGCGCCATCGTCTCGCGCGGGGAGGGCTCGTCGTCGACCACGAGAATCGTCGTCATGCTAGGGTGATTCAATTCCGTATTCCTTCAGCTTTCGCCACAGGGTGGTGCGGCCGATGCCGAGGGCGTCGGCCGTGCGCGAGTGGTTCCAGCCGCAGCGCTCGAGCGTCAGGATGATGCAGGCCTTCTCGGTCTCGGCGAGGCTCAGCTGGCGCGGGAGGGGGGGCGGTCCACCGAGATCGAGGCACGCGGCGATGTGCGGGGGCAGATCGTCGGGGTCGACCGTGTCGCGCGGGCTCAGGATTGCGGCGCGCTCCATGGCATTCACCAGCTCGCGAATGTTACCGGGCCAGGCGTAGGCGAGGAGACGGTCGAGGGCGGCGGGGCTCAGGCGAAGCGTCCGCTGCTGGCGGGCAGCAAACCGCGTGAGAAAGTGCTCGGCGAGCGCGGGGATGTCCTCGCGGCGGTCGCGCAGCGGCGGCAAGGTGATGGCGATCACGTTGAGTCGATAGAACAGATCCTCGCGGAAGCCCCCGCTGCGCATCATCTGCTCCAGGTCGCGGTTGGTGGCCGCCAGCACGCGGGCATCCACGGTGACCGACTGCGTCGACCCCACCGGACGGACCTCGCCATCCTGCAGGGTGCGCAGGAGCTTGACTTGCAGGGCCGGTGTCATCTCGCCGATCTCGTCCAGGAACAAGGTGCCGTGGTGGGCCTCCTCGAGGAGGCCCTTCTTGTTCGCGGAGGCGCCGGTGAAGGCGCCCTTCACGTGGCCGAAGATTTCCGACTCGAGCAGCGACTCCGGCAAGGCCCCGCAGTTGACCGCCACGAACGATCCCCGTGCCCGGGAACTGGCGTGATGGATCGCCTTGGCGATCAGCTCCTTGCCGGTGCCTGACTCGCCCTGGATGAGTACAGTGGCGTCGGTCGGCGCCACCCGGGCCACGAGGTCGAGGACACGCCGCATCTCGGGGGAGCACGCGATGATCCCGGGCAGCGCGTAGCGATCGCTGACCTGGGCGCGGAGGTTCTCGTTCTCGCGCCGGAGGGCCTTGTCGGCAAGCGCGCGGTCGATGCGCAGAAATAGCTCGTCCGGCTCGCGCCCCTTCTCGAAGTAGTCGAAGGCGCCGAGCTGCATGGCCTCCTTGGCCGACTCCCAGCTGGCGTAGGCCGTCAAGAGGATGACGTCGGCGTCGTGGCCGTGCGCCCTCACCGCCCGCAGCACGTCGAGACCGCTGCCATCGGGCATGCGCAAATCGGTCACGACGGCATCGAAGCTGTCGTCGGTCAGGGCCTTGATGGCCGCCACGACGCCGTCCGCCTCCACGACCCGGTGCTGGCGCTTGCGCAGCAGAAGGGCCAAGGTGGAGCGCGCCGAGGCCTCGTCGTCGACGATGAGGATGGTCGCCACGCGGTCAGGCCGCCGCCAGCGGCAGGGCAATGGTGAATCGCGTGCCCTTCCCGGGTGTCGACTCCAGATCGATGTGGCCGCCGTGGGCGTCCACAATGCGCCGGGCGATCGTGAGCCCGAGGCCAGTGCCGCCCGGCTTCTTGGAGAAGAACGGTTCGAAGACCCGCCCCCGCTCTTCGAGCGAGATGCCGCGCCCGGTGTCGGCGACGGCGATCACCACCTCGCCGTTGCGCCGCCCGACGTCGAGCGACAGGCGCCCCTGGCCGCCCATGGCTTCGATCCCGTTGAGCGCCACGTTCAGCAATACCTGCGTGAGCTGGTCGGGGTCGAAGGCCACCAGCGGCAGCGCCGGGTCGATGCGCGTGACCAGCTCCACCAGCCGCGCCCGCGCCGGATCATCCCGGATGAGCGCGGTGACGTGTTCCACCACTTCCCGCAGATCGCCGGGCAGCAGCTTGGGCTCCCGCGGCCGGGCGAAGATGAGGAAATCGGAGAGGATCCTGTTGAGACGGCGGGCCTCCTTGCGCACGGCATCCAAGGTGCTTGCTCGCTCCTCGGCCGTGAGCTGCTCTCGAGCGTCCAGCAACGTGGTGGCGTTCACGATGGCGGCCAGCGGGTTCCGGATCTCGTGGGCGACCCCCGCCGCCAGCTCACCGGCCGCCGCCAGCCGCTCGGCTTCGCTCAGCCGCTCGCGGAGTCGCACCTGCTCGGTCACATCGGCGACCAGCTCGAGCAGGAACACCTGACCGTCAGGCTGACGGACGGGTGAGCAGCTCAGCTGAAAGCGCCGCCCACCGACGCCATCGATTTCCAGCCGCACCGGGTCCTCGATCTGGTCCCGAGTTTCGAGCGGACAGCCCCGGCAGGGACGGCCGTCGGCGGTGAGCACCTCGTAACACAGGCGGCCGGCCACTGGACCGAAGTGCTCGAGCATCCAGCGGTTGGCGTGGCGGATGGCGAAGTGACCATCGACCAGCTCCAACCCCTCGCCGAGACCGTCGACGAGCCGCTCGTTCAACTCCTTGAGCGAGCGCACCTCGCTGCGCGCCCGGTCGAGCACCATGATGATGATGGCAAAGGTGGCGGAGAAGTAGAGGCACACGAAGGTGGCGTGAATCACGAAGTGCGTGGTGTTGCCGGGCTCGGCATGCAGCCACAGCGACGTCGCGCGATGGATGGCCCACAACCAGAGCGAGATGGCCAGCAGGCGCGCACCCCGATAGCGAACTCCGGCGGCAGAGGGCGACCAGAAGGCGCACGCGGCCAGGGCCTGGGCTCCCCCAAGGAGCATCCCGACGACGTCGCCCAGCAAGGGGGAGGCCTGCGGCAAGTGATCGGACCAGAAGGCGCCCAGGGCCACCAGGCCGCCGACGATCGCATAGCGAGGCCCGATGGCGTAATCGTACCGATAGGCGAGCGCGGCGGCTCCGATGAAGAACTGGGCAAGCACGTAGTCGGCGGCCATCGCCCCGCTGAGATCGATCGTGCCCGGAAGGAGGGCCTCGAACAGCTTCGTTCCCTTCGAGAGGGTGAAGAAGCCCCAGGCCCAGACGAGGTAGTTGAAGAAGCGAACGCGGTGGGAGGGATAGAGGTACACGAAGATGAGGAACTGAATGCCGAAGGCGAGCGTCGAAATGAATGTCAGGAGGAGAGATACAGGCATTGCGATGCGACACCCCTCTCGTGTGAGTCTACTCGTCCATCAAGGACCATGCCACAGCAGAGTCGAGAGGATCTCGAGCGAAACCGCGTGGCAGCGCTGTTTCTCCTCGGAACACTGTTTCAGTGTGAAACGTGCACGTCGCGTGGGGAATCCTGAGGCAATTCGGCCTATCGTTACAACGCCCACACGAAGCAGGTATCGGCGGCGGCGATGATCCGTCGGATCTGCGCATGCCAGCCCTCGAATGCGGCCAGGGCGCGGGCGACGGTCGCGCGATCGGTCCAGTCCTCGCGGTTCCAGGTGTCGTGCTCCGTCCACCCCACGAAATTCAGCAGGCGCCCGCGCGAGACGAAGTAATGCACGAAGTGCCCGCCCGGCCCCAGCCACGACTGCGAGCCCATCTCCAGCCCGAGGTCGACGAGGCGTTCGGCCGGCACGAGGCCGCGGTAGGCGACGCAGCCGGCGAAGCGCGGCGCCTCCTCGCCGAGCAGCGCGGCGCGCACCGTCGAATGGATGCCGTCGGCGCCAACCAGAACGCCCGTGGTGGCGCGCACGCCGTTCTCGAACCAGGCCTCGACGCGGTCGCCCTTGTCGACGAGGCCAACGAGGCGGTGGCCGAAGTGGATGCGTTCTGCCGGAAGAGCCGAGGCGATAGTGGCGAGCAGGTCGGCGCGATGCACGGTCAGATGGGGCGCGCCGTAGAGCTCCTCGCACCGCGGGTTGAGCGGCGCCCGCTGGAGCGTGCGGCCGTCCTGCCACCGCCGCTGATGGGTACTGAGCGGCCGCACCGCCTCGCGGTCGAGAGACGTGCCGAGCCCGAGCCGATAGAGGATCCGCGCCGCGTTCGGCCCCATATTGATACCACCGCCGACCTCGGTCAGCTCCGGCGCCTGCTCGTAGACGTCGACGTCGAAGCCGGCCTGGCGCAGCGCCAGAGCCGCCGTGAGGCCGCCGATGCCGGCGCCGATGAGGGCGATCGTGAACGGTCCCCGGGTCATCTCTCCGCCGCTCTCAGCGGCCATTCTTGACCGATTTTTGTTCTCTGCGCTAGGCTCGGCGCAGCGGTGCGCGGGGGCGGCGGCCCGCCCGCGCAACGTGCCTGGAACCGAAGCGAGCGGCCGCGCTCGGAGGGAATGACGATGAGGCGGATCAGCGCAGCGCTGCTCGTCGCAGGCTTCCTCGTCGGATGCGCCGGAACCACGATGGCACCGAACGTCACCGGCGCGCGCATCGTGGCGGCGGACACGGAGCCGCAGAACTGGCTCGCGCATGGCCGGACGTACTCCGAGCAGCGCTTCAGCCCGCTCGCCCGGATCACGACGGCCAATGTCGGCCAGCTCGGGCTGGCCTGGTCCCACGATATCAAAGCGCGCACGGCCCGCGGGGTGGAGGCCACGTCCATCGTCGTGGACGGTGTGGTGTATACGACCGGCGCCTGGAGCCACGTCCTGGCGCTCGAGGCGAAGACCGGCAAGCTCCTGTGGGAGTTCGACCCGCAGGTATCCGGCGCCTACGGCGCCAAGGGCTGCTGCGACATCGTCAACCGCGGCGTGGCGGTGTGGGCGGGGAAGGTGTACGTCGGCGCCTTCGACGGCCGGCTGATCGCCCTGGACGCGAAGACGGGCGCCAAGGTATGGGAGACGCTCACCGTCGATCAGACCAAGGACTACACCATCACCGGCGCGCCCCGCATCGTGAAGGGCAAGGTCCTCATCGGCAACGGCGGCGCCGATTTTGGCGTGCGCGGCTACGTGTCGGCCTACGACGCCGAGACCGGCACGATGCTGTGGCGCTTCTATACCGTCCCCGGCAACCCGGCGGACGGCTTCGAGACGAAGACCGTCGAAATGATCGCGCGAACATGGGCCGGCCAGTGGTGGACGCATGGTGGCGGAGGCACTGTGTGGGATTCCATGGCGTACGACCCGGCGCTCGATCTCGTGTACATCGGCGTGGGCAACGGCGGACCGTGGAACTACAAGATGCGCAGCGACGGGACGGGGGACAACCTCTTCCTCTCGTCGATCGTGGCGCTGCGCCCGGACACGGGCGAGTACGTCTGGCACTTTCAGACCACTCCCGGCGAGGACTGGGACTACACCGCAACCCAGCACATGATCCTGGCGGACCTCACGATCGACGGCCGACTGCGCCAGGTTCTGATGCAGGCGCCGAAGAACGGCTTCTTCTACGTCCTCGACCGCGCCACCGGCGAGTTCATCTCCGGCACGCCGTACGTGAACGTGACCTGGGCCAGCGGACTCGACCCCCGGACGGGCCGACCCATCGAGAAGCCCGAAGCTCGCTACAGCACGACCGGCAAGCCGCTCCTGGTGCAGCCGGGCCCGATCGGTGGCCACAACTGGCAGCCGATGAGCTATAGCCCGGTGACCGGGCTCGTCTACCTGCCGGCCACCGACGGCGGGTTCTTCTTCATGGCGGCCGATCCGGCCACGTTCCAGCGTCGCCCGGGTGTCTTCTGGAACGCGGGCCTCAACCCCGGTGCGTCCACCTTGCCCGACGACGAAGCCGTGCGAAAGGCGATCCGCGCGTCGGCGAAGGGACGATTGGTCGCATGGGATCCCATTCAGCGAAAGGCCGCGTGGGAGGTCGTGTTCCCGATCGGATGGAACGGCGGTACGCTCGCGACGGCGGGCGGCCTCGTCTTTCAGGGCAATGGCCTCGGGAAGTTCGCGGCGTACGACGCGGCGAACGGCACACCCCTCTGGGAATTCTTCGCGCAGACGGGCATCGTGGCCGCACCGGTCACCTACGAGGTCGACGGCGAGCAGTACGTCACCGTGCTCGCCGGCTGGGGCGGGGCGCTGCCCCTGTTCGCCGGGGAGGTCGTCACCCAGGCGCCGCGCGGCGGCGTCAATCGGGTATTGACCTTCAAGCTCGGCGCGCGGGCGTCGTTGCCGCCCTTGCCGACGGCGCGTCGGCCCTTCGACCCGCCCGCCCTGACGGCCTCGCCGCAGGCTGTCGATCAGGGCCGCGCGTTGTATGCGCTGTATTGCACCCAGTGCCACGGGCATTCGGTCGTGGCCGGCGGTGTCGTGCCGGATCTGCGATACTCCCCCACCCTGGCCTCGCGCGACACATACGCCTCGATCGTGCTCGGTGGCGCCATGATCAAGAACGGGATGGTCTCGTTCGCACAGCACCTGAGCCCGGACGACGTCGAGGCCATTCGCGCCTACGTCATCCGCGAAGCGCAGCGGGAAAAGCAACGACTGGCGACACCGTAGAGCCGCACCGCCCACGTTCTTGCCCGTTCAGGTTCAGTTCAGCCTTGCACTTCGGCCGCTCGGCCGCCCTTGGCGGGCTGCGGGTCGAAGTGGGCTTCCCCTGGGGAGCGTCCGAAGCCAGTCGCCCCTCTCGAGCGTCTGGCAAGAAAGCTGACAGCACGGACCAGATTTCCTAACAGCGCGGGTTGCTAGCGGCGCTCCTTAAAGCCTCCGTTGGGCCAACAAGGGATCCGCGCGCGGTGAGAGCGCGGGCCGGAGGTGCGGCACACAGGGATCAATAGTGGAAACGCATCTCCACTATTGAGGTGTGGCGCGTGGCTCGCGTCGCCGAAACTCGCCGCCCGCTGGGCCATTCTGCGTGATTTCTGCCGATGCCACTCGTACTTATTCGCGTCCCGCGCATGGCATCATTTTTGATAACGTACCGCCCGGATTTCACTACGGGCAACTTGGGGGGACCTGATGCGCTTCAAGCAGCGAACCGCCCGTCGGGCGCGGCTGGGGAGGGCTGCAGCAGCTCTCCTTACGCTCCTATCGCTTGTGTCAGCCATGCCGGCTTCAGCCGACCCGAACGCAACATCCTGCCAGGGATTCGGGGCGATCACGGCGGGCGGGCGGGGCGGCAGCGTCTACCACGTCACGACCCTCGACGACTCGGGGCCGGGTAGCCTCCGCGACGCTCTCTCCCAAGGCAATCGCATCGTGGTCTTCGATGTCGCCGGTGACATCGTGCTCGAGCAGCGACATCCTCGTGGAGGCGGCCTCCATCACGGTCGACGGCGCCTCGGCCCCCGCCCCGGGCATCTCCATTCACAATTGGGGGGTGGTTCTGAGCGGCGCCCGCGACGTGATCTTGAAATCCGTCCGCATCCGGGGCGCAGCCGCGAGCGGCATCCACATCGCGTCGGACACGAGCAACATCGTCGTGGACCATGTGTCGGTGAGCGGCAGTGCCATGCTGAACGTCGCCGTCGACAACGCCCGCGATATCACGATCTGCTGGAGCATCCTCGGATCGACGTCAGAGCCCGCCCATAACGCGATCATCGCGAACGGCGCCAGCAGGGTTTCGCTGCACAACAACGTCCTGATTGGCTCCGAGGCCGGCAATCCGACGGCGTTTGTCAACGAGGCAGGGACGTCCGCCGCCGCCACCACGCTCGACATGCGCAACAACATCGTGTGGGGGTCGGGCTTCGGCACCGTCGTCTACAACGGCGCCACCGCCAACATCGTCGCCAACCTCTTCTCGTCTGATCCGGCAGGTCCCCAGACACGGCAGGCCAATGCCCTCACCGTCTGCAGCGGCAACTGTGAGGGGGCTCCGATCTCGAATGGCCGAGCCTACGTACTCGACAACGTCAGCGGAACCCCCCTCGCCACCGATCTGAACGCGCAAGGCACCGAGCCCGCGCCGTTTCCCGCGCCGCCGCTCGCCGGGGAAGTCTCTGCCTGCAGCCTTACGTCGGTCGTCCTTGCCGATGCCGGCGCCCGTCCCCTCGACGCGCGTGACACACAGGCGCTCGCGACGCTGGCCGCGCCAGCCGCCTGCCAGTGCGACCTGCGGGTGGACAGCCTCATCGTGCCAGCGTCGGCCGTGGTCGGGGTGCCGTTTAGCGTGACCGACACGACGGCGAACATCGGAACAGGCGGGGCCGACTCGACGGTGACGCAGTTCTACATCTCGACGCGCTCGACCTTGGATGAGACCGCGGTCGCGATCGGCAGCCGCACGGTGCCACCCTTGGCCTCCGGCGAGACGAGCACTGGGGCCTCAACCGTGATTATCCCGAACGGGGTGGGCGCGTCCTGCAACTACTACATCCTCGCCAAGGCCAACGCCACGTCGGTGGGAGACGAGCCCATCACGACCAACAACGTGCGCGCCCAGGCGATCAAGGTGTGCCCAGACATCCTCGTCGAGACGCTCTCGGCGCCGGCGTCTGCGGCTCCTGGCTCGACGATCCCGATCGTCGACAGCGTGCGCAACCGTGGCCAGAGCGCGGCGGGTGCCTCGACCTTGAAGTTCTACGTCTCGACCTTGCCGACCGTCGATGCCAGCGCGATCCTGCTCGGCAGCCGCCCCGTGCCCGCGCTCGACGCGGGAACGACCGATGGCGCGACCACTCCCGTCCCGCTGCCAGCGACGGTGGGCACGGCCAGCAACTACTACGTCCTGGCTGTGCTCGACCCGGACGGCATCTTCGGGGAGTACGACGAGGGAAACAACGTTAAGTGGTTCAAGATCAAGATCGGCCCTGACCTGCACGTCAGCGCCCTCAGCACGACCGGCACCGCCGTGCCCGGCGGCTCCATCTCGGTGCAAGACACCACGCGCAACCGCGGCGTCTCCGCATCCCCCACGTCGGTCACCAAGTTCTACCTCGGCACCACGACCACCTTCAACGCTTCCGCCATACTTCTCGGCAGCCGCGCCGGTGCCCGCCCTCGAGGCCGCCGCGACCAATCCCGCCACCACGTCGGTGAACATCCCCAGCAATGTCGGTTCGGCTGGGACCTACTACCTCTTTGGCGTCGCGGACGGCGACAATCACGGTCGCCGGAGCCCGACGAGATCAACAACACCACCACCTACGTCGTCGTCACGATGGGGCCCGACCTGCACGTCAGTCGCCCTCAGCGCGCCCGCCACCGCCGTGGCTGGCACCTCCATCACCGTCCTGGACACCACGCGTAACCGCGGCGTCTCCCCGCCCCCGGCGTCGGTCACCGCCTTCTATCTCTCCACCACAACCACCTTCAACGCTTCTGGGGCCATTCCCCTCGGCAGCCGCGCCGTGCCTGGCCTCGACGCCGGCGCTACCCATCCAGCCACAACGACGCTGAACATTCCGACCAATCACGCCAATCACAAGATCGGGGAGGCCGGCACCTACTACCTCTTCGCCATCGCCGACGTGATAGTGCGATCGTGGCGGAACCCGACGAGGCCAACAACAGCACCACCTACGCCGTCGTCAAGATCGGCCCCGACCTGCACATCAGCGCCCTCAGCACGACCGGCACCCCGGTGGCGGGCGGCAATATCTCGGTGCAAGACACCACGCGCAACCGCGGCGTCTCCGCAGCCCCCGCGTCGGTCACGACCTTCTATCTCTCGACGACCACCACCCTCGACGCTTCCGCCCAGCTCCTCGGTAACCGCACGGTGCCGGCGCTCGAGGCCGGCCTCACTAGCACGATGACAACAACCCTCAACATCCCAGCGACTGTCAGGCCCGCCAACTACCTCCTCGCCGTCGCCGACGGTGCGGACGACGGTGGCCGAGCCCCTCGAGAGCAACAATGTCGGGTACGCCGTCCTCAAGATCGGACCCGACCTGCACATCAGCGCCCTCAGCACCCACCGGTTCCCCGGTGGCGGGCGGCACCATCTCGGTGCACGACACCACGCGCAACCGCGGCGTTTCCGCATCCCCTGCGGTCGCGTCACCAAGTTCTTTCTCGCAACCACAACCACCTTCGACGCTTCCGCTCAGCCTCCTCGGTAGCCGCGACGTGCCCGCCCTCGAGGCCGGCCTCACCGAGCACGCTGACCACGACCCTGACCATCCCCGCGTCTGTCGGCTCCGCCGGCACCAATTACCTCTTCGCCGTCGCCGACGGTGACGACACGGTGGTCGAGCCCCTCGAGAGCAACAATAGTCGGCGTACGCCGTCCTAAAGATCGGCCCCGATCTGCACATCAGCGCCCTCAGCGCGCCCGCCACCGCCGTGCCCGGCGGCTCCATCACCGTCCTGGACACGACACGCAACCGTGGCGTCTCCGCGGCCCCCGCGTCGGTGACCGCGTTCTATCTCTCGACCACAACCACCTTAACCGCCGGAGCCGTGCGCATCGGTAGCCGCATCGTGCCCGAGCTTCCGGCTGGGCAAACCAACTCCGTCTCCACGACTCTCACACATCCCGGCGAACGTCGGCCCCGCCAGCTTCCTCCTCGCTGTCGCCGACGCGGACAATACAGTGGCCGAGCCCAACGAGCTCAATAACGTCGGCGCCGCCGACCTCACGATTGGTCCTGACCTGCATGTCAGCGCCGTCATCGCACCCACCACCGCCGTGCCCGGCAGCTCGATCGCCGTCCAGGACACCACCCGCAATCGCGGCGTCGGCGCGGCCCCGCCGTCGGTGACCACGTTCTATCTCTCGACCACCGCCACCTTCAATCCCGCCAACCCGGGGTGCTCCTCGGTAGCCGCGACGTGCCCGCCCTCGCGGCCGGTGCTCAACGACGTCGCGACCACCTCCGTGACGATCCCCGCCTATATCGGGTCGGCCAGCACCTACTACCTCTTCGCCGTCGCCGACGGTAACAACGCGCTGGGCGAGACCGACGAGGCGCAACAACGCCCGTTACGACATCGTCAGGATCGGCCCGGACCTGTACATCAGCGTCCTGACCGGACCGAGTACGGCCGCGCGGGGTGCCACCATTCTCGTCAACGACACCACCCGCAACCGCGGCGTGTCCGGCGCGCCGGCATCGACCACCCACTACTACCTGTCGACCACGAAGACCTACAACGGCGAGCCTCCGCTGACGAGCCGCGCCATTCCCGCACTCGGAGCTGGCGAGCAGAGCGCCGCCTCGACGCAAGTCACCCTGCCGGCCGGGGTCGGCGGCGGGACGTTCTATCTGCTCGTCATCGCCGATGGGAACGAAGAGATCTCGGAGCCTCTCGAGACGAACAACCTCAAGTACCTGACGGTGGTGATTCCCTAGACGTCGTCGGAGCGGAAGCCGGGCGCCCTCGCTTTCGGAGCTACCTGGCGAGGGGCGCCGCGGCCCGACGCGCGCGCAGGCGAGACCGCCTCCGGCGAGTCGGCCCGGCCGGTCGTGAGCAGGGCGCGGGCCTCCTGGAGATCGGGCGTTTCGAGTCCCTCTGTGAACCAGTCGTACGTCTCCCGGAGGAGCAGGTGGGCGGCCGTCTCCTTGTCCCGACCCCGCGCGAGCCTGGCCAGACTCATGGCCGCGCGGAGCTCCAGCGCTCGCGCCCCCTGCGCGCGGGCGACGACAAGGGCCTGCTGGAAGCATTCCTCCGCGTCCTCAACGTTCTGCCGGCGCGACCCGGCCGCGCGAGACGGCGCCTTGAGAATCAGATCGCCCTTGAGCCGTCGGAGCTCGGATTCCCACCAGCGTTCCCCGGTGCGTTCGACTTCCGTCAGCGCTTCGTCGACGACCTCGAGCCCGCGCTCGACCTGTCCGAGCGCCCCATGCGCTTCGGCAATGGCCGCGAGGTAGCTCGGTCCGAGCAGGGCTCTGCCCTCCGCGCGCCACGCGTTCAGAACCGTCTGCACCGGCGCCAGCCCTTCCTCGTATCGCCCGCGCCGAATGAGCGCCCATCCCTGCTGGACAGCGCTCTGGGCGGTCCAATACGGGAGGCCGTGCTCCTTCGATAGCGCGATCAACGCGTCCACCCGCTGCTCGGCAGCCTCCGGCTCACGGCGCGCGATGAACAGCAAGGCGGCGAGGTTCAGGGCGAACGCGACGCTCAGGGGATGGCCGAGCTCGCGGGCTCGCTCGGTGGCTTCCTCGCTGACCCGCGCGGCCTGATCGGCGAAGCCCAGCAGCCACAACGCCAGACCCGCGTACGCGCCGCAGGCGACCCACGGGTCCACGCCATACAACACGGCGAGCGAGCGGTGCTTCTGATGGTCGTAGACCGTCATCGCCCGCTGCAGCTCGGCGCGGGCGTCAACGATCTGCCCGGTGCAGAGCAGCGACACACCCATCGCGCCGTGCGCGACGACCTGGAGCCCCGCGTCCTGCTCGGTCGCGGCCAGTTGCCGCAGCTGCCCGCCGACATCGAGGGCAGTCTCGTGCTCGGCGCGCACCAGGTGAAACCCCCAGAAGCCGAAGAGGACCGCGGCGAGATCAGGGGACGGACCAAGGCGCTGGCACAGCTCGCGGGCCCGCCTGTACGCGTGCTCCACGTCGCGGGCCATGTAGCCGTGGATCGCCGTCAGCGCCTGGCCCAAGGTGGTCCGCACGGTCAGCTCGTGCCGGTCCCGCTCGGCCGTGTCGGGCAGTGCGGCAAGCATGTTCAGGGCCCGCTCGAGATGGCGAACGGCCTCCTGGGGCGCACTTCGCCGCAACACCTTGCGCGCTGCCTGCTCCAGGTAGCGCACCGCCCGCTCGTACTCCCGCCCGCGCTCGAAGTGCTCCGCCAGCTCGGCCGCGATGTCCTCGGCTTGCCTGGCAAAGCCTTCCTCGAGTCGACGCCCGATCCGGCGGTGCAGCTGTACCCGGCGCCCGGCCGGCACCCGTTCGTACAGGACCTCCTGATAGAGGGCGTGGGCGAACGCGTAGCGACCGGCAACTGTCCCGTCAGGCCACTCGGCCGTCCCTCGCGGCCGCAAGACATGTCGTCGCACCAGAGCCGCACACCGCTCCTCGACGTCCTCCGCCTCCTCGGCAACCTCGGCGGCGACAAGCGCGGCGGAAAATTCCTCTCCAGCCACGCTGGCGGCTTCGAGCAGCCGCTGGTCGGACGCGCCGAGCCGAGCCAGCTGCCGCTCGATGAGTTGCCTGATGCTCGGCGGCACCCCTCGCGCGGCATCCTCGATCGCCCGACCCAGCTCCCAGCGGCCCTCGACCTCCACCAGCACCCCCTGCGTCATCCAATCCTGGACGACGTTGACCACGAACAGCGGGTTGCCTCCTGTTCGCTGATGAAGATGGCTCACCAGAGCGTCAGGGATGCGGTGCTCGGCGAGCACTCCGGCGAAATAACGCCGGACACCCACCTCGGTAAGCCGCTCGAGCGGCAGTTCCCGGCATAGTCGATGCGACGCCAGGTCGTCGGACACGGAGGCCACCGGATGCTCTCGCGCGACCGCATCCTCGGGCCGATAGGTTCCGATCACCAGCAAGCGCGCTGCCGGCCGGCACCGGGCCAGGAACGACAGCAGCTCAACGGAGGCGTAATCGCTCCAGTGCAGATCCTCCAGCACGAGGACGAGAGGCTGTTCGGCCGTCACCGCCTCGAGCGCGTCGGCCAGCTCACGGAGCATTCGCTCCCGGGTGGCGCCCTGGGTCCTCAGCGCGAGGACATCCAGGGTGGGTGCGTCGAGGAGGCCCGGCATCTGTGCGAGCCAGCTTGGGGCGTACTGAGCCAGGATCTCCTGCAGCCGAGACCCGTCGGGGCGGCGACAGAGCTGATGCAGCGCCCCGAAAACAGGCAGGTACGCCTCGCCAGCCCCGTAGTGTTCGATGCACTGCCCCTCTCCGATCCACGCCTCGGTCGACCGAGCGACCTGTTCCACGAACGCCCCCACCAGCGCTGTCTTGCCAATGCCGGGCTCTCCGATCACGAACACCACCTGGCACTCTCCGTCGAGGGCTCGTCGGAGGCATGCGTGAAGCTGGCGCAGCTCCGCCTCTCGCCCGACGAGGGCGCGGGACGGCGCCACGTCCCGCGCCCGCTCCTCATCCTCCACGGTGAAATCGGGCGAGTCGGATGGGCGACTCCGATCGGCGGTCTCGGAGCCGATACCGGCTGGCGGGCTCGACCGGATCGCCGCGAGAAACCGATAGCCGCGCCGGTGCACCGTCTGGATGAAGCGGGGCGCCCGGGAGTCGTCGCCGAGCGCTCGCCGAAGCTCACGAATCCCTACCGTGAGCACCGCGTCACCCACGGCCGTGTCGGGCCAGATCGCCTCCAGGAGCGCCGCCTTCGTCACGAGCTGGCCTGGCTGCGCGACGAGATGGCGAAGCACCGCGAAGGCCTTGGGCGTGAGCGGGCGCGACTCCCCTCCGCGCCACAACCGCTCGTCCCGCAAGTCAATCCGGAAGTCTTCGCACCACAAGACAGTGGCCTGCTGCATGGAGCCCCCCGCCGGCCCTGTTTCGATGGCCCTTTCGGAAACTTTACGACTCTCTTTTGAAAAACTTACGCCACTCTTCGGACTCCCGTTCGCAGAGACGCATAGATTCGGGGTGAACAGAGCCGTCGAAACCTGGCTGCCTCGGGAAAGGAGAGCATCGCCGTGAAGACGTATCGCGTCGCCGTGGTGACCTTCACGCTCGTCCATGCGCTGGCGGGTGGTGCGGCCGGTGAGCTGCTGCCGTGCGCCGTGGTCGAGGGTTCGAGCATGGCCGACCGCCCGCGTACCGAGCGACCGCCGACCGAGAAGCGATTCGACGGGGAGCGGTTTGTCCGGCACCGAGTTGTTCTTCGGCTCGGCCAGGCCCGGGGGCGAGGTCAGCGAGGCTGAGTTCCAGCAATTTCTCGACCAGTGCGTCACGCCGCGATTCCCCGACGGCCTCACCCTCGTGACGGGTCTCGGACAGTTCCGCGGCGCCGACGGCGTCCTCATCGAGGAGCGATCCATGCTGCTGATCCTCCTCTACCCGGACGAGGCGCGACGGGAAAGCCACAAGAGAATCGAGGAGATCCGGAACGCCTACAAGCAGATCTTCCAGCAGGAGTCTGTCTTGCGGGCCGACCGCTGCTGCGAGCAGGTCGGGTTCTGACCGATACCGACACGAATTGTCCCCAATTGACGACGGTACTCCGATTCCGGATCTCGGTAAAGGGGCCCCTGCATGACAGGTGCGCACAAATTTCCCGATCGGTCGCCACGATCGGCGAGCGCGGTGCCGAGCCGCGAGGAAGGGAGGGCACGGCAGAGCCGACTTGACGCGTGGTGGGCAGCACTCTCGCGCACAACGATTGGCGGCCCACCGAGGCTGCCGGGAGGACAACGATGCTGAGCTGCACGATCACCGAAGTTCAGAAGATCGAGCCCGTGTTCTACGACTGGGGTGAGCTGAAGTGGGTCATGAACGGCGAGCTCGCCCCTGGATGCGAGCAGAGTTTCGCGCTCGTCCACCTCCAGCCCGGGCGCACGAATCCCCTGCACTGGCACAGCGCCGCGGAGGAGCTCGTGTACATCCTGTCCGGCGAGTGCGACATCGCCATCGACGGTCAGTGGCAGCGGCTGACACCAGGGCTGACGTTACTGATTCCGGCCGGGGTGAAGCACGAGCTGAAGAACAACAGCTGGGAACCCTTCACGTACGTCGCGTCGTTCTCGGCGTCGATGCGGGGCACCATGTTCGAAAATCCGAGCGCCGTGGGCGCTCGGCCGATCGCGTCGTACCGCTGAGCTCACGGGGGATACGGGTGGGGACCTCGACGCCGCGTCATCAGGGAACGGTGCGCAACGACTTCGACCTGGTCGTGATCGGGTCTGGCCCGGCCGGCGAGAAGGGCGCGGCGCAGGCCGCCTACTACAACAAGTCGGTGGCAATCGTCGAGCAGGCGCCGACGCCGGGTGGCATCGCGGTGAGCTCGGCGGGGATCCCCACCAAAACCCTCCGCGAGACAGTCCTGTACGTGAGCGGCTTTCGACAGCGCGAGGTCTACAAGCTCGGCTTCGCGCTGGAGCCAGAAATCGCCCTCGAGCGGCTGATGACGCGCGAGGCCGAGGTCATCTCCATGATGACCCGCGCGGTCGAACGCAACATCGCGCGGCACGGCATCGAGATGATCCAGGGGCGAGCAATCCTGGGCCCAGATCGCACCGTCCACGTCTCGTTGAACGACGGGACGGAACGTGTGCTCAGAGCGCGGGCGATCCTCATCGCAACCGGGTCCCACCCCGTCCTGCCCGCCGCAGTCCCGTTCCACGACCCCGATGTGTACGATCAGGTGACGATTCTCAAGCTCGATCGCATTCCCGGCCGCCTCCTGGTGGTGGGGGCGGGGGCGGTCGGCTGCGAGTACGCGTCCATCTTCGCGGCCCTCGGCGTGGAGGTGACCTTGATGAGCCCGAGCCCCCACCTGCTCCGGCACCTCGACACCGAGATCTGCCAGATGCAGGCGGAGATCTTCAACGGCATGGGCATTCGGCTCGTGCTCGGCGCGCCGCTCGCTAATGTCCGCAGAGTGGACGGCAAGCTCGAGGTCACGGCGACCACCGGGCAGAGCTTCAGGCCCGAGAAAGTGCTGTTCGCGATGGGCCGCGCCGGTAACACTGAAGGGCTCGGGCTGGCCCAGGCGGGTGTCGTCGTCAACGAGAAGGGCGACATCGTGGTGGACGGGCGCTTCGAGACGACGGCCCCGGGCATCTACGCAGCCGGCGACGTCATCGGTCCGCCCCGACTGGCTTCGGTGTCGATGGAGCAGGCTCGCGTCGCGGTCTGCCACGCCTTCGCCATCGACTTCAAGGACGTGGTCGACCCACTCGCCCCCCTGTGTGTGTACTCCATACCCGAGGCGGCCATGGTCGGCATGACCGAGGATCAGGCGACGACGGCCGGGGTCGACTACGAGACCGGCCGAGCATTGTTCTCGTCCAACGCCAAGGCCAAGATCTCGGGCTTTCAGGAGGGAATGCTCAAGCTGGTGTTCCGGCGGGCGGACCGCCGGCTGCTGGGTGTTCACATTCTCGGCGAGATGGCGAGCGAGCTCATCCACCTGGGGCAGCTCGTCCTGCACGAGCAGGGCCCGATCGATCGGTTCATCCACATGACGTTTGCCGTGCCCACGCGCGGCGAGGCCTATAAATATGCGGCCTACGACGGCCTGATGCGGCTTGACCGTACCCGACGGGCGGCTGCCTCCCAGGAGCCAAGTCCCGTGTCCGCCTAAGACTCCTCCCACACGGGCGGAGCTCGTGTGAACTGAGGCTGATCGGCTCGCCCCAATAGAGCCCGGGAATGAGCCGCCGCGTGTGGCGGATGCACCGTCGTACTCACAGCCAACCTGCGTGCGCAGGAGTCTCACTTGCGCCTTACGCGCAGAGCCCAGAGATTGTCTCCCCGAGTGTCGTCAGCGCCGAAGGCGCCCACGGCGGTCTCATCATCCGCCGCGTGTTACATTTTGTCCAAGGAGCGAAGCGAAGCGCGTGGGCGACTTTGCTCGGCGAGCCCCGAACGTGCGCAACATGCCCGGCGAACTTGAGCGAGGCCGGAAGTGTTATGCGCAGCGAAGGTGGGCCGATGCCTACGATTCGCTCGCGCGCGCCGATCAGGCCACGCCCCTCGTCGGTAAAGATCTCGAGCGGCTGGCCATGGCGGCGTATCTGGTCGGTCGCGACGAAGATTATCTGAGTGCGCTCGAGCGCGCACATCAGGCGTATCTGGACGCCGGGGAGGGCGTGCGAGCTGTCCGCTGCGCGTTCTGGCTTGGTCTGCGTCTTCTCTTTCGCGGAGAGACGGGGCGCGCGACTGGGTGGCTCGCCCGTGCCCAGCGGTTGCTGGAACGCGAGACGCACGAATGCGCCGAGCGGGGCTATCTGCTGTTGCCCGTCGTGGAACAGCAGCTTGCCGCCGGCGACTGCGAGGCCGCATACGCGACCGCCGCGAGCGCCGCCGAGATCGGCGAATGCTGCGGAAGACGCAGACCTGATCGCCTGCGCCCGGCACCAGCAGGGTCGGATTCGATTGCAGCAGGGGCAGGTTGAGCGGGGGCTGGCGCTGCTGGACGAGGTCATGGTCGCGGTCACGGCGGCGGAGCTGTCGCCACTCGTCACGGGTTTGATGTACTGCAGCGTGATCCGGGCCTGTCAGGAGGTGTACGCATTCGGCCGCGCCGGCGAGTGGACCGCTGCGCTGGCCCGGTGGTGCGAGGAGCAACCCGACATGGTCGCCTTCACGGGGATCTGCCGGGTCCATCGCGCCGAGATCATGCAGCTGCACGGCGCCTGGCAGGACGCGATCGAGGAGGCGCAGCGCGCCCGCGAGCGTTCCCAGGGGGTCGACCAGCAGGCCGCCGCCGCGGCGTTCTACCAGCAAGCGGAGGTCCACCGCCTTCGCGGGGAGTTTGCGGCGGCCGAGGAGGCGTATCGAAGCGCCAGCCAGTGGGGCTTGGAACCACAGCCGGGTCTCGCCCTGATGCGGGTGGCGCAAGGACGCGACGACGCCGCGGCGGCGGCGATCCGCCGCAGCGTGAGCGCGACAACGCATCGACTGCAGCGCGCGAGGCTCCTGCCTGCATACGTCGAGATCATGCTGGCCGTCGGCGACATCCAGGAAGCGCGGCGGAGCCAGCCGCGAGCTGGAGGACATCGCCGAGACCTTCGACACCGACGTGCTGCGGGCGATGGCGGCCCAGGCGCGAGGCGCGATCGACCTGGCCGAGGGCGACACTCGGGCCGCGCTTGCTCCACTGCGTCGCGCTCTCGAAGTGTGGCGACAGGTCGAGGCGCCCTACGAGGCCGCACGCGTGCGGGTGCTGATGGGAATGGCGTGCCGCTCACTTGGGGACGACGAGG
Source organism: uncultured Candidatus Rokubacteria bacterium (assembly GCA_963754315.1). Classification (GTDB taxonomy): domain Bacteria; phylum Methylomirabilota; class Methylomirabilia; order Rokubacteriales; family CSP1-6; genus CAVWFS01. The sequence goes on from CAVWFS010000005.1 coordinate 94,512, forward strand.
CCGCCGAGCTCGAGCTCGGCGCGGCCCGAGCTGTCTTCGAGCAACTGGGAGCCGGGCCGGGCGTCGCCCGCACTCACGCGCTCGCCCAGGGAGCACCGCCCGATCATGACCACCATGGGTTGACACCGCGCGAGCTCCAGGTGCTGCGCCTGGTCGCCACCGGCAAGACGAACAAGGCCATCGCCACCGAACTGTTCCTTGAGTGAGAGGACGATTGACCGGCACGTGAGCAATATCTTCGCGAAGCTGGACGTTCCCTCGCGGGCCGCCGCCACGGCCTACGCGTACGCGCACAAGCTGAGTCTGACCCGCCTCGTCTTCGCACTGGGTAGAACTCACCCACATCGAGCTCGTCGCGAGAATTGGGTGGTTCGCCGGATGCGCGATCCTGCTCCATGCCGTAGGTTGAGCTGTGAAGCAGATCCTCGACGGAAGGCAACAGGTGAGCCCAGATGAACAAGGCTTACGACGCGATCGTCGTCGGCGCGCGCTGCGCCGGCGCGCCGACCGCCATGCTCCTTGCTCGGAAGGGCTACAGGGTTCTCGTCGTCGACCGGGCGACGTTCCCGAGCGACACGCATATCGACGCACCTCGTCCATCCGCCGGGAGTGGCGGCGCTGCAGCGGTGGGGCCTGCTCGACCGGCTCGTGGCAACCGGATGCCCGCCCATCGACCGGTATTCGTTCGACTTCGGCCCCTTCACGATCGCGGGGGCACCCGGCACCGACGAGGCCCCGGTCGCCTATGGCCCCCGGCGGACCGTGCTGGACAAATTGCTCGTCGACGCTGCGTCCGAGGCGGGAGCCGAGGTTCGCGAGGGGTTCACCGTCGATGATGTCGTCATCGAGGACGGTCGCGTCACCGGCGTTCGCGGCCACGGCAAGGGCGGCAAGAACGTCACCGAGCGCGCTCGGGTGGTCATCGGAGCGGACGGCCGGCATTCGCTCGTTGCGCGAGCCGTCAGGCCCGCGCAGTACCACGAGAGGCCGCCGGCTGCTGTGCGGCGTACTACAGCTACTGGAGCGGGCTGCCGATGAACGGTCGCTTCGAAGTCTTCATCCGCCCGCAGCGGTCGTTCGGGGCGTGGCCCACGCACGACGATCTGACACTGCTTGTCGGCGGCTGGCCCTTTGCGGAGTTCGCCGCCAACAAGAAAGATATCGAAGGCAATTTCCTCAAGATGCTGGAGCTGGCGCCGGCACTTCGCCGACCGGGTGCGCGCCGCTCGCCGCGAAGCGCGCTTCGTCGGCACGGCCGTGCCGAACTACTTCCGAAAACCCTTCGGCCCGGGCTGGGCGCTGGTGGGCGACGCTGGCTACAACAAGGACTTCATCACCGCCCAGGGGATCCAGGACGCCTTCCGCGACGCCGAGCTATGCGCCACAGCGCTCGACGAGGCGTTCTCCGGCGCCCGCTCCTTCGACGCCGCGATGGGCGAGTACCAATCCACTCGCGACGAGCACGTTCTGCCGATGTACGAGTTCACGTGCGAGCTCGCGACCCTTGCGCCCCCGCCCCCCGAGCTTCAGCGGCTGCTGGCGGCCGTGCACGGCAATCAGGAAGCCATGGACGGGTTCGCGCGGGTCAACGCCGGAGTGACGTCGCCAGCCGAGTTCTTTTCCGAAGAGAGCGTCGGACGGATTCTCGCCGCGGCCGGCGATAGCGGCGGCAACGTCCATCTATTGGAGCTTCGGTCGTGACGTCGTCGTGCACCGGAGCCTCGATGTTCCGTGCGTTGCTCCCGCGTCATCCGCGGGAGAGAAGCCGGGCGATAGGACGGGCGTTCCGGAGCCTGGGTTCCAGCACATCCCGAAGCGCATCGCCGAGAAGGTTGAACCCCAGCACCGTCACGAAAATGGCGAGGCCGGGAAAGATTCCAGCCCAGGGAGCCCTGGTGACGTGTCCCTGCGCCGCCGCCGTGAGCATGCCCCCCCAGCTCGGGACATCCGGGGGAACGCCGACCCCGAGAAAGCTCAGCGAAGCCTCGAGGATGATCGCGAACCCCAGGTAATAGGTGGCCAGGATCAGATAGATGGCCAGACAGTTTGGCATGATGTGGCGAACGATCACACGCGCCGACGCGGCGCCGATCGCCCTGGCCGCCAGCACATACTCCATCTCCTTCACCGAGAGAACCTGCGACCGGACGGTGCGGACCACCGGGCGCCAGCATTCCGATGACGATCGCGATGATGACGTTGTTCAACGACGAGCCCAGGACAGCCATGATGGCCAGCACGATGATCAAGCCCGGGACGGCCATCATGGCATCCACGATTCTCTGCACGAAGAGGTCGACCTTGCGGCCGGCATAGGCGGTGGCCATCCCGACCACGAACCATCCGGTCACGCCGATCAGGACAGCGCCAAGGCCGACGTACAGGGAGATTCGCGCCCCGTAGATGATCCGGCTGGCCAGATCTCTGCCCACGTGGTCGGTGCCGAGGAGATACGTCTTGCCCGGCGCCACGTAGACGGGCACTCGATTGTTTTCCTCCCGAATGATCTGTCGGGGATCGTATGGAGAGATCAGGGGAGCCAGCAGGGCCGTCACGAGCAAGGCGAGGACGATGAGCCCGCCCACGGCGCCCAGTGGTTTCCCTCTGGCGAACTTGGCCACTGTCATCATCGGAGCCCACAGCGCGCGCCATTCCACACGAAGCTGGGGCATGGCTCTCCCGGCGGCCAACCCCCGATCCACGGTCAGCTTCTCTTCTGGCGTCATCGCTTACTGGTAGCGGATCCTGGGGTCCAGCACGCCGTAGAGCAGGTCGATCAGCAGATTCAGAATCAGCACGACCGCTGCCATGAGCAGCACCACCGCCTGAATCACGATGAAGTCCCGGTGCACGATGCTGTCGATCAGGAGGGTTCCCAGGCCGGGCACCACGAAGATCGACTCGACGATGATCACGCCTCCCAAGAGCCGGGTGAACTGATAGCCGGAGACGGTCAACACAGGCAGGAGGGCGTTTTTCAGGGCATGCCGTCCGACGACCAGGCGCTCCATCAGGCCCTTGGCGCGAGCGGTTCGAAGATAGTCCTCCCGCATCACCTCCAGCATCGTGGAGCGGGTCACTCTCGGCCGTGAAGGCAAGATCGGTGAAGGCAAGGGTCAGCGCCGGCAGGATCAGCTGCTGCAGGTTCAGGAGGGGGTCGTCTCTCAGGGTGGCGTAGCCCAGGGGCGGTAACCACTCAAAGAAGGTCGCGAGAGTGTAGACGAGCACGATGCCCAGCCAGAACGTGGGCAGCGCGATGCCGATGACGGAGAAGACCCGGCTGAAATAGTCGAAGGCGGTGTCCTGCTTCACGGCGGAAATGACGCCCAGAGGCACGGCCGCACCGATGGCCAGGACGATAGCCATGACCGCGAGCTCCATGGTGACGAGAAACCGGTCCTTCAACTGCTCCCATACAGGCGTCCGGTACCACAGGGACATCCCCAGATCGCCCCGGAGCACGTTCCCGAGCCAGCTTGCGTATTGAACGTAGAGCGGGCGGTCGAGACCCAGCTGCTGCCGCAATTGCTGGAGCTGTTCCGGAGCGACCGAGCCGGTGTCACCTTCCCCGCCCGCGAGGATGGTCAGGGCCGGGTCTCCGGGGACGATCCAGAAGAGCGCAAAGACGAGGATCGTCGCGACCAGCAAGGTGGGGATGAAGAGCAGCGCTCTTCCGAGGGCGTACTGTCCCATGCCGAGCCCCGGACGTCAGTGTCCAGGCACCGAGGCCTCGGGATCCCACCAGATGTGTTCGAAGTGCTTCACGATCTGCTCCGATCCGGGGACGTGGAAGTTCCGGAGCCGGTAGTCCATCATGCCGCCCGACGATCCCCAGGTGAGGGGCACCATGTGACTCTCCCCCTGCCGGAGAATATCCACCGCCTCCCTGAACAGGCGTAGGCGCTTCGGCCACTCGGGCTCCCGCGCCTGCGCCAGGATGATCTCGGCCAGCCTCGGCTGACGCCAGCTATCGGGATTCTTCTGGCCGCCGATGACGAGGAAATGCTGATTCAAGTAGTCCGCGGGATCGAGAATGATGACCCCGGATGAGTCCGACGAGGCATGATGCGTCCCCCGGATGATGCGGTCGACCTGGGTGGCTCGATCCACGACCTCCACGGTGAAGTCGATGCCGAGGCTCTTCCTCAATTGCTCGGCCACGACCTCGGCCTGTTTGACCACCATGGGAACGTTTCCCACGTTCAGGGTGGCCTTGAGGCCGTTGGCATGGCCCGCGGCCGCCATGAGCGCTTTGGCCTCCGCCACATCCTGGTCCTTGGGCCGGCGCCAGCCCTTCACCTGCGCGAGCTCCTCCGGAGACTCGACGATCTTGCCTCCCTTGTTCGGCAGGAACGTCCCGACAGAGCCGAAGCAGCCAAACGACTCCGCACACCGGACGATCTTCACCAGCTCGTGCCGGTCGATGGCCAGGAAGACGGCCCGCCTCACCCGCACGTCGTTGAAGGGGGGCTTGTTCATGTGCAAGACCAGGTACGTTTGTACGGCCTCGGGAATGTAGATGGCCCTCACGCGACCCTTGGTCTCCCGCTGAATCCGCATCGGGTCTTCGTTGCCGTAGGTGCCGATGGTCGGTCCCTCGGTGGTATGGGCCTGCCCCACCTGCATGGCCGCCAGGCGTCGGTTGTAGTCCCGGACGATCGTGAACAGCATGCCGTCGAAATACGGCAAGCCCTTCTTGAAGTAGTTCGTGTTTCGCACGTATTCGATCGAGATGTTCGGCTTGAACTCCTTGAGCTTCCACGGACCGGACCCGATCAGCTTTCCCGGTTTCTGCGCGTCCTCCGGCGAGAGGGCGCCCGCGACGTGTTTCGGATACATCTTCATATACTCCGAGGCCAGATTCTCGAGGAACAAGGGGGTGGCGAACTTGATGGGAACCCTGATCGTCCGGTCGTCGACCACCTGAGCGCTCTGGTGCTCGTAGAACGTGCGCAAGACGCCGGTCCTGACTCTGATGGCGCCGGGCTCGACGATCCGATCCAGCGAGAACTTGATGTCCTCGGCGGTGACGGGTTGCCCATCGTGCCACTGCGCCTGTCGCAAGCGGAACGTATAGGTTTTCCCGTCGCGACTCACCGTCCAGCTCTCGCAGAGATCGCACACGATCTCGTCGGGATTGACCGGATTGTGGTAGACAAGCCCGTTGAACTGAGGCGAGGAGGGCATGAGGCAGTCGGGAAGGGTGCCGCACGCGTGGACGTCCCACTGGCCCGGGTTGAAGCCGGTGATCCCCTTGAGGACCATCTTCTGGTATTTCCCCTTGGCGACCCAGTCCGGCGGCCACGGGAAGCTGAACGTCTGGCCGTCGGCCGAGGACGTTTGGGCGTCCACGGCGGCTGGCGGCGCAGCCACCACCGACGTCAAGAGGAGCAACAAGGCGAGGGCCACACCATTCACTCTGCCTGTGCTTGCGCGTGCCATGCTGACCTCCTTGTCGTATCCCGTGCCACACCCGATCCGTGTCAGGCGAGAGTGTCGAGCATGCGCCTAGCCTCGCGCAGATCGCGCGTATCGAAGCCCTCGCTGAACCAGCTATAGACCTCGGCGAGTTGGCGGCGTGCCTCCTCCCGGCGGTTTTGCTCTATGAGGACCCGTGCCCGGCTCATGGTCGCGCGGAGCTCGAGCGACTTTTCGCCTCGACTCCGGGCCACCTCGATCGCGGCCCGGAATCGCGACTCGCCGTCGCCTGTCCTGCCGCCTCTCGCCATCAGCTCGCCTTCGAGCCGGAGCACCTCCGCTGCGCAGAATGCCTGCCGATCGGTCTCGCCAATCGAGGCGAGGGCTCGACGGCCCTCCTCCAGACAACCGGCGATCAGACACGCCTCGGCGAGGGTGCAGAGGGAGACGACCTGACGCCACGCGGCGCCACGCCGCTGCGCGACTTCCCGAGCCAACCCGGCCAAGGTCTCGGGACTCACCGGCTCTGCGGCCATCGCGAAGGGCAGGGCACGTGCGTTCCCGAGCCACGTGAAGAAGCCGTAGGTGGTGCCGATGTCGATGAGCTTTCGTACGATCTGGGCCGTCGCGTCGTACTCGCCCCGCTGATAGTACAGCCACGCCGCGAACCAGTACGTGATGCTCGTGGTCATCGGGTGGTCAAGCGCCGCGGCAAGCCGGAGGGCGTCGCGCAAGGTGGCCAGTGCTCGATCGGGATAGCCAAGGAGCCACTGGTTGGCGGCGAGCTGATAGCGCGCGCAGACGCCAGGATCGTGGCCGCCGTACAGCAGTGCCTGCGACGCGTGATGCTCGCGGTCGTAGAGCGCGATTCCCCGCTCGCCGTAGGCGGCGGCCGTGCTCGCTTGTCCCATTGCGGTGGCGGTCGCCCACAGCGCGTGGTACGCCTCCAAGAGTCGCCCCGTGTCCTCCCCACTCTGGGCGTCTTCGAGCAACCGTTCGCCAGCCTCCCGCGCCGCCGTGTAGTCACCCCGGTTATAGGCGACAAACCACAGGCCCCAAAGAACGGGAAAGCGGCGGGGTAAGTCGCCAAGCCGGTTCACGAGATCGAGCGCGTGGGTGTACGACGCCTCAACCTGCTCGGCCCCGGCGCCGTGCAACGCGATCAGCGCGGTTCCGAGCGTCATCCGGATGTCCAGCGTGCTGGACAGGATCGCCGGCGTCTCGGGGAGCTTGGCGACATGGGCGAGGGCGGTCTCGAGGAAGTCCCTAGCCTCGCGATTGGCCGACCGAGCCACCGCCTTCGCTCCGGCTTGAGCAAGATAGGTCACGGCCTTCTCCGTCAGTCCGCCACCGACGGCATGATGAGCGAGCACCTCCACCTGCTCGGCCACCCCGTCGGCATGCAGGCGCTCGATCGCCTCCACGAGCGCGGCGTGCAATGCGCGCCGCCGCTCGTGCAGGACGGCACCATAGGCGACCTCGTGGGTCAGGGCGTGCTTGAACGTGTACTCGAGATCGGGGAACAGGCGCGCCTCGTACAGGAACTCCGCGGTCTGGAGCTCCGCGATCGCTTGTCGCAGCTCCTCGTCTGCCATCTCGGCCACGGCGGCGAGGAGCGGGAACGGCACGTCCTTGCCCACGACGGCGGCGGCCTGGAGCAGACGCCTGAGGCTCGGGTGGAAGTCGGTCGATGCGCGCGGCCAGAATCGCCTGGACGGTCGCCGGCATCTGGAGGGTTTCAGGCGGGCGGGCGAGCTGGTAGGCGCCGGGTTGGCCGACGAGCATGCCGGTCTCGACGAGCGTCCGCACGCTCTCCTCGAGAAACAGCGGGTTGCCCTCGGTCCGTTCGATGAGGGCCGCCTTGAGAGGCTGCACACGCGCCTGGCCACCCAGGAGCCCTTGCAAGAGCTCGTCGGCGCTCTCGGGCGCCAATGGATCGAGCCGAAGCTGGCGGTAATACGTCTTGTTGCCCCACTCGTGGCGGTACTCGGGGCGATAGTTCACGGCGAGGAGGATGGGCGCCGTCGGCAAACTCTCGACAAGGCTATCGAGCACACCTTGGGTTTCGGCATCGACCCAGTGCAGGTCCTCGAAGACGAGGAGCAGGGGTTGAACCCCGCTCTCGCGCAGGAGTATCCGCTTCACGGCCTCGAGGGCCCGCCGCCGCCGCTCCGCAGGCTCGAGCGCGAAGAACGAATCCTCGGGCGGAAGAGCGTCCAGCACCCACGTGATGGCCGGCAGAGTGTCCTCCAGCGCTCGATCGAGCGTGAGAACGGTGCCGGTCACCTTGGCGCGGACGCCGCGGACATCGTCGCCGTCCTCGATCCGGAAGTAGCTCCGCAGCAGAGAGATCACGGGCAGAAACGAGGTCGCTCGGCCGTAGGAGACCGAGCTGGCCTCGAGCGCGAGCCATCCCTGACTGTGGTGCGACCGGAGGAACTCATAGAACAGCCGCGACTTCCCCACGCCGGGATCGCCGACCACCGCGACGAGCTGTCCCCGGCCCCGCCGGGCCTGCTCCGCCGCCTGGCGAAGCTGGTCCATCTCCGTATCACGGCCGACGAAACGGGTGAAGCCGCGGGTCGATGTTGCCTGCAGGCGCGTGCGGACGCGCGTAGCGCCGCTGAGCTCGAAGACCTCGACGGGTTCGGCCACCCCCTTGACCGGGATCGGCCCGAGTGCCTTCACCTCGATGAAGCCCTCGGCGAACTGCAGCACTGCGAGCGTGAGTCGGATGGCGCCGGGAGGCGCGAGCTGCTCCATCCGCGCCGCCAGATGCGTCGTCTGCCCCACGGCGGTGTAGTCCATGCGCAGGTCGCTGGCGATGGAGCGAAGCACGACCTCTCCCGAGTTCAGTCCCACACGGATCTGGACCTCGATGCCGCGGCTTCGCCGCATCTCGTCCGTGACGCGCCGGATGGCCTCCTGCATGCGGAGGGCGGCGTAGCACGCGCGCAGAGCATGGTCCTCGTGGGCGAGCGGGGCGCCGAAGAGCGCCATGATCCCGTCGCCCATGACCTGGTTGACGGTTCCCTCGTACCGGTGCACCGCCTCCATCATCAGTTCGAGGACCGAGTCGAGAACCGTGCGCGCCTCTTCGGGATCACGGTCAGCCAGCAGTTCCATCGAGCCCTTCATATCGGCAAAAAGGACCGTGACTTGCTTTCGCTCACCCTCGAGCGCCGCCCTCGAGGTCAGGATCTTCTCGGCGAGGCGCTTCGGCGTGTATGCCTCGGGGGCTTGGAACCGCGCCTGACTTGCCGACAGCGCTCCCACCAGGCTTCCGCACTTGTTACAGAACCGCGATCCAGCGGGAAGCTCGGCGCCACACGCCGCACAAACAAGGGCCAAGCGTGCCCCGCAGTCGAGACAGAAATTCGAGCCAGGCGGGTTCTCCCGCTGGCACTGGGGACACTTCATGGCGGGGCCTCCATGCGGCAGGCCGTTCTCGAATTGATCGGTGGGCCGAGCCTAGCGCCCGGGTCGCTCGCGGTCAACAGCAGCCCCAGGTCGCCGACCGTGGACTGAACCCGAGCTCCCCTCAGCGGAGGCGCCGTTACGGAACGAGCGTGACGGCTACCCCGAGACGCCTCGCAGACCGGGACAGGTCCCGGTCGGCGGTCGCTAGGCGGAGCCCCTCAAGTGTCGGCAACGGCGAGGTGGAGCGCATCCAGCGCCTGAAGTGGCAACGAGAATCGGGCAAGCCAGCCTCGGGCGGCATCGTAGTGCCGACGCTCGATCGCGATGCGCGCGTACAGGCCCGCCTGGAGATGGTCGACGAACTGCAACCCTGTCCGCCTGGCGTCCGTCGCCGACATGTCTTTCATGCGCACTTTTCTTGCCAGAGCGGAGAAGAACTCCACTTCGATCAGGTCGCTCACCGTCGGGCTCGAGTCGGAACGAAGAGTCCGTTCCGCCACCTGACTCAAGGCTTCGGGGCAGTAGTACGGGACCAAGAGGCTGGTATCGATGTACATCAGTAGCGCGCGTTCCGACGAGCACGGACGACCGTCCGGCTCACCGGCTCGCCCGTCACACGAATCGATGCGCGGAACGATCCCAGAGGCGGCAGCCGTCGTTTGCTTGGGCGCGGATGGACCAATCGGGCTACCTCTCGTCCACGCCGAACCACCGATACCTTGTGACCCGAGGACACCTCGTCGAGAAGAGCCTTGAGCCTGCTGCGCGCCTCAGCGACACTGACCGTCTTCAAGTGCTGCGTCCTCCTGTACAAATGAATTGTAGATGAGAAAAGTGGGTCACACACGAGCAGGCCGTTGCCGAATCGATCGGTGGGCCGAGCCCAGCGCCGGGTCGCTCGCGGTCAACAGCGGCCCCGCTCGCGATCGTCGTACCGCCCCTCAGCCCAGGCGCGGTGCTGCCTCGATCCGTGAGCGGCCGCGCGTGAGCGAGGCAGCGAGCGCCAGCGCCACCAGGACGGCGCACGCCAGGCACGTCGCGTTGATCGCCGCGACGAAGGCGGCCGGATCGTCCGGCGTCGGCGCGAGGCCGGCCGTCCCCGTATAGCGGCGGAAGGCCGTGGTCATGAGCAGGCCCGCCAGCGAGATCCCCAGCAGCGATCCCACGCCGAAGACCGTCTGGACCATCCCGGTGGCAAAGCCGCGGTATTCCCTCGGGCACGGAGCCGACCAGAGCGGCCTGATTGGCGGTGTTGAAGAACCCCGTCCCCAGCCCGGTAAAGATCATGGCCAGCGCGGGCAGCAGCCACGACGAGTCGACCCGCAGCAGGAACCCGACGACAAAGGCACCCAGGGTCAGCACGATCCCGATGGAGGTCGGTGGTCGCGGACCCAGCCGATCGGTGAGCACGCCGCTCAGGCTCGCGCACACGATGGTGGCCACGGGCGCGCCCAGGAAGACGAGACCCATGAACGAGGGCGACAGGCCGAGCACACTCTGCATGTAGAAGGGCAGCAGGAAGCCCAGCACGCTGTTGGCCGTGCCGAGGACGAGCAGGCTCACCACGCTGGCCGTGAACATCCGGATCCTGAACAGCGCGAAGTTGACGATGGGATCGCTCGCCCGCCACTCCTGGACGACGAAGCCCACGACGGCGCCGACCAGAACGAGGGCCACCGCGCTCGAGCGGCCGGCTCCGACCAGGGCGGCGCCTTTCCGGTCGAGCAGCAGGGTGAGCGCGACGGTGATCGCGACGAGGAGTGCGGCGCCGACATAGTCGATGGGCGGTCGGTCGCCCCGGGTGACCACCTGGACGCGACGAGCGCGCATCGCGGTGAGCACCACGCCGGTGATCCCCAGAGGGACGAGCAGGAAGAAAACCCACCGCCATCCGAGCCAGTCGATCACGAGCCCGCCGAGCGGGGGCCCGATCAGAAAGCCCACGTGATAGCTCATGGTCATGAGACCGTTCGCCTTGCCCTCCGAGCCCTCGGGCATGGCGTCCATGGCCAGCACGCGAGTGGCCGAGGAGATCATGGCCGCGCCGACGCCCTGGAATGCGCGGAAGAGCACGAGGAGGAGCACATTGGCGGCAAGCCCGCACAGCAGCGAGGTCGCGGCCAGGATGGCAAACCCGAGGCCGTAGATCGCGTATCGCCCGTAGACGTCGCCGACGCGGCCGAAGACCACCGACAGGCTGATGCCGGCTAGCTGGTAGGCGATCAGAGCCCAGGAGATGCCAAGAATGTCGGCGTCGAGGGCGGCGGCGATGGTGGGCAGCGCCACGATGAAGATGCGCGAGGCGAAGCCCGTGAGGAACTGGCCCATGACGGCGTTGGTGAGAAGGAGCCGATCGATCCCGGGCACCGGCGCACCCTACCACACCACCGTCGTCGTCATGGTCGCCAGCCTGCTTGACGGTGGCCTTCTCCCCGAACCATGATGTGTGACTGGTCGAGCGGGAGATGACCACCATGAAGATGCTGCGGACGCCCTTCCTGCTCCTGCCTGTCTTGCTCCTGACGCTCGTCGCGGGGCGCCGCGCCGAGGCGCTGGCCATTCCCGGCCCCTGCGAGGATGGCCTGCTGCCGAGCGGTGCGCTGTCACGCGTCTGCGTGCCCACCTTCGGCTGGAACGGCCAGCTCGTCGTCTTTGCTCACGGGTACGTCGCGTTCAACCAGCCCATCGGCTTCTATCACCTCGAGTTGCCTGATGGGACGAACATTCCGACGCTCGTGCAAATCCTCGGTTTTGCCTTCGCGACGACGAGCTACCGGCAAAATGGTCTGGCCATCCTGGAGGGAGTGGAGGACATCCGCGAGCTCATCGCCGCCTTCAAGGCGGCCGCCCCTCTGGATCCACTGCGCACGTACGTGACGGGGGTCTCCGAAGGCGGCATCATCGCCGCCCTGCTGGCCGAGCGTTTCCCGGACATGTTCACGGGCGCCCTCGCCACCTGCGGTCCCATCGGGAGTTTCCGCGGACAGGTCAACTACGTCGGCGATTTCCGGGTGCTGTTCGACTACTACTTTCCCGGCGTCATTCCCGGCTCGCCAACGTCCATACCGCCCGAGGTGATCGATTCGTGGAACACGGTGTACCAGCCGCACGTCCTCGCCGCGATCGCGGCCAATCCCCCCGCGGCACGGGAACTGCTCCGGGTCGCGCGCGTGCCCTTCGACAGCTCGGATCCGACGACGATCGCGCAGAGCGTCGTCGGCGTGCTCTGGTACAACATCTTCGGCACCAACGACGCGAACGCGAAACTTGGAGGCAACCCCTATGGCAACCGCTTCCGTTGGTATTTCGGGTCGTCTGACGACCTCAGGCTGAACCTCGGTGTCCGGCGCTTCCGCGCGACAGCGGCCGCCCTCACCGCCCTGGCGGCGTACGAAACGAGCGGCGACCTCCGCATCCCGCTGGTAACCTTGCACACCACGCAGGACGAGATCATCCCCGTGTGGCACGAGCTGCTCTACCTCTTCAAGCAGCGGCCGACGGCGAACGGCGTGTTTCTGCCCATCCCGGTGGATCGCTACGGGCACTGCGCATTCACAGCGACGGAGGTTCTCGCGGCCTTTGGCCTCCTGCTGAGTCTCCCCTAAGCGGCCACGATGGAGGACGTTGCCAGCGAGCTGCGCCTGTTCCTGCAAGGCATCTGCTGTGACTACCTCCTGTTTCGCCATCTCGACGAGGGGCTGCCGCCTGAGGCCATCCGCATCAGGCAGGAGGTGGCCCTCGGCGCCGGCGCCTTCGCAGACATCGAGGTCCGCGCGGGCCAGGCGCCGCCGTACTTCGTCGAGATCGATACAGGCTACTCCCGCGATCGCCTGCTCGAGAGCGTCCGGCGAAAGTACAGCAAGCCCCTCCCCGCCACCGACGGTGCGACGCGGGTCGTGGTGGCTGCCGACGAGAGAGCCCTCGGCGATCGGACGAGTGTCGAGCGTGTGCTGCGCGAGACGCTGCGGCCCGAGCTGGCCCTCGAGATCTGGGACGAACGCCATCTGCTCCGGCTCCTCGGTGACCGCTTTGGCGTCTCGCTCGGCACGTTGGGCGAGGACGACCTGCTCGCCCTCCGAAACGCGGTCGACCACGCCAAGGGTGTCCACGCCTTCGGCGACGGATTCCAGAATGATCCCCTCCAGGCCACCCTGCTCTGGCACCTGGCCTTCTGGAACGTGCGCCGACTGCGAGAGGCCGGTCGGAGTCTGTCCCGTTCAATCCTGCCGCCCGGGCTCTACCGCGATGTCGTGGTCCTGGTAGCCGACCTCTGCTCCTACTCGAGCTACGTTCGCGACACGCGCGACGACGCGGTCTCGCGCCGCTCGTTGACGTCGTTCGCGTCGAGGACGCGCCACCGTGTCGTCAACGACGGCGGCATGCTGTATCAGTTCCTCGGAGACTCCGTGGTCGGGCTCTTCGGCGTGCCCGAGCCGTCGCCGGGATACGTCGAACAGGCCGTGGAGTGCGCGCGGGGGCTGGTCGACATCGGCGCCTCGGTCGCGACCGAGTGGCAGCGTCAGATCGACCAGATCCAAACGGCCGCCGGCGTGCATGTCTCCATGGCCCTCGGCGACCTCCAGGTGCTCCCGCTCCGGCCTTTGAGCCGCACGCACATGGGCGTCATCGGCGACTCCATCAACCTCGCCGACCGCCTCAACGCGGCCGCCGGATGCGACGAGATCGTCGTGAGCAATACGCTCTACCAGCGCTTGCCCGACGGCCTCCGCACGGAGTTTCAGGAGGTGCCGCCGGTCGAGGCGAAGAACATCGGGCGGATCCGTGCCTGGAAGCTCAACACGCTCCGTTAACCCGATTCGCCTCTGGCACACGCCTAGAGACTGATCCGCGATTGGTCGAGGTCTGGTAGTAGGATCGCTGGAAGTGAAAGCCAGCTGACGTGTCCACCTTCGAGGGAGCAGGACCGGGAGGCGCAGATGACGGACAAGATTCGCGTCGGAATCGTGGGAGCGACGCTCACGCAAGGGGGCAGCGGGTGGGGGGCCAATGCCCACGTGCCCGCGCTGAAGGCTCTGCCCCACTACTCGCTGAAGGCGGTCTGCACCGCACACGAGGACACCGCCAAGGCTTCAGCCGCGGCGTTTGGTGCCGAGCGGGCGTTCCATCGGTTCAGTGACATGGCGGCGTCTCCGGACGTCGACCTCATCGTCGTCTGCGTGCGGGTGCCCGGCCATCGAGAGCTGGTCATGGCCGGCCTGCAGGCGGGAAAGGCCGTGTTCTGCGAGTGGCCGCTCGGCGCAAATCTGGCCGAAGCGGAAGAAATGGCCGGGCTCGCCCGCCAGCGCTCCCTGACGAACATCGTCGGTCTGCAGGCACGCAGCGACCCGACGATTCTGTACGCGGCCGACCTCGTCCAGGGGGGCCACATCGGCGAGGTGCTCACGGCGAACCTGAGCACCGTGACCCAGGCCCAGCTGCAGCGAGGCCCAGGCCGCATCTGGCAGGGCGTACGCGCCAACGGTGCCAACACGCTGACCATCACCGGCGGCCACGCCATCGACGCCCTGTGTGCCGTGCTCGGTGAGTTTGCCGAGGTCTCGGCACGCGTGTCGACCCGAATCCCGGAGTGGCGGACTCCGGAAGGAAAGTCGGTCCCCGTTGACGCGCCGGACAGCATCAACGTCATCGGCCGCATGGTGAGCGGCGCCGAGGTCTCGATCAACGTGGCCGCCGTTCCCTCGAATCCCGGGGGAAACCGAATGGAGATCTATGGCCGCGAGGGCGCTCTCGTCATCCGGGCGGATGGCTCCCTCAACATCGGACCGAGTCACGTGTACGCGGGCAAGGGGAAAGACCCCCTGGCGCCAATGCCGGTGCCGTCCAAGTACACGATCGCCCCCGCGGATACGCCGGCCGGCGGGCCGGTCAACGTCGCTCAGGCCTACGCGCGCATGGCCGACGCCCTCCGCGCAGGTCGGTCGTTCGACATTGACTTCAACCTCGCCGTCCAGCGCCACAAGCTGATCGACGCGATCGAGCGATCCTCCGCGTCGGGCCGGTCCATCAGATTGGTCCCGTGAGGGAGCCGTCGACCTAGCTCGTCGTGCGGCGCGGTCGGAGGGACTGGCTTCGAGAAGGGCCGTTCCCCGACCGCGCCGGCCGACGCGAGGCGTCACCGCCGCCGGCTGGACGGTGAAGGAACGGCTTGGCGTAAGATTCAGGTGACGTCATGGCGTTGGCGAAGACGACCCGTCCCACGCAGACGGGGACCCTCGTGCGGCCGCGGCTCGTCCGGCGGCTCGATCTGGCCGGGAAGAAACCGGTCACCTGGGTGTGGGCGCCGCCGGGCGCGGGCAAGACGACCCTGGTCGCGAGTTACCTTGCGGCACGCAAGACCCGCGGGCTCTGGTACCAGGTCGACGAAGGCGACGCGGACGTCGCGACCTTCTTCTACTATCTCGGCCTAGCCGCGCCCCGCCGCCGGCGGCCGCTGCCCCTGCTGACGCCTGAGCACCACGAGGGGATCGCCGTGTTCGCGCGGCGCTTCTTCCGCGAGCTGTACAGTCGGCTGAAGCCGCCCTTCACCCTCGTCTTCGATAACTATCAGGACGTTCCGCCCGACTCCGCCCTCCACGACGTCATGGCAGAGACGGTCGACGAGATCCCGACGAGCGGGCGGCTCGTCTTCATCAGCCGAAGCGACCCACCGCCGGCCTTCGCCCGTCACCGCGTCCACCAGCATCTGGAGATGATCGATTGGGCCCAGCTCCGGTTCACGCGGACCGAGGCCGCGCAGCTGGCCCGGAAGCTCGCGCCGGGACGCTGGCCCCGCGAGACGATCCGCTCCCTGCACGACATCGCCGATGGCTGGTGCGCCGGGCTCGTGCTGCTGCTCGATCAGCTCCGCTCGCAAGGCCGGGCGTCACCGGCGCCACGCGAGCCATCGTCGGAGGTCTTGTTCGACTACTTTGCGGGTGAGATCTTCAAGAACGCCGATCCCGCCGTCCAGCAGGTGCTGCTTCACACCGCGTTCCTGCCGCAGGTGACCCCCGCGATGGCCGTGACGCTCACGGGCGAGCCGACCGCCGGCGAGATTCTCGCCACGCTGCACGAGCAGAACTACTTCACCAACAAGCAGGCGCTCAGCGGTGAGCCGGTGTATGAGTACCACCCACTCTTCCGCGACTTCCTCCTGTCGCAGGCGCTGCGGGTCTACCCGCCGGCCGATCGCGCCAGGATCCGCCGGACGGCGGCGGGCCTCCTTCACGCCGCGGGCCACATCGAGGCGGCGGCCCGGCTGCTGCGCGACGCCGAGGACTGGGCCACGCTCGCACAGTTGATCCATCGCCATGCGCAAAGCCTGGTGGCTCAGGGCCGGGCCCAGACCCTGGAGGAGTGGCTGCAAGGCATACCCGAGGCGATCTTCACCGAGCAGCCATGGCTGCTCTTCTGGCGGGGGTGGATGGCGCAGCATCACGCCGACCGCCGACACAGCCTCGAGCAAGCGTTCACGGCCTTCCGCCACCAGGGGGACACGACCGGGATGTTCCTGGCCTGGGCGGGCGTGATCTTCGCGTACATGAGCGAGGGCGTCTTGATCCCCATGGACCGCTGGATCGCTCTGCTCGACGACATCATGCAGGATGCTCCAGCATTTCCTTCGAAAGGGGTCGAGGTGCGCGTCGCCACGGCGATGCTTGTCGCGACCACGATGCGGCAACCGTCCCATCCCCAGGCGGCGCAGTGGGCCGAGCGAGCCATCGAGGTGGCGCGGCGGCACCCGGACCCATTCACGAGGGCAATCGCCGCCCTCGCCTGGTTTCAGCATCAGCTCCAGGTCGGTGATCTTGCCCAGGTGGTGGTGGTGGTCGATGAGATGCGGACGGTGATACGTGCGCGCGACGTCTCCCCGATCGCGGCCGTGAACGGCCGGATGGTGGTGGTCTGGTACGAAGCGGCCATGGCGCTGCCGTCGTACCGGCGCACGGTGGCCCAGATGCTCGAGCTGGTGCCGACGACGGGCGGGTCGTCTCCGGCGCGACGCATGGTGCTCTGTGGCGGCCTCATGGGAGCCCTGAGCGACGGCGATCTCGAGACATCGGCCGCGTGGCTGCAAGAGCTGGAACGAGACCTCCACCTGCTCGGGCCGATGTTTCACTTCTGGCACCACTGCTTCATCGTGTGGGAAGCCCTGATCCGCCGCGACGTCGGGCGCGCGGCTATCTACCAGCCCGAGATGTTGCGACTGGCCCTCCAGGCAGGATGCGTTCTGGACGAGGTGATCGCTCATCTCATGTCGGCCCAGGTGCTTCACGCGCGCGGCGAGGAGCGAGAGGCGCGCGGGCATCTCGACCGGGGATTCGAGATCGGACGCGTCATGGGCAGCGCCTACGTCGAGTTCATGGCTCGTCTGACGGAGGCGCAGCTTTGCCTGGACGGCGACCACGAGACCGACGGCCTGCAGGCGCTTGCCCGGGCGCTGGCGCTCGGCCGGGAGCACGGCTACGTGAACTCCCGGGTGTGGATTCCGGCGGTCATGGCGCGCCTGTGCGCCCGCGCGCTGGAGGCGGGCATCGAGGTGGACTACGTGCGCGGCCTCATCCAGAAGCGCGGTCTCGTGCCGGAGAGCCCGCCGGTAGAAGTGGAAGCGTGGCCGTGGCCGATCAAGATCCTCACCCTCGGGCGGTTCGAGGTGCTGCGCGACGGCGAGCCGGTCCGGTTCGCCCACAAGGTGCAACGCAAGCCTCTGGCCCTGCTGAAAGCCATGATCGCATTCGGTGGCCGGACCGTGCGCGAAGATCTGGTGATGGACGCGCTCTGGCCCGAGGCCGAAGGCGACCTTGCGCGCGTGGCGCTGGCCAGCGCGCTGCACCGGCTGCGGGCCCTCCTGGGCCGTGAGCAGGCCGTCCTCCGTCAGGAGGGGCAGCTGAGTCTGGACACGAGACTCTGCTGGGTGGACGTCTGGGCGGTGGAGCGCCTGCTGGGACGCGCGGAGACCGCGGCCAATCCCCGGGAGCTCATACGGAAAGCCGCCAGCCTCTACCGGGGCCCGTTCCTCGACGAGCGGGAGGCCGAGCTGCCCCAGGCCACGGCGCTGGCCGAGAGCCTCCGTCGTCGCCTGCTCCGGCAGCTCGTACGCGCCGGGCGGCAGTGTGAGTCGGCGAATCGGCAGGAGGCCGTGGCCTGGTACGAAGAAGCGCTCCGCGTGGACCCGTGTGCCGAGGACGCGTGCCGGAGCCTCATGACTGCCTACCACCGGCTCGAGCGCTCCGCCGATGTGGTGGCTACCTATCAGCGCTGCCGCACCGCCCTCGCCACCGTCCGGGGCCTCGCCCCTTCCGCAGAGACCGAGGGGCTCTTCAAGACTCTTTCCGTCCGCTAAGTTACCGGATTCCTCGCCGGGTCGTGGTCTCGCCCGCGCTGTGCCGCGGGACAGGAAGCCACGGCCCACCAGCTCCACCGTTCCCGAATCCGAACACGATCGGTCATCGCGTGGCGATAGCGTGCATCACGTGAGACGGACGGTCACGGTCCTTGACGCTCGAGCAACTGATCACGAGCCGAGGAGGTCGTCATGGAACGAACTGTCGTCTCGTCCTGGTCCTCATGCTCCTGACGCTCCACGGTCCGCGCTGGCCATTGTCACGCACGCAGAATCCGAACACCGCCAACGTCGGTCATCGCCAGTCGCCGCGGAGCAGATCGGCGCATGGACAGCCCAACCGGAACGCCTTCGTCGTGGAGAACATCTTCACGGACTTCAAGCGGACGACCTCGGGCTCAACTTCCACGAGCGCGACTACGACCACGTTCGCACCACTGCCGGACCACGCCGCTGTGCGGAATGGGCATCGACGGCCCACTACGGGACCTTCCTCAACTCGCTCGTCATCTTCCCGCCTGACGACACACCCTCGAACCTCGACCCGGGGAACCGGGCGACCGCCGGCTATCCCCAGTTCGGCGCGCGGCAGCATCCGCCTGGGCGCGCTGTTCAATGACCCCGCCGATCCCGAATAGTCCCGTGCAATCCAACACGGAGTGTGGCTCGAGGCATGCTCACGCCTCGAGCCACCAGCGCGTCCGGCAGACGTGAGTGCTGCTGGGCATCGGCGTCGGCTTCTGAACAGCACGGAGAGCGAAAGGTCGGCGGAGTCATACGTGCGGACCGCTGACCAGGCCCGGGGTGCCGCCCTCCTCCCGCAGCAGGTCAACCAGGTCGCCTAGCCGCGGCAGGTCATCGAGCCGGTCGACGAGTGCCTCCACCCGCGCCACGCCGGCCGGGCTGAGCACCAAGCCGCCCAGCTCTCGAAATTTTGCTCGAAGCTCGCCTTCGTCGTACGGGTCCTGATAGTCACCGCGGGCGCTCTCGCGCGTCCTTGTTACCTGACGTCCATCGGTGAAGGTGACGGTGACCCGCGCCGGCTTGAGCCGTGGCACGTTTGCGCTCAAGTCGGCGTCCTCGCGAACATTGACCCGCCGGCGGAACGCCGCGATCCTGGGCTCCCGAACGGCTTCCTCGGTAAAGGCGTGATAGCCGACACTACCTCGTAGCACCAAGGCGGCCGCCGCATGGGGGAGCGAGTACCTGGCCGCGAACGGGTTGACCGGGTCGCGCTCGCGCATGTTCGCGGCGAACGCGTAGGTCGACACGTCGATGCGCTCGATGCTGGCGGGAGTGGGCCGACAGTCGGTGAGAATGTCTTCCAGCGCGTCCAGCGCCGTGTAGATCGGATTGCAGCAAGCACGCAGCCGAAAGTAGTTGCGCGTAATCTCCCACCGCTGGCCCAGTTGTTCAGTCAGGGCCTCGGGCCTGAACCCGTCGCCGACCAATTGGCCGAAGGCCTCCTCGATAGCGTTCGGCTGAGCGACAACGCCAGCCAGCGCTAGCTCCGGCGCGAGGATCCCGGCGAAGCCGCTCATTCCTCCAGCGACGTTCAGCGCAGTGGCCCCCGCAACCGCGTTCGGGTAGCCGGGGGTAAGGACGAGGATCGCGCCGATCCTGAGGGCGAGGCTCATGTGGGCGCTGGTCAGCCTGCGCAGCCGCCCTCCGGCAGCCACTGCCCCCAGAAGAGGTGCCTGGCCGTTCTGATGGGCGAGCGGCCGGGCCGTGAGCCCCGCCCCGAGTCGGACCGCAACCTCGTAGCCGAAAATCAGCGCGGCCAGGGTCTCCCCGCCCGACCGCTCGAGCCATTGGGCGCTGGCCAGCACAGTGGGCAGGACCTGCACGGCCGCCTGGCAGGAGACATAGCGATGCCCCTCGCACAACTCGATCGAACGTCCGGCCAGTCCATTGAGCAGGGCCGCCGTGCGCGGGTCCGTCGTGGGCCAGGGCGGCGCATAGACTGTCGCGCCCTGACCACCTGTCGCCGTCAGTCGCGCTCGCGCGGCGGCCACCTCGGGCTGTCCCGAACCGGCGAGAATGACGCCAAGCGTATCCAGCAGCACAAGCTTGGCGTGTCCGCGAACAGGCTCGGGAATGGTTTCCCATCGCGAGCTCGCCACGAAGTGCGCCAGTTCCTCGATCGCGTTACCCATCGCCGCGCGCCATGACTGTCTCTGGGTGACTCACATCCCGCTAGCGTATAGGCGTCGCCCGAGATGTTTCAACTCGCCCTCAGCGGTCTGGTCTCGCCATTGCGCCCCTTCCACCCACCCAGGGCGCTTGACGGGACCGCCGCCGAGCGCGATCCTCCCTTGCACGGGAGAGGCACGAGCGAAGATAGTGGTGCCCAAGGAGCCCTTACCATGTCTGATGGTGTGAGTGGCGGATTGTCCAAGCGCATCGAGCAACTGGCCCCAGAGCTGGAGAAGATCATCTCCCCGTCTGAGACCATCCACGAGCTGGCCGATGGATTCGGCGGCCCACACGGGCCGGCCGAGGGACCGCTCTGGTGGAAGGAAGGCCGGTATCTGCTCTTCAGCGATATCCACAACAGCAAGCGCATGAAGTATCTGCCCAGCCAGGGCGTCTCCCTATTCCAGGAGCCGACGAACCGGGCCAATGGGCTGACCAGGGATCTGCAGGGTCGGCTGCTTGCCTGCGAGCACGACACGCGGCGCGTCACCCGCCAAGAGCTCGACGGCAGCCTCACCGTGATCGCCAACTGCTTTCAGGGCCGCCAGCTCAATCGCCCCAACGACGTTGTGGTCAAGTCCGACGGCTGCATTTACTTCACCGACCCCTGGACCAGCCCTGCCCCGGCCCAGCAATGGGATTTGACCTTTTCTGGCGTGTACCGCCTCACTCCCGATCTGGGCACCATGACCCTCCTGGTCGATGACTTCGTGCTGCCCAACGGACTCGCCTTCTCCCCGGATGAAAGCGTGCTCTACATCAACGACACGCGCCGCGGTCACATCCGGGCCTTCGATCTGCTGCCCAACGGCACCCTCGCCAAGCACACCGATCGCGTCTTCGCCGACCTGCGGGGAGCAGAGCCTGGCGTTCCCGACGGCATGAAGGTGGATGTGGAAGGCAATGTCTACTGTGGCGGGGCTGGGGGCCTCTGGATCATGGACCCGCGCGGCAAGAAGCTCGGCCGCATCGTTCACGGGGCTCCGGCTACCACCAACCTGGCCTTCGGCGGCGATGACTGGAAAACGCTGTACTTCACCAGCCGGAGTCACCTAGGCGCGGTCACGTTGAAGATCGCGGGCATCCCTGTGCCGGTGACGAAGTAGCCGTCGAGACATCACCCGAGGAGGCAGACGCGCGACAGATGGCCCTGAAAGACACGATCGCACTCGGCATGTCCCTGCCGCATCGCTCCCCCGATCCGATCGACCTGATGACGGTACGTCAGGTCGCCCAGCGCGCCGATTCGCTGGGGTTTCGCGACCTGTGGGTGACGGAGAACACCTTGGATCACGTGTTCTCCTTCGATCCCATGGTCGTGCTGACCTACGCGGCCTCGGTCACGCAAGCCATCCGGGTGGGGGTGTCGGTGGCCGTCCTGCCCGTTCACAATCCCATCCACGTGGCGCACCAGGTAGCCACCCTGGACTACGTGAGCAACGGCCGCGCGATCCTCGGCGTCGGATTGGGCCGGAACGACCACTACACGCACTTCCAGGTCTCCCTGGATCACCGCGTCCGGCGCTTCCGGGAGGGGGTCGAAGTCATCAAAGCGCTGTGGACCGAGCCGAAGGTCAGCTACCAGGGCAGCATCATCCGCCTCGAAGGCGGGGCCATGCCACTCAAGCCGGTGCAGAAGCCGCACCCGCCGATCTGGCTGGGCGGCGGCCATCCGGACGCGCTTCGCCGCGCGGCAACCATGGCCGACGCCTGGATGGGCGCCGGTGGCTCGAGCACGACCGATTTCTCTCGTCATGTCCCCATCCTGAAATCGGCACTGGAAAAAGCCGGGCGAGATCCGGCGGTCTTTCCCATCTCAAAGCGCGTGTTCCTGTCAGTGCACGAACGCCCTGAGGTCGCCCGGGCCGAGGTGCACCGCTGGTACACCGCCGTGTACAAGAACCCCGACGGGACCGACGCCTCGGGTGTGCACGGCACACCGGAGCAGGTGCGGGAGCGGCTGGAGGCGCTGGTGGACATGGGAGCGAATCATCTTCTCCTCAACCCGGTCTGCCGCTATGCCGAGCAACTGGAAGCGCTGGCGAGGGTGGTGGGACTCGCCTAACCGCCTCGGCAAGACCAGGCACTGACGGAGGAAGGGATGTCATTGCGAGACAAGGGCGCGATCACAGGCGTGGGCGAGACGGCGTATAGCCGCAATTCCGGCCAGACGGTCGTTGCGCTCCAGATGAGCGCCGCCCTGGCCGCCATTGCCGACGCGGGACTGAGCCCGAAGGACATCGACGGCATCATTCCCTATGGGACGAGCGGCGTCGTTGCCGAGGACTTCGTCACCAACTTCGGTATTCCTGACCTCCGCTTCTCGGCCACCACGCCGATGGGCGGTGCCAGCTGCGTGGCGGCCGTCCAGTGCGCGGCGGCCGCTATCAGCGCCGGCGTCTGCCGGCACGTCCTGATCCCGCTCGGACGCAACGGCGCGTCGCAGACGCGCATCGGATCGCGCGTCAGACAGTTGCCGCAGTTCCGCATGGTCGGCGAGTTCGAGATGCCCATCGGGGCCATCGCCCCCGCCCAGCTCTACGCGCCGATGGCCCGGCGGCACATGGAGCTCTACGGGACTACCTCGCGCCAGTTCGGCGAGATCGCGGTGACGACCCGCCGCCACGCCGGGCTGCACGGCAACGCCATGATGACGACGCCCATCACCCTCGAGGACCATCAGCAGTCGCGGATGATCGCCGACCCGCTGCGCCTGCTCGACTGTAGCCTGGAGAGCGACGGCGCCGCCGCCGTGATCGTGAGCGCGGCCGAGCGCGCCCCAGATCTGAAGAAGCGACCCGTCTACATCGCGGGGGTGGCCGAAGGCCATCCTGATTCGCCGAGCACGATCACGCAACGACCCGATCTCACGACGTTCGGCACTGCCAAGGCGGCGCCGCGCGCGTTCGCCATGGCCGGGGTGACGCCGGCCGACATCGACGTCGCCGAGATCTACGACTGCTTCACGTTCAACGTGCTCTGCCAGATCGAGGACCTCGGCTTCTGCAAGAAGGGCGAAGGCGGGCCATTCGTGGAGGGCGGTGCGCTCGGGCTCGGCGGCCGCTTGCCCGTGAACACCCACGGCGGGCTCCTGTCGCAGGCGCACATGGCAGGTCTCAATCACATCGTCGAGCTGGTGCGGCAGCTCCGCGGCGAGGGCGGCGCCACCCAGGTTCCCGACGCCGAGGTCGGCCTCGTGACCGGCTACGGCGATCTGGGCGACGGCGCCGTCGCCATCATGCGCCGAGGCTGACCGTATGACCGACCTTGCCTACACCAAGCCCCTCCCGGAGCCGGACCGCGACACCATGCCGTACTGGGACGCGCTGAGGGAGGGCCGGCTGGTCATCCAGCAATGCGCCGCGTGCGGCAAGCTGCGCCACTATCCGCGCCCGGTCTGCGATTCGTGCTACTCCATGGACGCCACCTGGCGGCAGCTGTCGGGACGAGGCTCGATCCACAGCTGGACAATCGCCCATCATCCGTTCCACTCGGGGTTCAAGACCGAGCTGCCGTATGTGCTGGCCACCGTGGACCTGGTCGAAGGCGTCCGCATGATCGCCCAACTCCGCGACGTCGCGCCCGATGCCATCAGGGTCGGCCTTCCGGTCGAGATCGCCTTCGAGCGGGCGACGGACGAGCTGACCTTACCCGTCTTCCGGCAGATCGCCTGACGCGCCTCGCGCCCTACAATCCCTTTTCCGTCGGATGCGTCGGGGCCTCCAGCTCGTAGGTGTTCATGTTGTACGCCAGCACCGCATAGCACGCGATCAGATTCGTCAAGGTCATGGTTCCGCGCTGCCCGAACCGGGTGGTGGCGGCCTCGAACGTCGGCCGGCTGACCTTGCGGTTCTGGAGAAGCTCGCGGGTGAAGTCCACCACGACTTGCTCCTCCGGCTCGAGGTTGGTCAGCGGGCGCCTCTCGCGGATGCTGTCCACGATGTCGTCGCGGACGCCGGCCTGCCGGGCCGCGGCGGCGTGAGCGTACCAGATGAAGGCGCAGCTCATCTCCCTGGCCACCGAGATCATGACCAGCTCCTGCAGCTTCTGGGGCAGGCTGCCCTCCTCGCGCAGGTGCATCCGCAGGGCCTCGAGCCGCTGCGCCATCTCGGGCATGTGCAGCAGGAGCGAGTACGGGCCGACGTTGGGCCTGTTCGCCCGGCTCGCCATGAAGGCGTCAAACGCAGGTCTTTCCTTCTCGGCAATCTGTTCTCTGGTGACGAGCGGTATGCGAGCCATGAAACCTCCTTGAGAGTCACTCACTGCTGTTCTCACGCGTGATGGCCCTGCGCCAGCTGGATCAACGAATCGTGGATACGGCGGTCGATCTCGATACCCTCGCGCGCGAGGCGCGCCCGCTCCCGATACGCGCGTTCCCCGGGAATGCGGATCTCGTCGACGCCTTCCTGCCGCGGCGTCGCCTTGATCGCCGCGATCTCGGTCGCCAGCGCGCGCCGATAGTCGTTCAGCGGAATGAACAGGTCGGGCTTGAATGCGATGAAGAGGTAGCCGCCGCTCTCTTCGTCCGTCATCCCGCCACAGAGCACACCGAGGGCGTGCATCGCAAGCGCCAGCGCATAGCCCTTGTGCCCCCCGAACGGCAGGAGGGCGCCGCGGCGGGCGGCGCCTGCGTCGGTCGTGGCCCGACCGTACTCGTCGATGGCCACGCCCGCGGGCAGCGGGATACCGAGGCGCTGCCGGAACTGGAGATCGGTGCCCATGAAGGCGGAGGTGCCCAGATCGATCACCAGCGGGTCGCCCTCCATTGGGAAGCCGAAGGCGATTGGATTAGTACCGAGGGCCGCCTTGGCCCCACCCAGCGGCGCTACCAGAGGGGGGGCCGCCACGGTGTGGATCCCGATCAGCCCCGTCCGCGCCACCATCTCGACGTAGTACGCGCTGCGGCCACTCATCCAGATGTTGTTGACACCGACGATCGCGAAGCCATGCCGCTCGGCACGTTCGATCACGGCGCATGTCGCGTAGTACATGCCCAGCATGCCGCTCTGGTTGCCGCCGTCGAAGAGCACCGACGTGCTCGTCTCCCGGAGCACGCGCATCGGACGGCGAGGAGCCTTGAAGCGCGGGTGATCGGCGACGTTGAGCAGCTTCGGCAGGCCGGAGTACTCGTAGCCGCACAGGGCCGCGTCGATGACGTGGTCGGCGAGGATCCGGGCCTCCTCGGCCTCATAGCCAATCCCGCGCATGGCACCCTCGGCGAGCGCGCGGGCCTCGGCGAGGCTCAGGTGGACACGTGCGGAGAGAGGGCTCGGCATGAGCAGGCGTTCCATCATACCCCCGGGCCTGTGCTAGCGTGATCAGGCTCGATCAACGAGTCAGCGGAGGACATCCATGGTCCGCTTCGCGTCCTTTCCGAGCCTCGAAGGCCGCGTCGCCTTCGTCACCGGGGGCGGCAGTGGCATCGGTGCCTCGATCGTCGAGCACCTTTGCGCCCAGCGCACCCGGGTTGCCTTCGTGGACATCGAGCGCGCGGCGTCCGAGGCGCTCGTGCGGACGATCGCGCAGCGCGGCCACCCGGCCCCCACCTTCTTGCCGTGCGACCTGCGCGACATCGCGGCGCTGCAGACGGCCGTGGCCGAGGTCCGGAGTCGGCTCGGCCCCATCAACGTGCTGGTCAACAACGCGGCTCACGACGAGCGTCACGCGATCGAGCGGGTCACCCCCGAATACTGGGACGACCGGTTCGCGGTCAACCTGCGGCACCAGTTCTTTGCCGCCCAGGCCGTCGTGCCCGACATGACCGTGGCCGGCGGCGGCTCGATCATCAACGTCGGCTCGACTTCGTGGCTGATCGGCCAGGGCGGCATGCCCGCCTACCTCAGCGCCAAAGCAGCGGTGGCCGGACTCACCCGGGCCCTCGCCCGCGACCTCGGGCCCATGAATATCCGCGTCAACTGCATCGTCCCCGGCTGGATCATGACCGAGCGGCAGGTCAGACTCTGGCTCACGCCCGAGGGTGAGCAGGAGCTGCTGCGACGACAGTGTCTGAAGCGCAAGTTGCTGCCTGAGGACATCGCCCGCGTCGTGCTCTTTTTTGCTGCCGACGACAGCTCGGCCTGCACGAACCAGAGCTACGTCGTCGACGGCGGCTGGGTGTGAGGCGACATCCGGACGTGACGCGACGGGTGATATTTCTCGACATCGACGGGGTGCTGGCGCCGATCCGCCGCTGGGATCGGTACGGGGATCTGGACCCTGGGTGCATTCAGGTGTTGAACGAGATCGTGACGCGCGGCGGAGCCGACGTCGTCGTCTCGTCCACCTGGCGGTACGGCAAGACCGTCGCCGAGCTGCAGGAGATGCTGGCCGCCCAGGGATTCACCGGCTGCGTGCGCGACAAGACCCCGACCGGCACCCCTGGCGCCGACCGGGGACAGGAGATCGCCGCCTGGCTCGCGGAGCATGCCGTGGGCGGCTATGTGATCATCGACGATCACGTCGACGTGGGCGAGCTCCGCACCCATCTCGTTCAGACGCATCCGGCCCATGGGCTCCAGCCCGCCGACGGGGCGCGAGCCATCGCGATGCTCATGCGACACACCACAGGAGGACCGCCATGCTGATCGTCGATTCCCAGATCCACCTCTGGCAGAACGACAAGATGAGCGCGCACCATCGCCAGATTCCGACCTATTCGGTCGACGATGCGCTGGCCGAAATGGCCTCGGCCGGAGTCGATTGTGCGGTGATCCATCCGCCCAGCTCGCTCGGCGAGCCGGTCAATGCGCTCGCCGTCGAGGCGGTGCGCGCGCACCCCGACAAGTTCTGCATCCTCGGGCACTTCGACCTGCAAAGCCCGGATCGTGAGCAGATCGTCACCCGCTGGCGCGAACGGCCGGGCATGCTCGGATTCCGGTTCACCTTCAACCAGCCACATCAGAAGGCCTGGTGGACCGACGGCTCGCTCGACTGGTTCTGGGCGGCCTGCGAGAAGGCGCAATTACCCGTGGGGCTCCTGGCCGGGGGAAACATGGCCGCCCTGGCCAGGATCGCCGAGCGGCATCCTCGTCTGAAACTGCACATCGACCACCTCGGGCGTCATGGCGGAGGTACCGGGAAGACCGATGACACGGCCTTTGCCGACCTCGCGGACATGCTGACCCTCGCCAGATTTCCCAATGTGGCGGTCAAGATGTCGGGCGCGCCGAGCTATTCGAGCCAGCCCTACCCGTACAAGAACATCCACGGCTATCTGCGCCAGATCTTCGAGGCGTTCGGGCCAGAGCGCTCGTTCTGGGGTACCGACATTACCCGCATGCCGTGCTCGTATCGGCAATGCGTGACGATGTTCACCGAGGAACTGCCGTGGCTCCGGGGCCGCGACCTCGAGCGGGTGATGGGAGGGGCCATCGTCGACTGGCTCGGCTGGAAGCGCCCTCCCGCGCGCTGATCGTCGCACGGCGGCAGCGGCGCGCGTCAGGCCGGCGGCTGGAGCGTCAGGCCGGCGGCTGGAGCGTCAGGCCGGCTGGAGCGTCACCTCGTCCGCGAACGCCGGTCGCACCTCGCGCGCGAAGCGCCGCAGGGACGCCGGGCCGCCCGCGCTGTTGAGTAGCACGTAGGCCGCCCCCGCGGCCCGCAGGGCCTCGAGCTTGAGGGCGATCGCCTCGGGCGTGCCGTAGAGAGCGCCGGCGCCGATCGCCTCGTCCGAGATCATGCGCTTGTCGTTGTTCCCGTCCGGCCGAAAGGTCAGCCGGTCGATCCGCCGGCGGGCCGCGATGCGCGTCTCGAACGCCTTCTCCAGCTCGGCTTGTGTGTTCACCACGTTGATGGATCGGGTGACCCCGACCATCATCGGATCGAACGTGCGCCCATGCCTCTCGACTTCCGATCTGTAGAGCGCGATCCGCTCGCCGATCTCGGCGACGGAGGCGTACTGATCGAGCAGCAGCTTGTAACCCTGGGCCGCGACCTTCTTGATGGACTCGGGGCTGCCGGCCCCCATCCACAGCGGCGGATGGGGTTTCTGCGCCGTCGGCGGCTCGACGACCACGTCGTCGAACTGCCAGTACTTGCCCCGGTGCGACCAGGGAGTGTCCGACGTCCACGCCTTGAGGAGGACGGCCAGGGATTCGTCGAAGCGCTCGGCGGCCTCCTCCATGGGCACGCAGAACCCGGCGAACTCCCGGTAGCGATAGCCCACGCCGATCCCGAAATCGAGCCGGCCCTGCGACAGCAGGTCGAGGGTGGCCGCCTGCTCGGCCAGCAACACGGGGTTGTGCCACGGCAAGACGATCACCGCCGTGCCCAGCCGCAAGGTCGTGGTGCGCGCCGCGATGAACGTGAGCAGATTCATGGTCGCCGAGATCTGGCCGAATCCGGTGAAATGGTGCTCGACGAGGAACGTGCTGCAGAAGCCGAGCGCCTCCGCCTCGACGTTGTAGTCGACGAACTCCCGAAACCCCACGCCGCTGTCGACGTCGGGGCCGCCTCGCTTCGCCTGCGCGCTGCCGAAGATTCCGAATCGCATCCCGTCCCTCCTAGCTCCGCAGCTCGGGAACGACCCAGAAGGGGGCGCGCCCGGCTTCCACCCGCTGAATGTTGTCGAAGCCGTTGCGGTACGCCTTCGTCCAGTTATCCCAGGTGGGGCCGGCACTGTGAGGGGTCAGGGTGACGTTCGGAAGCGAGAACAGCGGGTGGTTCGGCTTGGGCGGCTCCTCCACCATCACGTCCAGACCGGCGGCGGCGATCGTGCCCGAGGTGAGCGCCTGATGGAGGGCGTCCTCGTCGACGACGGGACCACGGCAGGTGTTGATGAGGATCGCGCCGCGCTTCATCATCGCGAACTCGCGCGTGGACATCATCCGGCGGGTGACGTCGTTCAACGGCACGTGGAGGGTCACGATGTCGGAGGTGCGGAGGAGCTCGGTGAAGAGGGCGAAGCGAACGCCGAGCGTATCTTCCTGGTCCTCGGTGAGGCGGAGGATGTCGTAGTAGCGAACGTCCATATCGAAGCCCTGAACGCGGCGCGCGACCTTCTTGCCGATGTTGCCGAGACCCACGATGCCGAGCCGCTTGCCTTCCACCTCGTAGGTACGCATGGCGGCGAAGTCGGCGGCCCGCCACTTCCCGGCGGCGACGTTGTTGTGGTGATACACGAGCTTCTTGAGCACGGCCAGCATGAGCATGACGGCGTGCTCGGCGACGGCGACCGAGTTGGCGCCGCCGTTATTCGCCACGGGCACCCGGGCCTTGCGCGCGGCCTCGAGGTCGACCCGGTCGTAGCCGGCGCTGGTCAGCTGCACCAGCTTCAGCTTGGGCGTGGCGCGGAAGAACTCGTTGCCGATCCCGTGGCGCGGCGAGCCGAGATAATAGTCGGCGTCGGCCGCGACATCGTAGAACTCGGGTTTGGTCGGATCGACGACGATCAGCTCCATGCCGGGCGGAAGCAGCTCGCGCGCGATCTCCATGACGGGAGCCGGCTGCTGAGGCGTGAGAATCTTGGTCACGAGTCTCCTCCTGGGGACAGCGTCAGGTTGCCGTGTAGTGTAGCCGAGCCTCGCCTTGAGACCCACCGG
The DNA here is from genome assembly GCA_963754315.1 of uncultured Candidatus Rokubacteria bacterium. GTDB lineage: Bacteria > Methylomirabilota > Methylomirabilia > Rokubacteriales > CSP1-6 > CAVWFS01. The sequence goes on from CAVWFS010000005.1 coordinate 124,425, forward strand.
GGCGCTACTGGCGGGTCTTCGAAGCGCGGTGGGAACCCGCGTGACGGCCAGGGCGACATCCCGTAAGCTGGGGCTGAAGGGAGATCGGTCTATGGCAGCGCTCGATTGGTCCCAGTGCCCGGCTGTCGAGAGTATTCCTGGCAAAGTCAGTGGCGCCTGGGTATTCAAGGGGACGCGCACGCCCGTGGCGGTTGTCTTCGAGAATCTCGAGGACGGCATGACCATTGACGAAGTGATGGAGCAGTTCCCGGTGTCGCGGGAGCAGATCAAGGCTGTCCTCGAATTCGCCGCCAGGAGTCTCGATGCGCCTGTACCCGGACGTTGATGCGAGTTCTCTTCGACAATGGGACGCCGAGAGGTGTTGCGGCCGCCTTGGCAGATCACATCGTCGAAGAGGCTCGGTCGCGAGGCTGGGACGCGCTCACGAACGGTGAACTACTCGATGCCGCTGAAGCCGCTGGATTCGACGTGTTCGTCACGACGGATCGCAGTATCCCCTACCAACAGAATATGACGACCCGAAGGATCGCTGTCGTGGTGCTTGACAAGACGCGCTGGAGACTGATCAAAGCCAGGCTCCCTCAGATTGCCGGTGCCGTTGCCGCGGCGATGCCCGGCAGCGTCGTCGAGGTCGAGATCCCCGTCGACTGAGTCACGGAGCTGTCGGGTGTGCTTCAGACGCGCTCCAGGACGCGCGCCCACTCCTCGATCGCGTCCTCGTGCTGGGGAGCCAGGCAGATGGCGAGTTGCTGGTAGCCTGCGGCGGCCAGCCCGCGCACGCGCTCGACGAGCTCGTCGGCCGTTCCGGTCGTGGTCAGGTCGCGGATGAGCGGGGCCGTGAGGAAGGGTTCCTCCTCGGGGCGCGGCCGTATGAAGTGGCCCCGATGCAAGGTGAGGTAACGCGCGTTGGCGGGCTCGTAGCTCTCGTAGAGGCGCCGGTACTCGGCAACGGCCGGGGCCAACGCCTCGGGCACACGGGCTTTGATGGATGCGTCCATCACGCCGTGAAAGAACGCCAGGGCCAGCGGACCGGCCTGGGCGCGGGCGCGCGGCCCGTCCGCCGATTCACCATCGGCGAGGACGCAGCCCATGGTGAAGGCGGTCTTGTAGAGCGTGGTGGGATCGCGCCCGGCGGCGCGGCAGCTCGCGTCCATCTCGCGGATATCGCGCTCGGCGCGCGATGGGCGGCCGACGAACGCGAGCCAGCCGTCGCCAATCTCGGCCGCGAGCGCGCGCACACGCGGGCCGAAGGCGGACACGTGCAGTGGCATGGGGCTGCCCACCGCGAGTAGACCGGCCGCGGGATCGAGAAACCGCACCGTTCGTGGGGCTCCCTCGGCCTCCCATTGCACGGTCTCACCGGCCACCAGCCCCCGAACCACCCGGACGTACTCGCGAAGATCCGCCAGACGCATCGCCGGCAATCCCATGGTGTTGCGCGCCGTGAACCCCGTCCCCACGCCGAAGTCGATGCGGCCAGGCGCGAGCTTGAGCAAGGTGGCGAAGCCGTTGGCGGCGGCGGGGGCGATGCGGTTGGTGGGCACGAGCACGCCGGTACCAAGCCGGATCCGGCTCGTCCTCACAGCGGCGAGGGCCATGGATACGAAGATGTCGGCACAGAGCATCTGGGTATCGTAGAACCAGGCGTGGGAGAACCCGAGCGCCTCGGCGCGCTGCGCGACCTTCCAGCCGTCGACACCAGAAGCGATCCCGATCCCGAAGTCCATTGGATCTTCCTCGCCTTCTTCCTCACCACGCCCGCGCCCAAGGGAGCGCGAGCTGCCGAGTATACTGTACCGGCCACGCACGGGGCGCCCTCGCCGAAGTCGTGCGAGAGCAGGTCAGGAGAAGAACACTATGGCACTCAAGGAATACAAGCCCGGCACCACCTTCCCCGGCCGCATGGGACGAACCATGGGCGAGTCCGAACCCGCCTGGCCTGCTCCGCTGCGGGCGAAGGAGGGCGCGCCCAACGTGCTCTTCATCGTGCTGGATGACACCGGGTTCGCCCAGCTGGGCTGCTTCGGCTCGCCCATCAACACGCCGCACATCAACCGGCTGGCCGACAACGGTCTCCGCTACCGCAACATGCACACGACGGCGCTTTGCTCGCCGACCCGCTCCTGCATCCTGACCGGGCGCAACCACCACTCCAACGGAATGGCCTGCATCACCGAAGGGTCGACGGGGTTCCCCGGCGGCAACGGAGTCATCCCGTTTGCGAATGGCTTCCTGTCAGAAATCCTGCTCACGTACGGCTACAACACCTACTGCCTCGGCAAGTGGCACCTGACCCCCGCCGAGCAAATCAGCGCCGCCGGGCCCTACGACCGCTGGCCGCTGGGCCGGGGGTTCGAGCGGTACTACGGGTTCCTGGGCGGCGACACCAGCCAGTATTATCCCGACCTCGTCTACGACAATCACCAGGTCGACCCCGAGAGTACGCCCGAGCAGGGCTATCACCTCACCGAGGACCTGACGAACAAGGCGATCCAGTTCATCGCCGACGCCAAGCAGCTCGCGCCCGATAAGCCGTTCTTCATGTATTTCGCCACTGGCTCCCAGCACGCCCCCCACCAGGTGCCGAAGGAGTGGGCCGACCGGTACCGGGGGAAGTTTGACGAGGGCTGGACTGCCTACCGCGAGAGGGCCCTGGCGAAGCAGAAAGAGCTCGGCATCGTTCCGACCAACACCGTGCTCTCACGGCACGACCCGGACGTCCAGGACTGGAGCAAGCTCTCGGCCGACGAGAAGAAGCTCTACGCACGCATGATGGAGGTCTTCGCCGGCTTCCTCGAGCACACCGACCATCACATCGGCCGTCTGCTGACCTTCCTGCAGAGTATGGGCGAGCTCGACAACACGCTCGTCATGCTCATCTCCGACAACGGCGCCAGCTCCGAAGGTGGGCCCACCGGCTCCACCAACGAGAGCAAGTTCTTCAACAACGTGCCCGAGGACCTGAAGGCGAATCTCGCCGCCCTCGACGAGCTCGGAGGGCCCCGATACTTCAATCACTACGCGTGGGGCTGGACGTTTGCCGGCAACACGCCGTTCCGCCGCTGGAAGCGGGAGACGTACCGCGGCGGGGTATCCGACCCCTTCATCGTCCACTGGCCCCGCGGCATCAAGGCCCGGGGCGAGGTCCGGCCGCAGTACGCGCACGCCATCGACATGGTGCCGACCGTCCTCGACGCGCTCGGGCTCGAGCCGCCCACCCAGATCCGGGGAGCAACCCAGGCGCCCATCGAAGGCGTGAGCTTCCGCCACACCTTCGACGACGCGAAGGCCGAGGGCCACCACAAGACCCAGTACTTCGAGATGTTCGCCCACCGGGCGATCTACCACGACGGCTGGCGTGCGGTCTGCCCGTTCCCCGGCACGTCCTTCGCCGAGGCCAAGGTATTCTTCGGCCAGCTCCCCTTGACCGAGGAGAAGCTCCGCGAGCTCGACGCCAAGAGCTGGGAGCTCTACAACGTGGCCGAGGACTTTGCCGAGACCAAGAACCTGGCCGGCGAGCAACGCGACAAGCTCATCGAGATGATCGCGCTCTGGTACGCCGAGGCCGGCAAGTACAACGTCTTTCCCCTGGACAGCCGCGGAACTGCGCGCTTCGCCGACGAGCGTCCGCAGCTCACCAGGGAACGAAAGAGCTACGTGTACTTTCCGCACACCCAGGCGGTGCCGGAAAACGTCGCGGTCAAGGTCCTCAATCGCGCCCACAGCATCACGGCCGAAGTGGAGATCCCCAAGGGCGGGGCCGAGGGCGTGCTCCTCTGCCACGGGGGCAACACTGGCGGCTACTCCCTCTTCGTGAAGGACCAGAAGCTCCACTATGTCCACAACTACGTGGGCGCGGAGGAATACCACGTCGAGTCCTCGGCGTCGGTTCCCGAGGGCAAGTGCGAGCTTCGCTTCGAGTTCGACCCGACCGGCCAGCCCGACATCGCCAAGGGCAAGGGCGCCGCGGGCGCGCCCAGCTCTACATCAACAGCAAGCTGGCGGGCCAGGCCGACATCCCCGTAACCGTGCCGCTGGTCATGGCCCTCGGCGGCGGGCTGGTATGCGGCCGCAACCCGGGCTCGCCAGTCTCCCGGCTGTACGGGCCGCCCTTCCCGTTCACCGGGAAGATCATCAAGGTCACCGTGGAAGTGTCAGGGAAGATGATCCAGGACACCGAGGAGGAGATGAAAGCCCTCGCCAAGGCGCAGATGGCGCGGCAATAAGTGGGCATCGAGGCGGTCCGTCGAGGACCCAGCATGGGATAGACACGATTCTCTGGCGACGCCTGGACGCGGCTGGTCACGACGCTTGTCGCCTTCTACAGAAGGACGGTGGTTGGCGACTGGAGGGCGCGGCGGCCTTCCGGCACGACGGCGATCCGGCATGTCTCGTCTATGAGGCCGACTGCGATGGTGCGTGGCGGACGCGGGAGGGTGTCGTGCATGGCTGGGTGGGCACACGCCCGCTGGATTTCAGGATCACACGATCAGAAGCCGGTATCTGGACGCTCAACGGTCAGGTCGTGCCCCATCTGGACGGGTGCGTCGATCTGGATTTCGGGTTCACCCCCGCCACCAATCTGTTCCAGCTGCGGCGTGTGGCACTTCAGGTTGGCGAGGCCGCGGACGTCCCCGTTGCCTGGATCGACGTGTCTGCCGGCACCCTCGATACGTTGCATCAGCGTTACGAGCGCCGCACCGCCGAGGCGTACTGGTACGAAGCGCCGCGATTCGACTACTTCGCCCTTCTTCGTGTCAACGCCAACGGCTTCGTGGAGAAGTATCCAGATCTGTGGGAAGCGGAGTCGTGATCAACACTCCTGCGGCCGAGAGCGCGTTCGCCTGAAGACGGGCGACGTCGCCCATCGCGAAGCGTCAGTCTCGCCGGACGTCAGGGACGCACCAGGATCTTCGCGTGGTGGTCCGGCGAGCCGAGCGCGGCGAACGCCCCGGCCACGCCCTCGATCCCGACCGCACCCGTGATGAGCGGCGCCACCGGGATCGCGCCGGCGGCGATGTGGCCGAGGGTTGCCGCGAACTCGTCCTGGGTGTAGCCGAGCACGAACTGGAGGTTCAGCTCCTTGCTGATACCGAGCATCGGATGGATGGTGTCACCCTCCATGCAGACGCCCACCACGACGATGCGCGTGCCGCGCGGCGCAGCCGCCATGATCTGGTCGAGCACCCCGGGAACGCCGACGCACTCGAAGACCACGGCCGGGCGAACGGCCGGCCCGGGCAGCCAGGGCGGCAGCGCGGGGGCGCGGCTCAGATCGCGCCAGACGGCCGCCTCACGCCAGCTCTGCCAGGGCGCCGTCGCCGCCGGATCGACGACCACGTCGGCGCCAATGATGCCAGCCAGCTCTCGCCGACGGGGGGAGAAATCAGCGGCGACGATCGGCCGCGTGTCGCGCAGGCGCAGCGCGGCGATCACCGCGAGACCCACCGGGCCGCAGCCGATCACCAGCGGCGCATCGTCGGGCTCCAGCCGCGCCTTGTTCACCGCGTGCAGGCCAACAGCCATCGGCTCGGTGAGGGCGGCGTGCTCGGTAGTCAGCCCGGCCGGCACCGGCAAGAGAAGGCTCTCGGTGAGCCGCATATACTCGCCATAGCCACCGGGATGCTCATTGGAGTAGCCGACCGTCTGAGGCCCAGTGGAACGCATGAGCACCGGCCGTGAGCACACCCGCGTGCCGGCCGGCAGGGCGCGGCTCGTCCCTGGTCCGTGCTCGACGATCTCCGCACAGAACTCGTGGCCCATCACGACGTCGCGGGCAAGATCCATCACGAAGAGGTTGCCGGCACGGCGCGACGTCTCGACGAAGCGCTCCGCGTGCCGGAGGGCGTGAAGGTCGGAGCCGCAGATACCGCAGGCCAAGGTGCGCACGAGCACCTCGCCGGGCCCGGGCTCGGGGACCGGGACCTCGGCGACCATGAGCTGGCGATCCCGCATGACAGCCGCGCGCATCGGGCTCATCGGTTCTATCTCCGGGCCATAGCGTAGATCAGCACGCAGACGAGTGCCACCGTCCGCTGCTGGCGCGACGGCGCGGGGCACGCTCGGCCGTGCCGCAATCTCGTCGGGCTTGATCGCGCCGTGGTGAGGTACGCTCTTCCGAACACGGGTACGTACGTAGGCATCGGGAGGCGATAAAGGCCATGAGGAACAACGCGCATTGGGTTGGCACCTGGACGGCGGCCCCGGCGCCAGCCGACGGTGCCGCCTTCAGCAACCATACCTTGCGGATGATCCCGCGCGTCAGCATCGGCGGCCGCTGGCTGCGCGTGCGCATCTCGAATGCCTATGGCACCCGCCCGCTGGCGATCGGCGCGGCGAGCGTGGGGCTGCGTAGCAGCGGGTCCGGCGGTGATGCCCGGCTCGAACCGACAGCTCACCTTCGGCGGTGAACCCGGTGCCACGATCGCCGCCGGCGCCCTCGTCGTCAGCGACCCGGTCGAGCTAGAGTTTGCGCCGCTTTCGGACCTCGCGGTCAGCGTCCATCTGCCGGACGATCTGCCGGCAAGTTTCGGGATCACCGGGCGCTATGCGCGGCAGACCAACTACATATCGCCGCCGGGCAATTTCGCCGCCGAAGAGTGCATGCCGGTTGGCCGCCTCACCGACGACTGGTACTTCGTGTGCGGCGTCGACGTCGTGGCACCGCGCGAAGCGGGCGCCATCGTCGCCCTCGGCGACTCGCTCACCGACGCCAATATCTCGACCCACGATGGCCATCACAGCTGGCCCTCGCAGCTCGCCCGCCGGCTGATCGCGCGGCCGAGCGGACGGCCGATGGCGGTGATGAACCAGGGACTCGGCGGCAACCGCATCCTGCACGATGTCCGGGGCGAGAGCGGCCTGCGCCGCTTCGACCGCGACGTGCTGGCCCAGCCTGGCGTCACCCACACCGTGATCATGCTGGGCACCAACGATCTGCGGAACCGTCAGGGCAAGCCCGACGAAGAGCAGGTCAGCGCGCTGCAGATGATCGCCGGCTTGAAGCAATTCGCCGTCCGCGGCCACGCCCGCCGGGTCAAAGTCATCCTCGGCACCTTGACCCCGTTCGAGAACGAGACCTTCCTGCCCGGCGCCTGGAACCCGAAGCGGGAGGCGGTACGTCAGGCCGTGAACGAGTGGCTCCGCAAGACCGACGTCTTCGACGCCATCGTCGACTTCGACCGGGCGCTGGCCGATCCCGACCATCCAACCCGGATGCTGCCGATCTACGATTGCGGCGACCATCTTCACCCGAGCGACCGGGGATACCGTGCGATGGGTGACGCGATCGATCTGTCGCTGTTCGACTGACCCTGCGGTCCTGGCTGGAGACGTGGCCTACCACCCTTCGAGAATCGACTGCTGACCGGCGACCCACCCGCCCGGCCGCGCCTTGATCGTCGCCGACGGCGCGCCATGCGCCTCATGGCGGCCGCCGGGGCGCTGCTATTGAGCGCATGCCAATCGCGCCCGATCGAACTGTACTCCCACGCCTTGCCACCGGTCGTCCTGGCGACGGTCGATGACACCGGCGTCCGCGACCTGCGGGCAAGCTATCGGGCCGCCCTCTGTCGCCGACTGCCGGCCACAGGACCGGCATGCGAAGACGTCTTGCTGCGACTCCCGGGCGAGGGACCGCCCGGGGCGCATCCGGCCACCGATGGTCTTCCGGGGCGCTACCGGATCGTATTCGTACCGGGATTCTTCGCGGAATGCTTCCATCGCTTCGTCCGCCCGTTCGGCGATGTGCAGCGTGCCCTCCAAGCCGAAGGGTTCGAGGTCGACTACGTCCGGGTGTCCGGCCGCGCTCCCAGCGCCGCGAACGCGAGGCAACTTGCCGAGCACTTTGCGACCCTGGCCGACGATCCGCGGCCGGTCATCGTGGTCGCGCACTCGAAGGGGCTGCTCGACACCCTCGAGTTTGCCGTGCAACATCCAGAGGCCGCCGCGCGTCTCGCGGCCATCGTGAGCGTGGCCGGCGCCGTGAATGGGAGCCCGCTCGCGGATCACTTTCAGGGGATCTATCGTGACTGGCTCGCCACGTTTCCCCTGTCGGATTGCGCTCGCGGCAGCGGTGAGGAGATTTCCGACCTGCGGCGCGATGTCCGTCTCGAATGGTGGCACCGGAATCGCCCGGCCGTGGTGGTGCCGATCTTCGCTCTCGTGGCCGCGCCGAGGTCGGATCGCATCTCGCGCGCAGCACGTCTGACGTACGGCCAGCTCGCCCGCTTCGATCCGCTCAACGACGGCCAGGTCATCTGGTACGACCAGCTCATCCCGGGGGGCTTCCTGCTCGGCTATGCGAACGCCGACCACTGGGCGATAGCGATTCCTGTGTCCGAAGACATTCCCTCCGCGTCCTTCATGTTCCGCGACGACTTCCCGCGCGCGGCGATGGTACGAGCCGCCCTCGAGGTCGTGGCGGCGACCTTGAGCGCCAGTGAGGGAGACTAGATCTGACCCTTCGTGCTGGCGTCCAGCGTGAAGCGGCTACGGGGCGGAGCGGTTGCCGAGAACCTCGTCCACGGTTTCGATGGCCGCTTCGACCAGCGCGGTGCGCGGGAGGTCGTCGCGAAACAGCGAGGCCATCGTGGGCAGGGCGCGCGACATCGACATGGCGACGGCCCAGTGATCGGCATTGACGTAGCCGAGGAGGCTGCCGCCGGGAACGATCTGGTCATACCAGATGAGCAGGCCGTCATTGCGCGGCTCGATCCGGGCCAGCTCCTGGTATGTCTCCATCAGCATGGGAGAGACCCGGTCCGGTCGAGGCGTGGTCACGAGCGCGAACACGGGCTTGGACACGCCTGCGCGGTGGCTCTGCCACCACGCGAGCCGTGTCTGACGGCGGAGGTCCGACATCTCGTCTCCGTCTGCTTGACGACACTCTGCGCTGGGTAGCGAGGCGCGCCACGTGCGAAAGCTCGTTTGGAGACGGTCGGCGAAGAGACTGCCGTTCATCGCTCCCGCCACGCTGACGATAGCCCCGATCGACGACGCAGCTTCCGGATAGCGCACGACCAACTCGAGAACGTCGGGAAGACCCCTCGCGTACGCGAACACGATGAGCGGGCGCGGATCCCGCGGCAGCGCCGTGAACCCACCCGCTAGCCGAGCGGCGTTGTCCTGGCTGCTGCCGCGTCCGCGGAGGGACAGACGGTAGACCTCAAAGCCAGCGCGAGCCAGGTGATCCATCGTCTCCTCGAATGGCCGGGCGCTTGCCTCGAGGCACTCGGCCAGAAGACCGGGGACGAAGGCCAGGCGGTAGCGCTGGGCCGCGCCCGGCTGCGGAGCGGACGGGGGGGAGCTGATCTCGCCCGCCAGCTCAAGTAGGAGCTGATCGCAGGATGGTTCGCCGGCGGGCAGTCGCCGGCACAGTGCGGTGCGATAGAGACCGCGAAGATCTCGTACGCCGGCTCCGGCGGCGGTGGTCAGCACAATGGGTGTGCTGTTGGAGTACGGTGGAACCGTCGGCGCGGCGCACCCGGTCAGGGCGAGCGCGCTGGCGACAAGACGGAGCAGCCCCCGCGCGGTGGGAGGCGCTACTATGGCCATACGACTCCAGATTACGCTTGAGGTGAGCATGCGCACGAGGGTTCAGACTCATTGGGGTTGATGGGGAGACCTATGCCAGTGGCGGCGGGCTGGATCCACACGATCGCGGGAACGGGTGCCAAGGGGTACGCCGGTGACGGGGGACCGGCGCTGCAGGCGCTGCTCAATGAACCATTCATGTGCGCCTTCGACACCGCGGGCAATCTGTATGTGACCGAAGCGACCAATCACTGCGTGCGTCGGATCGATACAGCTACCGGAGTGATCACCACCGTGGCGGGCACCGGCGCGCCTGGGTACTCGGGCGATGGTGGCCTCGCCACGCGGGCCACGCTCAACCAGCCCTACTCGGTGCAGATCGACGCCAATGGCGACATCTACATCGTTGACCGCTTAAACGCCGCCATCCGTAAGGTCGACGCGGTCACCGGGCTCATCACCACGGTGGCCGGGACCGGAGAGCCGGGATCCAGTGGCGATGGCGGGCCCGGGCCGCAGGCGCAGCTACGTGAACCGAACGATTGCTTTCTCGATGGTCGCGGAGGCCTCCTCATTGCCGATGTGCAGGATCAGCGCATCCGTCGCCTGGATGTCCGCAGCGGCATCATCACCACGTTTGCCGGAACGGGAGAGAAGGCCCGCACCGGCGATGGCCGGGCAGCCACCGCGGCGAGCATCCTGGGCGCGCGCGCCGTGTGCACGGATCGCCGAGGCCAGACCTACATCTGCGAGCGGGAAGGCAATGGCATCCGTCGGGTCGATGCCCACGGCATCATGTCGACCTATGCGGGAACTGGCGAGCGCGGGTATGGCGGCGACGGCGGTCCGGCCCTGGCCGCCACCTGGGGAGCCCCCAAGGCCATCCGCTGCGACCGGCACGACAACGTGCTGGTGGTGGACACCGAGAACCACGCGATACGCCGCATCGACGCGGTGACGGGTGTGGTCACCACCATTGCCGGAGGCCGCCAGGGTGGTGGCGGCGATGGCGGCCCCGCGATCGCCGCCGGGCTCGACCGACCACACGGCTGTGACGTGGACGCGCAGGGCAACATGTATATCGCCGACAGTAACAACCACCGCGTGCGGGTGGTGGCGGCTCGGTAGGCGCCCGCAACACCAGAGTTTTTCGGCCAGCGAGCCCAGGATCGACAACGAGATGTCCAGCGGCGCCGCCTCGTCTATAGTCTAGACAGCGCTCAGGTATAGTCTAGACAGCGCTCAGGTACCTGTCTGTCCCCGGCCCTTCCGCCGGGAACGACCCCGAAAGGAGATCGAGTTCCCTCATGAGTCAGCTTCGTCCGCGTTCCTGCCGCCTCACCATGCTTGCCGTTCTCGTCCTCGCGCTGTTCACGGCCGCGCCCGCCGGACACGCCGCGGCCGCCGCGTCGGGGCAGCTCACGTATGCCGTGCACATCTCGCTGGCGCCCACGTGGTTCGACCCCGCGGAGACACCGAGCCTCATCACACCGTTCATGGTGCTCTATGCCATGCACGACGCGCTCGTCAAACCGATGCCAGGCGCGCCCCAAGGCAAAAGCCTGGCTGAGAACTGGTCGGTCTCCAAGGACGGCCTCGTCTACGAATTCGTGCTGAGGAAAGGCGTCAAGTTTCACAACGGCGACGTGATGACCGCCGACGACGTCAAGTTCTCGTTCGAGCGCTACCGGGGCGCCGCCGCCAAGCTTCTCAAGGAGCGAGTGGCCGCGGTGGAGATCGTCGATCCCCACAAGGTGCGGTTCCGCCTGAAGAAGCCGTGGCTCGACTTCATGACGTTCTTCGCCACACCAGCGACGGGGGCCGCCTGGATCGTGCCCAAGAAGTACGTGGAGAAGGTCGGCGACGAGGGCTTCAAGAAGGCGCCGATCGGCGCCGGACCCTACAAGTTCGTCTCGTTCAAGCCGGGTGTCGAGCTGACCCTCGAGGCCCACGAGGGATATTGGCGCAAGACGCCATCCATCAAGACGCTCGTGCTGCGCAGCGTCCCCGACGAGTCGACGCGGCTGGCCGCCCTCAAGCGGAACGAGGTCGACATCGCCTACTCGATCACCGGCGCCCTCGCCCAGGAGCTGAAGCAGTCGCCGGGGCTGAAGCTCGCCCCCACCCACTTCACCTTCACCACGTGGCTGCTCTTCACCGAGCAGTGGGATCCGAAATCGCCCTGGCACGACCGGCGCGTGCGTCTGGCCGCCAACCTCGCCATCGATCGCCAGGCGATCAACCAGGCCGCCTACCTCGGCCTCGCCAAGCCGGCGCTGTCCTTCGTGCCCTCGGGCATGGACTATTTCTGGGCTCCCCCGCCCTACCCGTACGACCCGGCGAAGGCCAAGCAGCTCCTGGCCGAGGCGGGATATCCCAACGGCTTCGCGGGCGGCGACCTGTCCGGCGAAATGATCTACGGCAGCGCCATCGGGGAACCGGTCGCGAACTATCTGCAGGCGGTCGGGATCCGCACGCAGCTCCGTCTCTTGGAGCGAGCCGCCTACTACAAGGAATACGCCGACAAGAAGCTGCGTGGCCTCCTCCACACCGGCAGCGGAGCCCCCGGCAACGCGGCCACCCGCATCGACTCCTACGCCGTCACGGGCGGCTCGTACGTCTACAACACCTACCCGGAGATCGACGGCCTCTTCTCTGAGCAGGTGAACGAGCAGAACCCGCGCGTGCGCACCCAGATCCTCCAGAAGATCCAGCAGATCATCCATGATCGCGTGATGTTCGCCCCGGTCATGGAGCCCGCGTTCCTGAACGGCGTCGGCCCCCGCGTCGACAACAACGGTCTCGGCGCCATCGCCAACTTCCCCTACTCGGCGCCCTACGAAGACCTCACCTTGAAGGCCAAGTGAGGGCGTTCGTCGGCACGCCGCTGGGGCTCATCGCCGCGCTGACCCTCGCAATCCTGGCGGCGCTGCCTGCCGCCGGCGCGCAACCGACGGGGAAGGTCCCCAGGATCGGCGTTCTCCAGCCAGGCACCCGCCATCTTTCACATGAGCTCAGTGGTCATGACCCTCGGCAGCATGCTCGCCGGGGCTCTGGCGGCGCTGGTGGGGGCGCGCTGGGCGGCGGCCGCGATGGGTGCGGCGGGCGCCCTGCTCACGATCACGATTGGTGCGGCGCTGCCGCCCGCTCGACGCATCCGCTAGGGCACGACGCGCCGGTTCGCTGATCAAGGAGGTCAACAATGGCTGGAGAATGCGAAAGGTGAGACATGACGCCGAACCAGAAGATGGTCGAGAGATACATGGACGGCTTCAGGAGAAGCGACCATGAGCAGATTCTGTCGTGCCTGACGGATGACGTTGAGTGGGAGATCCCGGGTGCCTTCCACGTACGTGGTAAAGCAGCGTTCGACACGCACATCGAAGATGATGGTTTCGTCGGCAGCCCCGCCATCATCGTTACCCGTCTCACCGAAGAGGGCGATGTGGTCGTGGCGGAGGGATCGGTGCGCACTCAGCGGAAGGACGGCACGTCGTTGCACCTCGCGTTCTGCGATGTCTTCGAGATGCAGGAGGGGAAGATCCGAAGGTTGATCAGCTATCTGATGGCAACGCAGTGAGCAACGCGCGCACCTGATCCCTACCCCCCGGTCGCCGCCGGCTCACCCAGCGACAGCATCAGGCGATTGGCCCAGTTGAAGAACGCCGCGGCGTGGATAACGTCGGCGATGGCCAGATCGTCGAGCCCTGAACGGCGCAGGCGATCCACATGCTCCGGTCCGAAGGCCATCGGTGTGGCCGTCAGCGCCACCGAGGCCGCGACGATGGCATTCCAGCGCTCTCCGAGATCCGCGGTGACGCCGTCGTCGAGCAGTCGTTGAACATCTGCCTCGCGCTTCGAATAGGTCGCCGCGAAGCGCGCATGCACCGAGGCACAGTAGAGGCACCCGTTGGACCGAGACGTCGCGGCGGCCGCCAGCTCGCGCTCGGCTCGCGGCAGACCGGCATCGGGGTTGTAGAAGATGTCCTTGTCCGTTCGCGTCCTGGCCTCCAGCGCGTCCGGATCACGGGCCAGCAGGCGGAAATACGGCGACTTCACCCGGGCGGCGTCCACGAGACTCGCCAGGTGGCGCTCGGTCATCGCGTCGATCGCCAGCGGTTCGAGCCACGGCAGCCATTCGAGCTGGGCCCGGGTAAAGGCAACGGGAGCCGTGTGGTCGGGCGGAATCAGGACCGTATCGGGCATGGCAGAACCTCGCGTGTCAGGGGCGGCCGGCAAGGGTGCGCAATCCGGCCACCACCCGAACCTGAAAAGACAGGAAGGCAACGATCTGGGAAAGGGTCACGATGCCGGTCGTGGACCAGCCGGCGTCCAGCAGCGCCTGCAGCGCTTCCGGCGTGGCGTCGCGCGGATGAAAGACGAGCAGGTGCACGTGCTCGAACGCCGCGGTGAGACGCCGACCGAGGGCGCGGCTGGTGTCGGCGGTCCACGCGATAGACGGGCCCGGCCACATCCTCGCGACTCAGCGGGCCCGCAGGGTAGTGGCCATAGGGACCGTGTGCCCCGGCGTCCGCAATGGCCGCGTCAAGCGCCTCCGCAGTGGCGCGGAGGCTCCGGCGGCGGCCAGACCCTCCGCGTAGAAAGCCGCCGTCCCCGCATTGCCGTGCAGGCCAGCGACGAACGCGGCCACCGCGAAGCGCTCCTGGGCCGTGACGTCGCCCGGCGCCTGTGGCGCGAACAGCGCGCGGTAGGTGGCCTGTGCATGGATGCGCGCCTCCGGCCGACGGGCGCGGATGGCATCCAGAGGAGATCCGGGAACGATCCCGACCAGCGCATCGATGACGTCAGTGTCTGTCCCTGGCATGCTCATCGTCCTTTTGCCCCAGTCCCACTGGTGCCGTGATGTGCCGCATGGAGTTCCTGCCGGGGGCCGCGCGACCCGGCACGCTCCGTCAGCGCCCCCCACCCGAGCGCGGGGGCTACCACTTCGGCGACCAGTTCGATCGATCTCAGAATGAAGGGATGCGGCGGATCGATCGAATGCACCTGAACCGCGAGGTCCGTCGCGCGGGTGAGCGTGCTGTCCGCCTGGAGCGAGGCGATCACATTGCCCGGCGTGCCGAGGTGAGCGTCCATCGCGGCGATCATTCCGCTCACCGATCCATCCCCGACGGTTCGGCCCAGCTTGGCCATGCGTGCCCGATGCCGCCCCAATCCCGCCTCGGCGAAGCGCAGGGCCTCCGTACGGTCGTCGGCCACGAACACCGTGCGCGAGGCCAGGATGCGCGGTTCGCGGCCTGCGGGTAGCGCCGCCAGATACGCGTCGATCATCGGGTTCTGGATCTCGGCCAGCGACAGGTTGGGCGCGCCAGCCGGCCGCGGCTGGGTGCGCGAGAGCAGCAGACCGTCGCCGGCCGCGCCGGCTCGCCGCGCGCCGTCCACAGTGAAGGTGGCCTGCCAGATGCGCTCGACCAGGTGCGGGTTCGCCGGATACAGCCGATCCCCTCCAGGAAGTGGCTTCCCTGCCCAAGCGTCGCGCAGTATCTGCAGATGCCCGGCGAGCAGGACCCCGCGCTCAGCACTGTCCTGGCCGAACGCCGCGAAGGCCGAGAGATTGCCTCCAGGTCCGACCCCCACCTCCAGCCGGCCGCCCGACATCAGGTCGAGCACCGCGGCGTCCTCGGCGACTCGGATCGGCAGTTCCAGCGGCAGGGTGACGATCCCCGTCCCCAGGCGGATCCGCGATGTCTGGACGGCGACCTGAGCCAGGAAGACCAACGGCGCGGGAAGGCCACCTTCATCCTCATGAAAATGATGCTGGGCGACCCAGACCGAGTCGAAGTGGAAGCGTTCTGCATGGAGGATCTGCGCGGTCGCCAGCCGGTAACGCTCGGCAGGGTCCGCCTGATCGAGCAGGCGCGTGAAGAAACCCAGGCGCTTGGGCGGCGGTCCAGTCGTCATCCGCCCCAGCTCGTGCTTCTGACGAGCGATGAAGAGCATCGATCGGCGCCATATCATCGCTCTCCGAATGCGGGAATGCCGTCTCGACCACGCCGCCATGGACCTGCCGGCCATTATGCATCACCGGCCGGGGCCATCGAAGAGGACGCGATCTGGCGAATGGACCATTCGTTGTGGCCGGCGGCGACCGTTACGGGCCGCTGTGGACCAGCCGCGATGTGTCCAAGCCGCCGGACGTCGGTCAGGACGGCGCTGCCGACGGGCACGTGCGCCGTTGCGGCTGCACATCGACCTTGAGGTCGGTTCCGACGCGCCGGGCCACCAGCACGCCGTCGCGGTCGAAGACGGTCTCGAAAGGCCCACCGGCCGCCAGCATGTCCGCGACGAGCGACTTCTGCGCCGCACCCACCTGGGTACGGTCGATGGCGAGGTAGTCGATCGTCGTCGGGTCGGGCAGGTTATCGCAGTTGCGGTGCGCCCACACGTTCGGCACGAACGGGTTGGGCCAGTCGTAAATTGCGCGCCGGTGTGACAGGTGCGGGAGCAGGCTGTAGGTCGCCGAGACGGCCGCAGTGGCGGGCACGTGCCCCAGCGCCTCGCGCATCGCGGCGTGGCGTGGCGATGGCCGGGCCCACACCGATAGGTAGGCGTTGCCAATCGGCGACGGTGACCAGGCAACGTTCGTGATGTAGGCACAGAGAATCATCCATACCGGAAGCACGAGCCGCATGGCCCGGAAACGCCAGAGCCACCAGGCGCCCTCGATGGCCGAGATGACAATGGGCGCAATCATCACCGCGGTGTACTGATACTTGATCATCCGGGCGTACGGGCTGCCCCCGATGACGCTGGCCAGCATCTGCGGCAGCGCCATCGTGAGCGTCAGCGGTCCTGCCAGGGGCAGGCTGCCCCAGGGGAGGAGAAGGTCGCGAAAGAATCGGAGGCGATCGGGCTGGACGGCGTCGTTCACCACCCGGTCCGGATGGCGGAGGATCGCAAACGCGACCTCGGGCAGGCTCTTCCCGTAGCTACCGTAGAAGAATTCGACATAGAAGGGCGCCCGGCCTTGGTTGAAGTGCGGAAGGACGACGGCGACCGCGACGGCGTACCACGCGAGCCCCAAAGCCACGGCTGCCAGGACCATTCGCCGGGCGCGATCGTACCCAGGGCGTCCCCGCTGGTAGACGAGGAGCACGAGCCCCATCATCACCACGGCCAGGGCCGTCTCCTCCCGCATCGACAGCGCGAGCAGCACCGCGCCGAAGAACCAGCCCCATTGCTGCCGGGTGGCGAACCACCAGGCGAACAGCATCGGCAAAATCACCAGGGCCTCGGGGTGGAACATCGCCCAGCTGATCCACTGGACCGGGGCGTACATCAGGTAGACGAATGCGAAGAGCAGGCCAATCCACGGCCGCTCGAAGCGGTCGCGCGCGATGAGGTACGTGGGCACGGCGCCCAAACCGAGGAAGCCTGCCTGCACCGCGTACAGGAACGAGGGGCCGGCGCCGAGCCAGTAGAAGGGCGTGAACGCGAACGCGATGAGGTTGAGGTGATGGCCCCAGAAGTCGAGGCCGCGGACGGTCATGAACGTGCTGCCGCCCTGGGAGACGAGCCAGAAGCCCTGGTCGTAGATCCCCATGTCGTACGACCATGTTCCGAAGTTACGGTGGTTCTGAACGGCCAGCCGGCCGAAGAGCACGACCCAGGCGACCGTCATCGCGCCGACGCACGCACCCGCGGGGTGCACCGCCAGCAGCCGCTCGACACCAAGCCCGACGATCGCGCGCAACCGACGCGAGGCGGAGACTGCCGGGGCTATCGCTTCGGCCATGCCGCGCGGCCGGACGCGATCTCGCGATCAGGACGTCGTCTCATCCCGCATCGTCGCGGCCCACCATGCCATTCGTCCGCGAGGGCAGTCAAGCGCAGCCACAAGGCCCCGCAACAGCAAGGCGCCGTGAGACTCTTGAAGTCCGAGCGCCGATGGGCTAGAGTGCCGCAAGTCATGGGGCCTCGACCGCGGCGGGCTGACACGTCGTCATCGCTCGCCGCTGCTCCCTCCCCGGCTCCGTGAGCAGGGCGCTGCCGCCAGACACTCTGATCGACATCCTGGGACACGTCTCACCCGCCTCGCCGTTCTTTGCCCGCGCGAGCCACGTGCTCGACAAGGTGCTCGCGCCCAACAACAGCTACGTACGTCCCGCCCCGCGTAGCTCGAAGTTCTTGACGGTCGCCATGGCGACCTACGACGACTTCGACGGCGTGTACTTCACCGTCCAGTCAATCTGCGTCTTCCATCCGGAAGTGGCGGACGAGATCGATTTCCTCGTGCTCGACAACCATCCCGAAGGTCCCGGTGCAGAGGCCCTGCGCCGCCTGACCAACTGGATTCCGAACCTGCGTTACCTGCCTTACACCCGGACTCGGGGTACCGCCGTGCGCGATGTGCTCTACCGCGAGTCCACGTCCGAGTTCGTCCTCTGCGTGGACTCCCACGTGCTCATTCCGCCGGGAGCGCTAGCGCGTCTGATCGCGTACCTGAAGGCCCACCGAGATACTCGCGACCTGCTCCACGGCCCGCTGCTCTACGACGATCTGCGGAATCTCTCGACGCATTTCGCGCCGGAGTGGCGCGGCGGAATGTACGGAACCTGGGCCACCGACTCCCGTGGCGCCGATCCTGAGGCGGAGCCGTTCGAGATTCCCATGCAGGGTCTTGGCCTCTTCGTGTGCCGGCGCGACGCGTGGCCGGGCTTCAACCCGCGGCTGCACGGGTTCGGCGGCGAAGAAGGGTATATACACGAGAAGGTGCGCCGCGCGGGTGGACGGGTCCTCTGCCTACCATTTCTCAGGTGGCTGCATCGGTTCGGCCGCTCGAACGGCATCCGATACCGGAACGTGTGGGAGGATCGGATCCGGAACTACGGCCTCGCCCACGACGAGCTGGGCTGGGACCTGGCCCCCATGTTCGAGCACTTCCGCGAGGTGGCGGGGGTGGAGCCGACCGAGAGCGCCGCTCGCAGCCTGGCCCGAGAGCTGGCCAGCCCCTTCCACTATTTCGACGCAATCTACTGCCTCAGTCCGGCAAGCGCGTCAGAGGTCGGTCACGATGCCGCCAAACGGTTCGAGCAGCTAGGCATTGCGGCGCGTGTCCGCCGGTTCGATGCGATCGAAACCCCCGCCCATCCTCGCATCGGCCGCGCGCTGTCCCACCGCGCGATCCTGGACGAGGCCGACCGCTATGGCTTCCAGAACGTGCTCGTTCTGCATGAGGAGTCCGTGCTCGGCGATGCGGTCCTCGACGAGCTCCCACGCCGCCTGGGCGACATGGCACAACGGCCCTGGTGGACGCTCACGCTCGGCGAGGATTCCATGGTGGCGGCATACGACAGTCAGGGTGTGCGCGAGTCGCTCGGGCAGCCGTCGCCGGATCCGTCGCGCCTGAGCGCCATCGCCTACAACCGCCCCGCCTTCGCTCCGCTGCTCGCGGAGCTGCCGGACACGCCCAGTCTGATGGCGCTGTGGTTACGGCGGCTGCGGGTAGCCCATGAAGGCCCCGCATATGAGCGGCAGGGACCACGGTTGGCCGCGCATGAGGTCGGGACGTGGTAGTGGAAAACGGCGAGGAGGATCGCGGGCGCGCCGTCAGGCCGGCAACAACACACGATTGCTCAGGAGATCACATGCCACACACGCTCTTCGTCCGCCCGGAGTCGGATCGCTTCCTGGTCGAACCGCTGCCTGATGGGTCAGCTGCCGTCTTCGATTCGGCTTCAGAGTCTGTTCACTCGCTCAATCAGACCGCGGCGCTGGTCTGGGAGTGTTGCAGCGAACCGGCTGCGCTGGCCGACATCGCGGACGTTGTGCGGCGGGTGACCGGGCTGCCGGAACCGCGCGCGGTCGCCGAAGACGCGCTGAATCAACTCCAGCGTTCCGGGCTCGTCGAGGCGCGCCGGGTGGACGACGATGGCCTGCCCTCCCGGCGGACGGCGTTGCGGATGATCGGGCGTGGGTCGTCAATCGCCTTCCTCGCGCCGCTCGTGCAGACGATGACCGTGGGTCAGCAGCATGCCCTCGCCCAGGGGGTTGGATCGCCAGTTACGACGACCCTGGCGCCGACCACGACCTCCTCGACGACGACCCTGCAGCCGACCACGACCACGACCCTCAGACGACTACAACCACGACCCTGCAGCTCGACTACAACCACGACCCTGCGAGCCGACCACAACCACGACCCTGAGAGCTCGACCACGACCTCGACGACCTACGACCACCACCCAGGAGCGTCGACCACGACCTCGACGACCTCAACCACCACCCAGGAGGCGACCACGACCTCGACGACCACAACCACGACCCTAGGAGGCGACCACGACCACGACGCTCACCACCACTACCACTGCCACCGGCGTAGATTGGAGCGACGAACGGACAGTGATGCCACCGACAGCGCTGGCCCCGACGGCGGCTGGGTGAGGATTCCGAGTGCCGGAGGCGCGAGGCCTCGCTGACGACCGCGCTCCGTCAGCCGGCGAGGGGATCTGCCGCATCCGTCCGTTAGGCGTGGGGATCGCGGTATCGTGCGAGCCGCCACTCCTCCCCGCAGTCGAGCGTCTGCTGGCGCCCTGGATCCACGATCGGCCCATCGAGGCCGACGACGTGTGTGTGCGGATCGGCCGGTCGCCGACGGACTCGTCGGATCACCAGTACGAGCTCCGTGACACGAGCGGGGTGCTCGTGGCCGCGGCCGGTCCGGACGACCTCATGACGTGCCTTCAGAACTGGCTCGACCGCGAAGTGGCGTACCGCGCGACCCACGTCACGGCCGTGCACGCCGGCGTCGTGGCCTGGGGCGAACGGGCCGTCATGCTGCCGGCCCCGAGCGGCGCGGGCAAGACCACACTGGTCGCCGCCCTGCTCGAGCGCGGCGCGCGCTATTACTCCGACGAGCTGGCGCTGCTGGATCCGGACGGGTGGGTCCATCCATACCCGCGCCGCCTCATGGTTCGCGATCACCTCGGCCGGAGCCGGGCGACCCCGCCGGAGGCCTTCGGCGCACAGACCGGAATCACAGCCCTCCGGGTAGGCGTGATCCTCGATCTGCGCTTCGAGGCGGCCGCGGGGCTTCGACTCGACCCCCTGCCCGCCAGCGAGGCGGTCCTGCTGCTTCTCGCCAACACGGCCCATCGGTTGTCCTCTGCCCACGCAGTGCCGCCGGCACTGCTCAAGGCGGCGGCCGGGGCCGCCTCGTACCGCGGCCGGCGCGGCAATGCCCAGGACGCCGCCGACGCGATTCTGCGGCTGATGGAGCGCACCGCTGAATGAGACGCTCGACCGAGGGAGGGCGAGCCGACGCCGGCCCTCGTGGCAGCCGTCTCCGTCGCAGGCGCGGCTGCTCCATGCGTGTCTCGAGCCACCTGACCGTCACGGTGGGCAGCTCGATGCGTGGTGCCGCCACTACGCGGATCGACCACTCGAAGACGACACGCGCAGCCTGCTGCCATTCGTATTCGGGCGGCTCATGGATGCCGGCCTTGACACGGACATCGTCCAGAAGGCAAAGGCCGCCTACCTGGAGACGTCATGGCAGAACCTGGCGCGCGTTGCGCGGCTGCTCGTTGTGCTCCGGCGATTCGAGGAGGCGGGCATCCCGGCGGTGCTGCTCAAGGGCGCGGCGCTGGCGCTCCGGTACTATCGGAATTTCGGCATGCGGTCGATGGCTGACATCGACCTCCTCGTCCATCCCGCCGATGTGCGCCGCGCGGCCGCGCTGCTGGCCGATCTGGGTGGACCGCAAGCGGGGTCGCCAGGTCCGACCTGTTACCCACGAAGATGCGCGTGCTCCACGCCTGGCCCTTCGAGGCCGCGCCCCTGCACAGCCTCGATCTGCACTGGACGCTCAACGTCCGGTCGCCGGAGGTCGACGCGATGCTCTGGGCGGCTACCGAAACCTTCGAGGTGGAGTCGACCACGGTACGGGCGCTGAGCCCGGCCGATCAGGTCCTTCATGTCTGCACGCACGCCGTGCAGCCGACCTGGTCGCCGTCCCCTCGCTGGATCGTGGATGTCATGACCGTGCTCGATGCCCCCGGCACGCGAATCGACTGGGCGCGAATGGTCGAAGTGGCCCGGCGGACGAACGCGACCGTTCGCTTGCATGCGGCGCTCGTCGAGCTGATGCCCTACGCGTCTGACCGGGTCCCCGCGTCTGTCGTGGACGAGCTGAGCTCCGCCGCCGCTCCGCGATGGGAGCAGCGCGAGCTCGTGCTGTTTTCACGGATCCCGCCCTTCAGCAAGCTCGACGTCCTTCTGTGGCACTGGTATCTGTTCCGGCGACTTCGTCCATCCGACCGGTCCTGGTCAACCCGGCCGATCCTCGTCGGCTTCCTCGATTACCTGCGGCTCAATCTGAAGATGCGCGGCTGGGGTTGATGAAGACGACGAACCGTGTCTTTTCGCGTGCAAGTCCCCGCCGAGCCCCGCCAGTGCGGTAGACGATCGCGGAGCTCTCAAGAAATGGTGCGCCGCGGGCCTGATCACGGTACCGTGCGTGCATGTGGACGCGAAGATTCCGGCTCCTCGCCCTCCTGGTGGTCGTTCTCTGCGCGGCGACCACGCCGCCGGTGGTTCCCGCCCAGACCTCCGGACAGCGGGGGGCCAAGGCAGCGCCGCCCGAGGTGGTGGCCGAGCTGCAGCGGTCGATCGAGCGGGCGCGGCAACGCCTGGAGGCGCGCGATGCGAATGGCGTCCTCGCCTATGTCTCGCAGCACTACCGGAGCCAAGGGCTGACGAAGGCAGACGTCGGCGAGCACCTTCACGCGGTGTGCAACCTCTACGAGCAGCTCCGCGTTCGCGTCACCATCGACCACACGAGAATCGTCGACGGAGTGGTGTGGGTCTACACGACCGGCGAAGTCTCCGGGCGCCTCCCGTTCATCGGGTGGGTCCCTGCGCTCAGCTGGAGGAACCAGCCCGAAGTCGCCAGGAACGAGGGATCCACCTGGCGCCTCTTCGGCTTCCAGGACTGACCGTCGTCAGTTCTGACGGGGGCGCTATTTCGGCGCGAGCACCGAGGTGGGGCCCGGATTGATGAGGTCAGGCACCGTCCAGCCACGGAGGTCGTACTCCGCCAGACAGCGGTCGGCAAAGGCCTTCAGCTCGTCGACCCGGCCCGCGGCCTGCGCTCCGAACAGCGCGTAGCGTCGGATCTCCTCGTGGCTGCCCGCATAGTTGATCTCGTACAGCTCGTGGCGGCCCCCGAACTCGGTGCCGATCGCGTCCCACAGGAGCTTCATCAGCTTGACCCGGTCGACGGCGTCGATGCCGTTGGATCCGCGAAGGTACTGGTCGAGGTAGGGCCGGATGTCGGGGGCGAGGAAATCGTTGGCGTGCGAGTTGAGGTAGATCAGGCCGCTGGCCACGGTCTTCTCGATGAGATTCTTGACGTGGGCGTAGCCTTCCGGGGCAAGCACCTGGTAGGCCGCGGCCGAGGCCGAGTTGGGCAACACCGCGCCCCCCTTCCAGGGCTCGGGGTTGCCGGCCATGGAATCGGAGAGCCCCCAGAAGAGATTGCGCCACACGAGCACCTCGCCGACATTCGCCTGCACCCCGCGGTAGTCCTTGGTCCCCGTGATCTCCACCGCCTTCAGCAGCAGCCCCGCGATGAAGTCGAGCTTCACGGCGAGCCGGGTGCAGCCCTGGAGCATGGCGCGGGGCAGGAAGCCGGTCTGCGGGAAGAAATTGTTCGCCTTCTCGACGTCGCGATAGACGAAGAGATTCTCCCAGGGGACCTCGACCTTATCGAGAACCAGGATGGCGTCGTTTTCGTCGAGCCGGCTCGACAGCGGGTAGTCGAAGGGGCTGCCCAGCACGGCGGCGCGATACTCGTTGGAGGCGCGGCAGATCAGCTTGCACCCCGGGGTGCCCGTGGGGATCATGAACACGACCGCGTAGGCGGGATCTTGCACCGGAATGAGCCCGTGATGGGCCACGAACGTATAGTTCGTGAGCGCCGATCCGGTGGCGACCACCTTGGCTCCCGACACCACGATGCCCCGGTCCGTCTCGCGCTCGACGCGCACGCAGACGTCGGAGACACCCGCCGACGGTTTGCCCGGGACCAGGTTACGGTCCACCGGAGGGTGAATGATGGCGTGGTTGACGAACGGCACGCGCTCCTGGCTGAGGTGGTACCAGCGCAGCGCGTTTGCCTGATAGGGGGCGTAGAACTCCGCGTTGGCGCCGAGCGTGCCCAGAAAGGCGGCCTTGTAGTCGGGCGAGCGGCCCATCCAGCCATAGGTGAGGCGCGCCCACTCCGCGATGGCATCGCGCGCCCGCACCTGCTCCGCCGCCGAGTACGGCACCCGGAACCACGCGTGCGTATCGTGGCCCGCATCCGACTTCACCGTGAGCTTCGGCTTCATCTGGGGGTCGTGCAAGGCGTCGAAGAGTCGGGCGAGCATCCGAGCGGCGTTGCGGAAGGCGGGGTGCTCGGTGATCTTTCCCACTCGCTCGCCGTAGATCCAGACCTCGCGCCCGTCGTCGAGGCTCTCGAGAAATTCCTTCCCGGTCATGGGCGTCATCGCGGAAGCACTCGCGCTCATGGTGTCCCCCCTGGGATTATAGTGCGCATGCGAGATCGGGTGCGCTCGCGCACGGCGGCACTGTCTCCTGGCGCGGGTCGGCTAGGCGGAACGTCGTCGCCGCGTCTTTACCTTCTTGCATCTGAGACGCCGGACCAGTGTTATCTTGGAACAGATCATGAGGAGAAAGAGACTGCGGGTCGTCATATTCCAGGAGGGCGACTGGCTTTGTGCCCGGTGTCTTGACTACGATATTGCCACGCAGGCCAAAAGCCTCGACCATCTCCGCTATGATCTCGAGCGGCTCATGGTGGGACACATTGCCATCAGTCTGAAGCATGGCGTGCAAGCCCTTTCAGCACCTCCAGCCCGCTCCGAAGAAATACTGGGACATGTTCCAGCGCTCGAGGATGGCCCTGCCACCGCAGACCTTCGGGTTGCGACTTGCCAAGCGAGGTTTGAAGCTTCCGTCCCCCGAGATACGGGTCGCCCCGCTCGCCGCGTAAGTGTCTCCACGATTCTCCCAGATGCCGACGCTGGGAGAGTTTGTCGAACATGCTCGTCGTCGGTACGGCTGTAGCCCGCGCCAGGTCACACTCGACTATCCCGGCCGCGGGAAGCCTCGAATCCGATATCTCTGGCGTGACGAACGGCGATTCGCCGTGTTGCCCGACGTCCGGCTCAGCGATCGGCTGACCCGCGCCAACGTGGCGAGCTTGTGCCGGCAGCTCGACATCCCGACCGAGGACTTCGGCCTCGAGGAATCCGATTAACGAGACCCAGCTATCCACAAACGAGCCAAAGGTGTTTCGGTGAAGGGATCGATGGTGGATGGTGACGGCGCGCTTCTCGGTCCGGCGGCGCTGATCCTCGCCGCCCTCGTCATTGTCGTCGGCTACATCGTCTTTGGCGTCACGGGATTCGGGGCCTCGCCGATCACGATTCCCCTGCTCGTTCACATCTTCCCCCTCACGTTCGTGCTCCCCCTGGCGGCCATCCTCGATCTCGGCTCGGCCTTGGCGCTCGGTTTCCATACGCGCAGGAGGGCGGCGGTCGGAGAGCTTTTGACGCTCGTCCCCTTCACCCTCGTTGGCCTCACCCTCGGCGTGACCTTGCTCGTCCGTCTTCCCCGGACGGCGACCTTGGTGGCCCTCGGCGTGTTCGTCTGCGCGTATGCGCTCTACGTGATTTTCCGGCGCGACACCGCGCGGCGGGTGAGCCGCAGATGGGCGGTGGTCGCTGGGGTCATGGGCGGAGTGCTGGGCGCCCTCTTCGGGATCGGCGGTCCCCCGTATGTCATGTACATCGCCGGGCGTATCCCTGAGCCGGCGGCGCAGCGGGCGACCATCTCCCAGATGGTGATCCTCAATGTCGGTCTGCGAGTGATCGCCTTCGCCCTTGGCGGGCTGCTCGGCTCTCGCCCGCTCTGGACCGCGGTGGCGATGCTGCTCCCGGTGGCGTGGGTCGGGGTGTGGATAGGCCATCGCGTCCACCTACAGTTGGCACCGGCCATGGGCGTGCGCATCATCGGCGCCGTACTTTTCCTCGTGGGCGTCACCCTCATCGCCCGGGTGCTATGAGGCGAGGTTGGCGCCGATTTGCCCGGCCGGCTGGGTGCTATGATGCGTCAACATCCGTCATCGAACTGGAGGAGTCATGCC
This sequence comes from uncultured Candidatus Rokubacteria bacterium, assembly GCA_963754315.1. Taxonomy (GTDB): domain Bacteria; phylum Methylomirabilota; class Methylomirabilia; order Rokubacteriales; family CSP1-6; genus CAVWFS01. The sequence goes on from CAVWFS010000005.1 coordinate 150,130, forward strand.
AACCACTCGCCTGCCGTCCGTCAGCGGCCCCATCGATCTCTTCTACGAGGAAGCCGGCCAGGGCTTCCCGCTCATCTGGTGCCACGAATATGGGGGCGACCATCGGTCCTGGGAGCAGCAGGTCCGGTACTTCTCCAGGCGCTACCGGGTCGTGACGTGGAACTATCGCGGCTACCCGCCGTCGGAGGTCCCGAAGGACGGCAACGCCTACTCGGTGGAGATCCTGGTGGAGGACCTGCGCGCGCTCATGGAGCACCTCGGCATCCGCCGGGCGCACATCGGCGGCCTCTCGCTGGGCGGCGGGGTGACGGTCAACTTCGGAATCCGCCACCCCGATCTGGCGGCCAGCCTCATCATCTGCGGCGCCGGCAGCGGCAGCGACAATCCGGAGGAATTCGTCAAGAACGCCGCGCTCCAGGCGGATCTCTACGAGCGAGAAGGCGCCGAGGCCAAGGCGCGGAACTTTGCCGCCAACCCCGCGCGCCGCGGCTTCGCCGAGAAGGACCCGCGCGGCCACGCCGAGTTCATGCGCAACGTGCTGGATCACTCCGGCGTGGGCTCGGCCCTCATGGCGCGCGGCGTGCAGATGAAGCGCAAGACCATCTATCAGCTCGAGCCCGAGCTGAAGAAGATCGCCGCGCCCTCGCTGATCGTCGTCGGCGATCAAGACGAGCCCTGCCTCGGACCAGGGCTCTTCATGAAGAAGCACATCCCGCACGCCGGGCTGGTGGTGGTGCCGATGACTGGCCACACGGTGAACATCGAGGAGCCGGGGCTGTTCAACCAGCTCGTATCCGAGTTCCTGACCTCGGTGGAGAGCGGCCGCTACGGAACGTGGAAGGGCGCCGCCCGCTGAGCCGGACGCCCTAGGGGAACAGGCGGGCTCCTGTCTGGGCATCCTCGACGACGATCGCGCTGACCGGACAGTTCTCCGCCGCCTCCAGGATTTTCTCCTCCGTGTCGCCCGCGGGGTTGACGGCTTCCGACTGCCGGTTGGCGTTGAGGCGAAACACCGCCGGGACGAGCGCCTCGCACATGGCGTTGCCCACACACCGCTGATGATCCACCCGGACGCGCAACGGGCGAGCCATGTCCCCTAGCTCCAGGCCACCGGCAAGGACTTGAGCGAGCGGAAGGTGATGCTGGGCTGATACTCGAGCGCCGTGGGTCTGGACGTGCAAAGAGGGGAACCGCTCCGCCAACGCCTTGAACACTTCCTGGCCCTCCACGCGGGCCAAGGTTGCCCCCAAGCAGTGGTGGACACCCGACCCGAAGGCGACGTGCGGGTTCGGGTCGCGCGTGATGTCGAACCGCTCCGGATCGGCAAAGGCATTCGGGTCGCGATTGGCGGACGAGATGAACCAGCGAATGCGATCGTCCTTGCGCAACACCTTGCCCCGCATGTCGACGTCCTGGGCGGCGATGCGCTGGATCGATTTGACCGGCGCGTCGTAGCGCAAGCACTCCTCGGTGGCCCGCTGGGCCAGGCCCTCCGGGTCCCCCTTGAACAAGGCCCATTGCTCGGGATGGCGCATGAAGGCCAGGGTGCCGTTGCACAGCAGGTTGATGGTGGTCTCGTGGCCGGCCAGCAGCAGCAATGACGTGTTCACCAGCACCTGGTGTCGGGTGAAGACGCCCTTCTTCTCCCGGTGGCCAGCACCGAGATGAAATCGTCACCGGGGTTGACCAGCCGCTCGTCGACAAGCGGGGAGACGTAGTCGATCATCCCCTGCATCCCTTCGGTGAGCGGCTTCATCCGGTCGTGCTCACCCCGCCCGATGTAGAGGAGCTTCTCCGCCAGCTTTCTCACATGGGGCCGATCGGCGGCGGGCACGCCCATCATCTGCGCGATGACCAGCACGGGCAAGGGCGTGGCCAGATCCCTCATGACGTCCATGTGCCCGTTGGCCTCTGCCGCATCGAGGAGCTCCGCCACCGCCTTCTGGACGAAGGGGCGCCAGGCTTCCATGGCGCGCGGGGTGAAATAGGTATGGACGATCTTGCGCATCTCGAGGTGCTCTGGGCGGTCGTGCTGGATGAACTGGTCGGCCTGGTAGTTCCGACGTATTCGTAGAGGCCGAGATCCGACTCCTCGATGGCTGGATACGCAGGGCGGGGATCATTGCGAAACACGGCGTTTGAAAACAGCTCGTGGTGGCGGGTCATCCAGACCACGTCGTCGTGTCGGGTAATGACCCAGAGGTCGTACAGTTCGTTCCAGTGGACGGGGTCCTCCTCCCGGAGGCGCCCATAGTACGGATACGGATCGGCAATCACATCGGCGGTGAACATGTCGTCGGGGAGAGTCACCATCGCCACATTCCCTCCTCCCGCATATGCGGGAGCCTCATCCGAGCCCGTCGATCTCTATCTCCGCGTGTCTCTCTAGGTCTTGATTCAGGCAGCAGGCGGCCCCTATCTTACCCCGTCAGCGCGTCTTGCGGGTGGGCCTGGGTCTGGCTGCCGCGATATCGGGCCCGACGGGCCAGCGCCGCTCGACGGTCACCAGGCTCCCATCCTCGTTGGGTCCACCGTCCCGCTCGGGCCCACCCGTACTGCAGTTCGGCGATGACGGCGGTGCGAGGTAGACAGGTTCCTCGCCGGTGACCGCCGCCACGTCGGCGGGGGCCAGGCGGCCCCGCTCGACGTCCACCCAGATGGACGTGTCCAGGATCACGCCCATGGATCGCGAATCTGCTTGCGCAATCGTCGGTCCGCCCGCTTGGCGTCCTCGAGCCACGCCGCTCCTTCCGCGTCCGCGAGGGTCCGGTAGAGATCTGCGAGCGCCTCGAGGGCGGTCATGCGGGGGGCGCCGGGGACCAGCTTGGCGACGGGTTGGTTGTTCCGAAGTACGACGATCTCTTCCGATCCGTCCACCACGAAGCAGCCGGGGGGGGCGTCGGGCGGCCTCCCGAGAAGGGATCCTTCGCCCCCACTGAGGATGACGGACCTGCTATGTTCACGGGAGACGGTGGGAGCAAAGAATGGATCGCCGAAGCTTCGGGGCACTCATGGTGGCAACACTGGCGGGCACGACGGCCATACGGCCGGCGTGGGCGAAGAACCCAGCGCGTGATCTGGAGGCGCGGCTTCAGCAGTTCAAGGCGTTTCCGGGAACAACGAGCTTCCGCATCGATGTCGGCCGTCAGGAGCTGGCATCCGACTCGGCGGCCGCTCAGCTCTTCGTCGCCAGCGCCATCAAGACGTTCATCCTGTGTCAGTATCTCCGCGACGTCGAGGCCGGCCGTCTTTCCGAGGATGAACAGCTCCCCGTGGATGACAGCGTTCGTACGAGCGGGAGTCCTGTCCTTCTGACCCTGACGGGCACAACCCCGGCCCGCTCGATCCTGGAGCCGATGATCACCCACAGCGACAACACGGCCACCGACATCGCGCTGCTCCGTGTTGGTCCAGATCGGGTGCGGTCCTTCATCGCCGCGGCGAGACTGCGCGCAACACTCATTCCTGATTCAACACGCCGTTTCTTTTCGTATAACGTCGGCGCGCCACTTGGCGTGGATATCGGCTGGGCCGGCGTGCAGCAGGTGCTGGCGTCAGGCCATACTCTCGGTCCACCACGACCACCGCTCAATGATCAGGTGACCTTGGCCAGCAGCGCCAACGATCTCGTGTCGCATTACAAGCGCGCGCTTGCCGGCAGGTTTTTCACCAGGCGGGCAACGCTGACGGAATTCAAGCGCATCCAGCTGACCAACCTGTTCTTCCCCGATGATACGGTGGGGTACGCCAAGGGCGGCAGCGGTGATTGGGTCGCTGATTCCCCTACCGTGGCTGATTTCCACGCCATCTCGTATGCCGGGCAAATGGTTGTCCAGACGACGCCGGTCACATTCTGCTTTGTCGTGAACTGGATGAGCGCGGACCCGAACAGCACCAGCGAGGCCCTCGCGCCTGCTTTTGCTGAGGTGATCACCGGGTGTCTGGTGGCCATCAAGGAGCAGTTGCGCGCCTGATCCCGGCGACCCGAAGGCGCCTTCCGCCCAAATCCTGCCGGCGTCCTTGACCCTCGGCGCGGCACCGCCCCGCCATTGCCCGTCCCCGCCCGGGGGAGCACAACACCCCGACATCAACGAGCAACCCTGCACTCCCTCCCCCCCACAGCCCGCACCTTCACCGATCGCCATTGGAACAACACGGGTCCCTGGCCGGGCGTGTCGAATCGATCGAGCTACACGGACACCGGCTACCAGGCCGGCTGGGAGGCAACCGGTGCACAGCCGGGCACGGGGATCCTCGTCTGCTATTCGGCCGGCAGCGTCACTGACGCCCTCACCAGCACCAAGGCGTTCGGCACCGCCGCCAACGCCGGGGTCCGCGCCGACGCCGAGAAGGCGCTGACGCAGCTCAAGCCGGTGTTCCCGGGCATCTCGTCCAAGTGGAACGGCAAGGCAATCCTCTCCCTCGCGCACAAGAGCGATCTCGCGAAGGCGTCGTACTCCTTCTACCGCGTGGGGCAGTACACGACGTTCGCGGGGTACGAGAAGAAGCGGCAGGGGGGCGTCCTGTTCTGCGGCGAGCACACGTCGACGGATTTCCAGGGGTTCATGGAAGGGGCCGCATCCGAGGGCAAGCGCGCCGCCAAGCAGCTCGCCTTGCTCCTCGGCAAGTCGTTTGCGCCGTAAGCCGCATCGGCTCATAATCGCGGGCACACGGAGGATGGCCATGACACAGGCACTGCAACTGCGCGCCCTTGGCGCGACATTGGGGACCGAGGCCCTCGGGATCGATCTGTCGAAGCCACTCGAGGAAGAGACCTTCGCCGGCATCCAAGCTGCCTTTGCCGAGCATCCGGTGCTGGTGTTCCGCGACCAGGACCTGGGCGCACTCGAACTGGCGGCCTTTGGCCGCCGTTTCGGTACACCGCGTCGCCACGCGCTGATCAAATATCGCCACGCCGACTGTCCGGAAGTGTCCTGGCTGACCAACGTGGAGGAGACGGGCCAGATCGACTGGTACGGCGTCAAGCGCGCCACCGCCTGGCATACCGACTCGACGTTCGAGGACAATCTGCCACTGCTGGCCATGCTGCACGCGAAGGAGGTGCCCTCGGAGAAGGGCGGCACCATGTTCGCCGACATGCGCGCGGCCTGGGAGGCGTTGCCGGAGGCCAGAAAGCAGCTGCTGTCCGGCCTCACCGGCCTGCACAGCCGCAGCACGGGTCCCGCCGGCGAGCGTCTGTATGGCGACGACAAAGGCGAGACCGAGAAGAAGTATCAAGAAGTCCAGTGGCCGGCGGTCACGCGGCATCCGGTCACCGGACGATCGATCCTCTTCGTCAATCCCATGCACACGCACGGCTTCGTTGGCATGGCGCGCGACGAGGCCTGGTCGCTGATCGACGAACTGGCCGAGCACGCCACCCAGGAGCGCTTCGTCTACTACCATCGCTGGCGCGTCGGCGACCTGCTGATGTGGGACGAGCGCGCCACGATGCACCGCGGCGCCGGCGACTACCGGCCAGACGAGCGCCGCATCATGCTGCGCACGATCGTGTATCCGAACTGACCCCCGGTTCAGGCGCCGGGCACATCCTCCGCCAGGCCGATCGGGCTGTTCATCCGTCAGGAGCGCCGACTCGGCCTACCGACGGTGCGTCAGCCCGACCTCGTCGCCGATGCCGCGGACGGTTCTCCGAGCGGCGCGGCCAGCCTCGCCTGCCCTTTCATCAGCCAGCGAATGAGCGGGGTGGCCATGAACGTGCTGAGCAGAGCCATGATCACGAGCATGGAGAAGATATCCGTCGGCAGCAATCCGAGGTCTTTGCCGATATTCAGGACGATCAGCTCCATCAGGCCGCGCGTGTTCATGCAGACGCCAATGGTGAGCGCGCTTCGCTGACCCTCGCCGACGAGACGAGCGGCCAGGTAGGCACCGCCGAGCTTGCTGACGAATGCGACGGCCAGCACCAGGAGCAATGTCCCGGCGCCAGACCATCCCTGGATGGTGCCGACGTCGGTACGAAGACCCGTGTAGGCAAAGAAGATCGGGAGAAAGAACGCTCCCACGATCGGCGATACGCGCCGCTTCCACTCCTCGACGAAGCGTCGGTCATCGTGGAGGGCCACCCCGATGACGAAGCCCCCGATGATGGCGAAAATGCCCAGATTGCTCGTGATGGCGGCCGAGACAAAGAGGAGGGTCACGATGTAGGGTACGGCGGTCAGCCGCAATCCGCCGTGTATTGCGAGGTGGCGCGCGATCGCCCGCTGGAGGGGCCTCCTGACGACGCGAAAGATGAGGACCATATACGCGACCAGCCCGACCACGCGCGGGAGCACCCAACCCCAGCTGAACGCCCCCTTCACCAGCAACGAGATCGCGCCGAGAATCATCCAGCCGGACACGTCGTCGAGGGCGGCAGCGCCGATGGTGAGCGCCGCCGTCCGCGTGTGAGATAGGCCGAGCTCCATCAAGATACGGCCCAGGACCGGGATGGCGGTGATCGACATGGCCACCGCGAAGAACAGCTGGAAGCCGAACAACGACACGGGCTCGGACAGCCGCCCGTGAAACCACGGCGCCGAGAAATAGCCCATCGCGAACGGGACCGCGATGCCGACCAGGCTGATCACGGCGATGGACCGACGGTCACCGGCCAGGTGGCGGTTGAACTCGAACTCGAGGCCGATCTGAAACATCAAGAAGATCAGGCCAATCTGGGCGAGCCCGGCGAAGATTGTGCTCGTCGAGGGATCGAAGAGCCAGTGCATGAATCCTGGGAAAACGGCCCCCAGCAAGCTGGGGCCGAGGAGAAGACCAGCCAGGATCTCGCCGGATACGTCGGTCTGTCTCATGCGCCGCACGATCCAGGTCACGATCCGCGTGGCGACGAGAATCACGATGAGCTGGTAGAGGAGGTGGAGCGTAATCTCCTCGGCGCCGGCCCCGACGGCCGACTCCGGACCAGCCGACGCGTGAGCTCGGGTGACGGCGAGCATCGAGACACTAAATCCCGTCAGGACGGATCGCCCGAGCATGCGCTCCAGCCTACCTGCGGGTGCTGTCGTTGGCATAGAGGCTGTTTGCGCGACCCATCCCCTTGGACGTCAGCCCTCACCCTATCGGGCAGGCTCGCCGTCGAGAACTTGACTCCGTCCCGCCCAGCAAGCATTCTCCCAGAGCAGGAGGGATCCCATGGAGCCAAGAATCGAACCGATCGACGCCACCTTGGGGGCCGTCGTCACCGGTCTCGCCCTCGCCCAGATGGACGGTCCGACCTGGAAGACCGTGGAGCGTGCCTTTCACGACCATGCCGTCCTGGTGTTCCCTGGGCAGAACCTGACCGAGAAGGAGCAGGTGGCGTTTGCGAGCCGCTTCGGTGACATCGAGCTCTTGGCCGCGGACCCTGAGCAAAAGGCGGTCGCGATCAGCAACCAGAAGCCCGACGGTTCGGTCATGGGAGCGGACGAGCATCGCTTCAAGTCGTTGCGCGGCAACGAAGGCTGGCATACCGACAGCTCGTACATGCCGCTCGCGGCCAAGGCGTCCGTGCTCTCGGCCCAGGTGGTTCCCTCGGCCGCCGGCGAAACCGAGTGGGCCGACATGCGCGCCGCCTACGATGCGCTGGACGAGGCGATGCGCCAGCGTATCGCGGGCCTCTCGGCGTACCACTCTCTCTATCACTCTCAGGCCCAGATTGGTCACGTGGTGCAGACGGGGGCCGGGTACGGCTTTCACACGAAGGGAGCGCCGTTGCGCCCGCTGGTGAAGGTGCATCCCGTGACGGGTCGCCGCGCCCTCTTCATCGGCCGCCACGCCTATGGCATTCCTGGCCTCGACGAGGCGGCGTCGGAAAAGCTCCTCTCCGACCTGGTCGACTTCGCGTGCCGACCGCCCCGAACGTATGCGCATCGGTGGCGCCCGGGCGATGTGGTCATCTGGGACAACCGCTGCGTGCTGCACCGGGCAAGGCCGTATGACTTCCGCGAGCCGCGCGTCATGCGCCACACCCGCGTCGCGGGAGACCCGGCCACCGAGCTCGCTCCGACCCATCGTGACGACCGGGCCAACGCGTACGAGCCCTCCACCGTGAACCGCTGACGATGGGTTTGCCCCGATTCATCGCCGTGTAGAGCTGCGTTGCTCGGCCCTGATGCCGAGTGTCACATCGATAGTCTTCTGGTGACTCGACGGCACAGCGTTTGCTGTGTCCGCTTTAATTGACAGCGCAACCGGCGACGCGGACACTTGTCTTGTCGACCTCGTCGTCGGCGAATGGACCGCGGTAACGAGGACCACTGGGCCGAGCTGCAATGAGCGGCCAGGAAGGAAGGAGTTCGCAATGGCAAAGGTGCTTCGGTGCGGCGACTTGATGCCCGGCTGCAATGCGGTGATCGAAGGCAAGGATGAGGCCGAGGTGATGGCCAAGGGCGCGGAGCACGCCAAGACGGCTCACAAGATGACGTCGATCCCACCGGACGTCGCGGCCAAGGTGAAGGCGGCGATCAAGGACAAATAGCCCTCGATCCAAGCCCGTTACGGTGAACACGCACGAGCGTCGAGCCCTCTCGGCGCTCGCCGTGTTTTCAGCGAGGCGGCGTCGAGGGCCTACCTGTTGAACACCAACGAGAAGGGGCCGTTGTCGTTGGTGCCGTTGCCCGAGAGATGCTGCCTGCCGCCCTTGTCGGACAGATAGAGCGTGCCGGTTGCGCTGGCCAGGTCTTGGTTCGGTCCCGACAGCCCGGTGTTGTTCAGCGCGAGCTGTCCGTTCACGACACTGATCGTTCCTGTCGCAACGATGTCCGTCAGCGTGATGGTCATCCGATAGTTGCCGTCCGGCTGGAGGACCATGGTTGCCGGTGAAGCGCCTCCACCGGTACCGATGACATACCCGTTCCACCGGCCGGCCAGGGTCGGGAGGACCGACGCGCTGACAGGTTTGGCGGGGGGCCCGGCGCATCCCACAGCCATCACCGCCAGCAACACCAGAGCCGCCGCGCCCGCCATCGAGTCAAGGCCCACGCCATGCTTCCTCATGGGAAATCCTCCCGAAAGAAACCCCCGCGCGATCCAGGGGCGGCCGCACGCGCCGCTACATATGGAGGAGCTCGACCGCCTCCTCGTAGATCTCCATGTTCTTGCCGTAGGAGATGGCCGACGCCTGGGCCGCGCTCACGAGATGGCGCCAGCGCCACGGCGCCCGGGTCGTGTGGAACTCTTCGAAGGTGGCCTGGTGGTGCTTGAAGGCGTGCATCTCGGTGAAGTTATCGTGCACGACGATCTCGGCGAGACGGCTGATCAGCGCGGTCGGCTCGTATCCGAGATCGGCGTACTGCTGCGCGAGGTTCACGGTGTTCTTCACCTCGGGCACCGCCCGCATCTGCCCCAGATTGGTGACCTTCGACCAGTCGGTCGGCGGCTGCGTGTAGATGCTCTCGGCGAGGGCATCCAGCAACGCCGCCTGGGTCCGGTGGGGCAGCGCGGCCACCGCCGCCGGATCCGGCTGGGGCGGTGGCTCCATGCGGTGCTGGGTCGAGCGCACCTCGGGTCCGGTGTGCCACGTCATCAGCGCCAGCAGCTTGTTGCGCAGGCTTACGCCCTCCAGGTTCAGTAGATACCGGCGTAGGTTGACGCCCGTGTGCAGGTGCACGTCCATCGGATTCCCGGTGAGCGATCGCATGAACAGGCCAGCGGCCCCGATCGACAACGCCTCACCGGTCCCCTGCAGTGACAGCCCGCTGGCCAGGGCCTGCGCCAGCATCCTCGGGATCTCCGCATAGGAGTCGCATCGCGTGATCGCGTCGCCGAGGACCTCGATCTCGGGCGTCTCGGCCGGGCTCGTGTAGAACCCCAGCGGTCGCTTCAGAAGCTCGTACTCCTCGAGCAGCGGCTCGATGTCCTTCAGCACGGGCGCCGTGGGAAAGCGGGAGACATAGCGAACGGCGGGGCGCATCAGGAACGACGTGTACTCGTGTCCCAGCCAGTCGAGGGCCCGCCACGTGAACATCGGGAAGATGAAGTAGTGATCGTCCAAGGTGTTCTTCGGGATGGCCACCGTCAGGAGCAGATCCAGCGCCTCGGCGCGGGGAGTGTTATCCCAGAGCCAGAGGAAGTGGTGATCGGCGGCGTTGTAGAGCCCGCGGTCCAGGGCGGCGAAAAATGCCTTCTTGGTGGCCTCGACACCGCCCGCGTCTACCGGCTCGGCATCGGCCATGATGTAGGGGCCCATGCCGGGATGATTGATGTGCTTGTTCGAGAGCGCGACGTGCTGAAGGATTGGCAGGAAGCGTTGCTCACCCGATACGCGCTCGACGGTGTGGTGCAGCGCATGGAGGCCGACGAGGGGGTGCAGCGGCCCTCCATGGTGACCGGGCGGCAAGTCCGAGGAACGGGTGACCGCCAGCGCGGACGCGGTCAGGAGCTTCTTGACCGACAGGCCATCGCGCAGCTTGCCCAGGGTCGCTTCGAGGATCCGGCTGGCATCGGTCTCCTCCACGAATCGCACCAGCGGCTCCATGTCGTCGGCGAACCGTACGGGCCTGTGCATGACCTTTCTCCTTTCGTTCCACGTAGCAGTGTTGCGTGAATCCTAGCGCGTAGCCGCGCCCTGCGCACCTCTTTTGTCGGGGAGCCTGAGGCATGACAACGTGCACTCCTTGTCATTGGCCCACTCAACGTTCCGTCGTGCATATCGGCTCGACTCCCCGTCAATATCGATGCTTCGTCAGTTGACGGTCTCGATGTTGCCGATGCGCCACTCATCACGACGCCGGGGCCGCGGGCGGCCCCGCTGGACTCCGCCGTCGCTCGCGCTCCGGCCGGAGCGTGCCGGCGGCACGCTCGGCGTTCCAGCGTGCCTCGAAGTCGCCCGTGCGCGCAGGCACCCGTCTCGACCCGGACACCACCTCCTTCAGCTCCAGCATCTACTCGCGCAGCCGCGCATCGAGGTCGGAGAACGGCTCGTCGAGCAGCAGCGCTGGGCCCGCAGGGGAAACGCGATGTTCTCGAACACCGTCATGTGCGGCCAGATGGCGTAGCTCTGGAACACCATGCCCATCCGGCACCGCTCGGGGGGCCATCCGTCAAGCCGCGCGGCTGCCAACAACAGCTACGCGGCTGCGGGGCACGATGGTCAGGTGCCGGTGAACACCATGACCCGCGTGGCGCGTGCTGCCGCCCGGAGCGCGCGATCCCGCGTGGCGATCGGGAGGCTCATGCGGAGGGCAAGCGAGAGGTACGCGGCGTCGTACGCCGACAACCGATGCCCCCGCGCCAGTGCCATCACCTCGGCCGGCTCCGGCGCGAACGAACTGACGGTGATAGGCAGGCCCCCGAGAAGCTCGAGGAACCGCTGCCCGTCCTCCCGGCTGAGACGTCCCTGTCGCTCACTGACCACGAGCACGTTGACGACCTCGAGGGACCACAGGCTTGGTACTATCGCCCGCTCGGCGGTCAGCGCGGCCAGTACCGCATCGCGGTAGCGGTCGGCCTCGTCCTCGAAGCACCAGGCCATCGTCACCGAACAATCCAGGACAAAGCGCGTCAACGCCGTCCCTGGATGATCAGCGATCGTAGCGAAGCACGCCCGAGTCGACGCCCTCTCCGAAACGCGCGCAGGCTGGTGATGACGTCAGCCACTGGCTGGGCTCCGGGCGCAGAATCAGCATGGCGACCTCCGTGCCGGGTGATGGTCACGCGCTCCCCTCGGAGGACCTGGTCCAGGAGGTGCGGCAGCTGCGTCTTGGCCTCGTAGACACCGACCGTTGTCATCCCCACCTCCGATAGACCAGAATGCACTAACGATAGACCGTTCTAGCGCTGCCCGCCATGGTGGCTGCCAAAGGACAGGCTCGGGTCCACAGGACAGGCTTGACGGCCGGGAACGGTCGCGCGATCGGTCCCGGACGGACGCACATGCTAAGGTCGGCCGGGTATCCAAGCATGGTCCGGGATCGGCAAGGACGCGACGATGATCGACACGTCTCCCGGGTCGAGGCGCGCTTCGAATGCCACCTAGCTGCCTACGCCCGGCTCAACGAGGAGCGACGCGAGATCGATCCATGGTCAATGACACCGCCCGGTGGCAGGCGGATGGTGATTCAACCACTCTGTCGACGTTCGGCCTTCACTCATCGGCTTGAGGCGAAGCTTCGCTAGTAGTGCATGTCGGCGCGATTGCCGCCGTCGATGCCGATGGCTTCGCCGTGTACCCCGATGGTGAGCGGAGAGCACAGCATCGCCACGAAGTATCCGATGTCGGTCGCGGTGACGACGTGCTTGAGCAGCGTGCGCTCGTCGGCCGCTTTATGGAGCGCCTCCACCGTCGTGCCCTCGCGCTGCGCCTGCTCGGCGTAGCGCTCCAAGGTGGCCTCCGTGATGGTTTGCCCGGGGTAGATGGCGTTGACGTTGATGCCGTACGGCCCGAGGGCGTTGGCCATCGACTTGGTCAGGTTGACGGTCCCGATATTGCGAATGCCCCCGCTCACCGCGACGCCGGGGGCGCGCCCGGCCCCGCCGCTGACGTTGATGACGCGCCCCCAGCCGGCCTGCTTCAGGTACGGGACGGCCGCCTGCACCGTGCGCAGGTAGCCCGACCACCTTCTCTTCGAAGTCACGCAGGACATCGGCATCGCTCACGGTCTCGACGGTGCCCGGCGTGCCGCCCACGCGGGCCGCGTTGTTGATCACGATGTGGATGCCGCCCAGCTCGCGCGCCGCCGTGTTGACGAAGTGCTTGATCGCGTCGGCGTTCAGGGTATCGCAGACGATGGGAATCACCTTCCGGCCCGATTCCTTCGCCAGCTCCGCGGCCGTGTGCTTCAGCGGTCCCTCGCTCCGGGAGCACATGGCAACGTCGCAGCCCTCGAGCGCGAGCTGGCGGGCGATGGCCCGGCCGATGCCGCGGCTGCCGCCGGTAACGATAGCTTTCTTGCCCGTGAGTTGCAGATCCACTCATTCCTCCTCTGCCCCAATCCTCACCCGCTCAGGCATGGACACCGATGATCTTGTCCCAGTCGGTCGCGTGCTGGAAGGCGTGGGCGACCCGCATGAGGAGCGCATCGTCGAAGAAACGCCCGACGAGCTGCATGCTCACCGGCAGACCCGCCGAGGACTTGCCCACCGGGAGGGCCAGCGCCGGGTGGCCGGTGTAGTTGAAGGGCTGGGTGTTGCGCGAGTAGCCCCTCGAGTTTGCCATGAGGTTGTCCTCGACGGCCTCCATGTAGCTGCTCGGCCGCTGGTTCTTCGGCGCCGCCATGACACAGGTGGGCATCACGAGCACGTCGACATCCGCCAGGGCCGTGTCGTAGGCCTTGATGTAGCTGGGCCGCACGTTCTGGGCCTTGGCGTACACGCGGCCGTGGTAGTTGCGGCGGCTCAGCTCGGCGGCGATGAGTGACAGCTTGGTGCGTGGGGCGAGCACATCGGCCTGGGAGGCCCACAGCTTGTTGATGGCCGCGATGACGGAAGCGGGGTAGTAGGTCCTGGTGAAGGCGCCGAAGAAGCCGGTTCTGAACAGCGCCAGGGCACCCTCGCCCGTGAGCGCCGCCTGGGCCGTGCGGATGGCATGGTGAGCGGGGATGGACACCTTGGACACGTCGGCACCCGTCTTGGCGAGGACGTCGATCGCCGCCAGCACCACGTCGCGCACCTCGGCCTCCGCCTCGTCGAAGCCCTCCTGCAGCACGCCGATGCGCAGCCCGGCCACTCCGTCGGCCAGCCGGCCGAGCACGTCCATGCGCGCGGGAACATCGCGCGTCTGGCGGGGATCGTACGGGTCGTATCCCGCGGTGGCCTGAAGCGCCGCCGCCGCGTCCTCCACGGTGCGCGTCATGGGGCCCGTGTAGTCGATGCTCTGATCCGAGCCGAACCCGATCCCGAAGTGCGAGACGAGCCCGAACGTGGGCTTGTGGCCGATGATCCCGCAGAACGCCGCCGGGATGCGGATGGAACCGCCCTGGTCGCCGCCGAAGGAGATGTCCACCTCACGAGCGGCCACCGCCGCCGCCGAACCTGACGACGAGCCCCCGGTCACGTGCTCATGGTGGTGGGGGTTGAGGGGCCGGCCGTAGTCGCCGATGGCGCCGCCGGTTCCGAATCCGCCACTCAGGCCGTTCATGACGTTCTTGCCGATGATGGTGCCCCCAGCCTGCAGCACGCGGGTGACCACGGTGGCGTCAAAGTCAGGGACGAAGCCCTCGAGGGCAAAGGAGCCAAAGCTCATGGGCATCCCGGCGACCGCGATGTGATCCTTGTAGCTGACGGTCTTGCCGGCCAGCACACCTCGGGCCGCCCCCTCGATCCGGCCCTTCCACGTCCAGGCATTGAGCGGGTCATCCTCTGGCCCAGGCCGGTAACCGGGTGTCCGCGCGGCCGAAACCATCGGCGGCGCGGGCTCCTCCAGCCGCGCTTGCACGAAGCTGTCGAGCTCTGTCAGCTGCTCCGTGAGGTACTTCCGGTATAACCGGGCCTCCTCCGGACCCAGGTGAATTCCCAGTTCCTTGGCCACCGCCACCACTTCATCGACGTCCGGGACTACGTACATGGTCAGCTCTCCTAGTACGCCTGGATTCGCACCCCGTCGGCGGAATCACGGGCGTAGTTCTGATCCTGGTACCAGGCCATGTAACTCGCATACGTGAACGGCTCGAACTTCGGCGGCCTCTCCGCGCTCGTGCAGGTCGACAGGCACTCGATTGGCCAGTCGACGTGACAGTCGAAGAAGAAGGGAATGGCGTACCGCTCGCGCCCCGACCGGTTGATCACCCGGTGCGGGGTTGCCAGGAACCGCTCGTTGGTCCAGCGCCGCAGCATGTCACCGCCATTGACCAGGAAATGCCCGTCCAGTGCCGGCGCGTCGATCCACGTGCCGCTGCTGGTCCGGAGCGACAGGCCGGGGATCTTGTTCTGGGCCAGCAAGGTCATGAAGCTCGTGTCGGTGTGGGGCGCGATGCCGAACTCGTTGTCCTCCACCACCGCGACGGGCGGATAGTGCGACATCCGCAAGGTGTACTGCGGCACGCTGAAGGCCTGAGCGAAGTGAGCGGCCGGTAAGTCGAGCGCGCGAGCGTAGATCGGGATCAGCCTGAGCGCGAGGGCCTCGAGGGCATCGCAATAGGCCACCACGGTCTCGCGGAAGCCGGGCAGGCCTTCGGGCCACAGATTTGCGCAGCGGAAGCGCTTGTTGGCGATCACGTCGGGATGATCGTGGGGCAGGTCTCGCTTGACGAAGAATGCCTCGTTCAGGTTCGGCTTATTATCGGGATTGATTCGCGAATGCCGGGTAGTCGCCCCCTTCATCGGCAGGTAGCCGACATTGTGCTGGTTACGCTTCACCTTGAGCTTCTCCTCGAGGGGAAGGGCGTGGAAGCGCTCGGCTTCGGCGAATACCCGGTCGCTGAGCGCCTCCGGCACGCCGTGGCCCCTGATGAAGTAGAAGCCGATATGCTCCAAGGCGTGCCGCAGCTCTGCCGCGAGCTGCTCCAGCGCGCCGGACCGGCCCTGGAGATAGGAAGCGAGATCCAGAATCGGGATCTGTTCCTCGGCGTTGCGAAGCACGGCGGGTGCGAGGCTCATGGCAGACCTCCCGGTACGGCGATTGTCGGCGCGCCGGACGGCTGGTGTCAACGTGCCCTGTCGGCGAGGCGCCGTGCTAGAGTCCCGCGGGTGAGACCGACGGCCCATCTCGCTGCTCGCATCGATGCGATCCTCGCCACCCTGCGCAGCGCCACGGGTGCCGCCCGCGCGACCCTCCGCATCGACCTTCCCGAGCGGGGCATCCATGTCGACGACGTCGCCGCCGAGGCCGTCAGACCCGGCGTAGCGTCGCTGCGCGGACAGACCTCAATCGACCAGCGCGCCGCAGAGAGCATCCGCTGGATCGACGCTAACCGCCGTACGCTCGTGCAGCACGATCTCAGCGGCCGTGTGGAGCCAGCGCCGCCGCCGCAGCTCATGTCGGTGTTCGGCGTGACCGCGCAGATGCTCGGGCCCGTGGTGCGCGGCGACGCGCTCACAGGGTGGATCTCCCTCCACGACGACAAGGGGCCGCGGCGGTGGACCGACGCCGACGTGGCGGCGCTCGACGCGGCCGTGCGCGCCGTGCAGCAGGAGCTCGACGGCGCCGATGCTCAGCGCACTGGGCGGCTGCAGGGTAAGGTCGCGCTCGTCACCGGCGGGAACACCGGGATCGGCCGTGCCATCGCCCTCGCCTATGCGGAAGAAGGCGCGGAGGTCGCCATCGCCTGGGTGGCCAGGGAGCCGGAGGCGCGCTCCCTGGTCGCCGAGATGAAGCGGCGTGGACGGCGCGCCCTGGCAGTACGCTGCGACGTCACCAGCGAGGACGACGTGCGCGATCTCTTCCAGGCGGTCGTCGACGAGTTCGGCCGGATCGACGTGCTCGTGAACAACGCCGGCATCCAGAAGGCACAGGCGATCACCGACATGACCCTCGACGACTGGGAGCGTATGATGGCCGTCCACTTGCGCGGCGCCTTCCTGTGCTCGCGCGAGGTGGCGCGAATCATGATTCCGCAGGGCAGCGGCCGCATCATCCTCCTCAGCTCACAGCTCGCGTACATCGGACGGCCGCGCTACACCGCATACTCGGCAGCCAAGGGCGGCCTGCTCACCTTCGCGCGGGCCCTGGCCCAGGAGCTGGCGCCGCACGGCATCCTCGTCAATTCGATCGCGCCGGGCCTGATCGACACGGGATTCGATCCGTTGCCGGAGGAGGCCAAGCGGGCGCATGCCGCTTCGTTGCCCCTCAAGCGCCTCGGTATGCCGGAGGATCTGGTCGGCGCCTTCGTCTTCCTCGCCTCGGACGAGAGCCGGTACTTCTGCGGTCAGACGCTCCATCCGAACGGTGGCGAGATCATGCCCTAGCCATAGCGAGAGGCCGCGCGTAGTTCCGTTCCGGCGAAGGGCAGGGAAAATTCTTGACATTGGAGCGGGTCTGTCCCAGGTTCTCCGCAACGAGCACTCGAGGAGCATCAACCCAGGGAAAACGGGGGTCCAAGCGATGGATCGCCAACGTTATGGGAAGGTTGCCGTGCTCCGCTACGTTCTGCTCCTGCCTATCCTGCTCCTGGTGGGCGGCTCTGCGGTGGCGGCGCCGCCGACGCCGGGGAAGCCCAAGGTGGACCGCCTCGTGATGGGGCTCATCACGCCGTACCACGACTATGTGCGCCCCTGGATCAATGGAACGGCTGATCACAATATTCAACACGACCCCATGCTCGAGTGGCTCGTGGAGGTCGACGCAGAGACGGGCCAGTACAAACCCTGGTTGGCGGATAGCTGGACGCTGGGTCCTAATGGCCGGTCCTGGAGGGTGAAGCTGCACAAGGGCGTGCAATTCCATCATGGGTACGGGGAGTTCACGGCGCAGGATGTGGTCCACACCCATGCCCTCTGGTGCGACCCGAACTACCCTGGCCGGAAAGACCCACCGATCGCCGGCTACCGGGCCGGCATCTGTCAAGTCCAGAAGATCGAGGTGGTCAACCCTCACGAGATCACCATGCATTGCAAGGTCGTGTGTCTGGACATGCCGTTTTACTACTCGAGCGCGTCGAACGTCATGATCTTCAGCAAGAAGCAGTGGGACGCCGAAGGCGAGATGGGTTACGACAAGAAGCCGGCCGGGACGGGGCCGTACATCTTCAAAGAGCGAGAGCTGGGGCGGTATGTCCTGTACGAGCGCGCGCCAACCCCGCACTGGAAGCATGGCGTGGTGGACTGGAAAGAGATCAAGATGACGTGGACCATCGAAGAAGCGACGCGCTTTGCGCAGCTGTTAGCGGGCGAAACGCATCTCACCGAAGTCAACAAAGACCTCACCGACGACCTGGTCAAGAAAGGCTACAAGCTCATCCGGAGCCGAGGGACCGCGCAGCAGATGCAGATCAATTTCGGCGGCCTCTACTTCGGCACCGAGGACAAGGCCACGGGGCGCTACACGGAGTACGGAGGTACCACGGGCAAATTGGACCCGAAGCTCCCCTGGGCGAACATCAAAGTGCGGCAGGCCATGAACAAGGCCATCAACCGGAAAGAGCTCCTCAAGGTGCTGTACAAGGGTCGGGCGAACCCCATGTACGTGCATGGCTTCTACCCGGACCTGGAAGGCTGGGACCCCACCTGGGAGAAGCGGTTCCCGGCGATGTATGGCTATGACCCGGCCGCGGCAAAACGGCTGCTCGCGGAGGCGGGGTATCCCACGGGCTTCAAAGCCAAAGCCTGGCTCTATCCCTTCGCCGGCGCTCCGGAAATGGTCGCGGTGATGGAAGCCGTGGCCAATCAGTTGCGCGAGGTGGGCATCGAGATAGAGCTGGTAGAGGCCGACTGGGTGGCTGCCGTGCGCCCCAAGTTGCAGAAGCGCGAAGCCAGTGGCTATCTCTGGGCGATTCCCCCTTCGAAGAAAGCGGTAGAGCCGCAGCTCGCTGTCTTCAACGTCGGCAAGGGGATCGGACATATCTTTCAGACCGATGAGATCTACAAGATGTGGGAAGACCTCCTGCAGATCACCGATGGGAAGGCCAGGGACGCACAGCTCCGCAAGATCGGCAACTACAAGTTCGAGAGCTTCGAGACCATCCCTCTCTTCGACGTGTTCATTGAGGTCATCGTGGATCCCAAGATCATCGCGGACTGGCCCTTTCCTGGCTGGGACGGGGGCGACATCGGCCACACGTGGCGAATCATGGCCTGTAAACAGGCCAAGCCCTGCTAAGGAGTCGCCGCCGCCCTGCACCCGGACGAAAGGCTCAGCCTGGAAGCGGCCGTGGCGAAGGGCGCGCGTGCCCTAGCGGCTGAGCGAGCACACCAGGCGCGAGCCGGGCGGCGTTTTGAAGGCGTAAGGCGTCTGAGCGACTGCTCGCAGCGATAACGGCTAGGAGGCACGCGCGATGCGGACCGCCATCCGCAACACCACCGTCGTCACCGCCGACGCGGGACGCACGATTCATCACGATGCCACCCTGCTCATCGAGAACGATCGCATCGCCGCCATCGATCCAACGAACCGGACGGCCGATCTGCCCGGCACCGACGTGATCGACGGCCGCGGCAAGGCGGTGTTCCCCGGGCTCTCCAACTGTCACACCCACCTGCACCTCACACACTCGCGGGGTATCCAGGAGGATTTCGGCTTCCCCTCCACCTTGCGCTTCCCGACCACGGTCGCCGCCTTCATGAGCAAGGAGGAGTTGGCCGTGTTCGCGGCGCTCGGCGCCGTCGAGGCCATCCGCTGCGGCACCACCGGACTGATCGAGATCGGCTTCGACGTGCAGGACTACGCCGCCGCCATTGTCCCCAGCGGGCTCAGGCTTGTGCTGGCGCAGAGCGCCAGCGACGTCGCCGCCGACGCGCTGGCCGCGAGTGGCATGTTCTCGCCCGCGCGCGCCGACACCTCGCTGCGGCGCGTGGCCGATGTGATCGAGCGCTGGCACGGCGCCGAGAGTGGCCGCATCACCTGTTGCGTGGCCGCGCATGCCCCGGAGGCATGCTCGCCGGACCTGCTGCGCGCCAGCCGGACGCTGGCCGCGTCGAAGCGCACCCGGTACACGATCCACCTGAACCAGAGCCGCCGCGAGGTGGAGCAGGTCATGCGCCTACGCGGCGTGCGGCCCACGGAATATCTCTTCCAGAACGACTTCCTCGGGCCTGACTTGATCGCCGCCCACTGTCGCTTCATGGCGCCCTCCGAGGTGGCGCTGCTCGCGCAGAGCCGCGCCTTCGTCTCCCACAACGCGGCCATGGCCGCGCGGCGTGCAGCGGCGCCACCGATCCAGGCGCTGGCGACGGGAGGGTGCACCATCGCCATGGGCTCCGACAACATGGCCGAAGACATGGTGGAGGTGATGCGCACGGGCCTCTTCATGGAGCGCGTGATCCGCGAGGACGCCCAGTCGCCCCAGCCGGAAGACGTGCTGGAGTGGGCGGCGCGCAACGGCGCTCGCGCGCTGGGCCACGCGGACGCGGGCAGCTTGGAGGTCGGGAAGAAGGCCGATCTCTTCATCGTCGACGCCCGGCGGCCCAATCTGGTGCCCGCGGTCCGAATCGTCTCCGCGTTCATCCACAACGGGCAGGGCGCCGACGTCGAGGCGGTCATGGTGGACGGGCGCTGGTTGATGCGCGACGGCAAGGTGCTCACCTTGGACGAGGCGGACATCGTCGCGCGCGCCGAGCAGATTGGACAGCGCGCGTGGCGTCAGCTCATCGAGAAGCATCCGGACGTGCCCTTCCCCATCCGGCTGCCAACGGCAGGTACCGCATGACGCCCCTGACCACGGACCTCCGTGGCTGAGGGTGCACGGAGAAATCCATGACCGATCTCAGCCGCCGCATGTTCCTCGCCGGCACCGCCGCCGCGCTGGCCGCCGCCTCCAGCGCCCCGCCCACATCCGCCCAGACGCCCAAGAAGGGCGGCACCTTGCGGTTCATTCCGATCGGCGATCTGAAGATCCTCGACCCGATCTGGACAACGGCCTACATCACACGCGACCACGGTTACATGGTGTACGACACCCTGTTCGCGAACGACGCCAACCTCCAGCCCAAGCCGCAGATGGTGGACAAGTACACCGTCAGCCGCGACAAGATGAAGTGGTCCTTCACCTTGCGCGATGGGCTCCGCTTCCACGATGGCCAGCCGGTGACGGCCGAGGATTGCGTGGTCTCCCTCTCGCGCTGGGGCAAGCGCGATGCGCTCGGTCGCATGCTGATGGCGGCGACGGCCAAGCTGCAGGCGAGTGACAAGAAGACGTTTGTGCTCGAGCTGAAGTCGCCGTTCGGAATCGTGCTCGAAGCGCTCGCCAAGCCATCGAGCAACGTGCCGTTCATCATGCCCGCCCGCCTCGCCGCGACGCCGGACACCGAGCAGGTGAAGGAGGCGATCGGATCAGGGCCGTTCAAGTTCATCAAGGAAGAGTGGCAGCCCGGCCACGAGGTCGTCTACGCGCGCAACGCGGACTACGTGCCGCGGAGCGAGCCGGCCAGCGGTGCCGCCGGTGGCAAGGTCGTCTACCTCGACCGCGTCCTCTGGCGCTATCAGCCCGACGCGGCGACTGCCGCGGCCGCGATGGAGGCCGGCGAACTGGACTACTGGTGGATCCCGACCGCCGACTACGTGGCGCGGCTGGAGAAGAATCAG
The DNA here is from genome assembly GCA_963754315.1 of uncultured Candidatus Rokubacteria bacterium. Taxonomy (GTDB): domain Bacteria; phylum Methylomirabilota; class Methylomirabilia; order Rokubacteriales; family CSP1-6; genus CAVWFS01. Next base: position 171,242 of record CAVWFS010000005.1, read on the forward strand.
AACTTCCAGGTCTTCGTGTCCGACCCGGCGGGCGTCCAGGGCTGGCTGCGACCGAACCATCTGCACCCGCCGTTCGACAACAAGAAAGCCCGTCAGGCGCTGCTCCACCTGATGGACCAGGAGATGTGGCTGCAGGCCGCCGTCGGCCAGCCCAGGTACTACCGGACGTGCCCGTCCTACTTCATGTGCGGGAACATGCCGTACGAAACCAAGGCCGGGGCCCCGGCGCGGCCCGATCTAGAGCGCGCCCGGCAGCTCTTGAAGGAAGGCGGCTACGACGGTCGGCCGCTGGTCCTGCTCGACCCGACCGACCGGCCCGAGATGCACGGCGCCTGCCTGGTCCTGCGCGAGCAACTGCAGAAGATCGGCGCCAAGGTCGACCTGGTGTCGCTCGACTGGAGCACCGTCATCGCGCGGCGAGCCGAGAAGAAGCCGCCGGCGGCGGGGGGCTGGAACCTCATGCACGCCAACTGGATCTCGGCCGACGTCAACAACCCGGCCGTGAACATCGGCCTCTCGGGCGCCTGCGACAAGGCCTGGTTCGGCTGGTCCTGCAGCGAGCAGATGGAAAAGCTGCGGAACGACTGGCTCAGCGCGAGCGACGCCTCGGAGCGCAAGAGGATCGCCGAGCAAATCCAGATCCTGGCGTACGACGAGGTGCCGTATGTGCTGTGGGGCCAGTACCTCGCGCCGTCGCTCTACCGCAAGCAGGTCAAGGGCGTCCTGAACTTCCCGGCCGCAGTCCTCTGGAATGTGTGGATCGACGCCTAGAGCGGAGGGTAGTCCGATCACGAACACCATCGTCCCGGACGTGCTGGGGTTCGTCGGGCTCGGCGTGATGGGCGAGGCGATGTGTCGGAACCTCGCCCGCAAGTCGGGTGCCCGGGTGGTCGCGTACGACGTGCGGCCAGCGCCGCTCGCCGCACTGGCGTCGGACGGCGTGACGGTCGCCGCGTCGGCGCGCGAGGTGGCGGCCGCCGCGCAGACGGTCTTCCTGTGCCTGCCTGGCGAACCGCAGGTGCGCGAGGTGTGCCTGGGCGCCGGCGGGCTCGTGGCCGGGCTGCGCCCGGGCCAGATCCTGGTTGACATGAGCACCGCTCCGGTGGCGCTCGCCCGCGAGCTAGCGCAGGAAGTCAGCGCCCGCGGCGCCGAGTTCCTGGATGCGCCGGTCGCTCGCACCGCCCAGGCCGCCCGCGACGGCACGCTGTCGATCATGGTGGGGGGCGAATCCGGAGCGTTCGCGCGCGTGCGACCGCTGCTCGCGTGCATGGGCACCGAGGTCACTCACTGCGGCGCGGCCGGCGCGGGGCAGGCCGTCAAGCTGATGAACAACATGGTCGTCGCCCAGACCGTCGTCGCGCTTGCTGAAGCGCTGGCCGTGGCGCGGGCGTCGGGGGTGGTCGACCCGAGAGTGCTCTTCGAGACGCTGACCAAGGGCTCGGCGGATAGCTTCGTGCTGCGCAACCATGGGATGAAATCGCTCCTGCCCGACCGGCATCCGGCCGAAGGCGCGTTTCCCACCAGCTACATCCTCAAGGACCTCAGCTACGCGCTCGAGCTCGCCGAGTCGTGCGGACTCACCCTGCGCCAGGCGACGACCACGAAGCAACTGATGGAGGAGACGACGGCCGCCGGCTACACCCGTGAGTACTACACCGCTGTCCTCCGCGTGATCGAGCGGCGGGGATCCTGACTCACCCCGGTATTTCGTCGCACCTCGAGCAGAGGAGCGGATCACCGTCGCTCATCGGCCTTCCGTACCACCTTCCCGCTGCCCGCGCAGGAAGTCTTGCACCTCTCGCATCAGCTTTTCGGGATCGACTTCTTCCTCAGAGAGCGGTTGCGGCTCCTGCCCAGCTTCCGCATCGTATTCCTGTTCCAGTTTCCGCACATGCTCTTGGGTGGCCCGGTCCCGAGCCACCGCCCGATCACATTGAGTGCGGAAGTCTTGGACCGCCTCGGCGAAGGCGGACATGTCCGGACTCAGGTGGAGCAGGCGGGCCACGCAGGCGACCAGGGCCTGGATCGCTGCGGGATTCTCGGTGTCTTGCAGATAGTGCGGCGCTTGCCCCATGAAGCCAACGTGCTCTATTCCTCGTCTCTCGGCCGCGTCCAACACGACCGAAGAAATACCGGTCGGGCCCTGGTAGGTCGGAGGACGATAGATACCCCAGGCTTCGAGCCGCGCGCGCGAGGCGGCGTCGGTGCAGCGGGCCGTGACACGTACGGGCCGGGTATGAGGAGCGCCAGCCAGGAGCGCCCCGATCGACACGATCCGTTTCACCCCACTGCGCTCGGCCACATCAAGGAACGCCTTGGTATAGGCGTGCCATCTCAGATGGGGTTCGGGGCCGCAAAACAGGAGAAGGCCGTTGCCGCCATCCTCGGGATGCCACGCAAAGAACTCGCTCCGTGGCCAGTGAATGTCGCGGTCCCCATCTGCCCTCAACCGCACCTCGGGCCGTTCCTGCGTGAACATGAAGAATTCCTCAGGGGCTATCCGGGCCAACCGGGCGGCGGGGAGGTCGCGGACGAGGTGGCGCAAGGCGCCCGTTGCCGCCCGGCCGGCATCAATCCATCCCCCAAACGCCATGACCAATGTCGTCAAGTTCGCAGGCGGCTCGTGGTCGAACTCCACCCCATCCATGATCATCCTCATCCTCTCGGCCGTGGTGAGCGTCACTCATGGCTCACGCTGCGTCCTCAGCCTCAAAAGCTCGGCTTGGCGGCAAATGGTGTCAGCTGTAACTCGTGCGTCCAACAGGACTTGTCTTGGGTGTGCAGGTAGTAGAACGCTTCCGCGATCTTCACGGGATTCATGACGATTTCGGGGTTTTGCTGGGCTCTGGCCAGGGCTCGGGTGCCGGGCGAGTCGATGAGGCCGTCGATCACAACATTGGCCACATGGACGCCATGCTCGGAATATTCCTCCGTGAGCACCTGGGCCAAGGTGCGCATCATGACACGGGGATAGTACAGCGACTGTCCGGTCATGCGTTTGCGGCCGCGCAGGGACGCCGCGTTGTTGGAGATGAGGAAGGAGCCGGCACCACGCCGGCGCATGGCGGGCAATACTTCTTGCGCGACCAGGAAGGGGCCGCGGCTGGCGATGTGCTGGGCGGTTTCGAAGACATCGATGGGAACGTGTTCCAGCAATTCCTTCTCTGGCGGCAAATCGCGGCCCTCCAGATAGCCGGCGTTGTAGACCAGCACGTCCGGGTCGCCCGCGCGCGTGCGAATCGTGGCGAACGCCTGGGCGATGGACTCGCGTGACACCAGGTCCAGCTCGACAATCGTGCTCGCGCCGCCTTGCTCGACGATGGCCTTCTCCAGCGCCGAGGCATTGGCGGCATGACGGGTCGTCAGGACGACGAAAAATCCCTCCTGGGCAAACTTCTGGGCGATGGCGCCGCCCACGCCCCAGCGGACCCCGACGGGGAGGTCACTGTCGTCGAGCGCCTTGCCGTGGGCCAGCTTGGTGTTGCGTCCATCGGCCTGCCACTTGGAGGTTGCTCCAACCACCACGGCGACGTGCCTACGGGCTCCACTCATCCGAGATTCCTCGCTCGTGAACGTTGACTGCGCGCAGCTCGTGAACCTGGTCAGCATAGAGAAGAGGGCGCCCTTCACAACCCCGCCGCGGGGCGGACATCGGTCATGCGCGCTCTGCAACGCGCCAGGTTGTCGACTCTTCGGCTTCATGGCCATAGCTTACACAGTAAGCCAGTGCCGTCCAGCCAGTCGAGACGGCTGGGCATGCCCTCCTTGGTCGCGATTCGATGCCGCCGGGTCTGAATCCGCCAGGGTGGGGCGGTCCGTAGTTAGAGAGCGAGCCCGGGTGGACGGGCCCACGCGGTGCCTGAGCCGCGGGGACGCGCAGATCGATACTGCCAAACCAGGAGAAGGATCATGACCGATCGTCACGTAATTCTGGCTGCCGTGGAGCACGAGATAGGACTCACCCGCCGCGAGATCGCGAAGTTCTCGGCCCTGACCGGGGTCGGGGCTCTCCTCGCCACTGTCGGTCTCCAGATCGGCCAGGCGCGGGCCCAGACCTATAGCGCCTCCGAGGGTGACCTGAAGATCCTCAACGTCGCGCTGGGGCTGGAGCATGAGGCCATCGCCGCATACCAGGCGGGCGCCGAGTCGAAGCTACTCGAGAAGCCCATCCTCGAGGTGGCCGTGCTCTTCCAGAGCCAGCACAAGCAACACCGCGACGCCCTTGCCGCCACCATCCAGCGTGCCGGCGGTAAGCCCGTCGACCCGAAGAAGATGTCCGACTACGGCTGGCCGAAGCTCGCCTCTCAGCAGGACGTCCTCATGTTCGCGGCCAAGCTCGAGGCGGGGGCAGCGGCCGCCTACCTCGGGGCATTGAGATCGATCGACAACAAGGACTATCTGACCGCCGCTGCCTCGATCATGGGCAACGAGACCCAGCATCTCGCGCTGCTTCGCCAAGCCATGAAAGAGAACCCCGTACCTGTCGCCTTCATCGGTTAGCGTGATCCAGGACTCGTGCCGTGCGAGGGCAGCGACGCCCCGCTGCCTTCCCACGGGCTGGCCGTCGAATCCTTGAAGATGCTGGTCGGTGAGCATACCCTTGATCGATGGCATCGCGCGCGGCGCCAGCGGGAAAGGCTGGCCCGCGTTACTCGAGCTCCTGAGAACCGTGACGCTCGCCGACGACGAGATCAAGCTGCTGGTGCAGGGCGCGCACGACGACGTCTTCCGCGTGCTGGGGCCGCACGCGGTGACGGTGAACGACGGCATCGGCGTGGTCGTGCGGGTGTTCCTTCCGGACGCCCATGCCGTGCGAGTCCTCCCGCGTGATCCCGGCGCAGGCGCTCGCGCCATGGAGCGGCTGCACGAGGCCGGGCTGTTCGAGACTGTCTTCGCGGACCGGCGCCCACCATTTGCCTACAGGCTCGAGGTGGACGACGGCCACGGGAGAAGGACGGAACTCGAGGACCCGTACCGCTTTCCCTCCACCCTGAGCGACTACGATCGGCATCTGCTGGCGGAGGGCACGCACTACGGGGCCAGCGACAAGCTCGGCGCCCACCCGACAGTCCTCGAGGGTGTCGCCGGCACCGTGTTCGCCGTGTGGGCCCCGAACGCGCGCCGGGTGAGCGTGGTTGGCGACTTCAATCGGTGGGATGGACGATGCCACCCGATGCGCCGGCATCCGGCGAACGGCATCTGGGAAATCTTCGTGCCCGGGGTCGGAGACGGCGTTCGCTACAAGTTCGAGATCCTGTCCCAGTCCGGCCAGCCGCTCGCCCTCAAGGCCGATCCCTTCGCGTTCACCTTCGAGCCGGATACCCCACGCACGGCCTCCGTCGTCGCTTCTCTCGACACATACCACTGGGCCGACGCGGCGTGGATGGCCGCCCGCGCGCAGCAGCGCCCGCACGATGGTCCGCTCAGTATCTACGAGGTGCACCTCGGGTCGTGGAGGCGGGTGCCGGAAGCGCGCGATCGCATGCTGACCTACGCCGAGCTGGCCGACCAGCTCGGCGCCTACGTGCGCGAGATGGGTTACACCCACGTGGAACTGCTGCCGGTGATGGAACACCCATTCTTCGGCTCCTGGGGTTATCAGGTGATCGGCTACTTCGCGCCGACGCGCCGGTACGGGACGCCGCAGGAGTTCATGGCGTTTGTCGACCGCCTCCACCAGCAGGGGATCGGCGTCATCCTGGACTGGGTGCCGGCCCACTTCCCCCGCGATCCCCATGGACTCGGCACCTTCGACGGCACCCATCTCTACGAGCACGCCGACGTTCGCCTCGGCGCCCACGCCGACTGGGGCACCCTGATCTTCAACTACGGGCGCCACGAGGTCGCCAACTTCCTGCTCGACAATGCCCTCTTCTGGCTGGACCGTTACCACGCCGACGGTCTCCGCGTGGACGCTGTCGCCTCGATGCTCTACCTCGACTACTCGCGGCCGCCCGGTCAGTGGATCCCCAACGAGTTCGGCGGGCGCGAGAACCTTGCCGCGTTGGCGTTCTTGCGCCGCCTCAACGAGGTCGCGCACCGAGGCGCGGCCGGGGATCGTCGTGACCGCGGAGGAATCGACCTCATGGCCGATGGTGTCGCACCCGACGTACCTCGGCGGGCTCGGCTTCGGCTTCAAATGGAACATGGGCTGGATGCACGACGTGCTCGCTTACATGCGTCTCGATCCGATCCACCGCAAGTATCGCCACACCCTGCTGACGTTCGGCCTGCTCTACTCGGGGAGCGAGAACTTTGTCCTCGCCCTCTCGCATGACGAGGTCGTGCACGGCAAGGGGTCGCTGCTCGGCAAGATGCCCGGCGACGAGTGGCAGCAATTCGCTAATCTACGCAGCCTGTACGGCTTCATGTACGGCCACCCGGGCAAGAAGTTGCTCTTCATGGGCGGAGAGTTCGGTCAGCGGCGGGAGTGGAGCCACGATCGGAGCCTTGACTGGCACTTGCTCGACACCGGGCCGTTCCACAAGGGCCTGCAGCGCCTGGTCCGCGATCTCAACGCTCTTCACCGCCGGGAGGTGGCGCTGCATCAGCTCGATTCTGATCCCGCCGGCTTTCAGTGGATCGACGGCTCAGACTCCGAGCGGAGTATCGTGTCCTTCCTGCGCCGAGGGCGTCACGCCGACGCGCTCGTGATCGTCGTCTGCAACTTCACGCCCGTGCCCAGGTTCGGTTACCGGGTGGGGGTTCCGCGACTGGGCTTCTACCGTGAAGTCCTGAACACCGACGGGGTCGCATACGGGGGCAGCAACGTCGGCAATTCGGGTGGCGTCATGGCGGAGGCCATCCCCTGGCAAGGGCAGGCGTGCTCGCTCGTGCTCTCCCTGCCACCACTCGCCGTGCTCTTCCTCACCCCCGAGGCTGCATAGAGCACTGGCGGTGCGGATGACTCTTCAGGCCCGGCGGGCGGAGCGCGCGCGACCGAGGGCCCGCCACACGTGGGCGGGGGTGCCCGGCATGTCGATCCTGCTGGCGCCGGCTGCGTGCAGGGCATCGAGGAGGGCGTTCATGACCGCCGCCGGGGCGCCCGTGGTCGCGTTCTCCCCTGCGCCCTTCACGCCGAGTGGATTGTCGGGCTCGGGGAGCTCGTTCAGCTCCACGGTGAAGAGCGGCAGGTCGTCGGCCCGCGGGATGGCGTAGTCCATGAGGCTCCCCGCCAGTGGCTGCCCGCTCCCGGCCTCGAATTCGACCTGCTCCAGCAGCGCCTGCCCGATCCCCTGGGCCGCTCCTCCGTGCATCTGGCCGTGGACGATCATCGGGTTGATGGCGCGCCCGACGTCGGCCACGATGACGTGCCGCTCGATCCGCACGGTCCCGTCGTCGGGATCCACGGTCACCTCGCAGGCGTGGCAGCCATTGGCGTGGACGTCGCCGGCCGTCACGAAATCCGCCTGGGCCGCCAGCCGTCGCCCCTGCCCTTCAGAGAAGACGGCGACCTCGAAGAGCCCGACGCCTCGATCGGTGCCGGCGACGATGAAGCGCCCCCCGGCGTAGCCGACGTCGGCGGCCGCGGCCTCGAGTATGCGGGCGGCGAGCAGCCGGCCTTCCTCCACCAGTTTGTGCGCGCTGGCCACCACGGCTCCGCCGCCCACGCGGGCGGAGCGCGAGCCGTGGGAGCCTGCGCCGCGGACCACGCGGTCGGTATCACCGAACACGACCTCGACGCAGTCGAAGGGGACGCCCAGGGTCTCGGCGACAATCTGCGAGAACACGGTGGCGTGGCCCATGCCGAAGTCCTGGGTGCCGGCGCAGACAACCACCCGGCCGTCCCCAGTCGCCTGGATCTCGGCAAACTCGGTCGGCGTGCTGCCATCGTTCTCGACGTACATCGCGCACCCGAAGCCGCGGAGGGAACCTCGGGCCTTGCTTGCCGCGCTGCGCGCCGGGAAGCCCCGCCAGTCCGCCAACTCGAGCGCGCGCTCGAGGTTCTCCCTGAAGGCGCCCGAAGTGAGGACGGCCCCGCCCGGTGTCGTCCAGGGAAAGGCCCCGGTCTCCACGAGGTTTCGCCGGCGCAGCTCGATGCGATCGATCCCGGTCTCGCGCGCCGCCGCCTCGACCAGGCTCTCTGTCAGATAGTTCGCCTCGATGCGACCTATTCCCCGAAAGGCGGCCAGCGGTGTCGTGTGGGAGAACACGCCGCGCAGGGTCACGTGGCCGCACGGGATGCGATAGGGTCCACCGAGGGTCGGCGGCAGGTAGTGTGCCATCACCCAGACGTTGCGACTCGTCAGGTACGCGCCGTGGCGCCAGTCGACTCGCACCCGCATGGCGGTGAACCGTCCCTCACCGTCCAGCGCCAGCTCACCGTGTAGCACGTGGTCGCGGGCCTGGTAGTCGCTCAGGAACGCTTCGGTGCGGTCGGCCGTCCACTTGACAGGCCGGCCAAGCCGGCAGGCAGCCACCAGGAGTAGCGGGTACTCCGGGTACACGCCGCCGCGCGCGCCGAAGCCACCCCCCGTGTCCGGTACGACCACGCGCAGACGCTGGGGCTCGATTCCCATCATGTGAGCAAGCACGGCCCGCAGACCGTGGGCCGACTGGCACCCGGCTCTGAGCGTCCACCGCGCCGCCGTCGGGGCGTATTCGGCGACGGCCGACCGCGGCTCCATGAAGACGGGGGCGACCCGGTTATTGATGACGTCGACGCGCGCCACGTGCGCGGCTCGCGCGAACGCCGCCTCGACGGCCCTCGGGTCGCCGCCCTCCCACTCGAACGATTCGTTGCTCTTGTGATCGTCCCAGACCAGGGGTGCCTCCGGGGCAAGCGCCTGGTCGAGTTCGATCGCCGCCGGGCGCGGCTCGTAGTCGATCCGGACCAGTTCCGCCGCATCCTGGGCTTCGGCGAGCGTCTCGGCCACGACGAACACGACGGGCTCGCCGGCGTAGCGCGTCCTCTCCCTGGCCAGCGGGAACTGCTCAGCCTCGGGCGGCATCGCGCCGTCGGGCCCGCGAATGTCGAAGGGCGGCGTGCGAGAGTACGAGGGAATCGGCCGGACGACCTCACCGGCGATGTCGGCGGCCGTCAAGACCAGCCGCACGCCGGGCGCGTGGCGGGCGGCCGTGACGTCAACCGCCCCGATGCGCGCGTGGGCGTGAGGCGATCGCACGACGGCCGCGTGGAGCTGGCCGGCCAGGGCAATGTCATCCGTGAAGCAGGAGGCACCGGTCAGGAACCGTAGATCCTCCTTGCGCTTGCGCGGGGCGCCGATCACTTGATTCCGAGCAACTTCGCCGCCGTCCCCCCGAGCATGGCCCGGCGCTGGGCATCGGTGAATCCTGGCGCCCCGAGGATGTGGTCCACAGCCTTGGCCTGCCATGGGATCGGATGGTCAGTGCCGATGACAAGCTGGCTCGGGCCGACTTCCGCCGCCAGGTGCCGCAGCGCCTCCGAGGTGAAGACGAGCGTGTCGTAGTACATCTGCCTCAAGTATTCGGTCGGCTTCTTCTTCAGTGTCACACCGGTGTCCTTATCGGGAGCAACACGCAGGCTGTTGTCGGAGCGCGCCGCGTAAGACGGCAGATAGCCGCCGCCGTGAGCCGAACATATCTTGAGCCCGGGAAACCGATCCAAGGTTCCCTCGAAGATCAGGTGCGAGAGCGCGATCGTCGTGTCGAGCGGGTTGCCGATGGTGTTCGCCAGCCACCCATTGCCCTTGAGTCTCGGGGCAAGATCCGGGGTGCTCTGCGGATGGATGAAGATGAGACACCCCAGTTCCTCAGCCTTGGCCCAGAACGGGTGAAACTTCGGGTCGGAAAACTCTTCGCCCGCAACGCTCGCCCCTACGGCGGCCCCGCGGAGACCGAGCTTCTTGACGGCTTCCACCAGCTGCTGCACGGCCAGGTCCGGATACTGGAGCGCCACCGACGCGAAGGCCACGAACCGGTCCGGATACAGCCCGCAGAACTCGGCGAGCCGTTCGTTCTGGACCTTGATCACCTGGGCGGCGAGGTACCGCTCTGCCCGGTACCACTGGGGGTTGATGCTCAGCGCCTCCATGTCGATGCCCTGCGCGTCCATTTCACGGATGCGTCGCGGCCCCACTTCTTCCATCCCCGGCCCTCGCTGATCTTCCAGCTTCAATCCCAGGAGGGCGAGCGCCTCCGGGACTACGCAATGGGCGTGCACATCGATCGTCTTCACCCGACGGCCGCCCACCACCACTTCGCGCCGCCGCCCGGCCCCTCTCACGTCGCGGCGCCGCGTGGCCGGCCGCGCGCGCCCCCTCGCGCTTGCGGCTGGCCGCGTCCGGGCGCGCGCCAGATTCGGTCCGGAGCCGAGCAGCTCGCAACCGGTGAAGGCGAGACCCGCCGCGCTGATGCCAGTCTCATGGAATGCTCGAATGCTCATCGTGTCGCCCCCGTCATGTCGCACCCCGTGCACACTCTCTCGTCATCTGCCCGCGCCCCTATGCTCCTCGGCGTGGCTCACCAGCGCCTGGTGGCCCGCGCGCCCGGTGCGACCTCCGCGTCGGCCAGCGCGGGCTGCTGGGCCATGTGCTCATAGCTCTTGCGGGCAAACCAGATCGCGTAGTCGCCGAACTTGATCGGCGGGTATTTCGGCGGGTTCGCCGCCGAGCAACAGCTCGGCAGGCATTCGATGAGCGTGTCGTGGTTCGGGTCGCAGAAGAAGGGGATGGCGAAGCGGTCGCCACTCGTGTGGTTGATCACCCGATGCGGTGTGGAAAGAAAACGCTCGTTGGTCCAGCGGTGCAGGATGTCTCCGCCGTTCACCACGAAGGCGTCGGTCACCGCCGGCGCGTCGATCCAGCGCCCGTCTGGCAGCATGATCGACAGGCCCGGCACCGGGTTCGGCGCCAGCAAGGTCATGAAGCCGGAATCGGTGTGGGGCGTCAAGCTGAGGGCGGTGGCTTCATCCGAGGCGAGCGGGGGATAGTGCGTCAAGCGCAGGATCAGGTGCGGCTCGGCATAGGCCCCGTCGAACGTGTCCGGTGGCAGCTCGAGGGCCGTGGCGTAGATCGGCACCAGGCGCCGGCACAGCACCTCCATCGCCTGCATGTAATCCCGCGCGGTCTCGCGAAAGCCGGGCAGTTCCGCCGGCCACTGGTTGAGCCCATGGAAGCGGCGTTCGGCGAGCACCAGCGGATCGTCTGGCGTGCGATCGCGGCGCAGAAAGAACGCGGCATTCCGACTTGGTTGGCGACCAGGGAATTGGCCGACTCTCATCGGGAGATAGCCGACGTTGTCCTCGTTCACCTTGACGGCCAGCTTGGCCTCCAGGGGCAGCGCATGGAAGCGAGCAGCCTGGGCGAACGTGGCGTCGATCAGTGACTGGGGGATGCCGTGGCCGCGCAGGTAGTAGAAGCCGACATTCTCGAACGCCCAGCGCAGCTCGGCGCCAAGGTTTTCACGAGCGCGGGGGCGGCCGGCAAGGTAGGGCGCCACGTCGAGGAGCGGGATGGCGCCCCCGACCAGCTCTGGCCGCCTGCGGGCGGCGCGCTCGCTCAACGATGCCATGCTTGCCTCCGTCGACGAGATTCGGGCTTCACTATAAAGTATGACGGACCAGGCAGCCCGTCGCGGATCGTCAGGGAGCGTCTGCGCACGACGAGCTCTTCCCTGGAGCTGCCGCTCAGGTCGGCTCGATCGGCATCCGCGCGATCCCCAGCCAGGCAATCGGCGCGCCGGCTTTCTCGGCTGCCACCGCCGCCGGCAGAGCGGGGTCCCAGTCGGCGGCGATGAAGCGTCGGGCGGTGACTCCGGCGGCGGCGTCGGATACGAGCCACAGGAGGGGTGGGACCATGATTTCCGGCTGCAGCATCTTGCTGCGGTCTCCGGCGTCCGCGCCGACCAGCGGGGTATTCGTCACCCCGCCCGGTACCAGGACGTTGGCCGTGACACCCGTGCCCTGCAGGTCCGCGGCCATCACCGCGGTCGCCGATTCGGCGGCGGCCTTGCTCGAGCCATATAGCAGGTAACCCGCGCGGACCATGGTGCCGAGGCTGGTCGTCACCGTGATGATCCGGCCCTGTCTGGCTCGCAGCATGTGCGGCACGACCGCCCGGGCCATCATGATCGGCGCGGTAGCATTCACGGCGAGGAAGCGGCTCCACTGCTCCGGCGCCGCCTCCCAGAAACGAATCGGATTCCTTCGCTGATCAGCCCGCACCGAGGCCTGGCCGATGCCGGCATTGTTGACGAGGATGTCAATCCGGCCAAACCGCTCCTGCGCGGCGCCGGCGATCCCCTCGAACGCGCCCGCCTGGGTGAGATCGGCCGCGTGGGACAGAACGGAACCGCGGCGGCCGGCCAGCGCGGTGACCAGCGTGGCCAAGGCCGATGCGTTCTGGTCAACGGCCACGACGTTGATACCGCTGTCCACCAGGCCGGTCGCCATCGCCCGACCGAGTCCGCTTCCCGCACCCGTCACGATCGCCGCCTTCGGCCCGGTCGCCATGCTGTCCTCTCCTCGGCTCATGTCAGCCTAAGTCCCCTGCGGGATCCGGTCAACACCAGGCGCCCGGATTGCTCGCGGAAACCGCCGCGTCGAGGCGTCTCTCTCCCAATCGCCTATAATGGAGCCTGATCATGCAACGACAGATGGTGATGGTGGGCTTCCTGCAAGCCCAGAACTGCACGAACCTCGTCAGCTCGTGGCGACATCCCGCTTCGCGCGAGGATTCCTGGTCTCCCGACTTCTACGCCACCATCGGCCGCGTGCTCGAGGAGGGCAAGTTCCACGTCGGCTTCTTCGACGATCGGCTGGCCATGCCCGATCGCTATGGCAACGACCATCGCCACACGGTTCAGCACGGCATCCGCTGCGTCAAGATGGACCCCGTGACGGTGCTGATGGTCATGGGCATGGCAACGACACGATTGGGCCTTGGGTCCACGCGCAGCACGACCTACTACGAGCCCTTCGACGTCGCCCGCACATTTGCCACGATCGACCTCATGACGAACGGCCGGGCGGCCTGGAACGTCGTCACCTCGATGAATGACGGCGAGGCCCTGAACATGGGCCGCGATCTGCACATGGAGCACGACCGTCGGTACGATCGGGCCGAGGAATTCATGCGCGTGGTGATGGGCCACTGGAATTCCTGGGATGAGGACGCGATCGTGCAGGACAAGACGACCGGCCTCTTTGCGGACCCCGACAAGGTTCGCCGCATCGATCACGTGGGCACGTATTTCAGGTCGCGCGGCCCCTTCACGGTGCCGCGGTCGAAGCAGGGGCACCCGGTCATCATCCAGGCTGGGCAGAGCGGCCCGGGCAAGCGCTTCGCCGCGCGCTGGGGCGAGTTGCTCTTCGTCGGCAGCCCGATCAGTCTGGAGGCCGGCCGCAAGAACTATCGCGAGATCAAGGATGCGGTGGCCGCGTTGGGGCGCGACCCGCAGCACTGCATCATTGCCCCGTCCGCCTACGTCATCGCCGCTGAAAGCAAGATGGCCGCGGAAGACAAGGCGGCGCTCGTCGAGACCCTGGCCACCGATGACGACGCGCTGTCCCTGCTGTCCGAAGCGATGAATTTCGATTTCGCGTCCAAGGCGCTGGATGAGCCCTTCACCGACGAGGAGCTCGCCAGCATCTCCGGCACGCAGTCGATGCGCGATCGGGTGGTGCAGCTGTCGGGTCTCAAGAACCCGACGCCGAAGGACTTCATCACATTCAGTCGGCGCGCGCGGCCAAACAACCCATTCGTCGGTGGCCCGAAGGAAGTCGCCGATGGGTTGGAAGAGTGGTTCTCCACCGGAGTCTGCGATGGATTCGTCGTCGCGGCCACCCACGTACCCGGCTCCTACGTGGATTTCGTGAAGTACGTCGTCCCGGAACTGCAGCGGCGTGGCCTGTACCACAAGGACTACAAGGGTGAAACGCTGCGGGAGAACCTGGGCCTGCCCATTCCGCGGGCACGCCACTGAGGTCGAGAGTAGGGCCTGTCGGCCACCGCGCCGGGTAATCGGGTCGCGCGGCCTAGCCGCCTGATGCGCGACCGTCTGAGTCCGTGAACGTCCCCGCCACTCCCGCCCCCCGCACCGGTTGGCGGGCACGGTTCGGCGACCCGATGGTGGGCGCTGTCCTCGCGCTCGGCATCACGCAGATTACGGCCTGGGGGACAAGCTACTACTGTCTCGGCGTGCTCGCGGGCCCGATCAGTCGGGACACGGGCTGGAGTCGTGGCTTCGTGTTCCTCGGCTTCACCGTCGCTCTGCTCGCCATGGGCATCGTGTCGAGCGCGGTCGGCCGCGCCATCGACCGCCACGGCGGGCGGGCCGTGATGACGCTCGGGACTGTGTTCGTATCGGTGGGCCTGTTCGCGCTCGCGCACGTCCGAACCGAAGCGGCGTACCTGGCGGTGTGGGTGTTCCTCGGCCTCGGCATGCGCATGTGTCTGTACGACGCCGCCTTCGCGGCCTTGGTGCAGGTCGCGCCCTCGCGCGGACGGAAGGCAATCTCCTACCTCACCTTGTTCGGCGCGTTTGCCTCATCGGTGTTCTGGGTGATCGGCCACGCGCTGAATGATCAGGTCGGCTGGCGGCACACCCTCGTCCTGTTCGCCCTCATCAATCTCGCGGTGTGCCTGCCGCTGCACTGGCTCGGGCTCGCCCGGCGCGAGACCGCCGAGAGCGGTGGTGCCGCGGCTGGGGCGCGCACCGCGTCCGCAGACGGGCCGCCCCTCGAGGGCCACGCCCGCTCGGTGGCCATGGTGCTCTTCGCGCTCATCATGTCGCTCAACGGGTTCGTGTTCGGCGTCATCTCGGTGCAGCTGGTTTCATTGCTCGAGGCGGCGGGCCTGGCGACGGCGGTCGCGGTCTGGGTCGCCTCGCTGAAGGGTGTGGCCCAGTTCGGCGGACGCGTGGTCGAGATCACTCTTGCCCGCAACCTCCGGGCGATCACCGTCGGCCGCATCGCCGTCGCCATCCTGCCCCCGTCACTGCTGCTGCTACTGGCCGGCACCGGGAGCCTGGGCCTGGTCGTCGCGTTCACGCTCCTCATGGGAGCGTCTCAGGGCGTCATCACGATCGTCCGCGGTGCCGTGCCGCTCGCGCTGTTTGGCGCGACGGGGTATGGCGCGGTGCTCGGCGTCATCGCGACGCCTATCCTGGTCGTCAACGCCGCCTCTCCCACAGTCTTCGCCTGGATCGTGGATCGCTGGGGATGGGGGCTGGCACGTGTGTCGCTGCTGGTAGGCAGCTCGGCGGCGTGGCTCGCCATGGAACTGATGTCTCTGTGGTACGAGCGCCGGCGAGCGGCAGTGGCGGCACGAGGCCGCACGCGCCAGCGGGACGCTTCCTGAGGCGATCAAGAGAGGCGCTGTAGCCGGCAGCCTGGTGCCCTTCGGAGGTACAGTGGGCCTGGAGGAGCGTTGCCATGTCTTCATATGAGCCACGTCGAAGCCGGCCTCTCGACGACCTGACGAGCAGCTTCGAATCTCCCTTTCTCGAGGGCGAGCTGTTCGAGAGCGCGGTGGAGCCAGTCCAGGAAGCGCGCCTGGTCGCCCTGGAAGAGGAGAGCGCATTCCGGCTGGCCTTCGAGGGCGATGCACGGGAGGGCTTAGAACCGCGCGCCCCGAAAGGCGCGGATCACGAACGAGTCGAGTACGAGATCAGTGGCACCAACGACATGGACGCGGTGGCCAACTCACTGGCCATACCTTATCGATGGATATGCCGGCTCGACATCGACTACGACATCACTCCCTTTGGAACCTCTCGCAGGCTGATAGGCACCGGGAGGGGAACCGGCACCCTCATCAGCCCATGCCACGTCCTGACGGCGGCCCACAACCTGACCGAGTATGATCCGGCGGGAAGGAACACGCTCCGGGCCACGCGGATCAGGGTTACCCCGGCCCACGACGGCAGCTCCAGCCCGCCGCTAGCGACGGTGGAGGCGGACCTATCGCAATCGCCGGTACACCGCCTGTGGGATATCACCCGCCGGCACGATGCCACGGGAGCCGCGAACAACACCGGGGAGGTTGAAACCAACCGCTACGACTACGCCGTGCTGAGGCTGAAGACCGCGATCGGCGATCGCCAGGTGTCGGCCCTCGGCGGTCCACTCGGCTACTGGGGCAGCCAGGGATCGGGCGGGGCGGCTCGCTTTCAACGGGTGGAGCCCGTCGTTCTGAGAAGCAAGACGGTGTTCGTTGCCGGATACGGCAGTGACGACTGCGTGCGGGCGGCGCGCACGGCCCGGGCAAATCCGAACATCCGGCTGGGCAGCCAGCTCACGGCCACCGGCCAGATCACGCTCGTGATGGAGGGGACAGGAACCCCATACGTGGGCAGAAGCATGGTCCACGACGCCGATACGTGCGGCGGCCAGAGCGGTGCGCCCGTGTGCCTCGAACTCAACGGAATCTACTATCTGGTGGGGGTGCACACGGGAGGGGTGGGATTGACCTCAGGCGGCCGCACGAACCACGCCGTCCGGGTCACCATGGAGGTGTCGAACCAGGTGCGCGATTGGATGACGAGAGCCCCCTGCCCCGCGCCGGCGCGTGAGCTGGAGGACGACGAATCGCTCGAGGGCGAGAGACTTCCCCCCGAAGAGGAAGACCTAGCCCCGGACGGGGTCGATCTCGGGGATGGCGAGCGGGAGCTGGAGGACGGGCCTGCCGACGAAGAGGAGGCCCAGTGGGCCATGCAATGGGCCGGTGACGAGGCCGAGAGCCCGCCGACCACTCCGGAGCCGGAGGGAGATGCCGCTCTGGAACATGACACTCCACCGATGACGCAGGCAATCTCGGACGCGGTCGACCAAAAGGACTGGCCGCGCGTCCTGGAGCTGGCGATGCAGGTGGGGTGGCACGACGAGAACCAACTGACGAATCTGCTTTTCTTCAGCCGGCATACCGAGCTTGACCGGCGCAAGCTGGACCCGAGGAAGAACAAGGGGGATCAACAACTGGCTCAGGAATGGAACCAGGTCCTCGTCAAGGAGGTCAGGCCGGCCATCCAGAAAGCATCCGAGGACAGCGACCTCAAAGTGTCGGGCCGCTTTGTCGCCGAACGCGACCCGGAGCTATCGGGCGAGAAAGGCGCAAAGTTCAAGGAGGTGGTGGCCTGGGCGGCCAAAGCGGCGGATGTGGATCCGGGGCTCCTGGCCGCGGTGCTGCTGGCCGAAGTAGGCCGCGCGTCTCCCTATCTCAGCCCCGGTGAGGTGAGCTCATTTTTTACCGGCACGGATGACTTCTTCGCTCAAAGGAAAGCGCTTCGCGACAACGTCCCGGCCTTTGCCCAGGTCCGTTTCGACGAGCGAAAGAAGACGACGAACATCAACGAGCACGGCCGGAGAGTCACCACGATCCCCTACACGACGGGCAGGGACGCCGCCCTGGCCACGGCAGTGTATTTGAAGTACGGCGAGATCAAGCTCCGCCGAGCCGCGCAAAAGAATGGGGGGGATTTCGATAGCCTGCCCGTGGCGACTCGGTTCGCCCTGGTCCGCATCGCCATGGCGGCAGGCCACGGTGGGATCAGCCAGGACGGTGACCTGATCAGGTTCAAGAAGCGGGGCGACGACTTGGTGAGGGTCAAGCCGGACGAGACCGGCGGGTTCCTCGTGGGCGTGGCCCGGTCGCTCGACCGGGTGTTGAAAGGCCAGGACATCCTGGTCCGAGACGGGGAACCGCGGAAGAACCCCACCAACGATTCTCGCATCACCCATCGCAACGCGACCATCCTCGCGTCGCAGGCCATGCACCTGGGAGACTGGTTCTTTCGTGCTCCACCCCTGGGCATCCAGCCCGAGCTGGAGGAGAGCTTCGACCCCTCCTGACACGAGCGCGGGCTGCGTGACCTGGAACGGCTTCTCAGACTAAAATAGCGCGGAAGGAGGAGGTGGCCGCACCAAGGTCCCGTGATGTGAACCGCGTGCACGCACCGAACCGTTCGCGCTGAGAGGAGAGTTCATACCATGCCGCAGAAGACCGCGTTAGAGGACGTGAAGGTCCTCGATCTGACCCAGTTTGAGGCTGGAACCTCCTGCACGGAGGCGCTCGCATGGCTGGGCGCCGATGTCATCAAAGTCGAGAATCCTCGAGGTGGCGACCAGGGCCGCGGTGCCTCCACCGACCAGCAGGGGGTGGATTCGCACTACTTCATGCTGCTCAACGCCAACAAGCGCAGCGTCACGTTGAACCTCGGCAGCGAACGCGGTCGCGGCATCTTCACGGAGATGTTGAAGAAGGCCGACGTCATGATCGAGAACTTCGCCCCTGGCGCCATCGAGCGGCTGGGCTTTGGCTATGACGTGGTCCGCAAGATCAATCCCCGTCTGATCTACGCGCAGGTCAAGGGTTTTGGCGAGGGTCCCTACGAGAACTATGTGAGCTTCGACATGATCGCTCAGTCCGTGGGTGGCGCCCTCAGCCTCACGGGCACACCGGAAACCGAGCCCCTCAAGCCCGGACCCACCATCGGCGACACGGGCACCGGGTTGCACTGCGCCATTGGCATCCTGGCGGCCCTGCACCAGCGCGAGCGCACCGGCCGGGGCCAGCACATCAAAGTGGCCATGCAGGATGCGGTGATCAACTTCAGCCGCATCGCCTTCGCGCGCCAGGCGGCCAGCGGCAAGGCGGCGGTGCGCTCGGGCAACCGCAGTGCGCTGGGCACGACCGCCCCCAGCGGCCTCTACAAGTGCAAGGGCGGAGGTCTCAATGACTACTGCTTCATCTACACGACCCGCGCGGGCAACCGGCACTGGGACCGGCTGCTGAAGGCCATCGGCCGGGCCGACCTGATCGGCGACGAGCGCTTCAACTCGCCGGAGAAGCGATGGGCCAACCACGACGAAGTGGACCGCATCCTGAACGAGTTTACCCAGAGCCGCACCAAGGCCGAGGTCATGCAGGTCCTCGGTGACGCCGGCGTCCCCGCCGGGGCCGTCTACGACACGATGGAGATCGCGCAGGATCCCGCGCTGCAGAAGCGCGAAATGATCGTCACCGTCGACCATCCCAAGCGTGGGAAATTCACCCTGCCAGGGTGGCCGGTGAAGATGTCCGACTCGCACGTCGCCGTGGACCGCTCACCGCTGCTCGGCGAGCACAATGCCGAGATTTATCACGAGTGGCTGGGCATGTCCGCGCGCGACCTGGAGGATCTCAAGACCCAGGAGATCATCTGAACCAGCCACAACGGTGAATCGACGCGAGTTCCTGGCCACCGGCGCCGGTGCCCTTGCCGGCGTCGGCGTGGCCGGGGTACATCGACGCCACCCTGGAGGGGGTTGGTAAGGTCAACGGGCCGTTGCCGGCGTGCCGACCGGGATCTACGTCGCAGTCTGGGACGGCGCCCTCAAGAACTACGGCCCCAATCTAGGCTTCGACTACGGCGGCCGCCTCGTGGCCGCCTGGCTCGATCGTTAGGAATCGTCGCTCGCGGACAGCGGCCCTTTCGAAGGCTCACGAGCGCCCCCGCCCGCCGCGGCATCCTCGCAGGGGTTGCCCACGCCGCCTACGATTCGGTGAGCGCCTGTATAGATGTTGAAGCCCCCGTTGCGCACGAAACCCACCAGGGTCATGTTTGCCGCCTGCGCCGTCTGCACGGCCATGCTGGAAGGAGCGGAGACCGCCGCCACCAGGGGAATTCGCGCAACCAGCGCTTTCTGCACGATCTCGAAGCTGGCGCGGCCGCTCACGAAGAGGAGATGCCGGTCCAGCGGTGTCTTGCCGGTCAGCACCATGTGCCCGATGACCTTGTCCACCGCATTGTGGCGACCGATATCTTCGCGGAGCACGATCAGGCGACCGTCGGCGTCGAAGAGCCCGGCCGCATGGAGACCGCCCGTCTTCTCGAAGATCGTCTGGGCCTGGCTCATCAGCGGAACGAGCCGATGAAGCCGCTCGATCGGGATCGTCGTGTCGGACGAAACCGGTGGGAGCGTGGACCGGATCGCGTCGATCATGGCCTTGCCACAGAGCCCGCAGGAGGACGACGTCACGAAGTTCCGCCGCAGCCGTTCCCGGGCGACGCGGGAGTCCCCCTTCAGCAAGACGTTCATCACATTGCCGAGGGTGGGATCGGTATCGGGCCCGCGATACCGCGCGATCACGTCGAGATCCTCGGCGCTGGTGATCACGCCCTCGGCGAGGAGGAAGCCGGCGACGAGCTCCTCGTCGTCTCCCGGAGTGCGCATCGTGACGCTGAGCGGCAGACCGGCGAGTCGGATCTCGAGCGGTTCCTCGACGGCGACGTAGTCCTGGCACTGGGACGCGTCATGGCCGTCCACCTTGACGATCCAGTAGCCCACGGCCGGAACACCCCGCGGAATCTCGGACTCCGAGTCCAGAGTCAATGGACGCTCCCCACGCGGCGATTTCTCATGGGTCAAGCGCCGTCGTCCCCAGGCGACTCCACGAACGTGAACCCGAAGCGCCCTTTGATGCACAGATGGCCGTGGGTCACCGAGACGTCGGCCGGTGAGGTCACCTTCACGATGCGGTTGTCTTGCACATGCAGGGTGAGGGTACAGCCCACGCCACAATAGGGGCAGATCGTGTCTGTCGTCCGCTGCTTCGCCTCGTCCCAGACGCCGGCAGCTCGCATGTCGTGCTCGCGCTTGAACATGAGGGCGCCCGTTGGGCACACTCCGATGCAGTTGCCGCAATACACACAGGCCGAGTCGGGCAGAGGCACGTCTGCCTCGGTGGAAATCCTGGTGTCGAAGCCTCGGCCCGCCACGGCGATGGCAAACGTGTTCTGGGCGTCGACGCCGCAGGCTTCGACGCACTTGTAGCAGAGAATGCACTTGGTGTAATCGCGGACGTAGAGATCGTTGTCGATCTTCACGGGCTGGGCGACCGTCTCGGCGTGGGTACCATCGGGTGCCTCGTGGTGTCCAGGATCGCGCGCGTCGCGCTCGCCCGCGCCCGTGGCCGGTTCCGCGGGCCCGTACCGATCCGGGTGGGCGTCGTAGCGCGCCATCAGGCGATCGATCCCTGGGGCGGTCGAGAGGTCGACGGAGGACGCCAGCAGCTCGAGGACCATCCGGCGCGATACGCGAACGCGATCGGACTCTGTGAGGATGGTCATCCCGGGCTCCACCCGCCGTGAACAGGCAGGAACCAGCACGCGCGAGCCGGCCACCTCGACAACGCACACTCGGCAGACGTTGACCGGCGTCAAGGTCTCCAGAAAGCACAACGTGGGGATATCGATGCCTCGTCCACGGCACGCCTCGAGGATCGTCGAACCCTCGGGAACGCTCGCCGGCTGGCCGTCGATGATGACACTGACCGGCGCCGGGACTGGCCCACGCGGTGCCGCGGGGGGACGGGTGGGCGGAGGGGGTGGGCGGAACCAGATCGGCTCGGGATTCATGTCCGTTGGCCGGCGGCCGAGAGGCGAAAGATCGCTGACTCCACAGCGCTCGAGGCCGTGTGCCCGAGACCGCAGATGGAGGCGTCGCGCATGACCTGACCGAGATCCTTGAGCAGAGCCAGTTCTTGAGCGTCTGGACCGAGTGAACGTCGAGCCAGGAGGCGGGCCAGCAGCTCTTCCTGTCGAACCGTACCCACCCGACATGGCACGCACTGGCCGCACGATTCGTCGCGGAAGAACTCGGCGATGCGCCGGACGACGTCGAGCAAATCCACCGTCTCGTCGAAGACCATGATCACGCCCGAGCCGAGCGTCGCTCCGATCGCCCGCGTGCCCTCGAACGTCAGCGCGACGTCGAGGTCGGCCGGTCCAACGAACACGCCGGCCGCCCCGCCCAGGAGCACGGCGCGGATGGGGCCGGCTCCGGCCAGTTGCAAGAGCTCGCGCAGGGTGATGCCGAACGGGGCCTCGTAGAGACCCGGGCGCGTCACATGACCCGAGACACAGAAGAGCTTCGGGCCGGTCGAGCCCGCGGTCCCGATGTTGCCGTACGCAAGCCCGCCCTCCCGAAGTAGCGCCGGCACGTTCACGAGCGTTTCGACATTGTTCACGACAGTGGGCCGTCCGAACAGTCCCACCTCGACGGGGAACGGTGGCTTGTTCCGTGGCTCTCCCCGCTTGCCCTCGATGGAATTGAACAGGGCCGTCTCCTCACCGCATATGTAGGCGCCCGCTCCCCTGCGTACCTCGATGTCGAACGTGAAGCCTGCGCCCATCACGTCGACGCCCAGCAATCCGGCCGCACGGGCGGCGGCGATGGCTCCGGCCATGCGCTCGGCGGCCAGCGGGTACTCGCCCCGCAGATAAAGGTAGCCGACCTCGCAGCCGGTCGCATAACCAGCAATGGTCATTCCCTCGACGAGGCTGAAGGGATCCTCCTCCATGAGGAGCCGATCCTTGAAGGTTCCGGGTTCCGACTCGTCCGCGTTGCACACGAGGTAGTGCGGCCGGGCGGGAGCCTTGGCCACCGCGTCCCACTTCCGGCCGGTGGGGAAGGCGGCTCCACCGCGGCCGACGAGTTTGGACGCAACGACCTCCTCGATGACCGTGGTCGGCCCAAGCTCGATCGCCCGTGCGAGCGCGCGGTAACCACCGCTTTCGTTGTAGGCGTTAAGACTCGTGGGATCGACTGTTCCCATCCGGCCCAGCAGCCGGAGGCCGGGCTGTCCAGCCTGGGGAACAGACTGCGCGACCACACGAAGCCGCGCCGCCGGGGCACCCGCCTCGACACGGACATCCACTGCATCGCCAAGGTTGGCGAGCGCGTGGAGGATGTCCCCGGCATCCTCCGCCACAGGGGCCACAGTGATCGAACGCGGCGCGGCGCCGGCGGCAGTGACGAGGGCAGCCGGGGCCCGTTCGCACTGGCCGAGACACGGGCTTCGCATCCATGAGGCGGCGCCTCCATTGGACGTCCCCGCCGACGGTCCGAGCACCTGCTCCAGGGCTCCGCACAAAGCCTCGCCGCCTCGAATGCGGCAGGCGATGTCGTCGCACACGTGGACGACGATGGGTGAGCGTGGCTTCGTCGATAGCAGATGGTAGAACGTCACCACTCCCCAGGCCTCGGCCGGGGGCACCATCAGGCGTTCGCTGATATAGTTCAGCGCCCCGCGGCTCACCCAGCCGATCCTCGCCTGGACGGCGTGAAGAGCAGGGAGCAAGAGGTCTCGCCTCGAACCATCGGCCACGACAGCATCGATCGCGGCGCGCTCGACAGCGGTGGCGACGGGGCCGACGATCTTGAGATCGATCGGTTCAGGTCTCCAGGCGCTCGATGCGGATCGCGGTGGCCTTGAACTCGGCCGTGCCGGACTTCGGATCGGTAGCGTCGATGGTGAGAAGGTTCGTTGCCACGTGGTCCTGGAAATGGAGGGTCATGAAGGTCAGCCCGGGCCGCAGACCTTCGTCTCGACGGATGGGGACCTCCACCGCTCCCCGCCGCGAGCGTACCCGCACGACCTCGCCGTCCCGCAGACCGTAGCGGTCGGCGTCCTCGGGTGACACGTCAAGGCTCTCCCCACGCCGGAGGGGCGACCGATAGGCGGACGTCTGCACACCCGTATTGTACTCGTCGAGCCGCCGTCCTGTAGTCAGGCGCAGGGGGAACTCGGCGTCGAGCTTGTCGACCGGAGGATCATGCTCCACGGGTACGAACGCCACCCGTGGACCCCGCACCGGGCGCTCCCACAGGCGGCTGTGCAGAAATAGCTCGCCTGGATGCTCCTCGTCGTAACACGGCCACTGCAATCCCCCGTGTTTCTCGAGGCGAGCGTAGCTCATGCCCGCGTGCATCGGCGAGAGCCGGCGCAGCTCGTTCCAGATGCTCTCGGGATCGGGTCTGCCCCAGTCGCGCCCGAGACACCGGGCCAGGTCGAAGAGGATGGCCACGTCGTCGCGAGTGCCAGCGGGCCCGTCAAGCGCCTTCCGTACGCGCTGCACACGGCGCTCGCTGTTGGTCACCGTGCCCTCGGACTCACACCAGGCGGCGCTGGCGGGAAGGACGACGTGCGCCAACTCGGCGGTCTTGGTGAGGAACAGGTCCTGCACGAGCAGAAAGTCGAGGGACTCTAGGAGATGTCGCGCGTGGTGCTGGTCCGCCTCGGATTGGAGGGGGTTCTCGCCGATGACGTAGAGCGCCCGCAGATCACCGCGCTCCATCGCCTCGAACATCTGCGATAGGTGCCACCCCTTGACGGGAGGAACGGGAACGCCCCACGCCTGGTCGAACTTCGCGCGGAACTCCGCGTTTTCCACGTGCTGGAAGCCGGGCAGACGATCCGGGAGCGCGCCCATGTCGCCCCCGCCCTGGACGTTGTTCTGCCCGCGCAGCGGATTGAGCCCCGAGCCGTAGCGGCCGACGTGACCGGTCAGCAGGGCCAGGTTGACGAGCGCCAGGACGTTGTCGACGGCGTTGTGATGCTCGGTGATGCCGAGTGTCCAGCAGATCATGGCGCGGCCGGCGCCGGCATACGCGTGGGCCATGGTGCGAATGACGTCCGCCGACACTCCCGTCTCGCCTTCCGCATACGCGAGCGTGTACGGCTCGACAGCGGCCCGGTACTCCTCGAATCCCGTGGTGGCATTCTCGATGAACTCGCGATGCTCGAGTCCCGCCGCGATGATCTCGCGGCCCATGGCGTTGGCCAGGGCGATGTCGGAGCCGACGTCCAATCCCGCCCATGCTTCCGCCCATCGCGCGGAACTGGTGCGGCGCGGGTCGATGGCGAAGAGGCGGGCACCGTGGTGGAGGCCCTTGAGCATGTGGTGGAAAAAGATCGGGTGCGTCTCCCGCGCGTTCGAGCCCCACAGGAGAATGACGTCCGTCTCCTCGGCCTCCTGGTACGAGCTCGTGCCCCCGCCCGCTCCGAATACCGTCGCCAGTCCGGCGACGCTGGGAGCGTGTCACGTGCGGTTGCAACTGTCGATGTTATTGCTGCCGATGATGCTGCGTGCGAACTTCTGCGCGATGAAGTTCGTTTCGTTCGTGCTTTTCGAGCAGCTGAACAGACCGAAGGCCCGGGGACCATGGCTGGCCACCACCTGCCGCAGTCCCGTGGCGGCGCGGTCGAGCGCCTCGTCCCATGTGGCCGGGCGGAGCCCGTGGTGCCCCTCGCGAACGAGCGGCTGACTCAGTCTGCGGTAAGTCCGGGACATGCTGCTCTCCTCCTCTGGGGTCCATGTGGCGTGACCAGGGCTGGCCGAGGCTGCCTGCCCGCGGACATGACGCATGCCACGATTGGACACTACTATGCTCTCTAAGATACCGTCAATCCAACGTTCCGTCCCAGCCGTCGACGAACGCCATGCCGCTCAAAGAATACAAGCCGGGGAGCCACCTTCCCCGGCCGCCTGGAGGAGGATCCAGACAATGCAGAGAGTTGGCGAGTTCGAAATTCGCCGCGTGGTCGAGAGTGAGGTGCCCTTCATCGAGCCAAACGTGTTCCTGCCGGACTTCACCCCGGACGCGTTCGAGGCCAACGAGGACTGGTTGCTGCCCCGCTACGCCGACGCCGCCACCGGCAAGCTCATCTTCGCCTTCCAGTCATATCTCGTGCGCACGCCACGGCACACCATCCTGGTGGATACGTGCGTTGGCAACGACAAGCCGCGGCCGCACCGGCCGAGCTGGCACCTGCAGAACTGGCCGTACCTCGCCGACCTCGCCCGGGCCGGGGTGAAGCCCGAGCAGGTCGACTTCGTCATGTGCACCCACCTGCACATCGACCACGTCGGCTGGAACACCCGCCTGAAGGACGGGCGCTGGGTGCCGACCTTCCCCAAGGCCAAATACATCTTCGCGCGCCGGGAATACGAATTCTGGGAGGAGCGTGACCGCTCAGGTACCCAGGGTCCGGTGGTCAACGTGTTCGACGACAGCGTGCGGCCCGTGATGGAGGCGGGACAGGTCGAGCTAGTCGGGATGGACTACGAATTCGACAAGGGTCTCTGGTTCGAGCCGGCCCCCGGCCACACCGCCGGCAACGTGGTGATTCACCTGAAATCCGGCGACGCGGCCGCGGTACTGAGCGGCGACGTCCTCCATCATCCCCTGCAGCTCGTTCGTCCGGAGTGGTCGAGTCGGGCCTGCGAGGACAAGGCCATGTCCGCCACGACGCGACGGGCGCTGATCGAGCGCTACGCCGATACCGCAACCTTGATGGCGCCGGCGCACTTTGCCTCGCCCTCCATCGGACGAATCGTCAGCCACCGAGGCGCCTTCGCCTATCGCCTCGCCGAGAATGCTTGAGAGCTCGTGCGTCAGCGTGGAGGCAGACCTGCCGCCGCGGCGTATGCCTGTTTGATCTCGTTGGCATCGCACGTGCACCTCGAGTGTCCTGAGGCCGCTCTACTTCCCTCAGACTTGGGGAGCGTCCCATCGAGATGATCAATCACTGGGACGCACAACCGCCGGAGCGCGCCGAACTGAGGGGCGCTCAGGAACGTAAGAACGATCCACGCCGATGGGCGTGGATCGTGGCTGGGTTTCTCGCCGTACAGATCTCCCTCATCGCGCTCGCCGCCAACGGTCCCTTCGTCGACGAAGGTCTCTACACGGTCGCCGGCCTTCGCGTCCTCGAGGGCAATGGTCTGTCTGATGGGTACGTCAGGTGGTTCAACGGCAGTCCCTTTGTCTG
This sequence comes from uncultured Candidatus Rokubacteria bacterium, assembly GCA_963754315.1. Taxonomy (GTDB): domain Bacteria; phylum Methylomirabilota; class Methylomirabilia; order Rokubacteriales; family CSP1-6; genus CAVWFS01. Next base: position 197,758 of record CAVWFS010000005.1, read on the forward strand.
GCCGGTCATGGCGGCGCTGGGTCATCGCCTCGGGGGCCTCCCCGGGGCCCGCTTGATGGCTACCATTCTTTGCACGATCGCCCTGATCGCCTTCTTCAAGACCGCGGAAACCCTGTTTGGCCAGCCGACAGCCACGTGGGGAACGCTCGCCCTCGCCACCAACGGTCTGTTCATGGCGCTCGCGCACTTTGCGGTATACGACGTCGCCGCCCTGGCGGGTCTCGGCATGTCGATGTGGTGCGTGACTCGCTCGTCGTCGCGTAACGGCGCCATGTGGGCCGTGGCGGCGGCGATCGCCTTTGCCGCCGCCGTCATTGCCAAGTACGGCACCTTGCTCATGGTCGTCCCACTCCTGGCGCTCATGCTCTCTGTGCGAGGCCTCCGGCCCGGTGGTCGGGTACTGGCGGTCTTCATCCCGGTGGCCGGGATCATTCTGGCCGCCTATTTCTTCCTGTTCTTCGGATCGCTCGTTCCTGCCTCGTCAGCAGCCTATCTTGAGCAAACGTTTGGCCGGAGTCGCGGGCACATCGCCACGTTGCAGCTGGTCTTCGCCCTGGCGCCTGGAGCGCTGGCGAGCGCTGGCGCCTACCTCGCCTGGCGCAGACGCCAGCGCGGGCTGGCCCTCACGTGTCTGCTCGCGCTCGTCGTGTATCCGCTTTTCCATCTGTGGTCTGCGAATTTTGTCAGCGGACAGAAGCACGTCGTCGCTGGATTCCTGTTTGCCTATCTGCTGGCCGGCGTCGCGCTGGAACGACTGTGGGTGACGCGGGCCTGGAGGACGCTGGCCGCCGTCCTGGCGGGATTGGCGGTCTGGGGTGGTCTCCAGTGCTATTGGCAGGATCGCTCGTGGAGCGACAGCCGCCCGCTCGCTCGTCACCTCGCTCTGCATATGAAGCGTGGTGAACGGGTCGTCGCGGAGTCTTCATGGAACTACACCCTCTACCTGTACCCGAAGGGGCTCATCGACTCTCCGGCGTCTGTGATCGACGCCAACTACCCATCCCATGGCGATCTGCTCGACGCCTGCCAGATCCCTTGGATGGTGGGCAATCTGGACAGCGCGGCCATGGTCCGGGCCGCCGTTGAGCGCTGCCGACACGAGAACGTGCTCTCATCGACAACGCACCAGTATTACTTCGATTCGACGCGCCTACGCCTTGCCGCCGCCCCCGCGGTCATCGGTCTGTATCGCCTGCCGCAATCGGGGGTCGCCACATCGCCATGAAGGCACTGGTCGTCCTTCCGACCTACAACGAGGCGGACAACATCTCCGAAGTGCTTCGGCGCTTACGCACGGCGGCCCCGGCGGCCGACATCCTCGTCGTCGACGATGCCAGCCCCGACGGCACCGCCGATATCGCGCGGTCAGCGGCAGCCTCACTCGGAGGCATCGACGTTCTGGGGCGGCCTGGCAAGTCAGGCCTGGGCTCGGCCTATTGCGCGGGGTTCGGCGAAGGCCTCCGGCGTGGGTACCACATACTGGTGGAGATGGACAGCGATCTCTCCCACGACCCGGCCGCTGTCCCAGCTCTGCTCCGGGCCGTCGAAGGCGGAGCCGACCTGGCCGTAGGATCTCGCTACGTAGGGGGAGGCTCGATCCCCCAGTGGCCACGTTTCCGCCGTGCCCTCTCGCGCTGGGGCAACCGATATGCACGCATGGCCTTGGCTCTACCGGTGGCCGACGCCACGTCGGGGTTCCGTGCCTACTGGGCGGGCCTCGTGGCCCGGCTCGATCTCTCGTCCGTGCAGTCTGACGGGTACGGATTCCAAATCGAGATGGTGTACCGGGCAGCCCGAGCGGGGGCCCGAATCGTCGAAGTCCCTATCACGTTTCGCGATCGTGAGCACGGCGTGTCCAAGATGTCGTTGCGGATCATCCTCGAAGCCTTCATGCGTGTGACGTCGTGGGCAATGCGCGAATTCCCGCGCCGCCGCCGCTCCTGGTCCCCCGTCGGGCCGATCATCCCAGGGGTCAAGACACGGCCGAGCACGCCGTGAGCCCAGAGGCGCACGCGACTCGGCTACAATTCCTGGGCGCGGGAGTGCCGCATGAAGGAGGGTATCCGATGGTCACCAAGATCGATCACATCGAGCTGGTCGTGCACCGCTTTGACGAGTACGTCGCCCTGTTCCGGGCGCTCGGCTTTCGAGAGCTGACCAGAACCAAGCACCACGGCGATTCGATCGAGCTTCAACTACCCGGCGAGAATCAGCCGATCTTCGAGATACACCGGGTGAGTGGCGAGGAAAACATCGGCGTCAACCACATCGCCTTCCAGGTTCCCGACGTCCAGGCGGCACAGCGCGAGCTGGCCACGCGCGGGATCGCGGCCGGTCTCGAGCCACGGTTCGTGCCCTCGACCGGGCGAACGAATCTCAACTTCCGAGACCCGGATGGCTGGCGACTTCAACTCGTCGACGCCACCCGCGCCACCCCGGATCCGCAGGCGACACACTGAGGGCCTTGCCGCGTCCCGGTCCGCAACTCGTCCTCCGCAGGACTATCCTGGCCGGCCAATCGGGATCACGCGGGCAACTTCCAAAGCGAGGTCATAATCCGTGCCCCACACCACAGGGATGCGGAGCGCACGCAAGAAGACCAGACTGGAGACGTCGACGTACGTCAGTTTCCGGCCCCGCAGACGCTCGAGTCGATCCACGACGGCGGCGTGATGCCTCTGATCGAGGCCGAGGAGTTCGAGATGCGGCAGCTCGGCCACGGCGATCCGCTCGCTGAGCGCGCGCCGAGGCTAGGTGGGGCCCCGTCGGGCGACGATCTCAATTAGAACGTGACTTGCTTGCCCACCGCTGCGGGCACGACGGTGGCCTCGCCGAAGGCCGCAATGAGCGCGATGACGGCGCGCCAGCCCGTACAGTGCGCGGGCACGATGCGCCGCAGTCCGAAGTCTGCCAGATCCCGTACGGTCTCGCCGATGATCCTCTCGGGCCCCGCGCCCGAGAGGTGTAGCCCTCCCATGACGGCGTACAGGGGAACGCCGGGCACCTGCGACCGCGCATGGGTCAAGACGTTGATGACGCCGGCGTGGGAGCAGCCCGTGAACACCACCAGGCCTTTGCCGCGCACGTGCGCGGCGATGAAGCGCTCGTCGATGATCAGGGGATCGGCCTCCCAGGTCGTACCGTTCTCGCCCTGACGGACGTGATCGCGCAGTCCCTGCTCGTACGCCGTCACCCGAGGAATCTCGCCGCTGAGGTAGAAGACGTCGTCCGGCAGCGTCTGCGGCGCCGTCGTGAGAACCACGCGGGCGCCCGCATCTTCCATCTCGGGCGGGGTTGGAATCGGCTTGAACGGAATAATCTCGCCGTCCGGCATGCGCCGACCGCGGGGGTGAAACATCCCCGGATGGCCGTAGACGGCGACCTCGGACCCCCTGCCCCGGCGGCCGAGCAACGCCAGGGCCATGAGGGTGCCGCCACAGTGGTCCCAGTGGCCGTGTGATAGCACGAGGCCGCCGACACCGCCGAAATCGGCGCCAAGCAGGGCGCCATTCCGCCGGATGGCGTATCCTTCCGGCCCCGTGTCGAGGAGCAGCGAGTGCCGGCGGCCGTCCCCGTGGGCGGTGATCAGTAGCGACAGCCCATGGTGGGCGCAGCAGATCGTCTCGCCGGCGATCGTCGTGAGCCCGGCGCCCCGCAGGGCTGCGAACTCCGACTGCACCCCTTCGGGGTTGGTCGAGAGTTGGTCGGTGACATTGTCCACGAGGACCAGGACGTCCACCCGATCGACCGGCCGCAAACCCGGACGGCCGGCAGTCATGCCGAGGACGACCTTGTCGCGCCGATGGCCACGGTTCACCTCCGGCACGACGCCCTGTCGGATCCAACACGCGGTGCCGTGCTACCATCGTACGCGTTCCCTCGACATGCTGGAAGGAGGTCACTGCTCGCCACTGGCAGGACGGTATCTGTGTGGGCGCGACCCTCGCTGCTCTCCCTGCTTCCGGCGCTTGAAGTGACCGCGGGATGAAGGTCGTTCTGATCGCCCCGATGGCGGCCGAGTTCATCGCCGCGATCGCCGCCAGTGACAGGCGGCTCCAGATCGAGGACGCCTGGGAGCTATTCGGGCCGGAGCTGGTGGCCGAGTGGCCGACTCAGACCACCGAGTCGTATCTGCCGCGCCGCTTCTGGACCATGCCCGACAGCCCCACGCTGCGCCAGCGCCGAGACGCCCTGCTCTCCGAGGCCGAGGTGGTCTGCATCACCTTCCCTCCCCCGTTGCGGCTGGCCGGGCGGGCACCGCGCCTGCGCTTCGTGCATCAGTTCCCGGCGGGGGTGTCTAACCTGTCTCGAGGAGATCTCTGGAAAGGCCGCGTGCCCGTCACCAGCGGGCGCGGGGCCGGCAACACCCTGCCCATCGCGGAGTGGGCGATCGCGGTCAGCCTGGCCCTCTGCAAGGAGCTACCGCGCGCCTTTGCCCAGCGGGCGGCCGGCACACTCGATCGTCGGGCGTTCAACGCGCGTCAGCTCGCTGGCAAGACGCTGGCCGTCGTCGGGCTGGGCGGCATCGGGCAGCAGGTCGCTCGGCTGGGCCGGGCGCTGGGGATGCGGGTCATCGGCACCCGCCGCTCTTCGGAGCCGGTCGAGCACATCGACCATCTCTACTCGCCGTCCGAGCTGAAGGCCGTCCTGGCGCAGAGCGATCTCGTGGTGGTCGCCTCACAGCTCACCGCCGAGACCCGCCACCTGTTCGACGCCGCCGCCTTCGCCGCCCTGAAGCCGGGCGCGTTCCTGGTCAACGTGGCGAGAGGCGAGCTGATTGACGAGGCGGCGTTGATCGATGCGCTACGCTCGGGTCGGGTCGGTGGGTTCGCAGCCGACGTCTACGCGGGCGAGTTCGATCATCCGCCACCAGCGGAGCTGCTCGCCTTCGAGAACGTGATCCTGACGCCGCACACCTCGAGTCAAACCGAGCACCCGTCGACTGGCGCGCTGGAGATCTTCCGCGAGAACCTGCGGCGCTGCCTGGATGGGGAGCCGCTCCTGAATCAGGTCGACTGGGACCGCGGCTACTAGGGTGCCCAATCGGTGGCGGTGCCGAAGCTCATCACCTCGCAGAGTGTGAGGTGGGGCCAGCTGCAGTCCCTCAGGGAGAGGGCTGGTGGCTGCGCTCGGCGTGCCGAGTGACAGTCCGCGGGCTCGACCCCGCCGCCGCGAGGCGGCGCTTCGCTTCGGCGTACACCTCGGGCGGCAACGGCCCCTGCCGCAACACGTCGACGTTGTGCCGAAGGTGATCGGGGTTGATCGTCCCCACGATATTCGTGTGCAGAGCCGGATGGGTGAAGGTAAAGCGCAGGACAAATTCCATGGGCGACATCCCGGCCAGGAGGTCGCGGATGTCCGTCTGCTGCCATCGATCCCACTGCACACCCTCGTGCTTGCCCTCGGTGGGCGCGCCTTTGGCCGCGCCACCCCGGATGACGATGCCGGCCCCGGCCTCGGCGGCGGCGGCGATGATTGCCTCGTGCTCTCGCTCTACGGCCGAGTACGGAATCTGAAAGACGTCGAACACGCCCATGGCGATGTGATCCGCGAGATGTGGCAACGTCCCCGACATGCCGACGAACCGGACCGTGCCCGCGCGCTTGAGCTCCAGGACGGTCGCGAGAGCACCGTGCTCCTCCAAGGTGTGCCGGGACGGCGAGATGTGGAACTGGAGGACGTCGAGGTAGTCGGTCCGCATGCGCGCGAGGCTCTGTTCCACCCCCGCCAGGATATTGTCGCGGGTGAAGACGTGGGGGCTCGTCTGGCCGCGCGGCGCGGGCGGGGCCCCCACCAGGCAGCCGCACTTGCTGGCGAGATAGTACTCCGAGCGACGATTCCCGATGAAGCGCCCGATGCGTTCCTCACTCAGACCATAGTCGATCGAGGTATCGATGTAGTTGATGCCCGCGTCGAGGGCCGCATGGAGAATGGTCTCTGCCTGAGCGTCCGTGACATCACGGCCACGCGGAGCCCCTCGCAGTTCCATGGCTCCGTAGCCCAGCATCGTAACCTGCAGTCCGGTCCGTCCTAGTTGCCGCTTCGGTAGCTCACCCATCTCGCTCTTCCCGCCGCCGAGGATCGGACCCTCGGCGGCCGCCACGGGGGGATCACTCCTGCCCCGACCCGTCCATCGAGGCTAGCGCATGTTCAGGGCGAGCGCGATCCGTTCTGTCGTCAGCCTTCTTCGGAGCCAGGAGGCGGGCTCGATCCGCTACCAGCGCCCTCCGGACCGCCCCCCCCACCCCCACGTCCCACGGCTCCCGTGGGGTTGGCGCGCTGGACGGTGAGGATTCGACCATCCACATCCTGACCGTTGAACTTCGACATCGCGGCCTCCGCCTCGGGGGCGGTGGCCATCTCGACAAAGCCAAAGCCCCGCGAGCGTCCGGTGTCGCGGTCCATCACGACCGTGGCGGACTCGACGGTGCCCGCCTGGGTGAAAAGCTCCCGAAGACGTTCGTTCGACGTAGAAAAGGACAGACCACCGACGAAGAGCTTGTGCGCCATCTCCCACCTCCACGGCAGGTCTCCCGCTGTTCGGGAACACACCCTGGAACGCGGAAGAAGGCGCCAGAGCCATGGTCTGGGGAAGGAGGAGGTCCACGATGGGCCGCGACCGGTCCCAGGCGCCGGCATCATCGCATCGGCCGGCCTGCGCGTCAATATTTGATAGACAATATATAAAATATAGATCCACGAGCTTCGATGGCACTTGATATATATCAAGTATTGACATATATAAGTAGGACTCTTCACACGTCGGCAGGGGCGGCGCGTCCGGCCCACGGACGGTCCGAGGCGGGAGGTGCGATGCTCACGAACAAGACGCGAGTGCTTCTCATTCTTCCCCAGGACGTCCTGGATGGGGCCAGGGTCCTGGCCGGAAAGGCGACAACGACCTTCAAACTCCCCGTGAGCCTCCAGATCGTTCTGCGCGCCCTGGTCGAGGAAGGATTGCGGCGTGACAACGATCGCCGGCTTCACACCAACATCGGGGAGCAAGCGAAGGCGGTCAGACAGCTTCGCTCGGGCGGGCGCCATGCCCGGCGAGTCGGGGAGGCCCGTGAGAATCCATCGTCGAGCAAGCGTCGAGGGAGCGGTCGTGCACGACAGAAGCGCGGGAAGTAAAGGCGCGGCCGGGACTGGAACCCCACGGGAGGCCCGTGCCCCGGGCGTTCACTCGGTGCTCCACCGAGGCCCGACCGTGATGAAGGATCGCAGCGACTGGAAGATGTTCGCTCCGCTGCGGCGCGGCGAACCCCTTTCTCCGCACGGCAAGGTGATGGCCGTTCTGAAGACCCACGTGGTCGGAGCCAGCGCCGCCGTGCTTGCCGACGAATTGCTCCAGACCGGATCGGTGCTCGGCACGAAAGCGGCGGTGGCCAAGCGGGTTGGCGAGTTGCTCGTCGAGCTCGTCCAGGCCGCCCATGTCGAGCAAATTCCCGACGGCCGGTACCGCGTGGTCAAGGGGCTGACCCGATGAAGCTCAGCGACCGGCAGCGCGATGTGCTCTCGCGAATGGCGCAGGGGGGCGTGCTCTTCGTCAGGTTCGAATCGAGCGAGGAGGGTCCCCAACCGAAGTGCTGGATCGGCACCATGGAACTCCTCGGCATGACCGTCAACGCCCTCATTGTCGCTCGCCTCATCGAGCGGGACCGGACGTACAAAACAGGCGGGGGGCTCACGACGTCGTACGTCATGAGCTTAGCCGGGCGGGCCGCCCTGGAAGCCTCCTGAGGTCGGACTGCGCCACCGGCTTTCACCGGGTGCCGTCTGACTTGCTACGTGCTATCGCGCCACTCCCAACCGGCCGCCTCCAGGTCCAGCCAGGCTGCGAAGCGTCCTTGGCTGGTAACCAGCGCCGCCGGTGTACCTTCTTCCACGATGCGTCCCTTCTCGAGGACAACCACGCGATCAGCGTCGAGGGCGGTGGTCAGCCGGTGCGCTACCGTCACCACGGCGCAGCCTCGCGGGAGCACCCGGTCTCGGAGGGCCGCACGGAACGCCGCGTCGCTCGCGTTGTCGACCGCCGCGGTTGCCTCATCCAGGAGCAATACGGCGGGGCGATGCACCAGCGCGCGGGCGAGCGCCAGGAGTTGTTCCTGCCCGGCCGAGAGGCGTGCGCCCGCACCCCCTCCGCTGCCGCTGAGCATGGTCCGGTATCCGTCCGGGAGCATTCGAATGAACGCATCGGCACCCGCGATGGTGGCCGCGTCGATCACGTCGTCTTCGGCGACTGAAGGATCGCCCAGGAGAGATACTCATGGCGCCAAATGCCGGGTGCGTGCCCACGATCGATGGCCCGTCCCAGTAGAATCGCCGGCAGGACGACCGTCGTGTTCATCAGGATGCCGGCCACCGACCCGAGCGAGAGCTGGCCCGCCACCTGTCGGAAGTACGGCCGCATCTCCCAGAGGAACACCGATCTCATCTCTTCCGTGTCGTCATGGGCGCCGCTTCGCGCCTACCTCGAGCGGCTGTTCAGGAGCACCGGGAGCCTGGCCACGATGGCGTCGCGCGCCGCACGGTAGTTCTCGCTCACCGCCGGCACGTCGTCCCAACGCTCGATGGGGACACCCGGGGCCAGCGTGCCAAGCTCGCAGCCAAAGGAAACGACCCGCGAGGCATTCCGGATGTCGTCGCCGGTGACGCGCCGTGGACGCTGGTCCCGGACGTCAATGCCCTCGGCCTCGAGCCCGGCCACGGCTGCCGGCGTGAGGTCGGGGTCGGGTTCCGTGCCAGCGAACGTCGCCCGCACGCTCATCCCGCGTTGCTTCGCGAGGCGCTCCAGATGGCACGCCGCGATCAGGCTCTTGGCGGCGCCATGCAGACACACGAACAGGATCGTCTGTTCACTCATCACGATCTCCATGGTCATGGGCGATCCTGGTAGACCGCCGCCCGATGCGTGCCGGGCAAGAAGACATAGAGCGTTTCGCTCGCAGGCGCGAACGCGGTGGTGTGGGCCCCGGGCTCGGTGGTGACCACCTGCCGCCGGCCAAGTGGTGCCGTCTCCAGCACCTCGATCACACCAGGGTCGCCGATGGCGACGTACAAGCGCTGCCGTCGGGCGTTGAAGAACACCACATCCGGTACGCCCACGATCCCGACCTCATCCATCACGACTCCCGTGCGACAGTCGACGGTGATCACGTGCTGGCCGTCGCAGGCGCAAAACAGACGACCGCCGGGCGAGTCGAGATCGAGGCCGTGGGGACCCGCCGCCGGGACCAAGATGGTCCTGGCCACCTTGACGGGCGTCTGGGCCTCGATGACGGCGATGTGGGGCGGGTCAGCGATGTTGACGTAGAACGAATCGGTCGCAGGGTCGTACATGGCCCAGCGTGTGCGGCCGGCGACGGGCACGTCGGCGACCATGGTGCGCCGCCCAACATCGACCATCGAGACGGTGAACGATCCGGCTCGCGCAGGATCGCCGACGTTGGCCGCCAGCAGCAATCGTCGTGCAGGATCGTAGGCGAGGCCGTTTGGTCGGATCCCGACCTCGACCTTCGCAATGATCTCATCGCGGTCCGGGGAAACGATGCCGATCGCGTCCTCGCCTCGATTGGACGTGAACACCAGGTCGTGCTCTTCCGACACGAGGGCGCCGGCGATGCCCGTCAAACCCGGGATGGAGCCCAGGTACCGCTGCGTTCCACAGTCGATCACATCGAGAGTGTCGTTGGCGGTATGCGCGACATAGAGGCGCCCACGGCCGCCATGGACGGCAGCATGGTCGAAGCCGCCGGCCTTGGCATGCGCGGGGAGATCGACATAGCCGAGCAAGTCGAGCATGGCGAACCGACCTCCCGTCTACCGCACGACCGAGCGGCAGTAGGCGTACAGCGCGTCGTACATGGGAAACTGCCGGGCCATGTTGTCGAAGTCGTCCCGGGTGATCGCCTGAAACCCTGTCGCCGCCGCGTACAGCCCGGACGATTCCGGCGTCAACGTGCGGGCGTCGGTGTCGGCTCCTCTCACGATAGGGGCCAGGGCCTGGAGCGCCGGATCGTCCAGCTTGTATTCATCCAGGAACGCGTCGAACGAGCAGCGCTCGCCGTGATGTCCGAGCCGGACGCCAGGGACGTCATACGGGGTGGCCCCTTCCCGCTCGGCCACCGCCATCACTTGCGGAGCCGGGACGAACAGGAACGTCGGATCCGTGTCGATGAAGCGTGTGATCAGCCAGGGGCAGGCGATGCGATCGACACGGGCTCGCTCACGAGTGACCCACTTCATACGTTTTCCTCCTATCCTCTGATCGAGAAGATCAACAGGCCCACGGCGGCGCCGGCGGCGATGAGCACCGGCTCCGGCACTTTGAACCGCCACACGATCCCGAGGGCGACCACGGCGATGAGCACGGTGGGGAGGTCGGTGATCGCCCGTCGCGCCAGCACGTAGCACGCCCCCGCGATGGCTCCCGAGGCGGCGGCGGTGACGCCGCCCACGAAGGCCTTCACCTTCGGGTTCTCGCTGAATCGGTCAAACCACGGAAACGGAATCACGACAAACAGATACACGGGCAGGAACACGCCGATCGCCGCCGCCACCGCCCCCGGGAAGCTCGCCACCAGGTAGCCGACGAAGGCCACGGTGATGACAATCGGCCCCGGGGTCAGCATGGCCACCGCCACCGCGTCCAGAAACTGCTTGTCGTTCAGCCAGCCGTACTGCTGCACCACCCCGCCGTAGAGAAAGGGCACGATGGCCAGCCCGCTCCCGAACACGAAGGCCCCCGCCTTCGTGAAAAACCACAGGATCTGGCCGAGGATCTCGGGGGTGACAACCACCGCCAGGCATGCCGCGCGGGGCCGACGCAGGAACGCCGGCGGCGCCTGCGCGACCAGGGCCACCACCCCGCACAGGATGAACAGCCAGCCGATCTCCGATTCGGTCCACGCCGTCGTCACCGCCATGACGGCGAAGATCGTCCACTGCAGGCGGTCCTTCGCCATCGTCAGCTTGGCGAGCTTGTAGGCGGCGATGGTGATGATGCCAATGACCGTCGCCCCGACGCCGTAGAACGCCGCCTGCATCCAGGCCAGCCCGCCGAAGCGCACGTAGAGCCAGCTGATGGCGAGGGTCATCACGAACGATGGCAAGATAAAGGCCAGCGCGACCAAGGTCGCGCCCCGCACCTTCGAGTGCACGTATCCGAGGCAGATCGCGAGCTGGGCCGCCAGCGGGCCAGGGGCGAGCTGGGACAGGGCGAGGGACTTCGTGTACTCGTCCTTGGTGAACCACCCGCGGCGCTCCACCAGATCGCGCTGCATGTAGCCCACCAGAGCGACCGGGCCGCCGAACCCAAGGCTGCCCAGGTACAGGAAATAGCGCAGCAGATCGGCGGTGCTCGGACGCCCCGGTGTCTTCATCGATGCCTCCCGCAGCATCATCGGGACTCGCCCTCGGCGTACGCCGTATAGACCAGATCGAAGAGGGTGATGGCTTGCTTGAGGAGGTGGTCGTCGTCCCGGCTCCGCTGCCGAGCGCCAGCCAGCAGCGTCCCCAGGCCCGGGGCGTCGCTCACCGGGAGTCCACCCACGTCGAGATAGTGCACCGCCTCGGCCAGTTTCAGGAGGGCCGCGTCCCCCTCCAGCCCGAAACTCCTCAGCATCACCTCGAAGGTCACGCGCGTGTCGACGTGCGTGAACGGGGCCCCGTCGAAGTCGAACCCCACTGCCCGCTTCGGCAGGTCCGCCGGCTTCTCGAGCCAGACGAACGACGCCCCAGGGTCGATGTGCCGCTTGATGAGCCAGGCGCAAGCGAGGCGGTCCACCCACGGGGCCCTGCGCGTCGCCCACACGCGGTTGCGGTACCGGGCCCGGTCCAGCCGTGGAATCGGGCCCTGCGCGGCGCGGGGCTCGCCGGGTTCCAGGATCTCCTCCGCAGCCGCCTCGGCCTCGTTGAGCGCCGATTCCACCTGAACCTTGGCTTCGCCGGGGAAAAAGTCGATGGCGGCGAGCGCCTCGAACTGTCGCCGGAGCGTCCTCATCTGCCGGCGAAGAGCGGCCGGGTCCTGCGTGGATGCAACCTTGCGGGCGTTCGCGATCTCACCGGCAAGGTCGGCGTATTCCTTGGTCCGATCGAACAAGCCGCGCAGCGCGTCTGCCTGCTCCGCGTCGCGCGCCACGATCCGGAGCACGTGGGCGCTGCCGCCGGCTGCGTCGATCTCGGCGGCCAGTCGCGCCAGAACCTCTTCCAGGTCGGGTCGGTCCGGAATCACGTAGACGCCATCGCGGAGCACCACGGCCCCCGTCGTTTTCAGGGCCCGCCACACGCGCATCCGCTCCGTGGCGTTCTCCGTGGGAAGGCTGATGACCAGCTCCAGCCAGTTGGCGGCAGTCTCTGTCATGTAGTGATTTCTACACTAGTGTAGTGATCATGTCAATACTAAAGTTAGGCCCGTCGCCCGTCTCGCTGGTCCCCGGGCTTAAGGGCGGCGAATCCGCGGCGGCGACCTTGCCGCCTCTCACGGACCGGCCGCGCGCTTCCAATCCCTTTGAGCGCTTTGACGCGGCCGGAGTGCCCTGCTAGGCTGCGCCATTGACCAGCCCTTTCGTTCCCGGTTCGTCGCTTCGGATCGTGGGTGCACCGGGGGGACCTCTTGCCAGCCTGACGTTTGCCGCCAAGGATCTCTTCGACGTGGCCGGGCATCCGACCGGCGGTGGCAACCCGGACTGGGCCCGGCAGTATCCCCTTCCGTCGCGTCACGCGTGGGCGGTGCAGCGCCTGCTCGATGCGGGGGCGACCTTGATCGGCAAGACCGTCACCGACGAGGTCTCCCTCGGCATCCTCGGCGAGAACCCCTTCCACGGTACGCCGTTCAATCCGAGGGCGCCTGAGCGCACGCCCGGCGGATCCTCGTCGGGCTCTGCCTCGGCGGTGGCCCAGGGTCTCTGCGATGCTGCCTTGGGGACCGACACCGGCGGATCGGTACGCGTGCCAGCGAGTTTTTGCGGACTTTACGGCATCCGACCTACCCACGGCCGGCTCGACCTCGCCGGCATGATGCCGCAGGCGCCCAGCTCCGACACGACCGGATGGTTCGCGCGCGATGCCCACACCTTCACCAAGGTTTCGGAGGTGTTGCTCTCGGAATCCATCCCGACCGGCTTGCCGACCAAGCTCGTGGTGGCTGTCGATGCCTTCGGTTTCGCGGATGGCGAGACAGCGGCGGCGCTAGAACCAATGGTGGGCAAGCTCTCCGCGCTGGTGCGGGAGGTCCGCGAGGATCTCCTGGCGCCGCCGGGCCTGTCGGTGTGGTCGCGCGCGCAGCGCACCTTGCAGTCCCACGAGGCCTGGCTCACCTTCAGGGATTGGCTCGATCGCGATAACCCGCGCTTGCAGTTCAGCGTGGCACGCGGCCTGGCCCTCGCCAGCACCATTCCCGAGAGTGAGCGGCAATGGGCGGCGTTGATGCGAGACGAGGCGCGCGCTCGGCTCGCCTGGCTGCTTCCGCCCGGAACCATCCTGTGTCTGCCGACTACGCCCTTCCCCGCCCCCGCGAAGGGACTCCCGCTCGGGACGCTCGACCCCCTGCGCGCGCGAATCAGCTGCCTGACGTCCCACGGAGGTCTGACCGGTGTGCCGCAGGTGAGCCTCCCGGGCGCGACTGTTGACGGGCTGCCCGTGGGGCTTTCCATCCTCGGTGCGCGCGGCAGCGACGCCGCGCTGGTGGCGGTGGCGAACGCGATGGCGGCCAGCTAACCAACCCGAAGTGGCCCTCGGACGGCGCTGCCTTGTTGGGCGCGCTTTCTATTTGACGATCGAGATGTTGAGGTTCAATATACCTGAAAGGTAGACAGATTTCTAGCACGTGAAGAAAGATGCTGAGTATAAAGGATAAAGAGGTTTATACCCTCGCGCGGAGCTTGGCCCGGGAGACCGGTGAGAACATGACCGCAGCGGTCAGGCAGGCCCTCCGGGAGCGCCTTGAGCGCGTGCGGCGGCGACGACCGAAGACCGATGAACTGCTAGCGATCGGTCGCAGGTGCACGGCGGCGCTCAAGGCTCCTCCGGTGGACCATGGTGAACTCCTCTACGATGAGCGTGGCCTGCCGCGATGATCGTGGATAGCTCTGCGCTGCTGGCGATCCTCTTCAGCGAGGACGATGCGGATCGCTACGCCGGCGCGATCACCGAGGCGGAGTCTTGCCGCATCTCGGCCGCGACGTTCGTCGAGTCGGCGGTCGTGGTCGATATGCAGACGGCGGAGACTGGAGGCCGGCAACTCGATACCCTTCTGCGCCGGGCCGGGATCCTGATCGAGCCGCTCACCGAGGAGCAAGCCCATGTGGCTCGCCAGGCCTACGCTGATTTCGGCAAGGGCCGGCATCCAGCGGGCTTGAACCTCGGGGACTGTTTCTCCTACGCGCTCGCCAAGGTCAGCGGCGAGCCACTGCTCTTCAAGGGCCAAGACTTCAGCCAGACCGACATCACCTCGGCCCTGTGAGACGCAACGAGAAGCGTCGCGGCATCACGACGGCCTCGAAGGACCGTCGCGGATCCGAATCGGGGCGCAAAGGCTAGCTCACGCTTCCACTGACGCCAGCTCAAGGACACACGGTGGTATTCTCGGTCCGACAGTGCTGAGCGGGAGGGAACCTTCATGAGCCATCGGATCTTGTTCGTGGGCGCAGGCGCGGTGGGAAGCTATCTGGCGTCGTTCTTTGCTCGGGCCGGGCACGACGTGACCGTCATCGACTCCTGGCCCGAACAGGTGGAGACCATTCGCCAGCGCGGAGTCTCCGTCACCGGGCCGCACGAGCCGTTCACCGCGCGCTTCAAGACATTGCACGTGCACGAGGCCCAGCAACTCGGCGCGGACTTCGACATCGGCGTCGTCGCCATGAAGTCCTACGACACCGCCTGGGCCGCTCACCTCCTCGCGCCGCACGTGAAGCCCTCGGGCATCGTGATCTGCGCGCAGAACTGCTGGAACGATCCTCTGGTGGCGTCGATTGCCGGGCCGGAGCGCACGGTGGGGCTCATCATGTCGGGCATCTCGGTGGCGATGTGGAAGCCGGGCGAGGTCGAGCGCGGGGCAGAGCGCGGCGCCGGCCATGTCGTGTTCCGGGCGGGCTCGCCTGATGGCCAGAGCACGCCGCATCTGCAGGCGGTCGCCGATCTCCTCTCGGTGGTCGATGCCGCGCAGACTACCGACAACCTGTGGGGCGAGCGCTGGGGCAAGCTCTGCATCAATGCCATGGGCAACCCCGTGCAGTCCATGACCGGTCTCGGCGGTCGCGACATTGCTTCGGAGCCCCGTGGCCGCGAAATCACCATCCGGCTGGGCTCGGAGTCGGCGCGCGTGGGCCTGGCCCTCGGCCATCGCGTCGTGAAATTCGGGGCCGCCCCGGCGGAGCAATGGGCCGAGGCCGGGACGAACCGCGACACCTACCGGGCCATCGACGCCGCCATCGTCCCCAAGGCCAGCTCCACCCGAAACTGGCGTTCATCCATGGCCCAGGACGTGATCAAGGGCCGCCGCACGGAGATCGAGTTCATGAACGGCTTCGTGGTGGCGCAGGGCAAGGAAGTCGGGGTGGAGGCCCCGGTGTCGAAGGCGGTGGTCGAGATCGTGCGCGAGATCGACTCCAAGCGCCGGAAACCGTCGCCCGATCACATCGAGGACGCGCTGAAGAAGGCCGGGCACTAACCTGGAGGAGCCCCTGAAGCGGCTGCTCCAATTGGTGTTCTGATCTCGGCGTCCGCGGCTCGAGCTGTGTCCATCGTCGCTGCGCCATCAGCGGCTGGGCGCCGGGCGTGCGGGGCCGTCCAGGAATTCGAGAATGTCGGCACGCTGCTGCTCCAGCACCTTGGTGGCGGCGGTGGCCAGCAACTCGCGGTCGCATTTGGAGGGGATGTAAAAGCGCGTCGGGATCTGGGCGACGCGCTCTACCACGTCGGCGGGGGTCCTCAGCGGCGGCGACTCGCCACGGCACGCCTCGGGCAGATCGGAGAGATCGGCCCGCCACTCTGCGTCGATATGGCGGAGCAGGATGACCCGCGCCGTGTCGCGATTAGGGAACACCTCCTCGAACTGCAGGGTGTTGAAGAACAGGGCCTGATAGGTGGTGGCTCGCTCTTCCATGATGCTGGGAATCCGCGAAAGGTCGAAGGTCAACAGCGAGAACGGCTCCGCCCGACGGTTGAGCCGCCGGTCCCCCACCGAGAACGGAAATGAGCTGTCGAAGGCCAGGATGAGCATCCGCCGCGCCTTCTTCTCTTGGAGTTGGTTCAGGAACACGAACAGGAGCGACTCGATGCCCTGGTTTTCATAGAGCCCGCCGTCCCCGGCGTGCCAGTAGGTCTCCTCGCCTCGGACCCGCAAGGTGATGGGGCCGACCAGCGGCGGGAATGAGGCCGACGCGGTAACCATCGCGGCCAGGCGCATCGGGCACGGGTCCATGTTGATCTCGAGCGGCGTCATGGGACGCAGTAACTCCCAGCGTTTGATCAGCATCGGCGGGATCTCTGCCCGGCGCCCCTGTCGCGCCAGCGACTCCCGTAGCGCCTGGGAGAAGTCGTAGCTAAATGCTTCCGACGGCAAGCTGGTCGCCGCCATGCGGCGCCCGTTGTTGTAGAGCGTGGTGTTGACGACCAGCCCCGGCGTGTCCCCGGCTGCCTGCCGCTGGCTCAAGTCCCCCTGGGTCACTCCGCCCAGCAGGCGCTCGGTGAGAATCTCGAACAGCGAGGTGGCGGCAAGGGATGAGTTCAGCCAGCGGAACGAGCCGAGCTGGCGCCAGATCAGCGCGCTCTCGAAGTCCTGGCTCAGCTTGACTCGATACTCGTCGAAGAACGCGCGGTAGGGGTCTGACAGGCCAGCGGCGGACGTGAGCACCGGTACGTCCTTCGGAGGCTTGTTGATGGCGTAGTAGCTGGCGGCCAGACTGCCCCCCGAGACGCTCGACAGGAGCGAGACCTGCTCGAGCAGTGACGATCCGGCCGCCGTCCGGACACTGCTCAGCGCCTCGAGGCCGGCCGCCCCGTAGAGCGCGGCGCGACTGCCACCACCGGAGAGGGCCACTCCCACCAGCACGTCGCGCTCCGGCATGGGCACCAGACAGGGCGTCTCAGAGGTCGCGCGCGCCACCTCGTAGACCCGCGCCGTCGCGCATCCGGTCAGGAGCAGCGCGCCGATCAGCCAGCCAGTGGCGCGCGCCATTGAGAAGAGTAGCTTCGTCAGTTCCATGGGTCGTGTCCTGGTCATCGGAATCTCCTCAGAGATCGAGCGTCCGGCGTGGCGGAGCGCCATATCGTACCGCACCACATCCGACACTCGCCACGCCCAGCGGGGGCTGCCTAACCTCCGAAGTTCGAACTGACGATCAACCTCAAGACCGCGAAAGCTCTCGGCATGATGCTGCCGCCCTCCGTGCTCGCGAGAGCGGATCAGGTCGTACTAGCGACCGACCGCCGGTTGACGGTGGTCGTTGGGCAGCCCTCGTGACGGGCGACGGAGCAACATGAAGCGAGCCCTGACCAGACTGGCGGCGGGCGTCGTGCCCCTTTGCCGTGTCCCTTGGCGCATAGGCGCAGCGACCGACCGATGTCCCACGCATAGGGTTTCGCAGCGTCGCCGCTCCGAAATCTGCACAGTACCGGCAAGGGCTACGCGAGCACGGATACGTTGAAGGCGCGAATTAGAGCTCCGGGTGAAGACGAAAGGCACTCCCCTACTGATACAGGACAATGGTGTCGCTGCGCACGGCCGATGTCACGCCGGCGTCGTTGCGCAACTGGAGGTAGACACGCTTGGTTGCGGTGCCGGGGCTCAAGGTAAAGGTCGGTACGGGGGTATACAGCAGCCAGACAGCGCCCGCGAACGTCGATGACTCGCTCGCCCGGTACGCGGTGGGCGCCGTGTCGCCGGTGGCGACGTGGTTGAGGGTGACGGTCGGGCTCGTGGTGCTCCCGGCTCCCCCGTTGATGGCGAAGGTGCCCAACACGGGGGCCGGCTCCAGGAGGTTGATGGTGTCGCTGCGGGCCGTGGAGGGTCCGGCCTGGTTACGCGCCTGGAAGTACACGCGTTTCGTCGCGTTGCCCTGACTCAGCAGGAAGGTCGGCGCCGAGGAGTACGGCAGCCAGACAGCGTCCGCGAACGTCGCCGACTCGCTCGCCCGGTACTCGCGACGGGTTGTTCGAGGCGGTATGGTTCAAGGTGATCGTGCGGTCGGTGGTCGTGTTCGCGCCGCCATTGAGGGCGTACGCAGTGACGTTCGGCGCGGGCTCACTGAGCGTAATGGTGTCACTGACCACCGTGGACTCGTCCAGGGAGGCGTTGCGCACCTGGAAGTACACCAGCTTGCTCCCGTTGGCTCCAGTCATCGAGAAGGTCGGCGCCGCGGAGTACGGTGCCCAGGCCGCGCCGGCGAAGTTGGCCGCCTCACTGGCCCGGTATTCGGTCGGGGTGCCGCTGACGGCGTTGCTCAGGGTGACGACGCGATTCGCGGTGCTGGTCGCCCCAGAGTTCAGCGCAAAGCTGAGGATCGTCGGCGGCGTGTCCGGCGGCGGCGGGCCGCCGGCGCCGCTCAGCCCGGCGAACTGATAGATCTGCACGCCGAGCCGCCCGGCCGCGAAGTACGCCAGGTCCCCCTCGATTCTCACGCCCATGATCTGGCCCACCACCACGCCATGGGGGTCCACGGGGTCCACGGGGAGCGTCGCCACGTTCGTCATGGCAAGGGGATTCCTGACGTCAACGACGTTGAACTCGCCGGTGTTCCGGCCGCCGCCGTAGACCAGATAGTCGCCGCCCGCGCCGAGCGCGAGCCCCCCCTGGTCGATGCCGACGAACGGGATCGTCGACGGTATGTAGCCGCACGCGGGGCAGGTCGCGTGGGCCGTTGACACGTCCGGGCTCAGGGACAAGATGGGCACCGTGTAGATGCCGGAGGCGGGCCCGTACGCGCTCAGCATGAAGATGACGGCGCGATCGGGGTCGACGTCGACCTTGACGTCGACCTTGAGGACGTACGGCGCGTAGTGCGTTCCCCGGAAGACCGGCGAGCGCGCATTGGAAACGTCGTGGTAATAGATCCGGCCATAGGCCCAGTCGGTCGTGATCAGGATGCTGCCCTTCACTGTGGCGCCCGAGGCCTTGGCGTTGCCCGCGGTGACGTAGGTGTTGAGGTTGTGCAGCCCTGTCGCGTCGGGGCCCGGTGTCCTCCACGCCGGAAGCCCGAGGACAGCGTGCCGCACGGGGTTGGTGGGATGTTCGATGTCGAACACGTAGAGCTCGCCCGCGAAGCTCGGCACGAACGCGACGTTGTCCTTGAGCGCGACGTCGTAGGCGTACGGCGCGGGCCTCGTGGCCACCAGGACCAGCGCGTCGGGATCACTGATATCGACTACGCGGAATCCGCCCGTGACCCCGGCCAGATAGGCGTACTGCCCCCGGACCTTGATGCCCATGTTGGCGCTGGTGGTGGGCAGCGAGCCCCGCGGCTGCATCGTCGAGAGGTCGACCACGGTCAGTCCCGCGTCGGTGGCCACGTACATGAAGCCGTCTTTGAGGTCGAGGTCGTGCGCCACCGAGCCGATGGGAACCGTCGTCAATCGATTCAACGGCCCATCCGCGGACGCCGGGACCACCCCCGCGACCACGATGGCGGCGAGCGCGAACATCGTCTGAAAAAAAGCTCTCTTCGGCGTGTCACCTGTCGACATTCTGGTCTCACTCACTCTCGGGGTATGGGCAGATAGGCTCGGATGCGAACACGTTCGCGCAGAGTATCGCAATGGGTAACCCGGGTGGTGTAGCAACCGCAGCGCCAGCACTGGCAAGCAGGAGAATTGGGGGGTTCCTGCGCTGGCCGCCAAAAACAAGCCCACGGAGCTACCGTTTATGGGTGAGGCACAGGAGATTTTGGGAGGTGGGTCGCAGCGCCGAGTCAGTTCGCGTCTGGTCGTCGAGGGAGCCAAAGTCAGAGGTGCTTCAGAATTTCGCGGATCGATCGAGTTGACAGATCAAGAAGACTTGATATGATGGTGCTTGGGATGTCACTCTCGCTCGGCAGGGACCTCGAGCAGGCTCAGCGCTGGTTTCACGCGCTGAGCGACGAGACCCGACTTCAGCTACTGGAGCTGCTGCGTGGCGGTGAGCAATGCGTGTGCGACCTCACCGACGCGCTCGACGCCGCCCAGTCCCGTCTCTCATTCCATCTCAAGACGCTGAAGGACGCCGGCTTGGTCACCGACCGGAAGCAAGGCCGGTGGGTGTATTACGCGCTGAATCCCCAGGTGTTCGACGAGATCACTGAGTTCATGACCGAGTTGCGCCCGAAGCCGACCAGCTTCCGGCTCGCGCCACGTCGATGCGACTGATCCCTTTTTTTGCGCTGAGATATCAAGAACTCTTGATGAGATGGCGGCCCACCGGATGGGTTGCTCTATGAAGCCACGAGTGCTCTTCCTCTGCACCCACAACTCGGCCCGAAGCCAGATGGCCGAGGGGTACTTGCGTCACCTGGCCGGCGATCGGTTCGAGGTGGCCAGCGCCGGCACTGAGGCGCGCGGGGTGCACCCGTCGGCTGTGCGCGTCATGGCGGAGGATGGCATCGATATCTCCGGGCAACGCGCCAAGACGCTGGACCGATTTGTCAAAGAGACCTGGGATTACGTGGTGACAGTCTGCGACAGCGCGAACGAGGCCTGCCCGCTCTTTCCGAGAGCGGCGACGCGGCTGCACTGGAGCTTTGACGATCCGTCCCGGGCGCGCGGGAGTGATGAGGAGCAACATGACGGTGTTCCGCCGCGTGCGTGACGAGATCAAGACCGCGATAACGACGTGGCTGCAGCAATCCGCGATCCGCGTCGAGGCGGGGTCGTCATGACATCGGCCGCCGTCGATCCTCGAAACTTGAGCCGCCGTCTGGTGGCGGAAGGCGCGGGCACGGCGTTGCTGCTGGCCGCCGTCGTCGGATCGGGGATCATGGGTGAGCGGTTGGCCGGCGGCAACGTCGCCGTCGCCCTGCTCGCCAACACGCTCGCCACTGGCGCGGCGCTCGTCGCTCTCATCCTGACCTTCGGACCAATCTCCGGAGCCCACTTCAACCCCGCGGTGACCTTGGCCGACGCCTCCCAGGGAGGCCTGCCGTGGCGCGATGTCCCACCCTATCTCGCCGCCCAGGTGCTCGGAGCCTTCGCCGGGGTGGCCGCGGCCCACCTCATGTTCGGCGAGCCACTGTACTTCGCGTCTCGCCATGCGCGCGCGGGAGCGGCCCAGGCGTTCAGTGAGTTCGTGGCGACCTTCGGCCTGCTGGCCGTGATCTGGGGCTGCGTACGATCACGGGCTTCCGTGGTGGCATTCGCCGTCGCCGCGTACATCACCGCGGCGTACTGGTTCACGGCGTCCACCTCCTTCGCAAACCCGGCGGTCACGCTGGCCCGCTCGGCGAGCGACACCTTCGCGGGGATCCGCCCGGCAGATGCGCCGCTCTTCATCGTGGCTCAGCTCGCCGGCGCGGGGGCGGCCACCGCGCTGTTCCGCTGGCTGGTGCCGGCGCTGCCGACAGTCGCGTCAGCGGTGACCGTGCCGCCCGCTCTGGCCGACGACCGCGACGTACCCGCGGCACGGGCCAACCGTACGCGATGACTCTCCCAGGCCCATCGGCTCGATTCAGGAGGCTATGGCGATGAACATTCGACGCAACACGACAGAGAACCCAGGGCTGCCCATCGCCGTCATCGGCGCGGGACCGATCGGGCTGGCCGCCGCCGCACACCTTGCGTCCCGGGGCCTGCCCTTCGTTGTCCTCGAGGCTGGTCAGTCGGTCGGCGCCCATGTGAGCGCGTGGAGCCACGTGCAGGTCTTCTCCCCCTGGCGGTACAACATCGATGCAGCGGCCGGAGCCATGCTCAAGGCAGCCGGCTGGAAGGAGCCGGATCGCGACGTGCTGCCCACTGGCGGCGAGCTAGTGGCGGAATACCTCCGCCCCCTCGGAGAGCTTCCCCAGATTGCTCCGCACGTGCGCCTGGGCACACGTGTCCTCGCCGTCGCTCGCGCCGGCTACGACAAGATGAAGACAGCAGGGCGCGACCAGGCGCCCTTCGAGCTGCGCGTCCACTCCTTCGCCGGTGAGGAGAGGCAGCTCGCGCGGGCCGTCATCGATGCGTCGGGCACGTATGCGGTCCCCAATCCGCTGGGCGCCAACGGCCTGCCTGCGATCGGCGAGTCAGAATCCGGCTCACGCGTGTTTTACGGAATCCCCGACGTTGGCGGGGTCCACCGTGGCCGCTATGCTCGGCGCGCTATCGTGGTCGTTGGCAGTGGGCACTCCGCGTTCAACACCTTGCTCGACCTGCACGATCTCGCCCTGGCCGAAGTGGGGACAACGATCACCTGGGCCGTGCGTCGGAGCGACATCGGTGCGATGTACGGCGGCGGCGATGCCGACACGCTCCCGGCCCGAGGCAGCCTGGGCGCCCGCCTGCGCCAGCTCGTCGAGTCGGGGCGGCTGCGCCTGGTGACCGGCTTTCTGACACGCGAGCTCCGGCGTGACGCAAAGCGGGTGAGCCTTGTCGACACGCAAGGCCGGACGCTCGGCCCATTCGACGAGATCATCGCCGTGACGGGATTTCGACCGGACCTGGCCATGCTGGGCGAGCTGCGTCTTGATCTCGATCCCGCCGTGGAGAGTCCACGGGCGCTCGCGCCGCTGATCGATCCTAACGTCCACAGCTGTGGCACCGTACCGCCGCACGGTGTCGAGGAGCTGCGCCAGCCCGAGACGAACTTCTTCGTGGTGGGGATGAAGAGCTACGGACGGGCGCCGACCTTTCTCATGCTCACCGGGTACGAGCAGGTGCGCTCGGTCGTGGCCGCCCTCGCCGGCGACTGGGAGTCGGCCCGGCGCATGGAGCTGACCTTGCCGCCCACAGGCGTGTGCTCATCGACGCCAATCGCCGGGACCCTGGCCACCGCATGCTGTGACACCACGGTGGCGGCGGAGGTCGCGACAGCCGCCGCCGCGACCGGCTGCTGTACGCCCTCTCCGGCGGACGACACGTCCGGCGCATGCTGTGCACCAGCTCCGGACGCGGCCGCAAGCGCATGCTGTGCCCCCGCACCAACACTCATCCCGAGCCTAGATCAGCCGAAAGCCAAGGAGACCACCATGGAACGGACGGACGCGATCAAGGATGTCGTCAAGGCCAAGTACGGCGCCGCCGCCCTTCGCGTGGCAAGCGGAAGCACGTCCTGCTGCGGTGGCACCACCTCCCGCTCAACTGCGGATCCCATCACCTCCAACCTCTATGGTGAGGAGACAGCGGAGGTTCCGCCCGAGGCGCTCGCCGCCTCGCTCGGATGCGGCAATCCAACCGCGCTCGCCGAATTGCGGGCGGGCGAAGTGGTGCTGGATCTCGGCTCGGGCGGTGGCATCGACGTCTTGCTCTCCGCCAGGCGGGTCGGGCCCGAGGGCAAGGCGTACGGGCTTGACATGACCGACGAGATGCTCGCTCTGGCGCGGGAGAACCAGCGCAAAGCGGGGGTCACCAACGTCGAGTTCCTCAAGGGGGAGATCGAGCACATGCCGCTGCCGAACGAAGCCGTGGACGTGATCATCTCCAACTGCGTGATCAACCTCTCGCCGGACAAGGACGCCGTCCTGGCCGAGGCCTTCCGGGTTCTGAAGCCCGGCGGCCGGGTGGCGGTTTCCGACGTGGTAGTCCGCGGAGAGGTGCCGGCCGCCGTGCGCAAGAGCGTCGAACTCTGGATCGGCTGTGTGGCCGGCGCCCTGGAGGAATCGGAGTACCGCGCGAAGCTGCAGAAGGCGGGCTTCGAGGCGATCGACATCGAGCCGACGCGCGTCTACAGCGGCGAGAGCGCGCGGGAGCGCTTGTCTGCCGCGGGGCTGGATGCCGAGACGATCGCGAGCGTGGAGGGCAGGTTCATCAGCGCGTTCATCCGCGCGCGCAAGCCACAGCCATGACGGGTGCCTGGGAAGGTCTAGCGTAGGGGGCCTTGGCGACGGCACCGACGCGATGACCCGCCCCCCAATCACCACGCGGCTGGCGACGACGGCCGATGCCGCGCCCATCGCCGGGATCTACAACGAAGGCATCGCCGATCGCATCGCCACGTTCGAGACGGAGCCGCGAACGGCAGACCAGATCGCGGCGCAGCTGGTCGACAAGGGCGATCGGTTCCCGACCGTGGTCGCGGAGCGAGAAGGCCGAATCGTGGCCTGGGCCAGCGCGGGGCCATACCGGAATCGCCCCGCGTATGCCGGTGTGGCCGAGCACTCGGTCTACGTGGCCCGCGGCGACCGTGGCACCGGAGCTGGGCGGGCCGCCCTGGATGCACTCTGCCGCGCATACGACGAGCGCGGGTTCTGGAAGGTTGTCTCGCGCATCTTCCCCGAGAACACCGCGAGCCTCGCCCTCCATGAGCGCTGTGGGTTCCGTGTGGTTGGCGTTTATCGCCGCCACGGCCAGCTGGACGGCACGTTGCGCGACTGCGTCATCGTCGAGAAGCTCCTCGGCGACGACTCCCAGACTCAGACGTCGGCCTGATGGCAACGCCGATGCCATGACGTGGAACCGCGGCGTACTGGCGATGTGCGCGGCGCAAGCCTCTGCCCAAATCGGCGCTTTCAGCGTCGCGGCGCTCCTTCCAACCCTCATTCCTGCCTGGTCACTCACCAACACGGAGGCGGGTTGGATCGGAGGCATCTACTACGCCGCCTACACGCTGGTCGTACCCGTGCTCTCCTCCCTCGCCGATCGCGTGGATCCGAAGCGCATCTATCTTGTCTCCGTGGCACTGACCGCCGTCGCGTTCGCCGGATTCGCCTGGGCCGCCACAGGATTCTGGTCAGCTTTGGCGTTTCGCGCCCTGATGGGTGCCGGCTGGGCCGGCAGCTACATGCCGGGGCTCAAGGCGCTGAGTGACTGCGCCGAAGGTCCGCAGCTGTCGCGCGCCGTCGCTGCCCACGCCGCGGCGGTCGGCGTCAGCGGCGCCCTCTCGTTCGGCGTGGCCGGGGCGGTCAACGCGTGGCTCGGCTGGCAGTGGGCCCTCGTGCCGGGCGCTCTGGGAGCTGGTCTGGCATTCGTACTCGTGCTGGTCGGCCTGCCCGCTCAGCCTCCGCGCGCCTCAGCGGGGCAGCGCGGTGCACTGCTCGACTTTCGCCCGATCTTTCGCAACCGGTCGGCACTGGCCTACTCCGTCGCGTACGCCGTGCACACGTGGGAAATGTCGGCACTCAGGGCGTGGGTGGTCACGTTTCTCACGTTTGCAGCCGCGCACAGCGCCGGCACATGGACACCCCTGGCGCCCGCAACCGTTGCCAGCATCATGGGGCTCCTCGGCGTATGGGCCAGCATATGGGGTAACGAGCTGGCCATCCGGTTCGGACGCCGCCGGTTCATTCTCAGCACGATGCTCGCCTCGGCCGCGATGGCCGGCATGGTCGGCTTCAGCGCAGCGCTCCCGTATGCCGTTGCGGCGGCGCTGGTGCTCGTCTACGCCATGCTGATCTGGTCGGATTCCTCTTCACTGACGGCGGGGAGTGCCGGCAGCGCCGAGCCTGGCCGCCGCGGCGCGACGCTGGCCGTCCATTCAACGCTTGGCTACGCGGGTGGCTTTCTGGGGCCGCTGGCGCTGGGCGCGACGCTCGACCTCGTCGGTGGCACAAGCGTAATCGGTTGGGGCATCGCGTTCGCCCATGTCACCGTCGCGGTGCTCGCCGGGTGGATCGCGTTCGTGTGGTTGCGGCCGGCCGACCTCGCCGGCGATCGCCCGGCGATCGTGCCGCCCTATGCGGCTGGCAACGCGCCACCGGCGTGAGGCGTACACGGGACCGGCAAAGGGAGTATTCTGAAGCTGCCTTCCACCGAGTCGCCTGGGTGACGCGCAGGGCGTCGGGCTCCTTGGCATGTGGCTTTGATTCTCACGGCCCAAGATCCAACGGAGCCGCCACCATGCCCGACGAGTCTGCCCTTCGAGAGAAAGCTCGAGAAGCAATCCGGAGCGGTAAGCTGCCGATGCGCCCGCCCGATCGGACGTGGGGAGGTCCAGGTGTCGGGATCCCGTGCACGGTCTGCGGCCTGCCCGTGACGAAGCAGCAGATGGCGATCGAGATTCAGTTCAGCTACGACGGCGCGAGCCCACGATTGGACAAGTTTGATGTCCACGTGCGGTGCTTCGCGGCGTGGGAGTTTGAGCGGGTCACGCTCGGGGGCGAGCGCTAACCTGCCGACGATGTTGCCGCGGCCCTTCTGAGCCTCCTGCCGGGCTCGGTCATGCCTCGCAGCGCGACCGGACGACGGTTCTCACCTACGCTGCGCTCCTCGTCATCGCCGCCGCGGCCTGGGGCCAGGTTCTCTGGTCAGCCTCGGCCCACGATGACATGAGCGGCATGGACATGCCGCCGACCGTTGCTGACGGTCTCCTCTACGTGGCGAACTGGACGGTCATGATGACGGCCATGATGCTGCCGAGCGCGATGCCCATGATCGCGCTCTACGCCGCCACGCAGCGGGCTGAGCCAAGTGCGGTGGCGAGGGCAGCGGCGGTGGCGCGGTTCACGCTCGTGTATCTCGGGCTCTGGGCCCTGACGGGCATACCGATCTACATCGGCAGCGTGACCCTCGGGCGCTTCTCCAGGGCGCTTCCCTATGGAGTCGCGCTCGCGCTCGTCGCCGCCGGCGTCTTTCAGCTCACACCGCTCAAGCAGATCTGTCTGCGCAACTGCCGCAGCTCCGCTCGGATTCCTCCTCGGCCACTGGCGGCCGGGCCTACGGGGTAGCCTCGCGATGGGTTGGGCGCACGCGGTATACTGCTTGGGCTGCTGCTGGGCGTTGATGGTCGTCCTGGTCGCCGCCGGAGCCATGGGTCTTCCCTGGGTCCTGCTCATTGCAGCGGTGGTCGCGGCGGAGAAGCTGGCGCCGCGCGGAGAGTGGGTTGCGCGAGCTACCGGGCTCGCGCTGATACTCCTGGGCGTGGCCGTCGCCCTGCGGCCAGACCTGGCGATGGTCCTGCGGGCGAGCGGCCATTCCATGTAACAGAGTGAGGCAACGGAGAGACGTCATGGCGAATGTTCAGTGGCGGATCAACGGGGACTACTTTGAGGCGTGCAGTTGTGACTTCGTGTGTCCCTGCCCGACCTCGGGGCTGGCCGCATCGCCGACCAAGGGGGCCTGCGACGCGGGCCTCGTGTTCCAGGTGAGCCGGGGCCAGTACGGTAGCACCACGCTCGACGGCCTGAGCTTTGCCGTCCTGCTGCACACGCCCGGCCCGATGATCGCGGGCAACTGGACCGTTGGTCTCGTCTTGGACGAGCGCGGCTCACACGAGCAGCGCGAGGCGCTCACTGCGATCGCCAGCGGTCAGGCGGGCGGGCCCATGGCCGCCCTCGCTCCGTTGATCGGCCGTTTCGGCGGCGCCGAGCCAAAGCCGATAACCATCACCAAGGACGGCATGCGCCGATCGGTCTCGATCCCGGGCATGCTCGATATCGCCATCGAGGGCGTCGCCGGCGCCAACCCGGGCGAGCCGGTCTACTTCGACAATGTCGGCCACCCGGCCGCCTCCCGACTGGCGCTGGCCAAGGCATCCCGCGGCGACATGCACGGCTTCGGGATCGCGTGGGACGAAATGTCGGGCCGCAACGCGGTTACTCGAGCCGCGTCAAGGTCACGTCGAGGACACGCACGTCGCCGTCGGCCCGTCGCCACTGAATGAGGATGGGACTCTGGTACGTGCCTTCCACGGGCCTGGCCGGGGCGTCCCCGCGCTCGGCCACGAGAACGCTGATGGCCCGCCGGATCCGAAGCATGTGGGCGACCGGCACGGCCACCGTGCGTGCGAGAAGCCGCTCCACGAGTGAATCCTGAAGGCCGAGCGTATCCAGGCCCGAGTTCAGCATCCGCACGAGGTCGTAGCGGGCGTAGCCGAGCGCCTTGGCCGGGACGGCGCGGGGATTGGCGAGGAGGTGGCGGTACTCCTCGGCCATGAACCGCAGTGGGTCGCGCAGCACGGCGGCGAGATCGTACTTCATGAGGAGAGTCTCGAATTCGTTGATGGTCAGCGCCGCATCACGCTCCCCTCCCTCGAGGGCAATGCGGAGGCGGCCCCTCTCGATGCCCGCCTGGGCCACGAAGTCGGTGAGCTGGTCGTACAGTCCGAGCTTGGTGTCTTTGAGATTGACGGAATCGATGGGATGTCCCGACATGGGCACCCGCAGTCGCGTTCGCGCCACCGTCATTTCGCGATGGAATCCGATCAGGCGCGTCAGCCGCTGACGCGGCCGCCCACGGGTGATCCCGTCCAGATCGACGAAGCAGACGACCTCGCCGGTCCGATTCGGATGCGTCACGCAGGGCCGGAGCCCGCCCGCGATGAAGGCCAGATGAGAATCCCCGTTGCGGGGCTCCACCGCCCGCTGAGCCGCGTCGAGATCCTGCCGGAATTCCAGCCAGTCGTGCGCATAGCCGGCGTCTTCGGGGAAGATCCGGCGCAAGGCCTCGACGTAGGCTGAGACCTGCCCCGGCCCGAGACGCGTCAGCAAGCCGACGGTCGAGGAAGCCGGCCGTCGTGTGCGGCGACCAGTAGAGGCAGCGCGGATACTCGGCCAGGGCCTCACGCTGGTCCGCTCCCAGCCGCGATCTCAACTCGACCACGTCGAAACGGGCGCGGGCAGAGACGGCGAGGGTCAGGTCGAGGAGATCGGAAGCCACCGCCCTCCCCGTATGGCCTCGCGCATCACGAGGCGGCGACCGCCTACGGCGTCGGACGCTGGCCGAGCGGCGTTCCCACGACCACCACCAGGCGCAGAAACGCCAACACCTTGATGGCGAGCCACGACGGATCCAGCTCCGATCGGCGCAGACTGAACTTGGGGGAACGCGGAAAGGCGTGGTGGTTATTGTGCAGGCTCTCGCCCCCCGTCAGCCAGGCCAGGACGCGGGAATTGTACGCGGTGTTGCCGAAATTCTGGGCGCCACGCCAATGACCCAGCCCGTTAATCAATGGCGCCAGCACAAACATGTAGAGGATTCCGTGCCCGATCATGGCCACCGGGCCCTGCCACCAGCCGATGGCCAGGCTCACGAGCGCAGTGCCGAGGAAGAGTCCCGTCCACCCCCAGGAAAAGATGCGCCGCTCCCACCAGTCAGCTCCGATATCCGGGGCGAACTTTCCAACGGTCTCGCCGTTGCGTGCCTCTCGAACGTAGTAGTACACGTTCCAGAGTTGCACCTTCCAGAAGCCCAGCAGGAGCGGGCTGTGAGGATCACCCTCGCGATCGGTAAAGGTGTGATGCTTGCGATGCACGGCCACCCACTGTTGCCGGGTCTGGCCGGTGAGGAGCCACAGGACCACGCGGAAAAAGGCAGCGGCCGCCGGGCGCAGGATGAGGGAGCGGTGGGCCAGCGCACGGTGCAGGTAGATCGACGTGGCCACCGTGGCCAGCTGGGCGAGGATGAAGGCAGCAATAGCGATGATCAAGATCTGGAGACTCAACGGTTCACGGTCCTTTCACAGTCGCCCTCAGCGGGGCTCTCGCTGGTACACGTGTTCCCGGGTACGCGGCGCATAGCCACCGTGCCCGTCACCGTGCTTGCGATTCAACACCTGGTAGAGCCCGATGGATCCCGCCTCGAAGGCGACCGCCGAGCACGTTAGGTAGAGAAGCCAGGTCCGGTATGTGCGTTCCCCGGCCACGGCCCGGGCTTCGGCGGCCCGCGCCCGCAGTCGCTCCACCCACTGCCGGCACGTGCGGGCGTAGTGCAGGCGCAGTCCCTCGACGTCGAGGATCTCCAGGCCCGCCCGCTCGATCTCGGTCAGCGTCTCGGTCAGGCCCGCCAGGTCGCCGTTTGGGAACACGTGCCGGTACAGGAACTCGGTCTGGCTGGAGGGCTTCCAGTGGTGCTCGTGGACGATCCCGTGGTTGAGATAGAGACCGCCGTCATTCAGCCGGGCCCGCACTCCCTTGAAGAAGGCCGGATAGTTTGGGATCCCGACGTGCTCGATCATGCCAACGGCGGCGATCTTGTCGTAGGTGATGTGGGCAGGCAGATCACGGTAGTCCAGAAACTCCACCCGGCAGCGACCAGCCAGGCCCTCGCGGAGAATTCGCGAGGCGGCATAGTCAGCCTGCGCCTTGGACAGGGTCACCCCGTGGGCTCTCACCTGGTAGTGCTGGGCTGCCCAGATGGCCAGGCTGCCCCAGCCACAGCCGATGTCGAGCAGGGTCTCGTCCGGCTTGAGCTCGAGCTTGCGGCAGACGAGATCGAGCTTGTCCTGCTGCGCTTGCTCGAGCTTGCCGTCGGGCTCGCGATAGTACGCGCAGGTGTAGACCATCAGCGGATCCAGGAAGAGTTCGTAGAACTCGGTGGACACGTCGTAGTGGTGAGCAATCGCGGTGGCGTCCGCGTCCCGACTTGCGTATCCTCACGACGTCGCCGCCCGCATGCCGAAGACGTGGCCGAGCACCAGGTGCCGACGGGCGGCAGGAGTTCTCAACACGGTATGAACCAGGGCCCGCGCCATGGCGTCAGGCGTCCGGGAGAGCTGGCGGCCCAGCCAGCCGACCTCGCCCGATCCATATCGCCGAACGATCTCGCGCCCGTACCCTTCGAGCGCGGTGCCGTGCCGGAGGTGCGCTTCGACCGCCTCGGCCGCCAGCCGTCCGCTTCGAATGGCCGGCCCGATGCCCTCACCGCTCAGATCCCGCGCCAGGCCAGCGGCATCGCCGACCAGGCAGAAGCGGTCGCCGACGAGGCGCCGCGGGGCTCGGCGTCGCACGACGTAGGCGTGACCGCGAAACGGCTCGAGGCGAAGATCGTCGGGCAGGCGACCGGAGGCGCGGAGGCTTTCGACGAGGACCTGGCGCCGCCGCCGCAGATCCACCCCCGGGCCGACGACGCATCCGACTCCGACGTTCAGCACGTCGCCCTTCGGGAAGTACCAGCCGTAGCCTCTCAGGTCTCGCTCGACATAGAGCTCAGGAGCGTGCCAGGTAGCCCCGAGAGCCGCGATGCGATGCGCGCAGAGGCGCGTCTCGCTCTCTTGCGCGACGATCACCTCTTCCTCGGAGGAGACGCTGCCCAGGGCCAGGGCGACCGGACAACGGTGGCCGCCAGCCCCGATGACGATGGGAGCGGTGAAGAGACCGGCCTCGCTCAGAATCTGGACCTCCGTCTTCGTGGCCGTCACGGAGGTCACGCGGGCGCCTTCACGCACGTCGACCCCAGCCCCCCGGGCGCGCTCGAGCAAGTGGTGGTCGAACTCGCGCCGGAGGATTCCATAGCTGGCCGGTCCTCCCCAGCGGGTCTCGTGTCGCGCTCCGTCGAACTCGAACCGACAGGCCGCGAAGGCCTGGATGGTGGCCGGATATGTCGCCGGGTTGACCTCGGCATCCGCGAGCGCCTCGAGCGTGACCCAACCCGCACAGACCTTGGGGCGCGGAAAATGGGCGGCGTCGAGGAGGAGTAGCCGCAGTCCCGCCCCGGCAAGCGTCCAGGCGGCCGTGCTCCCGCCCGGTCCGCCGCCGACGATGATGACGTCGTAGCGCGTCACCTCAGCCTCGCCAAAGGGTCAGGAGGATTCGCAGGCGGTCGCCGACGGACAGGCGAATCTCTTCCATCGCGTCGGCAATGTTCATGACGTGAAACAAGTCCCCTTCGAGGTCGATCGCGCCCTCGACGTAGGCCTCGGCGAAGTTGAGCGGCGTGGGGTCGCGAATGAGACGTATGAATGCTTCCGAGCTATGGACGACAGCCGTGCACACGGGATCGCCATGGCCCAGCACGACGCACGTGCCGTCCCACAGACGGAACGCGCAGCCTGTCGTCACGCGACCGAAGATGTGGCGCAGGACCTCGGCGGCTCGTCGCGAGGTGGTGCGCCGTGGTAGAGGCATCATCGCGGCGCACCCGGGGCCCAATCGGACAGCCAATGAGCCGAACAGGGGCGAGCGCATTGGCCACGCGCGGCCCCAGCTACCGGGTGAACGACAGCGGATCGAAAACGGCGTAGACGAACCTGGCGAACGGACGAGCCGTCATCCCTGGTCCCCCCTCGAAGACCGGTTCAGCTGATGCGCTCGGGTCGGTCTCCTGGCTTCCGGATCGTCCTACTCCCCGTGCCTTCCCAGCCCAACGCCAGTGGCACTCTCGGGTTTCGTGCCCGGTTACAGTGACGGGGTCGCGGCGGATTCGCACCGCCTTCCCTGGGCCCTCATGGGCACCTCGAGCGCGACAACGCGATGACACTAGCAGAGCCCTCGGGGTCCTCGCAACATGAATGCGTCACTCCGGTCTCGCGGTGGTGTCGGGAGAAGTTCAAAAGGCGCGGTTCAGTTCACCCGGCTTGCGCATCATCTTCTCGACCTCGGCGATCCTTGAGCGCGAAACGTTTCTGGCCGAGGACAGATGGTCCATGTGCTGCTCCTCAAGGCGGATCTACTCGCGGGCGCTACTCCTCCAGCCACACCCCATTTGTCCGCAACGAGCGCGAGCAGGTCGTATCGATTCCATGCGAGCGTGGCGCGTTCGTGCTCCGGGGCCTCGTGGAGAACTGGGTAATTTCATGCTTGTGAGATTCGACCAACTTGCCGATGCTTCAGCGATGGATGGCCACCGAGCGAGATGACGTGCTCGCCGGCCATCGCGGCGTAGATTCATGCCCTCGTGGCCTGGCTGCCCATCCCCTGGGCATCGCGGCCGACTGTGTTGCGATTCCTACATTAGCTTCAGGCCTCAGGGCGTGCGTGGACCGTCAATGAGGCCAAAGGCGCTCGTCAAGAGCCGCCGCCCTCGGTGGTGCCCGCCGCGCGAGGCCGCCCTCCCTGACGCTCTGCGGCCGGTCGCCGACCCGCCGTTCGTACCAAAAGGCCTCCGGTTTGGTGCTTCCCGGCATCACAGGCGCCGCCGCGCTTCGCCTCAGGGTCGGTGCCGGCCAGAAATGATCGCGCTAAGGCCGCGAGACGTTGCTCGTCTTCAGGCGATGTGAGGTCAGCGGCCTGAGCCCAGCACGACACGCAGTGCCACTTGCCACCTCGGCCGTCGAGTGCGGTCAAGGCGCGGTCATGAAATTTGTTGGCATCCACGGATCTCACTCTAGCAGTTCCTCACCGGCACGTTGGCCAGCTTCGCGAGAGTGATGAGAAACACCTGCCTTCTTCGCTCAGACAGGCTGCGTCCAACCTCTCACGACGGTGGCGCCTGAGTCCCCTGGGGTTGGAGGTCGGCGCCGACCTCGGACGGGTTCGGGGGTTCGACGAGCTGGATGGTCTCTTCCTGGGGCGACTGCGGCTGGCCACCGCCTTGGCGGGCGCGGAAGCGGATTTGAGGCAGGCGCGCGACGGCTTGGCGGAGGGCTTGCTCCCAACGGACGCCGATCTTCACGAGGTCAGGGTCGCCCGCCGGGAACCGGCGCTGCCGGGTGATCTCGAGCTCGTCCGCCCCGTAGGCCAGGAGATCGATTGGTGGTCCCACCGTCACATTCGAGCGCATGGTGGAATCGAGGGAGAGCAGCGCGTACTTCGAGGCCTCCTCCAGGGTCGTCCTCTCGAAGCGGATTCCGCGATCGAGGATCGGGCGGCCGTACTTGGTCTCACCGATCTGCAGATACGGCGAGTCTTCGCTGGCCTGCAGCGGATTCCCCTGCGGGTAGATGATGAAGAGCCCGGGAGTCTCTCCGCGCACTTGCCCTCCCAGGATCAGATTCACGTTGAACTTGAACTCGTCGCGCTCGAGCGCGTCCCTGTCCATGGCGGAGACGCGCCGAACCTGCTCGCCGATCACGCGCGCCGCGTCGTAGAGGGACGGGGCCTGGGCCAGGCCCTTGGCCTGGTCGAAGTCGCGCCGCAAGAGCGTGATGATCGACTGGGTGCAGGAGAGGCTTCCACTACTCAGCAGGACGAAGACTCGCTCCCCTGGCTGGACGAAGATGTGCATCTTCCGGGAGACGTTCACTTGATCGTGACCAGAATTGGTACGCGAATCGGAGGCCATGACCAGCCCGTGGCGCGTCCAGATGCCCACACAGTAGGTCATGGTGCGTCCATTCCTGCACATTCGGCGGCGGCGATCCTGACCACGAGCGGCATCTTACCAGAGGCCTCGGACCGATCTCGGCAATTGACGCGAACGCGCACCGGGCATACGGTGCCCCCATGCGAATCCGCATCGGCTACGAGCTCCTCTTCGAGATGCCAGAGCCGACCGCGATGCTCATGCTGCTCTATCTACACCCGGACACGGCGCCGGCCCTCCAGAGACCGGAGCACATCCTCGTCGAGCCCCAGACGCCAGTGGAGGATTTCATCGACTGGTTCGGCAACCGGGCCGCACGCATCCTGGCGCCCGCCGGCCAGATGCGGATCAGCTACGACAACGTGGTCGAGAACCATGGGGAGCCCGAGCCACCGATCGACGGACGCCGGCTGAGCCCTGTGCAACAGCTTCCGCCAGCGTGTTGGCAGTTCCTCCTCGCGAGCCGGTACTGTGAGGTGGATCGCATGTCCCAGATCGCGTGGGATCTCTTCGGGAAGACCCCGCAGTCCTGGGAGCGGGTGAAAGCGGTACTGGACTGGGTACACACGAACGTCACCTTCGGATACGAATTCGCGCGACCGACGAAGACCGCATTCGATGTCTACACGGAACGACAGGGTGTGTGCCGGGACTTTCAGCACCTCGCCATCACCTTCCTGCGGGCCCTCAATATCCCGGCGCGCTATGCGACCGGCTACCTGGGCGACATTGGCGTGGTGGCCAGTCCCTCCCCGATGGACTTCGCGGCGTGGCTCGAAGTGTACGTGGGCGACGCCTGGCACACCCTCGACGCCCGCCACAACCAGCCCCGCATTGGTCGCCTGCTCATCGCCCGCGGCCGCGACGCAGTCGACGTGGCGCTCACGACCTCCTTCGGTACCGCGAACCTCACGCAGTTTTCCGTCACGACCGACGAGGTCCCCGATCCTCCTCTGCGCTGAGCGACGTCGAACCACTGTGACGCCGGGAAGGCTCTCGACCCATCGGCCAGCAGGTTGGACTTGCCCTAAGACCATGATGGCCTCACAATGTGACCATGAAGGCCATCAACGTCACCGAGCTCAAGGCTCACCTGAGCAAGTACCTCCGGATGGCATCGCGTGGGGCCCGGATACTCGTGAAGGACCGGGACGAGCCGATCGCCCAGCTCGGCCCACCCCAAGCGGCGGCGCGGTCATGGTCCGACCGCCTGGCCCAAGCCGGTCGGCTGCGGCTGGGCACGCAAGACTGGCGCAGGTTCGAGATCTCCAGGCTCGATCGGCACGTCGACATCCAGGCGTCGCTTCGTGCGGTGCGTGAGGATCCGAGTGAAGTACGTCGACGCTAGCGCCGTGCTCCGGGTCCTGTTCGCCGAGCCGGGACCCGAGGTACCGCTCGCCGCCGGCGACCGCGTTGTGTCGTCGCAACTCGTCGAGGTCGAGACGTTCCGGGCCGTCGATCGCGAGCGGCTACTCGGCAACCTCGACGATAAGCAGACAGCGACCAAACGCAAGGAGCTGGTCGACTTTCTCGCCAGGCTCGATCTGGCTCCGATCGATGGCGCGGTGATCGATCGCGCCAAGAGCTCCTTCGCCGTGAACCTCCGCGCGCTCGACGCGATTCACGTGGCAACGGCCGAGATCCTGGCCGCCGAAGCCGAGGGCGAGCCGCTGGAATTCTGGACGCACGACGATCGTCAGGCCATCGCCGCGCTCTCGCGCGGGCTCACCGTGCGCGGAACGTGAGCGTCTGAGAAGTCGCCAAGGCACCGGTGGGGCCGACCCCTGTCGCAGCACTGAACGCGCGCTTCGCCGGAGGGGTACGGCACGAGCGCGTCCTCGCGCTACGGCTTCGAGAGCAACGCCGGCAAGTGGTAGCCGATGCTGAGCCTGAGCTCATAGTCGTTGGACGGTGGTGACGTCCATCGGGGATACACCGTCGCCTGCGCGTTGACGTGCCACCGGCCCGCGAACAGCTTGCCGACGACGAGATTGAGCGGGACACTGCTCGTCCCCTTGGCGAAGTCCAGGGTGATGATCGGCTGGGTCTGCACGTACCACGAGTCGGGCAGGAGCTTGGTGATGAAGGGCTGCAGGGTGAGCTGATTCACGCGCGAGCGCTGAGGGTCGCCAGCAAACGAGAAGTACTGCTGGAGGAGAAACGCGAACTGCCAGCCCGGCACCCCATCGTTCACATAGCCGAGCGCCGGACCGAGCTGATACTTGCCTTGCCCCATCTCCGAGTGCGACGCCGTGGGGAAGACGAAGACCGGACCCATCCCGAGCGTTCCCCACGCCTTCCGGTCCCCCACGACGAACAGCGTGAGCCACGTGAGGTCGCCGATCCCGGCGTTCGTGGGGCCATTCTCGTCGTCGACCTCGGGGATCGGCCACTCGATGCGCGAGAAGAGGGGGAGCCCGGACTCGACGACCAGGATGCCCTTGAGCTTCACGTATGCGTCGAAGGTGCCGTTCGCGCGCTGCTCATAGGTCGGCTCCGCGGTCACCGACGAGGTCAGCGGGATGGGACCGATGACCTCCTCGACGGTGAACCGTCTGCGTTCCCCGCCCTCACGGGAAGAAGAGCCGCCGAGGTCGGGCGCGGTGATGCCATCGGCTCGTGCCCCGCCGAGCGACAGGTTCGGGGCCAGCTCCACGAGGGCACCCGTACCTTGCGCCTCGACGGCGACCGGCATGACCAGGAGGCAGAGAAGCAGGCAGAGCGAAACGACAACCTGGCTCAGCAAGCCTCCACGATCCGGATCACCGCCGGAATCCGCCGAACCGCTCTCCGAACCCACCCCCGGAGCCGTAGGAGGAGTAGCGATCCTGGCCAGCGGACCGTGACCACGCGGAGTCGTTGAGCTCACCAGCATGCTGTTGCCATCCGCCTCCGACGCCACGAGCGGGTTCCTGCCAGCCGCCCGCGCCTGCAAGATACTGGCTGCGGGCCTGCTGCGCCCAGATCGATGACTGATACTCGCGCTGCGCCTGCTGGGCTCGCTGCTGGGCCGGCGCCGTGTTCATGCGGTTCCAGCCATTGGTGGTGGAATTGTAGTGTTCCCAGCCACCACCCGTGTTCCGGTAGACGTTGCCATCGCGCGTAGCGTAGATGTTGTTGCCCTGGCGGGCGAGGGCGGTGTTCTGGGTGCGGGCGAATTGCGTGTTGCCGACGCTTCCGGTGGCCGCACGGTAGTACTTGTTGCCGTAGCGAGTGTAGATGTTCACGTTGGCATAGCCGCCGTGCCAGCCGCCCCAGCAACAGCCGCCGTGCCAGCCCCACGGCGCCGAGGCGGCGATGGCGCCGAATGGCATGCCGAAGGCGAATCCGGTAAAGACCCCTGCGCCATAGCCGGCCGCGTACGCCCCGTAGGTTGCGGGCAGCGGATACCAGACGGTGCCGGCCCAGGCGGGGTACACGTAGCCAGTGCCATAGACCACGAGGTTGCTCGGCGTCACGACCATGCCGTAATACCCGGGGGTGTAGCCCGTGTAGACCACCTGCGCCGTCGCGCCGTACACGTAGACGTGCGTGACGTGGTAGAGCGGCGAGGTCGGCGGGATCGTGTAGACCACCGGCGGCACGCTGGTGGCCACGAGCCAGTTTCGGACCGGGGAGGACGAGACGAACCAGACGCCGTCCTGAAGCGCCATGTAGTAGGTGGGATCCACCTGGATCACCGGCAGCGGCGCGTTCCTCGCGTACGAGAGCCCGGTCCCCGTGATCGGGGTGAACTGCGGTGACCCGTCATAGGTCACCGTGAGCTGTGCCGTCCGGGCGATGGTGGCGGTCTGGGGGATGCCGTTGGCGATGACGGCCTGCTTGGCCTCGGCCGTCCCCGGCACCGAGGCCAGCACGGCCCCCTTCGGATGATTGAGCGGGATCTGCGCAAAATCGCCGGGGAGCGTGCTCGGCTCCACGAAGGCCCAGGGGCCGCTCAGCGCCCGGGCCCGGAACCAGCGCCCCGAGATCAGGAGGTAGTACTGCTGGGTTGTTCGGTAGAAGAAGAGGCTGCTCGCCGTGTTGCTCACATCGAAGATCTGGGTCGTGGCAATGGGCTGGAACTGCGCTGGGCCCTCGGTCTGGATGAGCTCGGCCGGCGCGGTGCTCGTGTAGATGACCGGGAGCTGGCCCTGCTCGAGGGCCCGCTTCACCGACGGCGTGAAATCATCGAGGCTCACCTGCTTGTCGGCGATGGCCTGCTGCTTGGCCGTCTCCAGTGCCGCGGGCGCATTGGTCGCCGCCGTCCACGGGCCCTCGAAGGCCGGCGCCTGCACCCACCGGTTCAGGAGCCAGAGGTAGTAGGTGCCGCTCGAGGTGTCCAGGAGGAGCAGCGCGCGTGTGTTGATGGCCCGCATCAACGGCGTGCCCTGAACCTGCCGGAGCACCAGCTTGCCGTCGGTGAGTACCAGCACGGCCAGGCGCGGGCTGTAGACGATCCGTGGTGGGGTGTTCTTGACGGCCACCTGCGGTCGACGACCGATGACCTTGGTGACCTCGAGGTTGGCCTGCAGGCGATCCAATGCGATCTGGATGGGCTGCAAGGGAAGCGCATCGTTGAGCGCGCTGGCGTAGTCGATGCCCTCATCCGGTGTCCCCGGAAAGTCGATCTTGA
The DNA here is from genome assembly GCA_963754315.1 of uncultured Candidatus Rokubacteria bacterium. GTDB lineage: Bacteria > Methylomirabilota > Methylomirabilia > Rokubacteriales > CSP1-6 > CAVWFS01. The sequence continues at coordinate 236,366 of CAVWFS010000005.1, forward strand.
AGAGCGACATGTCGTGAAGTGTCACCATCCGGCTCTCCTTGTCGACGTTGGTGAGCGCGGAGAACCAGATGACCCCGAAGCGGGGCTGCGGAGAGGCCGCCGTCTCGAGGCCGACGGCGGCGCGGGCCTGGAGCTCGTTCCCCTGCCAGCGCTCAATCTGCGGCTGGTAGATCGAAAACGTGTTCTCGCCGCTGACGAACTGCTTGGGCCAGGCATCGTCGGCCGAGGAAGCGCCTGGGGCTTGCGCGTGTGCCCAGGGGAGCACACTCGGAGCAAGAAGCAGGGAGACGAGCAGCAGCGAGAGGATCTTCATGAGTCCGTGCGGAGGTTTGTCTAGCTCTTCGGCGCCATCGGTAAGGCCGGCACCTGGTTGGTGTCGTAGACGGCCACAATCCTGACGTTCTGGTAGCGCTGGTCCACAGTCAGGTTCGCATCCTTGGGGCTGTACACATCACCGAGTCCGTAGACTTTGAAGAACTGGTGGGGGGACGTTGACAAGATACTGGTCGATGATGGGCTCGGGCGCCGCGGCACGCTCCCGGCTCAGCCGCTCGTTGGCCTCGGCACTGCCGGTGGCGGAGGCGCTCCCGACCAGCAGGAAGAGGACTTTCCGCCCTCGACTCTCGCGGGAGAGGTAGTCGAGGAAGGTGATGAGCCGCGTGTACTGGAGCGACCCCTGCTCGATCCGAGCCTCGCCGGTGGGGAAGAAAAGGGTGATCTGACCGGTGCCCTGCTGATTCGAGAGCTGCTCGAGCATCCCGAGCGCCTGCTGGGACGTCTGGAGGTTCTTGGTCTCCGTGCCCTTCAGCTGCAGGAAATCCTTACTCTGGGCTGCCTGGATTTGTTGATACTCCTTCATGTTGTTGTTGTTGGCGTCGACCACGATTTGGGCCAGGCTGCTGGCCTGCCGTCCTGAGGCCCCGCCGAAGACCGTGCCGTTTGGAAAGACCACCTGCTCAGGCTTCGCCACGGGCTGCCCGGCCCCGGTGGGGGGCGCGGTCTGCATGGTGAGTTGCTCGGTCTGCCCGGCACAACCGGACAGCATCGCGGCGGCGGCGATACCAACGAGAGCTCGCACACCGGTGTTCATCGCTGTCTCCTGTCTTTCAACGGCCAGTCCCCTTCGAGCGCAATGGGCTCGCTGTCGGTCAGTCGACGATCTGGTTGAGAAGCTTTTGAGAGTCGGCCTGGTACTGACTCTGAGTGATGAGCCCCTGGTTGAGCAGCGACTTGAGCTCCTTCAGCTTCGCCACCGCCGCGGCCTGGGTGCTGGTCAGGGCGGGGGCCGACGCTGCAGCCGGGGCGGCGGGCGGCGGCGCAGCAACTGTCTCCGGTGATCGTGGCGCCTGTGGAGGAGGGTAGCTATAGGGATAGGGATTGGATCGGGCCTCTCCCATCTGCATGCCACGCTCTTCCCCCACCGCCATTCCCATGGCGGCCATGCGCCAGCGCCCGAAGATGTCGATGAAGAGCGACGACTCTTTGAAGGACGCGGGAAGCTTGCCCGTGAGGACCTTGGCCGTATACGACAGGGTACTGCGTTCCAGGCGGGGGCGAGTCAGCTCCACCACCGCACTGGTGACGCCCTTCTCGCCGAGGATCGACAGCGTTGCATTCGGAGGGTTCTTGGCAAAGCTGTCCGAGCCCTTGTCCCAATGGCCGACGAATGCGGCGGTGCCGAGGTGTCCGGTCACGCGGTCCGGGCGATCGGAGAAGAAGAGAGGGTGGGGCCGACGCCCTTGAGCGTCAGCGTTTTGCCGTCGAAGCTGCCCGACAGCGCGTTCTGCACGAAGAGCAGTTCGACCTTGTGGGGCGCCGGCGCCGCGGCGGAGGCCGGCGGCGAGGCAGGCTGAGCCTGAAGGCTGCCCGTGGGACATAGGTGGAACGTGACGGCAATGAACGCAACGGCGACGACGAGTCCACGAACCATATTCTCAATCTCCTCCCTACGAGCTGAGCGATGACGAGGCATTATGCGCCCACGAGCTCAGTGATTCGAGACCACTATTCGCTCGCTTTCATGTTGCGAACCAGGAGCATACCGCCCACCAGTTCCGGGCGGTGCGGCCTCACTTGGGCTTGCTGAAGTCGAAGTTATAGAGACCCGCGTCGGCCCAACCCGAGCCGACGAGGCCCCACGAGCTGCCCTGGTCCACGAGCGAGGCGGAGCCGGTCCGATTGTCAACCGCTATGCCGCCGCTCGTGTAACTGGTGACGAAATCCAGCTTCCCGTTTTTCAGCTGCGCCTTCCCTCGAGAGGTGAAGGCGCCGGCTTCCATCGCATAGGTTTCGTTGGGATAGACGATCAGGGTCGCCGGCAACCCTACTCCCGACGGAAGGATCATCGTGCCTTGCCAGGTCCCGGCCAGTTTGGAAATGTCACCCGGTTCCACGGGCACAACGCGTCCGCCCAGGCCACCACCGGCGCATCCTGCGATCGTCAACGCCACCATCGCCGCCATCAGGAACCTCAGTGTTGGTCGCTCTGCTCTCATGACGGTCTCCTATCTCGAGCGCCTAGGGGTCGAACGCGAAGATGCGCTTCCAGTCGTTCTTCATGCTGATGACGTTCCAGCCGCGCTTCTTGGCTTCGTCGTAAAGGGCCTGCGTAAAGGCGCCGACCCTGGTGGCCGGCAGCCCTTGGGCGGGCCCGTACGCATACTCACGCTGCGCATCGTCGTGAAGCACCAGCATCATCAGCCGCGCGCCGTCGCCCGCCTGCGTGTACTCCAGCATCTGGCGATCGCCGGGGGAGTTGCCGAAGGCGGCGTAGGGCCGCCGTCCGATCATCAGGTGAATGCCTTCAGGCTTGCCGGCATTGTTGTCGTTCAGCAGCAGCTTCGGCTCCTTGGTGAGGAACGGTCGTCCGTCCTTGGCATAGCCGTACTTCGTGCCCCCCGCGGTGCCCACCACCTGCTCGGGCGGGATGCCATAGACCTGCTCGGAGTACACGCGCACGAAATCCTGGCCGCCCCCGGTCACGATGTAGGTCTTGTAGCCGTTGTCGCGGAAGTAGCGCAGCACCTCCTGCATGGGCTGATACGTGAGCTCGGTGTAGGGCCGCTTCCAGCGCGGATGCGTGGCGGCGCCCAGCCACTTCTTCACTTCGGCGTTGAACTCGTCCACGGTCATCCCGGTGAGGGTGGCGGCGAGAATCACCTCGAGGTCCTTCATCGAGAGCTTCGCCATCGCCTCCCGGTTGCCGGACAGTACGGTCTTGAAAGGCTCCACGTTCTTCAGCTCCGGCTTTTTCGCCACCACCGCTGGCACCCGCTCCAGGCAGTAGACCACCTGCGTGTACATGGGATGCGAGACCCACAAGGTCCCGTCCTGGTCGAAGGTGGCGATACGCGCTTCGGGCGGGACGAACTTTGGACTCGCCTTGTCGGTGGTGGCCTGCACGAACTCGACGATCGCCTTCTTGGCCGGCCCTTCGTTCCATGACGGCAGCGGGTCAGTCTGGCCGAACGCCGGCGGGCTCGAGCCGAGCCAGATGGCAAGCACGAGCAGCAGGAGGCATCGATGCACCGCGGCGATGGCCCTCATGACGAATGCTCCCCCTTTCATGTCTGTCTCCGGTGTTCAGTTGCGAGGCGGCGACAGGCTCTCCAGCTCCTTCAGCCGCTTCAGGACCGCCGCCGCCTTCAGGGTGGTGTAGTTGATGTTGGCGGCGTTCAGGCTGCTCCCCTCCTGGAACGGAAACTCGGGGACGGTGACCAGAAAGTCCTTGCAGCTTCTGCTGCACGGGCACGAAGAGCCAGATGTTGTCGGCGTACCAGCGTATGTACATCCCCGATTCGTGGGGCGCCTTCTCGTAGGGATCGGCTCTGAGATTCACGATCGTCGGCCAGCCGGTGACTTCGCGCACGCTGGTCGCGATGTTGCCCCGCTGGACGGCGAAATGGACCTTCCAGTCGTTCCAGCGGACGGCGTTCAGCTCGCCGCCCTGGCCGAAGTAGTAGATCTCCTCGCGTGGGCCCTTTTTCACCTCGCCCTTGAAGTAGGGCAGGAAGTCGTACCCGTCGAGATGGACCCGCCATGTCTTCCCGCCGGCCTGATAGCCCTGCTTGAGCTTGTCCTTGATGCCGGGCGCCCCCGCCGCGGCGAGCAAGGTAGGCAGCCAGTCCTCCTGGGAGATGATGTCGTTGTAGACGGTCCCGGGCTTGATGACCCCTGGCCAGCGGACCGCGAGCGGCACTCTGAAACCGCCCTCCCACGTCGTGCCCTTCTCGCCCCGGAACGGTGTGGTCCCGCCGTCCGGCCAGGTGACCGTCTCGGCCCCGTTGTCCGTCGAGTAGACGACGATGGTATTGCTCGCGATTCCGAGGTCGTCGAGCTTTTTGAGCAGCGCGCCGACCATGTCGTCGTGCTCGACCATGCCGTCCGGGTAGAGGCCGATCCCAGTGCGCCCCTGAGCCGACTTCCTGAGGTGGGTCCAGACATGCATCCGGGTCGTGTTGAACCAGACAAAGAACGGCTTCTTGTCGGCCACCGATTTATCGATGAACTTCTCGGCGGCGGCGAAGATCTCGCCGTCGACCGTCTCCATGCGCTGCCGGGTGAGGGGCCCGGTGTCGTCGATCTTCTGGCCGCCCTTGCCGTCGGCCCAGGTGTGAAGCACGCCCCGCGGCCCGAACTTCTTCCGGAACTCGGGATCCTTCGGGTAGTAGTAGGTCTCGGGTTCCTCCTCCGCGTTCAGGTGGTAGAGGTTGCCCAGGAACTCGTCGAAGCCGTGCATCGTCGGCAGGTGCGAATCGCGGTCGCCCAGGTGGTTCTTGCCGAACTGCCCGGTCGCGTACCCCTGCGGCTTCAGCAGGTCAGCGATGGTCGGCGCCCAGTCGGGAATGCCCTGGGCCGAGCCCGGCATGCCGATGGTCAGCAGGCCCGTGCGGAAGGGATGCTGGCCCAGGATGAACGACGCGCGGCCGGCCGTGCAGCTCTGCTGGGCGTAGGCGTCGGTGAAGATCGCGCCTTCTCGCGCGATCCGGTCGATGTTCGGCGTCCGGTAGCCCATGATCGCGTGGGTGTAGGCGCTGACGTTGTGGACGCCGATGTCATCGCCCCAGATGACGAGGATGTTGGGTCTCGCTTGCTGCGCGTGGGCGACGCCTGCCCCCAGCGCGGACAGGGTTGCCACCAGTACCGTCGTGAGCGCGCACGACGTCAGTGCCTTCGACATATGGCCTCCACGGCTGAGGGGATTTCGCCTCACGGGTTCAGCGAAATGACGACGGCGTCGCCCCCGAGGCTCAGGATCAGCCCTTCACGCTTCGCCTTCAGGCGCAGGATCACGCCCGCCTCGTTCTGCATCCAGAGATCGCCGGCGCTCGAGGAGCCGATGGCAAAGCCGTAGCGGGCCTGGCCATAGGTGCCGGGGAACTGGGAGAGGTCGCGGAGGTTGTACACCTCGCCCCTCGCGTCAATCGTGGAAAGGCCGATGCCGCCGATCCCGACCCCGCCGACCTGAAACGGGTGCTCCTTGCCGCGAAAGACCAGGACGCCGGTCCCCGCGCTGCCGCTGCCGATGTAGGCCGCCTGCACCTCTTTCATGTCGACGGTGCCGTCTACTGTCTTACCCTTGACCGCATCCGGTCCGAGCTCGACGTTCCCGGCACACCCGGCCAGATAGAGTCCACATGCACTCACGAGCGCAACGCGCGCCACGAACACCTTCATCGCTTGTGTGATCATTCGGCGACCCCCCCGTGCCCAGCATGGGCTTGCGTTGTCATTCCTCTCCAGCGACGCATGCTCTGAGACGCTCGCTTGAGCAGCACTATCCTGCCAGTTGCAATGCGCACTCAGTAGTCCCTCACGAACTTGCCGGTGGTAGACATCGGCTGCATCCAGCCGATGTCCTCACCCATGATGAAGAGGATGTTGGGCTTCGGCTGCGCCGAGGGCCGGCATTGACGCCAGCCCCACGGCCGTGAACAGCGCGAGCAGCATAGGCCAGATCTTCCGAGTCATCACGTACCCTCTTACCCTCGTTGAGCCTCCTGGTTCTTGTGACCGTCACGAACGCTTCACGGCGGCGCCCGCACGACGGACCGCCGCCCATCGGGATGCGGCTCCGCTCCCCCGCCCGCGATACTCATCGGCGGCGGATGCTCGGCGACACATACCGTTCGTCCCGCAGGGCGGCGCGGAGCGCCGGCACCAACTCGCGGGCGGCAGTGTGTTTCAACACGTAGCCGAGCGCGCCGGCCGCATACCCTCGCTCCGCCAGATCGGGATCGTCATGCACGGTGACGAGCACGACCCGCGCGGCGGGATGTCGCGCACGGAGCGCCACCGTGGCGGCGATCCCGTCGAGACCAGGCATCACGATGTCGGTGACGATCACGTCGGGGTGGTAGTCGTCCACCGCCCGGAGAAGGGCATTTCCGTCGGCCACCGTGGCCACGACGTCGAACTGTGCGGCGAGCAGGCCGCGCAGCTCTTCGGCGACCCTCGCGTGATCTTCGGCGAGCAGCAGCCGCGGTCGATCCACGCGCCGAATGTAGGGTCTGAGGACGCCGCGCACAATTCGGAGAATTACGGAAGGACTCCGGAGAACTCCGGAGGCGAGCGTCGGGGCCCCGTCCTGGGGGTCGGCCCTGGCTACCCTGCCGGGATGGAGCACGCAGGCCGTGCTCGATGGCGTAGCGGATCAGCTCGGCGGTGGTCTGGAGTCGGTCGCCCAACGCTGACGAAGCTGCTGCCTCACGCCGAGGCGTAGTAACAGAACGCCCGGGAAGAGCAGTGAGGCTTTCCTTCCGGCGCCGTCGCGTGATATCTCTTCTTGTGGGGAAACCGCGGGGGACATCGTATGCCGGACGCGAAGAAGCCGAACATCCTCGTCATCTGGGGGGACGACATCGGGCAATCCAATCTCCGCTGCTACACGAAGGTGGTGATGGGGTACCGGACTCGCAACATCGACCGGATCGAGAGCTGATGGTCGCCGACCGGAAGGCGGAATACCTGGCGGCGGCGCCGCCGCCAGGCCCCCCGCCGGCGCCCGACATGGTGTGGATCCCGGGCGGCGCGTTCCGCATGGGATCCGACCACCACTACCCGGAGGAGGCGCCCGCCCACGAGGTTACCGTGGATGGGTTCTGGATGGATCGGTACACGGTGACCAACCGCGAGTTCCGGCGATTCGTGGAGGCGACGGGACACGTGACGTTGGCGGAGCGCCCGCCAACGGCCGAGGACTACCCGGGCGCCAAGCCCGAGATGCTAGTGGCCGCGTCGATGCTGTTCAGGAAGTCCCTGCACCCGGTCGATCTCCGCAACCCCGTCAACTGGTGGGACTGGACCCCGGGGGTGGACTGGCGGCGCCCTCGAGGGCGGCAGAGCTCGCTCGGGGGACTCGCCAGGCACCCGGTGGTCCACGTGGCGTACGAGGACGCGGAGACCTATGCCCGGTGGGCGGGGAAGGCGCTCCCCACCGAGGCTGAGTGGGAGTTCGCCGCCCGCGGGGGCCTCGATGGCGCGGAGTTCTGCTGGGGCCACGAGTTCACCCCCCGCGGCAAGTCCATGTGCAACTCCTGGCAGGGCGACTTTCCTCACGAGAATCTCCTCACCGATGGGTACGAGTGGACGGCGCCCGTGGGGTCGTTCCCCCCGAACGGCTACGGCCTCCACGACATGGCCGGCAACGTGTGGGAGTTGACGATGGACTGGTACCAGCCGCACGCGGAGCTGGTGCATCCCTGCTGCGAGAGCGTGAACCCGCTCGGGGGCCAGGCGGAGCGGAGCTACCACGCGGGGATGCGGGGCCTCCGGATCCCCCGTCGCGTCATGAAGGGCGGTTCCTACCTGTGCGCACCCAACTACTGCCGGCGCTACCGGCCCGCGGCCCGGATGGCCCAGCCGATCGACACCTCGACGTGCCACCTGGGCTTCCGGTGCGTCGTCCGGATGCCGAGCCAGCCGCGCTGACCGACGCGCATCTGGCGATGGAATCAGCGATGGCGGAAGGTGATGTCCTGCTGGGGTTAGGGAAGGTCTTCACGCTGCTCTTCGTGACACTCGGGCCCATCAAGATCGTCGGCCCGTTCCTGCAGCTGACGCGCGAGGCGGACGATTCGACGCTACGGCAGATTGCCGTGCGGGCATGCGTGCTCGGGGTGATCGCCGTGGTCGTCGGCGGCTTCGTCGGTTGGGCGCTACTCCAGAACTGGAACCTCTCGGTCTGGGCGATGACGCTCGCCGGGGGGATCATCTTCTTCCTTGTCGGTCTGAGTGTGGTCTTCGAGCAGTACCGGCCCGAGCCCGCGGCGCCCCCGCCGCTCCCGGCCGCACCGATGGCGGCCGCTTTCCGGCTTGCCTTTCCCACGGTCGTCACGCCCTATGGCATTGCGGCCGTCATCGCCCTCCTCGCCAACAGCCCTCACGCCGCGCGCACCGCGACCATCGTTGCCATGCTGATGGGGGTGATGGCGCTCAACCTGCTGTCGATGCTGTCCGCGCGCCGGGTCATGGGCGGCGTCGCCGTCATGGTCCTGCGGATCTTCGGCGCGGTCCTGGGCGTGTTGCAGGTCGCCGTCGCGTTGGAGTTCATCCTCCGCGGGCTGCGCGGCATCGGAGTGGTCTAGCCCCTGCGAAGCCGGGATCGGTGCCCTGCTGAACGTGTTTCTCCGGGTCGGCCCCTCCTGATAGAGGCGAACGCTCAGTTATCCCGCTGGAACAGCGCGAGGGAGGCGTCGTTGATCGCAGAATCTACTTAACATGTCCTGAATCCCCGACACGTCAGCTCTCCGCTCTTCGTGCGTGGCACCGCGACGCGTCGAACACGACCTGATCGTACCACCAGAGCCGTTCAAAGAAGCTACGTGCCATATCGAGCTGCGATTCTGTTTGTGAGGATGGCAAGGTTCTTTCCACTATGCCGCCGATACTATCGTTCCCATCAATGGCATCGAACAAACGCTTTTCCGTTGAATCTATTGGCATGAACAGATCCCGGTAGGCGTGTGTCTGGTTGATCAGCACACTCGCGGCCCCGGGCGGCAGCCGCTCCTGCACAGAGATCGTGTCTGGCATTCGAAGCGGCACATAGCCGAGCCAGGCGTCGCCGGCGAAATTGACCGGTTGCGGACCGCCAGGGCTGTCGTTTCGATAAACAACCGCGCTGTGGCGTACCATGGTGCCGCGAAATAGCTCGACAGCGGCATACTGCTCTGCGACGGAAAGGTCTTTCAGCCGGAAGGCCTGCGGGATCTTTGCTACGACACCGCAATGAGGGCTGTAAGGTGCTTGTTTTACCCAGCGGCCAAATGTCAGTCCGGCCTTTTCGATGAAATCAAAGAATTGCGGCACTGAATAGCTGCGGTCCTGCGGGTTCAGCAGCGCGTCGGCGAGCGCCGCCTCCTCACGGAAATCCGGGGTCTCGCGCAGCAGATGTTCCAACGGATGGCCGGGCGGCAACGCTGCCAGCACAGCGATGAGATCGCGGATCTCCTCATCGTTGGTCTGGATACCGATCCTTCTGCAGAACTCTTGCAGCATATAGATGCCGGCCCGCCCGTAAGGCGCATACACCATGAGATGCATCGCGCCGTCCGGTTTCAGCACGCCGCGCAGAGCGCTGAGCCCCGCATCGGGGTCCGCAAGATGATGGAGAACCCCGGTGCAGATAATCTGATCGAAGCTCATTTTCAAATCGCTCACGCGCTCGATCGGAATCTGGCGGACCTGGAGATTGCTTAACTCATATTTTCGTTTGAGCTCCTCGGTACAGCGCACGCTGATTGCGCTGAAGTCAATGCCGGTAACCTGAGCAGCCGGCCAACGCAACGCATGCTTGGCCGCCTGCGATGTCCCGCACCCGGCAATCAGGATGGATTGGTCTTCCCGATAGGGTCGTCCAGGCCAAAAGAGATGATAGTCCACCCGGCGTTTTTGCCGGTCCTGCCCGAGCCGTCGATATTTCTCCAGGCTGTCGATCGGCCGGGGATACGGATACCGTTCGTAGAAGTCCTGGACTTCCATTGCTACCCCAGTTCAAGGTTCAAAGTTCAATGTTCCAGGTCGAACGAGTTACACGTTGAACCTGGAACATTGAACCTTAAACAGCTTGTGTCTTCCCCTGAGCTCTTAGTGCCTCGCTCCGCTGGCAGCCTCGCTCATCTTCGCCAATGCCTGATCAATGGTGAAGCTCGCCGCCTTCTGGCGGGGCGGGAACTCCTTGAACGTCTCCAGGAACGGGAGCACGATTGCCTGCGCCGCTAATACCTGGGGGATGTGGTCCAGTAACCAGTCGTAGTAGGTGTTCGAGGTGATGTCGGCTCGCTCGAACGGGTCGGTCCGCAGGTTAAAGAGCTTCGGGACCCGCAGCGGCACGAACGGCTCGGCCCAGATCCGCAGCGTCCCCTCAGCGCGCTGCTCCATGAACACGATTTTCCAGTTGTCGAAGCGCAGGGCAACCAAGTTGCCGTCGTCGTCAAAGTAGACGAATCCCTGGCGCGGGCTTTTCTTCACCTCGCCGGTTAAATACGGCACCAAATTGTAGCCGTCGATATGCACTTTGAACGTTTTGCCTGCCGCCTGGTGTCCCTTCTTAAGCTTCTCGACGATGCCCGGCTCGCCGGCCATCGCGAGGAACGTCGGCAGCCAGTCGTGGTGCTGGACGATCTCGTTGGACACAACGCCCGCCGGGATCTTGCCCGGCCAGCGCACCACCATTGGCACGCGGAAGGCGCCCTCCCAGTTGGTGTTCTTCTCGCTGCGGAAAGGCGTCATGGCGCCGTCGGGCCAGGTGTTCATGTGCGGCCCGTTGTCGGTGCTGTACATGACGAAGGTGTCGTTCGCGATGCCCAGCTCGTCCAGCAGGTTCAGTAACTCGCCCACGTTTTTGTCGTGGTCGATCATCGTGTCATGGTAGGGCGACTGCCACCGGCCAGCCTGTCCAATGCTCGAGGGTTTCGGATGGGTCCGAAGGTGCATGTGGGTGGTGTTCACCCAGCAGAAAAAGGGTTTACCCGCTGCATGCTGGCGCTTGATCCAGTCCTTGGCGGCGCCGACGAACTCGTCGTCGCAGGTCTCCATGCGCTTCTTGGTGAGCGGGCCGGTGTCCTCGATCTTCTGCTTGCCTACCCGGCCCCAGCGCGGCTCTTCGGTGGGGTCGTCGGTATCGGTCGCCCAGCTGTGCATCACGCCGCGAGGGCCAAAGCGTTCGCGAAAGTGAGGAAAGTCCTTCGGATTCGGGTAGTCGGGTAGCTCCGGTTCCTCTTCGGCGTTCAGGTGATACAGGTTGCCGAAAAACTCGTCGAAGCCGTGGGCGGTCGGCAGGTACTTGTTCTGGTCTCCCAGGTGGTTCTTGCCGAACTGGGCGGTGGCGTACCCGAGCGGCTTTAGCAGCTCGGCAATGGTCGGGTCCTCGGCCTGGAGTCCAATTGGTGAGCCAGGCACGCCGACCTTGGAGAGGCCGGTGCGGTAGACGCTCTGCCCGGTGATAAACGCGGAGCGGCCCGCTGTGCAGCTCTGCTCGCCGTAGCAGTCCGTGAACCTCATCCCCTCCTTCGCGATGCGGTCAATGTTGGGCGTCTGGTAGCCCATCATCCCGCCGCTGTAGCATGATAAGTTCCAGATGCCGATGTCATCCCCCCAGATGACGAGGATATTTGGCTTCTTTTGCGCTTGGGTTGCCATTTCATTCTCCTTTCAATTTTTGATTCCCTCAGCCCATCGTCTCTTTACGGCTCTCGCAAGAGCACAGCAGCAAAAGCAAAGATTCCGATCAGGATCAATACGACTGATACCGCGACGACCGGTGTGTGGTGAGCAAATTCATCAACCCCGGCAATCGGTTTGAAATCCTTCTCCCAGAGATAGCGAACCAGCGACCGGTACTCCCATACTGCGATAGTCAGCGCAACGATACCGGTTCCGATGAGCGCCAAGCCTAGAACCCAGGGCGTCCACGGATCGATCGGCCGGCTTAATGCCCGGTGTCTGGTTGAACCTGTGCAGAAACTGAAAAATCGTAAAGCCAAAGCCGATTAACGCTGTGGCCGTTCGCACCCAGGACATCAAGGTGCGCTCAATGCTCATACGCGTGCGCAGCCAGGCAAAATGCGACGACACGTCCCCCTTGACTTCGAATCTGCTCGTCTCTTCGTTGGCTCTCTCGTCTGGCATCGAACTCACTTCTATTTCTTTTCGAACTTGGTGTGCCCTTCGACTTCGCTCAGACCTCCTTACACCCTTCTGCAACTCTCCTGCAAGCCCCCCTTCGCGTCAAAGACCGGGGCTCTGCTGCATCATGCCGCCGTCCACGATCAGCGTGGTCGAGGTCATGTAGCTCGACTGGTCGCTGGCCAGGAAGGCCACGACGCTCCCGATCTCCTCGGGCTTGGCCATGCGCCCGATCGGGATGGCGGCGTTGAGACGCTGCATCAGGGCGGGATCTTTCATCGTGACGAGGTTGATCGGCGTGGCCACCGCTCCGGGAGCCACACCGACGACCAGGATGTTGTGCGGCGCCAGCTCCACGCCGGCGGTGCGCGTCAGCATGCGCATGCCGCCCTTGGAGAGGCAGTAGGCGATGTTGCCGGGCATCGGCCAGTCCTCGTGGATCGAGCTGATGTTGATGATTCGCCCGCCGCCGCCCTGCTTCACCATCTGCTTGGCGGCGAGCTGGGTGCCGAAGAAGGCGCTCCTCAGGTTGATGCCGAGCACCCTCTCGTACTGCGCCTCCGTCGTGTCGAGCACGGAGGTGCGCGTCTCCACGCCGGCGTTGTTGACCATCACGTCGAGGCGGCCAAAGCGCTTGACGGTGGCGTCGACGAGGCGCTGCAGGTCGGCCACCTTGCTGACGTCGGCGTCGACGCCGATGACCTGGTCGCCGAGCGCGGCGACCTGCTTCTCGAGGGCCTCTGTCGCCTCCGGGTGGGCGACGTAGTCGATGACGAGGCTGGCGCCCTGGCGGGCCAGCTCGAGCACGATGGCCATGCCGATCCCGCTGTTACCGCCGGTGACGATGGCGACCTTTCCCTTGACACTCACGGCACGTCCTCCTTGGCAGGATGCGGGACACGCACCCCGCGGTTACTTGATTCGCTGGAGCAGGTGGTCGCCGACGCGGAGCGCGTTGGCCATCGCCGTCAGCGCGGGGTTCACCGCGCCGATGCTCGGGAAGAAGCTCGTGTCGACGACGTAGAGGTTGTCGAGCTCGTGCGCCTTGCAGTTGGAGTCGAGCACCGACGTCGTGGGATCGGTGCCGAATCGGCAGGTGCCCGCCTGGTGCGCCACGCCGCCGATGCCGATCTCGTTCTTCATGTAGAGGTTCCGCGGGATGAGGTGGTGGGGATCCATCCCGAGGCTGTTCAGCATCGACTTGAGCTTCGCGTAGAGCTGCTGCTTCGGGACCTGGTTGTTGAGCGTGTACGAGAGGTGGATGTTCCCGTCGCGGTCGACGGTGACGCGGTTGTCCGGCCTCGGCAGGTCCTCGGTGGACAGCCAGAAGTCCACGGCGTGGCGGGCGAGGGTGTCGAGCGACCACATCGGGGCGAGCCCCGCCTCGAGCGGCTTCTCCCCCTTGTACATCGGTCCCTGCGACTTGCCCACCATCTGGATATTGCCCATCGGGTACTCGAAGCCCTTCATGCCGAAGTAGAAGTCGTTCAGCCCGAGGGTCTTCTGGTACTTGGTCGGGTTCGGCTCGCGCGAGACGGCGAGGACGGCGGCGCTGTTGTGGAACATGTAGTTGCGCCCGACCTGGTCCGACCCGTTGGCGAGCCCGCGCGGGTGCTTGTCGTTCGCGGACTGGAGCAGCAGCTTGGCGGAGTTGGCCGCGCCGCACGAGACGACCACGATGCCGGCGGTGTACGTCACCGGCTCGCCCTTGTGGCGCGCCACGACCTCCGTCACCGCGGTGCCGGCGGCGTTGGTCCGGAGCTCCGTCACCTGCGCGTCGGTGACCAGCGTGAGGTTCTTGTACTGGAGCGCCGGGCGGACGGCCAGCACCTCGGCGTCCGACTTCGCGTGCACGAGGCAGGGGAAGCCGTCGCAGTCCGCGCAGCGCACGCAGGGGCTCCACGGCATGTCGGCCTCGTTCAGCATGATGCCGCACGGCGAGTGAAACGGCCGGTAGCCGGCGCGCGCGAGATCGTCGTGGAGCTGCTGGATGCGCGGCTCGTGGGACACCGCGGGGTAGGGATACGGCGCGCTGGACGGCGGCTCCGTCGGATCCTCGCCGCGGGCGCCGTGGACCTGGTACTGCTGCTCGGCCTTCGTGTAGTACGGCTCCATCGCCTCGTAGCTGATGGGCCACGCCGGCGAGAGGCCATCGTGGTGGCGCACCTCCCCGAAGTCCTCCCGGCGCAGCCGGTACAGGGCGGCGCCGTACAGCTTGGTCGCGCCGCCGACGTAGTAGTGCACGCCCGGCTGAAACGGCTTGCCGTCCCGGTCGTACCAGGTGTCCTTCGAGACATAGCGATTGTCGATGAACACCTGGGCGGAGTCCCAGTTCTCGGGCTCGCGAGGCAGCCAGCCGCCGCGCTCGATGAGCAGGATGCGCTTGCCCGACGGGGCCAGGTGCCGGGCCAGGGTGCCGCCGCCGGCCCCGCTGCCGATGATGATGACGTCGTACGGTGTGGCCATCGTCGTGTCCTCCTCAGGCCCGGCCCGCGATCAGGATGACCGACGAGCGGGCTTCGAGCCGGTACTCATTATGATCCGGCGGCAGCGGTGATAGGAGCGCCCAGGGGCTGTCTCAGACACCGCGGCCGCGTCCTCCGTACTCGAACAGGAGCGCGGCGACCAGGGCCGTCCACCCCGTCTGATGGCTCGCCCCGAGGCCGGCGCCGGTATCGCCGTTGAAGTACTCGTGGAACGGCGTGCAGTCGCGCCAGTGCGGGTCGGTCTGGAAGTATGTGTTGTCTCCCCAGACGGGCCGCCGCCCGCCGCGCCCGGGATCGGGCAGGAAGATCGAGACGAGGCGCCCGGCGATGTCGGCGCCGACCTGCTCGAGCGTGCGCCAGCGACCAGAGCCCGTGGGGCATTCCACCTTGAGGCGGTCTCCGTGGTAGCGGCCGAACTCGTGGAGCGACCGCACGATCACGTAGTTCACCGGGAACCAGATCGGGCCCCGCCAGTTCGAGTTGCCGCCGAAGAGGCGGTTGTCCGATTCCGCCGGGAGGTACTTGACCTCGAACTGCTGGCCGGCCGCCGTGAACACGTACGGGTGCGCGAGGTGATGGCGCGATACCGACCGGATCCCGTAGTCGGACAAGAACTCCGCCGGGTCGAGCATCCGCCGGAGGACGGCCAGCAGCCGCTCGGCCCCGAGCACCGAGAGGAGCTGAGTCGCGCCATCTCCGGGCACGCCCACCGGCGCCACGTTCTTGAGCAGGCTCGGCCGCCTGTCGATGAAG
Organism: uncultured Candidatus Rokubacteria bacterium; assembly: GCA_963754315.1. Lineage (GTDB taxonomy): Bacteria > Methylomirabilota > Methylomirabilia > Rokubacteriales > CSP1-6 > CAVWFS01. The sequence goes on from CAVWFS010000005.1 coordinate 251,731, forward strand.
TCCTTGGCGCGGGCGATGAAGCGATCGAGGCCCGCCGTCTCCGCGGGCAGGAGCACGTGCACGGCGAAGAGCGGCACCAGGCCCACCATCGAGCGCGTCTTGATCGGGATGTTCTTTCTCGACGTCAGGTGCACGACGTCGTAGAAGAACTGGTCCTCGTCGTCCCAGAGGTCGATCCCCGCGCCGTCCATGTTGGTCATGGCGTGGGCGATGTAGAGGAAGTGCTCGAAGAACCGGATGGACGAGTTCTGATAGACCGGGTCGTGGCGGCCGAGCTCGTCGGCGATGCTGAGCATCGTGAGGCAGAAGCGCGCCATCCAGCTGGTGCCGTCGCTCTGCTCGAGCAGGCCGCCGTCGGGCAGCGGCTTGTCGCGGTCGAAGCACTCGATGTTGTCCATGCCGAGGAACCCGCCCCCGAACACGTCGCGGCCGCTCGCGTCCTTCCGGTTGACCCAGAAGTTGAAGCACAGGAGCTCGCAGTCGAACATCTGGCGCAGGAACTCGAGGTCGCCGCGGCCGGTGCGGTCGCGCTCGATGCGGTAGACCTGCCACGCCGCCCAGCCCAGGAGCGGCGGGTTCACGTCGTCGAAGTCCCACTCGTAGGCGGGGAACTGCCCGCTGACGTTCTGGTAGCCGGCGTCGCCCATGAGCAGGAGCTGCGCCTTGGCGAACGCCGGATCGATGTAGGCCATGGCCACGCAGTGAAAGGCGAGGTCCCACGAGGCGTACCACGGGTACTCCCACTTGTCGGGCATGAGGATCACGTGGGAGTTGAGCAGGGCCTTCCACTTCCGGTTGCGCCCGTGCCAGCGCTCCGGCGGCGGCGCCGGCTGGGAGGGATCGCCGAGGAGCCACTTGTACACGTCGTAGTGATAGAACTGCTTCGTCCAGAGGAGCCCCGCGAGGGCCTGGCGCTGGATCTTCCGCTCCTCGGCGTCGAGGCTTGGCGGATGGAGGGCGGCGTAGAAGGCGTCGGCCTCGGAGGCGCGGAGCGCCATCACCGCGGCGAAGTCGCCGAAGGGGTCGTCGTGCGGCTCGGCGCAGAAGCGGACCGCCACCGAGAACGAGGCCCCGGGGGCCAGCACGGTGTGGGCGTGGCCGGCGAGCTTGCTGCCCCGCTGCGAGGTCACGGCGCCGGCGTTGCCGTGGACCACGGCCTGGTCGATCCCGTCCTTCACGTAGGGCTCCGGATTGGGCGCGCCGAAGAGCCGCTGGCGGTTGGTCTCGTTCTCGGTGAAGAGGAGCTCGACGGGGTTGCCGCCGGCGCGCGCGTACCACCAGCGCTCGCCGATCAGGTCGTGCGACGTGTGGGCCGCGCCGGGCCCGACGCGCTGGATCACCCGCCGCTCGCCGTCCAGCCGCCACGACCACGTGTTGCGGTACCAGAGATGGGGCAGGACGTGGATCGGCGCGGGCTGGGGACCGCGATTGACCACCGTGATGTGGCAGAGGATGTCCTCGGGGTTCGCCTTGGCGTACTCGACGAACACGTCGAAGTACCGATTGGCGGTGAATACGTCGGGCATGGCATCGAACAGCTCGAACTCCGGCTGCCCCTGGCCTCGCGCTCGGTTGGTCTCGACGAGCGCCTCGTACGGGAAGGCGACCTGCGGATACTTGTAGACCATTTTCATGTAGGAGTGCGTCGGCGTGCCGTCGAGGTGGAAGTAGTACTCCTTCACGTCCTCGCCGTGGTTGCCCTCCTGATTGCTGAGCCCGAACGGGCGCTCCTTCAGGAACGCGTCCTTCTCGTTCCACAGCGCGACGGCGAGGCAGATGGTCTGCCGGTCGTCGCAGAATCCGGCGAGGCCGTCCTCGCTCCAGCGATACGCCCGGCTCCGCGCGTGGTCGTGCGGGAAATAGTTCCAGGCGTCTCCGCCCGCGCTGTAGTCCTCTCGCACGGTGCCCCACGCGCGATCGCTGACGTACGGTCCCCAGCGCCGCCATTCGCCCTTGCCCGCCGCCTGCTCCTCGAGACGCGCGTCCTCAGCGGTGCCGCTCCCGCCACCTGGGACCGCGGTGCTCGGGGGCGGAGCGGCGGAGCTGCGGCGGGCCGCCGCGCGCCGCTCCTCGGGCGCTTGGCCGCCGGCGGATCGGCCGAGCGCGGAGCCGGCGGGGCATCCGCAGGGCGCGCCGTGCGGCCATCGGGTCCATTCGCGAGCGATGCGCGATCTGGAGTCATCTCGAGCGAGAGCCTTTCACCTCCCGCGCGTGCGAAGACGGCGAGGGGATGGAGACGTGATTGGGTCCAGGGTCAAGCGAGCCGTCACCCCGCTGTCTTGGTGCTCGCCGGGAGTGGCGGACGCGAAAACTGCGCGCGAGATTCGGAGCCCAGAGCTCTTGAACACGAGCCAGAGCAGGACGAGGGCGAACGCCGCGGATCCCGGCACCCGCGCTCAGCAGGGCGCTGGTCCCGTCCGTCCCTGGTCCCCGTCAGTCGCATATAAGGGTTAGGCTTGGATCTTACTTGACACACAAGCTGGTTCATGGCATCCTCGGGGCATGGACAAGACAGCCGCCGTGCCCGAGACCCTGGTAGAAGCGATCCGCTACTTCTCCGACCCCGACAAGGCCTCGCCTTCATGGTCGAGCTGCGCTGGCCGGACGGCGTCACCTGCCCGACGTGCGGGAGCCGGCATGTCTCGTTCATCTCGACCCGCCGCGTCTGGACGTGCCGCGAGAGCACCCGCGCAAGCAGTTCTCCGTCAAGGTCGGAACCATCTTCGAGGATTCGCCGATCGGCCTGGACAAGTGGTTCGCGGCCATGTGGATGATCGTCAGCGCCAAGAACGGCATCAGCTCCTACGAAGTCGCGCGCGGGCATCGGCGTGACCCAGAAGACCGCGTGGTTCATGCTCCACCGCATCCGGCTCGCCATGCAGCGCGGCACCTTCGACAAGTTCGCCGGCGACGTCGAGGTGGACGAGACCTTCATCGGCGGCAAGGCCCGCTACATGCACGCGCACAAGCGCGCCGCAGAAGATCACCGGCACGGGCGGCAAGGATAAGACCGCCGTCATGGGGCTGCTGGAGCGCCACGGGCCGGACGGGCACAGTCGCGTCCGCGTCAAGCATGTCGCGAACACTCGGCGCGAGACGCTGGCCCCCGAGGTCCGCCAGCACGTCGAGCCCGGCTCGAACGTCTACACCGATGCGCTCCCGTCCTACGACGGGCTCGCCGACGGTACGTCCACGGGGTCATCGACCACGCCGAGACCTACGTGCGGGGAAGGTCCACACCAACGGGCTGGAGAACTTCTGGTCGCTGCTCAAGCGGTGCATCAAGGGCACCTACGTGAGCGTCGAGCCCTTCCATCTGTTCCGCTACCTGGACGAGGAGGCGTACCGGTTCAACACCCGCAAGGTGAAGGACGGCACGCGCTTCGTGGATACGCTCCGCGCCGTCGTCGGGAAGCGCGTCACCTACAAGGCGCTCACTGGCAAGGACATGCTCCCGGCTACGACGTGAGGGTAAGCCGCGAGAGCGGAGGGGGAAGCGCGATGGCAAAGCACGCTGAGACGGCGCGACCGCCGACGCCATGGGAGAAGTTCGTCTCCCTGGCGCGCAAGGTCGTGCAGACGCCGAAAGCGGAAGTGGACAAGCGGGAGCGTGAGTGGAGACGCAAGCGTCGAAAGCGTCGGAAGGGCGACGCCGCGTCGGCCAGCTAACCATTAATGCCCTCAGTCTGACTCAGAAACAAGATTCGGTTGGAAAGATTGTCCTGTCGTCGCCGAGTAGACAGCCATTCTTCTAACTATCTCGGTAACCTCCTGTGCGCCCGGCCCAACGACGCGCCCTGGAAATCAAATCCATGCAGTAATCGCGCGTGTAATACTCAAAGCGGAATCGGCGGGTGTCCATCAGCGCGCCCATGGACAGCCTCATCGGGCGCTCTACCAGCCGATCTCATTGTCGAGATGCTTCATGGCTTCACGCGCGATGAGGTCGGCCATCTGAATCTCTGGCGTCTCTCTGGTCGCTGAACTCCGTTGCACCATACCACTAAGCACTCACCAGACGGCCAGTCTGGGCCGTTGGCCATGTAGGTATAGAGCCTGTGCGCGTTGTACTCGGTCTCTAGCTTTCTGTCGAAGGTGAATTTGACCCGCCGTCTCGGGGATCGAGAGGCAGCCAATACGGCCGAAGTAAATGACCACCTCAGAAAAGCACTTGTGATATGCGCTCTCCTCAACAGAGATCTCAGCTTGACGCAGGGCATCCCTCCACCCCTGAATGTCTATTGCCGCACCGAAGCCCATTAGAGGCGATTTAGCCAGAATCCGGGTGAGGTCGGCATATAGCCGCATATTCTCTTCGATGTAGGCTCCCTCCGCTCCTGGCATGCTCGGTCTCGCATTCGACGACGAGGTGGAACCACCTTCCCGCCGGTCCGCTCGACCCATTGCGCCTTCGTCGCCTCCATTCCTTCGGCTCGCCCAGGAGCCCGGCAACGGCAAACACTCTCTCTTGGCGCTCGTCAGAGCTCTCGTCGCCATAGACCTGTAACGGCGGGCGGTCAATTGAGCGTCGTCACGATCGGAACCAACCAATAGTCATAGGCACTCCCCCCTTGACTCACCATGGTCAGGCATCCCGGCAGTGAGAATCACGTAAGTTAGTACCCATATAAGGTGCCAGCATGGTCACCCAGGACCCCGATGCCACAGCTTCGCGATGCTCATCGAAGTCGGACCGAGTCTAGATGGTTCCTCCCCCGCCGCTAGGGGACTTTGGCCCTACAGCCAGCGAAGCCGGCCGCTCGAGCTCAGCGTCTTGTTGTAGCCCGAATCCACGACCTGAAGGTCGAGGGCCATGTTGAGCCAGGGCGTGATCGCCGCATTGTAGTACATCTCGACCGCGTCTCTCCCCGCCAGGTCCTCAACGACTGGTCCCTGATGCACCGCAAGGGCGCTGGCCAGGACGACTTCGGGGGCTATCGGTTCCAGCTCGCCTACATACCCTACGCACTCGCACTCACCCACGTCCACCGCTGCCCGCCGCGCCTGGCGTCTCAGGGGGACTGCACGTCGGGGAGAGGACGCACTGGTGTGAACGGGGGGCGGACCTTGCCGACCGTCGTGTCGGTCTTGAGCAAACCCATCACGACTCGGCGACGTTCAGCCTCAGCGACCCCTTGGACGCCCTTGGCGTCCAACGTCTACCGCGTATCCCTGACCGAAACGATTTTCAGAGGAGCTGATAGGTCTCAAGGGCGTGACCGAGCGTGGGAAAGATTCGGTCGCACCGAGAGTCTTGCCCAGCGGCGCTCGATCGATCACGTCGCGCACGCGGGGGTTCAGGGCCACCAGCCAGACTGTCGTTCCGGCCTCCCTCAGCTTTTGCTCGGCGGCGGTCAAGGCTTTGAGGGCAGTGTATTCGAGATCGGGCACCGCGCTCATCTCGAGGGCGAGGATCCGCGGGTTGGCTTCGTGCACCAGCGCCCACATCCGATCGCCGATGCGATGCGCGTTGGCGAAGTACACGCGACCTTCAGTGCGCAGCATCAGCAAGCCGGGGAACGTCTCGATGTCGAGCTGGGCCGGCGTGAGCGGCACGAACACGTCGGTGCCTCGCTGGCGGCCCAGGACGTAGACGGGCGGCCGGCTGGCCTCGTAGAACAGGACCAGCACCGAGAGGAGGATCGCGGCGAGGATGCCGTTCAGCGTCCCCAACAACACGACGCCAGCCATCGCGACCACGGCCCACACGAACTCCAACTGCCGAACCTGCCAGATCTCCGCGAACTCGGCGGGCTTGAAGAGACTCACGGTCGTCGCCACCACGACGGCCGCGAGAGCCGCTTGAGGCATCAGCGAGACGAGCGACGCGAGGAATAGCAGGGTGGCGAGGACGGCCGCCGCCGTCACGAGCCCGGCAACCTGCGTGCGCGCGCCGGCGGCTCGGTTGACGGCGGTTTGAGATGCCGCCGCCCGATGGCATGTTCTGAAAGGCACTGCCCGCGAGATTGGTCAGAGCGATGGCCATGAGCTCGCGGTTCGGCGTCGGACGGGTTCGCCCGGTCGCACAAACGCGCGCCCGACCGCGATGGTCTCGACGAAACTCATGAGCGCGATGCCGAGGGCGGCCGGCCATATCTGAAGGCCGAGCGCAACGTCGGGCAGCGCGAAGGACGGAAGTCCAGACTTGATCTGACCGACCAGCTCCACGCCGAGCCGGTCGAGTCCCAGGAGACCGGAGGCGGCGATGCCCACCACGACCGCGACGAGCGGAGCCGGCCATCTCGGAAGGAACGTCTCGAGTCCGGCGATGAGTCCCAGCAGGGCAGCGCCGAGCACAAGTGTCGCGGCCGAGGTATCGGGGAGGTGTCGCAGAATGTTCGTCACGTTCTGTAGAAAACCGGCCGTGTCGAAGTGGACACCCAGCAGTTTTGGTATCTGACCCACCACGATGACAATGGCGATCCCGGCCTTGAAGCCCGTCAGTACCGGAGCGGAGATGAAATCGGCGAGGAATCCGAGCTGCAGGAGGGCCGCCAACATGAGGGCGCAGCCCACCATCAGCGCGAGCGCGGATGCCGTCTCCACGAGCTGGGCCGGATTTCCTGCCCGCGCCACTGGCGCCACGGCCTCGGCCACCAGGACCGCAATGGTAGACGTCGTCGTGACGCTCAGTGGTCGCGACGTGCCGATCGCAGCGTAGACGACCAGGGGAATCAGCGCGGTGTAGAGGCCCGTCTGGAGCGGTAGCCCGGCGATGGCGGCATAGGCCATCGTCTTGGGAATCACCACCGCTGCCGTCGTCAGACCAGCCACGATGTCGGCGCGCAACCTGGTCGACCGGGACGAGTTCATTTGGCGAGCGTATTCAGCGCGATCGAGTGGATGGAGCAGCGCATCGGCCAGGGCATCGGGATGCCGAAGTCCATCGCCGCCCGCATCGCGCTGCCGAGGGGATGGTCCCCGGGCAGGGCGTCGAGCGTGGCGCCGAGATCGCGCAGGTCCTTTTCCGAGTAGCTGATCCCGAGCAGGCGACAGTACTCCTGCATCATGTAGATCCCGGCCCGCCCATAGGCCGCATAGACCATCAGGTGCATCGCCCCCTGCGGATTCAGGGCGTCCCGAAGGGCGCGCAGACCGAGGTCCGGGTCGGGAAGATGATGCAGCACCCCGGTGCACACGATGTGATCGAACGTGCGCCCAAGCTCCTGGACGCGCTCGATCGGGAGGTGGTGGAGATCGAGGTTCTCCAGATCGTACTTGCGCTGCAGATCGCGCGTGTGGCGAAGGCTCGTCTCGCTGATGTCGATGGCGGTGATTCGCGCATCCGGCTCGCGGAGCGCGTACCTCGCCGCTTGCGAGGTGCCGCAGCCCGCGACGAGGATCTGCTGGCCTCCGCGCATCGGCTCGGCCGGCCACAGGAGATGAAACTGCACACGCCGACGGTCCGGGTTGCTCGTACAGGTCGCGATGCTCGTCCAGGCTGGTGAGCGGCGCCGGATACGGCACCGCCTCGTAGAAGGCATGCACCTCCTCGGAGACAGTCGAGCGCGGCACGCTCGCTCACTCAGACAGTCCTTGCTGCGCACGACACCGAGGTAGGAGGACGGGGCTGCCCCGCTGGCGCAGGGCAGCCCCTCGGGCCCCACTATCGGTTCTTCTGGCCGGCGGCCTCGAGCTTCTCCATGACCTGGTCGATGCTGAAGCTCGCGGGTTTCTGGCTCGGCGGGAACTCCTTGAAGCTCGAGATCCACTGGGCGACGAAGCCCTGGGCCGGTACGAGCAGGAAGACGCGCCGGATCAGCCAGTCGTTGTAGTAGATGGCGTCGTGGTCCGCGCGCTCGAAGGGGTCGCTGCGGAGGTTGAAGATCTTCGGCACGCGCAGCTCGACCATCGGCTCCGACCAGACGTAGAAGCCTTCCGCACGCTGCTCCTTGAAGACCGCCTTCCAGTTCTCGTAGCGGAGCGCCATGAGGTCGCCGTCGTCGCTCCAGTAGAGCATCTCCTTCCGGGGTGACTCCTTGGCCTCCCCCTTGAGAAGGGGGAGCAGGTTGTAGCCGTCCAGGTGGACCTTGAAGGTCTTGCCGCCTGCCTGGTACCCGGTGAGCAGCTTCTGCTTCACGTCCGGCACGCCGGCCGCCGCCAGGAGGGTGGGCAGCATGTCCTCGTGGGCGAAGATCTCGTTCGAGACGGTGCCCGGCTTGATCAGGCCCGGCCAGCGGATCATGCAGGGCACGCGCCAGCCCGCCTCCCAGTTGGTATCCTTCTCGCCGCGGAACGGGGACGTTCCGCCGTCGGGCCAGGAAAACGCCTCGTTGCCGTTGTCGGTCGAGTACATGACGATGGTGTTGTCGGCGATGCCCAGCTCGTCGAGCTTCGCCAGCATCCGGCCGACGGCCGCATCGTGCTCCACCATGCCGTCCGCGTAGATGCCCAGGCCGGTCTTGCCGACGGACTCCGGCCGCAGGTGAGTGAAGACGTGCATGCGGGTCGAGTTCCACCAGACGAAGAACGGCTTGCCGTCCTTGTGCGCTTTGTCGATGAAGCCCAGCGCCGCGTCGGTGAACTCGTCGTCGACGGTCTCCATCCGCTTGGTGGTGAGCGCGCCGGTGTTCTCGATGCGCTGCTTCCCCACGCGGCCAAACGTCGGGTCCTCGGTCGGGTCGTCCTTCTCGGCGGCCCACGAACGCATGACGCCACGCGGCCCGAAGCGCTTCTTGAATTCGGGGTTCTTGGGGTAGTCGGGGTTCTCCGGCTCTTCCTCGGCGTTCAGGTGGTACAGGTTGCCGAAGAACTCGTCGAACCCGTGGGCGGTGGGCAGGAACTCGTTCTTGTCGCCGAGGTGATTCTTGCCGAACTGGCCGGTGACATAGCCCAGCGGCTTGAGCAGCTCGGCGATCGTCGCGTCCTTGGCTCGCAGGCCCTGGTCGGCGCCCGGCAACCCCACCTTGGTCAGCCCCGTGCGGATCGGCGACTGTCCGGTGATGAAGGCGGCCCGCCCCGCGGTGCAGCTCTGTTGGCCGTACCAGTCGGTGAACATCGCCCCTTCTCTGGCCACGCGGTCGATGTTGGGCGTGCGGTACCCCATGACGCCGTGATTGTAGGCACTGATGTTGTACCAGCCGATGTCGTCGCCCCAGAGAATCAGAATGTTCGGTTGCTTGGTCGCCATGCGGCGTCTCCTCCTCGCAAGCCGAGCCTCGCGCTCGGCCTGCACAGTAACAGGACTACCCGGTGCCCCGACCTTCGCTTCACCCCGCCGTGTTCAGGGCGCTGTGAATCTGCCTCCCGTCAACCGCCCGCGCAATGGGACCAAAGTCGTATGGTCGGCGGCGGCCCACCTTCGCGACAACGTGCGCTCCGCGCGAGATCGCCCCCCGTCAGGTCCTGGCCGCGCTGGCGACGCTCGCGAGCTGGCGGCGCCGCCACGCCAGATACGCGACCTCGACGATCAGGCTGATGAGTAGGTACAACAGGATCGCCCCCATGACCCTCTGTCTCCTGCGGGAAGTTGGCGGTGGCGATCGCGAGCGCCACGCCCGGATGCCGGGACGCGGTCGCGAGCGCGAGCACCACGCGGTCCCTCGGATCCGGGCCCCCGAGTAAGTGGCCGACGATAAGGCCGATGGCCACGAACGCCGCGAGGGCGAGCACGTGCCCGTCGCCGATGAGAGAGACGGCGGGGCGCCACGCGCGGATCAGGAGCAACACGACAACCACGCCGAGCAGTGCCATCGCGCCCAGCGAGATGGGCCGGGCGGCGCGCGCGGCGAAGGCAGGGGCCAGCCGCCGGACGACGATACCGGCGGCGATCGGCACCAGAACGGTGATGGCGACGAGGCGCGCCACTGCGGCCTCGGGGACGTGCGCCTCCTTCCCGAAGCCCAGGGCAATCAGCTTCAAGGCGAGCGGGATGAACACGATGGCCAGCAAGGCGGCGGCCATCAGCAGTCCGACCGCATAGGATGCGCGTCCGCCGGCCCTGAGCTGCCTCTTCGGAAGGATCGGGGGAACCGGCGACACCGCCAGCGCGACGAGCGAGATGTTCAGCGCCCCGGGGAAATCGAAGACCGCCGCGAGCCCCGCTGCCACCAGCGGCATGACGACGTTCATCGACAGCAGCGACCGCACCAGCTGCCTGGGCCGACGGAGCAGGTAGAGCGCGTCCTCCTGCGTCGACCCGAGGCCGAGGCTGAAGACGATCAGGCAGACGCTCGCCAGGACCGCCGCCATCACCAGTGTTGCGA
>CAVWFS010000006.1:0-237758 GCA_963754315.1 uncultured Candidatus Rokubacteria bacterium
CAGTGCCAACGACGAGAAGACCCCCGAGGCGATCCTTGCGCAGGAGCGCGAGCTGCGATGCGGCGAAGATCCCAATGACCGCCCACGCGGTGGGCGACCCGAAGAACACCGGCGCGAACACGCGGGAGACCGTGCCGCCGAGGCCCTGGCGCGCGACCAGCCGGCCGCGGCCGAAGTCGTTGCCGGGCCCGCCGGTGACGGGCAGCTCCAGCCTATCCCGGGACGGCCCGGTGATCGCAGCGCACCCGGAGCCGGCGCGGGCGCAACGGAGGGCCCTATGCGAGTTCTCGTGACTGGAGGCAGCGGGCATCTTGGCGCCAATCTGGTCCGGCGGCTTCTCGCCGAGGGCCAGGCCGTGCGCGTGCTCGCCCAGCGCGACAGCGACAACGAGGCCCTGCGCGGCCTCGACCTCGAGTGGGCGTGGGGCGACCTCCGCGACCGCGCCGCGGTGGACGCCGCCGTGCGCGGCGTCGAGCGTATCTATCATGCCGCCGCCAAGGTGTCCAGCGCCGAGACCCATCGGCAGGAGATCTACGAGTGCAACGTGCTCGGCAGCCGCCACGTCCTGCACGCCGCGCTCACGCACGGCGTCCGGCGCGTGGTGGTGACCGGGTCGTTCAGCGCCGTCGGCCATCTGCCCGATCGGCCGGCCGACGAGAGCGTCCCCGTGAACCCGTTCGCCGAGCTTCTGCCCTATCAGCGCTCGAAGGTCGCCGTCGAGCACGAGTGCCTCAAGGCGGTGGTGGACGGACTCGACGTGGTGATCGCGACCTCCTGCGCCATTCTCGGCCCGCACGACTACAAGCCCTCCCGCATGGGCCAGGTGCTGCTGGACTTCGCGCGGGGCCGGCTCCGCGCGTACATCCCGGGGGGATTCGAGTTCGTGGCCGCGCGGGACATCGTCGAGGGACACCGGCTCGCCATGGACAAGGGCGCCACCGGGCAGAAGTACATCTTCTCCTCTGGCTTCCGCACCGTGGACCAGCTGATGGGGATCTACGAGCAGGTCTCGGGCCGCCGACGACCGCGCCTGCGCCTGCCCCCGCCGCTCATGGCCGGCATCGCCCGCGTGGTCGATGCCGTGGTGACCCGCATGGCCCCCCACGTCGAGCCCCGCTTCACGTCCGGGGCAGTGCGCATCCTCCGGATGGGCCGGCGGGCCGACATCAGCAAGGCCCGGACGCAGCTCGGCTTCGAACCGACTTCCATCGAGGACGCCGTCCGGGAGGCGTATGACGACTTCGCCCGCCGGGGTCTCGTGCCCGCGCGGGGCCGCGCCTGACGGTGGCGGCACTTCCCCCTCAGCTCCCCGGCGGCTGGCCCTGGCTGGGGCACGCCCTGGCGCTGCGCCGCGATCCCGTGGGCCTGCTCCGGCGCGGCCGCGCGCGGTTCGGCGAGATCTTCGGCTTCCGCCTGGCCGGGCGGGACGTCACGGCGTTCGTGGGGCCCGGGGCCCAGGCCGCCTTCTTCGCGGCGGAGGAGAGCCAGCTCAGCGCCCGCGAGGTCTACCAATTCACGGTTCCCGTCTTCGGGCCCGGCGTCGTCTACGACGTGCGGCCGGAGATCCTCGACGAGCAGATGCGCTTCCTCATCCCCGCGCTGCGCGACGAGCGGCTGCGCGCCTATGCCCGCGTCATGCGCGAGGAGGTCGAGGCCTACGTGGAGGGGTGGGGCGACGAGGGTGAGGTCGATCTCCTGGTCGTCCTTAACGAGCTCACGGTCTTCATCGCCAGTCACTGCCTGATCGGCGGGGAGTTTCGCCGGCGCCTGTCGAAGGAGTTCGCCCACCTCTACCACGACCTCGAGGGCGGCATCACCCTGCTCGCGTTCGTCAACCCCTACCTGCCGCTGCCCGCCTTCCGGCGGCGCGACCGCGCGCGAGCCCGGGTCACCGCGCTGATCTCGGGCGTGATCGCGGAGCGCCGCGCCCGCGGGTTCGCGGGAGAGGACTTCTTACAGACGCTCATGGAGGCACGCGATGCCGATGGCCAGGGTCTGAGCGACGAGGTCATCGCCGGCCTCCTGCTCGCCGTCATCTTCGCCGGCCAGCACACGAGCGCGGTGATGGGGGCGTGGACGGGCATCCTCCTGCTCGAGCATCCCGAGTTCCTGCCTGCCGTCCTAGCCGAGCAGGAGGCGGTACTCGGGCGAGGGGAGATGACCATTGGCCGCCTGCGCGACCTCGCCGTCCTCGAGCGCGCCGTCAAGGAAGCCGAGCGCATGCATCCGCCCCTCATCCTTCTCATGCGCCTGGTGGCCCAGGACTTTGCCGTCGGGGATTACGTGATCCCGGCCGGCGGCTTGGCCATGGTCTCGCCCGCCGCCGCGCACCGGCTCCCCGAGGTTTTCGCCGATCCCGATCGTTACGACCCCGAGCGATTCGCCCCGCCGCGCCTGGAGGATCGGCGGACCCGGCATGCCCTGATCGGCTTCGGGGGAGGCCATCACCGGTGCATCGGGTCGACCTTCGCGCTGCAGCAGATCAAGATCATCTGGTCCATCCTCTTCCAGCGCTTCGAGCTGTCGCTCGCGCGCTCGGGCCACCAGCCCGACTACACGACCTTCGTGGTGGGGCCGCGCGCGCCGTGCCGAGTTCGCTACCGGCGCCGGCGGCGCCGGCTCGTCACCGTCCCCAACCTCGTCCCCTCGATCGCCCATCCCACGGCATAGCCCCGGCGTGACCGCGGCGCGCGACCGCGCCTACGATCACCTCCTCGCCCAGTAGCGCCCGCGCGGGCGGCGGGAGCGCGCCGACGAGCCCGTCCGGGGAGGGGACCGAGACGCGTCTGCGGCGTCGCCGGAGGCATCTCGGGCGCTCTTCCCGCGGCTTCAGGGGCCCGAGCGCACCTGATACTGCGTGGCGCACACCTGGTCGACAGCCAGGAGCACTGCCTCGTCTCGGGGCTGGCCGTGGCCCGGCAGCTGGGCACGGACTATCCCTTCGCCGATGACGAGGCGCGCCGGTGGTTCAACTTCTACGGCCGGATGGTTATCGACCGGTCCTTCCGTCGGGCGTGAGGCGGCGAGCGCGGCCCGGGCGGAGCCCCTGGTTTAGATCTCGCGCTGTAGCAGATCGTGCGGCGAGGATTACGGCGCCGCCGTCCCGGCGAGCGCGACCTCCGCGGCGGGCGGCGCCGAGTAGAACTGGCGCGCCCAGCGCCGGTACTGCATCACGGGGCCGTCGCCCTCGACCAGGATCGGGTCCGGGCGATGGATCCTGTGCTCGAAGATCGGCACGTCCTGGTCGATCGTCCTCCGGCCTTCGCGGAGGGCCTTGCGGCCGAGCGCCCACGTCACCAGGGGGTTGACGACGCGCCGCAGGCTGAGCAGGGAGTCGACTTCCACCTCGTGCTCGTCCACGGGCGTGAACGTGAACAGGAAGAGGTAGGCCAGATCGAGCCCGGCCTCCACCCAGGCGCGGTTGACGGCAACCCCGAGCCCGTAGTAGGTGACCTCCAGCGGCCCTGTCACGCGCGCGCCGAGCCAGCGTGCCACGGGGAACAGCCGGTACTGGTGCGCCATGCGATGGACGAGAACCGGGCCGTCCGTCTCCAGCGCCTCGCTCGTGATGGCCTCCGTCTGGTTGCCATGCACGAGGGGCATGTGCGCGGTGTCGATGCCGTTCTCGGCCACGTCCTGGATGTGGGCACGGATGCGCCAGCGCGGCCCGGACCGCAGCGGCGTCCAGGCGGGGTTCTCGAGCTCCGGGAAGGCCGGCAGCTGCCACGCCGGCGGCTCGCCCCTCGCGTGGTGATGGACCATGACGAGGCCGTTGACCTCCCGCACCGGCCAGGCGCCGATCCGCGCCCGCGCCGGGATGGCGCGCGCGTAGGGGATCTGCCGGCAGGCCCCGTCGCTCCCGATCAGCCAGCCGTGGAACGGGCAGCGCAGGGCGTCGCCCTCGACCGTGCCCCCGTGTCCGAGGTGGGCGCCCAGGTGCGGGCAGTGCGCGTCGAGCACGTGCACCTGGCCGTCCTCGCCACGAAAGAGGACGAGGTCGCGCCCGAAATAGCGGATGGGCCGCACCGCGCGCAGCGGCACCTCTCCCGAGCGGGCCACGCGGAACCACCCGTCGGGAAAGGGCGAGGGTATCGGGCGGGATCCGTTGCGGGACGGCGCCGTCATCGCGGCTTGTGGGCGAGGACGTAGAACATCGGCGTGAAGATGCCGGTCTGGCCGCCGCGCACCAGAGCATCGGCGGCGCGGTTCAGGAAGGTGCTGACCGCCGCCGACCCGCGGGGCGCGATGCGCACGGCCTCTAGCGCCCGCAGCGCGAGGTTCGTGGCGGCGCGGCCGGCCCGCGTGTGCCGGAAGCCGGCCAGTGACCAGCGGCCGGCAAGGGGCTCGTACCACGGCGTCTCCGGGTCGCATTCCGGCGCCAGGTCCCGGTGCTCCAGCACCTCGAGCCCGGCCCGATCAAGGGCGTCGAGCACCACATGGAAGGGCACCAGGTCGGGTAGCGCGTCGCCGGCCTCGATGTCCGCCTTGATCGCGCGGTGCTCGGGATCGCCGGGGTCGTAGCGCGGGGTGAGGCACCACTCATAGCTACCGAAGATCGCGCCTGGCTTCATCACCCGCGCCAGGCTCGCGAACAGCCGGGCGCGCTCGGGCGCGTGGCAGGTCGCCTCGATGGCGTAGACGGCATCGTAGGGGCCGTCGTCGGGCGGGATCTCCATGAAGTCGCCGTGCCGGAACTCGCACAGGTGATCGAGCCCGGCCGCCCGTGTCTGCTCGAGGCCGCGCCGGATCTGGTAGGCGCTGGCGTTGATGCCGACGATCCGGGCCCCGGAAAAGCGCGTGATCGCCCGCATGGGCCCGCCCACGCCGCACCCCACGTCCAGCACGCGCATGCCGGGGCGCAGACCCAGCCGGAGGGCCAGGAAGAACTCGTGGCGGGCGAGCGACGCGGCGAGCGACTCGCCCCGGTGGCGAGGGGCGAAGTGAAACGACTGTCCCCAGCCAAACTCGTAGAAGTCCGTCACCAGGTCGTAGAAGTCGCCGACCATGCGCGCGTAGTGCCGCTGGCGCGCATCGACGCTACCGGTGGCTGCATTGTGCAGGGCGAGGTAGCGCGCTGCGGTGGGCGCGACGTCACGTCGCGGCAAGGAGGTCTGCACGAGGTCCGTCAGTCCCGGGTCGTCGGGCATGTGTGCTCCGGGTGCCGAGCGAGTGCTAGGCTACCAGATGCGCGGATCCGCAGCTGGTCTATTATCTCTCGGAGCGTGATGAGGCCAGGGACCCCACACGAGACCACGGCGCCTGCGCTCGGGGACGTCGAGCCCCGGGCAGCCCGCGCGGAACGCCCCCGGGCGCCCGGGGGTGTGCCGGAGAGCGTCCCCGCCAGGGAATTCGGCGGCGCCTGGGGCTCGGGGGCGGCGCTCCTCCTGCTCCCGGCCGCTGTCTACTACCTCTGGATCGCGGTCGAGTTCCACGGCGGCGCGCTGCCACGTCCCCCTTCGCTGGCCCCTCACGCAATGGCCGAGTTCCTCGGCTCGCTGGCCGGTCGCGTGGTCACCCATGCGTGGCCCACGAAAACGGCGCTCGCCATCTACGGGGGCTGGCTCGCGTGGCAAGCGCTCCTGTCTCTCGTGGGCCCGGGACCTACTGGGCAGGGGGCCCTCCTGCCTGACGGTCGCTCGCGACTCACCTACCGGTACAACGGCCTGTTCGCCTGGTACGCCACCCTGGCCGCCGCGGCCGTCCTGCACGTGACCGGGCTCTTTCCGATCACGCGGCTGCACGCCCATTTCGGACCGCTGCTCACGGTGGCGACGCTGGTGGCCACCGCGCTCGCCGCCGCCTGCCACGTGGGAGCGCGGTGGTCGGGCCGGGCGGAGCGGCGGACCGGGAACCTCGTCCAGGACTTCTTCATGGGCGCGGTTCTTAATCCCCGCCTGGGGCCCTTCGACATCAAGTTCTTCGTCGAGCTGCGGCCCGGGATCATGCTGTGGTTCCTTTTCACCGTGTCCATGCTGGTCCGGCAGTACGAGACCCGCGGCAGCGTGACGACCTCCATGGCGTTGCTCGCCTTCTACTACCTCTGCTACGTCAACGCCTGCTACAAGGGCGAGGAATGCGTCCCCATGAGCATGGACATCGCCCGCGAGAACTTCGGCTGGATGCTGGCCTGGGGCAACCTGGTGTGGGTCCCGTTCGTCTACTGCCTACCGGCCTACTACGTTCTCCAGGCCGGCGTGGATATTCCTCTCGGCTGGGCCGCGGCCCTACTGGCCCTCCACCTCTTGGCCTACTGGGTGTTCGACACCGCGAACAGCCAGAAGGACTACTTCCGCAACGCCGGCCGGCGCCTGCGCCGCGCGCTCCCGCGCCTGCCCTGGGGGCGGCTGCACGCGCCGCAGACGCTGCCGACCGTGCGCGGCACCCCCCTCCTGGTCAGCGGCTGGTGGGGCCTCGCCCGCCACGTCAACTACACCGGGGACATCGCGATGGCGTGGACTTGGGCCCTCACGTGCGGGTTCGGCTCGCTCGTGCCCTACGTCTACCCGGTCGCGCTGACGGCGCTGCTCGTCCACCGGGAACACCGCGACGACCGCGACTGCCGGGAGAAGTACGGGGCCGACTGGGCGGCATACTGCCGGCGCGTCCCCTACCGCTTCGTGCCCGGCATCTACTGACCCTCGCGTGTCGGCGACGGCGACAGCATAGATTCTTCCTGCGTTGGTTCTCTGTTTTTTGCGATGAAGTTTCCTCGACGGCACCTGCCTGGTCAAAAAGATATTACGAGCTGGCAAAGCGTTCGCGTCGGCTCCGAAACATTCGCGCTGGAACTGACTCGGGCGGGCGCCAACACAGGCTGCGGCGCCGATGACAGCATCGGCATGGTGGACGAGTTCTCGGCGGTCGTGGCGGAGTATCACAAAGCCGAAGAGCAGGCGAAAGGTCAGAGTCGGTACGACAAAGAAGTCGACGGCCACGATGTCGTGACGGTGAGCAGCCAGGAAGGCTCGCCCGGTAGGCGACGGGTGACGGGCGGCGCGGCGCATGTACTGGCGACCGTGAGGGCGGCGACTTCGTAGCCGAGGAAGCGGTGTCCCTCGCCAGAACCCCATCCGCCCGCTTCTCGACTACGCTCGATCGGCCGATGGGCCCGGCGACACGATGGGGAGAAGCGTAGACGCGTTCCCGACCACGGGGCTCGGCCCCTCAGGTCGGGGCCGCATCGGTGAAGAGGCGGATTGCTGCGCAGAATGAATGGGTAGGTAGTAAGGCGTGTACCGGGCCCGCCGAGGCAGGTGCAGTTACGCCGCTCGCCGGACGTAGCGATGGTGCAGGCCACCGACTTCGCGGATGGGCACAACGTTTCCCAGCTGCGGCGGCTCGACCGGCCGCCCGTCCGGCGCATCCTTGGAGAGGGAGAGGTGGGTCCGGGCGCGGTGGTAGTACTTGAAGTATCCGGTGAGTATGTTTCGCAGGTGGCGCTCGCTCAGGACGAGGACATGGTTGAGACACTCTCGCCGTATCGAGCCGATGAGCCGTTCCGCGAAAGGATTTTGCC
The DNA here is from genome assembly GCA_963754315.1 of uncultured Candidatus Rokubacteria bacterium. Classification (GTDB taxonomy): domain Bacteria; phylum Methylomirabilota; class Methylomirabilia; order Rokubacteriales; family CSP1-6; genus CAVWFS01. The sequence goes on from CAVWFS010000006.1 coordinate 7,517, forward strand.
ACGGGCTTTGGGCAGCTGTGAGGACTTCTTGGATTTGCATGCCCTTCACACGTTGGCGGAAGGAGTCCCCGTAGATGGCATCACGATCACGGAGGAGATAGGCGGGGGCGCTGTCGTCGGGGAAGGCGCCCACGATTTGCTGGGCGGTCCAAGCAGAGGTGGGATGCTCGGTGATGTTGAAGTGCAGTATCCGGCGGCGATGGTGAGCAAGGACCACCAAGACGAAGAGCACACGCAGGCGAGCGGTGGGAACGGTGAAGAAGTCGATCGAAACAAGGCCCGCGATGTGGTTGGTGAGAAACGTGCGCCAGGTCTGAGACGGGGGTGGGCGCCGCTTGGAGATCAGCCGAGACACCGTGCGCTCGGAAATGTCAATGCCGAGCTTGAGGAGCTCGCCATGGATTCTGGGGGCACCCCATAGCGGATTGGTGGCGGCCATCTTTCGGACGAGGGCGATGGTCTCGGCGCTGACCGGCGGCCGGCCGGAGGGCCGGCCGGAGAGCTTGGCCCAGTGCTTACGGAAACGGCGTCGCTGCCAACGCAGAACCGTGTCGGGCGTAACGAACACGAGGGACTGCCTCCACCTGGCCCAGACCCTGGCCAATCCAACCCAGAAAAGCCGGTCCGTCGTACGAAGCTTAGGCGGCGTCGTCGTTCGCTTGTAGACGGAGAGCTGGTGGCGCAAAGCCAGGTTCTCGATGGCGAGCTGACGGTCGCCGCCGAAGAGGAAGGGGAGGAGCCGAAGCAGGTGGAGCAGGAGAGTGATCATCGAGCTGAGATAGTGGCCGGATCCGAACCGACAGATCAACCACTTGGCCGGCGGATGGGGTTTTGGCGACGGACAGAGAATCGGAAGAGCCGTCGCCGAGAGTTTTCTTCATCCGCGATGTCGAGAATCCGGTCCGTGCTCCGACCTACGGATGACGGCGCTGATCACGGCGCCTGAAAGGAGCCAAAGCGATGAAATACATGCTCATGATGCACGCACCGAAGGGTAAGGGGGACTGGGAGATCTTCAATTGGCCCCCGCAGGACGTCAAGGCCCACATCGACTTCATGCAGCGGCTGAACAAGGAATTGAGGGACGCAGGCGAGCTGGTCGGCGGCGAGGGCTTGACCGGACCGGGCCAGGCCCGGCTCGTGCGGGCAGGCCACGACGGTCGGCCGGTGACCGATGGCGTGTTTCCGGAGACGAAGGAATTCCTCGCCGGCTACTGGATCATCGAAGTCGATCGTCCGGAGCGCGCCTATGAGGTCGCCGGGAAAGCCTCGGCGGCGCCCGGGCCCGGCGGCAAGCCGCTGAACATGGACATCGAGGTCCGCGAGGTCATGAGCGTTTCACCCGTCGAGGTGTGACGTCACCCTCTCTCGATAGCCGCGCCGAGAGCCTGCTGCGCGAGCTGACACCACAGGTTCTCGGCTGCGTCGTCGGACGCTACGGAGACTTCGCCGCGGCCGAAGACGCCGTGCAGGAGGCGCTGATCGCAGCGGCCGTTCAGTGGCCGCGCGACGGGCTTCCGGCGACCCGCGCGGCTGGCTGATCCAGGTCGCTTCGCGGCGGATGACCGATCACTCGCGCAGCGAGGCGGCGCGCCGGCGCCGCGTAGAGGCCGCGGCTCGAAACGCGCTCCTTCATCCCGCCGCGCGAGTCGCGGACGCGGAGGAGGCGGATCCAGGCGATGACACGCTTCTTCTCCTGTTCATGTGTTGCCATCCCTCGCTGACGACACCGTCGGCGGTCGCGCTCACGCTGCGCGCGGTCGGAGGATTGACGACGGCGGAGATCGCGAACGCTTTCCTGGTTCCCGAAGCGACGATGGCCCAAAGGATGAGCGCGGAGGACGTAGCGATGGTGCAGGCCACCGACTTCGCGGATTGGCACAACCTTCCCCAGCTCCGGCCGGTCGATAGTGCTCACGAAAACGGCGCCGCTGCCGACGCAGGACCGTCTCGGGAGTCACGAACACGAGGGACTGCTCCACCCGGCCCAGACCCTGGCCAGCCCGACCCAGAAAAGGCGGTCCGTTCTGCGCAACCGGGGCCGGGTCATCATTCGCTTGTAGACGGCGCGCTGCTGGCGCAAGGCGAGGTTCTCCAGGGTCAGCTGGCGGCCGCCGAAGAGGAAGGGGAGCAGCCGAAGCAGGTGGAACAGGAGTGTGATCATCGAGCCGAGATCGTGGCCGGATCCGGACCGGCAGATCAACACTTGGCCAGCCGGCGGAATTTTGGCGACGGACAGAGTTTGGACCCTGACCCCAAGACTGCCAAAGTGCTACTTCGCGGCGGCTGGGAACGCCGGCAGCTTGCCGATGTCGCGCATGTCGTGCTGAATGACGACGGTTGCCTTCAAATTGGCGGCGATCTGCTTCATGCGCTCGATCGAGGCGACCGTCGCGGCGCGGTCGAAGTTGAAGCTCGGCACCCCGTTGCTTTCATAGTTCTCGCGGAAGTGGACCAGGTCGCCGGAGAGCAGCACCGGACCCATTTCCTTCAGCCTGACCAGCAGGCAGCTGTGGCCCGGCGTGTGACCCGGCATCCTGAGAACGATCACGCTGCCGTCGCCGAACACGTCCTTGTCCGCGGTCAGCGGCTCGACCTTCCTGCTTTCGCCGATCCAGCTCTTGAATCCCGCGACATTCGCGCCCTGCATCGGCGTTGGCGCGGTGATCCCGTCCCAGTCGCCCTTTCCGATGAGCAGCGTCGCGTTCTTGAACGGCTCGAGCTGGCCGGTATGGTCGCCGTGAAAGTGGCTGATGCCGACGTACTTGACCTGCTCGGGCGTAACCTTGAGCTCCTTCAGGCGATCGACGATGGCGACTTTCGGCGCGTTGGGACTTGTGCCAGGTGCGAAGCCGGTGTCCCACACCATGTATTCGTCACCGTGTTTGATCAAGTAGCAGCTGAACGTGAACGTCAGCTTGAGATCCTTGTACGCGAACGTGTCGGTGAAGCGCTGGCCGACGTCCGTCGGCGTGGCGCCGGTGCCGCAGTCGATGCGTGTCAGCGTGACTTCGGCTGGCGATTGCGCAAACGCCGGCAGGCCGACGAGAACGTTGGCGCACACGCCGACCACGAACAGGGACAGGGCTCTCAGCATGGTGTCCTCCCAGGCGGCATCTGACGGTTGTGATTGATGAGCTTCACGTCGCCGGGCTCGCGCGCTACGGCTCGACGCGCTCGATCTTCACGGTGCGGCGCGTGCGCGCCGACTCGATCATCGCCAGCGTGACCTCCACGACGCGCAGCCCGTCCAGGCCGGTCGCTGCTGGCTGGCCGCCGGTGGCGACCGCGCGCTGGAAGTCCTCGATCTCTGCCACGTAGTTCGGCAGCAGCGCTTCCAGGTAGTCGACGGTCTCATTGACGGTGTCGCTCGTGATCTCGAAGCGGCCCGTGCGCGCTTCCCACATGGAGTGGTGTCCGGCGATGAGCCCGGTGATCCCGTACACGCGGAAATCGTTGCGCGAGTCCGGAAGAAGGCGGCTCGCGACCACCTGGCCGAGCGTGCCGTTCCCGAAGCGCAGCGTGAGGCAAGCGAGTTGTTCGAGCGGGCGCGCGGCCGTCTGGCCGTCGGTGACAGCCGTGATTTCGTCCACCTCGGCGCCGAGCACGAAGCGCAGCAGGTCGACCGAGTGCACGCCGGTGCCCATCATCGTGGACGCGCCCCCGATCAGCTCCGGCGTGTCCCACCACTGCGTGAGCGGCGTACGCGGCGGCGAGCCGTCGCGGCCGCGCACGCCGAATGCCCACTGCGCCTGGGCGAGCACGATGCGCCCCAGCGTCCCGGCAGCGACGAGCTCACGCGCGCGGATATAGGCCGGGTGCTGGCGCAAGTTGAAGGCGACGCCGAACGTGACGCCCGCGCGGCGGCACGCCTTCAGCATTCGCACGGCGTCGGCGATTGTCGTGGCCATCGGCTTCTCGCACAGCACGTGCTTTCCGGCTTCCGCCGCCTGGACGACGTGCTCGGCATGCAAGGCGTTCGGCGAGGACACGAAGACGCCGTCGACACGCGAGTCTTTGAGGAGGTCGCCGAGCTGACTGTACGCGGCGCGTGCGCCGTGCTTCTGCGCGAACACTTCCGCGCGGTGCTGATCGCGGCTGTAGACGCCGACGAGTTCGCCGCTGTCGGCCGCGGCCATCGCCGGTGCGATCTTGACGTCTGGATGCTTGCCGGCGCTGACGATGCCCCATCCGAACGGCATGGATTCTCCTCAGTCGCGTGAGTACTCGAGCATGGCGAGGCATGGGCGACCGGTCACCGGAAGAACTCGACCTTCGCCTCGCGGACGAAGAGGAAGTTACCCGGTGCCGCCGAAATCGGCCCGTTGATCGCAAACACCGCGATCTCGAACCTGTCGCCGGGAGACACGGCGCCGTCGGCCAGCACGACGCGGTTGGGCATGTTGAAGCCCTGGATCGCCCCCGGGCTCGGCCGCCCGGGGGTGCGCGGCATCGCGCCGTTGATCCAGACTTCCGCGTAGTCGTCGACGGTGACGCGGAACACTGCCTTGGCGCCGGCGGTGTCGAAGCCCGCGACGTTCGCGGGGATGGTCAGGGTGGTACGGAACCATATGAACGACACCAGGCCGCCGCCGCGCCTGACGCCGAGATCGGCGGGCGGAATCACGACCCAATCCGAGTCGTCGAAGCCGAGCAGCTCGGCATGGGGTTCGATATCGTAGGTCGTCTTGAACTCGGGCAGCGAGTTGGTCAACGCGGGACACTCGACAAGCTTCACGTCCTTCACGCGCCACCGCGCGCCGAACGCCGCCGATCCCGCCTCGGTCATCAGGTCGACGACGTGCACGGGCGGGATCGACGGCGCGAGAGGCGGCTGCGGCTGGAGCACCGCCGCGACCGCGGGGGGGACCCACACCGTCGGGCGGACGTACTTGCTCGCGGGCATCGGGATCAGGCCGGCCGGTTCGCCTTGAGGAACGTGCGCACGTGCCGCACCGCGAGTGGGATCTTCTCCTTCGTGTCCTTCCACGGGAAGAAGGTCAGCTCGGACTTCGGGGCCAGCATCGCCGACTCGATGGCGGGCTCGTAGGGGTGCGATGGGGTCTCGTCCGGCATGACCAGGACGGGCGCCTGGCAGCCCTGGACGACGTCGCGCGGCACGCTGAACACGAAGTCGGCGTTCGTGACGTACATCCGGGTCAGGAACTTGTCGATCATGTCCATCGTGAGGTCAGGCCGCTGCTTTACCAGCGCCGGGCCCCAGGTCTGCATGCTGTTGTCGTACATGGGGTTCGATTCCTTGCGGAAGCCGACGGGCTGTGACACGACCGCGGCGACGATGCGCTCCGGCGCGCGCTGGATCAGCTTCCAGATGAACGGGCCGCCGATGCAGTAGCCGATCACCATGAAGCGCCGGATGCCCAGGTGATCCATGAGGGCGAGGTGGTCATCGGCATAGGAGTCCCACGGCCGATCGATCTCGAGCGGCCCGGAGGACTGGCCGCTCGGGGCGTTGCGCAGGTCGGCCGTGATACAGCGGTACTCGTCCTTGAATTCCTCGATCGCGTTGAACGGCGCCCGGTCCGACATGAAGCCGATGGTCGAGTTCTGGCCCCCGCCGGGGATGACGAACAGGGGGAAGCCGGAGCCGGCCTCCTGGTAGTGAATGCGGACCGGGCCCTTCTCGTAAAACGCCATGTTGTTCTCCCTTTCGCGCCTGACTACTTGGGTCCGAACACATCGATGGCGACACGGCCCGCGTTGACCGCGCAGGGCCAGCCGGCATAGAACGCTACGTGCGTGATCAGTCCCTTCAACTCGGTCTCCGTCACCCCGTTGTCGAGCGCCCTCTGCATGTGGCCCCGCATCTCGTCGGTCCGATAGAGCGCAGCCAGCATTGCCACGGTGATCAGGCTACGGTCACGCTTGCTGAGGTCTGGATGCTCCCATACGTCGCCGAATAGTACGTCGTCGCGAAGCTGCCCTAGCTTGGGAATGAATTCGTACACCGTCGGCTTTTTCTGAGCCATGTGTCGATCTCCTCGTGCATGGGTGGCGATGGCGATGGAAAGCCAAGATTATCAGAGATGCCATTCGATCGCCGATCCCACGTTCCGTCGAGTGATCCAGGACGACTGGCTACGCCCCAAGCTGGCGGACTGGGTGACGCGCCTGGAGGAAGAAGCTGCGGCTTGCGCAACGCCGCCCATGCTCGCGGCCCCACAGCCTCGCCTGCTCGCTGGTCGCGCACTACCGACGAGTGGCCGAGCGGCCCTCTACAGCGGATCGCGTGAGACTCATCGGCATCGCCCCTGACTACGAGGGCTGACACCGGGCGGCGCGCCGGCTTCTCGCCGCGCAGCTGCCGCCCGAATCGAGCCCTCGCCTCGAAGAGGCGCCCGCTCGCCCTTTGGCGGGATGTCAGGCCGGCGGCGGTGTCACCCTGGCCAAGCATTCAGGCCGCCTTCGCGGAGCGCCGGGACGGTACCATCGCGCGGTGGCGCCGAACGCTCGTGAGCAGGAACCGATGCGGAGTTACGGGTGGCGCGTGGTCGCGTTCTGCTTCCTCGCCGCTGTGTTCACGTGGGGCCTCGGCGTCTTCGGCGCGAGCGTCTATCTCCACGAGGTGACCAAGGCGCACGGCTGGTCGGTTTCGCTGGTCTCCGTGGGCATCACCGTCTTCTATCTGACGGCCGCGCTGGTCCTCCCGGCGGTGGGCGCGGCCATCGATCGTCACGGCTCCCGTCGGGTGATCGCGGGTGGCGCCGTGCTGCTTGCGCTCGGCGTGGCCGCGATGGGGCATGTCGCCGCCCCCTGGCAGCTCCATGCCGCGTTCGTCTGCATGGGGCTCGGCTACGCCACGATGTCGGTGATCGGCCTCAGCGCGACGATCGCGCCGTGGTTCGAGAAGTACCAAGGCCGGGCGGTCGCGATGGCGCTCACGGGCGCGAGCGTCGGCGCGATGGTCGGAGTGCCGCTCGTCGCGCTGTCGATCGCCCGTCACGGCTTCTCCGCTACGACCACGGGCGCCGCCGCCATCGCCGCCATCACGCTCGTGCCCCTCGCCCTCGTGGTGCTGCGCTACCGCGGCCCCGCCGAGCTTGGCCTGGGACGAGACGGGGCGGCGGCGTCAGCGGTGGCAGCCGGCGCAGGGGCCGCGGCGGTGCCGGCGTGGACCCGCGCGCAGGCGCTCCGCTCGCTCGCCCTCTGGAGCGTGGCGGTCGGCTTCGCGCTCGGGCTGACCGCCCAAGTCGGCTTCTTCACCCACCAGGTCAAGCTCGCCGAGCCGGTGCTGGGGGCGACCGGCGCCGGCTGGCTGGTGGGCGTGACCGGCCTCGCGGGGCTCCTGGGCCGTCTGCTCCTGGCGTGGGTCGCCGACTGGATCGAGCTCCGGCGCTACGCTGCCGCCATCTTCGCCACCCAGGCGCTGGCCCTCGTGCTGATTGCGATGGTGCCCGGCGCGCCGGTCCTCGTCGGGATGACCTTCGTCTACGGCTTCTGTCTCGGGCAGATCACGACGCTGTCGCCCATCATCGTGCGCCGCGAGTTCGGCTCGGCGTCGTTCGGCACGGTCTACGGCGTCGCCGGCACGGTCATCCAGCTGAGCTCGGCGTTCGGGCCCGCGCTCTACGGCGTCGCGCGCGATCTCCTCGGCACCTATCCGCCCGTGCTCGCGATCGCCGCCGGCTTCGAGCTCGTCGCGCTGGCCGTAGTCCTTGCCGGGGGCCGCCGGTAGCTTCGCGGTCTCGCGCTGCGCGGCGGAGGATCGAACCACTTGCCACTGGTCGAGTTTTGGCTAGGGACAACCAGGCCGGACCGAGGAAGTCTGCGACCAGCTTGCCCACCACTGGGCCTGGAGCGATCGTCCGGTCGCGGCGCTGCCCTATCTCGTGACGGCGGCCGACGGTGCGGTGGGGATCGGGGCCAATCAGGAGGCCCCACCCACCTGCAGAGCGCGCTGGAACTGACGACTACTGAGACCGGGACGGTCAGCGCGCAGCAGCTCGCCGCGATCCGCTTCAAGCTCGCCGCGATCCGCTTCAAGCTCGCCGCGATCCGCTTCAAGCTCGCCGGCCTGCAGTTCGTCGTTGGCGAGCGCTGAGGCTTCCAGGGGACGGTGACATCACCACTACACTGGCTCACCATGGGCGACCCTGAGTTGGCTCTCCTTGGTCGATTGTGGATCGCATCGCGATCACGGAGGAGATAGACGGATCGCGACTTCCGCGAGGCTGGGGTGAAGTTTTGCTGCGGAGCTCGACCCCGGCGCAAGGCCGGATGGGTTCTGACGAGGGAGAGGGCGATCGTCACGCGCTCAGCCCATCAGGAGCTTGCCGGGATTCTCGCGGCCCATGATACGAATCTGATCGCGGGTGATCCCTTCGGCGAGGAGACCGTTGACGAGCATCCCCAGCCCGTCCGGCGGCGACGGGTTGCCCGTCTGCCCGAGGTCCGTGGAGAGCACGAAGTGCTCAGCACCGACCGCCTTGATGCGCTCGGCCGACTCCTTGAACGAGATGTGACGGTTGTTGCGCAGGAACGCCAGGTGCGCGCTCGGGCCGGCGAGGTACCCGAGGGTGCAGATCTCGAGCTTGGCGCCCATCGCGGCGGCCTTCTTCATCTGCTCGACGCTCATGTCGATCACTTCAAACTCGGCGTGCGTGACCAGGAGACGATCACAGCCGGCGTCTCGCGCGGCCTCGATGATCGCCAGGCCCTCGGCTCCGGACGAGTGCCCGGTCTCGACGACGAGCTTCTGCTCGGCGCACACCTTGAGCACCTCCCGGACCGCCGGCAGCACCTTGCCATCGGCACCGACGACCTTGATGCCCTCTGGCGCCTCCTTCAGGCGCGTGACGTGATTGTTCGCGTCGAATGTCGGGAACCAGACGACGCGACCGTAGCCGCCTTGCATCCGCCACATCCATCGCACGGCATCCGGATTGATTCCCCCGGCGGCTCCGTTGAGGGTGATCCCGCCGAAGAGTTTGATCCCCTGCACGTGGCGGCGCGCGAGCCACGCGCGGTCCGCGGTGAGCGCCGTGTGGCTCTTGAACACGATGGCTTCCATCCCGCGATCCCTGGCGAGGGCGGCCGCCTCGTCGTCGGAGAGCGCACGGCCGAAGACGTCGGGTGCCGTGTGGACATGGAAATCGATCAAGCCATCGACGGGGCTCGTCGCGGGTGGCGGCGGGGGATAGGTGCGACCCTGCCCGCTCGCACGCGCGGGCAGCGCCGCGAGCGCGGAGAGCCCGGCGACCGCCGTCGCCGCCCAGATGAAATCACGCCGGTTGGTCTCGAGCCCAGAGCCCCGGCCGGGGTCGACGCTCCCGATGTGGCCGCAGCAGCTCGTGAGCTTCCATCGCGGAATCTGGAATGGCTTCATGGGCCCTCCTGTCGCGGGATCGTGCGTACCATCGTCACGTGGTCTCCGACTCGCGCCCTCACCAGCAGGGTCCCTTCGCGAATGTCACGGATCGCCACCGCCACGGAGCGTATGAACCCAGGGCCTGACGGGGCGACACTACCCCGGCGTCGAAAGTACTGTCAAGGCGCGTCGAACGGGATGCTGTTGCGCTGGAGGCGGGTCGATCCACGTAGGCACGTGACCTCGTGGAAAAGCGCTAGGATTCCTCGCTTGAGTCGTCGTGCACAGGCGGCGGCGCGGCGACGTACGTATCGGCGCGTTGCGGGCGAGGAGCAGGCTCGCGAAGGTGTGCCGCAGGTCGTAGACCCGGAAGGCGGGTAGGCCAGCGCGCCGGAGCACTCTGCGGAAGAGCGGCCCACCTTCGCCTCGTCCATCGGCGGGCCTACCACGCTTGGAAAGAGCCACTGGGGCTGCCCCCAGCCGCGCCGTAGCGCCTCCGCCTTGAGCCACGTCAGGCGCTCGCGGAGGATCCGGGTGAGGTCCCGACTCATATCCACGACGCGGTGGTCGTGGGTCTTCGTGTCCTTCTCCCGTCGCTGGCTCCACGCGCTCCACACGGATCAGACGTTGGGGGAAGTCGATATCGCCCGGTCGCAGCGCGAAGCCCTCACCGGGGCGCAGGGGGGCTGATGGCTTACGGGCTGGATGAGAAGGAGGCCGCTCGACGTTTAGCCTGTTAGGCCGCGCCTCTCGCGTAGCACGGCGAAGAGAAGACGCGATGACCCTGATACCGAAGAAACGCCCCAACAGTGAGTGGTGGTTGCTTGCCGTCCTGTCCTGGGGGGAGGGGGGACAACCGGGGGGACGCCGGCCCAGCTTCCGATAACGGGACATTCCATCGACGGGCCCTTTATCGCATCTATGCTCTCTCTCACCAGACGACTAGTGAATCGGCGGCGTCGATCATGGCCGCCAAAGTGAGGGTGGTACATGGGCGGGAGGTGGTTGCCGTCGGCGTTCAGTTACACCGGCGTTTCCGGTCTGCGCGCTAGATCCAGCGAATCTCGTGGATGTGATCGTCTGCCCCGCGGAAGACGACGTGCTGCGTGCCGGCGCCCTCGAAGAAGAACGCGGCCGGCTTGTCCACCGCCGTCGGTGCCAGCGCGGCGCCGGTCACGTCAACTCCCACGGCGTTGCTGCCGACGATCCACCACAGCTCGCGCAGGTGGTTGTCCGCGCTCCGGTAGATCACGTGCTTGGTGTTGTTGGCCGGCACGTAGTACGCCGCCGGGTCGCTCGCGGCCACGGGTGCCCCGGCTTCTGCCGTCAGATCTCTGAACCGCACGACGTCGGCACCCACCCACCACAGCTCGTAGATGTGCCCGTTCTGCCCGCGATACGTTACCTGATGCGTGTCGCTCTGGGCCGTGTAGTACGCGACGGGATCGCCGGCCGCCTTTGGCGATCCGGCGACCGCCGACAGGTTGTCGTGGCCGACGGCGCCCGTCGTCCAGTACAGCGTGTGGATGTGTCCATCGGTGCCGCGATAGGCGACGATGTTCTCGCCGGTGATCGTGTTGATGTACGGCGCGGGATCGCCAGCCGCCTTGGGATGGGCTCCGGAGAGATTCTCATTGCCCGGCACGCTGGCTCCGGTCCACCACAGCGAATGCACATGTCCGTCGCCGGCGCGATAGACGACGACGCTCGTGCCATCCTTCTGGATGAATCCCGCTGGCTTGCCGGCCGTTGGCGGCGCGTGGGAGGCACCACTCAACGCGTCGTGCCCGACCGGGCCGGTCGACCAGTAGAGACCGTGGACGTGCCCGTCGATGGCGCGGTAGAGGGCGACCTCGAGCCCCTCGGGCGTGTTGATGTACGTCGTGGGATCGTTGGCCGCGCGGATCGCGTTGTTGGCGAGCTGCGTCAGATTGCTCGTGCCCGCATCGCTCCCCTTCTGCCACAGTTCGTGAAGGCGCCCCTGGCCGTCGCGGTACACGATGTTCGTGACGCCGAGGGACGCAAACACGACGCCCGACGGCGCGCCGACTGCCTTCGGCGCATTGAAGGCGCCAGATCGATCGAGGTGCAGCGCATCGCCACCGATGCCGACCTCGTGCCACGCGGCGACCACCGTGTTTCTCACCGTCGAACCGTAGAGCTCGTTGGCGATGCGCGCCGTCATCGTGGCGAACCGCTGGAAATCGGCGTTGTTCGGAAGCCGCGCATCGACCAGCGCGCGGTACCAGATCTTCCCCGCTTTCTCCCACGCGAATCCGTCGAGCGCGAACGCCACGAGGAAGAACGCTTTGTTCGGGATGCCCGAGTTGACGTGCACGCCGCCGTTGTCGAGCGTGGTCGTTACATACCGGCTCATGTGATCAGGCTGCGGATCCTTGCCGTCGGGACGGAGCGGGTGCACGAAGAGCGGGTCGTGGAACGCCGTGCCGGGCGCCTTCATCGACCGCAACGCCACGCCGTTGATGCCCGGAAGGAACATTCCCTCGCCGATCAGCCAGTCCGCCCCACGCGCCGTCTGGCGGCGCGACCATTGCTTGACGAGCGAGCCGAACACATCCGAGATCGACTCGTTGAGGGCGCCGGACTGGTCGCTGTATGGCAGTTTTCCGCCGACCACACCGTGCGTCAATTCGTGCCCGATGACGTCGACGTCGAGCGTGAAGCGCCTGAAGATCATCCCGTCGCCGTCGCCGAACACCATCTGCGAGCCGTTCCAGAACGCGTTGTTGTAGTTGGTGCCGTGGTGAACCGTGGCGATCAGGTCCTTGCCGTTGTTGTCGACCGAGTTGCGCCCGTAATTCTCCCAGTACAAGTCGAACGTGAACCCGAGGCCATCGTAGGCTTCGTTGACGGCCACGTCGCCGCTGGCAGTCTGGCCCTCGCTGCGAATCAGCGTGCCCGGCAGGCCGAAGGTGTTGCCGCCGGAATGCACGCGCCGGTTCTTGTGCGGCGCGAGCGCCGATTCGACCACCTCGGTTTGCATGAGCGCCATCGCCTGCCGCCCGGCGCGGATCTGCTGATCTATCGCCAGCGTTTGCCGCGCGGCCGCCTGTTGACTGGGCGTGCCGTTCCGGGCGATCGCTTCAAGAAGAAAGGGCGGGATGATACCGCGCATGGAGGTGCCTCCTCATCAGATCATCGGGGCCGTGGCGGCCGCGCCAGTCTTTGAAGCTGAGACACGAGCCGTCCAAGCGCCAGGTCCGTGATCGGGTCGGTGAATTGAATGGTGTGCGCCCGGCGGCCGTCGTCCACGGTGAGGGTGTAGGTCTGGTAGTCGGCCGCACCCTCCGGCGGCGCGACGGCGGCCGGCTGATCGAAGAAGCGCGCGTCTTGCACCAGCGCTTCGAGCTCATGCGCGGCGTGCGCGTCCATCTGGGCCGTCTCGATGATGACGGGCTTTCCCAATGCAGGAAGGAAAACGAATCCACCGGTGGTTTCGAACACGATCTTCATGAGGGCACACGCGGATTCTCGCATGGCTCATCGTTAGCGCATCGATCCGACAATCTTGTTCTCGTGTCGTGAAGGATCCTGTCCTGGCCCAAAAGGACAATACGAGCGGCCGAGAAGGGCGCGGAGGAAGGTCCAGACGCCCAGGGCGAGGATCATTGCAGCTCCCGACGGTGGGGGATGAAGGGCTGGCCGAAATTCTACATCAGGCTTTTCAACGTGGAGTTTCTGACCGGCACAGCTAGCTGGCGGGGGCCGCCGAAGAGGACGGGGAGGAGTCGAAGCAGGTGGAGCAGCAGAGTGATCATCGAGCTGGAATGGTGGCCGGATGCGGATCAACAGATCAACCGCTTGGCCGGCAGATGGGGTTTTGGCGATGGACAGCGTCGATCGCTCAACCTCGGCGCAGGATCTCGGCCGCGGCACTGATGGCGTGCAGCTTGTCCTCGGCGATGCGGGCCGAGGCTACCGGGCTGTCGGCGAAGGTGGCAAAGCCGCAGTCGGGCGTGAGCAAGACGCGTTCGGCACCGAAGAGCTCGATGGCCATCCGGGCGCGGGTGACGATCTCGTCGACGGTCTCGACCCGGTCGTGCTTCTGGTTGACCACCCCGACTCCGATGCGGCACTCAGTCGGCAAGTCCTTCAGGACAGCCAGCTCGCCGGCGCGCGGCGTGGCCAGCTCCAGGAGGAACGCGCCGACTTCTCACCTCGTTGAGGAACGGGAGCAGAGGGCGGTAATCGCCCGCCAGCGCGGCACGCTCGTCGCGCGTCCAGTTTCCTCGGCAGACGTGCAGAGCCAATCGTTGACTCGGCACCCCTTCGACGACCTGGTCGAAGAGCGCGCGCGCGAAGGCCAGCTCGTGGGCCGGGTCGCCCTTTTCGCTCAGCGCGCCACACATGAAGCTGCGCGTATTCTTGGCGCCCGTGAAGACCACCTCGGACAGCACCGGCTCGTCGAGCTGGATGAGAGCCGCCCCCGACGCCAGCAGAAAGTGCAGCTCCTCACGCAGCACCCGCACGATGTCCTCGGCCAGGTGCTCGCGCGATCGATAGGCCCGGTCCGAGATGCACTCCATCCACATGGTGCGCGTCAACAGGTAGGGCCCGGGCAGCGCCACTTTCACCGGCTTGTCGGTCAGCGACCGCACGAACTCGAGCTCGTGGACCGTCAGCGGGCGACCGCGGCTCAACGGACCGAAGACCGCCGGGTGGCGAACCTCGCTGGCCGGCACATCGAGCGATTGCATTTCCTTCTCGAATTTTTCAGGATCGTCGACGAGGGGCAGGAGGTCCGTGAGGGGAATGAGTTGACAGTTGTCGAGTCGGCCTCCCACGAAGCTGGCGTAGTTATCCCGACGCTGCTCGCCGTCGGTCATCACGTCTACACCTGCCCGGAGCTGGGCATCGACGGCGAGCCGCGTGGCATCCTCGGCGGTGGCGCGGAACTCATCGTCGGACAGCCGACCCTCCATGTGCTCGTGAATGGCCTGGAGCATCCAGCGCGGCCGCGGCCAGCTCCCGATTCCCATTACGGCTAGCGCGGGAATCGCCGGCGCCGGCACGGGCGGGGGAAGGCTGGCCGGGATCGTGACCGGAACGATCCGCTGGCGTATCGGAAGCGGCGCTCGCGCAGATACCCTCTCGGGTCGACGCTCGGCGAGGGTGCCCTTGCACACGAGAAAGCTTCGTACCTTGCCGTGCTTCGTCCAGGACACCAGCTCGTTACCGGTCAGCCGACACCAGGCAGGGAAATCTGCCTCGACCGAGATCTCGGTGGACCGGAACTCGAGGAGCCCCCCACGCGGCAACGGGTCCATGTGCTGCCGGATCAGCAGCAGCAGGCCGTTGCCGCAGTCGAGGTCGCCCCCGTCGAAGTCGGCGTCGGGACGCTGGGAGTGCTGGGCGACAGGCTCCATCGCAGCGGCCGGCTAGTAGCTAACGCAGGGACTCCCGTCGGACAGAAACTCGACCAGCTTGGCGCCCCCGACGATCGACGCGCCCGCCACCAGATTGTTCTCGTCGAGCTTGCGCTTCTTGAAGCAGGGCGAGCACACGTACATGGCGCCGCCACTCTTGGCAAAGTTCTCCATCAGCTCCTTGAGGGGGGCGAACCCTTCCTCGTGGATGCCGTCGGCGAATCCCTTCTGGGAGAGGCGCACCCCTTCGATGCTCAGGAAGACCAGCGTCTCCTTGCCGGAGCCGAGGGCGGCGTTGGCTACCACGAAGGCCACCGTGGCCTTGTCCGTGTTGTCCTTGGCGTGGGTGAGGCTGACACAGAACTTGTTGGCCATGGCTCACGTCTCCTTTCGACGGATGTGGTACACGGGATGGCACGCCTCGACCAGTGTGTGTCCGGTGAGACGACACCAGGCGGGCACATCAGCGGGAGCGCCGGGGTCGCGGGCGGTCAGCTCGAGCACTTGACCAGGTTCCATGTGCTCGAGCCGCATGCGTAACTCCAAGACCAGTTCGCCACAGCCAAGGTCTCCCGCGTTCCATTTCATGGAAAGAGCCGATTCGCCTCCCATCATACGGCGATGCGGCGGCGGTCGCTTGCGCGCTCGTAGAGCTGCTCGAGGGCCCGGTTATCGAAGCTCGCCATCGCCGCATCTTCCAGGAGCGTCCCCTCGCGCAGGGCGATGATGTGGCGAAGCTCCTGGCCAGATGCACCTGATGCAGGCTGGCCACCACTGCGACCCCCGCCGCTGCCGCCGCCCGCAGGGACTCGAGGACGGTGGCCGCGGATTCGGGATCGAGGCTCGCCACCGGCTCGGTGGATCTCCACGAGAATCTGCTGGACGCGCTTAGCCAGGGCCGGATCGAAGTCCTTCGGAACGGCGATTGGCATCGTTGGGCAGCGGATCGGACTGCCACACAACCTCGGTGGCGTTCCGCTCCAGCTTGCCGCTCTCGATCATGGCGTTGCGGTTGCGGTCGAAGTCGGTCGCGCAGTCCACCTGACCGCTCGCTACGCTGATCTCGTTGGCGGCGTGGGTGGCGCCAACCAGCCCGACGTGGAGCCCACGTCGGCGAACGACACGCGCTTGCCCTTCGCTCCGTCGGGCCACGACTTCACGAGAACCGGGCCGACACACCACGATCGCGTAATAGATGGGTTTACCGTCATACTTCGCGGTGGCGATTGCCTGTGCACCGGAATCGTCGTTCGCCAGCACGTAGCCCCACGGGCCCATCCAGGCCAGATCGACCTGGTTGTTGGCGAGCGCCACCGAGATTCCCGCCCAGTCGGTGGTGGCCACCAGGTCATAGTCGCGGTTGAGCTGGCTGGCCCGCGAGATACTTGAAGAATGGATCGTAGGCTTTCTTGGTCTCGCCCGGCGTAGGCTGCAGTGGCCCCACACCGAACCTGATCTTGCCGGCCTTTTCCTGGGCTGCCAGAGAACCAGCCAAGCCCAGCACCGCCAGCGCACACCCCACCATCACCATGCGTATCGTCGATTGCATTCTCGCGCGGTCTCCCCGGGAGAAGTGTTCGCATGCTATCAAACCGAGGAGAGAACGTAAATCGGTCGTGCCGATGCGAAAGCCCCACGGATTCGTCAACCGATGCGTCGCAGCCGCCCACCTCGCGATCATCGTCGGCTCAACATCCTGTCCTTCGCCAGAAGCCCATCCGGGCGGCGTCGCGACTATTCTGGGAGCTGAGCTGGCGACACGTTGCCGACCAATCGACGCTGTTCTGACGAATGACTTCGCCGGCGGCATGCCTGGTCCCGCGTTGGGGCGGTCGCCTGGCGGCGGCTGCCGCCGCTGAGTGTTTCACCCACACGCACGGCAAACCTCCGCGCGTGGAGAGGCAGCGCTTTCATGCCATCATAACCTCGTCCGACTCGTTTGGCGGACCTTCGGATACGCCTCGCGGGCTCCATCCGGGTGCGGGATGGTGAGGGAGATATCGGCGGCCTGGAGGAGGTAGCGGTCGTGCCGACGAGAGTAGTGTTTCGTTCGAGGGCCCGCGCAGCAATTCTTAGAATCGACGAAATGGGGGAGGAGAACGATGAGAAAGATCGTCCTGGGAGTATTCACGAGTCTCGTTATCGCCGCCGGTGCGGCCGATTCGGTGGCGCAGACGGCCGGGGTCAGCGTCTCCACGGTTGAGCTGCGAAGGGTCGCAACGGGGTGGAGTGCGAAGAAGCAGATCCTCGGGAAGGACGTCTACAACGACGCCGGCGACAAGGTCGGCGAAATCAACGATCTGATCGTGACGCCGGACAAGGCTGTGTCATACGCGATCGTCGGTGTTGGCGGATTCCTCGGCATCGGAGAGCATGAGATCGCGGTGCCGGTGGGCAAGTTGAAGCAGGAGAAGGGCAAGATCGTCCTGCGTGGAGCGACGAAGGAAGCGCTGAAGGGGGCGCCGAAGTTCGAGTACGCGAAGTAGCCGTCGATCGCGCGGAGCCCAGCGGGCCCCTGGGCGCCACGCATCATTACGCGCCACGTCGACCTCGTGAAGCCGCGCCGTGTTGGCTCCCGACGATCTGCGCGCGCGCTCCTCGGGGGCGACGTCGGTCAGTATCTCCGCGAGGATCTTCCGCGACTGCGGGAAGGTGGACTCGCTCGTGGGGATAGTCGGAGCCCCACATCATGTTGTCCACGCCGATGACGTCGTGGAGGCGAATGCTGATGGCGTCCTCCTGATATCTACGCCAGCTCCTCCAGCAACGCTTTGGCCTCCTGGAGATCGGCAGTGTCAAAGCCCTCGGTGAACCACGCGTAGACTTGAGCCAGCAGGTCGTGCGCCTCCTGCCGTTTCCCTTCCTGGTGCCAGAGCCGACTCAGACTCATGGCGGCCCGCAACTCCAGCGATTTTGCCTCCTGGCGGCGGGCCACATCCAGGGCCCGCTGGAAGCAGGTCTCCACCTCGGCCTGCGCTGTCCCCGGCTGGCGCAGGAGGAAGCTCCCCCGGAGACGATACAGCTCCGCCTCCACCAAGCGTTGTCCCGTGCCCTGCGCGGCCGCCAGTGCCTCGTCCAGGGTGGCAAGCCCCGCCTCGACCTGCCCGTCTTGGGCGTAGACGTCGGCCAGCAGCCCAAGAAAAAGCGGCTCCCAGACCGCGCTCCCCGTCTCTCGCACGGCCGCCAGGTCCCGACGGATCTGGCCGATCTGCTCCCCCCGCTGGCCGAGCGCAGTCCTCGTCCCGCCGCGCAGGATCCCGCCCATCGCCCGAAAGAGCGCAAACCCCTGCTCCGTCGCCAGAGCGATGAGCGCCTCGGCCTGCTCGTGCGCGGCGTCGGTTTCCCGGCGCAGCTGGTAGGCAATGGCCGTCAGCATCCTCGCGAAGGCCAGACTCGGGGGATGCACCAACTCCTGGGCCAAGGCGTGCGCAGCGTGCAGTTGTCGCAGAGCCTGGTCGGGATAGCCCAGCAACCAGAGGACCACGGCCGCCCCGCCCCGGCAACACACGCCAGGGTCGTGCCCATAGAGGACAGCCAGCGCGCGGTGCTGCTGAGGGTCGTAGAGCGCCAGGCCCTGCTCCAGGTGGGTGCGCGCAAGGGGCAGCTCTCCCATCAGGAGATGCGGTGGTCCAGAGCGCGTGGTGGGCCTCCAGCCGGCGCGACGGGTCGTGTCCCTGCTGCGCCAGCTGCAGACACTGCTCCCCCAGCTCGCGCGCCGTCTGGTACGCCCCCCGCCCGTTATAGAACTGCCAGAGTCCCCGCAGGACGGAGAAGCGCTGGGGCGTCTCGCCCACGCGCTCACAGAGCGCCCGCGCCCGGGCATAGGCGTGTTCCGCCTCGGGGGCGCCAAAGCCCTTCGTGTTCATCAACGCCGGGCCCAGGGTGGTCTGTAGGAGAAGCTCCTGCTGGATGCGCTCGGTGGTCTCCGGGAGCGTCTGGAGCACCGCGAGCCCTGTCTTCAGGTGGCTGATCGCCTCCAGGTGGGCGGAGCGCGCCACCGCCCTCTCGCCTGCCCGTTGCCAGTACCCGACAGCCTGCGCAGAGTGCCCGGCCTCGGTGAGGTGGTGTGCCAGCAGTTCCGGCTGGGTCGCGACCATCTCAGGAAACTGCGCTTCGAGCACCTGCGCCGTCCGCTGGTGGACCTGTTGCCGGGTGCTCTTGAGCAACGAGGCATAGGCCGCGTCTTGGATCAATGCATGCTTGAACACATAGCGGGCCCTCGGCGGCCGGCCGCGCTGGTAGAGGAGCTCGGCGGCCACCAATTGCTCCAGCGCCGCCTTTAGGCTGTTTTCGTCCTGCGGGGCAATACTCCGGACCAGCTCATAGGTAAACTCCCGCCCCAGCACCGCCCCGAGCTGGGCGACCTCTTTGGGTGCCGGGAGCTGATCCAGGCGGGCCATGAGCGCATCCTGCAAGGTGTCGGGGATCGCCACCGTGCGCAGCGGCCCGGTCAGCACATACTGACCGGCCTCCTCCCGGAGCAGGGGGGACGCCAGCAACACCTTCGTCAGCTCTTCGACATACAGTGGCACCCCATCCGTTTTGGTCACGATGTGCTGCACCACCTCGGTGGGCAGGGCTTTGCCTCCCACCCGCTGCGCAATCAGCGCCTCGACCTGCCGGCGCTCCAGGCGATTGAGCACGAGCGAGGTGAGGTGCGAGCGTGGCGGCCAGGGCGGGCGAAACGCGGGGCGAGACGTCAGGACGTGCAGCATCGGCGCCGTGGGCGCCTGCTCGATCACGAGCCCGAGCATCTCCAGCGTGGTCGGGTCGGCCCAGTGCAGGTCTTCCCACACCGCCAGCACGGGCTGCCGCTCAGCCTGTGCCGCCAGCCATGCGACCAGCGTGTCCAGCGTCTGCTGTTTCTGCTGCTGCGGGGTCCCCGTCAGGGGCGCATACCGGTCTGCCGGGAGCGGAACCGCCAGCAACCCGGCGAACAGCGGCACCGCTTCGGCCAGCGGCAGATCAGAGGACCGCAGCCCCGCTTCCAGCTTGCTCAGCCGGGTCGCGGGGGCATCGTCCGCCGCAAGTTGCCATACGTGCTCGAGGTGGGTGATCACGGGATAGAGGGCGCTGGCGGTGTGATAGGGCGAGCAGCGAAAGGCCATGCGCGGCGAGCCCTCCGCACGCACGTGCGCCCGCAGCGCCCCCACCAGAGCTGACTTGCCAATACCGGCCTCGCCGCTGACGAAGACGACCTGCCCCAGCCCGGCTTTGCTCTCGTTCCAGCGGCGGAGGAGCAGCCCGCCTTCTTCCTCGCGCCCCACCAGCGTCGGCACCGTGGCGGTCACAAAGTCCTCGTCAGGACCGGGCGCCGCCAGGGGGCCACGCACACGGCTGATCGCCATGGGCTCGGCAACCCCGCGGAGGGTGTGGGTCCCCAGATCTTCCAGGGCAAACGTTCCGGACACGAGCCGAGCGGTCACGGGGCTGATCACCACCGCGTCGGGCGGGGCGAGGCCTTGGAGCCGCGCCGCGATATTGAGGGTTTCCCCCATCGCCTGGCGCTCGTGGCGCCCGGCGCCTCCCATGACCCCCACCACGACCAGGCCGGTGTGGATACCGAGCCGCACGGCGAGCTTCACCCCGTGCAGTCCCATCAGCCGGGTATTCAGGGTCAGCCATGGCCTCGACAATGCCCAGGCCCGTGTGCACCGCGCGCCGGGCATCGTCTTCATGAGCCGTGGGGTAGCCAAAATAGACCAGCAGGCCATCGCCGAGATACTGGGCGATATGGCCCGCGTACTGCTGGATGACTGCGGTTGCGGTCTCCTGGTAGGCGCAGATCACGCGCCCGGAAGTCTTCCGGGTCAAGCTGGCCCGAGAGCTGGGTGGAGCCCACCAGATCGCAGAAGAGCGCGGTGAGCTGCCGTCGTTCGGCCTCCTCTGGACCGCTGTGCACCTCCGGTGGAAGTGAGGACAGGCACATCCTCTGGCGTGTGTGGCACACCGTCGTCCGCGGGGAGGGCGGCGAGTGCCATGGCCGCGTCGGGTGCCCGCGGTGCGTCCTCCCCCGTCCAGACGAGCCCCTGGCCGTCCTCCTCGCGCGCCAGCCGGCGAAAGCGCAGCTCGTCCCGCACGGCGTGCAGGCAGTCATCGTCCACGCCCAGCACCTGGCGCAGGGTCCGGTACGTGACCCGCTGCTCGCGCTGGAGCAGCGCCATCACCGCCAGGAGCACGGTGTGGAGCCGGCGCTCGGCCTCGGCCTGCTGGCGGATGCCTGGCTCCGCGCCAGGAGGTGTCCCTGTCCAGACGAGAATCGCGGCCTGTTCATCGACAGCAAGGTGCTGGGCGTTGATGAGCTCGTCCTTCAGATCCTCCAGGCAGGCATCGTCGAGCTGGAACTCGCGCTTGAGGCCACGATAGGTCACCCGACCCCGCTCCCGCAAAAGTGCCACCACCTGGTCGAGCACCTCGTAGAACCCCATCGCGCCGCTCTCTCCCCCGCGGGGTCTGACGATCACTTCACTGGCACGAGCACCGGCGCCCCTTTCTTCTTGATCAACATCACCAGGAATTTTGCCGGCCTCGTGGTGCTTGCGTTCCGGCCGACGACGTGAATATCGTCGGGCCCCTCGTAGAACGTCTGCCCTGGCCCGAGCGTCACTTCCTTTCCCCCTCGCACCTGCATGACGACCGTGCCTTCCAGCACGTAGAGGAACCCGTGCGCATCGTGACGGTGCACGGGGTCGCGCGCCGCCCGGCGGATACTCCACGGTGATCATCAAGACTTCCTTGCCTGGAAAGTCAGGCAGATCCTTCGACATGAGCGACACGACTTCAGGTTGCTGAGCCGTCGCCGTGTTCGTCATGAGGAAGAGCAGGAGCAGTGAAAGTGTCGTCTTCTTCATCGTTGCCCTTTCCGTGTGCCGGTGGAAACCCTGTGGCGGTACCTGTGTGCCGTTCCTTCAGGGTGCCAAGGCTCATCGCGTCCTCGGCTGGCGGAGCCAATCCTCGAGGCGGATGGTCCCGAGGTGCGCATGGTCGCCGGGCACCAGCGAGCGATCGTCGAGGCGAACGCCGAAATAGCCCGCCAGGGGGTCGGGGACGACCTCCCGCGGGTCGTTGGTTGCCTTGAGGTAGCGCGCGACCATCTCGCTCATCGGCAGCCGTTCGGGGCCGGCGATCTCGATCGTGTCGTTGAGAGGCGCGCCGAGCGCAGCGTCCGCCACGGCCTTGGCAACATCGTCGGCAGCGATGGGCTGGAAGCTGGCGTTCGAGAGGCGAACACGTGTGTTGTCGGTGCCAGCAGCGGCGATGGCGCCGAGAAATTCGAAGAACTGCGTGGCCCGAACGATCGTGTAGGGGATGCCTGCCTTCTTGATCGCCTCTTCCTGGGCCAGCTTGGCGCGAAAATAGCCACTATCCTGCAGGCGGTCGGTGCCGACGACCGAGAGGGCGACGTGATGACGGACGGAGGCCTCTCGCTCCGCGCGTGCGAGATTGCGGCCCGAGTTCTCGAAGAAGGCAAGGGCCGCTGCCGCCTCGAAAGACGGAGAGTTCGAGAGGTCGACGACCACCTGCGCGCCGGCCAGCGCCTCAGCCAGACCTTGGCCGGTCGTGGCATCCACGCCGGTGTTGGGTGAGGCGGCCAGGGCCTGGTGACCCTGCTCGGTCAGCCTCTTCACGACCTTGGTGCCGATGAGGCCGGTGCCTCCAATCACGACGATCTTCATTGTGTGTCTCCTTCCTTTCCGCACAGCCTGCCGGTTCAGCGCTTGATGAAGGCGAGAAGGTCGGCATTGATCACATCGGCGTGTGTCGTGCACATGCCATGCGGAAACTCTCGTAGATCTTGAGCGTGCTCTTTTTGAGGAGTTTCGGAGTGTAGGCGACATGAACGTCCTGCGCGGGCGGTTGCACCGTCCGTGGGCCCGTCCCGATGACGTAGTCTGCCAACTCGGACGCCGGCCGCCCCAGGAGTACCCAGGAGCCGCGCACAGGTCACATTACCTGCTTCTCCTCGCGCGCCGACCGCGCCCAACCGGTGAGCGCCATCCTATGCCGGCATACCGCGGGCGTCAATTGGCCGCATCGACTCAAAGTTTCGGTTACCGGAGGCGACCCCCCAGATTAGAAGTCACGGCTACCAATCCAGAAGCGGAGGACCGCGACACGAGCCAGCGTGCGCGAGTACGCCGCCCGACAGCGGGAGAGCTATCAGGCGGACAGCCGGAGCAAGAAGCAGCGCCTCTTGGATGAGATCGAGATCGTGGCCGTCACCCACATGCACCGCAAGGCCGTCATCCGATTGCTGAGGCGCGCGCCGGGGAGCGGGGCGGTCCCGGTGCATTGTGCCTCCAGTGACCACGGGCTTCTACCGGTGCACGCTGTGCGTGGTGGACATCGCTCACCAGCTGGGTCGAGTTGCAAGCGGTCTGGGGCAAGCGGCCAGCATCGGGTCACCGCCGCCGTCCACGAAGTCCGGCGCCGCTTACCCATGGCCTACGAGGCATCGATAGCGACAACGGCTCGGAGGTCATCAACCAAACTCTCTACGGGTATTGCCTCCGGGAGGGGCTCACCTTTACGCGCAGCCGCGCGTGGAGGAAGAATGACAGCGCGCACGTGGAGCAGAAGAACGGGGCAGTAGTGCGCCACCTCGTCGGCTATGATCGCTTTGCCTCGAAGCGCGTGCATCAAGGCCGTGAAGGCGCGCATCGAGAGGTCAAGGCGTGCGCAGCAGGCCCATCGGAAAGAGCCGCGAACTCGCGTCGCATGAACACCGTTGGGAGGAACGCAGGTGAGCACGATTTCAGGGAACGATGATCCGACGATCTACGACAAGGACCGAGTACTCACCGGCTGCAGGACGATGTACCGAGGGCTGACCCGACTCGTGCTAGCAGCTATCCTGCCCGCGATAGTGCTTTGCGGCTGCGCGACGGTTGCCCCGGTCAACGTTCCAGTTGACCGTGTTGAACCGGAGACTGGCTACCGCATCGCAAAGTTTATGGTACGCGATCGAGGTCCAACGAACAACCCTGACGCACTTCTTCTACTAGCGTTCTCCGGCGGCGGCACTCGTGCCGCAGCTCTTTCTTACGGCGTACTTGAGGAGCTGCGGCGCACGCCGATCGTGGTCAAGGGGCACCAGCATTCCCTGCTCGACGAGGTGGACCTGATAGCTGGCGTGTCCGGTGGCAGCTTCACCGCATTGGCGTACGCGCTCTATGGCGAGCGGCTATTCCACGAGTATCAGCAACGCTTTCTCAAACGTAACGTTCAAGGTGAGCTGATCCAGCGAATCCTTAACCCAACTAACTGGCCGCGGCTGGCGAGCGATGGTTATGGCCGCTCCGAGCTCGCCGCGGACTATTACGACGAGATTCTCTTCGGAGGTGCCACATTCAACGATCTGATTCCGCTAGAAACTCCCGTCGCGGTCGTGACAGGGACGGACCTGTCCACTGGCGCACGATTCGAATTCTCGCAGGACACCTTTGATCTCCTATGTTCCGACCTCGGGTCAGTGCGGTTAGCCCGGGCAGCCGCGACATCGTCGGCAGTCCCCGTTCTTCTTTCTCCAGTTACCTATCGTAACTACGGCGGGAAGTGTGACGCTATGTTGCCGATCTGGGTTCAGGACGTTGCGAAGACAGAACACCCTGCCCGCCCGGCCGGACGAGCGTTGTTGCGCTATCGTGATTTCAAGGCGCTCGAGGACAGCGAGAACCGTCCCTACCTACACATCGTCGATGGCGGGGTCTCGGACAACCTCGGACTACGTGGCATGCTCGAAGCGTTGGAACAATTGGAGGCGAGTCCGGCGTTCCAACGCGAGATGCGCTTCTCCGAACTGCGTCATATCGTCGTCATCGTGGTCAATTCTCGCTCGGCCCCTGCCACCGATTGGGATCGAAAACCTGCGCCGCCGGGTATTGTGTCGCAGTTGATCCAAGCCTCAAGCGTTCCGATCGATCATTTCTCCTTCGAATCGGTGGAACTCTTGCGAGATATGGCGGCGCGGTGGGCGGACCGACGCGAGCTCGCGATTGCGCGGCGCGTCGATGCTGGCCAATCGCGGACCGAGGCCGAGGCAGCCGTGCCAAGGATTACATTCGATGCGATCGATGTCAGCTTTGACGCGATCGAAGACCCATCGGAGCGGCGTGAATTTATGGAGATGCCGACGACGTTCTTCTTGCCCGCGGAATCCATCGACCGGCTGCGTGAATTGGGTGGCCGGCTTCTGCGCGACTCGCGCCCCTATAAGATTCTGCTCGAGCGCATTGCGGAGCTCGCGAAACGCGACACTCCATCGTCCGTGAAGCCAAGTCCGGACTGAGAACGGCATCGGCCTTTCCCGAGACGCAGGCGGTTCCAGCCTGGTTCCAACTAGCGGCCATCAATCCGACCTGCGGCGATCATTGGGGAACCGTGAGCGCATGGGAAAACGTTAGGATGCCTCGCTCGAGCCGTCGTGGGCACGCCCCGGTGGGGATCGTGATCAGCAGTCCGCGGGTTCAAATCCCGCCCCTTCCCGAAGGCGCGGTTGACCTAAGACTGGAAGTATGTGGAGGCGAGCATGGAGCTGTAACTCCGGTGCGCCCCATCTGTCCAGCCATTGTGTCCTTCGCCGGCGAGCATCGCGTAGGCCGGATGGTCAAGTCCGAGATTGAGCCGGCAGTTCGCCCATGAGTGCTGGGGCACCCATCTCAGCGGAGTTTCACTTCTTGACGAGAAGCTCAAGCCCATCGGCGCATGCGCGGGCTACCGCATGGTTCGCCTTCTCTTGCCCGGGCATCTTGTCCCAGCCACCTTTCTCGATGACTTCGGCTCTTTGCCAGCTGCTGCCGTCCCCGAGTGCTTTCAGTTTCTCAGCGGCATCTGGTTGCTTCATGAATTGGGCGACGCAGATCGCCGCCTGACTGGCCAAGACCGCCTCGGTGGTCTTGGTTTGGGTGGTACCGGCGGTCGTCCAGCCGCCCCACCCGAAACCGACGATCATGGCGATGACGGCCCCGCAAACGAAGCCCCACGTTCCATACTTGATCTTCGCTGCCCGCTCTGGCTTCATGACACATCCTCCTGTGTGAATGTCCAACGGGCCGCTATTTCGGCCGCCCGTCGGTCTTGCTCTTCGCCGAGGACGACGCGCACGCGGCGAGTCGCGCCGTCGCCGATGAGGGGGAGACGGGCAGGGCCAGGCGCCAGAGGGATTCCGTCGACCTCGACGCCGGCGATGCCGCGCGTCACCCCGCGCGGGTTCTCGACGGTGATCTCGTAGCGCGACGCGTGGTACCGGAAGGTGATTTCG
The DNA here is from genome assembly GCA_963754315.1 of uncultured Candidatus Rokubacteria bacterium. GTDB lineage: Bacteria > Methylomirabilota > Methylomirabilia > Rokubacteriales > CSP1-6 > CAVWFS01. The sequence continues at coordinate 33,492 of CAVWFS010000006.1, forward strand.
AATCGTCGCCATGCGCGCGGGATACAGGGATCCAGATAGAGGATCGCGCCGCGCACGCGGAAGCCGAGGAGCCACTCCACCCCCGCCCGGTACATCCAGCCGGCCGAGCCCGTGTACCACGTCCAGCCCCCGCGGCCGACGTGCGGGGGCTCGGAATAGACGTCGGCGGCGGCGACATAGGGCTCCACCTTGTATCGATGAACGCCGGCCCGAGTGCTCGTGCGGTTGATCGGATTCAGGATCGAGAAGAGCTCGTTGGCCTTGTCGCCGTCTCCGAGGGCGGCAAACGCCATGACTGCCCAGATCGCAGCATGGGTATACTGGCCCCCGTTTTCGCGAACCCCGGGCGGGTAACCCTTGACGTAGCCAGGGTTGAGGGACGAACGGTCGAACGGCGGGGTGAACAGGAGGACCAGCTCCTGGGCGCGCTGGACGAGATACTCCTCGACGGCGGCCATGGCGCGTGCCGCGCGCTCGGGCTCCGCGGCCCCGGAGATCACGCCCCAGGACTGCGCGATCGAGTCGATGCGGCATTCCTCGTTGAGGACCGACCCGAGCGGGCTCCCATCGTCGAAGTAGGCGCGACGGTACCAGTCCCCGTCCCACCCGTGCTCCTCGAGGGCCTCTTTGAGGGCGCGCACGTGAGCACGCCACCGGTCGGCGCGGGCGGTCTCGCCCCGCGTGTCGGCCAGCCGCGCGAATTCCCAGAGCGTCGTATGGAGAAACCACGCGAGCCACACACTTTCCCCTCGCCCATCGTGGCCCACTCGGTTCATGCCGTCGTTCCAGTCGCCGGTGCCGATGAGGGGCAGACCGTGCGCACCGACGGCCAGGCTCCGGTCGAGCGCGCGGGCGCCGTGCTCGAACAGCGTGCCTCGCTCGGCGGAGACGCGAGGCTGAAAGTAGGCTTCGTGCTGTCCCGCGGCCAGGGCCGCCCCCTCCAGGAAGGGGACCACCTCGTCCAGCACCGCCGCATCGCCGGTGGCTTCCACGTAGTGGGCAACGGCGTACGGCAACCAGACCAGGTCGTCGGAGATCCGGGTGCGGACTCCCCGATCGGCCGGGGGGTGCCACCAGTGCTGGACGTCGCCCTCTACGAACTGGTGGGCGGCGGCCCGGAGGACGTGCTCGCGTGCGACGTCCCGGCTGGCCGCCGTAAGGGCCATGACGTCCTGGAGTTGGTCACGAAAGCCATAGGCGCCCCCGGCCTGATAGAAGGCGGAACGGGCCCAGACCCGACACGCTAGCGTCTGGTACAGGAGCCACCGGTTGAGCATGAGGTCCAGAGAGCGGTCCGGTGTCTTGACCTGGAGGGCACCCACGATGTCGTCCCACCGAGTCTTGATGGTTTGCCACGCCAGTTCGAGGTCTGCCGCGCGATAGCGAGTGAGGAGGGCACGGGCCTCCTCGAGCGTCGCGGTCTGGCCGAGGAAGAGGACGATCTCGCTGCGTCCGCCGGGCGGAATGTCGATCACCGTCTGCAGGACGGCGCAGGGATCCAGGCCAGCACCGACCCTTCCCGACGGGCGATTCCCCCGTTCCAGCAGCGCGGGATGATCCAGCGTTCCATGGCGCCCCAGGAATTCCATCCGATCGCCCGTCCACGCCGTCTGGCGTCCACCAAGGTCAGCGAAGGCAACACGACCGCCGAAATCGATGCTCCAGGGGTTGCGCGCGAGGAGGGCCCCCGTGTCAGGATCGATCTCCGTTGCAATGAAGGGTGCCGTCACGCTGCGCGAGACGCCCAGTACCCACTCGACGTACGCGGTCACCGAGAGACGCCGGGACTTGCCGGATCGATTCTCGAGCGTCAGCCGCGAGATCTTTACCGGGTCTTCGGGCGGGACGAACTGAAGGAGATCGAGGGCAATGCCATGGGACGTGTGCTCGAAGCGACTGTACCCCTGACCAAACCGAACCAGGTAAGGCCACCCCTCTTCTCGGATGGGCAGCACGGTTGGGCCCCAGAGAGCTCCGGTCTCTTCATCCCGGACATAGATCGCCTCGCCCGGCGGGTCGCTGACCGCATCGTTGGACCACGCCGACAGCTGATTCTCGCGACTGTTGAGCGACCACGTGTAGCCGGCGCCGGACTCCGAGGTCTGGAAGCCGAAGCTGGGATTGGCAATGACGTTCACCCAGGGGGCCGGCGTCCACTGCCCAGGGCCGAGGACAATGACGTACTCGCGTCCGTCATCGACGAACCCCCCCAGACCGTTGAAGAACTCCAATGTCGGGGCGGGGTAGCGGAATGTCGACGGACGATTCCGCGAGGGCCCGGCGGCGTGGCGGGGGGGCGGCCTCGGTCCGGGTGAGATCGACCCGAGCGAGCTGCTCGGCGAGGGATCCCCTGTCGACTCAGGAGGATGGCGCGGGAGGCTGCATGCAGCGCGTCTCGGTCCTGCGTCGAGAGGAGGTCCTTGCGAACGATGAACACATTTCCGTGTGGCCCGTGCTGGTCATGCCGCGACCCCGACTGGCTCGTCCGGACCAGCGCTTCCAGGGAGGCCTGAAGCTCCTCCGTATAGGATTGGGCCTTCTCGTTCAGAATGACGAGATCGACGGCCAAGCCCTTCAGGCGCCAGTACTCGTGAGCGCGGAGGAGTTGGCGGACGATCCCTCGATCCTCGGGTTCGTCGATCCGGACCAGGACGACCGGGAGGTCACCCGAGATCCGGTGCGCCCACAGGGCGGCGGGGCCCGACGTATTGCGGTTCAGCACCTCTGTGGAGGGCCGGAGGGTGGGGTCGGAGTACAGGATCCGACTGGCCAGACTCTGGAACAGATGGGCCTCATCCGCCCCGATCCCGAGATGATGTAACTGGACCTGCGCCTGCGTCCAGGCCAACGTGACGGTGCGCTCGAAGGCAGCTGGGTCGCGATACTCGTCGGCAGAGCCGCACGGCTTCCTCGCGTGAAGGGGTGACCAGCGTGGAGAAGAGGAGCCGAGCGCTCTCGCCCGGTGCGCAGACGAACACGTCGCCTGAGGCTGAAGATCGGGTCGAGGACCGAGCCCACGGTGTTCGACAGCGGTCGACCGTCGATCACGGCCAGCGGGGTGCGGATTCCGCGACCCCGACCCAGGAAGCGCGCTCGGTCGGTTTCGTACTGGGTGCCCCCTCCGGACTGGCCTTCGACCGCGACGATGTGGGCCGCCCATACGGACGGTTCGTCGGGGGAGCGGTGGCGACGGGTGGCCAGCAGAGCCCCGAGGGAACCGATCCATTCTGTCTGGACGAACAGACTGGAAAAGGCCGGGTGGGCGGCATCCGCGGCGTCCGGGGCCAGCACCACCTCGCTGTACGACGTCAACTCGATCTCCCTCACTTGATCGCCGAGGTTCGTGAGCGAAACGCGGCGAAGCTCCACGTCCTCTTGCGGAGACACGAGGACATCGAGCGTGGTTGTGATGGCGCCGTCGCGCCGGTGAATCTCTGCGCGCTCTTCGAAGAACGTCGCGCGGTAGACGTCTGGCTCCACACCCGTGGGTTGGTATCCGGTAGACCACACGGCGCCGTTCTGGGCGTCGCGCAGGAAGATGTACGATCCCCAGTGGTCGCGGGTGGCATCCGTGCGCCATCGCGTGATGGCCAGGTCGGCGCAGCGACTGTAGCCGGAGCCCGCCGCCGTCAGCATCACCATGTATCGCCCATTGGAGAGCAGGTGGGTGCGCGGGGCCAAGTCGTGCGGGGACGTGTACTGACGGAAAACTGGCTCCACGAAATCGGGGACATGGGCCCGCGTTGGCACTTCGTCCACGGGGGGCCGAACGACCGCCACGTCCGTGGGCGCGCGTTCCTGCAGGAGCAGATCGGTGGCTTGTACGATCGGCTCGAGATGGAAGCGCGCGCGCATCACGCCACCTCGCAGGACGTTCGCCAGCGCCACGATGGCCATGCCCTGGTGATGCGCCATGTAGGTGCGGACGATTGCCACCGAGCTCCCTTCGGGGAGGCGTGATCTCGTGTAGTCGAGCGCCTCGTAAAACCCGAAGGAACCCCGCGCGCCGGTTTCGGCTAGGCGCGAGAGGTTGTGGGCAGCGGCCACGGGATCGACCATGGCGGCCAGGACGGTCGCGTAAGGCGCCACCACGAGGTCTTCGCTGAGGCCACGCTCGAGACCCAAGCCCGGCACTCCGAAGTTCGAATACTGGTACGTCAGATCCAGGTCGCGAACGTTGTAGGCAGATTCGGATATTCCCCACGGGATTCCGCGTTCGGTGCCGTAGCTCATTTGACGACGGACGACCAGGCGATACGTCTGGTCAAGCAAGCTTTCCGGCGGGGAGTGCATGACGAGCACGGGCATCAGGTATTCGAACATCGAGCCCGACCAGGAGACGAGCGCCGATCCGAGCGCGACCGGGGTCATCGGACGACCTAGTCTGAACCAATGGGAGGAAGGAACCTCGCCTTTGGCAATCGCGATGAAACTCGCGAGCCGCGCTTCGGAGGCGAGCAGATCGTACTCGCCGGGGTCGAGGCTGCCGTCCGTGACGCGGTAGCCGATCGAGAACATCTTGCGAGCCGGGTCGAAGAGGAAGCCGAACTGCATCGCGTCGAAGAGTTCCTTGGTGAGATCGGCGACGGCCAGAAGACGGCGGACGAGCGTGCGGGCGGCCTCGGCGGAGCGCTCGAGTGTCTCGATGATCGCATCGAGGCGCGCGATCGCCCCCCCGCCGGCGGCGCCTTCCTGCGGCACGGAAGCGCGGAGGATGGTCAACTCGCCAATGGCTGCCTGACAGCGATCCACCAAGTCGGTGGGAGTTGGAGGCGAGGACATGAGGTTCTCGATGACCCGCCCGGCCTCGGGAAAAGCGCTCGCGAGCTCAGCCGCGGCGGCCGCGAGCGGCGGCGCCCACGGCATGATCGTTTCGAAGTCACGCTCGTGGCTGGCTACGGTGGTGCGTACCGCCTGGGCCCAGACGACGACCTCGGAGTCGGCTCCGTCATCGCGCTCGGCGTCAGGGTGCGTGCGATGTCCACCAGCGTGTCGGCCTGTGCGGCCACGCGACGAAGACCAGCTGCCCATGCGGCCAGGCTCGTCGGGGGCTCGCGTAGCGCGGCCACCAGCGTGTCGGCGGCCTGATCGAGATCGGCCAGGGTGACGGTCTGACTACGCTGGTCGTCGGCGAGGACGGCGGCGGTCTCTTGGACGAGCAGCACCGCGTCCTCGATGCCAGTGAGCGTTTCTCGATCTAGCAGCGGGCGCTCGACTGCGCCCCGACAAGCATTGCCGAGTACCAGGAGATGACCCGCGAGGTTTCCACTGTCGACGGTGGAGACGTAGCGGGGCTCCAGCGGGCGGAGATCGGCCGTGTCATACCAGTTGTAGAAGTGGCCCCGAAACCGCTCCAGGCGGCTCATCGTCGCGAGGGTGGCCTCGATCCGTTCCAGAGTCTCCAATGTCCCGAGCCAGCCGAAATCACGCGCCGCCACCGTGGCCAGCAAACTGAGCCCGATGTTGGTGGGCGACGTGCGATGGGCGAGCGCCGGCTTTGGATCCTCCTGGAAGTTGTCGGGAGGCAGGAAGGTGTCGTCCGGGCCGACAAAGGTCTCGAAGAACCGCCAGGTGCGGCGCGCCGTGGTGCGGAGGATGCTGGCGTCGGATGGAGTGGGGATCGGGGTTGAAGACACCGGCGAGGGACGGCTGACCCAGCGGGCCACCAGGGGCGATAGGACCCAGAGCAAGACGAACGGTGCGGCCAGGACACCGTTTTCTGGCCTGGTGAAGGCGACCAGGACCCCCGCGGCGCCGGCGAGCACGAGGGCGCCCGCCATGCGGCGGTACACGCCGATCACGTGCAGGGCAGATCCCGACTTGGATTGGGCGGCGGTCACCCATGCGAGTAGCCGTCGGCGGGTCACGTACAGACGGACGAGGGTCCGCGCGATGGCATCGCCCATCAGCCACGCCTGATGGGCCAGCAAGGTGACGGTGAGCGAAATCTGGGCGGCGGCAAGGGCAAAGCTCCTCCCGACGGCGCGGAGGTGGGTCCGCTTGGAGACGCCCGATCGCTCGGGAATCACCTCCTCGAAGGCCGGTACCAGCGCGGGAAGCGCGATGATGACGAGCACGAACATCGTCCACACCAGGGACGGACTTCCGGGCAGCGTCCAGCCTGCGAGCAGCGTGAGCCAGGCGGTAGGCGCCGACAGGGTGCGGCGGAGATTGTCGATCATCTTCCACAGACCCGTGAGGGGGATCCGTGTTCGACGCGTTTCGCCGACGGTGCCCGCGATGATCCAGGGGAGCAGTTGCCAATCTCCGCGCGCCCACCGGTGCTGCCGCGCGGCCGCGACCTCGTAATGCGATGGGAACTCTTCGAAGAGCTCGATATCGGTGACGAGTCCCGCCCGGGCGAAGATCCCCTCGAAGAGGTCGTGGCTCAACAGGGCGTTCTCGGGGACGCGTCCGGCCAGGGCCGCTTCGAAGCTGTCGACCTCATAGATGCCCTTGCCGGTATAGGAGCCCTCGCCAAACAGGTCCTGGTAGACATCGGACACGGCGGCGGCATAGGGATCGACTCCGGCCGGACCGGCGAAGACCCGCTGGAAGAGAGACCCGAGCCGGTCGGAAGGCATCGTGGGAGTGATACGAGGTTGAAGGACAGCGTATCCGTCGACGACGCGGCCCACCTCAGCGTCGAACGCGGCCCGGTTGAGGGGATGCGCGATGGTGCCCACCAGGCGGCGGGCGGCGTCCCGGGGCAGGCGGGTATCAGCATCGAGCGTGATCACGTAGCGGACGGCCGCCGGCACGAGGGCGGGCGCCCACGCGTGGTCAAGAACGTCGTGTCGCTCGCGCCCCTGAGCAGCCGGTTGAGTTCGTGAAGTTTCCCACGCTTGCGCTCCCACCCCATCCAGGTGCCTTGCGTTTCATTCCAGACTCGTCGTCGGTGGAGCAAGAGAAACCGTTCTCCGTCGTCGGAAACCGAGCGGTGACGTCGGTTGAGACGCGCGATCGCCTCCATGGCGCCCGCGAGGAGCCGGTCATCGTCCGGCCGCGTCTCCGTGGGCGCGTCCGTCCAGTCGGAGAGGAGAGCAAAGCGAATGTCACCATCTGGGTTGGCGAGGTAGTGGATCTCCAGACGACTGGCCTGTGCTTCGACCTCGGCTTCGCTCGTCAATAGGGCGGGCACCACCACCAGGGTTCGCAGGTCCGACGGGACTCCATCGGGGAGCTCGAGGCGCGGTAGTGGCTTCGGGCCAAGCACGTCCATGACCGTGCGGTTGATCAGCGCGACCGCGAGGTCGGAGGCTGGAAGCAATGCGACCAGACCGAGGAGAATGAGCACGCTGGGACTCACGCCCGAGGCGTGGGCGGCGAGCAGCGGGACGGCCAGGAGCAGGCCGGTCACGACGCCAATGGTGGCGAGGTACCGCGGCAATGCGCCAGAGACAAAGGCGCGAAGCAACCACCGCTTGAGGGGAACGTGGTAGCCGATTTCCCGCTCGAAGAGCGGCCGGCCGCCCCCGAGCAGGTAGTAACCCGGATCTTCGAATCGATCGCCGGGAGGTGCGCTGGCGGGCGGCGCCGCCTCCGCGGCGCCGTGAGCGCGGGCGATCGCCTGCCGAGTCACGTCGAGCTCGGATCGCTTGGCGCCCCGGGCGAGATCTTCGATCTCGTGGCGGTAGCGGTCGCGCGTCGCGAAGTCCATGCCGCCAAAGTGGCTGGCGGCGCGGAGCGCCTCATCGACGAGGCTGACGCTTTCGAAGAACTGCGTCCAGTCGAATTTCGACATCGTCCGCATACTGGTGATCACGTTGCGGACTGTCACATTCAGTCGAGGCCTGGCGCTGGTGCTCGGCTCGCACCAGCTCGTCGGGCGATGTTCCCAACGCCGACAGCTGTTCACTAAGCCAGCGCAGCGCCGGCGTCGACACGGGGTCCTGCTCGCGGAGGCGCTGGACGAGCTGCACGGTGAAGGCGCTGGGCCAGGCGGCCGCTTCGATGTGTTGGAAGGCCAGGGGTCGGGCGGGTTGCCCGCCGAGCCCAAGCAACTCATTCGCCAAGGCGTCGGCGTCATGGCGGGCCGTACGTGCCTGGACGATCTCGTTCGGCGAGACGGCGAAGGTTCTCCACGAGCACCATCCGCAACGCGATGGGGACGGCCCACAGCTCACCGACGGTGAGCGGCTGCGTCGCGCTGGAAGGCCCGGACGAAGCGCCGGAGCACTTCGGGCTCGAAGTGGCTGTCGGTGTGGGCGACGAAGGCCCAGGTCAGGCCGAGGACGCGCGGATAGCCGTGCAGGGGGCCGTCCGCGAGCTTGGGCAGCTCGCGGTAGAACCCGTCCGGTAGGTCCTCCTGGATCGACCGCAGAGCCTCGTCCACGACGTGAAAGTTGTCGAGGAACCACTCCGCGGCTGGCGTGAGGGCGCCTTCCGCGCGGATGACGGCGGCCATCGCGCGATAACATTGGAGGAGCACGCGTTTGCTGTCTCGCACGCGGGGTGAGAGGGGACGACCGCGCTTGCCCCCATCCAGGATGCGCTGGCCAGCGAGGCTTTCGGCGTGCTGCTCCAATCGCTCGGGGCTGAAGAGTTCCGCTCGAATGGGATCCTGCGACTCGGGCATCAGTGACGTGGCGGGCGCGTTCACGTCCCGGAGGAGCAACGCCTTCAGTCCAGTTTGCATGGACTCGGCACGATCTGTGTACAGGGCGGGGACGGTGGACTGGGCTTTGTCGCCCTGCTGATGGCTGGCTTTCGCGAGTCGCTTACAGAACCACCACGGCTGACGGCGCGCGCAAGCACACAGATGACGAATCGTGATGACGGCAACCACCGCGCTGGCGGAACAGCGCGGACGACCAGACATACACCATGTTCATTTCATCCTCACTCTAGCCGACGTCATCAGGGTCGCCTATTGGACCAAAGTCCAATAGGCGCACTCCTTACGTGGAGCTATGCCGCGTGCGCCCGTGCAGGTGATCCTAGCTGATTGCTCATCGCGATCCGGTAGAGGACCCACCCGCTGACGTCCTGACCGCCGACGCGCTCAGCCCGCTCGAATAAGCCCGGCCGGCTTGTTGGCGAGGTCGGTGGATACTCCAAGAGCACCGCCCTCCGACCGAGCAGTACGGCCTCCGCTGGTAAGGGAGCCTCGATGTCGTAACGAGCCAAAATCCTTCGCCTCTCGTGGTAGAACTCCATCAGCCACTTCATCGGTAACCTCCTCGTACGAGCCTGTCAGTCCCGCGAGGCCGACAGCCGGGAAAAGAATCCGGACGGTGTTTCAACCGCTCCTGCGAACTCGCGGCCGGCTCTTCTCGCGGAAGCTCGTGGCGGCCCTTCACCGGTGCATCGTGTTCTTCCGATCACGCGCGGAGGTTCCAAGCCTATCCTCACTTCCGCCGCCTGCGACGGGTTTCGCTAGCTCTCTTCTCCACCGATCCTCCTCGACGGGTACCCCCCCGGACGTGACGAACCTCCCTGGCCTGTCTCTCCACGTTAGTGAGGAGAGCGGGGTCATCGCCGCGCTTCAGCCCCTCCCCGATGAGGGCCCGGAGAACAATCTGCAGACTCACCGGGAGCTTGAACGTGGCCGTCGCGTTCCCGGCCAGGACCCGGGCCCGATCCAGAAGGTCCCGGGGGAGAATGAGGAGGACTCTGGTCGTATTCGCGAACATCGCTCCTCCTGTTTTCGGGTGGGCCACCCCGTCCTTCGGTCGGACGCGAGGCCGAGCCATTCTTATATAAGTTATTCTTGTTATATAATTTATCTGTGATATATATATGAAGTCAACTGAAAGAACCATCCAAAGGTCGGGGGCGCCAACGCGAAGGAGGAGAGTCATGGATTTCGCAATGGTCGCGACGTGGGTTTTTGTGGGGCTGCTGGCCGGGTGGCTGGCGGGGTTCGTGATGAAGGATGGAGGGTATGGGCTCGTCTGGAACCTCGTCCTCGGACTCGTCGGGAGCAGCGCGGCGATCGTGATCCTTTCGGTCCTGGGCGTCGCTCCGGACGCGGGGACGTTCGCGACGGCCGTGGTCGCGTTCATCGGCGCGGCCCTCGTGATCGTGGCCCAGCGTAAGCTCTGGCCCGCCCCGCGCCTAGGAACGTGAACCGTCTACCCCAGGCGGCCGCGGCGCGCGGCGCGCTGCGCCGGGGCCGGCCAGGTCGAACCGCGATCGGGTCCCGCGGCCTGGCCAGGGCGAAGTCCACCACAGGAGGAAAGAGGGTATGAAGATCCGCCCGTTGCACGATCGCATTCTGGTCACGCGCGTCGCGGCGCCGGAGGTTGGCCGGCACGGCATCATCATCCCGGACACGGCGAAGGAGAAGCCCCAGGAGGGCACGGTCGTCGCGGTCGGGAACGGCAAGGTGACTGAGGACGGCAAGAGGATCGCCTTGGACGTGAAAGCCGGCGACCGGATTCTGTTCGGCAAGTACTCCGGGGGCGACGTGACCGTCGAGAATAACGAGTACGTCATCATGCGGGAGGAAGATGTGTTCGCCATCCTCAAGTAAGCAGGGTTGAGGAAGGACGACGCATCACCCCGATCAAGGAAGGACTGAGAGATGCCCAAGCAATTGAAGTTCGACGAGGACGCCCGGGGCGCGCTACTCCGGGGCGTCAACATCATGGCGGCGGCGGTCAAGGTCACGCTCGGCCCGAAGGGGCGCAACGTCGTCATCGGCAAGAAGTACGGCGGCCCCACCATCACCAAGGACGGGGTCACGGTCGCCAAGGAGATCGAGCTGAAGGACGGCTTCGAGGATATGGGGGCCCAGATGTTGAAGGAGGTCGCCGCCAAGACCTCCGACGTGGCGGGCGACGGGACCACAACCGCCACCGTGCTGGCCCAGGCGATCTTCAAGGAGGGCTTGAGGAACGTGACGGCGGGGGCGAACCCGATGGCCCTGCAGCGCGGCATCGAGAAGGCGGTCGAGGCCGTGGTGGCCGAGCTGAGGAAGCTCTCCACGTCGACCAAGGACAAAAAGGAGATCGCGCAGGTCGCCAGCATTGCCGCCAACAACGACAAGGCCATCGGCGACCTGATCAGTGAGGCGATGGAGAAGGTGGGCAAGGACGGGGTCATCACCGTCGAGGAGTCGAAGTCGGCGGATACGGTGCTGGACCTGGTCGAGGGCATGCAGTTCGACCGCGGCTACCTTTCGCCCTACTTCGTGACGGACGCCGAACGGATGGAGGTCGTGCTCGAGGACGCGCTCGTGCTGATCCACGAGAAGAAGCTCAGCGTGATGAAGGACATGCTGCCGCTGCTGGAGCAGGTGGCGCGGGCGGGCAAGCCGTTGCTCATCATCGCCGAGGACGTCGAGGGCGAGGCCCTGGCCACGCTGGTCGTCAACAAGCTGCGGGGCACGCTGCCCTGCGTGGCGGTGAAAGCCCCGGGCTTCGGGGACCGCCGCAAGGCCATGCTGGAGGACCTCGCCACCCTCACCGGCGGCAAGGCGCTCACCGAGGACCTGGGCATTAAGCTCGAGAACATCAAGCTGGAGGACCTCGGGACGGCTAAGAAGATCGTCATCGACAAGGACAACACCACCCTCGTGGAAGGGGCCGGCAAAGCTTCGACCATCGAGGGGCGGATCAAGCAGATCCGGGTACAGATCGACGAGACGACCTCGGACTACGACCGGGAGAAGCTCCAGGAGCGGCTGGCGAAACTGGCCGGCGGGGTGGCCGTGATCAAGGTGGGGGCCGCCACCGAGATGGCGATGAAGGAGAAGAAGGCGCGGGTCGAGGACGCGCTCAACGCGACCCGGGCCGCTGTCGAGGAAGGCATTGTGCCGGGTGGCGGGGTAGCCCTGCTCCGGGCCGCCAAGGCCATCGACAAGCTGAAGGTGGAGGGCGACGAGAGGGTGGGCGCCATGATTGTGCGGCGGGCCCTCGAGGCGCCCATCCGGCAGATCGTCGAGAACGCGGGCCTGGAGGGCAGCGTGATCGTCGAGAAGGTGAAGGTATCGACGGGACCGGCCCAGGGGTACGACGCGGAAGCGATGGCCTACGTCGACATGCTGCAGGCGGGCATCATCGATCCGACGAAGGTGGCGCGGGTGGCGTTACAGAACGCAGCATCGATCGCGTCGCTTATGCTAACGACCGCGGCGTTGATCAGCGACCTGCCGGAGGGGAGCCGTCCCGGCGGCCCGCCGATGCCACAGGGGGACATGTATTAGCGGTTCGGAGGAGGCTCCGTGAAACGCGGAGCCTCCGTTCCCCCGAACATACGTCGGTGCCGGCCTTTCCCACCCTACGCTCGTCACAATGGGTGCCCCAGGCCGGCCGGGGGCTGCGGCCGTAGGCCGCCGAGCCGCCGGAAGTGAGGAGATCGGGCGGCGACCCGATCCCGTGACGAGACGAGCCGGAGCGATGGGCATCGCAAGCGATGGTGCCACCGAGTCCGACGCTTCTCGCTCGCTATCGGCGCGGTGAGTAGGCCCCTCTGGGAGAAGTCCCAAGCGGTCGCCCGGACGGTGAGGACGGCTCGCGCTAGAGCTGGATAGCTAACTCTGAGAGCGTTCACCGGCGGACGATGCCTCCGTAGGTACGTGTCACCTGGCTGACCCGCTGATGACTTTGGTTTTGAGAGGAGTACGACATGGCCATGCCGCACAAAGGTGTGATTGTTTTCGCCCTGATGCTCCTCGTTTCGCTCGCCGGTCTGCGGACGGCCGACGGCCAGGTCCCCACCGCTGCCGACTTCACCGCCTGCAATGAAGAAGCGCCCCAAGTGGTCAAAGCAGGAACTGCCTCACCGATTGTGGCCGACCACAGCAGGGCCGATCGTGAGCGCGCCGGCGCCATGACGACGGACTCCCGAGCCATCAGGGGCAAAGTCGTCGAATCGCCCGATCCACAAATCCACGGTATGGCGGTGGAAGGCGCAAAGGACGCCACGTATCAGGCCGCATATCGCAGTTGCATGAGACGGAAGGGGTTTTGAGCAGCACGAGCACGAGCCCATCATGTGACGTTCCCGCCAGGCCGCGCTAGGCTGGCGACCAGCCCGGCGGCAACGGGACGACGCCGGTGGTCATGGCAATCGGGATCGAGGTGGTGGGCTGCCTGGCGCTCGGTCTCCGGCGCCGTGGCCATCCCCGTGATCTTTCCCCCGGACAGGCGAGGCTCTCCACGAACCCTCCGCCGACCGGATCGCTGCCTAACATCACGAGGGGATAGTGTTCGTCGCCTCCTTCGCCGCGTGGACGGCTCCCGCACTCACTGCCACGATGACGTGCACGCGAAGTCCCACGAATTCCGGTGCTAGCTTAGCTAATGAAACCGCGGATGCTCCCGGGGCCGCGTGTTCACCGTGGGATGCCAGATAACTCTCTACGGTTCGTCCTTCCCCGGTGATCGCATTGGACTAAGGTCCACTACCGTGGTTAGGGCGAGGGGTAGAGAATGGTGCTGTAGCCACCCGAGCGGGATCCGAGGAGGTGTCTTATGCGAGTACCAGTGTGGATCAAACCAGCGGTCTGGGGCGCCGTCTTCGGTGCGGTGGGGATCATGATTGTCGGATTTTCCTGGATGGGCTGGACGCTCGGCCACACTGCCACGAGATTGGTGGCGGAAGGTCGTGAATCCGCCATGGTCGCCGCGCTCACTCCCTTCTGCGTCGCGAATTACATGAAGCAGCCCGACGCTGCCAAGCAGCTTGCTCTGCTTAAGGAAGACACCTCGTCATACACACAGCGCGACATCATTGAGAAGGCTGGATTTGCAACTATGCCTGGCAATAAAGAACCAACTTCAGGGCTCGCGGCTGCCTGCGCAATCGCGCTCAAGACCGTAAGCCTTGCCGATCCAGAGCGGCGAGGGACAAGCGTAGCAGGCGGGGCTAACACCACGACGAAGTAATCCCTCCACTGCCGGGGGGTCCAAGGATCGCGTGGGCCCTCGTCGGATGGAAGGCCGAGCACGAGTGCGAAAGGTTCAGTGGCGATGCGATGCTTCGGTGTTTGGGGCCGGTCGCGGTCATCGTGGCCCCTCCTCCCCAGACCACAACTCTGGCGCCTTCTTCCGCGTTCCAGAGAGTGTCCTGAACAGCGGGAGACCTGCCGCGGAGGTGAGACATGGCGCATAAACTCTTCATTGGTGGTCTGTCCTTTGCCACGTCGAGCGAACGTCTTCGGGAGCTCTTCACCCAGGCCGGCACCGTCGAATCGGCCGCCGTCGTGATGGACCGCGACAGTGGCCGCTCGCGGGGCTTTGGGTTCGTCGAGATGGCCACGGCCCCAGACGCGGAGGCCGCGATGTCGAAGTTCAACGGCCAGGATGTTGATGGTCGAATCCTCACCGTCCAGCGCGCCAACCCCACTGGCGCGAGCGGACGTGGGGGCGGGCGCCCCGGAGGACGCTGGTAGCGGGCGCACCATGCACGTGGTGGCGTTGTCTTCTGGCCTCAGCCCTGATTGGCGCTGGCGCATCATCAACTACGAAGGCGAGACGGTCCGGGAATCGCAGCAGGCCTTCCCGACCATCGCCGCCGCGGTGGCCCATGGCACCCAGCGCCTCAACGAGATGGACGGTGCCAATCGCGCGGAAGTCGCCCGCGCGTTTCGGTGGAACCGCGGGCGACGCTAGGCGATGCGATCGCTGCAGCCGGACACGGGTCACAGCGATTCTGGAACGACACGCGGCCACACGCGACTTGACGATCGAGGCTGCTCTTGGAGCTCGACGCCGCGAGGTTCTGGTCCGCGGGCTGGCCACTGGTCCGCCGTCTTGCCCATCAACGACGGGTTCTGTGTGGGAGAGTGCGCGCAACGCGCTCTCCCTGGGCTGGTTGTCCGCCGAGTCTGAGGGAATTGGGGCAGGTGTTCGCGCGGGAGGTAACCGTCGGGACTGAGCGGGGCGGGTTTCATCCCGCCCCTCCAGAACAGCGAGGGACCTTTCGTCGTGGGCGTGTGGGATAGCGAGAGCAGCCTCACGCCAATCGGCCTCTATAAGCGCGTTGAGGCCTGGACCGCGGCGGATGCCGCCCGGATCATCGCGCACACGCGAGGGCGCCACGGCGATCTGATGTGGCTGCGGATCTTGATCGGGGGACGCGGATGGACTCGCCGATCATCGGCATGAGCAACAGGACCTATCCAGCCCGAACACCCGGTAGTGAGTCAGTTTGGGGCTTCCCGCCCACGACCCGCTTGGCCAGCGCGCGGCGGGCCAGATCGAGCGTCATCGCATGGGTCGCCAGGAGGTGGCACAGCATCGCGTCCGCGTCACGCGCGTCGTAGCCGCATGGGATCTGCGGCCGGCCGTCCGGGCCGGTCCAGCGATAGCGAGTCGGGCCGGCTGGCTGGGGGTCAGCGAGGAAGGGGCCGGTGGGTCGGTCGCACAACATCATGCGAGGTTCTTGAGCGCCGCCTGCGCGGCCCACTTCGTCAGAGGACGGGTGACCATCGGAAGAAGTGTACCAAGGCCGCTGGTGGTGACGCCGGGACTCGAACCCAGACCCTCCCGCTTATATGGCGGGCTGTCCTTCGTCACAACTCCATGGCCGAGCTGTGCGGCAACGTATGTGATCGGCGCGTTGCGCGCGAGGAGCAAGCTCGCGAAGGTGTGCCGCAGGTCATAGACCCCGAAGACGGGCAGGCCGACGCCCCGGAGCACTCGGCGGAAGACCGAGGTCCCGACTCATATCCACGACGCGTGGTCGTGGGTCTTCGTGTCTTTCTCCCGTCCCAGGCTCGGGCCTTCATGAGCCGCACGCTGTTCTTCGAGCGTCCCTGCTAGAAGAGACCAGGAGGGGGTGAAGGAGACGGAGCAGGGAGGGCGACATCGCGCTAGGATTGTCCGACCAGGCGAAGGCCATCCGCCTGCGCTTCTTGCGTGACTTGAAGAAGGGGCAGCTCGTGGAGGCGTTCCGGGGACACGATGTCATTCATGTACGTGCCGGGGAAGGGCACGATGATCTACCTCGCCATCCGGGCACTCGCGCGCCTGCTCCTCTCGGTCTTCTATCACCGGGTCGAGATCGTCGGGCTCGAGCACGTCCCCGCGAGCGGCCCTCTCGTCATCGTCGCCAACCACCACAACGCCCTGGTCGACCCTGCCCTCCTCGTGGCCGCCATCCCCCGCCAGCTCGTCCCGATCGCCAAGGCTCCGCTCTTCCGCCATCCGCTGGTCGGGCCGATCCTCCGGCTGGTCGGCGCCATCCCCGTCCACCGGCGCCAGGACGGACTGGCCGCCACGGAGCCCGCCCGCAACGCGCCCATGTTCGCCCGTGCCATCGAGACCCTCCGCGGCGGCGCCGGCATCCTGATCTTTCCCGAGGGGATGAGCCAGCCGGAGCCGACCCTCATGCCGCTCCGCACCGGGGTGGCCAGGCTCGTCCTCGGCGCCGAGCGCGCCGAGCCAGGCCTCGAGGTCCCCGTGCTTCCCGTCGGCCTCGTCTTCCACCAGCCCGGAACGTTCCGGGCCGGGTGGGCTCTCGTGGTGATCGGTGAGCCGCTGAGGATGTCGAACGCCATCGCGCGCTTCGCGCATGATCCCGAGGAAGCCGTGCGCGACATGACCGACGCCATCGCCAGGGCCCTTCGTCGCCTCATTGTCGAGACCAGCGATCGTCAAACGCTGCGGCTGCTCCACCTGATCGAGACGCTCTGGCGCGACGAGACCGGCGCGGCGGCACCGTCCGCCGCCCTCCGGGCGGAGCAGGTGCAGCGCGTGGCGCGCGCCAGCACATTCCTCCTCCCCCGGGTTCCCCAACGGGTGGAGTCGCTGCGACAGGCCCTCGAGGACTACGACCGTGACCTCGAGGCGGCTGGCATCAGCAGCGTCGAGGTGGGCCAGGCCTATCCCGTACGAGTGGTCGTCCGCTACGCACTCCGCGAGAGCCTGTCCCTCCTGCTCGGGCTGCCGCTGGCCCTCCTCGGCGTCGTCATGCACTACGTGCCTTACCGGCTCGCTGGCCGGATCGCTCGCTGGCTCGGCACGGAAGCCGACACCGTCGCGACCTACAAGCTCAGCGCGGGTATCGTCGTCTTCCCGCTGTGCTGGCTCGCCGAGGCCTGGCTCGCCTGGCTCTTCGCCGGCGGCTGGGGCCTCGGGGCCGTGCTGGCCGCCCTCGTGCCGTCCGCGTTCTTCGCCCTAGCCTGGCAGCAGCGCCTGGCGCGAGTCCGCCGCGAGGTGCGCGGGTTTATCCACTTCGTCCTCGATCGCGACCTGCATGAGCGGCTCGCGGCCCGGCGGCGCGCTATCATCGCCGAGCTGAGCGCCCTCGCCGCGCTTGTCCCTGAGGAGGTGCTCGCCGGCAAAGCTTCGAGCTCGTAGAGATCGACGCCTCCGAGTCGATCGAGGTCGCGCAGGACGCCGAGCGTTCGATACCTCAGCGAGTGCGTGCGCGGGGCGACTCCTCGATCGTCAGGCTGGCTTGACGACCTTCGTGTGCACGTGCTCGATGTTGACCGCGATCCGGTCGCGATAGCGGCCGGTCCAATACTTCGACATTCCGGCTTCGTACTTCGGAGCGAGCTGATCGGCCACCTTCGACTTCATCTCGTCGAGCGTGGCGCGGTCGGCGGCGGCTTGCTTCACCGCCGCAATCAGATCCGCCAGGTAGTTCTTCAGGAACGTGATCTGGGCCTTCGGAGCGACGTCGCCGTGCCCGGGGATGATGTGCGTGAAGTCGAGCTTCTCGAGCGTGGCCAGCGACTGTACCCAGTCTTCGGGGTAGCCATCGCCGATGAACGGCATCCAGTCGACGACGGCGTCGCCGGTCACGAGGACCTTTTCTTTCGGCAGATAGACGAAGACGTCGCCGTTGGTGTGCGCACGACCGACCACGTGGAGCTGGATCTCGCGGCCGCCCTCGCGCAGTGTCGTGACGCCCCCGGGGACGCCGCGGGTCGGGGGGGCCGGTTTCATCTTCTTTAGCTCCTCGAGGTACGTCTCCGTCTGGCGCAGGTTCGATTGCACCCGGGCCTTCGCCTCCGCGTCTGACGTGCGCGCGACCTCCTCCTTGAGCTTCTCGATCTCCGCGGGCAGTGCCGCGATCTGTCTCTCGATGTGCGGGAGACCGCCGACGCCGGCATCCGGCTTCGTCATGTTCTGACGCGTCTGCTCGGACGCGATGATCTCGAGGGCGGGATACGCGCCCTTGTAGATCTCGTTGCCCTGCCAGTGATCCCAGTGGAAGTGCGTGTTGACGATCTTCTTCACCGGGTTCTTCGTGACGCCCTGAATGTCCTTGTAGAGCGCGGTAGCGGCCGACGGCTTCGAGTGCGTGTCGACGACGATGGCGCCGTCGTTCGTGAGGATCACGGCACTGTTCGAGTTAACCTTGTACGCGGGCCCGGCGAACGCCGCGTACACGCCGTCCGCGACCTTCTTGAGCTCGAAGAGGTTCTTCTCGTGCGTGGCGGCGTGCGCGTCCACGCTGCAGCAGATCTCGTGCGGGTCGAGGGTGTGGATGGTGGCGGCGGCGATGCCGAATTGCGCGAGCACCTGGCGGCGCGTCCAAGCCATGGGAGGCCTCCTCGGGTGGTGAGGGTGATCGGCCGATCCGTTGACCGCGGTTGGCCGTGATCATAGCTCAGAGCAAGGGCCTTTTAAAGGCCCTGTCACGCCGGTCAGCCCCTGTCCTTCGTCAAAACCCATCCGGCCTGCATCGAGACCGCTTGCGGTTTTGGCGATGGACAAGCGGTGCAGTGTCCGGGCAAGCTCCGGTGAGAGATCGACCTTCCGGCGCTAGCGGCTCGACCGGCCTCCCGGCTGGCGCATCCTTGGTGAGGGAGAGATGAGTTCAGGCGCGGTGGTAGTGCGCACGGGGAGCCGGCGGCGGTGGGGAGGGCTGGAAGGATGAACAGAGTGGCCACCTTGATGCTCGGGGCTCTGCTCGGCGTCGTGGTCGGCGCCACTGACGCGCTGTCTGCGGACGGCGATCAGGACGCCACGGCCCAGGCGGATCTCGTCAAGCAGGCCAACGCGCCCATATCAAGCATTTTGCAGGTTCGACTCCAAGATAGCTATGCCCCTGAATTCCAGGGGCTAAATGGTCAAGGCAACGTGTTCTCGATAGCCGTGACCATGCCCCTACCGGAATTTCGCCTGCTGCCCTTTTCCCAGCTTTCGCTCCTGACCCTGCCCGTCGCCGTCACCCTGCCCGGCGGCCTAACGGGGCTTGGCGACCTGCGTCTGGCGAACATCGCCGTCTTCGAGGCCGGGCAGCGCATTCTGTGGGGAGTGGGAGGGTCCCTTGTATTTCCCACGGCGAGCACGCCGGAGACCGGTCAGGGCAAATGGCAAGCGGGACCGGCGGCCGCGATCGCGATTACGCCGGAGAACTGGCTGGTGGGCGTGCTCGCCCAGAACCCGATCTCTTTTGCCGGCGATCCTAACCGTCCCCCTGTGAATGCACTGTATCTCACACCTTTCGCGGTCTATCAGCTCGGCCGCGGCTGGTTCATCCGATCGCAGCCGCAGATAATCTTCAACTGGAAAAGTGGCAGGCAGGTCCTGCCCCTCGACCTCGGAGTGGGGCGTGTCTTCACAATCGGACGCCAAGACGTGAACCTCTTCGTCGAACCCTTCTGGAACATCTCGCACGACGGACCCGCGCCACGATACGGGATCACCTTTGGCATGTCGCTGTTGTATCCCAACTTTTGGCGAGAGCGATGAGGGTTGCGGGGCCGAGATGACCTCTTGGATCTGCATGTCCTTCGGGGGCTGGCGAAGGGAGGCAGAGTAGATGCGCGCCGCGATCGCGGAGGAGAACGGTGCGCGGATCGAAGCGAAGGGGGACCTGCCCAATGAACGCGCTCGACTGGTTGCTCGATGCGGACCCGGCGATTCGCTGGCAGGCGATGCGCGACCTGACCGATGTGCCGGCCGACCAGGTCGCCGCGGAGCGTACCCGCGTTGCCACCGAAGGCTGGGGCGCGCGGCTGCTGGCTCTCCGGCGGGAGGATGGGCTGTGGGACGCTGGCACGCCGGAGCCGGAGTGGGTCTCGCTGCTCGCCCTGTTGCTGCTTCGCGACATGGGCCTCGACGCTTCGAGCGAGGAGGCGCGGAAAGCGATAGGCCTCGTCCGCAACAACGCGACGTGGCACTCCCGGGGCCCATGGCACGGCACACCGCTGTTCGCGGGCGAGGTCGAGCCGTGCATCAACGGACGCGTAGTGACGGTCGGCTCGTACTTCGGCCAGGACGTGACAGGCATCGTCGAGCGGCTGCTCGGCGAGCAGATGGCCGATGGCGGGTGGAATTGCGAGCAGGAGAATGGCTCGACCCGCGGATCGTTCCACACGACGATCAACGTCCTCGAGGGCCTTCTGGAGCACGAGCGAGCAACCGGCCGCTCGGCCGAGGTGACCGCGGCGCTTGAGCGAGGGCAGGAATACCTGCTCGAACGCCGGATGCTGCGCCGGCTGTCGAGCGGCGAGCTGATCGATACGGCCTTCACACTGTTCTCGTTCCCGACCGGCTACCACTACGACGCGTTGCGCGGGCTCGACTACCTGCGCGCAGCGGGCGTGACGCCCGATGCGCGCGTGGCCGAGGCCATCGACCTGGTCCGCTCCAAGCGTGACGCCGAAGGCCGATTGCCGCTCGAGAACCCACACGAGAGCGAACTGGTCGACGCCCGCGTCCGCGATCTCGAGTTCGACATGGACGAGCGCGAAGGCCGGCCCAGCCACTGGAACACCCTGCGCGCCATGCGCGTGCTGGACTGGTACGAGGGCGGCCGCTAGCCCGCCAGCATCAATCCTGGGCGCGTTCCAGCCGCTCGCGGCCAGACTCGCGCGCGTAGGCCCAGACGTCGATGTCGGGCGGTTCGACGCCCAGGCTCGTCAAAGCGGTACAGACCTGGCTGCGGTGGTCGGTGCCGTCGTCATGGGCCGATCGGACCGCCCGGGCAGGACCACGGTCTGCGGATGTGTCCGTGCACTGGCTGTTGAAGGCGCGCGCGACCTCACGGATCTCGCTCGGCCCCTCCTGGGCGAGCGGCCCGGTGAGGCCGATGCCGATGAGAGGAGGATTGGCACATGCCGCCCCACCGAGCTCAAGGGGAGACCAGCGTCCACGTGCCACCACTTGGTGAGGGATCCGCAAATCCTCCTCTTGGGCGCGGGTGCAGCCGACTTAGCTGTACGAGCTTCGCGGCGGTCGGAAACCGCGTCCTGGACGGTGCCTTGAGACAGGTTGGGTCGTCGCACGCCAGACAGAACCGCTGTACCTGTCCCAGCCATCGTCGTTCGTGCCGTCGGCTAAATCGTCGGCGTAGAGGCGGGCGAGCAGCGCGTAGAGCCGCTCGAGGATGGAGTCGCCCGGCTGCACGGTGATGTCCGCGGTCTGATCGGTGCCCTGGATGATCTCGTCGCGCCACTGGCGGTGGCAATCCGTGGGGCAGACCGGCGGCAGCAGGTCCACCAAGCAGCCTGCTTCCACGTTGTTCCGGCTGTCGTAGGACAGGCCGATGGTGCGATAGCCGGCATAGGCCGCCATCTGCAGCACGAGGTCGTGCTTGTCCGGCGTCATGGAGCTGCCCGGCAGGAAGACGAGCAGTGGCAGCCGTGGCGTCCTGGCCGCACCGGGCACGTAGACGGAATGCACGGCGCAGGGCGCCTCCAGGCTGCCCGCATCGCAGGAGGAGGTCGAGACCGGGCCGTATTGCAACAACTCCACCGGATCGTACGTGCCTCTCAGCACGGGCGAGTTGGTGTTGTAGTCGGCCACGGGGGGGCAAGCCAGAAGAGCGCAGGAACTCTGGACCAGAGCAAGGGCCAGGCACCACAGCCGGAGAGCGACGGGACGGGGAGCGCGTTGAGCCCGGAAGCGTCTTGCCGACACGCAAGCATTCATGGCGAACCTCCTGCCTGACCTTCGTCATAACTGAAAGCGCTGCGTCGTCAAGGGGTCGGCTACCGCACCGCCGTTGGTTCGGCGGATCCCAGAACTAAGGAGGTCCAGTGCGTAAAAACGTTGATCGCTGCAAGAGGTTCACCATGGGGATACGATGTTATAGGTGTGGTCTGAGAGACGCTGACCAGGTATAGCCTCCGTGAGGGAATCCTATGGCCACCTCGTACCTTCGCGATATCTGCTTCGACTGTGCTGATCCACATCGTCTCGCGCGCTTCTGGGCGGACGTCCTCGGTTATACGATTCGTCTACCGGAGCCAGCCACAACATCGGATGTCTCCATTGCCCTCGATCCCCCCGCAGGTGGACTGCGTATCTGGTGTAACCAGGTGCCCGAGCCGAAGGTCGTGAAGAATCGCGTTCATATCGACATTAACCTGCCTGATAGAGCGGAGATGGAGCGTCTGCACCGTCTAGGGGCACGTGCCCTCCGGGAGGTCCGCGATGCCGAGGGGAGACTGCTGTGGACGATCATGGCCGATCCCGAAGGCAACGAGTTCTGCGCCTTTCTGCCCAGAGAGTGATCAGGGGTCATGCCCCCCTAATTCGCCTTCAGCCGCACGTCCTCGAGCGGAGCCGACCATGGGTACGGGTCGATCAGCAACAATGCTGGCTCCGCGACACGGGGGCCGACGGCGCTCGCCCAGATGAACTCGTAGAGGGGCCCGAACCGCGCCCGGTCATAGAGTAACTGCTGCATCTGGTGGAGCAGAGCCTCGCGCTTTTTCCGATCGAGTTCGCGGGACTGTTGCTTGTAGAGGGCCTCCACGTCGGGATCGACCCCGCGCGCATATGCCCCTTCGCTTTGCACCTGCTCGGCGAGCCGCGTCGCCGCGTTGCCGTAGGAGGCGACCGTGCATAGGCAGACCCCGTGAAGCTTCTTCCCGAACCACGCCGTCTGGAAGGTCGCTCGCTCCATGGTGCGGACCTTCATGCGGATGCCGATGGCGCCGAAGTTCGCGACGATGGCCTCGCCCGCCGAAAAGTACGGCGGATAGGGATAGAAGTCCCCGCCGTCGAAACCGCTGGGATAGCCCGCCTGGGCCAGGAGCTGTCTGGCCTTGACCGGATCGTAGGCATAGGGCTCGAGGGCCAAAGCGAACTCGAACTTGCGCGGGACCATGCTGCCCGTCAGGCGCGAGGCCCCCAGCGTTTCAGCCTCGTTGATCGACTTGCGATCGACGGCGTGGTTTGCGGCCAGTCGCACCCGCCGGTCGGCCCACGGCGACTTCGGGTCCCACTGGTCGAAGAAATCGAGAAAGTGGACACCGATCGCCCCCGAGAAGGCGAGCTTGACGTTGGGATCACGCTTGAGCTCCTGCGCGGTCGGCGTGTCGATCATGTACGCGACGTCCACCTCGCCATTCTTCACCATGGCCGCCCGCGTGGTGGCTTCGGGCACGCTCTTGAATACCAGGCGTTTCACCGACGGCGTCTTGCGCCAGTAGCCCTCGAAGGCCTCCATAACCAGCTCCACGCCGGGCACGTGGCTCACGAACTTGTAAGGCCCGAGCCCGACGGGTTGCTTCTTGAAGCCGTCGTCTCCTACCCGCTCGACGTATCGCTTCGGGACGATCCAGCTGGCGCCGCTCGCCAGCGTAGCGTAGAAGGTCATGAAATCGGGATAGGGCTCATGCAGATGAAAACGGACCCGATGGGGCCCGACGATCTCGACATCCCGCACCTTGTCCTTGAGAACCTTCCCGACCTTGGACCGCTGGTAGCTGAACTTCACATCGTCGGCGGTGAAGGCGTCGCCGTTGTGGAACTTGAGACCTTCGCGCAGCTTGAACTCGTACGTCTTGCCGTCCGAGCTCTCCCGCCACGACTCAGCGAGGCTGGGCGCCATGAGGTTACCGGGCATCGCCTTGAAGAGCGCGTCGTGCATCGCATAGAGCACCCAGAACGGCGTGATGAAGCCGGCGGTCAGCTCCCCCGGGTCGAACCAGCCCGGGGCCAGAGTCACGTAGAGGGCCCAGCGCATCTCGCCTTCTGGCTTCACGGGCGCTGCCTTGGGCTGCCCCCACGCGTTGCCGACCAGACCGATCGCGATCAGAATGGCGATGGTGAATCGCATTCGGATTCCTCCCCGCTCGGGTGCTGAGACACCGTCTCGAGCGGTGCCTAGCATATGCTGTCAGCCCCCAGCAGGGCGAGGGGCGTGCTCCTAGCGGGGGGTGCCATGAGGTTCACCACGTTGATCACCCGCACCTTCAGCGCCCCGTCTTCCAGGCCCCTTCCGGTTGAATCCGGCCCAATGGATTGATACCATTCATTAATTCCGGCCCGCCCGGGGACCGCAACCTCTCACAGAGACGGACGTGACCTTGGCTATGCGAACCATGCGACGCCTGATGCGATTGATCGCTTTCTGCGCCGCCGTCGCCGCCGCCGGCAACGGGGTGGCCGGGGCTACAGAGCCTGCTGACCTGAACTCGGCCCTCGATCCCGGTCTTCAGCGCGGTCTCGAGCGAGTGGTGGCGGACCTGGGGCTCCTGCCCGACGTGGAGGCGCGCCGCTTGGCCGTTGCCGTTGTTGACCTCACGGTAGCTGAAACGCCGCGCCTCGCGATGCTGAACGGCAACACGATGATGTACGCGGCGAGCCTGCCCAAGCTCGCCATCTTGCTCGGCGCCTTCGTCGAGGCTCAGCTCGGACGGCTGCGGCTGGACGCCCCCCAGCTGGCGGCCATCCACGATATGATCCGCCACTCGAGCAACGAGGCGGCGACCCGCGTCCTCGGTTGGGTCGGCCGCGAGCGCCTCCTGGACATCCTGCAGACGCCCGGCATCTTGCTCTACGATCCGATGCGATGGGGCGGTCTGTGGGTCGGCAAGGCCTACGGCGCGGAAGGCGCATACCGGCGCGATCCCGTCGCTCACCTCTCTCACGGGGCGACGGCGTTTCAGGTTGCGCGCTTCTATTACCTCCTGGAGGCCAGGCGCCTGGTGAGTCCGGCCCTGACGGCCTTGATGAAAGACGCGCTGGCGCGGCCGGCCATTCGACACAAATTCGTGAAGGGGCTGGAGAGTCGCCCCGCCGCTGAGCTCTTCCGGAAATCCGGAACCTGGCGAGACTTCCACGCGGACAGCGCCCTGATCCAGTCCGGCCGGCACACGCTCGTCATCGTCGGGCTGGCCCACCACCCTCAGGGCGGGGAATGGCTCGCCCGCATCGCCGCTCCGCTGCACGATCTCATTGCGCCGCCGCAAGCAACTCCGGATCGCGGGAGCGGCGAGGCCGCTCGGCGTGGGGCCGTACCGCCGTGGGCGGCCGTTCCCAGTGAGGAGCCAGCGGGCGGGGCCGACCGGACCGGAGGGTTACCGGGAGCCTGAGGATGTGTCCGGCCGCGAAGGAGATCCGGCCGTGTTTGGCCTCGCCCCGTGCGCCCCGCTGATCAGCCGGTGGACTTGTACGGCCAGCGCTTGGTGGTCCGCCGCCGAGTTCTTCCGTAGGACATTGGAGATGAGGGCCACCATGTAGTAGAGCGTCCGCTCGCGCGCCGGCGACTCGATGATTGCGATCGAGTTCATGTAATTCTTGACGTTGCCCATGTACTGACGGCAGGTGAAGCCCGGCTCCGGGGCGCACGAGAACAGCGAGCCGGACTTGAAGTACACGGCGGCATCGGTCAGGGAGGGCGCCGAGGCGTAGCGGATGCGTCGCTCGGTAACGTACATCATGCGCTTGATCTCCCGGCTCGACCACGGGTCGACGAGCCGTCCCTCCTCCAGGCGCAGGAGATAACGCAGGAGATCGCGCGCCGTCCCGGTGCTATCGCCCGGTCCCGACACGATCCGCTTGCCCCCAGCCGTGAAGATGCTGCCCTGCCGGAGACGCTCGAGGTCGAGGCCGTTGCGCGTGACCGGATCGGAGAAGGTCTTGACGAAGAGCGCGGTGAGATCCTTCTTGGGAGTATCCGCGAAGAAGCGGCGGATCTCGGCCTCCGAGGGCGGATAGGCGCGGCCGTACTGGCGAAGGAGCATCGCCTCGCGCATGACCATGCCGGCCGCTGAGTTCGAGCTCGGCGACATCATCCAGTCCACGTACTCCCACAGCGAGGCCCGATCGCCGATCTGGATGGGCCGCCGCGTGAGGGTTCGTGACTGCGGGTCGAATATCCGCACGGTATGGTGGTCGTACTGGGAGAAGGCGTCGGCGGTGACCACGGTGGTGCGGAGCACCCGGCGGCGCGATTCGATATCGTCCGGGTAGGTATCGGCGAGGGCTTGGAAGAGCGCGAGCGCTACCAGGATCTTGCCGACGCTGCCAACGTTCTGCTGGTGGTCGCCCCGGAGCTCGGCATAGCGCGGCGCAGCCAGGTCGGTGAGGTCGAGCACGGCGAGGCTGTAACTGGCGAGGTTGCCGCCGAGGAGTCCGGCCAGCTGGGCCGTGAACGCAGGGTCAGGGGCGGGTAGGTCGAACGTCTGCCCGGCGAGGCGCAGATCCACCTCCTTCATACCGAGGAGCGCACCCTGGGGTTGGGCCACGTCCCGGACCACCCCTTGGACGGCGAGCGAGATCCCGAGGAGTCGGCGAATCCCGGTCTCCGGATAGCCGTCCAGCGGATAGGCGGTGGCTGTCTCGGCGGCCATAAGGACGGCGGCGGCGCAGGCGAGCGCTCGGAGCATCTCGGCCTATTCCGACGGGGCCGCCCGCATGTCGACGGAGCGGCCCAGGTTCCGGGCAAGCGCCCGGTCCATCCCGACCAGATAGCTGTTGCCGCGCGCGAGACGGCTTTCGTTAAGTGGCCGGATCTGCAGCAGCCACAGCCGACCATTCACGAAGGCGAACTCGACGTCGGCCGCCGCGGGCTGACCATCTTCCCCGACCTGGGGGACACGCTTGGCGATCTCCTCGGCGACCGCGATCAGCTGCTGAATCTCGCCGGTCTGCAGCACGGTCTCGCTTCCGGTGACCGGGAGGCTCGCCAACCCGCCGCTGGCGAGGGGGACCATCCGTCGAGGCGCGGTGGCAGAGGCCATCAGCCGCACGGCTCCGGTGCGCGTGTCGATTCGCAGCGACTCGGCGGCTTGGCCATCGACCGCCCCGCCGACCCCCTCGTTGGCGGCGACGGACAGGACGCCGCGGTCGCCGCTGTCCACGTCCTGCGTCACCATCACGCCGGACTTCTCCGAGGGCACGGTGCGCAGCAGCAACACCGCCGGGTAGACGTGCTCGGGGCCCTTCATGTGCGCCTGGCGCCACGCGAATGCGCGGGCCGTGTACGGAGACGCCCACACTTCAGCGATGGCCTTGACGACTCGGTCGAACCCGACGACATTGGGCAAGGTCAGATTCAGCCCGGCGCCGGTGAAGCCTGGCAAGTCCTCTACGTTCGTGTCGGAGCGCACGAACACCCCGCCCTTGAAGTCCCGTCCGAACGCTTTCTCCATCGCCGCTCTCAGCCGCTGGCGGAACTCCGGTCCGGGCTCGGTGTTCCGCACGATCGAGTAGATCTCAGCCCGCAGCTTCTCCGCGAACTCGCTGGCCTGACGAGACTCCGGCGGCATCGACTCCAGCGTGCGGAAACGGTCGACCATCCACTGAAACACAGTCTGGCCCGTGTTGCGGTAGGGTCGATCGAGCACAGCCTCGCGGTATACGCCGAAGGGGATTCCCACCCCTGGAGCCACGCGGTCCGGGAAGGTCGCCCTGAGCTCGCCGAGCTTGGCCGCCTTCGGTCCGACGATGCGCCCGGAGTCGCGGGCGCGCAGCGTGTCGAGGCTGACGAAGTCGCGCACCGAGAGGTCGAGCTTCGTGAGGTCGGGGGTGAACGTGACGGCCGGGCCTGACTTGCCGTTCGCGGCAAAGGCTGCATCCCAGCCGGGCCCGTCCTCGGCGATCTCGACGAGACCAGCCGGACTCACGGCCAGCACGATTCGCTTGCCGTCGGCCGGGCGCAGGGCGCTGACCAGTGACTCGTCGACCGCCACGTTCGGGATGCCAAGATTCCGAGCGAGGAGCTGAACGTGGGAGAGCGGGTTGCCGGCCCCGGTGGTGAGGATGCCCGCGACCGGCGGAAGGGCGGCGACAGTTTCGGGCAAGAGGTAGATGCCGTCCCGCGCGAACGCCTCTACGTGCTTCATGGCGGGCGCGGCGTGCAGCACGCCGCGCGCGATTCCGGGGTTAAGAGCATTGAGGCCAGTTCCGACGTCCCGACCGAGGAGCCGATGCTGGACGCCGGCCAGCCGGTTGGCGTCGCGGGAGAGCCGGTCGAGCACCTGCGCGTAGAAGAGCACCGCGCTGCCGCGCAGCTGGTCCTGGATGAACAGGTCGGCCATTGGCTCGACCTCGGCGAGCTTCTCCATCGCTTCACCGAAGTGCTGCCGCAATCGCTGGGCGCCCCACCCGGGCAGGAGTCCGAGATAGCGTAGCTCCTGTCGGTAGTCGGCGAGGGCGACCTGATCGGCCGAGAGCGCGGCCGAGGCCCGATCGAGGGCAGCGCGCTCTCTGGCATCGATCAGACCGGTCCCGTAGGCGGCGTCGATGCCGGCGCGGAGCCGAACGACCTCCACGGCCCGCGTCGTGCCGGACGACCCGACTCCGAGCTCCGTCCCCGCTCGGAACGTCTCCACCTCTACGGCCAGCGAGAGGTCGATGACGCGCAGGCGTAGGGCGGGGGACGAGATCGTGGGGAGGGCGGTCCGGAGGTCGGCGAGCAGCCGCGTCGTCACGACGTAGCGGTTCCGCGCGTCTGGGTCCCGGGCGTACTCGCGCTGGGCCTCCGCGAGCCGCGCCTGGAGTGACGGCGCGGAGCCGAGAGCGGCCGCGTCCTGGGCCAGTCGCTCGCCGAGGGGGCGTGGCCGATATACGCGCTCGATCTCGGCGGCGAGCTCCTCGTACCGGGGCCGGATTTCGGACCGCCCGGCCTTCCCCGCATACTCACGGACCCGCGTGGCGTCGGCGGCATCGGGCGTGTTGTGGATCTTCGCGCGCAGTGGGGCAAAGCCGGCGTCGCGGTCCGATAGGGCCGCCGCCATCTGGCGCACCTTCTGTGCGGAGGCAGTGTCCTCCCCGTGCGGGAGCAGGCGGGCGCCGATGCGCAGGGCCGGAAAGCGGAAGCCGATCCATTCCGGCCGCGCCGCCATGGCGACGAGGAGCTTGCGCGCGCTGTCGCGCTCGTCTTCGGCCTGGATGGCGCCGCGGTAGAACTGGGCCTGGCGGAGGATCCAGCCATCGTCGGCGGCGACCAGGAACTTCTCGATCAGGAGCTGAGCGTACGTGTCGGCAAAATCGGGAGCGGCCACCGCCGCGCCGGCATCGAGGGCAGCGAGGAGCGTCGCCACCTTGTAACCTTGCGCACGCAACTCGCGCGTGCGCTCATTCCACTCGCCATGCTGTACGCCCCCGCCGTGCTTGGCGCAGGCGTACGACCGAGGCGGAAACACCGAGCCGTCCTTGCAGTACCACTTGATGGCGGAGAAGGGCCCCCGCGGGTTCTGCTTCATCTCGCCGATCCAGGCGCGATAGCGATCCGCACGGTCGCCCGGAGTCGCGGCGCCAAGGGGGGCACCCGCCGCCGGGGCCGATGCAGTGGATGCCGCGGGCAAGAGCAGCGCGATCGTTAGGGCAACGGTGGCGCAGCGCCACCGGCCCCACGGTGACAACGCGTATCTCATGCGCCAAGCCTCCTTCCGAGAGAGCGCTGCCTCGCCGACCGGCGGGCGGGCACTCGGCGAACGAACTCGCGGCCCACGGCTACCGCGATGACAAGCCAGACGAGGACGAGGACGACATTGACCATGGCGAATCGCGACGCCCCGAAGGCGAGCGCGCTCGTGCCGATGAGGACCGTGCCTGCCGCCAAGAGATCGCCCGACCGGACGACAAAGGTGTCGATGACCTGCTTGGCCTTGTACTTCTGGGCGCGGGTGGTGGGCAGGTAGAGGACCTGGCTCACGGTGTTCTGTAAAGAGTAGTCGATCGAGTTCTCGGCCGTCTTCACCCAGCGCAGGATGCCGAGGGAGGGCACCACCGCGGCGACCCCATAGCTGACCAGAGCCACGAGGGGCAGGATGGTCATGGAGACCGGCACCCCAGAGTAGTTGATGGCGCGCGAGACGAGGAAAAGCTGGAGCAGCATGCCAGTGACGTTCACCACCTGGAAATAGCTGGCGTAGAAGTGGCCGATGAACGTGCCTCGCTCCTCCGGCCGGAGGTGGCCGGCGGCGATCTGCTCCTCGCCAGTTGCCCTGACCACGGAGCCGAGGATGTACTCGCCATTGGCGTTCACCCAGTTGAGGAGCAGGATGAGCACGGCGATCAGCATGAGGTAGCGGTGCTGGAGCACGAGCCCGAACGGGTTGCCCTCGCCGATCGGCTGGTCGGCGTCGGCGGCGCGGGGGTCGGACGCCGTGGCACGCAGGGCGCGACGCTCGATGAGATTGAAGACGACGAGGCTTGCGGCGAGGACCAAGGCCGCCACCAGCAGCAGCGCATGCACCCCGATCAGACGTATCAACCGGCCGCAGATGAACGCCCCGAACACCGCGCCGCTCGACGCCCCGAAGGCAATGAGGGCGAAGAGGCGCTTTCCGGCTTCCGGCGTGTACACGTCGTTGGCAAAGGCCCAAAACTGGGCGATCACCATCAGGCTGAAGATGCCGATCCACAGGAAGAACGCGATGCCAACCGGGAAGCCGCTCTCGGCAAGCGCGTAGAAAACGGGCAGGCACGCGATGAAGAAAAGCGTGACCAGGTTGATGAGCCAGCGGCGTGCCATTCGCGCGGCGAGGACGCCGTAAAGCGGCACTGCCAAGGTGAGGAGCAGGGCCTGGGCGCCCAGGGTATAGCTCTTGATCTCCGCGCCCCGCGGCTGGGCGAGGATCAGCGCCTCGCGCGCGGGCTTCATTACGTAGTAGGCGGCCAGGATCAAGAAGACGGTCAGCGTCAGAAGCATGAGCTGTCGCATCTCGCCGGGCCGGACGTCCGCGAACAGGCTGAGGACCCGTTCCAGCGGGCCGCGCGGCCGCGAGGCCGGCGCGGCGGCTCGGCCGGTTGTGGGCAGGGCAGGTCCTGCCGTGGCGGCGCCCGCTCGGTCGGGGGGCATCGCTGTGGATGCCACGATGTGCCGGTCGTCCCCCGGCGGCGGTGGACTCACCGCCGCCTCAGGCGGACCTCGCCCCGGCTCCGCCTCCAGTTCATTCATTTCCTCCCAGACTGCATGGTTGCTTATACCGTCGGATCTCGGCCGGGCGAGCGTCTTCGTTGTACCGCGGCCGGAGTAGGCTGGCAAGGTCGCCCGCCGTGCCCGGACCCGCCGGCGCCGCGCGGCCGGCGCTCAGGGCAGGATTGCCTCGGCACGTTCATCCCTCGTCGGCCGGTGCTGCTGCTCCCTGTTTCGAGAGCTCTCACGCACAACCCGCCCCTCTAGCCAACCGCCACCGGAGGATTCGCTGGCACCAAATATGCCGTAAGGTAGAAACTAGGCACGCAAGGAGGATCGCGATGGGTGGGCTACTGTTCGGGGCAATCATCGGGGCGGCCGTCATGTACTTCTGGGGAGACCGCATCCGCGACGCCATGCCGCAGGCGAAGGAGAGGGCCGCAGATGCCCTCGGTAAGATTGGCGAGAGCGCCGAAGACGCGCTTGACCGGGCTCGCTCCAGCGTTCGCGACTCAGTGAGCCGGGGTCAGGACACGCTCCGCGCGCGGACGGGGACCCGCGAAGCGAGGGACCACGAGAAGTCCGTCTGACTCGCTTCTCGCCTCAGCCTTCTCAAGAACAGCCAGGTGATGGACGACCGCGGGCGCAAGCAGGAGCGCCCCGAGGATGACCGTGGGCTTTGCGGTCCAGGGGGCGCTGCTGCTTGGCTCGCAGTCTGGGCAGAGAGCCAGGTGCACGAGCGCTTGACCTCCCCAAGCCTCGGCCTGAGGGAGAAGCGATCATAGCGTTCATCGCAGCGAATGGGCTCACCGAGGACGCGACGAGCAGAACCATCGAGGCCGGTGGCATGACCGTGCACTACCACGACGTCGGGGCGGGGGAGCCGGTGCTGTTCCTGCACTCCTACGGACCCGGTACCACGGCGTGGATAACCTTCTACAAAATCATCGGTGCGCTCTCGCAGCACTTTCGTTGCATCCTCATGGATCTACCAAACTTCAGCAAGACGGGACCGATCGTCTATCACGAGGGCGTGCACGCCGTCCAGGCGCGGACGGCCATCGCCCTCCTGGACGCGCTCGGCATCGGTCGCGCACACTTCGTCGGCAACTCGCAGGGTGGGCAATCGTCCATGGTCGCGGCCATCATGTACCCGCAGCGGGTCGGCAAGTTTGTGATGGGGGGGTCGCATATCGGCACCGGCGGTGATCGGTACCTCATGGCTAACCGTCCCTCGGAGGGTAGCCGGGCCACCCGCGAGGCGTTGGCCAACCCTAGCCGCGAGAACATTCGCCGGTACCTCCGCGTGCACATCGATCACGAAGCCCTCGTCACCGACGAACTGGTGAACTACATTCACCGGGCGCACACGTGGTCACCCGCGTTCGAAGAGGCGCGGCGGCAGTGTGTGAGCGTACCGCACGACTACACGTCAGACCTGGCGAGCATCCAGGCGCCCGTGCTCCTCATTCACGGCCGCTATGATCGGATGGTCGCCTTCGAGGTCAGCATCGCCATCCTCAATCACATCGCCGACTCGCGCCTCGTACTTCTCAACAACTGCGGCCACTGGCCTCCATTCGAGAAACCCGACGAGTACACTGCGCAGGTGCTGGCGTTTCTGAAGGGGTACGGAGGCGCCGCGTGACGGGGCGGCCCATCACAAGAAAATGCTGAGATTCTTGTCCAGAAGGACGTTGGCGTCGAGGACGATCGTGCGCCGCGCCACCTTCCACGCGCCGTCTATCTGACGCAGGACATCTTCGCGGCTTCCCGCGAAGAGCTGCTGATCCGTCTCCAGATGCGACCGGTACACAAGGAACGCGGTCTTGGCCTGCACGACGCCGCTGTCCCACGACTCCACCACCAGGTTGCCGATCAGGTGCCGGGTGCGCGAGGGAGGGTCCTCGGCCCACGCCATCCCGCTCTCCAGGCGCGCCACTCGCATCTGCAAATAGCGCTTGTCGTCCTCGATCAGCGCCAGGTCTCCCCGCGAGGTGACTTCCCGGTCCGATTCCCGGCGCCGCACGTTCTTCCGGCGGGGCATGAAATACAGCACGTCGTCCGTGAAGAGGTCGAGCCACTCCCCGAACTTGCGCTCGTCGAGGAGCCAGGCCTCCCGGATGTAGAATTGCATCAACTCCACCCAGAGCGCCTGCCCCGGCGTCACGGTCGCGGTCTCCACCCCCTGTGCATGCCTTCCTCCCAGACCGATATGAGCGGAGCCGCGGCTTATCCGCGCACGGTGGCAGTGCCCTCGTAGCGGGCGATGATGGGATCCAGGGTGATCTCGTTCCAGCTTTCGGCGTTCATGAATTCTTGCCACCGCAGGTAGAAGTTGCGCTGGTTGTTCTCGGAGATATAGCGATCGGACACGAGCCCCGGGTAGTCTGGATGGGCGCCGGCGTGGCCGAGGCCCATCGACAGATCCTGGGCCACTCGCCGTCCGATGCGGCTCTGGCTGGCCGCGGTTACCTGGCGCCAGTTATCGACGTCGTCTTGCTCGAAGAGCCCGGCCACCCCGTTGTTGGCCTGACTGCCGATACGGATCACCTCGTTGATGGCCTCGGGCGCGTCCTTCTCGAGCAGCACGAAGTGCCAGAACTCCGTCCGCAACGGCCCCCGCGGATGCGCCAGCCGAAAGCCCAGGATCCCGTTGGGGAACACGCTGTGGTTGGCCAGCTGGATGCGGTGGGCGCGGAACGCGCCGAGCCGCCGCTCAACTTCGGGAAGGGTGGCCCGATGGTACTCCTGGAAGAGGTGGACGGTCTCGCGCGACATGCCGTGCACGTAGCGAGGCGTATCGTCGCTCGCCTCCCGGAAGGTCAGCGAATGCCCGTTCACGAAGACGTGCTTGTTGGGACTCTTGAACTGGTCCGCATGGGAGAGGGGGGGACGTCCGAGAAGGTGGCTTTGCACCCGTGCGCTGGACAGGTGCGTGGTGGGGACGTGATAGTTGTCCGAGCAATTGTCGACGAGGGTCTTCCAGTTGACCGGCTCGATCCATTTCGCGGGGCCCAGCGCCTGCATGCCGCCGTCGCGCCGGTTGAAGAACGTGTCGAGGTACCAGCGCGCGTCGCCCAGGTAGGCCTCGAGGCTCGGGGCATCGGACGCCCAGGTGGCGAAGACGATGCCGGCATAGGTGTCGGTCCGCGCTTGGAGGAGGCCGAGCGACGGTTTGTCGAGCGCGTCGTAGTAGGCCTCGGATTCCCCCGACACATGCGTGAGCGTGCCGTCGTTGGCGTAGGTCCAGCCGTGGTAGGTGCACATGAACTGGCGAGCGTTGCCGTCATCGCAGCGCACCACGCGGTTGCCGCGGTGCCGGCACATGTTCAGGAGCGCGTGAAGCCGGCCCTGGCCGTCACGGGTCAGAATCACCGGGTCCTCGCCCATGTACGTGTGGAAGAAGTCATGGGCCTGAGGGACGAGGCTCTCGTGGCCGATCATCAGCCAGGCCCGGCCAAAGATCTTCACCATCTCATCGTCGTAGATGGCTTGGTCACTGAAGATGCGCCGGTCGATCTTGCCCGTCTCGGGGTCGATGATGGCGTACTTTGGCGAGGAGCCCATGTCACGTCTTCCTCCGGCTCGCTGAGGATGCTCGCATCCACCCTACGGAAAAGAGATCCCTCTTTGCAAGGCGGGCGTTAGGCAGGACGTCTCCTGGTGACGGGCTCGAGAGCAGCTCGTCGTGCGTGCTCTCGAGCCCGGGACCGGAGTTACTTCTGCAGGGTCAGCTTGAGACCCTCGGCCGCCAGCTTGAGGCTCGCGCCCTGGGTGGTGCTCTTGAGTTCGATGACCACCCCGTTCTGATTCTTCATCGCCGTCACGCCCGCGCCTCCGCCAACGGTGGCCCCTGCTGCGCCTGCGACATAGTTTCCGTTAAAGTCCTCGAGCTTCTTCAGATTGGACACATTCCCCGTCGCGGTCGCGCGTCTGGATCCCCACCTCTCCGACCGAGAGCCCTTCGACCTTGACGGGATACGTCTTTCCCTGGTAACTAAGGGTCCCTTTGCCCCAGGAATATCCGATGCCTACGGCCACGCTTCCCTCGGTCAGGGTGAGGGTGGCGTCCGGCTTCTTGGCCTGCGCCAGCGCCAGCCCCGTCAACAGGGACACCAAACTCCCGACGGCCACCACTCCAGTCAACATCCGCCTCATGATGAACCTCCTCTCGAGCTGACTCTTCGCCCCGAATGTAGGACTTCGTTCGTGCGCCTTTCCTGCCGGGCGGGCCCTGGTCGCGTCGCTGGCGCACCCGGCACCCTCTCGATGGTACCGCGTTCGGATCCAGGAGCGCAAAGAGGGGGAAGCGCCTGCCGGGGATCCGATAGCTCATCAGGCCATCGGAGCGACGAGATGCACGACGTGGTCCACTGCCGTAACCTAGGCCTCTGGACGACCGAGGCCAAGAAGCCGGAGGCTGGCACGTCATCAGCATGAAGAGTGAGTGGAAGCGGATCGTCGCGTTCGACCCCTAGCGGCGGCGCGCGACAGGAGGGGCGCATGATCTTTGAGCAACTCGACGCCGGTGGCGACCGTAACTTCAGCTACCTGATCGGCGACGAAGACAGCCGTGTCTGTGCCGTCGTCGATCCCGGCTACGACACCAGCAAGGTCGAAGCTCGGGTGCAGGCCTTAGGACTTCGGGTCGCCTATGTTCTGAATACTCATACGCACCATGACCATGTGGCCGGCAACGGTGTCTTTCACAAGGGCGAGGTCAAGCTCGCCGCGTTCCGGGAGGCGCGCGTCAAGCCGGACATTGCCCTCGACCACGGCAGTGTCATCGATGTGGGCAAGCAGCGGATCGAGGTGCTGTTCACCCCCGGCCACTACGTGGATTCGATTTGCCTGCTGGTCAACGGCCAGAAGCTGATCACGGGCGACACGTTGTTTGTCGGCTGTATCGGCGGCTCGGGTTTCAGCGGGAGCAGCTCGGAGAAGCAGTTTCACAGTCTGTTCAAGGTGATCCTGGCCCTCGACGATGCCGTCGAGGTGTATCCCGGGCATCACTACGGCCCCACGCCCTTCTCCACGATCGGTCACGAACGCGCCCACAACCCCTTTCTCCAGCGCCCGAATTTCAAGGATTTCATGTGGCTGAAGGAGCACTGGGAGGAGTACCAGGCCGAGCACGGTATTCCCTAGGCCGATAGCCTGCACCCGCTACCACACGGGGGCGTCGTTCATGGTGGAGACGTGGGCGGCCACCACCTTCCAGCCGAGATCGGGAAAGCGCACCCACGTTTGACTCTGCCGGCCGATCAGCTCGCGGCCGCGCACCTTGAACTCGAGATTCACGGTGGCCAGGTCGCGCCCGAGGGTCAGGACCTCCAGCCGGAGGCGCTTCTCTTTGATGCCCGGGCCCGGCGGCCGGGCGACCCGGTGGGCGTGGATCTGGCCGAAGCCATAGCCGTTCTCGTTCAGCGCGTACCGGATGGTGTACGGGCTGTTCCAGAAGGTGGCATCGAGCACGTCGACGTCCTTGTCGATCAGCGCCTGCTCGTAGCGCTCGAACAGGTCGCGCACCTCGGCCACCACCTCCGGGAGATTGGGCGTCACGTCGATCATGATCCAGCCTCCATGGCCTTCGCCTCCGCCACCAATCCCGCGCCAGGGTCCTCTTACCCGATCTCAACCAGCTCCAGCGCCTCGCGGCTGGGGCCCTCGATCATGACCGCGCGCGTGTCGCCGAGCTTGTAGGGCCCTTCGAGGAAGGTGACACCCTCCCCCCGCAGCTTGGCGACCCACGCGTCGAGGTCCACAACCTTGAGCGCGATGTGATCGTACAGCTGACCGCGGGTGCTCACCAATGGCTGGTCACCCTGCCGCATGTACCACGGCAAGGCCACGTCGCCGAACACGACTGCCGCCGATGGCACCCTGAACATCCCGTTCCGTTCGAGAGCCGGCCAGCTGCGCTCGGATCCGCGCGGCACCCTGCACGTGGTCTCGGTCATCAGGGTGGGGCTGGTACGCCCGGCGAACACGGGGGCGTTGAGGTGCTTCTGGTACCAGAGTTGGGCGCAGAACGGGTCGTCCTGGTACAGGTGCACATGGTTGAAGCGCTCGGCCGGATGGTTGCCCGCGTATTCGACGAGGGCATTGTCCGGGCCTCTCATGTATCCGAAGCCGCCCGTGCGAGTTGGCCGCACGCCCTTGGCCTTGGCCTCAACGATCTGCGCCCTCGTCAGGCCTGGTGTGCCGCCCGTACCCGGCCAGGTGTCGCTGCTGATAAAGACCGAACCGCCTTCGTCCGTGGTGTAGAGGGGCAAGAGCGTGACGTCAGGGTGACCCTGATAGCGTTCGAGGCTCGCGCGCGTGTCGGCGACATGCCAGCCGAAGTGCCAAATGGCGCTGGGCGGCGAGGTCGGGGGTGTGGCGCCGACCTGAGTGAACAGGACCATGACGTCGTTCGGCGCGGTCAGGGCGGGCAGCCCGGCCCAGCTCGCCCGGGCCGAGGTCGGGAACTGGCGGACGTAGAAATCGATGGCCGCGTCGGGATCGACAGAGTTGAGATGGAGATGATGAAAGCCCGGAGCCGCCAACATTCAGACCCTCCTACTGGCGATGTATGAATTCGAGGATCGCGCTTTGGTGCTCGGCGACCAGCTTGCCCGCCGCGCCGACGAGAAGCTGGTGGTCACACTCCGAGGGCAGGACGAGTCGGGTCGGGATCTCGGCGATGCGCGTCCTCACCGCCTCGGGCGTCTTCAGCGGCTCCCGCTCCGCCTTGCAGGCCGGCGGCAAGTCGCTCATGTCGGCCGCCCACTTGGCCTCGGTGTGGCGCAGCACGATGACATTGATGGTCTTCGCGTCGGGGATGACTCCCTCGAGCTGGAGGCTCCGGAAGAAGAGCGCCTGGTAGGTGGTAGCCCGTTCCTCCATGATGCTGGGGACGCGGGAGAAGTCGAAGGTGAGGAGGGTAAACGGCAGGGAACGGCGACGGAGCTGTTGCTCTCCGACCGAGAAGGGAAAGGAGCTATCAAACGCAATGACGAGGGCCCGTTTCGCCCGCTTCAGCTGATGCTGCTTGAGGTAGAGGAAAAGGAGCGACTCGATTCCCGAGTTCTCGTAGAGGCCCCCGTCCCCGGCATGCCAATACGCTTCCTCCTCACCAATCTTCATGGTGAGGGGCCCGATGAGGGGCGGAAAGGACGCCGATGCCGTGACCGCGCCGGCCACGCGGGTCGGGCACGGATCGATGTTGATTTGGATGAGGGTCATCGGTCGGAGCAGCTTCCAGCGTTCACGGATATACGGCGCCGGTTCCATGACGCGCCCACGCTGCTGGAGCGACCGCTCCAGATCCTCGAAGAAGTCGTAGTCGAACGCCTCCGCGGGGAGCGCGGTCACCGCGAGGCGCCGGCCGTTGTTGTAGAGCGTGGTGTTGATGACGAGGCCAGGGCTGTCGCCGGCCTTCTCCCGCGCGCTGATGTCCGCGAAGCGCGCGTCGCCGTAGATCCGCTCCCTGAGAATCTCATAGAGGGTCTGGGCGGCCAGGGCCGAGTTGACCCAGCGGAACGACAGGAGCTGACGCCAGATCAAGGCCGTCTCGAAGTCCTGGCTGACATCGGTCCGGTACTGCGTGAAGAAGGTCCGATAGGCGTCCGACATCGCCCCATCCGCGTTGAGGACTGGCACGTCCCGGCCCGGTTTCTTGAGGGCGTAGTAGCTGGCGGCGATGCTTCCCCCGGAGACGCTCGACAGGTGCGAGATCTTTTCGATCACTGAGGCGCCATCGGCCGTTCGCACACCGGCCAGCGCCTCCAACCCCGCGGCGCCAAAGAGCGCGGCGCGGCTTCCTCCGCCCGACAGCGCCACGCCGAGAAGCAGTTCGCGCTCGGGAACCTGGACCGCGCAATCTCCTATCGCGTCGGCGCGTGGCACGGTCAGGTGCTGGGCGCTGACGCACCCTCCCAGGACGATCGTCCCGATGAGCCCGACGGCGAAGGCCCACGCTGCCCAGGACTCTCCTGTCCCCCGCCCGCCTCATACACGCCCTCCGCGCGGGCCCCTGGCACCGGCGGCAAAGACCGCCTCCTTCCCCACTTCCAGGAACCGCTGGGGGTCGAGAAAGCCAAAGAGGTGGATGAGCATGGCGACGGTCCCCGTCCAGCCGGTCTGGTGACTCGCGCCGAGGCCCGCCCCGTTGTCGGCTGGCCGTGGACATGCGAAGATGTATGGGATGCTGCGGCGTGGAACTTCGAGAGTGAACGGATACCGTAGGGGCTCAGGAATTCGCTCTCGTCGAGCATTTTGGAGAGGATCCGGCGGAGGCGCTCCGGGTTGACCAGGGCCAGGATCCCTCGCTCGGCGACGCCCAGGTGGCCGGGACCCGTCGGGTGGATGGCATTTCGACAGCTCGGGCATCTGGCCGCAGGCGAGCCAGGAGTCCAGCTGGTGGCTCGCGGGACGCGCTCGCGCTGCCACTTTTCGATCACCGTGGTGGCGCACAGGGGCAGAAGCCCCACCATCGAGCGCACCTTGAGCCGTGTGGCGCTGCCATCGGGGAGCCGGAGCAGATCGTAGTAGAAGCCGTCCTGCTCGTCCCACATGCCGTCCTGACCGGGCTTGTTCATGGCCGCGGCGATATAGTACGAAATGTTCCGCGAACTTGAACGACCATGTCCTCGTAGGTGCGGTCATGGGCGGCAAGCTCCACGGCGAGCTCGAGCATGTTCTGAGTGAAGAGGGCCATCCACGCCGTGCCGTCGGCCTGCTCGAGGTGGCCGCCGGTGGGCAGGGGGCGCTGCGGTCGAACACGCCGATGTTGTCGAGCCCGAGGAAGCCGCCCTCGAACACGTTCTTGCCGAACCGGTCCTTGCGGTTCACCCACCAGGTGAAGTTCAGCAGGAGCTTGTTGAAGGCCGACTTGAGGAAATCGATGTCCGCCTCGCCGCGCAGGGCCTGCTCGGTGCGGTGGAGGAAGAGAGTCGCCCAGGCGTGGACCGGCGGATTCACGTCGCTGAAGTTCCACTCATAGGCGGGGATCTGACCGCTGGGGTGCAGGTAGAGCCCGTGGAGCATCAGCTCCATCTGCTGCTTGGCGAAGTCGGGGTCCACGATCGCAGATGGGCAGCGTGTGGAAGGCGAGGTCCCAGGCCGCGTACCAGGGATACTCCCACTTGTCGGGCATCGAGATGATGTCCTCGTTGATCATGTGGAACCACTCTTGAGTTCCGGGAGTGGCGATATCCCGGGATGGAGCGGGTTGAGCGTGGTGCTCCTCCAGCCACTGATCGGCGTCGAAGTAGTAGAACTGCTTGCTCCAGAGCATGCCGGCGAGGGCCTGGCGCATGACGTTGGCCGCATCTGGCGCTGACGGATGGAGGCGTCACCGACGCGATAGAACTCGTCGGCTTCTCGCAGCCGGGCAGCCAGGATCTCGTCGAAAGCCCGCGCCACGGGCCAGCCGTCGCTTGCTGGTCCTGCGCGTCGCCGACCGGGGCCTGGTCGGTGAGGCGCAGGCGACCCTGGCGGACTGGCCAGGGCCGATCGCTCAGTCGGTAGTGCGCCGCGACCTTGGTGCCGCTGCTGCTCGGGATTCACGGCCTCCGCTGCGGCCCTGGACGACATAGTCGTTGATGCCGTCCTTGACGTAGGGGCTGGCGTTCGGGTACTCGGGAAAGAGACGCGCGTTGTTGGTCTCGTTCTCGGTGAAGAGCAGGGGCACGTCGCCCTCGCAGTAGAGGTAGTACGCACCGAGGACTGGATGCGAGGCGGCGACCGCGCTCGTGCCGGCCGGTCCCTTGACCTGCTCGAGCGTCGGTTTCTTGGGGCAAGGTCGTTGGCCATCCACGACGCCCAATCGTTGCGGAACCACAAGGTCGGCAGCAGGTGCAGCTCGGCCGCCGTCCGGTCCCCGGTTGACCGCGGTGATCTGGACCAGGATGTCTTCGGGACCGGCCTTGGCATACTCCACGAAGACGTCGAAGTAGCGGTCCTCCGTCGAAGACACCGGTGTCGAGGAGCTCGTACTCCATCTCGTCGCGAGTGCGCCGGCGATTCGTTTCCACAAGGTCGGCGTAGGGATAGGCGGCCTGGGGGTACTTGTAGAGATACTTCATGTACGAGTGGGTCGGCGTGCTGTCGAGGTAGAAGTAGTACTCCTTGACATCCTCGCCGTGGTTGCCTTCGCTGTTGGTCAGCCCAAAGAGACGCTCCTTGAGAATGGGGTCTTTGCCGTTCCAGAGGGCCAGGGCGAAGCAGAGACGCTGGCGGTCGTCGGAGATGCCCGCGAGGCCATCCTCCCCCCATCGGTAGGCCCGCGACCTGGCCTGGTCGTGGGTGAAGTAGTTCCAGGCGTTCCCGCCCTCGCTGTAGTCCTCGCGGACGGTTCCCCACTGGCGCTCACTGAGGTAGGGACCCCATCGCTTCCACGCGATGCCCCCTTCGGCCGCCTCCTTCAGTCGCTCTCGCTCCGTGCCCATCCGCCCTCCTCTTCCCGCTCCGTCGTTGCACAGGTTTTCCGGGCCGCCCGTCCGCTCGCCCCGTTCGCCCGCGGGGGCCAAGAATCACCCTCAGCGGGTTACCCCGTCAAGCGCGCCCCTGCGCCCCGTCAAGCCGCGCCGAGCGGCGGCCTTGGCGCGCGCTTTCGATGCCTCGACGTCGCGATCGCGCAACGGCGCCTTCGTGACGAGCGAGTCGAGGAGCTCCTGGACGGCGCTCGCCACCTGGTTGACGGCGCGCGTGAAAGCGATCTCGTTCGCCTGGGAGGGTCTCGTGAAGCCGCTCAGCTTTCGGACAAATTGCAGGGAGGATGCTCGGATTTCGGCGCGCGTGGCCGGTGGCTCGAAGTTATAGAGAGTCTTGATGCTTCGACACATTGGAGAGCCTCCTCAGCGAGATGGGAGCCGATATGGTCAGCCCGCTTCGGGCACTGCAGAAACGGCAGGCCATGGCGTCGAGCGTGCAGGGGAGCAACGTGCTGGCCTCGCCCGGCACCGTGAGCTTTAGGAGAGGACCACGGCGGCGAGATGTGGCGGGATGGAATCGTATTGCAGGCGCACCCGGCGCATCGGGCCCTCGACCGAGTCGTAGAGGTCGCACTCGTCGTAAGGCCGGGAATACACATGCAGACTCACCGCGTCTGCCCGCAGTTCGGCCGGGTTTTCCACCGCGTGGATGTCGGCCGGGCCGTCGACGTGGCCGGGCCCGCCCTCGACGAGGCTGCCCAGCGCCACCAGGGGGAGCG
The DNA here is from genome assembly GCA_963754315.1 of uncultured Candidatus Rokubacteria bacterium. Classification (GTDB taxonomy): domain Bacteria; phylum Methylomirabilota; class Methylomirabilia; order Rokubacteriales; family CSP1-6; genus CAVWFS01. The sequence continues at coordinate 75,646 of CAVWFS010000006.1, forward strand.
GCGCGTCAGAGGCCGCGCGATAGCTCGTGAAGCGCAGGCATCCTCGCTCCACCCGCGCCCAGCACAGCTCGCCTTCGTGCCCGTGGATGGGGGCGCGGGCGCCAGCGGCCCAGCACAGTACGAGTACCTCGACGTCTCGGTCCTTGTGAACGAGATGTCGCGTGTAGCGGTGGGGCTCGAACCGCACATAGGGCTCCAGAGATGCCTGTTCAATCTGGGTCGTGGTGAGGAAGCTGTGCATCGTGGAGGCGTCGGGGCCTGAGCCGCAGAGGCGCCTCACCTCATCGACGAAATCGGCGATGAGCACGCGGATCACGCTCATGCGTGGTGGTGGTCTGAACCACCGGTCCTACCAGGCGACCAGAAATCCTGACACATCACGGGCACCTCCGTCCGCCGGCCGGGCGCCGAGCTTGTGGCCAGCCTGCATGACAAGGCCCGTGAAAGTCCAGCGGAGGATGGGTGACCCGCTACGTTCAGCGGACCGGGTCTCCCGTCCGGCCCACCACGCTGGCGACGGTGGCGACGAGCTCGGACGGCTCGACCGGCTTTGAGACATGCACAAGAAAGCCGGCACGGAGAGCCCGCGTCCGATCTTCTGAGCGTGAAAAGGCGGTGAGCGCGATGGCCGGTAAGCCACCGCCTTTCGCCTGACCCAGCGCGCGGACTCGCTTAAGAAGCTCATACCCATCAACATCCGGCATGCCGATGTCGCTGACCAGAACATCCGGTCTCATGTCTTCAACGGCGGTCAGCGCTTCTGGGACCGTCGCTGCCGTCACCACCTTCGCATCACACTCGCTCAGAATGCGTCTGAGCAGATCGCGGGCATCGGCCTGGTCATCGACGACCAGAACTGTCACACCAGAGAGATCGGAGGGCTTGAAGTCCCACGACGAAACGCTGCCGGGATGGGTCCGCGGCCCGCCGATGTCCGTGGTCACCGCCATCACTGGGAGACGGAGGGTGAACGTCGATCCACGACCTTCGCCCGCACTGGAGACGTGCACGGTTCCGCCGTGCTGCTCGACGAGATGCTTCACGATCGATAGGCCCAGCCCCAACCCGCCCACGGTACGGGTGCGTGACGAATCGGCTTGGCGGAATCGTTGGAAGATGATCGGAAGCAATTCGGGCTTGATGCCGACGCCCGTATCGGCCACCGTGATCTCGATCTGCGAGTCCACCCGCCTCAGCTGCGCCTCCACCCGCCCATTCCTCGGGGTGAACTTGATGGCATTAGAAAGGAGATTCCAGACGACCTGCTGAAGGCGATTGGGGTCGCCGGTGATGGGCCCCGCGGTGGGGTCGAGCACCTTGAGAAGCCGAATGCCCTTGGCCTCCGCCGCCGGCCTCACCGTCTCGATCGCTCCCTCGATGAACACCACCGGGTTCACGGGTTGAACATCGAGTCGCATCTTGCCGGAGGTGATGCGACTCATGTCGAGAAGGTCCTCGATCAATTGTGTTTGGATGCGGGCATTTCTTTCCATGACTTCGAGCGCATGCTGGAGCTCGGCGGCGCTGCCGGGGCGGGCCCTGAGGATTCGAACCCATCCCAGAATGGCGTTCAGGGGCGTCCTCAGCTCGTGGGAGACGGTGGCCAGAAACTCGTCCTTGGTTGCGCTCGCCCGCTCGGCCTCGGTCCGGGCCGATCGCTCGCTCTCCAGCAGTTCCTTGCGCGCCTCGTAGAGCCGGGCGTTATCAATGGCGATGGCGGCCTGGGCGGCCACCCCGACCACCAGCCGTTCGGCCCGTTCGCTGAACACACCGACCTCTGGATGGCCAAAGAAGAGCCCGCCGATGACTTCCCCGGAGCGGGAGACGACCGGCACCGCGAGGTAGCTGCGGACAGGAAGGTGCCCGGCTGGCATGCCCAAGTGCGGCGCCACCTGTCCGTATCGCGGATCCCGGAGAACATCGGCACAGCGGATCGGTCCCTCCCCCCGGAACGTCGGGGCGAAGAGGGGTGTGGCCCGGGGCCGCCCGAAGCGCTCGAAGGCGTCCCGGGGTGCTCCCGAAAGGGTGTACAGCAAGAACGCGTCGCCGCGGGCGTCGGTGGTGTTGTAGAAGAAGGCACCGAACCGCGCTCCGCTCAGCTCGGTCGCGGCATCGGTGACCGCTTGGAGAAGGGCCTGCAGGTCGAGCTGAGACGACAGCGCGGCGCCGGTCTTGTTCAACAGCTCGAGCATCCTGGTCTCGTCGCGCAAGGCCTCTTCCGCGCGCCGGTTCTGTGTGATGTCACGGAAGCTCCACACGCGCCCCGTGGTGCGCCCGTCGACGGCGAGCACACGCGAGTACCGCTCGAAGACTCGTCGGTCATTGAGGTCGAGCACATCGAGGCTGTCTTCGGGGGAGGTGGAGTAGATCTCGTCGATGCGGGAACGGTAACCGGCGCCATCAACGAACTGCTGAGCAAAGAAGTCCACGAGCTGGTGATGCTGCCGCGTGGCCAGGATCACGCTGGGAATTCGCCACATCTCGACCAGCTGCTGATTGAACCCGGTCACCGTGCCGCGTTCGTCGGTGACGAGGATGCCGTCCCACGTGCTGTCCAGCGTGGCGCGCATGATGGCCAGCGAACGGGCCAGCTCGCGCGTCTTGCCTTCCAACTCATCTTTGGCACGGAGAATCTCCTGCTCGGCTCGCTGACGCGCCGCCAGAATGCTCTGCGCGTTCTGGATGGCGACAGATCGAAGGAGGTCGTCTTCCGGCGAGGTCGGCATCAGCCTACTCCGAGAATGCGAGCGGCCAGGGTGGTGCCCAGAACCCGGGACCGAATCTTGGCGAAGGCTGTCTCGCGACTGGTCGACAGATCATCGCTGAATGGCGAGAAGCCACAGTCATCGGTGGTTCCCAGACACTCGAGCGGAATGTAATCCGCCGCTTGGAGGATCAGATCCCTGACGTCTTCAGGCTGCTCGACGCGAGAATCGATCGGCGCCACCACTCCCACGAAAATCTGCTGGTCAGGCTTCATGTACTGCCGAATGATGCGCAGAACCCGCAGGCGGTCTCGCTCGCCGGCCAAGGCGATGTAGAAGCTTCCCACCCGCAGTTCGAACAGGGCCGGCAGCAACTCCTCGTAATCGACATCGGCGCTGTGCGTGGAATCGCGGTCCCCACCCGGGCAGGTATGCACGCCCAGGCGCGCCCGTTCGTCCGGCACGAAGGGAGCGAGGGCGAGGTTGTTGAGGTCGATGAAGCGACTCAGCAGATGGGCTGACGGGTCGACCTTCATGGACAGGCGGCCCTCCGTGAAGTCGATCTGGACCTTGTGGGCGCCCTTCTCCAGGCACCGCCTCACTTCTGTCTGGTGCTCGCGCACCAAGTCATCGATGAATTTCTCGCGAGGGTATCCGGGGATGCCCTGGGCGGGATACATCAGGCTCAGCGCCGACGGTGAAATCACCGCCTGCTTGACGGGAACGTGGGCAAAGCGTTGCGCAACCTCCAGGAACGTGTCCGCGTATCGCCGGTAACGGAACGGCCCCTCGGTGAGGCGCGGCATGCGTCGGGTATGGCCCGCCGCAAAGGGTATTTGGAACCCTTCCGGGTGAGTGTTGGTCAGACCGTGCACAGGATAGGTCCAGAAATTGTGGTATTTCCGCTGCTCGCCGTCCGTGATCACAGGAGAGCCCGTGGCTTCGAACAGCGCGACCGTGTCGCGCACGGCTTCCACGTAGAGAGGCTCCAGGCTCGGGTCGTCGCCGCCCTTTTGTGCCGCCGCCTCGATCAGCTCACGCGGCCGGGGAATGCTTCCGATCGGTTCGGTCGGGATCGTCATCTCGTCGTCCTAGGCGACTCGTTGAGGTGGAGGCGCTCGGGTCACCGCCCGACACGGCGGGCCAGACGCGATTCGAGACAACTGCAAGAATAGGACCGCGAAACCAAGCCCCGGAACGCCTCTCTCCGAGGATCGTCCCTTCTAGCCAAAGGGAAGCTCACGGCGAATGGACGCAAGCTGCGCCGCCAAGAATCCCTATTTCGGGTGTAGATATTTCCAGACCATTGTAGATATGACAGATACCTCGGGACGCGTTCCAGAGGCTAAGGCCGACAACGCTTCAGTAATTCCTAGTCGTCGACCTACCCGGGTCAGCTGCTGAACGGACGCTGGCGCCCCGCCGGCGCCGAAAAGGCCAGCCCGCACGTCTTCGCGTCGGCGCTCAGAGCGGTCGATGCCAGTAGGCGATGCCACCGAAGATGGAGTCCCAGCCGTTCGGGTCGACGCCGCTGAGCTGATTGGAAACGGCGTGGACGGTGCTCCGCCAGGTGACGGGAATGACCACGGCCTCCCGCACGACCAGGTCGTTCATGCGAATGAAGAGGGCCGCCCGCTTGACGGGATCCATCTCGGTCTCTGCCTGTCGCCACAATCGGTCGTAGTCAGGGTGGCGCCAGCGGGTAAGATTGCGCCCCGTCCATTTGTTCTCCTTGGTCGGGATCTCCCAGGAGGTGAACTGGGCCATGGACAGCTGGGGGTCCAACCCGCTGAACACCGTATACATCTGGAGGTCGGCCAAGAACCGCACAGTGGTGTCGGGGCTGCTCGTGTCCGAAGAGAAGAAAACCGAGACCGGTACCGCCTTCACTTCGATCTCCACGCCGGCCGCGGCCGCCGCCTGCTTCACCACCATCTGGATCTTCTGGACGGTCGGGCTGACCGCCGCCTGAAAAACGAGCTTCAGGCGCCGACCGTTCTTGACTCGAATTCCGTCGGCGCCTCGCGCCCAGCCCGCTTCCGTCAAGAGCTGGCCGGCCTTGTCGGGGTTGAATTCCCAGGTCGACGTCCGCGAGCGGAATGCCTCAGGAGCATTGAGGAAGTTGGCGGTGATCTGCCCTTTCCGTCCGACCAGATGTTCCTGGATGGAAACCCGATCCACGAGCAGGCTCAGCGCCGCGCGCACGGCAGGGTCACCCAGACACGGATGCGCGAAGGCCGGGTGCGACCGCTCGGCGTCCGCGTCGCGCCAGGGATCGGACTGATTGCACTGGATGTGATTGACACCGTTCCCGGGCACGGTGATGAACTTTCCCTTGCCCCCGTGCTCGATTCGCGTGAGGACGTCTTCCTCGGCCAGGATGTAGTAGCCGAAATCGTACTCGCCGGTTTGCAAGACGGCCCGCGCCGCACTCACGGCGTCACCGCCCCCCTTGATTTCCAGACGGTCGAAGAACGGACGGTGCGAGATGTGGTAGTGCGGATTCAGCACGGCGTGCACGGAGTCCCCGGGCTTGAAGGTGACGAGCTTGTAGGGCCCGGTGCCGACGACCTTGATCATTCCGAGCGCCTCGCGCGCGCCCGCTGCCTTGTGTGGCTGGAACACATGGCGCGGAAGCAAACCGTCGGTGAAAGCGCGCATCCAGAAGGGCTGGGGCTTCTTGAAGACGACCCTCACCGTGTGCGAGTCGAGCTTGTCGATGCGCGCGATGTCGTCGTAGGCAGCGCGGCTGGTGGCGGCGGTAGCCGGATCGGCGGCAAATTCCCAATTGAAGATCACGTCGTCGGCGGTAAAGGGCGCGCCGTCATGCCAGACGACTCCCTTCTTGAGGTGCCAGACAACCCATTGACCATCCCGGGCAACTCCGCCGTTGAGGCTGCTCGGAAGCTCCTCGGCCAGCACCGGCCGAAAGGTGCCCTCGGCCGTGGGCGCGGCCAGCGGCTCGTAGAAGATGCGCGAGGCGGTGAAGTCGCGGAGGCCACGTCCGAAATGAGGATGGAGGAAGGTGGGGGCGTCCCACATGAGCATGCGGAGATCGCCGCCGCCGCCCCGTTTGGTCGGACTGAAGCTGTGCTCCCGGGGCCCTGCCACCACCCCGTTTGCTGACAGCATTTGGGTGGCCAATGGCGCCGTGAGACCTAGCCCGACCATGGTACGGACGAACTGGCGCCGCCCCAGCCGTCCGCCTCTGACTGCTTCGATCAGCGCCCGAAGAGTCGATTCGTCCATGGCGATGTTCCTCCGGGTTTTCTCGTCGCGAGAATGTCGGAGCCAATTATATCACGACATGATATACATAGGCGGGATGGGTACCAGCCCCCGTGTCGACTACCAGACCCTGGCCGACCTGCGCTACCAGATCCGGCGCTTTCTTCGGGTGCGCGAGGTGGCAGCCCGCGCGGCCGGGGTAGAGCCTCAGCAGTACCTGGTCCTGCTTCAGGTCAAGGGGCTGGCAGGCCGGCGAGAAGCCACCATCGGCACTCTGGCCGAGCGCCTTCAGATCCGGCACCACGGCGTAGTGCAACTCGTCGATCGCTTGGCCAAGCGGGGACTGGTGAAACGTCGCCAGGGCGGCCGCGACCGTCGAGCGGTGGCGATCGACCTTCTCCCCGCTGGCGAGGCCCTGCTGGGCCGGTTGGCCCGCCAGTCAGTCCACGAGCTCAAGTCAGAAGGACCCACCCTCGTGGCCTCCTTGAAGCGGCTGGTCGCAGACTCGGGTCGGAACGGCGTGCCCCAGAACGCCCTACCCCTCGAGGGTGGCCGGATGCGCCACGACAGGCCCGCCCTTGGCATCGATCCCAGTCGGGTCCCGCGGCTCTAACGCCCGGCAGCGCGGTAGACAACCTTCACCACCCGATCGCGGGCTGTCTTCCGCAGGGTTTTCGTCATTGCCTTCGCGAGCGGGGAGCCCTTGTCGAGGCCCTGACACGAACGTCGAAAGCCGGTCGAGCTCCTGTGCGCGACGAGGAGAGGCGGGGAGTGTTAGTTGCCCGCGGCCAGCGCCTGCATGTGATCGGCCAGCTCGAAGTCGAGCGCCGTAATGCCCGACGCGTCGTGGGTCATCAGGTCGACCACGACCCGGTTGTAAACATTGAACCACTCGGGATGATGACCCATGGCTTCAGCCCGCAGGGCGGCGCCCGCCATGAACGCGAAGGCTCGGATGAAATCGGGGAAGGTAAATTCCCGGTGAAGCTTGCCCGATCGGAGCGCCCAGCCCGGCAGCTGCTCCAAGCGCCGTCTGATCTCGTCGTCGGGTAGTCGAGCTGGCCTTGTCATCGCTCAGGCCACCGCTGCCGCCAACGCGGGCCGGGTATACCAGCTGAAGACGCCGTCCGTCATGGGGCGGATGTTCAGCTCCTCGCGCCAGTCGGCAAGAGGGCGCTCGAACCCGAGCTCCCACTTGACCGGGAAGAGGGGCTTGGCCGCCTGTCCCATCTCGACCCCCATCGACAGAACACGGTAGCGGTAGCCCAGTGTCTTGCCGATCTCGCTCGGGGGGAGGTCTTCGCGATAGAGCTGCTCGCTGGAGAAGAATTGGATGAGCATGCCTAGCAGGCCGAGGAACACGAAGGCGGGATAGCCGAACTGAGCCGAGCTCACCGAGATGACCCCGAGCTCGCCCAAGTCGTCAAGGCTGAACCCCGTCAGGACGTGGTGGATGTCGTGGGTCTTGTAGACCCGGAAGTTCACGTAGGCGGCATCGTCGGCAAATCGCTCGGGCTGACGGTAGAACTGGGGATCGTATCCCATCGTGGTCATCACCTGAGCGTATGTCCACCCGAGCGAATACTTGGGCATTCGCGACATTGCTCCCACATCATAGGCCGGCCCGACATAGCGCTCCTCTAGCATCCGGGCCGAGGCCGGGTCGCTCCGGAGGGCCGTGAGGCATCGATTCATTGGCCGACTCTGGTTGAGGCGGTCGCTCAGGTCGAAGACGTTGTTCACGTCCTTTCCGGCGCCGGCCGCCAGGTCCACCAGTTCGAGAAACTTCGTGAGATTGTCTCGGCTGGCGAGGTCATTGATGTACTTGAAGCTGCCCATGGCAGAGGCCCTCCCGCTCTGAAGCGTAATCCAGCTGCCTGCGTACGACGTCGGAACAGGGTGGATTATGGTCGACGCTGCAGAAGTCGGCAAGGAGACGCGGCGTCCGACATTCCTGCGTCTCGCATCTCCCATTGATACCAGAGTAATGCTGTATTGCGCGCCCGCCTCCGCGTTGCTGCCTCTCAATCGCCACTGTCACTGCTGTCACGTCGACATTCGATATTCTGACGGTTTTCGCACTGGCTCGAGGGTTCGTTTTACGGTGGCTGCCGTCTAACTAGCCGTGGGCGATGAAATCTTCGGGATGACTCCGCCCTGGGCTTTTTCGGCACGTTCCTGGCAGACGAGGTCCGAATTCTGACGATTTCTTGTCCCATTCACCCGGAGACGTACGGGGGGATCGCCATGCCAGGCAAGGGTCTGCTCGACACGCACGATGACATCTCGGCGTCGCCTCATTGCTCGGAGTCCGCCGATCTTCCATCCGGAGAACGTGGCTGGTCGCGCGCCCGTACCCACAGAAATGCGCTTTCCTCTTGCGCCAAGGCAGGAAATTCATGCGGTCTGGTCGCGCAGGTGATGGTCATCGTGGCTTTTGTTTTCCTGGTTGCACCGGTTGTGTTTGCGCAGGCCACGATCTCCATGGGGGAGACAGCGATTCTGAGCAGCGAGGACAATGGCAACAAGGGCTCGCTGGTGGCTCAGGAAGCTCCGCTCAGCCGCGCCGCCACGGTCCAGAGCCTGTCCTTCTACGTGACCAAGGCCGAAGGGGAGTTGCGACTCGGAGTCTTTGATAGCACTGGCCCGAATGGTGGGCCCGGGGTCAAGAAGGCCGAGACCGTGGCCTTCACACCGCGTGTCGGCTGGAACACCCAGTCGGTGACGGCGCCGGTACTCCTGCCGGCCGGGACGTACTGGCTAGCCTTCCTCCCGTCGAGTGGCAAACTCACGTTTCGTCGGCAATTCAACGGGGAGGCGCGGTCCTATCGCCAGCGCATTCGGTCCGCTGCCGGCGACGTTCTCGAGATCGCCAAAGGTGGAGAGCGGCCACTGGTCGCTCTACGCGACATTGAACCCGTCCAGTGGAGGATCCGGCGGTGGATCCGGCGGCGGATGGGTGGTGGTGGACCGGTGGGGGGCCCCCCGTGGTCAGCTTCACAGCGGCTCCCCTGACGATCCTACCCGGCCAATCCACTGCCTTGGTATGGTCATCCACGAACGCCACGAGCTGTACAGCATCGGGCGGATGGAGTGGCTCGCAGCCTCTCGCCGGCGACTTGCTCGTATTGACGGCGTCGACTGCCACCTACACGCTGACCTGCACCGGGCCGGGGGATCAACCGCGAAGTCGGTGACGGTCACCGTTGCCGGTCCTGCTCGACTCACGCTGACCTGGGTCGACAATGCGGCCGGGAACGCGATCTTCAAGATCGAGCGCAGGATCGCAGCGGGGGGGACATACGCGCAGATCGCGACGACGAGCGCGGGAGCCACCCAGTATGTCGATGCAACCCCCGCCAGGGGTAATACCTACTGCTACCGCGTGCGGGCCTGGACCGCTGGCGGCAACTCGCAGTATTCGAACGAGGCGTGTGCCACCCTGTGACGCCTGTTCGGTGCCTGCGAAGCGGTCTTCCCGAGCACCGGGGAGGTCCGGCCATGAGTCGCGGCCATGAAGGGTCCGCCGGTGGGAGGGGTCCTGGGGTGCCAGTTTGCTGCCCTTCCGCTCCCCTTGGAACGTTCGAGAATGAGGTTCGGCGGTAACAATTTTGGCGCCTCGATTGGCCAGGCTCCGAACAGACGGCCTACCGCCTCCGGCTTCTTGCCGGACAGGGGAGCCTATCGCACCTGTAAGTGCTTTCGTTTCGGCCCCTTAGGCTACACTGCGCCCCTCCCTCCGCAGCCGTACGTGGGAACGTCCTTGGCACCTCGGTTGCTCTTACATTTCGCTACCGTGAAGAGCGTTTTGGATGAGCCACAAACGAATGGAGCATGGCCGGGGGAGGCGCAGCAGCGTGCGCGATGGAGGCATCTGGCAGCAACAGCGTACGATTCGTGACTGATGGTACCCCCCCTACCGTCTAACCGGGCTGGGGCTCTGACCCTCGTGCCCTTATCACCCCGCGTCGCCTCGAGCCCGGCCCGCGCAGAAGAGGGGCTCAAGGCGATCGGTCGGCGCGCGGCCCTCGAGGCCGAGTGCGCGGTGTTGAGGGCGGTGCTGCAGGAAGTCCGCTGGAATCGACGCCAAGCAGCCAGGCGACTCAAGGTCAGTTACAAGACATTGCGATCAAGGATCCGTCAGTGCGGCCTGGACAAGAATTGACACCCCGGGGGGCCACTTGGGGTTGTCCCCCGCCACGTCCGATCAACAGGCCGTGAGGAGTCATGGATGGCAATAGGTGGCGTGTGGTCCAAGATCGTACGAATTTTCACGATCATGCTACTCTTGGGAGGGTGCGCCTCGTCATCGGAGCAATTCGCTGAAGCCCCGATCGTTCGGGTCGCCACGGCACCCTATGTCATCCAGCCAGGGGACACCCTCTTGATCAAGTTTTATTACCATCCGGAACTAGACCAAGAGGAGCTCGTCCGGCCCGACGGGAAGGTGAGCCTAGCGTCGGGCGTGTCCGTCAAGGCGGTCGGTCTGAGGCCAGAGCAGCTCGGCCCCGAGCTTGTCAAGCACTTCCCGAACCTCCGAGATCCAAAGATCGACGTTGTTGTCAAGAACTCAGAGGCCCGTGTGTACGTGGGCGGCGAGGTCAACAAACCCGGCTTCGTGCCCTTCCGGTCTGGGCTGACGGTTCTCCAGGCTGTCGTGGAAGCGGGTGGGCCCCAGGATACCGCCAATATGGACGACATCGTCTTCCTTCAGCGTCTCGACGACGAGCACTTTCGCGCGTCCAGGATCAATCTGACGGAGAGCATGGCCATGGGGCACGCGGCGACCCACGTCATGGGCCCCGCCGATGTGGTGTTTGTGCCGAGGTCGGGCATCTCCAAGGCGAACGACTTTGTCACGCAGTGGATCGTCAACATGCTGCCTGTCCGAGCCTCGATGGGAGTCTCGGCCGGGCCGGTGGCTCAATAATGGTGACGCCTATGAGCACAGGCATGAAGCTCCTTGCTGGGTTCACCTGCCTCATCGCCGCCGTCTCCGCCGCGGGATGTGCATCATCGAATAAACAGGCTGCGGGGCCGCCGTTGGGGGCAATGATGGCCGCGAACACGGCGGTGGAACCCAAGGTGCCTGCGAACTACGTGATCCAGCCGGGCGACGTCCTGCTGATCAAGTTTGAGTTCCACCCCGATCACGACCAGACGGTCACCGTGAGGACCGACGGAGGGATCACCCTGCCCTTGGCAGGCGAGGTCAAGGCGGCTGGGCTCATGCCCGAGCAGCTCGCCGACGAGCTCACGCGGTTGTACTCCAAGAACCTGCGCGACCCCAGGATCTCCGTGGGTCTGAAGGTGACGAGCCTGAGCCGTGTCTACGTGGGCGGCGAAGTCAACAAGCCCGGCTTCGTGTTCTATCGACCGGGCCTGACCGCGGTTCAAGCCGTGGTCGGCGCCGGCGGACCCAAGTTCACGGGTGCCATGGACAAGGTCGTCCTCGTCAGGATGATCGACGAAACGCGATACCAGGCCACCGTCATCGACTTGGCCAAGGCGGTCGAGAAGGGCGACACTACCGACTCGCTGGCCCTCGGTCCCAACGACGTGCTCTACGTCCCCAAGACCGGAATCGCCAAGGCGAACGTGTGGAACACGCAGTGGGTCATCAACATGAACCCGTTCCGTGGCTTTTTCACGATCCCGTTCTATCCATGATGCGAAGTGGCGGGACGCTCATGACGGAGGCGCTCCAGCGCCTCCCTTGCTCACACGATCAGCGAAAAGGGGTCTGAAATGGGTATTGAGGACAGGCTCAGCGGAAGTCGCCGACTCATTAGCGACGTCCTGCACGTCATCTTCAAGCGCAAGGTGCTCATTCTCGTTGTGTTCCTGGCGATCTTTACAGGAACGGTGGCGGGGGCCTTGCAGATGCCGCGGGAGTATGAAGCGACGAGCATCGTGCTCATCAAGCGCGACCGCTCCGAGACGCCCGTGAGTCCTGGACAGGGAACCGGTCGCGAGGTCACCATGCGGGTGAACCCCGATCAGGACCTGAGATCGGAAGCCGCGCTCCTCCAGCGGCGCTCACTCCTCCGGCACGTCGTGCAAAGCATCGGCGCCGACAATATCCTGAAAGGCTCGCTGCCTAGCCCGAAGACGGTCCGCCCGAGCCAGGCCGCGCCGCCCTCGGCGCCCTTCGACAAGATCGTGTCAGGAACCCAATACGCCTATGCGACCTATGTGGAGCCCGTCATGGCCGTCCCCGCCAGCATTGCCGCGTCGTTCTCGACTAAGGAGCCGGTGTCAGTCGAGGACCAAGCGGCCGCCGCGCTGGGCCGGCAACTCCGAGTGTCGACGGTCGAGGGTTCCGACGTGATCAAGATTTCCTTCAAGGGTGAAGACCGCCGCTTCACCGAAGCGGTCCTCGCCTCCCTGCTCAAGGAGTACCTCGAGCGCTACCTGGATCTACGCGCCACCCCCGAGGCCGCGGAGTTCTTCGAAAAGCAGACCCACAAGCTGGCCCTTGACCTGCGGCGGGCGGAAGATGCGCTGGAATCGTTCGATTCCCAGAACCGCATCAGCGCGCTTGGTCGACAGCGCGAGCACTATCTCAATGCGGCGCTGACTAAGGAGACCGCGATGCAGACGGCCGCTTCGGAGCGGCAGGAGCTCGAGGAAAAGCGCCGCATCCTTCGGGCGCAGCTCGACCAGCTCCCAGAGCGGGTTCGCCTGAGCGATGAGCGTCGCGCAAGTCTCGCCGCCGACCGGATCCGGACGAGGCTGTTCGAGCTGGAGAACCAGCGGGCGAGCCTGCTCCTCAAGTACACCCCAGAGGACCGGCGCGTGACCGACATCGACAAGGACATCGCCCGTTTGAAGGAGCAGGCCGTCGCCGAACCGCCCACCGAATTCTCACGCTCGGCGGAAGGGGAGAACGCGGCCCGGCAGGCTGTGATGACGGAGCTGATCGCCACCGAGGCCGCCCTCGCGCGCGCAGAGATCAGAGCTCAGAATCTCGAGAAAGAGACAAAGGAGTTCTATGATCGCCTCGGGAATGTCGACCGCGCCTCCTACGAGCGGGCCCGCATGGAGCGTCGGCTGGCCATCCTCGATGACTCATATCGGCTGCACACGAAGAAGTACGAGGAAGCGCGGATCGCCGCCAAGATGAACGAGAGCCGCATTGTCAACGTGGCGCTGGCGGAGCCGGTCCAGGTCGTGCCCAAGCCCGGCAACGGTCTCTTGCTGACCATGCTGGGCGGTATCGTCGGACTCGTGTCCGGGGTCGGGCTCGCCTTCGCGCGCGACTATTTCAGCGACTCCATCACGACGGAGGACAGCGTCCGCCACCAGCTCGGACTGCCGGTGCTGACCGCCATCCCCGATAGTCGGAAGAACCGACTCGACAAGGTGGCCAACGGAGGAAACGGCCTGAACGGGCACGGAAGGAACGGCCACTAAGGGCGATGTATCTCGAGCATTTCGGTCTCCGAGAGAGTCCGTTCTCGCTGACCCCGGATCCGCGCTATCTCTTCATGTCCGACGGCCACAAGGAAGCGCTGGCCGCGATGGTGTACGGAGTCCAGGAGCGCCGTGGGTTCGTCCTCGTGGTTGGCGAGGTCGGCACGGGTAAGACCACGCTGATTCGGCATCTTCTGGCCCATTTCGAGGACAACGTCCGCACATGTTACGTGTTCAACACGCTGGTGAGCTTCGAGGAGCTTCTCGAGGCTATCCTGCGCGATCTTGGCCTCACATGCCATAGTCATCGGCGCGTCGACATGATCGAGGGCCTGAACGAGTTCCTCATCAACGAAGCCGAGGCAGGCCGGTGTGTCGTGCTCATCATCGATGAGGCGCAGCACCTATCCTCGGCCGTACTCGAGGATCTCCGGATGCTATCGAATCTGGAGACCTCGCGAAGCAAGCTCTTGCAGATCATGCTTGTCGGCCAGCCGGAGCTCCTTCGCCGACTGGCCCAGCCCAGCCTACGTCAGTTGCGCCAGCGCATTGCGCTCGTCGCCGAGTTGAAGCCCCTGACCTTCAGGGAAACGACGCAGTACATCGGCCATCGCCTCAGCGTGGCTGGCTGCCGCCAGGGAGTTCCGTTCACACGAGCGGCGTTGCGCCGCCTCTACGCGGCGTCAGGCGGCATCCCGCGTCTCGTGAACGTGCTGGCCGATCAGGCCATGATCCTCGCGTTCGGCGATGGAGCGAGCCGGGTCCGGCACCGGGTCGTCAGGCAGGCGGCCAAGGAGCGAAGCTTCTCGCCGCGGTCCTCGTGGCTGACGGAGAGGGCCGACTCGATCCGACCGACGGCTGCCCGTCGGGCCCGGTCGCCGTCCCGTCGACGGCGACTGCCGGTACCGATCCTCGTCTCGGCCGCGGCGTTGGCGGCGCTGGTTCTGGTGGTGTGGAGCGTCCCCGACGTTATCGAACGGCTGCGCTGGAAGCCGAGTGCCGTTTCAACCGATGCGACCATGAAGGGTATGAGTGGCGCCAGCCTTAACCTCGTCGCCACCGAAGGCGCGAACACTGTCGCTACTGAAGCTCAGACCGTTGCCACCGAAGCTCGGACGGCTGTTGCCACCGAAGCTCCGACCGCTGCCACCGAAGCGCCGACCGTCGTCGGCCCTGGTCCGGCGGCGACCGCGATCACCGCCCCTGAGCTCCCACCGAGGACCGACCGACTCGACGGCGGCGAGCCGCCTGCGCCGACAACGACCGTCGCCACCCTCGGCAAGACCAGGGAGATCGTCGTGAGGTCGGGAGACACGTTCGGCTCGATCATCCGCAACGCCTACGGCCAAAGCTCGCTGACACTCCTCGACCACGTGGTTCAGGCCAATCCGACGGTCCGCGACGTCAACGTGCTCGAGGTGACGCAGCGACTACGCCTGCCGCCGTACAATCCGATGGCAATGGTGCGCCAGCAGGGTAAGGCGCGCTATCTGGTTCATGTGGCGACGGTGCCGTCTGCGGAAATGGTCGAACAGATTCGCTCCGCCGTCGCCAGACACCGACGGTCGATATACACGGTAGAGGTCCGCCTAACGCATAACGTGAGCGGCCACCGAATCCTCATCGGTGACTTCGACGACCGGACCCAGGCCGAGGAATTCGCTCGATCGTTCCGACTGCCAATCCGGCTTTCCGACTCTCTGTGGGGGTAGAACAACCATGAGCAGGATCTTCAAGGCCCTCGAACGCGCGGAGGCGGGCCGCCGCCTCCCGCCGGGGCCTCGGCTCGACGCAGTTCACGATGTCGACCAGGAGGCGCCGGCGCCACCTTCTCCGGAGAAATCGCCAATCATCCTGCGGTCCTCGGAGGCGCTCTCCCCGGATCACGAATCCGAGCTGCCCAAGCCACGACACGAGCTTGCTCGCTTGAAGATCATGCTCGGCCTGGCCGCCGGAAGCACAGATCTGAAATCTGTGATGCTTCTCTCGGCGAAGCCCCGGGAAGGCGTCTCCACCGTCGCGCTGGGTCTGGCGCAGGAGGTGGCGGCGGCTAGCGCCAGTCACGGGGTGTTGCTCATGGAGACTCGGAGCGACCGGGCAGACCTGGCCGACTGCCTCAAGATGCCGGCGGGACCAGGGCTTTCCGAGCTGCTGGCCAAGAGTGCTCAGCGCGAGGAGGCTATCGTCGCCACCGCCGTCACCAATCTCTTCTACTTGGGGCGAGGCCAGCACCGGATCGACCTCTCACGAGCGCGCTGGACGGGGTTATTCGAAGAGCTGCTGGCCGAGCTGCGACTGATGTTCGACTTTATCGTCATCGACGGAGGCTCCCTGCAGGAATGCACCGATAGCCTTCTGCTGGCGCGCGCGGTCGAGGGTGTCGTCCTGGTCGTCAATTCGCGTACCACCAGCACCGGCGCCGCCCGGCGGGCCGCCCAGGGCTTGCGAGGGGCCGGGGCCAACGTTCTGGGCGTGGTGTTGAACCGGCGCCGCGACTACGTGCCGCGCTTCCTGGCCAACAGGATGTAAGGTGGCCGTCGCTCGCGGCGAACTCCTGAGTCAGCGACTCAGGGTCCTCAGCCCGCTGCTCTGGGGTTTCGGGGTCGCCATCCTCTTCGTTGGTAGCCTGACGGTAACGGCCGAGGGCAAGGGCGTAACCGCCCTCGCCCTGCTCCTGGCGGCCGTTGGCGGGCTGGTGGTGATCGCTCGCCCTGAACTCGGCGTCCTGGCCCTGACTTCGACGTTCCTCGTTGGCTACTTCAGTGTGTTCGAGGGCGAAGGTCGCTTCACCCTGAACAACCTCCTGGGACTGCTGTTGCTCGGTGTCCTCCTCGCTCGAATCTATGCCGACCGGGACCCGAGTGTTCTCGCCGATCGCCATTTTCTCCTTTTCGGCATCATCGGTGTGGTTTTTGTCGCCAACCAGATCCTCACGGCGCACTTCACACCACCCGATGAACTGGCGGCGCTTGACCTCTCGAAGGTGCGCGTCGAAGGCTTTGTCAGCAAGATCGCCTATCTGCTCTTTGTGATCGCGTTCATCCGCACGCGAGCGCACGTTCTGATGATGGCCTTCGCCGTGGTGGCCTTGGTCCTTATGACGGTACCCAATGCGATCTGGAATGCCCTTACCGCCGAGGGCGGCAACATCGAGAGAATCCGCGCCTCCGCCGACTTCGGCATCATGGCCGCCAGTAACGCAAATCGCTTGGCCTTCATGTGCGCCATCGCCATCGCCATCATCGGCTTCGGCATGAGCGCCGCCCGCTCCTGGATCGTTCGCGGTCTGGGCGTGGCAAGCATCGGGCTTTTGGTCGCGGGTATTTTCCTCAGTGCCTCGCGCAGCGGTCTGCTGAATCTGATCGTCCTCACGCTTATCCTGGTGAAGAAGACTCGCCCCCGCCTCTTTGCCGCGCTCATCATCGCGATCGTGCTGGTCGGGGTGCTCGCGATGGTGAGCAGCCCCGGGGGTCCGGCGCACGCGGTCCTCGAACCCGTGGAGGCCGCCCGCAACCTTCTGATCGACGTAGGGGGCGCAGTGATTCCCGAAAAGTACCTACAGCGAA
This sequence comes from uncultured Candidatus Rokubacteria bacterium, assembly GCA_963754315.1. GTDB lineage: Bacteria > Methylomirabilota > Methylomirabilia > Rokubacteriales > CSP1-6 > CAVWFS01. The sequence goes on from CAVWFS010000006.1 coordinate 92,561, forward strand.
TCACCAGCGTCGGCCTTGCCCGCGGCGAAGGAGGCCACACCTCGACGGCGGGTCGTCTCGGTCTCATCAAGACAGGCTTCCAGGCCTTTCTGGAGCAGCCGTGGGTCGGGATCGGGGTGGGGAACTTTCGCTGGGTGGCAATCGCCGACTATCAGGCTGATCGGGTCTCTGCGCTCCACAATTCGTATCTCCTCGCCCTGGTCGAGGGCGGAGTCCTCCTCTTCATTCCCTACGTGGCGCTGTACGCGTATACCTGGAGGAGTTTGAAGCGCAGCCGGCGGCTGGCCGCGGTCCATCCCGAGGTGAAATTGGGGTGGCTCGTGGAGGCCGTGCACACAATCTTCGTCTTGTTCCTGATCTTCTCCCTTTTCGCCGACCTGTGGCATGACGTGTATCCTTTCCTGATCGTCGCCCTCGCCGCCTCCCTGGGGGGCATCTATCGCAGGATCGAGGCCTCGGCTCTGCCGCGGCCCACCGCGGCGTGAGCGCGGCACCTCCGGTGCCGCCAAGGGGCACGGTCGCACCGAGCGTGTCAGCGCGTCCAGGAAACCCTCCGCCAGCACATCCGTTCGTGACGGTCGTCCTTCCCATTCGTAACGAGGCCGACTACATCGAGCAGTCGCTCGGCGCCCTGCTCGTGCAGGATTACCCGGCCGATCGGATGGAGATCCTGCTCGTGGACGGCATGTCCAACGACGGCACGCGCGACATCATCGGACGCATACTCGCTCAGAACCATTCGACGTCGGTCCGCGTGCTCGACAACCCAGGACGGATCGTGCCGGTAGCCATCAACCTCGCCCTCCATCAGGCCCGCGGCGACGTGATCGTTCGCGTGGATGGCCACACGGTCGTGGCCACAGACTACGTACGCGCGTGCGTCGACTCGCTCCAGGCCAACGAAGCTGACTGTGTGGGTGGCCGCATGGTCGCGCGTGGACGCGTCCCCTTCGGTGTGGCGGTGGCCCTGGCCACCAGTCATCCCCTGGGGGTCGGAGGGGCGCGGTTCCACTACGCGACGCGGGTCATGGAGACCGATAGTGTCTACCTGGGGGCCTGGCGTCGCGACGTGTTCGCGTGGGCAGGGGAGTTCGACGAGGAGATGGCCTGCAACGAAGACGACGAGTTCAGTTACAGGCTCCGCGCCAAGGGCGGGCGAATCGTGCTCGACCCATCGATCCAGTCCGTGTACTACAACCGCTCGTCAGCCCGGACGTTGTGGCGCCAGTATTTCCGCTACGGACTCTGGAAGGTCAGGGTCGCCCAAAAGGTTCCGCGCCAGATGCGTCCGCGGCACGTCATTCCATTCGGCTTCGTCGTCGCCCTGGCGGGAGGTGGGGTGCTGTCGCTGCTGCACACCACGGTGGGGTGGGCGTGGTTGGCCATGGTCGCCGCGTACGCGGCAGCGACCCTTGGTACCAGCGCAACCCTCGCCCGGCGCGCGGGCTGGCACCTCTATCCGCGCCTGCCTATCGTCTTTTTTATCCTGCACGCTGCCTACGGCACCGGTTTTGCCGTGGGTCTCGGACGCTTTGCGGGGTCGTGGAGGAAGGTGGCCTGAGTGCCGCCATGGACCCGCAATACTCGCCTCAGGGCCGGACCGAGCGCCTCATCACGGTGGGGCGGGTTGTCCTCGCTGCCGCGTCGCTCCTAGCCGTCTGGCTCGACCCCACGCAGCCTGCAAAGTACGCGGAAACGACGTACGCGCTGATGATCGCGTACGTCGTCTATTCCCTGCTCCTCGCCCTCCTCGTCTGGACTTCGGCGGTTCCCCTGAATGGCATGCGCCTGACGACGCACGGGATCGACCTTGGTGTCTTCTGCGTGTTCATCTTCCTCACCAACGGCCCGCCGAGCAGCCCATTCTTCTTGTACATCGTGTTCGCGGTCGTCTGCGCTGCCTTGCGCTGGGCTTGGCCGGGCACGATCGGCACGGCCACCATCCTGTTGGGGATTTCATCGGGATGGGCCTCTACGGGGCGACCCTCGATGATGACGAGGAGCTCAACCGCTTCATCATCGGTGCCGTCGACGTCGCTGTCATCGCGGTGCTGCTCGGCTACATGGCGGCCTACGAGGAGCAGCGCCGGAGCGAAGTCGGGAAGCTGGCTGCGTGGCCGGCGAGCGCCCTCAGCGAACTCCGCGATGTGGTGCGGCAGGCCCTCGTGCACGCCGCCGGCATCATCGGTGCGCCGCGAGTGGCCATGGCGTGGGAGGAGGGCGAGGAGCCCTGGCTCCACGTGGCCATCTGGACCGGCGAAGACTTGCAGTGGAGCCGCGAGGCGGTCCGCATGGCCGCGACGCACGTGGCCCGGCCCCTGGAGGACACCGCGTTTCTATGTCGGGATTCGCGCGCCACACCAGCGACCGTGCTCCACACCACGGCGCGCGGGCTCGCTCGATGGCAGGGAGCGCCGATCGCGCCCGAATTGGCGGACCGCCTCGCGGCGTCGTCCGTGCTCTCGCTCAGACTCCGGGGCGACTGGAGCGGGCGGTTGTTCTTTCTCGATAAACCCGGACTGACGTCCGACGACTTGACGCTCGGGCAGATCATTGCCCAGCAGACAGTCTCTCGGCTGGATCACTACTACCTGTTGCGACGCCTGCAGCAGGCGGCCATCCTGGGCGAGCGCGGGCGCCTGGCTCGAGACCTCCACGATGGATTGCTCCAGACCTTGACGGGGACCGCCCTCCAATTGGAGACGCTGAGGCGCCTTCTCGTTGGCGCCTCCAGCCCTGCCCTCGAGCGGCTGGCGGAGGTGCAGCAGCTGATCATCACGCAGCAGCGCTCCCTGCGCGCGCTTATTCGCGAGTTGAGACCCACCGGGCTCGTGCCCTCCGGCACCACGCCGGGATTCGAGGCCGGTCTGCGCGAACTGTGCGAGAGAGTGGCCCGACAATGGGGGCTCGCCGTCACCCTGGAGGTGGCCGGCGCGCCTCCGGCCATCTCCGGCTCGCTGGCAAGCGACATCACGTACATCGTGCACGAGGCCCGCGCCAACGCCGCCCGCCACGGCGAGGCGACGGCCGTCTGCGTGCGCGTGCGCTTCGGCGGCTCGGAGGTGACGGTTGCCGTGAGCGACGACGGCCATGGCTTTCCATTCCGGGGGCGTTATGCGCTGCCCGCGCTCATCGAAAAGGGGGTTGGGCCCTCATCGCTGAAGGAGCGCGTCGCCGATCTCGCCGGAGACTTGTACATCGACTCCGCCTCCTCCGGCTCGCGGGTGGAGGTGCGCCTTCACCTTCAGCCTACGGAAGCCTGAGCGTGGCCATCGACATCGTGCTCGGAGACGATCATCCCATCGTGGTGGTCGGACTCACCCAACTCTTCAGCCTCGAGCCAGACTTTCGCCTGCTGGAAAGCTGTCTCAACGGTGCGCAGGTCTTGACCGCAGTGCGCCGCCACGAGCCTTCTGTGCTCGTACTGGACATCCGGATGCCTGAACTCGATGGCCTGGCCGTCCTGCGGGCCATCCGCCAGGAGGAGCTCTCCACCCGTGCGGTGATCCTCACGGCTTCCCTGGACGATGACGAGACCTTGGAGGCCATCCGCCTCGGGGCTTGGGGGGTCGTGCTCAAGGAAGCGGCAGCGTCAGAGCTCGTCCACTGTGTGCGGCGGGTCCACGCCGGCGAGCGCGTGCTCGACCAGGCCATGGTCATGCGCGCGCTGGAGCAGGTTGTCCGGCGTGATGAGGTGGCCGGGACTCTGACCCAGCGCGAGATCGAGATCACCCGGCTGGCCGCCGGCGGACTGCGGAATCGCGAGATTGCCGGCCGCCTGGGGATCAGCGAGGGCACCGTCAAGCTCCACCTGCACAACATCTATGAGAAGCTCCGCCTCGACGGGCGCTACGAGCTCATGCGGTACGCCACTACCAAAGGTCTAGCCTAGCCGAACTTCGACGACTGCAGCTCGCGTGCTATTTCTACACGCGAGCCACCCAAAAGGTGTCATTCAGGCTCGGCCTGCCGGCATCTCACTTGACCTATCGATATGCTGACACTCTCCCAATCGGAGAGAGTAGGTATGCCAATTTATTTTTCTCGTGCAAAATCAGATCTTTACCGGAAGTACTGGCCCACGAAATGAAGCTCGGCAGGGGGCTTGCATGTGACATACTCACCAGAGGGATCTCGGGGCATTATGACACTCGGTACACTAGGGCCGGGCTACCGTACCTAGCGAGGGGCAATGGCCTATGTCTCGTTCCATCGGGGAATTTCGCCGGAGGTTTCGTTCGCTTCACTGATCCCGACAGAAGCTCTCGGGAGCCGAGTCCGTCCCGATCGGTTCTCCGGAGGTATCGGCGTGGCTGGAATTCCGCTTTATCGCGATGCGACACAACGAGATTCGGCCGAAACGATAGCCGCCAACGTCGCCTACTACGAAGAGGAGTATCGCCGGCTAAACCTCGACCGTCTCATTGACAAGCTTGGGCGATGGCAGGAAGTCCTCGCCGAGCTCGTCGCGACCCACATCACCTGGCATAGCCTCTATCGCGATACGTTTGACCGACGAATCACCGGCGCGCGCGTGCTCGAGCTCGGTTGCGGTGACGGCCTCAACGCGCTGATGATGGCTCGACACGGGGCCCAGGTGACCGCGGTCGACATCTCCCCACACAGCGAGCGCATCCTTCGGGAGGTGGAGGCACGGCTTGGGCCCCAGAACGTTGTCCCTGTTACGGGCGACTTCACCCAGCTCGATTTTCCCCTGGCTTCCTTCGACTTCGTCGTCGGCAAGGATTTCCTTCACCACATTACGCATGACCAGGAAACTGCCTACCTCGCCAAGATCGTCCAGATCCTGAAACCGGCAGGCGAGGCGCGCTTCTGCGAGCCTGCTGTCAACAACGTCGTCCTCGACACCCTGCGCTGGATCGTCCCCGTCCCCGGTCGTCCGTCGGTGCTCGCCCGCCGTGCCTTCCGTGCGTGGAAGGCTCAGGATCCCCACCCCGTGCGCGATCAGAGCTCACGCCACTACCGAGCGAGCGGCGCACGCTTCTTCGATGAGGTCGAGATCATCCCCTTCGGAAGCGTCGAGCGTTTTCACCGTCTGCTGCCGCGTGGGATCAACCGGCCCTTTCGGCGTCGCGCTCATGTGCTCGAAGAGCACCTGCCGCACTGGTTCCGATCATGGGCCGCGCGCAGCCAGCTCATCGTGTATCGGCGGCCCCGTTTTGCCCCGACACCGTCGTCTCGCCTCGCCGCGGCCCGGTCACCGGTAATCAACGGAGTGTCCTGATTGCCGCCACGATCCGGGGCCGCTCCTGCATACAGTCCGGCGTCTACACCCTGACGTCTACCGAGCGGTCGCGCGCACCGCGATTGGCGGCTCCCAATGGTGATGCTGCTCCGCGAGTGAGCGTGTCCACGGCCGCCTTGATTTGCGCATAAACCTCGCGGAACCGATCGAGATCGCCCGACCAGGGATCCTCGATGAACGCCGGGCCCGTGGGATTGAGCACACCCAGGAAGTGAACGCGCCCGCGGGCTGGGGGAAACTCGGCGGTGACGCGCTCGTAGTTCTCACGGTCGAACACGAAGATCGCGTCGGCGTCTCGGACGGCGGCCAGCGTGAGGCGTCGCGACCGATGGGCTTCCAGATCGGCTCCGAAGGCGGCCGCGGCCCGGATGGCGTTGGCGGGCGAAGGGCGATCGTCAACGGGGTAGTAGCCTGCGGAGTCGACCCGTTCAAATCTGCCGGTGCTTCGCGCGAGGGCCGCCGCGAACGGACTCCGGCAAACGTTCCCCTTGCACACGAACAGCACGCTCCGGGCCTGGCGGGTGGCGCGCACGGCTCGGCGGGCCTGCCACTTTCGCCCGAAGGGCCGAGCGAGGACGGCGTTGGCCACCACGCGTCGTAGTCGCGAGGTCAGGATGCCCAGAATCCGCCGTACCTCCTCGATCGCTGGTGCCGGATCGTCGAGGCTGAACGTGTCGACGCGCTCGCGAAGCATCACGATGTTGGCGAACGCGTCGCGCAGCACGAGACGAGGCGACCGGGTGGCCAGCGTGGGATCCGAGCGGTCTGCCCGGAGATTGGCCCATTGCCATTTGAGGTCGAGGGTGAGGTTCCGCGCGAAGAGGGGGGCCCGGTACTGCTGGGGAGAGGGTGCCCGCCCCTCCACGAGCAGCCGGTAGAGCGCCAGGGGGAAGTCCATCCCGGCCGCCAGGGCCAGCGGGAGCGAACCCCAGAATCGCGGGTTCACCTCCATAAAGAAGAAGCGGCCGGACGGAGCGTCGAGCTTGAACTCGACCATGGCCACGCCCGTGTAGGCGAGCGGGCGCAACAGCGCGAGCGACGCGGCGAGGAGGTCCGAGGAGACGGGCACGCTCTTGCGGTACGAGCTGCCTCCTCCCTGGAGGGGCTCGTGCACGCGCACGTGCTGGAAGGTGAGTAGCGGTTCACCGCGGTGGAGGAGCAGCTCCACGCCGACGCCACGACCGGGGACATTCTCCTGCACGAGAACCGGCCCGCCCCGCAACTGCTCGGCGAGCATGCGCGCGTAATCCTCTTCGCGGTACACCTTGCGGACTTCCTGACGGGAGGACGGATTCGCGGGGTCGTACGACGTGCGTGGCTTGAGGACCAGCGGCCATCCGAACGGGGGTGGCGGCGCGCCGCCCTCGGCGACGACCACCTCGCGCGGCACCGGGATGCCGGCGGCCCGGGCGGCGGCCGCGGAGAGGCCCTTGTCGGTGAGCAGTTCGTACGTGCGGTCGTCGAGGAGGGCGAGCCGCCCGTGAGGCTCGAGCTCGCGACGATGGATATGAAGGGCGGCCAGCGTGGTATCCGTGCATGGGATCACGAGGTCGAACCCCTCACGTGCGAGCAGTCCAGCGAAGGCGGCGAGCCACGAGGAGTCCCGCTCCCGGTACGGCGGCAGGTCGTGCACGCGATGGAGGTAGCGAGACCGTAAGGGAGCGCTGTCGATGCCGGGGCCCGTCGCGTGGACTTCCAGCCCGCCCCGCCCCAGCGAGCGCACGACTGCAAGAAAGGCCCGCGAGTCGCGGCCGAGGACCAGGACCTTGCCGCGCGCTGAGGTCACGCCGCCGGCCGGTGCAGGCGCCAGGCGAGGAGAGCCAGGCGGGGCGTGGCGCTGATGCGTCGGAGGCTGTACAGATCGTCGCCTCCGCTGATCCACCCGGGATCGCTGGTGACCGCCGCCCGGTGCACGTGGCGGACCTCGTCGGCGATGGCCGGAGTCCAGGCGCCGAACGGATAGCAGAAGTCCTCGACCGGACGAGCCAGTCGCGCTTCCAGTTGCCGCCGGCTCTCGCGTAGCTCGTGCCCGACGGCGGCAGGCTCCAGGCATGGCAGCACCGGGTGCGTTACGGTATGCGAACCCACCGACACGACCTCGGGGTCCATCGCGGCCACGTCGCGCCAGGTCATCATGTCATACCGCTCGCGCTGTTCCGCCGTCGGCGTGAAGCGCGGGGTGACGCGACGGATCGCGTCTTCGACCTCCTCGCGCTCCGGGCGGGCGAGCGTCCTCATCCAGGCGACGATGGCGCCAGCGGCGCCGCCGCCCGGAGCTCGGCACCGCGAGGCCAGTTCCGCGCGCTCGGGAGGGGCCAGGGAGTCCAGCCGCTCGCGCGCCTCCTGGTTCCAGAGCCAGCGACCGCTGTCGATGAGCCCGGGACAGAGGAAGAACGTCGCGGGAATCCCGAGGCGAGCGAGGATCGGATACGCCACCGTCCAGTTGTTGCGCAACCCGTCGTCAAAGGTCAGGGCGATTTCTGGTTCGCGGGCCGTGCGGCCTTCGCGCACGCGCTTGACCAGCCAGGCCAGCGGCACGATGGAGAAGCGCCGGCGCAGATAATCGAGCTCCGCTGTGAGCGCGGCGGCCGGGTAGTCGCGGCCGCCCACCCCGTGGAACTTGAGGATGCGCAGACCGGGCTGCCGGTGCGCCCAGTAGGCGGAGGCACCGGAGTAGAGGCCGCGCGGTGCAGGGCGCGCTTGAGGGTGGCCGTCAACTGCACGGTCGTCACCGTGACAGAGGCGCGGAACACAGAGCCGCCAGGGGCGTTCAACGATGCGGGCAAACCGCGACGCCTAACCGGTCTTCCCCGCGTCGACCTGGACGGCAGAGGGTCGAGGCGCGTCCAGCAGACGTTGGCGGGTCAAGCACCGCGCGATGGCCGCGGCCGCCACGCGGTTGCCCTCCTCGTTGAAGTGCCCGCTCACGGGATGGTAGAGCTGGCGTCCGCGCCGCGCCTCCTCGCGAAGCTCGCCGGTGAGGTCACAGCCGGAGATGCCATGGTCGGCAAGGAACCCGGTCAGCAGGCGGGGCAGGCCATCGATGTCGACGCCCTCGAGTGCGGCCAGGTAGCGGCGGGCAAGGTCCCAGTAGGCCTCTTCCTTGGTGGGAAAGATCACGACCGCGAGCTGAGCCTCCATGTCGGCCGCGGCCTGCTGCATGTCGAGCAGGGCGTCTTGCATCAGGGGCCACCCGGGATGTCGATCCGGGGCTGTGACGATTCTCATCCACCAGTCGTCGAAGCGGAGAACCAGATCGAGGCTACCCTCCCGGTGGCGATGTATCTTCCGGCCCCGCGCGTGCAAGGCCGCCCTGAGCAGGCGGTACACCGCGGAATGTTCCTCCAGCCAGCGGGCGGCAGGGTGCGGTCCGCGCTCGCGCTCCAGCCAGACGGCGAGGTCGTCAGTGCCCCCGCGCGCCCACTTGTCGAAGTTGACGTTGTCGGCGAGGTCGTTGGGAAAGATGCCTACCAGCACGAGAGGAGCGCCGAAGGCCGGGCCATAGCGCCTGAGGATCCGGGCCTCGGCCAAGGTCGAGTAGCCGCTGACGCCGAAGGTGGCCATCGACACGCCGGTGGCCTCGGACAGCCGGCGAATCCAGCAGTCTTCCGCCAGGACCTCGTCGCAGAACGCGAACGAATCACCGATGACGATGGCGCCGAAGGGGGCCCGTGTTCCGATGTCGCGGAACCCGATGGGGCCGAGGCCATGGCTCATGGTCCGGATGGGGATGGTTCCGCCCTCGAACGAGAAGCTCACCTCGACATCGGGCCGGAGCTTGAACCCGAGATAGGGGTCACCCGCCGTCAGGGGCCGCCACTGGGCGCGCCGAGTGTAGAAGGTCTCGATCGTGCGGAAGGGCCGGCGGGACCAGCCCGGGGAAGGGCGGCCAGACCCGCCTCGAACCCCACCACCGCGAGGGCGATGGCCAGCAGCACGAGGCCGATCTTGGCGCGGCGCGACTTCGCCCATGGCTTGGCCGCGGCCAGCCCGCCGCGTCACGGACCTCCAGCGGTGCGGACTCGATCATGGGCCCGAGCTCCCCAGGCCCGGGTAATTGTAGACGTGCACACCGAGCGGGCCGGCCGCGACGTAGAGGAAGTCATTGCGGGCGACGATCCCCGCCGCCTCGGCGAGCTGCAGATTCATCGAGCCGGGGCCGGGGGCAATGCCGGGGGCAGCGACGCCACCTTGAAAGGGTTCGCGGGTCCGTGACATCGATGATGGCCAGCTCGCCGTTGCCGCGCCCGCCCACGTAGAACGCGTACTTGCCGGTTGGAGGAGAACCCGAGGCCACCACCGTCCCCGACCAGCGCGCTCCCCGTCGGTGTGGTCATCCGTACGTGACCGCACTCGAAGCACGTCTCGGTGATCGCCGCACCGGGGGCCGTCGACGCGGGCGCTGGGGTCGGCGAGCCCCCGAGGGTGGAGCAGTAGGTGGCGCCGCCGTCCTGATGACCGGGGAGCAAGGGCGTGGTGATCAGGCCGGAGTTGATCCAGAACGCCCCGAGCGTGTACACGACGTCGCGTCGCGACGATCGACCGCCACGCGGTACATGGAGACCTTGAGGCGGTGGGTGCCAAGGAACTCCAGCTTCAACGGATCCGTGGAGTCCCAGACGTAGAATCCCCCGTAGCCCCAGTCGACCGCGAAGACCGTCCCTGGATCCTGCCCCCGGCCACCACTCCGGTGACGTAGGCCGTGCCGTTCTCTGTGTGGTCGAGCATCCGCTCGACGCAGATGGTGCAGACGCCACCACCCCAGAGCATGACGCCGAGAGTCTGCGTGAGGACGGGCGCCGCCGGGGTCGAAATGTCCCACACGTACAGCTCGCCGTTGTATGAGGCCGCGTACGCGGCATCTGCCGTCGGGTGAACGGCGATGTGGTAGATCCTCCCGCGCTGCGGCGCGAGGCCGGGGTGACGCCGTCAGGGCGGTGCAGAGGTTGCCGTCGGCGATCGCGTTCGCGATGGTCTGAGGGTTACCGGGATCAGAGACATCGATGACCTGCATCCCGGCGGCCCCCGCCGCCAGGTAGACGTACTTGCCCTTCTTGGCCAGACCCTGACTCTTGGCCACGGGACCGCGCGTGCAGTCCACGTTGCAGTTCACCGAGAGCTCGGAGCCGCGCACCGTCGGGTTGAAGAGGGTTCGAGATGTCCAGGATGGTCAGGCCCCGGTCCGTGGCCACGAAGGCGAACGTGCCGTCGATGACGATGTCGTGGGCGCGGGATCCCGACGCGAAACCGACGCCTGGAGAGTTCCGACGGGATATACCGATGAGGCGTCAGCGGGCCGTCGGCCCGGCCGGCGGGGGCGTCACCGAGCACGGCGGCCACCGCCAGGATCGCCATGAGCACGAGACGGCGGACCGACGTCGCGCGAGGGGCGCTATGGAACCGAAGAACGGGAGCGATGCCATTCATGGGATCCTCCTTGCCCTTCGTCACCGGCGCGGGGCCAACGGCGGCCCGCCCACTGGGAGAGAGTTCGGGAACTTGTGGACCTGAAGGCCCAGGACGCCGGCCGCCTGGAAGACGTAGTCGCCCTGTGTGCGTATCGCCATCCCGTGCGCCATTCCCACGCCGTGGAGGCCGATGCCGTCGGGGTCAGTGGCCTCGTTCTGCATCGTCGGAACGGGATGTCGACGATGTGGAATTCGCCGGCACCTTTGCCGCCGGCGTAGACGACATACTTGTTGCCGGCGATGGCGAGGTCGCCCATATCGATGGCGAAGTCCGACTTGAGGTAGCCCGCACACCGTCGGCACCGGGCAGGTGCGTTGTAGCGCGACGACACGAAGATGTCCAGAACGGAGAATGGGAACCGAGCGGAGGCCCGAGACGGCCCCGAACGCGGTCAGCATGTACACGACGTCCTGATCGAGGTCGGCATGCGCCTTGATCAGGTATGGCGCGTAATGCGTCGAGACGAATCTCGGGTGGAGAGGGTTCGTGGCGATCTCGAAGTGGTAGAGCCGCCCGTACGCCCATTCGACGGCGAACAAGCGGTCTCCTGCCAGTGACACGCCTGTCGCCCTCCCGTTCCCCGAGGTCATGGCGGGCTGGTCACAAGGGGGAGTCCCGTCGGGGGGGCACAACCGCTTGAGATTGACCAGGTCGGCCCCGGCGTTGGCCCATGCCGGCAGTCCGATGACCCTGGCGATCTTCGGGGTAGCCTCGCTCGCGCCGGCGGGGCACCCTGCCGGTCGCGGCGCTGCCGCGCATATGACGTACAGTTCCCCGGCGAACGATACGGCATAGATGACGTTGTCCTTGACGACGACGTCCCAGCCACCACCGGGGATGGCGAGTTTGCCCACCGGGTCTGGCAGCGCCGGGTCGGAGATATCGACCACGATCAGGTATGCGCCCGCGAGATAGGCGTAGTCTCCCTCAACCGCAACGGCTTGGCTCTTCAACAGGGTGCTCGGGAAGGCGGGTAGTTTTGGCTGAAGGACGCCGACGGCGTCGATGGACGATAGGATTCCCGGCGTCGCGATGTCGAGAATGGTGAGACCCTTCTCGGTGGCGACGTAGGCGAGATTGTCCCGAAGGGCCAGCCCGTGCGCCTTAGCGTTCAGCGGAACGTTTCCCACGTAGGTGAGCGGGCCGTCGGCTTGAGCCCCGCTCGCCACCGACACGACCAGGCCCCGGCGAGGAGCAACGAGACAGCCACCGCACTCGACTGCTTGTTGTCATCCTTCCTCCCTATGGCAAATACATCAATTCCTACTCCTACTACACATGGATCGTTCCTGGCCTGCCTGCTCGCCGCGCGGCTCCAGCTTCACGGGCGCACCGGTCCGGCGGCGGGGCGACCCTGCCGGCCTAGCTCGCGGTCGATGACGGCGGTGAACTCGGAGAGCGGACGGGCTCCGACCAGGGGAATGCTGTTCACGAAGAACGTCGGCGTGCCCACGACGCCCACGTTCTTGCCGTCGGTCACGCCACGGGCGACACGTTCGCGTAGCGACGTCCCTGCTGCTCTCCCGGGCGAAGTCCTGTCGCGTCCCTCCCATTCTTGAATTACCTACACACTGCCCCCAACTTGAGCGCCTCCGACCTCCGGTTTGTCGTTCGATCGTAGACGTTAGGGCGTTTATCACCGCGTCCCACCGCGCTCGCGGGCCGGCACCCCTGCCGGATACCGCCGAGCCACCCCGCGGAGCGCGAGACGCTCCCCGGCCGTCACAAACCCGGAGGCGACCAGCGCCACCGGATACGCGAGGAACAGGAGAGCCTTCACGGCGATGGCCGCCGTCAGCGGCCCCGAGGGGACGTATCCTCTTGCCAACGAGAGCCCGAGCGCGATCACGAGCGGTTTGGCGATCCGGACATAGTCATAGGGAATTCGATACGCTCGCTGGGCTACCAGCAACGTAAGCACGAGGAGCGCGGGGGTCGCTATGAGATGGGCCATGGCCGCCCCGTGATGCCCCACCGTGGCACGAGGGCGAAGTTGAGCGCCACACTGAGCCCGGCCGGGACGAGGAATACGAGGGGGAGCCAGCCGGTCTTCCTCGCGAGATAGATGCCCCGGTTGGGGACGTTGGCGAGAGCTTGGAAGATCGATGCCCACGCGATGAGCGGGACGATTGACTCTGCCTCCAGGAACCGTGCGGTCGCGAAGATCAAGATGATCTCGTGGGAGAATAGCACGGTTCCCAGCCCCAACAGGCCCAGCAGGGCCGCGTTCCAGGCGGCCACGTCGGCGAAGATCTTCTTGGAAGAGATTTCCGACTCTTCGATAGCCGTGCGGTAGACGAACGGCAGGATGGCCGAGTTCACCGAACTCGCCACCACGTCGAACGCCGTGGCGCCGAGCATGTAGCCGATCGAATACACCCCCACCTGGGCCAGCGGCACGAAGGCCTGCAGCACCAGGCGGTCGGCAACGCGCAAAGCCCATGCCCCGAGGCGAACGGGGACGTCTACCCATCCGAAGGCGAGGCACTGCAGGACGAGCCGGGGCGAGAACGTCCATGCGATGTGCGGCCTCAGGTAGCCATAGAAAACGAAAAAAAAAGGGCCGCGCCTCCCAGACCACCATAGAGCGGCGCCAACGCTCCGAAGCCAGTGACGGCCAGAGCCACGGACAGCGCCGCCGTGACGGTGCCCTGAATCAGTCCCAAGGTCATGAACAGCGCCACGCGGTCGGTGACGCGAAAGATCGTGCGGGGGAGAATTCCCATGCTCGACAGCGCCACCGTGGCCACCGCGAGCACCACATAGGGGTGAAGGGGACATCGGAGACCACGGCCTGCCACAGCGGCGCCCCGAACGCGAGGATGAGTGCCGAGCAGAGCATCGAACTGCCGAGCAGGAACACGAACAGGCTGCCAAAGAGCCGTCGCCGCTCGAGGTCGGTGCGGCAGTCGTAGTAGAAGCGGGCGGAGGAGTTGGGCGCCCCCATCTCGTAGACGACGGTCAGCAGGTCCCGCACGGTGGTGACGATGGCGATGATCCCGAAGTCCGCGGAAGAGAGGAACCGGGCGAAGACGGGGAGGGTCACCACGCCCAACCCGCGGCGCAGGATCAGCCCCACCGAGTAGAAGGTCGTGTCGCGAACGAGCGAAACGAGGCGGCCGCTCTTCATCCCGTCATCGACTCGGCCGGGACCTCCACCGCCGGGACCTCGTCCGCCGGGGACGGGGTGTCCCACATCTGAGCATGGACCACATCCTCGATGGTCTCCCGCCGCCGGATGAGTCGGACGGTGCCGTCCCCGCCCAGGAAGTACACGGGGTTCCTCGGCTTGGTGAACTGGTTGGCGCGGGTGATCGAGTAGCCGCCCACATCGAACATCACCACCGGATCGTCGCCCTGGAGTCCAGCCGGAAGGGCCTTCTGGAAAGACAGCACGTCGTAGGTGGACAAGGTGGGGCCGCTGATGTTCGCCTTGGCCGCGGGGGGCGCGTTCATCCGACCCGGGAAGAACATGCGCCACTCCGTGAAGAAGAGGTTTTCCGGGACCTCGTTGATGCTGAGGTCCGTGAAGACCCAGTTCGTCTTAGTGCGGCGGACGCGGCCCAGCAGAATGGCCGCGTTGTTGATGAGACTGCGGCCGGGCTCGGTGCTCAGGCGCGGCGTGAAGCCATGGAGCTGGCAGTTCCGCTGAAAGGCGGCCGTCACCACGCGACCGAACTCGTCGATGGATGGCGTGCGCTTCTCGAGCAGATTGAGCCGCTCGAGGAGCTTGGCCGCGCGCAGCCGCCGATTCATCCGGAGAAACCGCATGCTCTGGGCCGGGAAACCGCCGCCGATGTTGATCTCCTCGATCGGAAAGCCGCGGCCGCGCAGGTCGGCGGCCAGCCGGAACATCGCATCGAGGGCCTCGCCGTAGAGCGCGGGGGCCAGGATCTGCGACCCGATGTGGGCGTTGATGCCGACCACGCGAACGTGGGGGCAGCGCGCCGCCACCGCGAACGCCTCCGCGCACTGGTTGATGTGAAACCCGAACTTCTGCTTGTAGGTGGTGATCAGCTTGTCGTAGTAGGGGCGGCGGGTCATGGGATCGATCCGCACCCCGATATCGAGCCGCCGGCCCATGGCTTGACCGATGGCATTGAGCGCCTGAATCTCCTCCACGCCCTCGGCGTTGATGAGGTGGATACCTTGCGCCGCTGCGAGCTTCAGCTCCCGCTCCGTCTTGCACGGCCCGTCGAAGACGATATCGGCCGGTTGGAAGCCGGCCTTGGTCGCCGCGTAGAGGTCGAGCTCACCTGCCACTTCGGCCCCCGCCCCCAGGCGCCGGAGCGTACGCAAGACCTCAGTCTCGAAGTTCGTCTTCACCGAGTAGTAGGTCTTGAAGTCCGGAATGCCGGCAAAGGCTCGGACGAACCGGCGATAGTTCTCGGTCAGGATCCGCTCCGAGATGAGGAAGAGCGGGGTCTTGAACTGGTCGGCGAGCTCCACGAGATTCTTGCCGTCGAAGACCAGGTGGCCGGCCGGCGTGATGCTGCAGTGATCGCTCTCGAATAGATGGTGGACCATGGTGTTCTCCTCGCTCAGATGTCGACGCCGGCCACTAGCCGCAACCTCCCGGCGTTGGCAAAGCCGTCATGCTTCAGGTGTTTGAAGTTATGGTAGTGGTTCGCCTCCGGCGCCGTGATTTCTCTGGCCTCGAACGCCCGAAGGATCTCGGCCACACCGGCGTCGACGGTGAAACGGGGCGTGAACCCGAGCACGTGGCGGATCTTGTCGAAGCTTACTCGGTAATCGCGCCGATCGCCGGCCGAGGGAACAAGCTCGATTTCGACGTGCGGCACGTGGGTACGGACGAGCTCGGCGATCTGGTGGACCTGGTAGTTGAGGTGGTTCCCGCCCACGTTGAAGATCTCGCCACGGGCGCGCGCGTCGTCCGCCTCCGCGGCCGCGATGAAGGCCTCGGCCGCGTCCTGCACGTGAACGTTGGGCCGCCACTGGTCACCACCGAAGAGCCGGAGCTTCCCGTTGAAAAAGGCGTGGGCCGTGAACGTGTTCACCACGAGGTCGAGACGCATCCGCGTCGACCAGCCGAATACGGTGGCCAGTCGGAGGATCACGGTGCTGAGCTGGTCCACGCGACGGAGGAGGATCTGTTCCGACTGGATCCGGGTCTGGGCGTATAGCGACACGGGATTCAGCCACGATCCCTCGTTGAGAATGAGCTCGGAGTTCGCACCGTAGACGCTGCACGAGGATGCGAAGACGAGCCGGGCCACGCCGGCGTTCTGACACGCCTCGGCGAGCAAGCGGGTCGCCTCCAGATTGATGGACGTGGTCTCATCGACATCGAGATCACACGCGGCGTCGCCGACGAGGGCGGCGAGGGCGATCACCGAGTGGACGCCCCGCGTGGCCAACGCCACCGTACGCAGATGGCGGATGTCACCCTCCAGCAGCTCGAGCCGGGGATGGCCGGCGATCTCGCGCAGACCGTGGTCGCCGTAGAGATAGCTGTCCAGTACGCGAACCCGCCGATTTCGCTCCAGGAGCTTCCGCACCACGTGGGAACCGATGTAGCCGGCGCCCCCCGTGACCAGGACCACGCGGTCATCCACGGGGCGCCGAGCCGGCGCCAGCGCGACCGCGTGCCCGTTGCCAGGGGCCAAGCGCGCGGGCTCGTCGGGGCGGCGGTCCGAGGAGGGGACCGATTCTGCCCCCACCCCATCGATCCCGAGATCGATCAGCTCGGGGGGGAAAACGTCGCCATGCAAGAGGCGGTCGAGGGTGGGCAGGAGCCGGTAGTCGAGACCGCGCGCCCGGCAGAAGTCGAGAATCTCCCTGAGCGCCTGCGAGCCGACACTGTGGAAACAACACGACGACCATGTCAATCGAGTACAGCGCCGAAACCACGGGAAGATCGCTCACCGCGCCGAAGACTTGGATGCCGTGGATGATGGCCCCATGCTTGGTCCGGTCATCGTCGAGGAATCCCACCGGATGGTAGGGGACGCCCCGTTCGGACAGGGTGCGCACGAGCTGCGAGCCCGTGTCGTCAGCGCCCACGATGAGCACCCTCTTCGATGGCTCGGGGGAGACGGAGCGGCGCGATTCGAGCCGGCTCTTGAGCGCGACGCGCATGCCGAACAGGACGAGGATGAGCAGACCCCAGTCAACGAGGAAGACGGCGCGCGAGTGACTGCCGAATCCGGCCATGAAGGTCAGGGCCGCTACCACCACCGAGCCGACGGTCACCGCCCGCACGATGGCCAGAAACTCCTTGGTGCCCAGGTACTGCACAATGTTCTGATAGAGACCGAAGTAGACGAACACGGGCGGTCGAACGAGCAGGATGGCCCCGGTGACGACCGCCAGATAGGGCACGTCGGCCCACTTCACGTCCCAGTCAAACTTCACGCCGTAGGCGGCGCAATAGACGACGACGCTGGCCACGGCGTCGGCGGCCAAGAGGGCCATCGCCTCCCGCTTGACCCGAAAGAACTTCACCTTGAAGGCCCCGAAGACAGTGACGGCGATCGCCCCCGCGATGAGGCGAAGGTCGCCTCGGAGGGTGCACGATCGGACATATTCGAGGTCAATGGCAAGCTTCTCGGGCAGAATGCGCTCGACGTAGTACTCCTCGGGGTCCGTCACGTCCTCGGGATACATTTCCAGTTCGTCGCGCCCGCGGATCTGGCTGGGTCCGACGATGCCCGGCCGCACCCTCAGCACCTCGCGTTGCTCGGGGGTGTAGCGAGCGACGAAGTAGGGGTCCTCGGGCCGGGGCCCGACCAGGCTCATGTCGCCCCGGAGCACGTTGATGAGTTGCGGAAGCTCGTCGAGCTTGAGCCAGCGCAGGAGTTGGCCGAGATGGGTGATGCGCGGGTCGCGTTTCTGGGTGAGCCGAGGGCCGACGGCGGCCGCGTTGACCACCATGGTCCGGAACTTGAGGATCGAAAAGGGGTGGCCGTGCTGGCCGATTCGTCGTTGCCGGAAGAACACAGGTCCCTTGGAATCGAGGGCGATCAGCACGGCAATCACCAGGAGCAGCGGGGCGAAGACGAGCAACGCTGTGGCCGACACCACGATGTCGAAGACACGCTTGCTCATGAGCGTCTCTCCGTCCGGTGGTTCTCGACGATGTCGCGCACGGCGTCGATCACCGCCCACACATCGGCCTCGCTCATGCGCGGGTAGAGGGGCAGCGAGATGGCCCCTTGGTAGGCGCGCAAGGCCTGGGGGAAGTCCTCCGGTTGGTACTCGAACATCTCCCGATAGAACGGATGGATGTGAAGGGGGATGAAGTGAACGCTGGCTCCGATATTGGCCTGGCGCAAGAGCTCGAAGAACCTATCGCGCCCGATCGTCAGCCGATCCGGCCGGAGGCGGATGACATACAGGTGCCAGGCGTGCTGGGCGTACGATGGCGTCTCCGGGAGGATCAGCTCGGGCAGATTCGACAGACCACGCTCGTACAGGGTCGCGTAGTGGTTGCGGATCCCCTGAAATCGGTCGAGCTTTTTGAGTTGCTGCAGCCCGAGCGCCGCATTGATGTCGGTCATGTTGCACTTGTAGCCGGGATAGTCGACCTCGTAATACCAGGACCCCTCCGCGCTATAGCGCTTCCACGCATCACGGCTGATCCCGTGCAGGCGCCGTGTGCGCAGAAGGTCGGCGTATTCGTCAGATTCGGTGGTGATCATGCCGCCTTCACCGGTGGTGAGGTTCTTGACCGCGTAAAAACTGAAGACGGTGAAGTCCCCAATCGATCCCACCATGCGGCCGCGGTACTGGGCGGGGAGCGCGTGAGCGGCGTCCTCGATGACCGTGAGCCCGTGGCGCTCGGCCAGCTTCAAGAGGGGGTCCATGTCGCACGGCACGCCGGCGAAGTGGACGGGGATAATGGCCCGCGTCCGCGGTCCGATATGCCGCTCCACTTCCTCGGGATCCATGTTGAGCGTCACCGGCTCGACGTCGACCAGGACCGGCCGCGCCCTGTGGTGGAGCACGACCGCGGCGCTGGCGGTGAACGTGTAGACGCTGGTGATGACCTCGTCGCCGGGCTTCAGGCCTATCGCGTCAAGGGCGAGGTGCAGCCCCGCCGTCGCCGAATTGACGGCGATCGCATGCTTGGCGCCGACGTATTCAGCGAACCGTTTCTCGAATTCGATTGTTTTCGGGCCCATGGTCAACCAGCCCGAACGCAGCGTTTGCACGACCTCCTCGATCTCCTCCTCGCCAATCCAGGGCTGATGGAAGGGCAGGAAGGTCTCGCGCTCCGGTCGCGTCACTTGATTCGTCATGGCCTCTCATGCCGCCTATATACAACGGGTGAACAGCGTTGGCTCCACGCCTCGTTCTCGAGGAATGGAGCGGTCTTCTCGCCTACGGCCCCGTCGCCAACCGTCGCTGCGGAGGGCCGTCCTTCATCGGTCATGTCGGCATGACATCCTCCAGGGGCGGTACAGCCCCCAGCTTCGCCGCCGCCCGCGGCAGCTCGCCGACCACGCGGGCCGGCACGCCGGCCACCACCGTGAACGGCGGCACTGGACCTTCGACCACGGCGCCCGCGCGCACGATCGCGCACTCGCCGATGGTCACGCCCGGCTGAATGATGCAGCCGGCGTAGAGGGCGGCGTGGCGTTTGATGCGCACCGGGCCCTCCTCTTCGCCGAGGTGTTCCATCCACGCATCGCCCGGCCGCGTGTGGGCGAGGATGATGACCCCGTGGGAGATGCGCACGTGATCGTCGATCTCGATCAGCCACGGCCGGGCGGGATCGAGGATCACGTCGTACCCAAGGTAGACGTGCTGGCCGATCTTCACGCCCTTCGCGCGCTGGAGGCGGATGCGCAGCTCATTCGACGGCACCTGCTTGGCCAAGAGATCGCACGCCTTGCCGAGAGGCCCGCGCATCATGTCAGTGCCCTGCCCCGACCGCGAGCGCCTTGAAGAAATCGCGCCAGTAGCGGGGACTCAGAAACATCCGCACGAGCAGGTCGTGACGGTTGAGCAGCGGCCCCACCCGTGGACCCCGGACCCGGCCCAGGGCATTGAGCAAGCCCCGGGGCGCGCGACCGCGAGCCAGGGAGCGGGTGAGATGCACGAGCGCGCCACGCGCCGAGACCCAGCGCGTTGCGAAGTCGTGTTGGGCGAAGGCGGCCGGGTCCAGCGGATGGCCAACCGCGTCCAGGTAGGCGGCATACGGGAGGTTCACGCCACACGCCGTGGGCAGGTTGATCCACAGCCACGGACGTGGGTTGATGTCCAGCAACTTGTAGGTGCCGGAGCGGAGGTCGAGCTTGAACTCGATGTCGGCCATGCCGTAGTACCCGAAGTGGCGAAGGGCGGCGGTGGCGAGCGGGACGAGATGGGGCGCCCGTACGGCTCTGACGACCAGTCCGTCGCCGAAATCGGGCGGCACCTGCCCCAGCTTCTGCGAGGTGAAGGTGGCGGGTACTTCGCCGCCCCGGGTCGCATAGACGCCGATGGAATAGAGCAGCGAGGTGGGGCCGCCGATTTCTTCCTGCACGAGCACCGGGAAGCCATGGCCCTGCGCCTGGTGGTAGACGGCCTTCAGCTCGTCCAGCGAGCGCACGCGCACCGCCTTGTCGCCGAAGATCTTCTCGAAAGGCCGGCTTGCCGCCTGCGCTCCCGAACGACACCGGAGCGGCGGTTTGACGATGGCGGGGAATCCGATTTCCTGGGCCACCGTCGCCAGTGACGCCTCGGATTCCGCGGCACGGGTTCGCGGGATGGGCACCACGGCATCGAGCTCGTGGTAGAGCTGGTCCTTGTTGACGATCCGGCTGAGTACCGCCCACGGAGCGTGAGGGAATCGGTACCAGCGCTCGAGCTCGTCGCGATGGGCGTGCAGGGCGACCAGCGATGAGTCCTCGGTGAGAAACAGAACCGGTCGCGCGTCATGCGGCCGGGTCCGGTGACTCTGCGCCAAGTCGATGAGAAACCGGACCATGGTTTCCGTCCGGCCATCACGCGGCCCGCTCACCCCTCGCCCGTACCGCGAGTATTGTCCGGGAGACGTCCCGTCCGACGAAACCACCGTCACCGGGACGCCGTGCATGCCCAGGGCTCGACAGACCCCGAGGGCAGCCAGGTTGTCGGGATAGACCACCGCCTCTGCACGCGCGGCGAACGTCATCGGGCGTTCTCCGTCGCGGGGACGCGCGATCGCAGCGTATGCCGCCGATGATCCAGTGGCGCTGGTCACGACGTCCACGAAGGTTCCTCCCGAAACTGGAGCACCCCCTGAACTTTCCGCCAGAACTCGCGATCGGACCAGCGTTGGGCCACCGACAAGGCCGTTCGACGGACGAGAGGAAGGCGAAGCACTCGCTCCGCCATCGGCGAGAAGACGATGCGCTGGCCGATGGGCAACCGCCGAAAGCCCATGCTCTCCTTGAACTGGTCCACCCCGGACACCAGATCGAGTGATTCGAGGCCGAAATACACCCGATCGATGTCGTCGCGGCCAATCCATGCCTGGACGGCCGCGAAGATCAGCGCGTTGTTAGGGTACAGGCGCAGGGCATCCGTGCGCGATCGGGCCACCAGGATTTCCGGGCATCGGTCGACCACCGGCGCAACGAGAAATGACAGGACATCCGTCCCTTGAAGGGCGCCCCACACCTCGACATCCGGGGTGGCGGCCACCGCGTCCCAGTAGCGGTCCCAGTCGTAGAAGTCCCCCTCCCAACGCAGGCGGACCACCGTGTCGTCGTTCGCCTGACGCCCGTGGGCCCGCACGAAGCCCGGCTCGAGCTGCCGCACCTCGCACTGCTTCAAGCCCCGGCGCACCTTGCTGCGGGTATTTGCGCTGAGGTGGGCGAGATCATAGGCCGCATCATCGACCACGAAGGCGTAGCTCTGGCGGCCCGGGGCCGCGGACGGCGTGGCGTACCTGAGCCCGACTGCCCGGCTCGCCCGGAAGATGGCGCGCAGTTCTTCAGGGGGCGGCGCGATCGGATGGGCATGCGGGAAGGCAAGGCCGAAGTGCCGCCGCTGGTCGTACCAGTACGAGGTAGGGCCGACCGTCACCCGGTGGCCGAGTCGCTCGAGAAAGGTGGCCATGCCGTCGCGATTCATGACCGCCTCGAGGCCGGTCCCGCCTTCCGCGCGACCACGAGGAGGTGGGGGAGATCAGCGGGTGATCGATGGGAGCGCCGATCGCGTGCAGAGCGCGGCAAGCGCGCTCGAGCGATCCGCGCGCCACGCGATAGGCCGGGCGCCACAGCAGGCGCTGCGTCCGTGGCCAGCCGGGAAACGGCGCGGATGGGACCCGGGAGAGGGCGAATGATCCGTAGGGTACCGCCATGATCTCCTGCAATCCGAGCTTGCGGTGCCAGCCGCGCAGCTCGGCCAGGCCGATCGGCCGGTGAGTCTCGAACGTCTCCGGCTGCAGGATGCGGCGATACCAGCCGTTGAGGCCCGTCAGGTTGGGGACATCGGTGATCAGGATGCCGCCCGGGGCCAACAGGCGCTCGAACGCCGCGAGCGGGATCGACGGATCCTCGAAGTGCTCCACGACTCCACCGAGAAGACGATGTCGTAGCTTCCTTCGATGGCGAAGAAATCCGCCTGGTGGATGGTCGCGACCACGCCGGCCGCGGCGAGGTTCTCGCGAGCCCACTCGCAGCTTCGGGGTGACGTGTCGCACCCCGAGACGCGGTACCCGAACGTCTTGTGGAAGTAGATCATCCATCGCCCGGGTCCCGAGCCGACTTCCAGGAATGACCGCGAGGAATCGACGGTCAGCACGGATCGAAGCAACCGATCGAGGGCGACGAAGGGATAGCTGCGCGATACCCAGCCGAGATTCTCATAGGTCTCACGGCGATGCGCGCGGGACCAGTGCTCCTCCCAATAGTCGACCCGCGTCAGTTGCCCCTGGTCGAGCTTGCTCCCGCGGCCAGCGGCCGTCATACCCGACTCTCCGCCATCGCCGCCGCGGTCGGCGCCGGGGCGTGGCCGTTGTCGAGGTGGTCCTGGAAAATTCTCACGAGACTGGCCACGTGGTGTCCACGGTCGAAATGGGCGCGCACGTCCGCCGCGGCCTGCATGCCGAGCTGGCGACGAAGAGCCCGATCGGTCAAGAGTGTCTCGAGAACCTCCGCTAGCTGAGCGGGATTGCCGGGAGGCACCAGAAAACCGTTGGAGCCGTGGCGCACCAGCTCCGGGATGCCGGAGATCGGCGTGGTGACCACGGGCAACCCCGTGGCCATGGCTTCGGCCAGCACATTCGGGATGCCGTCTCGAATGACACCCCCCGAGGGTTCGAACCAAGCCTCCAGCGACTTCATCAGGTCCGCCTCGGGGTCCCTCAGCTTGACGGGGCGTTCGAGGCAGGGCAGCACGAACACGTCGCCGTCTCGGTAATGCCGAACCACCTCGGTGTGCGGAGCGGCGCCCGCCAGTGTGACGCGATCGCCCAGGCCCGTCGCCGCGATCTGAGCGGCCAGCCGAGCGCGCTGCGGGCCATCTCCCACGATGACGCACCGAAAGGCGTGTCGGCGATCCCTGAGGATCCGGCACGCCTCGACCACGTCGGCGAAGCCCTTGCGCTGGTAGAGCGCGCCGCAGGCCACGATGGTGGTGTTCTCTCACCGTCGCGCTCCTGGAGGGCAAAGCGCTCCAGGGCGACACCGTGATAGTTGAGATGCACCTTGCCGCGCACGGGCAGGGGCAGGAGGCGGCTGATGTCTGTGCGGAGGTCGTCGGTGCAGGTCACCACGAATTGCGAGCGTCGGACCTTCTCGCTCAGCAGGGTTCTGAACAATGTGACGTCGCCAGCGTGCGCGGTAAAACTGTAGGGGAGCCCGGTCACCTCGGAAACGATCAACGCGGCCGTCGTCGGATAGGTGGCCCAGTGCGCGTGCACATGAGCGATGCCTTGCTGGCGCATGTGCTCGCCGAGTTCCACCGCCTTGGGAAAAAGATAGAGTGTCTTGAGAAGATGCACGGGGATCCGCCACGTCCGCCCGACGAGGAGCCCAAGCGCGCGTGCGTAGCGCCCTGGCCGACGCACCACCCAGCGTGCGTTGGCCACCAGCAGCCGCGGCGCCCACAGCGGCGCCGCGAAGCGGACTTCGTCGGCGAGCGTGAGGGCCTCGGGCTGCAGGATGCTCTCCCGCGACCGTCCGAGAGCATAGACCACGATCGGAATCCCCCGCCGCCGCAGCTCGACGATCTCGCCCACGATGAACGTCTCCGTGAGCGTTGGGAAGCTCCCCACCAGGCAGGCAATCGGCTTCATGGCGCGACTCGCCGGGCCGGGTGCTCGAGCCTTTGGACCGGGACGGACTGGCCGGCCTTCTCGGACCGAAGCCGTCGATACAGGGTCTGAGTTGTCTGCACCATCGACCACGGGCTGAACTCCCGTTCCATCCTGTCTCGGCCGGCGGTGCCGAAGGAACGCCGGAGGGCCTGATCGTCGAGGAGGCGCAGCACCCCCTCGTGCAGGGCTTGCGTCGTCGGCGCGCACACGAACCCGGTGGTGTCGTGGACGACGAGCTCACGATTGCCACCGGCGTCGGTCACCACGCACGGCAGCCCACTCAGCATGGCTTCCATCACGGCGTTGCAGAGACCTTCGCGGTCAGAGGTCAACAGGAAGACGTCGAAGGCGGACAAGAGATCCCCGATATCGTCTCGTTCGCCCATCATGAGCACATGCTTTTGCAGGCCGAGGGCGGCGATGCGGGCACGCACCTGGTCTTCGAGCGGCCCGGTGCCGACGAGAACGAACACCGAGTCGGGGCGTTGCGCAGCGACTTCGCGGGCGACCTCGACGAACCGTAGATGATTTTTTGCGGTCACCACCCGGCCCACCGTGCCTACCACGAGCGCGGTGGGGGACAGTCCTAAGGCCTGTCGAACCTCGCGGCGGTCATGGCGGAGGGGCAGTGACTCGACGCCATTCGGGATCACCATGTGCTTCGCCGCCAGGTGAGGGGGCAAGTAGTCGACTGCGCGCCGGGAGTTGCAGATGACCGCGTCGGCCCAGCGGCTGACGAGGCTGTTGACGAACCTCACCGGGGGGGCGAACTCGCCGTACTGGTCGGTACGTCGCGACGTGACCAGCGCGGGCACACGAGCCCATCGTCCGGCGATGAATCCATACACGGTATCGGCGGGCAGGAACGTCTGGAGAATGTGCGGCGCGAACGCCGTGACCACCTTGTGAAGACGCCAGAGTCGACGCAGATCGAGGCGGCCTCGACGCGCGAGCTCGGTGACGGGAAAGCCCAGCTGGCGGATCGAAGCGGCCAGGACTCCCCCGCCGGCGAGGGCCACGACGGCGGCGTCGAATTCCTGGCGGTCCAGATGCTGGAGGAGCAAGCACAGCTGACGCTCGGCCCCCCCTCGCGTCAGATCACTGATGACGTACAGAATCCGCGTCGGCCGGCCTTGGGTCATCGCACGGTATGGTTCAGCGAGGAGGTGTACAGAGTCTGGAGCCTGGCCACCATCTGCTCAACGGTGAAGGATTGCTCGACACGTGCTCGCCCGGCCGCGCCCATCGCGCGCGCGCGTTCGGGATCCTTCAACAGAAGGACCAGGGCCTCTGCCAGGGCATCCGGGTCGCGCGGGGGAACGAGCAGACCGGTCTCGCCGGCCACGATGACTTCCTCGTTTCCGCCGACGTCGGTGGCGACCACGGGCAGGCCGGCTGCCATCGCTTCCAGCAGCGCGTTTGACATGCCCTCGACGTGCGAAGGTAGCGCGAAGACCGACATCTCGGACAAGACGTCCGCGCCCTGCGCGACCAGACCGCGCAGGTCGACGCGGTCTGCGATGCCGAGGTTGTGGGCTTGGCGTGCCAACGCCGCGCGCTCCGGCCCGTCGCCCACGAGCAGGAAGCGCGCACCCGGAATCCGGTCGAGCACCAGCGGCGCCGCCGCGAGGAGGTCCGAGTGTCCTTTCCGGCTCTCGAGCCGCCCCAACGCACCCACGACGAGGTTGCTGGACATCGACGCGACCGGCACCCGCTTGAGGTCAATTCCATTCGGGATGACGACGATCTTGTCGAGCGGGCACCGCTCGACGGCGTGCACGTGGCGCCGGACGGCTTCGGCGGGAACGGTGACGTGCATGGCCAGCCGGTTGGCCAGGCGGGCGGCCAGACGCTTGTGCGCCTGCGGGTGGCGATCGAGACTGCGCTTGCTCACCATGACAACGGGCACTTTGGCCAGCCGGCCGGCGAGGGTCCCGACGAAGTTCGCCTCGAAGAGGTAACTGTGAAGAATTTGCACGCATCGGCGCTGTAGTTCGCGCGCCAGGCGAACGACAAAGCCAGCCAGGGCTGGACCCCGCAGCGAGCCGCGCTGCCGACCGTCGATGAGATCGATATGCAGAGCGTGCACCGGTAGCAAGGCCTCCGGTTGGCGGCGCGTGTCGAAGCAGTACAGCGATGGAGCAAACGCACAGCGGTCGAGGTGGCCGAGGACCTCGAGGAGGTGACGGGGCGTTCCGCCTACGCCCCACGTCGCGATCGCGTACATCACGGTGACCGGGGTCATACCGCCTGGTGTTTCTCGCACCGGCTCCCGATCACTCGCGCCTGGCCGTGGATTGGTGCGCCGGGATTGACGCCGGGCCGTCGGCCGATACAGGCCGGCGTAGACGCCAGTAAATCGTCACTGGTACTGCTGGGCGTACCCATGCCTTCGTGTTGAGCCCCTTAGGGAACGCAACGCCGATGCCAGCCAACACCGGTCAGATCGGCCAACGGCTTTCTCCATGAAAAAGCCAGAATCGATCGAGATGAAGCCTACTTCGACGGGTTGACGGGGCTGCGGCACTGGCAGGCTTTTCCCTCGCGGAAGTGCGCGGAAAGTGAGGGGGTTACAATCTGGGAACCCGACCACACATAGTAGAACTTTTCCCTAGCTTCTTGGCGAAGAGCCGTAATTGTCGTGACATACTGGCCGGGCTAATCGCCCGGTTGATCGCCCAACTATGGCACCCGGTAGATGACCGTCAAGAGGGCTGCCCGGTCCGGCTCGTCGTCGAAGGCACCCACGCTCCGCCGGCTGGTCGAGCCGTTGTCGGCGATGAAGATCGTCAGAGCGTTACCGGGGCCCCAGTGGGCCCGGGACACGATCTCCGCCACGACCGGGCTCAGGTCCGGACTGGGGCTGTATTCCCGGATCGGCCACGGCTCCGGCACGTCGTCGACGAACGAGGTGGTCTTCAGCCGCTCGCTGAGGTCACCCGGGTCGGCGGTGATGGGTGAAGAGTTGTCCGCGGCTTCCCCGAGATACCGGATCTTGATCGGATACCCCGAATCTGGCCGAGTCGCCATGATGTGCAACGCGGCAGAGTCGATGGTGGCCCCGCGAGGAATTGTCACGCCCGAGAAGCGAAAGGCGACCAAGTTGTCCTTGTGGCCCACGGTAACGAACGACTCTTTGGTGACCACTACTGTGGTGCGGGCCTCGCGGCCATCGTCCTCGGGAGCGGCGACGGTGAACTGGTCGGTGTGAGTGCCACCGGCTGCCGCCGCGATGTCTAACACGACCGGAATCGACGCCACCAGTTCTGGGTCGTGACGGCCCTCGATGAGGATCGTGCCGAGGTGGCGACCGACCGGAAGCCCGCCGATGGCGACCTTGACGCGGATCGCTGACGGTGTTTTTCCCGCCGACGGCGTTGCCGCGAGCCACGAATCTCCTCCGGTCGTGGTGGTGCTGGCCCTCCACGGCACGCCGTCCGGCTCTTGATCGCCGATGGTGAGAGTCTGGGGAGGGGGATTCGGTCCGCCTTGGATCGCCTGAAAGATGATCCCGTCGGGGACGGCGGAGATCTTGAGGTGTGTGGGAGGTGTCAGGCGGCACTCCGGCACGGCGATCTTCGCCAGGAGTTTCTGATCGACGCCGTCGAGGGGCCGCACTCCCGCTCCGGCAAGGGCCAGGCCGGCGGCCGCGCAGGCATCGTGCGTCTCGACGGCGGGGGAAGCAAAGGGAGCGGACTCGGTGCCCTGGTCGTTAACGTCGCCGAGGCCAGGCGAGAGGTTTCCCGCAACGTAGGCGCGAGCCGACGTTACCGTTAACGGCCGGCGGCCGGCGGGCGCGGTGTAGAAGTTGTTGACCACGTTCGTCCACGGGCCGTACCACACGACCGACCCATAGCCCGTGCCCCAATTGGCGATCACATTGTTGCGGATGTCAGCGGTGACGTCGGTGGCCACCGCGGTGGTGCTGTCGTCGATTCGAATCTGCGGACTCCGCTGCGCGCTCCCGCCGAAGACATTGTGATGCAGAGTCACCCGGGAGGCGTTGTACTTCACCAGCATGTTCTTGTCGTTCATGCCAATGATGCTCCACGATACGGTGACGTCGTGCGATTCGGTGATGTCGATGTTGCCGTCACGGGAACCGGCCACCGACACGTGGTCGATCACGACGTTGTAGGCGCCCGAGGCGACTTGAATGCCGTCGATGTCGGCGTCGCGGATCCGGATCCCGCGGACAATGACATCGTGGGCGCCTCTGTTCCCCCGGATGATCAGACCGTAATTCGCCAGCGTGATGCCGGGCGCGCGTGCGGTGAACCCATCGATGGTGATGTTGGCGCCGGTGACATACAGATACGTGCTCAGCTCGATCCGGCCCGCCACATCGAAGACGACGATGCGGTTTCCTTGGCTCACCGCCTCTCGAAGACTGCCGGGGCCGGAATCGCTGAGGGTGGTGACCCGCACCACCGTCCCCCCGGCGCCGCCAGGGGTGGTGGCGCCGAAGCCCTGATAAGCGCCGGGCTGGGATTCACTGACCCCCGGAAGGGCCAGGGTGACCGCGAGAATGATGAGCGCTGCCGTCCGCGGACCACAGAACCATGACGCATGCATGTTTCCCCTCACGCCGAGCGATCCGGCCACAAAGCTAGTTCCCGAGCGTTATCAAGAAACCGGACCTCATGGCCGGTAGAGTAGCGTCAAGGTCCATCGACGGTCATGACATCTGAATGACGATCATAGGCTTGTACGATAGAAAATGGGAGAGTGAAAAATGTTCACACAGTGGTATCTGCTCGCGATTTTTGCTTAATAACAGTATGTACGGAGCGCATAGTAAAAAGTACAATCATTGTAAAGGCTGCAACACCAGCGACATTATGTCCATTTGCCTCTAGTAATGGCCTCGAGATGAGGATGTACCCAAAAGTTCACAAGTAGGCACTTGACACCACCATATATGACTGCTCTAGAGTGACACGGTGGCCGCTCGCTTTCGCAGAGAGTCTGTGGTGAACGACCCATTTGCCCGGCGATTGCTGGCGACTATCCCCGAGGGACGGGAGTGTCTCGTTTCCTCCCCTCGTGTCAGTGATGGGCAGAGCGGCACTCCACCCCTGAGGCTCCTGCTGAGCGTCACCCCCGAGATGGCGGCCGTCCGTGCGCTGATCGAGTGTGTGGCGCCCGTCGATGTCACCGTGCTTGTGTGGGGCGAGAGCGGTGTGGGTAAAGAACTGGTGGCCAGAGCACTCCACACGGGTTCGTCGCGACAGGCCGGGCCGTTCTTGAAGGTCAACTGCGCGGCCTTGCCCCTCGAACTTCTGGAGAGCGAGTTGTTCGGCTATGAGCGGGGCGCTTTCACCGGGGCCACCCGGCCAAAGCCCGGCAAGTTCGACCTCGCCCACGCCGGCACCATCCTTCTCGACGAGATTGCTGAGATCCCGCTCCCCGTGCAGGCGAAGCTGCTCCAGGTCCTTCAGGACGGCGAGTTCTCGCGGCTAGGGGGCCAGAACGACGTCCGCGTCGATGTGCGAGTGATCGCCGCCACCAACAGCGATCTGCGCCAGCTCGTCGAGCAGGGCCGCTTTCGTGCCGATCTGTACTATCGGCTGAGCATGATGGCTATCCACGTACCGCCTCTCCGGGAGCGGCGCGAGGAGATCCCGCTCCTGGCCCGGCGCTTTCTGGGCGACTTCGCTCGCCTGTATGGCCGGAGCGTGCCGACCCTCACCGAGGCGACCCTTGAGCGTTTTCAACGCTATTCGTGGCCGGGAAACGTGCGGGAACTGGAGAACACGGTCAGGAAGATCGTGATCCTGGGGAGCGACGGATTTGTCGCCACCGAGCTGCGCATGCGAACGGCGGATCCGGGGAAAGAAGACCGCCAAGACGGCGGCAGCGAGCTCCAAGCCAAGGGGCCGGAGCGAATCGCCCCGGGGACACCTCCGGTGAGCGACTCCACGCCCGCCGACCCGCCCGCAATGGCGAAGACGGTCCCGCTATGGCAGCAGGGGATGGGTTTGCGCGAGGTCGTGCGACGCGCGTCCGAAGAAGCCGAGCGGGCCACGCTTCATGAGGTCCTCGATCACGTCCATTGGAATCGGCTCGAAGCAGCACGCCGGCTTCAGGTGAGTTACAAGACACTCCTGGGCAAGATGAAGGTATACGGCCTCGGCTGGGTCAACGCCCGCGCGAATGAGTGATTCTCGAGGGCCGTTAGTCGGAGCGTAGCTCCAGGCCGTTCCCCCTTCCTCACGCTTCACCGCTTTCATCGTCCCCATTGGTCCACTCATAGGCGATGACAGTTGTATGGGCGCCGCGCACTGGGCGAGGCGCATAGCGGCGACAAAGGGACGCGCATAGCGTCTAGTAGGGGTGCCTGTCCTTCTTGTTCTCCCAGGCCCGGTAGGCGGCCAGGCAGGTCTCCCGCTCGAAGTTGGGCACTATGGCAATGTTCTTCCGCTGCTCCCACGAGAGCTTGAAATCCTCGTACTGGAAGGCGTCGTCGAAGCCGATCTTGCTCGTGTCCTCCAGGCTGCCCCCGAAGTATACGCGGTCGATCCGAGCCCAGTAGATGGCGCTCATGCACATCGGACAGGGGGCGCCGTTGATGTAGATTTCGCATCCCTTGAGCATCTTCGCCCGCTCCGGCACCGGGTCGGGCGAGCCCGCCGGGCGCGGAATCATCTCGAGAATGGTCCCCGCATAGTAGTCACTGCCGAGGAGGGCCTTGGGATTCAGGCGGGCGGAGGCATCCATGATGGCGGTGATCTCCGCGTGAAACACCGGAATCCCGGTGAGCAGGACGCGGTTCTGACCTCGGCCGATGATCTCACCGTCCTTCACGATGACGGCCCCGAATGGACCGCCCCATCCCTTCTCGACCGACTCGATGGCGAGCCTCGTCGCCTCTGCCGCGAACTTCTTTCTGTCCATGATTGCCCTCTCCTTGTGCGGGTCCACGGCCGGAAGCCCGGATTCCCATTCGGGTTGGCGTCACGCCAACCCTGCCGAACGAATCAGCGAATCGCCAGGAAGATAGCGATGGCCAACGCGTATCCGGCCAGGATTATCCCGATGCCGCCCAGTTCCACCAGCCGCCCCCGGGCACCGGTCGGAGTCAGCCAGAAGCCGAAAGCGCGATTCGCGGGCGGCATGAGGAGCCAGGTAAGAAACGCCACGCTCGCCATGTTGCCGATGAACATTGACACCGCGAAGGGCAGGGCTGTGAGTCGGGGCGAGAGGACGAGGCCCAGGATCATGACGGTCGGATAGAGCACAAGCAGGACGATCATGGCCTGCTTCCAGTCGGGCGGCAGGCCCGACTGGCCAGGGCGGGCCGAGCCCGCTCCGAACCACCCCGGGAAGGCTCCGCTGAAGCTCTCGACGCGCGCCTCGTCCCAGAGACGGGCCGCCTCGTCGAGCAGCCGCCGACGGACATCTGACGAGAGCCATCCCTGGAGATGCTGGGCCGAGTCGAACCGTATGACGACCACCCACTCCTCCTGCACACCAGCAATGGGTGGGAAGATCTCGTTGCCGAGAAATCCGGGGAAGCGCGCGGCTTCGGCATCGATGCGGTTCTGCCACGCCTTGTATTCTTGCTCCTGACCGGGCTTCACCCGCGTGGACACCACCATACCGGATGCGCTGGCAGGCGCCCCACGCTCGGCCACCACGTGCTGTCGCGCATCGCCGGCGAAAAGCGAGTGGCTCTGCGCGAGCAAGGCACGGCGCGTGTCAGAGCCGAGCCAGGCGTCGAGGTGCGGGATCGAGTCGAAGCGGAAGATCACCACGTAGTCGTCCTGGACGCCGTGGACGGGCGGGACGACCTCGAGCGCCACGAAACCAGGGAAGGTCCGGCATTGATCGTTGATCTGCGTTTGCCAGCGCAGATAGTCAGCCTCGCGGCCTGGTTGCACCCGCTGGGCGATGACCACGGTCGCGGAGACCGGGCCGGCGGCCGGTGCTGTCCTGCTGATCGTCTCGCTCATCGCTCCGCTCCCGCCCTGGGCCATCATATCTGAGTTCAGGGTGGGCTGCCGCCGTCGCGGAGAGGCGCCTGGCATATCGCACGGATCGCCCAAGTTGACCGGTCGACACCTGGTTCAGTAGATTCCGGAGCGGTGATTCGCTCTCGGCTCGTCGGCGGCTGGACCGGGCGCCCTGCGGGAAGGAGGTCCGGTCGGGCAGGAGCGGCCCTCCTGGCGGTTGCCGCATGGCTCGCGCTCGTTGCCCCATCGACTGCCTGGAGTGCCGACGACCCGCCGGGGCCTACCAAGACCCCTCCCGTCAATTCCTCGGCCATTGGTTTTGAGGCCGTACGGCAGAGCCTCGGCGGATCTACCGAGGGCATTAGCGCCAACCCCGGAGCCGTGAACGTGCTGACCGGGACGGGGCTTCTCGGTCGACTCCTCGGTTTTGGACCCGACTCGGGCGTCCGCCTCGGTGGCCTCTGGATCGGCGATGCCAATTATCTGTTCGCCGGGGGCGCCGACCCTCGAACGTGGAGCTTCAACAGCCTGCTCCTCGTGGATCTGAGCCTCGACCTCGAGAAGCTCCTGGGCATTCCCGGCGCCCAGTTCGGCGTCGAGTTCCTCCAGTTCAACGGCCAAGACACGAACGGCCAGGCTGGCGTCGTTGCCGGCTACAACAGCCTGCCGGGCCCGCCGCCGCTGGATCGCAGCGAACTCTACGAGCTCTGGTGGCGGCAACGGCTCTTCGACGACAAGCTCATCGTCCGCATCGGCAAGACGGTGCCGACATTCGACTTCAACAACGTGGTACGGCCGCTGAGCCTGCAGGACGACACCCTGGCCATTCCTGCCGTTTCGTCCCTGATCTACACGCCCCTCTTCAAGAACCCGACCCTGCTGGGTTCGATGCCCGGCTACTACAATTCCGCTTACGGCATCACGGTCACGGTGGTCCCCACGCCAACGCTCTACCTGTCGGCGGGAGCCTACGACGGCAACCTCGCGCGCGGGGTACAGACCGGCCTCAACGCGACGCCAGAGTTCAACGGGTACTACTTCACCATCGGCGAGGTCGGCTATGCGTGGCGTGTGGGGTCCCACGGGATGCCAGGTACCTTGGCCGTGGGAGGTTGGGCGCAGACGGGGCGGTTGACCGCGAACAATGTTACCGAGACCGGTGCCCACGGCTTCTACACGTTTGGAAGCCAGCGGCTCTGGGTGCGCAATCCCGGCGTGGACTCGAGCGGCATCACCGGCTTCTTTCAGTTCGGCGTCAACGACTCCGATACGCTGCCCGTCAACGAGTACCTCGGCGTGGGCTTGACCGGCTTCGGTCTGGTTCCCGGACGACCAAAGGACTCCGTGGGAGCGGGTGTCGCCGTGTCCTGGCTGAACCGAAAGCCCAATCCGGGCTTCCGGGACAACGAGATCATGCTCGCCGCCTACTACCAGCTTCACCTGATCGGTGACATCTACCTGCAGCCGACCGTGACCTACATTCCGACTCCCGGACAGAGTCGGAGCTTCTCGCCTGCCACCGCGATCACCCTGAACGCCACCATTCTGTTTTGACGCGGGAACTCGCTCACCCTCGCCCTGGGGCGCGATAACCCCGGCGTAGCCTCTAGTGGACGGCCACCCCTGCGGCGAGGCATCCTGTTGGCATGACTTCCCAATCCTCCCCGCTCCCTGCCAGTGTCGCGTCCGCCGCCCCTCTGCAAGCGCTGCCCTACGGCGCGCTTGGCATGGACGCGGAGTCCCTGAAGAACGGCATCCTCGGCCATCTCGAGTACACGTTGGCCGAGCTGCCCAAGCACGTGGACAGCGAGTGGGAACCGTACGTGGCCCTCGCCCTCGCCGTGCGCGATCGGATGATCCAGCGCTGGATCCACACCCAGGACACGTACTACGAGCGAGACGCCAAGCGGGTGTACTACCTGTCGCTCGAGTACCTGATGGGGCGCACCTTGGGCAACAGCCTCATCAACATGGGGCTGCTCGACGCATGCGTGAAGGCTCTGCACGAGCTCGGTTACCGGCTCGAGGAGCTTGCGCGACGCGGAATGGGACGCGGGATTGGGCAATGGCGGTCTCGGTCGGCTGGCGGCCTGCTTCCTCGACTCCATGGCCACCCTGGGCTACCCGTCCTACGGTTACGGCCTGCGGTACGACTACGGGATCTTCCACCAGCGCATCGTCAACGGTGCCCAGGTGGAGGTAGCCGACGGCTGGCTGCGCTATGGCCATCCGTGGGAAATACCGCGCCCGGGGGACCGCTTCCCCGTGCAGTTCTTCGGCCGCGTCGACTCCTACGTGAACACGAGCGGTCGCCTCACCAACGCCTGGGTGGACACCAAGGACGTCCTGGCCACTCCCTACG
Organism: uncultured Candidatus Rokubacteria bacterium; assembly: GCA_963754315.1. GTDB lineage: Bacteria > Methylomirabilota > Methylomirabilia > Rokubacteriales > CSP1-6 > CAVWFS01. The sequence continues at coordinate 126,865 of CAVWFS010000006.1, forward strand.
ACACGCCGATTCCCGGTTACGGGGGTCAGACGGTGAACACCCTGCGCTTGTGGGGCGCCCGGGCCGTCCGGGAGTTCGATCTCGCGGAGTTCAACGAGGGCGATTACATCGGCGCCGTGGAGGCGCGAGCGCGTTCGGAGAACATCTGCCGCGTGCTCTATCCGAACGATAACGTGTCGGCGGGCCGGGAACTGCGGCTGGCCCAGGAGTATTTCTTCGTCTCCGCCACCTTGCAAGACATCATTCGCCGCTACCGCAAGCGCTACCTCATGTTCGACGAGCCGCAGGGCCTTCGGACCTTCGACCGGTTTGCGGAGAAAGTGGCCATCCAGCTCAACGACACCCATCCCACCCTGGCCATTCCGGAGCTGATGCGCATCTTGGTGGACGTCGAGGAGCTCAGTTGGGACGAGGCGTGGGCTATCACGACCGCCACCTTCGGCTACACGAACCACACGGTCATGGCCGAGGCCCTCGAGCGGTGGCCGGTGAGCCTCCTCGGGACCATGCTGCCCCGGCATCTGCAAATCATCTACGAGATCAATCGCCGCTTTCTGGACGACGTGCGCCGGCACTTCGGCCAGGACGACGCGCGCGCCCGGCGCATGTCCATCATCGAGGAGGACGGCGAGCGACGCGTGCGCATGGCCACCCTCGCCGTGGTGGGCAGCCACGCCGTGAACGGGGTAGCGGCGCTCCATACGCAGATCCTGACCTCAGAGGTCTTCGGCGACTTCTATGCGATGACGCCGGAGAAATTCAGCAACAAGACCAACGGCATCACCCAGCGCCGGTGGCTCCTCAAGAGCAACCCCGATCTGGCGCAGATCATCAGCGACGCCATCGGACCCGGCTGGATCACCGACCTCGATCAGCTGCGGCAGCTCGTTCCGCTGGCCGACGATCGCGCCTTCGCGCAGGCGTGGCAGGCCGCCAAGCGGGCGAACAAGCTCCGCTTGGCCGATACCATCCGCCGCCACTATCAGCGGCGCGGCCTCCCCGTCACCGTCGCTCCAGACTCCCTCTTCGACGTGCAGGTCAAGCGCATTCACGAATACAAGCGCCAGTTGCTCAACGTCCTGCATGTCATCACCCTCTACAATCGTCTCAAGGACAACCCCCATCGCGATCTCCTGCCGCGCACGGTCGTCTTCGCCGGTAAGGCGGCGCCGGGCTACGCCGCGGCCAAGCTGATCATCCGGCTGATCAACGGGGTGGGGGACGTGGTGAATGCCGACCCGGCTGTCCGCGGCCGCCTCACGGTGGCCTTCCTGGCCGACTATCGGGTGTCGCTGGCCGAGGAGATTTTCCCCGGCTCCGACCTGTCCGAGCAGATCTCGACGGCCGGCACCGAAGCGTCAGGGACCGGCAACATGAAGTTTGCCCTCAACGGTGCCCTCACCATCGGCACCATGGACGGGGCCAACATCGAGATCCGCGAGGAAGTTGGCGCCGAGAACATCTTCATCTTCGGGCTGACCGCGGCCGAGGTGGCGGCCCTGCGCCCGCACTACGACCCCGGGCAGTACTACCGGGAGAACGCGGAGCTGGCGCGCGTGCTCGACATGATCCGCGACGACGCCTTCAGCCGCCGCGAGCCGGGACTGTTCCGGCCGCTGGTCGACTCGCTGCTGAGCGGCGGCGACCGCTTTTTCCTCCTCGCCGACTATGCTTCATACGTGACGTGCCAGGAGGGCGTGGCGCGCATCTACCGCGATGCGGCCGCCTGGACTCGTATGTCGATCCTCAACGTGGCCAACATGGGCAAGTTCTCCAGCGACCGCACCATTCGTCAGTACGCCGAGGAGATCTGGGGCATCACGCCGGTCCGCTGACCAGCGCGCCTGTGCTCCTATTTGTCTCGCTCGTCGTCGACGGGGTCTTGGCCGGAGCCGTCTATGCTCTGATCGCGCTCGCCTTTGTGGTCGTCTACAAGGCCTCGCGCATGATCAACTTCGCGCTCGGCGAATGGGTCATGTTCGGCTCGCGCCTGTCGGCGGTGGGGATGTACGGAGCGGGGCTAGGGCCTGCCGGAGCGCTGGCGATGGCCAGCGCCGCGATGGTCGCCTTCGCGCTGGCTTTCAATCGCGTCGTGCTGCGGCGGCTCGTCGGGCGTCCGCTGATCGGTGTCATCATGGTGACGTTGGGGCTCGGCGCGCTGATGCGCGGGGTGGCTCCCCTCGTCTTCGGCGGCCTTCCCGCCGCGATCCCGCTTCCGGTCCCCATGGAACCGCTCGTGGTGTACGACCTGCGCATCCCCGCCGGCCGGGTCGTGGCCCTGGCGGTGGCGCTGGTGGCGATCGCCGGGATCGGAGCGTTCTTCCGCTGGACTCGCACCGGCCTGGCCTTGCGCGCCCTGGCCGACGATCAGGAGGTCGCGCTGGCGATGGGCATCGACGTGCGCCGGCACCTGGCCATCGCGTGGGCGATGGTGGGAGTGCTCGCGGTGGTCGGGGGTACGCTCTGGACGCTCGTGGTCGGCGTGGGATTCGGCCTGGTCCTGCTCGGCCTCAAGGTCTTTCCCATCGTGGTGATCGGCGGGCTCGACAGCCTCGGGGGGAGCATCGTGGGCGCGGTCGCCATCGGGGTTCTGGAGAGTCTGACGGCAGGCTACGTGGATCCCGTCCTGGGCGCGGGCTTCAGCAGCATCGCTCCTTATGTTCTCCTCCTCGGCGTGCTCTTCGTGCGACCCTATGGGATCTTTGGCCGGCCGGATCCGCGCCGGATCTGAAACGTACCGCGCACCGAACGAGGACACTATGGCGGAGTGGGATGACTCTCTGAGGATCGATGGCACGCGCTTCTGGAGCACGATCGAGCGATCGGGACAGATCGGACCGGGCAAAGCCGGTGGGCTCCGGCGGCTCGCTCTGACCGACGCGGACAAGGAGATGCGCGACCTTTTCATCACGTGGTGCCTGGAGGCCGGGTGCGTGGTGACCGTGGATCGGCTCGGGAGCATCTTCGGGCGACGGCCGGGGCAGGAGGACCATTTGCCGCCGGTCCTCATCGGCAGCCACCTCGACACCCAGGTGGCCGGCGGCAAGTACGACGGCATCGTCGGCGTGCTGGCCGGGCTCGAGGTAGTACGCACCCTCAACGACCACCGCATCGACACCCGGCGCCCGCTCGAAGTTGTCTGTTGGACCAACGAGGAGGGCGCCCGCTTCCCGCCGCCCATGGTCGCTTCGGGCGCCTTCGCCGGCATCTATGACGTCGACTGGGTCCTCGGCTTGCGCGACGACGACGGAATGACGTTCGGCGGTGAGCTGGAGCGCATCGGCTATAGCGGCAAGGAGCCGGTAGGTGGACGGTCTGTCGATGCCTACTTCGAGCTTCACATCGAGCAGGGGCCGCTGCTGGACCGCGAGGTGATTCCGGTGGGGGTCGTGGTGGGTGGCTATGCCGCGCGCGGCATGCACGTCGACGTCCACGGGGAGACCGCGCACGCGGGCCCCACGCCGATGGACCGCCGGCGGAACGCCCTGATCGGCGCCGCCATGCTCGCAGTGGCCGTCAACGACATCGGGTGGCGATATCACGCCACCGAAGGCAAGGCCACGGTGCCGCGCCTCGTCGCCTGGCCCAACAAGGCCGGCATTCTCTCCGAGTACGCCCAGCTGACCTGCGACGTGCGCCACGCCGATCCCGTCGCGGCGGACTCCATGCTGGCCGAAATCCACACGGCAATGGTCGACTGCGCCCAACGCGCCAACGTGGAGATGCGGGTAGCGACGAGCTGGACCTTCGGCAACGAGCGTTTCGATCCGGGCTGCATCCGGCTCATCAAAGAGGCCGCGGACCATCTGGGAGTGCGCTGGCGTGAGATCCTGAGCCAGGCCGGCCACGATGCCTACTACATCTCGAAGGTCGCTCCCACCGCGATGATCTTCACGCCGTGCCGCGACGGCATTTCACACAACGAGGCCGAGCACGCGGAGCTCCACTACACGGCCCCCGGGGTCGACGTTCTTCTCCACGCCGTGCTGGCTCGGGCCAACCGGTCAGGAGTTCGCGAGCGATGAAGGTTTCATTCGGGATCACCTTCGGCTCTGGTCCGCTGTTTCTCCACCCTTCGGATTCGGCCAAGTTCATGGACCTCGTGCGCATGGCGGAGGGGTACGGTGTTGAAGCGCTCGGCACCTACGACTCGGCGTTCCTGGGCGGCGACGCCTACGTGCGCGCCACCTTGATGGCGATGGCCTCGACCCGCGCCGCCATCGGCCTGCGCCCCAGCAACCCGATCACGCGCGAGCCGCAGGTGATGGCCTCCTTCCTGGCCTCCATCGACAGCCTCACGGGTGGGCGAGCGTTCATCGACATCGCCAGTGGCGACAGCGCGGTGTTCAACATTGGGTACCCGGCCGCTTCCCGGGCCCGGATCGAGGACTACGTGACCTGTCTTCGCGATCTTCTGGCCAGGGGCGAGGCGACCTATCAAGGGCGACCCCAGCGCGTGCGCTGGGCAGGGAGCGCCGTCCGTCCTCGTATTCCCATCTCGATCTGCGCCGAGGGGCCGCGCATGCTCCACCTGGGCGGCCGCATCGGCGACGGGGTCATCGCCGGTACCGGGCTCCTGCCCGAGGTCATCCGGGACACCATCGCCCGCATCCACGCGGGAGCGCGCGCGGCGGGCAGGGATCCCGCCGATGTCGACATCTGGTTCACCACCCGTACCGCGCTCGACCGCGATCGCCAAACCGCTCTGGAGCGGGTCAAGGCGTCGGTCTCGTCGATCCTGAACCATTCCATGCGCTTCGGGCTCGAGGGCAAGCTGGTGCCGGCGGAGCTGCGCGCACGTATCCAGGAGTACGTCGACGGCTACGAGCTGTACGACCATGTGCTACAGACCGGGCGCAACCCCAAACGCATGGATGAGCTAGGGCTCACCGACTTCGCGCTCCGGCGCTTTGCCTTGGCCGGGACGCCGCGCGACTGGATCGCTCGCATCGCCGAGCTGGCCGAAGCCGGCGCGACCCGGCTCTGGGTGGGGCTTGGCGGCGGTGACCTCGACCGCCAGCGTCTGGAACTCTGCATGATCGGCGAGGAGGTCATGCCGCAGTTCGCCGCGTAGCGGGACACCGGTGAGGGGAAGGCGTGAAGATTTCGCGGATCGATGTGTATCACTTCCGCTACACGCTGCGCGGGGGGCCGCTGACATTGTCTGGAGGCAGAACGGTCAGCACCGAGGACAGCACCCTGGTCAAGGTCACCACCGACGAAGGCCTGGTCGGGTGGGGCGAGGAGTGTCCCTTCAGTCCGACGTACATGCTCGCGTTCTCGGAGGGCGCCCGCGCTGCGATCCGCCTGATGGCGCCGGCCCTCTTGGGGGCAGACCCCCTGCAGATCGAGCAGGTCTATGCACGTATGGACGGAGCCCTGTATGGCCATGCCTACGCCAAGTCTCCGATCGACATGGCGTGCTGGGATCTTCTCGGGCAGGCCACCGGTCTGCCGCTCAGTGACCTGCTCGGTGGGACGTTTCAGCCACGATTCCCGCTGTACAACGTGGTGGGGGTGAACGAGCCCGAGGCCATGCGCGCGCGGTCGGAACGGTTGCTGGCTGAGGGCTTCCGTCGCTTTCAGGTGAAGGTCGGCGGTGGTCACTGGCGGCTCGACGTGCGCCGAGCGCAGGCGTGCCTGGAGGTGCTGCGAGATCAGGAGGTCGTCATCGTCGACGCCAACGCCTACTGGCGCCAGCACGAAGCAGCCCAGGTGATCGCAGCGCTGGAGGACGAGCCGATCTACCTGGAGCAGCCCTGCCGATCGCTGGACGAGTGCCTCGCCATCCGTGCTCGGACCGCGCGCCCGCTGATCCTCGATGAGAGCCTGACGGACCTGGATGCGCTCTTGGCGGCCAGGGCAGCGGGAGCTCTCGACTGCGCGATGCTCAAACTGTCGCGCTTCGGAGGGATCAGCCGCCTTCGCCTCGCCCGCGCACTGTGCCAGCAGTGGGGCCTGGCGGTGACGATGGAAGACTCGGGTGGGGGCGATGTGGTGACGGCGGCCATGGCCCATCTTGCCGCCAGCACCCCTGCCCAGTCGCTGCTGAACGGGATGCTCATCAACATGCTCGTGAACGAGCGCATCGCGGAGGGGACCCCTGAGCCGCACAACGGCTGGGCCGAAATCTCACGGCGGCCCGGGCTTGGCATCACCGTGGACGAGAAGGCGCTCGGCTCGCCCCTGTTCAGCGTCACCTGATCGCAAAGCCCGTTTCGATACGTGACGACCTGATCGCAAAGCCTTGCCGGGGCACCCGACCTCGACTATCCTTACGGCCACCCTGAGGTCGTCACATCGGGTTGGGTGCCCGCTTGGCCCCCAACCACCAGGGTTGATCCAGACCGGTCCGGCGGAGGTCGCACCATCGACCATACGATCCCGGCCCTGATGACCTTCACGCTCGCCGCCCCCAAGGCCGCCGAGCCAACACCCTCGCACGCTCAATGTCCGTCGTGGCGTGCCCTGGCGCGCCGATCCGACGAAAGGGGGAGCCCCATGTCGCGTCCCGTCCTGTCACGCAGGTCCGCCGTGTTCGTGGCTGCCGCGGCCACGCTCGTAGGCTGTCTCGTCGGTGCTCTGGCCGACCCTCCGGCGGCCGCGGCCCAGAAGAAGGTCCTCAACATCGCCGCGAAAGAGCCGGAGACGCTCGATCCGCATACGAGCATCCTCGGGCAGACGCAGGCCATCAAGCGCTTCATGTACCGGGGCCTGACACGCTTTGCTATCAAGGATGGCAAGGTCATCACGTCCGAGGTGGAGCCGGACTTGGCCGAGAGCTGGACCCTCTCGCCCGACGGAACGGTGTGGACGTTCAAGCTCAAGAAGGGTGTGCAGTTCCACAAGGGGTTCGGCGAGCTGACAGCCGAGGACGTCAAGTTCAGCTTCGAGCGGCAGATCAACCGGGCGCCGGGCACGCGATTCGGGGTCAACCTCGAGATGATCAAGTCCATCGAGGTCGTCGATCCGCACACCGTGCAGATCGTCCTCAAGTCCTTCGACCCGATCTTTCTGCTGCGCATGGTGGGCTACCAGCAGGGCTACATCGTGTCGAAGAAGGCGGCCGAGAAGCACGGCGAGCAGTTCAAGTGGAACCCCGTCGGCACCGGCCCCTTCTACTTCGACCGCCACTCGCCCCGCGAGAAGATCGTCCTCAAGGCCTTCGACAAGTACCACGGCAGCCGGCCCCAGATCGACGAGGTTCACTGGTTCGACGTCCCTGAGGACTCCACCAAGCTGATCGGCCTCGAGAAAGGGACGTTCGACCTGCTGTACCCGGAGGCGGTCACCGCGGACTTCGCCGATCAGGTGAAGAAGATGGGCGCCATCATCGACCGGCGCGGACCCGGCGGTCAGGAGCGCTTCTACATCAACATGACCAAGCCGCCCTTCGACGACATCCGTGTACGCAAAGCCTTCATGCACGCCATCGACCGCAAGGCCATCAAGGAGACCATGTACCCCGGCGGTCTGGCGCGGGTGGCCGTCAGCTGCGTGCCCCCCGGGTACTTCGGTCATATTCCCATGACGTTCCCGGAGTTCGATCCTGAGAAGGCCAAGAAGCTCCTGGCCGAGGCCGGCCATCCCAACGGATTCACGATCAAGAACTACTTCATCAGCAAGTCGTTCTTCTATCCCAAGGTGCTCACCCTGGCCCAGGAACAGCTCAAGAAAGTGGGCATCAATGTCGAGCTACAAGTGGTCGAGCACGCCACCTATCACGAGAACATCCGCAAGAACCTGAACCCCTTCGTGCTCTACGGCGGCACGCGCATCACCGACGCTGACCCGTGGCTGTCGCTGTTCTTCGACTCCAAGGAAATCCCCGATCCCGCCACGGGCAACAAGGGCACCAACTTCGCCCACTACCGCGGCATGGACGACCTGCTCGCCAAGGGGCGCCTGGAGCGGGATGTCAAGAAGCGGGCGGCCATCTATGCCGAGACGCAGAAGCGTATGGAGCGCGACCTGGTGTGCCTGCCGATCAGCGACGTGCCGGGTCAGTGGGCCCGCAACCCCAAGCGGGTGAGCACGCCCTTCGATCCCGACTACGGAGAGTTCTCACTCCACTACAGCTACAACTACCCAGAGATGCTCAAGGTCCTGAACTAGGATGGAGAACCGAGAATCGCGGCGTGCCCCGGATTGCCCGGGGCGCGACGAGCGGCGGAGGGACGGGGGGCCCGAGCTAGGCCCCCCAGGGAGTCCCAAAGCGTCGGACCGAGGAGCGCCCTGGCTTCGCCGGGGCGCGACGAGCGCGGGGGGGATGGGGGGCCCGAGCTAGGCTCCCCATGTAAATAGTCGATTGTTCCAGTACGTGCTGCGCCGTCTGCTGGTGGCCGTCCCGATGCTGCTGGGGGCGATGAGCATCGTGTTCTTCGCGATGCGCATCCTGCCCGGCGACCCGTGCGTGGCCATGATGGGCGACCAGGCCACCACGGCCGCCCTGGCTGACTGCACGAAGAACCTCGGATTGCACCGCCCGCTGGCGGTGCAGTACGTGGACTACCTCTGGCGATCGGTGCAGTTCGACTTCGGTCACTCCCTGCGCCAGGGCTACCCGGTCAGGGAATACATTGGCCGCATGTTCCCGCATACTCTGGTACTCGTCCTGGCCGCCGCGGTGATCGCGGCCCTGGTCGGTGTTCCAATCGGCATCGTCTCCGCCCTTAAGCGCCGCTCCCCGCTCATCGACTATCCTCTGCGCATCTTCGCGCTTCTTGGTCTTTCCATGCCAGTCTTCTGGCTGGGGATCCTCCTCCTCATCGTGTTCTCTCTCCGTCTAGACCTGTTCCCCCTCATCGGGGGTGGTGATCTGGACGGCGCCATCAACATGGTCCGCACGGGCGAGGTCTTCCTGTACCCCCGAGACTTCCTGAGGGCGGTGGGCGATGTGCTCTATCACTTGACCTTGCCGGCCCTGGCCCTCGGATTCACCTTGGCCGCGACCGTCAGCCGCCTCTCGCGCTCGGCCATGCTCGAGGTGATCAGCCAGGATTACATCCGTACCGCTCGCGCCAAGGGTCAGGGCGAGCGCGCGGTCGTCTACAAGCACGCGCTGCGCAACATGATGGTGCCACTGCTCACCATCATCGGTCTCTTCGTGGCCATCGCCCTCACCGGGACGGTGCTCACGGAGACGGTCTTCACGCGGCCGGGTCTCGGGAAGATGCTGGTGGACGCCATCGGCGCTCGCGACTACCCGCTGGCCCAGGGCGCCATCACGGTCTTCACCATGATCATCATCATCGTCAACCTCGTGGTCGACATGCTCTACGCCATCGTCGATCCCCGCATAACCTACCGCTAGCAGCCTGGAGAGCCGACACGATGGCCATCGTGCGTGACGCCGCCGCCCCTGAGCTGACCTTACCTGGGGTGACAGGGAAGACCGCGGATCGATCGCTGAGTCGCTACTTGCGACGGTACGGTCCCATCGGGATCGGGGTGCTGATGGCGCTGGCGATGGTGGTGATAGCGGCGGGAGCTCCATTCCTCGCGCCCTTGAGCCCGTCGGCGCAGTTCTCCGATGCGGTGCTCAAGGCGCCCGGCGCCTTCGACCGCCATGCCCTGGGGACCGACGAGTTTGGCCGCGACATACTCAGCCGCGTCATCTGGGGCGCTCGCGTGTCGCTGCACGTCGGGCTGGCGTCGGTGATCTTCGGCTTCGCGCTCGGGGTGCCGCTGGGTATCCTGGCTGGCGTCCAGGGGAGGCGCGTCGAGACCTGCATCATGCGGTGCGCCGACATGCTGATGGCCTTCCCGACCTTGCTGCTGGCCCTCATCATCGTCACCGCTCTCGGCGGCACCTTGATGAACGAGATCGTGGCCATCGGTATCGCGCTGACCCCGAACTTCGTGCGCCTGGCCCGGAGCCTCGCTCTGACCATCCGGGAGCAGGACTACATCCTGGCCGCCCGGGCCATCGGAAGCGGACAGCTGCGCGTCATGGCCCGCCACGTGTTCCCCAACGCGCTCTACGCGCTGGTGGTGGTGGCCACCCTCTACATCGCGACGGCCATTCGCACCGAGGCGAGCCTGTCGTTCCTCGGTCTCGGCATCCCGCCTCCCACTCCGAGCTGGGGGAACATCCTGAGCGAGGGCCGCCAGTACATCAAGTGCTGCCCGTGGATCACCACCTTCTCCGGGCTCGCCATCATGCTGGCGGTGCTGGCCTTCAATCTGGTGGGCGACGCGCTGCGCGACCTGCTCGACCCTCGGCTCCGGGGGGAGTAGCGCGAGGACCGTCTGCGCTCATGTCGAGGCCCGGCCCCGACGCAACGCGCGCCCGGCCAGCACGCCCGTGTGCTTACCGTTGTCCACGACCACCTGACCGTTCACGACCACGTAGTCGATGCCGATCGGGAACTGCTTGGGTTGAGTGCGGGTCGCCGGCGCCTTCACGGTTTTCGGATTGAACACCACGACGTCGGCCTTGAAGCCGTCGCGTAGCAGACCACGATCGGGAAGCCCCAGACGCTGGGCCGCGAACGACGTCATCTTCCGGATGGCATCGGGAAGCGCCAGGAAGCGCTCCTCGCGGACGAACTCGGCCAGGATGATGGGAAAGGTGCCGTAGGTCCGCGGGCTGGGGAAGTCGCCGATGAGCAGCGCGTCACTGCCCACCATCGACAGGGGATGACTCACGAACTTCGGCAGGGTGGCCGCGTTGCCGCCTGCTGACACGTAAGACACCTCGAGGTTTTCGGCCACCAGCAGCTCGCAGATCACGTCCACCGGGTCCTTGTCCATCATGTCGGCTACCTGAGCGATGGAACGGCCCTCGAAGCGGTGGTGGCGCGCGTGCTTGAAGTTGGTGAGCCACATGTCGCTCCAGGCCGACGCCCGCGGGCCCATGTCCTTGCGTAGCCGTTCGCGCATCGCCTGGTCGCCGAGGACCGCCTTCAGTTTCTCGGGACCGCCGTCGTGCGCCCACTGGGGAATCAGGATCAGCAGGCGCGTGCTGCTGAGCGGGTACGGGTAGCTGTCGAAGGTGACGTCCAGGCCCTCGTCGCGCGCGTCCTCTACCAGCCCGAGCATGCGGCTGGCCCCGCCCGGGCTGGTGGTCCGATGGTAGAAGTGGGTAATGTGCACAGGCACGCCGCTGCCGCGCCCGATGTCGAGGGCCTCCCGGAACGGGTCGAGGAAGCGGTCACCCAGGCCGTAGCGCACGTGAGTGTGATAGATGCCACCGAGCCGCGCCGCCTCGCGCGACAGCTCGATCAGCTCTGCCGTATCGGCGTAGCTCCCCGGGGGGTAGTCGAGCCCGGTGGACATGCCGACTGCGCCCTCTTCCATCCCGGTTCGGAGTAGGGCCTTCATGTTGGCTTTTTCGCGCTCGGTGCCGGGACGATCGTCCCAACCCACCCCCGCGATGCGGAGCGGCGAGTTTCCAAGGATGTAGACGATGTTGACGGCCACCCGGTTGGAGAACATGTCGAGATACTGCTCGACGGTGGACCAGCGCCCGGGCAACGGCGGGTTACCGTCCAGACCAGAGTTGATCTCGACGAAGCGATGGAAGTCCGCCTCGTTTGTGAAGGGGGCGTAGGAGCAGCCGTCGATGCCGATGAGCTCGGTCGTCACGCCCTGGCGGACCTTGGGCTCGTGGTGCGGCTCGGCCAGGATGACCAGCCCCGAGTGAGCGTGCATGTCGATGAAACCCGGGCACACTACATGTCCGCTGGCGTCGATCACACGGCGGGCGTCGACCCCGGCCAGGTCGCCGCGGAGGATGGCGACACGCTCGTGCTCCACCCCGACCGCACCGTAGAAGCCCGGGTTCCCGGTGCCGTCGATGATCAGTCCGTCACGGATCAGAAGGTCAAGCACATGGCGCCTCCCTTGGGCTCATCGCGGGCCCGCGAGGAGCGCGGTGAGCTCCCTCACGTCTTTCAGCCGTTCGAGCCGCCCCACCATGTCCACCACCTCCTGCGCCCGCGCGCGGGTCAGGGTGTCCACGGTGAGGGCCATGAACTTCGCCACCAGCTCGGGTCGCCCTCGCGGGTTGGCGGCGTCGCCGAGAACGACCGCAGTATCACGAGAGAGGACGTGGCCGTCCTGCAGCGTGATGGCCACTCGCGCCGTCGGCCTCTCGGAGCCACGGATCGACATCGAGGGATCGCCGCGCACCTCGACGCGGGCGGCCAAGCGACGGATGCGCGGATCGTTGCGCGCGCTATCGGCAAACGCCGACACGTCCGTCGTGCCCGTGACCAGGGCCGCCGCCACTGCGTACGGCACGGAGAACTTGGCCGCCAGCATCGTAGCGGGCTCGGGATCGGCCATGCGGGTGACGAACGGCAACGAGGTGACGGTGACGTGCTCCACGGCATCGGGCCCGATCCCGTGCTCCCGCACGAGGGCATGAACGGCGTCCAGAGCCGGATGGTTGTAGAGGCAGCACGCATGGAACTTGAAATAGTTGCGCTCGATGCGGAGCGTGCTCAGCCGGCCGTCGGGGCCGAGCTCCTCTATGGCTGCCTCCGGATCGAAGCCCTCGGCCAGGAGCGTGCCGTACACATCGGAGGGCGCGTCGGCGACCGCCGTGTATCCGCACGCGAGGAGGTGCACGGCCAGGATCCCCTGGAGCCCCGCGCGCCCTGGATAGAGATTGCGAATGGTGGCGCCCTCGAAGCACGGCCCCCACGAGTTGGCGGGGCTCATCGAGGTGGCGAGGTTGATGACGGTGCGGAGCGAGTCTGCCTCGTGCCCGAGCAGCCGCGCTACCGCCACCGCGGCCCCGGCGGTCCCCCACGTTCCGTGCGAATGCAGGTTGGGACGCGGCCGTGTGGCTCCACCAAGGCGCGAGGTGATCTCGTAGCCCGCGACCAGCGCCTCGATGAGCCGCCCGCCGTCGGCTGCGCGTTCCTCGGCCACCGCCAGAGCAGCTGGCAGAACGTGGATCGCGGGGTGCCCACCGCCCCAGCGATTGCCCTCGTCGACCTCGAGCGACACGCCAGCCGTGCCGTTGGCGAGGGTGGCCAGCATGGGGTCCGCCTTGAGCGCGTGGCCAATGAGGGTCGCGGCGCGGATGCCCGAGCGCACGGCGGCGAGGTCGGCGAGGCGACTGTTCTCGGGCAAACGACTGCCGGCCAGAATGGCGCCGAGCGTGTCGAGAACCACGTCTCGCGCGGCGTCGATGGCAGCGGGCGCCAGATCGTCGATCCGCACGCCCTCAGCGAAGCGGGCCAGCCGCGTCAGGTACTCGGAGCCCAGCGCGGGAGCCGGCCGAACGTCGCTCACTGGCTACCGCCTTCGCTGAGCGCCAGCCGGCTGTCGCACATCTCCGTCATGATAGTCCTCCCATGACGCGAATACGGGTCAGGGTGTCGGGACGCGTGAGGACATGGACGTTACCGGGGCGGGGCGGTCAAGTCAACGAGCACCATGCGAGGATGCGCCGGCGGCCAAGGAGGAGGCCCAGCGGCAATCCTCGTGGTGACTGCCATGGAGTAGGTTCGGTGACGTCCATCATTCGATGACGTGATCCGCTTGCAGGAGCAGCGATGGTGGAATCGTCAGGCCCAGTGCCTTCGCGGTCTTCCGGTTGATCACAAATTCGAACTTCGTGGGCTGCTCAATGGGCAAATCGGCGGGCTTGGCGCCCTTGAGGATCTTGACGACATAGGTGGCGGCGCCGCGGAACAGTTCGGGGTAGTGTGGCCCATAGGCCATGAGGCCGCCCGCCTCGACGAACTCCCGCGGTCCCGAAACGGTCGGCAGCCGGTTCTTGAGCGCGAGGTCCACGATCTGCTGCCAGTGGTTCTGGAGGGTGAGGGCCACGATGAGACCATCCACGCGTGCCCGGTGCATGCTCGCGAAGGCGCGCTCGACCTGATTTGAGTCGCGCACGGACACGGTCGTGACCTGGACGGCGAGGGTCCGCCCGGCCGCCTCTGTCTCCGCCACCGCTCGTTTCGTGATCTGCTGATTGATGAGATGCGACACATGGGACAGCTTGGGCGCAATTGTCTTCAGAAATTCCACCCTCTTCGAGGCGATCTCGGCCACCGCCGTCGAATGTCCCGTGATATTGCCTCCCGGCCGGGCCAGGGCCGCCACGAAGCCCTCGCCAACGGGATCACCACTGAAGGCCATGACAATGGGTATCGTCTGCGTTGCCTGCTGGACAGCGCGAACCGCCGAGCTTGGCGCGGCAACAATCACGTCGACTCTGAGTCGAACGATCTCCACGGCAAGGTCGGGCAGCCTCTCGAACTTACCGTCCGCGTATCGAGCCTCGATCACCGCATTCTGCCCCTCGACGTAGCCGAGCGCGCGGAGACCCTGGCGGAACGCCTCTCGGCGCGGAGTATCGGCGTCCACCGATAGCGGAGAGAGATATCCGATCCTGACGGTCTTCACTGGCGGCTGCGCCTCAACGGCGCGCGGCGAAACCGACCAGGAAGAGGGCGACGAGCACGGCGCCGAGAGACATGGCCTCCTTCACGAGGCGGCGGCGCCGCTGAACACCAGCGGCCTGCGCGTGTCTCACACGGTGGGTGTCCTGGGCCCTCAGGGCGCTTGGCCGCGCGCCCTCACACGGCGGGGCCGTCTTGGATAGCGACCGCGAGCTTGCCAGGGACGCGACGGCCGGCGCCAGGCTGGCCGCTGAGCTTCCCGTTCTCGACGACTACGCGGCCGCGTAAGATCACGAGAGTCGGCCAGCCGTGGACTTCCCAGCCATCCCACGCGCTGTAATCGGAGCCGTGGAGGTCCTCGGAGCGGAGCGTGCGGCGCACCGTCGGGTCGAAGACGACGATGTCGGCGTCGCTGCCCGGCGCCAGCGCGCCCTTGCGCGGATAGAGGCCAAGCAGCTTGGCGGCGTTCGTCGAGGTGACGGCCGCGAAGCGCTCGACCGACATCCCTCGCTTGGATACCCCCTCGGTGTAGATGATGGGCACTCGCGTCTCGACCCCGACGTGACCGCCGGTGGCGTCGGCGATGTGCCGGCTGCGGACCTTGACCGCCCGCGGCGTGCACAGCTCGTCGGTGGCGACGGTGCTGAGCGTTCCGCTCCGGAGGCCGCTCCAGAGGCGCTGGCGGTCCTCCTCGTGCTTGAGTGAGGGATAGGTGTGATAGAGAACACCGTCAGGCCGCTGGTAGACCTCGGCGGTGAAGGTCGCGTAGTGATGCAGAGTCTCGCCATAGATGGCGCGGCCCTCGGACCGCGCTTCGGCGATGGCCTCCACACCGGCCGCCGCACTCACGTGTACGAAGTAGACGGCGGCGCCCTCGACGTAGCGCGCCAGGCGGAGTACACGACGGAATGAGATGTCCTCGGACATGGCGCTGTGGACCAGGGGCATGTTCTGGATGTCGGTGCGGCTCTCGCGTTCCAGGCGCTCGTACATGTACATCACGAGGTCGTCGTCCTCGGCGTGGATGGCCAGGAGCCCGCCGTGCTTGGCCGCCATCTCCATGATGGCCCACAAGTGGCCGAGGCGGATCATGCGCCCCTTCCCG
The DNA here is from genome assembly GCA_963754315.1 of uncultured Candidatus Rokubacteria bacterium. Taxonomy (GTDB): domain Bacteria; phylum Methylomirabilota; class Methylomirabilia; order Rokubacteriales; family CSP1-6; genus CAVWFS01. Next base: position 142,336 of record CAVWFS010000006.1, read on the forward strand.
ACTGGCCGCACATCGGTGGTGAAGATCTTCAAGCTCGGGAAGCCGGCCTGGATGGCCTCCGGGATCTCGGCAACGACCTCGGGCGGGACGGCCCCCTGGAGCATCACGTGGAGGGCGTGGTCCGTGTAGCCTGGACGCCAGACCGATTCCTTGTCGTCGATCGCCCGAGCGATGGTCATGCCGGGTTCCCACACGGCGAAGTCGACGAGCGTGGTGGTGCCGCCCTGAATGGCGGCGCGGCTCACCTGCTCGGGCGCCGCGCTCGTCGTGAACCCGCCACCCAGGGCCGGGATGGGCCAATGGGTGTGCACGTGAGGATCGATACCGCCGGGGATGACGAGCTTGCCTGTCGCGTCCACGACACGGCCGGCGTCGGCGGGTAGGCTGCCGGGCGTCGCCACGGCGACGATGCGCTCCCCCTCGACGCCGATGTCCCAGGCTCCCACGCCTTGAGGGGTAACGACCTGTCCACCACGGATCAGGAGATCAAGCATGGCTGTGTCTCTGGCCTCCAGCGCCGCTCATCAAGCGCATCAGTATTCGTCGAACATGCGTTGGACCTCGCCCGGGTCCTCGGTGCGGGTGAGGGCCAGCATGGCGAGCACACGCGCCTTCTGAGGATTGAGGTTATCGGCAGTGACAAAGCCCCGCTCGCGCAGGGCGGCGCGGGGCAGCACGCGGCCGCTGCCGGCCCGGCTCGATAGCACGACCAGGACCCCCCGCCTTCGTGCCTCCAGGAGCGCTTCGGTCTCCGCGGGTGTGGTCATGCCCGGCGGCAGCGACGCCGAGACGATGGCGCGGGCACCCGCCGCCACGAAGGCCTTGATGGCGGCGCCGTCGGCCCCCGCATACGACGCCGCGATGTCCACGCGTGGAAGGTCGGTACGGCCTCGCACGTCGAACTCCGTCCCCGGTGCGTGGCGTCGTGACGGCCGTCGGTAGATGGCGACGCGACCGTCCGGATCCGCGTAGCCGAGCATGCCAAGGTCCGGGCTCCGGAAAGTCTCGACGCGGAGCGTGGAGGCCTTGGTCACTTCGCGGGCGGCCTGAACCTCGTCGTTGAGGAGGACGAGCACTCCGAGCCCACGCGCCGCGGGCGCTCCCGCGACGCGTAGGGCGTTCAGGAGGTTGAGTCCCGCGTCCGAGCTGAGGCCCGTGGCCGGGCGTTGCGACCCGACCAGGACAACCGTCGCGTCGACCTTGAGCGTGAGGTTCAAGAAGTACGCGGTTTCTTCCAGGGTCGCGGTGCCGTGCGTGATGACGATGCCGTCGAGGGGCGCCTCGCGCACAACGGCGGCGTCCACCGCCGCCGCGAGCGCTAACCAGTCGCTGGGCCCGATGGCCGGGCTCGACATCGCACGGAAGCGGACGCAAACAACATCCGCAACCTCAGCGGCCTCCGGGAACCGGGTCAGCAGCTCGTCGGGCTCCGCCTTGCGACCCGCGTCCATGTACTCCCACAGGTCGAGGCTGTCGCGGCCGATCGAGGAGATCGTCCCGCCCGTGCCGATGAGGGCCACCCGTCGCTTGGTGTGCAGTGGCATGCCGACGCGGTCGTGCTATCACGCGCGCAGTCGGCCTGTCAATGTCGTCGTCCTGTACTCCGGCGACGTGTGCTAGTGTTTGCTTCATGCCAATTCAACTCGTACCGCGAGTCCTCCAGTCCGACCAGGTCCTCGAGCACCTCCGGGGCCTTCGGGCCCGTCAGCCGGTCAGCTACTGGGCCTTCTATTCGAGCCAGCTCGGCGGGATCGTGACCGACCCCGCCCTCATGGTCCTGCCTTTCGACGACCATATGGTGCACCGCGGCCACGGGGTCTTCGACACGGCGGCCATCGTGGACGGCAAGATCTACGACCTGCAGGCCCATCTCGATCGGTTTGTCCGTTCGGCCAGCCTCTCAAAGCTCAGGTTGCCCTGCACGCGCGAGGAGATGCAGCAGCTGATCACGCGCACGGTGGCGGCCAGCGGTAAACGTGATGGCTCCATCCGATACTGGATCTCGGGGGGGCCTGGGAGCCTCGGCTTGGCTCCTGCTGCGGGCGCGGAGCCTGGCTTTTTCGTCATGGTCTTTGCCGGCCTCGCCTATTCGGAGACCTGGTTCACGCAAGGCCTGCGGGTCATGACCACGACCTATCCGATCAAGCCGCCGCTCTACGCCATCACCAAGAGCACCAACTATCTGCCCAACGTCCTCATGCAGCTCGAAGCGCAGGAGGCGGGCCTCGACAACGGCGTCTTCGTCGACGAGGCTGGGAACGTGGGCGAGAGCTCCAACATGAACGTTGCGTTCGTCGGCGACGACGACGTGCTGCGGCATCCGAAATTCGATCACATCCTCTCCGGGTGCACGTCGCTACGCCTGCTGGAGCTAGCCCGCCGGCTCGAGGGCGGGCCCCTGCGCGGCGTGCAGGTGTGCGACATCTCGGTCGGGGAGGCGCGCGCGGCCCGCGAGATGCTGTTGATCGGTAGCTCGGTCAAGGTCGCGCCCATCGTCGAGTGGGACGGCAAGCCCATCGGCGACGGTAAGCCGGGCCCCATCGCCCGAGCCCTGCGCGAGCTTCTCGAGCAGGACATGCGTACGGGGCGGGACCGGCTCATCGACGTCCCTTACGGAGCAGGGTCGGCCTAAGGTCCCGGACGCGAGGCCGGCGTCCGCGAACGGGGCGAGAGGCATCGGACGCCGAGCCTGAGCCCCGTCAGTGGCCCAGGCGACGCGGAATAATGGGTTCGGTTCCCATCCCGAACCAGCGGTGGGCGTAGCGGCGGATGGCGCCGCTGAGCCCGAAGGGCATGAAGATGATGGTGAGCACCATGATCACCCCGTAGACCAGCGCCTGCCAGACGTCCAGTCCTGCGAGCAGTTCGGGCAGGATGATCAGAAACGCCGCCCCCAGCACCGAGCCGAGGAGAGACGCCAGCCCCCCCAGGATGATGATCGTGATGAACTGGATCGACAGGAAGAAGCTGAACTCCTGGGGATCGAGGAATCCCACGAGGTACGCGCTCAACGCTCCGGCCAGGCCTGTGTAGAGCGCGCTGATGGCGAAGGCGATCGTCTTGTACCGGGCCAGGTTCACGCCCATGGCCTCGGCCGCCCGCTCGTTCTCGCGGATGGCGAGGAAGGCCCGCCCCGTCCGTCCCCGCACGACATTGCGGGCGACGATGAGCATGGCGATGGTGACGGCCAGCAGAAGATAGTACTTGCGGTAGTCGGTATCAAAGATGAACCCGAGCACGGAGGCGGGCTGTACTTTCAGACCTTCTGATCCCCGCGTGACCACGGCCAGCTGCAAGAGCATTTCCTGGACGATGAGGGTGAAGCCGAGGGTGGCCATGGCGAGGTAGAGGCCGCTCAGGCGCAGGCACGGCAGCCCCAGCAGGTAACCGACGATGGCCGTGAAGACGGCGGCGGCCAGGACGCAGAGCACGGACGGCCATCGGGCTGACTCCGCCAGCACCCCCGCGGTATAGGCTCCAATGGCGAAGAAGGCGGCGTGCCCGAGGGACACCTGGCCGGTATAGCCGATGAGGAGATTCAGCCCCAGCGCGACCAGCACGTAGATGAAGAGACGAGCCGTCACGTGGATGATGTAGTTGTCGGCCATGTTGGGAAGAGCCAGCAGGCCGACCACCACCGCCGCCAGGAAGGGGCGCTGCAGTCGCGTGAGCGCCGCCGGGCCCATCCTCAGACCTTCTTCATGGGGGCGGCGCCGAACAGGCCGCTCGGCCGCACGACGAGGACGAGGATCAAGAGGATGTACGTCGAGACCTGCTTGATCCCGGCGTTGAAGAAGTACCCCGAGAGGTTCTCCAGGATTCCCAGCAGCATTCCCCCGACGATCGCGCCCGGGATGCTGCCGAACCCTCCCAGGATCGCCCCGGCAAAGGCCTTGACCCCGATGAACCCGAGGTTGGGATCGAGGTAGATGATGGGCGCGATCAGCACGCCGGCCACGCCGCCGATGGCGGCGCTGATGGCCCAGGTCATGGAGAAAATCCGCTTCACGCTGACCCCCATGAGGCTGGCGGCGACCTGGCTCTGGGCGGTCGCCCGCATGGCCGTCCCCATCTTCGTGAACTTGAAGAACAGGTACAGGATGAGCATGATGACGAGGGAGAACCCGATGACCCCCGCGTCCATGATGGAAAAGTTCACCACACCGACGCGGATGGGATCTTTGGGGAAAATGGTCGGAAGCGGAAGCACGTCGTACCCGTAGGCGATGCCGGCCAGGGAGCGCAGGATGGTCGACGCGCCGATGGTGGCGATGACGATGCTGAAGATCGGGGCGGTCATGATGGGCCGCACGACCACCCGTTCCAGGATCACTCCCATGACCCCGGAGAGGACGATCGTGATGAGCAGCACCACCAGGTAGGGGAGCCCGGCCCAGATGAGCAGGGTGTAGCTGATGAAGCCGCTGACCATGACGAACTCGCCCTGGGCGAAGTTCACCACGTCGGTGGCCTTGTAGATGAGGACGAAGCCGAGAGCGATGAGCGCGTACACGCAGCCGGTCGCCAAGCCGCTGACCACCTGACTGGTCAGGATCTCGACCATCTCGTCGTCTCCGGTCCGGCGCCGCCGGGGCCGTTCGCCCGCGGCGGCACCTTTCGGATTTCGCTTACGGGACCGCCAGACTAGCGGCGTCCCCCCTCCTGCAGCTCAACCCAGTCGGTCATCTTCACCCACTTGCCGTCCTTGACGACGACCAGACGCCCCGCGCGACTCATCCCGCGCCGGTTGTCGCCGCCGTAACCGTACTTGAGGCCCCAGCCCGGGTCCCAGTCCTTGATGGACTCGATCGACTTGAGCAGGGAGTCGCGCGTGAGGGTGCGTCCCGTGCGCTGCAATGCTTCGACGAACAGCGCGGCCTTCTGGTACCCGTAGAGATTCGTCGTGTCGAGCGCGAGGGTCGGGGCGTACTTCTTCATGTCAGCCCGATAGAGATCCATGAAGGCGCCGGGATCGGTGGGGAGCGGATAGACCTCCACCCCGATCACTCCCTCGACGTGCTTGCCGCCCAGCTCGATCGTCTTGTCCAGCACGATGGGCGAGGGACCGATGAACAGCGGTTTGTACCCGATGGCGGCACACTGCTCGGCCAGTCTCGGCGGCTCGCGATAGACGGCCTGGAGGATCACGGCCTCGGCCCCCGAGGCTTTGAGCTTGGCCGCTTGCGAGCTGAAATCGATGTCGGCGCGCTTGTAGTCGACTTCCGCCGTATAGGCAAGCTCGTGCTGCTTCAGGCGAGCCTTGCCGGCCAGGTGCCCATCGAGGCCGTACTCGTCATCCTGGTAGAAGCTCGCGATCTTCTTGATCTTCCGGTCCTTGACCAGGTAGTCGATGATCATCCAGGTTTGGTCGGCGTAGGTGGCGAGGTCGCCGACGTGCCACTTTCCCGAGGTTGTCCAGATGCTGGCGAGCGTGGCCGGAAAGATGTTGGGGACTTGCTTCTCGTCCAGGTAGTCCTTGATCGCCTTCGTGGTCGGCGTGCCCAGGTGTCCCATCATGACAAACACCTTGTCGCGTTCCACCAGGCGCTTGGCGTTGATCACCGCCTTCGGAGGCTGATACACGTGGTCGTAGGCGATCAGCTTGATCTTGCGCCCGTGGACGCCGCCGGCGTCGTTGACCCGGCTGAAGACGGCTTCCATGCCCGCCTTGATGTTGACCCCCCAATTGGCCACGGCGCCGGTCAGATCCAGACCGGCCCCCACCGTCACCTCTTTGTCGGTGACCCCGTCCTCCGCGCGGACCGGCCCGACCGCGCTCACGACCAGGAGGCCGACCAGGGCTACCAGAGCTCCGTCAGCTGACCAGACGTTTCATGCGACTCCTCCTTCTTCGGCGTGATGGACTCAGGAGCTTCCCTCGGATCTAGGAATGCCCCAGGTACGACCGGCGGACGTCGTCATCGCGAAGCAAGTCTCGACTATCGCCGGCCAGCGAAATCGTGCCCGGTCTCCAGGACATAGCCATAGTCGGCGATCGACAGCGCCTTGTTGGCGTTCTGTTCCACGAGGAGGACGGTCGTCCCGTTGTCGTGGATCTCGCGGATGATGCGAAAAATCTCCTCCACCAGCATGGGAGCGAGGCCCAGGGAGGGTTCGTCCAGGAGCATCAGCCGGGGCCGCGCCATCAGCGCGCGTCCAATGGCGAGCATCTGCTGCTCGCCACCGCTCAGGGTTCCCGCCAGTTGCCAGCGCCGCTCGGCCAGAATGGGAAAGTGCGCCTGCACCTGGTCGAGGCTCTCCTGAATGTCGCGCTTGTCGGTCCGGGTGTAGGCTCCCATCTTCAAGTTCTCGAGAACGGTCAGCTCTGGAAACAGCTCGCGGCCCTCCGGGACATGGGAGATGCCCCGGCGCACGATCTGCTCCGACGCAAGCGCGTCGATGCGGGCCCCCATGAAGGCAATCGTTCCCCGCAGGGGGGGCACCAGGCCGGAGATGGACTTGAGCGTCGTCGACTTCCCGGCGCCATTGGCACCCAGGAGCGTGACAATCGAACCCTCGGGAACGGTGAAGGAGATCCCTTTGAGCGCCTGGATGCCCCCATAGTAGGTCTCGATCCGGTCGACGGTCAGTAACGGCTGCCCGGACGAGCGCCGAGAGCCCGGGCTATCGGACTTCGGCACCAGCGGTCTCCCCCAGGTAGGCCTTGATGACCTCCGGGGCGTTCTGCACGTCGCGCGCCGTGCCTTCCGCGATCGTGCGCCCGAAATTGAGCACGGTGATGATGTCGCACACATTCATCACGAGCCCCATGTCGTGCTCGACGAGCAGGATGGTCAGCTTGAAATGATCGCGCACCTTGAACAGAAGCTGTGGGCGAGCGCCTTTGTCTCCGACGTGTTCAATCCAGAGGCGGGCTCATCCAGGAGCAAGAGCGTGGGCTCAGTCGCGAGGGCTCGCCCCAGCTCCAAGCGCTTCTGCGACCCGAGGGGGAGGTTGCCGGCCACCTGGGCCTGGATGTCCCGCAACCCGAGAAACTCCAGGAGCTCCAGGGCCTTGACGCGGACCGCGCGCTCCTCCTTGTGGACGGAGGGAAGGGCCAGCGCCTCTGCCAGCACCCCGGCCCGCATGTGATGGTGCTTCGCCACCAGGATGTTGTCGAGCGCGCTCATGCTTCGGAAGAGCTGCACGTTCTGGAAAGTCCGCGCGATGCCAAGGTGGGAGATTTGGTCGGGCCGCAAGCGCGTGATCTCGCGCTCGCCAAAGTGGATGGAACCGCCCGCCGGCCGGTAGAAGCCCGTGATGCAGTTGAAGATGGTGGTCTTGCCTGCGCCGTTGGGCCCGATCAAACCATGTATTCGACCCGTGTCGATGCTGACGGACACGTGATCGACCGCGCGCAGGCCCCCGAAGTTGACAGAGAGGTCTCGGATCGACAGACAGGTCACAAGGATGGCGCCGGCGGAACTTCCAGACGATCGGCCCGAGCGGAGCGTACCGCCATGGCGACCCTCTTCATCGCGCCTGAATGCGGCCCCGGCGCGAGTTCCGAAGACCCTTGTCTAGCGCTTGACGGACCCGTCCTCGGGCCGACAGCTCGGCCGAGGCGCGCCGAATGCTACTGCGCGGATGGGGAGCCGGTCAAGGGGGTCTTGTTCAGGGTGACGACGCATGGTTGGCGTCACCCTGACGCGCTCACCCGAGATGGGTGATCCGCGGCGCCACCTGCTCCATCAAGAGACGCAAGCTCTCGTGGTCCCAGCCGGCGTCGTCGGAGTCCGTGGTGATCGACAGGAGCGTGCCGAACCCACCGCTCTCCTCGTAGAGCTGATGGATCTTCTCCACACACTCGGCGGCGTCGCCCACGATCCACACGTTGTCGAGCAAGTAGTCGACGGTGACGGCCTCGTCAGGCATGGCCGGGTCGAGCTTGGTCGACGCCATCTGAACGGTGCCCACGCGATTCGGATGCTGATGATCCAGATAGTTCCGACCAAGCACCGCCCGCGCCCGCTCGCGCGCGGTTCTGGACGTCGGCCCCACCAAAATGTCGCGGGCGATCCGCCACTCACCGCGCTTGGCGGCCACGTGAGCCCGGTGGGCGCCGTCTTCCACGAGGCGCCAATGGTCGGCGAGATACGCGCGGGACAGGAGCGAGCTCGACATCGGAATCCACCCCCGCTCGCCCGCCATGCGCATGGAACTGGAGTCGGGGGTGCTGGCCGCGACGGCGATGGGCGGATGCGGCCGCTGATAGGGCTTCATGTAGTAGCCGCGCGCCTTGACCGCATCGAAGGCAGGCGTGTCGATGGTGAAGAAACGGCCGCGATACGCGAACGGGCCCTCCGACGCCCACAGCTTGAGGACCACGTCCAGGACCTCGGCCGAGCGGGCCCGCACCGAGGTGGGGTCTGTGTGATCGAGTCCCATCAGCGCCAGATCGGTGGGAATGGCGCCCCCGCCGATCCCCCACTGAAACCTCCCACGGGCCATGTGGTCGAGCATGGCCACACGATGCGCCAGATACAGGGGATGGTGCAGAGCCAAGAGGGTCACGCCCGTGCCCAGGTGAATGTGCTTTGTCAGGGCCAGAGCCTGGGCGATGAGCAAATCGGGAGCGGGGGCGTTCTCCCACCGCTCCGTCAGGTGTTCACCCACCCAGGCCTCGCGAAAGCCGAGCCGATCGGCCAGAACGAGCTGCTCGATGTCGCGATCGTAGGCATCCGCGAACCCACGGCTGGGCGGATGCAGCGGCATCATGAACAGGCCAAACTGCATGGAAGACCCGCCCCGACGTTACCGGATCTGCTTGTGAACGAACTCGGTGATCATCTCGATGGCGCGATTGGAAGCTGGTGACCCGGCCTTGCGCATGATGAAGCCTTGCCCCTCTCCGTCGAACAGCTCGAGATCGACCAATCCCCCTGCCTTGCGGTAGGCCGCCACGAAGCGATCGAGCTGAGGCCGTGGGTGGGCGATGTCTTCAGTGCCCTGCAGGTAGAGAACTGGCGGCAGCTGCACAGCCTCGCCTCGCTCGAGAGCCAGAGCAGGATCGCCGTCGGCCATGGCCTGCTCGCTCTGCCAGTAGGCGTCGTGGCAAGGGAGTACCTCGTCCACCAAGGGTGGATAGGGTTGACCGCCAGCCTTGAGGGCCTTGGCGTAGTGATAACGGCCAAGCGGATCGATGACGGGCGCGCACAGGATCACGCAGCGCACGGTGGCATCGAGCGCGGATGCCCCGCGATGACGGCAACGACGCGTAGCGAGCATCGAATGGTCGCATGGCCAGCAACATGGCCTGGTGCCCGCCACTGGAATTGCCCATCGAACCCACCATGTCTGGCCGCCCTCCGAGGTCGGTAGCCCGGGCCTTGAGCCAGCGAATGGCGTAGTGGATGTCCTGGAACGAGGCGGGATAGGGGGCCACCGGTGGCTGCCGCCAGTCGAGGGCGGCGACGATCACTCCACTCTTGGCCAGCGGCTCGTGAATCACCTTGTCGCCGAGACGATCCCCGCGGCACCAGGCACCGCCGTGCAGCTCGACCATGATGGGAAAGGGCCCCGACCCCTGCGGGCGGTAGAGTCGAACGAGCAGGGGGGTACCAGCGTGGCGGGAGTACTCAACATCCTCGACCTTGATCTCGTAGCTCATGGTGGTCTCCTCGCCGCCAAACGTCGCTCAGACCGGCATCCAGAGTCAAGCGGTGCCCGGCATCTCGATGATATCCTCGGCGAGCCGGGGAGGGGCGAGAGCATGATCGAGGTTCGGCGTCTAGGGCCGCAGATCGGGGCCGAGGTCCGCGGGGTCGACGTGCGGACGCTTGACGAGACCACGTTCAACACGATCTATCGTGCGTGGCTCGACCACAACGTCGTGGTGGTGCCGGAGCAAGATCTGGAGATCGAGGAATTTCTGCGCTACAGCCGTCGCTTCGGGGTCGTGCACCCTCACCCCTCCAAGATGACCCGCCACCCGGACTACCCTGAGGTCACGTTGCTTGGCGTCAACAAGGTCCAGGCCGACGGAACCCTCAACATGGCCGTCTATCGGCGGGGGGCTGAAGGGTGGCACACGGACGGCGCCTATGATCAAGAACCGTTCAAGGCTACCCAGCTCTATGCCCTTGCCGTTCCGAGCCGGGGCGGCGACACGCTCTTCGCCAGCATGTACGCCGCCTACGATGCCTTGCCTCGCTCGTTGCAGCAGCGGGTGGAGGGGCGGCAGGGGGCCTTTACCTATGGTGGCCGACGCAAGGCGACCGCGCTGCTCAACGAGGAAGACCGCGACTGGAAGCCTGTCTTCCATCCGATCGTTCGTATCCATCCCGAGACCGGGCGCAAGGCGCTGTACTTCGACCCCGGCAAGATCCTACGGGTGGAGGGGCTCGACGAGCGCGAGAGCGACACGCTCATCGACGAACTGACGGGCTTCATGATCCAGCCGGAGGGCGAGTACCGTCACACCTGGCACAAGGGCGACATCGTCATCTGGGACAACCGCTGCTCGTACCACAAAGCGGCCGGCGACTACCCGCCCGAGGAAGATCGCATCCACTGGCGGGTCTCGATCAAGGAGCGCCCGGCGACGTAGGACCGGGGGCGCCACGGGGCGCCCGACTACATCAGTACTTTCGGCAGACCAGGCGCAGGTGGTCGCGGAAGTGAGGCTGCAGGCGGCTTGTCCACTCGCTTTCGCGGGCCCGCTTCCACTCGGCCGATTCCTGCACCTCCGGCCGGGCCAGATGGTAGAGCGCCACGTACGTGCGGTTGCCGCTGCCACGGAAGCGCCGCGCGCAGAGCACGCCGGGAACGGCCAACAGGGCCGGGATGTGCTCCTTGTCGTACCATTCATTGAACTCGGCCTCGAATCCGGGCGCGATGTTCATGGCGTTCAACAGGAGCCCGCCAGCCTCGGCGGGCGGGAGCTGATCCCCTGGCAGGATTTGATCACCCTCGAAGCGCATCAGGCGCTCGACCTGACGGGTGACGCGCTTCGACCACGGCGAAAGGTTGTCGCCTCCGACGGCCAGGTAAGGCGGGCTCTTCAGCACCGCGAGGGACTCGAGGTCGTAGGTTGCCACCGAGACCTTGGGGTCGTACGCCCCGATCCAGCGCTGACAGACAAGGAAGCCCGGTATGCGCTGCCGCTCCGGCAAGTGCTCGGTGTCATACCAGTCATGAAACTCATCCTCGGCGGCCTGCCCCATGTGCATCGCGGCGATCAGGGTACCCTTGGCCATCCTCTGTTCCTCCCATCCTGAGGCTGCGTGTACCATAGTCGCGGTCCCTGCCGAGAGCAAGCGTCGGCCAAGGAGACAGGCGTGCGCAAGATCCTCAGGTCTATGATCATCGCCCTGGTAGTGCTCGCTCCTCTCACGGTCTACGCCCAGGATGGCCGGGCACTGCTGGACGAGGCGGCCTTGGCCATGGGCGCTGCCAATCTCAAGTCTATCGAGTACACGGCTGCGGGAGTGATCTTCAATGTCGGCCAGAGTGCGGCGCCCGGCGGGCCGTGGCCGCGGTTCGACCTCAAGAGCTACACACGATCGGTGAACTACGAGACAGCGTCTCATCGGGAGGATCTCGTGCGCGCTCGCACCGATTCGGTACCCCGAGGTGGCGGCATTCCTGCGATGGGAGAGGCGCGGCTCGTCCTCGTGGCCAGCGGCGATCATGCCTGGAACCTCGCCGGTTCAACGGCGACCGCGGTCCCCATGTCCCTCATCGACCGACAACTCCAGCTCTGGACCACCCCGCACGGCGTCATCAAGGCGGCCATGGCCAACAACGCGGTGGTCCAGGGCCGGACGATCACGTTTATCGTGCCCGGGCGCTTCAAGGCCAGGGCCTGGCTGGGTGATACGAATCTTGTCGACAAGGTCGAGGCTGTGTTCTCGAACCCCGTGGTGGGCGATATGCCGTTCGAGGTGAGCTATTCCGACTACCAAGACTTCGGCGGCGTGAAGTTTCCCACGAGGATCCGTCAGACGATCGGGTGGTTTCCCGCCCTCGATCTGACCGTGACCGAGGTCCGGCCCAACGCCCAGGTTGATATCCAGGTGCCGGACAACGTTCGCCAGACCACCAATCCCTACGCGCGGGTGAGTAGCCATCTGGTTACCGCCGGCGTCTGGTATGTGACGGGCGGGACCCATCACAGTGTGGCGATCGAGATGAAGGACCACATGATCGTCGTGGAAGGGCCGCTCAACGACGAGCGCGCCGCGGCCGTGATCGACGAAGTCAAGCGGCTCGTGCCGAACAAGCCCATTCGCTACGTCGTGAACAGCCATCACCACTTCGACCATGCCGGGGGGATCCGCGCCTTCGTGGCAGAGGGTGCGACCCTCGTGACCCACGAGGCCAACCGCTCCTTCTTCGAGTGGGCGTTGGCAGCTCCTGCCACCGTGACTCCCGATCGCCTGGCCCGGGAGGCGCGCAAGGCGACAGTGGAGGGTGTGCGCGACAAGCGTGTCCTGACCGACGGGATGCGAACGGTGGAAATCATGCATATCGCCGGCAACCTCCATGCCGACGGGATGCTCATGGTTTATCTGCCACGGGAGAAGCTCCTGAGCCAGGCCGATGCCTATTCCCCGTTGGCTCCGAACGTCGCTCCGCCCGCGGCGGCGAACCCGAACACGGTCAACCTCGCCGACAACATTGCGCGGCTCGGCCTGGCCGTGGACCGGCTGCTCCCCTTGCATGGGCGGATCGTTCCTCTGAGCGAGCTTCACAAGACGATCGGTCGCGCCAACTGAGAGGAGGCCCTCCCGCACAGGCGGCACCTTCGGCGGGGCCCGCCCGGCAGGACGGTCGAGCCTCGGGGCCGCCATGATAGAGTGTGCTGGAGCCGGGCGGCCGGAAACGGCTCGCCTCAGCTCCTCGATCCCTAATGCCGAGGAGTCTGCCCATGCGCAGGTACTACGACATCGACCTGACCGACCATACTGTCTCCGCGCGCGAACTGCACGGCGAGGCCATCGTCAAGGCCGGCCGGTATCTCATCGCCAAGACGCTCGTGGACATGCAGGTGGCCCAGGTCGATCCCTTGTCGCCGGGGAACCCGCTTATCTTTTCGGCCGGGCCCTTCGCCGGTACGAGCTTCTCCAACGCCAACCGCACCAGCGTCGGCTGCAAGAGCCCGCTCACCGACGGGGTCAAGGAGGCGAACGGCGGCGGCACCTTCAGCTATGGCCTGGGCCAGCTCAAGATCGCCGGGTTCACCTTACTTGGTGCCTCTCCGGACTGGGTGGTCGTGCATTTCAAGAAGGACGGCAGCATCCAGTTCGATGACGGTACGCCGTACCTGGGCAAGGGCAACTTCGAGGCGAACGACATGCTGCACACAAGCTACGGTAAGAAGGTCACCGTGGCCCTGTGTGGTCCGGTGGGTGAGTACCAGGGCCTCATCGCGGGCATCGCTTTCAGCGACAAGGACGGTCGCCCGTCGCGTCTGGCGGCGCGTGGTGGCGTGGGCGCCGTGATGGGGAGCAAGAAGGTCAAGGCGATTGTCGTCGACCTGGATCGTATTCCGCCATTGCACGACGCAAAGAAGGTCAATGCGAGCATCAAGAACTACGCCAAGATGCTGCAGGCCGATTCTATGGTCTCGAACTTCTACGCCAAGGTCGGCACCATGGGTATGGCCGATCTCCAGAACTACCTGGGCGGGCTGCCGGTGCGCAACTTCAGTGCGGGCCAGATGGCTAACACCGCCGCCGGCGAGACGTTCAAAATGGGAGGCGAGTACATCACGCAGCTCAACACCTCGCGAGGCGGCGAGCAGACACATGCGTGCATGCCGGGCTGCGTGATCCAGTGCAGTAACGTCTACCACGACGCCAACGGCAAGGAGGTCGTCTCGCCGGTCGAGTACGAGACCCTGGGCCTGCTCGGGACCAACTGCGGTATCAGCGACCCGGACGACCTGGCCCAGCTCAACTTCATTGCCAACGATCTCGGGGTTGATACGATCGAGACCGGTGCCATGCTGGCCGTCCTCATGGAGGCGGGTCTCGGGCGGTTCGGCGATGTGCCCTTCATGGTGGAGTGCCTGGCCGAAATCGGTCGAGCCACCGAAAAAGGCCGTCTGTGGGCGCAGGGCACCGCCCGCGTGGGCGAGGCCTACCATGTCCGGCGTGTCCCCGTCATCAAGAAGCAAGCGATCAGCGCCTACGATCCTCGTGTGGTGGAGGCCACGGGTGTCACCATGATGGCGACCGCCCAGGGAGCCGACCACACGGCCGGCAACCTGCCCCGGCTCAAGACGCGCGAAATGGACGTGGAGGCGATCGTCAGTCAGAGCCTGCTCCACCAAACGCGCGTGGCCGCCAACGACTCGTTGGGGCTGTGCATCTTCGGCATGAGCGTGACCAATCCGAATGTCCAGTTCATGGTCGACACGATGAACGCCGCCCACGGCACCGACCTGACCACCGAGTTCTTCGAGGCCCTGGGTCGGGAGACCCTGCGCCTGGAGTACGAGTTCAATCGCCAAGCTGGCTTCACGGAGCAAGACGACGAACTGCCCGCGTTCTTCTACAGCGAGGCGTTGCCCCCCACCAATCACGTGGCACGCTTCCACGGCGCCGACGTCCACACCATGTACGAGCGGCTGTCGGCATAGAAGGCAACACTCGCGGGCCTGGGAAGGAGCGATAGTGGACTACGGCTTTGCAGTCTTCGCCGGCGTTACCCCCGAGATCATTCGCGCCTCCGCGCGCGAGGCCGAAGGCCTCGGGTTTCGGTCGTTCTGGGTGAACCATCCCGGCTCCGTCGATGGCCTGGTCGCGCTCGACCTGGCTGCGCGCGAGACGCGGCGTGTCGACCTCGGGATCGGGGTGATCCCCCTCCATACGCGCGGCCCCGAGAGCATCGTCGAGGGTGTGCGCGCCAACCATCTTCCGCTGGACCGCCTCCTGCTCGGCGTGGGTAGTCCCAATCCGGGGTCCCTCGCTCGTGTCCGATCGGGGATTGCCGCCTTGCGATCCGGACTCGGGTTGCGTCTCGTCGTGGCGGCGCTAGGGCCTCAGATGTGCCGTCTGGCCGGAGAGGTCGCCGACGGCGTGCTGTTCAACTGGCTCACCCCCGAGCACGCTCGCCTCTCAGCCGAGTGGGTGCGGGCGGGTGCGGCGGCGGCGGGCCGACGGCCGCCTCGACTCTTCGCCTATGTCCGCGTTGCGCTCGGGGCCGATGCTGGCGTTCGACTCGAGGAGGAAGGCGCCCGCTATGCGGGCATACCGGCCTACGGTGCGCATTTCGTCCGGATGGGCGTGAAGCCGGTCGAGACGGCGATCGCGGCACCGGAGCCGCAGGCGATCCCGCCCGCCCTGGCCCGCTGGAACGGCGTGATCGACGAGGTTGTCATTCGGGCCATCACTGCCACTGACACGGTCGAGGAGCATCTGGCCCTGCTGCGGGCCGCGAAGCCTGGATAGCTAACCGCGCAGGGAGTATGGGCGGTTTCGAAGCCTGGTGTGCGCGAGGTCGCTCCGCAGTCCGTAGCGGTCGATTTGCCGAGGCCGAGACGGCCTATCGCGCTGCCATTCGGGCCGATCCTCGAAGCCTCAAAGCCCACCTCGAGCTCAGCATCGTACTGCGCCGCTGCCGCAAACCAGCTGAGGCAGAGGCCGTGCTGCTCGCCGCGCTCGAGCTCGATCCCCGATCTCCCACCACGCTCTTCGAACTGGGGGTCGCGGTCTTCGAGCAGGGCAAGTTCGAGGCGGCGGCCCGCACCTTCCGGCAACTGATCCAGGTCCGACCCGACTACGCGCGCGGGCACTTGAACCTCGGACTGGCCCTGGAACGTCAGGGTTGCTATGCCGATGCGGAAGCGTCCTTCCGAGAAGCCCTTCGCTTGCGGCCCAACGACCCCGTGGTGCTGGGCAATCTCGGGACCGTGCTCAGACGACAGCGACGATCCGCCGAGGCCGAGGCGATCTACCGCGACGGCATCATCAGCGGCGCTGATCCCGCCTCCAGCCACACCGAGCTTGGCCGCGTCCTCTTCGAGCAGCGGCGATACGCCGAGTCCGCCGCCGCCTTTCGGGCTGCCATCGCTCTCCGCCCACGCGACACTCGTTCCCACGTCGGGCTCGGGCTGGCCTTGGAGCGCCAGGGAAAGCTCTCGGAGGCCCTGACAGCCTTCCGCCACGCGAGCCGGCTTCGACCGACGGACGCCAAGATCTATGAACGGATCGGCACCACGCTCAAGAAGCGCAGTCGGTATGCGGAGGCGGTGGAGGCCTTCCGTCATGCGGTCGCCTTGGCCCCCAACAAGGCGCATGCTCACCACCAGCTCGGGGTGGTACTCGAGCGTCAGGGCCGGTTCGAGGAGGCCATCGCGTCGTTCCGCGATGCCATTCGTCATCGAACGGACAACATCCCGGTCCATGTGAGCCTCGCCAACACGCTGCGTCGGCTGGGCCGTTGGATGGAAGAGGCTGCCGTCTACGCCGACGCCATCCGCGTGCGACCCGACGACCCCGACCTGCACGCGGAGCGTGGACTGGCGCTCGGAAGTCTTGGCGAGTATGCCCAGGCCGTTGAGGCGCTCCGCCGCGCCGTGGGGCTGCGTCCGGATGATTCGGAACTCCACTATGAATTGGGCGTGGCCCTCGGCCGGCAAGGCAAGCACGCCGAGGCGGAGATCGCATTGCGGGAGGCGGTCCGCCTCCAGCCGAGCTCCATTAAGGCCCGGGCGAACCTCGCCCTGGGGCTCGGCCGCCAGGGCCGGCACGCCGAGGCCGAGGCGGCCTACCGTGAGGCCCTTGTCCTGCGGCCGGATCATCCCGCTCTGCGGCGCGGATTGGGGGTTTCCCTCTACTGGCAGGGCCGCTACGCGGAGGCCGAGGCGGCCTTCACCCAGACCATCCAGCTCAAGCCCGACTACACCAGGGCCCACTGCGACCTCGGGGAGATGCTCGCCGAGCAACGCCGCCTCCCGGAGGCGGAGGCCGCCTATCAGGGCGCTCTCTCCCTCGACGCCGATTCCGTCACCGCTCACGCCGCGCTGGCCGGCATGCTGCTCGGCCAGGGGCGGCTCGAGGAGGCGGAGCACCACTGCCGCGAGGCGCTGCGCGTCGACCCCTCCATGGCCCGGGCTCATTTCACGCTCTGGGAGATCCTCGAGCAACAGGGCAAGTATGCCGCCCTCGAAGCAGCCGCCCTGGCCGTCCTTGCCCTCAAGCCGGACCATGCCGACGCTCACGCCCGGTTAACTCGGGCGCGCGCCCTGCAGGCCCGCGAGGGACAGCGCGCCTGAGGGGGCCCCGCCGTGCGTCTTGCCTCCGTCGGGTGGTTCAGGTAGCCTTGGCGAACTTCCCGGAGAACACCTAGCGCGGAGGGCGCCAGCGACATGGCCAGACTCCCCATCGATGCCGTCGAGAGGATGGTGGCCGAGCGACCCGGTAGCACCCTGGAGAGCGCGCTCGAGGTGTTCGAGGTCTTCGCCAGTGGTTCGCTGACGGACGAGGTCTATATCCTGGAGGACGTCGGGGGCAAGCGCATCGCCATCGCCCCCGCTGCCCTCAAGGAAAAGTTTCGCAGGGGGTGACATCATGGCGATCATCACGATCTCGCATCAGATGGGAGCGGGCGGGCCCGAGATCGGCATGGCCCTGGGCCAGCGGCTCGGGTTCCACTACGTCGACCAGGAATTGCTCTCCGACGCCGTGCGCCGTTACGGAGTCGCCGAAGAAAAGCTCTCGCATCTCGACGAGACCAAGCCCTCCCTCTTCGAGCGCTTCGACACGGAGACCCGTTACTACATCACCGTTCTCCAAACGACCCTGCTCGAGTTTGCCGAGGCGGACAATGTCGTGCTGATGGGGCGGGGCGGTCAATGGCTGCTCCGAGGCATCCCACACGTGCTACGCGTCCGCATCATCGCCCCCTTCGAGCAGCGGGTACGCCGGTGGATAAAGCGCACGACGGAACTCACCGGCGAGACCCCGAACCAGCGGGCGGTGGTCGATCTCATCCGTCGAGACGACGGCGAGAAGTCCGGGCGCATGCGGTACCTCTACGAGGTCGACCTGGCTGATCCTACGTTGTACGAGGTCGTGGTGAATACCGAGAAGCTGAAGTGCGAGGCGGTGGTGGAGATGATCGAGCGCGTGGCATCCCGCCCCGAGATGGCCATCACGGACGGGGGGCGGCGAGTCGTGGCGTCACGCGCCCTGGCCTCGCGCGTCCAGGTGGCCCTCGCAACCCACCCCGAGACCCGCCGCTATCGCATCAGCGTGGAGGCCGAGGACGGCGTGGTGGTGCTGGAGGGAACGGCGGCTCTCGAACGGGCCGTCGAAGTGGCACGCGGCGTAACTGGCGTGATGCAGGTGAAGACCCAGCAGGTGGATATTCCCCCCATTCCGCCCTTCGTGGCTTGAGGGGGGGTCGCGGTCAGCGGGTGGGGCTGGGGCTGTCGGGAGCCTCGGCGATGGTCAACTCGGCGGAGCGCTTCTGCCGGTCACGGATGATCTCGAGGGGAACCTTCTTGCCGACCTCGGCGTCCGCCGACAGACGCTGGAAGTGGCGATAATCTTCGACGGGCACGCCGCCGAAGGCGACGATGACATCCTGCTTCTGAAGCCCGGCCGCCGCCGCCGGGCTACCGGGCTGGATGCGCGAGACGATGGCGCCGCGCGTATCAGGCAGGCCTAGGGACTCTGCAAGTTCGCGTGTCAACGCCTGTGTCTCGGCTCCGGTCCAGCCCCGGGTGACCTTGCCGCGGTCCACCAGTTGGGCCGTGACCCGCTTGACCATGCTGGCGGGGATCGCAAAACCGATTCCCTGCCCGGTCGCCACGATGGCGGTGTTGATTCCGATGACCTCGCCGCGCAGGTTGACGAGCGGGCCTCCCGAATTGCCGGGGTTGATCGAGGCGTCCGTCTGAATGAAGTTTTCGTACGTGGCAATACCCACGTCGGCTCGCCCCACGGCGCTGACCACGCCCACCGTGACCGTCTGATCGAGCCCGAACGGATTCCCGATAGCGATGGCCCATTCGCCCACCCGCGAGCGTATCGGAGTTGCCCAGTTGGGCTACCCGTAGCTCAGTGCGCTCGGGATCGAAGCGGACCACCGCCAGATCGGTCTTGGCGTCGCTCCCCACGACGCGGCCGCGAAACTCCTCCTTGGAGGAGAGCCGGATGATGACGGCATCGGCGCCCTTCACGACGTGGAAGTTCGTGATGACGTAACCGCGCTTGTCGATGATGACCCCCGACCCGAGACCCGGTGTGCGAAACTCACCCGGCGCCTCTGGCCCGCGCGGCCCGAAGAACTGGTCAAAGAAGTCCTTGAAGGACGGATCGTTGGCGAATGGGCCGGCGCCCGCCGGTGGTCGTCGGGGACGGGCAACCTGGACCGTTCCGACGTGGACAACAGCCGGCCGAACCTGTCCCGCCACCGCCACAATCGCTTCCTGGAGGGCGTCGGCGGTTGACATCGGCGACGGTGCCGTCGGGGCGGGTCTGGCGGTCGCTCCTGTCCACAACGCATGCGCCCAGAATCCGGCACCGGCACAGGCGATCAGCGCGATGACGAACAGAAGGGATCTCGCGACTCGGGGCGTCATGGAGGCCCAGCATAGGAACGGCGGGAGCCAGGTGTCAAATCCTCATCACCCGGTAGAATAGACGCGAGGGAGTCAGTGACGATGCCCACTCGACGAGGCTCGACGGTGACGGCGAGGGCGCGGAAGATCCGCCTCCTGGTCATGGACGTCGACGGTGTCCTCACCGACGGCCGCATGGCGCTCAGCGAGCATGGCGACGAGCTGAAATCCTTTTCCTCGCGCGACGGGATCGCGGTGTCCCTTGCCCGCCGGGCCGGCATCACGACGGCCTTCGTGACCGGCGAAACCAGCACCATCGGCAAGGTGCGCGGCAGCCGTCTGGGCATCGACCATGTGCTCCTCGGGGCACGCCGCAAGGGTGAGAGCGTCGATCAGTTGATGCGAGAGCACGGACTGGCTCCTGAAGCTGTCGCCTACGTTGGTGACGATCTGCTGGACATTCCGGCTTTGCAACGGTGCGGCCTGGCTGTGGCGGTCGCTGACGCCGCGCCCGAGGTCAGAACAGTGGCCCACTTCGTGACCCGAGCGCGGGGAGGGCAGGGTGTTGTGCGCGAACTTGTGGAGTTGATTCTGCGAGCGCAGGGCGTGTGGACGATCGACCGTCGACAAGTATCTGGAAGACCATGGCGGCCGCCCCTTGTCGGAGTCATGAACCGGGTGCGCTCTCGCCTGGCACGCCTGTGGACGGGTGGCCGCTTTCGCGATGCCCTCCACCTGAACGATCCGACCTGGCGCCTGGCCCTCTCGTTGGCGGTCGGCGTGTTCATCAGCTTCACGCCGTTCTACGGGCTGCAGACCGTGCTGGCAATCGTGGTCGCCGTGGTCTGCCGGCTCAATCGAGCGGCGACCGTGGCCGGGACGTGGCTGAACCTACCCTGGTTCGCCCCGCTGATCTATGCGGGAGCGCTGAGGTTCGGCACCCTCATTCTGCCCGATCCCTCCGGGGAGAGAGGAATGTGGCTGACCCAGCTGCTAACGCGGCCGGGGAGCTTTGAATGGCGCGATCTGCCAATCCTGCTCGATCATGTCTCGCTTCCCCTGCTGGTCGGCACCAGCGTGCTCGGCGGCGTCGCCAGCCTGGTAACGTATGTCGTTTCGTTCCACCTCATCGCGCGGCGACGAGAGTCGTTCTATTGGGGGGCCTCGAAAGGGCCTCCCAATGGAAAGGGTTCTGTGAAGGGAAGGGAGCCATTCAAATGATGGTTCGCAAGGGGGTGTTTCCTGCGGCTGGACTGGGTACCCGATTTCTGCCCGCCACCAAAGCTCAGCCGAAGGAGATGCTGCCTATCGTCGACAAGCCGACGATCCAGTACGTCGTCGAGGAAGCGGTGGCCTCCGGCCTCTCCGAGATCATCATCGTGACGGGGCGCAACAAGCGCGCCATCGAAGACCATTTCGACGCCGCGTTTGAGCTGGAGTACTACCTGGCCGACCGGGGCAAGCTCGAGGAGCTCGCTCAGATCAGGACCATCTCCGAGCTGGCTTCCGTGTGCTATGTACGCCAGAAAGAACCCTTGGGTCTCGGGCACGCGATTCTGTGCGCCCGAGCGCTGGTGGGCGAAGAGCCGTTCGCGGTCTTCCTCGGCGACGACATCATCGGCCGGGCACGTACTCCCTGCATGCGCCAACTCCTCGACGTCTTTGCGAGTTACGGTGGACCCGTCGTCGCCGTGGAACAGGTGCCCCGGGAGAGGATCCATCAGTACGGCGTGATCGCCGGCCGGCATCTCGGCCAGAACGTGTACGAGATCACGGATCTGGTGGAGAAGCCGAACGCCCAGGAGGCGCCGTCGGACCTGGCCATCATCGGCCGCTATGTCCTCACCCCCGAGATTTTTGGGATTCTGGCGGACACGGCCGCCGATGCCCGCGGGGAAATTCAGCTCACCGATGGGCTCAGGACGTTGCGGACCCGCCGCCCGATGTATGCAGTGCAGTTCGACGGGCGCCGCTACGACACCGGGGACAAGCTTGGGTTCCTGAAGGCCACTGTGGAGTTTGCCCTCGATCGGGCAGACCTGGCCGAAGAGTTTCGCCGCTATCTCAAGTCGCTCGATCTATGAGCCCGGGGATGGCGGCGCGTTGACTTGATTCGGGGGTTCTGCCACACTTTCGGCACTTTTGGGCCGGAACAATGGCCCGTCGATCATGGCCAAGACTCCACGACGACCGTTTCACACCGCCTCCGACGCCGACATCAGGCGGGGCCTGGTGTCAGACGTCTATTTCGCGCGTACTGTCCAGATCCTCGAGGCGCGCGCCGACCGCAAGCGGGTGAAGGCCGAGGTGTACGTCAAGAGTTTGCCCGAAGACTGGGGCTGGGGAGTGCTGGCAGGTATCGAGGAGGTCGCCGGGCTGTTGGAGGGGCTCCCAATAAGCGCCTGGTCGATGGACGAGGGGACTGTTTTCGCGCCCTACCAGCCGGTGCTCGTGGTGGAGGGGACGTACGTGGAATGGGCACAGTACGAGACAGCCCTGCTGGGTCTCCTGTGCCAGGCGTCGGGTGTGGCCACCAAGGCGGCACGCTGCAAGAAGGCAGCCGGCGAGCGTCAGGTCATCTCGTTCGGGGCGCGCCGCATGCACCCGGCGCTGGCGCCCATGATCGAGCGCAACGCTTTCATCGGAGGCTGCGACGGCGTGGCCGTCACCAAGTCGGCCGAGCTGATCGACGCCGACCCCATGGGGACGATTCCCCACTCCCTCGTGCTCATGATCGGCGATACCGTGGAGGCTTTGGCGGCATTTCACGAGGTGGTCGATCCCAAGGTGCGTCGGGTCGCACTCATCGACACCTTGCTGGACGAGAAGTTCGAGGCCATCCGTGTGGCCCAGGCGCTCGGCAAGGACCTGTATGCCGTCCGCCTGGACACCCCCTCCTCGCGGCGAGGTGACTTCTATCGCATCCTGGAGGAGGTGCGCTGGGAGCTGGACCTGCGCGGGTTCCAGCACGTCAAGCTGGTGGCCTCGGGCGGCATTGACGAATACGAGATCCTGCGCCTGAATCCGCTGGTGGATTCCTACGGGGTCGGCACGTCGCTGGCCAGTGCTCCCGTGCTCAACTTCGCGCTGGATATCATGGAGATCGAGGGAAGCCCCGTGGCCAAGCGCGGAAAGTGGTCGGGGGCCAAAGCCCTCTATCGTCGTCGGGGAGCGCTGGACACGGTCGTGCTACCGGCGGCTCAAAGCGCACCCGCCGCGAATGGCCCCTGGGACCGGCTCCTGAAACCGCTCGTGGAGGATGGCCGTATCGTGCGGGATCTGCCGCCACCGCGGACGATTCGTGAGTTCGTGCTGGACCAGCTCGCGCTGGTGTCGTTCGACAGCCTGCGCCGACACGGCCTGAGGTCGGATTTCTGACGAGCATTCTTGATTCGATCGTCGCCGACAAGCGGGTGGAGATCGAGCGCCACCGCACGCAGACGCCACGGGCTGCCCTCGAGCGCCGCTGCCGCGAGCTTGGCGCGACGCGTGACTTCGAGGCGGCTCTGACGCCGGCACCGGGCGAGGTCCGCCTCATCGCCGAGGTCAAGAAGGCCTCGCCCTCGCGCGGTGTACTCGCCGAGGTCTGGGACCCGGTCAGCCTGGCCTCGACGTACGCCCGTCATGGCGCGGCCGCCATCTCGGTGCTCACCGACGAGAAGTACTTTCAGGGGAGCCTCGACCTGCTGGCGGCGATCCGCGCAGCAGTGTCGGTGCCCCTGCTGCGCAAAGACTTCATGCTCGATGAGTACCAGCTGTGGGAGTCGCGCGCGGTCGGTGCCGATGCCATCCTTCTCATCGTGGCTATTCTCGACACACCGCACCTGTCCGATCTCCTTGCAGGCGCCAAGGAAATTGGCTTGGCCGCCCTCGTCGAAGCCCATACCCCCGCCGAGGTGGAGACGGCCCTCTCGGTGGGGGCGCGCATCATCGGCCTCAACAACCGCGATCTCCGGACGTTCCAGACGCGCATCGAGACGACGCTGTCGCTGCTGCCCCTGATCCCCAGCGGGCCCATTGTGGTGAGCGAGAGCGGCTTTGCCCACGCGGCCGACGTGCGGCGCGTCGTGGCGGCGGGCATCCACGCCGTGTTGGTCGGTGAGGGGCTCGTGACCGCACCGGACGTGGGCGCCAAGGTCCGGGAGTTGGCATTGACGTGAAGACGACCCGAGTCAAGATCTGTGGCATTACCAACCTGGCGGACGCCATGGCCTGCGTGGAGGCGGGGGCCGATGCTCTCGGGTTCATCTTCGTGGAGAATACGCCGCGCTTTGTGACGGCGGAGGTGGTGCGGCCAATCGTCCGTGCCCTTCCGCCTTTCGTCACCCCGGTCGGTGTCTTCTGGGATCACCCGGCTGGTCACGTGAAGGCGGTGGCCGAGGCGTGCGGCCTGCGTGCCCTGCAATTCCACGGCGACGAACCCCCGGAGGATCTCGCGGAGTATACGATTCCCGTCATCAAGACCATCAAGCTATCCGGGATCGCCGACGACGAGGTGGAGCTACGGCGGCGAGCCGATGAGTACTTCCGGCATGGGGTCGTGGCCATTCTCGTCGACAGCGCGGCGAGGTGGAGCGAAGGGGAGCCACGCCGCCCGGTCGAGTGGCAGCGGGCCGGCCAACTTGCGGAAGCGGGACGCGTTATCCTCTCCGCGGGGCTGACTCCTGCCAATGTGGCGCGGGCAGTGAGCATCGCGCGGCCCTACGCGGTCGACGTGAACTCGGGGGTGGAGGCCGTACCGGGGCGGAAGGATCCCGCCAAGGTGCGGCGCTTCGTGACCGAGGCCCAGCAGGCCGGCTGATGGCCAAGCTGCCGGATCGTCGTGGGCACTTCGGGGTCTACGGAGGACGCTTCGTCCCTGAGACGCTGATGGAGCCGCTCATCGAGCTGGAGCGCGCCTACCGGGCAGCCCGACGGGACCGTGGCTTCCACGCTCGCTTGCGCGACCTCCTGCGCCACTATGCGGGTCGGCCCACGCCACTCTACTTCGCGGCTCGGCTGTCCGAACAGTACGGTGGTGCCCGTATCTTCCTCAAGCGCGAGGATCTCTGTCACACAGGCGCCCACAAGATCAACAACGTCCTCGGCCAGGCACTGCTTGCCGTCCGCATGAAGAAAGAGCGGCTGGTGGCCGAGACGGGCGCCGGCCAGCATGGCGTCGCCACCGCCACCGCGGCCGCGCTGTTCGGCCTCTCGTGCGAGGTCTACATGGGAAGCGAGGACGTCGAGCGCCAGGCCCTGAACGTCTTTCGGATGCGTCTGCTCGGCGGTCGGGTCATCCCGGTGGAGGCGGGGAGCCGTACGTTGAAGGATGCGATCAATGAAGCGCTCCGCGACTGGGTGACCAACGTGCGTACCACGTACTACCTGCTCGGTTCGGCCCTGGGGCCGCATCCATATCCGATGATGGTGCGCGACTTCCACACGGTGATCGGCCGCGAGGCGCGGGAGCAGGCACGGCGCCAGATCGGGCGTCTGCCGGATGTGATCGTGGCCTGCGTCGGCGGTGGCTCCAACGCCATCGGCCTCTTCCATCCGTTCATTGGCGATCGGAGTGTGCGGATCGTCGGAGTGGAGCCGGGCGGCCATGGAATCTCCACGGGACGACACGGGGCGACGTTGACCGCGGGCCGCGTGGGCGTGCTGCACGGGACCATGAGCTACTTCCTCCAGAACGACGACGGCCAGATCGCCACCGCCCACTCCATCTCGGCCGGCCTCGACTATCCCGGCGTCGGTCCCGAGCACGCCTACTACAAGGACACCGGACGCTTCGAGTTCGTGTCCATCACCGACGAGGAAGCCATGGAGGGCTTCCAGGCGCTTACCCGGCTGGAGGGCATCATGCCGGCCCTGGAGTCCGCCCATGCCGTGGCGCACGCCGTGCGGCTGGCCAAGGCGCTGTCGCCCTCGCAGACCATCGTGGTAGGACTTTCCGGGCGAGGCGACAAGGACGTCAGCGTGGTCGCCAAGGCGCTCGGCACGGAGCTACCGTGAGCCGGTTGGACGCCACCTTCGACCGGCTGCGCGCGTCTGGCGAGCGGGGCCTCGTCGCCTACTTCACCGCCGGCGATCCATCTCTGGCCGCCACCCGCCTGCTGGTTCGGGAGGCCGAGCGCCGGGGGGCCGACGTCATCGAGCTGGGCGTGCCGTTCTCGGATCCGCTCGCCGACGGGCCCGTCATTCAGCGGGCCGCCATGCGCGCCCTACAAGGGGGGACCTCGTTGCCCCGCGTCCTCGAGCTGGTTGCCGATGTGCGAACGGACGTGACGGTGCCCCTCGTGCTGTTGACCTACTACAATCCCCTCGTGGCCTTCGGGCTCGATGCCTTCGCCCAAGCCGCGGCACGGGCCGGTGTCGACGGTGTCATTGTGGCCGATTTGCCCGCCGAGGAGGCGGGGCCCCTGGCTGCGGAATGCGAGACGTCCGGGCTCGACCTGGTGCAGCTCGTTGCGCCCACCTCGACCGCGCAGCGCCTGCGGCGCATCGCGCGGCAGAGCCGCGGCTTCATCTATCTCGTGTCGCTCACCGGAGTGACCGGAGCCAGGCAGGAGCTGCCGCCCGAGCTGGCCGCCCAGGTACGCGCCCTGCGGCGGGTCACTCGCAAGCCGGTGTGCGTCGGCTTCGGCATCGGGACCCCTGAGCAAGCGGCGACGGTGGGAGCCCTCGCCGATGGGGTGGTCGTGGGATCGGCGATCGTTCGCTGCGTGGAGACGCACGCCTCGTCTCCCCAATTCGTGAGCGAGGTCGGCGATTTCATCGCCGCCCTCAAAGCTCCCCTGCGAAACTGACCCATGGCCTGGTTTCGGCGAACAGCTGCCAACGGGGACGGCCCGAAGCGCAAGGTCGTCATCGCCGAGGGGCTCTGGATCAAGTGCGACTCGTGCAAGGAGATCGTCTACCGCGCCGAGATCGAGCGGGCCGGAAAGGTGTGCCCGAAGTGTCGCTACGCGTTCCGCATTTCCGCGCGCGAGCGAATCGCGCAGCTCGTCGATCCCGGCTCCTTCGAGGAGCGCGAGAGTGATGTGTTGCCCGTCGACCCCCTTGGCTTCAAGGATACGAAGCGGTACCGCGATCGGATCAAGGGGGCGCGAGACAAGACGGGGACCAGCGAGGCCGTCGTGTGCGGTGTGGCCCGAATCGGCGGGCTGGCCAGCGTCCTCTGCGTGTTCGAATTCGGCTTCATGGGGGGCAGCATGGGCTCGGTCGTGGGCGAGCGGTTGACGCGCTCGATCGAGCTCGCCATCGCCAAGACCCTCCCGGTGATCATTGTGGCCGCGTCCGGCGGCGCGCGCATGCAGGAGGGTATTCTTTCCCTCATGCAGATGGCCAAGACCTCGGCTGCCCTCGCGCGGCTGAGTGAGGCGGGCCTTCCCTTCCTCTCCGTGTTGACCGATCCGACCACCGGAGGCGTCACGGCCAGCGTCGCCATGCTCGGCGACGTCATCCTGACCGAGCCCCGAGCGCTCATCGGCTTCGCCGGACCCCGGGTGATCGCCGAGACCATCCGCCAACCGTTACCCGAGGGATTCCAGCGCTCGGAATTCCTCCTCGAGCACGGGCAGGTCGATCTCATCGTGGAGCGGCGCGACCTGCGGGATGTCCTGCGCCGACTCCTCACCTTTTTCGCCGAATCGACCGTCGGCTCCGTGACGTACACGGACGCGGTGAGCCGCGTCCTCGCCCTGCGCGGTGGCGAGCATGCGGGGATGCAGCCGGGGCTGGAACGCATCCATGCCCTGCTGGACGCCATCGGCCACCCCGAGCTCCGGTACCGCCTCGTGCAGGTCGGCGGCACCAACGGCAAGGGCTCGGTGTCGGTTATGCTGGCCGCGATGCTCAAGGCCGCTGGCTGGCGGACGGGACTCTACACGTCTCCGCATCTCGTCTCGTTTCGAGAGCGGATCAGGGTCAACGGGGCTCCGATCTCCGAGGACTGCGTGGCCGATGGCGTGGAGGCTTTGGCCACCCTGGCGGCACGCCTCGACGTGAGCATGTTCGAGGCGACCACGGCGCTGGCCTTCGACCACTTCGCGCGGGAGGATGTCGACGTGGCCGTGCTCGAGGTAGGCCTCGGTGGCCGGCTGGACGCCACCACGGTCGGGACCCCGATCGTGACGGTTCTCACCCGGGTCGACCTCGATCATCAAGCTGTCCTCGGTCCTACTCTCACCGACATTGCCCGTGAGAAGGTCGCCATCCTGCGCGGTGGCCTGGCCCTCTCGGCTGCTCAGGCGCCGGCGGTGGCTCAGGTGGTGGACGACCACACGGTGAGGGTAGGGACACCGTTGCTCGTCGCGGGACGCGATCTTCGCGTCACGGCCCGTCACTCGGGTCTCGACGGGCAGCGAATCTCATGCGAAGGGCCCGGCTGGGCGCTGGGCGACCTCGATCTCGGTCTGCTCGGGACGTTTCAGCCCGAGAACGCCCTGCTGGCGGTGGCGGCCGCCCGCCACCTTGATCTGCCGGAGCCCACGATACGCGCCGGGCTGGCACGGGTGCAGTGGCCGGGGCGCTTTCAGGTGATCGGCGCAGGACCCTGGCTGGTCCTCGACGGCGCCCACAATGTGGCCGGTGCCCGCGCATTGGCCACGTCGCTCAAGAGCTACTTCGGCGGCGAGAGCACCACGCTCATCGTGGGCCTCTCGGCGGACAAGGATGTGGCCGGAATCCTGGGTGAGCTGGCGCCCCTGGCCGATCGCGTCATCGCGACCGCCGCCTCGAATCCGCGCGCGGCGACCCCGGCCGCGCTGGTGGCTCAACTGCCCGCCGACCGGCCGCACGGGGACATCGCCCCTTCGGTGGTGTCGGCGCTGGCCCTGGCTGCGCAGCGCCCCACCGCCGTCACGGTCGTGGCGGGCTCGCTGTATCTGGTCGCCGACGCTTTGCAGCACCTCTTCGGCGACATGCCGTGTCCGGTCGAACGGGCCGTCTCGTGACGCCGCGCATCCTCGTCGTAATCCTGCTGGTCGGGCTGGCCGTACTGGCCGGGAGCCAACCCACCCTCGGGCAGACCACGGTCACGGTCCCGTCGGCGGAGGGGCAAGTCACGGTCGTGGCAGACCGCATAGAGCAGTTCGGAACGGACAATCTGGTCGTGGCCACGGGCAACGTGGAAATCACCCGCGGCAACGCGCGCCTGATCGCCGACCGGGCCGAGGTCAATCGCGAGACGGGCGACGTGGCAGCCGTGGGCCGTGTCATCTTCTACGATGGTGACGATCGGCTCGCGGGCGATCGCATCGACTACAACTACAGGACCGGTACCGGCGTCGTCACCAACGGACAATCGCGTACGGCTCCCTACTACCGACTGAGCGGGGAGCGGATGGAACGGCTCGGCGAGGGCTTGTACGGCGTTCGCCGGGGCGTCTTCACGACCTGCGAGGACGACCCCCCCACATGGTCGTTTCGCGCCGCCGACGCGACGGCGGATCTCAACGACGCTGTGCACGGCACCCACGCCTCCTTCTGGGTGAAGGACATTCCCGTCATCCCGTGGTTGCCCGGCTTCTATGCGGCCATCCGGCGCGAGCGTCAGACCGGCTTCCTCTTCCCGGTGGCGGGCTACTCGGGCTTCAAGGGGTTCTTCGCCGAGATCCCCTTCTTCTGGGCGATCTCCGACAGTCAGGACGCGCTGATCTCTCTCGGATACATGACGGAGCGGGGGCCGGCGGGCAACGTCACCTATCGTTACATCATCTCACCGGAGAACCGGGGCAGCCTGACGGGGTTCCTGGTCTACGAGAGCCAGGTCAAGCAGGATCTCCGTGGATTTGCGAAGCTTCAAGCACGGCTGGGATATTACCAGGCAGCTCTCCCTGACCGCCGACGTCAACCGGGTGTCCAACAACTCGTTCCTCCGCGACTACGCGGTGCCGCTGCAGTCGCGCGGCACGCAGTTCGTGCCTTCCAACGTCTTTCTGTCGCAGCGCTGGCCGACGTTCAACCTGACGGGGAACGTCTTCTGGTATCAGGATCTGACCCAGCGCAGCCCGGTGGCGCTCCAGCGGCTGCCCCAGATCTTTTTCAACGGCGCTCCCCAGCCCGTCCCGGGGCTGCCCGGGTTTCTCTACCAGTTCGACACGAGCGCGGTGAACTTCGTGCGCGACGTGGGCTCCGAAGGTGGGCGACTCGCCGCGCTGCCTCTGATATCGCGGCCCACCCGCATCGCCGACGTGCTCACGGTCACCCCCTTCGCGGGCGGCATCTTTACTGGCTACACCAAGACGGTGACAGGCCTCAGCCCCGGACCCGGAGCGGGTATCGTCATCGAGGATACCAACAACGATGCCCTGCTGCGGGGACTGGCCATCTTGGGAGGAGACATCGAGGCACGCGCCTCGCGGATCTATCAGGCCGGCTTCATGGGCATCGACGCGTTGATGCACATCGTCGAGCCACGCCTCAACTACACCTTCATCGGGGGCGGGGGGCTGGAGGGCGTGCCGCAGTGGACGGAGCTCGATCGGATCGACAATGCCAATCGCGTCACCTACTCGCTCATCAACCGGGTGTTTGGCAAGACCCTCGCGCCGGAAGGCACGGAAGCGCTGAAGCTCGAGGTGCTGCGATTCACCCTCGCGCAGTCGTACGACCTGATGCGGACCGAACAGCCCTTTTCATCGCTGTTCGGCGAGCTGATCGTCAACCCGAGCAACTTCCTGTACTTGCGCGGCGACGCGACATACGATTTCTACGGCGGCGGGTTCCAGTCCGTCACCACCCAACTCGGGCTGGTGCTGTCACCCGAGAGGGCAGCCTGCCCTCGGCCTGACGAAGGCGTCCATCGGCTCGGCGGCGGCTGCCATCTCGACGACCTACGACAGGAACGCCAACGTCAACTTCGTGCAAGGTGTGGCGACCGCCGACATCACCCGCTTCTTGACCGCGCGCTTCCAGACGAACTGGAGCGTCGAGTCCGGCGCGTTCGTGGAGAACCGCTACGGGCTCGATATCAAGTTCCAGTGCTGGGCCGTGGCCCTCGAGTACATTACGCGGTTTCGGAACAGCAACGAGTTCCGGTTCACCGTGAACCTGTTGGGGGTGGGTGGGTTCGGCTCCGGATTCGGTTTGGGGACCTCGGGCTCTGGCTCGGGGCTGTTCTGATGGTTCCCCTCGTCGATCTCGCCCGTCAGCACGCGGCGCTCAAGGTCGAGCTGATGGTGGCCATGGAACGCGTCCTCGATTCG
The DNA here is from genome assembly GCA_963754315.1 of uncultured Candidatus Rokubacteria bacterium. Lineage (GTDB taxonomy): Bacteria > Methylomirabilota > Methylomirabilia > Rokubacteriales > CSP1-6 > CAVWFS01. Next base: position 173,044 of record CAVWFS010000006.1, read on the forward strand.
ACGCGGTTCATCTTGGGCGTCGAGGGGGAAGCTCTGGAGGCCGAGGTAGCAAAGTTCTGCGGGGTTCGTCACGCCATCGGCGTGGCTTCGGGCACCGACGCCCTGCGGGTGACCTTGGCCGCCCTCGGGATTGGACCGGGGACCGAGGTCATCACCCCGGCCTTTTCCTTCATTGCCTCCAGCTCCACCATTCTGATGGCGGGGGCCACTCCGGTCTTCGCGGACATCGTGCCCGACATCTTTGCCCTTGACCCCCGAGCGGTCGAGCGTGCCATCACGCCCCGGACCAAGGTCGTCATGCCCGTTCACCTCTACGGCCACCCGGCGGCCATGGAGGATCTCACCCGCATCACGCGCCAGCACGGGCTGGCCTTGATCGAAGACGCAGCGCAGGCCATCGGCGCTGCCTACCACGGCCGTCCGGTCGGTGCCTGGGGTGACGCCGCGTGCCTTTCCTTCTATCCCACCAAGAACCTCGGGGCCTGCGGCGACGCCGGCATGATTCTGACCAACCGTGACGACCTGGCAGAGCGGGCGCGCCGCTTGCGTCACCATGGCGATGGTGGGCGCTATCGGCACCTCGAACTCGGGTGGTGCAGTCGGCTCGACGAGCTTCAGGCCGCGATCCTCCGCGTGAAGCTCGGTCGGCTCGCGGAGTGGATCGACGCGCGGCGGCGCATCGCCGACCGCTATCGGGAGGGGCTCACCGGGCTACCCCTCGGCCTGCCCACCGAGCATCCCGATGCTCGGCACGTGTACTACCTTTACACCGTGCGCCATCCCCGACGTGACCAGTTCATCCAAGCCATGACCGATTTGGGCGTAGGTACCGCTGTTCATTACCCGATTCCGGTTCCCGATCAGCCGATGTTCAGACCGCCAGGACAGGGTGTCGTCGGCCCGGGCTGGGCCGAGAGCGCGCGAGCGGCGCGCGAGGTCGTCTCGCTCCCCTGCTATCCGGAGCTCCGCGATGACGAGGTTGACACGGTGATCCGCGCTGTCCACGAGGCCTGTAATCGCGCGCGCGAATAGCCTCACGGCCGTCCTCGTCTCCCTGCGCCCCCGGCAGTGGATCAAGAACCTCTTCGTACTGGGCGGGCTCATCTTCGCGCAGGAGTTGTTCACGCCGGCTGTGTGGGTGGCCCTGGCCGCCTTCGCGGTCTTCTGCGCCCTGTCGGGGGCCGTGTACCTGCTGAACGACATCGCCGATCGTGAGCGTGATCGCCTCCATCCCACGAAGCGACTGCGCCCGATCGCCTCGGGCCAGCTCCCGGTCGGCCGGGCGGCCACGGTTGCGGTCGTGCTCATCGTGCTCGGCCTGGCCGCGGCCTGGGTGATCGGACGCCCCTTCGCGGGGACCGCCGTTGCCTACGTGCTGTTGCTGGCGATCTACTCAGTCTGGCTGAAGCATCTCGTGATCGCCGATGTCCTGACCGTGGCGCTGGGCTTCGTGCTGCGGGCCGTGGCGGGGGCGCTCGCCATCGGTGTGGTCTTCTCCGGCTGGCTCGTCATCTGCACGCTCCTCCTGGCCCTCTTCCTGGCCCTGGGCAAGCGGCGTCACGAGTATCTGACCCTCGGGGAGGACGCCCTCCGGCATCGACCGATCCTGGCCGAATATAGCGCTGGCTTACTCGACCAGATGATCGCGGTGGTCACGGCCTCCACCGTCACGGCCTACGCGCTCTACACCATGTCACCAGAGACGGTGGCGAAGTTTCACACGAATCTCTTGCCGGCCACGTTGCCGTTCGTGCTGTACGGGATCTTTCGCTACCTCTATCTTCTGTATCGGCGGCAGCTGGGGGGAAATCCCTCGGAGCTCTTCCTCAATGACCGCCCGCTCCTCGTCAACACGGCCTGCTGGATGCTGGCCGTGCTCCTCATCATCTACGGTCGGTAGAGCGCCCCGCTGCTATTTCGTTCGACGCGGAGAGAGGCGATGACCGCGTGTGGGGTACACTCGGAGAGCGATGAGTGTCACGAGGCGCGGTGACGGATCATGAGGGCGCCGGTTCGTGTGCGCTTCGCGCCGAGCCCGTCCGGGCACCTGCATGTGGGCGGGGCGCGGACGGCCCTCTTCAACTGGCTCTTCGCCCGCCACCAGGGCGGGCAGTTCGTCCTCCGTATTGAGGACACCGATCGCTCGCGCTCCACGGACGAGAACATCGCGTCGATCATCGAGGCCCTCCAGTGGCTGGGCCTCGACTGGGACGAAGGGCCGCCCACGCCCGGCTATCGCCAGACCGAGCGGCTCGACACCTACGCCGAGCACGCCCGGCGCCTCCTGAGCGTCGGCCGCGCGTATTATTGTGACTGCTCACCCGAGATGCTCGACCTCGCCCGCGAGGAAATGCAGCGGCGAGGGGAAACCTTTCGGTACTCCGGACGCTGCCGGGACCGCGGGCTCGCGGCAGGCGCGCTCCGCCTGCGCATTCCGGAGCACGGCACCACCGTCGTCGACGACCTCATTCACGGGGCCGTCAGCTTCGACCATCAGCAGCTCGACGACTGGATCCTGGTCCGCACGGACGGGACGCCGACCTATAACTTCTGCGTGGTGGTCGACGACGTGACCATGGCGATCAGCCACGTCATCCGTGGAAACGATCATCTTTCGAACACACCCAAGCAGATGCTCTGCTACGAGGCCCTCGGGTACGCGGTGCCCGCCTTCGCCCACGTCCCCATGATCCTCGGATCGGACAAGAGCCGTCTGTCCAAGCGCCATGGAGCCACCTCGATCCAAGCCTTCCGGGACGCCGGCATTCCTGCCGAAGCCATGGTGAACTACCTGGCGCGCCTGGGCTGGTCGCATGGCGACCAGGAAATCTTCACCCGCGGGGAATTGGTCGCCCTCTTCGACATCAAGGACGTCGGGGCCTCGGGCGCCGTGTTCGACGTGACCAAGCTCGAGTGGTTGTCCCAGCACTACCTGAAGCAGCTCCCGGCTTCGGAGCTCGCGGTCCGCCTTCAACCGTTTCTGGCCGCGCGAGGCATCGAGGTCGCTGCCGACGACCGGCTGGCCCGGATCGCGCAAACGCTCAAGGAGCGCGCGAAGACGCTGGGGGACCTGGCCGAGCAGGCGCGCTTCTACTTCGAGGCGCCGACGTCCTACGACGTCCAGGCTGCCGCGAAGCTGTTCACCGCCGAGGGAGCCGGTCGACTTGCGCGCCTGGCGGAGTGTCTGGGGCGGGTGGCAAGCTGGGATCCGGCGGCGATCGAGGTCGCGGTCCGAGAGCTGGCGGCGCAGCTTGGGCTCAAGCTGGTAGATCTGGCGCAGCTGAGCCGGCTGGCGGTGACGGGACGCACCGCCTCTCCGCCGATCTTCGACGTGCTCGCCCTCGTCGGGCGCGAGGAAGTGCTGGCGCGTCTGGGGCGGGCCCAGGCGATCACGGCGCAGGAGACACGTTCATGACTAGTCCGCGCGTGGCGTGAGACTGCTGCTAGCCCGTCACGGCCAGACAGCCTGGAACGCCAGCCGGCGCTTTCAAGGCTCGACCGATGTTGGCCTGTCCGAGCGAGGTCGGGCCCAGGCGGCCGCGCTGGGGCAGAGACTCGGCGGCCGGCGGCTGACCGCCGTGTACGTGAGCCCGTTACTCCGGGCGCGCGAGACGGCCGCGATCGCCCTCGAAGGGAGGGGGAGCGTTCTCCCGGTCGTCGCCATGGACGAGCTGCGGGAGCTGTCGCTCGGGCAGTGGGAGGGACGAACGGTCGAGGAGATCAAGGGCCAGGAGGGCGATCCGTATCTGGCGTGGCTCCGCGCCCCGCACGATTACGTGCCGCCGGGGGGTGAGCCCCTCGACGGCGTGGCGACTCGGGTGCGTTGCGCGTTCGATCGCATCGCGTCCGCCCATGCCGAGGAGGACGAGGTTTTGGTGGTCGCGCACGGGGGTGTCATCAGCGTGTACGCGTGCGCCCTGCTGGGGTCGTCGTTCAATTTCCTCTGGCGGTTGCGCGTGGACAACTGCTCGCTGACCGTGGTCAAACCGCCACGTCTCGTCTCCGTCAACGACACCTCTCACCTCACGGCGGAGCTCAAGAGTCAGCACCTGACCCGGGCATGACAGTCCTGCTGGCTCTCTTCGGCGGCATGGCCCTATTGCTCTACGGCATTCGCCAGAGCGGCGAGGCTCTGCAGCGCGCCGCCGGCGGCCGGCTGCGGCATCTACTGACGGGGCTGGTGCGCAACCGCCTCACGGCCCTTCTGTCGGGCGCGGCCGTCACCGCCATCATTCAGTCGTCGGCGGCGACGACGTTGATGCTGGTCGGATTCGTGTCAGCCGGGTTCATGACTTTTCGCCAGGCCTTGGGCCTCATCCTGGGCGCCGATATCGGGACCACCTTCACCGTGCAGCTTATCGCCTTCGACATCGTCGCCTACGCGCCCTTACTGGTCGGTCTTCGGGTTCACCATCGGCTATCTCGGGCGCCGCCGCGTCGTGAAGGACCTCGGCCAGGCCGTCCTGGGGCTCGGCCTGATGTTTCTTGGCCTGAAGCTCATCGTCGACGGCGCCGTGCCCCTGGAGCACAGCGCCCTGCTGCAGGAGGTCATCGCCGCCCTTTCGGAAACGCCCGCTCTCGTGGTGCTCATCGGTGCCGCCCTGAGCGCGCTGGTCGCGCTCGATACCTCGGAGATTCACCTCGACGTCCTGACGAACCTCAAGCGCATCAGCTCCCACGTCTCCGCCCTCATGTTCCCCATCCTGGAAGAAATCTGAGTATCCTGAGTCTCCGAGCGCGGAGCTTGGTCGGGGCCCCCGGCCACGCGGAAGACCGAGGGGCGGCCCGGGTTTCCCGGGCCGCGTCCGAGCGCAGGGGGGATTGGGGGGCCATTTCGGGGCCCCGGCAGGCGCACGCGGAAGACCGAGGGGCGTCCCGGGTTTCCCGGGGCGCGCCGAGCGCAGGGGGGATTGGGGGGCCATGTTCGGGGCCCCCCAATACAACAGGAGGGCCTCTATGAAGAAGATCGAAGCCATCATCAAGCCGTTCAAGCTCGACGATGTCAAAGAGGCCCTCACGGAGATCGGAGTGGTCGGGATGACCGTCACCGAGGTGCGTGGCTTCGGACGTCAGAAGGGGCATACCGAGCTCTACCGAGGCTCGGAGTACACCGTCGACTTCCTTCCTAAGGTGAAGATCGAGGTCGTCGTCCCGAATGGCCTTGCCGACAAAGTGGTGGCCACCATCGCAGGGGCCGCCAAGACCGGATCCATCGGTGATGGCAAGGTGTTCGTCCTCCCCATCGGCGAGGCGATCCGCATTCGGACGGGAGAGACGGGCGAGTCCGCCATCTGAACCCTCTGCCCGCAGCTCTGCTGACCGCCGCCCCCCACGCCGCGGGGGCTGCCCGCCGGATGTTGCGGCGACTCGGCTTCAGCGATCCAGCCGCCGCCGTGGAAAATCTCCACAGCCTCACCCCCACCCCACGCGACGCCGAGCTGCTGGCACCGACGTTGCGGCGCCTGCTCGCTGAGCTTGGAGCGGCGCCCGATCCCGACATGGCACTCAACAACCTCGAGCACTATGTGGGGGTCGTCGACCGAGGTGTCTTCTTTCGGACCCTGGCCGAGCATCCGGGGGCGGCGGCCCTGTTGGCGCGCGTGTTCGGGCTCAAGCCAGGTGCTGGCCGACGCCCTCCGGCGCCGGCCGAACATCCTCGCCTGGCTGCTCGAGCCCCGCACCATGCGCGTGTGGCTGGCGGAGGACTATGCCGTCGATCTCGCCCAGACCTTGGCGGCGTTCACCACCCGCGAGTCCAGGCTGAATGCCTTGCGTCGGTTCAAGTATCGGCAGCTGCTTCGCATCGGGGCACGGGACCTGTTGGCAGACGCCGACGTGGCGCAGACGACCGAGGAGCTGTCGCATCTGGCCGACGCGTGCCTGGGTGAGGCCTGGCGTATGGCCGACGCTGCTGCCCAGGCGGAGCATGGAGCGCCCCGCGACGGCGAGGGGGAGAGACCGGACTCGCCGTGATCGGCATGGGCAAGCTCGGCGGGGGCGAGCTGAACTACGCCTCCGACGTCGACCTGATGTTCGTCTACGGCGCCGAGGGCGAGACAACGGGCGGCCCCGGAGGACGCCTGGCCAACGGCGACTATTTCGCCCGAGTGTGTCGCGAGATCGTGGCGATCATGGAGGAGTCCACCGACGAGGGCTATCTCTTCCGCGTTGACCTGCGACTCCGCCCCGAGGGTCGATCGGGCCCCATTGCGCTGTCTCTCGACAGCTTCCGTGCGTACCACGCTGACCGCGCCGAGCTGTGGGAGCGCCAGGCACTCCTGAAGGCGCGGGTGACGGCCGGAGACGCGCAGGTAGGGGAGCGCTTCATGGCGTGGGCGCGCGGCGTCGTCTATCGCGCGGGTATCGATGCGCGGGTGATCCCGTCCATCCGCACGATGAAAGGGGAGATCGATCGCTCGCTCACCGACAAGGGGGATGGGCTCACCCGTAACGTCAAGCTCGGACGGGGCGGGATCCGTGAGATCGAGTTCATCGTGCAGGCCCTCCAGCTCCTCTACGGGGGCGACGACCCCTGGCTGCGGGAGCCGGGAACGCTCAAGGCCGTCTTTCGGCTCGTCGAGCGCGGCTACCTGGCTCCCGCGTTGGGCGGGGCGCTCTCCCAAGCCTATGCTCACTTGCGTACTGTCGAACATCGTTTGCAGATCCTGCACGAGTTTCAGACCCATACATTGCCACGCGAGGCGGACGCCCTTGCCCGTCTGGCCCGGCGGATCGGCATCGGGGGTACCCCGGCGCAGGCGGTGCGGGAGTTCCGACGCCGTCACCGGCGGGTCACCGCCGCCGTGCACCGGGCCTTCCGTCAGTTCTTCAGCGAGCGCGAGCAGACCGTGCCCATGCGGCTCAGGATTCCCGGCGTGATGGCCCTCTCGGCCACGGGCTTCGTCGACCCCGAGCGCGCGCGGCACAACTTGCGGCTCATTCTGGAAGGGCGTCCCCTCGTTCCGTACGCCGGTGCCCTCCGCCGGGCCCTCGAGCGCCTCTTTCCTGCCCTGCTCGACGCCCTCTGGAAGAGTCCCGACCCGGACGAGGCCCTGAATCAGTTCGAACGATTCCTTTCGGCGGCCGGCCCGCGCGCCGGCCTGATCGAGATGCTCGCCGTCGACGAGCGGCTCCTGCACGGCTTGGCCCGGTTGTGTGCGGGGGGTGATCTGCTCACCCAGCTCCTCATTGCCCAGCCTGAGCTGCTCACCTCGCTGGCCGATCCCGAGGTGCTGACGGCGCCGGTTCACGCGGCGGCCTTCCGCGCCGCGTTCGCGCGGATCTTCGCGCCCGCGCTCGATGCCGCCGAGCAACGGGACAGCCTGCGACGGGTCAAAGGCGCGGAGGAGCTCCGGGTTGTCTGGCGCTACCTGCTTGGGCTGACCACGATCGAGCGCTACGCATGGGAGATGACGGAGCTGGCCGAAGCGACCCTCAGCGCCGGATGGATGCTGACCATGGGTGGACTGGTCGAGCGCTATGGCGCACCCCGTACCGACGCCGGCGAATTCGTCCCCGCAGTGATCGTGGGTCTCGGCAAGTTGGGTGGCCGCGAGATCAGCACCGGTTCTGACCTCGACCTGTTCGTGGTGTTCGGCGGCGATGGGCGCACAGACGGAGCACGTCAGGTCGATGCGCACACGTTCTACTGCGAGGCGGCGGAGCGGCTGGCCAGCGCGCTCGGTGACATCACGGCGGCCGGTACGGCCTTCGCCGTTGATCTCCGTCTGCGCCCGGGCAGTAAGGGAAGCGGCTTCGCCTCGAGCGTGGACGCCCTCGAGCGCTACTATCGGGAGCACGGGGATCTGTGGGAACGGCAGAGTCTGACGCGCGCGCGTCTCGTCCTGGGCTCCCCGCGTCTCGGGCGTGCCGTGCTTCAAACTTTGCGCCGTCTCGTCTACAGTGAGGGTCTTGGCGCCGACGGGTTGGTCGAGATCCGTGACGTTCGCGCCCGCATGGAGGTGGAATTGGGTAAGGAGACCCCGGGGCGACTCTGCGTCAAGTTCGGCAAGGGAGGACTGGTCGACATCGAATTTCTGGCGCAGGCGCTCCAGCTCGTCCATGGCCATCGCCACCCTGACGTGCGCCGGGCCCGTACCTCGTTTGCTCTCGCGGGCCTGGCCCGGGTTGGGGCTCTTCCGCCCGACCATGCGCAGGCGCCTCATCGAGCACTATCGCTTTCTGCGCCGGGTGTCGACGTCCCTGCGTCTACTCGGGGCCCGTCCGGCCGACGTGCTTGAGCTGGCGGGACCCATACCGCGCCGGGTTGCGACTGCGCTGGACTATCGCTCGCGCGACGATTTCCTCGCCGACTATCGCCGCCGGACGAGCGAGGTCCGTGCCATGTACACGAGCATCTGCGGGGCGTCCTCGCCGCGTCCCGCGAAATCGCGAGCCAGGTAAAGCCCCAATGCCGACCTTCTACATCGTCGACGGGCATTCGCACCTCTTCCGGGCCTACCACGCGGTGGGGTACCTCTCGACCTCCAAGGGGGTTCCGAGCCACGCCGTGCTCATTCTGAGCACGATGCTCTGGAAACTCATTCGCGAGGAGCAGCCCGACTACCTCGGTGTCGCCTGGGATCCTCCTGGGCCCACCTTCCGGGACACGCTCTTCACCGAGTACAAGGCCACGCGGACGTCGATGCCCAACGACCTCGTGCAGCAATTGCCGTATGTCCGCCGTCTTCTCGAGGCACTGCGGGTGCCGGCGCTCGAGGTGGCCGGATTCGAGGCGGACGATGTGCTCGCAACCCTGGTCGAGCGGGCTCGCGCCCCCGGCGTCGAGATCACGGTGGTGAGCGGCGACAAGGACCTGCTCCAGCTTGTGGGTCCGGGGGTGCGGGCGCTCTCGGTGCTGGGGCGCACAGGTGAGCGGATCGTCTACGACGAGGGTAAGGTGCGCGAACGGTGGGGGGTCGCTCCGGCCCAGATTCCCGATGTGCTCGCTCTCATGGGTGACGCGATCGACAACATCCCCGGCGTGAAAGGGGTCGGTGAGAAGACCGCGGTCAAGCTCATCAGTCAGTTCGGGAGCGTCGACCGACTCTTCGAGAACCTCTCGCTGGTTCCCGGAAAACTCCGAGAGACCTTGGCTACTCAGCGCCGGCAAGCAATGCTGTCGCGCGAGCTGGCCGTACTCTCTCGCGCGGTACCGCTCAGTTTCGACCTCGAAGCGTTCCGCCGCGTCGAACCCGACTGGACGAAGCTGCGCGCCCTGTGGATGGAGATGGAGTTCGCGCGCCTGGTCAAGGAGTTGCCGGCCCAGAGGGTCGAGACGCACGTCGGGCCCGCGACGGCCCTGACGTCGCGCGAGTCACTCGAGGCGTGGCTGGCAGCGCTGCCCTCGGGGGCTCCCGTGGCGATGGAGTGGACGGGAACGGCAGCGCCGCCGGACCCGAGTATGCGGGCTCTCGCGGTGTTTCATCCCGACGCGGTGCCGGCCACGGTCGCGCTGGACATCGCGGCCCCAGGGCTGGCCTCGCGGGACCTCATCGTACATGACGCCAAGCCCCTCCTCGAGTGGTGGCTGGCGGCTGGCCCGACTCCAGCGCGGTTCGAGGACAGCGCGGTCGCTTCTTACCTTCTGAACCCAGCCCGTCAAACCTATCGCCTCGACGAGATCTGTATGGAGGCGTTCGGGGAATGTCCGCCCGCGCTGGGAGCCTCTGACACGACCGCTGGTGCGGACCCTGGTCCGGTACTGGCGGAGCGCGCCCGCTGGCTCTGGCGGTACTGGGAGCACGTGCGCCGCGAGCTCGACGAGCGCGCGCTGCTCCGGATCTACGAAGACATCGAGCGGCCGCTGGTGCCCGTGCTGGCAGTGATGGAGCGCCATGGCATCCGGGTCGATCCGCAGCGCCTGGGGGACTTCGCCAAGGAGCTGGAGCGCCAGCTCGAAAACCTTACCCGCGAGATCTACACGGTGGCCGGGGAGGAGTTCACCATCGCCTCGCCCAAGCAACTCGGGCATATCCTCTTCGAGAAGCTCAAACTGCCTGTGATGCGGCGCACCAAGACGGGCTACTCCACCGACGCCGACGTCCTGACCGAGCTGGCGGTGGGCCACACCTTGCCGGGCAAGGTCCTCGAGCACCGCACCTTGGCCAAACTGAAGAACACCTACGCCGACACCCTGCCGGGGCTCGTGAATCCTGCCACCGGCCGCATCCACACGACGTTCAATCAGCTGGTGGCGGCGACCGGACGGCTCAGCTCGCAGGATCCCAATCTCATGAACATCCCGATCCGCACCGAGCTCGGGCGGCGCATTCGTGCCGCCTTCATTCCCGAGCCAGGCTGGCATTTCGTGGCGGCCGACTATTCGCAGATCGAGCTCCGCATCCTGGCCCATCTCTCGGGAGAGCCGGCCATCATCGCCTCCTTTCAACGCGGCGAGGACATTCACCAACGCACGGCCTCGGAGGTCTTCCGGGTTCCCCCCGAAGCGGTGTCGGCGCTTCAACGCACCATCGCCAAGAGCGCAAACTACGCCATCCTCTACGGCGTCTCCGCCTTCGGCCTCTCTCAAGCCACCAAGATCGATCAGAAGGAGGCGCAGCGCTACATCAGCGACTATTTCGCCGCCCACCCCCGCGTGCGCGCCTTCATCGACCGCACCCTCGCCGAGGGGCGCGCGCAGGGCTACGTCAGCACCTTGCTCGGACGTCGACGGTATTTGCCCGATCTCAGGTCCGGCAATCCGGTCGCCCGCAATGCGGCTGAGCGCATGGCCATGAACGCGCCGGTGCAGGGGACGGCCAGTGACATGATCAAGATCGCCATGGTGCGCATGCAGGAGGCGCTTGACAGGAGGGGCCTGGCGACCCGGATGCTCTTGCAGGTCCACGACGAGTTGCTGTTCGAGGCGCCCCCCGGCGAGGTCGCCGAGATCGAGCACTGGCCACCGAGATCATGGCCAATGCGCTTCCGCTCAACGTCCCCATCGTGGTTGACGTGAAATCAGGCTCTGACTGGTCCCACGTGTAGGACGCGCGACGTGGCGGCATTCCTGCTGGTGGGGTTGACCGGCGGCATCGCGACCGGCAAGAGCACGGTGTCGGACATGTTCCGTTCCCTGGGTGCGGTGATCATCGATGCCGACCTCCTCGCGCGGCAGGTGGTAGAGCCGGGCGAGCCCGCCTACGCGGATATCGTGACCGAGTTTGGGCCCGACGTCGTGCAGGTCGACCGCGCTCTCGACCGCAAGCGATTGGGCGCCATCGTGTTCGCCGACCCCGAGCGGCGGCGCCGGCTGGAAGCCATCACCCATCCGCGAATTCGCGAGCGGTTCGCGCGTCGGGTGCAAGAACTCACGGACCAGGGGTTCGAGGGGGTCGTCATCTTCGATGCTCCCGTCATGATCGAAAGCGGCAATTACCGAAACATGGATCGATTGGTGGTGGTGGCGACGGACGAGGCGACCCAACGCGCCAGGCTGCACGCGCGGGACCAGCGCCGACGAGGCCGAAGTAACGCGGCGGATCGCCAGTCAAATGCCCCTCGCCGAGAAGGTCAAGCTTGCCGACTACGTGATCGACAACAGCGGCGAGCGCTCCGCGACTCAGGATCAGGTCCGGCGCGTCCATGCGGCTCTCATGGCCGATTTGCGTGCGCGCCGCCTCGACCGGGCTCGGTGAGCGCCCGCAGCCGGCGCCAGACCCTCGGCCAGCACTTCCTCGGTGACGTCGGCGTCGCGCGCGCCATCGTCGACACCATCGCGCCGCGCTCGACCGACCTCGTGGTCGAGATCGGGCCCGGGCGGGGGGTGTTGACCGGGGAACTGGCCCGCCGGGCTGGACAACTGATCGCGCTCGAGATCGATTCGACCCTCGTCCCGGCCTTGCGGACGCGCTTCCCAAGCGTCATGGTGGTGCAGGCCGACGCGCGAAGCTGGCCCTACTCGAGCCTTGTCCGACCCCCCGGAGGCCGGGTGGTGGTGGTGGGGAACCTTCCCTACAGTGCCGGAACGGTTATCCTCACGGCGCTGATTGCAGCGCGATCGGCGATTGATGAAATGGTGATCATGCTGCAGCGCGAGGTCGCCGAGCGCGTGGCCGCGACCCCGGGTAGCAAGAGCTACGGGAGTCTCTCTGTCCTCACCCAGCTCGTGAGCGAGCCCACGGTCGTTCTCACAGTTCCTCCGGGGGCGTTTCGGCCGCCTCCCAAGGTGGAGTCGGCACTACTTCGGGTGAGGGTTCTGCCGGCGCCCCGCATATCTGTCCCGGACGAGGAGAGGTTTCGCGCGGTCGTCCGTGCGGCCTTCGCTCAGCGCCGAAAGACCATCGCCAACTCGCTCGCGACCGCGCTGGCGCTCCCTTCGGAGCGGGTCCGCGACGCCCTAGAGACCGCCGGGATCGATGCGACTCGACGCGCTGAAACCCTCAGCCTCGAGGAGTTCGCGCATCTCACCGCGCGTCTCTCCGAATCCATCAGCACCCCCGGTCGTATCCCGGGCCGCGGTCACGCGTAAAACGCCGAACGCCCCGGGGAACCCGGGGCGCTCGGAGCGAAGGGGCCATGGGGGGCCTCCAAGGCCCCCCATGCGGTCGGTTACTTAGGCTTTGTCAGGAACTGGTCGTTACGGTTCATTGCGTGGCACTTGTCCTTCGGCGGCTTGTCCGTGCAGATCGGCCGCTCCTCGCCGTAGCTGACCGTGGAGATGCGATCTCCTGCCACGCCCTTGGAGACGAGATAGTTCTGGGCGGCCTTGGCCCGGCGATCACCGAGGGCCAAGTTGTACTCGACCGTGCCGCGCTCATCGGTGTTGCCCGTGATGAGCAGCAGCATGTTCGGGTTCGCCTTCAACCAGTCGGCGTTCCCGTCGAGGATCTTTGCGTCTCCCTTGCGGATGTTCGACTTGTCAAAGTCGAAGTGGATCATCTTGAGGTTCGGGTTCGGCTCGAACTGCGCCGGAGCCGGACGTGGCGCTGGCGGAGGTGGCGTCGGCGGCGGTGGCGGCGGCGGCGTCGGCGGTGGCGGCGGTGGTGGCGCCTGGACAACGGGCGGCGGCGGCGGCGGTGGTGGCGGAGCGGCGGCGGTGGTGGGGGGGTTGGCTTTGGCGGTGCGGCAACGACCGGTGCCGGCGCCGAGGCCTGTGTCACGGTCGGCCGCTTGGCGCAGCCTGCCGTAACGATGGAACTCACCGCGACGGCGGCCAGGGCGAAGTACAAGTAACGATTTCGCATGCGTCCCCCCCTTGTCAGTGATGGCCTGTCGAACTGCCCTTTATTCCCTACCATGTTTTTCCCCCCTGCGTAAAAAGGAATCGCGGGGGGTGTCGCGCGCTAAGTATAACGGGTTGGAAACTATAAGTGAAATGAATCTGCGGTCTTCCTGCCGACCGCGGTTCAGGCCGGTGCTGAGGGGTTTCGAGAGGTCCCCCGAAACTTCGGATCGGCGAGTGCCGGATGCTACGATGACCGCACGAAAGGAGCCCCGTGAACCCCCCAGTCCGGCTCATTCCCCTCGGCGGACTCGGCGAGATCGGCCTCAACATGCTGCTCGTCGAGTCCGCCGACGACCTCCTCGCCATCGACTGCGGGCTGATGTTCCCGGACGACGAATTGCCGGGGATCGACTATGTCATACCGGACTTCTCCTACGCGCTCGCCAAGCGCGAGGGCTTTCGCGCGCTCATCCTCACTCACGGCCACGAGGATCACATCGGCGCCATTCCCTATCTCTTGCGTGAGGTTCAGGCTCCCCGTGTACGGCACGCCGTTCACCTTGGCCCTCGTGGGCGAGCGGCTCAGGGAGCACGGACTCCTGGAGGGCGCCGATCTGCGCCCCCTGCGGCCCCGCGATCGCGTCCAGATAGGCCCGTTCGGCATTCAGGCCATTCGGGTGACGCACTCCATCGTCGACGGGATCGGCCTCGCGATCGACACGCCGGTCGGGACCATCGTCCACACGGGCGATTTCAAGCTGGACGCAGCGCCGCTCGACGGTGAGCCGCCGGACTATCGCACGCTGACCGAGCTGGGCGAGCGGGGAGTGCTGGTGCTCTGCTCCGATTCCACCAACGTGGATCGTCCGGGTCACACGCCCTCGGAGACCGAAGTGGGCGCCGCGCTGGCCGAGCGCTTCGAACGCGCCCAGGGCCGCATCATCATCTCCACCTTTGCCTCGCACATCCATCGGATCCAACAGGTATTGCGCCTGGCGGAACGGTTCGAGCGCTGTGTGGCCTTGCTCGGCATGAGCATGCAGAAGAACGTGGCCCTCGCCGCCGAGCACGGATATCTGCGGATTCCCCCGCACGTGCTGGTGTCGGTCGACGAGTTGGCGGCCTTGCCCGCACGGCACCAGGTCATCCTGTCCACCGGAAGCCAGGGCGAACCCAACTCCGCTCTGGCCCTCATGGCCGCCGGTGAGCACAAGTACGTCCAGGTCGAGGCGGGCGATCTGGTGATTCTGTCGTCGCGGGTCATTCCTGGCCACGAGCGCACGGTGGGGCGCGTGGTCAACGGGCTCTATCGACGCGGAGCCGAGGTCCTCTACGAGGACAACGCCTTCGTTCACGTCTCGGGGCATGCCAGCCAGGAAGATCTGAAGCTCATGCTCACGATGACACGCCCGCGCTACTTCCTGCCCGTTCACGGCGAGTACCGGCACCTGCTCGGCCACGCCCGCCTGGCCACCGGCGTGGGCGTGCCCGCCGAGCGCGTGTTCGTCATCGAAGACGGTATGGGTCTCGAGGTCTCGTCGTCAGACGCCCGTGTCGTGGGTCGCTTCCCGGCCGGTCGGGTGCTCGTCGATGGCAAGGGCATCGGGGACATCGGCGCCGTCGTTCTTCGCGATCGTCAGATCCTGTCCAACGAGGGCCTGGTGGCAGTGGCGCTGGTCGTCGACCGCGAGGGTGTCGTGGTGACCGGGCCTCAGATCGCTTCCCGCGGCGTGGTGTATGTCAAGGAGAACGAAGCCCTCCTTGACGAGTTGAAGGGGGCGGTGGCCAAGGCTCTCGGTGAGCGTGACTGCACGGTGCCGTTCGACCGCGAGGTGATGAGCGCGGTCGTGCGCACGGCCGTCCGTCAGTTCATCAACCACCGCTTCCACAGGAAGCCGGTGGTGCTTCCCATCATCCTGGAGGTCTGATGCCCGTCACGACGTCGGCCGACGACAAGCCTCGCCGTGCCCGCAAGAAGGCAGAGCATCGCCGATGGGTACGCGAGGCCAAGGGGATCAGCGCCCTCGTGGCCGCCGGGTTCGGCGTCGTGGCCCTGGCCGCGTTCGATCCACATGAGTCGCCGACCGACCAGCAGGGATTGGTGGGGCCGGTGGGTGTGTGGCTGGCGTGGGCGCTGTTCCGAGGATTCGGCTACGCGAGCATCCTCTTTCCGGTCCTCCTCGGCGGCTGGGGGGCCAGCTCGTTTCTGCGCCCCTCCACGGTGCGGGGTCGACTCCCGCTCGTGGGCCTCGCCGTCCTGCTCGTCACGGCGACTGGGCTCCTCTCGCTCCTCGCGAGCGCCGACGGCGTGGATCACGGTGGGCTCGTGGGCGCGGCCCTCACGTACGGGCTTCGCTCCACATTCGGGAGTGCGGGAACGTGGCTGGTGCTGCTGGGAGGGCTCCCGCTGGCGGTGCTCCTCGTCACTCAGGTGTCGTTCGCGGCGCTCGTCCGTGTCCTCACGACGCGTCTTGCCCGCATGCGTCGGCGCGCCCGAAGCATCGCGCCCGTGGTGACACGCGCGATGCTCGAGCCAGACGGCGGGAGCCTGGCCCTGCCGGCGCCGTCATCCCTGGCGCCGGCGCCTCCTCCGGTGGTGGTCGAGCCCTCCCGGCCCCGCGCCGGGCTCATGGAACGGGGGCTCGCCTGGCAGGAGACCTTCGACTTCGGCACCGGCGGCGCCGAGGCATTCCAGCTCCCGCCTGTGGGTCTGCTCAAGCTCCCGCCTGCCTCCGAGATCGCGCGCTCGCGCGAGGAACTGCAGGACAACGCGGAGACCCTCCGCCGCAAACTGCAAGATTTCGAGGTCGAGGGGCGCATCGTCCAGGTGAACCCGGGCCCCATCATCACCTCGTACGAGTTCGAGCCGGCACCGGGCGTGAAAGTCAGCCAGGTCGTCAACCGCGCCGACGATCTGGCCCTCTCCCTGAAATCGGCATCGGTACGGATCGTGGGGCCGATCCCGGGGCGGGGAACGATCGCGGTGGAGGTGCCCAACGCGGAGGCGGCGACCGTCTACCTACGTGACATTTTCATGTCGGCCGAGTTCGGGGAGTCCAAAGGAAAGCTCCCACTCGCCCTCGGCAAGGACGTGACGGGCACGCCGGTGGTGGCCGATCTCACGAGCATGCCGCACCTGCTCGTAGCCGGCGCTACCGGGAGCGGCAAGTCCGTCGGCCTCAATTCGATGATCTGCTCAATCCTGTACAAGACGACGCCGGCCGAGGTCCGCTTCCTGATGATCGATCCCAAGCGCCTCGAGCTGTCGGTGTACGAGAGCATCCCGCACCTGCTGGCGCCGGTGGTCACCGACGCCAAGGAGGCGGCCGCCCGCCTGCGCTGGATCGTGGGCAAGATGGACGAGCGCTACAAGCTGCTGCAGGCGCGCCAGGTCCGGAACATCGAAGGCTATAACAAGGCAGTCCCGGGGGAGGAGCGGCTGCCGTACTGGGTCGTGGTCGTTGACGAGCTGGCCGACCTGATGATGGTGTCGGCGGGTGAGGTCCAGACCTCACTCGTCCGGTTGGCCCAGATTGCCCGCGCCGTCGGCATTCATCTCATCATAGCCACCCAGCGGCCCTCCGTGGACGTCGTTACCGGACTCATCAAGGCCAACTTCCCGACCCGCATCGCCTTCCAGGTGGCTTCCAAGGTCGATTCGCGCACCGTGCTCGACGGCAACGGTGCCGAGCAACTGCTCGGGCGCGGCGACATGATCTTCGTGCCGCCGGGTGCAAACCGGCAGATGCGCGTTCACGGCGCCTGGGTGTCTGACGAGGAGGTCAAGGCAGTCTGCGAATTCCTCCGCACGCAGGGCACCGCCGTGTACGAAGAGGTCGTGCTGGCCACCGAAGAAGAGGTCGCCGACGGGGAGGCCGCCGACCGCGACGACATCTACTGGGACGCCGTGCACCTCGTGATCGGCCAGCGCCAGGCGTCGATCTCGTTCCTCCAGCGCCGCCTCCGACTCGGTTATCCCAAGGCAGCGCGCTTCATCGACATGATGGAGCAAGACCGAGTCATCGGGCCCGGCGAGGGCGCCAAGCCTCGCGAGGTGCTGGTGGGGCCCGAGTATCTGGCCAAGCGAGGCAAGTGAAAGAAGCCGTCCTGGTCCTGGGTCTGAGCCTGACTCTGGTCTGGCCCGCTTGGGCCGCCTCTGGCTGCAGCGGCTCTGCCCTTGGCGTCGATGCCGCGAACGCCCTCGTCCTGTCAGGAGGCGGGGCGAAGGGAGCCTGGGAGGCCGGAGTCGCCTCGGCCCTCATCCGCGGTGGGTTTCCTATCCACCTCGTGGCCGGTTCCTCGGCGGGCGCTCTCAACGCCGCCATGATCGCGGACGGGCGGCTCGATCGCCTGGAGGAGCTCTGGCGCACGGTGACGCGTGAGCACGTCTACACCTTGCGCCCGTCAGTGTTCTTCGCGGGTCTTCTGCCCGGCTGGCTGACGTTGCTCGTGCTGGATCGAGCGGGATCACTCTTTGATCCACGCCCCCTCCGAGAACTCATCGGCAGTTCCCTCGATCTCGATCGCGTGCGGGCATCACACGTACGCGTGGTCGTGACCGCCACCGATCTGGCCCGCCGTCAGCAGCGTCTCTTCGACAACCAGACTCTTTCGATCGACGCCCTCATGGCGGCCACGGCCGTGCCCGGCGCCTTTCCGCCGGTGGCCGTGGATGGCGAGCTGCTCGTCGACGGCGGCCTCACCGGTCGTGCGCCCATCTTGACGGCGCTGGAGGCTGCACACCGCCTGGACCGCGTGGTCGTGCTGCTGAGCTACGCCGCCCAGGAGGCTGGTGATCCGCCCACGACCCTGCGCCGAGCGCTCGAACAATCGTTCGAGATGACGATGGTGCATCAGATTCGCCGTGACACCGAGCTGGCACGCTTGAAGTACCCCGGCGTGGACGTCCAGCTTCTCGTGCCTTCGGCGTCACTCGCGCTGCGCCCGCTCGACTTCGATCCCGGGGGGCTCGCCCGTGCCCTCGAGCTTGGGCGCCGAGATGGTGCCGCCTGCCTGGAGCGCTGGCGCGGAAACAGCACGCGCTGACAGGGACCCACGCGGTTGCCACACCCCACCATCCGACGTAGACTCGCGCAACCTACCAGGAGGACATCAATGCACCGACGCGTCGTGGCCGCGCTGCTCCTGCTCGCTGTCCCATCCGTTGCCTCGGCGCAGTCGGGCGCGCAGATCACCATCGCCCAGCCCGCCGAGGCCACCACGATGGATCCAGGCCGGAGCACCCAGGTCCTGACCGTCAACTACTTCTACAATCTCTACGATGCGCTCCTGCGATGGGACAACACCCTCAAGCTCCAGCCCGGCCTCGCCACCACCTGGAAGAGCCTCAATGACACAACATGGGAGTTCTCTCTGCGCCCGGGCGTGAAGTTCCATGATGGGCAGCCCTTCACCGCGGAAGACGTCAAGGCCACTCTAGAGCGCAACCTGGTCGTGGGTAAAACGGTCGTGCAGTCGGGATTCGCCACGATCGACGCGGTCCAGATCGTCAATCCCACCACCGTTCGGGTCATCACCAAGAAGCCCGATCCGCTGCTGCTCGTGCGCATGGCCCAGATGGGAGCGCAGATCCTGCCCGCCCGGCTGACCACCGATGAGGGCATGAAGGAGCTCGCGCGCAAGCCGGTGGGGACTGGCGCCTACCGATTCGTCGAGTGGCTGAAGGACGAGCGTCTGGTCATGGACGCCAACCGCGACTGGTGGGGTTGGGAGGGCAAGGCCCCCGCGGTCGAGCGCATCATCTGGAAGCCCATTCCCGACGACTTTCCGAGGCTGGTGGCGCTCGAGAAGGGCGAGGTCGACATCATCACCAATGTCCCTCCTGACCGCATGCGGGCCATCGCCGACGGACGCACCACGCGCATCGTGACCACGCCGTCGACCCGCCTCGTGACCTTGACCATCAACGCGACCCAGCCTCCGCTGTCCGATCGGCGCGCCCGCCAGGCCTTGCACTACGGGCTCGATGTCAATGCGATCGTCAAGAATCTCTACGCCGGCCATGGCCGCCCCTTCAGTGGCGGCCTGGCCGACACGGACTTCGGGTATAACCCCGCGTTGAAGCCCTACGCCTACGATCCGGCCAAGGCCAAGCAGCTGTGGGCGGAGGCGGGCCGTCCGACCAGTGTCGAGGTGACGCTCCACGCGGGCAGCGGCACCATGGTGAACGACAAATTTCTTCTGGAAACGATCGCCGATATGTGGGGGAAGGTGGGCATCCGCACCAAGGTCGAGATGATGGAGATGGGAGCTCGCCAGCGCATGCTCAACGAGCGCGCCATTCCCCCCAACGCGCTCTTGCTGGGTAACCCGCAGTCGACGCTCCTCGACGCCGACGGCAGCCTCTGGCGGCTCTTCCACCCCAACGGCTTCGGGGGAAAGTACTGGAGCGGCAGCCAGCCCGGACAACGTTTCCACGACTTGATGGATGGCGCACGTTACTCGCTCGATCAGAAGAAGCGCAAGCAGCTCTATGCCGACGCCACCCAGATCATTCACGACGAGAAACCGTGGCTGGAGCTGTTCCAGGAGGTTGTCGTTTACGGCACGAGCAAGCGCGTGACCTTCACGGTGCGCCCCGACTATCGTCTCATCGTCTCCGAGATGTCCCTCGCCCGCTGACCAACCCCTCCCAGCGCCCCTCAAATCAAGGAGCGCCCGGGGCCTGGGGGCCCTCTCGAGGCCCATAACAGGCAGGGCCAATCGAGGAGCGGCCCGGGTCCCCCGGGCGCCGGGACGAGCCGCCCATGGGGGGTTGGGGGGCCCTGTCGAGGCCCATAACAGGCAGGCCAATCGAGGAGCGGCCCGGGGGCCCCGGGCCGGGACGAGCCGCCCCGGGGGCCTGGGGGGCCCTGTCGAGGCCCATAACAGGCAGGCCAATCGAGGAGCGGCCCGGGTCCCCCGGGCCGGGACGAGCCGCCCCGGGGGGCCTGGGGGGCCCTCTCGAGGCCCCCCATATTAAGGGTGGTACAGTAGTTGAAATGCGCGTCCTTCTCAGCGTCCTCACCATGTTGCTCACGAGCCTCGCCGGGACCTCCCAGGCCGCCCCCAGCCTCGACGACGTCGTCCGGGGTCTGGAGGGAGCGTACGGCCAGATGAGCGATCTCAAAGCGGATTTCTCCCAGTCTGCTTACAACAAGAGCCTGAACCAGACGATCCCCGCTCAGGGAACGGTCTATCTGAAAAAGGGTGGGAAGCTCCGCTGGGAGTACAGGGAGCCGACCCCCCAGGAGATCGTCTCGGACGGTAAACAGCTCTGGGTGTATACCCCCATGCTCAACCAGGTGAACGTGGGCCCGGCCCCAGAGGCGCTCGCGGGACCAGCGGGCAGCTTTCTAGCCGGCCTCGGCAAGGTGCGGGAGCATTTCACCGTGCGCTTTCTGAATCCTGGTCAGCCGACCGATCGTGACGGCGCCTTCGTCCTCGACCTCACACCCAAGCAACCTCTGCCCACCCTGACCCGCCTCATCCTGACGGTGGGACCCAAGCTCTTCGAGGTCCGCAAGGCGGTGGTGTACGACCAGTTCGAGAACGCCGTCACCATGCAGTTCGCCAAGCTGGCCACCAACAGCGGCATTCCCGACCAGGTCTTCACGTTTGTGCCGCCCAAAGGGGTGGCCACCGTGCCGCTGAGATAAGATCTGAACATGGCTGGCGAGAACTCGTTCGACATCGTGTGCAAGATCGACCCGCAGGAGGTCACCAACGCCGTCGACCAAGCCCGCCGCGAGATCGACACTCGTTACGACCTCAAAGGCACCAAGAGCGCGGTGAACGTCGAGAAGACCACGCTCACCTTGACTGCCCCGGACGACATGAAGCTCAAGGCGGTGGTGGATATCCTACAGTCGAAGTTGCACCGGCGCGGCGTGCCGCTCAAGGCCCTCACCTACGGGAAGGTGGAGACGGCGGCCGGGGGCATGCTGCGTCAGGCCATCGAGCTGCAACAGGGCATTCCCATCGAGAAGGCGCGCGAGATCGTCCGCATCGTCAAGGACACCAAGCTCAGGCTTCAGGCCTCTATCCAGGAGGATAAGGTCCGCGTGTCCGGCAAGAATCGCGACGATCTCCAAACGGTCATTGCCCTCCTGCGCGACAAGGAGCTCGGCATCGCGCTTCAGTTCGACAACTACCGCAGCCCGTAAGATGCGGGTCCACCTCACCACCCTCGGCTGTCCGAAGAATCAGGTCGATTCCGAGCTGATGCTCGGCCTGCTCACGGCCGCGGGCCTTCTCACGACCGAGCGCGCCGAGGACGCCGATTGCCTCATCGTCAACACCTGTGCCTTCATCGATCGAGCGCGGACGGAGTCGGTGGAGACGATCCTCGAGCTGGCCCGCCTCAAGGAGGAGGGGCGCTGTCGATCCTTGATCGTGACCGGCTGCCTGACCCAGCGTTACGGCGGGGAGGTACTGCGCGAGATTCCTCAGGTCGACGGCATCCTCGGTACTGCGGAGCTCCACCGCGTGGTCGACCTGGTGCGCCAGGCCGCTGGTCGTCACGACTGGGCCACGTCGGCCCCGCCCGGGTATCTCTATGACGCGACGACCCCCCGTCTTCTTGCGGCGCGAGTGCCATACGCGTACGTGAAGATCGCCGAGGGGTGCGACATGGGCTGCACCTTTTGTGCGATCCCGCAGTTTCGAGGTCGTCACCGCAGCCGGGCTCTGTCCGACATCGTCCGAGAGGTCGACGAACTGGGCCGCCGTGGGATCCAGGAAGCCATTCTCGTCTCGCAGGACACGTTGGCCTACGGACGCGATCGGCCCGGCAACGGCGACATCGGCGATCTGCTGCTCGCTCTCGGTGACACCGGGGTTCCCTGGATCCGGCCCATGTATCTGCATCCCGCCCACGTGAGCGAGCGACTGCTCGAGAAGTGGGCGCGCGCCCGGGTCGTGCCCTATCTGGACCTGCCCGTACAGCACGGCGATGACGTCATCCTGCGCGCCATGCGACGGGCGGTCACGGCGAGCCGCATGCGCGATATCGTGGCCGCGTTTCGGGAGATCATCCCCGGCCTGACCGTGCGCACCACCGTGCTCCTCGGCTTCCCGGGCGAGACGGAGGCCTCCGTCGATCGCTTGCTCGAGTTTCTGGACGAGGTTCGGTTTGACCGGGTGGGTGCCTTCACGTACTCGCCGGAGGAAGGCACCCCGTCTCCCGCCTTCTCCGACCAGGTTCCCTCCGAGATTGCCGCCGAGCGTGCCTTACGCGTTCAGGAGTATCAAGACCGAATCGGGTGGGAGCTCAGTGCCCAGCTCGTTGGGCGTGAGATGGACGTCCTCGTGGACGGCCCGAGCGAGGACTCGGCCTTCGCCTTCGAGGGCCGCACGGTAAGCCAGGCGCCGGAAATCGACGGCGTGGTCTACCTACGGGACAAGGCGCGGAAGGGCCACCCGCGGGCCTTCACGCCTGGGCACTTCGCCCGGGTCCGAATCGTCGAGGCTGAGGGCTACGAGCTCATCGGCGAGCGTGCCTGAGCGAGGGCGACCGCTCGCCCGTCTCCTGCTGATCGATCGGTTTGCCGTCGGCATCGCCACTGGGGGAGGGGCTGGCTATTCGCCTTTCGCCCCGGGCACGGTGGCCAGTGCGCTGACTGCCCTTGTGCTGTGGCTGGTGCCGTTTTCTCGATCGGGGATCGTCGCATTCCTCGTCGCGGTCATCGTCGTCGGCACGTGGGCGGCCGAGCGTGCAGAGCGGGTGCTGGGGGGCAAGGATCCGGGCGCGATCGTCATCGACGAGGTCGCTGGGATGACGCTCGCCGTGCTTGCCTTCCCCCTGACGGCCTCGGTACTCCTCGCGGGGTTCGTGCTCTTCCGGCTCTTCGACGTCGTGAAGCCGCCTCCGGCCCACGCGAGCCAACGGCTCCGGGGCGGGGTTGGTGTCATGATCGACGACCTCATCGCGGGTGCGTACGCCCTGGCCGTGATCGCGGTTGCGCGCCTGGTCATCGGCTGGCCTTGAGAGAGGGAGCGCGGCCATAGCGCTCGTCCGCGCCTTCGTCGCCATCACGCTTCCTCCGGCCTTACAGTCGGCCGTGGCGGCGACCCCTTTGGTGGAAGCGATCCCTGGGGTTGCCTGGGTGAAGGCCGGCAACCTGCACCTGACCCTGAAGTTTCTCGGTGACGTCGAAGAGCAACGGATCGAGGCGATCGCGACGAGCCTCACCAAGGCCGCGGCCCAGGTCGATGCGTTCGACCTCACCATCGGCGGGTTCGGAGCGTTTCCAACTCGCGCCCGCCCACGCGTGATCTGGGTGGAGGCCAACGGGCCTCGACTCCACGCCCTCGTCGAGTCGATCGAGTGCGCCCTGGAGGCACTCGGCTTTCCGCGTGAGACCCGGCCCTTCGCCGGTCACATCACTCTCGGTCGAGTCCGCGCACGATCGACCCGCGGCCTCTCGCGCCACACGGGCGCCGGGGCCCACCAGAAGGTCGCGCATGATCAAGGGATACCCAGCGCCCCTCGGGGCACCCCGAGCGAGCCGGGGGTATGGGGGGCCATGTCGGGCTCCCCCATGTCAACGGACGCCGCGACTCGAGTCACCCGTATCGTGCTGATGCGAAGCCAGCTCACCTCGGGCGGGGCTTCCTACACGGAGCTGGGGGCGTTCTCGCTTGCTCCTCCTCGCTGACCCGCAAGCTCTGCCTGCGCCCGCTCCCACCAGAAGGGCATGTCCATCTCGCGATACATCGCGTTGGCGGCGCTGAGGTGCGTGCGCGCCTGCTCGGGCTGACCGGCGCGTCGAGAAAGCACACCGAGGCTCAGGTGACAATGTGCGATGAGCGGCCGCATCTCGAGCTCGGTGGCCAGTGCCATCGCCCGCGTCGCGTGTGTCGCCGCCTCTTCACGCAAAGGTGGATGCTGCGCTGCGACCTCGCCGAGTAAGTACACAGCCCATGCTTCGTTCCCTCGCTCTCCGTGCCGCTGGGCGAATTCGAGCGCCCGGGTGACGTTTCGCTCGGCCTGCTCCGGGCTGACCGCGAGCTGGGCTTCGCCGAGCTGAATGAGAACCATGGCGTGCCCGTACAGGATCCGATTGGCCTCGCCTTCGGAGACGGCGCGCTCGAGCAGGGTGAGCCCATCCCCCGGCCGCCCCCTCATCGTGTAGACCGTGCCGAGGCTCGCGAGCACCCGCGGGTGGTAGATGGGGAAGCGACTCCGTTCCGACAGCGCCGCTGCTCGTTGCAGGAACGGCAGCGCCGGCTCGAAGCAGCCTCGCGTGCAGTGAATGCGGCCAAGCGTGTAGTACGCCCAGATTTGGGCCTGAGGATCCGCCGCCTTGTCGGCCAGCTGGATCGCGGATTCGGCCCAGGTTACGGCCTGGCCGAACTGCCCGATCGAAGCCAGACAAAGCGCCAGCCACGTTCGCGTGCCGACCGGGGAAGCAAGGTACCCGGTCCGAACCGGGTGTTGGTCGGCGCCAGCTCGAGCGCCTCGACCGCGGCGCGCGCCCGCTCGATGCCCCGCTCATAGGCTCCGACCGCAAAGTACTCACGGGCCACACCCACGCTGGTCCAGATCTGAAGCGCGGGGTCGGAGGCGCGGGCGGCCAGGGAAAGCGCACGCTCGCCTGCCTCGATCGAGCCATGGTGATCGGCCTCGGACCCGAGCAGATAGGCCAACCCGGTACACACACGAGCGACGCGGCGATCGTCGCCCAGGGCCGCGGCGAATTTCTCGGCGTCGCGATAGGCGGTCATGGCGCGATCGAGCAGCCCAGCAGCGTAGAGCGAGCGCGCGAGCTCGAAGTGCAGATCGGCAGCCTGCTCGCGGTGCTCGAGATCCTCGGGGAGCCGACGCAGGGCAGCCAGGGCCTGTTCGTAGGACGCCACGGCGTCCGGGTAGGCGATGCGCGTGGCCGCGGCCGTACCCGCGCGCCTGAAGAAGACCACCGCCTTGTCCCACAACTCAGCCCGCAACGCGTGGTAGGCGAGCTTGTCGATGTGCTCGTCGAGACGATCTGCGTGGAGCCGTTCGATCGCGCCCACCACCCGCGCGTGCAGTGCGCGGCGGCGCTCGTGGAGGAGGCTGCCGTAGGCCACGTCGTGGGTGAGCGCATGCTTGAAGCTGTACTCAAGGTCCGGGAACAGCATCGTCTCGTACAGAAATTCCGCGCTCTGCAGGTGAATCAGCCCGCGGCGCATGTCCTCCGGACCCGTCTCGGCCAGGGCCGCCAGCACCCGGAAGGGCACGTCCTTGCCGATGACGGCCGCTGACTGGAGCAGGCGCTTGTCCTCCGGCGGGAGCAGGTCGATGCGCGCCGCCAGCACTGCCTGCACGGTGGGCGGGACCTGGATCTCATCGGTGGGCTTCGCCAACCTGTACGCACTTCGCCGACCTTCGAGCACTCCCGTCTCGACCAGGGCGCGGACGCTTTCTTCCAGGAAGAACGGGTTACCCTCGGTCCGGTCGATCAGCAATGTCTTGAGCGGTACGAGGCTGGGGTCATCGCCCAACATGTCCTGCAAGAGCGCTTCCGACGTCTCCGGAGGCAACGGATCGAGGTGGAGCTGAGTGTAGTAGGTCTTGGTTCCCCACCCGTGCTGGTATTCCGGCCGGTAGTTGACGAGGAGCAGCACGTGGGCAGCCGGAAGGCTTTCGACCAAGCTGTCGAGCACGGCTTGAGCCTGGGTGTCGATCCAGTGCAGATCCTCGCAGACCACGATCACCGGCTGCACATGGCTTTCGCGCAGCAGGAGGCGCTTGACCGCGTCCAGGGAGCGCTGACGGCGACGCAGGGGATCCAGACCCTGCCACGCCGGATCCTCGACGGGGACGTCGAGGAGGGCGAGCAACGGCGCGAGCAGAGATTCAAGGGTCCGGTCGAGTGCGAGCAGCCTTCCGATGACCTTCTCCCGCGTCTTGCGCGCGTCGTCGGCCGTCTCGAGCTGGAAGTAGGCGCGGAGGAGGTCGAGGATCGGCAGGTAGGGGGTGGCCTTGCCGTAGGAGACGGCGCCGCTCTGCAGAACGAGGCAGCCCTGTGGGTAGTGAGAGTGCGTGAACTCCCAGATGAGCCTGGACTTTCCAACGCCGGCTTCGCCCACCGGCGCCACCACTTGGCCATGTCCGGCGCGGGCTTGCTCGAGAGCGCGCGCGAGCACCTCGAGCTCCATCTGGCGGCCCACAAAGCGAGTGAGCCCGCGCAGAGCCGATGCCTCGAAGCGACGACGTGCCAGACCGCCCCCGGTCAGCTCGAACACCTCGACGGGGCCGGCCAGGCCTTTGATGGGGACCAGCCCCAGTGACTTCGCCTGTACATAGCCCTCGGCCAGGCGCAGCGTGTCCGCGGCCAGCAAGCTCGCGCCGGGACGAGCAAGCTGTTCTAAGCGTGCCGCCAGGTGTGTCGTCTGGCCCACGGCCGTGTAGTCCATGCGCAGGTCGCCGCCAATGGAGCCCACCACGACCTCGCCGGAATTGAGACCGATGCGAATCTGGACGTCGATGCCGCGCGTGCGGCGAAGCTCGGCGGCGTGGTGACCGACCGCTTCCTGCATGCGGAGGGCGGCATAACAGGCGCGAATGGCGTGGTCCTCGTGGGCGAGGGGCGCCCCGAAGAGCGACATGATGCCGTCGCCCATCACCTGGTTGACCGTGCCTTCGTAGCGGTGGACCGCTTCCATCATCAGCTCGAGCACCGGCTCGAGGATCGTGTGCGCCTCCTCCGGATCACGGTCGGCAAGCATCTCCATCGAGCCCTTCATGTCCGCGAAGAGAATCGTCACCTGCTTGCGTTCACCCTCCAGGGCATCCTTGAGGGTGAGGATACGTTCGGCCAGGTGCCGGGGCGTATAGGACTCCGGGGAGGCGAACTTCCCGCCAGCGTGAGGCGCAGGATCGGCTCCGACCGGGCGGCCGCACTCGTTGCAGAACTTGGCGCCGTCCGGAAGCTTGCTGGTGCACCCGGCGCAGACGAGGCTCAGCTTCGTGCCGCACTCGAGGCAAAATTTTGCCCCGGATCGGTTCTCGCGTCGGCACCGCGGACACTGCATCGCTGGGGTCCCCGTCGACAATTCTACCTGTCTTCGATCGTCGACATTGACCCGCTTTGCGCGGCACCCCTAGAATGGCGTCGACCTCCGATAGCAGTGAGGGCCATCGAGCGAAGGAGACGAGCATGGCGGAGACCAAGAACGATCGACGACAGGCGCTGGACCTCGCGATTGCCCAGATCGAGCGGCAATTCGGCAAGGGCTCGGTCATGCGCCTTGGGGCTGGGGGGGCGCTGGAGGAGGTTGCGGTCATCCCGACAGGCGCGCTCTCTCTCGACGCCGCATTGGGCGTGGGCGGCCTCCCACGCGGGCGCGTGTGCGAGATCTACGGGCCGGAATCCTCGGGCAAGACCACCCTGGCCCTGCACGTGGTCGCGGAAGCCCAGCGTCTTGGGGGCATCGCCGCCTTCATCGATGCCGAGCACGCGCTCGATCCTATCTACGCCAAGAAGCTCGGCGTCAACACCGACGAGCTGCTGATCTCCCAGCCCGACACGGGCGAGCAGGCGCTGGAGATCACCGAGACCCTGGTGCGCTCGAATGCGGTCGACGTCATCGTGATCGACTCGGTAGCGGCCCTCGTGCCCCGTGCGGAACTCGACGGCGACATGGGCGACTCCCTGCCGGGTCTGCAGGCGCGCCTCATGTCGCAGGCGCTGCGCAAGCTGACGGCCGCCATCTCCCGCTCGGGGGCCGTGGTGATCTTCATCAACCAAATCCGCGAGAAGATCGGGGTTATGTTTGGATCGCCAGAAACGACGCCGGGCGGGCGCGCCCTCAAGTTCTACTCGTCGGTCCGGCTGGACATCCGGCGGATGGACGCCATCAAGCAGGGGACCGAGTCGGTGGGAGTGCACACCAAGGTCAAGGTGGTGAAGAACAAGCTGGCCCCGCCCTTCCGCGAGGCGGAGTTCGACGTGATCTACGGGGAGGGTATTTCCAAGGCGGGCACCGTTCTCGATGCGGGGGTGGAACAGGGGCTCGTGGAGAAATCCGGCACCTGGTACACCTACAAGAACGACCGCATCGGCCAGGGGCGGGAAAACGCGAAGAAGTGGTTGCAGGAGAATGCAGGGGCCCTGTCCGAGCTGGAAGCAAAGGTTCGCGATGCGCTCGGACTGCGCCCGGCGGTGGCCAAGTAAGCAACATGAGAGGCCCCGACGGAGCTCGGCTCGATGACACCGGGCGCCCGAACTGGTTGCCTCGAACCGATCCACCATCGTAGATCGTAAGCAACTCGACGCTCGGGGCGCTCGGCTCGCCGCGGCTGATCTGCTTTCGCGGCGCGCGTGGACGCGCAGCGAGCTCTCGACGCGGCTCCGCCGCCGCGGCGCCCCCCCGAAGTTGCCGCGGAGGTGGTGGCCGACCTTACCGCGCGTGGTGATCTGGACGACGCTCGATTCGCTCGCCAGTGGATCGAGACGCGGTCGGCGCGCGGCTACGGACCGGCCCGTCTCGCAGCTGAATTGCGAGCGCGGGGTGTATCCGTGACGCTGGTGCGTGCCGCCCTCGCCAGCCGAGATCCTGACACCGAGCTCGAGCGGGCGCGCGAGGCGGCAGGCCGCCGCCTTCCGTCGCTCCGCCGTGTTCAGGCTGACCGCGCCGCCGCTCGTCTGCGCGATCATCTGCTGCGACGTGGCTTCGAGGCGGCCCTGGTCGCCCAGGTGGTCCGGGAACTGCTCGGCGCGGTTGCGCACGACGCGTGATGGAGCTGACCTTGCCGCGCCTGCGCATCCGCGAGTGGCGACTCCCGGACTGGCACGCTGCCCACGAGTACGCATCGGATCCCGACGTGGTGCGCTACCTTGACTGGGGCCCGAATACCGAGATGGAGACGCGCGCCTTCATCCGGGAGACGATGCACACGCGCCGGAAGCGACCCCGGACACGGTTCGATCTGGCGGTGGCGCTGCGGAGTACCGATCGGGTCATCGGCGGCGCCCGGGTCTGGATCGAATGGACCCAGCATCGTGAAGGCTCGATCGGATACACCTTGGCCCAGGCCAACTGGGGCCAGGGGTACGCCACCGAAGTGGCGGCGGGCCTGCTACGCTTCGGGTTCGAGACACTCAGCCTGCATCGTATCCACGCCATCGTGGAGCCCGAGAACGTCGCCTCCACGCGGGTGCTGGAAAAGGTGGGGATGCGACGCGAGGGACATCTGCGCGACCATCGGTACGCCAAGGGGCGCTGGCGCGACTCGCTGCTCTACGCCATCCTGGAGGGCGAAACCCGGATGCTACAATGACTCTCACATGACCGGCCACGCCCTCCGTGAGGCTTTCCTGCAGTACTTCGAGCGCCAAGGGCACACCCGTGTCCCGTCGTCGCCCCTGGTGCCGGCGGGTGACCAGACCCTCCTCTTCACGAACGCGGGCATGGTGCAGTTCAAGGGGGTCTTCCTCGGTGAGGAGCGCCGCGACTACGTCCGGGCCACGACCAGTCAGAAATGCGTACGGGCCGGGGGCAAGCACAACGATCTCGAGAACGTGGGGCGGACGGCGCGCCATCACACCTTCTTCGAGATGCTCGGCAACTTTTCCTTCGGCGACTACTTCAAGGCCGACGCCATCGCCTTTGCCTGGGAGTTCCTCACCAAGGATCTCGCCCTGGATCGCGCGCGTCTGAAGGCCACCGTGTTCACCGAAGACAACGACGCCTTCGATCTCTGGCGGCGAGTGGCAGGGCTCTCCGACGAGCGCATCCTGCGCCTCGGTGAGAAAGACAATTTCTGGGCCATGGGTGACACCGGGCCTTGTGGTCCCTGCTCCGAAGTCCATTTCCACCAGGGCGACGACTTGCCCTGCGCAGAGGAGGCGGCCGGCCGACCGTGCCTGGGGCCCGCCTGCGACTGCGATCGCTGGCTCGAGATCTGGAACCTGGTCTTCATGCAGTTCAACCGGGACCTTAGCGGGGCCATGACCCCACTGCCGCGGCCGTCGATCGACACCGGCATGGGGCTCGAGCGGATCGCCGCCGTCGTCCAGGGCAAGCGCGCCAGCTTCGACACCGATCTGCTGGCACCGCTCCTCACGCGCATCTCGCGACTCGTCGGGACGCCGTACGGGACACGCGAGGACGACGACGTGTCCATGCGCGTCATCGCGGACCACGCACGGACGACGGCCTTTCTGATCGGCGATGGCGTGGTCCCGTCCAACGAGTGGCGCGGCTATGTGCTCCGCCGCATCATGCGGCGCGCCATGCGTCATGGGCGAATGCTCGGTCTCACCGAGCCGTTCCTGTGGCGGTCGGTTGCCTGGGTTGGAGAGGTCATGGGGAGGGCCTATCCGGAGCTGGTGGCCGACCAGACGCGGATCGAGGAGATCGTCCGCCAAGAGGAGGAGCGGTTCGCGGAGACGCTGGACA
This sequence comes from uncultured Candidatus Rokubacteria bacterium, assembly GCA_963754315.1. Taxonomy (GTDB): domain Bacteria; phylum Methylomirabilota; class Methylomirabilia; order Rokubacteriales; family CSP1-6; genus CAVWFS01. Next base: position 203,597 of record CAVWFS010000006.1, read on the forward strand.
ACGGCTTGCGCCGCATCGAAGAGTGGGTGCGCGGACAGGGCCGCGCCCAACAGGAGCCGCGGGCAGTTGACGGACGGTTCCTCTTCACCTTGTACGACACGTATGGGTTTCCGCGCGATCTGGCTGAGGAGATCCTGCGTGACCGAGGCTTTCTCGTCACGACCGCGACGGAGCAGGCCTGGGACGAGGAGATGGGGGCGCAGCGCGAGCGGGCGCGCGCCGGGGCCGCCTTCGGGATCGACGACCATGACCGCGAGGGCGGGGGAGTCTTCCAGCGCCTTGCCGACGAGCTGCCACCCGTGACGTTCGTGGGCTACGAGACGCTGACCTCGCCTGCACGGATCCTGGCCATGGTGGCCGGAGTCGATCGAGTCCGCGAGACGGCGGCCGGGGCCGAAGTCGAGGTCATTCTCGATCGTACCCCCGCCTACGCCGAGTCGGGGGGCCAAGTCGGAGACACCGGAACCATCGTCGGTCGCGAGGGACGCGGCGAGATCGTCGATACCTACTACCGGGGGCCGAAACTCATCGTGCATCGGGTGCGCGTTCGCGCCGGCGGGTTCCGGGAGGGCGAGGAGGTGGCGGTCAGCATCGAGTCGCCTCGCCGGCTGGGTCTGCGCCAGCATCACACCGGGACCCATCTCCTGCACGCGGCCCTCCGCCGCGTCCTCGGGTCCCACGTGGCGCAGGCCGGCTCGCTGGTGGCGCCCGATCACTTGCGTTTCGACTTCTCGCACGGCAGCGGCGTCAAGATGAGCGAGGTCGAGCAGGTCTCGGACCTGGTCAACGAGCAGGTTCAGGCCAACGTCCCGGTCACCCATCAGGAAATGACGCTCAAGGAGGCGCTGGCTTCGGGCGCCATGGCCCTGTTCGGTGAGAAGTACGGGGACCGCGTGCGCGTGGTGAAAATCGGCGACTTTTCCACGGAGCTGTGTGGCGGTACTCACCTCGAGCAGACAGGGCAGCTTGGGTTTTTCAAGGTGACCGAAGAGGGTGCGGTAGCGGCCGGCGTGCGTCGTTTGGAGGCGGTGGCGGGCACGGCCGCGGCCGAAGTGGTGGCTCGCCAGGACCGCGTCCTGCGCGAGATCGGGGACGTTCTGAAGGTAGCTCCGGTCGAAGCGCCGGCGCGCCTGCGCAAGCTACTCGACGAGCAGCGCCTCCTGGAGAAGCAGATCCAGGCGCTCGAGGGCCGGCTGGCGCGGGCCAAGGTCGACGACCTCATCGCCGGTGCGCGCACGATCAACGGTGTGGCCGTGGTGGCGGGGCGTCTGGATGGTCTCGACACCGATACCCTGCGGGGCGTGGTCGACACAGTGCGTGACCGGCTTGGTTCGGGTGTGGTCTGCGTGGGAAGCACCGCGGACGGCAAGGTGAACATCGTCGCCGCCGTCACCAAAGATCTCACCAAGCGCTTACAGGCGGGCAAGATCGTCCAGGAAGTGGCCAAGGTCGTGGACGGCGGTGGGGGCGGCCGACCGGACCTCGCTCAGGCTGGCGGCAAGGATCCCACGAAGCTCGACCAGGCCCTGGACCTCGTCTACCAGATCGTCGGTCGAGCTGCCGCGTCCTGAGTCGGCGTCCGTGACGTCGAGCATCGACAAGATCTGCCCGGCCACCCTATCGCTGTTGACGCGGGCCGACCCGGATGCGGCGGCCATCCTTCACTTGCTCGAGTTCGACGACGGCTGGCTTCGCCTCCATGCGGCCAGCGGGTTCCTGAAGCTCGAAGAGCTGCGCGAGCAGGTGCCCCTCAGCGAGACTCCGTTCGCCTCATTCTTCTCGGGAGTGGCCTCCGTGCGCACGCTCGCGCCGCAGGCTGGCCATGCCTTGTTCCGATCACCGGACGCCGCCGCGGCGATCCGCTACCTCGCCGGCGCACCAGTGGGCGGGGAAGACGGTGTCAGGGGGGTGCTCATACTGGCGCGGCGCACTGATCAGACACCTGATCACACCCAGCAGACCCTGCTGGAGGCGGTGGCCGCTCTTCTTGGAGCCGGGCTGGAGCGGGCGCGCCTGGCGGATCTGCTCGAACGCGCAAGAGGACAACTCATGGACGTCACCCGCCTCGCTGCCGTCGGCGAGCTCGTGCCCGGCGTCACCCATGAGGTGAACAATCCGCTCACGACCGTGCTGGGACACACGCAGCTACTCCTGATGCGGCCGGACCTTGCTGAGCACCTCCGCCAGCGGCTGGAGCTGGTGGCCAGCGAGGGGACCCGGGCGGCGCGCCTGGTCCAGAACCTCCTTGCCTTCTCTCGGCCCCGGCCTTCGGAGCGCCGGTCGTGCTCGCTGGCCGACCAGGCTCGACGCGTCCTCGAGCTGAAGGCCCACCAGCTGTACTACGACAGCGTTCGGGTGGTGACCGAGTTCGGGGACAGCCCAGCCGTGCACGCCGACGAGCGTGAGATGCAGCACGCCCTGCTGGCGCTCGTCCAGCGTGCGCACGAGGCCATGCGGGAACGGTCGGGGGAGCGTGTGCTGATCCTGCGCACGGGGGCGGGGGACGGCCAGGCCTGGGTAGACGTGCTCGACACAGGGCCCGTCGTTGTTCCCGAGCTTCTTGGCCGGCTCGCCGATCCACTGGCAGCCTGCGCCGTTCGAGCGTCCGGACTGGCGCTCGCCCATCGCATAGTCTCTGACCACGGCGGCCGGCTCCAGGCTAGTCCTCGGCCCGAAGGCGGTATGACATTCTCTATCGTGCTCCCCGCCGGGAGGTAATGCGCCCCAGACAGCTCGCCCTGCTCGCCGTGACCGTGGTCATTCTCTCGGGCGGGTGTTCCGGTGCCGGCGGGCCCAAGCCCGACGCTCCCCCACATCACCGCGAGGGCGGCTTTGCGAACCAGAATCCTGGATACGTCAGGGCCGGCTTCTGGACACGCTGGTCGTTTTTTGCCTCGCGCGTTGTGGCCTCGACCTTCGCTCCGCGCCGGGCAAGCTTCCCGGTTGAAGCCAATGCCGTCACCGCGCTCACCGCGAACCCGGGGGAGCCGACGGTGACCTGGGTCGGCCACTCAACCCTTCTCGTGCGGCTCGACGGCGTCAACCTTCTGACTGATCCTCAGTGGTCGGAACGGGCCAGTCCGGTCGGCTTCGCCGGCCCCAGACGCCTGGTGCCTCCCGGCATCCCCTTCGAGGCGCTGCCGCCAATCCACATCGTCGTCATCTCGCACGACCACTTCGATCACCTCGATCGGCCCACCGTCCAGCGGTTGGCGGCCACGCACCGGCCGCGCTTCTTCGTGCCACTGGGGATGAAGGCGTGGTTTCTCGAGAACGGGATCACCCAGGTGGACGAGCTCGACTGGTGGGAGAGCCGCGTGGAGCGTGGCCTGACCGTCACCTGCTTGCCGGTCCAGCACTGGAGCCAGCGCACCCCGTGGGACCTCAACCGTCGGCTGTGGGCCGGCTGGGCGGTAGCTGGCCAGAGTCGACGCTTCTTCTTCGCGGGCGATACCGCCTACTACGAGGGCTTCAAGGAGATCGGCGCGCGGCTCGGCCCCTTCGACCTCGCGGCGGTGGCCATCGGCGCGTATCTCCCCCAGCGCGTGATGAAGTCAAGCCACACGACGCCGGAGGAATCGCTGCGTATCTTCGCCGACGTGAGAGGAACACGCTTCGTGGCCATCCATTGGGGCACGTTCGACCTCGGTGACGAGCCGGTCGACGAACCTCCGCGGCGGCTCATGGCGGCGGCCCATGGACTCGGGCTGAACGGCGACACGATCTGGGTGCTGAGGCACGGCGAGACGCGGCGCTGGTAGCGGACCGCGCCCCGAGGTAGGCCCGAGCGTCACGAGCGGCGTGCGAGCCCGACGACCGGGAGGCCGAGGGAGACGACGAGGCAGCGCCGCTCACGAGGGCAATCCAGCGCAGGGTCCGTTTGGTCGGTCAGTCGGCGCGCAGCAGCAAGCCGTTCAGATAACGGGTCTCTGGGACCGTCAGGAGCACCGGATGGTCGACGGCCTGGGCTAGTGGCTCCACGACCCAGAGCGAGAGACGAGCATCGGCGGCTGCTTCGCGGCAGATCTCCTCGAGGCGCGCCCCTGTGACGTGATGGGAGCATGCGAACGTCATCAGATGGCCGCCGGGAGCCAGCAAGCGCATCGCCCGCAGGTTGATTTCTTTGTAGCCGCGCATCGCTGCCGGCAGGGCCGCCCGGGACGGCGCGAACGGCGGGGGATCGAGGACGATCAGGCCGAAGCGGACCCGCTCGCGCTCGAGTCGTCGCAGCTCGTCAAAGGCGTTACCCCCGCGTATTTCGCCCGCGCCAGCCAACCCATTGAGCGCGAGGTTCGCGTCGGCCCCCTTGATGGCCTCAGGCGAGGATTCCAGGCACACAGCCCGCCGCGCCCCACCTCGGAGGGCATGGCAAGCGAAGCCGGCCGTGTACGAGAAGGCGTCGAGCATGTCGCAGTCGCGGGCCAGAGAGGCCGCCCGTCGCCGGTTTTCCGCCTGGTCCAGGTAGAGACCGGTCTTGTGCCCGGCGCCTAGGCTCACCCGCAGCCGTGCGATGCCCTCGTCCACGATCACGTCGGCGGGACCGGGCCGATCGAACCACCCCCGTTCCGGAGCGAATCCCTCCAGGGCTGCCGGCGCCGCCTCGTCGGCGTTGAGCACGGGCCAATCGCCGAGGAGCGAGCGCAACGCGGCTATCAGCAGGGGCCGAACGCTGGACATCCCGAGGGTTTGACACTGCAGGACCAGGACGGCCCCGTAGCGATCCACGACCAGCCCTGGAAGCATGTCGGCTTCGCTCCACACGAGCCGGCCGGCGGTCACGAGGGAAGATGTCATCGCTCCTGATCGACCTGACCGGCGGAGGGCTGCCTCGAGCCTGCTGTGGAAGAAGGCGAGATCAAGGGGCTCGTCGCGGCGGGTGAGGATGCGACAGCAGAGAGCAGGGCGAGGGTTATAGAACCCGCGGCCCACGAAGCGCGCGGAGGCATCCACAACCGTCAGCGCGGTGCCCGGCGCGACGTCGCTGACGTCGGCCACATCGGCCTTGAAGATCCAGGGATGGACGCGCGCGCGGTCGTGATCGCGCTTCAGCCTGAGCGCGGGGTGTGCTGTCATGGTATTGGATCGCGCTGTGGGTGAACCGCCGTTTCCAGACAGCTCTCGGGCGGGCATTGCGAGAAGGGCTGCCTCCCGACGAGACGATCCGCGCCTACGAGACGATCTACTTTCCGGCGCAGCGAATCCACTTCGTCCGGCACGACCCGCGCGGAGCGGCCGACCTCATCATTGCCAACGATCCCCGGCTCATCGCCGCCGACCCTTCCTCCGGAGGACGACCACCATCAGCAGCGGGTGACGGGAACGCTCCAGCACCTGGTGGTGCTTGAAGCCGAAGAACCACTGGACGAACTCGAACCCGCCGGCCAGTTCGACGAGCGCCTTCATCTCCTGCGGAAAGACCATGCGGGATGAGTGGGTCTGCCGGTACAGGCGCCGGGTACCATTCTCGATCGCCTCCAAGGTCATCTTCTCGCGGAAGACCTGGGTGACAGGATTGAGATCATGGAGTGCCGAGAAGGAGGCGCGCACGATCAGGCTGCCCCGCCGCTTGGACCACGACCAGCTCCGGGCCGGATCGGTCCAGGACGATGCCATGTAGCGGTCGAAGACGTAGATGCCGCCCGGCCGAAGATTGGCCGCCACGGCCCGGAAATGGCTCAGGAGGGCCTCGTTCGTGAGCAGGTGACCCTGCGAGTCCTGCATGCAGATGGCGGCGTCCACGGGACGGGACAGGCGGAAGGCGGTCATGTCGCCGACGGTCAGCTCACCCTCGTACCCCTTGGCGGCGAGCCGCTGGCGCAGGAATTCGACGTTGCGACTGGATAGATCGAGGCCGGCCATGTGATAACCACGCGCGGCGAGCCGCATCAGGTGGGGGCCGGTGCCGCACGCAATGTCGAGGACCCGGCGGACGGGGACGCGGGCGTAACTCCTGAAGCACTGCACGAGAAAGTCCACCTCGGCCCGGCGATTCAGGTCGAAGGCGATCTCGTAGAGGCGGGGTGCCGTGTACTCGCGTGCTTGGCGTCGGGCCTTCACGGTGTGGCCGTGGGGTGAGCCAGGGAGCCCCACCACGAGAGGATCGCCTCGCGAATGACCCAGGAGGCGGCGATGCCGGTCCGCCCGCTCGGGTCCCAGGCGTGGGTCACCTCGACCAGGTCTCCCCCGATCACGGGACACGCGCCCAGCATTCGCACGATGTCGATCAGCTCGGACACACGGATCCCGCATGGTTCTGGCGAGCCCGTGCCGGGCGCCTCTGAGGGGTCCAGGACGTCGACGTCGATGGTGACATAGAGTGGATGCACGGCCAGCTCCGGTAGAAGGCGGCGCACCGCCTCCACCGGATCGACCTCGAACGCCGGGAAGAAGCGCGGTCCGCGGCGCGCGTACTCCTCCCGGGCGCCCGTTCTGATGCCCACCTGGTAGACCCGAGCGGGCGGAATGACATCCATCACCCGTGCCATCGCCGAGGCATAGTTGTAGCGCTCGCCAAGGAACTGGTCACGCAGATCGGGATGGGCGTCGAGCTGGAGCACCCGCAGCTCGGGGAAGTGAGGCGCGAGGGCTTCGATCACGGGCACCGTCGCCGTGTGATCCCCGCCGAGCATGAACGGAATGAGCCCCGGACGCCACCACGCGGCGATCTCCGCCCGGGCTGCCTCCAGCTGCTCGCGCGGAGGGGCGCCGTCCGGGAGCTCACAATCGCCGAGGTCGGCCAGCGGCATATCCTCCAGGTCGAGACCGAGCACAGGCGAGTACGTCTCGATGGAGTCGGAGGCGAGACGGAGGTCTCGGGGACCGCTGTCGGCTCCCTTGCGGAGGTTGACGCGCCCCTCGAATGGTAGGCCGTAGAGGACGATGGCGGCCGCCGACAGGGGCCGGTGACAGGCGATGAAGCGTGGAACCGCCGGTCGCACGGCGCCGCTCCCGCCGGCGCCGCTAGACGAGATCCTCGTCGGCGAGAAGGGTGATGGCGGCCAGCGCGCAGCCGATGCGCTCCACTCGGTGCTCGGCCGCGAAAATCTTCTTCTCCCGGATCACCTCGCCCCGCACCCTGAACGCTTCCTCAAGCATCGTGTCGATCGCCCGCTCGGCCTCCAGCTGGGTCGCCACGCCGTGGAACTCCATGATGACCCCATTCTTGGCCGGATCGTCGGGGAGGGCGTAACCGACCGCTGCCGCCAGCATCTCGCCCGGTGTCTCGCTCGTGATGGCGGCGTATGCGGTGGGGACGATGGCGCCCAGGCGAATCTTGGGAAGCTCGACGACGGCCACCTCGGGCGGGAGGATGCTCGAGACCTTGATGAGGTTGATGTTGCCAATCCCCGCGGCCAGCAGCGCGTTGTCGAACGCGTTGAGGCTGCTCCCGCCCTCCGCGTGTCCGGCGGTCGCCGCCGCCATGGTGATTCGCCTCGTCATCCGTTCCTCCTTCGGAAAATCCATGTCACTGTACCGAGCGTCGGCGGGAATGCAAGCGAAAAGTGCGTAGTTTTTGCTTGCAATCACCCCCCCCCAACCCTACAGTGACAGAGGTTTCCGCCGCGGCGGGAAAATTTCCCTGAAGACAACGGCGACGAGATGCGTCGCAGGAGATGTGCTGTAGATGAACGGAACGAGGAGGAACATGGATTGAACGCGTTGGGAAGACACCTGCTGCTCGAGTTGTTCGATTGCGATTTCGACGCCATCGCCAATCTCGAGACCGTGAAGAGCGCGCTGGTCGAAGGGGCGCGGCGCGCGCACGCCACCATCGTGGATGTGGTCTTCCACGAGTTCAACCCCTTCGGGATCAGCGGCGTGGTGGTGATCGCGGAATCCCACCTTTCGATCCATACCTGGCCGGAGCATCGCTACGCCGCCGTGGACATCTTCTCCTGTGGAGAGACGCTCAAGCCGGAGATCGCCGCCAACTATCTGGTGGAGCAGTTCGGCGCCGAGCGGACCTCGGTCGTCGAGCTCCAGCGGGGCCTCTTCCTCAACGCGGGAACGCCCCTCCCCAACAAGGGTCCCCTCGCCGTTCGGTGAGGGGGGCGACGGTCGGCGCGTGATGATCAACCCGAAGTCCTACAAATGGTTTCTGGAAACGACGACCCCCGTCGAGGGGCACATGCATGCCATCGTGCGGACCCTCGTCGAGGCCCAGACGAAGTTCCAGCACGTCGAGATCATCGAGACGGCCTCCTACGGCAAGGCGCTCATCCTCGACGGTCGCATCCAGAGCAGTCAGGCCGACGAGTTCGTCTATCACGAGGCGCTGGTCCATCCCGGCTTGCTGATCTCGAGCGCCCCCCCGTCCAGCGCGCTCGTCATCGGGGGAGGGGAGGGCGCCACCGTGCGCGAAATCCTCCGCCACCCGTCCATCCGGCGCGTGGTCATGGTCGACATCGACGCTGAGGTGGTCGACCTCTGCCAGCGGTACCTCCCCGAGATGCACCAGGGCGCCTTCACCGATCCCCGCACCGAGTTCCGCGCCGAGGACGCGCGTGGCTACCTGGAGCGTACGGCCGAGCGCTTCGATCTGATCGTGATCGACCTGGTCGAGCCCCTGGAAGAGGGACCCGCCTGCCTGCTTTTCACCCGGGAGTTCTACACGCTCGTGAGAGAGCGCCTCACCCCGGGCGGGGCCATGACCATGCAAGCAGGCATGACGAAAATCGGGGAGATCGACTTCTTCACCAGCATCAACCGCACCTTGCGTGATGTCTTCCCGGTGGTGGCTGGCTACCAGACGTTCATCTCGTGCTTCGGGACCCCCTGGGGATTCATCCTCGCGTCGCGCGAGAACGATCCCTGCGCCCAGAGTCCGGAAACCGTCGATCGGCTCGTCACGGAGCGCGTCCAGGGGGAGCTCGCGTACTGGGACGGCCGCACACACGTACACGCCTTCAACCTGCCGAAGTTCCTTCGCCGCGCCATTGACGCCCAGACTCGTATCGTCACCGACACAAACCCTCTCATCGTGAGTTGACGGGTGGGGAGCCCGGTGCTCCCCCGCCCCCGGCGCGCCACGCGTGACGATCGGTGATGAATCCCGGGCCGCGCCTGATCCTGGCCTCCGCCTCCCCGAGACGCCGCGAGTTGCTCGGGTTCCTCTGCGCCGAATTCGAGGTGGTGGTGAGCGGCGTGGACGAGACTCTGGATGCCCCTGCGTCGGGGCTCGCGGCCTCCCGCCTCGCCCTGCGCAAGGCCCGCGCCGTCGCGGCTCGAGTCGGCCACGGCGTGGTGTTGGCCGCCGATACGCTCGTCGTGGCAGAGGGCGAGTCGCTTGGTAAGCCCGCCGGGCCGGACGAGGCGCGCGCGATGCTCACACGTCTCTCCGGCCGCGCCCATCACGTCATCACCGGCGTGGCGGTGGTCGAGGCCGAGACGAACCGGGAGCGATGCGAGGCTGCAACGAGCTCAGTCTTCATGCAGGAGCTGGGATCGGCCGAGATCGACGCGTACGTGGCGAGCGGCGAACCTCTGGACAAGGCCGGGGCCTACGCCATCCAGGGGCGCGGGGGACGCTTCGTCACAGCCCTGTTCGGCTCGTACTCGAATGTGGTTGGCCTCCCATTACCCCAGGCGCGAGCGCTTCTCGCCGCCTTTGGAGTGCCGGTGGCCAGCGCGCCCTCAGCGTGATCGGGTGAGCGCGCGGCGCAGAGGTTCGAGGTAGAGCATGTCCTCAGGTCGGGGGAGCGTGAGGGAGGCCGGTAAGGGCAGGTGAGCGACGATGAGCTCGATCGTTCGCCTCAGCTGGGCGGGGCTCACGCGGCCTTCGGGGAGATAGATTCCTTTCGTGGCAGCCAGCCTCGTCTCGAACTCCTGCGGGGTGCCCACGATGCGGGCCGGGAGCCGCTCCGCCAGCGACGGTGCCGAGCCGCTGCGGATCCGCTCCTCGGCAGCGAGGAGGGCGTAGGCGAACGCGGCCAGATCTGCGTCGCTGACCTTGCGCTCACGCCGAGTGAAGACAGCGGCGCTGACCGTCGGTGCCCCGAGCGCCGTCGTGACGCTCTCCGCAGTCCGGAGATCGGCCAGCAGCACGCCCGTTGCCGTCGGCGAGCATTCTGCTGGCTGTAGGCTCACCGACCATGCCCGCTTGAATCTCGCCGCTGTGAAGGGCACCCGGGAGCCCCCGCGCGCCGAGACTGATGAGCTGCACCTGTGCGGGGTTCACCTTGGCCATGGCCAGAATCCCCAGGAGCCAGGTGTGTTCGGGCGCCCCCGGCGCGGAAAGACCAACCTTCGTCCCGGCGAGCTTGTCAACCGATTCCGGCTCGCCTGGTCTCGCGCTGGCTAGCAGGGCAACTGGCGGCGCGGCCGTGAGACCAAACACCAGACGGGGAGCGGGCACCGTTGGCCGAGTTCCGAAGCGCAGGAGCGCCTCCAGCGAGGTCGCAGCGAGGTCCACCTGGCCCTGGGCCAGGGCCTCGGCAGCGCCGACTTCGGCACGAGTCGAGCGGAGGGTGACATTGAGCCCTTCGCGCGTGAAGAGGCCTTCGGCCTCGGCCACCCAGAGCGGCAGGTACTCGGGTGACGTAGCCGGCCCGCTCACGGCGACGGTCAGTGCCTGCAAGAGTAGGATGAGGCCCAGCATGGGGTCAGGGAGCCGAGCGCTCACGCACTGGCGACGGATCCCGGGCCCGCCGCGAGACGCCGTGAAGGCGCGCCTGCTGCGCCTGTACGTGGCTCTGGAGGGCTGGTTCGGCCCTCAGCGCTGGTGGCCGGCGCGGACCGCTTACGAGGTCGCCGCTGGCGCCATCCTGACGCAGTTCACCTCCTGGCGTAACGCAAAGCGCGCCATCGGCGAGCTGCGTGCCCGGCGCTTGTTGAGCCCGGCGCGGCTGGCCGCTGTCAGCGAGGACGACCTCGGGCAGGCATTGCGGGTGGCTGGAACCTATCGCCTCAAGGCCCGGCGCCTGCGCGCGTTCACGGCATGGCTGCTCGAACGGTTCGATGGTCGCTTTGAGGAGATGCGACGTCTGCCCCTCGGAGCCTTGCGGCGGGATCTGCTGAGGATTCCTGGGGTAGGGCCCGAGACGGCTGACGTCATCTTGCTCTACTCGGCGGGCCGTCCTGTATTCGTCGTCGACGAGTACGCGCGCCGTGTGCTCGCCCGTCACGGCGTCATGCGGCGCGGTCTTTCTTACGAGGCGGCCCGCGCGTTCCTGGAAGCACACCTGCCGTCGGACCCCGCCCTGTTCAACGAGTATCATGCACTGCTGGTAGCGGTCGGCAAGGCGTACTGCCGCGCCACGCCCGACTGCGGGAACTGTCCGTTGCGTTTTGATCTATTAAGGTCGGGGGGAGCGAAGCGCCGGCCTCTTCGTGCGAAGGGGGCAACGCCCCCCCGGTCTCCCCCGGCCCGACACCCCCCACTTTCTGAAGTCGGGGGAGCGAAGCGCCGCTCCTCCCCGACACCCCCCACCGCCTTCGGAGAGCCAGGGAGGATCAAGGGGCACGACCGTCGCGGACGGCGAGGACCAGGTCCGCCAGCCGCTCGGCGGCGTCGGGAACGGCCAAGGTCCGGGCGCGATCGCCCATCTCCTTCAGGTGGCCGGGATCGCTGAGCAGGTCTCGGACCGAGGCCACGAGGCTCGCGGGTGTGAGGGCCGCCTGCGGCAGCACCACCGCGCCGCCTGCTCGCTCGGCCAGGCGCGCATTGGCCATCTGCTCGTTCCCGCTCGCACCGGGAAGGGGAACGTAGATCGCCGGTAGACCGAGCTGGCAGCATTCGTTGAGAGTTCCCGCCCCCGCCCGCGTCACCATCAGCGTCGTGGCGGCGTAAAGATCGCCGAGCTCCTCACCCACGAACGGCATGATCGTGTAGCGCGTGGCCTCCGCCGCTGGTAGGCGCGCCCGCCGATCCTCGAGCCACTGTCGATCGCCAGTCGCGGGGTTGTCGCCGCACTGGTGCACCACTTGCGCCTGCTCCAGGAGTTCCTCCAGCGCTTCGCCCACCACACGATTGACCCGCGAGGCCCCCTGGGCCCCGCCCGTCACGTAGAGGAGGGGGAGAGAAGGATCGAGGCCAAAGCGGGCGATGGCAGCCTCACGGGAGCCGAGACGAAGCTCGGGTCGGAGGGGATTGCCCGTGAGCACCGTCCGCCGGGACGAGAAGTAGGGACGCGAGGCATCCCAGCTGACCGCGACTCGGCGCGCGACCTTGGCCGCCAGCCGATTGGCAACCCCCGGCACGCTCGTTTGCTCGTGGACGACGAGCGGGATGCGCAGGCTGGCGGCAGCCATAGCCACCGGAAGCGCCACGAAGCCACCCGTACCGAGGACGACGCTGGGCCGCAGGCGGCGCAGCAATCGCCAGGCCTGAGCGAATCCGGTGGGAACACGGACGACGAGGTCGGTTACGTTCTGCCAGTCCCAGTACCGGCGCAGCTTGCCTGTTGCAATGGAGTGATACGCGATACCGTGCTCGGGAACGCGTCGCGCCTCGAGACCGTTCGCGCTTCCGATCCAGAGGCAAGTCGCACCGCGAGCGCGGAGCGCGGACACAACGGCCAGTCCGGGACTCGTGTGCCCGCCGGTGCCCCCGCCGGCGATAACGACGGGGCCAGCGGCCGTCACCCTGGAGCGGGCCAGGACCCCTTCTCCCGGTGCCGCTCGAGGGCGAGCTCGACGAGTCGCTCGATCAACTGACCGTAGTCGAGGCCGCTCGCTTCCCAGAGCCGCGCGTAGGCACTGGTGGAGGTGAAGCCGGGAATGGTGTTGATCTCATTCACGAGGGGTCGATCGCCCTCGAGAAAGAAGTCTACCCGCGCCATGCCAGCGCAATCGATCGCGCGGAAGGCCGCCAGCGCGAGGTCTTGGATGCGCGCGGTGAGCGCAGGGTCGAGGGGCGCCGGCACGACGAGACGAGCCTGACCCTCCACATACTTCGTCGTGTAGTCATACCACTCCGCATCGTAGCGGACCTCGCCAGGCACGGAGGCCACCGGGGCATCGTTACCGAGCACGCTGACCTCGACCTCGCGCGCCTTCACGGCCCGTTCCACCAGAATCTTGCGGTCATGACGCGCCGCCTCCTCGATGGCGGCGGCGAGGAAGACGCCCTCGCGGACCTTGCTGATGCCGACACTGGAGCCGAGGTTGGATGGCTTGACGAAGCAGGGGAAGCCGATCGTCTCGGCCACGCGCCTCTCGACCACCGACGGCGAGGCTCGCCATTCGTGCCGCAGGACCATCAGGTACTCGACCACCGGCAGGCCGTGGGCCACGAACACCGCCTTCATGGTCACCTTGTCCATCCCGACGGCCGAGGCGAGCACACCGGCTCCCACATAGGGCAGATCTGCCATCTCCAGCAGCCCCTGCACGGTACCGTCCTCACCGTATGGGCCATGGAGCATGATCACGACCGCGTCGAGTCCGTGCCGGAGCTCGACTGGAAGGCCTCCGGCCGGTTCGTGGCGCACGAGGGCGGACGAGGTCGCCGCCTGCCCCTCCGCTCGGTCCGCGAGCGCCTTCTTGACCGACCCGGTTGGATCGCCGCTGGGCAGCCCCACACGAGCCTCCGCGGCCAGCGCTCCCAGCACGTCCCCCCCAACGGTCCAGCGCCCGTCACGGGCGATGCCAATGGGAACCACCGTGTGTCCAGAACGCTCGAGAGCGGCCATGACGGAAGCGGCCGACGCGAGCGACACCTCGTGCTCTCCGGAGCGACCGCCGAATATCACACCGATTCGCCGCGACACCATGGACCGGTATTCTAGCAGGCGCCGTTTCGAGATCGCGCGTGGATTGCGAGGTGACGAGGAGAATCGGCATGCCGCTGGCGAGGAGCGCATCGGCATGCGCTTCGCCGGTTTGTCCGGCGAGGTGGTGGTCAGCGCGGCGGGATCGACCTTCTCCTTCTGATCTCCGATTGGCTCTTTAGACGCGGCGGCGCTTGCGCCAGGCCCCCGCGGCGACCCCGGCGAGCCCCGTGCCGAGCAGGATCAGCGTGCCGGGCTCGGGGACGGCGGAGGGAGAGGTCGTAAAGTTGCCGACGATCAGAGGGCCGAGGTGTTGTTCTCGGCATTCGTCCACGTGTTCGTACCTTGAGTGAACGAGCCGTCTTCTACGACATAGTGCAGGCCGCTGACGGTCACGTTGCCGAGCGACCAGGAGAGGTTACTCAAGTCCTGCATCGTCAGCCCGGTGATGATGTCGCTGGACGGATTCGGGGTGTTGACGATGTGGAGGTTGAACGCCTCCGAATCGCTCGACGCCTGGGCTCGGTGAACGCGACATTCAAGGTCCACACGGCGTCGAAACTCGACGGGCCGAGGAGAGAGATGATCGGCGTGTTGGTCCACGTCAACTGCCCGATGACGACGTTGTAGGCGTCGGTCTGCACGTTGATGCTGACGTCCTCTGCCGTCAACGAGCTGGTTCCGAGCAGTCCGATGCCCCAACTGAGCTCGGTATCCGCTCCGTTGTCCGTATCCCGAGACCCGGCAATTGAAGCCAGAGATGCAGTTCGACGTGCTCGTGAACTTGCCGTCACTCTCTCCGACCACCTGAACGGCCAAGGCCGACGTGGCCAACATGAGGGCAGCGAGGCCTGTCACCAGGGCAGCCGGAGCGGAGCCATCAGAGGTCCGAACGGGAGGTTGAGACGCAGATTCAGCATGCATCTGCACATGGCAATGACTGGGACCAGATCGAGTGAGTATGTTTTTTCAATGTCTTCTGAAGCATTGCTACCTAGGGCCCTGGCTGAGTGTAAAAGCGATTGACACCGAGCCTGAGGGCGTTGGTCTGGGACTCGAGCTCGTCCTGGCGCCAATTTGCAAGGGAATCCGGCCGGGCGACGGCGCCGATACCATGGTCGGCGCTGTCAAGATGTACTGACACCCTGAGTTCAGGGTCGATCTCGCCTCTGCTCGGCTCGCCAGCGGCGCCATTCTGCGAGGCGCCGGGCCAGCTCCTTCTCAAGCCCTCGGTTGACAGGCCGGTAGTACTGCCGGCCGCTCAGCGACTCTGGAAGGTGTTCCTGGTCAACGAGCGCGTCAGGGGCGTCATGGGCGTACTGGTAGCCAGCACCGTAGCCGAGTGTGCCCATCAGCTTCGTCGGCGCGTTCCTGAGGTGGAGGGGCACCGGCTCCGATGGCTTGGAGCGCACGTCCTCCTGCGCTTCGTTGAAGGCCACGTAGGCGGCGTTGGACTTCGGCGCGAGGGCGAGATAGAGCGTGGCCTGGGCAAGGGCCAGCTCGCCTTCGGGCGAACCCAGAAACTCGTAGGCCTCCTTGGCAGCAAGGGTGAGCCCGAGCGCGGTGGGATCGGCGTTGCCGACATCCTCTGACGCGAAGCGCACGAGCCGCCGGGCCACGTAGAGCGGATCCTCTCCGGACTCGAGCATGCGGGTCATCCAGTAGAGGGCTCCATCGGGGTCCGAGTCCCGGAGCGACTTGTGGAGCGCGGAAATGAGGTTGTAGTGCTCTTCGCCCGACTTGTCGTACAGAAGCGTCTTGCGTTGGGCGGCTTCCATGATGCTGGTGTCGGTGACTGCACGGCGCCCGTCGGTCTCGGGTGTCAGGTGGGCCGCCAGCTCCACGATGGTGAGGGCCGCCCGGGCGTCGGCGTTGGCCAGGCGGGCGATGAGCTGCAGAGCTTCCTCGGTCACCTCGACCCTCAGAGCTCCGAGGCCGCGCTCCGCGTCGACCAGAGCCCGCTTCATGATCGTCACGAGCTGGTCCTCGCCGAGGCCTCGCAGCACGTACACGCGGCAGCGCGAGAGCAGAGCGGCGTTCACCTCGAAGGAAGGGTTCTCGGTCGTGGCGCCGACGAGGATCACGGTACCCTTCTCAACGTGGGGTAGGAAGGCGTCCTGCTGGGATCGGTTGAAGCGGTGGATCTCGTCCACGAACAGGATCGTGCGAAGGCCGCGGCGATGGCGCTCGTTCTCAGCCTCGGCAATGACCTCCCGGATCTCCCTCACGCCCGAGAGTACGGCAGAGAACGCCATGAAACGCGCGCCAGCCACGGAGGCCATCAGCGAGGCCAGGGTGGTTTTGCCCGAGCCGGGCGGTCCCCAAAGGATCATCGAGTGCAGTTGGCCTGTCTCTATGGCCGAGCGCAGGACGCGGCCCGGCCCGAGGAGGTGCTCCTGGCCGACGATCTCGTCCAGGGTGCGTGGCCGCATCCGGTCGGCCAGGGGGGCTTCCCTGGAGGGCGCTGTCGAGACGGTGGCCTTTCGGGCACGCGCTGTCGACCGCGCCGGCTCGACGGGCTGCCCGAACAGGTCCATGGGTTAGCCAGACTCTCGCAGCTTGGTCAGCAGAGCGGGAAGGTCGCGGAGGTGCTCAAGGGTTGCAACCGGCGTCACGTTCCAGCGCTCGAGGTCTCGTGGGTTTGTGCGGTAGGCGATGAACGGTACGCCGGCCGCACCCGCGGCGGCCCCGTCCACCCACGAATCCCCAACGACGACCGCTTGGGGAGCCTCGAGGGCACCTCCCAAACCTCTGGTCGTCGTTGCGATTTCACAAATCACGCGCCAGCCGTCGGGGTGGGGCTTGAGCTGCCGCATCTCGTCCCGGGTGACGGTGATGTCGAGGAGCACGTCGAGGCCAAAGCGCGTGAGGGCATGCAGGGTGACCTCGCGTGCGTTGTTCGTCCACAGCGCGGTGTGGAACCCGGCAGCGCGGGCCCCGGTCACGGCCTCCATGGCGCCCGGTTCGAGCGAGGCGTCTCCCACCGCCTTCCGCTCGTGGTCGAGCGCGATCGACCAAAGATCGGCCTCCAGGTCAGGCACCTCGGTCTGACAGAGGGCGATCAGCTCACCAACGCGGTAGCGGTCGGGACGAGTCGGCAGAGGCCGCCACCGGTCCTCCAGGTGGCCGCGCATGTCGAGGGCCATGGCAGCCAGGTCGAGGGGCGAGCGGATGAGTGTGTGGTCGAGGTCGAAGACACAGAGCATGTGCCGACGGTAGCATAGCGAGCGGCTCGCGAGCGTCCCACGGTAAAATGAAACGCATGAAGCGCCGTGCGCCGGTCCTGGCTGCCCTTGCCGTGCTGCTGTCGCTTGCTCTCCCGGTGTCGCCAGCGGTCGGGCTCGACGAGCCCGATCGGCTCTGGCTCGTGGGCGAGCGTGCCTTCGCGGACGGCCTCTATCCTCTGGCGCGCAGTGTCCTCGAGCGCTTCGTGGCGGGCTTCCCGGGCGACCCGCGCATGGCGGAGGCCACGTTCGTCCTCGGCAAGACACGGCTTGCCCTGGGGGAGCCACAGGCCGCGCTGCTCCTCTTGCGACGGGTACAGACGGTCGACCCCCCACCGCCCTGGCGGGTCGATGCTCGCTTTTGGGAGGGCGAGGCGCTCTTCCGTCTGAAGAACTATGCGGAAGCCCGTGCCGCGTACGACGATCTGCTGCGCACCAACGCCGCCTCGCCACTCGCCGCCGACGCCCTCTACGGGATGGCCTTCGCCGATGTCGAAATGGGTCAGCGAGCCCGCGGCGCCGACGAGTTCGGTGAGTTTCTCAAGACCTGGCCCCAGCATCCGCTTGTCCCGTCGGCGACGTACAACCAGGCTCGGGTGCTCATCGATCTCAAGCGATCCCCCGAGGCGGTGGCGCTCCTATCGAACTTCGAGACCAGGTTTCCGAACCACAAGCTCGCCCCGGACGCGGCGTATTTGCTCGGCGTGGCGCGGGTGCAGAGTGGTGACACCAAAGCCGGCATTGCCGATCTGCGCGCCTTCGTCAGCGCGAATCCGTCGCATCCTCAGACGGGGGCGGCGCAGAAGGTCATCAAGGAGACGCTCGGGCGGCCCGGCAGCAAAGAAGAGCTGGCGGCCAGCCACAAGACTCTGATGGCGGACCGGTCCCCCACGCCGGAGGGATATGCGGAGGCGGCGAACGCCGCCCGCCTCCTGGGCCGGAGCGCCGACCAGGAAGCGGCCTGGCGCAAGCTTCGCGCGACCTTCCCCGAGCATCCGCTCGGTCGGCAGGCAGCGCTCGAGCTCGCCAATCGCGCGTTCGCGCGCAACGACTGGAAGGAAGCCGCGAGCTTGGCGCAGGCCGCCAGCGCTGACCCGGCTCTTCGACCGGAAGCGCTCCTCCTGGCTGGGGAATCCGAGCTGAAGCTCAAGCGGTACGCCGCCGCCCTGAAGGCCTTCGGCGGTGTGACGGCCACCGAGGCCGTGGAGCCGAAGGTGCGCTACCGCGCCGTGGCGGGCTCTGGGATTGCCTACGAGGCCCAGGAGCAGTGGCGCCCGGCGCTGACGGCGTACGAAGCGGTCGCCGAGCGGAGCCCCGATCCGACCTTGCGGAACTGGGCGCGGGCACGTGCGGCCGAGGTGAGACTGCACGTCGACAAGCCGCCCGAGAAGGCGACACCGAAGGCGGTGCCGAAGTCGGGATCGAAGTCCGATCCGAAGCCCGGGGCGAAACCGTCGCCCAAATCAGGAGGAGGCTCGTGAGACTCATCGCGCTTGCGCTCGCTGTCTGGGCGTGGTCAGCGTCGTGGGCCGCTGCCCAACCGGCTGTGATTCCGCTGACCCCGCCGCTGCCCGAGCTCACGCCTTTGCTCGAGTTCGTGGAGGCTCCCCTCGACAAGCCGGTTGTCCCGATCCCGAACGTCAAGCTTCCCGGACCTCCAGAGAGCTTGCCTGCGCTGCCCCCGGCCAAGCTCGTGTCCCTTCCAGACAAGGTCACACCGCCCGTGCCGTCGTCGCGCATGCTGGCGTGCGCGGGGACGTGGCTCGGTGTCGCCTCGGAATCCTACGAGTGCGGGGTGGCTCGGTTTCGCGAAGGAAAGTATGACGAGGCAGCGCGCGATTTGGGGCAAGCCGTGCGCCTGGGCGGTGATCGTCAGGACCTGATCCGCCTGGCTCGATACTGGCTCGGTGAGAGCTACTGGCGACTCGGACGGCTCGAGCTTGCGGATCGCGCGTTCGGCCAGGTTGCCCAGACGGGAGGGCGCGACGGCCTCGATCTCTGGGCGCTGCAGGGCAGCGGCTGGACGGCCCTGCGGTTGGGTGACCCTGCGCGTGCGCGTGAGGCCTTCACGCGGCTCGTGGCGGCGCGGCCGCCCAGCCCGCTGGACGTCTACGGGCTCTTCGGGCTCGCGATGGCCTCGTACGAGCTGGGCAGATACGAGGAGGCGCAAAAGGCGTGGAGTGAGACCATGGCGCGGCCCCTGCCACCGGCGCTCGCGCGAGACGCGGCTTTCTGGTACGGCGACACCCTTGGGCGAGTCGGACAGTACGATCGCGCCACGGCCGAGCTTGGTCGCTTCGTCACTGCCGGTCCGCATCCTCTGCTCGAAACAGGGAAGCTCCGGCTCGGCTGGTGGTTCCTGGCCGGCGGGAAATACGCGGCCAGCGCGGCCCGGTTGCGCGAGGTGCAGGGGCTCGGCCGTGGGAACGGCCCCGATGAGCGCGACTGGCGGGACGCGGGGCTCGCGCTGGCCCTGCTCGGCACCGGCGACATCGACGGGGCACGCAACGCTGCCCGAGAGCTCTCGGAGCGCAAGTCGAAGCTGGCGGCGCCCGTCAAGCTCCGGTTGCTCGATGCCGTGGTCGCCGCGCGTCGCGGTGCGGATGCGGAGGTGCTCGCACAGGAGCTGCTGGCCGGCGATCTCGATTCGGCGACTCGCGCCTGGGTGCTTCTGCGCAAGGGCGACAGTAGTCGGCTCAACGGGAACATCGACGAGGCGCGCACCCAGTACGAGCTCGCCCGCACTGCCGCCGGGGCCAGCGAGATGGCACAGCACGCAGGATTCCGGCTCGCGCAGACGAACTTCGAGTTTCGCGAGTTCGCGCAGGCCGCCACGGAGAGTGGGCAGGTCGCCCTGTCGGCGGCGCCTGCCGATCTGCGCGCAGCGGCCCTGATTCTGCAGGCCGAGGCCGCCTATGCGGCCGGGGACTATGCCACCGCCGATACGGCGTATGGGAAGCTGCTTGCCGACGCGCCCCAGCATCCCGACGCGCCGCTCGTGCGCCTCGCGCAGGCCTGGACGGCCCTCCGGCGCGATCAGCGTGAGCAAGCGCGCCGCCGCTTCACGGAGTTTGCGACCGCGTATCCGTCGGATCCTCGTCGGGCCGATGCTCTCGTCCTGGCCTCCGAGCTGGCGTTACGAAGCCAGGATGTGAATGCGGCGCGGCGGCTACTGGAACAGGTCATCAAGGAGTATCCGACGAGTCCGCGCACGCAATTCGCCCGCTTGAACCTCGCCATCCTCCTTGCCCGCACCGGTGATACCGCTACGGCCCAGCGCGCGCTGACGGAGTGGTTGGCGCAGTCACCGTTCCCACCCTTGATCGGCCGCGCGCGAACATCGCTCGGCGCCGTGCACCTGGCAGCCAATCGCCCCGCAGAGGCTGGACGCGAGTTCACCTTGGCCCGCAAGGAGGGAGGGGGAGCGATCGCAGCGCTGGGGCTCGGGACGGTTGCGCTCCGAGAGAACCGATGGGACGACGCCGAGCGCGAGCTGAAGGAAGCGGCCGGGACGGGGACGGCCGCCGTGACTGCGACCGCCGAGTACGGGCTGGCCGTGGTTGCGCTCCAGAAGGGGAACCCGGGGGAGTTCAAGAAGATCGCGAACCAGACGCTCGATGCGGCGCCGACCGGCCCGGCGGCGCCACACTTGCTCTACATCTTGACCGGGCTTGCTGTCCAGGAGCGCGACTGGGCCGTCGCTCTCACGACCGCCAAGCGGCTCGTCGCTCAATTCAAGGGCGCGGAGTTTGCCGACGACGCGCTCGAGCGGGTCATCGTCGGTTCCGCCCAGGCGCAGTCCTGGCGCACCGTCTCGGAGGCCTACCAGATCCTGCGCCAGCAGTACCCGCAGAGCCCCTTCGTCGCCAGCTCACGATCCCTGTTTGCCGAGGCGGAAATTGAAAACGGTCGGCCCGACGTGGCCCGGCGCGAGCTCGAGGCCATCGCGCCCTCGCTCACCTCCGCCGACGCGAGCCGCGCCCTCGTCGCACTGGGCCGGGCGCGGGAGGCAACCGGGGATCGCGCGGGCGCTCTGGATGCCTTCTCGCGCGCGTCGCGCGGTGCTGGTTCGGCCGATCTTAGCAAGGACGCCGTGGTCCAGCAGGCGCGCATCCTGCTCGAGGAGAAGCGGTGGAACGAGGCGCGGGGTCTGCTCGAGCCGCTGCTCAAGAGTCCCGAGCCGGGCCCGGTCGCCGACGCCGCGCAGGGCATCGGTCAGAGCTTCCAGGGTGAGGGAAACTACCTGGCGGCCGCGGAGTTCTTCATGACCGCCGCCTACGTGGCACCCGAGTCGGCGGCTGGTCGGCGGGCGCTGCTGGGTGCTGGGCAGAGCTTCGCCGCCCTCAAGCAACCCGATTCGGCGGCCGTCGTCTATCGCAAGTTGCTGGCGCAGCCGGATCTGCCCCCGGACCTTGCCGCCGCCGCTCGTCAGGGCCTCGCCGCCACCGGGCGCCAGTAGGGTGAAGGGCTACGGCGGTCGGCAACTCTTCATCGACCTCGGACGCGGAACGTCGCACAGCGAGCGGCTTGATGAGGCGACGGCGCGGGCCTTCCTGGGTGGCAACGGTCTGGCCGCGCAACTGCTCTACGAGCGTGTTCCCGCCGGGACCGACCCCTTTGATCCCGCGAACGCCGTAGTCTTCGGGGTGGGTCCCATCACCGACACGACAGTGCCCGGAAACAGCCGCGCCTGCGTGGCGACCAAGTCACCCTTGACCGGCCTCTTCTTCGACTCGACCTTCGGGGGACGGTGGCCGGCCACGATGAAGCGCACGGGGTTCGACACGCTCTGCATCGACGGCGCCGCGTCCGCGCCGTCGTACGTGTGCGTTGGCGAGCACGGGGCCGAGGTGAAGTCGGCGGTCTCGCTCTGGGGAGCCACCACACGGGATACGGTGCAGGCCCTGCTAGAGGTCGAGGGTGCGGATGCCGATGTCATCGCCATCGGTCCCGCCGGCGAGAAGCGCGTGCGGTTCGCGTGCATGACCCACTACTGGAAGAATCGCGAGGCGGTCGCCGGGCGCGGGGGGATCGCCGCTGTGATGGGAGCCAAGAACCTCAAGGCCGTGGTGGTGAAGGGAGCGCGCAAGACCGAGGTGGCCGATCCCGCCCGTCTGAAGGCACTCGTCGACGAGACGCGTGAGCCCCTGAAGACGGGGACCAAGGCCCTGTCGGTCTTCGGCACCCCGTTCCTGGTCGGGCCCATCAACGCGCTCGGCGCACTGGGCGCCTACAACCTCAAAGAGGAAACCTTCGCGCAGGCGCAGGCGGTGGGCGGCGAGTCCATGAAGGAGCACTACCACGACCGCGACACCACATGTCTCAAGTGTCCGGTGGCCTGTGGCAAGCAGTACGCCATCAAGGACGGTGAGTTCGCCGGCACTCGCGCCAAGATGCCGGAGTACGAGTCGATCTTCGCGCTGGGTCCGATGCTCGGCAACGCCAATCCCGAGTCGCTCATCCTCGCCAACGACATCTGTGACCGGCTAGGCCTGGACACCATTTCGATGGGAGTGACCTTGGCCTTCGTGCTGGAGGCGCTGGAGCGCGGCTGGCTCACGGCGGCAGACGTCGGAATGCCCTTCGGCTGGGGTGACTGGCGCGCCATGGTGAGGCTCGTCGAACTGACCGCGCGCCGCGAAGGGTTCGGCGATCGTCTCGCCGAGGGCGCCTGGCGGCTCGCCGAGTCCGTGCATCCCGACGCGACCAAGCTCGTGTATGCCGTCAAGCGACTCGAGCTCCCCGCCCATTCGGCCCGCGCCCTCAAGGGACTCTCAATCGGGTATGCGACGGCCACCCGCGGCGGTAGTCACCACGACACACGGCCCACGCCCCAGTACGCGCCGACCTTCGATCGCCGCTCGACCGCCGACAAGCCGGCCTTCGCCGTGAAGAGCCAGCACTTCACCGCGGTAGGCGACTCGCTCGTGATGTGCCGATTCACCTCGGAGCGAGGGTTCGGGATGTTCGTGGGCGAGCCATACGTGACGATGGTCAACGCCGTGACCGGATGGAGCATGACCGTCGACGAGCTGGAGCGGGTCGGCGAGCGCATCATCAACCTGGAGCGACTCTTCAATGTGCGGGAAGGCGTGCGCCGTGCCGCCGACGTGCTCCCGTGGCGGGTCATGCACGAGCCGATCCCCGACGGCCCCTCGGCTGGAGCCTACTGTCCTCCCGACGAACTCGGCGCGATGCTCGACGAGTACTACGGTCTGCGGGGGTGGGACGCCCAGGGCGTACCCACCTCCGAGCGACTGACGTCACTCGGCTTGCGCGCGTAAGACCGCCTGCGTAGCGTCCGCTTCTCCGATATCGTCACCTGCGTAGCGTCCGCTGCGCGGATATTGTCCTGCCGACGATGTTCGTCATCGGCTACCATCACCGGGACGTATGATCGGCGCCCCCAAGGAGGATGGCACAGATGAAGACCCTGATCGTGGTGAGCACCTTGGCGTTGAGTCTGTTTGGGCTGATGACCGCTCCGGTGGCGGCCCAGGCGACCGGGCCCTTCTGCCTCCGTATCGTCGAGTTCGATGAGGTCGCGCAGTTCTTCGCGCTGGCGACCGGGGGTGGCCAGGTGATCTTGACCGGCGAGAACATCACGTTCGGCGACGCCTACAGCGGTGCCGGGTATCTGATCGGCAGCGACTTCGTCTTCAGCGCGGTGTCCGGTCTGTTGCCGGGGTTGCTGGAAGGAGTCATCAACTTGGGTAGCAACCGGGCTTCGGGTCGGTCACGTTCGCGGATACGGGCAAGATTGAAAGCGTGACGTACGCAACCTTCGCACCGCCCTGCGCGCCCTGAGAACCGGCGCTATAGTGCCTCTGTCGCCAGCCCCTTGACCGGGCCTCGTGTGCGACGGCACACTTGAGGTGGGGAGATGGACGAGCGCATGACGGAGCGCCATCCGATCGCCGTGGTGTTTGCCTCTACCTTGGTCGGGCTCGCGTTTGTCTCGACCGTCGCCTTCGGCGACGAGGGTCGGGGTGGCCATGGTGGTCGCGGGGGGACGGCATGGGCCACCGTGGCCGGCCTCCTGGTTCCCATCACCAGGGCCTTCACCACGGTGGCCGCCTCCCGAGTTCCCACCAGCATGGCTTTCCACCATGGTGGCCGCCCCCCGAGTTCCCAGCAGCATGGCTTCCACCACGGCTCGAAGGCTCAGCGCGATTTCAATCACGATCGTTTCCGACATCATCACGGCGGTCGGTCGTTTTTCTCCTGGGGCGCGGCGACCGTGTATGTTCCGCCCTGGTATTACGGCTACGGAACCCTGCCGTACTATTCGGGCCCGCCCGCGTACTCCGGCGTGCCGACATACTACGAGCCGACCTATTCCGCGCCTTGGCCCAACGGTCCCCGGGTGGGCGGAAGCGTCTCGGTCGCGGTCGCTCCACCAGCTCCGAACACCATTCAGTATCCGAACGGGCGGTGGGAATTGAGTGGCGATGGGATGACGACGCCGTACACATGGGTGTGGATCCCGAATCCTCCACCCCCTCCACCGGCCGGGCCGCCCGCTCCGCCTGCAGAATCCTCGGGAGAGCAGCCGACGTCGAGTGGTCGATCGCCAGCGCCGCCGAGCAAGATCTATCGCTGGATCGACGAGCAGGGCGTCGTGCACCTGACAAATCGAGCAGATGCGGTACCGACGATGTACCGCAGTCAGGCGAAGTCGACCCCACGCCCCTGAGGGGCCTTCCGCCAAGCGTGGCCGCGAAATCCGCTCGGAGGCGAAGGACAGCGTCGGCGGGGCCGGCCGCCCCTAAGCTCCTCGACGATCTCGTGGCCGCCAATCGGATCCTCGCGGATCAAGGTGTGGTCGACGGCTACGGTCACGTCAGCGCGCGGCACCCTCGCGACCCCCGTCGCTACCTGCTGTCGCGCTCGCTGGCCCCCGAGCTGGTCACCGCCGCCGACATCATCGAGTACGACCTGGACAGTAACGCGGTCGACGCCGGAGAACGGACTGACTACCTCGAGCGCTTCATCCACGGGGAGATCTACAGAACCCGGCCTGACGTGAAGGCCATCGTCCACAACCATTCGCCTGCCGTGATTCCCTTCGGCGTCAGCGGGGTGTCTCTCCGTCCCCTCTATCACATGAGCGCCTTCCTCGGAGGCGGGGTGCCCGTCTTCGACATCCGCGACGCGGGTGGGATGACCGATATGCTGATCCGCGACCACGCGCTCGGCCGCGCGCTGGCCCAGGCATTGGGTGACCGTCCGGTGGCACTGATGCGTGGCCACGGCGCCGTCGTGGTGGGGCCCTCTCTTCCCGCGGCCGTCTTCCGCAGTGTCTACACCGAGATGAACGCGCGCCTCCAGGCGCAGGCCATGGCGCTGAGCCGTCACGTCATCTACCTCGACCCGGAAGAGGCGAGACGGGCAGAGGCATCGGTGGCGAAAACGATCGGACGCCCCTGGGAACTGTGGAAGCGGAGAATTCTCGGCAGTCGATGACGGTCGGCGGACATCCCCGTCGCTCCCCCCAGCTGAAGGAAGACATTCGCGAGCGAGTCTGGGCGCTTCTCGAGGCGCATGGCGTGGCCCGCTTCCCGAAGCCGATTCGTGGCCGCATCCCCAACTTTGCAGGAGCCGACGTAGCGGCGGCGCGGGCGACCGCGCTCGAGGAGTGGCGCCGAGCACGGTGCATCAAATGCAATCCCGATTCGCCGCAGCGCCCACTCCGTCTGCGCGCGCTCAAGGAGGGCAAGCTGCTCTTCATGGCCGTACCTCGGCTGACTGCCGAGCGCTGCTTTCTGCGTCTCTGTCCGGACAAGCTCGGTGGCCAACTGGCCAAGGCGGCCACCATCAAGGGAGCGTCCGCCCTCGGCGAGCCGATTCTCGCGCGCGAACTTCCGACCATTGACCTGGTCGTCGCGGGCAGTGTGGCCGTGAATCTGCGCGGCGCGCGCGTGGGGAAGGGGGGCGGCTACAGCGATCTCGAGTTCGCCCTCGCGCGAGAACTCGGACGAGTCGGGGAGAACACCCCCGTGCTGACGACGGTCCACGAACTGCAAATTCTCGACGAGGACCTCCCCATGAAGAACCACGACGTCCCGCTGGATCTCATCGTCACGCCCGACCGTGTTCTCCGCACCGCCCGCGCGTTTGGGAAACCGACCGGCATTCAGTGGGAGGAGCTGGGCGCGGCGCAGCTCGAGGCGATGCCCGCACTGCGAAAACGGAAGGCGGGCGACGGTCGACGGTCGACCTGATCAGACTCGTCGAAGGAAAGGTCGCCGCCGGGCGGGATATAGCGTGGCCGTCGGCACTCCTCTCGACCTACGCGGGAAAGACTCCGCGTCGTGCCGCCCGTCCTGGCCCAGGAGCTCTTCAAGGAGCTTGCGTGCGGGACCTTTCGAGAAGATTCCAAGCGGTGAGGAACTGGTCCAGATCGAATCCTGTGAGCCCGGCTTCCAACGCGAGCAGAGTCGACTTTGAACTTTCTGGAATCGCCTCGACTCGGATCGAGTCCCGGCAAGGATGATGGAGATCTCCGAGGCCAGGAACCCGCCCGTTGGCCTTCTCAATCGGTATCTTGCAGTTCGTGGCGTTGCCCATTTCCATGGCCGCCTCCGGCTGAACTCACCCTGTTGCAAATTGTCGGCCAGCCAGTGGAAGTCCACTGAGAAGGTGAGCGGGGAGGCGTGGCGCAGGGCGGCCGATCGCGCCACGCGCGGATCGGGTGCGGTACGAGGAGGCAGCGTACCTCAAGCAGCACTACGAAGCGACGAGCGGTCGGGACATTGGCGAGTACTCCTACCGAGTCGCTCACCTGACGGCGTTCTTTGCGGGCCGTCGTATTGGCAGTATCAGACGGCCTTGCGTATGAGACTGACGTCCCTGAGCGCGTGGCCATGAAGGAGCAGGCCACAAGACGCTTTCGATCGGTATCACATCGTCAGCCCCGCCGAACTCCAGGTAGCTGCCTGGAAGCTCGCGGGCATAGTGGCGCCGGATCACATTGACGTCCGCTAGCAAGTCCACGAGAATTCAAGCACGGGCGGATAGCTCAGCTGGGAGAGCGCAGCCCTTACAAACCACCTAGGACCTGAGGACCCCTCGGTAAGTCGCTGACTTGCCGAGGGGTTTTTCTTCCTCTGGTTGGCTACCGACGGGTGGTTTTGGGTGGCGTACGGGTCGTCGCGGGCACGTTTTCGGGCACGTCGAGGCTCCGCCCATTTCGCAGTGAACCCGTTCGCTTCAGGCGTGTCATTGAGGTTGCCAATTGGGGCCTGAGGTCGTGCGGTTGGCACTGCACGCGCTGCCTTTCTGACCTGCGGCCCGGCAACGAGCCAGCGCAACACCACCGCAACTCGGCGGTGTGGGTCGCGCTCGCCCGCCGCCAACCCGGCCGCTCGAGGCCGGCAACCCACCGATTTTCCTGGCTCCCCGCTCATCCCGAATTCTTGGCATTCGCCTTGCCGACACCGATAGCGGTGTTTGGAATCGACGAAGTGAGTCATGGGCGCTGGCCGACTCCCGTAAGTGACGGGCCGAATTCCGGTGTGTCCTACACGCTGCTCATCCCGCGATGCTGACGTGCGCCCGCTGTCCTAAAGACGTCCCTGACCCGCGCGCCCTGGTCGACCACCTGACCACCGAGCAGCTGCTTGACCCGAAGCGGGCCGAGGCTGAAGCGCTCGTGCGCGTCTTCAAGCCCGGCGACCGGGTGCGCCTGAATGAGCAGGGACGACGCCTGGCGTCGTCACATCGGGCCACGGCACGTCTCGGCGCCGTCGACCGCATCGGGAGGCACACGGGCGCGGCTCACGTCCGCTGGGACGGCCTGAAGACGACGCAGGAGTGGGCGCCATCCTGCCTCACCCACGCTGACGACCTCGGCGATCCCGACCCGACCAGTGCCGAGGAAAGGAGCCAGGAGAACATGATGACGGAGATCGCAAGGGGCGAGGTTGACCAGGTCGACCAAGCGAGCGACAGCCTCCGCTCGTGCCGATGTCCGACGAGGAACTTCGCACAGCCGGGAGGCAGCTCGCGAGGATGATCCGCGAGCTCAACGAGCTGAAGGTCACGCACACGGCCATCAGGGCCGAGCAGAAGGCGGAGCGGGAGAGGCTGACGGAGAAGATCGCGGGCCTGGCCCAGACCATCTCGCAGCAGGGCCGGTGAGCGCGTGGCCGGCGAGCCCTCCTGGAAGAAGCACGAGCGCCGGGCGGCCGCCCTGATTCAAGGCGCCCGCCACTGGGCGAACAGCGGTCAGGCCGTGGACGCAGAGTCCGCCTGGGCGGTCGTCCAGGCCAAGGAGGTCCAGCGCCTGAGCCTGGCAAAGCTGGAATCCCTTGCCGTCGAGTCGGCCCGCCAGGGAGCGCATTGCCAGAAGGTCGGCATGGTGGTCGTAAAGCGACGGGCCGGCACGGGGCGGCAGACGCCAGTGCTCGTGGTGATGACCGAGCAGGCCTTTCGCGAGATGAGCGGCGAGCGGCCCACGCCGCCGCCCTCGCCACGAAACGCGCGCGCCGTGGGGCCAGCACGTACGCGGCAGGGAAGGGCGGCGCCGTCACTCGAACTTGGCCTAGCCTCGCGATGACGGACGGGTCTGCGCGATGACCCTCGGCAAATTCCGTGACCGCGCCACCATGCTTGCCTGCCGTCACTGCCGGCACGTCGGGTTGGTAGAGTCACCGCGTCACCCGAACAATGGCGGGATCCGCCCACACTGTCCGGCGTGCGGGAGCGTGTCGCCGGTCGAAGGTCTCCAGTGGCTTGGTCAGACCAGCGTGCGAGATCGCCGGCCCCACCTCGGCGCGAAGGCCAGCGAAGAAGTCTGGCACGCGAACGGCGATACCTGCTCGTTCTGCGGGATCACGTTTGACGAGGCCGTGGCCCTGAGTATCGGACGAACGGCACAGCACGTGGTCCCGTACGTCGAGGGTGGTGGCGAAGGCCCGCTCATTCCCTTCTGCGCCCGCTGCCAGGAGGCGAGTGCGGCTGCGCTCCGGCGCACGAGAGATATGCGGCGCGGAGCAGCCTCGTGGAGGGACGTCGTCGAGCGCATCGAGAAAAACCACCCCCAGCTTCGGGATGATCCCTCGGCGTGAGCTGCTACGAGGCCGCGCGGGAGTACCTCGCCCTGGGGTTGCACCCAATCCCCTGCGCCCCGCGATCCAAGCGCCCGCTGGTCGAGTGGCGGAAGTTCCAAGTGACTCCACCGCACGCCGACCAGGTCGACGCGTGGTGGGAGACGTGGCCCGACGCAAACGTCGCCCTCGTGCTCGGGCGCGGGGCGTTGGCGGTCGACCTTGACGGCGGCGCGGATGCCGAGCGGCTGCTGTCCGATGCCGGTGTCCATCTACCCGGCGCCCCCCGGAGCAAGACGGCAAGTGGCTATCACGTCTTTCTGTCTGCGCCTGGACCAGTCCCGGACCGCGTTGGGCTGCTGACATCTCGTGGCGGCAAGCCGGCCGTCGACATCCGTGGGGTCGGCATCGTGGTCGCGCCACCGTCGATCCATCCCAGCGGTGCCCGGTACGAGTGGTACATCCCGCTGAGCCTCCCGCTGCCGCCGGCTCCTCCCGAGCTGCTGGCCCTCATCCGAACTGGCCGGGAAGCCCCGCAGCTGCCATCGGGGCCCGGATGGATCGCCGAGGCGCTGGCCGGGGCACCCGAGGGCCAGCGTGACGCGACCTGCACGAAGCTCGCTGGCTACTTCCTGGGTCGCGGTCTAGACGCACCCCTCGTCGAGGTCCTGCTCGCCGAAAGCTTCGCGCGGAACTGCGCGCCGCCGTTTCCGCGGGAGGACGTGAGGAAGTGCGTTCAGTCCATCGCTCGGCGGGAAGGCCCGGGGCTGGAGCGGACCGTTGCCCCAGTCCATCTCTCGCGTGTGCTCAGCCAGCTTGAAGACGCATTGCTGGCGGGGACGCAAGAGGCACCGCCCGTGGCGACGCCCTTTCCCTCGCTCAACATGTTCCTGAGCGGGGGCTTCTGGCCCGGCGAGCTGATCTATCTGGGCGCCCGCCCCGGCGTCGGTAAAACGGCCCTTGGCCTGGAGATCGCCCGGCGGGCAGCCAGACAGGGGCGGGGGGTGCTGGTGATCTCGCGCGAGATGGTCAACACGGCCTTGGCCCGGCGGATGGTCACTCAGGAGTCGAAGATTCCCGCAGCGACGTTGCGCTCCGCTAGGCTTAACGACACCGAGCGAGCCACGTTGATGGGGACGCTCACGCGCCTTTCGGTGCTTCCCGTGTGGCTGAGCGACGAGGCCGTCTCGTTGGCCGAGATCACCGATCTCGTGACGACGTGGGGCGGGCACACCGCCCTCGGCCTGCTGATCGTCGACTACCTGCAGCTCGTCCGGGCCCCGCGGGATATCCGCGATCGCCGTCTGCAGATCGAAGCGGTCAGCCAGGGTCTGAAGACGATGGCTCTCCAAGCGAAGATCCCCGTTCTCTGCCTATCGTCGCTGTCGCGTCCGCCCCAGGAGGCCAGGGAGAGAAGGCCGACGCTGGCCTCGCTGCGCGAGTCGGGCGAACTCGAGCATGACGCGGATGTGGTCCTGTTGCTCCACAGGGACCCGATGCAGGCCGACACCGAGTGCATCGTGGCCAAGAACCGAGACGGCCGGCAGGGCATGGCCCGTCTGCGCTTCCGGCCCGAGACGGTGAGCTTTGACGAGATCGACGAGGTCCGGTGATGACTTGGGCGAAGGTAGACGACCAGTTCCCCTTTCACCGCAAATCGATCGCCGTCGGCCCACTCGGCCGCGATCTCTATGTGGCCGGCCTGTGCTATGCGAAGCGGGAGCGGACCGATGGGTTCATCCCGGCGTATGTGGTCAAGCATCTGGCCCCCGGGAACGCGTCACCGGCAATCGTCCCGAAGCTCGTCGCCGCGGGCTACTGGCACCCGGTGGACGGCGGGTTCCAGATCCATGACTACCTAGCCCACAACGACAGTGCGGAGGTGATCGAACAGCGAGACCAGGAGAAGCGTGCTCGCCAACGGCGATGGGCCGAGAAGCTCCGTATTGCGAATTCCCGGCGCGAGCGAGACGCGGCGGCAGACACGGCCCCGACGCGTCGTGAGACGACACACCGAGACCCAGACCCAGACCGAGATACTACTCCCCCTGTAAGTCCCCCCGGCTTCCAAGAGTTCTACGCACGCTACCCGCGGAAGAAGGCCCCAGCCGCTGCGACACGCGCCTGGCGCTCCGCGGTCCAGAAGGCCCCTGAGGAGGAGATCCTCGCCGCCCTTCTGCGCCAACTCCCCGAGCTCACGCGTCGCCCCGCGGATCGCGTGCCCTATCCAGCCACGTGGCTGAACGGCGAGCATTGGCGCAATGAGCCCGACGACGGCCCCTCCGAGGAGACCCCTACGCCGCCTGGCCGACGCTGTATGACTGTGCCAAGTGTCGCAGTGCGCATGAGACCCAGGCCTGTCCGCGTGACCCATGAGCGACGAGCCATCGCAACACCACCGCAACACCACCGCAACCGGCGGCGGGGATCGCGTTGGCGCACCGCCAATCAGGCAGCGCACCGCAAGAACGTCTCGATTTCATGGCTCTCTGACGATCAGCGGAGTCTTGGCATTCCCTTGCCCTCTTCGCGACCGATGACGGCATCCGGAATAGACAACGGTGAGTCATGAACGCGGCCAGGCGCGAAGCGCACAGCGGCACACCTGCTCCGGAAGCGGAGGTCGACGAAGTGGACGGCATGGCAAAAAAGCTCATCTTGCTCTCGCTGGACACCCTGCTGACCGAGTGCCGCGAGCGGAAGGTCGCTATCGTCTGGGTCGCGCCGGTGACCACGCCAGAGTGGTTTCGGCATGATCCCGGCCTCCCCGTCTTACGAGCCGGGTGCTGGTGACGGCCACGCCCTGAGAACGGTCGGCTCATCGAGTGGCGCCATTGGGTCGGGCGCGCGCTCGCGGAGGTCAGTGAGGATGGCCTCCGGCCGCCGCCGTGGCTTCGCCGGAAGATCGACGAGGCGCTAAGCACGATCACCAAGCGCGTCGACGACGAGGGCTTCGAGATCCGCGAGGGTCTCCTAGCCTCAGACGCCGTCACCGTCGACACTTTCCGGCTATGACGAACACGATCCGGACCTGCCGTCGGGGCGCTCAAGGCATGATGTCGTTCACCGACGCGGCGCGACAGGCAGGGAGCCAGCATGCGCACTTGCGAGCCGTCCGCGGATCGCCCGGTTGATCTCGAAGGCGACAAGTTCGAGGCTCGCCGAGGCCGGACTCAGGCGCGCGCCGATCTCCTTCGCCGCCGGGCAGAGGCGTGCCACAGTGAGATCAGCGCCCTTGAGGCAAGCCTCACGACCCTGCAGCGAAGAGAGCTGGATCGTGTCCGGGAGGCCGCGAAGTCTCGATGATCGGCCGCTTTGATTGGCGACCCGGGCGGCTCAACGCGGCGGTCCGCGAAGCAACGCAAGGCAGCATGGTCCTGACCCTGGTGCACGGATCCGACGAATTGGTTTTCTCTCTGTCACCCGAGAGCCTCGACGCGCTCACCTGGGCGTGCCTGCGCGTGCCGCGCCCCAGGAGCGACGCGGAGCCGGAGCATCCCGCCGGTCCCGCTGATGACGAGGGTCTGTAGGTGTGACGACGCCCGCTGAGACTGCGACCTCCGGGGAGCCCGGCGGCTCAGGGTCAGCGGACACCAGCGGGACTGCCTCGACGTCGGCGCCGGTCATTGGACGTGACGCGGAGTTGACGCGCCTGCGCGAGAACATGGCTACGGGGCGTCACACCCTCCTGGTCGGACCGATCGGGATCGGGAAGAGCTTCCTGCTCCGCAGCATCACCGCCGAGATCCCCACCACGCTTTACATCGAGCATACCCGCCCGCTCCGCCCGAGCCTCCTGGCCCTCTGCCGCGACCTGCACACGAGCTGGGCACCTCGCGTTCGCGGATCTCGACCCACCTGCGCCTGCCTGGTCCGACTGTTCCAAGAAGCTGGGGCGGCTCAACATCCGCGAGCTGACGGACGTCATCGTGGCGAGCCTCCACGGCCGGGGTCTCGTGCTGGCCCTGGACCAGCTCGAAGGGATCACGCCGTCGATGGCGCCCTCACTGGAGCGGCTCCTGGCGGAGGCCACGATTCTCGGGGCGACCGCCCGGCTGAAGCCCGGGCTGGAGAAGTTCTGGTGGTCGTTCGAACGGGTCGATGTCCCGCCGCTTGGCCGCGAGGACGCCCGGGCATTGCTGTGGCGGCTCACCGACGCGGCGGCGATCGGTGACCCGGAGATGGTCGAGACCAAGGTGCTGGCGCAGGCGGCAGGAAACCCGCACGCGATGGTCAGATGGCGCGCCAGGCGAGCGGCACCCCCAGACTGGGCGTCCAAGCCATCCGGGATCTCTGGCACGCTGCCGGCGTCCGCTACCTCGACCTGACGCCGTGGCTGCTCCTCCTCGGCGCTGGTTTCTCGGTCGCCAGGTTCGTGGCCCTTGGCCTGGACGACACCGACCTCTACATCATCGCGGGAAGCCTCGGCGCCCTGTTCCTTGTCGTTCGCTACTTCCTGTGGCGCTCCCGGACCCGCGACTGACTGCGTGGGAAATCTCCGGCTGACCCTCCCCAGGGGAAAACCCACACACTCCCGCATTGCGCCGCGGGTGACCCCCGCATGACGCCACGCCGTCTCAGCGTCATCCTGATGGTCGCCTCGCTGATCGTCGTGATCGAGCCCGCGACGGGATTCGCCGTTCCTCCTGGCCCCAGCCGGGCCGGTGCCCAGGACCTGACTCCTCACCCGGATCTAGGACAGCTCTCCCTCGACGCTGTCGTGCAGCTGGCATTGGAGCACTCGCCTAAGCTCAAAGAGGCGCGAGTGAAGATGTTGCTTGCCCGGCTGGAGGTCCGGTCAACGGCCTGGTGGACATGGCTCATCCCGAGCGTGACGGCTTACCAGGGCTACGATCTCCTAGCCCAGCAGCAGCGCGCCGCCGTCGCGCTGTCCCTCGATCTCTCGAAGCTGCTCGGCAAGGGGGCGCAGGAAGCGGAGCGGGCGCGGCTCAGTCTCACCCAGAGCGAGCAAGCGCTTGAGGCGGCCCAAACGAGGTGATCGCCGAGGTGACAAAGGCCGTCTTTCACCGGGACGCCACGCGAGCGGCGGTAGCCGTGCGCGAGAAGGTCTTGGCGCATGCCCTGAAGCTCCACGCCTTACACAGCATCCGCTTCAACCACGGCTCCGACGATCTGCCGACGCTGCTCCAGGCCGAGGCCTCGTTTGCTCGCGCCCAGC
>CAVWFS010000007.1:0-927963 GCA_963754315.1 uncultured Candidatus Rokubacteria bacterium
GCTCT
This sequence comes from uncultured Candidatus Rokubacteria bacterium, assembly GCA_963754315.1. Classification (GTDB taxonomy): domain Bacteria; phylum Methylomirabilota; class Methylomirabilia; order Rokubacteriales; family CSP1-6; genus CAVWFS01. Next base: position 6 of record CAVWFS010000007.1, read on the forward strand.
CCTATCTGCTCGGAGCGAGCGGGTTTCTTCAGCCCCTACGGTATTCGCTCGCTCTCCCGGTTTCACCAGACGCACCCGTACGTGTTCAGTGTAGGGAGGCGACGAGTATCGCGTCGGCTATCTGCCCGCCGAGTCCGACACTGGGCATGTTCGGCGGCAACTCGAACTGGCGCGGGCCCATCTGGTTCCCGATAACGCTAGTGCTGATCCGCGCGCTGCTCCAGTTCTACGGGTTCTACGGCGACTACGCTGAAGGTCGAATGCCCGACAGGCTCGGGCCGGGTTCATGAACCTCTTCGAGGTCGCCCGCGAGATCGCCGATCGTCTGACCCGGATCTTTCTCCGCGACGAACTGCGGGCGACGCCCGGTTTATGGCGGCAGTGCGAAATTCCAGAACGACCCGCACTGGCGCGATCATCTTCTCTTCTACCGAGTACTTCCACGGCGACAACGGCGCCGGGCTGGGGGCCAGCCACCAGACCGGGTGGACCGGCCTCGTCGCCACCGCCATCCAGCTCTTCGGGCGCCTCGATGGCCCGCAGCTCCTAGAGGCGGGCCGGGCGGCGGCGTGGGGCGATCCCGGGAGCGGCACGTGAGTCGGAGCAACGCGAAGGCTTGTCTGAGAAGGAATCGGCTCGCCTCGTCAACCTCCTCCCACGTTTCGAAGCCCCCCCGGCCCTCGACGTGAGGAGCAGTGGAACGGAGTTACCCACCTGGACCTGAAGCTGCGGCGACTACCTGCAAATTCGAAGTGGTGAGGAAACCCCTGGAGCCGTTTCAGCTCAGGCACACGTGGTCAGCGTTATTGAACTTTCTTGCTGCAAAGCTGAACCCGAAAAGCGCCCTCCGACGACGACCCAGGCATAGCCGCGGTCCTTACGTCGGGCGCGTTTTGACCTGAGAAAGGAATCGCCGGGGTAGCACACGCGCATGTGGTTGGCGATCATCGAGCACGGCCAGCAGCCCGACGGATCGGCCACGATCCTCGAGCCGATCGTCCCCCACATGGGGGCAAGAGGGTGCTCACGCCGCCTTGACCCGCTTTCGCCGCACCAGCACTAGGGCGAACGAGGGACGCGCGGCGCCGAGAACTCGGCGAAGCCCCCCTTGTCGCCTGGACACATGATTCCGAGAACATCCCAGAATGGTTGAAACGCGTGTGACGGACAGTGGGCCAGTGGCCGAGGCACGCGACCCAAAAGATGCCGAAAGAAGTGGGGGGGCGCGCGAACTGCTGACCGCACGAGCGAGCAGGGGGACGACTCCTTCGGAGCGCAGTGGGACGTTCGGGGAGGAAGGCACAGGCGAATTGATTTCGAGACGAGCTGCACCATTGGCGGTTCGGCGTTACCCGTTACGCACACTAAGGATTCTAGTGACTTACGTCGGAAAACTCGCACTTTCGTAGGAAGCTGAAGGCGTCTGAGGCGCCAGACACGTGCCGAGCCGGCGGTGCGACTATCGCGATGAGAGAACATCTGGTGAGCGGGGAACGTCAGGCGTGAGCGGGGCTGTGCGGGCCGTGCTGCCATCAGGAGCGCTGATTCGTGGGCATTTCGTGCCAAAAAGGGGGGGGACGGACGGCCGCGAGCCCGCTTGCTGTCGCGCGGGCTTGGCAGGGGTCAGCGGGCGGAGAACTTGTTGCGTAGGGAGTCGGCGACTGCTGGCGCTGGAGCAGGACGGGAAGCGCCGTCTTCTTCTTCGCGTTGACGAGTGACTTCTGCTGCATGAGGAACGCGTCGAGGTGATCCACGTACAACCGCGTGCGGGTGGTCACCTCCACCGGGCCATCTGCTGGGCGCTGAGCCCCGCCGGGCCGCCCAGATCATCGACAAGCGCGCGCCGCCACTCGAGCAGCGCCCGAGCGCCATGTGTTCGCCGATCGATCGCGGAGAGTCCAGCCACCTTCACCCGTGCCCGGAGGGCATGAAGACCGGTGCGGACGTAGGGCCGCCGCCCTGTCATGCCGTGCACCGGTTTCGGACGTGCCCCGGAGGAGGAATGACCGTAAAGCTTGCAAGCCCGCGATTCTCAACGCGAGAAGTTCGATGTGGCGCATGGACGGGGAGGGGAGTTAGAGGCGCCGTAACTGCCGATTCCGCGTTTCGGTCTTCCGTTGCGACGCAGGCGGGGGCCTATACGCCTGGGTCCACTCCCCCCTCCCGTCGGCTGGGCCCACCTGGACCCCCCCCTCGGTACATAAGGCGTGGAGCCCGATCGGTGACGGTCTCTCTGGTCTCGCGACATCGTTCCAATCGCCCATTTTCTCTTTCGAGGCGGCTACCGGTCGTCATCCACGACGAACCCAGACCCACGACCACAACCGGATGGCCCCCCCTCACACCTACGCGACGACGCCCCCCCGCCCCACCACCGCCCACCATGCCCCTCCCCCAAACCCAATCCCCGTCCACCCCTACCCCCCCCCTCAACCCCTCCATCCCCTTCCTTCCAGACCCGGAAGCGCCTCACCCCGAACCCCAGCCCCAACCGCACCCCCCATTACCCTCGCCCCGACCACCTACCCACCCCCACACTCACATCGAACGAAGCGCCGCCAGCACCTCATCCCCCTCCCCGCCCCTCGCACCCCCTCGCCCCCCGTCTCACCCTCCACGCTCCACCCTCCCCTCCCTCCCCTCCCCCTCACAATATATGCATCTTCGCCTGTCGAGAGGGAAACGGCACTAGCCGGCCCGCTCCAGCCCACCCCCCGCTCGCGGCCCCACCCCGGCCACACAATAACTCCACCCCTCGACCGAACGCATCATAGACCCCCCTGCTCGCCCGACAAGGCCCGGCACGCCCCCCCCCCACCCATTCGAGGATGGGATCGGCGACGGGAACGTGACTCCCGATGGTATCCCCGGAACATCTACGCCGCCTTCACCAGTCCCGAGAACGGACGGATCAGCGGGTCAGCAAAATCGAGCGAGTCACCCCGGGGGCACCACCGTTACCGCACGGCCTCCATGGCCGATTAAACCGGCGATGAGCCCACCGTAGGAGGGCGTGCCGGCGTACTCGTAGAAACGCCCCTCCGGCCGCCGGTGGGGCGTCAGGATGATTCGTTCGGGGAATAGCGGCTTGAGGACCAGGGTCCGCGCCTCGATGGCCTCGCGTTCGAGGAGGGCCCGCCAATCGGTCAGGCGGGCCCGGATCTCCCGGACCAAGGTCCGCTCTTGCCCCACGGCCGGGCGTGCCCCCCCCATCTGTTCGATCTGGGCCCGCAGATCCCCACACCGGCTCTCCCGCGTGCGCACTTGGTCCAGCAGCGAGGGCAGGGGCCCCGTGGTGGCGATTGCCTCGGCGTAGCGTCGCAACTCCGCCTCCACGCGTCGGAGTTCGGCCTCGAGGTCGGGACGCCGGCGCACGAGGTCGGCCTGGCGTGTGGCGCGAAGTTGGAGCGTGCGGGCAATCACGTCTTCGATCAGATCGGGCGCGAGCACCGTGCGCTGGAGGGCCCCGAGGATGCTCTCGTGCAACGCCTCGACGGGGGCGGCCATCCAGTTGTGGCACAGCGTCTCCCCGCGTTCCCGGTGGGTCGCACACACATAGTAGCGACGGGGCCTGGCCCGCGTGCCGGTGCGATTGGTCCCGTGCATCACCCCCCCGCACACCGAGCACGACAGCAACCCCGAGAACAGATACCGGGCCGCGCCACGGTCAATCGTGCGGGCCATGCCGGCGAAGTAGCCGTGGGTGGCGCGGCGGTAGGCATCGCGGGAACCGTCCAGACGGGCATGGGCGGCGCGCCACATCGCTTCGGGCACGATGCGGAGTTCGGGCGCCTCACGCACCAGCCACTCGTTCGCGGGCACGTCTACCTTGACCTTGGTTCCGCCCTTGTCCGCCCACCGTGTCTTGCCCCACACCACGCGCCCCCGGTAGAGATCGCGGAGGAGCATTTCGCGGACCCCCGAGGTCGCCCAGCCACGGGGACCACGCGGGCAGGGGACCGCCTCCGCGTTGAGCCGCTTGGCGATGCGTGAGAACCCGAGCCCGTCGGCGGCCATGGTGAAGATGCGGCGAATCACGTCGGCTTGTTCCGGGTGGATCTCGCGGACCACATGGTCACGGACGGGGCGGCCATCGGCCCCGGGGCGCGTGATCTCCCGGTTTCGGTAGCCATAGGTGATCCCGCCGGCAACGTGCCCACGACTGGCCTTGCGGTGCAAGGCGTCACGCGTCCGTTGGCGCGATTGCTCGCGGTGCATATCGTCCACGAACGCGAGCGCCGTCACCATGAACCGATCGGTCGCGGTCTCGCGCTTGATCTCGGTTTCGGTCAGATAGCAGTCCACACGGCGACCCCGGCCTCGGTCAGGCGCCGTAGCACGAGGGGCACCTCGTCGAGGGATCGGCCGAGGCGCGATTGTTCCATCACGATGAGCACCTGAAACGGCGGGTGCGGCTTTAACGCGTTCATCAGCCGCAAGAATCCGGGGCGCTTCAGGAATTCGGCGCCGGAGATCCCGTCGTCGGCGTAGATGTGCTCGGGGAGCACCTGCCAACCCTGCCGGGCGGCGAAGGCGTGGGCGCGTTCCGTTTGGCGGGTGACAGATTTCTCCTCGTCGGGGAGATTCTGGTCGGTGGATTTGCGGGCATAAATCGCCGCGATCACGCTGTCCTCCTCGTGTGCTGATTCCGCATACGTCCTTTGCTAGCCGCGTCCGCGAGGTTGTCGGCCTGAGTTCCAAGAAACAGGTGACGGGGTTAACACACAGAGGCTCCTCGTTCGAATGCCGATTCATGGCGCACGCCACACGACAACCCCGTCGCGGCGCTCCATCCGCATCTGAGGCTCGTCGGCCGACTTGAAGCCAAGGGTGATCTCCGCCCGTGGTGACCCGAGCCCCCGGCGCGGCCCTTGAAGCGAGAGGCCGCCAAAGTCCGCGGCAGACGGGTCCAGACCTGCCCCGGACACGTCGAGTTGGGCGGTAGTCTTTCCCTCGCTGTCTCGCAGGGTGAGAAAGGGCGCTCCATCACCCCGGACGAGTAGTTCAGCTCGGTTTGTGCCCTTGGCGTCGGAGAGACGAACGACAGGCCCAACGCCCAACGTCCCAACCTCCATGCCTACGGTCATGCGCACAGCGCCCGCCTCATCGACAATGACCACACGACGGACGCGCACCTCCTCGACATTGCGCGTGGTCGCCGCTCCAAGCCACACCACCGCGCCCACGATGCAGAGCCCGACCAAGCCGGCACTTTGATACCACCGCCCGACTCTCTCCAACCTCTCGACTCTCGCTGTAAGGTCGTTCTGGTCTTCCACCATGAGGCGCCTCCCTCGGAGCTATGACCCTGTGCCCCGTATCGGATTGCGATTGCGAATCCGCTGCACACTCACTCGGTCACGGTTGACGCGAAAGTGTTGGCTCAGTTCCGGGGCCCAGCCGCAGCCGCACACCACCATCGGGTGGTCGTCGGGCCGGGCCAACCAGGCGCGAAATCCATGACGGCCTGTGGGTCGGCGGCGCGGGTGCCCCGGGAGAACGTTATGACAGACCACCAGGCCGACGGGCACCACCGCCGGGAGTGTCTTCAGATAGCGCAGGGGGGACCGTGCGCGTTCGCGCAGTCGGGCGTGATATGCTTTCGTTTGGCTGTCCATGTTCGGTCCTTTCTTCTGGGCGCCCTCGGTTCCCGCCGGGGGCGTCGCCGGGTTCGGTTCACGTCTTCGTCGTCTTCGTCGTCCTCGTCATCGGCGGGTCAAAGAATTCGCCCGGGTGGACCATCAACGCCTGCGCCAGAGCCACGATCACGGCGAGGCCCGGTTCCCGTTGGCCCCCTTCGATCCTGAGCACGTGCCCTCGGGCGATTCCGGCGCGTTCGGCCAGCGACGCTTGGCTATGACCGGCCGCCACCCGGAGTTCCCGCACCCGGCGCCGAAACGAGACGAGAGGGTCCACGGGCAGAGGGTGGCCAGACGGTTACGCATTGTCAAGCGTTGGGGGACGGCGTCCACGAGGGTTGAAAAAGGGCGCGGGGGCCCGTTTTGGTTATCCCACCACCACGCGACATGGCGCCGAGTCTTCGCAGCGCTGCGAACACGACCAACAATGACGACACCACCCCCGATGCGGTTGGAATCGACACCACGGGGCGGAATGAGGCGAAACCGCCGACCCGGACCCCGACGATTTGGTGGGGTTGGCGATCTCACCGAGGGTTCGCTGCGCAGCGAACCCTCCCAATGGGGACGAATCCCGCGTCGCCATCGTTGATTCGCCCCCCCACGACGCCAGATTGGGGAGAACCCGCGACGCGATGAACGGAATTTCCGTGGGGACGAACCCCGGGTCCCCCAATGGTTCATCGCGGACGATCTGGCGGGGCGTCACGAAAGACTCTCGCGGAATCCGCATTGTCGGCACCGGGGCGCGGCGTCGGGGGTCATGATCTGGCGCAGACAGCGCGGGCACGTCCACGACGCCGGCCGCACCCAGGCCCACGGCCGGGGCGGAGCGGGCGGTGGCCCCACGGCGCGCCGATGGTGGCCGTTGTTCATTCGCGGCGGGGCGGTGGCGGTTCGGCGGTTTTGGGGGTTCGTTTAGACGGCCCATGGCGTCGGGGCGCCGATCCAGTTCCACCACCACGCGGCCGTCTTTGATCGTGCCCACAAACGTCCGCGCCACCGTCGTCATCGCGGCATCCCCGCGGGCCAGACGCAATGGAGGGGCGTCGTCTCCGGGACTTCGGAGAACAGATGCGCCGCCGCGTGCGCGAATCCACGGGGGATGTCGATCACGCTACCGGTCGGCGCCGCGTAGGGGATGCCGTCCCATTCGTGGGAGAACCCTTCGATCACCCGCACGCGCACCGTCGGTTCCGTCACGCGCTCCGGGCGTGGCGCGGGGTTGGCGGATGCGTCCGCTTCCCCCATCACGCGCCTGAAATCACTACGGGCCATGCCCATGTCGCGCAATTCGGCCACGCGGGCCGCGATGCGTTCATGGTGGCGGGCGGCCGCCGTCTCGTCCCGGAGCGCGGTGCGGAACAGGATGCGAAAGTTCTCGGCCGTCATCGCGTCGGCCATGGGCGCGCCGCGCCCGCCGCCAAACCAATCGAACAAGGGGGGGCTCGTCATCACCACCGCCGCCGCTGGTCATCGCGGCGAATGTCGCGGGCCACCGCGAGTTGGCGCGTGAGCGCGTCGTCCAGCGAGAGGCCCGGACTCTTCCACCGGCCCGTCCACCCGGTCGGCGTCCGGCGATTTTCCCAGATCATCGCCCGGCCGTTGGCGTCCCGCGGCGGGCGCCCCCCGCCCGTTCCAACGCGGCGCGGGCACGGAGCAGACTCCGTTGGCCCTCGCTATGGTTCACGGGTTTCCCGTTGTCTCGGTGCGTGATCGCGAATTCCATTCGTCCCCTCCGTCGTCGTCGTCCGTTCGTCGGCCAAATCCTAGGGCCCGTGGGCCGCGTTCGGGCGGCCGGCCATACCCGAACACCCCTCGGCTCATCATCGTGGCGCCGAGGCAGGCCCACGGCCCGCACAGCGCCTCTAGCGGGGCCGGCCCGATCGTGGTTCGCTAGCCGTCGTGGTCATCCGGCGACGGGGGCGGGGCGGCCGCGGTCTGGCCGGCATGCTGCGGGTTCGCAATCTTCTCGCCCGTGGTGCCCGGCATCGGGTCTTGTGGTTGCGTCGTCGCCGGGGCGTGGGCCGGGCCGGGCGTGGGTTGGGGGAGGTGGGGGTTCGCGTGCGATTTCGGCATGGTCAGTTCTCCTCGCATTGGTTCGGGTGAACATTGTGCATTGCACCATTGCGGCGTCGCCAGGGGGAGTGAACTTCCGTGAGGGATAACCCGCACGGGCGCGGGCCCCCCCTAGCGTTTGCGTCAGGCGCCGCCGCGTAACCTGATGATCCCCCGCGCATTGGTTATCGGCCATTTGACATGGGCGGGCCGTAGAGCCCGGTGGTCCATTGCAATTCCAACATGCGGGCCAGCCGCACGAAGAGCGCCCGGTGTTCGCGCTCCACCACGGCCACCGGGTTCAGGTGCCGGGCCCCGGTCGCGGGCGTCACGACGACGAGCCCCTCAACCGCCAACTGGTCCGCCAACCGGTCCGCCGCGTCGAGATGTTTCAAGCATTCCAGCAGCAATGTTTGGCGGGACACGCTGTTCGTGCGACGGCGCTCGGATTTCCACACCGCCAACGCACGTTCGCTGAGATTAGGCGGGACTTGCCGGCGCATGCGTCATCTTCCCCAGCTTTTCACGGATTTGAGAATCGAAGTGGGAATTGGACGGACACGCGGTACAGGGACGGAAGTGGCAGCGATTGAAAGGCCATATCCACCCAAAACTTTTCCCGCGTGTGTGACGTTAGATGCCACATTCTCGGTGGCCAGCATCGTCGGGTCCGGCGCCGCGGCCGCGTCCGCTGCACGAGCCGCCGCAGACGATCGCCAGATTGCGACCGGGATTCCGCGAGCCCCCGTCGATCGGCCGCGTGCGCGCTTCTCACCGTTCGGCGGCGGCTCCCTTCCCCTCCAGACGTGAGAGCCGCGCAGTCAACTCATCGATCAGCCGCGCCTGCGACCGCAACGCGTCCAGTTCGCGCTGCTGCGCCTCGATCAGCCGCTGCTGCCGTTGCAGTTCGTTGAGCAACATCGCGGGCAGCACGTGGTAGCGCACGCCGGAAGGCTGGCCGTCCTTGTCGAGCACCACCAACTCGGGGTAAATCTCGACCACCTCTTCGGCGATCAGGCCGTACTCCGGCGGCCCGTCGGGCGGGTGGCTGCGGTATCGGAAGCTGACGGGACGAAGCTGATGCAGCGCACGGCCCTGGTCGCCCAGGTCGTGAATGTCGGTCTTGACTCGCCGGGAGGAACTGGCGGTGCCAAGCTGACCGGCGCTGTCGATCAGGACCGTGAGCGCGTCGGCGACCCGGGGGGTCACGCCGTAGATGCCCTCGATGAAGGTGGCCGTCTGGGTGCCCTGGGTGCCGATGCGGATGATGGCGGTGTCGGCGGCGGCGCCCGCGTTGCCGATATGGATGTTGTTACTCCCCGTTTCACATTGCCCCCGGCTTGGAACCCCAGGGCGGTGTTGATGTTGCCCGTGGTGTTGCTGGAGAGGGCGCTGGCGCCCATGGCGGTGTTGTTGTTGCCCGTGGTGTTGCTGGCGAGGGCGCCGAACCCCGTGGCGGTGTTGCCGCCGCCCGTGGTGTTGTTTTGGAGGGCGACCGACCCCCGTGGCGGTGTTGCTGTTGCCCGTGGTGTTGTTGCGGAGGGCGATGTTCCCCGTGGCGGTGTTGAACACGCCCGTGGTGTTGCTGAGGAGGGCGCCGCTCCCCACGGCGGCGTTGCTGTTGCCCGTGGTGTTGCTGGAGAGGGCGCCGCCGCCCAGGGCGGTGTTGCCGCCGCCCGTGGTGTTGCTGACGAGGGCGAACTCGCCCAGGGCGGTGTTGCCGTTCGGCAACTCCTCCACGTCGGTGAAGTAGCCGTACACGTCGATCACCAGATGCGTCATCGCGACCGACTGCACGGAAATCGCCCCGCCCACCCCCAGCAGCACGTCGCTCGCGTTCGCCACATCCTCGTTGGCCACGTAGTTGACGATCGAGGTGGGCGGGAACGGTCCCCCGGCGGGCCACACGACCAGGTGGCCGGCCCCGGCCGGTTGCGTGATCGTGAAGTTGAACGCGACGGCGGCGGCGGTGGCGGGGATGCCGCACTGACCATGAATCGGGAAGTTCCTCGGGGCGCCCCCCACCAAGGCCGGGGGCCCGAAGGCCCCGGAAAACCCGAAGCCGGGACGGGTGTCGGCCAGGCGGCAGGGCTGGATGCCAATGAACTCCGGCCCGCTGAGGGGCTGCGCGGCGGCTGTGGCGGCCAGGCTGAGCGTCAGGGCGAGCAGGAAGAACGTTACGCTTGTGCGAATGACCGTCATAGGGTCCTCCCCACGCTGCTGTCGTCTCGGCGAACGCACCTCCTCGCCGGTGGGAGGATGGTAGCGGAGGCGCTCCACGCCGCGCCACCGCGCATCTTCAAGGTGCGCGGGGCATTCATGGGCCGTCTCCTGTTCGTGGTGTCGTCGTCGTGGTCATTCGGGGGGGAACGCATTCGATTCGGCTTTCAGGGCCTGGAGGTGTTTCAAGATCTGGAGGTGTTTCAAGATGTCCACCAACACCGGCACGGCGGCCGATTCCAACGGCGCGTTGTACGTGAACGCCATCCGGATGGCATAGCGGGCATCGGCATCCAATTTCAATTCCACCCCAACGCCTTGATGCGCTGTAGCAAGAGACTTCGTTCAAGATCCTCGTGATGGGTGGTGGCGTTCTCCTGTTCCACGGCCAACTGCGGCGCATCGTCATCGGCGGCGATGCCGGCCAATTGGTTCAACACGCGCAATAGCTCCGCCTCGGTGACCTCGCAGACGATGGGGGCGTGCGGCGGCCCAGGCGTGTGCTCGACGAACGGGGCCGCCTCGCGAATCTCTCGGTACCCACGGAACTCGACCGGTCGCTCCGTATACTCGGTATGTGCCCGGCCTACTTGCAGCACCCAGCACGTCTTGCATCTGGTGCAGGCGCCGTAGTAGTGCTCCCACCGACCTCCGCGAAACGGGCCATTGTCACGCGCTGCCCTGAGCGCCTCGACGAACATTGCGTCTCCGAACTCACCGCATTCGGGGCAACGCCTGTAGACTTCTTTTCGTTCGCGGGATTTGGTGTGGCGTGTGGTTGGTTCCGGCATGACGCATCTCCTCGTGGGGACATTCGGGTGCGTTGCGGGGTTCATAGCGTGCTATGACATGCAGGGCCGCGGCGCGGATGGCCCGCGGCGGAACCTCGTTCACGGAGTAAATGGCCATCACGCACGCTTCCGGCGCTTGGCGAATTCTTCATCGGCCATACGGGTGAGTTCGGCGCCGCTCTTGTGTGGGGAGACGTTGGCGTAGTGGGCGTAGATGTCCTGCCATTCGGGGTTGGTCTGGTTCGATCCGTCCCCATTGACAGAGTCAATAGGTGCGAACCCTTCAGGCGAACGGCGCCCAGGCTGACGGGCCGGGCGCGGCTCTCGGCTCTCGGCTCTCGGATCTCTGTTTTCTGCTCTCGGCTCTCTGCTCTCCGGTACTACCCTAGCCCCTTGCCTAGCCCATGGCACAAGGAACTCCGCGTGATCTTTACGAAACCGCTTCACAACTTTGGAGCGTTTTGGAAGCCGCGAGAGGCACCACAGCACGCCTTTGCGCGTGTTGTCGGACCGTTTGCCAGGATCAGTTCTGAATTGATCGCGGAAATAGAGCAGATCGGCGTCGCGGAGAACGAAGGATCGGGCGGGGGTGGGCCGGGTTTCTAGCTCCCGCAAGAGTGTTTCGAGTTCGTCACGGGTGAGGGCTTTGTCGGCGGCCGCGAAGTCCGCCATGATCGCCTCCGGGGAGAGCGGGACGATCCCCGCTTGCGTGCTGAGACTGCCCGTCATCAAACAGAACAGCAGATGGCGGGCGTCCCGGCTCAAGGTCTTCACATCCGGCTCCCGCCAGATCTGGGAGTAGACATAGGTGTAGCGGCCGTCAAAGCGGCGCCGCCGATCCCCGCGTCTCATCGCCTGGGCCGCCGGCGGTATTCGATGGCGTAGGCTTTCGTCAATGCGTCGCGCTGGCGTTGATTGCCGTTACGAGCGAACGCGGCCATCTTTTCCGCGCACCCCACACACACCTCGTGGGTGATGGGGCCCAGGGTCCAGAACCAGCGGATCATCTCCTCCGCGATCCACGTATCGCAGCCGCCACAGCGGGCCGCGTTCAGCCGCGGGGGAAACCGATTCACGCGGCCCCGTCGTTACGCGCTGCGGAGGGCAGCTGCGGGTATTTCTCGAGGTCTGCCGCGATCAATCGGGCCAGGGCTTCCACGAGGCGCTGCCGATGATCGGCGGACACCGCCGGCGGCGCCTTCTCGGGGCGCGGGGCGGGTCGATTCATCCAGCCCCCGATTCTTGGCGGGCGCGGCGCTCTTCCAGCGCCGTCCGGGCTCGTTGGGCCTGTGCGCGTTGCGCCGCCAGGCGTTCGACGTTCTCCCGGCGCCAGACACGGACACCGGACGGGGTTCGCTGGGCCGGGAGTTTTCCTTCGCGCTCGAGTTCGTAGATGCGCCTCGCGCCGAGATCGAGAACATCGCTGACATCCGAGAGGAGCATCGGTTGATCGGGGCGGATGTCTGTCATCCCCGATCTTGTCGCACAACGGTGGGGGGGTCGACTAGCGGTTCACAAAGAAATATTCATGACACTATTCGTGACCTCTATTCGTGACCTTCGCCTGCTCCCTCCGCTTTCGGCGGAGTTCACGACGGTAGCGGATGGCGGTTGTGTAGGAGATCCCGAACAAGGTCATCTGTTCTTCAACGCTCAGGCCGTCTCCCCGTGCGGCGAAGTCGTCGAGGTCTACCTTGCGTTGGCCCCCCGGCCGGCGACGGGGAGCAACGGCCGCGGCGGTCGGTGTGCCAGGCGATCGCGTGGGCGCGGTGGGCGGCGTCTCGAGCCAGCGCCGTGGGAACATCCCCGACGCGACCATCATCTTCCGCCGGAACCACTCTTCCGCGGTCTGGGGCGGCGGGGGGTTGATCCATTCCCACGGGGGCGTCGTTGGTGGCGGATTGGTCTTCGGATTGGTCTTCTTCGGGCGGGTCTTCTTTGGACGGCGGGCCATGTGCCTCCTCCCGTTGGAGCCCCGAAAGAAAGAAAGTTGCGGGCCGGCCGATCGGGTGTCGGCAATTCAGCGCCGTTCATGAGGCGGCGCCTAGCCCGCAACATCGAGAACCGGAGAATACGCTACGCGGCCCGAAACATCCCCGCCATCGTGGGGGTGCGGAAACCGTCACGCCCCCCCGGGGGCACCAATCCTATAGCGCCAACGATCCCGGCCATCAGCCGGCCGTAGGACGCCTGCCCGGTCAGGGTGTAGGTGCGCCTGGCCTCGTCGGGGGGTCATCACCAGCCGGCCCACCACGAGCTTTCGGAGAATCTGTCGGGCGGTTTCCGTCTGGCGGAGTAGGGCGCCGCTCCAGTCGCTCAGCCTGGCCTCGATCCTCTTGGCCAGGTCGCCGTCACCCCAGGCCATGGCCAGGTTGGGCCCGTCGAGGTGCTCGAGCTGAGCCTGCACCTCGGCCCGTCGTCGCTTTCGCGTCTCGATGGCCTCGAGGATTTCAGGGACGGGCCCTGTGGTCCCGAGAGCATCGGCGTACCGCCTCAGCTCGGTCTGGAGCCGCTGGCGCTCGTTCTCGAGGGCCTGGCGCCGTGCGGCGGCCTCGTCGGGGCGCTCCGCTCTCAGCTCGAGGGCGCGTCTGATGGTCCGCTCGATGATGCGAGGGGAGAGCACGTCGCGCTCGAAGTAGGCCAGCACGTCCCGGTCGAGAGCCTCCATGGGGGCGCTGAGCGCGTTGCCGCAGATCGCTGATGCTCAACCCACATCGACGTTCATGGATAAACTGCACAATGATCTCGCTGTCTGTTTTCTTTCCCCGGAGTGCACCGCGTCACTCCCATTTGATGTCCAGGTAAAAAGTCTTCTCGATAATGCTCGGTCATATTGGGACGCCAGAGTGGCGAAGGATCACGATACAGCCGAGTCACTCTCGACATGCTACGACGCTGCCCGAGCCCACGCGCTACGCACCGCGCATGGCCTCGTCACGGGATACCAGATTTCCAGCATCACTATCCTTCTAAACAAGAACGTCGCCGTGGATAACCTTGCTCGTATTACTCTCCGCATGACCACAGATTCGGGAACGTCAACCGTCACGGAGCTGTGGTACAAGCCTATGGGGAGCTGGGTTCGACCGCCTCTAGGGTCAGGATGACGCTTGCCGTGATCGCGGCGGTTATGCCCCTCACCTCCTGCGCTGCCCGACCGGACGCGGTGGTGGCCCTCGTCGAGGCGCGGGAGACGGGCGTAGAATCCTGTGTCCGCCCGAAAGCCCCGCTGCAAGCGACGCGGGAGGAAGTGATCGCTCATCGCAAAGAGCTGGCCCGCTGGCGATTACGCTGTCTGCCGCCGACAGGCGCGTGTCCGGACGAGGGTGACCTCCCCGATGATGCCCCTCCATGCTTCTCTGGCCCTCAGATAAGAATGTAGTGCGATTCCCCGTCTTGCTCACTTTCTCTGTTTGGGCGAGCGTGCGATCGAATCTTCTTCGCAGCAGCCCGGGAGCGTGGCCCATGCGCAGCACTTGCTCGGCGACCTCGCGACCCATCCCGATCGGTTCGATGCCGAGAGCGGCGAGACCCACTATCGCCAGGCACTGGCGCTCGCCGAGCCGCGCGGCATGCGCCCGCTCGTCGCCCACTGCCACCTCGGCCTCGGCAAGCTCTACCGGCGCACGGACAAGCGGGAAGAGGCGCAGGAGCACCTCACCACCGCCGCGACGATGTATCGCGAGATGGATATGCGGTTCTGGCTCGCGCAGGCCGAGGCGGAGACAGCGGCGCTGGAATGACGCCGGTGCCCTCCAATGAGAGAGGAGATACCCATGGACGTGCAAACTGTTGTTGCAAATGCGCTGACCCTCAACACCGACAATTTTGTCAAACCGGCGCTGCAGGGGCTCTCTGATGCCGACATCACGAAGCGCCCTACCGATCAGTGCAACTCGATCGGCTGGCTGCTCTGGCATCAGACCCGCGTGGAGGACGCCATTCTCTCCAACGTGAGTGGCCGGCCGCAGGCCTGGATCGAGGGCAAATGGCATGAGAAGTTTGGCATGCCGGCAAATACCGGCGTTGGGGCTGGCGATACCCTAGAACAGGTGGCGGCCTTCAAGCCCACCGTGGCGAACTTGCAGGGCTACGCCGATGCGGTCCGGCAGAAAAGTCTCGCGGTGCTAAAAGCCCTTTCGCCGGCCGACCTAGAACGGGAACTCCCGGCGCCAGGTGGTGGCACCAGAAAGGTGGGCGACTTTCTGGGCATCATCATGATCGATCACTTCCACCACAGCGGCCAGATTGCCTATCTGCGTGGTTATTTGACGGGCAAGGGATGGTTTCCACGGTAAGCCTAACCCTCCCCCCTCACCTGTTCGCGGCAGGTGAGGGGGGCGGTCCGTCGCAGCAGCTCTTTTGAGTTTCGGCCGGGAGGGTAGGCGCGGCCGTCTCGTGCGTGAGCTTCGCGTGGGTCCAGCCCGAGTCGTTCATCGCGGAGGAGATCGCGAAGGACCCGACCTCGCCCATCGCGGTAGCGCACGAGATGGCACGCAAGAACGGGACGACCCCGGGCGCCTTCAACCCTATCTTCGTGGGGCTGGCTCTTCTGGCTGCCCTCGTGATGGTGGCTCTGGATGCGCGCGATCGGCCTGTACTGGCCTCGGTCGCATACAGTCTCACCGTCTTCGTCATGGTAAGTACTACCTTGGCCCGCATGCCGGCGTTTCGCGCAGTCGGGCTCTCCTTCGGAGCTACCCTCGTCGTGATTCGCGCCGGGCCAGCGCATCAATGACGGATCGGACCCGTGAGCACTCCCTCCTCACCACCACCCTCGTCGGCGCCCTCCTTCCACCCCACGTCCCCGAGGGCCACATGTGGCGAGCGGGTGCAGTTGGCTCCCATGGCTGACACCCTCCTCCGGCCCTGAAGTCTCGCCAGAAGGCGCACGTGGCTTGTAGGAGGCTCTCGGCTATCATCGCGACACCCACCAAATCCTGAGGAGGAGGCCCTCATGACATCGATTCGCGTGTCGCTGACGATCGTGTGTGCCCTGATGTTCAGCCTTGCGTTCGCGCTCCCCGTCACCGCCCAGCCCCCCTGCGCGGTATGCGGGGGGGAGGGCAACACTAGGGTGGGGAGCAACGCCCTCGTCGTCAACACGGGCTCCCGCAACACCGCCATCGGGAGCGGCGCCCTCAACCACAACACCACGGGCTCCAGCAACACCGCCATCGGGCTCGACGCCGGGTTCTTTCTGACGACGGGGACTCACAACATCCACATCGGCAACGTGGGCAACGAAGCCGATGACAACCTCATCCGCATCGGGGCCGTGGGCTTCCAGACGAGAACCTTCATCGCCGGGATCTTCGGCGCGGATGTGCTCGGCAAGGCGCTGCCGGTTGAGGTGAACAGCCTTGGACAGCTGGGGACCACGATCTCCTCGCGTCGCGCGAAGGACGACATCCGCGACATGGAAGACGCCAGCGCGGCGCTGGCCAAGCTTCGCCCCGTCACCTTCCGGTACAAAGCGGCGCCCGCCAGTGGTCCGCGCCCGCTGGAGTACGGCCTGATCGCTGAAGAGGTGGCCGAGATCTACCCCGAGTTGGTTGTGCTCGACAAGGACGGCCAGCCCGCTGGTGTCCGCTACCACGTCCTGCCTGCCATGCTGCTCAACGAACTGCAGCGGCAGCAGCGGGTGATCGAAACGCAAGCCTCGCGGCTGGCCGAGTACGACGAGCGCTTCCGCGACCAGACCCGACTCCTCGATGAACTGACCGCGCGGCTCTCGCGTTTGGAGGCGAAGGGCGTCGCAGCGGGACGCTGAAGAGAACGCCAACGCGCGTCGGGGAGCCCGTCACCAGCGCTTCCTCGAAGCGAATTATTCTTAGGCTGCTATCGGACCATGACCCGGAGCGAGACGAGCGATCCTGAGAGCACCCAAGCGCTCCTGGTACGCTTTCACGCAGCGACTTCGCCAATCGGCGATGCTCCATCGGTTCATTGCGGGCGCGGGGTCGGGGCTGGTCCCGAGCGTCGGAGATTGACCCGGCAAGGGCAGCGGAAGCCAGAGCCCTGGCCGGTCGTTATGGGCAGAGTTACTTCTCCGGTCATTTCATCCCCGTCAATCGTCAGCGCGCCTCTTACCGTAGAAGGTCCGGAGACGGTAAAGGCGAATACCTCGCCATTCACGAGACCCTCGACCCTTCCATTCAGCGTTCCTGAAGGCGTCATCGATGACTCGCCCGTGACCCGTGCTCCGTCTTGTTGAAGCGTCCACGAGAAGTTCGCAGGCCCCGACCATTGGAGCGTTCCGTTCCATGTCCCGGAGACGTCCGTCAGCACGAGCAGGTCGCTCACCCAGTCCCGACGCGTGCAGCCGGCACTGGCCAGGATGAGCAGCCCGACCAGGAGCCACATCTTCGCCATGGGTGTGGTGCGCTCCTCTCGGTGGTACAAGAAGCCAGCCAGCGAGAATTGTAGGGCGCTACGGCGTGGCAGATCAATAATCCCGAGGAAGCGCGGGTTTCTGCCAGGGCGAGAGAGCGGGGAAATTACTCGCGCCGAGGAGCCCGAGAGCAAATCGCTCCTCGACGCGTTCACGTTGTCAGGGCTACCCCAGGACATAGCCCGACTCGAAATCTTTTGTCCTAGCGTCTCCGCAACAGCACTCCTGAACACCCAGGCGAGCGCTTGGGCTAAGCTGATATGGAAGGACCGGCCGTCAAGTGATTTCTGGGGCGGCCCGGCTCGCGTTTGATCGAAGTTCCTGAGGGCACCGACACGCAGGGGATGATGGGGCGGCTTCGACGACGAATCAGGCTGATATGCGCGGGTTGTCCTGAAAGACAGAGCCGCATGACCGTGGCTCGTCGGGAGCTGCCTCCGGCTAGAAGCGCGAGTCGTCTCGTTCCGGAGAGCGAGCGTCGCATAGTTAGCGCGAGGACTCTCCTGTCGTGCCCGCATCACGTGCGTGTCGGCGTCGCTCAGGAAGCTGTCAGTCACGCGGGGAGTCTCCCTCCCATTTCAGGGCCACAGGGGTTACGCCGCCTTGGGCCGGCTCTCGTGGCCAGTCATGGCCGCCCAGAGGAAGCCCACGAGCTCACGCGCCACGGCGGCCACGGCGATGGGGGTGCGCTTGCCGTGGCCGAGCAGGTGACGATAGCGACGATGCAGCCGTTGCTGCGCCCGCGCGGCCTGATCGATGATCGCGCGCGGTTGGCCTTGGCTCCGGCGCGCCACCGCGCCGCCCGTGGTGGGCCGGTGCCGATAGTGCCAGGCGGCTTCCACCAGGACTCGCCGCGCATGGCTGTTGCCGGCCTTGGTGAGCGCCCCGCGGCGCTCCTTGTCCCCCGAGGAATACTCACTGGGCACCAGACCCAGGTAGGCCATGAGCGCGCGCGGGCGGTGGAAGCGCTGGAAGTCCACGATCTCGACCACCAAGATCATCGCCGACAGCGTGTCGAGGCCGCGGAAGCAGCGCCGCCAGCCCACTGGGGTCCGATAGGGCTCAGTGTCCGCGCGGGCGAGGATCTCCTTGTCCAGCTCGGCCTGGCGCGCCAGGGCTTGCTCGAGCGCGAACAGCGAGGCGTCGAAGGCGCGCTGCAAGGCGGGCACCGCGAACCCTTGCTCCCGAATCCAGCGCCAATGGCCTTGAGTCCAGTTCCGCCCGCCGACGTACAGCCGTCCGTGGCGGGCGAGGAGCTTCAGGACCCGCTGGCGCCAGCGCAGCACGTCCCGTCGGATGTCGTCCCGGCAACGCAGCAGGTCCCGTGCCCCCTCCTCCCTCTCATCGGGCACGTGGATCGGCGTCAGCTCGCCCGCCCGGAACAGCCGCACGAGCTTGGCGGCATCGCGGCGATCCGTCTTGATCCGCGGCCCGGGGCGCCGGGGGGTCAGGGCGGGGGCCATCACCTGACACGCCACCCCGAGCGCCGTGATCGGCCGATAGAGGTCGTACCCCGACACCCCGGCCTCATAGCAGGCCCCCACCGTCCCCTCGCGCGTGAGCCGCTCGAACACGCGGCGGACGTGGTGGGGCGCGTTGGGGATCTCGCGCAGCTCTGGCTGCGTCGCGTCCGGCCGCAGGATTCCCGCCACGATTTTCCGCTTGCTGTCGTCGAGCGCCACGTACGTAGTACCCTTCTCCATGACCGGCCTCCTATCGCCTGTGGCTCTGTTCCTGCCGGGAACAACCCACGACTATGCGATACGGCAGGCCGGTCCTTCCATAGTGTCTAGCTTATGCTGCCACCTCACCCGAGAACGTCATCTCCAGCCAAGCAGCCTGACGGTGAGTCTCGCGAGATGGACATGCGCTTCTGGCTGGAGCAAGCCGAAGCCGCACGGCGAGGATCGACCGGAGAAAACCACCTACAGGCCAGGCGACTATGGGCGACTGGTTCGGCCAGACGGCACCGAGCAGTGGTGGGTGAGATCGCCGCAAGGAACATGGGTCGCTCTCCGCATCAGCGGTTCATGCCGAACGACGACGGCAGCATCACGCTCCTGCTATTGGGGCGGTGAACTGGCTTACACCGCTAAGGCGCTCGAGCTGACCATCCTGTGCTCAGGGATCATCAAGTGATGAATCGCCGAACCTTCATCGTGACGGCTGGCGCCCTCCTGGCCGCGCCTCGTGGAGACTTTCTCTGGTTCATGTCAAGCGATTTTTTTCTGACGTGTCTGCAGCTGCTGGCGCGTCATCGTGGCCAGGTGGTGCTGCTCGTGGTACGGCACCTGGCGGTCCCACATGACGAAGATGATCTTCAACCATTTCGCCCCCAGCGCGCGGAGCGCCTGGCGATGAGAGTGCCCCCGCGCACGCTGCTGGTCGTAGTACGCGCGCGCCCACGCACTCGACAGCAGCGAGAGGAACGCCACCTGGTCGACGATGTGTCGCAGTGCCTTGTCGCAGGCAAAGCGGAAGTGGACGACCTGCTGCTTGCCGCTCCGTTTCGTCACGGGCACGGCACCCGCGTGAGCTTGCAGATGCCGAAACGACTCCCACCTCCCGGGGGCGTCCCCCAGCCGGGCCCAGAGCGTGGGCGCGGTGATGCCGTGCTTACCGATCGGCAGGGTCCGCGCCCATTGGGCCGCCGGCATACTCGCGAAAAAATCGTCGATCGCCTTCCGGTACTGAGCCACCGCGGCCACGACCGGCAGCAGCTGCTCCATCAACGTCTGCATCAACCGCGCCTTCGCGCGGACCACGTGGGCCGGGACGGGCAATTGCGGCTGCCGGAGGAGAGCCCAGAGGTCGCCGGTCCGGGCTTCCGTCAGTCGATGCGCGCGCGCCCACCGCTGCCATTGGCGCTCCGTCAGCGCGGTCAGCGCCGCGGGCGTCGGATAGGCCGGCAGGAACTCCCGGGCCAGCGCGCTCGTCACCTCGGCCACCTCGAGCGCCCGCGGGTAGTACGCTTTCAGCGTGGCCGTCAGCTGGTTGACCAGGCGGGTCTGCTGGCGGATGTGCCGCTGACAATCTTCGGTGAGGAGTTTCAGCTCTTGGGCCGCCTCCGAGCTCGGTTGCAAGGCGCGCAGGTGCCCATGATCCGTGCGCAAGAAGTCGGCCAGCACGCGCGCGTCGAACGGGTCACTCTTGGCGCCGCTCTGCCGAAAGCGATCCCGGGCGCGATCGAGGGACTTGGGATTCACGGGATAGACCACGACGCCATGGTCGAGCAGGAAATCCACCACCCGGCCGTCGGGCCGCTCGATCGCGGCCCAGAGCTCGATGCCCTGGGCGCGCCACGCGTCCAGCTCCCGGCCCCACTCCGTCAGGCCCTCTGCCGTGTGCGCTACCGTGCGTGCGGTGATCTTCGCCCCGCTCTCATCCACGACCCAGACGGCGTGCGTCTGATCCGCCCAATCCACTCCGAGGTAATAGCGCACTCGTCCTCCTCCTTCGGGGCCTTGCCCTCGTGGCCGCGGAGCGGGAACGGCGAGGTTGGCCTTATACCGGCCCTCGGGGGGGCCACTTTCTCTTGAACCTCGGGCGCCGTTCTCTTGCCGACCGGGACAGTCTCCGCGTAAGCCTCCGGGGGCTCTGCGCAGCAAGGTCCTCTGGTCAGCAAGCTCCTGGCCGTCGTGCTTGGCCGCCTCTCCTCCTCTTCGTCCTTCTCCTTGTGATTCCCTCTTCTCTCCTGACCTACGACTCAGCACGGGCGCAGTATAAGGCGCAGCAGACGGGAAAGGTCGCTCGAATGGGGATAGGAATTTCGAGGGCGCTCGCGCGCCTGCTTGGCGCCAACCTTCACCTCGGCCCCCCCGGTGGCGCAGCCTGAGCCGGGATGACCGACGTATCACGTCGGTTGGCTCGCGACGACGATGGCACCGCCGTCCTATTATCGGCTAGCAGGATGGGTGATTCGGGGTGCCATGTCGTGAGAGAACGAGTCTCGAGGGCATGCGTCTTGCGGCCCTAGGATATGCTGGGATCAGCCGCCGGGGGAGGGGTGAACATGCATCGACTGCGGGATCTTCACCGGTACACAATTGGCGCCACCGATGGCGAGGTCGGCGCCGTCGAGACGGTGTATTTCGACGACGTGAGCTGGACTGTTCGCTACCTGGTGGTGGATACCGGAAGCTGGCTCTCGGGCAGGAAGGTGCTCATCTCGCCGCGCAGCGTACAAGGACTCGACCCGGAGCGGGGGACGGTCCTCACCCATCTCACCCGGGAGCAAGTCGAGACCAGCCCCGACATCGACACCCACAAGCCGGTCTCGCGCCAGGAAGAGATCAGTTACAACAACCACTACGGGTACCCCGACTACTGGACGGGCCCGTATCGCTGGGGCCTCTCGGCCGACCCGTTTTTGATCGCAGCCTACCCGGAGGGCGCCGAGAGCGAGCGGCCATTCACCGTTGCCCGTGAGCTTACGGTCCTCAGGAACGCCGAGGGAGAGCCCCACTTGCGCAGCGCGGCCGAGGTGACCGGCTACGGCATTCATGCCAGCGACGGAAACCTCGGACACGTGGTCGACTTCCTCATCGACGAAGAAACATGGACAATCCGCTACCTGATCGTGGATCCCCGAAACTGGTGGCCCGGCCCTCACGTGATCATCTCGCCGGAATGGATCACGGGAACAAGCCATATTGACCGCGCCGTCAACGTCAACCTCACGCGCGAGCAGGTCCGCAACGCGCCGGAGTACGACCCAGGCCGCACCGTCGAACGCGAGTGGGAGACTCAGCTCCACGGACATTTTGACCGGATCGGCTACTGGGAGCGCTCGCCTGACGCCTGGTGGCTGCAACCTCCCGCCGCCTGGCCCGACCGTGGTAGCGGAGAGCCCCGTCGCTAGGTCGTCAGGGAAGCAACCGTCGACACGCGTCGACAAGCCCATGAGTCGATCCTGGCCTGTCCGGACTATATCGCCGCGTGGATTCGCGTGGATCGTCTTATCCGTCGCGTTGTCGGGCAGCGGCTCAATCAGGGCTCGACACCGGAGCTGGACGCGCAATTCGATCGGCTGATCATCTTGCACCGCTGGCTCGAACGGCGGCTGAGGAATTGATCAGGCAGAGAAGGCAGCGTGTGGCAGGGATCGCCGAGGGGCCGCCTCTTCATACGCTGTTCGTGTCGAGCCAGTTGAAGTATCGCGCCGTCAAATCCAGGCCTTCTTCCATGGCCTTCGGATCCTCTCCAGTTCGTCGTGCGCCGAGCGGTACGCGAGCGGCAGACATCGGACCGCTGTGGTCAGCCGGTCAATACCCAAGGTCTCGGCAATGAAGGAGAGGCTCGCCCTGCGAGCGAGAGCCCGCATTAGGAACAGGTCACGGAAGCCAGCAGCGTTGATGCGTCGCAGGACGGACGGGCGTTGTGGAAAGGCTTGTTCGGCGAGGCGGCGCACGACCTGGCGTGGCAGAGTCGAGGCGGCGTGATGATCCTCGTCCGGACCTGGGAAAAGCCAAGGGTATTGCCGGGCCGGCGCAAAGAGTGCCCGGTGCGCTCGGTGGGGCCGTCGGCTATGATCGCGGGGATGCCCGACCGACCACCGCAGGCGCCGGTGTTCCGCGGAGTGGTCGCTCTGATCCACGCCCTCGGCGTGCTGGCTGCGCCGCTTACGGCGGAGGCGCAGCCGGCGAGGAAGGTGTCTCGCCTTGTTCGCGGCCGTATAATGCGACGCATGCGGCACGGGATTGCCGACGCTTTTTCATGGCGGACCGGCGTGAGCGGGCTGTGAGAGTCGAGGCTCATCGGCGCCGAACGTTTCCCGTGGTCGTGCTCGCGCTAGGCCTGAGCGCTTGTTCGACCTCCCGTCCGGTTCTCTATCCGAATGCTCACTTGCAGTCGGTCGGCCAGTCGACAGCTGACCGCGACATCGAGGAGTGCGAGAGCAAGGCCAAGGCGGGGAACGTCGACCGGCAGAAGGGCGCGACCGGCGAAGTCGCCACAGGGACTGCGGTGGGCGCGGGAGTGGGCGCCGCGGGCGGCGCCGTGGGCGGCGCCATCGCCGGGGGGGCAGGGATCGGAGCCGGTATCGGGGCGGCCAGCGGCGCCGTCGTCGGGTTCCTGGGTTCGGTCATTGGGCGCTCCTCCACGTCCAGCCCGGCCTACACGAACTTTGTCGACCACTGTCTCCGCGAAAAGGGCTATGAGCCCATGGGCTGGCAGTAGGAACCGTCAGGTTCCCTCTGTCATGGCGACTGCCCGCCATCCTCGTCGCCATCTTCTATCTGGTCACGGCCTAGACTGGCCCGACGTTCACTTGGCTCCGGTTCCGGGACCCGATACCGCTCGCGCGCCGGCACCGCGCGCCGCGGGCCTTCATGTGGTTGAGCACGCGGCACACGAAAGTCGGCCACGAGTCTGCGCGCAGAGCCCGGCTCGCTCGGAAATAGCCGAAGACCCAGGCCATGTTGGGCATGTCGGTGAACATCATCCCACGTGACGGTGTCGGAGAAGACGACGAAACTCATGCCCGGGCACTGCTGCGTGAGATGGTAGACGCCACCGACGCCGGAGATGCCGGCACCGACGATCAGTACGTCGAAATGCTCGGCAGCGGACTCGTATCCTTAAGGCGTCACTCTCTCCGCAGGCGCAGCCTTCTCGAGGCTCAGCGACAAGCCATTCCACTGCAAGAGCCAACCTCCGTAACTTCCGCTGCCCCGGTTTTTTCCTTGGCGGGGCGGTTCGCGACTCGCACGCGCCGCTCCGGAATGGCTGCCTGGTCGGGCGAGGGCACCACGGCCTGCCAGCCGCCGCCCAGGGCTCGGTAGAGTTGAACAACAGCTAAGAGTTCGTCCCGCTGGACGCGCGCCAGCGTCAACTCGAACTCGAACAAGTCACGCTCCGTGATCAAGACCTCCAGGAAGCTGCTGACACCGCCTTCGTAGCGCAAGTTGGCAAGGCGCAGAGCGTCCCGCTGGGTCAGGACTGTCGCCTCCGTGTCGGCGCGAACCCCCTGCTGCCGGCGATATTCGAATAGCCCGTCGGAGACCTCCCGAAACGCCTGAAGGATCACCTGCCGGTACCGGAGGACCGCCTCTTGGGTTGCGGCATCGTTGAAGTCCACATTGGCCGTCAGGCGGCCGGCGTTGAAGAGGGGCAAGGTGAGAGTCGGGAGAGCCTGGAAGGCGCCGAATGGGCCAAAGGCGGAGCCATTGATGACCGCGCCGCCCACGCCGGCAAACCCCGAGATCACGATCGAGGGAAAGAGAAGCGCCTTGGCCTCTCCGATGCGTGCGTTGGCCGCCACCAGTTGTTGCTCGGCCAGGAGGATATCGGGCCGACGTCGTAAGAGATCGGACGTCAGCCCGGGTGGAAGGCTCGGGGCGAGGGCCTGCTCGGTGAGTGGGCGACCTCGCCGGATGGCCTCGGGGTTCATTCCGACCAGGACGCTGATCAGGTTCTCCTGAAGCTGGATGCGCCCTTCGAGATCTGCGATGGTGGCCGCTGCGCCGTAATAGAGTTGCTCGGCCTGGCGCACGTCCATGAGCGTGGCGACGCCCCCCTCCTCCCGGGCCTTGGTGAGCCGCACATAGTCCGCGCGGGAGGCCAGGGTCTGCCGAGAGATCTCCAGCTCCAGATCCAGTCCCCGCAGCTGGAAGTAGGCCCGAGCCACGTCGCTGATGAGGGTCAGGACGACGGCCGCCTGAAAGTCTTCCGACGCCAACAGCTCGGCCCGCGCCGCCTCGGTGGCTCGTCGGAAACGCCCCCAGATATCCAACTCCCACGCGACGCTCAACCCCGCTTGGGGGAGGAAGGTCTGGTCGAGGGCGACGGCACCTCCCTGCCCACCGGCCGGCGGCCTGTTGCCGCCGACGAACTGTTCGAGCGGCGCCGCCGCCGCCGCATCGAGGGTGGGGAACTGGAATGACCGCGCGATGGTCACCTGAGCCCGGGCCTGAAGGATCCGAGTGGCGGCGATGCGAAGATCGTAGTTCTGCTCCAGGGCCGCGTCGATCAAGGCCCGGAGCTGCTCGTCCTCGAAGAGCTTCCACCATTCCAGATCGGCGAAGGCGCGGTGCTGCGAGGCGGCGGCGGGTAACGGCCCTCGATAGGTGCTGGGAATGTTCAGGGGTGGACGCCGATAGTCGGGGCCCACCGTGCAGCCCGTGAGGGTGAGAGCGATCATCAGGCCATAGAGCGTCTGTCGCATCAGTGCGATCCTCCGGCTACAGGCCCGGCTCCGGTGGCCGTGGCGGGCTCGGGGGCGGACACGGGTGCCCGCCCCGCCGCCCGTCGGCGCCGCCCAAGCCCTTCCACGAACGCAAAATTGCCGGGAATGATGAACACACCCAGAAACGTGGCGATCAGCATGCCCCAAAATACGCTCGTCCCCATCACCGTCTGGGCACCCGCGCCGGCACCGCTGGCGAGCATGAGCGGCACGACGCCAAGGATGAAGGCGAAGGCCGTCATCAAGATGGGCCTGAAGCGCAGTCGGGCCGACGTGAGGGCGGCCTCCTCGAGCGACGCCCCCTCCTCGTGCTTCCCTTTGGCGAACTCCACAATGAGGATGGCGTTCTTGGCGGCCAGGCCGATCAGCATCACCAGGCCGATCTGCACGTAGACGTTGTTGTCGAAGCCCATCAACCAGACGCCGAAAAAGGCGCCGAGGGCCACCAGCGGCGAGCCCAGGAGGACCGCCCAGGGTAGCCGCCAGCTCTCGTACATCGCGGCCAGCAGCAGAAACACGCACACGATGGCCATGATGAAGGTGGGCCCGGCGGGCGGAGCGACCTTCTCCTGGTAGGACACCGAGGAGAAGGCGAAGCCCATCTCCTTGGGCATGGTGTCCGCGAAGACTTGTTCGAGCGCGGCCAGAGCCTGGCCGGACGTGTAGCCGCGGGCCGGCGCGCCCTGGATCTCCACGGAGCGCAGCAGATTGAACCGTGTCGTGAGCTCGGTTCCGGCGATGTTCTTGATGGTGACCAGGGTGGAGAGCGGGACCATGGAGTTGGTCGTCCTCGAGCGGACGTAGATCTGTCCGATGTCCGCCGCCTTGAGCCGGGCCTCCGCATCCGCCTGCACGTAGACCCGGTACAGCCGCCCGAAGCGGTTGAAGTCGTTGACGAAGGCCCCTCCGAGGGCGGCCGACATCGTCTGGAACACCTCGTTGACCGGCACCCCCAGGGTGCGCGCCTTCTCCCGATCCAGCTCGACCCTGATCTGAGGATAGCTGGGGTCGAAGGAGGTGAAGACCGTGCCCAGCTCGGGCCTGTTTCGCGCGGCCGCGAGAAATTTCGCGGTCTGCTCGCCGAGCTGCTGGACCGTCATGGAACCGCTACGATCCTGCAGGAGGAAGTTGAATCCCGAGGCGGCGCCGAACCCGGACAGCGTGGGAATGTTGAACGGGAAGATGACGGCTTCAGGGATGGCCGCGAACTGGCCCGCCAGCGTTGCCATGATGCCCTTCGCATGCAGGGCCTCGCCCTTCCGTTCGTCCCATGGCGTGAGGCGAACAAAGATCGACCCGTAGTTGGACTGATACGTGTTCGTGACGGCCCCGTATCCGCCGATCGTCGCAAAGGAGTCGATCCCGTCCGTCTTCGCCAGGATCTCCTCGACCTGCTTGAGCACCGCGCTCGAACGCGCGAGCGATGCCCCGGGCGGGAGCTGGACGTTGACGCCGATGATCCCCTGGTCCTCGTCCGGGATGAACCCGGCCGGGAGCGCCCGTCCGAACAGGACGGCCCCGACCGCCACCGCGGCCACGATCACGACGGTGAGGAACGATCGGCGCACCAGCAGGCGTGACGCGCTCACATAGCCGTTCGTCGTGACGTCGAAGAGCCTGTTGAAGCCACGGAAGAAGAGACCCAGCGGACCCCGTACGGGACGGGGCGGCTTGAGGAGCATGGCGCAGAGGGCGGGGGTCAAGGTCAGCGCGTTGAAGGCCGAAAGCAGCACGGAGATGGCGATGGTGAGCGCGAACTGCTTGTACATGCTCCCGACCAGTCCGCCGAGAAGGGCGACGGGCACGAAGACCGCGGACAGGATGAGGGCAATTCCCACCACCGGGGCGGAGACCTCTTCCATGGCCTTGATGGTGGCCTCCCGTGGACCCAGCCCGTGCTCGAGGTGGTGGATGACGGCCTCCACCACGACGATCGCGTCGTCCACCACGATGCCGATGGCGAGGACGAGGCCGAACATGGTGAGGGTATTGATGGAGAAGCCGAGGAGGGGAAAGAAGATGAAGGTGCCGATGAGAGAGACCGGGATGGTGAGGAGGGGAATGATGGTCGCCCGGAAATTCTGAAGAAACACAAAGACGACCAGGGTCACCAGGATCAACGCTTCAACGAACGTTTTCAGGATTTCGTGGATGGAGGCCTCGACGGCCGGCGTGGTGTCGTAGACGATCTTGTAATCCACGTCGGGCGGGAAGAGCTCCTTCGCTTGCCGCATCGTTTCATAGATCGTCTCCGCTGCCTGGAGCTGGTTGGCGCCGGGCAGGAGATAGACCGCCATGGCCCCCGCCGGCTTGCCGTTGAGCCGCCCGAAGGCGTTGTAGTCCTGCGAGCCGAGCTCGGCGCGCCCAACATCCCTGATCCTGACGACGGCCCCGCTGGCCGTCTGGCGCACGATGATGTTCTCGAACTCGGCCGGCGTGACGAGGCGGCCCGGGGCGCTGATCGTCTCCGTGAAGGCCTGGGTGGGCGGGGTGGGGGCGGCGCCGATCCGTCCGGCCGGGGCCTGGAGGTTCTGTTCCTTGATGGCGGCGATGACGTCAGCCGGGGTCAGGCCGAGGTTGGCCAGCTTGTCGGGCCGGATCCAGATCCGCATACCGTAGTCCGTCCCGCCGAACAGGTCTACCTGGGCGATCCCGGGGATCCGGAGAAGCCGATCGCGCAGGTTGATGCCCGCGTAGTTGACCAGGAAATTGGCGTCGTACGAATCGTTGGGCGAGTAGAGCGAGATCACCATCAGAATGCTGGGGCTCTGCTTCTTGACGGTGACGCCCTGCTGGATGACCTCCTGGGGCAGGCGCGCCTGCGCCGACGAGACCCGGTTCTGGGTGAGGACGTTGGCGATGTCCTGGTCGGTTCCCACCTCGAAGTTGACGTCGAGCAGCATGCGGCCGTCGCTGGTATTCGACGACTTCATGTAGATGAGGCGATCGACGCCGTTGACCTCCTGCTCGATCGGGGTGGCCACCGACTGCTCCACCGCCTCCGCGGAGGCCCCGGGGTAGGTGGCAGTCACGCGGATGTTGGGCGGGGCCAGGAACGGATACTGCTCGATCGACAGCCCCCTGATGGTGACGACGCCCAGCAGGACGGTGAGGATCGAGATGACGATAGCGACGATGGGGCGCCGAATGAAGAAATTTGCCACCGACTACTTTCCCTTCGGGTCCCCAGTGGACTTCGTGCCCTTCACGTTCCCGGCTGGCTTCGTCTCCGCTGGACCGCTGCTGGCGACGGTGGCCGTGACCTTACCTCCCGGCCGGGCCTTCTGAAGGCCTTCAACGATCACGCGCTCGCCCGGCTTGACGCCCGCCGTCACGATGAGATCCTCGCCCACGCTCTCGGCCGGGGTGATGGTCCGCTGGACGACGGTATTGTCCGCTCCCACCACGAGCACGCTTTGCAGTCCCTGGACTTCCATAACCGCGCGCTGGGGAACGAGGATGGCGTTGGGCCGTTCCTCCGCTGCCACCAGCGCGCGGCCGAACTGGCCGGGGCGTACCAGCATGTCGGGGTTCGGGAATTCGGCGATGAGGGAGAGAGTGCCGGTCGCCAGATCGATGGCGCGGTCGACGATGATGAACCGACCTTTGTGCGGGAACATGGTCCCATCGGCCAGGACCAACTCGATCGGGGTGTCGGTTCGCGCCTGGCCCTTCTTGCGTGACGCCTGGAACCGGAGATAGTCCGCCTCACTGACGCTGAGGTAGACGCGGAGCGGATCGAGGCGCGATACGGTGGCCAGGAGGGTGGCCTGGAGTCGCCCCACCAGGTTGCCCGGGGCGACCTCGCGCTTGCCGATCAGCCCGGCGATGGGAGAGCGAATGGTGCAGTAGCTGATGTTCAGCTCGGCCTGGGCGATGGTGGCGTTCGCGGCCTCGATGGCAGCCTCGGCCTGCTCGATGCCGCTCTTCTGGTTTACCCGCGCCGTCTCCAGCGCGGCCTTCTTCGCCTCGACGTCAGCCCGAGCCGCCTGCTGATTGGCCAGGGCATTGTCGTAGTCCTGTTGTGGCACCGCTCGCTGCTCGGCCAGCGGCTTCAGGCGCCTGACGTCGGTGTCTGTCTTGTTCAGGACCGCGAGGGCCACGTCCAGATTGGCCTTGGCCGTGTCGACGGTCGCTTGCTCCTTCGCGAAGGCCAGATCGGCCAGGGCTTTGGCCAGTTGCGCCCGCCCTTGCTTGAGCTGGGCTTCGTACTCTCGCTTATCCAAGGTGAAGAGCAGCTGGTCTTTCTTGACCATGGTGCCTTCCGTGAAGTGCTGCTGCTCCAGGAAAGCCTGGACGCGGGCGCGGATCTCGACCGTGTCCTGGGCGTCGGTCCGGGCCACGAACTCGCTCCGGATCGGCACCGTCCGCTGGACGACCTCGGCGACGACGACGGCTGGTGGCGGCGGCGCCGGCGCCTTCTTCTCGGCGGCGCTCTTCCCCTCTCCGCAGCCGGCGAGCAAGCCGGCTACGAGAAGGGGCGCCACCAGATACATCCCGTTGACGAATGGCCGATGACCGGGCGGCCACTGCCTGATTCCCATGTGGTCTTTCCCCTCAAGGATTCTGCACAGGACGCGACTGCCCGATTATACAGGTCCAGATGGAGGCCGTCTGTGGGCACCGACCAGCAAAAGGAGCGCCTACTATCCGTCACACGCGTCTCAACCATCCCGGCATGCTCTCGAAACCATGCTACCAAGCGGCTAAGGGCTCCGGAGAGTCTTGGCACCGCGCCAAGAGGATACGTAGCGGCCAAAAGAAGCAGCGGCCACCTGTCCGAGTCGCCGTGAGGGCCTCATCAATCCCCACGTTTCCGGAAGGTATCGCCATAGACCGTGTCACGGTCGCGGAGGAGATAGGCTAGGCGGGTGCTGTCATCCGGGAACGCGTCCACGATGGGCGGTCCAGGTCGGACGCGCCGAACCCGCTCGCCGCCGACCACCAGCGTTGCTCGCGAACCTTGTCTTCCAGGATTCCTCGTCGTGACTTCCGCCTCCCCCGCTTGGCGGCCACGTCCACTTCCACGAGAAGACACTCACATCATAGGTAGCGGCCCCGCTAGGCACGGTCACGTCGAAGTACACGCGATCTCCGGGCTGGATCGCGTTGGGACCCCACGCGATGACCTGGCCCGTCTGCGCTCCGGAGGAATCGTAACCATTCACGAGTACCTGCACCTCGCGGACGGCGAACCCCCAGGTGTTGGTAATGTAGCCCTCGATGAGGGAGTCCTGCTTCTGACGAGTCACGCTCCATAGAATCCCGAAATACTGTTGCCACCCGCTGATGAGGGGCTGTGCGTTCCCAGGCTGCCAGGTGGCCGGCGCCGTGACGGTGGCGCAGCCGGCCAGAGTGACCCCAAGCAGGACACTACACATCCTCTGCCACCATTCGTGCATAGGTAGAGGTCCTCCTCGATCCACATGACCGTCGGGGCGGGGCCGGTCGGCAGATCCATCAGCGCCGCCCGCCGGGGAGCGCATCCATCCCCACGCCCGCCCACGTCGAGCGCGAGTGCTGACATGGCTTCGTGGAGAGGACATTGACGTCTCGCCAGGCTCGGCGAGGAATCCTTGGGAGGTGCCGTGTCTCCGTCCGTGCGCCGATCCGTACGGGCCCGCACGGTCACGACTGGTCGTCCGGATGATTATTTGTCCAGCCAGACCTTCTTGTAGACGACCTTGAACTCGGCCTGATAGACGTAATCCTTCATCCACGCCTGCGCGACCTGGTAGAAGGGTGAGCCGGAGATGGTGTTCCAGTAGAGCTTGTCGGCGGAGAACTCCTGGAGCTCCTTGGCGATGGCCTTTCGCTTCACGGGATCCATCTCCCGCGCGTAGCGAGCGTAGAAGTCGTCGACCTTGGTGTCCACGTGGCGCGTGCTGTTCCAGCCTGCCGTCGAGACCGACAGGTAGGCATTCTGGTCCACACTCAAGAGGGATGCGAGATCTTCGACGTACATGTCGAAGGGGCCATCCTGTGTGGCCGTGTTCATCCAGCTCACCTTGTCCACGAGCCGGAGGTTCGCGGTCACGCCGATCCGCGCCATCTGTTCCTTGATGACGGTGGCGATCACGTTGAACACG
Organism: uncultured Candidatus Rokubacteria bacterium; assembly: GCA_963754315.1. GTDB lineage: Bacteria > Methylomirabilota > Methylomirabilia > Rokubacteriales > CSP1-6 > CAVWFS01. Next base: position 31,382 of record CAVWFS010000007.1, read on the forward strand.
GATTTTTCGGTGTTGGTCATCAGCTCGAAGGTCAAGGGCTTCTGGGGGCCATAGCCGGCCTCGGCCAGCAACGCCTTGGCCTTGGCCGGATCATAGGGGCACATGTGATTCACGTCGACGGTATCGAGCGTCCCCGGCGGGATGATCCCGACCCACGGCGTGGCCTGTCCCTTGTAGGCGATCTTGACGATCTCTTTGCGATCGATCCCATAGCACCCGACGGCCTTACGAACCCGGAGATCATTGAAGATCGAATGCGGCGCGCGATCCTTCGACATCGGTTTCTTGTCGGCCGGCACGGTGACCTTCATCATCGCGACCATCGGCGTGGTTTCTTTTCCGGTCATGATCTGGGCGCGCGGGTTCTGAGCCCGGAGGGTGTCAACGTGATCGGCCGAGAAGTCGGCGATGAAATCGATCTCGCCGGCCTTGAACGCGGCCAGCTGAGTGATCGGATCCTTGATGGTGCGGATCACAACGCGATCCAGGTAGGGGACCCCCGGCTCAAAGTACTTGTCGAAGCGGTCCATGACCAGATGGGTCCCCTTCACCCACTCGACGAGCCGGAACGGCCCGCATCCGACCACCGCCTCGGGCTTTCCCGCCCTCCGCTCTTCGGGCGTGTATTTCTGGGTGGCCGTGGGCGAGGCGAGGACGAGCCCCATGCGGTAGGCGGCCAGCATGTGCATCATGAACGCATACGGGTGCTTGAGGCGGATCTGGACAGTGTCGGGATCGATCACCTCGACCGAGTGCACGGACTCCAGGAACGTCCGCATGCTGGATCGGGTCGCCGGGTCGATGAGACGCTCGATGGTGAACTTGACGGCGGCAGCGTCGACCCTGGTCCCGTCGTGAAAGAGAACGTTCTTCTTGAGCTTGAACGTGTACAGGAGCCCGTCAGGAGCGATGTGCCACGATTCGGCGGCGTCGGGCACGAACTTGCCATCGGGGGTGATGCTGATGAGCCCGCAGCCGATGTTCGTGGCGACCCAGACCATTTCATAGCCGGGCACGGTGTGAAAATCGAGGCCGAGGATTTCGTTGCCGTACGCGACGCGCAGGGTGCCGCCGCGCTTCGGTGTCTGGGCTTCCGCAAGAGGTGGCTCGAGGAGCGACCAGGCGAGGTGAGCAATCCAAGCACGAGCGCGGGCATCAGGCGTCGTCGACTCATGGCGTCGTCCTCCCATTCATCGGACGGGGCAGACCGAGCGCGCGGTGACTCGCGAAAGATTGGCGGGTACTTTACAGGAGTCCTAGCCTGTCAACAACCGATCCATTCCGCTATCGTCCGGGAGCACGGTCAGGATGGCAGGGGTGATCCCCGGTGTGGTAGCAGACGGCGCGGACCTGCCGGGCCGGATCGGCCACACCGAACACCCGGTACTTCCAGCCCCACGACTTGCCGCTGCGCTTGACCTCGTCCTTCAGACGTACGCGGCATTCGCATTCGTCTTCGTATACGCCGAGCGCACGCACGTGATGAATCCAGGTCCGCGGCTTCCCATCGGGAAGTGGCTCGCTCAGGAGGAACTCTTGGCAGAGCGTCCACGCGAGGAGGGCCACCACCAGGGGGAATCGTCCAGCGATCATCGGCCTTGGCCTTCGTCGATGGTATCACCGCCCCTGGTCGTGGTATCCATGGGCTTGGCAGACTGGGGCCGGCCACGAGGGCCGCCTCGGGGTAACGACGACAAACAGCCGACAAACTCAGCCAGGAGTGACGATGGACAGCGGGTCAGCCGGGAGGGGCTTCTGGTCGCTGCAGGGGAGCACAAGGGGCGGTGCGGGTGCTGCGCTGCTGCTCGCGGTTGCGGTGGCGGTAACCGCTGGCTGTGCGCAGGGTTCCACGGGCACGTCGACGACAGCACCGGCGAGCGCGCCCCCCGGACAGAACGTGCGCACGCCCGATGTGATCTGGGTGCCGAGCGACGTGGCCGTGGTCATGAAGATGCTCGAGATGGCGCAGGTGAAGCCGGGTGATGTCGTCTACGATCTCGGATCGGGTGACGGTCGCATCGTGATCCTCGCCGCCCAGAAGTTCGGTGCGCGTGGAGTCGGGGTGGATCTCAATGGGGAGCTGGTCCAGCAGTCACGCGAGAACGCGGTGAAGGCGGGGGTTGCCGATCGCGTGACCTTTCTGCAGCAGGACCTGTTCATGACCGATTTGAGCGAGGCGACCGTGGTCACGTTATACCTCTTTCCGGACGTCAATCGTCGCCTGATGCCGAAGCTGCGGCGCGAGCTTCGCTCGGGCAGTCGTGTCGTCTCCCATGACTATGACCTGGGGGATTGGCCCCCTGAGAAAACGGTTGAAGTCGCGCTGCCCGACCGGACACACTACGTGTACTTCTGGCGCGTCGAACGCTGAGCCGCGCCGGGGCGGGGGGTCATCGTATGGACGACAAGCGGCTGGGAATGCTGCTCAATCTGGGATCGGCAGTGCTCATCATCATGCTGGTGGGGGCCTTCGTCCACGTCATCAACACCGCCCTCCACGTCGCGCACTGAGTGATCGGCGTGACCAGCGTCGGGGCTGGGCCCGGGGTGACGGGTGCGGTCCCCGCGGTGGTCGCGTTGCATCGGTTTGATTAGAACGATCCACGTGTCCGTCTCCCCGCGAAGGCGATCCGGAACAGCCCGTAGCTGATCAGGGTTGCGACGGGCGCTGTCCCGAACGGCAGCGCGTACGAGCCGGTGAGGTCGTACAGGAAGCCCGTCAACGACGGGCCCAGGGCTGCCCCGCATCGCCAGCCGAGCGCCAGCACGCCCATGATGGCGCCAAGGGCGCGCAGGCCAAAGACGTCGGGGATGACACGCACGAACACGGTGTCCGAGCCCGCGAAGCCGAACCCGTAGACGGCCATGACGAGCGGCAGGAGGGCGGCAGAGGGGGTCACGAGCAGGGCCATCAGGGCCGCGATCTGGAGCGCGAAGCTCACCTGCATGGTGACCGACGTTCCGAGCCGATCCGACCCTGCGCCGAAGATGAGTCGCCCCGCAGCAGCACCGAGACCGTAGGCCGTCAGGGCGAGCGCCGCCCTTCCGAGATCAATCCCCTGATCCCGCGCAAACGGGACGATGTGCACCGACAACATGGTCAGGATCAAGCCCAAGAGCAACCACGACACGTTGAGGTACCACATGCGTGGGTCTCGCAGCGCCTGCCGGAGCGTCATGCTGGAGAGCCCGCTCGGCAAGGCGGAACGGGGTCGACGTGACGGGTTGCGGCTGGGTGTTGCTGGGTGGGTCGCGCACGAGCAGAGCGGCGAGGATGCCCACCACACTGCAGCCAGCGCCGAGGACAACGTAGGCGGCTCGCCAGCCTACGTGGGCAATCAGCCAGGCGGCGGCCAGACCTCCGGTGACGAAGCCGAGATTGAAACCTGTCAGCACGATGCCGATGGCCAGGCCGCGGCGACGGTCGAACCAGCGGGCGACGGTGGATGTGCTCAGCACGTAAAAGGCCGACATGCCAATGCCGCCCATCACCCCGATGACGAGGTAAAACTGCCAAAGGGCGCGCACCGTCGATGCGAGCGCGACGCCAGTGCCGGCCAACACCACGGTGACCAGGAGGATGGCGCGCGGGCCATAGCGGTCCGCCACCGTCCCCACCAGGAATCCGGCCAACCCGCCCAGCAGAAAGTTGATGGAGAGGGCGACCGAGATGGCGCCTCGACTCCAGCCAAACTCCTCGGCGAGGACCGGCAGGAAAACACCGAAAGCAGCGAACGGATTGGCGACGCCGAAGGTAATCGTGAACAGCGCAGCCACCACCAGCCAGCGCTGCTGGTTGAGGCGCATCCCTCGTCCTATACTCGGTTCGGGAGTGCCAGGAGTGGGCCGGTCCGCACGCGCTAGGCGTCGCGGCAGCAGTCCGAGCGATCGAGATCCGGGGGGGGCGGTGTGGGATCGGACGGGAACATCGGTCCCCAGGATGCGCAACCACCGCAGACGAGAGTCAGGGCAAACAGCACCGCCACGAACCGGGTGGTCATCGGCGCTCCTCGCCAGGCAGCGTACCATGACGTACGGGGGCCACGGAGGCGTTGCATGGAGCGTGTGTTTGCGGGATTGGGGGCGCTATCGGCGCTGATCGCGGTGGCGCTCGGCGCCTTTGCCGCCCACGGACTGAAGGCGCGGCTGTCACCGGAGCTTCTCACGGTCTTCGAGACCGCCGCGCGCTATCAGATGTACCACGCCCTCGGACTGCTGGCGGTGGCATGGGCGTGCGGGCGCTGGCCTGGCCCGGCCGTAATCGTGGCCGGGTGGCTCTTCGTGGTGGGAACGCTCATCTTCTCGGGGAGCCTCTATCTGCTCAGCGTCAGCGCGCAGCGCTGGTTGGGTGCTGTCACCCCGCTCGGGGGGCTCGCCTTCATCGGAGGGTGGCTCGCGCTGGCCTGGGCCGCCTGGACTACGCGCTGAGGGAAGGGGCGCAGGGCAGGGGGTGTCCCCGGTGTCATCGAGGAAGCGATCGTTCGCCCATTGCACCCAGCGGGATCACGCCAAAAAGGTGATAGGGTGGGGAAACGGACAGCGTCTGGAGGCTGCCATGAAGCGGGTCCTGATCGTCGAGGACGAAGCGCCACTCCGCGAGCTGTGGGTGGAAGCCCTGTGCGAGGGAGGCTATGACGCGGTGGCCGCCGAGAGCGCCGACGATGCCTTTGCTCGGCTCGATGCGTTCAACGCCGATCTTATCGTGCTGGACCTGCTGATGCCTCCCATGCAGATGACGGGCCTGGAGCTCTTGGCGCGCCTGCACGAGAACCCCCGCTGGAAAGACATCCCAGTGATCATCACCTCGGCGATCGGGTTGGCCCTCGATCGTCAGACCGCGTCCCGACTGGGCGCTCGGAAGATCCTGTCCAAACCGCTCAGGTCTGCTGAGCTGCTGCAGGCGATCGGCAGCGTGATCGATTCGCCGTCCTGAGCGTGGGATCCTTGACTCGTGTGGCGGCGGCAGCTGACCTCGGAGTGGGAGCAGCGCTGACGGTCACCGCCGAGGGAAGGACGTTGGCGCTCTTCAACGTGGATGGAGCCTACTATGCCATCGACAATGCCTGTCCGCATCGGGGCGGTCCGCTCAGTGAGGGCGATCTTGACGGGCGGGTGGTGACCTGTCCATGGCACGGCTGGGTATGGGATGTGACCAGCGGCGCCAACATGAACAATCCCGCCGTGAGGATCGGCTGCTACCCGGTGATCTTCCAGGAGGGGGACCTGTTCGTGCGGCTCCCGTCTTGACACCTCTGCCGGCCGTGCCTAGCATGACGACGTGAAAGCCCTCTGGCAGTTCTTCGGGCTCTCCGATCAGAATGGTGACGAACAGCTCCTGGAAGAGACGCCGCCGCCGCCGCGTGCCAGCATCATTGGACCTGGCATCTCTATCAAGGGCGAGCTCCGCGGAGACGGCGTCCTGACGATGCTCGGCCAATTCGAGGGCGAGGTCGTACTCAACGGTGCCGTGCACATCGGTCCCGATGCCCGCGTCGACGCCAACATCACCGCCAGCGACATCATCATCGCGGGGGCGGTGCGCGGCAACCTCTCGGCCGAGGGGCGCGTCGAGATCCTCGGGAGCGGATCCCTGACGGGAACCCTGAAGAGTGGAAGTCTCTCCGCGGGGAATGGCGCCACCGTCAAGGGCGAGGTGTGGGTGGAGCCATCTGCCGCGCCGCGGGAGGCAAGCCCGCGCTCATGACGCTGCTGCGCCTCCCGAGGATCGAGCTGCCGTCCTGGCGCGTCCTGACCGCCATCGGCGTCACCCTGGTCGTGCTGGGGGCCGCCGGACTCGGTGGTTGGTTGTGGTTCTCGGCGCGCCAGCAGCGAGCGCTGGAATCGTTTGCCGAGGCCATGGTCAAGGTGCAGCGCAGTCAGGCCCAGGGCGCGCCGGCCGAGGCCAAGCTCGGCGCCATCCGGGAGCTCGAGGCCAGCCTGCAGCAGCAGCCGCCCGCAGCCGCTCTCGCTCAGGCGACCTATGAGCTGGGGAACCTTAAGTACGTGGAAGGGCAGTATCCGGGATCGCGCACGGCCTACGAGTTGGCTGCGGCGACCAAGTCACCGACTCTCAGCCGGCTCGCCCAGGTCAACGTGGGCTACACGTGGGAAGCTCAGAAGGACTACGCCAAGGCCATCGAGGCCTTCCAGAAGGCGGTGGCGCCGCTCAAGCCGGGCGATTTCCTGTACGATGAAATTCTCGTCGACTTAGGTCGCGTCCAAGAGATGGCCGGCCAGAAGGACGCGGCTATCAAGACATATCGTCGGGTCCTCGACAACCCCAAGACCCGACGTTCTGACGACATTCGCGCGCGCCTCGCCACGCTGGAGAAATAGACGGCCCGGATCAGCTTCCCAGGAGCGCCTATGGCTCGGCAGGTTCTGATAAGGGGTATTATGTCAACTTTGAGTTAGCCTGGGATGTGGGCTTCCTCGGGCAAGTGCTCCCAGGTCGGGTGCCACGGGGGAACAGTCAGACCGAACTTCTCGCACAGCGTGGCCACCTCGGCCGCGAAGGCCTGGCGGACCTCGTCGTTGTCTCGGAGCTTGAGGCGGTAACGACGGTAGATCTCGTTCTTCTTTGACCCCGGGCGGCCGAAGATGTTCATGGTTCGGATGTACCACTTCTCGAACGTCGCCTGCGCCTCGTCATGGGTGCGGAGGTCGCCGGCCAGACGCTGGACCCAGTGCTCGCCGTGGCGGATGTGGAACTTCTCCTCCTTGAAGATCCCCTCGATGGCGCGCGTCCACGGGCCATAGGAGCCGCGACGCACATCCTCGAGTTGGTGGCCGGCTCCGCGATCCATGCAGAAGTTGAAGAAGACGAAGTCGGCCCACGTTTCGATCGGATAGTAGAAGATGTTCACCCGCTTGTCGGCGGTAATACGGGCGGTGCCGATGTCGGCGGCAGCGTCGATGCGCATGGTGAACGTCTCGTCGTGCTGCTGAACGTGTGCCTGCACGTCCACGCCGAGATCAGCCAGGAGACCGTACATGACGGCGGCGTGACGCAGCTCGTCCTTGACGATCTGGGCCACCACGTGCTTCTCGTCGACCCCGGGGGCCCGCGTGATCCACGGAACGTAGCCGTAACCTCCCGCTAGCTCGGAGTCAGCCTGCATCGTCATGAGGTGAACGAGGTTGTCGCGGTAGTCCAGGGTCATCTCGGCTGCCGACTCCAGTCGCCCGCCGCCGCCGATGGTTGTCATCATCGCCTGCTCGGTGCTCATGCCTACCTCCCTTTGATCTCGATGACCCGGACTGCCTTTCCCTCCGATCGGGGCACGGTGCGGGGCGGCACCAAGGTCACCTGGACGCTCAGCCCGATGGCCTCCCGCACGCGTTCGGTCACCTGCTGCCGCAGCCCCTCGACCACGGGGTTCCGCTGGTCCAGCGGGCCCGGACCGACCCGGGCCAGGAGGGCCGCCGAGGGTTCGACCCGTACCTCAAGAGTGGCCAGAGTCGGCGTGCGGTCCACCACGAGTTGATAGTGCGGCTCCAAGTCCGCCACCGCAAGCAGAGCGGTCTCGAGCTCGGACGGATAGACGTTGACCCCCTTGATGATCAGCATGTCATCGTTCCGGCCCTTGACCCGGGCCATCCGCACGCTCGTGCGGCCGCAGCGACAGGGTTCGGGATTGAGGCTGGTGATGTCCCCGGTACGGTACCGCACGAGGGGCATCGCTTGCTTGGTCATGGTCGTGATGACCAGCTCGCCCTCGCGCCCCGGCGGCAGGGACTCCCCGGTCACGGGGTCCACGACCTCGGGCAGGAAGTGATCGTCGGCGATGTGCAGCCCGTCGCGGGCCTCGCACTCGCCGGAGACACCGGGGCCGATGATTTCGGAGAGACCGTAGATATCGTAAGCCGGAAAGCCCCAGGCCCGCTCGAGGGCGGCCCGCATGCCTTCCGTCCACGGTTCGGCGCCGAACATGCCGTAGCGGAGCCCGAGACGCTCGGGGTGGCCGTCGTGCTCACGCAGGCTCTCAGCGATGTACAGGGCGAAGGATGGGGTGGCCGCGATTCCCGCCGGGCGGAAATCCTGCAGGAGGAGGTGCTGGCGGACCGTGTTACCAGATGACACGGGAACGACGGTCAGACCCAGCCGCTCGGCCCCATCGTGGAATCCCAGACCTCCGGTGAAGAGGCCATATCCGAAGGCCACGTGCAGGAGGTCGCCGGGGCGTGCGCCGGCGGCCACCATGGCCCGCGCCATGACTTCTCGCCATAGGTCGAGGTCGGACCGGGTGTAGCCAACCACCGTCGGCTTCCCTCGGGTGCCTGAGGAGGCATGCAGGCGGGTCACCTCGCCGAGCGGAACCGCGAAGAGCCCGAACGGATACTGCTCTCGGAGATCAGCCTTGTGGGTGAACGGCAGATGCGCAAGATCCGCGAGCGCCTGGACGGGCCGATCCGAAAGCCGAGCCTGGTAAAACGTAACCCGGGAGCGCACCCACGCCAGCATGGCACGCAGCCGTTCGAGCTGGAGCGTGCGCCGCCGCGTGTCAGGCAGCGTCTCGACTTCCTGATTCCAGATCACAGCGCGGTGCCGAACAGCTGAGCCAACGGCGGCGGCTCCGGATATTGCTGATCGACGACGGCGTGGCGGCGCAGACCGAGCGCCTCGCGCTGGATCACCAGCCTCAAACGCGCCTGCAGAGCGCGGGCTCGCGCGTGCTGGTAGGCCTCGGCGTGATTGGCGCGCTCGTCCGGGTCCAGGGCTGAGCGCAATCGGATAGCGCACGCGGCAACCTCGTGCAAAGCGGCTTCCAGCTGTTCCCCGGCCCGACCAAGGGCGGCCGCCTTCTCCGCGGCGATCTCCGCCTGGATCCGACGGTGGGTCTCATCCCGACTCCTCATCGGTGGCGAGACTCGATCAGGCGAGCGTGGGCCTCACGGTAGACCGCCAGCGTACGCTCGATCTGCACCCGGACGTCGAACTGACGCTCGGCCAGGGCTCGCGCGGCGCGTCCCATCCTGGCCCGGCGCGCATCGTCGAGGAGCAGGCTGATCACCGCGTCTGCCAGCGCGGCCGTGTCGCTCTTGGTGAGGAGCCCAGTCTCCCCGTCACGCACGACCTCATCGCAACCAGGCGCGCTCACGGCCACGGCGGGAATGCCACAGGCAGCGGCCTCGGCCAGGACGAGTCCCTGTGTCTCCGTCTCCGACGCGAAGACGAACGCATCGGCGGCGCGGTAGTACGGGGCCAGGCCGTCGTGGGGTCGCGCACCGAGGAACATGATCCGGGAGGCGGCGAGAGTGCTCTCGGCCAAGACGCGCAGCCGTTCCGCCTCCGTCCCCTGCCCGACCAGCGCCAGATGAGCCTGGGGCAAGGTACCGGCGACCCGGTCAAAGGCAAGGAGTATCCGATCCACGCTCTTCTCGCGGTCGAGCCGCCCCACGTACAGGAGAAGAAGGCCAGTGCCGGGCAAGCCCAGCGCTCGCCGTGCCTCCTCACGGTCACCGGGATGGAATCGCTGAAGGTCCACGCCGGTCGGCACCACAGTGATCGGCGCCCGTACTCCCCTGGCCTGCAGCTCGTTGCGGATGAGGGCGGAGGGGGCGAGGACCGCATCGCACCGGTTGGCGAAGCGCGTGCTGAGGCGCACGGCCGCGGTCTCCACCAGGGCCCGGGACAGCGGCACGTAGTGCGCATACTTCTCGTAGCGCGTGTGATACGTGAAGACGAGCGGAACCCCGAGCCGACGGGCCAGGCGGCGGGCCACCGGACCTAAGAGGAAGGGATGGTGCGCGTGAACGATGTCAACCCCGAGCCGACGCGCGCGGGCGGCAATGCGCGGCGCGTACGGGATGGCGAGGGCAAACTCGGGGTACGTGGCGGCGGGCACCGACGGATAGCGGATCACGCGGTCGCCATCAGGGGGGGTGCCCGGGAAGCGTGGAGCGAACACCCAGGCCTCGTGTCGACTCGCCTCCAGACCGCGGCGCAGCGTTTCCACGGAAATGGTGACGCCACCACAGAACGGCACATAGTTGTTGGTGAACAGAGCGATCCGCACGCCGGGCTGCCTACTTGAAGTCCTCCGGCTTGATGTTCTCCAGCCACTCGCGGAGTCGCTCCGGATCGTCGGCCTTCACGGGCTCGCTCTCCTTGGTGACCTCCAGGCTCTTGGCCTTACGCACGACCTCCTCGTCCACGTAGATGGGGGCCGCTGCCCGTAAGGCGAGGGCGATGGCATCGGACGGCCGAGAGTCTACCGTCACCTCTCCTTCGCCCACCTGCAGGTGAAGCTCGGCAAAGAAGGTGTTTTCCCTGAGGTCGGTCACGACGATCTTGAGCAGGCGAGCCTCGATCGTCTCCAGGATGTTCTTGATGAGATCGTGGGTCATGGGCCTCGGGGTCGGGATCTTCTCCAGCTCGAGGGCGATGGCATTCGCCTCGAAGATGCCGACCCAGATGGGTAGCGAGCGCTTGTCCTCCTCGTCACGCAGGATGATGATGGGCATGTTCGAGACCGGGTCAAGCGCGAGTCCTCGAACCTTCATTTCGACAAACATGCGGCATCCTCCGGCACGCGAACGAGCGTGCCGCGCAGGCTGTGGGGCAAGGCTTCGGTGATCCGGACGTGGACGAGATCGCCGACACTGACGCGCCCCTGACCGTCAAAATTCACCACCCGATTGCACGCCGTCCGTCCGGCCAGTTCGGCGGGGTTCCGCCGCGAGAGCCCGTCCACGAGGACGTCCAGCACGCGCCCTTCCAGGCGAGCACTACGGTCGGCCGCGGCGCGGGTCGTGACTTCCAGCAGACGCGTGTTTCGTGAGGCCTTCTCGGCATCGGGCACCTGGTCGGGCATGAGGGCAGCCGGAGTGCCGGGGCGGCGCGAGTACCGGAACGCAAAGACGTTGTCGTAGCCGACCGCTTCCACCATATCGATGGTGTCGAGGAAGTCCTCCTCCGTCTCGCCGGGGAAGCCGACGATGAGATCGGTGGAGAGCGCGATGTCGGGGACCGCCGATCTCACGTCTTCGATGAGAGACAGGTAGTGCTCCCGGGTATAGCCGCGATTCATGCTGGCCAGGATGCGGTTCGATCCCGACTGCAGGGGCAGGTGCAGATACCGGCAGAGCTTCGGAAGATCGCGCAGGGCCTGAATCAGCCGGCGAGTCAGGTTGTAAGGGTTCGAAGTGGTGAAGCGGATCCGCGCGATTCCCTCCACTGCGCTCACCTGCTCCAGGAGCGCGGCCAGGTCCGTGGGTGGCGTCAGATCGCGGCCGTAGGCATTCACGGTCTGGCCGAGCAGGGTCACCTCCCGCACGCCCTCCGACGTCAAGCTGCGGATCTCGTCGAGAATCGCGCCCGGTGGATGGCTGCGCTCGCGCCCCCGGGTGACCGGTACCACGCAGAACGTGCAGTGCTTCTCGCACCCTTCCATGACGGTCACGTACGCCCGCAGTCGCTTCACGCCATCGGGCCGGGCGGTGATCTTGACGAGCGGTGCCTCGCCGGTCTCGAGGATGGGGCGGCGCTCACGCCGGGCCCGATCAACCAGTTCCCCGACCCGGGCGATAGCCGGCGAGCCGAAGACGAGGTCCACAATCGGAGCGCGCTGCTGGATGCCCTCCTTCTGGAGCTGAGCCATGCACCCCATCACGCCGATCACCAGGTCGGGGTTGCGACGTTTGAGGGCCTTGAGCTCGCCGAGCTTCGAGAAGACCTTCTCCTCAGCTTTCTCCCGGATGGCGCACGTATTCAGGATGATGATGTCGGCGTCGGACTCTCGCTCGGTGATCTCGTACTGCTCCTGCCGGAGCAGCCCGGCCACCCGCTCCGAGTCGTACTCGTTCATCTGACAGCCGTACGTGATCAGATGCAGCTTGGCCATAAGTAGTCGAAAAGATGTGACCGGTTGACCGTAGCATCCGCCCTTAGCGAAGTCAAACGAGCACACCGAGTATCCGGATGCATCACAGGCGCGCCTCAGGGGAGCGGGACCTGCTCAGGGCGAAGAACTGGCCCAGGGTCCCGGTGCGCCCCCGATGTCCGGGAGCGCACCACGCGTTGGATGGGTATGGGGGGCCATGTCGTGGCCCCCCTGCGATCAGTCAATCTCCTCGGATCGTGATCGACCACCGACAGGCGCAGATGGTGCCGGTGCGCTCGCGTTGCCGTGCCCGTTCCCGGCGAAGGTGAGTGGCGGCTTCGTGGTGAACTGGCGCTCCAGCCGCGCCCGCCGTTCTTTCCACCCTTCCTGGTACTCGAGCTCGTCCTCGTGCAGGGTGGCCGGCTGCTTGATGCCGTGCGCGTTGCGGAACTGGATAGCCAGCTCGGACGCTCGCCGCCGCACTTCGTCCCAGGGTGTTCCCAGCGCGAACTGATCGGAGATGGCTCCGATGCGCCCCGTGTGGATATTGCACGAGAGCGTCATAGCCGACAGGATCGGGCCCGACCAGTACGAGGTCTGGGAGTTGATGGGAACCGGCAGGATATGCAGGTTGTGGCTTCCCCGACAATCGCCCGCTACCATGGGGCACGCTGCCCACGGCGACGTGATTTCTCCCGGGGCCGGCCAGTCCCCCTGAGCAAAGGCCAGGACCACGGGATCGTCCTTCCCGCCATACGTGAAGCCCTTCTTGGTCTTGATGTTGTGCAGCCGCTCCGCCGAGCAGACATACCCGAGCTGATCGGCCTCGCCCCGATCGCCGCGCGTCCAGATGCGGGCCACCACAAAGCGAGAGGAGCGACACAGGCCTTCGATATCGTAGAGGTCTTCGGGCGCCCGCAGGGCGATGACCCGCTCCTGCAGCCCCTTGCCCAGCTCCTCCATCTTGCCGTCCAGGGCCTTGGCATCACGCGGATGCGCGCCGGCCTCGACGGCCTGGGCTTTGGTGTCGAGATCGACGACTTCCAGGATATAGCCGCGCTTCATCTTGGAGGACGCGATGACGAGCCCGGTGTTGAAGCGCGGCAGGAGGTACGCGCCGGTAGCGTAGTAGTTGAACGCCATCGGCTCTGTCTTGTCGGCGAAGGAGGCGAGCACGGTCTGGGAGGCATTCTCCTTCCGCACGGGGAGGGGCAGGGCCACCGTGGCCGGACCGGCCCCGCGCAGGTTGCCCGTGAAGGCGTCCGCCACCAGATCCTGACCGGGGCCGTACAGGCCGAGCTCGGCCGCCTTGGTGGCACCCTCCTGGAAGGCATCCCACAAGAGCTCGTCGACGACGCTCATGTCGACGCTCTCGGCCATGATCCCGGTCACCGCCACGTCGTCGCCGGTGTGGGTGACGATCAGTGAGGTGAAGATCGGTTCACCGCGGTAGCCATTGTGCTCGAGGACGTGCTTGGCCACCACCGATTTCACCTCGTCGGCGGCCACCACGTGCCCGCCCACCCCACCCACGTCGGCCTTGGTCGCTTTGATGTAGCGCTGGACGAGGGCGGGGTTTTTGGCGAACACGTAGGCCCGATAGGAAAAGATGTTCGGCGTATTGGTGACGGGAATCTTCTCGGCCACCGTGAGCGGAAGCCCAGCCAGCTCGTCCTTGGACTGGTGATACGCGGAGAGGAGCGTTCCAGATTGGCCAGGGGTAGGCCCATAGCGCTTGGCGGCCATGCACATCCTCCTTGATGGCGGTGCGAAAAACGGCGTGTGCTGTCGAGGATAACGGCGTATGCTGAGCCCGGTCAAGGAAGATATTTCCTGACCGGGAAGATATTTCACGGATGAAGAGCGGGCATCCGCCGATCGAGCTCAGGCTGCTCGTGCAGTGCCTGCAGCTCTACTATCGGCAGGGACGGAGCCAGAAGGATATCGCCCTCGCCCTCGGCGTCTCCCCGGCCACCGTGTCGCGTCTTCTCAAGCGCGCCTTCGACGAGGGGCTGGTCCGCGTGGAGCTGGACTTGCCGCGTCGCCAGGAGCTGGAGACCGCGCTCATCGCGCTGTTCCACCTCCGGGACGCCGTGGTGATCGCCTCTGGGGGGCGCGGCGACGTGAAGGAGGATCTGGGGGCCGCCGCCGCCGCCTACTTCGAGAAGGTGGCGCGGGACGGTATGCGGGTGGGACTCTCGTGCGGCTTCACTCTGTATCAGACTATCCGACAGCTCCGCGAGCGACGGTTCCGGGACCTCGAGTTGTATCCCCTGTCGGGCGAGAGCACGCTCAAGCTCGTCGACCTCTTCCCCAACACCCTGGTCGGCATGATGGCCGCCAAGTACCGACCGCACGTGCGCGCCTATGCCCTGCCCGTGCAACACCTCATTTCGCTCCGAGAGATCGAGCGCGAACGGCGCCGGCTCCTCCGGGACCCCGAGGTGCGCCGGATCTACGAAGCGGCTCAGGACATCGACATCGCCCTGGTCGGCATCGGGCTCATCGGCGAGCAGACGCCGGGATTTTGCTCGCTCGCCGAGTCCTATGGGGTGAGCGTGCGACGCCTAGGCCAGCTCGGGGTGGTCGGGGAGATCAACTACCAACCGTTTGACGCGAAGGGTACCCTGGTCGATCGTCCAGAGCTCCGGGCGCTCATGCGCCGGATCCTCTCTGTGGAGGGGAACCGTCTGCAGGCGCTGTCGCGTCGTGACGACCGCTACGTGGTCGCGGTGGCCGGCGGACGGGCCAAAGTGGAGGCCGTGCGCGGCGCGCTCCGGGGCCGCTTCATGAACGTGCTGGTCACGGACGAAGACTGCGCGGTGCGCCTGTCGGCTCCTCGAACACGCCCATCCGCCTGAACTTCTCGTAGCGATCTTGCACGAGCGCCGCCGGGGAGAGGGCGACCAGGCTGGTCAGCGCTTCCCGCAGAGCCACGCGGAGATTCTGAGCGGCCCCCTCCCAGTCGCGGTGAGCCCCACCCAACGGCTCCGGCACGATCGTGTCGATCACCCCGAGGCGCAAGGCGTCTGCCGCGGCGACGCGCATGACCTCAGCCGCCTCGGGAGCCTTGCTGGCGTCTCCCCACAGGATGGCCGCGCAGCCTTCGGGAGAGATGACGGAATACACCGCGAACTCCAGCATCAGCACGCGATTGCCCATGCCGAGCGCCAGGGCCCCTCCGCTACCGCCCTCCCCGGTAATCACGGCCACCAAGGGCGTGCGCAGGGTGGTCATCTCGAACAGGTTACGGGCGATGGCTTCGCCCTGCCCCCGCTCCTCCGCCCCAATTCCGGGGTAGGCGCCCGGAGTGTCGATCAGGGTGATGACCGGTTTGCCAAACTTCCCCGCCAACCGCATCAGACGCCCGGCTTTGCGATACCCCTCCGGATGCGGCATACCGAAGTTGCGAGCGATCTTGTCCCGGGTGTCACGGCCCTTCTCCTGCCCGATAGCCACCACCGAGCGTCCCTCGAAACTGGCCAGGCCGCCCACCACCGCGGGATCGTCGCCGTAGAGCCGGTCGCCGTGCAGCTCGAGGAAATCCTCAAAGAGGAGACGGAAAAAATCCCTCGCGTGAGGACGTCGCGGATGACGTCCGAGCTGCGTGCGCTGCCACGCCGTGAGCCCGCCGTAGATCCTGGCCTGAAGCCGACGCTGACGATTCTCCAGGCGGGCGATCTCGTCACGGTGGCGGGGATCGTCCCGCGAGCGCAAGTCGGCGAGCTTCGCCTCGATCTCCAGAAGGGGCGCTTCGAACTCAAGGTGATCGGGCATGGTCGACCACCACCGTGCCGGGTCCGAGTATCGCCTCCAGGGCGGTCACAAACGGCGGAGTGACAGTGACCTGGAAGGCTCGGCTCCGGAGGACAACCTCCTGCTCGGCTAGGAGGACGTGCACGAAGAGCGGTACCGCTCCTGCGTGCTCGGCGCAGAGGCGGCCCAGCGCCGCCAGGGCGGCCATGGTCTGGCTCGCCCCTACGCGGAGCCGGCAGGCGCGGGGGGTTCCTGGAAGGGGCGCGGCGATCCCAGGCTCTCGCAACACCTCATCCAGCGGGCGTACCTCTTCGGCCAGCACGACCCGGCCCTTGTCGCTGTCGTCGATGCGACCCCTGATAAGCACGGGCTCCCGCGCACGGAGCCGACTGGCCGCCGCCTTGAACGGTTCGGGAAATACGGTGACCTCGACGGTTCCCTCCATGTCCTCCAGGGTGAGAAACGCCATGTGGTTCCCGCGCTTGGTCGTTGTCTCCTTCAACTCCACGACAAGGCCGACCAGCCTGACCGCCGATCCAGTGCTTCGCGCGGCCAGCTCAGCCGACGAAGTGACGTCTAGGGCGTCGACCTGACTGCGATAACGGGCCAGGGGATGCCCCGACACATAAAAGCCCAGAACCTCCTTCTCGAAGGCCAGCCGCTGATCGTCGTCCCACTCGGGCAACAAGGCGGTCGCGTCCGGGGCGGCTGCGGCTGGCACCACTGGGAGCAAGTCGAAGAACGACGCCTGCCCCTCCGCCCGCTCGCGCTGCTGCCGCTGGCCCTGGTCGAGGGCGCCGTCGACCTGGGCCAGCAAGTGCGCGCGGGGGAGCTGCAACGAGTCGAAGGCCCCGGCCTTGATGAGACTCTCGATGACCCGCCGGTTCACCAGCCGCAGATCGACCCGGCTGCAGAAGTCGTCTAGCGACCCGAACGTGCCGTGGGTGGCCCGTGTCTGGAGGATGGACTCCATGGCCGCCTCTCCCACGTTCTTGATGGCGGCCAGGCCGAACCGAATGGTGCCGCCGGCCACCGTGAAGCGGACACCCGAGCTGTTGACGTCAGGCGGCTCCACGGGGATGGCCATGGCGCGGCACTCGTCGATGTACTTCACGATCTTGTCGGTGTCGCCCATTTCCGAGGTGAGCAGCGCGGCCATGAACTCGACTGGATAATTGGCCTTGAAGTAGGCCGTCTGGTACGCCACCACGCCGTAGGCGGCCGCGTGCGACTTGTTGAAGCCGTAGCCGGCGAATTTCTCCATCAGCTCCCACACGCGCTCAGCCTTGGCGGTGGGGACGTCACGTTCGGCGCAACCGCCGATGAATTTTTCTTTCTGAGTGGCCATGAGGTCGCGGTCCTTTTTCCCCATGGCCCGCCGCAGAGTATCGGCTTCGCCCATGCTGAAACCAGCCATCTCCGAGGCGATCTGCATGATTTGCTCCTGGTACACCATGATTCCGTACGTCTCCCGCGTGAACTTCTCCATGGCGGGGTGCTCGTACTTGATCTTGGCCCGACCATGCCTGCGGTCAATGAAGTCGGGGATGAGATCCATGGGCCCCGGACGATAGAGGGACACGATCGCGATGATGTCTTCGAGGCGCTCCGGCTTGAGGCCGCGCAGCGCATCGCGCATGCCCGGTGACTCGAGCTGGAACACGCCAAACGTGCGGGCCTCGCCGAGGAGCTGATAGGTTCGTGTGTCGTCCACGGGCAAGCGGTCGAAGTCGATCACCACTCCCCGTGCCTCCTTGATGAGGAGCGCGGTGTTGGCGAGAACGGTCAAGGTCCGGAGACCGAGGAAATCCATCTTGAGCAGGCCCAGCTTCTCGATGGGCCCCATGGCGTACCCGGTGATCAGCTCCGGCCGCTTGGGATCCTTGTAGAGAGGAATGTGCTGGTCCAGGGGCTCATCTGAGATCACCACGGCCGAGGCGTGCACGGAAGCGTGCCGCGTGCAGCCTTCCAGGGCGCGGGCGATGTCCCAGAGCTCCTTCACGCTCTGCTGCGTGCGGATCGTCTCGGCGAGAGGAAGCGCCCGCTGGGCCGCCTCCTCGAGGCTGATGTTGAGGGGAAATGCCGGCACGAGCTTGGCGATGCGATCCACGTCCGAATACGTCATGCCGAGCACCCGGCCGACGTCCCGGATGGCGGCCTTGGCCCCCAAGGTGCCAAAGGTAATGATATGGGCCACCCGGTCACGCCCGTACCGGTCGGCCACGTAGCGGATGACTTCGTCGCGGCGGTCATCGGCGAAGTCGATGTCCATGTCGGGCATGGAAATGCGCTCGGGGTTCAGAAATCGCTCGAAGAGAAGGCCGTAACGTATTGGATCGACGTTGGTAATACCAAGACAGTAGGCGACAAGGGACCCGGCGGAAGAACCCCGGCCCGGGCCCACGGCGATGCCGTGCTGGCGGGCAAATCGGATGAAGTCCCAGACCACGAGGAAATAGCCGGCAAAGCCCATCTTCTCGATGACCGCCAACTCGTGGGCCAGCCGGGCCTCGAGGGTGTCTCCGGGTGTGGGCCCATAGCGCTCACGAAGTCCGGCTCGCGTAGTTTCCTGAAGGTAGCTCTCGAGGGTGTGCCCCTCGGGAACAACGTAGCGCGGCAGGTGGAACCGATTGAACTCGAGGGTCAGGTTGCAACGCTCGGCCACCGCCAGCGTGTTACGGCACGCCTCTGGCGTCTCGGCGAACACCTGCGCCATTTCCGCAGCCGACTTGACGTAGAACTCCTGGGTGGAGAAGCGCCAATGGCCCGGGTCGTTCAGGGTGGAGCCCGTCTGGATACAGAGCAGCGCCTCGTGGGCGCGGGCGTGCGTGGCTTCCAGGTAGTGCGAGTCGTTGGTCCCGGCGATGGGCGCTCCCAAGGCCCTGGCGATGCGGAGGGTCTCCGCGGTCACCCGCGCCTGCTCGGGGAGACCGTGCGCCTGCACCTCCATGAAGTAGTAGTCCTTGCCAAACACCTCCTGGTACCAGCCGGCCGCCTCGTGCGCCCGGCCCACATCCCCTGCCGAGATGAGGCGTGACACCTCGGAGTTGAGGCATCCGGACAGCACGAGAAGGCCCTCGGCATGCTCGGCAAGCAGGGCCTTGTCGACGCGGGGCTTGTAGTAGAAGCCCTCCAGATAGGCCTTGGAGACGAGCTTGATGAGATTCCGGTAACCGGCGAGATCGCGTACGAGCACGGTCAGATGGTTCGCACCCTCGTAGCCGCCCTCCTGAGACGCGCGCTCCTTGCGACCGCCGGGGGCCACGTACAGCTCGCAACCGAGAATCGGTTTGATGCCGGCTTTCTCGGCAGCCAGGTAGAAGTCGATGGCGCCGAACAGGTTGCCGTGATCGGTGAGGGCAAGGGCGGGAAACGCGAGGTCCTTGGCCTTCTTGACAAGTTTCTCGAGCTGGGCGGCGCCGTCGAGAAGGCTGTACTCGGAGTGAACGTGGAGGTGCACGAACTCGGCGTGCGGCATGGGGTCTCACTCCCACTCGATCGTGCTCGGCGGCTTCGACGAGATGTCGAAGACAACACGGTTGACGCCCTTGACCTCGTTGATGATCCGGTTGCTGAGGCGGCCGAGCAGCTCGTACGGAAGCCGTGCCCAGTCGGCGGTCATGGCGTCCTGACTGGTGACGGCCCGGAGGGCGATGACCTGACCGTAGGTCCGAAAATCCCCCATCACGCCCACCGTGTGCACCGGGAGGAGGACGGCGAACGCCTGCCACACCTCGCGTTGGAGCCCAGCCGCACGAACCTCCTCCTGCACGATGGTATCCGCTTCGCGTAAGAGGTCCAGGCGATCCTCGGTCACCTCTCCGAGCACGCGGATGGCCAGGCCGGGGCCCGGAAACGGCTGGCGCCAGACGATGTCTGCCGGAAGACCGAGCACCTCGCCGACCCGCCGCACTTCGTCCTTGAACAACTCACGCAGCGGCTCCAAGAGCGAGAAGCGCATTGCTTCGGGAAGCCCTCCCACGTTGTGATGTGTCTTGATGGTGGCCGACGGTCCCTTGGCCGAAATGGACTCGATGACATCCGGATAGAGCGTCCCTTGGGCGAGCCAGGGGATGGCCCCGAGCCGGGCCGCTTCTTCCTCGAAGACGGCGATGAACTCCCGGCCAATACGCCGGCGCTTTTCCTCGGGATCGGTCACGCCGCGCAAGCGCTCCAGGAAGCGTGCCCCGGCTTCCCGGTGGACGAGATTGATCATGAAGGTATCGCGGAACGTGTGCACAACGGCAGCCGCCTCGCCCTTGCGGAGCAGACCGTTGTCGACGAAGACGCACGTGAGTTGATCTCCGATCGCGCGGTGCACGAGGACCGCCACCACCGCCGAGTCCACCCCACCCGACAGGGCACACAGCACGCGGCTATCACCCACCCGGGCGCGGATGTCCGCGACCGTGGTGTCGACGAACGAGGCCATCGACCAGGTCCGGGCCACCTGGCAGCTGTCCAGGAAGTTCTCGAGGATACGACCCCCCTCGGGCGTGTGCGCTACTTCGGGATGGAATTGCACGGCGTAGAGTCGGCGTTCATCGTCGGCCATCGCGGCCACCGGGCAGTTGTCGGTGGAGGCAAGGACCGCGAACCCGGGCGGGGCTGCCAGCACCGTATCGCCGTGGCTCATCCAAACGACCAGCCGACCGTCGTCGGGGGTGATGCCACGGAGGAGCGCGCTGGGAGCGTGCAGCTGAACGACTGCCTTGCCGTACTCACGTCGGTCGACGGGCACCACGCGGCCCCCGAGCCGGTAGGCCATGATCTGCATCCCATAGCAAATCCCGAGGACCGGCACCCCCAGATCGAACAGAGCGGTGGGGGCCACCGGCGCCTGCTCTTCATAAACGCTGGACGGGCCGCCCGAGAGGATGATGCCCTTGTAGCGGGCGGCGCGGAGGCTCTCCAGGGAAACGGTGGGGGGCAGGATTTCCGAGTATACCGACATCTCGCGGATGCGGCGGGCGATCAGCTGCGTATACTGCGAACCGTAGTCGAGAACCGCGATCGCGTCGACGGCGCTCACCCCCGCGCCCTCCACCGCTCTAGCGCGGGCGTCCGAGTTTCTGGGCCTGCTGGAAGACTTTGCCCTCTGTCTTGATGGCCGGCGCGATGATCAGCTCCGTCTGCTGTAGCTCACGAATGTTGGCGGCGCCCACCGAACCCATGCACGTTCGAATCGCCCCCACGAGGTTGAGGGTGCCGTCCTCGGTGAAGGCCGGCCCGAACAGGATCTGCTCGAGGGTGCCCGCGACCCCGACGCGGATGCGCGTCCCCCGCGGCAGATTCTGATGAGGGGTCGCCATTCCCCAGTGATAACCCCGCCCCGGGGCCTCCACCGACCGCGCGAACGCGGAACCGATCATGACGGCGTCCGCACCGGATGCGAGCGCCTTGCAGACATCGCCCCCCGTGGTCATGCCTCCGTCAGTGATGATCGGCACGTAACGACCCTTCTGCTTGTAATGGAAGTCGCGGGCAGCGGCGGCGTCGGCGGTGGCCGTCACCTGGGGCACACCCAATCCCAACACCTCGCGGCTCGTGCAGGCGGCTCCGGGACCGACGCCAATGAGCAGCGCATCGGCGCCGGAATTCATCAGTTCAAGGCAGGCCTCGTAGGTCACCACGTTGCCGATGATGAGCGGAATGGCCAACTGTCGCTTCAGGCGTCGGGGCTCGAACGGTGTGTACTCGGTGGCGATGTGGCGGGCCGTGGTCACCGTCGATTGCACAACGAAGATGTCGGCTCCCGCCTCCTGGGCCAGGGCCGCGAAGCGCTCGGCTCGCTGGGGAATGGACGACACGACCACGCTGCCGCCGCCCTTCTTGATCGTCTCGATACGGCGTTGGATGAGTTCTTCCTTGATGGGCTCTCCGTAGATCGACTGGATGATACGGGTTGCCTCGTCTTGGCTGGCCGACACAATCCGCTCGATCACCTCGTCGGGATTCTCGTAGCGGGAGAAGACCCCTTCGAGGTTCAAGACAGCCAGGCCACCGAATTTGCTCATCTCGATGGCCAAACGGGGGCCCACGACCCCATCCATGGCGGCCGCGATGATCGGAATGTCGAAGCGTCGCCCGCACAACTCCCAGGAGATGTCGACCTCGTTGGGATTGATGGTCAATGCCCCGGGAACGAGCGCGATGTCATCGAACCCATACGCTGCCCGCGCCTTGCGTCCCCGTCCGACCCACATGCCCATCGGCTGTCCCTCCCTCGCCCTTCGGGTTCCGCCATCATCCCCAGATATAGGGATGTGTTCCTAGACGCATACTATATTTCGTGGAGTATAGCCGGGTCGAGCCCAGCGGTCAACCAGGACCAGAGCCTTTCTGGTCCTGGACCCGCTCGTACAGCATGCGGAGGCCCTCCAGAGTCAGATCGGGATTCAGGATCTCGATCGAGCGCGTGGCTTCGGCGACAAGGGCGGCGTGGCCGCCGGTCGCGACGACCCGCGGCGTCCCCGTCATCTCCCCCTTCATGCGTTCGACGAGCCCGTCCACCAGACCCGCATAGCCATAGATGACACCCGACTGGATGTTGGTGATGGTGTTGCGGCCGATCGCGCCAGCCGGGCGTACCAGCTCGACCCGATACAGGCGCGCCGCCCGGCTCAGCAACGCGTCCACCGACGTGGCCAGCCCGGGGGCAATGGCCCCCCCCACGAACTCGCCGTGCATGTTCACGCAGTCGAAGGTGGTGGCGGTGCCGAAGTCGATCACAATGAGCGGGGCGCCGTAGAGCGCGCGCGCGGCCACGGACTTCACCACGCGGTCGGCTCCGACATCGCTCGGATTGTCGACGACCAAGGTGATCCCGCAATCCGCACCCGACTCGACCGAGAACGGCTCGATGCCGAAATACTTCTCGGACATCCAGCGCAGGGGCTGCTCCACGGGCGGGACCACGTTGGAGATGGCCACGCCGTGGATGTCGGGAGGGGCCAGCCCGCGCGTACGCAGAAGCGTCTCGATGAACACGCCGTACTCGTCGGCCGTCTGCTCGCGGCGGGTGGTCAGGCGCCAGGAAACCAGCAAGCGCGTGTGGTCGAAGACGCCGATCTTGGTGTTCGTGTTGCCGACCTCAACGACGAGCAGCATCGGCGCTCTCTTCCATCAGCTCGCCCGCCCGCACGCGGTGCCGGATGAGCCCGTCATCGATGACGAGGGCCCCGTCCTCATCGAGGTCCACGGCCCGCCCGCTCACCTCGTCAACGCGCACCCACGCGCCGAGGGTGCTGCTGAGCGTCTTCCAGGCGGCGCCGATCGCGCGAAATCCCTCCCCCTCTAGCTGCCCTCGCCAGGTGTCGAACTCGTCGAGGACAGCTTCCAGGAGGCGATCGGGCTCGACCAGACGGCCGGTGGCCTGGCGGACGGAGGTCGCTCGCGCCTGGAGATCGGCGGGAAAGCGTTCCTGAGCAAGATTGATCCCGACGCCGATGATCACGACAGGTTTCCCGGTGAGGCGCGACTCCAGGAGGATGCCGGCGACCTTCCGCCCATCCACCAGGATGTCGTTCGGCCACTTCAGCCGCGCTGGCAAGCCGGCCACGCGGCCGAGAGCCCGTGCCACTGCCACCGCCGTCATGAGCGATAGCAGCGGCCAGTGGGTGGGCGACAGCCGCGGTCGCACGAGTATCGAGAACAGAAGGCTGGCGCCGGGCTCGTCCACCCATGCCCGGCCGCGCCGACCACGGCCGGCGTGCTGGGAGTTGGCCACGACCACGGTGCCGTCGGCCGCGCCCTCCTCGGCCAGAGCAAAGGCCACTCGCTGCGTTGAGTCTACGGCGCCCAGCCGGAGGACCGAATGGTCAGGGAAACGCGGATCACGGTCGGCCATCATCGATCCAGCGGCGGCTCTCTTCGAGCTTTTCCCGTAGCGCGCGTGCGTCCGCGAGCCGCGTACGCTCCCGCTCGACGATTTCGGCCGGTGCTCGCTCGACGAAGTCGGCTCGAGCCAGCTTTCCTGCGAGGAACGCCAGGGTCTCATCGAGCCGGGCCATCTCCTTGGTGAGACGCTGCCGTTCGGCCACCAAGTCGACCACCCCGGTCAAGTCGACATACACCTCGGATGCCCCGACGACCGTCAGCGCCGCGTTGGTGGGACGGCTGGCGTGCCGGTCGACGGTCAATCGGCAGCGTGCCAGCGTCTCGATCAGAGGACGCTGCTCCTCGAACAGGGTGAGGTGCTCGTCGGTCGCTCGCACGGTGACGGCCAGGGACACTCCGGGGGCGATCCTCATTTCGCCTCGGACATTCCGGATGGCCGTCACCAGGTCGATGACGCTCTGCATCTGCCGCTCGGCCTCCGTGTCGATGCGGGCGGCCCGGGCCCGGGGATAGGGCGCCACCATGATCGACTCGCCGCGATGGGGAAGCTGCTGCCAGATCTCCTCGGTGATGAAGGGCATCAACGGATGGAGCAGACGCAGGGTCGGCTCCAGCACGGTGACCAGCGTGTGCTGCGTGCGCGCGCGAACAGCGGCAGCCTCCCGCTGATACAGGGAAAGCTTGGCGATCTCGAGGTACCAGTCACAGAATTCGTGCCACACGAACTGGTAGAGAGCCGAGGCTGCCTCGTTGAACCGGTAGCGACCGAGCGCGCGCCGCACGGCGTGAATGGTGGCTTGCAAGCGGCTTTCGATCCAGCGGTCGGCGAGGGTAGGCTGACTCTGGCGGGCCGCGGCCGGACGGTAGCCCTCGAGGTTCGCCAGCACCAGCCGGGCGGCGTTCCAGAGCTTGTTGGCGAAGTTGCGCGACCCCTCGATCCGCTCCTCGGCCAGGCGGATGTCGCGCCCCTGGGCGGCGAGCGCGGCCAGGGTGAAACGGAAGGCATCGGTCCCGTAGCTGTCCATCACAACGAGTGGATCGATGACGTTGCCCTTCGACTTCGACATTTTCTGGCCTTCGGCGTCGCGAATGAGGGCGTGGATGTACACGTCGCGGAACGGCACCTCACCCATGAAGCGAAGACCGAACATGATCATGCGAGCGACCCAGAAGAACAGGATGTCGAAACCGGTCACCAGAGCCGCCGTGGGATAGAACGTCTTGAGCTCTGGAGTGTCGTCGGGCCAGCCCAGGGTGGAGAACGGCCACAGGCCCGAGGAGAACCAGGTGTCGAGGACGTCCGTCTCCTGGCGTACGGGACCAGCGCAGGTCGGGCACGCCGTGAGGTCGGTGCGAGACACGTGCAAGGAGCCGTCCGCCTGGCAGTACCAGACGGGGATGCGATGTCCCCACCAGAGCTGGCGCGAAATCGGCCAGTTCCGGATGTTCTCCATCCAGTGGCGATAGGTCTTGGTCCATCCGCGCGGGACGATCTTGATGCGGCCGTCTTGGACCGCCCGCAGGGCAGGCTCCGCCAACGGCTTGATCAGGACGAACCACTGCTTGGAGACGAGGGGTTCCACCACCGTCTTGCAGCGGTAGCAGACACCCACGGCGTGACGGTAGGGCTCGATCCGTTCCACGAGGCCGAGGGCCTTCATGTCCTCCACGATCTGCCGGCGGCACTCGAAGCGATCGAGCCCCGCATAGCGCCCGGCCAACGCCGTCATCTTGCCGTCGAACCCGATGACTGTCCGCACGGGCAGGTGGTGACGGCGGCCGATCTCGAAGTCGACAGGATCGTGGCCGGGGGTGACCTTGATCACGCCGGTGGCGAAGCTCGGATCGACGGCCTCGTCGGCCACGACTCGGATGCGAATCGGTCCGTCGACCGACTGAACCTCGAGCTCCTCGCCCACGTACTGCGCATAGCGAGCGTCCTTGGGGTGGACGGCGAGCCCGGTGTCCCCTAGCTTCGTCTCGGGGCGCACGGTGCCGAGGGTCAGGGGCCCGTACTTGATGTAGACGAACTCCCCGTCGCGCTCCTCGCGCTCGACCTCGAGATCGGCCAGCACCGTCTGACAGCGTGGGCACCAGTTGACGAGGTAATCGTCACGGACGATGAGGCCGTCTTCCCAGAGACGGACGAACACCTCGCGTACAGCCCGCGACAGACCCTCGTCCATGGTGAAGCGCTCGCGCGACCAGTCGCAGGACGCGCCCAGGCGCTTGAGCTGGCGGATGATGGTGCCCCCAGACGCCTTCTTCCACTCCCACACGCGGGCCACGAAGCCCTCGCGGCCCAGGTCTTCCTTAGACTTTCCCTCGGCGGCAAGCTCTCGCTCGACCACGTACTGAGTGGCGATGCCCGCGTGGTCGGTGCCGGGCATCCACAGGGTATTGAAGCCGTCCATCCGCTTCATGCGGATGAGAATGTCTTGCAGCGTGTTGTTGAGGGCGTGCCCCATGTGCAAGGAGCCGGTCACGTTGGGGGGCGGAATGACGATGCAATATGGCCGTCCCCTCCGCCCGACATCAGCCCGGAAAAAGCCGCGCTCCTCCCAGAAAGCGTACCAGCGTCCCTCGACGGCGGCCGGTTGGTAGCGGTTGGGGAGGTCAGCCATGCGCGAGCGTCTGGGGCATCACCGGATGGTGGGCATGGCCGCTGTGAGTCGCCAGTTCCCTTTCCCCGTATCCCGGAAGATCACGGTCCAGGGTTGTCGAGACTCAGCGAGGGCGGCGATCGACACGGTGCCGGCGGACCCAGGGGGCGCATCGCAGGCGGGCTCTCGGCGGAGGGTACGGGGAAGGCGTGCGCGCAAGGCCGAATCCTGGACAAGGCGAGTGAGTGCCACGGAGTCGACCGCCGCCAGCGCCTCGAAGAGGCGGTCAGCAGCGGCATGGACGTCACGGTGCCACGCGTTGATTGCTCGCCGACTGACCCGGACGAAGCGCGTTCCGTCCGGCGCTAGGCGATAGAGGTCCTCATGCTCCGTCTGCTGGTCGCATCCCGGAGTCCATCCTGGATATCCCGCCGGGTAACGCACGGTGAGGTCTGCTCCCCGCACGGTGTACCATCGTGCCGCCAGACCTTCGGGAAATACCTCGGCCGAGCTCCAGGCAGCCCGTGCCCGGCCACCCTCTTCGCGCACGAGATCGACGCGCAAGGTTCGGGCCCCGTGGGCGAGGAGCGGACCCTCCCACACGACCAAGAACTGCGCCGCGGCCGGTCTCCCCGAGGGGAGTGGGCGAATGCTGGGCCAACCGGGTCCGTCCAGCACCGTTAAGACCTTTGCCTCGCTGGCCCGTCCTCCATAGATCCGCACCGAACTTCCGAGCGGCGTCTCGCTGAATTGATAGGCGACAACGAGAAGCCGGCCGAGCCCAACCAGGCGCATGGTCACCCCACCCCACGTCTCCGTGAATGCCTCCAGCCGGTCACGGATGAAAGCGGGGGTGGCGAAAACACCGCCGCTGGCCAAGGACTCGACGACCTCCGCGTCGAGGAGCGCGTAGATCGAGGGCAGGGTCTCTGCAGCCGCCGGCTCGGGGGCGTGGGCGGGATCGAGGAGGCTGACGAGTGCGCGGAAACGCTCCAGACGATCCACGGTGGTCGCCTCGACCCGCGCGTGCAGCCCCGTCGACAGCGCGATCAGGGCGAGTACCACGACCATGCGACCAACGGCACCCCGCACGCGCCTATGGTACAACACGAGCGATGAAACCGCCGCTGACCACCCTGGACCGTTACCTCGTGCGGGAGCTGGTCGGGCCCTTCTTGATCAGCGTCGTCCTGTTCACGTTCTTCTTTCTTATCGACCGTATCTACCATCTGACCGATCTCGTTATTACCAAGGGTGTCCCCTTCTACCTCGTCCTGCAACTGCTCGTGTACATCCTGCCCTCCTTCCTGGCCCTCACCCTGCCTATGGCCCTCCTGCTGGCCGTGCTGCTGGCGGGTGGACGCCTGGCGGGCGACCTCGAGATCGTGGCCTGCCAGGCGGCGGGTGTCGGTCCCGGGCGGATGTTCCGCCCGGTCCTGCTGGCGGCGATGGTGGTGGCACTCACCGGAGCCCTGTTCACCATGGTCCTAGTCCCGGTCGCTGGTCAGGAGTTCCAACGCCAGCTCTTCAAGATCCTCCAGACGCGAGCGGTGAGCGGCATCAAGGAACGGATCTTCAACTCGACGTTTCCGGGCATCACGATCTACGTGGAGGAGGTCAGCGCCTCTCAGGTCGCCCTCCGCGGCGTGCTCCTCGCCGACGAGCGGAATCCCAAGCTATCGCGGATCATCACCGCCCGCGAAGGCCGTCTCTTGACTGACGAGGCAAGCCGGCTCATCACCTTGCGCTTGATCGACGGGGCCGTGAACGAGACGGACGTGATGCCACACGTCATCGAAGCCACCGAGGTGCCGGCCCCCAGTGGCTCGGCCAGCGCCGACCGGTACCGCTACGCGCGCTTCGCCGTGTACGACATGACACTTCCGCTCGACTCGCCTCTGGGACCGCTTCGCGACGAGAAGCCGGAGAAGAACCTCTCGTATACCGCCCTCTCCGCGAAGCTCGAGGAACTTCGGAACGACCCTCTCGCGCGGGCCCCCTTCCTGGTGGAGTGGCACAAGCGCATGCCTTGCCGGTGGCGGCGGTGGTGTTCGCGATCCTAGGCTTCCCTCTGGCCATTCGCTCGCATCGCGGTGGGCGCAGCATCGCCCTGGTTGGCAGCCTGGTGATTCTGGTCTTCTATTACATCCTGTTGACCTCTCTGGAGGGGGCGGCTCTGCGCCTGCGGTTGCCCGCCGCGCTGGCCCTATGGGCCCCCAACCTCCTCTTCGGCGGAGTCGGTCTTGCCCTGCTCCTCGTCACGGCCCGCCCCCAGCACGGGCTGCGGCTGACCGTGCTCTGGCGCCTGCTGGCGGTGGTGTGGGCGCGCCTGCCGCGCCGCCCTGTTCTGCTGCGGCTGCGCCGGCGTCCGCTCGAACCGCGCGAGTCGACACACATTATCGATCGCTACCTGGTTCAGGAGTTCCTGGGTCTCATCGGGGTCGGGCTGGCGGTGGCGGCCGCCCTCTTTGTCGTGATCGATCTCATCCAGGATCTCGACCGCTATCTGCGCGTGAAGCCCTCCCTCGTGCACATCCTCGAGCATTTCGTCTACCGGATGCCCGCCGAGGTGTACAAGGCAATGCCCATCGTGATGCTCGTCGCCACGATCTTTCTCTTCCTCGGTCTCTCCCGCTACCACGAATTGACGGCGCTCAAGGCGGCCGGCGTCAGCCTGTACCGGGTGAGCGCACCGATTCTCGTGCTGGCGTCCCTGGCGGCAGTGGCGGCCGGCGGCTTCCAGGAGCTGGTGCTTCCCAAGCTCAACGAGCTCGGTGACGAGGTCGACCGCATCAAGATTCGCGGTCAGCAACCGCGTCACCTCCAGACGCGGACGCGCTTATGGCTCCGCAGCGCCGACTCGCGTTTCTACCGGGTCGAACTGCTCGCGCCTGGAACGAGCGATCTCTACGGTATGACCGTGCTCGAGGTCGATCGCAATTTTCGACTCCAGCACCGGCTCGACGCTCGGCGGGCGCACTGGGGCCGGCGGGGCTGGGAACTGAACGACGGAGCTTACCGGGCTATCGTGGCCAACAACCAGGTGGAAACCATCCCGTTCGTGGCCACCGCCATCGAGCTGCCTGAAACCATCGAAGAGTTCACGCAGATCCAAAAGCCGACCTCGGCGATGAGTTACCGGGAGCTAAGCGACTACGTGGCTCGGCTGCAGGCCGCGGGATTTCAGGTGCGCAAGGACCTGGTCGACTTGTACGCCAAGCTCTCATCACCCCTCGAGAATCTGATCATGGTCTTGATCGCCATCCCGTTCGCCGTGCAGTCTTCGCGGGGAGGCCGCCTGTTCGGAGTGGGGCTGGCCATCGCCATCATGGGC
This sequence comes from uncultured Candidatus Rokubacteria bacterium, assembly GCA_963754315.1. Taxonomy (GTDB): domain Bacteria; phylum Methylomirabilota; class Methylomirabilia; order Rokubacteriales; family CSP1-6; genus CAVWFS01. The sequence continues at coordinate 60,739 of CAVWFS010000007.1, forward strand.
GGATACCTCCTGGTCGACCGCGCTGCCCTCGCCTTCTCGCGCGCGGAGTTGTTGCCACCCTTGCTCGGAGCGTGGACGGCGAACGTCATCTTTCTCGGGCTCGGCACCGCCTTGTTCGTTCGCGCCAGGACTTGATTATCATGGGGGGCCTCGACGGCCCCCCAAACCCCCCGGCGCTCGGGACGCCCCGGGGAACCCGTGGCGCCCCTCGGGATCACGCGTGGTGTTGGGGGCCTCGACGGGACTTGATTATCATGGGGGGCCTCGACGGCCCCCCAAACCCCCCGGCGCTCGGGACGCCCCGGGGAACCCGTGGCGCCCCTCGGGATCACGCGTGGTGTTGGGGGCCTCGACGGGACTCGATTATCATGGGGGGCCTCGACGGCCCCCCAAACCCCCCGGCGCTCGGGACGCCCCGGGGAACCCGTGGCGCCCCTCGGGATCACGCGTGCGTGTTGGGGCGCCGACGGCCCTCCAACCCCCAGCGGTCCTGCAGGCGACGGGGCTCAGGGGCTGCGGCGGGGGTCGGCGAGGGCGCGGAGGGTTTCTTCGAGTTGCTTTTGCTCGGAGCCGTAAGCGCTCCAGTCGCCGCGACGGAGCGCTTCCTGGGCCCGGTTCCAGATCTCCAAGGCGCGCTGTGCGAGGGGAGCCATGCCAGGGACCGATTCGCGGGCGGCCGGCGGGGTCAGGGCGGCGGCCCCCGGCGTCGGCCGCCCGCCGAAGATGCGGGCCAGTGACTGCTCGAGGGTGGGCTCCATGGCGATCTGGTTCGCATAGGCCACGACGACACGGCGTAACTCTGGCAGAGCCCCCTGCTCAGCGGCCGCCAGATAGAGCGGCTGGACGTAGATGAGTGATTGGTCGATCGGAATGGCTAGAAGCGAGCCGCGAATGGCCGTGGAGCCTCGCTGGTTCCAGAGAGCCAACTGCTGTGAGATGACAGGATCCTGGTCGATGCGCGCATCGATTTGGCGCGGACCGTACACCAGCTTCTGCTTGGGGAAGTTGTAGACGATCAGGCGGCCATAGTTCGGCGGATCCGAGCGGGCGGCGAGCCAGGCGATCATGTTGTCGCGCCGGGCCGGGTTGAAGAGGGTCAGCAGGATGAATTCCTCCCGCTTTTCTTCGGGCAGCCGCATGATCGTGTAGTAGGGCTCCATCTCGCGATCCCGCCCCTCGATCGTCCGGCGCGGGATCGCCCACAGGTCCTCCTTGTTGTAGAAGACCTGGGGATCTTCCATGTGGTAGACGGCGTATTTCCGCGCCTGAATGCTGAAGAAGTCCTCCGGATACCGGATGTGCGGGTGCAGATCCTCCGGCATGCGCTCCAGTGGCTGCAGCAAGCCGGGGAAGCTCTGGGCATAGACGCGGACGATGGGATCAGACGGATCCGCCACATAGAAGCTCACGGTGCCGTCGTAGGCGTCCGCGACGACCTTGAGCGAGTTCCGAATGTAGTTGCCCGTCCACTCGGCAGTGCGGACGGGATCAGAATAGGGGTAGCGGTCAGTGGTAGTGTAGCCGTCGAGCATCCACACCAGGCGCCCATCCTTGGTGACGACCATGTAGGGGTCGCGGTCGAAGCGGAAGAAGGGCGTGATCTGGCGAACGCGCTCGACCACCGTCCGGTGAATCATGATACGGCTGTCCTGGGTGACGTCGTCCGACAGGAGGATCTTGATCTCCCCGAAGCGGATGGCGAAGGCGAGCTTCCGCACGAAGGAGCCGATGGGGATGCCGCCGCGGCCGGTATAGGTCGAGTAGACGTTCTGATCTCCCGACGGGTAGTCGAGCTCCTGGGAGCGGGTACGGACGAGCACGTACTCGTTGGCAATCTCTCCGTAGTAGATCTGCGGACGCGTGATGGGCGGAAATCCTCCCGATGAAATGGGCGGGATATCCTTCACCACGAACTCGGGAAGACCCTCGGCGGTCACCCGACTCACGGGACCCACCACCGCCCCGTAGCCGTGGGTGAAGGTGAGGTGCTCGTTGATCCAGATACGCGATTGCAGGTGCGGATACGACAGCTCGCGCGGCGATAGCATCAGCTGACGGTACTCGCCGTTGAGGGTGTAGCGGTCGTTGTCGACGTCCACGAACTTGTAGTACGTTCGGATCTCCTGCAGCTGGCCGAAGGTCCGCAGGAGGGGCCGGTGATCCCACAGGCGGATGTTCTTGATGGTGGCTTCATTGCGCTCGATGGCCCGCGCGTCGAGGTTGTCCGGGGCCGGGAACTCTTTCTCCACGACGCGGTCAAGACCGTAGGCTTTCCGCGTCATCCGGATGTTATGAAGGATGAAGGGCCGCTCTGCTTCGAGCTCGTTCGGGGTGACCCGCAGGCGCTGCAGGAGGGCTGGATAGATCCCGAGTCCCCCGATCCACACGACTCCCAGCACGACCAGTCCCGCCAGCACGAGGCGCAACCCGGGTCGGGCGATCTGCACGAGACAGGCGACGGCGCTCAGGGTCGCGAGCACGCCCAGGACACCGAGGGCCGGTAGCGAGGCGTGAATGTCGGTATACGTCGCGCCCGCCACGATCCCCCGCGGCGAGTAGAGAAGCTCGAAGCGGTCAAGCCAGAAGCCTACCGCCCGCAGGAGGAGGAGGAGAGCGGCCAGGACGAGCAGGTGCGTACGCGCCCCCGCCGCCAGCCGCGGCCCCCGGGTGGTGAGTACGAGGCTGCGCTGGAGCACATACACCACGAAGGTCAAGAGCAGAGTGGCCGCGACCAGGGCCACGCTCCACCCATAGATGAGACGCCAGAAAGGCAGGGTGAAGACGAAGAACCCCAAGTCGTATCCGAAGAGGGGATCGACGCTCCCGAATGGCTGCGCGTTCAGATAGGCGAGAAGGGTTTCCCAGTGGGCGGTGGCGCGTAAGCCCGAACCAAGCGAGATGAGCGCGATCACCACCGGCAGAAAGCGCCGGATAAGCGGTTCGATCACCACTCGCCCCGGCAGGCCGAGCTGGTCTTCCAGCTCCCACAAGACATCGGGCGCCGAGGTCCGCACGGCGAAGGTCAGGTTGGCATACAGAAAGACCATCACGGCCAGGGCCACTGCCAGGAAAAGCGTGCCCTTCAGGGAGAGGGACTTTGTGAATACCTGAAGGTACCCGACCTCCTCGAACCAGAGCCACTGGGTGTAGAGGGGTACCGTCTGGCCCAGGACTGCGAAGGCCAGGAGGGCGATGACGGCAAGGACGATCGGCTGCGGAAATCGCACGGTGACGTGATTCCGCAGGCCGGGAGGTTAGAGGCCCGCGTCCCCGCGTAGATCCTGGATGCGGTCCGTCCGCTCCCAGGCGAACTCGGGCTCGGAGCGCCCAAAATGTCCGTAGGCGGCGGTCTTCTTATAGATGGGTCGGCGCAGGTTCAGGTACTTGATGATGCCGGCCGGCGTGAAGTCGAAGTGGCGTCTGACGAGCCCTTCCAGGACCAGATCCGGGGCCTTCCCCGTCCCGAACGTCTCGACCATGATGGATACGGGCTCAGCGACCCCGATGGCATAGGCCACCTGGATCATCACGCGCTCGGCCAGCTCTGCCGCCACCAGGTTCTTGGCCACGTGGCGGGCCATGTAGCAGGCGGAGCGGTCGACCTTTGTGGGGTCCTTGCCGGAGAAGGCTCCCCCTCCGTGTGGGCACGAGCCGCCGTAGGTGTCGACGATGATCTTGCGGCCGGTGAGGCCGGTGTCGCCCATGGGCCCGCCGGTGACGAAGCGGCCCGTGGGATTGACGTGGAACACGCACTGGGCGCGATCGAGGAGGTGGGCGGGTACGGTGGGCATGATGACGTGTTCGATGACGTCCTCACGGATGCGCGCTGCCGTGGCCTCCGGCGCATGCTGGGTGGAGATCACCACCGTCTCAACCGACACCGGTTGCCGGTCGACGTAGCGCACCGAAACCTGCGACTTGCCGTCCGGCCGCAGGTAGGGCAGCTGCCCGTTCTTGCGCACCTCGCTGAGACGCATGACAAGCTTGTGGGCGAGCGTGATGGGCAGCGGCATCAGCTCGGCTGTCTCGCGGCAGGCGTACCCGAACATCAGCCCCTGATCACCCGCGCCGAAATTGTCGACACCCATGGCGATATCGGAGGACTGCTTGTCAATCGAGGTCATGATCGCGCACGTCTCGTGGTCGAAGCCAAACTTGGCGCGGGTATATCCGACCTCCCGGATCGTGTCGCGGGCGATGCGGGGTATGTCCGCGTAACAAGACGTGGTGATCTCCCCTGCCACCATCACGAGCCCGGTCGTCACCAGCGATTCGCAGGCCACCCGAGCCGTGGGATCCTGGGCGATGATCGCGTCCAGAACCGCGTCGGAGATCTGGTCGGCTATCTTATCGGGGTGACCTTCGGTGACCGACTCCGACGTGAACAGGTACTGATCCCGCGCCATTCGCGCTCCTCCTGGGGATGTCTGGCAACTCGGCACAGCCCGGCAAGTCTAGCACGCGCGCCGGCGCGCTCTCAAGGCACCAGGCGGGCCTTGAGCGCGTCGAGGAGCGGGATGGGCCAAGGATCCCGCCCACCGAGCATGGCGAGATAGTAGCTCGTCCACTGACCCAAGTAGGCGAGCGAAATGAGGCGAGCCAAGCGTCCCTTTCCTCGAGTCCACACCTCGAGCACCGCCCCCCCTGCGCCTGGCGCGATCAGATCCCGCAGGATGGCAAAGCGGCGCGCGATGGCCGGGGACTCTTCGTCATCGCGGAGGAGGATCGCCTGGATCTCCCGTGCCCGTTCTCCCTGCCAGGCCTCGATCTCGTTGTGGTTCATCTCCGGCACCACGCCCGTGAGGGCGAACAACTTGGCGTTTTCCGCGAAGTCGGTCTTCCAGCGGTACACGGCGGCTTGGGTGGTCGGACCCCCATACAAAGCCGGAATCCTGTCCCCGATGGCCAAGGCGAGACGCTTGGCCTCGTTGCCCTCTACGGGCTCGGCCGGCCCGAGTTCGCGAGCCAAGGTTTCGATCACGTCGACCGCTTCCCCGACCTCGTCCACAGAAGCCAAGGGGAGCCCGACCTGGGCGAGCACGGTAAGGAGCGGAAAGAAGAGGTACCCCAAGGCCATCCGCGGCATGAGCCCCCCGGCAGTAACACCCTCGGTGCGCCATGACGCTCGGCGAGGCGCCCTAACGTCCCACCGGTTGTGACGACGACCAGGCCGTGTCCCCGCTCGAGAGCCCTCTCGGCCGCCGAGAGGGTCTCGACGGTTTCTCCCGAGTAGGACGAGGCAATGACCAGTGTGTCAGCGGGGGCCGCCGGAAGGCCGTATCCCCTGTGCACAAGGAGCGGAACGCGCAGGGTGTCAGCGGCGCGCGCCGCGAGGAGATCTCCACCCGCCGCGGAACCGCCCATGCCGGCCACAATGATGGCGCCTGGGGTGGACAAGGGAGGGCCGCCGGCCATTCGCAGGGCCAGAGCTTCCCGACACTGTTCGGGAAAGGCGGCAAGCACATCGCGGACGCGGTGCTCGTCGAGGCGCGCCAGCCAGACGAGATCGTCGAGATTTACCACACGCTCCCCTCACGAGGGCCGGGCCCCCTCTCACTCACGCTCGAGGTCCCGATGGGTCACAGTGGCCTCGAAGCCCAACTCGCCGAGGACGCGGCGCAGCTCTTCGACCAGCGCGACCGAGCGGTGGCGGCCACCGGTGCAGCCAATAGCGACGGTGAGATAGGCCTTGCCCTCGCGCTGATAGGAGGGCAGCAGAAACTCCAGCATCGATCTCAGATGCGCCATGAACCCGAGGGTGGCCTCCTGCTCGACCACGAACCGGCGAACACGCTCGTCCCGTCCGTCGAGCGGCCGCAACTCGTCCACGAAGTGCGGATTGGGGAGAAAGCGCACGTCGAACACGAGATCGGCATCCACGGGGAGACCATGCTTGAACCCGAAGGAGACGAGAGAGGTGGCCAGACCCATCCGGGCGGCGGGGACCACGTACAGGTCGGCCAGCCGCGCCTTGAGCTGATGCACGGTAAGCCCGGAGGTGTCGATGATCCGATCGGCGATCTCCCGTAGATGGGCCATGGCCTTCCGCTCGGCGCGAATGGCCTCCAGCACGCTGCGATTCTCGTCCCCGAGAGGGTGGCGACGCCGTGTTTCGTGGAATCGGCGGACGAGCGCGTCCTCGTGCGACTCCAAGAAGAGCACCTCCACTCGATGGCCGCGGGCCTTGACCTCATCGAGCGCCTCGAGCAGGTGCGAGAAGTACTCCCCTTCCCTGACATCCACGCCGAGGGCGACCCGGGAACCGGGCCGGGGGGATCGGGCGACCAGATCGGCAAAGGTCGGGATGAGGGTGGTGGGGAGATTGTCTACGCAGAAGAAACCCATGTCCTCGAAGCACTTGATGGCGTTGCTCTTGCCAGCGCCACTGAGGCCAGTGATCACGACGAAGGAGACGGCCGTGGTCTCCACGACTCACTTCCGCGGCAGCAGTCGCCGCTGATGCGAGGGCAGGATCCCCAGCTCCTCCCGGTACTTGGCCACCGTACGACGGGCGATGGTGAGCCCGCGCCCTTTCAGGTAGTGCGCGATCTCCTGATCGGACAAGGGCTTGGCGGCATCCTCGGTAGCCAGATGATCCTGAATCATCTTCTTGACTGAGACCGAGGACACCATCTCGCCGCCACCGCCGGCGATGCCGCTATGAAAGAAGTATTTCAGCTCGAACAGCCCCTGCGGCGTCTCCACGTACTTGTTGGTGGTCACGCGGCTGATGGTGGACTCGTGCATGTGGATGTCCTCGCCGACATCGCGGAGCGAGAGGGGGCGCAGATGCGCGATGCCGCGGTCCAGGAAGTCGCGCTGGAACTTCACGATGGACTGGGTGACCTTGCGCAAGGTGCGCTGACGCTGATCCACGCTCTTGATGAGCCACTCCGCCGAGCGAAGCTTCTGGACGACGTACTGACGGGCATCGTCGTCGCCCGAGCCCCGCAGAAGCGAGCGATACAGCGCGTTCACCCGCAAGCGGGGGATCCCTTCCTCGTTGAGGATGACCGAATATTCGCCCCCGACCTTCTGCACGACGACGTCGGGCACGATATAGCGCGAGTCGCTCCCCCCGAAGCGCCGACCCGGCTTGGGCTCGAGGGCCATGATCTCCTCGATGGCTTCCATCACCCGGTCGAGAGGGCGCTTGAGCGCGCGCGCGATGTCCGCGTAGCGGCGCTTGCTGAGGGCGTCGAAGTGCTCCTCCACGATCTCGATGGAGAGCGGGTCTGGCGTGGGATCGGCACGCAGCTGAAGGAGCAGGCATTCAGAGAGCGAGCGGGCGGCCACCCCGAGAGGGTCGAAGCTCTGCACGAGGGCCAGGACCTGTTCCACGTCCGCCTTCTCCACCTCGCACCGTGCGGCAATCTCCTCGACGTTGGCGCGCAAATAGCCATCCTCGTCGAGGTTACCGATGATTTCCTCCCCGATCCGCCGGTGGCGGGGGTCCTCGATGGCGAAGCGTAGTTGCTCCTCGAGGTGCTCGGTGAGGGACACGGTCGTGCGGGCGAGGTTCTCGAAGGGGAGTTCCTCTCGATCTTCCTGGGCGACCAACGACGGCTCCGGACTATCGTCGAACATCACCGCCGTGATGTCGAAGGGCAGCTCGTCTGCCCGTCGGTCGTCAGCCACCGTCGTCTCGGGGCGCGGGGGTTCGGGTGGGGGACCGGCATTCTCCGCGGGCGTCCCGTCCGGAGTCTCTGGTGTCTCCGGCGTTTCTTCCAGGAGTGGGTTCTCCAGCAACTCCCGCTGCACCACTTCCTGGAGCTCGATGGTGGACAGCTGCAGGAGCTGGATCGCCTGCTGCAGGAGGGGCGTCATCACGACGCGCTGGCTCTGCCGCAGGGAAAGTCGGGTCTCCATGGCTATGCGCGCTACCGCGGGGCGCCTACAGCGCGAACCTTTCGCCCAGGTAGATCTCGCGGGCCTTGGCGTTGCTGGTAATTTCGGAGGCGGTGCCCGAGACCAGGATGGTGCCGTCGTACATGATGTAGGCCCGGTCGGTGATGGCGAGGGTCTCGCGAACGTTGTGGTCGGTGATGAGGATTCCGATGCCGCGATCGCGCAGCCGATTGATGATCTCCTGGATGTCCCCGATGGCGATCGGGTCGATACCGGTGAAAGGCTCGTCGAGCATCAGGTATTGGGGTGAGGTCACCAGCGCCCGGGTGATCTCGAGCCGTCTACGCTCCCCCCCGGACAGGGTATAGGCCGGGTAGGGAGCCAGGGTCGTGAGATTCAATTCGGCCAGGAGGGTCTGGGCCCGCTCTCGCCGCTCGAGCCCGGAAAGGTCCAAGGTCTCCAAGATGGCGAGCAGGTTCTCGGCGACGGTGAGCTTGCGGAACACCGATGATTCCTGGGGCAGATACCCGATCCCGAGCCGACAGCGCTGGTACATGGGCATCCCGGTGATCTCCTGCCCTTCCAAGAAGATGTGTCCGCGGTCCACGGGCAAGAGCCCGACCATCATGTAGAAGGAAGTCGTCTTCCCTGCCCCGTTGGGACCGAGCAAGCCGACCACTTCGCCCCGCTGGATGTCGAGGGAGAGATTGGCCACCACCTTGCGGTGCTTGAACCACTTTTCGAGCCCCTGCGCGACCAGCCCCTCCATCGAGTCAATTCTGGCAGGGAATCTGGGGCTTGGCGGCGGGCGGTGTTCCGTCGGCGGCCTGACGCGCGTCGTCCCGTGGAAAGAACTGTGCCTTCACCCGGCCCTGAGGGCTCCCCTGCACGACACTGCGATCCTCGGACAGGTAGATGTCGATGGTGTCACCGCTGACGACGTTGTCGTCCTGCCACACGCGGGCGTTGCCCAGGAGGCGAACGAGGCGCTGGGGCTCGAAGTACTCGGCGCGCTGAGCTGTGCCCATACGGCATTCCTTGGTAACGATGCGCACGTTGCCGCTGGAGACGGTCCGGAGAATCCTGTCGCCGCGCTCGTCCAGATACACCTCCATACGGTCCGTGTACTGGACCGAGTCATCTTGTCGGGCGACCACGTTGCCCGAGAATACGACGAGGTTCTCCTTGCCGAAGCGTTCCATCTTGTCGGCGTCAACCGTTACCGGTTGCCGTTCCTCGTTTTTCTTGGCTGCGGGACTGCCCCCTGGCGTCGGCGAGCGCGGTGCCTGCGCTGCTGCCGGCATGACGGCCAGCCCGAGACACATCAGGAGGACGACGCCTCGTGTCGAGCGCCAGAATTTCATGACGCCGGGCGCCGCTCGAAGGTGGCCTTCACCCGACCCGACACGGTTGTGGTCTCCTCGCTCACCCTGACCTCCAGGGCCGAGCCGGTGATCACCCCGCTCCCGTGCGTGATCCTCACCGGCGCGTCCGTCCAGACGCGCTTGTCCTTGTTGCTCCACCGCAGCACTGTCGTGTCGAGCCTGAGGCCGTCGCTCGAAGTGAGCACCACGTCGCCACGAATCTCGAGGTCGTTGCGGCCGTGGAAGAGCTCGCCCTCCGCACCCCGGATAACCCACGTCCGATCCGGTTCCTCAACCTCCACCTTGACCTCACGAAGGCTCGTACGCTCCTCCCGCTCGAACACCATGGCCTGCTTGGCGATCAGATGCCAGCGCAGCTTGCCCGATTCCTCACGGATGTTCACCTCCTTGACCGTGAGGTCCGCGGACGACGCCGGTACCGTTTCCGCAAGGGTCGCGCGGCGGTTCCTGATCAGCACCCCGGCCACCACCGCGGTGAAGACGACCACAACAACAATGATTCCTAGCGCGAGCCGTTGCATTTATCGATCCGTGCAATTTTGGTACCAGCCTATCACAGAGGGAAGGCTAGTCGCCCGAAAATGGTCTAGCCTCGCTCAGACGATCTTCGCACGCAGGATGTCGTGCATGTGAATGATGCCATAGGGGCGATGGTCCTGGTCGACGATGACCAGGCTCGTGATGGCAAACGCTTCCATCACCTCGAGGGCCTTGGCGGCGAGCTCATCGGATGCGATGAGTTTGGGGTGTCGAGTCGCCATTTCCTGGGCCGTGAGCTCGCCGACCGGAAGGTCTTGCAGATGTAGCCGACGCAGGTCCCCGTCCGTGATGACCCCGACGAGCCGCCCGTTGGTGTCGACCACGGTGGTCATACCAAAGCGTCGGCGGGTCATCTCCACCACGACGTCTCTCAGCTTCGTATCATTCGCGACCACCGGCACCGCCTCCCCCGTGTGCATGAGATCGGCCACGCGGAACAGAGCACGCCAACCCAAGGTTCCGCGGGGATGGAGGGCGGCGTAGTCTTCGGGACGAATCCCACGGCGCTCCAGGAGCGCCATCGCCAGCGCGTCGCCAGCGGCGAGGGCAGCCGTCGTACTCGCGGTGGGTGTCAAATTCATGGGGCATGCTTCCTCAGGCACGCTGATGTCGAGGACGACCTCACTCTGGCGCGCGAGGGGCGAAAGGGGTCTTCCGGTCAAGAGCACAATGGGTACCCCCAACCGCTTCAGCGGTGGCAAGATGGCGAGCATCTCCTCCGTCTCCCCGGAGTTGGAGAGGGCAAGGACAACATCCCCGCGCGAAACCATGCCCAGATCTCCGTGCACACCCTCTGCAGGGTGCAAGAAATGGGCGGGTGTTCCCGTCGAGGCCAAGGTTGCCGCGATCTTGCGGCCGATGATCCCCGACTTGCCGATGCCCGTCACGATCACGCGGCCCGCTGCGCCCTGGAGCATCGTCACCGCTCGGTCGAAGGAGTCGTCCAGCTTCCCGATGAGCCCGAGGATTCCCTCGGCCTCGAGCCGGAGGACGCGCTCCGCCGTCTGGCGGGACCGGGAGAGGCTCATGGGGTCACGGCCTTTCGGATGGCGAGGATCTCGTCCAGCAACCGGGGCAGGTCGTCGATACGGAGCATGTTGGGACCATCGGAAAGGGCGCGGCCATCGGGCAACGTCCGATCCGGATCCTCGTGCATCTCCATGAAGAGGGCGTCCACGCCGAAGGCAACCGCCGCCCGGGCGAGGGCCGGCACGTACTGGCGCTCGCCGCCCGAGCGATTGCCCGCCGCTCCCGGCAGCTGCACCGAGTGCGTGGCATCGAACACGACGGGATAGCCAAGGGCACGCATGTCGGCCAGGGCGCGCAGGTCCACCACAAGATTGTGATAGCCGAACGAGGTGCCGCGTTCGGTGAGCAGGATGCCCTCATTGCCGGTGGACAGGATCTTCTCCACGACGTTACCCATGTCCCGGGGAGCCACGAACTGGCCCTTCTTCACGTTCACGGGTCTTCCCGTCCGCCCGGCCGCCACCACGAGGTCCGTCTGCCGGCAGAGGAAGGCCGGGATCTGCAGCACGTCGAGCACCTCGGCCGCTCGTTCGACCTCGCTCACCTGGTGAACGTCGGAGAGGACTGGTAAGCCCACTGTCTGGCGAACCTTGGCCAGGATGCGAAGGCCCTCCACGAGCCCGGGCCCACGGTAGCTGTCGATGGACGACCGGTTGGCCTTGTCGTAGGACGATTTGTAGACGAACGGCACGCGCCGCGAGGTGGCAATCCCCGCCAACCGTTCGGCGGTCATGAGCGCATGCTTCTCATTCTCGATGGCGCACGGGCCCCCGATGAGGACCAAGGGCCGGTGCCCTCCCACCCTGACCGCGCCGATCGCCACCTCGCGCGTGGGGTTCATGCGCGGGCTTGGTGGGCGAGGGCGGCCGCCACGAATCCCGCAAAGAGCGGGTGGGGCTCCCAGGGCCGGGACCGGAATTCGGGGTGGAACTGGCCCGCCACGAAGTACGGATGCTCGGGGATCTCGATGATCTCCACGACCTGCTTCTCGGCCCAGACCCCTGACACGCGCAGACCGTTCTTCTCGAGCACTTGCAAGTAATCGTTGTTGACCTCGTAGCGATGCCGATGTCGCTCGCGGATGATGCCCTCCCCATACAGCCGGGACACGATACTGCCTTCGGCCAGCACGATGGGGTACAGGCCAAGACGCATGGTGCCGCCCTTGGCCTCGATGGTCCGCTGCTCGGGAAGCAGGTCGATGACACGGTGGGGAGCGGTCGGCTCGAACTCGGAGGAATTGGCGCCGGTCAGGTCGCACACGTGACGGGCGAATTCGATGACCGCACATTGCATGCCGAGGCAGATTCCGAAGAACGGGATTCCCTGCTCTCGCGCGTGACGCACGGCCGCCACCTTTCCCTCGATCCCGCGGTCACCGAAGCCGCCGGGCACCAGAATGCCGTGAACCCCGTCCAGATGACGGGGGGCCCCGTCGCGCTCGACGTGCTCGGCATCGATCCAGCTCACGTCGACGCGGGCATCGTGGGCGATGCCCCCATGGGCGAGTGCTTCGGTCAGACTCTTGTAGGAGTCTTTCAGCTCGGTGTACTTGCCCACCACGGCGATGCGCGCTTCCCGACGCGGCGAGGTGACCCGACGGACAACGTCCTCCCAGCGACCGAGGTCGATGGGTCGTTCCGCGAGTCCGAGTAGTTTTACCACGATGGCGTCGAGCCCTTCTCGATGGAAGACGAGCGGGACCTCGTAGATCGTGTCGACGTCCTTGGCCGTGATCACCGCATCCTCTTCGACGTCGCAGAACAGCGCGATCTTCGCCTTGATGCCCGGGGGGAGATAGCGGTCGGTGCGGCACAGGAGGATGTCGGGCTGAATTCCGATGGCCCGGAGCTCTTTCACCGAATGCTGGGTGGCTTTCGTCTTCAGCTCGGAAGCCGCCCGCATGAAGGGCACCAGGGTGAGGTGGACATAGATGCAGTTGTCACGCCCGACGTCCTTCTTGATCTGGCGCACGGCTTCCAGAAAGGGGAGGCCCTCGATGTCACCCACCGTGCCCCCCACCTCCACGATGGCCACGTCGGCGTCGTCCCCAACCCGTCGGATGGCGGCCTTGATCTCGTCCGTGATGTGCGGGATCACTTGGACAGTCCGGCCGAGGTAGTCCCCGCGGCGTTCCTTCTCGATCACGGAGAAGTAGACCTTGCCCGTGGTGATGTTGTGGTCCCGCGTGACGCGGGGTGAGGTGAAGCGCTCGTAGTGCCCGAGATCGAGGTCGGCCTCGCCGCCGTCGTCGGTCACGAACACCTCGCCGTGCTGGTACGGGCTCATGGTGCCGGCGTCCACGTTGATGTACGGATCCATCTTCTGCAGCGAGACCCGGAACCCGCGCGCCTCGAGAAGCGCCCCGATGGCGGCCGACGCCAGGCCCTTCCCCAGCGATGAAACGACGCCCCCTGTCACGAAGATATATTTCGGCGCCACGTCACCCCTCCTCCCTTGGCCATGGTCTCCCCTGCTCGCTCGTCTGCACATTGTCCGCTCGCCGGCGCACGTAACCTTCGGCCGCGGTGCGATCCTCGATTGTTCCGTCCAATCGGCCGTCGCGCAGTGACTCGAGGATCTGCGCCACCTCCGGGCCCCTGGCGATGCCAAGGGCGATGATCTCCTCACCCCTCAACCACGGCTCGACCCTCGCGTCGTGATCGACAAAGCGGGTGACCTCGCGCCTGACGGTGGGGTCGCCGCGCAGCCAGATCCACGCCAGTTCGACGGCCGATCGCCCGCGCAGAAGACGCGCCGCCGCGCTGCGGCTGGGCGCCCTCCGCAGTGCCTCACTGACGCTCTCCGAGCGTCCAAGCGCATGGGTGAGCCGTTCGGTCCCGTCGCCGTTGAGCCCAAGCCGTCCGAGGGCCGTACGGCTGACGTCCGGTTCCTGGTCTCCGAGCAGCGTGAGAACAAGCAGGTCCAGGGCAGAAGCCGGCACGCCGCGGTCCGATGTCCACGCGCGTACGGTATCGAGGTCCGTGAGCCGGGCCGCCGTGGCTTGCGTGTACCGATAACGGGGGTCGAGGAGACGAAAGGCCCCGACGGTCCCGAGGGTCGCGCAGGCCGTGGCGGCCCGAGGCTCGCGCAGGATCAGGTCAAGCTCGGCCAAAATACGCTGACCCGAGAGAGCCTGGTAGGGCGCCAACTCGATGGCGAGCTCAAGACAAGCGGCTGTCCACGGGTCGGGCACGAGATCGAGGCGCGCCCCGTACCGTGCGGCCCTGAAGATCCGGGTGGGATCCTCCACGAACGAGAGCGGGTGCAGCACGCGCAGGCGGCGTCGCTGCAGATCGCTCCTCCCGCCGAGGGGGTCGACGAGAAGGAAGGCGCCCGAGGAAAGCTCGGCGGCCATCGCGTTGATGGAGAAGTCCCGGCGGCGGAGGTCCTCGCCGATCCCGGCTGGCCTCACCTGAGGTAAGGCTGCCGGCACCTCGTAACGCTCGACCCGAGCGGTCGCGATGTCGATCCGTTGACCGGTCTCATCGTGGACGGAGGCGGAGAGAAAGCGTTCGTGCTCGACAAGCGTTCCGCCGATTTCAGCGGCCAGCAGGCGCGCGACCGCCAACCCATCCCCTTCCACAACCACGTCGATATCCGCCATTGGCTTCGCCCGCGCCAGCTTCCGTGCCTTCTGAGCCGCCCGGCTGATCGAGGGAGGGGCCGGGGCTTCCCGAAGGCCGGGGGCCCCTTTCGAGGTCCCCCACAGAATGTCGCGGACGACACCGCCCACGGCGAAAGCGCGGCCGCCCTGGGCCTCGGCGAGGGCACCGATGCGGACGAGCAACGCGCGCGACGGGGGAGGCAACGCCGGTGTGAGGAGGCCCCTCAGCGAGGGGCCGGCCACGGCGTTGAAGCCGGCTCGCCCCACGGCGCCATAACCGCCCGTCTCGTCGCGAACGACCACCGCAGGTGCGCCGCCCGCCAGGTGGCGGCGGACGATGATCTCACTCGCGCGAGCGGCAACGACGGGTAGTGGCCGCCCAAGGCGATGCGTCATCAGCTCCCCGAGGCCGAGAGCGACCGCCCGGCTCAGATCTTCGCGCAGCACGGAGTGTCGTAAGCCGCCGACGGGAGTAAGCACCGTCGCGTTGAGTCGCGTGGCCAACGCGTGAGCCTCCTCGACCCGCGCCCCTCCCGGCAGAGTGGCAACGCGGAGGTTGACAAGATCGCAAGCTTGCACGCGAACTGTCGGATAGGGGTGTCCGCTTCGGGCCACTGTCATCCGCTCCGGGTCCGAACCATCGCGCTGACGGCTGGCGCCATGCCGCTGAATGCTGCTGCGGACGAAGACGAAGAAGAGAAAACTCGAACCGGGCGTTCGGAGGCTGAGCGCTCGTGGGTCGTCCGGATACTGTCGAACGCAGCGAGCACGTCGGATTATATCAAACGTTTCGCCGATAGAGCAAGAACCGCGCGATCGTCGCGAGCTCGGGAGCACCGAGGCACCACGCGGATCCCACGAAGGCAAGTCCCGCGAGGACGATCGTGCCGAGCAACCAGGTTGCGTCCACCACACCGGCGGGCGTGACCGGCCACAGCCAAAGCGATCCCAGGCAGACCAGAACGAGTGATGCCGAGGCCACTGCTGTTCGAGCGATGGCTCCGAGGATGCCGAGTCCCCCGATCGGGCCGAGACGGCGCCGGGCCGCCCAGACGAGGGTCCCCAGGTTCACGTAAGAGGCCACCGCCGCCGCCGCCGCCAGGCCTGCGTGCCCGAGCGGCCCCATCAGGGCGAAGGCGGCGACGACGTTGACTGCCACCGAGACCACACCGAGACGCACGGCGACGATCGGTTCCTGGAGAGCGTAGAAGACCTGGGCCGCGATCCGGGCCGCCGACATGCCCGCCAGCCCTAGCGCGAACCACGTCAGCGCCTCCGCCGTGGCGAAGGTGTCGGCCGTGGTGAATTGGCCGCGCTCGAACAGCACCCGGATGATCGGAGTACGTAGGATAAGCAGCCCCAGGGTGGCCGGAACGGCGATGAAGAGCGACCATCGTAGCCCGAACCCCAAGGTTGCCGCGAGCGCGCGGAGGTCACGAGCGGCCGCCTGTCTGGACATGGTGGGAAGGGCGGCCGAGGCCAGGGCGATTCCGAACACCCCCAAGGGCAATTCCATTACGCGGTCGGCATAGTAGAGAAACGAGATACTGCCCGGACGAAGCAGGGAGGCGAGCAGCGTGTTCACGAAGACGTTCACCTGCACGGAGGCCAGCCCCACCACGGCGGGCAGCAGGAGCCGTCCAACCTGGCGTACCGCCGGATGTCCGATCTCACCCGATGGGGCGACCAGGCAACCGCAGCGGTTCAAGCTCGGCAGCTGCACGGCGAGCTGCCCGAGGCCGCCGAGGACCACCCCGATGGCGGGGGCCACGATGGGTGGGGTCACCCGGCTGGCGAGGAGGGCGACGCACACGATGATCCCGACGTTCTGCACCGCCGGGCCCAGCGCGGGAGTGAAGAACCGAGCATGGGCGTGGAGGGTCCCCATGGCGAGGGCGCTCAGGGCCACCAGGACCAAGTAGGGAAACATCAGCCGTGTGAGCGAGGCGCTGAGCTCCGCCTGGCCTGGGTCGCGTGTGAATCCCGGCGCCATGAAGCGCACCAACTCGGGTGCTGCCGCGACGCCGAGGGCAGTGACCACGGTGAGGACGAGGATGGTGGCGCCCAGCAGAGCCCGGAGCATGCGAAGCAACTCAGCACGCGGTCGGTGGCCCGCGTACTCGGTGACCACGGGAATGACCGCGGCGGAGAGAGCACCCTCCCCGAGCAGCCGGCGCATGATGTTGGGAATGCGCAGGGCGACAAGGAAGGCATCCGTGGTGGTGCCGGCGCCGAAGACGAGGGCGATCACCATATCGCGCGCGAAGCCCAGCGCGCGGCTGAGCAGGGTGGCGCTACCGATCGTCCCCAGCGCGCGGATGACCTGACCTTCGGGGTTCAGGGGGGTGCTCATCTTGTATTCGCCAGCGTGATGCGGCACCATTGGACGTCCAGTCTGCGCGTCCAGTGGGCGCGACACCGAGGGAGAATGCTCACGTGGCCAACACGAAGTCGGCATCGAAGCGAATGCGGCAGAGCGAGCGCCGGCGTCTGCGGAACCGGGCCTTGCGGTCCAGGCTACGCAGCGCCGTCAAGACCGCCCGAACCAGCGCCGTCCAGGCGGGGGCGGATGCCCGCGCCGCAGTCGCCGACGCAATCCGTACGCTCGACAAGGCTGTCAGCAAGGGCGTCGTCCACCGAAACACGGCGGCCCGCAAGAAGTCCGCGCTCGCCCGCCTGGTGTCGGGACGCTAGCGCCTCGCCGCACTCCGCGCCTCCGCCACTTCGCCGATGAGGGTGCTGGCCGACCGGGTCAGCAGATCGCCAGCTGCTGGGCCGTACACGGTGCTGCACGTGACATAGCTGGTCCGCGGGTAGGCGGTCGTCGTCACGAAGTAGCCGAGATAGTCGTTCGAGACACCCGCCACGAACCCGCGCCCGAACGAGCGTCGTGCCTCTGCCTTGATCGCTTCGCCCAGGCTCGACTGAAGTTCCCCCGGAATGGTAACCCAGACCGCGTCGCCCACGGACACCGCGGTCAGCTCGGCATCACGTCCCAGCACGCTTCCAAGGGGAATGGTGAGGCTTGGCGGCAGCCAACGACTTAAACAGTTGCGCAGCGAGAGAACGGGAGCCGGCAGCAGGACACGGACACCGCGGGTTGTCAGGGCGGTGATCGGGGTTTCGGTCGCTTGCCCCCACCCCGCGCGCACGCTGGCGGCGAGTTCGTGGCCCACCGCCACCATCTCCGTAGGCCCGCGCCGGCGGGGACTGACGTCGCCCACGGCGCCGTTGACGAAGAGCACCGGCACGCCGAGGTCGCGCTCGAGAACCTGGGAAGCCACCCCCATCACGTCGCCGGACAAGCGAAGGTTGAGGGCGCCCAGCATGGTGCCGTGAATGGCGTAGTTCCACACGAGCGCGATAGGCTGTCCGCCGTCAGTACTGAACTTGAGGCCGATCATCTCGCGGTCGACCGGCAGTCCCAACCGGCCGACTGTCACATCGGGCGCCTGGCGGCTGAAGGTGCCCACGCGAGCCGGCACCCGTGATGATTCCGCGAGCAGGATCGCGCGGACAACCGCCTTCACGAGGGCGGAGCGGACCTCACCATGGAAGCGATCAAGGGCAATGAAGGCCCACAGTGCCGAGGGGACAAAGGCACCGGGGCCCGAGTGGGTGTGGGAGGCAGAGACGATGAGCGTGACAGGTGTCAACCCGGCCGCCCGGAGTTGCTCGCTCACCGCGCGCGTGAAGCTCCGATCCACGGCCACCAGCTCGACTGTTACCCAGGCCACCCGTTGTGTCCCCTGCTCCAGGACCAGGGCTCGGGCGAACAGCGGGTCGAGCGTTCCCTCTGAAGGCTTGAACCAGAAGGCGAAAGGGTAAAGACCGAAGACGTCGGGAAAGAGCAGTCGACGTGCCGGGTTTCCATAGCCGGCGAGGGGCGTTCCGGCTGGGGGAACGAAGGCCACAGTGGCCGCGCCCGCAGTCAGGCATGTCGGGCAGGACGCTGGCCACGCGTGGGAGACGACTCCCAGCAGGAGCAGGAGAGCGCCGCTCAGGGTTCGGGTCAGCGACCACACAGGGCGACGACCAGCGCCGACAACTCGCCCCGGGGTTCCCCCCCTGACTTCAGCCGCGTCTCCGCGACCCAGCACCGGCGAAGCCCATTTGCCTCTGTGGCAGCCGATCGACCAGCGGCGGCATAGGCCTGCACGGCTGATAGCGGGCGTCGGAGCGTGCGGGCTATCTGCTCGAGACTCTGCCCGTGCGTGAGCCATTCTCGGATAGTCCACGCCGTCCTCACCTCCCGGGTGAGCATGGCGAGCACGAGCATCGGCTCCTCGGTCGCGAGCAGGGACTCGAGGGTCCGAAGGGCCAGACCCACATCTGAACGTTCCACAGCACGCGTGAGGTCGAACACCCCGCTCACCCGGTGCTCGCCAACGACAGCACTCACCTCCTTCACGCCCACCGTACGATTCTCGGGTCCGCCTGCCAGAGCGGCCTTGCGCGTCTCGCCGAGCAGCGCGGCGCCGTCGTCACCGACCCACTGCACGAGGAGCCGAGCGGCCTCCTCGCTCACCGTGATGCCCTCGACCGTAGCCCGCCGCCGTAGCCACTGTTCCAGTGCAGTCCCTTGCCGCGAGGGCAGGGCCACGATGGCACCGGCCGGCACCGCGCCGAGCAGCCAGTGATCCTTTCGGTCGCGCGTGGCCACGAGCGACTCGTCGGCCAGGAGCAGGAGGCAGGCAGTCGGGTTCGGGCGGGCACAATAGTCCACCAGCGCGTCGACCCCCTTGACGGCCAACGCCTGGCAGTGGCGAACGGCCACGAGACGTCTGGGTGCCATGACGGGCATGACCATCGCTGACTGGACGGCGAGGCTGATCGTCACCTCGCGGCCGTCGAGGATCTCGCGATCGAAGATGGCGGCGTTTGGATCGGAACAGAGGCCCTGGGTCACGGCTGCCAGGGTGTCGTCGAGGAGCTGCACGTCATGGCCATGCACGAGCGCTACCGGCGGCGGCTGGCCGTCGGTGGCCTGGCGAAACAGCCTGTCGAGATCGAGGGGCGAAATCCGCCCCGGGCCGGCCGTGCTCAGAACGGGTCGACCGCGCGCGCCACGATGTCGCGGCCAATGATCTGGGCCACGGGGACGATGGCCGCGTCCTGGCGGGCGATCGTGTCGGCCACCACGGGCGCGGCCAGATAGTCGACGCGCTCCTGAAGCCCACGCTCTTCGAAGAGGATGACCCCTCGTCGCACGTCCCGGAAGCGAACGCTCACGGTGACGAAGAGGCGATACTGCTGGGGGTTGGCGTTGGAATCGAAGGCGAGCACGGTCACCTGGTAGTTGATGATCTCGCCCTCGAGGATGGCATCGGCCTCGGACGGGTTCACCACCTTGAGCCGTCCGTCGGTAGCGAACGCGTTGACCACTGCCGCCGTCATGGCCGCTTCGATGTTGGGCCACTGAGTCCGGTTGGCGAATACGGGGACCCCGACCGTCTTGATGTGCGGAGGAAGGCTGCCGCGCCAGGAGTAGCCGCAACCGGCGCTGAGGAGGAACAGAGCCATCACGCCGATGGCGCGGCGCCGCATCATGCGCGAGTGACGACGTTGACGAGCCGGTTGGGCACCACGACCACGCGCTCCACGCGTCGTCCCCGGAGCCACGGTTGGACCTTCTCGTCGGCCAGGGCCTGTTCCTGCACGATCTCCTCACCGGCGTTCATGTCCACCACCAACCGGCCGCGAACCTTGCCGTCGACTTGGACGACCACGGTCACCGCTTGCTTGACGAGGGCAGCGGGGTCAGCCGTCGGCCAGGCGCGGGTGAACACGCTGTCCAGGTGCCCGAGCCGAGACCAGAGCTCCTCGGCGATGTGAGGACAGAAGGGACCAAGGAGCAGTGTCAACGTCTCGACCGCCTCCCGCAGCAGGCGCTCGCGTTCGGCCGGCGGCACTCCCGCCGCGGCGGTGGCCACCGGCTCGAAGGCATAGAGCGCGTTGGTCAGCTCCATGATGGCGCTGATGGCGGTGTTGAAGTGAAAGTCGTGATCGAGATCATCCGTCACACGAGCGATCGTCTCGTGAATGATCCGCCGGAACCCCCGCCCCGCTTCACTGAGATCGAGAGAGGGAGACCCTACGCCATTGCTTCCCCCGGGTGCTTGGGGATGGCTCCACGATCTCGTCTGCATGGCTGATCACGAAGCGCCATACGCGGTTCAGAAAGCGCGAGGCGCCTTCGACGCCACGGTCGTTCCAATCGAGATCCTTCTCGGGCGGGGCCGCAAAGAGCGAGAAGAGTCGTGCGGTGTCGGCGCCCAAGCTCCGGATGAGCTCGTCCGGGTCCACCACGTTTCCTTTGGACTTCGACATCTTGGCGCCGTCCTTGATGACCATGCCCTGACTGAGCAGGGCCAGGAACGGCTCGTCCACCTTGACGAGCCCGAGGTCGCGCAGGACCTTGGTGTAGAAGCGCGCGTAGAGGAGGTGGAGGACGGCGTGCTCGATGCCACCAATGTACTGGTCGACGGGCATCCAGTAGTCGGCGGCGGCGGGGTCCACCATATGGGCCCCGTAGTGTGGCGAACAGTAGCGGAGAAAGTACCACGAGGACTCCACGAAGGTGTCCATGGTGTCCGTATCCCGCCGGGCCCGCCCCCCGCAGCGGGGACACCTCGCATTCACGAAGCCCACCACCTCGGCCAGCGGGGAGCCTCCCTTTCCGCTGATCTGGACGTCGCGCGGAAGGACGACAGGGAGATTCTCCTCCTTTTCGGGGACCATCCCGCAGGCAGCACAGTACAGCACGGGGATCGGCGCGCCCCAGTAGCGTTGGCGGCTGATGCCCCAGTCTCGCAGGCGATAGTTGATCTTGCCGACGCCGAGGCCGTGCTCGACGAGCCAGTCGATGGCGCGCCGCTTGGCCTCGGCCACGGTCAGACCGTCGAGGAAGCCGGAGTTGATCTTGATCCCGTCGCCCAGGTAGGCCTTGCCGGTCCAGCCCTCCGGGCGTCGCACCGTTTCGATGATCGGCAGTCCGTGCTGCTCGGCGAATTCCCAGTCCCGCTCGTCCTCGCCGGGCACGGCCATGATGGCGCCCGTCCCGTAGCCCATGAGGACGTAGTCGGCGATGAAGAGAGGGATGTCGGCGCCCGTGAAGGGGTTCACCGCGCGCGCGCTCAAGCGGAGGCCCCGCTTGGGGCGATCGACTGCCGTGCGCTCGATCTCGGACTGGCGGGCGACCTCTGCCCGGAAGACAGCCACGGCTGCCCGCTCGTCGTCCGTCGCCACGAGCTGGTCGACGAGCGGGTGCTCGGGGGCCAGCACCGCGTACGTCATGCCGAAGGCGGTGTCAGGCCGGGTAGTAAACACAGAAATGGTCAGCCCGGACCGCCCAGCGATTGGCAGGCCAAACTCCGCTCCTTCGCTGCGCCCGATCCAATTTCGCTGCATGGTGAGGACGCGCTCGGGCCAGCCCGGCAGCCGATCGCACCAGGCGAGCAGTTCCTCGGCGTAGGCGGTGATCTTGAAGAACCACCCCTCGAGATCGCGTGGCGTGACCTCGGAGTCACAGCGCCAGCACCGCCCGTCTTCCACCTGCTCGTTGGCGAGCACCGTCTGGCAGGACGGGCACCAGTTCACCGTCGAGCGCTTGCGATAGGCGAGACCGCGCTCCAGCATCTTGATGAAGATGAGCTGTTCCCACCGGTAGTACTCCGGATCACAGGTGGTCACCTCGCGATCCCAGTCGTAGGAGATTCCCATCTTCCTGAGCTGGGCGCGCATGTTGTCGATGTTCTCGTACGTCCAGATGGCGGGGTGCACGCCGTTCTCGATGGCGGCGTTCTCGGCGGGGAGTCCGAAGGCATCCCATCCCATCGGATGCAGCACGTTGAAGCCGCGCATCCATTTGTACCGGGCCAGCAGGTCCCCGATCGCATACACGCGCACGTGCCCCATATGGATGCGGCCGGAGGGGTACGGGAACATCTCGAGGCAATAGAATTTCGGGCGCGCGGGGTCCTCCGTCACCCGAAACTGGCGGCGCGCTTCCCAGATGCGCTGCCACTTCGCCTCGATCTCCTGAAAGGGATAACGGTCGCTCGACATGACCTTTCGATTTGTACTCTATCGGTGGAACGGAGGCAAGAAACGGGCGGGCGGCCGGGGCGAGGGCTGCGAGCCGACGCCGTACCGCCCCGGCCGAGCCCTTCTACTTCTTCACACCCAGGAGCATGAGGGCCTCGTCGGCTGTCTTCACCGACTCGGTGTGCTTGCCGCCGTCGTGCAGCTTCTGCGCCTCGTCCAGCTTGGCCAATGCTTGCTTCACTTTCGGATCGTCGGCCTTCATCTTGGCGGCCGCCTCCCGCCCCTGCTTGATGAGGACCGGGCAGTTGGAGGCCACGGCAGGACCGGCCGCGAAGGCCAGACCCGCCGCGAAGGCGGTCATGGCGATAAGCTTTTTCATTCGTCGTTCACCTCCCCTCCCGCAGCGACATGAACTACACCCGTATCGGGCAAACGGTCGGACGGTTCTGAGGGTTCCGGCGGGTGAAAGTACTCGTGCAGGCGCTGGGCCAGCTTTGGCGTAACCTTCGGGACCGACGCCAGCTCAGCCACCGACGCTTCGCGAACACGCCGGGCCGAGCCGAGGGTCTTGAGCAGGCTCGTGCGAATGGCGGGGCCCACGCCCGGAATGGTATCGAGCACCGACTGGATTGTCCGCTTCGCGCGTAGGGTCTTGTGGTAGGTGATGGCGAAGCGGTGCGCCTCGTCGCGGATCTTCTGCAGAGCCTGGAGTCCCGGTGAGGTCGGATCCAGGACGAGGGGATGCAGGCTGTCGGGGCGATAGACTTCCTCTTCCTGCTTGGCGAGCGCGATCACCGGGAGATAGTCGAGCCCGAGCTCCTGCAGCACGCGCACGCCGACGTTGAGCTGTCCGCGGCCTCCGTCGATGAGCACGAGATCCGGGAGGGTGTTGCCTTCCTGGAGGGCGCGGGCAAAACGGCGCTGCAGAACCTCGCGCAAGGAGGCGAAGTCGTCGGCGCCCGCGACCGTCTTGATCCGAAATCGCTTGTAGTCGTCCTTCTTCATGCTGCCGTTCTCCCAGACCACCATGGAACCGACCTGCTCCGTGCCCTGGGTATTGGAGATGTCGTAGCCCTCGATGCGGTTGGGGACCTCGTTCAGAGCCAGCACACGCTGGAGCTCCTCCAAGATAACCTGCTGCCGATTGCCGCGGGCCAGCAGATGGTTCTGCAGGGCGATGGCGGCATTCGCCTCGGCCATGGCCACGAACTCCCGCTTGCCTCCCCGCTGTGGCGTGTGCAGTTGCACCCGTCGCCGGGCCAGGGCGGACAGCCATTCCTCGATCAGCGGGGCCTCGGGCACGTCCTCAGAGACCAGGATCTCCGGGGCGGGGATCACGTTCTTCGAGTAGAACTGTCGCAGGAAGGCCGAGAGGATCTCCCCTTCCCCCGTTCCGGCGAGACGGTCGAAGAAGAAGGCCTCTTGGCCGACCAATCGACCTCGCCGGACGAAGAAGAGCTCCACGCAGGCGTCGGCGCCCTGCCGGACCAGACCGACGACGTCCTGGTCGACCTCGACCGTGGAGATCATCTTCTGCCGTTCTCGCACGCGATTGAGAGCCTGGATCCGGTCGCGCAGCATGGCCGCCCGCTCGAAGTTCAAGGCGGCGGCGGCGCCTTCCATCTCCTGGGTGAGGGTTGTCGCGAGAGAGTCGTGCTTGCCCTCCAGGAACCGTTGCACATCGGCGATCGTGCGGGCGTAC
The DNA here is from genome assembly GCA_963754315.1 of uncultured Candidatus Rokubacteria bacterium. GTDB lineage: Bacteria > Methylomirabilota > Methylomirabilia > Rokubacteriales > CSP1-6 > CAVWFS01. Next base: position 84,896 of record CAVWFS010000007.1, read on the forward strand.
CCCTCGCGGGTCTCCCACCCTGTGCAGGGGGCGTGGCAACGACCGATATGATACTGGATGCACGGCCGCTCGAGACGTCCGTCAATCTCGATGGAACAGGTTCGGAGGGCAAAGAGCTGACGGGTCAAACGCAAGGTTTCCCGCATGGCGGTGGCCGGATAGTAGGGACCGTAGTAGGTGGCCCCGTCGCTGGCCACACGGCGGGCAACCAGGAGGCGCGGGAACGGCTCGTTGGTGGTCAGCTTGAGGAACGGATAGTGCTTGTCGTCGCGCAGGATGATGTTGTAGCGAGGCCGGTGCTTGCGAACGAAGGTGGCCTCCAGCATCAGCGCCTCGAGCTCGTTGTCGGTCACGACGTACTCGAGGTCGCGGATCTGCCGGACGAGGGCGTCCGTCTTGGGATCGCGCGGGCGCGCCTCCTGGAAATAGGAACGGACCCGCGAGCGCAGCGAGGCGGCCTTGCCCACGTAGATCACCTGGACCTTGGCATCCTTGAACAGATAGACACCCGGTCGCTCGGGAAGACGCTCGAGCTTGATGTCCAGCGGCTCGTTCATAGATGGCGCCGGCGCAGGGCCCGCACTCGGTCGCGCAGATCGGCGGCCTGCTCGAAGTCCAGCCGGCGGGCGGCATCCTTCATCTGGTTCTCGAGCTCTTCGATGCGCTTGGCCAGCTCGTCGGCGGAGAGGACCGTCTCCGGCGTCTCCTGCACCTGCACCGTATAGTAGTCCCGCTCATAGATGCTCTGCAGCACCTCGTGGATCGAGCGCTGGACGGACTCTGGGGTGATCCCGTGCTCGGCATTGTAGGCAGCCTGCCGCTCGCGGCGCCGGTCGGTTTCCCGGATGGCCGCGGCCATGGACGCGGTCACCCGGTCGGCGTACATGATGACCTCTCCCCCCACGTGCCGGGCCGCCCGGCCCGCCGTCTGGATGAGCGAGGTGCCGGAGCGCAGGTAGCCCTCTTTGTCGGCGTCCAGGATGGCCACCAAGGATACCTCGGGGATGTCGAGCCCCTCCCGGAGCAGGTTGATCCCGACCAGGCAGTCGAACTTGCCGAGGCGTAGATCGCGAATGAGGGCCGTGCGATCCAAAGTGTCGATGTCCGAGTGCAGGTAGCGCACCCGGACACCGGCCTGCTGGTAGTACTCGGTGAGATCCTCGGCCATGCGCTTGGTGAGGGTGGTCACCAGCACCCGCTCCTCGCGCTCGGCGCGGGCCCGGATCTCGTGCAGAAGGTCGTCGACTTGGTCACGCGCGGGCCGCACGCTCATGGCGGGATCCATGAGCCCCGTGGGCCGGATCACCTGGTCCACCACGGCGTGCTGAGCCTGCTCCAGCTCGTAGACGTCCGGGGTGGCCGAGACGTAGACACTTTGGCTGACGCGCGCGGTGAACTCGTCGAATGTCAGCGGGCGGTTGTCGAAGGCTGACGGCAACCGAAAGCCGTATTCGACCAGAGTCTCCTTGCGGGACCGGTCACCGTGATACATCCCGCGCAGCTGGGGGACGGCCACGTGACTCTCGTCGATGATGACGAGGGCATCAGGCGGAAGGTAATCAATGAGCGTGGGAGGGGGATGTCCAGGGCGATGGCCGGTCAGGTGCCGGGAGTAGTTCTCGATCCCGTGGCAGAAGCCGAGCTCCCGTAGCATCTCCATGTCGAAGATGGTGCGCTGCTCGAGCCGCTGGGCCTCCAGCAGCCGCTGGCGGCTCCGCAGAAAGGTCAGCCGCTCGCCCAGCTCCTCCTGGATGGTCGTGAGCGCGTGCTCGATCTGGGAGGCTGGCGTCACGTAGTGGCTGGCCGGGTACACGCTCAGGTGATCGACGCGTTCGAGGAGAATGCCCTTCAGGGGATCGACTCGGTGCAGCGCTTCCACCACGTCGCCGAACAGCTCGATGCGCAGGGCGCTGGCCTCTTCGTTGGCGGGAAACACTTCCACCACGTCGCCTCGCACTCGAAAGGTGCCCCGGTGGAAGTCGTAGTCGTTGCGTTCGTACTGCATGGCCACCAGGCGGCGGATGATCTCGTCGCGATCGACCCGGTCGCCCTCACCCAGTGCCAGATGCATACCCTCATAGGTGTCGGGGGCGCCGATGCCGTAGATGCACGATACCGAAGCCACCACCACCACGTCACGGCGCTGCATGAGCGAGGTGGTGGCCGAATGCCGCATACGGTCGATCTCGTCGTTGACGAGGGCATCCTTCTCGATGTACGTGTCCGACTGCGGAATGTACGCCTCAGGCTGGTAGTAGTCGTAATACGACACGAAGTACTCGACGGCATTGCGGGGAAAGAAGGATCGGAACTCGCCGTAGAGCTGAGCGGCCAAGGTCTTGTTGGGCGAGATCACCAGGGACGGACGCTGGATGTTGGCGATCACGTTGGCCATCGTGTAGGTCTTACCCGACCCGGTCACCCCGCGCAGCACCAGATGCCGGCGTCCCGCCCGCACGGCCGCCGTCAGGGCCTCGATGGCCTGCGGCTGGTCGCCGCGCGGCTGATACTCCGACACCAGCTCGAACATGAGAACCGGGCGGCCGCTCTGCCCCTCAGCTGGGGACGCTGACCAGGTATTTCCGCCAGGAATCGATCAGCGAATGCGCAAAGGGGTGACGGAGAAGGTGGGTTGAAAAGAGGAACTTCGGATGCACGGGCTCGCGCAGAAGCCGCATACCGACTTCCTCCGGCAAGCGATTGCCCTTCTTGAGATTACAGCGCAGGCAGGCGGCTACCACGTTCGTCCAGGCTGTCTCCCCCCCCCGGGACCGCGGGACGATATGATCGACGGTGAGGCGCTCGCCCCGACGCGTGCAGTACTGGCACGTGTAGCTGTCCCGCCGCAGGATGTTCTTCTTGTTGAAGGCGACCCGATCGAGGAAGGGCTTGCGAATGTAGACGGCCAACCGGATCACGGCGGGGAGCGCCAGCACCAGGGAGGGTGACCGGATCACCCGGGGCGAGGCTTCCACCGGTTCCGCCTTGCCACTGAGCAACAGGGAGATCGCGCGACGGGCATTGGTGAATTGCAAGGGCTCGAAGGTGTTGTTCAGGACCAGGACGGCGATCTCGTCCATTCGACCCAGAATAGTCGGCCCTCGAGGGGAGTGTCAAATCTGCTACACCACTCGGCACGCCCCGCCCGCTCGGCAGGGCGTGCCCAGACGCACGCGGGGCCCGAGTTACTTCTTGAGCGTGCGGATGAAGTTCACGATCTCCCAGCGCTCCTTGTCCGGCAGATGCTTCCAAGGTGGCATGGCGCCTCGCCCATTGGAGATCTTCCAGAAGAGCTCACCATCGCTCTCCGCTTGGACCTTGGCCGATGTCCAATCCGCCGGCTTGGGCGGAGGAAGAGCCGCCGCCGCCGGGCCGTCACCCTTTCCGGAGGCGCCGTGACACGAGACGCAATTGGTCTCGATGGCCTTCTTCGCGTTCCCTACGCCCTTCACGGGGTTCTTTACCGCCTTGGCGTCAGCGGGAGCACGCCACTCCCCTTGTGCCGACACACCACCGACTGTGACACCGACCCCAAACGCCATCGAAGCGGCCGCCACGACGACTGCCCTGACACGCGCGCCCATTGAATCTCCTCTTCGCTGAGTGATCGTGATGAAATTCACAATGAATTGTACCATCTATATCGGGAGCGGGGTCAAGCCGCCCCTCAGTGCGGTAATCCTCGGACCTCCCCCGGGGTTCCTTGAATGGGGACTGGTCCCGTCCCACTCCCACGGCTCAGCGCCCTAGCGCCCGAAGCATGTCATCGGTCCGCGTGAACTTCAGACGGGGACGCCCGAGGGCGCGGCCCCGCTCGACCTCGATCGCATTCAACCGTTGCCAGTCCGGGTAGGAGACGTACTTCGGCTGGCGATCACGCAGCATCTGCTCCGCTTCCGCCGCCGAGGCACGAGGCGCGGGCAGGTACAGATCGTGGGCGAGATCTTCCAGCATGCAGGCCACGGTTTCCGCCGCGTCCGGCTTGTTGGTGCCAATGACGCCGGTGGGGCCACGCTTGATCCAGCCGCCAGCGTATTCGCCCGGTGTCGGCTTCTTGGAATCGGGGTCGAGAACGCGCCCCTTCTCGTTGAGGATGACGCTCCAGCTCTCGTTGAAGGGAACCCCCGGCAAGGGGACCCCCCGATAGCCTACGGAACGGAAGACGAGCCCTACCGCCAGCTGCTCGAACTGATCGGTGGCCTCGGCTTGAACGGTCCCGGTGGCGGTGGCATACAGGCAATTTCTCACCAAGCGCAGCGCGACCACCTCTCCCGCCGCATTGCCGGTGATCTCCACGGGCGAGACCAGAAAGCGGATGACGAGGCGGCGGGTCTTCCCGCGCAGTGCCCGAGTCGAGTAGCTCTGGAGAATCTCGACCTTCTTGAAGCCGGCCCGATCCTGGCTTCGCTCGAGCGCCCTCCGGCTCAGCTCGTCGATCGCGACCTCTTCGGGCAGGGTGATGATATCGGCGTCGGCGAGCTCACCCAGTTCCTTGATCTCTGGGTTCGTAAAGGCGGCTTGGGCGGGGCCGCGTCGACCAAGCAAATATACCTCGCGGATGCGGCTCTTGCGCAGGGCCTCGAGCGCGTAGTCGGCGATGTCGGTCTTCTCGAGTTCCTCGGTGGAGCGGCAGAGGATACGGGCCACGTCGATGGCGACGTTGCCCACTCCGACCACGGCCGCCCGCTCCTGCGAGAGGTCGAATTGGCAGTCGCTGAATTCGGGATGGCCGTTGTACCAGGCCACAAATTCGGTGGCCGGGTAGCTCCGCTGCAGGTCCTCCCCGGGGATGCCCATGCGGCGGTCCGTCTGCGCACCGGTGGCGTAGAAGATCTGGTGATAGTGCTGGCGCAGATCGTCGACGGTGACGTGCTTTCCGAGCTCGACACAACCGAAGAACCGGAAACCGGGTAGCCCGGCGACCTTGTCGAAGGCGGCTGTGACCGCCTTGATCTTCTGGTGGTCGGGGGCGACGCCACCGCGGACCAGGCCGAAGGGCGTGGGCAAGCGGTCGAGCATGTCCACCTCGACGACCAGATCAGGCTGACGCAGCAGCTGGTCAGCGGCATAAAACCCGGTGGGTCCGGCGCCGACGATGGCAACTCTCAGCGGTTGCTCCCGGGTGCCCGGCCGGCTCATCGACGCCAGACCCACCCCCTCACGTGAGCTCGCCCAGCAGCTGGATCTGCAGCGTATCGACCTCGCCGCGATAGCTGTCTCGCTGGGCCTTCACCACGTCGCCGATCGACACGATTCCAATCAGACGTCCCTTGTCGACGATCGGCAGGTGGCGGATGCGCCTCGTGGTCATGGTGTCGCCCACGGCCAGGAGATCGTCCTGCGGCGTACCAAGGACGAGGTCCGAGGTCATGATGTCCCGGACGCGTTGCGTGAAGAGCTGCTCACTGCGCGCCGCCTCGCGGACGATGTCGCGCTCCGACACGATCCCGACGGGGGCTGCGCTTTCGTCCACGACGACGAGAGCACCGATGTTGTGACGAGCGAGCAGGCTGAGTGCCTCTCTGATCGTCTGTTCCGGGCGGGTGGTCACTACCAGAGATCCCTTGGTCGCCAGAAGGTTTGCGATGTTCATCTCAGGTCTCCGTGCTCACGAGGGCATAGGCCGCCGGCGCGCTCCGCGAGCCACTTCTGATCTTACCGCAAGGGCGCCTCAGCGTAAGCCGACCGCCCTCTCCCCTACCCCGCCGAGCCCGGGTCGCGCGCGGCTAGACGACACAGGGCGGCGGCGGCCCCGTAGCCCCCCGCGAGCTGCAGGGGTAGTCCGGAGGGCGGAGCCCACGGCCAGAACAGGGCGCCGCTCGCGAGCGGGGAGTGGATCAGACCGCACAGCGTAGCCATGCTGGCCACACCGAGCGCCACCGCCGCCAGGCCGAAGCGTTGCTCGATGATGAAGACGGTTGCCGAACTCCACAGAAGAGCCGTGAGGATGAAGCCGTTACCGAGGACGGTGATCGTCGCAAAGCTCAGCGCGGCCTCCGGAGCCAGATCGGCGGCGCTCTTGCCGACCCCGGCCAGCAAGCTGCCCGACTGAATCAGGACAAGAGCGGCGATCACCGGAAGGAACCCGATGGCCACCGCCGCCCCGTGCTGCGGTGGTGAGGCCAGGAAGCCCTGGGCGGTGATCTCGAGGCCAACGAAGATGAGAATGGTGGCCACCGCCGCCTCGGGCAACATGGCTACCACCCATGGAAGAATCCCGAGCGAGGCTCCGACGCCGATCACCAACGCCGTGGCCAGCGTGTACCCCGCCCGCGCCCCCATGGCCTTGTAGGCGGGATGACCGATGTAGGGCGTGTTCTGGACGACGCCGCCGCACACGCCGGCGACGACGGTAGCGATCGCTTCCGTCAGGAGGATGTCCCGCGTGCGATAGCCGTCGCCGGCCGCCAGCGCACTCTCGGTGTTGTCGATACCCCCGATCGTCGTGAGCAGGGCAAAGGGGAGCGCGATCGATAGGTACGGTACGGCCACGGTCCACGCCTCCAGCCAGGCCAGGGTCGGATACGGAATGGCCAGCGTCCAGGATGTCGGGGTGGGCACGACCGTCGAGATGCTGGCGCCGAACCAAGCGGCGATCCAGGCCACCAGTACGCCGGCGGCAACGGCCACGCACGCCCCGGGAATGCCGAAGGGCATGCGGACCCGCCCGAGCAGTGCGAGCAGGAGAACCGTGAGCGCCACCAGGCCGACAAGAGGATCGCGCCAAACCTTGAGCGCGGGAAGGAAGGCAATCAACAGGATGGACACGGCAGCGATGGAGCCCAACAGCGCGGCCCGCGGCACCACCCGGCGTGTCCAGTCACCCACGAAGGCCAGGGCGGTCTTGGCGAGGCCAACAGCGATGGTGACGGCCATCCCGACCTTCCACGCGAGCTCGGCATCGCCGGTCGCCAGCATGACCGGGCCCAGCACGCCAAACACCATAGCGAAGAGCGTCGGGGTGTCGATCCCAAAGGGCATGGCGGTGACGTCGGTGCGGCCTGTGCGTCGCATCAGTCGTACAGCGAGCACGGTGTAGGCGAGGTCGCCCACGAGCACACCGAGGGCGGTTCCAGGCACCATGCGGTAGAGCACGAGGTCGGGCGGGAACTTGAAAACACCGACGAGGAGGCTGGTCAAAATGATCAGCTGGGTAACGTTATCGAGGGCAAGTCCTAGGAAGCCGTTGAGGTCACCTGGGCGGATCCAGAGAGGCCAATGTCGCGAGCGGTCCATCACGGTCTCGTGTTCAGGCCGTGGTCCGGATCGGCTCGTCAGGCGTCGGTACTACTCGGCGCGCCCGACCGCAGCCGCCGTTGAAACCAGCGCGCGCACCTGAGCGCGCACTTTGTCAGCCCGGGCCTGACACCAGGCGAGGTTTCCACGGTTGTCGGCCACCTCCCGGTAGTTGACCTCCGAGACCGAGCTCAGCTGATTCCCGAGACGAAAGCCGACACCGTACGAGCCGCCCTCGCCTTCCGCCCGTGCATCCAGGATGACCTCGGCCCGGGGATCTTCCCGCTTGGCATGGGAGGTGGTGAAGTTCCAAAGCCAGCGGCCGACCTCTTCGTAGGTGCCCCCCGAGAACACGCCGCAATTCTAGCGCGGACGCTTTGCGAGCACGCGTTACGTGGGTTCCCACGGGGTCAGCATTCGTTGAATCCGCAGGAGAGACACTTCTTGCATCCCTCCTCGTAGACGAATGTTGCCTGTCCGCATTCCTTGCAGAGATCGCCGATTCGCTTGGAGGTTGTCTCCCCTGCCGCTGGCGAGGACATCGGCTTGATCTGGCCCAGATGCTCGGCGAGGGTTCGCGCCAGCGCGTCGGGCAAGGAGAGGATCTTTCCGGGGCCAAAGCCCATGGACGAGCCTCCACCGATGCGGGACAACTGGCTGATAACTTCCTCAAGCCGTCTCGTAGGCGACAAGGGCGAAGGAAGCCTCAATGTGAGCGAAATGAGTCGTCCGAGGGCCTCGGCCACGGCCATGGTATCGGAGCCGCCCTTCCCGACCTGGACGAACACCTCGAATGGGTCACCGTCCGGTGTGTCGTTGACCGTGATGAACGCAGTGCCGATCGGGGTTTCCATCCGGTACGTGGAGCCCTTGAGGCTATGGGGACGAGGCTTGATGACGGCCGGCCCGGGGCCTGGAAGCAAGCCGGCTTCCTTCTCCTTCTTGGCGCCGACGCCGACATTCAGCACTTGCTCGCCCTTGCAGCCGTCGCGGAACACCGTGATGCCGAGGCAGCCAAGGTCCCAAGCCAGCCGATAGGCGTTGGCCACATCGTCTTCACCGGCGCTGTTGGGGAGATTGATCGTCTTGGAGACACCGTTGTCCGTATGGCGCTGGAAAGCCGCCTGGTGGCGCACGTGCCAAACATAGGAGATCTCGTGTGACGTCTTGAAGACCCGCGCAGCCTCCTCGGGAACACCGGGAATGCCGTGCAGGGTTCCTCGCTGGACAATCTCCTGCATGAGGGCGTCGGAATAGAAGCCCTGCTCCCGGGCGATCCGCTCGAACGTCTCGTTCACGAACGTCAGCACGCGTTCCCCGTCGGCCTGCTTGACGCGATGCTCGAAGGCGAGGGCGAAGATTGGCTCGACCCCGGAGGAGCATCCGGCGATCATCGAGATGGTGCCGGTGGGGGCGATGGTCGTGACCGTCGAGTTGCGCATGGGTCGGCCGAAGCGATAGATCGACTGGCTCCAGTTCGGGAAGGGTCCGCGCTCCTCGGCGAGCTTCGCGCACTGATCGTGGGAGATCTCTTTGACGAACGACATGACCTGATCGGCGAGATCGATGGCCTCCTGGCTGTCGTAGGGGATGCCCATGAGGAACAGCAGATCGGCCCAGCCCATGATGCCCAGTCCGATGCGACGGTTGGCCTTCACCGTCGCATCGATCTCCGGGAGCGGGTACGGGTTCATCTCGATGACGTCGTCGAGAAAGCGCACGGCGAGCCGGATGACGCGCTCCATGTCGTCCCAGTCGATCGAGCTCTCACCACCCGCGCGGCGCACGAACTTCGAGACATTCAAAGAGCCCAGGTTGCAGGCCTCGTTGGGCAAGAGCGGTTGTTCCCCGCAGGGGTTGGTCGCCTCGACCGTCCCGATGTCCGGCGTCGGGTTGGCAGGACTGGCATTGATCCGATCGATGAAGACCATCCCGGGGTCGCCTGTCCGCCAGGCAGCGCGGACGATCCGCGCGAAGACCTCGCTCGCCGACAGCCGACCCGCCACGTCCTTCGTATGGGGATTGATGAGATCGTAATCCTGGCCCTTGCTGAGAGCTTCCATGAAGGCATCGGTGGCGGCCACCGACACGTTGAAGTTGGTGATGCCGCCGTCCAGCTTGCACTCGATGAACTCCAGGATGTCGGGGTGGTCGACGCGCAGGATGCCCATGTTGGCGCCGCGCCGAGTCCCCCCTGCTTGACGGCTTCGGTGGCGCTGTTGAACACGCGCAGGAACGAGACGGGGCCCGACGCTCGGCCGCCCGTCGACTTGACCAGGTCGTCCTTCGGACGAAGGCGTGAGAAGGCGAATCCCGTTCCGCCGCCCGACTTGTGAATGATGGCGGCCGCCTTCACCGAGTCGAAGATTTCTTCCATCGAGTCGCCAACAGGCAAGACATAGCAGGCTGAGTACTGGAGCCCGTTACCTTTGCCCGCGTTCATCAGAGTGGGCGAGTTCGGGACAAAGGCCCCATCCACGATGACGTCGTAGAAGGCCGCGGCGATCTCTCCCACCGCAGCCGGACTGCGTCCGTACCGCTCCTCACCCGCCGCGATCGAGCGTGCGACCCGCCAGCACATCTCTTCAGGGGTCTCCGCCACCTCGCCACCGCGGCGAGCGAGGTAGCGCTCCCGCAGGACTCGAAGCGCTGGCTCGGTCCACGTGCCGACCTTACTTGGGCGAGTGTCAGACACCATGAGGCTTCTCCTTTTCCCGGCGCCATCGGGGGTACGGGGCACCCTGTGCGAACAGCGCCCGACCATTCATCGTACCCCCGCCCATCCAGCTGCTCAACGACCCAACACCACATCTTGTGGTGACGGGCACTCTAGCATTCTGAATGTAGCGCCCGTCAAGAAAAAAGCTGTCCACAGGATTTCCACCGTGCGCCGCCCAAACCCTTTTGTGCACTGCCCGTCTGCCCGCGCGCAGCTGGAGCGAACTCGCGTGATATTCTCCCAGCGAAAAGTCATGTGAGCGCACTCGTTTTTGAGGAGGGACTCCGCTGATGACACCAACACTGAGGGTGGCCATCGTCCCCTTGGTCGTGGCCCTTGCCATCGTCGCCGGTTCGGTCGCGCCGACTGCGGTCTGGGCCCAGGCTACCCCCCCCATCCCGACCGGCCCGACCAAGGGCGACTTTCCCCGGCTGAACGGCAAGGTGGTCAGCCTCGAGGAGGCTGTGGCGATCGCCTTGGATGCGCAACCCCAGATCCAGGCGCGTCTGTACGACTACGCCGCGGTACGCTTTCGTGTCGATCAGGCCTTTGCCCCGCTCCTCCCGCAACTGTCGGCCGTCCTGTCCGGTCAGTACTCTTCTTCAACCGTGCTGACGACCTCGACGGGCGGAACCACGATCGCGGTCCAATCCTCGCGGACCCTCGAGGACACGTTCCTGGGTCAGGTGTCGCTCTCGCAGCTGCTCTTCGATTTTGGCAAGACCGTCGCCTCCGTCGACGCCGCGCGCAAGCTGGCTGAGGTCTCTCGATTCGACATCGAGCTGCAGCGCCAGCTGGTCACCCTGGCCGTCAAGGAGGCGTATACCAACACGCTCTTCGCGCAACGACTCATCAAGGTCCAGCGGCAGGCGCTCGAGCGGGCCGATCTGAACCTCAGGTCGGTCCGTGGCTTCTTCGAGGTCGGGACCCGTCCTAAATCGGACGTCGTACGCGCCGAGGTGGACGTGGCCAACGCCCGCGTGGACAACATCCGGGCCGACAACGCCGAGCGCGTGGCGCGCGTGGCCCTCAATACCTCCATGGGGGTCCCTGCCAACACCAAGTTCGAGCTTGTTGACAACTTGGTGTACCTCAAGGTGACCGATCCCGATCGCGACCTGATTGCCGAGGCCCTCACCCAGCGACCAGAGTACACGCAGGCCAAGCTCCGGATAGAGGGGGCGGAGAGCATCCTCAAACGGACCTTCCGCGACTTCTTCCCCGATGTGGTGGGCACGGGTTCCGTCGGCGGAGTGCGGAGCTCCTTCGATACGGCGTGGTCGGCGGGCATCGCGCTCAACTGGTCGATCTTCGATGGCGGTAACCGGCTGTCGCGCTACCGGGAGGCCAAAGCTGCCCTGGAGGCGAGCCAGTCGCGCCTCAAGGCCACCGAACTGGATATCGCCCGCGAGGTGGAACAGGCGCGCTCCACCGTCCTTGAGACGGATGAACGCATCCTGGCCGCCCAGGCCGCGGTGGCTTCGGCTCAGGAGAACTTCCGGCTGGTGCAAGGACGATTCGACGCCGGCGTGGGAACTATCTTGGACCTGACCGACGCTCAGCTGGCCTTGACGCAGGCCCAAAACGCCGAGGCCCAGGCCCTGGCCGATTTCCGTATCGCGCTGGCCCGCCTGGAGCGAGCGCTCGGGCGACGCTAGGGCGCCGACGGCACGGGATACTGGCGCACGACCGCCCTCGGGGAAGCGCCGTAAATACTTGCTATGCTGAGAGCGTCGTAATCGCATGGTGAAGCGTGCCGTCTCGCTCGTGGTCGTGGCTGCCCTGGTGGGCGGCGGCGTCTGGGCCTACCTCTACACCCAGAGCCGGGGAAACGCCCCGCGCTACCGGCTCGCCCCGGTTGAACGCGGCCCCCTCACGGCGAGCGTGTCCTCCAGCGGTAATCTCAACGCAGTGATCACGGTCCAGGTGGGCAGCCAGATCTCGGGGCAGATCAAGGAATTGCTCGTCGACTTCAACTCGCTCGTGCGCCAGAACCAGGTGATCGCCCGGATCGATCCAGAGACGTACGAAGCAAAGGTCAGCCAGGCACGGGCCGACCTGGAATCGAGCCGGGCGGCCGTCATCAACCAGCAGGCGCAGGTCGAGCGGGCGCGCGCCGACGTGGAGAACGCCAAGGCCGCGCTGCTCGAAGCCCAGGCGCAGACGGCGAAGGCGCGGGTGGCCGTGCTCGATGGCAAGCGCGATCACGATCGCAAGAGCGAGCTCTACCGGCGCGAGCTGATCGCCAAGAGCGAGATGGACACCTCCGAAGCCGCCTATCAGTCGGCCGTCGCCCAGGTCGAGTCGACCCGCGCGAAGGAGCAGGCACTGGCCGCGGCCATTCGGTCGTCCGAGGCGCAGGCGAAGGTGGTGGACGCCATGCTCGACGCGGCCCGATCCCAGGTGAAGCAAAAGGAGGCCGCGCTCCGACAGGCCCAGGTCGATCTCGAGCACACCACGATCCGGGCGCCGGTGGACGGCGTGGTCGTGTCACGCGCGGTCGACGTCGGCCAAACCGTGGCGGCCAGCCTGCAGGCCCCTGTGCTCTTCACGATCGCGCAGGACCTTACCAAGATGCAGGTGGAGACGAGCGTCGATGAGGCGGACATCGGGCGCATCAGGGTCGAAGACCGTGCCACCTTCACCGTGGACGCGTTTCCCGGGGAGAACTTCGAGGGTAGCGTCACCCAAATCCGGAAGGCGCCTCTCATAGTTCAGAACGTCGTGACCTACACGGTCATCGTGGGCGTGAACAACCAGGGTGGCCGGCTACTGCCCGGCATGACCGCCAACGTGAAACTCGTGGTGGCCGAGAAGCCGAGCGTGCTGAAGGTTCCCAACGCCGCTCTGCGCTTTCGGCCTGCGGGGGACACGGCTGGTGCACCAACCCAGGGCTCCCGTGGACCTCAGGCTGGCGGCGGGACTTCAGAAGGGAGCGGTCAGGGAGGCCGGCCGTCACTGGAACGCATCCGGGAGCGCCTGGTGCAGAGTCTCAAGCTCACCGAGCAGCAACAGAAAAAGCTCGATCCGATCCTGGAAGACAGCCGCACTCAGATGCGAGCCCTGGCCGGCATGCCAGAAGGGGAACGTCAAGCGCAGGCCCAGAAGATCCGCGAGGCGACGCGAGTGCGCATCCGCGCTATCCTCACCCCCGAACAACAGGCCAAATACGATCAGGAGGTCGGGGCGCGAGGCCGCAGCACCACCGGCCCCGGGCGGGTCTGGGTCGTGGGTGCCGACGGAAACCCAGTGGTGGTCTCTCTCACCGTGGGGCTCACCGATGGGAGCATGACCGAGGTCGTCCAGGGTGACCTCAAGGACGGTCAGGAGGTCATCGTGGGACTCGCGGGCGCGAGCGGCGGCACCGGCCGGCCAGGGGCACCCGGCGGTGCCACCGGCCCCCGACTACGCCTGTGATCCTGACGGAGGGTCTCACCAAGGACTATCGACTGGGACCGCATACGGTCCACGCCCTGCGAGGCGTGTCGGTCGCCATCGCGCCCGGTGAGTTTGTGGCGGTCATGGGCCCCTCCGGCTCCGGGAAGTCCACCTTCATGAACCTGCTGGGATGTCTGGACACCCCGACCGCCGGCCGTTACGTCCTCGATGGCGCCGACATTGCCCGACTGCCCCGCGATGAGCTTGCGCGCATCCGCAATGCCAAGATCGGGTTCGTCTTCCAGCAGTTCAACCTGCTCGCGCGGACGAGCGCGCTCGAAAACGTCGAGCTCCCCCTCTATTATTCGACTCGTCCCGCCGGCGAGCGTCAGGCGCGCGCGCGGGAACAGCTGGCTGAGGTCGGGCTGGCCGATCGCGCCGCGCACCAGCCGAGCCAGCTCTCGGGCGGCCAGCAGCAGCGGGTGGCCATCGCACGGGCCCTGGTGAACAGCCCGAGTGTGATGCTGGCCGACGAGCCGACCGGCAACCTGGATACGCGGACGAGTGTCGAGATCCTCGCCCTTCTCCAGCGGCTCAACCGGGAGGGACTGACCATCGTGCTGGTCACCCATGAGCCAGACATCGCCGCCTACGCCAGCCGTGTGTTGACCTTCCGTGATGGTCGTCTGTTGAGCGATGTGCGGGTGCCCGCACCGAGGGACGCCGTCACCACCCTGGAGACCCTCACCGAGACTCGCGACGAAGAGACGGTCGAGCCGGTGGAGGCCGTTGCATGAACATCGTCCCCAGCATGCGGATCGCGGTTCGGGCCCTGCGCGTGAACAAGCTGCGGAGCGCGCTGACGATGCTGGGCATCATCATCGGTGTGGGCGCGGTGATCGCGATGGTGGCCGTGGGTGCCGGCGCGCAGGCGCGCGTGGCCGAGCAGATCCAGAGCCTGGGGTCGAACCTGATCATCGTCCTCTCCGGAAGCGTGACCTCGAGCGGCATCCGCCTCGGGCAAGGGAGTCAGCTCACCATCAGCGAAGATGACGCGACGGCCATCGAGCGCGAGATTCCTCTCGTGCAGGTCGCGGCACCGTCCGTGCGGGGCACGGCGCAGCTCGTGTACGGGAACCTGAACTGGTCCACGGTCGTCCAGGGCGTGACTCCTCAGTACCTGGAGGCTCGCGATTGGCCCCTCGGAACCGGCCGCCCCTTCTTCGGAGAAGAGGTGGCGGGGGCTAGCAAGGTTGCGCTCATCGGTCAGACGACTGCCCTGAATCTGTTCGGAGACTCCGATCCGCTCGGGCAAATCATCCGAATCAAGAAGGTCCCGTTCACGATCGTGGGCACCTTGACCCGCAAGGGACAGAACTCCTGGGGACAGGATCAGGACGACGTGGTCCTGATCCCGCTCTCGACCGCCAAGAAGAAGGTGCTCGGCACCAGCCGCTCGCACCCGCGTTCGGTCGGCGCGATCTCCGTCAAGGTGCGGGCGGGGGAAGACATGGCAGAGGCCGAAACCCAGACGCGCGCGTTGCTGCGGCAGCGCCACCGCTTGCAGCCGTATCAGGACGACGATTTCTGGCTGCGCAACCTCTCCGAGGTGCTCCAGACGCAGGAGGAATCGTCGAAGGTCATGACCTATCTGCTGGCGGCCATCGCCTCCGTCTCTCTCCTGGTCGGCGGCATCGGCATCATGAACATCATGCTGGTGTCGGTGACGGAGCGGACGCGCGAAATCGGTCTCCGCATGGCCGTGGGGGCCCGCGGGCGCGACATCCTCGCCCAGTTCCTCATCGAGGCGGTGACCCTCTCGCTGATCGGCGGCATCATCGGGATCGCCTTCGGCCTCGGCGGCTCACGGGCCATCAGCTACTTCGCGGAGTGGCGGACCCTGGTCGCCCCCCAGTCCATCGCGCTCGCCTTCGGGTTCTCGGCGGCGGTGGGGGTATTCTTTGGCTACTATCCCGCGCGCAAGGCCGCCCGCCTCGATCCCATCGAGGCGCTTCGCTTCGAGTAAAGGGGCGTGAAGGGGAAGCTGGGCCGGCGGAGCAAGCCCCGAACGCCAGCCAAGCCTCCCAAGCGCAAGGCACCGGGCTCGCGCGCCAAGCTGCGCGCGGTGGCGAAAGTGCGGAAGCGCGCCAAGCCGCGCGCGGTGACGAAAGTGCGGAAGCCCGCCAAGCCGCGCGCGGTGGCGAAAGTGCGGAAGCGCGCCAAACCGCGCCCAGTGGCGAAAGTGCGGAAGCCCGCCAAACCGCGCCCAGTGACGAAAGCGCGGAAGCCCGCGAAGTCTCGCCCCCAGCAGGCCGCCCGCGCCCCTGCCTGGCGTCAGTCATCTCCCGCCGCAATGCGTCCGGCTCTCACTGCCGAGAACGACCTCTTGGACCTGGCGCGCTCGTTGGCGGACGCGGCCAGGGCCCACGCTTCTGACGGCAAAGCGATGGAGGTCGCGTTGCTGCGATTGGAGGCTGCGTTTGCAGGTGGCGGCGCCTTACCGCGCCGGTACTTCCGGAGCTGGCTCCGCACGTGGAGCGACAAGACGGCGACTCTGGCCCTGGCCTGGGCCCGAGAACAGGTGCGTCGGGGCGTCGGTGAGGTCCTCGAGCGTGAGCGGAGTCAGGGGCGCGTGCGCAGTGACGTTTCACCCGAGACCTTGTCCTGGCTGGTCCTGGCGGCGAGCGAGGCGATGGCTCATGAGCCGCTCGGGGCATCCCGCGACCGGATTGCCATGCTGCTCGAGTTCCTGCGCCCCCCGGGCGGATCATGAGGCGAGTGCGTCCCGAGGCTGTCCCCGGCCGGCGGCGTGGTCTGCACCGGGATCGCAGGGCGCCACGCCCCATCCCCATTGCCACCATGATCCGTCGATTGCAGCGAACGGCACCGCGCTGGAATCCCACTGCCCTCGCGGTGGTGGCCACCCAGACGCGCGATCCGTTCCGCGTGCTGATCGCCTGTATTCTGTCCCTGCGCACGCAGGACACCACAACCGGACCCGCTGCCGAGCGGCTCTTCACCCTGGCCGATTCGCCGGCGGCGATGCTGAGGCTCACACCGATCCAGATCCAACGGGCGATCTACCCGGTGGGCTTCTACCGCACGAAAGCACGCGTCATCCTCGGGCTATGCCGCGACGTGCTGGAACGCTTCGAAGGACGGGTGCCCGCCGACCTCGATGCGCTCCTCACGTTGAAGGGGGTTGGCCGCAAGACGGCCAATCTGGTGGTGACCATGGGCTATGGCCTGCCCGGAATCTGCGTGGACACCCATGTCCATCGGATCTCTAACCGGTGGGGTTACGTGAAGACGCGGACGCCCGAGCAGACCGAGCTCGCGCTACGGGCGAAACTACCGCCGCGTTTCTGGATTGGCTACAACGATCTCCTTGTTTCGTTCGGACAGAACATCTGCGGACCGCTGTCGCCCCGCTGCTCCGACTGCCCGGTGGCCACCCTGTGCCCGCGGGTGGGCGTCACCCGCTCGCGCTGAGCGGGTGAAGGAGTTCAGGAGTCTACGCTCCGGATTCATTCCGGTGAGCTGACCGGCCCCAGCAGCTCCGCGATCCGTCGCGTCCGATACGCCCAGGCAGCTCTCATCAGCTGGCGTGCCACGAGGAGATGAACCGCGCGTCCCACGAGTCCCCCGGGGAGGCGATACACCAGCCGATCTTCCACGAGGGTGGTCGCGGCGCCGATGGCCAGAAAGCGACGGCGATGCTCCCAGCGTGCGAAGGGGCCCCGCACCTGCGCCTCGAGGAAACGAAAGGGCGGGTCACACTCACGCACGAACCCGCGCATGCGCAGCGGGACTCCCAGACAGCGTAGGCCGTAATCGAGGACGGCTCCCGCCTGCCGCGTCTGCCGGCCGAGCACACGCACCTGCAGCCAAGGCGGGCTTAGATGGATTGCGTGGCGGGGGTCGGCGAGGAAGGCGAACACAACGGGACGGGGACGGCCGATCACGAGGCGGTGCTCGATGATGTGATCGACCATCAGAGGTGATCGGCCCGCGCCCAGCCCCGCCGGCCCGGAGCGCACTCCCCGTCAGACGAGCTTGCGCACCTCAGCGAGGATCCGATCGGGGTCGGGCAGCTCACCCCGACCGTACCTCTCGACGAAGCGAATGATCCCCGCCGCATCAACGACGAAGGTGGCCCGGGTGTTGGCGTTCCAGTCCGGCCAGTGGACGCCGTAGTCCTTGACGACGCTTCGCTGCATGTCCGAGAGGAGCGGGTAATGGGAAATGTCCACCGCCTTTGCCCAGTTCTCGTGGCTGAACGGACTGTCTGTACTGATACCCAACACTTGGGTATTGACCGCCTCGAAGTCGCCGGCGCGCTTGTCGAAGGCGGGCATGCACGTGCTTCAGCCGGGTGTCCAGTCGAGCGGATAGAAGAGGATCACCACGTTCTTGCCCCGCAGAGCGTGGAGGCTCACCTCCTGCAGGCCGATTCCCTTGAGCGTGAAGTCAGGCGCTGGATCTCCGACTCTGAGCGTGTGTTCGTTGCTCACGCGTGCCGCCCTCCCCTGGCATACGCTGATGGTCGTACAGGCCGCGCCGACACCGCGGGCCGGGCCCTGACGGGCGGCTTACGCACGGCGGCCCACAGCTGGGCGCGACGCGACTCGAGCGAATTGTCCGCCATTCCGAGGTAGCGAGCGGCGGTGAGCACCCTGCCCGTCTCCCAGAGCCTGGCGAAGCGCGCCGCGGCGCGGGCGTCGCGCAGCGCGTGGTGGTCCATGATCACGCGGCAGCCCGTCATGTCAAGCACGCGCAGGAGATTGTCGATGCCACGGTCGATGGCGCCGGCGCCCAGCTCGCGCTCGATGTACGAGGGCGGTCCCGAAAGATACAGCAGGGTCGGCCTCTCCCGCAGAAGATAGGCGGTCGCGACTGGCGAAAGCGGACCCTGCACGTCCGAGGCGAACACGAAGCGTTCGCGCTCTGCAGGATCCTCCACCGTGAGGGCGACCACGTAGCCGAGGGAGGTGCCCTCCAGGCCGTGGGCGAGTGGTGGGGAGACGCGCAGAATCATCCCGGCCTCTCGAAGCGTGAACCCGTCGGCCGCTTGCACCCGGGCGACCGGAGCCAGCGCCGTCCACAGTTCACCCGCGCGACGCGCCTGCTGGCCGCCCACCATGCGCCGAGGGTTCTTGGCGATGACGAGGCGCCCAACGTAGGTGGCCGGGTCCGATCGGAAATGATCCGCGTGGTAGTGACTCACGAAGACGATCTGGGCGCGGGCGGCGTAGGCGGAGATTCGGTCGTTGGCGCGGCGCAGCGCCTCCCACTCCTCGTCCGCGGGCGGCAAGCTGGACCGTGAGGGTGCCAAGGTGGCGCCGGGGTCGATGAGGAGTCCGGTCCCGCCACATTCGACATAGGTGGCCATGGAGCGGACCCCCAGTGATTCAGCGGCGAGCGGCAGGACGTTCATGGGTCTCGAGCTCCGGTCAGATGCAGCGGCCGCCGTCGACCTCGACGCCCGAGCCCATGATCATGGCATCGCCGATGCCGGAAGCATCTCCGCTGACAATAGCGGCGCGCTCGGCCAGCTTCATCGACTCCTCCCGATCGCGGTGTCTGCTCCGGACCGCCAGCGATAATGGCGTAGCGGGACGCGCCCCGCGCGCAGGGTCACCCCTTCCTGCTCGAGGCGGATGCGTTGCGTCACCATCCCGCTCAGCGGGGCGCGCACGCTGATGGCACCCTGTGCGTTCACCACCCGATGCCACGGAACATCGGGCGGACACACGCGCATGGCGTGGCCGACCATGCGCGCCGCCCGGGGCCATCCAAGCCGCGCGGCGATTTCACCGTAGGTCAGCACCCGCCCCCGCGGAATGCGGCGGACGAGCCGATAGACGGCGGCCATGAAACGCTGTCCGGTCTCAGGCACCCGACGTCTCGGCGTTGCGCTGCAACTCGTAGAAGCGCGCGTAGAGTCCCCCGCCTCGCAGCAACTCGGTGTGCGTGCCTTCCTCATGGATTCGCCCGTGATGAAGCACGAGGATACGATCCGCGCCCTGGATGGTCGAGAGACGGTGGGCAATGGTGATGCTGGCGCGGCCGGCGAGCAGACGGGACATAGCGGCCTGAATGAGCGCCTCCGATTCGGGGTCGATGCTCGAGGTGGCCTCGTCCAGCACCAGGATGGCGGGATTGTACACGAGGGCGCGGGCAATGGCCAGCAACTGACGTTCACCGTGCGAGATGTTGACGGCACGCTCGCTGAGATCCGTCTGCCAGCCGGCGGGCAGGGCTTCGATGAAGGCGCGCGCGTTGGCGGCGTCCACCGCGCGTTCTAGCGCTGCCCGCGCCGCGGACGGGGCCGCACCGAGCTGCAGATTGGCCTCGACGGTCCCCGTGAAGAGCACGCTCTCCTGGAAGACGAGACCCACGTGCTGCCGCAGCCTCGGCAATTCCCACTCCCGTACGTCGATCCCTTCCACGAGCACGCGGCCGCGCTGGACGTCGTACGAGCGATTCACCAGTCGCCCGCATGTCGTCTTGCCCTCGCCGGTGGCGCCCACGATGGCCACCCGTTCGCCCGCCTGCACCTGGAACGAGCAATCGCGCAAGACCCAGTGCTGCCCCTCGTAGGCGAACCACACGTGCTGGAAGGTGATGGCCGCCACCCCGGGTTGAGCCCGGCCAACCCGACCTGGACGCGGGGTGTCGATGGCGGGGGTGAGATCGAGGACGCCGAAGATTCGTTCGGCCGAGATCATCGCCGATTGCATGACCGTGTACTTGGCGCCCAGATCGCGAATGGGCAGGAAGAAGCGATTGGTGTACTGGATGAACGCGACCAGGCCGCCAAAGGTGAGCGTGTGCGCCACGATCTGACTTCCGCCGTACCAGAGGAGCAGCGCGAGGGCCACCGAGCCCAGGGTTTCCACCGACGCGTAGAGCATCGCCTCGAATCTGGTAGAGCCGAAGAGGGCGCGCCGATAGTCGCGGCCCAAGTCATGAAACCGGCGACGCTCGCCGCCCTCGCGCGCGAAGAGTTGGATGACGGTCATTCCCGCCAACGATTCCTGGAGAAAGGCATTGAGTCGGGCCAACCGGCGCCGTACCGTCCGGTAGGCGTCACGGGCGCGCAGCCGGAAGTAGGCGGCCACCAAACCCACCACGGGCACCATGGCGAAGGTCACCAGCGCCAGGCGCCAGTCCATCCACAGCATGACGGCCACCACGGCCACCAAGGTGATGGCATCCGCCACCACGGCGAAGAGGCCGCTCGTGAAGGCCTCGCTCACCGCCTCCACATCGTTCAGCACCCGGGTCATCAGTCGCCCCACGGGGTTCCTGTCGAAGAAGCGCGCGTCCATGGCGGTGAGATGGCTGAACAGTGCCGTACGCAGATCGTGCATGACGCGCTGGCCAGTGACGTTCATCAGATAGTTTTCGACGGCGCGCAGCCCGTACAGCACGACCAAGGTGACCGCGAACAGGCCGGCCACGCCTCGCAGTCCTCTCCAATCACCGCGCAAAATGTGATCGTCGATCGCGATCTTGAGCAGGTACGGCTGGGCCAGCTCGACCACCGCCAGCAACGGGAACAGGCCGAGCGTCGAGAGAATGAGGCGGCCCTGGGGGCGAGCGGTCGCCCACAGGCGCCCCACCAGACGATGGTCGTAGGCGCGGCCGAGGATCTCGTCGTGCTCGTGCTCAGGCCCGGGCAATTTCTTCCTCGAGCTGCTGCAGGCGCCACAGGCGAGCGTACAGGCCCCCGGCGGACATCAGATCCTCGTGCCGCCCTGTCTCGGCCACCCGACCGCCCTCGAGCACGACGATGCGATCGGCCGCGCGCGCCGCTCGCAGCCGATGCGTCATGAGGAGCACGGTACGGCCGGCCGTGGCGTCCCGCAGCTTGCCGATGATTTCCTCCTCCTTGAGGGCATCGACATTGGCAAAGACATCGTCCAGCACCAGCACGGGCGGCCCCGCGCCCAGGGCTCGGGCCAAGGCGACGCGCTGGCGCTGCCCGCCCGACAGGGTGAAGCCGCGCTCGCCGACCACGGTCTCCCATCCTTCGGGCCACCGGGTGATCTCGTCCCCGATCCCGGCGCTGTGCGCCGCGCGTCGGGCGAGATCGGGCGAAACCGTCTCGCGGCCAAGGGTGACGTTGTCCAGGATGGAGCGCGAGAAGAGAAACGCGTCTTGCGGGACGTAGCCGATGACGGACCGTAAGTCCGCGAGTGGGATTGTGGTCACGTCACGACCACCGAGAAAGATTGTTCCGGGCGGCGGCTCCCACAGGCGCGCCACAAGCAGGCCCAAGGTGGTCTTGCCGCTGCCCGTCGGGCCGACCACGGCCACCATCTCTCCAGGCTCGATGGAGAAGCTGACGTGCGTCAGGACGGGCTTGGGTCCCCCGTAGGAGAACGTAACGCCGTCGAAGCGGAGGGCGAGGTGCTCGGCCAGAGGAGACCCACCCGCAGACAGAGGCGGGGCCGGACGTGTGATTTCAAGGATGCGCGCCATCGAGGTCAGTCCGCGCCGGACCAGCGAGAGGGTCCAGCCGAGAGCAAGGGTGGGCCAAGCCAGATACGCGAGGTAGCCATTGAAGGCCACCAAGGAACCGAGACTGAGGCGCCCTTCGGCGACGGCTGTTCCGCCGACCCAGAGAACGACGAGGGCCCCGAGCCCTCCGACGAGGGTCATGAGCGGAAGGAACTGCGACTGCGTGCGAGCCAAGGCCAGGCTCCGCCGCTGGAATTCGCGATTGGCGGCGGCGAAAGAATGCCGGGCGTGCTCCTCCATGGCGTAGCCGCGCACGACGCTCATGCCGGTCAGATACTCCTGCACCGTCCCCGAGAGCACGCCGAGTTGGGTCTGCATGGCGTCGGTTTGCTGGTGCACGATGCTGTTGACGCGCGTGAAGAGGACGACCAGCGCGGGAGCACGGCGTCATCGCCCACAAGGTCAACCAGGGATCGATAGCCACCATGGCCGCCAGCGCCCCCGTGAACGCGAAGAGGGTGCCCACCAAACTCACGAATCCGAACCCCACCAGCGATCTGACGGCCGACACATCGCTGGAGGCCCGCGACATCAGATCACCGGTCCGGTGGGCGGCGTAAAAGGCCGGCGGGTACGCCTGCAACGCACGGTAGAGATCGTTGCGCACGTCGTACTCCACGCGTTGCGAGCCGCCCACGAGCGCGAACCGTGACGCGAGCCGGGCCACGCCGTGGCCGAGGGCGAGCACCAGGATGAGGAGGGCCTCCTGCGCGAGGGGCGCGCGGGCCGCGTCCCGTTCCAGGGCATCCACAGCACGCTTCACCGTGGCCGGGATGGCGAGAGCCAGCCCAGTGGCGGCCAGCAGCGCCACGATTCCGATGAGGTAGCGGACCCAGTAGCGGAGGGCGTAGTCGAGAACGGCGCGCGCCGGTGACCTCAGCCGCGCCTCCCGTCGAGGCAAGGACGCATCACCACCACCCCTTCCGCTTGAAGTAGAGCGCCAGGCCGAGCAGAGTCGCCCCCATCAAGCCGAGAGCCCAGAGATAGCCGTATCGCCACTTGAGCTCGGGCATGACCTCGAAGTTCATGCCGTAGATGCTGGCGATGAACGTGAGCGGGATGAACAGGGTCGCGATCACCGTCAGGACCTTCATGACCTGGTTGAGGCGCTGGTTTTGTGCGGAGAGATAGACCTCCATGACCGAGGCGGCGCCCTCTCGCAGGAATTCCACCATCTCCAGGGCCTGCACCGCATGGTCGTAGGCGTCACGCAGAAACACCTTCGTCTCCCGGCTGATCAGGCCGGATTCGTCGCGCTGGAGGACGCCGATCTCCTCACGCATGGGCCACACCGCTCGCCGGAGGACGAGGATGTCGCGGCGCAACTCCTGGATGCGCACGAGCGTGTCTTCGGTGGGCCGGGCCAGCGCATCGTCCTGCGCGGTCTCCATGCGCTCGGCCAGGGCCTCGAGCACGGGAAAGTAGCCGTCGACGACCGCGTCGAGCAGCAGGTAGGCCAGATAGTCGGCCCCCGCGCTGCGGACGCGGCCCCGTCGCAGGCGGATGGCTTCCCGCACCGGATCGAACACGTCGCCATCCGGCCGCTCCTGCACCGTGAGGACCCAGTCGGCACCAACGAAGATACTGACCTGCTCCTCCTCGACCTCACGCTGGCCGCGGATCATGCGGAGGACGACGAAGAAGTGCGTGTCGTAGCGCTCGACCTTGGACCGCTGGGGGACGTTCAGGGAATCCTCGAGCGCGAGGGGATGCAACCCGAACCGCTCGCCAAGTCGGGTGAGGGTGACCGGGTCACCGAGGCCCTCCACGTCGATCCAGGTGACGCTGCCCGGGCGGACCAGCCCGATGGCCTCGGCGGCGTCCTGGGCCGGGCCATCGGCCACGTCGTCGGCGTTGAACGAGATCACCGAGAGGCGTGCACGCGATGGCGGAACACTTTCGACGGCGGGCAAGGTGCCCGGTAAGGTTCCCGGATGGATGCGCGCCATGCGCCGACGACGGGTCCGGCTCGGACTCGGGCGCTTCTCCTGACTCTCGGATGCTCGTGACGCCTCGTGCATGGGCTTGTCTCATTCATGCTCCCGGAGCCCTCGGTCGATGTCAAGCAAGCGTGCTATAGTGCCGGCGTATGAGCGACATCGAGCGGCGCGTCGCAATCGACGCCGCTCGGGCCGCCGGATGGCTCGTGCACGCCGCCCGCTCCCAGGCGCGCCAGATCGCCTACAAGGGCGCCCCCACCAACCTCGTCACGGAGATGGACGCGCGCGCTGAAGCGCTGGTCCTGGATCATCTCCGGCGTGCGTTTCCGGCTGACGCTGTATTGGCCGAAGAGAGCGGGGCGCGCGGGGGCAGCTCAGGACGACGGTGGATCGTCGATCCGCTCGATGGAACCACAAACTACGCGCACGGGGTCCCCGTCTATGCGGTGTCGATCGGACTTGAGCGCGACGGCCGGGTGGTCCTCGGCGTCGTCTTCGATCCGAACCACGACGAGCTGTTCGTAGCCGAGCGCGGCAGCGGCGCTTCCATGAACGGTGAGACGCTCACCGTCTCGCGGGCCGCGACTCTCGACGAGAGCCTGCTGGCCAGTGGATTTCCCTATGCCATCCGGGAGACCCGCGAGACCAATTTGCCCGAGTACGCCGCCTTCAGCCTGCGCGCCCGTGGCGTTCGGCGCCTGGGATCGGCTGCCCTCGATCTAGCCTACGTCGCGGCCGGGCGCCTGGACGGGTACTGGGAACTACGCCTCGGCTCCTGGGACGCAGCGGCCGGCGCGCTGCTGGTGGAGGAGGCCGGAGGACGCATCAGTAACCTCGAGGGTGGTCCGCTCGACCTTGACGCGCCTTCCATCGTGGCCAGTAACGGGCGTATCCATGACGCCATGCTGGGAGTCCTCGCGCAAACCCGCAGGGGTACGGGCTAGGTCTTCTGGGCCTCCGGGTCGGCAGGGCCGAGGGAATAGACGCGGCCTCCCAGTCGGAGCGTGCTCCGCTCGGTGGCCTCGTCGTAGTCGGCGAGCGACAGAAGCTGATAGGTCGCCGCCCGGTCAAGCCGCGCCACGAAGGCGCCTCCCTTGATCGTGCAGTACGGCACTTGGCCAGGGCCGATACGAATCGACGCGGGATCGACGACCTCCTCCGTCTCGTCGTTGACCTGCGCGAACAACGCTCCTCCCCGCGGCTCGAGCCGGGTGATGACCCACGGGACGTCGTCGACTTCTACCGGGATCCGCACACGAGTCTGGATGAAGTAGCCTCCGGTATCGCGCCGCAACCCGGCGCGGAGGTTGGCGAGCACCCCGGGGTGGGTGACCTGGACGTCGTCGTCGAACCAATCACCGCTGCGGTCGATGCGCAGGCGCGGCAATTGCCAATCTGAGGGCGGGGTGGCCATCAGAAGACCACGCTCGCGTAAGTGACCACGGCCTGCGGATCCGGCCACTGCCCATAGTGCTTGACCTGACCGCGGCCCGACCCGAGCGTGCGCAGGAGGGTGTAGATCGGCGAGAAGCCACAGATCCGTCGCCGATCTCCGTCGGCCGCGATGGAATTGAAGAAACCGCGGGCGTCGCCTTCCTCGACCGTGGCCAACATGGCCCGATCCTCCTGGGCGACCCGCTGCAGCGCGTTGGGCTCGATCGGGGTCGGATCGCCGAAACGCGGTCCCACATGCGCGAGGTCGGCCCCGGCGATCACCACCACCTTTCGGCCAGACGTTGCCATCGTCTCCGCGAGGGCATCCAGGAAGCGCGGTACCCGTGGGTCGTCCTCCGGTCCCTGCCCGCGCGCGAGGGCCTCGTGGGCGAAGCTGGCCAGGATGGGCACGATGGTGAAGGCCCGGTGGCTTCCGAATAGGTAGCTCAGGAACACGGCCTGGAACTCGATCGAGTGCTCACCGCGGTGAGCTAGCTCGGACGCGAAGCAATCCTGTTGGGCGCGCGTGGTCAGCCCGTCGACGAGTTCCTGATCGACGACGGCCGGACCGAGCGGGGTCGCATAGTCCTTGCGAGTCAGCACGAACGGCTCTCGCATCCCGGCGTGGCAGGTGCCGAAGATGACAAAGCAGTCGGCGTCGCTGCGCTCGACGAGATCACGGTAGGCCCAGGCGTAGGCGGGTCCCCCACGATGGAAATCGATGTGGGGGGCGATCAGCCCGCGAAGGACCGGCCCCGCCAGCCGGTTCGGGGAGCGCGTCGGCGGCCCGGGGCCTCCCGGCGCCGTGAAAAAGCCGTCGAATGCGCGCCTGAGCTCGTCAGGATCGGCCGGGTAGGCGCCGCCGGCATGGGCGGCCGGCCGCGCGTGTGACGCCATGAACGCACGGTCGACCGCCTGACGCCGATCGGCGAAACGTGGGCTGTCGATGAACCCGTGCTCGTCGAGAGCGACGATGATCTGCTCGATCTCCTCTGCGCGGACCAACTCTCCATGCCGTCGCATCAGTTCTGCCTGGATGTCGACGATGGAGCGCTGACCGTCGAAGAGCGAAACGATGGCGAGGAGGGTGCCAGGCAAGAGCACGACCGACGCCGTGTACCCGGCCGGGTCGCGTATCCCCAGCAGACGCTGGCCGTCCTGTTCAACTGGGAAGAACTCGAGGTCCACCCGGAGCCGAGGCGCCTGGCTCATACACTCTCAAGGAAACTCAGAGACGAAGCAATGTAAACCGTTATCGCGTCACCGAGCTCGCTGATATTGACCGCGGGAACTCGCGAGGCTATTCGAGCGGAAACGACAGGATGACCGCGTCGAGCCGGATGACGCGATACTCTTCGCCGGCCACCATAAAGTAGTGGCCTTCCACCTCTTCCGAGCTTTCCTCGAAGGCCACCACGCTCTTCACGGCGGGCATCTCACGGAAGGCGCTAGCACCTTCGTCGAAGCCGTCTCCCCGCGCCACGACTTCCCCGTACCGGATCGGTGAGCCCTTCGGACAGTGTACGCGGATGTCTGCAGGCACCTCCGTCATCATCCGGACGAGAAGATTGATGCCATAGACCTGGATCGGAATGGTCGTCATGTCCCTCCTCGCGGACCCACAGCCACAGGCACTTGATCATACCATGCTGGGTGCGGTGCGGCCCGGGCGACCCGATCACGGCATGATGCCTTCGCGATCCGCTGGCGCCGGCCCTCCCAGCGGGCTCAGCTCGCGAGGGCGCTCGTCGATGGGTTCGAGCAGCGGGAGGTCCTCACCACTGGCCGCCCCCAGGTCGCGAAAGCGTCGAGCCGATGGCAGGACCCGGGATTCCATCGAGCCGACGGCTCGATTGAAGGCGGCGGTGGCGCGGCCGAGCGAGGCTCCTACCTCGCCGACATGGGTGGTGAGGATGCGCAAGCGTTCGTACAGCTGACGGCCCAACGCGCTGATCTCCCCGGCATTCTGCGCGAGCTGTTCCTGACGCCACCCATAGGCGATGGAACGCAGGAGGGCGATCAAGGTGGTGGGCGTGGCGACCACGACCCGCCGGCTCAGCCCGTCCTCGATGAGGGAACGATCCGTCTCGGCCGCGGCCGCCACGAACGACTCGCCGGGGATGAACATCACCACGAGATCGGCGGCCTTCGCGAACTCGTCCCAGTACGCCTTGCTGGCAAGGGCACTCATGTGCTGGCGCATCTGCTGCGCATGGCGCGCGAGGGCGGCCGTGCGCTCTTCCTCGGTGCGAGCGGCCAGAGCGTCGAGGTACGCGGTCAGAGGGACCTTCGCGTCGACGACGATTTCACGCCCGGCCGGCAGCCGTACGACCATGTCCGGGCGTATCCGTCCGCTCTGCCCCTCCACCGTGACCTGCTCGACATAGTCGCAATGCTGGGTGAGGCCTGCCAATTCCACCACACGGTGCAAGGTCATCTCACCCCATCGCCCACGCACGTGGGGGGTACGTAGCGCCGCCACCAGCGCGCCCGTCTCGCGCTGGAGCTCGGCGTGACCGGCCGCCAAGCTGCGCAACTGTTCCTCCAGGTTGCCGTAGGCATGAGCCCGCGTCCCTTCCATTGTCCGGACCGCGCCCTCGTAACGGACGAGCGCATCCTGGAGCGGTCGGACGAGACCTTCCACGGCGTCCTGGCGGCGTCCGAGCTGGACCTCGAGCGCTTCCCGAGCGCGATCGAGGAAGGCGGCGCCGCTCTGCTGCAGCGCCTCCGCGCTGAGAGCCTTGAATGTCTCGGCCAGACGGATTCGCGCCTCGTCGAGGAGGTGCCGCTGCTCCTCCAGGTTGACGCGCGAGGCCTCCCACCGCGCGTCGGCCTGCCCCCGCCGCTCACGCTCATCGGCGAGCGCTGCGTGCAGGTGTGCCACCTCGCTGTCTCGCTGATCTAGCAGTCTGCGCATCTCGAGCTCGATCGCCTCGAGGGCAGCCACGCGCGCCTGCAGGCCCATGCGTTCGACACGCGCGGCCGCAGACCCACGAGCCCGCACCACGAGCCAGGCGAGCAACGCCCCCGCGGCAATGCCGACCGCTACGGGGACGGCCTCATTCATGAGGTGTGGGATCCTCCAACGGCGACGGTGCGCTTGGCCCAGGCCGCCAGCCGACCCTCCTCCAGTGGCGGCAGACACGCCGAAAGCCGCACCCGGGACAGACGACCGGATCGCGCCGATCGAGGCAATCACCGGCCATGCGAGTGTGGCAGAGCGCGAAGTCGAACTTGACCGGGTCGTCCGGGTCGATGGCGGCCAGTTGTCTGGTGATCTCCTTAGCCATGCGCCAAGTACGGGAGCGACGGCGCGTGAGGCCGATGCTGCGGCTCATGTTTTCCACGTGCGTGTCGACGGGGATCAGCAGCCGTGCCGGCGAGACGCTCCGCCAGAGCCCAAAATCGGGCCGCTCCCGGCGAACCATCCAGCGCAGAAACAGGTGCAGGCGCTTACACGGGCCTCCTGTCGACGGCAACGGGAAGAGATGGCGATAACCGCGAGAGACCCTTCCGCGCGCGAACACCTGACTGAGGTCAGCCTCGAGGAAGGCGCGCGCGAAACGCTCCAGGGGTGGCCCCACATCGTCGCGTGGGTTCTCGTCGCCGGCCAGGAAGCAGCGCTCCAGGCTTCCGTGCCGTTCGAGGATCTGGCGCATGGCCACGCAGAAGGCGACCATGTCGCACGGCCGATTGAACCGGTATCGAAAGCTCGCAAAGAGGTGGCTGTGACGATCGGGCTCGAACTCCATGACGAAGCGGATCGGAGCCGGCCCCATGGCGGCGAGCACCCCCTCGAGGGCGACTCCGAAGAGGTCGACGCGTCCATAGGCGAGGCATGCCGTGAGCAGGGCGACGACTTCCCGGTCGTGAGGATCGCCATAGCGAAGGGGGAACTTGATGGCGTCGCGCTCGATCCGGGCGCCATAATCGAAGCTCGCATAGAGGTGCTCGAGCGGCTGCCGTAGCCGAAGCGCGCTGGGCAGGCGGCGTTCTGACCGCGATCGCTTGGAGTCGCTCACGAAGCCTGCTCACTTCTCAGGGTGGCTGTACAATAGCATATCTGGCGTCC
Source organism: uncultured Candidatus Rokubacteria bacterium (assembly GCA_963754315.1). GTDB lineage: Bacteria > Methylomirabilota > Methylomirabilia > Rokubacteriales > CSP1-6 > CAVWFS01. Next base: position 114,204 of record CAVWFS010000007.1, read on the forward strand.
ATCGACACGTCGCCCACTAGATCTTGCGGCAGGAGGGCCATGACATGAAGGTGGGAGTCGTCGGACTCGGTGCCATCGGGCGCAAGGTCTGCGAGGCTCTCGACGCCGGGATCCCGGGGCTGACCTTGGCCGCGGTGACCGCCCGTGACCGCGCGCGAGGCGAGCGCTTCCTGAAGGGTTTGTCCCGGACCTCGCCCTTCGTCGACCTGGACACGTTGGTGGCCGTATCCGATCTCGTGGTCGAAGCGTCGACCCAGGCGCACCTGGCCGAGATCGCTCCGAAAGCGCTCGGGGCCGGCCGTCAGCTGGTGGTTCTCTCCTGCGGCGGCCTGCTTGGGCGTGACGACTGGGTGAACCTGGCCGCGGCCAACGGGGGCCGTATCTTGGTACCCTCGGCGGCCATTGCTGGTCTCGACGGGGTGAAGGGCGCGCGAATCGGGACAATCACGTCCGTCACCATGGAAACGCGAAAACCACCGCGCGGTTTGGAGGGCGCGCCGTGGATCACCCAGAGGCGAATCGACCTCAGTGCGATCACGGCAGAGACGCTGATCTTCGAAGGATCGGCCCGCGAAGCCTGCCAGGCCTTTCCCGCCAATGTCAACGTGGTCGCCGCCCTTTCCTTGGCCGGGGTGGGGCCCGAGCGGACGCGCATCAAGATCTTTGCTGTTCCGGGGCTGGACCGAAATCGACACCGCGTTCACGTCGAGGGCGAGTTCGGTCAACTGAACGTTGAGATCGCCAACGTCCCCTCGGAGAATCCGCGGACCGGCAAGCTCTCGTATCTGTCGACCATCGCGCTGCTGCGCGACCTCGGTTCAGCCCTCCGGGTCGGGAGCTAGCGCGCGGACGAACCGGCGGCGACTCGCGACCCCCGACGCTGAGCACTTCGCGTCAGGAGCCGGTGGAGGCTTCGAGGTAGCGCTCGGCTTCGAGAGCGGCCATACACCCGGTGCCGGCCGCGGTGACCGCCTGCCGAAAGACGTAGTCGGCGGCATCGCCGGCGGCGAACACTCCGGGTACCGAGGTCTGGGTGGTGCCGGGAACGACCTTGATATAGCCGTTAGGCAGAAGCTCGACCTGGTCACGGAAGAGGCCAGTGTTGGGGTCGTGGCCGATGGCGATGAAGAGCCCGTCCACGGGGCGGTCCTGCTGGGCGCCAGTCACGACGTCGCGGAGGCGGACACCGGTGACCCGGCCCTTCTCCACGTCGAAGATGTCGTCAACGACGGTGTTCCAGATGAACTCGATCTTGGGATTCTTGAAGGCGTGCTCCTGCATGATCTTCGACGCCCGCAAGGTGTCCCGCCGGTGCACCACTTCCACCTTGCGCCCGAGACGGGCCAGATACAGAGCCTCCTCGAGCGCTGAGTCTCCGCCCCCGACCACCATGATGGTCTGGTCCTTGAAGAAAAACCCGTCGCAGGTGGCGCACGTGGAGACGCCGCGTCCCATCAGCTTCGTCTCCGCCGGCAAACCCAGAAGCTTGGCAGAGGCGCCGGTCGCGATGATGACAGCGCCCGCTTCCTGCTGCTGCTCGCCCGCCTTCACGATGAACGGGCGCCGGCTGAAGTCCACCGTCGTGACGTCCTCGCCGATCATCTCCGCTCCGAACCGTTCCGCCTGCTTGCGCATGACCTCCATGAGCTCCGGACCCATGACGCCGTCCACGAATCCTGGATAGTTCTCCACGAGCGTCGTCAGCATGAGCTGGCCGCCCGATTGAACTCCGGTGAACATGAGTGGGGCCAGATTGGCGCGGGCAGCGTAAATGGCCGCGGCGTAGCCGGCGGGCCCGGAGCCGATGATGATGACCTTGCGTGTCACAGGCATCTGGACTGTGTCCTCTCCTTTGTTAGGATGCCCACGCCGGGGCCGGGGATCCCAGCACCAAGGCGCGGGTTCGTCAGGCAGACTCGAGAATGGCTCTCAGCTCGCCGAGATCGTGCACCTCGAACTCTGGAGGTGTGATCCCGGCCGGCAATGGTTCGGCGCCGCGATTGATCCACACGGCATGCATGCCCGCCCGCTGGGCACCGACGACGTCGATGTCGGCTCGGTCACCCACGAAGAGCGCCTGCGAAGGCGCGACCTGCAGGCGCTCGAGGGCGTGCGCGAAGATCGCCGGATGCGGTTTGCGCCAGCCGACCTCGTCCGACACCACGATCGCGTCGAAGAGCCCGGCCACGCCGGCTCGATCGAGAATGTCGAGGGCGGTCGGGGTGTAGTCGAAGTTCGAGACCACCGCCAGCCGCGAGCGCTCGCTGAGGTCTCTGAGGAGCGGCCCGTGATGGGCGGGAAAGTCGGCGGCGCGGCCCAGCTCGCGGCGGTGGGTGTCGACGAGATCGGTCACCAGTGTCGGGGGAAGCGCGGCCGGGTCGAGAGCCAGCCGCCGCAGGAAGTCTCGGAAGCGTTGCGGCGCCGGCACCTCGCGCGCATCGAGCGCACGCAGGCGTTCTGCTTCGCGCCAGCTGTCCCGCAGCGCTCCGTAGCAGGCTTCCAGGGTGACCCCGGGCGCATCGCGCCCGAGCCGCTCGTGGAGCAGGCGCGCCGTCGTGTGCACTCGCTGGCCGTTGATCTCGACCAGCGGCAAGCGCGTCGAGTCGAACAGCACGAGGGTGTCGAAGAGGTCGAAGAGGACGGCCGCGTAGCGGGTCACAGCGGCTTCCTTCCCGCGTAGCCCTCGTCGAGCCCATGCCAGAAGCTAATTGCCTGCTCGCCGTATTTCCAGCAGAGATGGACCTCTTCCCCTCGCCGTAGGTGCGGGAAATCGACGAGGCCGAGGCCGAGGTCTTTGGGTACGCCACCGAGCTTCTGGATCTCCTCGAGTCCTTTCTGCACGACGCGCGTCGCGCGCTCCGCTGTCTCTCGGTCCCGGCGCCACTGGGTCTGGTCGATCACGCCACCTCCCGAGAAGTTGATGCGCTGCCCTTCGGCGTGCAACCGTTCACGGGCCGCCAGGGCGTCCTGTTGGGCGCTCCTGACCCGTTCCATGATCGCGGTGAGACGCGGGATGAGTGCTTCGACCTCGGCTGGGGTGAAGTGGCGTGGGGGAGGCGTCATGCGTGCGGCGGCGGAGGCGTCACGACGACAAGGACGATGAGCGGTGTCGCCCCGCTATTGACGACGCCGTGGACGGCTCCCGCCTTGGCCACCACGGCCTCTCCGGGCGCCACCGCTTCCTCGATTCCGTCGAGATGAATGCGGCCGTGGCCCTCCAGGACGACGTAGAGCTTGTCCTGGTCCGCGTGGGCGTGCGGCTTCTGCGTCTGCCCGGGAGCCAAACAGTACAGATCGACCAGCACGCGCGGGGTGGACGCGAGCAGAACCTTCGCCATCTTATCAGCCTGCATCGTGACGTGGTCACGCAACCGGATCTTCATATCCCGCGGCTCCTCTCCCCTGCCTCGACGGCGCGCGCCAGCAGCTCGACCGGGTGCCGGACCTCCAGATCGAGGCGGCGCCGGCGCGCTCCCTTGGCGATCTGCAGGACGCAGCCGGGGTTCCCGGCGGCGACGACGCGGGCCCCCGTGGCGACGATCCGCTCGAGCTTCATGGCCAGCAGGCGATCCGACATTTCCGGCTCGAGTAGATTGTAGACGCCGGCGCTGCCGCAACACAGATCACTGTCCTGGAGCTCCACCAGTGAGAGCCCGGGGATACGCGCGAGCAGTGCGCGTGGCTGAGTGCGCACGCGTTGGCCATGCGCCAGGTGACAGGCGTCGTGATAGGTCACGGTCACCGCGAGGACACCGAGAGGCAACTCGGCGTCCGCGAGCACTTCGGTCACGTCGCGCGTGCGGCCGGCCAGACGTTGAGCGGCCGCCGACGCCGGCCAGGTGTGACCGTACTCGCGCATGGTGGCGCCGCACCCGGCGGCGTTGGTGACGACGAAGTCGAGATCGTCCGGGAACGCAACGGTCAGCATCTGGGCGCGCTCACGGTATGGCTCCACCCGCCCTGCATGAAGATCAAGCGCTCCGCAGCAACCTTGGTTGCGCGGCACCAGGACATCGTAACCGGCCAGGGCGAGGAGGGTCACGGTATCGCGGTGGACCGATGGGAACACGTGGCGCTGCACGCACCCGGTGAGAAGGCCAACCCGGCCACGGCGCCGTCCGCGCGCCCGTGTCAGCTCCGGGATGGTGATCGCGCGGGGAACATCCGGCAAGAGCGCCTCCATGCCCGCCAGCGATGACACGCGCGCGAGCAGACCAGTGCGGCGGACCAGGGAGCGGAGGCCCGTGCGCTGGTACAGTCGCAGGGCAGCCAGCGCCCTGCCCAGGCGGTCCGGATACGGGAACAGCGCGAAGATCGCGCGCTCGAGGGACCGCCGGCGCGAGGCCGGGCGGGCAGCTCGGAGCTGGGCACGCGTGGCCTCGAGCAGCGAGCCAAAGGCGACCCCCGAGGGGCACGCCGTCTCGCACGCGCGACAGCCGAGGCAGAGATCCATATGTCGCGCGAAGCTCTCGCTCAGGGAGGCTCGCCCCTCGGCGGCGGCGCGCATCAGATAGATCCGTCCCCGGGGCGAGTCCATCTCTTCCCCGAGGACGCGGTAGGTCGGGCATTGGGGCAGACAAATCCCGCAGTGGACACACTTGCGGATCTCGTCGAGGCTCGGCGCGAGCGGGGTCACGCCCGTCACAGCCCACCGACGAAGCGGCCGGGATTCAAGATTCCTTCGGGATCGAACTCCCGCTTGAGGGTCTGCATTAGCGCCAATGGCTCGGGTGCCACCGGGCCCCAGGGATCGACGGCGCGCCGGACGGCGATCGGGGCCCGCTCGACGATCACGCTCCCCGCCACCGGCTCCACGAGCGCACGTGCTCGCGAGAGCAACGCCACGGCTTCCTCGAGGCCCGCTCCACTCAATTCGGCCCGCAAGGCACCGAGGACGGCCGAGCCCGTGATGCTAAGGGTGGCTGCCGGCGCGACGTCGGCCGCCGCCCGCTCGAGACCGGTGACGCTATCCGCAAGGACGCTCGGCAATGTTCCCACGCGCAAGGTGACCACGTCGGACGAATCGGGACCGGCGCCGTGGCGGGGCCAACGGTCGTGGGCGACCTCGCTCATCACGCCATTCGCCTGGCGTGCTCGTCCTTCGATTCGAGCCTGCTGATCGAGCACTGAGGCCTCCACGCTGCCCACCGACACCACGATCGCGGCCGCCGCCGGCATCTCGGTCCAGGCTCGGGCCGCCATCCGGTTGAGCCACTCCACGCGATTCGGTTGCAGGGCCGAGTCCATCAGCGATGCCACGAATGCCTGCGCACTCTGGGCTGCCCCGAACGTCACGATCCAAGTCCGTTCGCAATTTGGCAGAGGGTGCAGCCGCAGAGTCAGCTCGGACAAGATCCCCAGCGTTCCCAGCGAACCGACCATGAGCTTGGGAATGTCATAGCCCGTCACGGACTTGACCACCTTGGCTCCACCCCAGGTGACCACGCCGTCGGCCTGCACGAACCGGACTCCTAGGAGCAGATCGCGGCTCGTCCCGTAGCGAACACGAAGCGGCCCGCTCGCATTGGTCGCCACCACTCCCCCGATCGTCCGCGTCGCGGCGCCCGGGGGATCGAGGGGAAGAAACTGCCCCCGCGCGCGCAGCGGGGCCTCGAGGCGTCCGAGGGTCGCCCCGGCTCCCACGGTCATGGTGAGGTCATCGGGGTTGTATTCCAAGATTCGGTCCATGCGCTGGAGGTCGACGACGAGGTCGACGCGCGTTGGAGGATGTCCGAGGGCCATCGCACTGCCGCTGCCACGAGGGACGACGACGAGCCTCTCGGCGTGCGCGAGCCCCAGCAGGGCGCCCAGCTCCTCCGTCGTAGCGGGCGCTGCCACCCAGCGCGGCGACCACACCGTCCACGGTCCGGCCGACCTCGCCGCTTTGCACGGCGTCGACACCCACGATGGCGCCGAACGCATCGGACAGCGAGCGGGTGGAAACCGCCACCCTAGATCCAGGCTCCCGCCGGCAGTTGAGGCCGGGGAGCGCGGAAACTCTCGCCGCAGGCGGGATGGGTTGGCAGCAGCTTGTCGGGGTTCATGATGCCGTCGGGATCGAAGACTCGCCGGAGGCGATACATGAAGTTCAGGTCGGCGTCGGCGTACTGCAGCGGCAACTTCATGGCCTTGTCCAGGCCGACCCCGTGCTCGCCGGTCACGCTGCCCCCGAGGGCGATGCAGGCATTCATCAACTCCTCGTTCGCCTGCTTGGCGCGCTCCAGCTCCTCCGGGTCCCGATCGTCAAAGCAGATGAGCGGATGCAGGTTGCCGTCGCCGGCATGAAACACGTTGGCCAGGAGCACGCGATGGCGCGCGGCGATCGCCGCCATCTCGCGCATGATGTGAGGGAGCTTCGATCGGGGCACAACCGCGTCCTGGAGGAGATACGTCGGGGCGAGCCGGCCGACCGCGCCCGCGGCCTCCTTGCGGCCCTTCCAGAGGAGGGCCCGCTCAGTCTCGTCCCGGGCTACCCGGACCTCGATGGCGCCCCGCTCGCGACACAGGGCTGCGGCGCGTTCCCCCTCAACCTCGATCTCGGCGCGCGGACCATCCAGCTCGATGAGGAGCACCGCGGCAGCACCCTCAGGGAATCCGGCCCCCACGCCCGCATTGATGGCGCCGATCATCACGTCGTCGAGCATCTCCAGGGCGGCCGGGATCATCCCGGCGGCGATGATCGCCGACACGGCCTCGGCCGCCGCCTCCATCGAGGCAAACGAGGCCAGCGCCGTTTTCACCGCCTCCGCCTCGTGAAGGAGACGGACGAGGACGGCAGTAACCAGGCCAAAGGTCCCTTCGGAGCCCACCGTGACACCGGTGAGATCGTAGCCGGGTCGATCCGGAGTCTTGCCACCCATCCAAACGAGGTCACCGCTTCCAGTGACGAGCTGGAGACCCAGCACATGGTTGGTGGTGATCCCGTACTTCAGGCAGTGAGGCCCGCCGGCGTTCGTGGAGACGTTGCCACCGATCGACGAGACCATCTGGCTGGAGGGGTCCGGCGCGAAGAAGTAGCCGCGCTCCCTCACGGCGTGGGTCAGCCACAGGTTGATCAGCCCGGGCTGTACGAGGGCGCACCGGTTGGGCAGATCCAGCTCGAGGATACGGTTCATTCGTGTGGTGGACACCATGACCCCACCGCGCGGGGCCATGGCCCCGCCGATCAGCCCGGTTCCCGAACCGCGGGGAACCAGGGGCGTGCCTGCCCGTCGACACGCGCGGGCCACCTCGCGGACTTGCTCGGCGGTGGTGGGAAGGACAACCGCGTCCGGGGCGCCCTTGTAGAAGGTGTGCATGTCGCACTCGTAGACGAGACGGCCTTCGGAGGACACCACGAGACCGTCGCGTCCGACGATGGCTTCCAGCTCGGCAAGAAAGGCGAGGGTCAGCCCCACGAGTCAGCGCAGAGATTCTCGGTAATGGCGACGCCTAGCCGATTGCGGAAACCCGCCGCGGGCCGATCAAACAGGGCCAGATGCTAGGCGGCGAGGAGAGGGGCGACTGAGGCGTATGCCGCATACGCCGCAGGGAGGCCCCGACGAGCCAACGACGCAGATGGCCCTGTTTCATCGGCCCGCTAGCCGATCCTCCAGGTGTCGCCTGAGGTGAGCAGCTTGGCGATGTCACCGGGGCCGCGCTCGCTGAGGACGCGCCGCTCCTGCTCCAGGATGAGATCCTCGTACACCGGTGCGGCGATGCTGGAGAACACACCGATCGGCACGGGGAAGTCCGGCGCGAACAGGTCGGCCAGGAGCTTGGCGGCGTTGAGATTCGACTCGTCGTGGATCCAGAGGGCGCTCTCGGGGACATCCTTCGCGTCGACCACCTGTGGAGTCACGCCGTTCATGATGACCGCCTTGCGGGCGGTGGGCGGGCCGAACAGAAGCGGCTTCCCCTGCTCGAGCCGTAGTTCGTGCTGAACTTTCGACTCCTTGTCGTAGAGCACGTTCCACGCGAGGTCGTTGTACACGTTGCAATTCTGCAGGATCTCCAGGAACGCCGCGCCCTTGTGGGCGGCCGCCCGCCGCAACATCTCCTCCATGTGTGGGATGTTGCGGTCGACCGTGCGTGCCACGAACGTCGCTCCACACCCGAGGGCAAAGGCCAGCGGATTGACGGGCCGGTCGACGGAGCCGAGTGGCGTGGACTTGGTGATCTTACCCAGCTCGCTGGTCGGCGAGTACTGCCCCTTGGTGAGTCCGTAGATGCGGTTGTTGAAGAGCAGGATCGTCAGGCCCACGTTGCGGCGCAGGACGTGCAACATGTGGTTGCCGCCGATCGAAAGTCCGTCCCCGTCCCCGGTGACCACGAAGACCTTGAGATCCGGGCGTGCCACCCTGAGGCCGGTGGCGATGGCGGGCGCCCGTCCGTGGATGGTGTGGAAGCCGTAGGTATTCATGTAATACGGGAATCGGCTCGAGCACCCGATGCCCGAGACAAAGACGATATTCTCGCGCGGAATGCCCAGATCGGGCATCGACTTCTGGACCGCGCTGAGGATGGCATAGTCCCCACAGCCCGGGCACCAGCGGACGTCCTGATCGGATTCGAAGTCCTTCTTGGTGTACTTCGGGGTGGGTGTGGCCGCTGCTCCCGCTCCGACAACGCTCATGACTGGCTCCCCAGCAGTTGATCGATCGCCTCGCAGATTTCCTCGGTGGCCAAGGGGAGGCCGCGCACGCGGTTGAAACCCACCGCGTCCACCAGGTACTCAGCGCGGAGGATCCGGACGAGCTGCCCGCTGTTGATCTCGGGCACCAGCACCTTACGGTACTCGCGCAGGATGTGACCGAGGTCGGGCGGCAACGGGTTGAGGTACCGCAGGTGAATCGAGGCCACCGACTTACCGGCAATCTGAGCGCGCTCCACGGCGGCCGTGATGGCCCCGTACGTTCCGCCCCAGCCCACCACGAGCAGATCGCCGGTGGCCGGGCCATTGATCGACGTGGGCGTGATCTCCTGGGCTACCCGGCGCACCTTCTCGGCCCGCGTCCGCACCATGTGGTCATGGTTCTCTGGATCGTAGGAGATGTTGCCGGTGACGTCCTGCTTCTCGAGACCTCCGATACGGTGCTCGAGACCGGGTGTGCCCGGACGCACCCAGGGACGCGCCAGCGTGGCCGGATCACGAAGGTACGGGAAGAAGCCTTCCTTCTCGGTGCGGAACTGGATGTCGAGCGGGGGCAAGGTTTCCGGATCGGGAATGAGCCAGGGCTCGGAGCCATTGGCCAGGAAGCCGTCGCTGAGGACCATCACCGGGACCATGTACTTGGCCGCGATGCGCACCGCTTCGTAGGCGATGTAGAAGCAGTCCCCCGGTGAGGCGGGGGCGAGCACCACGACCGGCGATTCACTGTTGCGCCCATAGAGGGCTTGCATCAGGTCCGCCTGCTCGGTCTTGGTGGGCAGGCCCGTCGAGGGGCCGCCGCGCTGGATGTCGAAAATGACCAGCGGCAATTCCGCCGTCACCGCGAGGCCGATCCCTTCGCTTTTCAGCGCGATACCGGGCCCGCTCGATCCGGTCACGCCGATGGCACCCCCAAACGCTGCGCCAATCGCCGCCGTCACCGCGGCGATCTCGTCTTCGGCTTGAATCGTCCGGATGCCGAAGCGCTTGTGCATGGCGAGTTCCTCGAGAATGCTGCTGGCCGGGGTGATCGGGTACGCCCCATACACAATGGTCAGCTTCGACCGCTGGGCGGCGGCGAGCAGCCCCCACGCGAGCGCACGGTTGCCGGTCATCGCTCGGTAGAGCCCGGGCGCCATCTCGGCTGCCTCGATGGCGTAGTGCTCGGCGAAGATCTCGGCGGTTTCACCGAAGGCGTGTCCGGCTTTGAGCACGCGGGTGTTGGCTTCGGCGTAGATCGTGTTCTTGGCGAATCGCTTCCCGATCCACTCGAGCGTGGGCTCGAGGGGGCGGGTGTAGATCCACGACACGAGGCCGAGGGCAAAGAAGTTCTTGGTCCGGTCCCGCTCTTTCGTATTGAGTGACAAATCTTGAATCGCCTGGTGGGTGAGGCCGGTCATGTCGATCTTGTGCAGGCGATAGCGCTCCGACAACGTTGCATCGTCGAGCGGGTTACTGGGATAGCCGGCCTTGGTCAGGTTGCGCTCGTCGAAGGAGGCGGTGTTGACGAGAAGCAGGCCGCCCGGCTTGAGATCACGCAAGTGCACCTTGAGCGCGGCCGGGTTCATGGCCACCAGACAATCCAGACGATCCCCCGGGGTGTACACGCGCTGGCTTCCGAACTGCAATTGAAAGCTCGAGACGCCGAAGAGCGTGCCGGCGGGCGCGCGGATCTCGGCGGGAAAGTTCGGCAGTGTTGCGATGTCGTTGCCGGCCCACGCGGACTCGGTGGTGAACTGCTCGCCCGTGAGCTGCATCCCGTCGCCAGAATCACCGGCGAAACGGATCACCGCGCGATCGAGCTCTTTCAGTCGCTTCTGGGCACCCGTGACGGGAGCCGCCGTCTCAGTCATCGAGGTCCTCTCCTCTGCCGTCGCACATACCCTTGCCCCTCACCTCGGACAGTCCAACCCTAGTCTAGCGAAGAGGGTCCACCCCGGCAAGGGTTTAGCGTCCGATCGTCCGATCCCGGCCGATTGGGCTCAGCGGATGGGGGCTGGCCCGCTCCCCTCCTGGGACGCCTCGGTCAACAACGCGACGAAGCGGGCCGCGGTCGGCGTGAGCGGCCTCTGCCGGCGGTGGATGATCCCCACCGGGCGCACGAGATCGGGGATGTCCATGGTGGCGGCGGCCAGCACCCGGATCCCCACCTCCTTCTGGACCGTGTGATGAGGGAGCACGCTGACTCCGGCGGCGATGATGATGGCCTGTTTGATGGTCTCGATGTTGTCGAACTGCATCACGACGTTGACCCGGACGTTGTGCTGCCGCAACGTCCGGTCGATGGCCCGGCGAATGGTGAGCCCGGGATCGAAGGCCACAAAGTTCTCCCCGTTCAGCTCGGCGGGAGCCACGAGCCGCCGCCGAGCCAGCCGGTGTTGGGGGTGACAGACGAAGACCATCGGTTCCGCGCGCAGGGGCACCACGGAGAGGGCTCGCTCGGCGGGCGGATAGGACATGATTCCGACGTCGACCTCGCCGCTGAGGACGGCCTCCACCACCTTGTGGGGATGCAGGCACTCGAGCTGGACACGCGCCTCGGGATAGAGGGACATGAACCGCTGCATGTGGCGGCTCACATCGTGCAGTCCCACCGAGTAGATGGCGGCCACGCGCACCGTGCCCGCCACTCGCTCCTTCACGGCGGCTACCTCGGACTTGGCCTTGTCCCACATCTCGAGCAGCCCCTGGCAGGTCCGGTAGAAGGCCTGTCCCTCCGGCGTGACCACGAAGGGTCGCTTCGTCCGGTCGATGAGGGCGACACCGAGCGTCGTCTCGAGGTGTTGCACGGCTTGGCTGGCCGCGGACTGCGACACGAAGTTTTGCTCTGCCCCGCGCGAGAAGCTCTGAAGCCGGACGATGTCACAGTACAGCCGCAGAGTTTCCAGGTGCATCGAAGGTCTCCAATATTAGTTAATCTAATACATACCATACGACTTTTCAGGGGTGACTAATAATCATGCTTCGCGTAGTATCGTGCAACTGTTCACAAAGGGGTGCGCGTCATGAAGGAGCAGCGACCACTCGCCCAGGGCCTGTACGATCCGCGGCACGAGCACGACGCGTGCGGCGTGGGGTTCGTGGTGAACATCAGGGGCGAGAAGTCGCACGCGATTGTGGAGAAAGCGTTGCAGGTTCTCTGCAATCTCTTGCACCGTGGTGCCTGCGGGTGTGAGCCGAACACCGGGGACGGGGCCGGTATCCTCGTGCAGCTCCCCGACCGCTTCCTGCGCAAGGTGACCAGCGCCCTCGGCATCGTTCTGCCCCCCCTCGGCCACTACGGGGCGGGCCTCGTGTTCTTGCCGCACGATCCGCTCGAGCGCTCGCGGCTGGAGACGCTTCTGGGCGACATCGTCGTCCAGGAGGGACAACGGCTGCTCGGCTGGCGCGACGTGCCGACCGACGACCGTCTGCTGGGCGCCAGCGCCCGGGCCGTCGAGCCGCGCATCCGGCAGGTTTTCATCGGACGCGGCGCGGCCGTGAGTGACCAGGCTCACTTCGAGCGCAAGCTCTATGTGATCCGCAAGCGGGTGGAAGCCGGCGTGCTGGCTCTGGACGGCGGCTCCCGAACGGCCTTCTACATCCCGAGCCTGTCGTCGCGCACGCTCATCTACAAGGGCATGCTCTCGGCCGACCAGATCGAGACCATGTATCCAGATCTCCTCGACGCGGACCTGGAATCGGCGCTGGCTCTCGTCCACCAACGATTCAGCACCAACACGTTTCCGTCGTGGCCCCTTGCCCACCCCTACCGGTACATTGCCCACAACGGCGAGATCAATACGCTGCGGGGCAACATCAACTGGATGCGGGCGCGCGAGGCGCTGTGCCAGTCAGATCTGCTCGGGGAGGATCTGGCCAAGGTCCTGCCGGTGACGCGGGAGGCGCTTTCGGACTCGGCCACCTTCGACAACGTGCTCGAGTTCCTCGTGATGAACGGCCGCTCGCTGCCGCACGCCATCCTCATGATGATTCCCGAACCCTGGCAGCACCACGAGAGCATGAGCGCGGAGCGGAAGGCGTTCTACGAATACCATGCGTCGCTCATGGAGCCGTGGGATGGGCCGGCCTCCATCGCGTTCACCGACGGCACCGTAATTGGGGCCGTGCTCGATCGCAACGGGCTACGTCCCTCGCGTTACTACGTCACCAAGGACGACCTCGTCATCATGGCCTCCGAGGTCGGCGTCCTCGACATACCCCCCGAGAACATCCGGGTGAAGGAGCGGCTACACCCGGGGCGTATCTTCCTCGTCGACACCGGTCAGGGGCGCATCATCGACGATGAGGAGATCAAGCGCGAGCTGGCCGCCCAGTACCCCTACGCGCAGTGGCTGCGCCAGCACCAAGTGAGCCTGGCCGACCTCCCCGCCCATCCGGAGCCCGATCCCGAGCAACCGGCCGTGCTCACCCGACAGATCGCTTTCGGCTACACGCACGAGGACGTCCGCATCCTGCTCGCGCCCATGGGCCATGGTGGTGAGGAGCCCATCGGTTCGATGGGCACCGATACCTCGCTGGCTGTCCTCTCGAACCGGCCACGGCTGCTGTACGACTACTTCAAACAGCTCTTCGCCCAGGTCACCAATCCCCCTCTCGATCAGATTCGCGAGGAGCTGGTGACGGCCATGGAGTCTACGGTAGGGCCCGAGCGCAACCTCCTCAAGCCCGAACCGGAATCGTGCCGCCAGATCGTGCTCCCCGATCCCGTGCTGAGCAACGACGAGCTGGCCAAAGTGCGGCACGTCGTGCTCCCCGACTTCAAGGCGAAGACCCTGCCGATGCTCTACCACGCCGCGGCGGGAGCGGCGGCCCTCGAGCGAGCGTTGGCGGACATGCAACAGGGTGCCAGCCAAGCCGTCGCCGAGGGCTACAACATCCTGATCCTCTCCGATCGCGGCATCGACCGCGACCACGCCGCCATTCCGAGCCTCCTGGCCACGGCGGCGGTGCACCATCACCTCGTGCGCGAGGGCAGCCGCACGCGCTGCGGCCTGATCGTCGAGACCGGTGACGCCCGGGAAGTCCACCACATGTGCCTGCTCATCGGCTACGGGGCCGGGGCCGTGAATCCCTGGGTGGCGTTCGAGACCCTCCACGTCATGATCCGCCAGGGGATCCTGACCGGGGTCGACCATGCAAAGGCGGTCCGGAATTACATCAAAGCCCTCAACAAGGGCATCCTGAAAGTGATGGCCAAGATGGGGATCTCCACCCTGCAGAGCTACTGCGGGGCCCAGATCTTCGAGGCCATTGGTCTCAATCGGGATGTGGTCGACCGGTACTTTACGGGCACCGCCTCCCGCGTCTCGGGCATCGGCCTCGATGTGCTGGCTCACGAGGCGTGTCGGCGGCATGCCGACGCCTTTCCCGACCGTCCCGTCGGCGAGCAGGACCTCGACTGGGGCGGCGAGTATCAGTGGCGCCGGGACGGCGAGCACCACATGGTCAATCCCGACATGATCGGCAAACTCCAGCACGCCACCCGTAGCGGCAGCTATACCCTGTTCCGTGACTACACACGGATCTGCGACGACCAGAGCCGGGCCCTGGCCACTCTGCGCGGGCTCATCGATCTGAAACTGGCGCCCCAACCGATTCCCCTCGAGGAAGTCGAGCCTGTCGAGTCGATCGTTCGCCGCTTTGCCACCGGGGCCATGTCCTATGGCTCGATCAGCCAGGAGGCCCATGAGACCTTGGCCATCGCCATGAACCGCATCGGCGGCCGGTCCAACACCGGCGAAGGCGGCGAGGACGCGGCCCGCTATCAGCCCGATCCCAACGGCGATTGGCGCCGGAGCGCGGTGAAGCAAGTCGCCTCGGGCCGATTCGGGGTCACCAGCGAGTACCTGGTCAACGCGAGCGATCTGCAGATCAAGATGGCGCAGGGGGCCAAGCCGGGCGAGGGCGGCCAGTTGCCAGGCCCCAAGGTCTACCCCTGGATCGCCAAGGTGCGCTTCGCGACTCCGGGTGTGGGGCTCATTTCGCCTCCCCCTCACCACGATATCTACTCGATCGAGGACATCAAGCAGCTCATCCACGATCTCAAGAACGCCAACCCCCAGGCACGCGTGCACGTCAAACTCGTGGCGGAGATCGGCGTGGGAACGGTGGCGGCCGGGGTGGCCAAGGCCTTCTCGGACGTCGTTCTCATCTCCGGGCATGACGGTGGCACGGGCGCCTCGCCTCTCACGTCGATCAAGCACGGCGGCGGCCCCTGGGAGCTCGGTCTGGCCGAGACTCAGCAGGTGCTCGTGCTCAACAAATTGCGCGATCGGATCGTTGTCCAGGTCGACGGTCAGCTGAAGACAGGGCGCGACGTCGTCATCGCCGCCCTGCTTGGCGCCGAGGAGTTCGGTTTCTCCACGGCGCCGTTGGTGGTGCTCGGCTGCATCATGATGCGCGTGTGCCACCTGAATACGTGTCCGGTAGGCATCGCCACCCAGAATCCCGAGCTGCGCAAGCGGTTCGCGGGCCAGGCCGAGCACGTCGTGAACTTCTTCCACTTCCTGGCGCGCGAGGTGCGGGAGTCCATGGCGGCCCTGGGCTTCCGGACCATGGACGAGATGATCGGGCGGGTCGACCGGCTCGATTTCAAGCCGGCCCTCGAGCACTGGAAGGCCCACGGGCTCGATCTGTCGGCGATTCTGCATCAGCCCGACATGCCGCCGGAAGTGGCTCGGCGGTGTGTACGGCCGCAGGATCACGGCCTCGAGCAGGCGCTCGACACGACCACCCTGATCCCCGCCTGCCGGAGCGCTCTCGAGGAGCGTCAGCGGGTGGAACTGCGGCTTCCCATTCGGAACACCAACCGGACCGTGGGTACCACCTTGGGGTACGAGCTGACACGACGCTGGGGCGGGGAAGGTCTTCCCGACGATACCATTCGGATTTACTTCTCGGGCTCGGCCGGCCAGAGCTTCGGTGCCTTCGTGCCGAAGGGCATCACCTTGAGCCTCGAGGGCGACGCGAACGACTACTGGGGCAAGGGCCTCTCGGGCGGCAAGCTGATGGTGTTCCCACCGCGAACGTCGACCTTCAAGCCCGAGGAGAACATCATCATCGGCAATGTCGCCCTCTACGGTGCCACTAGCGGCGAGGCGTATGTGCGCGGTGTGGCCGGCGAGCGTTTCGGTGTCCGCAACAGTGGCGTTCTGGCCGTGGTCGAGGGCGTGGGGGACCACGGCTGCGAATACATGACGGGAGGACGGGTCGTGGTCCTCGGCCATGCTGGCCGCAATTTCGCAGCCGGGATGTCGGGCGGCGTCGCCTACGTCCTCGACATCGATGGTGATTTCAAGACCCGCTGCAACCTGGGCATGGTGGACCTCGAGGCCCTCGATCAGGCGGCCGACATCCAGCTCGTCCGGGATCTGGTCCAGCGCCACGTCGAGGTGACCGGATCCACCTACGCCGCTGGGATCCTCGCCGGCTGGCGAGACGTGCAGCCGCGCTTCGTCAAGATCATGCCGCGCGACTACAAGCGGGTCCTCCTCGCCGAGGCGCATGCCCGGGCCGAGGGGCGGGAGCCGACCTTTGCCGAGCTGGTGGGATCGGCCGGTGGGTAAGATCACCGGCTTTCTGGAGATCCAGCGCAAGAAACCGCCTGCCCGCCCGGTGGGAGAGCGCCTGCGCGACTGGCATGAGGTCTACCTCCCCTACCCGACCGAGGAGCTCCAGAAGCAAGCGGCGCGCTGCATGGATTGCGGCATCCCCTTCTGTCATGGGGGCTGCCCGCTCGGCAACATCATCCCCGACTGGAACGACCTCGTCTATCGCGACCGCTGGCACGACGCCATCGAGCGCCTGCACGCGACCAACAACTTTCCCGAGTGGACAGGACGTCTCTGTCCGGCGCCGTGCGAGGGCGCTTGTGTCCTCGGGATCAACGACGATCCGGTGACCATCAAGGGGGTCGAGCTCCAGATCATCGAGCATGCCTTCGCGGCCGGCTGGATCGCGCCGGATCCGCCACGAGTTCGCACCGGTAAGCGGGTGGTGGTGGTGGGCTCGGGCCCGGCCGGGCTGGCGTGCGCTCAGCAGCTCAACCGCGCCGGCCACTGGGTCCTGGTCCTCGAGCGCGCCGATCGGATCGGGGGGCTCATGCGCTACGGCATCCCCGAGTTCAAGATGGAGAAGCGCTTTCTCGAGCGGCGCCTGCAGATCATGGAGAAGGAAGGCATCGTCTTCCAGACGAACGCCCACGTCGGCGTTGACCTGCCGGTGCGTGATCTGCGTCGTGACTTCGACGCGATCGTGCTGGCGGGCGGAGCTTGCCAGCCGCGCGACCTGCCTGTCCCCGGACGCGAGCTCACGGGTATTCACTTCGCCATGGAGTACCTGACCTTGCAGAATCGGCGCTGCGAGGGCGACACTGTTCGCGACGACGGCTTCATCACGGCCGCCGGCAAGCGGGTCGTGATCATCGGGGGCGGTGACACGGGCGCCGACTGCCTCGGGACCGTCCATCGTCAAGGCGCCCGCTCTGTTCACCAGTTCGAGCTGTTGCCCCGCCCCCCTGAGACGCGGGCCCCCACCAATCCCTGGCCGGAATGGCCAAACATCTTTCGCGTCTCGTCGGCCCACGAGGAGGGCGGCGAGCGGGTCTACGCGGTATCTACCCAGCGTTTCACGGGCGACGCCGGTGGGCACGTGCGACAACTCGAAGCCGTCACCGTGGAAATGGTGCGCGACGGAGGCCGCCTCGACTTCCGTCCAGTAGCCGGTACGGAGTTCACCCTGGAGGCTGACCTCGTCTTGCTGGCGATGGGATTCTCGGGGCCGGAGCGCCCCGGGATGCTCACCGACCTCGGGGTGAGGCTGACTGAGCGAGGCAATGTCTGGCGTGACGAGGGCTGGATGACGAGCGTGCTGGGTGTCTTCACCTGTGGCGACATGCAGCGAGGCCAGTCGCTCATCGTGTGGGCCATCGCCGAGGGGCGATCCTGCGCGCGGGGCGTCGACACCTATCTCATGGGTACGTCTGACTTGCAGACTCCCCTGGCCTGAGCCGCCGTGGCCCTCACTCGGCCCGAGCGTGAACGTCTGATCGCCCGCTACGCCGCGGGTCCGGCCCTACTCCGCGCAGCCTTCGCCGGCGTCCCCGATCCCGTCCGCCAGTGGCGCCCGGCCCCGGGCGAATGGTCGGCCCACGAGGTCGTATGTCACTGCGCGGACTCGGAGAGTAATGCCGCCCTTCGCATTCGCTATCTCGTGGTGGAGGCCCAGCCGGTGATCCTCGGTTACGACGAGAACGCATGGGCACGTGTGCTGGACTATCATCGCCATCCGGTCCCCATGGCGCTGGCTACGGTGGAGGCGGTCCGGGCCAACACTGTCCCCTTGCTGCGTGCGCTGCCCGAGGACGCCTGGGCGAAGGAAGGGCGCCACACCGAGTCCGGCCGCTACACGGCCGAGGACTGGCTGGGCATCTACGCCGAACACCTAGAAAATCATGCCCGCCAAATCGAGCACAACCTTGCCGCCTGGCACGCCAGCCTAGGGCAGAGGTAAGCGACCCGAGTTCCCCGAGCCGTGACGAACGCTGGGGGGGTAGAGGAGCGGCCCGGGTTCCCCGGGCCGTGACGAACGCTGGGGGGATTGGGGGGCCATTTCGGGGCCCCCCAATAATATGGACGGCCTATCGGCCAGGACTCTGCCAGAGGACGTGGCCGACGAAGAAGGGCCCGAGAGACTGTAGGTATTGCGACGTCTGCGCGGTCTTGCGCATGGCTTGGACGAGGTGGGACAGCGGGTGGAGCTCCCGGCCGATGAGCCCGATGACGAAGTCGTTGTCGTTGACGTCCAGCCCGTGGCAAGCCAGACGAACGTCGTGGGCAAGGTCGGCATCACCATAGGCGCGCCCGAGGACGCTGTGCTCGCGGATGACCGATCCCTGCTCCTGCGGCGACAACCGCGCGAAGGCGCCGACCCTGCGCAGCGGATACCACACACTCCACGGCCAGGCCGGATTCAACACCGTGCGTCGCGGCCGCCGGAGCAGCCAGTCCTCCAGATCCGCTTCGAACCCGGAGGCGTACGTTCGGCCGAGCATCGTGAATTGTGGCCGTGGCACCAGGCCGACGAAGGGATCTGCGTTCAGCAGCTCGCGGCTCTCGCGCACGTAGACGGCCGGATCCTCGGCTAGAGTCAGGACTCCGATACCACGCGGATCGTTCACGTCCTGGTAGAGCGCGGCCTCGAGTCGGCTGGCCTCGAATGCCCGCACCAGCGGCTTCGGGTCCACGCACCCACTGAATACCTGAAGCTGCATGAACAGCCTTCGATCGGCAGTTCCCCCCTGGGCGCCGTGTTCGCGGACGTCGACCCTGGTCTCGTCGGCCGAGCTCACCCTAGCCTCCCCGTGTGTGCATTTCCAGGTGAGGATCTTCACGAAGGCGCCCGACCTGGATGAGGGGTGACCGATCGCGGAGCCGGAGCCGCTCCTCGGCGCCGCGATCCTGACGGGCCTTCCACGCCGGCGCGATCAGGGCCTTGAGCGCGGTGTGGGTGGCCCCTTGCCGTAAGGGACCTCGCAGATCAGTGCCATCCTGCGCATAGAGGCAGCGGTACCAGATCCCGTCTGCGGTGAGGCGACTGCGGTCACAGGTAGCGCAAAAAGGCGCCGTGGTCGAGGCAATGATACCGAACACCGTCCCATCGGGCAGCCGGTAGCGGTCGGCCGGGGCACTGCTCTTCTCGCCGAGGGGTTCCACGCCGCCATAGCGGCGCTCGAGAATGGCGAGCATTTCTCCTCGGCTCACCACCTTGTCCATCGACCAGCGCGTGGCCCCGCCGACGTCCATGTATTCGATAAAGCGGACCTCGGCGGCGATGGTGCGTCCGAACTCGATGAGCGCGGACAGCTCGTCCTCGTTGGTGCCCCGCATGACCACGGTGTCGATCTTCGTGCCGGTAAAGCCAGCCGCCCCGAGGGCGGCCAGACCTTCCAGAACCTTGGCGTGCGTGCTCCGTCGCGTCAGCGCCACGAAGCGATCGGGCCGCAGCGTATCGAGACTCACGGTGACCCGGTGGAGGCCGGCCGCCCGGAGCGCCGGTGCCTGCTCCGCGAGGAGGACGCCGTTGGTGGTGAGAGCCAGATCGCGCAGCCCAGAGCGTGCGGCGAGGAGACGCACCAGTTGATCCAGATGCCGCCGCAGGAGAGGCTCACCACCGGTGAGCCGAACCTTGTCCACCCCGAGCTCGATGAAGACGTCTACCAGGGTGGCAATCTCTTCGAAGTGCAAGATCTCCTCGCGCGGCAACCAGCGATAGTCCTCCTCTGGCATGCAGTACTGGCAGCGCAGGTTGCACCGATCCGTGACCGAGACCCGCAGGTTCCGCAGGGGTCGGCCGAAGGTGTCACGCAGGACACTCATCGTGCCACCGTCTCCTGCCCTTCTTCAGCCAGTGCGAGCTGCCACTCCCGGATGAGCGTGGCTTTCCAGACGCGTACGTGAAAGTGGTCCCACGGCATCCGTTCGTCGACCGGACGGACTCGTGTCGTGTAGAAGGCTGGATCCCCAGGCCACTCCCTGAGCGCGCGCCGCCAGTCGCCGTCCAGCGTCGCCGCCCGCTCGAGAAAATCCGCCACGCGCCGGTCGCCGCGGGCGAGGAGAGCCTGGAGAAACGCCTCGCGCGGATTCTCGTGGAGGACCCGCACGTTGGAAAAGCCGCGGACACCACGCTTGATGATGTCGAGCTTGTCCTCGAGCGAAGACGTTCCGTCAAAGGGGGCCCACTGGAACGGCGTCCACGGCTTGGGAACGAACGAAGAGATCGAGAGCGTGAGACGTCCGAACGGTTTACCCGCCGGATCGAGGACGCGCAAACGCTCCAAGAGCCGCGCGGCCAAGCGAGGAATTGCCTCCACGTCTTCTCGGGTCTCCGTCGGCTGACCGATCATGAAGTAGCACTTGAGATGTGGGATCCCGTGGCGACGGATCATGTCGCAGGCGGTGTAGAGCTGCTCGTCGCTGATCTCCTTACGGATGGCACGCCGCAGCCGCTCCGTGCCCGCCTCCGGTGCCACCGTCAAGGTGCGGTGTCCGCCCCGGGCCAGGGACGCAACGAGCTCTTCGGTAAGGCTGTCGGCGCGCAGAGAGGAGATGGACAGTTCCATGCCTGACTGCTCGACGACTTCCAGAAGGCTACCGATCCATGGATAGTCGGAGACACAGGCACCGACGAGGCCCAACCGCGAGGAGTCCTTGGCCAGCGCCGTAACCGTTTCCTTCAGCGCGGGCACGCTCCGGTGGCGGACCGGTCGGTAGACCTGTCCCTCGAGACAGAAGCGGCATCCTCGTCCGCAGCCCTTCCCTACCTCCAGGAGGGCCATGTGACCGTACTCGGCGTTGGGCGTGCGCACGGGAGAGATCGTCTCGAATTCGTCCACCTGGCGCAGGCGGCGCTTGTGAATCAGGGCCGGCGCGCCATCGCGCGGCGTCACGGCGAGCAGACGACCGTCACGGTGGTAGTCGACGGTGTACTTCTCTGGTACGTAGACGCCTTCCAGCGCGGTCACCGCGTCGAGAAACGCGTTGCGCTCGCCTCTGGCCCCCCGGTAGGCGGCGACGAGCTCGCCCACCAGCTCTTCGCCTTCGCCGACGGCCACCAGATCCATGAAGGGTGCCAACGGCTCCGGGTTGGAGAAGGCACAGACGCCCCCCATCAGCACGAGCGGGTCGCGCGCGCCGCGCTCGGAGGCGCGTAAGGGAATACCGGCCAGCCGTAACAGGCGCAGCACGTTGATGTAGTCACCCTCGTAGGTGACCGAGAACCCAATCAGCTGAAAGTCGGCGAGCCGCCTCTGGGATTCCACTGAAAAGGGACTCGTCCGCGTTCGCACCAGCTCTTCGATGTCGGCTGCCTCGGGCAGAAAGGCGCGCTCACAGACGACGTCCGGCATACGGTTCAGGTGCGAGTAGATCGTCTGGAAGCCAAGGTTGGACATGCCCACCGCGTACGTGTTCGGATACACGAGGGCGATGGCGACGCGGCCCCCCCACTCCTTGTGGACAGTGCCGCGCTCCTGCGCGACGAGGGCCTGAGCTTTTTGCTTGAGCGACCAGGACATACAGGGTCAGTGTAGCATGTGCTGTCGGAGCGTCTCCTTAGCTGACCGCCAAGCGCTCGGCGCGGCGCTTCGACCAGGCGAGCCCCGCCACCGCGATCATCACGCCTACCACGCTGGCGAGCTGCGCCACTCGGAAGCCGCCTATCCAGAAGCTGTCGAGGCGAATCGCTTCGATCAGGAAGCGTCCGACGGAGTACAGGCCGATGTAGCTGAAGAACACCGTACCTGGACGCGCGCCATGCCGTGGACGCACGAAGGCCACGAGGATGACGAACACCGCGAGGTCCCACAGCGATTCGTAGAGAAAGGTGGGATGGAAGTACTCCTCCTTACCATAATTGAAGGGGCGGTGCGGCGGCGAGATGTAGAGCCTCCAGGGCAAGGAGGTTGGGAGCCCGAACGCCTCCTCGTTGAAGAAGTTTCCCCATCGCCCGATGGCCTGCCCGAGAGCCAGGCTTGGCGCGGCGACGTCGAGTGAGCGCAGTACCGGAAGCTTCCAGCGAGCGGCCAACCAGACACCCACCAGAATACCGACGAGGAGCCCGCCGTGAATGGCGAGCCCCCCCTCCCACACCGCAAAGATCTTGGACGGGTACTGCCCGTAGTAGTCCCAATTGAAAACAACCTCGTAGAGACGGGCGCCCACGAGGCCAGCCAGGATTGACCACTGCGCGACACTGATGATGTCGTCGGCTGGCAATCCTTCACGACGTCCCTGCCGGTGCGCCAGCCACAGCCCGACCACGATGGCCGTGGCCATGAGGATGCCGTACCATCGAATGACGATGGGGCCGATCTGCAAGGCGATAGCGCCGGGCGACGCGAACATGCTTGACGTAAGATAGCGTCTCGCCGCCCTTTCGTCCAATCGGGCGACGAGGTGCATCGTGGTCCGCGCAGCAGATCGTGGCCGCTACGTCGTCTCCACTCGAGCGCGTTCCCGCTCCACGAGGACCCGGCGCAGGATCTTCCCCGTGGCGCTCTTCGGGATCTCGTTCACGACGTCCAGAGCGCGCAGCTGCTTGTAGGGCGCGACTCGCTCGGCCACGAAGGCCATGATGGCGGCCGCCGTGGTCGGGTGATCCTCGTTGAGGACGACAAAGCCCTTCGGTGCTTCACCCTCGCCCGGGATCAGGGTGGGAATGACGGCCGCATCCAGCACGGCCGGATGCTCCATGAGGACCGCCTCCAGCTCGGCAGGCGCTACCTGGTAGCCTTTGTACTTGATCATCTCCTTGGCGCGGTCCACCAGCCATAGAAAGCCGTCTGCGTCGAGGCGGGCAATGTCGCCCGTGCGCACCCAGCCGCCCGGCAAGATGGCCTGGGCCGTGGCTGCCGGCTGCTTCCAATAGCCACGCATCACCTGCGGCCCGCGGACCAGGAGCTCGCCGGTCGCGCCCGGCGCCACCTCCGCGCCGGTCTCCACGTCGACGATGCGCTGCTCCACGTCAGGGAGCGGCAGCCCGACCGAACCCTCCCGCCAGGCGTCGGGGGGATTGATGTGGGTGGGACAGGCTTCGGTCATCCCATAACACTGGAACACCGGACATCGTAGGCGTGCGGCCGCCAGGCTCGCCACCTCACCGGGGAGCGGTGCGGCGGCGGAGGCGATGAAGCGGAGCGAGGAAAGATCATGCGCATCCACCGCCGGATGGTGGGCGAGCGCCAGCAGCGCCGGCGGCACCACATACAGTTCTGACACGCGATACCGCTCGATCAGCTCCAGCGCCTGTGCGGCGTCGAAGCGGGGCATGACCACACAGGTGGCGCCGACGGCCAAGGGCGCGTGCAGGAGCACCACCGCGCCGTAGATATGGTAGAAGGGCAGAAAGGCCAGCTCGACCGATTCCTCAACGATGGCGCCCGTGCTGATCCATTGCCGCGCGTTGGTCGCGAGGCTCGCGTGGGTGAGCATGACCCCCTTCGGCATTCCGGTGGTCCCGCTGGAGTAGGGCAGGAACGCGAGGTCGTGTTCCGGATCGACGGTCACCGGGTCCGCGTCCGTCGAGGTGTCAGCCCCGAGCGACTCGATCTCTTCGATGGCCTCGACTCGCCTCAGCGTCGGAACGTGACCCCGCGTCGCTCCGAGCGCCGCCACGAGTGGCCGTGTGGCAAAGGCGATCACGGCCTCGGCGTCGGCCAGTTGCGCGGTGAACTCCCGCTCACGGAAGAGTGGATTCAGGCCCGTGACCTTGGCGCCGGCCAGCAGGGCGCCATACACCGCGATGGCGTACTCCGCACAGTTGGGCGCCATGATGGCGACCGTCTCGCCACGCCGCACACCAGCGCTGCAGCTGGAGGAACCGCGCGAGACGGCGGGCGGCCATCCATAGACGCCTATAGGTGTAGACCTCACCGTCACTGCCAATCAGGGCGGCCTTGTCCGGGACACGGCTGCGCGGTCGCCTCCAGCAGCGCCGGCAGCGGCTGCCGCGGGTATGGGGCCAGCGACGGGCGGGCACGACGCGGGATCAAGGCGTGGCGGCGAGACGCTTCTGAAAGAAATGGTGCCGATGTCCGTCCGGATGGCCCTCCAGAACCGCGAAGGCCTCGTACCCGAGCTTCGGATAGAACTCCGGAGCCTGAAAGCTGAATGTCGTGAGCCAGGCCCGGGTGCAGCCACGCTGGACCGCGTAGCGCTCGGCGGCCTCGAGGAGCTGGCGGCCGTAGCCGCGGCCGCGCAGGGGCTCGGCCACCCACAGGAAGGCCACGTGCAACCACCCGCCCCAGATGTTGCCGAGGAGACCACCCAGGACCTCCTCGTGCTCGTCTCTCAGGAAGACGGAGAGCGTGTGATACTCGGCGAGCCCGGTGACGGCCACGTTGAAGGTGTCCAGATGATCCCGGACGTGCTGCCGGAGGCTCTCCGCAGCGTGCGGCTCGACGCTGACCCGAAGGCGACTCATGGAAGCGGATTATAATCCCGGACGCTGGTGAGGGATCTGCCCGATGAGAGTCGTGGCGTGGAACATACGCGCGGGTGGTGGCAAGCGTGCCGACGACATCGCACGTCAGATCCACCGATGGGCGCCTGACCTGGTTGCCCTCTCGGAGTTTCGGGGCACGGCGCCGAGCGGCACCCTCGAAGCCGCCCTCGCCGCCACGGGGTTGCGCCACCAGCTCAAGACCGCCGACCCGGGTGCGCCGGCCAGGAACTCCCTGCTCATGGCTTCCCGCTGGCACCTACGCCGGCTTCGGGTGACGGGCGCGCCGGAGGAGCCGGGCCGCTGGCTCGTGGCGGCCGTCGACGCGCCGATTCCGCTGGCCATGGCTGCCATGCATGTGCCCAACCGCGTGGGAGGCCGCAAGTATCCTTTCTTGGACGCTGCCCTCGCGTGTGCCCGCCGGTGGCGACGCGGCCCTGCCCTGTTTGTCGGCGACACGAACTCTGGCCGCCGTGGTCTCGATGAGGAGGCCTCCGCCTTCAGCGAGCGCGAAGAGGGATGGTTCGACAGTCTGGCCGCGTGCGGCTGGGCTGACGCCTTTCGTCATGTCCACGGCGACACCAGGGCCTACACGTGGTATTCGCCGAACGGCCGCAACGGCTTCCGCATCGACCAAGCCTTCGTCAATCGACCGCTTCTGCCCCACCTCAGTGGAGTCGCCCACGTGTGGGCGGGGGCGACGCGTGGGCGGCGCGACGTGCTCAGCGATCACGCCGCCCTCGTGGTCGACCTCGCGGAGGCGCCATCAGCGTGTCCGAGCAATCCGCCGACCCTGCCGGCGAGCCATGTCGTTCGTGGCAAGATGGAGGCGTCGCCCGATCGCGGGGACGACAACCCGTGTGTGAGGAGGATGCGGTCGTGATGAATCGCGGACGGCGCGTGGGAATGTTGATGATGCTGATAGGCATCGTGGGTATGGTCGCCATGGGCTGCGCCAGCAGTGGGTGGCCGAAGTTCATCGGCCAGGATGGGATCACGAGCCTGACCGGGACGTGGCAAGGGGGGCTGATAGGCCACACGGGAGGACTGGTCCCCATGGGCGTCACGGTCAACCCTGACGGGACGTACGTCACCGCGGCCGAGAACTATAGTAGCCGTGGAACCGCGAGCGTGCGTGACGGCACCTTCGTCCTGCAGCCGACCGGGACCCCGGCGGGCCAAGCGCCTGAGCCGACCGCGGTGGCGACGTTGTCCCAGCGCGATGACGGTGCCCTCGTCCTCACGGGCGCGGGGCGAAGCGACGCCGGCCCCTTCTCGTTCGTCGTCACGAAGATGAAGTGATATGTGCGGGCGAGCGCGGAGCGGCTATCGATCCCAACCGAGGGTGGCATAGGCGGCCAGCAGTCCGGCAGCGATCAGGAAGGCCATACTCGCCGTCGCGATTCCCAGCCACGTCAACCATGCCACCAGCCCCAGCAGGACTGCCGTCCCGACGTTCGCGCCAAGCACCAAGAGGGCGGTCTCCGCGTGCGTGGACAGCCTGGGCATCGTGCCCGGCGTTGCCGGCCTCCAGTCTCGGGCGCCCACCAGAAGCCGGCAGTCAGGACAGTAGACGGCCGGTTTGGCCTCGTCACGGTAGCGCAGGAGCAGGTCCTCGCATTCGTGGCCGTCCCGAGTGAGCTCGTGCTCGATGGCCCACGTCTCGACATCCACGACGGCGACCAGCTCGACGATCTCGGTCGGTGGGGAGGCTGGGGGCAGGACGATCTTCGGAAACAGCGTTCCCGCCAGCCCGTCCGATTCGCCACCGCGACTCTCCGGCACGCTCACCGCACTCCCTCCCAGAGGGTCGCACCGAATCGACCCTGGGACAACCCAGACCGCAGAGCGAATCGCCGTGCATGATGAAGCAGAGTTCGGCTGAGTTGGGCTCCCTTCCCTGCCGCCGCAAGCGGACGACGTCCCGAGATGCCGAACCAAGTTAGCCGGGTCACGGTGGAGCGCTGGCTGCTGTCCCGCGGATTCGTGCTCCGCGCCGGCGGAAAGACCAGCCATCGCCACTTCGTGCGCGCGGGAGTCGTGATAACCCTTCCCGGCCACGGACCTCAGGATCTGACGAAGAAGCATGTCGGTATGATCATCCGCCAGCTTGAGCGAGCGGGGTTTGATCGTGCCGAGGTTCGACGCGACTTTCAGGCCTGAGAGGCGATCACATATCGCCCTCATCCAAGGGTATACTCGGGGCTGACGGCCGTGGCTTGCGGCCCCGGTGGGGGTGCCCAGGCCGCCGCTCTCACACTCCACACACCCCACGGAGGAGTCGAACATGAAGCTCAGCAGAGCCGCTACCACGCTTGCCGTCGCCTCGCTCGTTGCCTACGCGCCGATGACCTGGGCGCAGACGTCCACGCCGGCCCCCGCCACACCGGCGCCGAAGACGTCCGCCGAGGCTCCGCCGGCCCAGAAGAAGCCAGGCGTGGGGGAAGTCCGGGCCATCAAGTTGCATGGCACCGTCGCCGCCGTCGACAAGGAGGGGAAAACCATCACGCTCAAGGGCTCGAAGGGACGCACGGTGATCCTCGACGTGCACGACCCGACCAAGCTCGAGGCCGTCAAAGTCGGCGATCCAGTGGTCGCGACGTATTACGAGGCGGTGGCCATCCAGGTGAAGCCGGCCGGCTCCGCGACCCCGAGCGTCACCGTCCAGGAGGGCCGCGCAGGCTCCAAGCCCGGTGAGAATCCGGCCGGAGTCATCGCCCGCGAGGTGACCATGGTCGGCACCATCACCGCCGTGAACCCCAAGGCGCCATCGGTCACCATCAAGGGGCCCAAGGGCCGGACGGAGACGGTGAAGGTGAGGGACGCCAAGAATCTGGCCAACGTGAAGGCGGGCGACATGGTCGAACTGACCTACGCCCAGGCGTTCGCGGTCGCCCTGGACAAAGCCGCGAAGCACTGAGACCTCGACCGGGCCCAGGCGCGCAGCGCAGAGTGCGCGCCTGGGTGACCCAGACCTAAACGTTATCGGCCTCGGTCGAGCTGCCCGGCGCCCGCGCTGGGCCCTGCTGGCCCCACTGCCAGCCGCTGATCTCCGGCTGGTCCTCGCCGTGCTCGACGACGTATTGCCGGTGCGTGATGAGGGCCTCGTGAATCGCCTGCTTGAAGTACGCCGCCCGCGCTCCCAACGTGGGCACGCGGTCAATGACGTCCCCCACCAGGTGGAAGCGGTCGAGACGATTCAGCACGCACATGTCGAAGGGCGTCGTCGTCGTGCCCTCTTCAACGTAGCCGCGCACGTGAATGCTCTTGTGGTTGGTGCGCCGATAGGTGAGCCGGTGGATCAAGTTGGGATAACCGTGAAAGGCGAAGACGACGGGCCGGTCCGTCGTGAAGAGCACGTCGAAGTCCCGGTCGCTCAGGCCGTGTGGATGCTCACTCTGCGACTGGAGCTTCATGAGATCCACCACGTTGATGACGCGAATCTTCACCTCGGGCAGGTGGCGGCGGAGGAGCTCGACGGCGGCGAGCGTTTCCAGAGTAGGCACGTCGCCGCAGCAGGCCATGACCACGTCGGGCTCACCGCCCTGGTCGTTGCTGGCCCACGGCCAGATCCCGATGCCCGCCGTGCAATGCTTGATGGCCTGGTCCATGGTCAACCACTGCGGGGCCGGCTGCTTGCCGGCCACGACCACGTTGACGTAGTTCCGGCTGCGCAGGCAGTGGTCGGTGACCGATAGCAAGCAGTTGGCATCCGGCGGCAAGTACACCCGGACCACCTCGGCCTTCTTGTTGACCACGTGGTCGATGAAGCCTGGATCCTGGTGGCTGAAGCCGTTGTGGTCCTGCCGCCAGACGTGGCTGGACAGGAGATAGTTGAGCGAGGCGATGGGCCGGCGCCACGGGATGTGCCGGGTGATCTTCAGCCACTTTGCGTGCTGGTTGAACATCGAGTCGATGATGTGGATGAAGGCTTCGTAGCACGAGAAGAAGCCGTGGCGGCCGGTCAGGAGATAGCCCTCGAGCCAGCCCTGGCACTGGTGCTCGCTGAGCACCTCCATCACGCGGCCGTCGGGAGCCAGGCGGTCGTCGTAGTCGACACGGTCGGCGACCCACGTCCGGTTGGTGACCTCCAGCACATCCTGCCAGCGGTTCGAGTTGCTCTCGTCCGGGCTGAAGAGGCGGAAATTCCGGGCCTCCAGATTCCGTTTCATCACGTCACGGAGGAACACGCCCATGACCCGGGTGGCCTCGGCGTTCGTCGCCCCCGGCCGGGGAACATTCACGGCGTAATCGCGGAAGTCGGGCATGCGCAGGTCCTTGAGGAGCAGCCCGCCGTTGGCATGGGGGATGGCGCTCATGCGTCGTTCGCCCCGCGGGGCGAGGGCGGCCAGTTCGGGAACGAGCTTGCCCTTCTCGTCGAACAGCTCCCCTGGCCGGTAGCTCTTCATCCATTGCTCGAGGAGCTGCACGTGGGCGGGGTTCTCGTGCATCTCACCCATCGGCACCTGGTGGGAGCGCCAGTAGTCCTCCGTGCGCTTGCCGTCAATCTCCTTGGGACAGGTCCAGCCCTTGGGAGAGCGCAGGACGATCATGGGCCAGCGCGGACGCGCCGTGTTGCCGTTCCGACGCGCGTCAGACTGGATCCGGCCGATCTCGGCAATGACCGTGTCGAGGGTGCTCGCCATGAGCTGGTGCATCTTCTCCGGTTCGTGACCTTCGACGAAATAGGGCGTGTAGCCGTAGCCTCGGAAGAGATGGTCCAGCTCCTCATGGCTGATGCGGGCCAGCACCGTCGGGTTCGCGATCTTGTAGCCGTTGAGGTGCAGGATCGGCAGCACAGCACCGTCCAGGGCGGGATTGAGGAACTTGTTGGAGTGCCAGCTGGTGGCCAGCGCTCCGGTCTCCGCCTCGCCGTCACCGACCACGCAGGCCACGATCAGATCAGGGTTGTCGAAGGCGGCGCCGTAGGCGTGGGAGAGGGCGTAGCCCAGCTCGCCGCCCTCGTGGATGGAGCCAGGCGTTTCCGGGGCGACGTGGCTCGGGATGCCACCGGGGAACGAGAACTGCTTGAACAGCCGCAGCAAACCGTCCTCGTCCTGGCTGATGTTCGGATAGACCTCGCTGTAGGTGCCCTCCAGGTAGGCGTTGGCGACGAGACCGGGTCCACCGTGCCCGGGACCCGTGATGTAGAGCATGCTGAGGTCGTGCTGCTTGATCACCCGGTTCAGGTGGGCGTACAGGAAGTTGAGGCCCGGCGTCGTACCCCAGTGGCCGAGGAGGCGTGGCTTGACGTGCTCCTTGGTGAGGGGTTGCTTCAAGAGGGGGTTGTCATAGAGGTAGATCTGCCCGACCGAGAGATAGTTGGCCGCGCGCCAGTAGGCGTCGATCTTGCGCAGCTCATCGGCTGAGAGTGGGTTGCTGGCGCCGCCGCGTGCGGGCTTCGTGGCCGGAGTGCTCATGTCTGGGGCTCCTGCTCTGGGTAGCTTGGAGTAGGTTCACGTCCGCCTTCCGCGGTACAGGGCGTTCGCCATGCCTACGCGGGAGGCCAGTGTCCTCCATATGACCATATCCCACAACGGTCCCCTCGCGTCGACGATCTCGCGCGTGGGGTCGTCGGCGAATCTATTCCCACACTGGCTCGCAGGACGTCGACCACCGCGCTTGTCACTGCTTTCGCGCGGCGCGGTCGGCGGCGAGCTGTCCCTGGCGAGCGAGGTCGATCGTCTCTCCCAGGATCCGTGCAAGCTCCTGGGGCGCGTGGAACCCCATGGAGTTCTCGGCGGCCACGAAGTCGAGCCGCCACTGAGCTTTCCGATGCAACGCCTGCGCCGCCTGGACGTCGGCGTCCCTCGTACCGGCCTTGCGGGCGGCCACGATGGCGTCCAGCAGGTCGGTGGTGGCCTTGGCCGCCCGCTGAAGCAGCTCGTGATGCCGGTCCTGGATGGTGAGCACGCGGCTCTCGAGCTCCTTCTCGGGTACGGCATGGCAGGGCTGGCAGGCCCGATTGATGTTGAGCAGCGGGCTGCGGACCCAGTGGTCGCTCACCTTGAGGGCGCCCACCCGTTCGTAGGGCATGTGGCAGTCCGCGCACGCCACGCCGGCCCGCGCGTGGATGCCCTGGTTCCACACCTCGAACTCCGGATGCTGGGCCTTGAGCACCTTGGTCCCCGTCTCGGCGTGCACCCAGTCCGTGAAGCCTTCCTTGTCGTAATAGGCTTCGATCTCCTCGACCTTGAGGCCGTTCGCCCACGGGTAGGTGACGATCTTGCCGTCTCCCTTGAAGTAGTACTCCACGTGGCACTGACCGCAGACGTACGACCGCATCTCCTGGCGGGTGGCGCTGCGGTTCGGATCGTAGTCGGGGATGCCCTGCTTGGCCTTGAGCGCCTTGATCCCCGCCAGAAACGCGGGGCGGGTCACCCGCAGGGCCATGGTCTTCGGGTCGTGGCAGTCGACGCAGGCGAGCGGATGCTGGAGCAGAGGCTGGCCCTTGTCGTCCTTCATGCCGTGCGCTTGTTCGTAGGGCATGCCGGATACCTGCTCGAAGCCCTTCGTGACGTCACCCTTGCCGACGAAGCGGTACAGGGCGAGATTTGCCGCGTGACACTGGATGCACGCGCCAGGCTGTTTCTTCTCGGTCACACGGCGCGTCTGCTCCTGATCGAAGAGGGCGTACGCGTGGCCCCGGCGGTCGCGGTAGTCAATGGCAAAGGCGTAGCCGGCGAAGATGCGTCGGAGCCACGGCTCCCGTTCGAGCTTCTGCTCCGCGGGTCCGCCGTCGCTGGCGCCGAGGCCTCGGCCGCCGTACTTCGTCGCGGTCGGCAGTGACGTCTTGAGATAGCTGTCGTATTCGGCAGGCCAGTTCTGACCCCACACCTTCGGGTCCATGGTGTCCTCGCTCACCTCGACGACGCGTACGAAGGGCTGACGGGCCTCCTGCTTGCGCTCGAAGATATTGGTGAGGAGCGACAGGAGCAGCACGGTGAGCCCGGCAGCACCCAGGAAGCCGAGGACGACCAGTAACCAGCTCTGCCACCGCCTTGCGCGAACACCATCGGTCATCCTGTGCCCCTTTTCAGGACCTAACCGCCGGCGCCATGGCCGGCGCCGGCGTGACAGTGCAGACAGTCGATCTCCCCGCGCGCCGGTGTCGTCGTCAGGAGCACGTGGTCCACGAAGGCGGCGTGACAGCGTACGCAGTTTTCCTGCACCAGACGCCGGTCCCGGGCCGTGATCTCGATCGGCTCCTTGAAGTTCTGCAGCGTGAACGCCGCCGAATGCCGGAACCCGTGCTCCGCTTTGGCGACCCACTTGGCGAGACCCTCGTGTGGGAGGTGGCACTCGACACACGTCGCGGTGTGCCGGTGGCCGCTCTTGAGCCAGGCCTCGTACTGCTCGTTCATGATGTGGCAGTTCACGCACGCTCGGGGGTCGCTCGAGAGATAGGAGAAACCCTTGGCATACACGAACGTGAAGGCTCCCACCCCGGCCGGGACGGCGACGAGGACGGCGAGGAGGAGTCCCGGAATCGCCGTCATCGCTCCCGCAAGCCCCCCAAGCTGGTCGACGCCCGGAGAACCCTGGTTGCTCCTCGATAGTCAGTCACGCCCCTAGCTCATTGCTGGTCGACGTCGGCGCGATCGGTCATCTCGCATCGAGCTTATCCCGACTCCGCCGGCGTGGTCCAGCGCGTGGCTCGGGGTAGCTGCCCCGAGGACATCAAAAGAGATCCAGCTCGTAGTTGACGATCAGGCGAAAGTCCTTGACCAGTTTGCCCCCGCCGCGACCGATGTAGGCGTTGCGGAAGCGCAGCGAGAGGCCCTTGACGGCGGGTACGTTGTAGACGATGTCCAGATCTCCCTCGTGCGTGTCCGGCAACCCGGCGCCCGTTGGCGGGTCCACTCGATCCCGACCCGCGGCATAGATCATGTACACGCTCAGACCCTGAATCTGGAAGGGGAGCAGCGTTCCCCCAAAGTCGTACCTGACGCCCAGGCCGTAGGCGAGCTCGCCGGCGCGGTCGAACTCGGTCACCTGCAACGAGAGGTAGCCCGGCCACGTGCCGTAGGGCGTCCGGATCGAGGCGTTGTCGCTCGTCTTGTGCATGGCCGCGCCCACCCGCAGTCCCCTCCAAAGGACTCGTCCACCCCCGCCGATGTTCCACGTGCTGAAGTTTCCCAGGCGCGCGTCCCCCACGCTCCGCTGATCGGTGTACTGGATGCCGAACTGCAGGGCCAGGTCCTCGCTGAGCTTGTGGGTGTACTCGGCCTTGCCGAACGCGGTGTTGAAGACGTTGGCCACGTTGTAGTTGGCGGCGTACAGGGACAGGTCCTTGATCGGCGTGAGGGCCAGCGCCGTGAGGAGGAGACCCTCGTTTTTGCCGAGGGCCCCGGCCTGCTTGGACATCGAGATGAAGTCGTTCGAGTCCCGGGGCTTGATGTCCCAGATGTACCCCACGTCGTACTGCGCCCAGCCCACCTGGCCAGAGAGCATGAGGGCCTCGAACGTGTTCGGGAGCATCCGATTATCCTGTGGGTTCACGTAGCCCTCGTCGATCCGCTGGCGATAGCCCCTGAGGATCGCATAGTCCTTGTAGCGAAGGGCCGCCCACGCCTCGGCCACGACCCCGATCTCACCCTGCCCCGGGGTGAGCAAGAGGCTGCCGGGCCTGTCAGCCGGGGCGTAGGCCGGCAGGGACGTGTAATACGCCGCGCCGATCGCGAAGGTGTCGAGGAGCCACCCGGACTCGTACCTCACCCAGCCGCCGAGTGTCCACGCCTCGCTGGCTGTGTCGTCATCGTTCTCCCGATTGAAGTAGAAGGACCGGAAGTGCAGCTGGATCTGGGTGTCGGCGAAGAAGGCAGGAAGGCGGCGCCGTTGCTCGGTGAGCTGGGGGTAGACGCGCTCCAGGAGTCCGGTCTCGGGAACGGGATTCGCCACGCTGTCGGGCGACCGAACGAAGTTGTCGCTTTCGATAGCGCCTGGCGGTGGACCGATCAACTCTGCCTGCTCTGCGCTGGCCGGCGCGGCGGGCGGCTCTGGGCTGCCCGGCGCCGGCGGCTCTGCGCTGCCGGGCGCGGCGGGCAAGAGTACGAGCCCGGCGGCCGCGGCCAAGACGAGGACAATCGCCGACCCTCCAGCGTTCACTCAGTCGGACCGTGCTAGTCGACGTTGCCGAGCATCAGTGCAGTGAACAGCGTGGTCAGCGCGGTGATGACCAGGATGCCGGCGAGGTTCATCCAGAACCCGGCCTTCATCATCTGCGGCAGCCGCACCAGCCCGGTTCCGAACACGATTGCGTTCGGGGGCGTTCCAACCGGCATCATGTAGGCGCTGCTCGCGCCGAGCGTGCATGCGAGGATCAGGACGTAGGGGTTCATCCCGAGCACCGGCGACATGGCGGCCAGCACCGGCACCATGGTCGAGACCTGCGCCGTGTTGGAGGTGAGCTCGGACAGGAAGACCGTCATGGTGGTAATCGCCAGCAGCAGCACGAGGGGGGGCAGGCCGGCCAGGGCGCGGGTCGAGTTGCCGATGAACTCCGCCACGCCGTTCGTCTCGATGGCGGCGGCGAGCGTCAGCCCTCCCCCGAAGAGCATCAACACACCCCACGGGAGTTTCCGGGCCGTTTCCCAGTCCATCGCTCGGGTGCCCTTCGCGCGATCCGCGGGGATCACGAACAGCGCCATCGCCGCCAGCATGGCAATGCCCGCGTCGGAGAGCCCGCCCAGCGGCTTCACGCCCGCGACCGCCATGCCCTTGAGCAGCGGGTTGAAGATCCAGAGAAACGCGGTGACGGAAAACACCGCCAACACGATCTTCTCGCCCCGCGTGAAGGGGCCCAGCTTGAGGTACTCCTCGTCGAAATGCTGGCGGCCACCCTCGATCTCGCCGATGTCGGCGCGGAACAGGACGCGCGTGACCAGCAGCCAGGCGATCGGCAGGAAAATAAGCGTGAACGGTCCGCCCAGCAGCAGCCAGTCGAAGAAACTCACTTCCTTGCCGAACGTCTGCTCCACGTAGCGCACGGCGATGCCGTTGGGTGGCGAACCGATGATGGTCGCCACGCCGCCGATCGATGCCGCGTACGCGATGCAGAGCAGCAGGCCGGTAGCGAATGTGCGCTCCGGAACCAAATCCTGAGGTATTCCGCCCGATTCCTTCAGGCCGGCGCCGGTACGGCTGCGCAATACCAGGTCGATGACGCTCAGGGCGATCGGCACCATCATCGCCGTGCACGCGGTGTTCGAGACCCACATGCTCAGGAAGGCGGTGACCGCCATGAAGCCGCCGACGATGGCTCCCGGCCTGGCCCCGACCAGGCGCAAGGTGAAGAAGGCGATGCGCCGGTCGAGGCCCCAGCGCTCGATGGCGAGCCCGATGATGAAGCCGCCCATGAAGAGGAAAATCACATCCGCGGCGTAGGGCGGCAAGACTTTGCTGAGGGGCGCAATGCCCAGCAGCGGGAAGGTCACGATCGGCAGGAGAGCGGTCGCCTCGATATCCACCGCCTCGGTGAGCCACCAGCCGGCCATCCAGACCATCATGGCTAGCGTGGCACGTCCCTCTTGTGTGAACGCGACCCACTCGCCCGAAACGGTCGAGTAATGAGGGGGGAGCAGGCCGTAGCAGAGCAGCCCGAGCACCGGCCCGCCGACCAGGCCGATCCGCTTGACCGTCGCGGCCGTCATCCGGGAGCCCCCTGGCCTGCACCAACCTCCTCCGGATTCGCTCCCAATGATTCGCCTAGAACATCAGCTTCGCGAGCACGAGGCCCGTCAGGACGGCGACGAAGGTCGCGACGAGCCCCGGGATCATGAACGAGTGGTTGATGATGTACTTGCCGATCTTCGTGGTGCCCGACAGGTCGAAGTTTATCGCCGCGATCAGTGAGCCGTAGGTCGGGATGAAAAAGTAGCCGTTGACAGACGGGAACGCCCCGATCAGGAACTGGGGCGGGATGCCGAGGGCGAGCCCCAGCGGCATCAGCGCCCGCGCGGTCGCGGCCTGGCTGTAAAGCAGGACAGACGCGAAGAATAGGCCGAGGGCGAATGTCCACGGCGCGGCCTGGGTCATGGCGCTGATGGCCGGGACGATCACGGCCTGGTTCGCGCCGATGAAGCTGTCGCCCAGCCAGGCCAGGCCGAAGATGCCGATGACCGCCACCACGCCCGCGCGCAAGGTCGCGGTCTTCGGCACCTCGTCCACCGGAACCTTCGCGACCACCAGCATCACGGCCGCGACGGAGAGCATGACGATCTCGATGACAGTTGGCATGGCGAGTGGGGCCTTGGCGCCGGGAAGCTGGCGAAGAGCGGGGAAGAAGCCGAAGAGCACGACGAGCGCCACGCCGATGAGGAAGAGGACCGCCGACAGCGTCGCGGCCGGCTTGAGCGGCGGCCGCTCGGAGGCGGCCTTCGGCGGCGGGATGGCGCCGGAAGCAAGGCGCGCCTGGTACTCGGGGTCGTCCTTCAGGTCCTTGCCGACGAACATCGAGATGATCGCCGCCGCGACGACGCCGGTCAGGGTGGCCGGCACGCAGATCATGAGAATTTGAGGCAGGCCCCACTGCGTGAGGCCCTTTTCGGCGAAGAGCCCGATCATCGCGGCCGTCGCCGCCGCCACCGGGCTGGCGGTGATCGCCTGCTGGGAGGCGATGGTCGCCACCGCCATGGGCCGCTCCGGCCGGACGCCGCTCTGGTGGGCGGTCTCGTAGATCACCGGGAGCAGCGGATAGATGATATGGCCGGTGCCGGCCACGAAGGTGAAGGTCCAGGTGGTGAGCGGTGCCACGATCGTGACGTACTTCGGATTCGCGCGGATGACGCCCTCAGCGATGCGCACGAGGAACTCGATCCCGCCGGCGGCATCCATCACCGAGGCCGCCATGATGACGGCGAGGATGATCAGCATCACGTCGATCGGGGGCGAGGTAGGGTTCACCCCGAAAACGACCATGAGGACCAGCAGCCCCACCGCTCCCCACAGGCCGAGGCCCACGCCGCTCGACCGCGCGCCCATCCAGATCGCGGCCAGCATGACCACGAACTGCAGGACAATGGACACCGTCATCATCGGCTCACTCCCTCTGTGGGAGTTCCTGCCTTGCGCCTCATTGCTCGAACTTGGGGTTGATGAGATTCTCGAACGAGAAGACCTCGTCCCATTTCTGCTGGGTGAGGAGCTTCCTCTCCTTCACGACGATGTCGTGCAGGCTCTTGCCGGTCTCGTGGCCTTCGTGGGCGATCTCGGCGCACTGCTTGTAGCCGAGGGAGGGCTTGAGCACGGTCACGATGCCCAGGGAGTTGAGCACCATGTCCCGGGTGTGCTCGGCGTTGACGGTGATGCCCTGTATGCAGTTCACTCGTAAGCTGTTGACCGCGCGCTCCATGGTGGCGATGGAGGCGAAGAGCGCGAAGGTGATCACCGGCTCCATGACGTTCAGCTGCAGCTGCCCGGCCGAAGCCGCCAGCGTGACGGTGAGGTCGAGGCCGATCACGAGGAAGCCTGTCTGGTTGACGACCTCCGGGATGACGGGGTTCACCTTGCCCGGCATGATCGAGGAGCCTGGCTGCATCTGCGGCAGGTTGATCTCGTTCAGCCCGCAGCGCGGCCCCGAGGCCAGCATGCGGATGTCGTTGCAGATCTTGGTCAGCTTGGCCGAGGTGTGCTTGAGCACGCCGGACAGCAGCACGTAGTCGCCGGTGTCCGACGTGGCCTCGATCAGGTCTTCCGCCAGGGTGAACTTGATGCCGGTGATGTCGGAGAGGTGCTTCACCGCCAGCGCAGGGTACCCGGGCGCGGCGGTCACCGTCGTGCCGATCGCGGTGGCCCCGAGGTTGACGCCATGGAGGATCTGCCGGACCTCGGCGATCCGCTTCACCTCCTCGCCGATGGTCGTGCCCCAGCCGTGGAACTCGGCGCCCATGGACATGGGGACCGCGTCCTGGAGGTGGGTGCGACCCATCTTCAGCACCCGGTCGAACTCTCGGGCCTTGGCGAAAAAGGCCTCCTGCAGCTGGTGCAACGCCGCCATGTAGCTCTCCAGCCGGAGGATCAGGCCGAGGTGGAAGGCCGTCGGGTAGACGTCGTTGGTGGACTGCCCGAAGTTCACGTGATCGTTGGGATTGACGTACTGGTACTCCCCCTTCTTGTGGCCGAGACTCTCGAGGGCGAGATTGGCGATCACCTCGTTGGCGTTCATGTTGGTCGAGGTGCCGGCGCCGCCCTGGATGAAGTCCGTCACGAACTGGTCGTTCATGTCGCCCGCGATCACCCTGTCACACCCGCGAATGATCGCGTCGGCGATTGTGGAATCGAGCACGCCCAGGTCGCGGTTGGCCATGGCGGCGGCCTTCTTCACGTAGCCGAAGGCTTTGACAAATACGGCTCCCGGGACATCGGCATGCCGGTGATATGGAAGTTCTCCAGACCTCTGACGGTCTGGACGCCGTAGTAGGCGTCGTCGGGGACCTGCTTCTCTCCCAGGAAGTCCTTCTCGATGCGGTTGCCCATACGTCCCTCCTCGTGGTGCGGCTGGCGCGCGTCTGTGTCGTTACGTGAGACCCGCCACGACCGTGACATCGTGGGTCGAGGAAGGGATCGCCTCTCGAGCTTAGCCCGACGCCGCCGGCGTGGTCCAGCGCGGGGCCCGGGCTAGCTGCCCATCGAGAAGCATGGCGGATCTGTGTCACCGCACGGCCGTCCCGGAAGGACAATGCCAGCCGGCGCCTCCCGTGATGAGCCGGTCCCCGTCGGGCGGGCCCCAGGTGCCCGGATCGTACTCGTGCGCGGGGGTCGAGTTCCCAAGAATGGGGTCGACCACTCGCCAGGCCGCCTCCACCTCGTCCTGGCGCGCGAAGAGCGTCGCGTTGCCCTCCATGGCTTCCCCAAGGAGGCGCTCGTAGGCATCCATGTCCTCCGCGCGTTGCTGGTGATGCGCTACCAGCTCCACGTTCTCGCCGGCGAGACCGCTCGTCGGGCCGAGGATCCGCGTGCCGACGGCGATGACGAGCTCGGGCTGGACCCGGAACCTGAGGTAGTTGCTCTGCCCGGTCGGGATGTGGGTGTAGATCTCGGGGGGACGCCGGAGCTTCACCAAGACCTCGGTGGCCGTGACGGGCAGGCACTTCCCGGCCCGGATGTAGAAGGGCACTCCTGCCCAGCGCCAGGAACGGATCTCGAGACGGAGGGCCACGAACGTCTCCACGCACGAGTTGGCGGCCACCCCCTCCTCCTGACGGTAGCCGCGGAACTGCCCGCGCACCACGTTCGCGGCGTCGAGGGGCCGCGTGCCACGGAGCACCTTGACCTTCTCGTCACGGAGTGCGTCGGCGTCGCCACCGATGGGCGCCTCCATGGCAAGGAGCGCCATCACCTGGAGCAGGTGATTCTGCACGACGTCGCGAATGGCCCCTGCTTCTTCGTAGAAACGGCCCCGCCCCGTCACCCCGAAGTCTTCGGCCATCGTGATCTGGACGCTCTCGACGTGCTGACGATTCCAGATCGGTTCGAGGAACGAGTTGGCGAAGCGGAAGTAGAGGAGGTTCTGGACCGTGTTCTTACCGAGGAAGTGATCGATACGGAAGATCGCCGACTCCGGGAAGACGCGCTGGAGCGTAGTGTTCAGCGCCTGGGCGGAGGCGAGGTCGCGCCCGAAAGGTTTCTCGATGACGAGCCGTGCGCCGTCCGCGCACCCCGACGTCGCCAGCGACTCCGTCACGGAGCCGAACAGGCTCGGCGGGATCGCCAGGTAGTGGCAGGGGCACGATGCCTCACCGAGCGCCTGCCGGAGGTGCTTGAAGGTCGCGGCGTCACGGTAGTCGCCGTCGACGTACCGGAGCCGACTCGAGAGCTTCGCGAACGCCTCGGGTTCCACGCCGCCGCCGTGCGTCTCGAGGCTCTCTCGGGCCCGGGCCAGGAGCTCCGCCAGGCCCCAGCCGGCCTTGGCCACGCCGATGACCGGCACCTCGAGTCCGCCATTGCGGATCATGGACTGAAGCGCGGGAAAGATTTTCTTGAAGGCGAGATCGCCGGTGGCGCCAAAGAAGACGAGAGCGTCGGACGCCCCGGACGGCATCAGGTCTGCCCCCCTGCCGCTGTCAGCCCGAGAACACGAAACCCCACTGGGTCCCCTCCAGGTATGGACTGTGCCGCCGCCAATCATAAGCGAGGGAAGGGCAGCGTCACCACAACCGGGCGGATCGGCGTCAGAGATCAGTCCACGCTCGACAAGTATAATCGTCCGGCGCACCGGCGTCTTCCCGCCGGCACTTAAGGAGGGCGCTTGGCTGTCAAACCGTCCATTCACTGGTTGCTGATCGCCATGCCCGTCGCCGCCGGGCTTGACGCCATCGGCGCGGCCGCCCCGCTCGTCTTCTTCTGCGCCGCCCTGGCGATCGTGCCCTTGGCCAGCCTGATCGTGCACAGCACCGAGCACCTCGCGGCTCGCACGGGCCCGGCCCTCGGGGGACTTCTCAACGCGACGTTCGGCAACCTGCCCGAGCTCATCATCGCCATGGTGGCGCTCCGCGCTGGGCTGGTCGAGATGGTCAGAGCCTCGCTGATCGGCGCCCTGCTCGCCAACCTGCTGCTCGCCCTCGGCCTCGCCTTCCTGCTTGGGGGCCTGCGTCATCACGTGCAGGAGTACAACCCGGCAGCGGCGCGCATGTACGCCTCCATGATGCTCCTCGCCGCCGTCAGCATGGTGGTGCCGAGCACGTTCCACCGCCTTCTCGGCGTTGCGGCGCCACACGAGGCGGGCGCTCTCGACACCGGGGTGGCGGTCGTGCTCCTGGCCGGGTACATCCTGTACCTGATCTTCATGCTCCGCACGCACCCGGAGGTCTTCGCCGCGACCAAGGCGGAGCAGGGCGATACCGGCGCGGTGTGGAGCGTCGCGCGAGCGGTTGGTACCCTCGTCGCAGCATCCCTCGGCGCGGCGTGGATGAGCGAAGTCCTCGTCGGCGCGGCGGAGGCGACCGGACAGGCCCTGGGGATGTCGCCCCTCTTCATCGGGATCGTGCTGCTGGCGGCCATCGGCGGCGCGGCCGAGAGCGGAGCCGCGATTGCCATGGCCGGCAAGAACAAGATGGATCTCTCGGTGGGAATCGCGATGGGGAGCTCCATCCAGATCGCGCTCTTCGTGACCCCGGTGCTGGTGCTGTCGAGCCGGCTGATCGCGCCGCAGCGCCTGACCCTGTCGTTCAATCGGGTCGAGATCGGCGCCTTGTTCCTCGGCGTGCTGATCGGGACTCTGGTGGCGGGGGACGGACGCTCGCACTGGTTCAAGGGGGTCCAGCTCGTCGCCTTCTACCTCATCCTCGCCGCCATGTTCTATCTGATCCCGGCCTAGACCGGTCCGATGTCGGGACGCTCCGTGATCCGTGCTCCCGTCCGCTCCGTCCTGGCGCCGGGACGGCTTCGTATCCTGCTGCTGTCCTTGCTCCTGCTCTTCGTCGGCACGGCCGCATCGGCCGGGACCAGTCTCGCGCGCCCCATCGAGGTGACCCTGATAGTGCTGGTGATTGTCGCCGCGATCTGGGACCTGCGAGAGCGCGGGCGCGAGCGCCTGGCTGCCGTCGCCCTCGCTGTCGGCGCGATCCTCCTGAGTCTTCTGGACGTGACCGTGCGAATCCGCCACTTGCCGGTCGCCGCGAGCGCGATCGTCGCAGCGTTCGCTGGCCTCGTGGTCTGGCGAGCGTACACGGGCGCCATGCGGCCCGACCGGCCGGTGGGCGAGCGCATCCTCGGCGCCGTCTGCGTCTACCTTCTGATTGGCCTCGCCTGGGCGAAGGTCTACGAGACCTTGGACGTGGTGGCCCCAGGTTCGTTTCGCTTCCCGGCGGACAGCGCCTGGGGGATGCCCAGCCTGCCCCGCTACGCCTACGTGTCGTTTATCACCCTGGCCACCGTCGGCTACGGCGACGTCACCCCCACCACACCGATCGCGGGCACCCTCGCCTGGCTCGAGGCCGTCACCGGGCAACTCTATCTCGCCATCACGGTCGCCCGGCTCGTGGCGCTGTCGCTGGCCGACGGGCGCGGTCGTCCTTGATCAAGATGGGGGGCAGCTTCGTGAAGCCGCCGCCCACTTGGCGCAGGGCGCCCTGAGCTAGAATCACGCGATGTCGCTGTCGGCCGTCGCTCGCGGCCTGCGCTCGAGAGCGCGCGGCCTCCTCATGATCGCCCTCGGCGTCGCCGCCGTCGCCCTTCCATGGCTGACCGGCGAGTGGTCCATCGCCCTGCTGGGGCTCCTCGTGCTCTCCTCGGGGGCGCTCGAGCTGGTCCATGCCATGCGCGGGGGCGACGCCGAGGACGTCACCGGGAGCTACGCCGGCGCCCTCGTTGCGATCATCGCGGGTCTGCTCCTGTTCGCGCTTCCCTCGCTGG
Source organism: uncultured Candidatus Rokubacteria bacterium (assembly GCA_963754315.1). Classification (GTDB taxonomy): domain Bacteria; phylum Methylomirabilota; class Methylomirabilia; order Rokubacteriales; family CSP1-6; genus CAVWFS01. The sequence continues at coordinate 156,184 of CAVWFS010000007.1, forward strand.
TGCTGACGGCCGTCGTGAAGCTCTTGGCCCTGCTGCTCGCGGTCGACGGCGTGCGGCGCCTGGTGCAGGCCTGGCGCCACCGCGGTTCCGGGCGCGCGTGGTCGGCGTTCAACGGTGTTCTGAACGTAGCCTTGGGCCTCCTCCTATGGCGCCTGGGGCCGACCTTGGGCGTCACCGCGGTGGGGCTCGTCCTCGGAATTGGCATGATCTGCGCCGGCTGGAGGATGGCGATCGCGCCCGCGACCGGACGCGCGGGTGGCAGCGCATGGGTCCCGGACGATCAGCACCCGGACCTGCGTGTCGCCCTCGCCCCACACCCGGAGCTAGGCCGGGTGGCGCGCTCTGCTCTGGAGCAGGAGCGCCAGCGGTGGCGAATCGACCTAACCTGGTGCGTCACCCTGGCGGTAGTCTTCTTCCTCACTCACGCCGGCCGCATGGACTTGCCCTGGAATGTCTTCGGGGTTGCCTCCACCGCCGTTGCCGTCGCCGGCGATCTGCTGACGGCGCTCGTGTTGACAATCGTGATCATCCTGCCCGCGCGACTTCTCTGGCGGAAGCTCACGCGGCCCCTCGAGGCGAGCGCATGGCGGAATCGTCTCGCCCGCAGCGGTGCGGGGGCGCGACTAGCGATCGGCGATCGGGTCGTCGATCTCTGGCTCGACGGTCGGGTCCGGTTCGCGGTGCGGCTGCACCAAGCGCGCACGTCGCTCGGCGGGGCGGTGTGGAGAACGCTCCAGGATGGGTTGCCCCTGACGGCCATCCTGATCGCGCTGAACCCGATCTGGGGCTTCAGCTGGTATTTCAACAGCGAGAACTGGGTGACCGGTGTCTGGCAGAAGATCACCGAGAGCCGCGTGGACGTGTGGCGGGAGCGCATGGTCGACGCGGTGGCGACGCCAGGAGCGGCGCCGATGGAGGAGCTCTTCACCGTCCGGCCCGAGGGCGTCAACGGAGAGCCCGACTTCAGCTTTCTCGTCATCGGCGATCCCGGAGAGGGGGATCCCTCCCAGCAGTCACTCCGCGACCGCTACCTGTTCGAGGGAGGCCGATCCGACGTGAAGTTCCTGGTCGTGGCCTCCGATGTGATCTACCCCGCGGGGGCCATGCGGGACTACGAAGGCAAGTTCTATTTGCCTTTCAAGGGCTTCACCAAGCCCATCTACGCCATCCCAGGCAATCATGACTGGTTCGATGCGCTCGAGGGCTTCGTCGCCAACTTCCTGCGACCCGACGCAGCCCGGACCGCCCTGCAGGCCCGGCGCGCCGGCGATCGCCTCCTCGGTCTTACCGGCGGAACACCGGTCGAGACGTTCGTGGCCGAAGCCGAGCGCCTGCGGCGTGAGTACCAGGTGCGCACCGGGTTTCAGGGCGCGCCCTTCTTCGAGATTCACGCCGAGCGTTTCGCCCTCATCGCCGCCGACACGGGTATCCGGCGGCGGCTGGATGCTCGGCAGCACGCATGGTTCGTCTCGGCTCTCGAGCGGGCGCGCGGGAAATTCGTGATGGTGCTGCTCGGACATCCGCTCTTTGCCGGCGGCCATGCCCAGGCCGCCGGCGATCCGGCATTTGCCGAGATCCACGAGCTGCTCAGGCAGCACCGGGTGCCGCTCGTGATGGCGGGCGACACGCACGACTTCGAGTACTACCGCGAGGTCTACGACGGACCGGACGGGCCTGCGGTGATGCATCATGTCGTGAACGGCGGCGGCGGAGCCTACCTCAGCATCGGGACTGCGCTCGACTGGCCCGTGCGGCCCGCAGTCGCCGACTGGGCCTTCTACCCCAGCACGGCCGCTCTCCGCGCGAAGCTCGACACGGAGACGCCGCCGTGGAAACGGCCTCTGTGGTGGTGGGTGAAGCATCTGGGAGCCTGGCCGTCTTCGCCCGAGACGCTGTCGGGGGTCTTCGACTTCAATCGCGCCCCCTTCTTTCAGAGTTTCGCCGAGGTGCGCATCGAGGGTTCGGCCGACCGCGTGCACGTCGTGATGCATGGTGTGCACGGTCCTCTCCGCTGGCGCGAGCTTCAGCTTGGCGGGCAGCTCGTGCGTGAGGGACCAGACCGAGATGACTCGTTTGCGCTCGTGCTGCCGCTACCGCCTCCGCCCGCGCGCTGAGGCGCGTTCTTTGCGAGGCCAGGCTCACGGGGCACCGAACGCCCTCATCCGCCTCGCCGCTCACTGAGCTCGCCGGGCCTCAGTCGGATACAGCGACCGCTTCGATCTCGATCAGGGCTCCCGGGATGGCGAGGCCAGCCACCTGGACCAGGGTGCTGGCGGGCGGGTTCGTGCCGAAGAATTCCGAGCGCACCTCGCCGTAGCCCTCCCGATAGCGGATGTCTGTGACGAACACCGTGACCTTCACGACATCCCGGAGGCTCGCGCCGCCAGTTTCGAGGATGCGCCGCATGTTCTCGAAGACCCGGCGGGTCTGAGTGTGTATGTCATTCGGCCCGACGAGCTTGCCGTCCTTGTCGAGTGCCAGCTGCCCGGCGACGTAGACCGTGTCCTCGCGTCGCGTGAAGGACGAGATCCGCGACATGGACGACGCCAGCGCGGGCTGGCCAAGCTTCGCCCCGTCACCTTCCGCTACAAAGCCGAGCCCCACTGGTCCGCGCCCGATCGAGTACGGCCTGATCGCCGAGGAGGTGGCCGAAATCTACCCCGAGTTGGTGGTGCGCGACAAAGACGGCCAGCCTTCGGGCGTGCGCTATCACGTCCTCCCGGCGATGCTGCTCAACGAACTGCAACGGCAGCAGCGGGTGATCGAAGCCCAGACCCGACTCCTCGACGAACGCACCGCGCGGCTCTCGCGTCTGGAGGCGAAGGGCGCCGCCGCTGCTGGACGCTGAGCGGAGCGACGACGCATCAAGGGAGGCCGCTCCTGGAGGTCCAGGCGCCTCCAGGAGTGCACTTCAGGCCCCGGAGACACTCTCAGACCAGCCCGGCATAAGTCGAATTTTCCTGAAGCCGCTGGGAGTGTCAGCGCTCCAGAGGAGCACGACGGCGTCGTCTCGACGCCTGTCACAGACCCGAGACAGATCCGGTCACACCTCGCGCGCTGAGGCGCCCTGGTCCTCGTGGAGCCTCTTGACGGACCACCGGCAGGCCGCGTAGCGTCCCACCATGCACACGATCCGAGAGCACCGGACTCCGACTCCGATAGGGTCCGGATAGGGTCCGGTTGGCGATTTCGACTCGTCGGCGCCGCCGCCGAAAAGTGGCTAAGTCCGTGAAGATTTGGTGCCGGGGGAGGGGCTCGAACCCTCACGGCCTTGCGATCAGCGGATTTTAAGTCCGCTGCGTCTGCCGATTCCGCCACCCCGGCCCGTCATAGAATCACACGTACAGCACGCGTGCTCATCTGAAAGTGCTCGGCGACTGGCTGCACCCGAAGTCGAGGATCCTGGCGCCGGGGGACAGGCCGAGGTTCTGGAAGACCCATGGGATCTCGACAACACGCTTACCCATCACCAGGTCGTAGTTCCAGACCAGGGTACCGAACAGCAGACGCCCGGCGCGGTTGCGCGGCGTCGGACAGCGCTCGAGATATTACGGGACGGTGAAGTCAGGGTGCACAACGCGGGGAAACAGGCGGAAGAGCGGCGAGGGAAAGTCCGCGGAGCGAGGTTGTCTTCACATAGGTCGCGCGTGATGCCCTCGTCCATGTACGGCGAGGCTGCTGCGGTCCCTCACGGTGTGGAGGCGGCGGTGAGAATCGAACTCACGAAATACGGGTTTTGCAGACCCGCGCCTTACCACTTGGCTACGCCGCCGTGCCCACCGCTAACCGTGAGCGATGGAGCGGGAAACGGGATTCGAACCCGCGACCCCGACCTTGGCAAGGTCGTGCTCTACCACTGAGCTATTCCCGCGTCCGCACACTCCTTGAGGGACAGGTGATTTTACCATGTCCCCCCGGGCGCCGCCCGTCACGGCGCGTCGTCGCGCAAGGCCGCCGCCGCGTCCTCGGGGGGTACCGGATTGATGAAAAAGCCGCTGCCCCACTCGAAGCCGGCCACCCGGGTCAGCTTCGGAATGATCTCTAGATGCCAGTGGAAGTAGGTCAGGCTCGGCTCGTTGAGCGGGGCCGTATGCAGCATGAAGTTGTAGGCCGGATCGTGCAGGACTGTGTTCATGCGGCGCAGGAAGTCGCCGAGCACAGCCGCGAGGCCGCGCATCTCCTCCACCTGGGACTCCTCGAAGGCGGCCCGATGCTGGGTGGGGAGTACCCATGTCTCGCAGGGAAAACGGGGAGCGAAGGGAGCCAGGACGACGAAACCGTCGCGCTCGAGGATGATCCGGTGCCGGGCGCGCCGCTCCTGACGCAGGATATCGCACCAGACGCAGCGCTCCTTGCGACGATAGTAGTCGGCCGAGCCGGTGAGCTCCTCCCGCACCATGATGGGGATGATGGGGGTGGCGATGAGCTGGCAATGAGGATGCTCGAGCGACGCGCCCGCGGCCTCGCCGTGATTCTTGAAGAGCAGGATGTATTCGAAGCGCGGGTCCTTCTTCAGATCGACCGCGCGCTCGCGGAAGGCCAGCAACACATCGGCCACCTCGTCGACCGAGAGGCTGGCCAGCGTCGCCTCGTGATTGGGACTCTCGATGATGACCTCGTGGGCCCCGACTCCGTTCATGCGATCGAACAGTCCCTCGCCCGCGGGCTCCAGCTCACCTTCGATACGCAGCGCTGGGAACTTGTTTGGCACCACCCGGTACGACCAACCGGACGAGTCCGAGGGAGAGTCGGGGGCGCGCCCGGCCAGGATCTCGGGAGGGGTGAGGCTTTCGTGGCCGGGACAGAAGGGGCAGATTGCCGTCCGGGGCGTGACCGGTTCCGGTTGGAAATCCGAGGGACGCTTCGCCCGCTCGGATGAGATGATCACCCATCGCCCGACCACGGGATCCTTGCGTAGCTCAGGCATCCGGGCCTCGGGTTGGCAAATCCTCGCGCGTGGCGGCCCGCCCCAGTAGCGCAGCCAGGGCCTCGGAGGGCGACCAGCCCGCGAAGAGCACGGCCCCCACCGCCTCGCAGATTGGCACGCTCGCGCCGGCACGGCGGGCCAGGACCAGTGCTGTGCGGACGGTCGGGACGCCTTCGGCTACCATGCGCGTGGCCCCTTGCGCCTCGGCCAGCGCACGGCCCCGGGCGATGGCAATCCCGAGCGTCCGGTTGCGCGAGAGGCTGCCCGTGCAGGTCAGGACCAGGTCGCCGAGCCCGCTGAGCCCTGTCAGAGTAGTCGGGACCGCTCCCAGGGACGCGCCCAGGCGCATGACCTCGGTGAGACCACGCGTGATGAGGGCGGCCCGAGCGTTCTCACCGAGATCGAGGCCGTCGGCGAGGCCAGTCGCGAGCGCGATCACGTTCTTCATGGCGCCGCCGATTTCCACGCCCACCACGTCACGGTTGGTGTAGAGCCGAAACTCGCGCGTCCCCCAGGCATCGCGCAATCGCGTGGCCAGGGTCTCGTCGGTTGACGCGAGCACGGCCGCCGTCGGCTGCGCACGGGCGACCTCCCGCGCGAAGGTCGGCCCAGACAGCACGGCCACCGGCGCCATGGGGAAGCGCTCGGCGATGAGCTCGCTGATGCGGAGGTGGCGCTCGGGATCGAAGCCCTTGGTGGCGGATACGACGGCAGCCCCTTCCCGTAACGCCGGTACGCTCTTGAGCGTCCTGGCCACGAATTCCGAGGGCACGGCCAGCAGGACCACGTCGGCGTTCCCCACCGCCTCGTCCAGATCCGCGGTGACGGCGACGCCGCCGGGGACGGCGACGTCCTCCAGATAGAACGGATTGTGGCGGTGAACGGCAATGGCAGTCGCGATCGAAGGGTCACGAGCCCACAAGCTCACGGCCAGGCCTCGCCGCCCGAGATGGACAGCCAGCGCCGTACCCCAGCTCCCTGCCCCAAGGATTGCGACCCTCACGCAGTGCGCTCGCCGAGTCGACGCTCGTTGCCGGAGAGTAAGCGATCGATATTCTCGCGGTGACGGGCGATGACGATGACGGCCACCAGCACGCTGGCCGCCACCGACGGCCCAGGATACCTGAGCATCAGGGCCCCCAGAGGGACGCACAGAGCGGCCAGGACCGAGGCCAGTGACACGTAGCGAAAACTCGCGGTGATGACGAGCCACACGACGATCGCGGGCGCCACGGCCATCGGCACCAGCGCGAGCAACGCGCCGAATCCGGTCGCGACCCCCTTGCCCCCCCGAAAGCTCAGGAAGACAGGCCAGCAATTCCCCACCACCGCCGCCACCGCACAAGGGGCCACCGCGCCGCCGCTGAGGAGTCCGCCGAGCCAGACGGCACCCGCGCCCTTGACGATGTCACCGACCAGCGTAAGGGCGGCCGGCCCTCGCCCCAGGGTGCGCAGAACGTTGGTTGCCCCGATGGTCCCGCTGCCGTGGCCACGAATGTCGCCGAGCCCGAAAACGCGCGCAATGAGAAAGCCGATGGGGATGGCGCCGATCAAGTAAGCGAGGGCGATCCCGAGCGCCTGCCTCACGACCAGCGCTCTTCCTCAGGCACGATCGCGCGATAGTCGGCCTTTCGGAAGAAGCGGTAGAAGTAGTCCACGGCCGAGACGATCGTGAGCCCGAGGGCCACCCAGAGAACGGCCATGGTCGCAGTATGGAAGGGCGCGGCCCCGATGCCCTTCTCGAGGATCAACATGGTGACGGCCACGTACTGGCTGACCGTCTTCCACTTGGCCAGTCTGGAGGCGGGCACGATCACGCCGACTCCGGCTGCCACCGCCCGAAGGCCGGTAACGGCCAGCTCACGACCAATGATGACCACCACGATCCACGCCGCGATCTTATCGATCTGGAGGAGCGAGACCAGGGCCGCCGCCACCAGGAGCTTGTCGGCGATGGGATCGAGGAGGGTGCCCAAGGTGGTGACCTGATTGCGTCGGCGCGCGATAACACCGTCGAGCCAGTCGGTGATCGACGCCAGGATGAAGATGGCGGCCGCGATCAGCGCGTCGACCCGTGAGGACGAGATGAGGAACACGATGAGGAGAGGGACGGCCACGATGCGGGTCATCGTGAGCCCAATCGGTAAGTTCACGCCCACACTCCCATCCCAGTGAGAACCTACTCGCCCATTATCCTCGGCCGGCGACGATCTCGTCAACGCCGGGATGATAGACGGGGACGAGGGTGGCCGTGTCGAGAGTGAGACAGAGGTCGACATCGGCCCGCCGCCCCAGACGGATCAGATGCCGAGCCCACGGAGAATCATCGCGCAGACGGCCGACCTCGGCCCCGTAAGGACGGGCGACGGCCGCCGCGACCTGCGCCGTCGCTGATAGATCCACGGTCGGCATGATGGCGGCCAATCGCTCGACGAGCAATCCGGCACAGACTTGATCTTCCAGGGACAGGTCACCGCGTTCCCCCGCGCACACCAGCACAACGGGGCGGCCTTGCTCGCCCACCCACCGGGCGGCGGCGGTCCGATTGATCAAAGCGGCCACCCCGATGGCGGCGGCGCTGCGAGCGGCGAGAAGGGCGCGGGTTCCGTTGCTGGTGGTGAGCAGTACCGTGCGGCCCTGCAAGCATGCCTCCGCCACTTCCACGGGCGAGTTGCCGAGATCGAACCCCGGGATCATCTCCCCCCGGCGCTCGCCGGCCAGCAGGGGCTCGCCGCCGTCGAAGCGGCGTGCACGCTGCCGCGCCTCGGCCGGATCGGCCACGGGAATGAGCGCCCGGCAGCCGCGTGCGAGGGCGGTCACGATCGTGGTGCTGGCCCGCAGCACGTCGATCACGAGGACGGTAGTTCCGACCACCCCATCGGCGGCCACACTGTCGGCGGTCAGGACCACATCGACGCGCACCGGTCGGTCCGTTCCGGTTAGCCGCGGTCGCGCAGAGCGCGAATTCGCAGTCGCAGTGCGTTCAGGTTGATGAAGCCTTCGGCGTCACGCTGGCGGTAGACGCTGTCGGCTTCGAAGGTGGCGAAGTCGCCTCGATAGAGCGAGCGCGGCGAGCGTCGGCCCACCACGGTGAGGTTCCCCTTGTAGAGCTTGAGACGCACGGTGCCGGTGACATCGCGCTGGCACTCGTCCAGGAACCCCTGCAGGGCCTGGCGCTCAGGCGAGAACCAGAAGCCGTAGTAGATCATCTCCGCGTAGCGTGTGACGAGCGAATCGCGGAGGTGAAGCACCTCCCGGTCCAGGGTCAGCGATTCCAGGGCACGGCGGGCCACGTGCAGGATGGTCCCTCCCGGCGTCTCGTAGACACCCCGCGACTTCATGCCGACAAAGCGGTTCTCCACCAGATCGACCCGTCCGATGCCGTGCTCACCCCCCACGCGGTTCAGCCGTTCGAGGAGCGCCACCGGTCCCAGGCCTTGTCCGTCCACCGCGATCGGCGTGCCCGCCTCGAAGTCGATCTCGAGCGGCACTGGCACATCGGGTGCGTCTTCCGGCGAGTTGGTGAGCAGGAACATCTTGGGAGGCGGCTCCCGCCACGGGTCCTCCAGGATGCCGCCCTCGTACGAGATGTGGAAGAGGTTGCGATCAGTGCTGTAGGGGCGCTCGGCCGTCACCGGCACGCTAATGCCGTGCTGGCGGGCAAACTCCAGGAGAGCCGAGCGGGAGGTGAGCTCCCACTCGCGCCAGGGGGCAATGACTCGCAGCTCGGGAGCCAGGGCCGCGTAGGTCAGCTCGAAGCGGACCTGATCGTTGCCCTTGCCGGTAGCGCCGTGAGCCACCGCGTCGGCGCCCTGCGCCCGCGCGATGTCCACCTGGGCTCGGGCGATCAGCGGTCGCGCGATGGACGTTCCCAGCAGGTAGCTTCCCTCGTACACGGCGTTGGCCCGCAGCATGGGAAAGACGAAGTCCCGGACGAATTCCTCGCGCAGGTCCACGATGTGTACGCTGGAGGCTCCCGTGGCGAGGGCCTTGTCGCGGATAGGGATCAGTTCCTCGCCCTGCCCGAGGTCGGCGCAGAAGGCCACCACTTCGCATCGGTAGCGCTCGATCAGCCAGCGGAGGATGACCGAAGTGTCCAGCCCGCCGGAATACGCGAGAACGACCTTCTTGGGGTCAGACATCGCCGAGGGAGCCTCCCAGCAGATCGAGCAGGACTGCTTTCTGGGCGTGCAGCCGGTTCTCGGCCTGATCGAGCACGATGCTGCGTGGCCCGTCCAACACCGTATCCGTGATCTCCTCGCCGCGGTGGGCAGGCAGACAGTGCATCACGAGCGCGGAGGACTTCGCGGCGGCCACCAGTGGGTCGCTGAGCTGGTAGCGGCTGAACGCTTCCAGACGCTGCTCGCGCTCCGCCTCTTGCCCCATGCTGATCCACACGTCGGTGTAGAGCACGTCGGCGTCCCGGGCCGCCTCCATGGGATCGCGGGTGACCACGATGGTGCCCCCGCTTCGCCCTGCCCGGCGCCGGATGCCCGGGTCGGGATCGTGGCCCTCCGGGCAGGAAATGATCATGGTGCAGCCGAGCAGTCCGGCCAGCAGCATGAGGGAATGGCACACGTTGTTTCCGTCCCCGATCCACGCCAAGCGTGTGGTGGCGAAGTCGACGCCCCGCTCCCAGAGCGTGAAGAAGTCGGCCACCGCTTGGCACGGATGCTCCAGATCCGAGAGCCCGTTGATGACGGGGATGCTGGCGTGGCGGGCCAGGCCCTCCACGGTGGCGTGGCTATAGACACGGGCCACGATGCCGTCCACCCAGCGCGAGAGGTTTCGAGCGACGTCCGGAACCGACTCTCGCGAGCCCATGCCGATCTCGCCGCTCGACAGATAGACGCCCCTCCCACCGAGCTGAATGAGACCGACCTCGAAGGTGACCCGCGTGCGGAGTGATGGTTTCTCGAAGATCAGGGCGAGCGTCCGGCCCGCAAGGGCCGAGGAGTGCCGTCCCGCCTTGAGCTGCTGCTTCAGCTCCGCTGCCACCCGGAACAAACGCAACACGTCGTCGCACGTGAGGTCGCCCGCGGAGAGGAAGTGCTTCATGCCCTTGTCGGAGCCAGTGCGTTTTCGAGGATAGCGAGCGCGCGATCGCACTCCGCCTCACCCACGACCAGCGCCGGCGCCAGGCGGAGGACGCGTTCACCGGCGGTGAGGACGAGCAGGCCCGCGTCGCGGCAGGCGTCCACCAGGGGTGCCGCGATGCGGTCCAGCTCAATGCCGATCAGGAGTCCGCGGCCGCGTACCTCGCGAATGGCGGGAAAGCGCTCCTGCAATCGGCTCAGACTCTGCATGAGGTGTCGACCCATGCGCGCGGCTCGCTCCGGGATCTTCTCCTCGATCACGGTGGCCAGGGTGGCAAGCGCCACCGAGCTGACGAATGGGGTGCCGCCGAAGGTCGAACCGTGCGTGCCCGGCGTGAGGACGCTTGCCACGTCCTCGCGCGCGAGCATGGCGCCGATCGGCACGCCGTTGGCCAGAGCCTTGGCGACGGTCATGATGTCCGGCTCCACTCCGGCGTGCTCGTAAGCCCACAATCGGCCCGTGCGCCCCATGCCGGTCTGGATCTCGTCGAGGATGAGCAAGGCTCCGACCTCGTCACAGAGCTTCCGCAGCCCGGGCAGATAGTCGTCGCGAGGGACATTGACACCGCCCTCGCCCTGGATCGGCTCGACAAGGATGGCGGCCGTGCGGCTGTCCATGGCTCGCTCCATCGCCCGAAGGTCATCGTAAGGGACATGCTTGAAGCCGGGCAGCATCGGCTCGAACCCGTGCTGGTACTTTTCCTGCCCGGTCGCGCTCACGGTGGCCAAGGTCCGTCCGTGAAAGGAATTGCGGGTGGCGATGATCTCGAACCGGTCGGAGGCCAGACGGTCCTTGGCATACTTGCGCGCCAGCTTGATGGCCGCTTCATTCGCCTCCGCTCCCGAGTTGCCGAAGAACACACGGTCGGCGAAGGAATGCTCGCACAGGAGCTTGGCGAGGTGGGCCTGGGGTGCCGTGAAGAAGATGTTCGAGACGTGGAGCAAGGTTGCGGCTGCTTCCTGGATGGCGCCAGTCACGCGCGGGTGGCAATGCCCGAGTGAGGTCACAGCCAGGCCCGAGGTGAAATCGAGGTACTCACGGCCATCGCTGTCCCATACGCGCAGACCATCGCCTCGCACGAGACAGATGGGGGTTCGCCCGTAGTTTGGCGTGTGGTACTTCCCGGACCACTCCATCAACGTCTTGGTGTCCATCGTCTGCCTCCTATCAAAGTCGGGGGGAGCGCCCGCCGCTCCTCCCCGACACCCCCCACCGGTTTCGATCGCAACGTCGGGGGAGCGCCCGCCGCTCCTTCCCGACCCCCACCGGCCTCAGACGTCAGAGCACGATCTCGGTGCCCACGCCCTCGCGGGTGAACAGTTCGAGAAGGATCGCGTGCGGCACGCGACCGTCGATGATGTGGGCCTTGCCGGTGCCGCGTTCGAGGGCCCGGAGCGCCGACTCCACCTTGGGGAGCATACCGCCGTCGATGACCCCGTCCTGGATCAACCTTTCGACGTCCTTGCGGGACAGCGTGGAGGCGAGACGCCCCGCCACCAGAATGCCCTGCACGTCGGTGAGGTGAATCAGCTTCTCCGCGCCGAGCGCGGCCGCCATGTCACCGGCCACCAGGTCCGCGTTGATGTTGTATGTCTCGCCCGTGATCCCCACCCCCACGGGCGCGATGACGGGGATGAACCCGTGCTCTTCCAGTAGTCGGATGGGCTCGGTATTGATCGCCTCGACCTCACCGACCAGCCCGATGTCGACCTCCTCGCCGCTCGGAAGCCGGTGCAGGCGTCGGCGCGCCACGATGAGACGGGAGTCCTTGCCGGACAGTCCGACCGCGTTCCCGCCGTGCAGGTTGATCAGCCCCACGATCTCCTTGTTGATCTTCCCCCCCAGCACCATCTCCACGATCTCCATCGTTTCCTCGTCGGTGACGCGCATGCCCCCCACGAAGCGCGGTTCCTTTCCCAGCCGCTTCATGAGGGCGCCGATCTGGGGCCCACCGCCGTGCACGATAACAGGGTTGACGCCCACCAGCCGGAGCAGGATGACGTCGAGGGCGAACGACTCCTTGAGGTCGGCCTGTTCCATGGCCGCGCCCCCATATTTGATGACCACCGTCTTGCCGCGAAATTCCCGGATGTACGGGAGCGCCTCCAGGAGCACCTCGGCCCGGCGGACGTTGTTGGGATCGACCGTCACAGGATGTACCTCGAGAGGTCCTGGTCACCGATGATGTCGCGCAGGCGCTCGTGCACGTAGCCGGCATCCACGGTCAGCTCCTTGCCGGGCATGTCCGGGGCATTAAAGGAGATGGTTTCCAGAAGCTTCTCCATCACCGTGTAGAGCCGCCGGGCCCCGATGTTCTCGGTGCTGGTGTTCACCCGCATGGCCACCTCCGCCATGGCTTCCACGGCGTCCTCCGTGAACGTCAGTGTGACCTGCTCCGTCCGCAGCAGCTCCACGTACTGGCGGATCAAGGCATTGCGGGGTTCGGTCAGAATGCGGACGAAATCCTCGCGCGTCAAGGGATCGAGCTCCACCCGTATGGGAAAGCGGCCCTGGAGCTCGGGGATGAGATCGGAAGGCTTGGCCACGTGGAAGGCCCCGGCCGCGATGAACAGGATATGGTCGCTGCGGACCACTCCGTACTTGGTCGTGACGGCCGAGCCTTCCACAATGGGGAGCAGGTCGCGCTGGACCCCTTCCCGGGACACGTCCGGGCCGTGACCCCCCTCGCGACCGGCGATCTTGTCCAGCTCGTCGAGAAAGACGATGCCGGAGTCCTGCACGCGGCGAATTGCCTGGCTGATCACGTCTTCCATGTCGATCAGCTTCTGGGCCTCTTCTTGAGCGAGCAGTCGGCGCGCCTCTCGTACCGGGACCCGCCGGCGTTTCGTTCGGGAGGGGAGCAGGTTCGACAGCATGTCCTTCAGGTTGATCCCCATCTCTTCCATGCCCTGCCCCGAGAACACCTCGAGGACGGGCAGGGCCTGTTGCTGGGTGTCGATCTCCACTGGCTTATCGTCCAAGCGGCCGGCGCGCAGCATCGTACGAAACTTCTCACGGGTCGTGGCAGGGTCAGCCCCCACGATGTCGACCGACGAGGTGGAGAAGGACTCACGCGGGCTTCCGGGCAAGAGGAGGTCGAGGAGTCGGTCCTCCGCCAACTGTTCGGCTTTTTCCTGCACGGCCGCCATGCGTTCGGCCTTGACCATGGAGACGCTGATCTCCGTGAGATCGCGGATGATCGACTCCACGTCTCGTCCCACGTAGCCGACCTCGGTGTACTTGGACGCCTCCACCTTGATGAACGGAGCCTGGGCAAGGCGGGCGAGCCGCCGAGCAACTTCGGTCTTCCCGACCCCGGTGGGGCCGATCATGATGATGTTCTTGGGGGCAACCTCGTCGCGCAGCTCCGCCGGCAGGTTCTGACGGCGCCAGCGGTTCCGCAGAGCTACCGCCACCGCGCGCTTGGCGCGGTCCTGACCGATGATGTAACGATCCAGCTCGGCCACGATCTGGGCCGGGGTCAGCGTCGTCACGGGGTTGCTGCTCTCACAGGGCCTCCACGGTGATCTGATCGTTGGTGTAGATGCAGATGCTGGCGGCGACCCGCATGGCCTCGGTGACGATGGTTTTAGCATCGAGATCCGAATGGGTCACCAGAGCCCGGGCGGCGGCCAGAGCGTAGGGGCCGCCAGAGCCGATCCCGATGAGGCCGTCGTCGGGCTCGATCACGTCGCCCGTCCCGGAGACGATGAACGATTGGTCGCGGTCAGACACGGCCAACATAGCCTCCAGCCGTCGCAACACACGGTCTGACCGCCAATCCTTGGCGAGCTCCACCGCAGCTCGCGCGAGGTTGCCGCGATGCTCGTCGAGCTTGGCCTCGAAGCGGGCGAAGAGGGTGAAGGCGTCGGCAGCGGCGCCAGCGAATCCGGCCACGACCCGGTCGTGATAGAGCTTGCGCACTTTGCGCGCTCCCGCCTTGACCACTGTCTGGCCGATGGTCACCTGCCCGTCGGCCCCCAGCGCCACCTGACCGCGATGGCGGACGGAAAGTACGGTGGTGGCGTGCGCGCGCGCCCGCATCACCGCGCGGGGACCGACGAGGCTCTCCCCGCGATCCGGGCGCGCGGATGAGCCCCATCGTAGGTGCGCATGATCTGGGCTGAGCTGACGTGCGTGTAGCGCTGGGTGGTCGAGAGCCGGCTGTGCCCGAGCAGGTCCTGGACCATCCGAAGATCGGCGCCGCCGTCAAGGAGGTGCGTGGCGAAGGTGTGACGCAGGGTATGCGGGCTGACCCGGCGAGCGATCCCCGCCGCCCGTGCCGCCCGCTTCACGATATTTTGGACGCTGCGCGAGCTCAAACGCCCGCCGCGGACATTCACGAAGAGCGGACCCCGCGGTGTCGGGCGGCTCGCCAGATACACCTCCAGTGCACGGGCCGCGGCCTGGCCGAAGGGCACCACCCGCTCCTTGCTCCCCTTCCCGAGCACGCGCACGGTCATGGTCTCACCATCGATGGCGTCGACATCGAGCCCAACGAGCTCCGAGACCCGCAGGCCGCTCGCATACAGTAGCTCCACGATGGCCACGTCGCGTACCCGCGCCGTGCCATGGAGCTGGCGGGCCTCCACCATGGGCATGGCCTCATCGATGGGCAGGAACGTCGCCAGCTTGCGGGGTAGTCGCGGATTGCGGACATCGCGCGCGACGTTGCGCTCGACCACTCCGCGGCGCACGAGGAAGCGAAACCAGCTCCGCAGGGCCGACAGATGCCGGGCCGCCGACACCGGATCGCAGCCCGCCTGATGCAGGTGGGCGAGGTAGGCACGGATCACGCGCGTGTCCACCGCGTCCACCTCTGTATAGCCCGCCGCCGCGCTGAAATCGCAGAAGCGCTCCAGGTCTGTCCGGTACGCACGTACGGTGTGACGCGAGGCGTTGCGTTCCACGGACAGATACCGCAGGAAGCGCGCCAGCACGGCCTTCATGCGACCGGTGAGTCGACCTCTCGCTCGAAGTCGCATCCCTCGCGCACGCAGCGGCGGACGACTCGGCCACGCACCGGCCGCTCCGTGAGGAATGTCGCGCCGCACTTCGGGCACGCCTCGGTCACCGGCCGTTCCCAGATCGCGAACGTGCAGCCGGGATAGGCCGAGCAGCCGTAGAAGACTCGCCCCCGCTTGGTCCGGCGCGCTACCAGCTGCCCGCCGCACCCCGCCTGGGGACACGCGATGCCAAGAGTCACCGGCTTCGTGGTCTTGCACTCGGGGTAGCCCGAGCAAGCCATGAACCTACCGTAGCGCCCCTCCTTGATGACCATGGGCTTGCCGCACGTCGGGCAGATCTCGTCGGTGGGCTCTTCCAGGGCCCGTTCCTTGCCGCTGAGGTCGCGCGTGTAACGACACTCGGGATAGGCCGAGCACGCCAGGAACTTTCCGAAACGGCCGCGCCGCTCCAGAAGGGGCTGCCCGCATTCGGGGCACGCTTCACCCGTCTCGGTGCCGACCTTGACGTTAGGCATCTCCTTCTCGGCACGCCGCAGGTCGGGTTCGAAGCGCGCGTAGAACTCCTTGATCGTGTCGACCCATGGACGGTCACCTTCCTCGATCCGGTCGAGGGAGTCCTCCATCTGGGCGGTGAACTCCACGTCCATGATTTCAGGGAAGAACGGCTTGAGGAGGTCGGTGACCTCCATCCCGAGCTCGGTGGGAAAGAGGGTGCGTCGCTCACGCCGCACGTAGCCGCGGTCGTTGATGATCGTGCCGAGAATGGAGGCGTAGGTGGAGGGCCTCCCGACCCCTAGCTCCTCCAGCGCCTTGACCAACGAGGCCTCTGTGTAGCGTGGAGGCGGCTGTGTGAAGTGCTGCTTGGGTTCGAGGCCGAGTGATTCGAGGACCTCGCCTTCGACGAGGGGCGGAATCGCGGCCTCCAAGTCAGCGTCCACCGGAGCCTCATCCTCGTCGCTCTCCACGTAGACGGCCATGAAACCCTTGAACTTGACGGTCTGGCCTTGCGCGCGAAAGAGAGCGATGGGGTCGGAGGTGGCATCGCCTCCCGTCGCCACGATATCGGCGGCCACCGTATCGTAGATGGCCGGCTGCATCTGGCTCGCCGTGAAGCGCTCCCAGATGAGTCGGTAGAGGGCGAGCTGGTCCTTGGTGAGGTGACGGGCCAGACGTCGCGGATCCCGCGCGACGTCTGCTGGACGGATGGCTTCGTGCGCCTCCTGGGCGCGCCCCCGAGAGCGGTAAGCGGGCGGGCTGTCAGGCAGATACTCCCCTCCGAAGCGCTTGGAGATCACCCCGCGCGCTTCCTCCTGCGCTTCCCGCGCAACCTGCACGGAGTCGGTTCGCATATAGGTGATCAGTCCGACCGGCCCCTCACCGGCGACGTCGATACCCTCGTAGAGCTGCTGGGCGATGGTCATCGTCTTCTTCGCCCAGAAGCCGAGCTTGCGACCAGCTTCCTGCTGCAGGGTCGAGGTGATGAACGGTGGGGCCGGGAAGCGCCGCCGCTCCCCGCGGGTCACCGTGCGCACCACATAGCGCGCGCCTTCCAGGCGCGCCATCACGGAGCGTGTCGTCGCCTCGTCGGGCAGCGACGCCTTTTCCTCCCCGATCTCTTTGAGGGTGGCGACGAACTCTGGGGGCCGTTCGGCCCGCAGGCGTACATGGAGCGACCAGTATTCCTCGGGGCGGAAGGCCTCGATCTGGCGCTCGCGGTCTACGATCAGGCCCACCGCCACCGACTGCACCCGTCCAGCAGAGAGCCCCCGCTGAACCTTCTCCCAGAGCAGCGGCGAGAGGTTGTAGCCCACCAGGCGATCGAGCACGCGCCGCGCCTGCTGAGCGTCGACCTTCTTGAGATCGATCTTGCCAGGATGCTGAAACGCGGCCTTGACGGCCCGCTCCGTGATCTCGTTGAAGGTGATGCGGAACACGTTCTTCTTCGCAAAGGGAAGCTCCTGGGCCAGATGCCAGCCGATGGCCTCTCCCTCGCGGTCTGGATCGGTGGCGACGTAGAGGGTGTCGGCCTTCTCCGCCACCTTCTTCAGCTCGTCCAGCACCTTCTTCTTGGTGGGCGAGATCACGTACTTGGGCTTGAAGCGCTTTTTGGGATCCACGCCGAGCTGGGACTTGGGCAGATCACGGACGTGACCCATCGAGGCCTTCACGACGTACTTCGAATCCAGATACTTCTGGATTGTCTTGACCTTTGTCGGCGACTCTACGACGACCAGGGACCGCTTCAATCCTGACCTCTCCTTGCTCACTATCTCGTCACCGCCCCAGCCGCGCCGGCAGGGGCCGGTGCGGCCACCCAACGCTGGCCCGGAAGCTGTCGGACCCAACCAGCGATCTCCAGATCCATCAAGGCCGCCGCCACCTGGGAGGCGCCCACCCCCTCTCCGATCAGCTCATCGATCTGCCTCGGCTCGCCCGTCGCCAGCAAGCTCAGCACGCGACCTGCCATGGTTCGATCCGACGGCGGGGACGATGCGCGAGGGCACGTCGAGGGGGCCCGCACGGCGCGACGCCAATGCTCCGGTAATTCTTGCACGACGTCCGCCCAACTCCTAACCAGTTTAGCACCCTCCTGGATCAGACGATGCGGCCCCAGGCTCATGGCGGATGTGATTTTGCCTGGAACGGCAAATACTTCCCGCCCGAGATCGGCCGCCACACCGGCCGTGATGAGGGCCCCACTGCGCTCGTCGGCCTCCACCACGACGACTCCTAGGGCCAGACCGGCCAGGGTTTGGTTCCGAAGCGGGAAACGCCAGGGTCGAGGCGTCGTACCCGGCGGGAACTGGGAGACGACGGCTCCCTGACAGGCGATCTCCGCTGCGAGCCTGCGGTTCTCAGGTGGATAGATCACGTCGATACCGCTTCCGAGCACGGCAAGGGTTCGACCGCTGGCAGAGAGAGCCCCTCGATGCGCCGCACTATCGACACCGCGCGCGAGACCACTGACGATCGTGACTCCCCGTATGGCGAGCTCGGCCGCCAGGGTTTCCGCTACCTCAAGGCCATAGGGTGTGGCCCGCCGTGATCCGACGATGGCGACCGCCAGACAATCTTCGGGTGTGACCGTTCCCCAGACGTACAGAGGCGGCGGAGACGGAACGGTGGCGAGGATTGCCGGGTACGTGCGATCGCCCGCGCGCAATGGGGTCATCATGGCGTCCGGAAGTATATCGGGGGTCAAGCGGTGCGGGAAGTTTCCGAACAGATACACCGCGACGCACGGGCCGCGGCATCAAGGAAAATCAGAGACGAAGTGGCGTAAGTGGCCTGAGGACAATCACCTCTACACGATCGCCTTTCTCAAGCCGTGCCTCCGGGGCCAGCACGGCCAGCCCATCGGCCAGCACCATGGATCGCAGGATACCCGAGCCCTGGTCGCCGGTAAGCTGAGCGGCATAGTGATCGCCCGCGGGACTGACGGCCACTCGCAGGTAGCCGCGTCGCGAGCCAGGATTGGCGATGGGCCCGCTTGCCCGGGCCAGAATTCGCGGCCGATCAAGCACCGAGTGGCCCATCATCTTTCGCAGGGTGGGCCTGACGAACAGCTCGAAGGTCACCATGGCCGACACGGGATTGCCGGGCAGCCCGAAGACCGGACGACCCCGCAAGGTCCCAAAGGTGATCGGCTTGCCAGGTCGCATAGAGACACGCCACAGGTGAAGTTCAGCCCCGAGCTTCTCGAGGGCTCCCTTGACGAGGTCCAGGTCGCCTACCGAGACACCTGCTGACGAGACGAGCAGGTCTGCAAACCGGGCAGCGTTCAACCGTTCCTCGATGGATTCGAGATGATCGGCAACGACCCCGAGATTGACCGCCTCGGCTCCCGCGTCCAGGGTTTGCGCCGTCAGCGAGTAGGTGTTGGTGTTCGGAATTTGTCCTGGACCTGGCTCATGTCCAAGATCGGCGAGCTCGGTACCTGTCGACAGGATGGCTACGCGAGGCCGACGGCCCACGCGAACCTGCGGCCACCCGAGGGTGGCCAGCAATCCAATCTCGGCGGGGCCGATCACTCGGCCAGCGGTAAGCAGGGTCTCGCCGGGGCGAACGTCCTCGCCCCTGGGCCGAACGTAGGCGCCGGTCTCCACCGCCTGAGAAACGACGATCCGGTCGCCATCGACCTGGATGTCTTCTTGGGGAATAACTGCATCGGCTCCCGGAGGCATGGGTGCGCCCGTGAAGATCCTCACCGTTTCGCCGGGACGAACCTCACGATCCGGCAGGGCGCCCGCCGCCACGCGCCCGACCACGGCCAGGCCAACACGCCCTCTCTCGGTGTCGGCGGCGCGGACGGCATAGCCATCCATGGACGAGTTGGGCCACGGGGGAATCTCGCGAGTCGAGACGACAGACTCGGCCAGCACCCGCCCCAGCGATTGGACAATGGGTACCCGCTCGGCGGGCAGGGCCCGCACTCGCCCGAGAATCTGCTCGAGAGCCTCCTCGACGCTCAGCAAGTTCGTCTATCTAATGGGGGGCCCCGACATGGCCCCCCATACCCCCCACGTTCGGAGCGGCCCGGGGGACCCGGGACGCTCCTCTGATCTACGTTCGCCTTCTGGGGCCCCGACATGG
Organism: uncultured Candidatus Rokubacteria bacterium; assembly: GCA_963754315.1. Classification (GTDB taxonomy): domain Bacteria; phylum Methylomirabilota; class Methylomirabilia; order Rokubacteriales; family CSP1-6; genus CAVWFS01. The sequence continues at coordinate 175,768 of CAVWFS010000007.1, forward strand.
CCCCCCATACCCCCCAACGTTCGGAGCGGCCCGGGGGACCCGGGACGCTCCTCTGCTCTTGTGCTTCCCTTCTGTTGCTCACGTGGCTTCTATCTTAACGGAAGAACCAGCGTCGGCTCAGCAAGAACAGGCTCAGAAAGCCGAGGGTGATAGCAATGTCGCGAAGCCGGAAGGGTAAGCCCAGCTCCGAGGAGACGGCGGGGAACACCAGGAACACCCGCTCCAGGAAGATGGCCACCAGGCCCATCACCGCCACCACCACGAGCGGTGTGTGGCGCTGGGGGGGGCGACCGGTGAGGCGCACCAACAGATACGCGAACGGGATCAGCCAGCCCACGATCAGCACCACCCAGCCCAACGTCTGCCAGGGCTGCACGAAGACGCGCTTGATGAAGAAGCGGATCTCAATGGGCACATTGCCATACCAGATCACGAGGTACTGCGACCAGAAGAAGTACATCCACATGATGGACATGGCGAACTGCAGTTTGGCCACGTCCTGGATGGCGGCGGGAGGAATGGCGATCTGCCCACGCGCGTTGGCCTGCACGGAGAGGATCGACAGCAAGGCAAACCCCGTATACAGCGTGCTGACCGCGAAGTAGCCGCCGAAGAGCCCGCTGTACCACTTGGGGTCGATGGACATGATCAGATCGAAGCCCCACAGGCTCAGGGTGAGGAGCCACAGGATCAGCAGAACGACGGCCAAGGCATTGCGCCGTCCCCGTTCTCGGTCTGCATCGGCCGGTGCCGGATCGCGGAGGAGGGCCTTGACGAAGACGAAACACGTGATGAAGAGCAGGGCGGCCAGCACGACTGTCCGACCCCAGAAGAAGGGCGTGTTCAGCCAGAACGCCTTCACCGGTATGGGTGTGCGTACCCATCCGTAGAGCGTCGCCCGCCCCGCGAAGAGGACGAGGAGCAGCACGAAGGCCACCGGCAGGAATCCGGCGGTGGTGAGCGCGATGCGCCGTACGCCTAGTGACCATCGGGCCTCTGTGAGCTGCATCATGCTCGCGATGGCGGGACCCGTCACGGCCAGGCCCGACCAGAACACCACATTGACGAGATAGATCGACCAGGCGCCCGCCGGGTCAGCGGAGAAGACGCCGACGATGAACGCGAGGGCGCCGAGCGTGGCCAGCACACCCCACAGGACGGTCATTTTCCGGCGAGCGCCCTCAGGTAGTTGACGATGTCCCAGGCCTCATGGGAGGAGAGTGCGTCGCCGTAGGACGGCATGACCGCCCCCCCCACCATGATGTAGCTGTGCCAGTAGCCGTCGGTGCGGGCCTTCTGGAACTCGACGTTGGTCAAGTCAGGTGGCGGAATGAACTTGACGGCCACGGGACCGGTCACGCCGCCCTTGGCCTCCGGCCCGTGGCAGGGCAGACAAAACGTTTGATAGCGCTCGCGTCCAACTGCGAGCGACACCTCGGTAGGCTTGATAGGGTTCGGCACCTTGGCGGCGAGGTCCCGCTGCTCCCGGGAGTAGAGGAAAGCCCCGCCGCGGGGCACGCTGCCGAGGGGCATCGGGAACACCCGTTCCCCCGGATTGATACGGGGCGAGTCGGTCATGTTGTTGGACCACCGCACGACGACGGCCGCTCCCATGAGGCCGCCCGCTCCGCCCAGCACCAAGAGAGCCAACATGAAGACGTACTTCATGTCAGGGCCGGACCTCCTCCGCGCCCGCCGTCCGCAGAATGTCCCGCACAGATCCCGCCCGCTCGGGCGCGCAATGCACAGCCACTCCGAAGCGGTCGTTCGTGAAGCGCGGATCGTAGGTGGGCGAGGGCTTGAAGCGCGGCAGGCGCCCGAGAACGACCATGCCGATGAGCGTCGCGATCCCCCCGAACAGAATGGTCAGCTCGAAGGCAATCACCACGTAGGGCGGGACCGACATCGGCTGCTTGCCGCCTACCGTGAGTCCCCACACCATCGACGACCACATGGTCAGAAAGAAACCAGACAGAGTCCCGGTGAGCGCACCGATGAGCGTGAACAGGCGCACCTTGCTCACGGGCCGGTCACGCTCGATCACGTCCTCGATCTCGTGGACGGGAAGGGGCGTGTACACAGTCAAATCGTGATAGCCCTTGGCCTTCAGCTCCTCCAGCGCGCGCACGGTCGTGTCGACGTGCGCGAAGACGCCAAGGACGCTCTCAGTGGTGGCGGCCATGGCGTGTGTCCTTCATGGGAGCCGGGATCGTTTCCTTGACCTCGACGATCGAGACCGAAGGCATCAGCTTGATGAAGGCCAGGAAGAGAAGGAAGAACCAGGCGAAGCTTCCGATGACGATCATGGTGTCGGTCAGAGAGGGCACGTAGATACCCCATGCGTAGGGGTAGAAGCCGTGGGCGAGGGACGGCACGATGATGTTGAACCGCTCGAACCACATTCCGATGAGGACGAGAATGGACACCACGTAGAGAATCACCACGTTCGTCCGCGCCTTCTTCCAGAAGAGGATGAGGGGCGCGACACAGTTGCAGAAGTACATGAGCCATAGGGCCCACGCGTAGGTTTCCGTGATCCGCCAGAAGAGCGAGGCCTTCTCGAAATGATCGCCGCTGTACCAGGCGGTAAAGATCTCGCAGACGTAGAAGTAGGTCAGGACCAGGCTGGTCACCAGGATGAGTTTGGCCACCGCGTCCAGATGGCGATCGGAGATGTAACGGTGCAGCTTGAAAAAGTGCCGCATGGGAAGGACCAGCACCACGACCATGGCAAAGCCAGAGAAGATGGCACCGTTGACGAAGAACGGGGCGAAGAGGGTGGAATGCCAACCCGGCACCAGAGCCATGGCGAAATCCCAGGACACCACGCTGTGCACGGACAGGACGAGGGGAGTCGCCAGAGCTGCGAAGAGCCCGTAGGCGCGCCGGTAGTGGCGCCACTGCGAATCCGCGCCCTCCCACCCGAGGGCGAGCATCCCGTAGATCCGTCGTCGCCACCCGGTGGCGTTGTCGCGCAAGGCGGCGATGTCGGGCACGAGACCGGTGATGAAGAAGACGGTGCTGATGCTGAGATAGGTCGAAATGGCAAAGACGTCCCACACCAGGGGCGACTTGAAGTTAGGCCAGAGATAGCGTTGGTTGGCGTAGGGCAGCAGGAAATAGGCGAACCACATGCGCCCGGCGTGGATGAGCGGGAACAGCCCCGCCGTGAGAACGGCGAAGATGGTCATGGCCTCCGAAGCGCGATAGATGGAGGTGCGCCACCTGGCCCGGAACAGGTAGAGGACGGCCGAGATCAGGGTTCCCGCGTGCCCGATCCCGATCCAGAACACGAAGGTCGTGATGTACATCGCCCACATCTGGGGTGTGCGCTTGCCCGCCGCGCCCATCCCGAACCAGATCTGGTATGTCCAGGCCAGGACGCCGCCGGTCAGGATGAGCACCACCACGCACATCCACGCGAAGTAGAGGTTCCCGGGCGGGCGAAGCGTCTGCTCGACATCACGATTGACGTCGGCATAGGTGGGGGCCACCGTTGCGTGAGGGACCACGCTCACGTGTGACTCCTGACCACCTTCTTGAGATACGTCACGGAAGGCCGGGTCCCGATCTCTTCCAGCACGTGGTAGGCGCGCGGGGAGTGGGACAGTTTGCTGACCTCGCTCGCGTCGCTCTTGAGATCTCCGAAGCTGATGGCCCGCGTGGGACAGGTCTGCTGGCAGGCGGTCAGGATGTCCCCGTCCCTGACTGGCCGCTTCTCGTCCCGTGCGCGATCCTTGCCAGCCATGATGCGCTGCACGCACATGGTGCACTTCTCCATGACCCCGAGCTGGCGCACGGTGACGTCGGGATTGAGCTGCACCTCCAGGGGCGCCGGAAACTCGTAGTTGAACCAGTTGAAGCGCCGGACGTGATAGGGGCAGTTGTTACCACAATAGCGGGTGCCCACACAGCGGTTGTAGACCTGCGCGTTCAGTCCTTCATCGGTGCGGTACGCCGCGAACACCGGGCACACCGGCTCGCAGGGCGCGACCTCGCAGTGCTGGCAGAACATGGGCAGGAAGGCCTGCTCGGGGTGTTCCCCCTTTCCCTCCTCCCACCGCTCGATGCGCAGCCACTGCAGCTGGCGACCGTAGGCGGCCTGGGCCTTACCGACGATGGGCACGTTGTTCTCGGCCTGGCAGGCCGCCACGCACGCCTGACAGCCCACGCAGGCGTCCACGTCGACGGTCATCCCCCATCGATACCCGGGATACTTCTGGGCCGGGTAGAGACTCGGCAGGTCGTGACCCATCATCTTTCCGCGCAGGGCCTGCTCGCGGGCTGCCCGCAGATCGACGTGTTGAACGATCTCGCGCTCGTCCTGGTCGTGGGTGCCCTGCAAGATGGCCAGGGGTCTTCGCGCCCCGGTCTTGGCCAGGGTGACCTTGGTGCCTAGGTAGAGAGGGCCTCCGGACGCACCTTCTGATGCCGCCGGCAGGAGGGCGACTGGATTCAGTCCCGTCGATGAAGCGGCCACGTAGCGACCGAGCTGGAAGGGCGCGTATCGGTGACCAACAGGAATGGCCACCGTCCCCGGGTGAATCGAGGCTGATACAAACGCGGGCAGCTCGAGGGCTCCGTGGGGCGACGAGACCCGGAGCACGTCGCCCTGGGCAATATCGAGTTTGCGAGCCGCTTCGGCGGGCACTTCCACCCAGGCGTCCCAGACCGACTGTGTCATCGTGTCGGGCGTTTCCTGCAACCAGGAGCTGGAGGCGCTTCGGCCGTCGTAGAAGCGGAATGAAGGATACGCCCACAGTGTGAACCCGCCGGGATCGCCCTCAAGTTTTGGCGGAGCCACATCGAGGGCAGCCACCTTGAGGGTCACAGCGGCCGGCGATACGTCCTTCCACGCGCCGCCCTGTTGGAGGGCGGCTGCCCACTGACCCGGCAACGCTGCCTCCCAGGTTTCCCGCACGTACTGTCCGGTGGTGCCCCATGGGAGCGGGCCCTTGCCTTCCTCCGCTCCCAACACGGTTCGCGCGAGCCCGAGGAGGACGTCGGTCATCTGACGGGAATCACGGATGGGGGCCATGGTCGGTTGCATCAATCCGACGACCCCTTCGCGCGGCGAATAGTCACCCCAGGACTCGAGCCAATGCGTATCCGGCAGGACCAGATGAGCGAGGGCAGTCGTCTCGTCGGGCTGGTTCGCGAAGCTCACGACCATCCCAACTTTTTTGATCGCGTCCCCTACCTTGAGGCCGCCCGGCAATGTGAACGCGGGGTTCACCCCTGGACCGAGCAGGAGCAACTCGATCTCCCCCTTGCCCATGGCCTCTACCAGACCGGCCACCTCCACGTACGGCGTTACCTTCGCGTAGGCGGAATCGGGGCCGAAGCGAACGGTTTTTCCGACGTTGCCCGCGGCGGCGTTCAGCATGTTGATGGCGGCCAAGGTGGCGGTGGCGTTCGATCCGAGGGTCGCCATCCCCCCGCCGATGGCGAGGCCAGGCTTGGCCCGCGCGAATAGCTCGGCGACGTGCTTGATGGTTGCCACCGAAACACCGCTGGCCCTGGACACAGCGTTGACGCTGACACTCTCGACGAGCTCCCCCAGGCGCCGGTCGGCCAGGTCTTCGTCGACCATCACCTTCAGGATAGCCAGTGCGAGCTGGCCTTCCGTGCCCGGCGCGTTACGGATCCACTCGTCTGCGTTGGAGGCGGTCAGCGACTGGCGTGGCTCCACGTGGATGACCGTACCGGCACGCCCCTCACGGAAGGTGTGCATCCGGGCGAAGCCACTCGAGGTCTCGACGTTGGACAGCCACGTTTCCGTCCAGTCGGCGCCGAAGCTCAGGATTACCTCTGCCTCCTCGAACGCATACTGTGGAATCGCATCCCGGCCGAAGACTTGGCGGCTGGCCGCCCGCAGGGCCTCGTACCCAAAAGGTTCCACGGCCACCCTCGGCCGCGTTCCCAGGGCCTGCACCCACCGATCGAGGAGGACACCAGTGCTGGCCGTCTCGAGCTGAGTCACGAGCGCCACACTTCGGCCTTTGCCCGCTTGACGCAGAGCGGCCACACGGTCACCGACGAGCTTGATTCCCTCCTCCCAGGCGAGAGGCTTGAGGACCCCACCGTCGCGCCGCTGCGCGCCGCCGAATCGATCGGGGCTATACAGCCTTTGGACACCCGCCTGTCCGCGCACGCAGAGGGCGCCTCGATTGACCGGATGCTCGGGATTGCCCTCCACCTTGATGATGCGACCCTCGCGATTCTTGGCCAGCACGCCGCAGCCGGCAGGGCACTCTCGACAGACCGTGGCGAAGTAGGAGGCTACCCCTGGCACGATCTCGGGGTTGGGCGTGACCATGGCCAGAATGGTCTCGCTCGTCTGCTGGCACCCGCCGGTGGCAGCCGCTGCCCCGGAGGTCGTGATGATCTTGAAGAAGTCGCGACGATTCATCGGCTCAGTGGTGACAGCTCACGCAGTCGAGCGGGGCCTTCGTCCCCGCCGTCGCGTTTTGCTGCCGGTGGCAGTCGACGCACCACCCCATCGTCAATAGCGGTGGCGGCGGTCTCAGCCCAACCAGGTTGAGCAGATCGTTGGAGAGGCGTGGCCCGGTGCTGGCGACCGCGGTGGTCATGTCCTGGATGGGGCCGTGGCAGGTCTGGCACGTGACACCGGCCCGCACGTGCGGCTTGTGCGGAAAATACGTGAACTCCGGCACTTTGAACACGCGCGTCCACGGAATCGGCTCCTGCTTGGTCCAGTACTCGGTGAGCTTCTTGATTTCCGGCTTATCCGACGCCGTGATCTTGTGGCAACCCATGCACTTGGCCACACTGGGCAGACCCGCAAACTCCGAGCGACGCGCGTCAGTGTGGCAGTACTGGCAATCGATCTTGTACGTCTGCACGTGAACGTTGTGGGGAAAGTTGATGGGCTGCGGTACGGCGACCGCCGCCGCGGGCCGGCGGCCCCACGAGGACAACGCGGTGAAGATCAGGAGGGCGAGCAGCACCAAGCCGAGGGCACCGACGCCCACCTTTGCTCTCATCGATCGTCTGCAAGGGCCTCCGCGGGATGACGAAGCTTGTGAACTCTATCACCAGCGCCGAAACGAAGTCAACCCTAACGCTCGATCGAGCGCGGCGGAACATGGACCACCTCGAGCTTGATCCGATCCGGATCCTCGAAGAACACTGCGTAATAGCCGGGCGCGTACTCTGGATACTCGCGGGGGCCGCCGTAGAGAACCGGCACGTTGCGGCCCAGCAGGAATTGAGCGTGGAACGTGTTGACATCACCGCCGGTGCTCACCCGGAAGGCCAGGTGGTTCACGCCCGTCGCCTGCCGGTGAAACCGATGCGCGCGGATTGCCCCCATGATCCAGATGTCCGTGGTGCCGTCACTGACGCCCAGGGTGTCGGGCTCGGCCACTATGATGCGGTACTCCAGATACTCGAACAGCTCGCGATAGAACGGTATCGACTGCGCGACGTCGCCAACATTGAGCTGGATGTGGTAGAGGACGGATTTCATTTGGTATGGGGGGCCTCGAAAGGGCCCCCCAGGCCCCCCGGCGCTCGGTGGGCCCTGGGGGACCCAGGGCCCACCTCGGGGAAGCTTGGTGATTGGGAGGTGTGACGGCACGTGTTGACGCGCGTCGAGGGACCCGTGTACCGAGGGCGAGCTGGCTCTGGGGAGGTGTGACTGGACGTCTTGATGCGCGTAGCGGGACGTGCACACCGAGGGCGAGCTGGTAACTGGAAGTATGACTTCACGTTTGGCGCGGGTCGGGGTCCTGGGCTAGGCGAGGGCCTCACTCGCGGCGCGCTCGACGGTGTCGAGATCTAGTTCGGTGTGGGCGAGCGAGACGAATGCAGCCTCGAACTGGGAGGGGGCGAAGTACACTCCGCGTTCCAGCATCGCGTGGAAGAAGCGAGCGTATCGTCCGGTATCGGAGCCCCGGGCACCAGCGTAGTCGTGCACCGGGCTCGCCGTGAAGAACCCCGTGAGCATCGAGCCGACCCGGTTGACCGTCACGGCCACTCCGGCCTTCTCGGCGGCGCGCCGCATCCCCGCCTCAAGCCGGGCCCCGAGCTGCTCCAAGCGTGGATAGGTGTCACGGTCCTCGCGCAGCGCTTTCAGCGTGACGAGCCCGGCCGCGACAGCCAAGGGATTGCCCGATAGGGTCCCCGCCTGGTAAACGCCGCCGAGGGGGGCCACGTGACGCATGAGGTCCGCCCGGCCTCCGTAGGCACCGACCGGTAGGCCCCCGCCGATGATCTTACCCAGACAGGTGAGATCAGCTTGCACGCCGTAACGCTCCTGGGCTCCGCCGTACGCGATCCTGAACCCCGTGATCACTTCGTCGAACACGAGCAGGGCTCCGTGTCGCGTGCAGAGATCACGCAATCCCTGGAGGAAACCGGGACGCGGAGGAACCACGCCCATGTTGCCGGCTACCGGCTCGACCACCACGGCGGCCACGGCGTCGCCATGCCGGCCGAGGACCGTTTGCACCGCCTCGAGATCGTTGAAAGGAACGATCACCGTGAGGGCAGCCAGCGCTGCGGGGACTCCACGGCTATCGGGGATGGATAGGGTGGCGCCTCCGGATCCGGCCTTCACCAGCAGGCTGTCGGCATGGCCATGGTAGCAGCCGTCGAACTTCACGATCAGGTCGCGACCAGTGGCGCCGCGGGCCACCCGGATGGCGCTCATCGTGGCCTCAGTGCCTGAGCTGACCAGCCTTACCATCTCCATCGAGGGGTAGGCGGCATGGATCGCCTCGGCCATCTCGACTTCCATGGCCGTCGGCGCCCCGTAGCTCGTCCCTCGTCGTGCCGCTTCGGCTACCGCCTCCACGATCACCGGGGGGGCGTGGCCCAGGATGAGCGGCCCCCACGAGCCGACGAAGTCGATGTAGCTCCGGCCGTCCACGTCATAGAGGCGTGCGCCCTCGGCGCGCGCCACGAAGAAAGGGTCACCTCCCACTCCCCGGAAAGCCCGTACGGGGCTGTTCACGCCGCCTGGGATGCGGCTCTCGGCAGCGCGCAGGAGCCGTCTCGATTCGGTCATGCTGGGGCTCCTGGTATTGGGGGGTCCAGATTCACCCCCCAATCCCCCCACGTTCGTCGCGCCCCGGGGGACCCGGGGCGCTCCTCTGATTTGGTCATGCGGGCGCTCCTCTGGTCGGTCATGCTGGTTTCGTGGGATTGGGGGGGCCAGATCACCCTCCGACCTCCCCACGTTCGTCGCGCCCCGGGGACCGGGGCGCGACTCTGTTTTGCGCCTGTCAATCTCATGGATGCCTGCGGTCAGTCTTAAGCAGTGGTGAGCTCGATGGCGGTGAAATCGCTGCGCGCGGGATCCCAGGCGAAGCCGGCGGTAGCATCCACGCGGGCCCGCTCGGGGGGGCCCAGCACGGAGGTGACCACGTAAATCGCCTCCGGATAGACGGGTTCGCTTCCCATGAGAGCCTGGCGCCGGTCCGTTTCCGAGAAGTAGGCACCCGCATCGATGTGAGAGTGATAGATGACCCGTACAGCGAAGCCCTCGGCCTCCAGACGGCCGAGGCGCAGGAGATCTTGAGGGTCGATGTAGTAGGCGGTTCGCGCATCGCGTGGGTGGCGGACGGGATCACGGGCGTGAAGCTCGTCCTGGACGTTCCGGCATCGAGTCAGTCGGCGCTCGTCGCCCCGGACCACGATCACCCCGCACGACTCCCGCGGATATTCCTCGATCGCCTGCTGGCGAATAGCGGCCAGCTCGTCCGGGGTCACGATCACCGTCCGCCTCCAGCCAACGCGGGGATGATGGTCACCGTCCGCCTCCAGCCAACGCGGGGATGATGGTCACCTCGTCACCGTCGTGGAGGGCCGTACCGAGCCCGCCCAGAACTTCGATCGCTTCGCTGTTGACGTAGATGTTGACGTGGTGATGGACCTCGCCACCCTCGCTCCGTACGAGTCCCTTCAAATCCGCATAGGAAGTCTCGAGACGATCGAGCAACTCACCGACGCTTCCGGCTTCGGCCACGACGCGATCGCGATTCTGCGTTGCCCGACGAAACGGCGTCGGGATGTAGACCGTGACTGCCATCCTTCACGTTCCTCCAGCGTTAGGCCGTGCTCAGGTAGCGCTCGCCAGTGTCCGGGAGTACCGTCACCACCACCTGGGACGGCCCCAGCTCCTCCGCGACCCGGCAGGCCGCCCACGCGGCTGCCCCCGCCGAGACGCCCACGAGCAGGCCCTCCTCGCGGGCGAGCCGTCGTGACCAGGACAGTGCGTCCTCATCGCGCACCTGGATGATCATGTCGATGATCGCCCGATTCAGGATTCCTGGGACGAACGAGGCACCAATTCCCTGGATCGGGTGGGGCCGCGCCTTGCCCCCCGAGAGCACCGGCGATCGGGCGGGCTCCACAGCGACGATGCGCACCGCGGGGAGCTTGGCCTTGAGGATCTCACCCACACCGGTGAGGGTCCCGCCCGTCCCGACCCCGGCCACGAAGGCGTCCACGTGGCCGTCGACTGCGTCCAGGATCTCGAGGGCCGTCGTGCGGCGGTGGATCTCCGGGTTGGCAGGGTTCTCGAACTGCTGGGGCATGTAGGCGCCCGGAAATTCCCGAAGCAGCTCGGTGGCGGCAAACACGGCGCCCGTCATGCCCTCGATGGCCGGTGTGAGCCGGAGCTCAGCACCGAACCGCTCCAGCAAGCGGCGCCGCTCGAGACTCATGTCGTCGGGCATGGTCAGGATGAGCCGGTAACCCTTGACGGCAGCCGCCATGGCCAGCCCGATGCCAGTGTTGCCGCTCGTGGGTTCCACGATGGTGGCTCCCGGCGCCAGTAACCCTCGCCGTTCGGCATCTTCCAGCATGGCGAGAGCGATCCGATCTTTGATGCTCCCACCCGGGTTGACCGATTCGAGCTTGGCCACGACGATGGCACCGCCCGCGGAGGGCAAGCGGTTGAGCCTGACCATCGGCGTGTGGCCGATCAGCTCAAGCACGGAGGACGCGATCTTTGCGGCCGTCATCAGATGTGATACATCGCCTGGGATCCCGCGCGGATCCGGGCGCGCTCGGCCAGTTCGCCGAAGGTGAGGCGGTCCACGACCTGCGACAGGGCGCGATCGATTTCTTCCCACAGCTCGGCCAGATCCGCAGTGCGCTGGGCTTGGCCGTTGCGCATGCCGAGCGTCGTCTGGACCCCTTCCACGGCCCGTAGCACATCCCCCACGGTGACTTCCTCGGGACGACGCGTGAGCTGGTAACCTCCTGCAGCGCCCCGACGCGAGACCAGCAGCTCCGCGTGCTTCAGCGCCTGGAGCACTTGTTCCAAGTACCGCTGCGGGATTCCCTGACGAGCGGCGATCTCCTGGATGGGGACCGTGCGCCGCCAGGGTTGGAGTGCCAGGTCGAGCATTGCCTTCAGGGCGTATTCGCCTTTGGCCGAGATCCGCACTCCGCGCTCCTACTGCTCCCGGCCACGCTCGAGCCGCCGCGCGGCGTCCTTGGCGAAATAGGTGATCACGATGTCGGCGCCAGCACGCCTGATCGACGTGAGCGCTTCCATCATGGCCCGCTCCTCGTCGAGCCAGCCCAGGCGCCCGGCCGCGCGGATCATCGCGTACTCTCCCGATACCGAATAGGCGGCCAGCGGCATTCCGAACTCCGCCTTGGCGCGTGAGATGATGTCGAGGTACGGCAAGGCCGGCTTGACCATCACGATGTCGGCCCCCTCGTCGATGTCGAGCGCGATCTCTCGCATCGCCTCTGTGCCATTGCCGGGGTCCATCTGGTAGGAGCGCCGATCACCGAACTGCGGCGTCGATTCGGCCGCCTCCCGGAAAGGGCCGTAGAAGCTGGAGGCATACTTCGCGGAATACGCCATGATGGGCGTCTCCACGGCATTGGCCTCGTCGAGGGCTTCCCGAATGGCGCCCACCCGTCCATCCATCATGTCGGAGGGCGCCACCATGTCGGCCCCCGCCTCCACGTGGGACACGGCCGATCCGTGCGATCAGCTCCAAGGTCGGGTCGTTGCGCACGACCCCTCCCTCCACCACCCCGCAGTGCCCATGGCTCGTGTACTGGCACAGACATACGTCGGTGATCACGAGCAGGTCGGGCACGGTGTCCTTCAACGCTCGGACAGCCTGCTGCACGATGCCGTCGTCGGCGTAGGCCTCCGACCCACGCGGATCCTTTTCTTCGGGCACCCCGAACAGGAGCACGCCCGGGATGCCCATCCCTGCGACGTCCTTGGCTTCTTTCAGGAGCTCGTCGATGGACACCCGCGCCTGTCCGGGCATGGACGAGATGGGCTCGCGAATGCCCCGTCCGTGCACGATGAACAACGGATACACGAGGTCGTCGACGGCGAGCACCGTCTCTCGGACCATCTTGCGCAGCAGACCCTTCTCGCGCAGCCGTCGCGGACGGAACACGTGCGCCATCAGTCTACCCCCTTGCTCCGCCGCGCCGCCGGCGGCAGCACGCGGGAAAAGTGGTTCTCGATCGCTCGGGCCAGGGCGGGGATGGTGTACTCGCTCGGCATGACCCGGGTGAGCAGCCCATACTCAGCGGCGGTGGCGGCGGTGATGGGGCCGATGGAGGCCACCGTCACCGCGGTCAGCCAGGCGTGCCGCTCGTCCTCCGTGAACATCTCGGCAAAGTTGCGTGCCGTCGAAGAACTGGTGAAGGTCACGGCGTCCACCGTGCCCGCCGCCAGCGCGTTGCGCAGGGCCGTTCCACTGGCTCCCACCCGCTTCGTCGTGTAGACCGGGACCTCGGTCACCACTGAACCGAGCTGAGTAAGTTGCCTGACGAGCAGGTCTCGCGTCTGCGCCGCGCGCGGCAGGAGGATACGATCACCGGCCGCGAGCAAGGGCCGGAGCCGCTCCACCAATCCCTCGGCGCGATACTCGTGCGGGACAACCTCGACCCGCAGGCCGTGCTCGGCCAGCGCCTCGGCCGTGGCGGGGCCAATCGCGGCCAGCCGAGCCTGCGCGAAGCACGCCCAGGTCAAGCGGCGCCCCGTCAACCGGCGATCGACCATGGCCACGCCGTTGACGCTGGTGAAGGCGAGCCAGGTGAAGCTCGCGGCGGCGTCGAGGGCCGCGTCCAGAGGCCCCCACGAGGTGGGCGGCTCGATCGAGATGGTCGGTGTCTCGAGCACGCGCGCGCCCGCTGCCTGGAGCAGGCTGACGAACCGCTGGGCCTGAGCAGCAGCCCGGGTCACCACGATGGTTCTGCCCTCGAGGGGGCGCAGTCTGGCAATGCTGGCCATCAGGCGGCTCCGTCGGGCACGGCCCGCAATCCCGCCAGGCCAGCTGCGCCGCGCGTGAGCATGTCGTCGGCCAGCTCACCACCGACGGCGCGCGCGTGTTCGCGCAGCCCGGCGGCGTGAGCCCGGAGGATGTCGCGCCCGTCCTCGCTCGCGATGAGCGCGCTCAACCGCAGGGTGTCAGGTGCCGTACCGAGGATCGTCGCGTGTGCCGCGAGGGGACTATTGCACGAAGCCCCCAGGCGACCCAGGAACGCGCGCTCCGCCTCCGCACAGTCCCGCGTCTGGGGCTCATCCAGTGCGGCCAGCGCAGCCAAGGTTTCCTCATCGTCGGTGCGTGCCTCGACGGCGATGATCCCCTGTCCGATAGCCGGAATGAACTCCTCGGGATCGAGCGCCACCGCGTGAGGAGGAATCACGCCCAGCCGATGCAGACCGGCTGCGGCCAGGATGATCGCGTCGTACGTACCGCTCTCGAGCTTGACCATGCGCGTGTCCACGTTCCCCCGCAGCGGTTCCACCACCAGGTCGGGGCGAGCGGCCAGGACGAGCGCGCGTCGTCGCGGACTCGAGGTTCCCACCACGGACCCCGCGTCGAGATCCTCCAGCGCGCGGCCCGTTCGAGTGAGCAACACGTCACGCGGATCCTCGCGGCGGGGAAAGGCGCCCAGACACAATCCTGCGGGCATCGCGGCCGGCAAGTCCTTCAGGCTGTGGACGGCCACGTCGATCGTTCCTCGCAGGAGCGCCTGCTCGATCTCGCGGACAAAAAGACCCTTGCCACCCACCAGGGCGAGCGGCGCGCCTGCCAGTCGATCGCCTTCTGTACGCATGGGGACGAGTTCCACCGCGTAGCCCTGAGCACGCAGGCCCTGCGCCACCAGGCCCGCCTGGGCGAGAGCCAGCGCGCTGCGACGGGTCCCCACACGAATCACGGCGCCCTCCCCAGGCCGAACAGCTCCTGCACGAATTCCGTCCAGGAGCGCCCCGCACCGGCCCGCGACGATTCCCGCAGCTTCGTGATCGGCGTGTGCAGGATCTTGTTTACGATGGCGCTGGACACCGCCTCCAGGGCGTCCCGTACCTCGGGGCTGGCCTGCGGCAGACGCGCCAGGGCTTTGTCCACCTCGGCCTGGCGAATCGTCTCGATTCGCTCGCGCAGGGACACGATGGTGGGAATCACCTCGACGTCACGCAAGCGGGTGAAGAACTTCAGGACCTCGCGCTCGACCAGCCCTTCCGCCCGCTGCGCCTCCCGCAGCCGCTCGCGGATGTTGGCATCAACCACCGACTTGAGGTCGTCGACGTCGTACACGTACACGTTGGCCAGGGTATTGACGCTCGATTGCACGTTGCGCGGCACCGCGATGTCGATGAAGAACAGCGGCCGCCGCCGCCCGTGCATGACATCCTGCACGGCTCGTCGCGTCACCAGGGGCTCGGGAGCGGCCGCAGAGGTGATGACGATGTCCACCGAGGTGAGCGCGTGCATGGTCTCGTCAAATGGGACGGGGGTCCCGGCCAGGGTGCGCGCCATCTCCTGGGCGCGCGCCCACGTGCGATTGGCCACGTAGATGGGGAACGCTCCGTGCTCGACGAGGTGCTTGGCGGCCAGCTCCCCCATCTTCCCCGCTCCCACCAGCAGCACCGCGCGTCCGCTGAGGTTGGCGAAGATTTTCTTGGCCAGCTCCACCGCGGCGAACGACACCGACACCGCGTGGCGGGCGATCTCGGTCTCCGTTCGCACACGCTTCGCCACCGCAAAGGCCTGGGTGAACAGCGAATGCAGAGTGGGCCCCACGGTTTCGCAGTGCTGGGCGAGCGCGAAGGCCTCCTTGACCTGGCCGAGGATCTGCGGCTCCCCGATCATCATGGAGTCGAGGCTCGAGGCCACGCGGAAGGCGTGGCGCACGGCGTCCTCGTCCACGTGCGTATACAGCGCGGGCTCGACCGTGGCGGGATCGACCCCGCGCTGGCGACAGAGATGCCGGAAGATCGCCCCTCGCGCCTGACCGGGCGCCTCGGCCACTGCGTAGACTTCCACTCGGTTGCAGGTCGAGAGGATGACCACTTCGGTTGCCCCCGCGGGCGTCTGGACGTCGCGGAGGATCTCGCGGAGCTTGTCTTCGTCGACCGCGATCTGTTCGCGCAAGGAGATCGGCGCGTTGCGGTGACTCAGCCCGCTCACGAAGAGGGCCATGCTAGACGTGCTCGCCGCCGACGGGATTCCGAGTCGAACGGGCGGCCCGGGCTCTCATGAGCCGTGCCTGCCCGGTACGAAGAGGCCGATCCCAAGCGTCAGCACAAGAGTGGCGAACCCCGCGATGGCGAAGTAGGCAGCCCGGCGTCCCTGCCAGTTACCGGCGGCGCGTCCCGCCAGGATCGCGGCATAGATCACCCACGCGAGGAAGGAAAACAGGGCCAGCGGATCGAACGCAAAGACGCTTCCCCATGCGGTCCGCGCCCACAAGGCGCCCAGAAGGAGCGCGATGGTCAAAAAGGGGAAGCCCAGCACGAGCGTGCGATATGTGAGCCGGTCGAGCGTCTCGAGGTCGGGCAAGCGGTAGTAGAACGTTCCCGGCCGGCGGGCCTTGAGCTGGCGCTCCTGCAACAGGTACATGATGGCACCCGCGAAATTGAGGACAAACGCGGCGATCCCGATGAGGGCCAGCGCGATGTGGGCCCAGATCCACGCGTTCGCGAGAGCAGGACCAATCGCCTCGGGGCCCACCCGGATGGCCATCCCCTTGAGTCCGAGGATGAGGATGACGGGCAGCACGAAGGCCCCCAAGACCCGCAACCCAGAGTGGCGCTCGAGCCACATCTCGAGGAGCACGGCCACCCACATCGCAGCCGACACGGCTTCAGAGAGGTTACCGAGAGGCGGCCGGCCCGTTTCAAGAGCCAGGAGAACCAAGGCCAAGGTGTGGCAGGCCCACCCCGCCAGGGTAGCGAGCGAAGCCAGCCGGTGGATCAGTTCCTCACGTCGCACGAGGTAGATCAGGGCCAGAGACGTGGCGCAAATGTAGCCAATCAGTGCAATCGTGAAGACTGTTGAGGACGTCATCGCAGACTTAGTGCAAAGTTTACTACAATCCAGACCGGGTTTGACTCCTTGCCCCGTTGCCGCAAGCGGATGATCGCTCCCCGGCTATCGCGGATAGAGGACGCGCATCAGGATGAGTCCGTGAGCAGGCGCGGTGGGAGCGGCGAGGGTTCGATCACCACCCCGCAGTACGGCACCGAGCCAAGCCGGATCATGAGAACCCCTCCCTATCGCCACGACGCTCCCGACGATGTTCCGCACCATGTGGTGCAGGAACCGATCAGCCGAGATGACGAACCAGAGCCGGTCGCGCCGCCTCACCACGTGAGTGGTCCGGATGGTGCACATTGGGAGCGCGCCGCGCCCCGGTGCCGCGCAGAACGCGCTGAAATCGTGGCAACCCCGCAGGGTCGCGATCGCCTGTCGCATGGCGTCTACGTCAAGCCTCTGTGGCACGTGCCAGGCGAAGCGTCGCAGGAACGGGTGGGCCACGGCCTGGCAGTCGACCAGGTATACGTAGCGTTTGCATGTCGCCTCCCGGCGCGCGTCAAAGCCCGGGCGCGCCTCGGCCGCGCTCAGCACGCGGATATCGGCGGGAATGGTGGCGTTGAGGGCGCGTCCAACTGCGGTCGGGGACAAGGTGGTGGTGGTGGCCAGCGAGGCGACCTGCCCGAGGGCATGAACGCCGGCATCGGTACGACTCGCGCCTGTGAGGCGGGCGTTCGGATCGAGGGCCCGCGCAGCACGAGTGAGGATCCCCTGCACGGTGGGCGCGTCCGGCTGCGTCTGCCAGCCGCAGTAGGCCGTGCCGTCATAGGCCACCACCAGCCGAAAGGTGCGCTGGCGATCTTCCCCCTCCGCGTTCACTCCTCCCGGGCTTATGTGTGGCTGAGCGGGCGCCACCGGCGCCGCTAGGCCGGGAGCAGCAGCTCGGCGATCTGCACCGCGTTGGTGGCCGCGCCCTTGCGCAGCTGGTCGCCGACCACCCAGAAGTTGATGGCGCGCGGGTGGGAGAGGTCCTCGCGGATGCGCCCCACGTAGCAGTCGTCCTGGCCCTCCACCACCACCGGCATCGGGTAGCGCTGTTCAGCCGGCTCGTCCCATACTCTGAGCCCCGGGAAGCGCTCGAACAGTCGACGGGCATCGGCAGCGCCGATCGCTTCCGCTGTCTCCGCGTTGACGGCGACGGAGTGACAGGTGAAGACGGGAACGCGGACGGTGGTCGGAGCGATCGGGAGATCCGGGAGTCGCGAGAATCTTGCGGGTCTCGTTGATGAGCTTCAATTCCTCACCCGTATATCCATCGGGGCCGAAGGTATCGATGTGCGGGATGAGATTGAAGGCGATCTGATGGCGGAAGTGCGTGGGCACCATGGCGTGCCCACGGGCCCAGGCCTGGGTCTGCTGGCGCAGATCCTCGATCCCGTTGACTCCCGCGCCCGAGACCGACTGAAAGCTCGTGGCCACCACCCGGCGCAGCCGGCCGGCGTCGTGCAGGGGCTTGAGCGGCATGACGGTGATGATGGTGGTGCAGTTCGGGCTCGCGATGATGCCCCGGTGGGTTTTCACCGTGCTCGCGTTGATTTCGGGCACCACCAGCGGCACCGTCGGGTCCATCCGGAACGCGTTGGACTTGTCAACGACCACCGCCCCCGCCTGCACCATCATCGGCACGTACTGCCTCGACTGCGCCGAGCCCGCCGAGCAGATGACGATCTCCACACCCTTGAAGGCGGACGCCTCGATGGCCCTCACGGGAATGGCCTCACCCCGGAAGGTTACCGTTTTGCCCACCGAGCGCGGCGACGCGAACGCACGCAGCTCGCGCACGGGAAACTTCCGTTCTTCCAGGATCCGCAACGTGGTCTGACCCGCGGCGCCCGTCGCGCCCACTACCGCCACTGTCACTCCGGATGTCATCAGAACTGGGCCTCCACTTCCCGGACGATGAGGTCGCCCATCGCCTTGGTTCCCACTGCCTTGCCCCCCGCTTCCACGATGTCGGCCGTGCGGTATCCCTGTTCGAGCACCCGCCGTACGGCCTGCTCCACCTTGCCCGCCGCCTCCACCAGGTTGAGCGAGTACCGGAGGAGCATGGCGCTGGACAGAATGGCCGCGATCGGATTGGCCACCCCCCGCCCCGCGATGTCGGGAGCCGTTCCGTGCACCGGCTCGTACAAGCCTACCCTGCCACCGAGGGATGCCGACGGCAACATTCCCATGGAGCCCGCCAGGATGGCCGCCTCGTCGGAAAGGATGTCTCCGAAGGTGTTCTCCGTCACGATCGTGTCGAACTGTGTGGGTCGGTGCACGAGGGCCATGGCGCAGTTGTCGACGAGGACGTGTTCGAGGATGACGTCCGGGTACTCCTTGCTGACCCGCGAGACTACCTCGCGCCAGAGCTGCGACACCACCAGCACGTTGGCCTTGTCCACCGACGCCACGCGCTTGCGTCGCTTGCGGGCGACCTCGAAGGCCACCCGGGCCACGCGCTCGATCTCGCCGGACGTGTAGGTCATGGTGTTGACGGCGCGTGCGCTCCCGTCCGCGAATGTCTCCACCCCTCGCGGTTCGCCGAAGTAGAGACCGCCCGTCAGTTCGCGGATGACCATGAGGTCCGTGCCTTCCACGACCGAGCGCTTGAGTGGCGAGGCGTCGATGAGCATGGGAAAGCACGTAGCCGGGCGCAGGTTGGCGTAAAGATCGAGCTCCTTGCGTAGCCCCAACAAGCCGCGCTCGGGCCGCCGCTCGTGGGGCGCATCATCCCAGCGCGGACCTCCGACCGCCCCGAAGAGGATGGCCTGGGCCTGCTGGCAGAGCGCGAGCGTGGCGGGGGGCAACGGATCGCCTGTTGTGTCGATGGCGGCGCCGCCGCACAGCGCGTGTTCGAACTCGAAATGCTCCCCCGTACCCTTCGCCACTGCCTGCAGCACCCGTATGGCTTCGGGAATAACCTCCTGCCCGATCCCATCTCCGGGCAGGACTGCGATCTTATGAGTGGCCATACCTGACGCCTCCGATCAATTTCGGTCGTCCCATCGCGTACGGGCCGTCAGGGGGCCGCCCGTCCTCCATCCGCCTCGCGCGCGAGCTCGGTGGGAGTGGCCACCGCGGGGGCACGTCCGCCGACCACGCGATAGACCGGTCCCGAGAGGGCGTAGCCCATGAAGAGCAAGAAGGGGAAGATCTCATGGTTCGTGGCGACTACCATCACCCCGAGGACCACCACCAGCAAGGTCTGGAGAGGGCGCCGGCGAGCAAAATCGACTTCCTTGAAGCTCCAGTACCGAAAGGTAGAAACCATGAGAAGCGCGGCAATGTAGGTGCCGACGGTGATGGTGATGAGGATCCAGCGGGTCAACTCCACGCCCTGCAGCATGATGACGCTGCTCACGGCGAGACCGGCGGCAGCCGGTGTTGGCAATCCCACGAAGAACCGCTTGTCCACTGAAGCGGTCTGCACGTTGAAGCGCGCCAGGCGGAGCGCGCCGCAGATGACGAAGAGGGCCGCCCCGAACCAGGCCGCCCGGGGGAGTGCGAACAGGGCGAAGCAGTACAGGATGAACGCCGGCGCCACACAGAAGGAGACGACGTCGGCGAGCGAATCGAATTCCACACCGAACTGGCTGGTGGCCTTCATGAGCCGAGCCACCCGGCCATCCAGCATGTCCATGATAATCGCCACGAAGATGGCCAGAGCCGCTTCCGTGTACCGATGGTCCACCGCGAGGAGCAACGCGTAGAAGCCACAGAAGAGGTTGGCGATGGTAAGCAGAGCGGGCAGCAGGAACACCCCCCGCCCGCGCTTGTCACGGATCTCCTGCCAGCGTCGCCGACGGAACGACTTTCCCGAGCGGCGCATCATGCGCGCATGCCGATCACGGTCTCGCCACCCGCCACACGGTCGCCTGGTTGTACCAGGACCTGTGTTCCGCGCGGCATGTAGCAGTCGGTCCGCGATCCGAACCGGATGATCCCAAATCGCTCTCCGGCCTCGAGCTTGTCGCCCGCTCCGACTCGGCACACGACCCGCCGAGCGGCGACCCCCGCGATCTGCACCACGGTGATCCGGATCCCCGTTCCCTCGATGTGAACGGCGCAACGCTCGTTCACCTCGCCGGCCTCCGGGCGATAGGCGGGCAGGAAGCGTCCGGAGGTATAGACAGTGCCCACCACGAGGCCCGGGATAGGCGAACGGGTGACGTGGACGTCGAAGGGCGAGAGAAAGATGGACACGCGGGCGGCCGGACCCACGAAGGAATCTTCTTGCTCGTCAACGATGGTGACTCTCCCATCGGCGGGCGCGATCACGCCGTGCGGCGAGACCGGGGTGACCCGCTCGGGGTCTCGGAAGAAGCCGAGCGATGCCAGGGAGGCTGCGGCGAAGGGCAGCGCCAACCGCGACCGTCCCCGGAGGGTCAGCAGCGCGGCCATGACACCGGGCAGCAGCACGAACGGCCAGCCCTCGCGCGCGACGGGAAGCTTCCTCACTTGATTTCTCTCCTACATCCGCGGCGGCTTGATCCAGGACATCATGGCGCGCAGCCGCTTGCCCACCTCTTCAATCTGATGATCCGCGTCCCGCCGCCGCATGGCCAGGAATCCGGCGCGGTTCGCCTGATTCTCCAGCACCCATTCCCGGGCGAACTGACCAGACTGGATCTCGGCGAGGATCTTCTTCATCTCGGCCTTGGTCTCATCGCTGACCACGCGGGGCCCGCGCGTATAGTCGCCGTACTCCGCGGTGTCGGAGACGGAGTAGCGCATGTAGGCAAGACCGCCTTGATAGAAGAGGTCCACGATGAGCTTCATCTCGTGCATGCACTCGAAGTACGCCACCTCGGGCTGATAGCCGGCCTCGACCAGGGTCTCGAAGGCCGCCTTGATGAGATGGGAGACACCTCCGCACAGGGTCGTCTGCTCTCCGAAGAGATCGGTCTCTGTCTCTTCCTTGAACGTGGTCTCGATGACGCCGGCCCGTGTGCAGCCGACTCCGCGGCCATAGGCCAGGGCCACATCCCGGGCCTTGCCCGAGACGTCCTGGTGGATGGCCACCAGTGCCGGCACCCCCGGGCCCTGGGTGAACAGATCCCGCATGACGTGCCCGGGGGCCTTGGGCGCGATCATGCTGACGTCCACGTCAGGGGGCGGGACCACCTGGTTGAAATGGATGTTGAACCCGTGGGCGAACATCACCATCTTGCCCTTGCCGAGGCCACCCTTGATCTCGCGTTCGAAGACCTCCCGCTGGCTCTGGTCGGGCAGCAGGATCATGATGATGTTCGCCATCTGGGCGGCCTCGTTCACGGTGGCCACCTTGAGCCCGTCCCCTTCCGCCTTGCTCCAGCTCTTCGAGCCCTTGTAGAGCCCGACCACCACGTCCTGACCTGAATCCTTGAGGTTGAGGGCATGGGCGTGGCCCTGGCTCCCGTACCCGATGATGGCGATCTTCTTGCCCTTGAGCAGGCCGAGATCGGCGTCCTGGTCATAGTAGATTTTTGCCGGCATCAGTGTCGGTCCTTTCTGCCTCTAGTCGGCGAATCCAACCACGCGCGGGTCGTCGGGCACCCGGGGGCGCTTGGGCCCCTCGCTCCGGCGCATCCGCGTCTTGGGGCCGCGGGCGATGGCCACTTTTCCGGTGCGGACGATCTCCTGGATGCCCATGGGGCGCAACAGCTCGATGAAGGCCTCGAGCTTGTCCTCGTTGCCGGTGGCCTCCAGGATGAAGCTCTGGGGGGTGACGTCGACGACCTTGGCCCGGAAGATGTCCACCGTTCTCAAGATCTCGGCCCGGTGCTGAGGCTCGGCGTTCACTCGAATGAGCACCAGCTCCCGCTCCACTCGGCTCTCGTCGGTGAGGTCGGTCACCTTGATGACATCGATGAGCTTGTAGAGCTGCTTCATGACCTGCTCGATGACGAACTCGTCCCCCCGCACGACCATGGTCATTCGGGACACGCTCGGATCGAGGGTCTCGCCCACCGACAGGCTCTCGATGTTGTAGCCGCGGGCCGAGAACAGTCCTGCCACCCGGGAGAGCACGCCAAACTTGTTCTCCACGAGGACGGCCACGGTGTGCTTGCGGGGTTCGGTGCCGTTCTGCATCAGAATCCCGTTTGCGACTTGGCCGCCTTCTCACGCACCTCGCGGGTGGGCGCCGTCAAGATCATGTCGGTGTTGGCGCCCCCGGCCGGGACCATGGGGAAGACGCACTCGTCCTTGTCCACGCACACATCGAGGACGACCGGAGCCGGGGTCGCGATCATCTTCTCGAGGGCGGGCACGACCTCGCTCGGCTTGCTCACCCGGATGCCCACGCACCCGTACGCCTCCGCCAGCTTGACCCAGTCCGGAATCCCCGGCAGATCGATGGCGCAGTAGCGTTCCTTGTAGATGATCCGCTGCCACTGCCGGACCATGCCATGGCCGCTGTTGTTGATGATCACCGTCTTGACGGGCAAGCCCTCCACGAAGCAGGTGGCCAGCTCCTGGCTGTTCATGGCGAAGGAGCCGTCCCCGTCGACGTTGACGACGAGCTGTCCCGGATGGGCCGCCTGGACGCCCATGGCGGTAGGCAACCCGTAGCCCATGGTCCCGAGCCCCCCTGAAGTGCACCAGCGGCGCGGGTGCTTGAACCGATAGTACTGGGCAGCCCACATCTGATGCTGTCCGACCCCCGTCACCATGAAGGCCTCCCCGTTGGTGACGTTGGACAACTCTTGAATGACGTACTGAGGCTTGATGACGTCGTCGCTCCAGTCATAGCGGAACGGGTAGTCGCGCTTCCACTCGGCAATCTGGGCCGCCCACTGTCGTCGTCCCTCTGTCACCGCCGGCGGCAGGTCCTCGCGGAGCTCCTCGCGCACGGCCTCCACCAGCTTGGCCAGCACGCGCTTGCAATCCCCCACGATGGGGACGTGCACCTGGATGTTCTTCGAGATCGACGAGGGATCGATGTCGACGTGGATGATCTCGGCATGGGGTGAGAAGGCGTCTACCCGTCCCGTCACGCGGTCGTCGAACCGTGCCCCGATCGCCACCAGACAGTCCGCATGATGGACAGCCATGTTGGCGTAATAGGCCCCGTGCATCCCCAGCATGTCCAGGGAGAGCGGGTGTGCCATGGGAAAGGCCCCCAAGCCCATGAGCGTCTGGGTGAGCGGCGCCTGGGTGAGCTCCGCCAGCTCAAGCAGCTCGGGCGAGGCGTCCGAAGAGATCACGCCGCCGCCCACGTACAGCACCGGCCGCTTGGCCCGCACCAAGGTGCGGGCGGCCTTCTTGATCTGACCGGGGTGACCCTCGTAGGTCGGATTGTACGAGCGCAGATGCGCGCTGTCGGGGTAGCTGAAGGGCCACTCCTTGACCAGGACGTCCTTCGGGAGGTCTACGTGAACGGGACCGGGGCGACCGGTCGACGCGATATGAAACGCCTCCTTGATGATGGGGGCGAGGTCTCGCCCGTCCTTGACCAGGTAGTTGTGCTTGGTGGCCGACCGGGTAATGCCGACGTTGTCGGCTTCCTGGAAGGCGTCGTTGCCGATCAGATGGGTCGGTACCTGTCCCGTGAAGGCGACGATGGGAATGGAGTCCATGAGGGCGTCCTGGAGCGCCGTCACGAGATTCGTGGCGGCTGGGCCCGAGGTGACCAGGCACACTCCCACCTTCCCGGTGGTCCGCGCGTAGCCCTCGGCGGCGTGTCCGGCCGCTGCTTCCTGACGCACCAGGATGTGACGCAGCCCTTCGAAGTCGTACAGCGCGTCGTAGATCGGCAGCACGGCGCCGCCCGGCAAGCCGAAGATCACCTCGACGCCCTCACGTTTCAGGCACTCGAGCACAATCAGTGCACCCGACATCTTCACGGCATGAACCTCCGCGTGTTAGAGCAAGCCGGCCGTGGCCCGCAGTTCCTTGATGTCCTCGATGGCATCCCTCCAGCGGCGCTCCCAATCAGCCACGGCTGCCCCCTCCCACCGCGTCGCGCTCCTTGATGCGAGCCTGCGCGGCCGACAGCCGCGCGATGGGGATCATGAAGGGTGAGCACGACACGTAACTCATGCGCACGCGATGACAGAACTCCACCGAGGAGGGTTCCCCTCCGTGCTCGCCACAGATGCCGATCTTCAGATCGGCCCGGACCCGACGTCCGCGCTCGATGCCGATGCGGATCAGCTCCCCCACCCCTTCCTGGTCGAGGACGGAGAACGGGTCGTTCGTCAAGAGTCCCTTGTCGAGGTAGTGGGGTAGGAACTTGCCCACGTCGTCCCGGCTGTAGCCGTACGTCATCTGGGTGAGGTCGTTCGTTCCGAAGGAGAAGAACTCCGCGTAGTGGGCCAACTGGTCGGCGATGAGGGCAGCGCGGGGGACCTCGATCATGGTGCCGATCAGATACTTCACCGGGACCCCCAGCTCCGCCATAACCCCGTCCGCCACCTTCTTCGTTGTTTCGAAGGTGAGCTTCATCTCCCCCACCGTTCCCGTGAGGGGGATCATGATCTCGGGCTCGACCTTCACCCCTTGCTCGGCCACCATGCAGGCGGCCTCCACGATGGCCCGAACCTGCATCCCGTAGATCTCGGGGAAGGTGATGCCGAGCCGGCAGCCGCGGTGCCCCAGCATGGGGTTGGCTTCCTGGAGCGAGCGTACCTTGGCCATCACCTCTTCGAGCTTCTCCCGGGCTGGCGTGATGCCGCGCGCGTCGAGGCGCGCGTGTTCCTCCACCAGGTCCGTGTATTTCGGCAGGAACTCGTGGAGGGGGGGATCGAGCAGACGAATGGTGACGGGCAGGCCGTCCATCGCCCGGAAGATGCCGATGAAATCCTCGCGTTGGAAGGGCAGGAGCTTGGCCACCGCCGCCCGCCGCGAGGCGGAATCGCTCGCCATGATCATCTCCCGCACGAGAGGAATGCGGTCGTTGGCGAAGAACATGTGCTCAGTCCGGACGAGCCCGATGCCCTCTGCCCCGAACTCGCGAGCCTTGCGGGCGTCATCGGGGGTGTCGGCGTTCGCGCGCACGCCGATCACGCGAGTGGTGTCGGCCCATCCCAGAAACTCCTGCACCTCGGGGGAGAGTTCGGGCGGCAAGAGCTTGACGGCGTCGAGCAAGACCTCGCCCGTGTCGCCGTCGAGGGCGATGATGTCACCCTCGCGCACGATGCGACCCGCCGCCTCGAAGGCATGCCTGTCCTCGTCGACCACGATGTCTCCGGCGCCTACCACGCACGACTTGCCCATGCCGACGGCCACGACCGCCGCATGCGACGTACGTCCACCGCGAGCAGTGACAATGCCCTCGGCCGCGTACATCCCCGCGACGTCCTCGGGTGAGGTCTCGGGGCGGACGAGAATCACTTGCTGTCCGTCCTTGGCCCGCTCGACGGCCCGATCGGCATCGAAGACCACGTGGCCCACGGCCCCCCCGGGCGAGGCTGGGAGACCGCGAGCGAGCAAGCGGCCCTCGGCGAGGGCGCGCGCCTTGTCGTTCGGGTCGAGGGCAGGAAGGAACAGCTTGCCCAGCTCGCGTGAGGTCACCCGCAGGAGCGCCATGTCCCGGTCGATCACGTGCTCGCGGACGAGATCCACCGCCACCCGAACGGCGGCACGCGCTGACCGTTTGCCTGCCCGCGTTTGCAGGAGGTAGAGCTTCGCCTCCTGAATGGTGAACTCGATATCCTGCATGTCCTTGTAGTGACGCTCTAGCCGGTCGGCGATGCCGAGCAGCTCGTCGTACACGGCTGGCATGCGGCGCTGGAGCCCGTCGATGTGCTCGGGCGTTCGGATGCCCGCCACCACATCTTCGCCCTGTGCGTTGGCCAAGAACTCGGCGTAGAAGTGCCGGTCGCCAGTGCGGGGGTCGCGAGTGAAGCCGACCCCCGTCCCCGACGTCTCGCCGAGATTCCCGAACACCATCGCCATGACGGTGACAGCCGTGCCCCAGTCGGCCGGGATCCCGTTGATGCGCCGGTATTCGATCGCTTTCTTCGCGAACCACGACTCGAAGACGGCGTTGATGGCCAGCCGGAGCTGCTCACGTGGGTCCTGTGGGAAGGGTGCGCCCGTCCGTTCTGCCACCAGATCCTTGTAGGTCTCGGCCAGCTTTCGCAACTCCTCGGCCGGTACGTCGGGATCGTTCGCTACGCCAAGGCGCCGTTTGACCGCCGATAGGGGTTCCTCGAACATGTCACGCTTGAGGTGGAGGACGACGTTGCCGTACATCGTGATGAAGCGTCGGTAGCAATCCCAGGCGAAGCGCTCGTTGCGGGTACGTGCGGCCAGTCCTTCCACGGTCCGATCGTTGAGACCGAGGTTGAGCACGGTCTCCATCATGCCCGGCATGGAGACACGCGCCCCGGAACGGACGGAGACGAGCAAGGGACGGTCGGGGTCACCGAAGCGCGCACTTGCGCTCGACTCGAGCTTCCCGAGGCTCTGGAGGACCTCCTCCCACAGGCCGTCCGGCTGCCGCTGGCCATCGCGGTTGTAGGCTACCCAGGCCTCGGTGGTGATCGTGAAGCCGGGCGGAACGGTGATGCCGAGATTGGTCATCTCGGCCAGCTCACAGCCTTTGCCCCCCAGCAGATTGCGCATCAACGATGAGCCCTCGGCCTTGCCACCCCCAAAGGAATACACGAACTTGGTCATGGGTGTGTCTCTCCGTCTCCGATCCGTGCCAGGGAGAAAAAAGTCTTTGGATTCTAGCGGATGGAGAGCACTACTGTCAACACTCTCACGACGTCCGTCCGCCATCTGCCCGTCACTCCATGCCCAAGCCGCGTTAAGAAATGTCCATGCTGCGTCAAAAAACAAAGGGCCACGGTTCGAAGCCCGTGGCCCTTCCTATCCTCGATTGCGCCACGGGCCTGGTTCCTGCCCGCAGCACCCGGCGTCGACTAAGCCGCCGTTGCTCCGGGCAGGCCCGGCAGCGCCAGGGTAATTACTCCCAGCGACACCACGCGCGACGCTAACGACGCCTTCATTGTTCGAGACTATACGCCCTCGCCGCGGGCACCGTCAACCTCTCCGCCGTGCTCACTGCGCGGCCGACGCCGTCCCGGACCTTCGGCCGCGAGGACTAACGCCTCGACCGCCACCAAATGATCGCGCATGGCCTCCTCGGCGGCAGCCACGTCACGCCGCGCGACAGCGGCGAGGATGCGTCGGTGATCTTCGTGCGAGCGCTGCGGTCGGCCCGCCGTATTCAACGATTCCTCTCGACTCTGTCGAAGGAGGTCCATCACCGCGTGGGCGATGCGGGTGATGGCTTCGTTGTGAGCGGCCCGTCCGATGGCCGCGTGAAAATCGGCATCCTGGGCGAGCCCGGTGCGGCCCGCGGCAATCTCCTCCGCCTGCGCCTCGAGAATACGCTCCATCTCCTGGATTTCGTCCGGAGTGGCCCGGCTGGCCGCGAGGCCGGCGATGGCCGGCTCTAGCAGCCGGCGGGCCTCGAACAGCTCCGCCAATGCTTCGCGCTGCGACGCCATGACGAGGGCGAGCGGCTCCACCAGCCGGTCGACGGATGCCTCGCGGATGAAGGTTCCCTCCCCTGGTCGGATCTCGACGAGGCCGAGGCTCTCCAGCGACCGCAATGCCTCGCGAACCGAGGTGCGGCTCACCAGGAACTTTTCGGCCAACTCGCGCTCGGGGGGCAGCCGGTCACCGCTGACAAGGCGCCCCTCGGCGATCATCGTTTTGATCTGGCGGACGATTTCCTCGTAGATGCGCGTCGAGCGCACCGGCGCCAGATGCACAAGACGCTCGCCTTCGCGTGGGGACTCACCGCCGGCGCGACGCTCGGTCGTCATCACGGGCACCCGCCGCGGGGCAGGATGAGCCGCAGCACGGCAGGCGGCCTCAGGTCTCCCGCAGCGAGGGGGAGGCAACCCTCCCGCGTCGGGCATGCCACCATGGCGTGATAACAGGTAGCACGAAGAAGAAGATCGCGAGTGCAGTGATGAGGCCGGCCAGGGGTCGCGTGACGAAGATGGCCAGGGAGCCCTGGGACATGATCAGACTTTGCCGGAGCGCATTCTCTGCGAGGTCACCCAGGACCAGGGCCAGCACCAGCGGTGCCAGCGGATAGTCGAGCTTCTTGAAGACGTATCCGATCACGCCGAAGATCAGCATGTACCACACGTCGATCATGCTGCTGTGGACGGCATAGGCGCCAATGGCGCAGATTACCACGATCAGCGGAGTGAGGATGGCGAAGGGCACGCGCAGGATGCTTGCGAAGAAGGGCACGAAGGTGAGGACCATGAGCACGCCGATGATGTTCCCGGTATACATGCTCGCGATCAGCCCCCACACGAATTCGGGCTGTTCTTTGAAGAGGAGCGGCCCTGGTTGCAAGCCCCAGATGATCAGGCCGCCCAGCATGACGGCTGCCGTGGGGGAGCCCGGGATGCCGAGCGTGATCATGGGCAGCATGGCCGCGACCCCCGCCGCGTGGGCGGCCGTCTCGGGCGCCACCACCCCTTCCAGCTCGCCGTGACCGAACCGCTCGGGGTGGCGGGAGAACCGTTTGGCGAACGCGTAGCTCATGAAGGAGGCCGGAGTGGCACCGCCCGGCTTGAAGCCCATCCAGAAGCCAATGAAGGCACCGCGCACGAAGGTTCGCGCGTAACGCGGGAGCACTTTCCACGTATCCAGGACGACGCGCAAGTTCATGCCGGCGCGCGCGCCCTGAAATCGCAACCCCTCCTCGACGGAGAGCAGGATCTCGCCGATGCCGAACAACCCGATCACCGCCACCACGAAATCGAAGCCCTTCATGAGGTCGGTGATGCCGAAGGTCAGGCGTAGCTGGCCGGTGACAATGTCGAGGCCCACGGTGGCCAGGATGAAGCCGAGGAGGATCGACACGAAGGACTTGAGCGGATTTCCCCCGCCGAGGCCGATGAAGCTCGAGAAGGTCAAGAGCTGGATGGCGAAAAACTCGGGCGGGCCGAACTTCAGGGCGAGCTCGGCCAGGAGGGGTGCGAAGAAGGTGATGAGCACGATCGAGAAGAAGGCCCCCACGAACGACGAGGTGAAGGCGGCGGTCAGAGCTTGCCCCCCCTGCCCCTGACGGGCGAGCGGATAGCCGTCGAAGGTCGTGGCCACCGACCACGGCTCGCCAGGAATGTTGAAGAGCACCGAGGTGATGGCGCCGCCGAAGAGGGCGCCCCAGTAGATCGACGTTAGCAGGATGATGGCCGAGGTGGGCGGCATGGTGAAGGTCAACGGCAGCAGAATGGCTACTCCGTTGGCGCCCCCCAGACCCGGAAGCACTCCGATGACCGTCCCCAAGAACACGCCGAGTACGGCCACCATGAGATTGAACGGGGTGATGGCGACGGAGAAACCGAGGCCGAGGTTCTCGAGGCCCATCCCTCAGTACCCCAGCCAGAATTCCAGCGGCCCTTTGGGCATGGGGACCAGGAACCACCGCTCGAAGATCAGGAAGGCCACGACCGTGGTACCGAGGGCACAGCCGAGGATCGCGGGCCACGAGTGGCGGCCGATCCAGCGCATGTAGACCGCGATGTACAGGGCGGCGGAGACGTAGAGACCGAGCCACTGCATGAGCAGCACGAGGCTGAGGGCCGGGAGGAGAACCTTGAGAACGGAGCCGAGTCTGGCCCGGCTGACGAAGGGTTTCGACGACGCGTGCACCAGGGTCTGGACCACGATGGCGGCGCACGCGCCGAGGAGCAGGAGGGCGAGCCAGAAGGGGAAGAAGCCGCTCTGGGGGCCATCGGTGCCCCAACCGATGCCGAGGCGGACGGCGTCGGTTAGCACGACGCCGCCCACCAGCATCAGCAGCGAGGCGGTGATCAGGTCGGCAACGCGCATCTACTTCTTCAGCAGGCCGCCTTTTGTCATCAGATCCTTGTGGAGCTGCTCGGCGCCCTCCACCCACTTCACGTACTCGGGCCCGCTGGTGAAGGCTCCCTTGAGTGCTCCCTTGTGGAGGTAGTCCTGGAACTCCGGGGTGTCGTAGACCTTCTTGAGAAAGTCGATGTACCAATCCACCGCATCCTTGGGCATGTCGGGGGGGCCGAAGATCCCGCGGAGCATTTGATACTGGATGTCGATCCCGAGCGCCTCCTTGACGGTCGGGATGTCCTTCCAGTCGGCGTCGGGGATGCGTTCGGGATCGAACACGGCGAGCGGGCGGACCCGGCCTCCCTTCCAGTGGCTCACGCACTCGATGGGATTGTTCACGGTGGAGTCGACGTGCTTGCCCACTAGGTTGACGCAGACTTCGCCACCGCCCTTGAACGGCACGTAGGTGAACTTGCCCCCCAGCCCCTGCTCGAGCTGGATGGTGATGATCTGGTCTTCTTGGGCGGAGCCCGTCCCCGCCATCTTCATGCGGTTGTCGCCGCCGGATCGCTCCTTGACGGCCGCGACGTACTCTTTGGCCGTCTTGTACGGCGTCTCCGCATTGACCCACAGGATGAACCGGTCCAGGGCCAGCCGCGCGATCGGCGTCAAATCACGCCAGTTGAAGGGCACTCCGGTATGCAGCGGGGTCGTAAAGAGATTCGACAGGGTGATGATGATTGTGTGGGCGTCGCCCTTCTTCCCCTTGACGTACAGAAAGCCCTCCGCCCCCGCGCCGCCGGACTTGTTGACCACGATGATGGGCCGGGGCGAGAGCTTGTGCTTTTCGGCGATGCCGGCAATGAGGCGTGCCATTTGATCGGCGCCGCCCCCCGTGCCAGCGGGGACCACGAACTCGATGGGTCGGGTCGGTTCCCAGGCCTGGGCCGGCATGACCCCGCCGAGCAGCGCCCACACGAACAGGCTGACGAGTGCAGTCAATCGCATTCGCCGATCCTCCTCTCCAGTGAGAAAGAACTCGAGCATTGAACGACGCGCGGGCAGGCACAGTTCCGCCTTTGTTCGTGACTGCAGCTGCAAGACGCTTGCCGCCGACCCCGTGCTCCTCGCCGCCCGGTTTACCGAGAAGCAGCGAACGCAGTGGGAGCGCCCGGAAAACCCGGACGCTCCCTCGCACGAACAGCTTGGATACCTCCGTGGGGTCTAATCCCCGGCGGGGGCCGGAGTTTTTCCTTACTGCCGATTCAGGGCCGCCCGGGTCGCCTCAGACCTGCGGAAGGGAATGACGGCCGGAATCTCCCACTTCTCCCACATCTCGTCGACCTTGGCCTGAAAATAGGCCAGGTCTTCCTCCGTGAAGTGGGCGAAGCGCCCCTGCTTCAGCAGGTACTCGCGGACGGGCTTCCGGGCGCGCCCTTCGACCAGGGCCTTGGTCTTGCCGTAGTACTTCAGCACTCCATCCTCGACCTCGTAGAGGGGGAAGATGCCCGTCTCGATCGCCAGCTCCCCCAGCTCGTGCGAGAGCATGGGGTCGTAGTCCCAGCCCTTCGGACACGGATCGAGCGAGTGAATGAAGGTCGGGCCTCCGATGCTCAGCGCGCGGCGGACCTTGTTCATCATTTCCACTGCATAGGAGGCACACACGGTGGCCACGTACCGGCACTCCGGATGGCCAGCGGCCATCATGCCGGCCATGTTCTTCTTCCAACGGGTATGAATGAGGCGCTTCACGACGCCGGGTGGGCTGAAGGTCGTGTTGGCGCCATAGGGAGTCATGCCGGACAGCTGGATGTCCGTGTTGGCGTACGACTCGTTGTCGTAGAGCAGGATGAGGCTGTTGAACTCCTTGTGAGTCAAAGTGGCCGAGATGCCGTTGAGGCCCATGTCAGCCCCGCCCCCGTCGCCGCAGAAGGCAATGACGTTGATGGGTTCGGCCTTCATCTTGCCCTTCGACATGAGCGCCTTGAGGCCCGCCGCCGTGCCCAGCGCCGCCGAGCCCGACGAGCCGAGCTGAGTGTGCATCCACGGCACCACCCAGGGCGTCGTGTAGTAGGTCGTGTTGGCCACGTACATGCACCCGGTCGAGCCGAGCACGATCGTGCGCGGCCCGGCCGCCTTCACCATGAGCTTCATGACGAGGGCCGACTCGCAGCCCTGGCAGGTCCGGTGCCCTGACGTGAAGTACTCCTCGATAGTGACCTTCTTGATACCCCGGAACGGCTCGAGGATCTGGGTGGCGTTCGGGAACGTCGTCGTCGTGTCGGCCATAGGTGTTTCTCCTATTCGCGGACGCCAAGCCAATGGGTCTTGGTGTCGGACTTCCCGGAGTTCGCGGCACTGTAACACAGCTCCGTGGCCCGGTAGACATCCTCGAGCGTCACTTCCCGTCCGCCCAGGCCACCGATGAAGCTGAGCAGCGGAGGGCGTCGGGCCGCGTTGTACAGCGAGGCCCGGATTTCATTGGCCACCACGCCCGAGTTGAAGGGTGAGCCGAAGGAGTAGTCGCGATCGATGACCCCGATGGCCTGGGCACGGGAGAGGGCGGCCACGAGCTTGTCCGTCGGGAAGGGCCGGAACCAGCGCAGGCGCACCAGCCCCACCTTCTTGCCCTGGGCGCGCATGGTGCGGATGCCCGACCTTGATGGGCAGCGAGATGGTGCCCATTCCCACCAGGATGATCTCCGCGTCGTCCGTCATGTACTCCTCGAACCACGGATTCTCGGGGCCACGGCCGAACACGCGACGGAAGTCCACGTAGGCTTCCTCGATGACCGTGGAGGCGCGCTTCATGGCCTCGTCGTTCTGACGTCGGATCTCGATGACCCAGTCTTCGTTGGCCTGCGGGGCCACCGTGATCGGGTTGTCGGGGTGGAGCAGCAGGTCGCCGCGGTCATAGCGCGGCAGGAACTGATCGACCTTCGCCTTGGGAGGGACGAGGGTCAGAGCCTGCGAGTGGGTCAGGAAGGCTCCGTCGGCCGAGATGGCCAGCGGCAGGAACACGCGCCGGTCCTCGGCCACCCGATAGGCGATGAGCGTGGTGTCGAGGGCCTCCTGCGAGGTGTCGATCCACACCAGCATCCAACCAAGGTCGCGCACGAACAGCGCGTCGTTATGCTCGACGCCGAACGCGCCAGGATCGTCCAGCGCGCGGTTTCCGACCAGGGCCACCATGGGCACGCGCAGGGGCGGCGTCACCACCAAGCATTCCATGGCGTAGGCCCAGCCCACGCCCGAAGACCCGCAGAAGACGCGCGCCCCTACCGTGGAGGCGTGCTTGACGATCTCGAACTGGCTGTGCTCGCCCTCGGCCACGATGTACTCGGCCACGAGCTGGCCGTTGGAGATCTTCTTGGCGATGGCCTGCATGACCGTGTCATAGGGCCGGATCGGATACGCCGTGACCACGTCGAGATCGGCGAGGACGAGGGCTTCCGCGACGGCCTCGCTGCCGGATATGAGAAGCTCTTTGTCCTCGGTGGCGGCCGCCGCCGCCGTCGTTACCGTTGCCATGTATCGGTCTCCTCCCTGGCTCGGTTAGGCGCCCGGAGCCTCGGCCACGCCCGTCACGATGGACGAGGCCGCCTCCGCCTCGAGGACCTTATGCTTGGCGTTTTCCCCCGGAATTCCATCGGAGATCTCGATGCCACCCATGTCACGCTCGGCCGCAAGCTCCTTTTCATACTGGCCGCGGAAGCGGAAGCCGTGCGAGCGCACGGTGGCCTGCTTGTCGGAGATCTTGTTGGTCATCCAGACCTTGTAGCCGTCCTTATCTTCGCGCCACATCTCCCACTGGCTCGCGTTGTCCTCGAAGAGCGCCTCGTTGACCATGGTGATGCAATTCTCGACGGGGCAGACCGCCTCGCACACGCCACAGCCGCAGCACGCTTCCATGTTGGCGTCGAAGGTCGCGTCCGGCATGACGTCAAAGCACGAGTCCGGGCAGGCGATCCAGCACAGGTTGCACTTGACGCAGGTGTCGAAGTCGATCACGGGTCGCATGGTCCGCGTCGTGTACTTCTTGAAGTACGGGTTCCGCTCAGGCACGTACCCCTTCCCGTCCTCCTTCGGCTTGCCCAAGGGGATGGCCGGGATGGTGACCCCCTCGCGCATCTCCCACCACTTCGGCATCTCGAAGGAGAACGGCACCTCGTCGTTGCCCTCGGTGATCTTGACCTCGCGCGTCTCCAGCCGGTCGTAGGCCTTGCGGGCGGAGGCGACCTTCAAGTCCGAGCCCCACTCGATCTCCTTGATGGCCTGCGCGACCGCGTCGAGGCTGAGAAAGTCGGGCGCGAGCCGGGCGAGAGCCCCGAGGATCCGAACTTCCGTGTGGTCTTCCTTGTAGACCCAGAGCCCGGAGAACGAGGCCTTGGCACGGATGAGCGTCAGCTTCCAGGGGACGTCCTTCTTGTGAATGTCCTTGAGGAGGCCATCGAACGATTGCAGCGAGGGCATGAGCACGGTGCCGTTGGGGACGGTCAAGCGGTTGATGGGCTGCAGCCCATACCACGCCCACGACTCGACGCCCTTGGCCAGGGTGTCATCTAGACACACCGTGATGTCGGTATGCTTTGGCTCGTAGCGAGCCATGTTTTGCTCGAGCTCTTCCTTCGTATCCGCCACGATGGCGAAGTCCTTGGCGGGAATGCCGTTTCGCTGAGGACTATCCCCGTAGCGCCCGAAGGCAATCCCCCACCGTCCGGCCTTCCGGGCGGACAGCACGATGCCCCGCGTGATCCGCGAAGCCAGGTTTTTCTGGAAGATGCCGCGGTACACCACCTCACAGATCAGGGCGGACATTCGTTCCTCCTCGGGCGTTCCTCATCGGAGGCCTGGTGCGCGGCTCCGTGACGGGCGCCGGTCAGATGGCTAGACCAGAGCATACTGGACCTCGTGACGCTGTCAAGAACTCAATCGTCAGACGCGGCCTTTTCGAAGTAGAGTGAGCGGTCGGGGCGACCGTTACGGGCTCCCGTCTCGACCGTTACGGGCACCCGTCCAAGGAGGCCTAACGTGAGCATGGTACAGGAGTTCCGTGAGTTCGCCATCAAGGGTAACGTGGTCGACCTTGCCGTGGGCGTCATCATCGGGGTAGCCTTCGGCAAGATCGTCAACGCGCTGGTGACGGGCGTCATCATGCCGCCCATCGGGCTGCTCCTGGGTGGTGTCGACTTTTCCAGCTTCGCGATAACCCTGAAACCGGCCTCGGAAGTGGCCGGCAAGGCCGTGCCGGCGGTCCTGCTTCAGGTCGGTGTCTTCATCAATACGATCATCGAGTTCGCCATCGTTGCCTTCGCCGTCTTCCTCTTCGTCAAGGCCGTCAATGCTGCCCGTCGCCAGCCGCCACCTGCTCCCCCGCCGCCCCGCGAGGAGGTCCTGCTGACAGAAATCCGCGACCTCCTGCGGAGCCAGACGCGAAAGTAAGCCGATCGTCAGGGCGCTGGTCCGCCTTTTGAGTCAATCCACGCGAGCGAGGAGTCCCGTGATGGCCCGCGTGAACTCCGCTGGCTGCTCGATATTCGACAGGTGCGCGGCCGACTTGATGATCACCAGGTCGGACCCGGCGATCTTTTCGTGCATGGTGCGCGAGGCCGCGACCGGGGTCCCCTGATCGTCCTCGCCGACCACGATCAAGGTCGGGGTCTTGATGGCCGCGATCTTGTCGGTCAGGTCCAATGCGGAAATGGCTTGGCAGCAGCCCGCGTATCCGGCGGGCTTGGTGGAGCGAATCATGACCCGAACCCGATCCACCAGATCCTTGTGCGAAGCCACGAAGGGCGCCGTGAACCAGCGATTGATGGTGGGCTCGACCAGCGGCTCCATGCCCTGCGTTTCGGCGGTCTTGATGCGCTCGGCCCACAGGGGCTTCGCCTCGGCGGGTATCCGGCTCGAGGTGTCACACAGGCTTAGGCTCGAGAACAGGCTGGGAGACCCGAGGGCCAGGGTCTGCCCGATCATGCCCCCCATCGACAGGCCGATCCAGTGCGTGCGCGTGATGCCGAGCGCGCTCAACAGCGCCTTGGCGTCCGCGGCAAGCTGGTCGAGCGTATAGGCCCCCGCCGGCGCATCGGTCCCGCCGTGGCCGCGGGTGTCGTAGCGCAGCACCCGGTAGCGCGCGGTGAGCGTCGCCATCTGGGGGTCCCACATCGACAGGTCGGTCGCCAGCGAGTGGCTCAGGGTGACGACAGGGGCCTGAGGAGGGCCATCGAGGGTGTAGTTGACCGTAATCCCGTTTGCGCTGATCTTCATGACTCGCCTCCTGGTTCGATGGCAGCGCGCGCGGCTGCGCGCCCGCATCCAGTGGTGATGGCTCTATGAAGTGGTGCCATTGCTGGAGGTTGCCGGCGGGCCCCCCATACGCTGGGCGACCAGCTGACAGAAGTAGCGATGAACGGCCAGGTCATCGGTCAATTCTGGATGGAACGTCGCCACCAGGACGCTCCCTTCCCTGGCCATGACGGGTTCTCCACCCCGGGTCGCCAGCACGGCTACGTGGCTACCCAGGCGACGGATTCGGGGCGCGCGGATGAAGACCATCTCGAGCGGAGTAACGCTCCCGTCCAAGATGGCCTCCCCGCGCTCCTCGAATGACTCGCGTTGCCGTCCGTAGGCATTGCGTTCCACGGTGGCATCGATGAATCCGAGCGAGAACTGTCGGGGATTCTCGACCTCGGCGGCCAGCAGGATCAACCCCGCGCACGTGCCGAAGATGGGTCGCCCGGCAGCATGGAACTCCCGCAGGGCAGGCACGAACCCCCAGTCCTCCATCAGCTTGAGGAGGGTCGTGCTCTCGCCGCCCGGCACGATGAGACCGTCGAGGGCGGCGAGCTCCTCGGGCTTGCGCACTTGCACGCTCTCGACGCCGCAGCGCGCGAGGGCCGCGCCGTGAGCCTCAAAATCGCCCTGGAGGGCGAGGACGCCGATTCTCGGCGATCTACCAGCCACGAGTCTGGAGCAGCTCGTCCTTGTTCATCTTCGCCACGTCGAGACCGGGCATGGCGTCGCCGAGCTCCTCGCTCACCCGTGCGAGGACGTCGGCGTCCTTGTAATGCGTGGTGGCCTGCACGATGGCCTTGGCGCGCTTGGCCGGATCCGACGACTTGAAGACCCCGGACCCCACGAAGACGGCCTCCGCCCCCAGCTGCATCATGAGCGCGGCGTCTGCTGGTGTGGCCACCCCGCCCGCCGAAAAGTTCGGGACGGGAAGCCGCCCGGTCTTGGCGATCCAGCGGATGAGCTCATAGGGCGCGCCGAGGTTCTTGGCCTCAGTCATCAACTCCTCGGGGCCGAGGGAGGCGAGGCGACGGATTCCACCCACCACGGCTCGCATGTGACGGACGGCTTCCACGATGTTCCCGGAACCGGCCTCACCCTTGGTACGGATCATGGCCGCTCCCTCGCCGATGCGGCGCAAGGCCTCGCCGAGGTCACGCGCCCCGCACACGAAGGGAACCCGGAAGGCCATCTTGTCGATGTGGAAGTGCTCATCGGCTGGCGTCAGGACCTCGGACTCGTCCACGAAGTCGACCCCCAGCGATTCGAGGATCTGCGCCTCGACGAAGTGGCCGATACGCGCCTTGGCCATCACCGGGATGGTTACGGTCCGTTGAATCTCACGGATCTTGGCCACCGCGGCCATCCGCGCCACGCCACCTTCCTTGCGGATGTCGGCCGGCACGCGCTCGAGCGCCATCACCGAGGCCGCGCCCGCGTCCTCGGCAATCTTGGCCTGCTCGGCATTGGTGACGTCCATGATCACGCCACCCTTCAGCATCTCGGCTAGGCCGATGTGCTTGCGATCCGCGATACGTAGCTCGCCCAGTTCAGTCATTGTGGTCTCCTTTCTCGACATCCTCAGACGACAGGTACGGCGACCCCCTCGCCAGCTCGGCGCCCGAGGGGGCGCCGCTGTACGGCACGAATCGTCTCGACCAGCCTTCTCACGCCCTCGTCGATGCGGCTCGTCGCCACCGAGGAGAAGGACAGCCGCAAGGTCCGTTCGCCGCTGCCGTCGACGAAGAACGGATCACCGGGTGTGAAGGCGACGCCACGCTCGATGGCGGCGGGGAGAAGCGCGGTTGCCCGCAGACCGCTAGGCAGGGTGAGAAGAAGGGAGAAGCCCCCGCGGGGCTCCGTCCACTCTGTCCCTTCCGGCGCCCGGCGCTTGAGCGATCCCACGAGCAGATCGCGCCGACGGCCGTATTCGCGCGCCACCCGCGCCACGTGGCGGTCGAGCAGACGCCGGTCGCAAAAGCGATGCACGGCCGCCTGGATCAAGGCGCTGGTATGCAGGTCAGCCAGCTGCTTGGCGGTCTGCAAGCGTTCACGAAGGGCGGCGGGCGCGACGACCCAGCCGAGCCGGAGTCCCGGGAAGAGAATCTTGGAGAACGTGCCGATGTAGATGACCACACCCTCCCGATCGGACGCCTTGAGGGGGGCCACGGGGCGGGCGCCGTAGTACAGGCTTCCGTCGAAGCCATCCTCGACGATGGGCACCTGGTGGCGGCTGGCGGCCGTCAGCAGGCGTCTGCCGGCGGGAGGGGTGATGACCATCCCGGTGGGATTGTGCGCGCTCGGCTGGCAGTAGAAGAGCTTAGCCGGGTGACGCTCGAGCAGCCGTTCCAGCACGTCGGCGCGCGGACCCTCGCCGTCCCAGGGCACGGCGAGGAGTTGAGCCCCGAACGATCGGAACACCTCCATGGCGCGTGGGTAGGTCGGTTGCTCGATGGCGATCACGTCGCCGGGATCGAGCAAGGTGCGCGCGATCAGGTCGAAACCCTGCTGGGAGCCGTTCACGATGAGGATCTCCTCGGGACGGGCCTCGATGCCGACGCGGAGGAGATAGGTGCTCAGGTATTGACGGAGCGGAGGATAGCCGCCCGTCGGATAGTACTGGAGCAGAGCGTCGCCTTCGTCACGGATGACGCCGTTCAGCACCTTGCGAAACGCATCAGTGGGGAAGAGATCGCTATCCGGCATGCCGCCCGCGAACGAGATGACGGAGCTAGGCAGACCGGTAGGCGCGCCGAGAGCTCGGCGCCGCTCCTCGTCGGCCCCGATGATCCGGGCGCTGCGTGAAAACAAACCCGACCAGTCGATAGCGGGCGGACTCAGGGGTTCCGCCGACGGGGCCGGCGCCGCTCCTTGCCGGGGAGCCACGAACGTCCCCTGTCCCACGTGGGCATGGGCCAGGCCCGCCGCCACCAGCTCTTCGTAGGCCAGGGAGACGGTGGCTCGGTTGACACCCAGGGTCTCGGCCAGCTCGCGGGTGGCTGGCAACTTCACGCCCGGCGCGAGCAAGCGGGTCTGGATGAGTCGTTCGATCTCGGCCTCGATCTGGCGGGCCAACGGGATCGGCTTGCTGCGATCGAGCTGGATATGCATGCCCCGCCATTTTGGCGTTGTTTTGATCATCGTCAAGCGCCAATTGGTATGGTGCGCACCCAGCCAAACTCGGGGCGGGGCGAGGAGCCCGGCCGTTGAGCCGTATAATTACTCCGGGCGGCGACGAGGGCGTGATGCCGCCGAATCGGAGGTCGACGACATGAGTGTGGGCGAGGCGCCCCTGAAGCAAGCGGTCAAATGGCTTGACGAGCAGTTACGCGACAACGCGAACGCGACCCGGGCCACGCTCGTGGACGCCGCCTCGCACCGCTTCGATCTCTCCCCTCTCGACGCGGAATTCTTGTACCGGCATCTGGCGTCTCGGACGCCGCGCGCGTGAGCACGGGGCATACTCGGCTCGTCCAGGAGCAGTTCGGACGTAGCGCGGACGCTTACGTCGCCAGCGCCGGTCATGCGGGTGGAGACGATCTCGAGCGGCTGGTGGCGTGGGGTCGGTCCTACCAGCCGCAGCGCCTGCTCGATGTCGCGACCGGCGCCGGCCACACGGCGCTCGCGTTCGCCGGGTTCGTCGAGCGAGTCTGCGCCTTTGATCTCACCTCCCCCATGCTGGCCGTGGCTCGGCGTTTTCTCCACGAGAGCGGCGTCGTCAACGTGACGTTCACGGTGGGTGACGTGGAAGCCTTGCCCTTCCGCGGCATCTTCGATGTCGCGACGTGTCGCATCGCGGCTCATCACTTCGCCAACGTGGGCCCTGCCGTGCGTCAGATTGCTCAGGCGCTGCGGCCGGGCGGGGCCCTTCTGCTTCAGGACATCCTGGGTCACGACGATCCAGCCGCCAACGCCTTCGTGCTCCAGGTCGAGCGGCGCCGCGATCCGTCACACGTGCGTGCCTACCGTGCGGTGGAGTGGAATGCCCTCCTGCGCGGCGCGGGTCTCACCGTCATGGAGGAGGCCGTTGTCACCAAACGGCGCCCGTGGGCCGAGTGGACCGGTCGGATGCGCATGAGCGAAGACGCTCGGCGTTCCCTCGAACGATTCGTGCGCGAGGCCCCGGAAGCCTGTCGCGCGGCGTTCGACTTCCGTCTGAGCGCGGACGGCGTGGAGTCTTTCACCGATCGAATGATCCTCCTCCGGGCCGAGCGCGACTAACCATATGGGGGGCCTCGAAAGGGCCCCCCAGGCCCCCCGACGTTCGGAGTGCCCCGGGGAACCCGTGGCACCCCTCTGGATTACGCCAGCCTTCTGGGGCCTCGGCGGCCCCCCGATCCCCTGGGGCCTCGAAAGGGCCCCCCAGGCCCCCCGAACGTTCGGGGTGCCCCGGGGAACCCGTGGCCCCCCTCTGGATCATGCCAGCTTCGGGCCTCGAAAGGGTCCCCGATCGGAACGGATCAGGACGCCTCCGGGCGCTGGGGATGTATGAGCACGAGCGTTGCTCCCCAACCACCGCGTTCGGGCGGCGCGTCGATGTGGGCGGCCACCAAGGGGTGGCGGGCCAGGAGCGCGCGGACTGAGGCCCGTTGCGCTCCGGTCCCTCGCCCGTGGATTAACCGGACTTCCCGGAAGCCTTGCGCCTGAGCAGCACGCAGGTACTCGTCGACCACCGAGCGAACGTCGGCCGGCGCGAAGGCGTGCAAGTCGAGTGCGTCCTCGATGGGGATGCGAATCGGCTCGTCGGTGTCCATCCGGCGCGGGGTCGAGGCGCCGGCTACAGGCGCGGTCCGGCCATCACGTGCTGCTGCCAGTGCTCGAAGCTCAGGAGATCCTCCCCCGAGAGCTTGCACTGTCAGAAGGTCGCAGCACGCTCGAAGAATCCCACATCGACAATCCCCACGCCTTCCGCGCGCGCCGTCTCGGCTACCTTCTGGGTCACCATCTGGCGCACGAAGGGGATGGGGATCCGTCCCAGCCGGTGCAGCACGTCGTCGGTGCAGCGGATCCGCGTTCCGGGGAGGACGGGACCCTCGACCACCGCGTCGGGCTCCTCGTGCTCGCACGAGTGAGGCACCAGTTGCTGGAGCCGGAGCGATACGTAGTCGGTCACCCAGCTCTGAAGGTGGCCCTTGGCCGCCTCGGCATCCACCGCGGTGCGGTCGACCTTGTCTCCAAGCGAGAGGAGCAGCTGTTCCAGGCGGGCCAGCCGCGACTCGAGCGTCGCCAGCCGCTGATCGAGAATGGGGTCAGTCATGCCTCGGTGTCTCCCGTGATGCGTGCAGTGTCGAGGAGCGGAATGTTAGGCCGCCGTCTCGCCCGGCCGCCGGGTGTGCCAGTCGGTCGCACGCTGATAGGCATCGGCGACTCTCAGGATCGTGGCCTCGTCGAAGGGACGCCCGATGATTTGCAGTCCGATGGGGAGTCCCTCGGTCGAGAACCCGCACGGGATCGAGCACGCCGGATGACCGGACAAGTTGAACGGCCGCGTGAACGCGATCAAGGCTCCCCGTACGTCGGACCGCACGTCGCCGATGGCCACTTGGGACTGCCCGACCGGCGTGGCCGTGATGGGTGTGCTTGGTGCCACCAGAACATCACGCCGGGCGAGAAGGCGGTCGATCTCGTCCCGTACCGCTCCGCGGAACTGCTGGGCGCGTACGTACTGCGGTCCCGAGATGAATGCGCCCAGCCGCAGCCGCTCACGCACGTCGCGCTGGTAGTCTCCGGGTTGCCGGCGCAGCCAAGGAGCATGATAGGCGAACGCCTCGGACGCCACGATCGCCGCCGCCGCGGCCGGCACATGCTCGATCGACTCAAGCCGAACTTCGTCCACCACCGCTCCCAGCTGCTCGAGCCTGCGTAGAGCCTCGCCCACTGCGGTCTGCACCGCCGGCGCGGCGGCTTCGAGGAAATCGGCGCCTAGAGCTCCCACGCGCAACCCCGTGATGGTGCCGGTCAGGGCCGCCCTGTAGTCGGGCACGGGGAGCACGCTGGTGCTGGGATCGGCTGGATCGTAGCCGGCCATCGCGGCGAGGACGAGAGCGGCGTCAGCAGCCGAGCGCGTCATGGGGCCGACGTGGTCCATGGACCACGCGAGGGGAAGCACGCCGGCACGGCTCGCGCGTCCATAGGTCGGTTTGAGGCCGGTGATTCCACAGAGCGACGCGGGGATCCGGATAGAGCCGCCCGTGTCGGAGCCGAGAGCAATCGGACAGAGCCCAGCCGCCACGGCGGCGCCCGAGCCCGACGAGGACCCCCCGGCGATGCGATGAACGAGGGGATCCCATGGATTGCGAGCGTGACCGTAGTGGTCGTTGAGCCCCTCGGGGCCATACGCAAACTCGTGCATGTTGAGCTTGCCCAGCACCACGGCGCCAGCCGCCCGGAGCCGGGCTACCACAGTGGCGTCAGCCTCGGGAACCCGGTCGCCGAGGATCTTCCGGGCGCCGCCCGTCGTGCGCACGCCCCGAGTGTCGAAGAGGTCCTTCAAGCCGACGGGCACGCCGTGCAGTGGCCCTAGGGCGCGTCCGGCCATGAGAGCCTGCTCGGCCTCGCGCGCCGCCTCCAGCGCGCCCTCCTCGCAGACCGTGATGAAGGCGGCCAGACCACGGTCGAGAGCCGCAATGCGATCGAGATGGGCACGCACGACCTCGATCGGCGATACCTCCTTGCCGGCGATCAGCCGGGCGAGGTCGCCGGCCTCTGCCCACACCAGCACTCATGGCGTCCGCTCATCGTCATACGCGCTCAGAGTATCCGATAGTGTGTGGCCGGTTCGGCCGACGCGAGCGGGAGCGCCTCCAGGCGTTCGAGCATCTCGAGCGTCCGCGCAACGACGGGCACCAATGCCTGCAACTCATCCTGGTTGAGGGCGAGCCCCGCCGCCCGTGCCAGGCTCTCCACCTTCGCGGGAGTCGTCGATTCCATGGGCGGGAGAATACCGGCCTCGGCGCTGGGCGGCAAGGGCCGGGTTAGAATTGAGCGACGTGGCCCTTCTCTTGACTATCCTCACCGATCTGCACGATTCCTCGGCCCGGCGCACCCTCAGCGCTCTGCCCGGCACGTCCATCCTGAAGGTAGCCCAGGCGGGGAGGGTGGACATCACCGCGACCTGTGGAGGCCGCGGGCGATGCACATCGTGCCGCGTGAAGTTCGTGGCGGGTCCGATCTCCCCTCCCACGATCATGGACGTGGTCCAGCTGGGGGCGGACCAGGTGCGTGAGGGCTATCGCCTTTCGTGTCAGTGTCGGCTCGAGGAGTCGATCACAATCCAGGTGGCGCCCCCGCTCGAAGAGCTCTCGTTTCAGATGCTGGATGCCGGCGACCGGACGGGAGAACTCGGACGGGTGGCCATCGATTCGGGGCTTGACAAGCAGCTTGTGAAAGTCGCGCTGCCACGCGAGGAGCATCACCAGACCTCGGACCTCGAGCAGCTCTTAGCGGCCGTGGGGGCCGAGCCCACCGCGGTCGGCCCGAGCGTCTTGGCTGGTCTGCCCCGTGCCCTGCGCGACGATCCCGCCGGCGCGACGGTCACCACCTTCGGCGGCCGTATCATTGCCGTCGAGCGCGGTGACACGACCTCCATGAAGTTCGGACTCGCCATCGACGTCGGTACGACCAGCGTGGTCACCACGCTCATCGAGCTGACCTCGGGCGAGCAGTTGGCCTCCGTCTCCAGCCTGAATCCGCAGGCTGTCTTCGGCGGCGATCTCATGTCACGCATCGCCTTTGCCCAGTTCCACCCGACCAACCTGCGCAAGCTCACCACTCGTATCGTGGGCTTGCTCAACCGTCACATCGCCGA
Organism: uncultured Candidatus Rokubacteria bacterium; assembly: GCA_963754315.1. GTDB lineage: Bacteria > Methylomirabilota > Methylomirabilia > Rokubacteriales > CSP1-6 > CAVWFS01. The sequence continues at coordinate 219,961 of CAVWFS010000007.1, forward strand.
GATCTGCGGGCAGGCCGGGGTATTGCCGAAGTGGATCTACAAGATCGTCGTGGTGGGCAATACGTGCATGCATCATCTGCTGCTGGGCATCGATCCGTCCTGGGTCGGTCTTGCTCCCTACGCGCCGGTGTTGCGCCATCCCCTCGTTCTGCCCGCCCGCGACCTGTTCTTACGGGTGGCGCCGGAGGCTCAGGTGTGCTTGCTGCCCATCGTCGCCGGGTTCGTAGGGGCCGACGCCGTGGCGGTGGCTCTGGCCACCCGCATTTACGCGTCGCCCACGATCCGAGTGGCGGTCGACATCGGGACGAACGGCGAGGTCCTGCTCGGCTCGCGCCAGCGTCTCTGGGCCGCTTCCGCCCCGGCCGGCCCCGCCCTGGAGGGTGCTCAGATCCGTCATGGCATGCGCGCTGCCCTTGGTGCCATCGACCGGGTGCGGGTCGGAGAGGACATCGAGGTGCACACCATCGGGGAGACAGCCGCCATCGGCATCTGCGGGTCGGGTCTCATCGACCTCATCGCCGGGCTTCTCGACGTGGGTGCGATCGATCCTACGGGCCTCATCCAAGTGGAGGAGCCTGGGCGGTTCCCCCTCCCGCTCCGGGCGCGGATTCATATGCGTGGCGAGGAACGTCTGGTGGTGGTGCGGCACCCAGGCGAGTCGGGCGCGACGCGTGAGATCGTTCTGACGCAGGACGACGTGCGCCAGGTTCAACTCGCCAAGGGCGCGATCGCGTCGGGGGTGGCCCTGTTGCAGCATGTGGCCGGCGTCACCGCCGCTGAGATCGAGGAGCTGATGCTGGCGGGCGGCTTCGGCAATTACGTCTCCATCGCGAGCGCGCTGCGCATCGGCCTCGTACCCGCGCTGCCGGCCTCGCGCATTCGCTACGTCGGCAACGCCGCGTCCCTGGGCGCACAGATGTGCTTGCTCTCCGAGACCGAGCGGGCCACGTCTGCCCGCATCGCCAGGGACATCGAGCACGTGTCGCTCGCCACCCACCCGGATTTCGAGGAGATCTTCGTGGACAGCATGAACTTTCCGCCCCCATGACAGTGGAGCCCGCGCCTTCACCGAGGGCGGCGCCCATCAAGGCTGACATCGTTGGCCGCGAAGCGGGACCGCGACGAGAACGCATCGACGCCAGATGGCTCATGGCATACGCGGCGGGTGCCGGGGCGCACGATCCGCGCTTCTTCGACACGACCAGGGCCGAGGGGCCCCTCGCCCATCCGCTCTTCACCGTCTGCTACGAGTGGCCGCTCATGATCGACATTCGCTCCGAGGTCATCGGCGAAGCCGCAGCGCCGTTCAGCGTCCATGCCACGCACCACCTCGTGCTGCATCGGTTGCCGCGGGCGGGGGACCAGCTTTCGACCAGGGCGCGCGTGACGGGTGTCTCTCCCTGGCGCTCTGGTACGCTCGTGGTCGTCCGGCTGCTGACCGTGGATGAGCGTGGAGAGACGGTGAGCGAGACTGACTATGGCTCGCTCTTGCGCGGTATTCCGGTGGAAGGCGTTGCCCCGCCCGTCGAGCCTCGACGTGGGCGGCGCGAGTCGAGTCCCACACGTTGGAGTGAACCCATCGAAGTGCCCTACCACAGCGCCCACGTCTACACGGAGTGCGCCCGCATTTGGAATCCAATCCATACTGACCTGGCCGTGGCCCGCGCGGCAGGATTGCCGGGGCCGATCCTGCACGGCACGGCCACCCTGGCCCTGGCTGTCTCCCGTCTCGTCGAGCGAGAACTAGCAGGCGAGACCGCGCGGGTGCGGGGCATCGCCGGTCGATTTAGCGGCATGGTGTCCCTGCCCTCCACCATCGTGGTGCGGGCGGCAGAGCGCAGGGGCGACGGCCTGGCCTTCGATGTGGTGACGGCGGCGGGCACTCCCCTCATCAGCGAAGGGGTCCTTCACCTATGAAGCAGATGGGACGACGCGAGCGCCTCCTGGCCGCCCTCAGCCGCCAGCCCGTCGATCGGGTGCCGTACGCGGTGTGGCGTCATTTCCCGGCGGTCGATCGCTCTCCAGCGGGTCTCGCGCAGTCGACGCTCCGTTTCCACGAACGCTACGGCTCGGATTTCCTCAAGATCACCCCGGCCGGCGGCTATGCGGTGGCCGCGTGGGGCTGCATCGAAGATACGATGGTACAGCCCGATGGCCATCGGCCCTGCGCATCATGCGCGGTGCGCGAGGCCTCCGACTGGACGAAGATTCGAGAGCTGGATCCGGGCTCGGCCGAAGGGTATGTCGAGCACATCGAGACGATCATCCGGATGGGCTTCGATAGGCGGGTGGGTGATGCCCCGGTGCTGCCCACCCTGTTCTCGCCGCTCTCGCTGGCGCGCAAGCTCTCGGGGGACCGTCTCAACCTCGATCTGCGCGAGCATCCGGACCGTGTGACGTCCGCCCTGGAGGGCATCACCGCCACCCTCATCCGGTTCGCTGAGCTGGCTCTGAGCGAAGGAGTGTCGGGCATCTTCTATTCGATCCAGGCGGCGAGCTACCGCCTGCATTCGGAGGAAGAATACGCGCGCTTCGGAGAGCCCTACGATCGGCGCGTGCTCGAGTCGATTCGCGCCAGGTCGATCCTCACCATCATCCACGCGCACGGCGACCGACTCATGTTCGACCGCCTCGCCCAGCTCCCCGGCCACGCCTGGAACTGGGACGATCGTGCGACGCCCCCTACCCTGCGCGAGGGGCATGCCGTGGTACCCGGGGCCGTCGTCGGAGGGTTGAACCAGTGGGCAACCTTGCGGGACGGGACACCGGAACAGGCAGTGGAGGAAACCGACGATGCCATCGCCCAGACCGACGGCATCGGGCTCATCGTGGGCACCGGCTGCGTCCTCCCCATGAACACGCCCGACACGAACGTGGCGGCCGTGGTCCGCCGGCTCGGCGGACCCCTCAAGCCCCTGCCCGGTGTGAAGCTCGAGTGATTGTTACTTCCCTACATTGAAACGGAAGTGGCAGATTTCACCGTCGTGGACAATGTAATCCTTACCTTCGAGGCGAAGTTGGCCCTTGGCTCGGACCTCGGCCAGTGAGCCGCGGGCCGCGAGCAGGTCATCGTAGCCGGTCACTTCAGCGCGAATGAATCCCCGTGCAATATCCGAATGCACCGCGGCGGCAGCATCCTGGGCGCGGGTGCCGTGAATGATCGACCATGCGCGCACCTCGTCGTCACCCACCGTGAAGAAGGAGATGAGGCCGAGCAGCGCGTAGCAGTCTCTCAGGACACGGTTGATAGCGGGCTCACGCAGACCGAGGTCGGACAGGAACGCCTCGCGCTCCTCGCCCGCCAGCTGCGCGACCTCGGCCTCGATGACGGCCGACACCCACCCCACGCGCGTGCGCGGACGTGCGGCTATGTCGCCAAGACCGTAGGTCTCGACGATCTGGTCACCGTCCGCGACGCCCTTCTCGTGCAGGTTGATGCAATGCAGGATGGGCTTCTCGGAGAGGAAGGTGAAGCCACGGGTCAGGCGGGCTTCGTCAGCAGTCAAGGCCAGCGCGCGCAGCGGCTTCTCGTCTTCTAGCTCGCCCTTCAGCCGGCGAAGCACAGCCTGTTCCGCGACCTCCCCGTCCGTTCGCCGCTTACGGATCGACACCTCGAGCCGATCCAGGCGCCGCTCCACCACCTCGAGGTCGGCCAGCAGGAGTTCCGTCTCCAGGTCGACGATGTCACGCTTCGGCTCGGCCACCCCCAACGCGGCATCATCGAAGGCCCGCACCACGTGGAGCAGGGCGTCGGCGGCGCGAAACTCGCGCGCTTCGAGAGGAGCCCGCTCCCCCTTGGCGATCCCGGCCAGATCGACGACCTCGAACGTCGCGAAGGTGGTCTTCTTCGGCGTGAATAGCGCGCTGAGCTGATCGACACGGGCATCCGGTACGCGCGCTACCCCCGTGTGCAGCTCAACTCGCCCCGGTTCAAATCGCGAGGTCGCCACGCTTGCCCCGGTGAGCAGATTGAACAGAGTCGTCTTGCCACTGCGGGGAAGTCCGATCAGCCCGATCTTCACCGGGTCATTATGCCACCGGGGGCTGTGTTAAGGTGCCTTCGCTCTGAAGGACCTGCGCCGCCCGATCGACGCCAAAGCTGTCGCGGTCGCCCTGCTCTTGTCTTTGCTCTGGGGCGCCAACCCGGTGGCTATCAAGGTCGGACTCGCCGACATGCCACCTCTGCGCCTGGCCTGGATGCGCTTCGTGGTGGGGGCGGTGGTGGTTCTAGGGTGGGCGTGGGCGACGCGGCGCTTGCGCAACGTGCGGGTCGACCCGGGCGAGATCCGACCCCTTGCCGTGCTGGGCCTCATCTTCACCGCGCAGGTGGCCACCATGAACGTCGGGACGGCCCTCACCAGCGCCGCCGACTCCGCCATCCTGCTGAACCTGTACGCGGTTCACACCGTCGTGCTGTCCCATTTCATGATCCCTGGGGATCGCCTCACCCTTGGGCGCTCGGCGGGTGTGCTGGTGGGCTATGCGGGCATCGTGTTGCTCTTCGCTCCGCAGGCGGAAGCAGGGTCCTCGACCTTGCTCGGCAACGCCATGATGTTCGTGAGTTCGCTCCTACTCGCCGAGCGTACGGTGTACATGGCGCGCGAGATCCATCGCCTCGAACCGGTGACCTTGCTCCTGTCCCAGTTCGCCGTCGGATGCGCATTCTTCGTGGCTCTTTCGGCCGTCTTCGAGTCCGCGCCCACCCGCTGGACGTGGTCGTTGGTCGCCGTACTCGTCTTCCAGGGAGCGGTCATCGCCGGCTTCAACTTCATCGCCAACCTCTGGCTCCTGCGGCACTACCATCCCGGCGCCCTCGCTCCGTTCTTCCTTACCCAGCCCATCTTCGGCGTCCTTCTCGCCAACGTCGTGACTGGAGACCCCCTCACCTTTGAGCTCATCCTGGCAAGCCTCGCGGTGGCAGCCGGGATCGGTCTCACCACCCGCTGATACACCGGGGAGGACTGGAAAAACCCTGATATGCTGGGTGTATGCCGAGCCAGCCCTCGAAGTCGCTCGAGGTTGTTCCCAACCTGCATCCCGATCGCGATTATGAGATCAGCATGGCCGTTCCCGAGTTCACCTGCCTTTGCCCTCTGACGGGGCAGCCGGACTTCGCGACCCTTCGGATCCGCTATGTGCCTGATCAGCATCTGGTTGAGCTCAAATCGCTGAAGCTCTACGTGTGGTCCTACCGAGACCAGGGCGCGTTTCACGAGGACGTGACCAACCGGATTCTGAACGACCTGGTGACCGCGACGCGACCGCGCTGGATGGAAGTGATCGGCGACTTCAATGTTCGGGGCGGCATCAAGACGGAGATCCGAGCGACCTACGGTAAGCGGCCCGAGATCTGAGCACGGCCCGGGCACCCTCAGACGGTGATGGCGACCTTGATCGATGCCGGATCGCTGTGGGCGGCGAAGGCGTCGGCGATACGGTTGAGGCCGAACCGGTGGGTGATCAATGGCTGCGCGCGCACAAGGCCATCGGCGACCAGTCGCATGGCTTCCCCGAATTCGTCCTGGTAGATCATCGACCCCATGATGGTGATCTCGCGCCGCACGATACCGAAGAACGCCACCGCCGTTGGATCGTGGGGAAGCCCCGTCAGCACGATCCTCCCCCCGGGCCTCACGAGCTCGAGCGCGTGGCTGACCGCGGCCGCGGCGCCCGCCGTTTCCACCACAAGATCGATCCCCTCGCGCCCGGCGAAACGTTGGGCCGCCTCGGCGAGTGTCCCCTCGGTAAGGGCATGCGTGTGCTCGGCGCCCAGCGCGCGCGCGAGGGGAAAGCGGCGCGTGCTGCGGCTCACCACCATGACGCGGGCGCCCCGCGCGCGCAGGACTTGCACGGCCAGCAAGCCTAAGGTGCCGCCCCCCACGACGGCCGCCGACTCGCCTGGCCGCGGGGCACCACGGCCTACTGCACGTGTTACCACCGCGAGGGGCTCCGTCAGGAGCAGGTCCTCGTCCGAGACGACAGCGGGGACCGGCCAGCAGCACCGCTCCGGCGCCTTCACCAACTCCGCGAAGCCGCCGTCGACGTCGATACCGATCGCCACCCGGCCCAGGCAGAGGTTGCGATTGCCTTCCGCGCAGAGAGGACACCGGCCGCACGAGAAGTTCGGCTCGAGCGCCACCCGGACACCGGGCCGCACACGCCGCACGTCAGCTCCGACTGCTTCCACCACCCCGAGCAGCTCATGGCCCATGATGCGCGGGTACCGTACGGGCCGATCCCCCGTCCAAATGCTGTAGTCGGTTCCGCAGAGCCCAGCCAAGGTGACCCGGACGAGGACGTCGCCAGGATCGAGGCTCGCCGGGGAGGTTTCCTCGACCCGGAGGTCGTGCGGTCCGTACAGGACGGCAGCTCTCACGCTTGTCAATCTACGTGACGTTGAGCGCGAGTGCCATCAGGCCGCGGAATGACCACCGTCGAGAAACAGGGTCTGGCCCGTCATGAAGTCCGAAGCGGGCGAGGCCAAGTACACGGCCAGGGGACCGATCTCCTCCAGCCGACCGGTGCGCCGGGCGGGCACGTCGCGTACGAGGCGGTCGTGGATGCGCGGGTCCGAGAAGGCCGCCTGGTTCATGTCCGTCACGAACCAGCCGGGCGCGATGGCATTGACCTGGATATTGTGCCGGGCCCACTCCACGCCGAGCGCGCGCGTCAGCGCCGCCACTCCGCCCTTGCTGGCCCCGTAGGCGGTGTAGCCCGGCAGGCCCACCGCCCCCAGCACCGAGGCGAGGTTGATCACCTTGCCCGAGCGCTGGGCCACCAGATACGGCGCCGCCGCGCGGCAGCCGTGAAAGACGCCCGTCAGGTTCACGTCGAGAACCTCTCGCCACTGCTCGGATGACATCTCCGCCAACGGGACGACCTTGGCAATGCCCGAGTTGTTCACCACGATGTCCAGGCGACCGAGCTCGGCGACCGTGCGTCGCATGAGTCCTTCCACGTCCTCCCACCGCCTCACGTCCGTGGGCACCACCAGGGCGCGCCCTCCGGCGTCGACGACGGCCTGGGCGCTCTCCTCCAGATGCGGCTCGGACCGCGCCGCCAAACATACCGCCGCGCCCGCCGCCGCCAGCGCGATGGCGACGGCCTTGCCGAGGCCCCGGCTGGCGCCGGTGACCACGGCGACCCTGCCCGTCAAAGGCTGATGCGTCACGGGGGTTGGTCCCTCGCCGCGAGGGCCCGCAGGAAGTTCAATCGGATCTCGTCGGGACGCTCCGAGTAGGCGGGCACCGGCTCGTGGGGATCGAAGGCCGTGCTGAGCACGAGCAAGCGTGGCCCGGGTTTCTGGCCGATCTCGGCCAGGACTCCCTGCAATGCGTCGGCATCTTCCACACGGGCCACCTCCGTCATGCCGGCTGCCCTCCCGGCAGCGACCCAATCCACCAAGACGGGCGGCAGAGCCTGTCCTCCCGAGGACTCATAGTGGAGGTTCTCGAACAGCAGGATGGTGAGGTTGGTGGCGCGGGCGGCCGCCGCCGTGGCCAGGGTACCGAGATTCATCAAGAGTGAGCCGTCACCCTCGAGGGCAATCACCCCCATCTGTGGCCTCGCGAGCGCCATGCCGAGCGCGAGTGGAATGGCAGCGCCCATGGCATCGCAGAGTGCGACGTACGGTACCGGCACCTCCAGATGCGGGCAGGTACCGGGCGTTGGCGCCGAGACCGGCCACGAGCAGGTCACGCTCCGGATCGAGTGCTCGCACGAGGGTTTCGAGATAGTGCCTCCGCGGCGTCATGCGAGATCCTCCGCGCTGAAGAGCAAGGCGAAGGGGCTCTGAGTCTCTCGGACGAACTCGAGACCCTGGCCGATCTGCTCGGCCACCCGGTTTGGGCCGCCTGCGCGCGCGTACGGAATGCGCCAGGCGGCCAAGGTAGGCTCGGTCACCGCCCCCTTGGGCGCGTGGTAGTAGATCGGATCGCGCGCCTCGCCGCGGTACGAGACCAGCATGAAGCACGGCAGGCGGTACAGATGCACGAGCGAGCCGATCACCGCGCCGCAGTTGAGCAGCCCCGCGTTCTGGATCACCACCGCCGCCCGCGTCCCCACGAGCTCCGCCCCGCACGCCACCGCCACGGCCTCTTCCTCTCGGGCCACGTCGATCACTCGCAGACGAGGGGATTCCCTCATGACTGCCATCAGCCAGCCGATCCACGTGTCGGGCACGGAAGGCACGAGGGCGACTCCGGCGTTCTCCAGGGCGCTCACGATCCGCCGTGCCCCCTGGCGCGCGACGACCTCACCGCCGGCCATCACCGGACCTCGAGGAAAGCATTGGGGGGTAAGCGGACGGCCACCGAGTCGCCCGCTTGAAGGTTCGTTTCTCCCCGTACTGTGGCCAGGATGCGGGTACCGCCAGCAATGTCCAGCCTCACCTCACTATGATCCCCGAGATACATGACGCTCACGACCTTAGCCGTCAGGGCATCATGCCCCGCACTCGGCAACTCGATCCGTTCCGGCCGGATCAGCAACTGCATCCCCTCGCCGGCTCTGAGGGCCCGAGGCAGGTGGAGGGCGAGGCGGACTCCCCCGGTGAGCTCGACCGTCTCACGATCGACCGCCACCCCTTCCACCACGCTCGAGGCGCCGATGAAATCAGCGACGAAGCGGGTGGCCGGGCGTTCGTAGATGTCGCGCGGGCGACCGAGCTGCTCGACCTTGCCGGCCTTCATCACGGCGATGCGATCGGAGAGCCCGAGGGCCTCGTGCTGATCGTGGGTCACGAACACCGTGGTGATCCCGACTCGACGCTGGATCTCTCGCAGCTCGGCCCGCATTTCCTCGCGGAGCTTGCGGTCGAGGGCGGCCAGAGGTTCGTCGAGGAGGAGCACGCGCGGGCGGATCACGAGGGCTCGCGCCAGCGCCACCCGCTGCTGCATACCGCCCGAGAGCGCGGCAGGTCGCGTGGCCCCGGCTCCGGGTAGCCTGACGAGAGACAGGGCCTCGGCGACCCGAGCCGCGATATCTCGCCGGGGCACACGTCGCTCCCGCAGGCCGAAGGCGACGTTATCGGCGACCGTCATGTGCGGGAATAGCGCGTACGACTGGAACACGACCCCAAGACCGCGCTGGTATGGGGGCTGATCGGTGATGTCCGCGCCATCGATGAGCACACGGCCGCGATCCGGCGCCACGAACCCGGCCAGGACGTTGAGGGTGGTCGTCTTGCCACAGCCTGATGGCCCGAGCAGGGCCAGGAACTCGCCCTCCTCCACAGTGAGGTCTATGTCGTCGAGGGCGCGCAGGGCACCGAAGTGCTTCGAGACGCCTTGAAGCCTCACCACACTCATGGTCTAGTCGTGCTCCTCGATCTGGAAGACGCGAGACAAATTCAGGTACCGGTCGGCGACCACCACGCCGACCAGGGTGGCCCCGATGAAGATCACCGAGACAGCGGCCATGGTTGGATCCGTGTAGTTGACCACGTAGGTGAACATGGCCACCGGCAGAATCTCGGTCACGCGCGTGGAAATGAAGAGGGAAACCACGAACTCGTTGACGGAGACGATGAGGGCGAAGAGAAATGCGGCGAACAGCCCCGGCCGCAGCAGGGGCAGGGTCACCCGGCGAAAGACGCGCCACGGGCTGGCGCCCAGGCTGGCCGCTGCCCGTTCGAGCAACGGATCGAGATTGGCCACGCTCACGCTCACCGAGCGCACCACGAAGGGCAAGACGACGATCACGTGGGCCACGATGAGCACCACCCGGCTGGTGAGCACGCCGAGCGCGGCAGCCAGGATGAGCATTCCGAGTCCCGCCGCCACGCCGGGGATCACCAGGGGCGACAGAAGGATGGCCGTCCACAGGGCCGGCCTGCGCACCCGTCCACGCCCAAGGGCCAGGGCGGCCGCCGTGCCCAGAGGCAGGGCCACGAGGGCGCTGAGACCGGTCACGAAGACGCTGTTGAGAGCGGCCCGTTGAAATTGTGGATAGCTGAGCGCATTCACGTACCAGCGCAGCGACCAGCCCGCGGGCGGGAACGACATGATCTCAGTCGGATTGAACGAGGCGACCAGCACGATGACGGTCGGCAGGGTCATGAACGCCAGCAAGGCCACCACGAGCACCCGTGTCATCACGGGCTGACCCGCGCGAGCCACCGGCTGGCCCCGCCCAGTAGGCCAAAGGTCAGGATGAGCGCAACCGCCGCAAAGGCGGCGCTGCCGGGCCAGTTGAAGGAGTCGAGGGCCAGATCCTTGACCACGTTGGCGATCATCTTGACCCGTCCACCTCCCAGCAACTCTGGCGTGGCAAAAGCGCTGAAGGTCCAGGCGAACACCACGAGAGAGCCCGAGGCAATCCCCGGACGGGAGAGGGGCAGAGTCACCCTCACGAACGTCCGCCAGGGCCCGGCGCCGAGACTCGCCGCGGCACGCTCATAGGCAGGCTCGATGTGGCTGATGGCGGCGGCCAGGATCAGGATCATGGTCGGCATCGAGAAGTGCACGAGCCCGATGAGGACCCCTGAGGGTTCGAAGAGGAGCTTCACCGGCCAGCGCACGAAAGAGTTGCCGAGCACCAGCATCCAGGCGTACGTGCGAACGATGGCGCCCGTGAAGAACGGCGCCAGGGTGAGGACCAGGATGAGCGAGCGCGTCCGGCGTGAGCGGGTCCGCGCGAGCGCGTAGGCGATCGGGTACGAGGCAAGCAGGGTGAAGATCGTCGTGAGCGCGCTCAGGACGATGGTGTCGGCGATCACGCGCAGGTACTGTGGTGCCAGCACGCCACGAAAGTTGGCCGAGGTCAGGCCGCCCGTTTTCAGCGATCCCGGCACGAACTCGAGGACGCTGTACTGCAGGAGCGCCCCGAGCGCCGCCGCCAGGACGGCCATCGCGGTGAGGGCGGGAGCCAGCAGGAGACTGCCCCTCACGGTCCGAGCAAGCCAAGGGCCCGGGCCACCCGCTCGGCCGTGATGGGCAAGGTCGTCACCCTGACCCCGGTGGCATCCGCAATCGCGTTGGCCAGCGCCGCTGCCGGCGGGCCGATAGGCGGCTCGCCGATACCGCGCGCTCCGAAAGGCCCCAACCCCTCGCCGCTCTCGAGAATGATCGTCTCGATATCGGGGATGTCGGTCGCGCTCGGGATCAGGTACGAGGCAAATGATGTCGTGAGGTTGATCCCGTTCTCGAGGAGGATCTCCTCCATCAGGCCGTAGCCGAGTCCCTGAACGGCGCCCCCTTGGATCTGCCCGGACACACTTTGAGGATTGATGGCGCGGCCCACGTCGTGAGCGGCGACATGCTTGCGCACGCGCACCAGCCCGGTCTCCAAATCGACCTCGACCTCTACCGCGTGCGCCCCGAACGTGTAATCCGGAAACACCTTCCCCTGACCCCGCTCGAGATCGACCGGCTCGCCGGCGGGAGCGTGGTACACGCCGAGATGACTGCGCGCAACACCGATGCGCGCGCACTGCCGCAGCACGTCGATGAGCGGCAGTCGGCGCCCGTCGGGCGCCTCCGCGGTGCTCGCGGCCAGGGTGAGCATGGTCGGCTCGGTCCCGAGCATCGCGGCGGCCACCCCGAGGATGTGCGTGCGCAGCTCGCGACAGGCCTTGAGCACCGCGTTGCCGGACATGTAGAGCTGCCTGCTGGCCGTCGTGGTTCCGGCCAGCGGAGTCAGCGCACTGTCGGCGATATGAATGGTCACGTGCTCCAGTTCGACCCCCAGCACCTCGGCCGCGATCTGACAGAGCGAGGAAGCCTGCCCGCCTCCCACGTCCGGGACGCCGCACCGGATGACGAGGCTGCCGTCCATCTCGAATCCAATCCAGGCGCTCGACCAGTCGTGAAGCCACACGATACGACCGTACGGCTGGAAGTTGCTGGCCAGACCTCGGCCGATCCGCACGTGTGGCGCCGGTGGCGGCGAGGGCTCGCCAAGCCCAGCCCAGGCCCGCGCGGCCAGCTCGGGCAAGGCCACATGCGTTTCCATCACCTGCCCCACCGGAAGTGTGTCGCCTCGACGGAGCGCGTTGAGAGCGCGGATCTCAACCGGGTCGAGGCGAAGGGCGTGGGCGACTCGATCGATTTGCGACTCATAGCCGAAGACCATCTGCATCGCCCCGAAGCCGCGCATGGCGCTCGTGGGCGGGTTGTTGGTGTACGCCACGCGTGCATCCACTCGCACGTTGGGGACGCGATAAGGTCCGGCCGCGGTCACCGTGGAGTAGAGCAGGACCAGGGCCGACAGGTAGGCATAAGCCCCGGCGTCTGACACGAGGGAGATGTCGTGGGCGAGAATCTCGCCGGTGGGAGCCGCTGCCGTCCGGTAGCGCATCACGTACGGATGCCGCTTGGCCCGCGCGAGCAGCGATTCCTGGCGGCTCCAGACCATCTTCACGGGACGGCCGGTGCGGAGGACCAGCAGGCCGAGGTAGACCTCGACGGTCACGTCTTCCTTGCCCCCGAAGCCACCCCCGAGGTAGGTGCCGATGATCCGCACGCGATTCTGGGGCACCGCCAGCACCTCGGCCACGTCCCGGAAATGCTCGATGACCTGGGTTGAAACACGGATTGTGATGACACCGTCGGTGTCGAGCCAGGCGACGCCAGACTCGGGTTCGAGGTAGCTCGAGTCGACGAACTGGGTTCGATACTCCCCTTCCACCACGGTCGCCGCTCTGGCCAGGGCGGCCTCCACGTCGCCTCGGGTGATCCGCCAGTGGGCAAGCAGATTGGTTCCCTCGTGAACGAGCGGCGCCCCGGGAGCGAGCGCATCCTCCGGGTCGAAGACGCCAGGGCCCGGCTCGTAGTCGACCTCCACGACCTCGGCGGCGGCTCGCGCTTGTTCCAAGGTTTCGGCGGCCACCAAGGCCACGGGCTCCCCCTGGTGCCGAACTCGCTTCTCGGCCAGGACGTGCAGGCGCGCCCGCAATGGGCCGACGGCGGTCGTCTGGCCCGGTACGTCCGTCCAGAGCGTGTTGCGCGGGACGTCGGTTGCGGTGAGCACGACCGCCACCCCGGGCATCGCCAGCGCGCGCTTCGTGCAGAGACGCCCGATGCGCGCGCAGGCGTGCGGCGAGCGCACGACCACGGCGTGCAGCATGCCCGGCATCGCCCAGTCGGCCGCGTAGGCAGTGGCAGCCTGCACCTTGTCGCGCGCATCGTGACGGACGACTGACCGACCGATGATTTGTAGCGACTCCTCGAGGACCCGGGTGTCCGTCAATCTCGGATTCTCTTCGTTAGGGGCTCGACCGGGAGACGTAGGCTTCCACCGCGTCGAGAATCTTCGTGTAGCCGGTGCAGCGACAGAGGTTTCCGGCGAGCGCCTCCCGGATCGCCTCCCGGTGGGGCCGGGGGTGGCGTTGGAGAAAGGCAATCGTGGTGAGGAGCATGCCCGGCGTGCAGAAGCCGCACTGGACGGCCCCGTGAGCCAGGAAGGCTTGCTGGAGCGGATGGAGCTCGTCCTGCCTCTGCACGCCCCGGAGGGTCAGCACGGTGCGCGCGCGGACGGTTGGGGTCAGGACGAGGCAGCTTGACACCGGGCGCTCGTCCAGAAGCACGGTGCAGGCGCCGCAGACTCCCTCGTCGCAGCCTTCCTTGGCGTCGAAGTTCCCCAACGTGTCGCGCAAGGTCTCGAGCAACGTTTGGTTTGCCGGCGCCTCGACTTGCCGTGGCCGCCCATTGAGGATGAAGTCCACGATCATGGCGCCCCCAGTGCGCGGACGACCGCCCGCCCGAGCGCGCGCCGACTCAGGACCTCGACGAGCAATGATCGGTAGGCCGATGAGGCGAAGGCATCGGCGTGGGTTGGTACCGTCTCGCGCGCGGCCGAGGCAGCCTGAGCGAATCGTTCCGCGGTTGGCTCCTGACCGACGAGGATATCCTCCGCGTGATGCGCCCGAAGGGGCTGAGGGCCGATACCCGCATAGGCCAGACGGGCTTCGTCGACGCGGCCTTGCCGGTCGACACCCAGGACGACCGCCACCGCGATCAGGGCAAAGTCACCGACGCGGCGTGCCATCTCCTCGATGGCGGTCCCCTTGCCCGCCGTGCGGGGTATCTCGATATCCGTCAACAACTCGCTCGGCTCGAGGCTCGTGGTGAGATATCCCGTGAAGAACTGGCGGGCGGCGATCCGCCGCGTGCCGCCCGCGCTACGGGCCGTCAGGTGTGCGTCCAGCGCCACCATGGCCAACGGAAGCTCGGCGGCCGGGTCGGCGTGAGCGAGGCTCCCGCCCACGGTGCCCAAGGACCGCACGCGCACGTTGCCGATGAGTCGTGCGGCGGCGACGAGGAGGGGACAGGCGCGCGCGATCTCGGGCGACTCCTCGAGGACGTGGTGACGGACGAGCGCCCCCAGCCTGACCGAATTGTCGTCGAGCTCGACCCCGTCGAGATCGAGCGCATTGATATCGATGACCAGCCGCGGCTTGGCCAGCCGATAGTTGAGAAGAGGAACGAGGCTTTGACCGCCCGCCAGCACCTTCGCCTCCGGCCCTTGCTGGGCGAGCAGGGCGAGGGCCTCGTCCATTTGCGCTGGAGCGACATAGTCAAACGGATGCACGCGATCCTCAGACGTCCCAGCCGCCGTCCACGGTCACCGACTGGCCGGTCATGTTCCGCGAATCGTCGGAGGCCAAGAAGCAGACGGCATCGGCGATATCCTGGGCTGTGGTAACCCGCCCGAGTGCCATCTCGTCGGCGTATTCCTGATAGACCTGCTCTGGAGTCCACCCGCGCTTGCGGGCTTTCTCCCGGCACAGCTTGTCCATGCGCTCGCCCTGCACGATACCGGGATGAAGCGCGTTGACGTTGATATTGTAGACGCCCACCTCCAGGGCGACTGTCCGGGTGAAGCCGCGTAACGCCCACTTCGCCGACGAATAGGCGGCGCGGAACTTGTAGCCACGCAGTCCCGACGAGCCGCTGATGTTGATGATCTTGCCGTAGCGCTGGGTGATCATGGTGGGGAGCACGTGCTTGGTGGGCAGGAACGTTCCCTTGAGATTCACGGCCAGGACACTGTCCCAGTCCTTCTCGCTGATCTCCCATACAGGCGTCTCGATGGGGCCAGTCGTGCCCGCCGCGTTGACGAGAATATCAATACGGCCCCCCCAGGCGGCTCGCACACGGTTCACCAGAGCCTCCACGGCCGCCTCGTCCGTCACATCGGTGGGCTGTACTAGCGCCTGCTTCTTCTGGCCGGCGATCTCGTGGGCGAGCTGCTCGAGCGGCTCCCGCTCGCGGGCAGCCAACGCGACATGAGCGCCAGCCTGGGCCAAGGTAAGGCAGATCTCGCGACCCATTCCCTTGGCCGCCCCCGTGACGATCGCCACCCGATCCTGGAGATCTCTCATAGGTACCCTTCCTGCTGATCGTGTTCGCGCAGCTCACGGCGACGCCCCGTCGGAGGCCCGTAACCGCCCCCTCCACACGTCTCAACCAGGACGAGGTCACCTCGTCGGAGCACCAAGGTTTCCTTGCCGCCGACGATCCTGGCGCCCGAGCCTGGATTGAGGGTCACCTGGAACGGCAAGCCGTCGTCACCCCCCAGCGCCCCCCATGGCGGGACCAGACGGCGTTCGAACATCGTGGTCAAGGTGAGTTCCTCGCCGAGCACGCGATAGGCCCGGCGAAACCCGAGACCGCCTCGATGAGTTCCATCGCCGGCGGAACCGGGCCGCAGGGCGTGCTCCTCGATGAGGAGAGGGTATTCCTGCTCGATGACTTCAGTCGGGGTATTCATGACGTTCGACATGTGTACTCGCAGGGCGGCAGCGCCGTCTCGACCCGGCCCCCCGCCTTCCCCGCCCCCGTGGACTTCATAGAGGATCGCCCAGCGTCCGTCCGGGCGGCGGGTCCCGAATAGCAAGAGCCCGGAGGTGGTCGGGCCGCCGGCCACGATGCGATGGGGCAGGATCGGCGTCAGGGCCTTGAAGATCGCATCCACGATCCGCTGCGAGGTTTCGTGGTTTCCGCCGACCACGGGGCGGTCGGGGTCGGGATTGAGCACCGACCGAGGCGGCACCACGACGTGCAAGGGCCGATAGCAGCCGTCGTTGGGTGGGACCTCGGGCGCCACCAGGGCCTTGATGGCGTAGTACACCGAAGAGCACACGATGAAGGGCGTGGTGTTCACGGGACCGATCGCCTGGGGATCGGTCCCGCCGAAGTCGAAAACGGCCTGGTCACCCTCGATCCGCACGCGAACCCGGATACGGATAGGCCTGGCCTGCACGCCATCGTCGTCGAGCCAGTCTTCGCCTTCCCATTCGCCATCGGGCAGAGCCCGGAGGGCCGCCCGCATCTCGGCCTCGGACTCGTCGTGCAGACGGACGAAGCAGGAGTGCACCGTGTCGACGCCGTGGTGCGTGCACAGCTCGGCCAGGCGGCGGGCCGCCACATCGCAGGCCGCGAACTGGGCGAAGAGATCACCCTCGCGTTCCTCGCGCCCTCGCACGTTGGCCAGAATGAGGTCGATCTTCTCGCGTTCGGGTCCCGCCGCGTTGAAGAGCCGCACAGGTGGGATTCGCAGGCCCTCCTGATAGCACTCTCGGGCAAACGGCACGTAGCTGCCGGGAACGGCGCCACCGATGTCAGCCCAGTGCGCGAGGTTGATAGCGAAGGCGATCAGCCGATTCTGGACGAAGACCGGCCTTAGCGCCTTCACGTCGGGAAGATGGTTGCCGCCGACCTCAGGAAGGTTCAAGAACCACACATCCCCCTCGGCGAGGCGCGCCGCCGGTACTCGCTTGAGGAACTCCTTGACCGTGAAGCCCATGACGCCCATGTGCATGGGAATGTCACGGCCCTGGGCGATCAGGCGCCCTTCGGCATCGGTGAGGGCCGACGACAGGTCGCCGGCCTCTTTCAAGAGCGGAGACCGGGCCGACCGCATGACGATGACGCTCATCTCTTCGGCGATGGCATAGAGCCCGTGGCGGACCACCTCGAGGGTCACTGGACTGACGGCGCGCCGGGTCATCCCTGCTCCTCGACGATGAGGTTCCCTGACCGATCCGCGTGACCGTGCTGGCCAGGCCACAGCACCGTGGTGGAGGACTCGTCTTCGATCATAGCGGGGCCGGCGATCATACGGCCGACCGGCAGCCGGGCACGGTCGTAGCGCGGAAGGCTCACCTCGCCGACCGGCGGAAAATATGCACGTTGGCGGCCCGTGGGTGTCGGCTCGCTTTCCTCCGTGCTTACGGTGGGCAGCTCATCAGACGGATCGGCGACACTCGCGAGGACTCGGAGATTCACGCACTCGATGGTCTCCCCGGTGGCGTAGCCGTAGAGCCGGCGATGGCGATCCTCGAAGGCAGCGCGCAGGCGTGCTGGGTCGCGCTGGTAGGGGACCTCTAGCTCATAGTTCTGTCCACCATACCGAAGGTCGACGCTCCGACTCACCGCCACGACCTCAGCCGCGATACCTTCCTCGTGGAGCGGGGCAACCACGCGCGTCTCCAGCGCGCGTAGCCGGCCTTCGATCGTTTGCGGATCCCAGGCGTCCAGGGACGCGCGGCATGTCTGCACGGCATCGTAACGCAGAGGCGATACAAGGCAACCGAGGGCCGAGAAGGCGCCGGACAGGGCAGGCACGATGACGGTCCGTATGCCCGCGCTCCGCGCGAGGGCGCCGGCATGGACGGGACCGGCACCGCCGTAGGCGATGAGCGCGAAGTCCCGGAGATCGTAACCACGCTGAACTGAGACGAGCCGGAGCGCGCGGAACATACTCGCGTTGGCGATCTCGACCACTCCGAGGGCTGCCTCGACCGCGGACAGGCCCACCGCGCGGCCGAGACGAGCCAGTGCCGCCTCGGCGAGGTCGCGCCGGAGCCGGATCGTTTCTCCATACAGCCGGTCCGGATTCAGATAGCCCAGCACGAGGTTGGCGTCGGTCACGGTTGGCTCGGTGCCGCCTCGGTCATACGCGGCGGGACCGGGCTGGGCTCCGGCGCTGCGCGGGCCGACCTTCAAGGCCCCGGCGGCATCGACCACAGCCACCGATCCGCCCCCCGCGCCGATCGACTCCACGGCGACCATGGGCAGGCGGATCGGCACATCGCCGAGCCGCCGCTGGGCGCTGGTCTCGGCCGCACCGTCGGTGATGAGACACACATCCGTGGTGGTGCCGCCCATGTCAAAGGCGATCGCTCGGCGGATACCGACACGGCGGGCCACCCAGGCGGCGGCGGCCACGCCGGCGGCCGGTCCGGACATGGCCATGGCGAGCGGACGGGCTCGCGCCGCGTCGATTGACATCATCCCTCCCGCTGAGTGCAGAAGATGGATTGGCATCTCCCGTGCCGCCAGCGAAGACTGAAGCTCACCGAGGTAACGAGCGGCCATCGGCATGACGCTGGCGTTGAGCACGGTCGTCGATGTCCGTTCGTATTCGCGGAACTCCGCGTTGATGTCCGTCGAGATACAGACATACGGGAACCGCTCGCTCAGCACGGCCTGCAGCGCCTGCTCGTGGGCGGGGTTGGCGTAGGCGTGGAGTAGACTCACGGCCACACTTTCGACCCCTTCCCGGGCAAAGGTGTCCACGATAGCGGGAACGTCCCCGAGGGCGAGGGGGACCATCACGCGGCCGTCGGCGGTGACCCGTTCACTGACCTCGAGGCGCAAACGACGCGGAACAAGCGGTTCAGGCTTAGGGGGAAGGTGGAGGTGATAGAGGTGTGTGCGGCTCTGGCGGCCGATCTCCAGCACATCGCGAAAGCCACGTGTGGTGACGAGGCCGACCCGTGCACCCCGGCGTTCCACGATGGCGTTCGTCACGACGGTAGTCCCGTGGGCCAGCGAGCCTAGTCGCCCGGCGCGGGCGGCCAGGAGGGCTAACGCCTGCCCGACACCGTCCGCCGGGCGGGCCGGCGTCGTGGGGATCTTGGCGGCGTGCAGGCGCCTCGATGCCCATCCGACCACGTCCGTGAAGGTGCCACCGACGTCGACGCCTGCGCGGACTCCTTGAGCGTGATTCAGGGGCGAGGCCAGACGCTCACTTGGCCACGATGTTGGCGTTGAACCACTCTTTCCACGCGGCGAGGGTCTTGGCACGTGTCTCATCGTCCATGATGTACCCACGCTCCTTCCACTCGGCGGCCGTGGAGAAGATGCCCGGCTGCCCCTTGAGCTTGGCGGGCACCATGGCCTTGAGATTGGTGGGCCCCGCTTTGAGTGTGGCGACCAGCCCCTCCTGGACATCTTTGGAAAGCGCCGTGTTGATGAATTGATAGGCGGCGTCGGCTTTCTTCGTCCCGGCCATGATGGCCGGGCAATCGATGCCCACGATGCCGCCCCGATCGGTAGGCTGCACGACCTTGATGGTGAGTCCCTGGTCGATAAGATGGTACGCGTTGCTGGACAGCATCACCTGGACTGGAGCTTCCCCCGTCTTCATCAAATCCTGGCTGCGCGCGTCCGTCGAGAAGAAGGCGGCTATGTTCGGCTTGAGGCGCTTCAGCCGTTCCTGTCCCTTCTGCCATTCGATCTCATTGCCCCCCTCCAGCAGCGCGCTGATCACGATGATGTGAGAGGGATCGAAATCGGGCATCCCGATCTTTCCCTTGAAGCCGGGGATCCCATAGGTCGCCCCACCTGGTGATCTCGGGACCGGGAACCAAATCGGGTCGGTAGGCGATCGTGTAGACGTACGACCATACCCCCACGTGGGCATCGCTGCGGATGGCCTCGCGGGCGAGGTCGGCAAGGTTGGGGATCTTGCCCGTGTCGAGCTTCTGGAAGAGACCGTCAGACATGTAGAGGCGCCCGACATGCGATGTGGTGAAGGTCACATCGACGAGCGGAGAGGCCTTGGAGACACGAGCCTTGGCAAGCCGATCGAGGGTGCCCCCAACCTCGAATTCGACGGGGATGCCCGTCTTGGCGGTGAACGGCTTCGCGATGACCCGGTCGATCGTGTCCTTCCAGCTGCCCCCCCATGAGCTGACGACCAGTGGTTCGGCCGCGCGAGTTTTCGATGCGGGCAGCAGGGCTACGGCGCTCAGACTCGAAATGAAGGTACGCCTGCGCATTGACGGCTCCTCGTGGCCCTCGCGGCGTTGCGATGCGGCGGGATGATCGCGGACTCTAACGCAGCTCTTGGCCAGGCGCAACACTCCGACGTTGACGCGAAGCAGCAATTTGAGCTTGCCTCCCATAACGCGATGCGTTATCATGGAGTCCAATGGAACGCGAAGCGAAACGGCGCCAACGCGACGCAAGACAAACACGGTCACGGCAGCCGAAGGAGGAATCGGTGATGCAGCAGTCCACTCCCAGCGAGATGTACACCCAGTTCACCGGCAAGACGGTCGAGGCGATCACCCTGTGGGCGGAGGCCAATCAGCGCATGCTGAAGGAGCTAGCTGACTTCACGGCCGGATCGGCCAAGGAGGGCGCACGCCTCTGCGCCGAGATCCAGCAGAACGCGGTGAGGGTTCTTGGCGAGACGCCGTCGTGCCTGCCCTGGCAACCGGGCGCGTGGCAGGAGGGCTATCAGAGGACCTTCAAGCTCGTCGAAGGCAATGTCCAGGCGGTAAGCCGTTCGGCTGAACGTGTGCAGGCGTCGGCGGAGCAGGCCGGCAAGGGCATCCACGAGGCGTTCGCCACCATCGGCGAGAAGATGAAGAGTCTGTAGGCCCGAGGAGGAACCGAGGGGTGCCGCCGGCCCACCGGCGGCCACCCAGACGTAGGGCCCTTGCGGCCGTAAGGGGTGAACCCTAAGGTTTCGACTCGCTTTTCCGTTTCTCGAGGCGCTCCTCGAGGGCACGCAGCCGTTCGCGCAGCACGGCCACCTCTTCGCGGAGCTTCTCCGCGTCCCGCGGTTTCTCCGCCGTGTCCGCTTCGGCCCGCGTGTCCGCCCGCGGCACCATGGCTGCCCAGCCGGCGCGCGAGGCCCACTCGCGATAGACCCGATCCATCTCGCGCTGGTTCGTGGTGACGTTCTCCAAGCTGGATCGCAGAGAGCGCTGGATGAAGTCCTGCCACTCTTCGCCGTGCTTGATGAGTTGATGCAGAAAGGCGGTCGGCAGGTTCCCACGGTGGTTTCGCTCGGCCTCGAGAATGATCTGGGTGAGCGTGACCGAGGTGAGGTCCTCGCTGGAGACGGCGTCGACGACCGAGATCTCCTTGCCTGACCGGATCATCTCCTCGATTTCATCCAAGGTGACGTAGCGGCTCTCTTGGGTGTCGTACAGCTTGCGGTTTGAGTAACGCTTGATGACGTACACCATCAATCTCCTTGGCGAAACGTCCGCCAACGTTGCGCCGAGTCTAACACCGCGCGTCAAGGTCGACAAGAGCACGCATGCTAGACTGGCGCGTCGTCGCTCCGCTCAGGAGGCGCATCGGGAAATGAAATTGGTTGGTCGAACGGCTCTGGTCACCGGGGGCTCGCGCGGCATCGGGCGGGCCATCGTGCTCGCCTTGGCCGAAGAAGGGGCTGACGTCGCCATCAACTACGTGTCCAGTGAGAACGCAGCCCGCGAAGTGGCGGAGGCCGTGCAGAAAATAGGCCGGCGAGCGCTGCTGGCCCAGGCCGACGTCGCCGACTACCCCGACACCTTTCGGATGGCCCAGCGGGTGTTGCAGGAGTTTGGCCACCTCGACATCCTCGTCAACAATGCCGGGATCAACTCCGACAAGACATTTGTCAAGATGGACCACGCGTCGTGGCGCAAGGTGCTCGCCATCAATCTGGACGGGGTCTTCAACTGCACGAAGGTCTTCATCGACCAGATGCTCAAGCAGAATTACGGCCGCGTGGTGAACGTCACCTCGGTCATTGGCCAGATCGGCAACTTCGGTCAGGCGAACTATGCCGCCTCCAAGGCGGGGGTGGCCGCGTTCACCAAATCTCTTGCCAAAGAACTGGCGGGCAAGGGCGTGACCGTGAACGCGGTGGCGCCGGGTTTCATCGAGACCGAGATGGTGGAAAGCATTCCCGAGCGGGTCCGCAACCGCCTCCTCGATCAGATCCCTCTCAAGCGCTTCGGGCGGGCGGACGAGGTAGGACGCTCCGTCATCTTCATCGTGTCCTCGGACGGGGACTACATCACCGGCGCCGAGCTGTCCATCAATGGTGGCCTGCTCATGTGAGGGTCGATCTTAGGTGCGACCCTCCCGGATCCCGAGCATGGCCAGACCAAGCGTCCCCCAGAAGTCGACCACCTGGGCGGCCCACCTCCACGGCTGAACGGCGAGAGCGGTCAGTTGCGCTCCCGCTCGTTCGTACACGATCGCGCTCCGCGACGGCATGACCCAGGCCTCTCCGGTGAGCACCTCTTCGTCTCGCTGATTCGTACAGATGGTGATCAAGCGCAGCCGGTTGCGCTCCCTCAAGACCTCCGCCACCTCGACCCGGGCCGTGATGGTGTCTTCGAACAGCACTGGCCTCACGAACGTGAGGCCTTGTGACAAGTAGATTGTCCCCGGTCCTGGCAGCCGGGTCCCGATGACCGCAGAGATCAAGCCAGCCGTGAAGATGCCCGGCGCGATCGGCTCCTTGAAGATGGTGGTCGCGGCATAGGTTGGATCACTGTGAACAGGGTTCGCGTCGCCCACGGCGTGGACGAAGCGGGCGACATCCGCCTCGGCCACCGTCCGCTTGATCCAGGCAACGTCCCCGGGGGCAATCTCGGCGATGGTCTTGCCGATCACCGGGTGGCTCCGCTGGGCTCGGCCGGCGGTCGGGGAGTCGACTCGAGGCGGCGGGCCAGGGCGGCAATCGAGTCCTCGAGCCGCTCGAGGCGGTCGTCCAGCTCCATGATCTGTTTGGCCACACTCGCCACTTGGGTTCGTGAAGGCAGATTGAGCGCCTGCAGGCCGGCCTCCACAGATTGTTCGGCTGCGCGCTTGGCTGGCCCCTGAGCCACCAACCATTGATCCAAGGTCTTGCCCATCATCTGGGCGAAGGCGTCCGTGTTCATAGCCTGGCCGAGTGCCTTCGACCACGCTTCGATGGACTGATCGAGAAACTGCTTCCACTGCGTCATCAGGTCGGGGGTGACCGGCGTCTGGGCGAACAGCCGCGCCCACTGGGCGAGTCCGCCCTCGAACATGGGCTTCCACCAGAATCCGGCGGGATCCGCGCTGGGGGTGGGCGCCTTGCCCAGAAGCTGGGCCCATGACGTGGCCCCCTCTTCGAGCTGCTTCTTCCACAACTCGAACAGCTGCTGCGAGGACGGGATCTCGGTCATAGCGCCTCCCTCACGAGTGGGTCGCCAGCCAGCCCGAGACCTGTGGCCAGCAGTGAAGCGAGGCCCCGCGTCCGGCGATCAGCGAGATGTGCCCTCCTGGCAGCTCGACATACTGCTTGTCACGGCTGCCCACCACGTCGACCAGCGCGCGCACGCACGCCGGCGGCGCGATGTAATCCTCCTTGGCGCCGACCACGAACACGGGACACGTGATGGCCTCGAGCCGGACGGGCCGCCCCCCGCAGGTGAGCTCGCCGCGGTACAGCTTGTTGTCCTGATAGAAGTCGCGCACCCACTGCCGGAAGAACTCACCCGGGAAGGCCACGTACTCGTTGGCCCACTTGTTGAGCGCGTTGAAGCCCTCCACGTACTTGTCGTTCCAGAGATTCCACCAGAGATTGAGGTTGGTGGAGAGATCCATGGTCGGCTTGATGAGCTTGAAGCCGGCCTTGACCAGGTCGGCAGGCACGGCGCCGAGCGTGTCGACAAAGCGGTCGACGTTGAAGTACTTCTTGTCGAGCCAGAGCCCGAAGAGCCCGACCTTCGAGAAGTCGAAGGGCCCTGCCATGTTGATGAAGTTGCGGACTGGCGTCTCCGGATAGGCGGCCACGAACGAAGCGGAGAGCGGAGCCCCCATGCAGTAGCCGAGGATGGACAACTCGCGCGCCCCTGACACCTCGAGCACCTTGCGTGCCATGCGGGGCAGGATCCGGCTCACGCACTCCTCGACCGAGAGATCGTTGTCCTCGGGACCGAAGACCCCCCAGTCGAGCAGAAAGAAATCGAAGCCCTCCCTGGTCATGTGCTCCACGAAACTGCCCCCGGGGAGAAGGTCGAAAATGTAAGGCCGGCTGATACCGAGATTCGGCACGAAGAGCACCGGCGTCGGGTGCGCCCGCCGCGAGGTGTAGCGGTAGAGGCGGGCCTTGTTCCGCTTGTACACTTCTTCGCGCGGCGACTGACCGACGTGGGGATTGGCGGGGCGGGCGACCATGTCGGAGAGGTTCTGGACGCGCTTGAGGTTGCGCTGAAACTCGTCCTGCCATTGTTTCATCACTTCGACCGACACTGGTCCGTCCCCGTTTGGATACCCGTGGGCGAAGCGTTCCACCACATCCGCGAAGCGCTCCTGGGCCATCAGCGGACGCTCCAAGGCTGTCGCGTCATACCGAGAACAGCGACCCGAGCTTCATGGCCAGCCCCATGTCACCCTTGACCTTGAGCTTTCCCGACATGAACAGCATCTGGCCTGACTGCTTGCCGGCGATCATGTCGAGCCAGTCCTGGGCTCCGATCTGCAAGGTGAGGTTAGGATTGGCAGCGACGCCCTCTTGCACCGCGCAGGCGCCGTCCTTGATGACGGCGTGCCAGGTGCCGCCGCCGGCCCCGCTCACATCGTACTGGATTGTCGCGTTCGTCCCGACTGCCTTGTCGGCGCGGAACTTGGTCGACATCGCATCGAACGTCTCCTTGACTGTAGGCATCCCGTTCCTCCTCCCCTCGAGCATCTCACGGACCGTCTCGACCAGCGTTCCTTTGCAGGCCGCCCCTGCGGCGCGCGCTAGAACGTGAATAGATCCATGCCGCCCGTCACCGTCAACACGGCCCCTGTGATGTAGCGCGCGCCCTCCGAGCAGAGAAAGGCGACAGCGTGGGCCACCTCTTCCGGCGTCCCCTCCCGCTGCATGGCGACTCGCTTGACCATCCGGTCGAACATGGGGCTCAGAGCGGCGTTGGGACCGATGATCCCTGGCGCGATCACGTTCGCCGTCACATTGTAACGGGCGCCCTCCAGGGCCACCGATCGGGCGAAGCCCACCACCCCCATCTTCGTGGTGGCATACGCAACCTGGCCGAAGCCGCCCATGAGACCCGCGATGGATGCCATGCACACGATGCGGCCCCAGCGACGCTCGCGCAATCCGGGAAAGACAGCCTTGGTCACATTGTACGTGCCGGTGAGGTTGACGGCGAGGTTCAGCTCCCAGTCCGAGTCCTGCATGTCCTTGAGCTGCCCCAGCGTGTAGATGATTCCGGCATTGTTCACGCAGATGCCCACCGGTCCGAGGTCGCGCTCGATTTGCTCGACTACCGACACCACCTGGGGCGCCTCACGAATGTCGCAGGGATAGCCGCGCGCGCGCCCTCCGGCCGCGCGGATACCTTCCGCGGTCTCGGCGGCGCCATCCGCGTTCAGATCGATGATGGCGACCGGGCATCCTTCGGCAGCCAGAATCTCCGCGTCAGCCCGGCCCAGGCTGCGCGCGCCGCCGGTGACGATGGCCACGCGGTCGCGGATCCCGAGGTCCACGGCTACCGGCCCCGAAACTCCGGCTCGCGCTTGGCGAAGAACGCCTGGATGCCCTCGGCCGCATCGTCGGTGCGCAGCGATTTCAGGAAGGCCCGCACCTCGATGTCGAGGCCCTTCTCGATGGGCGCATCCAGCCCTTCGTCGACGGCGTCGATGATCAGGCGCATGGCGATGGGCGGCCGCTTCGCGAGCTGATTCGCGAGGGCGCGGGCGTCGTTGAGCGTCTCGCCCTCCTTGCACAGGCGGTTGACGAGACCAAGAGCGAGGCACTCGTTGGCGGGAATCTGCGTCCCCAGAAGCAGGTACTCGAGCGCCTTCGTGCGGCCAATCAGGCGGGCCAGACGCTGCGTGCCGCCGTAGCCCGGAATGATGCCGAGGTTGGACTCCGTCTGTCCCATGCGCGCCCCTTCCTTGAGCAGACGGAGATGGCAGGCCATGGCGATCTCGCAGCCACCGCCGAGCGCGTGGCCATTCAGGGCGGCGATGACCGGTTTCGGGAAGCGCTCGATCCGTCGCAGCACGCCCGTCCCGAAGCGTATGAAGCTCTCGACCTCACCGCCCGCAAAAGCGGATCCAAGGTCGGCCCCGGCGCAGAAGATCCGGTCGCCCGCCCCTGTGATGATGATTGCGCGCGTGGCCTCGTCTTGCTCGAAGCCAGTCAGGGCCGCGTTCAGCTCGCGCATCAGCTGCTCACTGATGGCATTGGCGGGCGGGCGATTGAGCGTGATGACGCCGACGTGCTCCTCGCTCGTCACGATCAGGGTCTCATACGCCATGGGTGGCGACTCCTCGCAGGAAAATCGCGGCCACCGCCGCCGCGGCATCGGTGAGACGGTAGGTGCGCTTGCCAAGCACCCAGGATGTCGCGAGCTGGTCCATCGCCCCGAACAGCATCTTGGTGGCGACCTTGACGGGGACGTCCCGGCGGAACTGGCCGGCCTCGATGCCGTCCTCCAGGACGGAGCTGATCAGCGCAAAGTAGGCCGACACCTCGTGCGCGGAGGCGCCTCGGAAGAACTTGTGCCCCTGCCGGAGCTCTACCTGGACCACCTCGGCCAGCTCGGGGTTCCGCTCGAGTACGGCGAAGTGCAGGGCGATGAGCCGCCGGATCTTGGCGACCGCGTCGATCTCGGCGGCGATTTCGCGCCGGGCGTGGGCCACCCACTCGGCCATCTTCTCGCGGAAGAGGGTGACGAGAATCTCGTCCTTGGTCTTGAAGTAGAGGTAGATCGTTCCGCTCGCGATCCCCGCCTCACGTGCAATGTCGGACACTCGCGAATTGTAGTAGCCGTTACGAGCGAACACGCGGATCGCGGCGTCGACGATGGCCTGGGGTTTTTCGGGGTCGCGCATCGGCGGTGAATGAACCGCCAGTCATCATACGAGCGCCAACACCCCGCTGTCAAACGCGGGCCATCACACCTTGAAGTAGCGCGCCTCGGGGTGGTGGAACACCAGGGCCGATACCGATGCTTCGGGGTCCATCATGAAGCCCTCAGTCAGAGCGACCCCGATTTGCTCCGGCCGGAGCAGCTTCCAGAGCGTACCCTGGTCGGCCAAATTCGGGCAGGCGGGATAGCCGAAGGAGACCCGAATGCCGCGGTAACGGCCCTTGAGCCGATCGGCGATGGTGACATCGGCGGAGTCTGGGAACCCCCACAAGGTTCTCAAGCGTACGTGCAGCATCTCGGCGAGGCCTTCCGCGGCCTCGATGGCGAGCGCCTGCAAAGCATGGGAGCGTAGGTATTGGCCGCAATCCTTGAGCCGGCTCGCCCGCTCTCGCACCCCTTCGCCGCACGTCACCGCGAACAGGGCTACGTAGTCGTCGATGTCGTCGCGCACGAAGTCGGCCAGACACAGTTGCTCTCCCGCCGACTGGCGGGGAAAATCGAAGCGAGCGATCTCGGCGCCCGCCCCGTCAAGAACCCGCACGACGTCACCTTCCCCCCTCACCCGGAACCAACGATAGAGCGCGTGGGCGTGCAACCACCCCTCGGCCGCCGCCTCGCTCTGCAGGGTCTCCACCGTCTCCCGCAGTTCGAGCGCCCGCCGGTCACCCTCCTCGAAGAGGCGGCTGACCAACCCCCGCAACCCGAGGTGCTTGCCGTACAGCATCTGGAGGTTCACATACGGGTAGATGTGTGCGAGCGGCACATCGCGCAGGATGTGCGGATCGAGATCCGGGGGCACCATCACCGGCCGGCGCGCGACGCGCGCCGGCCGGGGCGCGCCCGCCCGCTCCACGGGACCAACGGGGGGAGATGCTGCGGACGAGTCAGCCAGGACCGCCTGCTCGCGGCGGATTTGCTCGATCAGCTCGGTCCGCGTGGCCGGCGCAAAGAGTCGATTGGCCAGCTCGAGGCCGCCCATGGCATCGCGCGCATAGACGGTCACGCCGGCGTACTCGGGCGCGATTTGCGTGGCCGTGAACTTCTTGGTGAGGGCAGCGCCGCCGACGAACAACGGGATATCGATCCGCGCCGCCTTGAGGTCCTGTGCGGTCGCCACCATCTGTTGCGCAGACTTGACGAGAAGCCCCGAGAGGCCGATCGCATCCGGGTGGTGAGTGTGGCAGGCGGCGATCAGCTCCTCGGGCGGCACCTTGATGCCAAGATTGACGATCCGATAGCCGTTGTTGGCAAAGATGATCTCGACGAGGTTCTTGCCGATGTCGTGAACATCGCCCTTGACGGTGGCCAGGATGATGGTGGCCCGGGTGGCCGAGCCCGCTTTCTCGAGGTAGGGCTCGAGATGGGCGACCGCCGTCTTCATGGCCTCCGCCGACTGGAGCACCTCGGCCACGATGAGCTGGTTGTCGTTGAACAGGCGCCCCACCTCATCCATGCCTCGCATGAGGGGCCCGTTGATGATGTCCAGGGCGCCCGTCTCCTTCAGCTTGAGGTCGAGGTCGGCCAGCAGACCGTCGCGCGAGCCCTCGACGATGTAGCGCGCGAGCCGCTCATCGAGTGACAGCGAGCTCACCGGTGCGACGGTCTTCCTCCGTTCGCGGAAGTGGGCCGCGAACGCCGCCACGGGGTCACGGCCTCTGCCGAAGATCAGATCCTCGGCCAGCTCGCGCTCGTCGGTGGGGATGGACGCGTAGCGTTCGAGGCGCTCCGTGTTGACAATGGCGTAGTCCAGTCCCGCCTTCGTACAGTGGTAGAGGAACACCGAGTTCAGGATTTCGCGGCCGCCGGGGGGGAGTCCAAACGAGACGTTGGAGATACCCAGAATGGTCCGGCACTCCGGGAAGCGCGCCTTGATGGCCCGCACGCCTTCGATGGTTTCCTCTGCCGATCCCACGTAGTTGACATCCCCGGTGCCGGCCGGAAACACGAGCGGATCGAAGATGATGTCGCGGGCCGCCAGCCCGTACTGCCCCGTCAAGAGCTCGTACGAGCGTTCGGCCACGGCCAGCTTGCGCTGCCGGGAGACGGCCATGCCTTGCTGCTTATCCTCGTCGATGCAACCCACGACCACCGCCGCCCCGTACGCCTTGAGGAGCGGAACAACTCTCGCGAAGCGCTCCTCGCCATCCTCCAGGTTGATGGAATTGACAATCGCCTTGCCCTGGCAGTGCCGCAGTGCCAGCTCAATGACCTCGGCATCGGTCGAGTCGATCATGAGGGGCACCTTCACACGCCGGGTGAGCTGGGTCATCAGACGGTCCGTGTCGGCCGCCTCACCGCGGTCGGGATTGGCCAGGCACACGTCGAGCACTTGCGCTCCGGCCTTGACCTGGGCCCGGCCTATTTCCGCCGCGTCCTCGAATCGCTCGGCGACGATCAGCTCCTTGAAACGCCGCGAGCCGATGACGTTGGTGCGCTCACCCACGAAGAGCGGCCGGTTGTCGTCGGCCGGATACAGGACGTCGACCCCGCTCACGGCTGCCGGCAAGGTGCTGCGGGGTCGGCGGGGCGCGCGGTCCCGCACGATCTCCGCAATAGCCTCGATATGAGCGGGGGTCGTTCCGCAGCAGCCACCAACCAGGTTGACCCAGCCCTCGTCCACGAAGCGGCGCAGTTTGAGGGCGAGGCTCTGGGGGGTCTCAGCATATTGACCACGCTCGTCGGGAAGGCCGGCGTTTGGATAGACGCTGACGAAGGTGGGCACCAGCCCCGCCAGAGACCGGAGATGATCCGTCATGAACTCGGGGCCGGTCGCGCAGTTGAGGCCGACGGAGAAAGGAGTCAGGTGCTCCACGGAAACCGCGAACGCCTCCACGCCCTGCCCGGCCAGCATGGATCCCATCGGTTCGATCGTCGCGCTGAGCATGAGCGGAAGTTCGACTTTGGCCTCCCGCATGGCCTGGCGCACCCCGAGGCCTCCTGCCTTGACGTTCAACGTGTCCTGGGAGGTTTCAAGAAGGATCAGGTCGACTCCACCCTCGATGAGGGCCGCCGCCTGGAGGGCGTAGCCGGCCTTGACCTCGTCGAACCCGATATTCCGGGTGACCGAGATCGACCGCGTCGACGGGCCGAGCGCCCCCACGACGAGCCGGTCACCCGCCACCTCGCGCGCGATCCGGGCTCCGACTCGCGTGATCTCGTACGCTCGATCGGCCAGTCCGTATTCCGCGAGGACCCAGGGGGCACAGCCGAACGTGTTAGTCGAGATCAGGTCGGCGCCCGCCGCCAGATAGGCACCGTGGACCCGCCGGATCACGTCGGGACGAGTCAGATTGAGATGCTCGTTGCATCCCTCGAGCGCCGGCCCTCCGAAATCTGCCGCAGCCAGGCCCTCGCTCTGGATCATGGTGCCCATGGCGCCGTCCAGCACTAGGATGCGGCGGCCGAGCTCTTCGCGGAGTCGATCGATCCTGGACGTCATATCCTATCGAGCATGCAGGAAATTCTGATGCCAATCGAGCAGTAACACACGCTCACCTGAGCATGACCCTCCTGGCGCCTGTTGACATCCTATAATGTGACATCTTCGTCTTACTTGGGCCAGAATGCTGGCAGCATGATCAGCGAGCCTTTGCTTCGGATCCGTGGCCTCGGGGCGGATCGGTTGCTCCGGTGACCGCGATTCGCTTCTGGAGCGTCCTTTCGGCGCTCAAGGTGGAAGCCGCAGCGGGCTTCGAAGGGGGATCTCGACGCCCACCGAGATATGTCGACGCCGACACTGAATTGGCACAAGGCTTGTACTTGGCCTGATGGCCATCAGGATGGCGACGTAGCCGTCATGACGGCGATTTGAGGTCGCGCCGAGGACAACGAATGGCAGGCAACGAACCGAGCTTCTCCGACGATGGGATCCAGCGAGGCGACAGCAGCAGCACCTCGCTCTTGAAGTCCTTCGCGGCCGACGAGGTCGAGCGCGCCGTGACGCGTGTGCTGGAACGGGTGACGCTTGGCCAGGAAGTCGAGCGACTCCGCGCCCAGCTCACCGTGGAAGGCCGTAAGCGCCGACCCACCCCGATGGACTATGAGTGGCCGTTCATGAACAGCGTGCGCATGCGGGGCGTGAAGGAGATGATCGACCGGGTGGCGGGAACCGACGCCACTGTCCTCGTGTGGGGCGAAAGCGGCGTGGGAAAGGAACTCGTGACGCGCGCCATTCACGACAAGTCACCCCGGCGTGATCAGCCTTTCGTCAAGGTCAACTGCGCGGCCCTTCCCCTCGAGCTTCTGGAAAGCGAGCTGTTCGGCTATGAACGCGGCGCCTTCACGGGTGCCCATCGCCAGAAGCCCGGCAAGTTCGAGCTGGCCCACCACGGCACCATCTTCCTCGACGAGATCGGCGAGATGCCCATGCCCGTCCAGGCCAAGCTGCTCCAGGTGCTCCAGGATCGCGAGTTCTCGCGGCTGGGCAGCCAGAGCGATATCCGGGTAGACGTCAGGGTCATCGCGGCCACCAACAAGGATCTGGCCCGCATCGTCCAGCAAGGCCACTTCCGCGAGGATCTTTACTACCGACTCAACGTCCTCAACATCCACGTCCCTCCCCTGCGTGAACGGCAGGAGGAGATTCCTGTCCTCGTCGAGTATTTTCTCGATCAGTATTCGCGCGAGTACGCGCGTCCGCGGCAGGAAGTCACGGCAGAGACCATGCACCTGTTCATGGACCACAGCTGGCGGGGCAACGTGCGGGAGCTCGAGAACGTCATCAAACGCATCGTGGCCCTCGGCACCGAGAATCAGGTCGTCCAGGAGCTGGCGCGCCGGGCTCTGGATCCGTCAGAAGCCCCGGCCGTGGTCGGTCCCACCGCTTCGCCGGCGACCGCCGCCAGCGCCGGGCCTCCCGCACGCCGCTGGGACGAAGGTATGGGGCTCCGTGAGATCGCCCGTCGCGCAGCCCGCGAGGCGGAAGAGGTCGCCCTGAAGGAAGTGCTGGACCGTGTCCGCTGGCATCGGGTCGAGGCGGCTCGGCGTCTCAAAGTCAGCTATAAGACGCTGTTGCGCAAGATGCAGGAGTGCGGCCTTGGCAACTGAGCATTCCCGGGATTCGAGCACCGCGCTGCACGACCGGATCGCGGCATCGACGGCTCGGATTGGCGTTCTCGGCCTCGGATACGTTGGGTTGACGGAAGCCATGGAGCTGGCTCGGGCCGGCTTTCCTGTCACCGGCTTCGACATCGATGGTGAACGGGTCCGGGCCGTGCAGGACGGGCGCTCCTATCTCGTCGACATCAGCGACGAGGACTTGGCCAACGTCGTCCGCGCGGGAACCCTCACGGCCACCGACGACTTCACGCGGATCGGAGAGCAGGACGTTCTGATCATCTGCGTCCCCACCCCGCTCGGAAAGAGTAAGGCCCCTGACCTCTCGTACATCGTCAGCGCGGTCGACGCCATCCGACCTCGGCTCCACCGCGGCCAGCTGGTGATTCTGGAGAGCACCACCTACCCGGGCACGACGACTGAAGTGGTCATGCCCGCCCTGGAGTCGACCGGGCTACGGGCGGGTGTGGACTTTCACCTGTGCTTCTCGCCCGAGCGGATCAATCCCGGCGACAAGCTTCATCGGCCTTCGACCATTCCGCGGGTCGTGGGCGGTGTCAGCACGGCCTGTACGGAGCTGGCCAGCCGTCTCCTTCGGCGGATCGCCCCTGATGTCATCGCGGTCTCGACCCCGCAAGCAGCCGAGATGGTGAAGCTGCTGGAGAATACCTTCCGCGCCGTCAACATCGGGCTCGTCAACGAGCTGGCCCTCATGTGCCGGTCGTTCGGCATCGACGTATGGGAGGTGATCGACGCGGCCGCCAGCAAGCCGTTCGGGTTCATGGCCTTCTACCCAGGCCCCGGCCTCGGCGGGCACTGCATACCCATCGATCCGCTCTATCTGTCGTGGAAGGCACGAGTGACGGGCTTCGACCCGCGCTTCATCGAGCTGGCCCATCAGGTGAACAGCACCATGCCCCGCGTGGTGGTGTCCGTGATCACCGAGGCCCTGAACCGCCGCCGCAAGAGCGTCAACGGTTCGCGCGTGCTTGTCCTCGGGGTGAGCTACAAGCGAGATGTGAATGACGCGCGCGAGTCGCCGGCCATCGACATCATTCACGAACTCGAGCAGCGTGAGGCGCTGGTGGAGTATCACGATCCCTACGTGGCCCGCCTGGACGTCTCGGGACGGATCATGACCTCGGTGCCCCTCGACGAGAGCCGTCTGAAGGGAGCAGACTGCGTGGTGATTGCCACCGACCACAGCGGCGTCGACTACAAGCGCGTGGTCGACCTCGCCTCGCTCGTGGTCGATACGCGCAACGTGACCCGCGGGGTGGCGCCCTACCGGGACAACGTCGTCAAGCTCTGAGCGTCGGATGGTGAATGACGTGCCGAGCCTGGATCAGCGCGCGCCGCGGGCCCGACGTGGCGGACGCAGTCGTACTGGGGGAAGCCCCAAGCGGATCCTCGTCGTCAACGATCATTTCGAGGTCCGCAGTGTCATCATCGAGTTCCTGCGCCGGCGCGGACTCATCGCCATCCCTGTCCGAGACGCCGCGAGCGCCCGCGTCGTGTGCGAACGTATCGATGTGGATCTCGTCCTCCTGCACGTCCTCGTGCTCGATCTCGCCGAGACAGCGTTGATCCGCCAGATCAAGCTGCTGCGGCCGGCCCCTCCCATCGTCGTGATGGCGGCCGTCAGGACCCCAGAGCTGGAGCGAGACTGTCGGGCGCTCGGCATCGACGAGATTCTGGTCAAGCCGATCGTCCTGCGCCCCCTGGAGGGTGTGATCTCGCGTCTGCTAAAGCTCCGCCAGGTACCCACCGCGTAGCGATCGCTCGTGACACCGCCGCGGGTCAAGGCTGCCCGCGATCGTTGCCATCTTCTGGTCGGGAAGTCCGCGTGTCGCCTATGGTCTCAGGCGTCGGGGTGTTGGAGGAGTTCGTCGACTGCGTGGACCAGCGCGTCGAGGTCAAGGGGCTTGGCCATCGTGCGGATGGCGCCGAAGAGGCGCGCGTGCTTGAGGAACTGCAAATCTCCGAGCTGGCCGCCTCCCGATAGGGCGATCATCTTGAGACCGGGCTCGTTGCGAAGGCGCCAGATGATCTCGAGTCCGTCGACCTCCGGCAGGAAGATATCTGTGATCACCAGGTCGGGATGGTGCTCGGCGACCAGGCGAAGGCCGACGCGGCCGTCCGCGGCCGCGATGACGTGGTGCCCGTGGTGGGTGAGCACCTCCGTGAGCAAGGCCACGATCTGATGATCGTCGTCGATCAGGAGGATTCTGGCCAAGGAAATGGTGGACGATACTGGACTCGAACCAGTGACCTCTGCCATGTGAGGGCAGCGCTCTAACCAACTGAGCTAATCGTCCGTGGGGCAAGAGTAGCGGGCCGGCCGACCGGCGTCAACCGGCACCTCGCCCCGGTCGCCAACACCAGGAGCACAGGCCCCGGTGGCCACCTTTCCCGGGGCGGGAATCTCCAATCGCGCTACGATGACGCTCGGGATGCTGTACGTTCTGACCTTCGCCGGACGGTGACCACGACCATGCCCGCGCGGATCTGCGTCGCATGAGGGCCTGGGGAGCGGTGAGCACCATCGCCGTCGGTGCCATCGCGACCTGGATAGGGTACGCCTGGCTTCCTCACCTGGCCCCCCATGGGAGCCAGCGGCGGGGGCCGGGCTCGAATCCCCGTGTGGCCTTGACGTTTGACGATGGGCCCGACGTGCAGTGGACGCCCGTTGTCCTGGATATCCTGGCCGAACAGGGGGTCGTGGCATCCTTCTTTCTGATCGGTGAGCGGGCCCGGCGCGTGCCGAGCCTGGTCCGGGCTATCGCCGACGCGGGCCACGAGATCGGCAACCACAGCTGGTCGCACCGAAGCTTGTGGCTGTGCGGTCCCGCTCGCACCCGCTTCGAAGTTCATCACGCGCACGGGGTCCTGGCCGATCTCGCGGGACAGACCCCCCGTTGCTTCCGCCCGCCTTGGGGAATGTTCAATGCTGCTCTGCCTGCCGTGCTGCGTGACTGCGGCGAGCGCGTGGTGCTCTGGTCGATTCAGCCGGAAGGACTTGTCCCCGTCCGTGCGGAGCGGCAAGTCGAGCACGTCCTTCGCCGGGCCGGCGCCGGCGCCATCGTGGATCTCCACGACGCAGAGGGTTTGGCCGGAGCCCCTGCGCGGCTGGTGGGGGCTCTGCCGGCCACCATCAAAGGTTTGCGGGGGGCAGGTTACGAGTTCGCTACCGTCAGCCAGCTGCTGGAATCAACCTGACAGACAGGTGCTCCTCATTCGTGCTGTCTCTCGGCCTGCCCGGCCTGGAGGTGGTACACGGATTCCGTCCCGAACAACGCGCCTGGCCGGTGACTGACCACGACCACCGCACTCCCCCGGGCGGTTCGGTCGCGGAGAGCCTCCGAGATCACCCGTCCGTTGGCATCGTCCAGGTTGCCGGTGGGTTCGTCAGCCAGCAGCAAAGGTGGGTCGTTGAACACGGCTCGGCAAAAGGCGACCCGCTGTTGCTCCCCGCCCGATAGCTGAGGCGGGTAGTGATCGCGTCGGGCGGCCAGGCCGAACTCGTCGAGCAACGCCTCGGCCCGTCGGCGAGCCGCGACTCCGCCCCGCCCGACGTAGCGAGCGGCCAGAAGCACATTGTCCAGTGCGGTCAGGGACGGGATGAGCAAGAACGACTGGAATACAAAGCCGACGAAACGCCCGCGCCTCTGATTCCGGGCGGCTCGAGAGAGCCGGGTCACGGGCTCGCCATCGTAGCAAACCACACCGGCGTCGGCGTCCTCCAGAAGCCCAATGACGTTCAGCAAGGTGCTCTTGCCCGACCCGGACGCCCCCGTGATGACCACGAGCTCACCCGCCTTCACACGAAGATCCACCCCGCGCAGCACGGGGATCATCTCGCCCGACGGAGCCCGAAAGGACTTCCTGATGCCCTCCACGACCAGCATCAGGTTCCGCGCCGGATTGCCTCAGCGGGGCTGACCCGCACGATCCTCAGAGTCGCGTAGGCCGCCGCCACCCCACCCAACAGGAGGGAGAACACCAGGGCGCCCACGAGCAGGCGGAGCGAGAAGAAGAAGAGCGACTGGCCACTGTCGGCAGCGTACGCTTCGACTCCGGCGCCAAGAGCGACGGCCAGGCCGATTCCCGCGATGCCCCCGGTCAAGGTTACGAGAAGGGTCTCGCCGAGGATTTCGCGACCGAGCTGCGCATCGGTGGCGCCGAGCGCGCGCTTCACCCCGAAGTCGCGGATGCGCTCGAAGAGGGCGGCCGTCACCGTGTTGGCGAGGGAGAGGCCTCCGATCACGAGCCCGAGGGCGGCGATCCCGACGAGAAGAGACGAGAAGAATGCGGTCGAGCTCCGGAGCAGGCGGCTGAGCTCGCTCGGGATCTGTACGTTCACCCCGGGGATTTGGTCGCGGATCCGAATGGCGACCGCGTCGGGATCCTCCCCGTCACGCCAGCCCACGGCAGCGCCGGTGTTCAGATCGGCCGCCGTCAGTGGAACGCCACCGGACGCGAGCACGGTTCGGAGAAGGGGATCCTTGGTGACCCAGAGCCGGCGAGCATCCTCGATGGGCACGATCACGAAGCGGTCGGGGGCGGTCAGCATACGCTCCAGCACGCCGACGATCTTGAACGACTGGCTATCGAGCGTCAGCACATCGCCCACTCCGAGCCTGCGCGAGTCGGCGAAGGACGCGCCCAGGACGGCGACCTCGCGGTCGCCCGCACCGATCTGACGTCCGGCCCGCGTGGTGAGGATCGGGAAGGCGCGGTTGGGCATGCTTGCCGCCAGGTCGAGACCGACGATCATCTCTTGGGTGAGGGTCATGAATTGCGACACAGAGGGATTCAGGGGGAGCATGACCTGGGCTTGCACGGTGGACACGCCGGGGACCCGAGCAATCGCCTGAATGGTCGCCGCCGACAGCAGACCGCCCGCGGTGAATCCGGCGCCGGTGCCCAGCCCCCGCCCCGCCACCGAGATCTGGCCGAGCACGAAGCGATCACCCCCCTCGATGAATCGGACGATGCGCTCGCTCATGGCGCCGAGCGCCACGAGACCGGCCACGCCGATGGCCACGCCGACGATCGTGAAGGCGTATCGGCGTACTACCATTCCAGCTCCCCGTCGCCCAGCGGCGTCTCGTCGTTCACGATCGCCTCAACGGCGAAGTCGCGATGGTGGCGGCGGACAGCTCGGCGTGCATCGCCGCGACGGACCCGGTCAAGGGAGACAGGCGGTCGAGCGCGTACAGGCGTCGTACCAGAGGTGTGACCAGGTCCGGGACCAAGCGGCCCAGCATGACTTGGGCCACAGTCGCTGCGATTAACACGGGTGTGGTCACGGTGGCCGTGGCCACCACGGCCGCTCGACGGAGCCGCACGCGACCCTCGACGTGGCCGCGGGATCCCCGGGCCACGAGGGACCTCACACCGATCCGCGCTTCTTGTGCCGCGCGCCGGGCGGCGTGCTCCGCAATGTAGGCGCCAATGGCCACCCCGTCACGCACAGGCCGAAATCGGCTTCGCCGCCTGGCCGAGGGGATGGCGGTGACCGGAACCTCACGGACCCGCCAGCCACGCCGGGCGGCGGCGATGAGTACCTCGGTCTCGAACACGAAGCCGGGGCGGGTCAGGGGCACGTCGTCGAGCAGCGCCATTGGGTACACGCGGAAGCCAGACTGCGTGTCACGTACCCCGAGGCCGCTCACCCATTCCACGAAGAATGCCGTCACGAGCATGGCATTCAACCGACCCCGGGGAAAGCGCGGTGCGTCGGCCAAGCGGTTGCCCACGATCATCCAGTCGGGAGTCTCCCGGGCGGCACGGAGGAGCGGGTCGAGATCGGCGGCCGCATGCTGACCGTCTCCGTCAAGCGTGATCACCCACGATGCTCCCCGCGCCCGAGCCACCGCGATGCCACTCCGCAGGGCCGCTGCCTTTCCCCGCCGCTCCCGATGCCGAACGACTTCTGCCCCGGCCCGGGCGGCGATGGCTCCGCTACCGTCGTCCGACCCGTCATCGACGACGACAACGGGCGCGTACGCGCGAGCCTCGCTCACCACGGTCTCGAGCGTGGCCGCCTCGTTGAAAGCGGGGATCACGACGACAGGGGTCATGCCGGTGGCGGGGGGCCGACCACAATGGCGACCTGGCTGCCGCCCCGTGCCACGCTGTGCACGAGTCCCGCGGTGGTTGATACGCGCCTGATCTCTGTTGCAGCCGACGCTGCGTTAGGGGAAACCACGGGGAATAACCCGGAGCGGGCAGTCCACGCCGCGGCTCCCACGCGCACGGCACCCATTCCGGCGTGGTGGCCGGTGAGCATGCTGAGGGCGCTGGCGGGAGGCCGATGAGGGGCAAGCGACTCGGCCAGAAGGGCGCTTTCCCAGTTGTCACGCAGGCGGTCGCCGTTGGCCGACGCGTAGACACAGCCGATCTTGCTCGGGTCGAGGCCTGCGTGCGCCAGCGCTTGCGCCACCGCCGGCGAGCGGCGGACGCGCCCTACCCCGTGTGGCCGGGCCGGGAGCGCACCCGACACCGCGGCGCGGATCTCGCCGAGAATACGCGCGCCGCGGGCTCGCGCAGCCTCCCAGGATTCGAGCACGAGAAATCCCGCTCCCTCCCCGCGCACCCCCAGGTCGGCGCCCAGTCGCCGCAGTACCTCACCCACGAACGGATCAATCTCGTCGACACCGCCGGCGAGGAGCCTTTGCGCGCGCCCCGCGGCGATGCAGGCGGTCGCTCGCGCAATCGCCAGCTCGCCGGCGAGAGTCGGGGCGTTAATAGTCAGGGAGAGGGCACGAGCTCCGAGGGCGATCGCGGTGGCCGCCGCCATCGTGTTCATCACCGTGTTCGGAAAGAGTAGTGCTGAGAGGCCGGCCTGTCCGCGCGTGAGATACCCGTCGGCGAATTCATGGGTCGACCTCAGATCGCCAAACTCCGTGCCCAGCACCAAGCCGAGCGGCTCGTCGGACGGACAGGCGGCGTCGGTGACCGCCAGGCGTGCCGCCGCCACCGCCAACTGGCAGACCCGCGACAGCCGCCGCACATCCACGCCCGTGACTGCCCCGGTGAGGGCACCGGAGGCCAGCTGCCCAGGATCGGACCGCGGACAGGCCAGATAGGCGCCGAGCGCCGCCGAGCCCCCGCTCAGAGTCGAGTCGACGACGCCGATGCCCGTGATCGCCACGCGACATCGCGCATCGCGCTCGGTCATGCAGGGGTCTGGCGCAGGAGCAGGGTCACGTTCTGACCCCCGAAACCGAACGAGTTCGAGATCGCGTGCTCGACGGCGGTTGGGCGCGCGCGGTGGGGCACGCAGTCGAAGGCGACCTCGGGATCGGGTTCTTCCAGGTGCACGGTGGGCGGAATCACGCCATGCACGAGGGCGAGCACCACCGCCATCGCTTCCAGGCTCCCGGCCGCCGCCATCGTATGGCCGATCATCGACTTCGTCGAGGAGATCAGCAGTCCCTCCGCGCCGAAGACGGTGCGCAACGCGCGCGCTTCGATACGGTCGTTCTGTGACGTGGCGGTCCCGTGGGCGTTGGCGTAGCCAACCTCACCGGCGGCGAGCCCCGCGCGCTCGAGGGCTTCGCGCATGGCGCGGGCCATTCCCTCGCCGTCAGGATCGGGGGACGTCACGTGGTAGGCGTCGGTGGTCATCCCGTAGCCGGCGAGCTCGGCGTAGATGCGTGCCCCTCGCGCGCGGGCGTGCATGACGTCCTCCAGCACGAGGAAGCCAGCACCTTCTCCGATCGACATTCCCCGGCGGTGGCGGTCAAACGGGCGGCACGGCTCCGGATCGAGGAGCTTCAACGCGTTGAAGCCGAGGTAGCAGATGCGAGTGAGCGCGTCGGCGCCGCCGGCGAGCACGACATCAGCGCTGGCCGTGGCCACGAGATCCGAAGCGACAGCCAAGGCCGCCGCTCCCGAGCTGCACGCGGTGACGAGTGTCTCGCGTGAGCCGTAGAGACCGAGGCGGTTGCCGAGCACCTCGGCATGAGCGCAGGGAAGGACGGAGGTCAGAGCTCGCCGATCCACATCGTCACGCCGCTCGCGAGTCCGCCGCCAGTACCACTCCTCGGCTTCGAGCATCCCGCCGCCCACCGCACCGACTACCAGGGAGGTGCTGGCGCGCTCGGCAGGATCGAGCCGCGCGTCGTCGAGGGCCTCCCGTGCTGCCATCAGGGCCAGACGATCGGCGCGCGAGCGGCGCCATGAACCGGCCATCGGCTCGGGGACTTCGGCCGCGAGCCGGCAGCGGAGTCCGTCCGTCTCGAAGAGGGTCACCCGGCCGATGGCACACGTACCGGTCTCCAGGCCATTCCAATACGCCTTCACCCCGACCCCAAATGGGGTCACGGCGCCGAGGCCGGTGACGACCACGCGCCTCATCCGACCTCCAGGCGGCTGGTGACGTACCGGCTCAGCGTATCGAGCGACTGGAAGTGAGGAGCGAGATCCTGCGACTCATCGATAGAGATGCCGAAGCGCTCCTCGAGGGCAATCGAGAGCTCGATGAAGTCCAGCGAATCCAGTCCCACCGCACCTTCGATACCTTTCGGGAGGGGCATCTCGGCTGTGATGTCAGCCGCCCGGCGCGGGTCGAACTTCAGCCGGGTCACCAGAATCGTTCTCAGCTCGTCGAGGACTTCCTTCGTTTGCATTAGGTTCGTCATCCCTCACCTACGGGTTTCGCCTCTTCCCGGGCAGTCTGGTCGTGGGCCAGAGCGATGGCGATCAGGGGGGCACAGGCCAGCGTTTCTCCTGCGCGCCGCCCGACGATGGCCAACTCGCGCTCCCCGACGCCCATGTCGCTCGCTGGGCGCTGGTCTGGGCCAAGCGTGCCCAGCACCGCCACCGCCGTCTCCACGAACGGGCCACGTGCCAGCCAGCGGGCCCTTCCGAAGAGGTCGGCACACTCGGCGAAGGTTTCCACCGCGAGTATCAGCACGCGCTGACACGCCCCGTAGCGGAGCATGGTCGCGCCTTGCCACACGGCGTGCACCGCGGTCTCGGCACCGCCAAGTAGTATGACGTACGGTCCGGTCAGACCAAACTCGATGGCCACCTCCGCGGGGACAGCGCTCGGAGCAGTATACGGGAAGTGTAGTGTGCCCGTCCCCCCCGCCTGATCGATGAAGGCGCGGTTGGAGGCGGCGTACGCGGCGGCGGTGACGTAGACGAGGCCCGTACCGCTGCCGCGAAGTGCTTCTCTTCTCATACCGCTCGCCGCAAGCATGGCTTCGACTGCCGCTACCCCGAGCAGGCATTCGCGGGTGGCGCGCCGGAAGCGATCGCCGGTGAGAGAAGGGCGCGGGATCGCGATGACGGACCGGCCTGCCCCTGCGTGCCGAGCATCAGCAGGCAACGCCTGCACCCCTGTTCCCCATCCGGTCAGGAGCCCGGCGGCCGCCACCCTCATGGACCGCCCTCCAGGACGAGGGCGGCATTGCACCCGCCGAATCCGAGTGAGGTGCTCACGCTCACCCGTGACGCATGGATTCGTGCGGTCCCAGGCACGTGGTCGAGGCCGCATGCCGGATCGACGTCCTCCAGGCCGACCGTCGGCGGTACCACGCCGGAGCGCGCGGCGAGCAAGCACATGATGGCCTCGAGGGCGGCGGCCGCGCCCATCGTGTGCCCCAGAGAGCCCTTGATCGAGTTCACGGGAACCTCGAGGGCACGCGGCCCGAGAACCCGCCGGAGCACAACCGTCTCGATGCGGTCATTCAGTATGGTGCCCGTGCCGTGGGCGCTGACGAGATCAACGTCTTCGGCGCGCACGTCGGCCTCGGCGAGGGCCTGGCGCAGGGCGAACTCGAGCCCACGCCCTTCGGGATCGGGCGCGGCGATGTGCGAGCCATCGCTTGCGCTCGCGTGCCCGAGCAGGCGGCCGAGTCGCGTCGGACCGGCATCTGCGTCGCGCGCCATGGCGACAAGGGCCGCTGCCCTCCCCGAGGAGCAGGCCGCTGCGCCGCCGATCGAATGGCCGCACTCGATCGCGGGTGAGCGACCGCAGAGCATCGAAGCCACGCATGACGAAGCGGCTCAGTGCGTCGTAACCACCGGCGATCACGAGATCGGCGCGGTGGTCGCGGAGCAAATCGGCACCGACCCCGATGGCCGTGGCTCCTGCCGCACACGCGCTACCCACGGTCAATGTGGGTCCTTGGGCGCCGAGAAAACGGGCCAACGCCCGGGCCGGCGTGTCGTAGAGGGCGCTGGCCGGTCCGCCCCTGACACGTTCTCCGGCCAAGGCGCGGTCGCCCTCCTCCACACCACCGAGAGCGGTACCCACGACCACCGCCAGACGCGCGGGGGGCACGTCGAGGCGGAACCGAGCGCACAGGTCGGCGGCAGCAGCCTGGAGCAACTGGGTCGCGCGCCCCCCACGGGGACGCGATTCGGCACCGGCCAGCTTCTTGATTTCGCCGCCACGCTGAACGCGCAGGTCCCCAACGGGGAAGCGGTCGATCGAACTGATGCCATCGGCTCCGGTCACGAGGGCAGTCCAGAACGCGTCCAGATCGGCGCCCAGCGGTGTGATGACGCCGGCGGCCAGAATGGCGACGGGGTCACGCACCACGGGCCAGACGCCGCTCTCGGACCTCACAGCCATGGCGAATAGTACATGCGGAACACGCGTATGATGCCCGGTTCCGTGGCGTAGAGGTCGGTGGCCACGAAGCGATCTTGCTGCCGGTCAAACGTCAGGAGGTTTGGGGTCGACGGATCGTTCGGATCCCACACCGTGAACTCGATTCCGTCTGGTAGCTCCTGGAACCGATACGCGACCACGGTATGGTTGAGTTCCGGTTTTGGCCAGTTCGTGACGAGGAGCTGTACGAGCCGTCCGTCCGCGAGTTCCTGCATGATTTCTTGGGCGACCTGCGCTTGATGCCCGCGCGTCACCGGGAAGACCACCCGCCAGTTGGTCCAGTGCACCAGGGTCCAGAATCGTGCGCCGAGCGCCGTCTTCACCGCGTGCCCTTCACTGCGAGAGAACTCGCGCAGGTTGCCGTACCCGGGAATGGTGATGCGGTCGTCGGCCGGCAGGGTGTTCTCCCACGGCCGCCGCGCCAAGACTTCACGCGATCGCTGGACATATCCGTCCGAATCCAGGCGCGGCGCGCTTGGGTCGAAGCGGGCGAAGGCAAAGAACTGTCGGAGACCCTTGGCCAGCACGAAGCAGTAGTTCGCGTAGAGATCATCGGAACCGGGATTTCGTTCGCGGATATCGTTGCGAAAATCGAAGGTGTCGGTGGCGAACGCAAAGCCAGGCACCGCCATGGCCGGCTTGGGTGCCGTGGGTGCCGGCGGCAACGTCGCCGTCGCGCAGGCCGTGGTCAGCAGCAGCACCACGAACCCAAGCGCGAACACGCAGTGTCCGGACCCGGTCCGTCGCCCTACGGTTACTCCACCGCCCGCGCCAGGCGGCGGGCTCTGTTTACTCACAGCTTTTCCACTTGTCCACGACTATCCACCGCACACGGATTCTGCTGGATTGACGCGGGTTCGTGGCGACGCCCTCAAAAAACGACGGTGCCATCGTCCACCGCAGGCGGTGGCGCCAAAATCCACGATAACGAAAGGCGCCATCCCCGGCCAGACGCTGCCCATAGGCATTTGACGCCGCGAAATCAACG
This sequence comes from uncultured Candidatus Rokubacteria bacterium, assembly GCA_963754315.1. GTDB lineage: Bacteria > Methylomirabilota > Methylomirabilia > Rokubacteriales > CSP1-6 > CAVWFS01. The sequence continues at coordinate 263,512 of CAVWFS010000007.1, forward strand.
CTTGAACAAGCCGGGCGAGGTTCGTATGGTGAAGGCCACTTTGTGAGGTCGGGGCCGGCACGAGACACCGCGCGGAACCGTAGGAGACGCGACGAACGATGGACAGCAGTCGAAAGCCACTCGCACGAATCGAAGGTCGGCGGCGGCTGCGCCTCAGCGGCGTGACTGTCGCGTGGCGCGGCACTCGTGACATGGACGACTGGGTCGCCTACATTGTCAATGGGACGCGGTCCAAGAATCTGATCCTGGCCGATCACTCGTGCGAAAGAAAGGTCAAAACGCTGCTGTCGCGTCTGCAGACCCTCTCGCGTAAGGAGATCGACAAGCTCGCCAAGGGGTAATCCCCGCCATCGTCAGATGATAACACCGCGCTCGGCCAAGCTAACGAAGCTGGTTTGTCCGATGATGACATGATCGTGCACGCGAAAGTCAAGTAGGTGGCCGCACTCCACCAACTGCCGGGTGAGGCGGATATCCTCGCGGCTCGGAGCCGGATCGCCGCTCGGGTGGTTGTGCAAGAGGATGAGGGCGGCTGCCGACTCTACGATAGCCGGCTTGAACACCTCGCGCGGATGAACCAGGCTGGCCGAGAGTGTCCCCTCCGAAATGACCCGGTCTCGCAGCAGGCGATTCTGGGCGTCCAGCAAGGCGACGCGAAAGACTTCGTGCTTGAGGTCTTCCATGAGGGGCGCGTACGCGGCGTACACCTCGGCGGGCGCGGCCAGGCGGACGCGTGTCCCCGGCTGACGAGCGCGCAGCCGGCGGGTCAGCTCAAACGTCGCTGCGAGACGCGCGGCCTTGGAGGGGCCCACCCCGCGCAGTCGCGCCAGCTCTGAAGCGTCGCGGCAGGCGACCTCCGCCAGCGAGCCGTACGTTGCGAGCATCTCGCGCGCGACCTCGATCGCGTCCCGGCCGCCCGTTCCTGATCCGAGTTGCAGGGCCAGCAGCTCGGCGTCTGCGAGCGCGGTCGTCCCACTCCAGTAGAGGCGCTCTCCCGGGTGCTCCGCGGCCGGTCGGCGCCTTGTGGTCATGCATTCTGATAGCGAGCGCCACCGGCCTGCGTCAATGTCTGGGCGCGAGGACGCCTCGAGGCAGAGACGCGTGGTTCACAAGATACACGCGCCGGTCTGGGGAGCGGCGTCGTTTCCGGCGAGAGCCCTCAACGATCGAGTCCGCGTACGGTGATGGTGCGCGGCTCGTCCCCTACCCCGACGATGTCGATCAGGATCGCCCCCTTCGGCAGCAGCGAACCCAGCTTGTCTGCCCACTCGACGACGGTCACGCCCTCCCCATCGAAGTACTCGTCGAGGCCAAGGTCGGCCAGCTCGGCGGGTCCTTCCGTGCGATAGGCGTCGACGTGATAGACGGTGAGCGTACCGTGGTACTCGTTGACGAGAGTGAAGGTGGGGCTCGTCACCGGCCCGCCCACACCGAGCGCGCGCGCCACGCCCCGTGCCAAGCACGTCTTGCCTGCTCCGAGCTCGCCGAAGAGGCCGAGCACGGCGCCGGAGCGGAGGGTCCGACCGATCTGGTGGCCGATCGCTTCAGTTTCTTGGGGACTCCGGCTCGTCACCACCATCACGGTGTCGTTTGTCGGAGAGCCCGCAAGGCGCGCGGCAGTGCGTCGATGAGGTCCCCGGCGATGAGTGATTCCTGCCCGAGCGTGGCCGACGCAACGTCGCCAGCCAGACCGTGCACATAGACGGCCGCCCGCAGGGCAGCCCCGGCTTCCGAGCCCCGGGCGAGGAGCGCGCCTGTCATTCCGGTGAGGACGTCACCCATGCCGCCCGAGGCCATTCCTGGATTGCCGGTCGGGTTGAGGAAGATTTGCCCGTCTGGATCACCGACGACACTCAGGGCGCCTTTCAGCACGAGGTGCACGCCGTGCGCTGTCACGAAGTCGCGCACACAGGCGATGCGGTCTCCCTCGACATCGGCCACCGTCACGCCCAGCATCCGCGCCATCTCTCCCGGGTGGGGCGTGAGGCACCGCGGCCCGCGCCGCCGGGAAAGAAGATCCAGGTGGCCAGCCAGGGCGGACAGGGCATCGGCGTCGACCACCATCGGCTCCGGTAGATCACTGACAAGGCGCCGGGCGGCCTCCAGGGTCTCGGCGTCCAGGCCGAGTCCTGGTCCTAGTGCTACTGCATCTCGGGCGGCAGCCAGGGCCGAGATCCGCTCGACCGCCTCACGCGCGATCGTGCCCGCCCTCGTTTCGTCAAGCGCCTCGCTCATCGACTCGAGCAGCAGTGAGGCCACAATCGGTTGCTGGCTGGCCGGTGTACCCACCGTCACGAGACCGGCGCCAATCCGCATGGCCGCACGCGCAGCGAGGGCGGCGGCCCCGGTCTTTCCCCGCGATCCGCCCACGACGAGCAGGTGACCATAGGTGCCCTTGTGGGCCTGGCGGGGGCGGTCGGGAAAGAGGGGCGCGACGTCCGACGCTTCCAACAGGTGCGTCGTGATCCCCCTCCCGACCTCGCTCTCCGGCACCCCGATTGGGATCACCCGAACCTGCCCGGCCAGCTCGGCGCCTTCACCCATGAGCAGGCCGCGCTTCAGGCCAGCGAAGGTCACGGTGAGCGTCGCCCGGATGGCCGGCCCGGGCGGCGTCCCGCCATCGGCCGACATGCCCGAGGGAACGTCCAGGGCGATCACCGGACGAGCGCTGGCATTGATCAGCTCGATCGCGCGTCGGGTCAGCCCGGAGGGCGCGCCCTTGGCGCCCGTGCCGAGCAAGGCATCGACGATGACGTCGGCGCGACGAAGGTGGCTGGTCACCAGATCCTCGTCATCGACCATACGAGGGCGGATCCCCACTCGGCGCAGGTCGGCGAGCTTGCGGGCAGAGTCCCCTCGAATCTCGGACGCGGGCGAGGTTAGCCACACGGTAGGCCGCAAGCGCGCGCGGTGCAGCCAGCGCGCCGCCACGAACCCGTCGCCACCGTTACCGCCCTTCCCGCACACAATTTCCACCCTTGCCCCGCGCCGTGTGCGCCCGAGAAACTCGGCAATGGCTTCGGCAGCCCCCCGACCGGCGTTCTCCATGAGGACTGCACCGGGGATTCCGAGCGAGGAGGTGGCCCGCGTGTCCAGCCGCCGCATCTCGTCGGCCGTGAATACTGGGCGCATGGCCTATCTGGAAGACGGCCGGGTGACGTTGTCGGCGAAGTCGGCGGGTGTTGCCGCAGCCACCCTAGTGTGCGATCTCGTCGTGGTCGCGCTCGGGGGCCTGTCCCGCGTCGTCACTCACGAACATCGCCTGAGCCATGGCGTAGTCGCCGTCGTGGGTGAGGGTGACCAGGACTCGACCACCACCCCGGCGACGGCTGATCTCACGCGAGCGGCCGGAGAGGACGAGCGAGGGAGGCTGACCCCGTTCCCGCCGGACCTCCAGCTCGCGCCAGTTCACTCCGAACGATAGTCCGGTGCCCAGCGCCTTCAGAGCCGCCTCCTTGGCCGCGAAGCGCGCGGCGAAGTGGGGAACAGGATCCCGTCGCGCCCGGCAATAGGCGATCTCGCCTGCTGTGAAGACGCGCTGGACAAAACGCTCGTCCCAGCGCGCGATGATTTCCCGCATGCGCGAGATGGGCACCAGGTCGATGCCGATCCCCTTGAGGATCACGCCTCGCCGATGGCGGCCCGAATGACCCCGGCCAGCTCGTCAGCCATGCTGCGGATGCGCTCACCGTCCGGCCCCTCGATCATCACGCGGGCGAGCGACTCCGTGCCCGAGTAACGGATCACGATGCGGCCGGCTCCGTTCATCTCCTGCTCGAACGCCTGAACGCGGATGGGCACACCGCTCACCGAGTCGAGAGGTGGTTTGCTCCGGACCGGGACGTTGACCAGCACCTGGGGGAACTTTCGCATACATTGGGCCAGTGCTCCCAGCTTCGTGCCCGTCTCGGTCACAACCGAGAGCAGGGCGAGGGCCGAGAGGATCCCGTCGCCGGCCGGTGCATGGTCGAGGAACAGCAGGTGTCCTGATTGCTCCCCTCCCAGATTGGCTTTGCTCCGCCGCATCTCCTCGAAGACGTAGCGGTCGCCGACCTGGGTGCGCACGACCTTGATTCCTTGGGCCGTCAGCGCCTCCTCCAGACCGAGATTGGCCATGACCGTCGTGACCACCACGTTGCTGTGCAGTCGTCCCTGCGCAGCCAGATGCCGCCCGGCGATGGCCAGGATGTAGTCACCGTCGCGAATCGCTCCCGTCTCGTCGACGGCAATCAGACGATCGCCGTCGCCGTCGAAGGCAAACCCGATGGTGGCCCCTCGCGCCGGGACCCATCGCTGGAGCTCCTCAGGGTACAGCGCCCCCACCTTGTCGTTGATATTCGTGCCGGTCGGGGAGACTCCCATGGCGACCACGCGCGCCCCCAGACGGCGGAACACCATCGGCGCCACCCGGTAGGTGGCACCATGGGCACCGTCGAGGGCTACCGTCATGCCGTGGAGGTCGAGGGGAAAACAGCGAGAGAGGAAATTGACATAGTCGCTTTCCGCGTGGTCGTAGCTGATCAGACGACCGACATGCTGCCGTCGGGCGCGAGGGGCGATGTCGGCCCCGGCCAGTCGCTGCTCGATCTCGAGCTCCCAGGCGTCGGGAAACTTCGTCCCCGTGGAGGCGAAGAGCTTGATGCCGTTGTCTTCGAAGGGATTGTGTGACGCCGTGAAGGCGACGCCGCCGTGCGCTTGCAAAGCGCGGGTCAGCAGGGAGATCCCGGGCGTGGGGAGAACACCGACCGCGTAGCAGTCCGCACCTGCCGACAGCGCCCCCGCCGCGAGGGCCGATTCTAGTAAGGGTCCCGAGCGACGTGTGTCCCGTCCGAGCACGAGGCGGACCTTTTCCGCCCCATGCTCGACCTGCAAGGTGGCCACCAGCTGCCGCCCAACCCGATAGGCCAGCTCGGGAGTCAGGGGCTCCTCGTTGGCGATCCCGCGGATGCCGTCAGTCCCAAACAGTCGCGTCATGGGGTCCTCACGTGGCGCCCGCCGCTCGTGCCTGGCGAATCGCGGTAGCCACCCGCACGGCGTCTCGGGTTTCGCGCACGTCGTGAGCCCGAACGAGGGATGCTCCGTGGGCGACGGCGAGGGCGGTGGCGGCCAGCGACCCCGCCAGCCGGTCCGCCGGCGAGGGCTGGTCGATGAGGGTCCCGATGAACGACTTGCGCGATACGGCAACGGCGAGCGGGCGACCGAACACCAGCAGGCGATCGAGATGGGCGAGGACTTCGACGTCCCATCTGTTCCATGGCGTGGGACCTGACCGGAAGAACCCAATTCCGGGGTCCAGCACGACCCGCTCCTCAGCGATCCCCATCGTACGTGCCCGCTCAAGGCTTCGCGCCAGGCACCCGGTCACTGTGGCGAGCGGCCCCTCCGGGAGCGGCGCCGTCGGATGTGGGAGAAGCCATGGCGATGAGCCCGGCCTCGTGGGCAGCCACGAGTCGGGCAAGCTCAGGATCGCCGAGACCTGAAACGTCGTTGATCACCTGAGCCCCCGCCTCGAGGGCGACGCGGGCGGGCGCCGCGCGGGGGGTGTCGGCCGAGATCGGAACGTCGAGCTTGGCCGCCAGGGCGCCTACCGCGCGTTCCAGGCGCTCACACTCTTGGGCCTCGTCGATCGTGTTGGGCACGTAGGGGGCGGTGGAGCGGGCGCCCACGTCGATGAGATCGGCCCCTGCCGCGACCATGCTCAGGGCCGCGTCCAGGAGAGCTTCCGGTTCGGCGTACACTGACCCTGCGTAGAACGACTCGGGGCTGACGTTCAGCGACCCCATCACCGCGACGGGAGCGCCATCCCCGAGGACCACGCCGGGCCACTCCGCCCGCCCCCAGATCACACCGTTGCCCCGCGCGCTCATGGCCGTCGGCGATGTGTGAGTTCGAGCTGACTAGGCGGGAGCCGGGGTTCCCTGATACTGCCCTGCGCGCAAGATGCGGGCGATCTCCTCGCTGTCGAGCGATTCGCGCTCGAGCAGGGCCCGCGCGAGGGCGTGCAGCTTGTCGAGGTTTTCCTCGAGAATCCTTCGCGCACGGTTGGCGCAGTCGAGCACGATCTGCTTGATCTCGCGATCGATGAGGATCGCGGTGTCCTCGCTGTAGTCCTTCTGGCGCGCCACCTCGCGGCCCAGGAAGATGTGCTCCTCGTTCTTTCCGAAGGTGAGCGGACCAAGCTTCTCCGCCATCCCCCACTCGCACACCATCTTCCGCGCCATCTCGGTGGCCTTTTCCAGATCGTCGCCGGCGCCCGTGGTCTGCTGGTTGAGGACCATCTCCTCGGCCGTGCGGCCTCCCATGAGAATGGTGATGCGGTTGACGAGGTACTCGCGTGAGTAATTGTATTTGTCGTCCATGGGCAGCTGCATGGTCAGGCCCAGCGCGCGCCCCCGCGGGATGATGGTCACCTTGTGGAGCGGGTCGGTCCCGGGCAAGACGTCCGCGACGAGCGCGTGTCCCGCCTCGTGGTAGGCGATGGTGCGCTTTTCGGTCTCGCTGATGATCATGGAGCGCCGCTCCACGCCCATCATGACCTTGTCCTTCGCGTACTCGAAGTCCGGCATTTCCACGATCTTCTTGTTCTGCCGCGCGGCCAGCAGGGCCGCCTCGTTGACGAGGTTGGCCAGGTCGGCTCCCGAGAAGCCAGGGGTGCCGCGGGCGAGCAACTTGAGCTCGACGTCGGCGGCCAGCGGAATGCGTCGGGCGTGGACGCGAAGAATCTCCTCGCGGCCCCTGACGTCGGGACGCGGCACCACCACCTGGCGATCGAAGCGACCGGGACGGAGCAGAGCCGGATCGAGCACGTCAGGCCGGTTGGTGGCGGCGATGAGGATGACCCCTTCGTTCGTCTCGAATCCGTCCATCTCGACCAGAAGCTGGTTGAGCGTCTGCTCTCGTTCGTCGTGGCCGCCGCCGAGCCCGGCGCCACGGTGGCGGCCCACGGCATCGATCTCGTCCATGAAGATGATGCAGGGCGCGTGCTTCTTGCCCTGTTCGAACAAATCACGAACGCGCGAGGCGCCTACCCCGACGAACATCTCCACGAAGTCGGAGCCGGAGATGGTGAAGAAGGGCACGTTGGCCTCGCCGGCGATGGCCTTGGCCAGAAGGGTCTTTCCCGTTCCCGGTGGTCCCACCAGGAGGACCCCCTTGGGGATCTTGCCCCCGAGCTTCTGGAACTTCTGCGGATCCTTGAGGAAGTCGATGATCTCCCGAAGCTCTTCCTTGGCTTCGTCGACCCCCGCCACGTCCTGGAAGGTCACCTTGTTCTGCTTCTCCGAGATGAGCCGCGCCCGTGCCTTGCCGAAGGAGAGAGCCTTGGCACCTCCGCCTTGCATCTGGCGCATGAAGAAGATCCAGACGCCAATGAAGAGGAGCATGGGTACCCACTGCAGGAAAATCGCGTACCACGGATTGGCGTCGGGCGGCTTGACGGCGATCCGTACCCCACGATCGCGCAGCATCTTGATGAGGTCAGGATAGTCGACGATGTACGTGCGCTGCGGCTGGGCGCTGTCCTTCAGATAGTAGGTGACGAAGTTCCCCCGAATCTGGACCGATTCCACACGTGAGGCCTCGACGGCACGGAGGAATTCCGAGAAATTCGGCGGCTCGTGGCCTCCCTGCTGCGAGCCTTGGAAGACCGTGAACAGCAGAATGACGATGAGGCCAATGACCATCCAGAGGGCGAGATTCTTGTACACCTGATTCATGGGTTGCCAGTATAGCACCACGGAGGGATGACGCGTCGCGTTGCGGCTCGAATCACACGCCCTCGAGCACGGCCACGTACGGGAGGTTCCGGAAGACGCCACCGTAGTCGAATCCGTATCCCACCACGTACACGTTGGGAACCGTGAAGCCGACGTAGTCGACCGATACCTCGACTTGCCGCCGCTCGATCTTGTCGGCCAGGACGCACACGCGCACGCTTTTCGGATGCCGGGCCTCCAGGTTTCGCTTCAGGTAGGCCAAGGTCAGCCCGGTGTCCACGATGTCCTCCACGATCAGGACCTGGCGGTCCTCGATCGACATCGACAGATCCGACACGAGCCTTACCTGGCCGGACGAGGAGGTTCCACTCCCGTAGCTGGAGAGGCCGATGAAGTCCGTGGTGAGATCGATGGGAATCGCCCGGATCAGGTCCGCCATGAAGAGGAACGCGCCCTGGAGAACACCGACCAGGACGGGATTCTCTCCCGCGTAGTCCCGGGCGATCTCCCGCCCCATCGCGGCGATGCGAACGCGCAGCTGCTCTTCGGTGATGACGACGCGGCCGGGTCGTGGGCCGTCAGCGGCTCGTGACATAGCGCGCGCCCGCTACCGGCAGCCGCGAGGCGGCCGCGATGGCGGCCTCGCGCGTTGCATACGATCCCACGCGCACGCGATAGCGGGGCGTGCCGGCGGGGCCGTCGCTTTCCACGATGTACGCCACATGGCCGGTCGCGGCCATCGTGCTGCGCAGGGCCTCGGCGGAGGCGCGGACGCTATAGGCGGCAATCTGGACGGTGAAGCGCGGCGCTGCGCTCTCGGCCTCGGCCTTGCGCGCGGACCCTTCGCGCTTCTCGGCCTTCGCCGCCTTGTCCTCGACGCGCGTCGGACTCGGCTCGGGCTTGTCCGGAGCTCGCCGGGGCTCGCTCGCGCTCAGCTTCGGCACCGCCGGTGCTGGCGAGACCGCCAACGGGGCGGTCAGCTCTTCGTAAAAGGTCAGGGGCGGTGGTGCCGCAGAGGCTAGCGCGCCGGGGGCCGACCCGCGAGGCGTGGGCACGGCAGTGGCCTGGCCGCCGGACGTCGAGCTTGTCGTACGGCTCAAGACTCGACCGCTGTAGAAGCCGGCCCCGAAGGTTAGGGTCAGAAGGCCGAGACAGCCGACGATCGCGAGGATCGTCCCCACCCGGCCTTCGTCACGTTGGCGCTGTCGTGCATTCATCATCACATGCTCTCCGGTGCGCTCACCCCCAGAAGATCGAGGCCGCTGGCCACGACCTGCCCCACCGCGAGGCAGAGCGCGAGGCGCCCGGTCGCCAGAAGGCGGTCGTCCTGGATGATTCGGTGAGCCTTGTAGTACGGGTGGAACAGCCCGGCCAACTCCTGGAGCCAATACGCGATGCGGTGGGGCTCGCGGGCGCGGGCGGCGGCCGCGAGCAGGTCGGGGTACTGCAGCAAGCGCTTGATGATCTGCTGCTCCTCGGGAAGCCTGAGGACGGTGGTGTCGATCTGGTCCCAGGCGGGCACCGCGATACCCTGCGCAGCGGCCTGGCGCGCGACGCTCCGGATGCGGGCGTGAGCGTACTGAACGTAGTAGACGGGATTGTCCGTCGTCTGCCGCGCGGCCACGGCCAGGTCGAAATCGAGAGGACTGTCGTGCCGGCGCGTCAGGAACGTGAAGCGGGCGGCGTCGCGCCCCACCTCCTCCAGCAACTCTTCCATCAGCACGAACTCCCCGCGCCGCTTCGACATCTTGACGGGCTGGCCGTCGCGCAACAGGGTGACGAGCTGCACGATCAGGACCTCGAGCGCCTCGGGAGCGTGACCGAGGGCCTGCATGGCTGCCCTGATCCGCCCCACGTATCCGTGGTGGTCGGCTCCAACGAGCGTGACGACCCGGTCGGCGGCGTCGAACTTCAGATAGTGGTGATAGGCCACGTCGACGGCAAAATAGGTCAGCTCGCCGTTCGATCGGCGCAGCACGCGGTCCTTGTCGTCCCCGAATACGGTCGACCGAAACCACAAGGCGCCGTCGTGCTCGTAGGTCAGCCCGCGCTTGGAAAGTGCCTCGATCGCGCGCTCGGGCAATCCCGCGTCGCGGACATCCCGCTGCTCGGACGACCACACGTCGAAGACGACGCCGTACTGTTGCAGCACCCGGCGCTGTTCGTCCACCAGGCGCTCGACGGCGTAGCGGCCCAGCCGATCAAGCTCCGCCGCATCGCCTTCCCCTGCGACCTGGACCGGGCCCCCCTCTCGAGGTAATGCCGAGCAAGGTCGATCAAGTACTCGCCAGGGTAGCCGTTCTCGGGCAGGCGCGTGTCTAGGGGGATCTCCCCGGGGCGCCGCTCGGTGGCCAGTTCTCGGATGCGGGCTCGAAATGACCGTGCCAGCGCCTCGGCCTGGTTGCCGGCATCGTTGATGTAATACTCGGAAACGACCTCTACCCCTTGACTGCGGAGGACCCGTGCGAGCGCGTCGCCGACGGCGGCCGCCCGGGCGTTCACGATCACCAGGGGGCCGGTTGGGTTAGCCGAGACGAACTCGACGCGAACCCTTTCCCCCCGCCCGCCCGTGCCGTGGCCGTAGCGGGCGCCATCGGCCAGGATGCGCAGCACCTGGCGCCCGCACCACAGAGGGGAGAGGAAGACGTTCAGGAACCCCGGACCGGCCAATTCTATCCGCTCCACCTCCGGGAGGCTCGGGAGGTGCTTGACGATCAGGTCGGCGATCTGTCTCGGCGGCAGACCTGCGTCGCGAGCGAGGACGAGAGCGACGTTGGTCGCGTAGTCGCCGTGGCCGGCTTGCCGAGGAGGTTCCCAGCCTATGTCCTTTGGCATGGGCAGCCCAGCTGCCGCCAACGCGACCCTCACTGCATCCGTCAGCCGATCAATGATAGCCATCCGATTCTATGTGCTGAAAACACCTCAGACTCGAGCGGATTTCTGCATCATACCGAGGCTGAACCCGTGACCCAGCAGGAAAAACGTCAGCTATCGAGAGTAGTTTCTCAGCAACCAACCCCCAAGCAGGGCTACTAGTGTGCCAAGTGCTCCCACCCTGACCAGGCGCAGGCTTCGATCGATATGCTCGGCTCCAGGGAGGCTCCCGCTGCCGAGTCGGTACGCGCCGACCTTCTCCAAGACGACGCCAAGGGCTCCCGCCATGCTCGCCATGGTCCATCCAGCGTTGGGGCTGGCCGTCAGCCGGTGGTCACGGAGCATGGTCGACCATGAAACCCGGCCACGCCGCTCCACGAGGGCGGCCGCCAGTACGAGCGCGACGGCAGCCATCCGGGCGGGCACAAGATTCAGGAGGTCGTCGGCACGCGCCGCAGCCTTCCCGAAGTACTCCAGTGGTCCGTGTCGGTAGCCGAGCATGGCGTCGGCCGTGTTTATGGCCCGATAGGCGCACGCGCCGCCCAGACCGAAGACGACGTAGAAGCAGAGCGGCGCGACGAACGAGTCTGTCAGATTCTCGGCCGCCGACTCGATCGTTGCCGACGCGACCCGGCCAGTATCGAGGGATCCCGTCGGCCGGCTCACCAGGTGGTAGCCCAGCAGCCTTCGCGCCTGGGCAAGGTCTTCCGTGCTGAGAGCTTCTCTAACCTGATGACAAGCATCCGTCAGACCTCGAAGGGAAATCAAAAGCTTGAGGGCCACTGCTTCGAGGATCACTCCAGGCCATCCGAGGCCGCGCACGCCGACGGAAAACACCATCGCGCTACCCCACGCCAGCCCGGCTACGGCCATGACGAGCACCGACCCTCGCAGAAGCAGGCCACCGGGGACACCGTACTCGAGCCTGACCCGGCCCCATCCGAGGAGGCTCCCGATCCACGCGACCGGGTGCCAGCGATTCGGGGGATCGGCGAGGAGCTGGTCGAGGACCACGGCGAGCACCATCACGGCGGGTCCCCACCAGACCGTGCTCGTCACCGTGGCATGCACGTCCCGCGCGGGTAGGCCAGTCCGGCGAGCCGTGCGACGCGGGTCACATCGATGGCCCCGCCCGCGATGTCCGCGAGGCGATCGTAAGGGTCGGCCCGCCCCTCGCCCCAGCGGGGATCCGGCCGCTTCCCCCGGCGGGCGGCCAAGCTTGTGAGCAGAGAACGCCGCGCCGAGCCGTTGGCGAACAGGCCGTGCAGATACGTTCCCTCGACGTTGCCCCGGGTATCGACGGCTCCGTCGACATCCGTGACAGCGTGCCCTTCGCGGCTCAGGATGCCGAAGACGGGTCGAGAGTGTCTCGCCTCTCCAACATGTCCGGAGTGGCCCGTGTGGATCTCGTAGGCGGCAATCGGCCCGCCCGCGCCACAGAACAGTGGCGAGCTCGGCAGGCCCTTGGCCTCCACGTGCCGCGTGGTCTTGGGAGCGACGAACCTTGTTTCCACCGGAAGCAGCCCCAGCCCCGGCGCGCTTTCCGTCGACGATTCGATCCGCTCGGGATCCGAGATCGCTACCCCGAGCATCTGATATCCCCCGCAGATGCCCAGCACCGGTAGCCCAGAGCGGGCCGAGGCCCGGATGGCCTCGGCGAGACCGTGCCCGCGGAGCCACTCGAGATCAGAGATCGTGCTCTTGCTCCCCGGCAGGACGACGAGGTCGGTGCCCACCAACTCCTCGACGCTCTGGACGAAGCGAAGACGGACGCCGGGCTCGGTCGCGAGCGGCTCGAATTCGTCGAAGTTGGCGATGCGGGGAAAGCGGACCACCGCGATGTCGATCGACGCCGGCATCGAGACGCGTGGGTCCGGGCGTCCAGGTCGAGGGAATCCTCGGCGGGGACAAGCCGTTCCTCGATGTACGGCACCACGCCGAGAACGGGTAGACCCGTGCGCGCGGTGAGCGCGGCGAGCCCCGGCTCGAGCAGCGCGAGATCGCCGCGAAACTTGTTCACGATGAACCCTGCGATGCGCCGCCGGTCGTCAGACGCCAGCAGTTCCAAGGTACCGACCAGAGCCGCGAAGAGCCCTCCTCGGTCGATGTCGCCCACCAGGAGCACGGGCGCGTCCGCGAGGTGAGCGATGCGCATGTTGACGATATCGCTGTCGCGCAGGTTGATTTCGGCCGGGCTGCCAGCGCCCTCGATCACGACGAGATCATGGTGACTGCGCAACCGCTCGAGGCTCGCCGCCACCACGGGCAGGAGCCTGCTCTGCATCGCGGCGTACCCGCGGAAATCGACCCGTCCCCAGACCGCACCGCGCACGATCAGCTGCGAGTGCTCGTTGCTTTCCGGCTTGAGAAGAATGGGGTTCATATCCACGCTCGGATCCAGCCGGGCCGCTTCGGCCTGGGCGGCCTGCGCGCGGCCGATCTCGCCTTCCCCCGCCACCACCGCCGCATTGAGAGACATGTTCTGCGACTTGAACGGCGCCACGCGGTACCCCGCCCGCGTGAAGAGCCGGCACAGTGCGGCGGCGAGCACGCTCTTCCCCACCCCGGACCCTGTTCCCTGGATCATCAGACAGGGAGCCAGCTGACGTCGGCCGGTCATCGCATCTCGAAGACGATAGGGAGGCGAGCCCTGATCGTGCGGGGGACGAGATGCGGAGGAAACGGCAGGGGCGGCAGCTGCTTCACGGATTCCAGCACGGCCGCGTCGAGTATGCCGTGCGAGGATGATTCGACCAGCTTGACCCCTCCCACGGCACCACTCGGTTCGATGAGGATCTCGATCCGCACGGTGCCCGTGAGGCTCCGTCGGCGGGCCGCGAGCGGATAGGGAGGGACGCTTTCGTGAATCCGCGTCCGCCAGAGAGTCAGGTAGGGGCCGTACTCGGGTCCAACGCCACCGCCTCCTCCGCCCCTGGCCGCGAGTGCCGAGTTGCCGACCTCCGTCAGCGGTCGGAGGGCCCGCACCGCTGGCCGCGCGGCCCTCGCCGCCATGGGTGGTTTTGCCATCGGCGCCGCCGGGAACCCCGGGCATGAGGGCTCGAACGTCCGCGCCGGGCCCGCGGCCTGTACCTTCCCCTGTTCCTCCGGTGCTGCCAGCAGGTGGCGCAGCGGTAGGCGTGTCGCTGCTGGGGCGAACCGGGTCAACCAACATGGGCGCTCCGGATACGGCGATCGGCTCGTGTCGATCCGCTGCTCTGCCTGCCGGCTCCGACCGCGCAACGATAGAACGCTCACCGCTCCTCGCGGGGGTTGGCAAGCCCATGCGGAGCGTCTCGCGGGTTGGCGCCGGCTCCTCCTTCGGATATGGCTCGCGACGGGGCACCAAAGAAACGCCCTGAGGCTCGAGATCTGGCCGTGGGTCGGGCCGTTGGCGCCCGCTGGCCAGGAGATCGCGATTCGGGGCTGGAAGGAGGAGCCGGCGCGCTGACCTCCGGATCCGCCGTCAGGTCGACCAACAGGATGGGCAGCACCGAGTTGCGGTAGAGCAGATAGGCGACCGTGAGCAGACACACCCCGTGGACGATGATGGACAGAGGAACGCTCAGGAGCCAATCGCGACGCCTCACGGGTGCCTGGCCATCCACGCTCGCACGCCGCCGCCGAGCGCTCGGTGAGTCAAGTGGGCGACCAGCGCGCCCAGGCTGCTGATGGGCCCGCCGAATTCCACGGCGCGCCCGCGGCCGGTGGCGGCGATGACGACCGCGTCGGTCGATGTGCCGCTGGCCAACCGCCCGTTGGCACACCGCAATCCCGCCTCTCTCAGCGCCGCCGTCTTGACCTCGGTCACCGTGATCACGAGATTCACGAGGGCAGCCGGGCTAGGGATCGCGTCCACCACGACGATTGTGTTGATGGTCGAGGGGGCGTGGGCCTCCGCCACCACGCTCGTCCCGGCCTCGATCGGGTTGCCGAGGCCCACGCTCACGAGGGCCAGAACCCGCAGGTCGTCGGCCTCCTCGAACGCGACCTCCGTGTGCTGGGTCCAGGCCGAGGTGCAGAGCCCAACATAGGGCGAGGGCAACGCGCGCCGCGCCACGAAGTCGGCGAGGGCGGCCTCCCACCCCGAGGTTGTTCCTCGAGGTGGCGGCTGCCAGTCCTTCGGCACGTGGAGATTGACGATCGTGCGCGCGGCGCCGAGCCCTCCTCCCACGAGGGCGGATGACACGACGGTGAGTGCCTCGCGGAATCGTCACGACAACCGCTTCGGCGCTCACCTCGTGCTGGACACCCTCGATCATGGTCACTGCAGATATGCGCGCAGACCGACCATGGCGTTGATGCCGAGAGCGGGGAAACCGAGCACCTCGTCATAACTCTGATTGGTGAGGTTCTGTATCCTCAGGGTCGCTTCCAGCCGGTTGAGCATCCCATGGCGGCCAAGCAGCAGGAGGGTTCCGCCGGTGTCGATCCGGAAGTATCCGGGATTGCGTCCGGCGAACGATGACTCGAGCTGGCTCGAGAGCACGTTGGCCTGCATGAAGAGGGTGAGACGGCTGAACGGCGTCACCGTGACCCCGGCGTTGATGGTGTTGCGAGGGACGCGGCGCAGCTCATCTCCGGTGTCGAGATTCGGTAGCGTCCAGGTACATGTAGGTGGCGTAGAAGCCGAGCCAGTCGAACGGGTCAAAGTTCGCGTAGGACTCCATGCCCTGGATGCGAGCGCGGCCAACGTTCTCGGGTATGAAGAGAAGGGTGGCGGGATCGAAGGCGAACTGGATCAGGTTACGGAAGTCGTTGTGGAAATAGGTCGCCCCGAATCGAATGCGGTCCTTCCACAGGCGCTGGTCGAAGCCGATCTCCCAGCTCGTGCTTTCCTCGGGCTTGAGGTTCGAATTGGAGAAGCCGGGGAAGAAGAGGTCATTGATGGTCGGCGCCCGGAATCCCTGCCCCCACGCGAAGCGTAGCTTGCTGCCCGTCTCCTTGATGACGAGGGCGGCCGAGGCGCGTCCCGTGAGGCTCGTCCCGAATTGACTGTTGTCCTCCCAGCGCAGGCCCCCGCCGAGGAAGATCCGATCGAAGAGGCTGACCTCGTCCTGACCGAAGAAGGCCAACGTGTTCAACGTTGTCGAGAAGTCGGTGGGGAAGGTTCCTCGGGTGACGTTCGTGCCCGATTCGCTGCGGTACTCCCAGCCGAGGGTCAAGGTATTCCACTTTGGAATCGTGAACGTGCTGAGCAGGTCGGCCTGCAGCCGCTGGGTGTCAATCTGCTCGAGGATGATGTCCGTCCCGGGAGGTGGCCGATTCTGAAAGCCGGACGATGTTGAACCATTGGCCGACGCTGGCCTTCATGTCCCACCACTCGAAGATCTTTTGCGTGTAGACGAGATTGTAGAGACCGTTCGTCCTCTGGCTCTTCGAATTGGGATCGAGGACGGTGGGAGACGTCGAGAAGATGGGCAGCTCGAGGTCGAGATACGAGTAGCGACCCGTGAGCGATAGCTCGCCGCGCCACGGAAAGTCGTAGCCGACCCGGCCCGAGACCGACGTCTGGCCCGTGTCGTCGTTGGGCAGATTGCCGTTGGTGTTGAACTGACTGCCCGTCAGGTTGAAGTTGAAGCCCCCGTAGGCGCCCTGCACGTTGACCTGCTCGCGGAAGGTCGTGTAGTTGCCGCCCTCGACCCACACCTTGGCGCTGGGCGGCCCCTGGCCCTTCTTGGTGATGATGTTGACGACCCCGGTAATGGCATCGGCGCCGTAGAGCGTCGACTGTGGTCCCCGGACGATTTCGATCCGGTCGATCGAGTCGATGGTGATCTCCGACAGATCGGTGGCGCCGAGGGTCGGGCTGCCGGTACGCAGACCATCCACGAGCACGATGGCGCGCTGCGATCCACCGCCACGGATGCTGATGCTGGTGGACTTGCCGGGGGTCCCCGTGGTTTGCACATTGACGCCCGGCACTTGCCGGAGCACGTCCGGCAGCTGATCGTAGTTGTACTGCGTGATCTCGTCGCCGGTGACCACGCTGACGGTGGCCCCGATTCGCTCCTGAGGCGTGGCCACCATCGTCGCCGTCACCACCACGGGATCCAGCCGTCGGGCTTCCTCGGTCGTCGTCCTCCGCCGAGGGGACGGTCTCCGTGGGCTTCTCGATCTGGATGTCCTGGGCCAGGCCCAGGAGGGGCCAGGCCAGCGCGAGCAGCACAATCATCGAGAGTCGCCACATGGTCCACTCCTTCTTGCGCGAAAGGGTTGGGATGCCAAGGGCCTCGAGGCAGGTCTCCTGACTCGTGGATCAGCGCGAGCGTCCTCACCTTCCCATCCGCACCGCGGACAGTGGCTCCGTCGAACGGACCTGGACGTCGCTCCCCACACACAGTGGCGCGACCGTGCCGGCTTGAGCTCGTCGAGCCGTACCGGCTTCCCTCACCGCGAGGCCGTCATGTCAACTCGAGCGCGATCACCCCCTCTCCGGCCACGTCACCTGCACCTGCAGGCGGCCGTGGGCGAGCGACCGCTCCACCAAGACCGGACAGCCATAGACAGTACGCAGCAGCGACTCCTCCAGAACTTCAGCAGGGGGCCCCAGACGCGCGATCCGCCCCTCGGCGAGCAGCACGAGGCGATCGCATAGCTGAGCGGCCAGGGTGAGATCGTGGGAGACGAGGAGCACGCTGGTGCCGCGCTCGCGGTTCACCCGCGCGAGGAGCGTCGCACACTCCATCTGGTACCGCAGATCGAGATGGGCGGTGGGTTCGTCGAGGATCAGGAGCCTCGGCTGCTGGGCAAGGGCACGCGCGAGCATGGCCCGCTGGCGTTCACCCCCGCTGAGGATCTCGACCGGCAGCGATGCCAGCTCCAGCACGCCGGTGGCGGCCATGGCTTCTCGCGCGATGGCCACGTCCTCCTCGCGCTCGAAGAACCGTCCGGGGGCGTGCGGATAGCGGCCCATCAACACGAGCTGCTCGACCGAGAACCGGAGAGCCGGTGGGGCCTCCTGCGGCACCACCGCCAGCTGACAGGCCAACTCCCAGGCGCTGAGACTCGTCAGGGCGCGACCGCTCAGCACGATCTGCCCGGCTGACGGGGCGAGCACCCGGGTCATGAGTCGGATCAGTGTGGTCTTCCCGGCGCTGTTCGGGCCGATCACACCCAGGATCTCCCCGGGTGCGATCACGAAGGAGACGCTGGACATCGTGAAGGGGCGTGCCCGTCGCCCGGCCGCTCCTGGATACGCGAACCCGACACCGTGAAGCTCGAGCACGGAGGTCGACGTCATACGAGCGTTCGTGCCCGCGTACGCAGCAAGTACACGAAGAAGGGAGCGCCACAGAACGACGTGATCACTCCCACCGATAGCTCGGCGGGAGCCACGATGTTGCGCGCGACCGTATCGGCCACGAGCAGAAAGGCGCCACCGGCCACGAGGGCGGTGGGCACGAGCAGTCGATTGTCTTGACCGAGCCAGCCCCGGAGGAGATGGGGCACGATGAGGCCCACGAAGCCGATCGGCCCTGCGAAGGCCACCACCGTCGCGGTCAACAGCGCGGCGCCCACGAAGATGCGGCGCTTGAGGCGTTCGGCGGCCACACCCATCTGGCGCGCCGTCTCCTCGCCGAGGGCAAACAGGTTCAGGGCCCTCGCCTGCCCGAGAATCAGCCAGAACCCTACAGCCACCAAGAGCGCGAAGACCACGAGCGGTCCCGGCGGAACCGGGGCCAGGTTGCCGAAGAGCCAGTGGACGACGCCGCCGAGGCGATTCAAGTCGATCACCGAGATGAGCACGGTGATGGCGGACGAGAAGAAGATCCCGACGATCACGCCGGACAGGAGCAAGGTCTGAATGGACAGGACGCTTCCCGCCGAGGCGATCGTGTAGACGGCCGCCGCCGCCACCAGGGCCCCCGCGAACGCGAGCGCCGTGAGTCCGAGCGCGGCCAGAATCGTCGATCCCAGGCCAAACATCTGCCCGGTGACAACACCAAAGGCGGCGCCGGCTGATACGCCGAGAATGGCCGGCTCGGCGAGGGGGTTTCGGGTCAGCGCCTGGAAGCCCACCCCCGCCACGGCCAGCGACCCGCCCGCGAGGACTGCAGCGATGATCCGGGGCAGCCGCAGACTGAGCGTCACTGCGCTCTCGATGGACTCCGGAGCGGCGCGCCCTGTCAGCGCGCGGACGACGCCCTCCGGCGAGACGGGCGCGCTGCCGAGAAACAAGGCCACGAACGCCAGGGCGAGGAGGAACGCGCAGAGGGGGAACAGCAGGAGCGCCAGCCGTCCGGCGGTAGGCAGCACTACTTGAAGGCCTCCGGATGGATGGCCCGGGCGATCTGGGCGAGCCCGTCGATCATTCGCGGTCCGTAGCGGTGCATGAGATCCCCGTCGACCGCATGCAGTCGGCCGGACTTGATGGCCGGCAAGCCCGCGAGCCGCTCCCACTTGTCCTTGACGGTGGCGCCCGTGCGCGAGCCGTGACTGGCGAGCAAGATCACCTCGGGCGCCGCCGCCACCGCAGCCTCCAGGCTGTAGCGCGGATAGGCGTCTCCGTCGACGGCCGTGACGCTGCGTCCGCCCGCGATCTCGATCAGCTCCGTCACGAGGGCATGGCGACCCGGCACGATGAGAGGCTCGGGCCAGAGCACGTAGAGGACGCGGGGCGCGCGGAACGGCTGTACGCGAGCGCGGATCCTTGCGATGCGCTCGTTCATCTGGGCCACCAGCGCGGCCACCGCATGCGGGCGCCCCGTCAGCTCACCGATGCGCGCAACGAGATCGAACACCTCGCCCACGCGGTCGGCGTTGACGATGTAGGTCGGGAGCCCCAGTCGCCGGAGCTGCAAGAACGTCTCTTCGCGATTTCCGGCCGTGGTGGCCACCACCAGATCAGCCCGCAACGCCGTGATGGCCTCGAGGCTAGGCGAGACCATTCCCCCCACGCTCGGCTTGTGGAGCGCGGCCGGCGGATAGTCGCAGAAGTCAGTCCGGCCGACGAGACGGTCCTCCCCCCCGAGGGCGTAGATCAGCTCGGTGACGCTCGGTACGAGAGAGACGATGCGGGTCGGAGGTCCGGCGAGGGTGACCTCGCGGCCGGTCATATCGCGATACGTGAGGGCGAACGTGGGCCTCGCCGTGACGAGGCAGAGTAACGCGAGCAAGGCCACTCGAACCGTCGTCGACGGCCTCATCGTCCCCTCACTGCGGGCCGTCGACACCAGCCGCCTTGAACGTGGCCATCTCCGCGTAGATTCGGGCTGCGGCTCGCGCCAGATGGATGAAGAGGGCCGCCCCCGTGCCCTCGCCGAGCCGCAGCGAGAGATCGAGATAGGGCGCCAGACCGAGGTGTCGGAGGGCCACGGCGTGTCCAGGCTCGGCAGAGTGGTGAGCCGCGAAGAGCACCCCGCCTACGGCCGGAGCCACGGTAGCGGCCAGCAGGGCGGCGGCCGTGGCGATGAATCCATCGATGACGACCGGCACTCGTTCGGCGGCGCCGACCAGCATCACGCCCGCCAGGCCTCCGATCTCGAAACCGCCCACCTTGGCGAGCACGTCAACGGCATCCCTGCGATCCGGCCGATTGCGATCGAGGGCCCGCTCGACGACCTGAACTTTGTGCCGCCACCCGGCCTCGTCGATACCAGTTCCCCGTCCGGTGACGGCCGCCGGCGGCGCGCCCGTGATGGCGGCGGTGATGGCGCTGGCAGCGGTGGTGTTCCCGATGCCCATTTCTCCCGTCCCGAGCAGATCGGCGCCCTCGGCGATAGCCGCCGCCGCCAGCGATGCCCCTGCCTCCAAGGCTTGCAGCGCTTGTGGACGGCTCATGGCCGGGCCCCGCGCCATGTTGGCGGTACCGGCGCCGATCCGGCAGTCCACGAGCCCTGGGGAGCTGACAAGGGGGTTGACGACGCCGAAGTCGGCCACCACCACGCGCGCATTGGCGTCTCGCGCGAGAACGTTGATCGCGGCGCCGCCGCGCAGGAAGTTCTCCACCATCTGTCCCGTGACGCTCTGGGGATAGGCGCTCACGCGCTCCGCCACGACGCCATGGTCCGCGGCGAAGGTGAAGAGGACTGGTCGCTCCACGTGCGGCGTGCCGCCGCTCAGCACGGCGAGCCGCCACGCGATCTCCTCCAGACGTCCCAGGCTGCCCGGAGGTTTGGTCAGGCTGTCCAGATGTCGTTGGACGGCCTCGCCCGCCGCGAGATCCAGCGGTACGATCCGCTCAACCAGCCTGGACAGTCGAGATGGGAGACTCATGCGGCGGCACTTTCACATCCAGGGGAAGACCGGCGACCATGAGGACCACCCGGTCGGCCGCGGCCGCGACCCGCTGGTTCACGAGGCCGAGGAGATCCCGGAAGCGGAGGCCATCTTTCGAGTCAGGGTGGATTCCCTCGCCGACTTCGTTGGAGACAACGCTGAGCGCGCAGGGACGGCGACGAATCAGGGCGGCCAGGGCATCGGTCTCGGCCAGGATGTCCTCATCACGGTCACCGCGCAGCATGCGATTGGCGGCCCACACGGTGAGGCAATCGACGAGGACGGCGTCGGCGGCGCGCACGATGGCGGTCAGGCGCGCCACCAGATCGAACGGCTCCTCCACCGTCGTCCAGGCGGGAGGGCGCTCCGCCCGGTGGCGGGCGATGCGCGCCGCCATGTCGAGATCGCCCGGCTTGGGCGGTCGCGACAAACGTGACGCGACCGCGCGAGGGCTGACGGGCCAACGCGAAGCGGCTCTTGCCGCTGCGTGCGCCCCCGAGAACAAACAGCGAAGGCACCATGAGCCCCGACCCTCCCGCGAAGACCGGTATAGTGAAAGGCGCGCGGGCAGGTCTCCTGGCTCACGGATCGTCCTACTCCCCGCGCCTTCCCAGCCCTGCGGCCAGTGACTCTTGCGGGTTTCGTCCCCGATTACAGTGACGGGGTCGCGGCGGTCTCTCACCGCCTTCCCTGGGCCCCTGAGGGGCATCCCGGACGCCGACGCGGACGCACGGTAGCAGAATTAGCAGGCGGTCGCAAGAATGGTACGATCACTGCGATGCGCACTACCATCGACTCAGCTGGTCGCTTGGTCATACCGAAAGGTCTGACGCACTCCTCGTGAATCGACCTAGCGATGCGACGGCGCCCCTGACGCGGCGCGGGCGACTGTTCTGGAAGTACGTCATCGTCATCGTGGTCCTCGTCGGCGGTGCCCTCCTGGCCAGCGGACTGGTCGAGATCTATTTCTCGTACCAGGAGAACAAGGCGGCCCTGGTCGCCCTGCAGCGGGAGAAGGCGCTCGGCGCTGCCTCGCGCATCGAGGTCTTCATCAAAAGCATCGAGGGCCAGATTGGCTGGACCACCCAGCCCCAGCTCGTCGCTCCGTCGGCGGCTCTCGAGCAACGCCGCATCGACTATCTGCGGCTGCTCCGCCAGGTGCCCGCCATCACCGAGCTGAGCTACCTCGACGCTTCGGGCAAGGAGCAACTGCGCGTGTCCCGCCTGGCCATGGACGTGATCGGTGGCCAGCAGGACTATGCCCAGGACCCGCGCTTCACGGTTCCGAAATCCGGACGCATCTATTACGGTCCGGTGTACTTCCGCAAGGAATCGGAGCCGTACATGACCATTGCGATGCCCGCCAGCGGCGGGGCGGGAGCGACGGTGGCCGAGGTGAACCTCAAGTTCATCTGGGACGTGGTGAATCAGATCAAGGTGGGACGAGCCGGCAAGGCCTTCGTGGTCGATGGGCAGGGGAACCTCATTGCCCACCCCGATATCAGCCTCGTTCTGCAGAAGACCACCTTGAGCTCTCTCGATCAGGTCCGCGCGGCCCTGAGCGCCCCGCCGACCCCCGGGGCTTCGGCCCCCGATGTTCCCATCGCCCAGGACCTACAGGGACGGCAAGTGTTGACGGCTCACTCGATAATCCTGCCGTTGCGCTGGGCCGTCTTTGTCGAGCAGCCCTTGGAGGAGGCCTTCGAGCCTCTGCGCTCGTCCGCCACCCGCACTGGCCTTCTCGTCCTTCTCGGCGTCGCCTTCGCGGTGGCGGCCAGTCTGATCCTGGCCCGGCGGATGGTTCGGCCCATTCGCGCCCTGGAGGCGGGGGCCGCCCAGATCGGCGCCGGGGAGCTGGGGCACCGGATTCAAGTGAAGACGGGCGACGAGATCGAGGCCCTGGCCGCGCGATTCAACCAGATGACGGCCCAGCTCCAGGAGTCGTATGCCACCCTCGAGCAAAAGGTCGAAGAGCGCACGAGCGAGCTGACGGAGGCCCTTGAGCAGCAAACGGCCACAGGCGAGATCCTGGGCGTGATCAGTAGTTCGCCAACGGACGTTCAGCCCGTGTTCGACGCGATCGCGCGGAGCGCGGTCCGGCTGTGCGACGGCGTGGGCTGCGCGATGGTGAGGTTCGACGGGAGCCTCATGCATCTGGTGGCCCAGCACACCGCCGACCCGGAGCTCGGCTGGGGCGCGGCGGGCCGAGCCGCGGTGCGGGCCCGTTTCCCCCTGGCCCCGCATCGGGGTCTGGCCAACGGGCGGGCGATCCTCGACGGTGCGGTGGTGCACATTCCCGATATCACGCAGGATCCTGAGTACGACCCCGAGTTGAAGCGCGCTTCCATGGGGTCCGGGCGCGGGCCAGATCACCCGCGGAGCGTCCTCGCCGTGCCCATGCTCCGCGAAGGGCGGCCCATTGGGGCCTTGGCGGTCGGGGGACGCGATCCGGCGCCGTTTTCGGACAAGCAGGTGGCGCTGTTGCGCACTTTTGCCGATCAGGCGGTGATCGCCATCGAGAATGTCCGCCTCTTCACCGAGCTGCAAGCCCGAACCGCCGAGCTGAGTCGGTCGGTGCAGGAGCTGACCGCGCTCGGGGAGGTGAGTCAGACCCTCAGCGCCAGCCTCCACCTGGAGACCGTGCTGGCCACCATTGTCGCGCGAACGAGCCAGCTCGCCGCGGCCGACGGTTGCACGATCTACGAGTACGACGAGATCGCCGAAGAGTTTCGTCTGCTGCGGATGAGCGACGACTTCGCGGCGGACTTCGTGGACGCGGTCCGTCAACGGCCCATCCCCAAGGGGGAGGGCATCATGGGAGAGGCGGCTGCCCAACGGGCGCCGGTACAGATCCCCGACCTGACGGTCGGTGGCTATCAGAGTCCCGTGCGCGATCTGCTGGCTGCCGCCGGCTACCGTGCGCTGCTGGCCATCCCGCTCATCCGGGAAGATCACGTGCTCGGGGCCCTCGTGATCAACCGGAAGGTGGCCGGTGCGTTCGGCGACGAGGTGGTGAAGCTGCTGCAGACGTTCGCCAACCAGTCTGCCCTGGCCATCCAGAACGCGCGCCTCTTCCGGGAGATCGAGGACAAGAGCCGGCAGCTCGAGGTGGCGACCCACCACAAGTCGGAATTCCTGGCCAACATGTCGCACGAGCTGCGCACACCGCTGAACGCCGTCATCGGCTTCTCCGAAGTTCTCCTCGATCGCATGTTCGGGGAGATCAACGACAAGCAGGAAGAGTATCTCAACGATATTCTCAGCTCGGGGCGCCACCTCCTGTCGCTCATCAACGACATCCTCGACCTGTCCAAGGTCGAGGCGGGGCGGATGGAGCTCGAGCTGACCGACTTCGATCTGCCCCAGGCTCTCGACAACGCCCTCACCCTCGTGCGCGAGCGGGCTGCCCGGCGTGGGATTGCCCTGACCGCATCGGTCGACGATCGGCTGGGCGAATTCGCGAGGGACGAGCGCAAGGTGAAGCAGGTGTTGCTGAATTTGCTCTCCAACGCCATCAAGTTCACCCCCGAGGGGGGGCGGGTCGAGGTGCGGGCGGAGCCTGTGGATGGACACGTGGAGATCGCGGTGAGCGACACCGGCATCGGCATCGCCCCCGGGGACCAGGAGGCCGTGTTCGAGGAGTTCCGCCAGGTGGGAACGGACTATGCGATGAAGCGAGAGGGCACTGGGCTCGGGCTCACGCTCTGTCGCAAGTTCGTCGAGCTACACGGGGGGACCATCTGGGTGAAGAGCGCGGTGGGGCAGGGCTCGACGTTCACCTTCACGTTGCCGGTGAGGCCATGGCCAACGAGCTGATCCTGATCGTCGAGGACAATGACAAGAACCGTAAGCTCGTGCGCGATGTGCTCACCTACCGTGGATACCGTATCGCCGAGGCAGAGACGGGCGAGGACGGTGTGCGGCTGGCGCGGGAACTTCGCCCCGACCTCGTGCTCATGGATATCCAGCTGCCAGGGATGGACGGCATCGCAGCCCTGCGCGAACTCCGGGCGGACACGACCACCCGCAGCATCCCGGTCATGGCCGTCACCGCCTCCGCCATGACCCACGATCGCCAGAAGATCATGGCGGCCGGCTTCGACGGCTACCAGAGCAAGCCCATCAGCGTGCGCGAGTTCACCTCCGCGGTGCAGGCCCTGCTCGGACGGGCCGGAGGAGCCTCGACGTGAGTGATCCTGCGCGCCTGCTGGTCGTTGACGACACGCCCGTCAACGTGAAGCTGCTCGCCGACCTCCTCGGAGCCAAGGGCTACGCGGTCGCCACCGCGGCCTCGGGGCCGGAGGCGCTCGCTCACATCGACAAGGAGCCGCCGGATCTGGTTCTGCTGGACGTGATGATGCCGGGCATGAGCGGGTACGACGTCTGTCGGAAGCTCCGCGAAAACCCCACGACGGCCCTGCTGCCCGTGGTGATGGTGACCGCGCTCGATCCGACCCAGGAACGAGTCAAAGGCATCGAGGCGGGCGCCGACGATTTCCTGACCAAGCCCATCAACCAGGCGGAGTTACTCGCCCGCGTCCGCTCGCTGCTGCGCATCAAGCAGCTGCACGACGAGCTGATGGAGCTCACCCGGTCGCTGGAGCAGCGAGTGCAGGAGCAGGTTGCCCAGCTGGAGCGGCTGGGGCGGCTCAAGCGCTTCTTCTCGCCCCATCTTGCCGAGCTGATCGTGGCCGGCGGCACCGAGGATCCCCTCCGGACCCATCGCCGTGAAATCACCGTGGTCTTCGTCGACCTCCGTGGCTTCACCGCGTTCGCCGAAACGTCGGAGCCAGAGGAAGTGATGGGCATGCTTCGCGAATACCACGAAGCCATGGGCCAGCTGATCCTCGAGCACGAGGGAACTCTTGAGCGATTTACCGGGGATGGCATGATGATCTTCTTCAACGATCCCCTGCCCGTACCCAATCCTCCCGAGCGGGCGGTGCGCATGGCCCTCGGCATGCGCCACCGCGTGTCCGCCCTCAGCATGGGTTGGCGCAAACGCGGATGGGAGCTCGGCCTCGGCGTGGGCATCGCCCAGGGGTACGCGACCCTCGGCGCGATCGGCTTCGAGGGGCGCTGGGATTACGGCGCGATCGGCACCGTGACCAACCTGGCCGCCCGTCTGTGTGGTGAGGCGAAGCCAGGCCAGATCCTCATCTCGCAGCGGCTGGTTGCCACCATCGATGGGCTGGTCGAGTGCGAGGCCGTCGGCGAGCTGACCCTCAAGGGGTTTCAGCGCCCCGTCACTGGGTTCAATATTCTCCGGGCAAAGGACGACCCATGACCGCTTCCGCCACCATCGTGATCAGCCAACTCGCCTCCGGGCCGACTCCACCGGCGGTGGCCAACACCACCTGGCCGAACCAGCTCCACACGCGGATCGCGGATGTCGTGGGGCAGATGGGCTCGCCTCCCTGGTCCAAGCGACTCATCGCCGACGAGCGTCAGCTGGTAACGTTGATCGCAAGCCCGCCCGGCGGGGGCAACCGCCCACACTGGCACCGCGAATTCGATGAATGGTGGGTGGTCCTGGCCGGGCATCTCGAATGGGAACTGACGGGTGGAATCGTCGTCCGCGCGACCAAGGACGACGTGGTGTGGGTCCCGCGCGGTGCCGTACACCACATCCGCAACGTCGGCCACGACCTCTCGCTCCGCTTGGCGGTGGCCATGCCGCCCGCCATGCATTACTTTAGTTCCTGCGAGCAGTGTGGCTACACTGACGACGGGCCGCGCGAGTGGTGTGCGTGAGGTTCTTATGTTGGGGGGCCCCGACAGGCCCCCCAAACCCCCCCAGCGCTCGGGGTGGCCCGGGGAACCCGGGTCCACCCCTCGGTCACACGTGGCGGGTGGTGTTTCCTTATGCCTGGCGTAGCATGGTCTGGGCGTCGCTCACTTCGAACTTCCCGGGCTGTTCGACGTTGAGCGCCTTCACGATACCGTCATCGACGAGCATGGAGTACCGCTGAGAGCGGACGCCCATTCCACGCGACGTGAGATCCATGTCGAGGCCGAGCGCCTTGGTATACGCAGCGCTGCCGTCAGCCATCATCCGCACCTTGCCGTCGCTCTTTTGCTCCCGCCCCCAGGCCCCCATGACGAAGGCGTCGTTGACGGCGACGCACCAGACCTCGTCCACGTTCTTGGCCTTGAGCTGGCCATGGGCGGCGACGTAGCTCGGTACGTGCTTGGCCGAGCAGGTCGGCGTGAACGCACCCGGTAGCCCGAAGATGACGACGCGCTTCCCCTTCACCAGATCCTGCACGGGAAAGCTGTTGGGACCGACCGTGCAGCCTGGACGCTCGGTCTCCACAAATTCCATGAGGGTGCCATCCGGCAACCGATCACCGACCTTGATGGGCATCACAACTCTCCTTTTCGCCAGTCGTTGTCCGTGAGCCTCAATGGTGGAATCGAAACTTCGGTAGCGTAGCATAGCCGTCGGAATCCCTTCCTCAGCGCTCCTTCTTGTCCGCGTAGCTGATGGCGAGCCCGGCCGCCGCATCGGACTGGATCCCGTAGGGCGGAACCGGGTAGCGCAACCCGTTCCGATGCAGAGCGGCGAGACCCTCGATCACCTTGGGGAGATACCGCGGTGGAATGGCCATGAGCATCTCGTCATCGGCGACGCCTCCGTACCGGCGCTCGGCATAGCAGGGAATGGTAAGGGCAGGTTCCCCGGTCCGCAGTGCTTTACCCCAGGAATCTGCGCAGGCAGACTCCCCGACCGAGGTCATGGTGAGCTTGCAGTAGCCGGACCACTGCAGGCCGTTGATGAAGAAAATCATCTGTCCTGGCGTGCCGTAGATCAGGCACACATCCGGTGGCTCGAGCCGGCCCGACGTCAACGGGGACACGGCCATGGCCTGATAGCGCCCGTAGGGCACCACGTCCATCGCCTGCTGATGGGCGGCGGCATCCTCGATCGTCTTGAACCACACGCCCGCCATGCGCGAGCCCGAGAGCCACTCCGCGTTCTGCGGGTGCAAGCCGATGACCGCCCCGCACTGGGCTCCCACCAGATCGGCCATGGTGATGCCCACCGTCCAGCCGAGCTGACGAGCCTGAGCCACGATCTGATCGGTCGTGTGTTTGCTGCGGGGTCGGCGGATCTTGGGGATTGCCTCCATCTCGGCCACGGTCTCGAAGAGCTTCATGCCGATGGGGATCGAGCGGAGCCGCAGATACTGATTCAGGCCATCAACGATGGTGGTCCAGGCATAGGTCTCCACGTCTCATCCTCCACGCAGACGGTCGATTGCCCGCCGCTCACGCTTGGTCGGGCGCCCCGTGCCCGGCGCCCGAGAGGCCGGCCGGCCGGCGCGAATCCTGGGCGGCGCCGGGGGCGTCAGATCGTCGTACAGGGTGCGCGCCGCTGTGGCCGGCCCACGCCGATCGGCGAGGGCGGCGACTCGGACCACCCGGCGACCTCGTTCGACGGTCACCTGCACCGTGTCGCCCGCCCGCAAGAGCCTGGAGGGCTTGGCGGCTTGGTGATTGACATCGACCTTACCACCGTGGCACGCCGCTGCCGCCAAGGTGCGGGTCTTGAAGAGGCGGGCAGCCCACAGCCACTTGTCCACCCGCACGACCTCGCCAATCTCGTTCACGGTTGCAGACGGTATCATAGGGCCGCGGTCGGCCCGGAGGCGGTCGATCGAGGGGAGCCATCGAATGTGTCATCGAGTCGTGGCGATCGTCCTGGTCCTGGCCGCGCTGAGCACGGCCTGGGCGGCCACCGAGGTTGTGATCGAGGATTGGAAGGAAGAGCCTCTAGGCTCCACGGGGGTTCCCGCGCAGTGGCGGGCGCAGAGCTGGGGCAAGGCGGACTATCACGGATTCACCATTGCCGACGAGGGCACTCGATCTCTGCACTTGGTGAGTCGCTCCACAAGCTCCATGATCGTCAAGAACATCACCGGGAAGGTGAATCTCAGGGAGACTCCCGTTCTGCAGTGGAGCTGGAAGGTCGTCACGCTTCCCAAGGGAGGGGACGCCCGCCAGGCGGCTACCGACGACGAGGGCGGCCAGATCTATGTCGTATGGCGGCGTTTCCCGGAGATGCTTCGCTCGCGCATCATTGGCTATGTGTGGGACACGACCGCTCCCGCCGGTGAGTTCATCAAGAGCCAGAAGACGGCAACGGTCACCTACGTTGTCGTACGATCGGGCGAGGCCGGACTGGGGACGTGGCTCACCCAGCAGCGCAACGTCCTCGAGGACTACCGGAGGATCTACGGTGAGGCTCCCGACAATCCTGACGCGGTGGCGATAGGGATCGACTCTGACGACACGAAGTCGAGCGCGGAGGCTTATATGGGCACGATCCTGTTCCGCGCGCCCTGACCGAGAGCGTGAGGAGGGCGACCGTCACGCAGGGGGCTTTCTCACACCGCTAAAGCGTAACCATCGCGGCGGGGATCGGCACCCGCCATGAGGGCGCCCGTCTCCGGATCGCGAGCGATGCCCTGCCCGCCTCCGACCACCCATGACCAGTCATCGAGCGTGTTGATCTGGTGCCCGCGGCGTCCCAGAGCCTCGCGGATGTCAGACGGCAATGCGCGCTTCGACGTCGACCAGCCTATCGCGATACGCGCGCACGCGGGGCGCTTCGATGGCCTCCTGGACGTTCAAGTCGAAGTCGAGCACGTTGAGCAGCATCTGCGCCTGCGTCTGGAGAATGCCGTAGGAGCCAGGTGTCCCCATCGAGAGCGCAAAGCTCCCACTCCTGAACACCTGCGTGGGGGACATCATGGTGCCGGCTTTGCGACCCGGTCGGAGCAAATTGGGCGAGGCGGGATCCAGGTCCATCCATTTAAGGATGTTATTGAGGACGATCCCGGTCCCCGGCACGGCAAATCCCGAACCGAAGGGAACCCCGAGCGTCTGGGTGACCGACACGACCGTACCGTGCGCATCCGCGCACGCGAAGTGTGTCGTCTGTTCGTGCATGAAGTTCGCGGGATGGCCCTCGTCGATCTGGCCGGCGAGACGCTCGGGATGGTAGCGCTCCCCCTCGCTCACCGCCGCGCGGTCGGTGATCCGGGCACGTTGGGAGGCGGCGTAGGCCTTGGCGAGGAGTCCGTGGATGGGCACGTTGTCCCGATAGGCATAGGCGAGACGGTCGGCCGAGCTGAGCTTGATCGCTTCGAGGAGGTGGTGGAGGTAGAGCTCCGAATTGTGGCCCCAGGCGGCCACGTCGTAGCCTTCGAGGATGTTGAGCGTCTCCAGCATCTGAAAGGCCGAGAAGGGCGGCGGCATGGAAACAACTTCGGCACCCCGGTAGCTGACCGAAACTGGCTCGCGCCACACGGGCCGAAACGCCTTCAGATCGTCCTCCGTCAACCAGCCTCCCGCCGCCCTCACCGCGCGCGCGATCAGGAGAGCCACGGGGCCCTGGTAGAAGGCCTCGGCTCCTCCTTCGGCAACCTGGCGCAGGGTGCCCGCCAGATCCTTGTACGTCATGACGGCTCCGGGACGCAGGTCCCCCTGGCCGAGATAGAGGCGCTGCGCCTCAGGCGATCGTCCCAGAGTCTCCCTGGCCCTGCTGAGGAACTCGACGCTTCTCCAGGTGAGCGGAATCCCGTGCTCGGCCAGTTCGATGGCAGGCCCCAGAATCGCCGATCTCGGCATGGAGCCGAAGCGCTCCCACGCGGCCAACCATCCTCCGAGGTTACCGGGTGTGGCGCAGGACTTCGGGCCTCCCGCCAGATCGGCCTCACGCACCTGGGACGAATCGGACGCCTGAGGAGCGTGGCCGATGAAGTCCAGCACGTGTCGCTCGCCGTTCCCCCGCGAGATCAGCATCAGCCCGATGCCCCCGATGCCCGACATGAAAGGCTCGACGACGTTGAGGGCCGCGCCGACCGCGACCGCCGCGTCCACCGCGTTGCCGCCGGCGAGCAGCACCTGAATGCCAGCCATGGAGGCCAGCGGATGCGCTGACGTCGCGACGCCGCGCAGTCCCATCACGACCGGTCGATAGGCGTTTCGATGAGGTGGCATGGTCTCCTACCTTAGCACTGGACGGACCTACGACGGCTTCTCGAGGCTGAGGCCACGAACCTTCGGATCGAGGAGATCGCGGACGGCGTCGCCGAGCAGATTGAGACCGAAGATGGTGGCCATGATGGCGAGACCGGGATAGATCACCAGCCAGGGCGCCTGCTGCAGATAGAGGCGCCCCTCGGCCAGGATATTGCCCCAGCTCGGCACGTAGGGCGGCACCCCGACGCCCAGGAACGACAGGGCGGCCTCGGTGAGCACAGCGGCCGCAAAGATGAAGCTTCCCTGCACGATCACCGGCGACAGGCAATTGGGCAACACGTGACGGAGGACGAGCATGCGGTCCGAGGCGCCGAGGGCCCGCGCCGCCTCCACGTACGCCATCTCGCGCACGACGAGGACCGAGCCGCGCACCACCCGCGCCACCCGCGGGGCGTAGACCACGCCGATCGCCAGAATCACGTTCAGCACGCTGGGGCCGAGGGCGGCCATGAGGGCCACCGCCAGCACAATGGCCGGAAAGGCCATGAGCCCATCCATGAAGCGCATGATCGTGTTGTCGAGGCCGTGGTAGAACCCGGCGACGAGACCCGACAGCAGTCCGACCACGAAGGCGAACACCATCACCGCGGCGCCGACCCCCAACGACAGGCGGGCTCCGAAAACCACCCGACTGAAGACGTCGCGGCCGAGGTCGTCGGTGCCGAACCAGTGCATATCGCCCGGCGCCACCAGCCGGGCCACCACATCGATACGCTGAGGGTCGGAAGCAATGAGGGGCGCCAGCGCGCCCACCAGCGCGACGATGAGCATGAGGATCAACCCAATCACCGCGATCTTGCGTCGGGTCAGCACGCGGAGCGCCCGCGCCAGTTCGCTCTCGCTCGGTCGCGCCACGGCAGCCACGGGAGGCAGGGTGACAGCGCCCGACGCGCCGCTCATTGGTAGCGCACGCGGGGATCGATGACGAGATACGAGAGATCGATGAGCAGGTTGACCAGCATGTACACGCCGGCCACGCACAGGACGACGCCCTGGATGACCGGGTAGTCACGCCGCAGTACCGCCGAGATGATCAGGCGGCCGATTCCGGGGATATTGAAGATCGTCTCGACGACCACCGCTCCCCCGATCAGAATGGCGAAGCTGATTCCGATGATGGTGATGGTCGGGATGAGCGCGTTGCGCAAAGCGTGCTTGTAGACAATGGCCCGCTCGGCCAGACCCTTGGACCGGCTGGCGACGATGAAGGGCTGGTACAGCACGTCGAGCATGCTGGATCGGGTGATGCGTGCGATGAGGGCGGATTGCACGACACCCAGGGCGACCGCGGGAAGCACGAGGGAGCGGAGCGTCCCGAGCCATCCGTACTCGAGCGGAGCATAGCCCGCGACCGGAAACCAGCCGAGCTGCACCCCGAACAGGAGGACCATCAGGAGGGCAAGCAGAAAGTTCGGAACGGAGATGCCCACCAAGGCCAGGGCCATACAGGCCTGGTCGGGTACCCCGTTGCGATAGCGGGCGGCGATGATGCCGGCCGGGACTCCCAACATCACGGCGATCACGGTGGCGAAGGCGGTGAGGAGCAGGGTGGGCTCCGCGCGGTCCAGGATTGCCTCGCTCACCGGCTTGCGCAGAAAGATCGACTGACCGAGGTCGCCCTGGAGCAGGCGAAGATAGAAGCGGCCAAGCTGGATATGCAGGGGCGCGTCCAGCCCGAGCTGACGGGCAATCTTCTGGACATCCTCGGCCGAGGCGTCGGGCCCTGCGATGACCGAGGCGGGATCGCCCGGGGCCAGGTGGATCAGCACGAAGGCGACCGTCGCCACCACCAGCGCCACCGGAAGGAGGGCGAGCAGGCGACGGGCGACGTAGGTGTGCACGGCGGAGTGCCTACTTATCCAGCCACACGTTCCAGAGGGCGAGCTCGTTGACGGCGAGCAGCCCTTTGACGTCCTTCCGGTTCACCACGAGCGAGAAGTAGTCGCCGAACTTGATGCGGCCGACGTCCTCGTAGAACAGGGTTTGCACCTTCTCCCACATGGCCCGCCGCAGCCGGGGATCGGCCTCGCGCCGAATCGCTTCCATCCACCGGTCCTTGTCGGGAAGACACCACCAGCCGGGCCAGTTGCAATCGACCGCAGTGTTGAAAGCAGGATCGGGATTGAAGGTGAAACCGGTCGAGAAGATGTCGAACAGCTCCGCCTTGTTGCGTCGCTGAACGAGCGTGGCCCAGTCCACGACCTGAAGGTCCACCTTCATCCCCACCGCCTCCAGTTGCTGCTTGGCCACCAGGGCGTTCTTGTACATCCACTCGTATTCTTTGGTCGTGATCCACCGGATGGGGGTTTCGCGGTAGCCGGCCTCCTGCAAGAGCTTCTGCGCGCGTGCGCGATTCTTCTGGTTGTACAGCTCGCCGCTGACCTTTGAGTACCAGGCCGGTTGTTCGGGGAACATCAACGCCGGGTCGATCCGGTAGAAATCCTTGTGACCGAAGCCGGCGGCCATGATGGGTTCCATGTCGAGCGCCGCTTGCACCGCCTGGCGCAGGCGCTTGTCCGTGAAGAGGCCCTGCTTGTGGTTGAGGACGGCCGTCGACCACGCTGACGGCTTGATGACCTGGGCGACCACCCCCGGCATCGTCTTGATGCGCTCGTACTGGTCCTGCTTGATCTGCTGGCCATGGTGATACTCGCCGGTCTCCACCCCGGCGAGGCGTACCGACACCTCGGGCACCGGGATGAACAGGATCTCGTCCAGAAGGGCCACCGTTTGCCGCCAAAAAAGTCGGCCGGCTCGGGGCGAGCACTGTAGTCCTTGAAGCGGGCGAGCTTGAGGTGACGGTCGGGCTTGTGCTCGACGAAGCGATAGGGGCCGGTGCCGATGTAGTCCTTGACGGGTCCCTCACCGGCCGCCTCGACGACCTCTTTCGGGTAGATCGCCGCCGCATTGTTCGGATGGGCGAGGCCTACGAGCAGGGCTGGCATCGGCTCCTTCAGGTAGATGACGACGGTGTACGGATCCTTCGACTCGATCCCCTCCAGGTCCTTCGACACGGCTTTGCCACGACCGGCCAGCTTGCCCCAATGCTTGAGGGACGCCACGACGTCTGCGGCCGTCATCTCCTTGCCGTTGTGGAACTTCACCCCACGCCGGAGCTTGAACGTGTATGTCCGTCCCCCGTCGCCGACGGTGTGCCCCTCGGCCAGCATCGGGATGGGCTGGTATCCCTTGTCGTAGGTGTAGAGCGTCTCGTAGATGTGCCAGGTAATCTGCTGGGTGATCACCGCCGTGGTGGTGTGCAGATCGAGGGACGGCGGCTCACCGATCATGGCCGCCTTGAACACCCCACCCGTCTTGGGCGCGGTCTGAGCCAGACTGTGGTGCGCAACGACGAGGGCGAGGGGTACACCGATCAGAACGCTGCCGAGCGTGCGCAGGGCTTTCATGAGTGCTCCTTCTCGCCCCTGCACAGACGGCGAGGGGCCTGCATCATCGGTGTCTTGACACGATGCGGCGAATTATAGCATCGGCCGCTCGTTGAGATGCCGCAGCTGCCATGGGCTCGGCCCTTCGAGAAGTGAGAAGGCGCCATAGTCCTGTCCGAAGCCAAGCAGGCGTGCCATGGGCATCCCGAGAACATGGCAGAGGAGGGCGCGATTGGTCCCGCCATGAGCGACCACCGCGATCGCCCGACCGGCGTAGCCGTCGACGAGCGACGCGAAAGCCGGCCACGCGCGCGCCAGGAGATCGGGTACGCTCTCACCTTCCGGAAACGGAAATTCTCCCACGCGGGCCATCCATTCGGCGAAGGCGGCCGGCTCGCGCGCCTGGATCTCGGCGGCGGTGAGCCCGTCCCACCGGCCCATCGACATCTCCCGCAAAGCAGGAACCTCGACGGGCACGAGGCCGTGCGGAGCAGCGATGATCTCGGCGCTGCGTCGCGCGCGTACGAGGTCGCTTGAAAATACGGCAGCGAGCGCGACCCTCCGCAGGGTCCTCGCCTGCTCAAGACATTGCCGCTCGCCGCGCAGGGAGAGCGGGACGTCCATGTGCCCGATGAAGCGCCGTGTCTCCGCCTGAACGACCTCGCCGTGGCGGATGAGAAAGATCAGCGTTGGAGAGAGACCCATGCCGTGACCGTGAGAAGGACCGCCAGCTCGGCCAGTTCGACGGCTCCGCCGAGAACGTCGCCCGTGATCCCCTTGAGCCGGCGGGTCATGACCTTCGCAAAGAGCACGGACACCAGCGCGGCCACGGTCATGGCCAGCGCTCCCGCCGCCCCGAGGAATGCCATGGACACGAGGGCGGCGACGCCAAAAGCCAGAGGACCGGCGAACGGGCGGAGACCTCGGCGGAAATCGACCCCATGGCCGTCGGGCCGGGCCGGAGGGAACAGCCTGGCCAGCACGACCGGGACAGCGCGACCAACGACAGGCGCAACGAGTAGAACCCGCCAGCGCTGAGGCGACGGGACCTCGGCCAGGGCCCCCACGTCCAGCAGCAGAACGAGGATGAGCCCCATAGCTCCGAAGGTCCCGATCCGGCTGTCCCGCATGATGGCCAGTCGATGCTCGGCGTCATGGCCGGCCAGCCCGTCCAGACAGTCCGCCAAGCCGTCCAGGTGAAGGCCTCCGGTGAGCAGTTTCCAGGTGACGACCGTGATCAGCCCCGCCAGCAACGTCGGGAAGATCCGAGC
Source organism: uncultured Candidatus Rokubacteria bacterium (assembly GCA_963754315.1). Classification (GTDB taxonomy): domain Bacteria; phylum Methylomirabilota; class Methylomirabilia; order Rokubacteriales; family CSP1-6; genus CAVWFS01. Next base: position 299,026 of record CAVWFS010000007.1, read on the forward strand.
TGTGGCCCGCTCCACGAGAACCAGGACAGCCCCGATACCGAGACCGACGAGCGGGAACCACGCTGCCGCCGCCCCGAGCGAAGCCGGGGATCCCGCGCCTGGTGCCCGGCTCCGGTCCGGCCAGGGCACGATCGTGAGAAACCGGACTGCGTACACGAGGCCATTCACCGCAGGCGATGCTAGCACGCAGGATTGCGCTTGACGCCTCGCGCCGCTCTCAGTAGGGTCTAGGCCACGCGCAGTTCCGGGCAGCGGCGCCCGGGCCCTAGCGAGCGCGCCCAACCTGGCCTCGATAAGACGAAGGATGCGGGCATGAGTATCACCGGCGTCGCCGAGAAGTGGGTGGACGAAGCGGCAGGGCTCACCACACCCTCGCGGGTCGTGTGGTGCGACGGGTCCAAGGCCGAGTACGACTCGCTCATCGAGGCGATGCTGCGCGACGGTACCTTGCTCGCGCTCAATCAGCGAACCTATCCGGGTTGCTATCTGCATCGCAGCCACCCTCAGGATGTGGCGCGTACCGAACAGCTGACCTTCGTCTGCAGTCGGAATCACGACGAGGCCGGCCCGACCAACAACTGGATGGAGCCCGCCGAGGCCAAGGCGAAGGCCGCGCCGATGTTTCGCAAGGCCATGCGGGATCGGACCATGTACGTCGTGCCCTATCTCATGGGGCCGGCCGGTTCCGCCATGAGCCGGGTTGGGCTCATGGTCACCGACAGCCCGTACGTGGTCGCGAGCATGCACATCATGACGCGAGTCGGCGCCGTTGCCGTCGAACACATGCGCGATGAGCATGACTTCATCGCCGGACTGCACGCCCTCGGCGATCTGTCACCCGACCGCCGGCTGATCCTCCACTTCCCCGAGGAGAAGCTGATCTGGAGCGTGGGCTCCGGCTACGGGGGCAACGCCCTCCTCGGAAAGAAGTGTCACGCTCTCAGGATCGCCTCGTCCCAGGCACGCCATGAGGGATGGCTGGCCGAGCATATGCTGATCATCGGGGTCGAGGATCCGGACGGGCGGGTGACATACCTTGCCGCCGCCATGCCGAGCGCCTCGGGCAAGACCAACCTGGCCATGGTTGTCTCGCAGCTGCCGGGCTGGCGCGTATGGACCCTCGGCGACGATATCGCGTGGATGTGGGTGGATCGCGAGGGTCAGCTCCGCGCGATCAACCCGGAGCGTGGCTTCTTCGGGGTGGCCCCCAATACCAGCCCCAAGACAAACCCCCATGCCACGGCCATGGTCCGGACGAACACCATCTTTACCAATGTCGCGCTCACGCGAGATGGCGAGCCCTGGTGGGAGGGCCTGACGCCGTCGCCCCCTTCCGGCCTCACAGACTGGCAGGGCCGCGCGTGGGCGCCGGGCAATGGCCCGGCGGCTCACCCGAACTCGCGCTTCACCGTGCCCGTTCCGCAGTGCCCATCGGTGGCGCCTAACTGGGAGGATCCCCAGGGAGTCCCGATCTCAGGGCTGATTTTCGGCTCACGGCGGACGCGCGCCATCCCACTCATCTTCGAAGCCTTTGACTGGGCGCATGGCGTCTTCCTCGGTTCGGCCATGAGCACGGAGACGACGGCGGCCATCACGGGCCAGGTCGGTGTGGTGCGCCGCGATCCCATGGCCATGCTTCCCTTCTGCGGCTACAACATGGCCGACTACTTCGCTCACTGGCTGGCCATCGGTCAGCGCGTGAGCAGCCCCCCACGCATCTTCCGGGTGAACTGGTTTCGCCGTGACGCTGACGGACAGTTCCTCTGGCCCGGATATGGCGAGAACATGCGTGTGCTCAAGTGGGTGGTGGAGCGAATCCGCGGGGCGGGAGAGGCGCAGGAGACGCCGGTCGGATCGATTCCGGCGCCGGGTGCTCTCGAGCTCGACGGGCTCGCCGTCACGCCGTCCCGACTGGCGGAGGCCCTCCGCTGCGATCCCGACGAATGGCGGGAGGCGCTCGCCGATCTCGAGGCGTTCTATGCGCAGTTCGGTGCGCGGCTGCCCGCCACGATCGCCGCCGCCCTCACCCAAACCCGCCGCCGCTTCGGGGATTGACCTGGTGGGGGGCCTCGAAAGGCCCCCATGCCCCCCAACGCTCGGCGCCCCGGCAAGCCGTGACGCCCCTCGGTCGTACGCGCTTGGCGCCGAGGCCCAGACAGCCGGTGACCGCGTGCCCTCCGGTGCGCATGACGAGCGCTGGGGGTTTGGGGGGCCGCCGAGGCCCCAGGCTGGCGCATGACCGAGGAGCGGCCCGGGTTTCCCGGGCTGTGACGAGCGCGGGGTCGGGGCGCCGAGGCCCGGCTGCGCATGACCGAGGAGCGGCCCGGGTTTCCCGGGCCGTGACGAGCGCCGGGCCCCGACTGGCGCATGACCGGAGCGGCCCGGGTTTCCCGGCCGTGACGGCGCGGGTGGGCGTGAGCCCCCTGATCAAACAGGCAAAACGGCGTTGCGTCGGGCGGGGAACTCGTGAATCTTTGACTCGGCGTAACGGAGCCGTGTGATCAGCTCTTGGCGCAAGGCCGAGCCCGGCACGATACCGTCGATGAGCATCTCGGAGGCGAGCTTGAAGGTATCGACGTCGCGCGCATACTCATCGCGTCGCTCCTTCACATAGGCGGCCCGTTCGTTCTCCGGGAGCTCCATGATCTTGTTGTAGTACACGGCATTCACGGCTGGCTCAGGGCCCATGATCGCGATCTGCCCCTGGGGCAACGCCACCACGGCGTCAGGCTCGAACGCCTGACCGCACATGGCGTACAGGCCCGCCCCGTAGCACTTGCGTACGATGACAGAGATCTTGGGGACGGTGGCCTGGGCGGTGGCGAAGACCATCTTGGCGCCGTGACGGATGATGCCTTCGCGCTCGACCTTGCTTCCTACCATGAAGCCCGCCACGTCGGCCAGATACACCAGGGGAATGTTGTAGGCGTTACACAGCCAGATGAACTTGGCGGCCTTGTCCGAGGAATCGACGAAGAGCACGCCCCCCTTCACCTTCGGCTGGTTGGCCACGATCCCTACGACACGGCCTCCAATACGAGCGAGCCCCACGATGATCTCGGCGGCAAACAGCCGTTTGATCTCGAACCACGACCCGGCGTCGATGATGCGGTCGATCACCTCGTACATGTCGAAGTACTTTCGCTGATCGTAGGGCACGATCGCATCGATGGGGCGGCCCGGCTTCGGCTCCACGATCTCCCCGTCGGCGGGGTGCGCCCGATAGGACGAGGGCATGTACGCGAGGTATCGCTTGGCCAGCTCGATGGCGTCTTCGTCTGACCTAGCCAGCACGTCGCCGCAGCCCGAGACGCTGCAGTGCATGCGGGCCCCACCGAGCTCCTCCAGGGTGGTCTTTTCTCCAACGGCCATTTCCACCATGCGCGGGCTACCGACGTAGAGCGACGCCTTGCCGTCGACCATGATGACCAGGTCTGTGAGGGCCGGCAGGTACGCCGACCCTGCCGGCGAGGGACCGAAGAGGATGCACACCTGCGGCACCACGCCCGAGAGCTGAACCTCGTTGTAGAAGATCCGACCGGCGTGATAGCGGCCGGGAAAGATCCTGATCTGCTCCGAGATCCGCCCGCCCGCGGCGTCGACCAGATACAGGATGGGTACCTGCAGCCGCGCCGCTTTCTCCTGAATGCGGACGATCTTCTGCACGGTCTTCTCGCCCCAGGAGCCGGCCTTGACCGTGTAGTCGTTCGCCATGATGCAGACGGCGCGACCCCCCACCATGCCCACCCCCGTGACCACTCCGTCGGCAGGCGTCTCGGATTCCTCCGAACGCGCGAACAGCCAGTCTTCCTGGAATTCCGTATCGACGTCGAGCAGGAGCTTGAGGCGGTCGCGGACGAATAGCTTTCCCTCGGTCTTGCAGCTTCTCGCGATACTTGACGTGCCCCTGCTCGATGCGCGCGCGCTCGCGTGCGTAGCGCTCCTCGCCGTCACTCACGCTCGGCCGATCGGGCTGGCCCGGGCCCAGGACGGCCTAGGGGGTGGGGTTGGCCCACAGGAAGATGATAAGCACGCCATCACCGTATCGAGGTCCTCCGATCACGGCCGGCCGCCCGGGCGGGGTGGCGATATTCGTCGTGACCTCGGCGAAGTCGCCCTGGACGAGTCGGACCCGCAACAGCACCCCTCGCTCGCGTATAGCCTCGGGAGTCAACTCTAGCCGGCGAGCGCCCGCCACCGCGGTGCGGTACGTCGTCCCCATGGGAACATCCGCCAGCGTTTGCTGGAGCGGATGGTACTGAGCATAGCGCAGGAGCTTGCGCAGCTTCAGCATGTGGGTGTCTGCCCGCGCATCCGGGGTAAACGGTTGCTGAGACAGATCGGAGGGCGGCGGACCGTCGGAGGCCAGGAACACGCGCGCGACTAGATGGATCCGCGGCTGAGTCGAGGTGGGAGTATCGGTCGGCGTTTGGGCGAAGGCCGCGCCCGCCCCCCACGTCAGCATGACGACGAAGATCAGGGCGAGAAACGAGCCCAGGGCGTCTCGCAGGCGCTTGCGCGCATTGTGCAGGCGCGACATCACGGTCCCCATCGGGACGTCCAGCACGTCAGCGATCTCGCGATATGACAGGCCCTCAAGGTCACTCAACATGATAATCGTTCGATGATCCTCTGACAAAGAGTCGAGCGCCTGTCCGGATGCGCTCGCGATCCTCCGTCTGTGCCGCCGAGCTGTCGGGGGCCAGCCCCTGATCCGTCATGACTCGCTCCCAGTCTTCCTCCGGAACGCGCTCGGTCCCGAAGGCGCGCCCACGGGCAGCCCGCTGACGGGCGCGATCGGCCGCGAGATTCATCACGATGCGGAACAGCCACGTGTAGAACGCCGACTGCCCCCGAAACGACGGCAGCGCCTGGTAAGCCCTTATGAACGCCTCCTGGGCAACGTCCCATGCCTCCTCGCGGTCGCGAAGGACGTTGTGGGCTAACCGCCATACGCGCTGGCGGTACTTCTCAACCAACGGCTCGAAGGCCGTCAGATCACCCGCTTGGCAGCGCTCGACCAGCGCCCGATCGTCGGAGCTCACGGGGCAATTATCCGCTCACCCCGTCCTGACGAGACTTTAGACGGCGGCGAGGCGGGGGCGATTCACCGGCGCCCGCGCGGCCGACGGGCGGGTGCCGCCAGGGCGAGGAGGGCATCGAGCCCCAGCAGGTAACTCTGCGGCCCAAATCCTGCGATCTGGCCGCGCGCGACGGCGGCGATCACGGAATGCCGACGGAAGTCCTCGCGAGCGTGAACGTTCGACAGATGGACCTCGATCACGGGAATCTCGATACCGCTGACGGCGTCGCGCAAGGCCAGCGAGTAGTGGGTGAACGCGCCGGGGTTGAAGACGATCCCGGCGAAGCCTTCCTTCTCGGCCCCTTGCAGCCAGTCGATCAACTCCCCCTCGTGGTTCGACTGGCGACAGTCGACCCGTACGCCTCGCCCCCGCCCGTGCTCATGGATCAAGCGATTGACGTCCTCAAGGGAGGCGTGCCCGTAGACGCTCCTCTCCCGCGTTCCGAGAAGATTCAGGTTGGGCCCGTGCAGCACGAGAGCGGTCGCCGTCAGGGGTGGGGCTCCGCAGCAGGGGCGATGAATAACATGAGCGGGGACCGGCGTCGAAAGGTACAGTGCGTGACGCGGCTCGTGCGACAGAGCTGTGCTACCATGCCGACAGAGCATAGCATGGCTATTGCATCCGCTTCCCGGCTCCTCGGTGAGATTCTCGTTGAGGAGGGGCTCACCACCGGTGATGTCGTTGCCCAGGCGATGGAGCGGGCCGAGCGGAGCGGCGAGCGTATCGGCGAGGCCCTGGTCGCCATGGGTGCCGTCTCCAACGAAGATGTGCTGCAGGCTCTGGCCCGGCAGCAAAATCTGACCTTCCTCACCCGCGACGAACTCCCGTCGCCGATACCCATTCTGAAGGGGCTCTCGTCGAAGTATCTGCGCCAATATGTCGTCTGCCCGGTGAGCGTGGACGGCGGCTTGCTCACCTTGGCCACTGCCGATCCGCTGAATCCGCTCATCGCCGACGATCTGCGGCAACTCACGGGACTGGCGGTGAAGCTGGTGGTCAGCCTCCCCGACGCCATTACCGACGCCATCGATCGTACCTATGAGGGTGTGGCCACGCCGTTGCAGCGGATCGTGGAGGGCATGGACGAGGAGCGGACGCAAGACGTGGACGAGGACGTCAGCCATCTGCGCGATATGGCCTTCGAGGCGCCGGTGGTGCGCCTCGTCAATCTCCTCGTGGAGAACGCCATCGGAGGAAGCGCCTCCGACATCCACATCGAGCCCTTCGAGGACACCTTACGCATCCGGTACCGGATCGACGGCATCCTCTATGAGCAGGAAGCCCCGCCCCGACGTCTGCAAGCGGCCGTGACCTCTCGCATCAAGATCATGGCCGAGATGAACATCGCCGAGCGGCGCCTGCCCCAGGATGGTCGCATCCGCGTGACCTTGCAGGGACGTCGCGTGGACATCCGGGTCTCGACCATCCCCACCGTGCACGGGGAGTCGATCGTGATGCGCCTGCTCGATCGGTCGAGCGTGTTCCTCCCCCTCGAGCAACTCGGGTTCTCACCCGCGACCCGTCGCCGGTTCGAACGGCTCATCACCCTTCCCCATGGCATCCTCCTGGTGACGGGCCCGACTGGGTCGGGCAAGACGACCACGCTCTACGCCGCTCTTGACAAGATCAACTCGCCAGTCAGAAAGATCCTGACGGTCGAGGATCCCGTCGAGTACCAGCTCAAGGGTGTGAATCAGATTCCCGTGAAGGCCAAGATCGGGCTCACCTTCGCCACCGGGTTGCGGCACATCGTGCGCCAGGACCCCGACGTCATCCTGGTAGGGGAAATCCGGGATCTGGAGACCGCAGACGTCGCCGTGCAGGCCGCGCTCACTGGCCACCTCGTCTTCTCCACCCTGCATACCAACGATGCGCCAGGAGCGATTACCCGCCTTCAAGACATGGGCGTGGAGTCGTTCCTGCTCGTGTCAGTGCTGGAGGGGGTCATCGCCCAACGTCTCGTGCGGCGGATTTGCCAGGCCTGCCGCGAGCCCCACCTGCCTCCGGCCACCGATCTCCAGGCGCTTGGCGTGACCCCGGATCCCGGCGTCACCCTCTTTCATGGACGCGGGTGCGACGAGTGCCGTGGAACCGGCTACCGAGGACGCTTCGGCATCTACGAGCTGTTCGAGATCACCGAAGAGATCCGGAGTATGGCTCTGCGTCGCGCCTCTGCCCGTGAGATCCGCCGCCTCGCGATCGAAAACGGCATGGTCACCCTGCGCCTCGACGGCTGGGCCAGAGCGCAGGAGGGCCTGACCACTGTGGAAGAGATATTGCGGGTCACGCAGGAAGACTCGTAGCGACCATGCCGGTCTTCACGTACCGTGCAGCCGACCGGCAAGGCCAGACTGTCGACGGGGTGATGGAGGCCGCCGACGCCCGCGCCGTCATCGAGCGGCTGCACCGCGAAGCCTACTTCCCCGTGCGGGTCACGCCCCAGGGGCAACGGGTGTCCTGGGGGACTTTCAGCTTGTCCCGCGGCGTCCGGGCTCGCGACCTACTGGCGATGACCCAGCAACTAGCCACCCTGGTCGAAGCCGGCATGCCGCTCGATCGTGCGCTCTCCATCCTGGAGGAGCTGGCCCCGCACCCGCGGGTGAAGACGATCGTCGCCGACCTTCTCCATAGTGTGCGGGGCGGCACGTCGCTCAGCGATGCTCTCGCCAAACACCATCCCCGCCCCTTTTCGCGCCTGTACATCAACATGGTCCGTGCTGGTGAACGAGGCGGCGTGCTGGAGGCCACCTTGCGCCGGCTGGCCGAGTTTCAGGAGTCGCGGCAGGCGTTCACGGAGGCGATCGTCTCCGCCATGATCTACCCTGCCGTCATCACGACGGTTGGGGCCGCGGCCATCGTGTTCCTGATGACCTTCGTCATCCCTCGCTTTGCCGAGATCTTCAAGGACCTCGGGCAGGCGATTCCCATGCCGACACAGGTTCTCCTCTCCACCAGCGTGGCCATGCAATCCTACTGGTGGGTCGGTGTGCTGGCCGTGGTGGGGGTCGTCTTCGCGTGGCGGCTGTGGACGGGTACCGCTGAGGGGCGGCAGCAGTGGGACCGGTTTCTCTTGCGTGTCCCGCTGCTGGGCCCGCTCATCATCAAAGTGGAGACAGCCCGCTTCACGCGAACGCTTGGTACCATGCTCAAAAGTGGCGTGCCCGTCCTCGGTGCGCTGGCCGTGGTTGGGGACATCATGACCAATCAGATCGTGGGTCACGCCGTGGGCCGTCTTGCCGACACCGTGAAGCGTGGCGGGACGGTCGCGGCGGCCATGCAGGAGCACACTCCCTTTCCTGCGCTGGCCACCCACATGGTCCGCGTCGGGGAGGAGACGGGCCGGTTGGAGGAGATGTTGCTCAAGACCGCCGACACGGTGGAGGGCGAGGTTCGGAGTGAGTTACGGCGCACCATTGGGCTCTTGGAGCCGGCTGTCATCCTGGTCATGGGTGCGGTGGTGGCCTTCATCGTGGTGGCCATGCTCCTGGCTATCTTCTCCATCAACGAGATTCCGCTATGAGACCTTGGCGCCGTCTCCTCAGGAACGATGCGGGTTTCACGCTCGTAGAACTCTTGGTGGTCATCGTCGTGCTCGGACTCCTGGTTGGTCTGGTCGGGCCGCGGTTGTGGGGACAGGTCAGCAAATCGAAACAAGCGACGGCCAAGGCTCAGATCGAGCTGATCGGCTCGGCGCTCGATCAGTTCCGCTTGGACAACGGGAGCTACCCGGGCAGCCTCGAGGCCCTCAACCAGAAGCCAGGGAACGCGGCGAGCTGGAACGGGCCCTACCTGAAAAAGGCCGTCCCGAACGATCCGTGGGGCCACCCGTACAAGTTCAAGTGTTGTCCAGGGCAGTTTGGCGAGTACGACCTCTGGTCGGAGGGGGCCGACGGGGCCCCGGGTGGCGAGGGCGAGAACACCGACGTCGTCTCATGGAGCGAGACACCCCAGGCGCAGCGGTAGTACAGGCGCCAGGCTTCAGCCTCATCGAGGTCGTCCTGGTGCTGTTCGTGCTGGCCCTGGCCACCGCCGTCGCCCTACCCGTCGTGGGCCGAACTACGGACGCGATCCGCATGCGGGCGGAGGTCGCGAGCTTCTCAGCAACCCTACGGCATGCCCGCGAGCTGGCGGTGACGACCCAGCGCCCATTCCGCGTGGAGGTGAACCCCGCCGAGCACCGCATGACCGTCGTGGCCGACGAGGACGATGTGCGGCTGACGCGCTCGCTGGCCCCTCAGCTCACGGTGCAGGCCGTCTCGGGGCCCTCCCTCACTGTACGCTTCGACCCTCAAGGTATCTCCAATGGCGGCGACTTCCGCCTCAGCGCGGGGAACTCCGTCTACCTGGTCAACGTGGACCCCCTGACCGGCCGCGTGCGAATCAGCCGATGAGGAAGGCATCCGCGACCCTGCCCGAGCATCGGCACGATCAAGCGGGCTTCTCGCTCCTCGAGGTGCTGATCGCCCTGGCCATCCTTGGTACTGCGGTCGTCGCCGCCATCCAGGGCGTGAGCCAGGGGCTGCGCCTGCTCAAGGTGTCTGGCGACCAGCAGCAGGCCACCGCCGTGGCTGACCAAAAAGCGCGAGAAATCGTCTCGCTCGTGGAGGGGGTCGACTCGGGCTCCGAGGGTCGCTTCTCCTGGCAACGGGTGACGCGCGTTGTCGAGACGCCGGAGCTCACCCCGGCCGACAGCGCACCGAAGTGGCGAGTATTCGAGATCGCAGTCGCTGTCACCTGGGACGACCAGCGGCGCGTGGACGTCACGACGCTCCGTACGGTGCCGGCGACCTCCGATCCCACCCGTGACACGATCGGATCGGATTCGCCCCAGCCCGGAGGTAGTCCATCGGCTAGCCCTTCCCAGAGCCCGTCCATGGGCACTGGGTCCGGCGCCGTCGGCCGGCCCATCGAGCGGAGGCACTGACGGGCCGCTCCGGGTCGGGGAGCGGTGGGAGAACCTCTAGTACACCGTCCTTCATGGATCCCCGCAAATGAAGAAGCGCCGGCGTTTCGGCCGTGCGCCCCGTACCGTGCGACCAGCGGGTTTTACGCTCGTCGAACTCCTGATCGCTATGGCCATCGTCGGCGCCCTTCTCGTGATCGCCTTCGGCGGTCTCAGAGTGGTCCTGGCGGCGTCGCAACGCGGCGAGGAGCGGGTCGAGGTACACCAGCACCTGCGCAGCTTGGCGACGATCCTCACCCGTGCCGTGGGCGCCACCTATCCGTACAAGGGGTCCATGGGCGAGAACCCCGAAGCGCGGCTGCTCTTCCAGGGAACGGCCTCGAAGCTCGAGTTCGTCACCCAGGCGCCGCCGTTTGCGCTGGCAGCGCCGGTGGCATTCACGGCGGTGGTGCTGGAGCACGTCGAGGGGGAGGGGTTGGTCATCAAGGAGCGGGCCCTGCCGAACTGGAACCCGTTCACGGATGCTACCGTCGTGCTGCGTGACCGAGCCGTGAACGCGCTCACCTTCCGGTACATGGACCAGAGCGGCAACTGGCAGCCTTCATGGGAAGAGGACAACTCCACTCCGGCCGCCATCGAGATCGCGGTCGGTCTCGCCCTCGACGGGCGCCAGACCACGCTTCCCCCGCTGGTGGTGCCGCTCAAGGTCACCCCCCCCGAATGACCGCACCCTGCCCGGTCGCCAAGAAACCGTCCTCCGAGGGAGGGTTCGCCTTGGTCGCGGTCCTGCTCGTTCTGGCCATCATCGGCATTCTCGGCGCCGAGTTCGCCTACTCGATGCGCCTCGAGGCGAGGGCGGCGTTGACCTACAAGGAGAGCGTGCTCGGGCTGCACTTGGCCGAAGCTGGAGTGCAGAATGCCCTGCGCGAACTGGTCGGACAGGGGCCCCGGGCCGCCATGGCCGAGGACGGGCAGCTCACCTTCTACACGACGGGAAATGTTGCCGTGCCGCGGCTGAACCGAGAGAAGGTTGCCTACGGCGGTGGCCACTACTCTTACCGCATTACCGACGAGGCGTCCCGTCTCAACGTCAACACCGTGACGGCGCAGTCTCTGCAGGCGCTCGATCGGTTGCTCCAATCCCTTGGGATCGAGAAGGAGGAGCGGGACATCATCAGTGACTCGATCCAGGACTGGCGCGACGGCAACGACGCGCATCGGGTCAACGGAGCGGAAAGCGACGACTATTATCTGAAGCTTCCCGTTCCCTACCGCGCCCGTAACGCTCCTATGCAGTCGATCAACGAGTTACTCCAGATCAAGGGTATGACCCCTGAACTCTTCCGGGGTACCGCCGAGCGGCCGGGCCTGGCCGAGTTCCTGACCGTAGCGACGCCGAATCCGGGGAATCCCAACATCAATACGGCGAGCCGCAGAGTGCTGGCAGCGCTTGGCCTCGCCGAGGCCGAAATCGTACAAATCGTGGCCACGCGACAGGAAGTACCGTACGCTCAGACCCCGGGACAATTCACACGCGCCGGACTCACCGCTCAGTCGACGACCTATCGAATCGAAGCGGAAGGTGTGGTCGACGGCAAGGTCCGTGCCCGCGTCACGGCCATCGTCAGGAAGGTCGATCAACCCCGTCCGTCCATCACCGTACTCGACTGGTGGATGCACCGCTGAGCGCTTCGGGCATTGCCGGGCTCCGGGAATCGACTTAAAATGAGCGGCGACCCGACCTTCGGTCGTACTCTGACATTGTGATTCTTCCAACGACCAAGCTCGCCATCATCCTGGCCGGAAACCGCCTCATCGTGGCGGCCGTCCGCCGCCATCGCGCGGAGACGTTCGTCGTGGAGGAGGCGGAACAGCCGGTGACGGCGCTCCGCGCCGAGCTCGACGCCCGCAAGCTTGCCCCGCGCGCGGTCGCCCTCGGGCTCCCCCGGGCCTCGGTCACTGTCAAGCCGATCGACTTTCCTCTCGTCAGCGGCAACATGCGCGAGATGGTCCGTTTCGAGCTCGAGCGCCACGTCCCGTTTCCCGCCGATGACGCCGCCTTCGACTTCACACTCGTTCCCGCCAACGTGAACGGGTCGGCCACCCCCGGGACCCGGCGCCTCCTGGTGGCGGGCGCGGACCGCCGGGTAGTGGAAAGTGCCCTGCGTATCGCCGACGAGGCCAAGCTCAAGACCACCTCGGTCACGGTGGCGTCGCACGACCTGCTCTGGCTGGTCAAGCTCGAGCGAAAGAGCCGCACCGTGTGGGTCCACAAGAGCCCCCTTGGCGTCGATCTTCTCTTCGTGGCAAACGCCCAGCTCGTGATGAGCCGGGCACTCCCCGGCGCCAGCGACGAAGAAATCGCCAGTGAGATCCGTCAAAGCCTCACCGTGCTCCGCTGGCGAACATGTGACGCCATTTGGCTGTCGGGTGAATCGGAGTATGTCGGCACTGCGTTTGCGCCACTGGGCGCGCCGGTCTCGGCGCCTCCCTACACGGCCACCGCCCGGCATCTCTTGGGGGGCCTTGAGCGCGAGACCGATTCCACCCGTAGTTTGGGCGAGCTGGCCATCGCAGTCGCCGCGCGGCACGGGGCGCGGCCGCTCGATCTCATCCCCGACGCGCGCCGCCCGCGTCGAATCACGCGCACCCAGTGGGCGACCATCGGAACCCTGGCTGCGACCCTCATCCTGGGTGCGGCTGCACTCCTATATCCCGGATACCGGGCTAGTCGATACCTGGCGTCCGTCAATCGGAAGATCGAAGCGCTGACACCAGAGGTGCGCGCGGTGGAGCGGGTCCAGGGAGAGCTCGAGCGCAAGCGCAAGCTACTCGCCAGCATCGTGGCCATCGAGGCGAACGCCGCCCGGCCGTTGCCCGTCTTGCGCGAGCTGACGGAGGTCATCCCGTCCGAGGCGTGGCTCAGCAGCCTGTCCCTCGATACGAAAGGTGTCGAGCTCACCGGGCAGGCTGCATCCGCGAGCACCCTGATACCTCTGCTCGAGAACTCTCCCCGGCTCGAGAGAGTCGAGTTTTCGTCGCCGGTGACGCGCGGCCGAGACAAGGAGCAGTTCCGTATCAAGGCGTCCTGGGAGGTGCAGGGTCGGCCCGTGACTCCCCCGCCCGCTGCCGGCGCGACGCCCCCGGCCCGACCGCGACCTGCTGGCCCCGGCCCGTTGACCGCTCCAGGTGGGTCGCCGCGATGATGAGCTCTCTCTCCCGGCGGGAACGGCGGCTCATCATGGGAGCGGTGGCGGTGGCGGTCCTCGTGGGGGGCTGGTTGCTGCTCGTCGAGCCCGCCATCGAACGCAACCGCATCGCTCAGGAGGTGATCCCTGCTCGGCAGGAGCTTCTCGCTCGCCGTCTCGAGCTGGTGAGCCGTAAAGATGCCATCGCTGGGGACCTGGAGGCGGTGAACGGGAAGATCAATACGCTCGGCGGACGGTTTCTCACCGCCGCCACACCAGGCGTCGCCGCCTCTGAGCTCCAGAAAATTGTCAAGGATACGGCGGGACAGGTGAACACCGAGGTCCGGAGCGAGCGGATCCTTCCGACGGTCGATCGCGGCGAGATCTTAGAGGTCCCCATCGAGATCACCGTATCGGGCGAGATCCGTCAGCTCGTGGATCTACTGGCGCGGCTTGAGACGGCCCCCAAGCTCTTGACCATCCAGGACCTGAAGCTTCGGGTGGTGAACGTGAGTCAGCCCAAGGAGATCTTGGCCACGGTCACCCTGTCGGGTTACCTCTTGACGGGCCGGGGCTAACCGATGCCGAAGGGTCTTCTGATCGGCAACGCGGTTCTCCTGGCCGCCGTGGCGCTCTTTGTCGTGTTGATGGTCCGCACGGCGCGAACACCGTGGCCCGCGCCGAGTCCCGTTCGCCCACGCCCGGCGCCGGCCCAGAGTGCGCCGCCTGGGGAGGCCGACGCCAAATCCCCGCCCACGCCCCAGACCTATGCGATCATCGCAACCCGTAACCTCTTCAGCCCAACCCGGACCGAGGCCCCGCCGCCGCCAGCGACTGCTTCGCCCGCGGTGGTGCTACCAAAGCCGAACCTGTACGGAGTCGTCGTGGGGGAGAGCGCGCCGATCGCCTACCTGGAAGATCCAGTGACCAAGCGCGTCGGCGGATACCGGCTGGGTGACACGATCGCCGGGGGAACCGTGAAGGACATCACGCGTGACCGGGTCACGTTGGCGCGCCCCGAAGGCAATATTGATATTCGCTTGCATGACCCTTCGCGGCCGCGTCCTGCTGCGCCACCGCCGGCAGCGCCCGGGACACCTCCCGTCCCTGGCGCCCAGCCTCCGCGCCCTGCTCCGGTGACGCCCCCAACAGTGGGCCCGACACCCACACCTCCCACCCCAGAGGCGGGAACCCCACCACGCCGGACCTTACCTCCGAACCTCTTGCGGCGCCTTCCGACAGGCGGCTCCAACCGATGCGCCCCAACAGTAGCCTGCGCCCCGCCCTGGGTGTGGTCATGCTGGTCAGCCATCTGAGCGCTTGCGCGACCGCGCCACCCAAACCGGTGCCGGCGCCGTCGCCGCCTTCCGTATCCGTCACCGACCGAACCCGTTTCGCCCAAGGCCGAGACGCCTCCTCCTGCTCCGGCTCTTCCACCGGTAACGATCGGGCCCCGACCATCCACTCCGCCCGCGCCTCCCGAGGCGAAACCAGCGCCCGCGCCTCAGCCGGCACCACCGCCACTTCCGTCACCGCCCGCTCCACCCGCAGCGTCGCCCGCGCGCGGGCGCAATATCGTCTTGAATTTCGACAACGCGGACATCGAGACGGTGATCCAGGCCGCGAGCGAGATCGTCGGGTTCAACTACGTGCTGGCCCCGGACGTGCGCGGCAAGGTGACTGTCCAGACTGCTGGCCGTATCCCTCAGGAGGACGTGTTCGGTGTCCTCCTGGCTATCCTCGAGGTACACGGCTTCACGGCCGTCAAGTCGGGCAACCTCTACAAGATGATCAAGATCGAGGGGGCTCGCGAACGAGCCGTTCCCACCATCGTGGGGGCCATGCCTGATGCCGCGCGTCCTGACGACGAGATCATTACCCAAATCGTGGTGGTGCGCTACGCATCGGCGACCGATCTCACCACGCTCCTGCGTCCCATGATCTCGGCCCGAGGCTCCCTGGCCGCCCACCGCGAAACGAACGTCTTGATCGTCACCGACACCGCCGCCAATATCAGGCGTTTGCTCGATATCGTCCGCCTGGTCGACGTCGAGGTCGCCCTCGACGAGCTTCAGATCATTCCCATCCGCTTCGCGGATGCCAACGACCTGGCGACCATCCTGAACCAGCTCTACCAGAGCGGTCGGGTCAGGACGGCCGCCGGTCCGGCGCCACCGGGTGTCGCGGCTTCCGCCCCCGGTGGCCCCGCCTGGAGCGGCCCCCGTCCCAGGGCGCCCGCCAGGGCCGGCGACAGCAGAGGCAACGGGGGTGGAGCGCGCGCCGTTCATCATCGCCGAGCGGCGCTCGAACTCTCTCGTCATCCACGCCCGCCGGCGGGACATCGAGACCATCAAGCGCCTGATCGAGCAGCTCGACCAGAACATCTACAGTGGTCGCCGCGTGTTCGTCTACTACGCGGAGAACGCCAAGTCCAAGGACCTGGCGTCAACCCTGAACGCGATCTACGGCTCGGGCCCGACCACGACCACGTCGACGCCGACCACCCCGACCACGCCTTCCTATGGGCCCGGTGGCCGCGCACCAGGACCGGCGCCGTCGCCCCCGTCGGCAGCGGCGGGACCGGCTCAGGTTGGGGCGGGTCTGGTCCCCGAGGCGGGTATCCTGGAGGGCCAGGTTCGTTTCATCGCCGATGAGACGACCAACGCCGTCATCGTCACCACGTACCAGCGGAGCTGGGAAGAGCTCCAGGAGACCATCAAGCAGCTCGATCGGATGCCGCGCCAGGTGCTCATCGAGGTCCTGGTCACCGAGGTCACGCTCACCAATGACTTACGGCTCGGGCTCGACTGGGCAATCCGATCGGGTAAATTCCAGATCTCCTCGACGACGGGCCGTTCACCCGACTTAGCCGATTTCTTTATCTCCGGGGCGACCGGCCTCCTTCCGGCGGTCGGCTCCGGCGGCCTGACGGCCCTGGCCTTCTCCGCTGGCGAGTTCGCGGCCCTGCTCAACGCGTTGGCGGCCCAGAACCTCCTGAACACGCTCTCGAACCCGCATGTCCTTACCTCTGAGAACAAGAAGGCGGTTATCAACGTCTCGCAGTCGGTCCCGATCATTACCAGCCAGCAGGTTCCGCTGGGGGCAGGGACGGCGGGCGACAACGCGGCGATCGTCGGCACGCAGTCGGTCGAGTATCGCGACGCCGGTGTGGTCCTCACCGTCACCCCGCGCATCGGAGAACGGGGGACGGTCGCCCTCGATGTCAAGCAGGAGGTCAACGACATCGGACCGAACCAGCCGCCCACCTTCTCGCCGATCATCATCAAGCGTGAGGCGGAGACATCGGTGGTGCTCCTGAACAATCAGACCTTGGTGCTGGGCGGACTGATCAGGGACAAACGCACCCTCGACGATCGGGGCATTCCGCTTCTCAAGGACATCCCGTACCTGGGCTACCTCTTCGGGTTCAAGGAGAACAAGGTCGAGAAGACCGAGTTACTCATGTTCATCACCCCGCGTGTGATAGGCACCGCGCTCGATGCCGCACGGGTCACCGACGAATACCGCCGGGCCACACCAGTTCTCGAGGAGTCGATCAAGCGGGCACCCCGCCAGCTCAAGATCGGGCCAATCCCTCCCCCTACCGCGCCGAGTCCACCGAGTCCGCAGACCCCGCCGGCTCCCTGATCGGAACGACGTCGTGCGGCTCTCGCAGACCTTGATCGGCATGGTGCACCTGGCACCACTCCCCGGCAGTCCGCGCTGGGAGGGCTCCATAGACCGCGTCCGCCAGCACGCCCTCACCGACGCCCAGGCCCTCGCCGAGGGTGGCTTCGACGCGATCCTTGTCGAGAACTTCGGCGACGTGCCGTTCACCGCTGGCCGCGTCGAGGCTTCCACGGTGGCCGCCATGAGCGTCGTGATTGCGGCCATGCGCGCCGCGCTACCCGGGATCCCGCTTGGTGTCAACGTGCTGAGAAACGATGCACGATCTGCGTTGGCCATCGCGTCTGCCACCGGAGCCGCCTTCATCCGCGCCAACGTCCACGCGGGGGCGGTGGTGGCCGATCAAGGGCTGCTTCAGGCCGACGCCTACGGGACCCTTCGCGACCGTCGTCTGCTTGGAACCGATGTGGCGATCTTCGCCGACGTGCAGACCAAGCATGCGGCGCCTCTGGCCCCCGTCGAGCTCGAGGCGGAGGCGCGTGACCTCGTGCATCGGAGTCTTGCCGATGCGGTGATCGTGACCGGGCGAGCGACGGGTGAGGCGGCGGCTCTCGCCGACCTCAAGCGGGTGCGCAGCGTGGTGCCCGAGGTCCCCGTGCTGGTGGGCAGCGGGGTCACCGCGGAGTCGGCGGCCGAGTTGCTCGCGATCGCGGATGGCCTGATCGTCGGAACCTGGATCAAGCGCGAGGGGCGCATCGAGAACCCCATCGACGGGGCACGCGTGCGCCGGTTGGTGGATGCCGCGCGGGCGGCGCGTTAGCACGAGGCACCTGGCCGCGGCTGGCCGCGCCATTGTCCTCAGCATTGCCCTCCTCGTCGCGGCCTGCCAGTCGGCCTTCCCGCGCGAGCGTCAACGCCGCCCCACCCCGCCCACGGATCTTGGCGGGCTGGTGCTCGTCGGGTTCCAGGGAACCGAGGCCCAGGGCAACCGGGAGCTCGAGGATCTTCTGTGTCGGGTCAAGGTGGGAGGCATCATCCTGTTTGCGCGAAACATCACCGATGCCGCCCAGGTTGCTCGCCTCACGCGCGAGGCGAGCGAGATGAGCCGCGCCTGTACCGGTCGCCCCCTGCTCATCGCGACCGATGCCGAGGGCGGGCAGGTCATGCGCCTGGGGCCCAACGCGGGCTACACGCCAACCCCGTCCCACCAGGACCTGGGCAACGCCAACGACCTCGCCATGACCGAGCTGGAGGCGCGACGCATCGGGCGCATGCTCCACGAGGCCGGTATCAACTGGAACCTGGCCCCGGTGGTCGACGTGGGCTACAACCCCGCCAATTCCGTGATTGTCCGCTCGGCGAGGAGCTTCGGTGCGGGCCCGGCGCTGGTCACCAATCACGCTCGCGCATACATCCGTGGCATGCACGCCGAAGGCATTCTGACCGCGCTCAAGCACTTTCCCGGTCACGGCTCGAGCTTCGCCGACTCACACCTCGGCTTCGTGGATGTCACGCAGACAGCCAACCGTGATGTCGAGATGCTGCCGTACCGGGCGCTCATCGGTGAAGGTCTCGCCGACAGCGTCATGACGGCTCATGTCTTCAATCGTCACCTCGACACCAGGTACCCCGCGACCCTTTCGAGCAAGACGATCCGCCGCCTCCTTCGCCAGGCGCTGCGCTTCGACGGAGTCGTGGTGAGCGACGATCTGCGCATGGGCGCCATCGAGAAGCACTACGGTCTCGGCGAGGCGGTGGTGATGGCCCTGCGGGCGGACGTCGATCTGCTCCTGATCGGCTCCGATCGTCTGCCCGACGGCAACTCCGGCGCCCAGACGACGGTGACTGCCCTGCATGCTGCCCTGGCCGCGGGGCGACTGGACGCCAAACGCGTGTCCACCGCCCTCCGCCGGGTCGATGCGTTGCGGGCGCGAGTAGGGGCCGCTCGGCTGGCCGACTAGCTCCGAGGCGCGAGGCGATCGAGGAAGGTCGCCAGGAAGGCCTCTCCGTCCACCTGCATGGCGGCTCGGCAGTTCGGGGCGCCCGGCGATCTGCGGGTCTCCCCGTCGGGCCCCACCTGCAAGCGCAGAGGTTCCCATTCGACGAAGTGTTCGACGACCGCGGTGCCCACCGCCAACGGGTCGTGGAGCGCCATGCCCGGCTGGCCGTGCGTCGACTCGGCGCGAAAGGCGCTCGCCGTGAACGCGGCGATCCATTCGCCGAGTGGCCTCGGGGCCGCCGCGAGCGCTGCCACCAACCGGTCACGGGTGAGGATGACCTGGCGGGTGACATCGAGGGGAACGAGGTCGATCGGCAGCCTTGCCCCGAGCACATGCGCTGCCGCTTCCGGGTCGACGTGAATGTTGAACTCCGCCGTCGCCGTGACATTACCCGGAACGTCGACCGCGCCCCCCATGATCACGAGCCGGCCGATTCGGCCCATGGCCTCCGGATCGGCCCTGAGGGCCAGGGCAACATTGGTGAGGGGCCCCAGCGCAATGATGGACAGGGACGGTCCGTAGTGCCGGGCGATCCTGACCATCAGTTCGACGGCGCCGATGGACGTGGGAGCGACGGCCGTCATCGGCCAGGTACCGGCATCGCCGAGACCGTCCTCCCCGTGGTAATGCGTCGCCGTCACCCCCGGCCGCGCAAGGGGCGCTGACGCCCCCACCGCGATCACCGGCCTCGGCCGGGGTTGACGCAGGGCGACGAGTCGGCACGCATTCCGGGTGGCCAGCTCGACGGCGACGTTCCCTGACACCGTGGTGAGGGCATGCACCTCGAGCTCGGGCGACCCCCAGGCCAGAAGGAGGGCGAGCGCGTCATCGACCCCTGGATCGGTGTCAATGAGCACGGGTCTCACCAGCAGCCCTCCCGAGAATCTTCGTCCATGCTCATGCCATCGTAAGACCGCATGGTAAAATATGCAGTAGTCTCGAGGAGAGGAGACGCGATGGATATCGAGATCCTGTACTGCGCAGAGTGAAACTACCTTCCCCAGGCCTCCAGTTTGCAGGCCGCCATCAAGGGTCGATACGGCATCACCCCCAAGCTCCGTGAAGGCATCGGCGGAATCTTCGAGGTGTTCCTGAACGGCGAAAGCGTGTATTCGAACCAGACGACGTACCGGTTTCCGTCGGACGAGGAGATCTTCGAGAAGATCGACGCCCTCAAACGGTAAGGCTCCGCTCTAGTTCTCCCCCGAACTTCGGGTGGGCGATAGCAATGAGCGCTGCCGCCCGCTCGCGCTCGCCCCGTCCCCTGAGCTGGGCCGTCCCGAACTCCGTGACGACGCTGTCGGCGGCGTAGCGGGGCGTGGTGACTGCAGTTCCGGTCGGCAGGCGCGCGACGATACGTGATACCGAGCCTCCCCGGCCCGTCGACGGCAGGGCGATGATGCTTCTCCCCCCTACCGAACGGGAGGCACCCAGGGTGAAGTCGAACTGACCGCCGACGCCAGCGACCTGACGCGTACCCAGGCTCTCCGCGTTCACTTGTCCGGTCAGATCGACTTCCAGAGCCGAGTTGATCGCAACGAAGCGGTCGATGCGGGCAACCACCTCGGGATCGTGCACGAACGCCGACGATTCCATGTTGACCATGGACTGCTCGTGGATGAACTCAAACAGGCGTCTGGTACCCATGGCCTCTGCAATGTCCATCCGGCCCCGGTGAAAGGTCTTGCGTGTGCAGGTGACGACACCACGCTCCACGAGCGACACAGCCGCGTCGACGAGCAAGGAGTGCAGAGCGAGGTCGCGGTGGTTTGTCAGTGCCTCCAGCACCGCTTGCGGAATGGCTCCCACTCCCACCTGGACGGTCGCCCCGTCCGGCACCAAAGCAGCCGTGTGCCGGCCGATGGCTCGCTCTACCTCCCCGACCGGCGGGGGCGGGTACGGCACGAGCGGCGCGTCCGTCTCTGCCCATACGTCAATCTGGCTCCGATGGAGGAACGCGTTGCCGTGTGCTCGGGGCATCTGAGGATTGATCTGGGCGATGACCAGCGGAGCCTCGCGCGCCGCGGGAAGAACGATCCCGGTCGACACGCCCAAGCTCAGATAACCGCCAGCGTCGGGCGGAGCCGTGTGGACGACAACACAATCGGGTGCCCACCACCCGCCCCGTCCGAAAAGGGACACGAGGTCGAAGTAACGAACCGGGACGAACTCGACTCGCCCCTCTCGGCGCGGCTCCTCCAGCAAGGGGGACATGTGCCAGGTGAGATAGCGGAGAGCCGCGTGCTCGGGCCGCGTCCACGGATAGTCGCCGAGGTGGATACCCCCCATCAGGGTGAGCCCGCTCAGGCGCTCGGCCTGGCGGCATATCTCGGCAACGAGGCTGACGGGTTCTCCGCACCCGGGCGGCAGCAGCACCCGCATCCCCGGCCTAAGATGACCCACCGCATCGGGTAGCGACGCCTTGACGAAGCGGCGGGCCATGGCGCCCTGACGGGTTACCATGACGACATGGATCCTCGTCGCTGGCTCTGGATGCTTGCGCTCTTCGCTCTGATGGCAATGGGCTGCAGCAACGTCGTGGGCGACCCCGTTCCGCGGGCGAGCCAGGCTCCCAACGTCCGCTGCTTCGACCAACCTGCTGCCGGGTCTCCGGGCCAGGATCCCAACGCTCGTCCGATGTTCTTTCTGTTCTGCATGCAGAATCCGTGAGCCTCGGCCGTCACCGGCTCGACCGGCGACGGCCCGCGGCCTAGGACACGCGCATGCGGCGCGATCGGACGAAGTCGACCAGCATGTACTCGCCGAGCCTGTCTGGCGTGGAAAAGAATGCCCGGCCCCGGTTGATGCGCGCCATCTCCTCCACGAAGGTCGTGAGCCATGGGCTCCGCTCGAGCATGAACGTGTTGATGGTAATGCCCTCCCGCGTGCACCGCTGGACCTCCCGCAACGTCTCCTGGAGGGTCTCGCGCGTGGGCGGGTAGTTGAAGTCGGCCTGGCCGTTGCGCATGAGATGCGCGGTCGGCTCGCCGTCGGTGATCATGAGAATCTGCTTGTTGCCGCCGGCGCGCCGAGCGAGGAGGCGTCGCGAGAGGAGAAACCCGGCGTGCATGTTGGTGCCGTAGTCGCAGTCGCTCCACGAGAGCCGAGGCACCTGGTTCGGTTTGACCTCGTGCGCATACATGGAGAAGCCGACGACGTGGAAGCTATCGCGCGGAAACTGACCGCGAATGAGGGCGCTGAGGGCCATGGCCACCTTCTTGGCGGGCAGGAAGTAGCCGTTGTTGAGCATGGAACGGCTCAGGTCCAGCATCACCACCGTGGCCGATTGGGTGCGCAGCTCCGTACGGAAGACCTCGAAGTCGTCAGGCGCGAGCCTCACCGGCGTGCCGGATCCCGCCCGCTCGACGGCATTCATCACCGTCTCCTTCAGGTCGAGGAGGAAGATATCGCCGAACTCGTAGGCCTTCGTCTCGTCGGTCTGGTCTCCGCCCGCCCCCCGCCGATGAATGGCGTGGCCGCCGAAGCGATCGCGTTTGAGGTGCGCGAAGATATCCCTCAGGGCTTTGTCGCCGATGCGTCGAATCGCCTTGGCCGTGAGCTTGAGCTCGTCGCCGTCCCGCTCGAGATATCCCGCCTCCTCCAGCTGCTTGGTGACCCCCTGGAGATCCTCCAGTTCGCGCGCCGCCTCCGGACCCAGGAGCCGTTCGAACGCCTGACGATCGAGCTTCTCGATGTCGTCCAGGCTCTTCACGCCGCGCAGCTGGCGCTCCAGCTCGTCGAGTCGCTGGAGTTCCTCCATCAGACGCATGGCTTCTCGCAGGGTGACCGGATCCTCGCCGCGGAAATCGTACCCGCGACGCAGCCGGTCCATGGGGAGCATCTCCTCCAGGTTCGCGGCCAGCTGCGCTAGCTCCCGCTCGAGGCGCTCGTCTTGCCCGAGCAGGGACTGCATCATCTCCTGGAGCTGTCGACGCTGGTCGGGGGACATGCTCTCGAGCAAGGATTGCATCTGGGCCATCTGTCGGCCCATCTGGTCCAGGAGCTGGTCGAGATTCTCGACCCCGGGAAAGCTATCCCCCCATTTCGCCTTGAAATCCTGAAAGTTGGGGTCCCTTCCCTGAGCACGATCCTGAAGCATCCGGTTGAGGTCTTTCAGCATCTCGCGCAGTCGCTGCAAATCCTGAGGCCCCATTCCTTGCAGTGCCTGCTGCATGCCCTGCATGAACGGCTTGAGCATCTGCTGTCGGAGCGACTGCATCAGCTCCTGAAAAAGTCGCCACGCTTCGGGATCCATGAACTCGTAGCTCTGGAGCTGCGTGATCCGCCCCGCGGGATCGGTGGGCAACTGGTCGAGCTTCTGCCGCCGCTGGGCGGCCATCTCCTGGAACTGTTGATGGGTCGCCTCGGGAATCTCGCCACGCTGCGCACGCTCCTGAGCATCGGCGAGGCGGCGTTCGATGCCCTCGCGCTCGGTCTTGACGATCGTGTCGAGCTTCTGACGGATGTCGTCGAGGGCGGAACCAAGGTCGTAGCGATCCAGCTCGCGCTGACGCCGTTGCCGTACGCGCTCGGTGAGCTCGCGCAGGCTCGGGAGTTGACCACGAACACCACGCTGGAACAGGCGGCGCAGCGCCTGCCATGGATCGCCGTCGGCCATCAATTCTTCCGACATCGCGTCGAGCAGATCGTCGCCGTCGAGGTCCCCGATCTTTTGCGAGCCGTCCCAGCGCGAATAGCGAAAACGGGTAGTCATGGGCCGACCCTACGCGAAGCGGCTCTCGGGGTCAAACTAATGGGGGGCCTCGACGGCCCCCCAATCCCCCCACGCTCGGCACGCCCCGGGGGACCCGGGGCGCGCCTCGGGCACACGCCAGGTTCGGGGCCTCGACGGCCGCCGCCCCGCTCGGCACGCCCGGGCCCCCGCGCTCGGCACGCCCCGGGGCAACCCGGGGCGCACGCCTCGGGCACACGCCAGGGCGGCCTGCGCTGGAGACCGTCGCGGGAAGTGACGTATGCTACCCGCATGACTATCAATGCTCAGGCTCGCTTTCAGGATCTCTTGTCCAGCCGGGCGCGGTTGGCGCCGCCAGCGCCGGCTCGCCCGGTCTCCGACCCGCTGTACGAGTTCGGTGCTGGCCAGCCCGATCCGGCCTCCTTCCCCTATGACGGATTGGCGGAAGCCACTGCTCGCGTGATGAGTCGTGAGGGCCCGGGAGCCCTCAGCTACGGCGAGTACCAGGGTTACCGCGGACTGCGCGAGCTCGTCTGCGAGAAGTACGAGCTGTTCGAGGGCCTGAAGCTGAGCCCGGACGACGTCATCGTCGCGAACGGATCGGGACACGCGCTGTCATTGGCCTTCAGCGCCTTTCTCGACGTGGGGGACGTGATGATCTCCGAGGCACCCACGTTTTCTGGAACCTTGCACACCATCCGACGGCATGGACCGCGGGTGCTCGATGTGCCGGTGGACGATGAGGGAATGGTGACGGATGCCGTGCGCGAGCATCTCGTCCAGCTCCGTCGTGAGGGCCGGCCCTGCAAGCTCATCTACACCATCGTGAACTTTCAGAACCCGGCTGGCCCCACCCTTTCGCTTCAGCGGCGACACCAGCTGATCGAGCTCGCCCACGAGTACGACACGTTCATTCTCGAGGACGACGCCTACGGCGAGTTACGGTTCGAAGGCGAGGCGTTGTCCTCGCTGTACGCGCTGGATGACGGGGGGCGCGTCATCCGGGCAGGCACGCTTTCGAAGATCCTGGGGGCCGGCGTGCGCCTCGGCTGGCTCTGCGCGCCACGTCCTCTGATCCCGGTGCTCCAGAGCTTCCTGTTCGGCGGTGGGGTGAATCCGTTCATGTCGCGGGTCGCGGCGTTCTATCTGCGTGAGCATCTGGCTCCGCACGTGGCCGTCCTCGTCGATGTCTATCGGGCCAAGCGCGACGCGATGCTCGAAGGTCTGTGGGAGGTCCTGAAGGGCACGGACGTGGACATCAGCCACCCCGAGGGCGGCTTCTTCATCTGGATCAGACTGCCAAGTGGGACGAGCCACGCACGCTTGATGGAACTCGCCGTGCAGAGGCGCCTTCAGTACAGTCCAGGCCCTGCGTTCTTCATCAACGGCGGCGGCGAAGGGTTCATCCGTCTCGCCTTCAGCTACGAATCACCCCAGCGCTGCCGCGAGGGAGCGCGCCTGATCGCGCAAGCCATCCTGGAGGCTCGATAGACCCCTCCCGGAACCTCCGCGACTATTTCGGCCGGCGAGCGAGGTAGGCCCGGGCGCTCTCGTACTCGTCGACGCCGGCGACGGCAGTGGCGACCGCCTCTTTGAACATCCGCGCTGCCTCTGCACGATCACCCCGGAAGAGCATCTCGTGGCCGAGGTAAAAGTAGGCCTGGCAACGCTGCGTCCGTTGCACGGTGGAGCCGCCTTGGGGAATCATCGCCAGCAGCTCCTTCGGTTTCAGACGCCCCAGATACATCGCCACCACCGGCCCCGGCCAGCGCGAGAGATCGCGTGGGGCCGCTGCGGCCAGCCCGGGACGCCCGTCCTGCCTCAGATGCTCTCGCGCCAGATACAGGTAGAGCGCTGGCTCGACGGACTCTGGATCCAGTCCCGCCGCGCGGGTGAAATCCGGGACAGCGTCGGCGAACTGCTCCTGATCGAAGCGGGTGAGCCCGCGTCCAACGTAGGCATTCCGATCGTTTGGATTCAATCGCAGCGCCTGGTCGTAGTCCTGGATGGCTCGAGCGTGATCCCCTCTGACCTTGTGCACATCTCCCCGCGCGCCATAGGCGGCCGCGAGACGCGAGTCGAGGCGGAGGGCGTCATCGTAATCTCGATGCGCACGCTCGATCTCTCCCCGCCGCCAGGCGAGCAGTCCGCGATGGTAGAGAGCAACAGAATCTTCCGGGGTTACCCGTAGGACCTCGTTGAAGTCCTCAAGGGCCATGTCATCCTGTCCGCGCTTCAGGTACGCGATGCCCCGGTTGAGCCGGATTTGCCCCTTGTCAGGGCCGAGCCGCAGCGCCTGCGTGTAATCCTGGATCGCCTGGTCGAGCTGCCCCTTGGCCTGATAGGCGTGGCCTCGGTTGGTGAAGGCCGCCGCACGTCCGAGCTCGGTCGTTCGATCTCGATGCGAGGGCGCTCGTGCAGAGCCGAATGGTCATCTCCGGTGGCCGCGGGGCAGGATCGAAACACTTCTGGGCTTCGTCGACGAATTGCGTCCACCCAGGCCTGGCCAGGGCAGCGATCAACAGCCCCATCACAAGGGTGACGATCCGCATGCATCCTCCGCGCGCTCTCACGCCCCGGCGATTCGCCGTCCACGCGCCTCGGCGTATCATCTCACCGGCACCAAGCTCCCGCCCGGCAAGGAGGGCAAACGCGATATGGGAACAGCGGCCGCGAGGTTACACGTCCCTTTTGAAGCCATCGTCGAGTCAGACCGCGCCGTGTGGGAAATCGAGACCGCCGGCGCCGGGCCGTCAGGGCGGTTGCCGCTCACGGCCGAGATGCTGCTGGAGCAACCGAGCGGCGACATCTTTGGACTCACCCAGAATGCCGGTATGGGCTGGGACCCGCGCGAGTTACTTCGACCGCAGTTCCTGACCCTCAGCACCCAGGGAGGTGTCCGCGCTCCCGACGGAAGGCCTGTCGCCCTCGGCTACCACACCGGCCACTGGGAGGTCGGGCTCCTCATGCAGGCCGCGGCAGAGGAGCTTGCTCGGCTGGAATGCTTGCCCTTCGCCGCGTTCGTCTCCGATCCGTGCGATGGCCGCACCCAGGGCACGACCGGCATGATGGACAGCCTCGCCTACCGCAACGACGCGGCCCTGGTGTTCCGCCGACTCATCCGGTCGCTGCCGACCCGGCGCGGAGTCCTCGGGATCGCAACCTGCGACAAAGGCCTCCCAGCCATGATGCTGGCCCTGGCGGCCATGCGCGATCTGCCCTGTGTCCTCGTCCCCGGCGGCGTGACCTTGCCGCCGCAGGAGGGTGAGGACGCCGGTAAGGTGCAGTCGATAGGCGCCCGCTTCGCCCACGGAGAGCTCTCGCTGGAGCGCGCCCAGGAGCTTGGCTGCCGTGCCTGCGGGTCGCCCGGAGGGGGCTGTCAGTTCCTGGGAACCGCCGCCACCTCTCAGGTGGTCGGCGAGGCCCTGGGCCTGTCGTTACCCCACTCGGCGCTTGCTCCTTCTGGCCAGCCGATCTGGCTCGATGGAGCGCGCCGCTCGGCCCGCGCGCTCGTCAATCTGGATGCGCGGGGCATACCCACTCGAGAGATCGTGACGGCGGCGGCGGTGCGCAACGCCATGGTCGTGCACGCTGCGTTCGGAGGCTCGACCAACCTTCTCCTCCACGTGCCCGCTATCGCCCATGCGGCCGGACTCCCGCGGCCCTCCATCAACGACTGGATCGAAGTGAACCGCGGCGTGCCCCGCCTCGTCGATGCCATTCCCAACGGGCCGCACCCGACGGTGCGCGTCTTCCTCGCCGGGGGTGTCCCCGAGGTGATGCTGCACTTGCGGAGGGCTGGTCTCCTGGATGAGCGCTGCCTGTCCGTCTCGGGCCAGACACTCGGACGTCTCCTCGATTGGTGGGAAGGCTCCGAGCGGCGCCAGGCGCTCCGGGATCGCCTGCGTCGCGACGGGATCGATCCCGACGACGTCATCATGAGCCCCGACCAGGCCCAGCGGGCGGGCCTCACCAGCACTGTGACGTTTCCCCGAGGCAATCTGGCCCCCCAGGGCTCGGTCATCAAGAGCACCGCCATCGACCCCTCCGTCGTCGATGCTGACGGCCTCTACCGCAAGACCGGCCCGGCGCGAGTCTTCACAACCGAGCGGGCCGCGATCACCGCCATCAAGAGCCGTGGCGCGGATCGAATCAAGCCCGGCGACGTGCTCGTGCTCATCTGCCGAGGCCCCATTGGGGCAGGCATGGAGGAGATCTACGAGATCACCGCGGCCTTGCGCCACCTCTCTTGGGGTAAGCACGTGGCGGTGCTCACCGACGCCCGCTTTTCGGGCGTGTCCACGGGCGCCTGCATCGGCCACATCGGCCCTGAAGCGCTCGCGGGAGGGCCCATCGGCCGCGTGCATGATGGCGATACGATCCGTATCGTCGTGGACCGCCGCCGTCTGGAGGGCACCATCGACCTGGTCGGAACGGGCGACACCGTCGTCGGGCCGGAAGAGGGTGCGCGCGTGCTCGCCGCACGTCCTCCTCGGGCCGATCTGGCTCCCGATCCCCACCTGCCGGACGATACACGCCTGTGGGCGGCTCTCCAGCACGTGAGCGGGGGCACGTGGGGAGGGTGCGTCTATGACGTCGATACGATTGCGACGGCCCTGCGAGGCTCTTCGGCGACGGAGCCACTATCGTCGCGGTAGGATGTGATGCCGCGCGAGGCCCGGCGCAATCCGACGATGATCCAGGCAGAGGAGGAACGAACGGTGATGGGCGAGCGGTACGCAGACCATGCACGACTTCAGCAGCTGGTGAGCGAGGTATTCCGGCGCGGCGGGAGCACCGTCGAGGAGGCAGCGCTCGTGGCGTCCCACCTCGTGCGCGCAAACCTTGCTGGCCATGACAGTCACGGGGTCGGAATGGTACCGACCTACGTGGCACATCTCGGAACCGGACACGTCGTGCCCAACACGCCGGCCAAGCTGACGCGCGATGACGGCTCCCTGCTCATGTTCGACGGCCAGCGCGGGTACGGTCGCCGTGTGGCCGGAGAAGCCATGGCCGCCGCCATTGCCCGCTGTCACCAGACTGGCGTCGTCGCGGTGACCCTCGCCAACGCCCACCACATCGGCCGCGTGGGCGCCTATGGCGAGCTGACGACCGAAGCCGGACTGGTCTCGCTTCATTTCGTCAACGTCACCGACCACCGCGGCCTCGTAGCCCCCTTCCGGGGAAGCGACGCGCGGTTTTCCACCAATCCGATCTGCATCGCGCTACCCGGGACCGCCGCGCGGCCACCCGTGCTGTTGGACATGGCGACCAGCGAGATCGCCATGGGGAAAGTCCGGGTGGCTCGCAACGCACAACACCCAGCTCCAGCGGGCTCTCTGATCGATTCTGAGGGCCGTCCGACCACCGATCCCAACGTGATGTATCAGGAGCCGTTCGGCGCGCTCCTCCCGTTCGGCCGTCACAAGGGATACGGGCTGGCCGTCCTGGCCGAGTTGTTGGCCGGAGGGATGTCCGGCGGCGGGACTATTCAGCCCGACAATCCGCGACTGGGCGGCATCGTGAACAATATGTTCTCGATCCTGGTGGATCCGATGCGCTTGGCGGGGATCGACTGGCTGGCGCGCGAGATTGATGGCTTCGTTGCCTACGTCAAGGACTCCCCACCCGTCGATCGCGGCGCCCCCGTCCTCGTCCCGGGGGACCCGGAGCGGATGACTCGGGAGGAGCGACTGCGCACGGGAATCCCAATCGACGCAACGACCTGGGGCGAGATCCTCGACGCCGGCGAGCAAGTCGGCCTGGCCCGCACCGAGGCGGAATCCCTTGTGAGCGGGCGCCAGGGGGGTGTGCGATGAGTCGCGAAGGGAGCGTCGAGCCGTGAAGATCGGGCGGATCGAGGTCCTGCACGCGGACGGTGGCTGGCGGCCGTGGACGTTCGTCCGGATCGAGACCGACGAAGGACTGGTGGGCTGGGGGGAGTGCAGCGACAACCGTAACCCCCTCGGTATCGCTGGCTGTGTGGCTGACCTGCAGGACCTCCTGGTGGGTCAGGATCCGAGGCCTATCGAGCGCCTGTACTGGGACATGCTGCGCCGCACGCGGCAGAATCTGGGCGGGGTCACCCACAAGGCGATGGCCGGCATCGAGCTGGCGCTGTGGGATATCAAGGCCAAGGCTCTCGGGGTCCCGGTGTACGAGCTGTTCGGAGGCCCGCTGCGCGACCGGATGCGACTCTACTGGTCACACTGCGGAACCACCCGGGCGCGCCTCGGCCACCTGCTGGGGACGCCTCCGCTCAAGACGTACGACGACATCACGGCCTTGGGCCGCGAGGTGGTCAGCCGCGGGTTCACCGCGCTCAAGACCAACATTGTCATTCCCGGTGACCCCGCCACTGTCTACTTTCCGGGCTTCGGAAGCGGCATCAACACCACGGACGGCGCCCCCACCGTCGAGGTGCTTGGCGCCATCGATCGGCTCATTGGCACCTTCCGTGACGCGGTGGGGCCGAGTGTGGGGCTGGCGCTGGACCTCAACTACAACTTCCGCACCGAGGGGGCGCTCCGCGTGGCCAAGCTCCTCGAGCCGTTCGACATGCAGTGGATGGAGTACGACAACTGGGATCCCCAGGCACTCCTGCAGATCAAGCAGTCCACGTCCACCCGCCTGGCTTCCTGCGAGAGCCTGGTGAGCACCCGCCAGTACCGGCCGTTTTTGGAGCGGCAGGCGGTGGACGTGGCCATCATCGATGTCCCTTGGAACGGTTTCTCCCAGTCCGTCCAGATCGGCCGTATGGCCGAGGCGTACGAGATCAACATCGCGCCTCACAACTACTACAGTCACCTCGCCGACCTCCACTCGATCCACCTCTGTGCGGTCCTGCCCAACGTGAGGATCATGGAGATCGACATCGACGACGTGCCGTGGAAGGGCGAGCTGGTGACACGGCCGCCGATCATTCGCGATGGACATCTCTTGCTCCCCTCTGCGCCAGGATGGGGCGCCGATATCAACGAGGAGGTACTTCGTGCCCATCCGTGGCCGCGCGGAACGGGCACTGAAACTCGGCTCTTTTATGGCATGAGGCCCTGACGCGGTCTCGTCCTTCGGTTACTCGACCGCCCCGGCTACCCGGCGACGCCGCGCATCTCGGGTGAGGACGTCGCATGCCCGGCCTCTGCTTGACAGTCTGGACGAAGATCGGTATCTGTACGGCACCTTGACGCGTTCCGCGGGTAAACAACGAGAGCGGTGGGCCTACAGGCCCAGGAGGAGACGGCGATGGTGCCAGTAACGCGACGAAGTGTCCTCAAAGGTGTGGCGGGGGCGGCCAGCTTCGTCGCGGCCTCCGACTTTCCCTTCGTGAATCGGCTGGCCCTCGGCGATCAGCCCATCAAGCTCGGGGCCCTCTACCCGTTTACCGGTCCCATGGCGCTCGAGGCGCAGGAGATGCTGGCGGCCACCCAGATCGCGGTCGAAGACGTGAACGCGAGCGGCGGCCTCCTGGGGCGAAAGGTCGAGTTGCTTACCCGCGATAGCGAGTTCAAGCCGGAAGTGATGAAGCGCAAGGCCACCGAGCTGGTCGAGGTGGAGAAGAGTCCCTTCCTGGTGGGCGCCCTGGTGGGTTTCGAGGGCATTGCCCTCTCGGAGGTGGGCTGCAAGAACGAGGTGGTCGTCGGTTTCTACGGTCAGAATTTCCTCACCGTGAAGGGCAAGATGTGCAAGTACCAATACGGCACGAATCTCACCCCTTACCAGACGGCGGCGGCGGCTGCGCGCTTCGTGCACCAGCAGGGTTTCGGCAAGAAGTGGCATATGCTCGCCAACAACTATTCGTGGCCGCAGATGTTCGAGCGCGCCTACTCCATCGTGGCCAAGCAGGTCGGCGCGGAGTGGACGGGTGTCACCTGGGCCCCTCTGGGGACACGTGACTTCCTGCCGTTCCTGCCCAAGGCGGCGGCGGTCAAGGCGGACGTCACCTTCGTGGTCACCTGGGCTGCCGATCAGGTCGCCTGCGCCAAGCAGATTCAGGAGTTCGGCCTGCGCAAGCAGACGCAAGTCATTCACGGCATCACCGAGTTGACCTTCGCGGAGGCGGCTGGAAAGGGCGTGTACGAGGGCACCTACAGCGGCACGCCATGGTATTGGCACCTGAAGGACAAGTATCCGGGGGCCAAGGCCTACTACGACAAGCACGTCACAAAGCGCAAGCGCGCCCCCTCCGGCTACGCCGCCTCGACCTACGCGACCGTGCGTGTGCTCCTCGACTCTGCCAAGGAGGTGAAGAGTCTCGAGACGGAGAAGGTCATCCGGGCCATCGAGGGGCGGCAGTTTCAATACCTGAAGGGGCCTGAGTACATTCGCGCCTGTGACCACGTGGACATCCAGGAAGTCTTCCTCTGCAAGGGCAAGTCGGCGGCGGCCATGAAGGACGACTGGGACTACTTCGATATCGTCCAGGCCGTCGGCGGTGAGGAAACGGCCGAGACCTGCGAGAGCGAGGGGTTCGATCCGAAGAAGCGGCTGAGCGACCAGGCCTGATCCCCACGGACGCCCGCGCCCCCCGGCCGGGTCATTGATGCTGTTCGGCTACACGCTCGACGTGTGGGCCACCCAGCTCTTCATCGGGCTGGTCAATGGCTGCATCCTGATTCTGGTCGCGCAGGGACTGTCCATCGTGTTCGGTCTCATGGGCATCATCAACTTTGCCCACGGGGTCTTTTACATGCTGGGAGCCTACGCGGGCTGGGTCACCGTGCGCGCGACCGGGAACTTCTGGCTGGCCCTGGTCGTCGCGCCCCTGGTGGTCGCCGTGGTGGGGGTGCTCGTCGAGGTGGGGGTCCTCCGGCGCATCTACGGAACCCGCAACGCGAACTTTGCCGGCGTCCTCGTGACCTACGGGCTGGCCATCATGATTCCCGACGTCGTGCGGATGATCTTCGGGCGTCCGGGGAAGCCCTTCGCCGTGCCGAGCGCTCTCACCGGCACGCTCTTCACCTTCGGCGGCACCGACATCGGACGCTACCGGATCTTCATCATCGGTATCACGGCGGCCCTGCTTCCCCTCCTCTGGCTGCTTCTCAACCGCACCAATCTCGGCATGGTGATCCGTGCCGGCACCAGCGACAACCTCATGGTGCAACTGCTCGGGATCAACGTGGCGCGCACGTGGACGGTAACCTATGCGCTGGGCGCCGCCCTGGCCGCCCTGGCGGGAGTCATCACGGCGCCACTGATCGCGGTGGCGCCCGAGATGGGAGGCCTCATCCTCATTGAGTGCTTTATCGTCACCGTCGTGGGTGGCATGGGCAGCTTCGGAGGCCCCATTGCCGGAGGCCTGCTGATCGGCACCGTCTTGGCCATCACCGGCATGCTCTATGACGTGCTGGCCGACGTCGTGATCTACGTGCTCATGGCGGTCGTGCTTCTCGTGCGGCCGCGCGGCCTGTTCGGGCAGGAAGGGGTCTCCGAGGAGTGATCGCGGGCTTTCTCGAGCGCCGCGGCCTCCTGGTGGCCGCGGCGTTGCTCCTCCTGGCTCCCCTCGTGGCCGACTACACGCCGTTCTACCTGGCGCTGCTGACCGAAGTTCTCGTGTTTGGCCTCTTCGCCCTGGCCTACGACATTCTCCTCGGCCACACGGGCGTCTTGTCCCTGGGGCACTCCGCCTTCATCGGGGTGGCGGCCTACACGACGGGCATCCTGCTGTCGCGCTGGCGGCAGATGCCGGTGGAGCTTGCTGTGCTCGCCGGCGCCGCCGGTGGCCTCGCCGTGGCTCTGCTCCTGGGGCCGCTCGTTCTCCGCAAGCGCGGTGTCTACTTCGCCATGCTGACCCTCGCGCTGTCGCAGGTGTTCTACTACGCGGTCCTCATGTGGACACCCGTCACCGGTGGCACCGATGGTCTCGGCAACCTTCCCCGCCTGTTCCTGAGTGCGCCTCTGGGGGGTGTTCGCCTGTCCAAGCGTCCCCTCGCCCTCTATTTCACGGTGGCGGTCGTCGTCTTCGTGGCCATGCTCGTCATCCGCCGCATCCTGCGCTCGCCCTACGGGCGGGTCATGCGGGCGGTCAAGGCCAACGAGCGGAGGGCTCAGGCCTGCGGCTACAACACGACGCGGGTCAAGCTCGTCGCCTTCGTGCTGTCGGGCCTCTTCTCCGGCCTCGCCGGTGGTCTACTGACCGTCACCCTGGAGTTCGTGCCCATCGAGAACATTTACTGGTCGATGTCGGGGACGGTGCTCATCATGACCCTGTTCGGCGGCACCGGGACTCTGCTCGGTCCGTTTGTGGGCTCCGCCGTCTTCGTCTGGATGCGTGACTTTCTGTCCAAGAAGCTCGAGTACTGGGAAGTCTTCGTCGGGGCAGGCTTCGTCCTGATCGTTCTCTTCATGCCGGAAGGGATCGTCGGTACCCTGCGGCACCTCTGGCGCTCCCGCCGCGCGACGCCGCCGGCGCCAGCTCCCACCATCGAGGCTTTGCCGGATGCGATCGGCCCCATCGCTCCCGCCCGGAAGCCAGCGAACGGCAGCGCTCCCCTGCTGGAGAGCCGCGGTCTCACCATGCGCTTCGGCGGGCTCACCGCCGTCGACGCCGTGGATTTTCAGGTCCGGCCAGGCGAACTGCGCGCTGTGATCGGCCCCAATGGCGCCGGCAAGACGACGTTCTTCAACATGCTCACGGGAGTGCTGCCGCCGACGGACGGCCAGATCCTTTTTCAGGGGCAGGACATCACAGCTCTGCCCGCGCACGCTGTGTCTCGCCTCGGGATCGCGCGGTCGTATCAGGTGACGAACATCTTCGCCGATCTCACCGTGCTCGAGAATGTCCGGATCGCTGCCCAATCCCGAGTCACGACCTACAATCTCTGGGCGAATGCGGACCGCTTGGTTGCCGTGAACGAACGGGCCGCGACCATCCTGGCCCTGCTCGGGCTCGCGGACAAACGAAACCTGTTGGCCGGTGCTCTGTCGCATGGGGAGCAGCGCTACCTGGAGATCGGCATCGCGCTCGCCACCGAGCCTGCCTTCCTGCTGCTTGACGAGCCGACGGCCGGTATGAGCCCTGAAGAGACGAAGCGGACGGCAGAGTTCATCCGCAGCATCGCCGGCTCGGTCACCATCGTGCTGGTCGAGCACGACATGGAAGTCGTGATGGGTGTCTCCGACCGCATCACCGTCCTGAACTACGGCCGCGTGCTGGCCGAGGGCACGCCGGCCGAAATCCGTGAGAACGCCGACGTGCGCCGAGTCTACCTGCGCGATTAGATGCTCCGCCTCGAGGCGATCGACACCTACTACGGCCTCAGCCACGTCCTACAGTCAGTGTCCCTCACCGTGAACGCGGGGGAAGCGGTGGCCCTCCTCGGCCGCAACGGGGCCGGGAAGACCACGACCCTCAAAACCATCATGGGGGTGCTCAAGCCACGCCGCGGGCGTGTCCAGCTCGAGACCCGGGACATCACGGGCGCCCCGCCCCACCGCATCGTGCAGATGGGCATCGGCTACGTCCCCGAGGAGCGGCGCATTTTCCCGAACCTGACCGTGTACGAGAACCTCAAGATGGCCCGGCTGATGGTGGACGGTGGGCGACGTATGGACGACTACCTCGATCGCGTGCTCGGACTCTTCCCGCCCCTCAAGGCTCGCCTCCGCAACCGGGGCCGATCATTGAGCGGTGGCGAGCAGCAGATGCTGGCCATGGCCCGCAGCCTCGGCACGGAACCGCGCTTGCTCCTCATCGACGAGCCGACCGAAGGCCTCATGCCGGCGTTCGTGGAGACGATCGGCCAGACCATCCTGGACATTCAGCGCCAGGGCCTGGCTGTGCTCCTCGTGGAGCAGAACACCAAGCTCGCCCTGGACGCTACCCAGCGCGTGTATCTCATCGAGAAGGGTGTCATCCGCTATGAGGGCGCCTCGGCCGCACTGAAGCACGACGCGGCGACCCGTCTGCGCTACCTCGGCGTGTAGGAGATCTGCGCGACCTCGGCGTGTAGGAGGGCGAGCGTCTCAGAGCTTTCCGAGTGCCCGCAGCACGACGTCGGGGGTGATTGGCACCTGGGTAACACGCGCGCGGAGGGGAGCGAGAGCGTCGTTGACGGCGTTCAGGACGGCTCCCGGGGCGCCCGCGACGCCGCCTTCCCCGGCTCCCTTGAAACCGCCCTCCGAGTACGCCGTCGGCGTCTCGACGTGGCCGACCCAGATGTCGGGGACCTCATACGCCATGGGCACCAGGTAGTCCATCATGGTCGAGGTCAGGAGCTGGCCCTGCTCGTCGTAGACGCAATGTTCCCAGAGCGCGTCGCCGAGCCCGTGCACGACACCGCCCCGGACCTGCTCGTCGACCAGCATGGGGTTGATGATTCGCCCGCAATCCTCGGCGACCCAGTGGCCGAGGAGCCGGACGAATCCCGTATCGACATCGACCTCCAGGTAGGAGAGCTGCACACCGTTCGTGTACGCGAGCGGCTGGTGGCGTGGAACATAGTGCCGCGTCACCGTCAGCTCGGACTGAAAGTCCTTGGGCAAGGTGTCGGGGCGGAAGTACGCGATGCGGCCCAGCTCCCCGAGCGGCATCCGGACCTCACCGGTACGCCCATCCACGATCTGGCCTCGGCGAATATCGAGCGCGAGCGGATCGACGTCGAAGAGGGCGGCCGCCACCTTCAGGATGTTCTCCCGCAAGGCCTTGCCGCTCTGCAGGGTTGCCTCCCCTCCGATGGCCGCCGCGCGGCTACCCCAGGTGCCGCCACCATAGGGCGTGACGAGGGTGTCGCCCGTCACCACGCGGACATCCTCGATGGCGACCCCCACGGCCGTGGCTGCCACCTGAGCCAGGATGGTGTCCGTTCCCTGCCCCTGCTCGGTCACGCTGGCGATGACCGTCAGCTTGCCCGTGGGCTCCAGACGGATGGTCGTTCCGTCCTGAGAGCTGATCCGTGCTCCGCCCGTTCCGTAGGTGGCGGCGCCAGGAGCCGTCAGGTCCAAGAAGACGCACAGACCCAACCCTCGGTATACACCACGAGCACGAAGCGCATCGCGCTCTCGACAGAGCGTCGCATAGTCCGCGATCCTGAGGACTTCGGCCAGCGACTCCTCGTGGGAAAGCTTCTCGAAGAATAGTCCGGAGGGCGCCGTGTAGGGGTACATCTCGCGAGTCAGGAGATTCTTGTGTCGCACCTCGACGGGATCGAGGCCGAGCTCGCGGGCGACTCGATCGACGGTGGCCTCCATGACCAGGGCCGCCACCGGATGGCCGACCGCGCGATACTGGGACATCGAGGTCTTGTTCTGGTACACGACCCGGCCACGCGCACGATAGTTTCGGAAACGGTAGGGCCCGGGTGTCGTGCGCAGCACCTGGCCGCACTCGACGACGCTGGAGCGCGGGTACATCGAGAATGGTCCGACCCCAGTGAGGTCGTCGAGGGTCATGCCGAGGATGGTCCCGTCCCGTTTCGCCGCGACCTCCACGGATACCCGATGGTCCCGCGAGTGGATGTCGGTCTGGAAGGACTCCACCCGGTCCGCCACGAACTTCACAGGCCGCCCGAGTTTGACCGCGAGCGCGCAGGTGGCCATCTCGTCGGGATATGTATGGATCTTGAGGCCGAAGCTCCCCCCCACGTCCTTGTTGATCACACGCACGCGATGCTCCGGAAGTGAGAGGTGCCGGGCGAGGAGATCATGGAGCATGTACGGGGCCTGACCTGAGTGGTAGACGGTCAAGGTCCCCTCGCTGGGCTCGTAGTCCGCCAGCACCACCCGGGGCTCCAAGCTCACCACCGTATGGCGACCGGTGACGAACGTCTCCCGATAGATGACATCAGCCTCGGCGAAAGCCCCGCTGAGGTCGCCTGCTTCGATCTTCGACTCGAGGGCGAGGTTGTCGCCGAGATCCGGGTGGATCACGGTCGCTCCCGGGGCCAGCGCGACCTCGGGATCGACCACCGGGGGCAGCGAGTCCCACTCGACCCGCACCTTGGCACAACCATCCTCAGCGAGGGCGCGACTCTCCGCCACAACCGCCACCACCGGCTCTCCTTGCCACACGGCCTTGTCGATGGCGAGCGCCGGCTGTGGTGCTGACTTCATGCCCGGGTAGTTGAGCAAGACACCCACCCAGGGAGTGCAGAGCCGGGCCATCTCTTCGCCGGTGACGACAGCCGCCACGCCTGGGAGGGCCAGTGCCTCTGACGTCTCGATGCTGACGATCCGCGCATGGGCGTGCGGGGATCGAACGAACGCGGCGTGAAGCATGCGGGGCAGCTTCACGTCATCGGTGAACGTGCCGCGGCCGGCGACCAGCCGCGCTGTCTGGGGCCGCATCACCGAGCGGCCGATGTATCCCTCCTCGTGGTCTCCGGAGGGAGCCGGTGAGGTGGCCGCCGTCGTCGTCGCCGCCGCTCGGCCGACGGCCTGCACGATGGCGTGATAGCCCGTACAGCGGCAATAGTTCGCCGCGATGGCCTCACGGATGGCGGTCTCGTCCGGACGCGGCATCTGTCGGAGCAACTCGCACGCCGTGAGCAGCATCCCCGGAGTACAGAATCCGCATTGCAGCGCGTTCTCGGCACGAAAGGCGCGCTGAAGGTCGGTGATCTCGCCTCGTTCGCTCACACCCTCGATGGTCTCTACACGACAGCCGTCGGCCTGCACGGCCAGCATCAGGCATCCCCGCACCAGCCGGCCGTCCACGCGGACGGTGCACGCCCCGCAGACTCCGTGCTCGCACCCGATGTGCGAGCCCGTCAAGCCCAGCTCGTCACGAAGAAAATCGACGAGGTGCTGCCGAGGCTCGACAGCGCGGCGAACAGCTTGGCCGTTGACGTCAAGAGCGATCTCGACACGAAAGCTCATGGCCGACTGCCCTCGAGCTGCTGCCTCACGCGTTGCAGCAGGACGCGGGCGAGATGCCGGCGTAGAGCGGAGCTGCCGTGAATGTCGCCCGGAGGATCGAGGTCGCTGTCCAGGGCCGCCTCTGCTCCGTGGCCGGCGGCGATCGCCGCCTCGGCGGCGGTGGCTCGGCGCGGCGTAGGGCCCACGCCAAAAAAGACCAGGCGAATCACGTCCACCACGTCGTCGCGTACGGCAGCATGGGCCGCGAGACCGACAAGCGCATAGTCTCCGTGGCGACGCGCCAGCTCAGCGAAGGCGGACCGCGCCCCGTGGCCCACGGGAGGGATGACGACCTCGGCGAGAAGCTCGCCGGGCTCGAGCGCCGTGGTGTAGATAC
The DNA here is from genome assembly GCA_963754315.1 of uncultured Candidatus Rokubacteria bacterium. GTDB lineage: Bacteria > Methylomirabilota > Methylomirabilia > Rokubacteriales > CSP1-6 > CAVWFS01. The sequence continues at coordinate 337,717 of CAVWFS010000007.1, forward strand.
CGCGAAAGAAGTCGGCGGCGCGGATGGTGCGTCCGCCGCCAAGCCGGGCGGTGCGGATGGTCGCGTCGAGGGCAACCACGCAGGCGGGCAGCTCCGCTGCCGGATCGGCGAGGGCCAGACTGCCTCCGAATGTTCCCCGGGTCCGGATCGCGTGGTGTCCCACGTGCGGCATGGCCGCCGCGATAAGCGGCGCATGGGCGGCCACCAGGGGCGAGTGCTCGACGGCTTCGTGGCGCGCCAGCGCCCCGATCACCAGTCCCTCGGGAGTCAGGCGGATCTGGTCCAGGCTCGGGAGCCGGTTGATGTCGATCAGGGCACTTGGTGTTGCCAGCCGCATGTTGAGGACGGGAACGAGGCTCTGCCCGCCCGCCAGGATCCGCCCATCGTCTCCGTATCGAGCCAGCAGATCGAAGGTCTCGTCTAGCGAGGCCGGCCGGTGGTACGCGAAGGGCGCTGGCTTCACGCGCTCGCCCTGTCGTGAGCGGCTACCACACCCGGTGTGATGACGGTCTTGACGCCCCGGGCGGCCGCCGCATGCGCGAAGGCGTCGGTGATCTGAGCAAGGGGAAAGCGGGCAGTGATCAGCTCCTGAACACCCAGCGAGGGCAAGAGCTTCAGCGCCCGACGAAACGACGTCCCGCGGCCGAACGCCCCGTGGATCGTCAGCTCGCGATAGTGAACCTGAAAGAGGTCGAGGGCCAGGGGGGCGCCGGCCGGGCTTACCCCGACGAGCTGCACGATCCCCTTTGGTTTCGTCAGGGCCAGAGCCTCGGCCACCAGCTCGGGCTTGCCGACGGCCTCGCAGGCGACGTCCGGACCACGACCCTGCGTCAGTTCGGCCACGGCCTCGCGGAGCGACTCGCGCGAGGGGTCGATGACGGCGGCGGCGCCCAGCCGGCTGGCAATGTCACGGCGCTCGGCCATCGGGTCCGACAGGATGGCGCGTGCTGCGCCTCGCTTGAGCGCGAGAACCATGGTCAGAAGGCCCATGATCCCGCCCCCGATGACCAGCACGGTCGCCGCCCGTGGCATTCGAAACATCTCGAGCCCAGCCAGGCAGCACGCAGCTGGTTCCGTCATGGCCGCCGTGGCGGGATCGAGCCCATCGGGCAGAACATGGACGGCACGGAGCGGCAAGACTGCCCGTTCCGCGAATCCACCGACACGCGTCAGCTTGCTGCAGTGGCTCACGCGGTGGGCTCGGCACTCCACACACGCGCCGCAGCCATAGTTCGGTTCGCACGCCACTTCGCGGCCGATCAGGCTTCGGTCGACACGCAGGCCAACCTCACGCACCACCCCGGTATACTCGTGGCCCAGCACCACCGGGGGACGGTACGGGAACAGACCCTGTGTCGCGTGCACATCGGTGCCGCAGATCCCGGCGGTGTGAATGTCCACCAGCACGTCCCCTCGCCTTAGGGCGGTGTCCGCGACGTCGTCGATCGTGAAGCGCGACTCCCCGTGCCATGTTGCAACCCTCATCCTGTCCTCCAGCCACCCGTTTGGATCAGCTGCACTACCATGCCGCAAGGCAAGAACCCGGTCCAGCCTCCCGGTTATGATTCAATGGGTACGCCGACCGCAAGGGGGACGGGGGGCTAGGGGGCCCTCGGCCCCACAGAGCGCGCGTAAAACCGAGGGGTGGCCCGGGTGTCCCGGGCCGCCCCGAACGAAGGGGGGCCGGGGGCCTTTCGGGCCCCGCAGAGCGCGCGTAAAACCGAGGGGTGGCCCGGGTGTCCCGGGCCGCCCCGAACGAAGGGGGGCCAGGGGGGCCCTTTCGAGGCCCCCCTTCCAAATGACACGAAAGGCAGTGCTCCTCGTGACTGGGGCGAGCGGTGAGCTGGGGCACGGGTTGATCCACCATCTCGCCGAACGCGGCGCGAGTATCCTCGCCCTTGACATCCGAGCCATGGACCCCGATCTTGCCCGGCGCTGCACGGCGACGCGCATCGGCGATATTCTCGATCATCACCTCCTCGAGCGCCTGATCAGCGAGTTCGAGATCTCGGAGATCTTTCACCTGGCCGCGCTCTTGTCTACCCGAGCGGAGTTTGTCCCGGAGACCGCCCACCAAGTCAACGTCCAAGGCACCCTCAACCTGCTACGCGTGGCGATGGAAGAGGCTCGTTCGCTTGGCCAGCCCGTCAAGTTCCTCTTCCCGAGCTCCATCGCCGTCTATGGCCTGCCCGATCTCGCCACCAAGCAAGAGGCGGGTCGGGTCGGCGAGCAAGAGTGGTTGGCGCCGGTCACCATGTATGGGTGCAACAAGCTCTATTGCGAGCATCTGGGTCGGTACTACGCACGCCACTACCGCCAGCTCTTTGCCCTCGACGAGCCCCGAGGGATCGACTTTCGCGCCATTCGCTTTCCCGGGCTTATCTCGGCCCTCACCGTGCCGAGCGGAGGGACGAGTGACTATGCGCCCGAGATGGTTCACGCGGCGGCTCAGCGCCGCCCGTATGCCTGCTTCGTACGGGAAGATACGCGGATCCCCTTCATGGCTATGCCCGACGCCATCGATGCCCTGCTCGCCCTCATGCGGGCCCCGGCCGAGGCCCTCAGCAGCGTCGTCTACAACGTATCGGCTTTCAACCCAAGCGCGCAGGAGCTGGCCGCGCGAGTCCGCCAGGCGATCCCCGATGCCCGGATCTCCTTCGCCCCCGATTCCCGCCGGCAGGCCATCCTCGATTCCTGGCCGGAGGACGTCGACGACTCGCGCGCGCGGCGCGACTGGGGCTTTGCCCCTCGCCTCGACCTGGAGCGGGCCCTCTCCGAGTATTTGGTTCCCAACATCCAGCGCCAGCATGTCACCGGCTGAGCGCGTGCTGGTGGCACACGCAGGGAGGGACTGACATGTACGGTGCGGACAAGGCCCGATTTCAGGCCGAACTTGACGACCTCGGGCAGGCCGGCCTCCTGAAGGGCGAGCGAATCATCGAGAGTCCCCAACGGGTCGAGGTGACCGTCGGGGGGCGGACCGTCCTGAACTTTTGCGCAAATAACTACCTGGGCCTCGCTGACGATCCCCGGCTCATCCGAGCGGCCCAGGACGGCCTCGCTCGCTGGGGATTCGGCCTGGCCAGCGTTCGCTTTATCTGTGGCACCCAGACGATCCATCGCGATCTCGAAATGGCGATCGCCCACTTCCTCGGGACTGAGGATGCGATCCTCTACACCTCCTGCTTCGACGCGAACGGCGGACTGTTCGAGACGATCCTCGACGAGCCCGACGTGGTGATCTCCGACGCGCTCAACCATGCGTCCATCATCGACGGGATCCGGCTCTGCCGTGCCCAGCGGCAGCGCTATCCGCACGCCGACATGGGCCAGCTGGAGAGTCTGCTGCGGGCTGCGCAAGGCGCCCGCACTCGCCTCATTGCCACCGACGGGGTGTTCTCGATGGATGGCGATGTGGCGCCGTTACGCGAGATCTGTGATCTGGCCGAGCGCTATCACGCGCTGGTCATGGTGGACGACAGCCACGCCACCGGCTTCTTCGGTCCCACCGGCCGCGGCACTCCGGAGCACTGCGGAGTGGCGGAGCGGGTGGATATCGTGACGTCTACTCTGGGCAAGGCCCTGGGCGGCGCCAGCGGGGGTTTCACGGCCGCTCCGCGCGCGATGGTGGATCTCTTGCGCCAGCGTTCTCGCCCCTATCTCTTCTCGAACACCCTGTCCCCTGCCGTCGTGTGCGCATCGCTGGCGTGCCTCGAGATCCTTGCCGAGAGTGCCGCCTTGCGGAATCGTCTCGAGGCGAACACGCGGTGGTTCCGTCAGGCCATGCGAGAAGCCGGATTCGACATTCGGCCCGGGCTTCATCCCATTGTCCCGATCATGCTCGGTGACGCCCGCCGCGCTCAGCAGATGGCGGCTGATCTGCTGACCGAGGGGATTTACGTGGTCGGCTTTTCGTACCCGGTCGTGCCCCGCGACCAGGCGCGCATTCGGGTTCAGATCAGCGCCGCCCACACGCCGGCTCATCTGGAGCGGGCGGTGGCCGCGTTCACTAAGGTGAGCGGGTGAGTTTCAGTCCACCTCTCGCAGGCGGAGAACTTCGGCGCGGCCGTCCATGAATTCTCCCATCTTGCGACCCAGCGCTTTGAAGTACTCGGTGGTCCGGTGGAAGTCGAGGGCCGCTTGGTCGACGTAGCGTTCCAGGAACACGTAGGTATGGGGGGTCTCGCCAACGTGCAGCGCGTACAGCGTGCAGCCTGGCTCGTTGGCGTTGACCTTGGCCGCGAGCTCCTTGGCCACCGCCTCGAACTCCCGCTCCATCCCCGGTTTGACTTTCAACGTTGCCACAACACCTAGCATGTGGTCCTCCCTTGAGGCCTCAGTTCGAGGATCCGACACGGTGTGCCCTGCGTCACGGAGCCACCGTCCGGAGTGGGCCGTCCTCGGGTGGCGAGGTGCGGCGAAGAATGACCGCGCTATTGGTTCCGCCGAAAGCAAACGTGTTCTTGAGAATGACGCGGAGGGCCGCCGACCGCGGCACGTCGCGGACGAAGTCGAGAGTACAGCGGGGATCCGGAGCATCGAGGTTGCGGCAGGGAGGGAGGAGGCCGTGATGGAGGGCCAGGATCGAGGTGACCAACTCCACCCCGGCGGTGGCGCCCATCAGATGGCCCAGCTGCGCCTTGCTGGTCGTCACCGGGACGGCCAACGCGCGCGCGCCCAGGACCTTGGTGAGGGAGGCGGCCTCGACCACGTCGGCGAGCTCGGTGGCCGTGCCGTGCGCGTTGACGGCGTCGATCTCATCGGCCGTCATGCCAGCCGACTGCAGCGCGGCATGCATCGCTCTGACCTGCCCGTCGGGGTCCGGCCGAACGATGTGGGTGGCATCCGACGCACACCCATAGCCGGCGATCTCGGCCCAGATGCGAACGCCGCGCCGGGTGGCAGACTCCTCGGACTCGAGGACGAAGGCGGCTCCGCCTTCCCCGATGACCAACCCGTCGCGCCGCTGATCGAACGGGCGCGAGGCCAGCTCGGGCTCCGGAATGCGCGAGAGGACGCCCAGGCGGTTCCACGCCGCGAAGGTGTAGAGATCGAGCCCGCTGTCGCAGCACGCAGCCACCGCAGCGTCCACGAGACCAAAGCGTACTCGCTGGAAGGCTTCGCCGAGAGCGACGGCGCCGGTGGCACAGGCCGCGCTCACCGCGAAGCTGGCTCCGGTCAGTTTGTAGCGGATCGAGATGACGCTGGCCGGCCGGCTGAACATGACCCGAACCACAGTCGTCGGGCGCATGCGCCGATAGCCTCGCTCGACGAAGGTTCGGGTCGCCTCGTTGCTGAAGCTCACGTTGCCGTGGCCGCTACCCACGATCAGGTCAAGCGGCAGCGGCGATCGGCCGTCCACGGGCAGCCCGGCATCCTCCAGGGCGCGTCCCACGACGTACAGACCGAGCTGGCTCCCACGATCTGGCTCATTCAGCGCATACCCTTGGAGCCCCTGCGCGAGCCGATCGTCATCCACTTGGCCCGCAATCCGGACGGGAAGCTCCGGGTGCGAATCCGCGCAGGCCAGGGGGCGAATTCCGCACGCCCCGTCGAGGAGCCCACGCCACAGCTCGGCCCACTCGAGGCCGAGCCCGGTGGCAACCCCCATGCCGGTGATCACGACACGTCGCGGTCGAATCGGTTCCGGAGCGAGAGGGGGCATCGGCACGGAATACGTCGATATCACCCGGCGGCGGCGGTACAGGGCGCCTGACGGAGCTCGTTCAGGACATGCAAGCTGGCCATGATCTCTGCCGGAGCCACTCCGAAGTCCACCAGACAGGCAATCTCGTCGACGCCCACCTTGCGTACCGCTTCCACCATGTGACGGCACGCGGCGAGCGAGCCGAGGAGGGCGGTCTTCTGATAGTAGCGTTCGAACGCATACTCGAGCAGATCGGCGCGCTTGCGCGGGGGCAGGTCCTCGAGACGTGCCTCTCCGACACGCCACAGGTCGACTGAGCTTTCCAGATAACGCTTGAACGGTTCGCGCACGGCCCGGCGTACGGACTCCTCGTCCGCTCCCACAAACGTATGGAGCATGAGGGTCACGTGTCCCCGGCCGGCGTGCCCGTTCTGACGTCTGGCGTCACGGTAGGCGGCGATCTTTTCACCAAGATCCTCGACGCCCTGAAAAAGCAAGGCAGTGAGAACGTTGAAGCCGCGCTCCCCCGCGTCGAGGTAGCGGTCGCGTCCACCCGAGCAGGTGAGCCATATCGTGAGCTCTCGCTGCCGCGGCAACGGGTGGATCCGCACACGGATGACCTGACCGAGGCCATTTTCCGCCTCGATCTCGTCCCCTCGCCAGAGCCGTTGCACCCTCTCGATGCCCTGAAAAGTCCGCTGCGTCCGGTCGGCGTAGGCGTGCGGCGCGATGGCGAAGTCGTTTGGATTCCAGCCGACGGCGAAGGACACATCGACCCGCCCGTTCGATAGGTTGTCGACCACCGCCCACTCCTCCGCCACCCGGATGGGATGGTGGAGGGGCATGACGACGCTGCCGGCCCGGATCCGGATGCGCTCGGTCGTTTCCGCCAGCACCACCCCGGCGAGGGCGGGATTGGGGAAGATCCCCCCGAAGGCATGGAAGTGGCGCTCAGGGATCCACACCGCCTCGAACCCGTGGCGGTCCGCGAACTGCGTACTTTCGCGGAACAGGTCGAATTTTCCCCGCTGGAACTCCGCGGGCTGGCTGGCAAAGAAAAGCAGGCTGAAGCGTGGCCAGGGGACGGTCACGGCGTGGGCTCGCCCCGTACTCTCCATCGCCGGTGACCCCACATGTACTGTTCCGGATGCCTGCGCACCTCGGCCTCGATCTCGGCGGTTAGCGCCTGGGTGAGTGCCCGCGCGTCCTTCTCCCGGTCACCCGTCCGCTCGCACGTCACCGGCCCCACCACGCGTAACGCGTAGCGAAGCGAGCGCACTCGCACCGCGCAGGCCACCAGGACAGGCGCGCGGGTGGTCAAGTGCAGCATGGCCACCGACTTCGTCGCCCACGCCGGTCGCCCAAAAAACTGGACAGCGACCCGCCCCCGCACCACGTGCTGATCGATCATCAATGCCACGATCTCGCCGTGGGCCAGAGCACTGACGAAGCGCAAGGGGGAGTCCGTGAATCGGGACACCAGCCGCAGCCGCTCCCCTTCCCGTTGCGCCCGCACGAGGCGATCCAGGTACGGATTCGTAAACGGGCGATAGATCGCGCACATCGGCTTCAGCATGGAGGCCGCGCGGGCGGCCACTTCCCAGTTGCCGAGGTGGGCACTGGCCACGATGAGCCCCTGCCCGGGCTGGCGCAGCGAGTGTTCGATCTCGGGCGACGCGTCCAGCTGGACGTACTCTCTCCAGTTCTCGCGAGTCATGCGGCGGCGCATGATCGCGCTCTCCACGACCATCACCGCAAAAGTCTGAAACGCGCTGAGGGCTATCGCGCGCGCACCGGCAGCGGTGGGGGTCAGGCCGGCCCGCAGAACGTTGTCCACGGCGATCTGCCGTCCGCCGTCGCCAGACGAGGAAGGCCAGCCGCGCCACGGCCCGAGCGAGTCCAACCAGCATCGGCGGCGGCACGATGGCGACCAGCAGAGACAGGACCCACGCCGTCACGCTTTGCATGCGGTACCACAGGGTGCGAACGGCGGTCACCCGGCCAGCCGGACCTCCAGGTAGTCGATCAGATCAGACACGCGTTCCATGGCGACCAGATCGGCGATCTCGGTCTGGACGCGGAAGCGGTCCTCGACGTCGTAGATGAAGTCCAGGATGGAGATCGAGTCGAAGCCGATGCGGTCGAGTCGCGTGTTCTCGGTGATAGAGGAGACGTCGACCTTGACCTGCTCCTGCCGCGTCAGCAGATCTCTGAGCCCGACAACGATCTCGTCACGCCTCATACCCCTCCGAATCCACCACCCCGCAAAAGCTTAGCATGCCCCCTCCGTTCATCATGGGGGGCCTCGACGGCCCCCCAAACTCCCGCGCGCTCGGGGACGCCCCGGGATATCCCGGGGCGCCCCTCGATAGCACGTGAGGTGGGGGGGCCTCGAAAGGGCCCCCATGACTACAAATGTGACAGCGTCTCCTGTGGCGGAGACTCGCGCGGGCCTCCGAACCGACGCTCAAGCAGACGCCGGGCGACGGTGCGGCCGCCAATCCCAAAGGCGAGCGCCAGGCCCAGCACGAGTCCTCCAAAGGTGATTCCGAACGCGATCAGAACCATGTCGCGGCCGATACCGACCTCGGTCAGCGCAGTGGCCACCGTGAAGAGCAGCACACTCCATCGCGTCACCCGGGCGAGCAGCCCCGCTTCGGGCAGGCCGGCGTTGACGGCCCCGACGAGCACGGCATGCCCCAGGAAATTCGCGGTCAACATCCCGACCACCAGGATGAGCAGGGCCGCCAGCGCCCGGGTGAAGAATCCCATGAGCAGGCCGGTCGCTCCGGGAACGCCGGGAAGGGCCAGAGCCTCGATCCCCATGGTGGCAAAGGTCACGAAGGTACCCCAGAACACCAGCAGGCGGAGCACGTGGGAGGGAGAACGTCCGATCCCGCCTCGCATCAGCGCTGCCGTGAGTCCCCACGATCGGCTGCGGTCATCGAGTCGTGCCGCGTCTGCGAGCCGCCGGATCAGCGCCCCCAGTACCCAGCCGAGCAAGAGCCCGAGGCCGACCAGGGTGAGCATGGCCAGGATGCTCGGAACGACTGCCACCAGGGTCAGGCCAAGGTTCCGGAGGGCGGACAGTACGAGATCGCGCCAGAACTCCGTCATGTCACTACTCCTCAGATCGCGCTCGTTTCCAGGCCATACGGTTCGTCGGCCGCCGCGGGCCGCTCGAGGCGGAACCAGTAGAAGCCATGCGGACCGAGACTCAGGAAATACGGCTGCTCGTGCACGGGCGGAAAACGGGTCGAGCCCAGCATTTCCACCGGGGTTGCCCCCTTGAACTCGGCAAGGTCGAGCTCCACCGGTTGGGGCGAGGCCGCCAGGTTGACGACGATCAGCAACACCTCGCGCTGATACCGCCGCAGATACGCCAGCACGCGCGGATTCCGGGGACGCAGGAAGTCGATACTGCCCCGGCCAAACGCGGCGGAAGTCCGGCGGGTGGCGATCAATCGGCGCATGGTGTTGAGCAGCGACGACGGCGTCCGTGCCTGCGCCATCACGTTCAGCCCCTGGTAGCCATAGACGGCATCCCCAATGACGGGCAGATACAGACGCTCCTCGTGGGCGCCCGAGAACCCCGCGTTGCGTTCGCGCGACCACTGCATCGGTGTCCGCACCCCGTCGCGGTCACCCAGGTGGATGTTGTCCCCCATGCCGATCTCATCGCCGTAGTAGATGATGGGGCTCCCGGGCAAGGTGAGGAGCAGGCAGTTGAGCAGCTCGATGCGACGCCGGTCGTTCTCCATGAGAGGAGCCAGGCGGCGCCGGATACCGAGATTCAACTTCATCTCCGCGTCGCGCGCGTACGCGTAATACATGAAGGCGCGCTCTTCGTTGGTGACCATTTCGAGGGTCAGCTCGTCATGGTTGCGGAGGAAGAGGCCCCACTGGCACGCCGCGGGAATGGGCGGGGTGTGGGTGAAGATGTCGACGATGGGCAGGCGCTCCTCGAGCCGGATGGCCATGTAGAGACGCGGCATGAGGGGGAAGTGGAAGGACATGTGGAACTCATCACCGTCTCCGAAGTACGGCCGCACATCCTCCGGCCACTGATTGGCTTCGGCCAGCAGCACCCGATCGCCCCCGTACTCGCGATCGATCACGGCCCGCAGCTCCTTGAGCACCGCGTGTGTCTCGGGGAGGTTCTCCCCGCTGGTGCCCTCCCGCTCGATCAGATAGGGGACGGCATCGCAGCGGAAGCCATCGAGCCCCTGGTCGAGCCAGAAGCGCATCACATCGAGCATCGCCCGGCGGACGTCGGGGTTGTCGTAGTTGAGATCAGGTTGGTGGCTGAAGAAGCGGTGCCAGTAGTAGGCGCGGCGGCGGGTGTCCCACGTCCAGTTCGATTTCTCCGTATCGATGAAGATGATACGGGCGTCCCGGTAGCGCTGGTCCGTGGGACTCCACACGTAGTAGTCGGCGTAGGGGCCCTCCGCCGCCCGCGAGGCCTGGAACCACGGGTGCTGATCGGAGGTGTGATTCATCACGAGATCGGCGATGACCCGTAGGCCTCGCGCGTGGGCGGCATCGAGCAGGGTTCGGAACTCGGCCACCGTTCCGTAGGAGGGATGCAAGGTATAGAAGTCGGCGATGTCGTAGCCATCGTCGCGTAGAGGCGAGGCGTACACGGGCAAGAGCCACAGGCAATCCACGCCGAGCTCCTGCAGGTAGTCGAGGCGCGCGGTAAGACCGCCGAAGTCACCGATTCCGTCGCCGTTGCTGTCCATGAACGCCTTGACGTGGACCTCGTAGAAAATGGCGTCCTTGTACCAGTCGGTGGCGCCAGCGGCTCTGCTCATCGCCAGCGATCCCGCAGGTACGGCTTCTGCCGCTCGAATGCCGTCCCTACTCTTTCGAGAATCGCCCCATCGCCAGCCGCGTCCCGGCCACGGGTGGCGAGAATGAACGCGGCCGTCCGCCCCAGGTAGAGCGGGACGAGCGCGCGCAACAGGTGCTCACGATGGATGACCGAGTAGTGGTAGCCGAGGGCGGCGTCGTAGACAACGCGCGCCCAGACATCATCGGGAAAGCGAAAGATCCCACGATCGCCGGCCTCCAAGCTGAGAACATCGCCCAGGGTCTCCGGGGCCAGTACGGACTCCCAGATCGGCAAGAGGTCCCGCACGCCGCGCTGGAACGCGTCCACCAGGCGGTCGACGTCGACCACGGGACCGTCGTCGAGGACCCCCGCCGGCTCGCCAACCGTCGGCACCGGAGCGCTGCCGTGCACGTCGAACCACAGCGCCGGCAGACGCTCCATAAGCCCGAAAACTCCACCCACGGCTTGCGCCATCATGCCGGGGAGGTCCGTGGTCCGCCGACGCGACTCTACGCGGCGTGGACCGAGCCAGGCTTCCCAGACGTTGAGCCCCTCGGCGATGGCCAACCCCGTGATCCACAGATCGGTGGCCTCGCGGGGTGATGGACGCGGCTCGTCCTCGAGCGTCAGCTCGAGGGCGCGGCCCGACAGGGCGACCGCTCCTCCCAAGGGCTGATGCAGGCGCCGCCCCAGGAGGGCTCTGATGAGGGGCGCGAGGAGCAAGTTCGTGATCGTCCCATCGAAGCGACGCCGGGTGTGGGCCGCGATCACGACGTCGGCCTCGCCGTCCAGCACTGGCTTCGCCAATCGGCCAATCCATTCGTCAGCCACCGACGTCACATCCGCTTCCAGGAGCACGAGCCCACGCGCCTGGAGGCGACGGGCGATGGCCCAGGCGAGCCGCAACACGGCCGGTCGCCCCGGTATCCCGTGGAAGGGGACAGTGGCGCGTTCCGCCACCGGCGCTTCGAGGCGCGCGTGGACCATGGCCCCTCCCGCCTCCTTGACACGCTCCACGGTCGCGTCAGAGGACCCGGCATCGACATTGATGAGGACGGCCGGGATATCGGCACAGTGCTTCTCGAGCCCGGCCCGCATGGCGGTGGTCACCGCGTCGACGGTCGCCGCATTCTCGAAGGTAAGGATCGCGATCGCCAGCTCGCGCGTTCCCACTTCTTGCAGCTGGCTTTCGACCTCGGGCGGGAGCGTGGCGGCCGCGGTGCTGGCCATCTACGCCCGCGGCTCGGTCTGACTGCCGAGGTGGATCATGAGCGCGAGGTCATCGGCCAGGTGTCGAGTAATGAGAAAGCCCCGGCGCACATGCTCACGGCCGGCAGCGCCCATGCGTGGGATGAGCTCCGGATTGTTGAGCAGGTGCCGAATCCGGAAGGCGGCCCCCTCCACCGACTGGACGGTGTATCCGGTGACGTCCCGAATGATGAGCTGAGTCAGCCCGCCCACCGCTCCCCCGATGACTGGCTTGCCCTTCCACATGGCCTCGGCCGCACCGATGCCGAAGTCTTCCCGGATGGATGTCTGAAAGACGATGGTCGCTGCCCGCTGCAGGGCATTGATCTGGCGCTGCGCCTCCGGCGGCAGTTCCAGGACGGTGACGTCCGGATCGTGCTGGGCGGCTTCGCGAAGGTCATTCAGCACCTCCAGACCTTCGGCATCGTCCTGGGCGGTCCCGGCCAGCACGAGCCGCACATCGTGGTGGCGCTTCACGAGCCGGTACACGTTCACGACATCGATCGGGTGGTGGTCCCGCGTGAAGGGGCTGACCTGGACGAGCAGCGGCTTGTCGCGCTCGACCCTGAGCTCCTGGAGCATTGCGGCCAGCTCGCGCGCCCCCAGCTCGCGGTTCTTCTCGGACAGGGGATCGATAGAAGGAGGGATGACATAGCGGGGCATACCCAGGCGGGCCGCGAACGCGGGGAGCGAGAAGATGGCGCCGTCAAAATGCTCGCCGAACTGCCGGAAAAACGACCAGGCTTGCTGCTGGGGATGCGAGCAATCGAAATGGCATCGCCACAGCCAGTGCCCGCCGCCGCGGTCCGTCACCAGGCTCGCCGGCTGCACGTCGTGAACGATCACCACGTCGGCCTCGAGCCGAAGCTTCTTGGCCGTCACGCGATTCATCTCGAGGTAGTGCTGGAGCCGCTCGTCGGTGAGGGCACGCTCGCCACCTTGCATGGCCATTTGGAGTGCCTGGGCAGCCGTGTAGTAGGCGGGGTCACCACCCGTGACCTCCCAATGAGCTTCCACGGCGATATCGTTCAGGAGGGGAATCGCGGCCCGGAGGATCTCAGCGGGGCCGCTGCCCAACCGTCCTCCCGTCAGGTGAAGGAAACGGCGTCCTCGTACCTGCTCGGCAAGCTTCAGGATGATATCGACTGTGTTCGGCGGTGCGACCGCGCGATAGGCGTCGAGCCCGCTCACGGGGCGCCTCCCTCCCCTGCCTCCAGGGCCTGGTCGATGAGGATCAGAAGCCGGCCACGTACGCGCTCGGGGGTGGTGAGGTAGAGATCGAGACGCTCGATCTGCTCGGCCAGTCCCGGTAAGTCGAGCGCCGTTCTGAGCCATGCGGCAAAGTCGCCCCCACGCCGCCCAAGCCGTGCTCCCACCTCGACCATGTGCAGATAAATGGCGCTCGCATCCACGGTACTGAGCCCCTGACGGAACTCGGCCAGCGTACGCGCACTTGGTCCCAGCGGCACGGGAACCATACGCGACTGCTGGAAGTGAAAGGCACGCTGGAATTGCACCCGCGGGGGGGTATCCCCGCGCAGGTGACTATGGATGATGGTGACCAGCTCTTCACGGAGGGCGGGGAGGCTGTCGTGCTGGAAGGGATCGACCACGGCCAGCCGCTCGGCGAGGGCCACGTCGCCCAGCTCGACGGCCGCCCATCGGGCGAAGTCGTTGCCATAGGCCGTGGTGACTGGGCGATGACGCAAGAAGTAGCCGTGGACGTGAAAGAACACCGAATCGTCGGGCGCTCCCTCCAGCCGCTCCATCAGCTCGCGGGCATCGTGGGCCTGCCGATCGAGCGCCTGACGTAGCTCGACACAAGCCGTGAACACGAAGGGCTGCTCCGCCTCGCGGCTCATGCGGCCCGCACCAGGAGGGCGACCGGAAAGCTGGCGAGGGCGGCCGCCACCGATATGGCTCCCCCCTCCACCTCGACCTCCTCACCGGTGAGCACATTGTGAAAGCGCTCTCCCGCGTCGGCGGCCACCGCCACGCGGTTATCCTCGCCCCACGCCTCCCTGCCCAAGGGAGGATCCGCGAGGTTGCCGGCGGCCAACAGGCGCGGAACGAGGACGATCACGCTCTCCCCTCCCCTCACCCGGGCAAAGGCGCAGACGTGCTCGGCCCGCTCACCCTGAGCCTCGAGCGAGCGGTACTCACCAGTCTGAAACAGGAGCGTCTGGTGGCGGCGTAAGGCCAGAGCCTGCCGGATGACGAAGAGCTTGATACGACCATCTTCCTTGGTCTCGACCAGGCGCCGGGCCACCGTCGCGAGGTTTGGTGCGTCGGCGATCTCACGGTCCAACTCGGCCAGGGTCCGGCGGCGATGGGCGAAATCCACGGGCCGGCGATTGTCAGGATCGGCCAAGCTCAAGTCCCACAGCTCGGTTCCCTGGTAGAGATCGGGCACTCCGGGCGCGGTGAGCTTCAAGAGCGTCTGGGCCAGCGACGCGTACATCCCCCAGCGGGCGACGTCACGCTGGAAGGGCACGAAGTCGGCCAGGAAGGCTCGGGAGGTTCGCGGATCAAGGATGGCGGCCACGAAGCGGGTCACCGCCTGCTCGTAGTCCGGCGCCGGGTTGAGCCAGCTCGCATGAACCTTCGCTTCCCGAACGGCCTTGAACATGAACTGCTGGAGGCGCTTGACGAACTCGCCGAGCGACGTCGCGGAGAGCGGCTCCAGAGGCCAGACGCCCACCAGGGTCTGGTAGAGCAGGTACTCCTCGTTGGCATCCGGCACCGGCTGGCCGTCGAGCGTCGCCTTCTTTCCGCGATTGATCCGGCGCCAGGCGTGGACCCGGCGTCGCCATTCGCGTGGAAGCTCGGACAAGACGTTGATGCGAGTCCGCACGTCCTCGCTCCGCTTCGTATCATGCGTCGACGTGGTCAACAGCGCGGTGGGCCACCGGGCCTGACGCTCGAGGTTCAGACGATGAAACTCGTTGACGGCAATCCCGAATCGATCAGGAGCCCCGCCCACCTCGTTGAGGGAGGTGAGACGGTGATAGCGGTAGAAGGCGGTGTCTTCCAGTCCTTTGGCCGTGATGGGGCCTGTCAACTGCTGAAACTTCCCCACGAAGGTCAGGTGCGCTTGCAGATCCGCTTCGCTGCGCGCGCCCGGGGCGCGCAGGCAGAGCAGGTCAGCGATGAACGCGAAGATGGAGCCGCTCATGGCGGGGTTGCGCCGCCGAGCGAGTCCTACCGCCAGACCCACGTGCCACCGGTCCTGGTCGGTCACGCCGCTCGCGTCGATGTAGGTCCGGTAGACGGGGAAGCTCGCGATGATTTCCCGCAGGGCCGTGGTCAGGCTGCGCGTGGTGAAGTCGCGTGATGCCCGGTGCTTCTCGGAGATGCGCGCCAGCCGTCGGCCCAGGACCGCGATCTCGCCGGCCATCGAGGTATCGATGATGAGCTGCTTGGCGTCGTACACCACCTCGCGAAAATTCGGACGGGCGGCGATGAACCGCTCGTACGTGTCGCTCAGCGCGCGCTCGGCGGCACGGTGCACGAAGAGCCCGTTCACGGCGTTCAGGAAGTCGTAGCCCGTGGTGCCGGCGACCGGCCACCGCTCGGACAACTGCTCGTCGGGCATGAGGATCTTCTCGACCACGATGTAGAACGGACGAGCCCGGTCGGCTCCCGGCTCGGCGGCGCGGCGGTCGAAGTCGTCGAGGGACTGCTGCCGCCACCGACCTTGCTCGTCTTCTCCAGCGCCCTCGAGGGCGGCCGTTGCCTCCGCCTGCGCCAGGAAGCACCGCCGCTGGAGCTGACGCAGGTAGTCGGCGGGAGCCACGAGCCCGTCGGGATGGTCGATGCGAAGACCACTGACGGCGCCCTCCCGTACAAGGCGAAGGATGAGGCGGTGCGCTTCCTCGAACACGGCCGGTTCCTCCATTCGGATGGCGGCCAGGGAGTTGATGTCAAAGAAGCGCCGATAGTTGACCTCGTCCGTCGCCACTTGCCAGAAGGCGAGCCGGTAGGCTTGCATGCCGAGCAAGGCATCGAGACCGTCGAAGGTCGCCGGCTGACCCTTCACGCCGTTGAAGCGGGCGACCGTTTCGTCGACGAGAGCGCCCACATCACGCGCTTCGGCCAGCAGGCTGGCCAGGCGGCGCTTGATGACCACGGATTCCCGGGCACGCTCGGCGCGGCGCTCCGCATCCGGATCCGTCCGGGCCGGCAAGTGGGTGAGCGCGGTGATGATGCTGTGCAGCTCCACCAGACGCGGATCGTCCTTGCCCAGCTTCGTTTCCAGCTCCTCCCGCCTGGCGTCGAGAATCTGGATGTAGGTCTCCGGAGCGAGCGGCAGCACGGTGTCGTAGTAGCGAACGATGAACTCACCGCCGCGGTACTCGAGGGTCAGCTCTTGGTTCTCGAGGACCACGCCGTACTGATCGCCGAGGATCGGCAGGAGAACCTTGCCGCGCAGGCCCGGCTCGGGGGGCTCCCAGTCGATGTCGAAGTAGCCACTGTACGGCGAGGCGGGGCCATGCTCCAGGATATCCATCCACCAGGCATTCCGGCTGCCAGAGATTCCCATGTGGTTCGGAACCACGTCGAGGAGCTGCCCCATGCCACGCTCCCGGAGGGCGGATGTGAGAGCCTGATAGTCGGCCTCGGAGCCAAGGGCAGGGTTGAAGCCGGTTGTGGTCGGCGATGTCGTAGCCGTGGGAGTCGTCCAGGCTCGTCATCAAAAATGGCGATAAATAACAGTCGCTTACCCCAAGATCGTGAAGATAAGGGACGAGCTCACGGACCTCGGCGAATCCGAACCCGCGCGCGAGCTGGAGTCGATAGGTGGCCTGCGGAATACGGGCCGAGACCTCAGGGGGCAGGCGGCTAGCCCCCGTAGAAGACCTTCTCGCCGAGGTCCTTGAGCCAGAGCGTGGCATCATCGGCCCGGCCGGCCGGTTCCGCGGCCACGGAGGCATCGACGACCTTGCCGACGAAAATGGCGTGATCACCCTCCTCCACCGTCGACACCAGCTCGCACTCGATGGCGGCCGGCGCGCTCAGCAATATGGGTGCGCCCGTCTTGCCCGCGCGGACGAGTTCGCCGCCGATCCGGTCGCCCTCACGGTGGGCTGGCTTGAAGAACGCGTAGGCGAGAGCGCTCTGTCCCTTGCCGAGAATGCTGAGCGCGAAGGACTTGGTCTCCTTGATCAGGCTGTGAGGCGACGAGCCGACCTTCACGCCCACCACCACCAGCGGTGGTTCGAACGAGGCCTGGGTGACCCAGTTGACGGTGGCGGCCGCCACGCGGCCATCGCTCGTCTCGGCAGTGAGCACGTACAGGCCATACGGGATCATGCGGAGCGCGGTCTTCTTGGCATTCGCATCCATGGATCGTTCAATCCTCCAGCGCTGAACGTCCGAACTTTTTCGTTCCGTGCCCGGTGGCGGGCGGCCTAATCGCCTCCGATGATTTTACGACAAAACCTGCCGTGGGCCGACCTGCCGCTCGTGAGCGAGGGAATGTGGCCTCGTGTTCCTCAGCTGAGGAACACGCCTCCAATTGAAGACCCCGCCGCCGAACCGCCTGAATCGGCCGCTCCGCCCGAGGAAACACCCACCTTAGGCTCAGCCGACGGATGAGAATGGCGACTTGATCGAGGATGAGGATCGAGTCCCAACTGCCTCGACCATCAGGCCAGTTTTCCACCTGGCGATACGGTCCGGTCTTTCGCGGGCTCGCCTAGGTGGATGTCCTCGGCTCTGACGTGGGGAAGCACGAACGAGGCCCGGGGGCAGGGCTGTCCGCCCCCGGGCCGGTGTTACGCGGTTACGGGCAGACCGCGCCCTTGACGGGGAAGTACAGGTCCCCGTTACTGATGCGCCCGAAGCACGTCTCGCCAGCGGCGATGTCACCGCCGATGTCGACCGTGGTCTCCACCGTGAGGTTGTCAGTGCCTTCCAGACAGCTGAAGTCCGCGTTCCTCAGGTCGAGCGCTATGGTGAAGGTGTCGGCCGTCTTCTGCACAATGCGGATGAAGGTTTGCACGTTCGCGCCGGTGACGCCGTCCGTCACCTGGCCGGTGAATTGCTGCACCTTTCCACCCTGGAACTTCTTGAAGGAGTCCGGCGGGATCGTCAAGCTCGAGAAGGTGCCGCCGCACTGCGTCGCCTCCAACAGCTCGATGACGACCTGCTCAGTCGCCGGGTCGATCGCGGTGGCGGGCGTGAACTGGCCGACCCAGACGAGCCGGTCGTCCGTCACGCTTGGAGTCTTGAACTCGAACCTAGCGGTCATGATCGGCGTCAACCCAACCGGGGGTTCGTCAGCAACGATGACGGCGATTGTCTTGTTGATCAGGAAGGGGCTGGGCCCACCATCTTGAAGCAGCCCGGCGCCGAACACTCCAGCGAATGCGATTCCGTCGATGTCCGGCATCGCACACGGGAACGGACCGAAGGTGTCGATGGTGTCGTCGGGCGGAATAATGACGTTGGTCAGGAGATTCGTGGATGCCCCGTTGGGTGCCCCTGTGGGACCGGGGCAAAAGAAATCGGCGGTCGCGACTACGACTTGACAGCCTATCTGGGTCGGGGCCGGGTCGGGAGGGGGGGGATTCTGCGATTGATTCTGGATCGTCACAGTAAAGTTGACGATCTCGCCCGGCGAAGCGAAGAGTTTGTCTCTGGAGATATTGGTTTGGAGGAGGTTGGCATTGCAGTTTGCCGGCATCCTGTGCGCTGGCCGCCGCTGGTAGCAGCAGCGCCAGGGCGATCGTCACCGCAAGCGCGGTCACGATGGTCCGAGTCAAGGTACACATTCTCGTCATTCTCGTTCTCCTGTTCGGCGCGCGTTGATGGTGCCCCCTCTTCCACGGTCCAACACCGCGAGAGGAGTCACTCGTTTCGCGAAATCAAACCTCGACGCCTGGTTGCCTCGATTCACTTCACGGAGATTCTCCCTCCCTTCTCGGGGCCCGTATCCTTGGAGGCGCACATCATCGACCTGCCTCCTCTGTCCACCCCTGCGCCTTCGAGGGTTTGCCGCCGTCAGAGCCACGACGATCCCGACCCTACCAGGCTCGCGTTTCGGGACGATGACGGGTACGTCACATCTACGCGCAACACGTAGGATCGCTAACCGATCCGCGAGCGTGGCTAAGCCTTCGCGATTGACTCTCGCCCCCCGCCCTCCGCAGAGTCGACCACCGAGTACGCAGCGAAGTGAATGCAGTCTTAGTGAAGTGGCCGCGGCTGTCTATTGCCCTGAAGGGCATGTCCCTTCGAGGCAGGCGAACTACCTATTGAAGGAGGAGACCGCCCCTATGCTCACGGCTCCCGCCCCGGAGAAGTTGCGCTCACAGTCGCTGGCATGGCCCACGCCCCGACCGAGCAAGAACAGCAGGCGGCATGCTCCTCCGATTCCACGACAGTGGTCATTTCGCAGAAGACAGGAGACGCTCGATGGCGTCCTTGAATGCCTGGTACGGCTGAGCCCCCGAAATCTTCAGCCCTGTGATCTGGGAACTGTCGGGGCTCGTCAGACCCACGACGAACGTGGGAGTGCCAGTAATCTGAAGCCGTTGCGCCTCGGCCAGGTCCTTGCGGATCCTGGTCACTGACGTTTCCTTATCCAGGCACTGATCGAAGGCCGCCACGTCCAACCCGAGTGCCTGGGCATGCTTCGATAGGTCCGGCCGAGCGAGTTGTCGTTGATTCGCAAAGAGGACGCCGTGCATCTCCCAGTATTTTCCCTGGTCGCCCGCGCAGTGAGTCGCCTCGGCTGCCTTCATGGCCAGCGGGTGAATGGATGCGAGCGGAAGGTCGCGGATGACGTACTTGACCTTGCCGGTCTGGATGTACTCTCGGTCCAACTGTGGGTACGTCTCACGGACGTAGCGGGCGCAGAAGGGTCACTGATAGTCAGTGAATTCCACCAATGTCACCTTGGCGTTGTTCTGCCCTTTGAAGGGCGCCCCGTCCACGTTGACGACGGCCTCCCTCGGTGGGGCAGCCGCGCTCGGTCTACCTTGCTGGAGGAGGCCTTTGATCTCCTGCAGTTCCTTGTAGATCGCCCCCTGCCCTTCCTTGAGCGCATCGACATCCTTCTTCAGGGTCTTGAGATCGTCGGTGGTTTGAGCCAGGCCCAATGGCGTCCACAGTGTGATGACGGTCAGGGCCGCGAACACTAGAAGTTTTCGCATCAGATGCTCCTTTTGTCAGGGTCGTGGACTCAGCGAGCCTGTCGGCTCATGCCTACGAGCGCGTGTTGTCGAACTCTCCCGACTGCCTGGCGCCACTCCCGCGCCTTTAGAAGGGCCCGGGCGAGAACGGCCGGCTGACCATCGCGGTTCCGTGGCGCGGCGGCTAAGGAGAAGGGCGAGCTGGAGGCGGTCCGAGACTCCAAAGTTGCGAAACGCCTCCGTCAGGTGCGCCTTGACCGTTCTCTCGGAGATGTTTAGCCGCTTCGCGATGTCCTTGTTGCACGCTCCTCGAGTGATCAAGTCAGCGACGAGGCGTTGCTGGGTCGTTAGGCCTTCCAGCCTTGGGTTCGCATTGGCGTCTTTCTGGCTGCGCTCGGTCAGGGATACGAGTTCGGCGACCAGACTGGGGATGAGCTCGCGCTGCACCCACATCCCGCCCTTGTGGAGGACCTGAGCGACCTTCTTGAGCTGGAGGCCATCAATGGCCCGCGAGCAGTACCCCTTGGCCCCCACCTTAAACGCCGCTATCGCTTCAGCCTCGGTGGGGGCATCGCTGAGGACCAGAGTCCGCGTCGAAGGGCTCAATCGCTGGATGTAGGGCACGCCCCGAACCCGTCCGAGGTGGGGAAGCGTCAAATCCAGCACCAAGATATGGGGCCTGAGGTTCACCACGACCTGCTCCAGCGCTTTCCGCTCGGCCACCTCGCAGATGGCAAATGTTTCCTGAAGCTTGTGACCCCACCGCTTACGGTTCTCGATAACCGGACTGGCGATCACCAAAGAACTCTTCCCCGCAGGTTCCCCAGGTAGCGCCGTGGCCCGGTACTGCGCAGGGCTGAGCCAGGGGTGCGCCCTGGTCTTACCGGAGGATCTAGAAGCCATCGCCGGTCGATCCAACATAACAGAAAAATTCGACCGAAAAAGTACCTCGTCTGTCACGTTTACGGGCGTATATGAAATTCGAGGAGGCACTCGGCCTCGGCTACGTCGGCCTCACCGAGCCCCTGGAGCTCGCCCACGCCGGCTTCCCCGTCACCGGCTTCGATTTCGACCGGCTGCCCGCCGAGCAAACTCGCACGCCTGTGCTATGTGGCCGGCCTCCCCCACCAGGATCAGCCGCGTGAGCCTGGCCGCCCTGCGCGGTAAACTCCTCGACGTCGACATCGCCGACGCCGCCCGCGACGCCATGAACACCCCGCTCAGCCCCGACGAGACCTACTCCGTCATCACCCGCGTGTCGAGGCGTCTGTCTGCGTAGTCGCCATGCCTCATCACCACCGGGAGGGGAAGGCGAGCAGGGAGCCCCTGCGGCCCCGGCCACCGCCCCCGACTGGTTCAAGGATCACGACGCGACTCAGGGCAAGGAGGGAACCAGCGATGACGTCCCCTTCGGGACTGTTCCGGCGTGTCGTTGACGACGCCGCTCGTTGTCGACGGGTAGGTCGGTGGACACGGGCATATAAGTGCACCTATACTCTTCGGAATGGCGACGTTGGCGCGGACGGTGAAGCGGGCCCGGCAGGCGCGGGGGCTCACGCAGACCCAGCTCGCGCAGGCGGCGCAGGTGTCGCAGGCGTTCATTAGCCAGCTCGAGGCCGGCGAGATCGGCGTGTTGACGTTACCGACGGCGCTCCGGCTGGCGAAGGTGCTCAAGATCGACGTGGCGAAACTGGCCGAGTAGAGATAGCAACGCCCCGGGCCGGCCAGCCCAGGGGCGCCGTGAAGAAAGGAACAATGATGACAAGGGACAGTCTCTCACCCAGACCGGGTGCGAGCGGGGCAGAGAACCAAAAGGTTACAAGTGTAACCTCTTCTCCCTTGCCCCCCATGACCACGCGGGATCTCAAGCGCTATTCGCCGATCACCCCGGACGAGCGGACGCGCGTGGAGGCCGCTATCACCCGGCTCGATCCGGACACGATGACACCCGAGCGCTGGCAACGCCTCGCTGATGCGCTGCGCAAGCCGCTCGAACGGGTGGACCGCGCTGCCATGGCCGGCTACCTCGAGATCGGCCGGTGGCTCGTGCGCGTGAAGGCGAAGGCCCGGCACGGGAGCTGGACGTGCTTGTTTCCCGGCAGCCGCAATGCGATCGAGTCGCCGCTCCCGCTCAGCGTGAAGAAGGCGAAAGCCCTCATGCGGTTCGCGGAGAACCCCGTCACCAGCAACCCGAAGAACTGGAACCGCCTGCCCACGGGAAGCTGGCGGACGATGGACGAGCTCACGCGACTCGGCCAGACCCTGAACCTGCAGGCGTTGATCAACCGAGGTGCTATCCATCCCCGAACCTCGATCCGCGAGGTCCTCGCGCTGAGCCGAGGTGAAGTTCCCTTGGTGGCCACCACCACTGCGAAAGATCGCGTGACCTCCACGCATGGCGTGGAGGTCGACCTGGAGGTCGACCCGCTTTACGACCTCGAACGCGCCCATCACTTCTACGCGGGTTCGAGGCCTGCGCTGATCGCCTGGCATCGCGAGAAGCTCGCCGGGCTGGAGATGCCGGACGAGGACAACAAGGGGCGCGCCCGATGATCGGCGCCGCCATCTACGCCAGGAAGTCGACCGAGCAGAACGTCTCCGACGACGAGAAGTCGATCACGCGCCAGGTCGAACGCGCCCGCGCCTATGCCGCGCGCAAGGGCTGGACCGTCGCCGAGGAGCACGTCTTCTCCGACGACGGGATCTCCGGCGGCGAGTTCGTCAAGCGGCCGGGACTGGTGCGCCTCACCGGGTCTGGTGCGCCTCACCGGGTCTGGTGCGCCTCATCAGTCGCCTTACGCCGCGGGCGCCTTTCGGCGTGGTCATCATGGCCGAAGAGTCCCGGCTCGGCCGCGGCGTCATCCAGACGGGCTGGGTGCTCAAGCAGATCATGGACGCCGGCGTGCGGATGTTCTTCTACGTGGAGGATCGTCGCTGGTCGACATGGCCGATACGTGGGCGGACGTGGCCGTGGCTGACCGACTGGCACGGGGCGCTGACCCGCCACCTCCTGCAGGCCCGGCCGATCCTCAAGAAGTTCCTGGAAGGGCGGCTCATCTTCGACCCCTTCGAGGACGCCGCGGCGGGGGTCCGGGGCTACGAGATTTGGGGGCAGGCCAGCTACGGCCGGCTGCTGGCCGAGATCGTCGCGGTCCCCAACCTGTCTAGTCAGATCGGGGCGGGTCTGGGTCAGTCCGGACGTTCCGAGGATGTGCCCGCTGTCGTGGAAGTGCCCGTGTGAATACGACACTCAGCCGGAAACGTTCGGAGGTTCCGGGAGCGCGAGTTGGATATCCCAGAGAAGGGGATCGTGGGCACGGCTCACTTCGTTCTCGATCAACCCACCACACTCCGGGCAGTAAAACTGACGGAACGCCACCGGATCATCAATGAAGCGCTGGGGGTCTCCGATCAGCGGGTTGGCGACCTGGATGGGACGGTCCACGCGCAAGGCGTGCGCCTTGTAGTTCTCCCTGGCCGGGCAAAGGGGATGGCCGCAGCGTGTGCAGGCCAGATGTGGGCGGCCGCTCACGGAGACGAGATCGAGATACTCCGTCACGCGCCTGAGCACTGGTGCGCGCTGCGCGGGCACCCGCGGCGAGTGTCCCAGCCGCTCGACGATGGCCTGCCGGCGGAGCGCCTGGGTGGCTGATTGGTCGACAGTAAGGTCGTCGTCGTCCTCCCCGTGCAGCACGACCCGAAAGATGTCCCGGGCCGCCGCCCGCGATACGTCGCCGTTCTCGACGTCCCGGCGGACCACCTCCGCGTCGCGCTCCAGGGGATCGCCGTAGGCGGCCCCGGCGGCGAAGGCGACCTCGTAGATGTCGGTCGGCCCCTGCCGGATATCGGTCTGGCGCAACTGGAGCAGCTCGTCCTGGCCGCTCGTCTCGCTGATGTCAGCCGGTATCCGGCGCTCCTTGAACCAGCGGAGGATGTCCGTGTTGCGCTTGAACTCGTAGGCGTTGGTGCACGCGGGGTAGCCACCGTAGAGGCCGGGCGCGGTGGGAATGGCTGCCCCCGACGACTCGGTCTCGTGCACGATCTCAGGCGTGCCGTGAGGGACGAAGGCCGTGATGGCGGAGTTGCCACCACGGTACTTACCGGCACCTCCCGAGTCGGTATTCTCACGACGATACAGGGTCAAAATCGGGAAGCTCTGCTCGTTGTGCTCGACGTTGCCGATGCGACAAATGGGGCTGCGCACCTGGCCTCCGGTGGCGATGCCGTCCCGGAAGGAGAAGGCGCCGATGGCGCCGACCATGGGATCGAGGAGGAGATACCCGAACTGTTCGCCCCATTGGTCGATGCCCCGGAAACAGGTGAGCGGAAACTGGCTGGTCCCGCCGATGCACATCACATCGCGTCGGAGCTCCGGGTCACAGGCCAGCAGTTTCGACAGGGTGTTGTAGGCGGGATACAGGGAGATCTCCATCGCCTGCACGGGTGCCGTGCTCACCGACGCGGGGTGCGTGGCCGAGGTGAAGGCGCCGATCGCGGGGCGGAACTGGATGTGCCGGAGGGCCCCGCCGATGGCGTAGAGCTGGTCCCAGCACAGGAGTTCGTTCACGGCGGTGAGGATCGAGCCGCGCCATCCCGAATAGGTCGTGTTGATAGCCCCCGTTTGGCTCGCCGTGCCGGCGTTGTCGAAGAGGAGCTGGCTCCCTCGCTTTTCCATGGTGAGCAGCACCTGATAGGTGCTGCGATCCCCCACCCGCGCCACCTCCACGTAGGTGCGTTCGCGAAAGATTCCGTCGGGGAGCTTGGCCATCTTCTGGAGAAAGGCCACCTCGGCCGTGTCGATGATCCTGCGCATGACCCCCTTCACCACCTCGGGACCATAGCGCTCGATGAGCTTGGTGATGCGACGGCTCGCCGTCACGTTGCCGGCGATCTGGGCCCGGAGGTCGAGCGCGACCAGATAGGGCTTGCGCGAGGCGCGCAGGTAGATCCCCTCCACGTCGCGGCGCAGCTCACCGCGTTCGATGATCTTGACGGGCGGAATGAGAATGCCCTCGTCGAACGTGTCGCGTGCATTGGGGCAGAAGCTGCCCGGCGTAATCCCCCCCACGTCGTACTGGTGCAGCACGTTGGTGATCCAGCAGAAGAGCCGGCCCTCCCAGAAGACCGGACAGAGCAGGGTGACGTCCATCTGGTGGGCCGCGCCCACCCAGGGATCGTTCGACAAGAACATGTCCCCGTCGTGGATGCCGGGGTTCGCGCTGCGGTGCTCGAGCGTCCACTTCACCTGGACGTCGGAGACGCCTGACATGTAGAGCTGGTACGGACCGTAATAGATGAATTCGCCGTCCTCGGTGAAGATCGACGAGTTGAGGTCAAAGGCGTACATGGCCACCGGGGAACCAGAGATGCGCTGGATGGTCATCCCCAGTTCCTCGTTGATCGTCCACAGGTGATGCCGCACGACCTCGTAGGTGATGGGATCGACCTTGTCCGTCCACTCCGTGTGCAGGGCCAGGCTCGGGTCGATCTGGAGCGTTGGTCCGGGGATGTACGGAAACGTGACGCCGTCGTAGGGTCCCCCGGCCACCGAGGACGGATGCGGGGTGTCAGCCATGGCTCACTGTCCTCCGTGAAGATCGATCAGCACATTGCCGTAGGGATCGACGCGGGCGGCCTGCCCGGGATGGACGACGATCGTCGTGTCCGGGACCTGGATGACAGCCGGCCCTCTCACGATGTTACCCGCCTGCAGGCGATTGCCCCAAAAGATCGGCGTGGTCTCGAACTCACTCGTTTCCGCCCAGTACACGGGCCGGGACGGCGCGCACGCGTCGGATGGCGGCATTGGGCCGTGCTCTTGTGCTGGCTGGAGGCGGGGCTTTGGGCTCACGGCTGACGTCCGCACGCGGTAGGTCACGATCTCCACCCGCGCCTCGCGGAAGCCTGCCCCGGGACCGTAGAGGTCCTCGTACCGCGCGTGAAAGGCGGCCACGAGCCCTTCGAGAGCAGCCGTTCCCAGCGGTCCGTCCGGTACGCCGACCTCGACCTCGTTGATCTGCCCCTTGTACCGTAAGTCGGCAGACCGCTGGATGCGGGCGGTCGTGAGATCGACGGCGTCCTCGCGGAGCTGAGCGACACCCTGTTCCTCCAACTGGGCGAAGACGGCATTGACCCGGGCCGGCTCGAACGGGTTGGCGAGGATGTCTACCGTCTCGTGGATATGCAGCAGGTCGGCAGCCGCGGCGCCAAGCGCCGACCAGAGCGAGCACACGCCGCCAAGCGGCACGATGACAGACTGCGCGCCCAGTTCCCGCGCGTACACACCCGCATGGACTGGCCCCGCGCCTCCGTAGGCGAACACGACGAAGTCACGGGGATCGTACCCCTTCTGGACGGTGACCTTGCGGATGAGATCGGCCATCTGGTGCTCGACCACGCGCGCGGCGCCACTGGCCGTCTCGACGACCCCGAGACCGAGGCGACTGGCCAGAGGCGCCAGGCTGGCCAAGGCGGCCTCACGATCCAGACGCAAGCGCCCTCCCAGGAACTGCCCGGGATCGAGGTAGCCAAGGACGAGGGCGGCATCGGTCACCGTGGGCTGCTGGCCTCCTCGCCCGTAGCACACGGGTCCCGGATCGGCCCCCGCCGACACAGGCCCGACGCGCAGGCTCCCGCTCGATTCGTCAAGCCAGATGATGCTGCCGCCGCCACTCCCGATGGAACGAATGTCGATCCGGGGGACGAAGTATTCGTACTGATTGACGACGCTCTGATAGCTCGCCACCGGCGCCCCGCCATGCACGAGCCCAACGTCGAACGACGTCCCCCCCATGTCGGTGGCGATCACATTCTTCTGGCCGAGCACCTCACCCAGGAACTGGGAGGCAAGCACGCCTGCCACTGGCCCGGAGTCCAGGGTCAGGAGCGGCTTTCGTGCAGCCTCGCCGGCCGGGACCACGCCTCCCCCGCACTGCATGACCTGCACCGGGGTGGCCAGCCCTGCCCCACCGACCCGACGCCCCACCCTGTCCATGTACGAGGCAGTGACCGGCCCGAGGTAGGCGTTGATCACGGTCGCCGCCGTGCGTTCGTACTCGCCCCAGCGGGGAACCAGATCGACCGAGCAGCAGACGAAGACTCCGGGCGCCAGCTCCTCCACCATGGCCTTCACGCGGCGCTCGTGCGCGGGATGCTTGAAGGACCAGAGGAAACAGATGGCGATGGCCTCCACCCCCTTGGCAACCAGCCTTCGGATGGAGCGCTCTGCTTCCTCCTCGTTCAACTCGACCACCACGTCGCCCTTGCAGTCGACCCGCTCACTCACCTCCCCAATGAGGGTCTTGGGGACGATGGGGTCGGGCTTGTTGCTTTCGGGGAAGTGCAGCACCTTCTCGCTGGCCAGACCAGGAACCCCGCGCGCGCCCCGCATGATGTGGATGACGTCGCGATGCCCCTTGGTCGTGATCAGGCCCACCCGGGCACCGCGCCGCTGCAGGAGGGCGTTGGTGCCGACCGTAGTCCCGAGCGCGAGCCGCGCCGTGCGGCGGAGCACGGCTTCGGTAGTGAGTCCGAGCCTCTCGGCTACGAGGTCGAGAGCATCGAGGACGCCCGTCGAGAAATCGCGCGGCGTGGAGGGAGCCTTGGCGGTCACGATGCGCCCGCTGCCGTCGATGACCACGCAATCGGTGAAGGTCCCGCCCGTGTCGATTCCGCAGATGAAATCCTTCATCGGTGTCCTCGTCCCCGACACGATACCTCCCACGCGTGCTGCCAGCAACGGGTTCGCCTCCTGGCGCAGCCGGCCCTGCTCACCTAGCCGATCAGCCCGATAGCACGAGCGGCCAGCACAACCAGCACCAGCAGCGCGAGACTCACCTGCAGCATCATGAGAAGCTTGAGGGGGCGGGCCAGCGGCACCGCGTCGCCCGGTCCCAAGGTACTCGACATGCAGAACGACACGAACAGGTAGTCCACGAAGCCCGGGATCCAGCCCTCGTACCCGCGATACTGGACGTTGTTCTGGGGAAACACCAGCCACCACCGCAGCGGGGTCCCGGCCGCCCCCTGCACTTTTCGGGGATGGTCGAGGGTGGTGTACCACACAGTGAAGAGCAGCACCACCGAAACGTGGACGCAGGTCGCCTCCAGCAGCAAGTAGAGCGGATTGGCCTGGTGGCCGAAGAGCGTGGAGGCAACGAGGCTGATGATGTCCAGGATGAGCCCCAGCGTTTGCAGCGCCACCACGCCGATCGTCAGACGTCGATGGTGCTCGCGGAACAGGAAAGGCCAGGTGACCAGCACGGCCACCGCGCACACCAGGTTGAGCTGGCTCAGGCGCGTCTCGAGGAACTGCACCGACGCGACGAGCGAGGGCTGTACATATGCCACCAGAGAGAGGGTTGACGCGGTGAACAGGTCGACCAGCACCACCACGCCGAGCGCGACCCCACAGGCCAGATCCACGGGGTGACGCGGTGCCGGCGCCTCCACCCGCGCCGAGGGTCTAGCTGCGGTAACGGGACATCCCGCCTGCCTGCACGTCCTTGTTGAGCTTCTTGCTCAGATGAAGGCCCTCCAGGACAAACTCCACGGCGGACGCCACGCTGGCCGGATCCTGCGCGCCGAGCCTGGTCGCCGCTGTCCCGAGACTGCCGACTTGTTTTGCCTGGCGAACGTAGTCTGCCGACGCCATGGTATCGGAAACGTCGATGCGCAGGCCCGCCTCGAAGGCCTTCACCACCTCCTCCAGCTCGGCCGTCTTGAAGCGCCGGTTGAAGACGTTGAGGACGGCCCGCTGCATCAGCTTGCCGAGCACCTTGTCCTCGCTCGTTTCGCCCAGGGTTTCGAGCTCGATCTTGCCGCTGGTCGAGGCCACGATGGCCCCGAGATCGCTCACCCGCGGCGCCGCCTCGCGCTCCCCCAGGCGGATGGCGCGCTTGAGGGCGCTGGAAACCAGGTTCTCGTAATTGCAGATGCTGACCCGCACCGACACCCCCGAGCGCTGGCTTATCTCGCCAGACTTGCGGGCCAGGTGCGTCAGCTCGGCCACCACCTGCTTCATGAAGTCGAGCGTGGTGGTCGTCATCCCGTCGCTGGCGAAGTGGGTTCGCTCGGCGTCCATGATGGCGATCTCGTCTTCCAGGCGGCGGGGATAGTGGGTACGGATCTGAGACCCGAACCGGTCCTTGAGGGGCGTGATGATGCGCCCCCGGTTGGTGTAGTCCTCGGGGTTGGCGCTGGCCACCACGTAGAGGTCGAGGGGCAGGCGAACCTTGTAGCCGCGGATCTGGACGTCGCGCTCCTCCATGATATTCAAGAGCCCGACCTGGATCCGCTCGGCGAGATCGGGCAGCTCGTTGATGGCGAAGATGCCCCGATTGGTGCGCGGCAGCAACCCATAGTGGATGGTCAGCTCGTCGGCCAGGTAGCGACCCTCGGCGACCTTGATGGGATCCACTTCACCGATCAGATCGGCGATGGTGATGTCGGGAGTGGCCAGCTTCTCTCCGTAGCGGCGATCGCGCGGAAGCCACACGATCTCGGCCGCCTCACCCTTTTCGGCGAGCACGGCCCGGCCCGCCCCCGAGATCGGCGTCAAGGGGTCGTCGTTCAGCTCGCCGCCGGCCAGAACCGGGATGGCCTCATCGAGGAGATGGACAAGCAAGCGGGCCATGCGCGTCTTGGCCTGGCCGCGCTCGCCCAGAAACACAATGTCCTGGCCGCTCAGAATCGCGTTCTCGATCTGGGGGATCACGCTGTCCTCGAAACCGACGATGCCCGGGAAGAGCGGCTCGCCGCGCCGCAAACGTCCGATCAGATTGTCGCGCAACTCCTCTTTGACCGATTTCGGGCGGTATCCACTATCCTTCAACTCGCGAAGTGTGCGTGCTCTCGTCATGTCGATGGGTCCTGTCGGACCGGGGTTGGTGGCTGCACTCCCCGGTCGGTGATCGCGATGGGACTGCTCACGCGGCCACTCTGCGGCCTGCGCGCGGCGGTGTCAACACGCATGGTGACATCGCCGGCTCGCGGACTGCTACGATGGACAGTGACCCTCGGGAGGTAAGGAGAGGCCATGAAGGTCCATCGCGCCAGTGTCTGTACGCTCGACTGCCCTGACACCTGCAGCCTCACGGTGACGATCGACGACGACCGAATCGTCGAGGTGCGCGGGTCGCGCGCCAACCCCTACACGGCCGGCGTCATCTGCGCCAAGGTCGCGCGCTCTTATCCGGAGTTCGTCCACGGCTCCAGGCGGCTGCGGACGCCGCTCAGGCGTATCGGGGCCAAGGGCGACGCGCGCTTCGAGCCGATCAGCTGGGAGGAGGCGCTGTCCGTCGTGTACACCCGGTTCACGAGCATCATGGCCACCCACGGCCCGCAGGCCATCGTGCCCTTCAACTACGCGGGCCCGCATGGCATGCTGGCCGGCGGCTCGATGGACCTCCGCTTCTTTCATAAGCTCGGGGCCAGCCTGCTCGATCGGAAGCCCCTGTGCGGGGGCATACGGACCGAGGCGTGGGTGGGCACCTTCGGGCCCGTGCCGGGCATGCCCCCCGAGCAGGCCGCCCATGCAAAGCTCATCATCGCGTGGGGAAATAACGTCACGTGGTCGAACTTGCACCTGATGCCCGTCATCAACCAGGCGCGTCGGGCAGGCGCCAAGCTGGTGGTGGTCGATCCGCGCCGCACCAAGATCGCCGAGCAGGCGGACCTGCATCTGGCCTTGCAGCCCGGGACGGACGTGGTGCTAGCCTGGGCGCTCGCGGCCGAGCTCGAGCGCCAGGGCGGCCTCGACCACGCCTTCATCGAACGCCACGTGGCAGGCTTCGAGCCCTACATGGAACGCGCACGCCGCGTGGACGTTTCAGAGGCGGCGCGCCTCTGCCGGGTGCCCGAGACGCAGATTCGTCAGCTGAGCAACTGGTATCAGGCCGCCTCACCGGCTGCCATCAGCGTGGGCAATGGCCTCGAGCGCAACCAGAACGGCGGAAGCGGCATTCGCGCCATTTTTGCCCTCCCGGCGCTGGCCGGCAAGTTCGGCATCCTGGGTGGGGGTCTCATCAATGGCGCCTCCTTCGCGTTTCCCAAGACGCCACGCCAGCTGCAGCGTCCGGATCTCGTACCAGCAGGAACGCGCACGCTCAACATCGTCGACATCGGGCGCCACCTGACCGATCCCAACCTGACGCCTCCGATCAAGGCCCTCTTCATCTACAACCACAACCCGCTGATCGTGCATCCGGACCAGAACCGGCTGCGACGCGGTCTCGGGCGCGAGGATCTCTTCGTGGTCGGCGCTGACGTGGCGATGACGGACAGCCTGGCCTACGCCGACATCGTGCTCCCCGCTTGCAGCCACTTCGAGCATGACGACATCTTTGCGGCGTACGGGCATCAGTGGTTGCAGCGCTCCGAGGCGGTGATTCCCCGTCAAGGCCAGGCCCTTCCCAACACCGAGATCTTTCGTCGTCTGGCTGCCCGTTTCGGCTTCACCGATGGGATTTTCGCGGCCACCGATGCCGAACTGATGGACGATGCCATCGACGGCTCCGATCCTCGCCTGGGTGGCCTGCCTCCGCACCGTATCCCCACCGATCGCGCTCTGGCCATGACCGTGAACGGGGAGGAGGCCGTCCTCTTCGGCAACGTGTTTCCGAAGACGCCGTCGGGAAAGGTGGAGCTGTCCTCGACGTACCTGGACGAGAAGTACGGGGCGCTCTTGCCCACCTGGCGTCCATACGAGTCCAGCCTCCCCCTCACCTTGATCTCCCCGGCCTCCGATCACCGCATCACGTCGACCTTCGGGGGGGTGGCAGGAAGTGAGTCGACACCGCCTCTCGAGATGCACCCTGAGGACGCGCGCGTCCGGGGCCTCAGCGATGGTGTTCGGGTTCGGGTCTGGAACGAGCTGGGGGAGATTCACCTTCCCCTGAGAATCACGGATATCGTGGCCAAGGGGGTCGTGGCCACCCTGAAAGGCACCTGGCTCTCCACGAGCGACAACGGCCAGACCGTATCGGCGCTCTGCCCGGCTCACCACGCCGATATCTCGGAGGGAGCCTGCTTCAACGACACGCGCGTTGAGGTCGCGGCGTTGTAGACTGCTCGCGTGCGTTGCGCCCGGCGCCGGTGGTCAGTGGTCCTGGTCACGGGTCTCTTGAGTGTCCTGGCCGCAGCGGCCGACGCCGAGCACGAGGTGTTCTATCGCTACATCGTGCTCGGTTACGTCAAGGATTCGGGTGGTGTTCCAATGAGTGGGGTTCAGCTCGAACTCATTCGCGACAAGACCGGGTTCTCCTACCTCGGCCACACCGGGCCCGACGGGTTCTTTCTCATCGTGGCGCGCCTGGGTGACGAGAGCATGGGAGAGCGCCTCACCCTGCGCATGGGCCAGGTCACGACGGTCATTACGACTCGCTTCGACCCGACCAATCACGCCGACCACCGGGGGACACGGGTCGATGTCCAGGGACGCACTTTCCAGGAGAGCGCCGCCTCCTTCAAGACGACCTTGGCGCACTTCCTGGGTACTCCATCGCGCTGAGAGCCCAAAGAGCCAGTAGCCAGGGAGGGTTGCCATGAAAAAGGCCGCGCGGCGCGACATGAAGGCCTACGTCCTCATCGAGACCTCGCCCGGCAAGGCCAAGAGCGTCAAGCACGCCCTCGCCAGGGTTCGGGGGGCGACGGCCAGCGTTGCCAGTCTCGACGGAGTGACGGGGCCGTATGACTTCATCGCGGTGGTGGAGGGACCCACCTTAGACGCCATAGGGCGTCTCGTGACCGACGAGATCGGTGCCGTCAGCGGGGTGACTCGCACGACCACGTGCGTGGCGGTGGCCATCGGCTGACCGTGCAAGGTCTCGTCGGCTCCGACACCTAGGTGACCTCTTTCGCTCGCCCCATCAAGGTGCTCGTCTACGACACCGCTGCGCCGCACTATGCGAAGCTCATCACGCCGTCACCCCGCGTGAGCCTGTGTATCTGCACCACACCCGACGAGGCGGCCCGCGCCATCCGAGAGGCTGACGTGGTATACGGCTGGAAGATTCCCCCCGACGTCTGGCGCGGGGCTCGTCAACTTCGCTGGCTCCAGGTGATGGGCGCGGGGGTCGATTGGGCCCTCGTTTCAACCCTGCCCCGACGCGTCACCGTTACCCGGGCGCCTGGTCTGTTCGGCCCCTGGATGGTCGAGTACACACTCGGCTGGTGCTTGTGGGTCACCCAGCGCATGTCGACGTTCACGACGGCTCAGCGCGAGCGGCGCTGGCTCCGCGACGTCATTCCCGATCGTCTGGGCGGTCGCACCATGACGGTCATCGGACTCGGCGACATCGGCGGCGCCATCGCGCGCGCGGCGCGAGCCCTCGGCATGACCGTGGTGGGTGTGAGCCGGTCGGGGCGCCCCACGCGGGGGGTGAAGCGGGTCTACCCACCCCGTGATCTCCGCCGGGCTCTTGCTCTGGGCGACTTCGTCGTCGTGGCCGTGCCTCTCACGCGCGAGACCCGGGGCTTCTTCGGGTCAGACGAGATCGCCGCCATGCGACCCTCAGCCTGGCTCATGAACATCGCGCGCGGCCCGGTGGTCGACGAGGAGGCCTTGGTCGACGCGCTCCGGGCTCGGCGCATTGGGGGCGCCATCCTCGACGTCTTTGCCACCGAGCCCTTGCCGGCCCATCATCCGCTGTGGAGCCTCGAGAATGTCGTCATCACGCCGCACATCTCGGGCCCGAGTACCCCCGAGCAGATGACGCCGGTGTTCAATCGCAACCTTGCCCGCTATCTGCGAGGGCAGCCTCTCCTTCACGTGGTCGAGCGTCGGCGAGGATACTGAGCGCCCGTCACGCCCTAAGGCAGACTCTTGACATCAAGCATCAAGGGTTTTACCGGTTTTAGTATGAAAAGTGTCGTTTCCAGCAAGGGACAGATCACGCTGCCCGTCGAGGTCAGGGATAAGCTGGGGCTGGAGGCGGGAACGGCCGTCCGTTTCGAGCTATGCGAGGGCGGCGTCGTCATTCGCAAGGGTCGGCCCGGCGCCCACCCCGTCGACCAGATGTTTGGCGCGCTTACCCTCGACCGTTCCGTCGATACGCTGCTCGACGAAATGCGCGGCCCCCGCCCGGCCCCGTCGCGGCGCCGCCGCGGCCGCCGGCGTCCTTGACGACTGCCGTTGATTCCTCCGTTCTGCTCGACGTGCTCGGAGCCGACCCACGCTTCGGCGCCGTGTCACGGGAGGCCCTGCGGACTGCCTACGATACGGGAGCCCTAATCGCGTGTGAGGTCGTGTGGGCGGAGGTGCGGGCTCACTTCGCGGACGATGCGACCTTCGAGAACGCCCTCCGCCTCTTGGGTGTACGTTTCGACGCGATCGCCCCGGCCACCGCGTCGCTGGCCGGGTGGCTCTGGAGAACCAGCCGGAGCAACCCCCGTGAAGGCCGAGGCCGGGTCGTGGCCGACTTCTTGGTCGGTGCCCATGCTGCGCGTCAGGCGGACGCGCTCCTCACGCGAGACCGCGGATTCTATCGGCGATATTTTCAGGTGGAGATCATCGACCCCAGCCAGGTCTGACGGCCGGGGCGCGCGGAAAAGGCCACCCGCGCCCCGGCGCGGGCTCAGGGATGTAAGGGGATCGCGCAGAAGCCGGCCAACGCCGAAGCTATTTTTTCGAGATGAGGAAGCGGTCCAGGGCGAGATGCGGGAGGCCCGAGCGCTCGAAGGTGTCCACGGCGTCCTCCGCGGAGCAGACGAGCGGCTCGCCGTGCAGGTTGTAGGATGTGTTCAGCACGGCCCCAATTCCCGTCCGTGCCTCGAACTCGCGGATGATCCGATGGTATCCCGGATTCCATGACTCCTCGAGAATGTGGGCACGGGCAGTGGCATCGTGAGGATGGATGGCCGCCACGATCTCCTCGCGGCCTTTGGCGCTGGTCGGAAACGCCAGCATCATATAGGGCGAGACCAGACCCTTGGGGTTGATCAGGTAGTCGGGCTCACGTTCCCGGAGAACCGTGGGAGCGAACGGCATCCAGAAATCGCGGTTCTTGATCATCCGGTTGATGAGGGGCACCACGCGCTGATCGGCGGGATTGGCCAGAATCGATCGGTTGCCAAGGGCCCGCGCCCCGAACTCCATGCGCCCCTGACACCGCGCTACCACACCGTCGGATACCAGCAAGTCAGCGATCTTGGCCTCCACGTCCTCGTGCTCGCTGACGTGGTACCGCGTGACGAGGTCGTGCGCCCGGATGACTGCTTCCGCCTCCTCGGCGGTGACGGCGGGTCCGAGGTAGGCCGGACCGAAAGGCCGGGGTGGCGGGAGGACGCTCGACTCGGCCCGTCCCCGCAGATAGCCGAGGTATGCGGCTCCCACCGCATTCGACTCATCACCGCAGGACGGAAAGACGAACAGGTCGCGTACCCACTCCTCCTCCGCCAACCGCATGTTGGCCTTCACGTTCATGAACACGCCGCCCCCGAGCGCGAGGCGCTCGCCGCCATAGCGCGAGTGCATGAGACGCGTCCACGCCAACAGGCATTCCTCGACGATCTGCTGGGCACCGCCGGCGATGGCGTCAAAGCGGAGACCCAGGGTCTTCTCGAGCAGCAGACGATAGCGGGGCGCGCGTGCTTTCCAGGCAAAGAGGGCGGGTTGTTCCTCGACCATGTCGAAGGCCTGCCGGAGCGCCTCCGCCGCAATCTCGGTGCGCTGCGCCGATGCGTAGGGGGCTAGCCCCATCACCTTGTACTCATGCTCGCCCGCTTTCATCCCGAGGAGGACGGTCACCAGGGAATAGAAGGAGCCTAGCGAACCCGGCGCGGACGGCGTGGCCTCGTGACGATCAAGAGCCATTCCCCGCCCGGTCGAGGCGGTGGCGCACAGACCATCGCCCGAGTTGTCGTTGGTCAGCACGAGGGCGGGCGCTCCGGCGAGCGGTGCCCCGAAATACGCGGCCGCCGCGTGGCAGGTGTGGTGGTCGAGGCACACGATGCGCTCGGCGGGGACACCCAGATGGGCCTCCACGAAACCAAGCCGCTCCGCCTGGGAGATGCCGAATTTGCCGCGGGCCCGGCGCACGAGGCCCAACCTGGCGCCGAGCTTGCGACCGCGTCGCGCCACACGGTCGCGGGCTCCATCGAGACGTACCCCGTAGTACTCGCGATGGTAGGCCTCGTCGTGGAGCACCCGGTTCATCCACTCGCGGGAGGCAGCGCGCGCGCCCGCCAGCGCGACCACGTCGATCTCGGCGGGGGTAATGCCCAGATCACCGAGGAGAGCGTCGATGGCGCGCCGTGGGTAGCCGGCGTCGTTCTTCAGGCGCGAGAAGCGCTCCTCGGAGGCGCAGCCGACGATGGCGCCGTCACGGAGTACGGCCGCCGTCGCGCAGTGAGTCTCGCTGATGCCGAGGACGATCATCCGCGCTCGGCGATAGACAAGGTCAGGGCGCGCTGGCTCTCGCCGCGGCGGACGACCAGCCGCAGGGGTCGGTCCAGGTCGAGCTGGGCCAGGGTGTCCCGCGCGGCTTCGCGCGTGGACACGGCGGTGTCGTTGATCTGAAGAATCGTATCGCCGACTTCGAGGCCTGCCCGCATCGCGGCACTGCCGGGGACGACGACACCCACTGCAGCTCGCCCGATTGGTGCCCGCGCTCCTCCGGCTTCCGCTGACGGTTCGTTCTCGCGCAGGGCAAAGCCAAACTCGATACCGACCCGGTCACCGGCCAGAGGCGCGGGCATGGTGGTGAGACGTACGGTGAACGGCTTCCGCCCCTCCTGGCGCAGTATGGTGAGTCGCACGTCGGCATCGGCGCCGGCCGCCGCGATCAGACGCTGCAGCAGCCGGGTCTCGGTGACGGGCCGGCCGTCAAGGGCTACCACGATGTCCCCGTTCTTGATTCCGGCCCGCGCGGCCGGCGTGTCCTCGATCACCTCGACGACGACAACCCCGAACCCTTCGCGGATGCCGTGACGGGCTGCCACGCTTTCCATTTCCTGCTCCGACATGTCCCGGATGCGCACCCCGAGCCAGGCCCAGGGGCGTGCCTCGGCCACTGACACGAGACAGAGCGTCAGGGCGGCTACCCGCAGGAGGCGCTGAACCCACTTACCCACGGTCGCGCCTCCCCTGGATGTCCTTCGTCAGGCTCTCCAGTGCGCTCGAAAGCAGGACCAGACGCTCGCGGACGTCGACCGTCTCCAGGAGGCGCTGACGAATCGCCGCGTCAGGGACGACGGCAGCCGCCACGCGGTCCGCCGCCACACCCGGGGACTGCTCCTCGGCGAACACAGGCTCGAGGAGGTCGGGTGACCGGCCGAGCAGGGTCAGCAAACGACGACAGACCTCACGGATTCCGCCCACCAGCGGTGAGACGTCCTCGCGGGGGGCGACGTCGTCGAGTCGGCGCCCCACGGCCACCCGATACAAGGTGTCAGTGGGATGCTCGCGCTCGATCCGCAGGCGCGCTTCCCCTTTCATCAGGATGTTGTAGCGGCCGGTGGGGAGACGTTCCCATTTGACGATCTCACCTGCCCCTGCCACTGACCGCACAGCCGGCTTCTGGGCGTAGGTGGCCTCGTAGCCAGGCAAGAGCTGGACGATGCACAGACGGCGGTCCCGAGCCAGCGCATCGGTCACCATCGCACGGTACCGCCCCTCGAAGATGTGCAAAGGCAGCAGTGTGTGCGGAAAGAAGGTGACCTCCGGGAGGGGGAACATCGGCAGGACGACGGGATCGGAAGCCGCGGCGCTCACCCGATCTTCGGCAGGGTCAACAACGGCGCCAGCTCGCCGAGGCGCCGCGTCACGGCGACTGCGAGGTCCCGAAACGCGCCCGCCTGGGGCGAGTCGGGGTGGCGCACGGTGATCGGGGTGCCCTCGTCGCCCCCGGCACGTACCTCGGGATCGAGCGGTATCTGGGCCAAGAGCGGCACTCCGTACTCATCGGCGACCCGCTGACCGCCGCCTTCTCCGAAGATCGCATAACGCGTTCCGGTATCGGGGGCCACGAAGTAGCTCATGTTCTCCACGATGCCAAGAATGGGCACGTTCAACCGCTGGAACATGCCGATCGCCTTCCGGACGTCGAGGAGCGCGACGTCTTGAGGTGTGGTCACCATGACGACTCCGCTCAACGGGATCACTTGGGACAGTGACAGTTGGGCGTCTCCGGTCCCTGGGGGCATGTCGAAGAGAAGGTAGTCCAGCGCTCCCCACATCACATCTCGGAGCATCTGCTGGATGAACGAATGGATCATGGGGCCGCGCCAGACGAGCGGCTCACGGTCGCTCACCAGGAGCCCGATGGACATCATCTTCAGCCCATGGGCCTCCACGGGAATGATCCGATTGTCGAACATCCCCGGCTTGCCCCGCGCCCCGAGCATGAGCGGGATGTCGGGCCCGTACACGTCGGAGTCGATCAGGCCCACCGTCGCCCGCATGCCCCGCAGGGCGAGGGCGAGGTTGACGGCGACCGTGGACTTGCCGACTCCACCCTTGCCCGACGAGACCGCGATGGTCGTCCGTACCTCGGGGATGAGGTCAGCTGCGGGAGCCGATTCCTGCTGATGCCCATGGGTGTGAGCCTGGCCCGGAGCTGTCGGCCGGCCCGCCGGCGATGCCGCGACCATCTTCACCTGGACCTTGCTCACGCCCGGGACCTGACCCACCGCGCGTGAGGCGCCACTGTGCAGAGCCACCTTGGTTCCGGCCGGTTGACCCGTAAAGGCCAGCGAGAACGACACCTCGGAGTCTCGAATCGCAAGGTCCCGGATCATGCCGAGAGAGACGACGTCCTGCTGGCTCGCCGGATCTTTGACCGCGCGGAGCGCGTCGAGGACGGCCTGCTCACTGACCATGACAGGGGCACTATACCATTCGCCGATCTTGCATTCACGACCGGCAACTGCTACATAAGGAAACCGTGATCAGCTCTGATGAATTTCGACATGTTCTCGGTCACTTCGCCACGGGCGTCACCGTGGTCACCACGCTCGACGACGCCGACCGGCCGACCGGCCTGACGGCCAGCTCCTTCACGTCCGTGTCCCTCGATCCGCCCCTCATCCTCGTGTGCGTCGATCACAAGGCTGTGTCCTATCCGGCTCTGCGCGACGCGGGCCGGTTCGCGGTGAACATCCTGCACACCGACCAGGAGCAGCTGTCCCGGCGGTTTGCCACCACCCGCATCGAGAACAAGTTCGAGGGGGTGGAGTACTCGCTGACGGCGCTTCGGCTGCCCATCCTGAAGAACGTCCACGCCTACCTGGAGTGCACCACCGTGAGCACGCACCTCGCGGGTGACCACACGATCTTCGTCGGTCGCGTTGAGAGCGCCGAGGCCGGTGATGGCCATCCCCTCCTGTACTACCGCGGCCGCTACGACCGTCTGGGGGCGGCCGAGCTTGACGGCGAGCCGGAGCCGTCGCATGTCGGGCTGCCACGCCGAGGCCGAGATCGGCGCGGCGGCGGTGCGGGTGTCTTCCGGGCGTTGAGCCCGCTGCGCATCCTCCAGCTCTATCCCAAGGACGACTACTTCACCGGCGCTGCGGTCCAGCTTCGCGAGCTTGCCGACGGCCTTCGACGCCGCGGCCACGACGTCGTCATCGCCACGCGCCCAAGCGCGGTGTGGGCCGAGAAGGCGCGCCAGCTCGACATCACCCACTATCCGGTACGCATGGCCTCCGAGGTCGATCTCGGATCGGTTCGCCAGCTCGCGCGCATTCTGAGGAGCCACCGCGTCCAAATCGTCCATGCGCACAAGGGCAAGGCGCGGACCCTGGCCATGCTGGCCGGTCTCTTCGTGCGTGTTCCCGTCATCGTTTTGAACCGCGGGGTCAGCTTTCCCCTTGATCCCTTCAGCCGGCTCGGATACACGACGCGCCGCGTGACCGCAATCGTCGCGGTCTGCGAGTCGATCAAGCAACGCTTGGTCGCGTCCGGGGTCTCGGCCGAGAAGATCGAGGTGATCTACTCAGGCACCGACACCGATCGCTTCCACCCCGGAGTCGATGGCGGCGGCCTGCGCAAGGAGCTGGGGTTGAGCGCCGATCACGCGCTGATCACCCAGATCGGAGTCCGTAGTCGGAAGGGCAACGACGACGTGATCGATGCCATGGCGCGCGTGATCGTGCGCGCGCCCCACTGCCGGTTGCTCCTGGTGGGGGCGCGCCGGCCCGCCTCCTTGGAGGAGCGTGCACGGGCCCGTGGCCTCGGTGAGGTTGTGCATGTCCTCGGTTATCGAGAGGACATTCCCGAGATCTTGCGGGCGAGCGACTGCTGCGTCGACGCGTCGTGGGCGGGGCACGGACTCACCGGGGCCCTGCGCGAGGCGCTCGCCGTCGGAACGCCCGTCGTCGCCACCGATCTCGAGGGCAATCCTGAGCTCGTCCGACACGGTGTGACGGGGCTCCTTGTTCCGGCCCGCGACGTCTCTGCCCTGGCCGATGCAGTTCTGCAACTGGTCTCCGCGCCCGATCGGGCCAGGGCCATGGGACGGGCCGGACGCGCGCTCGTCCTCGCGCAGTTCTCCACCCGCGTGAAGATCGAACGGACCGAAGCTCTCTATCGACGCCTGCTCACGGCGTCGATGGCACGCTGAGACCGGCTGGCCGCCTCAGGCGATCCAGCTCAGCGGGTCTTCGTCGCGGCTGGGCTGGTGGCCTTCGATGAAGA
Organism: uncultured Candidatus Rokubacteria bacterium; assembly: GCA_963754315.1. GTDB lineage: Bacteria > Methylomirabilota > Methylomirabilia > Rokubacteriales > CSP1-6 > CAVWFS01. The sequence continues at coordinate 378,216 of CAVWFS010000007.1, forward strand.
TGCGATGCCAGATAGCCAGCTGGAGCAGCTCCCACAGCTCGCGGGTGGCGTTGCCGTGCGTGCGCTGGGCTCGCACCAGCTCGGCGACCCCGTCGGGCCGGAACCAGCGCCGGATGATCGGATGAGTTGGCAGGCGGCAGGCAAGGGCGTCGAGGAACGTGCCGTGCAACCACCGGCCCACCGGCACGTAGAAGCCTCGCTTGCGGCGCCACAAGTGCTCGGGCGGAAGCCGGCGTTCCGCCCAGCGCTTGAGGAATAGCTTGCCCTGTCGGCGGCTCACCTTGAGCGTGTCGGGCAGGCCGAAGGCAAACTCGACGATGCGGTGGTCCAGATAGGGCACGCGCCCTTCGAGTCCGAAGCCCATCAGCACACGATCAGCCTTCACCAGCAGGTCGTCAGGCAAATAGGTGACCACGTCCGTGTACTGGCAGCGCGTGGTGTTGCTCCAGGCACGAGGGGTAGCTCGCCAGGCCTCGATGAAGGGCCTGCGCCACGCCGCGGCAGCCGCGCGCAGCTCGGTCCCGAACACGCGGCGAGCCCAACCCGCCCGCCAGCGGGGGCGCGTGCGAAAGCCGCCCGACCCTGGCCGCAAGAGATTCTGGGCCCAGCGCTGGAGCGCTGGCCGACGATAGCGGCTGTAACCGGCGAAGACCTCGTCTCCTCCTTCTCCCGGTGAGTACCACCTTGAGGCTCCGGGCAGCCTCCTCGGCCAGGAACGAGGTGGGCAAGCTCGCGTAGTCGTAGAGGAGATCGTCGGTAGACCAGACGGTGTGAGGGAGGCGTCGGAACACGCGGTCGCGATCGAGCACGATCTCGGTGTGCTCCGCGCCGAAACGGCGGGCCACCGCCGCCGCCTCGACGCGCTCGTCTGCGGTGCCTCCCTCGGGGTAGCCCACCGAGAACGTCCGCACGGGGCGTCCGGTCAGCTCCGTGACCATTGCGAGCAGGACGCCGGAATCGACCCCGCCCGACAGGAACAGGCCGTAGGGTACATCCGCCCTGAGGTGCTCGAGCATCACCTGGCGGAACAACGGCTCGAACTCCGCCACCGCCTGGCCGAAGTCGAGGGCACGCGGGCGCACGTGCAGCGGCGACCAGTAGACCTGCTCGCGCAGATTCAATTCGGCGTCGATGACCAGGGCCGTGGCGGGAGGCAAGCGGCGAATGCCGCGGATCAGGCTGCTCGCGCCACCGTTGAACTGATTCTGCAGCGACTGCACGAGGGCCTCCGGGTCCAGCTCCGGCTCATGGGGCCACACGGCGAGCAATGCCTTGACCTCCGAGGCGAACAGCACTCGATCCGGCAGCCGGGCATAGTAGAGCGGCTTGACTCCGAGACGGTCGCGGGCGAGCACCAGACGCCCCTTCTGGGCGTCGTGCAGCGCGAAGGCGAACATCCCATTCAACGACGCGAGCGCGTCGAGGCCATCAAGGGCGTAGAGATGAAGGATGGTCTCACTGTCGGAGGCGGTGGCGAAACGCCGCCCGCGGGCCTCGAGGAGGCGGCGCAATTCGATGAAGTTGTAGATTTCGCCATTGGCCACCAGGGCCAGGTCGCCGCCGACCATCGGCTGGTGACCGCCCTCGAGATCGATGATCGACAGGCGTGTCTGGACGAGCCCGAGCGGCCCCGCCACGTAGAGCCCGAGGTCGTCTGGCCCTCGGTGGGCGAGGGCGGCCGCCATGCGCCGCAACGCGCCTTCGTCGACCCGACCGTCCCTCAGCAGGATGCCGGCGATACCACACATGGTTGTGAGGATAGTTCAATATAATTCCCGTCATGCAGATGTTCGTGGCACCGTTCCGGCGACTGGCGCCGTACCTCAGGCCTCACCTGCCGACCCTCGCCCTGGGCGGGCTCTGCGCGGTGGTGGCGGGAGCCATGGAGGGTGCCATCGCATGGCTGGTCAAGCCGGCCATGGACGAGATCTTTGTCCGACGCGATCTCTTCATGCTCAAGCTGATCCCCTTCGCCGTGCTCGGTGCCTACGTGGTCAAAGGGGTGGGGACCTACTTGCAGTGGTACCTCATGGCCTCGGTGGGGCAGCGAGTGATCGCGCGACTGCGCCGCGATCTGTTCCTGCACATCCAGGACATGCCCCTCGCCTTCTTCAGCGGGACCCATTCGGCCGAGCTCATGTCGCGCATGCTCAACGACGTCAGCCGGCTGGCGCGTCTGTCGTCGACGGTGCTGGTCCAGCTGGTGCGCCACACGGGCACCGTGGTCGCCCTCCTCGTCGTGATGCTCATCCGAGAACCCGTGCTGACCATGGCCGCCCTCGTCACCTTTCCCCTCATCGCCCTCGTGGTCCAGGTGGTCGGCCGCCGCCTCTATCGGATCAACAAGCGCGAGCAAGAGCAAGTGGCAGAGCTGGCCATCTTTCTCCAGGAGTCCTTCAGTGGGGCGAAGATCGTCAAGATCTTCGGGCGCGAACGCGAAGCCGCAGGGGCGGTTCGACGGGCTGAACGAGCGCCTGCTGCGTCTATCCCTGAAGAACATCCGTACCGATCACATGACGCAACCCCTCCTGGAGATCGCCAGCGCGGTGGCCATCGTGGGCATCCTGTTCTACGGTGGGTATCAGGTCATCAGCGGCGCCCGGACGCCGGGGGTGTTCTTCTCGTTCATCGCGGCCGTGATCATGCTCTACGGTCCCGCCCGGCAACTGGCTCGCATGATCAACGCCATTCAGCAGACGACCGGTTCCGTGGAGCGGGTCTTCGAGATCCTCGACGCTCCTAGCGCGGTCCGAGACCAGCCCGGCGCTCACCCCTTGACCGGCTTTCACGAGAGCATTGCTTTTGAGGGGGTCACCTTTGAATACCCGGATGCCAAAGCGCCGGTCCTGCGTGATATCAACCTCACCATCGACCGGGGCGAGGTGGTGGCCTTCGTCGGGATGAGTGGCGCTGGCAAATCGACCTTGCTCGATCTGCTTCCGCGTTTCCATGACGTGAGCGCGGGCCGGATCGCCATCGACGGGCACGATGTGCGCGAGATCACCCAGAGCTCGCTGCGAGCCCTCATGGGCGTGGTCACCCAGGAGACGTTCCTCTTCAGCGGCTCGATCCTCGACAACATCCGGTACGGTCGGCCCGATGCGACGCTCGCGGACGTGGTCGAGGCATCGCGGCTCGCCCATGCTCACGAGTTCGTCCAGGCCTGCCCGCAGGGCTACGAGACCTTGGTGGGTGAGCGTGGGGTCCGCCTGTCCGGAGGCCAGCGGCAGCGGGTCGCCATCGCGCGCGCCTTCCTGCGAAACCCGCCGATCCTCATTCTGGACGAGGCAACGTCGGACCTCGACGCCGAGAGCGAATTCATGATCCAGCAGGCGCTCCTCGACCTGATGAAGGGACGCACCGTGCTGGTCATCGCCCACCGTCTGGCAACGGTCCGCACGGCCGACCGCATCGTCGTGATCGACGACGGACGCATCGTCGAGGTCGGCCGCCATGACGAGCTCCTCGCGCGCCCCGGTGTCTACCGCCGCTTTCACGCCCTTCAAATGGAGGGCGTGCGGACCTGACCCTATCGCGGCGCGCTCGTCTTCGCCGCCATGGCCAGCGCGGAGGCGGCGATGGCCAGGGCGCGGCGCGCATCCTGGTCTAGCCCCGTCGTATCGCCTTCCCACAGGTCGAGGATCACCGCACCCTGGTCGGTGGCGATCCTGACACGCCCGCCCCCTGCCGGCAGCCGCAATCCTCGCTGTCCGAACTGGTGGCGGGTTTCTCCCGCCGCGAACAGCGTCTCGGCGTTCAGCTCGATCGTCGCCCGCGCGGATGGGTCGACGTCCCGCGGCGAACAGGCAAGCACGCGGTCGTTGCCGGAGCGCAAGACGAGCCGGGACAGGCCGAACGCCCGGCGCAATTCGTCCAGGGCCGTGTCGAGCGGCTGCCCCGCCGCGAGCGGCGCCACCACCCGCTGCAGGGCATCCAGGTCGTCCCGCGCCCGGCTGGCGGCTCGCGATGAGCGCTCGCGATGGGTGCCGAAGGCGGCCGCGATGAGACCACAGATCGCCATGGCAAAGAACGCCACGACGTCGTCGGTCTTCGACATGGTCAAGGTCAGGTACGGCTCGGTCAGGAAGAAGTTCAGGCTCATGGCCGAGACGACGGCCGACACGAGGGCCGCTGTACGTCCGCCGAATTCCGCCACGATGACCGTATAGGCGATGAAGACGAAGGCAAGGTTGGAAGCCGTGGTGAGCGTGCGCAGGGGGACGAGGAGGACGCCGATGGCGATCGCTCCCAGGATGCCGGCCGGAATCCAGAATCGGCTGCGGTCGTCAACGTCCATCGGTCCCCTCGTCGCGGAAGCGATTGACGATCGGAAGGCGCCAGTCGCGCCCGAAGGCGCGCGGGGTGATCTTGATGCCTACTGGCGACTGGCGGCGCTTGTATTCGTTGCGATCGATCATGGCCACGACCCGGCGGACCACGTTGGGGTCCATTCCGCGCGCGGCGATGTCGGCGACGCTGCGGTCCTCTTCCACGTACGCCTCCATGACCGCGTCCAGCTCTGCGTACGGGGGGAGGGTGTCTTGATCGGTTTGGTCGGGCCTTAACTCGGCAGAGGGCGGCCGGGTGAGCACGCTCTCGGGAATGGTGGGACGGCGTGTCCGCGCGTTCAGCAGTCGCGCCAGCTCATAGACCAGCATCTTCGGCACGTCCTTGAGGACGGCAAACCCCCCCGCCATGTCGCCGTACAGGGTCGTGTAGCCCACGCTGTACTCGCTCTTGTTGCCGGTGGTCAGGACCAGCCAGCCGAACTTGTTCGAGAGCGCCATCAGGTAATTACCCCGGATCCGCGCCTGGAGGTTTTCCTCGGTGACATCGGCCGCCAGCCCCTTGAACGTCCCCGCCAGCGCACGCTGATACGCGCGGAGAACGGGCGTGATGGGGATGGTCACGAGGTCGATGCCGAGGTTGCGCGCCAGCACTCGGGCATCGTGCCGGGTGCCCCTCGAGGAGTAGGGAGAGGGCATGGTGACCCCGGTCACGGCGTCGGATCCGAGGGCCTCGACCGCCACCGAGGCCACCAGTGAGGAGTCGACGCCGCCGGAAAGGCCGACGACGACATGCCGGAAGCCATTCTTGCCGACATAGTCTCGCGTGCCAACGACCAGCGCTTGCCACACTTCCTCTGCCCCGCTGGGGGAGGCAAGCTGACGTACCGGCAGCGCCGGTCGGTTTTCCGCGCGCGGCACGGGCGCCAGCGCGATCCGGGACACGGTCTCGGCCTCGCTTGGCGTCTCCTGGCGGCGGCGGGGATCGTGCAACCGGGCGCGAAAGACGTCGTCGAGGTCCAGATCGGCCACGACGAGGTCCTCCTCGAAGGCACGCCCGTGGGCCACCGTATCGCCCTGCTGGTCGACCACAAGACTCCTGCCGTCGAAGACCAGCTCGTCCTGGCCCCCGACCATGTTGACGAACGCAAGCGTCACCAGGCTATCGGCGGCCCTCGTGGTGACCATACGCTCGCGGAAAGCGGCCTTGCCGCGATGGAACGGCGAGCCGTTGATGGTGACGATCAGCTCGGCCCCGGCCAGGGCTTGCTGCGTGGTCGGACCGGCCGGGTACCAGAGATCCTCACAGATGTTGACGCCGAAGCTGGCCTCTCCTGCGGTGAAGACGGAAAGCGGGCCGCCCGGCCGGAAGTAGCGGTTCTCGTCAAAGACCCCGTAGTTCGGAAGGAACCGCTTGTGGTGAATGCCGGCCAGCGATCCGTGGTGGAGCACAGCGGCGGCGTTGAAGATGTCGTCGTGCTTGTCGACGAAGCCAACAATGGCCGTGAGCCCCCGCGTGGCGCCAGCGATGTCGTCGAGGGCGCGCAGATTGCCCTCGATGAAGGCCGGCTTGAACAGCAGGTCCTCGGGAGGATAGCCGGTCACGGCGAGCTCCGGGAACGCCACCAGGTCGGCCCCCACCGCTCGAGCTCGGCCAATCCAGTCGATGATCTTCCGCGTGTTACCTTCGAGGTCTCCCACGGTTGGGTTGATCTGGGCGAGGGCGACCCGAAGGAGCCTCATACCGGTATTGTACGCGGCAGCCAGTCGTGATATACGCTCGTTCAACCGCGAGACCAACGGCGCTCTCCCGCACAGCTTGACGCCCATGTGACGCCTGCGAAGGCATGAAAAACCGTGGTAGAGGAGAAGGAATGGTCATGACACGTCGACTCGTATACATCGTCGCCCTCGTGTTCGGTGCTCGGGCTCGCCGCGCTCCCCGCCCCCGCGCAGACCAAGGACACGCTCACCGTGTCCCTCACCAACCATGCCCCCACCATGGATCCCCACATGCATTTCGAACGGGTGGGCATCCTGGTCAACATCAACATGTTCGACTCGCTCCTCCATCGCAACGCCAAGCTGGAGTACGAGCCCTCGCTGGCCACCTCCTGGAAGGCCGTCTCCGACACCGTGTGGGAGTTCAAGCTCCGCCGGAACGTGAAGTTCCACAACGGCGATACCCTCACCGCGGAGGACGTGAAGTACTCGATCGACCGCGTCATCGACCCCGCCAAGAAGTCGCCCCAGTACGGGAACGTCCGGGCCATCAAAGAAGTCAAGATCATCGCCCCCGACACCGTTCACGTCGTGACCGACAAGCCGTTTCCCCTTCTCCTGGAGCGGCTGGTGTTCTTCCCCATCGTGCCCAAGAAGCACATCGAGAAAGTGGGCGATCAGGCCTTCGGCGCCACTGCCCCCGTGGGTACCGGCCCGTGGAAGTTCGTGGAGTGGAAGCGCGACCAGTACATCAAGCTCGAAGCCTTCGACGGCCACTGGCGCGGCAAGCCGCCCTTCAAGACCCTCGTGTTCCGGGCCATCCCGGAGGTCGCCACCGAGGTGGCGGAGCTGAAGACCGGCGGCGTCGACATCGTCCGCAATGTCTCGGCGGACCTCGTGCCAGACTTGAAAGGCCACCCCCAGACCTACATCAGCGCCATCCCGATCCTGCGCGTGCACTATGTGATGCTCGACATGCGCAGCGCGCCGTTCGACAAGAAGGCCGTGCGGCAGGCCGCGAACTACGCCATCGACAAGCAAGCCGTCATCCAGAAGCTGATGGGGGGATTCGGCTCTCAGGTGGCCACCGTCGTCCAGCCCGCCGCCTTTGGCCACGATCCGGCCGTCACACCCTATCCCTACGATCCCAAGAAGGCGAAGGAGCTGATGGCACAGGCGGGCTACGCCAGCGGCGTCGACGTGACCCTGCACAGTTCCAGCGTCGCCTTCCGGCCCGTGTTCGAGGCGATCAGCCAGATGCTGACCGAGGTCGGGATCCGGGCCACCCCCAAGATGTGGGACCCGGGCCCGGCCTGGAACAAGGTCTTGCAGGGCGAGGGCAAGGCCACCCATGGTGCCTACAATAACTGGGGCAACTACTCGGTCTTCGACGCCGACGCCGTGCTCCATCCGCTCTATCACACGGAGCCGGGAGGTTGGATCGGCAAGTGGTACGCGCGGGTGGAGGGGCTGGATAAGCTCATCGACGAGGGGCGCTCCACGGTGGATCAGCCCCGGCGCAAGCGGACCTACGCGCAGATCCAGCAGATGATCAAGGACGAGGCGCCGTCCATCTTCCTGTGGACTCAGTACGACATGCTGGGTATCTCCAAGAAGGTCGCGTACCAGGCCCGCGGCGACGAGTGGCTCTGGCTGTTCGACGCCAAGCCGAAGAACTAGCGGCCACCGACACACGCCACTCGGCCCATGACGGCGCTGGTCATCCGTCGCCTCGTGCGCGTTCTCGTGGTGTGTGTCGGCGTCCAACTGGTGACGTTTCTCATCCTGCAAGCCAGCGGCGATCCAGTGTCGCTCATCATGCCCGAGGCGCCCGAGGCCGACCGAGCCGTCCTGCGCAAAGCGCTTGGGCTCGATCAGCCGCTGGCCGTGCAGTTCGCCCGCTTCGTGACGAGCAGCCTTCGCGGCGACTTCGGCCAGTCGTTCTTCCACCGCGAACCGGCCACCAAGCTCGTCCTCGAGCGCATGCCCACCACCCTCACCCTCACCCTGCTCGCCATGGTCCTGGCGGTGGTCGTGGCGTTGCCGGTGGGGATCGTCAGCGCTGTGCGGCGAAACTCAGCCCTCGATCACGCCGCCACCGTCACCGTGTTCCTCGGCCAGTCCACGCCGCTCTTCTTGACGGGGATCATGCTCATCCTGCTCTTCGGCGTGTACTGGCGCGTGCTGCCCGTGTCGGGCTGGGCCACGTGGACCTCAGCGGTGCTGCCGACGGTCACCCTCGGAACCTTTTCGGCGCCGCTCCTCTTGCGTATCGTCCGCTCGAGCATGCTGGAGGTCATCAATCTCGACTACGTCCGGACCGCCCGCGCCAAAGGCGTGACCGAATGGCTCGTCATCTGCCGGCACGCCCTGCGCAACGCCGCCTTGCCCTTGGTGACGGTGGCTGGTCTGCAGTTCGGCCTCCTTCTCGGGTGGGGCGGTCATCACGGAGTCGGTGTTCGCGGTGCCTGGTGTGGGGCGGCTCATCGTGGGAGCGATCCGGCAACTCGACTTCCCGGTGGTGCAGGCGGGCGTATTCATACTGGCCATGATCGTGGTGACCGTCAATTTCACCGTCGACCTGCTCTACATCTTCCTCAATCCCCAGATTCGGTTGCGCTAGCCTGTGGCCGTCGGCACTCTTCCCCGCCCTGATCTCGTCGATGCCCGTCCGGCCACGGGCGGCCGCGAGGGGTCGCGTGCCTGGCGCAAGCTGACCCGGAACCCCTTGGCCCTGGCCGGGTCGCTCGTGCTCCTGGTGGTCATCGGGGCTGCGGTGGCTGCCCCGCACGTGGCTCCCCATGATCCGGCGCGACAGAGCCTCCTGCGGCGCTTCACTCCGCCGGTGTGGGAGAAGGGAGGCAATCCGGCCTATCCCCTCGGCACCGATCAAGTCGGGCGCGACATCCTGAGTCGGCTCATCCACGGCGGCTCGCATCTCGCTGCGCGGTCGGCATAGCGGCCGTCGTGGTCAGCCTTCTGGTCGGGGTCAGCCTCGGGCTCCTGAGTGGCTTCGTCGGGGGACGCGTCGATATGGTCATCATGACCGTGGTCGACGTCACCCTCTCCTTTCCCGGGCTCCTCCTCGCGCTGGCCTTCGTGGCGGCCCTTGGCCCGAGCGTCCTCACCATCATCCTGGTGCTCGGGTTAACGGGATGGGAGCGCTACGCGCGGGTGGTCCGGGCGGAGGTGCTGGCCCTGCGCGAGAAGGACTTCGTGGAGGCCGCGCGCGCCATGGGTGTCGGAACCACCCGCATCCTGTGCCGCCACCTGCTCCCAAACACCTTTTCCTCGATCATCGTGCTCTCGACCCTGCAAGTGGCCCAGGCCATCCTGGCGGAATCGGCCCTGTCCTTCCTCGGCGTCGGCAGTGGCAGCGCCTATCCGACCTGGGGGCAGATGACCGCCCTAGGCCGCGATGTCGTGACCGTGGCGTGGTGGGTCCCCACCTTCCCGGGACTGGCCATTCTCCTCACCGTGCTATCCATCAATCTGATCGGCGACCGGCTGCGAGACGCCCTCGACCCCCGCGCGAGTTAGAATCGATCCGATGCGTCCCAAGGTCCCCTGGTTACCCTCTGAGCTGCAACCGGGCTCCGTGGCCGAGCGGTGTCCGGCCTGCGGGCAGGCGGCCTTCATACCCTGGACCTTGCGCCGGGATACGCAGTCCAAGCAAGTCGTACGCACCTGGGTCTGCACGGAGTGTCAGGTGACCGAGGAGCGTCCCGAACCCGACTGAGCCCCGCCCGGCCGGCCGCGCCTACACGGAGTTGACGAAGTCGATCAGCTCGCGCAGCCGAGCATACGACGTCCGATTGAACATGAGGACGAGCCGCGGCAGCTCGGGAAACTCCGCGCGCTCACGCCGGATCGGTCCCATCACCTGCTGGATGGGCCCTTTGAAGATGTCGGCGAACCTGTCTTGGACGTCCTCGAGAGCGGCGGCAGGTAGCGGTCGCTGCAGGCGGAAGACGAGGTTCTCGCCGACGATGCGGGCCGAATGGTAGACGCGATAGAAGTGCGTCACCTCCCGCACCGCGTCCTCCACCGATGCGACGATGCGATAGAAGGACGTGTCGCGCGAATCGATGAGCCTCTGGGGTACCAAGGTCCCACGGACCCATTCTTCCCACCGTGTCCAGTAGGGTTGAGGCCCCGCCTCGATCATGACCATGGGGATGATCGCGGCCTTGCCCGTCTGCATCAGGGTGAGGACCTCGAAGGCCTCGTCCATCGTGCCGAAGCCGCCGGGCAAGAGGGCGAGGGCACTGGCTTCCTTCACCAGGAAGAGCTTGCGGGTGAAGAAGTACTTGAAGGTGATGAGCTTGGGGTCGGAAGCAATCCAGGCATTGGCCTCCTGCTCGAAGGGTAATCGAATGTTGAGGCCGAAGCTCTGCTCGCCCCGGGCTCCCTCCTGGGCCGCCCCCATGATGCCCTCACCCGCCCCCGTGATCACCATCCAGCCAGCCTCGACCAGACGGCGACCGAATTCTCGGGCCGCTCCCGCCGCCAGCCCCGAGGGCGGCGTCCGCGCGGAACCGAACACGGTCACCTTGCGTACGTGCCGGTACGGTGCGAAGACCTTGAAGGCATAGCGGAGCTCCTTGAGGGCGGTCGCCGCGATGCGGAGATCACCCACGAGAGCCTCGTCGTCGTTGAGCTTGAGGGCGGTGATGAGGAGCTGCTGGTAGAGGCCCCGTCGGTCGAGGGGCACGCCGGCTACGTCGAGCAGCTCCAGGATCAGGCGATTGGCCGCGTCGCTCTTGACTTGATACCGGCGCTCAGCCACGGCTTCAGTATACCGTCAAGGTGACAGCCCGGCTCACGGTGAGTAGCAGCCCTGCCACGATGAGAGCGCCGCCCATCGCCGTGAAGAGCGTGAAGGCCTCGCCGAGGAGCACCACGCCCAGGAGCGCGCCCACGATCGGCTGGACGGTGAGGAAAATCGCGGCACGAGGAGCCGGGATGCGCGCGAGGGCCCAGTTCCACACGAGATAGCCGAAGGCGGTGATGACGATCGACAGATAGCCGACTCCCAGGAGCACGCCAGGGCTCCACGGAACGAGCGGCCGCGACGGAAACTCGAGAGCGGCCAGCGGCACCATCGCGACCACGCCCCACAGGATCGACTGGGTGGTTACCCGGAGCGGATCATGGCGCAGGAGCACATCGCGCCCCAGCAGGGAGTAGGCGCCATACGCGAGGCCCGCCAGGATGAGCAACGTATCCCCTCGCCAGTGTGGCACCAGGCGTCCGCTCATCCCCGGGATCCCGTTGACCACCACGACGACGGTTCCAAAGAGAGCGAGTGCCGCGCCCGCTGCTTCCCGCTGACTCAGCCGCTCGCCGAGGAGCACCGGGGACAGCAGCATGACCGCCACCGGCTCCACGACGATGAGCAAGGCGGCATTGCTGGCCGTCGACAGGAGAATCCCCCAGTGCGAGAGGGCGAACGCGGCCGCGAAGCCGATAACGCCCATGCCGGCCACCCGCCACCGATCAGCCGGGGTCACGGCCTCGGGAGGCCCGAGCCTCAGTCGTCCCCGACAAGAGCCGAGCAGGATCAGCGCACCGACCACCAGGCGAACGAGGGCCAGAAGCGCCGGCGGCACCGTCTCCAGGACGACACGCGAGGCCGCGTAGGACGTGGAGTAGAGAACGTTGGCGAGGAGGAGGACAACGTCAGGAAGGAGCACGCCCCTGAGCATACGGCAGCAGCGCCGCGGCCACCCGAATCGCCACCTCCGGCCCGGCCGCCGGCGGCGAGACAACCTCCCGCACGGTATCGACGATGACGATGGGGGGCAGAGGCTGGTCTCGCTGGGGATCCTGCCAGCGGCGTCGAATATCGCGGTACACCGCCAGGTCGCTGGCCTCGCACTCGGGTTGATGCTCCCGCCCCCGCCGGGCCACGAAGCGCCGCTCGATCTCCTGGAGGTCGTCGCAGCAACACAGCACCACGACGGCCACGGCGCCGTGGGCATGACAGATGGCGTGCACGGCGCGCCGGCGCTCCCGCTCCCCATGGACGGCGTCGACGATCACCGGATCTCCTTCCCGCCCCTAGGGCCTGGGTGAGCCGACGGCCCATCTCGGCGTACGCCGCGTCCCGCGCGGCATCGTAGGCGCTCACATCACGGGTGAAGCCCGCCGTGCGCTCCACCCAGGCCGGCAGCGAGATCCCGAGGTCGGCGTAGACGTCGCAGCTGCGGATGAGCATGCCCCCCAGCTGGCCATGCAGGCGTTGGGCAGCAGTCGTCTTGCCGGTGGCCGGCAAGCCCGCCATGACGACCACCAGCCGGGGAGGGACCGATCCCTCAGGCGAGGGTGTGCCTCACCATCTTGCTCTCCACCATGTAGATCACCATCTCGGCGATGTTGGTGGCGTGGTCGGCCACCCGCTCCAGGAAGCGTGAGACGAGGATCAGCCGGATGGCGCGGGGGATGGTCTTGGGATCCTCCATCATGAAGGTGAGCAGCTCGCGGAAGATCTGCTCCTTGAAAGCGTCGACGCTGTCGTCCTCCCCACACACCTGGCGGGCGAGGTCGGTGTCGCGGGCCACGAAGGCGTCCAGGCTCTCCTTCACCATGCGCTGGGCCTGGTCGGCCATGCGGGGAATGTCGATGTACGGCTTGAGCTGAGGCTCGCGATTCAGCTCGACCACACGCTGGGCGATGTTCACCGCCTGGTCGCCGATCCGCTCCAGATCGGTCACGATCTTCATGGCCGTGGTGATGAAGCGGAGATCGCCCGCCGTTGGCTGGTGCAGCGCGAGCAGCTCCACGCACTTCTCGTCGACCTCAACGTCGTAGGTGTTCACTTCACGGTCACGCTCGATGACTTCCTGGGCCAGGTCGCTGTCGCGCTCGATCAGCGCCTGCACCACTCGGCGGATCTGGTCCTCTACCAATCCGCCCATGGCGAGCAGGGTCTGCTTGAGCGTCTCCAGCTCTTCGTGGAAGTGTCGCTGCATCGCTCCCCCCAGCCTAGCCGAAACGGCCCGTGATGTAGTCCTCGGTCCTCTTGTCGCGCGGGTTGGTGAATAGCTCCCGGGTCACCCCGAACTCGGCCAACTCTCCGAGCAGCATGAACCCCGTGTAGTCGGAGACGCGGGCGGCCTGCTGCATGTTGTGGGTCACAATCACGATGGTATAGCTGTTCTTCAGCTCGAGCATCAGTTCTTCGATCTTGGCGGTGGCGATCGGATCGAGGGCCGAGCAGGGCTCGTCCATGAGCAGCACGTCGGGTTCCACGGCGATGGCGCGGGCGATGCACAGTCGCTGCTGCTGGCCCCCCGACAACCCGAGGGCGCTGTCGCGCAGGCGGTCGTTCACTTCGTCCCACAGGGCCGCCGCGCGCAGGCTCCGTTCCACGATACCGTCGAGGTCCGTGCGGCTCCCGACCCCGAGGATCCGGGGACCGTAGGCGACGTTCTCGTAGACCGACTTGGGAAACGGGTTGGACTTCTGGAAGACCATGCCCACCCGCTTGCGCAATTCGGTCACGTCCAAGGTCGGATCGTAGATGTCGGTGCCCCCGATCCGGATGGTGCCCGTGGTACGAACACCATCTATCAGATCGTTCATGCGATTCAGACACCGCAGCAAGGTGCTCTTGCCGCAGCCAGAGGGGCCGATATAGGCGGTGATCCGGTGCTTGGGCACGGACATGGTGACGTCCTTGAGGGCCTGCTTGGTTCCGTACCAGAGGTTGAGCTTCTCGATCTCCACCATCGGTGCTTCCATGATACCGGCCAGGGTGGCATGAGGATTCAGGGCGGCCGTCAGCTGCATTGGGGTCCCCTCGAGCGCGGGGCGGGGGGCGCGCATGTCCTTACACCGCCGATGTCGCGTATTTCCGGCGCAGCCGGTTACGCAAGGTGATGGCAAACAGGTTCATGAAGACCACGATGAGCAGGAGGAGGAAGGCGGTGGCGAACACCATGGGGCGCGCGGCATCGACATTGGGCGACTGAAAGCCGACGTCGTAGATGTGAAAGCCCAGGTGCATGAATTTGCGGTCGAGGTGCAGGAAGGGCCAGAACCCGTCAATCGGCAAGGCGGGAGCCAGCTTCACGACCCCGGTGAGCATGAGAGGCGCCACCTCACCGGCGGCGCGGGCCATGGCCAGGATGAGGCCGGTCAGAATCGACGGCATCACCGCGGGCAGCACCACGCGGAGAGTCGTCTCCAGCTTGGTGGCCCCTAGCGCCAGCGAGGCCTCGCGTGTCGCTCGGGGAATCGCGGCCAGTCCCTCTTCGGTGGCCACGATGACAACGGGGATGGTCAGCACGGCCAAGGTGAGAGACGCCCACAGTATGCCGCCCGTCCCGAACGTGGGGGTGGGCAGTGACTCCGCGAAGAACAACTGATCGATGGTGCCGCCCATGAAATAGATGAAGAATCCGACCCCGAACACCCCGAAGACGATGGACGGAACACCCGCCAGGTTGTTGACGGCGATGCGGACGGTACTGACAAACGCCCCCTGCCGCGCGTACTCCCGCAGGTAGAACGCGGCCAGAACGCCGAGAGGCGTGACCAAGATGCTCATGATGAGGACCATCATGACGGTCCCGAAGATGGCCGGGAAAACACCGCCTTCCGTGTTGGCCTCGCGCGGATCATCAGCCACAAAGGCCCACAGACCGGCCATGTAGTGTCCGAGCTTGGCCGGTAGCCCCATGGAGTTCGGGAAATACACGTCAACGATCTGGGCCAAGGGTACCTCCTTGTCCTTGCCCCCGTCGGCCCTCACCACAAGATTCAAGGTCTCCCGAGTCCTCAGCTCGGCCAGCCGCGCCGCCTCCTGCTTGTAGCGCTCCTGGAGGGCCGCCATCTCTGCTCGTAAGGCCTCCAGCCGCGGCCCGCTCGTGTCTCCGGCCAGCTCGAGACGGCGAAGACCCAGCCGGATGTTCTCTTGGGCGTGATTGATGGCGCCGATATCGCCCTTCTCGATAGCGCGGATCTCGCGCCGGAGCTTGGCCACTTCCGGCATTCGCTCGGCGAGGACGGTCAGCGAGGCCGCCACCCCGGAGGCGATGACCTGTCCGCGGTCGGTAACCGCCACCAGGCGCCCGATGAGGATGCCCCACTCCGTGCGATCGATCACGGCGACATCGCGCGGATATTCGCCTCGGGCGATGCTCGCCTCGTCCACCCACACGAAGTCAGCGCCATAGAGATCTCGGTTCGCTACCCTGATCTTGATGCGGTGCTCGCCGGGCTGCCCGGGAATACCTTCCCGGGCGACGATGGGACCCGTCAGTACCTTGCCGTCCTTCAATGTCACCTGGGCTACGGCGGCCGGCCAGAAAAAGCCGAAGCCGTTGTACAGGATGAGCGCGATCAGTCCCGCCACCATGAGCAGGGAGATGGCGAGGGCCCCTCCGGTGAGCCACACGAATGGTTCGCCGCTCGTCCACAGCTTCTTCATAGGTAACGAAACTTCTCGCGCAATCGCAGGCGAACCAACTCTGCCACCGTGTTGAGCACGAAAGTCAAGCAGAACAGCAGGAAGGCGGCCAGGAAGAGCACGCGGAAGAGACTGCCGCCTTCCGGGGCCTCCGGAAGCTCGACGGCGATATTGGCCGACAGTGCCCGAAACCCGTTGAAGATCGACCAATCCATGACCGGCGTGTTCCCGGTCGCCATCAGGACGATCATCGTCTCCCCCACCGCTCGCCCGAACCCGATCATGATGGCGGAGAAAATTCCTGGGCTGGCCGTCGGCAACACGATCCAGATCGCTGTCTGCCACCGGGTCGCCCCCAGCGCCAGCGAGCCGGCCCGCAGATGCTGGGGCACATTCGCCAACGAGTCCTCGGTGATGGTGAAGATGATCGGGATGACGGCAAAGCCCATGGCCACCCCGACCACGACGGAGTTACGCTGATCGAAGGTCAGGCCCAGGACCGAGAGAAGCCAAGCCCGATAGTCACCCCCGAGGAGCTTCGACTCCACCACGCCGCCCAGGGCAAAGGCAATCCAGGCGCCGACGACAACCACAGGCAACAGAAGAAATACCTCGCCGCCGGTGCGCAGGCGTCCGCGAAGAGAGATTGGCACGAGCCGCCAGACCAACAGAGCGACCAGTATGCACGCCACCTGTACCAGCGGCAGCACGGCCAGCCCCGGCAGGATGCGCTCGAGTACGGGCGCCAGCCACAGGCCGGCCAGAAAGCCCAGGACCACGCTGGGGAGCGCCGCCATGATCTCGACCACCGGCTTGACGTAGGCCTTGATGCCAGGATGCATGAACTCGCTCACGTACAGGGCGGCCAGCAACGCCAGGGGGATGGCAAACAACAACGCGTAGGTCGTGCCCTTCAACGTGCCGAAAATCAGCGGGGTCAGGCTGAATTTGGCCTCGAAGTCATCGGTGCCGCCCGTTGACTGCCAGACGAATGCCGGTTGCCGAGTACCCTTCGTACCAGACCTTGCCAAAGAGCGTCTTGAGTGTGACCTCGGGATGGGGATTGTCGATGCGCCACTGCCCAACCTTTCCCTCCGCGTCGGCCACGAATACCGCATCGCCCTTGGGCGCGAAAGTGAGCGACCGCAGAGAGTGGCCCTCTGTCTTCAGCGCGAGAAGGGTTGCGCCTGACGTTCCATAGTTGAGATGCACGCCGCCCCTGCGTATCTCCGCTGACGAAGCCCTTGTCACGCCGGGAGGCGGCCAGGGCGACCACGGGCGCCCCGTGCCTGGAAAACTCGTAGTTACGGGTGAGACGCGCAGGACCGCCCTGGGGAGGAGGTACCACTTGCCACGATGAAACGCGACCCCCTTCGTCCCCAACGAGCAGGGTCCGATCACCGATGAGGAACTCCAGGGCGGTGATCGGGTGGCCGTCAGGCGAGGTGGCGACGATTTCGGCCCGCGCGGGATGAGCCCGATCGCGGAGGTCATACCGAACGATCTGTCCACTCCCGGTCCCGAGGAAAAGATCCTCGCCCCGCCCGTCCATTCTCATGGCCGTCACCGCACCGCTTGAGCCGACCGTAAGCGGGGTGAGCGTCTCTTCCCTCGTTCCGCCCTGGATCAGCCCCTTCTTCTCGACCACGGCTTGCACGACCAGCTCCTGTGGCCCGAGCTGGGCGACGGAAATAGGCCCACCCTTGGTGTCGGCGGACGTTACCCGCAGTATCGGGTGCTTGCCGGACGGATCGACGACCGACGGTGGGCCGAAGACGGGATCCGCGCGCACCGTCCTTCGACCGTCCTTGAACTGGACGTCGAACTTCATCTCCAGTGGGATGACCCGGCCATCGCTCGTCCCCAGCAGATAGCGGTCCTTGCCCGCCTGACCGATGGAGACGACCTGCGCCCCGTCCAGACCGGGAATCGCCACCGTGGTCAGGCCGGCGCCCGTCTTGGGACTGAGCACACGGAGCTCCGTCGCCGTCACTCCGAATGCGGCCTCCCGATACTCGTCGACGCCGAGACTACCTGGCAAGAGCGTACCGCCCGCCCCGGTCGCCACCATCGGATGAGAGCCCAGCCAGTGGGCCGCCGGCGCCCTGAACAGCGGGTACACCTCGACAGCGATCACCACCAGGATGGCCAAGATGGCGGCAATAATGAGGAGGCCCCCTCCCACGACGAGGCGGGAGGCAAGCCGATCGAGAAGGACTCGCCGATCCGTGCGAGCCTTAGAAACGCCGAGCGGGCGGGCCGGAGTTTTCGGCCCGCCCGCTCGCAGTGTTTCTACGTGAGTGGCCACCTACTGGACCTTGGCCAGTTCTTCCTTGGCGATCGACGCCGGGATGGGGAAGTAGCCGTCCTTCACGCACGATCTCCTGGCCTTCCTTGGACACCATCAGTTTCACGAACTCACGCGTCAGCGGATCGAGTTGCTTACCAGGAGCCTTGTTGATGTAGACGTAGAGGAAGCGCGCCAGCGGGTATGCGCCGCTGTACGAGTTCTCGGCAGTCGCCTCCACACACTTGCCGCCGTCCTTCTCCGTCAAGGGGACGGCACGCACACCGGCCGTCGCATAGCCGATGCCGCTGTAGCCGATGGCATTACGGTCCACGGTAACCCCCTGCACGACCGCGGCCGACCCGGGCTGCTCCTTCACGGAGTCCTTGAAATCGCCGTTCTTGAGGGTGTGTTCCTTGAAGAATCCGTAGGTGCCGGACGCGGAGTTACGGCCATAGAGGCTGATCGGCTTACTCGCCCAGTCACCGGTGAGGCCGAGTTGGCCCCAGGTGGTGATGTCTTCCTTGCCTCCCTGTCGGCGCGACTTGGAGAAGATGGCGTCGATCTGCTGGAAGCTCAGGCACTTAATGGGATTGTCCTTGTTGACGAAGACCGCCAGCGCGTCCACCGACGTGCGGATGGGTGTGGGCTTGTAGCCATACCTCTTCTCGAACCCGTCGACCTCGGTCCCCTTCATCTCGCGTGACATGGGGCCGAGCTGGGCGGTGCCGGAAATCAGCGCCGGCGGGCGCCGTCGAGGAGCCCTTACCCTCGATCTGGATCTTGGCGTTCGGGTAGAACTTGTTGAAGTTCTCGGCCCACAAGGTCATGAGGTTATTCAGGGTGTCGGAGCCCACACTGGAGATGTTGCCGCTCACCCCTGACACCGACTTTGTACGTCATCAAACCGGGATCCAGCTGGGGTGGTCCCGACGCATAGCCACCGGCGGCCACGAGCGTGACCAGCGCCAGCGCGAGGCCGACTTTTGTCACCGTCCTCTTCATACGATCTCCTCCTGCTCGGTCATGATGATGCTACGGGGATATTTCGGTGGAGTAACGAGAGTGTTACAAGTAGGTTACACAGAGGCTCTTTGCTCGTCGCGAAAGCGGTAGCCGACCCCCCGTACCGTCTCGATGCCGGGGGCAGGCAGGTGAGCGGCGGTGAACTTTCCGCGCAGGCGCGCGACGTGAACGTCCACCGTCCGGGGCTCGACGAACCCGTCGTGGCCCCACACGAGATCCAGCAGTTCCTCTCGACCGAACACCCGCCCGGGTGTCCCCACCAGAGCCGCCAGGAGCTCAAACTCCTTGCGCGTCAGCTCCACCGGCTTGCCTTTCATGGTCACCTCGAAGCGGTGGCGGTCGATTTCGAGATCTCCCGCGCGGAGATGCGCTCGTTTCTCGGCCGCGTCAACCGGGCGCGCCCGGCGCAGGAGCGCACGAACCCGGGCCACCAGTTCCCGCGGCGAGAACGGCTTCGTCACGTAGTCGTCGGCGCCCAGCTCGAAGCCGAGAACCTTGTCGCCCTCCTCGACCCGGCCGGTCACCATGATGACGGGCACCGAGCGTGTCTCGGGCTCCTGCTTGAGACGACGACATACCTCCCAGCCATTGAGCTGCGGAACCATGATGTCGAGCAGGATGACCTCTGGGCGAAACTCGCGCGCGTGTCGGAGGGCATCCGCCCCGTTCAGGGCGATCCGAACGTCGTAGCCCTCCTTGGAAAGATTGAATCGGATCAGCTCGGCAACGTCTTGCTCGTCCTCGACGACCAGGACGCGACCTTGACGCGGAAGGGCGGCCCCTTCCCGCGCGTCCCCACGCCGCCGATGCACCACGCTCTGATCGCTCTCGCGGCCGGTGATTGTCATGGCTGAATGGTCCCCTCCCGGAGTTACAGGACGGTGACGACCGAGTAAAACTTTCGCGAACAGCGGGCTCGTGAGGCAGCGCGATGCGCGGGGACCCTGTTCGGGCGCACCGGGCGCCGCCGGGCTCCCCTCGCTACCCCCCGATGACCCCCCCGTCCGTCTTGCGGATCACGATGGTCGCTGAGCGCGGCCGGCCACCCGCGGGTCCATCAGGCCAGGAGCTGACCGCCTTGGGCGCCTCCGGATTGTTGCGCTCGCTGGCCGGCTCGCCCGGGTGCTGGACGTTGACGAACATGCTCCTTCCGTCAGGAGTGGTGATTACTCCCGTGATCTCGCAGCCGTTGGGTCCCGTGAGGAAGCGTCGAATCTCACGCGTGGCGGGATCGGCTGCCAGCATCTGGTTGTTGCCGATGCGTGCGTAGTCTCCCTTGTTCAGGACGCTCGTGGAAACGTCGGTCTGGATCCACAAGACCCCACGCGCATCGAACCAGAGACCGTCGGGCGAGCCGAACACGTCGCCTTTGATATTGCCGCGCTTGTTGGCATCGGCCAGGGTCGGATCGCCGCAAAGGACGAACACATCCCACTCGAAGCGCGTGGCGGCCGCGTCCCCGCCTGTCTCTCGCCAGCGGACGATGTGACCGAAGACGTTGTCAGAACGAGGGTTGCTCGGATCAGGTCCTGGCGAGCCCGCCCTACCCCGATTGACATTGTTGGTGAGGGCGCAGTATGCCTCCCCGGTCGTCGGGTGCACCGCTATCCATTCAGGCCGGTCCATCTTGGTGGGGCTAACCACATCGGCCGCGCCGCGAGTATTGATGAGAATTTCGGCCTGGGAGGGGAACCCGGACGCGGCGTCCAGGCCGTTCTTGCCGTGGGTCAGCTCGAGCCACTCCCCGCCGCCATCGGCATTGAAGCGCGCCACGTAAAGGATCCCGTTCTCGAGGAGCCGCATCCCCGCCTCGCGGCCTCGCGCAGGGTCCCAAGCTTCGCGGCTCACGAACTTGTAGACGTACTCAGAGCGCTCGTCGTCGCGCCATGTAGAAGACGACCCGCCGGTCACGTGCCATCGCGAAGGCGGCGCCCTCATGCTTCGTGCGACCCAGCGCGGTGTGCTTCACGGCCGGGCGGCGGGGATCGTACGGATCGATCTCCGCCACCCAGCCGAATCGATTCGGCTCGTTCGGGTGGGCGGCCGCGTCGAAGCGGCGATCATGCTCGTGCCAGCGGTAACCGAACCCTCGCTCGTTGATCCCGTAGCGCCGCTGCAGCGGCGGCAGGGCACCCGAGCCGTTGACGAAGTAGGCGTTGAAATTCTCCTCGCATGTGAGGTACGTGCCCCAGGGCGTCACGCCATGGGCGCAGTTGTTCAGGGTGCCGAGCACGGTGCGCCCTGTCGGGTCGCCGGCCGTTTGAAGCAGGGGGTGTCCGGCGGCGGGCCCGGTGAACCCGATGGGAGTAGCGCCTGTGATTCGCCGCGCAAAGGAGGACGGCCGTACCATCCTCCATTTCGCCCCCTCCAGGCGAACCTCAACCACGGCGACCCCGTGCGCGGCCTGGCTCTTGCGCACCTTCTCGGCCGTCCACGGTTCCATCCCGCCCGGATGCAGTAGCCCGTCATCCGTGTACTCGTGATTGACGGCGAGCAGGCCATGCGTCGAGCTCGTTCCGCCGACGGGCAGCGGGAAGAAGTGGATACTATCGTGGTGCATGCCAGCTTGCACCATCTGGTCTTCCACACTGTTACTCGCATCGGGTTTGAAGGCAGGACCAGCCGAGATTGGATCGCCCCAGGCGTAGAGTACGTCGACGGTGTAGCCTGGGGGCACCACCACCGTATCCGATGTCGCGATGGGCACCCCCGCGAATCCAAGCAACGCTCCCTGAGCCGACACGAGCGTCCGCCCGCGCTGCATGGCGGGGCCAAGAAGGCTGCCGCCTGCCGCCAGCAGTCCACCCGTCAGCAGTGCGCGGCGGGAGAGCCGGGCGATCGAGGATGTCAGCGAAGCTTTGATTCGGCGAGCAATTTGAAGTCGAATCGGCTGGATCGAACGACATGTGCGCCTCCGCTGGAATGGGTTGGCCCCGCCGTCAGAGCCACGACGATCCCGACCCTATCAGGCTCGCGTTTCGGGACGATGACGGGTACGTGACATCTGCGTCGTACGCCATGGCGTTGGTCACCCTGTGGCCGCGGGCTGGCAACGGTCAGGCGTGAACATCGGCATCTGCGTTAAGCGATACGCCGACCCGCGCGCCACACCCCCAGTACGATGGGCAGCTCACCGACCAGACGCACGCGAACGAGGTCCGCCCGCTTGCTCGGTGCAATCTCGCCCCGGTCGGGGAGCGCGGCCCGCTGCGCGGGGCTGGCCGTGACCGTGGCGACCGCCTCCGGCAGAGGCACACCGTGCCGACAGTGAAGCAGAAAGGCGGCATGGAGAGCGCTGGCCGGCACGTAGTCCGACGAGAGAATGTCCAGGAGACCCTGAGCCACCAGGTCGGCGGTGGACACATTACCGGAGTGCGATCCGCCAAGGACGAGGTTGGGAGCACCCGCGACCACGGCGAGGCCGTAGGATCTGGCCGCCCGTGCCGCGACGACGGTGGTGGGAAATTCGGCGATGACGACACCGGCCTCGACCGCTTCCTCCACGTGGCGCAGCGTGGTGTCGTCATGGCTGGCCAGCGGGAGGCCGCGCTTGTGGCAGAGCCGGACAATGGCGGCGCGGTGGCGATCACCATACCTGGCTTGGTCTGCCTAGGCGCTTGGCGATCAACTCATCCAGCTGGCCGTCGGTGAGTCGGTACTTGCCCTGGTTGTACTCGCGGTATTTCTCCACGCGGACGAACTGGCGCTGCCCCGGCGTGTGGTCCATGAGAGAGACGAGGCGTACGAGCGGGTCTTCGACGAATGGCGCGAAATCCTCGATCACGTACGCCGTGCTCACCTCGCACCGCATGTGAAAGAAATGCTCGGCCCGCAGCAGACGCTGGTCCTGCGCGCTCCGGATGGCCTCCGCAAAAGGCCGCGGGTTACGCGGACGCTCAATCGTGTCGACCACGTATCCGACGGCCAGCCCATCGAGAACTGTGGTGATACCGGCGGCCGCCAGCTGCGCGTCGTGGGCCATCACAGCCGCCTGGGCCGGCCAGGCCACGCCAGGGCGCGGCACCGCGTGCTTCTCCAGCATGTCGGTGTGCAGCTCGACGAGGCCGGGGAGCAGGTAGTCGCCCTCGAGGTCGAGTGCGCCTCTCACCGCGGAGAGGCGGCGGGTCACGTCGACGATGGCCCCGCCGGTAACGCAAACCGTTCGTGCCACGAGTGGCGTGCCGCTCCACCACCCGAGCGTTGGTAAGGACGAGTTCGTGGCTCATGTTCGCCGTGTGTCCGAGGGTCACGACCCGGCTCGCGATCCGGCTGCGCACCTCGACGTCATGGACGGCGCCCAGAATGGCCGCGCCCCTGGCCCGCGCCTCGTCGATGAGCCCCGCCACGACGGCCCGGCTCTGCGCGTCCAGCGACGCGGTGGGCTCGTCGAGGAGCAGGATCGGATAGCCCACCACGAAGACGCGGGCGACGCTGATGCGCTGCTGCTCGCCGCCGGAGAAGGTTACCGGCGAGAGCCCCCAGAGCCGCTCCGCGATGCGCAGGCGCGCCAGCATGGCCCGCGCGCGCTCTCCCGCCAGCTCGCGAGGAACACCCAGGTCGCGCAGCGGTTCTGCCACCACGTCCACCGCCGCCACCCTTGGAACTACCCGAAGGAACTGGCTCACATAGCCCATGGTCCGGCGACGGACAGCCAGCACTTCTCGCGGCTCGGCCCTCACCATGTCCACTACACCGCCGGCGTGGCGGACAAGAATCTGTCCGCCTTGGGCAACGTAGTTGCCATACACGGCGCGCAGGAGCGTGCTCTTGCCCGCGCCCGACGGGTCAGACAGCACCACGCACTCGCCGGGGCCGACGGTGAGAGTCACGCCGCGGAGCACGGGAAGGCGCGTTCCCCCCTGGACGTGCAGAGTGAACGTCTTCTCGAGTCCTTCGATCGACAGGGCCGCTACGGTCCGGTCGTCTGTCGCCATCCTCATGGGTGCAACACCGATGACACCAGGAGTTGCGTGTACGGATGCTGGGGATCGTCCATGACCTGATCGGTCAGTCCGGTCTCGACCACCTGGCCTCGCCGCATCACGAGCAGGCGATGCGCGAGCAGACGCGCCACCGCGAGGTCGTGAGTGACCACCACCGCCGCCAGACCGAGGTCAGCGACGAGACCGCGGAGCAGGTCGAGAAGCCGGGCCTGCACTGAAACATCCAGCCCACCGGTGGGTTCGTCCATGAGCACCAGCCGCGGCCGCGTCACCAGAGTGCGAGCAATCTGCAGCCGCTGCTGCATGCCACCTGAGAAGGTGGCGGGCAGATCGTCAATCCGGTCCGGGGTGATCTCGACGTGCTCCAGCCAGTCGAGGGCTGCCCGCCGGATACGGCCGTAGTGACGCTCACCCCTGGCCATCAGACGTTCGGCCACGTTGGCGCCGGCCGTCACCGACATCCGGAGCCCGTCGTGCGGGTTCTGGTGAACGATCCCCCACTCGTCGCGGAACAGGCGCCGGCGCTCTCGCTCGGGAAGACGCAATACATCCACCGCACTTCCATCTCGCGTGACGAACTCGACGACGCCAGCTCCCGCCTCGACCCGGCCGGCCAGACACGCCAGCACGGTCGTCTTCCCCGATCCGGACTCCCCCACCAGACCGACCACCTCGGATGGCCAGACATCAAAACCGACGTCGAGGCAACCCACGTGCTCGCCGTAGCGCTTGGTGAGGCCGCGCACACGGAGCAAATGCCCGTCCGGGCTCACGGCGCCGGCGCCTCCGGTACACCCACCCGCCGCTCGCAATAGTCGGTGTCCGAACACATGAACATCCGGCCACCCTTGTCGTCCACGATGATCTCGTCGAGGAAGACACCACGGGCGCCGCATCGCGCACAGGGCTGCACCCAGGCCTCGACCTCGAAAGGATGGTCCTCGAAATCGAGGCTCCGTACCGATGTATGGGGCGGCACCGCGTAGATCCGCTTCTCGCGGCCAGCGCCAAAGAGCAGAAGGGCCGGATTACGGTCGAGCTTGGGGTTGTCGAACTTGGGGATGGGCGAGGGGCGCATGAGATAGCGTCCATTGACGATGACCGGGTATTCGTAGGTCTGCGCCACCTTGCCGTGGCGCGTGATGTCTTCGTAGAGACGGACGTACATGACGCCGTACTCCTCGAGGGCGTGCATCTTCCGCGTCTCGGCCTCCCGGGGTTCGAGCCATCTGAGGGGTTCCGGGATCGGCACTTGGAGGACGAGCACCTGGCCTGCCCGGAGGGGCGTCTCCGGAATGCGATGGCGCGTCTGGATGAGCGTGGCCTCTTCGGTACGCGTCGTCGTGGTGACTCCTGTGGTCTGCTCGAAGAACGTGCGAATGCTCACTGCATTGGTGGTGTCGTCGGCACCCTGATCGATGACCTTGAGGATGTCGTCGGGACCGATGAGGCTGGCCGTCACCTGAACCCCGCCCGTTCCCCACCCGTAAGACAGCGGCATTTCGCGGCTGCCAAACGGCACCTGGTAGCCGGGAATGGCCACCGCCTTGAGGATCGCTCGGCGGATCATCCGCTTGCTCTGTTCGTCGAGAAACCCGAAGTTGTACGGATTCACGGCCGCGGACCCGCGTCTGCCTGCGCGCGCAGGGTGCGGACCAGGATCAATTCGGACTGGAAGTCGACGTAGTGCGGTAGCTTGAGGTGCTGGATGAACCCGGACGCTTCCACGTTGTCGCCGTGGGACAGCACGAACTCCTCGTCCTGGGTCGGCGACGACGCCTCCTCGCCGAGATCGCGAGCGCGCAGGGCACGATCCACCAGAGCCATGGCCATGGCCCTCCGCTCGGCATGGCCGAAGACTAAGCCGTAGCCGCGGGTAAACTGCGGGGGCGCCGTCGCCGAGCCTCTGAACTGATTCACCATCTGGCACTCGGTCACGGTGATCTCGGCGACTTCCAGAGGGAACCCGAGCTCCTCGGGCACCATCTCCAGCACCACTTCGCCAAGCCGGATCTCGGCGGCAAAGGGATGGTTGCGTCCGTACCCGCGTTGGGTGGCATACCCGATGCCCAGGAGGAAGCCCTCGTCGGCTCGCGCCAGACTCTGCAGTCTCACGTCGCGACCAGCCGGAAAGGTCAGTGGCTCACGGGTGAGATCGCCGACACCTCGACTCTCCTCGCCGTCCCGCTCCGTTTCGATGAGTCCCTCACGCTCGAGCAGCTCCATCACGCGCGGAAGTGAGCCAGAACCGTGGGGCTCGTCGCGGTGGTCCGTCATCCGCTCGGCATCCACCCGTGCCTCCCGAGGTTCGTCGGTCGTCGAGCCGTTCGCCTGGGCCAAATCAAAGTTGAGCAGCCGATGCGTGTAGTCGAAGGTGGCTCCCAGGATCTGGCCGCCGGGTAAGTCCTTGAAGGTGGCCGACACTCGGCGCCGCACGGTCATGGCGGTCATGTCGATGGGCAGGGTAGAGCCCAAGCGGGGGAGCGTCGTCCGGAACGCCCGCAGGAGAAAGACCGCTTCGATCACGTCGCCCCACGCCTGCTTGAGGGCCAGTGCGGCGAGCTCGCGATCGTACAGGGAGGCTTCCCCCATCACGCGATCGACGGCCAAGGCCAGCTGCTGCTCGATCTGGACCACCGAAATCTCAGGCACCTGAGGGTCACCGCGCCGTTCCTCGGCGAGCAGCCGATGGGAGGCCTGAATTGCCTCCTGGCCACCCTTGACCGCCACGTACACGGTCAGCCTTCGGAGTTTACGGTCCGAGGCAGTGCCACAACCCGGGCTCCAGCGGTGAGGAGCACGTCAACGCCTCTTGGAAATAATATATTGTTTTCCAGCCACATGGACCAGAAACCCTCCGAGAGTCCTTCCACTGTGAGCCGCGACTCCCCGTCGATGCCCGGTCCTGTCATCCGCCTGCCGGTCCCGGATCTGAGTGCCTGGACCTGGACGATGAGGGTCGTCGAGCGGTCTGGGTACTCGTCGCTCCCGCTGGCAAAGACCGCTAGCGATGGCATCGCCGCAGCACCGGCGATCAGCGCGAAAACGGCAACCTCGGGCTTCTCCACTATGGAGACTCCGCAATGGAACCGCAGGTAGTCGATGACTGCCGTGGTGGCGGCCTGCCGATCAAGCCAGAGCGGTGTCTCGAAGTCGAGCAAAGCCAGGCAGAGCGCTGCCGCGCCGGCTGTAAGGGGCGATGGCACCTCGACGGGAGTCGGCAAGGTAACAACGCGACCGGGATGGGCCATGGCTTCGAGGACGACCCGGAAAATTCGCTGACTATCCAGCGCCGGATCGGCCAAGCCGCCCAGCATGTCTACTCCTCTCCCCTCACCAAGGTGAAGAACTCCACCCGCGTCGGCGCCGAGCGGGACGTTGCGGCCCGCCTGCGCGCCTCACGACGTTCTGCCAGTGGCGTCACGACTTGCGTCTCCAGGTCACCTCGCCCCTCGCCGCTCTGGAGCAGGGCATCTAAAACGGCCGCGATCTCAGCGTGACGCAGGCTTCGCCCTCCAACATAGGCGTGGCCGACGGTCCCGTCGTCGAGGCGAACCGAGCAGCGAGCAACGGGCAATTCGCCTAGGTTGAATTGCATGCCCGTACCGCCCGCTCGTCCCCGAACCATGACGAGGCCGACCTCGGGCTTGCGCACGAACGTGTAGCGCGGTTGGACCTCCAGCCGTTCCCACACAAGTTCCAGATCACCCGGGGACGCCGTGGCGAGGACCGACATCCAGCAGCGCCGCGCGCCGACGTCCATCCCTATTTCTGGGCTGCCAGCTTCTTGGCCGTCTCGTTGAGGTCACGGATGACCTGGTATTTCCCGTCGTCGGCGGGCACGAAGCCGCCCAGCCAGGCGCCGATCTCCTTGAAGACCTCGGGGTTACGGTCCTTCATGCTGATCAGCGATTCCTGAATGGCTGACTTCAGGCTCGGCGGCAGATCCTTGCGCAGCACGATCGGATCGTTGGGAATCAGCTTGGACACCCAGATGACCCGGAGACCACCGCGCGGCACCTTGCCCTCCCGCGTGAGCTGCTGCAGGTCGGGGAGGTTCGTCGACGCCACGTCCACCTTCTTGTTGGCGACGGCGAGGATCGACGCCTCGTGGGAGCCGGAAAACGTGAGCTTCGAGAAGAGCTTCTTGGGATCGACCCCCATCTCCATCATGAAGAAGGCCGAGGGAACCAGGTAGCCCGAGGTGGAGTTGGGGTCATTGAACGCAAAGGTCTTCCCGGCAATATCCTCGGGCCCAAAGATATCCGAGTCCGCATGGACGATCAGGCAGGAGCGATAACCGAGGGAGCCGTTGGCCAGCCTCAGTTGCGCGACCGGTTCCACGTTCGCGTAATTGTTGTTCGACGCCTCCACGTAGGACTTGGGCCCGAGGTGGCCGATCTCCGCCTTCTTGAACTTCAATGCCTCGATACTTCCCCGATAGTCGGTGGCGGTCGCGGACTTGACCTTGACGCCGAGGTCCTTCTCGAGTTGGGCTAGGATCGGGCCCCACCGCCGCGTGATCTCCGCGGCGTTCTCGGTGGACAGCAGCGCGAAGGTGACCTCCTTGGGCCAGGACGGATCGGCGGACAACGCCGCGCCCGCCAGAAGGAGAACGCCGCAGGCTGCCACGGTGAGCAAGCGGAACATACGCATGAGAGCCTCCTCCTAGATGGCGGCCCGGCGGATCCGGGACGACACCACGTCGATGCACATGACCATGGCCACGATGAGCAGAATGACGGTGGCCGCCTCTCGATCGTTGAAGGAACGGATGGTATCCCAGAGATAGAAGCCGATTCCGCCCCCGCCGACCATCCCGATGACCGACGCCGAGCGGATGTCCGACTCGAAACGAAGGAGGATGAACGAGAGAAAGTTCGGCAGCACCTGTGGGACGACTCCAAGGGCGATGACGTGCAGGCGGGAAGCTCCCGTGGCGGCCACGCCTTCCACTTGGCCGGGATCGATCGCCTCGATGCTCTCGCTCAGCAGCTTGCCCAGCACGCCGCCCGTGTGAATGCCGAGCGCGAGCGTGCCCGCGAAGGGCCCGAGCCCTACCGCCGTCACGAACATCAAGGCAAACACGAATTCGTTGACGGCCCGCAGCAGGTCCATGCCCCGTCGCGCGGCGAAGTAGATCACCGGGTGGGGTGCCAGATTGCGCGCCCCCAGGAGGCCGAGCGGCACAGCGATCAGGATGGCGAGAAGGGTGCCCCACAGCGCGATGCACACGGTGACGATGCACTGCCACGCGTACTCCCCGATGTGGGCGAACGACGGATTGAGATAGCCCTTGAGAAAGACGCCGATGTTGCCTGCGTCGCGAACGAGCTCCAGCGGGCGAAGCTCGATGACCCGCGCGGCAAGGGCAAACACGACCGCCAGCGACAGAATGACGAAGAGATTGCGCCCCGTATCCGACGGCCGTTCCGGCGCGCGAGGAAGGGGGCCGGACCGAACCGCCGTGTAGCCGCCGCTCACGTCCTGACGAGCTCTGGCGTGGCGAAGGGCAGCGGATGTGGTTCCGCCCCCGCCGGTTCATCGTCGAAGAGCTGGCCGAGCCCTCCCTGGTCGAGATGATCCGGGGGCCGATCGAAGATGAGCTGGCCGCGACGGAAGCCGAGGACCCTATCGGCGTAGCGCCGGGCATAGTCCACGTGATGCAGGGTGGTGATGACCGTCACCCCGGCTTCGGAGGCCACCTGCCGCAGTGTCTCCATCACCATGGCCCCATTGGCCATGTCGAGACTGGCCACCGGCTCGTCACCCAGAATGATCTGCGGCTGCTGGGCAAGGATCTTGGCGATGGCCACCCGCTGCTGCTCGCCGCCTGAGAGGGTATCGGTGCGCTGCCAGGCCCGGTCCAGCAAGCCCACGTGAGCCAGGCTTTGCAGGCCGACCGCACGGTCAGGTGCGGGAAACCAGCGGGCTAAAGTGGCCCACCGACGCCAGCCGCGTACATGCGGCAGGCGGCCGATGAGCACGTTGTCCATCACCCGCAGCCGACGGACGAGGTTGAACTGCTGATAAATCATCCCCACCCGCGCTCGGTGGCCTTGCAATCGACGCCCGGACAAGGTGGCCAAATTCTGGTCACCGAACCAGATGGCCCCCTCCGTGGGGACGGTCGCGCGGGAGAGACAGCGTAGCAGGGTGGTCTTGCCCGCTCCCGATCGGCCGATGACGGCGACGAATTCGCCCGGGGTGATCGTCAACGAAACCCGATCCAGCGCACGCCGCTCGCCGAACTGCTTGCCGACACGATCGAGCCTGACCACGGGGGAGATGGCACTCGCCATGACCGCCCCCACCCTACCCGGGACCGATTGCACCTCCACTGCGGTCGTGTGAAGCTTTGATGACGTCGCCCGCGTTCACTCGAGCTGCCAGACGCGCACCGGCACCGGGTACCCCCTATTGTGTCGTGGGGTTGTTCCGGTACGGAACAGAGGCGCATGCGAAGGGAGCCGGATGTTCGAAATGCTGCGCAACGCCCGACCTACTGGATCGGCCGCGAGTAGTGGGCGGCGCTGGCTAAGACCTCCGCCTCGGCGCCGCGCTCACGATGGGGCGGAACCCGGGAAACCGATCGGCCGTTCAGGGCCGCTCAACGGACGCGCCGTCGGGTACCCGCGCTCCTGCCAGGCGTGATACCCGCCAGCGAGTGGTCGGACACGCGTGATACCCCGACGAAGCAGCAGGAGCGCCACCCGGGCACTCGTCGCCTCGCTCGGTCACGTACAGTAGAGAACGATGTCCCGGTCACGGGGAATCTCTCCGTGGCGCGCCTCGAGCTCGTCCGGCGTGAGGTGGATCGCACCGGCGATCACGGCGGGTTCGGCCTCGTAGTCGAGTGCGTGACGGAGATCGACGATGGTCACCGCCTCCCCCGTATCGAGCCGTCCCTTGAGCTCCTCTGGGGTGATCCGCGCGATCCGGAGCTGCCGGATGAACCGCCGCCGATTGACCCACTTAATCAGCAGATAACCTCCCAGCGCCGCCGCGAGGAGGACGATCAGCCACTGACCCAGTCGCGCCACCTGGGCACCGACGACCTCGAGCTGATCGGCGAACACGTACCCCAGCCCCATGTAGAGGCCCACCCAGAGGGTGGCGCCGAGCACGTCGAACACGAGAAAGCGGAGGCGGGGCATGCGAATGATGCCGGCAAGCGGCTGGGCCACCGTGTTGAGCCCCGGTACGAACTTTGCCACCAAGAGCGAGCGCGCTCCATAGCGAGTAAACTTGTCCTGGCTTTCACGGACGCAGGAATCGCGCTCCAGGGAGAGCCGGCAGAGGAAGCTCAGCACTTGGCGTCCGCGCCATCGGCCCACCTCATACCAGATCAGGTCGGCGAGGAGGCACCCGGCCACAGCAACTGCGATCGCGAGATCGAGCCGGCCCCGACCCGTTCCGGCGAGCGCCCCCATGGCGAGCAGCACCGGCTCGCCGGGCACGGGAAGTCCGACCTGCTCCGTCCACACCCAGGCGAAGAGGACCGCGTAGCCGTTCCGGATCAGGAAGCCGAGCACCTCATCCACGGAGCCTAGTATCTCCTTTCGCTGCGGGCACGCGGTCGCCAACAGCGAGGTCCTGTTGACAAACCCTTGCGCCCCGCTTGCCACGTCGACCCAGATGGGCCGGACTCGTCGGCGCCGGTAGGCGAGGCGGCGAGCTCAGCTCAATGGCGGGCGATCGGCGTAGATCCAGTGCCTCACGATGGGCTCGCCCGTCCCTGCGTGTCCTTCGCAAGCGCTTCTCGCTTCTGGTCATGCTTGGTGACGTGCGCGTGCTGCCGGAGATGCTCGCTCCCCCGATTCCACAAGGAAATTCTCGACGTAGCGCGACTCGTCCTGAGGGTACGTGTAGATTCCAAGGAAGCCTCGTTCACAGTGGATGCTTGATCAACGATCTTGCAAGAAGGCGCGACCTTGCGCGACACGCATCGCCGATCTTGCGGCGGTTCACTTCAGCGCCGGCGCTCCTCATGCGTCGACGCGAACGTCGCCGCGGACCTTTGCCTGGCAGGCCAGGATGTAGCCGTCCCTCTTGTCCTGCTCGGTGAGCGCGTCCTCCACGGCCATGCTCACGTCTCCCGAGACGAGCCGCACGCGGCACGACGCACATGTTCCCGAACGGCAGGCGTTGTCGATGAAGACGCCGACTTCGTCAGCGACGTCGAGAATCGTCGCATTGGCCGGCACCGGTGCCGTCGTGTCCGAGGCCTGAAATACAACCATGCCTGCGATCTCGGTAGATCGCGCGCGCGTCGCCGTGGGATCACGCGTGACGGTCCCGAACGCCTCGGTCCTGATCTGGGATTCGTGCACACCCAACCCAAGGAGAGCGGCCCTCACCGCGCCCATCATGGCAGGTGGGCCGCAGACATGCACCCTCCGCCGGGCAATGTCCTCCACCGAAGCAAGCAAATCGGCATCGATGTGCCCGCGCCTGCCAGCCCATGCCTCGCTTCCCGGTTTGCTCATGGTGACGGTGACGCTCAGATTGGGATTCCTGGCCTCGAGGGCTTCGACCTCATCACGAAACATGAAATCACGAGGTGCCCTGAAGCCGAGAATGAGGGAGACCTTTCCCGGCCAACCCGTCTCGGCGAGATAACGTGCCACGCCCATCATTGGCGTGATCCCCACGCCCGCGCCGACCAGGGCCACACTGTCCGCCTGCACCCCGTTGAAGCTAAAGGTGCCATTAGGCGCCTCGACCTTCACGTCGTCACCCACCCTCATCTCGTCGTGCAGAAAGCGTGAGACCAGGCCATGGGATTCGCGTTTGACCGTAATCTCGATTCGATCACGCCAGGTGGGCGTCGATGCCATCGTGTAGGAGCGCCGGGTCGGGATGCCTCGCGGCGCGAGATGCAGCGTCAAGAATTGTCCCGGCAAGTAATCGAAGGGGATCGTCCCGCCGTCCGGGGGTCTGAAACGGAATGTCTTCACGTTGTGCGTGACGTCTTCCACCTCGGCGAGCCTGAGGCTGCCGAACCACCTGATTCTTCCGGTCGCCGGATCATTCCGCTCATACCGCGCGGGCATCGGCCGAAGCCGAGACGGTTCGGGCAGGATCTCGACGTTCTTCCGCCGTGGCCCGGCGGCGGGAAAGCACTTTCCGAAGGCCAGGAGCAGCTTGGGACTTCCCTTGACGCGGATCTTTCTTGTGATCAACGCCGCGATGAGGCGTCTCTCTTTCGCGAGGAAGCCGAGCCAGGTCCTTGCATCTGCGGTCACGTGGACGTCCGCCGCGCCGACCAGACCGTCCTTGATGTCAAGTGTTCGATTCCGGATCGTGATCGTCGCCTCGCGTCGTTCGGCGCCCGTGAACGTGAAATGAAAGGTGGCGTCGAGCCCACGCGATTGGTTGGGTTGGAAGACATGTGGCATGAGGTTGATCAACCCGGCAATTGAACGTGGCCGGAGCCCGTTGTCGACCGGCTTCACCGTCTTGTTCTTGAACTTACGGCGGGCGATCGCTTCCGCGTCAGACCCGGGGACGACATAGACGGGCTCGGCGCGCTCTTGCAGGGGCCTCACCACGTCGTTGAGATGTCGCTGCTTGTTCTGTAGGTAGGGACCAATGACATCCTCGCCTGCCGGACAGACGGCCATGCAGTAGGCGGACTTGTAGTTTGCGCCATGACTCAGGCTCTGCCACATTGATGATGTCTCGGACTCGCTGATGCGCCGGCGATAGTCGAGCGCATCGTGTGCATCGGCTACCTGCTCGACCCAATCAGCAAAGCCGCCCAGGAATTCGCGATAGTTGTGGGTAAAACAGGACGAGAAGTTGAACGACCCGTCTGGCCCGATGGCTCCCACCGGACACGCGGCGACGCAGAGCTTGCATTCCAGGCATGGGTTGTAATCGATGGGATGGTCGTAGTCGCTCGCTTCACACCCGATGAGGACGGTGCCCAACAGTACGAAGTTGCCAAATCTCGGGTGAATCAGGTTGCGATGAATACCCATGTGACCGAGGCCGGCCTCGACTGCGATCGGTTTATGCGACACGACCCAAACCGCGCCGCCACCGACCTGGTACATCTCCATAGGGAAACCCATCGAGGGATTGACCGCCTGGATCCCGCGCGCCTCGAGTCTGGCCACCACGGCGGCGCTGATCTCGTTGACCTCCTCACCGGCTCGATGGAACTCCAGGTTGGCCACCGACCGAGGCGCCCCCCGCACCGGCTCGCGGGCCATGCGCACTACGAAGCTCAGCAGAGACCTGGTCCAGGGGTAGTTCCTCAGAATCTCGTCGCGTTGGGGGTCGAGCGCCGGGCGCGTGAGCTCAACGAGCCCTACGTCATCCGCTCCGCACTCCGTGGCGAGACGGCGTAACCATGCGCCCTCCAGGATCCTCGGGGTCTCGTGGTGGCGCTGAACTCCACCGCTTCGTCCGGCCAGGCGACGAACAGTCGGATGATTTTCGAGTGCCATAATCTCAACCCCCACTCGAAGGGTACCTCAGCTGGGTTGTACATACAACCACCTCGCGTCACGTTTCGGTCGAGCCGGGTGCGCGCGCCGCCCGTCCCGGATTGGCCACGCGGCGCAGGGACGCGACTCCTCTCTCGCCCAGCAATGGTCTGGTCTTCCTCTGCGCCTCGCGCCACGCGGGGAATGCCTCTTCCAGCAATCGCTGACCCGTTGGCGTCACGCTGAGGATCGTGGCGCGCTCATCATCACCGCGGGCCTTGCTCACCCAGCCCTGCGCGCACATGCGCGCGAGGTCACGGCTCAAGGTGGACTTTTCCAAATGCAGCGCCCGGCCCAGGTCCTGTTGCGTGACGGGCGCACGACGGAACGCCATCACGAGAATGTTCATCTGCCCGATGGTCAGGCCGTGAGGACGTAGCTCACGGTTGTAAATGCTCGTCACCCGCCGAGTGAGTATCCGCAACCTCACCGCGATGCACGCCTCGGCAATGATCGCGGCCTTGGCCCGGACTGATCTCCCTGGACGCCCGCTCGCTCGTTTTGGCTTCACCAATGGAGTATATACAACCATCGGATGATCACGTTAGCGAGCATGCGGCTGTGCGAACGATCGTGCGGGAGTCTGGGCCTCGCGTTAACGTCTCAGGGCCTCGCGTCGATCGCTGGCGACGCGCTGCCGGAGCTGGATCGACGAGTGAGGGGTCTCACCGGCAAGCGCCCGTGGCGCGGCCCAGGAAGTTGATGAGGGCCGAGGTGTCGAAGGAAAACATCTGGGCCCGGGCGAGCTTCCCTTCACGCACGCGATAGAGGCCTAGCACCGGACCGTCGAATCGGTCCCCAGTCGGGCTCACTCCACGCTGCTGCCAGAGGACGACGACCTCCTCAGGGCTGGCCGCCACAACGCGAGCATCCATTCTCCGCTCCGCCCCAGTCGGCTGCAGAGGGACCCACGTGTCCACCCACGCGGAACCGGGGGAAGCACCGCCGTAGGGCAGCGATGGTGGCCAGTGGAACTCGACGTCGGGCTGGCAGAGCTCGAAGACTCGCTGCGGGTCGCGGCGCTCGATCGCGCTGAAGATCTCAAGCATGAGGTGGGCGTTCTCGCTGATGCTCATGACTCGTCTCCTTTCCAGAGCAGGTCCATGACAGCTTCGTACGTGGCCCGGATCAGCAGATCCACATGGGGCGGAGGGCTCTCCTCGGCCGCGACGTGACGACGGATTGCAGCAAACGGTGCCTCGATCACCGCGTAGGCGACCATCCGAACCGTACGCGCGTCCGCACGGCCGCAGAGGCGCCTGCTGAATGCATGGAGCTCGGTTTCAATCTGTAGCGCGAGCTGAGCAGCCCGGCGGCGGAAGGTGGCGGGCCACCCGCGGTCGACGAAGTCATCCCGCCGGTGGAGCAGGAGCAGTCGGGCCTCTCGCGGCTCCTCGCGGTCCCGCTTCGCCATGTAGAGCGCGGCCTTCAGCCCGGCTTCCCGCGGAACGGCGCCGGCGAGCCGCTCGAAGACAGCGTCCTGGAAGGCAGCGGCAGCGCGGAGCCACACTGTGGCGAGCAGAACGTCCCGGGAAGCGAATCGGTGGTAGATCGAGCCCGTCGGCGCCCCCACGGCCTGCGCGATGGCTCCAATCGTGGCACCGGAGGGCCCGTGAGCAGCGACGATCCGGCTGGCGGCAGTTAGAATCTGATGCTCATCGAACTTCGGAGCCCTCGGCATGGAAATAGAATATATGTTCTAAATCATCTGTCAGGAGCTCTCAGTGCTTGGGCGCTTCATCAAGATGCTGGAACGATCTGCTCCACTGGTCCAGGCAGCAAGACAGCGACTCGTCTAGGATGCCCGACACGAGGTCCCTGATGCGCGGCCAGCGCCTCCGACCGCACCACGAATCGAGAGCGCGCTCGGGTGCCTGGGCGCCCTCACGGCCGAGCTGGGCTCCGATCCTTATCGGCGCTTCGCGGCGCTCGAGCGCGCACGCCTCGCCACATGACTCTGTAATCGATATTGAGTCGAGCCGCAGCGGGAGGCTTTTGAAGTACACCTGCCTGGTATATCTTGTCGAGAACGACACTAACGCGATCTCCAAGAAGGAGGGCGGACGCCTGCGTCGAAGCCCGGCCTACGATGACGCCTCCGGAAGGCCGGCCACTTCGTCGTCGCCCACGCGCTACAGCCAGTCGAGAGAGGAATCACGACGGGTGCCCAACGGCAAGCGGTCCGGCTTGCTGCTGATCGAGGCCGGGGATCTGAAGGAGACCATCCAGGTGGGCGCGAAGATCCCGATGGCCCGCGCGGGGGCATCGAGGTGCGGCCGATCAAAGAGCTTTGAGGAGAATGCGATGAAGTTCATGTTCACGATCTACCACGACGAGAACGTGCTGGACGCGATGCCCGAGAAGGAGATGCAGGCTCTTGTCGACTCCGCGATCGAGTACGCCGAGGAGATCCGACGGAGCGGCCACTACATCGCCTCGGACGCTCTGCAGCCGGCCCAGACGGCCCGGACCATCCGCGTCCGCGCCGGCAAGGTCTCCACCACCGCCGGCCCGTTTGCCGAGACAAAAGAGCAGCTGGGTGGATTCTTCGTCATCGAGGCCAAGGACATGGACGAGGCCTGCGCGGTCGCCGCGAGGTTCCCGCCAGCGCGCGTTGGGGTGATCGAGATCCGGCCGGTCCAGGAGCTGAAGCACTCGCGTGATCAACGCGGTCTACCAAGCTGAATCGCGCTGGGTCCTCGCCACGCTCATCCGTCTGCTCGGCGACATCGTCCAGCCGCCGGGCATCGGCATCTCACCCATCGCCGACATGGACGCGAACCAGACGATCGTTACCACCGCGCCGGCCCCGAAGAGCAGCGCTGTGACGCGCTCTCAGATACCGGCTTCGACCCCCTCGGCCAGCTCGCGCAGGGCCTGGTTGCGGGCCCGGTGAGCGATCTCGTGTCCCACCGCGATGACGAGGGCCACCGGCCAGTCGATGATCTCGAGGGCGGCCATGAGCGCGAGCCCCGCGTACCAGGCAAGGCGCTGATTGGCCTGGGGGCCGCGGGACGTGGAGGTAGACCTCGATGCCGCGCGCGTTCTGGGCGTCAGCCTTCGCGCCCTGCCGACAATGGCCACCTTACTCCTGGCTGCCGTGCTCATCGGTTCACCTCCCAGAGTCGACGGATCGGAGGCGGTCAGCTGGCCTTGGCGCGGTGAATAGCTCATTGAGGGGGATGCTCCGATCGAGCACCCATCGCGCGCCATCCAATGGCCCGCTTCGGGAAGATCGAGGTCAGACCCATGTGGGTCCGCGATTAAGGGCGTAGGCCAGCTGGAGGGGCCTTCACGTGCGTCGGGACGGTCCAGGCCATCCAGTATGCTGGTCCCTCTTTGGAGCCCCCCCCGGAGAACGCCTTTCCCTCCCGCGGGCTCGGCCGACGTGTC
This sequence comes from uncultured Candidatus Rokubacteria bacterium, assembly GCA_963754315.1. GTDB lineage: Bacteria > Methylomirabilota > Methylomirabilia > Rokubacteriales > CSP1-6 > CAVWFS01. The sequence continues at coordinate 415,784 of CAVWFS010000007.1, forward strand.
AGGGGTCTTTGGGAATGCCTGTCCGCTCGTGGTTTGACGGCGATAGAATGGCGCACGAGCATCTCTACTGGGACCAGCGAGCACTTTAAACGGGCGTTCTGCCATCCTGAGTTCCGCTCGCATCTCGGGCACTACCCGGCCAGCAACCGCGTGTCGCCGCACCTGTTCCAGAAGCTGGCCATGCCCGGCATCTGCGTGTCCTAGCCGAGGCTATCCTGACCACGCCCGCGCGACCGCTTGGAGGCGTCAGGGGGAGGCCGGCCCCCTGGCCGGCCGGTCCGACAGAGGTGGCGTCCGTTGACTCTCCCAGCAACCTCAATCAAGGAGATGCGACATGCGATTGAGTGATCGGTCCGCCGCCCGTATCGGGTACGGCCTGAGCGGCGTGGTCATTCTCTTCATGCTATTCGACGGTGGCGTCAAGTTGGTGCCGCCCGCAATGGTGATTGAGACGACGGCCCAGCTCGGCTATCCCGCCACCGTGAGCTTCGCGCGCGGCCTCGGCGTCCTGGGGCTTTCCTGCACAGCGCTCTATGCCATTCCGCCGACCTCCGTGCTCGGCGCGATCCTGCTGACCGGATATCTCGGCGGGACGGTCGCCACGCACTTGCGCGTCGGCAGTCCAATCTTCACCCACATGCTCTTCGGCGTGTATCTCGGAGTCATGCTGTGGGGCGGATTGTATCTGCGCGACGAGAGACTGCGGTTCCTGATTCCCTACCGTCGCCAAACAGCATGAAGGCCGATACGACAGGCTCGTACCGAGGCGGATGCCGAAGAGGCCGCCCGTCGAGCCGCGATCGGCGCTCACGAAATCGGACGACGGTATTCGACTAGCTTGAGCGAGTATCCCTGTACCTCCTGGGTTAGCTCTCTGGGCTCAGCGAAGCCCATCTTCTCGTAGAAGCGTCGGCCAACGATATTGTCTTCCTCGACCGACACCGTCAAGCGCTTGAGGCCCTCTTCTGCGAATGTCGCCAATCCGGCGTTTACCAAGTCGGTCCCGATGGCGCTTCGCTGCACGTGGGGCAGAACGTAGATTCGCGTCAGCTCTACCGACTCCACCGATCGTCGCATGTACTGCGCGAACCCGATGACGCTTCCGTTCCACTCCGCCACCAAGAACGTCGATCCCTGCGCGGCGAGCGCCCGGCTCAAGCTCTCTGGTGAATACCACGTGTTGAGCAACCGGTGCTGGACCTCAACGGGAATGATGCCAGCGTAGGCGACGGGCCACGTCGTCCGGGCGACCGCCTCGACGCTCGAGAGGTCGATTACCTCGGCTCGCCTGATTACTGCGCGATTCTGACTCAGGTGCATCGCTTCATCCGGCCTATCGGTCCGGTTCTGCGGCGGCGGCGCGGCCCGGCCTCACGTGGCGGGCGGCCAGGTACCACTGGTTGTCGGAGGCGTCCCGCACCGCGGCGCGGCGTTCGCCGTAGGGTTGAAGCGCGGGCAGTTCCAGCGACGTCGCCCCCGCCGCGATTGCCCGCCGGTACGTGGCGTCCACGTCGTCCACGTACAGGTAGAACATCGTCGGCATCGGGCCCCACTCGCCATGGGCCTCGCCCATCTCGATGACCGAGGCGCCCACGCGGATCTTAGCGTGGAGGATGTCGCCCTCGGGTCCGCGATGGATCGCCATCTCCTCGGCGGCGAAGGCATCCTTCATGAACTCGATCAGCGCGGGGGCGCCGCGGGGATGGAGATACGGCGTCACGGTGCCGAGACCCGCCGGGATGTGGCCGCCCGTCTGATGGGTCGCGATATACCAGTGGTTGCCGGCGATGTCCCTCACGCTGGCCTCACGGTCGCCGTACGGCTGGTCCACCGGCGCCTGGAGCGATTCGGCCCCAGCCTCCAGCGCGGTCCGGTAGACCCGGTCGGCGTCAGGGACGTAGAGATGCAGGCCGGTGGGCGTCGCCGCTCCGCTCCACGCGCCGCCGCCTCCGATCATCAGCGTCGAGTCGCCGATCCGGAGCTCGGCGTGAACGCCGCCTGCCGAGCCGGTGGTCCGCAGCACCTCCTGGGCGCCGAAGGCCCGCCTCACGAAGTCGATCAACTCCACGGCAGGCTGGACGGCGAGATACGGGATGACGGCCTGGATGCCGGCCCGCGAGGTCTCACTGACGGTGGTCATGGTCATGGTGGCCCTCCTCGAAAGATCAGCCCCAAGCCGGGCTCTGAACGCTGGGCGGGGCAGATCGCGCAGGTCGTGAGCGATGCTGAGCAGCTCGGTCAGCGCCGGGTCGGCGGGTGCCCGGGGGGCCTGCGGATCGGCGAGCAACGCCTCCACCGCCTCCGCCAGCCGATCGATCCGAGCGTGCTCACTCATGGACGTCCCTCATGCGTGCCCGCAAGCTCTCCAGCGCGCGGAACTGAAGCTGCTTGACCGCACCTTCGGTGCGCCCCAGCGCGCAGGCGATCTCGCGAATGCTCCTCTGCTCGACAAAGCGTTCCAGGATGATGCGCTGCTGATCGCCGGGCAGCCGCCCGACCAGCTCGGCGAGCATCACCCGCCGGTCCACGTCGGCTTGCTCCGCTTCATCTCCGCGTTCCGGCGCCGGCGTCCCGTGCTCGCGCGACACGTTGCCAGCGGTCGGCGACGGCATTCCTGGCGATCCGCAGCAGCCAGGCCACGAAGGGGACACCCCGCCACTCGAAGCGGCCGAGATGGGCCAGCGCGTGGTGAAAGACTTCCGCGGTGAGATCCTCGGCCTCGGCGCGGCCCCGAGCGCGACGGGCGACGAACGCGTAGACCCGCTCGAAGTGGCGCTCGTACAGCTCGGCAAAGCGGCGCGGATCGGACTGGGCGGCCTCGATCAGAAGCCGCTCGTCTTCACCGCCCACCGCACTCTCCACCGCCGGCGCCCGTGGCTCCATGGCCTCCACCCCCTACAACGGCCGGTGCCCTGCAAACGTCACGGTGGGCGGCCAGCCAGTCATTCGGTTCGGGCCGCCGTTCCTACTCGCCGGGGCCGAGGCGCCGCGTGTCCCAGCCGTTCACCCAGCGCCCAGGGCCCAAGGCCCTGACCGTGCGGCCCCACGGATTCCCGTCACCGATCGGAACGCGGCGCGAAGTGCCCACCGCCAGCCGCTCCAACTCGGCCTGCCGCGCCCGGACCAGATGTGTCATGACGTACTCGTTCAGATCCAACCCCTCAGGATACGCGCCGCGCTGGGCCCCATGCGGCGACCGCAAACCACAGAGAATAGGTCGTGATCATCAACCGGTTGGCGATGCTGATGGCCGGGTCGAGGCCCATAGCGGGGTTTCCCGCGGCCCGGCCGGCGAAGACAATCGTGGAGCCCAAGAACAAGAGCATGCCGACCCACGCTAGAGCGGTCGCCCATCGCAGGTGGCAAGCAGCCCCCGACCATGCCGGTTCATGCACCAGGTTCCTGCTCGCCAGCAAGAACACGACGGGTGAAGCAAGGATGACCACCAGCCCGGACACGCCGTGCACGTAGGCGACGAGCGGCTTAGACGGTAGTGGCGGACACAGTCCCGCAGCGAAGAGGGCGGCCCCGATCAGCCACAGGCCTCGCAGCCAGCCGCCCGCTTCGGGTCGAGAGTTGCGGCGGGATGACCTGCGCGAGGAGCATTGCGCCAATGCCGAAGGTGCAAAACGCCAGCGACATGATCCATCCGTGGCTGCCCAGCTGGTATTCGCTGATGAGGTGTCCCGAGTTGAACTCCGGCTCGAGGAAATGCAGGCTCGCAAGCAGGCCCAGGAACGTGGCCACCAGCCCGAGGGACAGGCGGGCCCGAATCATCGGCGAACGGCACCGTGCCTCTACTTGCGCTCGCCTCGACCGCGGTCTTGGACGCGAGAATCTTCTGGCGCACGCCCAGACCAGTGGCGCGGCACACTCTTCGCAGAACTTCGCGTCCGACTCTCTCGCGCTGACACCGAGGACAGTTCATCTGCCCGCACCAGCGTCAGGCGGCGGTCAGCCCGCGGGCTGCGAAGCGCGGTCTCTTGAGGCGAAGCAAGTACGGCAGACTCCGGAGCACGACACCGAGGTTCTCGCTGAACCGTCTGCGCGCCGTCGCCACCGGCACCGGCGGTGACGCTCCGCCCGCGATGTCCCCGAGGTCTATGAAGTAGGTCGGCACCACGCCCACGCCGTCGAGTTCCTGCTCGAGTGCGTGCCCTCGACTCCGGGCGTGGTCATCGACACGCTGGAACACAGCCTCCGACAGGAGGAGATACTCCGGAATGGGTACAGCGTTCTTGAGCATTCGGTGCACGATGATCACGTCCAAACCCGCCAGCTTCGAGGAGTGTTTCACGCGCTGGACCGCGACATCGCCGAGGTGGGCGACGAACTTGACCCGTAGGCGACCAGCCTGGCGGCAGCCCTCACAGCGGCAGGTGTTCAGCACGTCGATATGCTGCTGGCAGGCGTGAAAGGCGCGGTGCATCGCCACGACCTGATCGACGGCTATCCGAACCGTCGAGGCTTCCTGGCCCTCGGCGATCCACGCGTAGAGGAACGCGGCATCCCCCTCGATTTCGAGCAGCCGCAGGTGGAGCGCCGCGTCGATCATCGCCTCGAGCAGCCTCGCCACCACATCTTGCGCGTGGGCCAGGCTCGTCCGGTGCAGGCGCATGAACGGTGTGTACCCCCCGATATCAGCGATGATCAGGAGGGCTCGACCTACTGACATATCGCCATGATCCCATCGGCGATCAGGCGAAGGCAACGCCTGCGGTCCTGACGCCAGCCTGACGTGGCCGGTGGCATCAATCATAGGGCCCTCTCCTCCGGAGGCATCAGTCTTCCTCTCCCAGAGTCGCAGAGTCACCGGCGATGACAACTAAGCGGGAGGTAAGGGAACCTGAGGGGAACGCGTCAGAGCACGTTCACGGGAACTTCGTGGACGGGGCTCGCGCGTAATGTCCCGCGGTCAAGTCGGAATGCAGATCGCGAAAGGTAAAGGTGCATCGAGTCGCCGTTCCCGAGTAGCGCCGCCCCGCACCCACCTGCTAGGCGCATCAGGCCGACGCCGAGCGTAACGCGCAGGGGTTGACGCGGCGGCCCCAGCGTGGCCGCGAGCACCGCGCGGCGGGCGTCGGCCCGTATGTCGTCTAGCCGCTGGCGCACGAGCGTGTCGATCACGTAGTCGTTCATGTCCATAACATCAACTCCGCGTTGCGACGGCGGTGGTCGCCGTCAGCCTCGTGATGCATGAGAGAGAAGTCCTCATGATCTCAGGCCGCTTCGCGGTCGCGCAGCCGCCGAGGCACATCCCCGGCGCTCGTGCCGCCGATCCAGCGGGCGATGGCAATCAGTGCGGCGTGGCCTTCGACCACAAGATCAACGCCCTCGTCAAGAGAGTTGCACCCGGTCGTGAGGACGCAGTGCGGATTGAGGGCGAGGTTCTCCGCTTTGCGTTCCCTCGGGCCAGTGCAGAAATACAGGGCGCCATCTGACAATACGGCGATAAGAGGCGTGACGTGTGGGCGCCCGTCGGGATGCACAGTCGATATCCAGAAGACCTTTGCGTCTTCCAAGCGCCCGCGCGCCTCTCCCCACCCAGTTGGGTCGCGCCCTCGCTGCTGAACCGCGCATCCAGCTCGGCCACCGGTGCCTTGCTTTCCACTCTTCACACCACCCGAGACTGATGAGCGGAGCACCCACAGGTCGCCTGGTGGTAGCGCCCGCTCCCTTCCACCATGCCACCTTTGCCGTACCTGTTCTTCGGCCGGACCCAGTCAGCCAGCGTGTTGTAGGGTCCGTCCTCGCCCCGCCCCTTCGGCATCACGTCGAGATACCGGTAGACGCCGAGGAATTCCTCGCCGCCGCGCCCATAGGTCGAATAGGTGTGGAAGATCTTGCCGGCGTCGTTCTTGAAGAAGACGCTGTCGCCGGAGAGGTCCTCCAACCCGGGATTGACGTATTCATAGTTGTAGAAGGCGCGGCCCGCCGCGATCTCTGCAGGCGTGAAGGAGACGTGGAAGTCATAGTTGAAGTCGGAGTGGTACGACGAGACCCATGTGAAGCCCCACTCCATCCGCTTGCGGACCGCCTCGATCTCCTCGATCGGTGCCCGCGCCACGACGGCATACGACACGTCATGGTTCTGCAGATGCACGAGCGCGCCCTCGATATGGTCCACCTCGAGTGAGCAACCGACGCACTGACCAACCTGGCCGGGTCCCATCATGAAGTGCTTGACGAAAAGCTGACTGCGTCCGTCAAACAGCTCGGCCAGGGTCACCTTGCCATGCCGCGCGTCGAAGACATACTGCTTCTCGACTTGCACCCAGGGCAGCGCACGGCGCTCGGCGGCCAATCCGTCGCGAAACCGCGTGAGCTCCTTCTCCTTCGCCATGAGCGCTTTCCGGGCTTCGAGCCATTCCTCACGCGAGACGATTCTGGGGTTGTTCATCGTGGTCTCCTCCCGTGCAGGTCGGTTCCTCGCGCCCCGTTTCCCCACGGTTCGCGCGACCTTCTCCTCTCGCTCTATAGTCGAACCGGCGGACACGCGATCGACATCCAGGCTCCCAGGGCCTGGAGGCTCCGGGAGCGCGCGCTTTGGCCACGAAATCCCCGACTTGCGGCGTGAGGATGGATCTTCCACAAACCGGCACTGGACGGATAGACGCGTGGGCTCTGACGCGGATCCAGTAGGCGGATGGCGATTTGAAGCGTGAAGGCGAAAGGGAATGCCTCCACCAGATCGCTATGAATCCTCGCGCCTACGGAGAGATGGCGGCCATCATCCTATATGGTTGCTCGACTCAAACGCGGGGCCGGGAGGGGTCACAGATCCTGCTGGACGACCCCTCTGGCAATCCGATCAAGCTCTTCGTGCCTCGGCGTCGGTAGCAGAGCCTAGCGCGCGGTCGAGTCCCGGACCGGGAGAGCCCCGTCGTCGAGGTCTTGAAGCGGCCTTGTCAGAACTTGACGGCAGGATGCAGGTCCTCCCTGTGGATCATACGCGCGCTGGACGTCGGCCAGCGGCTGCGCGGACAATAGGCATGCGACGAATCGAGACCGAGATCACGATACAGGGCACGCCCGAGCAGGTGTGGTCCGTCTTGACGGACTTCCCCAGATATCCGGATTGGAACCCGTTCATTCGCGAGGCCTCCGGAGAGGTCACACCAGGCGCCCGGCTCACGGTGCGCCTGCATCTGCCCGAGGGGCGCCCGATGACGTTCCGTCCCACAGTACGGAAGGCGTCCCCCGGTCACGAGCTACGGTGGCGCGGACACTTCGGGCTCCCCGGGCTGTTCGACGGAGAGCACGCGTTTCGTCTCGAGCCCGCCGGCGCGGGCCAGACACGTTTCCGCCAGACCGAGGAATTCCGCGGCATCCTCGTCCACCTCGCGCCGAACTCGATGTACGAGCGGCTCCGACGTGGCTTCGAGGAGATGAATCGAGCGCTTCGAGCTACCGTCGAGCAGCACGCCCGTGCCTGACGCGTCGAGCCAGCGCCCCAGTCGCATGAAGCACAGCTGAAGGGCGATCGCGAGCGTATCACATCCTTCGCTGCCGAAATCGATCCCCAGCCGTTTTGCCTCGACGAAGAGGCCGCTCGAGGGTCTGTGTTCAAGGGCTTGGCGGCGAGCGGAAGTATACCGCGGCGATGACCATGCGCCCGCTCGTAGAGAGCGAGCTGAAGCCCGTGGGTGGCATCGTCGACTTCGGATTCGCCGAATTTCGCTGGACGAGGCCGTACGACCGGACGATACTTTGCATCTCGAGATCGAGATGCTCGAGGTACGACCCTCCAGGTCTCGCTCCGATCAAGGCGTGATCAAGGTGAAGACCACGACGCTAATTCAGCGCGTCGAGCCGGTGCAGGTCTCCGTCGGAAACCTCACCGTTCGACGTCGACCCGCTTCGACGGCTTGAGAAGCATCCGCGGTTGGCACCGGGGGACACGGATGAACGAGTTACTCGCCAGAGTCCTTGACGCCCACGGCGGCGTCCACAGATGGAATGGATACGAAAGGGTCGAGGCCACGCTGGTGAGCGGCGGCGGGCTCTTTGCGCTGAAGGGGGTGCCACAGGATCCAAACCCCCGCCGCATGACCGTGTGGCTGCGCGAGGAGCGCTCATCGGTCATGCCCTATGGCGCGCCGGATCAGCGTACGATGTTCACACCGGACAGGATCGCCATCGAAAAGCTCGACGGCACGCTGGTCGCCGAGCGCCGCGCGCCGAGAGATTCGTTTGCCGGCCACCAGATGACCACGGTGTGGGACCCGCTGCATCGTGCTTACTTCAACGGCGAGGCCCTCTGGACCTATCTCACGACGCCGTTTCTTCTTGCGATGAGTGGCGTGCGGGTCGAAGAGACGGAGACCTGGCGTGAGGGCGCGGAAACGTGGCGCGTACTGCGCACCTACTTTCCCGGCTCGATCGAGACGCACTGCCTCGTCCAGGATTTCTTCTTCGGCGACGACCTGATGCTCCGCCGCCACGACTACAGCGTAAATGTCGCCGGAGGCTTTCCCGCGGCCCAGCTGACGTCGGACTACATCGAGGCCAACGGCATTCGTCTGCCGAGCAAGCGTCGCGCCTATACGCGCGGATCGGATCGGCGCCCGATCCAGGAGATGCTGATGGTATCGCTCGATCTCAGCGACGTCAGGTTCGAGTAGCCGTTCGCCGGTCACGACGACGTGTCAGGCGTTCCCGGCGTTGGCTCTTCCACGCCCAGAACGATCAGGATTCGGGGGGTGTATCCCGACTCGGCGGAGCGCCTATGGAAGCTCAGCGAGGATATGACAGCCTGCAGCGTCGCTGGCACCTGAACCGTCGGTAAGGGTCGCGCCAGGCGGTAGGCGCCGCGCTCACCGTCCAGAGCTCCGGTCTCCACCAACGCACGGACGCTCTCCTCCAGGAAAAATGGATTGCTCTCGGTCCGTTCGATCAAGGCGTCCTTGAGCGCATCCAGCGCGGCCTCGGGCCAGAGCAGCGCACCGAGCAGTTGCTCGGCCGTCTTCCGCGGCAACGGCTCGAGCCGGATCTGCGTGTAGGAAGTGCGGCTGCCCCACGAGTGACGATACTCAGGCCGGTAATTTAGGAGAAGCAGGAGCCGGGCGGCCGGCAGGCTCTCGATGAGACCATCGAGCACCTCTTGCGTCTCGGCGTCGATCCAGTGGAGGTCCTCGACAACGACCAGCAGCGGCTGGACCTGGCTCTCTCGCAGCAAGAGCCGCTTCACGGCGTCCAGCGTATGCCGGCGACGCTGAGACGGATCGAGCGTCGGCCACAGCGGATCATCGGTCGGCACGTCGAGCAGTGACAGAAGCGCCGGCAGGGTGCCTTCCAGCGCACGGTCGAGTGTCAAGAGCTTGCCGGTCAGCTTCTCCCGTACGGTGCGGGGACCATCACGGTCCTCGATGGCGCAATAGCTCTTGAGGAGGTCGATCACCGGCAAATAGCTCGTCGCCCTGCCGTAGGAGACCGAGCCGGCCTGGAGGACGAGCCAGCCATGAACCCGGTGTGAGTGGGTAATCTCCCAGATCAGGCGCGACTTGCCCACACCGGGTTCGCCCGCGATCGCCACCACCTGCCCTTGGCCACGGGCGGCGCGGTTCAGCGCTTGTCGGAGCTGGTCCAGCTCGCCCTCGCGCCCTACGAAGCGAGTCAACCCGCGCGCCGCCGCCGCGTGGAGTCGGGAGCGTCGGGGGCCGGCCCCTGTCAACTCGTAGACCTCGATCGCCGCCTCGACGCCTCTCACCGGCACCGGCCCCAGCCGGGTCACCGTCACGTAACCTTCCGCCAATCGCAGAGTCTCGGCGGTCACCAGCGTGGTACCCGGGGTCGCGAGTTGTTCCATCCGTGCCGCCAGGTGGGTCGTCTGGCCAACGGCACTGTAGTCGACTTTGAGGTCGCTACCGATCGCCCGCACAACCACCTCACCCGAGTTGAGGCCGGCCCGGATCTGGGCCCTGAGCCCGTGGCTGCGCCACAGCTCGTCGTCGTAACGGCGGATCGCGGCCTGCATGTCGAATGGCCGCGTAGCACGCACGAACCGCGTGATCCTCGTGGGCGAGCGGCGCCCCGAACAGCGCCATGATCCCGTCCCCGATCACCAGGTTCACCGTCCCCTCGTAGCGATGCACCGCCTCCATCATGTGCTCGAGCGCAGGATCCAGGATCTGGCGCGCCTCTTCAGGGTCGCGGTCGGCAATCAGCTCCATCGAGCCCTTCATATCCGCGAAGAGGACCGTGACTTGCTTTCGTTCCCCGTCCAGCGCGCTCTTGGACGTCAGGATCCTCTCGGCCAGGTGCCTGGGAGTGTAGGACTCAGGCGAGTCGAATCGCTGAACCACAGACGGCGCGGCCACCAGCCCGGTCGGGTGGGCACACTCGGGGCAGAACTTCGCGGTCGCCGACAGGAGGCGACCGCAGCTGGCGCACCCTCGCGGCAGGGGCGCGGCACACTCCTCGCAGAACTTCGCGTCCGCCTCGTTCTGGTGCTGGCACCGAGGACATCTCATCGGCCGGACCTCCTTGCGCTCCCGCCGGGCCCTACACGCGTCAGCTGACGTCTACCTCCACCTGGTGCACGGCATTGCGCCGCCCGGATATCGGCTGGAGCAGCCCGTGCATTCCCTCGGCCAGTGAGGCGAGGATCACCCGACCACGCTGCTCCGGCGTCCACGAAATCGAGAATCGCTGCCACGCGCGGCCGTGAGGCGCCTCGAGCGCGGCAGGTTGCCATGCTGCCGCATCGTCAGTGCGCACGTAGACTCTACGCACCCCACCATCCGCCCAGGCCCAACCCCAGATGTCACGCTCGGCCGACACCTCGATCATCTCCCGAGGCGCCGGCGAGACGATGACCGACTCTGGTGCGATCGACCAGACCGGCATGCGTTCGCGGGTTGGGTGGCCGGTGCCATCCAGCACCGGGTCGTTGTACCAACGCGTGGTGAAGGGCCCCGGCGCCCGTCTCTCGGCCAATGTCATCCGGGTGAGCCATTTGACGCTGTTGGTTCCGTAAAAGCCCGGAACGACCAGACGCGCCGGGAAGCCGTGCTCGGCGGGCAGCGCGTGGCCGTTCATCTCGTAGCCAATGAGGACATCGGCCTCCGCACGGGAGATCGGAACGTCCTTGACGTAGGCATCGACCACGATGCCGCCGAACTCGCCGAAGTCAGCGCCGTACGACCAGATGTAGTGAGCGTCTGCCCTGGGCCGACAATCGGCCAGTATGTCGGCCAGCCGGGTCCCACCCCACGTGACATTGCTCGCGCGGCGCGTCGGCTCGAACGGCGCGAACGGACTGCCACAGCACTCATGAACGCTCACCAGCTCGGTCTTTGAATAGCGCACGAGGTCACTGAACCGCAAGGTGCGCGGGTGCTCCACCAGGCCATCGATCGTCAAGGACCACCGATCCTGGTCGAGCCGCGGAACACCGAGGTGGCACAATACGAACAGGGTCTCCGTTGCCGTCAGTCGCTCCTGCATTTCGTGTGGGAGCAGCGGATCACGTTTGAAAGGGCCTTGCGGGTCGAGCCTCACCGGATTCACCCCGCCCGTCATCGCTTCAGCCGGTGCAGAGCCAACAGAGCACAGAGAAACGAGGTTATGTCCAGGGGTTCTCTGAACCACGTCCAGAAGGTCCACCGGGCGACCCTCCCGGCAAGCTCAGCGGATGGGGCCGAATCAAGCGGCACCTTTTGAAACGCGAGCATCTCAGGAATGAAAAACAGGGCGCTCCACACGCGCATGACGGCATAGGAGATCCCGGCAATCACGAGCAGCCGGCGGACGGTTCTATCGCGCCACGTCATCACCAGGGCGAGGACGATGAAAAGTGTGATCGCCACATGAACCGGAATCCAGAAGCGCTGAAGGGGTATCCCAGTTCCGGGTTGGATGATCGAGAATGACGAGGGCGGTGATCTGCTCCACATCGGGGCGAGGACGATCGACTCGAAGAGGCCGCCGCCAAGCGCGATGGCCAGGGAGAAACAGAGCATGATCAAGGAGGATAGTGCGATGACTGTCCTCATGAGGCCCCTTCCTGGCGGTGGCCCGCTCCTCCAGAGTAACGCCGGGGCCGGCGCGATGCACCGGCACCCTCCCCGACCCTCCCGTTACCATGTGCGAAGGGTCCGCCGGCCCGCCGGCTCCGTAGGGGCGACCCGGATGCTGGCATGGGGTGTTGCGGACAGGTGATGTGAGAAGAACGTGGAGCGCCTAGTCTCCGAACGCGACCGTCGCAGACTTGTAATTTGACGCGATGCGATCCGTGGCGGAGCCTGATTCCATGACACACTACGGCGGTTTCAGGACAGGATCACCGCGCTGGCGCGTCGTCGTTGTCGACGACGACGATCGCTCCCGCGCTACCCTCGGCACCGCGATTGCCAGCGCTGGGGGCTGGACGACAGCTGAGGGTACACGGTGTACGGGAGCGTTGGAGCTGATGCAGCGGGCGCCGGTAGACGTGGCCATCGTGGCCTCGGACTTGCCCGATGGTGACGCCCTGGCCGTGGCCGCGAAGGCCACAACCACTGTCGGGTGCCCCGTCGTTCTGGTTGGCCGAGCCGCGACCGCCTCACTGCTAGCGCGCGCGCTCGACGCGGGAGTCATGGCGTTCCTGATCAAACCACTGCGTCGCGGGCAGGTCGCCGCCACCCTGGACTTGGCCGTGGCCCGCTTTCGCGAGACACAGCGTCTCAAGCGAGCCCTGGAGGAACGCAAGGTGATCGAGCGCGCCAAGGGGCGCCTCATGGAGCGCGAGAATCTGAGCGAGGCCGAGGCCTTTCGACGTCTCCGCAAGACGGCCATGAACACCCGCCGCCCCATGGTCGAGGTGGCCGCCGACGTGCTCGCGGACGAGCGGACTCAGGTCTCGAACGCGTCTGCACCGGCGGGACCCTCGCGGTCATTCATCGGGGCTGGGCCCCGTCGGGAGCAATTTCCTGGGTAAATCCTGGGTGAACCCTGAGTGCCGAGCGGATGCTGCGCCGCTGTGCAGCGTCAGCGGAAACGTGGTCGCCGAGGCTGTCGTGCCCCCTCCGTCTCAGGCCATCATGAGGTAAGCCACGCCGAGAGCCACGAGAGCGAGCGAAACGACCAGTTCATGTCGCAGTGGCAGCGGAGGCGCGAACTTGTAGATGAGGACGACGATGCCCAGGATCACCGCCCACCACACACTGGACATGCCGATGAGGACCATGACCACCATGAGGGCCGCGCTGCATCCAAGGCAGCTGAGGCCGTAGCGCGCGCCTGCGACAGCGGCGCTCCGCATCAGGTTGAAGGGAAGCGGCCCATGCAGCGCGCACAGTTCGCGGCAGCGGGCCTGGCTCGCCCGTTTGAGCGGACTGACGGAGTAGACGCCGGCCAGAGCCAGAGCCAGTCCAATCACCACAGCCTGGTTGGGCCAGGGCATTCTCGCGGCCGTGTAGATCGCGTAGCACACCACGCCGAAGATCAGCCACACGCCGAGGTACGTGACGGCAAGCACTCCAGTGGCGACCTGCCATCCCCTTCGCCCTTCGGCCGTCCGCGCGAACTCGAGGACCACCGGGATCGCAGAGGGCAACATCATCGCCGCCATCATCACGACCCAGGTCGCGGCGAAGGACTCGATCGGGCCGAGGCCCATGTCCATTCCGGCCATGGCGCGCGAATGGTGGACCATGGCCGCCCAGGCCACGCCGGCGACCGCGAGGACGACCAATGCGGCCACCATGGGCTTGGCCAGTTCCTGTCCGGCGTCGCGGGCCTTCATCAGCACTCGGCACGCTGGACAGAATCCGCCCGGCCTCGCTTGCCGGGCGAGCCCGATCGTCGTAAGAAACCGCCTGCCGTACATCAGGCCTGATACTCGTCGCGACGGCGAACCCACACATACGCCCCGGAATCGCCCTCATCGCGGCCCTTGGGGACGAGATCCATGTAGTGGTAGGCGACGTTCAACATGTCGAGGCCACGCTCATAGGTCGAGTAGGTGTGGTAGATCTGGCCGCCGTCCTTCAGGAACACGCTGATGCCGGGTGCCTCAGTCGACCCCCACGGGCGAAGCCGGTAGTTGTAGTCGACCTTCTCGGCCGCATCGGTGAACGAGACGCGATAGTCCAAGTTGAAGTCGCTGCCGAGTGATGACAGCCACGGAAAGCCCCAGCCCATCCGTTTCTTGTAGGCGGCAATCTTCGCGTAGGGAGCCCGTGAGACCGCAGCCATTGTGATGTCGCGGTGGTTCAGGTGGACGGTGATACCGTTGAAGTTGTCCATCCAGAACGAGCAGACGAAACAGGCCGCGTCCTCCGTCCAGGGCGTATGGGGCCCGGCGGTGGCGGGGTCGAACATCGCGTGATAGATGACCAGTTGGCCACGTCCCTCGAACAGGTCGCTGAGTGTCTGCGTCCCGTGCTCGCCCTCGAAGGTGTAATGCTTTTCGACGAGCTCCCAGGGCAGATCGCGCCGCTCCCGGCTGAGCTGGTCGCGCAGCCGGGTGAACTCCTTCTCCTTCGCCAGGTGCTTCTTCCGTGCCTTGAGCCACTCGTCGTGCTTCACCACTTTGTGGGTTGGCATGTGATCCCTCCTTCTCGAGCTCTCTGGACGTGGGTCTTCAGAGTCCGAGCAGCGGCGGGTGGCGAACTCCTCGCTCGGTTCGCTCGCGGTCCCGACTCATCGCCGCAGCCCTTTGATCTTCTCGGCCAGGATGCCGGTGAAGTAGAGTTGACCCGGTTTCGTGGACACCCCATGGTTTGGGGGAAAGGACCGTCCACGATTCCGAAGAGCCATCGGCCGTACCCGCCGGAGTTTCGGCAACCATCATCGATTTGGTGCGGAAGGGGCTAACGCCGGAAGAGCTGGCGCGCCAGTTTGAACCCTGGGCCGAGGCGATCCGCAACTGAGTGCGGCAGGCCGACCGCGATGACGGCCGGCGCCAGGACGGTCTGACGACGGTAGAGCAGGAAGAGCTGCGCCGGCTGCGGCGCGAGAATCACGCGCGCCGGGAAGAGCGGGAGATCCTAAGAAAAGCCGGTTCGATTCGTTGCCCATCGCACCCTGTTGGTCCTGAGATCCATTTTGCGCCAGGTAGCGAACGGCGGGAGTTACAAGTGTGACGGGATTCCGATGGGCTCGCTGATCACTGCTGCGGCGCGTGGCCGCTGCGACTCCTAGCGGCAGTCGGCCTCGCCGCCGAGCCGCTGCCGGCTCCCCCAGTCTCGCCCGCCTAACCCCCGCTGATCACGCTTCCCACCGCGCCGCCGCCGATCCAACCGTCCGCCGCCGTCGGGGAAGGGTCCTTGCCCTCCCGCGCCGACGTCCGGCCGCAGTTGCCGGCCCGACGGGCCACGCTAAGGCGCCCGTGGCGGCCGAGGGGCGGGCAGGGCTGAGCGGCGCGGGGGCAAGGGGGCGGTGAAACGGTGAAACTTGCCTAGGTTCTAGCGAATGTCGATCTCAGGCCGGGTCGCTCGACTATCCAGCGGGAGGAACCGCCGAAGCCTCATCCCGAACTTCGGCGCCTTGAGCCATTGGTTGGCACATGGAAAACGAAGGACCACACACGCGATAGCGTCCTCGGCCCGGGAGTCACGGTAGAGAGCATCGAGACGTTCGCGTGGCTTGATGGCGGCTACTTCCTGGCTAGCGCGTATGAAACGCTACGACTCCGACACCAACAGGTTCAGACCTGCTTCTTCAGTAACAACGGGCCGTATGACCCTGCAGGGAACGATACCTAGGCGAAGTCACAGGGGACGAGCTCACGTTCGTCGGTCCAGCCAGATTTCAGTACCACTTGGGGAGGGACGGCCAAATAAGACCGAACGCGGATGGTTCGATTAGCGTCGCGTGGTGGTTACGTGATGATCACGGCAATTGGCGGCCGTGGATGAGGAACACATTCGTTCGAGTCAAGTCGAGCGATACGGGCCAGTGACGTGCGGGTCAACCACAATCAGCCACAGACGAGCCGGGTCACCGTCGACCGGTAGCCTAGCAACGATCCCACGCTTGAAAGGACACCGGTCGTGAGGAAGATCATCGCCGCCCTGGTGGTCTCGGTGGACGGTTTCATCGAGGGACCCAATGGGGAACTCGATTGGGTCGACACGTGGGAGGATCCGTTCGATCTGCTTCCCCAGATCGACACGTGCATCCTCGGCCGCCGGATGTATCCCGGCTACGAGCAGTACTGGGGTGCCATCCTGGCCAACCCCGAGGGCGTCTTGCCCTTCACCGGCAAGGTCGCGACAAAGGGCGAGATCGCGTACGCCCGCTTCGCGGAAAGAACGCCCCATGTCGTGCTGTCCAGGACGTTGGACAACGTCGCCTGGAAGAACACGCGGATCGTTCGAGACGTCGAAGAGATCCGACGAATGAAGCAGCAGCCCGGCAAGGACATGCACGCCGTCGGCGGCGCCACGCTGGTTTGCAGTCTGATGAACCAGCGCTTGATCGACGAGCTCCGGCTGGTCGTGCATCCCATCGTCCTCGGTGGAGGAAAGGCGCTGTTCAAGGACGTAAAGCAGCGGCATGCGTTGACGTTTCTTGGGGCCAGGCCGTTAGCGTCGGGCTTGGTCCGTCTGAATTACAGCACGTAACCTTTTCCTTCTCGATGCCGCCCGACCATCGCTTCCAGCCGACGTGCCGCCTCCGGCCGGCACGCGGCTGAAGCGGGGCGTCCGGCGGACAGCACCCAGTGATGTTCGCTCCTCGCGGCTTGGCAAGGAGGTAGCATGGACGACGACCTCGAAATGATGACGCGCGAGCAGCTGATTGGTGAGGCGAGGCGGTTGCGCACGGGGATCCGGGTCACACCGGGACGGCACCGGACACGCCCTCTGCTGGCATCACCCGGCGCTTTGGGGCCTCCTACCCGAGAAGACCGACCCGCTGCCGACGGTCCCTACGTGGCCGGAGTTTCTCCGGGGCTGCCTGCGGTACCGCCAGTCCCTGGACGATCAGCTGCCTGATGCGCCCCGCTCCGACGCGCCGTATCAGCCGTGACCGTGGGACGACGAGCGCGGATGCTAAGGGCCGCCGCACATCATTGGAGCGGCCCGCTGGCCCGCGTACGCTCGCCGCAGCCGCTCAGCGCGAGCAATTCGGCGACAGTAGAGATGGGCATGAGCTGGAGAATCCTCTAGGCTAACAAGCGCCGTGTACCCCGAGACGCGTTACGCCAAGAGCGGTGACGTCCACATCGCCTACCAGGTGGTCGGCGACGGTCCCCGCGATCTCGTGTTTGTCCCGCCCTTCGTCTCCCATATAGAACACTACTGGGAGGAGCCCTCACTGAGCCGGTTCCTCACCCGGTTGACGTCCTTCTCGCGGCTGATCCTGTTCGACAAGCGAGGCACCGGGCTCTCCGACCGTGTCCCAACCAACGCTCTCCCCGACCTCGAACAGCGAATGGATGACGTTCGGGCCGTCTTGGACTCCGTCGGCGCGCAACGGGCAGCTCTGTTCGGTCCGTCGGAGGGTGGCCCGATGAGTGCGTTGTTCGCGGCGACCTATCCGGAGCGCAGCACGGCGCTCATCCTGTACGGCACGTTTGCCAGTACGATCCGCGATTCTGCCTATCCCTGGGCCATGGACCCCGAAGAGCGCCGACGGCTCATCGAGGCCATGCCGGAGACCTGGGGCCGTGGGCTATATGTAGACCTGCTGGCTCCGAGCCTGGCCTCGGACCAGCGATTCAAGAACTGGTGGGCCCGACTAGAACGCCTGGGAGCGAGCCCCGGAGCGGCAGTGGCGTTGCGTCGGATGAACGGTCAAATCGACATCCGGCAAGTCCTGTCCGCGATTCGCGTGCCCACGCTCGTCGTGCATCGGTCGGGCGACCAGGATTCGTCGGTCGAAGAGGGCCGGTTCTTGGCAGCGCGGATTCCGGGAGCGCGCTTCGTCGAGCTGCCCGGCGTGGATCACCTTCCGTGGGTCGGCGACCAGGACGCCATCCTCGAGGAAGTCGAGGAATTCCTCACTGGCGTACGGCACGGTGCCGAACCCGACCGAGTGCTCGCCACGATGCTCTTCACGGACATCGTTGGCGCGACGGAGCGCGTGGCAGAGCTCGGCGACCGGCGCTGGGCGGAGCTCATCACGCAGCATCACGCGCTCGTCCGCCAGCAGCTCGAGCGCTTCCGGGGCCGCGAGATCGACACTGCGGGGGACGGATTCCTCGCGGCGTTCGATGGTCCAGCGCGAGCCGTCCGCGGCGCCTGCGCCATTGGCGACGCCGTGCGAGTACTCGGTCTCCGCATCCGCTCGGGACTCCATACCGGAGAGTGCGAGGTGATCGGCGACAAGCTCGGTGGCATCGCCGTGCATATCGGAGCAAGGGTCGCCGCGCTCGCCAAGCCAGACGAGATCCTCGTCTCCAGCACGGTGAAGGATTTAGTGGCGGGATCCGGGCTTCGTTTCCAGGATCGCGGCGTCCACACCCTGCGCGGTGTGCCCGGGGAGTGGCGCCTTTTTGCCGTAGAGCGAGTGGAGCGCTAACGCTGGGAGTGAGAACATGGACAAGAACAAAGGAACTCCCGGTGAAGGGGAAAGAGTGGAGGCTGCCATGACCACGACCGTCATCTACGGCACACGCGTGACCGAAATCCCCGACGCCTCGACTGACCGAGGCGGACTCTGGCTCTCCTTCGCCGACTTCGAGAGAGCGACGGGCTGGGAGCAGAAGCCACAGGGCCTCTGCCTGGGCGAGACCTGCGTCCCGATTCCCCCGGGAAAGCAGTGGATCGACGAGCGCCCCGGGCGGATCGACCTCGCCGCGTTCGCTGAGCACCTTGGGCAGCCAGCCGTCACAGATGCGGCGAACGGCGTCTGGGCTGCCGGTCCTGCGACCTCCCCAGCGCCCCCGCGCAGCGTCGAGGCGCCCGACTTTACCCTTCCCGATCTCGACGGAAACATGCACTCCCTCGCCGACTATCGTGGGAAGAAGGTGCTCCTACACTGCTGGGCCTCTTGGTGAGGTTGCCGCCACGACCTGCCGGTCTGGCAGGGCATCTACGAGGAAACCCGGGATCAGGGGTTCGTCATCCTCGCCATCGCGTTGGACATCGCTGGCGCAGCCGTCGTGCGCGACTTCATCCGCCCCGCTGCGGTCGGCGACATGCCCCAGACGATCCTCGACATCATGGGCTGGGACGCGGAGTTCTCGAAGCGCACCGGCGTGCCGACGTATCCGTGCTTGATCGATCGCGAGCACGTCGTCGCGGAGCTCTATAGCATGGTCAACGTGCCGACCGCAGTCTGGATCGACGAGGCGGGACGGATCGTCCGGCCGCCCGAGCCAGCGGGGATGAGCGACGGCTTCCGGGCGATGAACACGACAACCTTCGAGATGCCCGCCGAGGCTGCCGCCGACAACAAGCGCCGCCGGCGGATCTACGTCGATGCGCTCCGCGACTGGATCGCGAAGGGCGTGAAGAGCGAGCATGCACTCTCGCCCGAAGAGGTCCAGCGGCGGATGGCGGGTCCGACACGAAGCGAGGCTCTCGCGGACGCGCACTTCCGGGTCGGCGCGCATCTTCACCGCTCCGGCAGGCCGCACGCCGCGCGGCCACACCTCGAAGAGGCGGTCCGCCTCCGACCGGAGAGCTGGAGCTTCCGGCGGCAGGCGATCGTGCTCTCGGATCCGGCCCTCACTGGCCAGGTCGCGGCCACGCCGGAGTATTGGCAGGCGGTGATGGCGCTCGGCGACGGACATTACTATCCGCCGATCGAGATGAGTAGGATGCCGCCGCCCTTCCGAAGGGCGCGCGGCTGAGCGACCGGCGGAGACCGGCGTCCGGCCGACTGAACAGGCGGATAGTGACGAGAACGGGTCAAAAACTGAGGCAAAACTCGGATCACGCAACGCGCAGAATCGACAACCGCGCCAGCAGCGAACGCGCGCATAATCGCTGCCGATTCTGCTCGATGCTGGCCGATGCTGCGCCCTTGGTGAAGTGACTCTTAATCAGCGGGTCCACGGTTCGAGTCCCCTTACGGCCCACCAAACACAACGAGCGCTTTCCGGAGCATCGGAAGCGGCCGTCGGCCTTTCGGTGATCGACTATGGCGGCCCGGCACCGGGCCGACCGGATGCAGGCGGTATTGGAAACGACGGCACGATTCCGAGATTCGCGCACCGGCGCCACGGATCCCCCAGTAGAGGTCTTCGTTCTCCTCGGCGCTCACCGTGAGGACGGCGACCATTGGCTCCCTCGTCCGGGGCCGGAGGGCCGACACGAACGCCTGACCGCCGCCGTGGATCGGATCGAGGCCCGGCTCTCGTTCTCAGAGTTGGACAAACGACTTCTCCGGCTCGAGATTCTTCAAGAGCCCGGCGCCTCCGTCCTCCGCCGCCCGACAAGTCCGCGATTATCTGTCGCCTCTGACCGATTTCCGTCTGGTTCCAGTCACGTGGGCTGATCTGTCATCGGCTGGCTCCCCGTAGCCCGCAGGGCGAAGGGGGGTCATCGGTCATCGGGCTTTGGTTTCCGCTTGGAGCTTGATGCTTGGAGCTTGATGCTTCTATGATCGTCCGCGAATGAAAACGGACGAGATCCGCGAGCACTGTCTCAAGTTTTACGAGGCCCGGGGCCACGCCCGGTACCCGTCGGACTCGCTCGTCCCCTCGAACGACCCGTCGCTCCTCTTCACGTCGGCGGGGATGGCCCAGTTCAAGGACATGTTCCTCGGCATCGGGAAGCTCCCCCACAAGCGGATCACCACCGTCCAGCGGTGCCTGCGGGTGGGCGACCTCGAGAACGTCGGCCGCACCGCGCGCCACCACACGTTCTTCGAGATGCTCGGCAACTTCTCGTTCGGCGACTACTTCAAGGCCCACGCGATCCCCTGGTGCTGGGACTTCTACACGGGGGACCTCGGCATCCCCGCAGACCGGCTCTGGGCTTCGATCTACGAGAAGGACGACGAGGCCGAGGCGGTCTGGAAGAAGCTCGGGAAGCTGAAGCACCCGATCGTCAAGATGGGCGAGGCGGACAACTTCTGGCCCGCAAACGCCCCGTCGCAGGGCCCCAACGGCCCGTGCGGGCCCTGCAGCGAGCTCTACTACGACTTCGGCCAGGGCCCCTGGTGGTGCGGGAAGTGCACGGAGCCCGGCCACTCCTGCGACCGGTTCGTCGAGATCGGCAACATCGTCTTCACGCAGTACGAGCGCCAGGACGGCGGCGTCCTGAAACCCCTTCCCCAGAAGAACATCGACTTCGGCGGTGGCCTCGAACGCGTCGCGGCGATCATGCAGGGCGTCCACTCGAATTACGACATCGACATCTTCAAGGCGATCATCGCCCAGGAGACGCGCGTCCTGAAGATCCAGCCCACGCCGGAGAACGGGCGGCGGTTCCGTCGCATCGCGGACCACGCGCGCGCCCTCGTCTTCTGCATCGCCGACGGCGTGCGTCCCACCAACGAGGGCCGCGGCTACGTCGTCCGCCGCATCCTGCGCACCGCCTTCCGCGACGGGTGGAAGCTCCGGCGGACGGCGAACCTGGAGCCGGAGCCGTTCCTCCACAAGCTGGTGGAGATGGTCGCGGACCAGATGCGCGCCGCGATGCCGCTCTCGCTGGACCAGCGTCAAGTCGCGACCACGACAATCCAGACGGAGGAGGCGCAATTCCTCAAGACGATCGAGCGGGGCATGGGCGTCGTCGAGAGCAAGGTGGCCGAGCTCAAGAAAGCGGGAAAAACGCAGCTCGATGGAAAAGCCGGGTTCGATCTCTACCAGAGCCACGGGTTCCCGATCGAGCTGACGATCGATGTGCTGGGCGAGTATGGAATGACCGTTGACACGGAGGGCTTCCGGAGAGCCCTTCACGAGGAGCAGGACCGCGCGCGCACGAACGACGCGATCTTCGATCCCAACAGCCCGCTCACCAAGGTGAAGGAACAGAGGATCAAGACGACCGAGTTCCTCGGCTACGGCATCCGCGTCGCGGACATCGGCAAGCCCGTCAACGTCAGCATCCTGCGCATCGTGAACCTCGACCCGGAGTCGCTCGCCAAATTCAACGAGTCGAAGAAAGACATGGCGGGGGTCACGCGCCTGATCGGCAAGGGGACCATCGTGGATTCCGCCGAGGAGGGCGACTGGGTCGCCATCTTGTGCGACAAGACCCCCTTCTACGCGGACGCGGGCGGGCAGATCGGCGACGCGGGCCGGATCCGGACCCGCGAGGCGGACGTGGAGATCACGGACACGCGGAAGCCGGACGGCTACTTCTTCCACCTCGGCAAAGTGGTGAAGGGGCCGCTCCGCCCGGGCCTCGCCACGGGCCTCGTCGACGAGCCGCGGCGGCTGAACATCATGCGCAACCACACCGGGACGCACCTGCTGCACGCGGCCCTGCGCGCGGTGCTGGGGACCCACGTCACGCAGGCGGGCTCGGTCGTGGAGCCCGACCGCCTCCGCTTCGACTTCCACCACCCGAAGCCGGTGACCTTGGAAGAGCGGCGGAAGATCGAGGACTGGGTGAACCGGATCATCTTCGAGGACCGCGAGGTGACGAAGATCGAGATGTCGATGGCGGAGGCGAAGGCGAAGGGCGCGCTCATGTTCTTCGGCGACAAGTACGGCGACCGCGTGCGCGTCGTGACGGTGGGCGACGCGGAGTCGGTTGAGCTCTGCGGCGGCACGCACCTCGAGCGCGCGGCGACGATCGGCGCGCTTCGGATCACGAGCGAGAGCGCGATCGGCAGCGGCGTGCGGCGCGTCGAGGCGGTGACCGGCCCCGGGGCGGTCGAGGCGGCGCGCCAGCAGGAGGACCTCGTCCTCGAGCTGTCGCGGGAGCTCGGCGTCCCCGTCGCGGACCTCCCGCGCCGCATCAAGCAGATCCTCAAGGACGTCCAAGAGCTGAAGAGCGAAGTCGGGCGGCTGCGCCGGGGCGGCGGCGGCGCGAACGGCGTCGAGGTGCTCATCAACGAGGCGAAGGCGATCGGTGCGGAGAGAGTCATCGAGGCCAAGCTCGAGTCCGGCCAGGTGGACGACGCGCGGGCGCTGATGGACGAGTTGACCAAGAAGCGCAGGATCGGCGTGGCGATCCTCGCCGTGCCGGGCGAGCGTCCAGCATTCGTGATCGGCGTCCGCGAAGATCTCGTGACGTCGAAGGGCTTGAAGGCGGGCGACATTGCGAAGGAAGTCGGCAAGGCGTGCGGCGGCGGAGGCGGCGGACGCGAGCTGCAGGCCCAAGCCGGCGCCTCGGACGCGTCCAAGATCCAGCTGGGTTTCGACACTTTTGAAGCCGCGGTCCGCCAGAAACTCGCTTAACTGCCACCAGATTCCACATTCCGGATTCCAAGGCGTTCTTTGCTTCCGGGTTAAGATTTCCGCCCGGTCTTGCTTTCCTCACTTCTATCTCCTGTACTTCCCGCTTCCGGATAGGGACCATGCCGACCCCGAAAAGGAAACTCACAAACAGCTGGCGAAAGCACCGGCGGTCGCACGACCACATGCACGTGCCGAATCTCTTCGTCTGCCCCGCTGCAACCAGCCCAAGCAGTCGCACCGCGTGTGTCTCGTGCGCTTGGGGGCGGGAACCTGCGTGAGTATCGTTGCCCTCTACCTCAGCCGCTTCCACTGAGCCCCCCACGTCAGCGTCGCGAGAGCAGACACCCGATCGCCGCGAGCTGAACGACCGCCGCCACGCCGAACATCACCGGCGTATCGATCGAACGTACGACGCCGAAGGTGCCCGGCGCGAACGCATAGGTCGCTTGCGCGATGGCGACGGCCAGCGACACGATGCGCTGGACGTCGCCCCGTGCGAATTCCGTCTGCGCGATCATCGGCGGCAGGGACGTCGCGTTGCCGATGCCGACGCCGAACAGACAGACGCCCAGCAGGAGCACCGACGTGCTCGATCCGTACGCCAGTGCGGCCAGCACCGAGCCAACGGCCTGCACCCCGTAGCTCGCGCAAGCGATGACGCGCCGGTTCGCGCCAGGCGGCATCAGCCAGCCAACGAGCGTGCGGCCCGCGATGCCGAGGCCGGCCGCGATCCCCATCGCCACGCCGGCGTGGTCCGCGCCGAGCACCGGCACGAGGATCGAGAACAGGTGCGCGAGCAGCCCGATCTGCGCGAACAGCCCGAGCGCCATGCCGGCGACCAGCGTGAGGAACTTCGCGTGACGCCACAGCGTCCGTCCCGGTAACGGTAGCGCCGCGCGCGGCGAGGCCGGCGACGACGGGGTGGCCGGCGCATCACCATCCGGCGCTTGACCGATGTCCTCGGGCCGGAGCGAGAACACCGTGCGAGAAAGGGTCCATATCGTGATCACCATCACGGTTCCCATCGCCGTCGCCGCCGCGACGAAGCCGACGCGCCCGATGAGCGCGACCCACAGCGGCGTGAAGACCAGACCGCCGATGCTCGCCCCGTTGTACGCCGTGGCCAGGGCCGCCGGCCGGGCGCGCTCGAACCATGGCGCGACGATCGCGTTGACTGCCGCCGCGCCCATCGCTACCCAACCGCCGCCGCTGAGGATCGCCGCGGCGAAGAGCTGTAATGGCGTGGCGGCGATGGCCCAGGCGACCACGCCTCCCGCGAGCGTCAGCACGCCGGCCGATGTCACGCGGGAGACGCCGAAGCGGCGGTACAGCGCCGGAAGATTCGCGATCACGATCGCGCCGACGAGAAAGTGCACCGTGACGACGCTTGACACGAGCGGCAACGGCCAGCCAGTCCGTTGGATGACGGTGTGCAGATACACCGGCGGCCCATAAAAGCCGACACCCCACCCGAACACCGCGAGAGCGAACGCCGACCAGACAACCCGCCAGCCGAAGAACCGTGCCCTGCCCGCCATAGTGCTACAGCATGGCCGGAGAACCGCCCCCGTCGCTTCGGCGCTCACCGAAGTGTGCGGGTCCGGCACATGATAGGGTAGAAATGTATGGCTACCGCGTTCCAGATTGCCGAGCTCGCGTCGCACGTAGGCGAGCCGCCACGAGCGGCGATGCTCGAGGCGCTCATGGACGGCCGGGCGCTCACCGCCAGCGAGCTCGCCCGTGTCGCGGAGATCATGCCACAGACGGCCAGCGCCCACCTCGCCCGGCTGACCGCGGGCGGTCTGATCCGCGTCGTTCGACAGGGCCGCCACCGGTATCATCGGTTGGCGACGCCTCACGTGGCCCGTCTGCTGGAAGAGGTCATGCGAATGGCGTCGACGCGCGAGCCGGCGCTGCGCCGCCTCGTCACGGGACCGCGCGACGCCGCTCTCAGAGAGGCGCGCATATGCTTCGATCACCTGGCCGGGCGTCTGGGCGTCATGATCGCCGATGCCTTGGTCGAGCGCGGCGCCGTCGAGCTCGACGATGACGGTGGGGTGGTGACCGAGCGCGGGGTCGCGTTCCTCCAGCGCGCCGGCATCACGCTCGTCAACGACGGTGTCCGGTGCGGGGCACGCCCGCTCTGCCGGCCGTGTCTCGATTGGAGCGAGCGGCGGTTCCACATCGCCGGCAAGCTTGGCGCCGCGATGTGCGGGCGGTTCCTCGAGCAGCGATGGGTGCGCCGTCTCGACGACACGCGTGCCCTCGAAGTGTCCGCGGCCGGCGCCGCTGGCCTGCGCACGATGCTCGGCGTCGAACGGCTCGGCGCCTGCCGTGAATCTATCTGAGCGCGCCCAGGGTGAGATACATGCCGATCAGGAGCAGCGCCGCGAAGAAGATCGCTCGAAAAACGCCCACACTGATGCGGCTTGGGACGAGCCGACCGAGCAACATGTCGCCCAACGACGGCATGACGGCGAGCAGCGACGCGCCTGCGTGCGCCAGGTCGAACGCATCGACGCGGCGCAGGCCGGCCCTGAGGGTGATCGTCGAAACCGTGAAGGACAGCCCGAGTGCTTGGATCAACTCGTTCTTTTGCAGTCCGAGAGACTGAGGATAAGGGACAGATGGGATCGAGAACACGCCGGTCGCACCCGTCGCCAGACCGGTGATCAAGCCGACCATTGGCGACGGGGTCGGGTCGTGCATGGCTGCAGCGGGTAGCGTTGGAGTGCTTGCGTTCGAGACGGTACGCGGCGTCTCGCCGCTCGGCAGGTGGAGCTACACCGTGTGGCGGCCGCCGAAGCTTCAGGGACTGATCGACCATCTCTGGGCGTATGAGGGCCCGAGCTCGCATCGCCGCAAGCGAGTCTTCCCGAACGGCCGCGTCGAGCTCATCCTCAACTTCGGTGAGCGTTACCGACTGGTCGCGGGCTGCGGGGAAGTGAGCCCGACCACCTGGCTCAGCGGTCCGCAGGTAGGACCAATCCTGCTCGAGCAGCCCGCGCACCAGCACGTCCTCGGCGTGCGGCTGCGGCCGGCGGGCGCGCGCGCTGTCGTCGCGCGGCCAATGCGCCACACGACCGGCCTCTCGTTGGACCTCAGCGACCTCATCGGCCCGGAAGCCGCCGAGCTTCTGGACCGCTGCGCTGAGGCACCCTCGATCGAGCGTCGCTTCCGCGTTGTCGCCCAGTGGATCGCCAGATGCTTCGGGCGGACGCAGCGTATGGACCGAGCCGTCGCCTGGGCGGTCGCGCAGCTCGACGCGAGCGGTGGCACCACCTCGATCGCCACGCTGCGCGAGCGGACGGGGTTCTCGAAGACGCAGCTGGTCGAGGCGTTCCGTGACGAGGTCGGTCTCACGCCGAAGCTGTACGGTCGCATCGTGCGCTTCCAGCGAGCGCTCCTCCAGCTACAGACCGCGGGACCAGCGCGGCTGACAGACGTGGCGCTCGACGCGCAGTACTACGACCAGGCGCACATGAACGCGGACTTCCGTGCCCTGGGCGGCGTCACTCCCCGTGCATTCCTGGCCGCGCGACACCCCGTCGGCGACGGGTCCACGGTCAGCGAGGGCCCTCCAGCCTCCTGACTTTTCTCCAAGACGCGGTGGGTCCGGCGGTATAAAACGTCGATATGGACACACAACTTCCTCCGCCCATGGTGATCTACCAGCTCGCGAGCGCCCACTACGTCTCGCAGGCACTCTACGTGGCTGCCCACCTCGGGATCGCTGATTTCCTCGCCAGCGGCCCGCAGTCACACGACACGCTCGCGGCCAAGACCGGGACCCACGCGGGGTCGCTTCGTCGCGTGCTGCGGCTGCTCGCCAGCGTTGGCGTGTTCACCGAGGCCGCCGACGGGCGCTTCGAGCTGACGCCCGTCGGCTCGGCGCTTCGCAGCGGGCCGGACTCGGCTCGGGCCACGGCGCAGCTGGTCGCCGGTCCCATGGTCTGGCAATGCTGGGGAGAGCTGCTAACCACGGTGCGCACCGGGGAGCCGGCGTTTCCGCGGATGTTCAAGGGCGGCTCCTTCCAGTACTTCGCCGACCATCCCGAGGAAGCGGCGGTGTTCGACGAGGCGATGGGCTCGTTCACCGCGGTGATCTCCGGTCTGGTGGCGACCGCCTACGACTTCTCCGCCATGCGCGAGGTGATCGACGTCGGCGGAGGGGATGGCAGGCTGCTGACGGGAATCCTCCGTGCGTATCCGAGCCTGCAGGGAACGGTCTTCGATCTCCCGCGGCTGGCCGAACGTGCCACGCGGCAGATCGCGGACGCCGGTCTCGCCGATCGCTATCGGTTCGTCGTCGGCGATTTCTTCGAGGCGATCCCCGAGGGCTTCGACGCGTATCTGCTGAAGCACGTCATTCACGATTGGGATGACGCGGACGCCGTTCGCATCCTCGAGAACTGTCGGCAGGCGATGGGACCCCAAGCGAAGCTCCTGATCGTCGAGGGAATGTACCCGCCGCGCATCGACAGCTCGCCACCAAGCCGCGGCGCGGCGGCGAACGACGTCAACATGCTGGTGTGCACGGGCGGCCGCCAGCGCTCCGAGGCCGAGTTTCGCGACCTCTACGCCGCGGCCGGCTTCCGCTTGACGCGCATCGTCCCGACGAAGGCCGCATGGTGCGTCATCGAAGGGGCGAAGGCCTGACCGGGAAGCCCAGGAATTCGTCGTGGCTGAAACACCAGTGGCCGCCGCACGATGCCGTCGATCCGCAGCCGCCACTGCCGCGGGTCGACGCGCGCTACGCCCAGATGGGCGAGCACGTGCACGTGGTCGGTGGGCGCGATGAAGTCTTTGAGTCTCGAGACCGGTCCCCGGCGCTTGAAGGGCGTGGACGGATCCATGTCTACCGCCGGATGATTCTCGGCCTGGCCCTTCATCAGCTCAAACCAGCAAGGCATCGACGGCGGCGGCGCACGGAATGACCAGATGAGTCCCGAGCGCCGTCATCGGTCGTCACCCATCTTCATGGGACTTCCTCGTCGCGGGCTACTTCTTCGTCCCGAACATCGCTTGCACGCGCTTCTGCATCTCGTCCGGCGCCACGTCTTCCTGGTGGGTGGCCACCCACCAGAGGTGCCCGAAGGGATCCTCGAGCTGTCCGGAGCGATCGCCATAGAACTGGTCCATGACGGGCTTGCGCACAGTGGCGCCCGCGCTCACCGCCTTCTTGAAGAAGGCGTCGACGTCCTCCACATAGAGATGCATGCTCACCGGCGACCCGCCCAGGGCTTCCGGTGCCTTCCCACCGTACTCCGGGAACTCATCCGACAGCATGACGATCGAATCGCTCAGGACGATCTCGGCATGGCCCACGCGCCCGTCGGGCATCATCAACCGGTAGCGCTCGATCGCGCCGAACGCTTTCTTGTAGAACTGCAACGCCTCGGCCGCGTTCTTGATGGCCAGGTAGGGGGTGACGGTCCGGTGGCCTTCCGGGATCGGCTTCACTTTGTTCGGCATGACGTCGTCCTCCTCTTCTCTCGCTTCAGGTCTCGAGCACCGTCATCACGTAGAGCAGGTGCCCATAGCGGTCTTCGAAGTAGAATCCGCGGCCGCCGCGGCGGCAGTTCACGAGGCCGCCCTCCGGCCTGGGCCAGTCGCTCTCGCCCATGTCACTCCGGACTGGACAGTTCCGGGGCGGCGAGGCGAACCGCGTCGATCCGTCAGCGATGGCCCGCGGACACCTTGCAGGCGACGCCCCATCCGGATGAGCGCCTGGCCCAGTACGATCCGGAGCGGGCGGGAGCGGAGCCACACGACGCGCCCCTGATGCGACCGCTCGGCCTCCGCTCGAAGCTCGGCGATCCGCTCCCGCGCCAGCATCTCGAGCGCGTACTCGTTCATGTCCATGGCTGCGCCTTCCCCTCTGCCGTCGGGGGGCCCTGCCGGCTCCCCGCCGCCACCACGGCCTCGACTGGTCGCGGGTTGGTCACGGGCGCACGCTCGCCACATCGCCGCGAAAGCCAGGCCACGACGGTCGCCCGTATGGCAGGCCGGAACACGACGCTCAGCAGCGTGACGACGACCGCCACCACGACCGCAGCCAGGAACGCCATGCCCGACCCACCCCCGTCATGTATGGCACCACCGATCGCGTAGCCCACCCCGATCCACGCACCGGCCCAGATGGCGGCGCTCGTGACCGCTCCGACGACGAAGCGCGTGAGCTTCATCCGAGCCGCCCCGGCGAAGGCCGCCGCGACCGGATTCAGCTCGGGCAGGAACCGTGCGCCCACCTGGAACGCCCGGTCGTACGCGAGGAACAGGCGCTGAGCATGGTCCACGAAGGCCCCGGTCCCGCCCTGAAAACGTCTGAGTGCGGCGAGCGCCCATGCGCCACGCCACCGGCCCAGGCCATACCACGCCAGATCGGCGCCCAGCGCCGCACCGATGGCAACCGTCGCCACGCCGGCGACGTCCAGGTCACCGCTCGCGGCGAGGGCCCCCACGCCGAGCAACGCAGGCGCCGCGAAGACGGGCACGCCGGCCTGATTCGCGAGCACGAGCACGAATACGATCTGTTCGGCGTGGTCCACGACTTCGGCTAGCATCTCTCTCTCCAATCCGGATCCACCCTAGACTGCTGAGACAGCGGCTGGGGCGAGCCCCACGCGCGTCCGACGGCGAGGCCCCCGCCCAGTTCCTTGGTCTCTACGAAGGGGCCGTCGGTGGTGAATACCTGGCCGTTCCGGCCCCTCACCGCGGTCGCCATCCGGGCCACGCGGGCCTCGCGGGTTCCCCCGAAGTAGTCGATCACGGCGTCGATCTGGCGTGGTCGATCCGGCCTGATCATCCCCGCGGCCTCGGTGGTCCCACTCTGCCCACGAACGAGCTTTCGCCATCTGGCCTGCTTCCACGTGTGGCGCATGGTTCCCTCCTTCCCTCGGGCTGCCTGTGGCACTGCCCGTCTCCTCTCACCTCTACCGTGAGACCCGTGAGCTACTCGTAGCAGCCGGCGTGAAAAAAACTTGCTCCTGCGGGTCAGTGGCGGGGTCTAAGGGGGCGTGGTATCGTGACTCCGGCAGGGCGCTCACGCGATGGGGCGGCTGATTTTGACACTCCTGGGCGGCTTTAGAGCGCGCCTCGACTCGGGCATCCCGCTCGCCCTCCCCACTCGGAAAGCGCAGGCCCTTCTGGCCTATCTCGCGGTACCCGCCGGGTCGGCCCACCCCAGAGACAAGCTGGCGAGCCTGCTCTGGGGTAACACGATCGAGACCACCGCGCGGACAAGCCTCAGGCAGACGCTCTATGCGCTCCGCAAGAGCCTGCATCACGCCGATCCTCAGCCCCTAGTGGTGGACGGCGAGACGGCCGCTCTGGATTCGAGCGCGGTGACAGTGGACGTGCACGAGCTCGAGCTCCGGGCGGCCCAGACGACTCTGTCGGCGCTCGCCGAGGCGGCCACTCTCTACGAGGGGGATTTCCTCGACGGCCTCGCGGTGCAGGAGCAGCCGTTCGAGGACTGGCTGCTTGCCCACCGAGAACGACTTCGCGAGGTAGCTGTCAACGCGTTGTCCCGGCTGCTCGCTCACCAGCGCGCCGCCAGCTCACACGATTCCGCGGTTCAGACCGCGTTGCGACTGCTGCGGCTCGATCCACTCCAGGAGCCGGTCCACCGGGCCCTGATGCAGCTGTACGCTGAGACCGGGAGGCGGGGCTCGGCGCTGCGCCAGTATCAGTTCTGCGTGGCCACGCTCCAGCGCGAGCTTCGAACCGAGCCCGAGGCCGAGACGAAGGCGCTCTATCAGGAGATCCTGCGTCGCCGCGCCCAGGTGATGGTCGAGCAACCGAGTGAGCCGGCCCGGCCTACGACCGCTCGACCCGGGCCGGAGATCGCCGAGCCGCCGCCGGCCTGGGAACCGCCGCTAGTGGGTCGCGAGCGGGATCTGTCGCGTCTGACGGAGGCACTGAACGAAGCCTTCGCAGGACACGGGCGCCTGGCCGTTCTCATCGGGGAGGCGGGCGCGGGAAAGAGTCGCCTGGTGACCGAGCTGAGCGCCGCCGCCACCCGACGGCTGGCACGTGTCCTCATCGGGCGATGCTATGAGACGGAGCGGATCCTGCCCTTCGCGCCCTGGGTCAACGCCCTTCGGGCCGGCCGCGTGTTCGAGGACCGGGAGATCCTCGACACGCTCGAGCCCGGCTGGCGCGACGAGCTGCAACGGCTCCTGCCGGAGCTGTCGAGTCAGGCAGAGCCGCCCGCATCTCTTCCCGGGGGTGAGCTCGCGGCGCGCAGCGGGGGAGATCCTCGCTACCCGTTCGAGGCGATCAGCGAGCTGCTCAAACGCTTGACCCGCCGGCAGCCATTGCTCGTGGTCTTGGAGGACGTCCACTGGGCTGACGAGATGAGCGTCCGTCTCCTGGCCTTCCTCGGGCGCCGGTTGAACGAGCTCCCACTCCTGCTGGTGGCCACGGTCCGCGAGGAGGAGATGGCCGACGTCGGTCTCCTTCGACAGTCCCTCGACGAGCTTGACGAGACCGGCGAGGTGATTCGGCTCCCGGTGCCTCCGCTCTCGCGCGCCGATACCACCGCACTCGTACAGGCCCTCGCTCCCCCCGGGCTCCCTGGCCAGCTGGTGTCGCACCTCGCCCTGGATGCGTGGCGCGTCAGCGACGGCAATGCGTTCGTGGTGGTGGAGGTGATGCATGCGCTGCGTGAGGGCCAGATACTTTCGAGAGAACCCCGCCTCCCTCTGCCGGCGCGGGTGCGCAAGCTCGTCCAGCAGCGCCTGGAGCGCCTCTCCGAGAGGGGCCGTCGCCTCGTCGCGGTGGCCGCCGTGATCGGCCGCCAGTTCGACTTCGCGCTTGTGCAACGGGCGGCGCAGATGTCCGAGCGCGAGGCGGCCGAGGGCGTCGAGGAGCTCGTCCGCCACCGGATACTCCGCGGCGCGGGGGACGGACTGGAGTTCAGCCACGACCACATCCGGGAGGTTGCGACCAGTGAGCTTCCCCCACCGCTCTCGGTGGCGCTGCACCGGCGCGTCGCGGAGAGCCTCGAGGACTACCTGAAGCGCGACGCCCTCGGCACATACGGGAACGACCTGGCGCCACACGCCCTCGCCCTCGGCACGCACTACCGTAATGGAAAGTCGTGGGGGAAGGCGGCGGAGTTTCTCCACATGGCTGGTCGCCAGGCCGCGGCGCGGTCCGCCCACCAGGAGGCCGTCGCTTGCTTCGAGGAGGCCCTCGGTGCCCTTCGGCGTCTTGCGCCTGGCCGCGAGGTCGACGAGCGAGACCTCGACGTCAGGATCGAGCTACGGCAGAGCCTGTACCCGCTGGGGCGCTTCGCTGATCTGATCCACCACCTGCGCAAGGCCGAGCGGATCGCCGAGAAGCTCGACGATCGAGCGCGGCTCGCGCGGGTGGCCGCCTACGTCAGCAATCACGCCTGGATCACCGGCGATCTGCCGAGCGCGCTGGCCTCGGGCGAGCGTGCCCTCACCCTGGCTCAGGCCGTGTCGAACGACGGGCTCACGGTGGAGGCGAACTTCCGACTCGGCCAGGTCCACTGGAGTCTGGGCCGGCACCGGGAGGCGGTGGCCTTCTTCGAGCGGTGTGCGACGGCGGTGGAGCCAGCTGGCGTGGGCGCGCGCTACGGTCCATCGGGATGGCCAACCGAGTTCGGCCTGGCCGAGCTCAGCCTCTACTACATCGCCGCGCCGCTGACCGAGCTGGGTCGCTTCGACGAGGCCCTCGCCGCCGCGAAGCATGCGCTGGACTTCGCCACGCGCACCGATCGCCCGTTCGCGCTGGCCGGTTCCTTCGCGGCCATCGGCCACGCGCACCTCCGTCGGGGCCGTCTCGGCGAGGCCGCGGCCGCCCTCACCCGCGGTCTCGCGGTGTGTCGCCGGTGGGAGTTCTCGGTCCACCGTCCGTGGCTCACCGCGAGCCTTGGCTACGTTTACGCTGTGGCCGGGCGTGTCGCCAAGGGCTTGTCGATGCTGCAAAACGCGGTCGCCGAGGCCGAACGATTGGGGAACGCCACCGGGCAGACGTGGCGCCTCGTCTGGCTGGGTGAGGCGCTGCTCCTCGCTGGGCGGCCGGACGAAGCGGCGACGCGGGCGGACCAGGCCCTGGAGCAGTCGCGCCAGCGTGGCGAGCGCGGCTACGAGGCGTGGGCCCTGCACCTACAGGCCGAGGTCGCCGCCTCGCGGAAGGCCGCCCGACGCGCCGAAGCCCGCGAGCGCTTCCGCGAGGCGCTCGCCTTGGCCGGAGCGCTCGAGATGCGGCCACTCGAAGCGCGCTGTCACCTCGGCCTGGCGGCCCTTCATCAGGCCGACGGCCGTATCGACGAGGCGTCGGCCGCGCGCGGGCAGGCGATCGCGATGTTGCGGAGCATGGGCATGAACTTCTGGCTCAGCCAGGCCCAGGGCCTACGCCTCGGCGGTGAGCCGCCGATCCATCAGGAATAGACGCCGGCGGGCCCCAGGTCAGGTACCTATGCTCGTCCTGCCCCAGCGCACACGCTCCTTAGACGGACATTTCTGCGCCAGAAAGTGAGCGTCTAACATCGGACCGACCTCCATTCCGCCTGCACATCTGTCGATTTGGCTAGCTCCGGGTCGACTATGGATGATGCACCAACAAGAGGAGAGATTCATGCCGAACACCATCCGTCTTCACCGCGTTCTCCGCGCCGCGCCTGAGCGGGTCTATCGAGCGTTTCTCGATGCCGACGCCATGGCCAAGTGGCTTCCGCCGTACGGCTTCACGGGCCTGGTTCATCACCTCGACGCCAAGGTCGGCGGCACGCACAAGATGTCGTTTACCAACTTCACCACCGGAAAGAGCCACTCTTTCGGCGGGCGGTATCTCGAGATGAAGCCGAACGAACTCATCCGTTACACGGACAAGTTCGACGACCCGAACCTGCCGGGGGAAATGCAGACGACCGTGACCCTGAAGAAAGTGTCATGCGGGACTGAATTGACGATCGTGCAGGAAGGAGTCCCCGACGTCATTCCCCCCGATGCATGCTACCTCGGCTGGCAGGAGTCGCTCGCGCAGCTCGCGGCCCTGGTCGATCCCGAGATCCCGGACTAGCCAGTGCTGAGCGGATAGCGGATAGAATCGCAACCGAAGACGCAGGGAGGACAGGCACATGACGGTTCGCCTCGATCACACCATCGTGCCCGCCAAGGACAAGAGAGCCTCGGCCGCGTTTTTCGCCGAGATCTTCGGCCTGTCAGTGACGCCGGAGGACGGCTACTTCGCGCAAGTGCAGGTCAACGAGAGCCTGACCATGGACTTTGCCGACGAACCGGAAGCATGGGGAGGCCCCGGCTTCGACCCCCGGACAGGAAACAGCCATCATTACGCCTTCCACGTGAGCGATACTGAGTATGAGGGGATCTTCGGTCGGGTGAAGGCCAAGGGAATCCCTTTCGGCAGTGGGCCAGATCACCATTCAGACGGGAAGACCTACAGCCGCCGGGGCGGGCGGGGTTTCTACTTCGAGGATCCCTACGGCCACCTGCTGGAGGTCATGACGGTGCCGGAGACGGGAAGTTAGTTTCGAGGTGAGCGGTCAGCGGCGGGCACCCCTGCCGAACAGGCGAAACCGGGCTTGACGCCGCAGCCACGAGTGGCCCGTGTCAGCGACGGTAAAGTGGGCCAAGGGCCGCCCCCGCCATCTGTCCCGCAAGCGCGAAAGAGGGGTGAACTTGGTCCATATCGCGATTCCCTGCTTATATCGCGACGCGGGGTCGAGGCAGGCTCCCGTGGTCGGCTCGGGAGCGAAAGCCCGACGTCGTAGGTAGCAACGGACAAGGAGAGAAGATGGCAAAGATGAAAGTGGCGCAGGTCCCGACGGCAGGAGCGGACTTCGCGATTGTCGAGCGGGAGATTCCCCAGCCCGGACCGGGCGAAGTGAGGATCCGCGTGCAGGCGTGCGGGGTCTGTCACAGCGACGTCTTCACCAAAGATGGCGCCTGGCCTGGCATCGTCTTCCCCCGAGTGCCAGGACACGAAGTGGCCGGCGTGATCGACGACGTGGGCGCCGGCGTGACGCACTGGAAGAAGGGTCAGCACGTCGGCGTGGGCTGGCACGGCGGACAGGATGGAACGTGCCTGGCGTGCCGCCGCGGCGATTTCGTGAACTGCACGAACCTCAGGGTTTCAGGCATCAGCTTCGACGGCGGCTATGGCGAATACATGGTCGCTCCCGTGGAAGCCGTGGCGGCCATCCCCGAATCGCTCAAGGCCGCGGAAGCCGCGCCGCTCCTGTGTGCAGGCATCACGACATTCAATGCCCTGCGACACAGCGGCGCGCTGCCGGGTGACCTGGTGGCCATTCAGGGAATCGGTGGACTCGGCCATCTGGGAATTCAGTTCGCGCAGAAATTCGGCTACAGGGTCGCCGCGATCGGGCGCGGGCCCGAAAACGCCGTTCTTGCCAAGCAGCTGGGGGCGAGCATCTACATCGACAGCACCGCAACGAATGCCGCCGCGGAATTGCAAAAGCTTGGTGGCGCGCGCGTCATCCTGGCGACTGCACCGAGCGCAAAGGCGATGTCGTCGCTGGTCGACGGACTCGGAATGAACGGCACAATGATGGTGGTGGGCGCCGCTCCAGATCCCATCGAGGTAACGCCTCTTCAGTTGATCTCCGGGAAGAAGACTGTTCAGGGCTGGTGGTCAGGAATCCCCACCGATGCCGAGGACGCGCTGCGCTTCGCCGAGTTAACCGGCGTACGCGCCATGATCGAAACGTATCCCCTCCCGCGAGTGAATGAGGCTTACGCGCTCATGCTGAGCGGGAAGGCCCAATTTCGCGTGGTGCTCACGATGTAGATCTGGATGACGGAAGCCGGCTAGCAGGCAGATCTTCGCTAGTCAATCTTTGGGTGGAGATCCAGGGATCATGCGAGTCGTACACGACAAGTCCGCGCTTGCCGCATTTCACCGACGCAATCTGAGTTTGGCTGGTACGAAAGGAGGGCGTGCGATGACCATGGTCGCTCGAGTGTGGCGCGGCCGGACGGCGGCCGCGCGGACCGACGAATACACGCGCTACCTGGAGGCCGGTCTGTCGCCGTTCCGGACGATCCCCGGTAGCCGCGGCTGCCAGATGATGCGGCGGACGCTCGGCGACGTCACCGAGTTCGTCGTCATCTCCTACTGGGAATCGCGCGATGCGATTCAGGCGTTCGCGGGCGCGGACATCGAGAAGCCGCATCACCTGCCGCGCGACGGCGAGCTCCTGCTGGAGCTACCCCAGGCGGTGCAGCACTTCGACATCCTGGTCGACGAGCGTCGATGAAGGCGCGCGAGGCAGCCGATGCACGTCTACGGGTGCGCGTCCGATCCGCGGAACCTCCCGCTCGGGGCGGACGCCTGCGGTCCCCCCTGATTGCCAGCGCTTGGCGCGGCAATTATGAAGATCGAGCACCAGCCGCGCAGCACGTAGATGCGTGTCAGCTCGACCGACACCCGCGAGCGCCGTACGTACTGCGCGAAGCAGACGACGCCGTCCGCCGACTCCGCGACGAAGAAGCTGGATCCGCGCGCCGCGAGCGCCCAGCCGAGACTCTCCGGCGAATACCACTCGTCGAGCAGTCGTCGCAGGATCGCGTCGGGAACAATGCCAGCATACGGCGACGGGCCACGTCGTCCTGGCGACCATCGCGATGTACGGCAGATCAACCGTCTCCGCGCGGCGAATCGCATGCGCCTTCACCAGATCCCCGGCGGTGGACGGTGCCGCACGCGCCGCTGGTATTCGGTGTACCCTCGCAGATCCCGCGCGAGGATGCGCTCTTCGTTTACGGGCCGCGACAGCAGGAACGGCGCCATCGCCCCGAGCGCCACGAAGCCCCAGTACGGCCCGAGCGCCAGCGGCGTGCCGAACATGTAGAGCGGCCCGCTCGCGTACATCGGATGGCGCACGATGGCGTACGGCCCTGTCGTGATAACCGTCTGACCCGCGGCGATTTCGATCGTCGCCGCGGTGTACGTGTTTTCGCGATAGACGAGAAAGATGAAGTAGACGCCGATCGCCACGAGAAGCTTACCGAGGACGACGAGCGCGACCGGCACCGTCGACCATGCGAAGCGATGGTCGAGCGCCGGGACGACCAGGATGGCGATGAAGCCTAGCGACGTGAAAGTCATCATCACCCGCTGCGTCACCTGCTGTTCGAACATCGGGCCACCGCGCATCCGACGCTCGAGCAGCGCCGGGTCGTGCTTCAGGAGATATGCCGTGGTCAACGCAGAGGCGGCGGCGAAGATCGCGACGTAGACCCACACCTGCCAGTACCGCGTCGTCCCGGCCCCGGCTAAGAGCAAGCCGGTCATGACGAGCGTGACGACGGCGAGCGCGAGCCAGGCCCGGGCATGGAGCGTCATCACCGCTGGAGCGCGCGCAGCGCGGCGACGAAGCCGACCGTCCCGAGCGCGGTGCGCACCCACTGCCGCGTTTCCCATCGCGCGAGCAGCGCGCGCACCGCGGGATCCGACAGCCCTCCACGCACGAACGCGTCGTTCGCGCAAGGGCGCGGACAGCTGTCTCGTTCTCAGATCGAGAGGTATCTAAGCTCATGCTGTGTCTCTCTCAGCCGGAGCTGTCGATGCCGTTCCGGCACCCAGTGCCGGTCAACTCGTTCCCCGGCTCATTCCCACTGACGACGTCTGCGTGGCGACCGCCGCGCTCTTGAGTCCGAGCCGTATCACGACGGACCCTGGAATGCGGTCGGTAAGGAGCGAGACTATGATACCCGGCATGGTCGAGGCCGGTTTTCTGATGCTCTTTCAGTGGACGCTGTTGGTGGCAGCGGTCCTGTGCGCTCTCGTTGCCGGCTTTCTGTTCGCCTTCGGGGCCGTCGTGATGCCCGGCC
Organism: uncultured Candidatus Rokubacteria bacterium; assembly: GCA_963754315.1. Taxonomy (GTDB): domain Bacteria; phylum Methylomirabilota; class Methylomirabilia; order Rokubacteriales; family CSP1-6; genus CAVWFS01. Next base: position 453,866 of record CAVWFS010000007.1, read on the forward strand.
TCAGGAGCCTGGATGACAGCAGCTTCATCCGAGCGTTCCAGGTCATCGATCGGGTGATCCAGAACAATCAGCCGCTCTTTGTCTTCGTATGGCTCGGGTCGGTGTTGGCAATCGTCTTGGCAGGTCTTATCGGCGTGTGCGCGCTCACGGGAGTCGATCGCCTGCTCATGATCGTCGGTGCGCTCGTCTATTTGCTCGGCGTGCAACTGCCAACGGTCATGGTCAACATCCCCTTGAACAACCGGCTTCAGGGACTCGACGTTGTGAACCTTGCTGAGACGACGCTACGGCACGCCCGAGAGACGTTCGAGCCCCGTTGGAATCGATGGAATGTGATCAGGACCGTATGCGCAAGTCTCGTAACTGTTCTCTTGCTGTTCCTTCTCCTCCGACTATGAGCACACGAACGCCCCAAGGGATCGCGCCGGCCCAGGAGGCCACCTTCAACCAGTCGCACTGTGTGGCGCCCATCGCATGCCGTGGCGCATCGCCATCTCGATGGGGGTGGCGCTGGAGAGCGAGCCGCCGGCTTCCTTGACGCGGCGCACCTGTCGTCGGCGGCGCCCGTGAGATGGATGTAGACGTTGTCGGGAGCCAAGAGCCTGGACAGCATTGTCGCGTCTGCGACAAGCGCGTGCTCACCGCCCTGTACTCGCTCGCGCAAAGGCAAAGCCACACCGGCAGCATCGAATCGGGAGCGCGCTTCAGAAGGACACGGTCCGCGCGACACGGAATCAGGTCTGAACCACAAGGCCGAGGCGGCGCTTGACGATAATAGTCGAGGTCCACGCGATCGACCTCGCCCGCTCGACCTCGCCATCCCCACCGCCTCGCCTTTGCTCCCACCGACTCCTGTCTCCACCTTGTGGGGGTCGCCTAGGATGGCCGAGGCATGTTGGCCGACAGGTCAGCGCCACGCCGGCCGTGCGCTAGGAAACGACAATCGCAGCTTCAGCGCCCGGACGTCCCCTTCGGCGATTTAACGTATTCCAGCGCGATCCGCTGAAATACCTCTGCCTGTGTAGGATAGCAGTGGACCGTCTCAGCCAGCGCCTCCATCGGCAGTTTGCTCGTGACAGCCAGAGTCAGCTCGCTGATCATCTCCCCCGCGTGCGCCGCCACTAATGTCGCACCGACGATCTCGCCGGTCCCTTTGCGGGTGTAGATCGCCGCGAACCCCTCCTCTTCACCATCAATGAATGCCCGCTCCACCTTTGAAAGTTCCAGGTGGTGTGTGTCCAAGGCGAACCCCTCCTCGGCCGCCCGGACCGGGGTCAAGCCGACGGTGGCTACCTCGGGGTCGGTGTAGGTGCAATGCGGAATGACCAAGTCGCGCGCCGGGCGGTTCGCTCCGTCCAGAGCGTTCGCAACGCACAACCGCGCCGTCGCCATCGCTGCGTGCGTGTACTTTTCCGGGAACGCCACGTCACCGGCGGCATAGACTGCCGGGTTGCTTGTCCGCAGAAACGCATCGACCTCCACGGCCCCATCTTTTACTCCTATCTCCGCGGCCTCCAGCCCTAGGTCGTCTACGTTTGCCCTGCGCCCGATGCCCAGCAGAAGCGCGTCATATTCAAGTTCCCGCGTTTCGTCCTGGTCTCGGACCGTCAGCCGGCCCTTCGCCGCCAGCACCGCCCTAAATCCCAAATGCAGGCGAATTCCATCGCGCTCTAACCGCCGGCGCAGCACCTCGCCCGCCTCCGGCTGGTCCTTCGGCAAGAGGTGGTTTCCCGAATGGACAAGGTCCACCTCGCCACCAAGGAGACGAAATGCCTGAGCTAGTTCGCTGCCCATCGGCCCGCCCCCAAGTACCACCAGCCTCCGAGGGAGTTCAGTCAGTGAAAAGACGCTTTCGTTGTTCAAGTACTCGCCCTCCCGGAGCCCCTCGATGACCGGGGCTACGGGGCGCGAGCCAGTCGCAAGCACCGCCTTGTTGAAACGCAGCTCGCGACCATCCACCGCCACCGTGTTCGGCTTGATAAAGCGGGTGTGACCGAGGTAGACGTCTACCCCTGCCTCGGCAACCAGTTGAACGGCGTCACCGGCGCTGCTCATGGACCGGATGCGGCGGACTCGTTCCATGACCTTGGCGAAATCGACTTGCGGGGGTGTGTTGAGCCGGAAGGCGAAATCAGCTCCACGCCTGGCCTCGTGGACTGCGCGGGCGCAGCGGATCAGTGCCTTGCTTGGCGTACAGCCGAAGTTGACGCAGGTCCCGCCAGTCAACAGCTTCTCGGTCATGGCGACGTGGTGGCCGCCCACCGCGGCCGTCAGAGCGGCGATCAACCCGGCTGGACCCCCTCCGAGGACCACAAGATCGTAGTTGCCGCCGGGCGGGTTCTGCCAATTCGGCGGGTGGCCCTGGTTGATCGTGCGTTGGTTATGCGCATCTGCTGGTAATAATTTCACTATCATCGTCGTGTCCTCTCTGGATGGTTAAAATCCGCCCTGCCTCAGCGTGCGGTCGAAGATGAACGCCACGCTGAATATGGCGGGGTCTCCTGTCAAGTATCAGATGTGCGTCGTAGCAGACGACTTACGCCCGCGCTCGATGCCTTGCAGCGCCTCTCCCAACGACCAGAGTGCGGCGCCAAGGAGGACGACATCCTTGAGCAGAAACTGCCCCGGCGCGACAGAGAGCGCTGGGAATCCGCCGAGGCTCGGCTCCCAGCCGGGGGTTGACACGAGAAAGCTCAGCGTTGTGAGGAACATCACCACCGCTGCCCCGCTCCCAACCGCCGCCACGGCGGCCGACAGCGGTCGCAGGGCGATCGTTAGGGCGATGGCGAGTTCCACGACACCCAAGACGTTGGAAAATGCTTGGATACTTAAGACGTGATAAGCTCTGACGACTCTCATCGACGTCTCCTTTACTGATGTAAGTGCGAGGAGAGGACCGCGCTCTTGCGCCGCTCTCTCAGTGAGTTCCAGTTGCCACGTCTCTCTGCACGCCACCCGAAGGCGCAAGCGCCCGACGCTGCACTACCGTTGCCACCCTCGTCGACGCCCACACCGTGAGCAACGACCTGGCGGCTGCCTAGCGCCTGGCCGGGAGCTCGAGCTCGCTCAGCCCGCCGAGGTCGACGCACATCATCTCCCGCACCTCGACGAGCACCATCACGATGTTGTGGCAGACGCGGCAGCGGACGACGACGCCCGGGCCGCCGAGATAGACCTCGCACTCGGCCAGCGGGCCGCGCGCCCCGCAGCGGCCGCACTGCGCCTGCGCCATCGTCATCTCGCCGCCGAAGACGTGGTACAGCATTCCGCCGATCGCGTTGCCGTCGAGCGCCTCCATCAGCGTCCTCCCGTCGCTCCGAACCGCTCGGTCTTGATGCGTCCCGGCGCGTAGCCGAGCTCGACCAGGCCGGCCGCGACCGACTCCACGAAGCTCGTCGGACCGCAGACGAACGCCAGCGGCCCGTCCTCGGCCGGCCAGGCGACCTCGCGCAGGAGGTCGGCGTCGACTCGACGCGCGTATCCCGTCCACCCGGGCGGCTGCGCGCGCGTGAGCGTGTGGACGACCTCCTCCCCGTCGAGCTCCGCGCGGTAGATGACGTCCTCGAGGGTGCGCGAGGAGTAGAGCAGCCGCGCTCTCACCTCGCTCATGCTGTTGCGCCGATGGCGCAGGATCGCCCGCATCGGGGCGACGCCGGAGCCTCCGGCCGCGAGGAACAGCGGGCCGCCGTCGTCTGGGCGCCAGACGAAATAGCCGCCGATCGGCCCGCGGACCTCGAACGCGTCGCCCGGCCGCACGTCCTTCGTCAGGTACGGCGAGACCTCCCCGTCCTCGAGCCGCTCGACGGTGATCACCGGCGGCTCGCCGGGGGCGGAGGCGAGCGAGTACGCGCGCTCGGCGCGGTAGCCGTCCTCGGCCGTCAGCCGGACGTCGACGTGCTGGCCCGCGACGTGGCCCGGCCAGCCCGGGACCTCGAGCTCGAGGGTGCGCACGCGCGGCGTCTCGTCGACGACCGCCGTCACGGTCGCGACGCGCCAGGTCAGTCGCCCGAGTAGCGCTGCTCCCGCCACGGGTCGCCGTACATGTGGTAGCCGTACGTCTCCCAGAAGCCCGGCTCGTCCTCGTCGAGCAGGCGGAGCCCGCGCACCCACTTGGCGCTCTTCCAGAAGTAGAGGTGCGGGACGAGCAGCCGCGCCGGGCCGCCGTGCTCGGGGTCGAGGGGCTCGCCCTCGTAGGTGTAGACGACCCAGGCCTTCCCGCCGGTCACGTCCTCGAGCGGCAGGTTGGTCGTGTAGCCGCCGTCGCAGAACGCGAGCACGTAGCCCGCGTCGTGGTCGACCTGGTCGAGGAGCGTGTCGACCGACACGCCCTCCCAGGTCGTGTCGAGCTTCGACCAGCGGGTGACGCAGTGGATGTCGGCCGTGACCGGCTCGCTCGGGAGGGCGCGGAACTCCTCCCACGTCCACGTCCGGAGCACGCCGCCGTTCTCGATCGAGAACGTCCACCGGTCGAGAGGCGTATGCGGCGTCGGGCCGGCCGAGAGCACCGGGAAGTCGCGGGTCACGGACTGGCCGGGAGGCACGCGGGCCGGATCGGTGTCCGCGTCCCGTCGCCGGCCGCGAAAGCCGCGCGAGACGAAGCTCATATCGGTCTCCTTGTGTGCCACGAACGGTGAGACAGAAAGGCCACCGAGCAACCGATCACCTTTCCGGCACGGTAAGCGGAGCCCCCTTCTGCTTCACAAAGAACCCCAGGAGCTTGGCAGGCTTTGTAGTGCTGGCATTCCGGGAAACCGCGTGCACGTCTTCCGGCGACTCATAGAATGTCTGGCCCGGCCCCAGTGTCACTTCCTTCCCACCCTTCACCTGCATCACCACTGCCCCTTCCAGCACATAGACAAACGAATAAGCATTGTGCCGGTGCGGAGGGTCCGACCCGCCCGGCGCGTACTCCACCATGACCATCGAGCCCTCTTTGCCGTCTGTTCCCGCCAGGTCCTTCGTCATTAGCGGCGTCACCTTGGCCACTTGAGCCTCGGCGGTAGCCGCCGCCAAGCTAAGCGATAACGCGATCAGCACCTTGGTCATTGCTCTCCTCCTTGTACTTTACGTGTCGCCGGCTGATATTCGCCAGGCACAGCCCGGAAAGGGCACCGACAGACGATTCCACCTGTTAATCACCGGTAACATCCTTGTCATATGTCATGGTTGTCATGCCCCCTCCGTGGACTTCCTGCACTCGCGCCGCACTCGCAAGCCCTACCGTAACGGCAAACACAACCATCAAACGAAGCAAATACGCGTACCGTGCTACGTACCAGCGCTGTGCATCGCATTGCGCACCTCCTAGCGTGCGCTTTGCTGGAGGATCTGCTGTTACGCATGCTTTGCAACCTTGTCGGCACGAATCGGCAGTCTCCAGTGGGGCCGGACGAAATGACAGGTGTAACCGTCGGGATATCGTTGGAGATAATCCTGATGCTCGAGTTCGGCCTCCCAGAAGTCGCGAGCCGGAACGACTTCCGTAAGGACCTTGCCCGGCCACAGGCCTGAAGCATCGACGTCGGCGATGGTGTCTTCGGCAATCCGCTTCTGCTCGTCACTGGTGTAGAAGATCGCAGATCGGTAGCTGGCCCCGAAGTCGTTGCCTTGGCGATTGCGCGTGCTTGGGTCGTGAATCTGGAAGAAGAATTCGAGGATCTGCCGATAGCTGACCCGGGCAGGATCAAAGATGACCTCGACTGCTTCGGCATGTGAGCCGTGATTGCGATAGGTAGCGTGGGACACGCTGCCGCCGGTGTAGCCGACCCGTGTCGACAGAACGCCATCGTAGCGGCGAAGAAGATCCTGCACGCCCCAGAAGCAACCGCCGGCAAGAACAGCGCGTTCCTCAGTCATTGGACACCCTCCTGTCCATCGCCAAAAGGCGCCGGGCGCCAGGCGAATCGAGCTGTCGGAGTTTCGTGATGGGCCCCCCGGGGCGTCCTCAACCCCGCGTCGGTGCCGAGGAGGGCATCGAGCAGCTCGTCATGGAGACGCGGTACGCTCTCGGTGCCGCAGCGGCGAGGGCCGCAGGCGCGCGGCGCGCGGCGGGGGATCGACACCGTGTTGATCTCCCGCTTGACCTTCTTCGCGTTGGCGCGGACCAGCGCGACCTTTCGGTCCCAGCCGCGCGTGAGGACGGCGCCGGCAGCGCCGAGGTCGAGGCAGGTGACGTATGCCTCCTGGTGGTACGGCGACGTGGGGACGCCGAGCAGATCCGCCGCGGCGTTGTTGCCGGCGAAGGCGCCGAGCCGTGTCGCGTGCTGGCGCCGACATGAGCGCATGATGGCCCACGTCGTCGCAGTCGCGAACAATCCAGCCTTACGCAGGCGTGATGGAGCTAACGACTACCTCCGGACGTCACGTCGAGATCCCCCAAGCCGATGACTTGGGACCGTCAGGCGAACCGGAAAGGAGTCGGACCAGATTATGCCGAAGGACAGGAGAATTCGCGGAGTTTCGTGATGGGCCCCCGGGCGTCCTCAAGCCGCGTCGGTGCCGAGGAGCGCATCGAGCAGCTCGTCATGGAGATGCGTGACGCTCTCGGGCGCCGCAGCGGCGAGGGCCGCAGCGCGATCGGCGCGCGGCGGGTAGATCCACACCGTGTTGATCTCCCGCTTGACCTTCTTCGCGTTGGCGCCGACCAGCGCGACCTTTCGGTCCCAGCCGCGCGTGAAGACGGCGCCGGCAGCGCCGAGGTCGAGGCAGGTGACGTACGCCTCCTGGTGGTACGGCGACGTGGGGACGCCGAGCAGATCGGCCGCGGCGTTGTTGCCGGCGAAGGCGCCGAGCCGTGTCGCGTGCTGGCACGACATGAGCGCGTGATGGCCCACGTCGTCGCTCGCGGCCTTGGCGGCGTCGCCGGTGGCGAACACCGTCGGTACCTCCGCAACTCGCAGATCCCGATCGACCAGCAGCCGGCCGGAACCGTCGCGCTCGGCCGGGATCTGGGCCGTCAGCGGAGTGGCGCGCAGGCCGGCCGCCCAGATCACCGTGGCCGCTTCGATGCGCTCTCGATCGGTGAGCGTGACGCCGGTTCCGTCGAGCGCGGCGACGCCGGCGCCGAGCCGGGTCTCCACGCCGAGCTCGCGCAGAGCCGCCTCGATCACGGGGCGCGGATTCGCACCCATGTCCGGAGCGATCACGTCGCCGCGCTCGACGATCACGACCCGGATCGGGGCATCCTCGCCGAGGATGGCGCGCAGCCGCGCCGGCATCTCGGTCGCGGCCTCGATGCCGGTGAAGCCGCCGCCTGCGACCACCACCGTCGCGCGCGCCGCAGACCGGGGCGCATCGGCCAGGCGATGGAGGTGGCGGTCGAGAGCCACCGCGTCGTCGAGCGAGTCCACGCTGAAGCCGTGCTCGGCGAGGCCGGGAAGGTTCGGCCGGAACAGGCGGCTGCCCGCAGCGAGGACCAGCCGGTCGTACGTCAGGGCGCTGCGCTGGTCGCGAGGAGCGACGACGTCGACCGAGCCGGCCTTGGTGTCGATCGTCTCGACGCTGCCCTGCACGTACACCACGTTCGTCGCCCGGAACAGTTCGAGGAGCGGCGCGGTCAACGTCTCGGGCGCGGGTTCGTAGAGGCGCGGCCGGATCACCAGCACCGGCTGAGGCGAGATCACCGCGATCTCGAGCTCGTCGGGCGAGACACCCTTCGCGTCGCGGAGGCGTGCAGCCGAGAGCGCCGCGTTCATGCCGGCGAAGCCGGCTCCGATGACGACGAGTCGCTGTTGCATGGGTCACCTCTCCGGCGAGCTCGCGCGGCCGCCTAAGTGAGTTATGAACCCCGCAAAGCCGTAATGGCGGCCCCGGTCAGGTGCAGCGGAGAGGGGGCATGGTTCGGCACAGCCACTGCACACCCGCGACAACCCGTTCATTGGTCCAACCATTGCAGCCGACGGGGCGCGAAGTTCAGAGTCTTTTTCGCCTTCCCGTTTGTCGCCCCTCGGAGCTTTGTGCCGTAGTAGACGGCGTCCTCGCCGCCTCGTTCTCGCCCCTCCTGTTCAGTCACCTGGGGCGGGGGCGGGGCCCCGACCCACCGCGCGAACGCCGGCAGCCAGCGGCTGACCGGGGACGGGTCGTCATCCACGACATGATACACGCCCGGCGGGGCCGTCAGGGCGGCGACCGTTGCGACCGCCGCGTCCTCGATGTGGACCCACGACCAGACGCCTTCCCCCGCGCCGATGATCGCCAGTTCCTGCTTCCGCGCTTGGTCCGCTGCGGCGCCGTCCGGGTTGTACCAGGTGCCCGGCCCGTAGAAGAACCCGTACCGCAGGGCGACCCCTTCGATACCCTCCGCGTTCAGCACCCGCGACTCCAGCTCGGCGTAGGTCCGCGCGCTCGCCGCCACGCGGGGGCTGGCATCGACCGCCATGCCCTCGGACTCGTCGGCCAGCCCGCTGCCCGGTTTGAGGAAGAAGCCGCTGGACTGCTGGATATACCGCCGCACCCCGCACGCCCGCGCGGCGCGGTGGAGGTTCCCGCCGCCTTCGAGGCGCAACTTCCGGTCTCCGGCCGCGGCGGCGGCCATTTCCGACGGGTGCCGGGGCAACGCGGTCAACTCGTCGATGACGACTTCCGCCCGTGACTCCTGAAGCGCCCGTTCCAGTGCCGGTGCGTCGAACGCGCTCACATGGGCGACAGCCGCGCCGAGGCCCGCGATGACCCGTGCGCCGGCGTCGGAGTTGGTCATGCCTGTTACGGCGTGACCTTGACGGACCAACTCGGCGAGGAGCGGGCGGCCAATCGCCCCACTCGCCCCCGCGACAAAGATGTTCATATCGGTCTCTTATGGTGTTACGGTCTCGCCGGGGTTACTCTTTCTTCGGCTCGGGAATGGTCACCTGCTTGGCGTCCCGCGGGTGCAGTACGACGGCCAGGACACGGGTCTGAGACGCAAGAGGGATGGGCGATGATCGGACCCTCGCGGTATCCATGCGGCGATCACCCTCCATGGGGAGGCCGTCAGTGTAGCACGTAGCCTCCACGTCCAACTGCCGGTCACGGCCGTATCGGCCTATCCCACCTGTCGACCTTGCCAGCACCTGATCGGATCTGGTCCCCAGGCACTTAGCCTCCTCGAGGAGGTGGCTGCTCAGGCATCTGTCGAGTCAAGGCGCCAATATAGGTCCCTCGCTCCCGCCCGAAGAGCTCGCACCACCTCAACGGCCATGGCGTTCATCCATGTTCATCGACTCGTCAGGCGAGATCGTGGCGGTCAGATGGCTCTCCCCGAGACGTGGTCGGGGATCCAGTTTCCGTGGAATCCGTAGGGCACCCGCACGGGCAGGTGCACGGACGCCACCGTCTCCAACGTCGCCGCGTCGACGAGCACGAGGTCACTGGCTTCGCGACCGCCATCGTAGACGTAGCCCATCAGGACACCGTGGTCCTCGGCAGCGTCGGGCCCAGAGGGCACGAAGACGAACTCGCTGAGACCCTTGCCGGGTCCAAACGATCGCGACGCCTGCCGCCGCGAATCAAAGTCGTACTTGTACACGATGCTGTCGCCGACCTGCAGCTCGCCCGCAACGCTGTACCCATAGCGATGACGCCGACCTGTGAGTCGTTCGTCGATGCGGGGGAACTCCTGGGCCCGGTCGTCGAGGCGTTCCTCGAACACTTTTCCGGCGTTGAGGTCGATCGTCCACCGATCGAGCGTCGGTCCTTCCTCGTTCGGGCCCGGAATCTCCGAGACGAACATCTTGGGGTGACGCACGACGTCGACCACGATGCGCCCGTCGTGGTCGTACGCGTTCATCGTGTGGAACAGGTAGCATGGCTTGATCTCGAACCAGCGCAGATCGACGGCGTCACGGTCACGGGGCAGCACGCCGACTCGGGCCCGGTAGTCGGGGTTCCACCGGTACGGAAACCCGCTCGGGGAGGTGGCGTCGGCATCGGCGCTGATCGCCTTCGGATCCAACGTCACCGGGAGATCGTAGACCACCACGTAGTTCTCGGTCAGGGAGAACGAGTGCATCGCCGGGGAGCCGGCGCACTCGATGTCAACGGTGCGTCGCACACGGGCGTTCGTGTCGAGGATTGAGTATTGGACCCGGTTCCCCCAGCCAAAGAAGTAGGATACTGCGTGCAGCTCACCGGTGGCCGGGTCGCGCAAGGGATGGGGGGTGTAAGGACCTTCAAGCGTGCCGTCGAAGTTGCTCCGGCCGATGGTCTCGAGGTCGTAGGTCAGTTCGTAAGGGTTCGTCGCCGGCCTCGACGACGACAAAGGTGCGCCCGGCTTGCTCGATCACGTTGGTGTTGGCGGCAAAGTCTCTGGCCGGAGAGATTGCGCCCGGTCGCCGCGGCTCGCCCAAGATCTCGGCGACGTCGTCGGAGCGCACGTAGCGGTTTCGGTACCACTCGGCCCGACCACCGCGTAGCCGGACCCCGTGCACCATCCCGGTGCCAGTGAACCAGTGATACGTCGCCGGGTCGGGATCCGTGATGGGGTTGGGGCCAGTGCGGACGTACCGGCCTTCGAGGTGGTCAGGGATAGCGCCAGTGACTGGCAGTTCGGTAACGGTGACCTCGACGCGTACTGGGCCGAAGTTGCCTTGCAGAAACGAATTGCCCATCGCTCTCGTCATGGCGAGCCTCCTTGTCGTTACGAACATGGTCCGATCCGGACTATAAGCAGGCACGCTTCTGCCGTTCGCCAAAATCCCGGCTGGTGGTCAACGGTTGATCAGGCGCTGCTCTCAAGACAATCCTAGTTCAATGATCGCCATCCTGCTCCGCCTTGATCATCGACAGGAGAAGACCTTGAGCCGAGTGATACAGTTCAGGCGACTAACAGTTCGGCGAAAGGTAGGGAAGTCGAATGGCCGATGACGGATTGATCCTCGTAACCGGGGCAGCCGGTCAACTCGGGGCGGTCGGGCGAACCGTGACCGGCCTGCTCCTCGATCGCGGGCTTCCGGTTCGCGCCATGGTCCGCCGCGAGGACGACCGGGCGGCGGCCTTGCGGGCCGCCGGGGCCGAAGTGGTGGTCGGAGACCTGCTCGAGCCGGCCGACGTCTATCGGGTCGTCTACGGCTGTCGACGGTTGTACTTCGGCATGTCCGTGTCCGCCGGGTACCTGGAGGCGACTGTGATCATGGCAGCGGTCGCCCGGGAAATCGGGGTGAACGCCCTAGTCAACATGTCCCAGATGACAGTCTCCCAGATGAGCATCCAGAACACCACCCCGAGCCCTCAGCAGCGGCAGCACTGGCTCGGCGAGCAGGCTCTCGGGTGGTCCGGGCTGCCGGTCGTCACCGTCCGGCCGACGGTCTTCCTGGACGGCTTCTTCCTCCGCTTCGCCGGTCCGACCGTCCGTGAGCGAGGCCGCATCGAAGTTCCGTTCGGCCGGGGCAAGACCTCTCCGGTCGCCGCGGCTGATGTCGCTCGCGTGGTTGCTACCGTCCTCGCTGACCCTGGGCCGCACCTGGGCCGGATCTACGAACTCACCGGCCCGCGGTCGCAGGACATGAACGGCGTCGCCCGCGAGTACTCGGACGCGCTGAACCGTGAGGTCACGTACTACGACATCCCCCACCCGGAGTGGGAAAGGGAGCTGAAAAGGGAGGGGCTGCCGGAGCACGTGACCCGGCATCTGGTGACGATGGCTGAGTTGCACCGGGCAGGTCGGTACGACCGGCTGGCGGACGGCGTGGAGCGGGTGACCGGACGGCCGGCCATGAGCGTCCGGGACTTTGTGACGCTCCACGCGGATGAGCTCGGCGGTCGTCGATCTAATTGAGGCGAGCGCTGCCGACGCCCGATCGGGCCAGTGTCATCGATTGGAGGCTGTCCTTCCCCATTTCTGACACGGAGGTGTCCCGGTCAAAAACTCGCCGGTCGAATGCCGCATGTAGAGTTTCGGCCAGTCCTTCATCCCTCACCGTTGGGAGCTGCAATGATCCTCGCCGCGGGGTGTCTGGACCTTCCTTCGCGCCCTTCTCGGCCGCTCCACCGCCGTTACGCTCGAGAACGTTACTCTGCGTCATCAATTGATGGTCCTGTAGCGGTCGAGCCCGCGGCCTCGGCTCCGCCGCCAGGACAACATCCTCTGGGTGCGCCTCTGACGGCTCTGGGCGAACTGGCGGTCCAGCCAGTTCATTGTCCAGCCCGCCACGGTGGTCCTTGGCACCGTCAAGGCTTTCGACTCTACTGGCGCTGGAGGTCCCGACGACGCTCACCGGGTCGTCCGCCGATCGACGAGGATGGGGCTGTCCACAGGTGCTGGAACTGGGCGGCGACGATCTGCTCCTATGCGAGTGGCGCTGTCAGCTGGCCGATGGACTGCGCGAATCGACAGGCTCCGTCGATGGCATCGGGTGAGGCCGTGGGATCGAAAAACAGCGCATCGCGAGCGACCAGCGGCCCAATGAGCTCCGTCTCCTCGGGCGGGAATATCCGCCGGGCGGCCTCGGCGGCGAGCGACGGTTTGTATTCGAACTCGCCAGCAACGTGTCGGCACTTCGGTTTCGGAGGGCCTGTCGCTTTCCATGAACGTCGAGAGCCGCTTGCGGAGAAGGAGCCGCGGCGGTGGACGCGGGTCTTCGCCGTTGGAAACGGGGATTCCTCCTCCCTTTCCCCCTATCTTCTCTTCCCTCCCCGAGACAAAATCCGGAGGCCGTAGCGGCTGACTTCGGAGTGTGCGAAAATGATTAGCCAAGGTGCCTGAGCAGAGCCAGCTCCGAGGCAACAAACGAGCGCAAAGGCCGCGGCCCAGAACGCGTGCCCGATCCGCCCCTGCCTCCCCCTCCGCGTACCCTGTCGATCCTCGCCTCGCCTGGTACGTGGGGCTCTCACTCATGGCGGTCTGTGAAATCATCGAGTGGCCGGTCGCGATCGTGATCGCTGTTGGACATGAGATCGCTCACCGAGCCCGCGGCAGCGCCCTGCGCGAACTCGCCGAAGGGATCGAAGCGGGAATCTGAAGAAGCGGTAATCATGGGCTGAGCCGTCGATTGTGGCTCGCCACCACCGTCGAGAACTCATTCACATCGGCGTCATCGACCAGCCCACCGCCGCCTGGGTAGCTCAACTGATCGCCCACGCGTTCCCGGACGAGACCGGCCGCGCCTACCTGCTCCGCGATCGCGATGCCATTCGACGGCGCTGATTTCCAGCGCCGGGTCGAGCGCATGGGCTTTCGCCAGGTCGTCATCACACCTCGCGCTCCCTGGCAGAAGCCCTTCGCCGAGCGCGTCATTGGCTCGATTCGCCGCGAATGCCTCGATCTCGTCATCGTGCTCAACGAGCGCCACCGGCGTCGCTTGGTTCGCACGTACCTCGCCTACTACAACGCGACGCGGCCTCACCAGAGTCTTGCTAACGACAGCCCGCGCCGGCGCGAGGTACAGTCGTCCTGTATCCCCTCACCAGCCACCACCATATCGAGCGCCGCCGGCGCGCGAGTAGAATCGGAAGAGCCGTGGCCGAGAGTTTTGTTCATCCGCAATGTCGAGAATCCGTTCCGTGCTCCGACCTACCGATGAAGGCGCTGATCACGTCGCCTGAAAAGGAGCCAAAGCGATGAAATACATGCTCATGATGCACGCACCAAAGGGTAAGGGGGACTGGGAGATCTTCAATTGGCCCCCGCAGGACATCAAAGCGCATATCGACTTCATGCACCGGCTGAACAAGGAATTGAGGGACGCAGGCGAGCTGGTCGGCGGGGAGGGCTTGACCGGACCGGGCAAGGCCCGGCTCGTGCGGGCAGGCAACGACGGTCGACCGGTGACCGATGGCGTGTTTCCGGAGACGAAGGAATTCCTCGCCGGCTACTGGATCATCGAAGTCGATCGTCCGGAGCGCGCCTATGAGGTCGCCGGGAAAGCCTCGGCGGCGCCCGGGCCCGGCGGCAAGCCGCTGAACATGGACATCGAGGTCCGCGAGGTCATGAGCGTTTCACCCGTCGAGGTGTGAGACGTCACCCTCTCTCGATAGCCGCGCCGAGAGCCTGCTGCGCGAGCTGGCGCCACAGGTTCTCGGCTGCGTCGTCGGACGCTACGGAGACTTCGCCGCGGCCGAAGACGCCGTGCAGGAGGCGCTGATCGCAGCCGCCGTTCAGTGGCCGCGCGACGGGCTTCCGGAGAACCCGCGCGGCTGGCTGATCCAGGTCGCCTCGCGGCGGATGACCGATCACTGGCGCAGCGAGGCGGCGCGCCGGCGCCGCGAAGAGGCCGCGGCTCGAGACGCGCTCCTTCATCCCGCCGCGCGAGTCGCGGACGCGGAGGAGGCGGATCCAGGCGATGACACGCTTCTTCTCCTGTTCATGTGTTGCCATCCCTCGCTGACGACACCGTCGGCGGTCGCGCTCACGCTGCGCGCGGTCGGAGGATTGACGACGGCGGAGATCGCGAACGCTTTCCTGGTTCCCGAAGCGACGATCGCCCAAAGGATCAGCCGCGCCAAGGAGACTATCCGATCCTCCGGCGTGGCGTTCCGCATGCCGACGCGCGAAGAGCGCGCGCGGAGACTGAACGCCGTGCGGCATACGCTGTACCTGATCTACAGCGAGGGCTACACGAGCAGCGCCGGCCCGACGCTGCATCGCACCGACCTCTCGTCGGAGGCTATTCGCTTGGCCCGCGCGCTACACCAGGTTCTTCCAGACGATGCGGAGGTCGCGGCCCTTCTGGCCCTGATGCTGCTCACCGATGCGCGCCGGCCGGCGCGCACCGACGCGGACGGCGAGCTCGTCCCGTTGGACGAGCAGGACCGGACGCTCTGGAACAAGGAGTTCATTGCCGAAGGCGTAGCGCTCGTCAGCGCTGCGCTGCCGAAGGGGCCTGTCGGGCCCTATCAGATCCAGGCGGCGATCGCGGCGATCCACGACGAAGCCGCGCGCTTCGAGGAGACCGACTGGGCGCAGATCCTCGCGTTCTATCAGCTGCTCGAGCGGCTTTCGGACAATCCGATCGTTTCGCTCAACCGAATCGTGGCGACGGCCATGGTGGAGGGACCAAAGGCGGGCCTGGACGCGCTGGACGTGCTAGCGGCGGACGCCCGCCTCAAAGGTCACTACCGTTTGGACGCCGTGCGCGCCCACCTGCTCGAAAAGGCCGGCAATGGGGAGGCGGCGGTTGCGCACTATCGGAAAGCCGCCGCCCGCACTTCGAGCGTGCCTGAAAGGAACTATCTCGTGACCCGCGCCGCGCGACTGGCCATGTGCCAGTCAGAAACCTCAGCCCCGCTGTGAACCCGCAGCACCCGCGAACCACCCTGCGCTTGGCACGATGATAACGCGACCTGGCGGAGCGGTACGGCTGGATCAATCGAGCGTTGCCCGCCAACGCGCTCGATGGCTTCGTCCGCTCGCTTGCCCATCTGGTCGCCCGGTTTCCGACCGCCGGCCAGGTCGTGGTCAAGGAGCGGGTCAATGCGGTCGCCCTCGCCCCGGCCGATGACTTCCGTCGCGATTCCGATCTCTTGGGCGCGAGTGTGCGCGACCCCGAGGCCCAACGCGCATCCAGGCGGCTATTGAAACGTGGCTTCCAAACCCGAGAAGCCGAGATGTCCCTGGGCCGGCTCCTGGGCAATATGGCTGACCATTGATCGAGGCACTGACGCGAAGGCCGAGCATCTCCGCTTCACCCACAGACATGTTAAAAG
The DNA here is from genome assembly GCA_963754315.1 of uncultured Candidatus Rokubacteria bacterium. Taxonomy (GTDB): domain Bacteria; phylum Methylomirabilota; class Methylomirabilia; order Rokubacteriales; family CSP1-6; genus CAVWFS01. The sequence goes on from CAVWFS010000007.1 coordinate 469,481, forward strand.
ACGAAAGGACCTCCTCATGAAAGCTACGCGAGTCATGGCGATCGCGGTGCTCATTCTCGCAACCGGGCTGACCCTGGACGTGGGATCGGCGCAGCAGTCGGGGATCAAGCGCACCGATCTTCAGCGGCATGACCTCGGCATGCCCGGGCGCGAGGTCATCCAGGTCCGCGTCGATCTCGACCCGGGCGTGGCGTTCCCGAACCACACGCATCCGGGCGAAGAGATCATCTATGTCCTCGAAGGCACGTTCGAGTATCAGGTCGAGGGCAGACCGCCGATGACGCTCAAGGCCGGCGACGTCTTGTTCATCCCGGCTGGAACAATCCACGCAGCGAGGAACGTCGGAAGCGGCAACGCGGCGGAGCTCGCGACGTACATCGTCGAAAAGGGGAAACCGCTCGTTTCGATCGTCAAGTAAGCCAGAGGATGACACACATGAACCAGCCGGCCATCGAGCGGGCGCTCGGGAAACTCGTCGTCGACGGACGATTCCGTGAGGCTTTCGTCCGGAATCCCGCGATGGCGACCACAGCGGCGAGCATTCCGCTCACGGATGGGGAGCTGAGCGCGTCGACACGGGCCCAACCGAATGCACTCGCGGCGTTCGAGCTGCTATCTCCCCGTGAAGCGACTTAGCCGGCACGAACGGGGGTGTGTATGAATTCCATTGGGCAAGGAACCCCGCTGGAATTGCCCTCAGCACCGACGTTCCTAACTTGAGACGTGCGTCGGAGGAGCCTCGGCAGTGGGGCGCCAACGTTTTCGGCAAGAACCAGACAGGCGTACGATCCGGGGAATGAACGTGACACGCGCTGACCGGCCGCGAACGTCTCCAGTCACCGACGACCTTCGAGGTCACCACGGACTGCGGCCAAGCCGGTCCCTCCTGCGGTTCGCTGAGGCACTCGCCGTCCGAGACGGCTAGCGAGACGGCTCTGCACGTGATACTCTTCCGCTCAGCATGCACCTCCCCCCTCTCAGGTTGGTGCTCGCTGAGCGCTAAGGCTCGGGTGAATCTGGCTTGAACGCCTGGTCGCCACCGACAGGATCCCGCTGTGGAACAGCCGCTCTCCGTCTCCCTCGTGGTGGACCACACTCGCTGACCGTAGCTTGCCGCACAACCATCACAAACCCCAGCTGGCGGGCTACGAACTAGGAGGTTCGCAATGAAGATCGTCGTTATCGGCGGCACCGGCCTGATCGGATCGAAGACCGTCCCGATTCTCCGCCAAGGCGGACACGAGGTCGTCGCTGCCTCGCCCAATACCGGCGTCAACACCATCACCGGCGCGGGCCTCAAAGAGGCCATGGCCGGCACGCAGGTGGTGATCGACCTCGCCAACTCGCCCTCATTTGAAGACAAGGCGGTGCTGGAATTCTTCGAGACCTCCGGCCGCAACCTTCTCGCGGCGGAGGCTGCAGCCGGCGTCCGGCACCATGTCGCGGTCTCCATCGTCGGAACGGACCGGACGCCCGACAATGGCTATTTCCGTGCCAAGGTCGCCCAAGAGAAGCTGATCGAGGCCTCCGGCATTCCCTACACCATCATCCGCTCGACCCAGTTCCTGGAATTCCTCGGCGGCATCGCCGCTTCAGCTACGGATGGAAACACGGTCAGGCTTTCGCCCGGCCTGTTCCAGCCCATCGCGGCGGACGACGTTGCTGCCATCGTCGCCGATGTGGCGCTCGCGGCGCCGCGACGCGGCATCGTCGAGATCGCCGGCCCGGAACGAGCACCCTTCAACGAAATCGTCGCCCGCTACCTGAAGGCGCTCAGCGACCCGCGTACGGTCGTGAGGGACCCCGAGGCCCGATACTACGGCGGCCGCGTCGAGGAGCGCTCGCTCGTGCCGTTGGGCGAAGCGCGCCTCGGCCGCATCGGTCTCGACGAATGGGTCCGCCGCTCTCAGGCAAGAGCCTGATGCTGCTGACGGCGCTGACACAATCGGTGCGGTGACCGGCAGATGCCCGAGAAGTAGCGTGAGCGTTATTAATGCACCGCGAGCGGGTCTGCGAGTGGGCGAATACGAAGCGAAAGGGGCAACCATGACGACCAAACCCGTTGCGTTGGTTCTGCTAACGGCACTCCTGATGGTCGCAGCCGTCCCGACCGAAGCCGCAGACGTGAAGGAACTCTTCGCGCTCGACCTTGCGGACTATCCGGGCAAGGAGGGTCGCATGATTGAGGTGTCGTATCCGCCGGGCGCACGAGACATGGTCCATCGGCACAACGCCCATGCGTTCGTCTACGTGCTCGAAGGCCAGATCGTCATGCAGTTGAAGGGCCAACCTGCCGTCACGCTCAAGGCAGGGCAGACGTTCTACGAGGGTCCTACCGATGTTCACGTCGTGGGGCGCAACGCCAGCAACACGGAGCCGGCCAGGTTCGTCGTGGTGCTGCTGAAGGCCAAAGGGGCTCCGATCCTCACGCCGGTGAAGGAAGACTAGCACAAACCCGAAGCGCTGATGCGGAGGCCCTTCAGTGCGCATCGGTACTCTGCATCAGCAGCCAGATAGGAGCATAGGCCGAACAAAGAGACAGTTGCCGGAACGCCCGTTCTCAGCCCTCACCCCGGTCCCCGTCCACCGCCGCTCCTCCCCCCCGGGTACAGAGCGGACAACCGGCGTGTCGCGCGATTTTCTGCCAGAACAGGACAGGAACCCGGTCTTCAACAAGGTCTACCAGTTCCAGCGTCGCTGGGCGGCCGACGTGGTGACCTCGCGGCGCACCGTGACACCCGTCGTACGAGATGGCCGCCGACTACTGCTGGCCTCAGAACTAGTCAGTGAGTCGGTAGGTCATCTAGGGATGATGGCCTCGGAGCCGATCGCGGCGCTCCCGCATGGCCGCTTCCCCGTCGCAGGACGGTGCAGCCAGGATCGGTGTTTCTTGGCCGGGACCCCGGCGTCTACTTGGGACGCGCGTGCGAGGATCCGGTGGCGCCCTTCCTCCGCGCCACCGCGCTGACCGGGCGGGAGCGCTCGGGAGCCCCGAACTGCTCGTCACAGAAGGCGCAGATCTCGCGCTCGATGAGCGAGCGGAGCGGCGTGAGCAAGAGGCCGAGCTCGACCTGAACTTCGAGGGCGCCCTTCGTCACCGCGACGTGTCCCGTCGCGCCGGTTCGCCGGAAGCGCAGCGTGTCACCGTCCCACGCGTGGGTTCCGCCGAACTCCCGCTGCAGGCGCTTCGCCATCGTCTCCGCCAGCCTCTTGGCCTCGGCCAGCGACAAGCGGTGGCTCCGTCGAACGACGATTGGGTTCATGGCGCCGCCCCACTCCCGCGGGCTGGCCTGGCCTCGTCCGCTCCGAGCCCGCGCCGATGCACGATGCTAGCCTGACTGTATGGCGTCTTCGTGTCAGCAGCATGAAGCGCCGGTGACGGGCTGAATGCGGTGACGGCCAGGCGACTTGGCCTGTCGGGCTGCCGCTCAGCCGGCGTGCCCGGCGGCGGAGAGCCGCCGGTCGAGATCGAAGGCGGCGCTGATCAGCGCGAGGTGCGTGAAGGCTTGCGGGAAGTTGCCGAGGTGCTGTGCCTGCGGTCCCAGCTCCTCGCCGTAGAGTCCCAGGTGGTTGGCGTAGCCCAGCATCTTCTCGAAGAAGAATCGCGCCTTGTGCAGATCGCCCATGCGAGACAGGCACTCCACGTACCAGAAGGAGCACATGGAGAACGTGCCCTCCTGGCCGGTGAGCCCGTCGGAGAAGCGGTCGCTGAGGCGATAGCGATAGACGAGCGAGTCGCTCACCAGGTCCTGCTCGATAGCGCCGAGTGTGGAGAGCCAGCGAGGGTCGGTGGGGGAGACGAAGCGGATGAGCGGCAGCAGGAGGGAGGCGGCGTCGAGCGCGTTGGAGCCAGCCGCCTGGACGAAGACGCGTCGCGCTGGGTCCCAGAACCGCTCATAGATGTCGTGATAGATCGTGTCCCGCACGTTGTACCACCGTGCCAGCGGCGCCGGGAACGAGCGCTTTCCCGCGAGGCGGATAGCCCGGTCGATCGCCACCCAGCACATCACCCGCGAGTAGAGAAACTCCTGTCGCCCGCCGCGCACTTCCCAGATGCCCTCGTCCTTCTCGCGCCAGTGCTCACAGACCCAATCGATCAGACGTACGATATTCCTCCAGCCATCGTGGGGGATAGGGGATCCGTACTTGTCGTACAGGTACACCGAGTCCATCAGCTCGCCGTAGATGTCTAGCTGCAGATGGGTATACGCGGCGTTGCCCACACGGACCGGACGCGAGCCCATGTACCCCTCGAGGTGCGGCAGCGTTTCCTCGGGAAGAGCGTGGCGACCGTCGATGCCGTACATGATCTGGAGCGAACCGTCCGGCTCCAGCTCATCGACGCGTGCCATGATCCACTTCATGAACGCGGCCGCCTCGCCGGTGTAGCCGAGCCGCATGAGGCCGTAGAGGGTGAAGGAAGAGTCGCGGATCCACGTGTAGCGATAGTCCCAGTTCCGGCCGCCGCCGATGTTCTCGGGCAGTCCGAACGTGGGCGCCGCAACGATCGAGCCGTGTGGCCGCGAAGTGAGGAGCTTGAGTGTCAGCGCCGAGCGGTTCACCGTCTCGCGCCAGCGGCCCTTGTAGCTGGAGCGATCGATCCAATGGCGCCAGAAGTTCACGGTGCGCTTGAATGCCTCGCTCTCATAGTCCGGCTGGCGAGCCGGGGATGGTTCGTTCGGCATTGCCACCTCGAGCACGAACCAGGCTGACTCGTCCGCGCCAAGCGTGAACTCGGCCACGGCGGCGCCGTCCGCCAGCTGCATCGCGACCGACGAGCATAGCCGCAGGGCCAGCTCGCCCGCGCCGGCGCGGCCGACGAAGACGACCTCCCGGTCACTGCGCCGCTCCACAGAGTGCGTTGCGCGGGCATAGTCGAAACGCGGGTCGCAGCGCATGCTGAAGCGTATCTCGCCGCGCACGGTCTTCACCCGACGCACGAGGTTGTGCGCCTGTCCGGCGTCCTCCACCGGCATGAAGTCGGAGAGCTCGGCCACGCCGTCGTTGGACAGGAAGCGGGTGAGGAGGACGTTGGTGTCGGGGAGGTAGAGCTGCTTGCGCGCCGCCTCGCCGAGCTGCGGCGCGATCTGGAAGCGACCGCCGCGCTCCGCGTCGACGAGGGCCGCGAACACCGACGCCGAGTCGAAGGAGGGGAGGCAGAGGAAGTCGATCGAGCCGTCCTTGCCCACCAGCGCCAACGTGTGGAGGTCGCCGATGATGCCGTAGTCCTCGATGGGCGCGTAACGACTCGCCATGGCCGCGACTTTATCACGCGACACACGCGAAGGCCGAGCGCTGATCTGGGGGCGGTGCGAGCTCGAGTTTGTGCGCGGAGAGTTCGTGGGCGGGGCCGACTAGGGGCCGGGCCGCGGTGCCGATGTTGGCGGCGCCGCCAGCATCCGGGCGCCGTTCCGCCTCAATCGACGTAGAGCTGACCGGCGATCATGTGTGCGCCGTCGGGCCCACGCCTGAGGACGACGAACGCGCCCATCGGCACGTTGAGCCCGGTCAGATCGGCGACGACGCTACCATGCGTGACCAGCACAAGGGGCGGGCCATCGCGGTGGACGGCGATCGCGTTCCTGATCTCGGCGACCTGGCGCCGGCGGAGCTCCTCGTCTCTCAGCGCGCCTTGCAGAGGATGCCAGGGCTGCGCTTGCCCAAAGGCCAGCCGGCCTGTGTCCAGACAGCGACAGCGTGGGCTCGACAGGACCGCGCCGACGACGATGCCCTTCTCCCGGAACGCCTCGCCGATCCGCCTCGCTTGCGCCCGGCCCCGCTCATCTAGGTTCCGCTGGGTCGAGCAGTCATCGAGCCTGGCGTCGGGCGGATCGAAGGAGCCGGGCGCGTAGCTGTGGCGCAGTACCACGACACTCCCCGGGGTGCGCAAGGCCTCCCAGACCGGCTCGGCGGCCTGCGCGGCGGCGGCCGACGCCCAACACAAGACCAGCGTCAGCCCTCGGAGGACTAGCCAGGGTGCGAGCCCTGTCCATCGCCACGGACTTCCCTTCCCAGAGCACACGTGTCTAGTCAATCTGGATCTACGTAGAATTCTAGATTTCGTTAGATGTTCAATTCAAGTACGCCATGGGCCCGGTAGCGCGCGGGGGGCCGAGCAGGGGCCCATCCGAAGTTGTCCCGGTAAAAAGGCAATACGAGTTGGCAAGGCGTTCGTTCGGTTCCGAGAACGTTCGCGCTGGAAACTGACTCGGGCGCCGACATGGGCGCGCAGGTCGTCATGGCGCGCGCCCGCCTCGTGGCCGAGACCGAGCGGCGCAAAGCCGATGCCCTCGATCGCGTAACGGAAGCTTCACTTGGGTCACGGCCTCGAGTGTAGTATCTAGGATCCCCCGGAAGCGTAAGTGTTCCCGCCCTTAACCCGGTGTCAACCTGAAGTCATCGTGCGACAAGAGACAAAGAGGAGGCTCATCATGATCAGGATACCCGGATGGATCCTCGTAGCCGCCTGTACGGTCGGTCTAGCGTCCTCGGCCGCGGCCCAGGAGTTGACCGTGTACACCGCGCTGGAAGCAGACCAGTTGAAAGCCTACAAGACCGCTTTTGAAAAGGCCGCCCCGGGCGTCACCCTCCGCTGGGTACGAGATTCGACCGGGATCGTGACTGCGAAGCTGTTGGCCGAGAAGAGCAATCCGCAGGCGGACGCGGTCATGGGGCTCGCCGCCACCTCGCTGCTGTTGCTCGAGAAAGAGGGCATGCTTGCCCGCTACGCTCCTCCTGGTCTCGACAAGATCAAGCCGACGATGCGCGACCCAAAGAACCCGCCGGCCTGGATCGGCATGGACGTCTGGGCCTCGGCCATCTGCTTCAACACGGTCGAGGGACAGAAGAGGAAGCTGCCGGCGCCGACCTCGTGGGAGGACCTGACCACCCCGGTGTACAAAGGCCAGATCTCGATGCCCAACCCCGCCTCCTCGGGCACCGGTTACCTCATGGTATCGGCCTGGATCCAGCTGATGGGCGAGCAAAAGGCCTGGGCCTACATGGATGCGTTGCATCAGAACGTCGCCACCTACACGCATTCGGGATCCAAGCCGTGCCGCCAAGCCGGCGCCGGCGAGTACGCGGTGGGCCTTTCCTTCGAGTACCGGGCGGAGCAGACCAAAAAGGCGGGGGCGCCCATTGACCCCATCCTTCCCAAGGAAGGGCTCGGATGGGACATGGAAGCCATCGCCATCATGCAAGGCACGAAGAAGCTCGAGGCCGCCCGGAAGCTGGTCGATTGGTCCGTCACCCGCGAGGCCAACGAGCTGTACGCAATGAACTTCGCCATTGTCGCAATGCCGGGAGTGCAGTCGAAGCTGCAGTTCATCAAGGGTGAGGTGGAGCCGCTGCTGATCAAGAACGACTTCGCGTGGGCGGCGGCGAATCGCGACCGCATCCTGGCCGAGTGGTCGAAGCGCTACGAGGGGAAGTCAGAGCCGAAGAGCTGAGCAACCGGAGGGCAGTATGCCAGGTGAGGCCGGGCGTGAGCCATATCTGACGATCCGGAAGGTCACCAAGCGTTTCGGAGCGTTCACCGCCCTGTCGGATGTCGACCTCGATGTCTACGAGGGCGAGCTCGTGTCGTTCCTCGGTCCTTCGGGGTGCGGAAAGACGACCTTGCTGCGGTGCATCTCCGGCCTCGACGTGCAGAGCGAGGGGACGATCGTGCAGGCGGGGCGTGACATCTCGGCACTGCCGGTGAGCGCGCGCGATTTCGGCATCGTCTTTCAGTCCTATGCCCTCTTCCCGAATTTGACGATCCGCGACAATGTGGCCTATGGGCTGGTGTCGGCGGGCCGGAGCCGGACCGAGACCGACGCGCGGGTACGGGAGCTGCTCGAGCTGGTCGGCCTGCCAGAACAGGCGGCCAAGTTCCCGGCTCAACTCTCGGGAGGCCAGCAACAGCGGATCGCCCTCGCGCGGGCGCTGGCCCTCTCGCCCGGCCTTCTGCTGCTCGATGAGCCGCTCTCCGCCCTGGACGCGCGCGTCCGGGCCCGTCTCCGCGGCGAGATCCGCGACCTGCAGCGGCGGCTGGGAATCACGACCATCATGGTCACCCACGATCAGGAGGAAGCTCTCACCATGTCCGACCGCATCGTCGTGATGAGCCGCGGCCGGATCGAGCAGGTCGGGATACCGGACGAGGTTTACGACCGGCCCGCCTCGCCTTTCGTGGCCGATTTTGTGGGGCGGATGAACTTCCTGAGTGGCAGTCTGCTGTCGTCGACGACAGCCGAGGTCCAAGGCGTACACCTGGCCTTCGGTGTCCCAGCCGAGTTTGGCCCGGGCACGCCAGTGACGGTCTGCCTCCGGCCCGAGGACGTGGTCGTTCAGAACGCGGGCAACGGGCAACCTAACGTGCTCGAAGTCAGCGTCGGTGTGCTGGAATTCGTCGGGAACCACTTCGCGACGACCCTGCACGCCAATGGGACGAACCTGAACGTGTCGGCCGACCTCACGACCAAGGACGTGCGGGCTTTCGGCATCGCGGCCGGCGCCACGATCCGGGTGCTGTTGCCGCCCGAGCGGCTGCGCGTGTTCCCGACACCGCCCTCGCGCGAATGAACCCCGGCCATCACAGCGTCATCGTCGCCGGTGACGAGGCGAGATCCGTCACGGTCGCCACCGCTGACGTTGCCCGCCTGCGCGTCGCCGTGCGCCAGCGCCTCAGCCGCGACGATCTCGTCATGCGGATCGGTATCATCGTCCTCGGGGCATGGCTGGTGGTCACCATTCTCTTGCCCCTGTGGGCATTGCTGGCCCAGAGCGTCGAGGGCGCGAACGGCCAGTTCGTGGGCCTTCAGAACTTCCTTCGCTACTTCGCCAATCCCACCCTCACCGCCTCGATTCGGCACAGCCTGTGGATCGCCCTGCTCAGTACGGCGATCTGCGTGACCCTTGCTTTCGTGTATGCGTACGGGCTTGCGCGGACATGCATGCCGGGGCGGGGTGTGTTCAAGGTCCTCGCCCAGATCCCCATCCTGGCCCCCTCCCTCTTGCCCGCCATCAGCCTGGTCTACCTGTTCGGCAACCAAGGCGTCGCCAAGGGCATCCTGCTGGGCGCCTCGATCTACGGCCCCATCGGGATCGTGATCGGGGAAGTCTTCTGGACCTTCCCGCACGCGCTCATCATCGTCTCCACCGCTCTGTCCGTGGCGGACGCGCGCCTCTACGAGGCGGCCGACTCGCTCAAGGCTCGACCCTGGCGCGTCTTCTGGACGGTGACCCTGCCCGGCGCTCGCTACGGTCTCATCAGCGCGACCTTCGTGGTCTTCACTCTGGTCATCACAGACTTCGGCGTCCCCAAAGTCGTGGGCGGCCACTACAACGTGCTGGCCACCGACATCTACAAGCAGGTGGTCGGGCAGCAGAACTTCCAGATGGGGGCGGTCGTAGGACTCCTCCTGCTCCTGCCGGCGGTGCTGGCTTTCGTCGTCGACCGCATCGTGCAGCGCCGTCAAGCCGCCCTCCTGTCTTCGCGGGCGGTCCCGTACCATCCACGCCCGGCGGCGGGGGTCGATCGCGGATTCTTCATCCTGTGTCTGCTGATCGCACTGGGCATCGTGGTGATCATGGCTGTCTCGTTCTTCGCGTCTCTGGCGACGTTCTGGCCGTACAACCTGGTGCCCACGCTCAAGAACTACAACTTCGACATCGTCGACGGCGGTGGCTGGGAGAGCTTCCTCAATTCACTGACCATGGCTGGTCTCACCGCGGTGGTGGGTGCGGCCCTGATCTTTGCGGGCGCCTACCTCGTCGAGAAGACCCCGCGCTTCCGGGTCGCGCGCAGCGCCGTGCAATTCTTGGCCCTGCTGCCGCTGGCCGTACCGGGCCTCGTCCTCGGCCTTGGCTATATCTTCTTCTTCAACGCGCCCGGCAACCCCCTCGGATGTCATCTACGGGACGATGGCGATCCTGGTCATCTGCACCATCGCTCACTTCTACTCGGTCGCCCACCTCACGGCGGTCACCGCCCTCAAGCAGATCGACCCCGAATTCGAGACGGTATCCGCCTCTCTCCGAGTGCCCTTCTACCGGACGTTCTTCCGGATCACCCTGCCCATTTGCCTCCCGGCTGTTCTCGACATCATGATGTACCTGTTCGTCAACGCGATGACCACCGTGTCCGCGGTGGTGTTCCTCTACTCGCCCCAGACCACGCTGGCCGCCCTCGCCGTGTTGAACATGGATGACGCGGGCGACATCGCCCCCGCCGCCGCGATGGGCATGATGATCTTCTTCACATCGGCGGCCGTCCGCGTGCTGTACTCGTTGGTCACGCGCGCCTACTTCACTCGCTCCCAGGCTTGGCGCCGTCGCTGATCCGCTGTCTTTGGGAGAGGGGACCCGGCTTCCGACAACAGGACGTTCCGTTAGCAGGCCCTTTATCCTGCCTATGCTCCTCGTCTGGATCCTTTTATGATCGCCGATACTGAACCGTCCGATGGGCGCGCGGAACTCACCGGGCGGTCCAGTCTGCGGTGAGGCCCAGGTCCCTACGCCGGCAACGCTCCGGGCTGGCCGCTCTCCACGACGAAGGACGCCCGGGTCGATACTGGCGACGACTGCGCCAGAACCGTGTCGACCACCCGATAGTCGGTCCGCCAGCGACTGGTGTCCACCTCGCAGCGCACGTAGCCACGAAAGGCACCATCGAAGAACTTGACGTGGGCGTTGGAGGGGTGGGCCAGCGCGGCCTGGATGGCGGCGATGAACTGGGGCGGGAAGTCCGAGCTGATGGAGGTGCCCACAAACTCGGTGGCCACCACCGGCGAGGTCGGATCGGCGAAGTCGGTCTTCAGCGACCGGTGATGGCGCTGGACCTCGGCGGGTCCGTTCGGCAGAGGGACAGAGCTCGATGGCATTGGACTGTCGGGACAGTGCCACCATCGATCACGTACTCGCTCCCATGGATTGCTGCCGCCCGGTCGGACACCAGAAAGGCGACCAGCTCGGCGACCTCGTCCGGGCGGCCGGGACGGCCGATCGGAATGCCGCCGAGCGAGTCCATGAGGCCTTGCCGGGCGGTGACCGCGTCTACGCCACGTTCCGCGGCGATGCGTACGATCAGACGGTGCGCGGCCTCCGTCTCGATGAACCCCGGGGCCACCGAGTTCACGCGGACGCCCTTCGGACCGACTTCCTTCGCCAGCCCCTTACTGTATGTCGTCAACGCTGCCTTGGCGGCGGCATACGCGAGAGTCGCCTCGAACAGGGGGAGGCGGCGTTGGATGGATGAGATATGGACGATGACGCCCGCGCCCCGGCTCAACATCGCGGGCAGGAACGCCCGATCGAGACGAACAGCGGCCAGTAGATTCGTGTCAAGCTCTCGCTGCCACTCCTCGTCCGTCAGCGCGGCGAAGCCGCCGCTCGGAGCGGACGAGCCGCCGACGTTGTTGACGATGATGTCAAGACCGTCGAACGCCTCGATCACCGAGCGGACGACGTCCCTGACCCCGTCGGGCGTGCTGAGGTCGGCTTGGATGAACAGGGCGGGAGCCTGCCCGTCAGGCAACTTAGAGCGGGCGGTCGTCGCGACCCGTGCGCCGCCGGCCGCGAGGCGCCGTGCGATGGCCTCGCCCATGCCCTGCGTCCCACCTGTCACGAGGACCCGCTTGCCGGTGAACTCAGTTGGATCGAGCGAGAAGTGTGACATGAGCGCACCTCCTGCGCGACTGCCGGGGTTACCCATGAGCGTTGGCGCGCTTGGTACGGCCTGATATCGGCTGGGTTGGGCACCGATTTGGCACCAATCGCCGCCGCACTGGTACAAGGCGTAGCGCAGTGATCGGATGCCGGGGAACTGCTCCCGCGTAAGTGAGGTCGTGCTGCGCTTCTGCGCCGCCCGGAACGAAGGGCCTTCGGAAGTCTCATGACTGTCACCGGCCGTTTTCGCCGAGGTCAGGCCTGTCCCCCCGGTGTGCCCAGGCGTGGCTCTCTCATACGTCTCAACTCAGCACAGCGGGCTCAGAGCTCCAAGGCGGGCTCGAGCTCCAGGAAGGACAAGGGAGGACGAGACGACGAGGCATACCGCACTCACCCTGTGTGCGCCGGGTGAGGGACGCCTTCCTGCGAGGTTATGAGGAGGAGTCTCGGGGAGCCTGGCCCGTCGAGCGCGTACCCTCTCATGCCATCGGTGGGTCCAGACGAACAGAGCTGCAGCCACGGGAATCGACGATGCCAGGGCCACGAACCACGGGTCCATGCAAAGCCTCCTAGCTGTAGGACGAGTGGACAGAGGGTCGCTGTTCACTCGCGTGCGACGACGATAAGAGGCAGGAGCATCCTGGGTGCCATCGCGGAACAGCCCAAAAATTCCGCGACTTACGATTCCCAATCGAGAAACGATCGGCATCGTGCCTCCGCCAGCGGAAAAATGCCCGGCGAGATCGGATTTCATCGATCACTCGCGCGGGTGAATGAGCTGCGCGCGCATGCTGAGCGTCATGGCCGGCACGCGCTAGAAGCCAGGAGATCCCGTCAGCGTGCGTGGCAACGCGCCGGACTTAGAGGCCGGAGGCGTCGACGAGATCCGCGAGATCGTTGACGTTGACCCAGCCGCCGCGCGCTGTACACGACGCTGACCGGGCGCCCGCGTGCCACGACGCGGGTCAAGAGATCGCGAGAGCCGCGCCTCCGGAGCGTTCCGTCGGCGCGGGCCTCCGCGATGGCCTCCCGCAGCCACGCGCGCGCCGTCGTCGCCAAGGTGGAGAAGGCCGATCCAGACGCCATGGCTCTCCGCCGGGAGAGACGGCGTCGCCGATGCGGCGGAGGTCGAACCGCCTCGAAGCTGAAGCGCCCGGCGTCGGGCCGATCGCCCATGACACGGTCGGGCTCGTCCGGCCGGCCGGCGAGCATGGAATCGACCGAGAGCGTGATGCCGGCTCGCCCGCCTCTTCCAGGAGCGCCTGCACGATGTGGCGCTTGAGCACGATATCGCCAAAGGCCACGAGGGTGCCGGGCGCGAGGGCCTCTCGGCCAGTGCCAGCGACCATGCCTCGCCCGTCGTTGCCGAAGTCGGCGTTGTCGACGAACGCGCGCCCGGGACCTCGATCGCCTCCGCCCGGTAGCCGCGCACGACGGTGACCGCGTTCGGCAGCCGAAGTGCGCGAAATCGTCGAGCAGGCGGGCGAGGATCGGCCGGCCCTGAACCTTCAGCATCGCTTTGGGCACCGCCGCGGTGAGTCCCGCGAAACCCGTCGCCGGCGCCGGCGGCGAGGACGATCGCCGACAGCGCGACGTCGCGCGCGGCGGGCAGATAGCGGTGCTCGGCCTGCCTCAGCTCGTCGTCGCCCTGCAGGCGGAAGACCTCGTGGCAGCGGCGCGACCTGCGGCTCGACGTCGATCAGCGATCTCGCTCGACGTGGCAGCCGGCGGGCCGTCGCCTGCATGGCGCGAGATCGCCGCGCGCAGCAGGTGGTTGGCCCAGATCGACCACGCTCACACCGGCGCGCGCGGAAACTCCGCGGTCGGCGTGCGCCAGTACTTGGTCGGCACGAGCACGAGCGGCGCCGCGGCTCGCCCACTCGGCGAGGAAGGCGAAGATCTCGGCCGCGGCTCGACTGGCGGCTGTGGATCAGGATCGCGTCGGCGCCGGCCCGGTGATACGCCTCGGCCCGCCGGAGGGCCTCGTCGAGGCCCCAGCCGGCGATGAGTGCCTCGACGCGGGCGACCAGCACGAAGTCGGGATCGGCCTGGCTGTCCTTGCCCGCCTTGATCTTGCCGCAGAACTCGTCGATGTCGGCGAGCGGCTGCTGCTCGCCCCGCAGGAACGAGTTGGTCTTGGGGAAGAGCTTGTCCTCGATGGTGACGCCGGCCACGCCGACCTGCTCGAGCTTGCGCACGAGGCGGCGCATGTTGTTGAAGTTGCCGTAGCCGGTGTCGCCGTCGAGCAGGATCGGGGATCGGCGTCGCGTCCGCCATGAAGCGCGACCTGGTCGAGCACCTGCGTCCAGGAGAGCTCGTTGTTGTCGCGCACGCCGAACGCGGCCGACATCGTGAGGCCGCTGGCCCAGATGCCCTCGAAGCCGGCCTCCTCGACGATGCGCGCCGACAAGCCGTTGTGGGCCTCCATGAGGAACGCGATCTCGGGCCGGGTCACGAGCTGACGCAGGCGCGGTGGTCCGGCGTGTCATGCCGCCCCCAGCTCCTCGAGGCAGCTCGCGAACGCGCTCACCACCTTGTCCATGTCAGCCGGGGTAAGCGTCCCGATGTTCGAGACGCGGAACGCATAGGTGCGGATCGCTCCCTGACCACCATAGATCACATAGCCGCGCTGTTTCATCGCGTCGTGCAGCGCGTCGTAGGTCACGGCAGCTGGCAGCCGGAACGTGGTGAGGATATTCGAGCGGGCTTGCGCAGGGACGAGGATCTCGAAGCCGAGCCGCGTCATGCCTTGCCGCAGCACGCGCGCATTCTCCGCGTATCGTCTGATCCGGTCGCCACACCTTGGCTCCTCAAGCTCGACCAGGGCCTGCTCGAGGGCGTGCATGACCTGTACGGCCGGCGTGAACGGCGTATTGTCCGCTTCCTGAGCGACCCAGTGTGTGTACAGATCGAGGTACACGCTACGAGGCTCGCGGTCGCGCAGGGCTTCGAGCGCCGACCGCCGTGCCAGCACGAAGGCCACCCCGGGAATGGCCTGGACACACTTGGCCGCGCTGGCCGTCACAAAGTCGATGCCCTCATCCGAGATCTCGAGCGGCTCACCGAAGAGGGAGGAGGTCGCGTCCACGATGAGGCGGCGACCGTGGCGGGCAACCACCGCCGCCACCGCGGCCAGCGGGTTCAATAATCCGGTGGTCGTCTCATGATGGACGAGTGCCACATGGCTGACGTCAAGATGCTGAGCCAGGACCGCGTCCACTGCCGCCGGCTCGATGGGTGTGGTCACGTCACGAGAGATGAGGTGAACGGGAATCCGATGCGCCCGAGCGATGCGGGCCATCCGGTCACCATACACGCCGTTGTCGACGACCAGGAGGGCTCCCTCGGGCGGCACCGCCGAGGCGAGGACGGCTTCGACGCTCGCCGTCCCCGAGCCGTTCAGGAGCACGGCGCTGAACAGATCACCGCCACCGGCAAGGCGGACCAGGCGATCGCGGATACTCCGCACCATGTCAAAGCACTCGGGCTCGCGGTGGCAGAGGTCGGGCATCAGCAGAGCATGGCGCACGGTCTTGCTGGTGTTGGCCGGACCGGGATTCAGCAGAACCCACTCGCGCATAGACTCAGCTCGTGGTGATGCTCGCCCGGAACCGATCGCGGATCGCGGGGGGGGCGTACGGTATGCGGGGCACGGCTGCCTCGTCCGCCGTCACCTTGACGAGGATGAAGTGGGGTCCACGTCTATCGAGCGCCGACCGCACGGCCGCCCCGAGCTCGTCCGTTCCCGTGACCGCTACCACCGTCGCGTAGCCGGCAGCGGCAGCCAGCCGATCCAGACGAACCTGGCGCGAGGGCGAGCGCTGATTGCCGGTCGAGCCATATACCTCGTTGTCGAAGACGCAGTGTACGAAGTTGGCCGGACGGAGCCCGCCCACCTGGGCCAGTCCCCCGAGGTTCATGAGGACGTTGCCATCCCCGTCGGCAATGACTACCGGCACCCGCGGACGGGCCAGCGCGAGGCCGAGCCCGATGGCAGCGGCAAGACCCATCGAGCCGATCATGTAGAAGTTCTGCGGACGATCGCCGAGGAGAACGACTCACGGCACACGTAGCCGTTGGCGTGGATCAGGGGCTCCGGGCCAAGCTCCTTCACCACCGCCCCCAGCGCCGCCAAACGCGAGACGTGAGGGGGGCCGAGAGTGTGCTCCGTCTCGGTTCCCGTCGCCGAGGGCATCGGCGTCGACCCTGTCGACAGGGCCCGATGCGCGTGACCAGCCTCGACCACCCCCGGCGGCACGATTAGGGCGACAGGCTGCATCCGCGCGTCCATCTGCGACGCCGCCCACACGAGATCCGTCTCGAGCGAGGCTCCGCCGACAATCCGATAAGGAATGCCGAGAAGCGCGAGCAATCCAGGCGAGATCGCGCCCATCAGGATGTGTTCGGGCGCATCCTGGCCGCCATACCCACGCCAGGTCACCACCAGCAGCGAGGGGACCCCATACATGAGGGCAAGCGAGGCGAGGGCGTTGAGGCTCGTCCCGAGCCCGGAGTTCTGCATGAGAATCGCCGGGCGCTTGCCACCGAACCAGGCTCCCACGGCGAGACCGACCGCAACGTCCTCCCGCACGGCGGCGATGTAGGGAAGGCGCGGATGGTCTTCGAGGACGGCGATCAAATCCTCGATGAGCGAGCACGGAACCCCGGTGAAGAAGTCGAAGCCGTTGCGCTCGAGCAGTTCCGCAAACGCCGCGCCCGAAACCATCGCCCCAGAGTCTAGCGAACTCCGAGACCGTGCGCGAGAAAGTGTTGCGCCGCTCGGGCCGGTCGATGCTCTAGGGATCGTGGCGAAGCCCGGTCAGGCTTCCACCGCACCGGTCCCAGGATCCCGTCAGCAATTCGCACGTGGGCGGTGCGAGCCGGGAGCCGGCAGAGGAGCTCGAGCTCACCGTCCTCGTGCTCTACCAGCGCTGTGCAGCTCTCCACCCAGTCGCCCGTGTTGCAGTAGAGCACTCGCCCCACTGAGCGCATCTCCGCCCGGTGGATATGGCCGCACACGATGCCATCCAGCCCCCGACGCCCCGCCTCTACGGCCAACGCGTGCTCGAAGTCCGCCACGAAGCTGACCGCACTCTTGACCTTGCCCTTGACGTAAGCGGACAAGCTCCAGTAGCCGAAGCCGAGGGCGCGGCGCGCGTGGTTGAACCAACGATTGAGGACGAGCAGCCGGTCGTAGCTGAAGTCGCCCAGCTTGGCAAGCCATCGATGATACTGCGTGATACCGTCGAACTCGTCGCCGTGCAGAACGAGCAGCAGCCGCCCGTCGACTGTGCGATGAACCGCCTCCCGGGTGACCATGATGTTCCCGAGTTGCGTATCGCAGAAGCGGCGGAGGTACTCGTCGTGGTTGCCCGGCACGAAGGTCACCAGGGTCCCCGCCCTCGCCTTCGAGAGCACGGTTCGGATGACGTCGCTATGGATCTGAGGCCAATGGGGGGCGCGCTTGAGCCGCCAGAAATCGATGATGTCACCGACCAGGTACAGGAACTCGCAGTCGTGACCGTCGAGGAACTCCAGCAGCTCGCGCGCCTTGCAGTCGCGCGTGCCGAGGTGGGTGTCACTGACCCAGATCGTGCGATAGTGTGGGCGCACGCTCGCCTCCTGTCGGCCGCCGCTTTCTCGCGGCGCCTGTGATGACGTCGGACCAAAGCCATGCCGCGCGCCAGCCCGCGGGCGAGGCGGCTCGCCGCCCCGAGTATGCTCGGATGATGCGCGCGCGCCGGGGCTCTGAGGCGTCGGGACGCTTCGTCGACGTTCCCTCCAGCCAAGCTCCGGCCAGGTAATAGACGGTCTGCAGGATGGGCAACAGATGCCAGTCGGCCCCCGGGTATCGCAGAACCACGAACACGCCCCAGATCGTCAGAACGGTGCCGACGTATTGGGGGTGGGACAGCACCGAGAAGGGGAACGAATCGCACCAGGGCACGTCGTACCCCAATCGATCGCCATAGAAGACGCCGGCCCGGCCCAACCGGAGGAACACGCTCCACACGAGTAGTTGCCCGATGACGATGGCGAAGCCGGCCCCCGCCAGGGCCAGGTGGGAGTGGAGAGCCGGTACCCAGGGGCCGCTGCCGTGCACGTAGCACCACCCGAGGAACACGGACGCCTGGAGAAGCTTGAATGCGTAGAAGAGCTTCTGCACGACGACGATCGGCTCCCCGAGGGTGGCTACCCAGGGACGTGCACACCACCGGCGAAAAGCCTGGGGCGCCCGGGCGATGCCCACGTAGCAGGCGCGCTCCAGGCTCAGCAGGGCGCCGGCGACGAGGAAGGTCACCAAGGTCATCGCCGGACCCTCGCGTCTTGCACCGCCACCGGGTGCCCGCGCTCAGACGTGCCGCAGGTAGCGGGGCGAATAGGCGATGATGTCGGTGACGGGATCCGTGAGAAGTTTGATGAACCACACCAAGGCTAGCCGGATCCCGTGGGTCCACACGAGATAGACGATCCGGCCCCCCACCACTGCCGCCGTCCACCAAAACCACGCCCAGGCCACGACCGGGGCTCTGGCCGTGAGCGTGTCGACCGTCCAGGCGTCGGCCGACGCCAGGAAGGCGACGGGGATCAGCAGATAGGTGCCGAGGATGAGGGTCTTGTTGCGGGTGTTGTAGCCGAGCAATACGGCTTCCTTGTCGTGGCAGGGAGGTTCGAGGATGGCGTGGCCGAACTGCCGAAGGAGGAGAGCGGCCGAGCCCGCCCACATGGCAGTGGTGAGATCCCAGAAGGCCAGAACGTAGCACCCGATGAACACACTGGAGCTGACGATGTGAAACAGCTGATTGACCACATTACTGTGGGAGGCATGATGATCGTCTTTCTTCCGCCGCATCACCTCGGCGTAGAAGCTCTGCAGGGGCCGAGGCACCCGCACCACACTGCCCAACACGTCGCGTACGAGACGCACTCGCATGGCTCTCTCCCTTCCTGGATGTTCCTCCGCGCTCAGCCACCATCCATCGGCCTTCATCTTGTGGGCCGCTCCCACCAGCGCCGCCTGCAAGCTGTCGTAGTCCTTGTCGGTGAAGTCCATGCTGGCCAGGCAGCGACCGGTGCCGACCCAGCTGAGGGTCACCCCTTCCGCCCGCAGGTAGTACTGCAGTAGCCAGTTGTAGCGGCCGGGCTCCGTGAAGAGGACTGTCCAGATCGTGGCCAGATGCACCACCCGCACTGGCAACTCGGCATCCACCAGCCGCCGATTGGTCGCCTGCACCCACTGGGTGCATCGCTCGTTCATCTCTTCGTACCGGGACCGGGTGCACGACTCCATCACCCAGCGTAGGAACTCGTTCATGGCGCCCATCACGACGGGATGCGCGGAAAAGGTTCCGATCACATAGGCGACCCGTAACGGACGCTCGGGGTCGAAACGGCTCATGAGAGCCTTCTTCCCGCACACCACCCCGATGGGCATGCCGCCCGCCACCGTCTTGCCGTACACGACCATGTCGGCCGACACGCCGAAGTACTCTTGGGCGCCCCCCGGGGCGAGACGAAAGCCCGTGTAAACCTCGTCGAAGATGAGGGGGATGCCGGCCTCGTCGCAGACGGCGCGCAGCTGGCTCAGCCACTGCGCGTAATGGCGAGAACCCTCCCCCGTTTTGCGAGCGGTACTCGTGAGGAGCACGGCATCGTTGGGCGGGGGTGTGTTCGGATGAAACGACTGCACGGGGTTGACGAGAACCCCGGCGATCTCGCGGGCCCGCCGCCGGATCACCGCCAGCGAGGAAGGATGGAGATCTTTGAGGGTGAGACAGTCGTCGAGCGGACGCTCGCTTCCGAGCCCCGGTTGCACCCCGTCCCACCAACCGTGATAGGCCCCCGAGAAGCACACGATCAGCCGGCGGCGGGTGTTGAAGCGCGCCAGCCGGACGGCGGCCATGACCGCCTCGGTGCCGCTCATGTGGAACGACACCTCGTCGAGTTTTGACACCGATCGCAGCATGGCAACGTTTTCGGCCACCAGCGGGTGGAGGGGGCCGAGCACCGGCCCGAGGTCGCGCACTCGCTCCAGGCCTTTCGCCATCCAGTCCTTGTAACGATCAAAGCCGGCCACGTTCAGACCATAGGAGCCGCTCACGTCGAGGGTCCAATGCCCGTCGAGGTCCAGGAGTCTCGGCCCGTCCGACTCCGTCACCACCGAGCACAGGTTGAAGTGCTCCCGCATGAAACGCACGAAGGGAAACGGCACTCGGTTGGTGTCGGTGAAACGCAGATCGGAGAAGCTGTCGCGGATGGCGTCGCCCCACGCCCGGGACCGGCCATACTCGGCCCGGAAGAATTCGGCCAACCGCGCCATCCCCTGCCGGCGGTGCTCGATCCACGGCTCACCGGCCCCGTCGGCGCCAAAGAACGCCTCGTCCGAATACGACCGTGTCTTCACCCAGTGAGCGAGGCGACGGGCGAGCGCTGGCGTCCACGCTTGCGCCGGCAAGGTCAAGAGCCGGACGAAGAGCCGCCGCCCGCCCCAGATCGCCATCGTGACGAGCACGAGCCCACAGGCCGCCAGCGTCCAGCCCTCGAATCGCTGCCAAGTGTCAGTGACCCACATGTAGAACCTCCTCTCGGTGGGATGACCCCGTCAGGAGCTCCTCGAAGCGTTCCACCACCTGCGACCAATCAAACGCGAGAACCGCCGCACGAGCCTGAGCTCGTATCGCCGCCAACGCGCGCGGCGAGCGGGCTAGACGCTCGGCAGCTTCGATGAACGCCGCGGCTCGCGCGTAGGGAGCGAGAACTCCCGTCTCGCCGTCGGTGATGTGCCGTCGGGCCGCCGCGTAGTCATAGGCGACGACCGCGAGCCCGCTCGCCATGGCTTCCAGGGTCACGTTTCCGAACGTCTCCGTCTCGCTGGCGAAGAGAAACACGTCGGCCGAGGCGTAGTGAACAGCCAGTCGCTCGCCTCTCTGCACGCCGCAAAACACGAGGTCGGGGTGAGCCGCGCGCAGAGCGGCCCCAGCGGTCCGTCCCCAACCAGCACGAATCGGCGAACGCCTGGAACACGCTGCATGGCCCGGAACGCCTCCACGGCCAGCGCCACGTTCTTCTCGCACGCGAGGCGCCCAACCGTGAGAACGATGAGGTCAGTCGGCGAGGCGCCCCACAAGCAGCGGAGCGTCTCCGAGCGCCGGTCGGGTGTGAACAGCGTCGTATCAACCCCGCGCTCGAGGACGTGAAGATTTCGAAAGCCCTGCGCATGCAGGTGCTCACGCAGGTCGACGCTTGGTACGAAGGTGCCGGCAGTGCGATTGTGCAACCAGCGCAGATAGCGCGCGATCGGCCGCCCGAGCCAGCCTGCCCCATAGTGCCGCATGTACGTGTGGAAGTTGGTGTGAAAGCCGCTCACGACAGGAATGTTGAGCCGGCGGGCCGTGCGCACCGCCGACCATCCAAGCGGTCCCTCGGTGGCGACGTAAATCACACGCGGACGGCGGCGTGTCCACTGGCGACGCAGGACGCGCGTGGCCGGCAATCCCATCCGGAGAATGTGGTAGCCGGGTAACGGGACGCCGCGCACCAAGGTCAGTGTTGAATCCGGCGGCGCCATGTGATCGAGGATGCTCTGCTGCGGGCGCACGATCGAGACGATGTGGCCTCGCGCACGTAGCCCATCGACGAGACGGGCGACCGTCAAGGCCACGCCGTTGACCTCAGGTGGAAACGTTTCGGTGACCACGCAGACGTGATGAGCGCTGTCGCGCCCACGCGCTTGCGAACGTCGTGCGTCCCTCATTGACGTCTCCCGAGCACCTCAGCGCCACTGGACGTGAGGTTCCCCGCAGTCAGTGTGGCGCCACCACGGACAGGACAGGCCATGAAGAGCTGGCTACTGAGGCATGTCTTCACGATGTCGGTCGCGCAACAGGACGGGTACGCCATAGGTAACCCCAGGGACGGAGAAGCCGCGGACATCGAGGGAAGTTGGGTGAAAGGCGCCGAGAGCGGAGTCGCGCCCGGGGCTGGTCGGGCGAGCGTTGCCTGGCCAGCCCCGGGCGCGTCGAAGCGTTAGGAGGACTTGAGTTTGAAGCCTATGACGGTAGGGCGAGGCACCCCGGTGCTGTCGTGGGGCCACTGACTGCCGAGTGGTACGGTGCGCGTTTGCGTGAAGAGCCCGCCAGCGAGGTTCAGGCACTCGATGTCACGCACGAGGTTGGTTTCGTCGCCGATCGGTACATCCTCCCCCGGATGCTGCACGGAGATGATCAAGCTGCTGCCCACGAAGGTGGGGCCCGTGAATTCGCACCGCACCGGCCCGTACGCAAAGGGAATGAGGAAGCCTGCGTCGGGGCCATCGAGGGGTGTGTAGAAGAGAGTATTGTTGCCGAAGACACCTACCAGGTTGGGGGTATTGCCGCGGGTACTGTGATCAACGGTGAGACGGGCCGGAGTGAGCCCACTGCCCCAGCCTTGCATACGCCCTCTCTCCTCCCCCCCGCCCCCCCCCCCTCCCTCATGTTGTCTCACTCTCCCCACTTGACGATCGTGTAGTACTCATATTCCGGGGCAACAACCACGTCGTCGAGCACCGTGTACTCCCGCAGCGAAGGATCGGCGGTTGGCGGAAGCACCACACCCGTTCCCCCTGGTCCGCGCAGATAGCTCGGTCGGGAGGTGTAGATGGGCAGAGGGTGGGGCACCCGAATGGGTGTGAAGCCCTGCACCCACGGTGCTCCGGCGGCCTCCACTCGACCCCCGCGCGGGGCGCCGATCTGGGCGACGGCTGGTCCGAGGGCGGCCGTCGCCGCCGTGGCACCGAAAAAGGTAAGGATCTGGCGTCGGGTAAGCTGGCTCATTCGATCCTCCGCGGGGTTATGGGGTGTGGGCGCGGCGTCTAAGATCCCGCGCCCGCGCACTTGATAGCCCTCGGACATTGCAGCGTGATGACAGACCCGTGGAGTTTTGGCGACCTTGGAGCCGACGGCTTAGTTGGCGAGAGCGACGAGAAGCAAGCCGTTCTGACCGAGCGGAGCGTGAAACTTACAGAAGAAGTGCACGGAGCCCGCGAGTGGGAACGTGATGTCAATCGCTACCCGGTCGCCGGGGAGCAGGTCACGGTCGACGGCGAGCGGGGTAGCACTCAGATTGTGAAGCGCGCTCGCCTCATTCTTCACGTGGAGGCGGAGTCGCTGCCCGCTCCGGCCTCGCAGAAAGGTTGGCGCGAAGTAGTAATCGTCTGCCCGCAGGGTCGCCTGCGTCATATCTCTCACGTCCAAGGTGCCGTGATCGGCGACGGGGAACCCACCGATCGTGACGGCCCCCCGCTCTGCCCCCGTCGGTGCGGCGCCGGAGGTGCCCCGCGTCGACTGCGGCTGAACGGCGATCTTGCGGGGGGCATTACCCACCGGGATCGTGGCAATGACCGTGCGCGCGGTGAGATCCACCACCGACACGTCGTTCGAGCCCTCGTTGCTTACGTAAGCTCGCTTTCCGTCAGAACTGGCCGCTACCCAGTGTGGGGTTTTGCCCACCGGAACCGTACCGGCCACCATCCCGCTCACCGCGTCGATAATCCCGAGCTCGCCGGGTCCCTGACTGGGCACGAGAGCCCACCGCCCATCGGGGGTGAAGGGGGCCTGGTGAGGTGAGGCGCCTACCGGAATCTGGCCCACGACCCGGTTGGTCGCGGTGTCGAGCACCTGCACCGCGGCCAAGCCGGCGACCGTGAAGTAGAGTCGCTGCCCGTCGGGACTGAGATCGAGAGCCCGAGGCGTCCGGTCGAGAGGGACCCGCGCCGTCTCCTTCATGGTGGCGACGTCGATCCGCACGAGTGCCGTTGCCCCTTGCTGCTGCGAGCCGACCCAGGCCTGGCGACCGTCCGTGCTGATCGTGCCATTGTGAGCCTGCGCGACCGGGATCCGGCCCACGATCCGGTCGGCTGTCGTGTCGATGAAGATAGCCTCGTTAGCGCCCCACGCCGACACCAGGACACGCGTGCCGTCAGCCGAGACGGCGAGGCCGTGCGGGTTCGGTCCCACCTCCACCGTGGCCACGGCGCGGTCGGTGGTGGTGTCGATGACGGTGACCGTGGAATCGCCATCGCTCGAGACGTACACCTTGCGTCCGTCCGGCGTCACCACGAGGCCGTGAGGTCCCTTGGGCACGGCGATGGTTCCGACCACGCGGTTGGATGCCGTGTCGATCACGGCTACCGCGTTGTCACGAAAGAGGCCGACGTAGACCTTGGGGGCAGCCGCTCCGAGCCCCGAATCGACGGTCTCCACCCACAGAATCCACGTCAGCAGCATCGCGGCCGTCACCACCATCCGTGCCATGTCGATTTGTCCTTTCTGTCTGGGGACCCTGTCGGCGTGGCGCGCTGTTGGGGCGCGGCACACGACGTCTCTAATGGTGCTAACGCCGATCGCCCCGGGTCGTTCCGTTGCGTAGCGAAAACGTCACGGCGGCCACCGGCACACCTGGGCAGAGGATGCTACGATGCCTGGCACCATGATGCGGCAGAGCGACGGTACGGCGGCGTCGCTTGGCCAGCAGGCGCTGGCCTATGCCGACACGCTTTACAATCTGGCTCGCTACCTCACCGGCAACGCCACCGATGCGGAAGATCTCGTGCAGGAGACGTACGTCCGTGCTCTGGCGGCGGCCGGCCGATTCGAGCCGGGGACAAACCTGAAGGCATGGCTCTTTCGGATCCTCCGCAATACGTTCCTCAGTCTGGCCCGGCAGCGGCGGAGCAACCCGACCGTAGGCGGCCTTGACACGGTGGATCCGGTAATCGAGCCTTCGGCCGGCGCGGCGTGGCTACGTGACGACGTCGAGCTCGATCGGCTGCGGAAGGTCGTAGCGGCTGAGATCGAGCGGGCGCTGATGAGCCTGTCCGACGACGCCCGGCTGATCATCCTGCTCGACCTGGAGGGTCTGACGGAAGCCGAGGCGGCGGCGGTGCTGCAGTGCCCAGTCGGTACGGTGAAATCGCGGCTGGCGCGGGCGCGCTACGCCCTCCGCCGCCAGCTTCAGGACTACGCGCGGTGACACGCGACATGGATTGCCCCACGGCCAGGCTCCACATTCTGGAGGATCAGCGCGGCGAGCTGGATCCGGCTGCCGCGGCGACCCTCGCGTGCCATCTCGAGCGCTGCCCTGACTGCGCGCACGAGGAGAGGGCTGAACGGCTTCTGGCCGAACGGCTGGATCTCCACCTGCCCCGGCATGCGGCTTCCTTTGCGCTCAAGCGCCGCTTGGCCTCCCAGTGGCCTGTCTCATCGCCCACTTCGGTCCGAAGTCTGCTTGGCAGGTCAGGGCGCTGGCTGGCAGTGGCGGCCGGAATCCTCCTGACCATTTCCCTGGCCGCCTTGGCGGCAGGTCGGCTTGCCGGACGGCATCCGGCGGAGTCCCTCGTGACGGAAGCGGTGAACGATCACCTCAGGGTTCTCGCGAAGGGGTCAAACCTCGACGTCCAGAGCAGCGACCTGCACCAGGTTCGGCCATGGCTCAGCTCCCGCCTCGACTTCGCGCCGGTGATTCCCTTCCCGGGTGACCACGATTTTCCGCTGCGGGGAGGCGGCCTGGAGTACTTCCTCGACCGCCGGGCGGCAGTCCTCGTTTACGGCCGCCGGTTGCACACGGTGACTGTGATTGTCACTCGACCCGATGGACAGGCCTGGCCAGAGGCGGCGACGCCGCTGGTCACAAACGTCCGGGGCTTTCACGTGCGGCTGTGGACACGCGGCGGCCTCGCGTATGCGGTGGTCTCCGACCTGGACCCGGGCGAGCTGGCCCGCTTCGCGGCCCGGCTGGGGGGCTGACACCCGTTCTGGCGCGAGGGCTTCCCTTCAGCCGCCGCTAGGACGGCGCGACCTGCGGCCCTTCTGGCCTCGAGACTCACTGGGCGAGCGCGGGGTTCGCGTCCTCGTCCGCTGGCGACTCCCGCGCGGCGGCGCCGCGCGGGTCACCGCCTCCACATTTGTTCGTACACCCGCAATGGTTCCAGCGAGCGCGTCGCGCACGGCACGGCCAGCGGCGGCACTCACACGGTCGGCACCCTCGATGGCTCCCTGTGCGGCGTCCGTGGCCAGCCTACCGGCGTCACCGCCCGTGGTGCGGGCAGCGGCGATTGTTCCCTCCACCGCGCGCCGGGCCACGTCCGCCACGTCGCCACCCACCTCAGCGGCCGTCCTCACGGCGGCCTGGGCGGCCGCCTTCGCCGCCGTTCCCAGCTCACCACCGATCTCCTGAGCAGCCTGCACCGTCCCCTGGACCGCGCTCTTCGCAGCGCCGCCGAGGTCGCCGCCGATGTCGGCGGCCGCCCGGATGGCCATGCGAACGGCCGTCACCCCCGCCGTCCCCACGTAGGTGCCAACCTCGGCGAGGCCGGTCAAAGTGGTGACCAACGTCTGCCGCACGAGATTCAGCACACCCACCGAGACGATCTCGGCGCCGTTGATGGCGCCGCGCACGACCTCCTCCATCCGCTGTGGTGTCGGACGCTCGACCTTTGCCCTGGCACGCTTCCTCTGAGCCATTGTTCATTCCCCTTCTCGGGTTCAGGCGAGCTGCCGCGCCGCCCGCTCGAGCTTCACCCGGTGATCCTCGCTCTCCCAGGGCACCTCGAGGTCGCGGCGGCCAAAGTGGCCGTACGAGGCCAGACGGGCGTAGAACGATCCCTCATGCTGGGCGGGCAATTCACGCAGATGGAAGCGCTGTAGCACCGCTGCCGGTCGCAGATCCATGGTCTCCTCGACGATCCTGGCCAAGACGTCGTCGGGTACGACACCCGTGCCGAAGGTCTGCACCGACACGGTCAACGGTTGAGCCTGGCCGATGGCATACGCAAGGTGCACCTCGCATTCTGCGCACAACTTGGCCGCCACCAAGTTACTGGCCGCGTGACGGGCCGCGTAAGCGCCGAGGCGGTCGATGTGATCCGGGTCCTTGCCCGACAAGGCTCCTCCGCCGTGCCGGCTGTAACCCCCATAGGTATCCACGGTGTTCTTGCGGCCCGTGAGGCCGGCGTCGCGGCGTGGGCCGCCCACCACGAACGGGCCACCTGGATTCACGAACAGACGTGTCGTCCGACCGAACTCAAGACCCGTCTCGCTCAGCACGGGCCCCAGGACAGCCTGTCGAATGTCATCCTCGAGCCGGTGGTCCGCGCCTGCCGCACCCCGGCGGCTGGTCGTCTGGACGCTAATCACCACCGTGTGCAGCCGAACCGGCCGCCGACCTTCGAACTCGATCGCGACCAGGGTTTTGCCGTCGGGCCCTAGGTACGATAAGGCCTTTGTTCGACGCACTTCGTCGAGGCGACGAGCGAGCCGATGGGCCAGCGCGATTGGCAATGGCATGCGCTCGGGCGTGTGCGTGCAGGCATAGCCGAAGACGGAGGCCTGGTCGGATGCCACCATCGCGTCTAGTTCGTTGTCGGCGCCGTCGACCACGCTGCGCGCGCCGTGGGGCGCCCGCTGCGACAAGCTCGTGATGACACTGGCGTTCTCGGGGTCGAAGCCCTGGGCCTCCGTGTATCCAATCTCGCGGATCACCCGTCGCGCCACCTCGGCCGGATCGACGCTGACCGACGACATGGAGTTGACGGCGAGAAAGACGAGCCCCGTGGCCACCGCGCATTCCGCCGATACCTGGGCATCGGAGTCCAGGTACAGGAACGCATCGACCACGGCGTCCGAGATCTGATCACAGATCTTGTCCGGATGACCCTGGGTCACCGATTCCGAGGTGAAGACACTCCGCTTGCTCACGCTCACGCTGGCTCCTTCCTTACGGCCTTTGCAATCTCGTGAGCCGCGAGGGGTGCCGCCGCCCCCGCCCCCACCACGACCCAGTCAATCAGCCCAAGCGGGGTCGTCCCGAGCAACTGTCGCAGCACCGGCACGGTCACACTCGCTACCTGCAGAGCGAGGGTACCCCCAAGCGCTCCCACCATGAGCGGGTTCTGACGCAGGTCAGAGAGTCCCGAGCGGGTCTCTGACCGACATGTGAGGGCATGCAAGAGCTGGGAGCTGGTGAGGGTCGCGAAGGCCACGGTGGAGGCCTGGGGACCCATGCCATAGCGGGCCGTAGCGACTCCGTACGCGCCCAAGGTGCTCGCCGCCAGCAGCGCGGCGTCTCGGCCCACGCCGAGGAGGGTTCGGGTGGACAAGATGGACGCCTCACGATCCTGCGGCTCGTGCAGCATGACGTCACGCTCGGGGGGCTCCACCGCGAGAGCCAGGGCCGGTACCACATCGGACAGCAGGTTGATCCAAAGGAACTGGACCGCGCTGAGCGGACGGGCGGCACCCAGCGCGATGGCGCCGATCGTGACCAGTATCTCGCTGAGGTTCGTGGCGAGGAGAAAGTTCAGCGCCTTGCGCACGTTGGTATGAGTGGTACGGCCCTGCTCGATGGCGGCCACCAGAGACGAGAGATTGTCGTCGAGGAGTATGACATCGCCGAGGTCGCGCGCCACGTCGGTTCCACTCGCGCCCATGGCTACGCCGATGTCGGCCACCCGTAGCGCCGGACCGTCGTTGATGCCATCGCCGGTCATGGCCACGACCTCACCGCTGGCTTGCAGAGCCTTCACGACCTGATATTTGTGCGCGGGCGACACACGGGCGAAGATGTCGACTTCCGCGGCAAGGCCGCGCAGCGCTTCCGGGGTCAAGGCCGAGAGCTGGGTGGCCTCAGCGACCCGGAGGCTTCCGTGACGCTCGAGACCTAGGGCTCGTCCCACTGCGATGGCCGTTCCGCTCTGATCGCCGGTGAGCATCACGATGCGCATCCCGGCCCGCTGGCAGGCCGCGATGACCTCGCGTACACCCGGGCGGATCGGATCGGCCATGCCGACCAGTCCCGTCCACACCAAGTCCTCGTGAGGAGGAGCACCGGCCGAGGGCTCATTGAAGGCGAGCCCGAGGACGCGCATGGCCTGTTCGGCCATGCGGGCGTTGGCCGCCAAGATTTCGCGTCGGATCTTCGCGGTGAGACGGCGGAAGTGGCCGTTGGCGCCCAGGATTCGCGTCGAGCGCTGCAGGACCTCCTCGGGCGCTCCCTTGACCGCCACCAACTCGTAGCCGTCGGCGTTCCGATGTCGCGTCGCCATCCAGTTCTGGCCTTCGGCGCGCGGCCAGACCTCTGCCAAGGGAAACGCATTGCGGACTTCCCGGTAGT
Source organism: uncultured Candidatus Rokubacteria bacterium (assembly GCA_963754315.1). Lineage (GTDB taxonomy): Bacteria > Methylomirabilota > Methylomirabilia > Rokubacteriales > CSP1-6 > CAVWFS01. Next base: position 498,281 of record CAVWFS010000007.1, read on the forward strand.
CGAGCCCGCGACGCCGGGCGGCCTCGAGGAGCGCCCCTTCCGTCGCACTCCCCCGGATCGTGCAGCCGTTGTCACTCTCCTCCAGCTCCGCCTCGTTGCAGAGCATGGCGACGGTGATGGCGCGGGCCAAGCGTTGGTCCAGGTCAGTCAGGGCCGTCCGGCCGTTACCGTGGCTTACATCCGGGCTCCCATCGCTCGGATCCGCGACGAAGAGCGCCGTTTTCGAGGGACCACCCCTGGACGCTCATCCGATTCTCGGTCAAGGTCCCGGTCTTGTCGAGACAGATGACCGTGGTTGCGCCAAGAGTCTCGATCACCTGGAGCCGACGTACCAGGGCCTGGCGCTTCAGCATGCGATGCATGCCGAGGGCGAGCGTCGTGGTCGCGACAGTGGGTAGACCTTCCGGGACCGCCGCCACCCCCAGCGCGATCGTGGTCCGGGCCATCTCGAGAAACGATACCCCTCGAAGCAACCCAAGGCCCAGCGCCACCCCACACAGCGCGGTGGTCACGCCTACGAGCGTCCGTCCCATCTGCGCCAAGTGCGCTTCGAGCGGAGTCGGCGGGGCGGCCGACTGCGCGATCAGCGCGCGAATCTGGCCGACCTCGGAATTGGCACCGGTTTCGGTGACGACGGCCAGGCCGGCGCCCTCACTCACCACGGTGCCGGCAAAGATCATGTTGGTGCGGTCGGCCAGCGGCGTGGCAGTGCGCATGCACCGTCTGGGCGCGCTTTGCCACCGGCATACTTTCCCCGGTCAGCATCGACTCGTTCACGAGCAGCCCGTCGACGTCCTCGAGCAGACGCCCGTCCGCCGGCACTTCGTGGCCCGCCCGCAGCAGGATCACATCACCAGGCACCAGCACTGCCGCGGCCAGGAGCGTGTTCCGCCCATCACGGCGGACCAGAGCCGTCGGCACGGCCATGCGCTGGAGCGAGGTCAGGATTCGCTCGACCCGACTCTCGGTGATGTAGCCGACGGCGGCATTCACCACGACAACCCCAACAATCACGAGCGCGTCGAAGATACCGCCAGTGATGAGTGACACGGCCGCTGCCCCGGCCAGCAGCGCTACTGGCAGGGTGGCCACCTGGTCCACCAGGATGGCCATCGCGGACTTTGGCTCAGGAGCGGGGAGAGCATTCGGCCCGTAGGCGGCAAGGCGCCGAGCGGCTTCGGTGCCGGCGAGCCCTCGCTCGGGAACGACCTCCAGCCGCGTGGTGACGGCGTCCGTGGCCAAGGCATGCCAAGCTGTGCGGCCCTCCAGGCGCGACAGCCTCGGCTCGGTCTGGTCCCTTTGTGCGCCGTCGCGGTGCTCGCCGTGGAGCCGTGACCGCCAGCGATTTCAAGGACGAGCTGGTTGACGGTCAGCCTGGTCGCATCGAAGAACACCAGGACGGACCCGGTCACGGGGCTCACCTGGGCCGAGCCCACATGGGCGAGCCCCTGCAGATGATCCCGAATGCGTTGGGCCAGTGACGGCGATCGCCGTAATCCCGCCACCCGGACACGAAGGCGACCGGCTACGGCGACAGAGACAAGCGTGATGGAGGGGGGAACGGTGCGCGCCTCGCTGCTCATGGACCCGATCAGGCACCTCCCATAAATCTCTCCGGACTGCCGAACAGGTGCCAGTCGCGGGGAAGCGGAGACCGGTTAGGTGCTAGGAGCTTAGACTCGTGGCTGTGCCGGAGTCCCCGAGGTCCCCCCGCTGATCGAGATAGCCATGCATCGCTCGCCGAAACTGTCTACCCAGGCTTGACGGTGAACCCAGAACCGACTCCACCAGGAAACCTACCGCGAGATCCAGCAGCCCCGGCAGCATCATTGCGCCTCCTCAGGTATGGCCGCTGCTTTCATCCTCGCCTACTGAGGATAACGCCTGGATGTAACAGAGTGACGAAGGAATTGTTACAAATTGCCGACAGGAGCGGGAGAAGATCTGAGCACCAGCAGGGGGGCAGCCAGGGCCGCACCATTGCTGATGAGCATGGCACTGGCGGGACCGGCGAGGCCCAGCGAGGCGAGTCCGGCGACCGCCAGGTTTCCGTAGACAGCAAGATCGATCGTCTGTCGGTAGGCCTCGATCGTGGCGCGGCCGAGGTCGAGCGCTCGCACAACCTGCTCGAGGCCGCCCCGCAGAAGGACCACGCTGGCCGCCTCCGTGACGACCTCCGCCCCGCCCTGCACGGCGATCCCGACGTTGGCGGCGCGCAACGCCAGGGCGTCATTCACCCCGTCGCCCACCATGGCTACGGCCCGCCCCTGGGAACGGAGCTCGCGAATCAGGGCGGCTTTGTCCTCGGGCAGCAAGTCGGCATGGTATCGTGCAACGCCGAGTTCCCGGGCTACGAAACGGGTCGGTTCCGGGTGATCACCGGACACCATCACGATTTCGCGCGTATCGCGGGCCCGTAGGGCAAGGATCGCGGCTTCGGCATCGGCCCTCAGCGCATCCTCGAGAAGGATCGCGCCGGCCAGCCGCGTGCCGATCGCGACCAACGTAACCGACCCTCCCCGCGCGTGCGCCTCGGCTTCGTCGGCAGCGGCTGGTCTCAGATCAATGCCCTGCGACTCCAGAAAGCGTCGGCTTCCGACCAAGATCTTCTCGCCGTCGACGGTCACGGCCACGCCCAGACCCACTCGTGTCTCGGGCCCGGACTCCTTCGGGATCACTACGCCGGTACGCTCCGCCTGGCGGACGATCGCGCGCGCGAACGGGTGACGGACGGCGCGCTCGGCCGCGGCCGCCAGACCCAAGATCGCGTCCCCTCCGCAGTCGTTGTAGCTGACGATCCGACTGACCTGGGGTTGGCCGCTGGTAAGGGTTCCGGTCTTATCGAAGACGACCGTGTCGATTCGGGCGAGGCGCTCGAGGACTCCGGGCCCTTTCAGAAGGATGCCCTCCATCACCGCCTGACGCACCTTGGCGAGAGCGACCGTGGGGATGGCGACACGAGTGGCGGTCCCGTAGTCCGCGACCACGATGGCGAGGCCGGCGTCGATGCTGCGCGAGACGGCGGCCCCGACGAGACCGAAGAAAATGGTCCGCCCGACGAGCCGGTTGGCCAGTTCCTGGGCGAAAATCTGGACCTCCGGCTTCTCGCCCGCCGCCCTCTCGATCGCCTCGATAATGTGTCCGAGTCCGGTGTCCCGTCCGACGCGGTCGACCCTGACCACGATCTCACCGTCCTCCACGGTGGTGCCGGCATACACCTCGTGGCGGGTCTTTCGCTCGACCGGCAAACCTTCGCCAGTCATGGTGTGCTGGTCGACCAGCGCCTCCCCGCGAATCACGTGACCGTCGACCGGGACTCGCTCACCCGCCCCGAGCACGACCGTGTCGCCGGCCGCGAGGGCCGCTGCCGAGACGCGCTCCCGGCGCCGGCCCTTTCGCCGCCGCACCGTCTGGTCTGGCGGAGCGAAGAGGTCGCGCAGCGATCGTCGACTACGAACAACTGTCCGCTCCAGGATCCATTGCCCGATGGCAAAGAGGCCGGTGAGCAGGCTGGCCGCGGGGTAGTTTCCGCGCACGAGCAGGACAAGGAACGTCACGGCATCCAAGGTGTCTACGTTCAGGCGGGGGCCTGTGCGCAGAGCCTGGCGGAGCCGCGAGAGGATCGGCAGACCGGACAGCACAACAAGACCAGCGGTGACGCCGGCCGGGACCGGGAGGAGCGACGCTGTGAAGGCGGCGCCGGCCGTCGCCAGATTCAACAGCGAGCCGTGGCGAACCCACGCCTGATCGCCGCCGAACGGAGATCCGTCCGCGGCGGCAGGCGTCAGCAGGGGCGGGATTCGTCTCGCGGCTGGCGATCCGCCCAGCGCCTCCAGCAGCATGGCCTCCGTGCACGCTTGGGGATCGTACTCGACGACCAGGCTCCCGGTGCGTGACCTGAATCGAACGGACCGCACGCCCGCGACACCCTTGAGTTGTGCCGTCGGAGAGATCGCACGTGGGTAGGCCCGCCCCTCCGCTCCGCGCAAGCGCAGTCGGCCCGGCACGGAATGCGCGATGCCCCACTCGAGGGCCGGCTTAGTCGTCGCCGTTGGTCGGGGAAGGCGCGAGGTTGTAGTCGCGGAAGAGCCCATGCGCATACCAGAGAGCGGACGACCACGCGAGCGGAGCCACGGCGCCACGTCCGAGCTCGCGCGCCGCCCATGCGAACAGCCCCAGAGGAAAAAGAATGCGCAGGTCGACGAGCCCACGCGTGGCGCTGGTGACGCGGGCGTCCAGTTCCGCCAGCCCTTGGCCGACAGCCACCGCTAGCGCCGAGGGCTTGGCTACCGCCGGCGCCTGGGGGCGGGCTTGCTCGATATCCAGATCTCCGAGGTGGTCCGTCACGATCTCGAGCACGGCCTCGCTCGAGGTCGCCTGAGTGTCGTAAAGCAGCAGGAGACTACGGGTGCGATGGTTCCATCGCCACGACAGGAACCCCCCCTGCCCTTCGAGAGCCTTCACGACTTCGCGCGGATCGGCAAGGTCGGGCAGACGGAGACGAAGGCGGCCAGGGATGCGGTGGAGAATCCGTGATGGTGCCATGCCGCTACTCGGTGGCGACGCCAGCCTCGGCGGCGGCCGCGGCACTGGCCAGCACCTGCTCGCGCTTGGCTCGGGCCTCGGCCACGAGGTCCTCGATCGTCTCCATCTTTTCCGAGGTAACGCGGACGGCTTCCTCGTACAGGCCCATGCCGGCCGCGGTCAACTCGACCGCGACGGGCCGGAAGACTCTTGCGATTGCGGGCAGGACGATGGCCGCGCCCAACCCCAGCAGGAATGACATCGGATGGATGCTCAAAAGTCCCCTCCCCGGAGCACAGGGTGCGCGCTGTACGTGGTGGCTATCCGCTCGACGACCGTACACGCCTTCCCGGTCATTGGCAATTCTCACGCGTGTAGAGGGCCGCCCGCATGTCTCGGCGGCGAGACCCAATCGTTACGATTCCGTGACGACGTTGTCACATGTGCGCGATAGGTTCTGGGCGCCGGCGAAAGCCTCCTCATTCGGCGTCAACGATCTTACGGCGACGTCGAGGCCCTCGTCCCAATCCCGGCCCGATCGAGGCCGAGATCTGGCTGCTTCCGAGGCCGCCTTCAGTCACCGCCCACCGCTGGCTGCCCGACGGCGCCCGGCGCGGTCCGAAGCTTCCGCCCCGGCGTCGCAGCGCGCCGATGACGTCGCGTCGAGAAACTCCCTGGCTGCGACGAACATGGAGGCCGAGACGCGATCCAGATGTTGGCGGATAAGCTCGGTGACGCTGACGAACCAGTGGCTGCCGGCCGGCGCTTCGTCCCGAATCTGAAGCCAGGGTCGCAGACCAGTGGCGACCTTGACGCGCCCGAAGAGATCGGCGTCGGCGCCTGGTTCGCGGAGGCGACAGGCCCAGGACAACGACAGATTGGAAAGGAACGGTATGGGGTGGGCGGCATCGACGACTTGGGGGTAAGAGCGGGAGATACGTTCTGCTCGAAGAAGCGCGAGGCCTCCAGACGCTGACGCTCGGTGAGGTCGTTGCAGCCGAGGATGCGGACACCGTGTGCCTCCAGGGCTGGCATGAGCGAGGCCAGGCAAGCTCGTTGCTGCCCGATCAGGGGGACGATGACGCGGCGCAGATCTTCCATGAGTCGAGCGTGCGACCCGTTCGACTGCAGACGAAGGGTAGCGATGCGCTTCATGAAAAACTCATCCAGGTTCGACGTGAAGATGCCGAGAAACTTCAGGCGCTCCAGCAAAGGGGTGCGCTCGTCCTGGGCTTCCGCCAGGACGCGTCGATTGAATTCCAGCCAGCCAAGGTCACGGTCGAACCACAGCTCCTCGAGAGTCTTCGTCGACATGAACGTGCTCCTTCTCCGAAGAACGAGCTGCGACTGTTGCTCCCGAATCTACTGCGCAACTGTTACATCGCCGTTAAGGCCGAGTGCTGACTCCGGACGAAGTGAAAGACGGGGCACCGGCGCTGGAGGCGTGGGGTGCCAAGCCGTCGGGCGTGAAGACCGCGCAGGACGCCCTTTATCGTCGGGCCCGCTGCAATGGCGCGGCGAGCTGGGCCAGTACGCCGAGGAGATCGAGAAACAAGCCGGGGACGCAGCGGTGCTAGCCCACCGCCACTGGAGAGACGACTGAGGCCCCGACGAAGACGCCCCAGAGATGAGAGGGAAAAAAGCGAGTAGGGCGAACCGACGTGAGCGGTTACCCGCGCGCGCCAGGTGGACGAGTCAGGGTCTGCCAACCTCGATGCGGGCCCTCCTCGGGGCTGTCGTAGAGGACGAGGCCCCTGCTCGTGCGGGACGAGCCGGGCCACGGGGATGAGCGTGCTTGGCATCTCGCCGGGGACGCGAATGCCCAATAGCCGTTTCATCAGCTGCAATACCGGCTGGTGGTGCCCCGGCTGCCGGGCGTCGTGCGGACGACTGGCCCGGGGCGAGCTTGAGAAAGGGAATCCACACGTCGCGGCAGTATCGGGCGAGACCACGTGCACCCGCCGCACCGACATAGGGATAGTTGATGAGCAGCCGCCCCGGTCGGCGTTCAAATCCGTCGATGCCGGCCGGGCCATATGGATATCCCGCCCTCCTGAGCAGCCCCACCCACCGCATTCCCCAGTCGTGGAGGCCGACCTCATTGCGAAGGAACCGGGCTGGGACTTGACCTCGTCGGATCACACTCGCCCAATCGTAGTCCGGCCGGACAATTGATCCGAGCAGAATGACCCCTCGGAAGGCGACTGTGTGGGGTTGCTCCGCTAGCGCCCGAGCGACGAGGTGGGATCCCAGACTGTGGGCGATGACCACCGGAATCCCGTGCGCCTCCCGAATTTGCGCGTAGGCCAGGAGGAACTCCCGCACAAGACGGGTGGCTGCCTTACCCTCGGGCCGAAGGAGAGCGGCCCAGCCCGTCCAGCGCGAGTACCCGAAGCACACGGGTGCCGCCTGGGCCTCGATAACGGCCGACCGACAATATGTGACCCAATTCTTCAGTGGGTCTCGCACGAGCGGCAGCCCGTGCACGAACATCACCGCAGGCCGCTCGAATTCCATAAATCACACCTTCTCAGCGGCTCAGGGATCGCCCCGGCGTTGCTAGGCGGACTTCGCCGTCGGCCTCGCCCCAGACCGCTTCGATCGGGCTGCGCGAGCGAGTGGGCGACGTTCAGGCTGGGGGGATCGCGCCAGCGGGCGCCGCGAATTGCCACCGGCCGCTCCAACTTCTCCGAGAGCCGTCTTGACACCGGCGACGGTCCCGCTGACTGCCCCACGCAAGGTGCGGCCCGCCGTCGATCCGATGCGGTCGACGGCGTGGACGGTTTCCTCCACCGCGTTGACGGCCAACGAGCCGACCTCACCGCCAATCTCTCGGGTGGCATGGACGGTGGCGCTCGCCGTTCGCCGCGTCAAGGAGCCCACATCAGCCCCCACATCCTCGACAACATCAATCGTCGCCGCCGCCGACTTCTGCAGCGCGTCGGAGAGCTGGCCCCCAATCTCTCGAACGGCCTTGAGTGAGCCCTGGACCGTGCCCTTGGCGAGTCCACCGAGGTCGCCGCCGATGTCGGCGGCGGCCTTCGTGGCGCCCCGAACCGTTGCGACGGCCAGCGAACCGAGACGCCCGCCCACGTCCTCGACAGTCTCCACGGCGGCCGTCAACGTGCTGTGGGCGAGGTGCACCGCGCCCACGGTCAGGGCCTCGGCCGCGCCCGTCACATCCCGCACTGCTCGGGTCATGGGTCCACCATCAAGCGCCGGCTTCACCGGCATGATCCTCTCTGCCATCCTGTTCCTCCATAAGTACCTAAAGCATGCGAAACCTGGTTGTCGCTAGAACGCAACTTGTTCGTAACGTTACAACGATGTCACAGGGCGTCAAGTTAAGTTTTTCACGCCCTCCGACGACTAATGCCCCTTTGTGGATGGCGGGATTAGATTGTAGAGAGCGTCCTATGAGGGTCATTCTGCAACCCCTCGAGCGTTCCGACACCGACCATCACTTCGCAGTCACCACGCCAGACGGTCTCGTGAAACATAGCCTTGCCCATTTTCCCGAGGTCTACCCGTCGCTGGCCGTGATCAGGCCGACGTCGTCGGCAGGAGGTGCTTGCGATCTCCGTGATCGAGGAGGAGCTGGGCCAGCTGTCTCCTGATCGTGGACAAGGCAAACGGCGCGACAGTCCCCCTCTTGTGCATACCCTGAATCACTGCCGAGGGTTCGAAGTAAGAGGGGGCGTTCTCCGGCGACAACACGAAGGGGGGCTGCCCGTCGCCCAGCAGGATGTAGCTCATCAGCAGGGCACCGGTCCGGTGATTGCCCTCGATGAAGAGCTGCGGCGCGCTCAGCATGCGCACGTAGGCGCCCGCCGCCCGGTTCCAGACCGACTCGTTCGCCTGGCCGGCGTGCCACTCGACCAAGTCCCGGATGCCACCCTCGCGCTCCTCGTAGAAGCGGCGCTCGCTTGCCTCTCGATGTCGAGCGTACGCCTCCCTTTCGGCAGGATCGGTGCCGCAGAGCACGATGCTGTTCAGCTCGAGGAGACCTTTGTGGTTCCCCAGGGCAAATATGTCCGTGTCGGAAGCCTGCAGCGCGTCGACGAAAGCATAGCCGGCGATCATGTTCTCCACGACCTGGTCGCTCATCGGTTCCCGGTGGGCGCTGAGCCGCGTATTGATGGCGTCGAACTCCCCTTGCAGCCGGCGCAGCGACGCTTCCACGGCGGCCAGGTCAACACGCCTGGAAGGCGCGCGTCCTGGGCGGGAGCCGATCAGTGGATCTGCTCCAGCGCGGCGAGGGAAAGGGATGCGACCTCGCCGGGCAGCGGGATGTAACCGAGAGGGCGGCTAAAGTTCTGGCCTTCGGTGAGGCCCCAGGCCACGAACTTCTTCAGAGCCGCCGCTTTGGCGGGGTCCTGGTAGCGATCGTAAAGGAGGAGCCAGCTGAACGACACGATGGGATAGGCGTCCTCGCCTTCGGGATCAGGCATGAACAGGCGCAGGTTGGCTGGCATCTGAGTGACGCTATGGGTCAGCGCCGTCTGTCCGCTCGTCTCGCCGGGGGCGATGAAACGCCCGGCGCGATTCTGCAGCTGGGCCATCGGAAGGCCCAGGCGCTTGGCGAAATGATATTCGACATAGCCGATCGACCCCTCGCTCACCTTGATACGGCCGGCCACACCCTCGTTGCCCCGTGCCCGCATGGTATTGCCGGGCCAGCTCAGCACGGTGCCCACCCCTGGTCCCTGATCGCGCCACTCCGCGCTGATCGCGCTCAGATGAGACGAGAACGCATAGGTCGTCCCGCTACCGTCCTGACGAACGACCAGCACGATGCTCCGGCGGGGTGTGGCAAGGCCAGGGTTATCGGCGCGGATTTTCGGATCGTCCCACGTCTTGATGCGTCCTCTGAAGATGTCCGCGCAGACCGTGCGGCTGAGCCGAAGATCCCCCCCGAGGCCTGGCAGATTGTAGGCAAGCACGACCATTCCCGCCGTGACAGGCACCAGCTTCGCACCGGGCTTGACCTTGGCCAGCTGCTCGTCGTTCAGCGCGGCATCGCTGGCGCCAAAGTCGACCCCGTTGGCCAGGAATCGCTTCTGCCCCTCGCCGCTGCCCACTCCATCGTACGTGATGGCGACGTCCGGGTTCTGCTGCCGAAAGGTCGCGATCCACTTCTCGTAGAGCGGCGCCGGGAAAGTGGCTCCGGCGCCGCGGACCACCACTTTGGCCCCCGGCGCCGAGGCTCCGCCGCGGTCTTGTCCGAAGGCTGGCAGCACCATGACCAGCGCGACTGCCGCCGCCAGCATGGCCTGTCTGGTCTGGTGACCCACGCCGTCCGTCTCCTGTCGCTCAGCTGAACTGCCCAGTGACGTACTCCTTGGTGAGCTGCTCGCGGGGGTTGTCGAACAGCTCCCGCGTGGGCCCGGACTCCACGAGGTACCCTGTCCGACTGCCCTTGGAGATGTCGACCGAGAAGAAGGCCGTGATGTCCGCCACCCGTTGCGCCTGCTGCATGTTGTGGGTGACGATGGCGATCGTGTAGTTCTGTTTCAGCTGGACCATCAGCTCCTCGATGCGCCGGGTGGCAATCGGATCGAGCGCCGAGCACGGCTCGTCCATCAGGAGCACCGAAGGCTCGGTGGCCACCGCACGCGCGATGCACAGACGCTGCTGCTGCCCACCCGACAGCGATAACCCACTATTCTTGAGCTTGTCTTTGACCTCATCCCAGAGGGCAGCCTTCCGTAGCGCCTGCTCGACGCGCTCGGCGACGTTGCCGCGATAGCGGTTCAGACGGAGGCCGAAGGCGACGTTCTCGAAGATGCTCATGGAGAACGGGTTGGGTTGCTGGAACACCATACCGATGTACCGACGCACCGCCACCGGATCGACCCCCCGCCCGTAGACATCCTGACCGTGGAAGTCGACGCGGCCCTCGAAGCGGAAGCCAAGGATCAGGTCGTTCATCCGGTTGAGGCTGCGCAGGACCGTGCTCTTCCCGCATCCCGAGGGTCCGATAAAGCCCGTGATCTTGCCGCGTTCAATCTGCACGTGGCTATCGCGGACGGCCAGGAAGCTTCCGTAGTAGACCTGGCTCAGGTTGCAGTCGATCACCACGCCGGTCGTGGGCATCCCCCTCTGCGGGGGCATGCTCGACCCGTTCGCATTCGCCACTGGTTTCATCCGTTTCCTCCCACTCAGACTCGTCGTTGACCGATCAGTCGGCTGACGATATTGATGACAAGGACCAGGAGGACCAGCACGAGCGAGGCCGCCCAGGCCAGCTCAATCTGGTTCTCGAACGGCATTCCAGAAAAGTTATAGATGAGCACAGCCAGTGAGGCGGTGGGCTGCATGAGTTGCGGGCGTCCCGCCTCGAAGAGCCAGTAGTTGCTGAAGAGCGCGGTGAATAGAAGAGGAGCCGTCTCCCCCGCCGCGCGCGCCACGGCCAGCATGACCCCGGTCAGGATGCCCGGCATGGCGGTAGGGAGCACGACCTTCCAGATCACCTGGCTTCGGGTGCATCCCATTCCGTACGCCGCATCCTTCGTGATCCGGGGCACGGTCTTGAGGGCTTCCTCCGCTGTCAGCACCACCGTGGGAAGCATGAGGACGGCCAGCGCTAGTCCCCCCGCCGGTGCCGAATACGACCCGGTCAGCAGCACGACTGCCGCGTACGCAAACACCCCGGCCAGGATTGAAGGCAGTCCCGTGAGCGTCTTCGCCGCGAAGCGCGCCGTCTGCGCGAGCCGGCTGTTCGGGCCCAGTTCGGCCAGGAACACCGCCGCCAGAATGCCGACCGGAATGCTCAGGAGGCCGCCGATCCCGACCATCACCAAGGTTCCCACGATTGCGTTGCCGAAGCCGCCCCCCATTTCGAACCCGGCCGGTGGGAGCTCGGTGAAGACCGACCAGTGCAATCGCGACCCACCGCGAACGATGAGCATGTAGAGGACTGACACCAGCGGTATGGCGGCGATCATCGCGGCCGCCCACGCGCCGCCAGTCAGGAGGAGGCTCTTCAGGGCTCGTGGGTCAAAGGCCGACCGTTGCAGACTCGGTAGATCGAGCGTGGTGGTGGTGGACACCGTGCCGGGTTCGTTCACCGCTTGCTCGACTCCTTGGAGGCCAAGGCCATGATGGTGCCGCCGATCACGTTGACCAGGAGCGTGATGGCGAGAAGCACGAGCGCAGCATACATCAGCACCTGTACCTGCCGCGGTCCGGCCTCCGGGAAGTTCAGTGCCAGCAGCGCGGCCAGGGTGTTGGCGGGCGCGAACAGCGACAAGGTCATCTGGTTGGAGTTGCCAATCAGCATGGCGAGGGCCATGGTTTCGCCGAGGGCCCGACCGAAGCCAAGGACGAGGGCGCCGAAGATTCCCGTCGAGGCGGCGGGCACCATCACCCGAAGAATGGCTTCCCACCGCGTCGTCCCCATGCCGTAGGCGGCCTCCTTGATCTTATAGGGAACGAGCCGGAGGGCGTCCTGGGATACGGCCGCCACCGTTGGCAACACCATGATGGCGAGGACGAGAGCCGCAGGGGCGAGGCCGGGTCCACTGAGGGTCGTGCTGAAGAACGGAATCCAGCTCAGGTGTCCATACAACCAATCCGCGCCCGGGCGCAGGGCCGGCACCACCACGAACAGGCCCCAGAGGCCATACACCACGCTCGGAATGGCGGCAAGCAGCTCCACGATCGTCCGGAAGATTTGGGCGAGCCGCGGCGGAAGGAAATCCTGGGTGAGAAAGATGGCCATGACCACACCGAAAAATCCACCAACGAGCAGCGCCAGGAAGGAGCTATAGAGGGTGCCCCAGATCTCTGGCAGGAAGCCATAGCGATTCGCGTTCGTATCCCACGTGGTGGACGTGAGCGGGCTCAGACCGTGTTCCCGGATTCCGGGCCACGCCTTCCCGCCAATCTCCCACAGGATGAAGACCAACAGGAGAAGCACGAGCCATACGCCGGCTTGGGCCACGCCCCGGAATGCGCGATCGGCGACGTAGTCCCAGGTCGACGGTGGCCCCGATACCGAGCCGGACCGAGCGAGCTCTTCGAGCGGACCCGCCCGTTCGGCGGGCGTGGTAAGCCGGGTTGCCATCTACTGGATGGTGCTCGAGGCCTTGCGGACGGCGCCGACCACGTTCGCCGGAAGGGGGATGTAGCCCATCGCCTCGCTCATCTTCTGACCCTCCGTCAGACAGTAATCAACCAGCTCGCGAAGGGCGGCGGCCTTCTTGGGGTCCTTGTTGTCCTTGTAGAACAGCATCCAGGTGTAGGTCGCGATGGGATAGGATTTGGCCCCCTCGGGATCCGTGATCCACGCGCGCAGATCGTCGGGCAGCTTCACGCTGGCGAGGGCCTCGGCCCCGCCGTGGCCGCCGGGGGCTACGTACTCGCCGGCCTTGTTCTGCAGGAGCGCTATCTCGATCTTCGAGAACTTGGCAAAGGCATACTCGATGTAGCCGATGGAACCTGGTGTCTGCTTGATGGTGGCGGTCACCCCGTCGTTTTTGGGCGCGGCCACGAACTTGTCGCTCTTGGCCCAGTTGACGGTGGTGCCGGTTCCTGGGCCCTTCTTCCACTCCTCGCTGATGGCGCTGAGATGCTGGGTGAACACGAATGTCGTGCCGCTGGCGTCGGCCCGCCGCACCACCGTGATGTCGCTGTCGGGCAGGGTCATGTTCGGGTTGGCCGCCTTCAGCTTGGGGTCGCTCCACTTCGTGATCTTGCCGAGGAAGATGCCCACGTACACGTCACGGGGAAGCTTGAGGCCCTTTGGGTTGCCGGGTATGTTGTAGCCGAGGACGATTTCCCCGGCTGTCATGGGCAACAGCTGCACGCCCCCCGGCACCTTTGCGATATCGGCATCGGACATGGCTGCGTCGCTGGCGGCAAAGTCCACCGTACGGTTGACGAAATCCTGGATACCCGCGCCGCTACCCTTGGCCTGATAGTCGACGGTGATGCTCTTGTGCTTCGTGCTGAACGCCTTGAACCACGCCGAGTAGATGGGAAACGGGAAGCTCGCCCCCGACCCGGTGAGGCGCATCCGGTCTTGGGCGCCGGTGGGACTAGTGATCAAGACGGTCAGCAGCAACGACAGGGTAGCCAATGCAATCGACCGATGCTTCACGCCGCAACCTCCCTCGGGACCCTGCCTTGGCGCCGGCTAGGCATCCCCGAAACGCGCAGTGACAACGAGCGCATAGTAGGCCTATGAATCATTACGTCTTCATGACAAGAACATTGAGAAAGGGTTACTCCGGGTCCGGAAGGATCGAGCGCGCGCCCCGCATCTGAATAGCCTCCCGCCGCTCCAGCTGCTCTTGACACGCCACACAGGTGACGGCGTCCGGCAAGGCGCTAAGCCGACGGAGCGCGATGCGCGCGCCGCATTCCTCACAGATCCCGTAGCCGCCGGACGCGATGCGGGTGAGCGCGCGCCGCAGCCGCCGCCCCCGCTCCACGAGCCGCTCAGTGCTCAAGCTCGTGACCTCGTGGAGCTCAACCGCCTGAGCGGCCTCCACGAGCTCCGCCGCCTTCAGCTCTTTGCCGTCCGCGTCGCCCTCGGAAGCGCTTCGTAGCTCGTACAGGCGATGCTCGAGTTGCTGGAGCTCCCGTCGCAGACGCGTCTTTGCGTCGTCGGTGGCGGCCGCTCCTGGCCGCTGACTCGTGACCGCGCCCCGACCGTACGTCACGCGAGTCACTCCCCTTCCGGCAGCAGCTCGAACAAAAAGCGGGCGGCGGCCGCCGTGTCCGGGAAATCGGCAAAAACGCCGTCGATGCCCAGCGCGTAGAACTGCAAGTACTCCTTGACCGGGTTCCCCGTGTAGTCGGCGGCCAGGCGCCGCCCCTCGTTGCGGAACGTCCAGGTATGCACGAGCAAGCCTACCTTGTGAGCACGGGTGACGAGGTCGGTCGCCGGGAGCAGCGCGCGGTCGGCCTCGTCGATCAGGCCGTCGCCGTTCTCGTCCCCAATGATCCCGTCCCCGTTAAGGTCCTTGGCCACCGTGCTGACGATGTAACGCTTCCACGGGCCGATGCCATCGGCATAGGTCCGGACCTCCTTGAGCCCCTCATCGGTGGCAAAGAAGGCAAAGGTCCGCGCCTGGAGGGCGGGATCGCCCGACACCGTCCAGTCGTACGGGCGATCGAAGGGCGCCGTGTAGTCCAGGGTGCCATCGGGGTTGACATCGTTGGCGTCCACCAGCTGGATCAGTCGCACCTTCGTGAGCCTGCGCAGCTCCTTCAGGTTCGATTGCTCGAACGACTGGATGAACACCGGCGAATCGCGCCGGTCCAGGTCCGCGCGCCGGAGCACCTCCACCAGCTTCCGCTCCAGGGGTAACCCGATCGACCGGTGGTAGGTCGGATGCTTTGTCTCTGGATATATGCCAATGGCTCGCCCCTTGTCCTTCGATGCGCGCTTGGCCAGTGCGATGATCTCCTCCAGGGTCGGAATCCGGAACACGCCGTTGAACTGTTGCGGTCGCTCGGCGAAGGCCTGGACCGCGCGCAGCGTCTTGATTTCAGCGAGGGTAAAGTCGGACGCAAACCATCCTTCCTCTTCGAAGCCGTCAACCTTCGCCGTCCGTTTACGGCTGGCGAACTCCGGTCGATTCTTGACGTCGGTGGTGGCGATCAGGTTTGGCTCGTGGCGGGCGATCAGATGACCGTCACGCGTCATCACCAGGTCGGGCTCGATGTAGTCGGCGCCAAGCTCGATGGCCAGCTGGTAGGCGGCCAGCGTGTGCTCCGGAAGATAGCCGCTGGCGCCGCGATGTCCAATGATCAGCGGTGCTCGGTCGTGTTCCCGCCGTGAATCGGCGTGCACCGGGTCCGGGCCAACCGCAAGAATCGTCATACTCAGCATGCTTGCGAGTAACAGCCTACGCACCGTCGGCATCGCGATCCTCCCCTGATGGAATGGACAGGGGCAGCCTACAGATCGGGCGTCTACAGTGGTGTGAAGCTTTGTTATCGATCCCGTAATGTGCGGCGCCCGCAGGCGGACGGCGGTGCGGGACTCCCTGCGTCCCTAGCGAGCTACGAGGTCGGAGACGAGCTTCACGAGGCGGCCGAAATCGGGTGAGCCGGTCACGTCGACCAGGGTGACCCGGGTGAGCAGCGCCCGATATCGCTGCTCGACGTCCGCCAGAGCGGGCGCATTGGGCTCGAGATCCAGATCGAAGGCGCCCAGATCCTTGTAGAAGAGCGGCAGGTTCGACAGCGCCTCGCTCACTTCGATGGGGCGCACGCGAACGGTGCCGCCACGGCGGTGCCAGCGCAGGAGCACCAGGGCCCGCATACGGGCGCTGAGATCGACGGTGCCCGGACCATAGACCAGGTCGAGGTCGACATCGCGCTTCTCTTCGAGGTTCCAGAGTTCGTCCGGCGGCAGCGCATTGAGGCGGGCTCGTTCCTCGGACGAGAGCAGCGAGCTCAGTCGTGGGTGCGTGAGGAGGGTTCCCGGGTTCACCCGCGGCTGCTTGGGGTAACCCAGCACCTCTACCGCTCCCGCGCGCTGCCTGGCCAGCACACGATCGTTGGAGACGAAGCGGAAGCCCCCTTCGATGCAATGGAGGGCGGCCGTGGACTTCCCGGCGCCAGCCGGCCCCGCCAGCACGACGCTCTGGCCACGCCAGGAGACCGCGGAGGCGTGGAAGAGCACGTGACCACGGCGGAGCATGGCCTTGGCGTAAACGGCATTGATCAGGTTGATGCCCTGGTTGAGGTTCATCCGCAGGTCGCCGACCGCGAACGCTCGGTCCGGCAGCAGTCCCATGAGAACCCGGGTGGCTTGCTTCAGGATGAGCCGCCCGCCGCCGGCATTGCGGATCGACTCCTTCACCCGGCGCCCGCCGGGCCGAACCAGGTCACGGAACTCGCCCTGGGCCGGCGGGCGCCCCTGGATCAGGCTCACCACCAACCGTGGGTGCGCACCGGCGGCCATCACGTACGGCGCGTAGTAGCGACTGAGGCGTGCGTGGATCTCGAGGTCGTTGCTGAGCACCCGGATCGCGACCCCTGCCAGCTCGAGATCGAGGACCCGAGGCGTCTCGAAGGGGGCGATCAATGCGGCCACTGAGCTCACTGGGCGTCCTTCACCCGGCGCATGATCACGTCGGCAAGGAGCGGTGCGGCATCGATTCCGCACGCCACCGACAGGCCCCGGAACCCCCCGAACGCGCTCACCTCGAGGACCACAAAGCCGCCGTCAGGGGTCTGCATCAGATCGACGCCCGTGAACACGAGGCCAAAGTGCCTGGCCGCGGCCAGTGCCATCTCGAGCGCCGCCGGAGGCGGGGCAGCGCGCTCGTACCGCCCACCAGCCCGGATGGTGGTCATCCACTGATCGGGCGCCGCGACGCGCCAGTAGGCACCCACGCACTGTCCGTCCAGCACGGCCACGCCGAGGTCGCGCCCGGGGTGCTCGATGGCACGTTGGAGGTAGAAGGGACCGAGGCCGGCTGCCCGGTGGCGAGCGAGGACCGTGCGCACGTCGCGCATGGCATCGAGGCGCTCCATCCCGCGTCCCTTGGAGGTGAAGAGCGGCTTGAGGACGGCGGCCCCGAAGCGCTCCACGGTGGCCATCGCCTCGTCAATGTCCTCGGTGAGGACAGTGTCCGGCGTCGGCAGGCCCGCCCGCGTCAGTTCGAGTGTCATACGATAGCGATCGACGGCGACCTCGAGGCGGTCGGGCTCGCTCAGGATCCGCACCCCGGTACTCTCGAGTTGTCGGAGCAAATTGATCCGCTCGCGCACCGCCCAGCCCCCGGCCGCGTCGCCGATCTTCTTGACCACGGCCCCTTCCAGGCCCTCTACCGGCACGCCGCGATAGTGAAGCCGAGGATCCGGAAGACGAAGACTGCAGAGGGACAGATCGATGACCGGCACCGCGCATCCCGCAAAACGGAGGGCAGCGGCCAGCCCCTCCGTCGACCACGCGCCGAGGGTCCCGATGACGGCGATCCTCATACGTCCGCCTTGGCCACGCGCTCGAGCAGCCGAACGCCCCGCAGGAACAGGCCGCGCGCGAACTCGAAGTCTGTGACCAGCCGCGCAGAGGTGATGAACGACCGCGCCTGCGAGAGGGTCAGCCGCGTTTGGAAGTGGTCGTCACCGACGAGGTTCGCGAATTCGCTGGCGAAGCGCGCCACCATCTCGTTCAGCCTCGTGAGCTGGGTGGCGAGTCCCTCGTCCTGGAGCGGGGTGCGCAGATTGGACACGAGGAACACGCCGATGTCCTGGGCGTAGTCTCCGGACCCACTCCGATGGACGTCGACGAAGTGCACACGATCGATGGGAGCGGCGTAGATGATGTTGTTGGTGTTGAAATCCCCATGGATGCGAACGATGACGGGCGACGCGATCCGCTCTTGCACGCACCGCACCTTCTCCAGCAACTCGCTGAGGGCGAGGTGGACGATCCCGAAGACTCGGGTCGGAACCTCCCGCTGGCGCGCTAGGCGCGGATGGACCGCGTAGAGATTGGGCAAGCGCTCGCGGATCTGGCCCACGTAGTCGACGACCAGTCGTTCCTTGATCGACGTCGAAATCCAGATCTCCCGCAGCGTTCCCAGAAGGCACTGAGTGGCGGCCAGCTTCTCGGCCCAGGGGCGGGCCACGTATATGTCGCGCAGCAGAACACCCTCCAGGAACTGCCCCAGGAAGGACTCGCGCCCGTCCTGCTGGTAGCGCGCCTTCACATCCGGCACCAGTCCCGGCACCAGGCGATTCCACTCGTCCATCTCGCGCAGCTCTTCGTCGATCTTCCGCTCTGCCCCTTCCTTCCAGATGAGCGGCCGTCTCTGACCAATGGCCACCCGGCCCAGTCGCGCCCCGCTGATGCCCCCCCAGATCTGTTGCAGATCGATCCTCGTGTCGCCCTCGGCAGCCAGGGTGCCCGCCAACTCTTGAAGGTGCAGATACTGGTGCAGCTTCAAGCGCTCCCCGGTCAGCAGAAAGAGGGTCGACTCACCGATGTTCAGGATCGAATCGCCGATTCGTTCAAGGAACTTGAGCACAAACAGGTTGGTGATGATGAAAGCGGGTTCGACGTTGGCTTCCCCCAGCCGGCACAGGGCTTCGGCCAGCGCGTCCCGGTAGCGTCGGTCCAGCTCGAGCTCACAGCGGCAGGCGTCCTTGGCCTTGTCGGCGTCGGCATCGGTGAACGATTCGATGACTTCGTCGAGGGCGGCCAGCGCTACCCGCGTGGCGCCGGCCAGGTCGAAGGGCACGGCGCGGGACGAGAGCCGTGAGACATGGACAGCTTGCTCGGCCACGTTTACCGCGTAATCCCCGAGCTTCTCGAGGTTCAACGCCACCCTGAAGGCGCCCCGGAACTGTCGGAGCCGGACCCCGTCGGGGTCGTGTGCGCCCTCGGTCAGGCGCCGAAAGCACTTGTCCTCGATGAGCCCAAGGAGGTTGTCGACCTGATCGTCCTTCTCGGTGATCTGGCCGGCCAGCCTGACGTCACGCTGGAAGAACGCGGTGAGAGCACTGCTGACCTGCGACTGGACCAGGCGAGCCATCATCACGAGGTCCTGGCCCACATCGTCCAGCAGGATCGCCACGCCTACCCCCGCCCACCACGCGAATCCACCTCGACGTGGAGATCGGTCGCACGCGCGCCCTCCCGCCGCTTCCAGGCCACCTCCACCGCGATCTTGCCCTTGTGCCCCTTGCTCCCGATCTTCAGCTCGAGCTTGACCTCGCTTGGTGGTACGAGCCGCAGGGCCCGCTCGCCCGACTCCAGCGACACTTCGCCCCGTTTGAGTCCGGCGGCGAGCGACGTCAGGTACTCGGCAATCTCGTCTGCCGTCCCGATCAGCTCGAACTCGAAGCGATCCTTGGCCATGATGGCTCCTCCGGATTTTCGCCGTCTGGGAGCGCCTACTTGTCCCCGTCCTCGTCGTTCTTGGTCTGCCGCCAGGCAATTGCAATCTCGATCTTCGCCTTGCCCTTTTTCTCGCTCGCTTCGATCTCGAGGGAGAGGTCGCCCTCGGGAAACACGGTAATCCGCTCGTCCCCCATGGACAGCGATAGCCCGCGTGCGCGAATCCCCTCGGCGATGCGGGTCAGCGTGTCCGCCGCCTCCGACGGCGACGCTGCGCCCTCGAACTCGAATTCCCGACTATCTCCCATGACGATCTCCCCCCGGCACCGCGATTCTGATGAGCGGGCGCTTGGGCCATTGAAGTCTGATGTCCACGCGCGTGACACGCCGCTTCGGCTTGAACTCGATCTCGAGAAGGAGAAACTCGGCGGTGGCGATGGACGTTTGCTGTTCCCCCGCCACGAAGGTCAGTTCCCCGGCGAGCACCCCTCGCGCCAGCTCGGACAGATAGAAGGCCGCCGCATCCCGGCGAGCGCGCACGCGGAGTTTCGCCGGTATGGTGGGCACCGCTGCATCTCCTTCACCCGGCGCCGAGCGTCGGGCTGATCAGACGCCGGCGGGCACCCCGAGGGACTGCCTTCGTAGAGCCCGCACGTCGCCGCCGTAACACCTGCGTAATGTTTTCGAAATGTTTTTCAGGGCCTTAGCGGCTTTTACGCGGACCGGAGTGTACGGGGAGGTTCCGTAGCCCGTCAAGCCTTCTTTGATGGTCTTGATGAGGGCGCTGATCGTGATCTCGTCGGTGTGCATCGTGGTATGGCGCACGCCAAGTTGCAGCCAGTGGTGCGCGTCGCTGCCGGCCACGACGGGGAGTCCCAGCGCGCGGGCTTGCACCACGAGCATCGTTTCGGTTCCGAAGTCCTTGCCGTTCACCTCGAGGGCATGCAGGCGACGCAGGTCCGCCGCGGCGAACTTTCCAAGCTCCTTGCCGGGACGGAACATGTGAGCGCCGATACGCGCGACGTCGAAGTCGTCCGTCACGTCCAGAAATTCGCGCAGAGCGGGTTCATAACCGCGGGACAGCGGTTCATGAAAAGCCCGATCGAGCCGCCTGATCTCTGCTGTCTCGGCGAGCACGACGACGTGGGCACCCTCCCGGATGTTGATCTCTGCACCGGGAATCAGGGCGACTCCCTGAGCCCAGAATACCCCCCCCGCGCATGGGTAGGTCGCCTCCAGATACGTTGGAATCTCCCAGTAGGCCCTGGCATGGAAGTGCTCGGTGAGGGCCACGCCGTCGAGCCCCACGCGCTGGGCCATCCGGACCATCCGAGCCACCGAGCCCGGGTTGAAGGCGAAGTGCTTCGACATCTTGGGGTGCGAGTGCGTATCAATCCGCTTCAATCGAGGAGCCTCCTCGGACGCAGTCCACGTCAATCCACATCCGTCCACACCACCGAACCTCGCGTCCCCGAAGATTGTTTCCCGGTTTTCTGTGCATCGTGCGGAACATACCACAATATAGTGTTGCGACTTGGCTACGTCATAGCAAATCTTGTGTTACTGGGGATGAGGGTGCGTTACTCGGTGGACAGCTGGGGATAGCGGGGCAGCCGGAGGAACCGGCCGCCGGTCCTACCGGGCTTCAGAGATCGTCGGCGGAGGGATCGTGGCCGGCCATCGTGCCAGATCGAGAGCAGCGGACGGCCCATCGTAGACCAGCAGCCCCTCGGCGAGGGAGATGATCCGGTGCGCGTGCGCTCGAGCGAGGGTCGCAGATGCCACGCTGGCCAGAATGGCCATGCGCTCCGCGCGAGCCAGAACGTGGAGAGTAGCCAGGAGCACCCCGGCCTCGCGGGCATCGAGGCTCGCGTCGATCTCGCGCACGATCAAATGATCCGGATGCCGAGCGATCTCACGAGCAATCACCAGGCGGGCCCGCCCCTGCGAATCGAGCCGCGCCACGTCCTGCCGGGCCATCTCGCTCAGGCCAAGCCTGGCCAGGGCGTCGAGCGCTGCCCTTCGCTCGCCCGGCACGGGGAGACGCAGAAAGCCCAGGAGCGCCGGCACACCCGGTCGTCGCGCGGCCAGGGTATTCCAGAGTACCGAGCGCGAGGCGACGAGGGGCAGAGTCAGGTCAGCGTCGCCCACCCGAGCTCGGAGTCGTCCAGTGGTCTCCCGGGTCATGGGGACGCGCCCGACATAGGCGCGTCCCTCCTCAGGCAGCCGACGGCCGGAGACCACGTCGAGGAGCGCCAGGCGCTCGGCGGCATCCCGCGCGACGACGACCGTCAACGAGGCTGATCCGATCTGGGCACAGACGCGATGAAGAAGCCACCCCTGCCCTGGCTCTCGCGGTACACCGACGCCGAGCAGCTCGATCATGAAGCCATCCGTCGATGGAACTCGAGCCACAACGGCTCGCGCTTCACGAATCGCTCTCGGTCGCTGGAATCATGCACGGACTCGCTCGAAGGTCTCGCGTAGCAGCATCCCGTGCCGGACCCCGTGCGCTGCGACCAGCAGACCGCGGTAGCCGCCGAGCCGAATCAGCTCCTCCAGGACGAGGGTTCCTGCTACCACCACGTCAGCTCGGGTCGGTTTGAGGCCGGGAAACTGCCGGCGCTCTGCGAGCGGCAAGGTCGCCAGGCGGTGGCGCATCGCCTCCACCTCGGCCAGCGATAGTCGCAGTCGCTGCGCGGCTCCTCGCCTGACTTCACGCCCCATCAAGCGGGCCAGGGCCCGCGCGGTCCCTCCGATCCCGATCAGAGGCTCGCCGTCGCGAGCAGCCGGTAACAGGTCCCCGGCGGCAACGCGAACACGATGGCGCAGGGCGTCCAGCTCCTCCGGCGTGGGCGGATCGGAGGCGAGAAAGCGCTGAGTAGTCCGCAGCGCTCCCAGTGGAAGGCTGCCGAGCGCCACAGGTTCTCCCTCGCAGATCGCCGAGAGTTGAAGGCTGCACCCACCGAGGTCGACCACGACCGCATCACGGAGCTGGAGTGAGGCACGTGCCGCGAGGGCACCCAGGCGCGCCTCCTCATCAGCGTTCAGGACGGCCACCTCCAGCCCTGCCCCGACGCGAAGACGCTCGAGCAGCTCCTCGGCGTTGGGAGCATCTCGTACGGCGGCCGTTGCGATGGCGAGGACCCGACTGGGTGGCTCCCGTCGCGGCATGCTCAGGAAGCGCGTCACCGCCTCGGCCGTCGCTAGGATGGCCTCGGCCGGCAGCGCCCCGTCCGCTCCCGAGCCGAGCCGCGTCTGCGCCCGCGTGTCGAGCAGCACCTGATAGCCCGCGCCTGGCACGATCCGCACGAGCATGAAACGCACAGAGTTCGAGCCCAGATCGATGAGCGCGGTCAATTCGGGGCCCACGAGCGACTACCATACGGTGGGCGGCGTGCCAACTTCGTGACGGCGGCGTAAATTTTCGGTGACGGACGGGCGCTAACGCGAGGCGATCTTGTCCCGGTAGAGCCGCACGGCGGCCCGAATGACCTCCTCCGCATCGACCCGCCCTTGCATGTGCTCGACGTTCACCCGCTTGTTCTCGAGAACCTTGTAATCCAGAAAGAAGCGCTCCAGCTCCTTCAAGCGGTGCGGCGGCAGCTCGGAGATGTCCCGGTAGTGGGCGTACTCGGGATCATCGACGTGAACGGCGATGATCTTGTCATCCTGTCCCTTGTCGTCCGTCATGGTGAGGACGCCGATGGCCCGGGCGCGCAGGATGCAGAGGGGAACGACCGGCTCCTGACCGAGCACGAGGACGTCGAGCGGATCGTCGTCGGGGCAGAAAGTTTGCGGCAGGAAACCATAGTTCGCTGGATAGTGGACCGCGCTGTACAGCACCCGGTCGAGCCACAAGAGCCCCGTCCGCTTGTCCAGCTCGTACTTAAGCTTCGAGCCCTTGGAGATCTCGATAATCACGCGGAAATGCACCTCGATGTGGTCGCCCAACTCGACATCGTGCCAGGGATGCATCCAGTCGCCTCCACCCGACGTTGCCTTCCCCTTCACTCTACCCGGAAGGTCGGTGTCGAGACGAGAGGCGTTTCAACGCGCCGAGAGCACCTCGGCCCGGGGCTTCGCCAGGGAGAGCGGACGCGCAGCCACATCGAGGAGGCGGTCGGCCACCACCCGATCGTTGGTGACCCTCGGCACTTTGTGCTGGTCGCCGAGCCGGCCCGTCTCCCGCATCCACCGGTAGAAGGTTCCGGCCGGCAGTTCGATCACGCGCGGTTCTACCATACCCATCCCCGCCGTGCGCTTGGTACGGTAGTCGGTGTTGAGAGTCATCAGCGTCTCGTCAAGAGTCTGGCGAAAGACGTCGACCGAGCAGCGAGGCGGCTCGGCGAACTCCACCAGCCAGTCGTGCCCGCCCCGTGGCTCCTGGGCCGATGGATAGCGTGGGGCCACCGTGAACTCCACGGCCTCGGCATGGGCTCGCCGACAGGCCGCCCCCAGGGCGCGCTCGACCTCCTCCACAATGACATTCTCGCCAAAGGCGTTGAGGGACACCACATGCTGCGGCCCGACCTCTACCTCGGCCACGGTGTGACGGCGCGGCGCGGCCGCGCCCAGGTCCTCGCCGGGGACGAACTCGTAGAAGACGCCGTAGTCGACGCCGCGCGTGATCATCGGCCGACGGCGGTCGCGAGCGAGAGTTGGGCCCGGCGCTCCCACGTCTCGTAGAGCCACTCCTTGACGATGGCGTTGAAGGCGTACGGTTGCTCGAGCATGGGCGCATGCCCACAATTGGTGAGGGTCCAGAACTGGGAATGGGGGATGAGGGTGTGAAAGCGCTCTCCCACCGCGACGGGGGTGATGCGATCGTCCTTGCCCCACACGATCAGGGCCGGCGCCCGGATGCTCCCCAGGTGCCGCGCGATGTTGTGGCGGCGGGTGGCCTGGGCAAAGCGGAGCACACGCCGCGCGGTGAAACGCTCGGTCACCAGACGACGAACCGATTCCACCCACGCAGGTGTCACGAGGGACGGGTCATGGAAGACCTCCTCCATCCTGGCGCGGACGTACGCGGTCGAGGGCCGATGGGGCGCCCGCCCGCCTATGGTCCGCTCGAAGAGACCCGAGGAGCCAGTCAGGATGAGCCCGGCCACGCGCTCGGGCTCGGTCAGGGCCACGTGGAGTGCCACGTGGCCGCCAAGAGAGTTTCCCCCCAGGACGACGCGATGAAGATCGAGCGCATCCAGGAAGCGAACGACGTGTCGGCCGAGCTCGTCGACCGACGTCTCGGCGAGCCCGGGATCGAAGATCGGTAACGCCAGAGCAAGCGGCCGGCCGACCTCGGCCAAGGTCTCCAGCGAGACCTCCCAGTGGTACATGCCCCCCAGGAGTCCGTGCAGGAACAGGAGGGGCTCGCCAGTGCCCCTCTCGATCCACCGAAACTCTACGCCTTCACCATTCCTCATTCCCGCCCTCCTCATCCATGGTCACCCATGAGTGTGGGCGAGACGTGTTACACGCGTGTGCGAACCACCATGAAATTCTCGTGAAGGTGCCGTTGTGCTACCGTCCGGTCATGGGGAACCGGGCCCTCTTTCTCGACTGGGGTGGCACGCTCGTCCTCACGCGAGACAACCGTACAGTGCTCGATGAGGATGGTCATCCGGTCCTCATGCCCCATGTCCCCGAGCGACTGGCCGCTGTCCGATCCAGGTTCGACGCATGCTTCATCGTGAGCAACCAGGGCCGGATCGGGCGTGAGGAGATCACGGAGGCCGAGGTGATCGCGCGTTTTTGGTGGCTCAACTCGCGTCTGGGCGCCCCCTTCACCGACTGGCGTCTCTGCCCTCACCAAGCCGGTGGGGGGTGTCTGTGCCGCAAGCCCCAGCCCGGAATGTTTCTTGACCTGGCCGCGGCGTGGGGCCTCGATCTCGACCGTTCGGTCCACGTGGGCGATTCCCCGAGTGATCGTGAGGCCGCCGCTGCCGCCGGAATCCAAACCTTTCACTGGGCTCATGACTTCTTCGGCTGGAAATCTTCCGTACGAACGGTCACCAGCGACGCCGGACCCGCGGCCCTTGAAATGAGGGGCCCGGCGTCGTAGGGTTCATAGCCAAGATGTGGAAAAGAGTGGTCCGGCAAAGCACCCGGCTCCTGATGGTCGGACTGGCAGGCGTCGCGCTGGCCACCTGGGCGGTCGCTGACCCGACTCCGCCACCACTGAAGTCGAGCACGATCACGGGTATCGGCGTCGTGCTGACCGCTCCGAACGGCATGACCTTGTACGTCTACCTCAACGATCGCGAGCCCGGGAAGAGCGTGTGCACAGGCGCCTGTGAGACGAACTGGCCGCCGTTTCGCCCTGCCGCCGATGCGGCCACCCCTCAGGACCCCTTGGCGTTGATCACGCGGCTCGACAAATCAAAGCAGTACGCGTACAAGGGCAAGCCGCTCTACTATTGCAAGACCGACAAGAAGCCCGGAGATGTCACCGGCCATAAGTTCCGGGATTTCTGGTTGGCCGCCCAGCCATGAGTCGCACCGGACTGCTGCTGGCTGTACTCGCTCTGGCCTCGATGCTCACGGCCACGTCGTCGGCCCTCGCCCACCCGTCGACCGTACCGCCCGCCGAAGAATCCGCCGGCCCCACGGCTTTCGGGGTCCTCCCAGGCCTGGCGGCAGCGATCGCGGAGGAGGCACCGAATGAGGACTGGCAGGCGGTTGCCAGTGCCGGGCACCCTGCCGGCGCGGCCATCGGGCTCGCCGTGGCCATGCTGGTGCTGCTGGCGTTCCGCCGCCGTGACGCGCTCGCCGTCGCCACCGTGCTCGCCAGCCTCGTGCTGATCTTCGAGAACGGCGTGCACTCGGTCCACCACCTCGGAGACGATCAGGGAGCCTCCGAATGCGCCGCCGCAGTGGCCACGACGCATCTTGCCGGGGCGTCGACCGAGCCACCTTCGGCCGAGGCATTCCACGTTCTTCGTCACGAGCGCCTGGCGGCCACTACACCCGCGATCCCCGCCTGCCAGACGTTCCGACCGGATATCGGCCGCGCCCCTCCGATGTAGCGGGAGCGGGAGGCGAGACGCTCCCGCCCAAGCCCTCGTTCGACGATCCGAGCTGGTGCCAAAGGTCAACCGCCGATCTACCTGCGCTCACGCCGGGGCACGGACGCCAGGATCGGCCATATCGAGTTCGGAACAGGAGGTCTTGTTGCAAGGTTCTTTTGGGAGGAGCCTTCTCCGGAGGGTCCCATGCATCCTCGTATCAGGTGCCGTGCACCTCGCGCTGGTCGTGTCAGTGCTGGCGGTGGGGCTCCACGTGGCCCCGCGGTTCGAGGCGATGATCCATGCGGAGCTGGTGCCTCACGAGGTTCAGACGCCGCGGCCGCCCAGCGTTGAGTCGAGAATCACACTGCCGCGACCAAAGCCCGCTGCGCCTGCCACGCGTCCGCGTCGTTCCGCCTCGTCTCGTCGAGACGGCGATGCCCACGGTGGAATCTCCCGCACCCCCTCGGGATATACCGCCCCCTCCCCCGACGGAGTCCCCGCGTGCGAAGGTGGAGATAATCGACGCGCCGCGTCCCGACCCCGCGAAGGTTGCTCCCCCGGAGCCTCTTCCATCCACACCAGAACCACCGCTGGCGTCCGCGGGAGGCGGAGCGGCTCCGAACCCAGGGCGGTTACCAGGCGGGGGCGGCGGCCCGAACACCACGACATCCTCCGAGAGCCTACCGAGCGGTGTCTCGATGCTTACTCCCGGTCGCTCCGCCGGGGCAGGCGGTGCGGCAGCGGGCGGCGGCGGAGGCAGTGGTCCGGGGACGGCATCGCTGAGCGGTGACCGCGGTGGCGGTGTCACCCGTACGGCTATCCCTCGCGGGGGATATCAGGTCCAGCCACGATATCCGACGAACGCCCGCCGCCTCGGGATCCAGGGCACGACCCTTCTTCGCGTCTTCGTGTCGACCGACGGTCGGGTCACAGAGGTGGGGGTCGAGCAGACAGCCGGGCACACCGACCTCGATGAGGCGGCAGCCGACGCCGTACGCCGCTGGCGCTTTGAACCAGCGCGACGCGGTGACGAACCCGTCGGCATGTGGGTTCTCCTCCCGGTCGAGTTCCGTCTCAAGTGAGCACGTTGGCAACCACGCCTCCGTGCCCGTCTCGAGCCGCCACGCGGCGATGGGCGTGCACGGTGACTCTCTTCCTGGCGATCCTGGCCACCCTTGCGATGATCGCGCCCTCTCACGCCCATCAGGCTCCTCCGGCGACCGCACCAATGCCTGGTGTCGCCGTGAGCGAGGATCCTATCGGAGCGGCAAGCCCCGTCCCGACGCCGCGTGTTCCCGCGTCGCCCGGTGTTGATCGTGACCTGTCCACGATCGTCCTCCTGCTCGCTCTCATCCCGTTGGTAGGCGTCATGCGGCGACGGCGCCCGATCGCCTTCGTCCTCACTCTCGTCGCCCTCGCCCTCACGTTCGAGACGGGCGTCCACTCGGTCCACCACTTCGGATCTCCGTCAGAAGCGGCCCACTGCGCCGTTGCTGCGGCCACCACCCACTCTCCCGGGGTCGTCGGCGAGACAGGAGCCGAGCTCCGCGCGCCGGCCCGTGGCCGCGGCGACGTCGTGAACGCCGCTGGTGAGACGCGTACCTTGCGCGTCCACCGCGCCTTTCGCGGCCGCGCTCCGCCGGACCCCGCCCTCGCCTGGCTCTAATCCGGTCGCCCGCTCGGCCTCGGCCAGGCGCGGCGACATCGCGTCCACGTTCTCTTTGCCGGAGGGGTGTGTCATGGCTCGGCGATCGCTCGCCGTGCGTTGAGGCCCCGAACAGGGTCGCGGCCCTTAGCCGCACGCTTTCCTGACCGGCTACGGAGAGTTTCGGCATGTACCGTCTGGCTACCTTGGCCCTCGTGGTGCTCGTCACCACACCAGCCTTCGCTCAGCAACCAACTCCGGCGCCGCCGGCAGAGGCCCCGCCCACCCTCTCCCCGGTTGTGGTGGAGGGCCCGCGTATCTTCCCCGAGCGCACCTCCACCACCGAGCAAGCGCGGGAAGAGATCCAGAGCACCGTCCCGGGCGGCGCCGAGGTGGTCGGCGAGACGATCATTCGAGAATCACTTGGCGCCAACCTCAGGAACGTGCTGGACTTCGTCCCCGGCGTCCTCGTGCGGCCCCGCTTCGGCCTGGCCGACGAGATGCAGTTTTCTATCCGCGGCTCCGCGCTTCAGAACAACTTCCACCAGCGTGGAGTGAACTTCCTGTTCAACGGGTTTCTCTACGGCCAGGCCGACGGCTTCAGCGACTTCGAGTCCATCGAGCTGATGGACGTCAAGCGCATCGAGGTCTTCAAGGGAGCCAACGCCCTCCGCTTCGGCGCCAACTCCATCGGGGGCGCCGTGAACTTCGTCACCAAGACCGGCTACGACGCCGGCCCCTTCGAGATCTGGAGCGAGGGCGGGTCCTACGGCTTCTACAAGCAGCACCTGGCGACCGGCCAGGTCCATGGACCCTTCGACTTCTACGGGGGCGCCAGCATCACGGGTCTGTCCGGCTACCGCCAGCACAGCCAGCAGCATCGCTACCGGTTCAACACCAGCAGCGGCTGGGACTTCGGAGGCGGGATGACCGCGCGCTTCGATCTCGGCTTCGTGCGCAGCGAGGAGAACCTGCCGGGCGCCCTCACCCGACCCCAGTTCGAGGCGGATCCTCAGCAGCGCAACCCCTCTACCGCGTTCGCCAACGAACAGCGCGACTACAACTACCCGAACGGCGCCTTCACGTTCCGGCTCCCGCTCACGGCTGATCAGCAGCTCGTCTCGCTGACCCAGCTCAACTACCAGGACCTCTTCCACCCGCTCGCCTTCGCGATCATCGACCAGACCACGTACAACTGGAGCCAGGAGATCCGATACATCAATACCGCGTCGCTCGGCGGGTCACCGGAACCTGCTCACGGCCGGCTTCCAGTACTTCGCCACCAACCAGAACAGCGCCCAGCAGCAGAACAGAGGCAACGCTAATGCCGGGCGCCTCATCAAGAACGAGGTGGCGCAGTCAGCCAACTATGGCTGGTACGGGGAGGACGTCTTCGGGATCACCTCGGCCGTGTCTCTCGTGGGAGGCTTACGGCTCCAGTACTCCACGCGTGAGATCCGCGATCGACTCTTCAGTGATCCATTTCCTGACGTCGACGGTAATGACTCGGGCAGCGTGAACTTCTTCGGCGCCAGCCCCAAGTTCGGCACCATCTGGCAGGTGACACCCTCGATCCAGGTCTACGGCAACGCGAGCCGCGCCTATCAGCCACCGCTCCTGCTCGAGCTGACCGCCCCCGGGCAGATTCCGGGTACCTTGGACGATCTCAACGCAACGTCTGCCTGGCAGTTCGAGATCGGGACACGGGGTAGTTGGGGACAGCGTGCCACCTGGGATATCTCTGTCTACGATTACGAGGTATGGGACGCGATCCAGAATGTCAACATCCAGCCCTTCCCGGGCGCACCCTTCACCATTCCCCGCTTTCAGAACATCCCGCGCTCGCGCAACCTCGGAGTCGAGGTCGGCCTCGATGTTCAGCTCCTCACGGACGTTGCTCGAGCGCTCGGCCTCGGGCGGGCCGCCGACCAGATCCGGGCGCGCCTGGCCTATACCTACTCGAATTTCCGCTTCGTCAACAACCCGATGTTCAACAACAACTTCCTGCCGGGTGCGCCGGAGCACTTCATCCGGGCCGAGGTGCGCTACGAGAGCTCGCTCGGGTTCTATGTCGCTCCCCAGTTCGAGAACGTGCCCAAGCGCTACTTCGTCAACAGCACCAACTTGAACGCCACCTCGCCCTACGCCCTCGTGGGAATCCAAATGGGTTATACGTACAAGCCGTGGAACATGAGCCTGTACTTCCAGGGCGCGAACCTGGCCAACAAGTCGTACATCTCGGCGGTCGTCACCGACGACGCCCTCGGGCAATCCTTTTATCCCGGCGACGGCCGAGGCTTTTACGGAGGCCTCCAATGGCGATGGTAGCGGGCTGCCTGTTCGTTCTGGCGGTCGCCCTCGGCCCCGCGGCCGTGTTCGCCGCCGGGCCGGCGAGCGGCCCACGGATCGAGATGACTCATGC
The DNA here is from genome assembly GCA_963754315.1 of uncultured Candidatus Rokubacteria bacterium. Taxonomy (GTDB): domain Bacteria; phylum Methylomirabilota; class Methylomirabilia; order Rokubacteriales; family CSP1-6; genus CAVWFS01. Next base: position 528,691 of record CAVWFS010000007.1, read on the forward strand.
GGGTAAGGGACACGAAGTCCACCTGTCGGCGCCGGCGGTGACTGTTGCACGCGACGGCCAAGCGCTGGTGGCGTGGATTGCCCAGCAGGGGCATACCAACAACGTCTATGTCGCCCGCCCCAGCCCGAACGGAGCGCGCCCCGTCCGCGTGAACCCGGAGGGACTCTCCGCGGAGTCCATGCACCAAGCGCCAGGAGTCGCGAGCGGATCCAAGGGGGAGATCTACGTCTCGTGGTCATCTGAGAAGCGAAAACCAGAGGGTGTGCTCTTCGCGTCCGATCTGCAGTTGTCGCGCTCCCTGGACGGAGGCCAACGCTTCGAGCGCCCGTTGCGGATCAACGACGATCGGCCGATCTCACACTCGTTCGATGGGTTGGCGGCAGGCGCCGACGGCACCGTGTACCTCGGCTGGATCGACGCCCGCGAAGGCGGGAACCAACCCCGAACCTTTCTCGCGCGGATCGGCGATCGAGGCAGCCGGGTCGACCACGTGGTCAAGCTCGACCCGGGAGAGACCTGCGTGTGTTGCCGGGTCGACGTGGCCGCGACGGATGGGCTTGTGGCCGTCCTGTGGAGGAAGGTCTTGCCTGGTGACATCCGTGACATGGTGCTCGGCCTCTCCCGAGACGGCGGCCGTTCGTTTGCTGGTCCGACCCTCGTCCACGCCGATGGTTGGAAAATTGCCGCCTGCCCGCACCGCGGTGGCCGCGCTGCCCTCGACGCGCGCGGCACGATCTACGTCGCCTGGTACACGGAGGGTCAAGACGAAACCCCCCGCGTCCTCTTCACGACCTCCACCGACGGGCGCGCTTTCGAGGCACCGCGCCCGATCACCGTGGCCGCCGGGGCCGTACCTGACCACGTTCGGTTGGCGGTCAATCATCAGGGCGCCATCGCGATCGTCTGGGAGGACTCGACGGCCGTTCGCCGTCGGATCAGGTTGCGCGTGTCCCTCGACGGGGGACGATCATTCAGCTCGCCTCAATCCCTCTCGACGGCCGTGAAGGCCTACGCACCGGACGTGGCGGTGGCTCCGAACGGTGACTTCGTGGTCGTGTGGCACGAGGAGCATTTCCCTGGCATCAAGACGGTCGTCCAGTGGCTATCTGGCAGGCGCTAAAATGAACGTATGCGCACGGCGGTCCTGATCGCGCTCGCTGTCGGGGGCGCTTCCCTGTTGACGATGTCGTCCAGCGCCGCCCAATCGGGACCGACGCCGCGCGCGGCCCCCGCCTCGCGGGCGCCAGCGCCACATGGTGATCCCAAAGGTTGGAAGTTCACGCTGCCCAAGGGCGGGGATCCGGGCCGGGGGCGTGCCGCCTTCGAAAAGTTCGAGTGCTACACATGCCACGAGATCAAGGGCGAGACGTTCCCGGCTCCGATCAAGCGGGAACTTCTGGGACCTGATCTGACCTCGATGGGTCAGCATCACTCGGTTGGGTTTCTCGTCGAGTCGATCATGAACCCCAGCGGCCTCGTCGACCCCGGCCGGGGATACGCGGGACCAGACGGCGCATCGAAGATGCCCTCCTTCAACGACTCGATGACCGTGCAGGAATTGGTTGACCTGGTGGCGTACTTGAAGACGCTGAGCCCACCGGCCCGCCCGACACGGCGCGGACAGCATCATTAGCCGGTTCGCCCCTCTGCTCTGGGTTCTTGTTCTCCTGCTCGTCGGTGTCGCCTGGGCTGACCACGGGGCCGGAGACCTTCGATCGCCAGCGAATCCGTGGTGGGAGGCTCTCGTGTGGGGAGTGATCGGGTTCCTGGTTGCTGTGACGGTGACCCTTGTCGTCATCCTCTTCACCCGATCCCCCGCTCCACGCGATCCCGGCCGGCACTCGAGGTCGTGAGAGGGCTGCTCATCCTGGTGCCGGTCCTGCTGCTGAGCGTCGGTCTGAGGCCGCCGCCCTGCGACGCACACGCCTCACTCGTCAGCTCGGTACCCGCGCAGCGATCGACGGTCACACACCCCCCGCGCCGTGTGGTGCTGACGTTCAACGAACGCCTGGAGCCGGCCTACACGCGGGTGTCGGTATGGGATGCGTCGGGCCAGCAGGTCGACTTGAAGGACGGCGCGGTCGACCTGGGCAATCCCAAGGTCGTCAACGTGACACTGCCCCCCCTTCAGCCGGGACGTTACACGGTTCGCTATCGGGTGCTGTCCGTGGATGGCCACATCGTCGAGGCCAGCTTCGCATTCTCGGTCTCTCCGCCGGCACCTCGGAAGTGACGAGAGGGTATCAGTTGCGAATCAATTGCAGTAGCCGTATCCTCCCCGCAACGATGAAGCGGAACATCCCCCGCGTCGGCCTGTGGAGCGTCCTCTTCTTCGCCCTGTTCGCACTGCTCCTCCAGGGCGGATCGCTTCCCCATCAACACCGGACGGCCGAGCCCGGGCTCTTCAATCACGATCACGATCTAGGGGTCCTGGCCACCGTGGCCGGAGCCCTGCTCCCCCTCGGCCAGGACGCGACACCGACGTGGACCGCCCTGGCGCCGCTTTCGACGCCAACGCCCGCTCCGCGCGCGTTGGTGCCCAGTCCTCACCCCGATCCACGCGCCCCGCCGCTCGTAGAGTCCTCGCCGCAGTCCTGAGACCAGCTCCCACCGGGAGCTGACGGTCCACCCTCATCTCAGTCGGAGGACTCTATGCACACGTGGAAGGCATGGGTGCTTTTGCTGGGCGTTCCCCTGGCGGCCGGGCCGGCCTTCGCCCAGGATGCCGAGACGCTCCGCAAGGAACTCGATCAGATGAAGAAGCAGTTCGAGCAGCTGAAGGGTGAATACCAGAAGGCCATCGATCAGATGTCCGAGCGGCTCAACCGAATAGAATCCAAGCCTCAACAGGCAACCACGCCGCCCGCGGCCCCGGCCGTTGCACAGGTGCCCCCGGCCTCGACCCAAGCCGCACCCTCGATGCCGTCCGTCGGCGACCTTCTGAGGCCGCGGGAGCCCTTCTCGCTCTATGGTGCCGGCGGCAAGGGTCAGCTCATGTTCGATGTGGGAGTGGTCGGCGACTTTATCGGTGACTTCAGCAACAAGAGCACGCCCCAATTCCAGCCGCTGGCCACCTTCCCTGGCCAGGCCCAGAGAGTCTTTGCCCGTGAGATCGAGATCGGGTTCTGGGGTGCCGTTGATCCCTACGCTCGTGCCTACGTCATCATCGAGGCGGGCGAGGAGTTCGATCCCACCAACCGCACCTCGGAGTTCGGCGTCGAGCTGGCGGAGGCGGCCGCCACCATCACCGCCCTGCCCTGGGGCTTCCAGGACAAGTTCGGCTTGATGCGCAACCGTTTCGGACTCCTGAATCAGCTGCACGACCACGACCTGCCCCAACCCGACCGGCCGGCGGTGCTCGTGAACTTCTTCGGTCAGGAAGGTTTGACCGAAACCGGCAACGAGCTGACCTGGGTCCCGAACCTGCCTTTCTACCTCGAGGGCCTCTTCGGCATCTTCAACGGCGATAACGAAGTCGCCTTCGGCAGCGCCAGCTTCCGCAGCCCACTATTCACTGGGCGGTTCCGGACCTTCCTCGACTTCGGTGCCTTCGGCGCCTTCCAGCTCGGCGCCTCCGTGGCGGCGGGAACGACCAGCCAGAACCTCTCCGAGCACCATCTTCGACGCCGAGTCGAAGTACAAGCTGACCCCGGAAGGCTGGCGTCATCCTCTGCTCACGGTGGCGGGCGAATTCCTCCAGGCCTGGCGGACGAACCTGGTCACCCAGACATCGATCGATCCGGAAACGGGCGACCTGATCGAGACCACGACGAAGCAGAAGACGTCTCCCGTGGGCTTCTACGTGTACGCCGAGGTGCAGCCCTTCAAGCGATGGCTGGGCGGCGTCCGCTACGACAACTCCGAGTATCTGCAGTTCGCGGGCCGTCAGTGGGCCGTCGAGCCCTACATCGCGTTTCAGCCGTCAGACTTCCTGCGCTTCCGCCTGGCGTACAAGTACACCCACTTCAACGCGCAGGCCTCCGCCAATCTGGGGGGGCCGGCCGGATGCGCAGAACCTCAGCGAGGTGCTGCTCCAGGCCACGTTCTTACTCGGTGCCCATCCATCGCATCCGTTCTAGGAGGGAGATCAGTCATGCGACGTATGATCCGCATGATTCTCGCCAGCCTCGTTGCCCTCGGGCTCACGGCCGGGGGCGCGGCGGCGGCGAGCAAGGTCAAGGTGGTGGCCTCCTTGCCTGACTCTGAAGGCCCTCACGGAGGCGGTGGGCGGTGATCTCGTCGAGGTCGATAGTCTGGCCCGCGGAACCCAGAACCCCCACGACATCGAGGTGCGGCCTAGCCTGATGCTGAAGCTCCGCCGCGCCGACCTTCTCGTGCGTAACGGCGTGGGAGGCGACCCGTGGGTAGAGCCTCTCCTCATGGGCGGCCAAAACGCCCAGATCTTTCCGGGCGGCCCCGGCTACGTCGACGCCTCGGTCGGCATACGGATCCTGGCCCCTTCCGGCCCAGTCGACCGCTCGCGCGGAGACGTCCATCCCGAGGGTAATCCCCACTACACGATGGATCCCGCCAACGCGGCCCAGGTCACCCAGAACATCGTGGACGGCCTCAAGCGAGTGGCGCCACAGAGCGCGGCCGCCTTCGACGAGCAACGACGTGCCTTCCTGGCTCGACTCGACGAGCGACCTCGCTCGGTGGCAGAAGACGATGGATCCCGTTCGGGGAGCGCCGGTTGTCACCTACCATGAAACCTTCAACTATTTTCTCAACCGCTTCGGCCTGAAGTTCGTGGGTGCGGTCGAAGATCGACCCGGCATCCCGCCGTCTCCCACCCACCTGGCTAGCCTCATAAGGCAGATGAAGGATCAAGGGGTCAAGGTAGTGGTGGCCGATCCATGGTCCGATCGCAAGACGGCTGATCTCGTGGCGCGCGACAGCGGGGCTCGGGCGCTGGTGCTCCCGTCGGCCGTGGGCGGGGTGAAGGGGGTGGACACGTACACGCAGATGATCGACTACAACGTCAACGCCCTCGCTAGCGCCGCGAAGTAGGCGGGCGCCGCATGGCCGACCTGCTGTCGCTGCTCTGGGCCCCATTCCTGATGTGCCTGGTCCTCACGGGGATCCATGCCTACCTTGGCATCCACGTGCTCGCCCGAGAGGTCGTCTTCGTCGACATCGCTCTCGCCCAGATCGCGGCCCTGGGGGCCACGGCCGCCTTTCTGGTCGGCTACGAGCTGGAATCAGCCATCTCGTACTTCTTCGGCCTCGGAGCTACCCTGGTCGGGGCCTTCGTGCTCGCTTGCACCCGCACGCGGGAGCGTCACGTGTCCCAGGAGGCTGTCATCGGCGTGGTCTACGCCGTCTCCTCAGCAGGCGCGGTGCTCCTCATGGCCAACGCACCGCACGGCGCCGAGCACTTGAGGTCCATGCTGGTGGGCAACATCATCACCGTGAGCGGGCGCGAGGTGGCCCAGGTGGCCTTGCTCTACGCAGGCATCGGAGTCCTCCACTGGTTGTGCCGGCGCCCCTTCTTTCTGATCTCCACCGATCCCGAGGCGGCCTTTCAGGAAGGCTGGCGGGTCCGCCTGTGGGATTTCATCTTTTACGCATCGTTCGGCTTAGTCGTCACGAGCTCCGTTCGCATTGCGGGGGTGCTGCTCGTCTTTGCCTACCTCATCGTTCCCGCCCTGGCCGGGACGACTCTGGGTTTCTCCGTCGGGAGTCGTCTTCTCATTGGCTGGGGGTTCGGTACACTGGTGAGCGTGGTGGGGATGGCAGCCTCGGCGACGTTCGATCTGCCGACCGGAGCCACCGTGGTCTGCGCTTTTGGCCTCACCCTGCTGGTAGGGTGGGTAATGGCGCGGATCTTCGGGTGGATGCCGCGCGGGGCTCGCCGGATGAGCGAGGAGGCATTCCGCAAGGATGGCCTGACCGAACGCGGGAGAGTCAAGCCATGAAGCATTCAGCCTTCTCCCTGATCGCGGCGCTGATCCTGCTTGCCGCGTGCAACCAGTCACCAGAGAGCACGAGCGAGTCCAAGGTAGCCTCGACGCCACCGCCACCGAAGCCCAAGCCCATCGTGGTTGCGAGCTTCTATCCGCTCTACGAGTTCAGCCGTCAGGTGGCGGGAGACCGGGCCGAGGTCCGGTCGATGGTGCCGCCCGGGGTGGAGCCCCACGACTGGGAACCGGCTCCCCAGGACGTGGCGCGCCTCGAGAAGGCGCAGGTCTTTGTCTACAACGGGGCTGGGTTTGAGCCGTGGGCCGACAAGCTGCTCGCCAACCTTGGTGGCAAGGGGCCCGTCGTCGCAGTCGCGACGACCGGGATCGAGTTGTTGCCGGCCGATCTGCCTGGTCACGATCACGGGCACGGTAAGGCCCCCAAGGACAAGAAACCCGCGAAGAGCGAGGCCGTCCTGCAGGATCCCCACGTCTGGCTCGACCCGATCCTCGCCCAGAGACAGGTCGAGAACATCCGGGCTGCGCTCGCCAAGGCTGATCCCGACAATGCCGAGCACTACGGCGCCCAGGCCAATGCCTTCACGGAGCGGCTGACGGTGCTCCATGACAGATTCGTACAGGGACTTGGCGACTGCGCCCGCCGGGAGATCATCGTCTCCCACGCCTCGTTCACCTACCCATCCAAGCGCTATCGCCTGAGCCAGATGCCGGTCATGGGACTCTCGCCCGAATCCGAGCCCAGTCCAGCCCAGCTGGCCCAGATCGTTCGCTTCGCTCGGCGCCACAAAGCGCAGTACATCTTCTTCGAGACCTTGATCAGCCCGAAGCTGGCCGAGACCTTGGCGCGCGAGGTGGGGGCAAAGACACTCGTCCTCAATCCTCTGGAGGGCCTCACCAAGGACGACGAAGCGGCGGGCAAGGGGTACGTCAGCATCATGGAGGACAATTTGCGGCACCTGCGGATCGCACTCGAATGCAAGTAGACGCGAACCACCCTTGGGCCCCATGACGGTCAAGCTGCTCGAGGTCGATCACGTATCGGTCCAGTACGGGGACACCTTGGTCCTGGACGGCGTGAGCCTCGAGGTGTTCCGTGGCGAGTTTCTCGGGATCATCGGGCCCAACGGCTCGGGCAAGACGACCCTGCTCCGCGTGATGCTCGGCCTGCTCCGCCCCACGAGCGGTGAGGTACGACTCTTCGGGCAGCCCCTCGCGACCTTCCGAGACTGGCGTCGGCTCGGCTACATGCCCCAGCGGGCGTCGTTCGACGCCGCCCTCCCCGTGACTGCCGCCGAGGTCGTGGCGTCGGGCCTCATTCCCATTCTCGGCTGGGGGCGTCGGATCGGACCCGATGAGCGGAGGAAGGTGAACGAAAGCCTCGCCCTGGTCGGGATGGAGAAGCAGGCCGGCGCCCGCATCGGCGCCCTGTCCATGGGTCAGCAGCAGCGAGTCCTCATCGCTCGCGCGCTGGTCTCGAACCCGGAGCTGCTGCTGCTCGACGAGCCGACGGCGAGCATCGACGCCGACGCCCAGAGCAGCTTCTACACGCTCCTACGTTCCTTCAATCGCGAGCGCGGGGTGACTCTGGTCATCGTGAGCCATGACATCGGCGTGGTGGCCCACGAGGTCAGCCGGGTCGCATGCCTCAACCGCAACCTCCTCTTCTGCGGGCCCCCCGCCGACGTCCTGACCCAGGAGGCGCTCAGCACCCTCTACGGCTCGTCGGTTCGCGTGGTGCCTCACCGGGATCCGTGCGCGCATGCTCCCTGAGTTCCTCGAGTACGGCTTCATGCAACGGGCCTTCGCGGTTGGCATCGTCACCGCGCTCATTTGCCCGGCCATTGGGGTCTTCCTCATCCCACGCCGCCTCTCGCTGATCGCGGACACGCTGGCCCACGTGGCTCTGGCTGGCGTCGCCCTTGGCCTGCTGCTTGGCCTCTCGCCCATTCTCGGGGCCCTCGTGGTCACCGTGGGCGGCGCCATCGGGATCGAACGCCTGCGCGCCCGGGGAGCCCTGCACGGGGATGCCTCCCTGGCCGTCTTTCTGTCCGGCGGCTTCGCGGTGGCCGTGGTGCTGATCAGCCTGGCCCGGGGCTTCAACGCCGACCTCTTCGCAGTGCTCTTCGGCAGCATCCTCACGGTAAGCCCCCTCGACGTCGCGGTGGTGGGGACCCTCGGGGTGGCGGTGGCCGTGACCCTATTCGTGTTCTACCGCCAGCTCCTCGCCATCACCCTGAACGAAGATCTCGCGCGCACCGCCGGCGTGCCGGTGGCGGCCCTCAACCTGATGCTCACCATGTTGACCGCCATCACCACCGTCGTGTCCATGCGCATGGTTGGGGTGCTCTTGGTGAGCGCCATGATCGTCATTCCCACCCTGACCGGGTTCACCGTTGGTCGCAGTTTCCGGCAGGCGACCGGCGTCGCCATCGCGGCTGCCGTGCTCGCAGTCACGGTCGGCCTGATCGCCGCCTACTACTTGCGGCTGGCCGCCGGAGGCTCGGTCGTCCTCACGGCCCTACTGATTTTTGGCGGGACGACCTTGGCCAGTCGGACGGCGCCTCGCCGGCGCCCGATCGTGGCATGACGGTCCCGCCGCTGGGCCGGCCCCGATGGAGGCGGAGGCTCTGGGCGGCGATCCTCGCCTTGGGGATCAGCCTCGTTCACTCGGCAGTCAGTGCCCATCCCCACGTCTTTGTCGAGCACAGCATTACCGTTGTGGTGAACGTCGACGGGTTGGAAGGGTTCCGCTTTGCCTGGACGTTCGACGAAATGTTCAGCAGCATGATCGTGCTGACCTTTGACGCGAACAAGGACAAGACCCTGTCGGCGCCCGAGGTAAAGACGATCGAGCAGAAGCATTTCGCCAACCTGAAGGACTTCAACTACTTCGTCCATCTCCGCGTGAACGACAAACCGGTCGCGGTCCCGGGCTTCAAGGACTTCCACGTCAAGATGGCCGGCGGACAGGTCGTCTACGAGTTCACCATTCCCATCAAGGCCACCGAAGGCACGCTCGAGGTAGCCGTTGACGATCCGACCTACTACTCGGCGTTCGCCCTGAGCGAGCGTTCCCCTGTCCAGGTTCAGTCCGCCAAGAACTACCGTGTCGATTGTCGGGTCGCCAAAGACGCGGGCGAGCTCAGCCAGATCGTCAAGTGCACCTTCAAGCGCCAAGGTCCCTGATGCGTCGAGCCATACTGATTGCTGGTCTCCTGACCCTCCTCGCCGGGCTCGGAGCGTCCGCGCAGGCTGGTGGCCTCCAGCTCGGCACCCCTCCAGCAGAGCGCTCCCAGGGTCGCGAGGGACCCCCACCGGCTCCGCCCCGTCCCGTCCCCGGACGCGGCAGTGAAGGGGTGGGACTGCTTCCCGTCCCTGGCTTTCTCCAGGGCGTCACCACGACCATCACCCAGGCCCAGCGCCGCCTCAATCAGACCCTGTCGCAGGAGATGCGGCGGATCCAGCAAACGGGCTCTCCGGCCGCCATCCTCACCGTCAGCGTGGTGGCTTTCCTGTACGGCGTTCTGCATGCGGCGGGGCCAGGGCACGGCAAGCTCGTTGTCTCCGCCTTCTTCCTCGGCCGTGAGGCCCGCATCATCAAGGGCGTCATGTTGGGCGGCCTCGTGTCGCTCCTGCAGACTCTGTCGGCCATCGCCATCGTGCTCGTTCTCGTTCTCGTCCTGGGACAGGGCGGTTTCGACGTGGTTCAGCAGTCGGTGTGGGTCGAGGTCACCAGCTACGGCCTCATCGTGCTGATCGGCCTCTACCTGATTTATGCCGCCCTCACCGGCCGCCACCTCGGCCATCACCATGGCGAGTCCAGCCATGGCCACGCCGAGTCTGACGAGCGTCACGTTCACCGAGGCGTGGTGCTGGCCGCTGGCCTCACGCCCTGTGCCAGTGCCATCATCATCCTGCTCTTTGCGCTCGCCAATGGAGTGCTCGCCATCGGCATGGTGGCCACTCTCATCATGGCCGTGGGCATGAGCATCACGGTGGCTCTGGTGGGGGTCGCCACCATTGCCACCCGCAGGACGCTTCTGAGCGTGATGGCCGCGCGGCCCCGCGCCGCGCTCTGGGTCAGGCGCGGCCTCACCTTGACGGGCGCCCTGTTGATCACGGTGGTGGGGTCGCTCTTCTTCGCCAGCGCCTGGGGCCGGCTGCATTGAGGCCGGCTGGGATCCGAGCCCTCGGTCTTGGGGCCATCCTCGCCCTCGTCGGCGCCTGCGTGTCGGTGCCTCCGAGCGCCACCTTCAAGGAACCTGCCGAGATCGCGGGGACGTGGCGGGGCCGCCTGAGTGGCCGCTCCGGCTACGCCATCGCCGGGATGACGATTACCCAGACTGGCGGCTTCACCGGGACAATGTATTTCGAGGGCGAGGACAAGGATTTTAGCGGCGCCATCACCGTCGTCCGGCCCGGGCTCGCGCTCTACCGCAGCACTCAAGGCTCCGGCACCGTCGTTCTTCAGGAACAGGACGGCAAGCGCACGCTGCGGTTTCAGCCCGAGGGGGGCGGCGTCGCTTCGGTGTTCTCGCCGGCTCCCTAATGACGCGCCGCGAACCGGATCCCGTCGGCTGCGCCGCGGCTTGCTACACTGCGGGGGCCATGAACTGAAATTCCCGCTCCCACTAGGAGGCTGCCATGCCGCTGACCCAGCTCAACCACTATTTCGTCCGCGCCAACGATCTCGAGCAAACCAAGGACTTCTATTGCCGCGTCCTCGGGTTCGAGGTGATGCCCCGCCCGAACTTCCCCTTCCCCGGCTATTGGCTGGGCGTGAATGGCCAGATCCAGGTGCATATGGGGCCGCACGGTATCGACAATGCCCACATGTACTATCTGGGAACAGGTCACAACGCCGCCACGGACCAGTCGGGCGTGGTGGACCACATCGCCTTCCTGGCCACGGAGCCCGGGGAGTTCATCCGGCGCTTCAAGACGATTGGCGTCGACTATCGGCCGCGGGCGCTGCCGGAGTCCGACCTCTACCAGATCTTCGTGACCGACCCCAACGGGCTCACCATCGAGCTCAACTTCTTCGGTCTGAAGGACGTCACGGACTGGGGCGGCGAGGATTACAGCGCCATGGCCCGCCCGGCCATGTCGGCGGCCTGAGGCGCCGTGAGACGTCCAAGAACCATGTCGAGGACGCCGACGCGCTGACTGGCCTCGCACAACCGAGCGTCCACGGATGAACCAGCTCTCTCGCCGGGCGCGCTCCGTGCTGCTGCTCAGCGTGGTGGTCTTCGGCCTCCTGGCGGCGGGAGCCGTTCTCGCCCCTACCCATGCGTTTGAGCTGACCCTCCGCCACGCTCTCGTCAGCCTCGACGCGGGTGGGCCGCTCAGCGCGTTCTTGCGCATGATCGATCATGCGGGAACGTGGAGGGTCATTCTGCCCGGAACCTTGATCCTGTTTGCCGTCTCCCCGCTCGCCCGCGCCCATTGGTGGATCTGGACAGTGGCCTTGCTTGCGGCGCCGGCCGCCGAGACCTTCTTCAAGCTCATGATCGGCCGACCACGCCCCGAGGACCTCTCCATGGGATTCCCGAGCGGACACGCCACGGCTGCCGCCGCCTTCTTCGGCGCGGTGATCTACTTGGCGGCCGCCCTCCCATCACCTGCTCGCCGCGCCATGCGGATGCTCGCCGTCGCGTGCATCGTCCTCGTTGGTGTTGCGCGAGTGGCGTTACGGGCGCACTGGCCGACCGACGCGGTGGCCGGGATTGCGCTCGGTCTGGCTCTGGCCTCCACGGCCTACGTGCTGACGGGCATGCGCTGGCGGAACACTGCGGCCCCGAGTTCCCTACACCGGCTAACTCAGAGCCGACACGACCACGCCCATGAATGGAGGGCGGGTGGAGGGCCGTCAGTAACTCTTCGGGAGGCCCAGCAGGTGCTCGGCGAGATAGTTGAGCACCATTTGCTGCGAGACGGGGGCGATCTTGTACAGCCGGACCTCCCGCCACAGACGCTCGACATGGAATTCCTTCGCGTACCCGTAGCCGCCGTGCGTTTGCAGGGCCACGTCGCACGCCTCGAACCCCGCCTCGGCCGACACAAGCTTGGCCGCATTGGCCTCCGTGCCGCACGGGCGGCCGCCGTCGCAGAGCCAGGCCGCCTTCATGCAAAGCAGGTGCGCCGTTTCCAGCTTGGCCCAGGCCATGGCCAGCGGATGGGCGATGGCCTGGTTCTGGCCGATCGGCCTGTCGAAGACGACTCGCTCTTTGGCGTACTGGACCGCGCGGTCCAGCGCTGCCCGTCCAATGCCGACCGCTTCGATCGCCGTGAAGATGCGTTCCGGATTCAGCGAATCCAGCAGATGGTAGAATCCGCGCCCCACCTCGCCCACCACGTCTTCCATGGGGACCGTGAGACCGTCGATGAAGATCTCGTTTGAGTCCACGGCCGCCCGCCCTAGCTTCTCGATCTCGCGCACGGTGATCCGGGAGCGGTCGAACTCCGTGAAGAAGAGCGTCATGCCCGCAAAGGGTCGTTCCGCCACCCGGGGCGCGGTGCGGGCCAGCAACAGCATGTGGGTGGCCTGACGGGCGTTCGTGTTCCAGACCTTGCGGCCGTTGACGATGAAGCCGTCCCCCTCTCGCAGGGCCATGGTTTGAATCCGTGAGGTGTCGGTCCCGGCGTTGGGCTCGGTGACCCCGAACGACATGATGATGTCGCCGGTGGCAATACGCGGCAGGTATCGCTCCTTCAGAGCGGGTGATCCGTGCTTGATGAGGGGCAAGGGCGGGAACATATAGAAGTGCACCGGAGAGGCTCCTGTGGTGCCTGCGCCCGCCGCACAGATCTCGTGCAGGAGGATGGCGGCCTCGGTGACGCCGAGCCCGGATCCGCCGTATTCTTCCGGAACGATGAGGCCCAGCCAGCCGCCGGCGGCGAAGGCCTTGACGAATTCCCACGGGTACTCCGCCTTGCGATCCTTCTCCAGCCAGTAGTCCGGAGAGAAGCTCCGGGCTAGGGTGCTCACTTCCTTCCGGATCGCGTCCTGGGAATCCGTCAGCAAGAAATCCATGGCCACCATTCTACTCGACCGCGCGAGGCCTGCGGCAGCCCGAGGTCGCTCGGCCCGCCATGCGGCGTGCTAGCATAGCCCCCCATGGCGGTACAGGCCCTGTACGCGTTGCAGAACGGCTTCATCGGTTTCCACCGTTCCGGCCTCTTCTATGGTGATCTCTCGACGGACCGAGTCCAGATCCCCATCACCTGCTATCTCGTCCGCAGCGTCGACGTCACCGTGCTCTTCGATACCGGGCTCTCCCCGCGGGCGGTACCAGGTCTGCTCCGGAGCGACCCCATGGCGCGCTTCACCGACGCGGACCTGCTCGTCCACCGCCTCGACACCATCGGCCTCGCTCCCACTGACGTTGACGTGGTTGTGCTCTCCCATTTGCACTATGACCATGCCGGCGGCGCCGAGCTGTTCAGCAAGTCGGAGCTCCTCGTGCAGCGCGACGAGTACGCGGCGGCCCACTTTCCCCCGCCCTTCCTGGCGTCCTTCTACTATCGGAAGAACTTCGACCTGCCGGGCTATCGCTGGCGCCTGCTCGACGGCGACACGGAATTGGCACCGGGGCTGACCGTGCTCCGGTCGGACGGCCACACGCCCGGCCATCAATCGCTGCTGGTCGATCTCCCTGAGACGGGCCCCGTCGTTCTCGCCGGCGACGCCTGCTACTGGCAAGAGCACCTGGAGACCGAGCGCGTTCCCGGTGTGGTATGGAATCCGGTGGCCGCGCTGCATTCCATCAAGCGGCTGAAGACGTTGGCCCGTCTCATCGGAGGACGCGTCTTTCCCGCGCACGATCCACACTTCTGGAAGAGCATCAAGCAAGCTCCCGACGCCTATCGCTAACCCTCGCCGGGGGACGACCGGGTCGCGGCCGCCGGCGGCCGCTGGCCCGAGGGCTTGGCCACGTACCGAAAGTCGCAGTGGGATGCGCCGCCCATGATGGTCTGCGTGCGCGTGAGCGTGATGTCCTCGTTGAAGCCCTCCACGAGAGAGAAGTCGCGGTTGCACGAGAGCAGGGCCCCGACCTCGGGAATGCCCAGACTCTGGTACAGCTCCGCGTATCGACACCGCGTCACGTTGAACGAGAAACGCTCCGACGTCCGCTCCAGCGTCTGCAAGGACAGGGCGTCTCCCTTCTTCCAGTTTTCCAGGGAGTCCGCCAGGTGCTCAAGACTGTTCCCGCCCATCTGCTGGGCCAGCGACCGTCCCTGCTCTCGGGCCACCTCGACAATCACGTCCCGCGCCACCGCGAAGACACGGTCCTCGCCGAAGACGGCGCCGAGCCGCTTGAGCACGGGCATCAGGATCCGCGCCTCGATCTCACGGCGCTTGAGCACGCCGATCTCGTTCAGGGTATCCGCGGGATTTTCGCTCATCGGGTCTCCTCCTCTCGCGCGCGGGCCTTCAGGCCAGCCCGGTCGAGCTTGCCGGTTCCACCAAGGGGGAGCGCGTCCAGGAACGTGACACGGCGAGGGTGCGCATACGGCGCCCCGTGACGCAGAAAGAAGGTCTTCACGTCCGCCTCGGTCGTGCGCCCAGGCTCGCGCTCCACCACGAAAGCGACGGGGACCTCGCCCTTCACCGCGTGGGGTGCGGCCACCACGCACGCGTCACGCAGGTTGGGGTGACGCAGGAGGACGTCCTCGACTTCCTTGGGATAGACGTTCTCCCCCGCCACATTGATCATGTCGTCCTGGCGTCCGATAAAGTAGTAGTACCCGTCGGCATCGCGCCGCATGAGATCGCCTGTGTGGAGCCAACCGGCGCGGAACTTTCGGGCGGTGACGTCAGGGAGCTTCCAGTAACCACGAGCCAGCCCCGGGTTGCGGGTCACCAGCTCACCCACCCCCTCGCCCTCGACGTCGCATCCGGTGGTGTCCACCAGCTTCACCTGGCACCCTGGAAACGCCGTGCCGCAGCTTCCCAGCTTCTTCAGACCCCAGCGCGTATTCGTGATGGGGACGGGTCCCCCTTCCGTCAAGCCATAGCTCTCGGCAATCTCCGCCCCCCGAAACACCGCGCGAAACTCGGCCATCAACTCCTGCGGCACTTCCGCCGAACCGACGAGCGCGTAGCGCAGCGAGCGCGTGTCATGACGAGCCAGCATCGCCTTCTCGGCGAGGATCATCTTGTACATGGCGGGGACGCCGGTGAGGTACGTGACCTGGTACCGATCGATGGCGCGGATGACCTCGACCGAATCGAAGCCTGGCAGGATGACGATCGAGCCGCCGGCGAGCAGGAACGGTTTCACCACGCCGGTCATGGCATTCTTGTGGAAGAGAGGAACGGCCACCAGGCCGCGCTCCCGATGATCGCAGAGGATTGCCTTCCTCAGCACATCGGCGTTCCAGATTTGCCCGCCGTGGTCGAGGAGCACACCCTTGGGCCGTCCGGTGGAACCCGACGTGTAGGGCTGCATGCAGATCTCGTCCGGCCGCGTCGACCGGCGCGCCAGGATGGGGGAAGACGCCGCCAGCAGCGGTTCGTAGGCGAGGGTGCCGTCGACGGCTGGATCGTCGACGATCACGTGCGTGAGGCGCGGGATGCGGGCGGCCAGGCCTCGCGCCCGCTCGGTCATGGCGCGGTTGGCGATCATCACGGCCGCCTCTGCGTCCTCGATCACGTACTGAAGCGCGGCGTCGCCCATGCGCGTGTTGAGAGGGACGGGTACTGCTCCCAGGCGCATCGGCGCGAAGAGGGACTCCAGGAATCGGAAATCGTTGCTGAACATGAGGGCGACGCGATGGCCCGCCTCCACCCCGAGATCGTGCAGGGCACTGGCCAGGCGGTTGCAGCGCTCGTCCAGATCGGCGAAGGTCAGCACGGTGTCGCCCTGGAGCACGGCGGGTTGATCGGGGATGAGGGCGAGGGGCACGTCGAAGAGATGCCCCACGTTGTCGGGTAGCATCCTCACTCCTGAGCCCTGATGATGACCTTACCGAACACCTGCCGACGCTCGAGCGCCAGCTCCCCTTCCGCCGTGCGTTCCAGCGGAAGCACGCGATCGATGACCGGCCGCAACGCGCCGCGGAAGGCAAGGGCCGCCACGGACCGAAGCTCGTCATGGGCCCAGCCGTTGCTTCCCATGATGCGCTGCTCGCGCCGGAACAGGTAGCGGATGTCCGTGGAGCCGATAGGACCGGAGGTCGCCCCACTCGTCACCAGACGGCCACCCTTGCCCAGCGCTCGGATGCTCTTCTCCCAGGTCGCGGCTCCCACCGTCTCGATGATGACATCGACGCCGCGCTTGTCGGTCAGCCCACGCACGGTGACATCCCACTGTGTGTCCTGTGCGTAGTTGATCACCATGTCCGCTCCGTATTCCTTGATGCGCGCCAGCTTGTCGTCGGTGGATGCGGTGGCAATGACCCGGGCCCCCATGAGCTTGGCGATCTGCACGGCCGCCAAGCCCACGCCGCCGCCGGCGCCCAGGACCAGGACGGCTTCCGCGGGTCGCGGCCGCGCATGGGTGACCACCATCCGCCACGCCGTGCCCCACGCGACCGGCAGGCAGGCGGCAAGATCGAACGAATACGTATCGGGAATGGCCAGGGCCTGTCCAGCAGGACACGTCACGTACTCGGCGAGACCGCCCGGATCCATCTCTCCGAGCATGTGCCCACGCAGACAGAGCGGCCGCTCGCCCTGACGGCAGTATTCACAGCTCCCACACCCCCAGTTCGGATCGATGAGCACGCGGTCACCAAGCCTGGGCCATCCCACGTTGGGGCCCACCGCCGCCACCACGCCCGCCACGTCTCCCCCCGTGATGTGCGGGAGGGGGGTGGGCTCGCCCGGCATTCCCTCACGGGTGAAGATGTCGAGAAAGTTGAGCGCACAGGCCTCCACCCTGACGAGGATCTCGCCCGGTCCCGGTTCCGGGCATGGCCACCGCGGCTCGAGGGTGAGTACCTCGGGCCCGCCGTGACGATGCATCACCATCGCCCGCATGGTGCGTGGTGCGGTTTGCGGCGTGCGTGACGACATGAGCGGCTCGGCGGAGAATACGCGCGCGCCAAGTCCGGCGTCAAGCGACGCCCCATCCGTCGACCGAAGGGGATGGCGACGGGTGGGCGTGCTATCGTCGGACCATGGCGTGGAGCTTGACGCGCCTCGTTGTCTTCGTGGCAATCCTCGGGACGGTAGCCGCCGGCGCCGACGCCGCTACCTGTGACGAGTGGTCGGGGCGCCTGAACGCCGGCGGTGCCCGCGAGTTACGAACCATCTGGCGTGAGCTCGGCGTGAGATCGAGCCTGTTCGCGGACACCCCCTCCTTGCGTGTGACGCAGCAGGAGCTACCGCGTCCTGATTCGCGGGACGCTTTTCTCGTTCTCGACGTGACCGATACTGTGCGCGGGGATTGGCAGCAGCTGATCTTTCGGCGCACCGGCGCCCGTTGCCGGTTCATCGGCGCCATCGACGTCGCCGACCAGGGTAGCGAGGCTCCTATCCGCCGGCTCGTCCCGCTTCCCGCGGGCGAAGCCGCCCTCGTGGTCCTTGCCCCGGCCCGCACCGGCACCGGTCTCGCCCTCGAGCGAGAAACCTGGTATTTGGTTCGTAATATGGGGGGCCTCGAAAGGGCCCCCCATTGCCCCCCGCGCTCGGGATGTCCCGGGGAACCCGTGACGCCCCTCGGACCTACGCGGCGGTTCGGGGGCCTCGAAAGGGCCCCCCAAAAGATAGTCGGTCTGTTGCCTCGGATTCTGGAATATCCTGCGCGCGGGCACATGATCGGATGGCCATCGACCTTTGATCGATCCTTTTCGACCCGCCTGCAGACTCGTGAGGGTGTCGACGGCATCGACGAGGTGAGTATTGAGTTCACCGCCAGCTATACCAGCGGGAGCTACATCTACTGGTTGCCGGTGGAGCCTCTCTTTACGGCTACCCGCCGCGCGGTCTACGTCTGGAAGCGTGAGGCCCGCCGCTTCGTCCTCGATCCGGCGCGCTCCGACGTCGACGACGACGAGATTGAAGGCATCTTTCAGGACGCCGAAGAGCAGTTTCTGGTTCACAACGTTCGCGACCTCGCGCCATTGGCGGGACGCGCCACCGAGCAGCAGCGCATCTGGTTTCGGCATTTTCTCGACATGGTGGCGGACAGCCCTGAGAAGCGCGCCGTGATGGAGAGCCTCCGATGACCGTGAGCATGCGGCTAGCCGAGTTCACCGTTCGCACCCGCTTGGAGGACTGCCCTGCCGAGACACGCAGTGCCGTGGGCCGGGCCGCCCTCGATACCGTGGGCGTCACCCTCGCCGGGTCATCCGCGCCGGTGGCGCAGATCCTGCGGCGTGTCCTTCGCGCCGAAGGCGGCCCACCTCTGTGCACCATCATCGGAACTCGGGCCCGCGCCAGCGCGACCGCGGCCGCCCTTGCCAACGGTGCGGCCGGTCACGCTCACGATTTTGACGACACGAATTTCGTCTTGATGGGCCATCCGAGCGTCCCGCTTCTGGCGGCAATCCTCGCCGCGGCCGAGGCCGAGATGAGCGATGGGGCGCGGGTCGCGCTCGCCTACATCGTTGGCTTCGAAGTCGGCGCCGCCCTCGGCGCCAGTCTCAACCCTTCCCACTACGAGCGGGGCTGGCACGCCACGTCCACCATCGGTAGCCTGGCGTGCGCGGCCGCCGCCGCCAAAATCCTGAACCTGGACGTGGCGGCCACGACAACCACGCTCGGCATCGCGGCCTCGTTGGCCTCGGGGCTGAAGGAGAACTTCGGCTCCATGACCAAACCCTTCCACGCTGGCCATGCCGCGCGTAACGGGGTGTGGGCGGCTTTGCTCGCGCGCGAGGGGTTGTCCGCGTCTCCCGCGGCGCTCGACGGGCAACAGGGTTACTTCGTCGCCTTCGGAGGACAAGGAAACCTGGATGCTGCCCTCGATGGTCTTGGTCAACGCTGGCAACTCCTCGAGTCTGGTCTCGCGGTCAAGCCGTATCCGTCGTGCGCGTTCACGCACGCCACCATCGACAGCCTGCTCGAGCTCCGGGAGCGCCATCGGCTCGATCCCGATCAACTGGCTCACGTCGAGGTGGGAGTCACCCGGGTTGTTCCCCCCGTCCTGCTTCACACTCACCCGGCCACCGGGCTCGAGCGAAAGTTCTCCATGCAGTTTTGCGCGGCGGCCGCCCTCGTCGAGGGACGTGTGGACCTCGATAGTTTCGAGGATGGCCCGCCGGCCCCGGCGATCGAGAAGCTGATGTCCCGGATCAGCATGGTGGTGGACCAGACCCTGCCGGACCAACGCGAGCAGCATGCGTGGAGCCGCGTCACCATCCATCGCTCCGACGGGACGGTGATCAGCTCACCCCCGCGCGGCGCGCAAGGCCACCCCGACCAACCGCTCTCGCCGCGAGCCCTCCGCGCCAAGTTCGTTGCCTGCGCAAGCCGGGTCATCCCGCACGAGGAGGCGGAAGCCGTCGCGGACCAACTCGCCGACCTCGAGCACGTGCCCGACATCCGGGCCCTGACCTCGCGGCTCGTGGCCGACAACGACTAACCCGAAAGGACCACTGTCATATGGGAGTGCTGGACGGTATCAAGATCCTCGAGATGGCACGGGTGGCTCCGGCGGAGCTCCCGGGAATGATGCTCGCTGACATGGGCGCCGACGTGCTGAAGATCGAGACGCCCGAACCCGGCACCCTGCCCGACACAAAGGCCGACCGCCAGGCCGCCTTTGCCTTCGTCAACCGCAACAAGCGGAGCATGACCCTCAACATGAAGGATTCCGCCGGCCAGGAGGTCTTCCGCAAGCTTGCGGCCGGCGCGGACGTCATCGTGGAGGGCTTTCGCCCCGGCGTGATGCAACGCCTCGGGGCCGACTATGAAACCATCCGCGCCCTCAATCCGCGTATCGTCTACTGCTCCCTCTCCGGCTTCGGCCAGGACGGGCCGTACCGTGATTATCCGGCGCACGACATGAACTACCTCTCGCTGGCGGGTGTTCTGGGCCTGATTGGCGAAGCCGACCGCAAACCGGCTATTCCCCTCAACCTCGTCGCCGACTACGCGGGGGCCAGCTTGCATGGGGCTCTCGGAATCATGCTGGCCCTCTTCGCGCGCGAGCGCACGGGTCGGGGGCAGCACGTGGACGTGTCCTACCTCGACACGACCCTCTCCCTCCTGGCGGCGACCCCGAACATGCGCTTCTTGTTCAGTGACGGTCTGGCCCCCCGACGTGGAGCGGGATTCCTCGGTGGCTCCTACCCGTACTACGCCATCTACGAGACGCGGGACGGCAAGCTACTGACCATCGGCTGCACCGAGCCTTGGCTGTGGGAGAACTTCTGCAAGGCCATCGGCCGCCCCGACTTCGTCCGCTTCGCCCGGAACGCGGACCAGTTCGTGCGAGCCGCCAATGCCGAGGAGGAGCAGGCGCGCCGTGACATCGAGGCCATCATCAGGACACGCGACCGTGATGATTGGTATGAATACTTAGTGAAGGCGGACGTCTGCGTGGGCAAGGTGTACGACCCCGAAGAAGTGATCCGCGACCCTCAGATTCTTCACCGCAAGATGGTCGTGGACATCGACCACCCGCGCCATGGTCGAATCACGCAGTTTGGCACGGCCATCAAGCTCTCGGAGACTCCGGGGGCCATACGATCAGCGGGCGCTGCCCCAGGCGAGCACACGGATGAGGTCCTGCGTGAGCTGGGATACACCGCGGGGGCGATTCACACCCTGCGCGACAAGGGCGTCGTGTGATGAACCTGAGGGGATCCGAACCGTCCCACTCCCCGGAGCTCACACCATGCTGTCGGGGCGGACAAGCGTGTCGAATTCCTCTCCGCTGACATAGCCGAGGCGCACGGCCGCTTCGCGGAGCGTCAGACCGTCGGCGGCCGCCAGCTGGGCAATCTTGGCCGCCCGGTCATAGCCAAGGCGAGGAGCGAGCGCCGTGACCAGCATGAGCGAGTTTTGCACGTGGGCGGCGATTCGCGCCCGATCGATCTCGAGCCCCACCAGCATGTGATCGACGAACGTCCGGCTCGCGTCCACCAGCAGACTTACCGAGCCGAGAAAGCCGTGGATCATGAGGGGCCGGAAGGTGTTCAGCTCGAGCTGCCCCTGCGATCCGGCCAGCGTCGTGGCAGTGTGCTGGCCAAGCACCTGAACAGCCACCATCGTCATGGCTTCGCACTGGGTCGGGTTCACCTTGCCCGGCATGATCGACGACCCGGGCTCGTTGGCGGGGAGGATCAGCTCGCCCAGCCCCGCCCGGGGCCCCGACGCCAAGAGGCGGATGTCGTTGGCGACCTTCATCAAGGAACCGGCCAGGGTGGCCACCGCGCCGCTCGCGAAGACAAGCTCGTCAGAGGCGGACAGGGCGGCAAACATATTGGGGTGGGAACGGAAAGGAAGTCCCGTCAGCTCGGCAATCTTGGCCGTGGCGCGCTCACCAAATCCTGAGGGCGCATTGAGGCCGGTGCCAACCGCGGTCCCGCCGAGCGCAAGGTCCAAGAGGCCGTCGACGGCCAGGCGCAGTCGATCGACGTCACGCGCCAAGAGGCTTGCCCAGCCTGACATCTCCTGGCCGACGGTGAGGGGCACTGCGTCTTGCAAGTGTGTGCGGCCGATCTTGACCACCCCTGCGAAGGCTTGGGCCTTGGCCGCGATGGTGTCGTGGACACGCTGGATGGCGGGGATCAAGGCCCGCTCGACCCGCGTCGCCGCTGCAATGGACATCGCCGTGGGGAACACGTCGTTGGACGACTGCGATTGGTTCACGTCGTCGTTGGGGTGGATGGGCCGCTTGCTACCACGCACGCCGCCGGCCAGCTCGATGGCCCGGTTGGCGATGACCTCGTTGACATTCATGTTCGTCTGGGTTCCGCTGCCTGTTTGCCAGACGCGCAGCGGGAACTGATCCGCGAGCTGGCCCGCAATGATCTCGTCGGCGGCGCGCACGATGAGGCGCGCCTTGTCTGGGGCGAGCACCCCAAGCTCCGCGTTCACGAGGGCCGCGGCCTTCTTGACGATGGCCAGGGCCTGGATGAGCTCGGGGGGCAGGGTGTCGCGCCCGATGTCGAAGTAGGTGAGCGAACGCTGGGTTTGCGCGCCCCAATAGACGTGGGCCGGCACTGCGATCTCGCCGAAGCTATCGGATTCGATCCGGACAGGACCACTGGCGGGCGCGGGATCCACGGCGCTCGACTCGGCCGCGATCGGCGTCTTAGGGCAGCCCGAGAAGGACTCGAAAGCGCTCGAGCTCGTGCGTGGGCACGTCGGGACGCGCACGCAGGCTCGCATACACCGCGGCGGGGGTCTCATCGATGGCGCGCAGCACCTTGGCGAAGGTCTGCAGGAGCCGGCGCGACTCCTTGGCAGCCTTCTCCTGCGCCACCGAGCTGGCGATCTTGAGCATCAGGGTGGCGAAGGCGCTGTCGATCTTCAGCTGACCCGCGAGTCGCGCCTGCAGCAGGTGGCGCCCATCCTGGGTCGGCCACGTCTCATAGTCGATCGTGACAACCGCCTCGCCCGGGATGGACGGGAGCAGCTTGTGGTGAAACTCACCCTTCGCGTAGAGCATCCGGGTTCCGCCGGCCGCATGCACGACGGTGAGCTGGCCGGTGGCGCCCCAGCCGTCGTCGATGAACATGCCGTCGTCGGTCCGCCAGATTCGATAGCGAGCCAGGCGAAGCGCTCGCGTGATGTGAGTCGCAAAATCCGGATGGTCGAGCAAGAACTCGAACACCTCGGGACGGCCAACCATCACTTCGGATTCGGCCCGGGCGGAGACCGAGGGATTGCGTGTGACCTCATCCAGCCGGGCCCGGCTGAAATGAGTGGCGGGACCGATGGGCAGGACCGGCTTCGTCGTCGGGGAGTCCATTGTTGATGGCGCACGATCGTCGCTCACCGCGCCGCGCTGCCCGTCTACCAGGACCCCGATCTGGTCGGCGAACACCTCGCCCGGCGCCAAGGGTTCCCCATCGTGGGCGCCTTCCCTCAGGGCCGACGCCGCATGGCTCACCGCATCTCGCGCGGGTGGCTCGCCTTGCAGAAGCGCTGTCTCCGCCGTGGCAGAGGAGGGCGGGACTGTCGCTTCCGCTACGGTCGGAGCAATGGTTTCGGCTGCAGGCTGAGAAATGGTTTCGGCCTCGGGCTGAGCAATGGGCTCGGCCGCGGGCTGGGCACGAGTCGGGGCTACCGGCTTGGCGGCGATGCCTGCCGGGGTTTGCGTGTTTGGTCGGGTGGCCCTTCGCGCGTCTCTCGGGGCCGCCGGTCCTGGTAATCGGCTGCGATCCTCGCCAGCGACGACTTCTACGATCGGCGTCTCTGGGTCCTGCCAGAAAGCGCCGAGCGTTCCGCCCAGAAACAGCGAGGTTGTGCCGACCCCCACCAGGAGGTGGAGCGAAAGAGACGCAGCCACGCTCGCCACGGCGCGGCGGCCATACCCTGCGCGCGGTTCCTCCATGAGGAGAAGTATACGGCGAGGCGGCGCCGAAGCGCTCCGCTTCAACCTACCCGGGCGTGGGGGCGCGGAGGAAGTCAAAGTCGCATCCGGCATCGGCCTGGAGCACGTGCTCCATGTAGAGGCGACGGTACCCTCGCGCGAAGCCGGGAGGCGTCTGCACCTGGTGGAGCCGGTGCCGGATCTCAGCGTCCTCCACGAGCAGATCGAGCCGGCGGTCCTTCACGCTGAATCGAATACGGTCGCCATGCCGCACCGCGGCCAAGGGGCCGCCCGCCGCGGCCTCCGGCGTCACGTGCAACACGATGGTGCCGAACGCCGTACCGCTCATCCGCGCGTCCGAGATTCGGACCATGTCGGTCACACCAGCGCGGCTGAGCTTCTGGGGAATCGGCAGGTAACCAGCTTCCGGCATCCCGGGACCACCCAAAGGGCCCGCGTTCTTCAAGACAAGATAGTCCGTCGGGGTGACGTCGAGGGCGGGGTCGTCGATGCGCGCGGAGAGATCGTCGAGGGACTCGAAGACGATCGCTCGGCCCTCGCCCTCGAACAGCCGCGTGTCGGCGGCCGAGCGCTTGAGGAGCGCCCCCCGCGGGGCAAGCGAACCGAACAGGGCGACGAGCCCGCCGACGCTCTGGAACGGATCGGCAGCGCTACGGATCACGCTGCGGTCCACGTAGCGCTCCCCATCCTCGATGCGGGCGCCCAGGGTTTCGCCCGTCACGGTCTGGCAGTCGAGATGGAGCATGGGGCGCAGCTCGCGCAGGACGGCGGTCATTCCACCTGCCGCGAAGAAGTCCTCCATGTAGTGCTGACCCGAGGGCTTGAGATCGACCAGCACCGGCGTCTCGTCGCTGATACGGTTGAGCTGCGCCAGCGAGAGCTCAATACCCAGTCGCCCGGCAATGGCGGTGAGATGGATCACGGCGTTGGTGGAACCCCCTATGGCGAGGAGCACGCGTAGGGCATTTTCGACCGCGGCCGGCGTCATGATCCGTTCCGGTGTCCG
The DNA here is from genome assembly GCA_963754315.1 of uncultured Candidatus Rokubacteria bacterium. Classification (GTDB taxonomy): domain Bacteria; phylum Methylomirabilota; class Methylomirabilia; order Rokubacteriales; family CSP1-6; genus CAVWFS01. Next base: position 553,074 of record CAVWFS010000007.1, read on the forward strand.
CCCCGATCGCGCCAATGCAACCGCCGCTTCGCCTGATGCTTCGGCCACGCGCAACCGGTCGGCGTGGACGGCGGGCACGGCGCCCGCGCCCACCACCGTCATGCCGAGGGCCTCGGCCACACACGCCATCGTGCTCGCCGTCCCCATCACCGCGCACGTCCCCGTCGTGGTCGCCAGCCGCCCTTCGATGCCCGCGATCTCGTCGGGAGACACCTGACCAGCGCGATACTTGCCCCAGAAGCGCCGGCAATCGGTGCACGCGCCGAGCCGCTCCCCCTGCCAGCGCCCGGTCATCATCGATCCCGCCGGCACCTGGATCGCGGGCACCCCTGCCGACGCCGCGCCCATGAGCTGCGCGGGAATCGTCTTGTCGCAGCCCCCCACGAGCACGACGGCATCCATCGGCTGGGCGCGGACCATCTCCTCAACGTCCATCGACATGAGATTCCGGTACAGCATGCTGGTGGGTTCCAGAAAGACCTCCCCCAGCGAGATGGTGGGAAAATCCAGGGCCAACCCGCCGGCCGCGGTCACTCCTCGCCGCACCGCCTCCATCAGTTCCGGAAGGTGGCGGTGACAGTTGTTGAACCCACTGCGTGAGTCGGCGATGCCGACGATCGGCCGGGCGAGAGCAGCCGTCGAGTAGCCCATCGAGCGCGCGAACGAGCGCCGCAGGTAGAGGGCGAAGTCTCGGTCACCATAGTTCGTCAGCCCACGCCGAAGCCCGTCTGTCATCCTCGTTGGTCTCCGAACTGGTGAAAGACCAGTCCATCCAGGAGCTTGGGGTAGAAATGTGTCGACTTGGGTGGCAGCACCTCGCCCCCGGCCACGATGGTCTTGAGCGCCTGAGGCGTGGTAGGCGCGATGAGGAACGCGGCCTGGCACTCGCCGTCGCGGGCCAGACGTACGGCCTCGGCCTGGTCGGCCGTGTAGTCGACCTGGCTCGCCGGTTCGCGCTGCGCATCGGTCACGTGAAGGAGCGGCTTGAGCAGTCCTTCGTGGAGGATGGCGACCGCCAGTTCCCGCCAGGCGCGCGAGGTTGCCGCGGGCCACGCGATGCGGTCGAAGGCGTCTGGCCGCATGGCGAACACGGCGGACCCGGCCGCGGTCACCACCCCGATGCGTCGAGGCGTGGGCTGAAACGTCAGGGCATCGCTCAGGGGCGACACCTCGAACCAGGGGCGAGCGATCGCAGCCAGGCTGGCCAACGAGAATCTCTCCACGCCGCTCAGCAGCCGGTGATTGGCCAAGATGGTGAGGCCGGGAGCCTCCAGCGCGAAGAAGGCCATGAGCTTCTCGGCGGCGGCCGGGTGTCCACGTGCGTATTCCACGGCGGTCTCGTAACGGTGGTGACCATCGGCAATCATCACGGGTCGGGTGGCCATCAGCGCCTGCGTGGTCGCGATCACGCCCGGATCGGTGATCCGCCAGAGCCCGTGCCAGTCACCGTGCAGATCCCTCGCTTCGACGAGGGGCTCACCTTTGGGTTCAGTCGCGTCCCGGATCTCGCCGCACGGATCGCTCACCAGCATGAAGAGCAGCCCGATGTCCGCGGCCGTGGCTTCCAGCAGCTTCAGGCGATCGAGCTTGGGCCCGGCTTGGGTCCGTTCGTGAGGAAGCACCACGCCCTCCGCGTAGTCGCTCACTTCCCCGAGCGCGATGAAGCCGCGGCGGGTGACAGGCTGGCCCTCCACCTGGTACGTCTGATGATACGGATAGATCGCCGCTTCCTCGTCACGCGCCCACACGCCCTCTGCCAGCCAGCCGTCGAGGACACCGCGCGCCCGGGCGTACTTGTCGAGGCCAGGATCGTCCTTGCCGTAGGTCACGCGGACGATGTTGTCAGGACTCAACCCGTACAGACGGTCCTGGGTGTCGGGGCTGATCTGGTCGTAGGGAGGGGCAACCACGCTCGACAGATCGCGGGACCGACCGCGCGCATAGCGGTACCCGCGCAGAGCCTTGATCCTCACGAGGCAGGGTGACCCGCCAGCGCCGTGCGCGCAGCGAGGACGAGACGTTCCGCCTCTTCGACCGTTTCGGCCAGTGCCGTCAGATGCCCCATCTTGCGTCCCGGCCGTGGCTCGAGCTTGCCGTAGAGGTGCACCTTGACGTTCGGCCAGCGGCAGGCAGCGGCCCAGTCTGGCGTTGTGTCGCGCCACGCGTCACCCAGGATATTGGCCATGGCGGCCGGCCTCAACAACTCCGTGGACCCCAGGGGAAGCCCGCAGACAGCCCGCAACTGTTGCTCGAACTGGCTGGTGACCGACGCGTCGAATGTCAGGTGCCCGGAATTGTGGGGGCGTGGCGCCAGCTCGTTGACGAGGATGCGACCCTGCCGGGTCAGAAAGAACTCGACGCACAACACACCCACGACGTCGAGTTCCTCGACCAACCCTTCGGCGAGTCGTACGACCTCCCGACTGATGTGCTCCCCGACCCGCGCCGGCGCCGTCGACACGTCGAGGATGTGATGACGATGGCGATTCTCGATGGCGCCCCAGTGGACGATGGCGCCGTCGAGGCCGCGGGCGACGACCACCGAAATCTCACGCTCGAAATCGACGAAGGCCTCGAGGATCGCCGCCTGCCCGCCCGCCTGTTGCCACGCGTAAACCGCGTCGGTCGGCGAGCCCAAGCGATACTGCCCCTTGCCGTCGTAGCCATAGCCCGCCGTCTTCAGCACGGCGGGGCAGCCGAGTTGCGCGACGCCGAGCCGGAGCTCCTCCAGAGAGGTCACCGCCACGAATGGCGTGACAGGAAAGCCCGCCTTCTCGAGAAACGTCTTCTCCCGAACGCGCTGCTGCGTCGTGTGCAGGACACGGCCCGCTGGACGGACCGGAGCCTCTTCTGCGGCCACTTCGGCCGCGGCGGCCGGGACGTTCTCAAATTCGAAGGTCACCACGCTCACCTCGCGAGCAAACCGCCGTATCGCGTGGAGGTCTTCGTAGGACGCCGTGACCTCCACGTCCGCCACTTGTCCGGTGGGTGTCTCGCTGTCCGGTGAATACGTGTGGACCCGGTACCCCATGCGGCGCGCGGCGATGGCGAACATACGGCCGAGCTGGCCGCTGCCGAGCACCCCGATCACCGCCCCGGGCAGAATGGGGCTGATCACGGCAGCGTGTCCTGGCGAACCCTGCGCGTCTGCTCGTCCCGAAATGCGCGCAGCGCCGTTCGGATGGGCGGCCGGGTCGCGGACACGATCGCGGCTGCAAGGAGCCCCGCGTTGGTGGCGCCGGCCGGTCCGATGGCGAGCGTCCCGACAGGAACACCACCCGGCATCTGGACGATCGACATCAACGAGTCGAGTCCCTTGAGGGCCCGGGTCTCTACTGGCACTCCGAGGACGGGCAGGAGCGTGTGCGCGGCTACCATCCCTGGGAGGTGGGCTGCCCCGCCCGCGCCCGCGATGATGACCTCGATCCCTCGACCCTCGGCGGCGCTCGCGTACTCGGCCATCCAGGCCGGTGTGCGATGGGCCGAGACAATGGCGCACTCGTGAGGCACCCCTAGGCGCGTCAGTACCTCATCGGCGTGGCGCATCGTCTCCCAGTCGGACTTGCTTCCCATGATCACGGCAACCAGCGGTGTCTCGCTCATGACACCTCCGCGTTGTCGATTGTAAGTCAGAGCTTCCGCTATCGCTCTCGCCCAGTGCCGGCTCGGTGTATCCTGGGAGATGATGTGGATGGTTGGGCTCCGGCAACGCGCGGGATGCGGCCTGGTGGGCGCGGCGCTGATACTCCTGCAGCTCGGTAGCGGAGGGACACCAACCTCGCGCGCCATCAATCAAGTGAAGGCACGTGCCGCCCGGCCCCTGACACCGCTACCCCCTGCCCCCCCTACCTCACTGAGCCCGGTCTGGGTACCCGACCGTGTTGTCCCCTCACCGTTCGCCCCCGCTGGCGTCCGTGTCCCGGGCCACTGGGAGCAGCCTTACGGCCTCGGGCAGTACCTCGTGCCCCCGTTGGTCGTGTGTGATCAGGCGAGCGGCGTCTGCAATACGCTGGCGGGCGGCGTGCAGGGGCCCGTCGAGCAGCGCCCGTTGCCTACCGACCCTACCTTGATTCGGGGGGGTATAGGGCAGTAGCTGGGCATCGGGGACAAAGTACGTGTCCCTGACCCTGCCCTAGGGGAGGCCCCAAGCACCGCTACCGTTACGGCTCGCTCTCAGCGCGCCGACGAGGGTTGATTCGTGCCGTCCGCGGGTCAAAAGAATCGAATAAAGTAGCGGAATAGCCCCGCAATGCGGTATTCCACGCTGGGGTGTGCTCTCACACCCGGTCAGGAGGCGCCTCGAGCCAATGCGAAGAGCGGGAGGAAGCGGCACGACTCAGGCATGGGGTATCCTGCTCCTGCGTCTTGTCATCGGTGGCGTGTATGTCATGCATGGCTACCTCGCCATCGCGGTGCTCGGTCCCCAGACAGCAGCGGGCTACATCACCCGCATGGGATACCCATCGGCACTGGGCACTGCCCTCGCGTGGTACCTGATCGTCGCGCACCTCGTCGGTGGCGTGATGATTATCATCGGCCTCTGGACGCGCTGGGCGGCGCTGGCGAATATCCCCCCAATGGCATCGGCCGTCCTCCTTCTGCATTTCCAGCAGGGTTTCTTCATGAAGCCGGTGGGGCCCACGAGCGTCGGCGGCTACGAATTCTCGCTCACCATTCTGGTAGCGACGGTCGCCCTCGTCTTGCTCGGCTCGGGGGCAGCGTCGATCGACGGCGGGCGTTAGTATTGGGGGCCTCGAGAGCCCCCCACGTTCGGGGTGCCCCGGGGAACCGGTGGCACCCCTCTGGATTGCGCCAGCCTTCGGGGCCTCGAAAGGGCTCCCCAAGCCCCCCACGATGTTCTGCTACCATCGCCACATGGCTCGCCAGCACCGGCTCGACGCGGCGACAGTTCACTACGAGTGGAACAACGGCCTTCCGCCACGCCTGAGCATCGACCCGGGCGACACTGTCGTCTTCGACACCCGCGACGCCGCTGACGGGTTCTACTCGCTCAGCTCGACCTCGGCCGACGTGGAGGCGCGTGGTCCCTTCCGGGGGCATCCGCTCACGGGTCCCGTCGAGGTACGTGGAGCCCGGCCGGGTGACGTCCTTGTCGTGGACATCATGGAGGTGAGACCAGCCGCAACGTTCGGCTGGACGGCAATTCGACCTGGACGTGGTTTGCTGCCGGAGAGCGATTTTCCCAAGGCATTTCTCCAGCTATGGGATCTCACCGACGGCCACCATGCCCGCATGGGGCATGGCATCGCCGTGCCCATCGAAGCGTTTCCCGGAGTCATGGGCACCGCCCTCGATGAGCCTGGCGGACACAGCACGATGCCGCCCCGAAAGAATGGCGGCAACATGGACGTGAAGCAGCTCCGCGCAGGCTCGACCCTGCATCTGCCCGTGTGGGTCGAGGGGGCCCTGTTCAGCGTGGGCGATGCACACGCCGCCCAGGGTGACGGAGAAGTCTGTGTCACCGCCGTCGAGATGAGCGCCCGGGTCACCCTGCGCTTCACTCTGCAACGGGGGCACCCGCTGGCAGAGCCCACGCTCAGGACGCGCGGGCTGCTGCCGACGGCGACGAACGCGGGCTCCTTCTTCGCGACCACCGCCCACGGGCCCGACCTCTTCGCGGCCGCCCAGCAAGCCGTCCGCTACATGGTCGAGCACCTCGTCCGTGAGCGAGGCCTCAGCCGCGAGCAGGCCTATGTGCTGTCGAGTGTTGCCGTCGATCTCAAGATCAGCGAGATCGTCGACGCGCCGAACTGGATCGTGTCGGCGTTCTTGCCCGAGAGCATTTTCACCTAGAGACGCGAAGGATCGGGAGGACATCATGCACACCGGACTCTGTATGTTCGCCACGGAGTACGCGATTCGAATCGACGAGCTGGCGCGGGCCGCCGAGGAGCGCGGCTTCGAATCGCTCTGGGTCCCCGAGCACACGCACATCCCCAAGAGTCGCAAGACTCCGTTCCCGGCTGGCGAGCCGCTACCCAAGGAGTACTCCCACACCCTCGACCCCTTCGTGTCGCTGATGGCGGCCGCCGCTGCCACCAAGAAGCTCCGCGTGGGAACCGGCATTTGCCTCGTCATCGAGCGCGACCCGATCGTGACGGCCAAGGAGGTCGCGAGCCTCGACCTGCTGTCGGGCGGCCGCTTCGAGCTTGGCATCGGGGCTGGCTGGAACCAGGACGAGATGGAGAATCACGGCACCATCTACAAGGCGCGCTATCCCATCCTTCGTGAAAAGGTTCTGGCCATGAAGGAGATCTGGACGAAGGCCGAGGCGCAGTTTCATGGCGAGTTCGTGAACTTCGATCCGATCTGGGCGTATCCGAAGCCCGTGCAGAAGCCGCACCCGCCAGTCCTCATCGGGGGCGAGTCGAGTCACACCTTGCAGCGGGTCGTAGATTACTGCGACGGCTGGTTTCCTCGAGGCCGCAGTCCCGAGATTATCCTTCCCGCTCTCACGGACCTCAAGGCACGAGCGGCCAAGGCCGGGCGAGATATCAAAACCATCACCGTCTCGGTGTTCGGCGCGAAGCCGGATGCCGGCGTGCTCGACCAGTACGCGGCCGCCGGTGTGACGCGCGCCATCTTTCGGCTCCCGTCCGAGGGCCGGGACACGATCCTTCCCATGCTCGATCAGTTCGCCAAGCTGATCCGGCGCTGACCGGAGTGGCTCCGTCCCTCCCCACCTGGGCCGGCGATCTTCTGCGGACGGCTCGCGTGGGGAGGTTGGCCACCGCGGATGCGCATGGGTGTCCGCTGGTGGTGCCGGTGTGCTTCTGCTTCGACGGCAACACGGTGTACTCGGCCATCGATGCCAAGCCCAAGCGCGCCACGGGACGGGCGCTACGCCGAGTCCGTAACATCGAGGAGAACCCTCAGGTTTCGCTCGTTGTCGACGAGTACGACGAGGACTGGACCCGTCTTCGCTACGTGATCGTGGACGGTCGGGCCGCCCTCCTCACCGAGGGACCGGCTTATAGCGGCGCCGTCGACCTGCTGACCGCCAAGTATCCGCAATACCGTGTTCTCGGTCTCGATCGGGTGTCGGGGCTCGTCATCGCCATCACCCCTGGCCGGATCCTCTCCTGGCGATTCGCGTAACAGGCGGCGGGCGGCCGGGTTTGGTCAGTCTTTGCTATGATCCTCGAGGGGCTCGCGATACCGATCACCGTGGGAAGCCGAGGCTGGAAGAACATGAGGTTCGAAGTCGAGGTCTACCAGAACGATGTGGGTGAATGGGTAGCCACTGCCGTCGAGTACGACATCACCGCCACCGGCCGGACCGAGAAGGAGTCGCTGGCGATCCTGATGAACTCGCTCACGACACACATCTCCAAGGGTGGGGCCAAGAAAGTCCGCCCGGTCCAGCAGGAGGGGTGATCGAGGCCACGCGCCGTCGGGCTAGCCTGTGATCAGGGAGTCGGTCGATGACTTTCTGGAACAGCTGGCCAGCGGCTCTCCAGCTCCGGCCGGCGGCAGCGCAGCCGCCCTGGCGGCCGCAGCGAGTGCTGGACTCGTCGGTATGGTGTGCCGTGTAGCGATCCGGCACGCGGCGGGCGGCGCGACACTTGCCGAAGCGGGACGCGAGGCCGATGAACTACGGCAGCGCCTGGTGACGCTCATGCGGGATGACGCCCTGGCGTTCACGGCTCTGCTGGAGGCTCGGCGGGGCTCGGGCGCCCGGCCAAGCCACGCCGTGCGAGAGGCCGCGCGTCGGGCCACCCAGGTCCCGCTGGATATCGTCGAGTCCTCGCAACGCGTCCTCGGGCTCTGTGAGCGGGTTGCTTCCGAAGCGCGACCGAGCACCGTGGCGGACCTCGGCGTTGCGATAGCGCTGGCCGGCGCCGCCTTCGACGGCGCGACCCTCACTGTTCGGGTGAATCTGAAGGGCCTGGACGACCCTGTCTACGCGGCGCGCACTGCGGGCACACTCGACCGCTTGACCGGTGAGGTCACCGCCTTGCGCCACCGTGTCGCTCAGGTCATCTCGGGCCGAACGGGGATTTTGGCATGAACACGTTTCGCACCGCGCTCTCGGACATGCTCGGCATCGAGTATCCGATTCTCCAATCCGGCATGGGAAGCATCGCAGGCCCCGAACTGGTAGCCGAGGTCTGCCGCGCGGGTGGGCTCGGGATCCTCGCCGGCCTGAATCTCACACCGGACGATCTTCGTCAGAGGATTCGTCGCGTGCGCACGCTCACCGACCGCCCCTTTGGCGTCAACCTCTGGCTTCATTCCGAGCTTCGGCCCCCCATCGACGTGACCCGGATCGCCGATGAGACTGTCCTGTCTATCCAGCGCGTGCTGAACCGCTTTCGCGAGCGTCTCGGGGTCCCCATCACGCAGTCGCGCCCCCAGGCCATGCCCGCCCTGGTAGAGGCCGCCCTCGCGACGATCATCGAGGAACGAGTGCCCATCTTCAGCGCGGGGATAGGCAATCCCGACGCGCCCATGGTGGAGCGCTGCCACCAGGCCGGCGTGAAGGTGATCGCCATGGTGACGACCGTCGATGATGCCCGGCGGGTTGCCGCCGCCGGTGTCGATGCCGTGGTCGCCCAGGGGGGCGAGGCAGGCGGACATCGTTCAGTCGGGGTCAAGCCCGTGTCCCCAGAGGCCGCCATGGTCGGCACGATCGCGCTCGTGCCCCAAATCGCCGACGCCGTACGGGTGCCGGTCGTCGCCGCCGGCGGTCTCGCGGACGGCCGGGGACTGGTAGCCGCCCTGGCCCTGGGCGCCACCGGCATCCTGCTGGGAACGCGGTTCGTGGCGACCCGGGAATCGATGGCGCCCGAGTTCTACAAGAAGAACTTGCTCGAGCGCGAGGCGGAGACAACGACCGTGACCGATGCCTTCACCGGGCAGTGGGGACGAGCGCTACAGAACACGCTGGCCAGCCAGTACCGCGCGGCGGGGGCGCCGGTGCTTCCGAGCCTCCTCCAGGGTGTGATCGCACGCGACGTGTACGACGCGGCCGCCGCCAAGCAAGACGGTGAATACTTTCCGATGTGGGCCGGGCAGAGCGTGGGGCTCATCCGCGACCTGCCCGGGGCCGCTGACGTGGTCGAGGCTATCATCCGCGAAGCGCGTGCCGTGATTGCCGCCTTGCCCCAGCCTGGGCACTCTTGACTGCCCGGGACCGTCCAGAAATGAGGAGAGACCGATGAAACTCGACATCGGCATGCTGACGCACGACCTTCAGTCCCTTCCCGGCTTCGCCCGCAAGGTCGAGGCGCTCGGCTATGACTGCCTGTGGTCGGCGGAGACCCAGCACGACCCCTTCCTCCCGCTGGCGGTGGCCGCTACCGTGACCTCCAGCATCAAGCTCGGGACGTCGATCGCGGTGGCCTTCCCCCGCAGCCCCATGATCACCGCGCACATCGCGTGGGATCTCCAGAAAGCCTCGCAGGGGCGCTTCATCCTCGGGCTCGGCTCCCAGGTGAAGGGGCACAACGAGCGGCGCTTCTCCGTGAAGTATGAGTCGCCGGCGCCCAAGATGCGCGAGATCGTCCTCGCCCTCCGGGCGATCTGGGACTGCTGGCAGAACGGCAGCAAGCTCAACTTCAAGGGCCAGTTCTACCGCTTCGATCTCATGACTCCTTTCTTCAATCCGGGCCCCATTGCCCATCCCAAGGTGCCTGTGTATCTGGCCGGAGTGAACGAGCATATGTGTCGGGTCGCCGGTGAAGTCGCCGACGGGCTGCACGTGCATCCGTTCAACAGCCCGAAGTACTTGCGAGAGTCCGTCCACCCCTGGGTCGAGCAGGGCCTGCGTGTGTCGGGACGCGGGCGGGGAGACTTCGTGTACACCACGTCGACCTTCGTGGTCGTGGGCGACACCGACGCGGAGCGCGCAGTGGCCACACAGGCCGTGAAGCAGCAGATTGCTTTCTATGCCTCCACGCGCACCTACGAGCCTGTCCTGGCCGCCCACGGCTGGCAGGATCTGACCGCGCATCTGCATCGCAAATCCGTCGAGGGGGACTGGAAGGGCATGGCCGACCTCATCACCGACGAGATGGTCGATACCTACGCGGTGACGGGAACCTACGACAACCTCGGCGAGCGGATCAAGCAGCGCTACGCCGGCCTGCTCGACCGCACGGCCTTCTATCAACCCTACCAGCCAGGCATCGACGATCCGCGCCTGCCCCGGCTCGTCAAGGAATTCAATCTCGCCTGAGAGGACTTTATGAAGGCACTGGCGTTCAGCGAGTTCGGCGCCCCCGATACCTTACGGTTGCAAGACGTCCCCGATCCGGTCATCGGGGCCGAAGAGGTTCTCGTCCGGGTGCGCGCCTGCGCCCTCAACCATCTCGACATCTTCGTGCGCGAGGGCATTCCCGCTCTCAAGACGCCCCTGCCCTTCTGGACGGGGTGCGATATCGCCGGCGATGTCGCCGAGGTCGGAGCGGCTGTGAAGACGGTAAAGGTGGGGGACCGGGTCGCCGTGAATCCCAACCTCACCTGCGGGCGCTGTGAATTTTGCATGCAGGGAGAGGATAGTCTCTGCCTTCAGTACGGCATCTTAGGCGAGCACCTGCCGGGTGGCCTGGCGGAGCTGGTCAAGGTCCGCGGCGACAACGTGCTCCCCCTGCCTTCCCACGTATCCTACGAAGATGCTGCCTCGTTCATCCTCACCAACATGACCGCCTGGCGGATGGTGGTGACCCAGGGGCAAGTCCGGGCCGGCCAGGATGTCCTCATCCTTGGCGTGGGCGGCGGCGTCTCTTCCACCGCGGTCCAGATTGCCAAGCTGTGCGGGGCGCGCGTGATCGTGACCTCGTCGAGCGATGCCAAGCTGGACCGCGCCCGCCAGCTCGGCGCGGATCTCGGTATCAACTACACCAAGGACGACTGGACCAAGGTCGTACGTGAGAGGACGGGCCGGCGAGGAGTGGACGTGGTCATCGAGAACGTGGGCGCCCAGACGTGGAAGCAGTCGCTTCGTTCCCTCGTCAAGGGAGGCCGCCTGATTACGTGTGGCGCGACCACCGGTCCCATCGGCGAGACGGACATCCGGATCGTCTTCTGGAATCAGATCCACATCATCGGCTCGACCATGGCCAACCGGAAGGAATTTCATGACGTCATGCGTCTGTTCTTCGACGGCCGCTTGCGCGCCATCGTCGACGAGGTCGTGCCCCTCAAGGAGGGTGCCGCCGCCCAGCAGCGCCTGGCCGAGGGTAGACAGTTCGGCAAGATCGTCTTGACGGTGTAAGGCCCGCTTGACATGCGATCACGCGTCGCCGCCGTGGCCTCGTTCCTCGCTCTCCTCCTCACCGCTGCGCCCGCCGCTGTGGGTCACCACGGCTGGAGCGGCTACGATTCCAGCACGACCTTGGAGCTGACGGGCATCATCAAGGTCTCCGGGTACGAGCATCCTCACGGGTACATCAATCTGGAGGTCCCCGGCAAGACGTGGCTGGTCGTGCTGGCGCCGCCTTCGCGCATGGAGCGGCGCGGCCTGCCGAGGGAGATGCTCAAGCCCGGGGCGACGGCCACCGTCGTGGGGTACCCCAACCGGACGGATCCCAACGAGATGCGCGCCGAGCGAATCACCCTCGAGGGCAAGACGGTCGAACTCCGCTGATGCACCCTCCCGTTGGCCCCGCCTGGTTGGTCTGGCTGGAGACTTCGGCGCTGGCCGAGGCCATGCGCCAGTGGACGTGGCTCTACCCCGGCGTGGAGATTGTCCACATCGTGGGCTTCGTCGTCCTGGTGGGCGCGGCGATCATGTTCGATCTCAGACTCCTGGGCGTCTCGCCGGGTCTTCCCGTCATGGGATTGGAGCGCCATCTGCTTCGCGCCGCTCGCGCGAGCGTGGCCCTCGTGGTGCCGTCAGGGATCTTGATGTTCACGGCCCACGCCACCGAGATGGCCGACAACCCGGCCTTCCGCCTGAAGATGGTCTTGCTGGTCGCCGCTCTCCTCAATGCTGCGCTCTTTCATCGTGCGCCGTTTCGCTCGGTGGCGGCCTGGAACCTGCACCGGCCGGCGCCCAGGACGGCACGCGCCGCCGCGGTGGTCTCCCTCGTTCTGTGGGTGAGCGTGATCACCTGCGGACGTCTCTTGGCGTACCTCTGAAGCCCGGAAGCTACACCTCTACGGCGACGGTCTCTCGGCGCTCCGCGGATCGGTAGCAGGCGTCGGCCACGGCGACCGCGCGCAGGCCGTCGTCCACCGTGATGGGAAACGGGGTGCCTTCGCTGAGCGCTGTCACGAACGCTCTCAGCGCTTCGCGCACGGTCGGAACGGGCGGCATCACCGGTAGCTCGCGCCGCTCCCGTCCCCGCAGGAGATACGCGAAGCCGTGAACGTGGTCGCCGACGAGCTGGCCGCGCTCCCCCACCAGTTCGATAAGCCCGCTGCGCCCCAGGGTCGTTCGCGAGCCGGCGACCACCCCGGGTAAGGGAAACCCGCGCATCGTGTAGACCAAGGTGAAGGCGTCTTCCGTCTCCCGCGTGAAGCGGTGCTCCAGGAGCGCCCATACCCGGTCCACTTCGAGGCCGCTCAGGTAGCGTAGCAGGTCAAAGCTGTGCACCCCCGTGTGGAGGGCGATGCCCCCGCCTGCTTCCGCCCGCCGGTCGAGCCAGTCGAGCGACGAAGGCTCGAACCGCTGGCTGAGGGAGACGGTCTGCAGCGGCGCGATCTCGCTCAGGTGGGTCCGCAAGGCGCCACACGACAGCATTGAACCTGAGCGTATGGGCCACCATGCACCGCACGCCGTGGGCCGCCACCAAGTCGCGGATCCGACGGGCTTCGGCCAGGTTCACCGCCAATGGCTTCTCGATCAGCAGCGGCTTGCCGGCCTGGCAAGCGGCCTCCACCACCTGCGTGTGCAGGCTGGGCGGCACCGCCACCACGATCGCGTCGATACCGGGATCGCTCACGAGCCGACGAAAATCATCGACCCATGCGCAACGATACGTGGCGGCAGCACGCTCACCCTCGGTACGATCCCGCCGGCAGAGGGCAACCAGCTGCGCCTCCGGCACGTCCTCGACGATGTGCCGAGCGTAGCGAAGCCCGTGCTTGCCGGCGCCCACGAGGCCCAGGCGCAGCCGCGGTACGCGGGGCATTGTCCAATCTTTGGTCATCGTCGGCACTCCGCGGATCGCTGCGCGAGGGTTAGAAGTAGCCGGGGTCACCGGGGAGGAGGGTCCGTTCCGGCGCGCCGTCTGGGCCGGAAACGAGCCGGGGCCGGATCACTGTGATCTGGCGGCCGTCGAGCCGACCGAGCGCGTCGAGGGTGGACGCAGCGCCCTCGAAGAGTCTCAGGTTCCGCATGGTCGGCAGCCGCAGGGAGATCTCGCCGCGCTCACGGGCGACGAGCGCTTCGCCCGGACTGAGCCACCGGACGTCCACGATCTCCCTGTCGTCGGCCACTGCCGTCTGCCCGGCCGGCATAGGGGCCGCGAAGAACCGCGTGTCAAATCGTAATGGCCGCTCCTCGGGCGTGATCCAGTGCGCGACGTAGACGAGCTGATCCGTGGCCAGCCGCAGACCCTCAACGCGGAGCATGTCCCAGAATGCCCGATGGTCAGTCTGGCATGCGCGGCGATACTCGCTCGCACGCGTGGACTCGAGCCTGGCCGGGCGTCCGTCCGATCCGTACGCAAGGAGCACTCCCACTTCCTCGAAGGCCTCGCGGATGGCGCCGATCCAGTACCCGAGGGCATGGTGACCGTCATCGGGCAATCCGAGAATGTGGGCGGCCCGCGTCCTGTCGAGTCCTACGCACCAGGCAGCCGCGTCGTGCGAGTGGTCGGCGACCTCGACCTTGCCCCCGGCGAAGACATAGTCACCGGCGGCGAACTTACTCGCGCGGTGACGCTGGATCAGCAGGATCTCGATCCCGGTCACAGGGTGGTCGCGCACGAGTACAAGGGTGGCGGCCGGCAATGGCGTGGCGGGCGGTCGTTTGACGGGCACGGGTCAGTGTGCCACGATGACGCCTCGGCTGTCACCACTCCCAGAGGAGGCGCGTCGGGCATGAGCGCGGAAGCTCGCCTGAAAGAGAGAAACATCGTGCTCCCCAAGCCGTCCACACCGATGGCGAACTACGTAGGCGCGGTCCGCACTGGCAATCTGCTCTTTCTCGCGGGGCACGGCCCCCTGCGGGAGGGCGGGGTGGCCTCGGCGCGCGGGAAGCTCGGCAAAGACCTGTCCGTCGAGCAGGGCTATCAGGTCGCGCGCGAGGTCGGCTTGAGTCTACTCGCCACCACCAAGGTCGCGCTCGGCAGCCTTGACAAGGTCAAACGCGTGGTCAAAGTCCTCGGTATGGTCAACTCGGCCGAAGGCTTCGGCGATCAGCCCAAGGTCATCAACGGCTTTTCAGACCTGATGGTCGAGGTCTTCGGCGAGGCCATCGGCAAGCATGCGCGGTCGGCGGTGGGCATGGCCGAACTCCCGATGGGGATTCCGGTTGAGATCGAGATGATCCTGGAGGTCGAGTAGACACGATGGCCAGCCTCGCAGACTTTGGCCTCGCTGCCGTCTCGCTCGTCTTCCTGGGTGTCTTGGGCTTCATCAGCGGTGTGGCCGTCCCGGGACTGTTCATGGCTGTCGTCGCCCCCTGGCTCGACTGGATTCTCCCGGCGCGCAAGCCGCGCTCCTAGCGGAACGCCTGGGCGACCGGCCTCGATGGGCGCCAAGTACTTCGGGGCGGCCGTCAAGCGCCGCGAGGATCCTCGATTCCTGCGCGGCGAGGCACGCTACGTGGACGACGTGGTGGTGCCGGGTATGCTGCACGCGGCGTTTCTCCGCTCACCGCATGCTCACGCGCGCATCGTCTCCGTCCGGACCGAGGCCGCGGCGGCCATGCCGGGGGTCGCGGGGGTATTCACCTTCGACACCTTGCGGCGCTGGATGAAGCCCCTACCCGTGTTCGGCGCCGCTCCCCCCGGTCTGGCTGAGAAGGTGAGATTCGACATCCGTCCCACCATCCAGTACGCGCTCTGCCACGAGCGGGTCCGCTACGTGGGCGAGATCGTGGGCATGGTCGTCGCGGACAGCCGCTATCGCGCCGAGGACGCGGCCGAACGCATCGAGGTGGAATGGGAACCGCTTCCCGCGGTGGTCGACATGATTGCCGCGGCCGAGCCGGATGCCCCGCTCCTGCATCCCTCATGCGGAACGAACGTCGCTCTCGCCTTTCCGCACGCAATCGGTGACGTCCAGGCCGCCTTCGCCCACGCCGACGTCGTCCTGGAGGACACATTCCGGATCCAGCGTTACGTCGGCATGCCGCTCGAGGGGCGCGGCGTGGTGGCGGTGTGGGATCGACGTGACCGATCGCTGACCACGTGGAACAGCACGCAGGTCTCCCACTTCGTCCAGCAGGGGCTGGCAACCGCCCTGGACCTGCCGCCGCACAAGATCAGAGTGGTGGCGCCCGACGTGGGAGGCGGCTTCGGTACCAAGGCATCGGGCTACCCGGAGGACGTGCTCGTCCCGCTCGCGTCCATCGAGACCGGCCGGCCCGTGAAGTGGGTCGAAGACCGCCGCGAGCACATGATGAGCGCCGCCCATGCCCGTCACCAGACTCACGAGATCGCGCTGGCCGCGACCCGTGATGGCACCATCCTGGGCGTCCGTGACCGTATCTGGCTCGATCTTGGCGCGTACAGCGTCTGGGGCGTGGTCCTCCCCTACAACACGGTCGCCCACCTCATCGGGCCCCACCGCATCCGCAACATGCAGGTTGACGTCAAGGCCGTCCTCACCAACAAGACACCCAACGCTCCCTATCGCGGGGCCGGGCGGCCCGAGACCGTGTTCGCCATGGACCGCGCCGTCGATTGTCTGGCGCGCCGGCTCGGGATGGACCCCGCAGACCTTCGCCGCAAGAACTACCTGCGCGGCGACGAAATGCCGTACGACCTCGGCATGCCGTACCGCGACGGCAATCCCCTCGTGTATGACACCGGAGACTTCGCGGCCACCCTCGAGTCTGCCCTCACCGCCAGCGGCTACGCCGACTTTCGTCGCGAGCAGCCCGCGCTGCTTGACCGCGGCATCCATCGTGGAATCGGCATCTCGGGATACGCGGAGGGGACGGCCATCGGGCCGTACGAGGGCGTGACCATCAAGGTCGACGCCAGCGGACGGGTCCTCGTGGCGACCGGAGCTGTGAACTCTGGCCAAGGTCACGAGACGAGCTTCGCCCAGGTCGCGGCTGACGTTCTGGGCGTGCCTCTGGACTGGGTGACGGTGATCGGTGGCGATACGGGGGCTGTTCCATTCGGCACCGGCACCTACGCCAGCCGCAGCGCCGTCACGGCAGGCAGTTCCATCGTGGACGCCGCGCGCCAGGTGCGCGACAAGCTCGCTCGCGCGGCCGCCGCGCTGCTCGAAGCCGCGCCAGGTGACATCGAGATCGAAGACGGCCGCGCGGCCGTGCGCGGCGTCCCTGGATCGTCCATCGACCTCGCGCGTGTCATCCAGGCAGCGATGCCGACCTTCGCCAAGCCAGGGGTCGCCTCACCCGACTTCGAGGCGACCGCCTACCACCACGTTCCCACCGTCACCTGGGCGAGCGCCGTGCACGTGGCCGTAGTCGAGGTGGACACGGGGACCGGGCATGTGAAGCTGCTGCGCTACGTGGTGGCTCATGACTGCGGCAAGATCATCAATCCGACCATCGTGGAGGGACAAGTTCACGGTGGCGTGGCCCAGGGCGTGGGCGGGGCGCTGTTCGAGGAGATCGTCTACGACGAGCAGGGCCAGCTCCTCACGGGGACCCTGCTGGACTACCTCGTTCCTTCCGCCATGGAGCTGCCTGCCATCGAGACCGTCCACCTCGAGTACCCATCGTCCCGCAATCCGCTGGGCATCAAGGGACTCGGGGAAGGAGGCGCAATCTCACCGCCTGCCGCCATCGCCAACGCCATCGACGACGCGCTTGCCCCCTTCCACATCCGGGTGCGGGAGACACCCGCCAGCCCGGCTCGTCTGCTCGCTTTGCTCGGGACGTGAAGCCGGCGCCCTTCGAATACTTTGATCCGCGCGAGCTCGATGAGGCCCTCGAGCGGATCGAGAGTTTCGGCGATGAAGCCAAGGTCCTCGCCGGAGGCCAGAGTCTCATGCCGATGCTCAATCTCCGGCTCGCTCGCCCGGCGGCGATCATCGACATCAACCGCCTTCCGGGTCTCGACACCTTCACCCCCGCCGACGGCACCTTGCGCCTGGGTGCGCTCGTTCGGCAGCGGAGTCTCGAGCGCTGGGCCTCGAGCCACCATCCCCTCCTGGCCGCTGCCTTGCGGCTGGTCGGACACTCGGCCATCCGCAACCGGGGCACCGTGGCCGGGAACATCGCCCACGCCGACCCTGCCTCCGAGCTGCCGGCCCTGCTCCTCTGCCTCGATGGCGCCGTCGTCGTGCGAAGTCGCGCCGGGACGCGGCAGATTGCGGCGGGGGATTTCTTCCAGGGGCCCCTGATGACAGCGCTTCGAAGCGATGAGCTGGTCACGGAGACGCGCTGGCGCCTGCCCGATCCAGGCATGGGCTGGGGGTTCCACGAGGTCGCCAGACGGCACGGTGACTTCGCCCTGGTCGGCGCCGTCGCCGTCATCACCTGCCACGGCGGTCGCATCGCCAGCGCGCGGCTGGCCATTTTCGGAGCCGGATCGTCGGCCGTGCGGGCGCCGGCGGCCGAGCGTGCCCTCACCGGCCAGGTGCCGAGTCCCACGCTGCTCGACGAGGCGGCGGCGGCCGTCAGCGAGGGCCTCGACCCGCAATCGGACCTGCACGCGTCGGCCGCCTACCGTCGGCGTGTGGCAGGGACCCTGGCCGCGCGCGCGCTCACGGACGCCCTGGCACGCGCAACGGCATGACGACCCGAACGATCAGCCTGAGGGTCAACGGTCGGACGTACACAGGCACCGTGGAGGCTCGCATGACCCTGGTCGATTTTCTGCGCGACGAGCCTCGGTCTCACGGGCACTCACGTGGGATGCGAGCACGGCGTGTGCGGAGCCTGTACCGTGCTCGATGATGGTCAGCCCGTCCGAAGCTGTCTGCTCCTGGCGATCCAGATGGACGGGGCCAGCCTGACCACGGTGGAGGGCCTGGCGGACGGGGATCGGCTGCATCCTCTTCAGCAGGCCTTCTGGGATCATCACGGCTTGCAGTGTGGCTTCTGCACACCAGGCATCTTGCTCACGGCAAAGGCCTTCCTGGAGGAGCATCCACGCCCGACTGACGAGGAGATCCGCGAAGCCATCTCCGGAAACCTGTGCCGCTGCACAGGCTACCACTTCATCGTCGAGGCCATTCGCGCCGCCGCCAGCGCGCAGCAATAGGCGCCGGGCCTCTCGAAGACGGGCGTCTCCGAGGGCCATCGCCCGCCTGATCGTCAGGCAGCGGACCCCAGCAGCGGCGGGAGCATCCGAAGCGCGTCGGCGAGGCGTCGCCCGTGCCAGGAGAACGGCTTACCATCCACGAGGTGGATGCGGTTGTCGCGTACGGCGGGGACACCCGCGTAGGGTGCGAAGTCCTTCAGGTGAACGCGACGGAAGCGAAACGGCTCGTCGGGCAGCAAGATCACCGACGGCGATCGTGCCGCCATCTCGTCCAGTGTCACCGCCGGGTAGCGCTCGGCACAATCGGCGAAGATGTTGCCTGCCCCGCATGTGGTGAGGACGTCGGAGAGGTACGTGTCGGCATTGAGCGTCATGTACGGATTCCGCCAGATCGCGTAGAAGACGGGCACCGGGGACCGCTCGGCGGCCACGGCCCGTGCGTGGGCCACCAGCGGCTGCAGCTCCTCAAGCAACACGGCGGCCCGTTCGGGTACCCCGGTCACCTCGCCCAGCTCCCGAATCATCCGCAGACTGTCATCCACGTTGCGGGGATATGTGACCCAGACGGGAATGCCCCATCCGCGCAAGGTCTCGACGTGGGCCCGGACGTTTTCCTCGACGTTGGCAATGACCAGGTCGGGGGCCAGGCGATGGATTCGCTGCAGGTCTGGATCCTTCTCTCCGCCGATGCGGGGCTTGCTGCGCACCACATCGCGCGGTTCCACACAGTAGACCGTGACCCCCACCAGCCGATCGGCCAGCCCAAGGTCGCACAGGAGTTCCGTGGTGCTGGGGATGAGCGATACGATCCGCCGGGGAGGGATACCGGCAGCAAACGCCACCCCGGAGGCGTCTACCAGGGGAAGGCGCCTCCTCACTGGATACGCCGGCTCCTCAACCGCTCGACGGCCGCGATGACATCTCGCATACGATCGGCCAGTTCGCGATCCCACTTCATGATCTCCTCCATCGGCGCCTTCGTGTCGATGGCATCCTCCAGATTCGTCACCGCCACCCCGAATACTTTCAGAAGCCGCCGCGTCTCTTCGGTAGGCATCACGACCTCCCGGCCTGTCAATCGAGCAAGAGTTCCGGCGCGTCTGGCCAGCGTGGCTGGCCCTCGGGTTTGAAGTTCTTGGTGTTCACGAAATGCAGTCCGTGGTGCAGATTCATCTTGAACTTGCCGCCCCCGAAGCGAGCGCCGATCCAGCCGTCGGGATCCTCCAGGAACGGCGTCAGCTCGGGCGCCGGTATCCGAACCAACCACTTGAAGCGGATGCTCCCGGCGTGGGGCGCCTGCACACCGATGGTCGCCGTGAAATCGGGCCACACGCGGACGAACTCTTGGAGCACCTCGCGCCGCGTCGGCCGCTCGACTCCGCGATTGAGGAGATTGCGTCGGAGGTACGGCTCGATGAGATCCCAGCACCAGCCTGCGATCACCGCGCCCGAAGTGTATCATGTGAACGCCCATGCCCCACGCCCCGCTGGCCGGCCTCTGTTGCGTCCGCTGCGGAGCGACATTTCCCGTCGAACCACGCTTCGACGGGTGCCCGAAGTGCGCATTCGAGGTGCCCGTCAATCTGATACCGATCTACGATGAGGCCCGACGTCCGGTTTTCCGCGCCGAGGCCTTGCGCGAGCGACCGTCCACTATGTGGCGCTACGAGGAGCTTCTGCCGGTGGCGGCCGCGGACGCGGTGAGCCTCAACGAGGGTTGGACACCTCTCACGGCATGCCCACGTTATGGAACCCGGGTGGGTGTTCCGCGGCTGTTCGTGAAGGACGAATCACGAAACCCGACCTGGTCCTTCAAGGACCGTCTGGCTACGGTGGCCGTCTCGATGGCGCGCCAGTTCGGCGCCGGTGTCATCGGGTGCAGCTCGTCGGGGAATGCGGGCGCCGCGGCGGCGGCGTACGCCGCCCGGGCGGGGCTGCCGTGCGTGGTGCTCACATTTGCCGGAGCGGCGGGCGCGATGATGACGCAGATGCAAGCGTACGGCGCCATGGTGGTGGCCACGCGCGACAAAGGGGATCGCTGGACGCTTCTTCGCCGCGGTGTCGAGCAGCTCGGCTGGTATCCCACCACGCCGTACTTCGGGCCCCCGGCGGGCTCGAACGCCTACGGTGTCGAGGGCTACAAAACCATCGCCTACGAGATCGCGGAGCAGTTGGGCTGGCAGGCACCCGCGTGGTGCGTCCTGCCTGTCGCCTATGGCGACGCGCTGGCCGGGGTCTGGCGCGGGTTCGAGGATCTGGCGCGGCTCGGGCTCATCGCGACCCTGCCGCGCATGATCGCCTCGGAGATCTACGGCTCACTGGCCGAAGCGCTGCGCACGGACGCCGCCTCGGTGCCCGTGGTGACCGCAGACCATCCGAGCATCGCCGCCTCCATCGCCACCGTGCAGTCGACCTATCAAGCCCTGCACACCCTGCGTGCCTCGAACGGACTCGCCCACCGAGTCGGCGCCGAAGACTTGGCCGCGCTCCAGGTCGAGTTAGCCTCCTTGGAGGGACTCTACGCTGAGCCCTCCTCAGTCGCCGCCTTGGCCACCATCCGCGCCATGCGGGCGAGCGGAGTGATCCGCGAGGACGACACCGTAGTGGCCTTGATGACGGCAGGCGGCCTCAAAGATCCGCCCGCCACCTCCGCTCGCACCCACGCCGTTCCCGTCATAGGTGGCGACTTCGGCGAATTCCTCAGCATCCTCCATTCAAGCTATGGATTTTCCGCGTAACGTCGCTGCCGCAATCCGAGCGTAGAAGCGCTGGGCCGTTTCGAGGCTCCCACCAAACTAGTCTCCAGCGGCGAAGGTCAGGGCGGCGGACGCCGTGAGCAGCTCGGCCCGGGTCTGAATTTCGGTGGTCCGCGCGCGCGCAAGATCACGCTGGGCCGCGAGAAGATCGATCACGGTGGCCAGGCCTGCCGACCGGTACGACTCCAGGGTCGAGGCGTAGGCTTCCTCGGAAGCGGCCACGAGGGCAAGGGCAAATTCGTGCTTGCGTAGAGCCGTCTTCACGTCAGCGTATGACTTCCACACCTCACGGATCGTCCGGAGCTCGAGGGCTGCTAGCTCGGCCTGGGCCGCTTCCCTCTGCGAGGTAGCCTCGCGCAGCGCGTTCTCCCGCTCGAAGCCGTCGAAGAGCTTCCACTCGAAGTTGAGGAAGGCACCGTACTCTGTCTCGTTCATGCTGAAGGTGCCAGTCGGCGGGCCAGCACGGTATCGCTGCAGTGCCTGGTTCACCGAACCCGAAAAGAGCAGCTGCGGCCGAAACGCCGCCCGCGCGCGGCTGGTTTCCGCTTCCCGTGCGCGCAGCGCCGCCAGGCGGGCGGCCAGATCGGGCCGACGCGCGAGGGCACGGTCGATGACCTGCTCGACGGATTCGGCCAGACCTCCCGGTAGCGGCAGGGCGGAGAGGTCAGCCACGCGCAGCGGGACCGTGGGCGCGATGCCAAGGCTCTCGGCCAGCGCAGCCTGGGCGTCGGCGACCGCGCCGAGCGCATCCTCGACCTCGAAGGCGGCCCGCGCCCGCTCTTGCCGCGCAAGGAGAAGCTCGGGGCGGGTGGCCAGGCCCTGAGCGAGCCGGGCCGCGACCGCGTCCTCCACCGCGACCGCCGACTCCAGGGTCACGAGGGCCGCCGTCACCCGCGCGCGGCTGGCGTCAAGGCCAAAGTAATTGCGGGAGACCGAGAAGGCCACTTCCTGGAGCTTGCGATTGAAGGAGAGGTTGGCCTGGGTAAGCTGCTGGCTCGAGCGCTCCACGGTCGAGCTGCGCCTCCCGAAGTCCAGGATGATCCAGGTGAGCTGGAGCGCCGGCGTGGCCGAAGGCCCCTCGACGGTGAACGTTCCGATGGGGGACGGACCCTGGTCGGCCTCCCTGGACGTTCCACCATTGGCCAGGAAGGTCAGGGTCGGGTAGTACGGGGCCTGAGCCCGCCCGAGCTGCGCCGCGGCCGCTCGCGCTTCCTCCCACGTGCGCCGCGTATCGGGGTTCGCCCGATGGGCGAGATCGATGAGATCGGCGAGGCCATGGATGAGCTCGGAGTCGACCTTGACGGGAGGCCCCACGCGGCCGGCTGTGGCCAGAGTGCGCTCTGACCGCGCCTGAGGCGGAGGAGTCCAGGCCGTGGTCGGCGAGGCGGGCGCGCTCGGATACGGGTCGCGAGCGATGGACCAGCCCGCGCACCCTCCACCCAGTGCCGCGATGGACGCAGCCAGGGCGACCGTTCGCCGGAGAGTTTCGTAAGGTCGTGAGCTACGGGCCGTCAGCCGCATCCGCAGACGCACGAGGCGTTCGGCCGGTAGTGTATCCTCTCTCTGACATGCGTGTCACCCTCCGGCGCCTGGAAGCCGCCGGTCTGGTCTTCCTCGCCGGCGGCTGCGATCCTATCCTCAACATCCAGGGCTCCTTCTTCCCGGCCTGGATGGTATGCTTGGTGGTCGGCGTATCGCTCGCCTTCGTCCTGCGCTATGTGTTCGCGATCACCAGGCTCGAGCCCCACCTCGGGCCCCTCGTATTGATCTATCCGAGCCTCGCCCTCTTGCTCACCCTCGCGACCTGGCTCCTCTTGTATCGGACGTGAGCGGTGGACGAGGCTCCCGCGTCCCCATCTTCTGCTACGCGTCCTGGGGCGACTGCTGGGAGTCCTGATCGTCCTGGGGGCGGTTGTCCTCAGCGTATATGTGTACCAGCTCAACTTCGTTCATCCGCGCACCGACGACGCCGCCGTGCGCGCCAACGTCGTCGGGATCGCCCCTCATGTGAGCGGCCCCCTCGTCGAGCTGAAGGTGGTCGACAACCAGCGGGTCAAGCAAGGTGATCTGCTCTTCGTGATCGACCCTCGGCCCTACGAGGCGCGCCTGGCGAGGGTGCGCGCCGACCTTGCCCTCGCCCTCAGGGATGTCGAGGCGCAGCAGAAGGCCATCGCCTCGGCGGGCGCGCAGGTGGCGGGGCGCGAGGCGGCCATGGCCGCCGCCACCGCCGAGGTGGCGCGGAGCGAGACAGGACCGCCTGCCGCCGAGGCTGAGATCGCCCGGGCCGAGGCCAACCAGGCGGCGGCAGAGGCATTGGTGGCACGCCTGGAGGCAGAGTTTGCGTACGCCGCCGACTACCTCCGACGGGTCGAGCCACTGCTCGAGCGCCAGTTCGTCACCGCGGATCGGGTGAGCGACGCCCGGAGCAAGCGCGACGCTGCCGAGGCAGCATTGAGCGAGGCGCGACGCCGTGTGCGGGCCGCCGAGGCGGCTGTGCGCGAAGCGCGAACCAAGAAGACCGCTGCCGACGCAGCCGTCGAGCACGCGAAGGCCGCCCGCCGCCAGGCCGCCCACGCCACCGAGCAAGCCTTGCATGACCGCCAGCGAGCCCAGGAGCTACTCGCCCAGTTCGGTGAATTCAACGCCCGCCTGCAGGCTGCCGAGGCTGCCGTCCGGAGCGCCGAGCTCGACGTTGGTTACTGCTGGGTGCGCGCTCCCTTCGACGCCTACGTGACCAATCTCAATATCGCCGTCGGCGAGTACGCCAAGCAGGGTCAGCAAGTGTTTGCCCTCGTCGACAACCGGGTCTGGTACGTGCTCGCCAACTTCCGCGAGACGTACATGGCGTCGATCAAGCCGGGCATGCAGGCCGAGGTCTATCTGCTCACCTATCCTGGGCGTCCCTTCCGAGGCGTGGTGCAGGGCATCGGTTGGGCCAACCAACCCGACGACGGCGCCACCGTCGGGGTGCTCCCTGAAGTGCGGCGGACGTTGAACTGGGTGCGCCTCGCCAACCGATTCCCCGTGCGCATCGTGCTCGAGGAGCAGGATCCCGAGCGGCCCTTCCGCATGGGGACCACGGCCGTGGTGACCATCCGCGGGTTCCCGGCCACTCCCTCGCCGCCTGCACACCGTCCGTAAGGTGAAGGGCGATCCCCGAGCGCCCGCCTCTCTCGGCGCCACGCTCACGGCCTTTCTGCGCGCCGAGCTGGCCCCCACTCCAGGTCGAACCCGAGCTGCGCTGCGCGTCCTGATCGCCTCGCTGGTGGGCACCGTGATCGTCATGGCTACCCATGCCCCTCACGGCCACTGGATCATCATCACGATCTTCCTGGTAAGCCCAGAAGATGCCGGGTCCTCCCTCATCAAGGGCATCCAACGCCTGGTGGGGACCTTGGCGGGCGGGGCGGTCGGCGTGCTGATCGTCATTGGGTTCGCCAACGAGCCCTGGTTCATGTTCGCGGCGATCGGCGTGGCGGTCGCGGTGGGCATGTTCCTCTCCCGTACGACGAGCGCTCCGTACGCAAGCCTCCTGGGCACGGTGACTCTGCTCCTGGTGGTGTTCTCCCATCTCGACTCGCCGGGAACCGAGATCGACACGGCGCTCTGGCGGACCCTGATGATCCTCCTCGGCGTCCTGCTCGGCACCGGAGCTCAGATCCTCCTGTGGCCGAGCGACCCGGAAGAGCGCCTTCTCGACGATCTCGTGGTACGCCTCTCCACGGTCGAGCGCCTCCTGGCCGAGGCCTTGGCCCCGCCCAGGGGCGGGGTCGCTGACGTCCCCGGTCCCGACGTGATGGCAATCAGCGGATTCGCACGCGAGCTCGACCTGTTGGCCAACGCCGAGGCGCGCTACCCGTCCCTGCGGCGTCGCCATCCTGAACAGATCGCCCTGATCACTGAGGTGGAGCGGCTCCTCACCAATGCGCTGTGGTTGAGCGAGCTGACCCAGAGCCCCGAGGGCCAGCCACGCCTCGACGATTCGCTCCGTCGGCGCCTGGGTACGATCCGTGAAGAGTGCGGACACCAGCGCCAGGCGCTCGCCGCTCGGCAGCCGGCCGCCTCGGAAGTCGTCAGCGGACAAGCGTCGCGCATCGACGTTGCCCCTGAAGTTGGCATTCCAGCGCTCGTTGCGTACATGGAAGCGACCCTCATCCGGATCGCAACCGCCACGCAGCTCCTGGGATCTAGCGCTCCGGCGCGCGGGCTGAGGCCGCCGGCGTCCACTTCACCCCTCGACACCTTGCGGCGAGCGCCCTTCCTGACGCCGTCCTTCTCCCTCTCGAACACCGGGGACATCGTATTTTCCCTCAAGTGCGCCGTGGCTGTGGAGATATGCCTTCTCATCATCCTCGGCCTCGACTGGCCGGGCCTCATGACCAGCATCGTCACGTGCGTCATCGGCGCCCAGAGCAGCCTCGGGGCCAGCATCTACAAGGCGTTTCTCAGGCTGGCGGGGGCCCTGCTCGGCGGCCTGCTCGGCCTGGCCATGATCGTCGCCGTCATGCCCAACGCGGTAGGCCTCACCTCGATGCTCCTGCCGTTCGCCGCGGGTGTCTGGATTGCCGCCTGGATCGCCGCGGGCAGCTCACGCATTTCCTATGCTGGTATTCAGGTCGGCATGGCGCTGGCGATCGCCGTAGTCGATGCTATCGGGCCGACCGTCGACTTGGTGCCCCCCCGCGACCGTGTGCTGGGGATCGTGCTGGGTATCGTGGTGCTGACGCTCGTTTATGAGGCCGTGTGGCCTCTTAGAGCCAGCCGGGCGATGCGCCCGGCCCTCGGCTCCGCCCTGCGCGCCATGGCCGTGCTGGCCGTGGTCGAGCCCGCCGGCGGCTATGAAACCGCCGTTGCCCGCGCCGCTCGTCACCGGAGCAACGTGTATCACGGGCTGGCGGACGTGCTTCGACTGCGCGAGGAGTCCACCATGGAACCCGGCGCGTCGGCGCCAGCGGCCCGCGCCGAGAGGGATACCATCCTTCGGCTCACGGCCGACGCCCAGGCGGTCTTCCTTGCGTTACTCGCCCTCGCCCGCCATCGGGTGGCTATCGATCGGACCTCCGCTCCGGCAACAGTGGCCGCTCACACGGACCACTTCGATCGCGACGTCCGCCAGGCCATCGAGACCATCGCCGGCAATCTCGAGGGCAAGGAGGGGCCACGCCCGGATCTGCAAGCGCGCTTCGACGAGCTCGAGCGGGCGGGAGCTGACTGGCGCGCACCGGCGGTCATGGTCACTGCCTCAGCCCTCGCCTACCTGCGCGGAGAAATCGCCGTCCGGCGCGACGTGATGGCCGAGGTGCTCCGTCTCTCCCGAGCCGTCGACGCCTGACGAGGGAGCTCGCCTAGCGGTTCGGTTTTCAGCCGCGCCTCCGCTTGCCGAGCTGCTCCTTGGCGGCGGCCAGGACACGATCCGGCGTGAAGCCGAACTTCTGCTGCAACTCCTTCAGGGGCGCCGACGCTCCGAAGGTGTGCATACCGATGACCTCCCCATCGGTACCCACGAAGCGGGCCCAGCCGAACGTGGAGGCTTGCTCCACGGCGACGCGCGCGGCCACCGCTGGTGGTAGAACCCGGTCGCGGTACTCTTGGCTTTGCCGGTCAAATAGCTCCCACGAAGGCATGCTCACCACGCGGGCCTTGATCCCCTCTGCCGTCAGCTTCTCGAACGTCTCCACGCAGAGGGACACTTCGCTACCGGTTGCGAGGAGCAACACGTCCGGCTTGCCGTCAGGAGCATCGGCCAACACGTATGCGCCCTGGGCGAGCCCGGCTGCCGGCGCGTAGCGGGACCGATCGAAGGTCGGTAACGCCTGACGGCTGAGGATGAGCGCCACCGCATCGTGGCGGAGCTGCATGATGACCCGCCAGGCCTCCGTGACCTCGTTGGCGTCGCCCGGCCGCAGGGTAATGAGGCCCGGGATGGCCCGTAGCGAAGCAAGATGCTCGACGGGCTGATGAGTCGGTCCGTCCTCTCCGACGCCAATGGAATCGTGGGTAAAGACGTAGATGACCGGGATTTCCATCAGCGCCGACAGGCGAAGGGAGCCGCGACCGTAGTCACTGAAGATGAGGAACCCTGATCCGAACGGGCGGACCTTGGAGAGGGCAAGACCATTGAGGACGGCTCCCATGGCATGCTCCCTCACACCAAAGTGAAAGTTCCGTCCACTCAGCTTCGCTCCTGAAAAATCGCCGGCTCCGTCGAAGGTCAGCCGCGTCTTGGTCGAGGGTGCCAGATCGGCCGAGCCTCCGATGAGCCATGGCACCCGCGGAGCAAGCGCGTTGAGAACCTTGGCCGACGAGTCCCGGCTGGCGATACCCTTGGCGTCTGGGGGGAACGAGGGCAGATCGTGGTCCCAGCCTTCGGGCAGTTCGCGTCGTTGCATCCGATAGAGGTGGTCAGCCAGCTCCTTGTACTGACGGGTGTAGTCGGCGAACTTGGCCATCCAGGCCTCCCGCAGGGCCCCCCCGCGGCGTCCGAGGCCGTCCCGAAAGTGTTCACGTACTCCGTCAGGCACGAGGAACTGAGCATCTTCCGGCCACCCGTAGTTGCGCTTGGTGAGCCTGACCTCGTCGTCACCCAGTGGCTCGCCGTGGGCGGCGCTGGTGTCCTCCTTGTGAGGCGCGCCGTAGCCGATGTGGCTCTCCACGATGATCAAGGTGGGCCGGTCGGTCGTCCGCTTGAAGCTGGTGAAGGCCCGCTCGATGGCATCGAGGTCGTTGGCGTCTCCCACCCGCACCACGTTCCAGTTGTAGCCAAGGAACCGCGTCGCGACGTCCTCGGTGAAGGCGAGGTCGGTGTGGCCCTCAATGGTGACCTTGTTACGATCGTAGATCCAGCAGAGGTTCGACAGCCGTAGATGGCCGGCCAGGGACGCCGCCTCGCTGGCGATGCCTTCCATCATGCATCCATCACCGCTGAGCGCATAGACGTCGTAGTCGATCATGGAGAAGCCGGGTCGGTTGAAGTACTGCGCCATCCACTGGCTGGCGATGGCCATACCGACGCTGGTGGCCACCCCCTGGCCGAGGGGGCCCGTCGTCGTCTCCACCCCGGACGTCCAGCGGTACTCGGGATGCCCGGGGCACTTGCTGCCAAGCTGCCGGAAGCTCTTGATGTCGTCGAGGGACACGGAGACTTGACCCATCACCTCGTACTTCGGGTTGACGGCCTTCACTCCGGTCAGGTGGAGGAGGGCGTAGAGCAACATGGAGGCGTGTCCGGCCGACAGGACGAACCGATCGCGGTTGGGCCAAATGGGATGCTCGGGATCGAAGCGCAGGAAGCGTTGCCAGAGCCAGTAGGCGACGGGGGCGGCGCCCATGGGCGTGCCGGGGTGTCCGGAGCGCGCCTTCTGGATGGCGTCGATGGCAAGCGTCCGGATGGTGTTGATGCACAGCTGGTCCATGCGTTCCTGGTCGGTCATGATCAGGCCTTTCGCGTGAGGTGACGGATCCCAGCCTGGCCGGCCACGATCACGTCGGTGGCTAGGTGGAGAAACAGACCATGTTCCACGATCCCGGTCCTCCCGTTGAGGCGCGCCGCGAGCTCCGCGACCTCAGCGATCGGTCCGAACGCGCAGTCCACGATCAGGTTACCCTCGTCGGTGGTAAACGGCCTGCCCTCCGGCCCCGCCCGTAGGGTGACGCGGGCGCCCAAGGATTCAAGAAACCGTGCCTGCGACTGCCACAAAAACGGGATCACTTCCACGGGCACGGCCCAGTGGGTCCCGAGCCGAGGCGAGAGCTTGGCGTCGTCCACGACGATCACCTCGCGGCGGCTCGCCTGAGCCACGATCTTCTCGTGGAGAAGCGCTCCCCCACCGCCCTTGATGAGGTTGAGATCGGGGTCGACCTCGTCGGCGCCGTCGATGGTCACGTCGATGTCACGCGCTCCGTCCAACACGAGGGGGATGCCGAGCGCGCGTGCTTCCGCCTCGATACCGCTCGAGGTTGGCACCCCGGCGATATCGTGCAGGCGCCCCTCGCGCAGGAGCTGTCCGAGCCGACGAACGGCGAAAATGGCGGTGCTGCCCGTGCCAAGCCCGACCACCATGCCCGATCGCACCAGCTCCACCGCCCGTTCCGCCGCCGCCTGCTTGTGGCGGACGCGCACGTCGGTGTCGGAGGCCTTCATCAGCGGTGTTCCAGGCGGGCGGCGGCGGCGGTATCCACCAGCCAGCGTAGCTCTCCGCGGGTAGGCTGGATGGCCTGAGAGGGAAGAACTTCCACCTGGGCGGGGCCTTCCAGGACGTCGCGCAGTCGATCTGCCTTCTCGGCGCCCGCGACCAGAAACCTCACGTGGCGGGCGGCGTTGATCACCACCGGCGTCATCGTCACCCGCCACATGGAGACGACCTCCACGTACTGGGCCAGCACCCAGCGGACGGTCTCGGTCACCCCCGGTAACCCGGGAAAGAGCGAGGCCGTGTGCCCGTTGTCGCCCATGCCGAGGAGCACGAGGTCAAGACTCTCGCCCCTGAGAAAGCCGCGTAGCAGCTCCTCGTAGGCCGCCGCCGCTTGCTTCGGCTCATCCTCGCCACGGATGCGATGAATGTTCTCGGCCGGTAAGGGGACTCTCGACAGCAGCGTCTCATTCGCCATGCGGTAGTTACTCTGGGGATGATCGGGCGGCACGCACCGCTCGTCGCCCCAGAAGATGTGCACACAAGACCAGTCGACCTGCCGGGCAACATCCGGGGCGGCCAGGAGCGTGTACAAGGCCGCGGGAGTCGAGCCGCCTGACAGGGCCACCGAAAACCGCCGGTGCGCCGCCTGCGCGAGGCCAGCGACCTTGATGAACTCGTCGGCCGCAGCGCGCATGAGGCCTGCCCGGTCGGGTAGCACATCGACGCGCATGCCGTGTCCTCCCGCTGGTCCCGGTTGGCGACCCGTTCCCTAGCGCTGTCATCATATGCCACCTCGCTACCCGGACCGAGAGGGCTGAGTTCCTCGGACCACACCGCACGCCGGATGCCATACTGACGTTGCCGGACCATCTGCGCCTCGGTGTTCGCCGACATTGCCGGGCGGGTACCGTCGGGGCGCGCCGGGAGGACGTCGCCGCGTGGAACGCATGCTGCTGGTGGCTCTCGGAGGCGCGATCGGGACCCTACTGCGCTACTTCACCTCAGGTCTCGCCGCGAAGTGGTTCGGCATCGACTTTCCGTACGGCACGATCATCGTGAACCTCGTCGGTGCCTTCCTCATAGGGCTCATCCAGCAGATCGCCACGGAGACCCTGCTCTTCCCGAAAACGCGCGGTTGTTCCTGACCACCGGCCTCATGGGCGGCCTCACGACCTACTCTGCCTTCAGCTATGAGACCGTCCGTCTCATCGAGGCGAACGCCTGGCCCCAGGCGTGGATCAACGTCGTGGGGACGACTGCGGGTTGCCTGCTCCTCTGTGTGGCCGGGATCGCGGTGGGCCGCCTGGTCATCAGTCTACGGGTCTGACCCCTCGCAACGCGCAACGTGGTCGGGGGGTGGCGGGCCAGCGCCGTTCGTTTCGACCCCCTGGCCCAGCCGTCGGGAGTGGAGGTGGTCGAGATCGCGCGGCGCGCGACTACCAGGTCCCGGTAGCGCGGTCAGAACCGAAATGTGATTGCCGCCAGAAACGACGACCGCGTTCCAATCCCTCCTTCGACAAGAATACTTCATACATGGCACCGGCCCAGAGCGCCGCGTGTGTGGATGACGTCACGGCGCCGCGCAGACCCACTCTCGAGGAGAAGACCAGGGCCGTCATCTTTGTGTCCGTGAACAGGGTTTCATGCTTGAACGATAGGGGCGTAATCGTATAGTTTGTGTCGGCCACCATGAACGCAGTCAGGTTGTGCCACTCGCTTACCTTGAAGCCCCCGCCAGCGTTACCCCCCTCCGTAGGTGGGCCCTTCGTAGGAGAGGCTAATCGAGAGTCGTTGGGCCGGAATGTCCAGGATCCGGACCGCCGGCAGATCGACGGCTCCCGTCATTCTTGCCGAGGTATATCCGGCAATCCCATAGACGCTCACAAACGGAAAAACCCACACGTCGAACCTGGCGACGGCCTGCTGCGTCGTGTCCACCCGATCCATTTGCACAAAGTTCGTGACCGATTCCGGAGGGCGGCCAACGATGCCAACCTGGAGATCCTTGATCTTGAACGGCTGTTGCTCGCGGTAGTAGTTGACTCCGATCCCGAATGGTAGTGGGATCTGATGGCCTCTCGCTTCAGCGTATTCCGTGGCCAGAGAGAATCGTGGCGCGATACGGATTCTTGACAAGGGAGTTCACCAGCGACATGCTTTCCGATCTATCCTCTCTCGCGGCTCATAGAGCCAGTGGTGGGTAAGGAGCAGCCATGGGGAGAAAGACCGTGGCACTGGGTGTCGCGGCCCTCGGCGCCGTCTCGGTGGGGGTCTTGGTGGCTCGTGGTCTGCGGGGGCCCTCGCGGCTTCCGGCGGTGCCCGAGGAGCTCACGACCCGAGCCGAGGTTCCCGGGATTCCGCGCGTCAGGTACTGGGTGGGCGTCGACATCGAGCGGTTCGTACGCGACGTGCTCGAGGCACGGGAGCGTGAGGCGAAGCACCGGGCACGTTCAGGGTTTGAGGGAGCGCTACCGGCCGCCACGCTGCTCGGGGTGTCGGGCGGAGGCGATAACGGAGCCTTCGGCGCGGGGCTGCTCTGCGGCTGGACCGAGTCGGGGCAGCGACCTCAGTTCAAGGCAGTCACGGGGGTCAGCACCGGGGCTCTGATCGCGCCCTTCGCGTTCGCCGGCCCCGAGTACGATCACGTGCTGCGCAGCGTCTTCACGTCGGTGGGTCCGTCCGACGTCGCACATAAGCGAAGCCTGCTCGCGGCGATCAACAACGATGCGATGGCCGACAACCGGCCCCTCTGGGGACAGATCTCGCGGTACGCCGACGAGGGTCTGCTCAAGAAAATCGCGGAGGAGCATGCGAACGGGCGCATCCTCCTGGTGGGGACGACGAACCTCGACGCACGCCAGCCGGTGGTCTGGAACATGGGGAAGATCGCGGCCAGCGGCGCCCCCGGGGCGCTCCACCTGTTCCGCACCATCCTCCTGGCCTCGGCCGCGATCCCCATGGCGCTTCCCCCGACCATGGTCCGGGTCGAGGCGGATGGCGAGACCTATGAAGAGATGCACGTGGATGGCGGAGCTTCCGCGCAGATCTTCCTCTACCCGCCAAGCATGTGCGGCGTGGCCGCCTCTCTTGGGGAGGAACTGACCCGCAAGTTTCGCGTCTATATCATCCGCAATTCCCCGGGGCGCGCTTCGTGGGCGCCCGTCAAGCGGCAGACCATCAGCATCGCCGGCCCGGCGATCATGTCGCTCATTCACACTCAGGGATTCGGAGATCTCTACCGCATCTACGCCACGACGCAGCGCGACGGGCTCGACTTCAACCTGGCCTTCATCGACGACGACTTCAACGCGGAGCACCCGGAGGAGTTCGACACCCAGTACATGCGGGCGCTGTTCGACTATGGGTTCCGTCAGGGCCGGGATGGCTACCCGTGGAAGAAGACCCCTCCCCGGTTCGATCCCACCATGAGCCCCTGATCGTCCGCGGCCCGCGCTCGGTCTGCCTGTCGCAAACTCGTCCGCCGGCCTGTGCCTCGCCAAGACTCGACCAGTGCAAGCTGTTGATCTCTCAGCGATGATCCGGAGGCAATCCGCTCAATGGTTGGGTCCGCCGTCGACGGGCAGGCCACGTCAGCGGCGGTGTCAGCAGTCGCCAACGGCAGAATTACGGCAGAATCCTGGCCGGACACACGAAAGGGGTTACGGGTATCAACCCGTAACCCCTTGGGTTTATGTGGAGCGGCCGGCGGGGCTCGAACCCGCGACGTCCAGCTTGGGAAGCTGGCATTCTGCCACTGAATTACGGCCGCCCGGCTAGCGGGTATTGTACTATGAGGGCGACTTCAGCGACATGTCGTACGCCTTCAGCAACTCGTCGCTGCGCGCCTTCCAGTTGAGCCGCTTGCTGACCCCGTACAGATCGACCTGCTGGTAGAGCGGAACCGCCGGTACCTCCTCGACCCACAGCTTGTTGATGCGCCAGTACTGGTCCTGACGCTTCTTCTCGTCCATGATCGTCTGGGCCTCGTCCACCATCCGGTTGAAATCCTCGTTGTGCCAG
Organism: uncultured Candidatus Rokubacteria bacterium; assembly: GCA_963754315.1. Classification (GTDB taxonomy): domain Bacteria; phylum Methylomirabilota; class Methylomirabilia; order Rokubacteriales; family CSP1-6; genus CAVWFS01. The sequence continues at coordinate 586,305 of CAVWFS010000007.1, forward strand.
TTCACGAAGATGTTCCCGGAGCGGAAGAGCGGTACGTAGACCGTCTCGGCGTCGACGGTGGGCGTCCCCCAACCGATGAGCCAGACGGGTCCGGCCTTGTGGACGTACACCATGTTGTTGAGATAGTTCACGAACTCGAATGTCCGCAAGGTCGTCCGGATCCCGGCCTTGTTCAGCTGCCCCGTCACGGCTTCCGCGACTTCCTTGTCGCGAACGTAGCGTCCCTGGGGACCGTTGAGGACGATGTCAACGCCGTTGGGGAAGCCCGCCTCACTCAGCAGCTTCTTGGTCTTGGCCAGATCCTGCTTGATGGGCTTGAGGTTCGGATCGAACCCGAAGTGCATGCTGGTCAGCATGGTCGCCGCGCGCATGGCCTTGCCGTCAAGAACACCCTGGATGATCTCGTCGGCATCGACGGCGGAGGCGATGGCCTGCCGCACTCGCTTATCAGCGGTAGGGCCGGCGTAGGGTCCCACCGGTTTGTGCTGGGCGTCCATCTGGTGCGTGTACATCATCAGCTGGATTGTGCGGATGCTCGGGGCCGTCGACAGGAAGAGCTTCGGATGGTTCCCGATGATCGTGGCCAGATGCGGCGGAATGTTCACGGCCACGTCGATCTCACCGTTCTGGAGGGCAGCCACCCGCACCGCGTCGTCGGGGATCGGCCGGAACACCACGGTCTTGATCTTGGGCTCGCCGCGCCAGTTCGCCGGGAAGGCCTCCAGCACGATCTCTTCGTCCTTCGACCATCGCACGAACTTATAGGCGCCTGTCCCAATGGGACCCCGGGAGATGGCCGCGGTATCCTTGTTCGCGTACTCTTTGGGCGGATACATGGCCGCCTGGCGAAAGGTGAGCGCGTTGACCAGGATAGGCCAGGGCTTCTTCGTGTGGACGCGGACCGTGTAGGCGTCGACGACTTCGACCCTGTCGATGGGGCCGAACGAGGAGCTTCCCCGCAGCTTGTTGGCGGGATTGGCCACTCGTTCGAGGCTGAACTTCACCGCGTCCGCGTTGAATTCCTCGCCGTTGTGAAACTTCACACCCTTGCGGAGCTTGATCTCCCATACGGTCGGTGTCACCAGCTTTGGCAACTCGGCGGCCAAGGCCGGCACGACTTTGAGGTTCTGGTCCCGCTCGACGAGGGTGTCGAACATCTGGGCGCCCACGTTCGAGGCCGGCTGCTCCTGCTGGTTCATCATGTCGAGCGTGGTCGGATCAACGCCTTGGGCGATGACCACCTTGCCGACGGGGGCGGCGCTGGCAGCCACGGGGGCGGCCAGCAAAGCCAGAACAGATACAACGGTGCGCCATGGTTTCATTGAAGCCTCCTCCATCGAGGGGATCGTTCCCGAAGCATGCCGCCCTGCGGCAGAGTGCCCGATACTCTAGAGACGGCGGCCCGGTGAGTCAAGAAACGCCAGGGCTTCCTCCCGGGTTCCGACCTTTCCCAAGGCCTGGGCCTCTCGCGCGCGGGCAAGGAGGCGCCCAACGGCCGGACCGGGACCGATCCCGAAGTGTCCCATCACGTCCTCCCCTCGGAGCAGAGGTGGAGCCGTCTCAGCTTCGAGAGCCTTGGTCTGGCTCGCCAGAAGGTGCCGCACGACGATAGCCCGCCGCCAGACCGACAGGGGTGAGGTGCCGGTCACGGCGGCCCCATCGACAAGCGCCAGCAGGAGGAGGTCACGAGCCTCGTCGCCCAGGTCCCGGAAGAACCGATAGCGGGCTCGTGCGGTTACCGTACCGGCCTGGGCGAGGTGCATTGGCCTCAAGTGGTGACGGACCAGGCGCTCCACCACCTCCGTGGCCCGCTTCGGCAAGCGCAGACGCTCCCCGATGCCCCGGACGCGACGGGCGCCGATCACATCGTGCTCGAAGAACCTGACTCGACCGTGGATCACCTGCCGGGTCTCCGGCTTGGCGACGTCGTGAAGAAGGGCGGCGATCTTGAGCGTCTGACGCCGATCCACGCCGCCCCCGAGTTGCTCGAGCATGTGCGCGCCGAGATCATCGCCGAACGGGGCCAGTATCGGGAGGCGCTCTAGCAGCCGATCGGCGCCAGCCAGCGCGCGCATGGAGTGCTCCAGGACCGCGAAGCGGTGGGGTGCTGGTTGGGACGTGACCCGCATCGGCTCCACTTCGGGCATCACCACGCTCAGCAGCCCCAGGGTGTCCATTCGTCTGAATGCGCGGGCGGAGGTCAGGGTCGCCAGAATCGCCAGCAACTCCTCCCGAATGCGTTCGGCAGACACCCGGGTGAGATCCCCGGCGGAGGCATGGATGGCACGTCGGGTCGATCGGGTCAGCGTGAAACCCAGGGCCGCCTCGAGACGAACACCGCGAAGCCCCCGGAGCGGGTCATCGATCAATGCGGCTTGCCCGGTGAGGCGCAGGCGGCGCGCCCGGAGATCGCCGAGCCCTCCGGTGGGATCGATCACGCGCGCCCGTCCGTTTCGCAAGAGCTCACGCAGCGGTACCGCGAGAGCGTTGACCCGGTAGTCCCGGAGGGCAAGGTCGCTCGCCAAGGTAGGAGCCCGAAAGTCGGTGACGTCGATCCGGTGATCGCGCGCGATGATCCGGGTCGCACCACGCTCGGCATCGAGGACCACGACCGCCCCGTCCAGCAACGCGCCGGCGCGCTGAGCGAAGGCGAGAGCCCCGTGCTCCACGGCGACGTCGACGTCGACACCCGGCCGCCTCAGCAGCCCGTCGCGTACGCTGCCGCCCACGAGCGCGGGCGACGCTCGCGGTCCGGCCGCTCGCAGCAGGGCGCGCAGGATGGCGATCGTCGACACGCCCAGCCGGTCGAGCGCGAAGGTGGCCATGGTACCCTCCACTCTAGCCCGGGGACCCGTGCGCTACTTTGACGCCCACGTTCATCTGCATCCGACCCGACTGGCCACCGCCATCAGCCAGTGGTTCGCCCGGGAGAACTGGCATGCCGCCCACTCCTTCGATCCGCAGGCGGTCGTCGATACGCTGCGCGCGCGGGGCGTCGATCGTTTCTGCTTCTTCACCTACGGTCACAAGCCCGGCATGGCCCGCGCGCTCAATGAGTGGGTGGCGGAGACCGCTTCACGCTTTCCCGAAGCCATCCCTCTCGGAACCCTGCACGCCGATGAGGCGGACGTCGAGGCCACCGCGCGCGACGCGCTGGAGGGGCTCGGCCTGCGCGGCTTCAAGTTCCACCACTCCGTCCAGCGCTTTCACGTCGATGACCCTCGCCTGTTCCCCGTGTACGAGCGCTGCGAAGCGGAGGGACATTGCTTCATGCTGCACGTGGGTACGATGCCCTACCGGGATCCCTTCACCGGCTACGAGCGCTTCGCCCGGGTGATGGCTCGCTTTCCACGGCTTCGCGTGTGCGTGGCCCATATGGGCGCCTTCGAGAGCGATCGCTTCCTGGCCCTCACCGCGCGCTACCCACACCTCTACCTCGATACCACCATGGCCCTGACCAGCGCCGCCACTCCGTACGTGGGCGCCGAGCCCACCGCGATCACGGACGACGAGCTCCTACGCTATCAAGACCGCATCATGTTCGGCTCGGACTTTCCGCTGATCCCCTACGACTATGACGAGGAACGGCGGTGGGCGGAGGCCCGAGGCCTGCCCGCCGCCGTGCAGGCCAAGATCTTCCACGATAATGCGGTAGCGTTTTTTGGGGCCTAGCGAAGCTCGAGCCCCTCGGCGCCGATCCGGTACTCGGCAATCTCGTCGCTCATGGCGCTGCCCCGATGTTTGACGACGCATAGCATGCGCGCCAGCCGGGGGCCGACGCGCTCGCTGCCCATGACGATGATCGTGTTGGCGGTGGCGCCGATGTCACCGGTGGCCACCTTGCGCGCCAAGAGATCTTCCAGACGGGTCTCCTCGGTCGTGACGAGCAAGAGGGTGGCGATTCGCGTGTGGTCGTAGCAATGGCCATCGATGAACTCGCGATGCTTCCACACGGGCATGCAGATCTCCATGCCCACGGTCTCCGCGTCACGATGGATCACCTTCCGGTACAGCTCATCGAAGATGAAAAACTGGATGGAATCGGCGGGAGAATCCATCGGCTCCACGCCGTCGACCGTCACTCGCCGCGTGCCGGCGGCGAAGTGAAAGTAGAGGAACGGCCGCACCGTGTAGAGCGCCTGGTTATAACTGGCCTTCCAGTTCCAGTCGAACTCCCAGCCGCTGTCGACAGTGGGGACCTGGAAGTCGCGCACCCGACCCACCCACGGCAACGCGTTCGAGTAGAAGGCTTCCATCGCGGCCGGCGGTGGGTAGGGGTCGGCCATGGGGACGACCGTGTGGGACCACGCGCGCAGGGTCCATCGGAAGAGCCGCGCCGCGTATTCGTCGTGTTGCTGGGAATCGCCGCGACCATTGAGGTCGAGAATCACGCCGCGCGCACCGTCGGCCGTCCGTCCGTAATCGGCGAAGGTCAAGCCGAGATGGGTCTTGCCGATTCCGGTGGCCCCATACACCACGGTCAGTGTTCCGGGAAGGAGGCCGCCGCCGAGCATCGCATCGAGCTTGGGAATACCGGTCGAGACACGTTCACTCACAGGCGCGAATTGTAGCAGGCTAGACCAGCCCCTTGGTCTCAAACTGCTGCTCGTAGCGGGCACGGAGTTCGGCCAAGGTGGTGGCCTGGGCAGGATCCTTGTCGTCACGGACTCGCACGATGCGCGCGAAGCGCAGGGCCAGCCCCGACCGGTAAGTCGGGCTCTTCTGAATCTCGTTATACGCGACCTCCACCACCGTCTGGGGCCGCACGCGGACCGTATAGCCATCGTCGCTCACGGCCAGGCCGCGCAAGCGCACGGTCATCTCGGCGAACTCGTGGTCGGTCAATCCCTTGAAGGTCTTCCCCACCTCGGCGTAGCCGACGTTGTCCAGCACCGCGAGGTGGTAGTTCGAGAGCCACCCGCGGCGGCGGCCGGACCCGCGGTCGGCGGCCACGATGACGCAGTCGATCGTGTCCGGGCTCTTCAGCTTGAACCAGCGCTTGCCTCGGCTTCCTGGAGCGTAGAGGCTGTCGAGGTCCTTGGCCATCACGCCCTCATGACCGGCCGCCCGGGCCCGAGCATGGAACTGCTGTCCAGCCTCGACCGTGGTGACGATCTCCCGCTCGGCGAGATGGCTACCACCCGTCATCTGGACGAGCGCATTCCAGCGCGTCTGGTAGGGCTCGTCGATTAACGAGCGCCCCTCGACCATGAGGCAGTCGAAGAGGTGGAGGCTCAGCGGCACTTCACCCACGAGCGACGGGACGTCGTGAATCCTTCGAAACCTGCGCATCAACTCCTGAAAGGGCCGCGGCCGGCCCGCCCCGTCGAGCGCCACGACCTCGCCGTCCACGATGAGGGGAGCTCCGCGCACGTCACGGCGGACCAGGGAGGCGAGGTCCGGTAGGCTGGTCGTGATGTCGGCGAGGCCTCGCGTCCAGATCGCCACCCGCGAGCCATCGCTGTGCAGTTGGGCCCGGGCGCCGTCGTACTTGTATTCGAGGGCCGTGCGGCCATTGTGCGCGGCCAGGACCTCGCCGAAATCGGTGGCTATCTCTGCCAGCATGGGCAGCAATGGGACGAACAGCTGCGGGCCGACCTTCGCCAGGGCCTCGGCGCTTCCCCGGCGTGCGAGAGCCGCCACCGCGGACAGGTCCCCGAGAAAGAGCATGGCGCGGCGTACGAGCTCGGCGTCGGCGCCCGCGGCTTCGGCGATCGCCTCGAGGACGATCCCTTCCGAGGCGCCCGTTCGCATTTCGCCCTCGACGATCCTGCCCAGAATCTCACGCTCGTCCGCCGAGGCGCGCTCGATCAGGGAAGACAACTGCCCTTCGCGAAGCCGGCGAGCGCCGGGACCGGCAACATCGGCCACAGCGCCGAACGCGGCGGCCACGTCGGCGATGGTGAGGGGCGGTGACGAAGGCACCGGCTGTGCGGCGGGAAGTCCTCGCACACTCAACACGCGCCGGTCCGAGGCCGGAAACGCTCGGCCCGTGAGAAAGGCAACGGCACTCTCGATCTCCGCCGGATCGAGACCGCGTAGGAACTCCGCGAGGAGGCGGCGTTTCTCGAGGCGCCCACGGCTGTCCGCCAAGCGCCGACACAGCGACACGAGCTCCCCGAACGGTGTCACTCGTCCATTATCGGACAGCGCATCGGCGTCAGGCCGCGATCAACAGGGCGACGAGAGCCCAGGCAGCAAGACCGCCGAGAGCCAGGAACGCCCGTCCGCTTTCTTGCACTGCGGCACGGGCAGTCCTCACCTGTTGAGTATTCTTGGCCAAAAAAAAGGGCCGTCGGCGAGCAGGTTGCTCGGCGAGGCCGATTCGACTACGCCGGGACCGTGACCGTGCCATTGCCGCTGAGCCGCGCCTGAAACACCGGCTGAGTACGCGATTGCGGAGAGATGGGTATCGTGACGTTCTTGCTTGCATGAGTAACCTTCCTTCCGGAATTGCTTCTAGAAACCCCTGACGACGCCGATGACCTTGCCGAGGATCTTGAGGGCTCGCGAGCGCAGGTCGACGACGATCGGTCCCAGTGCCGGATTCTCGGGTTTGAGGACAACGCGCGACCCGTCGGGAACGAAGCGCTTCACGGTCGCTTCCGCTTCGGCCCCCTCTCCCAGCATGGCCACCACGATGTCGTTCGGCTCGGCTGCGCCCTGCTTTCTGACGATGACCAGGTCCCCGTCGCAGATGTGAGCCCCGATCATGCTGTCACCGCGGACGCGCAGGGCAAAAAAGTCCTCGGCAGGGCCTGGCAGCGCGCTCGCGGCAAGCGGCAACTCTCCGTCACGGTGCTCCTCGGCCAGCAACGGCGCGCCGGCCGCGATGCGCCCGAGCACCGGCACTCGTCGGAACTCACCCGCTTGCGGGGGCCGAGCCACGGTGAGAGCGCGTGATGTTCGGCCAGCGCTTTCGCGTCGCTTGAGAGCCCCCTTCCGCTCCAGTGCTCTCAGGTGATCAAACGCCGCTCGCGGTGTCACCCGAAAGCGCTCGCCGATCTCCCGAACAGTCGGAGGCATGCCGTGCTGAACGGTGAAGGCGCCGATGAACGTGAGGACGTCTTGCTGCCGTTCAGTGAGCTCGCGCATGCCCTTCCCTCCGCCGGCCAACATACTCAACGTATGTTGAGAAGTCAACTTTTGTGGCATGGGCGCGAAACGCGAAACGAGCCTGAAGAGCTAGGCCGGCTCCCAGGGCTCGCAGACGGGACAGGTCAGCAGACCACGGTCGCGTGCATCCGCGAGCTGCTTGAAGTAGACGCGGTCCGCCTCGGGGATGCGCTTGACCCAGGCGCAATCGAGACGATGAAACAGGCGGGAAGTCCGCTGGGCGCAGAAGGGTTCGGCTCTGGTCTCCCCGTCAACCGTGACCTCGGTCGTCGCCGGGACCTCCGCGAGCGGCGGCTCGGCGAGGGCTGGTGTGGGCTCGGCTGGAGGTGGGGTGGCCGTGACCTGGGCCCTGTCGTTCAGGCCGTCGGGGTCGTTGATGTGGAGGTTCGTTTCCACCGTCGAGCGGAACTCATCGCTCGCGCGGCGAAACTCCCGCATCGCTCGTCCGACCATCCGCCCCAGCTCGGGCAGCTTCGACGGACCGAAAACCAGGAGGGCAAGGACGCCGATCAGCAGGATTTCCTGGAAACCGATGTCGAACATGCAGGCTAGAGTACACCCCCGGTGTCGGGCCGTGCGACCCCGACCACCCGGAGCAGTTCGTCGAACGACCGGATGATCACGTCAGCCTCCGCCCCGTCGGCATGTCCGTCGGGGGCGTACAGGACCGTTCGCATTCCGGCGGCGCGCCCGCCCCGCATGTCTGCGGCAGGGCTGTCACCCACCATGGCCGTGAGGTCGGGAACGACCCCCATCTGTCGCATCGTCATGTGAAAGAGGGATGGGTCGGGCTTCCCCACCACGAGCGGCCGTGCTCCTGCCGCCACCGCCACAGCTTCCACGAAGACGGCACACCCTGGGAGGAACTCGCCATTCTCGACGGGCAGGCGCGGATCGAGGTTCGGCGTGACCAGCGGTGCTCCGCCGGCAACCGCCCGAGCAGCCGCCGTGATCCGAGTGTAGCTGACGTCGAAATCGTTCCCCACCACGACTACCGTGGTCTTTCGGTATGCATCAAACTCAAGGATCTGGTGGCCGCCCCGACGCACTGCCTCAACCAATTCGGGCGCGCCCATCACGAGGACGCGCGATCGGCCGAAGCGCTCGGTGATGAACTCTCCGATGATATCGAGGGGGGTCAGCACGTGCTGGGCGATGTCGATACCGTGTTCATGCAACCGCCGACGCAGATCCTCGCCAGAGGCGCGGGAGTTGTTGGAGAGAAAGCCCAGCGCGCGGCCGCTGGCGTGCAGGGCCATCAGCGCCCCGCGCGCACCCGGCTCCAGGGCCGAGCCTTGCCAGACGCACCCGTCGAGGTCGAAGACCAGCCCACGCAGGTGAGCGAGCTGGTTACTGATCGGCCGTCTCCCGTCGGAACGCCTCGATGGCCTCGGCGTAGAGCGTCTCGGTTCGAGCGGCCACACTCGCCCAACTGAATCGCTCCTCGACGCGGGCTCGACCGGCGTTGCCCATGGCCTGTGCCCGCCCACGATCCGTGAGCAACGCAGTCAGCGCCTGGGCGAGGCGGTCTGGGCGGCGGGGAGGCACGAGCAGCCCCGTCAAGCCGTCTTCGACCACTTCCAGGATGCCGCCCACGGACGAGGCCACCACCGGGGTTGCACAGGCCATTGCCTCGAGATTGATGAGCCCGAAGGGCTCGTAGACCGAGGGGCAGCAGAACACGGCCGCATGACTGTAGAGCTGGATCACATCCTCCACCGGCAGCATCTGGCCGATCCAGCGGACGTTGGTTTGCCCGCTCACGCGCTGCCGCAGGCGTTCCTCGATCTCGGGCGTGTCGGGGGCCGACGCGCATAGAACGACCTGGACCCCGGGCGGGAGTGCCGAGGCCGCTTCCAAGAGATCGAAGATTCCCTTCTGGTCGGTGATGCGACCCACGAAGAGCACGAACGGCTCGCGGACCCCGAGGCGGTCCAGCGCGTCGCGGGCCGTCGTCCGACGATAGCGCGCGGGGTCGATCCCGTTGTGGATCACCACCACCCGCGCCGGGTCGACGCGGAAGTGGTGCAGGATGTCCTCGCGCATTCCCGCCGATACCGCCACGATCCGGTCGGCGGCCTCCACCACCGTTTTCTCGATCCACGTGGAGAGTAAATAGCCGGTGCCGAGCTGATCGGCCTTCCAGGGCCGGAGCGGTTCCATGCTGTGCAGGGTGACGACGAGCGGGATGCGATGAAGCATCCGGATGAGCAGACCAGCCATATCCGCGTACCACGTGTGGGCGTGCGCCACATCGGCGTCCACCGGATCGCGCGCCATGGCCAAGTCGATGGAGAGCGTTTCCAGGGCCGGTGCGAAGCGGGCACCATCAATCCCGCTCCCCACTCGATCCCAGGGCGTATAGCCCCGCACGATCAGAGGGGCGGTCGCGGGCGAACGCTCCCCGAAGCAGCGCACCTCGACCGCCATCCGCCGGGCCAATGCTTGGGTGAGCTGGTCCACAACCACCCCCGCTCCCCCGTAGATGTGGGGCGGGTACTCGCGGGTGAGCATCAGCACCTTCATCGGCAATGGAGCCCGGTGGCTAGGGCGCGGTCGGCGGCGTGTCGCTCCCCGCCTCCGCCTCCTCGAGGCGCTCGAGCTTGCGCGATACCGTGCGCGGATCGATGCCGAGCAACCGCGCGGTGAGCGTCTTGTTGCCGCGCGTGATGCGCAAGGTCTCGTCGAGCAATCGCTGCTCGACTTCGGCCAGCGGTGTCCCGATGCGAATGGTCAGCATTCCCTCCGGGATGGGCGTGGCCCCCGAGACCTCCTCGGGCAGATCGGTGACGTCGATGACCGATCCCCGCGCCAGCACCACTCCGCGCTCGATCACGTTTTCGAGCTCGCGGACATTGCCGGGCCAGGCGTACGCCTCCAGTCGCTTGAGCGCATCCTCGGTGAGGCCCTCCAGCTTCCGGTTGTTCTTGGCCGCATAGAAGCTGACGAAGTGTTGAGCCAGGAGCCGGATATCTTCGCGCCGTTCCCGGAGCGGCGGCACGCGGATGGTGATGACGTTCAGGCGATAGTAGAGGTCTTCGCGGAAGCGCTTCTCCTTCTCCCGCACGAGCTGCGCGAGGTCCTGGTTGGTGGCCGCGATCACCCGCACGTCGACCTTGATCGTCTTCGTCCCGCCCAGGCGCTCGAACTCCCCCTCCTGCAGAACGCGCAGGATTTTGGGCTGGGTGACCGGGGAGAGATCGGCCACCTCGTCGAGGAAGAGGGTGCCCCCATCGGCCAGCTCGAAGCGGCCTTCTTTGCGAATCACCGCCCCCGTGAACGCGCCCTTTTCGTAGCCGAACAGCTCCGACTCCAGCAGCTGCTCAGGCAGCGCGGCGCAATTCACGGCCACGAAGGGACCCCGGCGGCGCGCCGAGCGCTCGTGGATCTTGGTGGCCGCGCCCTCTTTACCCGTGCCGCTCTCGCCGATCAGCAAGACCGTCGCGGAGCTATCCGCCACCTGGTCAACGACCGTCATCATGCGCCGAAAGGCCGGGCTCTCGCCGATGTACTGGGGCTTGCCTCTCAGGTTCTCGATCTGCTGCCGAAGATCCTTGTTTTGCTCGATGAGCGCCCGGCGCTCCAAGGCCTTGGTCACGATCTTGAGAAGCTGCTCACCCCGAAACGGCTTGGTGATGAAATCGTAGGCGCCATCCTTCATGGCGCTCACGGCTTCCTCGACGGTGCCGAAGGCCGTGAGCAGGATGACGTCGACGTCGATGGGAATGGCCTTGATGGCTCGCAGCAACTCGATGCCCGTGAGTCCAGGCATCTTGAGGTCCGTGAGCACGAGGTCGACTCCGCCCCCTTGCAACTGTTCGAGCGCTCCCCGCCCGTCGGAGGCGAGCACGACCCGGTAGCCGGCGCGAGTCAAGGTGCGCTGCAGGCTTTCGCGAAGGCCCGGGTCGTCGTCGGCGACCAGGAGGGTGGCGGGATCAAGACATGAGCGGGGCGCTTGGCGGGGAGTGCGATGGTGAAGATCGCGCCCCGTGGGCCGTTGGACCATCGAAGCTCACCGCCATGCTCCTCGGTGATCTGCCGCGCGATGGAGAGGCCGAGACCGGTGCCTTGGGGCTTGGTGGTGAAGAAGGGCTCGAAGAGCCGCCGGCTGACGTCGTCCGCGATGCCACCGCCCGTGTCTGCCACCGAGACTTCGACGGTACTCCCCACAAAGCGGCTGGCGATGGTGATCTCGCCGCCGCTGGACAGCGCGTCCATGCCGTTCTTGACGAGATTCAAGACCGCCTGGCGAAGCAGGCCTCGGTCGATGTCCAGCAGCGGGACATTGGCGTCGGTCTCCACGCGCACGGTCAGGCCCTGGCGGGCGGCCAAGGGGCGGATGAACTCGGCGAGTTCTTCCACCAGGTGATTCACGGACTCCTCCTCGAAGTGCGGTTTGGGGAACCGAGCGAACTGCAGATATTCCTCGGTCAACGCGTCGAGCGTGCTCACCTGGTCCAGAATACCCTCCACGAGATGCTTCGCCTCATCAATATCGGGGCCGGCCTGCTCCCGCACGATATCCTGCAAGATCTCCGCGTTCAGCTCGATCGCGCTAATGGGGTTGCGCACTTCGTGAGCGACCTTGAGTGACAATCGTCCCACGGTCGCCATGCGCTCGGCCACCAGGAGTTCGCCCTGGGCCGTTTCCAGGCGCGTGAGAGTCCCCTTCAACTCCTCGTTCAGGCGCTCTACCTCGGCCCGCGTCCGGCGCTCACGCTCGGCGACGAGGCCCAGTGTCACTGCAGGCAGGCCCGCCAGCATCGAGACGATGAAGACTGGAGTCCAACCCGCCCACGGCGGGACGAGCGCCGCCGCCAGGCCGTAGAGACCCCCCGCGGCCAGGGCCGCCCCCAGGCCCACCACCGGGCCGAAATAGTAGGCGTTGATGGCGACCAGAGGGAAAAAGAGCAGGTAGAACACACTCTCGACACCGCCGGTCAAGCAGAGGATCGCGAAGACCAGACAGAGGTCGACGGCAAGCGCGCCCAGGAAGATCAGCCGTGTCGCGCGCGGGTACACGGTGACCAGGGCGAACACGCCCAGCTTGTAGGCGGCGAACCAAAACACCAGCCGATAGAGGTCGACTTGATGGCGAGGTCGGAGTGGGAACAAGCCCAAGGTGGCCAGACCTCCGACCATGCCCACGGCGAGCAGCACCGCGAAGACGCGCTCGTCGCGCTCCAGCAGGCGGAAGAGGACGGTCAGGGGCTTGCGTTCGGCGGAGGCTATTGGCGGTGCGACGACTGTCATTCTCGGTGACGCGACTATAGCACCAGTGTATACTGCCGCCCATCCCGCCGTGATGACGCGCATGATTCTGCACACCGAGGCGTCGCTCGGTTTCGGCGGACAGGAGCTCAGGATTCTCACCGAGATTCGCTGGCTCCTCGAGCACGGGTGGCGAGCCGGCTTGGCGTGCCAACCGGCGAGCCGGCTGCTCGCGGAGGCCCGCGCGGCGGAGATCCCCACCTGGGTGGTCTCCATGGTTCGCCCGTTCAGCCTGCCGGCGGTCATGCGCATGCGGCGCCTGTTCCGACAGGCTGCCGTCGATCTCGTTCACACCCACAGCTCGGTCGATAGCTGGGTGGCGGCCTTGGCCGCGAAGTCGCTCGGACGAGCGGTCGTCCGGAGCCGACACGTCTCGATCCGGATCGGAAAGGGGCGAGGGCTCGTCTACCGACTCGCCGACCGCGTCATCACGAGCGGCGAGCACGTGAAGCGCGTGGTCGTCGCCGCCGGCGTCTCCGCCGACCGGGTGATCGCCATTCCCGCTGGCCTCGACGGGACGCGGTTCCACGCCGGTGTCTCCGGCAACGCTGTTCGCGCCGAGTTGGGTCTCACCGGGCCGGTGGTGGGGCTGGTGGCGAACATCCGCGGCTCGAAGGGACATCGCTTCTTCCTGGAGGCGGCCCCCCGCGTGCTGGCGGCGTGCCCCACCGCGCGTTTCCTCATCGTCGGCGACGGCGTGGGGTTCGATGACGTCAGACGACGGGTTCACGACATGCACCTCGAGGATCGCGTCGTCTTGACAGGATTTCGCCGCGACATCCCCGAGGTCATGGCTGCCCTGGATGTGCTCGCGTTGCCGTCGATCCGGTCCGAGGCCTTCCCCCAGGTCATCGCGCAGGCGCTGGCGGTGGGGACGGCCGTGGTCGGTACCACCGTGGGTGGCATCCCCGAGATCATCCGCGACCATGACACCGGGCGCCTGGTCCCACCCGAGGATGCCCGCGCTCTTGCCGACGCCATGATCGATCTGCTACGCGACCCAGCGGCCGCACGCGCCATGGCGCGACGCGGTCAGGCGCTCGTCCACGAGCGCTACACCATCGACGGCATGATGAAGGCGACCACCGACGTGTACCGCGAGCTTCTCGCCTGATGGTCCACGTGGGAACCTCCGGCTACAACTATCCCGCCTGGCGTGGGTCGTTCTATCCAGAGCGCCTGGCGGCCGCCGCCATGCTGCCCTTCTACGCCGAACGATTCGAGACCGTGGAGATCAACGCGAGCTTCTACCGCGTGCCCACGCCGAAGACCATCGGCGGGTGGTCCGCCGCCACCCCGGCCGCCTTCGTGTTCGCGCTGAAGGTCCCCCAGCGAATCACCCACATGGGCCGGCTTGTCAACGTGGACGAGCCGCTCCAGTTCTTTTGCCAGACGGCGCGAGGGCTCGGGTCCAAGCTCGGGCCCCTTCTGTTCCAGCTGCCGCCAACCTTTCGGAAGGACACTGGTCGGCTGGCGGGCGTGCTCACGCGGGTGCCGGCCGACCTGAGGGTCGCCTTTGAGTTCCGGCACCCGTCATGGTTCTGCGACGAAGTCTACGATGTGCTGCGCGGGCGCGACGCCGCCCTATGCATCGTCGACCTTGAGGAGGGCACCACGCCCGACGTGGCCACGGCCTCGTGGGGGTACGTGCGACTGCGCGACCGCGCTTACACGGACGCCGCGCTCGATGGGTGGGCGACCGGTCTGGCGCGCATCGCCTGGCGGGACGCATTCGCGTACCTCAAGCACGAGGACACCGGCCTCGGGCCCGCCCTGGCCGCCCGGCTCGTCGCGCGGCTGCCGCCCTCGGCCTTACCTGGCCAAGATCAGGGAGAGCTTCAGACGGACAGTCGGATCGCCCAGTGAGTACTCCCTTGGGCCGCACAGGCTCGCAACACCCTCGGCCCGAGTCATCCGGGTTCACCAGGTAGAGCGGGATCCTGGAGGGCGGTATCGTGAACGGGAGCTGGAACGTGCCTCGGACCTCGCCGTTGGTCCTCCAACCGTCCAGTGGCCCCCCGGGCGTCCCTGCGGCTTCCCATCGTCCGGAGAGCAGGCCGAGGCGGGACATTCTCAAATATGGCGGGGCTCAGATCGATCGTCCCGTCGAACAGCCTTCCCATCGAGGATGATTCCCTCCGGGCTATCGACATTGTTGTCGAGTTGGGTCACCACCCAGAAGTCGCCCTGGACTGGCCCGCGCCCGGTCGTCGAGACTGATGTCATCGGACGCCAAGATGACCAGATCGCAGAAGCGAACCTTGAGTTTCTTCGGGCAGATGGTGACCCCGGCCTCGACTGTGCCGACCAGGGTCGAGGTCGCCTGCCGGCGTTGGGGCGGATTCGACCCGATAAACATGCCCCATTCCGCAACTTCGTAGACGGTAGCCGCATCCGAGTCCCTGTCCGGCTCTGGCTTGTGCCACCCTTTCTCGTCCGCGAAGGCGGTGACCGGGTTGAGTAGAGCTGCTGAACCAGCGACGAGCAGGCTTATCCAAAGAGCACACAGACGCATATCGTGATCCTCCTAAAATATCGTAAGAGCCTCAATGTAGGCACGAACAGGTTCGGTTGCCACCTCCAGGCGCGAACAGGTTCGCAGCTAGTGCCCCATCTACGACACAGATGTAGCCACGCTCAAACAGGTCGTCGCAGCCCAGGCGGCACATCAACTTCACGTTGCGTCGGAAGTCGCGCCGTTCCTGATCCTGGCACGCTGCCCGATGCTTGATGTGAGCGGCCACGAGGAGGTCCACTCCAAACACTTTCTCGCACGGGAAGCAAGTCCCTTGGTCCTGGTCACGCAGGAGTTTCGCGCGAAGAAATTGCTGTTCCTGCCGGCGGATCTGGGCGTTCTCCTCGGTGAAGACCCGCCATGGGTGCGCGCGTAGTCGTTGAGGACTCTCTCCCACGCCTGCCACATATCTTCCAAGAGATCGAAGACGACGCGCTTGTCGGCGTAGCCAAATGGTGCGCTGCACATGACTCCTACAGAATCCCGATCCGTGGTGGTGGATTGCCGGGCCGGTTGTACTCGACGCGCACATGGCGCAGACCAGGGCCAACGAACAGGCTAGGGGGCGGCTCGATCAGGCCGAGGGCGACCCGAAGCTGGGTGACCTCTTCTCGCAGCCGGGCGATCTGGGCCTGGCACTCTTGGCACGTCTGGACATGCGAGGTGTTCATGGTGTGGGCTCCATCACGTAGCCGTCATTGGCTAGCGCCCATTGGACAATCCTGTCTCAGGGCGATCGTGAGGAGTTTCACCCCTGCCGGGAAATACTTGTGGACCCTTCGGACAAAAGACTCTGATACGTAGATGTTCCCACTGCCATCGGCGGTGAGGGCTCCCGGGTGGTCCAGGCCACTAGCGAAGACTCCGAGGTCATCTCCAGCGGCGGAGTATTGCAACGTGCATAACCCACTAAGAACGCGACCCTGCGACCATGATGACCTCATTGACCATCCACGTTGGGTGTAATCCCCTCTAACACCTAGCATCCGCCAGAGTGAGAGGCGCCGTCTTGACATCCAGCGTCACTTTCTTGACACTCGAGCTCGGAGGTCGGCAGGGGCGGGGCGCGTGCGCACGACACCGGTGATCTCTCTGGCCGCGACGACCGGCCTGATCGGCGCGATCGCCACGGGTGGCGGCGACCCCGACCAGGTCCTGCGCTCCTGCGGGCTATCTCGCCGGGACGTCTCGAATCCGCACGGGTTCGTCGCCTGTTCTATCTTTGCTCGCCTCCTCGAAACGGTGGCCCAGGCCACCGGCGACGCCTGTTTCGGACTCCACTTCGGGGAGCACTACAACCCGAAGAACGTGGGCGCCGTGACATACCTCGTACTGAACTCGCCCACGTTCGCGATGGGATTCGAGACCTTGGCGCGCTACCTGAACGCTCACAACGAAGGGGCACGGGTGTCTTTTGCCATCGAAGGGGAATGGGCATACGTTCGACACGAGATCACCGACCCGTCCATCGAGTCTCCACGGCAGCTCAACGAGTACAGCATGACGGTGGGGCGAAACACGATCCGCCTCATGGCCGGAAGCCAGTGGGCCCCGGTCGAGGTCCAGTTCGCCCACCCCGCGCCGTCCGATGTGGCGGAGCACATCAGGGTGTTCGGTGCGCCGGTCTCGTTTGGCTGTACGACGAACGCGTTCGTCATCGAGCGCGAGTTCGTCGACCGGCTGGTGCCGTCCGCCGACGAACGTCTCTACCCGATCCTGAAGCGATATCTCGAGCGGGTCCTCGCGGAGATGCCGCGCGAGGACGGCCTGCTCACCTCGGTCCGCAGGGCAGTCGGGGAGTCGCTGCGCGACGGCGATCCGAGCCTCGCACGGGTGGCGGGGAAGATCGCGATAGGCCAGCGCACGCTGCAGAGACGTCTGAGGGAGCAGGGCGTCGACTTCAAGTGGCTGGTCGAGGACACGCGCCGACGCTTCTCGCTCGACTACCTCCGAGACCGCAAGCACACGTTCGCCGAGATCGCCTGCCTTCTGGGGTACTCGGAAGTCAGCGCGTTCAATCGCGCTTTCAAGCGCTGGACCGGCTCAACACCCTCGGACTACCGGCGCCGGGTCGTGAGAGACGCGAGCCGGTCGATCGGCTCGGTCCCACTCCAGAGCCAAACGTGACAGTGCGGCGTCATCGCGCCATAAGCTCGCGTCGAAGTCACCGCCTTGCGTTGCAGTCCCAGTAGCTCGCCGTCCAGCCGAGGATGCAACCGCCAGGACATCCTCGAACGTCACGTTGGCGGTCATCGCTTCTGTGGCGTTCATGCTCTGTGTCCCCTCTCTCTTGGGTCTTCCTGTCTTTGGTCTCATCCATACCATCGACTCAAATAGCGAGCCTGGCCGCCGACGGCTCCCGCGTTCGGGCGGAGAGCGCTCCGGGCGACGGCGCCGGCCAGCGTGTCTGGTGTGCCAAGAATGTGCTTCTGAGGGATGGGCAACGCCCTCGACGCGAACGGCGCCACACGGCCACGCTAGCGAGCGGCGAGCACGAGTGCACCACAGGCCCCGTTGCGGACCCGCCGGGCCAGGTAATGCCGTCTAATCCCCTACGAGAACGCGCTCTAGCTGCTCCACTGCCCCACTTGCGAGCACGTCCCAGCCAAGCCTGCCAGCACGGTGAGGGCAGCCGCCAGCGCAGTCTCAGGGACAGATGGCAGCGACTGCGCGAACGCCGGCATGCAGGCCAGGGTGGTGCTCACCGTGACGAAGACGGTGATGCTGTACGCGACCGAGCCAGTACAGGCCGACCTCGCGCGTCCACAGCCACCATCACGAAGGCAGCCAGGAGCGCCAGCCCTACGAAGATCGGGTTGAAGGCGCCCGGGGGCGTCCCGTTCTTGCGCGCCATCTCGTGGGCACCGCGATCGGCGAGGTCGGGTCCTTGGCGATCTCTTCGGCGAGGAACGACTCGGGCTGGACCCAGGCGAACTCTCCCCTTCTTTTTCGGAAGTGTGACGCCGACGATTCCATGAGACGTAGCCCTGAGCGGGGCGGTCAGCCCGCGACTTGCCACCAGCCTATTGATCGCTCAGATCGGATGCTTCGCAGAACGAGGGAAACCCGGAGTCTTCCCAAAGCCCGAGGTAGGGAACGTCTTCCTTGCGACGTTGCGCGCGAATCTCGTGGTCGAGGATGCCGAAGACGAGAATGTCGCAGGGCATGCCCTGGTGGATGGCTGCCTGGCGCAGCACCCCCTCCTGCTTGAACCCGTTGCGAAGGAGAGCATTGAGACTCAGGCGGTTGTAATCATATGCCTTGGCCTCGATGCGACGAATGCCCATCAGGTCCTGGGCGTAGAAGGACAGCCACCGTGACGCGGTGACGCCCCAGCCTCGCCGCAGGGCCTGTCGGCTCACAATGGCGGTCTCGAGAAAGCCGAAACCCTGAGTCAGGTGGATGCCGTACAGACGCACGAACCCGAGGGCCACATCCGGACTACTCGAGGATTGCACGATGAGGGTCAGAGATGTCGAATCGTGCAAGACACGCGCGGCGAACTCCGGATGGTAAGGACCGAGGTGACGGCACCGATACAGCAGATGGCTGCCAACCATGGCCTTGAGAAAGGGATCGTGGGCCCACTCCTCGAAGAGCGACAGATCGTCCCAGCGGGGGCACCGCAGAACCATGTCGCCCGTCTGGACGATCGTTGTCGCTTCCGTGAACTGCTCCTGTCGGATGACCTCTACGGGAGGGAGTTCCGATCGGGATTGCCCGACAAAGGGAAGGTGCTCGGCAATGGACGCCTCCAGGGCACCCTGGTGAACGGCGTTGCTGGGGAGCATCGCGAGCCGGATGCCGTGCTGGGCGGCGTATCGTGTTGCCTGAAACAGCGCCGCCAACCCCACCACGTCGATGAGCTTGGTATGCTCGAGGTCGACGAGGACCCTTCCCGGGCCCCTCTCGAAGTGCCGGCGGAGGGCCGGGACAAGAGAGCTGACCGTCCTGACGGTTAGCTCCTCCCCTGCATGGACAACGGCGAGGCACGTCTCGGCGGCCCCATCGGCGTCGTCACGCGGCCGCATCAGACCGCCCTTGCCCAGGCGAGCAGGCTGATCTGGCCAAGGAAGGTCCGCGCCGACTGGAGCACCTTGAAGCCCGCCTCCTCCAGGAGAGCGTGAAACTCCGCGGGACGCAGATAGCGGCGCTGGCCGCTTCGCATGGCCTCGAACGCGGCCGTGGGAATCAGCCAGCGTAGAGCCTGTATGGCGTCGGCGAGCCCGCTACGCGCCCTGACGTCGCGAAACGTGCTGAGGACCCGTGGAGGCCGTGTATAGGTGAGGAACAGGCCATGACCGTTCTCGATCACAGCCCGGCGGCAGCCGGTCAGGAAGCCGACTGGGTCGGGATGCCAGTAGAGAGTGTTCAGACTCACCACGACATTGTAGCAATCCCCACCAGGCATCGTTTCACGACTAAGATCCAAGTGCCGGTACGTCAGCCGACCATCCACGCGTGTAGCCCGCGCGATCTGGACGAGGCGCGCCACGCTATCGATCCCCGTCACCTCGTACCCCTCGCGGGCCAGACGCCGGGCCAGGGTCCCCGTTCCACACGCCACGTCGAGCACGCGTGTGGAAGCGGACGGGAGACCGTCCGGGACAGCCCGCCCGACGCACGCCACGACCTCATCGAGCAGCGCATCGTAGGGGCGGAACCCACGGACGACCGCGTCATAGGCCAGCCCATAACCGAAGGCGGCCATCTGATCCATGACCGCGTGGGCATTCGGGACCATCGCTCAATTTTTCTCGAGGGCAGGCTTACCGACGACGCCCTCGTCCTCGGGAACGGTCGACACTGTCTCGCGCCGCTCGGGTAGCTTCACGCGCATGGTCGTGCCCTGGCCCGGATGGCTTTCGACCTCGATGTTGCCACCGTGCTTGGAGATGATGCTGAGGCTGACCGAGAGTCCGAGACCCGTGCCCTTGCCCTCCCCTTTCGTGGTGAAGAACGGTTCGAAGATGCGCGCGATCTGCGTCTGGTCCATGCCCGTACCGGTATCGGCGACCCGGATCGATACGGCGCCATCGGCGTACAGGGTCGACGTCTGCACGGTGAGAGTCCCGCCCCCGGGCATGGCATCCACAGCATTGGCAAACAGGTTGATGAACACCTGGGTGAGTTGATCGGGATCGCCCATCACGGGCGGCAGGTGTTCCTCCAGCATCAGTCGAGTCTCGACCGCCCCGCTCGCCAGCCGCGCCTGCACGATGTCGAGCGAGCGCCGCACCAGATCGTTCACGTTCACGGATTCGTGCTGGGGCTCACGGCGCCGAGAGAAATCGAGCAGGTCGCGCACGATTTTTCCTGCCCGGTTGGCCGCGTTGATGATGTTCGTGATCTTCGCGTACGCCGCAGAATCTGCGGGTGTCTTGCGGAGGAGGACCGCGCTGCTCCCCAGAACGACCGTGAGCGGGTTGTTGATCTCGTGGGCGACGCTCGCCGCCAGCTCCCCGATGGCCGCCAGCTTGGCGGATTGCAGCAGTTGCTGTTGCGTGGTCTGCAGTTCGAGCATCCGATCCTTCAGATCCTGGTAGAGCCTGGCGTTCTTGAGCGCAATGGCTGTCTGCCCCATCAGCATCTCGAGGATCTCGATCTCCTCGGGGTTGAAGATCTCCCCCGAGAGTTTCTCTCCGAGGACGAGCACCGCCGCCAGTTCTCCGTCGAGAAACGTCGGGACGAGGAGGGCCACCCCCTGCGCCTCCAGCGTCTTGTTGAGCGCGTGCGCGCGAGTGTCGCCGGCAGCCAAGGCAATCTCTCCCACCACCATCGTCTGGGCCGAGCGCCGAAGCCAGAGCGTCACGGCGGCATCCAGGTGGTCGCCCAATGGGGTTGCCTCGCTCGCGGGCGACACCGCCTGCGCCGAGCGCTCCAACAGCCCCGTCTTGGGGCTATGCACATACAGGGCGGCGCGCATGACCGGAATCCGGGCCACCAGCTCGGTGGCCAGGGTCCGCCCGAGAGCGCCCACGTCCAGGAATGACGCCATGTCCTTGCTGAGGGCCAACAAAGCTTCCCGGACGCTGTGCTGTCGCGCGAACATGACTCGCTCCAGGCCGCGCTCCATCAAGCGGAAGAGGGGTAGGGCGAGACTGAACCCGATCAGCAAGGTGAGTCCGGCGAGGATGCTATCGTCGAAGCCCTCCGCCGGGACGGCACGGCGAACAATCCAGTCGCCGAGAATGAGCAGGGGCAGCACGGCGAGCGACGTCGACAAGTAGAGGAGCGAGCGCTTGGCCAGGGCACTCATATCGAGGAGTCGATAACGAACGATCGCGAGTCCGAGCGCGAGGGCCAGCAAGGAATTGGTCGGGATGCCAACGGGGTACAGGCGCTCCAGTCCCAGGATGAAACGGAGGAAGTCGATGGCCCCGCCGAAGAGACTCAGCGTCACGCCGACCATCACCAGCAGGATGCGCGATCGCCAGTAGCTCGACGTCTGGGCGCGCCGCGCGCGAACTAGCCGGACGAGACCGAGAACCATGAAGGTCTGGAAATAGACGAAGAACGCCGCGTAGAGGGGGCCCGAGAGGGGCGCCCATCCCCAGTACGTCTGCTGCACACCCCGCATGAACAGTGGTGTGGGGCTCACCGCCAGGAAGAACGCACAGAGGGCGTAGCCGACGAACAGCGAGCGCCGTCGCGTCGGGAGGTCGAGAAAGATCACGACGTAACGGTAGAAGAGGATGGGAATCGGGATGACCCCGACGTGAAGAATCACTTCCCACAGGAAGGCTTGGGCGGGGTCGCCGCTCCCGCGGAGGCCGAATGACCCGAGGTTCCACACAGCTTGCGCGCACGCAAAGTAGGCAAAGCTGCGGTTGAGCGCGCTCCGATGATCGGAGACCAGCGCACTCACGATCAGGATAGCGTTCAAGCCGAACGCGAAGAGCGGGACGAGCTGGTGCACGGTCATGTCCGAGAACCTGACGCGGGCTTCCGTCGGATGGACATCATCGTCCGTCTGGTCTCGGAATCATGCGACCCTTGAGCCGACAGAGGATTGGAGCCCATATTTCAACTTCCTTGGTACGGCAGAAGCCCCAAGTCGATGATATCATGGTCACAATCGATAGAGCATCCAGTACACGACGACCCCGGTCACTGAGACGTAAAGCCACAGCGGTAACGTCCAGCGAGCTATCCGGCGATGGCGCCCGAACTCCCCCTGCCAGGCGCGGTAGATGGTCGTCAGGGCCAGTGGCACAATCGCAGCCGCCAGCACGATGTGAGAGATCAGAAGCGGGAAGTACACGAGACGAAGCCAGCCTTGGCCCGTGAAACGGCGCGACCCGTATCCATAGTGATAGGCGACGTATGACATCAAAAAGAGCACCGATACCCCAAATGCCCCCACCATGCAGGCCCGGTGTGCCTGTACCCTCCTCGAGCGGATAGAGACGTATCCGAGGACCAGAAGCGCGGCACTGCTCGCGTTCAGCACGGCGTTGAGGGCCGGCAACCACGAGCCGTCGTACCCGGATCTCTGCGGCGCTGTCCCGAAGAACAACGTGGCGACGGCGCCAACCACGCCGAGTGATACCGTCGCCACCACCGTCATCACGAGCCGATCCCGCATGCGCCGAAGTGTATGTCACCCCCCTGGCCTCGAGGTTTCCGGGGATCTTCGAGGACGGGGCAGAGCCAGGAGCATGACAGCGCTGACCCGCCTTCGCATTGCCGGATACCATATGAGCAAGAGATGTTCCAAAGCGTGCTTCCGGCGGGCAGGATGTTCGGGCTCGACCGAAGCCTGCCGTCCGAAGCCTTCTGGCGTCTCCGTGAATCAGGCGTTTTTCCTGTTAGACCATGAGGCCCTGCCATTCTCTGGCCAGGTTGGGAAGGCTGCGGATGCCATGCCACCTGGCGTCGGGACGATGGTATGCTCGCGCCACATACACCCTTCCGCGGCCGCCATGAGACCGCCGATCGGCCAGGCACGACACGAAAGGAGCGCCGGATGTCTGTGAGATTGTTCGTGGGAGGTCTGTCGTTCTCCACCTCCACAGACCGACTCCGCGAAGCGTTCGCCCGGTTTGGAGTTGTCGACTCGGCGGCCGTGATGACGGATCGCGAGACGGGAAGGTCGCGTGGCTTCGGCTTCGTGGAGATGGCCTCAACCGATGAGGCCGAGCGGGCCATCGGCTCGCTGAACGGATCGAATCTTGACGGCCGTACGATTCGCGTCGACAAAGCGACGCCACGCGGCGCCGCTCCATCACGTTCCCCCGTCGGCGACCGTCGCCCCACGGGCGCAGGCTCTGCTCGCGGTCCCGGAGGAGGGTTTACCGACCGCCGGCCAACCGGAGGTGCCGGTGGGCCTCCGCGGGGCGGGAGCACCAGACCCGGTGGATGGCAGGATCGTACGCCTGGCAGTGGGCCGGGCGGTCGCGGGCCTGGCGATCCCTGGTCGAGCGAGCGTGGCGATCAGAGGCGCGGAGCCCCGCGCCGTGGCGCTCCCGACCCGAGGCGTGGCTCCGGCGAAGGTCGCCGCCCCGGCGGCCTGCGCAAGGGACCCGGTACTCAGCGTCGCAGCAACGATCGAGGCCGGCGCAGCCTCGGAGACGACTTCCGCGCCCTCTAAACCGCCCGTGATGCTTGGGCGTGTGGCCGGTATAAGAGAGCTCTTTCGTTCGCGCCTATGCCCGGCGCCCGGGCAGGATGCACGCCTTCCGGGCAGCCACGTGCAACCGACGCACGAATCCTCCTGCTCACAAGGGGCGGCACGCGCTCGTACTTTGGCATACTCTCAAGGAGTGCTGATCCGGTTCTGGGGAACGCGAGGGTCGATCCCGACGCCTGACCGCCGCACGAACTACTTCGGCGGCAACACCAGCTGCGTCGAGGTCCGCACGGGCGACGATCACGCAATCGTCCTGGATTGCGGAACGGGGGCCCGGCAACTCGGACTGGACATCCTGGGCCGGGGCGAACCCCTTCCGCCGCTGCACATTCTCATCACCCACACACACTGGGATCACATTCAGGGCTTTCCCTTCTTTCTTCCCGCCTACGTGCCAGGCGCCCGCCTGACGTTTTACGGCACCCGCGGTTTGGAACGCACGCTCGAGGCGTCGATCTCCGAACAAATGCATCAGACATACTTTCCTGTTCAGCTGGGAGAGCTCCGCGCCGAGGTCGACTTCGTCGAGCTCGCCGAGCAGCGCTTCGCCCTCGGCTCCTGCCGGGTGACCACGCAATTTCTCAACCACACGGCACCCACCATCGGCTATCGCTTCGAGCGTGGCCCCCTCAAATTCGCGTACGTCACCGACCATGAGCCGTTTTGGTGGTCCCCGACGGGCCGCGCTCAGGCCGGCTCCTACCTGCATCCCGGTGACGAGCGCCACGTTGCCTTCGTCGCGGGCGTCGATCTTCTGATCCACGATGCGCAGTACAGCGACCGCGAGTACCCGGCCAAGCGTGGATGGGGGCATAGCCCGATCGAATACGTGGTGGACGTCGCGATACGGGCTGGTGTGAAGCGACTGGTCCTCTTCCACCATGATCCCCTGCACACCGACGCCTGGGTACGTCAGCACACAGAGGTAGCCCGTCGCCGCGCACGTGCGGCGGGCTCGTCGCTGGAAATCCTTGCCGCCTCGGAAGGACTGGAGATCCGTCTCGAAGAGCCCGCGAGAGCTAGCAAGCCAGTCCTCAACGGGGCCCCGCGCTTGGTCGCATCGGCCCGTGGTGGTCGCATTCTGGTGGCCGGATCCACCGCGGGCACGACCCGAGAGATCCGCGACGCCCTGGCGGGCGATGGGTACGACATCACCCTGATGACCGGCAACGGTAAGGTGGAGCGGCTGGCGGAAAAGCAGCGCCCGCACCTTCTGATCCTGGTGGGGTCCAAGCGCGAAACCGCGATGCTCGACACGGTCAAGCGAGTCCGCGGTGAAGCGTGGGGGGCCTCCCTTCCCATCCTCGTTCTCGCGGGATCGGAGGGGCCGGGTGTGGCCGGTCGTCTGGCCGACCGCTTCACCGACATCCTGACCCGCCCACTGAACCCGGCGTTCCTCCGTCCTCGCGTCCGCGCTTGGCTGAGCCGGGGCGCGGCTTCGGTGCCGGTCGACAGGAGCATTCACCGGCAACACATCGTCCGTACGTCGATCGGGCCAGGTCGCGGGTTTCTGCAGGAGCTCCCCCTCGGCGAGCGCGCCGCCCTCTTCATCGGGGCCCAGACGGCCCGGTTCCGCGACGGTGAAATCATCTTCAAGGAAGGCGATCCGGCCGGGGGGCTGTATCTCGTGCGAGCGGGACGTGTGCGTCTGACCGTTCGCGAACGCGATCGGGAGATCGTGCTTGGGACCGCGGGGCCGGGAGATACGCTCGGCGAACTCGCCGCTGTCGACGGTGGGCCGCGAACGGCAACGGCACACGCGCTCGGCGCCACCGCTGCTGACTACATCCCTCGCGAAATGTTCGCGGCCAGTCTGTCCTCTGCACCCGCCGCTGCAGTTCGGCTGCTTCATCGAATGGCCAAACGCCTTCGTCTGACGGACCCTCACGTGGGAGAGCTGACGAGCCTCGAGGGGGCGATGGGGCGCGCCGAGGCCGAGCACCTTGAGGCCTCACCGAAGACACGGTCCAGACGGCGCTGAACAAGTCTCGTTTGTCCACCTCTTCACAGCTATCCCCAACTCGGAATTAGAACGCCCCAGCGCGGTCTGACAGCTGCGGGCGCCCGGGTGAGCGCGTCGTTCCGGGTCAAACTCCCTCCACCCGCGACTGTGAGGCGACAATAGGCGGCTGCGGCCAGCCTCTCCTCTCCCGTTACCGCCTAGGATGCATGTGAACAAGGCGTTGACAGGTCCCCACCCGTGCCTCCTAGAGTGCCCCCCGTGCGTGTGCGGCCTGCCGGCCGCTGTCGGTCTCGACAACATGGGGAGGCGCCGTCCGATGCTTGGATCGATCGCTGGCGATATCAGGTTCAAGGAGCCCCTGAGTGTGCACACCTCGCTCCGCCTGGGCGGACCGGCCGATGTCTTCATCGCCCCCGAGAACATCGATGACATCCGCCACGCTCTTCGCTTCGCGCAGCGTGAGCAGATGCCGGTGACGGTCGTCGGGGCCGGCACCCATCTCCTGGTAACCGAGCGCGGCTTTCGGGGCGTTCTCCTGAAGCTCGACGGGGTTCTCCGACGTGTCGAGTTTTACGGTCACGAGGCGGTGGCAGGCGCCGGTGCCGACGTGTTCGCCCTCGTCCGCGCGGCGGCGGCCCTCAACCTGGGTGGGCTCACCCACCTGGTGGGGACGGCGGGCACGGTCGGGGGAGCACTGGTCGTGCACGGAGCCAACCCCGGCCAGGCCCTCGCGTCCCTCGTATCTTCCGTCTACTTCATTCGAGGTGATGGCGAACTGGACGAGGCAAAAGTTACCCTGGATGGATTGACCGAGCACCCGCTCGCGGCATCGGATCGCATCCTGATCGGCTGCAGGTTGCGGCTAGCCCGCCAGTCACAAGCATCACTCACCAGGGAGATCACCCAATCTCTTCGCAGGCGCCCTCTCCTACAGACACTGACCTTCGCGGCCGCCGCTGTCTGGAAGGATCCGCCGGGGCAGAATGCCGGGTTCCTCATCGAGCGGGCCGGCCTGACCGGCAAGCGAGTCAATGCCGCCGAGATCTGCCCGAAGCATCCCAGCATGATCGTCAATAGAGGCGCCGCCACCGCGGTCGACGTGCTGGCCCTCATGCAGTTGACTCGCGAGCGAGTCCTCGATCGTACGGGCGTTCGCCTCGAGGCGGCTATCCGCACCCTCGGCGAGACCGGGTAGCCAGCGCCTCAGACGTCGAGGACGATCCGGGCGGACCAGCCTCCAAGGTGGCGCTCGAGGGCGAAGTGGTGCAAGGTCGGCGCCTTGACGTCGGCCCGAAGGATCGTCCGCGCGCGATCAATGGGCCCGCCAGCCACCCGAGCCGTCAACCGGCACTCTGGAGGACCCGCCACCGCCACCGTCGTCTCGGTAAAGATGAGCGACTCGCTGTCCTTCACGAAGATCAGCTCCGCGATCCAGTCGAAGAGGAGGAGGTCCAGGGCCGACGCGGTGAGCACAATCTCCCTCCGGGTGGTCACGGGGATGGTGCGCGGGTCGACCATGATCTCCGCCACGGCGCGGCCGACAGTGACGAAGAGATCGCTCAGATCGTGCCCAATGACCTCGATGGCACAGTCGGCCGTCGTAATCTCGTCCAGAAACACGTAGTGCCCCACGGTGGGGATATTGTGCGGGAGGAGGGGCGATAGGACCTCAGTGATCGGAAGGGGGCGGACGCGTGCTATGTTCACTTTCGTGACCGCTGACGACTTTGCGCGCAGGGTTGATTTCGACGCCGCGTGATATCCCGACCTCCAGCAGGAGTCCAGGTAGCGATCCCGGCCACATCGGTGCCACCGGCATCTAGCGGCCCGTACGAACGGCCGGACGTCTCACGGCTGGCACGGGAGGGGCGAGGGCCTGCCCGCTGGTCGAATCTCGAGCGCGCGTGGTCTCGCCCGAGCATGGCACTCTTCTGGTCGGCCGTTCTCGTCTTGCTCCTCCTGCTGGGCCCTCGCCCGGTCCCGGCCCACGAGGCGTCGTCCCTGCTGGCGCTTCTCCCCGACGTGAGGCTGCTGCCCTCGCCATCCGCGGCTTCTTCCTTAGCGGCGCATGAGGAAGGTCGGGCGTCCCCCCCGTGCGACCAGCTCCGGATCCTGCCTGACGACCGCGACGGTCCTTGCCAGGGATCCGCCCTCACCCTGTCTGGCCTCCAGGAGTCAGCCGGGGAGGAGACGCCGACGTTCGAGTCCGCACAAGAAAGGCCCCGGCCGAGCAGGTTCTGGACATTTGCGATTCCTGTCGGTGTGGTTGCGGGAGCCTCCGCCAACGCGTTTCTGGAAACTCCCCACCAGAGCTTCCACTTCGGTAACGAGGGCTGGTTCGGAAAGAACACCTACGCCGGAGGCGCCGACAAGGCATCCCACTTCGTTGATTTCTACATCCTCTCCAAGGAGCTGTCCTTCCTCTACGCCAAGCTGGGCTACTCGCAAACGCAGTCGATCCTGGCGGGAGTGGGAATCACCGTGCTCGGCGGTCTCACCAACGAATTCGGGGATGGCTTCAACCGCTACGGGTTCTCGTACGAGGATCTTGTCATGGACACGGCCGGGGCGA
The DNA here is from genome assembly GCA_963754315.1 of uncultured Candidatus Rokubacteria bacterium. Taxonomy (GTDB): domain Bacteria; phylum Methylomirabilota; class Methylomirabilia; order Rokubacteriales; family CSP1-6; genus CAVWFS01. The sequence goes on from CAVWFS010000007.1 coordinate 614,374, forward strand.
TCAGCGCGGCGCTGGTTTCCTGGTTCGGTGCCCACGACCTGGTTGGTTTCCGCCGCGGATTCCTGCTCCCGCCCTACAGCAGTTCTGCTTGCTGTCCCCCCGACAGCGTGGGCCAGGCCTACCAGAACCAGATCTTCACGGCCGATCTCAAGCTGGCCGGGGTCGCCCGCCGGCTCAATCTTAACGTCGGCCCTCTGCGGTACCTCCTCGTGTCCGCGACCTATGCCACCAAAGGCTACCCGACGGAGGTTCCCAGCCTGTTTGAACGTCAGGTCGGCGTCGAGATCGGCCTCAATCTCGAGGAGATCCTCAACTCCCTTGGCGTGCGCCGCAACACCTGGTGGGGCTATGGGCTCCACGTCGTGCTCGATAACATCAGACTGCCCTTTACCTCCGTCGGGTTCCAGTACGATCTGAACAGCGGACAATGGTTTGGGCCCGGCAATGGCAACAGCTATGCGACGCGGTAAGGGTAAACGCCGAGCCGGCCTCGAGGAAGCGGATAGAATACGAACGATGAGCTGTCCGGGGATCGCCGACACACCCTGCGCCGCGCGCCCAGCACCCAGCCCGTGCTGACCCTCGACTATCTCCTGCTGGTGCTGACGGCGCTATCGGCCCTGTACTCGCTTGTCGCCATCGTCTGTGTGGCTGCCTTCGGGCGCCGCCGGCTGGCCCAGGGGAAGTGGACACCACCGATCAGCGTGCTCAAGCCCCTGTCGCGGGCGGACGAACATCTCTACCAGAACCTGCGCAGCTTCTGCGAGCAGGACTATCCAACCTTCCAGGTGCTGTTCGGCGTCCAGGACGCGAACGATCCGGCCGTCCGCGTCGTCGACCGCCTGGTGGCGGAGTTCCCGCATCTGGATCTACGACTCATCGTCAACGATCGGATCATCGGAGCCAACCACAAGATCAGCAACGTCGCCAACCTCTGCCGGCAGGCTCAGCACGCGGTCCTCGTCCTTGCCGACAGCGACATGCGTGTTGATCGAGACTACCTCCGTGCCGTGGTCACGCCCCTGCAGGACGACTCGGTCGGGTTGGTGACTTGCCTCTACCGAAGCGCCCCCCGCCCTGGTGTGGGGGCCAGGCTCGCGGCCATGTTCGTCAACGAGTGGTTCTTCCCGGCGGTGCTCGTGGGCGCTCGCGTTCAGCCCCTCCGACACGCCTTCGGGGCCACCATCGCCTGTCGCCGCGAGCCGCTGGCTGCCATCGGTGGCTTTGAGGCGGTGGCCGACTATCTCGCGGACGACTACATGCTCGGGTCGCTCATCAGCCAGCGCGGCCTGCGCGTCGTGTTGTCACCGTATATCGTCGAGAACGCCGGCAGCGAGCGAGACCCTGCGAGTCTCTTCTTCCGCGAGCTCCGGTGGACCCGGACATTTCGAACCATGCGGCCCCAGTCGTACTTTTTTTCCGTCATCACGCACGGCATTCCCCTGTCGGGGCTCTACATGATCAGCTCGGGGTTTTCCGAGCTGGCGTTGATCATGGGGGCGGTGCACCTGGGGCTCCGCGGCGGCGGTGGCCTGGTGGTCTATCCGGCCCTGGGGCTGCCGGTCCCGCAGGGCCGCCTGTGGCTGCTGCCCCTTCGCGAGGGTCTGTCATTCATCACCTGGCTCCTCAGCTTCCTCGGGCAGAGCGTGCGCTGGAATGGCCGGCGTCTGCGCGTCGATGCGAACGGAAAGCTTCACCCGCTTGCGGCGGCGGCGGCGCCACCTCCGCATCCATCATCTTCCCGACCCGGATAGGAGACGACCCATGCAGGCGACGGCTGGCTCGTATCTGCGCACGCTCTTTCTCCATCCTCCCTCCTACCAGGGATTCGATGGCGGGGCCGGCGCGCGGTATCAAGCTCGCCGCGAGATCCGCTCCTTCTGGTATCCAACCTGGCTCGCCCAGCCTGCCGCGCTCGTCCCGGGCTCCCGCCTCGTGGATGCGCCACCCGATGGGCTGACCGTGGACCATGTCCTTGGGCTGGCGCGCTCGTACGAGCTGGCCGTCCTGCACACGAGCACGCCCTCGTTCGCACACGATGTGAAGGTGGCGGAGGCGCTCAAAGCCGTGAACCCCGGTCTGCGGATCGGTTTCGTGGGCGCCCACGTGGCGGTTGATCCGGTCGCTGCCCTCGGCGCCTCCGACGCCATCGAGTTCGTGGCCGGCGCCGAGTTCGATTTCACCATTCAAGAGGTGGCGCAGGGCCGCCCCCTGCGCGCGATTCCGGGGCTGAGCTACCGCGAGAACGGTGGCGTCAAGCACACGCTTCCGCGCCCTACCCTGGAGGACATGGACACGCTTCCCTTTGTGGTCGATGTCTACAAGCGGGATCTGACCATCGACAACTACGCGATCGGGTATCTGTTACACCCCTTCGTCTCCCTCTACACCGGGCGGGGCTGTCGCTCGAAGTGCACCTTTTGTCTGTGGCCGCAGACGGTGGGCGGCCACCGCTACCGCACGCGCAGCGTGGAGCACGTCGTCGAGGAGATCGCGCTGGCCACTCGGTACTTCCCACGGGTCAAGGAGTACTTCTTCGACGACGACACGTTCACCGACGACCTACCGCGCGCCGAAGCCATTGCGCGCGGCCTCGGTAGGCTCGGGGTCACCTGGTCGTGTAACGCCAAGGCCAATGTCCCCTATCCCACCCTGAAGGTGCTCAAAGACAATGGCCTGCGCCTCCTGCTCGTGGGCTACGAATCTGGGAATCAGGACATCCTGAACGCGATCAAGAAAGGGACGCGCCTGGACATCGCCCGTCGGTTCACCGCCGACGCCAAGACGCTTGGCATCAAGATTCACGGAACGTTCATCCTCGGACTCCCTGGGGAGACGCCAGAGACCGTTCAGAACACGATCCGGTTCGCGCAGGAGCTGGACCCCCACACGATTCAGGTCTCCATGGCTGCCCCCTATCCGGGAACGGCTCTCTACCAGCAAGCCCTCGAGAACGGATGGATCGTGCAGAGCGCGCTGGTCGACGACGCCGGCCTGCAAGCGAGCGTACTGTCCTATCCACACCTTTCCAGTACCGAGATCTTCCACTCGACCGAGGAGTTCTATCGCCGCTTCTATTTCCGTCCGCGAAAGATGTTTGCCATGGCTCGGGACACGATGAGCAGTCCCCGAGTCCTGCGCCGCCGCCTCCGCGAGGGGGTCGATTTCCTGCGGTTCCTGACCGCACACCGACGGAATCCCGCCTCCCCCAACACGGGGTAGGCTCAGCGAGCTTCCAGCTCGCTCTGGATCCCGAAGTAGTCGGTATACGCCTTGAAGCGGTGCCGGAGGTCATCCGGATCGAGCCCGAACGTGGCCAGCGAGTACGCGTGCGAGCCGTACTTGTCCTTGGGATTCTCCGCGAGATGCTGGCGCATTCGAGCCTCGGCCGCCGCGCTGAAGGGAAAATCGAAGTTGGCATAGAGGCGGTGGACGGTGGCGAGGGGGTCCTCGACCAGCTCGCGATAGTGCACGTCGGCGAATCGCTCATTGCCGAAGCCACGATCGGCACGGCTGTGGAGGAGGCGCTCGAGCCCATCCGACCAGTGCTGGGCTACCTCGACGCCAATTTCGGACAGATCGACGTGATCCGAGAAGGCCGCCCGCAGGACGGCGGTCAGGCTCGCGACGGAGGAGAGGACGGCGACCGGATCGCGGTGCGTCTGGACGACGACGGCATCGGGATACGTCTCGCAGAGCGCATCCACCCCATGGGCGTGTGACGGTGCCTTAAGGACCCAGCGCCGGGCGGGACGGCGCCACTGCAGGTGCTGGAGAAACCGCCGGTGCACGTCGTAGGCCGGACGCAGGTCCTGCCGCCCAAGCCACGCCTGGTAGTTGGGCACCCGATACATTGTGTGGAAACGCTGGCTCAGGAACGAGTGACTCATGATGGCCATGCACTCCAACGGTAACTGCGCGCCAAGCGGATGAATGGTCTTGAAGCCCGGGGCGAGCCGATCCAGCCATCGGAGATCGCGCGCAGCCCGGTCAATACGCGGATCGGCCGCGTCGTCCCGTCCCTCCGGCGGAGGCGATGGCGCCATGACCTCCCAGGCCTCCGCCACGCGATTCGCCGGGTCCTGGGCGAGCAAGTGATGCAACAGCGTACTGCCCGTCCGGGGGAGCCCCATGATGACGAGCGGACGGTCGATCCGCTCGTCGCTGATGGCCGGGTGACGCCGACGATCCGCCTGCATCTGCAGACGGTGCACCAGCAGCGAGACAGTGTCCCGCCGAGCCACAAAGCGGCCCAGCCACGTCAGGTGCGCCTCCGTCTCGTAGTCCTGCAACAGAACCCGAAGGGCCGCCCTGAACTCTCCATCCCCGAAGTCTTGGAGGTTGGCTTGGCGGCGGGCCGCCTCCAGGACGGTACGTTCGTCCAGGGTGGCCGTGCGAACCCCCACGCGTCCGAGGGAGCGTCCGGCAACATTGATGGTGCGGATGACGGCGCGGAAAGCGGCAGAGGTAACAGTCATAGCGAGCCATGGTAACCGCTGAGGCAAAGGTCGGCCAAGTCTGGCGGCGGAGGTCCGGCAGACGGAGGCTGGTAGGCGCGAATCGAAACCTCGTGCGAGCGCAGCCCATGAGGGTCACGTATGCCAAACTAGACGGGGGGGCCATGCGCATCCTAGTCGCCGAGGACGAGCGAAAGGTGGCGAGCTTCATCCGGCAGGGCCTCGAAGAAGAGGGGCATGCGGTGGAGGTGGCCACTGACGGGGAGACGGCCCTCGGACTCATTGTCGACGGTCCGCCCTATGACCTGATCGTTCTCGACGTCATGCTTCCCAGACGCGACGGTTTCGCCGTCCTACGCGCGCTGCGCCGGCATGGGCTTCCCACTCCGGTTCTTGTCCTGACCGCGCGCGATAGCGTCGCCGACAAGGTAACTGGCCTCGACGTCGGCGCCGACGACTACCTCACGAAGCCCTTCGCCTTCGAGGAGTTCCTGGCCCGTGTACGCGCCCTCCTGCGCCGGGGTAGCGAGGCCAAGAGCCCCGTCCTCAGAGTGGCCGATCTGCTCCTCGACCCAGCCCGTCGCGAGGTGCGACGTGGAGAGCGGCGCATCATCTTGACCGCGCGGGAGTATGCCCTGCTCGAGTACTTCATGCGCAATACCGGGCGCGTCCTCACCCGCCCCATGATCACTGAGCACGTGTGGGGCCTCGATTTCGACCCGGAGAGCAACGTGGTGGATGTCTATGTCGGCTATGTGCGCCGCAAGATCGAGGCCGAGGGTGAGCGGCCGCTGCTCCGGACGATGCGGGGCGCCGGGTACGTGCTCAGAGCTGGCGACTGATGCGCCCGCTGTCCATTCGTAGCCGTCTCACGATCTGGTACTCGCTGACCTTGCTCGCCATTCTCCTGGTCGTGGGCGGCCTCTCGTATTCCCTGCTGCGCACGCGTCTGCTTCAAGACCTCGATACCTCGCTCCTCACGGTAGCGCAGGCTATCCAGAGCACCAGTCCTCCCGTGGAGGACGCCGGACCTGGCCCCCTCGAGCAGTGGATGCGTGAGATGCTGGGCAACGAGCTCTACGACAAGTTCTTCCAGTTTCTCGATCCTGATGGCCATCCGGGCCTGCGCTCGCCGGGGCCTCAGAACGACCGGCTGCCCCTCTCACCCGAAGCGCGCCGGAACGCGCTGGTCGGCAGGAGCACGTTCGAGACCGTGGATCTGGTTCCGCAAGGCGCCACCCGTCTGTTGACGATTCCCCTCGTCCGCGAGGGCAAAGTCGTCCAGCTCGTCCAGGTCGGCCTGCCGCTCGCGCGGACCCGCCGGACGCTTTCGCGCTATCTTCAGACGTTGCTTCTGCTCATTCCAGCCGGCGTCGCTCTGGCAGCCGTGGGAGGGGCCGCCGTCGCCCGTACCGCGCTCAGGCCGGTGGACGCCATGTCGGCGACCGCCCGGCGCATCACGGCAGAGGACCTCGCGCAACGTGTCCCGCGACGAGGTTCCGGTGATGAACTGGATCGTTTGGCCGATACCTTGAACGGCATGCTTACCCGGCTCGAGGCCACCTTCGCCCAGATGCGCCGCTTCGCGGCCGACGCTGCCCACGAGCTGCGGACGCCGCTCGCCGCCCTGAAGGGCAGCATCGAAGTCGCCCTGCGCGCCGAGCGCACGCCTGAGGCCTATCGTCACGTGCTCACGTCGAACCTGGAGGAGGCGCATCGGTTGATCCGCCTGGCCGAGGATCTCCTGCTCCTGTCACGTGCCACAGCCGGTCTCGAGGGGCCGCGAGCTCCCGTCGATCTCGAATCAATCCTGCTCGAGGCTCTCGATCTCGGCGTACGACTCGGTCAGGAAGCCGGCGTCACCGTCCGCGTGAAGGAGCTGACGGCCGTCACCATCCGCGGCGAGGAGGTCGCTCTGCGACGAGCCGTGATCAATCTGGTGGAGAACGCGGTGAAGTACACGCCACGCGGTGGAGCCGTCGATCTGTCCTTGACTCGGAGCGATGGCGCCGCCTTCATCACCGTGGCCGACACGGGGATCGGCCTAGATCCGGTCGATGCTGAACGCATCTTCGAGCCGTTCGTCCGGCTCGACGCGGCCCGCGCGCGCGAGACGGGCGGCACCGGTCTTGGGCTGGCCATCACGCGATCGATCATCACGGCCCACGGCGGCACGATCTCGGTGCAGAGCGTTCCTGGTTCCGGCAGCCGGTTCGTCATTAAATTCGCGGGTCCCGCGATGTCCCTCCAAGCCCCGCAGCCCTCGACACGCTCGGCGTGAGCGCGGGGGGCGCGCGTCGACTGCACCCGGACTCTGGCTCTGCCCGATCGACGAGACCCCAGGCAACGCTCAGGTGTCCTGGGAGCGCTGCACAAGGGGCCGCAGACGAGGAAGAATGGCCGCCACGACGACGGCCAACACGCTCAGGCCGAACCACCCGATCCGGTACGAGTCGGTCGCCTCCACCACCAGCCCGAACAGCGGCGGCCCCACCAGCACCCCGCCCCACGCGAAGATGACTCCGAGCCCCGTCATCAGCCCGGCAAACCGGGTACCGCCAATCTCCGCCATCAGGGCGAAGAAGAGGCCGACCCAGCCAAAGGCGCCGAGGCCGGTCAGGAAAGCGATGGCACCGGCCCAGAGAGGCGAGAGCGCACCGCCGAGCGCGAAGCCGACGAGGCCGGCGGCGGCGATCAGAGCGTTCAGGGTCAATCCTGGTCGACGACGCCCTTCGAAGAATCGATCGCTGACGACACCCCACCCGAGTCGACCGGCCGCGCCGCCGACGTGGGCCAGTGCGAGCAAGCGTGCCGCATCCACGTTTGATAGCGCGAAGGTATCACGCGCGTACAGCACCAGATACGCGAGCACCGACGACTGCACGATCCCGAGTCCGAGGCCGCACGCGAGAACGACCTGCACCTCGGTCCGTCGCACCACGGGGCCGAGGTCGGCGAACGACGCTGTGCTCGGCGTGCCTTGCGCCACTCGGGCCGGGGCTTCCCGATAGGTCGAGATCACGAGCAGTGCGGTCACCAGCGACAGGGCGGCGCCGAGCAGCACGGCGACTCGCCAGCCCAGGAGCAGCGCAATCGGGGGCAGGAGTAAGGCAGACACGATTCCGCCCAGGGTCAGCCCTGCTTGCTTGACTCCCATGGCCAGGCCCCGCTCCCGCGCAGGGAACCAATCGTAAATGGCCCGTCCCGTCGTCGGGTTCAGCATGCCGAACCCAAAGCCCGCGATGACCAGGATGGCGAGCAGGAGGGGCACGAAGGGGGCGATGACGGTCAAGCCCATCGCTCCCGCGATGAGGACCAACCCCCCGACGAGTGGTCGCCCGACCCCGTATCGCTCGGTCAGCGAGCCGGCCGGTAGGGACATGAGGACGCCTCCCAGATACACGGCCGGCAGGAACAGGCCAATCTCGACCCGCGAGAGCCGCAATCCATCGACGAGGAACGGCGCCAAGGGAGCCACGGCGAGCGCGGCCAGCGAGCCCAGCGCATGCGCAAGGCTCATGAGGAACAGCACAACCCAGCGCGTCGGGGTCACGTCGTCCCGTCCCGCGTGCGTTGCCGGACGGCGCCCTACAGCGTGACGAGCAGCTTGCCGAAGTTCTCGCTGCGCAGGAGCCCGATGAAGGCGCCGGAGGCCTCGGTCATCCGGCCGCCTCCTTCACGAGCTCATTCCAGACCACCATGCCGGTCCCGGACCGCCAGGCTACGGCCGGCATGTAGGCCAGCACGTCCGCGGGTCCTCGTGTGAAGGCCAGGACCAGGATCCAGGCGAGTAACTCCGCGGTCCCCCCGGATCCGGCCGCCTCCATGCGCTCGAGGGTGCACTCGTTCAACAAGGCCTGGTGATCACCTCGCTTCAGGAGATCGAGAAACCAGCGGTCGAAGGGCTCGTCGACCCAGAAGTAGCGGGGCCCGCCCGGCTCGTGGGACAGCCCGCCGGTGGCGATCACCGCAATGCGGTCTCGGCCGGGAAAGGCGTGGACGACGTCGCGCAGAACACAGCCGACCTCGTAGGCGCGGCTCGGATTCGGAATCGGCGGGACCGTGCAGTTCATGGTCACCGGCACCAACCGGAAGCGGGCATCGGGGTTCAGATAGTGGGTCGGGACCGAGATGCCATCGTCGAACTGCATGGCTCGCAGGTAGGACAGAGCGACACCCCGACGGGCGGCCTCGTTGACGATGAAGCGCGCGAGGGTGGGATGGCCCGGAATCCGGTACTTCTCCATCCCTAGCCACTCGTCGAACCAGTCGGCGGGGCCGACGTGCTCTTCGCCAATGCCAACGGTGTATTCGGGGATGTTGTTCATCGGCCAGTTGAGCAGATGGTCATTGCTGAACATCACCAGCACATCGGGACGGGCCGCCTCCAGGCGCCGACGCATCTCCGCGGTGGCCTGCAGAGCGAGCTGTTGATGCTCTTCGGGGGCTCGGGTAAACCACCCCGTGAGGCCCGGTGAATGGGTCATGGCCATGGCCGCGACGATGTGCCCCATCAGGCGCTCCCCTCCCGCCGCTCCTGCAACGTCATGCTCTGGGCGGTCTCGACGGGGAAGGCGCGACGGTAGCACTCCAGGGTCGCGCTGGCGTTGGTGTTCTGCGTGGTGCCGAAGAAGAGGCGCAGAATCTGGGGGACGTAGTACTGGTGCACCCCAAGATCCATGAGGCGACGCGGGTCTCGGTCGCGGAGGGCCTCCTCTTCGGCTGTCGAGAGCCCGAACTGCCGGGCGAGGCCTGGCAGATCCGTCAGCATTCGCGCCCGCAGCTCGGGGTCCCGCCGCACGTGGTAGATCATCTCGTTGGTGGGAAGCGTCTTGTCACAGCGCTCCACGTTCCCCATGTGCGCCCTCCCTCAACACCTTTGGGTTCACCTTGATGAACATGATCACGCAGCGCTCGGTCGTCAGGTTGCGCACATCGTGGGGGACGTTGTTGGGAAACCAGACGATCGATCCCGCCCGCACCACGGTCTCCTCGGGGCCGATGCGCAGATGGGCCGTGCCCTCGAGCACGAAGATGGCCTCCTCCTCGCTCGGATGTGAGTGCATGACCGTTGATTGACCGGGCTCGTAGCAAGCGATCTCCGACCAGAGCTGGTCGGTCTTGAACAACATCCGTCGGACCCGCTTGTCCGGTGCGAAGGCCTTGAGGGCATGCAGATCGAACACGCGCGCCGCACTGGACACCTCTGCCTGGTGTGCCATGATCGCGACCTCCGAGTCGGGCGCCAGTGTAGCCCATTTTCGCCCTCGGCCCCCCCTGAGCCCGCCACACGGCCCATGGGACAGCACCGGGGGACCTATCCACTTCCACGACTGGATCGGCAACGGCTGGGCGATCCTCTTCTCACACCCACGTGATTTCACCACGGGCCGGAACTTCGACGAGATCCTCCGCGTCAGCGACTCGCTCCAGCTCACCGACGCCTACCAGGTGGCGACGCCAGTGAACTGGAAACAGGGCGAGGACGTCATCATCGTCCCCGCCGTCAGCGATGCCGACGCCAAGACGAAGTTTCCCAAGGGCTGGCGCGCCCTGAAGCCGTACCTTCGGCTCACCCCGCAGCCGAATAGGTGACACCGACCTCCATCGCCAGCGGGCGCGGGGGCAGGCCAGTGTAGTCGGCGCGGGGCCGGATGAGGCGATTGTCGGCATATTGCTCGAGGGCATGCGCGCACCAGCCGGCCACCCGCCCGACGGCGAAGATGGACGTGCAGAGATCGGACAGGAATGCCGAGGGCGTCGTACACGACGGCCGAGAAGAAGTCAACGTTCACCGGGAGTCCGGTGCGCGACGTGACCGTCTCGTAGACGCGCTCCGCCACCTCGAAGAGCCGCTGGCGCCCAGTAGCTTCCGCCATCGTGCGCGCCATGTCCCGCAGCACCCGCGCCCGCGCGTCGTCCACGCGGTACACACGGTGACCAAAGCCGGGCACGCGCGCCCGCGGATCGCGGCGGGCGCCCTTTGAGAGGCGGTCGCGGGCGGCCAGCCGCTCTTCGATGAACGCGCGGGCCCGCTCCGGCTGGCCAATTTCGCGCAGCAGGCTCAGCACGTCCTCGTTGGCTCCCCCGTGCCGCGGCCCCTTGAGCGTCGCGATGGCGGCCACGACGGCTGCGTGGAGATCGGCGACAGTCGCGACTGCCACCCGTAGCGCGAAGGTGGAGGCGTTGAACTCATGATCCGCATGGAGGGTGAGGATCACATCGAGAACTCGGCTCACCTCGGAGGTGGGCACCTCCCCCCGCAGCTGATAGAGAAAGTGTGCCGCGTGCGACAAGTCGGTTCGGACCGGCGGCTGAGCCTGCCCCGTTCGCCGCCGGTGCCAGGCCGCCACCACCGAGGGGACCAGGCTCATGATTCGCGCCGACTTCCGGAGGTTGGCCTCCTGGTCGTTCTCGCGTGTATCAGGGTCCACGGTGGCCGCCAGCGAGACCGCTGTCCTCAGGACATCGAGGGGATGGCTGTCGGGAGGGCACCGTTCCAGGAGCGCGGCCACCGGTCCCGGCAGCTCGCGGGCCGCTCTCAGGCGCGCCTCGAAGGCCGCCGCCTCCTGGAAGCTCGGCAACTCGCCGAACCAGAGCAGATGGGTGACGGCCTCGAAGGAAGCCCTTCCCGCGAGGTCGCCGATCTCGTAGCCACGGTAGTACAGCTGGCCCCGGGCCCCGTCAATGGCCGTGATGGCCGAGCGGGCGGCGACCACGTCTTCCAGTCCTGCCTTCCACTCTGCGCTCATAGCGCACCTCCTGGACGCTCCTGACTGGCTCCTAGCAGCACTATACATGATTTATATTGATTCATATAGATAAGACTCGAAGATTGGCGGAGAATAAAGGGGTCGCCTGTTACCGTAGAGGATGATGGACGCAGCGGACGACTATCTGACGGCCGACCAGGCGGCGCGCCAGCTGGGCATCAAGCGCGCCACCCTCTACGCGTACGTCAGTCGGGGAATCCTGCGCAGCTACCGCCAGGGTATCAAGCGCGAGCGCCTCTATCTTCGCGCGGACGTCGATCGCCTGCTCCGCGTCGCCCCCAGCGGGGCGGGCCCAACCGAGCCGACGAAGGCGCCCTCGACCCGGCTGCGCGAATGGGACATTCCTCTCGCCGAAACCTGGATGCGAGATTGATCCCACCTGGGGCCGAGTTAACCGGGTCCTCGTCGCCCACGATATCACCCTGGGCGAGCGATCTCTGCACGAGGGGCCGCGATCTGGCCCCTCTCTTTCCCCCCGGGCTCGGAGCGCCTCAGGTAACCCGGGCGCTCCCCGATGTCACTTGGTGGCGGCGGTTTTCGCGAGCTCCCGCTCGATGACGCGTTGAAATTCCGCCAGCGGTAGGTTCCCGACTAAGGGTCGCCCGTTGATGAAGAACGTGGGAGTGCCGGTGACCCCGAGTTGGGCGCCGGCAGCCACATCAGCGGCCACGGCGGCGCGATGACGCCGGCTATCCATGCATTGAGCGAAGGCGCTCGCTTCCAGCCCGACCTGGGCCGCGTACCGCTTGAGCGCGTCGGGTGTCAGATTGGTCTCGGCGAAGAGCACATCGTGGTACGGCCAGAATTTCCCCTGGTCACCAGCGCAGCGCGCGGCTTCGTGGGCGAGCGGGGCCTCGGGGTGTAGGTTCTCGAGCGGGAAGTCCCGAAACACCCAGCGGACACGGTCCGGATAGCGGGCAGCCACATCTTTGAGCGTGGCCACCACCGAGCGACAGTACGGACACTGGAAGTCGGAAAACTCCACGATGGTAACCGGGGCCTCCCGCAAGCCGCGGGCGAAACCAACGTTGGGATCCACCTTCACCCGGATCGGCTCAGGCTCCTTGAGGTACACCTGGACGGGGGTCTGTGCCCGAAGGCTGGCGACGTACGCGTCGCGACGTTGATTCAGACGTTGCTGACGGAGGAAATCGGCCACCTTGCTGCGCACCTCGGCGCCATCGGGTTGACGGATACGGGCGCGATTCTGATTGATGAAATCGGTCACGTCCGCCTCGGTCACGGCAATCACCTTGGCCTCGATCTCGTCGCGGACCAACGCGTCGACCTCCATTCCGCGGCGCTTCGCCTCCTGAGCCAGCAAGCGCTCGGCGATGAGCTGGTTCAACCTTCCCGTCAGGAGATCCTGGCGTTGCTGGTCCAGGCGGGACAACTCGGTGGCCAAAATCTGCTCCAACTCGGCCACGGAGATCGTGTCGCCACCGACCCGGGCCGCCGTCCCCGCCGGGACTTCCGGACTCTGGGCGAACGCTGCCGCCCCGCCGCCCAGCATGACGGCCACCAGCGCGGTGCCGAGCATCGATTGGCGTCGCCTCCTCATGATTGGCTCCTTGGTGTGTAGGGGTGATGAGCAATCCAGTGCCGGGCGATGTCCAGGCGCCGGCAGATCCAAACCCTATCGTGTCGCAGCACGTGATCCAGAAAGCGCCCCAGGGCCGCCGCGCGCCCGGGGCGGCCCATGAGCCGCATGTGAAGTCCCACCGACATCATGGCAGGGTACTCGGCTCCCTCGGCGTACAGCACGTCGAAGGCGTCGCGCAGGTAGGCCAGCCACTCGTCTCCCGTGCTGAAGCCCTGCGGGGTTGCGAACTTCATGTCGTTGTTGTCGAGGGTGTATGGGACAACGAGGTGAGGCTTCCCGCTCACCAGGTCCCAGTATGGCAGGTCGTCGTTGTAGGCGTCGGCGTCGTAGAGGAAGCCGCCTTCCTCGACGACCAAGCGACGTGTATTGGGCCCCAGACGTCCGGTGTACCAGCCGAGGGGCCGGCTTCCCGTGGCCCGGGTGATGCTCTCCACGGCGAGTCGGAGATGCTCGCGCTCCACGTCCTCGCTCACGAACTGGTAGTCGAGCCACCGATAGCCGTGGCTCACGACCTCGTGGCCGGCCTCGACGATGGCGGCCGCCGCCTCCGGATTCCGCTCGAGAGCCATTCCCACCGCGAAGACGCTGATGCTGAGCTGGCGCTCGGCGAAGATCCGCATCAGCCGCCAGAAGCCCACGCGGCTGCCATACTCGTACATCGATTCCACCTGGAGGTTGCGGACTCCGGCCAGGGGTTGCATCCCCACGACTTCCTGCAGGAAGGCCTCGGACTCCTGGTCGCCGTGGAGAAGGCAGCGCTCGCCCCCCTCCTCGTAGTTCATGACGATCTGCAAGGCCAGCCGCGCTCCGCCTGGCCACTTGGGATCGGGGCGAGTTCTGCCGTACCCGATCAGGTCGCGCGCGTAGCTCACAGGCGCCCGATCCCATCCGCGCCGAGGCTGTCGTGGGCGCGGTGGGCGTGGTCCTCCCCGGTCGCTGCATAGTGAGCCAGAGCTGCATCGACTGCGGCGCCGGCCGGGACCGACCAGCCCTCGCGGCGGAGCACGGATTCCAGAGCGGCCAGCCCGAGCAAGATGTGCGTTCGCCGCGCCGAGTAGCCCATCGTCCCGATCCGCCAGATGCGGCCCTGAAGGGGTCCGAAGGCCGCGCCGATCTCGACGCCGAAGTCATCGATCAGCCGCCGACGCACCCTCAGCTCGTCAATCCCTTCTGGCACCACCACCGGGGTGATGAAGGGCAGCCGGTGCTCGGGCGGCTCCTTGCCGAAGAACGTGAGGCCCATGGCCATGAGGCCCGCCCGCAACGCATCACCATGGAGACGATGGCGGGCGAATCGCGCCGACAGTCCCTCGCCCTGAATGGCCCGCAGCGCCTCCCGTAGCCCATAGACCATCGATGTGGGAGCCGTGTGGTGGTTGAAGCGGGCCGGGCTCCAGTAATCGATGAGCTGCCCGAGGTCGAGATAGTTGCTGCGCACCGGGTGGCGGCGCGATCGAATGGCCGTCTGGACCGCTGTGTTGAACGTCACCGGCGCCAGCCCGGATGGGCAGCTCAAGCACTTCTGGGTGCCGGCCACTGCGACGTCGACACCCCAGCGGTCCACCGCAACCTCGCAGCCGCCGAGTGTCACCACAGCGTCAGTCAGCAGCAGAGCCTCATAGGCGTGCGTGAGACGGACAATCTCCGGGAGCGGCTGCAACACGCCCGTGGACGTTTCTCCGTGGACGGTGGCTACGAGCTTGGTCCGGCCACCCTGCAGGGCCACTTCCAGTGCCGCCGGGTCAATAACTCGTCCCCATTCGCCACGCACGACGACGACCTCGGCGCCACAGCGTTGGGCGATCTCGACCAGGAGCAGGCCGAAGCGCCCGCACTCCGCCACCACCACACGGTCGCCGGGCTCGACGATCGAGCCGATGGCAGCCTCCAGGCCGGCTCGCCCGGTCCCCGAGACGGGGAAGGTGCACGGGTTATCGGTCTGGAAAGCAAATCGCAAGAGAGCCATCACCTCGTTCATGATGGCGGTGAACTCCGGATCGAACTGACCGAGGAGCGGAGTGGCCAAGACGCGCAGCACGCGCGGGTCGGCCATGGTGGGTCCGGGACCAAGCAGGATGCGGGTCCCAGGCGACAGATCGTCGAGCGGATCACTCATTGCCTTGACCTTACCCGAAACCGATTCTCCTTGCCGCCTATCCAAAAATCCGCCACATTTCGCGCGTGCCCCGGCGCCTGTCCCTGCGAGCGCTGAACGACATGGACCGGACCGCCTTCACGCGTGCCCTTGGATCCGTCTTCGAGGGTTCCGCCTGGGTGGCTGAGCGGACGTGGGAGGCGCGGCCGTTTGCCACGGTGGCCACCCTACACGCGGCGATGGTATCAGCCGTACGGCGGGCGCCAGAGCCAGAGCAGTTGACCCTCCTGCGAGCGCACCCCGACCTGGGTGACCGGGCGACGCGGGCGAGCGCCCTGAGCGAAAGCTCAGAAGCTGAGCAGGCGGCGGCGGGCCTCGATCGCCTGACGGAAGCAGACTACGATCGCTTCCAGCGTCTCAACACAGCCTATCGCGAGACGTTCGGCTTTCCCTTCATCATCGCGGCCCGCAACCACGACGTGAACGGCATCCTGGCCGCGTTCGAGCAGCGCCTCCTCCACTCACGCATCCAGGAGGTCGAGACGGCCCTCGCAGAGGTCGCCGACATCGCCAGGTTCCGGCTGGAGGCGCTCGTGGTCGTACCGACCCTCACCACCCATGTTCTCGACACGGCCCACGGCTGCCCTGCGAGCGGACTCCGCATCGACCTGTCCGTGATCGCTCCCGACGGCGGTGCTCGGCTGCTCAAGACCGTGATGACCAACAGCGACGGCCGCACCGACGGACCGCTGCTGACTGACCTCGACGTGGGGCATTATGAGATCGCGTTCCACGTCGGCGCCTACTTCCGGAGGCTCGGCGCGAGCACGGCCGATCCGCCATTCCTGGAGGTGGTGCCCGTGCGGTTCGCGGTGGCTGATCCCCACCGCCACTACCACGTGCCTCTCCTCGTGGCCCCCTGGAGCTATACGACGTACCGCGGGAGCTAGCCCGGGCTCGCGCGGACGCAGTGGTTCACGATCTCGAGGAAGTACTCGATCTCTGCGTCGGTGACGGCAGTCGAAACACATCCGAGACCCGAGGGTGAGATCAGGACGCCGTGGTTCAGGAGTGCTCGGTGGAGCTCGTCGAAGCGTTTGCGCTCCCCCTCGTCGGTCAGGGTGCTGCGGTAGTCGACAAATGCCTGCTCCGCGGGGTGGATGCGAAAGAGCGAGCCCATCCCCGTGATGGCGCCCGCCACACCGGCCCGGTCTAGGCAAGCCCGGAACCCGGTGCGGAGTTTCTCACCGAGCTCCTCCAGCCTGCCGTAGGCCGTCTCGTCCATCAGGCGCATGGCCGCCAGTCCCGCCGCCATGGTGACCGGATTGGCGTTGAAGGTGCCTCCGTGAGGGACAACCGGTTTGCCGCCGCGCGGATCGAAGACGTCCATGACGTCAGCTCGTCCCCCCACGGCGCCCACCGGGAACCCGCCACCGATGATCTTTCCGAATGTGGTCAGGTCGGGTCGGACGCCGAAGGCGCCCTGCGCCCCCCGGTACCCGACCCGGAACGAAATCACCTCGTCGAAGATCAGGAGGATTCCGTGAGCGGCCGTGACCGCGCGGATGGCGTGCAGGAATTCGGCGCGGGCGGGGATCAGCCCGACACGATTGGGAATGGGGTCCACGATCACCGCCGCCAGTTCGCCGGCCTCGCGCTCGATGCGCGCGGCCGCCAGCCTCGTGTGGTTGAAGGGCAGCACGACCACCTCATCCAGCACGGAGGGCGGCGTGCCCTTGCAGTACGCGACGCTCGTGGGAGCTTCGAGCGCTCCCCAGTCGGCCGGCGAAGAGCTGAGGCTCACCTCCGCCCAGTCGTAGGAGCCGTGGTAGGCGCCCTCGAACTTTGCGATCCGATGCCGACCGGTGAACCCGCGGGCCGCCTTGATGGCCATCATGACCGCCTCGCTGCCCGAGTTGGTGAACCGAACCCGCTCGACACTGGGGACCCGGTCCACCAGGAGGGCGGCCAGTTGGATCTCCTCGGCCGTCGGCAGCGGAAACGAGGCACCGCGGGACAGTCGACGGGCGGCCGCTTCCGTCACCGCGGGGTGGGCGTGGCCGTGGATCAGCGCGGTGTAGTTGTTCAGCAAGTCGAGGCGCCGCTCGCCATCCACGTCGACCAGCCAACACCCCTCACCTTCGGCGGCATAGACGGGCCGCGGCGACATGAACACGGTCGTACGCGAGTTACCGCCCGGAAGAACCTTCTGCGCCTCAAGCCATAGACGCGCCGACTCGGAGTCGGGGCGCGTGTAGGCGGTGGTGGTGGGGACTGTTCTGGTCGACGCCTGGTCGGTGGTAGACCCCATCGTGCGCTCCCTAGCCTACAATGCGAAGGCCAGACCCGAGCGTACGCGAAAATGAGCCGCTCACAAAGGGGCACCACCTAGCCGGGCGAAGGCACGGGAGGACCCATGAAGATCGCGAGCGTGGAATCACTGCATGCCGATGCCGGACAGCGCACATTTGACTTCCTCAAGATCACCACCGACGACGGGCTCGTGGGCTGGAGCGAGTACAACGAATCGTTCGGCGGTCCCGGCGTATCGGTCGTCATCGAGCGGCTGGCCCCCACCATCGTCGGCAAGGATCCCCGCGCCTACGAGTCACTGGTAGCCCTCATGTACGCGGTGCGGCGTCAGGCCAGCGGAGGCATCGCCCAGCAGGCCATCGGCGCCATCGAGAACGCGCTCCTCGACATCAAGGCCAAGGCGCTGGGGGTGCCGGTCTACGAGCTGCTGGGAGGACCCATCCGCGATCGCATTCGCCTCTACTGGTCTCACTGTGGGACCTACCGTCTCGCCTGGTCGAAGGAGATGCAGCTGCCGCCCCTGCGCACGCTCGACGACGTCGTGAAGGCGGGACGGGAGGTCGCGGCTCGCGGCTTCACCGCTCTGAAGACGAATGTCTTCGTCCTGGGTCAAGACGCGCATCTGCATTCCCCGGGCTTCGCGCGCCGGGGGTGCTTCCCGGAGCTCAATGCCGAGCGGGCCGTGCTCAAGGCCATGCGCGAGGAGCTGGCTGCCTTCCGGGAAGGAGCCGGACCCGACATGGATATCCTGGTTGACCTGAACTTCAACTTCAAGACGGAGGGGTTCCTCAAGGTGGCGCGGGCGATCGAGCCTTTCGATATCTTCTGGGTGGAGATCGACACGCGCGACCCGAAGGCACTGCACTACATCCGCAGTCACACCACGATCCCGGTTGCCTCCTGCGAGTGCCTCTTTGGCCGCCGCGACTATCGGCCTTATTTCGAACACTCCTCGGTCGACGTGGCTATCATCGACACGCCCTGGAACGGCGTGGCCGAGTCCGTGAAGATCGCGGCGATGGCCGACGCCTACGAGGTCAACGTGGCTCCCCACAACTTCTACGGGCACCTGGCAACGTTGATGAACGCCCACTTCTGCGCCGTCGTCCCCAACCTTCGTATCATGGAGATCGACCCCGACGTCGTCCCCTGGTACGACGACCTCGTGACCGAGCGGCCCGAGATCAAGGACGGCCACCTGATTCTGCCGACCCGGCCCGGCTGGGGCACGGAGGTCAACGAAGCGGCGGTGCGTGCCCATCCCCCGAAACGACGCTGAGCGAGCACGGGACGCGCCTGACCGTCAAGCCGTCACGGCGTCAATATTGGCGTAGGGGATCGCCCTGGGGTATCCTAAGAAAGTCTGGCTCGATCGTTGGTTCGTTCGAGAGCCTGTCGTTCCTTCCAGACCGCGTTTCCTCGCCGCTTCTTCCGCATCGTGGGGCGTGACCTGACCTGTCGCGGAAGACTGATTTGGGCCCAGACGTGCCTCAGCCAAGGAATGAAGCCAGTCATGTCGTTCACGTCCTTCGACCTCCACCCAGACCTTTTGCGAGCCCTGGACGAGCTGTCCTTCGCGGTGCCAACCCCCATCCAGAAGGAAGCCATTCCTCCGGTGATGCGCGGGCGCGACGTTCTTGCCACCGCAGTGACCGGAAGCGGGAAGACGGCCGCCTTTCTGCTCCCGATCCTGCACCGTCTCCTAAGCAGCCGGCGTGGCGTCACCCGTGCGCTCGTGCTCACGCCCACCCGGGAGCTCGCGGCGCAGATCGACGAGCACCGGGATCAGCTGGCGCGGCACACTCGGATCAAGGGCGCCGCCATCTTTGGAGGCGTCGGCATGCAGCCCCAGGAACACGCGTTCCGGCGCGGCGTCGACGTGCTGGTGGCGACACCTGGACGGCTCCTGGACCATCTGCAGTATCCGTACGCGCGGCTGGACGGGCTGGAGATCCTCGTGCTGGACGAAGCGGATCGGATGCTCGACATGGGCTTCCTGCCGGACATCCGCCGCATTCTGAGGCAGCTGCCCGTCAGACGACAGACACTCCTCTTCTCGGCGACCATGCCGCCGCCCATCGTGACCCTCGCCCAGGAGCTCCTCCACGATCCCCTCGCCGTCAACGTGGGCCGTCCCACGACGCCGGCGGCCGGCATCGCCCAGACCGTCTATCCCGTCCCGCGGGAGCTGAAGTCTGCGCTGCTCCTCGAATTGCTGAAGGGCACGAGTTTGCGCAACGTCCTCGCGTTCACCCGGACGAAGCATCGCGCCAATCGTCTCGCCGAGTTCCTGAGTCGGCACGGGGTGGCGGCCGATCGGATCCACGGCAACCGCAGCCAGGCCCAACGTACGCAGGCGCTGGCGCAGTTCAAGGCGGGGCGCGTACGCGTCCTCGTCGCCACCGACGTGGCTGCCCGCGGAATCGATATCACAGGACTCAGCCACGTGGTCAACTTCGATGTCCCGGGCGGGCCGGAAGACTATGTCCATCGGATCGGGCGAACGGCGCGGATGGAGGCCCTCGGCGATGCGCTGACCCTGGTGTCACCCGACGAGGAGGCAGGGTTCCGGGCCATCGAGCGATCCCTCGGCACGCGTCTGGTACGTGTGACGGTTCCCGAATTCGACTACCGGCAGAGACCGCGCGAGCAGTTCGAGGTCCCGCTGGCCGACCGTATCGCGGCCATCCGCGCCCGCAAGAGTGGGGAGCGCGCCGCGGCCCGGCGCCGCGCCGTCCTGGTACGCTGATCGATTGATCATCGTCAGGGGGAGCGGCGCCGCTCCCCCCGACACCCCCCACCGGTCACCCGCGGCGGCGGCAGCTTCTGCGCGTCTCGCACATCGTCCGGCAAAGCGCCGCCGCTCCCCCGCACGCCGTAGTGTGACGCAGGAATCATCGCGCGGTACCATGCGGGCGTGACCGCCGGCGCCGCCCTCGACACTCCCCTGTCGCCCGCGCGACGGTGGGCGATCACCTTCTCGGTAATGATGGTCACCATCATGCAGGTGCTCGATACGAGCATCACCAACGTCGCTTTGCCGCACATGCAGGGCTCGCTCTCGGCCGGTGTCGAAGAGATGTCGTGGGTCATCACCTCCTACCTGGCCGCCAACGCGGTGGCCATTCCCGCCACCGGCTGGTTGTCCGCCCGCTTCGGGCGTCGGCGATTCTTCATGATCTGCACCGTTCTCTTCACCGCCAGCTCGTTCCTCTCGGGTATCGCGCCGAATCTGGAATTCCTGATCGCCATGCGCATCTTCCAGGGACTCGGGGGCGGCCCCGTGATTCCCATGGCCCAGGCCGTCATGTGGGAGATCTTCCCGCTCCGGCAGCGCGGGACGGCCATGGCCGTGTGGGGCGTGGGCATCATGCTGGCGCCCATCCTGGGCCCGACCTTGGGCGGCTGGATCGCCGACAACTGGTCGTGGCGCTGGATCTTCTACATCAACCTGCCCATCGGCGTGGCCGGCTTTCTGATGGTGAGCGCTTTCCTCTTCGACGCGCCCTTCGTCAAGCGTCCGGGGCGGGTGGATGCCCTGGGCCTCGTGCTGATGGTGTGTGGCTTCGGGTCTCTGCAGCTCGTGCTGGACCTCGGCGAGAAGGAGGATTGGTTCGACTCGGACCTCATCATGCTGCTGGCTGTCCTGGCCGTCTTCCTCCTGGCCGGCTTCGTCGTGCGCGAACTGATGGCCTCGGAGCCGATTCTCGACCTCACTGTCTTCAATGATCGGAACTTCTCGCTCGGCACCCTGGCCATCGCGCTGGTCAGTTTTGGGATGAACTCGAGCATGCTCTTGGTCGCGCTGTACACCCAGAAGATGCTCGGCTATGACGCGTGGACGTCCGGCCTCGTGCTCGCCCCCGGAGGTCTCGGCACCATGATAGCGCTCATGATCTCGGGACGGCTGGTGGCGCGGATGGACCAGCGCCTCATGCTGATTGGGGGCTGCTTGCTCAGCGCAGCCGCCCTCACCCTCATGACGAATCTGACCCTCGGCATGGACTACTGGAGCCTCGCCTTCCCGCGCTTCCTCCATGGCTTCTCCATGGGCTTCATCTTCGTGCCACTGCAGACGCTGTCCCTGGCCACCGTGCGCATCGAGCGCCTGGGCAACGCCACCGCGGCCTACAACGTCGTGCGCAACGTGGGGGGCAGTGCGGGTGTCGCCCTGGCCACGGCTCTCCTCGCCCGACGGAGCCAGCAACACCAGGCCACCCTGGCCGGCCACGTGAACGCGTGGAGTGTGGACACCACGCTGCGCCTGAAGGAGTGGACCGACCATTTCGTGAACCAGGGAGCGGATTCCTTCACCGCCACCCGCCGGGCCACCGCCATGCTCTACCGCATCATGGTCCAGCAGGCGCAGGTGCTCGCCTACATCGACGACTTCTGGCTGCTCTCCATCACCTTCGTCGCCGTCCTGCCGCTCATCCCCTTCATGCGCCGGGTCCGTCCTGAGCAGAACGAGCGCGCCCGCCAGCGGGCGCGCCAGGACGAGCCCGCACCCTCCGCCGCCGAATGAGCGCTCGCACCGACGACCAAGAGGACCTGCACTTGACGGGCTCGTACGACCCTCACTACGCTGTCGACTCATGAGTGACCGACAGCTCGACACGGTCGAGGTGGAGACGGCGCCCGCCCCTCGGGCCGCCATTGTCTGGATGCACGGTCTCGGCGCCGATGGCCACGATTTTGAGCCGGTGGTGCCGGAACTCGATCTGCCGTCCTCGCTGCCCGTCCGCTTCGTGTTTCCCCATGCGCCGAGGCAGCCCGTCACCATCAACGGCGGCTACGTTATGCGAGCCTGGTACGACGTCTTCGACGACCGCGGTGTCCGGCGTGAGGACGAGCCTGGTGTCCGGTCCTCGCAGGGGCGCATCGAGGCGCTGATCGCGCGGGAGAGGGGACGGGGGATTGCCTCCTCGCGGATCGTCCTGGCCGGCTTCTCCCAGGGAGGGGCTATGGCCTTGCAGACGGGATTGCGCCACGGAGAGCGCTTGGCGGGCATCATGGCCCTCTCCTGCTTCCTGCCCCTGGCCGGATCAGTGGCGACCGAGGCGAGCCCGGCCAATCGTGCCGTCCCCATCTTTATGGCCCATGGCACCCAGGATCCTCTCATCCCCCTCGCTCGGGGCCGGGAGGCCTGTACCCTGCTCCAGGCGAACGGCTACCGGATCGAATGGCACGAGTACCCGATGCCGCACTCCGTGTGCGCAGAAGAGATTCGCGATATCGGAGTGTGGTTGCGCGCAGTACTCCAGGACTGAGGCGGTCCCTCCCTGGCGCCCATCGTTGGGGGAGGGTGCGAAGGTGGTGCTACGATCAAGAGGATGAGCGAGACACCACGGACTCCTAATTTCATCCGCGCCGTCGTGGCCGACGACACGCGCACGAATCGTTGGGGTGGCCAGGTCGTTACCCGCTTTCCGCCCGAACCGAATGGCTACCTCCACATCGGTCATGCCAAGTCGATCTGCCTCAACTTCGGCCTGGCCGCCGAGTTTGCGGGGCGCTGTCACCTGCGTTTTGACGACACCAACCCTACCAAGGAGAGCGTGGAGTACGTCGATTCCATCAAGGCCGACGTGCGCTGGCTCGGCTTCGACTGGAACGAGCATCTCTACTTCGCGTCCGATTACTTCGAGCAGCTCGCCCGGTGGGCCGTGCAGCTCATCGAGGCGGGACGGGCGTACGTCGACGATCTCAGCCTGGAAGAGATGCGCGAGTATCGCGGTACCCTGACCGAGCCCGGGCGAGAGAGCCCCTATCGCAGCCGCTCGGTGGAGGTGAACCTCGATCTCTTCCGGCGCATGCGGGCGGGAGAGTTCGAGGACGGCAGCAGGACCCTCCGCGCCAAGATCGACATGGCCTCGCCCAACCTGAACCTGCGCGATCCGGTGATGTACCGGATCCGGCGTACGTCCCACCACCGTACGGGTGATGCCTGGTCCATCTATCCCATGTACGACTGGGCGCACGGCCAGAGCGACTCACTGGAAGGCGTCACCCACTCCATCTGTACCCTGGAGTACGAGGACCATCGTCCGCTCTACGACTGGTACCTCGACGCGCTGGGGATCTATCACCCGCAGCAGATCGAGTTCGCCCGCCTGAATCTCAGTCATACCGTGCTGAGTAAGCGCAAGCTCCTCGAGTTGGTGGACAGCGGCCTGGTGAGCGGCTGGGACGATCCGCGCATGCCGACCATCGCCGGACTTCGGCGCCGCGGCTACACGCCCGAGGCTATCCGCGACTTCTGCGAGCGGATTGGGGTCGCCAAAGCCGACAGCGTGGTAGACGTGGGGCTGCTCGAGCACTGCCTGCGCGAGGACCTCAACCGGCGCGCGCCGCGGGCGATGGCGGTGTTGCGGCCTCTACGCCTGGTGCTCGACAACTACCCGGAAGACCAGGTCGAAGAGCTGGAGGCGGTGAACAATCCCGAGGACCCAGGAGCCGGGACGCGCCGGGTTCCGTTCTCGCGCGTCCTCTACATCGAAGGGGAGGATTTTCGGGAAAACCCGCCCAGGAAGTACTTTCGCCTGTCTCCGGGCGCCGAGGTCCGCCTACGCTACGCGTATTTTGTACGATGCACACGCGTGGTCAAAGACCCACTCACGGGAGAGATCGTGGAGCTGCACGGAACCTATGACCCGAGCACGCGCGGGGGAGACGCCCCCGATGGCCGAAAGGTGAAGGGGACCATCCACTGGGTGTCGGCGCCCCACGCCGTCGACGCTGAGGTGCGGCTGTACGATCACCTCTTCCTCAAGTCGCGCCCCGACGAGGAGGACGACTGGAAAGTCGCCCTCAATCCGAACTCTCTCGAGCGGCTTGTCGGATGCAAGCTGGAGCCGGCCCTCGCCGGCGCCAAGCCCGGTACGCGATACCAGTTCGAACGCAACGGCTATTTCTGCGTGGATTCTGTCGACTCCTCCTCCACGCACCTCGTCTTCAACCGCACGGTTTCGCTCCGTGACTCCTGGGCCAAGATCGAGAAAAGCGAGCAGGCTTGAGCTTGAGAGCGTGGCGACGAGGGAGCGTCGGGGCCGCCGGGCGGTGGCGCGCTTGGGGCGGACCGTTCGAGGCCCCCGGGATCACAATGCGCGCGACTTGATCTCGGCCGCGATGTCCTGACTGAGCCGCGCGAGCAGGCGGCTCTGAGCGGAAACGAGGGCACCGTACGTTCCATCGCTGGCGGGTTCGCTCAGGTTGACAGC
Organism: uncultured Candidatus Rokubacteria bacterium; assembly: GCA_963754315.1. Lineage (GTDB taxonomy): Bacteria > Methylomirabilota > Methylomirabilia > Rokubacteriales > CSP1-6 > CAVWFS01. The sequence goes on from CAVWFS010000007.1 coordinate 638,835, forward strand.
CCGCAGCACGAGTTCCTTCCCGACTCCATCGAGCAGTCGCCAGCGCGCACTGAGAATGAGGGGCCCCCCCAGCGGTCCATCGAATCGCATAATCTCCATGGCGACCCGGTATTGGATCGCCCACGGAGTCTTCCAGGGATAGACCGCGATGGCATCGGTCGGGATCATGCCGGCAAGGTTCTCGGCAACCACCCGCGCCACGCCATCCTTGAGTGATTCCGCCCACCGATGGTCCTCGGAGAGCCGCACCTCGTCGCCCGCCGCGCGGACCACGATGGCTGCCCGATCGAGGTAGCCCGGAATCGTCACGGGGCCCACGCCCACTACGGGTCCCCGCCCCGCCGCGGGCAGAGCAGAGGGCTGGCTGGTGCCAGCACGTAGGCGTGCGGTAGCGGGGACCGCAAGGAGCAGCCGGCCGCGCCCCACAAGGCCAGGAGCGTGAAGACGGTGTAGAGAGGTGGGTCGGAGCCTCATCAGTCCTTGCGCCCTCCTCGGCCGAAGATCAGCACGTTCGGTTGGCGATCGAGCTCGTCGGTGAGCGCCCGCAGGCCGCGGGCCATCCGCGTCAGCTCCTCGAGCATCTCTCCGAGCTGATACCCGAGCGGCGAGTTCCCGTCGAGGACACCGTCCACCTGACCGGCCGTGGATTGGAGCTTCTCGAGCGTGGCGCGAGCACTGTCGGACGTGCCCTGCAGCGAGGTGACCAGCGGGCGAAGCTGCTCGTTGAGATCCCGGATGACGCGCTGGCCGTCTACCATGAGGGTCCGGGCGGCATCGGACGTAGCGCTGACGTTGGTCACGAGCGGGCCCACCTGACCGTCGACATTCAAGACCAGCTTGCTGACGTCGCGCCCCACCTCATCGAGGGTTCGCTTACTCTGTTCGAGGGTCGCCTGCAAGGCGACTGCGGTGGGTCCAATCTTGGAATCGAGGTTGCGCACGAGCCCCTGAGCTTCGGCCAGGGTAACCTCCACGGCCCGCAGGGCCTTCTTCACCTCCCCCGACTGGACGAACTTATCGATGCCGTCAAGCGTCCGCGCGGCCGAGATCACGATCTCCTTCAGGGGAAGTTGCTCGATCTCGGCCACTACTTTCTTGAGCGTCTCCTGAAATTGAGCGAGCGTGGTGGGAAGGGTCGGGATCTCGCAGTCTTCGTTGTCGACGCCCGTCAGGTGCAATGGAGCGTCCGGGTAGTAATCGAGACCGACGTAGAGCTGGCCCGTGATGAGGCTCTGCACCTGCAACTGCGCCCGCAGTCCACGGTCTCGAACCCTCGAACGGATCGTCTCGATGACCCCGTACTTGGTCATCGTACCTCGAGGCCGATCGGCGATGCGCCAGGGGTCGAGCGTCACATAGACGGCGATCAGGCTGGTGACCGCCCTGAGCTGAATGTGAGTGACCGTGCCCAGTGGCACGCCTCGAAAGGCCACCGGCGCTCCCACAGTGAGGCCCGCCACGCTACCGTCGAACGCCATCACGCAGGTCACGGGACGGGTGAACCACGCTCGCCCCCCGAGGGCGAGGATCCCTATCACGGCAATGGCTAGCGCTCCCAGCACGAAGGCGCCGATCGTGGTCGGATTGACTCGTTTGCTCATTCGAGCTCCCTGCTCTCCTTCATGACGAGACCGTCACCCCCTGGCCGCGGGTAAGAAAGGCCCGGACGGTGGGATTGGTCGTCTCGGCCAGCAAAGTCTTGGGATTGCCTCGGGCAATCATGGTCCGCGCCTGGGCGTCCAGGAACACCGAATCGTCGGCGATGGCAAAGATGCTGGCCAGCTCGTGGGTCACCACCACCACCGTGCAGGCAAGGCTGTCGCGCAGCTCGAGGATGAGGTCGTCGAGCAGACGCGAGCTGATGGGATCGAGCCCCGCCGAGGGCTCGTCCAGGAACAGGATGTCGGGATCGAGCGCCATCGCCCGGGCCAGGCCCGCTCGTTTCTGCATCCCGCCGCTGATCTGCGAGGGGTAAAAATCCTCGAACCCGGCCAGGCCGACCAGAGCCAGCTTGAGGGCAGCCACCTCCCGGACCTGGGCGGGGGTCAGCTCGGTGAACTCACCGAGCGGCAGGCCCACGTTCTCGCTCAGGGTCATGGAGCTCCACAAGGCGCCGCTCTGGTACAGCACCCCGAAGCGTCGCGTCAGCCCCGCGCGGGCGACATCGTCGGCCTGCCAGAGGCTCTGGCCCCCGAAGATCACATCACCTTGCAGAGGCGGCAGCAGGCCGATCATGACGCGCAATACCGAGCTTTTCCCGCAGCCGCTTCCGCCCATCACCACGAAGATCTTGCCTCGTTCTACCTCGAAGTCGAGGTTACGCTGGACGACGAAGCTGCCGTAGCCGACGTCCACGGCGCGGACCCCGATGGCGGGCGCCGCCACCGTCGTCTCAGATACCGAGGGCATCGAGGACCACCGCGAAGATCCCTTCCACCACGACGATCAGGACGATCGAGGTGACCACCGCCGAGGTCGTGGCCAGACCGACAGCGGCGGCGCTGCGACCGCACTGCATGCCGCGCAAGCAGCCGGAGAGGGCAACCAGGATCCCGAACACGGAACCCTTGACCACTCCCAAGAAGAAATTGGTCAAGGTCAACGCTTCCTGCGTCCGTTCGAGATACTGGACCGCACCGAGATCGAGCATGGTGACCCCGACGAACGTGCCGCCGAGGATGGCCATAAGGTCGGCGTACAGGGTGAGCAGCGGCATCATCACGATCAAGGCGAGCATGCGCGGCAGGACGAGGAAATCCATGGGCGGGATGCCCATGGTGACCAGCGCGTCGATCTCCTCGTTGACCCGCATGGTGCCGAGCTGAGCGGCGAAGGCAGCGCCCGTCCGGCCGGCCATGATGATCGCGGTCATCAGACAGCCCATCTCGCGTGTGGTGCCGATCGCCACCAGATCGGCCACGTAGATCTGGGCACCAAAGGTGCGAAGCTGGACCGCCCCCATGAAGGCCAGGATGAGCCCGACCAGGAAGCTGATCAGGGTCACGATGGGCAACGCCTTGGGTCCGCAATCCTCGATCACCGAGAAGAGATCGCCCCACCGGAAGGTTGCCGTGCCGCGGACGAAACGACCGAGAGCCAGGGTCGCCTCGCCGATGAAACGGACGAAGGCCAGGCCGCCGGAGGCCAGGGCGATCGTGTACTCACCGACCCGAGCGACCCACGACGGCGGCGCCACGGTGGAGCCCGTTTTCTTCTCGGGCACGGCCAGGGCCAGGGCGATCAGCCGGTTCACGCCGTTCGGCAGCCCCTCGCGTTCCGCGGCGATCCCCTGCGCCTGACAGTGGCGCAAGATCTTCATGACAAAGGAGACGAGGCCAGTGTCCCAGGTGGCCACGCCTTGAGTGTCGAACGTGACGCGCTCTACTCCCGGCGTCGCGCCAAGAGCACGCTCGAAGTCGTCGATCGAGGGAAGCCGGTCCTGCAGGCGCCAGTGTCCCGCGAGGGACACCTCGAGGGTGCCGGCAGACGGCCTGTTGAACTGAAGTTCCCAGCCGGTACGGGCAGGACTGGACACAGCCACAGTCCTACGAATAGCATGATGCCCGGCCCAGGGTGGCCGTTTTCATTGACCGAAAGCCGCCGGTTCACCATGCGATTCGCCTCTTGCGTCTGCCTGGTGTTTGCACTGATCCATCTGACCTCCGCCATCGGCGAATCGGCGGCCAGCCCCGAACATCCTTCGTTCGGCCCGCTGCTCTTTTCTGTTGCCGTCTTGGTTCTGGCCGCCAAGGCCGGGGGGTGCTGGCGGAGCGTCTCGGACAGCCTCCGGTACTCGGTGAGCTGCTGGCTGGGGTCGGGCTCGGCAACCTCGCCCTGGTTCTGCCGGGTGTGCAGATGTTCGCCAACGCGCGCTCCGATTACACCCTGGCCTTTCTGTCCGAGGTCGGCGTGCTGATGCTGCTTTTCGACGTCGGTCTCGAGATCAATCTGAAGGCCTTGCTGCGCGTGGGCCCATCCGCGGTGCTGGTTGCCCTCGTCGGCGTGGCGACGCCCATCACGCTCGGGTGGCTCGCCTCCGCCTGGCTCCAGCCCGATCAGCCCTCTCTCGTGCATCTCTTCGTCGGCGCCACGTTGTCAGCCACCAGTGTCGGCATCACGGCGCGTGTTCTGAAGGATCTGCAGGTCACCCAGACGCGCGAGAGCCAGATCGTCCTCGGCGCGGCGATTCTCGACGACGTCCTGGGTCTGATCGTCTTGGCCGTGGTGAGCGGGATGGTCACGGCCAGCGCGACCACCACGGGCGGCGCCGTGCTCGCATCAGTGGTCGGGATCATCCTGCGGGCCGCCGTCTTCCTCGGCGGGGCCGCCGTTCTCGGCCACTATCTGTCAGGGCCGCTGGTACGGCTCACGATGCGCACCGGACACCCGGACGAAACCTTGCTCGTGGGCGGGATCGCTCTGTGTTTCACCTTCGCGTTTCTCGCCGAGCGCATTGGCCTCGCCGCCATCATCGGCGCCTTTGCAGCAGGGGTCCTCATCGATCCTTACGGGCGAGGGGTCCGTACCCAGCGCGAGGCCGCCACCTTACGAGAGCTCCTGCACCCGCTGTCCAGCATCCTGGTACCGCTATTCTTCGTGCTCATGGGAATGCGGGTCGATCTCGGCACCCTGGCCCAACCATCCGTCCTCGGGTTGGCCGTGGTGCTCGTGGTGTGCGCCATCGCGAGCAAGCTGGTCTGTGGGCTGGGCGCCCTCGGCCCGAACGTCAACCGGCTCGCCGTGGGCTTCGGCATGTTGCCGCGCGGTGAGGTGGGCCTCATCTTCGCGGGCATCGGAGCCTCCCTGGAGCTCGATGGTCAGCCGATTCTCTCGCCGAGCCTGTTCTCGGCCATCGTCCTGGTGGTCCTGGTGACGACCCTGCTCGCGCCGGCCGGCCTGCGGGTCGTGTTCGCACGCCACAGGCCTGTGCCCATTCACGAGAGCACCGGGACATGACCTCGCTCATCGAAGAAAAGGAGATCGTATGACAGGCAAGGGTGACGTCGGCTTCATCGGCCTCGGCCGCATGGGAGGGCCGATGGCTCGCAACCTCGCGCAGTCGGGCTACTCCGTCCACGTGTTCGACGTGGATCCCGCGGCGACGACCCGTGCCGCAAGCCAGGCTGGAATCATCGTGCAGGCGGCGGCCTGCGAGGTCGCCGCCCGCGTTCCCGTCCTCTTCACCGCCCTGCCCAACGACGCGATCGTGACCGAGACGTATCTCGGGGACCGCGGCATCCTCGCCGGGGGCAAGGCCGGTCTTGTGACCTGCGACTGCTCGACGGTCAGCCCCGAGGTCACGCAGCGCATTCACGCGGAGGCGCAAGGCAAGGGCATTGCGCATCTCGACACCCCCATGCTGGGCTCCAGTCCCCAGGCGGAGAGCGGCGAGGTGTTCTTCATGGTGGGAGGCAATCTCGACGGTCTGCGCGTGGTTCAGCCCCTGCTCGACGTCATCGGGCGGCTCACCATGCATGTGGGTGCCTCCGGGATGGGCAACCGTATCAAGCTCCTTCACAACGCCCTGGGCGCCGTCAATGCGGTCGCGGTGGCGGAGTCGCTCGCTCTCTGCGTCCGGCTTGGCGTGGACCCGCACACCTACTACAACGTCGTCTGTCAAGGTGGAGGACAAGCTTACTCGCGCTACTTCGAGAGCCGAGCCTTACGTGTGATCGAGGGAAACTACACGCCTACGTTCACCGTCGACCTCATGCACAAGGACGTCACCCTGGCCGCCCGCATGGCTGGCGCCAGCCTTGCCGACATGCCCATCCTTCGCGAGACCTTGACGGCCTACACCGAGGCCAGAGACTCCGGCTGGGGGGCAGAGGATTTCTCGGGCGTCACGCACGTTGTCGAGGCGCGCTTCCGGCGACGGGCGTAGTTGACCCTGGTGTACACTACGCGAGGCCAGACGTCCTGCTCGGCCCCCTGCGACGATGCCGACATCACGCGACCTCGAGCCCCCCGCCCCCGCCCGGGTTCTGAGTGTTCACGCTCACCCGGACGACCAAGAGTTCACCGTGAGCGGCACCCTGGCCAAGTGGGCGCGCGCGGGAAGCACGATCATCACCGTCTGCATCACGAGTGGTGGGGCAGGCTCGAATGAGTTCACCCCGGCCGAGATCACCCGCGAAACCCTCGTCCCCATCCGCGAGCAAGAACAGCGTAACGCCTGCCGGGTCCTCGGCATCGAGGAGGTCGTGTTCTTGCCCTACGAGGACGGGGTCCTGGAACCGTCGATCGCCTTGCGGCGGGACCTGACCCGTGTCATTCGCCGTTATCGACCCGACGCGGTCATCTGCGGTGACCCCACCATGCGCTACTACGGCAACAGCTACTTGAACCATCCGGACCACCGGGTGGCGGCCGACGTCACCCTCGACGCCGTCTACCCATCGGCCGGCACGCGACTGATCTTTCCGGAACTGCTCGCCGAGGGGCTCCTGCCGCACCACGTGAAGCGGGTGTTCATCCACGGCGTCCGTCGTGCCGATACCTTCGTGGACATCTCGGACGTGCTCCCGCTGAAACTGGCCGCCCTCAAGGAGCATAAGAGCCAGCTCGGGACCTGGGACCCCACGGAGATGGTTACCGACTGGGCCCGCGAACAGGGGGCACGGCGCGGGCTGGCCGCCGCCGAGGCGTTTCGGCAGATGCGGCTGAACGACGACGCGTAGCAGTCGCCGATCGCACTGACTCATGAGTGTCACCGTGCGCTTCGTCGGCTCGGGCGATTCCTTCGGGAGCGGAGGCCGCTTTCAGACGTGCATCCTCGTCGACGCTCCCGGACGCCGGTTCGCCATCGACTTTGGCGCCTCGTCCCTGATCGCCCTGCACCAGCAAGGTATCGAGCCGAACAGCATCGACGCCGTGCTTCTCACCCACCTGCACGCTGATCACTGTGGTGGTGTCCCCTTCCTGCTCATGGACGCCATGCTGAGTGCGAAGCGGACGCGGCCGCTCGTCATCGCCGGTCCCCCAGACACGCGACGGCGGATGGCCGAGATCGCCGAGGCCCTCTTTCCGGGTAGCCACGTGATGCAGCCTCGCTTCTCCCTCGAATATGTCGAGCTCGCGGTTGGACAGCCGAACCGGATCCTCGATCTTGTCGTGACCCCGGAAGCAGCCCTTCATACCGCCGAGACCCATCCCCTCGCCCTGCGGGTGGAGACGGCCGGCAAGATCATCTCCTATACGGGGGACGGGGAATGGACGGAGGCGCTCGCGCGCATCGGGCGAGACGCCGATCTGCTCATCGCGGAGTGCTACTTCTATGACAAGCCCGTCAAGTGGCATCTGAACTATCCGGAGCTCGTGCGCCATTTCGACGACTTCCATGCTCGGCGCGTGATTCTCACCCACATGAGCCGCGAGATGCTGGCCCATGTCGACCTCATCCCCCAGGAGTGTGCCCACGACGGTCTCGTCGTCGAAGTCTGACGAACGAAAGCCGCCCACATCGACAAGCGCCGGTGGCGCTCCTACAATCGGAGAGCCAGAGGAGGCACGGGTGCAGATCGGGGTAGACATCGGCGGCACGTTCACGGACATCGTCGCTCTCGGGGTCGACGGCCGCCTTGTCCTGACCAAGGTTCCCAGCACACCCAAGGATCTTCTCGAAGGGACGGCCCACGCCGTTCGCCGGGTTCTGGCCTTGGCGGAAGCCACGCCGGCGAACGTGACGCGCTTCGTTCACGGGACCACCGTGGCCACCAACGCCGTCCTGGAACACAAGGGCGCGGTCACTGCCGTCCTCGCCACCGAGGGATTCGAGGACATTCTCGAGCTGGGGCGCCAGAAACGCTCACGCATGTACGACCTCGACATGGACCCTGAAACGCCGACGTTCCTGGCTCCCCGCCGACGGCGTGTCGGAATTCGCGAGCGCCTTGATGCTCGTGGCCGGGTCCTGGTCCCCCTTGATGAGGCACAGGTGCGGGGAGAGGTGGCCCGGTTACGCGCGGCAGGCGTGCAGGCTCTTGCCGTGTGCTATCTCTTTTCGTTCGTGAATCCTGCTCACGAGCAACGCACCCGCGAGATCTGTCGTGAGGTCGCTCCCGAGATCAGCGTCTCCCTGTCGTCGGAGGTCGACCCCACCTTCCGCGAGTACGAGCGGCTATGCGTGACCGCCTTCGATGCCTACCTCGGGCCCGTCGTGAAACGCTACCTGGCCGGACTCGCCGAGGCTCTGAGCGCGCTCGGGGTGGCAGCTGTACCCCAGATCATGCGCTCCCGAGGCGGCATCGTGTCGGCTGCCCTTGCCGCACAGCAGCCCGTGACTCTCTTCCTCTCGGGCCCGGCGGGGGGTGTGATCGGCGCGTGCTTTGCCGCCGAGCGGTCGGGTTTGCGCGACTTCGTCTCCCTCGACATGGGGGGCACCAGCAATGACGTCGCCGTCGTCCACGCGGGCGAGCCGCTTGTCGCCAATGAGGGGCATATCGCCACCTTCCCCGTTCGCACGCCGATGGTCGACGTGAACACCATCGGCGCCGGCGGCGGCAGCATCGCGTGGGTCGACGGCGCCGGCGGTCTGCGCGTGGGACCGCTGAGCGCCGGCGCCGAACCCGGTCCCGCCTGCTACGCGCGGGGTGGAGAGCAGGCGACGGTGACGGATGCCAGCCTGCTCCTGGGCTACTTGAACCCCGAGACGTTCGCCGGAGGCCTGCTCAAGCTGGAGTGGGCGGCCGCGGAAGCGGTGATCGCCGCCCTCGCCGCGCGGCTAGGCCTCGACGTCGTCACGACGGCTGCTGGCATCCATCGCGTGGTCAACGCGCGTATGGCCGACCAGATCCGGCTCATGACCATCAAGCGTGGCTACGACCCTCGTGGGTTCGCGCTGGTCGTGCTTGGCGGAGCGGGGCCGGTTCACGGTGTGGCGCTCGCCGAGGAACTCGGTATATCGGAGGTGCTCGTGCCAGAAGCCCCCGGGGTGCTGGCCGCGTTCGGTCTCCTGGCCGCGGCTGTCGAGCATCATCATGCCCGCACGCTGCAGAGCCCGGTCGACTCGGTGGACCTGGCCGCCGTGAACGCATGCTTAGCCGCCCTCGACCAGGCCGGATGCGCGCGCATGCGAGAAGAGGGTGTGCCTCTCGAGGCTGTCCGCGTCACCCACGCGGCGGACATGCGCTACGTCGGCCAGGCCTACGAGCTGGAGGTTCCGGTTCCGGCGCCGCTCGTGGCGGAACACGTACTCGCCGCGCAGGCCGACTTTCACACCGCCCACGAGCGCGTGTACGGCTACGCGCGCGCCGGACAACCAGTGGAGTTTGTCAACTTCCGCGCGACCCATTCGTATCCACTGCCGCGACCGCGCCTCCTCGAGCTGGGGGGAACCCACCGCGCTCTGTCCACGGCACAGCTGGGCGAGCGGCGCGCCTACTTCGCTCCGGCCGGCTTCATACCGACGCCCATCTTCGATCGGTCTCGCCTTCCCCTGGACACGCGGCTCGAGGGTCCGGCCATCGTCGAACAGCCCGATACGACCACCGTCATCCCGCCCGGCTACGCGGCCATCGTCGAGCGGTCGGGGAACCTGCGCATTCGGAGACTGTCATGAGCCGCGCCCCCATCGATCCGGTCCTCTTAGAGGTTCTCCGCAATCGCCTGGACGCGATTGCTGACGAGATGGAGCTGACCCTGCTCAAGAGCGCGGCCTCCCCCATCGTCAAGGAAGGCCTCGACGCGTCGGCTGCCCTCTTCAACGTGCAGGGAGAGACAATCGCCCAGGCGGCGGCCATCCCGATCCACCTGGGCGCCTTACAATTCGCGGCGCGCCGTCTGGTGCACGCCTTCCCTCCCTCGAGCATGCAGGAGGGCGATGCCTTCCTTCTCAACGACCCCTATGACGGTGGCACGCATCTGCCGGACATCACCCTCGCCGTACCGGTCTTCGCCGACGGGTCTCCCCTTGCCCTCGCCTGCACCATGTGTCACCACCAGGACGTGGGCGGCCGCACGCCGGGCAGCGTACCCACCGACGCTACCGAGCTCTATCAGGAGGGCCTGATCATTCCTCCCACCCAGATGTTCCGGGCAGGCGTGCTCGACGAGAACCTCTTGCGGCTCCTGCGGCGCAACGTGCGCCTGCCGGACACCTTCACGGGAGACCTCATGGCCCAGGTGGCGGCCGGTCGGCTCGGGGGCGTGCGGTTGCGCGAGCTGGTCGCCCGACACAGCGTGCCCACGGTGCTCGCCTACATCGAGGAGTTGCTGACGCGGGCCGAGATCTTGACGCGTCGGGAAATCGAGGCGATCCCCGACGGGACATACACGTTCGCCGATACGCTCGACGACGACGGGGTCGACCTCGATCGTCCTGTCCGAATCCAGGTGGCTGTGCACGTTCGAGGCTCGTCGATGACCTTCGACTTCACGGGAACCAGCCCCCAGGTGCGGGGTCCCTTCAACTCGGTACCCGCCTCGACGTTGTCCGCCGTCTACTATGCCGTGCGGGCCATCTCCGATCCGTCCATTCCCAACAACGGTGGCTGCTTCCGCGCCGTGGAGGCCGTGCTGCCACCTGGCAGTCTCGTCAATCCGCGCCCGCCCGCTCCGGTGAGCTGCCGTACAGCCACCATCAAGCGCCTGGCCGACACCATCCTCGGCGCCCTCGTCAAGGCCTTGCCCGATCGGATGCCGGCCGCGAATTCCGGGACCTTGCTCGTGATGGCATTCGGGGGAACCGATCCCGAGACGCTCCAGCCCTTCGTGGCAAGCGAGCTGGCCGCCGGGGGTATGGGTGCCCGGCCCCGCAAGGACGGCATCGACGCCATCGAGACGGACGTCTCCAACTGTATGAACATCCCGGTGGAGTCCATCGAGATGAACTTCCCGTTGCGCATCGGGCGCGCGCGGCTTCACCGGGATTCGGGCGGCGCTGGCCAATTCCGCGGAGGGCTTGGGCTGGAGAAGGTCTTCGTCGCGACGACCACCGACGTCACGGTATCGCACCGGGGTGAGCGCTTCGCCTCCTCACCGTGGGGACTGCACGGGGGGCATCCCGCCCCGCGGGCACGCGCGTTCATCATCCGGCGAGACGGCCGGCAGGAGGAGCTGTCGTCCAAGATGATGCTGACCCTCCACCCCGGAGACGAGCTCTGGGAGTACATCGCGGGGGGAGCCGGCTACGGTGATCCCCTGGAACGCGACCCCGATCTGGTCCTGGCCGACGTCCTCGACGGGAAGATTTCGACCGAGTCAGCCCGGGCTGCCTACGGGGTCGTCCTCGCGCCTGGCGCCTCGGGTGTCGATCACGATGCGACGAAGTCGGCCCGCGAAGCGAGCCGGCGCGCGCGCGGCCCCATCGATTGGATCTTCGACCGGGGTGAGGCTCGCGAATCTGACTGATACTCAACGCGCCGGCAAGGGGAATCTGCTTGGCACGGGGCGCGTTTCCATGCAAGCTATGCAGACATTCCTGGACCCTCCGTCCAGGTCAACGTGGCCCCACCACGACAAGGAGGCTCATCGATGAGCGCCAGCCTGAACCGCCGCCGATTCCTGACCGTCTCGGTTGCCGCCGCCGCGGCCTCTACTGGTATCGAAGGAATTCTGGCGGCTCAGCGCGCTCCTGCCTACGCACAGGGGACGAAGCTCCACATCGTGCGCTGGAACGACTTCATCCCCGAAGCCGATGTCGAGCTCAAGCGTCAAGCACCCGAAGCGAGCAAGGCGTTGGGCGCCGAGGTGACCTTCGAGTTCATCAACGCCAATGACCTCCAGCCCCGCATCACGGCGGCTATCCAGTCCGGGGCGGGCGCCGACATCTTCCAGATGATCTGGAACTGGCCTCACCTCTACGCCAACGGCCTCATCGATGTGTCAGACGTGGCTGAGCCCATCGGCAAGAGCGAAGGCGGGTTCTACGACGCGTTTCCCGCGGCCTGCAAGGTGGGCGGCCGCTGGCTGGCGGTGCCGCACGGCACGGGTGGCAACGCGGTCGCCTACCGAAAGTCGTGGCATGCGGAGATCGGCGTCACGGAGTTTCCGAAGACATGGGACGCCTGGCGCGAGATCGGCAAGAAGCTGAAGGCCAAGGGCAGACCCGTCGGTCAGGCTCTCGGCCACAGCTTTGGCGATCCGCCGGGCTTCTCCTACCCGCTGCTCTGGAGTTTCGGGGGGGCCGAGACCGATCCCAGCGGCAAGAAGGTGGTCATCAACTCCAAGGGCACCATTGAATCCGTGAAGTTCATGCAGGCGTTCTGGAAGGACGCCTGTGACGAGGGCGGGCTGGCCTGGGACGACACCAACAACAACCGGGCCTTCCACGCCGGCGAGATCTCCGCCACCCTGAACGGGGCGTCAATTTACATCGTGGCCAAGCGCCAGAAGGACAAGATCAAGGACGAGAAGGGCGAGCCCCTCTGGCAGGACATCGAGCATGCGGCGCCCTTGCCGGGCGGGCCAGCCGGTCAGGCCGCGCTCTATGCCACCTTCGAGCACGCCGTGATGAAGTACTCGAAGAACCAGAAGGTGGCCAAGGATCTCCTGCGCTGGCTGCACAAGCCCGAGAACTACGGCAAGTGGTTCGACGTGAACGAAGGCTACACGGTGGGCGCGACCAAAGTCTGGGAAGAAAATCCGATGTGGTCACGCATCGACAAGCCCTTGCAGATCTTCCGCCGCGCGGCGCGACACACCCGCACCCTCGGGTATCAGGGGCCACCGACCGCCAAGGCCACCGAGTCATACTCGAAGTACATCATCGTGGACATGTACGCCAAGGGCTGCCAGGGCATGAAAGCCGAGGATGCCGTGAAGTGGGCGGAGACCGAGCTCAAGAAGATCTATGAGGCTTGAGCGACGTCGAAGCGACGTATCGATCGGGTCAGACATCGTGGATCGCCGGCGCTTCCTGAAGACGTCGGCCGCCATCGCGGGTGTCGCGTCGGGCGCCCTGGAGGGCATACTGGCTGCCGGTCGAGCCCCCGCCCACGCCCAGGGAACCCGGCTTCACTTCCTGCAGTGGTCGCACTTTGTTCCCGCGGCCGACACCCTGTTCGAGGTGCAGGCCAAGGAGTTCGGCAAGCAAGCGGGGGTGGAGATCGCGATCGAGCGCATCAACCAGAACGACATCCAGGCCCGTACCACCGCCGCCGTACAGAGCAGCTCCGGTCCCGACATCATCCTCCTCAACAACAACTACCCGCACCTGTACCAGGAATCCCTGGCTGACGTGAGCGATGTGGCCGAGGAGATCGGGGCCAAGCAGGGAGGGTGGTGGGACTACGCCAAGGTAAATTGCTTCGCCGGCAACCGCTGGGTGGCGGTGCCCTACTTCATCATCTCCTGGGCCGTGACCTATCGTGAGGACTGGTTCAAGGAGGCCGGCCTCGAGTATCCCAAGACCTGGGACGAGTTCAGGAAGGCCGGGCGGGCCATGAAAGCCAAGGGCAAGCCTTTCGGGCAAGCCTTCGGCCACAGCATCAACGATCCGAACGCCTGGGCCTACCCGATAATCTGGATGTGGGGCGGCATGGAGGTCCAGAAGGACGGCCGCACGGTCGCCATCAACAGTAAGGCCACCGTCGACGCTCTGAAGTTCACCCAGGCCCTCTGGAAAGACTGCTTCGACGAGGGCGGCCTGGCCTGGGACGACTCGAACAACAACCGTGCCTTCCTCTCCCAGGAAATCTCCCTGACCGGCAACGCCCCGAGCATCTACGTTGCTGCGCGCCAGAAGTTTCCCGACGTGTACAAGGGAACGAATCACGGGCATTACCCGCCCGGACCGGCCGGGCGCTTCTACTGGCTCCCGAACTACAACAGCTGCGTGATGCGGTACTCCAAGAATCAGAAGATCGCCAAGGACTTCATCCGCTACTACATGGACCGGCCCCAGTACGACAAGTACTTCGAGGTGATGGATACCTTCGGGATCCCCGGGACGAGAGTGTACCGGGAGAGCCCGCTGTGGCGGAAGGATCCGCGCACGGCGGTGTTCCCGGAGACCTTGCAGTCGGCCCGCCCGGTGGGCTACGCGGGTCCACCCGGCCGCAAGGCCACCGAGGTCCTGAGCAAGTTCATCATGGTCGACATGTACGCCAAGACCCTGCAAGGAATGCGGGCCGAGGACGCCGTGAAGTGGGCGGAAGGCGAGCTGAAGCGGATCTACGAGAGCTGAGACGGCGGCAGGCCTCCGATGGACCCGGCATGGTGATCGGACGGCGCGCGCTGCTCCATGGTGCGGTCGCCTTCTGGGCTGCCCGTCCCGCGCTGGCGCAGGTCCCGGATGCAGGGCGCGAGCTGATGGCGCGCACGGCGACCACCTTCTTGGCGTCCCTCGAGCCGCACCAGCGACGACGCGCGACCTTTTCCCTGACCGACCCGGAACGACTGAACTGGCACTACGTCCCCAGACGCCGGGAGGGGGTGCCGTTCAAGGAGATGACGCCGGCCAGCCGGAGCGCCACCCACGATCTCATGAAGGCCAGCCTGTCTCTGGTCGGCTATACGAAGGCCGTCAATATCATGCGTCTGGAGGGGGTCCTCCGGCAGCTGGAGACCTTCGGCGGGCTCCTTCGCGATGCCGAAAACTACGCGGTGACCGTCTTCGGAACGCCGGGAGCCGAAAACACATGGGCCTGGCGGCTCGAGGGCCACCATCTCTCCCTGAACTTCACCCTCGCTCCGGGCCGACCGGTCGCCGTCACACCTGCCTTCATGGGGGCCAACCCGGCTCTGGTGCGAGAAGGGCCGCTCAAGGGGCTGCGCACGTTGGCCGAGGAGCAGGATCTGGCGCTCGCGCTCGCGCGCAGCGTCGACACGGGGCTGCGCGGGCGCCTGGTCATCGCCGGCAACTCGCTGGGCGACATCGTGAGCGGGCCGGGCCGGGGCGAGAGCCTCAAGACACTGGTGGGGGTCGCGCTGGGAGAGCTCAATGCCGAACAACGAGCCCTCGCCCTCCGCCTGATCGAAGTCTACGCGCGCAACATGCAGGCGGAGATGGCCGAGGAGCACCTGCGGCGGCTGCGCGACGACGGGATCGAGCGTGTGCACTTCGCCTGGGCTGGTCCCATCGACACGCGGCACGCCCACTACTATCGCCTCCACGGCCCTACCCTGCTCATCGAGTACGACAATAGCCAGAACGACGCCAATCACATCCACTCGGTCTGGCACGATCCGCAGAACGATTTCGGGGCAGATCTCCTGCGCGCTCACTATCGCTCGCGCGATCACCGGGCCTGATCGGCGTCGCGTTCCTTGACGGAGACGTCGTCACCCACCCCCCGTCTTTGCCCGCAGCACGTCATCCAGGATGCGGCGAGCGAGGATCGGTCCGCGGGTGATGAAGCCCGTGAAGTAACCGACGGCAGTCGCCCCCGCCTCGAGCAGGGCCAGGGCCTTCTCGGGAGAATCGACGCCGCCGGTACCGATGATGTCCAGTGTGTCGCCGAAGCGCGCCCGGGTCCGTCGCACCTGATCCAGGGTGGCCGGGAAGATCTCGGGCCCAGAGAGACCGCCCGCCCCCTGGGAGAGGCGCGACTCCTTGATCCGCCGGGCATTGCCGTAGTTGACGATGCGGATGCCCGCCTCGAGCGCGGCCGGGATGATGTGGCGCTCGTTGCTGTCCCCGAAGTCGGGCGAGAGCTTCACGATGAGGGGCGTGGGCACCGATGCCCTCACCCGTGCCAGCGTCTCCCGCAGCTCGGTCGGCCGCGTGCTCCACGTGTACACCAGCTCGGTGTTGGGCGACGACACGTTCATCTCCACCAGGTCGGCCAGCGGAGCGACGGCCCGTACCAGTGCCACATAGTCCTCGCCCGACTCTCCTGCCACGCTGACGATGAGCGGCACCCGATGCTTCATGTCACGGATCGATTGGCAG
Organism: uncultured Candidatus Rokubacteria bacterium; assembly: GCA_963754315.1. Taxonomy (GTDB): domain Bacteria; phylum Methylomirabilota; class Methylomirabilia; order Rokubacteriales; family CSP1-6; genus CAVWFS01. The sequence goes on from CAVWFS010000007.1 coordinate 654,667, forward strand.
AAGGCATCGAGGCCGGGATTCTGGAATCCATTGCAGTTGACGAGCCCGGGACCAGCCGGGGTGCGCGTGCGCACCAGATTCGGTAGCGGATGCCCCTGACGGGGCTGACGCGTGATGCTCTTGGTCGTCACCGCGCCAAATCCCAGCCCCATGACCCGCATGAGGATCCGTCGATCGTAGTACATCGCGGCCAGGATCAAGGGGTTGGGCAGACGCACTCCACCCAGCCGCGTCTCCAGAGCCGGGTGATGCCGTCGGAATACCGGCAGGTGATCGAGAGGTGCGATGCGCAGCAGCGCCTGGCCGAAGCGAACTGCGGTCGGTTCGGGCAGGCGGGCGAGGAAGCCATCGTAAAACACTCGATACAGGGCGGCCGCCGGCGTGATCATCGCTCGACTTATAGCACGCCCTCGGCGGCTGGATTCCCCTTGACACGCCTCGGTCGTCGCAGGTACGTGAGGCGAAGGGGCGGCGCTCGTACAAGGAGACGCGATGCAGATCGGATTTCATCTGACACCCTTCTGGAGCCCGACCGACCGCGGGCCCACGCAGATCATCGACGAGGCCATCGAGGTCGTCGCGGCCGCCGCGCACATGGGCTTTGCCTGGGTCTCGATCGGCCAGCACTGGCTCTCCCACCCGACCGTATGGCCGCAGCCCTTTCCGATCCTGGCGCGGCTGGCCCCGGAGACGGGCACCATGCGCCTCAAGACTTCGGTCTTGCTGCTGCCCATCGTCAACGCAGTGGAAGCGGCCGAGAACATCGCCACCCTCGATCACATCACTCACGGCCGTCTCGACGTCGGGGTAGCCATTGGCTATCGCGACCGGGAGCTCGAGACCGCGCGGCTGGCCCGGCGAGATCGGGTCCCCAAGCTCGAGGAGTCTCTCGCCCTCATGAAGCTGCTGTGGAGCGGCCAACCGGTCACCTTCCCGGGAAGGTACACCCGTGTCACCGACGGTCGTCTCGGCTTCACCCCCTATCAGAGGCCCCACCCGCCCCTGGAGATGGGAGCCCAGAGCGATGGAGCCACGCGCCGCGCGGCCCGGCTCACCGACGGCGTGTTCTTCGGCCCGCAGGTCGCCTGGCGCGACATCGGCCGTCTTGCCACGCTCTTCCGCCAGACGCGGACCGACATCGGCACTCCCACGCCGGGAAGTGTGGGAGCGTCGCGCTGCCTCATTGTCGCGGCGGACAAGACGGCGGCCCTGGTCGCCGCGCGTGACTACCTCGAGAAGACCTTCGCGATGTACAAGACATGGGAGATGCAGGAATCGACAATGGTGCCCCTTCAGCTCGGGTTCGAGACGGGCCTCGACGACTGGACGTTGAACGGCTCGCCGAAGGACTGTGTGGAGGCGCTCGGGCGCGCTCGCCAGATGGGGCTCGACAAGATCGGCGTCACGATCTACAGCCTGCCGCGCGAGGTCCGAGCCCGAATCGACTATCTGCAGATGATCGCAGAGGAAGTGGTCAAGCCAGCCGGGGCTCTCGCGTGAGCCCGAGACGCTGACGTGCTGCGACCGTTCAGCCTCCATCAGCCCCTGACCCTCGGCGAGGTCGGTGCTCTCCTGCAGCAGTACCGCGACGACGCCGTGCTCTATGCAGGGGGCACGGAGCTCCTCCTGGTGATGAAGGAGGGGCTCCTCCGGCCGCGCCATGTGGTCGATCTCAAACGGATCCCAGATCTCGACGTGATCGCCGACGCGGACGGAACCCTGGACATCGGGGCTACGACGCGTCATCGCACCGTCGAAACCTCCCCGCTCGTCCACGCGCGGTGTCCGCTCGTGAGCGAGGTCGCTCGCCATGTCGCCAACGTACGCGTCCGGAACATGGGAACGGTCGGTGGCAACCTGGCCTTCGCCGATCCGCACAGCGATCTGGCTACCCTCTTTCTCGCGCTCGATACGAGCCTCCTCCTCTGGTCGTCACACGGGATCCGCGAGTTGCCGCTCGGAGAGTTCGTCCGCGAGGCCTACCAGACGGCCCGCGAAGACGATGAGGTGCTGACCACGGTGCGCCTCCGCCCCTGGCCGCCGGGGACGACGGCGACCTACATCAAGTTCGGCGTCTACGAGCGCCCTACCCTTGGTGTGGCCGTGGCCATGGTGCCCGCTCACGCCAACGCACCGGCCGCCCTCCGGATGGCGGTGGGCTGTATTGGCCCGGTCCCGCAGCGCCTGCACACTCTCGAGGCGCAAGCGATGGGCGAATCGCCTTCGCATCTTGCCGCCCACGCGGCGGAGCTATCGGCGTGGGCCGCCGAGGAGGTCGAGGCGGTCGACGATCGGCACGGCTCGGCGGAGTACAAGCGCGAGCTCACCCGGGTCTTTGTTCGCCGTGCCCTTCAGGCCACGGCCGCCCGGATCGCGGGAGAGACCGCTCCCCCGCAGTGGGCGCACGCGGTGGTGCTTATTCAGATGGGGGGCGGATGTTTGATGGGGGGCCTCGAAAGGGCCCCCCAGGCCCCCCAGGGTGGCTCGGAGCGTCCCGGGCACCCGTGACGCCCCTCGGCCAACGCCCGATTCCGCGGGCCTCGAAAGGGCCCCCCAGAGCAGCTCGGAGCGCCCCGGGACACCCGCGCTCCTCGGTCACACGCCCGATTCCGGGGGCCTCGAACGCGCCCCCCATGCCCCCAGGGCGCGGGCGGCGGCGGAGCGAGCCTCGGTGGTCTGCACGATTCGGACAGTGCCGCAACTGATCGGGACTCGAACGCCAGGCGTATCGTCGTGATGGTGAACGGCCGCGCCACGCAGGTGGAGGTAGCACCGCATGCGCTGCTGTTGGACGTGCTACGAGACCGCCTGGGGCTCAAGGGGGCCAAGCGTTCGTGCGACATCCAAGTGTGCGGGGCCTGCACGGTGCTGGTGGACGGCAGGCCGGTGAGCGCCTGTACCTACCTGGCGCGGGAGGTCGACGGGCGCAACGTGCGCACCGTCGAAGGGCTCACCGACGGCGAATCGCTTCATCCACTGCAGGAGGCCTTCGTCGAGCGCGGCGCCGTACAGTGCGGCTTCTGTACCTCGGGAATGCTGCTGAGCGCGGTCGCGCTGCTCGCCGAGCAAGCCGCTCCGTCCAGAGAGGGCATCGTGCACTACCTGCGCGGCAATCTCTGTCGTTGCACGGGCTACCGCAAGATCATCGACGCCATCGCGGACTGCGCGGCGAGTGAGGGGCCCCGCAGGTGAGCGACGGAGGATTTCGCGTCGTCGGGCAGTCGGTGCGTCGCCTCGATGCCCTCGAGAAGGTCACGGGGCGGGTCCGCTACGTGACGGATCTCGTCCTGCCGGGAATGCTTCATGCCAAGCTCCTGCGCTCGCCGTATCCGCACGCGCGCCTCGGGCGCGTGGATGTCTCGCGAGCCAAGACCGTCAGCGGCGTGCACGCCGTGGTCACCAGCCAGGACCTCGGCTGGTGTGAGCCCTACTTCGGTCCTGCGTTCCGTGATCGTCCCATCCTCGCCGTAGAGGTGGCCCGCTACGAGGGAGAGCCGATAGCAGCGGTGGTCGCCGAGGATGACGCCGCGGCCGCTGAAGCTCTCGACCTGATCGACGTCGACTACGAGCCACTGCCCGCGGTGACCACCATCGAGGAGGCGCTGGCGGCGGGGGCGCCCCTCGTGCATACGTCCCGGCCCCTCGCGGGGCACTTTGCCGATCTGGCCTCACTCAAACCTGTGGCGGGAACCAACATCTGCCATCAGTTTGATCTGGTGCGGGGGCGCGGTGTCGACGCCTTTGACGAGGCCCAGCTGATCGTCGAGGACGTCTATCGCTTCCCGCGAGTGCAGCACTACTCCATGGAGCCGCACGCGGCGCTGGCCGAGTGGAGCGAGGAGAGCGGCCTGACCGTCTGGGCCTCGACCCAGAACCCGTACTCGGTACGCGCCGAGCTGGCCACGATGTTCGCCGTACCCCTCAGCCGGGTTCGAATCATCGTCCCGCCCCTCGGCGGCGGCTTTGGCGGCAAGACATACGCGAAACTCGAACCGATCGTGGGCGCGCTTGCGCGCATCGTTTCTCGACCGGTACGTCTGGCCCTGTCCGTCGAGGAAGCCTTTCGCACCGTCCGTCGCTGCGATGCGCGTGCCCGCGTGCGCGTTGGCTTCAAGGGGGACGGCGCGCTGCTGGCCGTGCAGTGCCACGCGGACTTCGACGTCGGAGCCTACGCCGACATCGGGCCCCGTATCATTCAGAAGGGCACCTACACGGCGACGGGACCGTACCGAGTGCCGAACGTCATGCTCCACGCCAACGCCGTCTACACGAATACAACCCCAGGCGGCGCCTTCCGGGGCTTTGGCGTGCCGCAGCTCGCCTGGGCTCTCGAATCTCTCATCGACGAGGCCGCTCGCCGCCTCGATCACGACCCGGTCGATCTTCGGCGGCAGAACCTGCTCGGCCACGGCGAAGAGTTCATGCCCGGTGACACACCCATCGATGGAAAGTTCGAGGAAAGTCTGAACCGAGCCGCCGAAAGTATTCTCTGGACATCGGCTGACTCCTGCCAATCGTGGCCGTGGCATCGCGATGATGATGAAGGCCAGTATCGGTCCCTCCGTCTCCGAGGCGATCGTGCGCCTCCACGCCGACGCGAGCGTGACGGTGCTGGCCAGCACGGTCGAGATGGGTCAGGGCGCTCGAACCGTCCTGGCCCAGATTGCGGCCGAAGTCCTGACCGTGCCCCTGGAGCGGATCACGGTGGCCATCCCGGACACGGCCGTCACTCCCTACGACCAGACAACCAGCTCCAGCCGTTCGACCACGATGATGGGGCGCGCCGTTCAAGAGGCTGCCGAGGATGTTCGCGACCAGCTCGTGCGCGTCGCCAGCCGCCACCTGGGTGTGGCCACCGGCAGCCTCCACGTGGCTGACGGGGCGGTCGTCGGGGAGAGATCTCGCATCCCCTACCCCGAGCTCCTCGTGGAGCGCTTCGGCATGGGAGGCGGCGAGCTGATCGGCCGAGGCGTGGTGGCTCCCGGGCGCAGCGCGGCCCCGCTCGGCGGGAGCACACCGTTCTGGGAGATGGCTGTCGGCGCCGCCACCGTGAGCGTCGATGAGGACACGGGGGCCGTCGTGGTGGAGGAGTATGTCTCGGTGGCCGACGTCGGCCGATGCATCAATCCGCAGCAGTGCGAGGGGCAGGACGAAGGCGCGGTAATGCAGGGAATCGGCCACACGCTGCTCGAGGAGATGGAGTACGACGGAGGGTATCTCCTCAATGCCAATCTGGTTGGCTATCGCGTGCCGCGCGCGGACGACGTTCCACCTCGTCTGCAGTGCCGGTTCGTCGAGAACGCCGACGGGGCGGGTCCGTTCGGCGCGAAAGGAGCGGGAGAGGGGAGCCTTATCCCGGTGAGCCCCGCCGTGGGCAACGCGCTCACCCGCCTCACTGGCGTGCGTTTCCGCGAGCTACCCTTGACACCCGAGCGAGTATGGCGCGCCCTGCGGGCTCGCCGATAGACGGCCCGCGTCAGCCGCGCGCGCGGCCGAGGGCATCCCAGATGCGCGACGCTGTGGCCGGCAACGAGCCCAAGCTGACCCGGGTGGTCCCGAACGCGTCGCACACCGCGTTGGCGATGGCGGCGCCAAGACCGGGGTTGCCGCACTCGCCGAGTCCGCGTAGACCGAGCGGGTTCGTGGTGGCACGGACTTCCTGGAAAAAGCCCTCGATGGGAGGCACGTCGGTCGCATACGGCAACGCATAATCCAGAAACGAGCCCGACAGCAGCTGCCCATGGCTGTCGTACTGCAGGCTCTCGAGCTGAGCGTTCCCGATTCCGAACACCACCCCGCCCACGAGTTGCCCTTCGATGAGGGCAGGATTCACGGCACGCCCGACGTCGGCTCCCACCACCACCCGGCGAAGCGTGATGGCACCCGTCTCGGGATCGACGTCAAGGGTTACGGCCACCGCACATCCCGCGTAGGTGAGCTTGGTGACGTTGAAGGAGGCGCCCGCCGCCAGCGGACGGTTGGCTGCCAGCTCAGCCAAGCTGAGACGCCGCTGCCCTGCGTGCAGCATTCCCCTGGCGTACGACACGTCGGTTTCCGGTACGCGCCACGCCTCCGCCGCGCGGGTGCGGGCTTCACCGACGAGCTTGGTGGCAGCCATGCTGGCGGCGTTACCCGCGGTCACGGTGGCTCGAGACCCGTAGGTACCGACCCCACTCTCCACCGCTGAGGTATCAGCGTGCCGCACATCGAAGCGGTCGGCCGGGATCCCGAGCGCCTCGGCCAAGATCTGAGCCAGGACCGTCTCGAGTCCAGGCCCCATCGAGGAGGCGCCGGTGTCGACCGTGAAGCGTCCGTCGGACCGTGCTTGTACATGCGTGGTCTCGAAGGGACCGAGTCCGGTCTTCTCCACGTAGACGGCGAGGCCAATCCCCCGCCGAAACCCATTGCCGGTGTTGATCTTCGCCTGCTCGGCCCGCTCGCGACCGTAGTCGAGCCGGGTGAGCAGCTCGTCAAAGAGTCCCGGGAAATTCCCCGAGTCGTACACTGTGGTCACCCCGAACGACTTGGTGCCGCAGTCGTAGGGCATCTCCTCGGGGGGGATCAGGTTGCGTCGACGGATTTCGGCGGGATCGAGTCCCAGACGTGACGCCCCCAAATCCATGAGCCGCTCGCGCGCAAAGTTGCACTCGGGCCGGCCTGGCGAGCGCAGGGTGCCTGCCGGTGTCTTGTTCGTGACCACCGACCAGAGGTCACACGCGTAGTGAGGAACACGGTACGGCCCGGGGAGCAAGGCAGCCCCGAATTCGGCCGGCACGAGGGCTGCTGTTCGCACGTAGGCGCCGATGTCGGCTCGGATGACCGCCCGCATGGCCAGGATGCGGCCGTCTCCAGCGAAGGCGATCTCGACCTCGTACTCCGCCTCGCGCGCGTGATTGGTCGACATCAGGCTCTCCCGCCGGCTCTCGATCCATCGCACCGGGCATCCGAGCTTCATGGCCGCCAGCGGCACGAGGATGTCTTCCGGATAGAGCTCACCGCGCACCCCGAAGCCACCGCCGACGTCGACCTCGGTGAGCCGGAGCGCGCCCGGCGGAAGGCCGAAGATGGGCGCCAGAATGGTGCGGTTGATATGAATACACTTTGTAGACCCGATGAGGTGCAGCTCACCGCCCCGTGGGTCGGGGGGCACGGCCAGGAGGCCCCGCGTCTCCAGAGCGGCTCCCGTCTGTCGCGGGTGGCTGAATCGCTCGTGGAGCACAAGGGGCGCCTGGGCCAGGGCCGTATCGGCGTCGCCCACGCGCATCTGGATCACGGCAACGTTGTTCGACTCCGTGTGGGGAAACAAGCGGGGCGCGCCGGGAGCCAGGGCCTCGGCCACGAGCGCACACGAGGGCAGGGGCTCGTAGAGCACGTCGATGAGGGCGAGAGCATCCTCGGCCACGTAGCGATCGTCGGCCACCACGAGGGCCATGGGCTCGCCCACGTAACGGACGATGCCTCGGGCAATGGCTGGCTGCAGGTATCGCTCCGTTCCGGGCGGCGCGCCGACCCGGTTGGGAATGATCGCGGTCTCAGGCACGTCGACGGCGGTGAGAATGCCGCGCACACCAGGCAGCTCCAGCGCGCGCTTCGTGTCGAGCGACACGATCCGCGCGTGGGCATGTCGAGACCTCAGCACGGCCGCTTCCAGCATCCCGGGGCGGCGGATGTCGGCGACGAACTGGGCGGTACCCGAGACGAAGCGGTCACCACCGAGGCGTGGATGGGCGATCCCGATCATGGGGCATCCACCATCGCGGCGATGGCCTGGCCCACCTCGGCGGTGGTGGACTTGCCGCCGAGATCACGCGTCAGCACCTTCCCTTCGTCCACGACGCGTTCGATGGCCTTCACCACCGCCTGGGCAGCCTCGGCGTGACCGAGGTGCTCGAGCATGAGGGCTCCCGTCCAGATCTGGGCGATGGGGTTGGCGATGCCCTTGCCGGCGATGTCGGGGGCCGAGCCGTGGACCGGCTCGAACATCGACGGGTACTCCTTCTCGGGGTTGATGTTGGCGCCCGGGGCAAGACCGATGGAGCCGGCGATGGCGGGCCCGAGGTCGGAGAGGATGTCGCCGAAGAGATTGGACCCGACGACGACATCGAACCAGTCAGGGTGCTGCACGAAGTGAGCGGTCAGGATGTCGATATGATACTGGGCGGTCTTGACGTCCGGATACTCGCGGGCCACGGCCGCGAAGCGCTCGTCCCAGTAGGGCATGCTGTGGATGATGCCGTTGGACTTCGTGGCCGAGGTCACGTGATGGCGTGGGCGGCGCCGGGCGAGCTCGAAGGCATAGCGCATGATGCGATCGCATCCGCGCCGGGTGAAGACCGCTTGCTGGACGGCCAGCTCCTCCGGGGTGTCCTTGTAGAGGCGTCCACCAATCTCGGAATATTCACCCTCGTTGTTCTCGCGGACGATGATCATGTCGATATCGGCCGGTCCCCGTCCCGCCAGTGGCGAGCGCGCCCCCTTGAGCAATCGAACCGGCCGCAGGTTGACGTATTGGCGGAACCCGCGCCGAATGGGAATGAGCAATCCCCAGAGCGAGACGTGATCGGCAACCCCCGGGAATCCGACCGCGCCCAGGAAGATCCCCTCGAACTGGCGCAGCTGCTCGAGGCCGTCCTCGGGCATCATCCGGCCCGTCTTGAGGTACATCTCGCAGCTCCAGTCGAAGTGCGTCCAGGCGAACTCCACGCCGAAGCGCCGGCCGGCCGCGTCCAGGACGCGCATACCCTCCGGGAGGACCTCCTTGCCGATCCCGTCGCCCGGGATCACCGCGATACGATGCTTCATCGGCGCGCCTCCCTCAGAACGAAGTCGAACGTGAGAACCTGGGCCGATCCGGTACCGTCCGTCCGGACCACCAGGGCAGGATTGAAGATGAAGTCGCGCGCATTATCCTGCTCACCCGGGAAGTAGAGCTGGGTCGTGAGGATCGGCTGGTGGGGGGCCTGCGCCTTGACGTGAATGTGGCGGGTGCGACCGGGATAGAGTCCAGGCAGGACCGTTTCCAGGCGATACTCTCCCCCATCGCCGCTGAACTGATGGCCGCGTAACCGATAGCCGGCGTTGTCGTAGCCACCACCGTCGTCAGCCTGCCAGAAATCGAGAAGCGCTCGGGGAATCGGTCGGCAGTCCGTGCCAAGGACCGTTCCGCTCACCACGATTTTCGTGCCGGTGACTCCGGGCTCGAGCAACGAGACGCGTAGCGGTGAGCGCGCCTTGAAGTACGGCCCCTCCGTTTGCGCGACCGTGGGCGGAGCCGGGGCGCCGCAGGCGGGCGTTGGCCGCAGGCCTCGCTCCTGAGCGATAACCGCCGGCGCCGCCCCGAGCGCAATCGCACCGTGAACGAGCCAGTGAACGCCTCAGAAACTCCCGTCGTGTCGTCATGCCCCCAGTCTACTCCCACGCGTCCCGTCGAGGAGCGCCACAGGTCCGCCGCGCGATCCGAGCGCCCATTCGGGCAGTGGGGGCGAACTCCGCGCTCAAAAAACCTGGCGTGCTCTCGAGCAGCGCCACGGGTCCCCCGGGGCGCTGCGAGCCACCATGGGGGGCTTGGGGGCGGACTCCGCGCTCAAAAAACCTGGCGTGCTCTCGAGGAGCGCCACGGGTCCCCCGGGGCGCTCCGAGCCGCCATGGGGGGCTTGGGGGGCCCTTTCGAGGCCCCCCAATATCACAACTGCCCGGAGTCCTCCCAGGAGTCCAGCAGGACTTGATAGGCGGGATCAGCGTAGCGATCGAGACGGAAGGCGGGCGCGTACGGCGGCAGAGGTCGCTCGGCGATGTAATCAGCCAGGAGATCGGCGGCGCCGCTGGCGGCCATGAGACCGTAACCCGACAACGCACCGAGCACGTAGGCACCCTCCACTGGAAGGGGCCCGACGAGGCAACGGTTCTCTCGCGTCTTCGCGTAGTAGCCGCCATCGACCACGCACCGGGGAAGCCGCGAGAAGTAGGCGGCAAGGCCCGGAATCATCCGTGACATCCCGCGCAGGACGATCTCTGGGTACTCGGGGTCGAACACCAGAGGCAGCGCCGGCTCCCGTGGTTCGACATGATAGTTCCAGAGCATGAGCACGGCCGTGCTGTCAGCGCCTCCCTCGGGGCGCCCGTGCGCTCCTTCTGGGAAGCACTCCTCGAGCAGATGCCGGTGAGCCGGCGAGCGAGCCAACTCGGTCCGCTCCTCGTCCGACCACGGCAAGCGCACTGGATCACTCCAAATCAGCAGCGGAGCGGACCGCGGTATCGCTCCCAAGACGTCGTCGAAGGCGATCTTGGCGTGGCGCTCACAGAAGACCGGGAGCGCCACGCCCAGCAGCTGGCCCACCGATACCAGGAACGGCCCCGCCGCGTTCACGAATCGCGGAGTGGCAATCGTCACCGTACCCTGGCGGGCACTCACCGTCACGCCGCGGACGCGGCCACCCGTCGTATCCACGCGATCCAATCGTCCCTCGATCAGCTCGACTCCCTTCTCGCGAGCCCGCTCGAGCAAGTACATGCCGAGCTGCTGGCCACTGAACCAACCCGCGCGACGCGCGTGCAGCACAGCCACGGTGTTCTCGGCCAGGTACGGGAAGTGGCGGCGAATCGCCGCAGGATCGGTGAAGACGTCGGCACCCCTTGGTTGGTGCTCGAAGCCATCGGCTGGCGCCGGAACATAGCTGCTGCCGGCATCGGCATGGATACGAGCGGGACCCGCGCCGAGCACCGCCGCCTCCTTCGCGGCGTCGACGAACTGTGCCCCCCGTTCCGGGTTCGCCGTCGCAAAGAGGTAGCCGCGGCGGTTGAGCCGGATGGCATTGTCGCTCTCGCGAGCCAGTTCCTCCAGGAGATCGATGCTACGGTTCATCAGGGCTACCATCGCGTCGCCCGGTCCTGGCCACCAGTTCCGATAGCACTCGGTCGATTTATCGCTGGTCAGGGAGAGCGGCGGGCGCTCGTCGATGAGGACGAGATTGCGCATCCCACGCCGGACCGCCAGATGATAGGCAGCCGCGATGCCGGCGATACCAGCCCCACAGATCGCGATGTCCGCGGCTACGCATCTTGCGAGGGACGTTAGCACAGCTGACCCGGCGAGCGCGGCCGACACCCGATCTCGGCGGGGTCAGGCTCAGAGCTTGCGCAACCCCAACGGCGGCAGATCGAGCAGCGTCCGGCGAGCCACACTCCACAGAGCATCGAGGGCACTCGTGAAGCTCGGCGCGTCGACGGCAAGCACCCGTGCGACCAGACCGCCGCGAGGGCCCGCCGTCGCCGCGCCTTTCACCCCGTCCCGCATCAGAGCCGCGGTTGCCGCTCGCGCGAGGCGGGACATGTCGATCTCGCCGATGACCATGAGCGCGCCAAAGTAGGCGTACCCGTCGCTGCACCCAACCCCAGCCCACGGCCCCTCGGGGTCGAGCACGAAGCGATCGTGCAGGATCCACCGCGGCCCTTCGCGAACGGTGATCGCGCTCTCCAGTCGCGCGAACCGCCACGCCCCTTCCCGGGCCACCCGGCCCGCGGCAAAGGTATCGAGGAGGATGAGCCGGCCGCCGCGCTCGACGTCGGCGTCGATCGTCTGTCGAAAGGCCGAGCCGGCGAACGCGATGGTGTGATCGGGCACCCACTCGAGTGCACCGCCAGCGGCCACCCGCAGACGGACGTCCTGTCGGGCCTCGGGGCCGAGGGTTCGATAGACCTTGGTCGCGGACGGGGTCGTCAGGCATGCGTGGGCGCCGCTCGCAACGTCCACGTCCACGGTGAGCCGGTCACCGCCAACGATCCCCCCGCCAGGATTGAGCACGGATACGACGCTCGCTGGATCGTGAAGCCGAAGAGGGGAAAGGACCTGGAGCGGCAAGGTGAAGCCGCAACGCGCCAGCACCGTGGCAGCGTGCCGGCGCTCGAAGCGGAGCTGCAGGCATCCATCACGCCCAACCCGTCCAAGGACAGACGCCGGCGTCGTCAGACCGGAAGCGACAGATCCGACCGGATCCATTCGACGATACGTTCCACACCCTCACCCGTGTGGAGATTGGTGAACACAAAGAGACGGTCGCCGCGCATCCGCCGCGCATCGCGCTCCATAACGGACAGATCGGCCCCCACGTAGGGGGCGAGGTCGATCTTGTTGATGACAAGGATGTCCGAGCGCGTGATACCGGGCCCGCCCTTGCGGGGGATCTTCTCTCCCTCGGCCACGTCGATCACGTAGATGGTCGCGTCGACCAGCTCGGGACTAAACGTGGCGGCGAGGTTGTCCCCGCCGCTCTCCACCAGGATGAGCTCGAGTCCCGGAAAACGGCCGACGAGATCCCGGATCGCCTCCAGGTTTACCGATGCGTCCTCCCGAATCGCCGTGTGAGGGCATCCGCCCGTCTCGACACCGACCACCCGGCCCGCGGGCAAGGCGCCGCGCCGGGTCAGGAATTCAGCGTCCTCCTTCGTGTAGATATCGTTGGTGACGACGGCCATGTCCACCGTGCTGCGCAGCCGTCGGCAGAGGCTTTCCGCCAGGGCCGTCTTCCCCGAGCCGACGGGGCCGCCGATGCCGATCTTGAGCGGCTTCGGGATCACGAGCGAAAGAGCCTCATGTCGAGATCGGCGTGGCGAAGTCCAGCGATCTCCAGTCCAGGGGTGAAGCTCCACAGATCGTCCACGGACGACTGCGCGGCGCGCACGGCCAGCCGCCTGATGAGGGGGTGGACGGTGGCCAGAACCGTCTGCCCGTCGAGCTGCCCCAGCGGCAGGAGCCGGAGGGCGGCGTTCACGACCAGCACGGTCGCCGAGTGCAGGTAGGCAGCTGCCACCACCTCCGCGTCGACGCCCCGATCGCCGAGGACAGCTCCGAACACTGGCGCATGGTGCCCCGCCGCCACCGCGATCCCGTCAGCATGCGCGGGCCTCTCCAGGGCGCCGGCAAGCGCGCGGAGAAACCGCGTCTCGCCAGTGGCGAGGGCGACCCTCAAGGTTTGCCGTGCCATCTGCAGACTGGCCTGTCGGAACTCCGGTACGAAGCGGGTTGTGTCGAGCCGTAGGTCGAGGTCGAGCCAGCCGTCGAGGTCGCCTCTCGCGGCGAAGCGCGAGGCACAGGCGGCCGCCACCGCGTCGGTGGGACCAGCGCTGCCCGCGAGCTGAGCGCGCAGAAACGCTTCGAGGCCTTCCCGGTCACGCACGACACCGGACTGCACGTAGGTCTCGAGACCGAACGAATGAGCGAAGCCGCCCGCGGGGAACAGCCCGTCGGCAAGCTGCAAGACGGCCAGCAGACCGTCAGTGGTCATGGCGGTGCCCGGCCCCGAGGGGGACAAACGTCGCGCGGGTTCGGTGCCACGATACGCCGAGGCGCGTGAGGAGCTGCTCCATTGCCGGGTCGTCCGGAATCAGGAGCCGGTCACCGTCGAGGGCGAGTGCGAAGTGGCGATTGCCGACCTCGAAGGCGACCCGGATACCCTCTTCGCGCGAGCGCGGCAGCACGGCGATGACCGGCTCCTCGGCCGCCTCGATGGTCAGGTACCAGTCAGGGCCAACGTAGAGAACGTCGCCAGGTGTGAGCACGCTTCCCGTTGGAAGGGCGAGCATGAGCTCCCGGCCGGCGCGAGTCCGCACGCGTCGGCGGCCCCACCGTCGCTCCTCCGCCGTCAGGACGAGGCGATCCCGGACACGCCCTCCCTGCTCCACAGCGCTGACGTGTACGCGCGTCTCGGTGACGACGGGTACCCCGTCCGCGTCCATCAGAACAGGAAATAGCGCTGGGCCATCGGCAGGACCTGCGCGGGCTCGCAGGTCAGTAGCTCTCCGTCCGCCCGGACCTCGTAGGTTTCGGGGTCCACCTCGATGCGTGGCAGCATGTTGTTATGGATCATGTCGCGCTTACCGATGCTGCGGCAGCGCCCCACCGCCAGGGCGCGACGCTGCAGCCCGAGCCGCGCCGGCACCCCGGACGCCAGCGCCGCCGCCGAGACAAACGTCACCGCCGTCGACCCAATGGCACGCCCGAACGCCCCGAACATCGGTCGGCTGAGAACGGGCTGGGGGGTTGGGATCGACGCGTTGGCATCACCCATGGCCGCCCAGGCGATGGCACCTCCCTTCACCACCAGCTCCGGCTTCACGCCGAAGAAGGCCGGTTTCCACACCACGAGATCGGCCAGCTTGCCGGCCTCCACGGAGCCAACGTGATCGGCCATCCCGTGGGCGATGGCAGGGTTGATCGTGTACTTGGCCACGTAGCGCTTGACCCGGAGGTTGTCGTCACCTGACTTCTCACCGGGCAGCGGACCCCGCTGCCGCTTCATCTTGTCGGCGGTCTGCCACGTGCGGATGATCACCTCCCCGATGCGCCCCATCGCCTGGGAGTCCGAGGACATCATGCTGATGGCTCCCAAGTCGTGAAGGATGTCCTCGGCCGCCATGGTCTCCGCTCGAATCCGCGACTCCGCAAAGGCAACATCCTCGGGGATGCTCGGGTGGAGATGGTGACACACCATGAGCATGTCCAGATGCTCGTCCATCGTGTTGACCGTGAACGGCATGGTCGGGTTGGTGGACGACGGCAGGCAATTGGGCTCTCCGCACACACGAATGATGTCAGGCGCGTGCCCTCCGCCCGCGCCTTCGGTGTGATAGGTGTGGATCGTCCGGCCCGCGATGGCCCGCAGCGAATCCTCCACGAACCCGGTCTCGTTGATCGTGTCGGTGTGAATGGCCACCTGCACGTCGTACTCGTCGGCGACGCGGAGCGCGCAGTCGATGGCCGTGGGGGTCGTTCCCCAGTCCTCGTGCAGCTTGAGCCCAATGGCCCCCGCCGCGATCTGTTCACGCAGGGGATCGAGAGTGGAAACATTGCCCTTGCCCAGGAATCCCAGGTTCACGGGAAAGGCCTCCGACGATTCCAGCATTCGATGAAGGTGCCACTCCCCGGGAGTGCACGTCGTGGCACTGGTACCGCTTGCGGGTCCGGTCCCGCCGCCCAGCAAGGTCGTGAGACCGGACGAGATGGCTTCGGTGACGAGCTGAGGGCAAATGAAATGGACATGGGAGTCAAGACCGCCGGCCGTGACGATACGGCCCTCGCCCGCGATCACCTCGGTGGCCCCGCCGATCACCATGTTGGGCGAGACGCCGTCCATCACGTCCGGGTTGCCCGCCTTCCCGATGCCGACGATGCGCCCGTCGCGGAGACCGATGTCGGCCTTCACGATGCCCCAATGGTCGACGATGAGCGCGTTGGTTATCACCGTGTCGAGCGCCCCATCGGCCCGCGTGGCCCGGGCCGACTGGCCCATACCATCACGGATCACCTTGCCCCCTCCGAACTTCACCTCGTCGCCCGGCAGGGTCAGATCGCGTTCGACCCGGATCAGCAGCTCGGTATCGGCGAGTCGCACCCGATCGCCCGTGGTCGGGCCATAGAGGTCCGCGTGCTGGCGTCGGCTCATGCGCAGGCTCATGGACGCGCGTCCCACTCGGCCAGACGACGGAGTGCTGCGTCTTGATTCGCGCCCTGGGTCAGGCCGTTGAGCCCGTACACAGCACGCGCACCGCCGAACTCCACCAGGGTCACTCGCTTGGCGTCGCCGGGCTCGAAACGCACGGCGGTACCCGCGGCAACGTTGAGTCGCATCCCGAACGCGCGCTGTCGGTCAAAGCGGAGCGCCCGATTCACCTCGAAGAAGTGAAAGTGCGAGCCTACCTGGATCGGCCGGTCACCCGTATTGGTGACCTCGAGCTCCAGTATCGATCGGCCCACATTGCCGACGATGTCGCCCTCACCCAGCAGGTACTCCCCCGGGATCATGGGCGTCGTCATCGGATTGGTTGATGGATGGTGACCAGCTTGGTGCCATCGGGGAACGTTCCCTCGACCTGGATCTCCTCGATCATTTCCGGCACCCCTTCCATCACATCCACGCGGCCCAGGATGTGCTGACCGGACTCCATGAGCTGCGACACCGTGCGGCCGTCACGAATGCCTTCGAGGATCTCCGACGTGATGAGGGCCACCGCCTCCGGATGATTCAGCTTGAGGCCACGCGCCCGGCGCCGGCGCGCCAACTCGGCGGCCGTGAAGATCAGCAGCTTTTCTTGCTCGCGCGGTGTCAGATGCATGGTCGTCCCCGCTGCCCGTCACACGCTGAGATACGCGGTCACCTCGTCCAGGCGCAGCCCAGCCCGGTCGCTCTCCAGGGCCACCCCGCCCTTGTCCATAACATAGAACCGGTCGCCGATCGACCACGCGAACTCGAGGTACTGTTCGACGAGCAAGATCGAGCGCCGGCCCTCACGCTTGATCCGCTCGAGTACGTCGGCAATCTGCTCGACGATGGACGGCTGGATTCCCTCTGTCGGCTCGTCGAGCAGCAACAGTGACGGATCGGCAATGAGCACTCGAGCCAAGGCCAGTTGCTGCTGCTGCCCTCCCGAGAGGTCCCCCCCGCGCCGGGTCAAGAGTCCCTCCAGCGCCGGAAAGAGCGAGAGCACGTAGTCCAAGGCTGCGCGCGGCGGCTGCTTCTGACGCGCTCCCACCAGCAGGTTCTCGCGCACCGTGATGGTCGGGAAGATGTCGCGTCCCTGCGGGACATAGCCAATGCCAAGACGGGCTCGGGCGTAGGGAGGGACATCGGTCAGGTCGCGTCCGGCGTACTCGATCGTGCCGCGCCGGGGCGTCAGCAGTCCCATCACCGTCTTGAGCAGGGTCGTCTTCCCCACCCCGTTGCGCCCCATCACACACACGACCTCGCCGCGACCAACCGTCAGCTCCACGTCGCCCAGGACCCGGCTGTCACCGTAGTAAACGTCGAGGCCCCTCACCGCGAGCACGCGAAGGCCCCCCGTACCCGCCCTCGCCCGAGGTACGCTTCGATCACCCGTTCGTCGGCCTGCACCCGGTCCAGCGATCCCTCCGACAGCACGCTGCCTTCGTGGAGAACCGTGACCTGGTGGCCCCGCCGCGCGGCCTGACGCACGAACTCCATGTCGTGCTCGATGAGCATGATCGAGCAGGAAGAACGCTCCACGATCGATTCGAGCAAGGCCGCCGTTCGGTCCTTCTCCGGCCGAGTCATCCCGGCCACCGGCTCGTCGAGCAGGAGCAATGTGGGTTCCCCGAGCAGCAGCATGGCGATCTCGAGCCACTGCTTCTGGCCGTGCGCCAAGGTGCCCGCCCGCTGGCTCACCGCTTCTCGCAGCCCCACTTGGTCGAGCACCGACAGAATCGCCTGGTGGGCCTCGGCGCTGTTGCCGGCGGCCAGGGTGGACGCAAATCCCTTGCGGCCCGCGGCGAGGATCATGTTCTCCATCACGGTATGACCCGGAAACACCGAAGGCGTCTGAAATTTTCGACTGATCCCCAGAGACGCGATGGTGTGGGTGTTGAGCCGAACGAGGTCTGTCCGCTCTCCAAAGACGACCCGCCCGCCTGCCGGTTTGACGGAGCCGGTGAGAACGTCGAACAGGGTCGTCTTGCCAGCCCCGTTCGGCCCGATCAGGAGCCGGATGCGCTCGTGCCGCGCCACGATCAGGTTCAGTTTCCGAAGAGCCAGGAATCCATCGAAGGAGACGCTGAGATCCTCCACATAGAGAAGGGAGTCCATGGCTCTAGCGACTTGCCTCGCCGACCCCGCGCGCGGTGATTGGCTCGCTTGCCGCCAGGCGGCGGCGTCCGAGGCGGACTGCACCAATCCCCCGGGCCAAGCCCATCAACCCTTGGGGGAAGAGCATGACAACGGTCACGAACAGAGCCCCGAGGATGATGGGCCACAGGGTGGGATAGCTCGCCGTGAGCACACTACGCAGCCAGTTGATCGAGACCGCCCCGATCACGGCACCCCACAAAGACCCCCGCCCGCCGAACGCCACCCAGATAACCACCTCGAGGGAGGGGAGCACGCCGACCTGGCTGGGCGTGATGATGCCGACCTGCGGCGCATAGAGCATGCCGGCCAGCCCGGCGAGGGTGGCGGAGATGGCGAAGGCCAGGATCTTGAACCGCGCGGGGTCGTAGCCGAGAAATTCCAGCCGCCGCTCGTTGTCACGAATCGCCTCCAAGACGAGGCCGGTCTTGGAGCGAACAAGCCACCGGGCTGCCAGCAGGGAAAGGAGGAGCACCGTCGCGGTGACCATGTACAGGACCCGGTGCGTGCCAGGGTCGGCCAGAGAGAAGCCCAGGATCGACTTGAAATCCGTGAGGCCGTTCGTCCCTCCAAGCCGCATCTCGTTACGATTCAGCATGAGCCACACCGCAAAAGCGATGGCCTGGCTGAGGATGGCGAAATACGTCCCACGGAGGCGTCGCCTGAACGTGACCAGGCCGATGAGGGCGGCCAGCAGCGCCGGCAAGAGGATGGCCGACGCTACGGCGAAGAGCACCGACCGGAACGGCTTCCAGAAGAGCGGCAGATGGGTCACCTGGTTCCAGACCATGAAGTCGGGAATGGCCTCGCCGTAGACACCTTTGCCGGCCGAGGACAGGAGCATGGACATCCCGATCGAGTAGGCGCCGATGCCAAAGAAGATGGCCTGCCCCAGGGAAAGCACCCCCGCATACCCCCAGAGCAGGTCGAGGCCGAGGGCGAGGATGGCCAGGGCCAGATACTTGCCGAACAGATTGAGGTAGTAATCCGAGACCACACCGAGCGCGTTGAGCAGGGGCATCACGGCAATGAAGAGCACGCCGAAGAGCCAGAGGGAGGCAGGGCTCGGCCCGCGCGCTCCGTTCAGGGTAATTGGCATCACGCGCCGGAGGGCGCCTCCGCCGCCGCCCGGCCGCGCTGCGGGAACAAACCGGTCGGACGCCACTGGAGAAACCAGATCACGATGAGCAGGACCGCCACCTTCGCGTAGACCGCGGCCGCCGTGCCCCCGATGGCCGGCTCCAGCAGTTTGTTGACGAGGCCGAGTCCGAAGGCAGCCACCACCGTGCCCAGGAGCCGGCCGACTCCCCCAAGAACGACAACCATGAACGAGTCGACGATGTACGTCTTCCCCACCTCCGGATCCACCGTCCCGATCAGGCTGAGGGCGCAGCCGGCCACGCCGGCCAGGGCGGTGCCGAGAGCGAAGGTGACCGCGTCGATTCGTCGGGTCGACACGCCGAGCGACGACGCCATGGCTCGGTTCTGCATCACCGCCCGGACCTTGAGGCCGGAATAGGTTCGCTGCAGGAGAAGCCAGAGAGCAGCCAAGGCTGCTCCCGCCAGACCCACGATAAAGATGCGGCTCCACGGAAAGACGAGACCCGGCATCACTTCAGGTCCGCCGCGAAGCCACGTCGGTGAGTTCACGCTGGTCTGATCGCCGAACCACAGGCGGGCGGCTTGCTGCAGGATGAGACCGATGCCCCAGGTCACGATGAGGGTTTCCAGCGGCCGCCCGTACAGAAAGCGAATCACCGTGCCTTCCAGCACGAGCCCGACGAGCCCGGCCGCCAGGAACGACAGCGGCAAGGCGACGAAGAAATACGAATCTTGATGGGTCGGCCACCGCGTGGCGAAGATCTCCTGCACGACATAGGCTGTGTAGGAGCCAATCATCAGCATCTCGCCGTGAGCCATGTTGATGATGCCCATCAACCCGAAGGTGACGGCCAGGCCGAGGCTCATCAGGAGCAGGACCGCCCCGAGGCTCACCCCGTTGAAGAGGTAACCGACGAGACCTCGAATCCCGATGTACGACTCGAGGCTACGCTGGCCCTCCCGCGCCGCCGCACGCACACCCGGGTCGGGATCGTCGGTCGCCAGGCTTCGCAGCTGGGCGAGGGCCGCCTCGGAGCGCGAGCCGGCAAGAAACCGCACCGCAGCAATCCGTGCCTCCGGCTCCGCCGCACCGAGCCGAAGCTTGGCCAACCCTTCCTCCAGCAGCGCGCGAATCTCAGGCAGTGTTTCACGCTCGCGCGCGCGCGACAGGACGGGCACGGCGGTGGGGTCACGCGAGTTACCGAGCTTGATCGCTGCCGACTTCCGCACCTCAGGCTTCGTGCTGAAGATCTCCAAGCGCTGGAGGACGCTCTGTACCATCCCGAAGAGCGACTCGTCGAGCGGCACCGGCTCCTGGCCGGACGCGATGGTCACGGGTGCTCCCTGCGCGTCGAGCGCCGGACGACCGCGCGTGTCCTGAGCGCTGCCATCGTCGCCGAGCATCAGGAGTCGGCCCTGGTCCCGATAGAGCGCCCCGTCCTTGAGGGCGCGCAGGAGGGGCTCCACTGCCGGATCGCCGAGTTTCTCCAGCGCCTGGATGGCCTCGCGCTGCTGGGCGGGGTCACCCAGACGCGTGGCCAGGGCGTCCAGATCGGCGGCGGCCGAGGCGGCTCGCGCCACCCCGGCCCCCACGCCCAGAAGGGCGAGCAGCGCGAGGCTGCTCAGGACTTTTCCGACAACCACACGCGCTTGCCGCCCACGGTGTCGAACGTGCCCTTACCGCCCTTGGACCAGTCGCACGCTCGGCCCGGATAGGTCAAGCCGCTCCAGGGCTCGGGCGCAACCCATCCCTTGGAGCGCCACACCACGTCGAACTGACCGTCCTCCCTGATCTTGCCGATGTAGACGGGCTTCCACGTGTGATGGTTCTTCTCATCGACTTTGTAGTTGCCCACCGGGCTCATGACGTCGAGGCCCTCGACAGCCTTCAGGACCTTGTCGACCTCGGTGCTCTCCGCCTTCTGGGCGGCCTTGGCCCAGAGCTTCACGTGGATGTAGCCGTGCATCATCGGGTCGTCGGTCACCGCCTGCTTCTCGGCGATCCCCTTCTTCTTCGCGAACTCCTTGTAGGCCTTCACCCACTTGATGTTCTCGGGTGTCTTGAGGGACATGAAATAGTTCCAGGAGGCGAGATGGCCGACGAGTGGCTTGACGTCGAGCGTCTGCAGCTCCACCTCGGCGAAGCTGAACGACATGACGGGGCAGCGGTCGGCGGTCACGCCTTGATTCGCCAGCTCCTTGAAGAACGGAACGTTGCTGTCGCCGTTGATGGTGTTGATGACGGCGGCGTCGCCGGCAGCGGCAAAGCTCTTCACCTTGCCCACGATCGTCTGGTAGTCCTGATGGTGGAAGGGCGTGTATTCCTCCGCGATGGCCGAGTCGGGAACCTTCTTGACCTTGTTCAGATAGATGCGCAGGATCTTGTTCGTCGTCCGCGGGTACACGTAATCGGAGCCGAGCAGGTAGAACCGCTTCTTGGCGCCGCCCTCCGGGCTCATTAAGTAATCGACACCGGGAGTGGCCTGCTGGTTGATGGTGGCCCCGGTGTAGATGACGTTCTTCGAGCACTCCTCCCCTTCGTATTGGACGGGGTAGAAGAGCAGGCCGTTGTTCTTCTCGAACACGGGCAGGACCGATTTGCGGCTCACCGAGGTCCAGCAGCCAAAGACCGCGGCCACCTTGTCTTGCAGCAAGAGCTTCTTGGACTTCTCCGCGAAGAGGTCCCAGTTCGAGGCGGGGTCCTCAACGATGGGCTCGACCTTGCGGCCGAGTACCCCTCCACTGGCATTGACCTCCTCGATCGCCATCAGGATCACGTCCTTCAACGGGGCCTCGCTGATGGCCATCGTTCCGCTGAGCGAGTGTAGAACGCCGACCTTGATGGGCTCCTGCGCCCGCAGGAGGTGAGGCATCCCGAGGCCGCTCCCCACCACCACACCAGTGGTGAGCGAGCCCTTCAGAAAGTCACGACGAGAGCACACGGACATTGGCGCCTCCTTTCTGTCACGGTTGTTCACGAGGTGCCGAAGACTCGGATTCGTAGCGGCACCGAGCATGTCGGCTACACGCTCAGCGGTCCACGCCCACGCTGGCGCGGTTCGGGAGGGACGCCGCTGTCCGCTCGGAACCAGGTGGGTAGCAAGAGGCATACCGCACGAGATTGAAGCCAGTCGCGGGATTACGTGACAGCGGGCTCAGAATGTTGCCTACCGAACGGGCACGGGGCCGAAGACTGACTCATTCGTGAGCATCGTCACCCGCCGGAACACCTTCGAAATCTTGTAAGCTCGAGCCCATGGCCCACTCGAGCGAACACCCAAGCGCTGGCTATATCGGACGGCCCATGAAGCGACGCGAGGACCCGCGCCTACTCACCGGCACCGGGCGCTACGTGGACGACCTCGCTCCCCCGGGCTGCCTGCACGCGGTCTTCGTGCGTTCCCCCCACGCGCACGCTCGGATCGTTCGCCTCGACGTCGATGCAGCCCGCAGGGCTCAGCGGGTGGTCGCGATCGTGACGGGGGAGGACGTGGCCCATCTCCCTCCGATGCCGGTGAATCGGGCCATCCCCGATATGAAGGTTCCGCCTCACCCGCTCGTCGCCCTCGGCCACGTCCGTGCCGCTGGAGTTCCCGTCGTCGTGGTCGTCGCCGAGAGTGTCGAGGCGGCACGGGACGCCGCCGAGCTTATCGAAGTCGAGTACGAGCCGCTCGCGGCCACGGTGGAGCCGGAGGAGGCTTTGGCGCCCAGTGCGCCGCTGCTGTTCCCGGACATCGAGGGTAATCGCTCGTTCCGGCGCGTCCTACGTCAGGGCGACGCCGCCGCCGCCTTCGCTGCCGCCGCCCATCGAGTGCCACTGCGCGTCGCCCAGTCGCGGATCGCTGCCGTGCCCATCGAACCGCGCGCGGTGCTGGCCGCCTTCGACACCTTGACCGAGGAGCTCACCCTGTGGGTGTCCTGCCAGGCGCCCTTCCGTATTCGGGCCGAGGTCGCTCGCCTGCTCGGCGTGCCGGAGTCGCGCGTCCGCGTGATCGCGCCCGATGTGGGCGGAGGGTTCGGAGTGAAGAGCGGACCGTATCGAGAGGAGATCGTCCTGGCCTGGTTGGCGCCGCGCGTGAAGCGGCCCATCAAGTGGATCGCCACCCGGGGCGAGGACATGGTCACCACGACTCACGCGCGCGGGGCAGTCTGCGAAGGAGAGCTCGCGCTCGATGCCGACGGGCGCATCCTCGCCCTCAGGGCGCGCGTCCTGGCTCCGCTTGGGTCTGCGTTGATGAATGCCGCCGCGGGGTCGCCGTGGAACCACGCCCGGCTCTTGCCCGGAGCGTACGTGGTGCCCGCCTGCGAGATCGAGGTGAGCGGCGCCCTCACCACGACCACGCCCCTTGCCGCCTACCGCGGAGCTGGCCGACCGGAAGCCTGCTTCTTCATCGAACGCCTGATGGACACCGCGTCGCGGGTCGTCGGCCTGGACCCAGCGGAGATTCGGCGCCGTAATCTGATCGCGGCCGATGCCTTCCCGTACCGTACGGTGACCGGGCAGGTCTACGACTCCGGCGACTATCCCCAGGCCCTCCAGCGAGCGTTGGCCACCGCGGACTATCCCGCCCTTCGCCGGGCCCAGGAAGAGCGCCGGGGCCGTGGCGAGCTCGTGGGCATCGGTCTCACCAGCTACGTGGAGCCGTGCGCACTAGGGTGGGAGAGTGGCAGCCTCAAGGTCGAGCGTTCAGGCAGGGTCACGGCCATCACCGGGTCCAGCGCCCACGGGCAGGGACACGAGACGACCTTCGCCCAGGTGGTGGCCGACCACCTCGGAGTATCTCCGGACGACGTCAGCGTCGTGCACGGAGACACGCGGAGCGGCCCCGAAGGCTTCGGGACCTTCGGCAGCCGTAGCGTGGCGCTCGGCGGCGGCGCGCTCGCCCGTGTGTCGGCCGAGGTGGCCGAGAAGGGACGCCGCATCGCCGCCAAGCTGCTGGAGGCTGCCGCCGCGGACGTGGCCAAGGTCCCAGGGGGCTTCCAGGTCGTCGGGGTTCCTCAGCGACGGGTGACGTGGACGGAGGTCGCCGCGGCCGCCTATGCGGGAGGCGCCTCCCTGCCGACCGGGGAAACGCCGGGCCTGGAGGCCACCGTCTACTTCGACCCGCAAGGCGAGGTGTGGAGTTTCGGGGCGGTCGTTGCGGTCGTGTCGATCGATCGCGAGACGGGTCGGGCCACCGTGGAGAACCTCGTGTGGGTGGACGACGCTGGTACCGTGATCAACCCTCTCCTAGCCGAGGGGCAACTACACGGCTCGCTCGCTCAAGGTCTCGGGCAGATCCTGATGGAGCGCATCGTGTACGACGCCGACGGTCAGCTCTTGACGGGCACTCTGATGGACTACGCGCTTCCGCGCGCCGACGACGTGCCGCCCGTGCTGATCGAGAAGATGCACACGCCATCTCCGCGCAACCCGCTCGGCGCCAAGGGCCTCGGCGAGGCGGGGTGTATCGCCATGCCGCCGGCCATCGTGAACGCGGTGGTCGATGCCCTGTCGCCCTTGGGCATCACTCACCTCGACATGCCGCTCACCCCAGAGCGGATCTGGGCGGCGCTCGACGGCCACGCGTAGCGGGATGCCGGCTAGACTAGGAGTCGACGTCGGAGGCACCTTCACCGACGTCGCCGTGTGGGACGACGAGAGCCATCGGCTTTCAGTCTTCAAGCTTGCCACGGTTCCGCACGAACCGGACGAGGGCATTCTGTCCGGCATCCTCGCGATCACAGAGCGCGAAGGCATCTCCCCCGGCCAGCTCCACTTCGTGGCTCACGGAACGACCGTGGCCACCAACGCGCTCCTGGAAGGCAAGGGCGCTCGTACGGCGCTGATCACCACGCGAGGCTTCCGCGACCTCCTGGAGATCGCCCGCCAGAAACGTCCGCATTTATACGATCTGCAGGCCGACAAGACGGCGCCCCTCGTTCCCCGCGACTTGCGCCTTGAAGTGCGCGAGCGCCTCCTGGCGGACGGCTCGGTCCTGGACAGCCTCCGCATGGAGGAGGCGGACGAGGCGCTCACCACCCTGAGCGGGGCGGATCCCGAGGCAATCGCGGTGTGCTTTCTCTATAGCTTCCTCGACCCCACTCATGAGCGGCAGGTCGCGGCACGAACCCGCGAGCGCCTGCCCGGGTGTTACGTATCCCTGTCGTCCGAGGTCTCGCCGGAATTCCGGGAGTACGAGCGTCTTGCCACCACGGTTCTCAACGCCTACCTCGGCCCCTTGATCAGCCGCTACGTCGAGCGGTTCGGAGAGAACGTCCGCCGTCTGGGAATTCCCAGGCCTCCCTACATCAACCAGTCGAACGGTGGCATCATCTCGGTCTCGACAGCGGCCCGCCATCCGGTGCGAACGCTCCTCTCGGGCCCCAGCGCCGGCGTGATGGGCGCCGCCTGGGTTGCTCGTCAAGCGGGGTATCAGTCGCTGATCACCTTCGATATGGGCGGGACGTCCACCGATGTGGCCCGCGTCGAGGGTGGTCAGCCGATCCTGACGCGAGAGCGGACGATCAATGGGCAGCCCGTCCGGATTCCCGCCCTGGAGATCGAGAGTGTCGGCGCGGGCGGCGGTAGCATCGCCTGGGTGGATTCGGGCGGCGCTCTCAAGGTTGGTCCCGAGAGCGCCGGCGCCAACCCGGGCCCGGCCTGCTACGGGCGCGGGAACCGACGTCCTACCGTCACGGACGCGAATATCGTGCTCGGTCGTCTCAACGCCACACACTTGCTCGATGGACGCATGCCTCTGCATGCTGACCTGGCCACCTTGGCCATCGCGGAGCTTGCCGCCCAGCTGGCTCTGTCTTCCCTCGACGCGGCGCGCGGAATTCTCTCGGTGGTCCAAGCAAACATGCTCGGGGCCATCCGGGTCGTCTCCGTGCGCAAAGGATACGATCCACGAGCCTACACGATGGTCGCCTTCGGGGGCGCCGGCCCTCTGCACGCCGGAGCGTTGGCCCGAGATCTCGGGATCCGCCAGGTCCTGATCCCGTCCGTCCCGGGAATCGTCTGCGCGCTTGGCCTCCTCGTCGAGCCGCTGAGGCTCGATCTTGTCCGCACGCGCGTCTCTTTACTGGACGCGCTCACCGATGACGACCTGAACACGCTCTTCGGTGAGATGGAGCGCGAGGCCGATGACTGGCTCGAGCAGGAGTCGGTGCCACCGGCCCGGCGTCGCCGCCGGCGCGCCTTCGACATGCGCTATCTAGGCCAGAATTTCGAGCTCACGGTACCCGAACCGCCGGGCCCATTGGGGCACGAGGCCCTCCGATCCGCCTTTGCGCGCGAGCACGAGCGCGTCTACGGCTACGCCGCCTCCGATGAGCCCGTGCAGGTGGTGGCCTTCCGCTTGACTGCGCTCGGCGAGGTCGACAGCGTGAGCTTCCCGATCTCACCGAAGGCTGCGCATCCCGAGCCCGACGAGGCCTGCATCGGGCAGCGGCCCGTGTACTTCGACGAAACGGGTGGATTTGTCCCCACCGGCGTCTATCGCCGCGAACGGCTCACATTCGGCCACCGACTCATCGGGCCCGCGGTCGTCGAGCAGATGGATTCGACCACGCTCATCCTTCCCGGCCAGCAAGCCCGCGTCGATGAGTGGGCCAACCTGCTGATCACGGTCTGAAGAAGCCATGGATCGGATCACGCTCGAGGTCATCGGTGCCACGCTCCTCTCGATCGCCGAGGAGATGGGCGAGGCCTTGATCAAGGCCTCGTACTCTTCGAATATCAAGGAGCGTCAGGACTGCTCGACCGCGATCTTCAACATGCGGGGGGAAGTTATCGCCCAGGCCGAGCACATCCCGATGCACCTCGGCTCGTTGATCATGATCGTCCGGGAGATCCTCGCCCGCTATCCGATGGACCGTCTCCGGGACGGCGACGTCTTCATCGGCAACGATCCCTACACGGGCGGGAGCACGCACCTCCCCGACATCACGGTCGCCTCGCCGGTCTTCCACGAGGGAATGCCGGTTGGCTTCGTGGCCAACATCGCCCACCATGCCGACGGCTCGGGGCGAGAAACGCGGACCATTTACGACGAGGGCCTGAGGATCCCGCCTATCCGGGTGGTAGAGAGCGGCGTGCTCCGCGAAGACCTCATGGAGCTGCTGCTCCTGAACTTCCGCCTTCCCCGCGAGCGTCGCGGCGACTTCCGGGCCCAGTTCGCCGCGAACCGCATCGGGGCGGAGCGACTGGGCGAGCTGCTCGGGCGACACGGCCGCCCCACGTGCGAGGCGGCCATGGACGAGCTGCTCGCCTACGGCGAGCGCAAGATCCGGACCGCCCTCGCCGCGATTCCCGACGGGGTTTACACCTTCGAGGACTGCATGGACGATGATGGCGCCGGCGGCGACCCCGTACCGATCGCAGTCCGGATCACCGTCGCCGGTGAAGAGATGGTGCTCGACTTCGCAGGAACTGGCAATCAGGTTGCCGGTGACATCAACGTGGTCTACCTCGCCCTCGTCGCCACCGTCTACTACGCCCTCAAGGCGCTTCTGGATCCCAGCATCCCGGCCAACGGCGGCTTCTATCGGGCCATTCGCGTGATGGCCCCGGCTGGATCGATCGTCAACGCCGACCCTCCCGCTCCCGTCGCCTGGCGCACGCAGACCTGCCAGCGCATCGCCGACGTGGTCTTCGGCGCGCTGGCCCCCGCCTTGCCCGCGCGGGTCACCGCAGCCACCAATGGCGCGAACTCCGCCTGGGTGTTCAGCGGCGTGGATCCACACAACGGCCGGTACTACGTCTACCTGGAGACGATCGGCGGCGGCTCCGGTGCGCGCGCCGCCAAGGACGGGCTCGACGGGGTCCAGGTCCACGTCACGAACACCTCCAACCTCCCCGTGGAGTGCCTCGAGATGGAGTATCCGCTCCTGGTCGAGGAGTACAGTCTCGTGGAGGACTCGGGGGGCCCCGGGCGCTTCCGCGGCGGCCTTGGTCTGCGCCGAACGATCCGCGTCCTGGCCGGTGAGCCGACGTTCCTCGGTACGCTCGACCGCGCACGTGTTGCTCCCTGGGGACTCTTCGGCGGCGGCCCTGGTGGGCGCGGGGCGCTCCTCCTCCGTCGGGATGGCGCCGCGCCTCGACGACTCGGCTCTAAGGTTGCCGGGCTCCAGCTTGCTCGCGGCGACACGGTGACAATCATTACCCCCGGGGCCGGTGGCTACGGCCCACCCGCGGAGCGCGAGCCGGACCGGGTGGCACGGGACGTGCGCGAGGGCAAGATCTCGGTCGGTCTCGCCTCCGGCTGAACCTCAGATCCCCGAGCGGGCTCGCGCCCGTGACGAGTGCCGACCCGCCTTGACACCTTCTGGGAAGTCCACGTAGGGTCCGGACGTGACGTCAGGGGCTCAGCCGGCGATCGCCGTCCCGTCCGTGCGCGAGCGCGCGCGCTGGAGCCGCCAGGTCCGACGGGGATTCCGCAGCGCGGCCGTGATCATCGGCGTCGTCTTCGCGCTCCTCGTGGTCAGCATGGCCGCCCTCGCCGACTTCGTCGCCCCCCATCCTCCCGATGAGCAGAACTTTGACCTCATCGAAGCACCTCCAAGCTCCCGGGCGCTTCTCGGCACCGATCGGTTCGGCCGGGACGTGCTGAGCCGCGTCATCTACGGTTCGCGCATCTCGCTCTACGTCGCCGTGGCCTCCATCGCCGCCGCCATGCTGATCGGCGGAGCCCTGGGGCTCATCGCCGGCTATGCCGGAGGCGCGTGGGACAACGCGATCAATCGAGTCATGGATGTCTTCTTCAGCATCCCCGGCCTCCTGCTGGCGGTCGGTATTGCCGCCATGCGCGGCCCCGGGGTCAACAGCGCGGTCGTCGCCATCGCCATCGTCTACACCCCGCTGTTCGTCCGCATCATGCGGGGACCCGTCCTGGCCGAGCGTGAAAAGGAGTACGTCGAGGCCGTGCGGGCGCTGGGCGCTCCGCGGTGGGTGGTGGCCGTCAAGCACGTATTGCCCAACGTGATCTCCCCGTTCGTCGTGCAAGGCACGGTCGCGTTCTCGCAGGCCATCCTGATCGAAGCGTCCCTCAGCTACCTCGGACTCTCCGCGCAGCCGCCCACCCCCTCCTGGGGCAACATGCTGAACGAGGGGCGTACCTATCTGGAGACCGCGCCCTGGATCTCGGTGTTTCCCGGGGTTGCCATCATGGTCACGGTCCTCGCCTTCAACCTCATCGGCGACGGTCTGCGCGACGTCCTCGATGTGAGCTAGATGCCTGCCGTCCAGTCTGATCGAGGAGGAACGACATGATAGCCAGTGGCTTGCCGTCGCATCCCGTTCGCTTCAGCCGCCGACAGATGCTGAGCGCAGGGAGTCTCACCCTCGGGGCTCTCGCCACCAGCCGGGTCGCCTTCGGCCAGGCGCCGAAAGCTGGCGGCACCCTGATTTCGGCCCAGACCACCGAGGCCACCGGGCTCGACCCCCAGCTCGTCCCCGCCCTTTCGCGCAGTCGTCGCTCGCCCATGATGTACAACCAGCTCGTCCGCTTCGACCCCGACATGACTCCGCGGCCCGAGCTGGCCGAGTCGTGGCAGATCAGTCCTGACGGCCTCACCTGGACCTTCACGCTCCGCCAGGGGGTGAAATTTCACGACGGTCAGGAGATGACCTCGGCCGACGTGAAGTTCACCTTCGATCGCCTGTTCGAGAAATCGCCGGGCAAGTCCGACTTCATCGCGGTGGACAAGGTCGAGCCGGCAGGGCGCCACGCGGTGAAGTTCGTGACCAAGGAGCCCTTCGCGGGACTTTTGGCGGCGCTCGGCGGCTTCTGGGGCTTCATCATCAGCGAGGCGGGCATCAAGAAGCACGGAGATCTCAACAAGGCCGCCATCGGGACGGGGCCCTTCATGCTGGAGGACTGGAAGGTCGAGCAGCAGATGGTGCTCAAGCGCCATCCCGGATACTTCAAGAAGGATCTTCCCCACGTGGACGGCGTCGTTCTTCGGATCATTCCCGACGAGGCCAACATCGTTGCCGCCCTTCGCACTGGCCAGATCCATCACGCCTTCATCGAGGACAACAAGAACTTCAACCTCCTGAAGGATGAGAAGGCCCTCACCGCCTATCGGAGCTCCCGGCTCGGCTACGACTTCCTCAACATCAACGCCAGTCGCGGCCCCCTCAAGGACGTCCGCGTGCGGCAGGCCATCAGCTGGACGGTAGATCGGGCCCAGGTGCTGCGGGTGGCCGCCGCTGGCTTCGGCCGTCTCACGGCGCCGGCCACGGCCCCCATGAAGCAGTGGCAGCTGCCCGAGGAGCAGTGGATGCGCTACTACAAGCCAGACCCCGATAAGGCCAAGAAGCTCCTGGCTGATGCCGGCGTGGGGAGCGGCTTCACCGTGAAGCTGCTCGTCATTCCCACCTTTCCCACCATGGTGTCGGGGGCGCCGGTGGTGGCCGCCCAGCTCAAGCGCATCGGCGTCAATGCCGAGATCGAGAACGTGGAGTACGCGGTGTGGATCAAGCGGTGGCTGGCCAAGGACTTCGACATGACCATGAACACGACCCCTGGCTACGCGGACCCGGACACGGCGTTCTTCCGGGCGTTGCACTCA
Organism: uncultured Candidatus Rokubacteria bacterium; assembly: GCA_963754315.1. GTDB lineage: Bacteria > Methylomirabilota > Methylomirabilia > Rokubacteriales > CSP1-6 > CAVWFS01. The sequence continues at coordinate 684,957 of CAVWFS010000007.1, forward strand.
ACCAAGGGGCAGAACTGGAACAGCTGGAGCGTGCCCGACCTGGACAGTCTGCTCGAGGAGGGGCGGCGCATCATGGATCCGAAGAAGCGCAAGGACATCTACGACCGCGCCCAGATCATGATCCTCGAGAACGTGCCGCATCTCTGGCTCTACTCGGCGGAGACCATCGATTTCACCCAGACCGCCGTGAAGGGCTTCCGTCAGCACCCCACCACACTTCTCTACGGTTTCGAGGGAGTCTCGCTCGACAAGGCCTGAGTCTCGACGGGGCCATGGGGCGCTATCTCGTCGTTCGGCTCTACTCCATGGCCCTCACCTTGCTCGGACTGACCCTGTTGATCTTTCTGATGCTGCGCTTGGTTCCAGGTACGGTGGTCGAGCAGATGATCGGTGCCGACGCGGTCGTGAGTCCCGAGATGGTCGAGCGGCTCCGCCGCTTCTTCGGCCTCGACCAGCCCTGGTACATCCAGTACGGCCGATGGCTGGGGCAGCTCGCCCAGGGAGATCTGGGGACGTCCTGGCGCACCGGAAAGCCCGTCGTCCAGCTGATCGGTGAGCGCCTCCCGGTCACGCTCGAGCTGACCGCTTGCGCGGTGGGCTTCGCGGTCGTCCTCGGCTTCACCGCCGGCATCGTGTCCGCCCTCCGACGAGACCGCGCCGTCGACAACATCACGCGGATCGCAACCCTGCTTGGCCTGTCCGTCCCCGTCTTCTGGCAGGGAACGATGCTGATTCTGTTCTTTTCCCTCTACCTGCGCTGGATGCCGCCGGTAGTGTGGGTGGACCTCTTCACCGATCCGCGACGGAATCTCACGATGATCCTCCTGCCCGCCCTGTGCCTGGGCACGGCCAGCGCCGCCAGCATCGCCCGCACCATGCGCGCCTGCATGCTCGACGTGCTTCGGTCCGAGTACATGCGCACCGCCAGAGCCAAGGGCCTCGCCGGAGGGGCAGTGGTGCTCAAGCACGCCCTCAAGAATGCCCTCATTCCGGTGGTGACGGTGGTCGGCCTCCAGGCCGGCATCCTGCTCGGCGGGACGGTGGTGGTCGAGGAGGTCTTCACGCTCCCCGGGGTCGGGCGCCTGGTGCTGTGGTCAATCTATCAGCGCGATTACCCGCTGACCCAGGGAACCATTCTGTTCGTGGCCATGCTGTTCATGGCCATCAATCTCGCGGTGGACCTGCTCTATAGCTACCTCGATCCGCGGATTCGTTACCGATGAGAGCCTGACGGCCAGTCCCCGCACCGCCGTGGGGGCCACCTTCGCCACGCCGGCTACGACGCCGGCTTGTTGGCACGGGCCACGATCTCCTTGGCGATCTCCGAGGCAGTACGGGTGACGTCGCGCTCCGAGGCGTGCCGGGACATGACGAACTTCGCCGCGGCCACATAGGGATTCAGCTTCACCACGGCCGCACCGGGCATCTTGCTGCTCCCGTCGGCGGCTTCGAGCGTGTAGAAAGGCGCGTCGGGATTGCTTTTGATGGCGCTGACTCCAACCCACAGCTGCACTCGGTGGCGCCCGCGCCGAATCCCACGATGGCGCGCTTGAGCTGGTTCCCCTCGTCAACTTCCGTCACAACGCCACGCACCAGCCATCCATTCGCCGGGCGCGGATCGTCGCGATAGAGGCGCTGGGCGGGGAGCCCCGCCTTGTTGAGGTCGTCTACCAGGCTATCGGCCATCAATTCGACGAGGGCGTGGGCTCGGGTGACGGGATCGCCATCCTGCACACGATTCCGGACCCGTGCCAGCAGTCCGGCGCGCGAGGATTGCGGAGGCTCAGAGCCAGCCGGGAACTCCAGGTCGTTATCGGCCGGAATTACTGGGTGTGGCCCTACACGTTCTGGCGCAGCCCGGCGCCCTACGTGCCCCTGGTCGTCGTCTGGTGAGACATGACCGCCTCGGTCTGGCGGCGTCCGGTGCCGACTCCGGCGACTCTCGGAAGCAGCGGCACGCGGTCCTGAAGGTGCGCGATCGCGAAGAACAGCGCCAGCCAGGCGCGGGTCGTGCGGGACGGATTCCAGTAGCCCGCCAATGAGGTGACGACAGCCTTGAACAGCGGGGCTGGGGGCGAGGCTGAGAAGAACAGGTCCCGGAACCCGCGCGTGTAGAAGGCGAGCACGAAGCGTCGGAACGCGAGGTACCGTTGCCGCTGGCGGCGGTTGAATGTCGCGAACGTGCGGGCCGACAGATCCCCCACGCCGAGGCCGTGATCGATCGCGCGCGCCGCCTCGAGGCCAGACTCGAGGGCAATCGCGACCCCGGTGGAGAACACGGGATCGAGGAACGACCCGGCGTCACCGACCAGGACCCAGCGATCGCCCGCGTAGTCGCGCGCCCCGAAGGAGAAGTCCTTCTCGACCCGTACCGGCCACTCGCGGCGCGCGTCGCGCATGAGCGCGGCGACGGCCGGTGTCTCCTGGATCGCGTGCTCCAGAAGAACGTCCGAAGCCATGCGCGGCATCGCGTCGAAGGCCTTTCGCGGAAGCACCACCCCGACACTCATGAGTGTCTCCGAGATGGGAATGAGCCAGAACCAGCCGAGGTCGTAACGGGCCACGACCCTGATGTCACCCGCCCGGCGCCCCTCTCCCCGTGGGACACCAGAATAGTGGGCGAAGGTGGCGATATTCGCGAGCCGGGGTTCATCGACGCGAAGGCCGAACTTGCGCGCCAGGAGACCGAAGCGACCCGAGGCATCCACGATCGCGGCCGCCCGCGTCTCCTGCGTGCGGCCGAGGTCGTCGCAGAAGCGCACATTGACACCCGCCGGATCGAAGGTGGCCTCCAACACCCGGTGGCCCTCTCGCACGTCGGCTCCGCAGGCGGCGGCATGGCGCAAGAGAAGCGTATCGAACTCTTCGCGCGGAACCTGCCACGTCTGTGGGCTCGGGACCTCTTTGGAAACCGCGAAATCCGCGAACCGCTCGATGGAGCCGTCGGGCGTCATGAAGGTCGCCCCCCACTTGGCCGGAAACGCCTTCGCGCGCACGAGGTCGTTGGCGCCAATTTCCTCGAGCACGTCGTTCACCGAGGCGAGGAGCGATTCGCCGATGTGAAAGCGCGGAAAAGGGTCACGCTCGAACAGCACCACGCGGCGGCCTGCCCGCGCGAGACGACAGGCGGCCGTCGACCCCGCGGGGCCCCCGCCAACAACGGCCACGTCGAACTGAGGCCGGAGCTCAGCCATCTCGGTCACTCCTGGCGCGCGGCCAGGATCACCAGGGAGACGTCCACCCGTTCCCCCAGGTACGCTCCACCGCTTTCCAGGGCAGCGTTCCAGGTTACCCCGAAGTCCCGACGGTCGACCGACGTCTCCGCCCGGAAAGCGGCGACGGTCTTGCCACTGAAGGGATGCTTCGACTGACCGAGATACCGGGTATCGAGAACGACCGGCCGGGTGACGCCGTGAATGGTGAGGTCTCCATTCACGCGCCAGCGCGTGCTATCCAGCGGCTCCACTCGCGTACTGCGAAAGGTGATGGTGGGGTGGTCCCGGCCTCCGAGCAGATCCGGGTCCATGAGCCGTCCCATGAGCCGCTCGTTGGTGACGTCCACACTGGCGACCGGGATCGAGACGTCCACCGACGCCCCTGTCGGCTGGGTTGGGTCTCCGCGCACCGTCCCCTCCAGAGCGCGAAACCCCGTCCGATATGTGGAGAAGCCCATGTAGCTCAGCGAGAACTCGACGTTCGAGTGTACGGGGTCAATGGTCCATGTGGGCGCGGGAGTATCGGTGGTCGTCATGATCCGTCCTCCACGTCACACAATCTTACCCCGCCACCCGCGCCAACGCCCAGCGGCTCAGAGCTGCCGGCGGGTGCGGGGGTCGAGCATGTCGCGCAGGCCATCCCCCAGGATGTTCACGGCCAGCACGGTCAGGGCCAGAAACACGCCGGGGAAGAGGATGTTGTGGGGAAGGATCCGGAACAGCGCCCGTCCTTCCGCCATGATGTTGCCCCAGGTCGGAATCTCCGGTGGAATGCCGACTCCGAGAAAGCTGAGGATGGCTTCCACCAGGATTGCGGACCCGCACACGAAGGTCCCCTGCACCACGAGGGGCGCGAGCGTGTTCGGGAGGACGTGCTGAGCGAGCAGCCTGGGAGTGGGCGATCCCAGCGCGAGGGCGGCCTCCACGTAGGGTTCCTCACGGATGGAGAGGACGACCGACCGCACGACGCGCACCACGCGAGGAATCTCGGGAATGACGATGGCGACGATGACCGTGCGCAGGCTCGCCTTGGAGAGCGACACCAGCACGATGGCCAGCAAGATGGCGGGCACGGCCATGAGCCCGTCCATCACCCGCATCACCACGCTGTCGAGCCAGCGCAGGTAGCCGGCGAGCACGCCGATCAGCAGTCCGATGACCACACTGATGAGCGCCACCGAGATGCCCACCACAAGCGACACCCGCGCTCCGTACACCACGCGGCTGTAGACGTCGCGCCCCAGGCTATCCGTGCCCATCCAGGAGGTGGCGGCGCTCTGGCTTCCGTCGGCGTTCCGCACGGTGATCGCGGTGCCGGGACGCTTGTTGCGGGCGACCGGATCGATCTGGGCGGGGTCCCGGGTACCCAGCAAGGGGGCCAGGACTCCCACCGCCACGATCACGGCCAGGAAGGCGCCGCCGAGCAGCACGCTCTTCTGGCGGACCGCGGTCAATAGCGGATCCTCGGGTCAAGGACCGTATAGGTCAGATCGACCAGCAAATTGATCAGCACGTAGACGACGGAGAACAGCAGGACAACCGCCTGGATCGTCGGATAGTCCCGCGCGAGCACGGCGTCTACCGTCAGGCGACCCAGTCCCGGAATGCTGTAGACGGACTCGGTGACGACCACTCCACCAATGAGCAGGGCGAACGCCGAGGCCGATCACGGTCACGATCGGCACGGCTGCGTTGCGCAACACGTGCCTCAGCAGCACAGGAGGCTCGCCCAGCCCCTTGGCGCGCGCGGTCCTGACGTAGTCGGCGCCGAGGACCTCCAGGACGCTCGCCCGGGTGATGCGGGCGATGAGGGCAACCAAGACCACGGCCAACGTCACACTGGGCAAGATCAGCCGATAGATGAAGCCAGCGAAGCCGTCACTCCAGGCGCTGATAGCCCTGCACAGGTAACCAGCCCAGCTCGATCGCGAAAAGGTAGATCAGGGCGTAGCCGATGACGAAGACGGGCACCGAGAAGCCAAACACCGAGAGGGCCATGACCCCGCGGTCGATCCACGTGCCGCGTCGATAACCGGCGACAACGCCGAGGGGCACCGCGGTCGAGGACGGCGAGTACGGTGGTAACAGGTCGCCAGGGCCACCGTGGGCTCCAGGCGTTCGACAATCAGGTCGGCCACCTTCTTCTTGAAGAAGAACGATTCGCCGAGATCTCCCCGCAGCACGTTGCTCATCCAGATGACGAACTGCTCGACGAGAGGTCGGTCGAGGCCGAGGCGGGTGCGGATCTCGCCACGACCTGCTGGCTGGTGGCGTTGTCGCCGGCGATGATGGCGGCGGGATCGCCGCCGGTGAGACGCAGGAGAAGGAAGACGAAGACGGCCACCACGGCGAGAACGGGTATAGTGGCGAGAAGGCGGCGGCCGATGTACCCGAGCATTGGCGCGAAGCGGGTGGCAGAGGCGACGGCGCGTGATCGGGCCCGATCAGGCGCCGCCCGCCTTCAGATGTTGGGGCTCAGCGCTTCTTCTCGACGTTCCAGAACACGGTGACCGGTGCTTCGATCATGCCCTCCACACCCTTCTGGACGGCCAGCCGCTCCGTACCACTGGCCGAGCGGCACGTGGGTCGGGTACTGGGTCAACCGGCCCTGAACGGCTCGGCGATGGCCTTCTGCTTGGCGGGATTGCTCTCGCGGGCGAACTGGTCGCGCAGAGCCTCCATCTCCTTGTCACATGGCCAGCCGAACATGCGCCTTGTCGCAGCTCGCGTTCAGGAAGCCGGCCATCACCGGGTTCAGGATATCGGCCGCCACCCACGAGGTCAGAAAGGCGTGCCAGCCCCCTTGCGCTGGTGGATCCTTCTTGGCGCGGCGGGCCACCAAGGTCTGCCAGTCCATGGACTGCATGTCGACCTTGAAGCCGCCCTTTTCCATGCAGCGACTTGGCCACCGGGGCCAGATTGGCCAGCACGGCCAGGTCCGTCGAGTGCATCAGCACGATGGGAGTGCCGTCGTACCCGGCCTCCTTCAGGAGCGCCTTGGACTTCTCGAAGTTGGAGTCGAGCAGGCCCTCCATGCCCTTCGTGGACTCCAGCGGTGTCCCACACGGGAAGAGCGACCGACAGACCTTGTAATAGGCGGGATCCCCGATCACAGCCTTCAGGAAGTCTTCCTGGTTCAAGCTGTAGAGAACCGCCTGTCGAACCTTTGTGTTATCGAACGGCTTGCTGAGGGTGTTGAAGCGGAACGTGTACTGGTTGCCCAGCGGGTTCAGATTCGTCAGCCGGACGCCGGCATCTTTCTTCAGGACGGGGTAGAGGTCGTGGGGCGGAGACTCGATGTAGTCGATCTCACCGGCCAGCAGCGCATTGATGGCCGTCTGATGGTCGGCGATGGCACGCCACTCCACGCGATCAACCTTGGCCACCTTGCCCCCGGCCAGTCCGGAGGGGGCCTCCGAGCGGGGCTTGTACTGGGCGAACTTCGCGTAGACTGCCTTGTCCCCGGGCTTCCACTCGTCCCGCTTGAAGACAAACGGTCCCGATCCGGTGAAGTCGGAGATCTGCGTGTTGGGATCGGTGTCCGCCACGCGCTTGGGCATCATGAACGGCACGTTGGAGCTTGGCTTGCCGAGCGCGGAGAGGACGAGCCCGGTCTGTTCCTTGAGAACGATCCGGAATGTCTTGGTGTTGGCGACCTGGATGTCCTTCACGAAGGACATCATCTTCTGTCCCATGGAGTCCTTGGCGGACCAGCGCTTGATGGAGGCCACGCAGTCCTCGGCTGTCACCGGCGTGCCGTCATGCCAGAGGAGGCCGTCGCGCAGGGTGAAGGTGTAGGTGAGCTTGTCGGGGCTGATCTCGACTTTGTCGACCATCTGAGGCCGGATCTCGCCCTTGGCGTCCATGGCGAAGAGCGTGTCGTAGATCATGTAGCCGTGATTGCGGGTGATGTAGGCGGTCGTCCAGATCGGATCGACGATCTTGAGGTCGGAGTGCATCACCACTCGCAGGGTGCTCTGCGCATCGGCCGGCCGGGCCGCGGTGCCCACGAGCAACCCCACCGACAGAGCCATGCCGATGCCGGCGAGTCTTCTCAGAACTGCCATGGATTCCTCCTCGAGAGGGAGCAATTTACAGTGGGATGCGCCCCCGACCCTGGGGCGGTGCCGTGAGAGTAAACAAGGCGCAGTCCCCTGTCAACGCACCGCGTGGCCCTGTGCTACTTGACGTCGGTGCGCGCGGCCAGCCGATCGCGCAGTCGTCGCACCAGCTCCTCGTAGGAGCTTGTTCGGATGATCTTGTCGAACTGGGCGCGGTAGTTGCCGATGAGGCTGATCCCTTCCACCACGATGTCGTAGGCATACCACTGCTCGCCGCGTCGGTGCAGCCTCGCCTCGACTGGCAGCTCGATCTGCTCCGGGATCAGGACCTTGGCGCGGACGATGGCGAAGGAGCCATCGACGACCTCGCCCACATACGTGAGCCGGGCATCCTTGTAGGCTCCGAGGCGCGTGAGATACGTCCGCTCGAGCAGCTGCGCGAACAGCTCGGTGAACTCCGCCCGTTCGGCCGGCGTGCGGTTCTGCCAGTGCCGGCCCAGCGCGCGCCGCGCCGCTTCCTCGGGATCGAAGAGCTGCCGCGCGATCGCGCGCAGGGTCGTGTCGCGCTGGGCAGAGCTCAGGCTCGGATCTCCGAGGACCTGGAGGGCCCGATCGGTGTAGCCCCGCACGTAGGACGTTACGGTGGCAGCCTCGGCCTCGCCCCCGAACAGAACACATGCCGCAAGAGCCAGCGCGATCACCATCACCCCAATGTTACCCTGAGGATCTTGCCGGGAGAGGAGGAGGTGCCATCTGACGACGTCCATCGGAGAGCTGCGCATCGTCGAAGCCTGCGCGCAAGCCGGTTGCCCGGTCTGCTTGTGCCTGACGCAGCACAGTCGGGAACAGCTCACGGCCCTCCTGTACGAGCAGGTCACCGACCTCGAGACGCGGCGGCGCCTGCGTGCCTCCTGGGGCTTGTGCAACTGGCACACGTGGATGTTGCTCGATCTTCCGGGCTCGCGGGCCGGCACCGCGATCCTCGCCGAGGACCTCCTCAGGACATCTGATCGACCGGATCAGCCGCGCCGTGGCCACCACGCTGGTCGGAAGGCTTGCCACGTGGCTCGTGCAGGCGCGAGCCAGGACTGCCCAGCGCCTGACGGCCCTCTACCGACGACGGCCCCCCTGCCCGGTGTGCGAACGGGCCGGCGAAGCGGAACAGCGGTACATCGAGGCCCTGCTCGGTCGGCTCGACGATCCAGAGTTCCGCCTCGCCTACGCTCGGTCAGGCGGCTTGTGCGTACCCCACGCCATGCGCGCGGTCGAGCTCGTCGGCGGCCACCGAGAGATGAAACCACTCCTGGACCTCACGCTCGTCAGGTGGTCGAGCATGCGCCAGGATGTGGCCGGCTTCATCGCCAAGCACGACCACCGGAATACCCACCCGTTTACGGAGGCAGAAAGGGAGTCGTGCCGGCGAGCTCTCGAGCTTCTGAGCGGCGCCCCGGGGCTCTTCGGTACCGATCTCCCCCATCGGGGCCGCTGAAACCCATCAGTCGGGCAGGCGTTCAGGGGGCATGTCGCGCACGATCCGCAAGCTCCGGCTCGTGGCTGCCAAGGTTCGGCGGGCCTGGGTGAGCGCGAGGAGCGGGAAGTAGTTCCGATAGAGCGTGTAACGGAGATAGAAGACGTTGGGAAAGCCGGTCCCCGTGGCGAGGTCCTCGCTCCACGTCCCGTCCCCGCGCTGGGTCTCCACGAGGTACCCGACACCGCGCCGTAGGCTCTGGCCGGCGCCATGGCCTGCAGCGATGAGTCCCAAGAGAGCCCAGGCAGTCTGCGACGGCGTGCTCGCGGCAGGGACGAACGTGCCCTCGTTATAGCTCGCACAGCTTTCTCCCCACCCGCCGTCGGGGTTCTGGACGGAGGTGAGCCACTCGCCCGCTCGCCACATGGCCTGCGCGGCTCCCCGATCCCGCGCCGCCCTCAGTCCCCGCAGAGCGAGGAAGGTGCCGTAGACGTAGTTAACCCCCCACCGCCCGTACCAGCTGCCGTTTTGCTCCTGCGCCTGGAGCAGGTAGCCCACACCCCGCTCGATGCGAGTGTCGGACAGCTTGACACCCCGACGGCAGAGCGCCTCCAGGACTCGGCCGGTGATATCCGGGCATGTCGGATCCAGCATGGCGTTGTGATCGGCGAAGGGGACCTTGTTGAGCAGTGCCCAGTTGTTGTCGACGTCGAAGGCAGCCCAGCCCCCATCGCGCGACTGCATGTGACCGAGCCAATGGGTCGCCCGTCGCTCGCAGCGCTCCTGGCGAGCGCGGTCGGTGGCGGTAGCGTGCTGAAGGGCCAGCAAGACCATGGCTGTGTCGTCGATGTCCGGGTAGGGCTCGTTGGCGAACTCGAAGGCCCAGCCCGAGGGCTCCAGCTCTGGTCGCTTCACCGACCAGTCCCCGCGGCGTCGCACTTCCCTCGTGATGAGCCAGTCCGCCGCGCGCGACAGAGCCGCCGGGGGCGCCGCCCCCAGCTCTCCCAGCGCGAACATGGCGATGGCGGTATCCCACACGGGCGAGAAGCACGGCTGGAAATACAGCGAGGTCTGCGTCTCCGTGATCAGGGCCTCGAACTGGCGTATGGCTTCGATGAGGTCCGGGTGGTCTCGCGGATAGCCGAGGCACTCGAGGGCCATGATGAGATACATCATCGAGGGATAGATGGCGCCCAACCCATCACTGTGGCGTGTCCGGTCCAGCATCCACTTCTCGGCCTCGCGGATGGCCGACTTGCGGATCGTCTCCGGTGCCCGGCGCTGCCACACTCGGAGGGCAAGGTCGAGCTGGAAGATCGAGGAAAGCCGATCGCGCTTGGGTAGGCGGAAGCTCTTGCCCGGCAACGCGAGCTCGTCCAGGTTGAAGCCGGTCGGCACCGGTCGCACGCCAGAACGGGCCTGCACGATCGACAGGGGCACCACGATCGCCCGAGTCCACGACGACATCTCGTAGATCAGCCCGCCTGGGAGCAGCACGAGCTCAACCGGGATGGCCGGCACATACCGGCGCGGGAAGAGACCGAACAGGCTCAGGTTGATCCGAGTGTAGCTATTGGTACCCTGGAGGCCCCCCAGCTCCAGGATGCGCTGGCGCGCCAATCGCATCGGCTCCCGAGCCGGATCGAGGCCGGACAGTTTGAGCGCGGCGTAGGCCTTGACGGACGCGTTGAGATCGGCGGGCCCCCCGGGATAAATATTGAAACCGCCGTCGGGGAGCTGCCGGTCCAGGATCGAGCGGCTTGCCTTCAGGATCCGTTCGAGCGTGGGCGGCCGCCAGGTTCCATCCTTCGGGGGATGGAGCCACAGCTGCAACAGGATGAAGTCGGACTCGAGCGTGGTGTCGGCGAGGAGCTCGCCGCACCAGAAGCCCTCAGGGTTCTGGACCGCAAGGAGCGCCTCCGCCGCGCGCAGCGCGCCCACGCTGGCGGCCTCCGCCAACGCGTGCTGGCTCCGCTTGGCCGCCTCTGATGGGCGGGCTCCACCCCGCCCTCTGAGCGGCTCGATCCATGACGATTCCATTGGCGTCTGTTCAGCTTACATGAGGTCGCGCCTCATCCGTGAACGTCGCCTGCGCGCGGGCCTTGCTCGCATCGACGATGGGGACTATCGTAGCGCGCGAAGGGAAGACTCATTGACGGCGACGCCTCGGCCCCCCCACCCGGTCCTCAAAGAGTATTACGAGGGTGATGACGACCGACAGCCCTTCGTCACCGCCCTGTTCGACTCGACCGCTCGCCACTACAACCGTCTCAGCAGCGTGATGTCACTGGGATCCGGACAGGCTTATCGCCAGGGCGTCTTGGTGCGCGCCGGCTTGAAGCCCGGCATGCGCCTCCTTGACGTCGCCACCGGCACCGGCCTGGTGGCAAGGTCGGCGTGCACGGTTCTGGGAAATGACGGCGCCGTCGTCGGCCTCGATCCGAGTCGCGGCATGCTGCAGGAAGCACGCAAGGTCGTCCGAGGGCCCTTGGTGCAGGGAATCGTGGAACATCTTCCCTTCGCCGACGAGCGCTTCGATCTCGTCACCATGGGCTATGCCCTGCGCCACATGGCGGATCTCGGCGTCGCCTTTCGAGAGTGCCGGCGCGTCTTGAAACCGGGGGGCCGTTTCCTGATTCTCGAGATCTCACGACCGCGCTTGGCCGTGAGCCAATGGGTCGTCCGTGCCTATCTTCAGCAGATTTTGCCGCTCATGATGCGCTTGACCGGGGCGGACGCGCGCACCGGCCTCCTCAGCCGCTACTATTGGGACACCATCGCCGCCTGCGTCCCGCCCGCCACCATCCTCGAGATGTTGCGGTCGAGCGGCTTCGTCGACGTGGAGCGTCGGCTGCGGGGTGGGCTGTTCAGCGAGTACGCGGCTGTGAGGCCACGGGGATAACGGCGCTCCGTCCTGACTTTTTGCTGATGCCTCAGGCCCGCGCGGAGTGGTCTCCCTCCTCGCTCGGGTCCGTGTCCTTCGACGTCTCGGTCAGCAGGATCCAATCGTCGGGGGGATCAGCGGGCGGCCGCGTGCCCTCCGCGGTGATGAACACGTTGCTCCGACTAGCCGAGAACCACTCCCAGCTGCCAGGCTGAACTCCTGCATCCTGCGCCGAGCCCATATCGGGTCCGGCCGCCCCCGAGGCCGAGCGATCCGCACGTCGCTCGCGCTTGGCCTGCTGCTTGGCCTTCAGCGCATCGGCCCGACGGCGTCGTTCGAAGCCGTAGTTCTTGCGCTGGCTCACCGGCTACGCAGGTGAGAGGTTGATCGATGAAATCGGGGCGGCGGAACGGAGTGGTCAGTGACGTTCATCTCACTGAGGCGTCGACTACCGGCCGCGATGGCGGTGGCGACGGTGGGAAACGTGCCGGGCGATTCTTCCACCAACTCGCCAGCATAGTTGACGATGCGCCAGCGCCAATCGGGGCGCGCCGGCGTCCAATGCGCCATCACCTGCATGAGCGGCCTCCTCTGCCGGGTAAGGCCTCCACCGTGCGCTCACTGAAAGCTCGGAGGAAGCTCGGAACGTGGCCGAATGCCAAAGATGGGTCGATCGAGAACCGACGGTTCACTCGGTCCTCAAGTGTACACGAATCTGCGTCCATTCTGTCCGAATTGGCAGTGGCACCGCAGCGTCTGCCGCCCGTGCGCCAACGCGCCCGAAGGTGTCATAATGGAACGCCAATGAGAATTGGTGGTCTTGCCCTCGTCGGCCCCTTTGTGTTGCTCGTTGCTTGCGCTGAGAAGTCGACGGCGCCCGAAATGGCGGCCCCCCCACCGGTGATCGTTCAGCCGAGCGCTCCCGTTCGGCCTGAACCGCCGTCGGCCATCACGCCTCCCCCGTCCGAGTCAGGGCCCTCAGCGGCCCCGTCGCCCGAGCCGACCTCGAGGGAGCGCCCCGCCACCTCGGTCGTATTCGTCGCCGTTCAGCGCGCCAACTTGCGCCAGAGCCCCGATGTCAAAGCGCGCATCCTGGCGGTACTGACCAAGGGAACGAAGCTGACGGTTCAGGAGAAGAGCGCGCAGTGGTACCGGGTACGCCTTGACGACGGAAAGGAAGGCTGGGTGGCCGAGTCGGTTACTTCGGCGAAGCCCGATTGAGACAGGGCGATTCCCGGGTCGTGACCGGGCGATGGTATCGCGCGGTCCCATCAGTCAAGGTGTCCAGGAACGCTACGAGATCCTCCTCGTCGGCCAGCGTGAGCCTGAGTGGTCGCAGGATGCGGACGCCATCGGCGTGCAGACGGTCCTCATCGAGCTCGGAATAGTGCCGGACCACTGCCCGCAAGGTCGGGAGCGCCCCATTGTGCATGTAGGGCGCCGTCAGGGCCACGTTACGGAGGGAGGGCACCTTGAAGGCGCCCCACTGACGATGCTCGAGCGAGACGTGTCGAGTTCCGGTCGCCGTGCCCCGATCCGGGTCGTCGTTGTACATCCCCAGCAGATTGAGCCGGCTCGCCCTTATGCGCTTGATTCCCTCGTACCGTCCCGGATCGACGCGGCCCGGGCCGACGAAGAACGGAATGCCAATGTCGTCGAACTCGCCGTTGCTGAAGTTTGCTCCGACGTGGCAGACGGCGCAGGCGCCCTTGCCGATGAAGATTCTCAGACCGCGTTGGGCAGCGACGGGATAGCGCCTGACGGCCGTGTCGTCTCCCCGCGCGAGCGCGTCGCGAAACTCGTCGAAGGCGGTCCGTCCGCTCGATAGCGTCTCCTGAAAGGCCGCCAGCGCCTTACCCACGTCCACCAACACCCCTTCGTCACCTTCGAGCGACGGCGACCGTCCGAATGCTTGCTGAAATCGGCAGGCAAGTTCGCCGTCGCCGCGCACCAGCGCGGCGACCTGCGCCGCCGTGCCGCCCATTTCGGCGGGCTCCAGGATCGGGCGAATGCTCTGCGCCCAGAGGCTGTCGCTCGCTCCATCCCAGCCAAACCACCGCTGCAGCCGGACATTGGCCAGTCCGAGGGTGTTGCGGTCGCCGGTGCCGAGCCCGACACCACGTCGCTGTCCATCGGTCCAGCTCCGCTGGGGGACGTGACAGGTCGCACACGACACGGTTCCGGCCGGCGACAGCCGCGGGTCGAAGAACAATCGTTCTCCGAGCTCGATCCCCGCCGCCGTTCCGGACACCCGGTTGCTCGGGTCACGGGACCAGGGCGGAGGCCACGGACCATGCCGGAGAATGCGCCCGACCTCGCCCTCGGTGAACGACACTCGCGCGTGGGGCAGTTCGCCGGCGCCGACGATCAACGGCCAACTTGCGGCCACGGCGAGAATGACAGCCCGGAGCGCCGCGCGCGTCACTCGAGCTCGAAACTCCGGGTCAATCGGTCCGTCTGTCCGGCCGCGCGGACGTCGAAGATGAACACCCACTGCCCTGGCATGTGGAAAAGCAGACCCTCGGCGCGGTAGCGCCCGTCGCCCTGGGGCATCACGGTTGCCGCGTAGTTCATCCCGTGCCGATGCTCCGGCATCTGTGCGTCCACGCGGACGCTGTCCGGCTGCGGGCTATCACCGCGGGGACACACCAACAGCTCGACCGTGAAGTGCTCGCCGACCACGATTCGTTCGGGTCGGGTAGAAAAGGCTACCTGGTAGCGCGCAGACTCGACCGTCTTCGGATCCTCGAGTCGCTCCGCGACCCTGCAGGCGGCGTCGCCGCTCGCGGCGAGCGCCGGCAGGGCCCCCGCCAGCACTGTCGCCAGGGCTACCAGGGATAGGCTGTGCACGCTCACGGTTGGTGGCGTGTGGCCCCCCCGCCGAACAGCGACTCGCCGTTGCGATATGCGATACGTTCGGCCACGGGCAATGGCAAGTCGGCTAACCAGCCACGCGACCAGTTCGCATGCTCACCGATGTAGTGCCAGCGCTCGGGTGAGAACGTGTCGGTCCCGACCATGAACCGGTCCGGGAACTCGAGGAAGGCGACCCGCCAGTCCGGATCGACCTTACCTCCGGCGGCGTGGTCGTTCCGAAACGCAAGATCGCACCACAAGTTCTTGTAGCGCCGCAGCATCTCCCGGACGCGCTCCGGCCGCTCGAACCCTGAGTGCGCCCAGAGAACGCGGATGTCGGGGTCCTGCCGGAACAGGCGCTCGACGGCGTCGGCATCCGAGTGGGCATGCAGCAGGAGCTTGTGCCGACGTGCCAGCTCGACGACCTTGCGCACCACCGGCAGGTCGGCGTCGGCCCCGTAGACGTGGAACTCGCCGATGGCCACATAGCGGTACGTTGCCAGACGCTCCTCCAGATACGCGACGAGCGTCTCGTCGCGCACCCATGAGCCGATCTCGCCGCGACTACGGTAGGGCCGAAGCGAGGGAACGATGAGGTCGGGCGCCTCGGTGTGGAGCCGGCGAGTCCCGTCGTCACCGGAGCTCGACACGAGGGCTCGCTTCACACCGGCCTTGCGGAGTAGCGCGACCGCCTCCGTCGGCGGAAGGTTCTGCCACGCGTCGTGACTGTAGTGAACGTGCGCGTCGAAGATGGGCAACTCCGCACCATGAAGCGTGAGGGGTGCCAGAACGATCGCCAGGACCACCACGAGCCCGCGCATGGTCACCTCCGTGAGATCTCCGAGCCTCCCCAAGCCGTCCGAGCGCCTGGACGACAGGAGGGTCTGTTCGAGTCCCTCCATGCTGTCAGGAATACTTCACCGTGCAGCCATAGGCGCGCGTGGCCGGCGTCTTCACCGGTTGCCCGGCCATGACCGCCTGCAGCGCTGCCCGCACGTAGTTGTTGGCGCCCGCCACGTCAGACGTCCGGGTGGTTGGCCGGTCGTCGATGGCCCCCGCATAGACCAGCACACCCGCCTTGTCGACGAGATACATGTGCGGCGTGTTGGTAGCCCCGTAGAGCCGGCCGACCGTGCCCTTCGGGTCGAGGAGCACCGCCGTGGGAACGGCCTTGCGGCCTGTGGTGAGCTCGTTGGCCTTGGCCGGCGTCACATAGCCTTGTTCGCCCGGCGCCGACGAAATGATGGTGAGCCAGACGACCCCCGAGTCGATCGCCTCTTTCTGGATGGCTTGCATGTTCCCGGTCTCGTAGTGCTTGCGGACGTAGGGACACTCGTGGTTTGTCCATTCGAGCACGA
Organism: uncultured Candidatus Rokubacteria bacterium; assembly: GCA_963754315.1. Lineage (GTDB taxonomy): Bacteria > Methylomirabilota > Methylomirabilia > Rokubacteriales > CSP1-6 > CAVWFS01. Next base: position 700,799 of record CAVWFS010000007.1, read on the forward strand.
CGATCTTGCCCCGGCTGTCGCCCAGGCTGTGGGCTGATCCACCGCTGGACGGCAAGCTGAAAGCAGGAGCGGGCTCTCCGACCTTCGCGGCGGCCGACACCGCTTGCGGCCACGTGACGGTGCTGGCCATCAGGATTCCAGTCCCGGTGCGGGCGAGGAACGTGCGACGATTCACAATACTCGACATAGCGCAGCCTCCCTGTGTGTCAGTTGTCGATGGCGTCGATAAGGATGTTTTCACTCAGGATCTGGGGCAGGACGACGGGCTCGCCCGCCTGGCCGGGCCGGGCCGCGGGGTACAGCAGGTACAGGGGCACGCCACTGCGACCGAACGAACCGAGAACGTCGGCGATCTGCGCGTCACGGTTCGTCCAGTCCGCCTTGAGCGAGACGATGCCACGTCGGGCAAACGCCTCGATCACGGTAGACGAGCGGAGCGCGACCCGCTCGTTCACCAGGCAGGTGATACACCAAGCAGCCGTGAAGTTCACGAAAACGGGCGCGCCCTGGGCCCGCAATTCCGCGAGCCGGGTCGGGCTGAACGGTTCCCACCGGAGACCCTCGGTCGCGGGCGCGCTGGCCGGGCTCGACAAGGGCAGACCTCCAATCATCGCCCCGAGCGCGATGGCGGCGAGCATCACGCTTCCCACCGCCACGCCTGCAGCCCGGCGCCAGAGCGCTGGGAGACTCCGAGATGCCTGATAGAGCCACAGGGCGAATGCGATCAGCACGAGGCCCGCCAGAACCGCGGCCACGCCCTGCGGGCCGGCCTGCTGACTTACCACCCAAATCAGCCACGCCACCGTGCCATAGAGGGGAAAGGCCAGAAATTGCTTCACGCGCTCCATCCAGGGACCCGGCCGCGGCAGAAGCCTCGCCCAGGACGGCACGAGGGTCAACACCAGATAGGGCAGCGCCAGTCCGAGGGCCAGCGCTTGGAACACGAGGAGCGATGTCGTCGGGGGCTGGGTCAGGGCAAAGCCCACCGCCACTCCCATGAAGGGCGCCGTGCACGGGGTCGCAGCGATGGTGGCCAGGGTACCCGTGAAGAACGAACCGATGTATCCAGGCCGCTCAGCCAGGCGATGTCCAAGACCCGCCACTCTCGCTCCGATGAGCAGGGCACCGGATAGGCTGAGGGCGAGCACGAAGAAAATATAGGCGAGCAGGCTCACGAACACCGGTGACTGGAGCTGGAAGCCCCATCCGATCCGCACACCACTCGCCCGCAGCGCCATGAGAATTCCCGCGACCACCGCGAAGGAGAACAAGACACCCGCCGTGTAGGCAACACCATGCCAGCGGACCACGCTCGGGCGACCTCCGGCGTGGCGCATCAGTGCGAGCATCTTCATCGATAGCACGGGCAGGACACATGGCATGAGGTTCAGGAGGAGGCCCCCCGCTAGCGCGAGGCCCAACGCTCGAGGGAGCGAGAACCCCGAGAGAGCTGGTATCGCCAGGTCGTCGCGGCCTCGCTCGGGTGTTGCTCTGACGAGGAAAGCCTGGCTCGCCGTACCCTGATCCAGACGCTCCTCGATGACGAGCACGCCTTCGACTGCCGTCCCCGGGTCCGGAGTCAAAGCACCGCGGGCTACCTTGAGCCTGAGCCCGTCCCCTGCGATCGTGACCGCTTGCGGCGCAGCATGATCGATCACGCCCCAATGTCTCGGGTAGAACCAGACCTCGGCAATCCGCGCGGCCACGAGATCGGGCGCCTCCACGTGAAGGCTGATCGTGTCGGCCGCGAATGAGACCGACGCCGGCCACGGGATGCTCGTGGGTACGGACCGCCGCGCACGGTCGATCATCTCGGCCCCACGCGGGTCCGGGGGTGGCGTGCCGGCCACGACGGGCAGGACAAGCTCGAGGCTTGCCTCCTCCGGAATGCAGATCTTCTCGCAGACGAGCCAGCTCGCGTGGGCCCGGAGGGTCACCCGAGTACCCGGCGTCAGCCCGGAAGGCGCATGGAGCAATACGGGGAGGGTGACGTCGTCCGTGTACCCGTAGCTCATCACGGGCCCCACGGGAATGCGCTCCGGTCGCGGCCACGCGATGCCATCCGCGTGAAAACCGTCCGGCAGGGTCCAGGTGATGGAGGTGGGCTCGCCCGAATCACCGGGATTGATCCAGTACGTGTGCCATCCCCGCGCGATCCGTTGCCGCAGCCCCACCCATATCGAGCCTCCGGGCTCGATGCCACGCTGGGGGCTGACGAGCTCGACGCGGACCCGGGGTGATGGCTTGCGGGCGGGCGGAGCCGCCGCGGACTCGGCGAGAGTGCTCACCATGCCGATCGCGACCAGAGCGTACGCCAGGACGGCGACGGCCAGCATCGCGGGAGTGCACCGTCTCATTTGCGTTGTATTGTGCCATGCCTCGCCGAGGAGGCGCCTTTTCGGCCGGGCGCTGTCTCTCGCTCGCCGGTTTCGACTAGAATCACCGGAACGGTGAACAAGGTGCAGCCAGATCCTGCCCGCGCAGATACCAGGGGTCCTCGATGAAAGAGAGCGCCGGCGCCAGTCCGTCGACCTCATCGACCGTGGTCCTGGCTTCGACGAGGTCGAGGCACGATGGCGCGCGGCGCGGACTCGATAACCGCAAGGAGACAGAAGCCATGAGACACCTGACCCAGCGCCTCAACGAGCTGTGTGACCCCCTACCCTTTCAGACGAGCTGGTACCTCAAGAATTTGTCCACCGGTGAGCGCGCGGATCGCCAGGGGGCAGTACCAGTGCCGTCGGCCAGTACCCGCAAGATCTCGATCATGATGGCCGCTCTACAGGCCGTACACGACGGCAAGCTTTCCCTCGACCAGCCGCTCACCATCGAGGCCCGATACCAAGACAACGATTCGGGAACGTTTCAGCACCTCACGCCAGGATTCACGATCACCCTGCGCGATGCCCTGGTGATGATGATCATCGTCAGCGACAACACCTGCACCGGCCTGGTGTGCGACCTGGTCGGGCTCGCCAACATTCAGCGGTTCTGCGAAGCCATCGGCATGACCGGGACCATCCACAGGTTCGGCATTCCGCCGCGACTCGGTCGCGACCACACCCTGGCCCAGGTCACCACCACCACCCCCAACGACCAGGGCTTGCTGCTCGAACTGATCCTGGGCGGCGCCACCGACGGCGAGGTCGCCACCCGTCTGGGCTCCACCCCGGCGCTGTGTCGTCTCGCCCTCGACATCTTGAGCTGGCAGAAGCTCAAGACCCGCTTGCCGTCCCTGCTCCCCCTGGGTACCAAGGTGGCTCACAAGACGGGGACGGGAGCGCGCGGATACATGGATGCCGGCATCGTCTACAAGGGCGAGCGTCCGCTCTTCGTCCTCACCGCCTACACCGAGCACGTGCCAGACGCGCTCGCCGACGGCACCCCAGGCTTCGCGGCCGCGTACCAGCTCATCGGCCGGATGGCGCGTCTCAGCTACGACACCCTCGGAGGCTAGGCGAGTGAGGGAGGCCGGCGCCACGCGCCACCAAGCTCCGGGCTTTGCACGTGGCGGGGGCCTTCGTCGACGACGGGGTCTTTCGCGATCTGGTGCGCGAGCACGCCGCCGCCCGTCAAACGGCGGAAGCGACCGAGGGTCTCGCCTCGTTCGGCGCGAAGCGTCCACCCTCCTGGCACATTGCGGACCCGGCCTCCCGAGACGCGGGACCATTGGGCTAGACGACCAACCGCCGCTCACCACACATACGACGGAGGACCACGGTGGAGATCACTCCGGCTTCACTCGGACGGTGGGACGGCTCGCTCGTCCGCTACCCGGACCCTGCGGTACGGGTCCTCGACCCTCGCTTTGCCCCCTACCGCCTGGCGAACGCAGCCGTCGAGCGGATCGCGTCGGGTTTTCGGTGGGCGGAAGGCCCCGTGTGGTTCGGCGACCTCCGCTGCCTCATCTGGAGCGACATCCCGAACAATCGGATGCTGCGCTGGCTCGAGGAGACCGGCACCATGAGCGTCTTCCGGAGCCCGTCCAACTACGCCAACGGGCACACCCGGGATCGACAAGGACGACTGGTCTCCTGCGAACACGACACCCGCCGCCTCACGCGCACCGAGACGGACGGGACCATCACCGTCTTGCTCGATCGCTACGAAGGGCGACGGCTGAACGCCCCCAACGACGTGGTGGTCAAGTCCGACGGCAGCATCTGGTTCACCGATCCCGGCTACGGCATCCTCGTCAACTACGAGGGCCACCGAGCGGCCTTCGAGCTACCGCCAAGCGTGTATCGCCTCGATTCCGCCTCTGAAAGCGTCGTCGCCGTCATCACGGACATGGAGCGGCCCAACGGCCTCTGCTTCTCGCCCGATGAGTCCTTGCTCTATGTCGTCGATTCCGGCTCCACCCCACGCACCATTCGGGTCTACGACGTCATGGAAGGCTCGCGGGTGGCCCACGGGAGGCGTTTCGTCGACATGAGTCCGGGCAGCTCCGATGGCATCCGCTGTGACGTCGACGGCAACCTGTGGGCGGCCGCGGGCGGCGGCGGAGATGGCTTCGACGGCGTGCACGTGTTCGCGGCCGACGGCACGCGGATCGGGCAGATTCTCCTGCCCGAGAAGTGCGCCAATCTGTGCTTCGGGGGCGTCAAGCGCAATCGACTGTTCATGGCCGCCAGTCAGTCGATCTATGCGCTCTACGTCGAGGCGCAGGGAGTGAACGGCGCCTGACGCCGCCCCCTACCCGCCTCGGCCAGCGTCTCGCCTCAGCGAGCCGGGCGGTGCCAGTAGGCGATGCGACCGAAGATCGAATCCCAGGCGTTGGGCTCGATCCCGCCGAGCTGGTTTGAGGCGGCATGAACGGTATTGCGCCAGGTGACGGGGATGACCACGCCGTCCTTGATCACGAGGTCATTCATGCGGATGAAGAGGGACGCCCGCTTGACGGGATCCATCTCGGCCTCGGCCTTCCGCCAGAGGCGATCGTACTCCTCATGACGCCAACGAGTGAGGTTGCGTCCCGTCCACTTGTTCTCCTTGGTCGGGATCTCCCACGACACGAACTGGGCCATGAAGAGCTGCGGGTCCAGACCGGTGAAGACCGTGTAGATCTGCAGGTCGGCCAGAAAGCGCACGTTACTGTCAGGGTTGCTGGTATCCGAGGAAAAGAAGACCGACACCGGCACCGCCTTGACCTCGATCTCGACACCAGCCGCGGCCGCCGCCTGCTTGACGATCATCTGGACCTTCTGGACACTGGGACTCACCGCCCCCTGGAAAACCAGCTTCAGCCGACGTCCGTTCTTGACCCGGATCCCGTCCGGCCCGCGCAGCCAGCCCGCCTCATTCAGGAACTGGCCGGCCTTGTCAGGGTTGAACTCCCAGTTCGTGTTCCGTGACCGGAAGCGCTCGGGCGCGTTGAGGAAGTTGGCGGTGATCTGCCCGTTCCTCCCGATCAGGTGCTCCTGGATCGAGGCGCGGTCGACCAACAGGCTCAGGGCCGTGCGCACGGCGGGGTCGGCGAGATACGGATGGCCAAAGCCGACCGTGGACCGCTCGGCGTCGACATCTCGCCACGGGTCCGACTGGTTGCACTGGATGTGGTTCACGCCGCTACCCGGCACCGTGATGAACTTTCCTTTCCCGCCCTGCTCGATACGCTTGAGGACATCTTCTTCGGCCAGGATGTAGTACCCGAAGTCATATTCCCCGGTCTGCAACACCGCCCGGGCGGCGCTGATCGCGTCGCCGCCGCCCTTGACGTGGACTCGGTCGAAGAATGGACGATCGGGGACGTGATAGTGGGGATTCAGCTCGGCGACGATCGAATCGCCTGGCTTGAAGTCCGTCACCCGGTAGGGGCCCGTCCCCACGGCCTTGACCATTCCCAACGCTTCGCGGGCGCCTGCGCCCTTGTAACGCTCGAAGATGTGCCGCGGGAGCAGGCCGTCACCGGTGAACGCTCGTGCCCAGAACGGCTGCGGCCTCTTGAAGACGAGCTTGACGGCGTGGCTGTCAAGCTTGTCGATACGCGCAATTTCGTCGAAGGCGGCCCGGCTGCTGGCAGCCGTGGCGGGATCGGCCGCAAACTCCCAGTTGAAGATCACATCGTCGGCGGTGAAGGGCGCCCCATCGTGCCACACCACGTTCCGCTTGAGCCGCCACACTACCCACTGTCCGTCTTTGGCCACGCTGCCATTCGTGAGGCTGGGAACTTCCTCGGCCAGCACCGGGACGAAGGTGCCGTCGGGGGCGGCGGCGGCCAGCGGCTCGTAGAAGATGCGGGACGCGGTAAAGTCCCGGAGACCACGCCCGAAGTGGGGATGCAGGAACGTGGGCGCATCCCACATGAGAATCCGGAGGTCTCCGCCACCCCCACGCCGGGTCGGGGTGAATCCTATCTGGCGGGGGCCAGCGGCGACGCCGCTGGCGGCTAGCAGCTGAGCGGCCATCGGGGCGGTGAGGCCGAGCCCGACCAGCGTCTGAACGAACCGACGCCGTCCCAGGCGCCCACACCGGACTTCTTCGATCAGCTCTCGCAGCCCTGATTCGTCCATGAGGTCGCTCCTGGGAGGCCGGACCAGATGCTACCATGAGCCAATCCCCAAGCAACCCCCAGCGTGCCCTCTGCAGTCGTGCCCCTATTGATGCCGATAGCTGGCGACGTGTACCCCCAGCTGCGTGTAGGACGTGGGATCGGCCCACCACCGCTTGAGGTCGGCCGCCAGCCGCTCGTAGTCGAAGTCGACCTGAAACGCTCCCTGGACCACCTCGAGGACCGTCAGATAGGTTTCGAGAAAGCGATCCTTCTGTCCGGGGATCGTCGAGGGAACGATCAGCGACGTGTCGGCTTCCGGTTCGAAGCCGTACTGGCTCGCCTGCTCGGCCAGCAAGCGCCCCGCATCTCGATTGCAGCCATCGGCCCGCCGCTTGGCCCGAAACGCCTCGAAGAATCGCACCATCGATCCCACGGGGGGCACGAACTTGCGCTGATCGTCGGACGATTCGATGACGATCAGCAGCCCCCCTGGCTTGATCGCCCGCCGCATGCTGGTGAGGAAATCGGCCACCGACGGCAGATGCTGGACCAGCAGGCGCGCCAAGGCGACATCGTAAGCGCCGCGTACATCATGGGCGTCCTGGACGAGGAACTGCATCGACGCACTGTCGCTCCGCGACTCCGTCGGCTCTTCCCGTTTGGCCACCTCGATGTGGCTCGGGTCGGTATCGATTCCGACGTACCGCTTGGTGGGAAAGTACCGGGCAAGTTGCCGAAGGTAGTGCGCGTTCCCCGTCCCGACGTCGAGGACCGTGGCCGCCTCCAGCCACGTCCGGGAATTGAAGAAGAAGGGAAGCTCGATGGGCTGGCTCAGGTCCGTCTGCAGCCTCATCAAGCGGTCCCACCGTTCCGTCACTACCTGGGCAGAGGACGTCGCCATCGGTTCCCTGGCCTCGTTCAGCTCGGCGCCGGATCGCTATCCGGTCCTCGCGTCAATCAGCTCGTGCGCAGCAAACCACGGGGCAAGTTTTCCAGCAGCAGGGGAAGGTTCACGTAAAGCACATGCACGTAGGCCTCGTCGGCGCCAGCGCTCTTCTCGATAATCGAGTGCGAGATGATCGGGTAGTACTCCCTGTTGCGAAACCCATCATCGGGATGATGGCTGTTGAACTTGATGGGCACCTGGGCCCACGCGCGCCCGAACGAGGCATAGTCTCGACCGACCCGCTCCTGATCCAGCCTGAACTGGTCATAGTCTTCGGGATTCATGTAGGTGCGAAGAACCTCGAGGAGATCATCCAGGGTCTTCCCCTTGAGACTGTTGGCCTTGTCCGCCGCATAGCCATAGAAGCGCGCCGCCTCGCTGCTGGCCACCTTGATGGCGGGCCTCTCTTTCGCTCCACTCCTGCTCAGCACCACGGTGACCACGTTCTGGGATTGCAAGGAGTCCAGCGAGACCCGGCCGAGATTCAGGTCAGTCAGCTCCTCCTGGTAGGCCACCAGGCAGGATGCGAACGGGGTCGTCTCCAGCTCTTCGACCACCCCCCGTCCCACGAGGTAGAGACGAAACGTCCGATCGCCGTACCGTGGATGCCCCTTCAGCCGGAGCGGAACCTCGGCCCGTTCGGGGGGTCGGGACAGGAACATCCCGCTGAAGAACTGCTTCAGGTCCTCGCTGACAGCCCCCGCGTCGGCAATCCGTCCGTGTCGGCCGAGACTGCTCACGAGGCCCTCGATGGTCAGCTGTTCTCCCGAATCGGGACTGGGCAGGCCCTGATAATGCTCGAACAGGTCAAGAAAGTCTTCGTTGGCGCCATGCACGACCGGCGATTTAGCGCGGGTGACTCGCACGAGCGCAATGGGACTGGGAGCCGTCAGGGTCCAGATCAGGGGAGGCGGCCCGGCTTGCACGCCGCGTGGCTCGAGTCGCTTCACGTTGTTCAGCGCCTGCTGCAACCGGTAGAACGAGGCCTCCGGGTTGGCGGTCTCGAGCTCGATCACGCCCAGGCCCCCCAGGTTGGAGAGCCACTCGACCCCTTTTTCGACCAGGATCACGACCCGCTCGCGCCCGAGCAGAGCATGGAAATAGCCCAGCTCGTGAATGACGTTCTGCCGGGCACGCCGCAAGCCTCCACTGGTCTGGTCATCGCTGGTCAAGACGACGAGGGCGCAATCGACGTCCCGCGCGGCCTGCTCCAGCTTCTCCACGATGGTCTGGCCGGGCGCCTCCTGGTGCTTCAAGGTGTACGGTTGGTGCCCCTCGCTGCTGACGAACTCCGAGAGCCTGGACCGGACCAACTCATCATGCCCGTGGCTAATGAACACCTTCATGACCCGCCCCCTTTGCCCCTACCCCGTGGTCACCGACAGCAGGCCCGAAAACCTCGTATAAGGGCAGCTTACGCCAAGCGCCCCCCGGGCGCCGCGCAAGTTCGCCGGCCCGTCCGCGGCGACCTCCCGGCCAGACCGGCCTACAAGGTCGGATTGGTGAAGGGCCCTCCGAGCACGAACAGGCCGTAGGCGGCACCAGCAATGTCGAAGTTGAACGAGAAGTGCTGGTTGATGGCCATCACGTCGCGCAAGTATCGCTGAAGGGGATCGCGAGAATAGATGCCGGCGGCGCCGTAGCAGGACCACAGGGTCTCGACCGCCTCCCGCGCCTGATTCACGGCGAACGCGCAGTGGGCGCGGAAGCGAAGCTTGGTCTCGAGATCCGGTACCTCGTGCCGCTCGGCCTGGGCCTGGAACTCGATGGCCGACTCACGCATGAGCGCCCGTGCGGCGTCGATCAAGCAGCGAGCGCGTGCCACCTTGACCTGGACGGCCTGGAAGCTCGCGACTTTCGCCCCGGTGTAGGTGCCCGCGCGCGTGGCTATCGACTCGAGGAAGAGGTCCAGGGCGCCCTGGGCGGTGCCGATGGCAGCCGCTCCGAGCGGGTGTCCCGACGGCGCCAGAATCGGAATGCGATAGAGCGGGCCGGAGTTGAGGATCGCCCCGGGGTGGGTCAGCCCCCCTCGGCAGCGGACCAGAGGGAGTGCACGGCGCGCGGGCACGAAGAGATCCGTCACCGCGATGTCCTTGCTACCGGTTCCCACCATCCCCATCGCGTACCACGTGTCGATGATCTCGTAATCGGCCTTAGGAACGAGGCATAGCCGCCAGTCGCTCGGCGGACCGCTATCGTCGGAGATGGTGACGGCCAGCATGTTCCATTCCGAGTTGTCCACGCCCGAGGAAAAGGGCCAGCGTCCACTCACCACGAAGCCCCCGTCGACCCGTCGGCCACGGCCAGCAGCGAGAGCGATGGATGAGGCGATCAACGCGTCGGGATTGGCGTCCCACACCTCGTGCTGCGTCTCGGGTTCGTAGAAGGCGAGCAGCCAGTGGTGGATGCCGAGATTGCCGACGTTCCACGCCGTGGAGGGGCAGCCCCGCGCCAGTTCCGCCACGATATCGACGACGGCCACGAACGGAAGCTCCATCCCGCCGAAGAGGCGAGGCTGATGATAGCGGAACAATCCCTGCTCGTGCAGGAGTTGCTCGTTTTCGCGCAGCAGCAGGCGCGCCGCCTCGCTGGCACCAGCGCGCTCGCGCAGGATCGGCACCATCTCCCGCGCGCGTCGCAGCGCTTCATCGTAGCCGACACCAGAAAAGTCACGCCGCACCCGCTGAGGGAGCGTCCCCACCCCAGGGATGCCGTCAGTCGTCGTGCTCAGGTCAGGACCGAAAGGAATGCGTGGTTAAAGCTGGTCCGCCGCCCCTCGAGCTGCGGTACCTGATCAAACCTTCCCTTGCGTAGCTTGTCGAGGGTGCTGCGGTGCAAGTCCTGGTAGCTGATGCTTCCCCCGCCCTCGCGCAGGGCTTGGACGAGACAGTAGGTCAGCGCGCCGTTGTAGCTCCCGCCGATGAAAGCGTCGGCCGACGTCTGGGTGTCCCGGCAGCCGGTGATCAGTAGCTCAGGGAGGTCGGCGTCCACCACGTCCGACGTCCGCCGCTTCGCCCTGGACGACCGTCGGAGCTGGCCTGTGACCTTCCCGCGAAGCTTCCGTCCCGACTCCTCGGCCATGATGTCCCAGGGGTTGGGCAAATAGCGTGGAATGGATTCAGCGTCCGGCGGACGCAGCACCCGCGTGTTGGTTCCCGAGTGGCAACAGTCCATGACCACTGTGAGGCGCACGCCCTTGCGTAGCCGGTTGAGCGCCTTGCGTAGCCAGTCGTCGGTCAGGGGGCTCTTCCAGTCGAGATCGGTCGGGCACAGGATCTCGTCGCGTTCGTCCGCCTCGTCACCGTTCTTGTCGGGGACGTTGGCGCCGTGACCCGAATAATGCAGCAGCAGCACGTCGCCTGGGCGCCCGCTCGCGACGAGCTTCTTGATGCCCGCCTGCATGGCCGCCTTGGTGGCGTCGAAGTCCGTGAGCACCGTGATGTCGGAGCCCTTGAACCCGTAGGATTCGGTGAGGATCCCGCGAAGGTTGTTCACGTCGTTGACGCAACCACGCAGATCCGCCCCGGGAATCTTGTAGCGGTTGATGCCGATCAGCAGCGCCTTCTTAGCCATGCGTGGTCTCCTTTCGCGGGAGGCGAGGTCAGGAGGTGGGAAGCCGCGGGCGGATCCGTTTCATCAACCATGGGATACTCCGGGACGGTCGCGCGCCGTCACCGGCCAGGCCCCATGCCTGGCCGCCGTTGCTGAGGACAGTCTAGCGTGAGGACGAAGGAGCCCACAAGCCATGAAAGTGAAATCGGTCAGGACGTTTCTCGTCGATCCCGGCGCCCACAAGCGCTGGCTCTTCGTCAAGCTCGAAACCGACGGCGGTCTGCACGGCTGGGGTGAGTGCTACACGCAGCTGGATCGCGATCGAGCCATCGAGGCTCACGTCCAGGAGCTGGGGCGCTACCTGATCGACCGCAGCCCGTTCGACATCAAGCACTTCACGTACGTGGCCTATACCGATTTCGCCACCAAGCGCGGGGCGATGGATCTGTACTGCGCCATCAGCGGCCTCGAGCAAGCCTTGTGGGACCTCGTCGGCAAAGCAACCGGTCAACCTGTCTACAACCTGCTTGGGGGTGCCTTCCGGACGAGACTGCGCGTCTACGCGAACGGGTGGGCTAGCGGTCGCGATCCTGATCGTGTGGCCGAGCAAGCCCTGGCGACCGTGAAGCAAGGCTTCACGGCGCTCAAGTTCGATCCCTTCCCCGGCCCATGGCGAGCGTACATCGACGGCCGGGATGAGGCGCTGGCGGTCGAGAACGTGAAGGCCGTCCGCGACGCCGTGGGACCGGGAGTGGATATCCTGGTGGAGGTGCATCGGCGGCTGGCGCCCCTGCATGCCATCAGGATCGCGCGACGGATGGAACCGTACGCTCCCTTCTGGTACGAGGAGCCGGTGTCGGCCCGTGACCTCGGCGGCTTGGCTGAAGTCAAGCGGGCCATCACCTTACCTGTGGTCACGGGCGAAGAGCTCTACACGAAGACCGAGTTCCACGAAGTGATCCAGCGGCGTGCGGCGGACATTCTCAACCCCGACGTCTGCAACTGCGGCGGCATCCTGGAGCTCCGGGAGATCGCCGCCATGGCCGAGCCTCATCACATCGCCATGGCCCCCCACAACTACAACAGCACCACCCTCGGGCTGGCCGCCACCCTGCACGCCGCGGCCGGGATGCCCAACTTTTTGATCACCGAGTATTTTGTCAACTTCGAGGACCTGGGACGCGCGCTCGCGCGCACGCCGCTCCGGGTCGAGGAGAGCTACATCACCCTGCCCACCGCCCCCGGTCTCGGCGTCGACCTGAATGAGGACGAGGTCGCCCGCCACCCATACCGAGCCCGGAGCCTCCGCCCGCTCCGGCGACCCCGAGACGAGTGAGGCGCCTGCCCCGCGCGTGCTCCCGAGGGGCGGCCCGGGTTCCCCGGGCCGCTCCGAGCGCCGGGGGGCCAGGGGGGCGCCTTCGGAGGCCCCCCATACAAACTCAATGCATCACGAGCCCACCGGTCACGTTGATGGCCTGGCCTGTCATGTAGCCGGCCCGGCTCGAGGCGAGGAAGCCGATCACCTTGGCCACGTCCTCGGGACGCTCCATGCGACCCAGCGGCACCTGGGTGAGGCGCTGGCGCGTGAACTCCTCAGGCGAGAGTCCGGCCATCGCTCCCAGATCGCGGGAGACGCTCGTCCACATGTCGGTCTCCACGAAGCCGGGGCAGACGCAGTTGACGCGGATACCGTCCCCGGCGTGGGCCAGGGCCAGACTCTTGGTGATGCTGATCACGGCCGCCTTGCTTGCGTTGTACGGCAGGTTACCCTTGCTCCCCACCTTGCCCGCCATCGAGGCGAGGCTGATGATGGCGCCGCTCTTCTGCGCGATCATGACCGGAAGAACCGCCTGGCTCGCAAAGAAGACCGCCTTGGCGTTGACGTCCATCACTGCGTCCCAGTGCTCCTCGGTGACGTCGAGCGGCGCCGCGGCGCGATAGATACCGGCGTTGTTCACGAGGATGTCGATTCGCCCGAAGTCGGCGCGGGTGCGCTCGGCCATGGCCTTGAGGTTGTCGCCGGACGTGACGTCGGTCGCCAGAACCTGGGCTCGCCGGCCCAGGGCCTTCACCTCAGCCGCCGTGCGCTCGGCACCGGCACGGTCTAGCTCGGCGATGACAACATCCGCGCCCATCCGCGCCAGCTCGAGCGCGGTGGCGTGGCCGATCCCCCGCCCGGCACCGGTAACGATGGCAACGTGATCTTTGAGCTCCATGGATTCCTCCTCGAGGAGCGGCGGACTATGACGTGCTCGTGTGGTCGTTGAAGCGCGGCATCACTTCCGTCGCCAATAGCTCCATGGACCGCCGCCAGAGCTTGGGTTGGTCCCAGTCGTGGCCGGCCATCAGCAGGGTGCCGAAGGGCCCGATCTCATCACGCAGGGCCACGAGTTGGTCCAGCACCCGCCGGGAGTTACCCGCGATGATCATGCCGCGCTTGATCGCGTCCATGGTCACCGCCTCGTCCGGCATGTCGAGATCGGGCTTGACCATGAACAACGCCTTACGGAGCTGGGTGAAGCTGAAGAGGAAGAAGCGATAGTAGAAGGACAGGCCGTTGCTCGGATCCGCCAGGTAGTCTTCAGCCTCGGCGTCCGTCTCGGTCACCAGCACGCTGCGTGAGACGCGCCAGATGTTCGGATCGGGCCGACGTCCCGCCCGCTCGCACCCCTCCACGTACCTCTCCCAGTGACCGCGCAGGTAACGCCGATGAAAGAAGTTGCCGGACACCGGGATCCAGCCACGCTCGCCGGCCGTCCGCGCGCTGTTCGAGTTCGGCGTCAGGAGCGAGAGGGCAATTGGCGGATGCGGTTGCTGGAACGGGCGGGGAACGTAGCCCACCTTGAACTCGGGATAGATGCTCTTCTCCAGCGAGACCTTCCAGAACCGGCCGTCGATGCGATAGGGCGGATCCTGTGCCCACAGCGCCAAGATGGTATCGATGGACTCGATGACCATCTGCGGGCGCAACTCGGCTTGACCGACGTCGAACAGCTCCAGGTCGCTGGCCAGGCCTCCCGGACCGATGCCCATGATGAAGCGCCCCCGACAGAGCTGGTCGAACATGGCGGCATGGGCGGCCACCGTGGCCGGGTGCAGCTGCGGCAGATTGATCACGCCGGTGCCGAAGTGGATCTGTCGGGTGCGATCGACGAGGGTGGCCAAGAAGATCAACGGCGAGGTGATGCGCTCGCTCCATGAGCTGAAGTGCTCCCCCACGAAGACCTCTGAAAAGCCCAGGCGGTCGGCGAGGACGATGGCCTCCCGATCCTCCTCGAGAATGGTGGCGTAGTCGCGAGAGGGATGGTGAAAGGGCATCGTGAACATCCCGAGCTTGACGGTCACGGAATCTCCTCTCCTTGTGTTGCCTCCGAGACCGGCTCGATCACACCAGCGGCATGCAGCGCCGCGAGCTCGTCCGGGCTCAGGCTCAACAGCTCCGACAGCACACGATCGGTGTCTTGGCCCAGCAGGGGCGCCGGCCGATCGACGGTGGCTGGCTCGCTTCCGTGCAGCCGGATCGGCGAGATCGGCACTCGCGTCTTCCCGCGGCGCGGGTGCTCGACGTCCACCCACACACCGCGCTCCGTGAGGTGCGGATCGTTGACGACCTCGCCGGTGGTGCGAACGGGGGCACAGGGGACGTGGGCTGTCGTGAGCACTTTCAGCACGTCTTCCTTGCCCCGCGACCGCGTCCACGCCTCCACCATCGCGTCGATCTCGTCCACCCGCGCTGCCCGGCCTGGTGTGGTGGCGAAATCCGGATTGCTCAGGAGGTCCTCCCGGCCAAGGACACGCGCCATGCTGTGCCAGTGACGTTCCGATGCGGTGAAGATGGCCACATAGCCATCCGCGGTGGGGTAGACGTTGTAGGGCGCAATGGCCAGCGCCGGATGACGGTTGGCCGTGCGGACAGGCACGCCGCCGTCGCCGTCCATGAACACGCCGACTGCACTGGCCAGGGCCATGACGGCCGCCTCCAGCATCGCGACTTCGACGAGCTGACCTCTCCCGGTCCGCTCGCGGTGAAGGAGTGCGCCCAGGACTCCTCCGAACAGATGCACCCCGGCCAGGAAATCGCACACGGCCGGCCCCGCTTTGACCGGCGGCCGATCGGGAAACCCGGTGGCGTTCATGATGCCGCTCATGGCCTGGATAGTCAGGTCCATGGCTGGCAAGTCCCGGTAGGGGCCGGTCAGGCCGAATCCGTTGCCCGCTCCATACACGAGCCGGGGATTCTCGGCGCGCAGCACGTCCCAGCCGAGCCCAAGACGATCCATCACCCCGGCCGCGAAGTTCTCCACCACGACGTCGGCCAGGCGCGCCAGGCGCAGGAACAGCGCTTTGCCCTGAGGGTGCTTGAGATCGAGGACGACCGATTCCTTGTTGGAGTTGAGCATGACCAGCGGGTAGGGCTCGACCCCCCGCTTCCGCCGCCGCAGCACGTCGCCCTCCGGCGACTCGATCTTGATGACCCGCGCGCCCATGAATCCCAGCAGGAGCCCACAGTAGGGCCCGTTGTAGATCTGGCCCAGATCCAGCACCAGCGTCCCTTCAAGCGGCCGCCGCGCGCCCTTCGTCATCGCGGACTCTCTCACTTCGTCACTCACCCCTTCATTTCAATCCCCGCGCGCGTCACGTGACCCTTGTCCTGCTGGGCGAAGGCCTCGTTGATGGCCTCCAGTGGAAACTTGTGCGACACAACCTTGTCCCAGGGATAGCGGGTCCGTGTCCGCCGCATCAGATCGAGGGCACCGCGCAGGTGCTCGGCCTCGTAGTGGGAGAGCCCGAGGATGCGGCGGTTGCCGAAGATGATCCAGGCCGGGTCGAACTCGGCCTTCCAGCCGACATTGATGTTGCCGATCTCGACGTACGTTCCCTCCAGCGCCGTCATCCGGAGTCCCTCGTCGACGACTTGCGGATGACCTACGAGCTCCATGACGACGTCGCCGCCCCAGTCGTCGGTGAGCGCCTTGATCCGCTGGATCCGCGCCTCGGGCGTACGGTACTCGCGCAGGTCAACCGCCTCGTGGGCGCCGAACTGACGGGCAAGCGCCAACCGCTCGTCCACTCCATCGATGACGATCACACGACCCGCTCCCATCTCGCGAGCGACCGCGCACGCGTACACGCCGAGGCCGCCCGCCCCCTGGATGACGACGGTCTGGCCAGCGCGGAGGGCGGCCAGATCGAGTCCCGCGTACACCTGGGTGAACGCGCAGTTCACCCCGGCGGCCATCTCGTCGGTGATATCGTCGGTGAGCTTGAAGACCGCGTGGTTCGGGCGCAAGTAGAAGTACTCGCCGAAGCCGCCTTGAAAGTGGGGCCAGACTTCGCAGGAGACGAGCCAGTTGGCCTGGCGCACCGGACACGACTTGGTGCGGCGCATGAGGCAGGCGCGACAGCGGCCGCATGGAAAGAAGAACCGGTACGCTACGCGGTCACCGACCGCGAGCGGTTGCCCGGCCGAGTCCGTCGTGACTCCGGGCCCGAGCTTGCCGACTCGCCCCACGTGCTCGTGGCCGGTGTTGAGGGGCAATGGCCGCCCCATCTTCACGTAATCCAGCTCACCCCGCCAGTAGTGCAGGTCGGAACCGCACACGTTGGCCAGCGCCACCTTGATGAGGATAGCCCCGGGTTCTGGATCGGGCACCGGATACTCTCGAATCTCGAATGGCTTGCCGGCTCCATGAAAAACCGCCATCCTCGCCTTTTCTGCCATGGTGCCCTCCCCTCGGCTATCGCGGCCGAAGTGTAACAGGCGCCCTCTTGCCTATCCAGACGGATCTCCCGGGAGCGTGCGAGGTATACTCGCGGCGCAGGGGAGCCGGGCAAGCCGATCAACGTGGTGAACCCCAAAGTGTTGGAGACCATCGGGCATGACCATCAAGGGTAAGGCGTACATCGCAGGGATCTTCGAGCACCCCACGCGCAAGGCCGACGACAAGTCGCTGGCCCAGCTTCATGCCGAATCTGCCAAGGGCGCCCTCCAGGACGCGGGTCTGACCAAGGAGGACGTGGATGGCTACTTCTGCGCCGGAGACGCGCCCGGGCTGGGGCCGCTATCCATGGCCGATTACATGGGGCTGCGTCTGCGCCACGTGGACACCACCGACACCGGGGGATCGTCCTACGTCATCCACGTTGCTCATGCCGCGCAGGCTATCGCCGCCGGGAAGTGTAACGTGGCGCTCATCACCCTGGCGGGGCGGCCACGAGCTGAGGGCATGGCCACCGGCACCGCACCGCGCAACTACGGCGCGACGACACCCGACGGTCCCTTCGAGTATCCCTTCGGCCCCACCGTGGTGAACCAGTACGCGATGGCCGCCATGCGCCACATGCACCAGTACGGGACCACCAGCGCCCAGTTGGCCTGGATCAAGGTGGCCGCCTCCCGCCACGCCCAGCACAATCCGCACGCCATGCTGCGAGAGGTCGTCACCGTCGACGACGTTGTCAACTCGCCCATGATCTCCGATCCCCTGCATCGGCTCGACTGCTGCGTCATCAGTGACGGCGGCGGCGCCATCATCGTCGTCAAGCCGGAGGTGGCCCGAAGCCTGACCCGGCCGCGGGTTAAGGTGCTTGGCACCGGGGAAGCCATCAAGCACCAGATGGGCGGAAAAATCGACCTGACGTACTCGGGCGCCGTCTGGTCGGGTCCGGCCGCTTTTGCCGAAGCCGGGGTCAAGCCGTCGGATGTCAAGTACGTCTCCATCTATGACAGCTTCACGATCACCGTGCTCATCACCCTCGAAGACCTGGGCTTCTGCGAGAAAGGGCAAGGCGGTAAGTTCGTGTCCGATGGCAATCTCATCGCGGGGGTCGGCGCTCTGCCCTTCAACACCGACGGTGGCGGGCTTTGCAACAACCACCCGGCCAACCGGGGCGGCCTGACCAAGGTGGTGGAGGCCGTGCGGCAGCTGCGCGGCGAGGCGCACCCACAGGTGCAGGTGAAGAACTGCCAGGTGGCGCTGGCACACGGGACTGGCGGCTCGCTCGGTACCCGGCATGGTAGCGCAACGTTGATCATGGAAAGGGAGTGAGGATCATGCCAGCTGAGAAACGGGCGATCCCGGCTCCGCAGCCGACCCAGGAGACCCAGGCGTTTTGGGAGGCGGCGTCGGCCGGTGACCCTCCTCGTCAAGAAGTGTGCCTCGTGCGCCCAGGTGCATCACTACCCACGCGCGATCTGTCCATTCTGCTTCAGTGAGACGACCCAATGGCTCCCCGCCTCGGGCCGAGGGTCCATCTACTCCTACAGCGTGATGCGCCGCGTTCCCGTTCCCTACGCCATCGCGTATGTGACGCTCGAGGAAGGCGTGAGCATGATGACCAACATCGTCGATTGCGATCTCGATACGATCCGCATCGGTCAGCAGGTCAAGGTGGTCTTCAAGCCCACCGAGGGCGGGCCGCCCGTTCCCATGTTCACACCAGCCTGACCCGTCGATCGCGTATGCGACGCAGCACCGAGCGCTTTCTGACCACCCACACGGGCAGCCTGCCGCGCCCCGACGACTTGATCAGGATGATGTTTGCCAAGGAGGAGGGGGTACCCGTCGATGCTGCCGCCCTCGGCGCGCGCATCCGCTCCGCGGTGGCCGAGGTCGTCAGCAAGCAGGTCGAGGCCGGCCTCGCTGTCGTCAATGACGGCGAGATGAGCAAGCCGAGCTACGCGACCTACGTCAAGGACCGCCTGCGGGGCTTCGGCGGTGAGAGTCACCCGTTGCAGTACCAGGACCTGGTCGATTTCCCGGGGATGGCCAAGCGCGTGTTCGGTGATCCAGGCCGGGCCCGGCGAAAGACGCCGGCCTGCAATGGTCCCATCGCCGTCGGCGATGCCGGCGCCGCTCAAGCCGACGCGCGAAATCTCAAGGCCGCCGTCGCCTCGGCACCGGCCGCGGAGGCGTTCTTGACGGCGGCGTCTCCGGGTGTCATCTCCCTGTTCTTTCGCAATGACCACTACCCGAGCCATGAGGCGTACCTGTTCGCCATCGCGGAGGCCATGCAAGGCGAGTACGAGACGGTCGCCGGCGCCGGCTTCGTTCTGCAGGTCGACTGTCCCGATCTGGCGATGGGCCGGCACATCCAGTTCGCAGGGTTGAGCCTCGAGGACTTTCGCAAGATGGCCCGCCTGCACATCGCCGCCCTCGACCATGCACTCCGAAACGTCCCCGCCGAGCAGGTACGACTGCACCTCTGCTGGGGCAACTACGAAGGGCCGCATCACTACGACGTGGCGCTCGCCGACATCATCGACCTCGTCTTCCAGGCGCGTCCCGTCGGCATTTCATTCGAGGCTGCCAATCCGCGGCACGGCCACGAATGGAGACTCTTCGAGCGGCTGAGGCTTCCCGCCGGGAAGGTGATCATTCCCGGTGTCATCGACTCGACAACCAACTTCATCGAGCACCCGGAGCTGGTGGCCGAGCGGATCAGCCGCTACGCGAAGCTGGTTGGCCGCGAGCACGTCATCGCCGGCACCGACTGCGGCTTTGGCACCTGGGTCGGCCAGGCCGCGGTCGATCCCGACATCGTCTGGGCCAAGCTGGCCAGCCTGGCCAGCGGCGCCCGTCTGGCCTCGCGCGAGTTCTGGTAGGAGCCCCTCAGCGCGCGGCCGCGCCTGTGCGCTTCGTGAAGGCTGGCATGACGTCCGCGGCAAACCACTCCAGCTGCTCCAGCATCACGGCTTCCGGGGTGCCAATGGGGTGGCTGACCGAGATCCGCTCGAGCCCCGGGTATTGCTGCTCCAGGCGCATCAGGTCGTCGATGATCTGGGCCGGAGGGCCGCACAGGTATGCGCCGCCCTTGACGGCGTGCTCGATCGTGGGCAGGCCGGCGAACGGCGCACGGCGAGGATCGGCCATGGCCTCGATCTGCTCGTCGGACAGCGAGCGGACCAGCCGAAGTGGCCCGAACATCTTGAGATTTTCCTCGAAGTAAGGCGCCGCCGCCTTGATGGCCTTCTCCTGGCTATCGGCCAGCTGGAAGTGGTACCCCACGCAGAGATCCTCGCCAAGCCGAGCGTCGCGGCCGGCCCCGCGCAGCGCATCGCGGAAGCTCTCCATGACGGTGCGCATGGCGCCTCCTTCGGCCACCCCGCCCCCGATGATCCCCTTGATGCCGTGCTTGGCCATGAAATCCAGGCCGCGCCGGCTGGCGCTCTGGATCGGCTGCCAGCACTCGACCGGATGGGTGGGCCTCGGGACCACGGTGATCTCCTCGAGCTGGTAGCCCCGATAGGGCACTCGCGCCGGAATGGTGTAGTGCTTGCCCTCGTGTGAGAAGGACTCCTGGCCGAAGGCCTTGAACACGATCTCGACCTGCTCTTCGAAGAGCTCGCGGTTGGCCGGCTGGTCGAGCAACGGCGAGCCAAAGGTCTCGACTTCCCGGGTGTGGTAGCCCCGCCCCACGCCAAAGATCACACGGCCACCGGTCAAGACATCGGCCATGGCGAAATCCTCGGCCAGGCGCAGGGGATGCCACATCGGAGCGATGTTGAAGCCGCAGCCGATCCTGAGGCGCCGGGTCTGGTGGGCCAGATCGACGGCCATCATGAGGATGTTCGGGATGCATTCGTAACCTTCTGGCTGGAAGTGGTGCTCGGCGAGCCAGAACGTGTCGTAGCCCCGGTCGTCGAGCACGCGCGCGAGGGCGCGCGCCTTGTCCAGGGCCGTGGTCAGGTATTCGTTGGGAAAGCGGCGAGCATTCACGGCGGTGCCGCCGTACCCGATGTTGTCCATGTCGACGTGACCGGCGTACAGGCTGTCGAATTTCGTGATCATCGCGCTCTCCGATCGCGCCCGGCGGGCGTGCTCTCAGGTCGAGGTCGAGTATATCGCCGCTCTGACTGAATCGCGTATACTCCGCACGTCATGAGCCACCCACTGATCGTCGAAAAGTTTGCCATCGGGCAGTCTGTGCGCCGGCTGGAGGACCCGCGTCTCATCCAGGGTCTCGGTCATTATTCCGACGACGTGAACCTCGCCCGCCAGGCCCACGCCGTCGTGGTCCGCTCTCCGCATGCGCACGCGCGCATTCGCAGAGTTGATGGCGCCGTCGCGCGGGAGGCGCCAGGAGTGCTTGCGGTGCTGACCGGGGCCGACGTCGCGGCCGATGGGCTCGGCAACCTGCCGACAGACTCCGCCCGCAAGCGACGCGATGGATCGCCGGCCTTCACGCCCCCGCGGCCCGCGCTTGCGCGCGACAGAGTACGCCATGTGGGCGATCCGGTCGCCTTGGTGGTGGCCGAGACGCGCGAGCAGGCCACCGACGCCGCCGCGCTGGTCGCCGTCGACTACGAGCCGCTTCCGGCCGTGACGGCCACCGCCGAGGCGGCTCATCCGGGCGTGCCGGTCGTCTGGGACGAGGTCCCGGACAATGTGGCCTTCGTGTGGGAGGCGGGCCAGCGCGACGCTGTGGCCAAGGCCTTCGCGAGCGCCGCCCACGTGACCAGCCTTGATTTCGTGGTCACCCGCGTCGCGGTGGCTCCGCTCGAGCCCCGCGCGGCCGTTGGCGAGTTCGACCGGCGCACCGGTCGCTATACGCTGCACACAGGCACGCAGGGGCCTCACGGAGCCCGTGCGCTCCTGACCGATATCTTCAAGGTTCCGCAGAGTCACCTGCGGGTCGTCTCGGGAGAGGTCGGGGGCAGCTTCGGGATGCGCAGCGGCATCTACCCCGAGATGGTGCTGGTGCTGTGGGCCGCCCAGCGGCTGGGGCGGCCCGTGAAGTGGACGTCCGACCGGCGCGAAGGCTTCGTCACCGACGAGCACGGCCGTGACAACGTGTCCAGGGCCGAGCTGGCCCTCGACGCACATGGAAAGTTCCTCGCCCTGCGGGTAGCGATCACCCTCAACGTCGGCGCCTATTTCACGCCGCGCAGCGCAGGGCCAGGCACCAATAACGTCGGCGGGGTGGCCGGCGTCTATACGACACCCGCCATTCACGTCCAGACGACCGGCGTCTACACGAATACAACCCCAACCGGTCCCTATCGGGGCGCTGGTCGACCGGAAGCCACCTACGCCATCGAGCGCGTCATCGACGTCGCTGCACGAGAGCTCAAGGTCGACCCTCTCGAGCTTCGCCGGAGAAACCTCATTCCGGCCCAGGCCATGCCGTTCAAGACAGGGCTTGTTTTCACCTATGATTGCGGCAACTTCTCACGAAGTATGGAGATGGCACTCGAGGTGGCCGATCAGGCCGGTTTCGAGTCTCGCCGGGCGAGCGCCCGGCAAGGGGGCACACTTCGCGGTCTCGGAATCGCCAACCCCATCGAGGTGGCCGGCGGGCCCTACACGGCGGTCAACCCGGACACGGCTGAGTTGCGTGTCAACCCTGATGGCTCGGTATCCCTCTTCGCCGGCTCCACGTCGATGGGGCAAGGCAACGAAACCGCCTTCGTCCAGATCGTGAGCGATCGCCTGGGGATCCCCCCGGAGCGCATCCAGGTGTTCTCGGGTGATACCGATGCGCTCGGCGCTGGTCGAGGCAACGGCGGCTCGGGCGCCCTCACCGTCGGCGGCTCGGCCGTGGTACGGGCGACGGAGAAGATCATCGAGCGGGGCCGCCGCATCGCGGCCCGCATGCTGGAGGCCGCACCGGAAGACGTCGTGCTTCGGGACAGCCGGTTCAGCGTCGCCGGCACTGATCGCGGGGTGACCTTCAACGCCGTAGCCCGCGTCGCCTACCAGCCACGCCAACTCCCCGCCGGCATGGAGCCCGGGTTCAGCGAGACGGCGGCCTTCACCCCGCCCGCCGTCACCTTCCCCAACGGTTGCCAGGTGTGCGAGGTGGAGATCGACCCCGAGACCGGGATCGTCCGCATCGTCCGTCACACGATCGTCGACGATGTGGGCCACATGGTGAACCCCATGCTTGTCCAGGGACAGATCCATGGCGGCGCCGTCCAGGGCCTCGGCCAGGGGTTGTTCGAGATGCTGACGTACGAGCCGACCTCGGGTCAGCTCCTCACCGGATCCTTCATGGACTATGCGATGCCACGGGCTGACGACATCCCGCTGTTCGACGTCGATCACCACGAGGTGCCGACCCAGGTCAACCCGCTCGGCGCCAAGGGGGTGGGCGAGGCAGGAACGGTCGGCGCGCTCCCGGCTCTCCTCAATGCCGTCAACGATGCCCTGGCGCCCCTTGGCGTGCGTCACCTGGACATGCCGGTCACGCCCGAGCGCGTGTGGCGGGCCATTCAGGACGCGAAAGGGTGAAAGATGAGCAGCGATTCCATCCACGGTCAGCGCATCAGAGGCGTCCTGTCGCCCGTCGTCACGCCGTTCCGGGCGGACCTCACGCCGGACCCCGAGCGGTTCGTCCGGCACTGCCGCTGGCTCTTGTCGCAGAACGTCGGCCTGGCGGTATTCGGCACGAACTCCGAAGCCAATTCGCTCTCGGTGGACGAGCGCATCGAGCTGCTCGACCGGTTGGTCGGCCAAGGCCTCGATCCGACTCGCATGATGCCGGGCACTGGCTGCTGCGCGCTGCCC
The DNA here is from genome assembly GCA_963754315.1 of uncultured Candidatus Rokubacteria bacterium. Taxonomy (GTDB): domain Bacteria; phylum Methylomirabilota; class Methylomirabilia; order Rokubacteriales; family CSP1-6; genus CAVWFS01. The sequence continues at coordinate 724,299 of CAVWFS010000007.1, forward strand.
GACTCCGTGCGCCTGACCGACCACGCCATGAAGCTCGGTTGCGCCGGCGTGCTCATGCTGCCGCCGTTCTACTACAAGGGCGTGAGCGACGAGGGACTCTTCCGGAACTTCGCCGAGGTCATCGAGCGTGTGGGCGATCGCCGACTGCGCGTGTACCTGTATCACATCCCGCCCGTGGCTCAGGTACCGATCACCTTGCCCCTGATCGAACGCCTACTCAAGAGCTATCCTGACAGTGTGGCAGGCCTCAAGGACAGCTCGGGCGACTGGAACAACACCAAGGCGGTCCTCGACGCCTTCGCCGCCTCGGGCTTCGATGTCTTTCCCGGTAGCGAGACCTTCCTCCTGGCTGGAATGCGCAACGGCGGTGCCGGCTGCATCAGCGCCACCGCCAACGTCAATCCCGGCCCCATCGCGCAGCTGGCGGCCACGTGGCAGGGCACCAGCGCTGATGCCCAGCAGGCGAGGCTCGATGAGATTCGCGGGATCATGCAAAGCTACGTGATGATCCCGGCTCTCAAGGCAGCCATCGCCCACTATGGAGACGACCCGGGTTGGACGACGGTGCGCCCGCCACTCGTCGCCCTCACGCAAGAAGAGGCATCGGCGCTGATCGGCAAGCTCGCCGGCAAAGGCTTCGCGATGCCGGGGCTGCGCGCGTAAGTCCAACGCAAGGGCAACGGTAACCGTCCCACGCCGGCCTGGCATACCAGAGTGCCAGGCGTGTCGCGAGCGGCCCGGGTGCGGTAACATGCGGGCCAGGCACGGTCGGCTCCCCGCGGCTCGCGGCCGGCCGCCAGGAGGGATGACGACATGGGCGAAATCTTGGGCCTGGGCGTGACCCACTACCCGCCGCTCAACGGTCTCGATCAGAACATGGCCCGTATCCTCCGGGCGGTCCTGCAGGATCCGGGATTGCCCGAGCGCTATCGCGACCCCGCCAACTGGCCGGCCGCGATGCGCCGTGAGTACGGTGACGACGGCGGCACCGCCGCCGGCGCCGCCCACCGCGCGTGGCTGGTCCAACACTTTCGCCGTGCCCGCCGGGCGCTCGACGAATTCCGGCCAGATCTCGTGATCATCTGGGGGGACGACCAGCACGAGAACTTCACGGAGGACATCATTCCGCCCTTCTGCGTGCTCGCCTACGATGAGGTCGAAGCGCGGCCGTGGCAGCGCGCGGGCAGTGCGCCCAACACCTGGGGCGAAGGGCCTGACACGGTGTTCCGTATCAAGGGGCACCGGGAGGCTGGCAAGTACCTGACCCGGCAGTTGCTGGATCAGGGAGTCGACATGGCGTATGCCTATAAGCCCTTGCACTATCCTGGGCTCGCCCACGCGTTCCTCAACACGATCATGTTCCTGGACTACGACCGGGTAGGGTTCCCCCATCCCGTCATCGCTTTTCAGGTGAACTGCTACGGCCGGCGCGTGATCTCCCAGCGCGGCGGACGGGGCAGCCTCGCCAATCCGCTGTCCGAGAACGATCTGGACCCGCCGTCGCCGACGCCAAAGCGGTGCATGGAGGTCGGAGCCGCCGTGGCGCGGGTGATGCGGGAGAGCCCATGGCGCACCGCTCTCGTTGCATCTTCGAGCTGGTCACATGCCTTCCTGACCGACAAGCACCATCAGCTCTATCCCGACATCGAGGCCGATCGGCAACTGTACGAGGCGCTGCGCGTCGGCGACTACGAGAGCTGGCGCCGCCGCCCCCTGTCGTCAATCGAAGAGTCGGGCCAGCAGGAGATGCTTAACTGGTACATGCTGGCCGGGGCCATGGAGGAGCTCGGCCGCAAGCCGGACGAGTGTGACTTCATCGAGACCTGGTCGCTCAACTCCAACAAGTGCTTCGCCGTCTTCAAACCATGAGCGCACGGGTCGAAGCGCCTGCCCTGCCCCTCACATCCGCCGAGGGCCCGCGCCACGTCAATGGTGCGATCCCCAGGCTGAGCGGCGATATCCGCCCGCTCATCCCCAAGCTCGGGTTGCGCAACTACTGGTACCCCGCGCTCAGAGAGCGGTCGGTCGGCTGGCGCAAGCCCGTCAAAGCGCAGTTGCTCGGCGAGGAGCTCTGCCTTTTTCGTGGAACCACCGGAGACGTGGTGGCCATCCAGGACGTCTGCCCGCATCGGGGCGCGCGTCTGAGCGAGGGCAACTGCCACTATCGCGGCACGGTGGCGTGCCCCTACCACGGTATCCGTGTGAACAGCCTCACGCCTACGGCGACCGACACCGAGGAGGGGCTCGAGCGGGGCAGCGCCTGGGGTCGTCCGCGGCCCGAGCGGCGGGCGGGCGGCCCGCTCGAATTCCGCACGATGATCCCCCTGGGACAGCTGCCGAGCCCGCGCCACTACGCGCGGGCGGCGGTGTTCCTTGCCTCGGATGACTCCGAGATGATGACGGGATTCGACCTTCGCGTCGACGGTGGCGCCATCGCCAAGTATTGGCCGTGGATCCCCCACGCACCCTGAGCCCGAGCCGGAACACCGAGCGAAGAGACCGGGCGCGCGAGCCTCACACCATCAGGCGGCCGCCGTTGACGGATAGCGTCTGGCCGGTCAGGTAGCAAGCCTCGCGCGTGGCCAGGAACAGGACCCAGCCCACCATGTCCGCCACCTCCGCGATGCGCCCGACCAGGGTCGTCTTGCCGATCATATCGCGTTGCTCTTGACTCCTGACCGCCACGACACGCTCGGTCGCCGTGGTCCCCGGTGCGATGGCATTCGCGGTGACCCCGTACGGGCCGAGCTCGAAGGCGAGGACGCGAGTGAGGGAGTGGACACCCGCCTTGGCAGCGGCATAGGGAGGGGAGGACGGCTGGAGCGCGCTAACCCCGGCCATGGACCCGATGCTGACGATGCACCCGCTTCGCTGGCGCTTGAATGTCGGGATGGCTGCCTTCGCGCAGAGGAAGATGCTCTTGAGGTTGAGGTCGACCACCTTGTCCCACTCCTCTTCGGGCGTCTCCTCGATAGAGAGCTGCTTCCAGAATCCGCCGGCGCTATTGACCAGGATGTCAAGCCGCCCGGCTTCCCCTACGAGCCGATCGAATACGGCGGCCACCCGGCCGGCGTCGGTGACATCGCAGGCGAGGAACCTGGCGTGGCCACCTCCCTCCCGGATCCCGCGGGCTACCGCCTCACCCGCTCTCTCGTCCAGATCGACCACGTACACGCGCGCTCCGGCGTGCGCGAAGGCTTGGGCTGACCCCTTCCCGATGCCCTGTGCGCCCCCGGTGATCACCGCCACTTGGCCGGCGAAGTCGAAGGTGGCCCTGCCGCTCATGCTCGCCTCTCCTTGTCGGAATGGGCTGCCACATTACCGGTCGTAGAGATGGCAGGCCACCCGGTGCCCTGGGGCCTGCTCGCGCAGCGCGGGTTCCTCCTCCGTGCAGGAGGGCATGGCTTGTGGGCATCGCGGATGGAACCGGCAGCCCCGCGGGGGATTGAAGGCGCTCGGGACCTCGCCGCGCAGGATAACCTCTGGCTGGCTGTCGTCGGGATGTCCGGGCAACGCGTTGCTCAAGAGGATCTGGGTATAGGGATGTAGAGGACGAGCGTACAGCTCCTCGCTCGTCGCCGTCTCCACGAGCTTGCCCAGATACATGACGCCGATGCGCGTGCTCACGTATTTCACCACAGCCAGGTCATGCGCGATGAACAGATAGCTCACCCCAAGCTGGTCCTGGATCTCGCGCAGGAGATTCATGACCTGGGCACGAATGGATACATCGAGAGCGGACACCGCCTCATCGAGCAGGATGCATTCGGGATTGGTGGTGAGCGCCCGCGCCAGCGCGACCCGCTGGCGTTGCCCGCCCGACAGCTCGTGCGGATAGTCGCTGGCAATGCGCGGCCGGAGTCCAACCCGCGTGAGCGACGCGGCGATCCGCTCGTCGACCTCGGTCTTGCTCAGCCCGGGCTGCGTTTCTATGAGAGGCTCGCTCACGGTGGTGCGGATGGTCAGCCGTGGATTGAGCGAACTGTATGGGTCCTGGAAGACCGCCTGGACGGCTCGGCGATAGTCGCCAAGCTCCCGCGCGCGGAGAGAGTGAATGTCGCGACCGCGGAAGAAGATCCCGCCGGTCGTCGGCCGCTCCTGCCGGAGGACGAGCTTGGCCGTGGTGGTCTTCCCGCACCCGCTCTCCCCTACCAGTCCGAGCGTTTCCCCCCGTCGCAGCTCGAAGTCGACCCCGTCGACGGCCTTGATTGTTCCGATGGTTCGGCTGAGGAGGCCCGCCCGCTGCACCGGGAAATGCTTGGTCAGGGAGCGAGCTTCGATCACCACCTCGCTCTCTCGCCGGTCGGGCGGAGGCGCCTCGAGCAGCTTCGCCGAGGCGGTCGCCCGCCTCGAGCCGATGGTCGCCGTCTCCGCCGACCGAATGCACGCCACCAGGTGCTCGGGCCCGACAGCTTCCAGCGGAGGACGGATCTGCTCGCACTCCGGGCGCGCGAGAGGGCAACGTGGCGTGAAGCTGCAACCAGCCGGCACGTTGGCCAGATCGGGTGGTTGTCCCTCGATGGCCGTCAGCGGCTCACGCCCACGCTTCAAGGTAGGCAGGCAATTCAAGAGGCCGACGGTGTACGGATGTCGGGGGTGGTTGAAGATATCCCGGGTGCGGCCGACCTCCACGATCCGCCCCGCGTACATGACGGCCACCCGATCGCACAGCTTGGCCACGATCCCGAGATCGTGCGTGACGAAGATGAGGGCGAGGTTCGTGTCCCGCTGAATATCTTTCAAGAGCCGCAAGTACTGGGCTTGGATGGTCACGTCGAGCGACGTGGTCGGCTCGTCGGCGATGAGCAAGCTTGGCTGGCAGGAAATCGCGATGGCCCCGGCCACCCGCTGGCGAATGCCACCGCTCATCTGATGTGGGTAGGCGTGGACGCGGCGCTCGGGGTCGCTGATCCGCACCTGGCGCAGCAGCTCGAGAATCCGCGTGTCGAGGGCACGGCCGCGTAGGCCGCGATGCAGCGCGAGCGTCTCGGCAATCTGGCCGCCCACCGTGATGGCGGGATTGAGCGAGGCCATGGGGTCTTGCAGGATCATCGCGATCTGCGAGCCGCGGAGCCGCCGCATCTCCTCAGGGCTCTTGGCGAGCAGATCCTCGCCCTCGAAGAACATCTGCCCTCCCACGATCCGCCCACCCGGTTCCGGCACCAGCCGGAGAATGGACAGACACGTCATCGACTTCCCCGACCCCGACTCCCCCACAATCCCGAGTGTCTCCCCCCTCCCCACCGAAAAAGAAGCCCCATCCACCGCCTTGACGACTCCCCGCCGCGTGTAGATGTAGGTGCGGAGGTCCCTCACTTCGAGCAGCACGTCAGCCATTCCGAACACCGAACGGCGCCAGAGCGATCAAACGATCGAGATGCTAGGCGGCGACGAGTGACGACTGAGACGTGGCCCTGCCACGTCGCAGGGAGGAGCGAGGAGCCAACGACGCAGATCGGTCGGTTTCATCGCTCTGGCTAGACTTGGCGGAGTTTGGGGTCAAGGCGGTCGCGCACCCAGTCCCCGAGGATATTCAGCGACAGCACGGTACCCAGAATGGCGATGCCGGGCAGGATCGAGACCCACCACGCCCGCTCGATGAGGCCACGCCCATCCGCCACCATCACCCCCCACGACGGGGTGGGCGGGGGGATGCCGACACCGAGGAAGCTGAGGGCGGCTTCCAGCACGATCACGAAGCCTACATGCAAGGTGGCCAGCACCAGGATGGACGGGATCAGGTTGGGGACGATGTGCCGGAACATGATGGTCAGGTTCGAGCAGCCGGCGATCCGCGCGAGGGCCACGAACTCCTGCTGCTTGAGACCGAGCGTCTCTCCGCGCACGAGCCGCGCGTAGCTGGGCCAGAGCAGGAACACCACGACGATGATCACGTTCGTGAAGGATGGCTCGAACACCACGGACAGGAGGATGGCAATCAGGATGCCGGGCAGGGAGAGCGAGATGTCCACCAAGCGCATGAGCAGGGTGTCGACCCACCCGCCCAGAAAGCCAGCCAGAAGTCCGATGAAGCTTCCTGCGGCGCCGGTGAGCGTGATGGCCACCACCGAGACCGACAGGGAGATCCGGGCGCCGTACAGCAACCGGCTCAAGGTATCGCGTCCGAGGCGATCGGTGCCCAGCAGGTGGCCAGGCTTCCACCCTTCCATGCCGATGGGCGGGACGAGCCGGTCACCCAAGGAACCCTCCACCGGGGACCGCGGGGCCAGCCACGGCGCACACACGGCACAGAAAACGAGCGCGGCCACGATGACGAGGGGAATCAGGGGCGGCCAGCGTCGATCACGACGCCGGGACACGACGCCGGGGATGGGAGCGGCGACCGCCGATTCGGTCGTCATGTCGAGTACCGGATCTTCGGATTCAGGTACGCGTAGAGGATGTCGACAATGAGGTTGACCCCGATGTACATGGCGCTCAGAAAAAGCACGACCGCCTGCACGATCGGGTAATCCCGAGAATCGACGGCCTCGATCACGAGGAGACCGAGGCCGGGCCAGCCGAACACCGTCTCGATGATGATCGATCCGTTGAGGAGAGCCACGAACACCAGGGCAGCAAACGTCACCACGGGCAGCGCGGCGTTCTTGAAGGCGTGCTTCCAGATGACCTGCCGCTCGGGCAGTCCCTTGATGCGGGCCAGCTTGACGTATTCGCTGCCGAGCACGTCGAGCATGGCCGAACGGGTCAGGCGCATCAGCCCCGCCACCGCGAACCAGCCGAGCGTGACCCCGGGCAGGATGATGTGCAGCGGCGTGCCCCGACCCGATGTCGGTAGCAGATGCAGGAGCACACCGAAGACGAGGACGAGGAGCAGTCCAAGCCAGAAGGGCGGCACTGCCTGCCCGAGCGCCGCGAAGGCCCGGGCCGCGTAGTCGAGCTTGCTCCCCCGTCGAACAGCGGCGTAGACACCGACCGGGAGGGCTACCACGATCACGATGAACACGGCCAGACTGCCTAGCTCCAGGGTGGCGCCGTACCGCTCGAGAATGAGATCCAGGGCGGGGCGGCGGAAGCGAACCGACTGGCCGAAATCGCCCTGGAGCGCCCGCGTGATGAACCACCAGTACTGGACGGGCCAGGGGCGGTCGAGCCCGAGATGGGCGCGCATGGCCGCGATGTCCTTCTGGCTCGCCTCCGGGGGAGCCATGATCTGGATGGGATCCCCCGACAGGCGCACAAGGGCGAAGACGACCATGGACACCACGAACATCGACACCACCGCCTGGACCAGGCGGCCGACGATGTAGCGTTGCATGGCCTGCGGCGCCCCTTCCTCTGTCAGTTTCCGGCAGCGGCCGTCCCGGTGCGCCTCGCGACGCTTCGACGATGGGTCAAGACGGTCATCCGCTACGCTCCCGTACTGACGTACTCGTAGTTGTTCTCGAGCGGAACGTATACCAGAGTCTGCCAGCCGCTCACCTGCTTGCTCACAGCCCAGGTGGTGGACTTCACGCCCAGCATGACGGCGGGATACTGATCGTAGAGCTTCTGGCCCATGGCGCTGGTGAGCTGAGCCCGCTTCTCCACGTCCACTTCCCGCAGGATGGTTTCGAGCTCTTGATCGTACGGGCCCTCACACAGGAGGTTGAAGGCGCCCTTGGTCCAGACCGTGCGCTGCCAGGCGAGACTCGGCTCGTCGAAGGGCGGAGAGCCGTACACCCAATGCGTCTTGTTCGTCTTGCGCGCGCGGTTCTTGGGCAGGAAGTTACCGAAGGCCTCGGGCACCCGCTTGACCTTGATCCCGACCTTCTCCCAGTCGAGGGCGACTGCCTCCATGACATCCGCTCCGTCGAGGGCGTAGGTGAACACCATCGGGTTCACCCTGACCTCGAAACCACCTCCCTGACCGGCCTCCGCCAGCAACTTCCTGGCTTGTCCGGCGTCGTACGGTGGAATCTTCCAGTCCGTGCTGTAGCCCTTGTTGAACGGGTAGTAGAAATAGGTGAATGGGGTCTCGGCCCCGGTGCCCTTCCAGAGCGCGTTGATGATGGCCTTCTTGTTGACGGCCAGGTTCAGGGCCATCCGGACTTTGCGCGCCTTGGCCAGGCTCTCGGCATTGCCAGGATCGCCCACCCAGGGACAGGTCGGGCAATAGTCTTCGCGGTCGGGGGTTGTCTGGCCTTGCAACACCACCCAGTAACAGGCCGCGTTCGGCGTCTCGTGGATACGGAGGCCGGCCTTGCGCGTCTGGTCCAGATAGTCGCCGAAGACCTGGCCGATGTCGATCTCCCCGGAGCGCAGCCCGGCAACCCGGGTGGCGGCGTCGGGAATCCGGCGGATCACGAGCTCCTTGAAGCCGGGGGCCTTTCGCCAGTGATTGGCGATCGCCTCGAACCGATGATAGTCGCCTTGCTTCCCCTCGACGTGCCGGTAGGGCCCGGTGCCGATCGGATGCAGGGCCGCCTTCTCCTCGCCGACCGTCTCCAGGTATTTCTTCGAGGTGATGTTCTGGTATCCCACGAACTGGGTGAAGTGCGAGGGGACCTCCCACACGCGGTTCTTGAAGTGCATGACCACCGTGAGCTTGTCGGGAGTCTCGATCCGTTCGAGCTGGTTGCGAAAGAAGGGCGCCGATCCCCCCGGCACGTCAGGCCGCAAGTTCTGCTCGACGGTGAACTTGACATCCTCCGCCGTCAGCTCGCCCCAGTTCTCGTGAAACGCCACACCCGACCGGAGCTTGAAAGTCCACGTTCGCAGCTCGTTGGAGGGCTTCCATTCCGTGGCCAACCCAGGCCGATAGGCAAACGTCTTGGCGTCACGCTGGATGAGCGGATCGTAGACGCAGTCCCACAAGGTCTTTTCGGATTGACTGGAGCGCCAGGCAAATGGGGTCTCGATGCCCCACTGGCCAACGGCCACGACGAGCCGGTCGCCGGCTGCTCGCGCGCGGAAGGGCATGAGAAGGGGCGTGCCCACCAGGGCGGCGGCCGCGCTTGCAGTCCGCCTCAGAAACGCACGACGATCGATCGGTCTCGCCATGGCCAGACCTCCGTCACTGTCCGCGGAACACAGGGGGGCGCTTTTCCATGAACGCACGAATCCCCTCGCGAGCGTCCTCGGTCTCGAAGCATACGTTCTGGGCAAAGGTCTCGAACTCGAGGGCGGAGCGGAGATCGCCCTCGACGTTCTTGTACAGCGCCCGTTTGGCCAGGCGAATGGCCAAAGGCGGACCCGCGGCAATCTTGCGGGCCAGAGCATAGGCGGTGGACATCAACTCCTCTGGCGCGACGACCTGGCTCACCAGCCCAAGGCGGAGGGCTTCCTCGGCGTCGATGAGATCGCCGGTGAAGATCAGCTCACACGCCTTGGCCATCCCGACCACCCGCGGCAGAAAATATGTCCCGCCCCAGTCTGGATGCAGGCCACGCCGCACGAAGGCCTGGGCAAACTTTGCTCCGGTGGAGGCGATCCTCAGGTCGCATCCGAGCGCGAGGTTCATGCCGGCGCCGGCGGCGGCGCCATTCACGGCAGCGATGATCGGTTGTGGCGCATCGCGCATCGCCAGCAAGGTCCGATCCCGTGACGGGGCGATCTTTTCGAGGAGCGGGCGCTCGCGGCGTCCCTCCTTCGCCTCGCTCATGGCCTTCACGTCACCGCCGGCACAGAAGCCCTTCCCGGCGCCGGTCACGATCATCACGCGCACGCTCGGGTCGGTGCTGCTTCGGATGATCGCGTCGAGAAGATCGTCGCGGAGGGTGTCGCCGAGCGCGTTCAGACGCTCCGGGCGGTTCAGGGTGAGGGTGGCGACGCCGTCCTTCACCTCGTAGAGAAGACACTTGTAGGTCATGGGCAGGCTCCTTGGGGGGACGCGTTCGCCGTGCGACTCACGCAGGCGAAGGCGGCCACGGAATCTTCAACGCGTCCAGACGGCGTAGCCGGTCCTGTCCGAGCGCGCGGTCCCACACGTCGGCGAGCGTCTCCGCGGTCCACGACCCCGTCCCCGTCACCGCCCGCACAGGCGCCGGGTGCGAGAAGACGGTGACTTCGGGCCCGCGGACTCCCACCACTTGCCCGGTGATGTGCGCGGCACGATCGCTGGCCAAGAACGTCACCACCGGCGCGATGGCGTCGGGGGGTGTGGCCGTGGACTGGGCGCGGCGCTCTCCGGGCAGACGCTGCGTCATTCGCGTGTCTGCCGTCGGCGAGATGGCGTTGCACCGAACACCATACTTGGCCATGGCGAGGGCGGTGGAGCGCATCAGTCCGACGATCCCCTCCTTGGCGGCTGAGTAGTTCGGTTGGCCCGGGCTCCCCTCCAGGCCTGCCGTGGAGGTGAAGGTGACGATGCTGCCGGTCTTCCGCTCGCGCATGTGACGGGTGGCGGGCTGCATGACCGTGAAGTGCCCCTTGAGGTGCACGGCAATGACAGCGTCCCACTCCTCTTCGGTCATGTTGAAGATCATCCGCTCACGCAGAATGCCGGCGCAGCAGACGAGGACGTGGAGGTCGCCGAACTCACGCAGGGCGAGATCGATAACGCCTCGCCCGCCGGCCATGGTGGCGACGCTCTCGGGACTGGCTGCCGCCTGCCCACCACGCGCCCGGATCTCGGCGACCACCTGATTGGCCGGCTCGCTCGACGGATCACGCCCGTCGACGCTGACCCCATAGTCGTTGACCACGACCTTTGCTCCGGCTGCCGCGAGGTCGAGCGACACCGCCCGGCCAATCCCCGTGCCTCCCCCTGTCACCACCGCCACCTTCCCCTCGAGCAATCCCATAGCTTCCCTCTCGACCGACCCCGATTCGGTGGGCCATTATAGGCGAAGCTGGAGAGTCCTCACCCAAAGGATGACGACATGGCCAACACGATGACTGTCCTGAACCCGGTGGGTTTCGCACCCAAGGTGACGCGCAAGGAACTGGCCCCGCGTCTATCCACGCTCGAGGGCAAGACGGTGTACCTGGTCGACTGCCGTTTCGACGATTCGGACGTCTTCCTGCGACAGATGCAAGCGTGGTTCACCGAGCACCTGCCCGGCGTGACGACCGTGGTAAAGCCGATCTCGAGTGTCTACCTCAACGACGATCCGACCACCTGGGAGGAGATCAAAGCCAAGGGGCACGCGGCGATTCTCGGTGTTGGCCACTGAAGTACCTGCGCGCCGGCGGTCGCCGCGCACGCCATGACCATCGAGACGAAGTACGGCATCCCCACGGTCGCCGTGCACACCGACAAGTTCGACAAGGTGGTCCGCTCGGTTGCGACGGTGAGCGGGATGCCCGGCCTCCGACAGGTGTTCGTTCCCCAACCCATCATGGGCAAGACGGCCGCTCAGCTGCGCGCGTACGTTGACGGTCAGGATCCCCTGAACGGGCGGCCAGTCATGCAGGAGGTCATCGAGGGATTGACACGCCCCCTGCAAGACCAGGAGCTCGACCCGATCCACTTCGACCGGTCGACCCCGCGCGTGCTTGAGGGGATGCCGCCCGAAGACCTCGAGCGTCTCTTCCTGGACAATCACTGGACGGATGGGCTACCGATCGTGCTCCCGACCGAGGAACGCGTGGCCGCCATGCTCGCGGGCACCCGTCGCCGGCCCGACGAGGTGGTCGGCCAGATGCGCTCGACGCACTTCCGCGAGTACTGGGCGTACACGGTCGAGAAGGTCGCGGTCAACGCGGTGATGGCAGGCGCCCGCCCCGCGTACTTCCCCGTGATCCTGGCCCTCGCCGCGACCGGAGTGACCGCGCGCAGCAGCAGCTCCAGCGCCATGGCCAGCATGGCTGTGATCAATGGCCCCGTGCGTCGCGAGATCGGCATGAACGCGGGCACCGGCGCCATGGGACCGTACAGCCACGCCAACGCCACCATCGGACGCGCGTACGGCCTGCTCTCGCAAAATCTTCAGGGTGGCTCGGTCCCTGGGCTCAGCTACATGGGCAACCAGGGAAACAACTATGCATACAACAGCGTCACCTTCGCCGAGAACGAGGAACGGAGTCCGTGGGAGCCCTTCCACGTCCAGCACGGTTTCGCCGCGGGCCAGAGCACGGTGAGCGTGTTCAGCGGCTGCCGGTCGACCGCGTTCACTCTTGGCCTGCGTGAAAAGCACTGGCGTGAGCATGTCGTCAACTTGCTCCGTGGCATAGATCCGAGCGTTCCCCCCACCCTGTTGCTCGATCCCATTACCGCGCGCCAGTTCATCGACCGAGGCGGCTTCACCAAGAAAGAGGCGCTCATCGACTGGCTCTACGAAGCTGCCCGCATGCCGGCCCGCGAGTACTGGGACTACCAGCTCGTCCAGAACTACATCTACCCGCGCGCCACCTTTGGGGAGGAACCTTGGGCCTCGAAGCTTCGCGCGGCGCCCGAGGATTTGATCCCCATGTTTCGACGCGAGGATATCCATGTGGTCGTGGTCGGTGGCGAGACGAATGGGTACTGGCGCATCATGGGCTGCACGTATCAGAAGACGGGAGCCGTCGACGTCTGGCGGTAGGGTCGCGAAGCTCGCGGGGACCGCACTCGGGCCCCTCCAGAAGCTCGGAGCGCCCCGAAGGTGCGCCGGGACGCTTCGAGCTTCTGGGCAGATACCTACTTCTTGGCAGCGAGGCCGAGGCGCTGCTCGAGGACGTTACGGACCTCGGACGCCGCCGCACGCCACAGCGGGCCACCGGCAGCCTCGTACTCGGTCTGAACCTGCTTGCGCATCTCGGCCATGGCGGCATCCTGCTGGTCCTTGGCCGCCACGTCGACCGTCTTGGCCCGGATCCCGAAGGTCTTGGCCGTCGCGGCGTGGGCCCGCTCGATCCAGCGCCCGATCTCGTTCCAGTCCTTGTCGAAGAAGACGACGACGGGAATGGACTGGTAACCATTGTTGAGGAAGGTGTCGCGCAGATCGGCGTTCTGGTCGCGGAAGAACACGCGCAGCTCGCAGTTGGGCATGGCTCCCGCAATGTGGGCGAGCAGCGGTGAGTTGCGATGGACGTCGCCGCACCAGTTCTCGGCGAGCATCAGTGCGTACCGCACCTGAGAGAGGCCGCCGAAGAACTTCTTTTCCTCGTCGGTCAGACCCGATCGATTATAGTTGTCCTCGGTGCGGGCGCGCGTATCGCCCATCTGAGCCATGTAGTCTTTCCAACTCAGGCCGGTGGAGAACCGCTGCGTGTCCAGGGGAATCTTCAGCTGAGCCATATGCTTCTCTCCTCTCGTGAACTCGACCTTCGTTTCTTTTAAACATAAAACGGCCCCTCGCTCAAGTCGGGCCGCGTCGTGAGGTCGTGTATAGTACGGCCTCATGAGCCATCCAGCCGGACCTCCGCGCTTCGTCACATTGCCCGAGATTCGCCGTGCCGCCAAGCAGAAGGTACCCCGGGAAGTCTGGAACTTCGGCGCGGGAGGCGCGGAGACCGAAACGACCCTGCGCCGGAACCGCCGTCATCTCGGTCGTCTGGCTATTCAGCAGAACGTCCTTGTCGATGTCCGCACGATCGACCTTAGAACGAGCTTGCTGGGGGTTCCTCTCTCGTGGCCGGTCGCCGTTGCCCCCATGGGTGGCCTCGTCCTCTTCCATCCCGAGGGTGACGTCGAGATGGCGCGAGGGGCTGGCCGCGCCGATACCCTGCAGTGGCTGAGCGGTGCGACCGGATGGCCGGTTGAAGATGTCGCCAAAGCCGGCGGAGCTCCCCAGATGTTCCAGCTTTACCACCACGGTGACCGTGGCTGGGTGAGCGAGCTTCTCGCTCGCGTGGAGGCCTCCGGCTATAAGGCAGTGGCTCTCACCGTGGACACCCAGCTTTATGGTCGCCGCGAGCGCGACATTCTCGCTCGCTGGAGCCCGCGCAAGGCGATGGAGATCGCGCCCAACCCCCGCGGGCCGGATCCGGAGTATCAGGCCCGGCTCACCTGGGCCGATGTCGAATGGCTGATGAAGACAACCCGGCTTCCCGTCGGCATCAAGGGCATCATGACCGTGCGCGACGCCCGCCGGGCAGTTGACATGGGCGTGCGACTCCTCTGGGTATCGAACCATGGCGGCCGACAGCTGGATCAGACGCAGTCGACGATCGACGCGCTCCCACCCATCGCAGATGCGGCGGCAGGCGCGGCCGAGATCGTGGTAGACGGCGGCTATGCGCGCGGGACAGACGTGGTGAAAGGCTTGGCGCGTGGCGCGACCGTGGTGGCGGTTGGGCGCGCCGCACTGTGGGGCTTGGCCGCCGACGGCGCCGAAGGTGTCGCACGAGCCATGGCGATCTTGCGCGAGGAGATCATGACGACGATGGGTCTGTCGGGTCGCACGCGGATCGCCGAGCTCACGCCCGACCTGATCGTCAGAGCTGAATAGTTGTAATGGGGGGGATCGTTTTAATGGGGGGCCCCGACATGGCCCCCCATTCCCCCCACATACTCGGGGCACCGCGGGGAACCCGCGGCACCCCTCGGTCCTACGCTCGCTTCGGGGGCCCCGACATGGCCCCCCATTCCCCCAACGTTCGCCCCGTGGAACCCGGGGCACCCCTCTAGGAGCGGCCGGCGAGAGCGGGGCTGGTTTCGCGGAAGACGGGATTGTCCGTGCGGTCGACCAGGGCCTCGCTGCCTTCAGTCGGAAGCATCTCGGCGTAGTTCTGGGCCCCGTCGATGTCGTGTTCCCAGACCTCTCGCGGCAGCTCGTACAGCACCTCGATACCGTGACCATCCGGATCGGAGATGTAGACGCTGTGGGTCATGCCGTGGTTCACGCGGCGATGGAAGGTCACGCCCTTGCTTTGCAGGAACGCGACCTGCTTGAGCCATGACTCGCGGTCGGGCCAGGCGATGGCCACGTGGTTCATTCCCACGCGCCCTGGCATCAGCTCCCACTGCTGGCGATCCCCGGCGGCCGCCTCGGGGGGCACTTCGGCCAGGGCCAGGTCGTGATGACTCAGCTCGCCATGCTCGTGGACACCGCTGTAGAAGCGCATCTTGGGCCGCTGCCGGCCCGGAATGGACTTCAGCTCGGCGACACATCGAAAGCCCATGATCTCGGTCCAGAACTGGTGCGAGGTATCAAGGTTCCGCACGTTGAGGACGAGGTGGTTGACCCCGCGCGGCGCCTGGGCCTTGTCCGGGGCTGGACCCTGCGTATCGGTCTTCTGCATATCGACCTCCCTATGGTTGCGATCCCCGATCGTGTGGCTTGCTCCAGACAATAGGCTCGCCCCTCGGCCCACGTCAAGCAAGCTCGGGGATGACCCACCGGGGCTGGCGGCCGGCAGCGACGCGCTGGATGTTGTCGAAGCCGTTGCGAAACCGGGCCGTCCAGTTTTCCCAGGTCGGTCCCGCTGAATGCGGAGTCAGGGTGACGTTCGGCAGCGCGAAGAGGGGATGGTTCGGCGCCGGTGGCTCCTCGACCATCACGTCGAGCCCGGCCGCCGCGATCTGCCCTCCGGTCAGCGCTTTGTGCAGCGCGGTCTCGTCCACCACGGGTCCCCGGCACGTATTGATGAGAATCGCGGTCGGCTTCATCATGCCGAGCTCGCGCGGACCCAGCATGTGACGGGTCGTATCGTCGAGCGGCACATGCAGGCTCACCACGTCCGACGTCCGCAGGAGCTCATCCAGCAGGACGAAGCGAACGGCCAGGGCATCCTCTTGGTCCTCGGTGAGGCGGGCGATGTCGTAGTACTGGACCGTCACGTCGAACGCAGCCGCGCGCCGGGCGACTTTCTTGCCGATGTTGCCGAGCCCCACGATCCCCAGGGTCTTGCCGGCGAGCTCGTACACGCGCCCTTCTGCCAGGTTTCCGACGCGCCACTTGCCCGCCACCACGTCGTTGTGAAACCGGACCAGCCGCTTGAGGACGGCCAGCATCAGCATGATGGTGTGCTCGGCCACTGCGATCGCGTTGGCGCCGCCGTTGTTAGAGACGGGCACGCCGGCCTTGCGAGCAGCCTCCACATCGACGTGGTCGTACCCGGCGCTGAGGAGCTGCACCAGGCGGAGCTTCGGGGCGGCGCGGAAGAACTCGCCCCCCATGCGCCGGGCGAGGCCGAGGTAGTAGTCAGCCTCAGCGGCCGCCTGATAAAACTCGGGTGTGCCTATGTCGGCGACCACCAACTCGAATCCCGGCGGCGTCATGGATCGAGCCAGGTCGAGAATCACCTGGGGCTGTCCAGGGGCAAAAAGGATCTTGGCGGTCATCACAAGCTCCTTCTCTCACTCACTGTTGCGCCAGTGGAATGGTGGCGGTCAGGCAAGGCTTGTTGCCGTGGACTCGTGTGGTATGTCCTTGACCCGTGGTGTCCTCGACCAGTCGAGCGTCGCCGGGGCCGAAGATGTGCTTGGAGCCGTCGCCGAGGCCGATCTCGAGCTGACCGGAAAGGATGATCACGAACTGCCGCCGGGGAGCCGGATGCCAGTCGAGATAGCGCCCCACCGGGTCCTCGCGGAACGCGATCTGTGTTGTGGCCAGCCCCTTCGTCCACTCCGGTGTGCGCCCCAGATCGATCGGCTCCACGTGTGACTGCCCATCGGAGCCCGTGTACAGCCGGAACGTTGCCATGGCGGCCTCCTGTCCCTGGTGTTCGGAACCGACGCGAATGCTAACACACGCCGAACGGAGGCCAGGAGGGTCGGCCAGGGCACGGAGAGCGGCTGCCTGGCCTCACAGGGTATGCTCGGAGGTCGGCAGCCAGGTGCTCGGTCACGAAAGGAGCCAACGACGATGAAAGCGATCCGCGTCTCAGCTTACGGCGACCCCTCCGTCCTCAAGCTGGAGGAGACACCTACCCCACAGCCTGGTCCCGATCAGGTCCTCGTGAGAAACCGGGCCGTCGGCGTGAATCCGGTCGATACATATCTCCGGTCGAACACCGACAACCGCGGTCCCAAGCTCCCCTACACCCCGGGCTCCGACGCGGCCGGAGTCGTGGAGGCGGTCGGGCCTGGTGTCACCGGGGTAAAGGCCGGCGATCGCGTCTACGTGGGCGGAACGGCAACGGGCGCTTACGCGGAGCTGTCGCTCTGCGCGCCGAGCCAGGTCCATCCGCTGCCGGCTGCAGTCACCTTCGCCCAGGGAGCGGCCGTGAACGTCCCCTACGCGACCGCCTTCCACGCCCTCTTCAACCGCGGCCACGCCCAGGCGGGTGAAACGCTCCTCGTCCACGGCGCCAGCGGGGGCGTTGGGATCGGCGCCGTTCAGTTGGCCCGAGCGCGAGGGCTCACGGTGTTCGGTACGGCCGGGACCGACCGCGGTCGGCGGCTGGTCCTCGAGCAGGGCGCCCATCACGTCCTCGACCACACCGCACCGAACTACCTGAAGGAGGTCACAGACCTCACAGGGGGGCGAGGCCCGGACATCATCCTGGAGATGCTCGCCAACGTGAACTTGCAGAATGACCTCGGAATCATCGCCATGCGCGGACGGATCGTGGTCGTTGGCAATCGTGGTGGGATCGAGATCAACGCGCGACTGGCCATGAACAAGGACGCCGCTATCATCGGGATGGCGCTCGGCCACGCCACACCGCCTCAGCTGCTAGGAATCCACGCCGCCCTCGTGGAAGGGCTGCGCAACTCGACCTTGCGGCCGGTCATCGGCCAGGAGCTGCCTCTGGCGCAGGCATCACGAGCTCATCAAGCCGTGATGGAGCCCGGACACTACGGAAAGGTCGTGCTGGTGGTTTGAGGGTCATCACGTGGAATCGAGGGGCGCCCCGGGTTCCCCGGGGCGTCTCCGAGCGTCGGGGGGTTTGGGGGGCCGTCGAGGCCCCCCATGTTCACGGTTCAGACATCCAAATGGTAGAGGCGGGCCACGTTCTCGCTGGTGATCTTGCGGCGCACGCGCTCGGGCAACATACCCAGGTTCGCGTCGAGGTGGCGGCGCGATTCGGGCCAGATGCAATCCGGATGCGGGTAGTCGGCCCCCCAGATGATCGTGTCCTCACCGATCAGCGGAATAATCGGCTCCAGATACTGATCCTGCTGGTAGGTGACGTATCCCTGCCGCCGGAAATAGTCGCTCGGCTTCAGCGAGAAGCCCAGGGCGCGGGCCCGATCGTTATACTCGGTATCGAGCCGGTCGAACACGTACGGCAGCCACGTCACTCCGGACTCGCCGAGGACGAAATTGAAGTCAGGATACTTCTCACACGCGCCCGAGGCGATCAGGGATACCAGGACTTCCATGGTGTCGAGCTGGAAGAGGGCCGAGCGAACGAGCCGCCACTGCAGCATGTACTCCTGCTCCATCTGCGGCGTGTCGGGTGTCCGCAATCCCTTGAACCCGGTGGAATGAAACGAGATGGGGAAGTGGCACTCGGCCGCGGCCTCCCAGAGGGGGTACCAACCGTGATGATAGAGAGGCGGGGTCATGCGCTTGAAGGCCAGGTCTCCGCCTCGCAACCCCATCTTGGCGCAGCGGCGCACCTCGGCGGCCGCGTCAGCAGGGTCATTGTTGGGTACGATGGCCAGCGGGAAGACGCGGTTGGGATCGGAGCGCTTGGCAAAGTCGGCGGCCCAGTCGTTATAGATCTTGTTGGCCCAGGCCCGGCGCTCGCCGCTGTCGATGAGGTCGTTGATCATCAGGCAGCCGTAGACGATCTCCGCATCGAGGCCATCCCGGTCAAGGTCGGCCAAGCGCAGCTCGGGCGTTGTCGGGCGTGGCTGGGCCCCCGGACGGTTGTCCCATTCGAAGCCGATCTCTTTCATCTCGTCGATATGGCCGAACATGCCCTTCTGGTACTTGAGGAACCCCGGCCCCACGCCGTTCCACATCCCCTTGTCCTGAGCCTCGACGAACCAGTGCAGCCCATCCTCCAGCTCCTCGACGCGCGGCACGAGCAGCTTCCACTTGGCTGGAGCCAGCGACGACCAAAGATCGGAGGGCAAGTAGGTGAGATCGATGTGATTGTCGCCGGAAATCAGACGCTCTGGCATGGGGCACCCCTTTCGCTGAGGTGGACGAGTCGCGCACTCAAGATCCTACGCCCAATCCCAGCTCCGAGTCCATGGCGCCGGACGAGATTCCATCCTGGCTCACCCGGGATACGCTATCCGGAACGCGACCGAACGTCCGGCGCGCCGCCCTCGAGCCTGACGAAAAGGAGCCACTCATGCTGCGCCAGTGTCCCAACGGCGGCTATCGATTTCTTCCGGGCATCACGGCCTTTTCCTCCGGTGTCATCGCCACCGCAGGCTGGGAGATCGTCCATGCGACCTTGGGCGCGCCGTTGCCGTGGCGGGAGGGATTTGCGCGAATCGAGCGCCACCTCCGCCAGCACGGCCGACCGCGCGCCGCGCTGTGCGGAATCGAGCTGCGGAGCCCGGCACCGTTCACCTTCGAGGGGTTCGCCGCCTTTAACGACGGCTACCGCCGGCTATTGGCTGACTGGCAGATTCTCGTGGGCGACGACAACCCCATTCCCCGTACTAACGTTGCCCCGGTGTGGGCGGCCCCGGCCGAACCTGCGCTGTATGGCTTCGCCTACACCATGCCAGGCCTTACGCAAACTCCGACGTTCGTCGTAGCTGGGGCCGGTGAGATGCGCGACCGCGCCGAGGGCGCGGCGGGCATCATTCGTCACGGCGACACGACAGCGGACGCGATGCTGGAGAAGGCTCGGTTCGTGATGGGTGTCATGCAGAATCGGCTCCGCGCGCTCGGGGCGGAGTGGAGTCAGGTGACCACAATCGACGTCTACACGGCTCAGACCATGGGCGGGGCGCTCGTCCAGGAGATCCTCGCCCCCGCGGGGGCGGCGGCCATCCACGGTTTGCGCTGGTTCCCGAGTCGCCCCCCCATCAAGGGCCTCGAGTTCGAGGTGGACATGCGTGGGGTCGCGCGCGACGTTCTGCTCTGAAAGACGGCGCGCGCCGCTGGACGGTCTCAGTCCAGGCGACTCGGCGAGACGTGCCGGAGGGCCAGTTGCTGGGCGACCTGACGAATGTGCCCTTCAAGCCCCTTCAGCTGTTCCAGCATCTCCAGGTACACGGACGAGGCACGAGGTTCACAGACTCCTTCCAGTAGGCGCTGCTGGTGCGCCATGGCGTAATCCTTCGCGAGCTGCGCGAACTGGATGCCGGAGCCGATGATATGACGCACTAGTACGCGGTTCTCGGTTACCAAGGCGTCGCGCAGACACTCCAGCAGTTCGATCCCTTTGTCGAACAGGCTGTTGATCTCGCGCATGGCCCGATCGGTGAACGGAACTTGCTCGTCCACCATCGCGCGTACGGTGGCCAGGAGCTCCAGGAGGCTTTTCACCGTTCCGGGTAGTGCGCCTTGCTCCAGGGCGTGACCGCGATACAGCTCCCTCATCAGGCGTTCGGCCGCGCTCAGCGGGCCACGGTCCTGACTCCGGAAGGCTTCCCAGCCGAGCTGGAGCAGCTCCACCGCGCATGTGCTGACTTCTCGAGAGGCTGGGACGGCGCCCGAACTCATGGTCCATCACCCCCGGGACGGAACCCTGGCTCAACGGACAGAAGGGCGAGGCACTCTTCGTGAATCGACTGCGGGGACATACTATTCCTTGCCGGTTGACGGCGCCGCACGCGGATTCGTTCGTAAGTGTAGAATTAATGGCCCTTGCCAGTCAACGCAACAGATGTATAGTAGTAGGGTGCGCGCAGAGTACCGAGAAGAGCCGTGCAGGAGCGCCCTGAACCGGGTCGCCGGTATGCCGTTTCCGTGGTCTCTCAATCCCTACATGGGCTGCGTCCACCGCTGTACGTTCTGCTATGTGCGAGCGTTCGAGCGGCGCGCTGACCGGCCCGCCGGTGAGGAGTACGGGCGCACGATCCGGGTGAAAGTCAATGTCGTCTTCGTCCTGCGCCGAGAGTTGGCTCGCCCCGGCTGGCGTCGCGAGCTCGTCGCAATCGGCGCTGCCACCGATCCCTACCAGCCCGCAGAGGGACGCTACCGGCTCACGCGCGGGTGCCTGGAAGCCCTGGCCGGAGCGCATACACCGTTCAATCTGATCACTCGGGGACCTCTGATCGTGAGAGACATCGACGTACTGCAGACGGCGGCGGCGCAGGCGGACGTCGATGTCTGCTTTTCCCTCCCGACCCTGGACGAGTCGGTGTGGCGGAGAACCGAGCCGGGAACGGCGCCGCCGCGACAACGGTTGCGAGCCGTACGCGCTCTGGCCGAGGCGGGGATTCGCACGTCGGTGGGTATGGCGCCGATCCTGCCAGGAATCTCCGACCGCCCGGAGCAGTTGGCCGCTGTGGTCCGGGCGGCCCGGGAGGCGGGAGCGAGTCATCTCTGGGGAAACGTGGTTCATCTTCGCCCCGGCACGCGTGAGCACTTCCTCGACCATCTGGCGCGCGACTGGCCCGAGGAGCTCGACCGGTATCAGCGGCTCTTCGCCCGGGGCCCCTACATGGCCCGGCGGGACGCCGAGCCGATCTTGAGTCAGGTGGCTCGCCTGCGTGCAAGCTCTGGGATGGTCGAGCGGCGCCTCCCGCCGCCTGCTCCGCGACGGCCTCCGGAGCCCGAACAACTCGAGCTCGTCTGAGCCCCCTTATCGGCGCGCTCCCCGGATCGGGGGACGTGCGTTTCTGGAGGCTGGGCGAACGGCAGCGGTCGAGATACTCTCTCTGGCACAGGCGGGCCGCCCGAACACTTGCGCTCGGGCACGAGGCGGGAAGGAGCATCCGATGTTCGCGAGGCTCGGCGGGATGTTCTCCAGTGATCTGGCTGTCGACCTAGGAACGGCCAACACCCTGGTCTTTGTTCACGGAGAGGGCATCGTCCTCAACGAGCCCTCGATCGTCTCCATTCATCAGGCCGATGGCTCCGTGCTGGCGGTGGGGCGCGAGGCCAAGGCCATGGTCGGGCGGACCCCGGGGAACATCGTGGCCATCCGGCCCTTGAAGGACGGGGTCATCGCCGACTTCGACATCGCCCAAAAGATGCTGCAGCACTTCATTGCACGGGCCCACAACCGTCGCTGGTTCGTCAGACCGCGGGTGGTCGTCAGCGTATCCTCGGGCATCACGCCTGTGGAAAAGCGGGCCGTGCGTGACGCGGCGGCGCAGGCGGGCGCCCGAGAGGTCTATCTCATGGAGGAGCCCATGGCCGCCGCCATTGGTGCCGGCCTCCCTATCGAGGAACCGGGCGGCAACATGATCGTGGACATCGGCGGGGGCACCACCGAGGTGGCCGTGATCTCCCTCTCGGGCATCGTGCATTCGAAATCGGTCCGGGTGGCAGGCGACGAGATGAACGAGGTACTCGCCCAGCACATTCGCAAGCACTACAACCTGCTCATCGGCGAGCGCCGCGCCGAGGAGATCAAGATCGAGCTCGGCTGCGCCTTCCCGACCGGAGAACCGCCGCGTCGCATGATGGTCAAGGGGCGGGATCTCATCGCGGGGCTTCCCAAGACGGTGGAAATTACCGACGAGGAGATCCGGGAAGCCCTACGCGAACCGATCATGACCATCACCGAGACCGTGCGCATGGTCCTCGAGCGCACGCCGCCCGAGATCGCCGCCGACATGGTCGATACCGGGATTGTTCTTACGGGTGGCGGCGCCCTTCTGCGCGGCATCGATCGCCTGCTCCGCCAGGAAACGAGCCTGCCTGTCACCGTGGCCGAGAATCCCCTCTCGTGTGTCGCCCTCGGAGTCGGCAAGGCCCTCGACGAGCTCAACCTCCTGCGCAAGGTGGCTCTGCCTGATTGACCGGTCCCTCCATCATGGGGGCCCCGATTGACCTATTGGGGGGGCCCCGACATGGCCCCCCAAACCCCCCAACGCTCGGGGCGGCCCGGGACACCCGGGCCGCCCCTCGGTCTGCCGCGGAGCCGGGGCCCCGACATGGTCCCGGATACCTCTGCTCTCCGGGGCGCCGGAGCCGGCGCCCTTCTCAATTATTCAGGGACTTCTCCAGGAGGCGGATACGACGCGAGAGAGTTTCGAGCACCCGGTGGGACAGCTCGGGCACCTCCCGTAGCAGGGACTGGAAGTTTCGCCGCTGGATCACGAGAAGGCGGACGTCGGTCTCGGCGCGCACGGTGGCGGAGCGCGGCTCGCCATCCAGCAGGCTCATCTCCCCGAAGAAGTCCCCGGGGCGGAGCCGGCCGCGCTTGCGCGGTGAGATCTCCACGGTGACGGAGCCGTCCACGAGCACGAAGAACTCGTCGCCGGGATCACCCGTCCGCGTCACGATGGAGCCGGCCGGCAAGCTCCACCACCTTCGAGATGGCGGCTACCTCGCGCAACTGGCGCCGTGTACAGTCCTCGAATATCGGCACCTCCTCGAGCCGGCGGATCTTCTCGTCCCGCTTGATGCGGTACTCCGGCGACAGCGTGCGGAGGGCGTCCTTCAGATCGGTGGAGATGGATCCGTCCAGGATGCGGCTGACGAATTCCATGCTGAATCTCCTATGTCTTTCCTTGGGGGTATCCGAGCTTCATCGTCCCACGAAGGATCTCGCCCTTGAGTTCATCCCAGCGGCGAAACCACATGATATCGTCGGCCGCCGCCGCCCAGAAGCCCTCCGGGTCTCGCTGAGAGCAAGCATAGACCTCATCGTACGTGCTGATCGGCATCGCCCCTCCCCTCGCGCCGTCTGATCCCACGCGGGCACCGCGCGGTGGGCCCAGTCTGGATCAGGTGGCCGCCCAGGGCAACTTTCAGGGCGGGCGCCTGGGGCGGCCCGCAATCGCCGGACAATTCTCGTCGACTCCGGGGTACTCTCAGGGAAACGCGGATCCCATATCTGGAGAGTATGCATAAACAACGGAGCAGGTGCCTCGCGCTCATCGTGATGACGACCCTGGGACTGTTGGGTGGAGGAGCCTGGGCCCAGTCGCCATCGCCATCGGAGCTTCGCCAGCAGTTTCAGGAGACCGACCGGAATGGCGACGGCCGGATCGACCGAGAGGAGTTTCATCGCCGGTCCGTCGACCTGTTCTACCTCCTCGACAAGGACCGGAAGGGCTACCTGATGATCGGTGACCTCAAGGGTCTGCCTGGGCAAGATTTCAAGGCGGCTGATCGGGAGGGAGACGGCAAGCTCACCCTGGAGGAGTTCATCAACGGCCGCTTCGGAAACTTCGACGCGGCTGACACCAATGGCGATGGTGTGTTGACCCTCGCCGAGATCGAAGTCTACGTGAACCGCCGGCGGTAGCCCCGGTGGCGAGGCGCATAGTCGGGGTCATCGTCCTGGCCGTGGTCGGCCTGGCCATTGCCGTGCTCACGGGCTGGGGTGCACTCGTTCTCTTCTATCTCGCCCCGGGTTCGAGCGGGGTTCGGAGGGCTCTCGCCTGGAGCTTGGTCGCCATCGGTCTGGCGGCCCTGGGCGCGCTGGCCGTCGGACGAGCGCGGTGGCCAGCCGTCCTCGGGTTTGGCCTGTTCCTGGTCCCGGTCCTGATCGTCTGGGGCAGCGCGGCGCCGTCGAACAAGCGCGACTGGCAGCCGGAGGTGGCTGTGCTGCCCTACGCCACCATCGACGGTGATCAGGTCACCGTCCACAACATCCGGAACTTCGACTATCGCACGGAGACCGATTTCACCCCCGCCTACTACACCCGCACCTTCGACCTCCGGCGCCTGGATCGGGTCGATCTGGTCGCCGTGTACTGGATGGGCCCGGCCATCGCCCACCTGTTCGTCACGTTCGGCTTCGGCGACGAGCATCTCGCCATTTCCGTCGAGGCCCGCAAGGACCGCACGAAGCCGTACGCCACCCTTCCCGGCTTCTTCCGGCAGTACGAGCTGGTGTACATCGTGGCGGACGAGCGCGACGTGATCCGTGTCCGGACGAACTACCGGAAGTCGCCGCCCGAAGACGTCTACCTGTTCCGCGTCGTGGGTCCGGCCGAGAACAGCCGCCGCGTCTTCCTCGACTACATGCGCGACATGAACGAGCTGCGGGAGCATCCGCGGTTCTACAACACCGTGGCCACCAACTGCACCACCATGATCCTCGCCCACGCGGCCGTGAACCACGACCGCATCCCGTATTCCTGGAAGATTCTCTTCAGTGGATACGCGCCGGAGTACGCCTACGAGCGGGGACGCCTCGAGCGGAGCCTACCGTTCGAGGAGCTCAAGCGGCGTGGGCACATCAACAGGGTGGCGCAGGAGGCAGACAAGGCGCCCGACTTCTCGCAACGCATCCGAATCGGCGTGCCCTGACGCTCATCGGGTCGGCGGCGTTTGAGGGCGATCCTTTCCGCTGGGTATGGACGGGGGCCGCACGAGTTGGGCCAGCTCGCTTCGCTGAGCTTGCACGGCGCCATCGCCGGGCATGAGCGTGGCCAAGGTTTCGGCATGACGGAGCGCCGTCTGCAGATCTCCACGGTCTCGGGCGATGCTGATCAGAGCGGCCAGGACTTCGCGGTCAGCGGGTCGGCGCCGATGCGCTTGCTCCAGGACCGCCATGGCTCCCTTGGGATCTCCACTGGAGTTGAGGGCGACCGCGTAGACATAGGCGAACCGGGTGGTGTCCGGCCGAAGCGCAGCTGATCGCTGCAAGAGCCGTATCGCTTCAGCTGGCGCGCCTGCCTGACCCGAGCAGGTGGCACTGCGAGCAGACCCCGTTGCCCGCGACGGAGCGCCAGCGTGCGTGGATCGTGGTAATCGGAGCAGGTCACCCCCGCTTGATGCATCCGGCTCTGGAGCACCGATCCGCACTCGTACACCTCTCCGAGAATTTGCCATCGGCGTGGTAGAGACCGGCCGTCACGAGAGCCGGCATATCACGTATCGGAGGAAGGGGCGACTATGCCGTCGCGCTGGAAATACGTGGATGTCTCCCGCCATGACGTGAATGTCGCCGTCATGAAGTGAATGTCGACGGTCGTGTCGTGTTCGCCGGTGCATGTCGCACGGTCGTGTAGAACCGCGCCGGCGTAGCTCGATGCCGTCGTCGAAGCCGGCCAGAGGCCGGTACGTGACGAAAGCGGCCCCGTCGACGGCGAGCGCGTCGCCGAATCTACCCGTTCAGGCTCCGACTCCTCGCGCACGAGGGCGCGCGGTAATCAGATCCTCGCGGCCCTCCGACTTCTGCGCGCTTCCAGAGCGAGTCGCGCAGACCATCCGAAAGCCCTCCCCAGTGGCACGTACCACCGTGAAGGTCTTCGCGGCGGGTCGCGAGTTTTCCTGCTGGGCGCACGTGGCGGTCAGCATTGGCGCACTGACGAGTACTCCCAGCCAGGAGGCCGGCGACGATGGCGACTTTCCGTCACATGAGGATCTTGATCATGCTCAGAAGCTGGTCCTTGATCGGCACCTGGATGGCGATCACCGGCAGCATGGGGATGATGGCCGCTGCCGCCACGGTGACAATGGACTGCTTGCCGATGGGCGCCGCTCGCAAGCGGCCCACCGCCTCGTAGAGGGTGAGGGTGTCGGCCACAGGCCCAAGCTCCGGCGCGTCGAGGAGGCCCCGATCGTCCACCGTCTCCCCCCGGATCCAGCGGTGCTCGACGAGACGACCATGCCGTCCAACCAGCGCCCCGTAGGCAAGCAGACTCTGACGCCGTCAGGGCCACCAGCCTGGGCACGAAGACCAGCAAGGGCGCCAAGAAGAGAACGAGGACCAGTACCACGAACAACCCCATTGGCACCCACAGCGACTCTACCCGGAACTGAATGATAGAGGACGTCGTGCCCCCAGCGCGCGGCCAGGACCGAGGACGCGGCGAGGATGACAGTGGCGAACGCAGTCGGAAGCGTCTGCAGGAAGCCGAGGCCAGCGCACCCGTCGGAGTGGGTAGGAACCAACTGCAAATCCAGCCGCGAGATGCGCCACGAGCAGGATGACGGTCACCAGAAGCCGCCAGAGCCAGCTGAAGACGAGCACCGCATAAAGCGGGCGGGAGATCCAGAGGTACCAGCACGCGGCGAACCCGAGATGCTCGTGGGCACCGGCGCCAAGCACGGCCGAATCCACCTCGTGGAGATGGACCACATCTTGACTGGCCAGGGCTGCGTTGCCGAAGGCCAGGGCCAGGATCGCGGCCAGCGCGAGTCGCGAGCGAATCGAATGCCCGGCAGCCCTCGATGATCCCCATGAAGGCAGGACGATCCGCGGGAAGCACCAGACCTGAGCTCAGGAAGTACGAGACGATCCGCCGGGCAACGTTCTGGGCCAGGGGCTCGGCGAGGAGAAGCAGGGGGACGGCGATAAGAAACCGCGCGTGCACGCCGAAGTGCTGGAGGAGCGGCTCGACACCAGCCGCCCTGAAGGCCCGATGGTGCAGCAGGGCCCACACCAGGCGGCACCCAGGCGACCAGCACGACCACGACCACCCGTCGGACAATCCCGTGCCCGTGGCTGGGGATGAGATGGGCCGCGCGCTGGGCCTGATAGAGAGGATCCTGGTCGAGCAGGGAAAAATCGACCTGCGGGGCGAGGGATGGTGGCGCGTCCACCGAAGGATGTACCTACCCGCCATGGTCGGTGCTCCTGGGTGCCCGTTTTAGGGAAGCGGCGATCGTCAGCCGCCACGAGTGTAGCGCACCTCCGTGATGGCCTTGGATGATCGCCGTATACTGGACATGGCGATGCGCCGCGGCCGGCTCGTGCTTGTCGTCCTGGGTGGCCTCCTGGGCACCATCGGGGTGGTGCTCTTCATGGTGTATCTCGGCCTGCCGACGATCGTGAAGTGGGTCACGATCCACCAGGGGCGCGCGCTGCTTGGCCGCGATGTCAGCATCGACCGGGTGGAGCTCCACGCATGGGGCGGCTGGTACCGTCTCTACGGCTTGCGCATCGCCGGGCAACCCGGCGAGCCGCCGCTGCTGGAGATCGCCGAAACGAACCTCCGCATCCTGTACAGCTTTCTCTTCAAGGGGCAGATCCGAGCCAGCCAGCTGGCGCTGATCTCACCGACCCTCCGCATGGCACGGACGGGGCCGGGCCGGCTCAGCATCTCGGACATCATCGAGCGCTTTGGCGCCGAGGACAAGAAGACACCAGCCAGCGACCAGGAGCCTATCGAGATCCTGGCCGACCTCATCGTCGTCTCCAACGGCACCATCCTCTTCGAGGACCGCGCGGTGACTCCCCTGCGCGCCTTCGACATCACCGATCTCACCATCAACCTGCGCGACATCTCTACCAAGCGTGATACCGGTCGCGGTACGGGAACAGTGGCGTTGGCCCTCAACGGGACACCGATGGCAATCACCGCCGAGGCTATTCGGGTGCGCCCCGCCCACGTCAAGGCCCAGACTCAATATCGTGGACCTCGATCTCGACATCATCTGGCCGTACTTGCCCCCTGACTTGCCCGTGCGCCCGGACTGGGGGCGGTTCTCGGCGCACGTGGCCCTGCTCTACGACGCGGCCGACGGCTTCCGTACCGACGCCGACCTCAAGGTGGCCGACCTGACGTTCAGTCAGGCAGGGAACGAGGATCCGCTGGCTTCGCTCCCTGACTTTGTCGTCAACGTGCGCGAGCTTGTCGTCAAGGGCGACACGGTCACCGCGGCTCGCCTCGCCCTTGCCACCGACGTTTCGATCGTCGATCCGACTCTCTCGCCGCCCAAGCCGTACGAGATCCGAGATGTGCGCCTGGCCCTGGAGAACGTCACCTACCCGCAGGGGCCACCAGCGAACGTCACGCTGACCATGAACCTGCCGGCCGGGGCCACCCTCGACATTCGCGGCACCGCGGCTGCCGAGCCCCTCGCCGCCAACCTCACCGTCACCCTCGGCGGCGTCGATCTTTCCCTGATCAATCCGTACATCTCGCCGGTGTCCCCGATCACCATTGCACGCGGTCAGCTCGGTGCCACCCTGAACGTCGCGGTGACAGAGGGCCCGAGCGTGCGGGTCAACGGCGAGGCTACGTCCACGTACGACCTGCTACGCCGCGGCCAAGCCGAGCCCTTCGTGAGCCATCCCAGGGTGCGCACCACCATCACAGACCTCACATGGCAGGGGGGACAGTTCGCCCTGGGACGGCTGACCATGGATGGTCCTGCCACCATTGTGGACACGAGCGTCTCGCCAGCCCAGCGCGCGGAGTTCACAACACTCACCTTGCTCGCCGAGGATGCCACCTGGCCCGTCCAGCGACCCGTGCGAGTGAAATCGTCGATGGTCGTAGCGGGCAGCGGCCGCGCGGACGTGGAGGGAACGTTCAATCCGGCCACCATCGCGGCTGACATCCGGGCGAAGTTCGCGGACGTCGACGTGACCCGGGTCGGCCCTTACATCCCGGAGACTGTTCCGGTGGCGATCACCGGTGGCCGTCTGGCCGGCACCCTGAATCTCAAGAACGACCAGGCAACCGGCGTCACCATCAACACCGAGACTGCCGTCGCGGATTTCGGGGTCGCCCACCGGAGTGAGCCGAAGGTCAGCGTGACTGATCGGCGGCTCGGGCTGACGGTGACCGACCTTCGCATCAAGGGAAGCACGTTGTCACTTCGTCGAGCCGCGCTCACCGGGGCGCCCAATCTTGCCCAGGAGGGGACGACGCCCCTGCGACAGGCAGCGTTCCGGAGCCTTCGCGCATCCACGCGTGACATGGCCTGGCCGGCGAAGCGCCCGGTGCCCTTCGAACTCGAAGCTGAGCTTCCGGTCTCTGGCACGCTCGCCGTGGACGGCTCGGCCGACCTCGATGCGCGTGCCGTCAACGCCAAGCTGGATCTGAAGAACGCTGCGCTCGCACCCTATCAGGCTCTGCTCCCCTTCGAGGCGCCCATCGGAGGCGAGGCCGGGGCGGCGCTCACGATCACCGCACGCACGGAGGAGCCGCTGCCAAGCGACCGTGAAAGGCCAAGCCGAGGTGCGGCGCTTCAGCCTCGGCCCACCCGACCGGCCCGTCGTCAGCATCGAGCACCTGGAGACGAGCGGCGTTGACGTGCAATGGCCGCGCGAGATCCGGATCGATGTGGTAAAGGGCGTCAAGCCGGTGGCGCTGGTCGAACGCGAGAAGGACATGAGCTTTCCACTGCGGGCGATGCTCGGCCCGCGCAATCAAGTAGGTGCCGATCCCGCCGCTGTCACTTCTGGCCCGCCGCCCGCCCAGGGTGCTGGCGAGCCGGCTGATTCGGCGTTTCCGGTCACCGTGTCCATCGGCGAGATTGTCGTGGAAGACGGGACCTTCAGGTTCGTCGACCGCTCGACGACGCCGGTCTACTCGGAGGAGATGACCAAGGTCGCCCTGAACATCGCCGGCCTGACCAGCGTGCCCGATCAACGGGCTCGCATCGCGGTACAGGCCGTGGTGGGCGCCACCGGCGCCCTCGACCTCAAAGGCGAGCTGGCGCCGATGGCCACGCCCTTCTACCTCGACCTCCAGGGTGAGCTGCGTCAGTTCGCTCTGCCGCGTACGAATCCCCACTTCCGGCAGGTCTTCGACTACTTTGTAAAGCGGGGCTACTTCAGCAACACGATTCACTACCGCATCGTCGGCAGCGAGCTGACCGCGGAAAACCGCATCAAGATCCAGCAGCTCGGCGTCGAAAAGGACAAATCGCCCGTGGAGTCGGACAGGAAGATCGGTCTCCCGCTCGGTCTCATCGTGGCCATGGTCACCGACAGCCGGGGAGACATCGAGTTCGACCTGCCTGTCAGCGGTGATCTCAGGGAGCCCGGATTCAGCCTGGGAAGCGCGTTCTGGGCCGCTCTCAAGAACGTGCTGGTCAATGTGGTCACCGTACCCTTCCGGGCCGTCGGCAAGCTCTTCAGCCAGGGTGACGAGGTCGAGGAATTCAAGATGGACCCCGTCACCTTCACGCCGGGGAGCGCCACCGTCAGCGCCGAGAGCAGCCAGCACCTGCACCGTGTCGCCGACTTTCTGCGATCGGCGCCCAATCTTCGCCTGGCTCTGCGGCCGGTGGTGAGCGCCGAAGACCTGGCCAGCCTGAAGACCGCCGAGGTGACGGCCAGCATCCAGCGCCTTCAGCGCGAGGAAAAGATCGATGCCTTCAGCGCGGCCGCCGCCAAGCTCTTTGCGCGAACTTTTCCTGGCCAGCCGGTGCCCGACGCGCCGGAGAAGATCGTCGAACGACTACGTGAGCAGGCGCAGGACCCGGCGGCCGCCGCCCGCGAGCTATCGACGCGGCGTGTGGAGGCGACCCGCCACGCACTCGTGCAAGACGCGGGAATCGACAGCGGCCGCCTGACCTCGACGGGTGAAACTCCGCTGGAGAGCTCTGGCGAGGGTCGCGTAGAATTTGAGCTTGTCACCGGTGAGGGCTAATCGCCCCCGGCGACGAGAGGGTTACGGCATCGATACCCGGGTTCTTTCTCAGGCCCAACGACGAAGGGAGATCTCCCGATGAGTCAGCGTGGAAAAGCAGTGACAGCGACGTTCATGGCCATCGCCCTCATGTTCCCGCTCGCCGGGTGTGCAGCGAAGACCAAGGTCAGGCGCACGGCCAAGCAGTCATGCGAGGCGCATGGTGGAAGCTATAACGCGCAGACTCAGATGTGCAGCTATCAAGCGGTCCAGCGCTCGGCCCGTCAGAACTGTGAGCAGCAAGGTGGAGTGTACTGGCCCGCGGAACAGTACTGCGAGTTCGAGGAATAGCCACAATCGAGTAAGATCGCAGCCATGAATGCACTACCGCTCAGTCCTTACAGCGTCATCGATCTCACGCGCGCCCGCTCCGGGCCCACCTGTGTCCGCCAGCTGGCCGACATGGGGGCACGCGTCATCAAGGTCGAGGCCCGCACCGATATCGACGGCGATGCGCCACGCCATGGGTTTGATTTCCAGAACCTGCACCGCAACAAGCGTTCGATCACGTTGGACCTCAAGGCTCCTCGCGGGCGTGAAGCGCTCGAGCGTCTGGTGGCGCGGGCGGATGTGCTCGTGGAGAATTTCCGTCCAGACGTGAAGCATCGGCTCGGCATCGACTACGAACGTCTCAGCCAGATCAATCCGCGGCTGGTGTATGCCTCGATCTCCGGGTTCGGTCAAGACGGGCCGTACCGCGACCGCCCCGGCTACGACCAGATCGCCCAGGGCATGGGTGGGCTCATGTCGGTGACCGGTCTGCCCGGTCAAGGACCGGTCCGGGTGGGCATCCCCGTGGCCGATCTCACCTCTGGTCTCTACTTGGCCCAAGGTGTCCTCGTTGCCCTCCTGGAGCGCGAGCGGTCAGGTCGGGGACAATGGGTTCATACCTCGCTGTTGCAGGCCATGGTCACCATGCTGGATTTCCAGGCCACGCGCTGGCTCATTGGCGGCGAGATCCCGCCCCAGGCGGGTAATGACCACCCCACGGGGATCCCGACCGGTGTTTTCAAGACCCGAGACGGGCACATCAACATCGCGGCTTCGGGCCAGACGATGTTCCGCCGTCTGTGCGGCGCCCTCGGTGTCGACGCTCTGGCCGACGACCCCCGCTTTCGTGCGCTCGCCGACCGCTCACGTAACCGCCGCGAGCTGAACGCTGAGCTGGAGAAGGCTCTGATCACCCGGACCAGCGCCGCGTGGATCGAGCAGCTGAACATGGCCGGAGTCCCGTCCGGTCCCATTCTTAACGTGAAGGAAGTCTTCGAGAATGACCAGGTCCGGCACCTCGGGCTGGCCAGGCCGGTGACTCACCCCAAGCTCGGCGAGATCCAGGTACAGGCGTCGGGGGTGAACCTCGAGCGGACGCCGGGCGGACCGCGCGCGGCTGCACCCGAGCTGGGCGAGCACACCGAGGAGATCCTCGGCGAGGTCGGCTACTCGGCGGCCGAGATCGAAGCGTTGCGTCGCGACGGGGTCGTTTGATTCGTGCGTCGATTCCTGGCCCTCTCTGCTCCTGTGCGTCGTCCCGACTGGCCTGGCCGAAGCCCAGGATCTGCAAGGGACCCTCAAGAAGGTCAAGGATAGTGGCAGCCTGAATCTCGGTTTCCGCGAGAGCTCGCGGCCGTTCTCGTTCGCGGGCCCCGAAGGTAGACCAGCCGGCTACTCCATCGATTTGTGCCTCCGCGTCGTGGAGTCCGTGCGGGAACAGCTCAAGCTGTCGAGCCTCAAGACCCAGTGGTTCCCGGTGACGCCGGAGAACCGAATCCAGTTGGTTACCAGCGGCGCCATCGATCTCGAATGCGGATCCACGACGGTCACGCTCGGCCGGCAAACCTTGGTGGACTTCAGCCTCCTCACCTTCGTGGACGGCGGCAGCCTGCTGGCACGCCTCGGCTCGAATATCACCACGCCGGCCGACCTGGCCGGCAAGCGCGTGGCCGTGGTCCCGCGCACCACGACCGAGAAAGCGCTGACCGACGCCCTGCAGAAGAGCTGGATCACGACCGCGCGGATCGTCAGCGTCAAGGAAAACGCCGAGGGCCTGGCGGCCGTCGAGCAAGGCCGTGCCGACGCCTTCGCATCGGATCGCACTGTCCTCGTCGGCCTCCTCGGGCAGGCCAAGGACCCCAAGCAGCTCCGGGTGAGCGGGCAGTACTTCTCCTACGAACCGTATGCCCTGATGCTGCGTCGCGACGATCCGGACTTTCGACTGGCCGTCAACCGCGCCCTGGTCAGGCTCTATGAATCCGTGCACATCACGCAGATCTACGAGGCATGGTTCGGGCGCTTCAGTCAGGCCAGCAACCTCGTGCGCGCGATGTACTCGCTCAACAGCCTCCCGGAGTAACACGTTCGGGGGTCCCGAAGTGGCGCAGCAGGTTTCCGATGTTGATGGCATGCCCAGGGTAGCGGAAAACGCGAGAGGCCCAGGGCTTCGGCCTGGGCCTCTTGACGCTAGGGAAGGTGGAGGAACTACTTCTGCCGGCGGAGCCGAAGGCCGAACCCGGCCGCCCCCGCGAGACCGGTGCCTAGCAGGATCAACGTTCCCGGTTCGGGCACCGCAGAAACCGATCCAGAATAGCTTCCGGCAGTGCCGCTCCCCCCAACGAGAGGATTTTCCGCAGAGAACTGGAACGTGGCTGTGACAACGCCGGGTTGGACCAGCCCAGCGAGAACCGGGTTTGGCTCTGCTCCTGGGCCTGCTGGTGGCTCATACTGGAAGTCGGTGAGATTGATCTGGCCGAGAAAGTTGGTAGCGCCGAACACCGGGGTGGCGATGATACTGTTCCAGGCGAGATCCGCCGTCCATTCTCCACCGTTCCCGTCGTCAACGGAAAGAGTGCCGTCGCCAGTTACCAGGCCAACTCCCAACCCCGCGCCCAGGATCGTGAAAGTCCCCTCTATGGTTCGCCGAACAGCCCAACAAGCGCGGCTGGGCCATTCGTGATCTGGAAATCGGCACCGCCGTCCTCGGGGACGAATTCGAATTGGTTCGGGTTCCCCGTGAATTCTGTGCCAGCGCCCGCAACGCTCGTGAAGTCGAAGCTGACCGCATCGCAATCGTTGGCGAACTTCACGGCGTCCTGGTCGGGCCCGATCGTTGAGAGACCGAGAGACGCGAGAATCTTGAGCCGGAAGGGCTTGATCTCGGCTACCACGACGTCAGCCCCCCGGTGGCGAGCCACCATGGCGATGAGAGCGCCGATGGGGCCTCCGCCGAACACCAGCACCCTGTCACCCGGTTTTACACCGGCGCGGCTCACGTCGTGGGTGGCGATCGCAAGAGGCTCGATCAGGGCCGCGTGATCGTCGCTGAGGGCAGCCGGAACCTTCAGCAGGCGTGACACAGGCACCGCCCAGTAGTCCTTGCATGCCGCCCGTCACGTCGACTCCCAGGACCCAGGTCATAGCAGAGGTAGGACGCTCCCATCCGACAGGCTCGGCATGTTCCGCAGAAGCGGAGCGGCTCCACTACCACTCGGTCGCCCACCTGGAAACCGCTGCCGACCGGCGCTTCCGCGACCTCGGCGAACGTCTCGTGCCCGATGATGCCTCCCCTCGAGACGCGGTGGTCGAGATGGCCCTTGACCCGGTGGGATCCGGGCTCTGCGTTGATGGCCGACAGTATGGTCTCTCCCAGACTCTCGTGGATCAGCGCCTAAACGGTATCAGATGTGATCGACCTCAGCGGTCGGTTAGGTGGGGTCGGGTGAATCGTGGCGAGCGGCGGGGCAACGGGAGCGGACCGGGTTGGTCCCGGTCCGCTCCGGTAAAACGCAGCTATTGCGCCCGCTTGGTGAAGGAACCCGAGAACGGCCCTCGATCGTCGCGGCCGAAGCCCGAGAGCTGCATAGCTCCACCGGGGCCTTCCTGGACGTCGAACGTCCCCGAGGCGATGTTCAGGTCGGAGCTAGGTCCCGTACGACCGGTCCGGTTGAACACGAGCTGGCCATCGACCACGCTGATCTTCCCCGTCGTGGTGATATCCGTCTGTATGATCGTGGCCCTGTAGTTGCCGTTGGCGTCGATGGTCATGTCGGCCGGTGTCGGCGCCCCTGACGTCCCGACGTACGACCCGGTCCATTTCCCCGCGAGCTTAGGAATGATCGACGCGTCAACAGCCTTCGAATGCGTCTTCGACGCGCACGCAACGACCCCTACCGCCAGCACCCCTAGGACAAGACTACCGACTGCCGAGCGAAACCCCAGTCCCCTCATGAGACCCCCCTCCTGACTCTGAGTGACTTCCTGCGGTTTCCGATTCGCAATCGCAACTGATGCGGGATGACCCCCTCCAACCAGGCAAGATTATAGGCAGTCTGGCTGGTTTTCGGAAGAGGAAATTACCCCTGAGCCAGGCACCGTCGGCCTCTGGACTCCGGTTCAGCCCTCTCCGCGCCTCGGCGGGCGCTCGGCACGGGCTCGGGCGGCCCGCGCTTCCTCGGTCTGCCCCACCCCCTCCAGCAGGTTTGCCAGGCGCTCGTACAGGGGCCCGAGATCCCGGGGGTCCGGGTCGTCCTCGTAGATCGCCACCGCACGGCGTAGTAGAGACAGGGCCAGGACAGGCTGCTGCAGGCCCTGGTATAGATCGGCTAGCCGCTCGAGGCAGGCCGCCACACCCGGTCCGTTGGGGCCCCCGATCTCCTCCAAGGTGACCAGCGAACGACGAAGCAGTGGGGCCGCCAGCTCGAACTCGCCGTCGTCCATGAACAGCTCGGCCAGGTACTGGGCCACTTCGGCGACAGGTGGCGAGTTGGCGCCGAGGGTGTGCTCGTAGGCAGACAGTGCGCGACGGTAAAAGCGTTCGGCCTTGTCGGGTTCGCCGAGCGCGTCGCAGCAGAGGGCCAGTCCCTCCAGAGCTTCGGCAACCTCGAGGTGGTCGGGACCGAACGTCGTCTCCAGAATGTCGAGCGCGCGCCGGTAGAAGGGCTCCGCGTCCTCCTCACGTCCGGCGTC
Organism: uncultured Candidatus Rokubacteria bacterium; assembly: GCA_963754315.1. GTDB lineage: Bacteria > Methylomirabilota > Methylomirabilia > Rokubacteriales > CSP1-6 > CAVWFS01. The sequence goes on from CAVWFS010000007.1 coordinate 760,426, forward strand.
GCGCAGAACAATAGCCATCCCGAGCAACGCCCGTCCCACGTCCGGATGGCGTACGCCTACCGCTTCCTCCAGGATGCGGCGCCCCCGGCGAAACAGCTCCCGTCCACGTTTGATCTCGCCCGTGGTCGCAGCCACGCAACCAAGCGCGGTCAGCAGGGTCCCCAGCTCCTCGTGATCGGCTCCTCGGAGGCGCTCCACCAGCGCGAGGCGCTGTTCCCCTATCTCCCAGGCGCCGGCCGGATCCGTGCTGCGACGCATCTCGAACAGCTCGCCGAGGATCTCAGCACGGGCCTCGTCACCGGCGCCGGCTCGCTCAGCCTCCGCCAAGGCCTCGCCGAAACGCAGCTCAGCCCGCACGTATTCCCCCGCACCTTCCGAGAATCGGGCAGCATCGAACAAGATTCGCCACCGACTGTCTGACTCCGAGCCAGGATGCGTCTCGCTCACCGCGTATGCCCCTCCCGCGCTCCGAGTGTACGCGAAAGTCCCTCGGGCGCACGATGAGGCGGTTCCATGAGGAGACCAACGGCCTGACTCCCGGCCGATTGTGCTGCTCTCCTGACGGTGCTAGCCTACCCATGGCCTTCTTGCCCACGGGCCGGAGAGATCCACCAGGGGAGGGATTCGATGATGCTCGCGCGCACACCAAAGGTGGCAGTTGCTCCGCTGGCGATTGTCCTGGCCCTGAGCGTCCTCTGGGCGGCCGTCCCTTGGGTCCGAGCGGCCGACCATGGCGACGCGCCGTTCGCCTCGAGCTACGCCGCAGGCGACACCAACGACGTCTACGCTTTCCTCGACCCCAACGACAACAGTCAGATCGTGATCATCCTGACGCTGAGGGGTTTCATCGCTGCGGGCGAGAATGCAAACTTTGGGAACTTCGATCCTCGGATTCTCTCGGCGATCGAGCTTGAGCTGACGGGAGACGCGCAAGCCGATCTGTTCGCCTTCGTGGGGTTCAGTCCTCAGATCTTGCGGACCGCGCCGCAAACCGCCACCATCTCGGTGGCGACCGCCCCGGGCCAGGCCCCGATCCTCAGCTTCACCGCGCCGACGACGATCTCGTCGACCGCGGCCACAGCCCCACCGCGGACCATAACCACCCATGAGCCGACCGGCATCCAGTTCTTCGCCGGAATGACCGACGACCCGTTCTTCTTCGACATCCCCGGGTTCAGCCGGTTCGTGAACTCCGTAGTCACCGGAGCACCGGACCCGTCACAACTCCTCCGGGGCCGTGACAGCTTCGCCGGGTACAACACGATGGCGATCGCCTTCCGATTCTCGCGGAACTTGATGCCATCAGGCTTGACGAGCCTCGGAGTCGGTGCGCGGACGTTCCGAGTCAGCGGCACCATCGGCCAGCCGGACTTTGAGATCATCGAGCAGCTCGACCGAATTGCCACTCCGGCCGTCAACGTGGCGCTCGTCCCCTTCCCCAGCAAGGAAGCGCACAACGTGGCGTCCCCGCTCGACGACGCCGCCGGTGCGTTTGCAGGTGGAATCGTGGCCACTCTGACCGTGCTCGGGACGAATGAGGCCAACATCAGTTTTCTGGCCAGTCTCGCCGTGAGCAACGGCGACCTTCTGCGCCTGAACCTGAACACTCCGAACACCGGCAGTGGCGGCGGCACCAATGGGCCAGCGGCCTTTCCGAACGGCCGTCGTCTCGGCGACGACGTTGTGGACACTTTGCTCACCGTTATCACCAATGGGGGGATCACCACCGGGGATAACGTCAACGGGAACGAGCTGCCGCTTCTGAACGAGTTCCCGTTCCTGGCCCTGCCTCACCAGCCGCGCAATCCGGGCGTGCTCGACGACCAGACGCGGAACTGACGCCGGACCGCGAAGCTGACGAGGAGGTGGGAATGGTCGGCCGGGTTGGGTTGGCCGTCGTTCTCCTCCTCGTGCTGGGGTTGGCCGCGGAGCTCCGTGGTCAGCCCCGGCCGACCGACGATCTCATCAAGTATTACCAGGCGAGGCTCGCCCGCCGCGCCGATGACCTTCGTAACTATACCGGGTTGGGGCGAGCCTACATTCTGAAGGCTCGCGAGACGGGAGATCCCCAGTACTACGACTTGGCCGACAAGGTCCTGACCCGCAGTCTGGAGCTCGGACCCGACCCGGCCACCGCGTCGGGCGCCGCCACCGAGCTCGCGATGGTTCAGATGGCTCGCCACCAGTTCCGCGAGGCGTTGGCCACGGCCCGGAAGGCGCTCGCCTACAGCTCCGAAAACCTCAGCGCATACGGCCCCCTCGGCGACGCCCATGTCGAGCTGGGTGAGTACGCGCAGGCAGCGGCCGCCTACGACCGAATGAAGGCGCTCTCAGGTCCGCTCTATCCGCACAGCCGCCTCTCGATGCTCTGGTTCCTGAACGGGGATCCTGCTGGAGCGATCGCCGAGATGCGTCGCGCGGTCGAGTCGGCCACCGTGGGCAGCCAGCCGAAGGAGAACGTGGCCTGGGCCGAGTTCAAGCTCGGAACGATGCTGTTCCAGACCGGCAATCTCTCGGCGGCCGAGCAAGCCCATCATGCCGCGCTGGCCGCGTATCCGGGTTATCACCGCGCCATGGCCGGTCTGGCCCAGGTGCGCGCCGCGCAGGGACGCTACCCGGAGGCCATAGAGCTCTACCGCAAGGCTCTCGGTGTCATCCCCCTGCCCGACTACGCCGCGAACCTCGGCGACGTCTACACGAAAGTGGGGCGTTCCGAGGAGGCCCGCAAGCAATATGCCCTGGTCGAGTACATCGGCCTCCTCAACACATTCAACAAGGTGCTCTACAACCGCGAGCTCGCCCTCTTCTACCTGGACCACGACCTGAAACTCGCCGAGGCCCTGGACCTCGCCCGCCGGGAGCTCGGCGTCCGCCCCGATCTCTACTCGCACGACGTGCTGGCCTGGGCGCTCTACAAGAACGGCAGAACCGCGGAGGCGCTCGCGCCTATGAGCGAGGCACTACGGCTGGGCACGAAGGACCCGCGGCTCTTCTTCCACTCCGGCATGATCCATCGGGCCGCCGGCGATGCACGTCGCGCGCGCGACGATTTGGCTCGGGCCCTGGCGGCGAATCCGCACTTCCATCCCCTGCAAGCCGAGGTAGCCCGGCAGACCCTGAACGAGCTAGAAGCGCTCTCGCCGAAGCCGTGACTCGCCGAACGTCTGCGCCATCCCATGCCGCGAGCCTCCGCTGGCTGGCGCGGCTGGCGGTGGCAGCGCTCGTGCTCATTCCCTGCGCGTCTCTAGGGCATCCCCTCGGCAATTTCAGCATCAGCCAGTACACGGCCATCCGTGTGGAGCGCGATGCCGTGGACCTGCGCTACCTGATCGACCTCGCTGAAATCCCGACCTTCCAGGAGATCCAGGACACCGGACTCGTCGCCGACGTCGGCCATCCGAGCGTGCGCTCCTATCTGGCCCGCAAGGTCGAGACGCTGAAGGAGGGTCTGCGGCTCGAGGTCGACGGCGTGCGCCTGCCACTGCAGACGCAATCGAGTGAGGTGATCTTCCCTCCGGGCGCGGGCGACCTTCCCACGATGAAGCTCGGCGTCGTTTACCGCGCATTGCTGCCGTCGTCGGCCAACGCGACCCGTTCGCTCCAGTATCTAGACGGGAACTTTCCGGATCGAGTCGGTTGGAAGGAGATCATTGCGGTGGCACGGCCTGGTGTCACGGTCTCGCGGAGCACCGTGCCGTCGCGTGACCGGAGCCGCGAGCTGGCCGACTATCCGACCGATCTGATGGATAGCCCGCCACAGGATCGGGAAGCACGGCTCGTCTTCACGACCGACCCACTCCCGCTGCCGGCGGCCAGCACGCCGTCAGCGCCTTCCCTGCGCGGCCCATCGTCGTCAAGCGAAACTGTCGCACCCGGCCCGACCCGGCAGGCCGAGCCCGCCGCCAGCCCCGATCCTCCCCCCAGCGAACCCGCCCTCCGGCTGGAAGCGAACACGCAGACCACTCCGCGGAACGCGCTCACGGACCTGGTGAGGACGAAGGAGCTGAGCGCGGGCATCGTTGTCCTGGCCCTCGCCATCGCGGTCAGCCTTGGCGCCTTCCATGCCTTGGAGCCCGGCCACGGAAAGACCGTCGTGGCCGCCTATCTCGTCGGCGCGCGAGGGACGGCGTGGCACGCGGTCGTGCTCGGCTTGATCGTGACGGTCTCACACACGGCTGGCGTCTATGTGCTGGGCGCGGTGACGCTCTTCGCGTCACGGTACGTGGTGCCGGAGCGCCTCTATCCGTGGCTCGCCGTCGGCTCCGGCGTGGTCATCGCCATCGTCGGCTTCACCCTGTTCCTACGCCGGTACGGGGGCCACGAGCCTCCTCATGCGCACCATCACGGCCCTGGCGAGCACGGGCACGAGCATGGTCACGGTCATGGTCATGGCGAGCATGCCGTCACCGTGCCGGCCCTGGTTGGTCTGGGCGTGACAGGCGGAATCGTTCCCTGTCCCGCCGCTCTCGTCGTGCTGCTCAGCTCGCTCGCCCTGAACCGGATCGGTTTCGGCCTGCTTCTGATCGTGGCCTTCAGCGTGGGCCTCGCCGCGGTCCTCATCGCGATTGGTCTGCTGATGGTTTACGCGCGCCGCTTCATGGCTCGATTCCAGGGAGAGGGACCACTCATAAAGCGCTGGCTGCCGCTGACCTCATCCGCCGTCATCACGATCCTCGGCATCGCGATTGCGATCCAGGGACTGATGGCCGCCGGGATCCTCCACGTGAAACTCGGCTAGATAGTCCGGGCAGAGAGGTCAGGGAGTGAACGCGATCGACGCGGAGCTCAGCCGGTTGATACGGGTCAGCGCGGGATCGACGAATACACAGAACGCCTCGACCTGGGCGACGCCAGGGCCGATGAAGCCAAAGCTCTGACTCGATTCGGTGATTGGCGCCGTGGGCCGTGCCGGCCGGATCAGATTCGCCGGCCCGAGGGTCCCCGTCGCCAGGTCTAGCGAGAAGAAGGTGACAGCCCCCCGGCGGTGACACGTCCAACCACATAGATGTCCCAGGGATCGCCGGCGCCGGGGAAGGTATTGACGGTCACCATGAACGACTGGCCTACCGGCACGCTGCTGCGGTTCGACTGAATCTGACAGCGCGCCTTGTCTTCCTCGGCCTGGACAGCGGTGAGCGCATCGGCGAGGCCGAAGCCGAAGCCCGTGTCCCGGCCACCCGCGCCCAGATCCGTGGACGTGCCTCTCATCGCGTTGGCGAAGAACAGGCTCGGAATCGGGAAGCCCAGCACGTACGACGGGTTGGCCTCGGCGACGAGCGCAGCAACTCCTGCCACGTGGGGGGCAGCCGCGGACGTCCCGAAGAAGGGATCGAAGCCTGGACGACTGGTGAGCACGCCATCGACGCCGGTCAGGTCGGGCTTGCTGCGCACCTCTGGGGATGGGAAGAGGATCGTCACATCGCCGCGACTGCTGAATGGCTCGAGCGCGGTCGGTTCGGAAGCGCGAGAAGCGGCAACCGCCAGGACCTCCGGCACGGAGGGATGCCCGAATATGCTGCCCTCAGGCGTGTTGAATTCGGCGAAGTCGCAGCCAAAGCAAAACACCTTGAGCGGTGTCGCTGCCCCCGCGAACCGGCTGATCTGGATGTCTCCGCCGCAGATTGGACTCGGGCAGTTCAGGTCGATGGACTCGACCGGGTCGTCGTCTCCGTTCTGTTCCACGATCGACGAGCCCGCAAGCTCGTCTGTGCCTGCCTGGAACGCATACAGATCGTAGTCGTCCGCGGCGGCGCCGAAGCGGTTGCCCCACTGGAGGATGATCGTCAAGGGCCCCTGAGAGGCGGTGAAACGCATGCGGGTCGTGCCAGCCCCGAAGTTGTGTCGCGTACCTTGCACGTCCACACGGCCGGGGTTGAACGGCGCCTGGTAATGCCCGGTCGCGTCGTTGCCGCCCGCCGAGATGCGCAGAACAGCGGCCCCGGCCACCCGGTCGTTGAGGGCAATCAGCCCGTCCTGAAAGTATGGCTCCTCGACGAATCCCAAATCGTCGACGATGATGCTCGCGCCCGCCGACCGCAAGGCGTTCACCGACTCGATGAAGGCAAGGCGGGTGAGCCCCGACGAAAAGGCGAGGGCGGCCCCGGGGGCGCAATCGGCGATGATTTCCAGCATCGCCGTTCCCTCGTCGCCCACTCCTCCACTCAGAACCTGAACCGAGCCCACGTTGCCGGAGGCCTGGGATTGCGCGAGCCCGTCCACGCCATCGGAGACGACCCCGACCTTGACACCAGCTCCGGTGTATCCCATAGCACGCGCCTGGTCGCAGCGGTGGACGGCGTCACCCTGCGTGTTGACCGAGCCGGTGCGTGTTTGGCCTCCGGCCGCCTTGCGCGACCGCCCATAGCTCGGCGGCCGGATCCTCTTCACGGCCCCTTCGCCCGCCAGGACCTCCAGCTTCTCCACCGCCACCCAGCCCTGGACGATCTTGAATTCACGATTGACGATCTCGATGTCGAGCCCGTGCGCGCGCAGAGCATCCAGGCTCGCCTCGCTCGTATCCGTCACGGTGACCTCAACCTGAACCCGCCCCCCCGGGTCCACCTTGAGAAACGGCGAGGAGAAACGCCCGGCCACACCCATGTCGCCGGCGTTCTCCGAGGAGATGCCCTGCGTTCGGAAGTCGGCAATCAGCCCCCGCAGTCTGGAGACGATCTTCTTCGAGGCCGCACTCGTGGCCGGACCCGAGGAGCGGATTTCACCGCTCCCCCTCAGCTCCTGGCCGAGAACCGGAGCCCGACTGAAGAGCAGGACGAGGACAGCGAGCCCGATCAGCCTACCGCGCCAGACCATCACGATCTAACCTCCGCCAGATCAAGGAAACTAGTGGCTGGACAAAGGATACCCTGCCTGTCACGCCTCGGACTCCTCGCAGTGTCTCTTTCTCACGGCACTGCACCTTCAATAACGGGTCAAATGCCTCTGCAAACTCAGGAGGGGATATGGCGCCTAACCCCTAAAAAACATTGACCTGATTCCATGCGTTCATGTACCATCCCGGCAGGTTACGGCCACGCGGAGGGACCGGCATGAGCCGACAATGCAGACGCGGGGTACGCTGGGCGTGGGTTCTCACAATGCTGGTCGCCTTTATCTGGGCGATGCCGGCGTCGGCCCAAGATCCGGGCAGTGGGGTGCCGGCGGCCGCCCCCACCGATGACGAATGGTCGTACGTCATCACACCTCAGGTGTGGATCAGCCACATCCTGAAGAATGGATTTTCCTCCCCTAATACAATCGCGGGACTTAATTGCGGGGGCCCGACCGCGAAACTGTTTCAAGGTCGATTCGAGTCCATATGATGCCCTGAACCCCCAGTGGGGTCTCCAGTTTGCGGCCCAGAAGGGTCGCTTCAGCTTGGCGGCCGCTGTCCAGTACGTGACCTTCGAAACCCGAAATGACTACATCTACGCTCCGGCAGATGGCCTCACCACGAACCCAGGACTCGCTCTTCGGTCCTCTCACCATCAGCCCGGGGCAGGAGTTCGCCCAAGAGTTCGTCAACACGACACGCATGGATGTCGACCTCTCCGCCAGTTACTTCTTCCCCGACGTAATCCAGAACCGCCTCGATTTGTCCCTCGGCGGTGGTTTCAAATTCATCTACGCGAATGCCTCGCGACAGTTTGCCAATCTGAGCCAGATCGCCGCGACGTTCAACTCTTTCGAACCGCCGGGCCTCTACCTCGTCTGCCGGCAAGACGACTGCTCAGATTTCACCTTCAAGGACCGCGTCAAGGAATACTCATACATCTTCGGTGCGACTCTTCCCATGAGCGCTGTCCTGCGTCTGACCGATGATGGGAGGTTGTTGTTACCGTTGAGCCTTACCCCGTTGATCGGCGCCGAGGTTCGAAATGACGAGAATGTTGTATACGCGTTCAACAGTGACGGCACTGTCAAACGTCTTGACGGGACGACGTTCGCGTTCGGGTTTACGGCTGACGCTACCATCCGCTGGCTCATCAACGAGACGTTCTCGGCCTACGCCGGTATGCGCGTGCAGTTCATCGAGGGGTTCAACCAATACCTCGCCTTCGGTGGCCTCGTGGGCATGTCCGTCCGCTTCGGAGGGAAGTGACCCGGCTGCGGTAGCTTGTGGTCGGGAATGAAACCACGGACGAGCCTTCCAGGTGCCCATAGTTCCCGCCACGATCAAGGGAAGGACATCATGAGCAGACGACCGCGGCTTAGCGTCGGCTGGATTGTGGCGGCTCTCGTCATCTGCAGCTTCTTCACGCCAGCTCGGGCCCAAGATCCGGGCAGCGGAGTACCAGCGGCCATCGCGGAGGGTGACGATTGGTCATTCGTCATCACCCCTCAGGTCTGGATCAGTCACATCCTGAAGAACGGCTTCGGCGCGGCAGGAACCGTCGCCCCGGGTGGTACCTTTATAGATTGCGGTGGCGGCCCGGGAAGTTGCGGCCGCATCGAGCAGACCCCGTACGATGCCTTAAACCCCCAGTGGGGTGTTCAGTTTGCCGCCCAGAAGGGCCGATTGAGTCTGGCGGCGGCTGTCCAGTACGTGACCTTCGAGACACGCAATGATTACATCTATGATCCGGAAGATGGTTTCACGCGAGCATTCCCGTTGATCACCGGTGGCGTCACTACCATAAGTCCGGGCGAGCAGTTCGCGCAGGAGTTCGTGTATACCACGCGTGTGGATATGGACCTCTCGGCCAGCTACTTCTTTCCCGACGTCGTGAAGGATCGTCTGGATTTCTCCATCGGCGGCGGCTTCAAGTTCATCTACGCCAACGCCTCTCGGCAATTCGCCAATATGAGCCAGCTTGCCGCCGGCATCAACGCCCTGGTACCATCCGGGCTCTACCTCATCTGCAAGCAAGACGACTGCTCGGACTTCAACTTCAAGGACCGGGTCAAGGAGTACTCCTACATCTTCGGCGTGACGATGCCGCTAAGCGCGGTCTGGCGACTCACCGATGACGCGAGGTGGTTGTTGCCGGTGAGCCTCACCCCCCTGCTCGGTGCCGAAATCCGGAATGATGAGAACGTTGTCTATGCGTTCAACAACAATGGTACCGTCAAGCGTCTTGATGGAACGAAGTTCGCATTTGGCTTTACCGCCGACGCCACCCTGCGGTGGCTCATCAATGAGACCTTCTCGGCCTATGCGGGGATGCGCGTGCAGTTCATCGAGGGGTTCAACCAATATCTCGCCTTCGGTGGCCTCGTGGGTATGTCAGTTCGCTTTGGCGGGAAGTGAGCTGGCGTCGCGTGATGGGCATTCGTTGTAGCCGGCCCCGGCGAATCATCCAGCATGTGATCCGTGCCACTGTGGCCGGCGTGGCGCTCACCATAGTGTCAACAGGGTCGACCGATGCGACAGAGTCCGACTTATCCACCGGCCTTGCCTACCTGCGAGCCGGCGCCCAGAGCCAAGCCGGGGAGTACCTCGCTAGATATCGCGACTCGAGTCGAGATCCCGCGGTCCGTGAGCGCATCTCACGCGTCCTCCCGCTCCTGAAACAGCCCCTCCCGAAAGACGTGCGCGATTACCTGGCCATGACCATCGAAGAGGGCGTCGCCGGGAGAGAACTACGGACGTCATGGGTCAGGCCACCCTACTGGTTTAGGAGTTTCCCCGTCTTTCCTTAGTACGCTTCCGGAAGTACCCCTACGGAGCGAAGGTCGCCATCCGCGAGCCGATCACCAGCAGATCCATGGGGTCGATCCTACCGTCGCCCAGCGCCCCGGTCGGCGTGAACACCACAAAGAATGTGTAGGGGCCCGCTGGCTCCGGGCCTCCCCATCGGTAGGTGAAGAAATCCTGTCCTCCGCCGAAGAAATTCGAGAGTCGCGTCGCGGGCAGCGTACCCGGTAGGCTAAAGTCTCGGCGCAGCGGCTGGAAGCGCTCAGGCGCCGCTGAGAGGCAGGTCAGCTGCAGTCCTGCAAACTCCGCGGTGACGAAGACCACCGCATCCCTCTTGGGACAACCAAGCCCAGGGCCCGCTTCCGCCGGAAGCACTGCCCCCAAGAACACGTCAACGGTCCGAGCGGGCCCGGGGTTGGCCACGGTCACGTCGAGCCTCAGCTGCTGGTTCATCGCGAAAGTGGGAGCATTCGCCGCCACCAGCACGCTCAGAGGAGTCGCGGGGCCGGAATTCACCGTGAAGGAACGGGACGCGGGGCTGGGGTCTTCGATTCCCGCCTGATCGCGCGCCTTGACCAGGAACGTATAGGCACCGTCGGCGAGATCGTTAAACGTCGTGCTGGTCGCGCTGCCGAACGACCCGAAGTTGGCTTCGATCGGGTCGAGCCGGAATGCGTAGACCAGATTCCCCGATGGCGTGGCATTATCAGACCCCGCCCACGCGAAGCTCGCGTCGCGGGAACTGACGATGCCCGTCGGACCCGACACGACACTCGTCTCGGGCGGGCTGCCATCCGGCACATTCACGCTGAAGGAGACCGTCCGCGACGACACCTTACCACCCGGGTCGCGGGCCTGAACCTCGAACGTGTAGTCGCCACCCCCCAGACCCGTATAGCTCTTGCTCGTGGCGGTTCCTGCGTCCGCGAAGTCGGCTTCGAATGGCGTGAGCCGAGCCGCGAATTGGATGCAATTCAACGGAGTGACCTCATTGCCTTTGCCCGTCCAGGCAAAGTTGACGTCCCGGGTGGTGATGACGCCGGTCGGTCCGGTAAGAGTATCCACCTGAGGTGCGGGCCTGTCAGCCGGAACCTCCACTCTGAAGCCAGTGAAGCTTGCATTACTCTCGTTCCCGGCCGCGTCCCTGGCCTTCACGAAGAGCGTATAGCTCCCATCGTCCAGGCATTGGTAACTCACGCCATTTTCACCCGGGTTGCGGAATCCGGAGAACTCAGCCTCATCGGGCGCCAGCCGGGTTGCGTAGGCCAGATCACTCGTATCGTCTTCCCCGGTGGCTTGCCAGCCAAAGGGCACCGGAGCATACGTCGTCACCGGCGAAGGGCGCGGGTCGGCGAGCTCGTCACACGCATCCCCCACGCCCTCCACGAGACCAGGACCGGTCACGAAGCAAACCTTTCCCGGTGGGGTGGTGTCAGGGACCTCCGTCACGACAAGGATGGCATTTCCAATCGTGGATGCCTGGCTGCACTCGCCGACCGGAGACGCGCACAGTCGCACAACCACCTCGTATCGACCGGCGGGCAGCGGCGAAAGCTCCACCGAGAAGTTCCACGCCGTCAAGACCGGCAGGCACACCACCCCCCCACTGCGCGTGTCGATGGTGATCTCTTTCGCATCAATATCAACACTCTCCTGCGGCGATCGTGGCACGCACGAAGTATTGGCCATACCGGAGACCTGTACTTCGATCGCGTCCGCGGTGGTGGGACTCTTGGGGTCAAAGTCAATATTGACCTGTTGTGCCTCGGCCGCGAAGGTCGACCCAAGAATAAGCACGAACCCCAAGGCGACGATGATCCATCGTGAATGGACTCGAGCCTGTCTCCGCATCCGTCCGCCTCCTCACCGCCGTTCAATTCCACAATCGTCGACAACTGCTCTTTGGGTACTCTGCGGTCGTCGCGAGCGCAGACCGCGGCCCGTCGACGTCGATTAGAGTACCACCAAGGTCCTCCTACGGAGCGAAGGTGAGCATCCGGGAGCCGATCGTCAGGAGATCATCCGGGTCGATCCTGCCGTCGCCTAGCGCGCCGGTCGGGGTCATCACGACAAAGAACGTGTAGCGACCCGCCGGTTCCGTTCCGCCCCACCGGTACGTGAAGAAATCCGCGAGTCGGGTCGATGCCAACGCCCCTGGTAAGCCCACGTCGCGGTGCAGCGGCTGGAAGCGCTCCGGCGCCGCCGAGAGACAGGTTAGCTGCGTTCCTGCAAACTCCGCCGTCACGAAGACCACCGCATCCCCGTTGGGACATCCAAGCCCGGGGCCCGCTTCCGCCGGCAGGATACAGGGACTGTTCGCGACACCGGAGACTTCGATTGAGATGAGTTCGCTGTTGGTGGGGTCGCCGGGACTAATATCGATACTGACTTGCTGTGCCTCGGCCGCGATCGCACGCGCGAGAAGAAGCACGATGCCTACTGCGATGGCAATCCACTGTGAACAGTGCCGATCGGGTCCCCGCACAGGTCCGCCTCCTCACGAAATTCAGGCCCACACATCGTGGCCGACTACCGCTCTGGGGTGCTTGTTCGTCGCGCGGCCATAAACTGCGGCAATGAACTGTGACGAGAATACGTTCGTGTGTCAAGCGATTGGCGCGGCCCTCGATTGCGAATCGCATTGATCGCCCGAGAGCGGCCACGGCTGAGAATCTACGACGAGACCAATCTGACTACATTAGGGGCGTCAATGTCTGTTATTGAGTCACCGAAGCCTCTTCCACGACAATGCGGCCCGGGCCACGAGGCGGAGGCTAGAACGAAGGCGGCATTGGTCGGCGGGGCGGCGCGGCGGGGGCGCTCGGCGGAGGAGGTGGTGCCGACGGGGGCAAAGGCTCCAGGGAGATCTGTACCTCGGACCGTCTGTCCTGAACGATCTCGACCTGGCCTGACCATTCCTTATAGCCGCTGAGTCGCGCCCGGACTGGATACGTCCCCACCGGAAGGGAGCGCACCTCGTTCCCTTCCCTGCGGGCCTCGAAGCTCACATCGCCTACCGATACCGCGGCGCCCGCGACGTTGCTCCTGACGAGCACGCTGCCTGTGCGGGCCACCGGCGGCGCTGGGGGTGGAGCGGCGGGTGGTGACGGTGGCGGAGGCTTTTGGGGAGCGACCGCCGCCCTGCCATAGAGGTCGCCTGCCGCGCGGAAGGCGGCGATCGATTCCTTGAAGGCCAGCCGGTCGTAAAATTGACTGGCTTGACGCTCCTGCTCGACTGCCGAGCCGTAGTCGGTGCTGTCTGAGCGGGCGCCCTGCTTGGCCGCCAGCATACCCGCCTTCGCCTGATCCGCCTGGGTGCGGAGCTCGCGCTGGCCCTGGGCGATGCGGACCGCATCGGAGTAGCGTTGCGCCGCGTCCAGGAATCCCTGACGCGCCGCGGGAAGATTGTCCTGGGTAGCCAGCGCTTCGGCCTCGCGTTCCTTCGCACGGCCTCCCTGCAAAGGCTCGCGGGCAAGCTTGTCTGCCTCGAGCCCCACGGCCTGCTTTTCCAAGGCATTGGCTCGGTCGCGGGCCTGGCCCATCTCAGCCTTCAGGGCGTCGCGCAGTCGGGCGCGCTCGCGCCGCGCCGCATCGGCGGCCGCGCTATAGTCCGTGCGGGATGCCTGGAAGGAGTCCCGCGCGACGCGGAAATCCTGGCGAATCAGCGCGGCCTCCCCATCCTTCTCACGCTGCTGGGCGCGCGCCAGCACCTGCGCCGCGTAGGTCTGCGCCTCTTGGGCCAGGGCATCGCCCCGGGCGCCGGCTACTGCTGTGCGCGCCTGCTCAGCCGCCTGGCGCTCGCCTTTGAGCTTGGCCGTTTGGGCCGCGGCAGTGTCATAGTCTTTCCGAGCCGCCAGGAACGCCTCCTTGGCGTTCGCATAATCCTGGCGCGTGAACGCCGCCTCGCCGTCCTTCTCACGCTGCTGCCCCTGCGCGAGCGTCTGCGGGGCATAGGTCTGAGCTTCCTGCGTCAGCGCTCCCGCACGGGCGCCGCCGGCGGCCGTGCGGGCCTGCTCGGCGTCCTGGCGCTCCTCTTTGAGCTTGGCCGACCGGGCCGCCGCGGCCGCGGCCGCAGTGTCATAGTCCTTCCGGGCTTCCAGGAAAGCCTGCTTGGCGTTGGCGAAGTCGCCGCGCGTGAGGGCTGCGTCACCCTCCTTCTCACGCTGCTGGGCTTGCGCCACTCCCTGCGCCGCGTAGGTCTGGGCGCCCTGAGCCACGGCATTGGCCCGCGCTGCGACCGCCGCCGTGCGGGCCTGTTCGGCCTCCTCGAGTCCCGCCCTGAGCTTGGCAGTTCGTGCCGCCTCGTCGGCGGTAGCTTTTCCGCGCGCCTCCTTCTCGGCGTCCTGAAACGCGGCGGTGGCGTCTCGATAGAGGCTGCTGGCCTTGTCGTAGTCGGCGCGATCTCGCGCGGTGCCGGCTGCTTGCTCGGCGTTGGTGGCCTTCGCCCACTTGTCCGTCGCAAGCTTCGACGCCTGGGCGATGTCTGCGGCGCGATGGGCGGCGGCAGCCTGATCCTGAAGCTGGCGGGTCTCCTCCTGCTTCCGCGTTACTTCCCGCGTGAGGGCCCGTGCCTCGTTGGCAGCGGCCACGTAGCCGTCGAGCGCCTCCCGATACGAAGCTTGAGCGTCACCGAACTTTCCCTGGGCAAGCGCCGCCGCTGCCGCCCGCTCCTTGTTCGCAGCGGCCGACCAGGGTTTGGGGACGAGGCGTTCGCTCTCCGCCTTGACCGCATCATCTCGGGCCGCCGTGACTTGCTTCTTGAGCTCGTCCACGTCCCTCTTGGGGTCGCTGGGTTGCTCGCGCTCTTGGCCCGACGGCGCGGGCTTCGCGCCCGGCACTGCGACATCTCGAGCGGTCTGAGCTGGGGGTGGAGGCTGTGCGGTCTCACGCTCGGGAGTTGAGAGAAACCCCCGAAGGGCGAGCACAAGCGCGACCAGGACCACGACAACGCCAGCGCCCGCGCCAACGACGAGGCGTCGGCGGCTGGCTGTCCAGGTCGGCGATACCCGCGCACCGACATCTTCCGCTTCGCGTGGGATAGAACCGGCCGACCGAGGGCTTCTACGCTCGGAGGGGCAGAGACAACCGCCGGCGGCTGCTCGGTAACCGTCGCATCGCGAGGAAGAGCAGGAGCTTCCGTCGCCGACACCTGGGGCACCTGCGCCCGCTCGCGGTCAGCCAGAGCTCGCCGCGCGGCCTCCTCCGCCCGGCGGTACGCCTCCGTCGCGCGTGTGAAGATTTGCGCCGCCTGCGCGTATTTCCCCTGTACCAGCAGGGCTTCGGCTTCTGCCGCTTGCCCCTCGGCCGTGCTCCACGCGACGGGCGCGTGCTCTTCGGGGTGGCTCTCTGCCGTGGCCGCCCGACGGCGAGCCGCGACCTGTCGAGCCTGCTCCGCGCGCTCGCGCTCGCGCCGTTCGTCCTGCTGGCGCACGGTGTCCCGGGCCGCGCCCTCTGCCCGCTGATAGAGGTCGAGGGCTGCCTCAAAGGTTTGCGCCGCGACCGAATACTCCTCACGCCCGAACGCCTCGCTGCCGGCGGCGGACCTCGCCTCGGCCGCGCTCCACAGATCCGTCGTCCGCCGGGGGGCATCAGTCTGTGCCGCCGCGGCCCGAGCCGAGGCCATGCGGTCTCGCGAGCGGCCAGCCGCGTCTCGGCCGTGACGGAGCGCCTCCTGGTGGGCCGTGGCGAGCACTGCGGCCTCTGCCTGACGGAACAGGGTGGTCGCTTCGTCGAAGGCTCGCACCGCCTCGGGAAACTGCCCTGCCTGGAACGCGGTCGCTCCCGCCGCGACCCGCGTCTCCCCGCGCCGCCATGCTTCCTCCGCGCCACGGAGGGTCTCCGCCCCGGTGGCGGCCGCACGGGCCTGCTGCATTCGCTCGCGCGCAAGTTCAGCCGCCTCGCGCTGACGCTGTTGCTCAGCCCGCTGGACGGCCTCACGTCCTTCACGCTCGGCCTGCTGGTACAGAGCGCTCGCGGCTTCGAAGAGGGCGGCCGCGTCGCCATAGCGGCCGGCAGCAGACGCTGTTTCGGCCTCGGCAGCCTTGACCTCGGCCTCGCCCCAGGACGGAACGGCATTCTGGGCGGCGGATTGCTCTGCCGCCGCCGCCCGCAGGGGCGCCATCAGCTCACGGGCCTGCGCTGCTCGCTCCCGCTCGTGCGTAACGGTCTCGCTCGCCGCTCGTTCGGAATCCTGGAAGAGCGGGAGAGCGGCTTCGAATGCCGCGCTCGCCTCGAGATACTCTCCTCGCTCGAAGAGCTGCCTCGCCTTCCGCCGCCCGAGCCTCGGCCGCTGCCCAGCGAGCGGTAGCGTGTTGCGCCGCATCGACGCTCTGCGCCGCTTCCCGCCCTGGCCTCATACGGGCGCGGGCAGCCTCGGCCCCTTCACGCTCCCGGCCGAGCAGCTCTCGGGCTGCCGCCTCGGCGACGGCATAGGCGCCGGCCGCCGCCTCAAAGAACTGCTTCGCCTGCGCACGGTTGCCTTGCGCCAGGGCCGCGTCTGCCTCGCCAAGCTTGGCCTCGGCTTCTCCCCAGCGGCTCCCCGCGCGCTTGGCGGCATTCGGGACGATCGCCGCCTCGCGAGCTTGCCGGGCAGACTCTTGCGCCAGCCCGACCTCGCGTTGCTCGCGTTCCCCCTCCTCGCGTCGTGTGGCCTCGCGGGCGGCATCAACAGCTTGGCGAGATAGGACGATCGCTTGATCGAACAACTCGGTGGCGCGCGCGTACGCTCGCTGCCCGAAGGCTGTTTGCCCATCCTCGAACTTCCGATCCGCTTCCGCCCACACCGCCGGAGCACGCTCGCGGGCACCGACCGCTTCTGCCGCCTCCCGCCGGCGAAGCAGCCGCTGACGGGTACGCTCGGCCTCGCGCCGCTCCTGCTCCGCCTGTTCACGACGCGCCGCTTCCCGCGCCCCCTCCTCGGCGCTGTGGTACAGCGCTCGGGCCTCGCCGAATGCCACCGCGGCCTGTCCGAAGGCTTCCTGCTCGAAGGCCGTCTTCGCGGCGGTCGCCTTCGCTTCGGCCGCCAGCCATTGTGATTCGGCACGCCGGGGGGCCTCCACCTCCTCCGCCAAGCTGCGGCCCTCGGCCGCCAGCGCGCGCGCCTCTTCAGCTCGCACGCGCTGGCGCCGCAGTTCCTCCTGGTGGGTGGCTTCCTCGGCCGCGAGAGCTGCCGCCACCGCCCGACGCACCTCGGTGACCTCCGCGACCAAGCCGACCGCTGCCGCCTGCTCGTCGAGCCCCTCCATGCGCGCGAGGCATTCGGCATAGGCACCACGCGCGAAGAAGACCTCGGCGTCGTCAAGGCGCCCTCGAACCTCGGCGCTGAGTCTGGTGGCCTCGGCCTGGCGACGGGCCTCCTCCTGGCGAGCCGCCTCGCGGATCGCAGCGTCGGCGAGACGGAACAACGCGGTCGCCTCGTCGAACGCCTGCGTGGCGGCGGAATACTGCTCCTCCTGGAACGCTCTCGCCGCTGCTGTGGCCTGGGATTCGGCGCGCTGCCAAACTTCTCGTGCGTTCGGAACAGCTTCTGCTCCGGCGGCGGCGGCCCGCGCTTGCCGCATCAATTCAGCAGCCCGTTCGACCGCCTCCCGGCGCTGCTGCAGCTCGGCGTTCAGGAGAGCCTCGCGCCCCTCCCGCTCGGCTTGTGCGTAGAGAGCGGCCGCGCCCTCGAACAGCGCGCTCGCCTCGTTGTACTGTGCCTCGCCGAACGCGCTCTCGGCCTCTGCCGCCTTCGCCTCGGCCTGACCCCATAGCGAAGGGGCATGCTGGGCGGCCAGCTGCTCGACCGCGGCGGCTCGCCTTGGAGCCATGTCGACGCGCGCCTGCTCGGCACGTGCTCGTTCCTGACGGATTGCCTCCCGTGCGGTCCCTTCGGCGTCACGGAAGAGCTCGACGGCGGCCTCGAAGGCCTGCGCCGCCTCCCGATAGCGCTCACGCGCGACCCACGTTTCTGCTTCGCTGGCCTTGGCTTCGGCCGCTGCCCACTGCGCGCCTGCGCGCTGCGGGCCGGCGACGGCATGAGCGGCCTCACGTCCACGCACCATGCTGGCGCGCATCGCCTCCGACTGCTCGCGCTCCCGGCCGAGCACCTGCATTGCTGACTGTTCGGCAGCCGCGAACGCCCCGACCGCCGCCCCGAAGAGCTGCTTGGCCCGCGCGTAGCTTGCCTGCCCGAGCGCGGCTTCGGCTTCGCCGAGCCGCGTCTCGGCTTCGCCCCAGCGCCCCGCTGCGCGTTCGGCCGCATTGGGCACGGTCGCCTTCACCCTGGCCTGGTGGGCTGCTTCTTGCGCGAGCCTGGCTTCCCGCTCCTCTCGCGCCACCTCTTCGCGGCGCATGCTCTCGCGAGCCATGTCGGTGGCCTGGCGACACACGGTGACTGCCTGATCGAATAGCTCGGCCGCGCGCGAGTAGGCTCCTTGCTCGAAAGCGGTTCGGCCGTCCTCGGACTTGCGCTCCGCCTCACCCCACAGCGCTTGCGCCCGCTCTCGCGCCCCCACGGCATCGGCCGCCTCACGGCTGCGTAACCAGCGCTGGCGAATGCGCTCCGCCTCTCGGCGCTGGCCCTCGAGCTGATCACGACGCACGGCCTCCCGCGCCTCCTCTTCGGCGCGGTGGTAGAGGGCCGTTGCCTCGTCGTACGCTTCCGAGGCTCGCGTGTAGGCTTCCTGGTCAAAGGCGGTCCCGGCCTCCGCCGCTTTCGCCTCGGCCGCCAGCCACTGCGCTTCCGCCCGGCGGAACGCCTCGACCTCTTCGGCGAGAGCCCGGCCCTCGCTCGTGAGAGCGGCCGCTTGCTCGGAGCGAGCGCGCTGGCGCCGCAGCTCCTCCTGCTGGACTGTGAGCGCCGCGGTGGCGCTCCCGCGAAGCTCGACGACTTCTCGGGTCAGACCGGCCGTCGCGGCCATCTCGTCGAGCCCCTTGATGCTCTCCAGGCTCTCGGCAAAGGCGCCCCGGGCGAACGCGGCGGCTCCTTCATCGAGGCGGCGCCGGACCTCGGCGCGGCGGCGCACATCCTCCGCCTGCCGGCGCGCCTCGGCCAGAGCGGCCGCCGCCGGTTCGTGCTCGGGTAACTGGCCGGTCATCGCTTCGAGCGTGCTCACCGCCTCGTCGAACGCTCCGGCCTGGATCATCTCGAGAGCACGCTGGTATGCCGGCTTCAGCGCTTCGGCCTTCTCCAGGAGCGCCTGTAGTCGCTCGATCCGCCGGCCCAGGCTCTGGTTGAGCGTCTCCAGGGTCGCCACCCGCGCCTGCCCGTCGGTGGCGATCGGGCTGGTGGCGTCCGAGACGGCCCCGAGGTGGGTTGCGAGGGCAGCCTCCAACTCGCGGATGCGCCCGAGCTTCGCTTCGACCTCGGCGCGCAGGCGCTGCGCCTCCTCAACGAAACGGCGCTGCACACTGGCGAGTTCTCCACGCATCTCGCCGAGATCGGCAAAGCGCTGCGCGGGGTCCTTGCGAAGGGCGCGGTCGATGATGGCGCTCAGATCGGCCGGGATGGTCGGATCCACCGCGCTGGGGGTCGGAGGCTCCTCGGACCGTAGCTGCTCGAGGATCTGCATAGGGTCAGGGCCCGCGAAGGGCGGGCGCAAGGTGAGCAGCTCATAGAAGACGGCGCCCACCGAGAAGATATCCGAGCGGTGATCGGCCCGCCCCCTCACCTGCTCGGGCGAGATGTAACGCAGGGTCCCTACCACGAGACCGGTTCGGGTGAGGTTGGTCTCGGAAGCCACGTGCGCGAGGCCGAAGTCGAGGATCTTCACGAGACCGTTGCGCAGGATGAAGATGTTGCCGGGTTTGACGTCGCGATGAACGATCCCCTGCTGGTGGGCGTAGTGGAGACCTTCACAGACCTGGACCATGATGGCCAGCTTGTCCTCGAGCACCAGGCTCTGGCGGGTCGCGATCAGCTGCCGCATTTCGCGGCCCTCCAGGAATTCCATCACAATGAAGAGCTGGCCCTCCTCCTCGCCCATGTCGTAGACGGTCACGATGTTGGGGTGGTTGAGGCGGGCACAGGCCTGGGCCTCGCGGAAGAAGCGCGCGCGGATTTCCTCGGTGACGTCGATGTCGTTGGCGATGACCTTGAGGGCGACCAGGCGCTCCAGCAGGGGGTCGCGGGCCTTGTAGACCATGCCCATACCCCCCCGGCCTATTCGCTCGAGGATCTGATACTTGCCAATCTTTCGAATCATGCGCGGACCGATTCCTCGGCGCCGGACCTCGCTACGCCGTGTAGCTGGCCAGGATTACGCTGATATTGTCGCGACCTCCTTCGGCGTTCGCGTTTGCCACCAGCTCGTCGCACGCGCGCTCGAGATGCTCGCCGTTGCGGGAGATGGTCTCGAGGATCTGCGTGTCTGACAGCATGTTGGTGAGGCCGTCAGAGCACAGGAGCACGGTATCCCCCACGCTCAGGGGGCTATCCTTGATCTCGAACTCCACGTCGTCACGGGCCCCCAGGGCCTTGGTCAGCACGTTCTTCATGTTTGCGGCGGGCGCGTCGTCGCGCGCCTGCGACTCCCACCCGAAATTGGCCCAGGAATCGTCCCGGGTGAGCTGGAGGATGACCCCCTTCCGGACAAGGTAGATCCGACTGTCCCCGACGTGCGTATAGGTCATGATCGGTCGACGGGCGGAGATCATCACCACCACCACGGTGGTGCCCATCCCTGTGTACTCGTCGGCGGAGGCCGCCTTGCGAAACACCGTACGATTGGCCAACTTGACGGCCGTCCGCAGTCGATTGCCGTTGTATGAGATGTGGGGATCGAAGCCATACGGCCACGTCAGCTCCGGGTCCTCCCCCGAGCGCCGCACGAAGGCGGCGATGGTATCGACGGCCAGCTTGGCGGCCACCTCACCCGCCTTGTGGCCGCCCATGCCGTCGCAGAGGATGAAGAGCCCCTCCTCGGCCAGGATAGCGTCTTCGTTGAGGGGGCGCCTCCGCCCGATGTCCGTTCGCGCGCTGTACACAATCATGTGGTCATCCTCGCACCTCGTCACTCGCGCTTCTCACCGTCTCCGATGCTGGTCGAGTAGAGCTCCGCGCCCCCTTCACTCGGAAGGCGCGCAATTCACCCTCGTGCTTGGTGCCGATGGTCGTCGCCTCAGCCAGCACGCTCTTCCAGACCCGCTCGTGGGTCTCGGGGCTGATCAGGATGGCTCCCGCCGGGGCGGCATCGCAGTAGCGGGTGGCCCGGTTGACGGCGTCCCCGATCACGGTGAACTCCATACGCTCGTGAGAGCCCACGAAGCCGTGAATCACTTCCCCGCAGTGCACGCCGATGCCGATCTCGCAGATGACCTGATGGGAGGCCGTCCGCCTCGTGTTGGCCTGCTGCATGGCCGCCTGCATGGCGATGGCGGCCTGCACCGCCTTCTCCCAGTGGTCCGGATCAGGTTCGGGGCTGCCGAAGACCGCGAGGATGGCATCCCCCACAAACTTGTCGATGGTCCCGTCGAACTTGAAGATGACCTCGACCAGGAGGGAGAAGTAGTCGTTGAGGAGGTCGACCACGTCGCCGGCGTCCATGCTGGCGCTCATGCGGGTAAAGCCACGGATGTCCGAAGCCAGGATGGTCACCTCGGACTTCTCCCCGCCCAGACGCAGCCGCTGACGGCCAGCCCGCTCCAGCAGGCACGTGCGCACTTTGGGTGAGAAATTGGCCAGCAGTCGCTGCAAGGTCGTCGCGTTGTGCTTCATCTCCTCGTGCATCTGGCGATGCATCACGGCCATCGCCGCATGATGGGCGACGGCCACCAGAAACTGAAGCGACGCGTCGGTGAACACGTCCGCCGGCGAGTCGTTGCCGACGCAGATCACGCCCAAGGTCTGGTCTCCCCACGCGAACGGCGCGTACATGCCGGAGCGGATGGCGAATTCGGCCTGGCTGACCGTGGGATCGATGCCGACCCGCCAGATGAAGGCTTCATGGCTGTCCATGGCCCGTTGGGCCAGGGTCAGGCTGACGGCGGGCTGACCCATCGGCACGTGGGCCTTCAGCAGGAGCTTTCCGGACGGATCTTTGACGAGCAGCGCACCGCGGGTCGCGCCGGGAATGGCCGACACCACCCGCTCGACGATCGCCTCCAGCAGGGTCTCGAGACCGCTCTTCTCTCCGAGATGGAGGGGAAGGGCGTACAGCGCGGCCAGCCAGCGCGCCGATTCGGACGAGGTGGCGTCGTGCGTGAAGGCCGGCGCCTGGGCTTCCCGTGCGTGCTTGATCTCGACGGCGCCCGCGTGCCCTCCGGTCAGGGCGTCGAGGTCAACGATCTGCGTGCGGTCGGATGTGAGCTCCGGAAGCGTGACCGTGGTTTCACCGAACCGGAGCACGTCACCCGGACCCAGCTGGAGCTTCCCGCGGATCCGGTCGCCGTTGACAAAGGTCCCGTTACGGCTCCCGAGGTCCTCGACCCACCATCCCCCACCCTCCGTCCAGAGTCGCGCGTGCGGACGGGACACGGTCTGGTCGGGGGAGAGATCGAGACCAAGCGGGGCACCGTCCTTTGGACGGCCGATCACCAGCTCATTGGCGTCGCTGTCGACCGTCCATTGCTTGTCCCGAAACGAGCAGGCGATCTGCATTGCGCGTTACGTCACCAGCTGCGTGACCGCTGATCCTCCGTTCGACCCGCCGCGTCAATCCAAGAGTACAGTGTGCTCCCGGTCGCCGCCCACTGTCCACCTAAGGATACGATGTCGGGACCGGGAATAGATCAGGCGGCTCAGGAGCGGCCGAGCCGGTCTAGGCCGTCGTAGGCGGCGTACTTGTACATCTCCCCGAGGGTCGGATAGTTGAAGACCGTGTCGATGAAGGTCTCGAGCGAACCGCCCGCCTGCAACACCATGAGCCCCACGTGGATCAGCTCGGACGCCGATTCACCGACCACGTGGACCCCGAGCAGCCTCTTGTCCCCGCGGGCAAAGACGAGCTTGAGCTGCCCCGTCAGGTCGCCCGTGATCTGGCCACGGGCGTTGTGCCGGTACCAGGCGTTGCCGACGACGTAGTCGATCCCGTTGCGCTGGCAACTCTCCTCCGTCTCGCCCACCATGGCGACCTCGGGGATCGTGTAGATAGCCATCGGGAAGATCGGGGCGACGCGGGTCTTATATTTCAGATCGAAGGCGTGAACGATGGCCACCCGCGCCTGCTCCATCGACGTCGAGGCCAGGGCCGGAAATCCGAGGACGTCACCAGCCGCATAGATGTGAGGGACTTGTGTCTGGTAGTGCTCGTTGACTTTGATCGCCCCCCGCTCAGTGCAGGAAACCCCGATCGTGTCGAGCCCGAGCCCCTGGGTGTTGCCCACCCGCCCTGCCGCGAACAGGACGGCGTCCACGCTGACCATCGTGCCTCCCGCCAAGGTGACGGCCAGGCTGCTCGGGCCCGGCTCGATAGTCTGGATACTCTCGCGAAGCCGCACGCGCACGCCGACGGCCCCCATCTGGACAAGCAGCCGGTCCGCGATCTCGGCGTCCAGGAAGGAGAGCAAGCGCTCCCGGCCATCGATGAGGGTCACCGCGACTCCCAAGGCGGCGAACATCGTGCCGTACTCGCACCCGATGATCCCCGCCCCCACCACAGCCATGCTCGACGGGATGCGGTCAATAGCCAGGATCGAGTCGCTGTCGAAGAGGCGAGGGTCGTGGAAAGGCATGTTGCCAGGTCGGCTGGGTACGGATCCGGTGGCGATCAGGATGACGTCGCCGTGGAGAACTCGATCGGGATGGGACGGCGAGCGGACCCTTACTCGGTGAGTATCGTCGAAGCTGGCCTGGCCTCGCACCAGATCGATGCGATGGCGGGCAAGGT
Source organism: uncultured Candidatus Rokubacteria bacterium (assembly GCA_963754315.1). Lineage (GTDB taxonomy): Bacteria > Methylomirabilota > Methylomirabilia > Rokubacteriales > CSP1-6 > CAVWFS01. The sequence goes on from CAVWFS010000007.1 coordinate 783,865, forward strand.
TGGCTCGTACCAGCTCGCGCAACTCCTGCACAACGTGTGTCTCGCGGTACATGAAATCGCGAACGCTCAGTTCCTTCTTGACCGAGTAGTCGATGCCGTAGAGGCCACGCTGGCGCAGGCCCGAAAAGTAGAGGGCGGTCTCCCGAAGCGTCTTGGAAGGCACGGTACCGGTGTTGATGCCGGCGCCTCCGAGCTGTGGCGCCTGCTCGATCAGGGCGACGCGCTTGCCGAAGTAAGCCGCCTGCGCCGCCCCCTTCTCCCCAGCGGGTCCGCCCCCGATGACGACCAGATCGTAGTGCTCTGCCGACGCCTCGCTCATTTCCCGAACTGCGCCTGGAACCCCTTGATGGCGGTGGCGAAGCTCTTGGCGTCATACTTCGATGGCTGTTCCGGCAACGCCTCGAAGACCTTGTCGAGGGCGTCGCTGGCCGCCTTGGGCAACCGCTGCCCTTTCGACCGATAGAACGCCAGGGACAGCCGGTCGAGAGCCATGGCCGTCTGCTCCGCGGACCGGAGCCCACGACCGCTGATGGGATCGGCGGCGGCCCCGATGCTGTCCACGAGCTTCTGGGTCTCAGCCTGGGTGAATTCGCGCTTGGCGACCGCGCCGGCCTGCTGCGTCATCGTCTGGACGATCTTGGCCGCTGTCGCGCCCATGGCCGCTCGGTCACCCTTCTTGACCTGCTCGGTGAGGGTGGCCACATCCTGCTCCAAACTACGCTGAGCCGCCGGCGCCACCACGCCGAGAAGCGGGCCGACGACCGCCGCGTGACCGACGACCTTCTGGTTGGCGTCCTCCAGGAGCCGGGCCGGAGCATTTCCCTTGGCTCCGATCCCCCAGCTGCTTGGCGGCCTCCCGGAGGGCCACGATCTGCCCGAGCGCCCACGCCCGTGCGCCAGACAGGGGCGGCTCCGTTCGGTAGTGCGGCGGCTGGCTCATGTTCCGGGAGAAGGTGTCGAGCTCGAATGCCAGCAGGTCCGGATGCCCGGCCGCCACCATGTCGGCATCGATGGCCAGGTGACACGACACGCAGTTCTCGGCACGCAAGAGGAGATCCCGGGTGTCGTACATGCCGAGTTTCACCGACTGCTCATGCGTCCACCCTTTCTCGGCATGAGATTCGAGCCATTTCTCCGCCGGTCCGTGACACCCTTCGCAGTGCACACCGTCGGTGATGTCGAACTTGGGGCCCCGCTGAGCGGGCTTGGCGTTCACGGCATGGCACACGAGGCACCGGTCGCTCGTCTCCGCCTTGGCGATGCCAAGCTTCTTGGCCATGGCGGACGGGCTCACACCCGACTTGAGCCGCTCGTTGGTGAGCGTCTCGTAGGCCTTGGCGTGCTTGTCCTTCTGCTGCCAGATGATGTTCTCGTTCATCTTCGGAAAGTCGGCGCGGGGAGTCGCGTTCGCCGTGGCACTTGGACCCGCCGCACGAGGCACCCCCCGTGAACTTCAGGGCAGCCTGCGCGTGGGCATCCTGTACCGAGAGGCCGCCCCTGTCCCCTGGACGCGGCTCGCCCGACAGGACGAGCAGCAGGAGCGCACCCACGCCCACCAGAACCCATCCGAGACCTCGTCGCATTCGGCTCACCTCGCGTCCCTCCCCAGCATCGTCATTCGCGTCCTCTTCGTGGGCGCGACGGCGCCGCGGGCGCGGCCGGCTCGTCCCGCTTTGGCGGCGCGATCTCGCGCGGCGATGACGGCGGTTCGTCGACCACGCTGTAGAGCCGCCCATCGCGCAGATACAGCCGCTGCATCTCGGCCAGGTTGAACGGCCGTGACCCGACGCGATTGAAGACGGCGATCTGGTTGCCGCTCTCGTCCACCGCGCGATCGCGATCGATTCCCTTCGAGATCGCCAGCGCCGGTCCCCGCGTCTTGGCGGTGGCGATGAGCTGTGGCGTCGGCTTTGGGCTGAAGCCGAGATAGGTCGGCGTCTCCTTGGGAGACGTCAGCTGCAGCACGCGCAGCCCGTTGCGCCCGTCGGCGACGTAGGCGAACACGCTGGCATTGGTCATGCCGATCTTCACGTCCGTTGTGTCGTTCATGACCCCGTTGGCGTTGTACGTCTGCTCCAGCGCGGGCTGCTCAGGGCGCTCCACGTCGATGATGGCCAGCCCCTCGGCCCCGTTGGCCACGTAGGCGTAGGTGCGTGCCACGTACAGACCGCGGGCGTCGGCCAGGCGCAGGGTCGCGTTCGGTATCACCCGCGGCCGGGCGGGCGTCGGTCACATCGACGACTTTCAGTCCCTCGGCGTCGGTCACGAAGGCGTAGCGGAACTGGATGGCTACCGCTCGCGGCTTGACGAGAGCGGGCGCCTCGACGGTCGCCACCACGCGGGGGCTGAGCGGCTCGTTGAGATCCACCACCACCATCCCACGATCGGCGAGGACGTAGGCGTAGGTACCGGCGATGGCAATATTCACGGCGCCGCGCAGGATGCCGTCGGGATTGAAGGCCAGGGCGCGCTCCAGAAAGTTATTGCTGGGATCGCCGTCGAGCAAGGTGGCCACACCGGGCCGGTTGGGGCTATCGGCGGGGTTGCCGACGACGACGAGCCCTTCCTCCCGGTCTGTCACATAGATGTATGCGTAGAGCGGGTGGATCTTCGGCTCCTCGTTCTCGGGGCGCTGCGTTCGCGTGGGATCGACGGCCAAGGTGGTGGGGGCCGCCACCGCGGTGGCGAACTTCGTCTTCACGTACAGACGCTGGCCGAGCGGCGAGACCGGCGCCGTCACGATCCGTTCCGAGAACCCTTTCTGATCGATCTGGGCCACGTCGTAGGCGCGGAAGCCGCCCCGCCCGTTCGCCGTGTACAGGTATTCGCCGCGCAGCTGAATGCCCAGGACCTCGTCGCGGCCGAACAGATCGAGCACATCCCGCCCGCGGTGATGGTATTTCTCACCCAAGAGACCGCCGTCCTTGGTGTGCTTGGTGTAATTGGTCGGGTAGGCGACCTGGTGCAGGTAGCTACCGATGACCGCCTGCGGCTCCTCGCGCTCCGTCACCACCACCGCTTCCAGCCCCGCCTTGCCTTCCGCCACGTACACGAAGCGGCCCAGGAAGTTGTAGAAGTTGGTGCCCTGCATGAGCAACTGCGCCATCCAGGCGTTGTTGTCGTTGCGGCCCGACACGTGGCAGTCCGTACAGGTCTTCGTCTCCGTGGCCCGGACCGTATGCGGAACAAACGTGCTGAAGGAGTGGCCGCTGAAACCCTCCGCAGAGACGGTCTGCTGCTGGGAGTAGACCCACTCCCGGTTGGCGTTCTGGGAACCCACCAGCACCGCGCACGACGAGCGGGCGGGCGAGATTCGTCGGCCGGCGCTGGTGCCGTCGAGCGCGAGCATGAAAACATCGTCCCGCAGGGTCTGGAAGTTGTACTGGGTCCAGTTGCGCTGGACGTCCCCTCGAAGTGCAGCATCGGCCTTCGCTCGTTGGCCCGCATGGGCAGGTGGCAGCCGAAGCAGCTGGTCACCCACGAGGTGTGGCACGTCTGGCACGTCATGCGCGAGTCGGCGTGGGCTAGCTCGGCTCCCTCCCGGTCCTTGGGCACGGCATCACCCCAGGTCGTGCCGTCGCGCGCGCAGGGTCTTGGCCAGTCGCGATTTCTGGGCGCGCTCGGGATTCGCGACGGCCCAGTCGGAAGCGGGACTGATCGAGTCCAACACCTGCACCACTTCCCACGCCAGGCCTTCCTTCACCATGGAGCGCTGGGTCAGCCGATCGCCTTGCCACTGGAAGCGGCGCTGGCCAAAGGGCGTGCGCAGCTGCGCGAGGTCCGTACCGCCCGGCGGCGCGGCCGGGCCTGACGTGCGTAAGGTCGCACGTTCTCGGATGGTGCCGTGACAATCCGAACAGGTGATCTCGATCGCGGCCCGCGTCTCACCGTAGAGCTTGCCGTTACCGTGGGCGTCCTGCTTGAAGTGGCAGTCCGTGCAGTGCATGCCCTTTTCGAGATGGATGTCTTTGAGGTGGACCGCCTTCTCGAACCGCTGCGGATCGTCGCGGCGCTACCACTGCGCTCTTCGCGTCGAGGAGGTTACCCTTGCGGTCCTGCTTGTACACGGCCCGGAAGACCCAGCCGTGCCCGTGGAAGTCCGCAAACTGGGTGCGGGTGAGGCGCGGGTTGAGGTCGGTGATGTTGTTGAGAAACGCCGGGTCCGACCACTTGCCACGCACGGCCGACCCCTCCGGATTCGCCGATTCGATCGCGGCGACCTCCCGGGCGCTCAGGTTCTTCTCCTTCTCGGGATACATCAGATCCCCGTCGGTCTCGTTGTCCCACCACGTGTAGCCGTAGATAACTCTGGGTCACCGTCGTCCCTGGGTGCATGTGGCACACCACGCACTGGCTCGAGGGGATCGAGTTGGTGAACCGGTGCTTGATCGGGTGGCCCGACTGGCCCTTGCGGAATGGTGGGATCCGTGGTGGCCGTGTGGCCCAGGTTTCCGTGCTCGGCATAGGGACCGGAGTGGGCCGGCGACCGATCGTTCGCGTAGATCACGTGGCAGGCCGAACAGCCGCTGGATCGGAAGTCGCCTGGATGGTCATTGGTGCCGAGCAGGGACAGCAGCGGGTCGAACAGACGGGTCCGTTGCAGATTCAGCCATACGGGATCGGTCCGATTGAGGGTTCCGAAGCCGCGCGCGCTCAACCGGTTGGCTGGCCGACCAGGCAATTCGTCAACGAAGGGAATACCGAGCTCCAGCGGGCGCTGCCCGCCCCGCTCGAAGATCCGGAGCACGTTACCCGGCTGGCCGATCTCGAAGCGCGGGAGAGGCTCGAGGAACTGGAGCACCCCTCGCTTGGTCGATCTCCTCCAGGGTGGGCGGGGGCGTCGTGTACAGACGCTGACCAAGCCCATCGGGCCCGTAGCTCTCACCGAACTGGGGACGCTTGAGAGGAAAGCTGCCGTTGTTGTAGAGAGCGGCCGACCACAGCATCGGCCCCGTGGTCATCATGCTCTTCTCCACCTGCTTGACCTCGGCCGTGTGGCATCCCCCACAGACGAGGGCCGCCACCCGGAGATCACCCGGGTTGAAGAAGCGAATGAACTCCGCGCTCTCCTGGTTGAGAAGCGCATAGGAACGCACGGGGTTGGCGGAGCTTCGCCACAGGTCGCGCAGGCGCGGCTGGACGTGGGCGACATTCTTCACCGCCTGGTACGCCGACGAATCGGGAGTGACCGACGCCTGTCGCACGGCGTCGCCGCGGCCGCCATGACAGTCGACGCACGCGAGCTTGACCGTCGGGTCCTGATGCATGTTGGCGGAGTCCGTTGCGGTATGGCAGCTCACACAGCCCACGTTCTTCTTGTCGACCTCCGCCTGACTCTGCCGGCTCAGGTCGGGACCCATGCGCGGATCGGGCGCGGCCGGAGCTGGCGCCTTCTCGGCTTCAGCAGGAGGCGGCGTCGTCGGGGTACTCTCTGGCGGGGCCTCGTCGCCGCCTCGCCGTATGCGTTGGGCCAGCTGCACCAGACCGTCGGCGGCCGAGGCCGGCGCCGGGGATGGCGCCGAGACCAGACTGCCTTCGCGCCAGACGATATGATCCGGCCAGGCGAGCATGGTCAGCCCCGCCGCCCCCACCAGCATGGCGGCCACCAATCCGATCAGCCGCCACCAGCGTCCCGATTCTCTCTCAGTAGGCAAAGGTCACTGGCTCACGAGGTGATGTGATCGTCTCAGTACGTCAGGGTAAACGCCAGAAACGCCGAGTAGAGCAGGCCGCCCGGGAACGAGTTCGTGGTGCGTTCCAGCCCGTTGGCGCCGAACGTGAACTTCGTGTTGGAGTACAGATCCTGGAAGCCGCTTCCCACCTGCAGGGCCGCCAGACCGGCCGAGATGATGACGTTATCGTTCAGGAACGGACGCCACCGCATACCGACGGAGTAGTCGATCCCGATGTTGTGGCCGATCTTGCTCTGGAAGAGCAGGTTCTCGAGCACCTTCGTGGTCTGAAACCGCAACAGATTGACGTTGATAAAGCTCTTGAGGGTGGGGGTCAAGTCCAGATCGACGCCGAAATTGAGGAGAAAGAGGCCGGGGTTGATAAAGTTCGGCTGACCCTCGATCTTGCTCGAGCGGAGATCGGGCACCAGACTGAAGGGCCCTTTCAGGGACAGCCCCGTGCTGGTCAGGGGCAATCCATTGCGCACCCAGTAGCTGAAGCCGTTGCCGGCGAAGTTGGGATTGTCGAAGATCGTATCGAACCCGCGGGCGACTGCGTCGTTGGGTGTCGGGTCCCCTGACGACCAGAAGAACGAGAGCTTCGGCCGAACCCAGTCGAAGTCCATGGAGAGCTCGAAGGCGGCCATCTGGGCGGAGAGCCGCTGGCCCTGGCCGCCGATCGGATCGTCGTCCTGGCCGCCCAGTACCTGGTAGAAGGCGTGGGTGATGTTGAGGGGGCCTATGTGGCCATCGCCGTTCCAGCCCAGCCACACCGCGTTGAGGACCTTGGGGGCGAGCGTCCCGATCGGGGCGGGGCGGGTGAGGAACCCGTTGCGATCGAAGTGCGTGTCACCCGCGTCGTTCAGGTAGTGGAGGTTCACCATGGCCGTGTACCCGGGCCAGATCAAGTCCTGACGGAAGAGATTGGCAATGAAGAGATTCTGCCCGCGAAAGTCGAAGAGCCGATTCAGGCCGCTATTGGTGTCCTTCTCCAGCGGTCGGAAATAGGCGGCGTTGAACTGGTAACGATTGGCATCGAAGTTCCCAAAGAGTCGAGCGCCGAGCTGGCTATCGCTGAAGATGAATCCACGGAAGTCGCTCTGAAAGAGCTGGATGCCAGCCCGGCTCGAGATGAAGTCGTAATTCGGGCTCAGGTCCGCGAGGTGGTACTCCACCAGCAATTCCTGAAGGCTGATGTACTCGTCGAGGCGGGTCGTGCCCCGACGCACGTCGATGTTCACCACCCCGTTCTCCTGGGCGCTCAAATAGTTCACGTTGAAGACGGGGGTGATACGGAACTCCCAGTCGCGCGGCCGGAAGGCGCTATCGCCCTTGAATAGCTCGATGGACGCGATGGCGTAGCTACTGAAGAAAATCTGGTCGCCGCGCCCGAAGAAATCAAACTCACCCGAGCGGGCGGCGCTGACGTTACTCGGGGTCGGAATGCTCCGGAAGTTCACCACCGTGTCGAGGATGGCCGATACGTTGAGGAAAATATCTTGCCCGAGTATCGGGTAATCGCTCTTGAGCACATTTTGGTTGTAGGGGTCCCACCACCGCCCCCGGGCGAACGGGCTGTCGACCGGCCGGTCGAAGCGATTCCAGTTGGGCATGCCGATACGCCACCGGTCCAGGATCGGCACGAAATCCGGGCTGGTGGCGGTCGGGCCCGGCGTCAACGATCGGCCAGCGAACCCGAGAGGCTCCTCGGCCGGGGCCGGCGGGGCCGGCTCGGCACGGGGGGCATCCGCGGTGGCGGGGGGAGGCGAAGGAGTGGGGGCCGCCTCCGTTTCCTGACTCGGGGATCGGCGAATCCCCTGGGCGAGCAGGACGTCGGCAGTCTGGGCGCTGCCGGGAGCGGGAAGAATGGCCGCGAGCACGGCGCACCATAACAGTCGCCATCTCCGCATCGCCCTCTCCCCTTGGCGACCTCACGATCCGCACCCCAAAACCTTGTTCGACGCGAACCGGGAAGGCCGGCAGCATCCTAATCCGGTTTGTCTTGCGAAGTAAAGCGACTCATGGGTGATTGGCAGCGAACAAGGGCCCCTCGGGACGTTCCTGATCGTAAGTCAAACGCGACGACAGTCCCTCTCGCTGAGGACCGCGGTCGGCTCGCCGGGCTCCGGGCTTGGATCAGAAGACCGGAGGAAAAGGCATCGGTCGCCGGGGGGCGGTCCTTGGCGGCGGCGCAGCAGGTGGCTGCTCCACAGGCGGGGCCGGTTGCACGCGTGGCTGTGAAGGCTGCTCGCGCGGCTGCGTCCCCTCGGGCGGGGCCGGCTGCACGCGCGGCTGTGAGGGCTGCGCGCGCGGCGCCGGTTGCGCGCGCGGCGGCTGCTCCACGAGCGGGGGCGGCTGTACGGCAGGCGCTTGCTCAACCGGGGGTGGCGTCGACAGGGGGCGCTCGGGAGCCAGGGCCTGCCCTCTCATTGCAACGCGGACGCTATGTCTCGGGTCGTCCGAACCGCGGGGGGCGTACGTCTGCTCGAAATTGATGGGTCCGACCGTTTGAGGAGAAAGCTGGAACGCCGCTCGGCAGCTCATCTTTGGCTCGAGGTGAGCTCCCCCGCATTCGTCGCGAACGACGGTCACCGACTCCGGTGCCCGCTGCGTCGCTTCCAGATCGACCGCCGCCTGGCCCTCGTTGACGATGGTGATCTGCCGCACCGAACCACGTTTGCCCACGGCGACAGCCCCGAGGGCCAGGCTGATCGTCGGCTGCCCGGTGCTTGACGAGGAGGCCGTGCCTTGACCCGAGACGACAAGGCGCGGAACCTCAGTCGGGCGTGGGGGCTCAACCGGTAGCGTGGCAGATCTCACGTCAGACTCGGGCGGCATCGCCGAGCTCACGAGGATGTCCACTCTTCTGTTCTGGGCCCGGCAGCTCTCGCTGTTCTCCGTGCACGCGGGAAAAGCCGCGCCGTAGCTGGTCATCGTGAAGCGGCTCGGCGCAATTCCCTTTCCGACGAGGTAATCCATGACGCTCTTGGCCCGGCGTTCACCGATTCCGAGCGCGGCGGTCGGGGCGGCCCCGGCCTCCTCCGCGGCATGTCCTGCAATGAACCCGCGTCGATCGGGGTTTGACCGCATCCAGTCCGCAATCTGGTCCAGAATCTTCGTGTCGCCCGGCTGGACGTCGGACTTGTCGCCCTCGAAGAAGATCGGGCCGAATCCAACCGGCTGGACTGCGTCAAACCCGGCTGGAAGGGGAGGTCGAGGCACCACGCCCTGCGTGACCGGGCTCTCAGGCGCAGGCGGCGGCGGTTGGTCCGTCGATTCCCTAGGGGACCTATCGACAAGTGGCGCGGGGATATGCAACGGCGGCAAGAGCGCGAGGATGGCGGCCGTCGCCAGTGCGGCACTCACCACGTTCACCCAGGGACGCAGTCCCAGGAACGCGTTGCCTCCGCGATACAGGGCGCGCAGCAACCACTTTGGCGCGACCGGCGTCAGCCTTCCGATCCGGCGCGCGGAGAGAAAGTGCAGGAAGATGTAGTCACGGAAAGGACTATCCTGAGGGACGATTTGCGCGACGGCCCGAGTGCGCCGAGCCATCTGCCATCGGCGCCACACCGCGCCAAGACGGGCCAGAAGCGACGCTGAGCCGGCCGCGTTCTGCGGCCGGCCGAGCGCGATGCGCAGCGGAGCGTTGAGGTTTCCCTCTTCGGCTATGTGCGAGAGCATCGCGTGGAGAAGCGCGCGGACACGGGCTTCGTCCCCCGAGCTCAGCCGTGACAGCAGCGCTTCCCGAAGCCAGTCGGGCATGTAGGCCTCGCGAAACCAGACCAGGTGGGACAGTCGCGGGAGCAGGCGTTCGACCTCGACGGCATCTCGGGCGAGCCCCGAGACGAGGCGAAGCGTAATTCCCCAGTGAATCTCGGGGTACACGGCGCATGCAGCGAGCCACACGAATCCTCGGGCGCCCAGATGCTCAAGCAGGGTTTGACAGAGCTGGTCAATGGTTTCCGGCGGCGGAGCGTCTCGCTCGAGCCAGCGTCGCGGATTCATGTCCAGCAGCGAGCGGGTCATGGTCGTGGGCCGAGCTGCGGTGATCGCGGCCGCGCCCAACTCATTCAGGCTGGGCCCGAGGGCGATCAGGCCGGCGCGCGAAAGAGGGAGGGTCACGAATCCAAGCTGTCCCAGGGCCCATTCGCGGTGGGCCCAGGTCTCGATCGGCTTGGGCGTGAGAATCACTCGCTCCGTCCATTCGGTCAAGGTCGTGACCCAGGACGCAGGCTCTCCGGTGAACGGATGGAAAAACTCGGCCCCATCGCTGAAGACGATGACGCGATGCTCGGGGTGGCGGGCCCGAAGCTCGTCAAGAGGCACCGCCAACCGCTCCGACCCGAGCCTGAGCGGTCCCTCACGCGGCCGACGGCACACGGTGGGGTCGCCATCGTAATCGTAGCGCTGGATCAGGACGTCGCTTCGCAGCAGCTCTCCGACCAGGGCGTCGGCCAGGCAGGCCTGGTGATCGGAGAGGCTCTCCCGATCGGTCAGCACGAGATAATCGGGCTCCACCCGGGAGCCGAAGACTGGCGTGAAAAGTCCGGTGTTGGCGATCGACGCGCCGATCGTGGCGGAGACGTCGATCTCAGTCGAGTGCACGCGACGGCGGCGCCGTAGGTCCTGAGTCAAGCGGCGTATCGGTAGATTCGGGAGAAGCGGGCGGACATCGCCGGACAGATAAACGTCGCGCAGCGTTTTGGGGGCGGCGCTAACGATACGCCTCAGGATCGGCCGGCGCCAGGCGCGCACCAGGACCCAGATCACCAGGAGGAGAGCCGGTCCGGTGGCGATCAGGGCGTTGGTCCATCTCACGCGCCGCCATCCCGTCGGCGGTGCCGGCGTGACCGGGGCTCTCGTCGTGGGTGGCGTTGCCGATCGGTTCAGATGCAGGCTCGGCAGGGTGACGTCGGGCGAGAGCCACGCGAAGAGGAGGCGCGTCCGCCCATAGCCAGCCAGGGATTCGCCGACGCGCATCTGATGATCCTCGAAGCCCGCTTTGCGCACGGTGATGGTCGTCGGAAACCGACTGGCCCGGGACGGGATTTGAAATCGTCCAGACGCATCGGACACCGCCTTCTGCTCGCCGAGGGTGATCTCGGCTTCGGCGACTGCGCCGCCATCGACGACGACGGCGCCGCTCAGCAGACGCGGCCGCCAGTTCTGCCACCCGAACCAGACGGCGACCGCCACTGCGAGGGTGAGCGCCCCCAGAGCGAGGCGCCGCCCGTGTTGGGATCTGAGTGATCGCTTCGCCTGCGGCTCGGCTCTCGGCGCCGTCCGTGCCCCATCAGGGAGCCGTCGGGCCAGCCAGCGCTGGAAGATCTCGGGGTAACGCCGCTGCTCGTAGGGGGTCGTGCAAAAGATGGGGCCGAGATGTGAGGCCAATCGCGACGGATCATTCGGGAGTCTCCCCTCGGCCGCCAGGCGCACGAGCATCTGCTGGGCGAACAGGTATTGATGGGTTGTGATACGGAAGTCGGCGTTCCGCAGCTCGTTGCCGAGATCGACCAGGTCTTCGAGGGCAAGCACGGCGGCCCTCGTGTTAGGAACCGAGGCGGCCCCGGACGAACTCCATGATCTCGTCGGCATCTTCACGCACCTTGGCCAAGGTGCTCAGGCTTGCGCGCAGCGCGGCGGGCGAAGCCACCACGGACTGGTCTTGGGCAGCCCCGCCTTCGACCAAGACGTGGAGCCAGTTGAGCAACTCGGCCGTGGACGGTGGCTTGCGGAGGTTCTGCTTGCGGATCTCCAGGAAGAGATCGATCGCGCTGTCCAGCAGCACGCTGGACCCGTCCTTGAACCCATCGAGCCGGCCTTGGATGATCGCCACCAATCGTTCCTTCCCGGGCGACGGGATGTTGTAGTACACGCAGCGCCGCAGGAAGGCGTCGGGGAGATTTTTCTCGGAGTTGCTGGTCACGACGAGCACGGGTCGGTGATCTCGGTCGGCGCGGATCTCCACGTTCCCCAGTTCGGGGACACGAAACGACATGCTCTCGACTTCGTTGAGCAAGTCGTTCGGGAAGTCCCGGGGGGCCTTGTCGACCTCGTCAATCAGAACGACGCATCGGCGGCGCCCCCGGTGCACGAATCCCGGGGGCAGCCAGGGCTTCACCTCGACCTCGTCGTGAGAATGCAGAATGGCCAGGCCGAGGGCGTTGTACACGAGGTAGTCCAGGTTCTCCTGGCTGCCGTGGCCGACTTGCGCGGCGTGGAAGCGGCGCAGAGTGTCGAACGTGTAGAAAAGGTCGCGGGCGATGCTCGTGGACTTCGTGTTGAAGACGAGGGGTTCTCCGTAGCCGAGCTCCCAGGCCAGACGGAACGCCAGTTGGGTCTTGCCCGTACCCGGCTCCCCCGTCACGAGCAATGGCTGTCCCAGGACGAGCGCGACGTTGACGGCATCCACCAGGTCAGAGTCGGGCAGGTAGTGGGCGGGGTCCGTCTGCTTCTGACGATCCGGCACCGGCAGGGCCAGCGGTTCGGACGGTGCTGCCTCGGCACGGCCACTGATGTACGGGAATCGCATGGCTGCCTGCCTCGTCTATCGCACGGGAAGTTGCACGATCAGTTGCTGGAGCTTGTCGAACGCGATCTCCATGGGTAACGACTCGCGGTCCGCGAGAATCGTTTGCAACCGTTCGCTGGACACATGTCCGAGCCAGGGCCGGACGCGATCTCGCCAGCGATCGAGGTGGGCGAGCCTCACCGGGGGCAGTTCCGGAAGCACGTACCAGCTCAGCCGCTGATCGCGACCATAGCTCTCCTCGCTTGCCGCCACGGCCTTGCGCAGCGACTCGTCGCCGTCCGGGGTCGATCTCCACCATTGGAGATACCGCAAGGGTCCGAGGCCCTCGCCAGGTCCTGCCTCGTACTTGACGCATACGACGGACACGATCAGGAACGAAGGCGGAAGATCAGAGAACCCAGCCCAGTACTCATACAGCTGCTGGAAGGGCTCTCCCGGCTCCCGCCCGGCCTCGGTGGCAAGGACCGTCACCACGGGAGCGATACCATTGAGACCCAGGCGCAGCATCGACTCCAGGAGCGCGCCGTCGTCGCGCGGATAGGCGATCTGGAGCTCATCGGCCAGTAGCATCCGGAACCCGTTGGCAAACGCAGCGCGAGCGGTCCCGCTCGGAAGTCGGCGAGTCATGTGCAGGAAAGGGACCTGTCGACCGAGGCCATGCCCGTTCAGGATCGACGGAAGCGTTTCGGCTCGGAGGCGATGCACGAAGGCCCGGTGGGCTTCGTTGGCAGGGCCGTGGAGGACAAACACCAGCGGGCGGCGACGCGGCTTGTCAAGACATGTGCTGAGCGCACTGCGCACGGCCTCTTCCTGCTCGTCGCGGTCGCACAGACATGGCAGCAACTCGGGCGGCACCGAGCCCCGGCGCGTCGGTCCGGCCGGGGCGGCTTGATCTTCGGCACGCTCCGCCTCTGTGCCACGGACGGCGATCCGGCCGGCTGCATCGCGAAGGGCGGTCTCCAACTTCTCGAGCAGCGACGGAATATCTGCGAACAGCCCTGCCAGTGATTTTCTGAGCTCGTCCTTGAACCCTTTCAGCGGGGCCAGCACCTCGGGTCTTGTGAGGGCCTCGATCTGGTCGGAAGGCCAGCGGGCTTTCTCGCCGAGGATATACGGCAAGACCTCCTTACCGGACTCCCTCGCCCATCGCACTTCCAGTCGTGTGATGCTGGCCGTACCGTCTCCGCCTTCCTCCCGCGCCGGCACCCACCCATACCGATGAGCGACCAGCACAACGAGGATGTCGCTGCCGACCACGCGCTCGCGGCACTCCTGGACGGACGGAGACCCACTCGGGGCCCAATCCCGATGGTCGATGGGAATCCACTGCAGACGCCTGACGACCTTGACGACCTCGTCGGCGAATTCGGCCAAGTCTTCGCCCGTATACGAGATGAAGACCCGGGGCGGACGACCCACAAGCTGACTCATCGCGCCAAGATCGGCCTCTCCCGCCTCCTACGACCGGGGAAAGGACATCATGCTTTCACCGATGATATCAGGTGTGGACGCAGGCGCGTTACAAGAACAATTGGGGTTGTTCCTTCGAGCGGTCCGACGGCCAGCTCCGCCCCGAACGTTGACAGCACGGTGAGGGCGGGGTAGCGTGTGGCCGTTCCGGGGGGCGAGGTAAGCGCTGATGATCATCGACGAGCTTCGAATCATCCAGAAAGAGCATGGTTACCTGCCCGCCGCGCAGCTGCGCGCCCTCTCCGAGCGGATGAGAACCTCCCTGTACCAGATCCACGGGGTGGCCAGCTTCTTTCCCCACTTCCGCCTCCAGCCTCCTCCCAAGGTTGACCTCGGCATCTGCGCGGACATGGCCTGTCACCTGCGTGGGGCACCGCAACTTGTGCAGTGGACGACCGAGCGCCAAGATGCCCTGGCCGCCCGTGGGGTCGCCGTTCGCGCGACATCCTGTCTCGGGCAGTGCGATCGTGCGCCGGCCGCCGTCCTCAACGAGACGATCGTCGGTGGTGTCGCCCTCGAGGCCCTGTCCGCTCTCATCGATGCCGAACTGACCGGCAGCATTCCGGCGCCGGCCTTGGAACCCTCCCCGCCGCTCCGGATCGATCCCTACGCGGGCACCCGCACCTATGGTGCCCTGCAGGCCGCCCGCGCCGAGGCCGACCCGGCCAAACTCCTGGACGCGCTCAAGAGCAGCCAGCTCCGAGGGCTCGGGGGAGCTGGCTTCGGGACGGCGACCAAGTGGGAGATCGTCCGCGCCGCCCCCGGTGACGAGAAGTACGTCGTGTGCAATGCCGACGAGAGCGAGCCGGGTACGATCAAGGATCGGTTCATCCTGGACCATGCCCCCCACCTCGTGATCGAGGGCATGTTGCTGGCGGCCCTCGTCACCGGCGCGCGGACGGGCATCATCTATATCCGTCATGAGTACCACCACCAGAAGGAGTCCCTCGACCACGAGATCGAACGCTGCCGGCGGGCCGGACTGCTGGACCTGGGGGCCGGGATTCCCTTCGATCTCACGGTGTTCGTGAGTCCGGGGGGCTACATCTGCGGTGAGGAATCGGCGCTCCTGGAGGCCCTGGAGGGCCGGCGGGCGGAGCCACGCAACAAGCCTCCCTTCCCGGGCACTCACGGGCTCTGGGGCAAGCCCACCCTCATCAACAACGTCGAGACGCTCGCCATGGTCCCGGTCATTCTCAGCAAAGGCCCAGCATGGTTCCGGGACCAGGGAAGCGCGGGCGCGAGTGGTCTGAAGTTCGTGGGTATCAGCGGGCATGTGGCCAGACCCGGCGTGTACGAGATCGGGATGGGGACGCCAGCCCGTGAGGTCCTCGAGCGGGCGGGCGGCGTCCTGCACGGTCGGCCCCTCAAGGCCTGGGCACCGTCGGGGCCATCGTCGGGATACCTTCCCGCGTCCACCATCGACACGCCGCTCGACTTCAAGGCGCTGGCCACTGCTGGTTCGATGCTCGGCTCGGGGGCCCTGGTGATCTGCGCGGACGGCACCTGCATGCTCGACATGGCTGCCAACGCGGTGCGGTTCTTCAAGAACGAATCGTGCGGCAAATGTGTCCCTTGCCGCATCGGCTCGGCCAAGATGCTGGACCTGCTGGTAGGCATGACCCGTGGTCAGGGCCGGCGAGAGGATCTCGACCTCATCGAGAACCTGTCGGAGGCGATGACCCTGACCTCCATCTGCGGCCTGGGCCAGGTGGTACCCGCCCCCATACGCTCCGTGGTGCACCACTTCCGCGACGAGATCGAGGCCCACGTCGTCCGCAAGACGTGCCCGACGGGCGTCTGTGCCATGCGATGACCCCGTCTGCGACGACCGCGAATCCTGGGTCGGCTCCGGTCGAGCTCGTCATCGACGGCCAGCGCGTGGCGGTACCGCGCGGCACCACGATCTTCGACGCCGCCCGCACACTGGGCATCGAGATCCCGACCCTCTGCCATGCGCAGCACCAGACTCCGGTCGGGGTGTGCCGTGTCTGCACGGTGGAGGTCCAGAACAATCGCGTTCTGGCCGCGTCCTGCATTCGTCCGGTGGAGGCGGGGATGGAAGTGCGGACGTCCAGCGAGCAGGTCCTGGCCGCGCGCCGCACGCTCTACGAGCTTCTGCTCGCCGATCATCCCAGCCCGTGCGGGCGTCAGCAGGCCACCAGTGACTGTGAGCTCGAGACCCAGGCCCAGCGCGCCGGCGTCGGGGCCTCGCGCTTCGCGCGCGAGAGCGCCGGGCGTGGTGTCGATGACTCGTCGCCCATCATCCGCGTCGACCATGCCGCCTGCATTCTCTGCGACCGCTGCATCCGTGGCTGCAACGAGGTCAAGCACAACCTGGTCATCGGTCGCCGGGGCAAAGGGGCCTCCGCCGGGATCGCCTTCGACCTCGATGTGCCCATGGACCAATCGACGTGCGTGGGCTGCGGGGAATGCATGGTGTCGTGTCCGACGGGCGCGCTCACCAACAAGGGGGTCGTGGACGTCACCCTCCCCGCCGGGCAGCCGGTCACGCCCGACGAGTTGCTGGCTCTGCCCGTCTTCCTGGGGACGTCGGGAACCTTCCTGAACCTGAATCGCGGCTCGGTGGTCCGCCGCACGTTCAAGGCCGGCGAGATCATCTGCCGCCAGGGAGAATTCGGATCGACCGCGTTCTATCTGCTGAGCGGGTCGGTGGAAGTGTCGCTCGCCACGCCCCTCGCCCACGTGAAGAGCGGAACGCGCAGCCGCGCACCGTGGTGGGCTTCCTCCGTCGCCTGAGCGGCCTCGCCCGTGACCGTGACGATCCGCGCGAGGCCACGCCCCATCGCCGCATCCCCATCGACGGTCCCGTGGATCTCGACTTCGCCAATCCGGTTGCCCGCTGGGTCCGGGCGAGATCTTCGGCGAGATGACCTGCCTGAGCTACTACCCTCGCTCGGCCACCGTGGTCGCCCTCGAGGAGACCCAAGTCCTCGAGATGCTCCGCAACGTTCTCCACATCCTCCAGAGGAACAAGAGCTTCCGGGCGACACCGAGCAGCGCTATCGGGAGCGGGCCCTCGGCTCCCACCTGCGCCGCGCGCCCGTCCTGGCCGACCTTCCCGATCGCGTCCTCGACCATCTGCGCGAACGGGTCGAGATCCTCCGCTATGCGCCCGGTGAGGTCATCTGCCGTCAGGGCGATCCGGCCGCCAGCCTGTATCTGATCCGGGTGGGGTTCGTGAAGGTGAGCCAGATGTTTCCCGGCGGCGAGATGGTCGTGGCGTACCTGGCGCGGGGCTACTTCGGCGAGATGGGCCTGCTCGAGGGCGGCGTGCGCACGGCCACCTGCACCGCGGTCGACCATGTGGAGGTCGTGCGGATCACGGCCCAGGACTGACCAGGTGATGGCCGAGTTCCCCGAGGTGCGCAGACCGCGGCGTCGCCGCCACGCGCCCAGGTCGCAAGCGGAGAACGAGCGGCTGCGAGACACCGTGACCGCGGTGCCCCTGGGGGAGTTCCTCGACCAGGGCCTGATGCAGGCGCAGAGCCTCCTGCTGCTCGACCTGGAGAAATGCACGCGCTGCGACCTCTGCGTGCGGGCCTGTGCGGATGCCCACGACGGGTGTCACCCGGCTCGTCCGTGACGGGGTGCGCTTCGACAAATACCTGGTGGCCACCTCGTGTCGGTCGTGCCGCGATCCGCTGTGCATGGTCGGCTGCCCGGTGGGCGCCATCCGACGGCGCGATTCGCTGGAGATCTTGATCGAGGACTGGTGCATCGGCTGTGGGCTCTGCGCCCAGAACTGCCCGTACGGCAACATCAATCTGCATCCGTTTCCCGTCAGTGGCTGACCCGCAGCATCCGGGGCAGATGAGGCGGGCCGTCGTGGAAAAGGCCACCACGTGTGATCTCAGCCGCGAGCTGCACGAGCCGGCCTGCGTCTATGCGTGTCCGCACGGAGCGGCGATGCGTGTGGAGCCGCTGACGTT
Organism: uncultured Candidatus Rokubacteria bacterium; assembly: GCA_963754315.1. Lineage (GTDB taxonomy): Bacteria > Methylomirabilota > Methylomirabilia > Rokubacteriales > CSP1-6 > CAVWFS01. Next base: position 801,495 of record CAVWFS010000007.1, read on the forward strand.
CTTCGCGAGGCCGTTTCACCGCGCCACCGTAGCCCGTGCTGCTCGACTCGAGCCACCGTGGTTGGGCTGTCGCCTCTCTGCTCCTGTTCGCGCTGGCCCTGGCCGTGTACATCCTCTACGCGCGCGCGTCCCTGCACGGGCCGAGCGGCGGAAGCACTCTGGGATTGGCGTATGGGGTCGCCGGGCTGGCGCTCATGCTCTATGCGGGGGTGCTCGGCGCCCGGCGGAAGGTTCCTACCTGGCGGCTCGGACGCGCCACGACCTGGATGCGGGGCACCTGTGGCTCGGCCTCCTGAGCTATGCCCTCATCGTCTTCCACAGCGGCTTTCAGCTGGGCGGCGCGCTGACAGGCATCCTCATGGTCGTCTTCACCATCGTGATCCTCAGCGGCATCTATGGCGTCCTGCTCCAGCAATTCCTGCCCCGGGCGATGCTCACCAACCTCCCTCTGGAAACCATTTACGAACAGATCGACACGGTCGTGGTCCAGCTTCGCGACGAGGCCGACGAGCTCGTGGCGGTCGCTTCGGGCGCCAAGGTGGCGGCCGAGGCCACCCCTGCGCCCGAGCGTCGCGGGGGTGGCGGACTCCTGGCCGGGCAGACCTTCCCGCCGGCGCTGGTCAGGGCCCGGCCCACCCTGGTGTTCCCACTGTCCAATGCCGCGCCCCTGCGCGACATCTATCTGAGCGACATCCGGCCCTATCTGGGTCACGACATTCCGCGGCAGACGCGGCTGGGGTCGGCCATGGAAGCCACGGCCCTGTTCTCCGGGCTGCGCGCCCGGCTGGCCACGCCGCTGCACGACGCCCTGAAGGAACTGGAGAGCATCTGCGACGAGCGGCGGCAGCTGGCTCATCAGAAGAGGCTTCATCACTGGCTGCACGGCTGGCTCCTCGTGCACGTCCCCCTCTCGATGGCCCTCATGCTTCTGTCCCTCGTGCACGCCTTCGTCAGCGTCAGGTACTGAGCCCGCCGCCCGCATGCCCGACACGCGATACACCGGCAAGGTTCGCGCGAAGCGCATCACCCTCCACTACTTCAAGCAGCCTCACGTCTGGCGCCGCTGGAAGCTTGGCCTCTCGGTGCTGGCCCCGCTCCTGGCGGGCGCGTGGCTTCTGATCTATGCGGCGGCCGGAGATCAACGCATCTACACCAGCGGCCCTCTGTCCACGGCGCACACCATGCTGGCTACCGACTGTGGCGCCTGCCATCAGCCGGAGCGGTCGGCCTCCACGGGTCTGAGACGGGCCGAGGCGGCCTTCTTCCGCAAGGCGACCAACGAGGCCTGTCTCACCTGCCACGACGGTCCGCTGCACCATACGAACCAGGCTCTCGATCTTTCCTGCGCGCACTGCCACGTGGAACACAAGGGGAAGATCGCGTTAGCCGATCTCAACGATCGCCTCTGCACTCAGTGCCATGCCGAGCTGACCACCAGGGACGGCTCCCGCCCGGCCTTTGCCACGAGCATCCATGCGTTCTCGAGGGATCACCCGGAGTTCGCCCCGACCGTGATGGACGGCGAGAAGAGGATCCGCGTGAGCCTGGCCCCGCCCGGCAAGGTGCGCGACGCGACGCAGCTGAGCTTCAACCACAAAAGACACCTCCAGGTGGCCCTGGAAGGCCTGGCCGAGGTGAAGGCCGCCACCGGTATGCAGGGCCTGGTCGAACAAAAGGGCGGTCTGCAGCTTAGCTGCACGTATTGTCACCGGCCCGATGCCGCCGGCACCATGCGCCCCATCACGTTTGCCCAGCATTGCGCGGTCTGCCACGGAACCGAGCTGCGCTTCGAAGCCTCCATGCCCCCGGTGCCCCACCGGGAGCCGGCGATCGTGCATGCGTTCCTGCAGACCCTGTTCCTGGAAACGCACGAGGCCTGCCAGTCGCTGGCGGGCCGTCCTCCTGGTCCTGACGACGAGAGACTGCGCGGCCGGTGTGAGGCACTGGGGCTCTTGACGACCTCCAAGCGTGGCGACGAGCCACGCGCGCCAGGGCGCCGTCGAACCGAAGACGCGCCGACTGGGGGGGACGATGCCCCCCGCGCGCGTGGTACCCGACGCGGTGAGGAAGCCGAGAGCGAGGACACCCCGCGCGCACGCGGCACACGGCGCGGGGAGGAGGCTGCCGCGCCCGCGGCCGCCACCATCGCGCCAGGAAAGGCCCTCGAGTGGGCACGGGGGCGCGTGGCCACCGCCGAGAAGATGATCTTCAAACAACGATGCGGAAAGTGCCATATTATGGTCGACACTGCTGCCGCGTTGCCTGCGGTGCGGCCAACCGCTATGCCGACACGGTGGCTTCCTCATGGCGAGTTCGATCACACGGTCCACCGTCCGCTCGCATGTACGGAGTGCCACGCCGCCACGGCAAGCACCGAGACCGCCGATGTGCTGCTTCCCTCGATCGCCGTGTGCCGCCAGTGTCATCGCGACGCCGGAGGGGCACGGGCGACCTGTGTGGAATGCCATCTCTACCATGACCGCGCACGGGAACGGGACTTCAATGGCCCCCACACAGTACGGAAGTTCCTCTCTGGAGGCCGATCCACCCCTGCCGCCAGCCCAAGGTGAAACGATGATCAGCCCGGGTGTTCGCCGAGGCCCATTTCGATGGTTGGTGATGCTCATAGCTGGGGCGCTCCTGGGGGCGCCCGGCCTCGTGACCATCGTCAACGCCAACCCAACCACCGACGCGTTCGTGAGACATCTCTTCGAGACGGTCCTCGAACGCACGCCCGACGCGACCGAGGTGGCGCTGTGGAGCGATCGGCTGGCGCGTCAGCCCGACGTCGAGACAGCCCGGACCGTCGTGCGAGACTTCTTCGGCAGCACGGAGTTCACCCACACCATCACGGTCACCCCCTCCACGTTCGGCATCAAGCTGTACCAAGCCGTCCTCGGCCGCGCCCCTGACGCCGCCACGCTCGAGTTCGGCAAGGGCTTCATCCTCGACCAGTTCAACTCCCTGATCCCGGGCTTCCTGGCGTTTCCCGAGTTCGCGACCGTGCGGGCAACGACGTCGTCCTCGGCCTTCATCACGCGTCTGTTCGGACAGGCCCTGGGACGAGCGCCCACCGCCGCCGAAATGACGAGCTGGGATCCCGTGGTCTCACGCGGCGACCACGTGGCGACCGCCATCGCCGTCTTCAGTTCGGACGAGTACACGCGCACCGCGCGCACCGAGGCCCAGCATGTTCGGCTGCACTACCGCGCGCTGCTCGGCCGTGAGCCCGGGGGCGACGAACTAGGGTACTGGGTCGGTCAGCTCGCCAGCCGCCTCGGAATGCTCGGGGATTTTCTCGTCACCAACAACCCGACGCTGGTGACGGCACGCATCCAGGACGCGTCTGTCGTACCCCCGGGAACGTTTCTCACCGAGGCCGATGTCGCCGCCCTCGTGGGCGCGGCCCAAACAGCCGTGAGCTCCACATCCATGGTCATCGCCGTGGTCGATCGCATGGGCAATCCGCTCGCGGTGTTCCGACAACCCGGCGCTCCGGACATGGTTCCTGGCAACTTCGGCGCGCTCGTCAACACCAACGAGCTAGCGGTGTCCGAGGCGCGCACGGGCGCCTTCTTTAGCAACAACCAGGCCCCGCTGTCGTCGCGAACGGTGCGAAGCATCAGCGGCGTGAACTTCCCGCTCGGCATCCGGAACCGGCCCAACGGGGCCCTGTACGGGATCGAGAACACCAACCGGGGCTGCTCGCTCAACACCGCCTTCAATGCCGGCAAGGCCATCCAGCCGGCCCAGTCAATCAGCGGGCTGCCGTGCAATGCGTTCATCCGCATCGGCTGTGGTCTCGGCATCGCCACCGGAAAGTCGGACCTGGTCGACACGGATCCGACCGCCGTCAACCCTGGGGGTATTCCCGTCTTCAAAGACGGTATCCTGGTAGGAGGGATCGGCGTGGCCGGGGTGTCCAGCGCGGTAGCCGAATTCGCCTCACTCGTTGCAGCGTTCACGTCTATCCCCGGCTTCGGGGTGGTCCCCCCAGACCCAGGCGTCGTGATCCTCGACGGCATTCAGCTTCCCTTTGTCGAGCAGAGAACGCGGCCCTCGGGCACCACCCCAGGCGAGGCGAGTGGTTCTTACTTGTTGGGACCGTCGGCGAGCCCGCTCGGCGGAGGCGGTGTACCTGACGGCTGGCTCATCGGGCCCCTCAGTGGAAGCCGCTTGACGGCGGCTCAGGTCTCACAGATCGTGAGCCAGGCCATCTCGCAAGCGCAGAGAACCCGGGCCGCCATCCGGCTTCCGCTGGGAAGCACGACGGCGATGGTGATCTCGGTGGCCGATCTCGACGGCAGCCTGCTCGGGGTGTTCCGCATGCCCGATGCCACCGTGTTCAGCATCGACGTGGCGACCGCGAAGTCGCGCAACGTCGTCTACTTCAGCAGTCTGGCCCGCATTCCGAGTGACATGGCCGGCGTACCGCTGGGGACAGCCGTGACGAATCGAACGATCAGCTTCGGTGCCCAGCCATTCTATCCGCCCGGCATCAACGGGTCCGGGCAGGGTCCGTTCTTCAATGTCTACATGCTCGACACCGCGGTGGTGTGCAGCCAGGCCAGTCAGCCCCCGAACCGGAATCAGAGCGGCATCGTATTCTTCCCGGGAAGCACGCCTCTCTACCTCAATGGTGAAATGGTGGGCGGGCTCGGTGTCAGCGGCGACGGCGTTGAGCAGGACGACCTGGTGACCGCTGCCGGCGCCACCAACTTCGCGCCGCCCGTGCAGATTCGCGCCGATCAAATCTTCGTCGAGGGGCTCCGGCTCCCCTACTTCAAGTTCCCGCGCAACCCCGAGGATCGGTGATCGTCTCGCCGCTCGCCACTTGGTTCGACGGCGAGCGGGCGCAGCGAGCCTTTCGCCGCCGCCAGCTTGGGAGACGACCCATCGCCCTCGCCCCGCGGGATGGCGTCTGGCGCTCGATCACACCCCGGTTCGCCGAGGCAGTCGCCATGGCGGGTTCCGGGCTCCCCTTCCAGATCGTGGCCGATCGTCGGTACGATCGCTCTGCCGACCCCCGTCGCCTGCGGGGGGCGCTGGCCGCCGGAGCCACCATCTTTCTCCCTCAGGTCCACCAGGTCCTGCCGCGTCTCATGCGGCTCATGGTCGCCCTGCGCGTGGCCTTTCTCGGCCCATTTCGCGAGGAGTGTTCGTTCCTCTTCCTGGTGCACGGACGGGGCCGGACAGGGATGGGTCTGCACCACGATGGTGACGTCGACGCGTTCTGGCTCCAGCTCGAGGGCCGACGCACCGTCACCATCGGGCCGCCGGTGGCCCGGCGCACGCCTCCCGATCTACGCCGGCGGCCGCCCGTCGGCGATCCGGACTGGACGACCTGCGAGTTGCGACCCGGTTCGCTCCTCTACCTCCCACCGCGGACGCCCCACGAGGTGGTGTGCCACACCCCCTCGCTCGCCCTCTCGCTGACGTGGAGCCGTAAGATCGGACATGGCGGCGCACGGCGGGATCGGGCAACGGGCCTCGCCACGTGGGACGTGGCACCTGGACATGTTTGCTCGATGCCCCCTCGAAGTCGTGATCGGCTGTGGACCCAGATTCCCGCCCTCGCGCGGCCCACCCCGGCTCGGCGCCCGTTCTTCGTGCTGCAGACTCCGGACGGCGCCCTCCCATACCCAGCCGTCGCCTGGCCGCTCGCCAGCCAGCTGACGCTCATGCCGAGCCTCCGGCGGCGCGATTCGACCGATTCAGCAACCTTGTCGATGCTGATCGACGCTGGGATCCTGGCCTCGCAGGACTTGCCGCTCCGAATCGTCCCGGGCGATTCTCGCGCCCTCGACGGATGGAACTTTTAGTGCGACCTCGTTCACTTCTTGGCTGGCGGCGTGTCGAGGGCGATAGCAAGCGCCTGGGTGCCCTAAGCCTACAATTGGAGGGGAGGTGCAGCCGTGATCGTGGGCGTCCCCAGGGAAATCAAGCCGGGCGAGCAGCGTGTGGCCCTGACCCCCGCCGGAGCGCGGACCCTCGCCGAGCACGGACATCGCGTCGTGGTCGAGCGTGAGGCCGGGTTCGGCAGCGGCATCCGAGACGACGACTTCGCCAGCAACGGCGCGCAACTGGTCACCGCCGATGACGTGTGGCGCACGGCCGACCTCGTGCTCAAGGTGAAGGAACCGCTCCCGTCCGAGTGGCCGAAGCTCCGCGCCGGGCAGATCCTCTTCACCTACCTGCATCTGGCACCCGATCGCGAGCTCACCGAGGCCCTGCGCGCGAGCGATGCCGTCGCCATCGCCTACGAGACCGTGCAGCGCCCTGATGGCAGCCTCCCCCTGCTGACCCCCATGAGCGAGGTGGCCGGGCGCCTCGCCGTTCAGGAAGGCGCTTACTATCTCGGGCGGGCGCATGGCGGGCGCGGCGTCCTGCTCTCGGGCGTCCCCGGGGTTCCCCCCGGCAACGTCGTGATCCTGGGAGCAGGCGTGGTCGGGCTCAATGCCGCCCGTACGGCCATCGGGCTGGGCGCCGACGTGTCCATCCTCGACATTAACCTCGATCGACTGCGGCACGTGGACGACATCTTCGGGGGGCGGGTCGTCACCGTGACCTCCAACAGCTTCAACATCGAGCAGATCGTTCCCTGGGCCGATTTGCTGGTGGGGGCGGTGCTGATTCCCGGGGCCCGCGCGCCCATTCTGGTGAGCGAAGCGTTGGTGGGTCGGATGAAGGAAGGCGCGGTCATTGTGGACGTCGCCGTGGATCAGGGCTCCTGCATCGCGACGGTCAGGCCGACGACCTTGGAAACGCCGATCTACCGGCATGGGGGTGTGGTCCACTACGGCGTGGCCAACATGCCGGCCCTGGTTCCGCGCACCTCGACCTTCGCGCTGACCAACGCCACCCTCCCCTACGTGGTCGAGTTAGCCACGGCCGGAGTGCCCGACGCCGTGCGCGCCAACCCCGCCCTCGCGCGCGGCGTCAACATCTGGCACGGCCACGTCGTGCATGAGGCAGTGGCGGCCTCCTTGGGTGAGAAGGCCACACCCCTTGTGGAATGCCTGACGGGACACGAACGTCTCAGGTCTTGACCGTGGCGAAGACTTCCTTGGCGGTGAGGAGCGCCTCCCGCACGAGCGGAGCCCCCACGTAGCCGAGCAGGTGCAGGAGCACCTCGGTCAGTTCGTCGCGCGTCCATCCCTGGCGCAGGGCCATGCGCAGATGGAGGGCCAGCTCGGCCGGACGCCCGGTGGCGGCATCCGAGACCACACACACGAGCGTGCGCGTCTTGAGGTCGAGCCCCGGCCGTGTCCACAGCGAGCCGAACACCGTCTCGCTGGCCAGGTCGATGAACTTCTGCATGGTGGGATCGTCGTAGACAGTCCGGTTCACCTGCTCCGCGTACTCGTCGCCCAGGAGCTGGCGGCGCATCGCCCGGCCCTGCTGGAGTCGTTCGCTCTCGGCCATGGTCTAGTACCTATAGTGATCGGGTTTGTAGGGGCCCTCGACCGGGATGTCGACGTATTCGGCCTGCTCCTTGCTGAGCGTGGTGAGGGTGACACCCAGGTGGGCCAGGTGCAGCCGCGCCACCTTCTCGTCGAGGATCTTGGGCAGCGTGTAGACCTTCCGCTCGTAGCGGTCGGGCCTGGTGTGCAGCTCGAGCTGCGCCATCACCTGGTTGGTGAAGCTGGCCGACATCACGAAGCTCGGATGGCCGGTCGCGCACCCGAGGTTCAGCAGACGCCCTTCGGCCAGGATCAAGACACTGTGACCGTCGGGGAAGATCCACTCGTCGTACTGCGGCTTGATGTTGACCCGCTTCACGCCGGCTCGCTTGAGACCGGCCATGTCGATCTCGTTGTCGAAGTGGCCGATGTTACCCACGATGGCCTTGTCCTTCATGCGGGCCATGTGGTCGAGGGTGATCACGTTGCTGTTACCGGTGGCGGTCACGAACAGATCGGCCGTGCTCACCACGTCCTCCAGGGTGGTCACCTGGAAGCCTTCCATGGCCGCTTGGAGGGCGCAGATGGGGTCGATCTCGGTGACGATCACGCGGGCGCCCTGCCCGCGCAGGGCCTGCGCACAGCCCTTGCCCACCTCGCCGTAGCCGCACACCACCGCCCGTTTTCCGCCCAGCATGACATCGGTGGCCCGCATGAGCCCGTCCGGCAGCGAGTGGCGGCAGCCGTAGACGTTGTCGAACTTGCTCTTGGTGACGGAGTCGTTGACGTTGATGGCGGGGAACAGCAAGGTGCCCTTCTTCATCATCTCGTAGAGACGATGGACACCGGTGGTGGTCTCCTCGGAGACGCCGCGAATCCCCTGGGCGATCGCGGTCCACCGCCCCGGATGCTTGGCACGCTGCTCACGCAGCAGGCCGAGCACGACACCCCATTCCTCCGGATCGTGCGCCGGATCGAAGTCTGGGACGCGACCGGCCTTCTCGAACTCCGCCGCCTTGTGCACGAGCAGGGTGGCGTCGCCGCCATCGTCGAGGAGAAGATTGGGGCCCCGACCGTCGGGGAAGCTGAAGATCTGTTCGGTGCACCACCAGTATTCCTCGAGTGTCTCGCCCTTCCACGCAAAGACGGGCGTTCCGCGGGGCACCTCGGTCGTCCCGCCGCCCACGACGACGGCGGCGGCCGCATGGTCCTGCGTCGAGAAGATGTTGCAGGAAGCCCAGCGGACGTCGGCCCCCAGTTCCACGAGCGTCTCGATCAGCACCGCCGTTTGCACGGTCATGTGCAGCGAGCCCGTGATGCGGGCGCCGGCCAGCGGCGTGCGACCTCGATGTTCGGCGCGCAGGGCCATGAGACCCGGCATCTCGTGCTCGGCCAGGCGGATCTCCTTGCGTCCCCACTCGGCCAGGCCGAGGTCGCGCACTTTGAAGGGCGGTCGTCCCGCTGCGCTCGCGAGGCTGTTCTTGGCCATTGCCGTAGTCATCTGATCACTCCCCTGTTCGTGGTTGGACGACCTTATCATCCCCGGCGTGCGGTGGCTGCGAAGAGCCCCGGCCCTCTCGCTCTCGGATCGGTCGGCAAGAGTCGGTAGCGACACCGCTTGAACCCCACCTCCTCCAGCCAGCCGCCGATCTGGTCGGTCGAGAATCCCTGCCAGAGGTGTCCCATCTGTTGCCGATAGTCCTCGTTCGCGTGCGGCACCATGTCGACGACGAGCAGCCGGCCTCCCGGCCGGAGCACCCGGCGTGTTTCGGCCAGGGTGCGTGCCGGATCGACGGCGTAGTGCAGGACGAGCACGGCGGCGGCGGCATCGAGCTCCCCGTCCTCGATAGGCAAGGTCTCGAGGTCGCCCGACCGCAGCTCGACGTTCTCGAGCCCACTCAGGCGCCGCCGGGCCGACACAAGCATTGCCCGCGACTGGTCGACGGCGATGACCCGGCGCACGAACGGCGCCAGTGCTGCCGCGAACTGCCCCGTCCCACACCCGAGGTCTCCGACCGTCCATTCCTCGTCCAAGAACCCGAAAGCCGCCCCGAGGTCGGGGCGCGCCCCGAACAGCTCGGCCCGCAGCCCGTCCCACTGGCCCGCCGCCCGCGAGAAGAACTCCTGGGATCGCGTGCGCCGCTGGGCGAGGACCCCGGCCAGACGCTGCGCATCAGCAGCGGCCACTGCCGTCGTCCCCACCTGTTCCCGGACGAGATGCCACAGACGCTTCGTCGATGCCTCGAGCTGTCCTCCCGCGAGGCGGTAGAGATGGCTCGGCCCGTCGGCCCGCGCCACCAACCAGCCGTCGTCAACCAAGACGCGGAGGTGGCGGCTGACCGTCGACTGCGGAAGCTGCAGCACGGCGGTGAGCTCGGACACGGTCAGCTCGTGCCGATCGAGCAGAAGGAGGAGACGGCCCCGAAGGGGATCGGCCAGGGTGCCGAGCCGCTCGAAGAACGGCGCTGTTTTATTCATCCGTATATCCGGATGCAAGGATATATCAGGTGGCCGCGCGGCGTCAAGGGCCGCCACGTCCCGACGCGGCGGCGCGAAGATGCCCTATGGTGGGGTGGGTGCGGCTATCCTGCAATGCCCCCTGGACAAGGAAGGAGGAGTCGGTCGTGCCACGATCACTCGCGACCCTGCTGGCACTCGTCCTGTGCGTAGGCACCGAAACAGCGCAACTGTTCGGCTCAGAAGCCTGGCTGGATCAGACCCCCGCCAACTGGAATCGTCCCGGCGCTTCCGTGCCACCGGCACCGGCCGTGGAAGGCGCCGCCCAGAATCTCACGCGCTGTGGCGAAGTGGGACGCCCTTCCACGTTGGCCGCGGACCGCGCGGTGCGCGGCGCCGGCTGGACACTCTTCGGGCCCGCCCAGCTGTTCGCAGCCACGACTGTGGTCATGGCCATGGCCAACGTCGATGGGATGTGCCGACCCCTTCGGTATCAGGCCTTCGTGTTCGTGGACGGACGGTTCGCCGGCACCTTGTCCCCGGTTCCCATGGACTCACGCACCGACGGCGCCCTCAGTATCGTCCGTCTCTTCCGCGCCAACGAGATGGTGGCCGAGTTCACGCGCTACGCCGCCTCCGACGCGCTCTGCTGCCCCTCCCGCACCAGCACCGTCATCTTTCGGATCGAGCCGGGCTCGCGCGGCCCCGTGGTGACCCCCGTGACCCTCAGCACCTCACCCCCCCGCTCCTGAACTCATCACCCGGCCGCCGCGCATTCCCGAAGGGGTGCCACGGGTCCCCCGAGGGCACCCCGAGCGCCGGGGGGCGGGACCCTTCGAGGGCCCCCCATTACCAACAGCCCCCCCTACCAGAAAAACGGATCCCATACCCCCCAGCTCATGGGGCCGCCCGGGTTGGTCAGAGTGGCGGCACGCTGCTCGGACTCGAGCTCGGACTGGTGAGCAAGCTTCTGGAACTGCTGATAGGCGGCCGCGTTGCCAACGTACACACACTGGCAGCCATCGGGGTCGGCAAAGACATAGTACGGCACACCGTCGCGGTCGTGCCGCACGAGCTTGAGAGGGGTGAGGGTCTTCATATGCGCCAAGCGGTCGGGAGTGTCGGCGCGCTTGACCTGGAAGCCGGCCTTGATGAGCAGGGACTCCATGAGCGGCTTGTTGACCGGAATGGTGCAGCTCTGGACCAGAAGCATCACGGCGCCGAGGATGACCGCCGGCGCTCGCCACGATCTGTGCTGTCCCATGGACGCGTTCTCCCCTCGCGTGCAGCGGTGATCGCCAGCGTCCCCAGAATACACCGGTTCCCTCGGCCCCCGGTTGTGCCTTGCTGTCCAATTTCCTGACAATCGAGTCTCGTTTTGTTCGCCCCTGAGGCCTTCTCGTACTCGAGGTTGGCGGCGCCCATTCCATTTGTGCGTTCTCAGCCGTGGCACGAAAATCGCTGGCCGTGACCATGGAATGGACTCGCATTCCCACGAGGAGGCGAGAGGGCGGATGATCGCTGTCCCACCATCCAGGCGATCGCTCCCCGACGTACGGCTTCTGGTTCTCCGGGAGCTTCGCGCCTCCGTCAAACCCATCCCCAAGACCGACCCACTTTCGACCGATGGAGGAAGAAGACTGTGAGAAACACGAAGATCGTCGCCCTGGCCTTGATCATGGCGTTCCTGATCGCAGGAAACGCTGGCGCCGCCGAGGACCTTGGGTTGATCACCGGCGGTGAGAAAGGGACGTACTATCAGTTCGGCCTGGACTTGCAGAAGCTGGTCAAACCGGCCGGGTTCGACCTGGCCGTGTATCCCTCCAAAGGCTCGGCCGAGAATATCTTCGCCGTCTACCAGCGGCCGGGTGTCCAGATGGGGATCGTGCAGTCCGACGTGCTGGCCTTCGTGTCCCGCGTGGAGTCAGATCCCGTTCTCAAGCAGATCGCCAAGAAGACCAGGATGGTCTTCCCGCTCTACAACGAGGAGGTACATCTGCTCGGTCGCCGTGACATCACGACCTTCGACGACCTGGCCGGCAAGCGGGTGGCGATCGGACGCGAAGGTAGCGGGACGTATCTGACCGCGCGTCTTCTCTTCAAGCTCTCGGAGGTGACACCCAGTCAGATGATTCCCATCGACACCGGCGAGGCGCTGAGCGAGCTGAAGGCGGGTCGCGTGGACGCCATGTTCTACGTGGCGGGCTACCCGGTGAAGCTTCTCAAGGAAGACGTGACGGCCGCCGACAAGTTGGCCCTCATTCCGATCACGAACAAGAGCGTGATCGAGTTCTATCCGAGCGTCGACATCCCGGCCGACGTCTACGCCTGGCAGACAGCGCCGGTGAGCACGGTGGCGGTGAAAGCCGTGCTCGTCTCCTTTGATTTCCGACGGAAAGACTGCGAGAACATCGGGCGCTTCGCACAGCTCATCTCAACCAGGCTGACCTGGCTCTCAGCCAACGGCCATCCAAAGTGGAAGGCCGTGGATCTCAACTATCCGCTGAAGGGCTGGGAGCAGTACGACTGCGTGCGGAAGCACCTCGGCAAGGCGCCGCAGCCCACGACGGCCCAAGGCTCGTCCCACTGGCAATCCCGTGGCCGACGCCATCAAGACCATCCTGGGAGACTGAAGTGGTCGAATCGGATGTCCGAGCTGACGAACGGGGCCCGTGGCTCTCCCGCGCCGTCAAGCTGGGGATTGCCGCGATAGCAGCAGCAAGTCTCGGGCTGGCCGGGTTGCTCGTTCCCTGGAGCGACCTGCTCTCGTCAGGCCCGCCACAGGCGCACGTTGGCCCTGGAGGAACGGTGAGTTGGGAGGCGGAAGGCTGGGTCAAGAGCGCTACGCCGTCGACGAATAGCATTCGCGTGTCGTCCGGCTTCCTCGGTCTCTCCTCCGTGACTCTCATCGTCCCGCTCGAGACCCTGATCGTGGTCGCGGGCAAGGAAGGGGGATTCGACGACCTTCACGAAGGCCGGCGGGTCCGCGCAATCTACGAGGCCCGCCCTACCGGGCTTCGCGCGAAGAGCATCGAGGTGCTCGTCGAGGGGGCACAGTCCGAAGCGCGACGGCCAGGCGAATCGATCATTGCAGTTGGGGGCCGTAGTTCGCCCCCCGCCGATGCGCGGCACGGCACGGAGAAGCTGGCGCCCGCTGCGAAGCTCACCGCCCAGCCGAGCACCGTTCCCAGTCCGGCCTCCACAAGCCCCGACACTCGCAGACCGACGGGAGCCCCGGCGCCCGCTGCAAGACCCGCCGAACCGCAGCCGGGAGCCCACACGTTGCCGCCCTCGGCCGCCGAGACGCGGACCGCGCCGCCTGCCCCAAAACCTGCCGACCTTCCGACGTCAGCCCGTACCTCCTCGCCGGCCGCCGAGACGCGGACCGCGGCGCCTGCCCTAAAACCTGCCGACCCGCCGACGTCAGCCCGTACCTCCTCGCCGGCCGCCGAGACGCGGGCCGCAGTGCCTGCCCCAAAGCCTGCCGACCCGCCGACGTCAGCCGGTACGTCGCCCCCGGCCGCCGAGCCACGGGGAATTGCGACGCCCGCCCCGAGATCCGTCGAGTCGCGCAGAGCCGCCAGGGAGGCGGGGCCTCGGGCGATTCCTAGCGGGGCCCGGCTCACCGAACCTCCGGCCGCGCGATCCGCACGCGACGAATCGGCGGTCGTGGAACGGCGGGCGACTGTGGCGCCGATTCCCCCCAACGAAGGGTCGCCACGCGCCGGGAGCGACGAGCCGCGCCGGACACAAGTCAGCGATCCAGGTGCGGTGATCGATTGGCTCTTGAAGTCGTCGCCCACGCGCGACTAGGAAGCTGATCTAATCCGCGGTGCGCTCGTCAACGAGCGGGACGCAGGCGGCAGGGTCGATCTTGAGCGCCACCCGCTCGCCAGGACGAAGGCGCCGCTCGGGCGGTCCAGCTACGCGCAGCAACAAGTCGGTCCCATCGACCCGGATCTGATAGTCCACGCTTTCGCCCAGGAAGCTGGCGCGTTCCACGGTGCCCCGGAACGTGTTGGTGGTCGAGCCGCCCGCACCTTCCGCTGGCTCCGCCAGCAGCGCGATCTGGTGTGGACGGATGGACACGGCAACGCGAGCGCCCGGCTTGAGGCCGGCCGTGGCGATACGGAAACGCAGGCCTCCCCGGGCAACCGTGTCGGATTCGACGGCCACGCCGTCGATGAGATTGGTCTTGCCGATGAACTCGGCAACGAAACGTGTGCGCGGCTCGAGAAAGAGATCGTCGGCCGAGCCGATCTGAGCGACCTGTCCCTGGTGGAGGACGGCGATGCGGTCGGAGATCACCATGGCCTCCGCCTGGTCGTGCGTCACGTAGAGGGTGGTGATGCCGAACGCCTCATGTAACCGACGAATCTCGAAGCGCATCTCCTCGCGCAGGTTAGCGTCCAGGTTGGAGAGTGGTTCGTCGAGGAGGAGAATCTCGGGCTCCACGACCAGGGCCCGCGCCACGGCCACCCGCTGCTGCTGGCCGCCCGACAGCTCGCCCGGATAGCGGGCCTCGTACCCGGAGAGCTGCACGGCACCGAGGATCTCGCGCACACGCCGCTCACGCTCCGGGCGCGATAGCTCACGTTTGAACCGGAGCCCGTAGGCGACGTTCTGCGCCACCGTCATGTGGGGCCAGAGCGCATAGCTCTGGAAGATCATCGCCATCCGGCGCCGTTCAGGTGGGACCACAGCCACTGGCGACGACAGGCATCGTTCACCCACCCAGATCTCGCCCGCCTCCGGCTGGAGGAAGCCCGCCACCAGCCGCAACGTGGTGGTCTTGCCGCAGCCCGACGGGCCGAGCAGCGCGACCAGTTCGCCGGGCTTGACCTCCAGCGAAAGCCCGGCGACGGCGGCCACGTCGCCGTACCGCTTGGTCAGGGACCTGATCATCACCCCCGGCATGTCACTCCTTCGCCCCGAGCACATCGCGTCCGAGCGCGGCCTGCACGAGGGCTACGGTGGCAAAGGTCAGAGCGAGCATCACGAGACCGAGGACAGCGATCGCGCCGAATTGCCCTTCCTCCTTGAGATCAAAGATCACCACGGACATGACTTTGGTGGCCGGCGTGAACAGGATGATCGAGGCCGACAACTCGCGGATCACACCGATGAAGATGAAGCACCAGGCCGCGATGATGCCGCTCTTGGCAAGGGGGGCCGTGATGTCGCCAAGGACGCGAAGCCGTCCCGCGCCCAAGATACGCCCGGCGTCCTCCAGTTCGGGCGGGATGCCGCGGAACGTGGCGTCGGACTGCGCGTAGCCGACGGGCATCTCCTTGGTCAGATACGCGACGAACAGGATGGCCAAGGTCCCATAGAGGACGAAGGGCGGCCGAGTGTAGGCGATGAAGAGAGCCACCGCCAACACCACCCCTGGAATGACGACGGGAGCCAGGGCGAGAAAGGCCACCACCTGGTGGCCGACAACGAGGCGCCGGCTGGTGATGTATGAAAGCAGAGCCACCATGGCCGCGCCCACCGAGGCCGTGAGCACTCCCAGTTCGAGCGTGTTCAGGATGGCCGCCTGCGTGGCGCTGTATTCGAAGAACGTGAACGCGAAGTTTGCCAGAGTCAGGTTGTCCCACGTCAGCGGCTGGGCCCACGCCCGCGAGACGGCCGCCTTGGCCAGGACGGCGTACGGCAGAAAGATGGCGCAGGCCATCACACCGAGGCAGCCGAGGAGCGCCGGATAGCGCCAGGCACCGAGTGGAATTCGACGCCGCTGCCCTCCTTTGCCTCCGACGGCGGCGTAGCCGCGCCGCCCGAGCAGCTTCTTCTGGAGCAGCAGCAGAAGCGCGGTGGCCAGCAAGAGTGGAATCGAAAACGCCGCCGCCATCTCGACCTTCGGTGGAAAGTGAAAAAACGACCAGATCTGCGTGGTGATCGTATGAAATCCGGCGGGCATGGCCAGAATGGCCGGCGATCCGAAGAGCGCCAGTGCCTGCAGGACAGCGAGGATGAACCCGCTCACCAGGGCTGGGGTCACCATGGGCAAGGTTACCGTGAGGGCAGCGGTGAGTCGGCCGGCGCCGAGGATGGCTGCCGCCTCCTCGAGGTCGGATGCGATCAGCCCGAGCGTGTTGGCGATCATGATGTAGACGTAGGGAAACGTGTACATGGTGACCACAAAGACCAGCCCGGTCATGCTGAAGATATTGACGAGGGCTTCCTCGGCGCCGGTCACAGCCCGCCAGAGCTTGTTCAGCAACCCGGCATTGGGCCCGGCCAGCATCACCCACGCGAACGCGCCGAGAAAGGGCGGGGTCACGAAGGAGGCCATGACGAGACCGCGTATCAGCGTACGACCGGGAACGTCGGTGCGGGCGGTCAACCACGCCAGCGGAGCCCCGACCGCGAGCGAGGCCAGCCCAACCCAGAAGGCCAGCACCACGGTGTTCCAGAGCGCCTTCTGCAAGGCCGGGTCGCCCAGCACCAGCCGATAGTTCGCCAAGGTGAGGCCGTCGCGGCCGCTCACGCTGACCGTGACGAGCCAGCCAAGCGGCAAGGCCATCAGGAACACGAGCGCGAGGACGACCGCGGCCCACACGGGAAGGGTGCGGTCGAGGCCGATCAGCCGACCGGAGAAGGTCGCGGGCGCGTGGCGCGCGGCGTGAACGCTCACGATCCTGGCTACGCTCCGAAGAACTCCACGAATCGCTTGCGGATTTCCTCGTTGCGCCGCTCGAGCTCACCTGGATCGGTGACGAGCAGCTTGAGCTCGCTCAACTTCGGCTTGTCCGTCGGATACTTCACCTCGGGGTGACCGGTATAGAGCCCCTCGGTGTCAGCCAGCACCTGCTGCACGTCGCGGCTGAACGTGAAGTCGGTGAAGAGCCGGGCCGCGTGCGGGTGAGGCGCGAAGCTCGTGATGGCAGTCGGCGACACCACGAGCGGGACGCCCTCCTTCGGGTACACGATCTCGACGGGATTTCCCTTCTTCTTCGTCTGGTAGAAGGTGTAGTCGCCTCCGTTGGCTGCCACCGGGCGTTCTCCCGAGGCGACCACCCCCGCGGGATCGACGGCGGACTGTACGAGCATGGGCTTGTTCTGGGCGAGCTGCTTGAAGTAGTCCCAGCCATGGAGGTGGACGAGGGCGAGCACATGGGTGGCGATCACCCCGCTATAGCCCGGATGCGCCGTCACCAGCTTCCCCTTCCACTTGGGATCGAGCAGGTCCTTCCACGTCATGGGCGCCTCCGCCGCCGGCACCAGCTTCGGGTTATAGGCGATGACGTTGACGGTAGCCCGCAGACCGTAGTAGTAGCCGTCGGCGTCCTTGAAGCCGGACGGAAAGCCCTCGACCCCGGCCGGGGTGTACTTGGCCAGGAGCTTCTTCTCCTTGAGCAGGACGAAGTGGCCGGCATCCGAGGTGTGGACGACGTCGACGTTCTTGATGTTGGCCGAGAGCTCCTGCATGACCCGCTGCAAGATCCGCTGGGATCCGGTCCGGTGCACCTCGACCTTGATGCCGGGATGGGCCGCCTCGAACAGCTTGGCGACCTTCTCCGCGCTCGGTAAGGCGAGCGAGGTATACCAGACCACCTTGCCTTCCTTCTTGGCCGCGTCGATCCGAGTGTCCTGAGCGGCGGCGAGACTGGTGAGGGCGAGGCACACGAGTACCGCGATGGCGGCCGTGACCATTGCGCGTCGAGACACGTTGGGCATGGTCAGTTCCTTCCTGCTACGAGGTGAGAGCGGTCATCAAGTCCGCGAGCGCTCCGCCGGTGGCCAATCCGTTCACGGTGCGGATGACACGCTCGGCCTGCGCGGCGGACATGGCAAGGGTGGCATTGCCGCGGAACTTTGCCTCCAACTCACCCTGCGACATCGGCATGTCGGGGCCGCCGCGCGGACGGTCCTGTCGCGCGCGCAGAACCCGTCCGTCGTTCAAGGTGATCTCCACGTCGCCGACGAACTGCCGAGGATAGTCGATGGCGGCATCCAGCTCGTACGTGACCCGCTCCGCCACCTGCAAAACGTGAGGATCGCGCACGGCCACGTCCGTGAACTCGGCGAGGCCGACCCTGCCCTTGACCACGATCGCTGCCAGCAGGTACGGCAGACTGAACTTTGCCGCGTAACCGTTGGGCGGCGCGTGCTTGGCCGCGAGCGGCTCCCACAGCCGCGGCACCGGCCCGGCCGCCGTGCGACAGCGGATGGCCTCGATCTCGTGTGACCGGACGCCGTGCTCCTCACGCAAGCGGAGCGCACAGTCCATGTACGGCTGAGCAATCGAGCCACACGGATAGAGCTTGAACGTGAGGTTCTGTCCTAGAGGCGACCGAGCGGCTGCCAGACAGTTGCCGAGCGTGTCGAGCGTGAGCAGGGTAGCCTGGGAAATCACGCGCTCCGGCACCGCGTCAAGCGCGAGACCGACTACAAACCGCGCCAGGCGTCTGGCCGCCGGGGGGCGCGTGGGCTCACCGCCGGAATGCGTAGGGGACGAGAGGGTCAACTCCGCTCGGCCGCTCAGCGATGCCGCCCGGAGCCCGGCGCCACGCGCCTATCCGGCAAGCCGTTGCAGGAACTCGGCGTTCGTCCGCGTGAGCTTGAGGCGTTCGAGCAAGCTCTCCATCGCATCGACCGGTTTCATCTCGGCCAGCAGGCGGCGCAGGAGCCGCCCGCGCGTCATCTCGTCTGGTGTGAACAGCAGCTCCTCGCGGCGCGTGCCCGAGCGTATCACGTCGAAAGAGGGGAAGATGCGTCGGTCGGCCAGATCACGCGAGAGAAAGAGCTCCAGGTTCCCGGTCCCCTTGAACTCCTCGAAGATGATGTCGTCCATGCGGGAACCGGTGTCCACC
The DNA here is from genome assembly GCA_963754315.1 of uncultured Candidatus Rokubacteria bacterium. Taxonomy (GTDB): domain Bacteria; phylum Methylomirabilota; class Methylomirabilia; order Rokubacteriales; family CSP1-6; genus CAVWFS01. The sequence goes on from CAVWFS010000007.1 coordinate 820,171, forward strand.
AGCACGGTCCCCACGATCGTGAGTGAGCCCCCGGCCTCGATGGCGCGCGCGGCGCCAAAGAAGGCGCGCGGACCCAGGAGAGCCTGGGAGTCGATCCCGCCTGACATCGTTCGGCCCCCGGACGGCCGCTGATTGTTGTAGGCGCGCGTCATGCGAGTGAGCGAGTCGAAGAGGACCAGCACGTCGCGGCCCTGCTCGACCATCCGCTTGGCCTTGTCCAGAACCTGCTCGGTGAGCTGCACGTGCTGTCGTGGGGACTGATCGTTGCTCGAGGCAAAGATCTCGGTCGATTTCCCGAGGAGCATCCGGAAATCGGTCACCTCCTCGGGGCGCTCGTCGACCAGGAGAATGATCACCGCCACTTCCTGGTGATTGACCAGCACGGCCTTCGCGATCTGCTGAAGCAGGATGGTCTTCCCCGTCCGTGGCGGCGCCACGATGAGGCCGCGCTGGCCCTTTCCGATGGGGGCGACGAGGTCCATGACGCGCATGGACAGCTCGCCTGGCTCCGTTTCCAGCCGGAGCCGCTGGTGGGGCTGGACGGCCGTCAGAGTGTCGAACAGGGATGGGGGACGCTCGGGACGATGAGACCCCCGAGGGGGTCGAGGGCCGCGCCCAGGATACCGACGAGCCACGCTAGACGGGAATCATAGGGAATGTCTCTGACCCGCTCATTCTAGTGCACTCGAGGCTCCAGGTCACCCTTTGTCTCCCCGTGGCCGTCCTGGACCGCACCGCTCCCCGCAGGCACGGGGGCTACAATGTCGATCGTGCGGGAGGCGGCCGCGCAGCGCGTCTTGTTGATCCGGGCCATCGAGGAGGTGGACCGGGATGGACGACTCCTCTCTCCCGAGGAACGTACCCGCATCACGGTGGCGGTCCACGCGACCGCCCAGGGGCCCCCCGCGCTGATGCTCGAGCAGCGCGCGGTACGCCTGATCGAGAATCTAGCCGAGCGGGCCCCCTGGATCAACGCGGTTCTGAACGCGACGCGCCCGCCCGCGACCGTCGCGTGGGTCCTCCTCGTGGCCGCTTGCCTCATCGGAGTGCTGAGCGACACTCTCGGCCCCGAACGTCGGGTCAATATCCTGTCCGTTCCCCTGCTCGGGCTGATCTTGTGGAATCTTGGTGTCTACGTAGCCCTCGCCGCCTGGTGGCTGGCGCGCGCACTCCGCCCGCCATTGCAGCGGGCAGACATGAGCCACCCCTCTGCGGGCTGGGTTGCCCTGGCGACGAGCTGGGCGAACTGGCGCGCACGGCGTCCGCTCCGCGCCCGCACGGAGGGGGCCCGTCTCGTCGGGCAGGTCGTGAACGCCTACGTGGGTTACTGGCGGCGCCTCGCCACGCCCCTCGTGGCCGCTCGCGTACGCGGCCTCCTGAACCTGGGCGCCGCGCTGATCGCCCTTGGTGTCCTGGTTGGAACCTACTGGCGAGGTATCGCGTTCGAGTACCGGGCTACGTGGGAGAGCACGTTTCTGGACCCCCATGCCCTGCGAGCCATTCTCGCTGCCCTGCTCGGCCCGTCGAGTCTCCTGCTCGGCGAGCCGATTCCCTCGGCCGCGGTTCTGGCCGCCATGCGCGCACCGGCCACGGGCGAGGCGGCCCCCTGGATTCATCGCTACGCGCTGACGACCTTGCTCCTGGTCGTTGGCCCGCGCATGCTGCTGGCCGCGGGCGCCTTCGCGCGTGCCGGGCGACTCGCTGCCAACCTTCCTGTCGACCTGGGCGAGCCCTACTTCAGCCGTCTAACACCAGGCAGGGGTCAGCGGACCCACGTCGAGATCCTGCCCTATGGGATCACCTTCACACCCGGAGCAGAGGACACGCTCCGCGATCTCGTCCGGGACCTCGTCGGTGCTGCCGCCGACGTGCGCGTCGCGGACACAATGCCCTACGGGGCCGAGCCGGAGGCCGCATGGGAGGCAAGCCCTGGGACAGGCGGCGGCAGCGAGCAGTGGCGGCTGCTCGTCTTCAGCCTGGCCCAGTCCCCCGAGGATGAGGTGCACGGTGCCGTGATCGCACGACTCGCCGCCTGGGTGTCCGAGGTAAAGCCGGGAATCCGACGTGCCCTCGTCGTCGTCGATGCGTCATCCTATCGTCTGCGCCTGGCGGGATCAGGGGCCGAGGGGGTACGCGTGGCCGAGCGGCAGCGCGCCTGGGACCTCGTCGCTCGGCGGGCGGGATCGACCATCGTGCATCTGGATCTCGCACGTGATGTCGCCGACGATCAGGTACTCACCCGTCTGCGGCGCAGCGTGTGGCCCCCCCTGGCCGCTGCCTAGAATGTCGTGACCCCGGTCTCGGTAACCCTGAGCCTGATCTCCCACACCAACGTCGGGAAGACGACGCTGGCCCGAACGCTCCTGCGTCGCGACGTCGGCGAGGTACGCGATCAGGCCCACGTCACCGAGCGAAGCGAACGCTACACCTTGGCGGAGTCGGATGGAAGCCAGCTCGTCCTGTGGGATACGCCCGGCCTCGGAAACACAGTCCGGCTGATGGGGCGCCTACGGGGACAGTCGAACCCGATCGGGTGGCTGCTCAGCCAGGTGTGGGACCGCCTTACCGACCGACCGTTCTGGTCGAGCCAGCAAGCGATCCGCAACGCACGTGACGAGGCCGACGCCGTTCTGTATCTCGTCAACGCGGCGGAGGAGCCCGAGCAGGCCGCCTACGTAACCACCGAGCTCGAGTTGCTCACCTGGATCGGCCGGCCCGTGCTGGTCGTCCTCAATCAGACCGGTCCCGCGCTCCCGATGCTCGCCGGTGAGCCGGGGGCCGTCGAGGCGAGGCGGCTCGAACAGATCTGGCGCGAACATGCCGCCCCCTGGCCGATCGTGCGCGACGTGTTGGCGCTCGACGCCTTCTCTCGGTGCTGGGTCCAGGAGAGTGTCCTCTTCATGCGGCTTCTGCCGCTACTGCCCCCGGAGAAGCAGCCGACGCTCGAGGGCTGTGCCGCCGTTTGGCGTGAGCGCAGCCTGGTCGTTCTGCGCGGCGCGCTGGGGCAAATGGCGTCCTACCTGGTGGCCACCGCGGCCGACCGAGAGGTCATGGCGGCGCCCCGCCCCGGCGTGTTCGGGCGTCTCGCCGCCCTCGCCCCGGCGGCCAGTCGGCGGGCCATGCGCCAACTGCGCGAACGGCTGGAGATACGGACGCGGAAGCTGGTGGATGCGCTCGTGGCCGATCACGGATTGGACGGACACTCCAGCCTCAAGCTGCAGGAGCGCCTTGAGCACTTCGTGGTCATCGGAGCCGAATGGCTCACGCCGGGAAAGGGGGCGATGGTCGGCGGCGCCGTGAGCGGAGCGCTGGGAGGACTGGCGGCGGACGCGGCGGCCGCCGGCCTCACCTTCGGCGGTGGCGCAGTGCTGGGCGCCATCCTCGGCGCTCTCGGCGGTGCCGGGCTCGCCGCCGGCTACCGTCTCGTGCAGGGGGAGAGCGAGCCAGGTGTCTCGTGGGCCCCCGCCTTTCTCAACGACCTCTGCCAGCAGACGGTGCTGCGCTACCTGGCTGTCGCGCACTTCGGACGAGGCCGAGGAGGCTACGAAGACTTCGAGCTACCGGCGCGCTGGGCGGAACTGGTGAACGAGATCCAGGCCGACTACGAGGCGAGCCTCACCGAGATCTGGACCCTGAGCGTCCGCGTCGACTCCGCCGCGCTGGTCGAAGCCAAGTCGCGGCTGTTCTCGGTGCTGCAGACCTTGACGACGGCGGTCCTGGCCCGCGGCTACCCCGACGCCGCACCCTGGCTCAGTCGCTCCCAAGAAGCAGGAGGACGGTCGTGAACGCATTCATCGTACGGCCCTTCGGCGCGAAGACCTACATCGACCCCACCACCAGGGCGCCGGTCACCGTCGACTTCGACACGATCGACCGGGAGCTGATCGATCCGGTCCTGCGCAGGCTCGGCATCATCGGGCGCACGACCGGGGAGATCGTGGAAGCGGGTAACATCGTCCGCGACATGTTCGAGCTTTTGCTCACCCGCGACCTGGTCATCGCGGACGTCTCGATCCACAACGCCAATGTTTTCTACGAGCTCGGCATCCGCCATGCCCTGCGCGACAAGCGCACGTTTCTCATTCGCTTCAAGGGCGACCCCATGCCGTTCGACAACCTGACCGAGCGGTATTTCGAGTACGACCGCGACAATCCGGGCGCCAGCGTCGACCGCCTGCACGAGGCGCTGGCACGGACACTGGAATCGCCCGGGATGGACAGCCCCGTCTTCCGGTCGCTACCCGATCTGCACGCCCAGGATCCGGCACGCTTCGTCGCCGTCCCGGCCGACTTTGGCGAGGAGGTGGAGCGCGCGGCGATGGCGAAGCAGGCCGGTGACCTCAGCCTGCTCGCTCTGGAGGCCGAAGCATTCACGTGGGCTGTCCAGGGGCTCCGTGACGTGGGGCGGGCCCAGTTCTCCCTGAACGCCATGGAAGCGGCTCGCCAAACCTGGGAAGCCGTTCGAGAGGTCGACGCAAACGATCTCGAAAGCAACGAGCGGCTGGGGACGATCTTCCAGCGCCTGGGCGACCTCGTCCGCTCCAGCCAAGCCCTCGACCGCGTCCTCGCTCATGGCGATCTCGCCGCGTACCGCCGCGCGGAGATTCAGTCGCTGGTGGGTCGCAACGCGAAGACCTTGTGGCAACGAGACTGGGAGGCGCAGCCGAACGAGCAGGCGCGACGAGAGACGGCGCTGGGGTCACCGTTCCTGCTGAAGTCGTTCGAGGCCTACGATCTCGGATTTCTTCTCGATCGCAACCATTTTTACTCGGGCTTGAACGCCGCAGGGCTGCTGACCGTGCTCATCGCCCTCGCGCGTGATCTCGGCCAGGTCTGGACGGGCGCCTTCGAGTCAGACAAGCAAGCGGCCGATCGGCTGGAAGAGCTTGAAGCCCACCGCGCCAAGCTCGTGGCCGGGGTGGATCTCGCGTTCGAGACAGAGCAGGCGCGCCTCGACCGAGAAGGGGAGCCCGACATCTGGTTCGAGATCAGCAAGGCCGACCTTGCGTGCCTCGTCTCCAAGCGACCCCAGTACGTCGCCAACGCCTACCGGCGGGCTCTCGCGAAGGCCCAGGACTTCCATCGCAACTCGGCCGGCCAGCAGCTCGTCCTCTACGAGCAGCTCGGCGTGCTGCCAGACAATGCCCGAGCCGCGCTCGCCGTCGTCGCCCCACCGGCATCACCCGGGAAGGTGCGGCCGCCCCGGACCATCCTCTTCACTGGCCATCGTCTCGACGAGCCGGGACGCGCCACGCCGCGGTTCCCGGCCCACCAAGAGGCAAGGGCGCGCGAGGCGATCGAGGCGGCAGTCCGGAGCGAGCGCGACACGGCAGGGACCGAGATCGTCGGAATCGCCGGCGGCGCGAGCGGTGGCGACATCCTCTTCCACGAGGTATGCCAGGCGCTGTCCATTCCCACCACGCTCTATCTTCCCTTTCCGGCCGATGACTATGTTGCTGCCTCCGTGCAGGATGCCGGCCCCGGCTGGATCGCGCGATTCCACCAGCTCGCGCAGAGCCTCCCCGCGCGGGTGCTGCAGGACTCGGCGGCGCTGCCCGTCTGGCTACGCCGCCGGCCGGGCTATACCATCTGGGATCGCAACAATCTCTGGATGCTGCAGAATGCGCTGGTCAAGGGGGGCGCCCACACAACCGTGATCGCCCTCTGGGACGGAGGCGCCGGCGATGGCCCTGGCGGCACCCAGCACATGGTCGAGACGGCCCGAAAACGAGGGGCGCGCACGATCGTGCTCGACACGCGCGAGATCTTCGGCACCGGCTCGACCAGAGACCGCACCACCATCCGAAATGCGAGAGGAGAACGCTGATGAAGCTCGGACTGAGTATCGGATACTCCGGCGCCCAGCTGGACCTGCCGGTGGACAAGGTGCTGCTCGCGGAGCGCCTGGGATTCGACTCCGTGTGGACTGCCGAAGCGTATGGCTCCGACGCTATCACGCCCCTCGCCTATCTCGCCGCTCTGACCAAGCGCATTCGACTCGGGACCGGGATCATGCAGCTGGCTGCCCGCCCTCCCGCAACGGCTGCCATGGCCGCCGGAACCCTGGCGGCCCTTGCCGGTGGTGATCGGGTCATCGCGGGCCTCGGCGTGTCGGGGCCGCAGATCGTCGAGGGATGGTACGGCCAGCCCTGGGGCCGGCCGTACTGGCGCCTGCGTGACTACGTCGCCATCATGCGCAAGATCTTCGAGCGCAAGGAGCCCGTGCGCCATGACGGACGCGAGATCTCGCTCCCGTATACCGGTCCCGGGACGCTCGGCGTTGGGAAACCGCTCACGTCGATCCTGCACATGAACCCGCGCTTGCCCATTTGGCTCGGTACCGGCACCGAAGCCAACGTGAAGCTCACGGCCGAGATCGCCGATGGCTGGCTGCCGCTCGGCTTCGTGCCGCGCCTGATGCCGATGCTCCGTCCGTGGCTCGAGGAAGGATTTCGCCGGGCGGGCGGCGGCAAGTCGTGGGCGAGCCTCGAGATCCAGCCCCGCGCCGACGTGGTGATCACCGACGATGTGCGGGGCGCCCTCGCCCGCATGAAGCCGCGCGTGGCGCTCTACGCAGGCGGCATGGGACACCGCGACACGAACTTCCACAAGGACATGATGGTTCGGCGCGGCTTCGGCGACGCCGCCCAGCGTATCCAGGAGCTCTACCTCGCCGGCCGGAAGGCAGAAGCCATCGAGGCGGTGCCCGACGAGTTCTGCGACGAGGCGGCGCTGGTGGGCCCGCCGGCGCGAATCCGGGAACGGTATCGCGCCTGGGCCGACTCGGGCATCACCGGGCTCACCATCGTCGCCGAGGATCCGGCGGCGCTCACGTTGATGGCCGAGCTGGCCCGGAGCTGATGGATGGACAGCTAGTGACGCGCGGCCGCGACCTCGCCCGTTTCCATGTCGATCAGGTCCCGCCGGGGCCCCATCGTCCGCATGGCCTCGAAGCCATCCACGACCATGTCGCAGTAGAGCTCCACGCGGTTACCGTCGGGGTCGTGGAAATAGACGCTCCGGGTCACGTTGTGCTCGACGGTGGACTCGACCGCGATCCCGAGGTGTCCCAGCTCCCGGTAGGCCGCTTGCAGCTCTTCGAAGCTTCCTACCTGCCACGCCGTGTGGTGGAGGCCAGGCTGGTGCTCCTGTGGCGCCTCACCCGTGGCCAGCTGGAATAGCGCCAGGTCGTGGTGCTGGACACCAAAGCTGAGGAAGACCGTCCCGCGCGCGCGATCCTCGTGGGCCACTCTGAGGCCCAGGGCCCGTGTGTAGAATTCCTTGGACTTCTGGGCATCGCGGACCTTCAACACGATATGGCCGAGCTTGCGTGCCTGGATCATGTCGTTCCTCCCCGCTTCCTGGCAGCCTTTTCGTTCCGACACGACGGCCGCCGTCGGTGCCAGTATAGGCCAGAACGCAGCTCCGGCGAGAAAAGAGCCAGCCGGCGAACCGGACGCAACGGGAAGGGGCGAGCATGAAGCTTGGATTGAGCCCGCTGCAGGCAGGGGGCGATTTCGAGGAGACGATTCGCGAGTGTGAGGAGGCCGAGGCGGCCGGTTTCGATTCAGTGTGGCTCGGGGAGCACCACAACAGCCCCCTGCTCTATCCCACGCCGCTGCTAGGCCTGGCGGCCATCGCCAGCCGCACGCGCCGGCTGGGCCTCGGGACGGCCGTATTGCTCCTGCCGCTCTACCATCCGTTACGAGTGGCTGAGGAAGCGGCCATGGTGGACGTGATCTCCGGCGGCCGGCTCATCTTCGGCGTGGGTGTGGGCTACGCGCCCGAGGAGTTTGCCGCCTTCGGCGTGCCGCTCCAGGAGCGCGGCAGCCGCATGGACGAGGCCGTCCCCTTGATCAAGCGACTCTGGTCGGAGGAGACGGTCACTCATCACGGCACGCACTATCAGGTGACGAACGCGACCGTGCGGCCGCGCCCCGTGCAACGCCCGCGTCCACCGCTCTGGTTCGCCGGCTGGGTGCCGCCGGCCATCCGACGGGCTGCACGACTCGGTGACGCTTGGCTCGGCGGCCCTTCGGCGCGGCTGGATGAGCTGGTGAGCTGTGTGCGTCAGTACCGTGAGGCGCGGAAGGAGACGGCGAGGGATCCGGGCGCGGGCGATGTGGCCCTGATCAGGTACGTTTTCGTCGCCGAGAGCCTGGAGATCGCCCACGCCGTGGCCGGGGAATCGTTCGTTCGATCATTCGAGCAGACGTACTTTCGCTGGCCCCACCCGGTGGTGAAGCGTCCCGCCGGAGATCTCACGATCGACCGGTTGGCCCACGACCGCATCATCCTGGGTGACCCGACCAGCTGTATCCGGCAGATCCAGCGCTTTCAGCAGACCCTGGGGCTGACCCACCTGATCTGCCGCCTTTCGGTGGCCGGCATCCCGCGCGAAGCGACGCGGGCCGCGCTGGATCTGTTCACCCGCGAAGTCATGCCCGCCGTTGCCTGATCGAGTCGGCGATGGATCGCCGAATCATTCACATCGACATGGACGCCTTCTACGCCTCGGTGGAGCAGCGGGATCACCCCGCGCTCGCGGGTCAGCCCGTCGTCGTCGGCAGTAGCTCGCGGCGTGCCGTGGTGGCGGCCGCGTCGTACGAAGCGCGCAGGTTCGGGATCCGCTCCGCCATGCCGATGTTCCGCGCCCGGCGACTGTGTCCCGAGCTGGTAATTGTCGACGCGCGGATGGATCACTACCGTGACGTGTCCGAGCGCATCCGGGCGATCCTGAGTCAGCACACGACGCTCATCGAACCGCTTGCCCTGGACGAGTGCTATCTCGACGTGAGCGAGCGGGCGGGCACGGTCACGGAAGCCGGCCAGCTGGCCCAGACCATGAAGGACGAGATCCGCCGGGACACAGGGCTGACCGCCTCCGCCGGGATCGCGCCCAACAAGTTCGCCGCCAAGATCGCCTCGGGCCTTCGCAAGCCCGACGGGCTCGTCGTGGTGCACGCTCACGACCTGGTCGACTTCCTCGCCCCGCTGCCGGTCTCCCGGATGTGGGGGGTCGGCCGGGTCACCGAGCGTAAGCTCATCGCCGCCGGCATCCGGACCATCGGCGATCTGGCGCAGGCCGACCCGGCCTGGCTCCAAGCCCAGCTCGGCAAGCATGGGCCCCGAATGCACGCGTTCGCCCTCGGTCTCGACGACCGCGAGGTCCAGGTGTCGAGACAACCGAGGTCAGTGAGCAACGAGGCGACGTTCGAGGCTGACACGACTGAGCTCGCCCTGCTCCATGAGCAGATTCGGAGCTTGGCGCGGACGGTGGCCGAACGCCTGCGGCGACGAGGCCTGTCGGGGCGAACGATCGTCCTGAAGTTGACCTACCGGAACTTCGAGCACATCTCTCGCCGGGCGACCCTTCTTCAGGCCACCGACGACGCGGAGACAATCGCCCTCGAAGCTCAGAGATTACTTGAACGCACCGAAGCGGGGGTGCGCCCGGTGCGGCTGCTCGGAATCGGGGTCACGACCCTCGGGACCGGGGGCCGCGCGACGGTCTCGTAGGCCTGGTGGGCTCGCACCCGCGGCGCGACTCCTAGGCAAGCGCCGGTTCGCGCGTTAGAGTGTTCGAGCGTCCGAAGCCGTCGCTGCTAAGGGAGGCGATCGAATGTCGAATGCGAGCCCGACCGCCCTGCTGCTGAATGCGGGGCACGCCCTCGATCATCTGTTCTTGCTGGTCTTCGCCACGGCGGTGGCCGCCATCGCCGCCGACTGGGGCATGCTCTGGCAGGATCTCATGCCGTATACCCTCGGTGCGTTCGTCATGTTCGGGATCGGGTCGCTCCCGGCAGGCCGGCTCGGTGATTTCTGGGGTCGGCGCGCGATGATGATCGTGTTCTTCCTCGGTATGGGGCTGACCGCTCTGTTGATAGCCGTCACGCAGACCGTGTGGCAGCTGGCGGGAGCGCTGACGTTGATGGGTGTCTTCTCCTCCATCTATCACCCGGTCGGCATCCCGATGATCGTCCAGCACTCGCGGAATCCCGGCTTTACCATCGGACTGAACGGGCTCGCAGGCAATCTCGGGATTGCGGGGGCAGCCATCCTCACGGGCTTCCTGGTCCAGGTCTCGGGCTGGCGCCTGGCCTTCGTGGTGCCCGGTCTGATCGCGCTGGTGTGTGGCGCCCTGTTCGCCATCCTTGTGCCACGAGAGGAATCGCCTCCGGCCAAGCGGCCGCCCCGCATGCTGGACATGCCGCGGGCACGTGATGATGCGTGCCTTCGTGGTGATGACCTTAGCCGCGATCTCGGGCAGCCTCATCTTCAACTTCACCACCAACGGCAACGGCCAGCTCCTGACGGAGCGTCTCGCTGGTGTGGTGGATGATCCGGCCAAGGTCGGCGTGCTGCTGGCCGTCGTCTACACCGTGGCCTCGTTCGCGCAGCTCGTGGTGGGAAAGCTCATCGACCGCTTCCCTCTCAAATGGGTGTACCTGCCGGTCGTGGCCGGCCAGGTGCCGCTCTTTCTGCTTGCGGCTCATGCCGAAGGCTGGGCCCTCTATGCGGTGGCGCTGGCGTTCATGGTGTTCGTGTTCGGGGCCATCCCGTTCATCGACGCCCTCATCGTCCGTTACGTGGACGACCGGATGCGCTCGCGCGTGACAGGGGTTCGCCTTGCCATCTCCTTCGGCGCCAGCTCGATAGCCGTCTATCTGCTGGGGCCGACAGTCAAGGCCGGAGGCTTCTCCACCCTGCTCCTCACCATGGCTGCCATCTCGGCCTGCACCACCCTGTTCGTCGTGTGGCTGCCCTCGGCTACGTCGGCTACCTCCGGCCGAGCATGAGTCGCGGGCAGCAGCACCCGCGCGAGCCTGAGCACTGCGTCGGCCCACACGTCGAGGAGAACGCCGATGAAGTTCGGGGTCTTCATGGAGTTCGAAACCAAGGGTGCAGGCGGCCCGGCCCTCGCCTTCCAGCAGGGCTTCCACCTGGTGGACCTCGCCGAAGCCTGGGGACTGGACTGCGCGTGGCTTGGGGAGATGCACTTCTCCCCGGCGCGGTCCGTGTTGTCGGCACCGGTGGCTGGAGATATCGATGATCTAAGGATTCACCTCGGTCGTACCGTCAAGCGTGGCGGCAGGCCGGTCATCCGGGCCACGGAGACGTCTGCCTCCGTATTCCGATCTACGCGGGGCCCACGGCCAAGGCCGCCCTGGAGGAGCCCTGCGAGAGTATCTCCTTCTATTTCAATCGCCAGGCCGATCTGGAGCGGGGGGGCGTGGGGCGTGCCGGCGCCGCGCCCGCTGAGCGCCTGCAAGCGCGCGTCGACACCCTGGCCGGACTCTCCTACGAGGAGATCCTCCGCAAGCGCGTGGCCTTCGGCACCGCCCCCGCGTTGATCGATCGTCTCGGCCAGCTCCGGGAAGAGCTTGGCCTGAGCGGTATCGCGGCCGAGCTGAACGCGGGCGGTCTTCTTTCTCCGGATCGAATCGAGCGCACCCTGCGCATCCTCACGCACGAGGTGATGCCGGCCTTCAAGTAGCGCTGGCAGACCCGATGCCGTTCAGACGACGGCGGCGGCGCCTCCGTCGAAGTTGACCGATGCCCCCGTGATGAACCGTGCGCGCTCGGAGACCAGGAAAGCCGCGAGATCCGCGAACTCCTCCGCCTCGCCGATACGGCCGACGGGGACCCGTCGCTGCTTCGCCATCTCGGCGTAGAAGGCCTCGAGGTCTCCACCTTTGAAGCGACGGGTCCACTGGGCACTCTTGACGACGCCGAGACAGATGGTGTTCACACGGATGCCGTCAGCCGCGTATTCGTTGGCGAGCGACTTGGTCAGGTTGATCCCGGCCGCCCGCGTCACGGACGTCGGCAGCGCCTTGGCCGCTGGCGCCTTGCCGCCGATGGTGGTGATGTTGAGGATAGCGCCACCCCCACGCGCCTTCATCGACGGGATCACGAGTCTCGACAGGCGGATAGCGGCCATGACCTTCAGGTCCCAGTCGTACTGCCACATCTCGTCGGTGACCGTCTCCAGCGCGCCAGCCGACGACGTTCCCGCATTGTTGACGAGAACGTCAATGCCCCCGAACCGCTGACTCGCGGCCTTCACGAGCGCCTCGAGCTCGACCGGCTTGGTCACGTCCGTCGGCCGAGCGATGATCTCCGCACCGGTCGCCTTCTCGATGGCCCGTGCCGCCGATTCCAGCACGTCCGGCCGCCGCGCGGCCATGGCCACCTTGGCCCCGCACAGCGCGAAGCGCTCAGCCGCCGCGCGACCCAGCCCATCGCTCGCCCCCGTCACGATCGCAACTTTGCCCTTCAGTCCGAGTTCTAGGGTGTCCATGGTCGGCAACGATATCATGCCGGCTCCGCCCATCCCAGACGGTCCCGAGGCTCTGCGTGATGGAAGAATCTACTGTGAAGAGCGCGAAGAACTTGCTCTGCCGGCGGCCTATCGGCCGCTGGCCGGCGATGGCATGACCCTTGCCAATAAGCTCTCAGGATGTCCCAACCAGACACCCCGAAGCCGTGGCGTCTCAGACGGGCACCGGCCTTGGCGGTGGCGACGGCCGCGCTGGTCCTGGTCGTCGTGGGCATCTACTCCTGGGTCGAGCTAGCCCGCTTCGCGCGCGCCGAGCAGCGACGCACCACCTTCGTCTTTGCGGCCGGACAGCACCTCGCCCCGGGTGTCCACGTCAGGCTGGTCGATCTCTCCGGGACTCTCGCGCGCCTGGGCTACACGGAGACACGCACCGCGCCAGCGTCCCCGGGCCAGTTCCGGCGCACGGCCACCGGCTGGGACCTCGTCCTGCGCGGTCAGGAAACGGATAGTGCTCTGCGCGGTACCCGCGTCCGCGTCGACGTCGATAACGACCGCATCACCAGGGTGACGCATGGCCAGTACGTCGGGCCGGTCACACTCGAAGCCGAAGTGCTGACGGGCGGTGACGATCGGGCTGGAGAGGACTACCGCCCTCTGAGGCTCGCGGACACCCCGCCCCTGCTCATCGACGCAGTGCTGGCGGCCGAGGATCATCGATTCTTCGAGCACGGCGCCCTCGACGGGCGGGGGATGGTCCGCGCAGCCTGGGCCAACCTGCGCGAGGGCCGAACCGTGCAAGGCGGGAGCACGATCACTCAGCAACTCGTCAAGAACCGGCTTCTCACCCCGAGGCGAAGCGTGCCGCGAAAACTGCAAGAGGCCTGGCTCGCCATCCTGGTCGAGGCCCGCTATTCCAAGAAGCAGATCCTGGAATCGTACCTGAACGAGATTTACCTCGGCCAGCGTGGGGCGCTCGCCATCCGCGGCGTGAGCGCAGCCGCCCGCGCCTACTTCGACAAGGAGGTCCACCAGCTCAACGCGGCCGAAGCGGCGCTGCTGGCGGGTATGATCCGAGCGCCGAACACGCATTCGCCCTCGCTCAACCCCGAGCGCGCGCGCAAGCGGCGCGATGCCGTCCTGGCTCGCATGCGCGAGCTCGGGCGGCTGGCTCCCGCCGCGTACGATCAGGCGCGCCATACGCCCTTGCGTGTGCTGGCGAAACCTGCGCCTGGGCAGCCGGCGCCGTACTTCGCGGACTACGTACGTCTCGAGCTGGAGCACCGGTTCGGCGACGAGGCGAAGCTCGGCCAGCAGAACTTGCGCGTCTACACGACTCTCGATCTGGCCCTGCAGCGCTTCGCCGAGAACGCGCTTGCCCGAGGGCTCGATCGTCTGGAGACCGGACTACCCCGGCTCCGGAGGCAGGATCCTCAGGCGCGGCTTCAAGCAGCGCTCATCGCCCTCGATCCGGCCACCGGAGAGATTCGAGCTCTGGTGGGCGGACGTGACTATCAGGTCAGCCAGTTCAACCGCGCTGTCATGGCACGCCGGCAACCTGGCTCTGCCTTCAAGCCCTTCGTGTATGCGGCAGCGTTGGCGTCTCGCCGGGGCCGCCCGCTGTACACGGCCGCTTCGATGGTTGACGATTCTCCCGTGACCGTCACCGTCGGGGGCAAGCGGTGGTCGCCACGCAACTACGAAAGCCGCTACGAGGGCTCCGTCACCGTGCGCCGTGCCCTGGAGCGATCGCTCAACAGTGCTACCGTGCGCATCGCGCAGGCGGTTGGTCCGGCAGCCGTCGTCGAGACGGCTCGCTCGTTCGGGTTCGGGGACAATCTGACGGCGGCGCCAGCGGTCGCGCTCGGAGTGTTCGAAGTGACGCCCTTCGAGCTGGCGGGCGCTTACCTGCCCCTTGCCAACGCCGGCATCCGCCCGGGCCTGCCCGGCACCGTGCGAGCGGTCTTTCAAGGCGACGGCACCGTGATCCCGTCCGCCAGTGAGTCACCAACTCGGGTGGTGACACCGGCCGAAGCCTATCTCCTCACCGCCTTGCTTCAGGGCGCAGTCCGTTCCGGAACGGGCGCCGTCGCCGCCGCATTCGCCGTTCCCGGTGAGATCGCCGGCAAGACGGGCACGACCAACGAAGGACGTGACGCGTGGTTCGTCGGCTACTCCTCCCGGCTCCTCACGGTCGTCTGGGTGGGATTCGACGACGGCCAGCCTCATCAGCTAACCGGCGCTCAGGCCGCGCTCCCCATCTGGGCAGACTTCATGCGGCAGGCGCTGGCCGCATATCCCGCCCCTTCCTTCGTCGCACCCGAAGGCGTGACGTTGATCGACATCGACTCGACCAATGGCAAGCGGGCCAACGAGTACTGCCCGCTCGTGACACGGGAGGTGTTTCTGGCGGGGACGGAGCCGGGGGCGTGCGGGGAACATGCACGACCGGAGCCCCCGATCGTGGGCTGGTGGCAAGAGTTTCGCTCCTGGTTCGGACGCTGATGCTGGCTGCCGTCTTGGCTGGCTGCGCCACGTCCGGGCGAGCCGTCGGATCGCGCACCTCGCCAGAGCGCGTGGGCCCGATCCAGACGGGATACGCGTCGTGGTATGGCAAGCCGCACCACGGTCGGCGCACGGCCAGCGGAGAGATCTACGACATGAACCAGCTCACGGCCGCTCATCCCTCCCTGTCCTTGGGCACGCGCGTGCTCGTCACCAATCTCAAGAACGGTCGCTCCGTGAGGGTGCGCGTCAACGACCGTGGGCCTACCGTCCCCGGCCGGATCCTCGATCTGTCGCATGCGGCGGCCAATGAGTTGGGGGCGGTCGGCGATGGCGTGATTCCCGTCAGGATCCGTGTGCTGAGCATACCGTCGCCTGACTAGCGCGTGCCTAGGCCGGTGATCAGATACGTGCGTGGGTTGCGCGGGCGGCCGTTCACCAGAACCTCGTAGTGAAGATGTGGTCCAGTGGCGTAGCCCGTGTTGCCGGTAGAGCCGATCGTGCTCCCCGGCTTGATCACCTGGCCTCGACTGACCCTGACCTTCGAGAGATGCGCATACAGGGTGTGAACGCGATGGCCATGGTCGATCACGATCGTTCTACCGTACCCGCTTCGCCAGCCCGCAAACACGACCTTCCCGGTTGGCGCCCGCACCGCCGTCCCATGGGGCGCACCGATGTCGATGCCACTATGGACGCGGTGCCGCCACCAGGAACGGCGGCGCGATCCGAAGTCGGAATTGATTGGACCGCGAACCGGCCAGGGAGACCGGAACCTGTCCGCGGTACTCACGGCAGGCGGCCTCGTGCGGTCCGCACGTGGCTTGACCGTGCGAGCCGCGGCTTTGGGGCGGTGCACCGCCCCGGGGCTGACCTCACGCGCGAGGCCGCGCCGGGGACTAGCGTTGTTCTGACGGGTCAGCGCATCGAGAGGCGTCACGCTGATGATCAGGGTCAGTAGCCCGAGCAGTGCTGGCCGCCAACTCCCGCAGGGTCTCAGCATCCGCATGCTCCATCCCGGACGTGGAATCTGCCGCCATAGCCGTGGCAAGACGCTTGCCACAAAGCCTTTGGAGTTGACCGCCGGGGACGAGGCGAGAAGATTCTGCGCTCCTTTGTAGAACTTTCCATGCAGACGGGAGTCGGATTTCCTCTAGAAGCTGAGAATTCCTGGGCCCGCATCTTGCTCGCCCCAGATGACAGGTCGCAAACCCATCACGCCGAAAAAGGAGGCAAGCATGCATCACCTCGTCTGGGTTGCGGGCATCGTTCTGATCATGACAGGGTGTGCCACCAAGGACTTTGTGAACGAAACCATCAGCAAGCAGAGAACAGAGGTTGATCAGCGCATCGACAAGGTCGAAGGTCAGGTAGGCGAGAGCTCGCAGCGTCTTGGTTCCGTGGAGGGCAAGGTGACCGACCAGGGTCAGCGCGTCGAAGCAGTGGGTTCCCGCGTCGGCGCGGTCGAGACCTCCGTCGGACAGGCCGCGACCGCGGCCAGGGACGCCCAGGAGCGTGCCAACGGCGCGATGGCACGCGCGGACAGTGCCACGGCGCGGGCCGATGAAGTGGATGGCCGCCTGACTCGACTCTGGAGCGAGCGGAACGCTCGCAATGTGGTCGAGACATCCGAGGTTCGGTTTCGCTCCGGCAGGGCCGACCTCAATGACGGGGCCCAGACAGCCCTCATCAGCCTCGTGAGAGAGATGAAGGAGAACCCGTTGCTCGTGGTCGAGCTCGAAGGCTATACGGACACCTCCGGCTCACTCGAATCCAACGTCGCGCTGAGCCAGCGACGAGTCGAAGCCGTCCGTCGCTTCCTCGTTCAGCAGGGGGTGGACCAGACCCGGATTCACGCCATTGGCCTGGGTCCCATCACGGATCGCAGCATGCCCCCGGACCAGAAACGGCGCGTGGCCGTGAAGGTCCTCGCGCTGGCAGGTTAGTCGAAGTCGGGGACGGGCCCCCAACCAGTTCCCGCTGGGAGCCCGTCCGCGTCCAACACGGAACCAGGTGTTGCCCACGGGCACCTGGTTCGTGGGCCTACGCGACTACACCCGCTCGCGCTACCATGGCTACATGCTCCCCGAGCGGCTCACCATTCAGCCGATCGTCCGCTTCCACGGCACGCTCTCCTTGCCCGGTTCGAAGAGCCTCTCGAACCGCCTTCTGCTCCTGA
Organism: uncultured Candidatus Rokubacteria bacterium; assembly: GCA_963754315.1. Lineage (GTDB taxonomy): Bacteria > Methylomirabilota > Methylomirabilia > Rokubacteriales > CSP1-6 > CAVWFS01. The sequence continues at coordinate 837,135 of CAVWFS010000007.1, forward strand.
GCGCCCTGGCCGACGGGGAGACCGAGGTGACGCGCGTACTGGACAGCGAAGATACGGACGTGATGCTCGGGGCACTGCGCGCGCTCGGGGTCCGGATGCGCGGTGAGCCTGGCGGACACAGCACCGTCTGGATCACCGGAAGGTCCGGCCCCCTGCACGCCCCGTCCGGTCACGCGGCGTCGGTTGAGCTGTTCCTCGGCAACGCAGGGACGGCCATGCGCCCGCTCACCGCGGTGCTCGCGGCCAGCCATGGAACCTTCGTGCTCACGGGCGTGCCGCGCATGCACGAGCGCCCACTCGGCGACCTGGTCGATGGTCTGCGACAGTTGGGCGCCACCGTGCAGTACCTCGGACGCGACGGCTATCCGCCCCTGTGCATCACGGCCGCGGGTTTGGCCGGCGGGACCGCGCGCATCAGCGGGGCCACCAGTAGCCAGTTCGTCTCTGCGCTCCTGATGGCCGCTCCCCTCGCCCACACTCCGGTCACCATCGAGATCATCGACACCTTGGTGTCGGGCCCCTACGTGGCCATGACCATTGCGCTCATGAGGCGCTACGGCGTGGACGTTTCACAGCCAACGCCACGGCGCTTCGAGGTGGCCGCGCCCCAGCGCTATCGCTCGCCCGGCCGTGTGCTCGTGGAGGGAGACGCGTCATCCGCGTCGTACTTCCTGGCGGGCGCTGCGATCACGGGCGGCACGGTACGGGTCGAAGGATGTGGCTCCGACAGCCTGCAGGGCGACGCGCGCTTCGGCGAGGTACTCGAACGCATGGGCGCGCGGGTGCGCTTCGAGCCAGCCGCCATCGAGGTAGAGGGTCGGCCACCTCTGAGAGGTGTCGACGAGGACCTGACCGCCATACCGGATGCCGCGATGACCCTCGCCGTGGTGGCGCTGTTCGCCCGGGGGCCGACGACCCTGCGCGGGATCGGGAACTGGCGCGTGAAGGAAACCGATCGCATGGCAGCCGTATCTGCCGAGCTGACAAAACTGGGGGCACGGACCGAGGTCGGCACCGACACGCTCGTGGTGCATCCGCCTGCGCGCATCCGACCAGTGTCGGTCGCCACCTACAACGACCACCGGATGGCGATGGCGTTCTCTCTGGCGGCGTGCGGGGGAGAGCCGATCGTGATCGAGAACCCCGCGTGCGTGGCCAAGACGTTTCCCGAGTACTTCCGTGAGCTCGAGAAGCTGACCCTGCCCGACCGGAATCGCTGACTACGGCTGCCTGACCAGTTCCATGAGGCGGGCGAGCGTGGTGAGCCGCGCGTCCAATGTGGTCCCGGCCGGGTCGACGCGCAGGGTGGTCACTCCCGCGCGGCGATAGAGGGCGATTCGCTCGCTCACCATCTGCTCGGTGCCCAGCAGGTTGGACTTCAGCGCCAGCTCGTCGGGCACCCGCGCCGCCGCCTCCTCTCGCTTCCCCTCCAGCCATAGTCGCTGGACGGCGTGCCCCGCCTCCTCGTAGCCCGCGCGCCGAAACGCGTCGTTGTAGAAATTGTGCTCGCGCGAGCCCATGGCGCCGAGCGTGAAGGCCAGACCCGGCTTGCGCGCGGCAACGAGCCGCTCGACGTCGTCCCCGAACGCCACGGCGCCCCCTGCCTGGAGATCGAGGTGCGCGAAAGAGCGGCCAACCCGCTTGGCTCCCGTCTCGATGTGGTCGAAGAAGACATCGGCGTGGTCGGGCATGAACGAGGTCCCGAGCCAGCCGTCGGCAACCTCCCCAGTCAGCTCGAGACCCCGAGGGCTCAGGGTGGCCAGGTAGATCGGGATATCGGGACGGGGCCGAGCCCCCGACCGCAAGGCCTTGCCCTCGCCGCCAGGCCTCGGCAGCTGGTAAACCTGCCCCTGGTAGGTGACGTGCTCTCCGCGCACCGCACGGCGGACGATCTCGACCGTCTCGCGCATGCGCATCAGCGGTCGGTCGAAGGGGATGCCGTGCCAGCCCTCGATCACTTGCGGGCCGCTCACTCCGAGTCCCAGCACGAACCGGTCGCCCGACATCGAAGCGAGGCTCATGGCAGTCATGGCCACCAGCGCCGGCGTGCGCGTTCCCGCTTGCATGATGCCTGACCCCAAGCGGATACGGGAGGTGCGGGCGGCCATGAACGCTAACGGGGTAGCGGCATCGAGTCCCCACGATTCGTGCGACCAGACGAAATCGACCCCGAGCCGTTCCGCCTCGCTGACGTAGTCGCCGGCTTTGGTCCAGTCCTCGTCGGTTTCCAGCCGAAGACCGATGGCGACGCGCATCAGGCAGGACGGCGAGCATCCAGAGCGGTGGCGATCTTCTGGAGCTGTCCGGCGTGGTCGAGGTCGTGCAGCCGCATGAAGAGCAGGGTCTCACGCCAGTTCAGCGGCCCGAAGAAGGGATGCTCGACCGTGCCCTCGAGGCGACTCTGCGGGTCTGCCCCGCGTACGCGCTCGAAGAGGGTGGCCCGGTCACGCTCGAGAAGGGCCCACCACGCGTCCGCGCTCTGGTGGGGCACGTCACGCTCAAGCCGGTCACGCACGCCGCCCCCGGGCAGGCCGTCGAGGAGCCGGACCACGGCATCGCCGAAGTACCGTCCGGCCGTCACCACGTGGGCCATCACTTCGTTGGCGCTCCACTCATCGGGCTCGGGGCGCTCATCGAAGCGGGCGGATGGCACTGCGACCAGGGTCGAGCGAAGCTGATCCATCGCTGCCCGGACCTTGTCGACGATCTCGGTCGGCGCCAGCTTGGCACCCTGTGCGGTGAGGTAACCCCGAATCCTCAGCTGCTCCTCGGTCATCCGCTGACCCCCTGTCTTGCAGGCCCATGTCTAGGTCACGACAAGTTTCGTTCCGGGCGGGCCCGGCCGTCAAGCCGCGCCGACGAAGGGGCCGTCGGTGCGGTACTCTGTGACGGTTGCGGACACGGCAGATGGAGTGGAGGTGGGAGCGTGTCAGGTTGAAGCTGGTGGATGCGCGCCCCAGCGCGTGGCGCACGGTCGCCGCCGCCACCGCCCTCAATGCTCCCTTCGGCTCGCTCTATGCGTTCAGCGTGTTCTTGCAGCCGCTGGAGACCATGCTCGGGGTGGGCCGAGCCGATCTGGCTCTCGTCTTTGCTCTGGCCGCGTGCGGATTCGGCGCCGGAATGATCCTGGCTCCCACCGCCTACGGACTCGCCCCGACCCCGCTCGTGGTGCTGGTGTGTGCAAGCGCGAGTACTTTGGGCATCGGGCTCGCGGCGACGGCCAACGGCCTCGGCCAGCTCGCCATTGGGTACGGGCTCTTGTTCGGCACCGGTGGTGGTGCCGGCTACATCGTCGTGCAGCAGGTGGTGAACCAGGCCGTTGTGCAACGTCAGGGCCTGGTGAACGGGTACATCGTCAGCCTGTACCCGGCGGGAGCAATGATCGCCGCTCCCCTTTTCGGCTGGTCCATACGCGCGTTCGGCGTTCGCGCCACGCTGGCCGGACTCGCGGCCGTGCTGGCCATCGCTGGGTCGATCAGCGCTTGGCTGATCACGCGTTCCGGTGTCACGCTGGCCAACACGACGGGATCCGTCATTCCGGACCACGCAGAGCGACGACGAGCGGTGTTCTGGCGGCTATGGATCGTCTTCTTCCTGGCGGCATCGGCCGGGCTCATGGTCCTCAGTCAGGCCGCCGGCATCATCAGTGCCTATGGCGGCGCCACGCCGCTCGCCGTGCTCGGCACGACGTTCATCACGGGCAGCGTTGCCGCCGCGCGTCTGGGAGGGGGGTGGATGGTGGACTGGCTCGCCATTCCCAGCGTGGCGGCCGGAGCGCATGCCATCGCGCTCGCGGGCAATGTGACACTCACACTCTTGCCCAGTCCCAGCGTCTCGATCCTCGCCCTGGCCCTCGTCGGACTGGGCTATGGCGTGATCTCCGGGGTCACCGCGGCCGCCATTGCCGTCTACTGGAGGCGCGCTCTCTACGGGTGGATGGCCAGTCGGCTCTACACGGCGTGGTGCGCGGCTGCCCTGATCCTGCCGATCGTGGCCGGCCGCCTCTTCGATCTGACCCAGGGCTACGCCGCCGCGATCCTGATCGCCGCCGGCGGCAATGCCCTGGGGATGCTCGTCGCGCTCGGGCTACCGCGCCAGCGCGGGTAGCACGGCTCGCACCGACGTTCTCGGCGCCGGTACTTGGAGGTGGTGCGCGCGGGTTGACGTCCTATAATCACGGCAGGTCACCACCAATCGACACACGGCACCACGGCGAGGGGAAACGCGATGGCCGTCATCCTGGGTACGGGCGAATATCGCTACGAGATCGTCGACCACTGGGCGAAGTTGCCGCCCGGCCTGGAGTTCAACGCCGACGTGGCCGCAGTCGGCGTCGACAGACAGGATCGGGTGTACGCCTTCAATCGAGGTCAGCACCCGATGGTCGTGTTCGATCGCGACGGGAATTTCCTCCGTTCGTGGGGGGAAGGGCTGTTTCACCGCGCGCATGGCGTCCACATGGCGCCCGACGATTCCCTCTGGTTGACCGACGACGGCGACCACACCGTCCGCCACTGCACCTTGGAGGGCAAGGTGCTCGCCACCATCGGCGTGCCCGGCATGCCGAAGCCTTACATGAGCGGCGAGGCGTTTCATCGCTGCACGCACACGGCGCTGTCCCCCACGGGTGATCTCTATGTTTCCGACGGCTACGGCAACGCGCGCGTTCACAAGTTCTCCCCGGATGGCCGGCCGCTCCTTTCCTGGGGCGAGCCCGGTACCGACCCGGGCCAGTTCAACATTCCCCACAACATCTGCTGCGACGCCGACGGCTGGGTCTACGTGGCGGACCGCGAGAATCATCGCGTGCAGGTCTTCGACGGCGGCGGCCGCTACGAGGCGCAGTGGAACAACATGCACCGTCCGTCGGGCCTGTTCCTCGAGCGGGGCCCGCATCCGCGGTTCTACGTCGGCGAGATCGGCGGGGGCCTCGGTGTCAACTACGACATGCCCAACATCGGCCCGCGCATCAGCATCTACGATCCGCGCGGCAAGAACCTGGCGCGACTGGGCCACCGGCCGGCTGGCCTCGAGCCGGGCCAGTTCATGTCGCCGCACGGACTCGCCGTCGATTCACGCGGCGATATCTACGTCGGCGAGGTATCGTTCACCAACTGGCGCAACCGCTACGGACAGCAATCCCACCCGCCTGGGCTGCGCAGTCTTCAGAAGCTCGTCAAGGTGCGCTGAGGGCGCCTGCCACATCAGACCCCGAGGCGCCGGTCGCGGGCGGCTCAGTGGCCGTGTCGGTGGTGGGCGTCCGGGTAGTGGGGATGGAGGTGGAGCGAGCGTGCGTGAGTGTGCGCGTGAGAATGCGGTTCGCCCCCGAGGTCCGCCTCGGCATGATCGTGCTGGTGGTGCCCGTCATGGGCGTGGCGATGCTCATGGACGATGGTCGCGTGCGAATGCTCGTGCTCATGCCGCTCGGTCAGGTGTAGCCAGGCCCCGATGGCCATGCAGGCGGCGGCCACGAGGAGCTGGAGCGTCACCCGCTCTCCGAGTACGAGCACGGCCACCGTGGCCCCGAAGAACGGAGCCAGAGAGAAATATGCCGCCGTGCGCGCCGTGCCGAGCCAGCGCAGGGCGACCACGAAAAGCACGAGGCTCACCCCGTAACCGGCCGCTCCCACCACGGCAGCGCCGGCCAGGACATTCGGGGGCGGCCACGACGCGCCGAGAGCGAGCGCGATGAGCACATTGACCGCCCCGGCACAACAGCCTTTGAGGAGGGCGATCCGGACGGGATCCGTGAGCGAGACCTTGCGCGTCAAGTTGTTGTCAACCGCCCAGCCCAGGCAGGCCCCCGCGATGGCCAAGGGCCCCAGCGCGCCACCGAGCGGGGCGACACCCTGCCAGGACAGCACGATCGCGCCGGCCGTGATGACGGCCATGCCGAGGGCAATGCGGCGGTCGAAGGTCTCGCCGAAGACGAACCACGCGAGCAGCCCGGTCAGCACACCCTCGAGATTGAGCAGAAGGGCGGCGCCAGCAGCCGGCGTGAGTCGAAGCCCACTCATGAGCAGGACGGGGCTGATCACGCCGCCGACGACGATCGCGGCGAGCAGCCACACCCACTCCTGTCCGTTGAGGGTTGCCTCTCCTGGCGCGCCGCTACCCAAGAGCCGACGTACTCCCTGCAGAACGGCGAGTCCGATCCCGGCCGCCGCGTACAGGAGGCCCGCGAGGAGCCAAGGGTCGAGATCGTTCAGCAGCACCTTGGCCAAGGGCGTGCTCGCGCCAAAGAGCGCTGCCGACAGCAAGGCCACCATCGGCCCGAACGGCGCGCTCATGCGGGATCGACCTACCACACGCTGCGAATCACGAGCCACATCCCGAGGACAGCCAGAAACCCGAGCACCGCCCGGTTGAAGGTTCGCTGGTCCAGGCGGTCCTGCACGCGCAGGCCAAGCGCAAAGCCGCCCAGCGCCGCCATGATCAACACGACCGAGAGGCCGAGCAAGGGCCAGGTCAGGAGCCCGTAGTACGTCACGGCGCCCAGCTGGACCAGCTTGTACACCACGAAGGTGAATGCCACCGCCGCCACGAAGTCGGGCTTCGGCAGGCCGAGGGCCTGAAAGTACATCACGAGGGGCGTCCCCGGCACGTTGGTGATGCCCCCGATGATTCCCACCACGAAGCCGACCAGCGGCGAGAACCAGGTCTCCCACCGCGCCGGCACCCGCGGGGCGATGCCGGCCACATTCATGGTCACGAAGAGAACGATCACCGCACCCAGTACGAGCAGCGCGGTGTCAGGCGGCATCGTGGCGAGCAGCCGCGTGCCGAGCACGGTGCCAACCGCTCCGGCCACGAGCAACCCGGCGAAGCGCTGGACGATGGCGAGCGGTGCGCCGCGTCGGAGAAACTGCAGGCCATCAAGGACGATATTCGGAACGATGAGGACGACCACGGCCGACTTGACCTCGACGACCAGACTCAAGAGCGGGGTCCCGAGCGTGGGAAACCCGAAGCCGATCGCTCCCTTGACGAAGGCCGCCAGCAAGACTGCGCCCGCGCCGAGCAGGAGCGCCATCCGCCGAGGATAGCATCCGGCCTGGGCGCGCTCCCGTGCGGTATATAGTGCACGCAGTTCACGAGAGGAGGGCCATCGGCATGGGACGGCTCAGTGGAAAGGTGGCGGCGGTCACGGGCGGGGCCTCCGGTATCGGAGAGGCCACGACGCGGCTTTTCGCGGAGGAAGGAGCGCAGGTCGCCATCGCCGATCTGGACTTTGATCGGGGCCGGGCCGTCGCGGACGAGATTCGGGCCAAGGGTGGCGGCGCCCTCTTCGTCGAAACGCACACGGAGCGGGAAACCGAGGCGAGCCGCTTCGTCCAGCGGGCCCGGGACGAGTTTGGCCGGCTCGACGTACTCGTCAACAACGCTGGCATGCGGCTCTACCAGACGGTCGTCGACGCGAGCGAGCAGAGCTGGGATGCGATTCTCGGCGTCAATCTGAAGGGCTATGCCTTCTGCGCCAAGGCCGCCATTCCCCTGATGCGCGCCACCGGCGGCGGCAGCATCGTGAACGTCGCCTCCGTCCGCGCGGTGGTGGCCGGCGGCAACATGGCGCAGTACGACACGACAAAGGCCGCGGTGACCGGCCTCACCCGTGGGCTGGCCTGTGACCACGCCCGCGACGGCATCCGGGTCAACGCCGTGTGTCCCGGCCCGATCTTCACCCGCTTCCACGAGCGCCGCGCCACGTCAGCCGGCAAAACCTTCGAGGAGTTCAAGGCCGAGTTCGGGCGCGGCACCATGCTCCAGCGGCCGGGAATCCCGCGCGAGGTCGCTGCCTGCATCCTCTTCCTCGCCTCGGACGACGCCTCCTACGTTACCGGTACCTGCCTCTTCGTGGACGGCGGCCAGACCGCGATGTAGCCCGCCGAGGCCTCGGCGGGCTACCGTGATCTGCGGCGCGGGCGCCTACGCTAACCCGTAGAATCCCATCGCGCCGCCGGCCAGGATGCCGCTGCGGGTGGCCTCGGAAAGCGCCGGACGCTTGGCGATCAAGGCGGGGGCGCCGGGGAAGAATCCGTCGGCGTGCGGGTAGTCGGTGGCCCAGAGGATCTTGTTCGGACCGATATAGTCGGCGAGCACGTCGAGGGCGCCCTCCACCGGCTCGAAGGAGATCCAGCAGTTACGTCTGAACAGATCGCTCGGGCGCGTCTTGAGGCCAGAGTCGTTGAAGCCCTGGTCGTCGAAGTGCCGATCCATCCGATCCAGCCACGGGGCAATCCAGCCGCCGCCGGACTCCAGGAAGCCAATCCGGATCTGCGGGAAGCGCTCGCACACGCCACCCCAGATCACGCTCAGCGCCACCAGCATCATTTCCATGGTGTGGGAAATGATGTGACGGGCGCCGCGGCCCTCGAAACGGTCGACGCCGACGGTGGGCATGCCGCCCGACGAGCCCTCGTGGAAGCCGATGGAGAAATCGAGCGCCTGCGCCTCGGCCCAGAACGGGTCATGGTCAGGATGGCCCGCCATCCGTCCGTTGTAGGGGTTGGGCCTCAGGAAGCCTCCTTTCATCCCGAGGGTCTTACGGGCGAAGCGCATCTCCTCGATGGCGAGGTCGATCGACTGCATGGGAAGCATGGCGATGCCGAAGAGGCGATCCGGGTACGGCTTGCAGTAGTCGGCCAGCCAGCGGTTGTAGGCGCGGCACATCGCGGCCGCTAACTTCGGGTCCTTCACGGCTCCCGAGAACAGGCCGATGCTCGGATAGAGAAACGCCGCGTCGATGCCGTCGAGGTCCAGGTCCTTGATGCGCGCGTGCGGATCGAAGCCCCCGGGTCGCCCCTCCGCGTACTTCATCGTGTCGGCCGGGACCGATCCATCCCGAGCGCCTACGGCCCCGAGGCGTCCTAGCCCCTTGGGATTGCCGAGGATCTGGCCCTCCAGGAGCAGCCGCTCCTTGCCGTTATCGTCGAGGATCATCCGAGGAGCGCGCTCGCGGTAGGCGGGATCCATGTAGCGATCCCAGAGGTCGAGGGGCTCGAGGATGTGGCCGTCCGCGTCGATGATCTTGTACGTGCGCGTCATGGCTGGCCTCCTTGGTGAAGGATGGGGAAGTCCGTCTACCGGCAGTGCGGTAGCACCTCTCTGGCGAACAACGTCATGGATTCCTTGACCGTGGTGTGCGGCATGAGCCCGCCCTGATTGAAATAGCAAATGAACTCGTCCATCTGGTATTCGCGGCGCAAGGCTTGCAGCCGCTGCACGCAATAGTCGGGGTCGCCGAAGACCGCCATCTCGCGATCGACGTCCTCGTATCTGACCCGTTCGATTCGGGCCAGGACCTGCCGGAAAGCCTCGAAGCTCTTGATGTCCGCGTCGCCCAGCGGGCGGAGCCGCTCCCCTGCCTCTCGCAGGAAGTGCAGCAGGCTTCCTTCACACTCGTCCCGCGCCCGCGTCCGGCTCGCGGTGACGTGAACGGGGAAGGCCAGGGCAGCATCGCCTGGAATCCCGGCCGCAAGCTTCGCCCGATACACCGACAGCCCTTCCTTCAGCTTGTCAGGGGGATTGATGAGCGGCGTGGCAAAGATGGGTAACCGGCGATCGGCCGCGAGGGGGAAGGTGTCCGGGCTATTCGCAGCAATTCGCACCGGCGGATGCGGCGTCTGCACGGGCTTTGGCACCACCGTCAGCTCGCGGGCCCGGAAGTACTTTCCCTCGAACGTGAACTTGTCCTGCGTCCAGGCCTGCAGGATGAAATCCAGGGATTCCTCGAAGCGTTCCCGGCTCTCTTCCTGGGGGACGTCGTATCCCGCGTAGTGCACCGGAGCCGTGCCGCGTCCCACCCCGAACTCCAGGCGCCCGTCGCTCAGGATATCGGCGACGGCGGCCTCCTCGGCAATCTTCACGGGGTTGTGCAGGGGCAGCAAGGTGACCGCCGTCCCCAGGCGAATGCGCGTCGTCCGCTGGGCAGCCGCGGCCAGCACCATCAGCGGATCAGCCAGGATCGAGAAGGGCCGGCTGAAGTGAAGCTCGCCGAGCCATACGGTGTCGAAGCCCAGCACTTCCCCGAGCTCGATCTGGGCCATGAGGTCCCGATATCGCTGGCGCTCGGAATCCGCGCCCGCGCACGGCAACTGATCGAAGAACCCGAAACGCATAGCCGCCCCTCGACGGGGTCCCTCACGAGGCGGGCCGCCGTCATCGCAACCCGGGATCAGTGCCACGCATGCTAGCGCGGATTCGCACAGCAGCGCAATTGTCGTGGATCTCGGCGCCGGACCGGTCGGGTGAGCGCGTCTGGCTAGCCGTCCCCGCTCGCGAACCACAGCCGCGGGTCGGCGGCGCGCACGCGCGCCTCCGGCAACCCCAGCTCGCGGCGGACGATATTGGTGCCCTCAACGAGCGCGACGCACTTGTAGTACGCGATGCGCCGGCTCAGCCCCTCCCGTCCGAAGCCGCAGTCGGTGGTGACGACGAGGCGCTCGGGCGCAATGTACTCCAGAGCCTTGCGAATGAGGCTGGCCACCTGCTCGGGCGGCTCCACGACCGTATTGCAGTGGCTGATCACGCCGATCCCGATCTTCTTGTCCGTAGGGTGCTTGGCGAAGAGCGGGAGATCCCGGCCGTTGGTGCTGGCGCACTCGAAGGTGATCACGTCGCCGTCGAGTCGGAGCAGATAGGGCAGCGCGCGCTCGTAGCTCGGCACCTCCCAGTAGACGCGCTGCTGGTTCGGATTGCCCCAGCAGGTGTGCACCCAGATCTCGGCGTCGACGCCGACGCACTGGCGATTGAAGGCTTCGGTCAGGAATTCGAGATCGGCGTCGGTGCAGTCGGGGCGCGTGGTGCGCCCGTGGTGAGGTGGCTCCTCGATCTGGATGAGCGGACAGCCCGCCGCTGCCAGCTCGCGCAGCTCGGCGTTCATGATGTCGCACAGATCGTTGATGAGGGCCCGGTCGTCGCGGTAGTGCTCATCCCAGAGCATACCGGCCAGGGCCGGCCCACAGATCGCGCCGAACTTCACGGGCCGGTCGGTGAGACGCTGGGCGATCTTCCACAACGCCGCATACTCGAGCGGTCCGCGCGTCAGCCTCTCGGTGACCACACCCGGTTGATAGGCTTCCTGCACCTCCCACAGGATGCGACCCGGGCGCAAGCCGTGCCGCTGCATCCAGCCGCGCGAGGTGTCGCGATGCCCCGTCACGCCGCCGAGTCGTTCGATCGGATAGAAGAACCACGACTTGCCACCCACGGCCAGATCGAACCGGCTGTCGCCGTCGGTGACGATGTCGAGGCCCGCCGCCTCCTGGGCGTTGATGATGCACGCGACGGCATCCAGGTACTGCTCACGGAAGAGTGAGTCGCCGAGGGCGGCCTTGAACGAGCGCCCGCGCAGGCTCTCGGTGAACCAGAGGGGGCGCGGGTACGATCCGGTGATGGCCGTGGGCAGCATGAGATCCTGCGTGATCTTCAGCATCGGATCGCCTCGCTTGGCCTAGCCCGGCAGCGCCCCGCGCGTCTTGGTGGCTAACCGGTACACGCTGGTGCGTGCGGTGAGAAAGAGGGCGCTCCCGTCCTCACCCCAGGCCAGGTTCGCGGGCAACTCCGGCAGCACAATGCGCCCGAGCAGCCCCCCATCCGAACGGCACACCCACACCCCGCCCGGGCCCGTGCAGAACACGTGTCCGTTCCGATCCACTTTGAGACCGTCGGGCACGCCGGGATCGGGCGAGGCCATGTCGAGGAGGATCCGACCATTGGTCAAGGTGCCATCCGGCCGCACGGTGAACGCCCGGATGTGCTTGTGAGCCGAGTCATCGATGTAGAGAACAGCCTCGTCAGGCGAGAAGGCGAGGCCGTTTGGCAAGGCAAAATCGTCCACTACCAGGTGCAAGCGTCCGTCAGGGTCAATGCGGTACACACCATGGCAGGGTTGTTCCTTGCCGGGGATGGGCTTCGCCCACCATCCCTCGGGGCGCGGCACCCCTGGTGTGCTCGGTTGGACGCCGTAGGGGGGGTCGGTGAAATAGATGGTGCCATCGGACTTGACCACCAGGTCGTTAGGGCTGTTGAGCCGCTTGCCCTGGAACTGCTCGGCCAAGACTGCGCGCCCGCCGTCGGCGGCGACGCGGGTCACGCGGCGGCCGTTGTGCTCGGCCGCGAGCACACGGCCCTGCCGATCGAGGGTCAGTCCATTGGACATCCCTTTCGCATACGTGGTCAGCTCGGGCCCCTCAGGCAGCCGACGCCAGCGTGCGATGCGCTGGTTCGGAATGTCGCTGAAGAGCAGCTCGCCGCCACGCCACACAGGCCCTTCGGTGAACGTCAGGCCCCCCGCAATGCGCTCGATGGGAGCGTCGGGGGCGATCAGGTCGTGCAGGCCGCGGTCGTGCACCTCCAGAGATGACATGGCTTCTCCTCTTCCGCGTTCGCCCTGTTCAGGCGTGGCAGGATGATACGATCGCTGGCCTCACAGGGCCAGGCGGCGCAGGCGCAACGCGTTGGCGATGACCGATACCGAGCTGAAGCTCATGGCAGCGCTGGCAATGATCGGGCTCAGGAGGATGCCGAACGCCGGATAGAGCACGCCCGCCGCGATGGGAACGCCAAGTGCGTTGTAGACGAAGGCAAAGAAGAGGTTCTCGCGGATGTTCCGCATGGTGGCCTGGCTCAGGCGACGGGCCCGTACGATCCCGCGCAGGTCGCCCCTGACCAGGATGATGCCCGCGCTCTGCATGGCCACGTCGGTGCCCGTCCCCATGGCGATGCCCACGTGGGCCTGGGCGAGGGCGGGGGCATCGTTCACCCCGTCGCCGGCCATCGCCACCACGCGGCCCTGGGCCTGTAATCGCTTGACCACCGCGCTCTTCTGCTCGGGGAGCACCTCGGCCTCGACGTCGGCAATGCCGAGCTTGCCGGCGATGGCGAGCGCAGTGGCCCGACTATCGCCGGTGAGCATCAGCACGTGCACGCCCGCTGCGCGCAGCAGGTCGAGCGCCTCCGGGGTGGACGCCTTGATCGGATCGGCCACGCCGATCAGACCGGCAACCCGGCCGTCGACGGCCGCGAACATCACCGTTTGCCCCTCACCGCGTAGCCTCTGCGCATGCTGCTCGAACCCATCGAGCGGGACCTTGAGGCCCTCGAGGAGGCGCTGGTTGCCGAGAGCCACGCGCCGCCCGTCCACACGTCCGGTCACACCCTTGCCCGTCGTCGACCTAAACTCCTCAACGGAGACAAGGGTCACTCCACGCCGCTCGGCCCCGGCCACGATGGCGGCGGCCAGGGGGTGCTCGCTGCCGCGCTCGAGGCTCGCGGCCAGCTGTAGGATTTCAGCTTCGGACCACCCCTCGGCCGCTATCACCGACGTGAGCGCGGGCTTTCCCTCGGTCAAGGTTCCCGTCTTGTCGACGACGAGCGTGTCGACCTTCTCGAGCGTCTCCAGCGCCTCCGCGTTCCTGACGAGAACGCCGGCGGTGGCGCCGCGGCCGGTTCCCACCATGATGGACATTGGTGTGGCAAGGCCGAGCGCGCAGGGGCACGCGATGATCAGGACGGCGACCGCGTTCACCAGCGCGTACGCCATCCGCGGTTGGGGACCGACCAGGCCCCAGATGATAGCGGTCACCACGGCCACCGTGACCACGGCCGGGACGAAGTAGGAGGCGACGAGGTCGGCCAGCCGCTGGATCGGGGCCCGGCTGCGCTGGGCCTCGCTGACCATCTGGACGATCTGGGCGAGCAAGGTGTCACGGCCCACACGCTCGGCCACCATCACGAACCCGCCAGTGCCATTGACGGTGCCGCCGATGACCGTACTGCCCGGCGACTTCTCGACCGGAATGGACTCGCCCGTCACCATCGACTCGTCGATCGCGCTCGCCCCCTCGAGCAGTCGGCCATCCACGGGGACCTTCTCTCCCGGGCGCACGCGCAGCCGGTCGCCGGGCTGCACGTCCTGCAGCGGAACGTCCTCCTCCGAACCGTCCGCCCGCATCCGCCGCGCCGTTCTCGGCGCCAGCCCGAGGAGCGCCTTGATCGCGCTGCTCGTCTGACTCCGAGCCCGCAATTCCAGCACCTGGCCCAGGAGCACCAGCACGGTGATCACGGCAGCCGCCTCGAAGTAGAGGCCCACCTGGCCTCCGTGCGCCCGGAAGGACGCCGGGAACAAGCCAGGGGCGATGACGGCCATCACGCTATAGACGTAGGCGAGGCCCGTCCCGAGCGCGATGAGCGTGAACATGTTCAGGCTGCGGTTGATGACGGAATGCCAGGCGCGGACGAAGAAGGGCCAGCCGCCCCACAGGACCACCGGCGTGGCCAGCGCCAGCTGTCCCCAGGCGAGCAGCGGTGCGGGAAGCAGGTGGCGCAGCGGTTCGCCTGGCAGCATGTCGCCCATCACGAAAGCAAGCAACGGGACCGTCAGCCCGAGACTGATCCAGAAGCGCCGGGTCATGTCGACCAGCTCGGGGTCGGGTCCCTCCTCCACCGCTACCGTGCGCCGCTCAAGCGCCATCCCACAGATCGGGCATGCGCCGGGCCCCGGGCGGACGATCTCCGGGTGCATCGGGCACGTCCACTCCTCACGGGTGCTGACAACGGGAGTCACCACCGGTTCGAGGGCCATCCCGCATCTGGGGCAGGAGCCCCGCCCCGCCTGGCTGACCTCCGGATGCATCGGGCACGTGTAGATGCGCTCATCGCGCGCAACCGAAGCTCTCGGTGAAGGCGGTGCGAGGTACCGTACCGGGTCGGCCACGAACTTCTCGCGACAGCCAGGATTGCAGAACCAGTAGGTTGCCCCCGCATGCTCCGCGCTGCCGCCCCGCGCCTGTCCTGGCACCACGTCCATGCCGCATACGGGATCCTTCACAGGCGCTTGCGAAGCAGCGTGCTGGGTCGGGTGGCGGGGCTCATTCATCGCGCTAGTCCGATCGACCATCTGCAAGGCATCATAGCCTGGCTCGACGGCGATGATGACGCGCCCGCGACCGGAGTGTTCGTTGGACCCGTACTTGAGATATCAAGCTTGATTGATGGGGTACGCTGGAAAAGGCTGAAGAGAGCCCGGTGTCCGCTCTGGTCGCGACCCAGGGAGCCCGCCTGTTCATGAGCGACGACGCAGCCACACCAATACGCGAGAAGGTGGACGCGGTCTATCGTTCCGACTCGCGGCGCGTCCTGGCCACCTTGATTCGTAGACTGGGGGACTTCGACCTCGCCGAAGAGGCTTTGCACGACGCCTTCGCGGCCGCCGCCGAACAGTGGCCACGCGACGGCGTACCCGCTAATCCGCGCGCCTGGCTCGTCTCGGTCGGCCGCTTCAAGGCGATCGACACGATCCGACGGCGTGCTCGCTTCGACGCCTCCCTGGGGGAGCTTGCCGAGCGCCTCGCGGACGAGGCGGTTGACGCTCCCGGACGGGACCACGAAGACATCGAGGACGACCGGCTACGGCTGATCTTCACGTGCTGCCATCCCGCCCTTACCGCCGACGCCCGGGTGGCTCTGACCTTGCGCGAGGTATGCGGGCTGACCACCGAGGAAATCGCCCACGCCTTCCTGACCGCCCCCGCCACGGTGGCCCAGCGAATCGTGCGTGCCAAGGCGAAGATTCGCCATGCGCGCATCCCCTACCAGGTTCCGGCACGGCCCGATCTCACCGACCGCCTCGATACCGTCCTCCAGGTCGTCTATCTGGTCTTCAACGAGGGCTACTCGGCCTCGTCAGGGGAATCGTTGACGCGCCACGATCTGTCGAGCGAGGCAATCCGCCTGGGGCGACTGCTGGTCGCCTTGCTACCCGAGCCCGAAGCGGTCGGACTGCTGGCCCTGATGCTGCTGCACGAGTCCCGGCGCGCCGCGCGCACGTCGCCCACAGGGGAACTGGTCTTACTCCCCGATCAGGACCGCACCTTGTGGAACGGGGAGCAGATCGCGGAGGGCGCCACGCTCGTCGAGCGCGCGCTCTCCTCGCGCCGAGTCGGCCCCTACACATTGCAGGCGGCGATTGCTGGGGTGCACGCCGAGGCTCACACCGCCGCTGCCACCGACTGGGCTCAGATCGTCCGACTATACGATCTGCTGGTCCAGGCGGCCCCGTCGCCCGTGGTCGAGCTGAACCGAGCGGTGGCGGTGGCGATGCGCGACGGTCCCCGCGCGGGGTTGGCGCTGATCGACGCGATCCTGGCCCGCGGCGAGCTGGGTAACTACCACCTCGCACACTCGGCGCGAGCAGACCTATGCCGACGCTTGGGGCAAACAGCCGAGGCCCGCACCGCGTACAAGCGGGCGCTCGCCCTCACTCGGCAAGAGCCGGAGCGGCGATTTCTGGAGCGCAGGCTGGAGGAGTTACGCCGCTGAGACGACCCGTGAGGGCCCGCGCTCGCGGCAGACGCGGCCCCTCACGGTGATCGCGGCCCTCAGTTACGGTATGACGGGTCCGTGCGGTCGAGCCGCCGCAGGAGTCCAGGCCAGGCCATGGCTCCTGGACCCTCGCCGGGCTTGCGCATGGCGCCCATGCGCGCGTAGTGCCCCTCCAGAACGTCTTTGGGGACCGGGATCAGCTCGCCGCCGCCCGCCTGGGCGCGTACCTGGATGGCGCAGGAGGCCTCCAGGTAATACATGTGAATGAAGGCGTCCGCCACCGTCCCGCCCACCGTGAGGAGGCCGTGATTGCGAAGGATCAGACAGTTCGCATCACCGAGGTCGCGTACGAGTCGGGGCTGCTCGTCCTCGCTGAGGGCAACCCCCTCGAAATCGTGGTAGCCGAGACTGGCTAGCACGAACATCGAGTGTTGGGAGATCGGCTGCAGTCCCGCCCGCTGGGTGGCCACGGCTATGCCGTTGACGGTGTGGGTGTGGAGCACGCACTTGGCGTCGGCTCGTGCGGCGTGGATGGCGCTGTGAATGATGAAGCCCGCCTGGTTCACCGGGAACGGCGAGTCGCCCACCTTGCTGCCCGAGAGGTCGATCTTCACCAGGCTCGACGCCGTGATTTCGTCGAAGAAGAGCCCGTACGGATTGATCAGGAAGTGCTCCTCGGCCCCCGGCACCCGCGCGCTGATATGGGTGAACACGAGGTCCTCCCAGCCGTAGCGCGCCACCAGCCGGTAGCACGCCGCCAGGTCGACGCGCACCGCCCATTCCTCTGGCGAGACCTTGCCCTTCAACGACGGAATCTCGAGCCCATAGCTACTCATCAACGCGTCTCCTCTCGTCGCGACATGATCCACCCATGATACCCCCCGTCTCGAACCCCCCACAAGTGTTGAGTACTTCGCCCTGAGAGCAGCTTGGCGAAGCGACACCCGACCCTCGAACCGATAGCCCCGGCATCCAGCCCGGCGCACCGGGTGAACCATGATCGGGCCGACCAGGATCTTTCGCAGCATGGCCCGCGCTTGAGGCGTCTTCTCGGCCAGGAGAGCCGACACGTCGGAGGTCTTCGCTCGGAGATCTCTGGCGATCGCTGCCGTGTCGAGACTCGCGACCGTTCCCACGGTCCCGAGAGACGCTAGCTCTGTTTCGAGAGCCCGCTTCGTGCCGTTTCGGTCTGGAGTCGTGACTTGATCTCGTCACTAGGCAGTGGACCCATCGGCAAGCGCATCGACCAGGCGATCGATCTTCCCTCGGATCGAGGCTAGCTCCTTCTCGACGATCGTTCGTCGATCCAGTGACGACGCCTGGTCAGTCCGAAGCCGATTGACGGCACGGGTCAACGCCAGCGAGACCAGATCGGGATTCAGGACTTCCCGGAGCGAGAGTCTAAGCGCCTCGTCGAAGAGCGGTTGCTTGACCGTGATGTCGTTGGGGCAGATCGCGTGGCCCCGTTGCCGATGCGTCCCGCACTCGTAGACTTTGCCCCGGCGTCGGGTCTGAATGCGGATGTTCCCAGGGCACACGGCACACTCCCGAAGCCTGTCCAGAATGATCGCTGTAGCCATCGAACCATGAGGCGCGACCCAGGAGCTTGCCCGTCTTCGGCGAGCGAGGAAGCGCCGCCTTTCGCGCGGCCCGGATGGTCTGGACTTTGTGCCAGAATTCATCGGAGATGATCCGAAGGTCTTCGTTGGTGCTTCTGATCCACTCCCGCTCGGGGCGAGGGAGATGGCGCTTCTTGCCCCGCTTGACCACGGTCTGTCGCTGATTCCAGATGACGTCACCGATGTAGGCTCGATTGGCCAGGACGTAGCGAACGCCCGTATTCGACCAGCCTCGGGGACGTGGAGCCGGGCACCCCTCCCGATTCAGCATCTTCGTGATCGTGACGGAGCCAATGCCCGAGGCGTAGAGGGTGAAGATCCGTTCGACGATCGCGGCCTGTTCACGATTGATGGTGCGGATGACCCGACGCGCGGGCGTGGTGACGGCGAGATTGTCGTAGCCGAAGACGCGGCCTCCGGTCACGTAGCCCGCGTGTGCCCGTTGCCGGGCCGAATCATAGACGCGTCTGGAGGCTTGCCGACGCTCACTGGCCGACGCGAAGCTGCGCATCATCGTCATGATCTGGCCCGTCTCGTCATCGACGCAGATCTCCGCCCCGCTCATGTACTCGTAGATCTTCACGTCGTACTCGGACAACTGCCACAAGATGTACGTGCTCTCGATCATGTTGCCACGCCCGACGCGGGCTTGTTCGGAGAGGATCAAGACCTGAAACTTCCCGTCCTTCGCGTCGGCGACCATGCGGTCACGCGCCTTCAACTTCGCGTACTCGACGCCGCTAATCATGTCGTCGATGTACACGTGCTCGGGCTCGACGGTCCAGCCCTTCGAGACGGCGAAGTCTCTCGCGTGCTGGACCTGGCGCTCGACGCTTTCCGACGCGCCCGAAGCACCCTTTTCCTGTTCATTCGATTTTCTCGTGTAAATCGCGGCTGAATCACGGTCGTCTCTCCTGTGGTCATGGGTGATGGTTTCAGAAAGATCGTTTCGGCTTGGGGCTCGTGGCCAGCGGGACACGTCGCCGTGAACGGGACAGGTGAAGTCAGCGATCCAGCACGCGTGACAGATCAGACAGCGGCCTAGCTTCTCGTCCAAGGTCGATGAGTCTGGAAGTTTGCTCGTCTCGAAGACGTAGAGCTTCGACGGCTTCGGTGATGGCGTGGTCGTCATCGGGGACGATGGTCCGCAATGACGAAGAGCAGACATATCAATCGGGGCAACACTTCGCGGGCTATGCTCTCTGTGTCATCCAGGACATCCGCGAGACCGCGACCGATCCAGGGGTACGAAGCGTCAACGAACCGACCGACGAAGGTCGCGTCATCCTACGACCGGCGAGCGATCCTGATGAAGATGGTGTCCGTTGGGTGCGCCTCTTGAAGCATGAGGAAGACGGCATCGACTCTGAGGGCCGTCATGGGTCACTTCGTGTCCTTCAAGTACCGGGTGATCGCTTCGATCACGAGTTGCCGGTAATCCCGGCGCTCTTCGATGGCCCGGATCTTGGCCCGTTGCCAGAGATCCTCCGGCATGTCCACGGTGCTTCTGACCAGCCCCTTAGCGGGCATCTTGCTGGTCGGCTTCGTGGTCGGCTTCGTCGGCTTCTTCATGGTGATGGTCACGATCGCCACCTGCCCGACGTGCCCGATGGGCATGGTGGACGGCGGCGGCTGGGTGTGACGGAATTGCCGCTCTACGGCATTCACGAGCTTGATGCCGTACCGATCACCGAGCCCGTGATCGTCGTCGAAGGTGAGCCAGCCCGAGACCGAGACGCCCTTCAGGCGCATGGCTTCTTCGCGCACGGCACCGTGACCGAAGCCGCCACCTGTCCCAACGATGCGGCATTCGCCCCGCTAGCGGAACCGATCGAGGTAAACGGGATCGCGCGCCGACGACGGGTAATTCTCTGGCCCGATCATGACGAGCCAGGCCGCAAGCACATGACGAAGATTGGCGCTGCACTCACGCGGCTTGGGATCGGCAGCGTCGAGTTGACATGGGGCGAGCGTGACGGGGACGACGCCGCCGATTTCTTTCAGCGTGGCGGAACAGCGGAGCAATTGCAGGCGATGATCGCCGCCAACGACATCATGGCCAAGCTGATCGGCAGCGGCCCGGTGATTCACGTCGGCCCGTAGATGGTTCCTGTTCGCCGGATTCCCACCACACACGCTTGTTGGGGCCTGCTCCTTTACGGCAGTGGTACGCGACGATCTCGCCCTGCCGATCACGGATCTCGTAACAGGTGATGATCTCGTCGTCGTGTGGCTCCGGCTCCTGCTCGGGCGGCTGTTCCTGCTCGTGCTGCTCCTGCTCTGGCTCTGGCTCGGGCTCTGGCTCGGGCTCGCCGCTCTCGTCGATCGGCGGCTCTGGCGTCGGGTCTGACTGTGCGGCTCGCAGTATGCATGGTTGATTAAAGCTGGCAAGATAGGAGTAGATAATAGAGAGGATTAGTTAATGTAGCTGCTCACATATAGGTAGTGAGAGTGGACACAAGGACAGCGGACACGCTGATGCTGGTACAAGCGAATAAAGTTCGCATGTATTGGCGAGTGATACTCTGGCAGCGAACAAAGAACCTTCTGCAGTCTGGAGAATAGAAACGCGAGCAGAGAGCGAGCACGTGGAGAGAGAAGCTGTAGGTCTAAAGGCACAAGAGGTATAGTAGTAGATAGGTATGGAGTTGAGTAGAGGAGAAGGGAAAAAGGAGATTAGGAAAGAGAGATATGGCTAAAGAGATTAGAGAGTGTTGCAGTGTGGCAATGGCAGTGCTAGTCTCTGCATAGTAGGTGCGCTTTTCTTGGTAGCTGATGCCGGGAGAAAAGAGGCTCTAGGCATAGCCACGTTCAGATCTGGTTCGCATCGCACGAGCTAGCTAGATTGCTTCTGAGCTTTGTATTTTTAGAGATAAGATAGAAGGAACAAGAGCAGTAAGCTAGCGGTTAGCTAAGAGTGGATATTAAACAAGAGATATAGGTACTGGAAACTGTGAAGAGAAGTGTTAAAGATCTGGGAGGCTTAGATTGAAGTGAAGTGATATAGTTAGTCAGGGACGGGAGACGAAAGAGTAGATTTAGTCTTAGTCTAGTATATAGTACTAGTGCTCGCTCTGTGTCTAGGCGTATATAGTAGTCTGGGGAGATAGCGGATGGTGCTAGACATGGTTATAGCACGGGGTTTTAGGATATTAAGGGGAGAGAAGAAGAAGGAAGATGAGCGAGAAGATCAGATAGACGATCTACAACGTTAGATGATGAATTTTGAGTGCTACTGAAAGGTTACCTCAGCGCATTCGCGTCAGACTCACGGACGTTCCTCGGTAGATCTGAGCGTCGGACTATGGGTTTTCAAGGGCTTTGACAGGGTTTGAGCGTTCACTCTCGATCTGACACTGTTCGGCGGAAAACGCTTTGCGTGATCGCAGGATGGCGACGCGTCACGCTGAGTCGTTCAGGTGTGGGCGTCGGTGAGCAGCATGAACGCGGTGACTTTGCTGCACTGGCACGGCAATAGGATAGACGTCTCACTGGCGGTGATGCTGTTGTCTACTTAGAACAGGACGCTTTCGCATGCGCAGCATCGCAAGGTCCGGGAGGCGACTCGGCAGAAGAGCGCTACTTGCAAGGCGTCGTAGTGCTCGTAGTCTGTCTTGGGCTCGTCGCTCATGGCACGCTGGCCCGATCCTGGGGGCCTTCAGACGACCCAGCGAGGACTTAGGGCTATGGGGGCACCCATGAACAGGGAAGAAGCTTCGTCCGTCCCTGAGTGCCGCGCTTGGCCTCACCTTCGCTCAGCGTGACGCGTCCTGAGGCCACGCGATCACTGACGTTAGACGAGGCGGTGACTCTGGCTAGATCGCGACGGTGCTGTCGACGGCTCGGGATGGTCGAGATTCATCGTCGTCGAGGAGATCAGGAACGTCGAGAAAGCTTTGGTTCGCGGGGCGGGGTAGGTAGGGCAACGGCTGATGATGTGGGGTGCGATCGCTAGCGTACGGCTAGAGCGCTCGCAGTGGGGACAGCAGTGCGATACACACGTGCGTCGGTACGTCAGCGATCTGCGCTTGGTCACGACTCGTTGCAGTGTGGGCACTGTGTTACTCTCTATCACTCTGGTGCTCTTCTCTGTTGAATATACGCTCTGACTGGCATGGGAGCGTGGTCTACTCACGTGTCGCGACTGCGCTATTGATGAAACGTTCGCTTCGGTTAGGGTGAACAAGACGACTCGGCGTGTGTAGCGAAGGGAATGAGGGTGCCTTCTGAGTGCGTCTGATCGCCTGCGGGTTATCTCTTCGCGAGCGGCAATATCGCTGAGGGTAAGAAGCGGTGCAGCACGAGCGGCGGCTGTCGCATGACAGCGGCTGAGCTTACTCCACTGAGACTCGAACTAAGAAGTTTTCTGAGAGATCAGCGAGAACGGCAGAAGCGAGCATGAAGAGGTATGAAGCGGACATGATGGTAACGGTCAGACTCTCACATGGAAGAGTGAAGGTTATAGAGCTTCAAGGTTCAGGGATAGAGCGGGAGGCTGAGAGATGGGAGCGCTCAGAGATACACGGAGGCGTTCTCTTACAGCGAACACTGGTTCTGAGGCTCGCGACGACGCGCACGAGCGCTCGAAACAGGTGTTCTCTACAGAGAACACTGAGGCTATTCGACTTGCTCAGCAGGATGGAAATAGTGTCTGAAACGCGCTCAGATTTAGATTCTACGTCACGCAACTAGTTGATACTAATGATTTATTTACGCTACAGACAGTACGGTTTAATACTGTGGTGGATCTCGACGACGGATTTTCAGCGCAACGAAGACGAGACGCGATCACACAAGGGCATTTTACGAGATGTGAACACGAGTTATGTATCGGCGGACACGTGGAGGATGTGACAGGAGATGCGCGTAGGCGCGCAAAGGAGAAAGATGCGGCTGACGAACGCAGAGCGTACACACTGTGATAGAGTGTGGCGATGTTGCTGTGTACGGCTAGATGGTTCTTCGTTAGAGACGCGGAGCTCGACGTTTGCGTAAGGCGGAGGGCGAAAGGAGTGATGGCTTGGCGCTCAAGTGTGATGCTAAGGTTGGCGGCATGGTTCAAGCGCGTGATATGCTGGTTGAGCGTGCTTCTGGAGATTGTTTGGCACGGACGCGGTGATACGATACTCGACGGCACTCACACCAGCGAACGAGAAGCGGCCGGCGACACCATGAAGAGTTTCAACTCACCGACGCCCGCGTGTCACGAGGAGTCCGCGCCACGTGCTGGAGCGCTGTCACCGGCACGGCAAGAACGAGGAATATGCCGAGTATCGCTACGCGTCCGATCCCAAGCGCTCCTGTCGCACGTGCAGCACTTGACGGTCGAGACACGTGCGATGCCGCCAGGGCCTTATTTGTCCGGTCGATACCTCGATCTTCTGGTCAAAGCAGGTCCCGATCTGTCATCTCCGAAGCCGGGAGAACCAGGATAGAAGCGAAGATCGAGTACGGACGTGAAGGCATCGGGGGCTCGAAGCCCATCGCTGCGCCTGGGTGGCGTCAGCCCCGTCTATCGGACACGCGCGGGCATCGCCTGGTTGCCTGGATGACTCGATCATGGCGGGATGGTGAAGAGTGCGACTACGACATGCTGGATGAAGATGACGTACCAGGAGAGCGTATGCCAACTCCCAACGAAAGCCGGGCACGTTCAATCAGGCCGAGCTCTTGAGCTGTTGGACTTCATCCGCCGAAGTGCGACCAGATCGAGGCCGAGCATTTCACCGAGATGCGATCACCGGCCAGCGGCGATCGAAGTCGGAGGGCGACGACCAGTTCAAGCAACAACTTCTTACCGTCCGAGCAGGTGCGCCAGTCCAATGAAGCCCCAGCACGCGCCTATGCGAATCTGGCCATTCGGGAGTTCTACAAGACTATAAGCGTGAGCATAGAGACGTCGATCAAAAATCCCGTGCGCCAGGTCAGACGTCCCCAGGCGGCGACAGGCGTCCTCTAGCACCAAACACCATCGCCCGTGATCGTTTACCAGCCATGGCCCTTGCCGTTCCACGTGACGCCCTAATCACCCTCAAAGCTTTGAGGGGTGACGCATCATCGACACCTTCACCACCAACTTCACCCACGCCGTCAGCAGCCGAACGCACTCCGCAACATCCTGGAGCGCGCGACCGTCAAACTGAGCGCCTCCGCCGTTCAAGAAGCCGGAACGGTCGCCCACTCTAGCGAGGAGATAAGAGGACGCGTAGATCATCGGCGACGTGATCGTGATCGGCCAGCCCTCTGTGCCAACGATGGTGAGAGAGCGACCTCTTCCCAATTACTGTAGAGGGCAGAGAGAAGGGTTCGGCCATGGCGAGCGAGAAGAAAGCGAAGGCTCGACGGCGGCCGAGAGCCGCCCGCCCAGAAGGGAGAGCCTGACACGCCGAGCCCTGCGATGGTGAGCGGCGTGCCGGCGCCGCTGCGGGTGGTGCGCGGCGGCGCTCGGACACCGAAGTGCGCGAGCGAGCGGCGCGGCGACGGTTCACCGCCGAGTACAAGCTGCAGATGCTCCGGGAAGCGGACCAGTGTGAGGGGGCAGGCGAGCTCGGCGCGCTCCTGCGGCGAGAGGGCCTGTACTCCTCGCACCTGACGAACTGGCGGCGCCAGCGGGACCATGTGGCGCTGGTCGCCCTCGCCCGCAGAAGCGTGGTCGCCCGCTGGCGCCAGCCTCGCCGCTGGCGCGCCGCGTGGCCGAGCTGGAGCGCGATAACGCCCGCTTGGAGCGCCGGCTCCAGCAAGCGGAGGCCATCATCGACGCCCAAAAAAAGTTGGCCGAGTCTTGGGATTCTCCATGTCGGAGACCTCGGCCGCCGGGAGCACGTCTTGAGCGTCGTCGACGAGCTGGCGGCGCACGTGGGGTGGCGCCAGCGTGTCGCGCGCTGGGGGTCAGTCGAGCCTCCGTCTACGGAATCGCCGGCCGCCCGCCCGCCGGCGGCCCGCCCCGCCGCCGCGTGCTCTGAGCACCGCGGAGCGCAGACCGTGCTGGCGCTCTTGCACAGTCCTCGCTTCGTCGACAGGGCTCCGCGCGAGGTCTACGCCACGCTGCTCGACGAGGATCACTATCTCTGCTCTCCGCGCACGATGTACCGCTGCTGGCCGCCGCCCACGAAGTCCGCGAGCGGCGCGACCAGATCCGCCACGTGCCCCACGGCCCGAGCTGCTGGCCACCGGACCCAACGAAGTGTGGTCGTGGGACATCACCAAGCTGCTGGGGCCGGCCAAGTGGACCTACTACTACCTGTACGTGATCCTGGACATCTTCAGTCGCTACGTCGTCGGCTGGATGCTGGCGCACGCCGAGAGGGCCCGCCTGGCCGAGCGGCTGATCGCCGCGACGTGTGCGACCCAGGGCATCCGGCCGGGGCAGCTGACCGTGCACGCCGATCGCGGCAGCTCGATGACCTCGAAGCCGGTGGCGCTGCTGTTGGCCGATCTCGGGATCACCCGGACCCACAGCCGGCCGCATGTCTCCAATGACAACCCGTTGTCGGAGGCGCAGTTCAAGACCCTCAAGTCCCGGCCCGAGTTCCCGGAGCGCTTTGCCAGCGCGGAGGCGGCCCGCAGCTTCTGCCACCCCTTCTTCCCCTGGTCACGATATGCGGGTGATCTAGCGCTCCCCTGTTAGGGTGGGCGAGAGCGTCAGGTCAACACCACCGCTGGAGGTGGGCCCGTGGGGTTCGTGCCGTGTCTGGTGCACTCGGCCGAGGCGGCTGGTGGCGACCAGATCCGCCTCGGTCACCCCCTCCTCGACGCGTTCCTGGAGTTCGTCGCGGGCCGCGCTCGGTGGAACACAGTGCTGGCCGCCGCGTTCGATCTGAAGGTGTTCTTCTCGATCATCGACAGGGACCCGGCCGCGGTGACGCCGGCCGACGTGCTGGCCTTCATCCAAGCGCCAGCGCGCGCCTCGGCGTGGCGCGACGGTCGTGCGGATCGAGGACGGGGAGCCAGGCTTGGCGGCGCGCACCATCAAGCGCCGGCTGGCCACGATCGCGGGGCTCTATGAGTATCTGATGGTGCGGGGCGACACCGGGGTGATCCGCAATCCCGTGCCGCGCGGCCTGGCCCTGCGCCGCCCCGGCCAACGGGCCGTGCGAGGCGTGCCGCTCATCCGCGCCCCGCGTACCCTGCCGCGCGTGATTAACCCGGACGAGGTCGACGCGTTGATGGCCGCGCTCCGCACGCGGCGCGACCGGGCCATGGTCGAGGCGATGCTGCTGGGTGGGCTCCGTCGCTGCGAGGTCGTCGGATTGCGCCTGGAGGACCTCCGCCCCGGGGATAAGCGCGTGTTCATCGCCGAGGGAAAGGGCGGGCACCAGCGGATTGTGCCCCTCTCGAGCCGCTTCTTCCTCAGCGTCGCGGCCTACCTCGAGATCGAGCGACCACATCCCTCGTCAACGGACCGCGTGTTCGTCGTGTTGAAGGGACCGCGCCGCGGTCAGCCGCTGACCGCGGCCGGGGTGGACGAGATCGTCACCGGCGCCCGCACCCGGGCCGGGCTGGCGCGACTCACCTGCCACCAGCTCCGCCACACCTGCTTCACGCGGCTCCGCGAAGCGGGCATGGCCCTGGAGGCCATCCAGGCCCAGGCCGGGCATCGGTCGATCGAGTCGACCCGGATCTATCTGCACCTCGCCAACGACTGGCTGGCCGGGGAGTATCGCCGAGCCGTCGGAAGCGATCGATGCCCAGGCGGCGCCGAACGCGTGATGCCCGCCCCGCTCCGCCTGGCCGAGGGCCAGATGCGACCAAGTCGACCGGTTCGTGGTGGCCCTCCACGCGGCCGGGCTGCACCCCATGGCGCAGCACCACGCAAGCGGCCCGGACCTTCTGTGGGCGGCTCCAGCGGGCGGGCGGCTGGGCGCAGCTGTCACGCGCCCGGCAGCTCGAGGCCACCAGGAAGGCGCCGACATTCGCCGCCTGGCTCCTGGTCACCGGCCAGCTCACGGTCACGGCCGACTTCCTGAGTCGCGCCGATCTCCGCTTGGGGATCGCCGCGCGCCACTACTGCCCCGAGGCCCACACATGGTTCGTCGCGCTCGCCGAGCAGCTCGGGCTGCGCCCCGCCGACACGACGCTGCAGTGGTCGACGCTGGCCAAGGTCACGGCGCTCACCAGGACCCCGCCGGAGGGGATCGGCCCGGGCGAGTTCGAGCGGGCCCGGACGGCCATCGTCGACGCGTTCATCGCGCGCGAGTCGCCGGGGGCCGGCCGGAACATGGCCGCCGTCTTCCACCGCCTCCAGCTCACGCTGTTCCACGCCGGGCGCCTCGATACCTAGCTCGGCCTCGGACCCGCCCGCCGGTCTCGGTCCGCGGGTGGGCGGTGGTCGCGCCCGGCCTCACAGCGGTGGCGCGCCGCTACGTCGAGCAGGTCGCCCTGAGTCTGCCGCCCGTCCACGGTGGCGCACATCGAGCACGACCTGCGCGCGTTCGGGACCTGGCTGGCCGGCCACGCACCCGCAGGTCGCCAGCCTGCGCCGATCTCGAACGCCACCACATCGAGCACTTCAAGGGCTGGCTGGCCACCAAGCACGGGCTGCGCACGGGCAAGCCGCTGAACCGGATCAGCATCAAGAACACGTCTCATCAACTTGCACTGCTTCTTCGACCGGATCACCGAGTGGGGCTACCCCCACCCACCCCAACGCCCGCTCGTGTTCGCCGGTGACCTTCCGCTCGTCGACCAGCCGCTCCCGCGGTTCCTTGACGACGCCGCGGCCGCCAAGCTCCTGCGGACGTCGCGGGCGGATGCGGATCCGCTCGCCCGCCTGATCGTCGAGCTGCTCGCCCGCACCGGGATGCGCTCGAGGGAACTCCGCGCCCTCACCGTCGACGCCGTGGTCCAGATCGGCTCCGCCTACTGGCTCCGCATCCCGGTCGGCAAGCTCCACAACGACCGCTACATCCCCCTGCACCCGCAGCTCAAGGACCTCCTCGACGACTGGATCGCCCACCACCGACCCGCTGGCCTGCGCTCCGACCGGCTCTTCCTCGACCGCCGCCGCCCCCTCACCGCGCACCGCATCGCCACCGCCCTGCGCCGCCTCGGCGACCGAAGCCGGCATCGGCCACGTCACCGCGCACCAGCTCCGCCATACCCTGGCCACCCAAGCCATCAACCGGGGGATGAGCCTCGACGCCATTGCCGCCCTGCTCGGCCACAAGACCCTCGCCATGACGATGGTCTACGCCCGCATCGCCGACAAGACGGTCGCCGACGAGGACTTTGCGGTCACGGAGAAGGTCGAAGCCCTCTACCACCAACCCCACCAGCTCCCCGCCGAGGCCGAGGGCACCGAGATGCGCCGCCTCCGCGCCGAGATGCACCGCCGCATGCTGGGCAACGGCTACTGCGCCCGCCCCGTCGAGATGGACTGTCACTTCGAGTCCATCTGCGAGTCCTGCACTTTCTTCGTCACCACGATCGCCTTCCGCCCCACGCTTGAGCGGCAGCGCGATGATGCCGAGCGCAAGGGGCAAATCGGCCGCCAGAAGATCTTCGACGGGCTTCTCACGCGCCTCGACAAGCAGGCGGCCAACTCGTGACCGACCGGGACACTTGCCAGGATCACCCACATAAGTACAACACCGAGCATCGGCACGGGGGGATCGGCTGGCTCACGCCGGCGATGGTGCCCTACGGGCAGGCCGCGCTCGTGCGCACCGCGCGCCAGCAGGTCCTCACCGCGGCCTACGCCGCTCATCCCGAGCGCTTCGTGCGCCGCCCGCCCGCGCCGCCGGCGGTTGCGGACGCCGTGTGGATCAATCCTCCGGTGTCGAACGGTGAGCCGAGCGGGCATTGCCGCACGAACTCGGTGGCTACGGTGGGCGAGAGCGAGCGCTTCAGAGGCGCCCGGAGCCACGATCTCGAGGGGGGTCGCCATCTCGATACCCCGAGAACGACGTCCTCGTCGTCAGCGTGGCGCCTCTCGGGTCGGGAGTTCGACACTAAATGCGCGCCTTCGGTGTCTCAAAGTCGTTGACACATTCCGCCCTCTGTTGGCTACGAGATCCCTCTAACTCGGCACTTCTACAAGTACAAGCCTCTGCGGCCGCTTGGCGAGATTGAGAAAGAGATTCGGGACTTGGAGCAGGAGATCCAGGGAATGCTCGGAGGCGTGTTAGCGTGAGGCCACGAACACCCGCTCAACTCCGGGAGACCCGGCTGAATGGTGTTGGGCCGGCTCCGGCTGAGTGGCTCTTGTGCCGAGCTGATTCACTCTTTTCGATCCGAAAACGAGTTATCGATGCTAAACGGCTCGCTGGACGCGAGGTGTTCCACTACAGCATCCCCGCCGTGCAGGCGATGGGCGACGGGCAAGTCGAGGATGGCGACTCCATCGACTCTAGCAAGTTCGTCTTAGAGGGCGATGAGCTACTCGTATCGAAGCTTAATCCCCGTAAGGGAACACTCGCCCTTGCGCGACCACACACGATGCTGTCCGTCTGTTCCACAGAGTTTGTGCCCCTGCTGCCAAAGTTGTCCTGGTTCAGCGTGAACTGGAGTCCCAGCTATGCCCGGAATGAACCGGGCTGGTTGCAACTCGCGCCTGTTCGCGCCGGGTGGCGCGTCGAGCGCGGGCCGCTTCGAGTTTGCGGTCTCGCTCCTCCCAGATCTGCGTGTGCCGGCCGTCGAGCCGATCCTGCGGCGTGACGTACCCGATCGCACTGTGAAGACGCCTGGTGTTGTACTCCTCCACGAAGGCGCCGACCACCCGCCGCGCGTCGCCCAGGCTCAGCGGCGTCTTCGGCCGCACGGCCTCGACTTTCAGCGAGCCGTGCCAGCGCTCGATCTTGCCATTCGATTGCGGATAGTACGGCGACGTCCGGACGTGGTCCATCCCACTGAGGCGGACGAACTGCTTGAAGTCCCGGGCGATGAATTGCGGGCCGTTGTCGCTGATCAGCCGCGGCGTCGCCGTCGGATATTTCTCCTTCGCCTTCTGCAGCACCAACTCCACCTCGGGCTCCGTCATCGATTCCCGGATCTCCCACTGCAGGTTCGCCCGACTGCACCCATCCAGCACGCTGCACAGGTAGTAAAACGTGCCGCAGATGTTCAGGTACGAGATGTCCGTGTGCCAGTGCTGATGCGGCTCCCGCGGCTGCACGAACCCCGTGCCCTTCTGGCTGGGCGTCACGTTCCACGGCTTAAGCAGGCCGGCCTTACCGAGCACGCGATACACCGAGGCCGGGCTCACCGCCACCACGTCCTGGTCGAGCATCATGAACGCCAGGCGCCGATAGCCGTCGCGGGGGTGCGCCCGCGCGAAGGCCACGATCGCCTCGTGCTCCCACGCCTCGAGCCAGTGGTCGCGCGGCACCGTCGCGTTATGCTCATTCGCTTTCCCGTAACGCTGCTTCCAGTCGAAGTACTTGCTGGCGCCCAGCCCGAGCCACCCGACCACCCGCGTGGCCGGCAGCTCGGTCTGCGTACTCCAGGTGGCCACGAAGTCGATCACGGCGTCCCGCGTGTCGGGGGGAACCCACCCGCCGCTCAGAGCTCCCCAAGTTCTTTTTTTGTCTTCACGAATTCCTCGGTCACCTTCGCGATGATCCGGTCCTTCTGGGTCAGCCGCTGCCGGAGGGCCTCGACCTGGCGCTCCAGGTCCCGCTGCTCGGCGCTCGCCTCCTTCGCGAACGCGGCCGCGCCATTCTCGAAGAACTGCTTCTGCCAGGCGTAGAACAGCGTAGGACTCACGTCGTGCTCCTCACACACCTTCGAGACCGCCTGCCCCTCCAGCAGGACCTGCCTCAGGATCGCCACCTTGTCCGCCGCGCTGTGCTGCCGATACCGCCGTGCTCGCTTTGTCCCCACGGGTCCCTCCTACCGGCGGATTACACTCCGCCCGGGTGAGGAACTCCAGTTTCAACTGAGGCAGGACATTTCGAAACGCCGCGCGCTCCATATCGCGTGCGCGCTCTCTCGCGATCGTGGGCGGAGGCATGTGCGGCAGGACCTTCGTAAACCCCTCCAGCACCCTGACCTGGTCGGGCTGCCCCGGCGTCCGGGCGAACGCTCAGGTCGTGGAAGGCTTCACGACGATCTCGGTTGTTCGAGCCGAAGCCGTGGGTGAATAGCTGACGTTGGTGAAGTGATCGCGGCTGCGCAGCGAGATCCTCCGTCGCTGAGGCGCTCGCTGCGCAGCCCGCGCCATCCCCAGAACCCTAACCGTTCTCTTATTGACTCTCCACCACCCCCTCGCTAGCCTCGTGCGGCATGAGGAGCGCCGCCGAACGAATGAACCCGGTCGGCGCCCGTTGGACAAGCCTGCGAAACGGTCAGCGGAAGTGGCTGTGCACCCCTTCAATCCACAGAGGAGGTTTCGCATGAGTGCACGGATCGGTTTCTGGAGTTCGATGGCGTTGGCCGCGTTGCTGTCTCTCGGCGCCGCCCCCGCCCACGCCCTCACGACGCTAGTCACGTCTGATCTCACGGGAGGGATTGGTGACTTCATCCTCTGTCGGCTTGTGAACGTGGGTCCTAGGGATATCACTGTAACGCTCCAGATGATAGACCAGAGCGGCCTCATTCTTGAAGAAAGCGAGCAAGTCATAACGCCTGGAACTAGGGGGTTTCTAATCCACTCTGAATTTACTTCCGCGTACTGCCGCTTCGTCGGCTTCTTCAGCAAGACGCTCGTGCGTGGGAGCATCGACATCCTATCGAACGGTCGCTCAATCGTCGCGCTACCAGCCCAATAGGAGCACGCTGAACGAGGGTGGCCGAACCCCGTGCTCGCGTCGTCGAGAAGGCGACGACGCGAGCATTCCGCGTTCCTCGTAGATGAAATTTGAGAACGGGTGCCCGACAGCCTGGGCACCCGTTCTCTAAGCCCTACGCGCCTCCAGGACGCGTGCTCAGGTCCAGAACGAGTTAGGAATGGGGGTCGAGACGTAAGTGGAATTTCTAGAGGCTCCTGGACCCGCTGGCGTGGCGACGTGCCTACGCCGCCACTTCACCCGAGAAATCGACTTCATCCACGAGGGAGGTTTCTGACGGACAGTATCGTCTACGTCTGCCCCGCTTCAGCGAACGGTCAAGGAGTCGTTCCGGGATGTTGCGTGCTGGCCCGCCGTGGATCACGGATGGCGCGAAGCCGGGGACAAGGATCTGGACGGCAAGAGACCGGATCTGACGAGCAGGGCGCTTCAGGAATTCAGAAAGAACTACCGTTCCCTCCCGACGTAGCGCGCCGACGTGGGGACGAACGCCAACGCGCTCAAGAGCCCTGGTGTGCCGGACGTTCGTGGGGAGGCTCGTGGGGCCGGTCGAAGTCCACGCGGGCGAAAACCCGACGGCGACGGGATCGCCTGGACGCTTACGCCTCGAAGAGCAGCGAGACCTTCAGGACTGGCCGCGTCGCCCGTATATCATCCAGCCCCGCTCGCGCATCGCACCGAGATTCGCGACCAGGTGAACGGTGACGGAATCGTTAACGTCGCCCTGGCCCGACGCGAATCACGACGAGGGTAGCTCCGAAGGGAGCCCGTCGTCGAGAAGTGCACGGCGTGTACCGGAGGGTGGGGAGTGGGTCAGTTTGAAGTCACGGGCTCTAGCGCCGTGGGCTCGCGGGCGCATCGGCTCGGCGCAGAAGGAGTCTCACCGTCTGCGAGCCCTCGAAGGCCGGAAGGATCGCCTCGCCTACCATCTCTTCTCCGCTGACTGTCAACTCGCCTCTCGAACCTTCACCGAAACGACTCACCACAGTGAAATGGAAAACGTCGCCACCGACACTACCCGCAAGCGCTCCGGCGCCTCGCCCCAAGGCGCCCCCCGCGAGGCCCAACTCCATCCTTCCCTTGACCTTTGGTCTCTCTTGTTCAAGATAGAGAGTGATATTCGGACCGCCACCCCCTGCCCGAGTCCCTCCTGAGACCGTTCCCTGCCAGACGCCCGTGACATCGACGGTCACCAGCGTGGTCTCGATCCAGTCGGGGCGCGTGGCACCCGCTGGTGAACAAGAGGACCGCAACGATGAGGGTCACTCCGGCTGTCTTCACCCTCTTCAGCCTCCCACGAAGGCGATTCCACTACTCTAGCCGACTGGGCGCCCTAGCCGCTCAGGCTGGGGCTCCTGGCGGGAGCGCGCTCACGTTTGCGGGCGCGGGGTCGGGGCTGGTCCCGAGCGACGGAGATGGACCCGGCAAGGGCAGCGGGAGGGAGCACCGAAGCCGAAAATTAAGGGCAAATCTACTTCTCCGATCATTTCATCCCCGTCAACCGTCAGCGCGCCTCTTACCGTAGAAGATCCGGAGACGGTAAAGGCGAATACCTCCCCATTCACGAGACCCTCGACCCGTCCATTCATCGTTAATGCGCAGGCGCCATCGATGACTCGCCCGTGACCCGCGCTCCGTCTTGTTGAAGCGTCCACGAGAAATGCGACGGGCCCCTCCATCGGATCGTTCCGCTCCACGTTCCGGAGACATCCGTCAGCACCAGCATGTCGCCGACCCAGTCCCGACGCGTGCAGCCGACACTGGCCAGGATGAGCAGCCCGATCAGGAGCCACATCTTCGCCATGGGTGTGTTGCGCTCCTTTCGGTGGTACACGAAGCCAGCCCAGCGAGAATTGTAGGGCGCTACGGCGTGGCAGATCAATCGAGGAAGCGCGGGCTTCTGAGAGGGCGAGAGACCGGGGAAATTACTCGCGCCGAGAAGCCCGGGACCAGCGCTCCTCGACGCGTTCACGTTGTGGTGCTACTCGATCATGCCCCTCACGGAAAAGTCATTTCCGGGCGTCTCCTGGCTTGTCTGGGAGCCTGCTACGCCGCCACTTCACCCGAGAAATCGACTTCCATCCACGAGGGGCGTTCTCCGACGGACAGTATCGGCCCCGCATCATACATGGCTACTCCTCCCCCGGTCACGTAGCCACGGCGTCCGGCTCCGACGAGGTCTTGCTACGATAGCCGCCACCACGGTCAGGAGGACAATCGATGTCCGACTTCCGCACGTACCTCGACGCCCTCACAAGCGCCGGTCAGCTCGTGCACATCGACAAGCCCGTCAATCCCGAGTTCGAGGTTGCCGCCTACGTCCGCAAGGCGTCCGACACGGAGGGCCCGGCGTTCCTCTTCGACAACGTGATCGGCCATCCTGGTTGGAGGCTGGCCGCCGGTCTGTACGGCACCATGGCGCGCCTCTCTATCGCGCTCGGTTGTCCCCTCGGCGAAGTCGTCGACCGGTACGGCGCGGCCGTCCGGAATCCGGTCGCGCCGCGTCGGGTCCCGCGCGGTCCGTGCCAGGAGATCGTTCTGGCTGGTGAGCGTGCGGACTGTACCGAGCTGCCCATCGTCGTGCACTCGGAGCTGGACGCCGGCCGCTATCTGACGGCGGGCGTGATGTTCGGACGCGATCCCGAGACAGGCGTGCTCGGTGTCGGCCTGCAGCGCATGCAGCTCAAGGGACCGCGGCGCTTCGGTGTGAACATGCCGGCCGAGCGGCGAGTGGGCCGGGCCGTCTTGAAGGCCGAAGACCGTGGCGAGCCCTTCGGAGTGGCGGTGGTGTTGGGCGCCGGTCCTTTCGTCGACCTCGGTTCGCAAGCCAAGATTCCACATGCGCAGGAGAAGCTCGGCGTGGCGGGAGGGTTGGCGGGCCGGCCCATCGAGCTCGTTGCCTGCCAGACGGTCGATGCCGAGGTCCCGGCTGACGCCGAGATCGTCATCGAGGGCCATTTCGTCCCGAACATCCGCGAAGAGGAGGGCCCCTTCGGGGAAGTGGCCGGCACCTACGGCCTCCGCGGCGAGCGTCACGTCTTCGAGGTCAGCGCAATCACGCGGCGGCGCGACGCCATGTACCACACGGCGCTCACCGGTATGCCGACGACCGACAACCACGTACAGGCATGGCCGGCCATCTGCGAGTCGATCAAGCGCATGGCCCAGCTGGCCTGCCCGGAGGTCGTCGACGTGCACGCCATCGGCCCTTACTACATCGCGGTTGTCGCCATCAAGAAGCGGCTCGCCTACGAGGCGCGCAACGTCATCCTGAGCGTCCTGGGGCCGACGGCCGGCGCTCCCCAGGCCAAGTATTGCATCGTGGTCGATCCCGACGTGAACGTGCGCGACGTTAACCAGGTGCTGTGGGCTCTCTACACGCGGTGCCAGCCGAGCGACGACGCCTTGATCTTCCCGCCGATGGTGGGAGCGCCCCTCGACCCCTCGGCGCCCGTGCACCGCCATGCGTCGAAGATGGGGTTCGACGCCACCGTGCCCCTCGGCGCCTCGCGCGAGCGCTACAACCGGGTGATCGTTCCGGGCGTCGACCAAGTGTCCTGGTGAAGAAGCCGGGGCCCCGGAGGAGGTTTCACGCTCCGCTTGTCCCGATCCCGCGAGGGAGGAGGCTAGCAACGGCAGGCTGGCCTACCCGCGTTGACAGAGGGGCCCGTCGAGCCTACGCTCGATTGTCGTGACCCCCGCATTGACGACCCGCGGGTTCTTGCTTGCTCTCGTTCTCTTCGCTGGTGGGTGTGGTCAGCCATTTCAGCCCGTTGCGACCCCGCCTCCAAATTTGCTCGGGACCTACGTGGGGACGTGGGGCGATGCGCCCACCACGTTTGCCATCCAGAATTACGGCCAAGCCCAGCCCACCGGCGGGCTCTTCGTGGGCTCCCTCTCGATCGGTGGTGTGTCGCAGATGCAGGTCTCGGGCGTCATTACGCATCCAAGCCCCCAGGGGCCCCGCGAGAGTACCTTCACCGCGCAGGTCGGCTATATAGGAGGCGAGTTGATCCTCGCCCTCAGCCTGCCCACCATGGACTCCATGGACACGTTCGAAGAACTGTCCCTTGCTGTGAAGGGAGACACTCTCGTCGGCGAAGCTCAGCGAAACTATCTCCAGGGACCGAAGGGGCCGATACGGCTCGTTCGGCAATCGACGCCCCCTCGGTAGCGCGCCAGCTGACGACCCATGCCTCATCCACTGATGGAGCGGCGCGCGTTCATCAGGGCATGGACACGAGCCGCGGTGCTGCTGCCGGCGACGGGGTACGCCGCACCCCCGACCAAGTCCCACCGCCGGGTCGGACTGCTCATGTCGACCGACCCGGTGGCCGCCGCGCACATCGTTGGCGCATTTGCCGATAGCCTGCGCGAGCAGGGGTACATCGAAGGCAAGGACGTCGTGCTGGAGTACCGCTGGGCCGAAGGCAAACCCAAGCGCTTTCCCGAGCTCGCCGCCGACCTCGTAAAGCAACGGGTGGACGTGATCGTCGCTTCCTCCCAGGCGCCCGCTCTCGCCGCCAAGCGGCTGACCTCCGCCATTCCCATCGTCATGGTCAACGCCACGGATCCGGTCGAGGTCGGCCTGGTCGCCAGCTTGGCCCGGCCCGGAGGCAACGTCACCGGCCTCAGCCAGCAGCTCACTCCCGAGATCCGCGCCAAACAGCTCCAGCTCCTCAAGGAGGCGCTGCCCAGGGTCTCGCGGGTCGCCGTGCTGCACAGCCCCGCCACCACCGTGGGTCTGCAGGCCTACGAGGAGGCCGCACAGACTCTCGAGCTTCGCGTTCAGTTGGTCGAAATACGCGCCCCGGAGGACCTCGAGCGCGCCTTCACGGCGATGGCCAAGGCGCGCATCGACGCGATCGTAGTGCCCGGCGACACTCTGCTGTTTGCGGAGCGTCAGCGGGTGACGGCGCTGGCCATCACGCACAAGCTGCCGGGGATCTACGCCCTCCGCGAGTACACAGAGGTCGGTGGTCTCATGTCCTACGCCGCCCGCCTCACGGAGCAGTTCCGGCGGGCCGCAGTCTATGTGGTCAAGATCCTCCGCGGCGCGAGCCCGGCCACCTTACCGGTCGAGTCGCCGAGCCAGTACGCGCTGGTCATCAACATGACGACCGCTCGTGCTCTCGGCGTCACCATCCCACCATCGCTGCTGGTGCGAGCAGACGAGGTCATCCAATGATGGTCGCGCTGGCCTCACCTCGCAGATGGCGCCACATCCTACGCGGAGGTCGTGAAGATCATGGGTACTCGGCGTGCATTTCTGAGCAAGACCGGGGCGATGGTGGCGGGCGCTGCCTTGGTCGCCCGTCCCCCGCGTGCATTCGGCCAATCGAAGATGGTGCTCAAGGCCTCCGACGTGCACCCGCTCGGCTATCCGACGGTGGAGGCGATCGTTCGCATGGGGAAGAAGCTGGAGACGGCCTCCGGCGGCCGGCTGACGGTCCAGATGTTCCCGGCCATGCAGCTCGGCGGCGAGAAGGAGATGCTGGAGCAGACCCAGGTGGGCGCGCTCCAGATCTGCCGGGTGAGCGTCGGGCCCGGTGGGGACCATCGTCGATGAGCTGAACGTCTTCAACCTCCCGTTCGTCTTCCGCGACGAGGGCCACATGCGCAAGGTGATCGACGGCCCCATCGGCGTGGAGCTCATCGAGAAGATCACCGCGGCGCCCAACTCGCGCCTGGTCGGTCTCGGCTGGATGGATGCCGGGACGCGCAGCGTGTACGCCAAGAAGGCCTTCCGGTCGCCGGCCGACCTCAAGGGTCAGAAGATCCGCATGATGGGCAATCCGATCTTCGTCGAGACCATGA
Source organism: uncultured Candidatus Rokubacteria bacterium (assembly GCA_963754315.1). GTDB lineage: Bacteria > Methylomirabilota > Methylomirabilia > Rokubacteriales > CSP1-6 > CAVWFS01. Next base: position 874,618 of record CAVWFS010000007.1, read on the forward strand.
ACGCCATGGGCGGCAACGGCATCTCGATGGGGTTCAACGAGCTCTATAGCGCGCTGCAGACGGGCGTGGTGGACGGCGCCGAGAACAATCCGCCCACCCTGCTCACCCACAACCACTATCAGATCAGCAAGGTCTACAGCCTGACCGGACACCTGATCATCCCGGAGATCTTCGTCTTCTCCCGCCGGACCTGGGACACCCTGACCCCGGACGATCAGGCACTCATCAAGAAGCTCTCGCGCGAGGCCCAGCTCGAGCAGCGAGACCTGTGGGACAAGATGGTCGCCGAGTCGACCCAGAAGCTGAAGGCCTCTGGCGTGGAATTCGTGGAGGTCGACAAGAAGGCCTACTACGAGGCGACCAAGCCCGTCCGCGACAAGTACGGCGCCAAGTGGACGGCCCTCATCAAGCGGATCGAGGACACCAAGTGAGCCACGGGAGGGTGGCGGGGTTTCCACGCCCCGCCGCCGGAGGCGCGCCCGCGCGTGAAGACGGCTTATGTCCAAGCGATGGAGTGGCTGTACCTCGCGTGCGTGATCGTCTCGGGAGTGAGCCTGATCGTCATCACCGTGATCATCCCCTACGGCGTCGTCATGCGCTACGTGGTGAACGCTCCCGCCTCGTGGCCGGAGCCGGCGGCGGTGCTGCTCATGGTCGTGTTCTCCTTCATCGGCGGCGCTGCCGTCTACCGCGCCAACGTGCACATTGCGGTGCGGGCGGTGCTCGATGCCGTCGACGCGCGAACGCGCCGGGTCCTGGTCTGCGCCTGGTCGATGTGGCGCTGGCCTTGACCGCCATCTTCATGCTGGTGTGGGGGGCGCGCCTGGTGCGCACGACGTGGCATCAGGTGATCGCCGAGTTTCCCCTCCTCTCGGTCGGCGTGACATATCTGCCCGCTGCCCCTCGCCGGGCTTTCTGACCCTGCTCTTCATCATCGAGCGCGTGTGGATCGGCGAGCCGCCCCGCACCTCGGTCATGTACCGGGACGAGGCGGCGGCCCTCGAGTAGGCCGACCATGGACGCCATCGTGCTGCTCGGCGCCTTCGCCATCCTGTGCGCCATCGGCATGCCGGTGGCGTACACGCTCGGGCTGGCCAGCCTCATTGCTGCCTTCTGGGTGGACATTCCGCTGGAGGCGGTGATGCTGAAGATCTCGGATGGCACCGACGACTTCTCGCTGCTGGCCATCCCCTTCTTCGTGCTGGCCGGCGCCATCATGGCCGAGGGCGGCATGGCCACGCGCCTCGTCAACCTGGCCACCGTGCTGGTCGGCTTCATCAGGGGCGGGCTGGCGGTGGTGAACGTGGTGGCCTCCACGTTCTTTGCCGGAGTGTCTGGTTCCTCCGTCGCCGACACCGCCTCCATCGGCAGCGTCATGATCCCCCAGATGGTGCGGGCCGGGCTATCCGCGCGTGTTCTCCACCAACGTCACCATCTGCGGCTCGGTCCAGGCCGTGCTCATCCCGCCCTCTCACAACGCGGTCATCTACTCGCTGGCCGCCGGGGGCACCATCTCCATCGCTCACCTGTTCCTGGCTGGCGTTCTCCCCGGCTTGCTCTTCGGCCTCTGCCTGATCGGCCTCATTCTCGTCACCGCCTACCGGCGGGGGTTCCCCAAGGCGGAGCCCGTCCCCCTCCGGCAGGCCCTCAGGATCGCCCTCGACGCCGTGTGGGGGCTGATCACCATGGTCATCATCCTGGGGGGAATCCTCGGCGGTGTCTTCACCGCCACCGAGTCGGCGGCCATCGCCTGCGTGTACGCCTTCTTCGTCACCATCTTCATCTACCGCGACTACCGCTGGCGCGATTTGCCCCATCTCATCCACCGCACGGTGAAGACGGTGGCCATGGTGATGATGCTCATCGGCTTCTCGGTGGCCTTCGGCTACATGCTGGCCATCTTGCAAATTCCCGCGCGCGCCACCGAGTTCTTCCTGACGCCTCACGGCCAACAAGTACGTGCTCCTTCTTCTCATCAACGGGTTGCTGCTGGGGCTCGGCACCTTCCTCGACATGGCCCCCATGATCCTCATCTGCACGCCCATCCTGCTCCCGGTCCTGGTCAAGGTCGGGGTCGATCCCGTCCACTTCGGGATGATCCTGCTCGTCAACGCGCGGCATCGGCCTCATCACACCGCCCGTGGGTCCGACCTTGTTTGTGGGATGTGCGCTGGGCCGGGTCACCATGGAGGAGGTCTCGCGCGAGCTGTGGCCATTCTATGCGGCGATGCTGCTCGCGCTCCTGCTGGTGACGTACGTGCCGGCCATCTCGCTGTGGCTGCCGAGCCTCGTCAAATTCTGAGGCGGCGTGCGCTACAACGAGCGGGTGGACACGGAGAGCCTGAAGCTCTCCGCCCTCATGTGGGAGGCCCTGTGCCGCGACTTCCTCGGCTGATACTAGCCCGGCGCCGCGCCCTGCGTGCTGACGTAGAGGGCGTACAGTGACTGGCTGGCGGCCATGAACAGACGGTTGCGCTTGGGGCCCCCGAAGCAGACATTGCCGCAGACCTCGGGCAGCCGGATGCGGCCGATCAGCTTGCCGTCGGGGTTCCAGACGGTCACCCCGCTGTAGCCCACGGAACGGCCGGCGTTACTCGAGCACCAGAGGTTACCATCCACGTCCGCGCGTACGCCGTCGGGGCCGCATTTCACACCGTCGATCATGAAGTCCGTGAACACCTTGCGGTTGCTGACCTTGTTGTCGCTGCCCACGTCGAAGACGTGCATGTCGCGATTGCCGCCCGGCCCCGTGTCGCCCGGCCCGCGGCCTGTGCTGATGACGTAGAGCTTCTTGTAGTCGGGCGAGAAGCACAAACCATTGGGATCGGGGACCTGATCCTCGCCCACCACCAGGCTCACGCGTCCGCTGGGGTCGACGCGATAGACGGATGTGGGCAGCTCACGCTTCGCCTCGCCGATCTCCGGTGGCTGGCCGAGCCGGGGTTTGAGCCGGCCCGCGCGGTTGCTGGGTCCGCCAGGCGCGTCGGGCGTGCCCTCGTACAGCTGGCCGCCGTACGGTGGATCGGTGAACCAGTAGCTACCGTCCGGGTGGGGGACGACATCGTTGGGGGAGTTGAGACGCTTGCCATCGTAGCGGTCCGCGATCACGGTCACCGAGCCGTCGAGCTCGTAACGCACCACCCGTCGCGTGAGGTGCTCGCACGACAGCTGGCGGCCCTGGAAGTCGAACGTGTTGCCGTTGCTGTTGTTCGAGGGCATGCGGAAGACGCTCACGCGGCCGTCATCCTCCAGCCACCGCAGCTGTCGATTGTTGGGAATGTCACTCCAGACCAGATAGCGCCCCTGGGCGTTCCAGGCTGGCCCCTCGGACCACAGCGCGCCCGTCCACAACCGCTGGATCGGCGCGTTGGCCTGGCGCAGGGCGTTGAAGGCCGGATCGATCGTGAGCACGTCGGGGTCGGTGAAATACACATTCGGGGGCGCGTTGGGCCCGAAATCACGCGGCGGACTCGTGATCGTGCTCGGCGGCGACGCCGGACCGGCCGCAGGTGTCTGGGCGGCTGCGAGCCGCGGCGCGACCGCAAGACCGCCGACGGTGGTCGCCATGGCGGTGATGAGCATACGCCGCGATATGGGTCCTGATCTCGCGCCTTCTCGTTCGCGCTCGCGTCGTGTCATGGTGGGCCTCCTTGCCAGGCGCGACCCTATCAACGATCGCCGGAGGAGGTCAACACCCGATCCGTCGTGGCACCCCCTTACCCGTGTATTTGCGGTCCGGGCGCGTGGTGGCGCATGATGGCGCGCGGCGGCGGCCCTCGCGAGGGCCAATGACATCAAGGAGGAGCACGCGGCTCATGCCCGCACCGAAGACCAACCAGAACTGGCTCACGCTGACAGTCGAGGAACCGCTCGACCGCGACCTGCCCATTTGCGACCCGCATCATCACCTCTGGGATTCCCAGACTGCTCGGGTCGCCCCACGCTATTTGCTCGACGAGATCCTCGAGGATCTCCGTGGAGGCCACAACGTCGTCTCCACTGTCTTCATCGAATGCGGCGCCATGTACCGGCGGGACGGGGTCGAGCCCCTGCGCGTCGTGGGCGAGACGGAGTTTGTGAACGGGATCGCGGCCATGAGCGCGTCAGGCCTCTACGGGGCGCCGCGCGTTGCCGCCGGGATCGTGGGGACGGCCGACCTGCGGCTCGGCAAGGCGGTGGGCGCCGTGCTCGATGCTCAGATCGCCGCCGGTGGCGGCAGGTTTCGCGGCATCCGTCGCTCGGCGGCCTGGGATGCCGATGAGGCCGTGCCCAAGCACCGCACCGCACCGCCGCCGGGGCTGTTCGCCCGTGACGACTTTCGAGCCGGTTTCGCCGAGCTGGCGCCGCGTGGACTGACGTTCGAGGCCTGGTGCTACCACCGTCAGATCCCGGACGTCACCGCCCTGGCGCGCGCGTTTCCCGGCACGACGATCATCCTGAACCACTTTGGCGGACCCATCGGCGTCGGGTCCTATGCGGGCCGGGCGCGCGAGGTGTACGCGGAATGGCGCACCGCCATCCGCGAGCTCGCCACCTGTCCCAACGTCATGGTCAAGCTCGGGGGGATCAACATGGAGGTCAACGGCTTCGGCTGGCACGACCACCCGCGGCCGCCCTCCAGCCAGGAGCTGGCGGACGCGACCCGGCAGTACTACGAGTTCACCATCGAGACGTTTGGTCCCGATCGGTGCATGTTCGAGTCGAACTTCCCCGTCGACGCCGTCAGTTGCAGCTATACCGTGCTGTGGAATTCGTTCAAGCGTCTGGCGGCGGGATACCCGACGGAGGTGAAGGCCAAGCTGTTCCACGACACCGCGGCCCGCGTCTACCGCCTCGTCTCCTGAGGCGCACCTCGCGCCACCCGACACGATCGAGGAGGCCTATGCGCGCATTGGGCCTGCAGAGCCTGACCCAGGAGGAGAAGGAGCTCATCCTCTGGAAGAACTTGGAGCGGTTGCTGGGGCTCTAGCCCACCTATGACGTCCGGTCGGTGGCAGTTGCGCGTGCGGACGGAATGTCGCACGATCACCCTCATCCGGCTGGGTGCCAGGAGGGTGCGATGACGACCGTCGGCAGCGGCAGCTACCGCTACGAGCTGAACGAGACGTGGGCCAAGCTTCCCAGCGGGTGGACCTTCGGTCAAGTGAGCGCGGTGGCTACCGACTCCCAGGATCGCGTCTACGCCTTCCAGCGGAAGGACCCGCCCGTCGTCGTCTTCGATCGAGACGGCACCTACCTCAGCTCGTGGGGGAGCAGCGCCATCGCCGACCCCCACGGCCTCTGCATCATCAATGACGTGATCTACCTGACCGACCGGAATGACCACGTGGCCTTGAAGTACACCCTGGACGGCAAGCCTCTGATGATTCTCGGCGCTCGGGGCCAACCGTCCGACACGGGCGCCACCAAGGACATCGAGCTCCCCCCGCGCTCGGCGGGGCCGTTCAACAAGCCGACCGAGATGATGGTGGCGCCGTCCGGCGATCTATACGTCTCGGACGGGTACCGCAACAGCCGCGTCCATCGCTTCTCGAGCCAGGGTGCCTTGCTCGACTCGTGGGGGCAGCCGGGCAAGGAAGCGCCCGGAGAGTTTCATCTGCCCCACAGCCTGTGGGTCGATCGTCAGAACAACGTCTATGTCTGCGACCGCGAGAACAGTCGCATCCAGGTCTTCACGGCGGCGGGGAAGTTCGTCGCCCAGTGGCGGGACATCCACAAACCGACCGACATCTATTTCGACACTCAGGAAGTCGCCTACGTGAGCGAGCAGCGGCCGTCGATCAGCATTCTGGACAAGCGGGGCACCGTGCTCGCCCGCTTCGACTCGCCGTCCGGTCACGGCATCTGGGTCGATTCGAGGGGAAGCATCTATCTGGCCGAGGCCGGCAAGCAGCGACTCACGAAGTACATCCGTCAACGCTGAGGCAGACCGAAGGAGGAACGCGATGATCCACGAAATTCGTACCTACACGTTGCGCACGGGGGCGGTGGCCGAGTTCGAGGAGCGCTTTGCCAAGCGCAAGCCGCTGCGCGAGAAGCATTCGCAGCTGGGCGGCTTCTGGCACACCGAGTTTGGTCCGCTCAACCAGGTCGTGCACCTCTGGCCCTACGAGAACCTCCAGCAGCGCATGGCGGTGCGCGAGGCCATGACCAAGGACACTGCGCTCCAGCAGCTTCCAGGCGGGCGCGATCTGATCGTGGAGCAGCAGGCCGACATCATGATTCCGGCGCCGTTCATGCAGCCCCTGGGCAGCCGCGACTTCGGCACCGGGAATCTCTACGAGATGCGGATCTACACCTACGCGCCGGGCGACCTCCCGGCCGTGCTGGAGGCGTGGGGCAAGGCCGTGCCCGGCCGTGAGAAGCTCTCCCCGCTGGTGGGGTGCTGGACGAGCGAGCTCGGAGGGCTGAACAAGTTCGTGCACCTCTGGGTCTACAAGGACGCAAACGAGCGCACGCGCATTCGCGAGGAATCGCGCAAAGGCGGCCAGTGGCCGCCGCAATCCGGCGTGCGGCCGCTCCGCCAAGAGAACAAGCTGCTGATCCCGGCGGCGTTCTCGTCCCTGCGGTAGTCTCCCCGCCAATCTCCAGCCCGGGCGGCGCCGACCTTGAGACGGCCGCGCCGTCCGGGCGCTCTATGGACACGTAGCGCCCACCCCGGTTCGACGGAGGAGACGAACGCGATGGCAGCGGTCAGGCGGCAGCGCGCGCAGTGGCTCGGGTAACGGGCCCGTGAGTCGGCCCGTCGAGGTGTCCCCGACTCCCGCGAAGTTCGGCGCGCTCCACCATCGCGACTACCGCCGCTACTTCCTCTGGGCGCTCATCGGCATGACGGCCGAGAGCATCGAGCACGTGGTCAGCTACTGGGTGATCTTCGAGTCCTTCCACTCCCCCACCATGGGCGGGTTCGCCGTCATCGGCCACTGGGCCCCGTACCTGTTCTTCTCCGTGTACGCGGGCGCCCTCGCCGACCGCTACGACTGCCGCAGGCTCATCCAGGTCGCCCAGGGGCTGATGATGCTCGCGTCGCTGGCCTGGGCCGGCCTCTTCCTGACGGGTACTCTGCGCGCCTGGCACGCCACGGTGATCCTGGCCATCCACGGGGCGGCCGGCGTTCTCGGGTCGCCGCCGTTCCAGCTCCTCGTGCACGACATCGTCGGCCCCCAGCATTTGCAGAGCGCGATCCGCCTCACGGCAATCAGCCGCTATTTCGCCATGCTCGTCGGACCTGCCATCGGTGGTGGGCTGATGCTCGTCCTCGGCCCGGGCGTGTCGCTCCTCGTCAACGTGCTGCTGTACGTGCCGCTCATCCTCTTCCTGTTCCGCCTGCCGTATACGGGGCACCGAGGCGAGGGCGACGGGCCGCGCCAGGCGTCACGCTTCCGACTCTCGGAGGCACGCCGACTCCTCTCCGAGGTCCAGAGCGAGGGGCGGATCCTCAGAATGATCGTGCTGGCTGGCGCGACGTCGCTCTTCGTGGGCAGCGCGTTCCAGGCGCAGATGCCGGAGTTCGCGCACCAGCACGGGTCGGACGAGGCCGATGTCTGGTACAGCGTGCTCTTCGGGGCCAACGCGGCCGGCGCCGTGATCGGAGCCCTGCTCCTCGAGAGCGTCACCGCCCTGCGCGGCGGGGCGCGGGCGGCGATCGTCTGCGCGGCCATCTGGGGAATGCTGATGGCGATCTTCCCCTTCGCCCACAGCTACGCGGCGTCGGTGACGCTGCTCATGCTGGCCGGCATCTTCAACATCGCCTTCACCTCGATGGCGCAGGCGCTCGTGCAGGTCCTGGCGCCGCAAAGGCTGCGTGGCCGCGTGGTCGGCCTCTTCAACGCGGCGATGCTGGGACTCCGCACGGGCAGCGGGCTGACGGTCGGTGTCCTGGGTGCGGTGATCGGCGTCGAGTGGTCTCTGGCGCTGAGCGCCTCGGCCGTGGTCCTGGTCGCGCTCGGCCTGCTTGGCGCCGACCTCCGCTCGCCATCGACCGCGGAGGAACCCCAGGCCCCCGTGGTCGGCGCGCGCGGTAGCCCGGCACGTAGAGCACCACGCTCGCCGCGGGGGTGAGCGCTCGACCTGACGGTCGATGGCGGCGACGAACTCCCGCTCGGCTCGCGCTTCCGCCCTCAAGTCAGTTCCTCGTCCTGCATGACGATGGGCGATGGCACCATCGTGCGCACGACGGTGCCGCTGCAGGAGGCCAGGAGAGTCGCGAGGGCGAGCGCGGCCACTGCGGCGCGGCGCAAACGATCATGGGGGCAATGATAGCTGGCTCGTAGGAAATCGCCACCTCTTCGCGCGCTCACCGGAGGCCGTCCTGGCCCGAGCCGGACCCTTGTGCTCCACGTGCGCGCCTTCGATGACTCCACGAGCGCGATCGAGGAGAGCATCAAGGCCCTTCGGGATCCCCAAGGGGCGGCCAGCCGTCAGGTCAGTGTGTCCATGGCGCGTGACCTGCTGACCGACCAGCGCCTGCACCTCCTCCGCGTCATTCGCAAGGAGCAACCCGAATCCCTTGCGGCCCTCGCGCGCTTGGTGGGCCGTCCCGACGAGTCCGTCAAGGCCGACTTGCTCCTGCTCGCCCGTACCGGCGCCGTCGCTCTCGAGAGTCCGTCATCCAAGAGCCAGACACGAGCACCCCGTGTCGTGTATGAGCGCGTGGAGATCCGACTAGACCTGTGAGGCGTCCTGTCTATTTCTTGCGCGGGTCGTCCTTGGGATCGATGTAGATTGACGTCGAAGGGCCCGACGCCGGGCCAGCTGTTCCCGCGCATGGTTCTCAACAGGGGTCTCCTGAACCCGCCGTGGGCCGCCCCACCAGTTCCGCGAGCACGACGCAGGCGAGGGCGAGGGCTTTCAGGTCGATGGCCGCGTCGCGGTAGAAGTGGTCGAGGCCGACGTCCGTGACCACGATACTGCCCGGTATGAGCTCGTCGGCGAGGAGTGTGAGCCCGTCGTTGGGGCCGAGTGGCCGGAGGGCCTCGTAGCGGCCCGCGACCGCGTCGCCGATGTGGCCGGAGAGCGGCACGCCGACGTATTGCAGGGTCAGGACGTGTTCCGGCAGTTTCACGCGGTCGAACGCGGGCCGCCGGACGGTGGTACTGAGGTTCTCGATCACATCGGGCCGGAGGCCCTCGAACGCGAAAGCCAGCCGGGCCAGCCAGCTCTGCGGCCAGCCGACCCAGCGGTCCGCATAGGGACTTCCCCGCAGAAGGCCGCCGACGCTGATCCAGGCGCGGACGTGCCCGAGTGTGTCCGCCGGCAGCAGGGTGCCGAGCGCGAGCGCCACCTCGGGCCCCCCCTTGCTCGTGCTCACCACGATGACCTTGTCGTGGCGCTTGCCTAGACGCGTGAGCTCGCGGGCGACGATGGCGGCGTTCTCCTCCACGGCCCCGATTTCATCCGTCTCGATGAGCACGGTCGAGAACCCGTGGGCAGCCATGACCTGGCGGGGTCGGGCGAAATCCGCGCCTGTCCAAGGATCCCTCCTGTAGGCATAGCCCGGCACAAAAGCCATGAGGTACGCTCGGTAGTCCTCGGGAATCCGCGGCGTCGACGCCTGAGACATGAGCCGTTGCAGGGCGGCGTGGAAGGCGTCCTGCGCGCGGCGGTTGGCAGGAATGTCGTACAGGCGCGCGACGAAATAGAGGGTGGCCAGGTCCGTCGACGATCGGCGTGTGAGCCGCTCCATCGCCTCCCGGTCTTTCGGATCAGCGCGGACCTCCTGGAGTGCGCTCTCGATAGCCGCATCCCGCGCGGGGTCGGTCCGGCGCCCGCGCACGTAGCTCTCCAGGTAGTACTTCGCCAACTCCGAATCGACCGTGGTCGTCACGGCCTGTCCAGCGAGGGTCCCGACGGCCGGCACGCGTGGCGAGATCGAGCAGGCGGACACACCCAGCGCGAGCAGGGCGATGGCGAGCAGGGCGCGTCTCCGCCATCGATCCGCAGCGTTTTTAGTCAATGGACCTCATTGAAACCGGAAAAGGTTTGACCCCAGCCCCTGACCCTTCGAGGGGATCCCGACTACAATACTCCCCGGCCACCGAGAGGGCCGGGGGTAGACCTTGGCGCGCGGTCTCATCGTCTCCTGATATGCCTGTTCGTTATGATGCCGTCGTCATCGGCAGTGGCTTCGGGGGAGCGGTTTCCGCCTGTCGCCTGGCTGAGGCCGGGTACTCCGTTCTGATACTGGAGCGCGGGCGCCGCTGGGATAAGACCACCTTCCCCCGCAAGCCTGGGGACGACTGGCTCTGGGACCACGACCATCCCGAGCGTTGCCAGGGCTGGATCGACTTCAGAGTCTTTCCGAGCATGGCTGTCGTGCAGGGCGCCGGTGTCGGTGGCGGTTCGCTTGTCTATGCGAACGTGTCCGTCAGTGCCAGGCCCGATACGTTCGACGCCGGCTGGCCGCCCGAGATCACCTTCGCGGCCTCGAAGCGCACTATCGCGCGGTGAAGGAGATGCTGGGGTCGCGTCAGGTCCCCGAGAGCCAGTGGCCCGAGCGCACTCGGCTCCTCAAGCTCGCCGCCGAGCGAGACGGCGCCGCCGACAGGTTCGAGCCGCTGGACCTAGCGGTGAGCTTCAGTGACGACTGGAATGTGGGACTGCCCGACCCATACTCACCCGGGCACTCGAAACCGTTCGTCAACCCTCACGGCAAGCTCCAGGGGACGTGTGTGCACCTGGGCAATTGCGACATCGGGTGCGACGTGGGCGCCCGCAACTCCCTCGACCTGAACTACCTCGCCCGCGCCGAGTTCCGTCAGGCCGAGGTGTGGCCGCTTCACATCGCCCGGGTCATCGAGCCTCTCCCTGACGGCTACCGGGTCCGCTTCGAACGGATCGAGAACGGTACGCTCGTCCCCGGCGAGGTCAGCGCGCGCATCGTGATCCTCGGCGCTGGCTCGCTGGGTTCCACCGAGTTGCTGCTGCGGTGTCGCGACCAGTTCGGCACTCTGCCCGCGCTCAGTGCGTTCCTCGGTCACAACTGGAGTAGCAACGGCGACTTTCTCACTCCCGCCATCCACCCGTTACGCGAGGTTCGACCAACACGCGGGCCGACGATCACGGCCGCGGTCGACTATCTTGACGGCGTGCGCGGCGGCCAGCGCTTCTTTATCGAGGACGGCGGCTTTCCAGACCTTCTCCGCAACTATCTCACCCAGCTCCACGGCAGCGACGCCCATCAACCCCTCGCCCGGGAATTCATCAATACGATGCGCCTCATGCTGTCCGGGACCGATGCCCTCCATCGGGTGATGCCCTGGTTCGCCCAAGGTCGCGACGCCGCCAACGGTATCCTGTCCCTGCGCGCCGAACGACTCTTCCTCGACTGGGATATCGACCAATCCGAGAGCGTCATCAACGCAATCGTCGACACTCACAAGGACTTCGCCCGCAGCACGTCCGGACTGCCGTTGGTGCCAACCACGTGGACGGTTGCACGCCACCTGGTCACCCCGCACCCGCTCGGCGGGTGCAACATGGGGAGGACGCCGGCCGAAGGGGTCGTCAATCACGCCGGGGAGATCTTCGGCTACCCCAACCTCTACGTGGCCGACGGGGCGATCGTCCCCGAAGCGCTGGGCCTGAACCCGTCGAAGACCATCGCCGCCCTCGCCGAGCGGGTCGCCGCCATCATCCTGGAGGAGCGCCGCTAAGCTGCATCCTTGCGATGATAGCGGAGCGGCGGAAAAGTCGACACAATGGGCCTCGATACTGCTACGGCCGCGGGGGTCAGGGCGGTCGGCCGGGCCTTGAGAGGTGATCGTGGATACTTACGATGCTGTGATCCTCGGCGGTGGCTCGGCCGGTGAGTACATCGCGTCCTTGCTGGCCGATGGCGGTCAGCGGGTGGCCGTGGTGGAGGCGCGGTTGGTGGGCGGCGAATGCCCCTACTTCGCGTGCATACCCAGCAAGGCCATGCTGGCAGCCGCCGAGCTGCGGCACCGCATCGGGCGTACGGCGCTGGCGGCCGGTGCCATCGGTCGCCCCGTGATCCTCGATAGTGACGTCGAGGCGTACGCCGCGGCGGTAGCGCGCCGGGACATCGTTGCCGAGCATCAGGACGACTCGGCCGCGGTGCAACGCTTGCAGGCGAAGAACGTCCGCGTCATCAAGGCCCGAGGGCACATCGAGGATTCCGGCGTCGTCGCCGTCGGTGAATTGCGCATCGGATGGCGCCACCTCGTCATTGCGACCGGCACCAGGTTCCGCGAGCCCGCCATACCTGGCATCGGGGCGGTGTCTTTCTGGACCAGCGAGGACTTTTACACGAAGGGCGAAATCCCCGTATCGGCAGTCATCATCGGTGGCGGCGCCGTCGGCTGCGAGATCGCCCAGGTGCTCAGCCGATTCGGCAGTCGGGTGACCCTGGTTCAGCACTCACCGCAGCTTCTTTCCCGGGAAGAACCCGCGGTCGCCGATGCCCTGGCGGCTGCCCTGCGCGAAGACGGAATCGACGTGCGGCTGGGCGTGGAGGTAACCAGTGTCGCACCTCTTCCAGGTGGAGTCCGCGTCGGCCTCGACGACGGGTGGTCGTCGACGGTCGAGCGGGTGATCGTCGCCATTGGCATGCGGCCCAATACCGATGGGATCGGGCTCGAGCGTCTCGGGATCGAGCCCGACGCCCGAGGCTACTTGCCCGTCGACGATCACTGCCGACTCGGAGGGCGCCCCAACGTCTGGGCCGCTGGCGATGTCACCGGCGTTGCTCCCTACACCCACACCGCCAACTACCACGCTCGGACGGTCGCCGCGAATCTCCTGGGCCAGGACACCCGGGCCGATACTCGAGCGATTCCGCGCGGCGTCTACACGGACCCGGCGGTGGCCTCGGTGGGTCTCACCGAGAGTGCCGCCCGCGCGCAAGGCTACGATGTGGCGGTCGCGAGTTTTCCGCTGGCCAGCACTGCCCGTGCCTTCGTGACGGGCAACCAGTCGGGTATTCTGCTCCTGGTCGCGGACAAGGCAGCGCGCGTGCTCCTGGGGGCCGCCGCCGTCGGTCCGCACGTGGAGGAGCTCATCGGCGAGGCCGCCCTGGCCATTCGGGCGCGGGTCCCGCTGGAGATTCTCGCCGATCTGGTCCACCCCTTTCCGACCTACAGCGAGGCCTACGAACCAGCGATCCGAGACCTCTTGACCGCCGTTGGCACGAGAGGCGTGCAGAGCCGGGGCTGAGCCGCCACGGAGGTGACGGCGACCCGGTACCCGCGACGGGAAGGAGGGCATGGTTTCCATCGGCTGGCTGGAGGGCGTCGGATACCTCGCGTCGCTGCTCGTCTTCTGCACCTTCTATATGAAGACGATGCTGCCGCTGCGGGCCGTGGCGATCGCGAGCAACGTCGCCTTCCTGACCTATGGGCTCGCGGGCGGCCTCTATCCGGTGTTCGCCCTCCACGCGGTGTTGCTCCCGCTCAACTGCCTCCGGCTGCGCCAGATGCAGCAGCTCGTCCGGCGAGTCCAGGAGGCGGCGCGGGCCGACGTGTCCACCGAATGGCTCATTCCGCTCATGACCCGCCAGCGACGCAATCCGGGTGAGGTCCTGTTCCGGATCGGCGACCCCGCGCGCTCGATGTACGTGATCCTCGCAGGCTCCGTGAGGCTGGTTGAGATCGAGGTCGTCTTGGGGCCCGGTGCCCTCGTCGGCGAGATGGGGATCTTCGCGCCCGATCATCGCCGGACCGGCACCGCCCTCTGCGAGACGGAGGTCGAGATCGGGTCGATCAGCGACGAGAAGGCGCTGCAGCTCTACTACCAGAACCCGGCGTTCGGCTTCTCCCTGTTCCGGCTCGTCATGCAGCGCATGCTCGAGAACGAGCGGCGCGGGCATCCGCGAGACCGCGGCTGACACACGCGCGTCGGTAAAGAGCGACGCCAGCGCACGCGGAGGGAGAGGTGAAGCTGCAGCGGTTCCGCTGCCCCCGAGTTGGAGTAGAGTAGCGCCACGGCTACAAAGGTCGGTCCAGTGAGTTTGCCCTTCACACACACACTCGGAGGAGCGGACATGCCCACCAGACGGCCTCTCATCACGCTCGTGACGTTGATGCTCGTCAGCGTTGCCCTCACGGCGCCGGCGGCCGCGCAGATGTCGGCGGCCACGACGCAGTGGAAGATGCAGAGCAGCTGGCCCGCTGCGGATTTTCACCAGGTCAATCCCAAGGGGCTCATCGAGAAGATCACGGAGATGACGGGCGGTCGCCTCCAGATAGATCTGCAGCCCGCGGGCACCGTGGTGCCGGCCTTCGAGGTCCTCGATGCGGTGAACCGCGGCATCATCGACGCCGGCCACTCGTGGCCGGGCTTCTGGACCGGCAAGAACGCGGCGGCGACGCTGTTCGGCAGCGCGCCCGGGGGCCCATACGGCATGAATGCCGAAGACTACCTGGGGTGGATCTACCTCGGAGGCGGGCTCGAGCTCTACAACGAACTCCTGCAGAAGGAGATGAAGATGAACGTGGTGGTCTTCCCGACCTTCGGGGAGACGCCGGAGCCGCAGGGCTGGTTCCGGAAACCCATCAAGTCCCCGGCCGATCTCAAGGGGCTCAAGTTCCGCGCCACCGGCATCGCGGCAGAAGTCTTCAAGGAGATGGGGATGTCGGTCGTTAGCATCGCACCGGGCGAGATCGTCCCCGGGCTCGAGCGCGGCGTGGTCGAGGCGGCCGAGTTCAGCGACCCGAGCGCCGACATGGCGATCGGCCTGCATCAGGTCCGGAAGTTCTACCACATGCCCGGCATCCATCAGCCCACGGGCATCATGGAGCTCCAGATCAACAAGGCGAAGTGGGACGCGCTGCCCGCCGACGTGAAGGCCATCGTGAAAAACGCGGCCATGGCCGAGGCGCTGCACTACACGCTCAAGATGCTCGACCGCAACAGCCAAGACCTCGTCACGCTCGTGACCAAGCACGGCGTCACCGTCGTCGAGACGCCGCGCGAAGTGTTGGGCGAGATCCTCAAGGCCTGGGACAAGGTGGCCGAGCGCAAGGCCAAGGAAAACCCGTTCTTCGCCAAGGTGCTGGAGTCGCAGAAGGCGTGGGCCCAGCGCGTGGTGCCGTACCGCCGCTGCTGCCATCCGCCCTACGAGTTCGCCGCCGACTACTACTGGAAGGGCGCCAACCCGTACAAGATCGTCAAGCCATAAGTCGCTGCCGATGCGGTGCCCCCAATGCGGCCAGGAGAATCCCACCGCGGCGCGCTTCTGCAACGACTGCGGGGCGCGGCTGGAGATCGCGTGCGCGGGGTGCGGGCAGGCCAACCCCCCGGCAAGCCGCTTCTGCAACGGCTGTGGCCAACCTCTGCGCGGGGCGCCACTGTCGCCGCCCGCGCCCGGCAGCTATACGCCGCGGCACCTCGCCGAGAAGATCCTCACCTCGAAGGCGGCGCTCGAGGGCGAGCGCAAGCAGGTCACCGTGCTCTTCGCCGATCTCAAGGGCTCGATGGAGCTGCTGGCCGACCGCGATCCGGAGGACGCGCGAAAGGTCCTCGACCCGGTGATCGAGCACATGATGGCCGCCGTGCACCGTTACGAGGGCACCGTCAACCAGGTCATGGGTGACGGGATCATGGCGCTCTTCGGCGCCCCGCTAGCCCACGAGGACCACGCCGTCCGGGCCAGCTACGCCGCGCTGCGGATGCAGGAGACGGTCAAGCGCTATGCCGAGGAGGTCCGCCGGACGCAGGGGATCAGCCTGCGCATCCGGATCGGGCTCAACTCCGGCGACGTGGTCGTGCGGGCAGTCGGGAGCGACCTCCGCATGGACTACACGGCGGTGGGCCAGACCACCCACCTGGCCGCGCGCATGGAGCAGCTCGCCGATCCCGGCTCGATCCTCCTCACCCCCGTCACGCTGGCCCTGGCCGAGGGGCACATCGATGTCCGCTCACTCGGCCCCATGCCAGTGAAAGGGCTCGCCGACCCGATGGAGGTGTACGAGATGCTCGGCGCCTCCACCATCCGCTCGCGCTTTCAGGCGGCGGCGGCGCGGGGGCTCTCGCGGTTCGTCGGACGCACCGTCGAGATCGAGCAGCTCCACGAGGCCCTCGACCACGTCCGGGCCGGCCGGGGACAGGTCGTTGGCGTGGTCGGCGAGCCCGGCGTGGGCAAGTCGCGCCTGTACCACGAGTTCACCCTCTCGCACCGCGTGCAGGGCTGCTTCGTCCTGGCCAGCGTCTCGGTCTCCTACGGCAAGGCGGCGGCGTACTTCCCGATCATCGACCTTCTGAGGACGTACTTCCGGATCGAAGGGCGGGACGACCCGCGGATCATCCGCGAAAAGGTGACGGGCCGGCTCCTCTCGCTCGACCGGGCCCTCGAGCCGTTCCTCCCGTCGTTCCTGTGGCTCCTCGACGTCCCCACCGACGATCCCGACTGGGAGCACCTCGACCCGCCCCAGCGCCGCCGGCAGATCCTCGACGGCGTCAAGCGGCTCCTCCTCCGCGAGAGCCATGCCCAGCCCGTCGTCGTCATCTTCGAGGATCTTCACTGGATCGACGCCGAGACGCAGGCCCTGGTGGACGCCCTCGTGGAGGGGCTGCCGGCGGCGCGCGTCCTCATGCTCGTCAACTATCGCCCGGAGTACCACCACGCCTGGGGATCGAAGACCTACTACCGGCAGCTCCGGATCGACCCCTTGCCCGCGGCCAGCGCGCGCGAGCTGCTGGACGCCCTGCTCGGCGACGACCCCACCGTCCAGCCGCTGAAGGGCCTCCTCATCCAGCGGACGGAGGGGACGCCGTTCTTCCTGGAGGAAGGTGTCCGGGCGCTGGTCGAGACGAGAGTGCTGACGGGCGACCGCGGGAGCTACCGCCTGCTGCGGTCGCTCGACACCATCGAGGTGCCGGCCACCGTGAAGGCCCTCCTCGCCTCCCGGATCGACCGTCTGACCCCCGAGGACAAGAGCGTGCTCCAGGCCGCCTCGGTCATCGGCACCGACGTGCAGTTCGACGTGCTCGAGGCCATCGCCGGCGTGCCCCGGGACGAGCTCCGGCGCCATCTCGACCAGCTGCAGTCCGCGGAGTTCCTCTACGAGACCGCCCTCTTTCCGACCCTCGAGTACACCTTCAAGCACGCGCTGACCCACGAGGTAACCTACGGCAGCCTCCTCGCAGACCGCCGGCGCGCGCTGCACGCCCGGATCGTCGAGGCCATCGAGCGGCTGTACGCCGATCGGCTGAGCGATCAGATCGAGCGATTGGCCGGCCACGCTGTCCGAGGCGACATCCCCGACAAGGCCGTGACCTATCTCCACGGAGCCGGGGACAAGGCGCTCCGGCGCTCAGCCAACAACGAGGCCGTTGCCTACTTCACCGAGGCGCTCGACTTCCTCGCACGATGGCCGACCGGCCCCGAGCGCGAGGGCCAGGAGCTGCGCTTGCTCCTGGCCCTCGGGCCTGCACTCCAGATGACGCGGGGCTTCGGCGCGCCGGAGGTGGGGCGTACCTACACGCGGGCGTCGGAGCTGGGCGAGACGATCGGCAAGCCGGCCGAGCACTTCCAGGCGTTGTGGGGCCGCTGGCTCTTCACCACGACGGGGCGGGGAGACTACGCTGCCGGGCGCCGGATTGCCGAGGCCCTGATCGTTCTTGGCGAGCAACTGGGCGACGTGCCCTACGGCTCGAGGCCCACCACGCGATGGCGCCGACCACGCTCTGGGTGGGCGAGCCGGAGGCCACGCGCGGGCACTGCGAGCAGGGCATCGCCCTCTATGACAAGGAGCAGCACCGGTCCCTGGCCTTCCTCTACGGCGGGCACGACCCGGGTGTCTGTTGCCGCATGCACTCGGCCCTGGCTCTGTGGATGCTCGGCTACCCCGCGCTGGCCCTCGAGCGCAGCCGCTCCGGCCTGGCCCTGGCCAGGGAACTGGGGCACCCTGGAAGCATCGTCAACGCGTTCCCCTTCGCGGTGCTCGTGCATCAACTGGTCGGAGACAGTGCAATCCTGGGCGACCTCATCGAATCGATGGTGGCGATGTCCACTGAGCACGGACTGCGTCAGTGGTTGGCCTACGGGCGGATCTTCGAGGGCTGGATCAGCCGGCAGGACCGCGGACGGGACGCCATCGACCATATCCGCCACGGCATCGACGAGTATCGCGCGATGGGCAACACGCTCTGGGTTCCGGCCTTCCAGGGGCTCCTGGCCGACGTCTGCCTGCAGCACGGCGCCACGGAGGAAGGACTGACGACCATTGCCGAGGCCCTGGCCCTGGCCGACGTGACCGGAGCCCACCTCTGGACCCCGGAGTTCCATCGGCTCAGGGGCGAGCTGCTGCTCGCCCGTGCCGGCGCCGACGAGGCAGCACGCCGAGGCCGCCTTCCGCCAGGCCATCGACGGGGCCCGCGAGCAGGGCGCTCGATCCTGGGAGCTGCGCGCCGCGGTGAGCCTGAGCCGCCTCTGGCAGCGCCAGGGCAAGCGCGAGGAGGCTCGGCGGCTTGTGGGGGAGATCCACGGCTGGTTCACCGAGGGCTTCGACACCGCCGACCTCGCGGCGGCGCGCCGCTGGCTCGACGAGCTCGAGGAGACCGGCCCCGCAGGCCGACCGCGTCCTTCCTGACGTCGCTCTGGCCTGTGAACTCCGAAGCCGGCGCGACCGCGGAGCGGATGCTACCATCGGGTCGATGGAGAGCGAGGGCCGCGAGCGCGAACACCTCACGGCCGCCATCCGGCAAGAGCTGGAGGCGCGGGCAGAGATCGTGTTTGCCTACCTGCATGGCTCGTTCCTCGCCGGCGAGGGCTATCGGGACATCGACATCGCCGTCTGGCTCGACCCCTCCCGCGTCGCCCCCGGCGAGCGGGATCGCTATGCCCTCGATCTCTCGGTCGCGCTCCACCTCGGCCTGAGGCGACCGGTCGACGTTCGCGCCCTCAACGATGCCCCGCTGGCCTTCCGCTATCACGCGCTCAGGGGTCGGCGGCTCGTCGTCCGCGATGCGGATTTTCTCGACGAGATGCGGGCGCGAACCTGGGACGAGTACTTCGACTTCCTGCCCTTCGCTCGGCAGTACCTGCGCGAGGCCCTCCGTGGGTGAGGTGAACCTGGACCGGCTGCGCGAGCTGGCCGGGCACCTGCGCGATGCGGTCCGCCAGCTACGCGAGCTGGCCAGCTCATCTCGCGAGAGCTTTCTCGTCGACTTCCGCACCATCAATAGCGCGAAGTACCTGTTGATCGTGGCCGCCGAAGCGGCGCTCGACATATGCAACCATCTGGCCGCACGGCGGGGCGGCCGGAGCCCCGAAGACTACGCCGATTGCATGAGTGTCCTCGCCGAGATCGGTGTGATCGACCGTGCGCTCACCGCCCGGCTGGTCAGAATGGCCCGCTTCCGTAACTTGCTGGTACACGTGTATGCCAGAGTCGATGACGCTCAGGTCTACCGCGTGCTCCAGGAGGATCTCGACGACTTCGATCGTATCTGGAGAGCGTGGGGCGGTACCTGAAGGCCGATCTCAGCTGAGCGCTTCCTTCGCCCCCGCTGGGGATCGGCCTTGGGAAATCAACCGATCCCGCTCACTGGCATAGCTGCGCGGGCGGGCCGACTAGGAGCTCGATGCCACAGATCTCGACGCACGAGTTCGAACGGCTCCCGCTACGGGTTCATGACTTCCTTTCCGGCGTGCCCCTTCATGACGTGTGGGCGATCGATTTGCCGCGGCCGCGCTCCGGCATCACGCTGGATGCGTTCTTGCGCGCCGCAGGCGGGCGTCTGCTCAGACCGTCGCCAGTCGTGCGCACGCTCCTGAGCATCCGTTTCTTCGTCGGCCGGCACCTTGGTTGGGATCGCGAGCCGGACGCAACCGTGAGGGAAACCTTCGCAACCCGTCTGACCACTGGCGATCTCTCCAAATCCCTTGCGCGGGCGGGCACGCGCGAGGGACTCTTCCGTATCGTGTACCGCTTCGAAAACGAGCAGCTTCTCGAGGTAAGCAACCGTACCGCTCACGCGGCAGCACTGAGTGCCCTCGTCGAAACGGAGAATGCGTACCGCTTTTATTTCGGCGTTTACGTGCGCAGCGTCGGCCGCTTGACGCCGGTTTACATGGCCCTCATCGACCCATTCCGCAAGTTGATCGTCTATCCGTCGCTCCTGCGCAGCGTTCGCACGACCTGGAATCAAACCTTCGGCACCGCCTGAGGACGCTGCGGGCGCGCCTCGCGTTGATCGCGTGAAACAGATAGGGCGACATCCCCCGGGTCAGGCCTCAGTCCAGCGGACAGTCCTGCTCGTTGAAGCCCTCGAACACGTTCTTGAGTGCCTCATAGTCTCCCCCCGGAAACACCGCGTTGAACATGGCGATCACTTCAGCCGCGGTGAGGGCATAGTTGACCCCTGGGGACGACGCGCTCAACAGCGCGGACACGGTGTGACGGCCGAGGGCGTTCAATCCCCCGCCTCCCAGTGACACCACCTGTCGCAGCGTCCTGTTAGGGAAGGCGTTCGCGAACACGGCTGAGAACAAGGTTTGTGGGGTCAGGGGCGCGGGCCACGAGTCGAAGTGCTGCGGAGCTTTCCACTAGCCCGGCGTGCACCCCTCGCCGCCCGTCCTCGGCGTGCATTGCGTCACCGCCTGCGCAGTATTGTTCGCTGTTGCTGTCGTTCGTCGCCGTCACCGTCGCCACGTTGGTGATGGGTCCGCACGGATCGCCCTGCGGCGCCGAGACCTTCAGGGTGAGGACGGCCGACGCCCCGGGGGCGAGGGTGCCGATGTTCGCCGTGACCGTCCCGCCGCTCTCCGCGCACGATCCCTGCGAGACGACGCACGAGATGAAGCTCGTCCCGGCCGGCAGCGGGTCCGTGATCACGACATCGTTAGCGGTCGTCCCGCTAACGTTTTGCACGGTGATGAGGTACGTGAGCTCTCCGCCCGGCACGACAGGGTCGGGCGAATCGATCTTCGAGATGGCCACATCAGGCTTGCCGGGCTCGCTTGGCGGCTCGCCGCAGAAGTTCTGGGCCGAGGCAAGAGCGGCCGCCGACGGACCCGAGAACGTGACGTTGCACGGGAAGTCGCCGATGTCGACTATGCCGTTCTGGTTGCCGGCCGCGTCGCACATCGCGGCGACCCCCGGCCGCCAACGACGTCGCCGCGCTACCCGGCAGGCAGCCCGCTGGTGCAGGAGTCCCGGTCGTGGTCCCGCGCGAACGAACTGCCTGCGGACTGATGAAACACGCCCCCGTGATGCCGATCTCGCCGCTGAAGGGCCCTGTGGCGCTCACCTGCAGGAATGGCCGACGCTTCACGCTGAACGGGTTGGCGGCAATCTCGATGAAGGCTCCGCCAGCGGCGCTCCCGGGCGGCAGGGCGTTGGCAATGGTCGCGTGGGACACGTCAACGTCGCCGTCCTCAGAATAGAGCTGGACCCTGAAGAGCCCTGCCAGCACGTGTCCGGGCCCAGGGTGCCCGAAGTCGAAGTCGCCATGGGAACTCATCACCAGCGGGTTGTTGACCGTCCGGATCGTGTTGGGAGGGCTGCAGAAGTTGGCGACCTGGCTCAGCCCGACCAGTGCCTCGAAGGTGACGGTACACGGGAAGTCGCCATCGTCGACGATGCCGTTGTTGTTCCCCTCCCGCTACCATTCTAAGCGGGATCGTCACAGCGCAAGAGGGAGAGCGAGGGACCGGCGCTGCTGCCGCCGAGAATGCGCCCGTCCAGCGGCTGGATGTCGATCGCAAGAGGATTCGAGCCCTCGATCACGATGTCGAGCCCGCACTGAATACCGATCTGGCCGAAGCCCGTCACGGGGTCGTGCCGCAGCATCTGCTCTCACGACCTCCGCCTCTCGTACAGGAGCCTGGTGATCTAGCGTCATCACTAAGGGCCGAGGGTGTCACCCATGTCTCCGGACCACTTTGTTATCGATGTCCTCGACCGTTTAGCCCCCGCCACTTGATCGGCGTGCCTGGCAGTCATTCACTCCATGACGTGATCGGCCCGGAGACGTAGTGACGGCGGGATCACAATCCCCAGATCCCGGGCAGTTTTCAGTAGGGTCGAGGACTGGCGCAAAGCTCTGTAGGCTCCCCTTGGCTGTATCCGCCGTTTCCAGCTTCGTGCCCGTTTAGGTTTGCCGTAAGCCGTTTCCAGCCCCCGCCACCTCAAACCCGGCGTGCCGATTTCCGGCACCGGGCTTTCCTGGACGCTTCGTGTCATGGGTTATGAGACCTATCGCCTGGGAGCGCTTTCAGGCCCGGCTCAGGTACCGCACACGGTAGTCTGCGAACAACCCGAGCGTGGTGTGCAGCCAGGCCGTACTCCACCTCTTCCAGCCGAAGCCCCGACGATTCTCGCCCTCATCAAATGGCGTCGAACCCTTCGCTCGACCCACTGCCTCACGAAGGCAAAGCACCGAGTCGCGTGCCCGATCCGGAAGTAGTTGACCCAGCCCCGCAGTTTCGGGTTGATCTCCGCGATCAACGCCGCCACCGGCTGGGACCGGGCGCGTCGGAACACCTCCTTGAGCTCCTGCAGCAACGCCGTGCGCTTCTTCACCTTTGGCGTGTAGTGCGGCCGCCAGCGCCCCCGCAGCGAGCGGACGCGCCGGAAGTCGAAGCCCAAGAATCCGAAGCTCTCCTCCCGATTCAGATCCACAATCCGGCTCTTCTCCTCGTTCAGCCGCACATCGAGTTTGGCCAGCTCCTCTCGGAGCCGTTGGGCCACCGCCTCCACCAGCCAGTCCTGCCGACGGTCGTTATTCACGAGGATCACCAGATCGTCGGCGTAGCGCGCGTACTCGACGTACGTGTGTGCGCCCTTGCGCGTGACCTCTTTGGCCCGTTCCAGCATCGCATCCACCTCCGTGAGGTAGATGTTACTGAGCAGGGGGGAAATCACGCCGCCCTGAGGAACCCCGCGCTTCCCGGCGGCTTTCAGCATCAGCTTCAGCAAGTGCAAGATGTCTCGGTCGGTCACCCGGCGCGCGACTTTGGCGAGCAGCAAATCGTGCCGCACGCTGTCGAAGTACGCCGCTAAATCAACGTCGATCACCCGCGTCTTGTTGCGCACGATGGCTTCGGCCACCCGGTCGACCGCCTGCTGGGCTGTCCGCTTCGGGCGGTACCCGTACGACCCGTCGTGAAAGTCCGCTTCGAAGATCGGCGCCAAGATGAGGTTAAGCGCGCCTTGCACCACGCGGTCCCGAATCGGCGGAATACCGAGGACGCGCACTCGTCCGTCGCCCTTGGGTATCTCGACGCGCCGGTTCCGCAGTGGCCGGTAGGTGTGGGAGACCAGTTCGTCCCGTAGTTGCGCCAGAAACGGTTCCACCCCGGCTCCCTCGATGGCCTCGAACGTCACGCCGTCAATCCCTGGCGCGCCGTCGTTCTGCTTGGCCGTCGCATACGCCGCGCGGAGCGTGTCCAGCTTGCCTACATGAACGTACAAGCCCCAAAACCGCCAGTCCTTCTCGGCCTTCGCCTTGACGTAGAGCCTCCGCCGCAGGTCTTGCAGACTGATGGGCGCTGTTGTCATCGCGCCCCTGCCTCCCCTATTGTCGGAGACGCTGCGCACCAGTAGGGCCCCTTCGCTCCACGGGCATTACCCCGCTTCCTCGCTACTGGCGGCCCCTCCGTCACCCTCTCGCCGCCCGCCCACTTCCCATCGCTGGTTATAGGGCGAACCTGGCTCCGCTGCTTTCGCAGTGGGGCGAGGAGGGCTTCTCCAGTCGCTCGACGTGTCCTGGTCACCGTGCCGTCGCTCTCACCCCGCCGGAGCGTCCCCTCGCGTCGGCCAGCTGCGAGGGGCCGTACTGCCTTCGCCTCTCAACCGTGAGGCTCGGCCTCCGGGGCTTTAGTCTTTCGGGGCCACCTGTGCGTTCACTTCCGTTACGGCCCGGGGACTCACTCACCATCCTTGCGATGGCTTGGTCGGTGGGCTTCAGAGTCTTGGTTTCCCGCCACCCTGCCACCCGAGTTACGGGGCTCTGGCTCTTACCCCGGCGGGACTGACTCCCGCTGAACACGTCAGCTTTCTCTGGACGCACGGTTGATGACGACCTCGAACCGGGAAGGCTGCTCTACCGGAAGATCGGCCGGTTTGGCACCCCTGAGAATCTTATCCACGAAACCCGCAGCCCGGCGCCAGAGATCGGGAAAGTTCACTCCAAAGCCGAGCAAACCGCCGGCCTTGACGTACTCGATGGAGCCGACCGTGGGCAGCTTGTGTTTCCTCGCCAAATTTACGATCTCCTCGGCATGAGCGAAAAACACGGCATCGTCATACATCGCCAGTGCACCGGCGCGCTCTTTGACCATGGCGGTGAACGCGCCAGGGAGATCCGCCGGGGTCCTCGCCTCGACGCGGTGAAGCTGGAGCTTGATTGAGCGAGCGGTATGTTCCATGGCACTGAGAGTCGACGCGTTAGCTGGGTTGTCGGGATTGAGGAGGACGCCGACCCGAGTCAAGCCCGGCAGAGCCTCCTTGAGGATCTCCAATCGCTTGGCAGTGAGTTCCGGCAAGAAAAACGACGACCCGGTGACATTGGCGCCTGGACGTCCGAGGCTTTCAACGAGCCCGGTCGCGACCGCGTCGCCGGCGACTCCCATCACGATCGGGATGGTACTTGTCGCGCGCTTG
The DNA here is from genome assembly GCA_963754315.1 of uncultured Candidatus Rokubacteria bacterium. Lineage (GTDB taxonomy): Bacteria > Methylomirabilota > Methylomirabilia > Rokubacteriales > CSP1-6 > CAVWFS01. The sequence goes on from CAVWFS010000007.1 coordinate 899,184, forward strand.
GCGGCGAATGTGCCTGCGGGGGCGTGCGTCACCAATACGTCGGGCTTCCACCGAACCAACTCGACGGCCAACTCAGGCAGACGCGCGTAGTTCCCCTCGGCCCAGCGGAACTCGATGATGACGTTTTGCCGTCTACGTAGCCGAGATCCCGAAGCCCTCCGCGGAACGCTTCGACCTGACTGGCGTAGCCGGACGGCGAGGTGGCGCCGAGGAACCCGACTCGGTAGGCGCGTGAACCCGGCTGTGCGCTGGTGGAGACGGCGCTGAAGAACACGCTGACAGCGACGAGAATGCTAAACGTCAGCATCGCTACGTCAATTGCGGCGGCCGACTTCGGCCCTTGGCGTTCTGGAGGAGACGACACCACGCCCACTCTCGCTTCTCTCAAAGCCGACGGGCAGGTCCGCGGCCTGAGCACCGCTGAGGATTTTGTCGACAAAGTAAGCCGCGCGTCGGTAGTTGGCAACGCGGCTTTGCCCGTATGACATGAGGCCGCCGGCCTCGACATGCTCGCGCAATCCATACATAGCGGGCACGCGACTCTTTGCCGCCAGCTCGGTGAGCCTTGCACGGTGGATGATAGACGCGGAGTCTGCTGCGACCAGGAGTGCTTCGGCTCACTCTTCAGCAAGAGAAGAGAAAGCTCGGCGCCGTGACCATCGCCTGCACCTTCGGGCGAACAAGCTCGGCCGCGAGGTCCGGCAGTCGACCGAACCGCCCCCTGGCGCAACCCCACCCGCCCACTCGTTTCATGATGTGGCCGATGCGAGAAACCTTTTGCCTCGTCGCATGCATCGCATACTCGGCTGGAACCTCGCCTCCAGGAGGACCGTAAAAGACGACCCACACAGCGAGATCGTCAGTGAAGTCTTCGAACCAATGCTCGATTCCCGCGGTCACGAAGATGAAGTCTCCGGCTTCGAATGGATCTCGGCGGCCATCGTGAAATAGGACGCCCCGGCCACGCACGATGATGTAGACCTCGTCTTGTGGATGCGGCGTCTGGCGGTTTGGGGACACCGGCAGGGAAAGCAACGCTCGGACCGTACCGCGCTGCATGACGGTTACGAAGTGCGCGTCAGGAGGTCCAGGGATGCGCTTCTGCGCCGCAGCTAGTGGGATCACACGGCTGCGATCTAGGCCGACCATGACACTCCTCCGCGCCGTCTAACGACCACGTTGACCGGCCGCGGCGAGCGGATGCGAACCGGCGGTCCGGTCAAACGCGATGTTGGGCAGCCGTCGGCGACTCATTCGATCACCTGGTCGGCCCGCAACAGAAGAGATGGCGGGATCGTGAGCCCAAGCGCCTTGGCAGTCTTCAGGTTGATGACAAAGTGGACGGTGCTCGCCTGCTCGACGGGCAGTTCACTCGGTTTCGTGCCCCTTAGGATGCGATCCACGCAGTGCGCCGCGCGCCGGTAGACGTGGTCGAGATCGGGGCCCGTAGGCGAACAGGCCGCCCGCCTGAGCAAAATCCCTGTAGATGGAAACAACGGGCAGCGAGCGATGTGCCGCGTGCTTCAAGAATGGTCCGCGCATACTCGTCATCGCACCGTCGTCCCTGACGAACACCCCCTGAGCGCCGGCCCGAACGGCCGCCGTAAACGCGTCTGGAAAGTCACTTGGATCTCGGATAGGAAGCCGCTCGAACCGGATTCCCAGCTCGACGGTTCTCCGTTCGGTCTCGGTGACCACGAAGAGCGCCCCGGGATTGTCGGCTTTATAAAATGCGGCGACGCGAGAGAGGTACGGACTGTCTGCGACAGAGCCTCGATCGCTTTGGCGGCAAGGACGTCTGGCATGAAGCTCACGCCAGTGACGTTCGCGCCGGGATGCGCAAGGCTGCGGACCAGGCCAGCCTGCACGGGATCGGCTACCCGCATGATGACGATCGGGACCGTGTGAGTGGCGTTCTGCGCGGCCTTGGCGGCCGGCGTGTTCACGGCCACAATAACGTCGGCTTTGAGGCGGAGGAGCTCGGCGATCAACGGCGGGAGGCGATCGCTTCTGCCTTCACCATTCCGTACATCGAGGATGATGCTCTTGCCCTCGACGTACCCGAGCCGCTGGAGCTCATCTCGAAATGTCTCCAGCAGGCCCGGTTGTATGTCCTGGGCGAGAACGCCCACGCGAGGCACGGCACGTCGTGGCTGCGCGACAGCCTCGAGCGACCCAACGAGGACTGCAGCGCTGGTTAGGAACGCCCGGCGGCTAATCATCCGTTGACCGGAGTATCCGGCGACACGTCCCGTGTCGACCCAACGCTCAGGCGGAGCGGCCGGCGTCGCGCCGGACCGCTCAAGCCGGTTGTTCGACAGCACCGCCTCTGAGCCGTGACCGCCAAAAGCCAGGCCGACGATGAAGGTGCATGGCCGCGATGATGTCGATGCGATCAGCCTCGACTCGGTCTAGAAGGCTGTAAGGGACTTTCGGAACTAGAATACGCCGGAGTCGGCAACCAAACGACGCGCAAGACCTGTGAATTCCAGCAGACGCTCGCACATCCGCTGAGTCGCAAAAATGAAGTCGAGTCCGAGCCCGCGCCGCTGGTCCTCGTAGAATCGAGCGGCCGATGCGAACTCGTGCTGCACCTCAGAATGAAACCCAACGCTTCCGTTCCGGACTTGAGGTCGGCCAGCCGGCGCCCGGCCTCGGCGAGCCAGAGTCGCTCTGCTCGACCTCCCGGTCGAGGCCGAAGATGACGCCTTGCGCAAAACAGGCGCGCTCCCGGCGCAAGAGTCTCAGGACCTCCGATTCGAGTTCGCGGGCTCGTCTAGCCATACTGGGAGGCTATCACGACTACGCTCGCGTTCGAGTTGCTCGCAGATTGCGCCTCGCGACCCTCCTGCTGCCGAACGCCTGCGGTCACCGGCCGGGGCGAGCAACGCGAGCTCCGGGCCGGTGCACTGCGGAGTTCGATTCATCTAAACTCAGCCAGCGCCACGGCGTCGGGACCCGCTGGGAATCGGCGCTGCCTAGACGAATCGGTCGCAGCGCGCCACACCGCCTCGGCCACGTCGGACTCGTTCGTCACCGCAGCTGGCTGCGTAATCGCAGAAAAGACCGACTGCGCGAAAAGCGCATACGCCCTGGCGCCGAGCTCCGAAGAGATAGTGCTAAGGCCGGTGACGTTCCCGCCGGGGCACACCTGCTCGGCAGCGAGCTCGGATATCCGCTCGGCCCTGGCTTCGCCATAGCAGGCTCCACTACGATGTTTTGGCGACCGCGCACTCATGCTCCCGCACGCCTTGCTCGAACGCCGCCGCGGCATGCGCGCCCGACCGAGCCCGGAGGCGAGGAAGTGCGCCCAGCGGGTCGAACGGCATGTTGGGTGGCCTCCCGGAATGACGCCGCGTTCTCAGCCCTTGGCCGTAATCTTGCCGGCGAATGACTGGGCCACGATCTTGCCGTCGCGCACGACGAACGTGTCCGTCCCCACCTCGTACACGTTGTCGGCGGTCTCTGCGGTCCACAAAATGTAGGCATAGTCACCATCGACGAACTGCTGCTTCATCTTGAAGGCCGCGCCCGGTTTTCCAAACTCCGCGAACATCGCCTGGAACAACGGCCTGATCGCGTCGGCGCCCTTGAGTGGTCCGTCCGGCGTGAACAGCACGGCGCCGGGCGCATAGTCGTAAAGAATGCCCTTGAGGTCGCCCTCAGCAAAACACTTCAAGTGATGGTCGAGAACGTCCTTCGTCGACGCCATGTTCCGGTCCTCCTTACTTGGATCTGGTCGCTCGGTTCAGCAATCGTCGTTCGCCGAGCATCTGTTGCGTGACCATTATCGATGAACGAGCCACCCCGAGGACTGCGGGCTTACCCCCCCGGACACGGCTCGAGATGTCGTTGGTCCCCCCGAACTACAATCCGGTCTCGGACTAGCTCGGTCTGCATAGCGCCGTTGAACCTGCTGGACGTCGCAGCGTAGTTCAGTCCGGTCGGCACGCCGGATCGTGGCGAACCGACTTGTGAGACGGCCGTTTGCATGCCCGTGGACCGACCGGCCATCGTCCCTGCTACCAGCACGGCCAGCCTTCCGGCTCGGCTATCGTCTCGCCTCGCGACGATCTGGGGCCCGCTCGTCGGCTACCGCTCCTCCGTGTCGGTCAGGCCTGAAGCTCTCAGTCGCGGCCGCGAGTGGTGGCGATGTCGATCTCGTTTCCGGCTGCATCAGCCAGCGTCCACCACGATGGAGCGAACTCGTCGCGCACCATGCGGCCGCCGGCGGCCAGCGCAGCCGCGATGCGAGCCTCCGCCTGCTCGTACGGCACCCATATCGCGACGTGGATCGCGCCGCCGCCGTCCGCGCGCGGCTGATTCATCTGCTCGAACCAGAACCCCGGCCACCGACCGCGCGGATCCACGAGGTCCTCCGCCGGACTGTCGGTGCGAGGCTCATACCCGAGCGCGGCGCGCCAGAACGGCATCACCTCGGTGGTAGAGGTCGCTCCCGGGATAACGAGCAGGCTCTGAACGGCCGACGTGTCAGCAGACAGGCCCAACCGTCGGGCCACCGCCGAGATCTGGCGAGCCATCTCGACGTCGCGCTGGCTCATCCCGTAGTAGTCGTCGGTGTACGTGATCAGGCGCACGGTCACACCATCGTGTCGCAGGTCAACGTCGGGCTTGTGGTCCTCAACGCCAGGCAACTGACTGATCGCCTGCACGAGCCGCGCGCTTGCTGCGAACGATCCGGTCCGGAAGTACGCGCACGCGCCGTCGCCGATGACCCGCCAATCTTCGACGCCTTCGGACTCGTGGAACTGCTTCGGCCTGATCCGGTCGGTCATGCAAGCCTCCATGCAACCCATCGCGTCGTAGTTCCAGCTCCTGGAACTGGACGGCCCGTTTATCGTGGGATCAAGGCGCGAGCCTTTTCTTACTGCGCGAGCCTTCGCTCCGGAACATGCTCCACATCGATGCTTGCGACCTCGCCGCCGCGCGCTCCCGCGGTGTACACCGCAACCACGTCTAGGGTCGCCGTACTCTCGATGACCAGGAATCCTTCGAATCCATGAATCAGATGGATGTCGAAGTCGGAGATGCTCGAGCAGTCGACTCTGGTGGCCGCATCCCCTTCGAGCTTCTGCTCAACGAATCCGCTGATGTCACCGCTCGCGACGGCCAGCTTCTTGCGGAGGTATGCGGTTTGCCGGTTGGGATTGTGGATGTTGACGGCCGTGCGGTAGACGCCGGGCAAAAGGGCCGTCGTGGTTTGAGAGGTCCCGGGGATGTTCTCGGTGCAGAGGAACTTTGCCGCGTACTGAAACCGGTACCGGACGGTGGTGGCTCGAGCGGGCGCTTTCCTCTTGGCCATCCTCGTGCTCCTTTCGATGGTCGGGGCCCACAGAGCAGGCCAGCTACGACGCGAGCCGGTCAGGGCACCGGGATCACCTCGTGCACGACCCGCTGGCCGGCCGGCATCATCATGACATGACCTCCGTCTTCCCGCTGCTCGCATCGATGACCTGCAGGCTGCCGAGGATGCCGGAGTGTCAAGGCCATCGCCATGTCTGCATCGGCTGGTGTGAATGGCGTCGCCCCTCGCGCCCTTGGCGCGGCTGCGGTAGTATGCATAGCGGTTCGATTGCCTTCGGAGGGATTGCCGATGACGCGCGCGTACAACGTGATCGACGCGGACGGCCACATCCTCGAGCCGCTCGACCTGTGGGACAAGTACATCGATCCCGAATTCCGTGAGCGCCGGCCGCGGTTTGTCATCGACGAAAACGGCAAGGAACGCCTGAGCGTCGAAGGCAAGCTGCTGGGCAATCCGCGGGGGATCGGCAGCTTGGGTTCCGTCGGCGTCCGGCAGGGGATCGTCAAGGCCAACACCCTGAAATATGCCGAAGGGCGCAGGGGCGGGTTCGATCCGCACGCGCGCATCGTCGACATGGATGCCGATGGCATCGATGCCGCCTTCCTCTATCCGAGTCTCGGCCTGTTCGCGGGCGCCGTCGAGGATCCCGGCCTTGCCGCCGGGATGTGCCGCGCCTACAACCGCTGGCTCGCCGATTACTGCAAGCCGTATCCCGAGCGCCTGTTCGGGGTCGCGATGCTGCCGATGCAGTCGGTCGACCTGGCGGTCGATGAGATGCGCTACGCCCGCGAAAAGCTCGGGATGCGCGGCGGGTTCCTGCGGCCCAACCCTTATCACGGCAAGAAGATGATCAGCGACCCGATGTACGAGCCGTTCTGGATGATGGCCGAGGAACTCGACTTCTCCATCGGCTTTCACGAGGGATCGACCAACGCGATGCCGACCGTCGGCGTCGACCGCTTCGAGGAGGACCGCGCGGCGCGCCACATGATCTCGCACACCATGGAGATGATGCTGGTCGCGCTGAGCGTGATCTGGGGCGGTGTCGCCGACCGTCATCCGCGATTGCGCGTCGCGTTTCTCGAGTCGGGCGGCGGCTGGATCGCGCCGTGGCTCGACCGCATGGACCGGCACTTCGATGACCAGGGCTTCAACGAGTCCGCGCCGAAGACGAGGCCGAGCGAACTGTTCCAGCGCAATTGCTGGATCTCGTTCGAGCCGGTCGAAAGCAGCATCGCGGTGCTGGCCGACTATATCGGGCCGCACAAGATTATGTGGGCCACCGACTATCCGCACTCGGACGGCTTCTTCCCGGGCGCGCCGCAGATGCTCAGCGAGCGGCTCGGGTCGCTGTCCCCCGAGGCGAAGCACCAAGTGCTCGCCGGCGGCGCCCTCGGCTTCTACGGCCTAAGCTGACCCTGGGGTTCCAGTCGCGGGCCTCATCCGGAAGGCGCCGTGAGCGACCTAGGCGCCCTCGAGGGCCTTGCGCAGATCCTCGCCTTGGCCCTTCCACCACTGGTGCAGGATGTTGATGTCGGTGCCGATACAGAAGTGGCGCACCCCCATGTCGAGGAAGTACTTGGCCTGATCCGACGTGTTGATCTCGGCACGGGGCGGCACCCCCATCTTGATCGCGGTCTCGAAAACCCGGCGTTCGACGACACGTAGCTCGGGAGAGTACCGCTCTCCGGCTCGCCCTATACCCATCGAGTAGTCGGAGCCGCCCCACTGCACCATGTCGACGCCCTCGACGGCGAGGACCTCGGCCAGGTTGTCGACCGTGCCCGGCTTCTCGATCATGATCGCCACCACGACGTCGCGTAACGCCTGCACGTACTCCTTGGTACCGCCATAGCCCATGTAGGTGAAGCGGCGCGTCGCGACTCCATAGGTGCCCCGATCTTCCGGAGTCTCGGGACGCACGGTGCGTACGCACTCACCCACGTCCGCGGCCGAGCGACAGTCCGCGAACAGGATGCTGTGGAACCCCGACCCGACAGCGCGTTGCGCCAGAAAGCCCCGGGGCTCCTGGTCAACCTTGAGCATCATCGACATGTTGTAGAGATCGGCGGCGCGGCACATGTTGTCGAGGTCGTGGAGATCATAGGGGCCATACTCCCCGACGAATTCCACGTAGTCGTACAGACCGGTGTGCCCGATCGCTTCGATGACGGACGGCCAGGTGGTGTGGATATGGGTGGCCAGCGTCGGCCTTTCGGCCTTCAGCAACTCCCTCAGCTTGTTCGGTCGCATGCTGTCCCTCCCGGCGAGCAGTGAGATACCTGATTCTGTCACGGGCCGAGTCGTCGCTGGCCCAGTGTGTGGCCTGGGGGTCAGCCATCTGGCGGGCTATGGTCTGGGCCGGGTGGAGCCAAGCCCTCGTGATCGTGACCCCCGAACGCTAATCGCCGCCACTCGCAATTCTGATTCTCCCCCTGATCGGCTCGCCCTTTTGGCGCCGAGGCCGTGCATCCACTTCGGAGGTCGCGCAGGGTGGTATTCTGCTGGCCCAGCAATGGCGCGCGCCCCCGACTGGGGCGGCCGCACATCATCCTGTTGTGGACCGATCAGGAGCGGCACCCACAACACTGGCCGGAGGGCTGGGTCGAGGCAAACTTGCCGTCGAGCAACCGCCTGAAACGGCACGGCCTCTCGTTCGTGAACGCCTTCACGGCAGCCGCCCAGTGCACACCGAGCCGGGCGACGTTCCTCACCAGCACCTATCCCACAGTGAATGGCGTCACCAACACGCTCGTCTACCCGCTTCAGAGCCTCCAGCAAAACCTGGCCATCATCATGGGCGCCGCCGGCTACGAGGTGGCCTACAAGGGCAAGTGGCACCTATCGTTGCCCGTGCAGCTCGGGGCCCCCGGCACCTTCGACCGCCGCCCCCCGCGTGGTCGGAGCAAGACATCGAGCACCTGGCCACAACCTATGGGGCCGCCGAGCGGAATCTGCCCGATCCGCCGTTCTGAGAGAACGGGGCCGGCTGCACCGGGCTGCTGACGCAACTACTGATCGACGCGGAAGCACTTCCCGGTGGCTTTGCGTGGCCCCCGGCGCCGTAGTCCACGCGCTCGTGATGTTCGTCTGAATTCCGCGCTGATCCTTAGGAGAGTAGGCTGCGGCGGGCTTCAGGCCCAAAATACTCGCTCGATCAACCAGACGACGCCAGCGGCCGCCAGCGCCATCGAGGCGACCCGGACGATGCGCGGCTCCCATTGACGGTGCTTCAACCACACGAGCAATGGGAGCAGCGCCATGACGACCGCCGCCTGACCGGTTTCCACGCCCAGATTGAAGGTCAGGAGTGCCCAGGCCCGACGTCCCGGTGGGAGCTGGAGCGGTCCCAGCGCGCCCGAGAAGCCGAAGCCATGCACGAGCCCGAAGACAAAGCTCACCAACCAGCGCCGCCGGGGCGGCCGCATCGAAACGACGTTCTCGACCGCCACCCAGATGATGGAGGCCGCAATCACTGACTCGATCAGTCGGTCCGGCAGCGCCACCAGCCCGAACACGGCGAGGGCCAGGGTGATGCTGTGGGCCACGGTGAAGGCGGTGACGATCTTCAGCAGTGAGAGCAGCGACCCCCCGCGCAAGAGGAGAGCGACCAGGAAGAGCAGATGATCGTAACCGGTCAGGATGTGGTGTACCCCGAGAAGAAAGAAACTAGCGAGCCCGCTGGTGTCCTTGGCTCCCTCTATGGTGATGCTCGTCTCGCGCGCTTCGGTGGCAAAGACGAACTCTCGGGTCATTCCCGGCGCCTCGATCCGGGCCAAGGTGTGATGGTCGGAGCCGAGCACGTCGAAAAGATCATCGTGAATCAGGAGGCTCCGGATCCGCGTCGTGCAGGCAAAATCCACCACCAGTATCACGCTCTCGACCTCGGCCCGTGCGGGCTCGACGAAGCCCTGGACTGGCTCGCAACGGTTCCCGGGCCCGCTCAGGGACACCTTCTGGCGGATGTACCCCAGGACCCGCTCCCGGCTCTCGGGGTGACCGGTCCGGGCCAGGACCAGATCCGCGGCGACCGGTCCCGGCGCAGCCGAGGGGGACAGCGTCAGGCTATACCGGACGGTATTTCCGCTAATCAGGATCGCCGCGTATCCGGTGCTGCCACCGACATGCGCGGCGGCGTTGAAGCCCCCCGCGGCGAACACGCCGACGGCCAGGCTCGCTCCGACAAGGACGCGGAAGACGCCCTCTAGGCGCGTGCGCGATACGAGGACCGGCCCGCTCATGGCGGCATCCCTGCCTCGATCACGAGCTCCCACTCGCGTCCAACGAATACGGGCAGGAGGTAAAGCTCGTCACGGCCGTCGACGCGCACATACTGCAGGATGTCCTGCGGGTTTCGAGCGCCGAAGCGGGTGCTGAGCACGGTGTCCGTTCCACGATAGAGGGAGACCTCGTAGCGGGGCGGTTCGAGGCCGAATTCGCGGAGCGGCTCGCCGGCATACTCCTCGCGCGCCATGACGCGGACAGGCGCCGCAGTGTGCATGAAGCGGATTGACATCTCGAGGTGTGGAACGAGTGCGGCGGGGACTTGCGCGACCGTCGGCGTCCTCCAGCGGCCCTCGGCACGCAGGAAGACGAGGCGGCGAGCTGCGGCGACGAGCTCGACCCGGTCGATGGTCTCAGGTGCCTCGTGCATGAGCCCGGCCGGTTCGAACTTGACATAGTGCTGGCTCTCGCGCATCCGGCCGGAGAGAGCCATGGCTACCAGAAAGGCGAGCGCTCCTAGGGCGGCGGCGCCGAGCCCCACCCGGCGCGCCCAGGAGCGTCTTACCGGCGCTTCCACCACACGACCACCCCGACGACCATGACCGACAGAGGCAGGAACACCTCGACGCCCAGAAAGATCCTTTGCATCTGGTTCCTCGTGAGAAGGACGAGGGCCGGGACCGGGATGCCGGGGCGGACCTTTGGACCGTGATCCTCACGGACGAGCCAGCGGACCATCGAGAGCGTCAGGTCGCTGTTCGACATGTAAGGGAAGAAGGAGTTGCTGGCGAAATCCGCATCCCCCACCACCACGACGCGGAACGGCTTGGCCTCGGCGCCCCCCTCGGGCCACCGTCCTTCCACCGCGACGGCCAGCACGCGCGAGCCAGGTTTGCTGTCCTCAGCAGCAGCGTTGGCGGGCGCGGGCGCCCCGGGGGTCGTGCGATCGCCCACCTGGCGCTCCTCGACCGGGCGGACCGGCCGCACGTAGCTCTCCTTGCTGCTGCGCACGATCGGAGTCACAGACACTCCCGGCGCCGAGGGGACCACGGTGAGGGGGCGCACTCCGGGAAAGAAGGTGAGAGCGATTCTGGATGTGATCGAGTGCTGCTCGTACACGGGCACGGCCACCGACTCGGGATCGGTCGAGTAGTGATCGAGGGGATCGATGACCACCTTCGGCTCGGCTCGTACCCCCAGGCGGGCGAGGAGCGCGCCCAGGCGTGATTCGATGACGAAGCCCAGGTCGTACATGAAGAGCGCGGCGCCACCCTGGCCCAAATAGGCGGCGAGAAGATCGCTCTCGGCAGGAAGATACGTCGTGCGCGGGTTCACAGCAATGACCGCCGCGCAGTCAGGGGGGATGCTCGGCAGGGTGGCCGGGATGATCTTCCGCGTTTCATAACCCAGACCCTCGAGCGCGCGCCGCAACCGTCCGGCCCCGTGGCCCTCCATCTGAACGAGCGCCGAGCTCTTGTCCCCGTGGGTATGCGCCTGGAGCGTCTCGACGTGGGTGTGAAATTCGAAGTTGTCGAAGGGATACTCGCCGTGCCCTTCCATGAAGCAGACGGCAATGACCTGTCGGCGGAGGAGCCGGAGAATGCCGATCGCGATGTCACTTTCGTCAGTCCCCATGACCTGAATCCGCCGGCCATCGGCCTCGAGGACCGCCGCATTGTAGAGGCGGACGCCGTACGTCTCGGCCAGCCGGGGTTGCTTGTCGGGATCCACGGTGCGGACGAGCAGATGGGGATGACGCCGGCCCAGCACCTCGAGCAGCGCCTTGGCACGCCGGCCGTTCTGGTCGGCGGCGTGGTAGAAGTACGTGAGGTGCACATCCTGGGTCAGGGACCGCACGACGTCCTCGGCTTGCCGCGAGGGGGTGAAGGCGCGGTCGCGAGTCAGGTCGACGTGAACGTCGTGAAGGGTGAGGGCCACATTGGCGAGGGCGGTCGCGCCCACCGCGGCCGTCACGACCACGGTGGCGTACGCGAGGGCTGGGAGCCGCGGCCGCCGCGTCTGTAGCGGCAGCCGGAGTGCGAGCCGGAACAGCACGAGCAATGCGCACAGCCAGCCGACGAACCAGAGCGCGTTGATCGCCTCGCGGCTCACCGCGCTCTACCGTCGGCCGAGCGCCCGTACGCTCAGGAATAGTCCGAGAAGAATGACGCTCACGAAGAACCCGAGGTCCGACAGGAACACTGAACCCGTCGCGAACGGCGTGAAGTGGGCGAGGAGGGAGAGGGCGCTCGCCACCGTGTCGAAGGGGTCCGGCAGGAGGTAGCCGAGGGAGTCGATCATCCAGAGCAAGAGGAAGATGCCGAGCGACACGACAGCGGCCACGAGCTGGTTCGAAGTCAGGCTCGAAACGCAAAGCCCCCCGGCCACCAGCGCGCCGGCCAACAGGACGAGGCCCAAGTACCCTGCGTAGATCGGCCCCCAGTCGGGTGTCCCGTAGATCCCGAGGACGACCGCATAGCTCGTCGAGAGACCAAGCATCACCAGGACGACCGTCATGCTTGCCATGAACTTGGCCAGCACAATCTGAGACTCACTGACCGGCGCGGTCAGGAGCAGCTCGAGGGTGCCGGTCTTCCGCTCCTCCGCGACGAGTCGCATGGTGATGACCGGCACGATGAGTAGCAGCAGGATCGACGCCTGAAAGAAGATGTGAGTCAGGGTGGCGACCTTGTTGAGGAACAAGATCGTCGTGAAGACGTATCCCATCAGAACGAGGAAGACAGCGATGAGCGCATAGGCGATTGGCGACAAGAAGACTGCACGTTCTTCCTTGGCCAGAAGGGCGGCGAAGGCTCTCATGGGGGCCCGTCCGGCCGACCCACCGGCGCCGGCACCGCATGGTGACCGCCGGTCAGCTCGAGGAACAGCGCTTCGAGATCGACCGGTTCTTCGCGAAGCTCGCTGAGAGCCAGTCCCGCGCCAACGATTGCCCCGGCGACCTGGTCGGCGGACGCGGTGTGGCTGAGTTCGAGGAGATAGACGCGCACGTCGCCGCCGGCATGGTCGACGTTGAGCACGGCCACGCCCGGGATGGCGGCGAGGCATCCTGCGGAACGCTCCCACTCTCCGCCCACACGCAGGCGCAGACGCCTTCGTCGCCCGTCACCGCTCAGGGGATGGACCGCGAGCAGGCGGCCGCCGAGGAGGATGGCCGCCCGGTCGGCGACCTTCTCGATCTCGGACAGGATGTGGGAGGTCACCAGGATGGTGTGGGCACCGGCGAGGGAACGGATCAGCGCGCGCATCTCGATGATCTGCTTCGGGTCGAGCCCGTTGGTCGGCTCGTCGAGGATGAGCACGCGCGGCTGATTGAGGAGGGCCTGAGCGATGGCGACGCGCTGGCGGAATCCCTTCGACAGCTTGCCGATGGGCTGATCGCCGACGGCGCCGAGATCGAGCTGCTCACACACGCGCGCGATGGAGGCACGCGTCGTGTCGCCCTTGAGCCCTTTGATGGCTCCCATGAACGCGAGAAATTCGCGTACCCGCATGCCGTCGTAGAGCGGCGTGTCCTCGGGAACGTAGCCGACCTGTCGCCGGGCCGCTATCGCGCTGTCCATCGTGTCGAGGCCGGCGATGCACGCCCTGCCCGACGACGGCCACAGATAGCCGCTGAGGATCCGGAGAATCGTCGTCTTGCCCGAGCCGTTGGGCCCGAGCAGCCCCATGACCTCGCCGGGATTTACTTCGAACGAGATGCCGTCGACAGCCAAGCGTGGTCCGTACCACTTGGTGAGCCCGTCGGCGACGATCATAGGAGTCATGGCTCGAGCGGCGAACGCCAGCGCCCGCCCGGACCAGGCGCACAGCGCCGGTCCGGACGCCTCACATCACGCTGAGCCGTCGGGAGGAGGACTACTCGTAGAACTCTGGCGCCTTCTTCATCGCCCGGTAGGCATCGGCGTCGTGGGCAGTGAAGAAGTCGGCCTTCTCCCGTGCCTGCATCTCCCGGATCCACTGGTACGCGTTCAAGATCCCCGTCGGACTGTAGGCGAGAGACACGTCCGGGAGCAGATTCTTGGTGACGTTCTCTTTGAAGTAGACGTTGTCGCTGGTGAGGATCACGGTTCCCGTTTTCGGGAGCCGGACGATCATCATCTGACTGCCTGGAGTATGGCCGACCCAGCGTTTCACCACCACGCTGTTGTCCGCAAAGATGTCGAGGTCACCATCGAGTTGGACCATCTTGTAGCGGTTCGCTAGGGGGGAGCCCGGATCGCTGCGCAGCGCCCAGAAGTCCCCGGGGATGTACGGGCCGGCCGTCCCCGCATCGGGCCAGAAGGCGTTCTTCATCTCGTCCCTCTGGACGACCAGGGTCGAGTTCGGGAATTTCGAGACATTGCCGCCGTGATCGAGATGCATGTGACCGACGACGACGTAGGCGATGTCGCTGAGCCTCAGCCCGATCTTCGCCAGCTGCACGTCGATGGCGACGTCCGGCGTGCGCACGGGATTGAGATTCTTCACGAAATCTCCCCAGTAGCTAGGATCGGTGATGATTCGGTCGTTGTTGCCGGTGTCGAACAGCACATTGCCTTTCGGGTGCTGGACGACGAAGAATCCGACCGGGATCTGGATCTGCGTCGCAGGCGCTCCAGCCTGGAGGGCGCTCTTGGCGATAGTCAGGGCGCCGGAGCTGAAGGCGTAGAGCTTCATGCCCGCGGGAGACTGGGCTTGGATGGGCGCTCCAAGCCCCAGCAGGCACGCTCCCACCACCGCCATGGTGATCACTCGAAAACTGGTCCGCCTCATTGGGTAACCTCCAGGGGTCGAGCGAGACAATCATGCCTGGAACAGGGGCCGCTCGCGATGATCACGCTCCCTTCTACGCCTGATCTCGGGCAACCACACTGTTACGCCACTCCCGCAAGCGTTGTCAAGGTAGGCGCAACGCTCAATTGAGGGTGTCCGTCGCCAAAACCCCTCCCCTGGCCAAGTGGTTGATCTGTCGGTCCGGCCGGCCACGTCTCGGAAGCGGCGCCCCGTGTCAAGCCGGTACGGTATTTTCGGAACCCGCACGCCGCGGCGAGGCCCTTTTTGTCTTTGCTTCCGTCAGGAGCCCGGATGCTAGACTCCGCCTTCAGGCGCAAGGATAGCGGGATCGCGACGTCGTCGTGGTGGGAGCCGGCAACGCCGCGCTCTGTGCCGCCAGGAGGAGATCGCCATGAAACGCTCATCCGTCATCACCATGGGGCTGTTGGTCGTCGGGTTGACCGCTCTGGGCTGCGCATCGTCCGGTCAGTCCGGCGCGGGCTGGACCACGCTCATCGATGGCACCCAGGGGCTGGATAACTGGAACCGCGTCGGCGATGCCAACTGGAGAGCGGAGGACGGGGCCATCGTCGCCGACAAGGGCAAGGGGGGCTTTCTCGTCTCGAAGAATTCCTACAAGGACTTCCAGATCCGGGCGGAGTTCTGGGCCGATCACACCACGAACAGCGGCATCTTCATCCGCTGCACCGATCCCAGCAAGATCCAGGCCGCCAATTCCTACGAGGTGAACATCTACGACCAGCGGCCCGACCCGTCCTACGGTACCGGGGGAATCGTCGATTTCGCCACGGTTTCGCCCATGCCCAAGGCAGGCGGCAAGTGGAACACCTACGAGATCACGGCCAAGGGCTCGCAGCTCACCGTCGTGCTGAACGGCGTCCAGACCGTCAGTATCCAGGACAGCAAGTTCGCGCAGGGACCGTTCGCCCTGCAGTTTGGCAATGGCCCCAAGGATGCCCCTGGCGGCGTCATCAAGTGGCGCAAAGTGCAGATCCGGTCGCTCTAGGAACATGGGGGGCCTCGAAATGGCGCCGCAGACCCCGGAGCCGACCAAAGATCGATGACGGAGGACAACGCATGAGCGGTCGAGGCAGCTGGGCCCGTGGATTCGTCGGCACTCTGTTCGGCCTGTTGCTGTATTCCCTGGTGGCATGCGCGGGAGTCGAAGCGCAGGCGAAGCCAGAGGGCGAGATGCGCTGGGCGCTCTATGTCACCATCGCCCCGGCGTGGCTCGATCCGGGTGAAGTCTCGGGTTTCATCACGCCGTTCTGGATCCAGTATGCGATCCACGACGCGCTCGTGAAGCCCATGCCCGGCAACCTCATGACCCCGAGCCTCGCCGAGTCATGGACGCTGAGCCCTGACCAGCGCGTCTATGAGTTCAAGCTGCGCCAGGGCCTGCGGTTCCACAACGGCGATCCCTTCACCGCCGAGGACGTGAAGTTCAGCTTCTATCGCGCCAAGAGCTCCCGCATCCTCAAGGAGAAAGTCCGCGACGTCGAGATCGTCGATCCCCACCGGGTGCGCTTCCACCTGCACGAGCCGTTTCCCGATTTTATGGCCTTCTACGGGACGCTCGCCACGGCCTCGAGCTGGGTCGTGCCGAAGAAGTACGTCGAGAAGGTCGGCGATGAAGGCTTCAAGAAGCATCCGATCGGGCTCGGCCCCTACAAGTTCGTGAGCCACACCCCCGGCGTCGAGCTGATCATGGAAGCCAACGAGAGCTACTGGCGCAAGATGCCGTCGGTCAAGCGCCTGGTCTACAAGAGTGTGCCGGAGCCGACCACGCGGGCCGCCATGCTCAAGAAAGGCGAGGTCGACATCGCCTACCTGCTCGACGCGCCGACCGCGCTCGAGCTCAAGCGCGATCCGAACCTGAAGCTGGCGTTCTCCGGAGCGATCGGCATCCACTTCATCGACTTCTTCGACCAGTGGGATCCGAAGTCGCCGTGGCACGACCGGCGCGTGCGGCTGGCCGCCAACCTCGCGATCGACCGCCGGGGGCTGAGCGAGGCGGAGACGCTCGGCGCGTCCCGCCTGACCGGCGCCATGGTCCCACAGAAATTCGAGTTCGCGCTGCCGCTCGAGGCCTACCCGCACGACCCCGCCAAGGCCAAGCAGCTTCTGGCCGAGGCGGGCTATCCCAACGGCTTCGACGCGGGAAACATCTACCCCTATCCGCCCTACTTCTCGATGGGCGAGACCGTGGCGAACGATTTGGCCGCGGTGGGCATCAGGACCAAGTTCGTGACCATGGAGCGCGCGGCGTTCCAGAAGGCGTGGCTCAGCAAGAGCCTCAAAGGCGTCTGTGTCTGCGTGCACGCAGGCTATGGCAACGCGGCGTCACGCATGGCGGAGTTCGTGAGCACGGACGGGTCCTTCGCGCGCGGCGTGGACCCGGACGTGGATACGCTCTACAAGCAGCAGGCGCGCGAGACCGACCCCAAGAAGCGCGAGGCCATGCTGCACCGGATCCAGCAGCTGCTCTACGAGCGCGTGCGGTTCGGCCCGATCTGGGAGTACATCTGGCCGAGCGCGATCGGCCCGCGGGTGGGCGACCCGGCGTTGCTGAAAATCGACCCATACCCGTGGTCCGCGCCGCTGGAGGACGTGACGCTCAAGACCAAGTAACTGATGTCAGGGGCAACGGCCGGAGCGGTCCGGCCGTTGCCGAGGCCTAGGCGATGGTGTCCCTCGCCATCGCTGCGTTCCGCTACCGCGTGCCCACGAGGACTGGCTGGAAGAAGCCGCCGTCGATGCGGTGAACCCTTGTGAAACCCGCCTGCTCCATGAGCAACGCCACCCGTTCTGTCCTGATAGCGAAGTACGTCGTGTGAGGAGTCCGGGCAACGACTTCCTTCGCACCGTCCTTCGTCACGAGTTCAAACGCAACGTCGTAGAAGGCACCGTGCCAGTGCCAGATTTGGGACAGGCGGCACGCACGCCCGGACCACGTTCGGTCACCGTAGTCCCTGGTCTCGACCGTTCCTGGCGCCGGTGGGACGTCGTAGTCCCGCATCGAGATGAGACAGCCTCCATTCGGCCGGAGACACCGAAGGCACTCCTGCAAGGCTTGGTGAATCTCAGCTTCGGAGAGCAGGTGCGGGAGGGCGTTGTCGCAGGCGATGACGGCATCGAACGTAGTCGAGCGAACGGGAAGAGCCTTCAGGTCCGCGACGCAACAGGGCAATCGAATCCCGCGACGTGCGGCCTCCTCACCGGCGCGGTGGACGGCTACGGGCGAGATATCGGAGCCGGTGACCTGAAATCCAAGTGTTGCGAGGCCGAGGGCCTGCGTACCGATCCCGACGGCGGCGTCGAGCACGTTGTGAGGCAGCGAACCCCATTCGCTGGCGAGAAGCGACGCCAGCGCCTTTCCCTGCCACGCGATGCTGGTCTCCCAGTCCTGGTACACCAAGTGGTACCAGGGAGCGAGCGCGTCGTAGAAGCCACGAACCTCCAAGATCGCCACACTCTATCAGCCCGCATCGTTCGCAGCGAGGCATGGCGCCTCGGCCGCGTGCACCGCCGCCCAGGTGCAGCTCGTATTACCTAATTGACCGGGACAACGCTTAGACTCCTAGGCGAACCTGGTCCACATCCACGAGGAGGCGACGATGCGCCAGTGGAAGCTTGCGAATCCGTGGGGGAACCTGCGGAGTGGAGATCCGTCGGATCTGACGGCGGGTTTCATCGCGGGACGGTTGGTCGATGCGCTGCGGCTGAACCTGCCGCCGTATAACCCGCTGCTGGTGGCGTCAGACTCGAGCGGGGTGTGGCTCGTGTCGGAGAGTGGAGGGCCAGCGATCCCGCTGAGCTGGACCTGGACGGCGCCGCAGCTGAACTGCCTCGCGCGTGGGTATTACGAGGAGCGGCATGTCTATGCGGGAGGGGTGGGGCTCTACGAGACAGACGTGACGAGCCCGGCGCCTTTGTATGCGTGGCGGGCTATCAGCTTGATGGGGATGGACGACCATCCCGCGCCGGTCGGGACAATCCTCCGAATGGTTGTGGTGCGCGAGCGGGGCATGCTCGTGCTGGCGACGAGCACGGGCGTGTGGTGGGTGCGCATTGCGCAGACGCCCGGCGGGCCGTACGTGGCAATGCAGGCGATGGGGCCGCTGGGGCAGCCGATGCCAGGGAGCGCGTATAGCTGCGTGGTGGAGGGGCCGAACACATCGGTGGTGGCGGCGTGCTGGGGGACGAATCTGGTGAACGCCTTCGGGATTTTCGTGGGCGACTGGTCGGGACCGGGGGGCGGGCTGCAGTTTTTCACGCGGGCGACGATCCAGGGGACGAAGGCGCGTCAGATGTTGAAGACGGAGCTGGCGGTGTGCGTGGCGGATCGGAACTGGCGACGGCGGGCTGGCCACGACGACGGACCTGGGCACGACCTGGCGCTCGACCGCGAACCGGCAGCTTCCGAACCTGTTGTTCTACCGGGCCGCAATCAGCTCGCGCGACGACGGACTGACGGCGGGGAGCTTGCAAGACAACGGGGACATGTATGCTCCGCTGTATCCAAACGCGGAACCGGGGCGGCTGCTGCCAGAGCACGTGGGCGGTGACGGGATTCTGTCGATGTTCACGAACACGGGGCACCTGATTCATCACAACAACACGGAGTCGAGGCCGGATCCGCAAGGCGTGACGATCGAGTTTGGCGCAAAGCCGCGCGCCTGCTCCTGGGACCCGTCGCAGCGGCAGTTTTCGAACGTGAAGATGTTTCCGAATTTTCCACTGTCGCTGGGCGTGATCCCGGTGGATGGCACGAACGATGGGCTCGTGAGCAACGTCAATAGGGGTGTGAACAACGTGATCGAGGTGGTGACGAGCCCGGCCTGGAAGAACACGGCGGGCGAGGTGATGGTGGGCGTGGCGGCAGAGGGTGAATCGGTTTACGGGTTGTTCGCCAAGTCGGACGGCACGTTCCACTGGCAGGTGCTGGGAAGCGTCCTGCATCGACCCGACATTGACCCGACGACGACCCTGGAGTTGCCGTATTTCGCGACAGCCTCGGCCTCGATGGATGGGCATGACGTCATCGTCGGGATGAACAACGGGCGGGTGTTTCGGCTGAGCGAGCCGGGATGGGCGGCAACGGACCTTTCGGACCCGGCGATCTCGGCGCCGATGACGCGAATCGCGCCACTGCGGCCGGGTGAGTTCGTGATGATCGCCGGCCCGGGGGTGTTTCGCTGGAACGGGTCGTGGACAATCGTTCCGACGGGGCCGGCGACGGGGTTGCCGTCGGGCGATCATTTCTACGCGCTGGCGGTGGACCGCAGCGCGGGGCCGCCGCGGCTGTTCGTGGCCACGCAATACGGTGTCTGGCAGAGCGAAAACGATGCAGCGACGTGGCAGGTGGATACGATCGGGCTGCCGACCGTGCCGTTCTGCTGGGACTTGCGGACGGTGATCGAGTCAAGCGGAGCGGCGTTCGTTTATCTGGGCACGTATGGATGGTCGGTCTTCCGGCGATTGACGAACTTCGATGAGTTGACGCAAACCGTGGCGATCGTGGGGCACATGGACATCGTCGACCGCGTGGCGGTAGGCAAGGACGTGTGGGGGCACCCCACATTCACGCGCATCGCGACGCTGGGGCCGCTCTCGCCGATCGCCGAGTGGCTGGTCACGGGCGACAATGGGGACCAGGTGCGCGTGGATTTGAAGCTACGTGTTGCGTGGAAGATCGACCGCTCGATGCATGTCGACTGGGACGCGAAGCTGTTCGACATGGGGAGCGACAAGGACGAGAACGAGGAGACGGACCACGAGACGGGCAAGCGCGTTGTTGCGTTCAAGGGGACGGAAACGGTGGTGATCGACATGGATAGCGACGAGTGGTGGCCGGACCGGGCGCACGTCGAGTTCATCATCAAGAACTTCTGAGGCTCGCCCGCACGGCCAACGTGGGAGCGTTCCCACGCGGGAGCCGCGAAGTCGGTGGCTTGCATTGATGGAATGGACTCCTCCCGCGACTTGAACGGCATCACGTGCTGGACCACAGGGTGTAGAACTGTCGAACTGCGGCGAGGAGGACATCGACCATGACGACCGCGACTGATTGGACGGAGGAGATCGATCGGCGGCAGGGGGACCTGGTGGCGCTGCGGCGGGATTTCCATCGCCACCCGGAGCTGTCGTTCGAGGAGCGACGCACCGCCGGGATCATCGCCGAGCGGCTGTCCGCGGCGAAGCTCGAGGTTCGGAGCGGCATCGCCGGCACCGGCGTGGTCGGGGTGCTGCGGGGGGATCGGCCCGGCCGCACCATCGCCTGGCGCGCCGACATAGACGCCCTGCCCCTCACCGAGCGCCTGGCGGCGCCCTTCGCTTCCGGCACGCCCGGCGTGATGCACGCGTGCGGGCACGATGGTCACACCGCGGTGGCCATCGAGCTCGCCGACATCCTGGCAGCCCGGCGGGCGGAGATGCCCGGCACCGCGGTGTTCATTTTCCAGCCGGCCGAGGAAATCATCGCCGGGGCCCGGCCCATGATCGAGGCCGGCGTGCTCGACGACCCGCGGGTGGACGAGGTCTACGGGCTGCACTTCATGACGACCTTTGCCGCGGGCCGGGTTCAGGCCCGCCCCGGGCCCAATCTCGCCTCGTGCGACTACTTCAGCGTGGAGGTGCGGGGCCAGGGCGGGCACGGGGCGATGCCGCATCTGTCGGTGGATCCCATGGTGGCCGCCGCCAACATCCTTCTCGGCATGCAGACCCTGGTCGCCCGCGAGGTGCCGGCCCAGGACACGGCGGTCATGACGGTGGGACAGATCGTGTCGGGCACCAAGGGCAACATCATCCCGGACAGCGCGCTGATGCGCGGCACCTTGCGGGCCTACGAGGAGCGGGTGCGCGAGCTGCTCAAGGGCCGGCTGGGCAGCTACGCCGAGGCCATCGCCCGCGCCTATCGAGCGGAGGCGCATGTCAGGTGGGAGGGCGGGTCATGTCCGGCCTGCGTCAATCACGAGGCGGAAACAGCCTTCGTCCGTCGATGCGCGGCGATGGCGCTGGGGGAGGCCTTCGTCGAGGAGGGCGAACCGGCCATGCCGAGCGACGACATGAGCCTCTTCCTCCGCGAGCGGCCTGGCTGTTACTTCCGGGTCGGCGTCCAGCCCACCGACGGCCGACCCCACCCGCACCACGCCCCCGAGTTCGAGCTGAACGAGGACGGGCTCGTGGCCGGCCTCCGGGTGGCGCTGACGGTCATGCGGCGCGCCCTCCCGCCGCGCCCTGTCTAGCGGCTTCATCGCTGGCCTCCGCTCCGGCTCGTGGGCCACCGCCGCGCTGCGGGCGGCGGCCCAGCGAGCGGCCTATGACCCGATGCCCAAGGTTCCAATAGGTTCGACGAGCCGACATGCCGAGCTCGCCCGTGTCGGCGAATCCGAGGTCGTGCTGGTCCGGATAATGTCAGTGTGCCCGCAAGGTCGTGATCCGCCGAGGCCACGAGCCGCAGCCTGACCGGCGACTCGCGATACGCTCGGACGAATGCTTTCTTGTCCCCTACGTTGAGCTCACGATCTCCGGGATCGAATGCCAAGAAATCGGATTCCGTGCCGATGCTACCGTCAGATGTGTACGAGGGGGCCGCGGCTACTGGCTGTACCAAGTCCGGGTCGACGAGCGAGGTCCAGGCGAAAGATGACGAGATGCTCGGAGGGACATCGATGCCAACGATGACGGGTGCGCAGGCAGTCGTGCGCGAGCTGGCCCGCGCGGGCGTGGAGGTCGTGTTCGGCCTCCCCGGCGTGCAGATCATGCCCCTCTATGATGCATTCTGGGGCCAAACGGCCGTCCGGCTCATCACCGCGCGGCACGAGCAGACGACGGCGTACATGGCGGACGGGTACTCGCGGGTGGCCGGCAAGCCCGGCGTGGCCCTCGTGGTCCCCGGCCCCGGCGTCCTGAACGCGTCCGCGGCGCTGGGTACCGCGTATGCGTGCTCGTCCCCCGTGCTGCTTGTCGCGGGCCAAGTCGAGAGCGCGGCGCTCGGGCAGGACAAGGGAGCGCTGCACGAAATCAACGACCAGCTCGAGATCGTCCGCCCAATCACCAAGTGGTCTCGCCGCGTGCTGGCGGTCGCGGACATTCCCAGTGCCATCCAGGAAGGGCTCTGGCGCGCGCAGAGCGGACGGCCCCGGCCCACGATGGTGGAGATACCGCCGGACGTGCTGGCGGCCGAGGCCGAGGTGGCGCTGGCGGCTCCCGAAGCGCTGATGCCCGCAGCACCCGATCCCGAATCGGTGCGGCAGGCCGCGCGACTGCTCGCCGAGGCGGAGAAGCCGCTGATCTGGGCGGGTGGGGGAGTGATCCTGGGCGACGCGGCCGACGAGCTCACGGCCCTGGCGGAGGAATTGGGCATGCCGGTGGCGACGACGGCCGAGGGCAAGGGCGCGATTCCAGAGGACCGGACGCTCTCCCTCGGGGTCGGCTACTATGGCCACGGGGCTCCCTCGTTCGCCGCGCCGCGGGCCGACGTCATCCTGGCCGTCGGCACGCGCCTCACGGGGCAGATGCACGGGCCCACGGCGCTGCGGTCCCCGCAACGACTGATCCACCTCGATGTCGATGCAAGCGTGATCGACAAGAACTACCCCGCGGAAGTCGCCATCGTCGGCCACGCGAGGCCCGGCCTGCGGATGCTCCGCGAGATTGCCCGCACACTCCCGCGACGACCGGACCGCTGGTCGCGCTCCGAGCTGGAGGAGATCAAGCGGCGCGGCGCCGAGTCGGTGGTACGCCAGGCCCCGCTGCAGTGCGAGATCATCGGCCAGCTCCAGAAGTCCATCGACGACGAGGCCGTGGTCGTCTGCGGCATCACGAACGTCGGCTACTGGGCGAACCTCGCCCTCCAACGCCGCCGGCCGCGGACGTACCTCACGGCCTCATACTTCGCCACCCTGGGATTCGCCTATCCTACGGCCCTGGGCGCGAAGGTCGCGGCGCCTGACCGTGCGGTGATCAGTCTGTCCGGTGACGGCGGCTTCATGTACGCGCTGCCCGAGCTGGCCACCGCGGTGCAATACGGTATTGACGTGGTGGCCATCGTCTTCGTGGACGGCGCCTTCGGCGCGTCGAAGAACGACCAGCGCACGCGCTACGAGGGCAGGGTGATCGGCACCGAGCTGCGCAATCCGAGCTTCGCGCAGGTGGCCGAAGTCTTCGGCGCCAAAGGCATCAGGGCCGAACCTAGCGATCTGGGCAAGGCGGTGCAGACGGCCCTCGAAGCGCGGCGGCCCACCGTCATCGAGGTCCCCATCCCCACTCTGCCGCCGCCGTTTCAGCTCCCGCCACCGGCCGTGTAGCCCGGGGAGCGGCCCGCAATCTCTTGCAGCCGGTGGTGTCCAGCGCGCCTGGCGCCGGACGGGATCGCGGTGTAGCGTTGACCCCATCGCTTCGCACAGGAGGAGACCATGCCTAGCCTTCGTCGGGGTCGTCGCCGGCGGCCCGTCTCGTCGCGCTCCTCATCTGCGCGGGCGCGATCGCGCGCGGTTCAGGCCCGGGCCCAGGCTCCGCCGCCGGGTCCGGCGCCCTACCAGCGCGAGGGCGCCACGGTGAAGCTGTCCGAGCACGTGTACGTCATCCCCGACTTCAAGGTCGGCATGGTGCCCAACGTGGGCATCGTCGTGGGCACGAAGGGCGCGCTGGTGATCGATCCGGGCATGGGCTGGCGCAACGGCGAGGTCGTGCTGCGCGAGGTGCAGAAGGTGAGTCCGGGCGGAGACCTCTACATCGTCAACACGCACTTTCATCCCGAGCACACCACGGGCGAGGTCGCGTTCCCGGCCAGCGCCAAGGTGCTCCGCGCGGCCGCGCAGCAGCAGGACGTCGACGAGATGGGCATGACCTGGGTGAGCAACTTCGCCGCGCGGTCCCCCGAGATCGCGGCCCTGCTCAAGGACGTCACGTTCCGGAAGCCCGCCCAGGTCTTCGAGCGCGAGATGGTGCTCGACCTCGGCGGCGTCCGGGTCCGGATCATGCGGCTGGGACCCGGCCACACTCGGGGCGACACCGTGATGTTCGTGGAGGAGGACCGCGTGCTCTTCGCGGGCGACCTGACCATGAAGGGCCTGTTCCCGGCCTTCGCGTCGCCGCAGTCGCGGAGCGACACCTGGCTCGCCAGCCTGGACGAGATGGAGCGCCTGAAGCCACGGATCGTCGTGGGGGCGCACTACGACATCGGCGACGCCTCCGACATCGAGGCCTACCGCGGCTACCTCAAGGCGCTCCGGGCGCGCGCGGCCGAGCTGAAGAAGGACGGCAAGTCGGCCGACGAGGCGGGCAAGATTCTCGTCGACGAGTTCAGAGCAAAGTATCCTGGCTGGGCGCAGCCGGCGCGCGTGGCGGCCGGGGCGGCCGCGGTGTACCGGGAGCTCCCGTAGCGGCCATCAGAAGACGATTGGTGCTCGTCCGTGCGGGCCCTTGCCCATCCGGGGCATCCCTACTACGGTAGGCGAAGGCTTCGGCCTATCCCGGCTGGGGCGAAGGGGGCTCCAGGATGCAATGTCCACGGTGCCAGCACGAGAACGCCGCTGACGCCGTCTTCTGCGACGAATGCGGAGCCCGCCTCGAGTCTGTCTGCTCAGGGTGCGGGGAATCAAATCGCTCAGGCGCCAAGTTCTGCCGAAAGTGCGGCCAAGGGCTCTCGGCTACGGTCGCGAGCCCCCCCTCGCGGTTCGACTCCCCGTACGCTTACACGCCCAAGCACCTCGCCGAGAAGATCCTCACCTCCAAGGCTGCCCTGGAAGGCGAGCGCAAGCAGGTCACAGTGCTCTTCGCCGATCTCAAGGGCTCCATGGAGCTGCTGGCCGATCGCGATCCAGAGGAGGCGCGCAAGCTCCTCGACCCCGTCCTTGAACGCATGATGGAAGCCGTGCACCGCTACGAGGGTACCGTGAACCAGCTGATGGGCGACGGGATCATGGCGCTGTTCGGCGCGCCCCTCGCGCACGAGGACCACGCGGTGCGTGCGTGCTATGCGGCGCTCCGGATGCAGGACGCGGTAACGCGGTATGCCGAAGAGGTCCACCGGACGCTCGGGATCCCTCTCCACATACGCGTCGGCCTCAACTCCGGCGAGGTCGTGGTCCGCACCATCAGCAATGACCTCCACATGGACTACACCGCTGTGGGTCAGACGACGCACCTGGCGGCGCGCATGGAACAGATGGCCATGCCAGGGTCCATCCTGATCACGCCAGAGACCCTGATGCTCGTGGAGGGCTACGTGCTCGCTCGATCCCTGGGAAAGCGACCCGTGAAGGGCCTGGAAGCTCCGGTTGATGTCTTCGAGGTCACCGGGGCCTCGCTGATCCGCTCGCGCTTGCGCGCCGCGGCCGCCCGCGGTCTCACGCGATTCGTCGGACGGGACACCGAGCTCGAGCAGCTCGGCCGGGCACTCGGCCGAGCCGGGGGCGCTCACGGACAGGTGGTGGCGGTGGTCGGCGAGCCAGGCGTCGGTAAGTCGCGCCTGTACTGGGAGTTCACCCACTCCCATCACGTCGAGGGATGGCTGATCCTGGAATCCTCTTCGGCGTCCTACGGCAAGGCCAGCGCCTTCCTGCCCGTGGTCGATCTCCTCAAGGCCTACTTCAAGATCGACGAGCTCGACGAGCCGCGGGCCATCCGGGAAAAGATCACCGGCAAGCTGCTCGCGCTGGACGACTCCCTTCGCGGCGTGATGCCCGCCTTCCTCTCGCTCCTGGGCGTTCCTGGGCCCGACAGCCAGTGGGATGCACTGGGCGCCGCCGAGCGCCGTCAGCGGATTCTCGACGCCGTCAAGCGTCTCCTCCTCCGGGAGAGCCTGGTCCAGCCCGTCGTCGTGCTCTTCGAGGACCTTCACTGGATCGATGACGAGACCCAAGCCGTGCTCGACAGCCTCGTGGAGAGCCTGCCCAGCGCCCGGGTGCTGCTCCTCGTCAACTATCGGCCGGAGTACCGTCACGGCTGGGGAGGCAAGAGCTACTACACCCAGCTGCGGATCGACCCGCTCACCGCATCCAGTGCCGCGGCTCTGCTCGACGGCCTCCTCGGCAACGCCCCACCCCTAGAGCCCCTCAAGCGCCTGCTCATCGCGCGCACGGAAGGAAACCCGTTCTTCCTCGAGGAGAGTGTGCGCACGCTGGCGGAGACACGGGTGATCGTGGGTCAACGCGGCGATTTCCAGCTCGCGAAGTCCGTGGCGAGCATCCAGGTCCCGGCCACCGTGCAGGCGGTGCTCGCCGCGCGTATCGACCGCCTACCACCCTCGGCCAAGAACCTCCTCCAGTCGGCCGCCGTCATCGGCAAGGACGTGTCCTTTGCCTTGCTGGAGGCGGTGGCTGAGAGGCCGGCCCCCGAGCTGCAGCGCGAGCTGGCGCAGCTCCAGGCGGCGGAGTTCTTGTACGAGGGGAGTCTGTTCCCGGAACTCGAGTACACCTTCAAGCACGCGTTGACCCTCGAGGTGGCCTATCAGAGCCTCCTGCGCGAGCGTCGGCGCTTTCTCCACGAGCGGGTCTTGCAGACGCTCGAGGCGCGCGCGGGCGGCCATGGGTCCGAACACATCGAGGGACTGGCCCATCACGCCGTGCGCGGCGAGGTCTGGCCGCGGGCGGCCACGTATCTCTATCGCGCGGGGGCCAATGCGCAAGCGGAGGCGCGCTACGCGATGGCCACCGCCTTCTACACGGCGAGTCTCGACGCTCTCCAGCATCTCGGCCCCGGTGCCGACCGCGGCCTCGAGCTCGACGCATACCTGGAGCTATGGTCCACGCGCATCTCGACCGGCCACGTCGAGGGGATGAGTGAACTGGGTGAGAAGGTGGAGGCCCTCGCCCGCGCGCTCGATGATGGCCCGCGGCTGGCGCGGGTGCTGGTACGCCACGCCCAGTCCATCGCCCTGGCCGCGGCCATCCCAGGCACCCTGGAGTCGGCTATCGTACGGGCCCGCGAGGCCGTGGCGCTGGCGGACGAATCGGACCTGAGGACGCGGAGCTACGCGCATCTCATCGCAGCGGTGGCCTGCCGCGATCTCGGGCGGATCGACGAGGCCGTCGCGGAGTACCAGGTCGGTGGCCGCCTCTTTGCGGCGGCGGGGACGAGCGACCATGATCCGAGACTCGTCTATCCGATCTACGTCAGCCTGTGCGGCTGGGGCGCCGAGGCGCGGGCCGCCCTCGGCGACTTCGCGTCTGCGCTGAAGTCAGCGAACGACGCCCTCCACATGGCGGCGGAGATCAAGCATCCGTCTTCCCTGTCCAACGCCACCGCGTTCCTCGGCTACGTGCACCTGATGCGGGGCGACGTGGAGGCGGCAGTGCCAGTCCTCGAGCGCGGTCTCGCCATCTCCACGGAGCACGATCTGGTACACGGTATTTGCGCCAACGCGATCTACCTGGGCTGGGCGCTCCTCCTCGCGGGAGATCGTTCTCGCGCACTCGAATACGTCAGGCGCGGACTCGAGCGGCCGACCGGCGCGCGTTTGCAGTGGACACGGTTCGGAACCGTGACCGCCAGCGCCTATCTCGCGGCGGGCCAGCCCGACGCGGCCGAGCCGGAGATCGCTCGCGGTTTGGCGGCCGCCGCCGAGCGGGGGGCGCGGGGCTACCGCGCTCCGCTGTTGCGGCTCGAAGCGGAGGTCCTAGTCGCTCGAGGCAAGGCGGGACTCGCTCGCGAGCGAAGCGACGAGGCGCTCGCCGTCGCGCGGGAGCTCGGTCTCCGTCCGGAAATCGGCCACTGCTACATGGCTGTCAGCCGAATGGCCGCCCGCTCCGGCGACACGGCAAAGGCCGCCGAGCATCGCGCGGCCGCTCGGCGGGTCTTCGACGAGCTGAGCATGACATTCTGGAGCGGGCGCGAGTGACAGAACATGTTCACGTTCGCGCCGACCCGCGCTCACATTCCGCTCCCGCCACCCCCGGCTGCTTGCGGGACCATCCCGGAACTCGTCCCGCCCTCGCACGCGAAGCGGGTTCGAGCACCCTCCCGCTCGCCAATCCCGGCTCGTCGGTGGGCGATGAGCGTCCTCAGTCCGCAGCGCGATCTGGCGATCGTAGACCCAGAACCATCAAGGGCGAAGCCACGTACTCCAACTCACCAGCATCGCCAGGGGGTTCCATACGTATCCCAACATCAACCGTGATTGATCGGGTCGCAGCCGCCCCCGGGCTGGCCATGTCCCGCCGTTCATCCGCGCACTTCTGGTTTCACTGAGCCCGAGCTGGTCGCTGACAGGAGAGACGCACAGTGCTCGTCGGTCAGCGGCTGCGCCTGCGTCCCGGTGTCGGCAGGTGGATCACAGCGCTCACCCCCTCCCAGGACCTAGGCGGGGATCGAGATCGAACGGCCCGGCGCGACCAACGACGATGCGCCAAAAGTCAGGATGGGCTGGATTCAGGATGTAGTTGGTCTCCGGTGGCACCACAGCGGACGGTACCGCCAGCACCGCAGTCC
>CAVWFS010000008.1:0-692989 GCA_963754315.1 uncultured Candidatus Rokubacteria bacterium
TTCACGGCGGAGAGCCGCTCGTAGTTGGCGCCGTAGTTCTCGGCGGCACGGTGCGCGTCGTCGCCGGACATGAAGTTGATGTAGCCCCCGGCGCTGCCCGAGTGGGGATGAATGGCTGCGTAGTAGTCCCTCACCCACTTGGTGTTGGCCTCGTTGTCGGCCGGGTCAGGCCAGATCCCGACGATCACCGGCGCAAAGCTCTTGTCCCGGTGTCCGAAGGCGGTTTCGTCGGCGCCGACTCGCTGCGCCGCGCCGTTGATCGGGTGGAGATGCATGGACGAGCTCACGTTCGGCGTCCTCTTGCCATGTTCGACGTGAGCAGCGATCGCCGCGTCGGTGAGCTCGGTGGCGAAGTCCGCTTTCCAGTAGTTCTGCATGCCCTTCGGGACGAAATTGTCGAAGGCGCTCTGCAGGGCCGGGAACGGCATCACCTCGACCAGCTCCGCCTTCACCTCGGCGACATCGCGAAGTGGCCGGAGCACCTGCTCGGCCTCCTCATGGGGACCGTTCCAGCACGTGACCAGCACGCAGAACAGATCCCCGACCCGGTCCTCGGGGATGAACGGCAGCGGAGGCGCGATCTGCCAGCCGAACAAGCATCCCAGCTGCTCGGGCGCCTCGTTGATGAAGGAGCGGTAACACTCCAGGACCGCCGTGGCATCGTCGAAGTCGTAGAACAGCGGGCCGCCCACGACATCACCGACCTCGTGGAGCCGGAACTCGAAGCTGGTGACGACCCCGAAGTTGCCGCCGCCGCCGCGCAGTGCCCAGAACAGATCCTCGTTCTGATAGTCGCTGGCCGTGACCTGCCGACCATCGGCGAGAACGACATCGGCTGAGAGCAGGTTGTCGATGGAGAGCCCCAGGCTGCGGGTGAGATAGCCGATGCCGCCACCCAGCGTGAGGCCAGCCACCCCGGTCGTGGAGACGATGCCTCCGGGCGCGGCCAGGCCGAACGGGTAGGTCGCGTGGTCGACATCCCCCATGGTCGCGCCGCCCCCGACCCAGGCGACCTTCTTGGCCGGGTCGACCCGTACCCCCTTCATGGGCGAGAGGTCGATGACCAGCCCGTCGTCCACCGTGCCGAATCCGGGAACGCTGTGGCCGCCGCCCCGGATGGCCAGGTCGACGCCGCGGTCGCGGGCAGCGGCGATCACGGCCATCACGTCGGCCGAATCCGTGCACTGGACGACGGCTTGGGGCCTGCGGTCGTGCATGGCGTTGTAGACAGCGCGGGCGTCGTCGTAGTCGGGATCGGAGGCGATGATGACGCGGCCTCGCACCGTCTCGGTCAATGCCTTGATCGTGTCCCTCATGGCGTGCTCCTCCTTTCGATTGGGCCGAGGATGCACGCGTCGGCGTTCCGGAAGCGTTCCCTCTCAGCCGGAGTCGTTCAGAAGACCGGTTGCTGCCCGGAACGCCGGGAGATCGTGGCCCGAAGGAATGGTCTCGAGGAGGTCCCCGAGTTGCTCCCGCAGGGCCTGATCGGGGTATCGACCGGCCAAGGAGAGGAGAGCCCGAAGCGCCAACCAGCTCGCGCCTTGCCCGTCGGCGACCTCGACAGCTCTGCGCAGCGACGCAGCCGCGTCGGATTCTCCGCGGCGATACGCCAGCTCACCGTCGGCTCGCCACAGCTCGGCCTCGAGATAGCGCTGGTTGCGGCGGTGTGACAACGAGAGCCCCTCGCGTGTCGCGGCGCGTCCTTCGTGGAGTTCGCCGACCATGCCACGAGCTCGGGCGAGAAGAAGGAGCGTATAGGTCAGGTGGAGGCTCTCCCCGTCGGTGCGCGAGCGCGTCACCGATTGCACGATCCGCTCGATGCCCCTCGGTGACCCCTCGCAGACGTCCAGCCAGCCCCGGAGGGCCTCTCCGACGATCATGAGGTAGCGCAACGGTAGACGCTTCCCCAGGCGCTCAGCCTCCCCGAGCAGCTCGGCGAGACGGACGAGATCCTCGGATTCGGCCGCGATGATCGCCGCGTAGGTGAGGACGTACCACAGCGTCATGCGATGATCGAGATCGACGGCCAGCTCGAGAGCAGATCGGGCCCTCTCGTCGGCCCGGCCGGCGTCTCCCGACCACAAGTCGACCCAGGCCAGCCGTACGAGACAGACAGCCTTCGGGTCCTGGGCGTACAACACGAGATGCTCGTGGCGATGGGACGGGTCATAGGCCTCGATGGCGCCTTCGAGGTACTGACGGGCGTTCGCCAGATCACCCCGCCAGAAGGCGCTCACGCCGAGGAGATACCGTCCCTCGGTCTTCGCGATCGGATCACGGCTTTCATGGTCGACGAGCGCCTGGCCGAGCTCGCTGCACTCGTCGAAACGGCAGCCCTGCAGCCGGGCGAGGCCCAGACCGCGGAGAATCGGGGGATCCACGACTCGGTGGAGCTGGCGGCAGAGAGAAAGGGCCCGCGCATAGAGATTGTGCGCTCCGTGAGAGCCGTAGCCCTCGAGGGCCACCAAGGGTGAGCCGAGGGCGATCCGGATGTCGAGTTCGAGGGCATCACGATTGGGTGACGGGGGCACCTCCGCGAGCAGCAAGAGTGCTCGCCTGAACATGGTGACCGCTTCGTCGAGGGCCGACACCGTCACCGCTCGGGCTCCGGCCACGCGGTAGGCATCGATGGCCGGTTCGACCATGCCGGCCTGGTCGTAGTGTGCGGCCAGTTGTGGGCTGGCCGCGTCAAGGTCGTGGCGGAACTCGACTGCGATCGCCTCGGCGACGGCCCGGTGGAGTTGACGTCGACGCGCGGGACTGAGCAGCTCCAGGGCGACCGCCCGAAGCTTGTCGTGGCTGAAGTCGTAGGTGAGCCCCTGATCGCGGATGATCCGTCGACGCCAGAGCTCGTCGAGATGGTCGGCAAGCTCTGGCTCGCCGATCCCGGTGGCCGAGACCAGCAGACCGACGGAGAAGGGCCGACCGATGACGGCCGCCACCTCCGCAAGCCGCCGAGCGCCGTCAGGGAGTTGGCCCAGTCGGGCGCCCAGCACCGCCCGCATCGTCGGAGTGAGCGCCGCCTGACTTCCCTCAGGGGAGACCCCGGCGCGAAGCACCTCGATGACGAAGAGGGGGTTGCCCTCGGTCTCCACCCAGAGTCGTGCTGCCAGTTCCGGATCGATCGTGTCGGCATTGCGGAGCCGAGCAGCGAGCGTCGCAGTCGTGGCTTCGTCGAGCCGGTCGAGTGGCACGGTGGTCACGGCCTTGTCGTGGCCCAACGCGTCGATGAGTCCGACGAGGGGATGATGCTCTGGGATCTCCTCCGAGCGGACGGTACCCACGATGAGGACGGGTGCCGTCGGTCCGGAACGGACGACGAAGCCGATCACGTCGATGGTCTCGGCGTCGCACCACTGCAGATCGTCGATGATCAGCAGACGCGGGCGGTCGCCGACGATGGCCCGGCTCACTGCATCGAACAACCGATGGCGCTGAGCCAGGTCGCCCCCGCGGCTCGGTGCAGGTGCCGGGGAAGCCTCGAGGAGCTCGGGGAGGAGACGAGCGAGCTCGGCCCTCCAGACCGTGCCCAGCGTGTCGATGTGGCTCCGGAGAGCATCCGATCGGAGGAGGTCGATGACCGGGCCCCACGGCAGTCTGCCCGCCGCCTCGTACGCCCGAGCCGAAGCCACCACGTGTCCCGCGGCTCGAACGCGCCGTCCCAGCTCCTGGGCGAGACGGGACTTTCCGATCCCCGGTTCGCCGGACACCAACACGACATGTGCCCTCCCCTCCCGCGTCGCGTTCCATGCCTGGTTGAGCTGGTCCAGCTCGGGCTCGCGGCCCACGAACGGCACATCGGCCACGGGTGCTGTGTCCTCGCCATGCAGTGCCTCGCGGTTGGGTGTGTTGGCCCGGAGCTGTCGATAGATCGCCCCGATGGCCTGGCCCGGTTCCAGCGCGAGGTCGCGCTCGAGCACCTCCGCGTAGCGGTGGTAGGAGCGCAGCGCCGCGCCTCGGTCGCCGCGCGCGAGATGTGCTTCCATCTGGATTCGAACGGCCGCTTCGTCGGTCGGCTCCAGGTCGATGATGGATTGGGCATGCCTGATCGTCGCTTCGTGGTCGTCGCGCCTGGCAGCCTCGTCTGTCAACCTCACCAGGACCCCGTACGCCTCGGCTCGAAGCTTCGCTCGCTCGGCCATGACCCAGTCGTCGTAGCAAGCCGGAAGGAGATCGCCCGAATACAGGCGCGCCGCGAGTTCGAGATCGCCAGCAGCTATGGCATCGCGGAACCTCAGCACGTCGACCTCGCTCGGCCCCGTCGGAATCCACCGCACGACCTCGTTGTCGATCTGGACGAACTCGCCGATGTCGGGAAGGGAGTGGCGGAAGTCGTGCAGCAGCTTTCTGAGGTTGGTCCGCGCCTGACGTTCGTTGGAGTCGGGCCAGAGCTCGAACGCGAGTCGGGAGCGGTGCTGCAGATCTCTCCGCAACGCGATCAAAGCCAGGGAGCGCTGCAAGCGAGGAGAGTTGAAGGCGCGAAGACGGCGACCGTCCAAGACGACTTCGACGGCACCGAGCAGTCGGACCTCGAGCCGCGCCGGCGACTCGCTGCTGACCCTGCTCCTGTCAATCGGCATATGGCCCCTCTGGCAGCGGTCCAGCCTTCCAGAGTCTGTTATCCCCCTGGCCTGTCTCGACGACAAGCCGATCCGCATGTTGCCGTTGTCGACTCAGGGATGAGCGTAGGCCCTCCAAATGCCTTCTCACCCCGGACTCCGCCAACCTTGCCCGCCGGCCCTCGGTGGGGAGCAGGATGGGGCTCGGCAGAGCGATCGGCACGCCTCCGAGCAGGGTCATGACCGTCAGCGCGGGGGTCGAGGGCCACGAGAGCGGGAACTTGCAACGTGGGCCGGGGTGCGGGGAGGGCAGATGAGCGCCGGCGGCCCGGGCGGGGTCGGGGTAAAAGCACTCCACGAAAGCGACGCGCGGGGGCGGTTACGCCGCCGGTCGCGGGCGCGATCGGGATGGCGGTGCGCAGGGTGGGGGGCCGCCCAGTCCCAGCCGAGTGAGCAGGGGACGGAGGGTTTCTGGCCGCGTTGTGGGCAGTACGCCTGGGGGGCCGAAGGGGGGAGGGTACCGACAAACGCCCTCGCCCAGGATCGGTCGCGGGCGCTTCGGGCTGGGTCGCCTGTGACCTAGAGACTTGGCTCCACGCTGGCTCCAACACACCGCGATCCATCACGATGCTTCAGAGGTGGGGGACGCGTGGTGGTCGTGCTCTCATGCACCGATAACTCGGGAAACGTGCTGGTAGATGGACTCCGCGCGGGACTGTTAATCAGGATGTCGCAGGTTCGAGACCTGCCAGGGGAGCCAATATTCACGCCTACTTGACGCGCCTGATTCATCAACGATTCTTGAATACGGGCCGGATCCGGACCGACATATCAACCATTTGGCCGGTGGACGGGGTTTTGGCGACGGACATCCGTCAGGAACATCAGCGCTTACCGTCGGATCCCAGGAGCCGGCTCCTCACCCATCCGAGGTTATTGCGCGCGAGCTGGAAATCAGGGCACAGTGAGAGCGCAGCTTCGAGCTGCGGAATGGCCTCATCGATGAAGCCGAGCTTGCCGAGAGTCCAGCCGAGATTGTTGAGCGCATCGGGCGATTGCGGGTCGAAGCGCAGCGCCGCGCGGTACGCAAGCGCCGAGTCAATGTACCGCTCCCGGTGGCCGAGTTCGAGGCCGACCCGGAACGAGGCTGCGTAATCGGAGGCCTCGGGCATCGGGCTCTCGCCTCCCGCGTGGGCGCGAACACGGGAATTGTGAGGGGCGATGGCGAGGTACTCGCGCGCCTGGGCCGCGGCGGCCTTGGCATCACCGCGCGCCGCCAGGACATCCATGAGCAAGAGGCGGCCCGATTCGAAAGCGGGGCTCACCTGTTACGGCGGTGTGGGCCATCGTGCGAGCCACAGGGTTGCTGCTGTCGCGGGCACGACGGCATCGGGGCTTGCTCGGGATCTTTCAGTTCTGGCTGTTTGCCTGGACGAACGCCCTCGTGAAGTATGAGCGGCTGTCCGAGGCAGACTTCGACATCGAGTCCGTGCCGCTGGATTTCGACCGCGCGCTGATTCTGCCAGCACAGTATGTTGAGGCTGCGGCTGAAGAGATCCCTCGGGCCAAGATTCACGCCCAACAGCGTCTTACGGTGCAACAACTGCGGCGGCTGGCCGCGGGGCCGATCATGGTCCAGCATCCCGCCAAAGACCGTCGGGGGCAGTAGAGAGCGCAGATCGAGTCCCGAATACACGAAACCGTATGGGGTTGCCACCGACCTGCGGGGGCGGACAGGTGTTGTTCGGGTTGACGAACCGATCGACCGGCGAAGTGGCGACTATGAAGATGGCGATGCCGAAGGGGTCCACTCCTGTTGGACCTTGCGTCCCGTTGCCGAAGTCACTGAGGAGGGTGCGCGAGCCCGTCGCGGGGTCCACGGTGAAGAGGGCCTGTTGAACACCCCGATCGCTCCATGGTGAACGCCAGGATATAGTTGCCGGATCCGGACTAACAGATCAAGCACTTGGCCGGCGGATGCGGTTTTGGCGATGGACAACCTAATCAATGGGACCCGGACCGGCATCGCGCCACAAACCAGATTCTCATCCCCCTAAGGAGAATTTATGAGCGCGAAGAGCAAGGCGACAGCTCGCGGTCCAATTCCGGG
The DNA here is from genome assembly GCA_963754315.1 of uncultured Candidatus Rokubacteria bacterium. GTDB lineage: Bacteria > Methylomirabilota > Methylomirabilia > Rokubacteriales > CSP1-6 > CAVWFS01. Next base: position 6,670 of record CAVWFS010000008.1, read on the forward strand.
CGATGTCGTGGGCCAATACTTCGGATTCTTCAACGGCGTCCCCAAGCAACGGTACGATCACATCGTGGCGACGGCACCCTTCGACAAGTGTAACCTGCTCATTTTGGCGTTCGTGCATACCGTCAAGCAGGACGATGTCTATGTCGCCCAGTTCACTAATTGGCGCGACAAACACAAATACCCCGCGACACTGGGCGACACCGACCAGGACCGGGTGAAGCTGGTGGTAAAGACGGCGCGCGTCAGAAATCCGTCCATCAAGATTCTGATCTCACTGGGCTGGGGAGAGAGCTCAAACGATGCGGGTCGGGCCGCGGCCACTCCTGTGCAATTTGCCGACAGCGTGGCCGCGCTGGTCCAGACCTACGATCTCGACGGATTCGACATTGATTTCGAGTCCACCGACGTCGAAGCCAAGGACATGCTGACGCTGGCTCAGCGGCTGAAGGCGAGCCTCGCCAAAGTGAGGCCCGGGCGCGAAAAGATCATGACTATCACTCCGGCGCAAACTGACGGACTCGACGGAAATGTGCTCAAGGTTTTCACCTACACCATGCCACAAACTTACGACCACGGCGGCAACGGCACCACCGCGGCCTGGTACAAACGGCAACTCGGTTCTTTCGAACGCATTGTTTACGGCCTGAACGCTGAGGGCTACATCGGGCAGTCGGACGATCCCAGGAAGTTCGCGGCCAAGGCGCAAGCCAATCACGCGGCCGGGATCTTCGCGTGGAGACTCGATAACGACTCGGTAGATCGAAAGACGACCTACCCGACCTTCGCTACCGGCAGCGAAATGTGGGATCTGATGAAGTCAGGTCGCATAAGGCCGGCCACGAGCGCGAGGGGCCGGCGATTGTAGGCGTGTTCCTTCGCCAGAATCCCATCCGGCCCGGCCAACTTGGGCTTGACGTCATCCCTTCGCGGGACCGAAGGATCGGTGCTGGTTGCCAACTCGGCCTGGCATCGTCCAGGTGAGAAGAATCGTGAGGCGTAGGGATGAGTTTGGGACAGTACGAGGTCAGACCGCGCTTAGGGTCGCGTCAGAACACCACCTGGATGAGGCGCTTGAGAAGCTCGTCCAGCGAGATCATGGTGAGGAGCAGGGGCGCGACCGGCAGGAGCGCGATCACCGCGAGTTGGACGATCGCGTTCTTCGTGAAGGGGACCACGCTCATGCCGCGGACGACCTCGTAGCTGTTGGCCAGGTCCGCCAGGGACTGTATGTCCGCGCTTCCCACCAGCGGCGCGGCCGGAGGGCCGGTCCCCCGAAGCCATTTCTCGTCGAAATCCCGGACGTAGCGCTGGGCCAGGGTGCCGTACTCCCGGAGACCGATGCGCCGGGCCCTCGCCAGGTGGGGCACGAACAGCAACAGTGGCCCCATCACGCCGAGCAGGAGGAAGATCAGGATCACCGCGATCTCGATCTTGAAATCGGGCAGCGTCGCGCCCTGAAAGAGGATGCGGTTGGCCATGAAGCCGGCGAGCAGCGTCCCATGGGCGGCCAGCAGAGGTGCGAAGGCGACGGCGGTGCTCGAGAGGAAGCCGAGGCCCCCCGCGCGATCCGGGTGCGTGGGAACGAGTCTCAGCTCGCATCGTGACGCCTGCCACAGGAACCGCACCCAGATGCACAATCGGAAATACCAGCGGAACAGGAAGAATTGGAACAGGGGCACGCTCACGTATACGAACCACCATCCGGCGGCAAAGAGCCGGCTGCCGCCGCCCTCGACCGGCGTCGAGTACCAGGTCGGGACGCGAAGGATCCCGTACCGGGGGAAGACGAACACCACGCCGACGTAGACGAGCACGAGAAGCGCCACTTCCGCCGTCACCGAGTTGCGCAGACGCAAGGCCGAGGGAATGATCGCGTCGAACTTCGCTCGGGAGCTCTCGGCGATCAGGTCGCGCTCCAGGAACTGCCGGACCACCGGGCGCATCCGCTGATGCACGACCAGCTCGGCCAGGATGAGCAGGGGCAGGGCGAGGAGGAGGCGGGCGTGGACCTCGATGTCCTTCAGGAACGGCACGCGCACCTCGGGACCCCAGGCGTGCCCGCTCAGGGACGACAATAGCAAGAGCGGGAGCCAGGCGAACATCGAGATGACGATGATGCGGCGGCGCACGAGCTCGAGCGCGTCGTCGCTCAGGCGCGTCCGGCGGATCATCTGAAACAGCGGCCCGCCCAGGACCACCGAGAAGTCGTAGGGGTCCTCCCGGGGCCTCATGCCGGCGGTCATCGTCACCGCGACGTGACCTCGAACACGTGATAGCCCCACGGCGGCCGCTTGTTGGTGCCGACGAGATCGGCGTACAGGAAGGCAGCCTGGGGGTCCTTGTAGAGGCACTTCATGTACGAGTGGGTCGGCGTGGAGTCGAGGGAGAGCTGACGGTCGTCGCAGATGTCGCCACGTCGTACCGACCCTGACGTTTCGCCTGTTCTTGGGTTTCGTGGTACTCCGCCACGACCGCCGCTACGAAAGGCTCGGCCGTGACGCCGAATCCGCACCGTCTGCGATCCTCATCGCCGCTCGCAGATCCCGTGCTCCCGCACCCCACTTGGTGATCACCGCCGCCGCCTTGGCGAAGGGGATGTCGACGTGGTGCACGCGCTCGCGGGGAAGGATGTAGATCGCCCCAGCTGCCGGGGTCGGAACCGAGGGCACGAAGACGGTGTAGGCGCCATCGTCGTGCTCTTCCACGATGAACGCCGGGACCAGGGCGTCCTCGATCTCGACCAGCGCCACGGCAAATGTATCGTCCTCCTGGCGGCCGGCGACGCGCGACGCCAGCCCGCGGATGAGCGCATAGCCAGGGATTCGATCGAGGAGATTGCGCTCGATCGCGTTCTTGGCACGCAGTCCCGGCCCGGTGCGTACGACCAGCCCCGCCAGGAAGCAGACGAGGATCACGATCAGGATCGCAATCACCTGGCGGAATTTGAGGGCGGCGGGAAGCTGGGCGGTGACGGGGGCGATCAGCGCACCCACTGCTCCGAGGGTCTTCAGAAGCAGCAGGATGCTCAGATAGATCGGCAGGATGATGAGCACGCCGCCAATCAGGCTCGTCTTCGTGAACTCGGCAAGGCCTCTCATGCGTCCTCCCCAGTGCACCGGAGCAGCTGACGATCGACTTTCCCCGGGATTTCCATCGGCGGCTCGCTCAGTCCGGACGGCCGGAGATGGCTCCGCCCCGCCACCAGAGTGTGCTGTTGCGCCGGCGCGTGCAAGTAGTCCCGCGTCGTGGCAAGTTCACGTTCCGGCTCGGCAAGGGCCTCTGTCTCAAATGGGTGCAAACGCGCTCTCGCATGGCCTTGGGCGGCTCACCAGCGCGCAAACCTTAGCATAGGTTCGACCGACCCCCGCGGCCCGGGATAGAGAGCGCTCGGTCAGGGTTGGGAGATCGTGAAGGGCGGTGTGTCTTGTTGGCAAGTGGCTCCCACGGGCGGGAGAGTGCCCTCGATGAGGTAGCGGTGCGCGTGCTCGTTGATGCACGCTCACTATCCTCGCGGCAGGGACTCCATTCCAGGTGTGGGACGACGAGTTCTTCGAGTGGGCTTGGTGTGAGACCTTCCGCGGCGGGCGCCGCCCCGGCGAGCAGCGCAAGCAGCCCGGTCAGCCCGACGAAGAGAGGAAGGAAGCGTCGAATCACCTGGTACCTCCCGTTCGGGTAGTCGATCGAGTCAGTAATTTTACTCGTTGACATATGTTGAAGACAGGAAGCTGTACTACCGCCAAAATTTCCCATTCATAGGAGGATACGGTGAGGACACAGGCCCCAGGCAGGGCAGGAAACGAATGGCGCGCGCCCGAGCAGCCGTGAGGATCGAACCGGCGACCTGCGTCGACGCGCCCGGCGTCGTCGAGCTCATCGGCCTCGTGTTCGCGGAATACGGCTGGATCTGGGACCCGGCCGTCGAGGTGCCAGATCTCCTTCGCTGGGAGGGCTACGAGCCGCCGCGCGGCGCGTTCTTCGTCATCCGCGACGGCGCGCGTGTGGTCGGGTCCGTCGGCGTCGACCGCGTGGACGCGCGGACCGCCGAGCTCCACCGCCTCTACCTCAGCCCGCACCTGCGGGGCCAGGGGCTCGGAGAGGCACTCGTCGACACGATCGTCGACTGGTGCCGGGCGCAGCGCCTCGTCCGCCTGGTGCTGTGGTCGGATACGCGCTTCGAGCACGCGCATCGCCTCTACGAGCGCAAGGGCTTCCGCCGCACGGGTGAACGCGAGCTCCCGGGAGATGTCAACCAATCCCGCGAGTACGGGTACGAGCGCGACGTCTAGGGCGGCTCACACCGGCACGTCGGTTTGTCGGTCTGATCGACGCCGAGCGCAGTTTGCCCGGCGAGGGGCGAGCCCCTGCGCTTGGCACAGGAGACCTTCGATGAGCTGTAGACTCCACGATTGCCGGCCGAAACACGTGCAGAAGCGACAGCGCGGGCGGACAGGGCGGCAGCGCTTCTTACGACCGGACGCGGGAGGGTCGGCATGGGGTCTTCTCGGCTCACGATGGGAGCGGCGCTGATGGTCGCCGCCGTCTGCAGCGCCGGGACGCCGTCCGGCGCCGAGTGGCGCCAGGACCCGATAGCGAGCTCGTCGTGCGCGCCGGCCACGCTGACCTGCGAGGAGCTGGTCGCGCTCGGTTACGCCTATCCCTACGCACGGGAGCCTGGCTCGTATCTGTTCATCAACGGCGCTGCCTATCCGTACGTCGAGCTATCCAACGACCTGCTGGCGCACTCATCGGTCCAGGTCGGCAGCAGGGCAGTGGCCGCCATGAAACTGCTCCAGACCCTGGGCCTGGCGGACCGAATCACGCGCCAGCGCACGCCGGTCATCGGCTATGGCTCGAATGCCACCGTGAGCGCCCTGACTCGCAAGTACGTGGCCCCCGGCGTAAGGGAGCCGGCCGTCATCCCAGTCACGCGGGCGCTGCTGCGTGACTACGACGTGGCCTGGTCGCCGCATCTCGTCTTCAACGGCGCGATGCCGGCCACGATAGTGCGATCGCGCGGGACGGTCGTCGAGGTCTGGATCAACTGGCTCGACGACCTGGAACTCAAGCGCATGCACGAGACCGAGGGAGCCGGCACGCTCTACTCGTATGGCACCCTGCCGGCGTCCCGGCTCGCCTCGGAAGTCCCTCTGTCCGAGCCGCCCCACGTCTACGTGGACTGTTCTGGAGCGCTGGCCCTCGATGGCGTCGTGCAAGCGGTCGGTGGCGTTTCCGCCAAACGCCGCCGCTTTCCCGCGATCGACTCCGAGCAGGCGATGCGCGGTGTCGCGCCGTACGTTGGCTGGACGGGCAGCGTCTTCGCGTTACTCCTCGACAACGTGCGGTCTCCTGCTCGCCGCGCTGAGCGCACCCAGACACTCGCCGCGCTGAGCCGATTCATCGATGACCCGGCCTACAAAGCCGAGTGCCCGTGTGGCACGGCGTCGTGCCCGGTCCCGTAGGCTGCAGCTCCTGTCCTTCGGCATGTCTGCAAGCGCTGCGTCGTCTCACCCGAGGCCTCCCATCTGGGAGACGAGACGCCACTCGGCCGCCGTGACTGGTTGGACCGACAGGCGCGGCTGCCTGGCCAGGGTCATGCCGGCCAGGCGCTTGTCCGCCTTGATTCGATCGAGGCCGACCGGCGTCGGCAGGGGCTCTACTGCGGCAACGTCCACGGCGAACCAGGCGGAGTCGGTCGAATCCGCGTGGGCTTCCGCGATGACCTCGACGATGCCGACGATCGCGCGCTCCTTGCCGGTGTGGTAGAAGAATGCCCGCTCGCCCCTCTTCATGGCGCGCAGATGTTTCTGGGCCGCGAAGTTGCGGATGCCGGTCCACTCTGCGCCGTCGCGGCCTTTCGCGACTTGCTCGGCCCATGACCAGTCGTCAGGCTCGGATTTCAGCAGCCAGTACGCCATGGCACTCATCCTCCTTTGCCCGGGTCTGACGAGCAGGTCGGACTCGCCGAGGTCATGCATACTTTGCATGCTCGCCGGCCTCTGGTGAGCAGGATTCTCGTCGTGGACGCTTCTGGCCGTCGCGAGAGGCTTGCCGATGCCAGGAGTTTCCTGTATCAGGAAGCGGGGAGCCAGCTGAATCCGGGCTTCGTTGGGCGGCGCGGTAACAGAAACGGACCAGGGAGGATCGCACTCATGATGGCAACGGACGTGTACCCGGGCAAGGATCTGGGGACCCTCGAACTCACGATCACCGACGAGATGGTCCAGCAATACATCAAGGGGCTCGACGAGCCGAACCCCTGGTACACGACGACGTCGCCCTTTGGCGGGCCGGTGGCCCCGGTGATCGTCTACCAGGATGCGGACAGCCAGTTCAAAGGCTGGTATCTCGACAACCTCTTCGGCAACCTGTGGCGGCGTCAGGAATGGGAGATCTATGCTCCGACGCGTGTCGGACAGGCCCTGCACTGCAGCGCGCGGGTGGCGGATCGCTACCGGAGGCGCGATCGCGACGTCGTCGCGCTTGAGATGTGGGTGCGAGATCAGGCCGGACAGCTTGTTGCGCGTAGCGTCCATCATCAGAGTTTCTTGGCGGAGCAGACGAGCGGCGAGGTCACGCTGCGCGATCCGGCGAGCAAGGAGGGCACGAGACAAGGGGTCGAGCCCTCCGGTGAGCCGCTGCCGGTGGAACTTCGGAAGACATTCACCGAAGCGATGTGCAACGAGTTCTTCTACCGCAGCCGGAACTATCACAACGACAAGGTCGCCTCGAAAGAGCTCGGCTTCGGGGACACGGTAATCGGGGGCCGCATGACGCTCTCATGCGTCACCGAGCTCCTGACACGGCATTTCGGTCGCGGCTTCTACCTGGGCGGACGCCTGGACGTGAAATTCACCAACGTGCTGTGGCCGAACGAGCACTTCACCACGCGCGGGATCATCACGGGCCGTCGCGTCGAGGGCGGTCAGACGCGCGCCGACGTCACTGTCTTTTGCGAAAAGCCCGACGGAACCAAGATCATCGTGGCCAACGCGAGCGCCATCGAGGGGTGTTGACGACGATCATGTGCCGACCTACCCTCCCATCCACCGTGTCCCTTTGTCGAAGCGACGCCGGACTCGGCTGGTAGAGCAGCTGCCGGGTCGGCTTGCCGACCTTCGCCACCGCGCGGGACCAGTTGCCCCCTCTAGTCCCGCGCGGCGAACCTCAGGATCGCTATCGTGCAGGTGGCATCGACAAGCCTTCCTCGGACGCGGCGTAGCTTCAACCGATAGAAATTGCGCCGGAGCGTCGACATCGTAAGGCGCCCACCCTTACGTCGAAGGCTAGGCGCCGGAATTCCGGCGTTCGGCGAGTGTTGTGGCTGAGGGTCCAGCGGGTGTAGCTACCCGGCCAGAGCGATGCCGCCGCGCAGCGCGCCCGGCTCGATTGACCCCCATAGCGCCTCGAAGCCCTCAGGCAGCGCGCGGCTGTTGGGCATCGACAGCCACAGCCGCATGAGGAACCGGTCATGGTTCGGACGCGGGTCGTCCTCGTATGTGGAGCGGGCGTGGTAGACGACGTGGTTGTTCAGCAGCTGGAGATCGCCGGCTCGTAACTGCATGCCGTAGCACAGCTCCTCACAGACCTCGGCCCACAGGTCGAGCGCCTCGTTCTGAGCGGGGGTTAACGGCGGCACGCCGGGGGCACCCTGGGCGTTCTCGACGAACGTCCGCGAGTACTGGCTGGTGAGACGACCGTCGCGCAGGCCGAAGACCGGCATCGTGTAGTACCGCTGCTTGCCGCCAGCCTCCCCCTCCCGGACGTGGTAATAGGGCGCGCACAGCAGGGCGTGCAGGTCCGGGCGTCGCTCGAGGATGGTGTTGTACACGGCGGCCGACGAGACGACCTTGCTGAGGCCACCCGTGAGCGCTGGTCGCACGCACAACAAGGTAACAACGTCCACACGGTCAGTGTGGAACCGCAACGGCCCGGCCGAGCGTGCCTTGTTGCGCGAGGAGCGCGGCTCGCCCGCCTTCACCGGATCCACCTCGCGCACCGCGCCGTACAGGCGGTTCTCATCCCGGACGTCGCCGATCAGCTCCCCGTTGCCGTTCTGGTAACGCGGCGTGCCGAGGTGCAGTCCGAGGCCCCAGTAGAGGATCCGCAGCTCATCCTCGCTGTAGCGCTCGACCGGGATCCGGCGCAGGAGCACCAGGCCGCGGCCGTGCTCGAGCGCCTCGCTCACTTCGGCCAGTGTGCGATCGAGGGTGGGGATCGGGAAATCTTCACGGCTCAACTGCGACCAGGCCTGGCCGCGTCGCTGCACGATGCGGAGCGCGGCGTCCAGCTCATCGACCTCCGCCGGCTCGAGCGAGCGAACCCAGTCGGTGCCCCGCGCGAGGTGCTCCCCGCGCCACACCATCGGCCCCGCAAGGGATGTCGATGGCGCCCCGCTCACGAGCCGATTCCCTTCAGCAGCGCAGCGATGGCGGGCAGCATGTCAACCCTCATCGTCGTCATCTTCCTGTCTCCCGTTGCCCGGACGATTCTACGCCGTCCCGAAACGTCTCCCGGTTGATCCGGCCAACCCGTTGTCGAGGAGCCGGCCAGGAGCATTTTCTCAGTCAGCGCTCTCAGCGAACGCCGCTTCTCGGGTCTTGCTGAAGGCGGGTAGCAGCACGGCACACATCGCCAGTACCGCCAGCGCGAGCAGCGCCGCGCTGATTGGGCGCTGGACGAACACCCACGGATTTCCGCGCGAGATCAACAAGGCGCGACGTAGATACTCCTCCATCAACGGCCCGAGGATAAATGCAAGCAGCAACGGCGCCGGCTCACAGCCCAGTTTGACGAAGAGGTAGCCGAGCAGGCCGAAGAGTCCCATGAGGTAGATGTCGAACTCGCTGTTGTTCAGGCTGAATACTCCGATGCCACAGAACACCAGGATCGCGGGATACAAGAGCTGATAGGGAACCATGATCATGCGGACCCACAGCCCGATCAGGGGCAGATTGAGAATGACGAGCAAGAGGTTCCCGATCCACATGGAGACGATGACGCCCCACACGAGGGCCGGCTGCTCCTTCATCACCGAGGGGCCCGGCTGGATGCCTTGGATGATCATGGCGCCGATCATGAGCGCCATCACCGGATTGGAGGGAATCCCCAGGGTCAGCATGGGGATGAACGAGGTCTGGGCGCCGGCGTTGTTGGCTGATTCGGGAGCCGCTACCCCTTCAATCGCGCCTTTGCCGAACTCCGCCGCGTTCTTCGAGATCTTCTTTTCAATCGAGTACGCCGCGAACGCGCCCAGGATCGAGCCGCTACCCGGCAAGATACCGACGGCCGAGCCAATCGCGGTCCCGCGCAGAATCGGCGCGATCATCCGCTTCCAGTCCTCCCGGGTGGGCATGAGGCTGGTAACGGCGGTCACCATCGTCGAGCGGCCCTCTTCCTGCTCCAGGTTGCGAATGATCTCGGCCAGCCCGAACATGCCCATGGCGACCACGACGAAACCGATGCCATCGGCCAGCTGGGGAATGTCAAAGGTGTACCGCTGCACGCCGGAGGTAACGTCCGTGCCGATCAGTCCCAGCAACAGCCCGAGCACGACCATGCCAATCGCGTGCAGCAAGGAGCCTTGGGCCAGCACCACCGAGGCGACCAGCCCGAGCACCATGAGCGAGAAATAGTCGGCCGGGCCAAACTGGAGGGCGATCTCGGAGAGGGGAGGCGCGAACAAGGCGAGAAGCAGAGTGGCCACGGTGCCGGCGAAGAAGGAGCCGATGGCTGCCGTGGCCAAGGCGACGCCGGCGCGGCCGCGGCGTGCCATCTGATAGCCGTCGAGGGTGGTGACCACCGACGCCGCTTCCCCTGGCAGATTGACCAGGATGGACGTGGTGGAACCGCCGTACTGGGAGCCGTAGTAAATCCCGGCGAGCATGATCAGGGCCGAGATCGGCGGCAGGGCGAACGTGAGCGGCAGCAGCATGGCAATGGTGGCGGTCGGTCCGAGGCCAGGTAACACGCCGATCAAGGTGCCGAGAAACACGCCGATGAGACAGTAGAGCAGGTTGATCGGCGTGATGGCCGTGCTCAGGCCCAGACCGAGGTTAGCGATCAGTTCCATCAAAAATGCCCCCGGGAGCAACACGGCACTTCATCCGCCGAACCACGAGCCCAGTATCGGCAGCGGCACCCCCAATCCCTTCAGAAACACGAGAACGCAAAAAAGGGTCAACCCGGCGGCGAGCGCGATCGATGGCCTCCAGCGGAATTGGGCGCTAGCCCGGGCACTCACCATCACAAGCAAGGCTAGCGCTATGGCGAGGCCGGCTCGTCGAACGAGGAGGCCGAACAGGAAGGTCGAGCCGACCACCAGCAGAAGCCCCTTGACGGCGAAGCGACCGATCGGAGCCGGTGGTCCCACGAAGGAACGGCCCACCGCGATGATCCCGATGAGGGTGAGGAGGGCGCCCAGCACTATCGGGAAGTAGCCGGGGCCCATCTTGATGGCGGTCCCCATTCCGTAATCCGTAGCGAGGAGGACCGCGCTCAGGCCGAAGAAAATATAGATGAGGCCCGTCCAGAAGTCCTTGGCGCTACGAATCACCATGCCCGCCAATCAGTCGGCGTAGGCGCCTGCTTTCTTGATGATCGGCGCCCATTTGTCGATCTCGGCCTTCAGCTGCGCCCGCAACGCGTCGGGAGTCGCCGCCTTCTCTGATACTGGTTCGGCGCCGAGTTCGGCAAAGCGCTGCTTCACCGTGCGGTCCTTGATTGCGTCCTGGAGCGCCTTGGCGATCTTGTCGATCACCGGCTTCGGCGTGCCCTTGGGGGCATAGAGGCCGTGCCAGATCGAGATCTCGAAGCCTTTCAAACCAGCCTCGTCCATGGTCGGCACATTGGGCAAGGAAGCGAGACGTTGTTTGGTCGTCACGCCATAGACCTTGATCTTTTCCCCTTTGATCTGGCTCGTGGTGTTCGTGGTTTGGTCGCACATGAGATCCACCTGCCCCCCAGGAGATCATTCATGGCGGGGGCCGTGCCCTTGTAGGGGACGGTGGTGAGATCGGTGTCGATGGCAGTCATGAAAAGCATGCCGCACAGATGAGACGCCGCCCCCAGCCCGGCATTGGCGTAGGTCACCTTATCTTTGTTCTTCTTCACGTACGCAATCAGCTCTTTCAGGTCCTTGGGCGGGAAGTCCTTCTTCGCCACGAGAGTCATGGGAGTGTCGTTGACGAGGCCAATTGGCTCAAAGTCGGTGATGGCGTTATACGGGAGCTTCCGGTAGAGGGCGGGCGCCGTGGACATACCGATATGGTGGAGGAGAATTGTGTATCCATCCGGGGCGGCCTTGGCAACCCGGTTGGTGGCGATGGTTCCGCCGGCGCCACCGACGTTCTCCACGACAATCTGCTGCTTGAGGGAGGCGCTCATGGCCTGGCCAACGAGGCGGGCTACCGTGTCCGTGGGCCCGCCCGCCGCGAAGGGGACGACCAGGGTAATGACCTTGCTCGGGTACTCCTGGGCCGCTCCGGGCGATACACCGAGTAAGACGAGACTGACGATGAGGGAGAAAATTAGGGCTGTCACGTTCCCTCCCGACTTTCGTGTGTGATGGCCCGCGTTTGCGGAGCGCGAAAGGCGAGGGAAGAATACACGGAACTATGTTGGGCCTCAAGGCACAGCGAGGAACGTTATCCCCCGATGCAACTTGTTGGTTATGCTGGTTAGGTGATCCCTCCGTTCGCACGGCCCGCCGATACCAGGACGCGGGCAACGCGGCAGGCGTAGCCGGCCCGTCAGAACATCGAAGCCACGACGCGTCGTGACTGAGACAGCTAAACAGGGAACCGTCGGTCTCTCACCCGAGACGCTGGTGGAGTCCGCCTACGCGTGGCGGCGCCTCGTCGCCTCCCTGGCCCTCAGCACAATCGGGGGCGTCGGTTTGTGGTCGGTCGTCGTCGTGTTGCCGGCGGTGCAGGCCGAGTTCGGGGTCGCACGCAGCAGCGCCTCTTTGCCCTACACGGCCACGATGCTGGGCTTCGCCGTCGGTGGGCTCTTCATGGGTCGTATCGCCGACCGCTTCGGGATCGTGAAGCCACTCGTCGTGGGCGCTCTCGCGCTTGGCCTGGGCTATCTGCTGACAGCCCAGGCGGCCAGCCTCGGGGAGTTCGCGCTGGCCCAGGGTTTGGTCGTCGGCCTCCTCGGCAGTTCCGTCACATTCGGACCGCTCGTCGCGGATATCTCGCACTGGTTCACACGCCACCGCGGCATCGCCGTCTCGGTATGTGCGAGCGGGAACTACCTGGCCGGCGCGGTCTGGCCCCCGATCCTCCAGCACTTCACCGCGACGCGTGGATGGCGGGCGACCTTGATCGGCATCGGCGTGTTCTGTTCCCTGACCATGCTGCCGCTTATCATCGCGCTTCGCCATCGCTCGCCGGTCTCGCGCGTACCGGTGGCGAAGGCAATCGTGGCGACCGAAGCCGGCCGACGGCAGGTCGCGCCCGGCCGCCTGCAGGCGCTCCTCATGGTCGCGGGCGTGGCGTGCTGCGTCGCCATGTCGATGCCGCAGGTGCACATCGTCGCCTACTCGAGCGACCTTGGTCACGGCGTCGCCCACGGCGCGGAGATGCTGTCCGCCATGCTGGGCATGGGCGTGGTCAGCCGCCTCGTCTCGGGGTGGATTGCCGATCGCGTTGGCGGCGTGCCAACGCTGATCCTGGGATCGGCCCTGCAGTGCCTGGTGCTGGCGCTCTATCTGCCGTTCGACGGCCTGGTCTCGCTCTACGTGGTCTCCGCGCTCTTCGGCTTGGCCCAGGGCGGGATCGTGCCAAGCTATGCCGTCATCGTGCGGGAGTACTTTGCCCCACAGGAAGCGGGGATGCGCATTGGCGGCGTGGTGATGGCCACGATCCTCGGGATGGCGCTCGGCGGCTGGCTCTCAGGGGCGATCTTCGACCTGACTGGCTCGTACCGTCTGGCTTTTGTCAATGGCATCGCCTGGAATCTGCTCAATCTCGCGATCGCGGTCTGGCTGCTGGGCCAGCCGCGCCGCATCGCGGCGTTCGCCTAAGGCCGACTCGTTGCTGGACGTTATCCCTCGGGGGCATGCATGGACTATGCTTACCTTAGCAAATTGGCACGAACACGTGACGAGGGCGAAGGCCGGCAACGGACGACGACACATGAGAAAGGAACGTCGTTTTTCTCGGAGATCGGAAGCTGGAGCTCAGGGAGTTCCCCGATCCGACCCCAGGCCCCCGAGACGTGGTCCTCGAGGTCAAGGCGTCGGGTATGTGCGGCAGCGACCTGCACAACTATCGCGCCTCAGCGCAGCCGGCCGGGACCGTGACCGGCGGTATCAAGCGGGAGGCGGGGGTGATCGCCGGCCACGAACCTTGCGGCATCGTCGCGGCAGTAGGTGCCGGCGTCACCGAGAAGGAGGCGCGGGTTGGCCAGCGCGTCATGGATCACCACTATGCTGGTTGCGGCAACTGCAAACACTGCCGAGCCGGCTGGACACAGATGTGCCTCGAAGGCACGGTGGTCTACGGTTCGGGCGGGCACGGAGGGCACGCGAGGTACATGAAGGTCCCGGTGTCGACCTTGGTGCCGCTGCCGGATTCGCTCTCCTTCGTCACGGGTGCCGCGATCTCCTGCGGCACGGGCACCGCCTGGGGCGCGCTGAGGCGACTCAATCTGCGAGGCGGCGAGACGATTGCCATCTTCGGGCAGGGTCCGGTGGGGTTGTCGGCGACGCAGTTTGCCGTCGCCATGGGCGCCCACGTCATCGCCATCGACATCTCGCCCGACCGCCGCAAGCTCGCCCAGCAGTTCGGCGCGCACGAGGTCATCGACGCCAAATCGACCGACATGGTGGCGGCGATCCGCGGCCTGACCCACGGCGAGGGCGCGCACAAGACCTTGGACGCCTCCTCGGCGCCGGAAGCCCGCGCGGCGGCGGTGCGCTCGGTGCGCTCGTGGGGCACGGCGTGCTTCGTCGGCGAGCGGGGCCAGGTGACCCTGGACGTCAGTCCGGATCTCTTGCGCCGGCAGGTGACGCTGGTTGGCTCCTGGACGTTCTCGAAGCAGGGCCAGGCCGAATGCGCCGAGTTCGTCGCCGACCTGAACGTGGACGTGGAGAAGCTCTTCACGCACCGCTGGAAGCTCGAGCAGGCGGAAGAAGCCTACAGGCTCTTCGACACGCAGACGACGGGCAAGGCTGTCATCCTGCCCTCCTGAGTGGCTTCACATGCTGGCGAGACCGCTCGACCATCGCCGGCAGATGTGATGGGCGATCGCGATTGGCGGCGGCAGCGACACTTGCGCTGAATCGTCGGCACCGGCGGCGGCCCGTGCCACCATCTCCTGGACCTCGTGGCGGGGGAACCAGCGCGCCTCGGCGAGTTCCTCGGGATCGACGGTGATCTCTTCGGTCAGCGCCTCGGCCAGGAACCCAATCATCAGGCTCGACGGAAACGGCCACGGCTGTGCGGCGAGATAGCGCACGCGCCCGCAGCGGATGCCCGCCTCCTCGTGCACTTCGCGGCGCACGGCCTCCTCCAGGGTTTCACCTGGCTCCACGAAGCCGGCCAGGCACGAGAACCGGGCGCCCGCCCGCCGCCGGTTGCGGCCGAGCAGGGCCCGCTCGCCACGGACGACGAGCATGATCACCACGGGATCGGTACGCGGAAAATGTGACGCCCGGCACTCCGGGCAGCGGCGCACCCAGCCCGCCGACACGACCCGGGTCGGCGATCCGCACTGGGCGCAGAAGCGATGTCGGCCGTGCCAGTCGAGCAGGGAGCGGGCCTCGGCGAGGATGGCCGCCTCGCCGGTGGCGATGGTAGGGGCGAGGGTGCGCACGTCGATCAGTTCGGTGTCGACGTCTGGAGCGACGTCCGCTCCGGTCGCATCGATCGCGAAGTGTGCGCGTCCATCGCCGAGGCCGAGAAAGATCAGCGGCGCGCCGGCATCGATCTGCTCGCGCCACGGCGCCGTCGGCTGCCAGTCGAGCGCGAGGGTCGTGCTGCCGCGGGTGAACGGTTTCAGGTCACGCAGCGCCAGGATGCGAGTCTCAGGGTTGGCGAGCAGTGCGGCGATCCACTCGCGGTCATCGCGGCGCTCGCTGGCTCGATCCAGCGGGTTGCCGCCGAAGCAGTAGACGTCTTCCATATCAGCGGCTTGGCGTGACTGGTCGCTCGTCGGTCGGATGGCCGTCATCTCTCCCTCAGTGCAGTCTTGAACGTGACCGGGCAGATTATCCACGTGGCCCGAAAATGGCCGCGAAGCGAGGGGCCACGTCGGGGGGACCCGTGACGGCGAATTGGGGCTGATCGACTCGGACGCGACCGTATACCGCGACGCAGAGCCAGCCCGGCGTTGCGCTGATGACCGAACCCTCGGGCTTCGACACGAGCTCCGAGGTCGTGCCCTCGGGCGTGACGGTGAGTTTCCAGCTCCCCGCATCCGATACCAGTGTGTAGACCTCCTGGCCGCCCTGGGTTCGGCGGGCAGCGAAGACAGGCTCGTCGCGATCCAGCATGAATGGCAGGAGGTAGGCGCCGAGCTCTTCGGCCAGCGGTCCGCGCTGGCCGAGCGAGTAGCCGATGTCCCAGCGGTGGAAGCCAACCTCGGTGAGGAGCTGGGTACAGAACCAGCGCACGCTCCGCTCGCCAAAGGGATGGGGGAACGTGTACCGTCCGAGCTGCTCATCCGTCAACCCGGACACGATCTCGATGATTCGCCGACAGCATTCACGGCCATGGTCGGCCCAGCCCTGCGGGCCCTTCGTCCGGATCTCTGCCTCGCGCGGTCGAGCCGCCTCGCCGAACGCCGGGGTCCTGTCACCGACCGTCGCTCGCTGAATGGCGAGATTGATCGAGTCGCACACGCGCGTGATATGAACCGCCACGTCGGCCACGCTCCAGTGTGCCAAGGTGCTGGGTCGGCCGAGCTCCTCTTGTGTGAGGCGCGCAATACGCTCGTTCAGGAGCTCCTGCTCGGGTTTCAGCAGCGCCAGACTTCGTCTCGGATCGATCGCGCTCATGGTTCACCCTCCCCAGGCGTTGGCGGGTAGCCTACGGCTTGGACGGTACGAACGGTTCGAACTCGTAGATGCCACCGTCGGCCATCAAGGCCAGGAAAAGATGGCCATCGCGAATGATGTACGAGCGGATATAGGTCCAGTGTTTGACGATCCTGTCGTGCAGGGACCCGTCAGGACACTTGGCGCGCGTCAGGGCCAATGGCCCGAATTCGAGTTGACTCGAGACGCTCGACTTCCAGGTCCCGCGTCCCTGATTGCAGTCGATGCGCGCGGTCAGCCGCCCGCCGGCGCCGAACTCGATCGTGTACTTGGCCTTGTCGTCGGGCGTGAGCGTCGTATCGTCGCTGCCCTGGAATCGTACGAGCCGCCACGCCGTACCCTGCAGAGCGGGTGAGGTAGCCGCGCGCGGTGTCGGAGGCCGCGCCTCGAATGCCGCCAGCCGGGCCCCCGTTCCGTCGAACAACTCCAGGCGATCGCCGACAATCATCCAGCGGCTGGCGCCGGTGAGGGCGGCCCGAACCCCAAGCTCGATGTCCGCAGTATCTGGACAGGCCATCTGCGTCCCCGCCATCTGACCGAACGTGATTCCATCTCCCTTTAACTCGTAGCCTCCCGTGATCCGGTTGCACCCATCGGAGCCCGACACACGGCCCCCCGCCTCGAACACCAGATGCGCCTCACGCTTGACATCCTGCGTGGGTGTGGGCTTTCCCGCGAGATCGATCGCCCGCCAGTAGGTCGCTTCGAGAGGACGCGCTGACGGACTGGTGGGCGAGCCTGGACTGGCGGAAGCTTTCTGCCCCGCGCCGACTCGACGGAGCATCATGGACACACTGGTGGGGTTGCCGCGAGTGATCACCGGAGTCGCGACGTCGCTGGTGAAGAGGAGCTTGCCGTCGAGGAGGATCCGGACGCGAACGACATATCGGTGGTCGGGAAGGATTTTCGCCTGATCGTAGGCAATGGTGAACGCGATAGGCGGATTGCCCGGTGACTCGACGCGCGTACTCGCGACCACCGTCGCGGGCGCGTCCGCCCGTGACACGTCCTGGATCGTCGCCTCGAGGACTGCTCCGGGCGGCAATGCCATGCGTTCTCGATACGTCGCGGTCCCCTGGATCGTTTGGGCCATGGCCTGCGTCGCCAGCAGCGCGAGGACTATCGTCAGAAAGATACACGCAAGGGTCCTCGTTCCCACGGCGACACTGAAGGTCATACTCGCGCGCCTGTCACCTTCCGCAGATGTCGTCCATGCTTGTCCCGAGCGATGATCGCAGAAGAACGTGGCATCGCCAATGACCGGCGCCCGGGCGGGCCGTGTGAGTTGGCGGCTACTTACGGGCCTGCTACCACCATTAGCTGCCACAGTGTGTTCACTCTCGACGCGCCATCACTTTCGGAGGCCGGCAAGTCTAGCCACTTGCTCGATCAGAACCTCTGGATCGTTCGTGATACCAGCAGCGCCTTGGACGGGTCCGTCGACTTTCCTGGTGTAAAAGAAGACAGGGATAGCGGGGTGCTGCGCGCGGACGTGCTGGAGTAAGGCTAGCCCGTCCTCTTGCCCTTGTGGCCGTGCGATGTCCGATATGACGATATCGTAGCGGGCGGCCCGCATCGCCACTAGTGCGTCCGCGTTCGTCGTATACGAATCTACAAATATTCCGAGCTGGCCCAGAGCCTGTCGTTCGAAGAGGTTGTCAAGGAGCTTATCGTCAACCCAAAGGACTCGCGACGATGGTACGCGCATGATTGTCCTCGCCAGTCCTCCAGGGAAGTCCATCGCCGCGAGGGCTATGCCCTTCTCCTTCGCCGCCTTTTGCATAAATTGGAGCAGCCCATCTGTGTCAATCTCGATGCCTTTGGGGCCGGCCGAAAAGCACCCTCCAATCAGAGCGATCACGATCAAGGCAGTCCCTCGGAGAATAAGGCCACCGCGGGACCACCATCGTGGCGTAGGCTGCCTGGTATCCATCGACATCAGCAATTGTCCGTGATTCTTGAAGTCGTGGGACGCCAGAGGCTCGGCTGGTCCGGCTGAACCTCGCTGCCACTCACCGCCTCGGCGGCGGCGGGCAAGGTGGTATCGGTCACCGCCGCGTAGCGACGCATCATCCGCTCCGTCTTCCACCCCCCGAGCGCCATCACGATGGGCGAGGTAAACCCCTTGTTGAGCGCCATGGTCGCGCCGTGGTGCCGCAGGTCGTGGAAGTGGAAGTCCTTGAGCCCGGCGCCGCGGGCGGCCTTCCGAAACACGAGGGCGACTCGCTTCCGACTGTATGGGCCTCCGTGCGGGGCAGGAAACACCCACGGACTCGCCGAGGGCAAGGTCTCGCGATGGCCCCGGAGGATCTTCTGCGCCGCCGCGCTCAGGATCACGGGGCGGGGCTCGGTCTTGGTCTGCGGCAGCAGGATCACGCCTTGCTCGAGGTGCACCATCTCCCAGCGGAGCGTGCGGACCTCGGTGAGGCGCATGAGGGTCAGGGCCGCCAGCCGCGCGATCTCCCGGAACGGCGCCGGCATCGGCTCGAAGACGAGTGAGCTCCTCCTCGGGGCGGAGCCACCGGACCCGCGTGTGGTCGTCACGGAACAAGGCGCCCGGCGGGAAGCGATAGTCTGGCCGTGCCTTCTTGAGCGCAGCCCGCAGCGTGACCAGGTCACGGTTCACCGTGCTCACCACGTCATGGATGCGCACGGTGCGCGCGCGGACGTGTCCGGCGAGGGCGACGGCGGCCCTGGTCGGCGAGGTCGGGACTCGATGCGCGAGACCTTCACTTCCCCGCGCTGGAGGCTGCTTGGCGCACTCGCTCCAGGTACGCTTCGCTGCCCTGCTGGAGCAGCCGGCCCACGCTGCTGTGGAAATATTGCACGCCGAGGCCCAGAAATTTGGGGATGAGATTGTCGGGACAGCTACACCCGGCAATTCGGCCGGCGCCGGTGATCATCTTGACACCGCTCTCCATCATCCGCTGAACTTCCGGATGGGCCTGCTGTCCCGTGTAGCCCATGGATTGCGACAGGTCGCCGGATCCGATGAAATACACGTCTACACCCGGCACCTGGACGAGCTCCGGCAAGTTCTCGATGGCCACGACTTCTTCTAGCATCAGACACACCAAGGTCTGGCGGTTGGCCTCCTTGGCGTAGTCTCCGGTGTTGCCCTTGAAACCGTAGTGAGCCGGCCGCCCTCCACTGAAAATCCCCCGGTGGCCCTCCGGACCATATTTCACCGCGTCCACGGCGGCGCGCGCCTCGTCGGCGGTATTGACGTGGGGGACTTGCACGCCCCAGGCCCCTCGATCCAGGAACGGGGCAATGATCTCGGGTCTATTTCCAACCGGACGGACGATGGGTGCCATGCCGGTCAGTTCGGCCGCGGCGATACAGGCCTCGGCGGTATCCACCGTGATGGAGCCGTGCTCGTTGTCGAGGAGGATCCAGTCGAACCCGAGATGTCCCAGCATCTCCACCACCGGCGGCGACGGAAACGTGCACATGACGCCGAAGGCCGCCTTCCCGGCATAGAGCCGCTGCTTGAGTGTGTTCTCGCGCATGATCATTCGAGTATAAGCCAGCGGCAGTAAGCGGCAGGCCCTCGACCATGGTGCGATACACTGCGACCCGAGCGGGGGTATACTCGGCGCCTACTTCTCGCTGATGGAGGTCCGATCGCATGGCGACGTACATGGTTGAGCGCGACCTCAAGGGCATCACGATGGACCAGCTGGCGGCGGCGCAGCGGCGAGCGATCAGCACCGGACAGGAGATGACGGCGGCGGGCAAGGACGTTCGGTACATCCGCAGCACCTTCGTCCCGGGCGAGGCACGCTGTATGTGTCTGTTCGAGTCGTCCAATCGGGCGCACGTTGAGGAGCTTCAGGGTAAGGCGCAGATACCGTACTCGCGGGTCGTGGAGGCCCTCGACCTCACTCCCTGACGAGACGCGTCGGTACGGGCAAGGCTATCGTTCAAATCTAGTTGACAACATGCCTCACGCGTGCGTTAATGTGGAAGCTCTGGTGTTTTGTAACGGCAAACGCACTCAGTTGAGCAGTCTGAGATCGAAGATGACGCCGCGCGAGATCCAGTCGTGCGGCGTTTTTTTGTTTGCCTTCGCATCTCAGCAGGCGCTCCCCGCTCACGGTGGAGCATCCACGGGGCAGGGTGCCCCTGAAAGGACGACCGGAAATGGCAACAGGACAGGTGAAGTGGTTCAACGACGCGAAGGGGTTCGGTTTCATCACTCAAGAAGGGGGCGAGGACGTTTTCGTGCACTTCAGCGCGATTCAGGCGGCGGGCTTCAAGAGCCTGACCGAGGGCGAGCGCGTGGAGTTCGACATCACTCGCGGCCCGAAGGGCCTGCAGGCGGCGAACGTCCGCAAGGCCTAACTCCCTAACGCATAACTGGTGGCGACGGTAACGCCCGGAAGACCGGGCGGCCGTCGCCAGCAACCTGCGCGACGACGTCACTTGTCGGCGGTCTGTCAGCGCTGTTCGAGTGATGTCGGCGCGCTCGACCACAAGCCGCCGGCTAGATAGCCTCCATCCACCGCCAGCGTGTGTCCGGTGACGAAGCTAGCCTCGTCGGAGGCAAGGAAAAGGGCAGCGCGGGCGACCTCGTCAGGTTCGCCGAAGCGGCCCATGGGAATACGCTCGGCACGTCGCTGCCGTGCCTCGGCGGGCAGGCTCCGGGTCATCCGGGTGTCGATCTGGGCGGGGGCGATGGCATTCACCGCGACGCGATGCTGGGCCAGCTCGACGGCCATGGTCCGTGTCAGCTCGACGACACCCGCCTTGGCGACGTTGTAGCCCACCAGGTTCTCGACCCCGCGAAAGCCGTTGATCGACGCGGTGATGATGATCCGTCCACCCCCCTGCTTGACCATCTGGCGCGCCGCGGCCTGACAACACAGGAACACTCCCGTGAGGTTCACCCGGAGCACGCGATGCCACTGCTCCTCCGGGTGTTCGAGGAAGGGCGCCGAGTGGGCGATGCCGGCGTTGGCGAACATCACATCGAGCCGCCCGAACTCTCCGACCACCCGATCGACGAAAGCCTGTACCTGTGGGGAGTCGCCCACGTCCACGCCGACGGCGATGGCGTGCCCGCCGCGCTCGACAATCTCCTTGGCTACGGCCTCGGCGCCGCCGACCTCGACGTCGCCGAGGGCGACGCTTGCCCCCTCGGTCGCGAAGCACAAGGCCGTGGCTCGCCCGATGCCCAAGGCGCCGCCGGTAATCGCGGCTATTCGTCCTTCCAGACGCATCCCGTTCCCTCCTTCCCGACGCTCAAGACCTCATCGTCTTACTCTCGGGCAATCGCCCGCCAGATCTTCTCCGCTGTGAGCGGCATGTCGAGGTGGTAGACGCCAAACGGCGACAGCGCGTCCACGACCGCGTTCACGATGGCGGGGGGCGCCACGCAGGCGCTGCCCTCGCCGACACCTTTCACGCCCAGCGGGTTGAGGGGAGACGGCGTCACCGTGCGATCGATCACCAGCTCGGGCATGTCGTCGGCGCGAGGGATCGCGTACTCCATGAACGTGCCGGTGAGCAGCTGACCGTCCTGGTCATAGGCAATGCGCTCCACCAGCGCCTGGCCAAACCCCTGGGCGAAGCCGCCAACGATCTGCCCTTCGACGAGCAGCGGATTGATCGCGTTGCCGCAGTCGTCAACCGCGATGAACCGTTCGAGGCGGACCTGGCCGGTATCACGCGCCACGCGGACCACGGCCAGGCCGGCGCCGAAACTCCAGGAGGGGTGATCCTGGCGGAAGAACACCGTTGCTTCGAGCCCCGGCGTTTCCTGGGGAGGTAGTCCCATCGCGCGGTGTGCAAACTCACCGATCCGATCCCAGCCGACGATTCGCTCCGGAACGCCCGTTACCTGAAATCCGCCACGCACGAGCCGGAGATCCTCAGGGTTCGCTTCCAGGAGACGAGCCGCGAGCCGCCGGCCCTTCTCTCTGATCTCTGCTGAGGCCTGAGCCAACGCGCTCCCCCCGAGGCCGGCGCTGCGGCTACCGAATGTCCCGATCGCCTGGGGAGCGCCCAAGGTGTCGCCGTGACGCACGATGACCTCGTCGTGGCCGACGCCGAGCTGGTCGGCAATGATCTGGGCAAACGTCGTCTCGTGCCCCTGGCCGTGCGGGCTTGAGCCGGTGATGGCCGTGATCGCGCCGCTCCGCTCCACCCTGACAACCCCGCTTTCCCAACCCAGGACATTGGTGGATTCGACGTAGGCCGCCACCCCGATGCCCATGATCTCGCCGCGCGTGCGGGCGACGGCCTGCTCTCGACGCAGCCGCTGATAGTCGGCCAGCTCCACCACCCGATCGAGGGCGCGAGCGTAATTCCCGGAGTCGTAGGCGACGCCGAATGGGGTGCGATGGGGGAACGCCTCGGGCGGGACGAAGTTGCGCCGACGAATCTCGACGGGATCGAGGGCAGTTGCCCGCGCGGCCTCGTCCATGAGGCGTTCGATGAGATAGACGCCGACGGGCCGTCCGGATCCCCGATACGGGCCGGTCGGCGCGGTATTCGTGTAAGCGCCGACGCTCAGCAGCTCGGCGTTCTGGATCCGATAGGGGCCGAAGATGTGGGTCGAGTGAGACATCGGGGGCACGAGCGAGAGGGAAAGCAGATGCGCTCCCAGATCGAAGACGGTCTTGGCGCGCAGACCGACGATTTCTCCCTCGGCCGTCACCGCCGCCTCGGCCTCCGAGACCGCCGCCCGAGCCTGGATCGTGGTGAGCAGGTCCTCGGTACGGGTGGACATCCATCGAATGGGCCGCTTGAGCTGGCGCGAGAGCGTCGCCGCGACGATTTCTTCGCGGTAGAGCGGCCCCTTCACCCCGAAGCCCCCTCCGACATCCGGCGCGATGACGCGTAGCTTGTGTTCCGGGAAGCCGAGGACCGCGGCCAGGTCGGCCCGCGACAGAAAGGGATTCTGGGTCGTCAGCCACAGGGTCAACTCGTCATTGCCCGGGTCGTAGCACGCGAGCACGCCTCGGGGTTCCATGGGTGCGCCGGCCAGGCGGTTGTGGTCGAGCCGCACCTTCACGATGTGAGCGGCTTTGGAAAACGCGCCGTCGACATCCCCGCCCTTGAGCGGCCAGCGGAACGCCTGGTTAGTCCCAAGCTCGGGGTGAACGAGTGGGGCGCCTGGCTCGAGGGCGCGCTCCGGGTCGGCAAGGGCGGGCAGAGGCTGGTACTCGACGTCGATGAGCTCGGCGGCGTCGCGGGCGAGGGACACGCTCTCCGCGACGACCGCCGCCACAGGCACACCGGTCGAGTCGACGACGGCTCCGGCCAGATAGGGACACGAGGCTTGTAGCAGCCCTGGGAGCGTTGCCATGAACGGAAGGGGTCGCAACGGCGGGAGATCCCCAGCCGTCACGACGCAGACCACGCCAGGGGCCGTCCGGGCGGCGTCGGTCCGGATCGCGGTGACGCGAGCGTGGGCATGAGGGACTTCGGAGAAACACGAGGTGCGCTAAACCCGGGAGCGTGATGTCCTCGACGTATCGCCCGCGACCCGTGATCAGCTTCGGATCCTCCGTCCGCTTGAGCGAACGGCCGACATACGGCTCCCGATCGATCGCACTCATGGTGACACTCAATCAAGTCCCGACGGGCCAGTGTGACGCAACGCGAGCATCCAGTCCAGGAACTGCGCGAGGATCAGCGCGTGGCCAAGCATGAGGCCCGCGACGACCCCGGTGAAGAGGACAGCGAGACACCAGCTCGCCCAGTACAGGCGTTCGGTCACCTCAGAGCGCGCCTCGCCTCCTAGCGAACGGGGTTCTTCTGCGGCAGCCGTCGCTGCTCTTGCAGCCAGGCCGCCAGGGTTTTCATCCGCGGTTCAGAGAAGGGAGCATCGGGGTGCTGGCTGTGGAGCCGGAGCGCCGAATCGATCAGTGCCG
The DNA here is from genome assembly GCA_963754315.1 of uncultured Candidatus Rokubacteria bacterium. Taxonomy (GTDB): domain Bacteria; phylum Methylomirabilota; class Methylomirabilia; order Rokubacteriales; family CSP1-6; genus CAVWFS01. The sequence continues at coordinate 30,592 of CAVWFS010000008.1, forward strand.
ATCGGTCGAGGAGGGCACGCCGGGCGCGCGGGATCAGAATGTAGCGGTAGAGCAGGTGATCGACGATGGAGAGTTTCGTTGCCATGTCGATTTCGGACAGGATGTCATCGGCGTTGAAGTGCGGATCCTGGGCGCATTGGGCGAGGAACGTTTGCAAGGGTTGGAGATCCGCCGCTTGGCCGGGACCGGCGATCACGACCACCGGCACCTCGTTCGGCCCCGGGTGCGAGGAGACGGCGTGGCAGAGGGCGCAGTTACCGGCGACCCGGACGTAACCGACCGTTTTCTTCGCGAACCCCGCCGGCATCTCTTTGCCTTCCTCCCACGGGCGGCCGAGCGCAGCGTAGCCGCCCTGGCCGGGCAGGTACGCCGGGCAGATGCGTGGCAGCACCAGCCAGACCCAGTAGGGGATGCCGGCAGTGCGCTCGGCACCGACCGAGCCGTAGAGGAAGGCGTCGCGCTGATTGGCGGTGATCCAGCTGGGCTGCGGCACGTCGCGGTAGAGCTTGTACCAGGCGGCGAGGCCGGCGGCGAACACAACCAGGACGGCGACGGCGAGCAGTCTCTTCATGCGCGTGTCCCTTCTCGCCCGATTAGAACGTTTTGAGATATTCGAGCAGGGCCTGCTTCTGCTCGGGCGGGAGGTCGGTGCCGTAGGCCGGGCCCTCGTGACCGCCGTTGCCGTTACCGGGCTGGCTGGTCTCGAAACGGAAGAGGGCACGCCCGTCCTGAGTGGCGAGGTTCCAGACGAAGCCGACGTTGACGGGATCGTAGACGTCCCCGCCACGGTAGAAGACCTTGGTCCGTGCCGCCGCCGGCTCGAGCAGTTCGCGCAGATTGGGGACCGAGCCGTTGTGCAGGTAGGGCGCGCGCAGCCAGATCCCGTCGAGCGGCGCGTTGGCGTAGCCGAAGGTCTTGCGGAAGTGGCTGAACCGTTGGGGATAGGGCGGCTTGAACCCCCAGTCCTTCTCGTAGCCGGCGTAGAGGGTGCTCTGGTTCACGGCCAGGAGCCAGGTGTAGGAGTCGAGGCGGTGGCGGTCGGTGTCGATCCGGTCGATCGGCACCACGGTGCCGACGAGCTCGTCCGCCCGCGGCGGATTGTTGCGAAAGGGCACCTGCCGCGTGCCATGGCAGCCCGCACAGTACTGGGCGTACAGTGGCCCTCCCTGCGCCGCCAGCGTCTGGTCGATGGGATACGGGTAGGGTGGCGGCTGCGCGGTCTCCAGGTACGTGGCGGTGCGCAGGACACGCTCGGCATCCAGAGCCGGCGGGTAGGCGCCGGTGCCGAAGGCAGCGGAGAGATTGCGCTCGTCTACCGAGGTGTTGTTACCGTCCCAATGAAGCTGCATCCCCTTGCGCGGCCCCTGATTCCAGATCGACGGGAAGTCGACGTTGGCGTGCAGCTCCTTGGGATCGGCATTCTGCATGGGGAAGTTCAGGAGGGCTTTCGGGTTGTTGAAGGTGTCGACCCGTCCCGGGCCCGCTGACCTGGGATCAATGAACAGGAGACGATCCCGGACCATGATCAAGCGGTTGCGCATGAGGGGAACCGCGAGATAGCCAACGAGCAAGCGATTGAGCAGGTCGTCGGGCTTGACGACCTCCCGGTGCGGGGCCGTCTCCATCTTCCGGATCTGAGCGAGCAGGATCGCCGGGGCGAACTTCTCGCTCAACGGAATGTCCATCAGGAACTGCGAGAAGGCGCCAAGGTCGAAGGTATTGGCTGGCATGCCAGCGATCACCCGCGGGGGAGCGCCGGGCGCGTCCCGCACCGTGCCCGTGTGGCAGACGGCGCAGTTCAGGAACACCCGCTCGAGGCCCTGGACGTTGCGCCGCGACATCCCGACCGGCAGGTCGTAGCGCGGGTCCGCCCCCGGCTCGTAGATCATCCCGAACGCGGCGTAGCCGCGGCCGGGCTTCTTGTCGGGCAGGTATTCCGGGAAAAGCTCCGGAAGGGCGACCCAGATCCAGTAGGGGAATCCCGACATGCGCTCGCCGCCGGTCGACCCGTGCTTGAAATGGTCGACGTCGGCGGCGTAGTCGACCGGGCGGTCGCCGGTGAGCCGTGCGGCCAGATAGAGGCCGGAGAGCACGGCCAGGGCGAGGACTACGAGACACGCGGTCCGCAGCCACCGGCGCCATCGAGGCGCCGTGGAGACCACTTCAGCGGGCGCGTTCATGGCGGGGGTCGAGTCTTCGAGGAGGGGACTCGGAGGCTGACGGAGGTACCGCGCCAGCCGCGTGAAGAGGCCTTCGTTCTCGCGGCGGGGACGCTCCTGGCCGCTGGGCGGGCGGTTCTGGACACTCGCGGGGTAGACGCTCCGCCGCAGGTCGGTCAGGAAGCCGTGGGGGACGAACCCGCGCCCCGCGACTGGATCGAAATGCAGCGCTTCCTGGTCGATCTGGATCTCCTCCTCGAAGCGGATCTCCGCGAAGGGCACGAAGGGCTTCGGGCCGTCAGAGACGTGCTGAGCTTCGATCCGGATGACCGCGTGGCCGGCCACCGCCTGGGTGAGGCGCTCTTCGCGGGCGGCGCCATCGTTCGCGATGCCCGGCGTGAGGCCGCTCGTGCCGAGGTCCGGGACGAACCGGATCCAGACATCGAGCTGGGTGTTGTCGATCCGGTACGGGACCTGGGCAAAGTAGAGGTTCTGGAAGTAGTCGAACTTACGGAGGCCGAACATCCAGCCTCCCGTCGCGAGGTTGACGAGGAGCTTCCATAGCCGATCGCCACCGGCGGTGCAGAGCAGGTCGAGGTCCTCGCCTGGCCGCCGCTGAATCGGGACCTCACCTGGCGCCGCGGCGGAGAAGAAACGCGTCGCGATGCTCGGCGCATCAGGGAGCAGGTCCGCCAGCCAACGCGGCCATCCCCTCTTCACGAGGCCCATGCCGATGCGCAGAAGAACCGTGCTACCCGCCAGATGCCCGGCGGCCCGCGCGAGGCCGGGGTCCGCGGGCTCTAGTGAACGGACGGTGCCGCGGAACGTTCTCCCGTCGGGGTGGAACGTGCGCGCGTTGCGGACCACGCCGCTGGTGAAGCCGAAGAAGCCGGCCGCCATCTTCGCGCCGAGCGGGGGGTGCCCGGCGCCCTCGGCGCCGCGGGCGGCAGTTCGCCACGCCGACAACGTCCACAGGAACCCCACGAAATCGGTGATCGAGAAGGCCAAAGCCAGCGCGCCCGGCAGGATGTCCCGGTACCAGAGGATCGCCATGATCACCGGCACGAACGGCCGATCGAGCAGCGAAGCGAAGGCGAACTCCTGTGAGTTCAGGCGTCCGCTTACCACGTAGAGCGCGCCCAGGCCGCAGACCAGCAGGCCGGCCAGCCGGAGATAGTTTGCGCCCTGCAGGGTGAGCGGCGGCAGGCTCAACAGCAGCTCGACCAGGCCCGGGGCGATGAGGATGACGAGTCCAAGGACCAGATCGACCCACCCGAAGACTTCTACCGTCCGGGCGACGCGGGTCTGCCCGCCGGCTTTCCAGAGGCGATGGAACATCTCGCTCAGCGCAGGCGTCGGCATGGTCTTCGGCCCTCCCCCGCGGCATGCCACCCTCGAGAGGAGGACAAGCCGTCAGTTGCATTGCAGACGCGTCTCTTCATTGAGCGCGACTTTTTACAGGAATGTCAAACATACATAGCCCCGAGGCGACGAGCCCGAGGGGCGCTCCCCGAGGGGCCACTATTTCAGCGCATTTGACAGGTGTCTCTATCGGCACCCATACTTTTCGTCACGGCTTGCCAGCGCCCTTCGGCGGCGCCTCCTGGGGAGGAGCAGGTCATGAGATGGATGTGGGCAACCATCGGCGTCCCGGTCCTGCTTGGGCTCACCTTGGTCACCTCGATCTCGCAAAGCCCCCGATCGTTTCAGTCGCCTGGCTATCAGGAGAGTGAGCGGGGCCTGACACCCTCGGAGCGCGCTGGCCGCGCCATCTGGTTCTACGCGACGGCCGGCAACGACCGATTCCATACGTACACCTTCCAGCAACGGTTGGGCGTCATGATCGATTGGTTCCGCGTGCTGAATTCCGAGTCCCGCCCAGAACGATTCCGCACGTGGGGGCTCATCAACGATCCCGATTGCTGCACGCCCGGATCGCCGAACTGTCCCGCCAAGAGCCTCGAAGAGACCTATGGTTTCGACTGGTGCCCGGGAGACGAGACCCTCCTGACCTTCGTAGGTAAGACGGGCTATCGCGACCCCGCCTGTGATCTCGAGGACGCCCCTCTGGCCGCCGACGACAAGCATGGGCCGAAGGACCAGCGGCAGTCCGCGTGCGATCTGGCCTTCGGCACGTCTACCGGCGTCCTCGGGTTCCGGAAGTTTCCCAATCCGCGCTTCAACATCGAGCAGTGGAAGCGAATCAACGACGGCAAGCTCGGCACCTGGGTCGGATACAACCGTCGCCTGAGCCCGGACCCCACCCGGTCCGATGTGCGGGTCTCTCGCCTCTCGGATGGCTCCATCGAGCCGCCCTTCCGGGTCGGCATGGCCTGCGGCGGCTGCCACATCGCGTTCAATCCGCTGAATCCTCCCAAGGATCCGGCCGCCCCCGCCTGGGCCAACATCGATGGCACGGTCGGCAACCAGTACCTCCGGGTGTCGGAGATGTTCGTGTCGGGCATGCCCCAGGACAGCCTCGAGTGGCAAGTGTTCACGGTGGCCCGACCGGGCGCGGTGGACACCTCGGGGATCCCGACTGATCAGGTCAACAATCCCGGCACCATGAACGCCATCATCAATATCGCCCGCCGGCCACGTTTCGCGGAGGACGTAGACAAGTGGCGAAAAGTCTCTGGCTGTCCGGCCGGGGCCAGCGAACGCACCTGCTGGTGCGAGCCGGGCAAGGCGGGCAAGTGCTGGGAGAAGAGCGTGAAGCGCGAGGAGATTCGCCACATTCTCAAGGGGGGAGAGGACAGCATCGGTGATAAAGAGGCGGTGCAGCGCGTCTACTTCAATATCGGCAGCTGTGCCGAGGCGTGCTGGGTGAATCACCTGACGAGCTTGCGCGAGCTCGATCCCTCACAGCGAGGGTTCGGCCAGACCCCCTTCGACATCGGGCAGTGCCGGCGCGACTGTCCCAACTTCCGGGCCATCGAAGACCGGCTTGACGATATCGTCAACTTTCTGTTGACGGGACGACCCACCGATCTCTATGTGGCGAGGGGGCTGAAAGACCAGCGCGACCTCGTCGAACAGTTGGACCGAGAGTTCGGCGCCGGCTCGGTCTCCCGCGGTCGGGCGGTGTTCGCTGACAATTGCGCCCGCTGTCACTCGAGCCAGGCCGAGCCGTTCCAGGCCCGCGACTTTCGGGCCCCCGCCGCCGAGCCTGGACAGACCACCGTGCGCGCCGACTGGCTGGGGAACGACAAGCCGACACCCGTCACCGAGGTGGGAACCTACCGCGCCCGCGCGCTCCACTCGAACCACATGGCCGGCCACCTGTGGGAGGAATACGCGTCCCTCACCTATCGGCAGCGCCCCCCCGAAGCGAACATCAAGGAACCGGCCGACGGCGGCCGCGGGTACTACCGGAACCTCTCTCTCCTCAGCGTGTGGGCCCACGCTCCCTTCATGCACAACAACGCCATCGGCCCAGAGTTGTGCGGCGCCCCTGGTAACCCGGCGGATCTCTACCGGAATCCCTACGTCGACGGGAACGGAAAGTTGCTCGCCAATCCACCGCCGTGCTGGGCCTTCGATCCGAGCGTGAAAGGCCGCTACGAGCTCTTCAAGGCCTCGATGGAAGATCTGCTCAACCCGAGCCGACGCATCCCCAAGATGGTCGTGCTCAACGTCGACGTGCCCATCGATGTGGGGCCGAAATTCTTGGACGGCGAGAAGGAAAAGAAGCTGATCGGTCTGGAGCTCACGGTCCCCAAGGGAACGCGCTCGTGGGTGCTGGGCAATCTGCTGTACAAGCAGCTGGTCATCGATCTCGTGCTGGCCAAGACGGATCCCGAGAAGCTCAAAGCCAAGTACACCAAGCGCTTCGGCGCTGCCGAGTCGGAACGGATCGCCACCTCGCTGCGCGAGATGGCCGACGAGGTCCGCCGGTCGCCCCGTCAAGTGCTGGGGATCGCGAATCAACGGCTCCCATTGCTCATGACGCTCTACAGCACCAGCACCGCGGACATCGAGAACAGCGGGCACCGCTTCGGCGAGGATCTAGCGGAGCGTGACAAGAAGGCGCTCATCGCCTTCCTGGCCACGCTGTAGGAGGGGGCCCATGCGGTACTTTCTGGGCATCGTCGTGGTCCCCCTCCTGATCGTCTCGAGTCTGGCTGTTGGCGCCTGGTACCTGTGGGGACGGTCGCCTCGTCCTCCCGAGATCGCCTTCACCCCCTACCAGGACGGCTACCAGACGAAGCCCGATTTCGCCCGTCTGGAGCATGAACTGCCTCTCACTCCCGTCCAGCTGTCGGCGATCACGCCTCAGAGCCTCAAGGCCCTGGACCAGGAGCAGATCAACCAGCTGTACGCGCGCCTCACGGCAGGTCCGATCCCCGACGGGCCCTTCCGGGGCGATCTGTTCTTCCCGAGAGGCACCAGCGGTGACCCTCGTCTGGCCGAGATCGTCGGCGGGCTCAAGGGGCTCGGCCTCGAGATCGGGACCCTCAAGGCAGAAGTGCTTGGGCGCACGCTCTGGAAAGGGAAGGTCTTCTACCGAGACCAGCGTGTCCTGCGTAATCGAATCGACGATCTCGCCGTCCTCAAGCCCGTAATCGGTGGGGAGACCGACAAGATTCAGCGTCTGCCGTTCGACGGAAAGACCACGTGGCTGCTCATCCCGGCCAAGCTCTACTGCGGGCAAAGCCTGCTCGATGGCCGCCGCGAATCCATCATCATTGACTACGCGTTCAACGACGACATCGAAGGATATCGCGAGAACCCCGATTTCCTGGCCGGCCGGCGGGGCCTGGCCATCCGCGACGAGATTCGCATGGTGCACCCTGGCTTTTATCTGGGCCGCGCCTACATGAAGGGTGTGTTCCTCCTGAACTTCACCCTGGAAAACGACGAGATTGCCAAGCGCGACACGTCGGCCTTCGTCAACACCGGCAAGATTGCCGAGGACTGCTGGGTCGGCACCCAGAGGGTGGTCACCCTGCCTCGGTGAGCCACGCCCACCGTGAGGTTCCCCGCCAACGCGGTCCTCACGGTGGCCCTCCTGGCCGGAGTTCTCGCGACTGCCTGCCGCGACGATCCTCCAGACGGGAAGCCCACGGCTGCGGTTTCCTCCGCACCGTCTGGCCAGACCGCCACGATGCCAGACTGGGCGGTGGATCCCCACGAGCCCGGGGTGAACTTGCCGCCGGTCGGTCGATCCCTCTTCGATAGCCTCGTGGCGGCGCCGCCCGGGGAGCCTCCCGCCTACCAGGTTCCGTTTCCGTTCACGGCCCTCACCGGGGCCATCGAGCGCACGCTCGAGGCCGAGGGTTCACCGTCTCCGCTGAAGCGCGTGCTGTTACCCCTCAACCGATCGCTCCAGCGGAATGCGGCGAGGCCCGACTTCTTCACGTACCCGCGGGCAGTGGTGGCCGTGGACACCGAGCCCCAAGGGCCCGCCGGGCGCGCGGGTCTCATGCTCAAGGATCGTCTCTTCATCGGGTATCAGGAGAAGGCCGATATCCTCGAGGTCATCAGCTACAACGAGGCGGCGGGGAGGTTCGAATTCCAGGTCGTCGAGGACTATCGTCGCGACGGGCGCCGGCGAGTGCTGTACGCGAATCGGGCCATGTGTGTCGTGTGCCATCAGAACCATGCGCCGATTTTTGCGCGGGCTCTCTGGGATGAAACGCAGGCGAATCAGGGAATCGCGGCGCGCTTGCATGCCGCGCGGCGATCGTTCTATGGCATTCCTCCCGGGCAAGGCGTGGATGTTCCGTATGCCATCGACAACGCCACCGATCGCGCCAATCTCTTTTCCGCGTTCCAGCGAGTGTGGCGCGATGGGTGTGAGGTCTCACGCCGGGAGGGGATCGCCTGCCGGGCCCAGCTGTTCACCTTGGCCCTCCAGTACCGGCTGAGCGGCGCCCGAGACGTGGACCGACGCGCCGCAGCTTATCGTGACGTGGTGGTCCCGACCCTCCTCCGAGGCTGGCAGCAACGCTGGCCCCGCGGCCTCGCCATCCCGAATCCCGACATTCCGAACCGCGATCCCCTGGCCGGCAACCTCGAAGGAAGCCTGGAAGCCGGCCGTCTTTCAGCTGAAGCGCGCCTGACGATGCTGGTCACGCAGTCGGATGTTCACGCGCGCTTCGAGCCCTCGAGTCCCCGGCCGCCCCTCGAAGTCTGGTCCGTGGCCGCTGGAGCAGGGGAGGTGATCGATCGCGTGATCGCTGGATTGTCGTGGTTCCTGGCGGCCGACGACATCCGACGCCTCGATCGCCATCTCTTCGCACAAGGGTTGCGCGCGGGCGCGAGTGAGGAGCGGTACGAGACCCCGTGCGAATACCAGGCCAGCGCGCGCGGCCACGCTGCGTATCGGCTGACGTTCTCGTGTCAGCCGCCCGAGGGGCAGTCGAACCGCGGCCATTTCGCCCTGGAGGGATTCGTGTATCTCGAGGGAGGGCGGCTCACCGGGGGCACGATCGAGCGCCTCACCGTGGGCGAGGGAGATGACCTCAAGGATCTCGAGATCGTGGCGGCGCGCGCCCACGGGAAGGGGCCAGTACCCGTGGCTGGGCAAGGCCGCGCCGAGGCCGAGTGGTCCGTCGATCTTGACGTCGTACAGAGGGACACAGGGCTGCACGCGCGACGCCTGGACGGCCGTGCGGTCCGTCGTCTCACCTTGCGGGCGAATGCATCGGTGTTCACCGTGTCACCCCGCGCTTCCGCTGGCCGCGCAATCCTCACCATGGTGGACGACGTCGCACCTCTGCGCGCGGCGCTCGGCCAGTTGGCGATCAAGACCGAGGCGAGCGAGATCGACATCTTCGCGGAAGGTCCCTTTCGGCGCGCTCATCTGATGAAAGCCCTCGAGGAGCACCTCGGAGTCCAGCCGTCTTGCTGCCTCGGCGATCCGAGACTGCCACCGGCCCGCCTCCAGGGCGCTGAGGGACCGGCCGATGTGAATCCGGACGAGGGTGTCGGCGCGGAAGAGCGCGCCATGACACTGCTCAACCGGTACTGTGGGACGTGCCACCGGACGCCGGCACCGTTCCCTCCGAACTTTCTCGGCAGCAATGACGCGCGAGTGCCCGCGAGCGTGGGGCAGTGCGCGGAGCGGATCTTCTTCCGCCTGCGCATGTGGCAGCTCGCGCCGCAGGCCCGGCCGAAGGTGCCGATGCCGCCTCTCTCCGCCTTGCCTCAGCTCGGAATCCCGCTCGAACCATGGCCAGATCATGCCGATCTGCACGCGATGACGGAGCATGTTGGCGGCCTGCTTAGAGCCCAAACCGGTCAGGAACCTCGGATTGAGGACCTCATGACCCGGAACTACGAGCAGCTGCGCGGCTGTCTGCCCACTCAAACCCGGCGGTGAGGAGCCCCCGGCGGCGGCCACCGAAAGGAGATCGTGATGGCGCAAGCGCGAGTTCGTCCGCATGGTCGAATGACGCGAGCGGGCTACGTCAGTGCTGACGTCGAAGCTCCTCCCACCCCCGACTACGTCGTCGTCGAGCTGAAGGACCAGGCCACCGTCGCGCCAGCGGGCTCCCGCTTTACGGCGCCGGCCGCCGCCGCGGCGGAAGCAGAGGACTTGAATCGAGTCTTGGCCCGGTTCGGTATCCGGGCCATGCGTCCGCAGTTCCGGCTTCCTGCCGCCGCGCTCCGGCGCAGGGTTGAAGTCGCCACCGCACGCAGGGCACGCTCTGGCGTCAGGGCACGCGCTGATTCGGAGTTCCGCCAATCGAGCTTCGTGCAGATCGTCCCCCGGCGCAGCGCGGATGCCCCCAAGCTGGCGCGCGCTCTTCAGGGTCGGCCGGCCGTGGCCCAGGCATATGTGGCGCCGCGCCCCGTACCGGCCGGGCTCAGCGGCAGCACGGCCGGCAGCCGGCTGTTCGAGCCGGCCCAGGGCTATCTCTACGCGGCCCCCAACGGGATCGCCGCCGCCGAGGTCTGGGACCTGGCGGGCGCCCGCGGCAAGGGCATCACCATCTGCGACATCGAAGGCGCCTGGAATCTACGGCACGAAGATCTTCCCAGGGGAATCGCGCTGATTGGCGGCACCATGCTCGCCGATCTCGGCTGGCGTAATCACGGGACGGCTGTCCTCGGCGAGATGGTGTCGCGGCGCGACGCCCGAGGGACCGTCGGCATCAGCGCCGACGCCAAGGCGGTGGTGCAGTCGGCCTTCATCGACGGAGTGTTCAATCTTCCGGCCGCTCTCACCAACGCCGCCGACCGCCTGACAAAGGGCGACGTGATCCTGATCGAGCTGCAAGCCGACGGCCCCAACGGCAAGTACGTCGCCATGCAGTACTGGGACGACATCTTCACGGCCATCCAGGTGGCCACCGAACGCGGCATCACCGTGGTGGAGGCGGCCGGCAACGGCAACGAGAACTTCGGTCTGCCGATCTTCAATGGGACAGGACTCCAGAAAGACAGCGGCGCCATCGTGGTGGGAGCGGGTGTTCCACCTGCCAACCACGTCGACTTCGACGGGTTCGGGTCTGCGCTACCCTCCTATACCTCGCTCGGCGTTCCGCGCTCGCGCATCTTCTTCTCCAACTACGGAAGGATCGTCAACGTCCAGGCGTGGGGCTGGCACGTGACGACGCTCGCCTACGGCGACCTCCAGGGAGCGGCGTCGGAGAACCGGTGGTACACCTTGCGGTTCTCGGGGACGTCGAGCGCCTCCCCCATCGTGACGGGGGCCGTCGCCTGTCTTCAGGGGCACGCCAAGGCCAAGCTCGGTCATCCGTTGCCGCCGGCCAAGGTGCGGGCGATACTGATGGCGACGGGCACGCTGCAGCGGCCGGGCCCGAGCGTGCCGCTCAGCCAGCATATCGGCCCCCAGCCGAATCTGGTCAAGGCGATGACCAAGGTGTAGGGCCCCCAGGAGAGACCGCATGATGCCCGCCGTGCCGCTTCCTCGTGGGGCAAAGATCGCGTCGACGATCGAGGTGAAGCTCGGGCGCGGCTGGCGTTACAACCCAGACCGCGGACTCTTCACGAGCGAACGGGGTGAGCAGTTTGCGCCGCCGCGGCAGGCTCTACCGCGGACCGCCAGGATCGTGCCCAAGGTTCCATCGCTGGCCCGCGCTGCTCCCGCCCGGCTGTCCAAAGCCGAGCGGGAGCTGACGCGCTTCGTTCAGATCGTGCTGCCCCCGCGGACCGACCCTGGCCCCCTGGTCGCGGTGATCCGGCGCTGGCCAAGCGTCGAGGACGCGCAGCCCGCGCCCAGAGTCAGCCTGCCGTCAGTCACCTGAGGCCGCCGACGCTCCAGGTCGGCACGGGGCGGGCGAGCCCTTTGAGGGTGAGTGCACCCACCTCCTCGGCCTGAATCAGCTCCTCGACCAGTGCCGCCACCCGGGACGAGATCAGGATCTGGCCGGCCTTGGCCTCGCTGCACAGGCGCGCGGCCAGATTTGTGACGTTACCGATGGCGCCATAGTCCCAGCGTCCCTCGAAGCCAATGGCGCCAATGGTTGCGTAACCCTCTGCGATGCCCACACCGAGCCCGAGGTCCCAGCCGCGCTTGCGCCAGCTGGCAGCCAGCCGGGCCACCGCGTCGCGCATGGCGAGGGCCATGCGGATGGCGCGCTCGGGCGGGTTCTCCACCTCCACCGGGTCGTTGAAGAAGACCATCATGCCGTCGCCGGTGAAGCGCTCCAGGGTGCCTTCGTGCTCGAGGACGAGCCGGCCCATCTCGGCGTGATACTCGCGGAGCACGCCCATGACCTCTTCGGGCTCGGACGTCTCCGCAAACGCGGTGAACCCACGGAGATCGAGGAACACTACCGTGACCTCCCGCCGATGGGTCCGAAGGGGGTCGGCGGCACCGCCGGCCACGATCAGCTCGGCGAGCTGGGGTGAGAAGAAGCGTTTGAGCCGGCCGAGCTGCTCGAGCTGGCCCACTTGCTCGGACACGCGCTGCTCGAGCGTGCGGTTCAGTTCGGCCAGCTCGGCGAGGTGGCGGACTTCCTGGTCGCGCAGCCGCTTCTTCTCGAGACAGGCGCCGATGCGCGCGCGCAGCAGAACGGGGTCGAAGGGCTTGGGTAAATAGTCCTCGGCCCCTAGCTCGATGCAGCGGACGACGCTCTGGACTTCGTCGAGCGCCGAGATCATCAGCACGGGGATGTCACGCAAAGTCGGGTCCGCCTTCATGCGGCGGAGCACCTCGTAACCGTCGAGGCCTGGCATCATCACGTCGAGTAGCACGAGGTCGACCGGGGCGCCGGCGCCGCGCTCGAGCGCCGCTAAGGCCGCCGTGCCGTCGGCGGCCGTCCGCGCTTCGTAGCCCTCCCGGACGAGTCGCCGGGTAAGCAGGTCGCGGTTGGCCGCGTCGTCGTCCACCACCAAGATGCCGCCTCGCGGTGACCGCGCCGCCCCCGGACCGGCGGCTTCAGCCGGCGCGGTTTCGTCACTCGCTGGTCGCGGCGTCCGGCTTCACGAGCGTCGCCAGGCGTCGGACCGCCTCAGCGATGCGCTTCACGTCCGCCAGCATCGTTTTCTGCCCCGACGGCGGTGGCCTCACGGGCGAGCCGATCGGTGGCGGCCGCGATGCGTCCCAGCGGGGTCGCCACTGCCGTCCCGAGGGCCGAGAGGTCGAGCGTCTCGGCGTCCCTGCCTCCCGGTGCGAGACGCTCGTTCACGGACGCCAGCACCTGTCGGGCATCGTCCAGGAGCCCGCGCAGATCCCCGGCGAAGCGCGGGCCGGAGTCCTCGAGGAGCATCTCGGCATAGCCGATGATGTGATTGAGCGGCGTGCGCAGCTCGTGGCGCAGGTGGGCGAGGGCAGCGACCGGATCGGTCATGGCGCTGCTACGGCGTGCGCCACCAGCACCGCGCAGAGGTCAACGATGAGCGGGCCGCGATCTGGTTCACGAGGCGCCCTGGCTGCCCAACAGGGACTGGATTTTGGTGAGTAGCCGCTCGAAGTCTACCGGCTTGGTGTCGAAGTCGTCGCAGCCGGCGGCCAGCGCCTTCTCCCGGTCGCCGGCCATGGCATGCGCGGTGAGCGCGATGACGCGGATGGCCTGCGTCGCCGGGCTCGCCTTGATCCGGCGCGTGGCCTCCCAGCCGTCCAGCCCGGGCAGGCTCATGTCCATGAGGATGAGGGCGGGAGCCTCACGCGTGGCCATCTCCACGCCGGCCTCGCCGTCCACCGCGACCAGCACCTCGTAGCCGCGCCGGGCGAGGCGCCGCGAGAGCATGTCGCGGTTCATTTCGTTGTCCTCGACGAGCAGGATCTTCGGCATCAGCGCTCTCCTCCGCTCCGGCGAACCGACGCCGTCACCAGCTCGCGGATCTCTCGCAGCAGCGCGTCTGCCCCCTGGGCTCCCTTCAGGAGCACCCGCTCCACCGAGCCCGAGAGACGCGCGCGGTCCTCGGCCGTGAGGTCCCGGGCCGTCACCACGACGACGGGCACCGCCCGCCACGCCTCCTCGCGCCGAAACGCCTCGAGGAAGTCGAAGCCGTCCATCTCCGGCATGATGAGGTCAAGCAGCACCAGGCCTGGCTGCCTCTCCCGAGCGCGCGCGAGACCGATCATGCCATTCTCGGCTTCGATCACGGTATGGCCCTCACGCTCGAGCACGCGGCGGATCAGGCCGCGCAGCTCCGGATCGTCATCGACGACGAGCACCGGCCGCTCCGGCCGGTGGCGCCGGATCACCTCGATCAGCCGGTCGCGGTCGAGGGGCTTGACGAGGTAGTCGGCGGCGCCGAGGGCATAGCCGAGGTTCTTTTCCTCGACGATCGTGAGCATGACGACCGGAATATTGGCTAGAAGCGGATCGGCCTTGAGCGCGGCCAGCACCGCCCAGCCATCCATGCCGGGCATGAGCACGTCGAGGGTGATCACGTCGGGCGCGAGCGTTCGGGCGAGCCGCAGCCCGTCTTCTCCGCTGGCCGCCGTCACCACACGGAATCCTTCGCGGCCGAGGAAGCGGGTGACGATCTCGCGGACAGCCGGCTCGTCGTCGATGACCAGCACGGTGCCAGCGGAGCGGTTCCGAGCGCCCCACGGATGGCGCCGTCCCTGCTCCGTCCACCGGCGCGGCCGTCTCCTGCCCCGTCCACGGGCGGAGGCCTCGCGTGGGTCGTGCCTGCCTCCGCCATCTCCGCCGGAAGTCTGATCGTGAACGTGCTCCCGCGGCTCGGCTCGCTCTGCACGGTGATGTCGCCGCCCATCATGCGGCAGAGCCGCCGGGAGAGGGCGAGGCCGAGCCCGGTGCCGCCGAAGCGCCGGGCGGTGGCGGCGTCGGCCTGCGTGAAGTCCTGGAAGAGTCGCCCTATCTGCTCCGCGGTCATGCCAATGCCCGTGTCCGCCACCTCGAAGACCATCGTGTGAGTGTGCTGCTCCGGTACCGGCTCGCGCCGGACCGTCAAGGAGACGGTCCCGTCCTCGGTGAACTTGCAGGCGTTGGACAGCAGATTGAACAGGGCCTGGCGCACCTTGGTCTGGTCCGCGTGCATCTCCCCGGCGTCGGGCTGGCACGAGATCTCGAGCCGGTTGCGCTTCCGGTCGGCCAAAGGCTGAACGACGGCGCCGATCTCTTCGACGAGGGCAGCCACGTCGAAGCGCTCCAGGTAGAGCTCCATCTTGCCCGCCTCGATCTTCGAGAGATCGAGGACGGCGTTGATCAGCTCGAGCAGATGCTTGCCCGCCGTATTGATCTTCTTGAGGTCAGGGACGAGGCCCTGCTGGTCGAGGTCCTGAGCCTCTTCTTGCAGCATCTCCGAGTAGCCGATGATGGCATTGAGCGGGGTCCGGAGCTCGTGCGACATGCCGGCCATGAACTCCGACTTGTGCCGATTGGCCACCTCGAGCTGCTTGAACAGCCGCGCGTTCTGGATGGCCAGCGCCGACTGGGTGGCGAAGGTCCGGAGCAGCTCGATGGTCTCGGGCGGGAAGTCGCCGGGCGCGTTCCGGGTCACGGCCAGGCACCCGATCAGACGGCCCTCGCGGAGCATGGGTACCGCCAGCAGAGCCCTGATGCCGACCTCGATCAGGGTCTCGCGCAGCCTGCCCTCGTACGCGCCCGCCACGGTGATGTCGGGCACCTGCGCCGGCTGGAGCGTCACGGCTGTCTGTCCGACCACGCCCTCGCCTTTGCGGATCTGCGCGGTTCGCCGGGCTTCGGCGAGCGCGCCGGCACCGGCCTGCCCGGTCGCCACACGTTGCGCGAATTCCTCGGCCGCTTCGTCGTATTCGAAGATGACGCCCCCATCCAGCCCCGAGAGCTGGACGGCGCGCGAGACGATGGTCGTGAGCACGGTTTCCAGATCCAGCGAGGAGCTGACGGCCTGGCCCACCTCGCCAAGGGCGGTGAGCTGCCCCACGGAGCGGGTGAGGTCGGCGGTGCGCGCCTGCAGCTCCCCGAGAAGTCGCGCATTCTCGACCGCGATGACGGCTTGGTCGGCGAACGTTCTCAGCAGCTCCACGTGGGCATCGGAGAACGCGTCGACCTGCTGATGGGCCAGACTGATGGCGCCGATTACCTCGTTCTGCCGAAGCATCGGGACCGACAGCACGCTCCGCGTGCCCCGCGACCGGAGGTTCGCCATATTGTCAGCACTGATCTGAAGATCGACTTTCGACGTTCGCGATATAGGCACACCCTGCCCGTCCTGATCGCCGCGCAGGCGGCTCCCGGCGCGGTCACCGGACGAGGGAACGTTCGGCGCCACTGCTCGAGCTGTTCCGGCGTGTAACCCTCGTGGGCGACCGAATGTACGAGCGAACCGTCGAATCGATACACGCCTCCGTGCTGAGCGCCGCAGAGTCGTGCCGCGCTGCGCACGATCGCCTCGAAGACCGGCTGCACGTCCGTCTGCGCCTGACTGATGGCGCGCAGGATGTCGGCGGTGGCTGTCTGGCGATCGAGCGACTCCGTCAGGTCCCGGTTGCGCGCCTCCAGCTCCGTGAGCAGGCGCGCGTTTTCGACCGCGATGACCGCCTGGTCGGCGAACGTCTGCAGCAGCGCGATCTCATCCGACGAAAACCCAGTTGGCTCCGCCCGGTTCACGACGATGATGCCAAGGGGATCGTTGCCGCGGAGCATCGGCACCGAGGCGAAGGAGCGGAAGCCCCTCTCGGCCGCGTGGCGCCGGAACTCGGAGCCGCACGACGGGTCCGTCTCGACGTCGACGACGTGGTGCACCCTTTTCGTGAGCACTGCGTGCTCGGGGGGAGAGGTGGGTGGGTGGGGTGACTGGAGCCGCTCTTTGACGGTGGCGGCGCTTCCCGGCAAGCCGCCTCGCGCCGCCACCATGCTGATCAGCTCACCGTCGTATCGGGCCACGGCTGCGCCCCCTGCCCCGAACAGCCGCATGGCACTGTCCGCGATGGCCTCGAAGACCGGCTGCACGTCGGTCTGCGCCTGACTGATGGCCCGGAGAATGTCGGCAGTGGCCGTCTGCCGGTCGAGCGACTCGGTCAGGTCTCGGTTGCTCTCCTGGATTTCCGTGAGCAAGCGCGCGTTCTTGACGGCGATCACCGCCTGGTCGGCAAACGTCTGGAGTAGCGTGATCTCGGCCGGCGAGAACCCTCCCGGCTCGGCGCGGGAAACGGCGATGATGCCGAGGACATCGTCTCCGCTGAGCATGGGCACCTGCACGCTCGAACGCCAGCCCCGGAGCCTGGCGTTCCCGCCAGCGAGACGTCCCCAGGCTGGATCCGTCTCGATGTCCACGATGTGCTGCACGGCGCGCGACAGGATTGTGCGGCCCGCCACGGTGCTGTCAGTGGCTGGGTGGCTCTCAAAGCGAGCCATCATCGTGTCGCTGCTCCCCGGCAAGCCTCCGCGCGCCGCCGCCAGGCTGATCAGCTCGCCGTCATAGCGGAACACGAGCGATCCCCACGCTCCGAACAGCCTCATGGCGCTGTCAGCGATGGCCTCGAAGACCGGCTGCACGTCCGTCTGCGATTGACTGATTACCCGGAGGATCTCAGCGGTAGCCGTCTGCCGGTCCAACGATTCCGTCAGGTCACGGTTGCGCGCCTCCAGTTCCTTGAACAGCCGAACGTTCTCGATGGCGATGACGGCCTGGTCGGCGAACGTCTGCAGCAGCGCGATCTGCTTGTCGGTAAACGGCTGCTACTCGTGTCGGCGCATGACGATGGCGCCGACCGCCTCCTCCTCTCGAAGGAGGGGTACGGCGAGCGTTGTTCGCGTTCCGAGCGTGCGAGCCAGCTCTCGCGTCCCCGGGAAGTCGTGGTCGGCCTGAGCATCGGCCACGTGAACGATTCGTCGTTCGAGAATGGCCGTCCCCCCCATACGGGCCCGCGTGATTGGTATCAGGTCTGATTCCGTCACCAGCCCGACGGGCCCCTGATGCGCGGCGCGCCGCATGAGATCGCCTTCGCGAAGGAAGACGAGCGCGTCGTAGCTGCTGCACACCCTCATGGCGCAGGTCGCGATAGCATCCAGCACGGGGCCGATCGCTGTTGGCGAGCTCGAGATCACGCGCAGGATCTCGGCGGTGGCGGTCTGCTGCTCGAGCGCCTCGGACAGGTCCAGATTGCGGGCCTCCAGCTCCTTGAACAACCGCACGTTCTCGACAGCGATGACCGCCTGGTCGGCGAACGTTTGCAGCAGCCCAATCTCGGTCGGTGTGAACCCCCCCGCTCGGGCGCGCGTGATGGCGATGACCCCGAGAGCATCGCCTCCGCGAAGCATCGGTACCGCTACCACCGACCGGAAGCCGCGCTCACTCGCGTCCTGGTAGAGCTGGGGGCCCCAGGAGGGGTCCGCGACGACATCAGCAACGTGCTGCACGGTCCGAGTCAGCACTGCTCGCCCCGGCGGCATATCTTCGGTTGGTCGCCATGGCACCCGGAGGCGCGCCATGAAGGATTCCGTGCTGCCCGGCAAACCGCCTCGGGCTGCAGCCAGACTGGTCAGTTCGCCGTCATACCGGAACACCGCCGCCGACCATGCCCCGAACAGCCGCATGGCGCTGTCGGCGATGGCCTCGAAGACTGGCTGGACGTCCGTCTGCGCCTGGCTGATCACCCGGAGGATCTCGGCGGTAGCTGTCTGCCGGTCCAGCGATTCCGTCAGGTCCCGGTTGCGGGCTTCCAGCTCCTTGAATAACCGCACGTTCTCGATGGCGATGACCGCCTGGTCGGCGAACGTCTTCAGCAGCTGGAGGCGTTCGTCGGAAAAAGCGCCCACGTCACGGTGGGTCACGCCGATGGCGCCGATGACCTTCGCATCACGGACCATCGGAGCAAGGACTAGGCTCCGAGCGCCGCGGGAGCGGTAGGCGTCGGCGACCCGGGCCGACGTGTGCGGATCCGCCGCGATGTCGGCGATATTGAGCACGGAACCATCCGCGATCCGCCAGAGATGATCGGTCTCCTGAAGTGGGCGGGGAAAATCGCGGCCGTAGATCTCGATCGTCTCGGGACTGAAATTGTACTGGCCGACGAAGTGAGCCATCCCGTCCTCGAAACGGTAGACAGCGGCTGACTCGGCCACACACAGGCGGCCGGCGCTGCCCACGATCGTGTCGAAAACCGGCTGGACGTCCGTCGGCGAGCGCGAGATGACGCGGAGGATCTCGGCGGTGGCGGTCTGCTGCTCCAGGGCCTCGGTGAGGTCACGATTGCGAGCCTCGAGCTCCTTGAACAGTCGAACGTTCTGGATGGCGATGACCGCCTGGTCGGCGAACGTGCGGAGCAGATCGATCTGACGCTCCGCGAAGGGGCCGGGGGTGCCGCGGGAGACCGAGATGACGCCGATGGGGCGGCCTTCGTGCATCATGGGTACGGCGACGACTGCGCGAAGCCTGATTCGACGATGTGCCTCGCGCGCCGCCGGTTCTAAGTCCTCGGTCTCGATGTCCGAAACGTGGACAACGGCGGATTTGACGAGCGCGGAAGCCACAATCGACGTTTCTCGGCGTGGGATCTGCGGGAAGAATCTCGCGGTCTCGTCAGCGGTGCCGGGCCGGGGATTGTATTGCGCGGCGAGATGGAGCAGTTCGCCGTCGTAGCGGGTGACGATGGCGTACTCGCCGCCGCACAGCCGACTGGCGCTTCGAACGATGGCGTCGAAGATCGGCTGCACGTCGGTCGGCGAGCTTGAGATCACCCGGAGAATCTCGGCAGTAGCGGTCTGCCGCTCGAGCGCCTCGGTGACCTGCGCGTGGGCCTCGGTGAGATCGCGGTTACGCGCCTGCAGCTCATCGAACAACCTCACGTTCTCGATGGCGATGACGGCCTGCGCGGCAAAGGTCTGCAGGAGCTCCACTTGCCGGTCGGTGAAGGGCCGGGCCTCGGCGCGCCGCAGGGCGATCACCCCAATCGCCTCGTCGACACGGAGGAGGGGCGCGACAAGTGTCGTGCGGTGACCAAGGCGCCGGGCGATCGCGCTCCCCTCAGGGTATTCGTCAGTCTCAGCCTGTGCATCCAGGAGGTGGATCGTCCGCCGCTCGAGCACGGCGCGCCCCGGCGGTGTCCCCCGGACCAAAGGAGGGCCCTGGCCAATGGGGTGAGTGGGGATCGGGCCCTCGTGCGCGACGAGGCGTAACGCGTCGCCGTCGACCCGGAAGATGGCGGCGTCGTACGCGTCGCACAGGCGGGCGGCGCTCGCCGCCACGGCCGCAAACACCGGGTGGACGTCGGTGGGCGAGCTACTGATGACGCGCAGGATTTCGCTCGTCGCCGTCTGCTGCTCGAGGGCTTCTGTCACCTGCGCGTTGGCTCGCGTGAGCTCCCGGTTCTTCTCCTGCAGCTCGGTAAACAGCCGCACATTCTCGATGGCGATGACGGCCTGGTCGGCGAAGGTCTCGAGGAGCGCAATCTGCTTGTCGGTGAACGGCTTCATCTCGTGTCGGCGCATGACAACGGCGCCGATCGCCTCCCGCTCGCGGAGGAGCGGCACCGCGAGCTGCGTCCGCAGGCCGACGGCTCGCGCCAGCCGCTGCGTTTCTGGGAACTCGGCGTCGGCCTGGGCGTCGGCCACGTGGATGGTCTGCCGGCCGAGGATCACCGCCCAGACGTGGCGGGTGCGATCGAGAGGCACGACATCTGTAGAGGCCATCCTGACCGGCCCCTGGTGGGCGACCCGGCGAATGATGTCACCTTCGCGGAGGTAGACCATCGCGTCGTACCCCTCGCACACCCTCACCGCGCTGGCCGCGATCGTGTCGAGCACCGGGCGGATGTCGGTCGGCGAGCCGCTGATGACGCGGAGGATCTCGCTCGTCGCGGTCTGTTGTTCCAGCGCTTCACTGAGGTCGGTGTTGCGCGTCTCGAGCCCGCGAAACAACCTCACGTTCTCGATGGCGATCACCGCCTGGGCGCCGAAGCTCTGGAGGAGCGCGATCTGGCGGTCGGAGAAGCCGCCGGTCTCTTGCCGTGTGACGGTGAGGGCGCCGATGGCCCGGCCCTCGCGAAGGAGTGGTACCGCGATGACACTGCCCAGGCCGGCTTCGCGCGCGGGGGCACCCGTGAACTCCGACGCCTGGAGGTCGGTGACGTGGACGATCACCCGATCGAGGATCGCCACGCCCGCGGGCAAGCTCCGGTCCGGTGGTCGCGGGAAACGGCTCATTCGCTCCGCCCCGCCGGGCCGCAAATTATTGTGTGCGGCAAGGTGGATCTGCTCACCGTCGTAACGGAGCACGATGCCGCCCTCGCCGCCGCAGAGCGCGACCGCGTGGCGGGCGATGGCGTCGAATACGGGCTGAGCGTCGTTGGGTGATCGGGAGATGATGCCGAGGATCTCGTCGGTGGCTGCCTGCTGCTCCCGCGCCTCGACGAGCTCAGCCCGAAGGACAGCGTTCTCGGCAGCGAGCTGGAGCTGGGTGGCCGTCCGCGTCGTCTTGCCTGGCTTTCTGGTTGGCTTCCTGGGGCTCATGAGACGTCCACGCGGCGATGCTCCCCTGTGTAGGCCGGCGAAGTCAAGGTAGCCCGTCGGCCCCGCCTATCTGGGGGCCAAATAGTCGCGCAGATGGAGCCGCCGCCAGGCTGGCTGGTCTACGTATTCATGGGCGAATCAATGCGGCAGGCGAACTTCCAGGCAGGTGACAGCGGATTGACTTAGTCATATTATAGACTCAGAATTAGACTATGATCAGGGCCAACATTCACGCCGTCAAGACGCACCTATCGCGCTACCTGGCCCGTGTGGCCACGGGCGAGACCATCGTCATCTGCAACAGAAACGTTCCCGTGGCGGAGATTCGCCCGGTGGCGGCCCGTCGGACGGCCCGTCGGCCCGTCGGGCTGGCGAAGGGTACGTTCGAGGTACCGGCCGCGTTCTTCGAGCCCCTCCAGGAGGGCGAACTGGACCGCTGGGAGGGGAAGCCCGGGTGAAACTCCTGCTCGACACCTGCACGTTCCTCTGGATCATCGGCGGGATGTCCGACCTGTCGCCCCGGGCACGCGAGCTGTTCGTAGACCCGGACAACGACGTTTATCTGAGCGCCGTCTCCGCGTGGGAGATCACCCTCAAGCACGCGGCTGGCCGGCTTCCGCTGCCCGAGGCACCAGCGCGGTTCGTGCCGGCGCAGCGACGCCGCCACGGCATCGACACTCTGGGGTTGGACGAGGAATCGGCCCTGCATCTCGACAGGCTTCCGCCGCTCCATCGCGATCCCTTCGACCGGATGCTCGTGTGCCAGGCCATCGTCCACGGACTGGTGATGCTCGGCCCCGACCCGCTCATCTCCCAGTATCCGATTCGCTCTGCGTGGTAAGCGAGCCCGACCCTCACGACCCCTCCGCTCGGGCTCCTCGCCGCTGCCCCACCGATGCTCCCACCAGACGCCGCACCTCGGCGAGAAGGGCGTCGTGGCGATAGGCGCCCTTCTGGAGGATGCGCTCGACCGAGCCGTTGAGGCGCTGATGATCCTCGGCCGAGAGATCCCGCGCCGTGATCACGATGACGGGGATGCCGAGGCCCGCCTCGTCGCGTCGCAGTTCCTCCAGGAACTCGAAGCCGTCCATCTCCGGCATCATGAGGTCGAGCAGGATCGCGCCGGGCGTGCGCGTTCGCACCCGGTCGAGCGCGGCGCGGCCGTTGTCGGCCTCGGCGACCCCGTAGCCCTCTCGCTCCAGCAGGCGGCGCAGGAGCGCGCGCAGATCGGGGTCGTCGTCCACGATCAGCACGGGCAGCTCGCGCCGGTAGGGGGCCAGCGCGGCCACCAGCCGCTCGCGGTCGATCGGCTTCGTGAGGTAGTCGGTCGCACCCAGTGCATAGCCGAGGCTTCGGTCGTCCAGCATCGTCAGCATGACCACTGGGATGGAGGCGGTGGCGCCGTCCTCCTTGAGCGCGGCGAGCACGGCCCAGCCGTCCAGGCCGGGCATCATCACGTCCAAGGTGATGGCATCCGGGCGGAGGTCGTGCGCGAGCCGGAGGCCCTCCTCGCCGCCGGTCGCGGTCGCGACTCGGAAGCCTTCCTTGACGAGGAAGCGCTGCACGACATCGCGCACCGACGGATCGTCGTCGATCACCAGCACCAGGCTCGCCCCGGCGGGTCCGCCCGGCGCTCGGGTGGGAACCTCGGCGACTGGCTCCGCCACCTCTACCGGAAGGCGAATACTGAACGTGCTCCCGCGGCCGGGCTCGCTCGTGACGGTGACGTCGCCTCCCATGAGCCGGCAAAGCCGGCGGCTGAGCGCCAGCCCCAGCCCCGTCCCGCCGTAGCGGCGGCTGGTGGATACCTCGGCCTGGGAGAACTCCTGGAACAGGCGCCCGAGCTGTTCCTCGGTCATACCGATGCCGGTGTCGCTGACGTCGAAGACGATGACGCCCCCACCCTCGCCAGTCTCCTGGCGCACGGCGAGGGAGACCGTCCCTCGCTCCGTGAACTTGCACGCGTTGGACAGGAGGTTGAACAGCGCCTGGCGCACCTTGGTGAGGTCGGCCCGCATCTCTCCGACGGCGGGGTCGCAGCGCACCTCGACTCGGTTGCCGTTCTTGTCGGCGAGCGGCTGGATGACGGCGGCGATCTCGCTCATCAAGGCTGGCACGCTGAACGTCTCGAGATAGAGGTCCATGCGGCCGGCCTCGATCTTCGAGAGATCTAGCACCGCGTTGATCAGCTCCAGCAGGTGCTTGCCGGCGGCGTTGATCTTCTTGAGGTCGGGGACGAAGGCCTCATGGCCGAGGTCGACCGCCTCTTCTTCCAGCATCTCGCTGTAGCCGATGATGGCATTGAGCGGCGTGCGCAGCTCGTGGGACATGCTGGCCAGGAACGCGGACTTGTGTCGGTTGGCGACCTCGATCTGCTTGAACAGCCGCGCATTCTGGATGGCCAATGCGGACTGGGTGGCGAAGGTCTGGAGCAGGCTCACCACCTCGGGCTCGAAGCTCCCCGCTGTCTTGCGCACGACGACGAGACTGCCCAGGACGCGCCCCTCGCGGAGCAGAGGCATTGCCAGGAGCGCGCGATGCCCCGTGAGGACCAGGGCCTCCTTGATCCGGGCCTCGTAAGCACCGGGCGCCGTGATGTCAGGGATCTCGATGGGCTCGGGCGTGATGGCCAGCCGGCCCGTCGCCCCCTCGCCCTTACGCACCGGCGCCTGGCGTGCGATGACCAGATACTCCTCGGGCAAGCCCTCCGTCGCACGAAGGGAGAACTCCTCCGCCGCCTCGTCGTACTCATAGATGGCGCCGCCCGCGGCGCCGCAGAGCTGCACGGCCCGCCCTACGATGGTCGTGAGCACGGTCTCGAGATCGAGCGACGAGCTGACGGCCTGCCCGACCTCGCCCAGCGCCGTGAGCTGGCCGACCGAGCGGGTCAGCGCCGCCGTCCGCTCCTGCAGCTCGTTGAAGAGCCGCGCGTTCTCGATGGCGATCACGGCTTGGTCGGCGAAGGTCTTCAGGAGCTCGATGTGGCTGGCGGCAAAGGGCCCCGGCTCGCTCCGCTGGATGACGATGGTGCCGATAGGGCTGCCGTCCGCCCGGAGCATCGGCACGCCGAGCATGCTTCTCCACTCCCCCGCCGCTGCCATATCGGCCTGATACTCGGGGTCCTGTCGCACGTCCCGGATCTCGACGACAGCACGCGTGAGGATAGCCCGCCCCGAGACCTGGGAACGGGCCGGGCGCATCGGGTACGCGCGCCGAAGAGCCTCCAGCGCCTCGGGCGTGACGGCGTGCGCTACCACATGGAGCTGCTCACCGTCGAAACGGTGGAGGACGCCGAAACGCGCGTCGCCCAGCCGCACCGCGTTCCGGACGATCGTGTCGAACACCGGCTGGACGTCAGTTTGCGACTGGCTGATCACCTTGAGAATTTCACTCGTCGCCGTCTGTCGGTCGAGGGCAACGCTGAGGTCGGTGTTGCGTGCCTCCAGCTCCTTGAACAGCCGCACGTTCTCGATGGCGATGACGGCTTGGTCGGCGAAGGTCTTGAGCAGCTCAATCTGGGCCGGCACGAACGGCCCCGGCTTGACGCGCGCCACGAAAATCGCGCCGATGGCGTTCCCGTCGCGCACCATGGGCACGGCGAGCAAGCTCCGGAACCCGCCGGCCAGCGCGACGCGGTGCGCATGTTCGCCGTCGGCCAGCACGTCCTCAACGTGGACGACGGCTCGCGTCAGGATCGCGCGCGCGGCCACCAGCGGGCTGCTCGGCTGCGGCCGCATCGGCAACATCCGCTGGAGTGCCTGGTGCGCTTCCGGCGGGTAGTTGTGAGCCGCCTCGAGGTGCATCAGCTCGCCATCGAACCGGAAGACTGCGCCGACCAGCCCATCGCACAGGGGCACGGCGCTACGCACGATTGCATCGAAGACCGGCTGGACGTCGGTCGGCGAGCTGGAAATGACGCGCAGGATCTCGGCAGTCGCCGTCTGCTGCTCGAGCGCCACGCTGAGGTCGGTGTTGCGCGCCTCCAGCTCCTTGAACAGCCGCACGTTCTCGATGGCGATGACGGCCTGGTCGGCGAAGGTCTTGAGCAGCTCGATCTGCTTGTCAGAAAACGGCCCGGCCTCGATTCGATTGACCGTGATCGTCCCGATGGGACGGCCCTCACGAAGCATCGGCACCGACAGCACGCCTCGGACTCCCATAACACCAACCCACTGGTGAGTCCGGTACTCAGGATCCTCGTGCACGTCGGGTATGTGAACGATGGCCTGAAGGAGGATCGCTCGCGCCGTCGCGCTATCCCGACTGGGGCGAACAGGGAACATTCCTCGCGTGACCTCGATTGCTTCTAGCGCGAGGCCTTGCTGGGCGACGAAGTGGATGAGGGTTCCATCGAATCGGAAGACGGTACTGGTGAAGGCATTGCACAGCCGGTGCGAACTCTCGGCGATGGCGTCGAAGACAGGTTGAACATCGGTCGGGGAACTCGAGATGACGCGAAGGATGTCGCTCGTCGCGGTCTGCTGCTCCAGGGCCTCGGTCACCTGGGCGTGAGCGGCCGTGAGAGCCTGGTTCTTCTGCTGCAGTTCCGTGAAGAGCCGCGCGTTCTCGATGGCGATGACGGCCTGGTCCGCAAAGGTCCGGAGCAGCTCCACCTGCCGCTCCGAGAACATCTCGGGCTCGACCCCGGATACATTGATCGCGCCGATGGGAAGGCCGTCTCGCAGCATGGGCACCGACAAGCTGCTCCGGAACCCAACCGCTTGCGCCCAGTCGCGGAGCGCGTACTGGGGATCCTTGGCCGCGTCGGGCACGTAGGCTACCTCGCGCGTCCGCACCGCACGGGCGGTCGTGGCGCTCCGGTCGAGGGGCATCGGGAAGATCTGCCGGAGGGCTTCGCTCGTCCGGGAGTCTGCGTCCATGGCGGCGAGGTGCAGCGTCTCCCCGTCAAGCCGCAGAACGACGCTGAACGTGGCCCGGCACAGCGCAAGCGCACTGGCGGCGATCGTATCGAACACCGGCTGCGGGTCCGTGTGGGCGCCGGCGATGACGCGAAGGATCTCGGCCGTGGCCGTCCGCTGTTCCAGGGCGACGCTGAGGTCGGCGTTGCGCGCCTCCAGCTCCTTGAACAGGCGCACGTTCTCGATGGCAATGACGGCCTGGTCGGCGAAGGTCTTGAGGAGCTTGACGTGGTCATCGGAGAACGCGGCGATCGCTCCGTGGCCAATGCCGAGGACGCCGATGACCTCCCCACGCCGCCGCAGCGGCACGAGCACCACGCTGCGTGTGTCGTGGCTCCGGAAGAAGTCCCGGGAGCGCGGCGGCAGGTCAGGGTCAGTCTCGATGTCCGGAGTGACCACCACCGCACCGTCGACGACGGCACGACGGAACTGCGGTGACATCCCCGCCGTCACCGGCCGCGGGAAGGCTCGTCGGAACAGATTCTCCGCGTCGGAGGTCATGTTGTACAGCGCGACACAGTCGACCACCTCGGCATATCGCCGGTAGACCGCTCCGTAGAGCCCGCCGCACAGGCGCGTGGCGCTCGCGGCGATGGCGTCGAACACGGGCTGGACATCCGTCGGCGAGCTCGAAATTACCCGCAGAACTTCACTGGTTGCCGTCTGCTGTTCCAGGGCGACCCTGAGGTCGATGTTGCGCGCCTCCAGCTCCTTGAACAGGCGGACGTTCTCGATGGCGATGACGGCTTGGGCGGCAAAGGTCTGGACGAGCGCAATTTCCCGATCGGAGAACGGCTTGACCTCCGATCGGACGAGCCCGATGACGCCGATCGGCTGCCCGTCCCGCAGCATGGGCACGCCGAGGAAACTTCGGATCGCGACCGCCGCTCGATTGGCCGCTGGGACCGCCGTCGCGTAGTCGGGGTCGGAATCCGCGTCGCGAATATGGATGGTCTCGCGAGCGAGGATTGCCCGCCCGGTGAGCGTCCCATGGTCCGGTGGTCGCGGCCAGAAGCCTCGCAAGACCGCCTCGGCAGCGGCGCTGGTTCCTCGCGCGGCGAGCCAGCGAATCAATTCGCCGTCGAAGCGAAACACGCCGGCGTACGCACACTCGCAGAGCCGAAAGGCGCTGTCGGCAATGGCCTGCGCGACAGGTTCCAGCTCCGTGGGCGATCGCGAGATCATCTGGAGGATTTCGCCGGTCGCGGTCTGCTGCTCGAGCGCTTCGGCGAAGCGCGGTTTCGGCCCGGCTCTGCGCCGCTCTCTTTTCGGCCACCTCGCCTTCGAGCTGTTTCACCCGGGCCTCAGCGCGCGCCAGCGCCTGCCGAAGCTCGGCATTCTCCGCGGCGAGATTCACCTTGGGCGCGATCGTGGGTTTGCTGACCTTTCTGGCCACTCAGGCGCCCTCCCATCGGGGCGGGTTCAACGAGCAGGGCGTCGAAACGGCGAGATCCATCGCGGCATGCTGCTCCGCCGGGACCGGCAAGTCAAGGCGTCCACACCATGCAGGCCATCTAGCCATGAAGTCACCGGCGCTGGAAACGTAGGCTCGCCAGTCGCCGAGAGAGAGGGGAACGCTTCCGCTGAAAGGCCAGGGCGATTACACTTGTGCCATATGAGTCATACAATCACCGTACGTCTCAGCAAGGAGCTGGCCACCTGGCTGGAAGAGGTGGCGACGCGGACCGGAGTGTCCCAGGGGAGGATCGTCCGCGACCAGCTCGAACGCGCGCGGGCCGGAGGCCCTCGTAAGTCGTTCATGCGTCTGGCTGGTTCGGTGCGCGGGCCGCGAGATCTGTCGTCCCGCAAGGGCTTCTCCCGTCCATGAACGCGATCGCCGATACCGGCTTCCTCGTCGCCTTCGCAAATCGCGGCGACCGCCATCACGCGTGGGCGGTCGTCGTGGCCGAGCAGTTGACGGCTCCCCTGCTGACGTGCGAGGCGGTGCTGGCGGAAGCCGCGTTTCACCTGGAGAGCGCAGGGCTGGCACTGGCGATGGTCCAGGAGGGCTTGGTCGAGCTTGCCTTCGACTGCCGCGAACACATCCCGCAGCTTGCCAGCCTGGCCGCGCGGTATGCCGACCGCCATCCGGACCTCGCCGATCCTTGCCTCATCCGAATGAGCGAGATCCACCCTGGCCATCCTGTGCTTACCGTGGATCGAGCCGATTTTCGGATCTACCGCCGGAACAAGCGCGAAGCCATACCTCTGATTTGTCCACCCGGGCCCTGATCGGATTGCCCTACCGGCCCCGCGCTAGGGCAACGCCACCCGAACGCAGAGTCGTCACGCCACCTTTGGCGTCCGCGCGGCCGTGCTACCTGGACGGCAAGTAGTCGCGTAACTGGAGCACCCGCAGCCCAGGCACACGAGGCAGCCGGCGGTCGTTCGTGAGATACGCGCTCGAGCGGGCCCGGAGGGTTGCCGCGACCTGGAGGGCGTCAGGGGCCCTCATCCCGGTCAGCGCGCGGACCTGGGCCCCGGCGCGCAGGAGAGCCCGGTCAATGTCGACCATGTGGATCCCGCGGCTGCGCGTGAGGAGAGTCTCGTACCGCTCGGCAAGAGCAATGTCTCCGGCCCGGTACGGCACCACGAGCACCTCCATCAACGTGACGCCCGAGGTGATCCCCGGCCAGCGACCGCGGTCGACGGCCGCGAACACGGGCTCCACGAGGGGAAGGAAGCGCGGATGTTCCTCGATGAGATAGATGAAGATCGCGGTGTCGAGACCGACGGGCCCCGACCCGATATCATCGATCAATCCCACGAGCGGCGTTCCCGGGTCACATGCCGGGCCGCATTGACCCCACGCCAGCGCTCCTTGCCCAGCCCTCGAAGCTCCAGGATGGACCGCGGTTCGGGTTCCTCGAGAGCCTGGCTCAGGAGGTGGACGACCTCCTGAGCCACCGAGCGCCGCTGCCGCCTGGCCTGGGCCTGGAGCCTCCGGTACAGGGCGTCGGGCACCTTCTTGACGTTCAGGGTCGCCACGGTAATGCCTCCATTGTGCCTCCATTCTGGAGGAATAGCCGACATCGCGTCAAGGGTCACCGCGGCGCGCAGGGGGCTTGCGTGATCAGCGAAGAATCACTCTGCTTCCAGTCGGGCCTCGCGCGCGGGTTCGACCTGACGGGACGCTACGCAGGCGGCCACCATGTCGCGGACCTCGGCGAGGAGGGCCTCGCGCGTGTAGCCGCCCTTCTGGAGGATGCGCTGAACGCCGCCATTGAGGCGCTCGCGGTCGGCCGAGGTGAGCTCCATGGCCGTGACCACGATGATCGGGATGCTCCGGCCCCACACCTGGCCGCGCAGCTCGGTCACGAACTCGAAGCCATCCATCTCGGGCATCATGAGGTCGAGCAGGATGAGCCCGGGAGGTGCCTCGCGAGCCCGGGCCAGCGCGGCCCGCCCGTTCTCGGCCTCGGTCACCGCGTAGCCCTCGCGCTCCAGGATGCGGCGCAGCAGGCCTCGGAGATCTTCCTCGTCTTCCACCACCAGCACGGAGAGGCCGCGGCGGTACGGAGTCAGGGCAGCCACCAGCCGGTCGCGGTCGATGGGTTTGGTCAGGTATGCGGCCGCGCCCAGCGCGTAGCCGAGGGTCTTGTCGTCCACGAAGGTGAGCATGACGACGGGAATGCTCGCGACGTCGGGGTCGTGCTTCAGCGCTCCCAGCATCGCCCAGCCGTCCATGCCCGGCATCATCACGTCGAGGGTGATGACGTCGGGTTTGACCTGCCGCGCCAGCCGTAGCCCTTCCTCGCCGCCGGCCGCCGTCACGACGCGAAAGCCCTCTCTCGCCAGGAAGCGTTCCATCAGCTCGCGCGTGGCGGCCTCGTCGTCCACTACCAGCACTGTCCCCGCGCTGATTGTCGCGGCCGCCGTCCGGGAGGTCGTCGCCGGCCGCGGCTGTTGCTTCCAAGGCCTCGGGCTGAGCCGCCGCCGCACTGACCTCGGCGGGCAGCCGGATCGTGAAGGTGCTCCCTCGTCCCGCCTCGCTCTCGACCGTGATGTCGCCGCCCATGATCTGGCATAGGCGACGCGACAGGGCGAGCCCCAGCCCGGTCCCCCCGTACTTCCGCGCGGTCGAGGCCTCGGCCTGGGAGAACTCCTGGAAGAGCCGACCCATCTGCTCCTCGGTCATGCCGATGCCCGTGTCGGTCACCTCGAAGACCATCCAGGGCGCATCGGGCTCGGGCACCCGTTCGCGCCGCACGCTCAGCGATACGGTTCCACGTTCTGTGAACTTGCATGCATTGGAGAGGAGGTTGAACAGGGCCTGCCGGACCTTGGTCTGATCCGCGTACATCTCTCCGGCGCCGGGCTCGCAGCGGGTCGCCAACGTGTTGCCCTTCCGAGCCGCGAGCGGCTGCACCACGGCCGCGATCTCCTCGATCAGCGACGGCACCGCGAAGCGCTCGAGGTAGAGCTCCATCTTCCCAGCCTCGATCTTGGAGAGATCGAGCACCGCGTTGATCAGCTCGAGGAGGTGCTTGCCGGCCGCGTTGATCTTCTTGAGGTCGGGGACGAAGGCCTCCTGGCCGAGGTCGCCCGCCTCTTCCTCCAGCATCTCGCTGTAGCCGATGATGGCGTTGAGCGGTGTGCGCAACTCGTGGGACATGTTGGCAAGGAACTCCGACTTGTGCCGACTGGCGACGGCCAGCGCTCGGCTCTTCTCCTCCAGCTCGCGGAAGAGGCGCGCGTTCTGGATGGCTAGCGCGGACTGGGTGGCGAAGGTCTTGAGGAGATCCACCGTCTCGAGCGGGAACTCGCCCGGGGTCGTCCGCGCCACGACGAGGCTGCCCACGACTTGGTTCTCGCGCAGGAGCGGCACGGCCAGGACGGAGCGCTGACCCGCCCGCAGCAGAACCTCGCGCATACGGCTCTGGTAGGCGCCGGCGATGGCGATGTCGGCAACCTGGACGGGCTGGCGCGTGACCGCAGCCTGGCCGGTTGCCCCCTCGCCCTTCTGAAGGGCCGTCGCTCTGGCCATGTCCACGAATTCCTCGGGCATGTTCTCGGTGGCGCGCAGGTGGAACAGCTCGGCCGCCTCGTCGTACTCGTAGATGGCTCCGGCCTCGGTGCCCGAGAGCTGCACCGCGCGCGAGACGATGGTGGTCAGCACCGTCTCGAGATCTAGCGTCGAGCTGACGGCGCGGCCGACTTCCTCGAGAGCGGTGAGCTGCCCCACCGACCGGGTTAGCTCGTCCGTCCGCGCTTGCAGCTCCGTGAGCAGGCGCGCGTTCTCGATGGCGATGGCGGCCTGGTCGGCGAAGGTCTCCAGCAGAGCGATCTGGCTGTCGGTGAACGGCCGGACCTCCAGTCGATAAATGCTGATCACCCCCAGCAGTTCGTCCGCCCTGAGCATCGGGATCGACAGCAGGGTCCGGATTGGGTCGATCTGTCGCGACCCGTAGGTGTAGTCCGGGTCGGCCTGAACGTCGTGAACGTGGATGGCGTGCTGCTCAAGGGCGGCACGCGCCGCGGTGTTGCTGCGCCCGGGAGTGAAGGGATTCCGCTCGATGAACGCTCTGAGCTCAGGAGAGACGTTGTGGGTGGCGACGACTCGAAGGAGCTCGACCGTCGAAACGGTAGATGAACGCGCGCTCGGCCTCGCACAGCCTGACCGCGTTCTCGGCCAGCGTCTCGAAGACCGGCTGGAGGTCGAACGTGGAGCGTCCGATCACTTTGAGTAGCTCGCTGGTGGCCGTCTGCTGCTCGAGGGCGACCCGCAGCTCAGTGTTGCGCGCCTCCAGCTCGGTGAACAGGTGCACGTTCTCGATGGCGATGACCGCCTGGTCCGCGAAGGTCTGGAGCAGCGCGATCTGCTTGTGCGTGAACGGATTTACCTCGGCGCGCCGAAGGTTGATCGTCCCTACGGCCGCGGCCCCTTCCCGAAGCAACGGAACGGCTAGCGCTGTTCGGTAGCCGAACTCCCGAGCCAAAGCGCTCCCCACGGGGAACTCCTCGATCTCAGCCTGAAGATCGGCCACGTGAGCGGCCTGCCGCTCGAGCACAGCGCGCCCCGCAAGGCTTCCCCGCTGCACCGGGATCCGGCGGCCCGTGGGGCCGGGGATAGGGCCGTAATGAGCGGCGACCGTGAAGTTGGCCCCGTCCACCTGGTAGATCTCTGCGTCATTGGCTCCGCAGAAGCGAACCGCACTCTTGACCACCGTGTCCAGAACCGGCTGGAGATTTGTCGGTGAGGTGCTGATGACTCTCAGGATCTCGGCGGTGGCCGTCTGCTGCTCGAGAGCCTCGGTAAGATCGGCGTTCTTGGCCTGCAGCTCGCGGAGCAACCGCGCGTTCTCGATGGCAATGGCGGCCTGGTCGGCAAAGGTCTCCAGGAGGGCGATCTGGTTCTCAGTGAACGGTCGGATCTCGTGTCTGTAGATCAGGATCACGCCCAACAGCTCGTCCGCCCTGAGCATGGGGACCGTAAGTATGGTTCGAAAGCGGTCCACCTGCCGCGAGCCGTAGGTGTACTCAGGGTCGGTCTGGGCATCATGGACGTGGACGGTGCGCCGCTCGAGGGCGGCGCGCGCCGTGGCGCTGTCCCTTCCGGGCGCGATGGGATTCCGCTCGACGAAGTCTATGATCTCGGCGGAGGCGTTGTGGGTGGCCACGACGCGCAGGAGCTGACCGTCGAAGCGGAAGATGAACGATCGTTCGGACTCGCACAACCTGACCGCGTTCTCGGCCAGCGTCTCGAAGACCGGCTGGAGATCGAAGGTAGAGCGGCCGATCACCTTGAGCAGCTCGCTGGTGGCCGTCTGCTGCTCGAGGGCGACCCGCAGCTCGCTGTTGCGCGCCTCGAGCTCGGTGAACAGGCGCACGTTCTCGATGGCGATGACGGCTTGATCGGCGAACGTGCGGAGGAGTCCGATCTCCCTGTCGGTGAATGGCCGACCCTCCTGGCGAAAGACCACGATGGCGCCGACGGGTCCGTTGTCCCGCAGCATGGGGACGCTGAGCGCCGCGCGGTACCCCATGGTTCGGGCCAGCGCCTGGCTGGCCGGGAATCGCGGGTCGCTCTGCATGTCTTGCAGGTGCACGACCTCGCGGTCCAACATCGCGACGCCGGTGATCAGGTCCCTCGTCAAGGGGGACGGGAAGAGCCGGCGGGCCATGTCGAGCCACTGCGCCGTCTGACCGCGCTGCGCGACGAGATGAATCGTGTCGCCCTCGAGCCGGTTCACACTTCCATAGTCGCCGCTACACAGACGCACAGCGCTCTCGGCGATCGCGTCGAAGACCGGCTGCACGTCCGTCGGTGAACGACTGATCACGCGCAGGATCTCGCTGGTGGCCGTTTGCTGTTCAAGGGCCTCGGTGAGATCGGCGTTCTTGACCTGCAGCTCACTGAGCAGCCGCGCGTTCTCGATGGCGATGGCGGCCTGGTCGGCGAAGGTCTCCAGCAGAGCGATATGACTGTCGGTGAAGGGCCGAACCTCGTCTCGCCGGATGACGATCACTCCCAGCAACTCGCCCGCTCTGAGCATGGGGACGGCCAGCAGGGTTCGGAAGCCGACCTGTCCCGCCAGATAAGTGAACTCGGGGTCAGACTGGACGTCGTGAATATGGATGGCGCGGCGCTCGAGGGCGGCACGTCCCGAGGCGCTCCCTCGTCCGGGCGCGATGGGATTCCGCTCGATGAGTTCCGTATCCTCGTGGGTGAGGCCGCGGGTGACCACGGCTCGAAGGAGTCGACCGTCGAATCGGATGACTATGCCTTGCTGCGCTTCGCACAGCCGGAGGGCGTTCTCGGCCAGCGTCTCGAAGACCGGCTGGAGGTCGAAGGTAGACCGGCCGATCACCTTGAGCAGCTCGCTGGTGGCCGTCTGCTGCTCGAGAGCGACCCGCAGCTCGCTGTTGCGAGCCTCCAGCTCCGTGAACAGGCGCGCGTTTTCGATGGCGATGACCGCCTGTTCCGCGAAGGTCGATATCAGCTCGATCTGCTTCTCCGTGAACGGCCTGACTTCGCGTCGCCAAAGGCCCAAGGCGCCGACGGGTTCGCCATCACGCAACATCGGCACGGCCAGTACCGTGCGCCACCCCGGCGCCTGCCGTGTCTCGAGCGTGTACTCGGGATCCTCTCGGATATCGTGAATGTGGATGATTCGGCGGTCGACAATGGCACGCCCTGTTGCCGCACCGCGCGTCGCTGGGCGCGGATAATTCCCGCGCAAGAGCTCTAGCTCGCCAGGGGTCGCACTCTGGTGGGCGACGAAGGTTTGTAGCTGTCCGTCGAATCGAAAGGCAGCCCCGAAAGCGGCGTCGCACAGCCTGGTCGCGCTCTGTACGATGGCGTCGAAGACCGGCTGCACATCCGTCGGTGAACGACTGATCACGCGCAGGATCTCGCTGGTGGCCGTCTGCTGCTCCAGGGCGACCCGCAGCTCGTGGTTGCGCGCCTCCAGTTCCGCGAACAGGCGTGCATTTTCGATGGCGATCACCGCCTGGTCAGCGAAGGCCTGGAGGAGGGCGACCTGCGATCCGGTGAAAGGCGTCGGCTCGGGCTTCGCCACGGAGAGCACCCCGGTCGGTATCCCGTCGCGAAGCATCGGCACCGATAGGGCCGCGCGGAACCCGAGCGTCGTGGCGAACTCGGCGTCGTACTCCGGGTCCTGGAGCACGTCTGGCACGTGCACGGTGGCGCGGTCGGCCACGGCGCGCGCCGCTGTGGATCGACGCCGGTCCCGCGCCGGCGCCAACCCGCGGTGCATCGCCCGCGCTTTCGGGGCCACGTCCGCACTCGGTATCGCCACCAGGTCCAGGACCTCCCCGTCGTACCGGTAAATGGCGCCCGTGGATGCCCCGGTCAAGACCACTGCCCGTTCCACCATCGCCCCTAACACGGCCTCGAGGTCCGTCGGCGAGGTCGAAATGGCTCGTAGGATCTCGCCCATCGCCGCCTGCTGCTCCGCCGCCTCGGAGGCGCGGGCCCGCGCCTCGGCGAGCTCGCGCTCGAGAGTGCCGACACGGTCTCGCAGGGCGGCCAGTTCGTCGGTCGGGCTCCGGTTGGCCTGAGGCGGGCGACGCCGCTGGCTGGTGGCCCGCCTTGCAGGGCGACGCTTGCCGCTGCTCGACTCGCTCATGCCGGGGAAGAGGCCACGCCCATCGCCGCGATGCTGCTTTGCAAGGTCGACAAAGTCAAGGTGCGGGCGAGCGCATCGTCATCCGGCAACCGGAAGCGTTCCTGAGCTCAACCGCTGCCGCGTACAGCCTGCCGGTCGTTGGGGACTTCGAGCCGGAACGAGCACGCCAGAACGAAACTAAAGTCTTTGCGGCCGGGACTTATTAGTGCTACCGTTCGGGCGGTTCGCGTAGGCACTCGCACCCGCATCAAGAGGCCGTGAATCATCAGCCAGGCCGCCTGGACGAGTTGGTGGTCGTCACTTTGTGTGTCCCGAGTTGCTCCGTAGCCGCCTGCGCAATCGCCGGCGTTCCGCGACTGGCTCGCCCGGGCCGCTCCGTCCGACGACACGCGCGATGACGGCTGAGGCCCCGTTCAGGAGTTGACGATGGCTGACATCCCGCTTGCCCTGACCTGTGCGGACTATGCCCGTGTCATGCCCCTCGCCACTGGCGAGGTGAAGCCGGAGGGGATCGCCCTCACGATGATCTTAAGCAGCCGGGGCTCGTGGCCGGGGCGCGCCGAAATGCTGCGTCGCGCTGTGCAGGATCCCGCAGTGCAGGGGGGCGAATGGTCGATGGCGCAGTACCTGTACCGCATCGATCAGGGCGATCGCCGCTATGTCGGTCTTCCCGTGTTTCCGCTGCGAAATTTCACGGCGCGTGACCTGTACATTCGCCGCGGTGGCCCGATTCAGAAGCCGACGGACCTCGCCGGCCAGCGCATCGGCATGTACAGCTACACTGCCAGCGGATCCATTTGGTACCGCCACTTCCTCCGTTTCGTGGGTCTTGACCCGGCCGCCATCGAGTGGTGGATCGGGGATATCGACACGCCGTGGTCCGCACCGATGGACCACACCTTGCCTTCCGGGGTGAA
This sequence comes from uncultured Candidatus Rokubacteria bacterium, assembly GCA_963754315.1. Classification (GTDB taxonomy): domain Bacteria; phylum Methylomirabilota; class Methylomirabilia; order Rokubacteriales; family CSP1-6; genus CAVWFS01. The sequence continues at coordinate 66,503 of CAVWFS010000008.1, forward strand.
AGCACCGCCTCCCGGCCGATCGCTGTCCGAGATGCTGATGGCCGGCGAACTGGAGGCCATCTACAGTCCGCCGCGCCCGAAAGAGTATCATCCGCAGAACGGCCCCCTGGCCCGATTGTTCCCGGACTTTCGCCAGGTTGAGCAAGAGTACTTTCGCAAGACCGGCGCTTTTCCTCCCCAGCATCTCATCGTCATCCGGCGCCAGTGCTGGGAGGCCAACCCGTGGATCGCCAGGAACCTGACCGAGGCGTTCATCGCTGCCAACGATTGCTTTACCGCAGCCCAGAAGGGGTTTCCCTACGCCACGCCGTGGCTCGAAGCTGAGCTCGAGGATACGGTGGCAGTGATGGGCGAGGACTTCCACCCGTATGGACTCGAGCCCAACCGGGCGCAGATCGATGCGTTCGCGGGCGAAGCCTTCCGGCTTGGCCTGACGAGCCGGCTGGTCACGACCGAGGAGTATTTCGCCGACTATCTCCAGAGCCGCTGAGGAGAGTGGACCCATGGCGCTCGAGACCGGCCGCGTCGAGGTCAATGGTGTGACGTTTCATTATCTGGAGGCGGGGCGCGGCCCGCTGGTCCTCTGTCTTCACGGTTTCCCTGACAACGCCCACACCTTCAGCGAGCTTCTGCCGGCCCTGGCTGACGCGGGCTTTCGTGCAGTCGCGCCGTTCATGCGGGGATACGCCCCCACCACACTCTCGGCGGACGGCCGCTACCAGTCGGTGCTGTTGGCCCAAGATGCGGTGGGCCTCGTCAACGCTTTCGGTGCCGAGCGTGCGTTCCTGGTGGGTCACGACTGGGGCGCCACGGCCACGTATGGCGCGGCCGCGCTAGCCCCGGAGCGCATCGAGCGTATCGTCACTATCGGGGCTGCTCATCCCGCCGCCGTGCGCGGCGGTTTGGCAGCGAGCTACGAGCGGCACAAGGGCATCTGGCACGCCTACTTCTTCCAGATGCCGTTCGCCGAGCAGATCGTGGCCGCCAACGATTTCGCCTTTCTGGAGCAGTGGTGGCGAGACGCCTCCCCGGAGTACGATCCGGCACCCATCATCGAACGAGTGAAGGCCACGTTCCGTCGGCCCGGTGTGCTGACGGCGGCCCTCAACTACTATCGCCACACGTTCCATCCCGCGAATCGCGACCCCGCACTTCAGTCGCTGCACGAGCGCATCAGCACCACACCCACCCCGGTTCCCACTCTCGCCCTGCACGGCACACGTGATCGCCCCGGGCGGCTGGAGGCCTTCGAGGGCATGGACGATCTGTTCGCGAAGGGTCTCGAGAAGGTGGTGTTGCCGGGAGCCGGCCACTTCGTCCATCTCGAGCGGCCCGGCGAGGTCAACCGGCGCATCGTCGATTTTCTCTCAGACCGCCGCGTCTGACGTCGGCTCGACAGAACGCTCAGCGCGCCGGGGACGACGGCGTCCGCGGTCGGCGGCATCGGACGACGCTGGTGACCGGAGGACATCGTCGCGGCCGCCAGCGACCTCGCAGACGGTTCGGAACGTCGACGCCGAGACATCGCTGCCCAGCGCCTCACCACATCACCGAATCGGCATCCTCCCGGCGTGGATGCAGGGCTTCGACGGTCCACGGTGCAGCCGGTGGCAGACTGCCTGGCGGGCCGGCGGCCAGCGGGTGCAAGACGTCGATGGCCCAGCCTACGTCCAGGCGTTCCCCCAGCCAACCGGCGCAGGTCGTGCGCGCATGAAGATGAAGCCCCTGAGCGACGTGTCTCGTCTGGAGAACCTGCACCGGATCGGCGGGTACCGCAGCCGGCGGCGGCACCTCGGGCAGAGGGTGACCATCGGGCCGGCGGAATTGGAGCGTGCCGTCTGGGTCTCGATCGACCTGGTAGCCCTCCTCGTGGACGGCGCGGTGATGGCGGCGGCAGAGCAGGGCGAGGTTCGAGAGCGTGGTCGGGCCGCCTTGCGCCCAGTGGCGGAGATGATGCCCCTGGGTGAAGCGTCCATCGCAGCCCGGAAACCGGCAACCGCGGTCCCGAGCGTGAAGCGCTCGGCGCAGCGCCGGCGGAATCGTCCGTGTCCGGGCGCCGACTTCCAGTAAGCGCCCCGCGTCGTCATGCCGCATGACCACGCGGCTGGCGTCGCACGCCAGCCGGCGGGACGTTTCCGCGGAAACGTGCACCCCGTCTTCGAGGACCGACTGGCCAGGCTGATCGGGGTCGGCCAGCACCGACGCATCGACGTGGACCACGACCTGGTAGCGTTCGCCGGGGGCTCCGGGATCGAGCCCGTGGTGGAGAGCGGTCTCTGCGAGCAGCGCCAGCGCGTCCGCCTGCTGCTGGGCCATGGTCGGGGGCTCCGCCGCCGGGTCAGCCAGGGGTGCGATCGCCGCCTCGGCTCGTGAGCGCTGATACAGCGTCTCGCGCGCGGCAGCGAGCGCGCGCAGCAGGAGCGCTCCCACTTCCGGCTCCAGCCGGCCCCGGAGCACGACCATGCCGTCCTCTTCCTGAGAGACGTGCAGGGCCCGGCTTACGTGGCGCTGTGCGGTCTCGCGCGCTTCGGCTCGCCGGTCCACGCGTCGCCAGCCCCGCACGATCCGCTCGACGTGGTCGGCCGTGCCGGCGCGGCCCACGGCCAGCAGACGGTCCTCGGTCTCGGGCGTGGCAACACGCGTCAGGGCGCGGACCTTGGCGTACGAGAGTTCACCGCGCGCGAGAGCCTGGGCCAGGCGCGGGAGCGTTGCCAGGGCGCGGGCGACGCGAACGCGCTCGCGGGCCGCCCCCAGGTCGAGCCCCACGCGCCAGCTGAGCCAGGCGGCGCAGGAGCGAAAGCCGGTGTTCCAGCCCCCGCGGGTGTCGAACTCACGGATGCGATCGAGGAGACGTGCGGTGGCGGCCTCGAGGTGCGCCGACAGTTCGGCGATCTCGTCGCCGAGCCGGTCTAGCTCCGCGGCGGGATCTGGGAGAACGTGGACGTGGGGGAAATGGATCTGCATGGCCGGGCCCCTTTCTTCTGGGCCGACTCTACACCTGCAATTCGGGGCGACCTGCGCGCCTCCACGACCGATGATTCCAGGTCGAGAAATGATTTTCGATCCCTTCCACCCCCGGCCGCGCACCGCCGCGCCTCTCCTCACCGCTGGGCCGGCCTCTGGTCGCGACCGCCGACATGTCGCCACTCGTATTGAACGAGCCTGTCAAGCGAAAATCTCAAGCTCGTCCCGCCTACCCGAGCGACAACCTGGGCGGAACGCTCTCTAGTCTTGCCGTGAAGATACGATCCGGTCTCGGGCGGCCGCGTGCTTTTCGGGATCGGCGGCGGCTGGAACGCCGAGGAAATAGAAAATCACGGGACCGTAAGACGCGTCGAGCGTATCACCGAGCTGCGCGAGCAGCCCCGGCCGGGCTCGATCCGAAATCGGCGCCGGTGTCCATCTTCGTCGCGCCCCACCCAAACGGGAAGCGCTCGATGCGCTGGCGGCGGCCGCACCGGAGCGCGCCATCTTCTGGCTACCCTCGGAGCCCCGGGACAGCGTGCTTCCGCACGTGGACAGCTCGAAGTTGTTTGCGGGGTGAGCGGATCGGGCTTACGGGGGGCGCAGCGTCAGCGGCAGCCGGCTGGTGGCGCGCCAGAGGCGCGGCGGGGCACGAGAGTGCAGGCGAACGTCGCGGGCTGCTGGCGATACTGCTCGAGCGTGGCCTGAAGCCGCGCCAAGGTCCGGTCACGCTTCGCCAGGCCGATCCCGTAGATCGCCAAGTCGTTCACGAGACGGGTATAGAAGACGTGCTGAGCATCACCGCCGCTGCCCATGCAGGGTGACGGTTTCTGGGCTACCCGCAGAAGCGGGCCGAATGCTTTCGCGTACTCCCCGAGGATGGGTTCGTCGCGGAGGTCGCGAGGCACCTCGGGGAAACGGGCAAGGAGTTCGTCGACGGTCATCGGCGTACGCGCCGCCCGGGCGCTCTCCGCGAGATGCGGCGGCAGGCGAATCTGGGCCATCCCTGGTCAGTATAGCTCTGTTCTTCGGAGCTGGAGCCGAGCTGGCCAAGCCTGTCGAGAACGGACCTACACCAAAGAGGCGATGCCGAGGGTCGCGGCCAGGCTCTCGGCGCGCTCGACGAACCGTGTCATAGGCGCAGCCCAGATGACCGAGCGAGTACGCACGGCCGACGGGATCCGGCGAGATCTCGATGGCCCAAACGCCTAGTCTTTGCGAAGGTAGTGCGCCGTCATGAACTTGGTCCAACTGCCGTCCCCGCCCAGCATGTGGGAGGTCAGGGTGCGGTGCTGTTCATCCACAATCTCGATCACGTCCTTGTATTTGGCCATGGTTCCGTCGCCGGAGCAGCTCGGACCCTCGGCATGGAGGGTCAGGATCTTCTCGGCGCTGTCCAGGGAGCCCTCGTACACCCAGAGATACGTCATCATCGAGCCGACGAACGTTCCCACGTATCGCTGCTTCTGTGGGTCGTAACCAAGCGTCATCAGGGTCGTCCCGGTGCACTCGCCGGGCATCTCGCCTTGTCCCTCGCAGAGCACCCAGACGTCCCCCACGGTCCGGACGCTCTCGGAGCCGTGCCATTTCTGGACGGGCTGGTCGGGTCCCATCGCCGCCTCGCCCTCGTACGTCCACTCTCCAACGAGTTGTTGCAGCCAACGGTGTTCCCTCTGCACATCCACCTTCATCGGAATCTCCTTGTCGTGGCTATCCATCAGGTAGTCGACTGGCGAGGCGCTGAATCGACAACGGCCTACGCAAGCGAGAGCTTGACCGTCACCACCCCATGGCACGGGCGGCTCGTCGGGGGTCGGCGCCGCCGTACAGGATCCCTCTCTGACGGTCAGCCACGATCGCGCACACCCCGGCGGTGTTCATCGAAAGGTCCGGCAGCCATTGCACTTGGTGCCCGAGCGCGGCCAGAGCGTCGCCGGCGGCGGCGCCGATGCCGCGTTCCAGATCGAGCCGCCCGGGGTAGTAAGGATGTGGTTCGAAGCTGCCGGGGAAGCTATGAGTTACGAAGCGCGGGGCGTCGATCGCCTCTTGCACGTTCATCCCGAACACGGTGTGGTTCAGCAAGACCTGCAGCATGCTCTGGGGCTGGAGATCGCCACCCGGGGCGCCGAACGGCATGACGAAGTTCCCACGGCGCATGGCCAGCGCCGGGTTCGGCGTGAGGCGCGGCCGCTTGCCGGGAGCGACGCACGAGGGATGGCCGGGCACGGCCCAGGATTGCGAGCCACGCGAGGAGGGACAGAACCCGAGGCCGGGGATGACCGGACTCTCCCACGAGACGTCACTCGGCGTGGCCGAGAGCGCGTTGCCGTGCCGATCGATCACGCACACATACGATGTGTCTCCCGAGAGCGCGGGACTGTTGTCGGCCACGAGGGACCGGCGCAGGGTGGTGGCTGACAGGCCATCCCGACGAGCCGTCAAATCCCGGCACCACGCCGGGCGGTGGCATTTCTGGCCACGCGCGGTCTTCGCGGAGGAGGCGGCGGCGCTCGGCGGCGTAGGGCGACGAGAGCAACGTCTCCATGGGAACGCGGACGAATCGTGGATCGCCGAAGTAGCGCTCGCGATCGGCGAAGCAGAGCTTCATGGCTTCGGTCACGACGTGCACGTAGGCCGGCGTGTTGTGGCCGAGCGCCTTCAGATCGTATCCCTCGAGCAGCGAGAGCATCTGGAGCAGCACCGGTCCCTGACACCACGCCCCGCAGCTCATCACCTCGAGGTCGTGGAACGTTCGACGCAGCGGCGGCTCGACCTCCGATCGGTACGACTCCAAATCCTCCCGGCTGAGCCAGCCGCCATTGTCCTGGTGGTAGCGCAGCATCGCCGTAGCGAGATCGCCGCGATAGAAGGTTTTGCGAGCGGCGTCCAGCCCCGCTGTGCGGCCCCGGCCACGCGCCGCGCGCTCCTCGTCGACCATGTGCTGAAGCGATCGCGCGAGATCGGCCTGGCCGAATAGCTCGCCCTCGCGCGCAGGCGCGCCGCCGGGGAGGTAGATGGCGGCGTTCTGCGGCCAGCGCCGATAGGTCGCAGAGTTCTTCTCGATGTAGTGCGCCATCACCGGATGCATGGTGAAGCCCTCACGGGCGTAGCGGATGGCGGCGCCCGCGACGTCGCCGAAGCTCATGGTGCCGTAGCGCGCGAGGGCCAGGATCCAGGCATCGGGGGCGGCGGGAACGACCGTGCGGAGGAGGCCAAGGGGGATCGTCCCCCCGTGCTCCTCGACGAACGTCTCCAGGCGGGCGGCGCGCGGCCAGCCTCCAAGGCCGGCGATGGTGACCGCCTCGTCGCGCTCGGCCAGATAGATGATCATGGGCGCCACGCCGGCAAAGTTGACCTGATCGCTGTGCACCACGCCGAGCGCGATGCCCGCCGCGACCCCGGCGTCCACCGCGTTTCCACCCGCCTGCAGGACGGCGTGGCCGGCTTCGGTGGCGAGGTAATGGCCGGATGAGATCATGAAGCGCGTGCCCGTGATCATCGGCTGGAGCGACATCGAAGCCTCCCGGGTCGAATGCGTGTCGTGTGCCGAGTATAATCCGCCCGTCGTGATGCCACGACCCTCGCCCGGTCAGATCCAGAGGCGGATGGCGACGTGAGACTCGCGGTGCTTGCGTCGCACGAAGGGTGACATCGGGCCGTGCTGGCGGCCGGAGAGGCCATGACGGGGGCCCTGTTAGTCGAGACGCTGGGCTCGATCGCCCGTGGCCAGCTGATCCTCCCCGGGGTCGAGGGGTGACGGAGCGTCACCGGGCGCCGCGTGAGCCGGAATGGCTTCGGTGGGCTCGAGAGCTCCAGGCGATCGCGCAGATCGGGCTCACGTACGCCACCGAAAATCACTTCGACGCCGAGCGCTACACGCGCGTGCGGGAGATCGCAGCCGAGATCATGGCCGCCGGAGGCAAGGTCGACAAGAGCGTCGTGCTCGACCTCACGTCTGCGGAGACGGGATACGCCACGCCCAAGGTCGACGTACGCGGTGTGGTGTTTCGCGATGAGCGGATCCTCCTGGTCAAGGAAATCGCCGATGGAGGGTGGACGCTCCCAGGCGGCTGGGCGGACGTGAACGAATCGCCGGCGGAATCCGTCGTGCGCGAGGTACGTGAGGAGTCCGGTTACGAGACGCGGCCCCTGAAATTGCTGGCCGTGTACGATCGTAGCAAGCATGGCCATACGCCCGCCTTTCCCTTCCACGTGTACAAGCTCTTCGTACTCTGCGCGCTGACAGGCGGCGAGCCGGCGACGAGTCGGGAGACGAGTGCGGTGGGCTTCTTCGCCGAGGACGACTTGCCGGCACTGTCGCTGGGCCGCGTCACGCCGGCCCAGGTGCGGCGGCTCTTCGAACATCATCGCCATCCCGAGTGGCCCACGGATCTCGACTGAGGTGGCCGATAATCTGGGCGACGTTCCAGCGAGGAGGCCAATGGCCAAGCGGGTAGACGGCAAGGCAGCAATCGTGGTGGGCGGCGGGCAGACTGCCGGTGAGACGGTGGGCAACGGCCGAGCTACCGCACTCGTCCTTGCCCGGGAGGGCGCGCGGGTGATCGTGGCCGACCGGCGTCTCGAAGCGGCGGAGGAGACCGTGGAGATGATCCGCCGCGAGGGGGGCGAAGCATGGGAGATCGAGGCAGACATCACGAACGAAACGGCCGTCCAGCGACTCGTGGCAGCCAGCTTGGAGCGTCTCGGTCGCCTCGACATCCTGCACAATAACGTCGGCGCCAGCATCGCGCTCGGGGATGCGACGGCCACCGACTTGACCGAGGCAGCCTTCGACCGCAGTGTGGCCATCAATCTCAAGGGGATGTGGTTGACCTGCAAGCACGCGTTGCCAGCCCTTCGCGAGTCGGCGGGCTCGATCGTGAACATCTCGTCCATGGCCGCCCGCAACGCCTACCCGCTCGTCGGCTACAAGACCACGAAGGCTGCCGTGGTCGCCCTTACCGAGAACCTGGCTGCCGCCAACGCACGGTACGGGGTGCGGGCCAACTCGATCCTGCCGGGGCTAATGAACACCCCCATGGCCATCGAGGCTCGGGTCGCCCAGGGCACGAGCCGCGAGGAGGTCATCGCCTCGCGGGACCGCCGGGTGCCGCTACGCCGTCGCATGGGCACCGGCTGGGACGTGGCCTATGCTGCCCTCTTCCTGCACTCCGACGAGGCGGGTTTCATCACGGGAGTATCGCTTGCCGTCGACGGCGGGGAGGGGGTGAGCTGGGGCTCGTAGGAACGTGAACCTCGAGGTGTGCTGGGATACTGTCTCCATCGCGAGCTAAAGGAGGGACGATACATGCGCAAGGCCGCCGCTGCCCTCGGGGTCGCCGCCGCTCTGACCTCTACCGTCGCCCTGGCCGACACCTTGTCCGTCGCCGAAGTCGGCAGCTTCCACGTCGGCGGCCGGCCCGTTTCGCTCTCCGGCCTGCCGACGCGGGACGTGGTGTTCACCGCCGGCTCGGCCCCCATCAAGGTCGATCCCAATGGTGACTTCGAGGTCGAGCAAATGTACGTACAGTACGTGAAGCTCGCCCAGCCCAAGGCGAAGTATCCCTTGCTGCTCTGGCACGGGGGCGGCCTCACCGGGGTTACCTGGGAGACCAAGCCCGACGGCAAGCCAGGCTGGCAGATGTTCTTCCTGCGCGCGGGGCACGACGTCTACGTGTCTGACGCCGTCGAGCGCGGCCGGGCCTCCTGGGCGCGTTACCCCGAGATCTTCACGAGCGAACCCCTCTTCCGGACTAAGAAGCAGGCCTGGGAGGATTTCCGTATCGGTCCCGCGGGCAGCTACAAGCTCAACCCCGCCGAGCGAGTCGCTCTGCCCGGCCAGCTCTTCCCCGTTCAGGCGTTCGATCAGTTCTTCAAGCAAGGGGTACCCCGCTGGTCGACGACCGACACCCAGATCCAGGCCGCCTACAACGAGCTCGTGCAGAAGGTCTGCCCCTGCGTGATCGTCGTGCACAGCCAGGGCGGCAATTTTGGCTTCAACGCGGCTCTGAACGCACCGGACAAGGTGAAAGCGCTCATCGCCGTCGAGCCATCGGGCGCACCAAAGCCGGAGGCGGCGGGAGGCGGCAAGCTCAAGGACGTGCCTCATCTCGTCGTCTGGGGTGACCACATCGGGCAGAGCCCGCTCTGGCAGCGCTTCGTCCCGGCGTCGGAGCGCTACAGCGCGGCGCTGCGTGCGGAGGGCGGAGTTGCCGACTGGTGGGACCTGCCCAAGATGGGCGTGGCCGGGAACACTCACATGCTGATGATGGACACGAACTCAGACCGGATAGCCCAGATGCTCCAGCAATGGATGACCGCTCGGGGGTTGATGAAATGACACCGAGTGGCCGAGAGGAGAGATGGAGTATGACGCCGACACCGCACACGCGTCGCGATGTCTTGAAGGGGACGATGGCCGTCGCCGCTGCCGCATCGGTCGGCGCCACGACCGCGCGTCGTGCCGCCGCGCAGGGAAGCGCCGCCCCGGCCCGCGCGCAGATTGACGGCGTGCTGCGGCAGGCGGTTGACGCCAAAGAGGTGCCTGGCGTGGTGGCGATGGCCGCCACCGACAAGGGCCTGCTCTACGAGGGCGCCTTCGGCGTTCGTGCTCTCGACCAGAGCACCCCCATGACTCTCGACACCGTCTTTCGCATCGCCTCCATGACGAAGGCCATCACCTCGGTAGCCGCTATGCAACTAGTCGAGCAGGGCAAGCTCAAGCTGGAGGGGCCGGTGCCTGATATCGATCCGGCCCTGGGCTCGCCCCAGGTCCTGGAGGGTTTCGACGGCGCCGGGGCACCCCGGCTTCGGCCGGCCAAGCGGCCCATCACGCTTCGTCAGCTGCTGACCCACACGGCCGGATTCAGCTACGACATCTGGGATGCAAACACCCAGCAATACGTCAAGACGCTGGGGCTGCCCGCGCGGGCCACGGGCAAGCTCGCGTCGGTTCGCACGCCGCTCATCTTCGACCCGGGCGACCGATGGGAGTACGGCGTCAACACCGACTGGGCAGGGCGCGTGGTGGAGGCGGCGAGCGGACAAACGCTCGACACCTATTTCCGCGACAAGATTTTCGCCCCTCTCGGCATGAAGGACAGTGGCTACGTTGTCTCGGCCGAGCAGCGCGCGCGCCAGGGCCGCGTGCATCAGCGCCAGGCCGACGGTACTCTCGTTGTCCAGCCATGGGAAACGCCGCCGGCCAACCCTGAGTTCTGGTCGGGGGGTGGCCCCCTGTACTCCACGGCGTCCGACTACCTGGCTTTCCTGCAGATGCTCCTGCATGGAGGAGCTCGCAACGGCACGCGCCTGCTTCGCTCGGAGACGGTGGCGGATATGGCCAAGAACCATACCGGCACCATCGCCGCTGGTGTCATGAAGGCGCAGATCGCAACCCTCTCCAACAATGTCAACCTGTTCCCGGGCGCGGAGATTCGCTGGGGGCTTGGCTACATGCTCAACATGCAACCGGGACCCAATGGTCGCAGCGCGGGCACGGTGAGCTGGGGAGGGATTTTCAATACCTATTACTGGCTCGATCCGTCGCGGCGCGTGACCGGGCTGATCATGACCCAGATCCTGCCCTTCGCCGATCCGCGCGTGCTTGCCCTCTATGGGCGGTACGAGCGGAGCATCTACGAGGCCCTCAAGGCGACGTGATGACAAGATCCTGGGGAAGGCGCATTCTACGGCCCCGAGCATCTGTTACCGGGCTCTGAGGAGGGAGAGCGATGGCCAGGAAGAAGGGCACAGCGCTGTTGATGGTGTGGGCGGACGTTCCCGCCGACAAGGAGAAGGAGTTCAATCGCTGGTACAACGAGGAGCATCTCGCCGAGCGGATTGCCGTGCCAGGCTTCCTGTCCGCCGCCCGCTACGAGGCCGTCAAGGGCGGACCGAAGCATCTGGCTTACTACGAACTGGAGAACACCGCGGTGCTGGACAGCGAGGCGTACAGGCGGGTGACGGAGAACCCCACGCCATGGACCCAGCGTTGTTCGCCCAACGTCATTGGCACCACGTTCATCCGCAACGTCTACACCATGATCCATCCGAAGACGGTAACCCCAGCCATCGCAGAGAGCGGCATGGCGCCAGCCCTCCAGATCGGCCGCATGGACGTGCCCGCCGCCATCGATGCGGAGTTCAACACCTGGTACAACACCATCTACGTTCCAAACTACGAGAAGGTGCCCGGTGTCATTCGGGGCCGCCGCTACCGGGCGGTGACGGGGACGCCGACCTATCTCACCCTGTACGAGTTCGATAACCCGACGGTGTCCGAAAGCGCCGCGTGGGCAGCTCAGCGCGACGCGGTGCCGGCATCCGCCCAGATGCGGACGCGCATGAGTCATGCCCCTGGCTCCCCTGGCGTCTACGTCAAGACGTTCCAGCTGTGAATGGTGAACTGACCTACGTCTCGGCCACCACGTAGTTGCGCAGGGTGCCGATGTCGCTGATCTCGACCTCGATCACGTCGCCGGGGACCATGTCGCCGTCGGCGCCCTCCGTGCCCATCCACAGCACGTCGCCCGGATGGAGGGTGGCCGTCTTGCTCATTTCGTGAATCCAGGTCGCGGTGTCCCAGATCTGGTCGGCCGACGAGAAGTCTTCCCAGACGCTCCCGTTGTGGCGGACGACGATCCGGAACTTGGTAGGATCCAGTCCAGTCACGATCAAGGGGCCGAACGGTTTGAACGTGTCGCAGTTCTTGGCGCGGAAGAGGGTTCGATCCGTGCGCTGCCACTCGCGCTGACTGATGTCGTTCCCGATGCTGTAGCCAAACACGTAGTCGAGGGCATGTTCTCGGGATACATTGCGCGCCGTCTTGCCGATGATCACGGCCAGTTGTCCCTCGGGCTGGACGGCGCCCGAGCAGTCCTTCGGCACCACGATGTTGTCCTCGGGGCCGATGATGGCCCGCACCGAGCGCAGCTTCGGCTCGGGCCGGGCCGGATATGTGGGGGGCTCGCCGCGTCGTTTTGCCATGCCCTCCAGATGGCCCCGGTAGTTGGGCCCCGAGGCGTAGAGGATCGACGGGAGGATTGGCGGCAGAAGCTTCACGTGAGTGAGCGGGTGGCTGGTCCTGGTCACCGTGTGCTCGGCAAGGGGATTCCCGGCGACCTCGATCACGCTCTCGTCTTCGACGATGCCGTGAGTGACGTGCGATCCGACCTGGAAGCGACACCATTTCATGAGCCGTGCCCTCCCTGCCCCGACTATGCCATGCGCCGGCCCGAACGGACCACTGGCCGCTGATGCTAGACTCCGGACCGATGGCGACCGCACGTCTTCCGCTTGAGGGAATACGCGTCCTCGAGCTGGCCCAGGTGGTAGCCGGTCCCTTCTGCGGGGTGCTCATGGCCGAGTTCGGCGCCGAGGTGATCAAGACCGAGATGCCTGGCCGCGGCGACGACTTGCGGCGTCTCGGTCCCTCCGAGGACGGGTGCAATTACTGGTTTGCCGCCGACAATCGGAACAAGCAGCTCATCACGCTCGACCTTCACGCTCCCAAGGGCCAGGAAATCGCCCGTCGCCTCGTGGCCACGTGCGACGTCGTCCTCGAGAACTTCCGCCCGGGGGTCCTCGAGCGGTGGGGGCTCGGCTGGGAGGTGCTCCACGCGATCAACCCGCGGTTGGTGATGGCGCGGGTCACCGCCTTCGGCCAGACGGGGCCACTCAATCAAGGGCCCGGGTATGCTGCCATCGGCTCGGCCTTTGGCGGGACGTGGTACGTGAACGGGCATGCGGACCGGCCGCCCGCACGGCCGACGCCGGTGTATCCCGACTACATGACCGGACTGTTTACGGCATTCGGGGTCCTGGCCGCTCTGCGCCATCGCGACGCGACTGGCGAGGGGCAGTGGATCGACGCGGCCCTCTACGAGTCGGCCTTCCGCATCATGGAATACACACCGACCCTCTATGGTCGGCAGGGTGTCGTGCGCGAGCGCGGGAACCTCCAGCACGCAGGCTGGCCAGGCGGTGCCTATCAGACGCTCGACGGGCGATGGGTCGTCTTCACCGCTCCTGCCCAACACCTGTTTGAGCGGCTCTGCACGATGCTCGGCCAGCCTGAGCTGCCCCGCGACCCACGTTTCGCCAGCCCGACAGAGCGTCCGAAGCACATCGACGTCATCCTCGGGCTGGTAACGGAGTGGTTCGCCGCCCGCCCCTTCGAGAAGGCCGTCCAGGAGCTTCAGACCCACGACATTCCGCATGCGCCCATCATGAGCATGGCCGACATCTTCGCCGACCCGCACTACCGCGCCCGCGAGATGATCATCGACGTGCCATCCGAAGAGCACGGGACGCTCCCGCAGCCCGGTGTGGTACCCAAGCTCTCCCTCACGCCTGGCCGTGTCACCCACGCCGGACCCCGTCTGGGCCGCCACACCGACGAGATCCTTTCGGCGCTGCTCGGGTTGAGCGCCGGGGAGATCACGGCTCTCCGCGCCGAGGGCGTGATCTAGCCCGGGGCCGGCACGAAGCAAACCAACAAACTGGAGGGACCATGAGTAGCACACCAACGTTCGGACGCTACGCCGAGATTCCCGTCGATCAGATGACCGAGAAGCAGCGCGATGCCTACCGGTTCATGATCGACGGCCCACGCGGCCGCCTTCCCGGACCCTACAAGGTCTGGGTGCACAATCCGAAGCTGCTGCAGGCGGCCGCCCCTCTCGGACAGCACTTCACGCCGGGCCAGTCGTCGCTGACCGAGCGCGAGCGAGAAATCGCCGTGGTGGTCATCACCAGCAGCTGGTCTTCCGCGTATCCTACGGCGGCCCACGAAAAGCGCGGCAAGGAGGTTGGCCTTCCCGCCTCCGCCGTGGAGGCGATCATCGGCGGGCGGACTGTCTCGTTCGAGGACGCACGGGAGCAGGTCGTCTACGAGGTGGCGGTGGCTCTGGCCGGCCGTCACTTGGTTCCTCAGGGTCTGTACGAGCGAGCGATCAAGGTGCTCGGTCACGAAGGCGTGACCGACATGATCGTCCTGATGGGCTACTACACGGCCGTCTCGTTGACGATGAACTTCTACGCAGTGCCCGCAGGAAGTCCCGGCCTGGCCCGCTGACGACGAGGCTTGGCCATGGCTCGACTACAGATCGTGCCACTTCATCCGTCGCTCGGCGCGAAGATTTCCGGTGTCGACCTCAGCCAGCCCATCGACGTGCCGACCCGGGAAGCACTCAGCGGCGCGCTGGCCGAACATTTGGTGCTGGTATTTCACGACCAGGCCCTCACGCCGACTCAGTATCTTGCCGTGGCGTCGCTATTCGGGCCCCCGATGGAGCAGCACTACTCGCAGCACAACATGCCGGACTTCCCCCTGATCGGGCTAATCTGGCACCGGAATGGCCAGCGTCCCGCTGAACAGTGGCATACCGATCATACAAATCGCGAGCGGCCGCCGGCGGCGACCATCCTGTATGGGGTGGAGATTCCGTCGGCCGGTGGGGGGACCAGCGTGGCGAACATGCGGGCGGCCTACGACACTCTCCCCAGAGACGAACGCGGGCGTCTGGCATCACTGAAGACGCTCAACAGCCTGGAGAGCGATCGCTCCGACACGCGTTCGGAAGACCGAGACAAGTATGGGAGCCCCATCGAGCATCCGATGGTCCGTACCCACCCGGTGCACGGGTCACGCGCGGTGTACTTCCACATTTCCAAGGCCCCACATCGGCGGCATGACGCCCGAGGCGAGCCAGGCCTACATGCGCGATCTCCTCGATCGCATGATCCGACCGGAGATCGTCTATCACCACGTGTGGCGGAAGGGCGACGTGGTGGTCATCGACAATCGAGCCACGATGCACCGCGCGCACGGCGACTACGATCGAAGTCAGAGCCGCATTCTGTGGCGCATCATCGTGGAGGGCGATCGCCCCTACCTGGTTTGATCACTTCCCCTTGAGTTTCAGATCTTCGTAGGGTGAGACGTACGGGTGACCGGTAATCGTGGGCAACTCCCCAACTCGCAATCCCACCCCACTGAGAAGGACGGGTTCCAGGATCGGCGCGAACATGGCCCGCTCGTGCATGAGTTGCTGGATGCGGTGCAGCAACGACTCGCGCCGCTTCTTGTCCATCTCGGCGGACTGGTCGCGGAATAGCCCGTCGATGTCGGGATAGCCGCCGTACGAGCGAATGCCCCCGGAGATGACGAAGGCCTCGATCCGAGTGGCGGCGTTTCCGGCCGCCGCACTACCCACGCGGACTAGGTGCTTGAACTGCTTCTCCTGATCGGCCTTGTAGAACCCTGCCCGCTCGAGCGGGCGCAGCTTGGCCCGGATGCCGATAGCCTGCAATCCGTTGATGACGGCCTCCGCTTCGGGCGCATATACGGCGTCAGTGGCTACCTCGACCGCATCGAATCCGCTCGGGTAACCCGCTTCGGCCAGCAGGTGCTTGGCGCGGGCCGGATCGTACGGATAGGCGGGAGCAGCCCAGGAGAACTCGAAGTCACGGGGGATGATGCTCGACGCCGGTCTGCCGAACCCGAGGAACTCGGCGTCGTTGATGGCTTTGCGATCGATGGCCAGGTTGGCGGCCAGCCGAACCCGCCGATCCGCCCACGGCGATTTCGGCTCCCACTGCTCGGTGAACACAAGCCACTCGGTGAACGTGGGATGGGTGGCCTTGAGGGTGAGGCCTTGCGTCCGCTTGAGCTCTTCTGCGTTCGGCCCACGGATCGAGTACGCCACGTCGGTCTCCGCGCGCTTGAGCATGGCCAGCCGTGTCGACTCGTCCGGAAGCGGTGATCGCCAACACCATTCCCCAGACGGCGACGGTCGTGCGTAGCCAGGCGCGCCTCGCTGTCGCCTACGATGGCGCACCCCAATTCTGGCCGATCGAGAGCACGCCCCTGCAGTACGTGATCAACACACCGACCCCGGTGATCCGCGTCGATCCCAAGACGTACTATGCGCTCTCCAACGGGGTGTGGTTCGTGGCGCAGGCTCCCCTCGGACCCTGGGTGGTGGCGACCTTTGTTCCGGCCGTCATCTATACCGTTCCCATCTCGTCGCCGCTTCACTACGTGACCTACGTTCGGGTCTACGGCTACACGCCGACGGTGGTCTACGTCGGCTATACGCCAGGTTATCTGGGCACCGTGGTCACGCCCGACGGGGTGGTGGTGTATGGGACGGGTGTCGTGTACTCCCCGTGGGTGGGCACCGTCTGGTACCCGCCGCCCACGACTTACTACAGCTCCAGTTCCCAGTTCGCCTGGGGCGCCGCCACCGGCTTCATGATGGGCACCATGACCGGGCTGGCCATCGGCGCCGTGGCCTGGGGAGGAGGGTGCTGCTGCTGCGGTTCGTCCACCGTCAACGTCAACAAGACCGTGAACAACTACACGGTCAATGGCTCCAACGTGTACCACAACACCTGGGACAGCAAGACGGTGGTGAGCAGTGGGGACAAGAGCGCCACCGTCTACCGGACGCCGAACAGCGGGGTGGTTACCAACAACCAGAACAACAACGTCTATGCCTCGCACGACGGAAACGTCTACAAGAAGGACGACGGATCCTGGCAGAAATGGAACAGCAGCTCGCAGAGCTGGCAGAACGTGCAGACCACGCGGCCGTCGTCCACCACCGCGACGGCCCCCCAATCGTCAGCCTCGGCATCGGCACCACGCACACAACCCAACGAGAGCACCCCGCGTGCGGAGGGAGGAGCCGGCCAATTGGACGGTGGCCAGCGATCACCGGGGCAACAGGCGTGGGGTCAGCGCGGCTCGGGCGAGAGCTTCGGGCGTCAGCCAGGGTGGGGAGGGCAGGCGGGAGGAGGCGGTGCGCTCGACCGAGAGTCAACGGCGCGCGATCGGGGCTTCGAACGCTTCGGTGGCGAGCGCATGGGAGGCTTCCGGGGGTTCCGCCGCTGAGCTGATACTGTCAGAGGGCGATGCCGAGCCACTGCCGAACCTGGCCGTGGAGATCTTCGGCGAACTGGGCGCTGGGGCCGGCGGCCGCGATGCGGCCGAGGCTCATCACATAGACCAGCTCGCTCATCGCGATGACCTGACGCACGTTGTGGTCCACGAGCAGGACGCTCGTTCCGTCACCCGCCAGGCGCTCCACCCAGGCGTAGATCTCATCGGCGAGCTTTGGAGCGAGCCCGACGGTCGGTTCATCGATCAAGCAGAGACGCGGCCGCACGATGAGGGCCTTGGCAAACTCCAGCATCTTCTGCTGGCCGCCCGATAAGCTTCCAGCCTGGTCGGCGAGCTTGGCTCGCAGGGCCGGGAAGTCGGCCAGGACTTCCTCCCGGCGCGCGCGCGCAGCCGTACTACGCAGGCGGTCCACCACGATCCCCAGGTTGTCGGCCACCGACAGATACGGGAAGAGAGAGGACTCCTGCGGCACGTACCAGAGCCCGCGATCGACCATGGTGTGCGGTGGACATCCTGTGATCTCAAGGTCGTCGTAGACGATGCGCCCCTGGCGGCAGGTCAGGAAGCCGTACACGGTCCGCATGAGGGTGGACTTGCCGGCTCCGTTTAGCCCGATGAGGCCGACCACGGCTCCAGGGGGAACTTCGAGACTCACGTCCTGGAGGATGTCGATCCCGGGAAAGTAGCCGCCGGTCACGCCGTCGAGCGTCAGGAGAGGCGGGCGGGGCGAGAGTGTCATCGCGCGGCGTGGCCGCCCAGATAGGCTTCGACGACGGCGTGATCGGCCATGACTGCCTCGGTCAGGCCGTCGGCGATCACCGCCCCGGCGTTCATGCACACGGTGCGTGGACAGAGACGCATGATGGCTGGGATGTCGTGGCTCACCACGAGGAAGGCCTGCCCGGCGGCATGGCGCTCCACGATGACGTCGACCATGATCTGCTTCACGGTCGGATGGATGGCCGCGAAGGGCTCGTCGAGCACCACGAGCTTGGGCTCCGACATGAAGCAGCCCCCGAACTCGACCAGCTTCTGCTGGCCGCCCGACAGCTCGCCGACTTCGTCGTGGACATGAGCCGTCAGCCCGAGGCGATCGAGGAGGTCGGCGGCCCGCAACCGCGAGGTACTCGCCGAGAGTCCCGCGGCTCGTCCGGCGACCTCGAGGTTCTCGCTGGCGGTGAGCCGGCGGAAGATCTTCACGTGCTGGAACATGCGGACGATTCCAGCCCGGAAGACCTGATGGGGTGAACGCCCGCCGATTTCGCGCCCGAGCAGATGGACCGTGCCCCGCTCGGGAGGGTAGTAGCCGGTGATGACGTTGAGCAGGGTCGTCTTGCCGGAGCCGTTGGGGCCGATCAGCCCCACCAGCTCACCGCTCCCGACGGTCAGGCCCAGCCGATCGACGGCAATGATGCCGCCGAAGCTCTTTCGAAGCTCACGAATCTCCAGAAGGTCGGGCTGGCTCACTGCCGGACCGCGCCCTCCTCGGCCGTGGCGGGCGCCGGCGCCGCGGCCGGAAGGGTCCGCCGCGCGAGGCGGGCCACGAGGCCGACCAGACCGTCGCGGAAGAAACGGCCAATCAGGATGACGATCAACGCGAACACCAGCATGTGCCGGACGCCGACGGCCCGGAGAGCCTCGGAGGTGACCTCGACCAGCACGGCCCCGACGAGGGGACCGGTCGCCGTTCCCATGCCGCCGATGACCACCATGCTGATCACCAGGCCGGTCTGGAGGATCAATCCCATTTCGGGGCTGGCGAGCTGGAGGAAGTGCACGAACAGCGCGCCCGCCAGCCCGCAGCCGGCGCTGCTCACGGTGAACGCGAGCGTCTTGTAGCGGACGACGTCGACACCACGTCCCATGGCACCGAGCTCGTCGTCACGGATCGCGCGGAAGTAGAGACCGGCCCGACTCCGAAGCAGCCACACCAGCACGAGCTGATAGGCGACGAGGATACCGAGAAACAGATAGAAGGTAGGGATCTTGTCTCCCCTGAAGATGCCGCTCACACTGAGTCCCAGATCGCCGCGCGTGATCTCGATCGAGTTCGCGATCACCAGTCTCAGGATTTCTGCGAAGGCCAGGGTGGTGAGGGCCAGGTAAGCGCCTCTCAGACGGAGGGTCACGCGTCCGAGGGCGAAGCCGATCAGGGCCGACACTACCACACCAGCCGGGATTCCCACCCCCGGCCCCAGACTCCCGTGATGGTGGAGCAGACCGGTGGTGTAGGCGCCGACCATCGCGAAGGCGGCAGGAGCCATGGAGAAGAGACCGGTGATGCCGGCCAGCAGGTTCCAGCTCACGGCAAGCATGGCGAAGTACAGGGCCGTGATCAGGATGCCGAGCCAGTACTCCGATCGCACCCAAAGGGGTAGGAGGCCTAGTCCGATCAGGACCAGAAACGACAGGACAAAGTCGGTGGAGGACAGCGCGATCCGTCGCATGTCTAGACTTCGCGCGTGCGCTCGCCGAAGAGCCCGTGGGGCCGGAGGAGAAGCACCAGCATCAGGATGACGAAGCCGAAGGTGTCGCGGTACTCGTAGGACAGGTAGATCGCGCCGAAGTTCTCGAGCACCCCCAGCAAAAGCCCGCCCACGATTGAGCCCGCGATCGACCCCATGCCGCCCAGGACGACCACCACGAACGACTTCACGGCCGGGAAGGCGCCCACGTCCGGGTAGGCGTGGAAGAGCGGTGCGAGCAACGCCCCGGACAGGGCGACGACACCGCCCGACATGGCGAGAACGAGCGTGCTCACGCGCGTGTGGTCGATGCCGACGATGGCGGCGCCAAAGCGGTTCTGGGCGACCGCTTGTACTCGTTTCCCCCACACCGTGCCGCGGATGATCCAGACCACGGCCCCCAAAGTCAGGACGCCGAGCGCGCTCGCCAGGAGCCGATGGGGACTCACGAACATCCCGAACAGCTCGATGCGTGAGGTAGCCGTGAGGTCAGGGCCCTTCAGCGGGTAGGGTCCCATCAGCTGATGCACCAGGTTGATCAGGAAGAGCGACAGACCGAACGTGACGATGATGGCGTACTCGTCGCGCAGGGGGCCCCCTCCCACCTGACCGGTGTAGAGCGGCCGCAACAGCAGGCGCTCGACGACGACTCCCGCCAGCGCTCCCAGCAGCACGGCCGAGAGCAGGGCCGGCACTGCTGGCACGCCGGCTCGCAGCACGAGCACCGAGTAGGCATAGGCGCCGAGCATGAAAAACTCGCCGTGGGCGAAGTTCACGACCTTCAGGATCCCGAAGATCAGGGTGAGCCCGAGCGCCATCAACGCATAGAAGACGCCCATCAGGAGCCCCGTGAAGACGATCTCGAAGACGAGCACGAGTCGGATCCCGGAGCGAGCAGCCCGACTGGGGCTGCCCGCTCCGGATTAGCGCTTCACCGCGCGGGGCGCATCAGCTTGTCGACCGTCAGCTCCATCCCCGGACCCTGGACGAGCAAGGTGTCGGGAAGCTGCTGCCCCTTGGCCGTGAGCTGATACGTCACGAACGGAATGTTCTTCCACTGCTGGAAATAGATCCCCGGCTCCTTGTCGAAGGTGACCACACCGAGCACGCCCTCGAACCGGGTGTCGCGCAGGGCCTTGATGACCGCATCAGCCTCGGTGGACCGCGCCCGGGCCATGGCATCGGCCAGGAGAAAGAGCGAATCAGCGGCCTGGAAGATGAGGCGATTGGGCTCCCGCTTCTCCTTGGCCATGTAGGCTTCGCGGACGTCCTTGCCGAGCTTGGTGAGGGCGACCTTCGGATGATAGAGCCCGAAGGAGATCAGGCCGACCCCGGCGTCCTTCACGTTGTCCCAGAACTCGGGATAGTCGGCCACGCCGGCGCCGTCGTAGAGCCACGTCTGCTTGCTGGGAGCGATGCCATTCTCGTAGAGCTGGTTCATGAGCAAATAGGACGCGGGGGGAATCATGATCGTCACGATCATGTCCGGACGCTCGGCCTTGAGGGGTAGCACCGCCGGCGTGAAGTCCTTGGCGGCTCGGTCCAGCACGCGCGAGGTGAACTTGACGTCGGGCGCCCCCTTGGCCAGCGCCTTCTTCATCGCCTCGGCCTGGCCGGTACCGTAGTCGGTGTTCTCGGCGAAAGCCACGACGTTCTTCACCTTCATGCGGGCGATAACGTCGGCCATGGCCTCCGCCACGCGGGTGTTGTAGTTCGAGCGGTTGAACACTTGCGGATAGCCCTTGAGGCGGACCGCGTCCGACCAGGCATTGGTATTCACGAGGGGAATGTTGTAGCGGTGGGCCACGTCGATGTCGGCCAGGGTCACCGAGCTGGCGTGCTCGCCAGTGATGGCGACCACCTTGTCGCGCGTGATGAGCTTCTCCACGGCGGCCCGGCCCTTCTCCGGGATCCCCTGATGATCTTCATAGAGAATCTCGATCTTCTTGCCGAGGACGCCACCGGCCTTGTTGAGCATTTCCTGAGCAATGGTGAGCCCGTCGCGCACCTCTTTACCCTGGGCCACCGAACCAGGGGGAGACATGGCGATAGGTGCGCCGATCTTGATCGTCTCCTGGGCGGAGGCGGTGGCCACACCAACGAGCCACATGCCCAGCCCTACAAGCGTCAACCACTGTCGTGTGCTCATGTGCGCTCCTTTCGATCAGGTTCGTGGGGGTCAGCGGCTCGCGGCGCGCAGCGCTTCCACATAGTCCTCGGTCGTCGTCACCCAGCCGAAGAACCGCTCGACGTTCTCGACCGTCGCCTCGTGCAACGTGGCGGGACCGGACGCGAGGCTACAGTCGCTGACCCAGAGGGGAAAGTACTCGAGGAAGAACGCGTCCCTCAGGGTGGATTCCACGCACACGTTGCTCGCCACGCCCGTGAAGACGAGAAAGCGGATCCCCCGTTCGCGCAGGAGCATGTCGAGATTGGTCCCGAAGAAGCCGCTGTAGCGGGGTTTGTGGACGATGAGGTCGGACGGATCTGGCTTGAGGTCGTCGACGAGGGCATAGTCCCAGGAACCCTGGATCATCAAGGTTCCATCGAGATCAGGGCGCCTGCGCATGAGGCGGAGCGCATTGGCCTTGTGATAGTTCGGCGAGTTGGGACCACCGGCGTCACGCAGGTCCGGGCGCCAGCCCATCTGGAGAAACACGACCGGCATGCCGGCCGGCCGGGAAGCGGCCAGGACGCGCTGAACGTTCCGGATGACCTTCTCAGCGCCGGAGATGTCTACTCCGAACAGGTCGAGGTAACCGCCCTTGGCGGCGAAGGCGTTTTGCATGTCCACCACCAGAACGGCGGTCTCGGTGGGCTCGAGCGTCAGGGACTCGGGTCGGGCGGTGACCGGTACGCCTCGTCTCATCCGGGGGCCTCCTCGGTGGCCGGCGCCCGGCCCGCAACCAGACAGGCGCCGGCACGCCAGTGTGGTTGCAGCTATCAGAGCGGATTCTCACTCGAAATGCAATACTGCCCCCGATAGAATCGTCGCGGGCGAGGACCCAGGCCCACGCGTCCACCATGAAGATCAAGATCATCAATCCGAACACGACCGAGAGCATGACGCGCAAGATCGGCGAGGCCGCGCGGGCGGCGGCTGCTCCCGGCACGGACGTGGTCGCGGTGAGCCCGGCCGCCGGGCCGGTATCGATCGAGGGCCACTATGACGAGGCGGTGAGCGTCATCGGACTCCTGGAGGAGGTCCAGCAGGGTGAGGCCGAGGGGGTGGACGGCTACGTCATCGCCTGCTTCGGCGACCCTGGGCTCCTGGCCGCCCGCGAGGCGGCGCGCGGACCGGTGCTGGGCATCGCCGAGGCGGCCATGCACGCCGCGAGCTTCGTGGCGACCGGCTTCTCCATCGTGACCACCTTGGCCCGCACGCGAGTCATCGCGCAGCACCTGGTCGCGACCTACGGGATGACTCCCTTCTGTCGCGGGATCCGGGCCACCGATCTGGCCGTGCTCGATCTCGAGAAGCCGGGATCCCAGGCGCGCGGCGTTGTGCTCGAGGAGTGCCGGCGGGCGCTGACCGAGGATGGGGCAGGAGCCATCGTGCTCGGCTGCGCAGGCATGGCTGACCTTGCCGCCGAGATCCAGCACGCCCTGCGCGTCCCCGTCATCGATGGGGTGGCGGCCGCGGTCGGATTCGTCGAGGTGCTGGTCCGGCTCGGTCTCGGCACGAGCAAGGTAGGGGATCTGGCCTACCCGCTCCCCAAGGCGTATCTGGGCTGGCTCTCGCGCCTCACGCCGTCTCGGGAAAGATAGGCGTGCCGTCGCGGCCGCTCTCACGGAGGGCCCAGTAGAGACCGTGGACCCGCTGGCCCAAGGGACCCGGCTTTCCATCGCCGATCGGATGCCCGTCGATCTCCACCAGGGGCATGATGCCTCCTGCCGTACTGGTGAGGAAGACCTCGTCGGCGGCATAGAGATCGTAGGCCGTGAGTTGCGCCTCGCGGGCTGGGATCTGATGCTCGGCGGCCAGCTCGAACACGGTCTGGCGCGTGATTCCCATCAGGATGCCCTCGGGAGGTGAGAACAACACGCCGCCCTTGACCAGGAAGACATTGAAGCCGGGGCCCTCGGTGACGTGGCCGTCCAGGTCGAGCATAAGCGACACGTCCATCCCGGCCGCTTTGCCTTGCAGCATGGCCAGATCGAAGTGCAGCCGGCTCAGCGACTTGATCTTGGGATCCAGACACTGAGCGGGCAGCGCGCGCGTGGAGGCGATCATCGCGCGGCCCCCGGCCCGGATTTGCTCCGGGTTGAGAATGAACACGTAGGGAATGGCGAAGACGATCAGGCCCGGCCGACACTTCGTGAGGTCGCGCACCCCGAAGGGTGGCTCGCCGCGGGTCACGATGGTCTGGATATAGGCGTTTCGCAGGCCCGACCGTCGGGTCGTCTCGATGATCACGGCGCGCAGCTCTTCCTGCGAAAGTGGGCAGGGGATCCGGGCCGCCCGCAAGGATAACTCCAGGCGGTCGAGGTGGGCGGAGAGCTTGAAGATGCGCCCGTTCCAGGCCGAGGTCGTGTCGAAGACTGCGTCGCCGCGGAGGAACCCGACGTCGAAGATCGAGATCCGCGCCTGGTCCCTTGGCACGTACTCGCCGTTGACGTAGGCCACCAGTGACTCGTCACTCATCGATCTCCTCCTCGGTTTCAGCATATCTGAATTCGTTCAGGTCTGCCGGTGCTATGACGCCATCACTGGACCTCACCCGAGTGGCCGTGGTCGGCGTCAGTTGCTCGGGGAAGAGCACGTTCGCGCGGCGGCTCGCGGACACTCTCGGCGTACCGTGCGTTGAGCTGGATGCCCTCTACTGGGGTCCCCGCTGGACGCCGCGGTCCGAATTCCGGCAAGACGTCATAGCGGCAGCTCGGAAGCCTCGATGGGTGATGGACGGCAACATACTCCGCCGTGCGCGAAATCGTCTGGGGCCGGTGCACAGCCATCGTCTGGCTTGACTACTCGTTCGCGCGCGTGTTTTCCCGGGCGCTTCGCCGCACCGCGCGCCGGATCGTTACCGGCGAACGCTTGTACGCCGGCAATCTGGAGACGATCCGGGGGGCGCTGCTCGATCCCACGGGGATCCCGTGGTGGGTACTGCGGACCTACTGGAAGCGGCGCCGTGAGTTTCCTGAGCTCTTGCGGCGACCGGAGTACGCCCCCGCCGCGGTGTTCCGCTTTAAGACGCCGGCGGCGGCCGCGGCGTTTCTCTCGGAGTGCGCTGGCTCGGACTGCGGAGCGGGCCGCCCAGACAGGCGCGGATAGAGCATGGGCGCTACGTCGCGTCACCGCGCGCCCTGGCGCTGGATCCCTCCGCCTGGTTTGGTCACCGGCCGGGGCACGGCGGTCCGCCTCCGGATCGACAACCCGCTCTCGCCGCTCCTCGATCCCGGCTTCGTCGAGGCGTCGATCCGACGACACTATCAGCCGCTGCTCGACCCCGCCCTCACCGATATTCTTTCCACCCGATACCCACAAGGCATCCGCTTCGCAATCAATGGCGAGCCGTTGCATGCCCAGGGCTGGATGGCAGCGGAGACGGCCCCCATCGCCGTGCGAGTCGCGCGCAAGCGCAAGCCATCGGCGGCGGGCTACCTGGTGCGTGACCGCCTCCCGCTCCCTGAGGAACAGCGCGGCGTTGCCATCAGTACGTTCGGCAAGGTGATCCGGCGGGGTTGGGACTGGCTCGGGATAACGACGAGCGCGGCCGCCCACGTGGGGGGCCTCATAGAGGCCCCGGCGCTCGCCGAATGCCTCACGCTCAACAAGGCGGATTTCATCCGCGCCGGTGCCCGCGCGGCGACGTGGCTGCTCTATCGCAAGGCGATCCAGGAAGCCGTGTCGCGCCAGCTTGCCGCCTGGGGCGACGTGCACGACGCGGGCGAGCAGAACCGCCGGCGCGCCGCCCGGCCCGTCGAACGCGACCTCGAAACCGTGCTGCTCGATCTGGCTGACCGCTTTCCGCTCCTCGCGTCGTTGGTGGAGAAGCACGTGGGTGGCCAGCGGCGGCTCTTGGTGGGGCGCGCAACCACGGCCACACGCTCGGCGAGGCGCTCGAGCAGGCGTCTCTGCGCGTCGTCGAGCCAGCCACCGCGGACGGCACGGGCCCCACTACGGACGGCCGCCCCGGAGAACGGCCGACGGGCGACATGCCAGAATCGCCGCCGTCGGCGGCCGCCATCGCGAATTCACCAGTGAACCAGGGCGCCGCGCCGCGGGCCGCGCGATACGGGTTGAGCATCCAGTTCGAGCCGCGGCCGGAGCGACCCCGAGCTTGGACGCCTGGTGGAATCCACCGTGTGGGTCAACGAGGCCCATCCGGCCTACAGGCGAGCCGCCGCCTCGCGCTCCGAGGGCTACCACGTGGCGCTCGCCTGCGCCATGGCGCTGGCGGCGGTCGCCGTGGAGCCGGCCAAGGAGCACGCTTTCATCACCGTGTTTCTTGCCAGCTGGGGGGAGGTTGTCGAGCGCCGCCGTCGGCCCCGACGCCGGCGCTGAAGGCCCCGGCCGACACGGAGGTATTGCTGGGTACGGACGGCATTGCTAAAGTGGCCATATCGTCCGTATCGAAGAGCAAGGCTATGACGACCACAGTGAAGAAGACCTACAATCTCGACGCCAGAATGATCGACAGAGTCCGGCGCCTCTTCGGCGTGAAGATTGACACCGAGGCCATCCGGAAGGCGCTGGGCAAGGCGATCGAAGACCGGGAAGTGGAGGAGCGACTGGACGCCCTCCTTAAGAAGGGCCGGTTCCGTACCGTCTACCGGTGAAGTATCTTCTCGACACGAATGTCTAAATTGAAGCCACCCGGTCAGAGCTAAAGCGAGCACAGTTTCGCTCGGTGTTGCCGGGGATGCTCAACGACGTCCTCATCGCCCTCTGCGCTCGCCAGATCGGAGCTACGCTCCTGACCTACAATCGCGATGACTTCCTGCTCATCCAACGGCATCTGGATTTCTCGCTGCGCGCTCTCACGGGGCATGATCCGGGTAGGACTACCCCATGACCGAAGCAGCGACGATCCAGTTGGAAGTGACGGGTCCCGTGGCCCGCATGACATTCGACCGGCCAGAAGTGCTGAACGCGGGCAATGCGCGGTTTGTCGTCGAGCTCGGCGAAGCGGTGGCGGCGATCGCGGCCCTCCCTGACGTGCGGGTGGTCGTCATGACCGGCGCCGGCCGTGCGTTTCAGACGGGAGTGGATCTCAAGGCACTGGCCGCCGGAGAACTGGCGCTCGCGGACCTCGTCAGGTGGGAAGACGCGATGACCGCCATCGAGCGAATGGACAAGCTGTTCGTGGCGGGGATCAACGGGCATTGCATCGGCGGTGGGCTCCAGCTGGCGCTTGTGTGTGACTACCGGCTGGCGGTCGAGGACGCGCTGCTCAGCCTGCCGGCCGTCAAGGAGTGTCTGATTCCCTCGATGGCCCTCTACCGTCTCCCGCGACTGATCGGTCTGGCGCGAGCGAAGGAGCTGATCCTGCTGGGGGAATCGATCACCGCGCGCGAGGGTGAGCGCATCGGCCTCGTGAACCGGGCGGTGGCGCGGGCAGACTTTACCAAGGCGCTCGACGAGACGGTGGAGCGGTTCCTGGCCCTGCCGGTGGTCAGCGCGATGGCGAGCAAGCGCCTGAGCACGCGCGCCTTCGATCTCGACTTCGAGACGTTCCGCCAGGAGATGAACGCGGCCCTGGCCGGGTGCTTCACGTCCGACGAGCACACGCGCGCGATGGCCAACATCCGCTCGAGACAACGGAGAGCATAGCCGGGATAAAAGGCCTGTTGACGGAATGTCCCGTTATCGGAAGCTGGGGAGCCGGGCCGGCGCCTCCCGGTTGTCTCCCCCCAGAGACAGCGCGGACAAACGGTAACGAGGACAACCGCCGCGTGGACAGCCGCGGACCGCCAGCGAGGCCTCGGCATGCGTGGGGTGCGCCTTTTAGAGAGCGCCCGACGGCGGCGCCAACGGGAAAGGGAGATTCGACGTACGCGGATTGCCAGAACGGCGCGAGCCGCCACGCCGAGGAGGCGCGAGCATCGCGTGTCAGAACGCGAACAGAATGTCACGCGAAAACGCCGGAGCCACTTACACGAGCACATGAGCAGGCGGGGGCGGGCGGGGCGCGGTAGCGCTCTCGCTTGGCACGAGCGACGCTGCAGCGCCTCGATCGTCCAGGTCGAAGATGAGGGCGATCAGCCGAGGGCCCGGCACGGGGGACACGCAAGGACGTCCCAATCAAAGGCGCGCGCATCAGGTCGCCACCCCCAGCCGCGGCCAGTCGGGCTGGAGGTCCCGCCGCCGCTCGTGCGAGTGTCAGTGCCAACGGAGCCGACTTCTGTGATCGGCCCGGCTTCGCGATGCCGCGACTCCATAGCGCACGACGGCGGCGCGCGCCGTGCATGAGGGGCGAGCACACGTGATAGAAGACCAGATTGATCCTCGGGCGTGGGGTCAGCGCGGCCAGTCGCGAAGGAAATCCACGGGCTCGAACACGAGATGGGTGGTGCGTCCCCAGGCGGCCTTCAACTCGAGGACCACGCGGCCTCCCCGGTGAGTGGAGCCGATCTGGGCGACGGCGGGCGGAGGAGATAGCGGCAGAGCGTCGAGTCCCTTCCGATCCTCTCCGCGCACGGTGAGTTGGGTGCAGGTCGAAGCCGTCAGATGAGCGTGCGGGCCCCACCGACGTGGCCAGCGCGCCTCAGGGTCTCGCCCGAGGGCCAGCAACGCGCGCCGCTCGTTCCCCAGCGCTACCTCCCTGCACGGACGCGCTGCTGAGCCCCGCCAGCGCCGGGATTCTTCTGCACGGGTCGGGCGGCGTTACGTCGACATCCGGGGCCAATCCCGACGTGCCAGCAGCCGGAGGATGCGGGCCGAATCCGGCTCAACAGCCGAGCGACCTGGCATCGCTCGGCGGCGGCGTGGGATAGAACTCCAGCGCGTCACGTCGGCGATGGCCGTAGAACGCGCGTCGAGGACGAGCGTGTGAAAGTGGACGTTCAGATTCAACGCCGAGCCGAAGCGCTGCACGACGGTCAGACTGCCGCTCCGGCCGCGGTAGAGCCGATTCGCGCGCTCACGCTGGAAGCCAAGCAGGGCCTGACGTAGACCGCGAGCACGGCCCGACAGAGTCCATGATCCCACGCAAGCGCGTAGCGGAGCCAGTACGGCAGGCTGAGCACCACGACGCACGGCACGTGCGGGAAGACGGCATCTACGCATGGGCGCGCGCTCGGTCATCCGCGGCCTCGCAGCTCGGACAGAACCCCCGCCCTTGCACGAGAACGGTAGCAAACGGTCCAGCCCGCACGTGCAGCGGAGACGCACGACACGTACTGGGGATGCCACACCTGAGGAATTGCCGGAACTCGTCTCCACGAAGCGCGGCAGACCAGCGCGTCTGTCCGCTCGGCTGCGGCTTGCAGGAAGGACTCCAAGTGTCCGCGCACTACGGTGTAGAGGACACCTGCTCGGGCGCGCGCGGTCGGTAGCTAGGTGGAATCGAGCCTCACCCTCGAGGCCATACCGCGCCGACCCAGCGGCGACAATGCCGGAAGAAAGATACGCCTCTCGGCGCTGACACCGAGACGCTGCTCTGGGTCTGTCAGCAAATCTTCGGCTTGGGCAGCTACTCGGGGTATCGCTGGACGACGAGCTCGTGGGTCGGACCTGCCGGCAGTCAAGGAGTGTCTGATTCCCTCGATGGCCCTCTACCGTCTCCCGCGACTGATCGGTCTGGCGCGAGCGAAGGAGCTGATCCTGCTGGGGGAATCGATCACCGCGCGCGAGGGTGAGCGCATCGGCCTCGTGAACCGGGCGGTGGCGCGGGCAGACTTTGCCAAGGCACTCGACGAGACGGTGGAGCGGTTCCTGGCCCTGCCGGTGGTCAGCGCGATGGCGAGCAAGCGCCTGAGCACGCGCGCCTTCGATCTCGACTTCGAGACGTTCCGCCAGGAGATGAACACGGCCCTGGCCGGGTGCTTCACGTCCGACGAGCACACGCGCGCGATGGCCAGCATCCGCTCGAGACAACGGAGCTGAGGCGAGCACGTTTTCTCCCCGCGTGTGTATCTGGTTTGAGACATTGCTCGGCCCAGCGAGCGCGGCTAGAGTGAGGGCATGGCGCAAACCCCGCTGGCGCTCCGCCGCTGGAGCCGCGTCGAATACGACCGCCTCGTCGATCTCGGCGTCTTTGCGGGGGAGCCCCTCGAGCTCATCGGCGGCCAGCTCATGGTGGCTGAGCCGCAGGGCGCGTATCACGTCTCGGCGATCGGCACCGCCGACTACGCGTTGCGGGCGGTCCTTCCCGCGGGCTGGATCGTGCGCACCCAGGCGCCCGTGGCGCTCGACGACGAATCGGAGCCCGAGCCGGATCTGGCTGTGGTCCCGGGTCGCCCCGCCGACTATCGGGCGGCGCACCCGAACCGTCCCGCACTCGCCATCGAAGTGGCCGATTCCAGCCTCGGCTTCGACCGCCGGCAGAAGGGCAGCCTCTACGCGCGGGCCGGCATCCAGGACTACTGGATCGTGAACCTCGTCGATCGGGTGCTCGAGGTCTACCGGGATCCTGCGCCGGACCCGGCCGCAGCGTATGGTTGGCGCTACCGCTCGGTCACGACCTTGGTGCCGCCGGCCATCGTCGTGCCTCTCGCCTTCGCGTCCAGCCAGATCGTCGTCGCCGACCTGCTGCCGTAGCGGCGGCGCCTACTGCCGGACGTACACGGCGCCGGGCTCATCGCTGGCCCGTGTTCGTCATAGTCGGAGACACATGGTGGTGAAGCCGCTGCCGCGAGGACCCAAAGGGCGCTTTCTGCTCGGAAGCGGCCCTGCCCTCGCCCGCGATCAGCTGGGCTTCTACGTCGCGTGCGCACGCGAATACGGCGACGTCGTCCCGGTGCGCCTGGGGCCGCGGCGGGCGCTCCTGATCTATCACCCGGACGCCATCGAGGACGTGTTGGTGACGCGGAGCCGCGATTTCATCAAGAGTCCCGGTGTTCGCCTGCTGGGTTGGCTCCTGGGAGAGGGGCTCCTGCTCTCCGAGGGCGACTTCTGGCTACGCCAGCGGCGTCTCGTGCAGCCGGCCTTCCACCGCCAGCGCTTGGCGGCGTACGGCGAGGTCATGACGGCGTACACCTCACGCCGGGTTGACGCCTGGAAGGACGGCGACGTGCGCGACGTCCACATGGAGATGATGGCCCTCACTCAGGCGATCGTGGCCAAGACTCTCTTCGATGCCGACATCGCCGACGCGAGCGAGAGCCATGCTATCGGGCAGGCCTCGAAGGTCCTGATGGAGGACTTCGGCATCCGCGTGGGCAGCGCTCTGCAGCTCATCCCTCGCTGGGTGCCAACACCGGCCAACCTGAGAACACGCCGGGCCATCCGACGCCTTGACCAGGTTGTCTACCGCATGATCGCCGCCCGGCGGCGGAGCGACGAGGACCGCGGCGACCTGCTCTCCATCCTCTTACACGCGCAGGATGCCGACGACGGAAGCCGGATGACCAACCGTCAGGTCCGCGACGAGGTCATGACTCTCTTCATGGCTGGGCACGAGACCACGGCGGTGGCGCTCTCCTGGACTTGGTATCTGCTCGCCCACCATCCGGAGGCCGATGCGAAGCTCGCCGCGGAACTAGCAGACAGTCGTCGGCGATCGAAATCTTACGGTGGCTGACCTCCCGAAGCTCACCTACGCCGAGATGATCGTGACCGAATCGATGCGGCTCTACCCGCCGGCTTATGCCATGGGGCGTCAGGCGACGAGGCAGACGGAAATCGGCGGATATGCCGTCGCGCCCGGCACGATTGTGATCCTGCCGACATGGGTGGTGCATCGCGATCCGCGCTGGTACGAGGCACCCGAGGCGTTCCGTCCCGAGCGCTGGGCCGACGACCCGGGCCGACGGCTGCCACGCTTCGCCTACTTTCCGTTCGGGGGCGGACCGCGCCAGTGCATCGGCAACGGGTTCGCAATGATGGAAGCAATCTTGGTCCTGGCCACGATCGCCCGTCGCTTCCGGCTCACGATGGAACCTGGCCAGCGCATCACGCCCACGCCCTACGTGACGGTGCGTCCCGAGCCGGGCCTGCGCATGCGACTAGCGCTCCGGTGACGGATGGCGACGATTTCCACCTCCGCGGCCGGTCACGACCCTGGCGCCGTCTCATACGGCTCGTCGGTCCGCGGAGCGTTGGGCGCTTGCTCATCGAGTGACTGACGATACCGCACGCAGCCTCGTATGAACTCTGGCCATTCAGGCACGACAGGTAGAGGATCTGTCCTTTCGGGCAGAAGACCCCACAGTGAAGGATGGTGCCAACAGAGTTGATGGCGGCTGCTGTCGCGATGCTCACGGATGCCTTTCCGCAGTTTCTTCACGTGGGCAATGAGCTCTTCACGTGTCATCTGGTCAAGGTCGGTGTCTATCATCGCTCCAGCATCCTCTCCATCAGGGACTGCCGACCGGGCTGAGCCACCCAGTCGACGGCGCCGCGTCAGTGGACGACGGAGCCGCCGTCCACGGCGATGGTCTGCCCGGTGATGAAGTCGCTGTCGTCGGAAGCCAGAAAGACGATGGTGCCTACCAGGTCGGCCGGGACCTGAGCCCGCTTGAGCATCCGCATCCGGATGTTCCCCTCCTTCTGCTCGGCCGAGCTGTTCTTCTCGTTCTCCCCGCTCAAGGTGAAGCCTGGGGCCACCGCGGTCACCCGAATCCCGAAGTCTCCGAGCTCGCGGGCCAGCGAGCGGGTGAACCCGACCACACCGCCCTTGGACGTCGTGTAGTGGATGAAGTTTGGCACCCCCCTGAAGAAGGTGCTGGAGGCGATGTTGATGATCTTGCCCTTGCCCTGGGCCTTCATGGCCGGGAAGACAGCCCGCGCGCACAGGAAGAGGCCTCGCAGGTTGACCGCCATCACCCGATCCCACTCCGCCACCGGGATCTCCATGAACGACCGGCGCTGAAGGGTCCCGTAGATGGCGGCATTGTTCACGAGCACATCGATGCGACCGAACCGCTGGACGGCCTCCATGGCCAGCCGCAACGTCTCGTCCTCGCGAGACACGTCGCAGATGACACCGAGGGCCTGCCCGCCTCGGGCCTCGACCTCCTTGACCGTCGGCTGCGGATCAGCGATATCCGCCACGACCACGTGCGCGCCCTCCGCGGCCAGCCCGAGCGCGTAGGCGCGGCCGATGCCCAACCCGCCTCCGGTGACAATGACGACCTTGTCTGTCAGTCGCATGGGTCCCCTCCCACAGTCCCTGGAGCTTGCGTCAATCAGTGATCGCGTTCAGGCTGCCGAACGGTCGCCTTCTGCAGCAACTCGTCGTAGAAGCTGGCCAAGGTCTCCAGCATCGGGGTGGCCGTGCCGGAGAACGACGAGCCATGCATCACGGCCAAGGTGCTGGGCTCGAGCCTGGCCAGTCGGCGGATGGTGGCGCCCGTCGCCGGTGTGACCGCGGTGTA
The DNA here is from genome assembly GCA_963754315.1 of uncultured Candidatus Rokubacteria bacterium. GTDB lineage: Bacteria > Methylomirabilota > Methylomirabilia > Rokubacteriales > CSP1-6 > CAVWFS01. Next base: position 99,323 of record CAVWFS010000008.1, read on the forward strand.
GCCGAACTGCTTCTCTGCCTCGATCGCCGGACCGATGAGGTCGCCCGCGGTCACCGCGGGAGGATTGCCCACGTGCGTGAAGAGGTCGCTCGTGAACAGCGTTCCCGTGATCTCCTCGTAGAGCAGCCCCGCGTCCCAGCAGTGCGGCACGTGCGGGGTGTCCAGGCGCCGCACCCGGCGGCCGCCGAGGTCGAGCACTTCGCCGTCGGCCAGCGCGCGTGGTGGCCGCGGGGACTGGTCGTTGAGCCAGATGGCGCAGCCGATGGCCCCGTGGGTGACGGTGGCGGTGGGCGCGGCGTCGAGCCATTCGCCGAGGGCGCCACACTCGTCGGACTCGATGTGGCTGAAGGCGATCCAACGCAGGCGGCGCAGATCCATGATGCTGGCGGCGGCTTGGGAAACAGTCGGGAACAGGGCTCGCTGGCCGCAGTGGAACAGCAGCGGCTCCTCGGCGTCCACCAGGAACTGGTTGAAGGTGAAGCCGCGCGGCCCCACGGCGGGCAGGAACGTCGAGAGCCGGTAGATGCGCTCGGCGATCTCGTCGACTTTGGTGTCCATCCCGACCTCCGGCGCAATTATAGTCGCTGCCTGGATCGACTGGTAAACTGGTACCGAGGTCGAGTCATGACATCCCGCGAGCCCTCGACGGATGTTCGCGCTACCTTAGCGGCCCACGCGGCAAGCTTTCCGTTCTCCTGCGAGCTGAGCCTGCGTCCGCTGGCTGCCTTCTGGGAGTCGCTGATGGCGCGCAACGACGCGGTCTTCGGGCCGCTGGGCCGCCACATTCGGACGGGCCTGCTGGAGGCCCCAGAGTTGCTGGAGCCCATCGAGGACCTCGCCCTGCTCGGACGGCATCGCGCGCTCGTCGAGTCGATGATGGCCGCCGTGTTCTCACCCGCCACCTGGGAGGGAGAGTACGCGGCCGCCCTCATGCCCTTCCGCATGCGGAGCTTCTACGGTACGCCGGCCTTCGACCGGTCGCTGCGGGGACCGGACGGCGTGCTCAAGGGGAGCGTCAACGTCGACGAGAGCACGGCGGTGAGTGTTCACGTCCTGAGCGCCTACGAGATCGTGCTGCGTCAGATCTACGGGATCGAGCTCGGCCTCGACTATCCCATCGTGCTCTCCGTCCCCTGGCCTCTGGTGGGGTTCAAGCGCCACTTCAAGCTGGTCTTCGATCCGCGTTTCATCGAGGTGCGCACGCGGGGGGCGGTGCCGCCCTTGCCACCGAACGCGGCGGAGTGGATCCGCGAGACGCTGCTCGAGCGAGGCCCCCTCGACGCGATCATTCCCGCCGACCAGTTCGTGATCTCCGGGTTTGCCGTGCTCCGGGCGTTCGACGTGACCGACCACGAGGTGCTCTCCACGCTCAAGCGTGATCTCATCGAGCGGGAGTCGATCGTCTCCAACGCGCGCTTTCAGGCCCTGCAGGACAAGCTGCGCATTCTCTTTCGTCGTCCCGAGCTGCAATTCGGTCTGGCCGCCATCGAGGGGGACCGGGTGCTCTACCTCAACCATGGTGCCCGCACGGATCAGGCATGCCTCTTCGCCAACTCCGTTCATCACCGGCGCCAGGATTTTGCGGGAACGGTTTACGAGCGCGCCGTGAACGAGGGCCGACCGGTCATTGTGCGTGATTTGACGACGCAGCTGCGCCGCACTCCCCTCGAGGAGCTTGCCCTCCAGCACGGCGTGCGGGCGCTGCTGGTGGCCCCCCTCTACTATCAGGACGAGCTCATCGGCACCATTGCGCTCAAGTCACCGCGCCCGGGGGATTTCGACGCGACTCACTTGCCCGTCCTCAACGAGGTCCTGCCGCTCTTCTCGATGGCCGTGAAGCGCAGCGTCGACGAGCTGGAGGGGCGGATTCAGGCCTTCATCAAGGAGAAGTGCACGGCCATCCACCCCGTGGTCGAGTGGCGCTTCCGCCAGGCGGTACTCCACGGGTTCGAGCATCAGGAACCGGGGACTGACGGCTTCCCCGCCGAGATGGAGCCGATCATCTTCCAGGAGGTGTACCCGCTCTACGCGCTCGCCGATATTCGTGGCTCGGCGACCGAGCGCGCTCGGGCCATCCAGTCCGATTTGTTCGCCCAGCTGGCCCTGGCCGGGGACGTGCTCCAGGCTGCCCACGACGTGCGGCAGCTCCCTGTCCTCGACCACTTGGCGCACCGTGTGCTCGGTCAGCGGGCCCGGGTCGAGGTCTCGCTGGGGACAGGTGACGAGACCGGCATCATCACGTTCCTGCGCCGGGAAATCGAGCCCCTCTTCGACCATCTGCAGACCTTTGGCGGACGCGTGCCCGAGCGTATCGACGCCTACCGACGGGCCCTCGACCCCACCCTGGGTGTGGTGTACGTGCGTCGCAAGGCGTTCGAGGAGAGCGTCACCGCTATTAGCGATGAGATCTCCGCCTACCTGGATCTGGAGGAACAGGCGGCCCAGGGCATGTTCCCCCACTACTTCGAGAAGCAGAAGACCGACGGCGTGGACTACACCATCTACCTGGGTGCCTCCCTGCGCGAGGACTCGACGTTTGATCCGCTCTACCTTCGCAACATGCGCCTGTGGCAGCTCATGGTCGCCTGCGGCATCGCCGCCCGCGTGGACCGGCTCAAAGCGCGACTGCCGGTCGCGCTTGACACCACGAACCTCATCCTCGTTCAGCACACGCCCCTGGCCATCCGCTTCCGGTTCGACGAAAAGCGCTTTGACGTGGACGGCGCCTACAACGCCCGCTACGAGATCATCAAGCGACGAATCGACAAGGCGTTGATCCAGGGGACGACGGAGCGGCTGACCCAGCCGGGTCGGATCGCTATCGTGTACTCACAACGGGGCGAGGGCGCCGAGTACCGCGACTACCTCGAGTACCTTCAGCAGCTCGGCTATCTCGGATCCGTCATCGAGGATCTGGAGGTGGAGGCCGTCCCCGGCTCGCCGAGCATGCGCGCCCTGCGGGTCGAAATCGACCTGGCGCGCTTTCCCGCCGACGGTCCGAGATCTTCGGCGATCGACGTGCTCGCTACCGCCGCTGGCTAGACGTTACCCCGAGCGACGCCGGGCCCCGACTCGTTCCAGGAGCTGCACCAGAACTTCGTAGGGTTGAGCGCCAACCACACCATGGCCGTCGGCCACGAACGTTGGAACGCCGGTCACGCCGTACTCGCGCGATTTCGCCCAGTCACGGTCGACGGCGTCCTTGAAGCGGCGCTCGCTCAGCACTGCCCGCGCCTCCTCGACGGGAAGCCTGACCGTGTGGGCCAGCTCGAGGAGGACCTCGGGGTCGCCAATATTGCGGGCGTCGACGAAGTAGGCTCGGTACAGCGCGTCGTGGAGCGCCGCACCGCCCGGCTGTGTGTCGGCCCACTTCCCGAGCTCCTGGGCGAGCCGGCTGTTGTAGGTGTGCGTGCGGCGGCCGTAGGGCAGGCCTTCCTGGTCCATGAGGCCCTTCATGCGCGCGTGCATCGCCTCGGGGTCAAGCTTGCGCTCCGCATAGAACGTGGCCATCTCCCGTCCTTCGGGGGGCGTCTCCGGATGCAGCGGGAAATGGACCAGAACGGGCTCGATGTCATAGGCCTGCTGGAGCTTCTCAATACGCACGGTACTGAGATAGCACCAGGGTCAGACGTAGTCGGTGAAGATCTCAAACTGCATGGGCTGGGTCATCGTCATCCTCCGCACGCGAAATCTCTGCCATATCTTAGAGCATACTGAACGTCATGGGGATGGCTGAGTCCGGTGCTTTGAACGGGAAGGTCGCTCTCATCACGGGCGCAGCGACCGGCATCGGCCGGGCGAGCGCGTTGCTGTTCGCCCAGGCCGGCGCCAAGGTCGCCCTCGCCGACGTGCGCGCGCCGGAGCTGGCGGTGACGGTCGAGACCCTCCGCGCGGCCGGCGGTGAGGCGGAGTCGCTGACGGCCGATCTGAGCCGGCCCGCCGATTGCGCGGCGGTCGTGGGGAAGGCGGTGGCAGCATTCGGCCGGCTCGACGTGCTTCTCAACAACGCCGGCGTGGGGACGATGGTCGTCGGCGGCACCGTGGAGACCATCGGGCTCGAGCACTGGGATCTCGCCCAGGACGTCAACGTTCGCGCGATCTACCTGGTCAGCCGGGCGGCGGTGCCGCACATGAAACGCGCGGGCGGGGCCATCGTCAACATCGCGTCGGTGTCCGCCTTTCGCGGTTCGGTGGAGCGCCCCAGTCATGCGTATGCGGCTTCGAAAGGAGCGGTGTTGGCGCTCACGCGGGCGATGGCGGCGTCGTACGGCCGCGATCGCATTCGCGTTAATGCCATCTGCCCAGGGACAATCCGTACGCGCCTGACGGCCGATATCGTCGAGCGTGTCGAGACCGCGGCCAAGGAGGGCCGGGGCATCCCGCTGGGGCGGGTGGGAGAGCCCGAGGATATTGCCCGCTGCGCGCTCTTCCTCGCCTCCGACGACGCCGCGTTCATCTCGGGGGCCCACATCGTGGTTGACGGCGGCGCCATGGCCGCCGCGACCTAGCTATGCCCCCGATGGAACCCATCACGATCAAGTTCGGCGGCTATCAACCGCCGGCGTCGATTCACAATCAAGCGGCCCGGCGGTTCGGCGAGCTGCTGGCGCAAACGCTGGGCGATCGGATCGCATTCGAGTTGATCGGCAGCGTTCTCGACCTGGGCCGGCCCTCGGGTGATCTGCCCCTGATGGTGGAGAGTGGCGAGCTGTCGTTCTGCTACATGTCCACCGTGCGTTTTACCGGATGGGTTCCGGAGCTCCAGATTCTGGAGCTTCCCTTCGTCATCCGCGACCGGGAGACGGCGTGGGCGGCCCTCGACGGTGAACTGGGCGCGCGCTTCACGCGGCGCCTGGAGGCCGCGACACCGTTCCAGGTGATCGGGCTCTGGGACAACGGATTCCGCCACCTGTCCAATCGCGTCCGGCCTCTTCGTCGGCCCCAGGATTGCCGCGGGCTCACCATCCGCACCCAGATGAGTGAGCTGCACGGGCAGGTGTTCCGCGCCCTCGGCTTCGAACCGATCGCGGCGGACATCAAGCAGTTCGTGACAGAGATCGCGGGCGGCCGCTTCGACGCCCAGGATAACCCGCTCACGAACATCTACACGTTCGGCGTGCATCGCCACCATCCCTACATCACGCTGAGCGGTCACTTCTTCGGCGCCAGCTTCATGATCGTCAATGCGAGCCACTATCGGAGCTGGCCGCCCGACGTCCAGGCCGCCGTGGATGAGGCGGCACGCGAGGCGACAGCGCTGCAGCGGCGCCTCGCCGCCTCCGAGGACGAGGACGTTCTGACGAGGCTCGATCCACGCCAGAACGACGTCATCGAGCTCACCGCCGAGGAGCGGGCCGCTTTCGTGGCGGCTGTTCAGCCCGTGCTCGTCCGAAACCGGCAACGGCTCGATCCGACGCTCTTCGAGCATCTCGAGCGCGGGTGAGGGGCACGGCTGCGATATAGTGCGGACAGGATGATATCTCGATCGATCTTCTACGGGTGGTGGGTGGTGGCGGCCTTCTCCGTCATGACGTTCACGTCGACGGGAGTCCGTCACGCGGTGGGGCCATTCCTCAAGCCGATCGTCGATGATCTCGGCCTCGATCGCGCGAGCTTTTCCGCCGTCATCGCGCTGAGTCTCTTCCTCTACGGCGTGTTCATGCCCCTGGCGGGGTTGGCGCTCGATCGCTTCAGCGTGCGTCTGGTTACTGCAGTGGGGACGGTGGTTCTGGTGATCTCGCTGATCCTGACCGCCATGGTGCGTACCTTCTGGGAGTTCGCCGCTGTCTACGGCGTGTTAGTGCCGCTGGGGCTGGCCGGTACGGGGCCGGTGATCGCGTCGGGAGTGGTGGCGCGGTGGTTCAGCCGGCGCCGGGGCACGGCGCTCTCCGTCCTCGGGAGCGCGTCGATGACGGGCATGAGCCTGCTCGTGCCCGCCGTGACCTGGCTCATCCTGACCACCGGCTGGCGCCTCACCTATGTCCTGATCGCGGGCGTGGTGCTCGCGCTGGTGATGCCGCTTTGCTTGTGGGTGGTGCGAGACTCTCCGGAGTCGATCGGGTTGATGGCCGATGGTGCCACCATGAAACCCGGCGCGGGCCCCGGCCTCGTCGAGCGGGTCAGTGTCAGCGAAGCCCTGTCGACCTTGGCGTTCTGGCAGCTGGCGGGCTCGTTCTTCACCTGCGGCTTCTCGATGAGTCTGCTTTCCGCGCACGGAATCCCGATGCTCACCGACCATGGCTACACGCCGATGTTCGCGTCGTGGGCGCTGGGGGTGCTGGGCGGCTCGAGTATCGGCTTTACCGTGATGCTCGGGGCCTTGTCCGACCGCCTCGGACGGCGGCCCGTGTTGGCCGCGATCTACGCGGGCCGGGTCCTCATCTTTGCCGGCTTCTTCCTCATCCGCGACAATCCGGTGGCAATCCTCGCCGTGGCTGTCCTGGGTGGGATCACGATGGCCGGAACCGGCTCGATGACCTCGGCCCTGACCGCCGATATCTACGGTCGGTTCTCGGTGAGCTCGATCTTCGGCCTCATCTTTCTCGTACACCAGACCGGCGCGGCCCTCGGCTCCGCCTTGGCCGGTGTGCTGTTCGAGAGGACGGGCGGCTACGGCGCGGCGTTCGCGGTGGCGTGCCTATTCCTGATGGCGGCCGCCCTGGTCGCGCTCAAGATCGACAAGGGAGCACGGCGGATCTGGCGCGCCGCCACCGTGTCGGCCACGAACTGATGGGCTCGATTCGGTAGCGTTCGGCTCGCTGGCAGCCGCCGGATCCCGGCTTCAGGTCTGCAATTCGCCCACGGCTGCGGAGAGGGCCTCCAGCTCGGCGCGCCAGGATGTCGGCGCCGCCACCGGGCGCACGACGAACTTCGAGAAGCCGACGGCGATGAAGCGCTCGATGAGAGCACGTAATGCCGGCAACCCGACCGGCGTGAGCTCGAGCGCTCGGGGCCGCCGGGCGGCCATCGCGCGCGCGGTGTCGGGGTCGATGGGGGCGCGGGCGTAGCCGATGCTCATCCCGAAATGCTCACTGCTGATCGAGCGGCCGGCCTTTGCCGCTGCGTCTTCGATCACGGCGCGGCCGGTGGCCGCTTCCTCGGGCGTGCACAGCGAGGGCAGCCACCCATCCGACAGTCGACCGCAGCGTTCGAGAGCGGCGGGCACTGTCCCGCCCAACCACACTTCGAGCGGCTGCTGCACGGGCAGGGGCCAGAGCGTCACGCCACGAAAGCGGCCGGCTACGCCGTCGTGGCTCACCGTCTCACCAGCCCACAGGCGTCGCAGCAACGGAAGCGCCTCGTCGATGAAGGCGCCGCGGTGCTTGGGCTCGACGCCTATGGCATCACGCTCCGGGGCGTACGTGAGGCCGGGCACCAACGTCACCAGCAGACGCCCTTTGCAGAGAACATCCAGGCTCGCGAGCTGCTTGGCGAGCCGCAGCACGTTGCGTCCCGGCAACAGCATGGTGGTACCGAGCTTCAGGCGCGGATTGCTCGATGCGACCCAGGCAAGCCCTACCATCGGATCGAGCACGGCGCTGGTCAGGACCTCCGAGAGCCACAGGGAGTCAAACCCTAGCTGATCGAGCCCCGTGACGAGCTCGGCGAGCGTCTCGGGGGTCGACGCCGCCCCTCCCATTCCCACTCCGATACGTATCTTCATCGTTTCGCCTCATGTATGAGCCGTCTGCAACGCGCGCTCACGACTGCCCCTCGTCCATCGACGCCAGGAAGGCGCGTCGCGCGGCAGGGTCCGCAATGTGCAGGGCCAACCGCGCGGCGAGCTGTCCTGTGTCGTTGGCCTCCCGCGCGGCTTGCGCGACCAGCACGCGGGCGATAGGTCCCAGATGGCGGGCCAGCTTCTCCTCGGCCACGCTCAGCGTCTTGGGCGTGATCGGCCCCGGTGCCCTTCGACCCTCGGGCCCGCCCGCGGCGGTCGCCGAGCCGACCCCCGCCCCTTTGGCCGGGGTGGGAGGCGTGGCCGGCGGCGGCGCCAGATCGCCGACGTGCGCCAGGAACTTCTGGCGAGCGGCGGCATCACTCAGGTTATTCGCCACGGATGCCAGCAGCTCCCGGGAGTCGCGCGCCTGGCGCGCAACTTTGCGGACGATCAGATTGGCCATCGGCCCTAGGTGGTCGATCAGCGCGGCCGTGAGGCGTGCCAACAACTCAGGCGAGAAGACGACTGGTTCCCCTCCCTCGGCGGGCACGTCCGGTCCGGCCACGCCAACGTCAGAGGAAAGGGCCGCACCGGGTCCGGCGACGACCTGGAACTCGTACAGCTCGTGCTCGCGAATGTGCTTGTCCCGGTGCAGCCCCGCATACTGAAACAGCTGGGCGTGCTCGTGGGAGATGTGCGAGACGACCTCGTAGAAGGACCGCGAGACCAGGATCTGGTTCGGAGCCGCGAAGCCCATCACCCGCTGGGCGACGTTGATCCCATCGCCGATGATGTTGCGGTTGCCGTTCAGATCTCGCACGATTCGCGCCGGGCCGAGATTGATGCCGATACGCACCTGGCCCCCGGCGGGCCCGGGGTCCGTGGCCACCGCTTCCCGCAAGTTGGCGGCCGCGAACAGCGCGTCCTCGGGATCCCCGAAAAAGCAGAGGGCCGCGCCGTCGCCCGTGTCGAGAGCCATGCGGTCCGACTCTCCGACGTGGGTAAGGCTGCGGCCAATGATCTCGTTGAGGTATCTCTTCAGCATCCCTTGCTGGGTCACCGCTCGCTCGGAGTAGCCCACCAGATCGACGAAGACCACCGTACAGATGAACGTCCGGGTCTCGGGACTCTGGGGCGGTGGCTCCGGGGGCATCCCGACGCCCTCAGGACTCGATCATCTTCATGGCCGCTTGCAGGCTGCGCCGCATGCGGTTGAAGGCTCGTCCCAGCTGGGCGATCTCGTCCTTGCCTGCCTCCGCGAACTCCGGAACGGCGAAGTTGCCGACGCTCACTTGATCGGCCGCCTTCGACATCGCCGCCACCGGCCGCACGATGATCCGCGTCAGCATGACGTTCAACACGATGAAGGCCAGGACGAAGACAGCGGTGAGCGAGCCGATGAACGTGAGGAACGCACGGCGGGCGTTCTGGATGGGGAGTGACATGGGAACGGAGACGATCTGGGCGCCCACAACCTCATTCAGTTTCCAGCCGAACCCGTTGGCGCTGCCGTACAGCTTGACCATGGTGGCCGGGGCCATCTCCGGGGTGGTGTGGCACGTCAGACACGCGGGGTTCTTGATCTGGATCGGCCGGGCGATGTAGAGCGCGCGCCCGGTTGGCGTGTCCCGCTCGCCGACGAGTTCGGCCGTGTCGGGCTTATCGCGGAAGATCCGAATGATATCGTTCTCCCAGTCGCCCGCCCGGTTCCGGGGGTTGGTGGGATTGAGGGTCGCTTCCTTGTAGCCGTAGTCGGAGTATTTCTTGCGGAGCGTGTTGATCGTCTCGGTGGCCGCATAGGCGGGAACGCTCTGAGGGAGGAAAACCCGCATCAGCTGCAGCTCGAGGTGCGGCCGCACCTGCTCGATCGTGTAGCTCCGGATGGCCAGGGCCGTCTCCATCATGAGCCCGGCATTGCGGCTGACCTCCTCGCGCGCATTGCGCTCGAGGAGGGTGTATGACAGGTAACCCGACGCCAGCAGCCCCAGGCCGAACACGGCCAGGAGCACGAGATTGAACTTCAGTCGCAGACCCATCAGGGCCCTCCTCTCGTGTTCCGCCTCAGCGAGCCCGACAGTCGGCTAGCCCCGCGTGCGCGCGGGTGAACCCGATCAGGCTGAAGGTGGCCGAGTGGGTGCCCGTCTTCGGCCACGTGGGCCAGAAGCGGAGTTGCACCCGGACACGCCGCCCCCGCTTAAACTCATCGACCAGCGTCTGGTACTGCGCTGCGAACAAGGCCGTGCGCTGATCGACTACCTCTTCGGCCGGGGCAAACCGGCCCTCGTCGACCACGAGGCCGATGTCGCGATCGCTCCCGTCTAGTGTAGACGCTGAGGTCACCCGTACGGCCTTGTCGTCGACTGTGATCTGCGCCCAGGTCGTCTGATAGCCATCGAACACGGGCTGCTGCTCGGACTCCAGAACGCATCGGCTGGTCCCGCCTGTGGCAGGCGGGGTCGGCCGCACGGTCCAGTCGGCGCCCGCCTCCGGAGGCACGGGCACACCCAGGGCCAGCAGGGTGACCAGGGGTCCCCACCGACCGACACGAGCCAACGGGCGCAGCGTGCTCAGCGCGAGCATACGAGTATCCGGTGTGGTGACGGGCCTCGCACCGAACCCGATTCTGGCCGCAGTCGCCCGTCACGTCAACGAGGCTCGACAGAGGCCACGGACCGACCGGACCGCGCGGAGGCATGGCTGGTGGACCGCCCGGCATTGTCAGGCCGCACGGCAGCGTATACTCTCGCGTCTGCCGCCTCGATCTAGCCAATCGACGAGCGCGTCCGAGCGGGCAAGGAGGCCACGTCTGGACATCGTTCTACAGTTGATGCTCAACGGCCTCGCCGTGGGCTGCATCTACGGCCTGGTGGCCCTCGGCTTCGTCCTCATCTACAAGGCGACCGAGCTGGTCAATTTTGCCCAGGGTGATCTGCTGATGCTCGGGGCCTTCACGTGCTACATGTTCGTCGTCTGGTACGGCCTCGGCTACTGGGTGGCGCTCGCCCTCGCCATCGCCACCGTGGCGCTTTTCGGTGCGTTGCTCGATGCGGTCGTCCTGCGTCGGGTCATCGGCCAGCCCCAGTTCGCGGTGGTGATGCTGACCATCGGCCTCGGCGCCATCTTCCGGAGCTTCGCCTCGATCACGTGGGGATCGGAGATCTACACCTTACCCACCCCGTTCAGCGCTCAGGCGACCCGAGTGGCGGGGGTAACGGTGAGCCACGAGTACGTCTCCATCATCGTGGGCACCCTGGTGCTGTGCGGCGTGCTCTACGCGTTCTTCACCTACTCCACCGTCGGGGTGGCCATGCAGGCCACCTCTCAAAACCAACTGGCCGCCTACTGCATGGGCATCCCCGTCAAGCTCATGTTCTCGCTGATCTGGGCGATCTCGGCCGGTGTGGCTGCCATCGCCGGCGTGTTGCTGGCCCCGGTCTCGCTCGTGGACATCAACCTTGGGTTCATCGGGCTCAAGGCGTTCGCCGCCGCCGTGCTGGGCGGCTTCGGGTCCATTCCCGGCGCCCTGGTGGGGGGTGTCACCATCGGACTCATCGAGCTGTTCTCGGGCGCCTATCTCCCCCATGGCGTGAAGGACGTTGCCGCCTACGTGGTGCTGCTCCTCGTCCTTGCGGTTCGGCCCCAGGGCATGTTCGGAACCGTGGGCAGAAAAAAGGTCTGAGACACAATGCGCTTCGTCTTCAAGACCTCATACCATCAGGATCTCGGCCTCTTCCGCGACGGCGTCCAGCGCAACTGCTACGCTGTGCTCCTGGTCGGCCTCCTCGTCCTACCGCGTCTGGTGCCCGAGTATCTGGTCGATATCAGCCTCGTCTTCATCTACGGCCTCTGCGGCCTCTCCCTCATGGTGCTCGCCGGCTACACGGGCCTGGTGAGTCTCGGTCATGCGGCCTTCCTCGGCATCGGCTCCTATGCTCACGTGTACTTCACCCAGGAGGTGGGCTTGCCGTGGCTGGTCGCCCTGGCCCTGGCCACCGCGTTGACGGCGGCGGTAGGCGTCCTGGTAGGGTTGCCCGCGTTACGCATGACCGGTCTCTATCTCACCATCGCCACCCTGGCCTTCGCGGTCATCATCCAGGAGATCTTCACCCGGTGGGACGCCGTCACCGGCGGCTTGAAGGGCAAGGCCGTGAACAAGCCCGTCATCTTCGGCGTATCCTTCGCGGGTGACGTCGCCTTCTACTTCCTGTGCCTGGCCTTTCTCGTCGGGGGTCTGTGGCTCACCGCGAATCTCCTGCGCGCGCCTACGGGGCGCGCCTGGGTGGCCATCCGGGACAGCGAAATCGCTGCCCAGTCGATGGGTGTCAGTCTCCCCGTGTACAAGACCATGGCCTTCGCGTACTCGGCCGCTCTCATGGGCGCCGCCGGGGCCCTCTTCGCCCACAAGATCGGGTTTCTCGCCCCCGATATCTTCAGCGTCTTGCTCTCGATCCAGTTCCTGCTGATGGTGGTCGTGGGTGGTCTCGGCAGCCTGCACGGTGCCGTCTTCGGCGCCATCTTCGTGGCCCTGCTGCCGGTGGCGATCTCGCAAGCGCGCGACGTCCTGCCGGCCCTGGTGAGTCAGGTGGCCGGCTCTACCGCGGCACTCCTCGTCGACCGCTTCGTCAAGCAGCCGGGGCTGGAGCCAGGCATCTTCGGCCTGATCCTTGTCCTCTTCATCCTCTTCGAACCCCTCGGCATCTACGGGCGCTGGACCAAGATCAAGCTCTACTTCTCGTTGTTCCCCCTCTACAAGCAGGCCACCTTCAAGCGGCAGAAGACCTATATGCGCTCGGAGCGCCTGCGGTGACCCTCTTCGCGGCCGAGAACGTGGCGATCAACTTCGGCGGCATCCGGGCCGTGGACGGCGTGAGCTTTGAGGTGGAGGCTGGTCAGGTGTTCACGATCATCGGACCTAACGGCGCCGGCAAGACGACCATCTTCAATCTGGTGAGCCGGATCTACGATCCGAGTCAGGGGCGCCTGCTCTTCGAAGGAAGGGACATCACCGGGATTGCCCCGCACCAGATCGCCCGGCGCGGCATCGCCCGCACCTTTCAGAATATCGAGCTGTTCGAGCACGCCACCGTGCTCCAAAATCTGCTCCTTGGTCGCCACACCCACAAGAAGTCACGCTTCGTCGGGGAGCTCTTGTTCTTGCCTCGCGTGCGCGCACTAGAGGTCGAGCATCGGGAGGCGGCGGAGAAGGTCATCGATTTTCTCGACCTGATGCCGTACCGCGACAGCTTCGTCGTCAACCTGCCCTACGGCGTCCGCAAGGTGGTCGAGCTGGGGCGGGCCTTGTGCACGCAGCCCAAACTCCTCCTCCTCGACGAGCCCTCCTCGGGGCTGAGCGTCGAGGAGACGGAAGGCATGGCCTTCTGGATCGAGGACATCCGGACCTTGCTTGGCATCACCGTGCTCATGGTCGAGCACGACATGAGCCTGGTGAGCGCGGTCTCCGATCGCGTGCTCGCGCTGAACTACGGCCGGGCCATCGCGCAGGGAACTGCCCGCGAGGTCCAGGACCACCCCGAGGTCGTCAAGGCGTATCTGGGAGGCTGAGCGGGTGGCCGACGCGCTTCTCGAGGTCAGCAATATCGAAACATACTACGGTCCCATCATGGCCATTCGGGGCGTGAGCTTCAGGGTGGAGCGCGGCGCCATCGTGACCATTCTCGGGGCCAATGGCGCTGGCAAGACGACGATCCTCAAGACGGTGGCGGGGGTGATGGATCCCCAGAAGGGCACCGTGCGTTTTGAAGGGCGGGAGATCCAGGGCAGGGACCCCGACCGGGTGATGCGCCTTGGGATCAGCCTGGTGCCAGAAGGCCGGGAGGTGTTCCCCTTCCTCACTGTCCGGGAAAACTTGCGAATGGGAGCCTACACGCGGCGCGACGCCGACGGGATTGCGCGCGACCTGGCCATGGTCTATGACTATTTCCCGATCTTGCGGGCTCGAGCCGATCAACGGGCGGGCGCTCTTTCTGGCGGGGAGCAGCAGATGCTCGCCATCAGTCGTGGCCTGATGGCGCGCCCGAAGATGATGCTGCTGGACGAGCCCTCGCTGGGGCTGGCGCCCAAGCTCGTCAAGGACATCTTCGAGATCATCGTCCGGATCAACCGGGAACAGGGTGTCAGCGTGCTCCTGGTCGAGCAGAACGCGCATATCGCGCTGCACACGGCGGACCACGGCTACGTGCTGGAGGTGGGGCGCATCGTGCTGGAAGACACCTGCGCACGGCTCTTGGAGAAAGAAGACATCAAGGAATTCTACCTGGGTGTGAAGGGGGCGAGCGTGCGGGGTACCCGACGCTGGAAGAGGAAGAAGACATGGCGGTGAGCGTGACCGTGCCTACCCCCGCCCGAGCCGCCGAGGACCGAGCGTTCACCGTGCACGGACAGGACACCTTGCCTCGACTGTTCCGCCACGTGGTCGGCCTGCGTGGGGATGCGCCCGCCCTCCGCGAGAAGCATCTCGGCATCTGGCGGTCCATCAGCTGGCGGGTGTACGGCGAGAACGCCAAGCAGGTCGGGCTGGGTCTGGTCGCTCTCGGCTTGCGACCTCGAGACGTGGTGTCGGTCATTGCCGACAACTGTCCCGAGTGGCTGTACGTCGACCTCGGTACCATGTCGGTGGGCGGGGTCACCAACGGGATCTACACGACCGATTCGCCCGCCCAGGTCGAGTACATCGTCAACGATAGCGGGACCCGCTTCTTCTTCGTCGAGAACGAGGAGCAGCTCGACAAGATCCTCGCCGTGCGGGAGCGCTGCGCCGAGCTCGTCAAGATCGTGGTCTTCGACATGGAGGGGTTGCACGGCTTCCACGATGCGCAGGTGATGTCCTTCGAGGCCCTCCGGGAGCTGGGCGCCCGTTACGACCGCGATCACCCGGGCGCCTACGACACGATGGTGGAGATCGCTCAGCCTCACGACCTGGCCATCCTCGTCTACACGTCCGGCACCACCGGGCCCCCCAAAGGGGCCATGCTGAGCCACCGCAACATCTTGTTCCAGCTCGGCTATTCCGAGTTCCTCACCGTGCCGCGGACGGGCGACCAGCAGCTCTCCTTCCTGCCCTTGAGCCACGTCGCGGAGCGGACCTTCACCGTGTTTTACCCGCTCAGCTCTGGGGCCACCGTGAATTTTGCGGAGAGTATCGATACGGTACCCGACAACATCCGGGAGGTGGCCCCCGCCGTGTTCTTCGCGGTGCCGCGCATCTGGGAGAAGTTCTACTCGGCGGTGGCCCTCCGCATGCGCGAGGCGACCCTGCCCGGCAAGCTCGCCTACGATTGGGCCATCGGGGTAGGCACGCGGGTGGCAGAGCGTCGGATCGACCGCCGTTCGCCCTCCCTCACCCTGCGCATGCTGTACCGGATAGCCGACTTTCTCGTGCTCGACAACGTCCGCCGCTCCATGGGGCTACACCGCACGCGCGGCGCAGCCACGGGGGCCGCCCCCATCGCTCCCGAGCTCATCAAGTGGTTCCGGGCGGTGGGTGTCGACATGCGGGAGGTCTACGGGCAGACCGAGAATTCTGGTCTCGCGACCGCCATGCCCGCCCAGCGCATCAAGCTCGGCACGGTGGGAGTGGCGCGCCCGGATACCGAGGTGCGCATTTCCCCGGAGGGCGAAATATTGTTGAGGGGGCCGCACGTGTTCCTGGGGTACTACCGGAATCCCGAGAAGACGGCGGAAACGGTGGTCGACGGCTGGCTGCACACAGGCGACGTCGGCCTCCTCGACGAGGACGGATTTCTGACCATCACCGATCGGATGAAGGACATCATCATCACGGCCGGCGGAAAGAACGTCACGCCGTCCGCCATCGAAAACCAGCTCAAGTTTTCGCCATTCATCTCGGACGCGGTGGTCATCGGTGACCGGCGCAAATATCTCTCCTGTCTCGTCATGATCGACCACGAGACGGTAGCGCAGTTCGCCCAGGAGCGGAGCGTGCCCTTCACGAACTTCGCTTCCCTCTGCCGGGCCAAAGAGGTGCAGGATCTGATCTGGGCCGAGATCGAGCAGGTGAACCGCCAGCTGGCCCGAGTCGAAACCATCAAGCGGTTCTGTCTCATCGAGCAGATCCTGACTCCCGAGGACGAGGAGCTCACGCCCACCATGAAGCTCAAGCGGAGCTTCGTGAACCGGAAGTACAAGGACGTCATCGAGGGCATGTACCGAGAGGGATAGCCGTCGCCCGCTTCGGGCGGCGCATCACGAAAGGAGCCGATCCAATGCAGAAGAAACTGATGACCCTAGGTGTTCTGGCCGCCACGCTCGCGCTGGCGGGCGGGGCGCTGGCCCAGAAGGAGACACGCGGCGTCACCAAGACCGAGGTCGTCCTCGGTATGCACACGGATCTGTCGGGGCCGGCGGCTACCTACGGCGTGTCGTCCTCCAACGCCGTGAAGATGCGGTTCGACGAGGTGAACGAGAAGGGGGGCATCCACGGCCGCAAGATCAAGCTCATCGTCGAGGATACGCAGTACCAGGTGCCGCGCGCCGTGCAGGCGGGAACCAAGCTGATCAACCGCGACCGCATCTTCGCGATGGTGGCCGCCCTCGGGACTCCCATGAACAATGCCCTCTTCAAGGACCAGTTCGAGGCGGGAGTGCCGAACTTGTTCCCCCTCTCCGCCGCGCGCTCGATGTACGAGCCGTTCAACCGGCTCAAGTTTTACGGCGCTGCCTCCTACGTGGACCAGATGCGGGCCGGCATCAACTACTTCGTCACCAAGAAGGGCAAGAAGGCCCTCTGCGCCATGTACCAGGACACCGACTTCGGCAAGGAGGTGCTGGACGGCGTCCAGACCCAGGCCGAGACGCTGAAGATCAAGGTGGTGGAGACGGTCACCCACAAGCCGACCGACCAGGACTTCACCGCCCAGATCACCAAGCTCAAGGGAGCCGGCTGCGATCTGGTTGCCCTCGGTACCATCGTGCGCGATTCCATCGTGCCCTACGCGACGGCGCGCAAGATCGGGTGGACCGACGTCGACTTCCTCGGCTCGGCGGCGACCTACGATCTCTTTGTGGCGGCCGCCCAGGGCGGGGTGACGGAAGGGCTCTACGCCATGGGACTGACCGACATGCCGTACCGTGACACTCTGAGCCCCGGCGCGCAGGGCTGGTTCGATCGCTACAAGGATCGCTTCAAGGCTGAGCCGAACATTGGGGCTGTGTATGGCCACGTGGCGGCCGACCTCACGGTGGTGGGACTCGACAAGGCCGGGGCCGACCTCACGCTGGACAGCTTCATCAAGGGTTTGGAGTCGATCCGGGGCTACCGTGACATCTTCAACGGTCCCGAGGTGAACTTTGGGCCTGACAAGCACCAGGGCGCGAACTCCTCGTTCCTGGCGGTCGTGAAGGGCGGGCGCTGGGTTCGCGTGACCGACCCGCTCGGGTTCTGAGGTCTGACGCTCGGGCTCCCTTGCGTGCCGCCCGGCGCTTCCCATACCATGGCAGAGGCCCCAGATATGCGTGAACTTCCAGTGAAGCCTCTCCCGAATGACCGGCAAGGTCGGCCTCGGCGCCAGCGCGTGCGCCGCGCCGTGGTCTGGGCGTGCCTTGCCACATCCTTTTGGGCAGCTGTTGCCTTGGCGGTGCCAGATCCGTCGACGCCGGCTCCTCCGGCGGCCCGTCCCCAGTCGGAGCAGACAGTCGACGCGCTGTCGGTGGTGAAGCTGCGCAGCAAGGCGGTCCGCAACGCGCGCTCCGAGCGGACCCTGGGCTCGGTGCGCGAAGGAACCGGTGTCGTGATCGACGCAGACGGGTTGGTGCTCACCATCGGCTACCTGATCCTCGAGGCAGAGACGGTGGATCTGCTGACCGCGAACGGCACGTCCTTTCCCGCGGCCGTGATCGGCTACGACAGCGCCACCGGCTTCGGCCTGGTCAAATCGCTTCAGCCCCTGCCCATCAAGCCGGTCCAGTTCGGCCAGTCGTCGGGCGTTGCGGTCCGCGACCCCGTCCTGATCGTGGGCTTCGACGGCATCGCCCCCGCCTACGTCGTGTCGCGTCGCCAGTTCGCTGGCTACTGGGAATACCTGCTCGACGAGGGTATCTACACCGCGCCGGCCACGGTCAACTGGAGTGGTGCCGCTTTGCTGAGCCGAGAAGGCAAGCTCCTGGGTATCGGCTCGCTCTCGGTGAACGATGCGGTGGGACCCGACAGCCATGTGCCGGGCAACTTGTTCGTGCCCATCGACCTCTTGAACCCGCTGCTCCGCGATCTCGTGACCCGCGGGAAGTCCGCCGCGCCCCCGCGCCCGTGGCTCGGCGTGCGGACCCAGGAAGTCCATGGCAACGTCGTCGTGGTGCAGGTCTCTCCGGAAAGTCCGGCAGAAGCGGCGATGCGGCCAGGCGATGTCATCGTCGCCGTTGGAGACCAGATCATCAAGGGCCAGGCAGATTTCTACGTCCGCCTGTGGTCACGCGGCAAGGCCGGTGTGGAGGTTCCCCTCGACGTTTTGCGGGACGGCCGAATCCAGAAGGTCACGGTCAAATCCATCGATCGTGAGGCGTATTACCGGTCCCGCCCCACCTACTGACTTGGCGCTATAATCGCCATTGGCCCCCATGCAGGCGAGATCGCAAGCCCGCGAGGCTCGGACAGCGTGGGATGACAGGGCGCATCGGCGGTGTGCCCAGGAGGAGGATGGCGATGGCGACCAACCTACTCGATCTGGTCAAGGGATACCTCACACCCGATATCGTCGACAAAGCGGCCTCGTACGTCGGAGAGTCGGGCCCGGCGACTCAGAAGGCCCTCGCCGGCATCCTTCCTACCATCCTCGCCGCCCTGATGAATCAGGGCTCGACGCCTGGCGGTGTCCAGCAGATCGCCCAGATGCTAGACACGGGCAGGTACGACGGCAGCGCGCTGTCTAACCTCGGAAGCCTCTTCGGCGGAGGATCGTCCACTCAGGACGCGCTCGGAGCGGGCAGGGGAATCCTGGAGTCGCTGTTCGGTAGCAAGCTCGGCGGTGTGACGGACCTTATCGCGCGCTCTTCAGGTGTGCGCCCCGCCTCCGCCTCATCCTTGATGGCGCTCGCAACGCCCATCATCATGCACGTCCTGGGAAGGCAGCGTGCGCAGGCCGGTGGAACCATCCCTGCTCTGACCGCTCTCCTGGGAGAGCAAAAGGGCTTCCTGAGCGGCCTGCTCCCCGCTGGTCTCGGAGCGATGCTCGGCTGGCCGAGCCTGACTTCTGGCGTCTCCGAGCTTGGCTCCACCGCGGCTGGAGCCGCGGCTCGCGCCACCCGAGAGGTGACGGAGGTCACCTCGAAGCGTCCTGGCTGGCTGATTCCGCTCGGCGCCGTCGCGGCGCTGGTCCTTGCCTGGCTGCTGTACCAGTGGTCGGCCGCTCCGGTCACCCAGGTCACACGCGACGCGACCCGCAGGCTGGCCGAGCTACAGCTGCCCGGTGGCATCAGGCTCTCCGTGCCCGAAGGGGCCTTCAACTTCAGCGTGGCCACATGGCTCGCGAGCACCACCGACACGACGGTCCCCAAGCGATTCGTCTTCGATAACCTCAACTTCGAGACCGGCTCGACCCAGCTGACGCCGGAATCGCGTCCGACAGTGGACCACCTCCTCGTCATTCTGAAAGCCTATCCAGCCGTCGAGGTTCTCGTGGAGGGACACACGGATGCCACCGGCGATCCCGCGGCCAACAAGAAGCTGTCGCTCGACCGGGCCACCGCAGTGAGAGGCATCCTGGTCACGGGTGGTGTCGCCGACTCGCGCATCAAGACGGCCGGGGTCGGACCGGATAAGCCGATCGCTTCCAACGACACCGAAGACGGCCGGGCGAAGAACCGGCGAATCGAGCTGGTCGTCGAGAAGCGCTAGCGAGTTTACTCGCCGAAATCTCCAAGGAGACGGTAGTATCAACGCCGCCGTTGCCTTGCTCATCGCCGGGTGCGCCGGCACCGCCAACTTGGGGACGCCCAAGGCGCTGACCGACGCCGACCGGGCGATGCTGGCCGGGACATGGCAGGGGCAGGTCGTGAATTCGACGGGGGCGCGCTCCGCGGCGACGTTGCGGGTCAACGCTGGCGGCACGTATACGATTACAGCAGGCCCCGCGTCTTCTCAGGGCCGGACGGAAATTCGGGACGGGGGCTTTTCGTTCGTAGCGAGTGCCGCCCCGATGGGCCGGGGTGAGGCGGCGTCGACGGGGCAGCGCACGGGGACGGGCGTGGTGCTTGACCGGGGTGACACCTGGGCGATCATCGGCTCGGGCCAGGCCGCCGCCGGCCCCTACAATTTCGAGTTCAGCAAACCTAAGTAAGCCCGATCAAGGTCGCCGGCAGATCAGGCGAGATTTCTCAGAGGAATCGGGCCGGACGGAAAGCCGCCAGCCGAGGGTCGGGGACACCATCCAGCAGCTCGGCGGCGGCTAGGTGTCCCCACAGCGGCCCGAGGGTCACCCCGCTGTGCGACGTCACGATGTAGAATCCGTCGAGCTCGGGCAGAGCCCCCACCATGGGCTTCTGGTCGCGGGGCATGGGCCGCACGCCGACCCTGGTCGTCTCGATGCGTGCTCCCGCCAGAGCGGGCAGATGGACTGCCACCGCCGCCAGGGAACGCTCGGCGGGCCAGGCGTCGTCAGCAGGCTGGTTCCACACGTGGTCGTGGGCGCCCTCGGCCAGCACGATCCGCCCAGCGCCGTCCGGCCGGAAGTGCACACCGGGAGCGTGGATCGGTCGCTTGAGAGTCGTGGCGACCGGCTGTGTGTAGATGAGGCGGCCGGGGACGCGGTCGAAGGGTAGCTTGATGCCGGCCAGCCGCCACACCTCGTCCGTGGCCGGCCCGGCACAGTCCACGACGACGTCCGCCTCGAACCGATCTCCGCTCTCGACAGTAACGCCGCGTACCCGGCTCCCGGTGCGAATCACGCTCGTGACACGGTGGCCGGGCAGCACCCGGGCTCCCCGCTGCGCGGCGTGGGAGAGCAGCGCGCCGATGAGGGGGACCACCTCGACGTAGCCCTCGCTCGGGGTGAAGACCACCTCGTCGACGTGCGGGGCAATGGCCAGGTCAGGTTCCAGGGATCGCGCCTCCTGCGGCGAGATGAGCTCGACCTGATAGCCCCAGCTTGCCAATCGTTCGACGGTTTCCTTGAGACGAGCGCGCTCGAGAGGCGCCTCCTCCCAGGCCAGGGCCCCATCGTGCTTCAGCCAGGAGCCACCGCCCAGCTCGCGCGCGAGAGCGACGTGCGCGTCCATGCCGGCCGTGTTCAAGTCGTGGTAATCGCGGGGCGTCTTGCCGAAGGAGTTGATCCACGCGAAGCTCGCGCCGGAGGTCCCTCCGCCCGGCGCGCCCGCCTCGAGCACGGTCACTTTGGCGCCGCGCGCCGTCAGGCGGTAGGCCACGTTTGCGCCGACCGAGCCGGCGCCGATGACGATGATGTCTGCTCCGCTCATCGAAGACCGCTCACGATGACCTCACCCGATCGATGCGTCGCAATGGCTGATTCGTTCGCGGGCGTCAAGGCGCCCTACGGGATGGTGCGCCGGCGCAGGGGCGCAGTCAAGGCGAGCGAAGTCTATCGGGTCCGCCCAGGACACGTCGCGCCGCCCGCCTGTCGTGCACCCTCGAAGTACGATAGAGTTTGGCAGGCGCGCTCGATGACGCGGGCCAAGGTCGCCGTACGAGAGCATCGCCCGCGCCAGGGAGGGAAAGCCCGTGCACAAGCCTGTCCGCGTCGTCCACTACATCAACCAGTTCTTCGCCGGCATCGGCGGGGAGGCAGCCGCCAACTCCCCCGTCATCATCCGTCACGAAGTTGTGGGTGCCGCTCGTGCGTTGCAGGGCGCACTGGGCAGCGATGCTGAGATCGTCGCCACCCTGATCTGTGGCGACAACTTCTTTCACGACGAGCGGGAGCGCGCACGCCACGCGGTCCGGGAGGCGTTGCGCTCGGCCCGGCCCGACGTCGTGGTGGCCGGACCTGCCTTCGAAGCAGGCCGCTATGGCATCGCGTGTGCCGAGGTGTGCCGGGCTGCAGACGCCGAGGGCCTTCCCGCCGTGACGGCCATGCATCCGAGCAACCCCGGTGTTCTGATGCACGGCCGCGAGGTGCTGGTCGTGCCCACTGCCGCCAGCGCGGCCGGGATGCACGAGGCGCTGGCGCCCCTCGCGCGCCTCGCCCTCAAGCTCGCCCGTGGCGAGGCATTGGGCACCGCGGAGAGCGAGGGCTACCTGTCGCGCGGGATCCGCCGGGTCGGCTCCCGTCCCGAGCCTGGCTACCGCCGGGCCGTTGACATGCTCCTGGCCAAGCTGAACGGTCGGTCGTATGTCAGCGAGATCCCGTACCAGGCTCCAGCGATGGTGCAGCCGGCGCCGCCGGTGGCGGAGCTCGGCCGGGCATCGGTGGCCCTCGTCACCACGGGTGGGCTCGTTCCCAAGGGCAATCCGGATGGTCAGACCTCGGGCAATGCCCAGCAGTACTACCGTTACTCCATCGATCAGCTCCAGTCGCTTCGGCCTGGCGAGTGGGAGGCATACCACGTCGGATACTTCACCCATCTGGTGAACAAGAACCCCAACTACGTCCTCCCGCTCGGCTACATGCGTGAGCTGGAGAAAACAGGGGTCATAGGCTCCGTCCACCCCTACGCCTACACTCTGCCCGGCGTCAGCACGCCAGTGGCGCAGGCGGAGCGGCTGGGGCTCGGGATCGCCTCTCAGCTTCGCGAAGCGAAGGTCGGCGCCTGTCTGCTCGTCTCAACCTGAGGAACCTGCAATCGTTGCGGCGCAACGATCGCGAAGGAGATCGAGCGAGTGGGTATCCCGGTAGCCATGATCTCGGCAATCTACGATCTCGCCCTCACCACCGGCGCCAATCGCGTCGTGCGCGGGTGCCGGATCGAGCACGTGTGCGGCAATCCCGACCTCGGCCCCGACAAGGATCGCGAGTACGGCATGCGTATCATCACGACCGCGCTCCAGGCCCTTACGACTGCCGTCACCGGCCCCACCCTCTTCGAGCCTCAGAGCGCTTCGGAGGCGATCCATGCGTCTTGAGCTGGGGACATTCCCAGTTCGCGAGGCCCGCTTCGGGGCCGCCACGCGCTGGGACGATGGGCTCCTCACGATCGATCGCGAGGCGGTGCTCGGCGCCGTGCACGACGATCCCCTCGTGGCCACCGCCAGCCTCGAGATCGCCCGACCAGGCGAGTCGGTGCGCATCTGGCCCGTCCGTGACGTCGTCGAGCCACGGGTCAAGGTGAACGGGCCCGGGGTGGCGTATCCCGGCTGGTTTGGACGTTCCATCGAGACGGTCGGCCGAGGGCGGACGCATCGTCTGGCTGGGGTGGGGGTCGTGGAGGTGTCATCGGTCAACTGGCACGACGCTGGAGGTGACTTCGTCGACGAGTACATCGACATGGTGGGCCCCTGGGCCGAGATCACGCCGCAGTCCGGTCTGATCAATATTTGTCTGGTCGTGGAGCCCGACCCAGGCTTGGCCGTTCAGACCAAGAACGAGGTTGTTCATCGAGCCACCTTGGCCGTCTCCGATGCGCTGGCAACAGCCGTCCGCGGGCTGCGTCCACCCGAGTTGGAGACGTTCGAGCTGACGGCGGCGCCGCCCACCCTGCCCGGTGTCGTGTACATCCAGTGCGTGCACTCGCCGCAGGCGATGTCCCACTCCGAGCACACGTTCTGCACCGGCACCTACGGGCTCACCCGGCTCACGCCCCCCTGGCTTCTCCATCCGAACGAGATCCTCGACGGTGCGCTGTCGGGCCCCTACCGAACGCTGTTCGCGACGTCGTGGACGGTGGTGAACAACCCGATCCTGCTCGATCTCTACCGGCGGCACGGTCGCGATCTGCGGTTCCTTGGAGTCATCGTCTTCCGCACGGAGTGGACTACTCAGACCGAGAAGGACCTGATGGCCGAGCAGGCGGCCAAGCTCGCCCAGATGCTCGGAGCCCAGGGCGCCATGGTGACGTGGGACGCCGGCGGCAACGAGTACATCGAGGTCGTGCATACCGTGAGAGCGTGCGAGCGACTGGGTATCAAGACGGTATTTCTCACCAGCGAGGATAGCCCGGAGGGCGGCGCCCCCTCACTGCTGAAGCCGGTGCCCGAGGCCGATGCCATCGTGACCACGGGGTTCTTCAACACCCGGTATCTGGAGCTGGGCCTGATGCCCCCCGTCGATCGGGTGATCGGTTACGGACAGAAAGCGGCGGGACGAGCCGTGGACGCCACCGTGGTGGGCGCACCGCAGGTCGATACGGCCGGAGCGATTCCGCCGCCATGGCGCCACGACGACCACTACGGCTTCACCCGGCTGTCGTCCTTCGCGTACTGATGGCGGTCGTCGTCCGTGGTGCCCGCATGGTTCTGGCTCACACGCCAGGGCTCGTGCGCCACGGCTCGAAGCCGGCCCGCGAGCTCGGGCGCGACCCGGGGCTCCTTGATCGTCTCACGGCGAGCCTGCGGGCTTACGGGGCAGCGGCTGCCTACCCGCCCAACCGCGTGTTCCTCGGCGCCCTCGTTCCCGACGCGCTTTCATCGCTCCCACGACCGTGGTTCGAGGCGGACTAGCCCGCAGGACGCCCGCGGCCCGCACGGGTTCATCGTGCCGGAAGATTCGTTCTACGGCCTCCTGAAGGGCGACGACGAGTTCGACGTGGTCTGGCTCGACGAGGGGTTCGTGAGGGAGATCCGGGAAGGTCTTGCCCGCCACCCTCTGACTGCGCCCGACGATCTCGCGCGGGTTGGCGAGGGCAAACCGGCCTCGGCAATCCGGGCCCGACTCGAGTCGGACGGCGCGCTCTCCCTGACCCTGCGCGATGGACGACTGATCGGCTGCGTGGGACGGGCTCACGAGGAGGACGCCTCGCTCGCCGCCGACATTCTTCTCGAGAACCTCGCTGCAAAGACCACGGCCGTCCTGGCTCTGCGCACCCTCATCGCGGACGGCCTCGCCGACGCGGCGACAATCCCGTATGTGATCAGCAGCGGAGAGGAGGCGGTAGGCGATCGCTACCAACGCGGGGGCGGCAATCTCGCCAAGGCTGTCGCCGAGCGCTGCGGGTGCGGCATGGCCAGCGGAGCGGACATCAAGGCGTTCTGCTGCGGACCCGTCCACGCGTTCGTCACTGCGGGCGCCCTGGTGGCTGCGGGGGTCTTCGAGCAGGTCGCCGTGGTGGGCGGCTGCTCGCTCGCCAAGCTGGGCATGAAGTTCCAGGGACATCTGGCCAAGGGCTACCCGATCGTCGAGGACGTGCTGGCAGGTTTCGCCGCCCTCGTCGGGCGCGACGACGGTCGCTCGCCGGTTCTCCGTCTGGATGCGATCGGACGCCACTCAGTGGGCGCGGGTGGGGCGCAGCAGGCCATACTCGAGGCCCTGACGGTGAAACCCCTCGAGCGGCTCGGTCTGCGGCTGAGTGACGTCGACCGCTACGCGACCGAGCTGCACAATCCAGAAGCCACCGAGCCGGCGGGAAGCGGTAACGTGCCGCTCCTGAACTATCGTCTTCTGGCAGCGCTGGCGGTCTCGCGGGGCGAGATCCCGCGTCAGGCGCTGGGAGATTTCGTCACCCGCCACGGCATGCCGGGCTTCTCTCCGACCCAGGGTCACATCGCCTCAGCGGTACCGTTTCTCGCCCACGCGCTCGACGGCCTGACTTCCGGGTCCCTGCGACGCGTCATGTTCCTGGCCAAGGGCAGCCTGTTCCTGGGCCGCATGACTCAGATGTCCGATGGGCTGTCGTTCATCCTCGAGCGCAACCCGCAACTCCCGACCGAGCCGGAGGACCGATCGACATGATGCTCAAAGGAAAGAAGGTACTCGCCATCGGCGAGCGAGACGGCGTCCCGGGTCCTGCCATCGCCCGCTGCGCCCAGGAGGCCGGTGCCGAGGTGGTCATGGAGATGACTCATTGCTTCGTCTGAACGGCAGCGGGCGCCCTTGACCTGGAAGGTCAAGACACGATCAAGAGAGTGGCCGAGCGCTATGCCCGCGACGAACTGATGGTGCTGATCGGCACGCCCAATCCTGAGAGCAGTGAGCTGGTGGCCACCACCCTCACGGAAGGCGACCCGACCTGGGCCGGCGTCCTGGCCGGGGTCCGACTCGAGCTCCCCGTGTTTCACATCACCGAGGATGACGTCAAGGCGCTGGTGCCCCCCGATGTGTATGCGGCGCAGGTCGGGCTGGCCGAGGTCGCCCTCGACACCGATGCCATTGCTGAGACCCTCCAGCAGGTCCGCTCGCGGATAAGGGGTTAGGGGCTGGAGGCCCCGGACCCCGGCCAGGAGTCACGAGATGATCTACATGGTCGAGATGGCGCTCCTCGATCTCGCACGGCGCGCCGAGTGGGACGCCTGGTACATTGCCCACCAGCATCGGCTTCTGTCCATCCCGGGATTCCGTGCCAGCCAGCGCTTCGAGGCGGTTCATGCAGCGGCCTCGCCCTTCGTGGCGCTGCACGAGGTTGACGCGCCAGACGTCTTCGTCAGTCCACCCTATCGGACGAACGCGGGGCCAAGCAACACGGGTGAGTGGCAGGCGAGGATGGACAACTGGCACCGCAACCTGTTCGCGGGTATTGACCACACCCCAGAGGTGGCTATGGATGCGCGTCTGGTGGTGGTGGAAGACGGTGGGCCGGGGCTCCTGGGCCACACGTCGGTGCAATGGATGGAGGCGGTCGGACTGGATCGTAGCGTGAAGCGACGCGGGCTGGCGGTGCTGCCACCAGCGACGGCGGATCGCTTCGCGGGCACGGCTCGTGTCCGCGTGCTGCAACCGATCGGCCCCCGGCTGCGCCCTGACGGCTGAGGAAGGGCGAATGTCGGTCATCGAACAGAGTGCCCAAGCTGACGTGGCGCGGATCCACGAGCGCGGATATGTCGTCATTCCCGGCCTCCTGTCCTCGCGCCAACTCGACGAGATCAGGTCCGCCCTCGCGCCGTACCTGCGCGGAACGCTTCGGGGCCGTAACGCCTTCGAAGGGTTCGATACCGAGCGCGTGTACGCCTTGCTGGCCAAGGCGCCGGTGGTCGCCGAGTTGGTCGAGCACCCACGCGTGCTGGCGCTCATCGATCAGCTCCTGGAAGCCAGCTACCTGCTCTCTGCAAATCTCGCCATCCAGCTCTACCCGGGCCAGACGCATCAGCCGCTGCATTTCGACGATAGCTTCTGCAAGGTCCCCCGCCCACGGAAGGCCTATGGGGTGAGCGCGATCTGGGCCATTGACGACTTCACGGCAGAAAACGGCGCCACCGAGGTGATCCCGGAAAGCCATCGCTGGGGTGCGGAACGACCGGCCGAGGACGACCCGCGGATCGAAGGGGTCGTCATGAGCGCCGGCTCGGTCTTGGTGTTCACGGGCACGCTCTGGCACCGGGGCGGCGCCAACCGGAGCACGGTGCCGCGGCTGGCCATTACACCGCAGTACTGTGAGCCCTGGCTGCGCCAGATCGAACAACAGGTGCTCTGTGTCCCGCCCGAGATGGCGGCGCAGTACTCGGAGCGCGTGCAACAGCTTCTGGGCTACAGCATCTACCCGCCGTTCATGGGTTACGTGAACGGCCTGCACCCGCGCCGGCTACTCGACGGCTTCCGTCACCGTTGACGCTCGCCCTCCGGAACGGCGCGAGCGGGCTCCTCGCCGACGGGACTCTGGCCGGCGGCGCGCGTGGAGGGATCGGTGAAGTCCAGCGGAATCAGGCCGCCCGGCTCGCCGGCCAGCATCCAGTCGATGAGCAGGCGGTACTGCTCGACGGGGACAGCACCGACCAGCGAGACCCTTTCGTTGAAAACCACCGTGGGGAGGGCGGACACGCCGAACCAGGCGACTGCCTCCGCGTAGTCGTGGAGCACTGCCCGGTGCGGCTCACCGGCCTCGCAGTCCCTCTGGAAGCGGGCCATATCGAGTCCGCAGGCTTCGGCCAGACGCCACAGCACGTCGGTCCGCCCGATGTCGAGGTTGTCACCAAAGTGTGCGGCGAACAGACGGTGATGGAATGCAACTGCGGCCTCCCTGCTCTGGCTCTCGGCGGCCTTGGCCGCGGTGAGGGCCGGCAGGCTGGAGGCCGGCAATTCTGTTCCCACGGCCGGCGGGACAAAGAGGGCACGCGGTTCCTCAGCCCCGATCTTCTGGCGGCTTGCGCGGGTCGCTTCCGTGCTCAGACGTCCGGGTCGCTGATCGGGAATCAGCGGAAAGGCGCGCCAGTGTAGCGCCACCTGGTCGCCGTAGGCTTGCTCGACGTCCGAGAGTCGGATGGCGGCGTTGTAGCACCACGGGCAGAGGTAGTCAGAGAAGATATCCAGTTGGACCGGCGCGGTCACGGAGCCTGGAACACGGTCGGCTGAGCAACATCGGCCTGCAGCGCCTGCAGGGCCTGCTCGACGATCCGTCGACGCAGCGCTTTCTCCTCTTCCGGTTTCAGCTCTGCATTCCCCAGGGGGTGAATGATGCCCGCCGCCGGCACGATCCGATTCGCTCCAACCATGACGGCCACCGGGGTCATCGTGGACACTTGCACCGTGGGCAAGCCTGCCCGCTCCAGCTCCTTGGCGATCGCTGCGCCGCAGCGAGTGCTGGTCCCTCAGGTGGAGGTGAGGATAACCCCGTCCACGCCGGCAGCCTTGAGCTTGGCTGCGATCTCGCGTCCCATGCGCTGGCTATGGGCCAAGGTCGTGGCGACGCCCGTGGTCGAGTAGACGATCTCGTGGAGCTTGCCAACCGCGCCCGCCTGCTCCAGCTCGCGAGCGACATCCACGGGGACGAGGCGATGCGGATCCTGCTTGACGTAGGTGGTGTCGTAGCCCCGATGGACGTTGTCATACCGATCTGGATCCAATGCGGTGAGGCCCACGATCTCGTAGGCGCCGTAGCGCGTGGCCGCCAGCGCCTCGATGCCGTCCGGATTTCCGCGCGGGACCAGTCCGCCATCCGTCACGAGCGCGATGGTCGCCCGCCGCATGTCGGGGACGCGAGCCGGGGCTGACACGGGGACGAAGCTTGGCAGAGGTACTTCGCTTGTTATCGGATCTCCCATCAGCTTTTGCAGGAGCATGGCCGTGGCGCGCTGGGCGGCGTTGTCCTCGGCCAGGACGTTGTGGGTGATGCCGCGGGCGAAATACCCCTCAGCGGCTGGCGAGCCGATCGCCTCCCGGCGGACCAGCTTGAGCCCCAAGGCCACAAGGCGACGCACCTCGTCGAGCATGCGCGCCGTGTCGGCGCCGGTCTCGGCGATGTAGACGTGACGCCGGTAGAGGTCCACCCCGGGGTTCTCGGCGTGCATGCCTGTGACCGCCGGCACCCGAAGCTCAGCCTGCACGGCGGCACACAGCGCGCCACACGCCACGCCGTAGCGGCCAGCCTGGAAGGCCGGTCCCGCAACGAGCAGATCTGGCCGCTGGGCCGCCACCAGCGACACCAGCTCGGCGATGGCCGCCTCGGGCTGCTCGGCAACGTAGTTGTCGCCACAGCGCACGGTCGCCACGACCGTGCCGTGTTCACCGAGCACCTGCTGCACCGCGCGCGCGGAGCCCACGGCGCCGGCCACCACGTCTGGCCCCACCCCGGCCTTGTCTTCACCGCCGAGCTGGCCGAAGAACTGGTTCACGTAACAGACAACACGCATGTGTGCCTCCTGACCTTATGATGGGGGGCCCCGAAATGGCCCCCCATTCCCCCCAACGTTCGGCGCGCCCCGGGGGACCCGCGGCGCGCCTCGGTCTTACGCGTGGCTTTGGGCCCCGAAATGGCCCCCCATTCCCCCCAACGTTCGGCGCGCCCCGGGGGACCCGCGGCGCGCCTCGGTCTTACGCGTGGCTTTGGGCCCCGAAATGGCCCCCCATTCCCCCCAACGTTCGGCGCGCCCCGGGGGACCCGCGGCGCGCCTCGGTCTTACGCGTGGCTTTGGGCCCCGAAATGGCCCCCATTTCCCCCAACGTTCGGCGCGCCTCGATCTTACGCTTGATTTTGGCGGCCCTGAACCCTCACTGAACGAGCGCTACCAGGCGGGAGGCGCCTGTCTGCTCGATCGCTCCGCATAGACCCGTGTAGCTTGTAGACACTTCCCCTTGGAGCGTGGGCGCCAGATCATCGGCTCCGAGGACCCGCGACACCGCGGGCAGTTTCAACGGCTCTTGCGTGCTGCCCACGTTCACGAGGGCATCCAGGCCGGGGAAGTTGAAGAGCAGCATGCCTTCGCTGCTCCCGTCGGTCGACATGTCTTCGACGATCAGGGTGGTTTTCACACCCAGTGCCTCGCACTGCGCCGCCGCCTGCGCCATGTCCACGTGGGGCGCCCCTCCGCCCATCTTGGTGAACACGGCGCCATCGGCTCCCAGCACTTCGGCCACGAGCCCGGCCGCCATCGTCGCCGAGCGGACTCGCTCCGGCTCGGTAGCCTGGGCGACCGTCAATACCACACCCACGAACCACAGCGTGCGGCCGTGCAGCGCATAGAGTGTCCGGATGACGGGATGGTTCTGGATGGCAAACGTGGTCGCGTTGCGGCCCATGAACCCCCGCATGACCGCGCCATCGAGCACCTCGTTGGGATGCACGAGGGTGGGCAGCATCCGACGGATCGGATCGCCGTAGAGGATGCCTTCGTCGATCCCCGTCGGCCTCTGGTGTGAGTGAATCTGGAACACGTAGGCGACCCGCGGCAAGTGTTGGGAGGTGGCTGGCACGCGGGTCGGCGCCGGAAGATCGAAGACCTCCACCCTGTCCGGCTCGCGATCTCCCACGACCCGGGCCAGGTAGACCGCCGTCTTCAGCCCCGCCAGGCGAATGGCGGCAAGATATTCCGAGCGTCCTGTGTCTGGCCCTGGCCAGGCCGAGAGCACGACGTTGTGCGTCCGGGCGAATTCCGTGAGATTTGCCGCCGGTCCCGACATGTCGATGAGCGCGAGGGTTCCGGTGTTCTGGACTTGCTGGTCGGTGACCACGACCGCCACGTTGGCGAGAGCCTGGGTCCGGCCGCTGCCGGCGCGGGTCAGCGCGCCCAGCACGCCAGGGAAGTCAGCGCCGCCGTCGAGTTTGGCCCGCGGAGCCATGACGTCAAAGACGCGTCCGATGCGGCACGACTCCCCTGGATGGGCCAGGTCGATGCGGACTCGCTGGAGACGGTGATCCGACTCGACGAGCGCACGAAGCTCGCGCAGGTCCACCTCGAGAGCGTGTCCTTCGAGGCGCGTCACCGCCCCAGCGTGGACGGTGTCAACCTCGGACCACTGGAGTGTGAGCTGCATGGCGACCCTCCAGAGAGAGCGTCGGTTCGCCGACTAGACTCTCGCGACCGGCTCGTCGGGATGAGCCGGATTGGGCACCAGGCGCCGAGCCCGGCAGTCCACGAACAAATCGAGCTTTTCTAGCACGGTCTGGCCGATCAGGACGTCGTCGCCCAGCACCAGAGCGTCTTCCAGAGTATCTCGCCCCTCCAGCTCGACGACGAGGGGTTCGGTCACGCTCACGATCTCCTTGCGTCCGTCCGCGTATTCGGCCACCTGCTGACCGCGAACCCCGAGGCCCAGGCGGGCGGCGACCCGGGCTGGCAGGACCGTGCGGACGGCTCCGGTATCGACGAGCGCATCCGTCTCGAACGTCCTGACTTGATCGGGCGCGAGCATGCCTCGGCGGACGAGTCCCTCGTCAACCGCGTTCGTCAGCCTGGCTTTGACCCGGACCTCGCCCATGGTGCGCCCACGATGATCAGCCACCGCCCTTCGCATCTCAATGTCCACTTCATGATACGTCCAGCGGCGATCGTCCTGTGGGGCAAGTAGGCGGCGTGCATAGTGAGATAGAGGCGAAAACCCGGCGCATTACCTTAGCTTCCGGCGAGGAGCCCCGGTCGTTCCCCGGGGCTCCTTTGATGAGCGGGCCGCGCGCCGGGTTAGTGCTCGGCTGACGGTACGCTCTGGAAGGGATCAGTCATCGTCGTGATCATGATCCAGCTGGCCGCGGATCTCGCCGGGGGGGAACCGGTCGGTGTGGACGTTCGCGTAGATCGCGCCGGTCCGGAGGGCTGCCAGAAGGGCAGCGAAACCATCCTCGCCGGCGGGGAATCCCTGGCCAGCAAGCCCGAGAACGTTCTCCGGACGGATGATCCCTGTCACTTTCCCCGAAGGGCTCGGGCAGGTCGGGGTATCCGCGCCCGGAGGCCGGCGCGGGATTGTCCGCCGACTGGCACAGCCACACAGTGATGCCACCGGTGGTGTGCTTCTGGCCGAAGTGGAGGTGGGCCTGGTTGACGAATTGGGCGCCGACGACCGGCGTGGCGCCGGCGTCGGGGAAGGCGTAGGTCAGCTCGTAGTGGATCTCACGATCCTGCTTGTCGATCTTGAGCTTGATTCGACCGCTGCCGGTACTGAAGATGGCGTGCCGACTGCCGAGGTTCGGCTCGGCGCATGCACTTCGTTGAATCCCGAGAGAGTAGAGTGCAGATGTCGGTTGTCGTCGGCCTGGCCCGTTGTGGGTACCAGAAGGCCGAGCAGGCCGGCCGCCAGCCACGAAGGCTCTCAAGTAACTGCTCATCCTATGCCTCCTTCAACGATGCTTCGTGCCAGATGTCAACGTGACAACGACCGTTACTCAGCCGCTTCCTCCTTTCTCGCTGTGGTAGCCAGCGTCTCCGTGACCGAGCAAGAGGCCTAGGGGACCGTTCAGGGCCACGGTTGATCTAACGGCGGACAGGGCCGCGTCATTCCCAGTACCGTCGAGAACTCGGAACAGGACAGCCTTCGGCGCTGGCGGGCATGTAAGTTCTAACAGGAGCCCAGCGGTGGGCCGGCATCTGACGGCCCCCGTGAAACTTTTGCCGAGCGCGCGAAGGGCGCTCGACTACTCGAGCGAACGCGGGCATGACCTCGTGGGCGAAGCGAGTGAGCTGCTCGATCATGAGGGCCCGCGGCGTCCCGAGAGCCCAGGCGATCATGATGTGCTCGAGGCCGGGGTAGCGCTGCTCGATCTCCCGTAGGTAACCGACGATCTCTTCGGGGGGTCCACAGAGCCAGCTGCGGTTGCGGACACCATTTTCCAGGGAGGCGGCGGCCGGGGATTGCGCTTGCCGGGCGGCTACCGCGCGCACGTGCTCTTCGCTATAGCGCAGCATGCCGAGAGGCGCCATGAACTTGGCGTGCTCTTCGAAGAAGGGTCGCGCCCGTTCGATCGCTCGCTCCGCAGTTTCGTCGATACACATGCGAAAGCCGAGGATCAACTCCTCACCGAGCTGCAGCTCGCGGCCGTAGCGGCGTGCCGCTTCCTGGTAGTCACGCGACCAGCGGTGCACGAACTCTTCGGCGGTGGCGGAGATGACCCCCTTGATGCCGTGCCGGGCCATGAAGTCGAGGCCCCGCGCGCTGCCGCTCACGATGGGCTGCCAGACCTCGACCGGCTGATGCACGGGACGGGGCACCAAGGTGATCTCCCGCAAGGGGTAGCCGCGATAGGGAACCTCGGGGGGAATGGTGTAGTACTTGCCCTGATGCGAGAACGACTCCTGCCTGAACGCCTTGAGGATGATCTCGGTCTGCTCTTCGAAGAGCTCGCGGTTGGCGTCGGCGTCCAGCATCGGGTTCCCAAAGCTCTCCACCTCGCGCGTGTGGTATCCCGCGGCCGATCCCGAAGACGACCCGACCACCGGTCAGGATGTCCGCGGTGGCGTAGTCTTCGGCGAGGCGGAGCGGATGCCAAGTGGGGACGATGTTAAATGCGCAGCCGATCTTGAGGCGCGCCGTATGATGAGCCAGCTCGACGGCCAGCATGGGAATGTTGGGGATACACTCGTATCCTTCGTGCTGAAAGTGGTGCTCGGCCAGCCACAGGGTCTCGTAGCCGAGCCCGTCGACGGCGCGAGCCAGCTCGCGCGTGGTGTCAAACACCTCGAGAAGCCGCTGGTTCGGGTACCGCCGATCGTCGGCGGGCGTGCCCGCGAACCCGCACTGTTCCAACTCGATGTGGCCGACGTAGAGCGTCGAGAAGCGCTTGATCATGCTGACCTCGTGATCATCGGCGCTCGGCGGGCCCACTCGACCACACCAGGCCGGAGTGTCGACATACTATCAGTAGGCCCCCCTACCTTCGGCTGGGGTGGTGAGGTAGAATCGCTATGGGCGTTCCCCGGCGGTTCGTCCCGCCGGCACACCGCGGTGAAATTGTTCATTACGGAAGGGCGTGAGCACGACCATGCGATACGAAGCACCAGAGTCGTTGGAGGGGGCCGTCGCTCTGCTGGCCAAAGCGACCGGCGATACGCGCGTGCTGGCTGGCGGAACCGATCTCCTGGTCCAGATGCGGTCGGAGGTGGTCGACCCCGAGCTGATCGTCGACATCAAGAAGATCGCCGAGACTCGTTCTGTCACCGAGGAGAAAGGCGGCTGGCGGATCGGGGCGGCCGTGACGGGGGCCGAGCTGAAGGAGCACCCGCGGCTCAAGCAGGTATGGCCTGGTGTGGTGGAGGCAGCGAACCTCATCGGGTCAACCCAGATCCAGGGGCGAGCGACCATGGGAGGCAACCTGTGCAACGGATCCCCGGCCGCCGACAGCGTGCCGGCGCTCATCGCGGCGGGAGCGATCGCCACCGTGGCCGGGCCTCAGGGCCGGCGCGACATTCCGGTCGAGGACGTCATGATCGGGCCCCGCAAGCTCTCGCTCCGGAAAGGTGAGTTCGTCGTCTCGTTCTTGCTCCCCCCTCGGCCCAAGAGTTCAGGCGATGCCTATCTACGGTTCATCCCGCGCACGGAGATGGACATCGCCGTCGTGGGGGCGGGCGTGAGCTTGACCCTCGGCGCCGCCGGTGCCGTCACCGCCGCCCGGGTAGCCCTCGGCGCGGTGGCCGAGAAGGTCTTACTCGTTCCGGAGGCCGCCCAGGCCATCATCGGCAGCCGGCTGGACAGGCCGGCGCAAGAACGGCTGGAGGCAGCGGCGCGGGCGGCCTGTCGGCCGATCGACGACAAGCGTGGCACGGTAGAATTCCGCATCGAGGTGGCGGGCGTGCTCACGCGCCGCGCAGCCATGATTGCGCTGGATCGGGCGAGGACAAACTGATGGCCAAGCATCACATCACGGCAACGGTGAACGGGGACGACGTCGAGTTCCTCTGCGAGACCGAGGAGACCTTGCTCGACGTCCTGCGCGACACGCTCCAGTTGTCGGGAAGTAAAGAGGGATGCGGCTCGGGCGACTGTGGAGCGTGCAGCGTCACCCTCGACGGGCGGCTCGTCTGCTCGTGCTTGGTGTTGGGCTGCGAGGTCGGGGGCCGCCGGATCGAAACCATCGAGAGCATGGCCAAGGGGGACGCGTTGCATCCCCTGCAGCGAAAGTTCTTGGAGCATGCCGCGCTCCAGTGCGGTATCTGCACCCCAGGGTTTCTGGTGGCCTCCAAGGCTCTGCTGGAGCGGAAAGCCGACCCTACCGAGATCGAGGTCCGCTACTGGCTGGCCGGCAATCTCTGTCGCTGCACGGGGTACGATAAGATCGTGACCGCGGTGCTGGACGCCGCCGCGGAAATGAGGAGAGGGTAACCATGAGCGCGATGATCGCTGAGCATGAACTCTCGGGTTACGTCGGGACGCGGACTGTCCGGCCGGATGGCGTGGACAAGGTGACCGGGCGCGCGCGCTTCGGGGCCGACTTCAACCTCCCCGGACAGCTCGTCGGGCGCGTGCTACGCAGCCCCCATCCCCACGCACGCATCCTCTCCATCGACACCACCAAGGCAGAGGCGCTGCCGGGCGTCAAGGCCGTCGTCACCCGCGACGATTTTGGCGACCAGCCTTCGGAGTTCATCCCGGCCGGCGAGATGATGATGAACTATCGTGACGTCGTCCGGAACGTCATGGCCCGCGAGAAGGTCCTGTACGAAGGTCATCCGGTGGCCGCCGTGGCCGCCACCAGCGCGGCCATCGCAAGGCGCGCGCTCAAGCTGATCGAGGTGAAGTACGAGGTGCTGCCTCACGTGATCGATGTGGTCGAGGCCATGCGGCCGGACTCGCCGCTGCTGCACGAGGACCTCTACACGACCGGGGTCGAGCCGAAACCGGACAAACCCTCCAACATTGCCAAGCGCGTCGAGATCACCCTGGGTGACATCGACGAAGGGTTCAAGAAGGCCGACGTGGTCATCGAGCGCGAGTTCAAGACCCAGCCCGTGCATCAGGGCTACATCGAGCCACACGCCGCGCTGGCCACCGTGTCGGAGGACGGGTCGGCAGAGCTCTGGTGCACCACGCAGGGGCACTTCATCGTGCGGGCCCACTGCGCCCGGCTCCTCGGCATGGATATCGCACGGCTCCGGGTGACGGCTTCCGAGATTGGCGGCGGCTTCGGCGGCAAGACGGTCGTCTATCTGGAGCCGCTCGCCCTCGCGCTGTCACGCAAGGCCAAACGGCCGGTGAAGATGGTCATGACGCGCGAGGAGGTCTTCAAGTCCTCGGGACCTACTTCCGGCGCCGTCGTGCGGGTCAAGCTGGGGGCAACCAAGGACGGTCGGTTCACGGCGGCCTTCGCCGAGCTGAAGTACCAGGCTGGCGCCTTCCAGGGCTCGCCCGTGCAGCCCGGCGTCATGTGCGCCTACGCGCCCTACGACATCGACAACGTGAAAGTCATCGGTTACGACGTGGTCTCCAACCGGCCCAAGGTGGCGGCCTACCGCGCACCCGGTGCTCCCATCTCCGAGTACGCGGTCGAGAGCGTGATCGACGAGCTGGCCAAGAAGCTCGACATCGATCCGATCGACCTCCGGATGCAGAACGCTGCCCACGAAGGAACGAAGGCGGCCTATGGTCCGAAGTTCGGTCCCATCGGGATGGAGGAGACGCTCAACGCCGTCAAGAAGACCGAGCACTGGAACACTCCGCTCCGGAAGTGGCAGGGGCGCGGGGTGGCCTCGGGCTTCTGGTTCAACATCGGCGGTGAGACCTGCGCATCGCTGACCGTGAACGAGGACGGCACCGTCTCGCTGATGGCCGGCACTCCTGACATCGGCGGGCTGCGCGCGTCGCTGTCCATGGTAGCCGCCGACGAGTTGGGCATTCCCTACGACAAAGTCCGGGCGATCATTGGCGACACCGGATCGCTCGGCTTCACCTTCCTCACCGGGGGCAGCCGCTCGGCCTTCTCGGGCTCCATGGCCATCGTGGAAGCCGCCAAGCAGATCAAGGCGGAACTGTGCGCTCGTGCGGCCAAGCTGTGGGACCTCAAGCCGGATGAAGTCGAGTTCGAAGCCGGCCGGGTGAAGCACAAGAACGATACGACCGACAAGTTCAAGCCGATGTCGCTCGCCGACTTCGCCAAGGTGGCCGGCAAGACCGGAGGTCCCATCGGCGGTTACGGCCGGATCAACGCCCAGGGCGCCGGGCCGAGTATCGGCACACACGTTGTCGACCTCGAGGTCGACCCCGAGACGGGCCGCGTCACGATCCTCCGCTACACCGTCGCCCAGGACGCCGGCCGGGCCCTCCATCCGAGCTATGTCGAAGGGCAGTACCAGGGGGGGGCCGCGCAGGGTATCGGATGGGCACTGAACGAGGAGTATGTGTACGGCGCGGATGGCAAGCTCCAGAACGCCGGCTTCCTCGACTACCGCATGCCCGTGGCCTCCGATCTGCCGATGATCGACGCGATCGTCGTCGAGGTCCCGAACCCGCGGCACCCGTACGGCGTGCGCGGGGTCGGGGAGACGCCCATCGTGCCGCCCCTGGCCGCGGTTGCCAACGCCATGGAAAGCGCCACCGGCATCCGGTTCACGGAGCTTCCGATGTCGCCGCCCAAGGTGCTCAAGGCGCTCAAGGAGCGGGGCCTCAACAAGGTCTGATGGACGCATGGCGCGCGTGGTGCTGGTCGGGAACCTCGCGCAGCTGACAGGGGGCGTCGCCGAGTTCGACCTGCCGGCGACGTCCGTGAAGCACCTGTTCCAGCAGCTCAGCGCGCTGCACCCATCGCTCGGACCCCACCTCGCCGAGGGCGTGGCCGTCGCCATTGACGGCCAGATCTACCAGGATGCCCTCCTGGAACCCATAGGCCCAGACGGCGAGGTATTCATCCTCCCTCAGATCGCGGGAGGGATGACGGTCGGGGCAGGAGGAGAAGAGCGTGGCTAAGAGCGCGGTCACCCCGGAGCGGTTCGCCAAGGGTCGGACCTTCGAAGAGTACGCGACATACGCGGGGAGTGCTGAGAACCTCGCGCGCGAAGGGTTCGGTGGCTATCACCCTGACAGCGGGTCGTTCGGCGCCCAGCGGCCGGACAACAGCGGCATCCTGCGGGAGCGCTACGCGCGGGCACGCCTGGCCGACCACCAGACGGCAGCCATCCAGTGGCTGGTCGCTCAGCCCCAGGGACCGGCCAAGATCCTGGTCATCTCCGAGGACTGGTCGTCCGATTGCCGCCGTGACGTCCCCATGCTCGCTAGGCTGGCCGAGGCGGGCGGCCTCGAGCTGCGAATCTTCAACCGCGACGGTAAAAAGATCCTAGGGACGCGGCGACCTGATCCGGCCACCGCGCCCGACGCCAACCACGACCTCATGCTCGAGTTCATGAACCGGAAGAACGGCGGCGAGTGGGCGTCGGTCCCGGTGGCGGTGTTCTATACCAAGGACTTCCAGGAGCTCCACCGCTACATCGAGTATCCGGCCATCTATCACAAGGATCTGATCCGCGGGCACCAGCAGGCCGGACGTCCCGGTGAGGCCGAGAGCCAGACCAAGGAGCGCGCCGCTCGCGACTTTCTCGCCCTGCAGCGGTCGTCCTTCTTCGACATGTGGGCGTGCGCCGCCGTGGACGAAATCCTCAGCGCATTGCACGAGAAGCTCGTGGTAGGTCGCGCCTGACCGTCCGCTAGCGACCTCGGCCGATCATGCGCGCGCGAGGCCTTACGCTGCCGTCACCCCGCCATCGACCGGCAGGGCGGCGCCGGTGACGAACGAAGCCTCGTCGGAAAGAAGGAAGAGCGCGGCGTTGGCGATCTCGTCGGGCTGACCCGTGCGTCCCATGGGCACGGAACCGTGGGCCCGCCGCCTCACCAGGTCTTCGGGATCCATGCCCGCGGTCGACTTCTGATCGGGGCGCGCCACGAACACCCGCAGCATCGGCGTGTCGATGGGCCCTGGACAGATGGCGTTCACGCGGATTTTCTCGGGCGCTAGGCGGACGGCCAGGCTACGCACAAAGCCAACCACACCGAACTTGCACATGGAGTAGACCGGGCTGAACGACGAGCCCTGGAGCCCCGAGGTGGAGGCGGTGAACAGCAGGCTCCCGCCCCCGCGGGCGCGCAGCTCGGGAATGGCCGCCTCGGTGGTCACCAGCACGGTGCGCAGGTTCAAGTCGATGGCGAGCTGGAACGCTTGCAAGTCGATGCCTTCCACCGCTGCCGGCCCCGGATGGCCCACGTGGTTCCAGACGAAGTCGAGCCCCTTGAACCGATGGACCGTTTCCCAGACGATCCGGCGGGAGTCATCGTCCTTCGTGAGGTCGGCCACGATTCCATGGGCGATCCCGCCGGCAGCGCTGATCTCGTTGACGACGGCCGCCACTCTCGATGCCGCCACGTCGACGACGGCGACCTGGGCCCCCTCGCGGGCGAAGCGCAAGGCTCCGGCACGCCCCATACCAGAGCCAGCGGCGGTCACGATCCCGATCTTTCCAGCGAGCCGCATGTGCTTCCTCCCATGACAGATTGGCGCGGGCCATCCTACCGCGATCCCGGGGCGTGAGCGCAGAAAGGGCGATATGGGACAATCGGCCAGGGATAAGAAGGGGCTGCCCTAGCGGGAGAACCCGATGAGCGAGAAGAGAACGTTGTACGAACGGCTTGGTGGATACGATGCGATCGCGGCGGTGGCGAATGACCTCCTGCCCCGGCTCCGGGCCGATCCGCAGCTCGGTCGCTTCTGGGCACACCGTGGGGAGGACGGCATCAGCCGTGAGAAGCAGCTCCTGATTGACTTTCTCTGTGCGAGTGCAGGGGGGCCGATGTACTACCGCGGTCGGGACATGGCGCTCTGTCATCGCGGCATGCGCATTAGCGAGAGTGACTGGAGCGTGTTTCTCGGCCATGCCGGGGCGACCTTGGCCAAATTCCGGGTGCCGGAGGCCGAACAGCGCGAGGTTGTTACGTTTGTCCAGAGCCTCAAGCGGGAGATCGTGGAATAGCCGTGAATCAGTTTCTTGTCGGACGGGTCACGTGACCGGCGCGAACCCGTAGGATCCTACCGCACCACTCCCTGTTCACGGAGGGCCTGAATAGTCGGGTCATCGTAGCCGAGGACGTCGCGCAACACTTCGTCAGTGTGCTGGCCCGGAGTGGGGACGGGACCCAGGCGACCTGGTGTCTTGGACATCTTGATCGTGAGGCCGGGAACGTACATCTCGCCGGCGACGGGATCGTCCATTTTCACCAGCATCTCGCGCTCCCAGAGGTGAGGGTCCACGGCGACCTCGGGAATCGTCCGGACTGGTGCCACCGGCACTCCGGCTTCCATGAGAGTGGCGCAGATCTCCTCGACGCGGTGGCCAGCGCACCATTGCTCGACACGGGCGCGGCGGTGGTCGGCAACGCTGCTGCCGGGCAGAGGAGTTGTGTCGACCTCGGCGTCCTCGCCCTGCACGATCCGCATCAGGCGCGCCGCCATCTCGCGCCCCGCCGCGCTGATCACCACCCAGCCGTCCAGCGCCCGGTAGGGAGGCCGTCCCCCTTCGCCCCCCTCGGCCCCGGTGGCCAGGTAGTAGGACGTCGGAATTTCGACCATGGTAAGAGCTGAGTCGAGCAGACACACGTCGACCACTTGACCTTCGCCGGTCCGCTCGCGGTGGCGGAGTGCGGCGAGCGTGCCGATGGTCGCGTGGAGTGCCGTATAACGATCGACCACCGACGAGGCAGTGCCGAGGGGTTGGCCGACTGGCTGGCCAGTCAGGGCCATGAGCCCGCTCATGGCCTGGCCGAGCGGATCGAAGGCGGGGCGATCGGTGTACGGACCGTACTGCCCGAAGCCCGACACCGATACAAGAATGACACTTGCGTTCAGGGCGCGCAGCCGTTCGTAGTCGAAGCCCATCGCGCGCATGACACCAGGCCGAAAGTTCTCGAGCACGACGTCCGCCTTCCGCACAAGACTGGCGAAGACCACCTTGCCGGCCTCGCTCCGAAGATCCAGGCAGACGCTCTTTTTTCCGCGGTTGTAGACGGTGAAGTACACGCTCTGACCGCGGACGACCGGCGGGTGCCGCCGCGTCTCCTCGCCGCCAAGGGGCTCGATCTTGATGACCTCGGCCCCGAGGTCGGACAGGATCATGCCGCCGCGCGGACCGGCCTGGAAGCGAGCCAGTTCGAGGACGCGGACACCGTCGAGTGCGTGAGTCATGGCGTGGCGCGTACCTTGACCCCAGCCCGCTCTTCTTGAAGCAGCCAGGGCGCAGTCGAGTCCTTGTCACCCAATCCGCGAGCCACGCACTCGATCATGAGCTGCTCTGCCACGGCCGCCATGGGCATCGACACGTCATACTCGCGGGCCAGCGCCGTGGCCAGCCCGATGTCCTTGCGGGCGAGCTTCAGCGCGAACCGCACGTTGTCGAAATCTCCCTTGAAGATGACATTGGGAAGCATCTGGGAGAGCAGCAGGCCCTGGCCGAACGAGGCTCCCCGGACGGCCTCGAGCAGCGCCTCGGCCCGTACCCCTGCCTTCACGCCGAGCGTGAACCCTTCGGCAAAGACCGCGCGGGTGGCGATCCCGATCATGTTGTGGACGAGCTTGGCCACCGTGCCCGCCCCGATTGGGCCCATGTAGCCCACCTTGTCGCCCACCGCACCGAGCACGTCCTTGACCTCGCGATAGATCGACTCGTCTCCCCCCACCATCACTTGAAGCGTCCCACGCTGAGCACCCCACACCCCGCCCGACACGGGGGCATCGAGCACGTGAACGCCCTTGTCCTTGAACGCGGCGTGGATTTTTCGCATCACCGTCGGCGAACCTGTCGAGAGGTCGGCATACACGCTGCCCGGCACGGCGCCGTGGATGATGCCGTCCGCACCGAGGGCCACGGCTTCGACCTCGGTCGGGCCTGGAAGGGAGGTGAGGATCAGCTCGTTGCCGTGGGCGGCCGCGCGCGGGCTTTCTGCCCACGTGGCCCCCCGCTCGAGATGCGGAGCCGCCGCCGGTCGCCGCACGTCGTGCACGACCAGTGTGTGCCCAGCCTTGATGAGGTTCAACGCCATCGGTCCACCCATGTTGCCGAGCCCGATGAATCCGATCTTCATCCCGTCCTCCTCGTCAGTGTCGCGTCGGCAGGATAGTGCGCCGGGCCCTCCCCATCGTCAAGGCTCAGGGCGGAGGGCTCCACGTCGGAAGGTCGCGGAGGCGCACCTCCCAGATAGAGGTGATGCCACAGCTGGGTGGAGAGCACTCCGACATGGAGGCCTCCCGATCGCACCGCGCGCCAGGTGGCCCGGGCCCTATGTTTGCAGGGAGGCCTCCGGACCTCGATGAGCCCCGGCCGGGGCTCGTGCCTATTTGCCCTTGAGCTTCAGATCCTCGTAGGGAGAGGAGTACGGATGGCCCGCGATAAGGGTGAGGCCGGACTCCGCCACCCGAGGCCCGTAGCCATTCAGGAAGGCCAGCTCCCAGATGGGCGCGTACACCGCCTTCTCGTGGATGAGCTGCTGAATGCGATGCAGCATCGCCTCCCGGCGTTTCAGATCGTTCTCGCCGGCCTGCTCACGCACGAGACCTTCGATGTCCGGATAACTCCCGTAAGTGAAGGTGCCACCCGCCGCCACGAAGGCATCGATCCGGGTAGCCGCGTTGCCGGCCGCCCCGCTAGCCGTCTGGATGATGTTCTTCAGCTTCTTGTCGCGGTTCTGCGCGATGAATGCGGCCCGCTCCAGGGGGCGCAGCTGCGTCCGGATGCCCGCCGCCTTGAGGTAGTTGACCACGGCCTCCCCGAGGTTCGCGTAGGAGCTGTCGCAATAGTAGTCCCCCGCGTCGAAGCCATTCGGGTACCCGGCCTCCGTCAGCAATCGCTTCGTCTTGGCGGGGTCATACGCATGAATGGGGGGCTGCCAGAAGAACTCGAACGAGGACGGGATGATGCTCCCTAGGACCTTGGAAAAGCCCAGGGTCTCGGCCTTGTTGATGGCCGGCCGGTCGATGGCATGGTTGACGGCCAGCCGCACGCGCTGATCCGTGAAGGGCGACTTCGGGTCCGTCCACTGCTCTGGAAAGTTCAGCCAGAACGTCCCCGGAGGGTAGTTCGGCTTGAGGGTCAGCCCCGGAGTGCGCTGCAGCTCCTCAGCCAGGGCCCCCCGGATCGAGTAGGCGATGTCCACCTCGCCGCGTTTGAGCGCCACCAGCCGCGTCTCCTCCTCCACCACCGACCTGAAGACCAGGCGCTTCACGCTCGGTGTCTTCCGCCAGTAGCCGTCGAAGGCCTCCAGCACCAGTTCCACGCCTGGGTTGAAGGAGACGAACTTGTAGGGTCCGGCGCCGACGGGCGCCTTCTTGAAGCCGTCGTCCCCGACCTTCTCGACATACTTCTTCGGCACAATCCACCCAGCT
Organism: uncultured Candidatus Rokubacteria bacterium; assembly: GCA_963754315.1. Taxonomy (GTDB): domain Bacteria; phylum Methylomirabilota; class Methylomirabilia; order Rokubacteriales; family CSP1-6; genus CAVWFS01. Next base: position 142,539 of record CAVWFS010000008.1, read on the forward strand.
CCGGTGGATGGGGTGCCGTAGAAGGTCATGAAGTCGGGCCACGGCTGCTTGAAGCGGAACCGAATACGGTGCTGGTCGATCACATCGATTCCGGCGGTCCGCGCCTTGAAGGGACCCGATCCCGCCCCCCGGTAGCGTTCGAAGGTGAACTTGACGTCCTCGGCCGTCACCGGGTCACCGTTGTGGAACTTCACCCCCTTGCGCAACACGAACTCGTAGCTGAGGTTGTCCGGGGAAACGGTCCAGGACTCGGCCAAGCTGGGGGCCATGGCCTGCCCGGGCATCGACTTCACCATGGCGTCATGGATGGCGTAGAGGAACATGAACGGGGTGATGATCCCCGCCGTCTCACCAGGGTCGAACCAGGTCGGGGCGAGGGAAACGTGAACCGCCCAGGTAAGCTGACCTTCCGGCGCTCCCGCCGCGGGAGAGGAGGCCACGATGGTGAGGAGCAGTGCGGTGATGAGAGCCCGTCGGATCATGTCCTGTCCTCCTCTGCGCCGCGAGCGATCGAACGAAGCCGAGAGGAATCACGAGCGGACGGAAACCGTGAGGGGATTATCGGCAAAAACGAATCCTTGTCAACCGCGCCGTAAGCGCTCTCAGCTCAACCAGCCAGCGAGGGGCGGCGGTCAGCCCAGGGTTGGGCCGCTTCCAGTTGCGCGCCGAGCCTGAAGAGCGTGCTCTCCTCCCCGAAGCGTGCCGCGAACTGCACGCCGAGAGGCAGACCGCTCCTGGACCACGCGAGAGGCACTGACATCGCTGGATTGCCCGAGGAATTGAACAGCGATGTGAACCCGATGCTGGCGAGCAACGCCGCTAGATAGGCGTCGTCATCGTCGCTTGACATGTTCAGCACCCCGATCGGATACGGCGGCTGGCACATGGTCGGCGTGAGCAAGATGTCGTAGCTCTGGAAGAAGCGGGCCACTGCGCGCCCGGTCCGGTGAACCACATTGATTGACCGCGCGTAGTCGGCAGCCGTGGCAGTGACACCGTCGACGGCCCGGGCCCAGGTCATCTTCTCCACGTCCTCGGCTTCGAGGGGGCGTCCCCGCACGGCGGCCCTCGTGTCGAGCTGCGCGCGCACATTGGCCCCAACGATGATGCGAACGGCGCGCCACAGGGCATCGGTATCGATCTGGGGCCTCGCTTCCTCCACGTGATGGCCGAGTGACGCGCACAGCTTGGCCGCCGCCCGGGCCGCCTCGGCACATTCAGGATCGACCGGCTGGCCATTCCAGGGCGTCGTGGTCAGTGCGATCCGGAGGCGTCCGGGGTCACGGCCGACCTCGGCCAAGAACGGACCGGCCGGAGGCGGCGCCCAGTATGGATCGCCCACGTCCGGGCCCGAGGTCGTGTCGAGCAACGCAGCGCTGTCGCGCACCGTCCGCGTGATGGCATGCCCCACCGACGCCCCACCCCAGCCTTCACCTGCGTCCGGGCCCATCGGGTTGCGAGCCCGCGTCGGTTTGAGTCCGAAGAGTCCGCAGCACGAGGCCGGAATGCGAATGGAGCCGCCGCCGTCGGTGGCGTGGGCCATGGGGAGCATCCCGGCGGCCACCGCGGCGGCAGCACCGCCGCTCGAGCCGCCAGCGCTGTACGCGAGGTTCCACGGGTTCCGAGTGGGGCCGAACAGGCGCGGCTCGGTCGACGGAGCGAGTCCGAGCTCGGGGGTGTTGCTCTTGCCAAGGATCACGAAGCCCGCGCGTTTCAATCGGGCCGTGATCTCGCTGTCGTGATCGGCAACGACGCCGGCAAAGAAAGCGCTTCCGAAGCTCGTGGGGGCGCCCGCGTAGAGCACGCCGAGGTCCTTCAAGAGATAGGGCACGCCCGTGAAGGGTCCGGATGGCAACCCGGCGACGATGGTCTCGCGCGCCTGGTCGTACAGACGCGTCACAACCGCGTTCACGGCAGTGTTCCGCTCTTCGATCCGGCCGATCGCCGCCTCGAGGATCTCGGCCGGCTTCACCTCGTGACGGCGAACGAGCTCCGCAAGGCCGAGGCCATCGTAGCGCTCGAAGTCCGCGAATCCCCGCATGAAGAAACCCTCCCCCGGGTGAGTTGCGGCACCCATCATATCCCCGGCGCGTGCTGGCCGCGTCGGGAACGGCTGAGCACGGCAGGCTTGGCGGGAGTGCTGGTCCTCCAGCGGCCGGCCTCGTACAATCAGCCCGTGAGCGTGGAAGCTGCCTTGAACGCCATCTGGTCGGGCCATCAACGACGGCAGCACCATCCATCCGAGTGGCAGGGCCGACTGAGCATGATCGAGGCGTACCAGGTTCAGCTGGGACTGCTCGACCGGTACGTGGGGATGGGCGACCGCCATGCCGGCTGGAAGGTGGGCCTGACGGCCAAAGCCATGCAGCAGCAGCAAGGCGTCCATGAGCCCGTCTTCGGCTTTCTCCTCGAGAGCGGGCATCGGAGCACGGGCGTGGTTTTCTCCATCAACGAGCTGATCCGTCCTGGCTTCGAAAACGAGCTCTGCATCACGCTGGGTCGGACGCTCGTCGGTCCCGCGGTCACCGTCGCCCAAGCGCGCGAGGCCATCGCCACGGTCGCACCTGCTCTCGAGATCGTCGAGCGGCGGGGCGACTTTACCGCCGACCTGCACCTGGCGCTGGCCGACAACGCTCAACAGAAGGCCTTTGTCACCGGGGCCGAGTACCCGCTGGGCCAACTGGACCTGGCGACGGTGAGCGTGGACGTCCGCGTCAACGGAATCCATCAAGAGCGAGCGCGGGGGGCCGAAGTGTTGGGCACGCCGGTGGCGTCGATCACCTGGCTCGCCAACAAGCTCGCCGAGTTCGGCCGTCGGCTCGAGACCGGCGCGAAGGTAATGTCGGGCTCGTTCACCCGACAGTATGCTCTCAGTGCGGGTGACCAGGTGGACTCACGCTTCGACCCTGTGGGCGCCGTTCAGGCCGAATTTCACTAGGACAGCGTGAGCGCCGTGCGACCCACCACGCGCCTGCGGGAGCTTCTCCGACGCGACTCGATCCTGGTGGCGCCCGGGGCCTACGACGGGCTCTCGGCGCGGCTCGTGGCGCGGGCGGGGTTCGACGCCGTCTACGCGACGGGAGGTGGCATCGCGCGCAGCGCGGGCTATCCAGACCTTGGCCTGCTCACCATGTCCGAGGTCGTCGATCGCCTGGCGGCCATCGTCGAGCATTCAGCCCTGCCCGTCATCGCCGACGCTGACACGGGCTACGGCAACGCCCTCAATGTCCAGCGCATGGTCCGCGCTTTCGAGCGCACCGGGGTGGCTGCCCTCCATCTCGAGGACCAGCAGTTCCCGAAGCGGTGCGGCCATTACGACGACAAGGGAATTATCCCGACCGCCGAGATGGCCGACAAGCTCCGGGCCGCCCGCGACGCAGCCGGCGATCCCGATCTCGTGCTCATCGCCCGCACGGATGCCTTGGCCCTCGAGGGCATGGCGGGCGCTATCACCCGGGCCCATGTCTATGCGGAGTCCGGAGCTGATGTGATCTTCGTGGAGGCACCGACCACCGAGACCGAGATCGAGGAGATCGCGCGACAGGTTCCACAGCCGAAGCTCATCAACATGTTCGAGGGGGGGAAGACTCCCCTCGTTCCTCTCGGCCGCCTGCAGACTCTCGGCTATCGTATCGTCATCATCCCCTCGGACCTCCAGCGCGCGGCCATCCGCGCCATGGAGGAGGTACTCAGGGTAATCGCGCGCGATGGCAACAGCGCGGCCCTGGCGGGGCGCATGGCGTCGTTCAGGGAGCGGGAGGCGGTCGTGGGCACGGACGGCTATCTGGAGCGCGGGCGCCGCTACGATCGTGGAACTACTTGAGCTTCGTGTCGAAATTCTAGCCCAGCGCCGCTGCCAGCGCTGGCGCAATGGCACTCTGGGCCAATCGATGGCGACAGCTAGGCACCGGGAGGACAATGGGAGGAGGGGGACGCACCGATGAGCATACAGTCCGTCAATCCCGCGACCGGTGAGACTCTTGCCACCTTTCCCGAGACGTCAGACAGAGACATCGAGCGAATCCTCGCCAATAGCCAGGCGGCCTTCGGCGGATGGCGGACCCTACCTTTCACGGTGCGGGCCGAGCGGATGCGCGCGGCGGCACGGGTCCTTCGAGCGCGCACGACAGACTATGCCCGCGCCATGACCCTCGAAATGGGCAAGCCCATCGTCGAGGCCGAGGGCGAGGTCGAAAAGTGTGCCTGGGTCTGCGACCACTACGCGGAGCATGCCGAGGCAGATCTCGCCGAGCAGCCGCGTGCGACGGACGCCTCCAAGAGCTATGTGCGCTTCGATCCGCTCGGGCCCGTGCTGGCGGTCATGCCCTGGAACTTTCCCTTCTGGCAGGTTTTCCGTTTTGCGGCACCGGCTCTCATGGCCGGCAACGGCGCCGTCCTCAAGCACGCCTCGAACGTGCCGCGCTGTGCGCTCGCCATCGAGGAGGTCTTCCGCGAGGCGGGCTTTCCGGCCGGACTCTTCGCGACGGTGCTGGTCAGCTCGGCCAAGGTGGTGAAGCTCATCGCCGATCCGCGGATTGTGGCCGTCACCTTGACCGGCAGCGAACAGGCCGGCAGCATCGTGGCCGCCCAAGCCGGTCGCGAGCTGAAGAAAACGGTACTCGAGCTGGGCGGCAGCGACCCCTTCATTGTGCTGGGGGACGCTGATCTCGCTCGTGCCGCCCGGGTCGCCGCCGATGCCCGGCTCATCAACAGCGGGCAGAGCTGTATCGCCGCCAAGCGCTTCATCGTGGTCGACCCGATCGCCGACCAGTTTCTGGAGCGTTTCAAGGTCGAGCTCGGCTCGCGCCGCATGGGGGATCCGCTGGCCCGGGAGACTCAGGTGGGACCACAGGCCCGCGGCGATCTTCGAGACTCCCTCCACCAGCAAGTCACGGAGTCGATCAAGCGGGGCGCCCAGCGGCTCCTAGGCGGGGAGATTCCAGCGGGCCCCGGGGCTTTCTATCCCCCCACGTTGCTGACGGCGGTGGACAAGGGCATGCCGGCCTTCGACGAGGAGACGTTTGGTCCCGTGGCCGCGGTCATCCGGGCCAAAGATCAGGCAGACGCGGTGCGTTTGGCCAACGATTCGCCCTTCGGGCTCGGCGCGTCGCTGTGGACGCAGGATCGCGTACGGGCAGAGAGTGTGGCCGCGGAGCTGGAGGCGGGCACGGTCTTCGTCAATGGCCAGGTGAAGTCGGACCCGCGTTTGCCCTTCGGCGGCATCAAGCGGTCCGGGTATGGGCGGGAGCTGGCGGAATACGGCATCCGCGAGTTCGTCAATATCAAGTCGGTCTGGATCGCCTGACCCCTCAGATGCCGAGAGGAAAGCCGCAGAGGCCGCGCACCGTGATGGCCTCACCCAGATGCAGCGCATTGTGGCGGAGGGCGCCGCCGGCAAGGCGAGCGGCCCGCGACTGATCCTGCCAGGATCTGTATCCGCTCCCCTCGACCCAAGCCGTGTTCGACCTGAAGGCCCCTGCCTTGGCGGCACGCGCGGTATCGGCGATGCCGACGATCTCCTCCCAGGCCGCCGGTTTCAAGGTTCTGACGATCTCCTGCGTGCGGCGGCCGACGGCATCGCGATACGCGCGTAGAGCGGCGATGTCGACACGGGCGGTGAGCTCCGCAACCTCGCCATCGGGCATTCCGGTGCCGATGATGGGCCAGGGGGCGTTGAGCCGCTGGCCCCAGTCCTCGTCCCAAACCTGACGACCATCTGCCACCACCAGGTTCACCGAGACATCCTCGGTCCGGGCCATGTGCCAGAGGAGCCACACCAGCGAGTTGAGGCCCGGGTTAGGCCGCGTCCGCATCTGATCTGTAGTCAATCCTGCGAAGACACGGTCGGCGTACGTTTCGCTCCCGGCCACGGCCGCGGAATGCAGATCACCATGCTGGACGAGAAAGAAGCTCACCACATCCATCGCTCTCCTGATGGTAGCCCGCCGCGCGGCCAGCCCACAAATCCTTGCCCTTGTTCGGAGAACAGGGTAGAAAGGGGGCCTCTCGCTCGGATGCCGATCGCACCTGAAGATATACGGCAGGGCCAGGCTGGAGGTTACTCCCAGGAGGGACGGATGATACGGCTCAAGCGAATCGGCCATGTCCTGTTGCGCGCCTCCGACGTGGAGCGCTCGCGGACGTTTTACTCCACGATCCTCGGGTTCGAGGTGGTGGAGCAAGACCCCGAGCACGGCGGGATCTTCATGGCCCTTCCAGGTCAAGGTCACACCCTGGATATCTTCCAGGCCGACGCCGCCTCCGCTCAGCGCTCGACACCGGGCGGGGTGGGTGTCCACCACGTCGCGTTTCAGGTCGATAGCGACCAGGCCCTGACGGACGCGTATTTCAGCTTGCTCGAGCATGGGGTGAAGGTCACGCGGGCCGTGGATCATGTGAGCCAGAAGAGCATCTACTTCCACGACCCCGACGACAACTTGCTCGAGATCTACTATGAGCTGCCGAATGCGCCCGAGTTGTTCCGGCAGGGTCGCGGCGATCGAGACACGCCGCTCGTCTTCGAGCGATAGCCCAGAAGATTCGTCGGCCACGCCTCGACCGGGTGACTGATGAGGTTGATCTACCGGCGCCGAGGTCTGACCCTGCGCCGGGCGTCCGGCCTCCCCGATCCGCTGGTGAAGGCGCTGCAGCGTGACCTTCGATCGCTCGGCTATCTCCGAACCGGGATCGATGGATGGTTCGGGCCCGTCACGGAACGGGGGGTGCGGGCCCTGCAATTCGACCTGCTCTACGCCGGACACCACGGCAAGGATGGTGATGCGCCGGTGGCCGTCCGCACTTTCAACCGCGGGCGAGTCGCCGCCGTGACCGGTGTCGTCGGCGAGCGCCTGGCTGCCTGCATCGAGGACATGCTGACTGATAACCGGGTGGTGACCTTGCCGCGCTCCGACGATCCCGGTACGGCCAACCGCGAAGCCCTCGCGCGCATCAAGGAACTGGAGGGCCTACCAGTCCCACGGCCATTCTTGCTCGCCGTTCTGGCGCAGGAGAGCGCCCTCCAGCACTTTCGGACGCCCACCCTCACCGATGCCGACGACTTCATCGTTGTCGGCCTCGACCGCAACGATACCGGCCGGCCCGACCACATCACCTCCCGGGGATTCGGGATGGGGCAGTACACGCTCTTCCACCACCCACCCCGCGCAGGCGAGGTTGCGAGCCTGATGCTCAATCCCGTCCGAAATGTTCAGCGGACGATCTTCGAGCTCGAGGACAAGTTTCACCACTTTGTCGTTGGATCGACGTCGGGAACGCAGGCTGACGATCGGCTCAGCGAGATCGGATGGGGAGCGCTGCGGGCCTGCCGGTACAGTCAGTCCGACCCGAGGTATCTGACCGATTGCGCACGCTGCGCAGCCGAGCGGCTGGTGAACATCGGCCCGAGCACGCCACTGCACCCCGGAACAACCGCGACCTTGCACCCGACCCCATACCACCCCGAGACCGCATACTCGGGGGTGCCGGATCGTTCACGCTTCGGCTGCGATTGGCCGTATGCCGTCCGGCGCTATAACGGCTCCGGGGTCAACTCCTACCACTACCAGTATCAAGTCTTACAGATGCTCAGGCGGCCACGCAGATCGTCACCGGTCGAAGATGATCCGGCCGCCCCCGCGCGCCGGACCGGGCCCGGGACCACGGGGCGTCATCCCCGGAGGCATGGCGGCAGGTACGACAAGGCGTGACTCTTCGGCCCGCATGGCCTCCTGCGCGCGGTCGTTGAGACGCTCCACGGCGACCTTGACACCATCGGGAAATCGGCGGAAGGCCTCCTCCAAGGTCTGGGCCTCGAGCGCGAACTGCAGTGGGATGGGCCCTACCTGGGTCATCAGGGACGTCTCCCCCATGTAGACTGCGGGGCGAGAAAGGTCCGGCGAGCCGTCGGGGGTTACTGGAGTGAGCCTCCGCACCGTGGCGGCGCCTAGGTCGGTAAAGGTCTCCTCCCGGTAGAGGCCTTGCAGGTCGACTTTCAGGTCCAGGATGTTTTGGGGATCCTCGGTTGCCACAGGTGTCCTCCGTGTAGACGGGCTCCCGAACACGATATCAGAAGTCTGGGCTTGGGGGGCCCTTTCGAGGCCCAACAGCTAGCGCGAAACCGAGGGGCGGCACGGGTTTCCCGGGCCGCTCCGAGCGCATGGGGGGCTTGGGGGGCCCTTTCGAGGCCCCCCATGTTCTTGACGGCTGGGAGTGGGCGGGGCAGGATCGGCCGATGGGTGATGGCCGGGATCGCCAGGCACAATCGGGGCGCACGCTGCTGTCCACGTCGACGGCGAGCCCGTCGCCGTGATCCGGGACGAGCTACTCCACCGGGCTGTCAGGCTGGTGCCGATTCTCAAGGAACGAGCGGCTCGGGCCGAGCAACTGCGGCAGATTCCTCCAGAAACGGTTTGCGATCTCCTGTCGTCGGGTCTCATCCGCATCGGCAACCCGCGTCGATATGGCGGCCACGATGTCGAGGTGGATGCGGCCTACGATGTCGGCTGGGAATTGGGGCGTGGGTGCGGTTCGACAGGTTGGTGCTACTCCCTGTGGACGATTCACAACTGGTGGCTCGGTCATTTTCCCGAAAAGGCCCAGGAGGAATTCTTCGGGGGCGGACCCGACACCTTGTTTTCGAGTGGCCTCAATCCGGCTGGCGGGAAGGCGGAGTCAGTGGGTGACGGGTTTCGCGTCTCCGGTCGATGGGGCTTTTCGAGCGGCTGCGACGCGGCCAGCTGGGTGATGGTGGCTGTCTCCGGGCCGAAGCCTGGCGGCATGACCTGGCTTCTGCTCCCGCGCTCCGACTACGCGATTCGCGACACGTGGTTCGCGTCCGGCATGCGGGGGACCGGCAGCAAGGACATCGAGATCCATAATGCCTTCGTTCCCGCCCACCGCGCCATGGATCCCGACCGCGCTGGCAATGACGACTGGACCGGATGGGAGCTCCACGGCCGCCTCAGCTACCGGGTGCCTCTCAGGTGCTTGATAGGGTGGGATCTGGCGGCCCCCCTGATCGGCATCGCCCAGGGCGCCATCGATGAGTTCACATCTCGCTTGAGCGGAACATCAGGCCCGGGGAGGACCGCTGATTCCGTGGCGGTTCACCTGCGGCTGGCCGAAGCATCGGCCGCGGTGGACGCCGCCCGAGCGCTACACCGCTACGACATCCGAGAGATGCTCGACAGGGCGGCCCACGGGGCGCCGTTCTCGGAGATGGATCGCGTTCGCTACCGCCGGGACAAGGCCTACGTCGCCAAACTCTGTATCGAGGCCGTCAACCGCCTGTTCGAGGCCAGTGGTGCCCACGCCGTGCTGGAGTCAGACCCGATCCAGCGCTTCCATCGCGATGCTCATGGCGCCTCCCACCACGCGGCGCTCACCTGGGATGCCGTCGCCGAGCAGTTCGGACGTCAGGCGCTGAGCCCCCCGAGCCCTGGCTCGACCGCCTGAACTACAAACTCTTGAGGAAGGCGAGCATCGCGGCATTGACCTCCGCCGGGCGCTCCTGCTGTGTCCAGTGACCACAGCCGGGGAGCATGAGCGTCCGCGACAGCTGGGGAACGAACTTCGAAAGATTGGGGATGAGCTGGTCCATGCCGCGGAACGCCACCACGAGATCGCGATCACCGGCGACGTAGAGGGCGGGCACGCTGACGCGTGACCCCGCGAACGGCGCCAGCAGCTCCCAGTTGCGGTCGATGTTGCGATACCAGTTCAGCCCGCCGCCGAAGCCCGTTCGCGTGAACTGCGCGGTATAGAAGTCCAGGTCTGCCGCGCTGAGCCAGGCGGGCAGGTGGCTCGGCTCCACCATGCTGGTCAGAAAACCGCCACGACGCGGTACCATGCCGACCGCGCCGGGATCGGAGATGGTGGAGTCACGGTGGGGGACATCTCCGGACGCGGAGTAGAGGAGACGCCGGAGGGAGAGCCGAACATCGCGCTCGAGCTCGGACTCAGCCACGCCCGGCTCCTGGAAGTACAGCTGATAAAACTAGGGCGTCGTCTGTTTGCGGCATGACGGTGGTCGGGCGGACCGTCCCTCGAGGCCGGTACGGCACGCTCAGACCAATCACTGCTCGGAAACGGTCAGGACGCAGCAACGCCGCGTGCCACGCCACGGGCGCCCCCCAGTCATGGCCGACGATCACGGCTGACTCCGCGCCAAGAGCATCGACGAGGCCCACCATGTCACCTACCAGGTGCAAGAGGGTGTACTGGTCGATGGCCCCGGGCCGGTCGGTCTCACCGTAGCCCCGCATGTCGGGGGCGACCGCGCGAAAGCCAGCCTCGGCGAGGGCCCGCAGCTGATGGCGCCAGGAGTACCAGGACTCTGGGAAGCCATGGCAGAGCACGACCAACGGGCCTGTGCCCTGCTCGGCGACGTGCATTCGAATGCCGTTCGTCTCCACGGTCCGGTGCTGGATGTTGGTCATCACGTGCTCCTCAAGCCCTGCCTTGCGCATCGTCACCCTGAGCGATATCGCGCGGCCTTGAGCGCAACAGAGCCAACGCGTCTGCCGCTTGCTGGTCGATGCTGAATGGCCCCGAGTGGGGGTCGCTGCCAGCAAATCCTCGGCGGTGATACCGGATGAGCTGGTAACGGTCCACGAGGAGTGCCTCACGAGTGAGTGGGAGAAACGAGTCCGCCACGTGACTCCCATGAATGAGCAGCACTGGCTCGCCCTCACCGTGAAGCTCGTATTCCATGCCCTCGGCTTTTCGCATCTTCTCCTCCTCCTCGGCGTCCAACATCCGGTCGACCGATCAGCCGAGCCCTGCGGCTTTTGCGACATTGGCAGCGTAGCACCGGAACCTCCGGCTGCGGCCTCCCGAATCGGCATGGCATCGCCTCCTGTTCTGACCCGCTGGCATCCCTGATGCACGCCCTAGAAAAGAATCCCGGAACACGGCGACCGTGGTTGACGCGCGGGAATCAGCTGGCGTAGGATCCAATCGCGAACGTCTTCATCTGAATGGAGCAGAGGTGCGCACGCGACCAGTTCCTTGCGAGATAGGAGGTACACATTCGCCACGGAGGCGGAGTCATAGACCGTAGCCGTCGAAAATCGAGGATCAGCACTCCTACATGAATTCGACGGAGGCGGCCGGCAACGGCCAGTGAGCGCGGCCATCCTGTAGCCAGAGAGATAGGGGACGTCACCACGCGCCGTAAGTAGACAATAGGATACATGACCTTCATGGAAGGTGGCAAGGCGGAAGGGACTATTCTCCGATCCGCAGCGCGACTTCCCGTCAGGCGAGGAGGACAGCCATGGTGATCCGGATTACCTGGGGAAAGCTCCAGTCGGGAGCCTGGAATGACTTCGAGCGCACGTATCGAGCCAACGTCGTCGCCAAGGGCAAGAACATCAAGGGACTGCGTGGTCGCTGGCTCGCCCAGGATGCGGGCGACAAGGATACCGGATTTGCCGTGAGCCTGTGGGACAACATGGCGGACATGCAGGCCTATGAGGGCAGCGCGCTGTACCGGGAGATCGTGGGGCCACTGCAGCCCTTCTTCGTGGGTGAGTACAAGACCTATCGCTGCGAGGTGAAATACGCCGACGGCGGAGCGTAGCGACCTGGCCGCCGCGCGCCGCGCGGCGGCCAGCCCTTCGGCATAGGCTGACGTTCGAGGACGATGGCGGCCGAAGACCTGGCCCAGCGAGCTGTGGAGCTGGCCGAGGCGCTGCTGCACGAGGCGCGCGCCCAGCAGACGACCGAGGAGCGCGCCCAGGCCCGGAAGCTTGCTCGCATGATCGCCGACCCCGAGGGCAAGGAGCTCACCATCGCCCTGGCCGATCAGGCCTTCCGGAGCCGGCGCCCGGCGCGCATCGCCGATCAGCTCGGCTATCTCCTGGAACGGTACGGCGTTCCCCAGTACATGGACTGGTGGGAGCGGGTCGCGCTTCTCCTGGGCGGGGCCATGGCGCACTATCTGCCCAGCCTGGTCGTTCCGCCTATCGTCAGCCGCCTGCGCCAAGAGACCCAGAATGTCATCCTGCCCGGAGAGGAGGAGGACCTTCGCCGCTATCTCGCCGAGCGGCGACGGGCAGGCACCCGCCTCAATCTGAACCAACTCGGTGAGGCGATTCTGGGTGAAGGGGAGGCGGCGCGCCGCCTCGAGGCGTACTTGGCCCTGCTCGCCCGGGATGATGTCGAGTACATCTCGGTGAAGATCTCGTCGATCTTCAGTCAGATTGAGCTCGTCGCCTTTACCCTGACCATCGCGCGCGTGGCGGAACGGCTCCGTGCACTTTACCGAGCGGCCTTGCGCCACGAATACCGCCATCCCGACGGACGGATCACGCCGAAGTTCATCAACCTCGACATGGAGGAGTATCGCGATCTCGCGCTCACGGTGGTGGCCTTCCGCCAGGTGCTCGACGAGCGCGAGTTTCTGACCCTCAACGCGGGCCTCGTGCTCCAGGCATATCTACCCGACTCCTACCAGGTGCAGCGGGAACTCACCGCCTGGGCCCGCGAGCGCTGCGCCCGTGGCGGGGCGCCGATCAAGGTGCGGATCGTCAAGGGAGCGAACCTCGGCATGGAGCGCATCGAGGCAGCGCTGCACGGCTGGCCCCAGGCTCCCTTCGAGCGCAAAGTCGAGGTGGACGCCAACTACAAGCGCATGGTCGAGTACGGCTGCCGGCCAGAGCACGCACGCGCCGTTCGCCTCGGCATCGCCAGTCACAATCTCTTCGACATCGCGTACGGCCTCCTCCTGCGTCAAGCGCACGGCGTCGAGTCCTGGGTCGAGTTCGAGATGCTGGAAGGCATGGCCAACCATCAGGCGCGGGCGGTCCAGGCGCGGGCCGGTGGCCTCCTCCTCTACGCCCCTGTCGTGAAAGCCGAGGATTTTCCGAGCGCCATTGCCTATCTCGTCCGCAGGCTCGACGAGAACACGGCGCCTGAGAATTTCCTTCGCCACGTGTTCGACCTGGAGCCGGGGTCGCCCGAGTGGGCGGCCGAGCGGGACCGCTTCCTGATGGCCTTCCGTCTCGAGTCAGAGGGCTATCTGGCTCGCCACGCCGCACCCAGGACCGGAGCATCGAAGCGGGCGCCTCCACATCGAGCCGCACGGTGGGTGTGCGTTTTGAAAACGAGCCGGACACCGACTGGACGCTCGCGGCCAACCGTGCCTGGATCGAAAGGTCCTACGTCGCTGGCAGGGCCGATCGCCCGAGTCGATTCCCCTCCCCGTGCGGGCGTTGGAGGAACATGGCCAGGCCACGCCTCCCCAGGGTGACGGGCACGATCCCTCACGGCCGAGATACATCGCCTATCGCTATGCTCTCGCCGATGAGGACGATGTCGATCGTACCCTCGATGTTGCTCGGACGGCAGTCGGAGTCTGGGCCGCCCGCCCTGCCACCGAGCGCCGCGCCCTGCTGGACGCGTGCGCCGAGGAGCTCGCTCGGCGACGCGGCGATCTCATAGGCGCCATGGTCCTCGACGGCGCCAAGACGGTGACGGAGGCCGATCCGGAGGTCTCCGAGGCCATCGACTTCGCTCGTTACTATCCACGGACGCTGCTCGAGGCTGCTGATGAGCTTGCCGGCTGCCGCGCGGTGCCGCTTGGGGTGGTGGTCGTCACCCCGCCCTGGAACTTTCCGCTCGCCATCCCCGCCGGCGGCGTCTTCGCGGCCCTCGCCGCAGGCAACGCCGTCGTGCTCAAGCCGGCGCCGGAAGCGGTGCTGGTGGCCTGGCAGCTGACCAACTGCTTGTGGAACGCCGGCATTCCGCGCGACGTCCTTCAATTTCTGCCGTGTCCCGACAACGAGGTCGGACGGGCGCTCGTCACCGATCCACGGGTTGCCGCCGTGATCCTCACCGGATCGGTGGAGACCGCGCGCCGCTTTCTGGAGTGGCGCCCGGATCTTCGGCTCTTCGCCGAGACCAGTGGAAAGAACGCCATCATCATCACCGCGCTCGCCGACCGCGATCAGACGATCCGCGACCTCGTGCGCTCAGCCTTCGGTCACAACGGTCAGAAGTGCTCGGCGGCGAGCCTGGCTATCTGCGAGGGCGAAGTTTACGATGACCCCGGCTTCCGGCGCCAGCTTCGGGATGCCGCGGCGAGCCTCAATGTCGGAAGCGCGTGGGACCTGGCCAGCCGGATCACTCCGCTCACCCAGCCGCCCGGGCCTGCCCTCCGCCGCGCGCTCACAGCCCTGGACGATGGTGAGGAGTGGCTGCTGGAGCCACGGCAGGCGATCGACAACCCGCAGCTCTGGTCGCCTGGAATCAAGCTCGGAGTGCGCCCCGGGTCATTCTTCCACCTCACCGAATGCTTCGGCCCCGTGCTGGGGCTCATGCGCGCCGAGGATCTCGACGAGGCCATCGGCCTTGCCAATGCGCAGCCGTTCGGGCTCACCGGCGGGATCCACACCCTCGACGATCGCGAGATCGCCCACTGGCTCGACCGTGTCGACGCAGGGAATCTCTACGTGAACCGCCATATCACGGGCGCGATCGTGCGTCGACAGCCCTTTGGAGGGTGGAAGGCCTCGTCAGTCGGACCGGGGGCCAAGGCGGGAGGACCCAACTATGTGCTCCAGCTCACGCGCTGGCGGCAGGAGACCAGGCTCGGCGTCGGAAGCGAAACTCTCCCGGAGGTGCTGGGGGGCTACTCGACCGGTGTCTGGCCGAGCTGACCAGCGCCACCGCGCGCGATCTCGTGCGCGCTAGCGCCGCGAGTTACGCCCGTGCCTGGCTCAACCACTTCAACCGCGAGCACGACCCGAGCGCAGTGCTGGGCGAGCAGAACGTGTTTCGCTACCGCCCCTGCCGCAGGCTCATCGCGCGTGGTTCCATCGACGGCGTGGAGGCCGCGGCGACCCTGTGCCAGGTCGTACTGGCTGCGCGGATGGCCGGCGTCGCCCTGACGGTGAGCTTGCCGGCTGGCGAGTCTCCGTGGGGCTGGCTGGCAGAACCTGAGCACACAGCGGTGGTGGTGGAGACTGAGGCCGCCCTTGCCGGGCGCTTGGCTCACGAGGGGGATGCGGATCGCATCCGGGTGTGGGAGGCCGTTTCGACACAACTGCGCGTAGCCGCCCATCTCGCGGGGATCGCCGTGATCGACGCGCCCGTCCTCGCCAATGGACGCCTGGAGCTTCGCTGGTACCTGCGCGAACAGGCGATGTCCCGAGTTCTCCATCGTTATGGCAGCCTGCTCCACACCTCGTCGCCGAGGCGAGGGATCCTGATCAGCCGTCTAGCGCAGCTGAACGCGGGCCGCCGCGCGCCCGTGCTATAAGACGCATCGCGTCGTGCCTGAGTGTCCCCCATAACAAGGAGAAACACACATATGAAGTTCGGATTGCACTCGGTCAACTTGCACACCTGCAGCTTTCCTGACGCAGTCGCGCGGCTGGGCCGAGCGGCGGAGGCCGCCGGTTTCGAATCCCTCTGGGTCGCCGACCACGTGGTGCTTCCTGATCCGCCGGTGCCCGAGCGCCCGATGCCACCCGACCAGCGTCTGCTGGACCCAATCGTGGCCCTCACGTACCTTGCCGCCCACACGTCACGCATCCGTCTCGGCACGGGAGTCATCATCCTGCCGCAGCGTCAGGCCCTCGTGCTGGCCAAGCAGCTCGCATCGCTCGACGTACTCTCGAACGGCCGGCTGATCTTCGGGCTCGGGGTCGGCTGGTGCGAGCCCGAGATGCGCTCGGTCGGGGCGCCGTTCGCCGAGCGCGGCCGTGTCGCCGACGATTACCTGGCGGCCATGCGCGCGGTCTGGACGCAGCCGAAGCCCTCGTACCGAGGCCCCTACGTGTCATTCGACGGAATTCAAGCGATGCCCAGACCAGTTCAGACGCCGACGCCGCCCATCGTCGTGGGCGGACGAACGCCGCCGGCCTTCCGACGCGCGGTAACTCAGGCCCACGGCTGGTATGGATTCGGACTCGACGTGGGCGACACGCAGAAGCTGGTGGGCGCGCTGCACGACGCAGCGCAACGGCATCCGCGCCCGGCGGAACTCGGCACCCTGGAGATCAGCGTGACTCCTCCAGGCTATGACGTGCCCAACCGCTCGACCCTCGAGGCCTACGCGACCGCTGGCGTTCACCGTTTGATCCTGAGACCCCGTCCGGACATGGATGCACCAGCCCTGGAGCGGTATGCCGCGGAGACCGGCCGCACCCTGGGTCTCAAAGGCTGACAATGGACAGGGCCGATTGGCTCGCTCAGGTGAGGGAAGACGTCCTCGAACCTGAGCTGGCGATCTGCGACCCGCATCACCACCTCTGGGACCATCCGGCGCGACGTTACCTTTTGGATGAGCTACTCGCGGATACCGGAAGTGGGCACAAGGTCGTGTCAACGGTGTTCGTGGAGTGTATGTCGATGTATCGTGCCGACGGTCCGGAGCCGATTCGGCCGGTCGGCGAGACGGAATTCGTCAACGGGGTGGCCGCCATGAGCGCCAGTGGCGGCTACGGGCCGACACGCGTGGCGGCGGGGATCGTGAGCTTCGCCGATCTCACTCTGGGCGATCGAGTAGGCCACGTGCTCGATGCTCACGTGGCGGCGAGCCCACGCTTTCGCGGCATCCGCCACGCTGCGGGTTGGGACTCAAGCGACCAGATACGGAACTCTCACACCCGTCCTCCGCCGGGACTTCTCGGTCAGCCGCGTTTCCGCCAGGGGTTCGCCGAGCTGGCCCGGCGTGGTCTCACCTTCGACGCCTGGTTGTATCACCCCCAGATTCCTGAGCTGACCAGCCTGGCCCGGGCGTTTCCCGCCACCACGATCGTGCTCGATCACTTGGGCGGACCCCTCGGGATCGGCCCCTACGATGGCCGGCGGGCTGAGGTCTTCGTCGAGTGGCAGCGCGCCATCGAGGAGCTGGCGCGCTGCCCGAACGTGGTGGCCAAGCTTGGGGGCCTTGTCATGCCCATCAACGGCCTCGGGTTTCACCGCCGCCCACGCCCCGCCACCTCGACCGAGCTGGTCGATGCGACGCGGGACTGGTACCTGCATGCCATCGACTGCTTCGGCCCGGAGCGCTCGATGTTCGAGAGCAACTTTCCCGTCGACAAGGCAAGCTGCTCGTACCACGTCCTCTGGAATGCCTTCAAGCGCGTCACCGCCAAGTTCGGGGCCGCCGACAAGGCGGCTTTGTTCCACGACACGGCCGCGCGCGTATATCGCCTGCACCCGCCCGGTAGGGACGCGCGCGCGTGACGTCCGGCGTGTACGTTCCTCCCATCGATCCGACGAAGATCGCGGCGCCGAGCCGTGAGATTTACCGGCTCATGGGTGAGGACAACATCGTTCGGATGGTGGAGGACCTCTATCGCGAGCTCGAGCAGTCTCCGCTACGCCCCATGTTTCCCGCCGACATGGTGGCGGCGTCCCGCAAATCGGCGGCCTTTTTCGTGGGTCTGCTCGGCGGGCCACCGCTTTACCATCAGCGCTACGGCAACCCCATGATGCGTGCCCGACATCTCCGCTTCGCCGTTACCCCCCGAGCTCGTGCGCAGTGGCTGGCCTGCTTCGAGCGCGTCCTCGTGCACGCACCCGAGCGCTATGGATTTCCGGCCGAGCACTTGCCCGGCTTCCGGGCTTTCCTGGAAGACTTCTCGCAGTGGATGACAAATACCGATGCCGAGTGTCAGTAGAGGTGGCAGGCGACGAGCCGTCCCTCGGCCTCCTTGAGCAACGGTACCTCGGTCGCACAGTGGGCCATCGCGAATGGGCATCGCGGGTGAAAGCGACATCCTCCGGGGGGGTCGATCGAGCTCGGGACCTCACCCGACAGGGCTACCTCTTCGCGAGGGCCATCGAGGTCAACCGGCAGTGCCGCCGCGAACAGCGCTTTCGTGTAGGGGTGCTTCGGTTCGAGAGCCACTGCATCCGCCTGACCCCATTCCACGATCTTGCCCAGATACATCACGAGCACGTCGTGGCTCATATGGGCCACGGCCGCCAGGTCGTGGGCAATGAAGAGATACGAGACACCGAGCCGCTGCTGCAGATCGCTCAGCAGGTTGAGAATCTGGGCGCGGATAGAAACGTCCAGGGCCGAGACCGGCTCGTCGAGGACCACCAGCTTGGGAGCGAGAGCAAGGGCCCGGGCGATGGCGATGCGCTGGCGCTGGCCGCCCGAGAACTCGTGAGGGTAGAGCGCGGCCGCCCGCTCGGGTAGACCCACCAGGTCAAGGAGCTCGCCCACCCGTCGGCCCCGCGCACGCGAGTCGAGCTCACCGGCGATGACGATCGGCTCGGCGACGATGGCGCCCACCCGCATACGTGGATCAAGCGAGGCGTACGGATCCTGGAACACAGCCTGGACCGACCGCCGCCAGTGTCGCCGGCCTTCGCGATCGAGGGCCAGGACATCCTGACCGGAAAACCGGATCACTCCGGCCGTGGGCCGTTCAAGCCCCAGGATGAGCTTCGACGTGGTCGTCTTGCCGCAGCCAGATTCGCCGACCAACCCGAGGGTGCGTCCAGGCTCGAGCGTGAACGAGATCGAGTCGACGGCCCGGACCAGCACGGTGGACCAGCCGAGGGCCCCCCGTCGCACCGGAAAGTGCTTGATCAGATCCGACACCTCGACCAGCGGCGCGCCCATCACGCAGCTGTATGAAGCCAGCAGCGTGTGCGGTGGCCCTCGCCGACCGTGGTCTCGGGGGGCGCCTCCGCGCGGCACTGAGCCATCGCGTGTGAACACCGGGGCGCAAAGGCGCAGCCCACCGGCAGGTTGGCGAGGTCAGGCGGTTGGCCCTCGATGACGGTGAGACGGCCGGCGCGGGTGCCAAGGCGCGGGACGGACTCGAGCAGCGCCCGCGTGTAGGGATGGGCCGGCGCTCTGAAGATTCGTGCCACGGGTCCGAGCTCTACGATGCGCCCCGCGTACATCACGGCAACGGTCTCGCACATGCGGGCCACAATGCCAAGGTTGTGGGTGACGAAGATCATGGCCAGGTGATGGCGCTCC
Organism: uncultured Candidatus Rokubacteria bacterium; assembly: GCA_963754315.1. GTDB lineage: Bacteria > Methylomirabilota > Methylomirabilia > Rokubacteriales > CSP1-6 > CAVWFS01. The sequence goes on from CAVWFS010000008.1 coordinate 161,494, forward strand.
TGCAGCTCCTTCAACAAATTCAGGTACTGGGCCTGGATGGTGAGGTCGAGGCTCGTGGTGGGCTCGTCGGCGATGAGCAGGCGCGGCGGTCCTGCGATGGCCATGGCTCCCACCACGCGCTGACGCATGCCTCCCGAAAGCTGATGAGGAAACGCGCGCAGGCGTTCGGCCGGCGACGGGATGCGCACGGATGCCAGCAGCGCCGCCGCGCGCTCCGTCAGCGCGCGCCCACGCAGCCCGTGGTAGGAGGCCACCGGCTCACGCATCTGCATGCCAATGGAGAACACAGGATTGAGGGAGCTCATGGGGTCCTGCAGGATCATGGCGACTTGACGACCCCGGATGTGCTGCATCTCCCGCTCGCGCTTGGCCAGGAGATCCTGGCCGTCGAGGAGTACCTGCCCATGCACGATGCGCGCGGCCGGTCGCGGCACCAGCCGCACGATACTGAGGCAGGTCATGCTCTTGCCGGAACCGGATTCGCCAACGAGGCCGAGGGTCTCTCCCTCGCCCACGGCAAAGGACACGCCGTCGACGGCCTTCACCGTGCCCCAGCGGGTGACGATGTGCGTGCGAAGGTCACGGATGTCCAGCACCGTCCGCCGCCCGTCACCTTCTGGACGCGACGCTTCTGTCACTCGATCTCAGAGCTGGCGGAGCCTGGGGTCCAGGGTGTCGCGCAACCAGTCCCCGATCAGGTTGAAGGCCAGGACGACCAGGAGGATGGCCAGTCCTGGAAAGAGGGACACCCACCAGGCGCTGGTGACGACGTCCCGGCCCTCGGCGATCATCGAGCCCCAGGCCGGTGTCGGCGGCGGAATCCCGGCGCCCAGAAAGGACAGAGAGGCTTCCACGATGATCACATAGCCGATCTGGAGGGTGACCAGCACCACCAGGGTGTTGAGCGTATTCGGTACCAGGTGCCGTGTGATGATGCGCCAGCCACCAGCCCCCGCCAAACGGGCCTGCGCGATGAAGTCGAGTTCCATGAGCGTCAGCACTTGACCGCGAATGACGCGCGCGTAGCGTGCCCACAGGATCACGGCAATGGCGATGACGACGTTCAGGAAGCTCGGACCAACGGTCACCGCCAGGATGAGGGCCAGCAAGATCACGGGGAACGACAGAGTGGCGTCGGTGACCCGCATGAGCGCGGCGTCGACCCGGCTGCCGTAATAGCCGGCCACCAGCCCCACCACCGCCCCGAAGGCGCTGGCCAGCAGCACCGTGACCACGCCGGCTGCCAAGGAGACGCGTGAACCCCAGATGATGCGAGCGAGCATGTCTCGTCCGAGGCGGTCGGTACCGAGCGGATTCACCCAGGAGCCGCCGTCTTGCCATACGGGTGGGCGGAAGCGTGCGCGCAGGGATTGCGCGTACGGGTCGGCGGTGCCGAGCAGGGGGGCGAGCAGCGCGACGAGAACGAAGACGGTGATGATCGCGATGGAGATGACCGGCCAGCGGCGACCCTGAATCGGCGCCACCGGGTGGGCGGCCACCTCGGGCAGCGCGAGCGCGCCCCCCGCGGGTTCAGCGGCCACGATGCTCGGTCCGTAAACGGGTGGCGCTCACCGCGCATACCGGATGCGCGGATCGATCACCGCGTAAAGACAGTCCACGCTCAGGTTCACGGCGGCCACGATGGCGGCCGTGGTGAGCACCACCGCCTGGATCACAGGGAAATCGCGCGACGTGATGCCCTCGTAGGCCAGTCGGCCGAGCCCCGGCCAGGCGAACACCGTCTCCACGACGATGGCCGTGGTCACCAGGATCGCAAAGTAAATCCCCGCGAAGGTCACCACGGGAATGAGCGCGTTCTTCAGAGCATGCACCCACACCACCCGGTGCTCCACGACGCCTTTGACGCGGGCAAGCTTCACATACTCGGAGTCGAGCACCTCGAGCATGCCGGAGCGGAGTAGTCGCATCATGCCCGCCACCACGAACCACCCGAGGGTGAACCCGGGCAGAATGTAGCTCGAGAAGCCGCCCATGCCTGCCGCCGGGAGCCACTGCAGGCGGCCGGCCACGAACTCGACGAGCACGATGGCGACCCAGAAGGTTGGCAGGGACTGGCCCAGCACGGCGACCACCTGGGCGAGCCGGTCCACCCCGCTACCTTTCTTGACGGCGGCCAGGACGCCGAGCGGGAAGGCCATGGCCAACGATACCGTCATGGCAAAGACGGCGAGCCGCAGCGAGTTCGGTAGGCGCTCCCGGATCAGCTCGCTCACCGGCCGCCGGGCGCGGATCGAGGTGCCGAAGTCTCCGATAACGGCGCGGCCAACGAAGGTGAAGTACTGCTCGATGTAGGGACGGTCGAGGCCGAGGTAGGCCCGGGCGTTGGCATAGTCCTCCTCGGTGGCGGACATGGGCAGGATCATGTGGAGCGGGTCGCCGGTGGCCCGGGCCAACACGAAGACCACAACTGAGAGGATGGCCAGCGCCACCAACGACTGGAGCAGTCGCACACCGACGAATCGGAATATCATCATCATAGTCGGGGGGAGCGAGCGCCGGCTCCCCCCGACACCCCCCACCGCGATTTGCCCGGGGTATTGTGTGGATTGCGGCGGCAAAGCCGCCGCTCGAGCAATTCCAGCTACTGCAGTTCTGGCCACACAATTCCGGCCGCTGCAGTTTCGGTCACTACAGTGGCAACCACTACTTTCCGGACGCCAGCTCGTCGAGGAAGAGGTCGTACATCACCGAGCCGGGGTTCCACTTGCCGAGGGTTTTCGACGTCGCATAGGGCGAGTGCAGGTACACGACGGGGACGCCGTAGTGCTCGTTGCGTAGCCGCGAATAGACGTTGCGCATGAGCGTGTTGATCTTCTCGCGGTCAGTTTGCCGCATCACCTGCGCGATCATGCCGTCGATCTCGGGATCGTTGGCGGTGTCGTTCGGCTTCGAGGGTGAGTAGGCCATCTTCTCCAGCAGCGCGTAGGTGCCGATCCAGTTCCGGTTGGCGATGTTGTAGTAGCCCACCGCTGTCGGGACCTTGCGGTCCACCCACAGCTTGCGAAAGGCCGGGTAGTCCACTGGAATGAGCTTCGGCTTGATCCCGATTTTCTCCCAGTAACCGGCCACGGCCTCCGCGAAGGCTTTGCCCTCAGGCAGACCGGGGAGCTGATAGGCGTAGATGTCGAGCGGGAAACCATTCGGATGCCCGGCGTCGGCCAGGAGCTTCTTGGCACGCGCGGGATCGTAGGGATATGCCATCTCCGGCGTGACCTTGAAACCAATGTCGCGAAACGACCACGACAACCCCATGGGAATCGCCGCCGGCTCGGCGCGACCAGCGAAGATCCCCTGGGCTACTTCAGCGCGATCGATGGCGAGATTCATGGCCTCCCGCACCCGCTTGTCCTTCACCGGAGGCGGCCAGCCGTCCGGCGCGAGCACCCACCACATCGACAGGATCGCCTCCTCACGGCGGAAGTGGATGGGGAAGGCTTCCTGCTCCAGCTCCTTGACCCGCTCGCGACTCACGTCAGACACATCGGCCTCGCCGCGTCGCAGCAGGGCGATACGAGTGGTCTCCTCGGGCACGAGCTTGAACGTCATCAGCTTGTACTTCGGGGTGCCGATGCGCCAGTGATTGTCCACGGCGGCGAGCTTGATGTGCGAGCCGGTCACCTGCTCCACGAACCGGTACGGCCCACTCCCCACGGGCTTGCGGGCGAACGCGTCGTCGCCGTTGGCTTCGATGTACTTCTTGGGCAGGACCATCCCTTCCGTGGAGAGCGCGCGCGACAGATAGGTGGGGATGATGAGGGTCGGCTCCTTGGTGACGATCACCACCCGGTCGGGAGCCGGCGTCTCGATGTCCTGGATCAGCGTGCGCAGCGGCCCCGCGTAGCCGGTGGTGGAGCGCTTGCCGGTCGCGCGCTGCAGACTGAACTTCACGTCCTCCGAGGTCACGTCGTCACCGTTATGAAACTTGACACCCTTGCGGAGGTGGAACGTCCAGCGCTTGTAGTCGGGGGAGTTCTCCCAGCGCACGGCGAGTCCGCCGGCCGGCGACGGCTGGCCGTCGGGTGTAGTACCCACGAGGTAGTCGAAGATCAGCGACAGGTAGTACTTGACGATATGGCCGCCTAAGGCGGGGTCCAGCGTCTCGGTGGAGAAGCTCGATAGAGCCACCGTCAGCTCCGGCTTCGCCTGGGCCCAGCCCGAGCCGGCTGGCAGCAACACGGCCACGGCCAGCATCAGCGTAGTCACGGCAACGATCGGGAACGCTCTTCTCATGATCGACTCCTCCGCCTCGAGGCGTGGAAATAGGAGGGACCGCCGGCTGTCAGGCGCTCCCCGTGGCCAGACGGTAACGCGAAACGTCGCCGCCGGGCAAGCGACCCCGCCCGGCCCGACCTAGGGTGCGATCAGGACTCGCTGTTGACGAGGGGCGGAGGCTCCAGATCGAGGCCCTGGAGGTCCGCTCTTTTCATCGCGGCGGCGCCGGTATACGATCCGCCCAGAAGGGCAGGGAATGGCCTGAGGGCCGAGGGGGGACGACCATGGCATTGATCAAGGTGAGAGACCTCGCCTATGGGCGGTTGCGGGCGCCAGACCTGGACGCAATGGAGGAGTTCCTCGTTCACTTCGGCATGGTGAGGGCGGCGCGGACGCCCCGTGCCCTCTACATGCGGGGGACGGATCCGTTTCACCACATTCACGTGACCGAAAAGGGTGATCCCGGCTTCGTGGGGTTCGCCTACCGCGCGGCCAGCGAGGACGATCTGAAGCGAGTGGCCACCGCCCCGGGGGCGTCGGCCGTGGAGGAGATCGACGAGCCGGGGGGTGGTCGCCGCGTGCGTCTGAAGGAGCCGAACGGATACCAGATCGAGGTTGTGCATGGGATCGAGGCGCTGCCGCTCATCTCGGTCGTACGTGACCCGATGAACACGGGCACCGAGCCACTCCGCCGAGCGGGGACGCTCATGCGCCTGGCCAAGGCCCCCGCGCCCATCAAGCGGATCGGGCACGGCGTGCTGGGGACACCGAAGGTCCAGGAGACGGTCCAGTGGTTCCGCGATACGCTGGGATTCATCTGCTCCGACGACGTGTACGTGGGAGACCGGCAGAATATCATCGGCTCGTTCAACCGCTGCGACTGCGGCGACGAGTACGTCGACCACCACACCCTCTTCTGCGTCATGAACGAACGAGCGGGTCTCAACCACATGTCATTCGAGGTGCCCGACGTCGACGCCGTCTTCATGGATCACGAGTATCTGACCCGACTCGGCAAGTACGAGCACATGTGGGGGATCGGCCGGCATCTGCTGGGCAGCCAGGTGTACGACTACTGGTGCGATCCTTGGGGACGCGTCCATGAGCAGTGGGCGGACACCGACCGCCTGAACGCCAAGAGCGGCTCGAACCTGCTCTCCGCCGATGAGGCGCTCGTCAGCCAGTGGGGCGAAGGCCCCCCCGAGCGCTTCATCCGTCACGTCAGCCCGTAGCGACGAGGAGTGTGGGGGGCCGTCGAGGCCCCCCGCTGGCCAACTACTGAATCACCGAGTGGGGGGTCGCTACCAGGCGGGTCACCTTGATCTGCTCGCGGTCGATCAGGGTGGGCACGCGCGGGGCGATCTCGTTCTTCCAGTAGTCGCTCTGATACACAAGGTCGTACAGCCGCTTGCGCTCCGGCTCACTCTCGAAGCGGCGGATCCACACGTAGGTGCTGTCGTCCTCCTCGCCCACGAAGCTGCCGAGGATCACCATCCCCATCTTGACCTGGAAGGGAATGATTTCCTCCTCCATACACTTGACCCAGTTGTCGCGCTGCCCGGGGCGGATGTGGTACTGACGCAGCTCGAAGAACATGGCTTCCTCCGTGGCGCGAGCGCCTGGCGAGCCGCTCGGCTCCGGTAGCATAGCGCATTCGGTCAGGGCAGAATGAGCCATGACTGAAGAGCGCGAGCCACCCGAGTCCGAGGACTTTGCCGCCCTGTTTGCACACGAGCAAGCTCGACCCGCCCTGGAGCTCGGCCAGATCGTCAAGGGACGCGTGATCCACGTCGGAGCGGAGAGCGTCTTCGTCGACGTGGGGGGCAAGGGCGAGGCCTGGATCGACCCCGCCGAGCTGACCGACGACCAAGGCCGTCTGCGCGTGGGGGTGGGCGACGAGATCGAGGCGACGGTCGTCTCGACGGGGGACGAAGTACGCCTCTCCCACAAGCTCCGTCTCGGTGCACAGGCGCGTCAGGCACTGGCGGCCGCGGCCGAGACGGGCATCCCCGTCGAGGGCAAGGTGGCGGGGGTGATCAAGGGCGGCTACGAGGTGACGGTGGGCGGCCTCAGAGCGTTCTGTCCCTTCTCGCAGATGGACCTTCGTCGCACGGAGACCGGCGAAGAGTATGTCGGACGCGTCTTCGAGTTTCGCGTGACGGCGTATGGTGAGAAGGGGCGTAACATCGTCCTTTCCCGTCGCCAGATCCTCGAAGAGCAGGCGGCCAAATCGGCCGAGGAGACTCGCCGCAAGGTCGTCCCCGGAGCGATTCTCTCGGGCATCGTGGCTTCTCTCACGGACTTCGGCGCCTTCATCGATCTGGGCGGTCTGCAGGCTCTCGTTCCGATCTCGGAAGTCTCCCACTCCCGCGTGGGCCGTATCTCCGATCGACTCCGGGTGGGCGAGGCGGTGACCGTCCAGGTGTTGCGGGTCGACGAGCAGACTCGAAGGATCACGCTCAGCCTGAAGGCCCTCGCCGGGGATCCGTGGGCAGAGGTGCCCTCACGGCTGCGCGAACGCCAGGTCGTTCGCGGTCGCATCGCTCGCGCCACCGCGTTCGGAGTGTTCGTGGAACTTTTGCCAGGCGTGGACGGGCTGCTGCACCAGAGCGAAATCCCTCGCCATCGCGGCGGTGCCCTGCGAGAGGGAGCGACGAGCGGCGGCGAGGTCAGCGTGCTGATCGTGAGCATCGACAGCGACAAGCGTCGCATCGCGCTGGCCCTGGCTCCGGAGGACGCCGCTCCGGGTCAGCAGGTAGAGTCCACCCTATCTGTCGGAGACGTGCTCTCGGGCCCCGTCGAGCGGGTCGAGGGCTTTGGGGTGTTTGTCCGATTGGGCCCCGGACAGACCGGGCTGATCCCGAACGCCGAGATGGGCACCACCCCTGGCACCGATCATCGCCGGTCCTTTCCCGTGGGAAGCGAGGTGAAGGTGCTCGTGCTCGACATCGCCGAGGGCGGTCGCCGCATACGCCTCTCGCGCACGAAGGCTCTGGCTCAGGAGGAGCGGGCCGAGACCCACGCGTATCTCCAGGACGCTACCAAGAAGGGCCAGGGGTTCGGCCTCACGCTTGGCGAACGGCTCAAGCAAGCCCGAAAGAGCTGAGCCCACGAATCATCCCCCGAGGTGCCGGTCACTCCGGAGCGCATGTGGTGCGCCCTCACGCTGGCCGCCCATGTCACCGAGATACGCGGTCTGCACCAGACTCGAGCGCAACACGTCCGCCGCGTTTCCGCTGGCGACCAGGCGACCGCGCTCGAGAACGTGCGCATCATCGGCCACGGTCAGAGCCCGGGCCACGTTCTGCTCGATCAAGAGGACGGTGGTTCCTTCCTCCCGCACGCGGTGCACGATGGTGAAGACCTCATCGATCAGTCGAGGAGCCAATCCCAGTGAGGGCTCGTCGAGCGTGAGCAGGGAGGGCCGCCCGACGAGCGCTCGGGCGATGGCCGTCATCTGCTGCTCCCCGCCGCTCAAGGTGCGCGTGAGCTGATGACGTCGCTCGGCCAGCCTGGGAAAGAGGGCGAGTACCCGCTCAACGCGCCCGGCGCGCTCGCGTCGCGTGAGCAGCCAGCCGCCGAGCTGGAGGTTCTCTATCACGGTCATCTGCGGGAAGAGGTGGCGCCCCTCGGCGACCATGATCAGTCCGGCGCGGACGGCCTGCGCGGCGTCGCCCGGACGGAGCCGCTGGCCGTCGAGCGTGATCGTGCCTGCTCGCGGCAGCAAACCGGCCAGCGCCTTGAGCAAGGTACTCTTGCCGGCCCCGTTCGAGCCGACGATGGCCGTGATTCGGCCGGGCCGAAGATCGAGATCGAACTCCTCGAGAACCAGGAAGCCCCCGTAGCCGACCGCGAGATTTCGGATCATCAGGGCTCCGCTCATGGGTCGCTGATGCCCGGGCCGACGGCCGTCCCCAGGTAGGCCTCGATCACGGCGGGGTTGCTGGTGATCGTCCGCGGTTCTCCCTCGGCGAGCTTGCGCCCCTGATGGAGGACGATGACCTGATCGACCACCCGCAGTAAAACCGCGACCGCGTGCTCGATCCACACCACCGCCAGGCCGAGCTCGTCCCGGCACCGCCGAATCAGGCGGGCCATGCTTTCGATCTCGAGCTCGGTCAAGCCGGCCGCGACCTCGTCGAGCAGCAGGACACGCGGCCGCGCCGCCAGCGCCATGCCGATCTCGAGTAGGCGCTGACGGGCTGGTGTGATCGAGCGGGTCGGCCACTCGGCGGCGTCCGTCAGGCCGAGAAATCCGAGGATGGCCGGGACATTCCCGAGCGTGGCGCGCTCGTGCCGGCGGCGTCGGCCGGCAAACTCGAGGCCGAAGCGTACGCACTCAGCGACGCTCATCCCCGCGAACACCCTCGGTGTCTGGAACGTGCGCGCGATTCCGGCCCAGGCGAACACGTGGGCTGGCTTCCCGGTGAGGTCGGCGCCGGCGACGAGCAATCGGCCCGCGGTGGGCGGCACGACGCCGGACAGGGCATTGAAGAAGGTGGTCTTGCCGGCACCGTTGGGCCCGATGATCCCGACCAGGGCTTCCTCGGAAAGGTCGAGGTCAACCTGGTCGACTGCGGTCAGGCCTCCGAAGCGGACGACGATGCCGCGCGCGTCGAGGATGGTCGTCACGACGTCACTCCCTGGCGCCGCGGCGTACCCACGCGGTGGCTCCAGAGACCAGCGAGGCCGTGGGGTAGGTAGAGGACGGCCACGATCAGCACGAGGCCGAGAAGCACCAGATAGACGTAAGGGAACTGGAGCCGGAGAAACTCGGCCAGCAGGCTGAACACGACGGCAGCGATGATGGGACCGCCGAGGCTCATGGCACCGCCGACCATGGCGATGAGCACGGTCTGGAGCCCAATGAATGGGCTGAAGACGGCGGCCGGATCGATGTAGGTCCAGCGCACAGCCATGGCGGCGCCCACGGCGCCGGCAAACGCGGCGCTGGCCGTGAAGCCTGCCACCTTGACCCAGCGTGTCGGCACCCCGAGCGTCTGCGCACGTTGCTCGTCGTCACCGATGCCGTTGAGAGCAAGTCCGAAGCGGCTGCGACGAACCAGCACGGTGGTGCCGACCGCCGCGGCCGCGATCGCGAGCACCGTGTAGTACACGGTGAGATTCGAAGGCACCACGGTGAGCACGCGCCCGACGGTTCCCGCGTATTGCTTCTCCCCGTAGGTGATGGCATGGCGTACGAGCTCGCTCAGGCCGAAGGTGAGGACCGCGAAGTAGGTCCCGCGTAGATGCAGGATGGCCGCGCCCGCGAGCGCGGCGAAGGCCACCGCCACTCCGGCTCCACCGGCAACGACCAACGGCCACGGCAGAACGGTCAGACTCCAGGCGGAGACGTAGGCGCCCAGTCCGAAGAAGGCCGAGGTTCCGAGCGAGACATAGCGGGTGGCCCCTGAGAACATCGCCCAGCTCGTGGCCAGCGCCACGTACATCAGGCACGACAGCGCGAGAGACACGAGAAAGTCCTCGAGCAGGAATGGCAGCAGAGCGGCTATCGCGATACCGGCCGCCCCGGCCACACTCGCTCGCCCTCGCATCAGCGTGCGAACAGGCCGTTGGGGCGCGTGATCAGTACCAGAATGAAGACGCCGTACGACAGCACCATCTTGAGTGAGGGGCTCGTGAGCTGCATTCCCATGGCTTCGACCACCCCCAGCAACAACCCTCCGAGCAGGCTGCCCGTGATGCTGCCGAAGCCGCCGAGGGTAATGACGATCAGCGCGCTCACCGTGTACGGTTCCCCCATCGAGGGTGAGATCTCGAAGACCATTGACAGGAGGGCCCCGGCGGCGCCGGCCAAGGCGAGACCGAAGCCGAACACCGCGGGGTGCAAGCGGCGAACATCGATGCCGACGAGGAGCGCACCCGTCGGTGATTGCATCATGGCGCGCACGGCCTTGCCGAGCAACGTCGTCCTGAGGAGCAGGATGAGACCGAGGCTCAGCCCGAGCGCGCCCCCGAACGCCACCAGCCGATTCGCCGTGAATTCCAGGCCGAGCACCGACACCCGTTCCGTCAAGTACGGATAGCCGCGCAGATCGGCCCCCCAGATCAGCAGCGCGACGTTCTGGACGAGAAACATGAGGCCGAAGCTGACCAGGAGACTACGCGCCTCGAACGTCTCCACGTCCGGCGTCGTCTCGGCCAGACGGCGAAAGCAGAGGCGGTGGATGGTGAGACCGACGATGAACAGGCTTCCGAGGACGGCCGGAAGGAAGGCAAAGGGCCCTACCCCGGTCAGCAGGTGGGCCCAGTAGGTGAGGTAGGCGCCTAGCATCAGGAACTCGCCGTGCGATACGTTCAAGACGCGCAGGAGCCCGTATTGCAGGTTCAATCCAATTGCCACCAAGGCGTAGATGCCCCCGGTGATCAGACCGGACACCACCAGTTCGATCCACAGTCTCATGGTGCGCCGTGGATCGGTGTGGCCGTTACTTCCACGCTGGCTTCGGGATCACCTGGGTGGCGGTGGCCCGATCGGCCGGCCACACGACTTCGAAGTCACCGGCGACCCACTGGCTCACCGTGCCCGGGAACTGGATCTCCGACCCCTTGAAGCGCAGGGGGCCGAGGATGGTCGGGTGGTCTCCTCCCGCGATGTAGTCCCGGATCGCCTTGCGGTCGGCGCCGACCTTCTCGATCGCCTGCTGGAGGATCTGCAGCCCGGCCCAGGCGTGGGCGCTGGCCCAGCGATCCGGCTCCTTCTGGAAGCGCTTCACGTGCGCCTCGAAATACGCCTTGGCGCCCGGGCTGGTTTTCACGCTCCACGACCCGATGCCGGTCACGCCATCGGCATCGGCACCCATGACCTGCTTGTAGAGCGGAAAGGCGGTGCCGACCGCCGTGTAGAACACCCGCGGGTTGAAGGCGATCTCCTTCGACTGCTTGCTGACCAGGATCGTATCGGGTGGATAGGTGAGGCCGACGAAGGCGTCCGGATTCTTGTCCTTGATGCTACGGAGGACCGGCGACAGATCCTTGACTCCGAGCGGGTAGCTCTTCTTTTCCACGATCTCGATGCCCTTGGCCTTGACGGCCGGCTCGAAGGCGGCGATGTTTTCCAGGCCGAACAGATCGTCCATGTAGATGACGGCGACCGTCTTGACGCCGCGGGCGGCCAGCATCTCCGCGGTGGCGTTCATCAACACGTACGCCTGCGGCAACATGGAGAAGAAGTAGGGCAACTTCATCTCGATCAGTTTCATGGAGAGTGCGGTAGGAGCCAGCACCGGGTAGCCGTGCCGGTTGGCCAGCGGGGCCACCGCGAAGTTCATGGTCGAGCCCCAGGGGGGAGGATCAGGTCAACCTTGTCGGTCGTCATCAGCTTTTCGAAGGTGCGAACAGCCGTCTCCACCTCACTGCGGTCGTCGTAGCCGATCAGCTCGATCTTGCGCTTGTGGCCTTTGACGTCGAGTCCGCCAGCGGCGTTCACCTGCTCGGCCCATAGGATGTAGTTGGGCTCCTGGGTGACCTGGGCGCCCGGCGCGAAGGGGCCGGTGCGGGAGATGGCGTACCCCACCTTGAGGGGCGGACCCTCATGCTGCGCTCCCGCGTTCAGACTGAGGCCGGCCAGAGCACAGAAAGCAGCGAGCGTGTAGAGCACGGCTCGGATCATCGTGACGTCTCCCCTCATCGTGGATGGTGAGCGGACGACCTCCCGGGAAGCGGCGAGGAACTATCCCTACCGAGGCGAGGCCGGTCCGCGGCCGATTGTGGCATGGGCGACTCTCGTCGACAAGCGCCCGGCCGCGTCATGGAGCACTACGCAGATGAGAACTCCGAACCTCCACTCACTCGGCTTCCATCAGGTAACTGATCAACCGCCGGATCTTGCCGCCCTGCATCTCGAACACATCGCAGAACGCCAGGTTCAAGACGGTGCCGTCTCTTCGCTGCGTGCGTACCGATCCCTCCGTGACCACGACATCGTCATCTTCTAACAGACGTGTCACGGTGATCGCGGGGCTGCCAACAAAGCCATCGTCTTCGATCTGCTTGTCGAACGCGTCCTTGCCCCGCACGTGGAAGACCCCCGGGATCTCCCACTCAACGTCGTCCGTCAGACACGACAGAATCTGGTCATGGTCGCTTCTTCTGAAGCCGTCCATGTACCTCCGTACCGTCGTCTTGTTTTCCGTCATGGCTGACCTCCGACCCAGCGCGGGAGCAATACGATCAGGAGCCAGATGGTCGAAGCGACGGCCAGCGTGACCAGGAACCCCCACTCCTGTCGGAAACCGATCCAGCATGCCAACACGAAGACTAAACTCGCGCAAGCGCCGATGACCATGGTCCCGACAAAGTCGGCGGTCTGGCGCTGGTCGCCCCTACTCGAGGCGAACACAATCCACATGGCCAGGGGAGCCGTGAGGGGCATGGTGGCAATGATGGCGGCGAGAGGGCGAGAACGTTCCTGAACCACGGCCACCAGAATGACAATCAGCACTGACAACGCTACGGTCACCGCTCGTTCCGACATCACGGGTGTGTTACTCCTTCCGAGTCACGCGCCTCATCACCGTCCGTCCAGGTCACCGATCGCGACCTAGCGCGGCGTATCTCCAGCCAGCGTGATCCGGTGCATCAGGCGGCGGTAGCCGTGATAGTCGTTGATCGGATTGTGCTGGACGCAGCGGTTGTCCCACAGGGCCAGCGACTCCGGCGCCCACACGAAACGACAGGTATGCTCGGGCCGAACCTGGTGCTGATACAGGTAGGTGAGCAGCGGGGCACTCTCCTCCTCGGTCATGTCCACGAAGCGGCTGGTGTGGGCGACGTTGACATAGAGTGCCTTGCGACCCGTTTCGGGATGGGTGCGCACCACGGGGTGCTCCGCCACGTATTCCGTGCGGGTGACCTCGCGCCCACCGGCCTTGACCCGGTCTTCGCGGGTGCGCGTCACGTCGGCTCGGGCCGACGAATTCACGGCTCGCAGGTCTGCGAGTAAGCGTTTCAACCCGTCTGACAAGGCCTCGTAGGCGAGGTACATGTTGGCGAACAGGGTATCGCCGCCCACCGGCGGCACCTCGCGTGCCAGCAGCATGCTGGCCATGGGCGGTGCGGACAGATACGCGGTGTCGGAATGCCAGATGCCACCGAAGTTGATCCGCTCGTGCTCCAGCTTCTTGACCTCGATGATGTCGGGGAATCCGTCTATGCCCCTGACGAAGGGATACTCGATCGGCGTGCCGAGCGAGCGAGCGAAGGTGAGGAACTGGGCCGGGGTGAGGGGCTGATCCCGGAAGAAGACCACCAGGTGGTCGAGCCAGGCGGCGCGAATCTCGGCCAGCTGCTCGGCATCGAGCGGTTTCGCCAGATCAGCGCCCTCGATCTCGGCCCCGAGCGCGCCGGCGATACGCCGTACACGGATCGTCCTGTATGACATGCCGGCGCCGAGTCAGTCCAGGCGCGTCCGGATGTAGCGGCCGATACCGTCGACGGCGGCCTTGGCCTCATCCAGCCACGGCAGGAACCAGTGCCAGACGTGGATCATGTCCGGCCACACTTCGAGCTCGACCTTTCCACCGGCCGTCCGCGTGTGGGCAGCGAGCTGAGTCGAATCGTCGAGCAGCACCTCGTCGCTGCCCACGTGAATCAGCAGGGGCGGAAGCCCGGAGAGATCGGCGAACAGCGGCGAAGCCAAGGGCGTCTTCGCATCGGCGCCGCCGAGATAGTGCTGCGCCATCAGCAGCACGCCCTGGCGCTTGACGATCGGATCATGCGTGGCCTTGGTGTCGTAGCTGGCCCCGCCGCACGTAAGGTCGACCCAAGGGGAAATGCACACGCCGGCCGCTGGGAGGGCCAGACCGCGCTGGCGCAGGGCAAGCAGCGTGGCCACCACGAGACCACCGCCCGCGGAGTCACCGGCGACGACGATTCGTCCGGCCTCGACCCCGCGCTCCAGCAGCCATCGATACGCCGAGACGGCATCGTCCACCGCCGCCGGGAAGGGATGTTCAGGCGCCAACCGGTAGTCAGGAAACAGACATGCCATTCCCGCCGCTGCGGCGATTGCGCCGGCCAGATGCCGATGAGAGCGGGCAGACCCGATGACATAGCCGCCGCCGTGCAAGTAGAGCAGGGCGGCATCGGTGCTGGCCATCGGCGTCCGCAGCCACTCGGCCGGCCGGCCCCCAGCCTGAACCGATTCCACCGCCATCTCGGGTGGAAGCGCGAATACCTTCTCGGCGCGGTCGTATTGCTGTCGGCGCTCGGCAATCGTCATGGTTTCCGGCGCCGGAAGCTTGCCCAAATGCGCACGCACCGCGCCGATGCCGTGAATCGTGCTCATCGCTGCACTCCTCTGGGGTTCTCGTGGGAACCCGGGTTCTATGCTGCACGCGTCACGATCACTCCTTGCTCGCCCCCGCCCGGCATCGATAGTACCGCAGCCCGAGCCACGCAAACCCTGCTGGCGCTCCTTACAGAGTTTGCGCCCGCGCGCGCAGCTCGTATTTCTGGATCTTGCCGGTGGCCGTGGTGGGCAGCGGCCCGAAGATCACCGTGCGCGGCGTCGCGAAGTGCGGGAGATGATCACGGGCGAAAGCCATGAGCTCTGCCTCCGTCGCCTGCATGCCTGGCCGCAGCTCGACGAAGGCGCATGGAGTCTCTCCCCATTTCGCATCGGGGCGCGCCACCACCGCGGCCAGGGCCACCGCCGGATGGCGGAGGAGCGCCGCTTCCACCTCGATCGACGCGATGTTCTCGCCGCCCGAAATGATGATGTCCTTCAGCCGATCCTTGATCTCGACGTAGCCGTCGGGGTGCTGAACGGCCAGGTCGCCCGTGTGAAACCAGCCCCCCGCGAAGGCGGCATCGGTAGCCGCGCGGTCTTTCAGGTACCCGAGCATGACCGTATTGCCGCGGAGCATGATTTCACCCGTGGTTCGGCCGTCGGGGACGACCGGAGCCAAGGTCCGCTGGTCGGCGACCATTTGGCCTTCGACGACGTGATATCGCACTCCCTGTTTGGCCTGGCGAACAGCCTGCTCCTCCGGACCGAGGGCGGCCCAGTCGTCTTGCCATGCGCAGAGTGTCGAGGGACCGAGGACTTCGGTGAGCCCGTAGATGTGCTGGACGCGGAAGCCCATCTCGCCCATGGCCCGGATGATCTTGGCAGGAGGGGCCGCCCCGCCGGTCTGGATGTCCACCACGTGATCGAAGCGCGCCTTGTGCTCGTCCGGCGCGTTGATGAGCATGCTGAGCACGGTGGGCGCCCCGACCATGTTCGTCACGCGGTGGACAGCGATGAGACGAAAGATCAGAGCGGGGTCCACCCGCCGCAGACACACGTGGGTTCCGGCCATGGCGGTAACCGACCACGGAAAGCACCAGCCGTTCGCGTGGAATATGGGGAGCGTCCAGAGGTAGACGCATCCCGGTGGCAAGTGCCACGAGAGAATGTGGCCAATGGTCTCCATGTACGTCCCACGGTGATGGAAGACCACGCCCTTTGGCTGCCCCGTCGTCCCCGACGTGTAGTTGAGGGCGATCGGTTGCCACTCATCAGCGAGGGGAACTGGTTCGAAGTCGGCAGACCCCTCGGCCAGGAGCTCCTCGTACTCGGCCTCGCCGAGGCGCTCTCCGGGCCCGCTGTAAAGTGGGTCATCGACGTCGATGACGAGCAACGGCCGGCCCAGCTGGCGAAGGGCGGAGCCCACGGTCGGCGCGTACTCCCGATCGGTGATGAGCACCTTTGCCTCGCCGTGGTCGAGGATGTAGGCGATGGTGCGAGCGTCGAGGCGCACGTTGATCGCGTTGAGCACGGCGCCGAGCAGCGGCACGCTCTCGTGCACTTCCAGCATCGCCGGAACATTGGGGAGCACCACCGAGACCGTGTCCCCCACGCCGATGCCCCGCGCCGCAAGCGCGGAGGCGAGCCGCCGGGTGCGCGCATGGTACTCCCGGTACGTGATGCGCCGTTCGCCATGCACGATCGCCGTCCGCTGGGGATAGACCGCCGCCGTGCGCGGCAGGAAGCTGATCGGGGTGAGAGGGACGAAGTTCGCGGCCGTGGGGCCCAGACCGGTCCGAGACACGCGTCGCCTCGTCCGGTCCCCCTCCCCCGAGGGCACTGCCCTTCTCGAACTCGTTACTCTTGCCCCACTGTTCCGCGTCGACTTCGCCATGAGCCGCCTCCTGCCGCCGTCGGCTGACGGCGATGATACCGCCCGCGGCGCGGGTTGATCGGATCTCCCACCGCCTGCGCCTTGCCCGCACGCGTTGGCCGACGCCTATAATCGAGCCCGTCACTCTTTCCACCAGGTGGAGGACGAGCATGGAGACTGGGCTTCGAGGAAAGATCGCCATGGTGTCGGGCGCGAGCAAGGGCATCGGCCGCGCCGTTGCTGAGAAGCTCGCCGCCGAAGGGACGAGCCTCTCGCTCTGTGCGCGTAGTGAGGCCCAGCTCCGCGCGGTCACCGATGAGATCGAGACCAAGCACGGCGTCACCTGCCTCGCCTGCCCGGCCGACCTCAGCCGGGCGGAGGGCATCCAGGACTGGGTGCGCGCCACCCTGGCCAGGTTCGGGAGCATCGACATCCTCGTGAACAACGCGGGCGCAGCTCAAGGCGGCCCCTTCCTCTCGTTGGCCGACCAGGTGTGGCTCGACAGCTGGCAGCTCAAGCTCTTCGGCTACATCCGGGTCGCCCGGGAGGTCTTCCCCCATCTCGTCAAACGCGGCGGCGGCCGGATCGTGAACGTGATCGGCATCGCCGGCGTTCAGCCCATGGAAAACTACATGATCGGCGGTGCCGCCAACGCCGCGCTCCTCAACTTCACCAAAGCGCTCGCCGACGAGGGCGCTCCTCACGGCATCCTCGTGACGGGCGTGAACCCGGGGCCGATCCGCACCGAGCGCTGGGCAGGGATTCTGACGAAGTGGGGCGCGGCGAAGGGCGTAACGGCGGCGGAGGCGGAGCGGGACATCCTGAGGGGTGTGCCGCTGCGCCGGCCCGGAGAGGCGAATGAGGTCGCTAATCTCGTCGTATTCCTGGCTTCGGAGCTCTCGGGTTACATCACCGGAACCACCATCGCCGTGGACGGTGGCATGACGCGAACCATATTCTGATCTCGAGGGGGACCTCAGCCTTAGACCCGGAATAGCGCGCCCAACCTGCGGCCGAGGATCGCGCTCGCGCCGATGATGGTCACGGCCAGGAAGGCCATGGCCCACACGCCGAGGGCGCTGGCGACATAGGCGCCTGTCCCGATCAGCTGGAACAGCTCGTAAATGGTCTTGGTGATCGGGTAGCTGTCTTGGCGCTGGGCGAGCATGAGGCTATCGCTCACCTCTAGCATGCTGAAGGCAAAGGCCAGGAGGATACCGCCAATGATGTTGGCGGTGATCAACGGCATTGTGATTCGACGCAGGGTGGTGAAAGAGCGCGCGCCGAGGTTGGTCGCGGCCTCTTCCAGGGTGACGCTCGTCTGCTGCAACCCGGCCACCGCGCTCCGAACCATGTAGGGGAGCCGCCGAATCGCGTAGGCCAGGGCCAGAAACAGCGTGGGGTTGGTCTGCACGTCGACAAGCTGACGGAGGAAGATGCTGTCCTTCACGACATCCAGGCGTGCGAGCCAGGCGCTGACGGATAGGTACCCGAACGCGATCACCAGTCCCGGTACGGCAAGAGGCAGCATGGCCACGCTGTCGAGAAAGCCACGGACGGGGAGATCACTGCGGACGACGACCAGGGCAATGGTCAGGCCAAGAATCAGATCCACCCCGACGGCCAGCGAGGCGTACAGGAGGCTGTTCTTGATGCTGAGGACCGTCAGCGGGTGGCCCAGGGCGTCGGCGTAGTTCTCCATCGTGAAGGCTTGGGGGAGCACCGAGCGATACCAGGTGCCCGGCACGGCGAAGCTAGTCAGGATGACCCCCAGGTGTGGAATCAGAGCCGCGCCGGTGACCGTCGCAAACGCCAACGGTACGCCGATGCGCCCCACAAGGCCGAGGGGGACCGGGGCGGCGGCGACGGGGGCATCGGCCTGCAGCGCGTAGTGCCCGCCGCCGAGCACGACCCGAGCGAGCGAGTACAGGAGCACGCTCGCCCCCAGCATCACGAAGACGAGGGCGTACGGAAATGGGTTGGTCCCAATTTCCTTGAGGGCATCGAAGATCTGCACGGGTGTGCAGCGCGTGTACCCCATGATCAACGGTGTGCCAAGCTCCGTGAAGGCCCACACGAACACAATGGTGGCGCCCGCGAAGAGGCCGGGCATGATCAGGGGGAGGGTGATCCGGCGAAATCGGGTGACACCGCGCGCGCCGAGATTGGCGGCAACCTGCTCCATGGCCGGATCGACATGGCCGAGCGCCGCCACCACGCTTAGGTACATGACCGGGTACAGCGACAGCGCCTGCAAGGTGATGACGCCCCAGTAGCCAGCCTGCCCCACGACGTCGATCGGCCCGAGACCGGTCCAGCGCGCGAGAAGCACGTTGAACGAGCCGTAGACGCCGAAGATCTGCTGGAAGCCGATGGCGCCCACGAAGGGCGGCAGGATCATGGGCACCAGGAGCAGTGCCTGCAAGATCGGCTTGCCCGGGAACTGGTATCGGTTGGCCATCCAGGCCAGCGGCACCGCGATGAGCAGGACGAGCGTCGTCGTCCCCACCGCGATCCTGAGGCTCCGGATCAGACCCTCGACGTACACAGGATTCTGAAAGACGCCGGCCAGGAAGCGCAAGGTGAAGCGGCCATCTTCCAGGAACCCGCCACGGATGACCCAGGCCAGGGGCCAAAGAAGGGCAACGCCAAAGACGCCGAGGATCGCAATGCTGATGAGCCAGGCGGTGGAGCGGCGCATGGCCATCGCCTCAGCGGGCGCCGGACGCCTGCGGCGAGGATCTGGTGTGGGCCACGGCGCGGTAGCTGGCCCGGAAGGCAGCCGTCCACTCCCGCAGGTATTCGAGGGGATCGTAGCTTTCAGGAAAGTCGGGCGCGGTTCGCCACGTCAGCGGGGCGTTCTCGACGGTACCGGTGCGGCGGTTGGTGAGGGCCACGGTCGGGAGTGAGCGGATCAGCGGCGCGTCGGCGTCCACGCCGCCCCGCGCTCGGAGGGTCTGCCAAGCCGCTCGGAGATCTTCGGCGCTATCGAGGCACATGGCCCGGATGATCTCCCTCTGAACACCGAAGTGCCGCGCTGTCCACCGTGGATAGTAGGTGAAGTGCTGAGCGACCTGGTAAGGATCGATCGACGGGCTGCCCAGGTCATCGGCGGCATAGCGCCGGTGGCGCTCGAAGGCGGCGTTGATCGCGGGCACGGACGACGGATAGAAGTCGCGTCGCACGGGAAGACGGCGCAGCGCGTAGCGCTCTGGTCCGCCCGGGGTCCCGGGCCGGTACGTCCACAGTTGCTGACCCTCCTCGCCCAGCACGTACTCGATGAACCGAAGCGCGATGGCGCGGTGGGGGGCACCCCGGAGGAGGCTGATGGGGTCGCAGCTCACGCTGGTCCCGCCGACTGGCGTGACGAATACCATACGTGCCGTTCCCAGTGGACCGCCGGTCACCTGGGCCTGGTATCGCGCGTAGAAATCGATGGCCATGCCGACGGCCGCGTCGCCCATGGAAACGTCGATGGCCACCTTGCTCGCGGAGTCGGTAAAGTAGCGTGCGTTGGCGCCGATGCGCTGGATGAGCAGCATGCCGGCGAGCCAGCCCCGCTCGAGCGCATCCTGGTAGGCGGCCGGCACGTTCGGGGGTAGATCGCCGCGCCGATAGCTCCGTCCCCGCCGTTCGGCGTAGGCAGCGATCTCCTCTTCGAAGCGCGCGATGGCCGAGACCTCGAACCCGGCAGCGAGAGCGGCTTCGCGCATCTGCTGCTGGACGATCATCTCGAAAGCCTTGGCGCTGGATCCGCTCTTGGTGGGGTCGGCCAAGCCGATCGTGCCCGCGTAGATCGGATCCGCCAGATCCCTCCAGTGAGCGGGAGGTCGCTGAACGCCGAGCGCGTGAAGGCGGTCTATGTTGTAGACGATCCCGAACGTGCTGGCGGCATTGCCGAACAGGGTCGCTGTCCGACACGTCTCCCCACTCAGGTACTCGGGGATGAGCACGGTGCCATCGCTCGCGGTGAAGAGGCCAGGTGGCGCTTGATCGCGAGGCCAGGGCGCGACGGTCAGGCCCGCACGGTACGCCACCGAATGGTCGTAGGCGCCGCCGCCGAAGAGGAGATCGATCCCCACCGAGAGCTGACGGGGATCGTCGACGCGCCGGAACGCTTCGTAGATCGCCACGAGATCGCCGCGGGCGGCGGCCGGCGCTCGGGTGGCAATCATCACGTCTCCGGCCCCGGCCGGCCATGGATGGCCCTGCCTCCGCCACCATGCGTGTCCAGCCCCGACGAACTCGCTCGAGAGATAGCGGAGGATCTCGGTGGTGCCCCCGATGTTCCGCCAGTCGACACGGACAGACACCCCGTGTCGCCGTTGGTGCCACCGTGAGAAGGCTCGCTCGAACTCATAGCGGATCGCCTCGTGGTGGGGCCCGATGATGACGAGAACAGGATCGCCCTCAGCCCAGGCCGTCGTCGTGTCCTCACGCCGCAAGACGAAAGGCAGCGCGACGACGGCGGCGGCCAGAAGCACCACCCAGAACCTGCGTAGCCCGCCCCGGATCATCGGCGCAGGACGACCACGTCCTGTGGATCCACGCGGGCGGCCGTGGGCTGGTTGTGCTCCATGGCCCCGGAACCTCGTGGGTTCAGCTCGAAGACCTTGAGCACGGTGCCGCCGGACGGAGCAGCTCCGGCCGGACCGGCCTCGATGTGGTGCTGGGCAATTTCTCCCAGGTACACGCTGTCGCGCAGGACGGCGGCAAAGGCGTTGGGTGCCGCGTGAGGGACGTCCAGCGCGACGCTCTCAGGCCGGATGGAGAGGGTCACCTCGTCGCCGGCTGCCAGCGGCTCGGCGGGCAGGGTGCTGCTGGTGAGGGAACCCAGGGGGGTCACGAGCTCAGCGCGGTCACGGTTGCTCCCGGCCACACGCGCCGGGAGGAGGTTGGTCTCGCCCATGAAGCTGGCCACGAAGCAGCTGGCCGGGCGTAGGTATACGTCGCGTGGCGTGCCAATCTGCTGGATGCGGCCTCGATCGAGAATGGCTATCCGGTCGGCGATGCTCAGGGCTTCCTTCTGCTCGTGGGTGACGTAGACCGTCGTGACACCCGATTCCTTGCAGATACGGCGGATCTCGTGTCGCATGTCCAGCCGCAGGCGGGCATCGAGATTGGACAACGGCTCATCGAGCAGCAGGCAGGCGGGTGTCACCACCAGTGCGCGGGCTAGGGCCACCCGCTGCTGCTGTCCACCGGACAGCTCGCTCGGATTGCGGTCGGCGTACGGCACCATCTGGACGAGCTGAAGGATCTCGTCGACCCTCCGGTGCCGCTCGCCCCGTGCCAGTCCTCGGACGTCGAGCCCGAAGCGGACGTTCTCGCGCACGGTGAGATGTGGCCACAGGGCATAGCTCTGGAAGCACATGACGGCGTTGCGCTGCTCGGTCCCGAGCGACGTCACGTCCCGGTCATCGAACCAGATGCGCCCGCGCGTCGGCGTCAGGAGCCCGGCAATGAGGCGGAGGAGAGTGGACTTCCCGCAGCCGCTTGGGCCAAGCAGGAAAAATAGCTCGCCAGGCTCGATGTCCAGGTCGATTGAGTCGAGAGCGATGGTGTCGCCGAACCGCTTGCTGATCTGCTCACACCGCACGCGGGTCATGATGGGGCGGGCCTGCTCCCTAGAATATCCGGATCCGGGATGTGTGGGCGCGATTCTGGAGGAGCGGTGATTCTGGCTAAAATGGTCGGCGCGGGCCTTGGAGCCAGGTGGCTCATGGTGCGCAGGGGAGAGGAACGGTGCGTCGGAGCCACTTCGCGGCGGGTCTGGCCATGATGCTTGTTCTGGCCGGGTGTGTCGATGCCACGCACGAGCGAATCCATCACGCCGTCCGGGGTAATGGCCCTACTGAGTCCCCGACGGCGGGCCCCGCCAGGGAATCCCGCCCGCCTCCCGTCGTCCTCACCTTGCACGCGGCGGGCACTAAGGATGAGCACGACAGATACTGGTTCACCATGCCGTCGACCGGCGACAATGGCCAGGACGGCAACGTGGTGACAGGCTGGTACTTCCAGCGAGGCCACGCGCGAGCTCCGCTGGTGATCGTCGTCCCGATCTATGGAAGCTCGGCCTATCCTTCCTGGACGGTCGCGCGTTTTCTGGCCTCCCAGCCGGCCCCGCTCGACATCAACGTTGTCCTCATCGAGGCGGAGCGCGATCTCATCGACTGGAATCGTCTGCGCCTGGCGACCACCGAGGAGGCCTGGCACGCCACCCTGGTGGAGTCGACAGCACGCTATCGAACCGTGGCGGCCGACATCAGCCGGATCATCGACTGGGCCGTGACGCGACCGACCACGGATCCCACACGGCTCGGCATCGTCGGTTTCTCAATCAGCGCGACCATCGCCGCCGTGGCCATGGGCGCCGATGATCGTCTGACTGCCGGCGCGTTCCTCATGGGCGGCGCCCATCTGCACGAAGTATTCGCCTTCTGCCGCGAAGCCCAGGTCACTCGGGTGCGCAACACGAACATGCGGCGCTTCGGCTGGAGCCTCGACACATTCAAGGGCAAGATCCAGCCCCTCGCGGACTCGGTCAACCCGGCCCTCATGCCGAGCTTGAACGGCGATCGACACACGCTCTACGTCGAGGCCACCGACGACGATTGCATCCCGAAGACCGCGCGCGATGGGCTGCGGGACATGCTCACCCCCTCGGAGAAGATCCAGCTCGGCTACCGACACTGGCCGTCCTTCCTCTTCGGGATGACCCCCCTCGGCCTTCACTACCTCGAGCGGGCGGTGGTGAGGTTCTTCGTGGCCGCCTTCGGCCTATAATCGGGCCGGCTCGCCGCGGCAAGGTGGGGCGCCGCGAGGAGGGGGAGGAACAATGGATACTGGTCGTCGACGTCTTCTCAAAGTGGCAGCGGTGGGAGGTATGGGGGCCGTGCTGGCGACGCCCGTCTTCCTGCGCCGAGCGTACGCGCAGCAGCCCATCAAGATTGGCTTGCCCACCGTGCTGTCCGGCGGCAACGCCCAGTACGGCATCCAGGCCAAGCGGGCGTGCGAGCTGTTCGGCAAGGAGATCAACGCCAAGGGTGGGGTGCTCGGTCGTCCCCTGGAGTTCATCTACGAGGATACCGCGGCCGATCCGGCCACGGCCGTGCGCAAGGCGCAGAAGCTGGTGGAGAAGGACAGCGTCAAGTTTCTCACGGGAACCGTGCTGTCCTCGGAGGCGCTGGCCGTCTCTGCCAAGTGTCCGGAGTGGAAGGTCATCCTGATGTCGACCATCAACGGAGCCGGCTCGCTCACCGCCAAGGCCTGGAACCGTTACTTCTTCCGCATCAACACCAGCGGCCCCATGGGGGCGCGGGTGGTGAGCCTCTACCTCGCCGAATCGCCTCTCAAGCGTTTCTTCGCGCTCGGCAGTGATTACGCGTGGGGGCGCGACGGGGTGACCACCTTCGAGAAGCAGATCGGGGCCACCAAGAAGGACATCGTCGGCAAGGACTACCCGCCTGTGGGCACCAAGGACTTCGCCGCCTATATCTCCAAGATCAAGCAGGCGCGGGCCGACTCCTGCTACATCGTGATGCCCGGCCAGGATGCCACCATCTTCATCAAGCAGGCGGCCCAGTTCGGGCTCACGCGCGAGGTGAAGCTCGTCATGGAGATCGTGGAGCTCGAGAACATGAAGGCGGTGGGCGACGCCATGGCCGGCACCATCGGCAGCTCGCGCTATCCCTTCACGGTGGATACCCCACGCAACCGCGACTTCGTCAAGCGGTTCCATGCCATGCATGGGGTCTACCCCGACATGTTCGACGGTGAGACCTACGAGGGCCTCGAATGGTTGACCCAGGTCATCACCAAGGTCGGCACCGCTGACGATGTCGAGAAGGTGATCGAGGCCTGGGAGGATTCGCGCTACGAGGGCCTGGAAGGGCCGTTCTTCATGCGCAAGTGTGATCACCAGGCCGAGCAGCCGGGCTTCATGGTCGAGGCCGTCAAGGATTCGAATTATCCGCACCTGATTCCAAAGATTCTCGCCACCTATCCTGGGGATCGGGTGACGCCGAAGTGCCGCACGGAGGACTTCGCGTAGCGAAAATCGGGGCCCGGAAGGGGCGCAATCGTGTCAGTTGCCCTGCTCGTCGAGCTGAGCCTGAATGCCCTCGCCCTCTCCGGGCTCTTGTTCCTTGTCTCCATCGGGCTCACTCTCGTCTTCGGGATCCTGCGCGTGGTCAACTTCGCGCACGGCGTCTTCTACATGATCGGCGCCTATCTCGGGTTCACGGCCGTGGCGCTATCGGGCCGCTTCTGGCTGGCGCTGCTGCTCGTGCCCCCGTTGGTGGGACTTTTGGGGGCCGCCCTGGAAGCGTCGACCCTGCGGTTCATCTATCGCCGCCCCCCCATCTACCAGCTGCTCCTCACCTTCGGTATCGCGCTCATCCTGGAAGAGACCGTCAAGGTCATCTACGGTCCCACCGCCAAGGGGGTGGAACCGCCGTCGCTCTTGCAGGGATCCGTGGAAATGCTCGGGATCGTGTATCCGGCCTACCGACTGTTCCTGGTGGGCTTGGGCCTGCTCGTGGGGTTGGCGCTCTGGCTCTTCCTGCAGCGAACGCGGGCCGGGCTGATCGTCCGCGCGGTGGCCCAGAACAGCGAGATGGCAGATTGCCTGGGCGCCGACGTGAGACTCGTGCGCACCCTCGTCTTCGGCGCCGCCTGCGGGTTGGCTGGCCTCGGAGGCGCGGCGGCCGCCCCCATGACCACCGCCTATCTCGGGATGGGCATCGCCGTGATCGTCGAGGCCTTCGTGGTTGTTGTCATTGGCGGCCTGGGCTCGGTCGTGGGCTCCATGGTGGGCAGCCTCATTGTGGGAGCCGCGCAGACGTGGGGCAGCTTTTACGTCTCGGAGGCCGCCATGGTGATCATGTACGCGGTGATGGGGGCCATCCTCATCTTCTGGCGGTGGGGGCTGTTCGGGGAAGAGGAATAGATGGGCCCGCTTGGGCGTGTCAGCAGCCTGGCCGCGCTCGTCGTGCTCGCGGCGATGCCGTGGGTTCTCGCCCGTCACCAGCTGTCGATCTTGACCGATCTGCTGATCTTCGGTCTTCTTGCCATGTCGCTCGACCTCATCATCGGCTACTCGGGTATGGTCTCCTTCGGTCATGCCGCCTATTTCGGCCTCGGCGCCTACGGCAGCGCGCTCTTGCTCATCCATTGGGCCCCCCCTGTGCCAGTCGCCTTGCTGGCCGGGGCCGTGCTGGCCGCCTTGATCGCGGCGCCGGTTGGCTGGTTCTCGACGCGCGCCACCGGAATCTATTTCGCGATGTTGACCTTGGCCTTTGCCCAGCTCCTCTATACGGTGGCCTACAAGTGGCGCGACCTCACGGGCGGTTCGGACGGCATCGCCGGCGTGCCAAAGACCACACTGTTCTGGGGTGGTCCCAGCGTCGCCTCGCCGCGCGCTTACTACCTTCTGGTGGCAGCCTGCGTCGTGCTCTCGCTCGTGGCCTGTCGCAGTCTCGTGCGCTCGCCCTTCGGGCGAGCGCTGCAAGCCATCCGCGAGAACGAGCATCGCTTCACCAGCCTCGGCCAGGATCCTCGGCCCTTCAAGGTGGTGGTCTTCGTCATTGCTGCGTTCTTCGCCGGTCTTGCCGGCGCCCTCTTCGCGCCCTTCCGTGGCTTCGCCTCACCCGAGGTGATGTTCTGGGTTCTCTCGGGTCAGGCCCTGATGATGGTCATCACGGGCGGAATTGGAACCCTCGTCGGGCCGGTGCTCGGGGCCATGATCTTCATTCTGATCCAGGAGGTCCTCTCGAGCTACACGGAGCACTGGATGATCTTCGCTGGTGTAGTGTTCGTCCTGATCGTCATCTTCCTGCCCGGCGGGCTTGTGGGCACCGCCCGTCGCTGGATCGAGGCGCGCGGATGACCGCGCCTGCGTGGCAGGGATGGGGGGCCATGTCGGGGCCCCCGGAGCGACGTGTGACCGAGGGGCGCCACGGGTTTCCCGGGGCGGCTCCGAGCGCTGGGGGTATGGGGGGCCATGTCGGGGCCCCCGGAGCTGACGTGTGACCGAGGGGCGCCACGGGTTTCCCGGGGCGGCTCCGAGCGCTGGGGGGTATGGGGGGCCATGTCGGGGCCCCCGGAGCTGACGTGTGACCGAGGGGCGCCACGGGTTTCCCGGGGCGGCTCCGAGCGCTGGGGGGTATGGGGGGCCATGTCGGGGCCCCCGGAGCTGACGTGTGACCGAGGGGCGCCACGGGTTTCCCGGGGCGGCTCCGAGCGCTGGGGGGTATGGGGGGCCATGTCGGGGCCCCCCATGTCCAAATGACCGTCCTCGAGACACGCGGGATAGGGCGGGCATTCGGCGCGCTGCGGGCCGTGGCGGACGTGAGTCTCACCGTCGGCGCGGGCGAGTTGCGCGCGATCATCGGCCCGAACGGCGCGGGGAAGACCACATTGTTCCATCTGATTTCGGGGCTTCTGGCGCCGACTGCTGGGCAGATCTTCTTTCGGGGCGAGGAAGTGTCCTCGCTGGCTGCCCCGGCCCGCTGTCGACTCGGCATATCCCGTACATTTCAGATCACCAGCATCTTTCCGGAGCTGTCCGTCCTGGAGAACGTGCGCATGGCGGTGCAGCTCAAGGGTGGGGGAAACTTCCGGTTGGTGGGCGGGGGCGCGCGCCTGCAGGACACCGCGCGGCGTGCCCGCGAGAGCCTGGACTTCCTCAGCCTCGGGGCTCGTGCCGACGAACCGGCGGCCACCTTACCCCACGGCGATCAACGGCTCCTGGAGATCGCCATGGCCGTGGCCCAGGACCCCGAACTGCTTCTGCTCGACGAACCGACCCAGGGCCTGTCCCCCGAGGACACCACCGCTACGGTTGCGGTCATTCGACAGATCGCGCGTGAGAGGCGCCTCACCATCCTGCTCGTCGAGCACGACATGGATGTGGTCTTCGACCTGGCGCAGCGAATCTCGGTGCTGCACTTTGGCCAGCTCATTGCCGAGGGAACCCCTGAGGAAATCCGCACCAATCCGGACGTGCAAAAGGCCTACCTCGGCGGTGGAGAATGAACCCTCGCGGAAGGCTCGGAGAGATCGACATGAGCGCCCACCAGATGATCACCGCCGGGGGAGCCTGGCCCGAGCGCTACACCTTCTCGCCAGGCCTGCGCGCCGGAAACCTCGTCTTCATCTCCGGTACCACGGCCGTGGACGATAGGGGCCAGCTGGTCGGCGCCGGAGACGTCGTGGCCCAGACGCGCTACATCTACTTGAAGTTCGTCTCCCTACTGGAGGCGGCCGGTGCGGGGCTCGAGCATGTGGTGCAGACGACCGAGTACATCACCACGACCGAGAACTACCGTGCGACTGCGGGTGTCCGCCGCGAGTTCTTCCGGCCACCTTACCCGACCGCGACCGGGGTGATCGTGGCAGGCCTCCTACGTGAGGGGGCCCTGATCGAGATCTCGGCGGTAGCGGTCCTTCCCGGGGCCGTCTCGTGAGGGAGAGTCCGAGCACGCAAGGGCTCCTCTCAGTAGAAGCCTTGCAAACGTACTACGGCAAGAGCCATGTACTGCGCGGCGTGTCTTTCACGGTGTCTCCGGGCGCCATCACGGTGCTCCTGGGGCGCAACGGCGCTGGCAAGACCACCACGCTCCGATCGATCATGGGGCTCACCCCGCCGCGGACGGGCCATGTGCGCTTCAAGAATCGCGACATCACAGGCCAGGCCCCCCACCGCGTGTTCGGGCTCGGCATTGGCTACGTGCCCGAAGGCCGCCAGATCTTTCCCCAGCTCGACGTCGGCGAGAACTTGCGGCTGGCGCAGCGGGCGAACCCAAGCGGCTCCGGCTGGACGCTAGACCGCATCCTCGACTACTTTCCCGTGCTTCGCGAGCGGTGGGGGCAGCGGGGCCGGAGTCTTTCCGGAGGAGAGCAGCAAATGCTCGCCATCGCCCGTGCCTTGGCCGGGAACCCGGAGCTGTTGATGCTCGACGAGCCCTCCCAGGGACTGGCGCCGCGGCTGGTCCGGGAGCTGGGGAGCCTGCTCACGCGCCTCAAGGCAGAGGGGGTGACATTGCTGCTCGTCGAGCAGAACGCCCGCATGGCCCTCACCGTCAGCGATCACGTGCTCGTTCTCGGAAAAGGCGCCGTTGTCTTCGCCGGGCCCACGGGCGAGTTCCAGCTCCGTGAGGCCGAGCTGAAGGGACGGTATCTGTCCGTGTGACGACCCGTATCCACGGCTACTGCGCCCTGTGCCGCTCGCGCTGCGGTTGTGTCTCGGTCGTCGAGGACGGGCGCCTCACCGCCGTCGAGCCCGATCCGGAGCACCCGACAGGCCGCGCGCTGTGCGCCAAGGGCCGAGCGGCGCCGCAGCTCGTCGAGCATCCCGAGCGCCTTCTCTATCCGCTCCGGCGGACCCGCCCGAAGGGCGACGCCGATCCGGGCTGGAACCGGATCTCCTGGGATGAAGCGCTCGAAGTGGTGGCCAGCGCGCTTCGGCGCCTGGCCGACACGTCCGGCCCGGAAAGCGTGGCCTTCTCGGTGACATCGCCGAGCGGCACCGCCATCTCCGACGCCGCACCCTGGATCGATCGGCTCATGAACGCCTTCGGCACCCCCAACAACTGCTACGGGACCGAGATCTGTAACTGGCACAAGGACCATGCCGCGCGGTTCACGTTCGGCCACGGCGTGGCGGCGCCGGATTTCGACCACACGGGCTGCATTCTCTACTGGGGCCACAACCCGAGCACCTCGTGGCTCACCCACGCCACCGGTGCCGTGGCCGCCCGCGCGCGCGGCGCCCGCTTGATCGTCGTCGACCCGCGTCGGGCGGGGCTCGCCGCCAAGGCGGATCTCTGGCTCCGGGTGCGTCCTGGCACCGACGGCGCCCTCGCCCTGGCTATCGCGGGGACAATGATCGAGGCCGGGTGGTTCGATCGCGACTTCGTGCGCGAGTTCTCCAACGGCCCGTTCCTGGTTCGGGCCGACACCGGACGGTTTCTCACGGAGGGAGATCTGCGGGGCGAGGGCCCGGCAGGTCGGTGGCTTGCCTGGGACGTCCAGGCCGAAAAGCCAGTAGCCCTTGACCGGGTGACGGGGCGATATCAGGCGTCGGTGCAGAACCTGGCTCTCTTCGGGCGCTACCGTATCCCAACCGCCGCTGGCGAGATCGACTGCAGTACGGCCTTCCAGCTCTATGCTGAACTGTGCCGACGCTATCCTCCGGACCAGGCGGAGCAGATCACATGGGTGCCGGCCGCTCAGATCCGCGAGGCGGCGCGGCTTCTCTGGGAGGCCCGGCCGGTGTCGTACTACGCGTGGACGGGCATTGGACAGTCGACAAACGCCACGCAGACGGATCGAGCGCTCTCTCTGCTCTATGCGCTCACAGGGAGCGTTGACGTTCGTGGCGGCAACGTGTCTTTTCCCAAGGTGCCGACACCGGACGTCACCGGTGCCGAACTGATACGAGCCGAGCAGCGCGCCAAGGCCCTTGGCCTCGCCGCTCGTCCGCTGGGCCCGCCGCGCTCAGGGTGGATCACGTCCGACGATCTCTACCGCGCCATTCTCGAGGGCAACCCCTACCGTGTGCGCGGCCTCGTCGGGTTCGGCGCCAACCTGCTCGTCTCCCACGCCGACGTGCTGCGTGGGCGCGCCGCTCTCGCCGCGCTCGACTTCTTCGTCCACCTTGATCTCTTCATGACGCCGACGGCCGCCTTGGCCGACATCGTGCTGCCCGTCAGCAGCGCCTGGGAGCACGCAAACCTCAAGATCGGCTTCGAGGTCAGCGCCAAGGCCGAGTCGCTCGTGCAGCTTCGGTCCCGGGTGGTGGCTCCTCGAGGTGAAGCTCGATCCGACGCTGCCATTGTCTTTGCCCTGGCCAAGAAGCTGGGCCTGGGTGCTCACTTCTGGGATGGCGACCTCGAGGCAGCATGGACGTATCAGCTCGGCCCTTCCGGGCTCACGCTCGACGAGCTTCGAGAGTCACCACGCGGTCTCGAGGTACCGCTCGAGATTCGCCATCGCGCGGATGCGACGGATACGGATGGGGATAAGAGCGGCTTTCCCACGCCGAGCGGCAAAATCGAGATCTACTCGGAAGTCCTCCTGGAGCACGGCTACCAGCCCTTGCCCGAGTACGTGGAGCCGCTCGTGGGGCCGGTGGCCCGGCCCGACCTCGCGGTCCGCTACCCCCTCGTCCTGACGTGCGCCAAGATTCCCGAGTTTTGTCACAGCCAGCACCGGGGCTTGCCGGGCCTCCGCCGCCTGGTGCGCGATCCGCAAGTCGAGATCCATCCGTCGGCGGCCGCTGCCCGCGACGTTGCAAACGGGGATTGGGTGGTCATTGAAACACCAGATGGACGAATACGTGCCCGCGCTCGCTTCAACGAGAGCCTCGACCCGCGGGTCGTCTCAGGCCAGCATGGCTGGTGGCAGGGCTGTGGCCCGCTGAACGCCCCCTCCTACGATCCGTTTAGCGCCGAGGGCGCCAACTACAATCTCCTCATCGGCAATACTGCCTTCGACCCGATCAGCGGCTCCGTACCCCACCGTGCCTACCTCTGCGAAGTCTTTCGTGATTCGGGCGTGCGCCAAGCGGAACATCGCCCATCCTGAGGTCGATCCTCTGGGCGGGCGGACGCAGCCGCTCGGTGTGTACTGGCCTCAGCCGGTGGCCAGACCACCCGGGATCGAGGGCATGGGCAGCGGGTAGATCTCGACCGTATCGCCCGGCTCGACGCCCAGCATGCGCCTGCCGATCGTGTCGAGCGGGATGACCTCGCGATTGGGCGCTGTCGTTTCCTCCTTGATCCAGGCACGTAGCGGCGCTGGATGTCGACCGCGCAGCTCGACCAGGCCGCCCGACTCGAGTCCCATCTGCCGCATCAGGTCGAACGCCAGACGCAAGACACGATGCTTACCGCGCTTGCCCTCGTACGGATCGCGCTCGTCGGCCTGGACTGGAACACGGCGCCGACGGGCCGCGAGAGCCGCCCGCTGCGTGCGGGTGGCATCAGCATCGACCTCACCGCTGGCCGTGAAGACGACGCCATACCCGTCGCGGGCGCGGGCGAACGACACGTAGCCGGCCTGTACGTCCGCCAGCACGCGCGCGGGCTCGCGCTCGAGCGGATCACCGAAGCCGCCGCCTCCGGCCGACCGCATGCTGACAATGTCACCGGCATAGATCAGATGACCGGTCGCCTTGCCAGGGGTCGGGAGATTGGACTCGGCATCATCTCTGAGGACTGAGACGCTGACGGGGGCGGCCGCTCCTGCGCCACCCATGCCGAAGGGGGGCAGCACGGCTCGATCACTGAGGACCGAGTAACGCGCTTCGCCCGAGAGTAAGCGCAGGTCCCGCCGCAGCCCGAGCCCGCCCCGGGTGGCTCCCTCGCCGCCAGAGTCCGGCCGGAGTTCGCTGCGATCCACGAGGAGTGGGGTTCCGCTCTCGAGCGCTTCTGCCGACTGGATCGTCCGCACGTTCCCGAAGTCGATGTTGCCCCAGGCGCTCGCTCCGTCGCCCTCGCGGTAGGCCCCGTTGCCGCCGGCCGGCGCCTCGTAGTACACAAAGTCGCGTTGCCGCCCCTCGTCTCGGCCGCCGATCGCGTTCGGGAAAGAGGTGCCGCAGAGATCGCCGCACACCAGGTCGGGAACGATCTGAGCGAGGGCGCCCAGAATGACCGAGACCGCGCGCTTGCGAACCTCGCCGTGGGCGCCGGCCGGAGCATCGAGCTTCACGTCGACGATCGAGGCTGGCGGTGCCTGCAGCCGAATGGGTCTGAACGTGCCGTGGTTGATCGGTCCCTCGGGATCGAGGGCGGCCTTCACCGCCACCACGACGCCGGCCCCTACAGTGGCCAACGTAGAGTTGACGACACCAGGCACCTGCGCGTTCGATCCGGCAAAATCGGCCACGATCTCGTCGTGCTTCTTCGTCAAGGTCAAGCGCATGAGAACCGGATCGAAGCGGCCATTCTCGTAGAACTCGAGATAGTCCTCGTAGACGTACTCCCCGTCGGGCAGGGTGGCGATCCGAGCCCGCAGGCGCCGCTCGGAGCGATCGAGGTTCAACGCGATGCAGTCGAGCACGGTCTTCTTGCCGTAGCGCGCCAGGAGCTTCCGGATGCGAGTCTCGGCCACCCGGCAGGCGCCGAGGGAGGCGTTGAAGTCGCCTTGCCGATCGTCGGGCAGCCGCATGTTGGCGAGAAGCAAGGTCATGGCCGCTCGGTTAAGTTGCCCCTCCTCGAGGATCTTGATGGGCGGGATGCGGACGCCCTCCTGGTAGACGTTCGTGTTGAGGCCGGAATAGCTGCCCGGCGCGCTGCCGCCCACGTCTGCCCAGTGCGCGCGCACAGCGGGGAAGATGAGCAACTCGCCGCCGTCGAACAGGGGGTAGAGCATCGTCACGTCGTTCAAATGCGTTCCGCCGCGATAGGCGTCGTTCAGGAGCACGACGTCGCCCGCTCGAAGGTCACCTTCGAAGTCCTCCATGGCACAGCGCACGGACCACGGCATGGGCAGCACGTGGCCGGGATGGTCCTCGGACTGGGCGATCATCTGCCCGTGGGGATCGAACAGCGCGCAGGAGAAGTCGTCCATGTCCCAGATCACGGGCGAATACGAGGCGCGAATGACCGTCGCGCGCATCTCGCGCACGATGGCGATGAGGCCCTCGCAGATGACTTCCAGGGTGATGGGATCGACGTGAGTCATCGCGGCACCTCAACCTTCTCCAGCCGGAATTTGAGCGGTCACTGGGCGGTCCAGCCCCCGTCGATGACCAGTTCGCTACCCGTCACGAACGATGCCTCGTCCGACGCGAGGTAGAGAACGCCGAGGGCAACCTCCTCCGGCTGGCCGTAGCGCCCGAGCGGGATGCGCGAGAGCGTCAGTCGGAGCTGTTCAGGGTCTGCGCGCCGCTTCTCCGTCATTGCCGTCACGATCGGACCGGGGTGAACGGAGTTCGCCCGGATGCCCTCCTTCGCGTACTGGATGGCCGTGGCCTTGGTGAGCAGACGCACGGCGCCCTTGGACGCCTGGTACTGGGGGCTCGAGTTGTCGGTGCCCACCAGCCCGAGCTGGGAGGAGATGTTGACGATCGATCCGCCCCCCGCCCGCCGCAGGGCCGGGATGACGGCACGCGTGCCGAGGAACACGCCGGTGGCGTTGACGGCCATGATGCGCTCCCACTGCTCGAGGGTTGTATCCTCGATACGGTTCCCACCTCCGATGCCCGCGTTGTTCACGAGCACATCGAGGCGGCCGTAGAGGTGCTCCGCTGTCGCCACCGCGCCCTCCCAGTCCGCCTCGCGGGTGACGTCGAGGGTGACGAACGTCGCCGCGCCGCCGGCGGCCTGGATCTCTTCCTGCACGGCCTTGCCGTCGGCCTCGAGGATGTCGCCGAGAACGACACGCGCCCCTTCGCTCGCGAAGAGACGCGCTTCCACTGCGCCCATCCCGCGCGCCCCGCCGCTGATGAGGGCGACCTTGCCTGCGAGTCTCATATGCTCCTCCGAGTCAGTGTGATCTCACCGGCCATTCCCACCGCGGCTGTCCACCCGGGCGGAATGACCGTCGTCGCTCCCATCTCCTCGACGATGGCCGGGCCTTCGAACGGTACTACGCCAGGAAGCCGGTCACGCCGGTAGACCGACGTCGGCATGCGCTCCCCTCCGAAGATGACCTGACGTACGGCGGGCTGTGCCGCGCCCGCCGTTCCCGACGCGGCCCAGCGAGGAAACGCCGGCTTCGGAATCGCCCCGATCGCGGTGAGCCGCACGTTGACGATCTCGATGGGACCGTCGGTGGCGTGACCGTATCGACGCTGGTGCGCTTGCCCGAAGGCCGTCTCCAGGACACGCATGGTGTCGGCACCCGCCGGCATCTTGACCAGAAGCTCCCACGACTGGCCGACATAGCGCATCCCAAGGGTCCGCGAGAACGAGATGTGCTCTGGGCTGATCCCGGCCACCTCAAGATCTTCCCGTGCCTCCCGCTGGAGCTCCTCGAATACGTGCTCGATCCCCTTCAGGGTTTCGCCCCGCGTGGGTGTCAGGCGAGTTCTCACGTAGTCTCGCCGGAGATCGGAGATCAGCGCTCCGAAGGCCGAAAAGTTGCCCGGAGCCGGAGCGATGATGACGCGAGGGATGTCCAGCTCCTCGGCCACGAACGCCGCATGCATGGGCCCGGCGCCGCCGTAGGCCAGCAGTACGAAGTCCCGGGGGTCGTGGCCCTTGGCGATGGAGATCTCCTTGATCGCGCTCACCATGCGTGCCACGGCGATGCGGATGATGCCCTCGGCCAGCGCCTCCTCGCCGGAGAGTCCCGCCACACGCCCCAGGAGAGCCCCGAGGGCGTCCCGAGCCAGCTCCTCATTGAGCTTGACCACCCCGGCCAGTGGCACCGCCGGCGCCACTCGGTGCAGGACGATATTAGCGTCGGTGATGGTTGGCTCGGTGCCTCCGCGCGCGTAGCAGGCGGGGCCCGGAATGGCGCCTGCGCTTCGGGGCCCGACCCGGAGAGCCCCCGCCGCGTCTAGCCAGGCGATACTCCCCCCGCCGGCGCCGATCGAGTTGATCTCGATCTGCGGCGTCCGATTGGGGAGGCCGGCGATGTGCTGCTCGGTGGTGAGCGAGGGTTCGAGATCCTCCACGAGACACACGTCCGTACTCGTGCCGCCCATGTCATAGGTGATGAGGTTCGGACAGCCGATCAGTCGTCCCAGGCTCACCGCTGCGGCAACTCCACCCGCCGGCCCTGATAGGACGGTGTGAACGGGGAAGCGAGCGGCGAGGTCGGAGCTCATGATGCCGCCGCTCGAGGTGGTGATGTAGACACGACCGGCGTAGCCGCGCCCCGCGAGCGCCTGACCCAGACGTGACAGATAGCCGCCCACCTTGGGACCGATGTACGCGTTGAGCGCGGCCGTGCTGAACCGTTCGTACTCCCTCATCTCCGGCAGGACCTCGGCCGACGTGCAGACGAACCAGCCCGGCAACATGTGGTGAGCCATTGCAGCGGCTCGTCGCTCGTGGGTCGGGTTCGCGTAGCTATGAAGGAAGCCGACCACGAGGGCGGCCGCGTCCTCGCCATCGGCGGCGGCGCAGATGCGTCCCAGCGCGTCGCGCAGGTCGCCGTCGCGCAACTCCTGGCGGACCGTGCCATCGGCCAGGACCCGCTCGTCGACCTCGACGACGCGTGGACGCGGTACGGGTGAAGCCGGCTTGAGAGCCCGGATATCGTAGAGCACCGTCCGATTGGTTCGGGCGATCTCGAGTGTGTCGCGAAAGCCGCGAGTGGTGAGCATCCATACCCGAGCGCCTGCCCGCTCGAGGATCGCGTTGGTGCCGATGGTGGTGCCGTGGACGATCCGACTCGTTGTCCGGAGATCGACGGCGAGCGGGGTCAGCGCAGCGAGAATCCCAGTGGTCGGATCGAGCGGGTTCGTCGGTGATTTCCCGAGGGTCAGGGCACCGCCGTCCTCGTCATAGAGGACGACGTCGGTGAACGTCCCGCCCACGTCGATCCCGAGCCACAGCATCGTGCCCGCTCAGCCGAGCGCGCCGAGGCGAACAATGGTTCGCCGGAGTGTGCCCTCGGCGATCTTCTCGCGGCTGTTGTGGGCCTCCACCGTGAACAGGAGGTGGCTGCCCTCGACGGCGCACAATTCTGCCACCACCGTGAACCGCTCTCCAAGCGGCGTGGGCCGCCGGTGCCGGATAGAGATCTCGAAGCCGACCGTCGTCAGGTCAGGGAGCAGAAAGGACTCAGTCGCCTCCTGCGCTGCCAATTCCATCTCCATGATCATCGACGGCGCGGTCAGGATGCGGCGGCCGCCCACGTGCGCCGTGGTCATCGACTCCGTCACCACGACCTGCCGTTCGCCCCGAAGACCGGGTCGGATATCAGAGACGCTCATGGGCACCTTTCCAAGAGGTCGAGGAGAGCGCGGCCGCTCCCCCGTCAATTCTGGACGATCTTCGATCCTTTCAAGATGATGTCGCCGGATGCCCGAAGGGCAATGGTGCTTCCTTCGATCGTGATCGTTCCATCCCTCTTCATCAAGATACTCGCCTGACCGGTTGACCTCCTCGTGCGTGGTACTCGGGTCAGGTGGGATCGGCGCGATGGTCGGCCACGATGCGGCCGTCCTTGAGCACGAGCATGAGCGAGCGAACGTTGTCGACGTCATCGAGTGGATTATCTCGAACCACGATCAGATCGGCCCGCTTGCCTCTTTCCACGGTCCCGACCTCGTCAGCGACACCACTGGCCTCCGCCGCGTGCTTGGTGGCGGCCTGAAGGGCTTGCCAGGGGGTAGCCCCACTCTTCACCCACAGCCCCAGTTCCAGGAGCGCGCCCTCCCGGACGGGGCGGACGTCGGAGCCGAGCGCCATCTTGACACCGGCCGCGAGCGCCCGACGAAACCACGTCCGATGCTCGCCCACCGCATCCTCAGCTCGCCTGATCAGGTCCGGGGTCAGACCGCGCTGCTCGACCCATTGCTTCTCCCACCGTGTGGTGGCCTGGTCCGGCGTCAAGTGCGTGATGCCAAGGGTGGGGACGTACCAGGCGTCGCGCTCGCGAAGGAGTGCAAGGCACTCGTCGTCCATCGTGTACCCATGCTCCACGGAGTGCGCGCCCCGGCGCAGTGCCGCCTTGACTGCCTCGGGATTGGCCGCGTGAGCCATGACCTTGACGCCGCGCTGACGGCAGATGGCGAAAGCGGCCTCCAGCTCGTCCGGCATGAAGAACGAGTGCTGGTGCCGATCCCATTCGGGCCCCATGATGCCGCCCGTCAGGTTGAGCTTGATGTGGTCGACGCCAGCCTGGATATGCTCTCGGATCGTGCGCACGAAGCCCAGCGGACCGTCGCACGGCAGCGCGAATCCTGTGCCCAGGGCGTGGCCAGCGGTGGTGGTGAGAAACCAGCCACACGTGAGCAGGCGCGGACCGACGAGTTGCCCGGCGTCGAAGGCGCGCTTCAGTGCGACGTCGATGAAGTGTGGCGCTCCTGCCATCCGCATGCCCGTGATGCCGCCCTCGAGCAGGGCCCGCTGGGCATTGGCCAGATATTGCGCGGTCAGCTCGGGCACACTCGCGTGGGGGACGCGAGGCCACTCGAGATGGACGTGCGCGTCCCACAAGCCAGGGAGCACATAGGCGCCCCCGAGATCGATGACCCGTGCGCCCCCGGTTACCGGCGATCGGCTCCCCGCTACGACCTCGCCGATGCGATCACCCTCGATGGTGATGCTGGCGCCTTCGGCGATACCCGCGGTGACGGCATCGATCAGCTTGGCGTTGGTCAGGACGAGGCGGCTTGGCACCCGTCCTCCATACCCGGAGATTGCCACCGGGGTCAAGGGTCGATGTCTGAGGTTGGACCGAGGCGCCACCCCTGCGGTAGCCTACCCCATGATCGGCCAATCGGTTCGCCGCCGGGAAGACGTTCGATTCCTTACCGGTGGCGGATGCTACACCTCCGATCTGCGCCTCGGGGACGTCCTGCACATGGTCGTGGTCCGCAGTCCCCACGCGCACGCTCGGATCCTCCGGATCGACGCGGAGATGGCGCGCCAGGCGCCTGGTGTGGTCGGCGTGTTCACGATCGACGATCTATCCGAACTGCGGGGCGCCCTTCCCCCGCCCGTCGTCCCCGCGGCCCCGGTCAAGCCCTATCGGCAATCTGCTCTCGCTGACGGTCTCGTCCGTCACGTCGGGGAGGCTGTGGCCGTGGTGGTCGCCGTCGATGCGTACCGGGCAGCTGATGCAGCGGAAGTCGTCGGTGTCGAGTACGAGCCACTGGCGGCCACGGTCGACCCCGTGCGAGCCATCGAACGCGATGCCCCGCTCGTCCACGACCACTGGCAAACCAACGTGGCGGCGACCGTCGATCTGCAGACCGGGGATCTCGAGAAAGCCCTGCGGGAGGCCACGCTCGTGGTGACCCAGCACCTTCGCTGCGGCCGCCTCAGCGCGCTGCCGCTGGAGCCGCGGGCTGCCGTCGGGCGGTGGGACCCCACGACCCGTGAACTCCATCTGTGGTCGAGCACGCAAATGCCGTACGGTGTGCGGCAACGCCTCGCCGAGGCCCTGAAGCTCGACCTCGAGGCGGTGCGGGTCACCGCTCTCGACGTGGGCGGCGGCTTCGGGACGAAAGGTCCCGTGTATCCGGAGGAGCTCATCGTCGGCGCGTTGGCGCGTCGCCTCGGCCGGGCCGTTCGTTGGTGTGAGACACGCGAGGGAAGCTTCGTCAGCACCACCCACGCCGGCGACCAGCTGCATGACGCGACGCTCGCCCTCGACATCGAGGGGAGAATTCTCGCCCTCGCGGACGACTTTCTCATCGACGCCGGCGCGTATCTCCCGCGCGGTGCCGTGGTGGCCGGAGTCACCGCTGCTCACCTGCTCGGACTCTATCGGATCCCGGTATTCCAGTGCCGCGGCCGCGTGGTGGTGACCCACAAGGTTCCGAGCGCACCCTACCGAGGCGCCGGCCGCCCCCAGGCGACCTTCGTGGCCGAACGGCTGATGGACATCGCGGCGCGCCGTCTCGGTCTCGATCCGGTCGAGCTCCGTCGACGCAACCTCATCGGTGCGTCCGACATGCCGTACGATCGTCAGCTGCCGTATCGCGACGGGATGCCGATGATTCACGATTCAGGCGATTACCCGACCTTGCTCGAGACGGCGCTGGAGCGCGTCGGCCACGCAACCTTCCGGGCCCGGCAAAGCGCTGCCCGGCGTGAGGGGCGGCTGCTCGGCGCGGGGGTCGCTGCCTACAACGAGGCCACCGCCATCGGTCCTCATGAGGGTGCTCTTGTCCGCGTTGAGCCCGACGGACGGGTGTGCGTCACCGTGGGGACACCCTGCCAGGGCCAGGGGCACGAGACGACCTTGGCGCAGATCTGTGCGGAGCGTCTGGACGTTCCTCTGGGCTCCGTGAGCCTGGTGGGAGGAGACACCGCGCGCTTTCCCGGCAGCGCCGGGACCTATGCCAGCCGCGTGGCGGTTATCGTGGGGACGGCGGTGGCCATGGCCGCGGACGCGGTCCGCGACAAGATCCGACGCGTGGCAGCGCTGGCCTTCGAATGCGATCCGGCGGACGTGATGGTAGCCAACGGAGGTGCCCAGGTCAGGGGAGCACCGGGTCGTGCTCTCGGTTTGGCCGAACTGGCCACGGTGGCTTCGCGACCTGACGTCGTGCGGGCGCTCGGCGAGCCGTTTCTCGTCGCCACTCGCTACTACAGCCCCGAGCGGGTGACGTGGGCTTCAGGTGTTCACGCAGCGCTGGTCGAGGTGGATCGCCTGACGGGGGCCGTGTCGGTTCTCGCGTACCACGCCGTGCACGACGCTGGTCGCGAGATCAACCCACGCATCGTCGAGGGGCAGACGCAGGGGGGCGCGGTCCAGGGGATCGGGGCCGCGCTCGGGGAGGAGATCATCTACGACGAAAGCGGCCAGCCGCTCACACGCACCCTCATGGACTACGCCCTGCCGCGTGCCGACGGCGTGCCGTGGATCGACGTGGCGAGCCGTGATACTCCGTCACCGCTCAACCCGCTCGGGTTCAAGGGTACGGGTGAGGGCTCAGCCGTCCCGGGCCCGGCCGTCATCGCCAACGCGGTGGCCGACGCGCTGACTTTGGAAGGTATCGAAATCATCGAGGTGCCGATCAGGCCCGAGCTGCTTCAAAGGGCCCTCAACGCTCAGGTATACTCGCGCGGAACTGGGGGAGAGCATGGGTGACGTCGGCATCATGGGCCTGCGCATTCCTGGGATGTCGTGGCGGGAGATTCGCGAAAGCGCCGTTCTCGCGGAGGAGCTGGGCTACAGCTGCCTCAGCATGGGCGAATCGTGGGGAGAAGACGCCTTCACCTCGCTGGCCCAGCTGGCCGCCGTTACCTCTCGCATCCGCATCGGCACCAGCATCGTGCCTGTGTTCGCCCGCTCGCCGGCAAACCTCGCCATGACCGCCCTCAATATGGACCGGATGTCCGACGGTCGCTTCTTTCTCGGCCTCGGCACGAGTGGCCAGCTGGTCGTCCAGGACTTGCACGGCGAAACGTTTCAAAAGCCGCTGACTCGTCTGCGCGAGTACATCGATATCATCCGCAGGGCGGCGCGGGGCGAGTCGCTCGACCACGAGGGAGAATTCTTCCGGATCAAGCGGTTTCGACTCCGCCTGAGTCCCTATCGCGCGAACCTGCCCATCTACATCGCGGCCCTCAGCCCGCCCAGTCTGCGCCTCACGGGCGAGCTGGCCGACGGTTGGCTGCCGATCTTCCTCGCTCCCTCGCGGATGACTGCCGTGCTGACCGAGTTGAAGGCGGGAGCCGAGTCCGTGGGACGCGCCTGGCGGGACCTCGTCATCTCGCCACAGGTCTCGATCTATGTGACCGACGATGTGGCGGCCGCCCGCGACCGTGAGCGCCCTCACATCGCCTTCTATATTGGCGGTATGGGAGTGTTCTATCACCAGTACATGCACCGAATCGGTTTCGGTGCCGAGGCCGACCGCGTTCGCGACGCCTATCAGGCTCGCCAGCGAGACCGAGCCGCCCAGCTGGTCACCGACGAGATGGTGGACGCAATGACCATCATCGGTGCCCCGCGACAGTGCCGCCAGCAAATCCAGGCCTTCTTCGAGGCCGGTGTGCACGAGGTCCGCCTGGTGTTCAACGAGCCCAACGGAGAGGCATACCTACGGGCCCTCAAGGCCGTGGCCCCTGGTCCGCGGTGACGACGGGGTCAGGGGAGGCTTGAGATGGCAGGAATTCTTCTCGAGGGTAACGCGGTAACGGATGAGGAGCGCGCCGCCCACGCCCGGGCGTTGGCAGCGGAGAAGCGCATCGCCTCGCGGCGGCGGGCCACAAGCCTCAAGGCACGGGTCGGAGGCCCCAAGCTGGCCAAGGCGCTGCAGGTTCCTGGACCCGTGCGGCACGATCGCATCGTGGAGCCTGGCCCCTTCTCGTGCATGCTCGCGGCCGGTGATCATCTGCGTATCATCGACCTCGAGGGCCAGCAGGCCGTGGATTTTCTCGTATACGACGCGGCGAACGCGGAGAACCGCTACAACGCCGCCAACACGATCAAGATCAACCGGTCGATCTACGTGGGGACCGGCGGCCGGCTCATCTCCGACCTGGGCGACGTGCTGATGACCGTGAGCGAGGATACGGTGGGCCATCACGACACGCTCGGGGGCTGCTGCAGCACCGAGGTCAACGCCCTGCGCTACGGCATCAAGGGGACGGCGAGCTGCCGCAACAACTTCATCGCCGCGCTGGCCGAGCACGGGCTCGGCTCCCGCGACATCGTCGCCAACCTCAATTTCTTCATGAATGTGCCCGTGCGCCCGGACGGCTCCACCGAGATCGTGGAAGGATTGTCCGAGCCCGGCGACTTCGTCGATCTACGGGCAGAGAGAAACGTGCTGGTGGTCATCTCCAACTGCCCTCAGCTCTACAATCCATGCTCGGGATGGGACCCGACCCCGATCCGCCTCATCGAATGGCGGCCGCCGAGCGAGGCGTGAAGGAGGATCATGGACTTCGAGTACACCGCCGAGCAGCAGGCGTTCCGACGGCAGGTCCGCGACTGGCTGGCGACCAACCTTCCCCCCGAGCTCTGTCTCGACGATCCTGCCGACGATCGCGTGGCGTCCGATCGGGAGACGTTTGAGCGCCGGTGCGCGTGGCAGAAAACGATGCACGCGGCGGGCTGGGTGGGCATCACGTGGCCGCAGGAGTACGGCGGCCGGGCAGCCGGGCTGATCGAACGGGTGATCTGGGACGAGGAGTACTCTGCTGCTCGGGCACCCGTCCTCCCGGGCGCGATGGGTCTGAACCTGGTTGGTCCCACCATCATCCACTGGGGTACCGACGCGCAGAAACGGGAGCATCTTCCGGCGATTCTGAACGCCGACGAGATCTGGTGCCAGGGGTTCTCCGAGCCGGGGGCGGGCTCTGACCTGGCCGGTCTTCAGACACGAGCGGTAGAGCGCGGGGATCACTTCGTTGTCAACGGCCAGAAGGTGTGGACGTCGGGCGCGCACTTCGCGCAGTGGATCATCCTGCTCGCCCGCACCAACGCCGAGGCGCCCAAGCACCAGGGGATCAGCGCCTTCTTGGTTCCCATGACGACACCCGGCATTACCGTGCGCCCACTGGTGTTGATGACCGGCCACCGTCACTTCAACGAGGTCTTCTTCGAG
The DNA here is from genome assembly GCA_963754315.1 of uncultured Candidatus Rokubacteria bacterium. Classification (GTDB taxonomy): domain Bacteria; phylum Methylomirabilota; class Methylomirabilia; order Rokubacteriales; family CSP1-6; genus CAVWFS01. The sequence continues at coordinate 204,046 of CAVWFS010000008.1, forward strand.
GACGTCGCCGTGCCCAGGGCAAATCTCCTCGGCCCGCTCCACCAGGGCTGGAAGGTGTCCACGACCACCCTGATGTACGAGCGGCATTCCTCGGGTGCGCGCAGCCCGGTCGCGCAAGTAGCCCGCCTCATGGCGCTGGCGCGCACCGTGGAGCACGAAGGCCGGCCCGCCTGGGAGAACCCGTGGATTCGCCAACGTCTGACACAACTCGCCATCGACTGTGAAGCGCTCAAGTACACCCGCCTGCGTAGTCTGACCCGCCAGCTCCGGGGCGAGCCGCCCGGGCCCGAGGGATCCATCCTCAAGCTGACCGGGTCCGAACTAGGGGTGCGGATCGCCGACGTGGCGGGCGAGCTGCTCGGGATCCACGCCTTGGTCAACGAGCCGTCGGCCATGGTGCCGGACGCTCCTCGCTGGCTGAATCGAATGATCGCCGCGCGCCAGTACACCATCTCGGCCGGCACCAGCGAGATCCAGCGCAACATCATCGGCGAACGCGTGCTCGGGCTTCCCAAAGGGTGACGGGCTCGGTCGGCCTCACCGCATGACACGCCTCCGCGTGGGCGTCGCCGGTCTCAGCCACGACCATGTATGGAGCAATCTGGCCGCCGTGGCGAACGGGATGTTTGGCCAGCTCGTGGCCGCCGCCGATCCCGATCCCCGGCTGCGCGCGCGTCTCGAGCAAACGTACGGAGGTGTCCAGACCCATAGCGCGTATGACGACTTCCTCGCGCGCACGGATCTGGACGCGGTGCTCGTGTTTGCCGACAACCGAACATCGGCCGAGCTCGGGGTGGCCGCGCTGGGCCGCGGGTGGCCAGTCATGGTGGAGAAGCCTATGGCGGCCGACCTCGGCGGCGCCGAGGCGTTACTGGCTGCTGGTCGGGCCGCCGCCCTGCCGCTCATGATCAACTGGCCTACCGTATGGCGTCCCGCCCTCAGGCACGGGCTCACGCTCGCCCGGACGGGTGCGGTCGGCGAGCCGGTGCAGCTCAGCCACCGCGGAGGCCACGCTGGTCCCCGCGAGTTCGGGTGTTCCCCGCAGTTCTGCGAGTGGCTCTACGATCCCGCCCGCAATGGAGGCGGCGCGTTGGTCGACTACTGCGGGTACGGGGCGTTGCTCTGCCGCACGCTCATGGGCCAGCCGCATGAAGTCGCTGCGGTGGCGGCCTGCTTGCGCAAGGAAGGACTGCCCGCGGAGGACAGCGCCATCGTCGTGCTGCGCTACCCGCGCAGCCTCGGGCTGCTCGAGGCGAGCTGGACGCAGATCGGGAACGAACCGGCGTTCGCGATGGTCGTGTACGGTGATGCCGGGACGCTCGTGGTGCACCAGCCCCGCGCCCTCCGGGAGGGTCAGCCGATCGCGACCGGCCGCATCGAGCTGGTCACCGGCACCGACCGCCAAACCATCGATGTGCCCTCGCTCCCTCCCGACGAGCGAGATGGTCCGACCTACTTCCTCTCGCGCGTCCGGGAGGGGCGGCTCGTCGAGGGGTTGTGCGCGCCTGAGGTCGGTCGCGACGTGCAAGAGATACTGGAGGCGGCGCTGGTCTCGAGCGCGACGGGCCGCTCGGTGGCGCTTCCCTTGGCTGACCAGGCTCTTCGACGACGTGAGGCGATTCGATGAGCGAAGAAACGTGGAACGAGGCGATCGACCGAATGCTCACGCGCGTCCGGGACACGGCGGGCCGGGTGAAGGACGGCTTTCCTCACTGGGCCCATCCCGATTCGGGGGAGTGGACGACCACCCGCGACGGCGACTGGACGGGCGGATACTGGATCGGAATGCTGTGGCTCGCCGCCCATGCGACCGGCGACGCGCGATACCGGGCGTGGGCGGAGCCGCTCACCGACACGCCTGCGCGCGCGGATCGATGCCGAGACGGTCTTCAAGTCGTTCCCCGCGTATTACGGCGCCGCGCTGGGCTCGATCCTCCATGGCCTGCCGTCCGCCCGGGACATTGCTCTGCGAACCGCTCAACGACTGGCCACGCTCTATGCGCCTCCCCTCAAGCTGATTCCCCTCGGGCCGCAGGCGGAGGAAGGCGCCCACGTCGGAAGCACAGAAACCAGCATCGACAGCCTGCAGGCGGCCCCCTTCCTCTTCTGGGCGGCCCGCGAGAGCGGCGACACGACAATCCGCGCCACAGCCGTCGACCACGCGGAGACGATCATCCACCTGCATCTTCGGCCCGACGGATCATTCATCCAGTCGAGCTCGCTCGACGCGGCCAGCGGTCAGCTCGTCCGGCACTACACCCACAAGGGCTACAGCGATTCGAGCACGTGGGGGCGGGCCCAAGGCTGGGGCATGCTGTTCGCGACTCAGAGCTATCTCGCCGAACGAGCACGTTCCGCCTGGCTCACGGCGGCGATGCGTGGCGCGGACTGGTGGCTGGCCAACGTGCCACCGGACCGGGTGGCCTTCTGGGACTTCGATGATCCCGCCATTCCCGAGACCGAGCGCGATACAGCCGCGACCGCCATTGCCTTGGCCGCGCTGGTCAAGCTCAGCCTCGTTGCCGTCCCGGAGGCCAAGCGCAGCCTCTATCGTCAAGCGGCCGAAGCGACCGCCCGCGCTCTGGTGACCCGGTACCTCACGCCGACTCAGGCGTCGGACCGACGTGTCCCCGGAATGCTGACCGAGGCCTGCTTCAACAAGCGGGCCGACGCACGGCCGCAGGACAAGGCGAACCGCTGCGAATTCATCGTGGGGAGTTACTACCTGTTGGAGAGCCTGCTCGGCCTCGCTGGCCGCCTCGATCCGGTGTCCGTGTAATCGGGGAGGGGACTGTCTCGCGTTTCGGGGCCGTTGCCCCGTCCCACGATTGCTGCGAAAATCGATGTCCACTGCCGTGAGAGTCCCGGACGCTGGCGGAAGTTCCGCGAGGGGCCGCTCCATCTCCGCCCAGAGGATGATCCTGGATGCCCTCCCCGCGCATGTCGCTCTTCTGGATGCGCAGGGAGCGATCATTGTCGTCAATCGAGCGTGGAGAGAGTTCGCGCTCCTCAACCTCTTCGGCGGAAACGCAGGGGTGGGGGAGAATTACCTCGAGGTGTGCGACCGATCCTTCCGCTCCGGCGTGCAAGAAGCGGGAGGCATATCAGTCGGAATTCGCGACGTGCTGGCGGGCCGCAGCGAGTTGTTCGAGCAGGAGTATTCCTGTCACTCGCCCGCCGAGCAGCGCTGGTTTCGCGTGACCGTATCCGCGATTCGCGGAGAGGGACCGGCCGGGGCCGTGGTCATGCATGTCGACGTGACCGAGCGTCATCTGGCCGAAGATGCTCTCAAGCGGAGCGAGGACGAGCACCGGGCTCTGATCGAAGGGTCGATTCAGGGCATCTGCATCCACCGTGACTTCATCATCCAGGTGGCCAACCCGGCTGTGGTCCGGATGTTCGGCTACGCGAGTCCAGCGGACCTGATCGGAAGGGATATCGGTATCCTGGTCGCTCCCCATGAGATTCCTCGGCTACAGCCCTATACGGCGGCTCGCCTCCGGGGCGATGCAGTACCCAGCCGCTACGAACTTCAAGGTGTCTGTCGGGACGGTACGCTGATCTGGATCGAGACGGTCGTGTCCGTCGTCGCCTGGAAAGGCGCGCCGGCTATTCTCGCCACCTTGGTGGACGTCACGGACAGGAAGCGGACCGAGGAGGCGCTCCGCCAGAGTGAGGAGCAGCTCCGTCAGGCCCAGAAGATGGAGGCCATCGGCCGCTTGGCCGGGGGCGTGGCCCACGATTTCAACAATCTGCTGACGGTGATCATCGGGCGGAGCGAAGTCCTGGCCAAGGCTCTTCCCGCGCACGATCCCTTGCGCAGGCAGGTCGAGCTGATCGACCGAACGGCCGTTCGGGCCAGCCGGCTCACCCAGCAGCTGCTCGCCTTCAGCCGCAACCAGGTCTTGCAGCCTACTACCGTGGACGTGAACAGTGCTGTCCACGACGTGTCGAGCATGCTGCAGTCGCTCATCGGTGACGATGTGGTCCTCGACATCGCGACAGGGGCCCAGCGCGCGGCCGTGAAGGTTGATCGCCATCAGCTCGAGCAGGCGATCGTCAATCTCGTCATCAACGCCCGCGACGCCATGCCCTTCGGGGGACGGCTCGCCATCGCTACCGCCAACGGCACGCTCGATGCGGGCGGGGCACGCGAGCAGGATGACCCTCCAGGCCCTTACGTCATCCTCTCCATCGCCGATACTGGGCTCGGGATGCCACCCGAAGTCCGGGCCCGAGCCTTTGAGCCCTTCTTCACGACCAAAGGGCGCGGCCAGGGAACCGGCCTCGGCCTGTCGATGGTCTACGGCTTCGTCAAGCAGAGCGGTGGTGACATCGCCATCGAGAGTGAGTCGGGCCGGGGGACGACCGTTCGCATTTACCTGCCGCTGCAGGCGGGGCAGGTCAGCGGCGGGCGAGATGGGTGACCATAGTCGCGGAGGGCGGATTCCGGGGTGACGTGCCCGGCGATGACATCGTCGCGTACGCGCGCGGGATCACGCTCGGCGGGCGGCCCGAAGCCTCCGGAGCCCGGCGCTCTGAGGCATAGCTGGCCGTCCGCCGGCACCGTGAAAGACCCCTTGCTGTTCAGCTCGCGCTCGATACCGTCGGGGCCGACTGCGACCACCCGCGCCGGAGCGCCCGCCCGCCCGCCGGCCAGGCCGAACGGAGGCGACTTCATGCGCTCACAGCACACGCTGACCTGGCTTGGACCACCGAGAATTCGCCACACCCGCTCCACGCCAGCGCCACCACGATGGCGCCCTGGGCCGCCGCTGTCGGGAACGATCTCGTAGCGCTCGATCCGGACCGGAAAGCTCAATTCCAGGATTTCGATGGGGGTGTTCATGGTGTTCGAAATGCCCGCCGAGAGCCCGTTGATCCCATCCTTGGTCGGGCGTGCGCCAAAGCCCCCCTTGATGGTCTCGTAGCTCACGTAGCGGTCGCCCGTCCGGTAATCGACGCCGCCCAGGGTCACGATGGCGGAGGTCCCCTGAGAGCAGGCCATGACGCGCTCGGGGACGAGGGAGGCCAGGGCGCCGAAAATCATGTCGCACACCCGATGCGAGATCTCGTGATTTGCGTACACGACGGGGGCGGGGGAGACAGCATGAACGACCGTACCCGGCTCGGCAGAGAGCTCGATTGGACGCCAGCAGCCAGAGTTCGGCGGCACCAGATCGGTGGGATCGGCGACCATTTTCACGGCGGCGTACACGCCGGAGGCGGTCACGGCGAGTGGCGCGTTCATCGGCCCCGGAACCTGTCGGTCGGTCCCTGCGAAGTCCACGATAAGGCGGTCAGCCTGCTTGGTCACGCGCAGCATGATGCGGAACGTGCGATCTTCCTTGTCCCCCTCCTCCACGATGCCGTCGCCATCGCAGAAATCCTCGAAGGTCGCGGTGCCCTCCGGCAACTCGGCGAGCATGCGGCGCATCAGGCGCTCGGAGTAGTCCATGACCTCCTGCATGATGGCGAGCAAGCGGCGGACGCCGTACTTTTTCGCCAATTCCCCGAGCCGCCGGACACCGCGCTGAGTTGCCGCCATCTGAGCGCGCAAGTCTCCACGGCGCTCCTCAGGTGTGCGAACGTTGGTGAAGATGATGCGCTCCACGTCAGAGTTCAGGACGCCGGCTGCGTACAATCGCACGGGCGGCAGCCGTAGACCCTCACCGAAGATCTCGGTGGTGGCGCCGTAGCTGCCCGGGATGGCGCTCCCGATATCCGGCCAGTGAGCGCGTACACAGGCAAACCCCAGCAGGGTATCCTCGTGGAAGGCGGGAGTGACGACGTTCACGTCGGGCAGATGGCTGCCCCCGAAGTAGGGATCGTTGTGGATGAAGACATCGCCGGGCTCGAAACGCGAGGCGGCCTGGATCACAGCCTTCACCGCCAGCGGCATGGAACCGAGGTGAATGGGCAGGTCCGGACCCTGGGCGACCATCTCCCCGCCGGCGTCGAACAACCCGCACGAATAGTCCCCGGCTACCTTGAGGAGCGGCGAATAGGCGGTCTTGGCCAGCACCACCTTCATCTCCTCGGCGGCGGCGTAGAGGGCGTTCTTGACCACCTCGAAGGTGGCGGGATCGGTCTCAACCATGATCTGCGACCTCCAGAAGAATGACCCCACCGGGGTCGGCCCGCAACCGCCACCCGGGTGGCACGACAATCGTGGTGTCCACCGCCTCGACAATCAGCGGCCCGGCTCGCTCAAACCCGAGCGCCAAAGCCATCCGCGGAAGAACATCACAGCGAACGAGGCCAGTCTCACTGAAGTATGCCATCCGGGATGTCGCCGCCGGCCCCGGGGAACTCGGCGAGCCCGATTCCTGCCCGAGGGCGAGACCATCGAGACGGCCGACCGCGGCCACGCGCAAGTTGACGAGCTGCACAGGTTCGTGAGGGCTCGCGTGACCGTAGGTCATGCGGTGCTTCTCGTGGAAATCCTGAGCGAGCCCGGTGAGGGTTGCGGGCGTGATCGCTCCGGTCCCCACGGGCACCGTCAACTCGTACGCCTGGCGGCGATAGCGCAGGTCGGCAGCCCTCGTGACTTCCCAGCGCTCCGGCGGCACGCCGGCGCGGCGCAGCATCTCGCGGGCCGCGGCCTCCATCGCCTCGTAGGCAGAGCCGACGTCCGTGGGGCTGGCGGTGTCCAGGAGCGTGTAGAACGTGCGCGCGTAGTCACGCCTGAGGTCGCTTGCCACCAGGCCCAATGCTGAGAAGCCGCCTGGAATGGGTGGTATCACCACCTTCCGGATGTCCAGCTCCTGGGCGAGGTGTACTGCGTGCACCGGGCCTCCACCGCCAAAGGCCACCAAGCTGAACTCGCGCGGGTCGTAGCCTCGCTCGACCGAGACGATGCGCAGAGCGGCTGCCATCCCCGCGTTGACGACGTTTGCCACGGCAGCGGCGGCTTCCATCGTATTCAGGCGGAGGGGATGGCCGATCCTCGCCTCGATGGCGGCGTGCGCACGGTCGAGCTGGACAGGGAGCTCACCGCCCAGCAGGGCTGTAGGATTGAGATAGCCGAGCACGAGGTCGGCGTCAGTGACGGTGGGATCCTCGCCCCCTCGGCCGTAGCAGGCTGGGCCGGGTTCGGCTCCCGCGCTCCGCGGGCCCACACGGAGGGCACCACCGGGATCGATCCAGGCAATGCTGCCGCCCCCGGCGCTGACCTCTGCCAGGTCGATCACGGGAACGCGGATGGGATGACCGGTGCCGTGTAGCCAGCGCCGAACGTGGGCGCTCCCTCCCACCTCGTACTCGGATGTCGTCTTGATCTCCCCTCCCTCGATGAGGCTCACCTTGGCCGTCGTCCCGCCCATGTCGAACGAGATCAAATTTGACATTCCGAGCCGCCGCCCCAGGAGTGCTGCCGCGATGACACCGGCCGCCGGTCCGGATTCCACGGCCATGGCGGGCATTCGGAGACCCTCGCCGACCGTGAAGAGGCCGCCGCTGGACCCCATGACATAGGGTGAGGGCAGCCCCATGTCGGTCACGGCCGATTCGAGCCGGCCGAGGTATGAGGCGAGGACAGGAGCGACGTAAGCGCAGACCGCCGTGGTACTCGTACGTTCGAACTCCCGGATCTCGGGGAGGATTTCGGACGAGAGGAAGACAGGAGTATCGGGAAGGGCGGCCCGCAGTCGAGCGCCGATCGCCAGCTCGTGGGTGTCATTCAGGAATGCGAAGAGCAGGCAGACGGCGACGGCCTCGATGTCGTGCCGCTTGATGAAGTCGATCGCGTCATCCACGTCCGCCAGGCGCAAGGGCTTCACGATGGAGCCCTGAGCGTCCACGCGCTCGGTCACTTCTAGACGGTGGTGCCGCGGGACGAGCACAGCGGGGGCATCCTGGAAAAGGTCGTAGAGGGCGGCCCGGGCTGAGCGGCGCAGTTCGAGGACATCGCGGAGGCCGCGGGTAGTGACGAGAGCGGTGCGGGCCCCCGTGCCCTCCAGCAAGGCATTGGTCACCACCGTCGTGGCGTGACCGAGAAAGCTCACGGCAGCGGGAGCGAGCCCGTGCGATTGCATGGCCGCCCCGAGAGCGTCGAGCACACCACGCGTGAAGTCACGCGGGGTGGTGGAGACCTTGGTAACGGTGAGGTGGCCGCCGCGCTCGTCGGCAAGGACCACGTCGGTGAAGGTGCCGCCGATGTCGACACCGACGCGCCAGCTCACCGCGCCGACGTCAGCGGAAGACGCCGACCGCCTTGAGGATCGCGATGAGGATCACCGCGCCGACGACGGAGACGATGAGGCTGACGATGGCGCCATAGGTCGCGAGCCCGAGCACACCCGCCAGCCAGTGTCCGATCACCGCTCCCACGATCCCCACGATGATGTTGGCGACGATACCCATCTGGGCATTCGTCTTCATGATGAGGCTCGCGAGCCAGCCCACCACGCCACCCACGATGATCGAGACAATGATATTCATGGCCCGACCCTAGCACGAATGGCCACGCAAGCGGCCCCGTTTTTCTGTCCAATCAAGTCATAGGGGGGTCCCGTCGTGAGGCTGATGGACTGGGGCGGTGGGGGGCTTGGGGGGCCCTTTCGAAGGCCCCCCAAGAAGATCGATCGAAAGACCTAATCAGCCAGAGCGATGACCTTGACCGTCACCCGGCGCTTCTGATCGGCCGGCAAGTTGCGGTCGGGCAGGGGCCCGAGCCCGATGGCGTTGATGCGGGTCTGCTCGATTCCTTGCTGCACGAGGAATCGACGCACCGCGTCGACCCGGCGCTGGCTGAGGGAAACGTTGTAATCGACGGGGCCTACCGAATCGGTGTAACCCTCCAGCTCGACCGTGAGCCGCGGGTTTTCCTTCATCTCCTTCACGAGACCGAGCAGTGAAGTCTGAGCGCCGTCGTTCAGGTCTGCCTTGCCGAAGCCGAACCGAACCTCGGCTGTCTCCACCAGACTACGGGCATTGCGATTGTTCCAGAGCTTGGTAAGCCGGCCGTCCACCTCGTCGGCTCGCGCCATCGCTCCGTCGGCCCGGGTCATCGCGCTGTTGGCACGCTCCTGGGCACCCTTCGCCATGCCGCTGGCTTCGCCGACTGACGTCTCGAGCGTCCCCACCCGAGAACCCACCGCCTGCACCCGCTGACCTTCTTCCGTCACCCGGGTTTCAACGGTGCCAAGCCGTTGGGCGCCTTCGGTCACCTGCCCCTCGACCTTGTCGATGCGCTGATCGACCTCGGCTCGTTGCTTAGCGCTGGTTTCCTTCACGAAGTCCTTCGTGGCGCAGCCTGCCCCGACCAGGAGCACCGCGGGGACGACAAGTACGATTCGGAAAGAATGACGCATACCCTGCCTCCTTTTATGGCACACACAAAACCGAATTTGATGCAGCAAGAGGCGCGCCTAGATTCTAGCCGATGGAGTTTTGGTCACCAAGAATTCGTTAAGTAGCTGTATTTGTGGGATAAGTGCAATGAGGATCGCGTCGGTTCGGGTCACGGACCATGGCAAGACCGTGTACTTCCTCGTAACATACGGCGTCCATGTGTCGTCAGAGCCCGCTTCGTGAATCGGACGATCCGGAAGCGGCTCGAGCCCTTTTCCCAGTTGTCGCCTCACCGCCCCTTGACTATAGTCTCCACACTGGAACTGTCGCTCGCGCGCTGTCCTGGCCGTCGCTTGTCCATTGATGGATGTCCGCAGCGGTTCCTGGCTCGATTGTTCATAGCGAAAGGGGGCAGACGATGAGACGTCGATGGCACAACGATTCGCGGCTTCGACGATTGGTGACCGAGCGAGGCCAGGGGGGCTTGAGCCGCCGCGCGTTTCTGTCCTTGGTGGCCAGTGCCACCACCGCGACGTCCCTCGGTCTGCTGACCAGTCCTGCTCGTGCGCAGAAGAAGGTCGTGGTCACCATGTGGGACACCGAGCCCAATCCCGCCACACGGGCAGCCGTGAAAGCGATCGTCGACGACTTCCAAAAGCTGCACAAGGACGTCGAGGTTCGGGCCGAAGGCATGGGCTGGGGGGACATGGACCGCAAGCTGCAGGCCGCCATGGCCGCCAAGAGCCCTCCCACGGCCTCCCACACGCAGACGTATGTCGTCACCTCCTTCAGGGCCAAGGGGCTCATCGAGCCCGTCGACGACGTGGTGAAGGCGATCGGCGAAGACAAAATTTTCCCGTCCGTGCTCCAGTGGATCAAATATCCCGACGGCAAGTACTGGGGGATCACCCACGCCTGGGGGACAGACATGCTCGGTGGCCGCGGTGACTACCTGGCCGGGACCGGCGTGAATCCGCAGGGCTGGAAGACCTGGGACGACTGGCTGCGTGATCTGCCCAAGCTCAACAAGGCGCCGCAGCACTACGCTCTGTCCCTCTCGGGCATCCCGTTCTTCATGAACGAGGACGTGTACATGTGGACGGGATCGAACGGAGGGAGCCTCTTCGATGACAAGGGCAATCCAACCTTGGACAGTCCCCAGGTGCTGGGGATGCTCGAGTTCTGGAAGAAGCTCAAGCCCTCCATGCCCCCCGGATGGGCCTCGCACGACTATCTGGAGACACTCTCGGCCTGGGCTACGGGCAAGACAGCTCAGGTGCTCATGTGGGGTCGCACCGCCGGCTACATCGATCAGTACGCGCCACCGGAGAAGCGGAATCCAGACGTCTTCCAGATCTGGCCGAAAACGGTCGGGCCGATGGGCAAAGCGCCCCTCACTCAGTTCGACAACGAGCCCTGGGTGATTTACGCGGACGCTCCAGCCGACGAGAAGGCGGCCTGCCGTGAGTTCCTCAAGTTCTTCTTCAAGCCCGACAACTATCGGAAGTACTGCAACTCGGTGCCGGTCCACCTGAACTCGATCTTCAAGGCCGACTTCCAGGACAGCGGCTACATGGACTTCCCGGAGCGGAAGCGCTGGAAGCCCTGGCTCGACGCGCAGGTGAAATGGGTGGAGTCGGGGCGGGCCCATCCGCTCCTCGTGTGCAACCCGCAGGATCGCCTCATCCCCTGGATCGGCGACGTGGCCGCCGCCCCCATCCTCGCCGACATGGCCAGTTCGGTGGTGGAGCGTGGCAAGGATCCGCGGGCAGCCGCCAAGGAAGCCAACGAGAAGATCCAGCGCGACATCATCGCCAAGAACAAGTAGGACGAGAGGCTGTGTCGAACGCCTGGGGCCCGAGAGTGTCCGGGCGTTCGCACCTTCTCCCATGAGCGTTCGCGCCGACGCGCTGATTGTTGCTCCCGTCCGCTCCTGGCGCCGCCGACGGCAGGCCTGGATCGGTATCGGCCTGCTCCTGCCTTCGGCGGCGCTCGTTCTCGCCTTCACGCTATTCCCCGTCGCGTATAACGTGTGGCTGGGTTTCCACGCCAAGCATTCCCTGCGCGCCACCAGCGCCTGGGTGGGCCTCGGTAACTACGCTCAGATTCTGGGTGATCCGGACTTTTGGCGGAGCACCTATCTGGCCACCGTCTATGCGGTGGCCAGCACCGCGCTGCAGATCGTGGCCGGCGTGGCGGGCGCGCTGATCTTGCATCAGCGGTTCCCGGGGTGCGACTTCCTGCGCGGAGTGGCCCTCTTCCCCTACATGATCCCGACCGTGATCGCGGTCTTCGTGTGGCGCTGGCTCATGAATGACCTGTACGGCGTCATTCCGTACGCGCTGAGCGCGCTGCACATTCCGGGGATGCCGGAGGCGTGGCTCACCCACGGGACGATCATGCTGGTGCTGATCGTCCTCTCGGTATGGACGTTCTTTCCCTTTGTGCTCGTGAACGTGCTGGCCCGGCTCCAGACCATCCCCCCGGAGCTGTACGACGCGGCCCGGGTGGACGGGGCCTCGGCCATTCGACAGTTCGTCCACGTCACCTTGCCCCAGCTGCGGAACGTTCTCCTGATCGTCCTGCTCCTGCGCGGCATCTGGATGTTCACCAAGTTCGACGTGCCCTGGCTCCTCGGCTTCGGAGGGGGCGCCGGCGAGGCCATCCGGACCTTGCCCGTTTTCACCTACCAGCGCTCGTTCACGTACTACCAGGCGGGAATGGGGGCTGCCCTGTCGAACGTCATGTTCGCTCTCCTGCTGATGGTGGTGACCATCTACTTCGTGGCCTTCCCGTCCGAGGAGGACGACAACAGTGCCTGAACGGGGAGGACGGCGGCGCGGGCGTCCCCTCTCCCAGGCCGCCGCCTGGGGTCTGCGCATCGGGCTCTTTGTCTTCTGCGCGTTTCCCCTCTACTGGATGCTGATCTCCTCGCTGAAAGCGAGCCACGAGCTGCTCGCCTCGCCGCCCACCCTCCTTCCCCGGGAGTGGGAGCTGCGCGCGTACCGGAAGCTTTTCTACGACACGAACTTCTGGACGTACTTCCAGAACACCATCGTCGTCTCGGCGCTGACCACCATCATTGTCATCGTGGCTGGCGTGATCGGCGCCTACAGTCTGACCCGCTACGCCTTCCCGGGGCGCACGTTCGTCGCCCGGGTCACCCTGCTCGCGTACATGTTTCCGCCGATCATCATGCTGGTACCGCTCTTTCTGCTCGCCCGGGAGTTCGGCCTCACCAACTCCCTGCTCGGCTTGGCCCTGACCTACATCTCGTTTGCCTTGCCCTACGCGCTCTGGATCATGCGCGCCTTCTTCCAGGCGATCCCCGTCGAGCTGGAACAGGCCGCTCTCATCGATGGCGCCAACCGGGCGCAGGCCCTCGCCTATGTGGTGATGCCCTTGGCGCTCCCCGGAATCATCGCCACGGCGATCTTCACCTTCATCGTGTCCTGGAACGATTTCCTGTTCGCGCTGGTGCTGATCGGCAAGGATGAGCTGAAGACGCTGGCCATCGGGATCAACGAGTTCTTCCACATGGCGGTGGTGGACTGGGGACTCATCATGGCGGCGGGGGTCATGGTGACGATCCCCGCGCTGCTCTTCTTCGTGGCCATCCAACGCTACCTCATCGCCGGGTGGGGGGCCGGTGGTCTCAAGGGATGACCGGCTGCTATGATCCGACCCAGCTGGGGAGATGGCCATGCTGGTGAACTGCGTTGTCTACCAAGAAGGCCGGAAGCTGGCCGACATCACCAAGGAAGCCATCAGCGAGTACGTGCGGCGGCCCGACTGCTTCGTCTGGGTGGCCCTGCATGACGCCAATGACGCCGAGCTGGCCGAGATGCAGGAGGAGTTCGCGTTGCACGAGCTGGCCGTCGAGGACGCTCGCCACGGTCACGAACGCCCCAAGATCGAGGAATACGGCTCCTCAGTCTTCGCCGTCCTGCACACGGTGGAGATGGCGGGAGGGGATCTTCGGCTGGGCGAGGTTGACATCTTCGTGGGCGCCAACTACGTGCTGTCGGTCCGGAACCGTTCCGAGCAGGGCTTCGTCGGCGTCCGCACGCGCTGTGAGAACGAGCCGCACCTGCTCCAACACGGCTCCGGCTATGTGTTCTATGCGTTGATGGACACGGTCGTCGACCGGTATTTTCCGGTGCTCGATTCCCTCGAGACCGAGCTGGAGCGCGTCGAGGAGCAGATCTTCGCGGTGGGCGATTCGGCCCGCGCCAACATCGAGGCCCTCTACGCGCTCAAGCAGAAGCTGATGACCCTCAAGCACGCGGCGGGTCCGCTCCTGGAAGCGGTGGGCAAGCTGCACGGTGGCCGCGTTCCCCAGGTGTGCCAGGGGACGCAGGAGTACTTCCGTGACGTCTATGACCATCTGATCCGCATCAACCACTCCATCGACTCCATCCGCGACATGGTGACCACCGCCCTCTCCGTGAACCTGTCGCTCATCACCCTGCAGGAGAACGAGACGACGAAGCGCCTGGCCGCCTACGCGGCCCTGGTTGCGGTGCCCACCATGATCGCCGGGATCTACGGGATGAATTTCGACCACATGCCGGAACTGAACTGGTATCTCGGCTATCCCGTGGTCGTGGGCACCATGGTCGCGATTGACGCCTATTTGTTCTATCGATTTCGCAAGACCGGCTGGCTCTGAGCCGCCTCCTTGCCGGGAGCCCCTCGCCCGCGCTACTTGGTCAGCCAGCTGTTCCAGAAGTAGAGTCGTGGGGCGGTGCGGAAGTCGCCGCGCAGCTCCCGGCGCGCGACGTCCAGGGTGAAGTAGTCGCCGAGCTTCACGCGCCCGACGTCCTCGTAGAAGATGGCCTGGATGCGGTCGACGAGGGCCTTGCGCTTCTTGACGTCGCTCTCACGCTGCAACTCGGACAGGAGCTGCTCCTTTTCTTCGTGGCACCACCAGCCGTTCCAGCTGCAGCGCAGCGCGATGTGGTTGGCCGGATCGGCCGAGAAGACCAGGCCCGTCGAGAACACGTCCCACAGCTCGGGCTTCTGGGTGCGGCTGTTCAGGGTAGCCCAGTCAACGACCTGGAGGTCAACGGCGAAGCCCACCTCCTCCATCTGTTGTTTGGCCACCAGGGCGTTCTTGTACATGAACTCGTATTCTTTGGTGGTGACCCAGCGCACCGGCTCCTTGGCGTAGCCCGCCTCCTTGAGCAGCCGGCGAGCCTTGTCCTTGTCCCGCTGGTTGTAGAGGTTGGCGCTGACGGTGGAGTGCCAGGGCTGCTCGGGGAAGAACAGGCCGGGATCGAGCCGATAGAAATCCTTGGAGCCGAAGCCGGCCGCCATGATGGACTCCATCTCGAGGGCAGCCTGCAGGGCCTGGCGGATCTTCTTGTTGGTCATGAGGCCGGCCTTGTGGTTGAGGACGCCGGTGGCCCAGCCCCGCGGCTTGACGATGCGCGATTCGATCTGCGGCAGCGTCTTGATGCGGTCCCATGCGTCCTGCTTGACGAACATCGCATGATGGTATTCGCCAGACTCCACCCCGGCCAGGCGCACTGCCGTGTCGGGCACCGGGATGAAAAGGATCTCGTCGAAATAGGCGATCCGCTTGCCGCCGAAGCCGCCCGGGGGTTCGGTGCGCGCGGCGTACTCCTTGAAGCGGGCGAGCTTGAGATGTCGATCGGCCTTGTGCTCGACGAAGCGGTAGGGCCCGGTGCCCGTGTAATCCTTGAGGGGGCCGTCGCCGGCGGCGTCGATGACGTCCTTGGGGTAGATGGCGGCAGCCGGCTCACTGAGCCCGAAGATCAGCGACGCCGAGGGCTGCCTGAGACTGATGACGACCGTGTACGGGTCCTTGGCCTCGACGCTTTCCACGTTCTTCCAGAGCGGCTTGCCGAGGGACGCCACCGCGCCCCAGCGCTTGAGCGAGGCCACCACATCGGCCGCGGTCATCTCCTTGCCGTTGTGGAACTTGACACCCTTGCGAAGGACGATCGTGTGACGGAGGCCCTTGTCGCCGACCGCATGCGATTCGGCGAGGAGCGGCACCGGTGTGAAGGACTTGTCGTATGTGAAGAGCGACTCGTTGACGTGCCACATGATCTCGTAGGTGATGACAGCCGTGCTCATGGGGATATCGAGAGTCGGCGGTTCCCCGATGGTCGCCACCTTGAGGATGCCGCCCGTGCGCGGCGCGTCCTGGGCGTGTGTGTCGGGAGCGGACGAGAGGACGGTGACAAGCGCGATGAGCACGAGCGCGAGCATGGACATGTCAATCCTCCGGGAGTGGTGCCGTTGCCAGCGGCGTGAGCTGCTCGGCGAAGTCTATGCGAAATCAGGGCGCCGTGAAAGGCCGCGCGGCGCCCCGGAACGCCCGGTAGGACCGGGACGCCGTTTCGGCTAAAATCGGGCGCTGTCTCGCCCCGCGCGGTGGGGCCCACGAGTTCAGGACGAGAGGAGACCATCGATGCATTACCGCAAGCTTGGGAATAGCGATCTGACCGTCTCGGCCGTCGGGCTCGGGTGCATGTCCATGTCCGGCACCTACGGCAAGAGCGACGATGTCGAGTCGATCGCCGTCGTCCACCAGGCCCTGGACCTGGGGATGAACTTCATCGACTCCTCGGACATGTACGGGTGGGGCCACAATGAGGAGCTGCTTGGACGAGCGCTCAAGGGGCGGCGCGACCAGGTGGTGCTCACCACCAAGTTCGGTCAGGTGCAGAGTCCGGATGGCAAGGGCAACCTGGTGGATGGGCGGCCCGAGTACGTCGCTCGCGCATGCGACGCGAGCCTCAAGCGCCTCGGGGTCGACGTGATCGACGTCTACTACCAGCACCGGGTAGACCCCAAGGTTCCCATCGAGGATACGGTGGGGGCCATGGCGCGGCTCATCGACGGGGGAAAGGTACGCTACCTTGGCCTCTCGGAGGCGGCGCCGGCAACCATCCGGCGCGCCCACGCCGTCCATCCGCTGAGCGCGGTGCAGAGCGAGTACTCGCTGTTGTATCGGCACCCGGCCGAGGAGACATTGCCGACCTGTCGCGAGCTCGGGATCTCCTACATCGCTTACTCCCCGCTCGGCCGCGGTTTCCTCACCGGACGCATCCAGCAGGAGAGCGACCTGCCCGCTGACGACCGACGCCGACAGCATCCCCGCTTCCAGACGCAGAACTTCGACCACAACGTGAAGCTCGTCCGTCGCCTCGAGGAAATGGCCCGAGCGCATCATGCCACCCCCGCGCAATTGGTCCTGGCCTGGCTGCTCGCCCAGGGGGAGGATATCGTCCCCATCCCCGGCACCAAGCGGCGAGCCTACCTCGAAGAGAACGTGGGGGCGCTCGCCGTGCAGCTGACCCCGGACGATCTCGCTCGCATTGCCGAGGCGATGCCACCCGGTGCGGCGGCGGGGTCGCGCTATCCGGAAGCGCAGATGAAGGGCGTCCACCTGTAAGCGGCCATGGCCAAGCGACGAGTCGTCCTCACGGGAGCGTCAGGCTACGTCGCCCAGCGCATGTTCAGGGAGCTCAGCGAGCGCTGGGAGCTGATATCCATCGATGTCCGAGCAACGACTGCCGGCGGAGCTCCCGTGCCAGGCTGCGTCGTGGCCGATCTCACGCGTCCCGACCGCAACGAGTATCGGCAGCACTTCCGCGGCGCCGACGCCGTGATCCACTGCGGGTACGTGCGCGCCACCGGCCTCGATGCCACCACCTGGCAGAACAACAGCGACCCCAAGTTCTGGGCGGAGCATGCCAACGTCGCCTTGGCCTACAACGTATACCGGACGGCGCTCGAAGAAGGTGTGCGACGGGTGGTGATGGTCAGCTCAAACCATGCCTCCGACTATTACGAGCGTCTGGTGTGGGCTGGGAAGCTCGACATGGTCACCCCCGAGATGCCGCCCCGCTCCGATAACTGGTACGGCTGGTCCAAGGCCGCCTACGAGCTCCTGGGCTTCGTCTTCGCGTCCGGCCAGGTCGATGGTCGCAAGCTCGAGGTCGTCCAGTGGCGCATCGGGGGCCCGCGTGACGACGATATCGATCAGGTGAAGCCGGGTGACATCAAGGTCATGCACCGGGCTCTCGGCGCGTACCTCTCCCGGCGCGACCAAGTCCAGCAGGCCATCCGCATGGTAGAAACCGAGGACATCACCGACGAGCACGGCGTGCCCTTTCTGATCGCGTATGGCATCAGCGGTAACACCCACCGATTCTGGAGTCTGGCCAGTGCGCGCCAAAAGCTCGGCTACGCCCCCGAGGACGACAGCCAGGTGAACTTCGCGGACAAGATCGCGGCCATCGCGCGGGCCGCGGGGAAGTGACGCCGGTTCTCGCGCGAGATCATGCGGAGGGGGTAGCCGGCTGAGCGCGCTACGGTTCTCGGGGCGGGCGGTGGCCGCCCTCTTTCTCGCGCGTCAGCACCTCGACCGGCCCCGCGGCCGCCGGCTGACGGCGAGGAGCCTCACCCGGTTCGTCGAGGATGCGGGAGGGATCCAGCTCGATTCCATCAACGTGGTGGACCGGGCGCACTACCTCACCCTGTGGAGCCGATTCGGACCGTTCCGGCGCGCCACGCTCGATGCCCTCATCTATCGGCGGCGGGTACTGTTCGAGTACTGGGCTCATGTCGCCTGTCTGGTTCCCATCGGACAC
The DNA here is from genome assembly GCA_963754315.1 of uncultured Candidatus Rokubacteria bacterium. Lineage (GTDB taxonomy): Bacteria > Methylomirabilota > Methylomirabilia > Rokubacteriales > CSP1-6 > CAVWFS01. The sequence continues at coordinate 221,970 of CAVWFS010000008.1, forward strand.
TTTCCGGCCTGGCGGCGGGTCATGATCGACTACCGGCATCGGCACAAGGGCTGGACGGCCTTCCTGCGCAAGAATCCTACGTTGCTGCGCGCTGTGGAGGCCGCGATCCGGGATCGAGGCCCGCTCGGCAACGCTGACTTCCAGCACGCGCGGCCCGGAGGCAGCCGTGGATGGTGGGACTGGAAGCCGGCCACCCACGCCCTCGACTTCCTCTGGATGAGTGGGCGCACGACCATCCAGTCGCGAGTGCATTTCCAGAAGCGGTTCGATCTCTTGGAGCGTGTTCTTCCCATCGCGCTGGCGGCGCCGCCCTTGGCCGCCCCTGCTTTCCGTCGCTGGCACCTTGAGCGTTCCCTGCACGCGATGGGGGCGGCCACCGAGGCGGATCTGCGCATGTATCTCACGTTCCCTCGAGCGGCCACCACCGCGCGGCGTACGGCGCTGCGCGAGATGCTGGCCAGCGGAGACGTGGTGGAGGTGGCGGTGGAGGGAGACCCTACGCGCTGGTACGCCCTCGCCCGTGATCTCGATCCGTTGGCGGCAGCCGGTCGTCACTCGGTCCCATCGTGCGGTTCCGCTCTGCTCTCACCGTTCGACTCCTTCCTGTGGCATCGCGAACGCGTGCGGCGGCTGTTCGGATTCGACTACCGCATCGAGGTCTACGTGCCCGGCCCTCAACGGAAGTTCGGGTACTACGTGCTGCCTCTGCTGGTCGACGGGGAACTGGTGGGGCGCGTGGACACCAAGCTACACCGCCGGGATCAGCGCCTGGAGCTTCGGCACGTGCACCTCGAGCCGCGGGTGGTGGCGGGCAAAGGCCCCGCGTCCCCAACGCGGTCTGCCGTGACCCTTCCGCGCGCTCTGACTGGTCTGGCCGAGGCCGCCTGGTCGCTGGCCAACTTCACCCGGGCCACCCAGGTCGACGTGGCGAGGGTCACACCTGGCTCGGCTCGCCCCGCCGTGCGCAAGGCACTCGAGCTGGTGGCGAGTGCATGCGAGACCGCCGCGAGACGACCGACCCTGCCGACATCGTCCCGTCCAACACCATGATCCAGGTGCGCACCCTGTGCCTGTACGAGCGCCCACTCCAAGCGCCGGTGACGCTCGGCCCGCTCCCTCCGGCAGTCGAGCTTGCCGTGTGGGACGCGCCTCCGGCAGCGGGCGATGCCGGTCGGCCGTGGCATCCGGAGGCGGAGCGGCGAATCCGCGAGGGCCAGGTATGTGTTGTTGCGCGCCACCAGGAGACCGTCATGGCCTATTGCTGGTTGACCTGGCGGCCGGAGTGGGTCGCGGAAATTGACCGCCTCGTGGTCCCCGGACCCGACGAGGCCTACCTCTACGAGGCGTTTACCGAGCCCGGATGGCGGGGCCGTGGACTCTTCCCGGCAATGCTGTTTCGGTTGCTGGCCTATGCCCGCGCCCAGAACCGACGCCGCGCCCTCATCTTCGTGCTCAGCGACAACCGTGCTTCACGTCGAGCGATCGAGAAGGCCGGCTTCACGCTCTTCCAGACGGTGTCGAAGGTGGAGATCGGTGGTCTGAAGCGTCTCGTGTTTCGCGGGCCCCGGGCCGACCGGGCCAGGGTCACCTTGGCTGCGCGCGCCGACCGAGCCTGACCCGTCAAGGTCGGGCGCGCGCGGCCTCCACCAGATCGGCGAGCCGCTCCGGCGTCATCGGCAGCTCGTCGATGCGCACGCCGAGCGGAGCCAGCGCGTCCTCCACCGCGCTGGCCAGGGCGGCCGGCGCGATCATGCGTCCCCCTTCCCCTCCGCCCTTCACCCCGTACTCGGTGAACGGTGATGGCGTCTGCACGTGTCCGATCTCGAAGGTCGGCACCTCCCGCGCAGTGGGCAGCAGATAGTCCATGAAGCTCCCGGTGAGCGGTTGGCCTTCGGGATCGTAGCGGTACTCCTCGTAGAGCGCCATCCCGATGCCCTGGGTGATGCCCCCCATGATCTGCCCGCGCAGGCTCTTGGGGTTGATCACGGTCCCCACATCGTGCACGGCGACATAGCGAAGGATGCGGACCTGACCGGTCTCGGGGTTGACCTCCACCACCGGAACGTGGACGCCGTGGGCCATGATCGGATAGAAGGCACCGAGATCCTTGCGGTCGGCTGAGGGCAGGGTGAGGTAGGGATGATCATAGGTGTGGCGCGCCTCGAGTCCGGATTCCATCCCGGGCGGAAGGTTCAGCTTGAACCAGTAGGCCTTGAGCCCAAGATCGGCGTAGGTCATCGACTTGTCGGGCATGCCTCGGACCATGGCCTTGCCGTCGGCGAAGACGACATCCTCGGGCGCTGCTTCGAACTGGTGGGCCACGATACGCGCCATCTTGTCCTTGAGCTTGCGCGCGGCACCCACGGTGGCCCCCGTCAGCATCACGGCCATGCGACTGCCGCCGGGGCCGGCCCCCGGGAGCCCGTGCTGTGAGTCCTCATAGGTCACGGTAACCTGCGCGGGATCGATCCCGAACTCCTCGGCCGCGGTCTGGGCCACCACCGTCTCCGGGCTATTGCCCCAGAACGGCGAGAACATGGTCGCCACGAATTCGCCCGTGGGGCCGAGGCTCAACCCGACGCTCTCGGGAGCGCTGGACAGTCCAGGGGTGTCGTACCAGAACCAGAACTCGGTGGGCCCGTACACGCTGCGCTGCTGTGCGGTGGCGAGACCAATCCCCACATACCGACCCTGCGCGCGCGCCTGCTGCTGCATTCGGGCGAGGTCGGGCAAGCCTGCCATCTCGATGGCGCGGTCCAGCACAGCTGGATAGTTGCCGCTGTCGTAAATGTTTCCCACGGGCGTCTTGAAGGGAAACCGGGCGGCGTCAATGAAGTTGCGCCGGCGCAGCTCGACCCGATCCGCACCGAGCTCCTGGGCCGCTGCGTCCACCAGGCGCTCCAGGCAGAAGTTTCCGGCATCGGAGCCCGCTCCGCGGAACACGCCCTGCTGGCACTTGTTGGTCAGCACGCACTGGACGGAATAGGCGACGCTGCCGATGCGATAGGGCCCCGTGACCTGGGCCAGAGCATTGCCGTGAGTCCCGTGGCCGAACTGGAAGTAGGCGCCATAGTCGTCGACGACACGCACACGCAGGCTGGTGAACTCACCCTGATCGTTCAGGGCCAGCTCGGCGTCATAGTAGCGGTCACAGGCGAGGTTCTCCGAAGCGAGCAGGTTGTCGACCCGGTCCTCCATGAACTTCACCGGGCGGTTGGCGCGCTTGGCCAGCATGCCCGCGATCGCGATCACCTTGGCCAGCACGTGCTTGGAGCCGAAGCTCCCACCCACGTACATCGGGATCAGATTGAGCTTGCTCGCCGGCACCTTGAGCGTGTTGGCGAGCAGCCAGCCGACGAAGTTGATCATGTTGGTGTTCGACCAGACGTCCATGCGCTGCCCGAGCGGATCGTAGCGACAGACCGCGCCCGCTGTCTCCAGCGGCTGGGCGCTGGCCCGATGCCAGCGCAGCCGACGCCGGATCACCCGCCGCGCGCGCGAGAAATCCCCGTCGACATCGCCGAACGACAAGGTCTTCTCGAAGACGAGGTTGTTGGGAAGCGTGTCGTGTATTTTTGGGGCCTCGGCCTGCATCGCCGCGAACGGGTCGGTAAGGGCGGGCAGCGGCTCGTACTCCACGTCGATGAGAGCAGCGGCGTCCTCGGCCGTGTAGCGATCGACAGCGGCCACCGCCGCCACCGCCTCCCCCGCGAAGCGCACCTTGTCGACCGCCAGTGCGTACTGCGCCACCGGCTCCGCGCAGAAAGCGGGCAGGGGATTGGTCAAGGCGCGGGCGTCTTCTCCCGAGACCACCGCCCACACACCCGCCAGCGCGCGCGCCCGGCTCGAATCGACCCTGACGATTCGCGCGTGGGCGTGCGGGCTCCGCAGCACCGCCGCGTGGAGCATGCCCGGCAGCCGCACGTCGTCGACATAGGTAGCGCGACCGGCAAGAAGCTTCGGATCCTCGAGCCGCGGAATGTCCTTGCCGATCCAGGTGTATGGGGTTGCGGCCATGGTCCCTCCTCAGCTAGCCCTCGCCACTGCGCCCTTGGCGGCGGCGAGGGAGACGGCCTCGATGATGCCCTGATACCCGGTGCAGCGGCAGAGGTTGGCCGAGATGGCTTCACGAATCTCGGCCTCGCTCGGCGCCGGATTCGCGCGGAGCAGCTCGTAGGCGATCATGAGCATGCCGGGTGTGCAGAAGCCGCACTGGAGCCCCTGCGCCTCCCGGAAGGCTTCCTGGAGCGGATGCAGACCCTCCGTCGACGCTGAGTCCTTCGACGGTCATGATGTCCGCCCCATCGGCGCCGATGGCCAGCATCAAGCACGCTCGGGCCGTCTCGCCGTTCACCATGACCGTGCACGTGCCGCACACACCGTGCTCGCACCCGATATGGGTCCCGGTGAGCCCCAACGTGTCACGGAGGACGTCGACCAGGAGCCAGCGCGGCTCCACGGTGAGCTCGTGACGCACGCCATTGACCGTCAGCGCTATGGACTCAGTGGTCGGCATGGTTCAGGTTCGTCCTGCCCGCTGGGCCGCCGTTTCGAGCGCTTCGCGCGTGACGTGGCGAGCCAGCTTCTTGCGGAACGCGGCCGAGGCGTGCACATCGGAGGGGGGAGTTGTGGCAGCGGCCGCCTGATTGGCCGCCTCGTCGAGGGCCTTTCCCTCCACGCGCCCATCAGTGAGGATCTGCTCGGCGGCCGTAGCGCGGATTGGCGTCGGACCCGCTCCGCAGAGAACGATCCGGGCGCGCGTGCAGCGGCCGGACGCGTCCAGAGTGACCAGCGCCGACACGCCCACGAGGGCGAAGTCGCCCGCGCGTCGCGAGATCTCCACAAAGGCCCCACCCGTACGCGGAGGAAGAGCGGGGACACGAATCTCTTCCAGCAACTCGTCGGCCCTCAGGGTTGTGGTGAGGGGGCCCGCGAAGAATTGGTCCGCGGCAATGGTCCGCCGTCCCTGCCGGCTGGCGGCCACCATCTCGGCACCGAGGGCGACCATGGCGGCCGGGAGCTCCGAGGCGGGATCGGCATGAGCGAGGTTGCCCCCGACCGTGCCGCGATGGCGGATCGGCAGGTGGCCGATCAGACGGCACGCCTCGGCCAGCATGGGGAAGCGCCCGACCACCCCCGCATCTCGTTCGAGGACGTGCTGACGGGTGAGAGCGCCGATGGTGACACCTCCGTCCCCTCCGCGCACATAGGCCAGACTCGCGATCCGGTTGAGGTCGATCACGATCTCGGGCTGGGCAAGGCGGAAGTTCATGAGCGGGATGAGGCTTTGCCCGCCTGCCAGAAGCTTGGCCCGGTCGCGATACTCACCGAGCAGGGCCAGCGCGTCCTCCTCGGAGCGCGGGGCCACGTACTCGAAGCGTGGCGGTTTCATGACGTCCTCCGCGTGTGAGGTGGCGCGAGCTTAGGAAGGTCGAGGGCCACCTGTCAAGCGGGCCGGGGATCAGACGAAGGTGAGGGGCTCGATGACCGCCTCCCCGCGGGTGAAACGGTCGAGGCTGAGCGCAGAGATTTCGAGAGTGCTCGTGTGGCCATCGGCGATCAACTCGGCCATGAGCTGGCCGGCGATCGGCCCGTGCATGAAGCCGTGGCCGCTGAAGCCGGCGATCACGAAGAGGCCGTCTACGCCGGCCACGCCGCTCACGATGCCGGTCTGGTCCGGCGTCATCTCGTAGAGCCCGACCCACCCCCGCATGAGCTGGGCCTCGGCCAGCACAGGAGCGCGATGGACGGCGCGCTCCACGAGCGGGGCGGCGAGGCTCCAGTCCACGTCCGTGTTGAAGGCGCTGGCCTCGTCGGCCCGTCCGACGCCGAGCAGGATGCCGTCGCCCTCCCGCCGCATGGAAATGCCGAGGTGCGGGTCGATGATGAACGGAGTTGCTCGGGGAATCTTCTCCGTCGGGAAGGGAGCGGTGACGAACTTGTGACGTCGGCGGGGAGAAACGGGAATGTCGACACCGGCGAGGCGTCCCACCATCCCTGACCAGGGACCGGCCGCGATGACGACGACCGGCGCTTCGATGGGACCGCGCGCCGTCAGTACGCTCGTCACCCTCGACCCCACTCGCACCACGCCGACGACCTCTTCATGCTGGCGGATACTGACCCCCAGTTCGCGCGCACGGCCAGCAATGGCCGTGGTGCAGAGGTAGGGATCGGCATAGCCATCGCGCGGCGAGAAGGTCGCGGCCCGAAGGTCATGAGTGTTGAGATACGGGAACCGTGCGCGGGTCTCCTCGGGGGTCAGGGTGAGCACCTCCACCCCCAGGCTGCGTTGCAGGGCGACGCTGCGCGCGGCCACCTCCTGCTCGTCAGCAGTGGTGACCAGGAGTAGGTATCCGTGCTGGCGAAACTGAGGATCCACTCCGAACTCATCGGCAAAACCCTCATAGGTCACGATGCTTCGGGTGGTCAGCTCGATCCCGATCCGGTTCGCGTATTGGTGTCGGATACCACCGCTGGCCAGCGCCGTGGAGCCGGAGCACACCGTCTCGCGCTCGAGAACGACGATCGTTCCGATCCGACGTCGCGCCAGGTGATAGGCCGTGCTGGCACCCATGATACCGGCGCCCACGATGATGACGTCTGCCGTCTCAGCCATCGGCGGGTGCGGCGAGAAGCTCCTCCGCGATGCGCTTGACGTCGCTCGCTTCGACCTGCCCCTTGTGTGTCTTCATGACGTCGCCGACGACCTTGCCTACCTGCTTGGTGTCGGTGATGCCCAGCGTGCGCAGGCGCTCCTGGACGAGCGCGCGCAACGCGACCACGTCCATCGACGTCGGCAGATAGTGCTCGCAGAAGGCGATCTCGGCGCGAAGCTGGGCCGCCTGCTCGAGACCCCGTTCGCCGACCCTTTCGAACTCCCCCAGTGCCTTCTGCAGTTGCTTGCGATAGGCGCCAATGACGTCCAGAAGCAAGGCGTCGTCCACCGCCCCCGAGAATCCCTTCGCCGTCGTTCGTTCGCTCAACTTGGTCTTGATCATGCGGACGACGTTGGCAGTCCCGATGTCCTTGTCCTTGATGGCCTGCCGGAGCGTCTCGTTGAGGGTCTCCAGAATCGTCATGGTCCGACGGATGTGTCGGGGGCCATGCGGTGTCGCCGCAAGACCTTTGCGATCGATTCACCGGTGAAGCCGAGCTGGAGAAGGGCGGTCCCCATGTCGAAGTACTCGCGATAGCTGGCGATGAGGCCGTGCTCCAGCTCGAAAATACTCATGCCGGGGAAACGGACGAGGCGGCCGGCACTGCGGGGCACCGCGTTGGTGACCGTGTAGCTGAATGTCCACTCGGCGGCGGCCAGCGCCCCATGCTCCACGATTCGCTCCATGCACCACCGATACCCCTGTCCTTCGTGAAACATGCGCTCGAACATCGCCCGAAGCCTACCCTGGCCGGTGTGGCTGCCGTAGAACGTGTCGACGTAGGTCGCGTCCTCCGCGAAGCAGCCGAGGAGGGCGGGAATGTTGGCTGCGTTGAATGCTGTCTCGAATGCCCGTACGACGCTCATGCGGGTATCCTCAGTTTATAGTGGGGGGCCTCGACTTATAGTGGGGGGCCTCGACGGCCCCCCAGCCCCCCCGTGCTCGGGACGCCCCGGGGGACCCGTGGCGCCCCTCGATGTCACGCAATCTGCTGGGGGCCTCGACGGCCCCCCAGCCCCCCGTGCTCGGGACGCCCCGGGGGACCCGTGGCGCCCCTCGATATCACGCAATCAGCTGGGGCCTCGACGCCCCCCCCTTGCTCGGGATGCCCCGAGGACCCGTGGCGCCCTCTATATCACGAAATCTGCTGGGGCCTCGACGGCCCCCCCCTTGCTCAAGACGCCCCGGGGACCCGAGACACTCCCTTAATGTGTTTAGATGATGCACGATAGATGGGCTAGCGTGCCAGCAAAGCGTGTTGCGGGCGCGCGAGAGGGGGGCGGCCATGCGCTGGAGGCGAGGCGGGCAGAGCCAGGACGTGGAGGATCGCCGCGGAACCAGCCCCGGAGGCGGATTCGGAGGCCGGATTCCTGGCGGGGGAATGGGAATAGGCCTGGGTGGGGTCGTGATTCTTCTGGTACTCAGCCTGGTTTTCGGCCAGAACTTCTTCGCGGTTCTGGAACCGGGGGCGCCGACGGCCCCGGCCCCGGGAATGGCTCCCACGCCGCAGGCGAAGCCCGCCGACCAGGAGGAGCTGGCTGACTTCGTGGCGTTCGTGGTCGACGACGTGCAGGACATGTGGACGCGGGAGTTTCAGAAGTCCCGACGCGAGTACGCGCGGGCGAAGTTGGTGCTGTTCACCGATGCCGTCCGCTCGGGCTGTGGCTTCGCGGAGGCGGCCATGGGCCCCTTCTACTGTCCACTCGATGGCAAGGTGTACGTCGACCTCGGCTTCTATCGGGAACTGAAGCAGCGCTTCGGGGCACCGGGCGACTTCGCCCAGGCGTACGTGATCGCCCACGAAGTGGGGCACCACGTGCAGAATCTCCTTGGGATCTCCGAGAAGATCCGCCACACGCAGGAGGCACGTCCCGATGCCGCCAACGCGCTGTCCATCCGGCTCGAGCTGCAGGCCGATTGTCTGGCTGGCATGTGGGCCCGCTCTTCCGGCGAGCGTGACCTTCTCGAAGAGGGCGACCTCGAAGAGGGCCTTGGTGCGGCCGCCGCCGTAGGGGACGATCGCATCCAGAAGCGCATGACCGGTCAGATCAATCCCGAGCGGTGGACACACGGATCAGCTCAGCAGCGCGTAGCCTGGTTCAAGCGTGGCCTCGCCACGGGCCGGATTCAGGACTGCGACACGTTCCGGACGTCGTTGCCCGGCATCGATGAACAGGGTCGTGGCCGGCGCCGCTAGGGCCGGGTGCGGAGGTGACGCCGGCCGCGTATACTGCACGATCGTATGACCGTTCGCAAAGCCTTGACCATCGCCGGGTCGGACTCCGGCGGCGGTGCCGGCATCCAGGCGGATCTGAAGACATTCTCGGCTTTTCAGGTCTTCGGCATGTCCGTGCTCACCGCCCTCACCGCCCAAAATTCCCTGGGTGTTCACGGGGTCGTCAACCTCGAACCATCCTTTGTGGCCAGGCAGATCGATGTCGTCCTCGACGACTTCGGTGCTGACGCGGTGAAGATCGGAATGCTGTCCACCGCACCAATCGTGGGAGCGGTGGCGGAGCGGTTGCGCGCTCATCGGAAGAACCACATCGTGCTTGACCCCGTCATGATCGCTAAGTCCGGCGACCCGTTGCTCCAACCCGATGCCCGCCACGCCCTCGTAGCCGAGATGCTGCCGCTCGCCGACGTGGTCACGCCCAATCTTCACGAGGCAGCGGCCCTGGCCGAGATGCCCGTGAGTGACGAGACGGAGATGGAAGAAGCGGCCCGGCGCATCGCGGCCCGCGGGCCGCGTCACGTGCTGGTCAAGGGTGGCCACCTCAAGCACTCCGCCACCGATCTGTTGTGGGACGGGCGCACGCTGACTCGATTCCCCGCTCCCCGGATCGAGTCCGCGTCGACGCACGGAACGGGTTGCACCTTTTCTGCGGCCATCGCGGCCGGTCTGGCGCGTGGGCGGCCGCTGACCGACGCCGTGCGCGAGGCCAAGGCCTACGTGACGGCCGCCATTCGGGAAGGATTTCAGGTCGGGCACGGTGTGGGAGTCCTCCGCCATTTCGTGACGAGCTGGTAGGGCCTGAGTGCTCCCGTTCAAGCGTAGCGCGCCGGCCGCCGATCCCGAGGGCCGGATGTCATTCATGGAGCACCTCGGCGAGCTGCGGACGCGGATCGTGCGGAGTCTGCTCGCGTTGCTCGTCGGTCTGCTGGTCACCTTTCCCTTCGCCGAGAAAATCGTCGACTACCTGGCCCGGCCTATCAAGAAGATGGGGTACACGCTGATCTTCACATCGCCTACCGAGGCCTTCTGGGTCCAGATGAAGGTGGCCCTGATCGCGGCGCTGTTCGTGGCCTCCCCCGGTATCCTCTGGCAGGTGTGGCGCTTCGTGGAGCCGGGGCTGCACCCGACGGAGAGGAAGTACGCGGTGCCCTTCATCCTCATCGGCTCTCTCATGTTCATCGGAGGCGGGGCCTTTTCCTTGCTCGTGGTCACCCCCTTTGCCCTGAACTTTCTCTTGAGTTATGCGCGGCCGGGGCTCACCCCCATGATCACCCTGCAGAACCACGTCGACTTTCTCCTGAAATTCACCCTCGCCTTTGGCGCCGTCTTCGAATTGCCGCTTCTGATCACCCTGCTCACGCGCATGGGCGTGGTCACGACGAAGACGCTCGCGAAGAACCGCAAGTATGCGATCCTGGGTGCCTTCATCATCAGCGCGGTCCTGACTCCGACTCCCGACATCTTCAATCAGACGCTGATGGCGGGCCCGCTTATCCTGCTCTATGAGGTCGGTATTCTCTCGTCTCGCCTCTTTGGCCGCCGGCCGACCAAGCCCTCGCCCGGATCGTCGAATGGCCAGCCGCCGTCCGGAGCGCCAGCGCCGGAGGCGTCCCCGGCCACCCCCGCCGACCGGACGGGACTTCAACCATGATCGACTTCAGTGCTCTGGACCTGCCGGCGACCGATCACGCAAGGTATCCGGCAAGCGGGATTCGTGACCACCACACCCATCCAGGAGGCGGCCCTCCCCCTCGCCCTCAAGGGCAAGGACGTCGCTGGTCAGTCCCAGACCGGCACCGGAAAGACGGCGGCCTTCCTCATCGCCGGCTTCACGCGGTTGCTCCAATCCCCAGGCCCTGCTCCGGGTGTGGGCACCGCGCCGCGCATGCTCGTGATCGCTCCCACCCGGGAGCTGGTCGTGCAGATCGAGGCAGATGCGCACATTCTCGGCGCCTTCACGCCATTCAGGACCCTGGCCGTGTACGGAGGCATCGACTACAACAGGCAGCGCGACGCGCTCACCGCCGGCGCGGACGTCCTGGTGGGGACTCCTGGGCGCCTCATCGACTACATGAAGCAGCACATCTGGTCCCCGCGGCGGGTGGAGGTGCTGGTCGTCGACGAGGCGGACCGCATGTTCGACATGGGGTTCATTGCCGACCTGCGCTTCATTCTTCGGCGGCTGCCGCCTCCTGAGAAGCGCCAGTCGTTCCTCTTCTCGGCCACCCTCTCCTTCCGCGTGCTGGAGCTGACGTGGGAGTTCATGAACAACCCCGCCCAGATCACCATCACGCCCGAGCAGAAGACGGTCGACAGCGTGGAGCAGCTGCTCTACCACGCGGGACGGGAGGAGAAGTTCAACCTGCTCCTGGGAATCCTGCGGCGCGAAGGTGGGGAGCGAATCCTCATCTTCAGCAACACCCGCGAGGAGGCGAGGCGGCTGGAGGATCGTCTCACTCGTAACGGGTGGCAGGCGCGTGCCCTGACGGGTGACGTCGAGCAGAGGCGGCGGCTCAGGATCCTGAACGACTTCAAGGAGGGCAAGCTGCCCGTGCTGGTCGCCTCCGATGTCGCTTCGCGCGGCCTTCACATCGAAGCGGTCAGCCACGTGATCAACTGGGACCTTCCGCAGGATCCGGAGGACTACCTGCACCGCATCGGGCGTACCGCCCGGGCCGGAGCGGCCGGCAAGGCCATCAGCCTGGTAGACGAGGCGAGTGCGCTCAATCTCGAGGCTATCGAGAAGTTCCTCAGTCAGAAGATCCCGGTGATATGGGCAGAGGACGATCTGTTCGCCGAGGAGATTAAGCCCACGGCCGAGGAGCGACGCCGCTATGCCGAGGAACGGCGCGCACGTCTGGATGCCCGCGGGCGGCGCGACGGCGGGCGAACGCATCCGGGAAAACCAGGCGAGCGCCGAGAGCGCCGCGACAGCTCTCGTCCATCCGGGTCAGGACCACGCGGCGATCACCGGCCAGATACGACGCCGGCGCGCGAGGAGAGGAAGCCGGAGCGATCCGCCCGCCGCGATGACCGGCGCCCGGAAAGCGTTGGGCCAAGGGCCGAATCGCGCGTCCGTTTCGAGGTCGTGCCGCTCGGCGAGCCCTTGCAGCCCGTGCCACCGCCACCAGCCCCGCCGCCGGGTCAAACGTCGTCGGAGTCGCCCGCCCCGTCCCGGCGCCGTCGGCCACGCCGTCGCCGCCGTCGCTCGCCGGGCCCACCCCCAGAATCGTGAGCGGGCCCCCCGCCCTCCTGCCGACGTCGGTCGTGGGCAGCCACGGACTCCCCGGCTGGGTCTGGCTCGCCCGGGAGGCGATGTCGCAAGGGCGGCTGGGTCCGGTCGACCTGCGCGAGCTGATGGAGGATGCCACCCAGATAGCGTTGCTCGACCAGGAACGGGCCGGCATCGATGTCCTGACCACCGGGGAGATGGGACGCGTGCGCTTCATCATCGGCTTCTACGACTCCATCAAGGGAATTCGCGCGCTCCCCGCGCCGCGCCAGCTCGGGCAACCACTGTGGGATACCAACACCCCTTTCGAGGTGGTGGAGAAGATCGCGGCGCCGCAGGGCCTGGGCATCGTCGAGGAGTTCACGCTCGCCCGTGGGCTTACCAGCAAACCGATCAAGGCCACCGTGCCTGGCCCCTACACGCTGATGGTGCCGCTCAGACTCGGCGGTGGTTACCGCGACAAGGATACGCTCCTGGCTGACCTCGTCGCTCTCGTCAACGCCGAGTGCAAGGCCCTGGTCGCGGTGGGCGCCGGCTTCATCCAGATCGACGAGCCGCACCACGGCATGTACGCGGGGACGGTGCCTCAGATCGCCAAGGGGCTCAACCGCGCCGTGGAGGGCATCGACGCCAAGATCGCCGTCCACATCTGCTTCGGTAACCTCTACGGGCGCCCCTTCAGCGCTGTGCGGGACTACCGACACGTATTCCCCACCTTGCACGACTTGCACGCCGCGCAGATCGTGCTGGAGTTCGCTAACCGAGGTCCGGAGGTGGCGGATAACTGGCGCGATTTTCCGAAGGACAAGGAGCTGGGGGCGGGTGTCATCGACGTGAAGGCTTTCAAGGCAGAGACGCCGACAGACGTAGCAGAACGCGTGCGCGCTCTGCTCATCCACATCGCACCGGACAAGCTATGGCTCAACCCGGACTGTGGCTTCTGGGAAACGCCGCGGTGGGTGGTGAAGCAGAAGCTCGCCGCGCTGGTGGGTGGGGTCGAGATCGTGCGCAAAGAGCTGGACGGCTAGGACAAGGGTCAACCGCCCTTCAAGCGGGGATCGAGTAGGTCGCGTAGTGCGTCGCCCAGCATGTTGAACCCGAAAACCGCGAGCGAGAGGGCGACGGCCGGCCAGATGGCCATCCAGGGAGCCTGGTACATGTGATCGAGGCCTCCCAGCGAAAGCATCCCCCCCAGGTTGGGTAGGGTGGGGGGACGCCGAGCCCGAGGAAGGAAAGGCTCGCTTCCGTCAGGATCACCGTTGAGAGCCCGGTGGTGGCCACCACGGGGGGCGGACGGGCCGCCATCAGAGTAGAATCCCGTTCGCGATCACCTCGCAGCAAGAAAAAGGAGATGGACATGAGCGTCAAGCGTCACGGTGTCGGACCCCGTCTCAGTCAGGCCGTGGTTCATGGCAACACCGTCTATCTGGCCGGCATGGTCGCCAACGACCCGGCGGCCGATGCCAAGGGGCAGACCGAGCAGATCCTCAAACGGATCGACGATGCGTTGGCGACGGCAGGTAGCCACAAGTCCAAGCTGCTCTCCGCTACCGTGTACGTGGCCAGCATGGCCCTCTACAACGATATGAACGCCGCCTGGGACGCCTGGGTCGATCCCAAGAACACGCCCGCCCGCGCGACCGTGGAAGCGCGCCTGGCCTCGCCCAAGTACCTCGTCGAGATCATGTGTACCGCCGCTCTGTGAACGCGGGGCGGCCGTGAGACGCCGCCCGGAGGTCGTGATCGGGCCGCCCGTTCAGTGGCGCTCGGCGAGGATGGCCTCCATGCGGCGCTCACGGCCGTCGCGGACGATCACCACGTCGACGCGGTCCCCTGCTCGACGAGTCCGCAAGGCGAGGGTGAGATCCTCGAGGGTTTTCACGTCCACACCAGCGAACTTCACGATGAGGTCGCCGGTGCGCACGCCAGACCGGTCGGCCGGGCTGCCCGGCCTCACGTCCCTCACCCGAACGCCGGGGCGGGCCTCGGCAAATTCCGGAACGATCCCGAAGAAGACCCGCTGCTCGGGTGGCGTCGCGAGTTTCACGTACTGTGGGGGAGAATCTAGCGTGCTCGTCGCGCTGACCACCTTGGTGGCCAAGGTGAAGACGGTGGCCAGGCCTGACCCGTTGATCTTGTCCCAGGTATCAGTCGGCCGGTGATAGTCCTCGTGGATGCCAGTGAAGAAAAAGAGGACGGGCAGCCCCGCCCGATAAAAGGTCGTGTGGTCGGAGGGGGCCCACGGGTCGCCGCGAAGCTCCAGGCTGAGCGGTAGGCCGCGAGCTGCCTCCGCGAGCAGGTCGCGCAGACCGGTCCCGCTGTCCACCCCGCCGACGAAGAGGCGCTCGTGACGGAGGCGTCCTACCATGTCCAGGTTCAGCATGAGAATCGTCCGCTCGAGTGGCCACGCCGGGTTCTTGCTGTAGTGTTTGGACCCGAGCAGGCCCAATTCCTCGCCGGAGAAGGCGACGAAGATGAGCGTGCGTGGCGCCCCTCCCGTGGCCGCGAACGCACGGGCGAGGGCTAGCATGACAGCCGTGCCGGATGCGTTGTCGTCAGCCCCATGATGGACCGCACTGCCCCGGTCGACGGACGCCCCCGGTTGTCCCTCTCGTCCCAGGTGATCGTAGTGGGCGCCGACCAGGATGGCCTCATGCTGCAACCGAGCATCGCGTCCCGGCAGAATGGCGACGACATTGGCGCTCTGGGCCGGCGGTCCGGGCCGCGTTCCGCTGGGAACCGTAAAGACCTGCAGGAACCCTCCGCCGTCTCCGCCCGGGGTGAGACCCGCCTCCCGGAACACACTGCTGATGAGCGCGGCTGCCCGGTCACCACCTGGGGTACCTGAACCCCGGCCTTCCATCTCGGGCGCGGAGAGCACCCTGACCTGGTCGAGAATCCAATCGGCTGGGGGATAGGCCGGCGACGTCGCCGCGGCCGACGCCGCGCCGAGAAGAGCCATGAGCAGCAGGACCGCGACTGGCGAACGAGGGAGACGCATGCAGCCATTGTACCGAGGCGCGAGCCAGCTAGCCCTTGAAGCACGGCAGCCGCGGTCGCATACTGCCACGCGGTGGCGATGAAGGAGACCCTGGAGCGGGAGCTGAAGCTCGACGTCGGGCCACGCTTCCGCCTGCCCAAGCTGCCGGGCGAACCTCTCCCGCGCCGCATGTTCGTCTCCGTCTACTACGACGGTCACGACCATCGCCTGGCCCGCAAAGGTGTCACCGTGCGCCGGCGTACCGAGAAGCGCCAGCACCGCTGGCAGGTCAAGCTTCCGCGGGGAGCCGCCCGGCTAGAGATCGAGCTTCCTGGCTCGCCGACTATCATCCCTCCCGAGCTGTGCCGCCTCCTGAGCGTCTATACCCGCGGAGCCGACCTGGCGCCCATCGCCACCCTTCTCACGCGTCGCTCCGGTGTATTGGTGCGTGATCTCCGGGGACCGGTGGCGGAGGTTGTGCTGGACTCCGTGTCCGTCTTCGAGGATCGGCGAATCGTCCAGCGCTTCCGGGAGGTCGAGATCGAACTGGTCGGGGGCGACGAGCAGGCGCTCGAGCACCTGGGCGACGCGCTCCGCGCCGCCGGCGCCACCGATAGCGACGGCCGCCCCAAGGTCTTCCGGGCCCTCGGGCTGGATTTGTCTGTTGACCACAAGCCGCTCGCCGAGTCGGCTTCGACGCTCGATCATGTGCTGGTCATGTTGCGGGGGCAGCTCGAAGCCGTTCGCGCCCACGATCCAGGCACGAGACTTGGTCGGGACGCCGAGGAACTTCATCAGATGCGGGCGGCGGTCCGGCGGTTGCGGGCCATCTTGCGAGCTTCCCGGGCGCTGTTCGAACCCGGAGCGGTCGAGGCGCTTCGAAAGGAGCTGGCCTGGCTGAACACGGAGTTGGGAGGCAGACGCGATCTCGACGTCCTTCGCGACTATCTGGCGTCAGAGCTGGCCAGTCTCGATCGTCCGGAGCGGCGTGGTGGTCAGCGGCTACTCCGTCAGCTGGACGAAGAGCGAGAGCGGGCGGGCCAGAGGCTCCTGACTGTGCTCGAGAACCAACGCTATTTCGCCGTGCTCGACCGGCTGGAGGACTTGATTACCGACCCGCCACCGACGGGCGCGGAGGTGTCGCTGAAAGATCTCGCCGCCGCGGAGTTCCGAAAGCTGCGCAAGGCCGTCAAGGCGCTACCCGAAGCGCCGAGCGACGCAGACTTGCATGCGGTCCGGATCAAGAGCAAGCGCGCGCGCCACGCGGCGGAGCTGGCGGTGCCGACCGAAGGCCGCGCAAGCCGAGCGCTTCGCCAGCAAGGCCAAGCGAGCTGCAAGATATTCTCGGGGAGCATCAGGACGCGGTTGTTGCCGAGGCACGCCTGCGTGAGCTTTTTGCCGGCGTCCGCGGCCGTCGGGCCAGCTTCGTTGCCGGGCGTCTCGTGGAGCGTCAACGGGCCCGACGACAGGCGGCGCGCGAGGCCTTCCAGAACTTCTGGCCGAAGGTCGAGAGTCGAGGGCGAAGGGTATGGGGGTGACTGAAACCGTGCGAGCCGCCGGTGGCGTCGTGTGGCGGCGCACCGCGAGCGGAGGGGTCGACGTTCTCCTCGTGCATCGGACCGGACGTGAGGACTGGACCCTGCCCAAGGGCAAGGTCGAGCCGGGGGAGACCGACGAAGCGTGCGCGGTGCGTGAGGTGCAGGAGGAGACGAATCTCTCCTGCACTCTCGGGATGGAGGTCGGCACCGTGCAATACCTCGATCAACGCGGCCGCACGAAGACCGTCCGCTACTGGAGCATGCAGGCGATCGACGGTGTCGCCTCCGCCCAGCACGAAATAGACGCCGTTCGCTGGATTCCGCTGCAGGAAGCCCCCCGCGAACTCACGTATCCGCGGGATCGAGCGCTCCTCGCCTCGTGCACACGCGAGATTGTGCGGGCGGCCAAGGAGCAAGAATGACCTAGCGCGAGCGGAGCTCCCGGGCGCCGAAGGCGAGTAGGGCCGCACCGATCCAGACGAGGCCAGCATCAAAGAGGAAGGCCACCGGGATGCTGGCGGCGGCCAGAGCCCCCGTGATCAGGGGACTGACGGCGCTTCCAACCTGTACGCCCATCGCGAGCCAGCCGAAGGCAGCCCCCCGATTCTCGCTGGGTACGATCTGGCCACCCAGCGCGTAGGCCAGAGTGATCGCGCCGCCCAGGCACAAGCCGACGAGAGTCCGCAGCACCAGCAGCGACACCCAGCCCCCGGCCAGCGCCATGGCCCCGCACAGAGGGCCGCCGACGAGGAAGGCGATCATCAGCAGATGTGCGGACGGGATGCCTTGCGCCAGGCGCGCCACCAGGTTGGCCGAGATCGTGGCAGCCACGGCAGCGATCGCGATGATGAAGCCGGACGTGGCGGCGACCGCCTCCACACTAGGTAGGTGAGCAACGCGTAAGGGGACAAGCAGGGCAAGGCTCCGGTCGACGTACTGCGCGATCACCAGCAGGGTGAGCACGAACATGAAGTGGGGATAGCCGAACACTTGCCGGAGCGGCAGGCGTACGGTCGCCTGCCGCGACGGGCCGGGTGCCAGCTCCTTGAACAGCACGATGAGTCCGATCAGCGCCAGCGCACACAGGCCCGCCGTCGCGAAGAGGGCTGAGCGAATCCCGAAACGAGTGGCGAGGTAGCCGCCGGCGGCGGGCCCGATCGCGACGCTCAGCAACTGCGCGGACTGCACCAGGCCGATCGCCTCGGGCACCTTTTCGCGAGGGGCCGAGACGCTGGCGAGGGCCATGGCCATCGGCGTGAAGCCGGCGAAGAAGCCCATCAGCAGTCGCGCCACGAAGAGCTGTTCCACTGACGTGACCAGCCCCATGGCGGACATGATGATCACGAAGGCCACCAAGGAACGGATGAGCATCGCCTTGCGGCCGAAGCGATCGGCCAGTCGACCGAAGAACGGACCGAGCAGACCGGAGACGGCTGGCGTCACGGCCGCGATCAGACCGGACCACAGCGCGATCCGGCCCGGATCGGTCACGCCCAGGTCGCGGACGTAGAGCGGCAGAAATGGCGCGAAAGACTGGAAGCCCACGAAGGCGACGAAGACGACAAGGGCCAGCGCCCACACGTTGCGTCGCCAGCCGGCCGACTCCGCCGACCCCGTCACGGTCGAACGGAGCCACCAGCGCGCTGGGGAGCGACCTTCTCAGCTCCGCCGCAGCTTGGGGTCGAGCGCGTCCCGCAGGGAATCGCCAAAGAGATTGAAGCCGAACACTCCGAGGCTGATGGCGATGCCCGGGAAGAGGGCGATCCACGGAGCCTTCTCGGCATAGGACAGGGCCGACCCGGAGAGCATCAGGCCCCACGAGGGCGTTGGCTCCGCCGCCCCCAGACCGAGGTAGCTCAGGGCAGCCTCGGCCAGGATGGCCGCTCCGAGCTGCGCGGTCACGATGATGATGTAGGGCGCGACGACGTTGGGGACGATATGCTGCAGGACCACGCGGGGACGGGAGGCGCCGAGCGCGTTCACCGCCTCCACGTACACATTCTCCTTCACCGACAGGGCGCTCGACCGCACCACCCGCGCCGCGCGCGGAATGATGGGAATGGAGATCGCGATGACCACGTTGTGGACCGCCGGGCCCAGGATCGAGGCGATGGCGAGGGCGAGGATCAACTGCGGAAATGCCAGCAGGATGTCCATCAAGCGCTCGAGGAGGAGATCGACCTTCCCGCCCCAGTACGCGCTGATGACTCCCAGCAGGCCGCCGATCGTGCAGCCCGTGAATGACGCGGTGAAGCCCACGAAGAGCGCGATCCGGGCTCCGTAGATGATCCGGCTCATGATGTCGCGTCCGAACTCATCGGTGCCGAACCAGTGCTCGACGCTTGGCCTCGCGAACTGCAACGCGTAATCGGCGCGGTACGGATCGTACGGCGCCAGGACCCCCGCGAGGGCGGCCACGACCATCATGAACACGATGATCAGCCCCCCCGCGGCCCCAAGCGGCTTCGTGCGGGCAAACTTGATGATGGCTTCCACGGTGGACAGCCGCGGCCTCAGGCTCGGCGTCGCCGTGGCGTGGGTCAGCTCGACGTTGGTCGCCATCGCTACCGATAGCGGATGCGTGGATCGAACCACGCATACGTCAGGTCCACGAGGAGGTTCACGAGTACGAAGCTGAACGCGATCAGGAAGATGAGGGCTTGCACGACCGGGTAGTCCCGATGGGCGACGGCGTCGACCACGAAGCGGCCCACGCCGTTCAAGGTGAACACCGTCTCGGTGACGACCAGGCCCCCGATGAGGAACGCGAACTCCGTCCCGATCAGGGTGACGACAGGGAGCATCGAATTTTTCAGCGCGTGACGGATCACGACCGCCTGTTCCCGCAACCCCTTCGCCCAGGCCGTGCGGATATAGTCCTCCCGGAGCACCTCCAGCAAGGTCGAACGGGTCATCCGGGTGGTCACCGCGGCGTACCGATAGCCGACGGTGAGCACGGGCCAGACCATGATCTGGAAATTCGCCCAGGGACTGACCCAGAGCGGCGTGAACTCCAGGGGCGGTCCCCAGCCGAAGAAGATCACGAGGAACAGGATGCAGAGGATCCCCACCCAGAACCCTGGGATGGCGAGACCACCGATGCTGACCACGCGGATGACGTAGTCCACCCACGTGTCCTGGCGGACGGCGGCCAGCATGCCAAGGGGAATCGAGATCAGCACCGAGACCATCGTGGCCATGAGCGCCAGCTGCAGGGATAGGGGCAGCCGAATGAGCAGTTCTTCGGTGACCGGCTGTCCCGTCCATAGCGATTTGCCGAAGTCGAAGCGCACCACGCCCCACAGCCATTTCCCGAACTGCACCAGGAGTGGCTGATCCAGTCCGAGCTGCCGGCGCATGGCATCGAGCTGTCTTTGATCGATCTGCCCTTGGTCCCCTCCCAGGATGAGGAGGGCCACGTCGCCCGGGATCACACGCATGATCAGAAATACCAGGGTTGCGGCCCCCAGCAAGGTGGGGATCATCAGGAGCAGCCGCTTGGCGATGTACGTGCGCATGCCGCCTCCACCCTCCTCCGTTCAATCCTCTGCCAGCCAGACGTCTTGGAGCTTCTGGTTGGTGAACTGGCTCGGGTGGGCCACGAAGTTCTTCACCTTAGTCCAGTGCACGACGTTCCGCATCCACCAGAGGCCGGGCATGTAGTAGGCGTTCTCGAGGACGACTTTCTGGAGCTCGATGACCAGCTTCCGGCGCTCGGCCGGGTCGAGCGTCCGGGCCTGCCGCGAGTAGAGGTCGTCGATCGCGGGACTGGAGAAGCGGCCCCAGTTCTGAGGGGACCCGGTGACGGCGAGATTCAGCAACACATCGGGATCGTCGATGACAGCACCGTTTGGGTTCACGATCAGCTCGAAGTTCCCCTGGTCCCGTCCATCCGCGAACCAGGTCGCGGTCTCGAGCGGCCGATTCTCGGCCTCGATCCCGATCTTCTTCCATTCCTGGATCGCGAACACCGCCCAGTCCTGGTAGGGGAGCCTGACGTTGCGGTTCTTGAGGACCACCTTGAAGCCGTTGGGATAACCCGCCTCGGCCAGGAGCCGCTTGGCCTCGGCCCGGCTCTTCTCGGCGTCTCGCCAGAAGCCCGGGAGCTTCTCGAGTTCGGCCGGCGACATCGCCCACTCCGTGCCCGGCCGCGTGAGGGCCCCGACCTCCTTGAGGCCCGTGATCCCGTACAGTACCTTGCTCGCCGTGTAACGATCGAGCCCCAAGGTGAGCGCCTTGCGGACACGCACGTCGGTGAACGGCTTCACGGTGTTGTTGATCGCGATGCCAACCTGGATAGTATTGGGGGCCTGCTGGACGGCGACCTTGTCGCCTAGGTGCTTCTTGATTGTCTCCACCTCGGAGTTGGGCAGGTCGCGGAACTCGATGTAGGCGCGGCCAGACCGGATCGCCGCTGCGCGCACGGACGTCTCGGTGCTGATGAAGAACTTGTACCCGTCGAGGTACGGGCGGTCCTTGACGAAGTAATCGGGGTTCCGCTCTCCTTCGAACGTCGATCCGCGCGTGTAGCTCTTGAATTTGAACGGTCCGGAGCCGACGACGTTGGTCTTGAAGTAATTCGGATCCTTGTCGAGGTACTTCTTCGGATAGATCACGGCCCACGGGGAGGCGAGGTTCGACAGGAGGGAGGCCGACGGGTACGAAAGCTTGAACACGACTGTGCTCTGATCCGGAGCCTCGATGCTCTTGACCGCGGTGTAGTAGATCTTCCGTGGGCTCCGGACCCCTTCCGGCGGGAAGACGATCTTGTCGTAGGTGGCCTTCACGTCGACGGCGGTCAGCGTCGAACCGTCGTGGAATCTGATCCCCTGACGGATCTTGAAGGTATAGGTGAGACCATCGGGCGAGATCTTCCATTCGCTGGCCACGTCGCCGATGACGTTCGGGTGACCGTAGGGATCGATCTGCAAGAGCGTGCTGTAGAGCGGGGCGACCGGGTGGAGGGTCGCGAAGGTGCTTTCCTGGTGCGCGTCGAGGCTCGGCGCGTCGGCACCGATGACCGCCAGCAGCACCCCTCCCCGGCGCGGAGTTTCCGACGCCCACACGGCGGAGGACCCCGCCGCCGCCAGCAATCCGAACAGGACAGCGAGCGCGAGGACGATGACGAGCACGCGATGATGTCGCATCTCTTGACCCTCCCTCGGTTGTCTGAGGAGCCGCCAACGCGCCTAATCTCTGCCGATCGTCTGCCTGACCGTCACCTCATGAATATGCGCGACGTTCAATTCTCGGACAGCCACACGTCCTGGAGCTTCTGATTGGTGTAGTGACTGGGGGGCGCCACATAGTTCTTCACCTTGGCCCAGTGCACCACGTTGCGCGTCCACCACAGCCCCGGCATGTAGTAGACGTTCTCGATCACGCGTTGCTGGAGCTGCATGACCAGCTTCTTGCGCTCGGCGGGGTCGATGGCCCGGGCCTGCCGGGAGAACAGGTCGTCGACGACGGGATCGGAGAAGCGCCCGTAGTTCTGGGGGGCGCCGGTGGTGTAACGGTTGAGGAACTGGTCCGGATCGTCCATGAACTCGACGGTGGGGCCGATCATCAACTCGAAGTTCGCCCCCTGCAGATCGGCGAACCAGGCCGCGGTTTCGACGGGCCGATTCTCGGCCTCGATCCCGATTTTTCTCCATTCCTGGATCGCGAACACCGCCAGGTCTTGGTACGGCAGCTTCACGTTGCGGTTCTTGAGGACGACCTTGAAGCCGTTGGGGTACCCGGCCTCGGCCAAGAGACGCTTGGCCTCGGCCCGGCTCTTCTCGGCGTCTCGCCAGAACCCTGGCAGCTTCTCAAGCTCGGCGGGTGGCATGGCAAACTCAGTGCCCGGACGCAGCAGACCGCCCGGGTCGCGGAGGCCCGTCAAGGTATAGAGCACCTTGCCCCCCGTATAGCGGTCAAAGCCGAGCGTGACAGCCTTGCGTACGCGGGGGTCGGTGAACGGTTTCACCGTGTTGTTGATGAGGATCCCGAACTGGCCGACCATGGGTGTTTGCTGGACGGCGACCTTGTCACCCAGCTGCTTCTTGATCGCTTCCGCCTCTGCGTTGGGCAGATCGCGGAATTCGATGTACGCGCGCCCGGACCGGATGGCGGCTGCCCGCACGGACGTCTCGGGGCTGATGTAGAACTTGTAGCCGTCGAGGTAGGGTCGGTCCTTGATGAAGTAGTCGGGGTTGCGCTCCCCCTCGAATGTGGAGCCGCGAGTGTAGCTTTTGAACTTGAAGGGGCCGGAACCCACGACGTTCGTCTTGAAGTAGTTGGGATCCTTGTCCAGGTACTTCTTCGGATATATGACGTTCCACGGAGACGCGAGGTTGCTCAGCAGTGAGGCCGACGGGAACTTGAGCTTGAACACGACGGTGGCGGGATCGGGGGCCTCGATGCGCTCGATCGACGTGTAGGCCTCCTTGCGGATACTGGCCACTCCCTGGGGCGGGGAGACGATCTTCTCGTAGCTGGCCTTGACGTCGGCGGACGTCAACGGCGAGCCGTCGTGGAACTTGATGCCCTGGCGAAGCTTGAAGGTGTACGTCAGCCCATCCGGGGACATCTTCCACTCGGTGGCCACGTCACCGATGATCTTCGGGTAGTTGAGGGGATCGATCTGCAGCAACAGGCTGTAGAGCGGCGCCACCAGCTGGATGTTGGCAAACGTGCTTTCCTGATGGGGGTCGAGGCTCGGCGGGTCGGCGCCAATGACGGCGAGCAACACGCCGCCCCGGCGTGGGGTTTCCGGAGCCTGGGCTCCGACCGGTATCGTCACGACCATCGACATACCGAGGAGCGCCACGGCCAAGACCACGAAGAAGCTCAGGTAACGTCGGGACCGTTCCATGCGCTGACACCTCCGATTGATGGGGGAAAACTGCCACTCAGGGCACGTCGAGCGGACGGCGAGCAGGTGCGACAATCTGAGCGGTCCTGGGATCCGAGCCATTCACTCTCCTCCCGGGCCTTGAACGATGCCCGCCGGCTTCAACGGATCCACCTCAACGCGGCAAGCACGCGATGGGGGGAGGGGCTCCGGAAGCGAGTTCGGGCAATCCTTGCGCTCGACGCGGCGGACGCTACCAGGGTGCGACGCGGCTGTCAACGTTTCTTGCTCTTGGCCCGGGCCAGGGGCCCACCGTGCTATCGTGACCGTCGCCGAGCGACGCGCACAGCAGTAACAAGCACCATAGGGCGGTTGTTCCGAGAGCATAAGACTTCTCAGAGCCTGCGAAGGGTACACTCGGGACGCCCCGAGCGTCGTGGGGGGATGTGGGGGGCCATGTCGGGGCCCCAGAGCGCGGCGCGTGAATTCGAGGGGCGTCACGGGTATCCCGGGACGTCCTCGAGCGGTGGGGGGAATGGGGGGCGATGTCGGGGCCCCCGAGCCGGCGCGTGAAATCGAGGGGCGTCACGGGTATCCCGGGACGTCCTCGAGCGTTGGGGGGATGGGGGGCCATGTCGGGGCCCCCCATAAGGAGGTAGGCCATGGCCCGCGGAGGATATCGCGTATTCGACGCCGATACGCACCTGATCGAGCCCGTCGAGCCCATCGAGGCCTATCTGTCGGATCGCGATCGCGCCCGGCTGGCGGCGGCAGGCTCCGCGGTGGGGCGGGCGCCGGCTAAGGGCGGTATGTCTCGCTATCACGTCGGAAAACGGCCGACGCTCGACCGACGCCTCGGCTCGAAGGAGCGCGTATCGGCCCCGACGGCCATCACCCGGGGTTTGAAAGACGGCGGTACACCCTGGGATGTGCGCTGGCAAGGCCCCCCGTTTCCGAGCGAGCGCGTCAGCTTCGACCCTCACGCACGGGTCCGCGACATGGACATCGAGGGCATCGACGTGAACATGGTTCTGCCCTCGGGCGGGCTGCCGGCGTTCTGCGGCCTGGACGATGTCAAGCTCGAGCTGGCGATGTACGAGGCCTATCACCGATTCCTGAACGACTACTGCGCCCCCTATCCGGATCGGCTGACCAGCGTGATCCTGGCCTCGGGGCGAGACATACCGGCCTCGGTGGCCGAGGTGCGCCGCTGCGGCAAGGAGGACTGGCCGGTCGGCATCTTCCCGATCTGCCCACCGGAGATGTCGCTGGACGATCCCGACTGGGAGCCCGTCTGGGCGGTAGCCCAAGAGCATGACCTCACCGTCATCATCCACACGTTCACCATGACCGTGCCATATCCGCCAGGTGTGTGGGACACCTGGAACAATGTGTTCCTGCAACGCTCCGCCAGCCACGTCTGGAACGCCCAGCGCAACATGGCGGCCCTCATCGGGGCGGGGGTTCTGGATCGATACCCGGAACTGCGCCTGGCCCCCCTCGAGTGCGGGCACGGCTGGCTGGCCTCGTGGGGCGCGCGCCTCGACGAACTGGCCGAGATGTGCCGCCATGCCTTGCCGCCGCTGGCCCGAAAACCCAGCGAATACATCCGGGGCCCCCAGTATCACCAGAGTATCCAGATTCACGAAGGTGAGCAGTCGCTCCGCCACGCGATCGAGGCCCTCGGCGAGGACACCCTGATGTTCGCGACCGACTATCCGCACTCGGAGAGCTGGTTTCCCAAGTCGGTCGAGGTCGTGCTGGGCTGGTCGCTGCCCGAGCAGGTCCTGCGCAAGCTCTTCTGGGACAACGCCGTGCGCTGCTATCGCCGGTACCAGGCCCGGGTGGTGGCCGGCTGAGATGAAATTCGGTCTGCGCTACGCGAGCCTCGGACGATACGCAAATGGGGCCGCCGCGGTGGAGCTCGCCCAGGCCGCCGAGGCAGCGGGCTTCGACTCGATCTGGACGGTCGAGCACGTGGTGGTGCCCCACGGTTACCAGTCTCGCTATCCGTACTCCCCGACCGGGCGGATGGGCTCGGGCCTGGAGGACTTTCCCATTCCCGATCCCCTGATCTGGCTGGCCTATATCGCATCGGCCACCCGGACCATCAAGCTCGGCACGGCCATTCTGATTCTCCCCCAGCGGAATCCTGTGGTCACGGCCAAGGCCGTTGCCACTCTCGATCACCTGGCCGGTGGCGGCCGCGTCTTGCTGGGGATAGGCGTGGGTTGGCTGGCCGAGGAGTTCGCGACGCTCGGGGTGCCCTTCGATGATCGTGGGCCACGCACGGACGACTACGTGGCCGCCATGCGGGCACTGTGGAGCCAGGACTGCGCGAGCTACCGTGGTCGGTTCGTCGCCTTCAACCAGGTGTTCTGTCGTCCGCTACCGCAGGAGCGGCGGATCCCCATCATCATCGGGGGCGACACCATGGCCGCTGCGCGGCGGGCGGGGCGACTCGGCGACGGCTACTTTCCCGCTCGGGCCGCCCCGCCGGAGCTCCTGGCCGAGATGCGCCGCGCGGCGGAAGCGGCCGGCCGGGATCCGGCGAAGATCGAGATCACCCTGGCCGCTCCCACTGACCTCTCCGACATCGAGGCGCTGGCCAGGCAGGGGGTGGCCCGGGTGGCGGTGCCGGTGAGCTCGGCGGCGGGCCTGCCCGCTCAGGTCAAGACGCCCGAAGACGTGCTCCGTTACGGGAAGGACGTGATCGCCCGGTTCCGTTGAGGTGGATTCGACAACCAGGAGACTCATGCGCATGAAGTTCGAAGAACTCGTGAAGCCCGAGGAAGTGGGACTGTCGTCGTCGAGGCTGGCCCGGATCAGCGCCCATCTGGCGCGGTACGTCGAAGGCGGCAAGCTGGCGGGAACTCTGACCTTGATCGCCCGTGGGGGGCGGGTGGCCTACTGCGAGGCCCTGGGGCACCTGGAGATCGAGCGTCGGCGACCCCTGACCCCCGACACCATCTTCCGCATCTACTCCATGACCAAGCCCATCACCAGCGTGGGGCTGATGATGCTCTACGAGCAGGGGCGGTTCCAGCTCGACGATCCCGTGCACCGCTTCATTCCCGCGTGGAAGGGGCTTCAAACGTTCGTGGCCGGCAATCACCCCGCCTTCGTGACCGCCCCCGCGGCGCGAGACATGACGATCCGCGATCTGCTCACCCACACGTCCGGGCTCACCTATGGATTCATGGAGCGAACCAATGTCGACGCCGCCTACCGAAAGCTCGGCGTTGCCGATCGCGCCCGGCCCGGCTACACCCTGCGCAACATGGTCGATACCCTGGCTCAGCTGCCCCTGGAGTTTTCCCCCGGGACCCGCTGGAACTATTCCGTCTCCACCGACGTGCTCGGGTACCTGATCGAGGTCATCTCCGGTCAACGATTGGACGCATATCTTCGCGAGCACGTGCTGGAACCGCTGGACATGCGGGATACGGGCTTCGTCATCACCGATGCCCAGATCCCGCGCTTCGCTGCCAACTACCAGCGCCAGACCGACGGGAGCTTGACCTTGGTCGATGACCCGGAGGCCAGCCAATACCGGGAGTGTAGCTTCCTCTCGGGCGGGGGCGGGCTGGTCTCGACGGCGGCGGACTACTTTCGCTTCGCCGCCATGCTGCGCAATCGGGGTGAGCTGGATGGTGTCCGCCTCCTCGGGCGAAAAACAGTGGAGTTGATGACGGTGAACCACCTGCCGGGCGGTCAGGATCTGGCCCAGCTTGCCCAGGGGGGGGCCTTCACGGAGACTGCGTACGCTGGGGTCGGGTTCGGACTTGGCTTCTCGGTCATGCAGTCGCCGTCGCGCGCGCACATCCTCGGCACTCCGGGCGAGTTTGCCTGGGGCGGCGCGGCCAGCACGGCCTTCTGGATCGATCCCACGGAGGATCTGATCGTCATCTTCATGACCCAGCTCATGCCGTCCTCGTCATATCCGTTGCGGCGGGAGCTACGCGTCCTGACCTATGCCGCATTGATCGACTGAGCGGAGGCCATGGACCACGCGCTGAGTGACATCACTGTGCTCGACCTAGGACAGGTCATCGCCATGCCCTTCTGCACCATGCTGCTGGCCGACCTCGGGGCCAGGGTGATCAAGGTCGAGTCGCGGGAACGCGGCCGCGAACGTCTGTCGCTCGGCGTGAAGCGGCGGCGGGACGGGGTCGAGGAGCGCGTGCCGGCTGCCCAGTACCGTGAGCGGAACAAGCTGGCTATCACCCTGGAGCTGAAGACACCGCGAGGGGCGGCCCTCTTCAAAGAGCTGGTGAAGCACGCGGATGTGGTGACCGAGAACTTCAGCGTAGGGCACCATGGAGCGTCTGGGCCTCGGCTACGAGGACCTCCGGCAGCTGAACCCGGGCCTTGTCTACGCGTCGATCACCGCCTTCGGACAGCACGGGCCCTACGCGGCCCAGCGAGGCTACGACATCCTGGCCCAGGCCATCAGCGGCTACATGAGCATCACGGGGTTCCCCGACCAGCCTCCGACCCGGTCGGGCCAGTCCATCTCGGACTACTATGCCGGCATGCTCTGCGCTTTCAGCGTGGTGTCCGCGCTGCACTACCGCCACCGCACGGGAAAGGGTCAGCGTATCGATCTGGCCCTGCTCGACAGCCTGCTGGTGGCGCTCGACAACCTCGGCGAGCGCTATACCGTCGGCGGTGAGATCCTCACCCGGGCGGGCAACGTGTCCTTCGGCGGATCCAGCTCGGGTGTCTATGCGACGAGCGACGGTCATGTGGCCATCGCGGCCGGGGCCAGCGACGCCGTGTGGGGCAGGTTCTGCGAGATCATCGGGCGCGTTGACCTTATCCGGGATGGTGGGTTCGCCACGGCGGCCGCTCGGCGCGATCGCCGCGACCAGATCGCGGGCATCATCCAGGGATGGACCGCCCAGCGCACGAAGGCCGACGTCGTCCAGACGCTTGCCACGGCAGGCGTTCCCGCGGCGCCGGTCAACAACGTCGCCGAGATGGTTGCCGACCCACAGGTGCAGGCTCGGGAGATGTTCGTCGAGCTAGACCATCCCACCTTTGGACCGCTGAAGACGACGGGAACGCCCCTCAAGCTGTCCGAGACGCCGGGGCGCGTCCGCTGGCTGGCCCCCGAGCCCGGCGAGCACAACGAGGAGGTCTTCGTCGGTCTCCTCGGCTATTCTTATGACGATCTGGCCCGATGGCACGCCGAGGGTGTGATCTAGAGCTTATCCGCGAAGGGAGACAGACATGCAGTTTGGCCTATTCACGAGCATGGGCGCCCAGACCTGGTCGGGCGTTCTGGAATTCTGGCGCCACCTCGAAGCCACCGGGTGGGACATCGCCTGTGTGACCGACCACTTCATGCCGAACACGAAGGAGCGCGAGGGCGCCATGCTGGAGTCCTGGAGCACGCTCAGCGCCCTGGCAGCTCTGGTGCCGCGTATGCGCGTAGGGACCATCGTGCTGGGCAACACGTACCGTCACCCGGCCGTGGTGGCCAAGATGGCGACCCAGGTCGACATCATCTCGGGCGGTCGCCTCCTGCTGGGCATCGGCGCCGGCTGGCAGGAGAACGAGCACGCGGCCTACGGCATCCCCTTCTACACGATGCGCGAGCGCCTGGAGCGCCTGGACGAGGCGTGTGAGGTCATCCGGGCGCTGTGGACCCAGCGCCGCAGTGACTTCAAGGGCCGCTACTACCAGCTCGCCGATGCTCCGCTGGATCCCAAGCCCGTCCAGACGCCGCATCCCGAGCTGATGATCGGCGGGGGCGGCGAGCGCGTGACCTTGCGGATCGTCGCCAAGCACGCCGACCACTGGAACGTGTGGGGCGGTCCCAAGATCGCGACGAAGAAGGGCGCCATCCTGGACGCTCACTGCGGCGCCGTGGGTCGCGAGTCCAAGAGCATCCGGCGCTCGGTCAACATGGCCCTGCTCATCACCGACAAGAAGGCCGATGTCGAACGGCTCGCCGATACCATCGCCGCTCGCATGGGTCGTCACGCGGCGGATGCCCGGGACACCTGCCTGGCCGGGACCCCCGAGCAGATCCGCGAGCAGCTCCACCAGCTGCGAGCCGCCGGCGTCGATGTGGTTTTCGTCCCGAGCCTGTTCCGACCCCTGCCCGAGCTGCGACGCGACCTCGACCGGTTCATCGCGGAGATTGCCCCCGCGTTTCGTTAGCGTGGGGCGCCTCGAAGGGGCTGGTCGAACCCGGAACGCTCCGAACAGGGAAGGGCTTAGTGGGAGGCAGAGAGGGTGAAGACAGCCGGGGCGACTCTCATCGCTGCGGCCCTGCTGTTCGCCAGCGGCTGCGTCACGCGTCCCGATTGGATCGAAGCCACGCTGGTGACCGTCGACGTGAACGGAGTCTGGCAGGGGGCAATCTCCGGCGCCGCGCTGCCGTACCTTGGGACTCGGGGGAGCTCACCCTTGACCTCAAGCAGAATGGAGCAAAGGTCACGGGAAGGTTGCAGCGTAGGACCGGTGACCAGCACGAGCGGGATTTCGCGACGATACTCTGGCCCACTCGCAGGGCGTGTGGGCGGCGACGTTCTCAATTTCACGGTAACGAGTGAAATGGGTGAGGGATTGGCAGGTGAACTGACAGTTCGCCACGACGAGATGGAAGGGATGGTGCGCGGAGCGGAGATCCAGGGAGCCAGGGTTCTGCTACGCCGGATCGATTCACCTTCACGGCTCCAGCGGGACAACCCCTAGAGCGGCCAAGCCCCAAACGCTCAGAGGGGGATGAGGCGCTTGCGATCGCCGGTGACGCCGATGGCGACGCCGCCGAGGATCAGCACGATGGCGGCCAACAGCGGCAAGGTCGGCGTCTCCCCCAGCCAGATGGTGGCAATCACCACGCTGACGACCGGGGTGGCGAGCAACCCGAGGGACGTGGTGACGGCAGGCAGGTTGCGGCTGGCCACGGCGATCGCCCAATACGCCACGGCTGTGCCCGGCACACCAGCATAGAGCAGCAGGGCGACGAGCCGGACGTTCCATTCCGTGTTCGGCACCTTGGACGTCGCGATAGCCAGGGGCATCAGGATCGCGGTGGCGAGCAGCATCTCCCAGGGAACCAGATCGAAAGGGGTGGACTGCCATCGGTGGCCACGAATGTGCAGAATGCTGGCCGCCCACAGGAGCGCCGCCACGATGATGGCGCCGTTACCGAGGACTGCCTCGCGGTTCGACCAGTCGAACGCAGCGGGATTGAACAGCACGAGCAAGCCCAGAAGACCGATGACCACCCCGGCCAGCCGTCGCACCGTGAGCCGTTCCCCCAGAAAGAGGCTGGCCCCTGGCGTCACCCAGAGCGGGGTCGTGTAGGCGAGGACCACCGAGCGTCCTGTGGACACCAGTTGCAGCCCCCACGCCGCCAGAAGGGCGAAGCCCACCATGTGGAGCAAGGTGATGCTGAGCAACACCGGCATGTCGGCCCGCGGCGGGAGCGCGAGGCGGCCTCGCCAGAGCGCCATCGCGAACAGGGCCACGGTGGCGATTGCTGCCCGCAAGGCCATCATCCACAGCGGTGGGAGGCTTTCGAGGATCACCTTGTTCACAGGCCATGTCAGGCCCCAGGCGATCACCACCGTGATGAGGAGGACGACCCCCTCGCGATACGTCGCGCGATCGCGCGTTGAAGCCCAGCCAGATCGGCGCCTCACGATCCCGGGGTCAGGCGCCGGAGAACGTCTCGGTAGCTCGGCGCCACCTCCATTTCCGCCGTGAGTGGCGCCGCCGGAGAGGGAGGCATGCGCGGATCATAGCGGAGGGGACGCGACGAGGCTAGCTGCTGGTCGCCGTCCGCGACGCAATCCAGCCCGGAATTTCACGTCACGACTCGGCCGGGGTCCTAGCTCACGTAATGCCCATCATCCGGGTTGGGGGGACGCAATGAACGAGAAGAGCCAGCTCTTGCAGGGGGCAGACGAAGCGTTCGCCGAATTGCAGCAGGCGACGGGAGGGCTCACCGAGGATGAAATGGTCGAGGTCTGGTTCGGGACGTGGGGTGTGCGTGAGATCCTGATCCACATCTCTGGTTGGCATCGGGCGATGATTCCCGCGCTGCAGCGGGTGGGTCGGGGCGAGCCACCGTATCCACCCGGGACCTACGACGACTTCGATGCCTGGAACGCTCGGTTCGTAACCGAGAAAGTCGGTGTGAAGGTTGCCGATGTTCGGGCGGAACTGGAAGCGTCCCATCGCGACTTCATCCGTGCGGCCACGGCCGTGCCGGAGGACCACTTCGACGCGGCGCGCGAGCTGCTCGATGGTGCGGGGACCGCACACTATCGCGAACACACGGGGCAGATTCGCGGATGGCGGGAGCGGTAGGTCTACCGAGACCGCGGCAGCTCCTCGGGGGGCGTCCCGCTCGCCTACGACATGCAGGCGCGCGCCTCAGCCGACGAAGACGCCCCCCGAGGGGTGCAGGATCTCGCCGGTGAAGTACGCGGCCTCATCCGAAGCGAGAAACAGCGCGGTGCTGGCGACCTCCTCCGGTGTCCCGAAGCGGCCCATGGGGGTCATGCCCATTGCCCGGCGTGAACGATTCGCGTCGGCGCGCAAGGTCGCCGTCATCGGTGTCTCGATGAACCCGGGCCCGATCGCGTTGACGCGGATTCCCTCCGATGCGAGCTCCTGCGCCAGGCACTTGGTGAGCATCCAGACGCCGGCCTTGCTCACACTGTAGGCCCCACCGCGCAAGGGCATCTTCGACATGATGGATCCCAGATTGATGATGCTCCCACGCCGGTGGTGGGTGACCATCCATCGGGCCACCGCTCGGTTCGAGTACAGCACTCCGTAGAGGTTGACGTCGACGACCCGGCGAAATTGCTCGGTCGGCACGCTGAGGACCGTGTGAGGCTGGTCGGAGTCGGTTGCCGGCCGTCGTGGGCTGCCTACTCCGGCCGCAGCCACGAGGATGTCGACCGCTCCCAGGGCGTCGACGCAGCGGTTGACCATGACCTCGTTGGCCGCCTCGTCCGTGGTGTCGACCTGCACGGCCAACGAGGTCTGCCTCGTGCCGTTCAAGGTCTTCACGGTATCTGAGGCCGCGCTCAGGTCGAGGTCAGCGACGCACACCTTGGCCCCTTCCGCCGCGAACCGTAGCGCACACGCCCGGCCGATGCCGCTGCCGCCGCCGGTGATCAGCGCAATCTTGTCCGTGAGCCGTCCGGCCATGCTGAGATCCTCCCATCGCTCGATGTCAGCTTCGGAGCTGAAGCGTGCGCCAGCGCGTGACGCCGGTCAAGAACCATGGGCGAGGGTGAGGCATAGCAGGTCGATCATGCGATCGATCTCGTCACGAGACACCGTGAGGGCCGGCATGAATCGAAGCGTGTCAGGCCGAGGCGCATTGATGAGCAGGCCCTGCTCCAGAGCGGCCCGGGCTACCTTGACGGCATCCTGTCCTTGGAGCGCCAGCGCCACGAGTAGACCCCGTCCGCGCACCTCACCGTGTCCGAGGTCCGCGGAGAGGATCCGCAGCCGCTCCTGCAGATAGTGACCGTTGGCCACCACCGCCGCCAGGAACGCGGGATTGCTCACGGTTTCCACGACGGCGCAGCCGACGGCGGCCATGAGGGCATTGCCATTGAACGTGCCACCCTGGTCACCGGGATCGAAACAGCTGGCGCGTTCGGACGCCACGAGGGCGGCAATCGGTACGCCTCCGCCAAGACCCTTGCCCAGGGTGACGATGTCGGGATCGATCCCGGCATGTTCGTAGCCGAATAGGTGCCCCGTGCGTCCGATCCCGGTCTGGATTTCATCGAGGATGAGCAGGAGATCCCGTTCCCGCGTCAGGCGCCGAAGGTCGCGCAACCACGCGTCGTCAGCCACGAACACGCCGGCTTCGCCCTGGATCGGTTCAAGCATGACTGCGACCGTCGCTGCGGTCACGGCCTTGTTCACGGCGTCCAGGTCACCCAGGGAGACCTTCCGGAATCCGGGAACCTTCGGTTCGAACAAGGTCTCCCAGGCGGGCTTCCCCGAGGCGGCCATGGTGGCCAGGGTGCGGCCATGGAACCCGCCATGGAACGTGATGATCTCGAAGGCTCCGCCCCGGTGGCGCGCGCCCCACTTGCGGGCGAGCTTGATGGCGCCCTCGTTCGCCTCGGCGCCGCTGTTGCACAGAAACACATCGCGCAGATGAGTGCCCTCGGCAAGCAGGCTGGCCAGCCGCGCCATGGGCTCGTTGTAGTACGCCGGACTGCAGTTGATGAGTCGGCCCGCCTGCCGATGGAGCGTATCGGCGATGATCGAGGGCGCATGCCCGAGACAGTTGACGGCCCAGCCCTGCACGAAGTCGAGGTACTTCCGGCCATCTTCGCCCCACAACCACGATCCGCGCCCTTTCACCATGACGACCGAAGGGCGGTCGGTCACGTTCATCACGTGCTCGACGTTGCAGTTCATGTCCTTTGTCCTTCCGCATAGGGCTGGTCCGCCCTTCGCTCCATGAGCCGATCAGCGTAGCGCGCCGCCGTGAAACCGTATTGGCGGTACAACTCGTGGGCGTCCCGGGTGAACAGAGTCCACAGTCGAAGGTTCTGAAGCTCGGGATGGCTCGTGATGGCGGCCATCAGTCGCTTGCTGATGCCCTGCCCGCGATGGCTTGGGAGAACGAACACGTCGGCGACGTAGGCATAGGTCGCGCGGTCGCTGATGACGCGGGCGAACCCTACCTGGCGCCTTCCGTCGAAGGCGGCAAAGCAGATCGAGTGCCGGACGGAGCGTTCGACCACCTCGCGGGGAATTCCGGATGCCCAGTACGACTCCACGAGGAAGCCATGAATCGTGTCGAGGTCGAACCGGTCGGGGTCACAGGTGACGGATATCGCAGCAGACGGGTGGCCCATGATGTCCCTTTCCTTCCGTGGTCAGGCGTGGATGCGCTCGGCGGCGGATGGCATTGAGAGGGCGGTTCGCAGGCGCCGCTCGAGGCGGCGGGCGGCCGCGGGGCCGGGGGTCGCCACGAAGACCGTGTCGTCGCCGGCCACCGTGCCGATCACCTGGTCGAGGTCGGCCTCGTCCAGGGCGCGAGCGAGCGGGTGCGCGCCAGCGGGGGGAGTGCGAATGACGACCAGCGAGGCCGCCGCCCGCACAGAGAGGACGGATTCTGCCAGACGCCGATCCAATACCTGGTGGCGCATCTCGGCGGGGACGAACACGACCCCGCCGGGTGTCACGTAGCCGGCCGGGGTCTTGGCCAGGCCAAGCGCCTTGAGGTCGCGGGAGAGCGTGGGCTGGGCGACCGCGATTCCGCGCCGGCGCAGCCGCCGCTGGATCTCGTCCTGCGAGCGCACGGTCCCCTCCTGCACCACGCGGAGAATTTCGTGTCGCCGCCGCAGGCCACCGCCCCTAGGAGAATGAATATTCTTCATGACGAATATAAATACATCACGGCGGGCGGCGGGTCAAGGGCACCACCGCAGGGGCGGGCCGGGGACATTTCCCCGGGCCCCCAGCACCGGGCACGGGCTATGATGGCGTCTCGTCACCGAATCCGGAGTCAACGGGCGTGAGCCGCGGGAGGTCAGCATGTACGATCTGGTATTGAAGGGGGGCACCGTGATCGATCCCTCGAGCCGCCTCGACGGTGTGCTCGACGTGGCGGTCGACAATGGCGTCATCACCCGCATCGCACCCTCTATTCCGGCCGCGGAGGCCGCGCGGGTGATCGAGGTCGGCGGCAAGATCGTCACCCCGGGGCTGATCGACCTCCACGCCCACGTCTTCGAGGGCGTCAATCGAACGGGGGTGAATCCCGACCTCGCCGGGGTCTACGCTGGGGTCACGACCATCGTGGACGCGGGGAGCGCGGGGGCGGCCACGTTCGGCGCCTTCCCGCGCCTCATCATTCCGCACTGCCACACGGAGATCGTGCCCTTCCTGCACATCTGCCAGACGGGGCTGGCCACCATGCCGGACATCATCGCCGAGAGCAGCGTGAATCTCGACGACACGGTGCGCGTCGCCAGCCAGCACCACGGGCTCATTGCGGGGATCAAGGCGCGCATGGTGTCACCCGCCCTCGAGATCATGGGCATGGAGATGCCGAAGCTGGCCAAGCGCGCCGCGCGCGAGGTCGGCATCAAGCTCATGGTGCACATCGGCGACACCGAGAAGCGCTACGACCCGAAGGTGATTCATCCCCTGCTCTCGCTGCTGGAGCCGGGCGACATCCTGACGCACTACTTCACCCCCAATCCGGGCGGGGTTCTCGACACAAACGGCAAGCTGGTGCCGGAGGCCCGGGAGGCGGCCGACCGTGGAGTGTGGTTCGACACCGCGCATGGCCGGATGAACTTCAGCTTCGACGTGGGCCGCCGTATCATCGAGCAAGGATTGCTGCCTCACTGCATCAGCACCGATCTCACCGTGCCCGGGCGCCTCAACACGGTGCACAGCATGACCGAGATGATGACCCGCTTTCTGGGTCTCGGCTTCACCCTGCCCCAGGTGATCACGATGTCCACGGCCAATCCCGCCAAGGCCATCGGCGCCGAGCAGCGTCTCGGGAGTCTCGTGGTCGGACGCCAGGCCGATATCTCGGTGCTCGAGATCCAGGACGGTGACTGGGTCGTCTATGACATTCTCGGCTCGCCCCTGCGCGTCGATCACGCTCTGACACCCCACCTGACGGTGAAGCGCGGTCGGCTCTTCACCCCCGACTACGGACCGCGCGCCTGGGGCTGGCTGCCCGACCGCGCGCTGCCGGCCGTGGCAGGAGGTTCGGGAGGTTGCTGCTGACCTCGCCAGGCGGCGTCCGGCCATGAAAGGCAGCAGCAACCGGATTCTCACCACCCATGCCGGGAGCCTGCCTCGCCCCCCTGATCTGCTCGAGATGTTGCGTGCGGGAGCTGAAGGTCGACCTGTCTCCAGGGACGCGCAAGCCGCGCGAGTGCGCCGAGCGGTGGCGGAGGTGGTCCGAGCTCAGGTCGATTGCGGGCTCGACATCGTGGCCGACGGTGAGATGAGCAAGCCGAGCTTCATTACCTACGTCACCGAGCGGCTGGCTGGGTTCACGCCGAGCTCGGAAGCGGGCGAGTTGCCGTGGGCGGGGTCGAAGGAAGTGCTGGCCTTTCCGGAGTTCTACACGGCGGCGCTACGCCAGAGTCCAAACGCGGCGGCGGCCCGCTTCGTCTGTACCGGTCCGGTCTCCTACCAGGGACACGCCCAGGTGCGCGCCGACATCGACAATCTCAGGGCCGCCTTAGCTGACGTCCGGGCCGAGGAGGCCTTTGTCCCGGCCATCTCACCCTCCAACGTGGAGGGTCGGCAGAGAAACGCGTACTACAAGACCGACGAGGAGTACCTGTTCGCCATCGCCGACGCCATGCACGAAGAGTACAAGGCCATCGTGGAGGCTGGGTTCATCCTGCAGATCGACGACCCGCGGCTGGTGACCTACTACATCATGGATCCGCGCTCGACGGTGGCGGACTGCCGCCGATGGGCGGAGGTGCGGGTGGAAGCGCTCAACCATGCCCTGCGGGGTATTCCGCGCGACCGGGTGCGCTTCCACACCTGCTACAGCATCAACATGGGCCCGCGGGTCCACGATATGGAGCTCAAAGACGTGGTGGACATCATCCTGAAGGTGCGGGCGGGCGCCTATTCGTTCGAAGCGGCCAACCCGCGCCACGAGCACGAGTGGCGTGTGTGGGAGAGCGTCACCCTGCCCGAGGATGTTCTCCTCATCCCCGGCGTCATCACCCAATCCACCGTGCTCGTCGAGCACCCGGAACTGGTGGCCCAGCGGATCGTGAGGTTTGCCGACGTAGTCGGGCGCGAGAAGGTCATCGCCGGCGCCGACTGTGGATTTGCCACCTTCGCCGGGTCGACCGAAATCCCCCCCACCGTGGCCTGGGCGAAGCTCAAGTCCCTGACCGACGGCGCGCAGCTGGCCAGCCAGAGGCTGTGGGGTCGCGCGTAAGATCCATCACATTCGTAGGGATGACGCGAGGAGCTTGATCCTATGGCGGATATGCTGAGCACGATTCTCGAAACACGCGAGGCGGAACGGCTGGCCACGGGCTTTGGCTTTACCGAGGGTCCCCTGTGGCACCCCGACGGCTTCTACTATTTCGTCGACATCCGCCGGAATACCCTCCATCGCCTGATCCCAGGAAAGGAACCCGAAGTGGTGCGGGCCGACACGGGCGAGGGCAACGGCACCACGTTCGACCTCCAAGGCCGGCTGATCCTCTGCGAGGGCGGACATCGTCGCCTCACGCGCACGTCGACCGACGGCCGCGTCGAGGTCCTGGTAGATCGCTTCGAGGGCAAGCGTCTGAACCGTCCCAACGACGTGGTGTGTAAGTCCGACGGGAGCATCTATTTCACCGATCCCGGCTTGCGCGTGCCCCTCGCCGAGCGCGAACTGGCCTCGGCCGGCGTCTATCGCCTCCGCCCGGACGGGTCCCTCACCCTGGTCGCGGACTGCGAGTATCCGAACGGTCTGGCCTTCTCCCCAGACGAGCGCGTGCTCTACGTGGCCAACACACGCTGGGCGCAGTACATTCACGCGCTCGAG
Source organism: uncultured Candidatus Rokubacteria bacterium (assembly GCA_963754315.1). GTDB lineage: Bacteria > Methylomirabilota > Methylomirabilia > Rokubacteriales > CSP1-6 > CAVWFS01. The sequence goes on from CAVWFS010000008.1 coordinate 259,992, forward strand.
CTCGATGATACGGGCTCCCTGGTGCGCCGCCGCATCTTCGCCGACATGTCGTCTGACGAGACCGACGGGGTCCCCGACGGCATGAAGGTGGACGTGGAGGGTCGGGTTTACTGCACGGGCCCGGGGGGGACCTGGGTCTTCGCGCCCGACGGAGCGCGGCTCGGGATCATTCGCACACCGGAGGTTCCGGCCAACGTAGCCTTCGGCGGCCCCGATCTCCGGACCCTGTTCTTCACCGCCCGCACGTCCATCTACACGCTGCGTGTCAAGACGCCAGGACGACCGCATCCCTGGTATCGGACCCGCACAAGGTGAGGCCGCGCTGCTCTCTCGGCGGGCGCTCCTCTCCCTGATGGCGGCCGCCGCGGCCCAGCCGGCCAGCGCACGGGCCGCGCCCGCGATGCTCGCGCGCCCCATCCCGTCGACAAGCGAACCGATCCCCGCCGTGGGTCTCGGCACCTGGCGCACCTTCGATGTTGGCGCCTCGCCCGCTGAGCGGGAGCCGCTGCGGGAAGTGCTGCAACACTTCGTCGCCCTTGGCGGCAGGCTTGTCGATTCGTCGCCGATGTACGGAGCAGCCGAGAGCGTGGTGGGCGACCTGGCGGTCGAGCTTGGCCTTCGTGATTCGCTCTTCCTCGCGACCAAGGTCTGGACAAGTGGTCGGGAGGCCGGGGTTGCCCAGATGGATCAGTCGCGGCAGCGCCTCCGGGCCTCACGCCTCGATCTGATGCAGATTCACAACCTGCTCGACTGGCGAACCCACCTCCGCACCCTGCGCGAGTGGAAGGAGGCCGGCCGCATCCGCTACCTCGGCGTCACCCACTACACGGCCGGCGCGTACGACGAGCTGGAGCGAGTGATGCGCAGCGAGCCGCTCGATTTCCTCCAGGTCAACTACTCGCTGGGCGAGCGGGAGGCCGAGCAACGCGTGCTGCCTCTGGCCCGTGACCGCGGCCTGGCGGTGCTGGCGAACCGGCCATTCCAGGAAGGCGGCCTGTTCCGGAAGGTGCGCGGACAGTCGCTGCCGGCGTGGGCCGCCGACTTCGACTGTGAGAGCTGGGCGCAGTTCTTCCTGAAATGGATTCTTGCCCACCCGGCCGTGACCTGCGTGATTCCCGCCACCAGCCGACCCGCACATTTGGCCGACAACATGAAGGCAGGGCAGGGTCGCCTGCCCGACACGGCGACCCGGGACCGGATGGCCGCCCTCGTTGCCCAGCGCTGATCAATCCCACGCTCCCGATCAAGCGTAACCAGGGGGCGGCACGAAGGCCTGAAACTCGCGCTCGAGCAGCCCCGCGAAGGCCAGGCAGGTCAGGTCACCGAACTGGGGCCCGACTATCTGCACGCCCACCGGAAGCCCGGCGGCCGTGAAGCCGCACGGGGCCGCCGTGGACGGAAGATAGGAGGCGCCGCTGTATCCCGCCCAGAACAGGTGATCGGTCACGGGGCGGGGCCGCCCGTTGATGGCCAGGCTGCGCTGGTGCCGCTCGCCCTGCTGATCGTGTGGAAAGGCGGCCACCCCGGCCACCGGACAGAGGAGAAGGTCGTACTTCGTGAAGAAATCCGCCCACGCCAGACGCATGCGGTGACGCGCCTCGTTGGCGGCCAACCAGTCCCGATGATAGAGGACGTTGGCGCGCAGCGCCCGGGCATAGTAGCTCTCGTCGTCTGGCGCCAAACCGCGCGCGAGGTCGAGGTTCGCGGCGAACTCCGCGTCGTTCTGCCGACCCGAGGTCGCCGCCCTGAGGAGGCGAGCGTAGACCTTGAAGGCCTCGCCGGTATCGATGGCCGGGCGCGCGCGCTCGTCGACCTTCACCTTCTGGCGCCGTAGGAATTCCGCGAGCGCTAGCAGCCGTTCCTTCACCTGGTCATCCACTTCACTCTCGGGCGTCTCGAGCAGCAATGCCACCTTGTAGTCGCGCAGACGCTTCTGGCGCGGCGGGCGCAAGCGGAGCTGCCACCCGGCGGCCTCGATGGCCTCCGGCCCGGCCATGATCGAGAGGGCCAGGGTCAGATCGTCGGTGCTCCGCGCGAGCGGACCGACCACGTCGATGTCAACGGGGGCTATCTGTCCCGGTAAGGCCTGGCCCGTGCGCGGTACGATCCCCCAGGTCGGCTTGTGTCCGAACACGCCGCAGAAGTGTGCCGGGTTGCGGATCGAAGAACCGATGTCGCTGCCGGCCTCGAGTCCCGTGAGCCCAGCCGCCAGGGCCGCCGCCGAGCCACCCGATGATCCGCCGGGGGCGCGCGTGAGGTCCCATGGATTGTTGGTCGTACCGTAGATCGCGTTGAAGCTCTGCCAGTCGGAGAGGTACAGCGGAACGTTGGTCTTACCGAAGAGCACCGCACCCGCCCCGAGCAAGCGGTCCACGCATACCGCATTCTTCGCCGGCACATTGTCCTTGAGAGCAGGCAGACCCCAGGTGGTGGGAAGTCCGGCGACGTCGTACGACTCCTTGATGGTCATGGGGACGCCGTGCAGTGGTCCCCAGACCTCGCCGCGGGCCAGGGCCCGGTCGGCCGCCCGGGCCCGTCGGCGCGCCCGCTCCAGATCGCGGACCACGATGGCGTTGAGAACGGGGTTGTACTTCTCGACCCGCCCGAGATAGAGCTCGAGGAGCTCCAGGCAACCGAGCTTCTTTCTGCGGATGCTGGCCGCGAGCTGCTTGGCACTGCGGAAGGGGACGTCGAGCATGAGCCGATCTCCTACTCCGCCGGAAATCGCAACGGCTTCTTCGTGAGCTAACCGCGCAGGAAGGTCTGGACGATCTCCGCGGTAGCCTCCGGCTGCTCCAGGTGTGGCGCATGGCCCGCGTTCTTGACAACTTCCTGGCGCGTCCGCGGCAGCCGGCGGGCAAACTCCCCCGCATAGAGCGGAGGCACCAGGCGATCCTTCTCTCCCCAGACGAGCAGGGTGGGAGCCTGAATGCGATGGATTCGCTTCTTGAGCCCCTTGTCGGGAATGGGCCAGATGAACTTGCCAGTGGCCCCCATGGCCCAGGTCAGCCGTGTGCGAGCGAGCGCGGCCTCGTCGAAGTTCTCGGGAATCGAAAACAGCGCCTTGGCGGGCGCGCTCTCAGGGTCGACGAAGACGTACTTCGGCAGGTCCACGGGGGCGACGAGCATCCAGTTGGTCACCGGCGCGTCGTCCCGCCACAGTCCGATGGGGTCGACGAGCACCAGCCGCGGGATGCGAGATGATCGCAGGGCCGCCAGCTCGCATGCCACCATGGCCCCGAAGGAGTGGCCGGCGAGCATCACGTCAGACAGCTTCAGGTGATCGAGCAGCTCGTCGTAGCAGAGGACCAGATCCCACAGGTTGTCGATGTGCTGCACGGCGTCGGGCAAGCCCGCAGTGGTCCCGGGATGCTCCGGGGCGTACACGGTGAAATTGCGTGCCAGCGCGTCCAGAAACGGCCCCCATGTCAGGCCCCACGGCCCATGAAAGTACATCACGGCCGGGCCTTGGCCTTTGACGTGGACTCGAAAGGGAACCTGCCCTTGCCACACCGTGACGCTCTGCTGATGCGTCGCCATCAGCGGTATCCGCCTTCCTCACTTGCGTGCTGGCCCGCGCACCTCACGCGGTGGCGCCGGCGGGCTGGCGAGCCGTGCGCAGACGAGCCGGCCACCAGTGGTTTTCCCAGCCCTCGTCGTCCCAGATCTCCCTGAGGGCTGGCAAGACTTCGGCCGCCAGCAGGTCGATGTTCTTCAAGGTCAACTCGTGCGGCATCGAGCCGATCTGCACGAGCAACATCAGGTTGCCCACGTGGAGTCCCTTGACCACTTCTTCGATCAGACGATCGCGCACCGTGGCGGGGCTGCCGGCGATGACATAACCCTTTTCCACGAAGTCGCGATAGCGCAGGGTCTTGGGATCCTCAGGACGCCGAACCGGATTGCGATTGGTGGCGAGCAGACTGCGATAGTCCTGGTTGCCGGGCGGTGCGAACCAGTGGGCCGGCACGTGCAGACACTTGTGATAGAAGTACTCGACGTGGCGCGCGTACTCGGCCTCGGCTCGCGCGTCCGTCTCGGAGACCGCGACGAGCTGCAGGAAGCCGGCCCGGTAGGGATTGCGCTCCAGGCCCTTCCCTTCCACGACCTGCCAGTAGCCGTCCATCATGCTCTTGGCTGCCCTGGCGCCGGAGTAGCTCAGGAAGCAATAGCAGACGTTCCGCTCGGCGGCGAAGTCGAACGTGCTGATGCTGCCAGAGCCCGGTACCCAGATGGGAGGATGTGGTTCCTGGATGGGGCGCGGCCACAGGTTCACCTGGCCCAGCTGAAAGTACTTCCCGTTCCAGGCGAAGATCTCCTTGGCTTGCCACGCCTTCAGCACGAGCTCGAAAGCCTCGCGATAGCGCTCTCGGTGCTCCATGGGAGTGATGCCGTACGCGAGGTTCACGTCCATCGGGCTCCCGAGGGGGAGTCCAGCGACCAGGCGCCCGCCGCTGATGCAATCGAGCATGCCGTACTCCTCGGCCACGCGGATAGGCGGGGTGGTCGTGGGGAGCGTCATTCCCATCTGAACGATGGCGACGTCCAGGTCGTTGGTCTGCTTCGCCAGCACGCTGCCCATCAGGTTGGGGCTTGGCATGAAGCCATAGGCGTTCTGGTGATGCTCGTTGGTACAGACGCCGTCGAACCCGGCCCGGGCCGCGTGGAGCAGCTCGTCGAGGGTCCAGTTGTAGTACTGGCCTACGCGTCGGGCATCCGCCAGCTCCCACCACGGCGGTGTCACCCACACGCTCGGATAGCGCTGCTCGAAGTTCGCGGGCAGCTCGCGGTGCGGCATCAGGTGGAACGCGCTGATCTTCATCTCACACCCTCCGGGCTCTCGTGGCCACGGGCGACTGGTGGCTCGGGAATGACACCAGTGTATCTTTCTAGGGACTTCCCGTCACGGCCCGGGATCGGCTATATGCTGATCGATGAGGCAAGCCTGTCCTGGAGGGAGCACATGGCGGTCGAGGTGGAGCAGGCAAGAAGGCTATTCACCCGCCAGGAATACCACCGGATGGCCGAGGTGGGCATCCTCAAGCCCACCGATCGGGTCGAGCTGATCCGGGGCGAGATCGTCCAGATGTCACCCATCGGCCGGCGCCACGTCGCATTCGTCAACAACTTGACCGAGCTTCTGGTCACCCGCCTGACCGGGCGGGCCACCGTGTCTGTCCAGAATCCGGTGGTGCTTGCCGACGATACCGAGCCCCAGCCCGACCTTGCCATCCTCCGCCGTCGGCCCGTGCCGTACAAAGACGCCGAGCCGACCACCGAAGACGCGCTTCTGCTGATCGAGGTGGCGGAGAGCTCGCTCGCGTACGACCGGTCGACCAAGCTTCGGCTCTACGCCGAGGCCGGGATTCCCGAGTACTGGGTGATCGACACTGTCGCAGAGACCGTGGAGATGTACCGCCAGCCTGGCGCCGACGGCTACAGGGATGCCCGCATTGTGGCGGGCGCGGGGGTGGTCATGCCGCTGGCCTTCCCGGATGTGTCGTTGACGCTTGCCGATATTTTCGCATAAGCGCCAGCCTGGTCACGACGGCTGGGCCAGGTCGGCCTTGGTGTACGGGATCGAGAAGGTCGCGTCGGCCGGGAGAGGCGGCATCGTGGCTTCCCACGCCGCATAGCACGCCCGCATCGTGGCCAGGCGCTCCGCCTGGTGCCGGGCACGGTTTGCACGCTCGCGCTGATCCTGGGAGAGATCGAATAGAAACTCGTCCCCATCGAGCGAGAGGTACTTCCAGTCTCCTCTACGCATGGCCCTCTGATTGCGGAACTTCATCCGCCAGTAGAGGTCGCGTTCGATGCGTAGCTCGGGATTGGCCAGCACTGGCAGCAGGCTGATGCCGTCCAGGGGGTAGTCGGGGTGAGGTTCCACACCCGCCGACTTTAGGATCGTGGCCACCCAGTCCATCGTGATGGCGAGCTGGCTGGTGGTGCGTCCGGCGGGCAGCCGCGACGGCCAGCGCACGATGTAGGGCACCCGGATGCCGCCCTCGAGCAGGTCCATCTTCTTGCCCACCAGTGGCCAGGTGTCGGAGTAGCGTTCGCCGCCGTTGTCGCTGGTGAAGACCACCAGTGTCTCCTCAACGGCGCCGATTCGCTCGAGCGCGCCAAGCACCTGACCGATGCCCTCGTCCATGTGCTGGATCATCGTGAGGTAGGTCTGGACCGAGCCGCCGTCGGTATGCGAGATCCGCTCGAGCGTCCGGGCCAGGGCCTCGTCGTCGCGCGTTTCCCAGGGCCAGTGAGGTGCTGTGTAGTGAAGCGACAGAAAGAAGGGAGCGCGGCGGCCGGCTTGACGGCGGACGAAATCCGCCGCGCGCTCGGAGATGAGATCGGTGAGATACCCGCTGCGCTGGGCCTCGCTCTCGCCTTCATACAGGTCGTATTGCCCCGCCGAGTCTCGATGCGTGAAATAGTCGACACCGCCGCTCATGGGACCGAAGAACTCCTCGTATCCGCTCTGCAAGGGGCCGAAGTGGGGCAGAAAACCCAGGTGCCACTTGCCGACGAGCGCCGTGGCATAGCCAGCCTCGCGCAGCAGTGATGGCAGGGTAGGGTGCGCTGGCGGCAGGCCGAGGACGGCGTTACCCCGATGACGGCTGGCAATGGGCTCGTCATTGCCGCCGCGCAGACGGTACTGAAAGCGTCCGGTCATCAACGCGAAGCGCGTGGGCGAGCACACCGGGGAGTTGGCGTAGCCGTGGGTGAAGCGCAGGCCGTCTGCCGCCAACCTGTCGAGCGTGGGCGAGCACGACGAACGCCCCCCGTAGCACCCGAGGTCTGCGTAGCCGAGATCGTCGGCAAGAATGAACACGATGTTGGGTCGAGTCATCGATCCTCCGTCCTCATTGTCGGCTCCAGGCTCAGGCCGAGCCGCTCGGCCAGCCGCTGGGTGCGCTCGACGAGTCGGGGCGCGCGCATCGTCACAAACAGGTCTTGAGCGGTGCGGAGGTCGGTGGCGGCGGCATCCCGGTCGCCTCGTGCCGCGCGAACTTCGGCCAGGGGTCTCGCGGCCTACTTCGCGACCCAGCGGGAACGCTAGCCCTGCATGAAGCCGTTCAGCTCCGGCGTGGCCAGGGACGAATCGAGGTATCCGAACGTGCCCTTGTCCTTCACCTCGCGGGCAGCATTGAGCAAGCCACTCATGGCGGCTCGGTAGAGGGAGGTGGCGAGGCTGATTCGCCTGACACCCGCAGTCTCCAGCTCGGCCACCGTGAACGATTTGCCTTTGATGCCGACCATGAAGTTGAAGGGTTTGGACAGCGCCGTGCAAACCGTCCGGACCGCGGCCAGGTCGGGCAGGCCTGGGGCGAAGAGCACGTCGGCCCCCGCCCGCTCGAACGCCTGCAGGCGCTTGATCGTATCGTCAAGGTTCGGGTTGCCGCGGAGGAAGTTCTCCGCGCGGGCGGTCAGGGTGAAGGCGAAGGGGAGCGCACGTGCCGCCTGCACGGCCGCCGCCACCCGTTCCGTCGCGTGGCCGATGTCATAGAGTGGGCGGTCTGGATTGCCCGTCGCGTCCTCGATGGAGCCGCCGACCAGGCCCACCCCGGCGGCGAGGCGAATGGTTTCCGCCGCCGCTTCCGGGGAGTCTCCGAAGCCTTTTTCCAGATCGGCCGAGACCGGGAGATCTGTCGCCGTCACGATGGCGTGCGCATGGGCGAGTGCCTCGTCGCGCGTCACCTTACCGTCACGCCGCCCGAGGATGCCGGCGGAGGCTCCGCTCGATGTGGCCAGTGCCCGAAAGCCGAGACCGGCCAGGATGCGGGCCGAGCCGGCATCCCACGGATTGGGAATCACGAAAGCGCCAGGTCCTTGGTGCAGCGCGCAGAAGCGGCCGGCCTTGTCACTCTGACTTGCCGTCATGGGGTCCTCCGGATATCAGGCAATCATCGCTACCAGGCAAGCGCGTAGGTCGGCCGACGTGGATCGGCGCCGGCCGAGAGGACGCCGGTGTCCCGGTCGCGGTGGGTCACCACGGCGCCGACACCGCAAGCGCCCGTCTCGGTGACGGTGTGGCCGAGCGCGCGGAGGGCGGCGCGGGTGCTTTCGGAGATGCCCGGCTCGACATTGAGCTGGCCTGGTCGGTAGACGCGCGGATAGAACGAGTTGACCAATGTCTGGGTCGAGAAGCGGGGGGCTTCCACCGCCTGCTGCGGATTCATCCCGAAGACCAGGACGTTGAGGACGAGCTGCAGGTCCGCTTGGGCCTGATCATCACCCCCCGGGCAGCCGATGGTGATGGTCGGCACGCCGTCCTCACAGATGAGGTAGCTCACCAGGGTCGTGCGGGGGCGCTTGCCTGGGGTGAGGGCATTGGGATGACCGTCAGCGAGGACGAACATTTCGCTCCGCGTGCTGAGCGTGCACCCAAGCTCGGGGGCGAAGGCGGACTTTCTGAACACACCGCCGCTCGGAGTCAGGCAGATCATGTTGCCGTCGCGGTCGATCGCGGCGATGTGGGTCGTGCCGTCAGCGGCGGGCGACATCGACGTCCCCACCGACCGCGGAATTGCCTTCTCACCTGGAGGTGCAGCGTCCCGCGGCCCGATATCCCCGGGCGGGGGCGCCTCGGGGGCGGCACGATCCATGCGAATGAGGGCGGCCCGTTCTCGCGCGTAGGCGGCCGATAGCAGGGTGGTCAGGGGGACCGACTTGGAGTCGCCGTAATACCGTTCGCGGTCGGCAAAGGCCAGCTTGAGCGCTTCCGTGATCACGTGGATGTAGCGCGGTGTGTTGTGCCCGAGGGCACGGAGATCGAGCGGGGCGAGCATGGCCAGTGCTTGCATGAGCACGGGTCCTTGGGTCCATGCCGATTGACCGAGAACCTCCCGGCCCGCGAAAGTGGTCCGCAGGGGTGGCTCGAAGCCGGCCCGGTATCCGGCCAGATCACTCGCGCGCAAGAGACCGCCCAGCCGTTCGGAGAAGCCTCCGATGGCCGCAGCAATGTCACCGCCGTAGAAGCGTTCTCGCGCGGCCACGATGCCGGCTGTTCGGTGGCCGCGACCTCGCGTGTCGGCCTCGACGAGCCGCCGCAAGGTGGCGGCGAGAGCCGGTTGCACGAACAGGTCGCCTACCGCGGGCACTCGACCCCCAGGGTAGAAGACGTCGGCACCTCCTGGCGGGTACACCTCGAACTGGTCCCGGGTCTCGGGAACGGCGAGCAGGCGGTGCATGTACTCGTACATCGGAAAGCCGCGCTCGGCGTAGTGCACGGCCGGCGCCAGCACCTCGCTGAGGGTCTTGGTGCCGTGCGCTTCGAGCACGGTCAAGTACGCATCGACAGCGCCCGGTACTGTGAACGACAGGTGAGCTTGCGGACCGGGCCCGGTCGGGATGCGATCGAGGCGACGTTCACGGAAGAATCCGAGTGTCGCCAAGGCTGGCGCCACACCCTGGCCGCTCACGGCCAGGGTCTCGCGCAACCGGGTGTCGTGGATCAGGGCGACGCACTCGCCACACAGCGTGTAGGATGCCGTCGGCTCCACCACGGCCGCGGCAAAGCCGGCGGCCACCGCCGCGTCGAAGGCGTTGCCTCCCGCGAGAAGCATGCGCATGCCGGCCATCGATACCAGAGGATGACCGGCGGCGACGATCCCCTGCGTGCCCGACACAACGGGTCGCGTGGTCGTCCAGTCTCTCGTGTGGTGCTCTGCCTCGTGGATTCGCCCTTTCGCTGTCGTCATCAGCTCACCTCACGTGACCCATAGCCACCCTACCACGTCTCGCTCAGCGCCTTGCCCGCGCAGCGACCGCGAAGGCCAGGAAATACCGGTCGAGCCCCTCCAGCGTCGTGCCGTACTCGCTCCCCCCTTGCGCGGCATCGCAGAGCAGCTCCCGCGCCCGAGCAATCTCCCGGAGCCGGTGGCGCCAGCGGGCATCGGCCAAGGTGAGGTCGAGCAGCTCGAGCGCACGGATGAAGGCGGCCGTCGCCAAGCGCTCGTCGCGTTCCTTCCAGCGGAGCATTCGTCCCACCTCGCTACCCACGTTACCGAGCTGCTCCGCCAGCGAGAGCGTTCCCCACTTGCCCGCCGCCTGCTCGGGGTGCCGGTACACGGGCTCTGTCACGGGACGACCAGTCTTGTCACGATGTTTTGCCATTGATGGCTATCAATTCTTGCTCCACGTCCACCACGGCCTTCACGAAGTCCCCGAACTGCTCGTGCGCCATCCGGCGGATCTCGTGGAGAGAAATGGGGGTGCGGACGACCTCGATGGACATGGCGGTCGATGATAACGCGCCCCCAGCGCTCGCGTCCGTTTCATCGGGTGCCGATCACGAGGGTTCGTCCAGCTCGAAGTACACCCGACGATTTGCCTTGCCCTTGTTCTCGCACTTGGTGAGCCGGAGCCGACCGATCTCGCGCAGACTGGCTACGTGGCAACCACCATCGGCCTGGACGTCGAAGCCCCCGATGTCGACCAGACGTAGCTCGGGCAGGTCGTGGCGAAACGTGGTCTCCAGCTTGAACAGCTCAGGTCGCGCCCGCGCCTCGGCGGCGGGCACGAAGGAGATCCGCACCGGCAGGTCCTGCGCGATCAGCGCGTTGGCGCGACGGAATCCCTCCTCCAGCACCTCGCGGTCAAACTGCTCGAAGGCAAAGTCGACACGTGCCTTGTCTGGTGTGAGCTGATTGCCCGTGACTCGTACCTGGTAGTCCTTGAACATCAGCCCGGTGAGCACGTGCGTGGCCGTGTGATAGCGCATCAACAGATAGCGGCGGCTCCAGTCCAGGCGCCCCGTGACGGGGTTACCCACCGCCAGGCCACCACGATCCAGGCGGTGCACGACGTCCTCGTCGTCCAGTGTCTCGACCACGCGGTAGGTTTCACCGCCGGGCCCGGTCAGCGCGCCTTCGTCCCCCAGCACCCCGCCCCCGCTGGGAAAGAAGGCCGTGCGGTCGAGGACGACACCCTCGGGCCGCACGGCCGCCACTCGCGCCTCAAAGGTCTCGAGGTAGCTGTCTCGCTGGTAGAGCCGGTCGGTCATCAGCGCCGGGCGGCAAGGTCAGCCTTCCGGAAATCCGCCTCGGTGAAGCCGTAGAGGTGCGCGCCTCCCTTGAGGATCTGGGCCGCGATCTCTCGCGGGACGTTCTTGAGAAGGTTGTCGGCCACGTGCGGGAAGTTGGAATCGAAGTGTGGGTAGTCGGTCGAGATGCACATGCGATCGGCCCCCATGAGGCCAGCCGTTGCCTCGATCTCCGGCTCGCTCCCCTCCACCGCCGCCCAGCAGTTGCGCCGGAAATACTCCCGCGGCGTCAAGGTGAGATACGGGGCGTGCGAGTCGCGGTACTGCGGATAGTCCCACTCGATGCGCGACAGCAGACCGGGCACCCAGGAGTTCTGCGCTTCCAGGAAGCCCACGCGTAGCTTGGGATGGAACTCGAAGACCCCTCCGATGATCATGGCGATCAACGCCTGCTGCATCTCGATCCAGTGGCTGGCCACGTGTCGGTAGAAGCGGTTCTCGCCGTACAGCGGGATCATGCGAGAGTAGACGGCGCTCACGCCCTCGTGAAAGCCCCAGGTCACGTCGAGATCCTCGTGCACGCTGTAGAGCGGGTCCCAGTAGTTCGAGTGCCAGTACCGCCCGTTGACAAGGTTGGGCCGGACGAAGGATCCCACCGCGCCCAGCTCTCGCACGCACCGGATGAGCTCTCGGCAGGCCATGTGGACGTCATGCACGGGCAGCATCGCCACGAACTTCAGCCGGTCCGGACTATACCGGCAGAATTCATGGATCCAGTTGTTGTAGGCCTGGCAAACGGCAAGGGAGAGCTGCGGATCGAGGTTGTCACGGGCGATGAGGGAGAGGCCGGTTGTGGGATACAGCACCGCAATGTCGACGCCTTCCATCTCCATGCCCATCACCTGGGCCTCGGGGTTGTAATCGCGCTCGACAGCAAAGTCCAGCCGGCCGGTGTCGGCGAGCCGGGATCCTGACAAAGGTTGGGTGCTCTGGGTCGGCCCGGGCCGGCGCCGCTTTCGATACTGCTGAATATCGGTGTCCGTGGTGGGCAGGCCATCGATCACGGTCGCGCCGAACATGCCGCGGGCGGGGCGCCCGTCGGCTCCCACGGGAACGCTGACGCGATCCTTGAATCGTGGATCCAGATAGCGGTCGAAGAGATCGGGCGGCTCCATGATGTGCATGTCGGAGTCAACGAACCGGAGTCCATCCTTCATGGCACGCTCCTCATCGTGTGATATGTCTCGGCTCAACCGCGTGTATCGGCGCACCTGCGCGGCGCCACCGGCCACGATGATGAGCCGACCGTGGGCGAGCGTCAAGCTCCCAGCCGCGTGCTGTCAGGAGTGCTCCGCCCGGGGGCTACTCCGCGAACTGGGCGCCCCGCCAGCGCAGCGCCGCTCCCAGACCGTCCTTCTCCCTGATCTCATCGAACTTCGTCCCGACCTCGGTTCTCGCCGCATAGAGCGGGGCCACCACGTCGAGCCCGGCGCGGATGGCGTTGCGCAACCCGGCCGCGTCGGCGCCGCGGTTAATGGCGAGCTTGGTCCCCGCGAGCGACTCAGGTGAGATGAGGGCGAGCCGTCTGGCGAACTTGAGGGTGGCCGCAGCCAGCTCCGCGCGGGGCACCACGCGGTTGACCATGCCGTACTCGAGTGCGGTCCGCGCGTCGATGGTGTCGCCCAGGTACAGCAGCTCGCGTGCCCGCTTGAGGCCAATGACGAAGGGCATGATCAGCGCCGGGCCGACGTTGGAGAAGCGGATCTCGGGTTCCCCGAACACGGCGTCGTCGGCGGCGATGGTCAGGTCACACAGCATGGCCAGCTCGCAGCCGCCACCGAGACAGTGGCCCTGCACGGACGCGACGACCGGTTTCCTCATGTCCCAGGGTGTCATCTCGAGCGCGACATCGTCACTGAGCGACTCGTGCCAGGCGAGCGCATTGTGGCGCCGAGCGGCCCGCCCCGGGTTGGGCGCGATGTCGTAGCCGGCGCAGAAGCTTCGGCCTTCGGCGCGTAGCACCACGACGGCGGTGACGGGGTCACGGTCGGCCTCGTGCAGGCGCTCCACGAGCGCATGCTTCAGATCGGCGCTGATGGCGTTGAGCTTGTCGGGGCGGTTGAGGGACACGATGCCCACACGGCCGTCGACGGCGTAGGTCACGAGTGGCGTGGTCATAGCAAGCTCCTTACGGGTCTCGGTTCAGGACGATGGCGGCCATTGTAATCGGTGGCCTCGCTCCGTAAGGTAGGCAGCCTGGGAGGGACGACCATTGCGCGCCACCGAGACGGTTGAGGTCGGCAGAACGGGGCTTCGGGTGTCTCGACTCGGACTGGGAGGCGTGGCCCTCTCGGGGGCTCCGCCGGCCACCGATCCGCACCAGCCGACGCCGGAGGCGGAGGCCGTCGCCCTCATCCATCGCAGCCTGGCCCTGGGCCTGAACTATCTGGATACGGCGCCGATGTACGGTGTGGGCCAGAGCGAGACGCGATATGGCCAGGCGCTGCGGGGCATTCCCCGCGAGCGGTATGTGCTCTCCACCAAGGTCGGCCGGCTCCTGCAGCCAGGCCCGGCCGGCAGCGCCCAGCCGACCTGGGCGTTCGACTTCAGCGCGCAGGGTGTCCGTGAGTCGTTCGAATCATCGCTGGAGCGGCTGGGTCTGGAGCGGGTGGACATCCTGTTTGTCCATGACCCGGATGACCACTACCAGCAGGCGCTCACGCAGGCCTTTCCCGTGTTGATGGACCTACGGGCGCAGGGCCGGGTGCGCGCTATCGGCGCGGGCATGAATCAGTGGCAGATGGAGCTGGCCTTCGCCCGCGAGGGCCATTGCGACTGCTTTCTGCTGGCCGGGCGCTACACCTTGCTGGACCAGACTGCTCTCGCCGAATTCCTGCCGTACTGCCTCGAGCGAGGGATCGCCGTGGTGGCCGGTGGCCCGTATAACAGCGGCATTCTGGCCGTGGGACCCCGGGAGGGGGCCACCTTCAACTATCGCGCGGCCGCTCCGGAGATGATGGACAAAGCGGCACGCATCAAGGCGATCTGCGATCGCCACCACGTCCCGCTCAAGGCCGCGGCCTTGCAGTTCATTCTCGCGCATCCGGCGATCGTGTCGGTCATCCCAGGCGCCCGCTCGATTGCCGAGGTTGAGGAGAACATCCGCATGGTGGAGCGGCCCATCCCGAGCGAGCTGTGGGCGGAGTTGAAACAGGCCGGACTGATCGCCGCGGGAGCGCCCGTGGCGTGACATCGGTGGACCCGTGTATGATCCTGGCCTCATGACTATGCGTCTGGAGATCATCTGCACGGGCGACGAGGTCCTGACCGGAAAGATCGTCAACACGAACTTCAGCTACATGAGCCAGAAGCTGGAAGACGTCGGGCTCTCGGTCAGCTGGGAGACGACGGTCGGCGACGACCGGGAGAGTCTCCTGAAGGCGTTTCAGCTGGCGGGGCAGCGTGCCGACGCCGTCATCGTCAACGGTGGCCTCGGCCCCACCGTCGACGATCTTTCCCAGGAGATCGCGGCCCAGGCTGCCGGCGTCGACCTCGTCCTCAACGCGGGCTGGTTAGCCACGATGGAGGACTTCTTCCGGCGCCGGAGCCGGGTGATGCCCCCCAACAACACCAAGCAGGCCATGCTGCCCGCGAGCGCCGAGCTGATCGACAACCCGATCGGCACCGCGTGCGGGTTCGCTCTCGACATCGGGCGGGCGCGCTTCTTCTTCACCCCCGGCGTGCCGCGTGAGCTGCGCCGCATGCTCGAGGAGCAGATCATCCCGCGTCTCCTCGCGCGCAGCGGGATGCAGACGGCCATTCACCTCAAGCGGTTTCATTCCTACGGGCTGGGCGAATCACACGTCGACAGCCTGCTGACGGGCGTGGACGAGCTGGTGCCAGACGGAAGTGTCAAGCTCGGGTTCAGGGCCCACTACCCGCAGCTCGAGACCAAGCTCACCGTGCGCGGCACCGACCTGACCGACATCCGGCAAAAGCTGGTGCCCGTGGAGCAGGAGGTTCGCAAGCGTCTCGGCAACTTCATCCTGGCCGAGGACGATCAGACGCTCGAGGGCGTCATCCTGGCCGAGCTGGGGAGTCGTCAGGGATCACTGGCGACGGTGGAGATGTTCACGAGCGGGCAAATCGCTGCTCGTATCGGCCCCCTGCTAGGGGCGGAGAGGGTCTTCCGGCGCGGTATCGTCTCCCGCGACCTCTCCGAGGTATGGGCGGCCGTTGGCGAGATGGGCGTCCCCCCGGCGGGCGAGCTTACTCGCGAGACGGCGGAGGCCGTGGCACGCGCCGCGCGACGGCAGACCGGCGCCACCCATGCCTTGGCAGTCCTGATCGACCTCGACGAGGGCGCTGATCGGATCGAGTTCGGCGGCACCATCTGTCTGGCCATTGCCGCCGACCACGAAGTCGCGTCCCGGCGTAGCCGCATCGTCGGCGGGCGCGAATGGGTACGTTTGGGCGCGGTCGAGCTGGGGCTCGACTGTCTGCGCCGCTACCTCCAGGGCCTCCCCGTATACGAGCGTACCGACTTCGAACGAAGTTAATTGTTGGGGGGCCCTTTCGAGGCGCCATCGCCGGCGACTCAGATCGAGGGGCGTCCCGGGTTTCCCGGGATGCCCCCGAGCGCGGGGGGCCTGGGGGGCCCTTTCGAGGCCCCATCGCCGGCGACTCAGATCGAGGGGCGTCCCGGGTTTCCCGGGATGCCCCCGAGCGCGGGGGGCCTGGGGGGCCCTTTCGAGGCCCCCACATCCTCTAGTCTCCAACAGTCGAATGGGTATAGCGGCTTGGGGCGATTCCGGTAGGTGAACAGCCGAAGGTCCGAGCTGGTGACGCCCTCGCCGTCGCACAGCACGATGTGTCGAGCGATTGGCTCGAACCCGGCACGGAAGTGCTGGCGGGATTTGATGAGGACGTAACGCTTGCGACGCGGATCGATGCCGCAATGGGTGAAGACACCGAGATCGAACGGCTCGCTGCGACGCTCGGAAATGACGATCTGCAGGGACCCGGTGTCGAGCACCGCCGTACGGCCCATCCGCACGCGGGTGCCGGTGGCCATCGGCCCGGTGACCACGAACTCGCCCTCCGTGATTCGCGTGACCTTGCCGGTGACAGTCAGAGGCACACCGTCGAGCTGAATCTGTGGCATGTCAATCTTTCCGCCGAGCGGCAGCGTCACGCTGGCCGCCGTCCCGGCCTCGATGATGCGAGCGACGCTGAGGGGATCGCAGATCGGCCCCGCCACCACGTCGTCGAGACCCTGCCGGTTGACTTCCTTGATCACGCTCATCACATCCTGCGTCCCGCCGGAGGCGGTGTTGTCTCCGTGGTCGACCAGGATGATGGGGCCCTCGCCGAGGGCTCGGGCTTGCGCGATCTGTTCGGCGAGTGGCGCCCCCTCGTAGAGGAAGGCCGGACGCCGGTCCCAGGCCATGCCGAGCAGACGATCCAGCAAGGCGCGACCCTCCTCGTTCTTCCGGTCGCTCACGATCACCGCCGAGCACGAGAGGTGCGGGATGTCGGCATGGGGGAAACCGCCGAAGACGGAGGCGTTGAGCACCGCGCCGCTCGTCTCGGAGGCGATGGCCATATCCATGATGTCCTTCATGGGTTGACGCGACGGCGTATGGACGAGGGTGCTGGTCATCATGGGTCGAGTGCCCCACACCATGACCGGCTTGACCTCGCCGTTCAGCGCACGTACTAGAGTTCGTCCGGCCCGCTCCGCCGTCTCGCCCATGTCGATGTGGGGATAGGTGCGATACCCGGTGATGACCGTAGCGTTCTCGACCATGGCCGCCGTCATGTGCGCGTGAAAGTCGAGCCCCACCGCGATCGGGGTACGGGGTGCCACCGCACGGATGCGACGCAACAGCTCGCCCTCACCGTCGTCCACGTGCTCGGCTACCATCGCGCCGTGCAAGGCGAGGAACGCTGCGTCGCAGCCGCCCCGGATGGCCCCCACGATGGCGCTGGCCATCTCCTCGTAGGCGGCTCGCTCGACGTAGCCGGACGGATGGGCACCGGCCGCCAGGGGGACGGTGATCTCGGCGCCCATCTCCTGTGCGACATGGAGGAATCCGCCGAGCTGGGTATTGGTATCCTTGAATTCTTGAATGGCCGCCGCGCCGGAGAGCG
Source organism: uncultured Candidatus Rokubacteria bacterium (assembly GCA_963754315.1). Classification (GTDB taxonomy): domain Bacteria; phylum Methylomirabilota; class Methylomirabilia; order Rokubacteriales; family CSP1-6; genus CAVWFS01. The sequence continues at coordinate 277,126 of CAVWFS010000008.1, forward strand.
GCCGGAAGGCCGCGAGGGGCGTCGGCACGGGTGAGAACGTGTTGGTCTCGTGCATCATCGATGCGACCACGATCTTCCGGTGCGCCATACCCTCTCGCTCCGTCGCCGGCGCTGACTACCGCAGCACGGCTTCGGCGATACGCGTGAGCTCCGCCCCCATCTCGGCCTCCGTCTTCTTGGTCTCCGGCCGGACAACCACCCGATTCGCGCCCGCATCGAGCAGGCGCTTGATCAGATCGCGGTCGGCAGGCTGGCCATAGACCGAGATGCTGATGGTGGAGGGGTTACGGCCCGCGTCCTTGGCCAGCTTGTCGAGCGTGGCCCGGCGCTCGCGAAGCTGCTCGGGCGTGACGCGATTCGGGAGCCAGCCGTCACCCCAGGCCACCACCCGCTCGAGCACGTTCGCGGCGGCGCCGCCCAGGAGCACCGGCGGATGCGGCTTCTGAGCCGGTTTGGGATAGGACCGGACGGCGGGAAACTTGTAGTAACGGCCCTGGAACTCGGCCTCCGTCTTGGTCCACAGCTCTTTCATGGCCAGAACCGACTCACGCGTCTGCGTCCAGCGATGGTCGAAGTCGCCGCCCATGATCTCGGTCTCCTCCCGCAGCCATCCAGCGCCGATGCCGAAGAGAAACCGCCCACCGCTGAACAGATCGAGTGTCGAGACTTCCTTGGCCAGTAACAGAGGATGCCGCTCGGGCACCAGCACGATCCCGGTTCCGAGCTTGATGCGGCTGGTCACGCCCGAGGCCCGAGCCAGCGCCACGAACGGATCGATGAAGTGCGAGTACGTCTCCGGAATCACCCCGTCCGCCGAACTCGGGAAGCGGCTGGTCGTCCGTACCGGGATGAACGGATGCTCAGCGCACCAGAACGACTCGAAGCCGAGCTCCTCGACCTTCCGAGCCATGAAGCCAACGTCGACGAGATAGGCGGGCAGGGGAACCGAGATACCGACGTTCATCGCTGGCACTCCTCGCCGGGGTGACCGGGCCGACTCAGTGGCGTGGGGTGAGCATATCGTACTTGGGGCCACCACTCGTCAGCCCTCCCACCCGGTCAAACCATTGACCCCGAGATCGGGCCTCGATACGCTCGGGCCAGGAGTTGCCCCGTGAGCGACAACGTCGTCGCCGTCGATCTCGGCGCTTCCCCGGAAAGAGTGCTGAAGACGCGCCGTGCGTGCCATTGCCACGACCGCCAGGCTGTCGACGTTCGCTGCGCTGCGGGTCCGTAACTACTGTCTCTACTGGTTCGGGCTGGTCTTCTATGTTCTTGGTCATCGCGCGGAATACACCACCTTCGCCTGGATGACCTGGGAGGTGACGCGCGACCCTCTCGCCCTCGGCTATCTCGGCCTGGCTCAGGGCGTTCCCCTTGTCCTCTTCCAGCTCGTCGGGGGCGTTCTCGCCGACCGCACCAACCGGTTGCGGCTACTGATCGGGACGCAGATCCTGACCGCCCTTACCCTGACCGTCGCCGTCGTGCTCACGTTCCTGGGGATGGTCCGCCTGGAACACTTGCTTGGCTTGGCCGCGGCCAGCAGCGTCTTTCGCGCGTTCGACGAGCCGAGCCGGATGGCGCTCGTTCCCCACCTGATCGATCGGCCGCGGCTACCGAACGCGATCGCACTCGGCTCGATCCCCTGGCAGGCTGGTCGGATGATCGGTCCCTCGATCACCGGCATCCTGATCGCGGCCTTCGGAGGTGCTGTCGGTTTCGTGCTGGCCGCCGCCGCCTCCTACGTGGCGCTCATACTCTATAGTCGCCTGCGCGTGAATGGACAGGCTCCAGCCCACGATGGGCAGCACGTTCTCGCGCAACTCCTCGAGGGGCTCAGCTTCGTCGGCCGCAACTTCGTGTTCGCCAGTCTCATCGCGCTGGCCCTGTTCAACAGCGTGTTCGCCCTGTCATACGTCACCCTCCTCCCCGTCTTCGCCGACGTGTACTTCAAAGCGGGCTCGGCCGGGTATGGATTGCTCAACGCCGCCCACGGAGTCGGCGCTCTCGTGGGAACCCTCACTGTGGCCACCATCGCCCATCGTATCTGGCGTCCGGGCACGACCTTGCTGGTCGCAGCGGCGGCCCTTGGCGTAGCGCTGATGGTGTTCGCCGTGGCCCCCATGCTGGGGCTAGCGCTCTGCATGCTCGTGCTGGTGGGCTTCAGCAACACATTTTCCCTGACTCAGGTCAGTACCGTCCTGCAGCGCGAGGTCCCTGACCAGCTTCGAGGCCGGGTGATGAGCCTCTACGCCCTTTGCTGGAACCTGTTGCCGCTGGGCGGACTGCTCGCTGGCGTCCTGGCCGCCGCGGTGAACGCCCGCTTTGCCGTCCTCGTCGGTGGGGTCATGGTGACGGGCAACGCGCTGCTGCTTCTTACTTCCCGCCGGCTGCGCGCGATCAGATAGGATGAGCCGCAGACACGCAGTGACCGGGGGGAGCGTATGAGGCGTAGCGAGGATCGGATTCTGACCACCCACGTCGGCAGTCTTCCCCGCCCGCTGGCCCTGCGCGACCTTCTCGTGCGACAGGACCGCGGGGAGGGTATCGATGGAGCCGCCCTTGCGCGCGAGGCCGAGACTGCGGTGCGGCACGTGGTGCGCCAGCAGCTGCAGGCCGGTATCGACGTCGGCAACGACGGCGAGCAGCCCCGGGTCGGCTTCTCGACGTACCCCGCCAAGCGCATGCGCGGCTTCGGCGGCGCGAGCAAGCGGCGCCTGGCGCGCGATCTTGCCGAGCATCCAGACTACGCGGCGCGGCTGGCCCGTCAGCGCGCCGGAGGCGCTCGCATCACCGATGCCCCCCAGGCGGTGGCCGAGGTCGCCTATACCGACCTGGGCGAGGCCGAGGCCGAGTGCGAGCTGTTTCAGCGCTACGCGAACGCCGAGCCGAGCGGCTTTGCAGAGGCCTTCATGACCGCGGCCTCGCCCGGTGTCATTGCCACGATCATGCTCGACGCTTACTACGGCTCCCACGAGCGGTACGTCCGGGCCCTGGCCCGCGAGATGCGCAAGGAGTACGAGCTGATCGTGGCGCGCGGGTTCGTCCTCCAGCTGGACTGTCCGGATCTCGCCATGGAACGCGCCCGGTTCTTCCAGGATGACCCGCTCGACCGCTTCCTGGAGGCAGTGGCGCTCCACGTGGACGCCATCAACGATGCGGTGGCGGCCATTCCTCCTGACCGCATCCGCCTGCATCTTTGCTGGGGCAACTACGACGGGCCCCACACCCACGACGTCGCCCTGGAGCCGCTGCTGCCCATCATCTATCGAGCACGCGTGGGCGCCCTCTCAATGCCGCTGGCGAGCCCGCGGCACCAGCACGAGTTGAAAGCGTTTCGCAGCCACCCGCTGCCCGAGGGCATGCTCTTCCTACCCGGGGTCATCGATTCCACCACCAACGTGGTGGAGCACCCCGAAGTGGTGGCAGACCGGATCGCCGCCGCGGTGGCCGCGGTCGGCGACCGCACGCGCGTCCTGGCCGGCGTCGACTGCGGCTTCGGGACCTTCGCAGGCTCTCAGCTGGTCGAAGAGAGCGTGGTGTGGACCAAGCTGCGCGTTCTGCGTCAGGGCGCGGACCTGGCCACCAGGCGGCTGTGGGGGTGATTCCGAAAGGGAGCGCGCAGATGAGGGTGAGGGGGGCCCTTTCGAGGCCCCCAAGCTGGCGCAATCCAGAGGGGTGCGACGGGTTTCCCGGGGCCCCGAACGTGGGGCTAGGGGGGCCCTTCGAGGCCCCCCAAGGTCAATACCCGTCGGGCTTGCGAAAGCCGCCGATCTCCTGGGCGAGCAGGGCAGCGAAGCGGATTGGCGTGCGATCCTCGAGGTAGGGGCCGATCGCCTGCAGACCGACAGGCAGTCCCGCACGCGAGCGGCCGACGGGAAATGCTGTGGCCGGCTGTCCCGCCACTGTCGAAACAGCCGGATACACCAGGCCGTGCAGGTAGGGGACGGAGCGGCCATTGATCGTGAAGGTCAAGGTGAGGTCGCTGTCGTCGGTGGGCCAGGCGCGATCGATATGCGGGTAGGCCATCACGTTGATCGCGGGCGCCAGCAGCACATCCCACTCGCGGAAAAAGGCGCGCCAGGCGGCGCGATAAGCCTCGCGCCGGCCGTGCCACAGGATGTAGTCTCCCGGTGCCGCCTCGAGCCCGCGCAAGTGGGCCCGGGAGAACTCGTCGTCGGCCTTGCGCCACATGGCGATACGCTGACGGCGCCCTTCCTCGTCCACCCGCGCCCCCGTCACCGCGGATAGCAACGACCGGTAGAGACAGTGGTGCTCACGATGGTCGCCGAGCCCCTCGGGCTGGGCCTGGGCGATCGTGCACCCCAGGCGGCCCAGGCGCGACGTCAGATCGTCGAGCGCTCCCGCGATCTCGGCGTCCACCGGGAGCCATGGGATCGCCGGGAGCACGGCCACGCGAAAGTCGGCGAGCCGCGCGTGCCGGGGGAAGGGCAGCTCGACGCGCCAGGCCACGTCCTCACCCACGTCGGGTCCAGCCAGAACGGACAGTGCGAGTTCTAAATCCTCGGCGCTGCGGCCGAGGGGACCTTGCACTCCCATGACGGTAGCCGCGTTGGGCATCGGCGGCATGGGGAACTGTCCGCTCCGGGGCAGGAGCGTCTCGCTCGGGCGATGACCATAGACACCGCAGAAGGTGGCGGGCACGCGGATCGAGCCTCCGATGTCCGAGCCGACCTCGAGGGCGGTCAACCCGGCCGCCAGCGCGGCGGCACTGCCCCCACTGCTGCCACCTGGTGTACGCGCGAGATCCCACGGATTGTTCGTGCGCCCGTAGACCGGATTGGCCGACTGCCAGTCCGCGAGCACGGGCGGGACATTCGTCTTGCCGAGGAGGACCGTTCCCGCTGCGCGCAGGCGGGCCGCCGCCGGCGCGTCATGGGCGGACACGTAACCCTTCCACTCGGGCACGCCGCAGGTCGTCCCGAGGCCGGCAACGTTGATGGATTCCTTGAGCGTGATGGGCAGGCCGAGCAACGCCCGCGCCTCGCCCCGCGCAATGGCCAGGTCGGCGGCGCGCGCCTGCTGGCGCGCCCGCTCGAAGTCGCGCACGACGACGGCGTTGAGGCGGCCATCGTACTGCTCGATACGGCGGATGTAGCGGTCGGCCAGCTCGGCCGCGCTGACTCGGCCCGCGGCCAAGGCGGCCCGCAACGTGGTTGCGCTCGCGAACGGATCGATGTCGGCCATCCTCGTATCCTCCCTTGATATAGAATCTTGCCATGCCAATCACCAAGTTCTCCACCGTGTACGCGGGCCACATCGACCTCGGCGATATGGGCCAGGGTTCCACCCCGGCCAACGAGCGTCGCTACTCGAACGATCAGCTGATCTCGGTCTTCGAGAAGACCGAGGCGATCGGCCGCTGCATGGACGAGCATGGCTACCACACCCTCTGGTTGGCCGAGCATCACTTCCAGCACGAGGGCTACGAGTGCCTCCCCAACATCCTCATGGTGGCGGTGCATCTGGCCCATCTGACGTCACGACTGCGCGTCGGATGCGGCTTCAACATCACCCCCATGTGGCATCCCCTGCGGCTGGCGGAGGACTTCGCGACAGCCGACATCCTCACCCAAGGTCGCACAGTCTTCGGTGTGGGCCGCGGCTACCATACCCGCGAGGTGGAGACCTTCGGGGCACCCATGCTCGACGCCGAGGCCAACCGCGATCTCTTCGAGGAGCAGGTCGACATCATCATGAAAGCCTTTGCCTCGGAGTCGTTCGCACATCGGGGCAAGCACTACACCTTGCCACCGGCCGTTCCCTATCGCGGCTACGAGTTGAAGGAGATCACCCTGGTGCCGCGACCGGTCCGCCAACCGGTGGAGTGCTGGCAGCCCATCGTGAGTGCCGGTGCCCGCGGCCTCGATTTCATGATGAAGCACCGCATCAGGGGACTGATCGGTGGTGGTGCGGCCACCATGGCTGAGAAATCGATCCATGCCTTCCAGGAGGCGGCCGATCGTGCCGGCGTGAATCTGCGGCTCGGCGAGGGCCTGAGCCTCGGCATCTTCTATCACCTGGCGGAGTCGCGCGAGCGGGCTGTCCGCGAAATTACCCCGTGGTACGAGGAGCACGTGAAGATGTTCGGGCCGCTTGGTTTTGTTCCGGGTATTACAGCGGCCCAGCTCGAAGCGTCCACGAAGCGCGGTGGCTGGGGGGCGGCCGGTGTCCCCACCGTGGAGGATTACATGAAGGTCGGCGCCTGGTTCGCAGGGCCGCCCGAAGCGCTGGTGGCCCACCTCCGGTCGCTCGAGCAGAAGTACCCTGGCCTCGAGTATGTCCACCTGAGCAACAGCATGGGCACCCCCAAGGCCATCATGCTGGAACAGCTCGCCTGGCTCGGCAAGGAGGTCATGCCCGAATTCGTGACGCGCTGAGCGGCGTCACACGCCCTCGAACACCTCCACCCACTCCTCGAGCATTTCGGGGTGGCCGTAGCGTACAGTCAGCCCGACGTGGCTGAATCCCGCCCGCGCCAGCTCGCGGATCTGCTCGCGCAGCTCGTCCCGCCGCCCGGTGAAGGTGGTCGCGCGAATCAGCTCTGCCGTGCAGATCTCCTGCTCCTCGGGGCGCAGGAACATCAGGTGCCCGCGGTGGTTTTGCAAATAGCGGGCATCTGCCGGCTCGTACGCAAGATAGATCTGGCGATAGCGCTCGAGCAGCGGCGCGAGAGGCGGCGGCAGAGGCCGGCCGATATCGCCGAACTCCTCCCGCTCGACCAGGCTGTGCAGCGCGATGGTGGCGGTAGGCCCCGCCTGGGCCTTGGCGCGCGGACTGTCGGCCGGCTCGTGCTCCGCCAGGACGCAGCCAGAGATGGTCGCCGTCGCGTGGAGTTCTCCCACCGCGCGGCCGGCATCCCGCCAGGCAGCCTGCATGTCGGCGATGCCGGCCTGAGCGTGAGCGACGCCGGCCGTGGCGTGGATCCAGCCGGCGCCGAGCTTCGCGGCGAGCCGGCGCGCCCGTGGCCCGGTGGCGGCGACGTGAACGGGGATCGGATCGGTGATGTTCGTCGGCCCCGATCTCGGGATTGAGAAATCGGATCTTGCGCCGCTTGTCCTCGAAGGTCCACTCCAGCGTCTGGCCCGCGAGCAGCCCGCGCACGACACGGACGTATTCCTCCACGAGCGCCAGCTTGACGGGAGGCAGGCCCATCGTCCGACGAGCCGTGAACCCTGTGGAGATCCCGAAGTCGATCCGTCCGGGCGCCAGCGCGTTCAGGCTGGCCAGACCGCTGGCGGCCACGGGGGCGATGCGGTTGGATGGGATCAGCACCCCGGTGCCGAGGCGGATCGTCGACGTCCGCATGGCTGCCGCCGCCATGGCCACGAACAGCTCGGCGTTGAGGAGCTGCGTGTCGTAGAACCAGGCGCGGCGGTAGCCGAGCTCCTCCGCCCGCGCGACGATCTTCCAGGAATCCGCGGCCGGCGCCAGAAAAATTCCGAAGTCCATGGAGGCTCCTCTCAGCGCACGTGTGCGCGTATGGATGTCTCCTCGAAGGTGCCGATTCGGCGCAGCTCCGGGAAGAGGGCCATCCACAGAGCGGCGACGACGATCGTGCCAATCCCGCCGAGCAACACGGCGGGGACGGTGCCGGCGAGGGCGGCGACGACCCCAGACTCAAAGGCGCCCAGCTGGTTCGAGGTGCCGGTGAAGAGCGAGTGCACGGCGCTGACCCGGCCACGCATCTCGTCTGGGTGCGGATCTGCACGAGCGAGACACGGATGACCACGCTCACCACGTCCGCGGCTCCCAGGACGCAGAGGGCGGCCAGGGAGAGGACGAAGTTCGTGGAGAGGCCGAACACCACCGTGGCGGCGCCGAAGACCATGACCGCCCGGAAGAGAGCACGACCGATCCGCCTCTCGAGCGGATAGCGGGCCAGGAAGACAGACATGACCAGGGCGCCGACGGCGGGCGCCGAGCGCAGGAGCCCGAGGCCAGTGGGGCCCGCGGCCAGGATGTCCCGCGCGTAGACGGGCAGGAGCGCGGTGGCGCCACCGAGGAGGACCGCGAACAGGTCGAGGGACATGGTGCCGAGCAGCACCGGCCGGCTTCGAATGAAGGCGATCCCCGAGAACACGGTCTCGGCGGTGATGGGCTCGCGTGCGCGCGGGGTGCCGCGGCTTCGGATCATGGCCGCGCAGATGGCGGCCAGGCAAGACAGCGCCCCTGCCGTGCCATAGGCGCTGGCCGGCGCGAGCGCGAACAGCAATCCGCCGAGCGCTGGTCCGACGATCTGCGCGGTCTGATTCGCGGAGACAACCCACGCCATGCCCCGCGCGATGAGCGGGCGCGGCACCACCCCGGGCACCAGGGCGGCCATGGCGGGGCTCTCGAAAGCGCGCGCGGTGCCGACGAGAGCGACCAGGGCCAGAATCGTCGTCTTGCTCTGCCAGTGTCCCAGGGTCGTGAGTGCGAGGGCTACCGCCGCGAGGGCTTCGACCGTCTGACAGACGGCCGCGATGAGACGACGGTCGTAGCGATCTGCGACCTGTCCCACGACCAAGGTCAGCAAGATGATCGGCATGAACTGGACGAGGCCAACCAGGCCAAGGTCCAGGGGGCTGCCCGTGATGGCGTAGAGCTGCCAGCCCACCGCGACTCCCTGGATGTGAAACCCAACGTTCGCGAGAACCCGGGAGGACCACAGGAACGCGAAGGGCGGATGCCGCAGCAGCGCCGCCGCCGACCTTGGACCCGGGTCCAAGCGGTCAGGCTACGACTGCGGCGACCCGGTCGCCAAGTCGCTCAGAAGCTGCGCAGTCGTGCGGACCCCCTGGAAGAGGTGGTCGAGTCGCAGATGCTCGTTCGGGCTGTGCTGGCGGTTGTTGGCGTTGGCGTACGGCACGAGCAGGGTCGGGAGCTTCAAGATGTCGGTGAACGCCCAGATTGGCACGCTGCCACCCAGGGTTGGCATCAGCACTGCGCGCTGGCCGCCGTGGGCCCGCTCGATGGCCGCGATGATCTGGCGGCTGATCGGTAGATCGAGTGGTGTCTTTGCGGGGTCGTATCCGCCTTTGTCGACCACACGCACCGAGCGTCCACGCAGCTCATCGGGCAGCGGTGCATCGGGGGACTCGAGGACGGTGAAGCCCTGGGCACGGATGTGCTCGAGCAGGCGACGGTAGACCTTCTCCCACCGCTGGTTCTTCACCATCCGGATATCGATGGACACGGTGGCGCGGTGGGGGATGATCGTGTTGGCCTCGGCGCCCACGAAGCCACTGGAGAGTCCTCGAATGGTCAACGTCGGATGGAACATGATGCGCTCGAGGTAATCGGCGGGCAAGCGGACCCCCAGTTCCTTCTCGAGAGCGGGTAGATCCAGGGGAAGCTCCGCCATCATCCGCTGCTCGGCCGCCGTCGGCCCGACCGCGTCTTCTTCGAAGCCCTCGATGAGCGGGTCGCCGTCAGGGGTGGCCATGGAGGCGAGCAGACCGTTGAGCTTCCAGGCGGGATTGGGGACGGCGAAGTTTCCCGAGTGCAGGTCGCGCCGGGCTCCCTCGACGACCAGCTCGATCTTCATGACCCCGCGCGCGCCGCCGGTGATCGTCGGACGTCCGCTTGCGTGCTTGGGCCCGTCCGTCACGATGACCACGTCGGCGGCGAGCAGGTCGCGGTGTGCCTCGGTGAAGGGACCGAAGAACGGGCTGCCGATCTCCTCCTCGCCGTCGAAGATGAACTTCACGTTGACGGCGGGCGCGGGCCCCACTGCGTCGATCAGCTCCATCGCGGTGAGATGACTCCAGATCGGCCCCTTGTCGTCCGATGCACCCCGCGCGTGAAGCAGGAGATCGCCCAGCCCGTCGTCAGTCACGTCGGCGAGCGGCACGGGGGCCGCCCCGGTCTCGGCGAGGCCCCGTCGAAGAACGGGCTCGAGCGGGTTCGGCTGGAGCCAGCCCTTGAGGACAATGGGCTTGGTGTCGTAGTGGCAGTAGAACAGCACGGTGCGCGTGGCGTCCGGTACCTTGCGCTCGCCGAACACGGCGGGGTTGCCGCCGGTCTCGAGCACGCGGCCCCCGAGGCCTCGCGCGCGCATCTGGGCCGCCAGCCATTCGCCGGTGGCGCGGACTTTGTCCGGCTCCTGGCTGACGGAGTTGAGGCGGAGGAAGTCGACGAAGCTCTCGACGATAGCGCGCCGGCGAGAGGCGAGCAGGCGGTCGAACGCGGTCCAGTCGGTCATGACGCGAAGATACCTCAGCGGTCGAACGTGCTGCCATGCGCCGCCCAGAATGAACCGCGGTCCGCGTCGCCGCCCGCTATACTTCGAGCATGGCGACGGAGGAAGAGCTGCGACGGTGGGTCGGCAGGTATCGAGCGGCCGAGCAGCGGGAGCGTGAAGAGGCCCTCGCGATCGGGCCCAGACCCCAGACCGCCATCGTGGGAGCCCTGGCCCTCGTTGCTCTGGCGGGGCGCCTGCACGGTTGGCCCGTTGCCGCCGATGCCGTCGATCGGCGCGAGGACGCCATCGTGCGCGCCAGATGGGACCGGCTCCGGGCAGTTCTCCTGCAGCGTGAACGAACGGGCTGACCAGGCCCTCCTCGACGCCGCGCTCGGTGCGGCCGCGCCGTCGATGCTCCCTCGATGATCATCGGAGGCACGCGGTCATCGCGCGCGGGGTGACGCGGCAACGATGGACGTCGACGACACCGTCTGGGGACTCGCTGACCTGAGACCTTGGCCGAGGCTCTGGCGCGGCATCATCTGGTGCCCCGAATCGCCGACGCGATCGAATTCGCGCGACAGCACCAGATCCTTCTGCTCGAACACAGGGCTTCGGGAACCCCGGTGGACGTCCGGACTAGCCTGGCTACCGTTCGAACGCCAGGCCTTGGAGCGGGCAACCATTGTGGACTTCGGCGGCGTGCCCGTGCGGCGTCGCGACCCCGAGGATCTGATCATCTACAAAGCCGTGGCGTGGGGCCGTGACGGGCCGATATGAGCGTCTGCTCGTACTGCAGAGACTCAGGTTGATCTACGTCGCGTTCGAGACCTCGTGCGTGAATCGCCAGGCCCTCGACGAGCCCCGGCGGGTCGAGGAGTTCGAAGCCCTTGTGGTTCGCGCGCTCGGCATTGACCGTCAAAAGTAGCCGTGAGCCCGAGCGCCGTCATCAGGCGAGCGCCATCACGGCGCTCACCTGATGATCTCGTCTGCGCGATCAGCAGGGAGCGATCTAGGGTGGCGGGTCTCGTGAACGGCAGCGCGGAACGACTGTGAAGAGGCGATCAGGCGCTGGCGGCCGACGACGTCCAGGGGATCGTGCGCTTGCGCAGTTCGTCCTCGTCGAGCTCCAGGCCCAGTCCGGGCGCGTCGGAGAGGACGAACTTGCCCTGTACGGGGCGAACCGGAGTCTTGAACACCACGTCCTGGATCTCGCGGGGACCGTTGTACTCCGCCGGGTGGTGGGAGTGGGTGAGCGAGGCCACGAAGTGCAGGTTGGCGGTGTGGCCGATCGAGGGCTGCGTCTGATGGGGCACGAGATCGACGCCGTAGGCGCGCGCGAGGGCCGCCATGTCACCGAGACCCGTGAAGCCGCCCGTCTTCACGATGTCGGGCTGGACGATGTCCACGCCCGCCTCGATGAGTCGCTTGATCCCCTGCAGCGTGTATTCTTGCTCACCGGCCGAGACAGCGATGTCGAGGGCAGCCGCTACCTTGGCGAAGCTCTCCACGTGGTAATGCTGCACGGGCTCCTCGAACCACACGTAACCCAGCTCCTCCAGCGCGCGGCCGACGCGAATGGCGCCCTGGACTGAATAGCCGTTGTTGGAGTCGAAGGCGAGCGGGAAGTCGTCGCCCACCAGTTTGCGTACGGCCCGGGCCTTGGCGATATCGCCGGCGAGGTCCACGTCGCGCGCGGTCTTGTCGGCGTCGAAGCGGATCTTGACCTGGGCCGGGCCCAACGGGAGCCACTGCTCGACCACGCGACAGACTTCGTCCACGGTGCGCTGGCCGTTGCCCCCGATCGAGGCGTAAAAGGGAAGCTCGCGCCGCCAGGCTCCGCCCAGGAGCTGCCACACCGGCTGGCCCAGGAGCTTGCCCTTCAGATCCCACAGGGCGATGTCGATGGCGGCCAGCGCTCCTGCATACGCGCCCTCCGGGCCGAGCTTGATGTGCTGGTGAAACAGCCGGTCCTGGATCACGCGCGCCTGCAGGGGATCGGCGCCGAGCAGCATCGGCGTGAAGGCGCTGGCGATGATTTCAAGCGAGGCGTTGCCGTGCACCATGGGGCTGGCCTCGCCGAGACCGTAGGCACCGTCGTCGGTCCATACCCGCACCCAGGCGCTGCGGGTCCGTGCCCCGCCCCAGTCCACGTGGAATGCCTCGACCCGCGCGATCTTCACGTCAGCGGCCCTTGCGGGCGATGAAGTCCGGGAAGGCCGCCTCGGCCTTGGCGCCCCTCATCACGTTGGTGGTGTAGTCACGCTCGTTCGACCACTGCTCTTCCAGGTTGGCCCCGAGGTCCTGAAGCAACAAAGCCTTGACCCCCGTCACCGCTTCCCGACGATTCTTGGCGATCATGGTGGCCAGCCACATGGTCTTCTCGCGGAGCTGATCGCAGGGGACCAGGTGATTGAGAAGGCCGATACGATGGGCCTCCTCCGCCTCCACGATGCGGCCGGAGAAGAGCAGCTCCTTGGCGATGGGCCAACCGACCTGGTTCGGCAAGGTCCACGTGCTGTTGATCCGACCGTAGGCCGCGGCCAGAAACCGAAAGCTGGCATGCTCGCACCCGATCCGCATGTCGAGTGACGAGGCCAGCACCCCGGCTCCCCCGTAGGCCAGACCGTTGATCATCCCGATCGTTGGCTTGGGGCAGGCGCTGATCTCGTAGCTGCCGCGCGCGCGGATGGCGGCGCGGGAGTCCAGCTCGGCCTGGGAAAGCTTGCGATCGTCCTCGCGCTGCTCGTGGATATCGCCTCCCGCCGAAAACGCACGGTTGCCGGCCCCGGTGATGACGATGCATCCGACCTCATCGTCGACGCTCATGCGGGTGACGGCATCGTGCAGCTCGGCGCTGAGCTGATAGTTCATGGCATTGAGCTGCTCGGGGCGGTTCATGGTGAGAATCGCGACGCCCTGCGTTTTCTCGGCGAGCACATAGTCCGCCATCCAATCCTCCTCCTGCGTAAATCCACGTGCTGAGTCCGGCCGGCGATCCGCGGCGGGGGGTGCTTCGCGCGACTCGGAAGCGCTTCTACCGGCCGGCGCCCTGTCCACTCGACGCGATGAGCCGCTCCCTCGCTCCCTCTACCCATGGGACGTCCTTCGGGAGGAGCACGGAGGCGGGGCGAACGCGATAGGTGGCGGGATCGAGTCCCGGCGGCATCGTGCGCTGGGTCCTGAGGGCGAGAGCCGCGTCCAGCAGTCGCTTGCGCACCCGGATGATGCCGAGATCCGCCCGCCCCAGGCGCTCCAGCGAGCGGTCATAGCTGGCCTGACTCTCGGTGATGGCCTTGTCCTGCGCACCCACGCCGGGCACGCCGAAGAACTTCCGGGTCCGCTGGGCCTCCCAGTCGGCGAGATAGTCGTTGGGGCGGTTGGCGCGCGGCCGGATGTCGCCGTAGGCCTCGTTGGTCGGCGGCGCGTACTCGGTGACGTGGATACTGGAGCCCGCGTGGAATTGCGCCCGCTCGTCCGCGGTGATGGCGCGCGTCGGGTGCCACGAGACGCACCAGTTTACGAGATGGTCGTCATCGACGGGAACCCACACGTGGGTATGGAAGAGAGGATCGCTTCCGACCTCGGAGGGCGGCATCGTGTGGAATGGGAGCAGGTACTGGGTGATTCGCCAGTAGTACTGGCCCGCCGGCGCCTCGCGCCGGGCTCCGATCAGTAACCCGGTCTCGGTATCGGCGACCTCGATGTGAGGGGCTCGCTCGAGCTGGGCCGTGAATGCGAAGCCCGCCGCCGCGTGCTCGAGGGCGCGCCGTCCCTCGTCGTCCCGCACGTCCAGGATGCCGTGCAGGAACGAGATATGCGCGGGATCGACGCCGCCTTCGAGCGCCTGGAGATAGTTGCACTCCTGCCAGAACTTCGAGACGAACCGCTGCGCCTCCGGCACCAGCGCCCACTCGAGGTCGGGCAGCCCGGGCGGCGGGCTGGCCGGTCCCATGTAGGTCCAGACCACGCCCCCGCGCTCGGCGCACGGGTAGGCGGGCAGAGTGACCTTGTCCTGGAAATTGCTCTCGGGCCGCTCGTTCGGCATGTCCACGCAGCGGCCGTCCGCCTCGTACTGCCAGCCGTGGTACACGCAGCGGAGCCCCCGCTCCTCGTTGCGCGCAAAGTACAGGGAGGCGCGGCGATGGGCGCAGAACTCGGCGAGGACTCCAACCCGCCCACTGGGGGTGCGGAAGGTCACGAGCTCTTCGCCGAGAATCCTGACACGCTTGGGGCGCCCGCCCGCCGCGATCTCCGAGGACTGCACCACGGGGATCCAGTACTGCCGCATCAGATCGCCCATGAGCGTGCCGGGGCCTACTCTCGTCAGCTCCGTGTTCTCTTGTGCGGTCAGCATTGCCGGTCCCTCCGTCGGCATGCCGGACATGGCCGTGTCAAACTCGGTCTGGTGCGCCTACCGTAGCTGCACGGGGCGACCGACGTCAATGGCCGTGCACGCCGGACGATGGACACGGGGCGCGTGCTCATGTCGTCCGGGCAGAAGCCGTCCGCAACCGCTCCCGCAGGCGCGCTCGCAGCCCCTCCACGATGGCTGGCGGCGCCTTCTCCGGTGAGCCGGCATCGAAGGGCGGTTGAGGATCGTATTCGATGCCGAGCTGGATCATCTGCGCCACCTCGGCCCCGGCGATGCGGGCGGCGAGCATCAGCGCCATGTCGATCCCCGACGACACGCCAGCTGCGGTGACGATCTTGCCCTGCTCGACGACCCGCCGGGCGGTGGGCTTGGCGCCCAGCCCGCGAAGCTCATCCATCACCGTCCAATGCGTGGTGGCTTCGAGGCCACGCAGCAGGCCCGCCGCGCCGAGGAGCAGCGAGCCGGTGCACACGGACGTGGTCCACTGGGTCGTCTCGTGGGCGGTGCGGATCCAGTCGAGCAGGGGATTCGGCGTCATGAGGGCCCGGGTGCCGAAGCCCCCCGGGACCATGATTATCTCCGGGTGCGGCACCGCCGAGAGGGGCTCATCAGCCACAAGGGCTAGGTGCTTGTCCGTCCGCTTGGGTCCCGGCTCGACGGCCACGAAGCGCACGCGTGCCCCGGGCAGACGCGAGAGCACCTCGTAGGGGCCGATGGCGTCCAGGGCAGTGATGCCGTCGAACAGCGGAATGGCGATGTCCATGGAGGCTCCTCCTTGCTTGGCCAGCAGTTGAGTGTGCGCGGATCCCGGGAGGGCGTCAATGGACGCGTCGCCGCGCCTCGGGGCGCTACAGGCGAATGACGGGCTGACATATAAATGTCACGGTGATATGCTTTGATGTATGCGGACGACTGTTCGGCTTGACGACGAGCTGTTCCGGCGGACCAAGGCCCTGGCCGCCCAGACGGGTCGGACCCTCACTGCCGTGATCGAGGACGCCCTCCGGGAGGCGCTCGCGCGCCAGCGGGGATCGCACGGACGTCGGCAGGTAAGCGTTGCCGACGTTCAAGGGAAGAGGCCTCCAGCCTGGTATCGACCTCGACGACTCCGCGGGGCTACTCGAAGTCATGGATGCCGGGCGTGATCCTTCCTGACGTCAACGTGCTCGTGTATGCGTACAGGGAGGATGCGCCGAGGCACGAGCGCTATCGGCACTGGCTGGAAAGCGTGCTCGCTGGTCAGGAAGCCTACGGTCTCGCGGATCTGGTCCTCGCGGGCTTCCTGCGTGTCGTGACACATCCGCGTGTGTTCTCCCCGCCCAGCCCAACCGCGAACGCACTCGAGTTCGCCGAGGTCTTGCGCAGTCAACGGAACTGCGTCCCCATCGCACCCGGGCAGCGTCACTGGGACATCTTCACGGGGCTCTGTCGTGCGGCGGCTGTTCGCGGTAACCTCATCCCCGACGCCTACCTGGCCGCATTGGCGATCGAATCGGGGAGTGAGTGGATGACGACGGATCGAGACTACAGCCGCTTTCCGGGCCTGCGCTGGCGGGATCCCGGCGCCTGAGGAGCCACCCACCGTGATCCGCGTCTACGCCCTGTGCACCGGCTACATCGAACTGGATCGTGCCAGCATGGTCTCCGACCTGGCGGCAGGTCAGCCTTGGACCGTCCCCGTCTTGAGCTTTCTCGTGGATCATCCGCGCGGGAAGCTCCTCTTCGACACGGGCGTGCACTGCCAGGCTCGCGTCGATCCGGTGGGGCGGCTTGGCCCCGAGCGGGTCAAGCGCTTGACCGTCAAGTCTCAGGCCGGCGACGACGTGGTCCCGCAGCTGGCTCGGCTTGGCCTCACTCCCCCTGACGTGCGCTACGTGGCCAACTCGCACCTGCACTTCGACCATTGCGGCGGGAACGAATTCTTCCCGCAGGCGACCTTCCTCGTGCAGCGTCCAGAGCTCGAGTCGGCCAGGCGTCCTGGCTTCGTCCCCAGCTACAGCCCGAGCCCGATCGACTTTGATCACCCGCTCGAGTACCAGATGATCGACGGCGAGCATGACGTCTTCGGTGACGGCACCGTCCTTCTCCTCCCGACGTACGGCCACACGCCGGGGCACCAGTCGCTCCTGGTCCGGGCCGGCAAGGGCGCGTCGATCGTGTGCGCGTCGGATGCCTGCTACACCCGCGAGAACATGGACCGCGACGTGCTGCCGAAGATCTTGTGGGACGAGTCGGTCATGCGCGACTCACTGGCCACCCTCCGCAAGCTGCGCGACCAGGCCGGCGCCACCATGTTCTATGGCCACGACCCCGCCCAGTGGGACGCCATGCCGCACGCGCCGGCCCCCGTCGTCTGAGAATAGCCCTCAGATCGCGCCGTCCTCCGCGAGCGCGGTGATGTCCGCGTCGCTATAGCCGAGCTGAGAGAGAACCTGGTGGCGATGTTGCCCGAGCAAGGGTGACGGCCCAATCGTGGTCGGCGAGGCGGAAAGCTTGATGGGATTGCCGACGGTGACGTAGCGGCCCCGCACCGGGTGCTGGACCTCGACAATCATCTCACGCGCTTGCAGATGGGGGTCGGTGAGGACCTCCCCGGTATCGAGGCAGGCCCCGCAGGGCACGCCGGCTCCGGCCAGGATCTTCATGACGTCGTGCTTCGTGCGCTGGGACGTCCACCCCTCCACGAGGGCATCGACTTCGTCCTTGTGCTGCCAGCGCGCCTCTGCCGTCTCGTAGCGCGGATTGCCGATGAGATCCTCGCGCTCGATGGCACGCAGGAGCGGGTGCCACATCTGCTGCTGCGCGAAGATGAAGGCGTAGTCGTTGGGGCCACCGGGATGGCAACGGTAGGTCGTCCCCGGCACCCCGGCTCCGAGCTGGTTGCCCGTGCGCCCCATCGGCTTGCCCAGACGCTGATGGTCCCGCAGGCTCACTCGGATGAGGTTCACCACGGTGTCCTGCATCGACACTTCGACTTGCTGCCCCTCGCCGGTGGCGTGGCGCTGCATGAGGGCGGCCAGGATCCCGATCACGCAGTGCATGCCGGTGCCAGAATCGCCGATGGACGGCCAGAGATACGTGGGCGGACCCTCGGGGAAGCCGGTGACGCTCATGGCCCCGCCCATGGCCTGGGCGATCGGCTCGTAGCTCTTGTAGTCGCTGTACGGACCATACGAACCGAAGCCCTTGATGCTCGCGTACACCAGCCGCGGATTGAGTCGGTGCACCGTGGGATAGTCGAAGCCCAGACGGTGGAGCACACCGGGCCCGAAATTCTCCAGGAGCACATCCGCCGTCTTGAGCAGCGCGCCGAAAACCTCCTTGCCGCGCGGCCTCTTCAGATTGAGGGTCAGGCTCCGCTTGTTGGCGTTGAAGGAGAGAAAGAAAAGGCTGTCGGTGTCGGGGCGATCCTTCAACGTATGGCGTGCGGCATCGCCCTTATCAGGTTCTTCGACCTTGATCACGTCCGCCCCCAGCCAGGCCAGCATCTGGCCGCAGGAGGGACCGGCCTGGTTATTGGTGAGATCGACAACCCGGATACCCGTCAGCGCCTCGCCCATCGTTCAGGACCTCCTCGCTGCCAGCATTCTACGTCGGCCCACATCGATCCTGACTTCGGGGCGCGTCGGGTCTAGAATCGGGACAGACTACGCCAGGGAGGCCGCCGCCATGCCCGTGATGACTCGCCAGATCGGTCCCTGCTTCGCCGCCGAAGTGGACGGCGTCAACCTGACCAAGCCACTCTCCTCGGACGAGGTGTCGGCGATTCATGCCGGCATGGACCGGTTCGCCGTGCTGGTCTTCCATGATCAGCCCCTCGATGATGCGCAGCAGCTCGCCTTCACTGGAAGTCTGGGCGAGATCGAGCACGCGGTTGGGACGAGCCTGCGGGCGCCCGATCAACTACGCTTGCCCACCACCTTTGCCGACGTGTCCAATCTCGACAAGGACAACAAGACCTTCGCCCGAGACGACCGTCGGCGGCTGTTCGGCATCGGGAACCGCCTCTGGCACTCCGACAGCTCCTTCAAGGCGGTCCCGGCCAAGTATTCGCTCCTGCACGCGCGCAGCATCCCCTCCAAGGGCGGCAACACCGAGTTCGCCTACATGGTGGCCGCCTACGATGCCCTCGACCCCGAGACCAAGATCGAGGTGGCAGGGCTGATCTGCGAGCATTCCCAGATTTTCTCCCGCCAGCAGCTCGGCTTCACCGACTTCACCGACGAGGAGCGGGAACGCTTCAAGCCGGTGCGCCAGAGCCTGGTACGGACGCACCCGGCGACTGGCCGCAAGTCGCTCTACCTGTCCTCGCACGCCGGTGCCATCTCTGGGCTGGCCGGTGCCGGAGGCACGGGCCTTCCTGCGGGATCTGGTCGAGCACGCCACGCAGCCGCAGTTCGTCTACGCGCACAAATGGCGAGTCGGCGATCTCGTGATGTGGGACAACCGGCAGACGATGCATCGGGCCCGTCCGTTTCCGGCTCACGAGCCGCGCGACATGCGACGCACCACGCTCGTTGGTGACGGACCGACCGCCGCCCAGGCGGCGTGAGGCCCGGGAGGGGGGCCGTTCAGCCCCCCTCCCGGCGTTCAGACGTTACTTCCCTTCGAGGGCGGCGAACGGCGCGTAGTCAGCCGTCGAGCCGTGAGCTCCCGCAAACCGGGAGGGTGAGATGCCGGCCTTTCGCACGCCGGCGACGAGGGCAGCCTGGTTCTCGTTGAGCTTCTCGAGTGGAGGCCCGGCGCCGGGGCTCCAGATGTCGGTGACGAAGCCGAGGCGCTCCGCCGGGAGGTAGCCGATCAGCGTGCTGGCGGCGTGGGGGTTCTCGATCACGTAGACCTCGACCTGGCGAGTGCCGTCCGAGAGCACGCGCTTGTCCGTCACCTCGATGATCTCGGTCTTGCTCAGGTCCTTCGACGGCACGTCGGGGTTGCGCGTGAAGGGCGCGGCCAGAATGCGACGATAGTGATCACCGGCGCCCTTGCCAACCACGAGGGTGGCGCCCTGCGCGACGTAGGCGCGCAGCCCGCCGATATGATCCATGTGGTGGTGGTTGAGCACGAGATACCTCACGGGCTTGTTCGGGTACTTGGCGCGGAGGGCGTTCAGGGTCCAGTTCGACTGCCAGTCGCTCACGGGAGCATCGAACACAATCAAATGATCGCGCATTTCCACGACCATACTGTGATGGGTGCCGCCGGTCTGGTGCTGCACGCCGGGGGCCAGCTCCACCAACTGGAGCCCCTTCGACGCGCGCGTGTCGTAGCTGGGCACGTCGGAATCCAGGTAGGTGCCGATGAACTGTCGGCGGATGATCCACTGATAGGGCATGGGGCCGGTGGGCGGCTTGGGGGCATCCGTCAAGAAGGCGGCGGGAATCCCGAACCGCTCGGCGGCCACGGGCGCGTTCATCTTGGCCTCAGTGACCTTGACCTCGGTGACGGTGCGGCCGTTCAGCTCGTATTTGCGGTCGGTGGCCACCCGTACGCCGTCGAACGTCTTCCAGTCAGCAAGAACCAGGTCGTAGGTCACGTCGCCCCAGACGCTGTCGTAGTCGTAGGTCCGGATGCGCGCCGGCAGTCCCGTGGTGGGATCGAACATGACCCGCAGCGCGGCCGGCACGATCACCGGCGGAGGCGGGCACGTGCTGATGAAGTTTGACCCGAGCGGGGGCAGATAGGCTCCTTGACACCATGGTTGGCCCACCTGCACGGTTGCCACCGGGGTTGGGGCCGGGCCAATCCGGTACTCGACGGTGCGATACGAGACGCCGCCTGCCGTCTCGTTCGGCACGTTGTAGACGGCCGCGGGGTTGCGGTACATGTCGAGCAGGAGCAGGGCGGAGGCACGCTGCAGCTCGCGCTGGGTGGCGGCCAGCCGCAGTCCCGACATCGTATGGGCAGGCGGGTTCGAATCGAGGCTCTGCCGGGTCCGTCCGTTGCTGTCGATACCGGACACGTACCCGACATTGGTGGTGACGACCTCGGTGAACGTGAACGTGCGCGGCGCCGGGTAGGCGAATTTGCGCACCCAGTCGGTCCGCGTGAAGTTGCTGTTCACGTCGATGAACGATTCGAACGTCGCGTCATTGGCGAGGCGCATCTCCCCGCCGGGGATCACCGACTGTTCGGGTTCCCATTGGCGGGCCGTGCCCTTGATCCATACGGTCCTGATGCCGCGCAGGACCTCCGGCCCGCCGAGGGCATGGACGGCTCGGACCACCGGGTCCTCGGCGGTTTTCGGCGCCGTCGAGCACGACACCATGAACAGGGACACCGTGAGTAACAATGCAATACGCTTCATAATTCCTCCCATTCCCCGATAGATTGAGCCGCGGACACCGTACTACCAGCCGAGATCGTATCAAGCGGCGCGGTGCGATCCGTGCCGCGATCCTGGCGATAACAACCGCCGTGCGACGATTGTTCCCCGACAACGCGCGCGGAGCCTGCCGAGTGCTGAGCCCCCACGGCACTATGGTAGCCGGATTCATGCGTGAAATGGAGAACTTCCGCCAGTCCGAGATCACGGGGGTGGCCAGGGTCCCTTCGATCACGCGTGCCTGGACGCCGGCTAGTCCGCGGCCGCCGCCGGCGCGTGTTGCTGGGCCGCGGCACCGGGGGTGGACGTCGCCGCCAGCCGGACGCGGCGCATGAGCGGCAGAAACAGCGGGACCACCGCGAACATCACGGCCAGCAGCCAGAAGTCATCGGCATAGGCGAGCAACTGGGCTTGCGTCACCGTCTCCCGATAGAGCATGGCTACCGCCTGCCGGTCGGCGGTGAAGGCATCGCTACCCTGGGTCACGAAGTAGTTCGCCCATCCCGCCAGTCGGACCCGAGTCTCCGGATCCCAGGCCGTGACGTGGCTCACCAAGGTGGCCTGGTGGAACTGGCTGCGCTGCGCGAGCAAGGTGGTGGTCACCGCGATGCCCACACTCCCGCCGACGTTGCGGAGCATACCGTACACCGCCGTGGCGTTGACGAGCCTCTCGCGCCGGACGGTCGCCAAGGTGAGCGTGGAGAGGGGGACGAAGATGAAGCCGACGGCAAAGCCCTGGATGAATCGGGGCCAGGCGAGGGCCCAGTAGTCCATACCGAGGGTGAGGGAGGTCATCATGTAGAGGCTCACGGCATTGAGCAGACAGCCGAAGGCCAGCATCAAGCGCTGGTCAACGCGGGTCACCAGCCCCGAGGCAAACAACGAGAAAATGTTACCGAGCCCGCCCGGGGCCAGCACCAGGCCCGAGGTCCAGGCGTCGTACCCCAGGAGCTTCTGGGTGAAGATCGCGACCAGTAGCATGCCCGAGAACATCCCGAAGCCGACGATGGCGATGAGGGTGGCGCCGGCGGCAAAATTGCGGTCGGCGAACACGGTAAGGTCCAGGATGGGCTCGCTGGCGGTCAGCTCGCGGATCAGGAAGGCAATGAGGGCGCAGCCGGCAACGATCGACATGCTGACGATCGTCGTCGAGTCAAACCAGTCCTCGCGCTCACCCCGATCCAGGACGAGCTGCAGGCAGCCGAACCCCGCGACCATCAGGCCGAGCCCCCACCAGTCGATGCGCGAGGCCCGGCGCAGGTAGGGCGGATCGAACAGGAAGGCGCTACCCATGAGAAAGCCGACGATCCCGACCGGCAAGTTGATGTAGAAGATCCAGCGCCACGACCATTCATCGGCCAGGTAGCCGCCGACCGTCGGCCCCAGAATGGGCCCGAGGATGAAACCGACGCCCCACACCGCCATGGCGAGGCCACGCTGGTGGAATGGGAAGATCTCCCACAGGATGGCCTGCGAGAGCGGAATGATGGGGCCGCCACCCAGCCCCTGGAAGATGCGGGCCACGATGAGCGTCGTCAGGTCGGGAGCGGCGCCGGACGCGAACGAGCTGATCACGAACAGGGTGGAGCAGATCAAAAAGAAGCGCTTCCGTCCAAAGAGGCCGGCCAGCCAACCGGTGGCGGGGATGGCCACGGCATTGGCAGCCAGGTAGGAGGTGATGACCCACGACGCCTCGTCCAGACCCGCCGACAACGATCCCTGCAGATGGGGCAGGATCACGTTGGTCACGCTGGTGTCGAGGATCTGCATGAAGGCCACCACCATGACCGTGAGCGTGATGGCCCACTTCCGGGCGGCGGAGATCGGCGGCGGGTCCAGTGCCGTGGGCGTCATTGCTCAGGCTCGTTGATCATCCGCTCTTTCGCCGGGGCCGGCAAGCGTCGTCGCCATCCGCCCTGCGATAGGATAGATGCGGCCGGAGGAGGAGGATGATCGATGGGGAAGGGGCTCTCGGCATCGGCGGTCGACCAGTACCGGCGGGACGGATACTACGCTCCGATCCGGGTCATGTCTGCGGATCAAGCTACGCACTACCGCGAGCGGCTGGAAGCAGTAGAAGGCGAGCTGGGCGGCCCGCTACGCGGAGTCTATCGGGTCAAGCCCCATTTGCTCTTCACCTGGCTGGCTGAGCTGGTCCGCCATCCTGCCGTGCTCGATGCTGTCGAGGATGTGCTCGGTCCCGATCTGCTGTGCTGGAACAGCTCGTTCTTCACGAAGGAAGCGGACAGTCCTGGTTACGTCTCCTGGCACCAGGATGCCACCTACTGGGGACTGAGCGAGCCGGACGTCGTCACCGCGTGGGTGGCCTTCACCGAGAGCACACCGCGGAACGGCAACATGCAAGTTATCCCGGGTAGCCACCGGCACCAGGCCACCCATGTCGACACGTTTCATCCCGACAATCTACTGTCGCGAGGCCAGGAGATCGCCGTCGACGTGGATGAACGTCAGGCGGTCGACATCGTCCTGCAGCCGGGTGAGATGTCGCTCCACCACGTCCTGATCGTGCATGGCTCGCGGCCGAACACGTCTGCCGACCGCCGGATCGGCTACGCAATCCGCTACATTCCGACGCGCGTGCGGCAGGTGACAGGCCCGCGCGATAGCGCCACGCTCGTGCGTGGTCACGACGCCTTCGGCCACTTCGACCTCGAGCCGCCGCCGGTAGCCGACCTCGATCCCCAGGCGCGCGCCATCCATGCCGAGATCAGCGACCGCCAGGTGAAGATCCTTTACCGGGGCACCGCCCGCACGAGCTTCTGAGATCTCTCGACAGTTCTCTGGCAAGGCTCTCGCGCGTCACGCGTTTCGACGAGGATCAGATCAGGGATATCGCGGTAATCCGCGGCGTTCAACGTCCAGAGGCTCGCTCTGGTCATCAGAGCGCAGGCGGCCACGGCCAGGTCGAATTCCCGCTGTCGCGCCCGCGGGAGTACTCGATACAGATGGGCGGCGATGGCCGCCTCGCCCGGCCCGAAAGGCACCGCCTGGTCCGCCGGGAGGAGCGCCTCCTGATGCGCAATCTCGGATTGCCGCCGCGGCCCCCGCAGCCACTCGTACAGGACGAGCGTCGAGATGGAGATGCGCTCGCCGGCCTCAAGGAATGCGCGCAGCGCCGGCGCCGAGCGCTTGGGGCCGGTCAGTGCATCGACCAGTGCCGAGGTGTCCAGCTGGATCAAGACGGCCGACGGCTCGCCTTGTGTCGGCCCCAGCGGCGCCGGGCCGCGCGGATCTCGTCGAGCTCACGGTCCACCTCGGCCGCCGTGCGGGTGGGGGGCTCCTGGACGATGCGATCGAGGATGGCGAGCATGCGCGCACGTTCCTCGTCGCTGAGCTTGGTGGAGCGCGCCTCGTACTCCTTGATGGCCTCGCGGACCACGTAGCTTTGCGGTCGCGCCAGGCGCGCCGCGGTCCGGCGCAAGCGGTCGACTGTCTGGTCATCGAGCGTGAATGTGACCTTTACCATACCGAGCCATACTACCATATACAGCCATACACCGAGCGCGTTCGGGCGACGAGCAGCCGCCTAGGAAGGTGACCGCTCTGAGGCCGGGGGCGTGAAAACGGTGATCGGAGGCGCCTGACCGGCAAAACGCTCCACCTCGACCAAGGCGGTCTGGGCGCTCGAGCATTGCGCAAGCTTCGAGGTGCCCTTGTCGAGGGTCAAAACGTTAGGGTTGCCGTGCTTGTCGAGGCTGCCGATCTCCGCGGGGTCGAGTGGGTCGAACCAGGCGCCGGTGGCCAGCTGCACGACACCAGGACGGATCGTGTCCGTCACCACCGCCCCCGCCAGACATGCGCCACGTCCGTTGTGGATCCGCACGACGTCTCCGCTGACGATTCCGCGCGCGGTGGCGTCCGCGGTGTTGAGCAAGACAGGCTCGCGTTCGGCCACCTTGGCGGCGCGGCTCACTTCCCCGCAGTCGAGCTGGCTGTGCAGCCGTGCCCGCGGCTGATTCGAGAGCAGATGCAGCGGATAGATCTTGGCTTGCTCCGACCCCAGCCACTCGGCTGGCTCCAGCCAGACGGGATGTCCCGGGCAGTCGTCGTAGCCGTAGGCGGCGATTGTCTCGGAGAAGAGCTCGATCCGGCCCGAGGGCGTCCGGAGCGGGTGCGCGCCGGGATCGCGCCGGAACGCTTCGAACAAGACGGGATGATTGGCGGGAAGGGGTAGCTCCACGTGGCCCGCGTCCCAGAAGGCTTCGAACGGCGGCAGGTCGAGGTCGCGCTTCGCCGCTTGTTGCCGCGCGGTGTCGTACAGCTGCCGCAGCCATTCCATCTCGGTGCGTCCCTCGGTGAACTTGGCGTGAAACCCGAGGCGCTCGGCGAGGGCGCTGTAGATCTCGTATTCGGTCCTGGCTTCGCCCACGGGGGCGATGGCCCGCTGCATGGCGTAGACGTAGCGGTCCGACGGCGTCGCCTCGATGTCGTTGCGCTCCAGGGTCGTAGCGCAGGGCAACACGATATCGGCCCGGCGGGCGGCCGGGGTCCACCACGATTCGTGCACGATCACGGAGTCGGGCTTCTGCCAGGCGCGCAGGAGTCGGTTGAGATCCTGGGTCTTGTGGAAGGGGTTGCCGCCGCACCAGTAGACCAGATGGATGTCGGGATAGGTCAGCCGGTGGCCGTTGAAATCGAAGGCGCCGCCGGGATTCAGCAGCATATCGGCGAACCGCGCCACCGGAATGTAGGCCTTGACCGGATTCGCGCCGGTGGGCAGCTGCGGCCGCGGCGCCTTCAGCTGTGGGCTTCCAATCCCCGCGGCCGCACAGTACCCGAAGCCGAATCCGCCGCCGGGGAGCCCAATCTGGCCGAGCATGGCGGCCAGCGCGATGGCCATCCAGTACGGCTGCTCACCATGGTCGGCGCGCTGGACGGACCAGCTGGCGGCGATCATCGTGCGGTTGGCGGCCATGCGGCGGGCGAGCCCGCGGATGATCTCGGCTGGAATCTCCGTGATGGCTGCGGCCCAGGCGGCATCCTTAGGTCTGCCGTCGGACTCTCCCATCACGTAGGCGCGCAGGCGCTCGAAGCCGATCGTATAGGTGTCGAGAAACGCGCGGTCGTGGAGCTCCTCTGCGATCAGCGTGTGGGCCAGACCCAGCATCATCGCGGCGTCGGTGTTTGGCCGGACAGGCAGCCACTCGGCCCCCAGCGCCTCGGCGGCATCGTCGCGCAGCGGACTGATGTTGACGAAGGTGACTCCCGCATTGCGGGCCCGCGCCAGCCAGTCGGCGTCCGCGTGGCGGCCGATGCCGCCCATGGTGACCTGGGTGTTCTTGGCCGCCATGCCGCCGAACAGCACCATCAGCGTTGTGTGCTGGGCGATGATGGGCCAGGGCGTCATCCCGCCGGTCACTGGCTCCATGGTGCCCACCACGTGGGGCACGATGACCGACGCCGCGCCGAAGCTGTAGTTGGTGATCTGGTTGACGAAGCCGCCGAAGCAGCCCAGGAAGCGGAAGAGCTGAGCCCGCGCGTTGTGGAAGGCCCCTGCGCTCGCCCATCCCGAGCTAGCGTAGATGGACTCGTTGCCGTGGACGTCTTTGACGCGGGTGAGCTCGGCGGCGAGCAGGTCGAGCGCCTCGTCCCAGGTCACAGGGACGAACGGCTCGACCCCGCGCCCGGCACGATCGCTCTTCACCCCGCGCTCGAGCCATCCCCGGCGGATCATTGGCCGGTCGATGCGACATTCGGCGTGCACCGCGCTCGGCATCGTCTCGATGATGCGACTGGGCCGGGGGTCCTTGGTGAAGGCCCGCACGCCGACGACCCGGTCGTTCTCGACCTCGACGTCGTACATGCCCCAGTGCGAGCCCGTGTGAACCAGTCTCCGTCCAGTGCTGCTCATCGACGTGGCTCCTCCCGAAAAATGCGTGCCAGGATCCAGTCCGAGTGTCAGACGGGACGGGCCGGAGCGACGATCGGGGCAGTCGTGCGGCGACGAAGTCCAACGGCTGCCCCCAGCCAGTACAGGCCGTAGAGCCCCACGAGGGCGCCAACGTTGGTGACGAAGACCCGGCTGATGATCGACGGCGCGTAGGTCTGCGTCCCGCCGAGCCAGGCGAACGATACCGCGAACGTCACGACCTCGAACACCGCGAAGGCCACCACGAGGGCCGCCAGCGCCTGGGTGATTGGTCTCGCGTCGGCAAGGCGCCGGACTGTTCCGAGAGCGGCGAGAGTGCCCAGAATTGCGGCAGCGCCCAAGAGCGGCGCCCAGGCAAGACTGTTCAGTGTCCACGGATAGCCGAGCACGAGAAATCCCGTGAGCTGGTTGGCGAGCCAAACGCCAGCTGTCAGGAGTAGCGCGTCCCGCCTGGACAGGGTCAGGGCGGCGGCCGCGCTGAAGGCGGCAAAAGGCGCTGCGCACGCAAAGACGGTCGTGAAGGCGACGCTGCCCGCGACCAGGAGAGTCAGCCAGAGCTGATGTCGCCAGCCGGTGATCGAAGGCTCGCTAGTTTGCACGGACGTTCCCCTCCTGGACTTCCCGATTGCGTTCATCACAACGGTACCGCGTTCGGCGTCACCTGGCTAGCCACGGAACTCGTGCCAAGCAGCAGCCAGGGCGCCGAGCAGGTCCCGCTCACGCTGGTATCCGCGTTGTGTCACAAGGGCGAGCGCCGCGCGCGCCTCGTTCACGGCCTCCAGATCAGCACGATCCAGCAACGCGCCGAGGTCCACACGGTCCTGCGGACGCGTGCGATCGTCGCGCGACAGCACCTTCAGGGCAACAAGGTGTCCGATGCGTGCGACCGGTACCGTGAAGCCGGGCACAGCTTCTATCTGGGTCGGCCGCGGCGACGATTTCGGGCTCGATACCGGATACGGCAAAAAGCAAGTCGATGACCGTGCCGAGTGGACTTTCGTCGGCAGGCGCCAAGCGGACAGTCGCCAGACGCCTCACGGCTGCCTGTTCGATGGCGGCGACGACCCGCCAGCCGCGGACCTGCAGGGCACGAACGAGGGCCTCGGCGTCAGAATCGTCGGTGACGAGCACCGCGAGATCGGCGGCGCGCGTGAACCGCGGCTCGGTACGGACCGAAACAGCCAGGCCGCCTACGAGGGCGAACTGGCGACCGAGAGTCCGCAGGTCAGCGACGATGCGACGGAGAGCGGCCTCGGCGCGATTCAGGGCCGTGACGGCGGCCAGGAGATCGGACGGCCCCAGGCATCGCCGTGCTCGGCGCCCGGGCGCGTCTGAAGCCAGGCGACGAGCATGGCTTCGATCTCCTCGTCGGTGGCGCCAGGATGCTCGCGTCGTAGTTGCGCCCGTCGGATCGACTCGCCAAGCTCGTACAGGTCGAAAGCTGTACGCAATCGCTCCGCCAGGACATCGGGAGAGTCGTGAACCACGCTCGTCATTGTAGGACCCTTCCAAGCCTCGCGGAAGGACTCTGCGTCACCCTAGACGGCCTACGAATCCGACGAGATCAAGCGCGAAGCGCTCGGGCTCCTCCCAGTGCAGCGCGTGGCCGGCATTCTCGTAGACGACGAGGCGCGCCCCGACGATGGCCGCCAGCAGAGCATCCTGATCCGCTCGCGAGCAGAGGGAATCCCGCGTGCCCCACACGACAAGAGTGGGAGCCGAGATCGTCCCGAGCTCTCCCGTGAAGTCGTCCTCGAAGAACCCTTCGAACGCCGCCCGCCACACCCGCGCCGGGACCTTCAGGCTTTCCCGCACGACAGTGTCGAGGTACAACGGGGGCACCGGCTGGGCAAGGGTGCTCTCTTGGAACTCGCGCACGAAGGCCGGATCGACGGGATCGGTCAGCCGCGAGACGGTAGATTCCCAGAGTGTCACGAGCTCGGTGTTCGCGCGGTAGGACGCGAACGCGCCTACGAGCACGAGCCCCCGCATGCGTCCGGGATGGTCAATAGCGAAGCGCATGGCGTTGGTGCTGCCCATCGAGTGCCCAACGACCAGCACCGGCCCGAGACTCAACGCGTCCGCGAACGCTGCCACATCCGCCGCGAAATCCCGCGTGCGGTAACCGGCCACGGGCCGACCAGAGTCGCCATGGCCTCTTTGGGTCACGGCGAAGGCGCGAATGGACGTTGGCAGGTGAGGCAACACCCGCTCGAAGGAGCGCCAGGAGTCGGTGACGCCGTGCAGAAGCAGCATCGGCACTCCCGCCCGGTCGCCCTGCTCGACGTACTCGAGCGTCACCCGGCCGGGCAGCTCGATCGACCTCGCGATAGGAGTCATGTCTCTCGGCGGCCTCTCGACGACGAGACTGCCGGTAGTGTAGACGAAGCCAGGAGGGTGCCATGCGCTTCGTGAGCGCCGAGGAGATCCACCGAGTCTTGACCTTCCCCGCTCTGGTCGCGGCCATGGAGGCCAGCCATCGCCGCCCGCGAATCGCGATCCGCGATCTCGTCATGGGCGAGGAGAGAGCTCACTACTTCGTGCGGTCGGCCGTTGATGCCGGCCGTGTGCTGGGCAGCAAACTCTTCACCAGCTTTCCCGACAACCTCGTCGCTGGAGCTCGGGGCGGGCACCCCGTCCCCGCCGTCCAGGGAGTGTACGTGCTGTTCGATGGGACCAACGGTCGCCCACGAGCAGTGCTCGATGGCACCGAGATCACATGGTGGAAGACGTCCGCCGACTCGGCTCTCGGGGCCCGGTTACTCGCGCCTGACAATCCACACACCTTGCTGGTGGTCGGCGCGGGGGCGATGGCCCCCTGGCTGGTGCGCGCGCACCGTTTCGCGCGGCCCTCGATACGCCGCGTGCTCGTCTGGAACCGTACACAAGCGCGCGCCGCCGCTCTGGCGGCTCGACTGGGCGACGAGGGAATCACGGCGGATGCAATCGCGGACCTCGAGGCGGCGGTACGAGGGGCGCAGATCATCACCTCGGTCACGCGCAGCCACACACCGCTCATTCAGGGATCGTGGCTCGGGCCCGGCGTGCACCTGGATCTCGTAGGCGGTTACACACCGGAGACGCGCGAGGCTGACGACGAAGCGGTCCGCCGGTCTCGCATCTTTGTGGACCGCCTCGAATCAGCCCTCGATGTGGGCGACATCCAGCAGCCGATTGCAAGCGGCGCCATCCGCAAGGAGGCCATCCTCGGGGACCTCTACGACCTGGTGGGCGGTGCCGTGCCGGGCCGGCTGGGCGGCAACGACATGACGCTCTTCAAGAATGCGGGCGGCGGTCATCTCGACCTGATGACCGCCCAGGCGATCATGTCGCAGCTGGAGGCCGACCTCTAGCTTGCCACGGCCGCGCCATAGACGATGGCCGGGACGAGGCGCCGGTGGACGGGATCGATCGCCAGCCCGAAGCCCTCCAGGTGTAGGCGCCGAGGACGGCGAGATCGCCCGACTCACCGAAGACGCATAGGGTGTGCAAGGTCCGGCCTTCGAGGGTGATCAGGACCTCGGCCGCGCCCCGGTCGAGCGTTCGCCCCTCGATGGTGAGAAGACGTCGACGCTCCGTGGGCTGGACACCGAGGTCGCGCAGCACGGCCGCCGACACCCACGTGTACAGCGAGCCGCTGTCGACGAGGAGCTTGACGATCTCCCGCCGAGCGGGCCGTGCCGGCGACGCGAGCTGGACCTCGGCGAAAAACGTGCCCATTGCGGTTAGCTCGACGGTATCACTGGGGAGGGCGAGCGCAAGCGTATCTGTTCAGCGACGTTCAACGGTAGCGCATCGCCTGAAGACCCCATCTTGACTCTGCGCCCAGGCTGGGGGAGTCTCGCGGGGAACCACCGAAGGCCACGGAGGGCGGTCATGGCGGAGCGAGAGTTGACCTACGGCGAGGCGGTCCGCGAGGCGATCGCGGAGGAGATGCGGCGCGACTCGCGTGTGTTCCTCATCGGGGAGGATGTGGCGGAGGCCGGCCACCCCTTTAAGACCTTGGTCGGCCTGGTGCAGGAGTTCGGGACCGAGCGAATCATTGACACACCCATCTCCGAGCCTGGCTATGCGGGCATCGGCGTGGGGGCGGCCATGACCGGTATGCGCCCCATCGTGGATGTGATGTTCGGCGACTTCATCACCCTCACCATGGACCAAATGGTGAACCAGGCGGCCAAGGCTCACTACATGTCGGGCGGCAAGATCAAGGTGCCCATCGTCTTCCGGACAACGTTGGGGGCCACGCGCCGCTCGGCCGCCCAGCACTCGCAGTCGCTCCACGCCTGGGTGAGCCACATCCCCGGCCTCAAGGTGGCCCTGCCCTCCGGTCCCTACGAGGCCAAAGGTCTCATGAAGACGGCCATCCGCGACGACAGCCCTGTGGTCATCTTCGAGGACAAGATGATGTACCGGGTCAAGGGCCCGGTGCCGGAGAGCGACTACACCATCCCCTTCGGCGTGGCCGAGATCAAGCGCGCGGGCACGGACATCACCATCGTGGCCACCAGCAGCATGGTGACGGTGGCTCTCGGCGCGGCCACCATGCTTGAAGAGGCCGGCATCAGCGCCGAGGTGATCGACCCTCGGACGACGTGGCCGCTCGACAAGCAGGCGCTGATCGACTCGGCCAAGAAGACCTCGCGCGCCCTGGTAGTCGACGAGGGTTACGAGCGCTACGGGGTGACGGCGGAAATGGCCTCGGTGATCGCGGAGGGAGCCTTCTACCATCTCGATGCGCCCGTCAAGCGCATCGGGGCCATGGACGTGCCGGTCCCGTTCTCGCCTGTGCTTGAGGACCTCACCGTGCCGACCGAGAAATCGGTATTCGAGGCGGCGAAGGCGCTGTGTAAGAAGGCCTGAGGCACTCAGCCGATGCCGACCAACGTCATCATGCCGGCGCTGGAGCTGGCGCAGGAGAGCGGCAAGGTCCTTCGCTGGCTGAAGGCCCCCGGCGATCGGGTGCAGAAGGGCGACCCGCTGGTGGAGATCGAAACCGACAAGATCACCACCGAGATCGAGGCGCCCGAGTCGGGCATCCTGCGCGACGTGACCGCGCAGGAAGGCGCGGTGATCCCGGTCGGCCAGACCATCGCGGTCATCGGCGAGGCTGTGGGCGCAGTGGTGGCTGCTGCTGGCGGGCGGGGAACTGCTGCCGCAGCGCCAGCCGGGGCAAGGCCGGCGCCGCGGCAGCGATGGAGGGCTGTGGCGTCGTCATCTGAAACGGCCGGCACGGCTGGCCGTCCGGATCGGCTGGGGCCGCGACCAAGGCGTCGCCCCTTGCCCGGAAGCTCGCCGAGCAGCACGGCGTCGACCTCTCCCAGATCAAGGCAACCGGAGGCACGATCCAGAAGGCCGACGTGCTCGCCTACGTCGAAAGCCAGAAGTCAGCTCCCGCCGGCAACGGGGTAGCGGCGCGTCTGGCACCCGCGTCGCCGAAAGCGCGGCGCCTGGCTGCCCAGCGCGGTTTCGACATCGGTGCGATAGCCGGCTCGGGCCCCGGCGGCGCCGTGCTGGCGGCGGATGTGGCGGCGGCAGCGCGCCCATCGGCACAAGTCCTCGCCGTGGCGGTTTCGCCGGTCCCAAGCATTGAGGCGCCTGCTCCCGCTGCCGCCCGAGCAGACACACAAGGCGTCAGCACGGTCTGGCGCATCATGGCCGAGCGCATGACGACGAGCTGGACCACGGCGCCCCACTTCTATCTGGTGCGTGAGGTCACGGTGA
Source organism: uncultured Candidatus Rokubacteria bacterium (assembly GCA_963754315.1). Classification (GTDB taxonomy): domain Bacteria; phylum Methylomirabilota; class Methylomirabilia; order Rokubacteriales; family CSP1-6; genus CAVWFS01. The sequence continues at coordinate 309,623 of CAVWFS010000008.1, forward strand.
GCCGCCTGGCCACGTGGCGCGAGCGGGCTAGCAAGCAGGCCAGCGCGCGCATCACCTACACGGATCTCTTGGTCAAGCTCGTCGCGGCGGCCCTGGCGCGGCACCCTGCCGTGAACACGTCGTGGAAGGACGGCGCCATCGTGCGCCACGCCGAGATCAACATCGGCCTGGCCGTGGCCATCGACGACGGCCTCATCGTCCCCGTCATTCACCGCGCCGACACGCTGAGCCTTACCGAGATCGCCACTCGCCGCGAGGACGTCGTAACCCGCGGCCAGTCCGGCAAGCTGCGCCCGGCCGACATCCAGGGCGGCGTGTTCACGATCAGCAACCTCGGGATGTACGGCGTCGACGCCTTCAACGCCATCGTCAACCCGCCGCAGGCGGCGATCCTGGCCGTCGGCCGCATCGCCGACCGGGTGGTGGCGGTCAACGGCCAACCGGCCGTCCAGCCCACGATGGTGCTGACCTTGTCCTGCGACCACCGGGCCCTCGACGGCGCCCGGGCCGCCCAGTTCCTCGGTACGCTCGCCGATCTGATCGAGGAGCCCCTAGTACTGCTCGTATGAACCCGGCTGCGCTGAGTTGACCGTCAGAGCGCTCTCAAGAACTCGGCTGGAACGGTGAAGCCAGTCATCTTCACCCGCCACGCGCGCCAAAGATTGGTTGAGCGCGGGACAACTGAGGACGAGGTGATCGGGACTATACGCGACGCGCCGTGGGTTCAAACTGACGGGCGGCGGTTCGCAGCCACCAAGTAGTACCCTTTCGGCCAAGCACATGAAGGGTCTTTCTATCCAGGCAAGGACGTTCGTCCCATTTTTGTGGAGGAATCGGAGCGGTTGGTAGTCGTGACGGTCTACGTATACTTCAGTCAGACGGGCGGAGCCATGAAGATCACCTACGATGCCGATGCCGATGCGATGTACATCTACCTCGAGGTCAAACCGGGGCAGGCGGTCAAACATACTCAGGAGCTCGGCGACGGGATCGCCGTGGACTATACCAGTGGCGAAGGCGTCTACGGGATCGAGATCCTGGATGCCAGCGAGCGTCTCGGTTTTGCGAGGGGATGCCCCGAAGTATCGCTGGAGCAGCTCGTCTTCAAGGGCGCCCGTTCATAGCGCGCCTCCGCCGTTCAGTAGGGGGCAACGCCTTCATTGTCAGACCACGCGGGCCAGGCACTGCTCTTACGCAGATTCCTCGTCGAAGTAGTCGCCGTCCAGCCTCGGTACCCTGACAGGCCGGAGGGTGACACCGACTTCGTGGTCGATCATAAGGTCCGCTAGTTGGGCACCGTTGACCAGAACAACGCGTTCCACTGATCGCGCGAACTCTACTGCCTGTGACGTGAAGGCGGAGGTCGTAATGAACACGCCCTTGCTAGCGCGCTGACCGGCAAGAGCCCCGTAGAATGCCTGCACTTCGGGACGACCAACGGGTTGCTGCCAGCGCTTCGCCTGGACGTAGACCTTCTCGAGACCGAGCTTGTCTAGCGAGATGATCCCGTCAATGCCGCCGTCGCCTGTCCCACCAACTCGCTGTAGATCTGCCCTGCTGGCCCCGTAACCCATGCGGTGAAGAAGATCGAGCACAAGAGTCTCGAAGAAAGAGGGAGAGACTCTCCGGACGGCTTCGAGAACTTCGGCCGCGACGGTGCCACGCAATTCGGCAAGGGCATCCTCAAGCCTGTCATCGGGACTCGCAGTTGAGCGGCGTATGGCTCGGTACGGGAGAGGCGCCGTCCGGCTGGCGGCGTAGGCGGCTGGACTCCTCTGAGCCTGACGTCCATGTGGCCGGTCGCCAACTCTTCCACATCGTCAACTGAAAGAGGTGAGGCGTGCCCTTTTGCGAAGGCCAGCCCCGCCGCGGTCAAACGCCAGAACCCGCGACGGACACTGTCCGAAAGCCCGGCGCGCTTGAGCCGATCATGGGCCCATCCAGCTCGATTCTTGTATACGGGCTGCCGGCCGCTCGGAAGTAGCTGTTGCTTGTTAGCGTCACTCAAACCGAGCGCTACCGCCGCGGCCTCATGGACGTCTCGGGCAGCCGCACCCTCCGAATGTTCGGCCAGATACCGGAGGATTGGCTCGATGAATTTATCGTAGGTTGGTACCGGCATCTTATTCGACCTCGCTGGGAGGCGGGTAGTTGCCGTTGTTTCGCCTAGGCAGAGAGACGTATCTTCTTGGGCTACCTCCAGGCCGCACAACGCTCGCGTCGCCAGCCGCAGCGAACGGATGATCCGCGGTGTCTCACTACTTGTCGGCGCGGACGGGAAGTTATGTGATTCTCGTTTCTCCAGCCGAACCTCGGCCACAGATTGTAGCCAATCGTAGATCTCGGACCTCGAACGACCGACTCGACCTCTTTCTGGCTCACTTCCTGATCCGAGGAGGTCTCCGACTCCTAGAGAATCCATTGATCGGCGCTGCTGAAGTTGTTGATGCTGTCGTAAGATCCTTGCGGATGTATATGTTCCCGTTCGGGTAGGTGTGGCGGTGCGTCTATTCACGATCGCCGCGCGATGGCCCGAGGGCCATCCAGGGAGAACATGCATGGCGAAGCTGGCGTTGCGAGTGAACGGCGCGAACCGAAACGGTCGAGTCGGACGACCCCGACATCCCGCTCCTCTACGTCCTCCGGAACGACCTCGGCCTGACGGGCACCCACTTCGGCTGCGGCCTCGCCCAGTGCGGCGCCTGCACTGTCCTCGCCGACGGCCGCGCTGTTCGCTCGTGCGTCGTGTCCGCGAAGTCAGTCGCTGGCCAAGAGATCATCACTATCGAGGGCCTGGGTTCGCCCGATCGCCCCGATCCGCTCCAGGCGGCGTTCATCGCAGAGCAAGCCGCGCAATGTGGGTACTGCACGGCCGGCATGGTCATGACCGCGCGCGCCCTGCTCGCGCCACGCCGCGGCCGAGCGAGCAGCAGGTACGGGAGGCGCTGGCCGGCAACCTGTGCCGCTGCGGCAGCCACGTGCGCGTGATCCGCGCGGTGATGCGCGCCGCCGCCGCCACCCCGGAGGGCGCTGAGATGGATACCATGCGCATCTCGCGACGCGAGCTTCCTCGCCGCGGGCGGGGTGTTGATCGTCGGCCTCGGCGCTGGACGGCCCGGCGGGCTCCGGCTCAAACCGTAGCCGGCGCCGATCGCTTCCTCGGTAAGCCGCTGGCGCCAGACGTGCTCGACTCGTTCCTGGCCGTGCACGCCGATGGCTCGGTGACCATCTTCGTCGGCAAGGTAGACATCGGCACCGGCGGGCGCATCGCCATGCGCCAGCTCGTCGGCGAGGAGCTCGACGTGCCCCTCGAGCGCATCGCATGATCGAGGGCGACACCGCGCTCACGCCCAACCAGGGTCCCACCTCGGGCAGTTACGGCATCGCGCGCGGGGGCGTGCAGCTTCGCCGGGCGGCGGCCACCGCACGCCATGCGCTGGTCGCCCAGGCGGCCCAACGGCTCGGCAAGCCGGTGGGGGATCTCGAGGTCGTCGATGGCGTCGTCCGCGCGAAGGACGGCAGCGCCTCGGTCGGCTACGGCGAGCTGATCGGCGACGCGCGTTCAACCTGAAGGTCGACGCCAAGGCACCGCTGAAGGCGCCGGAGCGCTACCGGTTCATCGGTAAACCTCTCCGCCGGCCTGACGTGCCAGCGAAGGTGACGGGCCACCACCGCTATCTGCAAGACCTGGTTCTGCCCGGCATGCTTCACGCTCGGGTCATCCGACCGCCGGCGCTGGGCGCCTCTCTGGTGTCCGCGGACGAGGCGTCCATCGCCGGGATCGGCGGCGCACGCACGGTGCGGATTCAGAGCTTCCTGGCCGTGGTGGCCGAGCGCGAGTGGGATGCAATCCGCGCGGCGCGGGCCCTCCAGACGAAATGGACGCGCGGGCACCGGGCTGCCGACGATCACGCGAAGGAGTTCGAGGCGATGCGGGCGAGCAAGGTCGTGCGCGACCAGGAGGTCGCCAAGCGAGGCGATCTCTCGGCGCTGAGCGCGCCGCCGGCAGGCACCCGGATCCTGGCGGCCACCTATCGCTGGCCTATCCAGACCCACGGCTCCATCGCGCCTTCGTGCGGCGTGGCCAACGTGCGCGCCGACGGGGCCACCATCTGGAGCTCGTCCCAGGCCACGCCACAACCTCCAGAACACCTGCGCGCGAGCGCTCGGGCTCGAGAAGGATCGGGTGCGGGTGATCTACCTCGACGGCTCGGGCTCGTACGGGCCCAACGGCGACGCCGACGCGGCCATGGAGGCGGCGCTGCTGTCGAAGAGTATCGGGCGGCCTGTGCGCGTGCAGTGGACCCGCCAGGAGGAGCACGGCCTCGACCCGAAGGGCCCCGCCCAGCTCCTCGAGCTGCGGGGCGCCGTAGACGCGGATGGCGAGGTGGCGGCGTGGGAGACGCAGGCGTGGCTGCCTATCGCCACCGCGAACTTGCCTCACATTCCTCTGTTATCGCTGGACGCGGCGGGGATTCCTCAGACACCGGGCCGCTCGACGGGATTGATCTACCAGAACATCGATCCACCCTACGCGATGCCCAATCTCCACGCGGTGGTGCACTGGCTGCCCGACGCGCCGCTGCGCACCTCGGCCATCCGCGCGCCAGGGAAGGTGGCCAATACGTTCGCGGTGGAGTCATTCACGGACGAGATTGCGGCGCTGACGCGCGTGGATCCGGTGGAATTCCGCCTCAGGCGTCTCACCAATCCCCGGGGGACCGAGGTGCTGCGGCGCGTGGCGTCGCGAATGGGCTGGCAGCCGCGGCCCTCTCCGAGGCCAATCGACCGACCTCGGCCGTGCTCACGGGGCGTGGCATCGCCTACGTACACTACAAACACGAGGAGACGTTGGTAGCCATGGGCATGGAGGTGGCGGTGGAGCGCGCCACCGGCCGCGTCCGGGTCACGCGCGTCGTGTGCGCCCAGGATTGCGGGCTCATGATCAACCCGGACTGCGTGCAGGCCCAGCTCGAGGGCAACATCATCCAGACGCTCTCGCGCACCTTGCACGAGGAGGTGGTGTACGACCGGAACGGCGTCACCACGGTGGACTGGGCCTCGTACCCGATCCTGACCTTTCCCGACGTGCCCGCGCTGGAGTTCGAGCTGATCCAGCGGCTGGACCAACCGCCGCTCGGCGCGGGGGAGGCCGCCTCCACGCCCGTGCCAGCGGCCCTCGCCAACGCCGTGTTCGACGCCACCGGCGTGCGGCTGCGCACGGTGCCGTTCCGGGCGGAGCGGGTGAAGGCGGCCTGGCCGGAAGCTGACGGCGGTTCCATCCATCGGCGCGCGGCTCGGCTTGCTCGGATGTGTACCTCGCGCGCGGACATCGTCCTCCCCCGGCATGCGATGATGGACGAGAGGGAAACGTGAAGACGCTGGCGATTCTGGTTGGTGGAGGCCCGGCTCCCGGGATCAATGCGGTCATCGCGGCGGCGACCATTGAGGCGCGCAATCATGGGCTTCGGGTGCTCGGCTGCTACGACGGCTTCCGCTGGCTCATGGCCGGTGACACCACCCACGTGGTCGAGCTGGAGATCGCCGACGTGTCCCGCATTCACTTCGAGGGCGGCTCCATCTTGCGCACGTCCCGCGCCAATCCCGCGCGGAATCCCGACGGGCCCCGCCGGGTGGCGGAGACGCTGCAAGCCCTCGGCGTCGACCACCTCATCGCCATCGGCGGCGACGACACCGCTTTCGCGGCCTCCCGGGTGGCCCATGCTCGCTCCGGCCTCACGGTGGCCCATGTGCCCAAGACGATCGACAACGACCTGCCTCTGCCGAGCGATATCGCCACCTTCGGATTCACCACGGCCTGCGATCTGGGCAAAGACCTCGTGCGAAACCTGATGCAAGATGCCGTGACGACGGAGAAATGGTTCTTCGTCACCGTCATGGGCCGGCATGCCGGTCACCTTGCTCTTGGTATCGGCGGTGCCGCCGGCGCCACCCTGACCGTCATCGCGGAGGAGTTTCCCCAACCTACCGTTGACCTTCAGGACCTCGTCGATCTCCTCGAGGGCGCCATCCTCAAGAGGCGGATGCAGGGGCGCGAGCAAGGGGTGGCGATCCTGTCCGAAGGCCTGGCGGAGAAGCTCGATGCCGCGACCTTGGGGTCGGCCGAGCGGGACGCCTACGGGAACGTGCGGAGCCTCACCGAGCTCGAGCTTGGTCGCGTGCTCAAGGAACGGGTGACGGCCAGTCTCCGGGCGCGCAAGATCGACGTCACCATCGTGGCCAAGGACCTGGGCTACGAATTGCGTTGTGCGCCGCCGGGCGCCCACGACATCCAGTACAGCCGCAGCCTCGGATACTGGGCGACGCGCTTCCTGCTCGATGGCGGCAGCAACGCCATGGTGACCATCCAGGCTGGTCGCCTGGTGCCGGTGCCGTTCGGTCTGATGATCGATCCTCGGACGGGACGGATTCGTGTCCGCTACGTCGACGTGGAGTCCGAGGCCTACCAGACGCTTGCCGCCTACATGATTCGCCTCAAACCGGAGGACTTCGAGCAGCCGGAGATGGTGACCGCCCTGGCTCGGGCCGGCAATATGACGGAGGACGAGCTCACCGCTCGTTTCGGGCGCCTGGCGCGGCGCTGATCGCTCGTCCGGGCGATCTGCCTGGATCGTCTATTGCAACAGCATGAAGATCCGCAGGGCGGCTGGCCTTCGCCCGGACCCCGCGCTACGCTTTGAGTGTAGCTACATCGTCTCGCCCACAGCCGTCCGCATGGCAAAGGAGGTAGTGATGGCAAACCCGTTCGTGCACGTGGAGCTCCACACGAGCGACCTGGCGCGCGCCAGGCAGTTCTACACGGCCCTGTTTGGTTGGAAGCTGGAGGACATGTCGATGCCTGAAGGCACCTACACGATGATCGACGTCGGAGACGGGACCGGGGGCGGCATGATGCACAGCCACCCGGGAGAGCCGCCGCACTGGATGGCCTACGTCGGCGTCGATGACATCAAAGCGTCGACCAAGAAGGCCCGGGATCTCGGCGCCAAGGTGGTCGCGGATGTGATGGAGGTCGGGACGCATGGCTGGATGAGCGTGATCACCGATCCCACCGGCGCCACCATCGCCATGTGGCAATCGAAGAATCCCACGTAACCTGGACGGGTGTCACCACTTCTTCACCCCGGCGACATCGCTCTGTAATCGTCCTCTCCGATGATGCGCCTGGTCGCCGCAGCCCCGATCCCGGGGCTGCGGCGGCAATGCCCGAGTTCAATGCACGCTATCACCCGACGCACTGATTGGACTGCCACCTCGAGGCCGACTGCATGAATGCTAACGAACGGGACGAGAGCTCGCCTACGAGGGGCTCAAAGTTGCCGATCTGTCGCAGGGGGTGGCTGGACCTCATTGCGGCATGCTCCTCGCCCTCAATGGCGCCGACGTGGTCAAGGTGGAACCACCCGAGGGCGACTGGGGGCGGGGCATCGGGCGCCGCCACGGAGACTTCAGCGCTTACGGCGTGGCCTTCAATCGGGGCAAGCGCAGCCTGTGCGTCGACCTCAAGCGGCCCGAGGGCCGGGACGTCGTGGCAAAGCTCGTGGCCAGAGTTGACGTGGTCGTCGAGAACAACCGGCCGGGAGTGCTCGCGCGCTTCGGACTCGACTACGAGACCGTGCGGCGCGTGAATCCCGACATCGTCTACGTCTCCGTCACGGGCTTCGGCCCGGAGGGACCGAATCGCGATCTGCCTGCCACCGATTCGATTCTCCAGGCCTACTCCGGACTCATGTCGGTGAATCGTGATGCGACGGGCATGCCGCAGCGCATCGGCGTGCTGGTGATCGACGTCGTGACCGGCCTCTATGCCTACCAGGCAGTGGCGACGGCCCTCTACCGGCGCGCCACGCGCGGGGGCGGCCGCCACATCGGCGTGAGCCTCATGGACGCGATCGCCGCCGTGCAGGCAGGCAAGATGGTCGAGTACGCTCTCGAAGGGGGCAAGGAGCAGCCGGCGGGAGTTCCGGTGGCAACGTTCGAGGCCGCCGACGGCTTCATGAACATCAACGCGCGCCGAGACCCACATTTCACGGCGCTGTGTCGCCTCCTCGGGCTCGACGAGCTCGCCACCGATCCCCGCTACGCGACGGCCGCGGCGCGGCTCACGCATGAGGCCGAGCTGATGCCGCGTCTGCGAGAGCAGGTCAAGGCCCGGTCGATGCGCGACCTCGAGGCGGCGTTGAGGGCGGGTGACGTGCTCCATGCCCCCGTCAACGACTATGGCCGCTACTTCGATGATGCGCACGTGACCGCCTCCGGGGCGCTGGCGTGGGTCGAGCATCCGCAGGTGGGACGGATCCCTCTGCCGCGCATTCCCGGGTTGTCGCAGCCCGCCCCGGCTTCGTCAGCGGCGCGGAGCCCGGCCATCGGCGAGCACACGCGCGAGGTCCTGGCCGAGCTTGGTATTGCCCCCGAGGAGATCGTCGCTCTGGAGACGGCAGGGGCGGCGCGGTCAGCCGCGGCGCAGCCGGGTTGAGGAGAGGTCGATTCGGAAGTCCGTTTCGGGAATCGCTGAGAAGAGCCCGCGGTACTCGGGGGGAATGGGCGCCTCGCCGACCGTCGTGAATTGTCCCGCGTCATCGGCGCGTCCGGCCACCAGGAACCGGCAGCCAAGACCGGCGATCTCGTCCAGCGCCTCACGCATCGCCGCCTCGCTGTTTGCGTAGTACCGCGACCGGACGATGCGTTCGGCAGTGTCAGCGCCGACCACGAACGTCGTTCCGGGAAAGAGGCGAGCCTTCTCCCGAAAGGTAGGGGCACGCGTCAGCTCCAGCACATGCGGTGGCTCGAACTGTCGCAGCCGTCGCGTCACCTCCGCCTCGCCGAGAGGAGGCTTGTCGACGTTGGTGACCGACAGCTCGAAGGCGACGGGAGTTCCGAGCCTGCGAGAGGCGACCTGGGCCAGCCCGAGGTGACCCGCGTGTAACGGATTGAACGAGCCAGGTAAAAGGGCGCGTGGAATGGGCGCACCGCGCACGAGCCCACCGTCGGCGCACGAAGTCAGCCTGTCGATTGCCCCGGCCAGCAGTTGCGCCATCAGGTCGGGCGGCGGACTCTGACCCTCGGTAAACCGGTCACCAAGGTCGAGGAGGCTGTTCGTGCTCGGCGCGGCGATCCCGCACGCCCGGGCCAGCACGGTGACGATCACCCGCGCCACGATGTCTTCCTCTGTCCCCCGGTCGCGCCGATCCTTCTCCAACACGATGGACGTCACATCGAGACCCTGCTCGCTGGCGACGGCGATATGGCAGCGATGATCGCCCTTCTTGGGCCGGTCGCTAGCCAGGCTTGCCGTCGCGCCGAGTCCGACGGTGGCGGTCGCCTCCGGGGCGAGAGCCCGGGCGCGTTCCTGAGCGCGCCGGGCCATGGCCACGGCGGTCTCCTCGCTGCACGCCTGATCAGGAACGCCGGCGAGATACTGGGCGAGGGCAGCGCCGTCGTACGGCACGATTGCCTCGAGGAGCGTGCGCGAGGCGCCCGGCACGCGCAGCAGTTGGCTGATCGCGCCGCTACCACCGCCGGTGATGGCCAGCACCACGCGCCGGCCAGAGGCGTGCACCTGCTCGATGAGACGTCGCCAGACGTCGTCCATCGCGGATGCTTCAGTATCGGCCGCCCAGCTTGGTGTGATCCCAGCTCACGACCTTCTCGGGGACGATCTTGAGGAGCACTCGCTTCGGAGCGCTCGCCGCCGCCGCCGGCGACGGACCTCGGGCGCCCCGCTCCTGGGCCATGTGGGCAAAGGCGGCCTTCACGGCCTCGACGTCGTCGATGATCTCGCACCGCCCGCGGATCATTACCCCGCGCAGCTCGGCGTAACCGGAGCCGGTCTCGACCATCAGCGCGACCTTGGGGTTGCGCCGGATGTTCACCACCTTCTGGGCCTTGCCATACGAGGTCATGTAGAAGGCCCCGTCCTTCACGAAAAAGTTCATGCCCACCACGTGGGGGAATCCATTCTGGTCGATGGTGGCCAGGGCGGCCTTGTGGTGCTCACGCAGGAAGGTCGCTTGCTCGTCGGAGCTCAGCTGGATGTTCGAGCGTCGGCTCATGGAGAATCCCTCAGAACAGGGGGCTGTTCGATTCGAGGCCGAGAATGGTCCGGCCCACCGCCTCGTAGTTCACGAACTGCAGCTGATTGTGGCGGGTGACCACCTCGGCATCGCGCGCGTACCGCTCCAGGGGACTGCTCGCGAAGATGGAAGTGGTGCCGGCCGCCACGCACACCATGTGAGTCGCCCGGGCCGCGCTCTGGGCGGCATGGGTCATGGCCATCCGCAGATCCGAGCGCTGGCGCTCGGTGACGAGGTCGCCAGCCACCACGGTCTGCCACATCTGGCCGACCACGTCGAACAGGAAGGCCCGTCCCGAGCGCAGCACCGCTTCCGCTTCGCCCACCTGGGCTTGCACGATCGCCCGGTCGCGCAGCAGCTCGGACGACGAGCGCGGGACCTTCACCTGGGCCAGCTCGACGAACTCGTCGATGGCGGCGCGGGCCACGCCGAGCCCCACGCAGCAGAAGCCGCAGCCGGCCAGGTCGAAGCCATGCATGCGGTTCATCGGCCCCGTGACGCGCGCCCGCAGGTCCAGCGCCGAGAACGTGTGCTCGTCGGGCACGAACAGGTCATTGACCTCGATGTCGTGGCTGCCGGTGCCGCGCATGCCGCTGACGTTCCAGGTGTCGATGATGCGCGCGTCGGACTTCGGACAGAAGTAGGCGATCCGTATTTCCTGGTCGCCATTGGGCCGCCGGCGGGGGACGTCGCCGTCGAACACCTTGCAGGCGCCGTGGAGGAGGGAGGAGTGCATGCAGCCACTGGCAAAGAACCAGTGCCCGGTGACCCGGTAGCCGCCGGCCACGGCGACGGCACGGCCGCGCGGGTTGGCGGAGCCGGCCGAGACGCCGATCGGGTCGCTGTGGAAGAGCTTCCTGCGCACGTCGGGCGCGAACTGGGCGCTCTGCCGGAAGGTGTTGATTCCCATGGCCAGGCACCAGCCCGTCGATCCGTCGGCCCGCGCAACCTCCTCGATCACCTGAAGCGTCGTCACGATGTCGGCGCCGAGACCGCCCTCGTCCTTCGACACTCCGACCTTGAACAGGCGAGCGTTGGCGATCTCCATCACGAGATCTCGCGGCAGCTGACGGGCAGCCTCGATCTCGGCCGCGCGTTCGCGGATCCGCGGGGCCAGGGCGCGGGCGATCTCGAGGGGCGCAGGTGCTTCGCGAACGGTGTCGGTGAGCATGAGCTCGACCTCGTCAGGACTTGCGGAACGCCGACTCGAGCTGCCTGATCATGTCCTCCTCGGCGGTCGAGACGGCGCCGGCGCCGAGGAATCCCCCGCTCGCCTTGGCGACCCCCCGGGCGCGTTCCACGAGGCCCGACCGGAGCGCCGCCACCTGCTCGGGGTTCAGCTGCTCACAGATGCCCTGCACCATGTGGCGCCAGGCCGTCAGGAGCTTCGGCTCGGGCTTGTGCTCGAGCCAGCTGCTGAGGAGATCGTGATCGATGGAGCCTGGCGCGATGCCGGATTTCTGGGCGCGTTCGAGGATGGCCTGCTTCTCCTTCGCGTCGAGTTGACCATCAGCCCACGCGACCTCGGCGAGCGGAACGACCGAAAGGGCCCCCAGGACCTCCGGGCGGATGCCGAGGCCGAGCAGCGCGTCGAGGATGGCCTGGTTCGTGATGCCCGAAGCCTTGGCCAGGGCCTCGCGCGACGCCTCCCTCTGCTTCAGCTCGCGTAACCGCTGCATCAGCCGCTCGTCTTCCCGGCGAAAGAACTCGTCCTCGAGATTTCGTACTCGATCGCCCAGGATCTGCTTGCCGTCGCGTGGGGTATCGGACATGGAAACCTCCTTGTGCTCGCTCGATGATAGCAGGCGTCTCGCTGCCTTGACACGTGGCGCGGCCAGTCGCTAGGCTGGTCATGGAGGGTGCTTGCCATGATAACTCGCAGGTCCTCGATCGTTCTCGCCACCGCGGTGCTGACCTTGGCGCTCGGCGTCGCCGGTCCCACCAACTCCCATGAGGGCAACCCGAGCCTGGCTCGGCTCGGCAAGGTGAGCTTCCCCGTGTCGTGCAATCCCGCCGCCCAGAAGGAGTTCGAGGTAGCGATGGCCTACTACCACTCGTTCGCATGGCCCGAGCTCAAGGCGAGCCTCGAGCGAGTCCTCCAGGCAGACCCGACCTGCGGCATGGCCCACTGGGGTCGCGCGATCGGCTATCTCGACAACCCGTTCCTGTGGCCAGGCAGCATCTCACCCAAGGTGCTGGCGGACGGACAGGCGGCCATCGACGCGGCCCGCGCGGCCAATCTCAAGACTCAGCGCGAGCGCGACTACGTCGAGGCCCTCGCCGTGTATTTCAAGGACGCCGACAAGCTGAATCACCGCACGCGGGCCAAGGCCCTCGAGGACGCCATGCAAGGGGTGGCCACCCGCTACCCGGAGGACACCGAGGCCACCATCCTCTACGCGCTCGTCCTCTCGGCCAACTTCGACCCGACTGACAAGAAGTATACGAACCAGCTCCGGGCGGCCAAGATCCTCGAGCCCGTCTTCCAGCGGCAGCCCGATCACCCGGGAGTGGCCCACTACCTGATCCACAGCTACGACTATCCGCCCATCGCCGCCCAGGGGCTCGACGCTGCACAGCGTTACGCCAAGATCGCCCCCGACGCCACCCACGCTCAGCACATGCCCTCCCACATCTTCACCCGGGTCGGGCAATGGAAGGAGTCGGTCGAGTCGAACCGCCAGTCAGCCAAGATCGACGGCGACAAGACCTTGAACAGCCCACATGCTTACGACTACATGGTCTACGCGCTTCTTCAGCTCGGCCAGGACCGCGCGGCAGCCCAGGTCAACACTCACGCCCAGGGCGTGACGCCCAAGGCCGACCACGTGGCCGCCGCCTACGCATATGCGGCGATGCCGGCCCGGCTTGCCATGGAGCGCGGAGCCTGGCAGGAAGCGGCCAAGCTACCGTTGACGCCGGCGGCCGAGGCGTATCAATGGAAGAAATACCCGCAGTCGGAAGCCGTCAATGCCTTCGCCCGCGGGGTGGGAGCGGCCATGAGCGGCGATGCAGCCTCGGCCCGGGCTGAGATGGCGCGCCTGCAGGCGCTGCGCGACACGGCGACGAGCATGAAGATCACCTACTGGGCGGAGCAGGTGGATATTCAGGCCGAGGTAGTGCGCGGTCTCGCGGCGTGTGCCGATGGAAAGACCGACGAGTGCCTCGCGATCCTCCGGGCCGCCGCCGAGCGCGAGGACGCCACCGAGAAGCACGTGGTCACGCCCGGTCCGATCCTGCCTGCGCGCGAAGTGCTCGCAGGTGTGCTGCTGAAGCAGGGGAAGGCTGCCGACGCGCTACGCGAGTTCGAGATGGTGCTGGTCAAGAGAGCCGAACCGTTATCGCGCCCTGGCTGGCGCGCTGCAAGCGGCCGAGCGTACGGGCGACACGAAGAAGACCGCGCTCTTCGCCGGGCGGATCGTCGACCAGACGGCGGCTGCCGATAGCCCGAGACCGGAGATCGCGCAGGCCCGCCGCGTGGTCGGCAAGTAGGCGACGCCGGCGCAGACGCTCTCATGGTGCGCGTGTGGGTCGCCGCGGCCTTCTTGGCCGTCGCCGTTGGCGGGGGCGGGGCTCCCGCGCGTGGGGTCGAGAGCGATCCACTACCCGTGCCAAAGGGCGGCGCCCGCATGCGCGCGGTGGCCGCGTACAACGATGGTGTGAAGCTGATGGTGGAGAAGCGTTACGCGGCCGCCCAGCTGAAGTTCGAGGAGGCGCTCGCGGCGGACGAACGACTCGCCGAGGCCCACAACAACCTCGCCTTCAGCTTGCGCATGCAGAGCCCGGCGAATGCGCAGCGCGCGTTGAAGCACTACGCGCGAGCGATCGCGCTCAAGCCTGATCTGGCCCGAGCCTACATGTATCGCGGGGTGCTCTACACCCAGCTGGGGAATCTGGAGGGAGCCCGCGCCGACCACGGGCGCTTGCTCGCCATCGACCCTGCCCTGGCCGCCAAGCTCGAGGCCGTGATCGCCGGCCGCGCGTCTGACGACGGCTCCGAGGGACTCGCGTCACAGTACGACTGAGGTCGACCGCGAGGAACGCTACCTCTCAGTATGCTCCCTGAATGGCGGCGGTGATCGCGGCCACGTCGTGGTCGGCGGCAAGGAAGTCGTCGAAACCACGGAAGGGCGCGCCGTTGAGGAAAATCGCGTAGACGAGCTGGCGTCCGCTCGCGGCGTCGATGTAGCCGACTTGCGTCTTCGCGACGAGGATGCCCTGGAATTCTCCAGGGCCCATGGCCGCCCGCGACCCATCCTTCACCCGAACGCGGCCAGCGGCCGGCGTGCCGACCCCGTTCGCAGCCTGGGTACCGTCGACACCCAGGATCGCCATGCTGTCGCGGATAAACGCGCCCCAGGACTCCCTGGTAACGTTTCGGAGAAACACGGTCTGGTCAGCCGGGGTGGTGCGGCCACTGTCGACAGAGCCCGCTCCGTCGAAGACGATCGTGCCTGTTTTCGAGACCCCGAGGCGGGACATGAGCTCGAGCTGACGGCCGATTCCAGTGGCGCAGTCCTGACTCCCTGCTTTGGCAGCCACCAGGCAGACCATCAGATCCGCGCCACGATTGTAGCTGACCTTGAGGATGACCTTGATGAACTGGGCTAGCGGTACCGATACATACTCGGCGACCCGCTGGCTCATGGGATAGGACCGGCTTTCGGGGAGAAGCTTCGTGGGGTTAGGACCCGTTTCCGCCGCCGTCACCCTCACCCCGGCGCGCCTGAGGGCTTCGATGAATGCAGTGCGCGCGAACGCGGCGGGCTCCTGAATCTGCCAGATGGCGAGGGTAGGGGGACTACCGGCCGCGATCTGACCGCGGACGCGGACGGTGCCCGGCCCTGGCGAATCAAGGGCGAGCGGTGAAGCCGCGCCGGCCACGGTCATGACCTCCGACACGACTCTGACGGCCGCCGTCCTCGGCCGCCATTCGACCGCGGCCGTCTCGCCCGCCCCTTTCGGGGTCACCGTGATGTCGATCACGTTCTCGTTGACCCAGATCGGCGCGATCACGCCGTCAGGCCAGCTTGTGTTGGTCGTGAAGAGCCGGTCGTCGATGGCGACGTTGCCCCGTACGACCCGGATGCCCGCCGCCCGTACTTGCTTCGCGAGTGAATCGAGACCTCGGAGCGGGTTGCTGTGCGCGACCAATGCGCCCCCGGGGAACCCGGTGTCCGCGTAGTTGTGATCGAGCTGCGGGAGATTGTTGAACCCGAGGGTGCCGTCTGGTTGATCGCGGAGGCCGAAATTGAAATCGCCCGAGGCGACGAGCACCAGGTTCCCTCGCAGAGTGCCTTCCGAGACACTTCCCAGCCGGTACACCGGCGTATGGAAACGGAAATCGGGTCCATATGCGTCGAGGGCGGCCGCTGTGCTGTACACCTTCATGATCGAGCCCGGCACGAACGCCGTGTCAGACGCCTGCTCGATGAGCACCTCCCCTGACTGCAGGTCGGCGACACGGATACCCCAGCTACTGTGGCTGTAGGATGTTTTACCCTGAACGCCCGCGATCACTGCGCTCAGAGTCGGGGGCACCTGGCCCGTCACCGGAGCGGGCCATCCTGCGTGAGCGCTATTCCCGCCTCCCGCCTGGAGGGCGACCAGCACGGCGATCAGCCGAAGCGCTCGCGCGCCCCGAGTCCTCCCGGGACTCATGATCTGCCGTTAAATGTCACCCGCCGCGGACGGTCACGGGCAGGTACACGCGGGCCACGCGTGGCCCGACGGTGGGGGCGACGTGGTGCAGGCCGAGGCCGTGGCGAGCGGCGACCTCCGCGGCGGTGATTTCGGCATCGCCCTGGCGGCCGATGATCACGACCTCGTCGCCGACCTGAGCGTCCGGCACCTGGGTCAGGTCGACCCGCGTGTGCTCCAGCGAGGGGCCCCCGATGATGGGTGCCGCACGCCCGCGCACGAGCACCCGCCCGTCATGGAGCCACGCCAGACCGTCGGCTGAGCCCATGGGGATGACCCCCAGCCGCAGGGGCGCCGTGACGGGAAACGGCGCCAGCTCCGCGAAGCGCTCACGCGGGGCGATCTCCTTGAGCGCGATGACCCGCGAGGTGAGGGCGCGGAACGTCGGCCGCAGGGGAACCGGCGACGTCTCGCCGGGGAAGGTGATGCCATAGAGCATCCGTCCCGGGTCCACGGCATTCAGATATGTCTGCGGGAACTTCAGGACGAAGGGCGAGGCAGCAAGCAACCGGATCGGCACTGGTACACCCCGCGATTCCAGCTCATCAACGACCGCCGTGAACCGGCCGAGCTGCCACAAGGCGTAGGCAGGATCGGCGTGGTCGGGCGCGTGGGGATGGGCGCAGAGTCCGGCCAGCCGAAGGTGTGGAAGCTCCAGCATGGCCGCGATGATCTTCACGGCTTGCTCGGCGGGCACGCCCAGCCGCTCGAGCCCAACGTCGACCTTGACGAAGATGTCGCATGGTCCACCGGCCGCCTCCGCGTAGGCTCGGGCGCTTTCGAGGTCCACGAGGGTCGGGATGAGGCCGTGAGCGATGGTTTCCGGCGCCGCCTCCGGGAGCGAGTTGGGATAGACCAGAATCGGGGCTGTGATCCCGCGCTGGCGCAGGCGAAGACCCTCGGCCAGATCGGCGACGGCCAGCGCATCGGCGCCGTGCGCGACGAAGACGGAACCAAGCTCGGCCGCCCCGTGGCCGTAGCCGTCGGCCTTGACCACGGCGAAGATCTTTCGCTCCGGCCCCACGAGCTGGCGGACGGCGCGGACGTTGGCGACGGCGGCATCGAGGTCGATCTGCATGGTCGTCGGGCGGGGCGGGTGCGACCTGGGCATGGCGGTCATGGCTTCCACTCCTCGACGGGAGGATAGCCTGTGTCGGCCCTTCGTGTTAAGGTCGCCTGCGCCGGCACCGACATGCTTGCTCAAGGGCCACGATGAAGGTCTCGTTCTTCGAGACCGCGCGCTACAGCTCGCCGCAGCCTCTGCCGCCCGAGTGGCCGGTGCCGTCGGGGGACTATGACCGTGAGGCGGGCGCGCAGGCCTACCAGAAGATGGTCGAGCGGCTCCAGTATGTCGAGCAGCTCGGCTTCGACTGGGTGAGTGTCTCCGAGCACCACTATTCTCCGCGCATCCTGACTCCCGCCCCCATCGTCTCGGCAGCGTTCATCGCGGCTCGGCTTCAGCGGATCAAGATCGCGCTGCTGGGCCCGATCGTCCCCCACAGCAATCCGGTGCGGGTGGCCGAGGAGCTGGCGATGCTCGACACCTTGGCCCAGGGGCGGCTCGTCGTGGGACTCCTGCGGGGCACGACCAACGAGGCGATGAGCTATGACCTCAATCCGCAGGAGTCGCGGGAACGAACCGACGAGGGCATGGAGCTGATCCTCAAGGCGTGGACCGAACCGCAGCCATTCGGCTGGCAGGGGCGCCACTTCCAGTACAGGACTGTCTCCATCTGGCCACGCCCGCTGCAGGAGCCCCATCCGCCGACCTATGCGCTGGGAACGAGCCGGGAAGCCTGCGAGTTCGCCGCGCGCCACCACCTCGGTTGCGGCGTGTCGTACGGATCGTTCGAGGTCATGGCCAAGGCCACCACCTACTATCGCGAGCAGTGCGACCGCCACGGCTGGCAGCCAACCCCTGAGCAGATCATTTATCGCGCGAACATGCTGGTAGGCGAGACCGATGATGAGGCGCAGGCCTTGCTGCGAAGGATGCCGGGCACGGCACCCTTTGCCATGCGGGCGGGAGTCCGCGACGCCATTTCCACGCTCGATTCCCGGAACATCGCCGGCGAATCGAGGGCGCCGAACGTGGGAGGTGTCCTGCCCACGACGTTCGTGGGAAGCCCCGACACCGTCGTCGAGCAGGTCAGACGCTGTCGTGAGGTCGTTGGCGCGGGGGTCCTCGATCTGTCCTTGTTTCCTCCAGGCTCCCGCGAGGTTGAGCCTCTCATGCACATGCTCGAGCTGTTCGGCACCAAAGTGCTGCCGCGCATTCGGGATATCTGAGCGAGCAGGAGCCCTGGCCGTGGCGTTCAAGGAAGGCCATGTGGAGGCGGACGGTTTCCGGATCCGCTATGTGGAGGACGGCCACGGCCCTCCGCTGATGCACCTGCACGGCGCGGGCGGGTTACGCCTCACACCCGCGCACGATCTGCTGTCTCGCCGCTTCCGGGTTGTGGTCTTCGAGATGCCAGGGTTTGGCGAGTCGCCCGAGAACACCCGGACGGAGAACATGCCCGAGCTAGCCTCGACGATGGCCCAGGCCGTCACCAAGCTCGGTATCGAGACGTTCAATCTGATGGGAACATCGTTCGGGGGGACGACGGCACTGTGGCTGGCGCTCCAGGCACAGGGGCGCGTGCTCGCCTTGGTCCTCGAAGCCCCCGCCGCGATCCGCCCTCAAGGCTCAGCACCGCCCTCGGGTACCCCCGAGGAGATTGCACGCCGCCTGTACGCGCACCCCGAGCGGCTCCCGGTCATCCCGGTGCTCGACCCGGCCCTCCGAGCCAAGGCGCAGCGATTGGTGCAACGGCTGCGCGGCCCCGACCGTGACGGGGATCTCGAGGGGCGCCTCCAAGAGCTGACGACGCCGACCCTCGTCCTGTTCGGCACCCTCGATCAGGTCATCGCGCCGGCCATGGGACGTATCTACAAGGAGCTCATCCCAAACGGACACCTGGTGTTCGTGTACGACGCCGGGCATGCCATCGCCACCGATCGACCGGAAGCGTTCACCGAGGTGGTGGTCGATTTCCTGGAACGTCACGAGGCGTTCGTCATCAGCCGCACCGAGACGTTGATCCACCCCTAGCGCGGGTCAGCGGCCGGGGGCGACCTCGTCCAGGAATTCGCGGAGGGAAACGAGCAAGTCGGCCGGATTGTCGCCCTGTACGGTGTGACCAGCTCCCTCGATCCTCACCCAGCGACCGCGCCGGAAGCGGCGAGCCAGCCGCTCGGCATCCTCGTCGTGGAACACGTCGCTCTGGGCCCCACGCACGACCAAGGTCGGGCACTCGACGGTGTCCACCGCCGACCAGAGCAGCTCGCGGCGACGCGCATGGGCCTCGGGATCGACCTTGCCACGGTGGCGCTGGTCGTACTTCCACATCCAGCGGCCGTCGGGCATCCGCCTCAGATTGTGCAGGAGGCTTCGCCGGAGCAGCTCGCGATTCCGGCGCGGGTTGAAGGCCATGGCGCGGTCCACGAACTGCTCGACCGAGTCGAGCGGGGTCGCCTCCGAGGTAAAGGCCGCGATCTTGCGGACCCCGTCAAACCGGATCTCGGGCCCGACGTCGACGAGGACGAGCCCGGCCAGGCGCCCGCGGTGCTTGCCGGCCCACGCCAGCGCGTTGACACCGCCAAGCGACATGCCGACCAGCACGAAGCGCTCGAGCTTCAATGCCTCCAGGAAGGCGGCCACATCCCCCGTATGGCTCTCGATCGAATAATCCATCTCGGGCGACCATTCGCTCTCGCCGTGGCCGCGCTGGTCGAGGGCCAGACAATGCCGCTCCGGCCGAAGGGCCGCGCACACCAGATCCCAGGTGTGGGCGTTGAGACCGCCTCCATGCAGGAACACGACCGGGGGCAGGCCGGCGGTGCCCCAGTCGAGATAGTGAAAGCGCATTGCCCGGAGCAGGACGTGGTGCGGGCTCGGCAGCACGATTTCGGCAAGGCGCACGCCGGCGATGGCCGCCGACAGCTCGAGATGCGCACGGAACTCGTCAGCACTCAGGCTCAATGGGGACTCCTCGCTCCAGGGTGTCGGCCAAGGCGGCCGTCTTCCGAGTATAATCGCGAGCGCGGGCTGGCTGACGCGTGCAGGAGGGATCCCATGACTCTGGAGACGGCGCAGGCGCGAGTTCGACCGGTGACGGGAACGCACGTGGTCCGCGTGCAGCATGAGGGTATCGCGACCGTGGACGCCGAGCGGTCGAAGGATTTCTACTGCCGCGTCCTGGGGTTTCAGGTGCTGCCCCGTCCCGCCTTCGGTACTGGGGGCTACTGGCTCGGCACACCAGGCATCTTTCCGCAGATCCACATCATCCAGTCTGACGTGGTGCCGCCGGGACCCGACGCCTCCATCAATCCCCGGAGCCGCCACACCTGCTTCGAGGTGGCCGACTACGATTCGATGAAGGCCACCTTGGAGCGCGAGGGTGTCGCCTACGTCGAGAACACGGTACCGGGCGCGGGGCTACAGATGCTCTGCAACGATCCTGACGGCAACACCCTGGAGTTCCAGCAGGCGAAAGGCTGACCGCGGCCGCCCTCTTTGTCGTTTCTCCAGTCTCGTAGCCGCTCGGCGCCCCAGGGATTCGGCCAGCCGGTCCTGCGCCAGGAAGACACTCGCCTGCTCGTCGGGGCGGGCTGCTACAGCGACGACGTCAACGTTTCCGGCCAGACCTACGCGTGCTTCGTGCGTTCGCCGCACGCCCACGCCCGTGTCCTCCGAATCGATACAACCGCGGCGCGTGCGACCCCCGGCGTGGTGACGGTCCTCACGGGCCAGGATGCCGCCGACGACGGGGTGCAACCCATCACCCACAGCCCCGTCCCCTCAAACCCTTATGAGCACGTCATCGAGGCCCACGACGTGATCTTCGTGGCGCCGCATCCGCCGCTGCCAGCGGACTGCGTTCGGCATGTGGGCGAGGCAGTCGCGATGGTCATTGCCGAGACCCCTGCCGCCGCGCGAGATGGCGCCGAGCAGGTCGTCGTGGAGTGGAAGCCGCTGCCTTCGGTGACGGTCAGCACGGAGGCCGCCGGCGGTGGCGCACCCACCCTCTGGGACGAGACCACCTCGAACGTGTGCGTGGAGTCCCACGCCGGCGACGTCGCAGCTGCGGAGACCGCGTTCACACGGGCCGCGCACATCGTGCGCCTCGACACGTGGGTGCAACGAGTCACCGGGGTCCCGATGGAGCCGCGCGCCGCCGTCGGCACGTGGGACTCGGGGCAAGGTCGGTACACGGTTCATGCGGGTGCGGGTGGGCTTGGGAGGACGCAAACCGGGGTGGCCGGTGCCCTTGGTGTCCCGGAGAGCGCTGTCCGGGTGACGGCGCGTGAGGTTGGCGGAAACTTCGGGACGCGCAACAGTTGTTACCCGGAGTTCGCGCTGGTCGCGTGGGCGGCCCGTCGACTCGGGCGGTCCGTCAAGTGGACGGCCGACCGTCATGAGGCGTTCTTGGCCGACTATCAGGGCCGTGACCTGGTGGTGCACGCCGAGCTGGCCCTCGACGCCGAGGGGAACTTTCTCGCGCTTCGCGGGCTCAACACCAGCAACGTCGGCGCGCATGCCGTCTCGTTCCACCCGCTCAACAAGGGCATGGCTCTCACGGGCACGGTCTATAAGGTTCCTGCTGTGTCGCTACGCGGACGCGCAGTCCTCACGACGACCACGCCGACCACACCCTACCGCAGTGCCGGGCGTCCCGAGGTCATGTTCGTCATGGAGCGGCTCATCGACCTCGCCGCGCGCCGCCACGGCTTCGATCGCCTCGAGCTCAGACGCAAGAACCTCGTGCCTCCCAGCGCAATGCCCTATCGAAACGCAGTCGGGGTGGTCTACGACAGCGGTGCGTACCAGGCTGCCCTGGAGCGGGCGGTGGTGCTGGCCGACTGGGTCGGGTTCGAGGCTCGCCGCTCCGAGGCGCGGCAGCGCGGCCGCTACCGGGGAATCGGGATCGCCAACTACATCGAGCTCAACACCGGCTTCCCGCGCGAGCGGGCCCACATCACGGTTCGGCCGGAGGGCTCGGTCGAGCTGGTGCTGGGCACGCTCTCGTCAGGCCAGGGCCACGCCACGAGCTTCGCGCAGCTCCTGGTGGAGTGGCTCGGGGTCGAGCTCGGCTCGGTGCGGCTGGTCACCGGCGATACCGACGTCACCATCGTCGGCGGGGGCGCTCATTCCGCGCGGGCGCTGCGCTTGGCCGCGGTCGTGATGGCGAAGGCAGCGGACCACATCGTTGACAAGGGGAAGCGGATCGCGGCCTGGCTCCTGGAAGCGGCCGAGGCCGATATCGAATTCTCTGCGCGCCGGTTCAACGTGAAGGGCACAGATCGCTCGGTCGATCTCTTCGAGGTGGCCGCTGCCGCCCAGCGCGCGGAGGCGCCGGAGGCCTGTCGAGGCCCTCTCGACGGCACGAGCGACGAGGAGATGCCCGAGCCTTCCTTCCCCTATGGCTGTGCAGTGTGCGAGGTCGAGGTCGACCCCGAGACCGGGGTCGTCGAGCTCGTGCGCTATACCACCGTCGACGACTGCGGTCGCGCCGTCAATCCGATGATCCTCCACGGGCAGACGCATGGTGGTATCGCCCAGGGTGTAGGGCAAGCCCTGTGGGAGTCCTGCGTGTACGACGACGTCACCGGGCAGGTCCTGTCGTCGACTCTGATGGACTACGCGCTCCCGCGCGCCGACATGCTGCCGTCGTTCGTGACCGAGATCAGCGAAGTTCCCTCGACCGCTCATCCCCTTGGGCTACGCGGCGGTGGTGAGGGGGGGACGACGCCGGCGCTGGGGGCCGTGGTGAACGCGATCTGCGATGCGCTCGCCGAGCTGGGTGTCGAGCACATCGAGATGCCGGCGACCTCGGAACGCGTCTGGCAGGCGATTCGCTCCGCCCCCGTCAGCGGTGCACAGTCGGCGCCGCCGCGGCCTCGACCGGCGGCCGGCTGAGTACCCGCGCGCGCCGCTCGCTCACCACCAGGGCAAGTCCGAGTGCGAGCCCTGTGGCGTCGGCGACCCCCGGCGCCAGCCAGGCGAGAGGCGGCATCATCAGGAGCGCGGCTGCCGCCCAGGCCCAGATCCGTCTCGCCCATGACAGCGGCCGGAAGAGGTAGCCTGCGCAGCCAATGCCGAGCAGCACCACGCCGATCGACGCCGTGAGCATCGTGGCCAGGATCTCCCCGAGCGTACCGCGACCGATCAGGGCGGGATGGAACACGAAGATGAATGGCACGACGTAGGCCACCACGCCGAGACGCATCCCGGCCCAACCCGTCTTCCAGAAGTCGGCCTTGGCGATGGCGGCGGCCGCATAGGTGGCCAGGCAGTCGGGCGGCGTGATCAGCGAGAGCATGCCGAAGTAGAACAGGAACAGATGCGCGGCCAGCGGCACGATACCGAGCTGCGTGAGCGCGGGGCCGATCAGCACGGCCAGGGTGATGTACACCACCGTGGTGGGCAGCGACATGCCGAGCAGGATGGAGACGACCGCGGTGAGAATGAGCAGGATGACAACATTGCCCCCCGCCGCGCTCGTGAGGACGATCGGCAACTTGGACGTCAGCCCGGAGAGCTGAAACGCTCCGATGACGATGCCGGCCAGGGTCGTGATGGCGATGAGGTCGAGCATCGTCCGCCCGGTGCCCTCAATGGCGTCCATGACACCGCGCCAGCTCGGACGCGTCGACTTCTGCAGGCAGCCCACCAGCAAGGTCACGCCGACCGCGAGCATCCCCGCCTTCCCGGCCTCCCAGCTGCCGATCATGAGCGTATAGAGCAGCACACCGAGCGGGACGAGAAACACCCAGCCACCGCGCATGACGTCGCGCAGCCTCGGGAGCTCGGCGCGCGGGAGACCGGTGAGCCCGAGCTTGGCCGCTTCGAGATCGATCTGGACGAACAGGGCCAGGTAGTAGAGGACGGCGGGCAGCGCGGCGGCGAGGGCGACCTGGCCATAGGGGATCGACAGGTACTCCGCGATGAGGAAGGCCGCCGCGCCCATGACCGGGGGCATGATCTGACCGCCGTTCGACGACACCGCCTCGATGGCGGCTGCCAGATGGGGCGGGTAGCCGGAGCGTTTCATCATCGGGATGGTGACGGCACCGTCGACGACGACGTTGGCGACCGCGCTGCCCGACACGGTGCCGTAGAGGCTCGACGACACGACGGCCATCTTGGCGGACCCGCCACGGTAGCGGCCCATCAAGGCCATGGCAAACCCAGTGAGGAAGGTGTCGCCGCGTACGGCGGTCAGCGCCTGGCCGAAGAAGATATAGGCGACGACGATGCTGGCAGTGACGGCGAGCGGGATCCCGAGCACACCGCTCGAGTCGAGGTAGAGGTAGACGGCGATCCGCCCCCAGCTCGAGCCCTTCGCATAGAGCAGGCCAGGCATGAGCCAGCCGAACCTCGCGTAGAGGATGCAGGCCAGTGCGATCCACATGAGGGCCCAGCCCGCGATCCGGCGGGTGGCCTCGAGAATCAGGACAATCGCGACCACGGCCGGCAGGAGCCGATCCCAGGTCAGGCTGGCCAACGAGTACGACAGCGCCGGATAGAGGACAGCGATGTAGAGTCCCACGCCGAGTCCGGCTGCTGCCGCCGTCCAGTCGTACCAAGGCACCCGATCGTGTGGGGCCCCCGGATGCGCCTTGACCACGATGAAGACGCCGGCGAGACCCAGCCCCAGAAAGAGCCCGAGGTACTGCTCGTTGAACAGCGCCACCGGCAGGTGGTGCTGGAATCCCAAGCGCCCAGAATGTACCGACCACGGTGACGGCCACGAGAACCATGCGCTCGACGACGCGCGCGGTCCCGTCGAGGCTGCGGAACTTGGGGAGGACTTCGGTCATCGCCGACTCGCCGCGCTCGCGGCCGGCGTTGCTACGGATTCAGCGCGAGCAGCTTCTGCTGGACCGCGTCCATCCCCGGCTTCCAGACGTTGCGCTCCTTGTAGAAGCGAATCGCGCCGGGGTGGTAGGGGATGGTGACGTCGGGGTCCACCGCGCGGTCGTGCGTCCACTCCTTGAACATCGGATGGATCGGCGCCAGCTGATCGCCACCCTCCCACACCGCCTTCAACGCCGCCTCCACCACCTGATCGGGTACGCCCTTGCCGGCAAAAAAGTAGGTGTCGTAGGCGATGACGCAGGTGTCCTCGCTGATTCCCGTGACGGCGCCGGGTTTCACCACGCGCGGGTAGTAGCCAGGCACGGCCTTCTTCAGACGGGCCTCGCCGGCCGGGGAGCAATCGTCCGAGATATGACGCACGCCGACGGCGGCGTCGGCCTCCTTGACCTTGGCCGAGTTGAGGGCATGCTGGGTGACGTCGGCGCGGCCCTGGACGAGCGCGTCCACGCCGTCGTTGACGGTGTTGACGGGAACGACCTTGACGTCATTCCAGGTCAATCCCGCGCTCGAGAGGTGGCCGAACATGTTGTACCAGACGGCGAGATGGGCCCGATACTCGCCGGTGAAGCGCTTGCCCTTGACGTCGTGGACGTTCTTGATGGGGGAGTCTTTCCGTACGAGGAGACCGACCATCAGCGGCGCCCCGCGCATCACCAGCCGCACGTTTGCCGTATGCGGGAACGGGTTGCGGCCCCCGATCTGCTGGGAAGGCCCGCGATAGGCCAGCCAGAGATCCACCGCGTTCTGAATCCCGAACTCCAGCTCGCCGGTATTGATGAGAGGCAACATGGTGCTCGTGCCCGCGTGCGGCTGGACGACCATCTGATACCCGGCCCCACCGCTCACGACCTTGGCAATGCCGCTGGCCAGCGCGAAGAACACGGTGCCGGCTGGATTAGTCCCGATGGTGACCGACTTTGGCGTCTGGCCCTGAGCGAATGCGCGAGCGGCGAGCGCTCCGGCGGTCATGGCGAGCACGAGGGCCAAGGCAAGGACCGGGCGACGGTGGGCAAGGAAACGGAGGGTCGACATCGTTCTTGTTCTCCTCAGGGCGTGGCGGATGCGATCTTATAGCATGGCCACGCCGGGCGGTCGAGGACACGCGGCGAACCTGGACACACGGGAAGATCGTGGCTGACGCGGCGATTCGACTCGACGCGCCGGCCGCGTGGCGTGGATCGAGTCTGCTCGTCACCAGTCTCTTCGGCGAGTGCGGCCGCGACGATCCGCTCACGGGATTCTATGTTCACGAGGTCCGCCATCTGCGCACCCTGCGCCTGGAGATCAACGGCGAGCGCCCGTGGATGTGCGAGTGCTCGCGCGTACGTCCGACCGAGCTCGCGTTCGTCTTCGTCTACCCGGAGCTGGTCCGCTTTGGCGGGGGCGGCAGCGGCGTCGCCACCGATGAGTTCACCTCTGATGCACGCGGACTGCCGTACCGGAGCATTGATGCCCGACTGACGTACCGGGTGGAGCTGGACTGTCTGCAGGCCCAGGTGGTGCTGACCAATCGATCTCTCGCGCCCATCGCTTTCGAGGCCGGCTGGGCATACCCGCGCGCCAACACGCCTCAGACGTGGAATGCCAGCGCCCTGCCGCTGTGCTTGCAGGCGATGCTCGGCCTGGTCCCGTATGCCGCCTACAATCTTCTGGTCGTCGACCCCGTGCTGCCCGCGTGGCTTCCCGCAGTCGAGTTGAGAAACCTAAAGGTTGGAACGACGACGGCGGCTCTGCGCTTCGAGCGCGAGGGTGTTGGGAGCGCCACGGTGCGGGTGCTCGAGCGTGACGGCGCCCTGCACGTCATCCGGCAGCCCCCTCTCGAAGCGCTGAACGTCGGACTCGGGCGGCGCCTGCGGGCGCTGCTCTCCAGTACCGTCTAGAGAATCCGCCGACACGCGGCGCTAGCCGAGGAATAGCTCGCAGGTGTCGAGCCAGGCCTGGGTCGTGAGCGCCAGCGATGCCACGTCGACACGCTCGTCGTTGCCGTGGAAGCGCCCGGCCATTGCCTCGGCCGTCAACGTTCGCGAGAAGAGCCCGAAACCGTAGGCAATGGCGCCGTGCTCGCGGAAGTACGGCGCGTCGGTGAACCCGACGATCAGCCGCGGCAGCAGACGCGCCCCGGGGTAGTGAGCGTCGACCACGCGTCCCAGCACGTCCCAGAGCGGAGTCCCGGTCGGCGACACCGACGCCGGCTTGGAGAAGAGCTTCTCCACGGCGACGTCGTCCGTCAGGTCCCCGAGGGCCTTGTCGAGGTGACGGCGCACCTCATCCTCGCTGTCCCCGGGGATGGTGCGGATGTCCACCTCGATGTCCACCACGTCCGGGATGACGTTGGTCTTCACCCCACCGCGGCACATGTTGGGGGAGAACGTGGTGTGGGTGGCGGACCACGCGAACTTGGCGAGGCCCGCCGGGAGCTGAGCGATCGACTCGTCGACGCGGGAGGGATCGATCAGGGCGGCCTTCACGACTGAATCGACGTCGAGCGAGCCGACGAAGGCACGCCACAGATCATCCACGTACGGTGCCGGGCGGTACTCCGCCAGGCGGCTGACGACGTGGGCGGCTTTGACCAGCGCGTTGTCGGCGCCATACGGCATGGAGCCGTGTCCCGGCGTGCCCTTGACCCGCAGGCGGCGCCAGGCCACGCCCTTCTCGCCGACATGGACGGTGACGTTCAGCTCATCACCCTGCTGGCTGACGATGCCGCCATTCTCGGTCAGCAGATAGTCCGCCCGGAGCGAATCCCAGTGTCGCTTGCAGACGTGACCGGCGCCGAGGGCTCCGCCGGCTTCCTCGTCGGCGCAGGCCAGGTAGACGAGCGTTCCCCGTGGCCGCCACCCACCCGGCCGCCTCGTGAGCGCCTTGAGGGCGACCGCCTGAGAGGCGGTGAGGTTCAGCATGTCGAGCGCTCCACGCCCCCACACCTCGCCGTTCACCAGTTCGCCTCCGAACGGATCGCGCGTCCAGTGCTCGAGGGTCACGGGCACGACGTCGGTGTGGCCCATCAGGCAGAGGGTGGGGGCTGCGGGATCGGTTCCCTCGATGCGGGCGACGAGGCTTGTGCGGCCCGGCGCGCCGTCGGGCTCGTACACCTCGATGTCGAGACCGCTGCCCTCCAGGTAGGCGCGCAGCACGTCGCTCGTTCGCACTTCCTGGCCGGAGCCCACCGTGCCGTCGTTCACGCACTGGTTTCTGATCAGCTGTTGCAACAGCTCCACGGTCTCCCCGGTCAGCGCGTCGTTCATGGCGTGTGACGGGTCAGGAAATCGTGACGAGGCGGATCGACTCGGCCAGGTGCGTGGGGCCGCGCCAGTCCTTCTCGATGTCGGCATCAGGAGGGTGAAAACCGGCATGACCTTCCTCCCGCGTTGAGTCGTGCTGCGCCACAATACCAGGCCTGTGGTAGGTTGTCGCCAGGAGAGCAACCGGCATGTGTGCTGCGCGGCGTGAGATGCATTTCGGCGTGTTCGTCCTTGGCACCGGCAACCACTCCGCCGGCTGGCGATATGAGGGGGCCGCGACCAGCAACAATGACCTTTCGGTCATCCAGGAGATCGCCCGTCAGGCCGAGCGCGGCAAGTTCGACCTCCTGTTCGTCTCTGACGGACTGGTCATGGATCCCGGAGATCACCCATCGTTTCTGTGCCGCTTCGAGCCGACGACGCTCATCTCGGCGCTGACTGCCGCCACCCAGCGCATTGGCCTGGGCGCCACCGTCTCGACGAGCTTCGGCGAGCCCTATCACGTGGCCCGGACCTTCGCCTCGATTGACCACTTGAGCAAGGGCCGCGCCGCCTGGAACGTCGTGACCAGCTCGGCCAGCAAGGCCGCGCTGAACTTCAGCCGCGAAGAGCACATGGAGCACGACCTCCGCTACGAGGTCGCCCAGGAGTTCGTCGACGTCGTGAAGGGGCTGTGGGACTGCTGGGAAGACGGTGCCATCGTCGCAGACAAAGCCAGCGGGACTTTCCTCGACCCCGCGAGAGTCCGTCCGCTGAACCACAAAGGGCGATTCTTCCAGGTGAAGGGCCCGATCAACATGGCCCGCAGTCCTCAGGGTCATCCGGTGATCATCCAGGCCGGAGGATCGGAGGCCGGGCTCGAGCTGGCCGCGCGGACGGCCGACGTCGTCTTCTCTGTCGTGCAAGAGCTCTCGAGCGCCAAGGTCGGCCTATCGCGACCTGAAGGCGCGCATGGCCAAGTATGGTCGCCGTCCCCATCAGATCACCGTCCTGCCCGGGGTGATGCCGATCATCGGGAGCACCGAGGCCGAGGCCCGGGACAAGCTCTCGTTACTCCAGAGCTGGCTCACGCCCACCAACGCTCTGACCCTCGTGACCAGCCGCATCGGATACGACGTGACCGGTTTTCCTCTCGACGGGCCGGTACCGGCCCCCCCGCCGGGCGAGGGAAGCCACGCCTTCTCGCGGGTGCTCTACGAGACCGCGCGGCGCGAGAACATGACCCTGCGCGATCTCTACAACCTGACCGCCGCCGCCCGTGGCCACTGGGTCCTCTGCGGTACTCCCAAGCGCATCGCCGACACTCTCGAGGAATGGTTCGTCGAGGAAGCCGCCGACGGTTTCAATGTCCTGCCACCCTACTTCCCCGGTGCCCTGGCTGACTTCGTCGACCTCGTCGTGCCGGAGCTCCAGGCCCGCGGGTTGTTCCGACGGGAGTACGAGGGAACGACCTTGCGCGACCATTTCGGGCTCGCGCGGGTGCGGCGCTCAGAGCCGTCGGCTGAAGACCCGAAAGCTCCCTGATTGCATGGCGAACCCGCGCGGACTGCTTCCAAAGGCGCGTCGGGAGGAACTGGCCGACAACCTCCGTCGTCGGCTCGAGCGCTGGTACCGGGACGCCTACGAGGACGACAACCTCTTCCTGACCCTCGCGCAGCGGCCCGACCTGCTCGAGGCAACCATGGGGTTCGTGCGCTACGCGTACGGCGGCGCCTCGAGCGTCGAGCCCGAGCTGTTCGAGCTCGTCCGCGTGCACCTCGCGTGGAAGAACCGCTGCGTCCACTGAAGCCTTGCACGCTCCGCCTCGGCCGTGCGCCGGGGAGCAACGGAAGATCTCGTGGCAAAGCTCGCCGACTACGAGCGATCGGACCTGCCTGAGCGCACCAAGGCCGCGCTGCGCTTGGCAGACCGTCTGACCACGGAGCAGCCGCGGATCGACGCGGAGTTCCACGGCGAGTTGAAGCGCGTCTTCTCCGATGGAGAGCTCCTCGACCTCGGGATGACGATCGTGTTCTTCAGCGGCTGGCAGCGGTTCAACGAGGCCTTCGGGATCCTTCCTGATCGCTGGACCGAGAGCGACCCGCTGCCCTTCGGACCCCTCCAGACGTGAGCCGAGACGAACAGCAGATCACTCATCGACGACACGCATGCACCACTGCCCTATAACTCTGTGAAATCACATTTGAAAAGCAAAACACGCGGAAGAGGGTGCTACAGGTCCGACTACAGGTTGCGCTACAGGTTCACCAGATAAGTACCTGCTGAATAAGGCGAAATTGGCCCCTCAAGAATAGAGAAGTAAGAAGTACTACTAACTACTACCACTTCGTGTCCGCTCCGCGGACGAAACTCATAACAGAGAGTCTCTTCGTGGGAGGGCGCCCTCCGCTAGACGGCTCTTCTCAGTTGATCCTGGTTCCCTGGAGGCGACTTTTTGCCTCGCCCCATGCCACGGGGTCGGGTTCGCCGAAAATCGACGCCCTGACGCCGATTCTGGGTCGAGCGTCTCGCTGCAAGCAAGGTCCGTATAATCGCCGCCATGCGACGTACGCGACCGCTTCCCGCAAATGTGAGAGACCGGCTCGCCACGCTCGGGTCGGTTCTCGATGGGCTGCCGGCCGTCCGGTTCGCCTACGTGTTCGGCGGGGCGGGGCGGGGAGACCTTCGTCCCCTCAGCGACGTCGACGTGGCGGTGTATCTCGACGAGGCGGTGGATCCAGTCCAGGCGCGCCTGGACCTCATCGGATGGTGACGAAGCACCTTGGCACCGACGCGGTCGATCTCGTTGTCATGAACGGTGCCCCGACCGCTCTGCTCGGGCGAATCGTGGAGTCTCGGCGGGTGATCGCCGAGAAGGACCCATTTCTGCGGCACCGCTTCGAATCGAGGGCCGTCCGGCAGTTCCTGGACTTTCGCATCTTCGAACGGCGCTTCCTCGATGCTCGCTTCGCCCGTGGTTGACCGCGACCTGCTTCGCCGAAAGCTGACAGAGCTGGCCGAGTACGTGAGCCAGGTTTCCGAGTACCGCGAGCTGACTGTCGAGCGTTACCGGGCCGACTGGAAGACGCAGCGCATCGTCGAGCGCACGCTCCAGATGGCGATCGAGACGTGTCTCGACGTGGCGGGCCACGTGATTGCCGACCGGGGCCTGCGCGCTCCGTCAACGTTTGCCGAGACGTTCGAGATTCTTGTGCAGGCACAGCTGATGTCCGCGGACCTCGGCCGCGCCATGGTGCAGATGACCGGATTCCGCAATGTCATCGTCCACGAGTACGCGCAGATCGATGTTGATACCGTGATCCGGATTCTCCAGCGAGCATCTGGAGGACTTTCGCCGTTTCGAGGCCGAAGCCCTGCGCTGGCTGTAGGAGTGGCGCGTCAGCGAGATACCTGGCCTCGGCCGGTGGAAAGCTCCGCGCCGGGAGGGAGCGCTTGACAGCTCGCGGTGGGGGCGGGCTATTGGTCTGGCCGTCCGATGAATTCCTCCCGCGCTCGCGCCTTGAAGGCCAGACGTAGTCCTCCGCGCCTAGGCCTGCGAAGCGCGTGGCCACCGTACGCCGCCGCCCCGGGGCAGTCAGCACGGCCACACGCACGCCGGTCGACCGATTGCGAGCGATCTGCCTGGCCCTGCCGGAAACGACCGAGAAGCTCGCGTGGGGTGAGCCCACGTGGCGTGTGAAGGGACGGCTCTTCGCCCAGCTCGACGATCACCATCACGGGGCCGACCACCTGGCCGTGTGGTTGCCCGCCCCGCTCGGGGAGCAGGAGGCGATGATCTTTTCGGATCCCGCGCAGTTCTTCCGCCCGCCCTACGTGGGGCATCGAGGTTGGGTCGGCGTGCGTATCGACGGGCGACCCGACTGGACCTTGGTGGCTACGTCTGGTCGAGCAAGCGTATCGGCAGGTGGCGCCATCGCGCAGGGCTCCGCGCGTGTCCAGGCCGGAACCGCGCGTGCCTACGCGAAGGAGTCGATGATGCGCGTGATCGACATGGAGTGCAGCGTTCCGAAGCGCGCCCCGAGCGGCGAGGCATCGGTTGCGGACAAGTCACCGGACGCCCCCGTGGCCGAGCGTCCGCCCGGCTACGGCATGGCAAACTACGAGCGCATCTTCCGGTCGCGCCGGGATGGCGGCGACGCGCGTCCCGATACCGAGCTGTCCGACCTACATGGAGCTGCTCGCCCGTGTCGGCATCGTACGGGCACTACCCTTCGGTACCACGAACGACGAGGTCGCTGAACTGCTGCAGGACTACCCGGACCGCTTCCTCGGCCTTGCGCGCATCAGCGGCCTTCACGGCATGCGCGGGGTGCGCGAGCTGGAGCAGCGGGTGCGCGAGCAGAAGTTCCACGCTCTCGGGGTCTCGGCGCTCGTGGACGGCATTCCCGCCAGCGATCGACGGTACTACCCGCTCTACGCCAAGGCCGTCGAGCTCGGCATCCCCGTACGCATCTACTCGTCGATGAACTACGCCACCGACCGCCCTTACGATCTCGGCCACCCGCGGCACCTCGACCAGGTGGCCATCGATTTTCCCGAACTGACCATCATCGGCGGGCTCGGAGGCTGGCCGTGGGTGAACGAGATGGTCGCCCTCGTCCGGCGTCATCCGAAGCTCCACCTCGACACTTCCGCCCATCGCGCCAAGTACCTCGGCCAGCGCGGGTCGGGATGGGAGATGCTGATCCAGTTCGGTAACACGCTCATTCAGGACAAGGTCCTGGTAGGCCTCTCGGCCGGCCTCGTCGGGCAGCCGCACGAGACCCTGATCCAGGAGTACATGGCGCTGCCGCTCAAGGACACCGTGAAGGAAAAGTGGCTCTACCGGAACGCCGCGCGCGTGTTCGGGATCGAGTAGATCAGCGCTCGGCGCTGGCGCTTAGCAGCGCAGGAATGTCGGCGATTCACTTCGCGACTTCGTATCGCCAGCGTCCGTAGACTGCCTCGAGCGAGTCGTGTCCGCCGCATGGCCCCCCGGTAGTAGGGTGTTGCCCCGGCCGTGTCAGATTCGAGATGCCGGACGGACTCGGTCTTGCCATCGGGCGACTTCTTGCTTGACAGCCTCTACCGCGTGCATTGGGAGCACGTCGAGAGGGCTCTGCGGATCCCGCCCCAGGAGGTCGCGCGGGCCCGCCGTCGGCCAGCCGGTTGCGGACTGGACCCAAAATGATTGTTCGTCTCCCAATCGCTCGTCCTTGACGCTCCGTGTGGCTCGGAAATCGGGGTGTACAGTCGCTCTGCCGGAGGAGACGTGCCATGCAGATCGACTCGCCAATGGTGGTCGCCACTCAGAATCCTGCCGCGGACCTGGATCGGCTGGGCGATGAGATCGCCGAGCTGTCGGCGCATCTCGAAGCCGCCACGGCTCGCCTCCTCGATCTGATTCGCGAGTTCGACACGCGGGGCGGCTGGAACACCGGCTTCAGTTCCTGCGCCGCCTGGCTGAGCTGGCGCGTCGGCCTCGATCCAGGTGCCGCCCGGGAGCGCGTTCGGGTCGCCCGCGCGCTGGAGACACTCCCGCTGCTCGCCCAGGCCCTGGCCTGCGGCGAGCTGTCCTACGCCAAGGTCCGGGCGCTGACTCGGGTGGCCACGCCGGAGACCGAAGCGCGACTGCTGGCGGTGGGGCGCGCGGGCACGGCCGATCACGTGGAGCGCATCGTGCGGGGCTGGCGGCGCGTGGACCGCCTGGCCGAGGCACGGGAAGCGGCCCGGCAGCACAAGAGCCGTGCGCTGCACGTGTTCCAGGACGAGGACGGCATGGTGGTGGTCCGAGGACGGTTGGAGCCGGAAGCCGGAGCGCTGCTTTTAAAGGCGCTGGCCGCCGCGCGCGAGAAGCTATATCAGCGGGCACGCGCCGACGAGACGGGCCCCGGCCTGAACGATCCGGCGGCGGAGCCTCCAACCATGGCCCAGCAGCAGGCCGACGCCCTGTCCCTGCTCGCGGAGAGCGCGCTGCACCACGAACTGGATCCGGGCGCGCCGGGCGAGCGCTACCAGGTGGTGGTCCACGTCGATGCCGCGGTGCTCGCGGATCCCGATCAGCCCGGCCAGTCGGTCCTCGAGGAGGGCGTGCGCGTTTCTGCAGAAACGTCTCGCCGCCTGGCGTGCGACGCGAGCCGGGTGGTGATGCGCCATGACGAAGAGGGACGCCTGCTGGACGTCGGGGCGCGGACGCGGACGATTCCGCCGGCGCTGCGGCGCGCGCTTCACCACCGGGATCGCGGCTGCCGCTTCCCGGGCTGCGGCGGCCGCTTCACGCAGGGGCATCACCTCCGTCACTGGGCGCAGGGAGGCCCGACCACGCTCTCGAACCTGGCCCTGCTCTGTCGCCGGCACCACCGCGCGGTGCACGAGGAGGGCTACGAGGTCGCGCGCGAGCCCGACGGCGCCCTCTGCTTCCGGCGACCGGACGGTCGGCTCCTGCCGGAGGTGCCGCCGCCGGTCGCGGCGCCTGCCGATCCGGTCAATGTGCTCCGGACGCAGCACGACGCACAGGGGGTTCGCCTCCACGCACAGACGCTGACCGCCGGCTGGCTCGGGGAAGGCTTGAATCTCAGCTGGGCGATCGCCGTCCTGCATCCGCTGGCTCAGCGCCCGTCTACCATCGTCCGGGCAGCTGAGCCCGACTCGAGCGACGAGTTGACCGAACCGCAATGCAACTTCTGAACGGGACACTCGCTGCCACTACGACCTTGGTCGGACTCCAGCTCATCCGTCGCACGACGGCACAAGCAAAGCGCCGACGACATGACCCGGAGCTGAATGCGCTAGAATCGCGTCGCCAATCGAGCCGGCAGACAGACGGGAGGGCACGCCATGGACCTGGGCCTTAGCGGGAAGCGGGCGATCGTCACCGGAGGCAGCCTCGGCATCGGCAAGGCCATCGCGCGGGAACTAGCCCGCGAAGGCGTGGACGTCGCGATCGTGGCGCGCTCCAAGGATCAGCTCGAGGCCACGGCACGCGAGATCGCCGGCGAGACCGGGCGGCGAATCATCCCGTTGGCAGCCGATGTCACCAGCAAGGCACAGGTGGATGCGATGGTGGCCCAGGCAGCAGCGCAGCTTGGCGGGCTGCACATCCTGGTGAACAGCGGTTCTCCGCCTGGAGGGTCGCCCACGGCCACCGGTCCCATCGAAAGCGTGGTCGATGAGGACCTCTTGCACGACTTCAACGTGAAGTACGTGGGCGCCTTGCGCTGCGCGCGGGCGGCCATTCCCCATCTCAAGGAGCAGAAGTGGGGTCGCATCATCAACATCAGCGGGACCAACGCCCGCAACGCCGGCAACCTGAGCGGGGGAGCGCGCAATACCTCACTTGTGCATCTCACGAAAACCCTGGCTGTCCAGCTCGGCCGCTTCGGGATCACCGTCAACTGCGTCCACCCCGGCATCACGCGTACAGAGCGCACTCCGCGCCTGCTGGCCGCGCGCGCGGCCGAGCTGCGTGTAGCTCCCGAGGAAGCGGAGCGGGCGGACTTTGCCCCCGATTCCCCGCGCGGCAATGCCATCTGCCGCATGGTCGACGCGGCGGAGATCGCCTATGTGACAGCGTTTCTGGCGTCAGACAAGGCCTGGGCCGTCACCGGCGAGCTCGTCGTGGCGACCGGGGGCGCCGGCCGGGCCGTGTACTACTGACGGAAGGCGATCAGCCCCTGTGCCCTCCTCGGTGCCCGTGACCAGTGTCGGCATCGGCGTCTCGGTCAAGCGGGTCGAGGACGCTCGGCTGCTCACCGGTCAGGGGCGCTACGCCGAGGACTGGAACGCGCTGGACCAGGTCTACGCCGCTTTCGTGCGCTCGCCTCACGCGCACGCCGACGTGGTGGCGGTCGATGCTGGCCGGGCCCGCGAGATCCGTGGTGTCATCGCCGTGCTCAGCGGGCGCGATCTCCTGGCCGACGGGATCGGAGTAATCCCGACCTTAATTGCTGAACGCGGCGGCGGGATTCGCAGTCGCGACGGGTCGCCCTTCGCCGATCCACCCTGGTATCCGCTGGCAACGCAGCGGGTGCGCTATGTCGGCGAGGCGGTCGCTGTCGTGCTCGGGGCCACCCCGGCTTCGGCGCATGATGGCGCGGCAGCGGTGAGCGTGCATTACACGCCGCTGTCCGCCGTCGTCAACGGTGTGGCGGCCCTCGCGGAAGGCGCACCCCAGCTTCACGCCGGCGTGATGGGTAACCGCGTTTACGACTGGGAATGCGGCGAGCCCGACGCGGTCGCGCGCGCCATCGCCGGCGCCGCGCACGTCACCCGGCTCACGGTCGTGGACAACCGGCTCGTCACCTGCTTCATGGAGCCGCGGGCTGCCCTCGCCGAGTGGGATGCTGGTGCCGGGCGCTACACGCTCTACGCCTCGCTGCAGACGGTACATCAGCTGGCCGCGAATCTCGCCCGCATCCTCGGCGTCGCCGTCGATCGTGTGCGCTGCGTGACCGGTGACGTCGGCGGCGGCTTCGGCTCCAAGATCCAGACGTACCCCGAGTATGTCGTGCTTGCGTGGGCGGCCCGGCGCCTGGGTCGTCCAGTGAAATGGGTGTCGAGCCGGACGGAGGGATTCCTCAGCGATGCCCAGTCGCGTGATCACCTCCTCGAAGGGGAGCTTGCCCTCGATGCGGCCGGGCGCATCACCGCGCTCCGCGTGCACTCGACGTCGAACCTGGGTGCCTATGTTGCGCCGTGCATTCCCGTCTCCACCCTGACCAACATGGAGCGGATGATCTCCGGGCTCTACGCCATCCCGGCCATCCACCTCCGCGTCGAGGGGGTACTCACGAACACCGTCCCCATCAACGTCTATCGGGGTGTCGGGCGTCTCGAGTGCGTCTACACGGTGGAGCGGTTGGTCGAGCGCGCCGCGCGCGAGACCGGGCGCGACCCAACGACGTTCCGGCGCGCCCACATGGTGCGCGCTTTCCCGTACCGGACGGCAACTGGCGCTATCTACGATTCGGGCGACTACGTGGCCCGGCTCGAGGAGGCGATCACAAACGCCGATGTCGCCGGCTTTGCGGCACGGCGCGCCGAGGCGAGTCTGCGGGGCAGACTGCGAGGAATCGGCGTCGGGCCCTACGTGGAGGGGACAGGGGGGGTGCCCCAAGAGTTCGCCGAGGTACGAGTGCGGCCCACCGGCCTCGTCGAGGTGCCGATCGGCAGCCAGTCACAGGGCCAGGGC
The DNA here is from genome assembly GCA_963754315.1 of uncultured Candidatus Rokubacteria bacterium. Taxonomy (GTDB): domain Bacteria; phylum Methylomirabilota; class Methylomirabilia; order Rokubacteriales; family CSP1-6; genus CAVWFS01. Next base: position 346,754 of record CAVWFS010000008.1, read on the forward strand.
CACGAGACCGTCTTCGCTCAGGTCGTGGCCGAGCGCCTCGGCGTGCCCTTCGAGTGCGTGCGCATCGTGATGGGTGACACCGATCGGGTGGCGAAGGGTGTTGGCACGTTTGCCTCACGCTCCATGGTGAGAGGGGGCGGCGCGGCCGTCGAGGCAGTGGACACTCTCGTGAGGGCCGGCCGCGCCATGGCGGCGCATCTGCTCGAGGCGGCGCCGGCCGACATCGAGTACGGGGGCGGCACCTTCCGGGTCGTGGGAACTGACAGGAGCATCGGCCTCTTCGAGGTTGCCAGCGCAGCCGCCTCGGGTCGGCTGCCGCCGGCTTTCGGCACCACGCTCGGCGCCGCCACCATGCACGAGAACCCGGCTTTCGCCTTCGCCAACGGCTGCGAGGTCTGCGAGCTGGAGGTAGACCCGGAGACGGGCGCGGTACACATCGTGGCCCTGACCATGGTCGACGACTCTGGACGCTCGGTGAACCCGATGATCGTGCACGGCCAGCAACACGGTGCGGTGGCACAGGGTATCGGCCAGGCGCTGCACGAGCGATGCGTCTACGATGCGACCACAGGACAGCTGCTGTCGGGCTCGTTTCTGGACTACGCCATCCCGCGCGCGGCCGACCTCCCGGCTATCGATGTCACCAGTCGCGATGTGCTGAGCCCCACCAACGCGCTCGGCGTCAAGGGCGCCGGAGAGGGGGGCACGGTCGGCGCGCCGGGAGCCGTCATCCACGCCATCCTCGATGCGCTGGCTCCCCTCGGGGTGACGGATATCGACATGCCGGCCACTCCCGAGGCGGTGTGGCGGGCCATCGTGAACGCACGAGGGTCGTCCGGTTGACAGGCCTCGCGCCTGCCGGATAATGACGCCGCTTGGCGTGCTCGACACGCCGCTCGAATATCGCTGCCCACGAGGAGGTCGATGATGCGTCCTGTCCGATCTGCCGCCGTCTGTGCTGTGCTGGCCCTGCTCGCTCTCGCCGCGCCCGCGGCCGCGGCCCCCGAAGGTCAGATGACCTGGGGTGTGCACATCTCGCTGGCGCCAAAGTGGTTCGATCCCGCCGAGACGGAGGGGATCATCACGCCGTTCATGGTGATGTACGCGCTGCATGACGCGCTGGTCAAAGCGATGCCCGGGAACCCGACCGCCTCCAGCCTGGCCGAGTCCTGGCAGGCGTCGGCAGACGGCCGCGTGTATGATTTCACCCTGCGCAAGGGTGTGAAGTTCCACAACGGCGAGCCGCTCACCGCCGAGGACGTGAAGTTCTCCTTCGAGCGTTACCGTGGCGCCGCGTCCAAGGCCATCAAGGACCGCGTGGCCGCCGTGGAAACGCCAGGGCCGCTGCAGGTACGCTTTCGGCTGAAGACCCCGTGGCCCGACTTCATGACCTTCTACACCGCGGCCAGCGGCGCGGGCTGGATCGTCCCCAAGAAATACGTCGAGAAGGTCGGGGACGAAGGTTACAAGAAAGCGCCCGTCGGCGCTGGGCCATACAAGTTCGTCTCCTTCACGCCGGGTGTCGAGCTGGTCATGGAGGCGTTCGAGGGTTACTGGCGCAAGACACCGAGCGTGAAGCGGCTCGTCTTCAAGGTCGTACCGGATGAAACCACCCGGCTGGCCGCCTTGAAGCGGGGCGAGATCGATGTGGTGTACTCGATCCGCGGCGAGCTCGCCGAGGAGCTGCAGCGCACACCAGGCCTCACCCTGAAGCCGACGGTCATCCAGGCTCCGCAGTGGGTCAGCATGCTGGACCAGTGGGATCCGAAGTCGCCCTGGTACGACAAGCGCGTGCGCCTGGCCGCCAACCTGGCCATCGATCGCAAGGCCATCAACCAGGCCATCACCCTCGGGCACTCGAAGCTGACGTACAGCATCATCCCCAGCAGCTTCGACTTCTACTGGCAGCCGCCCACTGCCTACCCCTTCGATCCGGCGCAGGCCAAGAAGCTTCTCGCCGAGGCCGGTTTCGCGGGCGGGTTCGACGCGGGCGACTACTTCCTGGATATCTCGTATGCCAACGTGCAGGAGGCCATCGCCAACTACTTGCAGCAGGTCGGTATTCGTACCCGCCTGAAGCCGGTTGAGCGCGCGGCGCACTGGGGCAACTACACCGACAAGAAGTACAAGAACCTCGCCTATACAGCGAGCGGCGCCTTCGGCAACGCGGCCACGCGCCTGGAGACCTTCGTCGTGGCCGGCGGCGCCTACGTCTACGGCAGCTATCCGGATATCGACTCACTCTTCAAGGATCAGGCGGCGGAGCTGGATCGCAAGAAGCGGGAGGTGCTCCTGCACAAGATCCAGCAGCTCATGCATGAGAAGGCGATGCACATCCCGATCTGGGAGCTGGCCTTCATCAACGGCTTCGGCTCGCGGGTCCAGGAGTCCGGCCTCGGTCTGATCCCGGGCCACGCCTACTCGGCGCCCTACGAAGATGTGATGCTCAAGGCGAAGTGACGGTTCTTTGATGATCTCCCGGGCCGTTGCCGAGAACCTGACGAAGGCGTCGTGGATCCGCCGCATGTTCGAGGAGGGAGCCCGTCTCAAGCGGGAACGCGGCGCCGACAAGGTCTTCGACTTCACCCTCGGCAACCCCGAGATCGAGCCGCCGCCAGCGGTGCTGGCTGCCGCGCGTCGCGTGCTGGAAAGCGACGCGCGACACCTGCACGCCTACATGCCCAACGCCGGCCTCGCCCCGGTCCGCGAGGCCGTCGCCCGGCGCCTGGTGGCGGCCACGGGGCTTCCTTACACCGCTAACCACGTGATCATGACGGTGGGGGCGGGGGCCGCGCTCAACACCGTGCTCAAGGCCATCCTCAATCCGGGTGACGAGGTCGTCACGGTGGCGCCCTTCTTCGCCGAGTACGTGTTCTATGCCGAGAATCACGGCGGACGACTGGTCGTGGTGCCCCCCCGGGACGATCTCACTCCGGACATCGCGAAGCTCGCGGCCGCCATCACGCCCCGCACGCGGGCCATCCTGCTCAACTCGCCCAACAATCCGAGCGGGGTCATCTATCCGGCCTCCACCTTCGTGGAGATCGAGGCGCTGCTCGGCTCGCCTCGCGCAGCCCATCGTTCTGATCAGCGACGAGCCCTATCGGGCCCTCGTCTTCGACGGCGCGGTGCCGCCCGAGGTGCCGCCCCTGGTCACTCGCTGCATCGTGGCCACGTCCTGGTCGAAGTCGCTGGCCCTTCCGGGCGAACGGATCGGGTATCTGGCGTTTTCACCGCGGATGTCAGAGGCGGCCGAGCTGTTCGAGGCCTGCACGTTCACCAACAGGGTCCTCGGGTTCGTGAATGCGCCGGCCCTGTGGCAGTGGGTGGTGGCCGAGGTGGGTGATCAGACGATCGACGTGGCCCCGTATCGGGAAAAGCGCGATCTCATGTACGAGGGGCTGACCCAGATCGGCTACCAGTGCGTGAAGCCCCAGGGCGCCTTCTACGTGTTCCCACGGACGCCCATCGACGACGACGTTGCCTTCGTCCGCATGCTGGCCGAGGAGAACGTGCTCACGGTGCCAGGCTCCGGCTTCGGCATGGCGGGCCACATCCGCATTTCGCTGACGGTGGAGCGCGACACCGTGGTGAGAGCTCTGCCCGGCTTCGAGCGCGCGTTTCGCCGAGCCCGCCGGGACGCAGCGTGACCGCTCGCGCATGCTCGGCCGCCGTGGCGTTTCTGTGGCTGGTCGTGCTAACGTCGTTCGCCATGGCTAACGACATCTCTCCGGCTGTGCGATCCGAGCTGGCGCCCACGGGGAAGCTCCGGGTCGGGATCAACCACGGGAACTTCTTGCTCGTCACCTCCATGACCCCCGAACCGCGGGGAGTCGCTCCCGATCTCGGGCGCGAGCTCGCCCGGCGGCTCGGTGTTCCCGTGGAGTTCGTCGGGTTCGACACGGCGGGGAAGCTCGGCGATGGTGCGAAGACCGGCGCCTGGGACGTCGCGTTTCTCGGGGCCGAGCCGCAGCGCGCGGCCGATATCGCGTTCACCGCGGCCTATCTGGAGATCCCGTCGACGTATCTCGTTCCCGCCGGATCGTCCATTCGCTCCATCGCCGACGTGGACCGGGCGGGTGTGCGCATTGCGGTGGCCGAGCAGAGCGCCTACGGGCTCTTCCTGAACCGCACGGTGAAGCATGCGACTCTGATCGAGACCAAGGGCCTCGACGGCTCCTACAACGCGTTCGTCTCCCAGAAGCTCGATGCGCTGGCCGGGCTCAAGCCGCGCTTGTTGATGGACGTGACCAAGCTTCCGGGCGCGCGCATCCTGGACGGACAGTTCACGGCCGTCCAGCAGGCCATCGGCACGCCCAAGAGCCGGGCGGCCGCCGCCGGGTACCTGCGGGCCTTCGTCGAGGACGTCAAAGCCTCGGGGTTCGTGGCCGAGGCCATTGCGAAGAGCGGGGTCGCCGGCGTCTCGGTGGCGCCACCCGCTCCCTAGCCGGCCGCGCTCGAGAAGAACTCGAGCATCAGGCGATTGACCTCGGCCGCATTCTCGTAAGCGGACCAGTGGCCGGCCCCGGGAATGCGGTGCACGTCGAGAGCGCTGACGGCGCCGCGAATCTCGCCGATGAGCAGATCGGCAGGCCGGAACGCGGTATCGTCCCGCTCACCCCACAGCAGTCGGATGCGACACGTGAGCTGGGCGAGATCGCCGAGAAGCGTCCCACCGGCACTCACCTTGCGGCTGTCGAAACGAGTCCGGCGGACGCCGTCCACCTGGATGTCCACCGCTTCCTCCGTGAGGTTCCGGGGATCGCTCAGCATGTTGACGAGCAAGTTGTGGCGGCAGATCTCGCGAAAGAGCCTCGGATCCCCCCCCGCTTCTCTGTAGCTTCGGATCGGCCGCTCGCCGAAGCGACGGGCGGGGAAGCCCCCCGGTGAGACCAGGCACAGATGCGTGACCCGAGGACCGAGCCGCCGGGCGAGGCTTGCGGCAATGGCCCCGCCGAAGGAGAACCCGGCCAACCGAAGAGGACCATGGCCCGGGAACATGTCGAGGAAGAGGCGATGCACCAGGTCAAGATACGCGGAGCCGGTCGTGTCGCGCGTCACGGGGGCCGAGTCGCCGTAGGACGGATGATCGAGCGCGTGCACGGTGAAACGCGCCGCCAATGGTTCGACATTTCGGATCCAGTGCCTCCACGACCCCATGCCCCCGTGAAAGAGGACGACATCCGGCCCGGCGCCGTACCGATGTACCGCCATGCGGGGCGCGTTGCTGGGCTGGGGGGGCTGGTCCACCATGGCTCAGTACGCGCGGCTCAAGCCACCGTCCACGCGGATACGCTCGCCGGTGACATAACGCGCCTTGGGCGAACAGAGGAACGCCACCAGATGAGCCATGTCGCTGGGATCGCCGAAGTAGCCGAGCGGGATCTGGCGGGCAAACTGCTCCTGATTCTCGGGAGTGGGATGCAGACGCTGATCGATCTGCTCGCTGTGGATCCGGCCGGGAGCAAGACAGTTCACGGTGATGCCGTGCCGTCCCACGTCGCGAGAGAGCCCTTTCGCCCACGCGTGCACAGCCGCCTTCGCCGGCCCCGCGGCGTTGGTGCCAGCCGGTTCCGAGGTCCCGGTGACGTTGATGATGCGGCCCCAGCGCCGCTCGATCATCCCGGGCAAGAGCGCCTGGGTCAGTTTGCGCACGGCACTGAAGTTGATGGCGAATGACTCGTCCCACACGCCGTCAGGAGCGTCCACCGCCGTGGGGCGAGACCCTCCCGCGTTGTTCACCAGGATGTCGACGTGACCCAGTCGCGCCAGAGCCTCGTCCCGCACCCGCGCCGCTGCCACGCCCTCGGCCAGATCGATGGCGAGGGCATGGGGGCGCACCCAACCTGACGCCTCGATCTCGTCCTGCAGGGTCTTCAGCAAGTCTCCGCGCCGCGCGATCACCAATGTCGACACCCCTTCGGCGGCGAGAACGCGGGCGATTCCCCGTCCGATTCCCACGCTGCATCCGGTCACCACGGCCGTCCGGCCGCGTAGCTCGAGATCCATCTCTCCCTCCGTCTGGTCTCCGCGCTGCTAGTCCCGTTCAGCCGGCCAGCGACTCGATCGCCTGCACCTCGTCGGCCGAGAACGACAGCGCGTTGCTTGCCAGGTCCTGCGTCATGTGCTCGGCGTTGGAGGTACCCGTGAGCGGCAGCATGCCAACGGCGAGCGCGAAGCCGAATACCACCTGAGCTCGCGTGGCCTTGGCTCGAGCCGTGATACCGGCCACCAGCGGATGCCCCAGCACCTCGGGGTTTGCGGTGAGCAGAGAGAAGCCCTGGTAGACGATGTTCCGGGCGGTGCAGAACGCGCGCACTTCGCGGTCCCAGCCGAAGCGGGCGAAGCAACGGTTCTGGACGAAGGCAGGCCCCTCATCACTCGTGGCCGTCATCTGTTCGAGGTGATTCAAGGAGACATTGCTCACGCCGAGCAGACGTGTATGTCCGGCGTCGCGCTCGCGGATCATCGCCGCCCACACCTCGGTGTCGTCCTCGGTCCAGTAGCGACCGGAGGCCGGCCCGTGCAGGACGTAGCTGTCGACGTAATCCGTGCCGAGATGCTCGAGCGAGCTGGCCATCGACTGGGCAACCTGCGTGGAAAGGTCGGCGGCCGGATCGTAGGGTAGGCGGTGATCCTGGCCCTCCCGGTAGGTAAACTTCGTCTGCAAGAAGAGGTCGGCCCGCTTCACGATGCCAGCGCGGTAGGCCGCCGCCAACCCTTGCCCCACGCCAGCCTCGAAGTAGTGTCGCCGCTGGTTGGCCGTATCGATACCGCGGAAGCCCATGCGGAGCGCGAGCTCGGTGAGGGTCGGGGTCCGGTCTTCCTTCCAGGCGGTGCCGTAGAGGAACGCGGGAACGGCCGGGCGAGTGGAGGGCATACGCCATTTTGCCACGACCTACGGGCTCGCGGGCGTGGTCCGCATCGGCGTGTCCGTCCTTGACTCCGGACAGGGGCTCGACGACCATCGCGCCGTGGACTCGAACAGCGCTTCACTCTATCGACCGGAGGCTCAACCATGCCGACCGTGCTCTTCGTCGTCAAAGCCACCATCAGTGCCGCCCAGGAGACCGCATTCAACCGCTGGTACAACGAGGAGCACGTGCCGGAGGTACTGCAGTTTCCCGGACTCGTGAGCGCGCGACGCTACCGGGCGCTCGAGGGCGAGGACACGTATCAATACATGGCTGTCTACGAGGTGCAGGATGAGGCGACCTATCGGCGCTTCGTGAGCTCCGACCACATGAAGCATCTGAGGGCGGAGTACGACGCGCACTTTTCCGCCAGCGAGCGGGCACGCTTCGCCTACGTCCAGGTCTGGCCATAGCTTCGACTGATCCGTGAGGAGGACTGTCCATGTCTGCGCCGCCTGCCGGGGCCGCCGTTGCCCAGCCCAGCGAATCGCTGGTCACGCTGACCCATGTCATCTATGGGCTGCACGCCCTCAGCCTGATCACGGGAATCATCGGCGCCGCCACCGTGGTGGGCGCTTTCCTCACCGGCTGGCCCTCGATCATCGCCGTCATTCTGAACTACGTGAAGCGGAGCGAGGCACGGGGGACCTGGCTCGAGTCGCACTTCCGGTGGCAGATACGGACGTTCTGGTACGGGCTCCTGTGGGTGACTCTATGCGGGATCTTCGTGGTACTCACGCTCGGGATCGGGCTCCTCATCGCCTGGCTGCCCCTCGGCGTGGTCGGGCTCTGGTTCATCTATCGCATCGCGCGGGGCTGGCTTCAGCTGAAGGACCGTCGTCCGATGTATGAGTAGGAATGCGATGGGGGAGCAGGCTCGAGGGCAAGATTGCCGTCATCACCGGGGGCGCGAGCGGAATCGGCCGAACCACGGCGCTGACGTTTCTGCGGGAAGGCGCGCGGGTGGTGATCGGCGACATGAACGACGAGAGCATGGCCGAAACCGTGGCCCTCGCCGGCGAGCAAGGCGCGGCGGACCGCATGGCCTCCCTTCGGGTTGACGTCTCCGTGGAACGCGACGTAGCTCGCCTTGTCGAGCTGGCCGTCGCGCGCTTCGACGGGATCGACTGTATGTTCAACAACGCCGGAGTCGGCGGCGCCTTCGGCCCCATCGGCGAGACCTTGGTCGAGGAGTGGGACTTCACGTTCGCCGTGCTCGTGCGGGGCGTGTTCCTCGGCATCAAGCACGCCTCGAACCGCATGGTCGCTCAGAGCCGCGGCGGTAGCATCATCAGCACCGCCTCGGTCGCCGGTCTGGCTGGCGGAGCCGGTCCCCACGCCTATTCGGCGGCCAAGGCGGCCGTGGCCAATCTCACGCGGGCCGTGTCCACGGAACTCGCCCATCATCGTATCCGGGTGAATGCGATTGCCCCGGGCCTGATCAAGACTCCGCTCGCCGTCGGCCGTCGCGAGACGGCCTGGGAGGGGCTCGTCAGGGACAAGCAGCCCTGGCCGGAGATCGGTATGCCGCAACACATCGCCGATGCCGCCCTCTTCCTGGCCACGGACGAGGCGCGGTTCATCACGGGGCAGGTGATCACGGTCGACGGGGGCCTGACCGCGCAGGGTCCCAATCTCTTTGGCAGCGCACCGGACAGTCTATTTCTGAGAAAGGCTGGCCTCAACACCGGCTCGACGGGTGCCCCCGGCAGTGTGCGCGACGTTCCTCGTTGAGGACAACTCGTCCGCTCAAGGTGAGCGGGGACCGAGGCCGTAGAGGTCGGCGGCGTTCTCGAAGAGAATGCGCGACGCCGCCCATTCTGCCTCGTCTCCGGATAGATCACCGTCACCGACCGTCGCCTCCAGGACTTGCCCGAGAACCCGACGCCCCCAGCGCGCGGCCAGCCAGAACGTCTCTGGCGTTCGCTGGGCGTCGGTCGAAAGCAGCACCTTGCTGATGGGGGCCAGGTGCATGGCCTCGTGCAGTGCCGTGCGCATGGCGTGCACGCTGGTGTAGGGCACGGTGAGTCCAAGGTCGACGTAGGCCCCCGGGTACACGCTGGCCAGATAGCCAGCCTCGCGAATGTACGGGTAGCAGTGCAGACACACCACGCGGAGCCCGCGTAGCGCGGAGGCTTCGAACAGCGGACGCAGGTGAAGAGGATTGGCCAGTCGGAGATCGAGGTCCGGATCGCCGAATCCCGTATGAAACTGGACCGGGGTGCCGGCCTCTGCGGCCACCGGCAAGACTGACCAGAGCATGGCGTCGATGAGGGGCTTCGCGGCGAGGCGCGGCGGCTGGCCCGGCACGACGGCGCGCCGCACTTCAGAGAAGACCGTCTCGACCTCGGCCGGCGCTGGCTCGCCGATGGCCAGCCCCGTCCGGTACGCGACAATGCTCTTGAACGCCGCCACCCGCGGGGCCAGACGCGCCACGTGCTCGGCAAAGGCGGCGAGCAGGCTGGACGCACGATCGTGCTGCTCCACCATGCCAGCCAGCTCCGCCTCGAGCCGGACGATACGACGCACGGCAACGCCGGGAACCAAGGCCGCACAGTCAGTCACGCTCAGAAGGCGATCGGTCCAGAGGCCGTCGTCGATCAGCCAATGCCCGAGGCGTGCCTGGGCGAACATCTGCCGCACCAGGGCTTGATAATCCGCGCGCTCCCGCGCCGAACGCAGAGCGTCCACGGTCGGGTCGCAGGCGTAGAAGCCGGCCAGATCGCGGACGGCCCGACGGAAGTGGAGGTTGTCGCGACCGAACCGAGCCAGCAGTTCCGGATCGGTCGCTTCGGTGAAGTACCCTTCGAGCTGCTCGCTCCGCCAGATAGCCTCGCGCGACAGCGCGTGCGAGTGGTGGTCGTACAGCGGGATCGCGGTCAGGTCCACCGGCAGGCGGATTCTAGCATCGTCAGGGAGTCGCCTTGGGCAGCCTCCTTGACGCGAGCTCGCCGACCTTCTTGCCCATGGCGGTACCGACCTCCGTCGAGTAGCGGTAGTGCACACCGTCGTAGATGCGGGCGACGGCGACTTCCTGCACGAAGTCGCCGACGCTCGTCCACGTGCGCACGGCGCCCGCGGCCGTCGAGCTGGCCGAGCTCAATGCGGGCACCGGTCCCCCGCCGATCTCGGCTTGCAGCACGGCCCCCAGCGATGCCGACACGATGCAATGGGCGCACGGATACTCGGGGTGCATCGGGGTATCGATAAATGGCGTCCAGCCCGGATCGCGCTCGGTGGCGTCATTGCCGTCGATGTCTCCGTTGCGAATGGCCGTGATGGGGCGCCAGAGGTTATAGGCGTACTTGGCCTCGAAGACCGCGATCAAGGCGTCGTCCATGGCCATTCCCGCCACCGCCAGCAGACGCGCGTTCGCCGTCACGTCCCGGCCGGGCACGGTCGCCACAGAACGCGCGACCGGCCAGTAGACGGCCGGTGCCGTGGCCTCCCAGAAACGGGCGATGGCGGTCTGTTCGGCCGTGCGCTGCGTGCTGTTCTTCCCGCCGAGCGCCTTGATCTCGTTGTAGTCGCGCGCCCAGACCTCACTGGTCAAGCTGGGCGGGGGCCCCGGTCGAAATTGGTCGCCGCTCGTCATCACCCAGGGCCGGCGTTTGCCCCAGTGCGGGGCGGCCGGCAAGGTCGTCGGCACGTAGACACCCGCAGTCGTATGTGGCCGATACGTGCTGGGCACCATCGACCCATCGTCGGCGCGCGAGGCCAGGATGGAAGCGGCCGCTTGCTCACCAGTTGCGATCCCAGCGCTCTTGCCGGGACCGTCGGGGATCGGACCGAGCGCGGCCCGATAATCGGCATCGATCGCCGCCTGCTGGTCGGGCATGAGCTTCGAGAGGACTGTTCGGGTGGCGGCGGCCACCGCAGCGTCCACCGAGGCGCCCGGCGCGGCGGCGACCTTTGCGCCATACGGGGCATAGCGCCCAGTGATCGCGTTGACGGCCTCGAAGACCGATACCTGGACGATGGCCATCGTTCTGACCGCGACGGGGGTGGCGGGGTTCTTGGACGCGATGTCGGCGGCCTTCGCGTTCGCATCGGTGACAACATCGGCGTAGGCACACGGTGCCCAGACCAGCATCATCGCCGCCAGGAGCCGAAGGACCGCGGTCATCTGCCTACGGGGGATCTTCATGGTGTGCGCTCCTTTCTCGTGTCGTGAGTGGCTATCCGTTCACGTCCACTCCGAGGGCCAACCGTCCGGAGTAGAGGAGTTGCGCCATGCCGCGGACCGGGTGGTACCGGGCCCCCTGCACGTCGCGGAAGAGCCGTTCGAGCCCGAGGTCTCGAAAGAAGCCGGCACCCGCGGCCGCTTCCATCGCGATCTCGACGGTCCGAATGGACGCGCGGCCGGCCACCGTCCGGCCAATCAGGACTTCATTCGTGGTCTCGAGTCCCATGTGGCCGGACGTTCCGGCATCGAGCATCTGCCGTAGCGCCATACGGGCGGTGGCCAGCTCGGTGTCCATGAGGCCGACCAGCTCCTGGATCGCGGCGTCGTGCCCTCGGGTTGCGACCTGGCGCAAGGCGAGCGCGCGAGCGGCCTCTGCGATTCCGACGTAGACGGAATAGATCAGTGGCAGGGCTATCGTTGCCACGACGTGCCATACCGGGCTCCACCGCCCGGCCGGGCGGCGGACACTGATCGCGGAGTCCGGCACGAAGACACCCTCGAGCGTGATGTCGTGTGATCCGGTGCCGCGCATACCCAGCGTGCGCCAGTTGTCCTGGACCACGAGACCGCCAGCGTTGAAGGGAATAGCGCAATGCAGGACCGTCGGGCCGCCCTCGGGATCGTCGTACACGGCCATGGTCATGAACAGGTCGCCCGCCGGGGAGCCACTGGCAAACACCTTGTGACCAGTGATTCGATAGCCCCCTTCGACCCTTTCAGCGCGACCCGATCCCGTCAGCCAATCGGCTCCGCCGCTCGTGACGAGGATCAACTCCTCGGCCGCCACCCGGCGCAGAAGGGGCTCCACTGCGGCCCCCTCGTGGCGCCACCGCCAGGCGGGGATGGCCACCTGGTGGGTGTGCATGGCGAGCGCCAGCGCGGTGGAGCCGCAGTACTGGGCCAGCACGCGCAGCATCTGGCCGAGTTCGGCATGCGAGGCGTCGCCGCCTCCGAGCTCAGCGGGCACGCCTGCGGAAAAGACATGACGCTCCCGGAGGTCGCGGTAGTTCTCGGCAACGAAGGTGTCGGCGGCGTCATGGGCGGCCGCCCGGGCCGCGAAGCGTGGCCCTAGCTCCCGGGCCAGCGCGGCCCAATCCGGGCGAACCCGATCACCGGTCATCGTTGTCGGCGAGGTAACCATCGACATTCCTCCTGCCGTCGTCGGGGGATCCGTTCCCGATAGCTCACAATGGCAAGGCGGCGGACGCCTGCCAAGCCCAAAAAATGGACTTGTATGGCCGGCCCGAGGTTCTTACAGTCGACACTGTGAAGGGCTATGGACAGTTCTGCCCGATCGCGATGGCGTGCGAAACCTTCGCCGAGCGCTGGACGCCGCTCATCCTGAGAGAGCTGCTATTCGGCGCGCGGAGGTTCAGCGAGATTCGTCAGGGCATGCCACTGATCTCGCGAACCTTGCTCAGTCAACGGCTGCGTGAGCTGGAAGACGCCGGTATCGTCGCGAGTCAGCCGCTGGCAAGAGGCCGGGGACGAGAGTATCGGCCGACCCCGGCCGCCGAGGAGTTCCGCGAGGTTCTCGAACGCCTGGGCGCGTGGGGCCAGCGATGGGCCAGGGGACAGTTCGACCCGGACAACCTCGACCTGAAGCTGCTGATGTGGAACGTGGGCCGCCGCATCGATGTGCGGCGGCTTCCTGCCCGCCGCGTGGTCGTGCGCTTCGACTTTCGCGCCTTCCCGGCGCGCTGCCGGAGCTTTCAAACCTGTTGGCTTGTCCTCGCGCGCGAGGGCGTGGACGTGTGCTTGAAGGATCCGGGGTTCGAGGTTGACCTCGTCGTCACCGCCGACGCAGCGGCCATGGCGCGCGTGTGGACGGGGGCCACCACGTTTGCGCAGGCAGTGCGATCGGGCGGGCTACAGGTGGACGGTTCCCGCGACCTGGTCCGCGCGTTCCCGAGCTGGCTCCTCCTCAGCCACTTCGCCCACGTGGAGCGACCCGCTCGCGCCGGCTGAGCTCGGGTCTCAGCCGCGGGCGCCCGTCGCCGCCCGCTCGAGCAGCTCCTTCGTACCGGCCTGGATCCAGGGGAAGAAGCTCGTCATCGCCACTCGCACACCCATCCGGGTATAGCGCTCGACGTTCCCGGAGTTGACCAAGGTGCCAGCAACGCGGCCAGACTGGATGATCTTCGTGAGCGCCCCGTCGATCGTCTGCTGGACTACCGGGTGCCCCATGTTCCCGATGTGACCCATGGAGGTGGCCAGGTCGCTCGGCGCGACAAAGAAGACGTCGATGTGGTCGACTTTGATGATCTCGTCGAGGTTCTTGACGGCCACGATGTCCTCGAGCAACACCATGAGCAAGCTCTGGTCGTTGGCGGTTTTCAGGTAGTCGCCCACCCCGAAACCCTGGCGGCTGGTGAACATGCCTCGCTTGCCGAGCGGCGCAAACTTGCCGGCCGCGACGACCGCCTCTGCCTCGGCCCGAGTGTTGACGTGCGGCACCACGATGCCCTGGGCGCCCCGATCGAGGGTGCGATAAATCGTTGCGTAGTCGTTGTCCATCACCCGGACCACGGACGTCATCCCCCACAGGTCGCAGGCCCGCGTCAGGTTACCGAGATCGGCATAGTCGACACCGCCGTGCTCCCCCTCCAGCCAGATTCCATCGACGCCAAGGGGGCCGAGCTGATCGATCAGGTCCGGATCGTTGGTGCCCGAGAGAATGGTTGCGACCTGCCCTGCGGCCAGCTTCTCCTTGACCTTATTCGGGCGAACGTTCACGTCGTTTCCTCCATGAGGGGACTCCCCCGCTCAGGGCTCGCCGAGCCTCGATGGCGGGAGGCTGAAGACGTTCGCGGGCTCGTGCTGGAGGTCGTGGTCTCGTCGAAGGCGCTGCACCATACCGAGCGCATACGGAGCGCCCTCCAGGAGCTGAGCCTGCATGAGTTCGTCGAGCTGAAGGCCTGCGCGACGGGCGGCCTGCACGCACAGATCGCGCGTGAGGGTGTCGGACTCGGCCGAACCGGACAGGACGGGAGGGGGGATCACGGTGGGCGCCGCTGCCCCGGACACGAGTCCCGGTCGTCGTCGGTGCCACTCCGTCGCCTGCTCGTAGGCGTGGCCCACACGGAGGATGGTCGGCTCATCAAACGGCCGCCCCACGATCTGCATGCCGAGCGGGAGCCCATTGCGCCCGAAGCCATTGGGAAGCTCCAGCACGGGCTGCCCCGTCACGTTCCAGGCGGTGAGCAGACTCGGCTTCTGCCAGAAGGAGACACTTCGATAGTCGGCCAGCGTGGGAGCCTCGCCCAGGCCCGCCGTGACGAAGGCGTCGAATCGTCGGTAGAGTGGTTCCATCTCCACCATCATCCGTCGATGCTCGCGCATCGCCTGGACGTAGTCGTGGGCCGTGAAGAGCACCGAAGGAAGCGCGCGGGAACGAAAGTCGGCGCCGAAATCCTGGGGCCGGGCTCGCAGAGACTTCTCGTGGACACTGAAGATCTCGCTCTCGGCGATGATGATCTTGACGTCGAAGTAGCTCGCGAGCGGCCTCACCCGGCATTCCTCGAGCTCTGCTCCCAGCCGGCGCAGAACTTCCAGCGCAGACTCCATGGCGTGACGGACGTCATCCGAGGCCGGGATATCTGCCTCCCAGTGATGACGCAGGACCCCGATCCGGAGCCCGCGCAGATCCTGACCCAGAACCTCTCGATAGGCGGGGATCGGTCGCCGCACGCTTCCCGCATCTCTGGGGTCGTAGCCCGCCAGCGCCTGGAGAACGAGGGAGCAGTCCTCGACGGTCCGGGCCAGCGGCCCGCAGTGATCGAACGTGTACGAGTTGGTGATGACCCCAGCCCGGCTCACCAGACCGAAAGTCGGCATGAGACCGACCACGCCGCAATGCGAGGCCGGGCCTCGGATCGAGCCGCCGGTATCGGAACCGAGGGCCACCGGGACCAGACCTGCAGCGACGGCTGCCCCCGATCCAGAGGAAGACCCACCCGTGAAGTGAGCGAGGTGCCAGGGGTTCCGGGCAGGGGGCCAGGGCAGATCGAACGAGGGGCCGGCATGCGCCATCTCATGCGTCGCCAGCTTCCCGAGCAGCACGGCTCCGGCCGCGTAGAGCTTGGCGGTGGTGGTGGCGTCTTCGCTCGGCACCCGATCGATGAAGATGCGCGAATGGCCCGAGGTGAGAATGCCCTTCGTGTCGTAGATGTCCTTGAGCGCGAACGGGATCCCGTGCAGCGCGCCCCGATAGTGGCCGGCCGCGATCTCGGCCTCGGCCTTCCGGGCCTGGCGCTGGGCCAACTCGAACGTGGGCGTGATGAACGCATGGGTCTGCTCGTCGTATTCCTCGACGCGTCGGATCAGCGTCTCGACCAGCTCCACAGGCGACAGCTTTCGGGCCGCGATGAGCTCGCCGAGGTGCCCGATGGAGAGATCGTGCAGGTCAGTCGCCACGAAAGTTCACGCCGATAAGTTCGAGCATGCTACCAGGGAAGGATGGCCGGCTCGTACTTCTCGATCCGGTCCTCGATCGCCATGTGCGGCTCGATCCCATAGAGGCGCCGGGCGTTTGCCCCCATCAGCTTCTGTTGGGCGGGAGCCGGCACGTTGAACGTGGCCATGTGGTGAAGGCCCTCCCAGGCGTCCTCGGCATCATGATGCGGATAGTCCGAGGACCAGATGGCGATGTCCTGGAACACGTCCCACAGGCGATAGACCAAGGGTTCGTCCGACTCGAAGCCGATGAAGCAACGCTCGTGAAACACCTCCACCGGATCGCGGATGAGTCGATTGTCACGCTGGAACGCGAACAGGTTCGAGAAGTTGGAGCTCCGGGCGAGGATGAGGGGCAACCAAGAGGCGTTCGATTCCAGCACGGCCGCCTTCAGGCGCGGAAACTTCTCCAGCCAGCCGGTCTGCACGACCACCGTCACCCAGGTCATCGCCTCCATCAGGAAGCCCAAGGTTTCGGAGGCGTCGATGGCGGGATCCATGGCCGCCGTGATGTTCGAGACGAACTGGCCGGGCGAGTAGACGACCGGCTCGTCGGTAAACAACAGACCCTGCCCTGAATCGCCTCGCGCCTGAGACATACGCTGACCCCATTCGGGGGTCAGCGCCTCGCGGGAAGGAAACGTGTGCATGGCGAGTACGACACCCGTGGCCTCGAACTCGCGCCACAGAGGGTCGAACTCGGGCAGGGTAGGATAGCGCCCGTTCCAGAAGCAGGGACGAACGGCAGCTGCCTTGAAGCCCAGGGTCGCGACCCGCTTGAGCTCTGCGATTGAGGTCTCCACGCTCTGCAAGGGCAGCACGGCGCACGGAAAGAGCCGCTTGCGGTCGGCCGCGCAATAGTCGAGCACCCAGTCGTTGTAGGCGCGGGCCAAGATGGTGGCGGCCTCAGCGCTGCGGACGAGGGCCAGTCGCACGAACCAGGTCGGGAACAGCATGACCTGGTCGGTGCCGAGCGCGTCCATGTCGTTCAGGCGTGCGTGCGGATCACGGCAACCGAGCAGCCGCCCGAACTTCTCCCGCCAGGGGGCAGTGCCCGGGGTGAGCTTCCCCACCTCCTTTTTGTCCCACCGAGCCCAGCCGACCTCGGCCGCGTTCGAGCGTTCACGGGCGGCGGGGACCACCCGGCCGTTGATGAACAGCAGGTTGCTGTCGGTGTGAAAGCAGAACTGGCTCTTGATCCAGGCACGGTTCTTGGCGGGAACATACTCGTCCCAGACGGATGGCGGCTCGACGACATGGCTGTCGCAGTCGAAGACCGGAAAGTCCTTGCGCATGTACTATTCTATTGTCCGGAATCGGGAAGACGCCTGTCAATGAGCTCAGGACTCGAACGCTTCTCGCTGTCCGGGCGTGTTGCTCTGGTCACCGGCGCCACACGAGGGCTCGGGCTCGAGATTGCGCGCGGTATGGCGGAGGTTGGCGCGGTGGTCGGGATCAACGGCCGCGATGCGGTGCGGGCCCGTGACATCGCGAAGAGCATTCCGAACGCCTTCCCCGCCCCCTTCGATATCACCGACTTGACAACCGCGGCGGCGACCATCGACGACATCGTGGCGCGCCACGGCCGTCTCGATTGCCTTGTCAATAACGCGGCGGTGCGCGACCGCCGGCGGTTGCAAGACATTTCAGCACAGGACTTCCGCCGTCTGATCGAAACCAATCTGGTGGCTCAATACGAGCTCTCTCGTGTGGCCGCTCGGCACATGGTGACGCGAGGTCAGGGCCGGCTCGTGTTCATCAGTTCCATGGTGGGCTCGCAGTCATTCCAGGGCGATCCCGCCTATGTCGCCTCGAAAGGCGGACTGGAGGCGCTGATGCGCGCGCTCGCGGTTGAGCTTGGCGAGAACGGGATCATCGCCAACGCCATCGCGCCCGGCTTCTTCCTCACCGACGCGAACGCGCCCTTCTTCTCGCAGCCACGCCTGGTCGAGTTGGCGCGTCGGATCCCGCTGCAGCGCTTCGGCCGTCCCGACGAGCTCGTGGGGGTTGCCATCTTCCTGGCCTCCGACGCCGCGTCCTACATCACGGGCCAGGTGCTGACGGTGGACGCCGGGCTCTCCATCGCGCTGTAGCCCTCGAGGATCGAACGATGCGCGTGGCCATTCTGCCGTCGGGCGCACTGCTCGCGGAGGCGATATCGGACGAGGCGCCCGCGAGCGACGGCCTATCCGTCTCGGCGCGCGCGCGCGTCGCGCGCGCATTCGGGCGGGGGGCTGGATACGCCCTGCTCGACCTGGGCGCGACCGAGCTCGATTCCTCACTCGCTCCTCCGCTCGCGTTCCTGCGCGACATCGGTCGAGCCTTCGTGACCAGGCTCTGCGCCATCCCTGATCTCGAGGAGCGGCGCGAGCGAGTCGAGGTCGACTGCCCGCCCGACGAGCGCCTGCGGCTGGCGGCCGCGGTGCCGCCCATGGACGGCGGCGAGTATGTCGACGCCGACTGGGTTGCCGCCCGGTGGGCGGACATCCAGCAGGCGTTTGTCGACGAGATCAGCGCTCACCGCGGTCCCGTCGCGAGCTGGCTGAGCGCGCGCCATCCTTCGTGGCACGTCGTCGGCAAGGTGTGCTTGCACCTGGCCGAGAACCGTGGTGACGAGGAGCATCCGTTCGCCTTCCTGGCCACCTACGCAGTGAGCGCGGGACCCGGGGGTAAGGTGCAGCATCGTCCGCTGTCGCGTGCCCTCGAGGAGTCCTCCACACGCGGCGATCGTCAGGGGCTGCTGAACCTCCTGGTACCGTTGCAGCGAGCCGCCGAGCAGAGCACGTGGCTGGCCGAGCTGGTCGACTCGGGCGCCATCTACCAGGCGATGGCCTGGACACCCGCCGAGGCGCACCGCTTCCTGCACGCCATCCCGGCTTTCGAGGCGTCGGGGCTCGTCGTGCGCGTCCCCGATTGGTGGAGGCCTCGGCGCCCGCCCCGGCCTGAGGTCACCGTGCGCGTGGGCGAGAAGAGGCCGAGCGCGGTCGGTATGGACGCGCTGCTCGACTTCTCGGTGTCGGTCTCGATGGGAGACGACAAGCTCACCGCAGCCGAGCTACGCCAGCTTCTGGCGTCGTCCGATGGCCTGGTGCGGCTGCGTGGGCAATGGGTAGAGCTGGACCGTGAGCGGCTGCGCGAGGTGCTCGCCCACTGGGAGCGCGTCCGGCGCGATGCCGCGGAGGGTGGACTGTCGTTTCTCGAGGGTATGCGGCTGCTGGCCGGCGCCGCCCGCACGGACGACGATGCCGCAGCCCTCGCCGTCGGCGAGGGCTGGTCGCGGGTCGAGGCAGGCGCCTGGCTCGCGCGTACTCTCGACCAGCTACGCGGACCGGACGGGCTCGCGGCGGCCGATCCGGGAGACGACTTACACGGCACCTTGCGGCCCTATCAGAAAGTCGGTGTGGCGTGGCTGGCCTTTGCCTCCTCGCTGCGCCTCGGTGTCTGCCTGGCCGACGACATGGGACTGGGCAAGACCATCCAGGTGCTGGGTTTGCTGCTCCTGTACAAGCGGCGCGCGCGGCGGGGTGGCCCGCCGCATCTTCTGGTCGTGCCAGCGTCGCTCCTCGCCAACTGGCAGGCCGAGATCGAACGGTTTGCTCCGTCGCTGGCCACGCTCGTGGCCCATCCCTCCGTCATGCCCACGCGCGAGCTGACCGAGTTGACCGATGCCGATCTCGGCGGCATCGATCTGGTCATCACGACCTACGGGACATTGGCGCGCATCGGGGCGCTCCGCACCCGGGAATGGTCGCTGGCTATCCTCGACGAGGCACAAGCCATCAAGAATCCTGGCGCGCGGCAAACGCAGGCGGTCAAGACGTTGAAGGCCCACGCCCGCATCGCCCTCACCGGGACGCCCGTCGAGAACCGCCTCGGCGATCTCTGGTCCATCTACGATTTCCTCGACCCTGGCTTGCTGGGCTCGGCCCGGGAGTTCTCGGCGTTCGCCAAGCGCCTGGCCGACCGCCGGGACGACAGCTATGGGCCACTGCGCCGCCTGATCCAGCCCTATCTTCTGCGCCGACTCAAGACCGACCGGTCGATCGTGGCCGACCTGCCCGACAAGACCGAGGTGAAGGCCTTCTGCCTTCTCTCCGGACCACAGGCCGCGCTCTATCAGAAGACGGTCGACGAGCTGGCGCGCGCGATCGATGGGCTCACCCAGGGCATCGAGCGGCGTGGCCTGGTGCTCGCCTATCTCATGCGCTTCAAGCAGATCTGCAACCATCCCGCGCACTGGCTGGGCGAGGGCGCGTGGGACGAGGCGGGAAGCGGCAAGCTCGCGCGGCTGCGCGAGATCGTGGAAGCGGTGGCGGCCAAGCAGGAGAAGGTCCTCGTGTTCACCCAGTTTCGCGAGGCCACCGCGCCGCTGGCCACGTTCCTGTCGGGCCTGTTCGGACGCCCCGGGCTCGTGCTTCACGGCAGCACGCCGGTCAAGGACCGGGGCGGTCTCGTCCGGCGCTTCCAGGAGGACGCGGCCGTGCCGTTCTTCGTGCTATCGGTCAAGGCGGGAGGTGCCGGTCTCAACCTCACGGCGGCTTCGCACGTGGTGCACTTTGACCGGTGGTGGAACCCTGCCGTCGAGGACCAGGCGACCGACCGCGCGTACCGGATCGGCCAGCACAGGAACGTCCTCGTGCACAAGCTCGTGTGCCGGGGCACCGTGGAGGAGCGCATCGATCGGTTGATCGAAGACAAGCAAGCGATGGTGCGCGAAGTGCTGACAGGCGGCGGCGAGACCTTGCTCACCGAGATGAGCGATGCGGAGCTGATGGCCATGGTGGCGCTCGATCTGCAGAGTGCGACCGCCGAGTCCTGAGTCATGGCGACTGCCGAGTCCTGAGTCATGGCGTGGTATGGACCGCGGCGGCTGGGACTACTTCCCGCCCTACGTGTCGGTGGCGGAGAAGAAGGCGCACGGCGCCCAGGCGCTCGCCAAGCTCTTGAAGAAGAGCAGGCGCACGCCCGAGCCGGTGGTGATCGCGCACCGCAAGCGGCAGCTCACCACGACGTTCTGGGGTACGGCCTGGGCCGACAACCTCGAGCGCTATGCCGACCTGGCCAATCGCCTGCCGCGCGGCCGCGCCTACCTCCGCAACGGCTCGGTGCTGGACCTGGCAATCGTCAAGGGCGAGGTCGAGGCATACGTGGCCGGCAGCGAGCTGTACCGGGTGACGATCGGCATCGCCCCCCTTGCCAAGATGCGCTGGCGCCGGGTCGTGACTCGCTGCACGGGCCGCATCGGATCGCTCGTCGGGCTGCTGCGCGGTGAGCTGTCCAACGATGTCCTGGCGGTCCTGTCCGACCCCAGGGACGGACTGTTCCCGGAGCCGCGCGAGATGCGGCTCGGCTGCTCATGTCCGGACCAGGCGGGTCTGTGCAAGCACCTGGCGGCGGTCCTGTACGGCATCGGCATCCGGCTCGACACGAGGCCGGAGCTGTTTTTCGTGTTGCGTCAGGTGGACCAGGCGGAGCTGCTCAGCTCGGCCACGGGCGGCGCCCTGTCGGGTGCGCGCCCCGTCCAGGGTAAACGCATCGCGGACGACCGGCTGTCGGCGGTGTTCGGAATCGATCTGGACGTCGCGCCGTCGGCCCGCCCCGGGCTCAAGCAGCGGCGGCCACGTTCTGGTTCCCGCGGAAGAAATTCGCCGGATCGTACGTCGCCTTGATCGGCCGGGTTACCATCTCCCGGTGTCCACGACGACGCCCCGGCAGATCTCGCTCGCCCATCTGACTGTGCTCGACACCACCCCTCCGGAACTGGTCGAGGTCGCGGCAGCCGCGGGCTTCCGGACCATCGGCATCCGGCTCACGGCCACCCCGAGCGTGGGCGTGCCTCCCTACGACATACTGCGCGAGGGGCCGCTGCTGCGGGAGACCATGCTGCGTCTGTCCGACACGGGCGTGTCGGTACTGGACACGGAATTCCTGCGCTTCGAGCCCGAGCACCCGGTGGGCATCCCGGAAGGCTTCCTCGAGGTCTCGGCCCGTCTGGGGGCGCAGAACGTGCTGGTCATGAGCGCGGAGCCCGAGGAGGCTCGAACCTTGGAGCGGTTCTGCGATCTCTGTGACCGGGCGGCCTCGTACGGCTTACACGTTTGTCTGGAGTTCGCGATCTATACGGGGGTCCGGACGCTCGCCGACGCCGCCCACATGGTGGCCCGGTCAAAGCGAACGAACGCATCCGTTCTGATCGATGCGTTGCACTTCAGCCGCTCCGGAGGACTTCCCGCACATATTGGAGGTGTCGACCCGTCGCTCCTTCGGTACGCGCAGATCTGCGATGCCGGTCCGGACATGCCCGGCCCTGGCGACACCCCCGCGCTCATCCGTGAGGCTCGGACGGGCAGGCTCCTCCCAGGCGAGGGTGTCTTGCCTCTCAAGGAGCTGGTGGCGGCCTTACCCCGCACCGCGCCGCTGGCCGTAGAAGCGCCATGCCTTGTGACCGCTGATCTCCCCGCCCTCGAGCGGGCGAAGCGCGCGCATCGCGCCCTCTCCGCTCTCCTCGAAGCCTGAACCGCCCCCTCGAGAGTCAGTACAGGTGGCAGGCGACCTCGCCGCCACCGTCGCGAAGCTTCAACGTTGGCTCGACGGTGGAGCAGATCGGCATCGCTGCCGGGCAGCGCGGGTGGAAGCGGCATCCGGGCGGCAGGTTGAGGGCGCTCGGGACCTCGCCGGCGATAACCTTCTCTCCGTGACGGTCGTCGGGATGCGCCGGCAGGGCGGCCGCGAAGAGGGCCTTCGTGTACGGGTGCATCGGTCGGGCGCACAGCGCATCGCTATCGGCCGACTCGACGATCTTGCCCAGATACATCACCGCGATGCGGTGACTGATGTGGGCCACGGTGGCGAGGTCGTGGCCGATGAACAAATAGCTGACGCCGAGGGTCCGCTGCAGGTGCTCGAGCTGGTTGATGATCTGGGCCCGGACCGAGACGTCGAGGGCGGAGACCGGCTCGTCCAGTACGATGAGGCGGGTATTCGTGGCCAGCGCCCTGGCGATGGCGATCCGCTGGCGCTGCCCGCCGCTGAATTCGTGTGGGAACAGCGGGGCCACGTCGGCCTGGAGCCCGACCAAGTCCAGGACTTCTGCCACGCGCTCACGAATGGCCCCCCGCGAGAGATCGGTGTGGATCTCCAGGGGCTCGCCGATGATGTCCTCCACCCGCATGCGCGGGCTCAGCGAGCTGAACGGGTCCTGGAAGACTACCTGCACCGCTCGGCGGTAGCGCATGAGCGCCGGGCCTTCGAGGCCGGCGATATCCTGGCCCTCGAAGGCGATGGTGCCAGCCGTCGGTGTCTCCTGGCGAAGGATCAGCTTGGAGGTGGTCGTTTTCCCGCACCCGGACTCGCCGATCAGCCCCAAGGTCTCGCCCGCCTCGATGGTGAAATCCACGCCGTCCACGGCCTTGACCCAGGTGGCGCTCGATCCGAACAGCCGCTGGCGTGCAGGAAAGTGCTTCTTCAGCCCCCGGACGTCAAGAACGGGTTCGGCCATGGTGTCCTGCGAGCGCGTCCTGACTTTCCAGGAGCCAGCACCGGGCGATACTCCCGTCGCCAAGGTCAACGTCTCTCGGCTCGTCGGTGAGGCAGCGTGGCTGGACCTCGGGACAGCGCGGGTGGAAAGGGCAGCCCGGCGGCAGGTTCGCGAGGTTGGGGGGCTGACCCGGAATCGAGTAGAGCGGCTCCTTGTTGCCAAGCTTCGGCATCGAGCCGACCAGCGCGCGCGTGTAGGGGTGCTTGGGGGCGTCGAACAGCTCCCGCACCGGCGCCTGCTCGACGATCTTCCCGGCGTACATCACGGCCACCCGGTCGCACATCTTGGCAACGATGCCCAGGTTATGGGTGACGAAGATCAGGGCCACCCCCGTCTCCTGCTGGATATCCTTGAGCAGATCGAGGTACTGCGCCTGGATGGTGACGTCGAGGTTGGTGGTTGGCTCGTCGGCGATCACGAGCCGCGGCCCCCCGGCGAGGGCGATGGCCCCCACGATGCGCTGGCGCATGCCGCCACTCATCTGGTGCGGATAGTCGCGCATGCGCCACTCGGGGGAGGGGATACGTACAGCTCTGAGCAGCTGCTGCACGCGCTGTCGCAGAGAGCGCCCGCGCAGCTGCTGGTGAAAGAAGGCGGGCTCCGCCACCTGTCGGAAGATCGTGAAGAGTGGGTTCAGCGACGCCATGGGGTCCTGCAGGATCACGGCGATCCGTCGGCCGCGGATCCGCCGCAATTCACGCTGGCTCTTACTGGTGAGCTCCTCGCCCTCGAAGCGGACGCTGCCGCCCACGATGCGGGCCCCTCGCGGCAGGAGTCCCACAATCGAGAGGCACGTCGTGGTCTTTCCGCTTCCCGACTCGCCGACGAGGCCCAACGTCTCGCCTTCGTGGAGCGAAAAGCTCACGTGGTCCACCGCCCTCACCACCCGTGTCCCGCCAAAAGTGGAGAAGTGCGTCTGCAGATCGGTAACCTCCAACACGACCGGCCCGAGGGGACGCTGGGGGGCCAGATCGGGGCCCGAAGCTGGCGGATGACCGAGGGGCGCCCCGGCTGGCCGGGGAGACCCGAACGCTGGGGGGCTGGGGGGCCAGTCGGGGCCCCGAAGCTGGCGGATGACCGAGGGGCGCCCCGGCTGGGCCGGGGAGACCCGAACGTGGGGGGCTGGGGGCCAATCGGGGCCCGAAGCTGGCGGATGACCGAGGGGCGCCCCGGCTGGGCCGGGGAGACCCGAACGTGGGGGGTCTGGGGGGCCATATCGGGGCCCCCCATATTAAAGATTTCTAAGCTGAGGATCGAGGCGGACGCGCAGCCAGTCGCCGAAGAGCTGGGTGGCGAGCACGATCAGCATGATGCAGACCCCCGGAAACACCGTGAGCCACCATTGGCCGGCCATCAGGGTGGGGCGCGCTTCGGAGAGCATGAGACCCCAGGCGGGCTGAGGAGGAGGCACGCCGATTCCGAGAAAGCTGAGCGACGCTTCCGCGATGATGACGACGCCGACGGTGAGGCTGCCCAGCACGGTGGCCGTGTTCATGACATTGGGCAAGATGTGCCGCTTGATCACCCGCAGCTTGCTGGCGCCCGCAATCTCGGCCAGCTTCACGAACTCTCGTTCGCGCAGGGTCAGGACCTCACCCCGGATGACACGCGCGTAGCGTGTCCAGTAGAGGCAGCCCAGGATGATGATGATGTTCCACATGCTGGGCCCGACCATGGCGGCCAGGAAGATGGCAAAGACGAGGGCCGGCAAGGCCAGCCAGGCGTCGGTCACGCGCATGATGATCTGATCGACCCAGCCCCCGACGTACCCTGACAGAATTCCCATGGCGGTTCCGATGCCGCCGGCCACCAAGGTTCCCATCAACCCCACGATCAACGACACCCGGGCGCCGTAGATGAGGCGGCTGAGGACGTCCCGACCCTGGAAGTCGGTCCCAAGCGGGGTCGTGGCGTTGCCTCCCTCCATCCAGAAGGGCGGAGCGAACATGACTGCGTCCTTCACGGGAAGCGTCGGGTCGTGAGGGGCCAGGACGTCGGCGAAGATCGCCACCAGGGTGAGTCCGGTGAGAAGGATCACCGCCACCAAGGGGGCCTCTCGCAGTGCCTTGAGCACGGTCGTGACTCGGCTCTCGGTGCGTCCTGGAACGAGCGGCCTGTGCGTCGCGATGGTCGCCATGATCCTCCTACCTCGTGAGCCGGATGCGCGGATCGATGAACGCGTAAACGATGTCCACGAACAGGTTGATCCCGATGATCATGAAGCCCGCCATGATCACCACGCCCTGCACGAGCGGGAAGTCCCGCTGGAAGATCCCCTCGTAGAGCAGGCGGCCGATGCCGGGCCAGGCGAAGATCACCTCGATGATGACGGCGGCGTTGACCATGACCACCATGTTGACCCCCGCCAGGGTGAACACAGGGATCAGCGCGTTCTTGAAGGCGTGCATGGCGATGACCACCACGTCGGGCAGCCCCTTCAGCCGAGCCAGCTTGATGTACTCGCTGCCCAGAACTTCCAGCATGCTGGAACGGGTCAGGCGGAGCATGGAGGCGGCGAAGTACCAGCCGAGGGCAAGGGCGGGCATGATGACGTGCCGCCAGTCTCCGGCCCCCGAGGTGGGCAGCCAGCGAAGCCACACGGAAAACACGAGGATCAACACCAAGCCCAGCCAGAAGCCGGGGATGGAGAGACCGAGAAGGGCCACCCCCTTGGCCACATTGTCCCACCAGGTGTTGACCTTCACCGCCGAGATGATGCCGGCCGGAATCCCGATCAGTAAAGAGATCAGGGTCGCGGCCAGCCCCAAGGTCAGCGAGTTGGGCAGACGCTGGAAGTAGAGCTCGCTGACGGGGAGCCGGTAGTTGAAGGACTTGCCGAGCTCACCCTTGAAGGCGTTACGCATGAAGGTCACGTATTGCACGGGCCACGATCGGTCGAGTCCCCATTGCTGACGGATTCGCTCGAGGTCTTCGGGCCGGGCGCTGGCTTCCGCCATCAGGGCTACCGGGTCGCCCGTGAACCGGACGATGAGGAAGATCGTCGCGCTCAGAATCAAGAGGGTGACGATGCTGTAGAGGACCCGGCGAACGATGAACTGTCGCATACCGAGGCCTCCTGGCTACTGGTCCTTCACCTTCAGGTCTTCCCAGGGGTACGCGTAACCGGTGGTGATGGTCGGGAACACGTCCTGCCACTTCTGCGCCACCACACGGGGGCCGATGGCGTTGACGAACGCGTGGCGGAAGACGGGCACGAGGTAGTAGTTCTCGAGGATGCCACGCTGGATCTCCTCGGCCAGCTTCTTGCGCTCGGCGGGATTGACCGACCGCTCGTACTGCTCGAACTTCGTGTCGAGATCTTTCACGCAGACGCGATCGCGCACATTGAAGCCGCCGCACTTGAAGTGGCCTTCGTACCAGAAAGACCAGCTTCCCCCGATGCGGGCGCCATGCAGAATGATCTGTGTCCCCGGAAATTCCTTGAGACCGCCCTGCAGGCGCTGGAAGAAGATGCCGCGCTCCATGGTTTGCAGTCGGCCACGGATCCCGACCTCGCGCAGCTGGGCGATGATGCGCTCTCCCCGCGAGTAGAAGGTGGGCAACGGCGTGACCCACTCCACATCGAAGCCGTTCGGGTAGCCGGCCTCGCGCAGAAGCTGTTTGGCCTTCTCCACGTTGCGTGGGAACTCGGGCCAGTCGATGGCGTACTGGACATCGTCGTTGATCCAGTTCCCGGTCGGCTTGCCCATGCCCGCCGTCTCCGCCTGGTTCATGGCTCGTCGGTCGATGGCCAAGCTCACCGCTTCCCGCACCCGCTTATCGCGGAAGGGGTTCTTCGGGTCCTGAAACCCGGGGAACTCTATGAAGAACGAGCCGGATAGGACCGGCGCCAGGGTCACCCCAGGCAGCTTCCCGACCTTGGCGATCAGCTCGCCCGGGACGTTGTAGATGATGTCTGCCTCGCCCCGCTCCAGCATGGCGACCCGGGTGGACGCCTCCGGTACCGCGGTCATGACGAGCTGCTTGGTGTGGACAGGACGGTAGTAGCCCTCGAAAGCCTCCATCTCGACCTTCACGCCCGGCTCATGGCGCACGAGCTTGAAGGGGCCGGCTCCGATGGGCTTCTGCTTGAAGCCGTCGGCTCCGACCTGCTTGTAGTACTTCTCGGGGACCACCCAGCCGGGCCCGGCCACGTTGGCCGTCCCGAAGAGGATGGCGAAGTCCAGGAAGGGTTCCTTGAAGACGAAGCGGATCGTACGGTCGTCGACGATCTCGACCCGCTCTGTCTTCTTCTTGAAGACGTCGGCCTTTGCTCCCCGATAGTTCTCGTAGCTGAACTTGACGTCTTGAGGGGTCACCGGGTCACCGTTGTGGAACTTCGTGCCTTTGCGCAGGGTAAAGGTGGCGCTCTTGGCGTCGGCGGCGACGGCGAAGCGCTCGGCCAACGCCGGATGGTCGTAGAGGACGGTGCCCTGATTCTTGATGAGGGCATCGTGCAGGGCGGTGAAGAAGTTGTCAGGAGTGGCGGTGCCGTCGTGCTCCTGCGGGTCCAGCCAGCGGGAGGTAAGACCGGCATGCCAGGCGAGCGTGATCTTGCCTTTGCCGTTTGCTCCGGCCGGGGACGAGAACGGTCGCACCACGGACCCGACGGCGATCAGTAGCAGGACAATGGGCAGCAGGCGAAACGCATAGCGCGCCTCGAATCGGGGACGTCTCATCTGTGAGCCTCCACTGGGGAGTCGGTCGCGACGATAGAGAGTGCCGTAGGCTAGCCCGAGCCCGGGACCCGGTCAAGTTGTGCTGACACCTGCCTGTCGAAAAGCTAGACGATGGCCTCGCGTCGGAGACGCTCGATGTCCTCCGGGCCATAGCCGGCTTCGGCGAGGATCTCATCGGTGTGCTCGCCGAGCGATGGCGGCGCTCGGTCGATGCTCGGGCTGCCATGCGCCAGTCGGAAGCCCGCCCCGACGAGGCGCAGGGGACCGTAGCGCGAGTCGACCGTCTGCAATACGTCGCGGTGCTTGAGCTGGGGATGCTCCACGATCTCGTCGATCTTCCAGATGCTCGCGCAGGGCACATCCGCCGCGGTGAGCCGCGACTCCCAGGTCTTGGGGTCATCGGTGGCCAGCGCACCCTCGATGATCTCGCGCAGCGCCGCCACGTTCTCGGTTCGGGCCGCCCAGTCCTTGAACCGTGGGTCGTCGAGCGCCTCGGGCCGCCCCAAGGTGCGCATGAGGCCGGCGAACTGCTTCTCCGTCAGCACGGCGAGCACGATGAAGCCGTCCTTGGCCCGGAACCGGCTGGCCGTCGGTTTGCGGCTCACCGAGCCGTTGCCGATTTGCCGCTGCTCGATCCCGGCCACCGTGTACTCGGACACGGGGCCGGGAATGAAGGCGAGGGCGGCGTCGAGCATGGCCACGTCCACGAACTGTCCGCGGCCGGTGTGCGTACGCTGGTAGAGTGCGCTCGCCACCGCCAGGGCCGCCGTCATGCCGCCGATCGTGTCACAGATGGCAAACCCCGCCCGCATGGGACCGCCGGCCGGCTCGCCGGTGATGGACATGATGCCCGACATCGCCTGCAGCTTGCCGTCGAAGGCAGCCGTCGTGCGCTCCGGCCCGGAGTGGCCGAAGCCGGACACGGCACAGTAGATGAGCCGCGGATTGATGGCGGAGAGCACTTCATAGCCGAGGCCCAGCCTGTCCATGACCCCGGGACGGAAGTTCTCCCACACCACGTCGGCCTTCGCCACGAGCCGCTTGACGACCTCCAGCGCCTCTGGCCGTCGGAGGTCGAGCGTGATACTACGCTTGTTGCCGTTCACGGCCATGAACGACGGCGGCAGCTTCCGTGCCGCCCATTCTTTCGAGATGAGCTGCGCGCGCGTCTCGTCACCGTCACGGGATTCGATCTTGACCACGTCGGCGCCGAGGAGGGCGAGCTGGTAGGTGCCGTAGGGACCCGCCAGATACCGGGTGAGGTCGAGGATGCGGACCCCCGCGAAGGGTTTGCTCATGCCTCCTCGCGCTTGCCCCGGGCGACGGCCTTCACCGCGTCGAACTCCTTGCGGCGCTCGGCGATCTCCGCGGGGGTGAGCTTGGAGAGGTTGGAGAAGTCGAGCTTCCAGGACGGGTCGTCGAGCCACCGGAGGGGCGACTGGACCGTCGTGCGGGCGGCCGGAGCGGATTCCAGGAGTCGGAGCGCCAGCTCCAGGGTGGCCGCCTGCGACTCGGTGTCGAACGGGCGCCCGGCGGAGTTCCCGAGCGGGAAATCGCTGAACAGGAAGCGCGGGACCCCGCAGTGCTCGACGATGTCCTTGGCGCACCCCATGATCACCGTAGGCAGGCCGTTGGCTTCCAAGTGCCTGGCCACCAGACTCACGGTCTGGTGACACACCGGTCAGTTGGGGACAAGCAGCGCCGCGTCGGCGTCATCTTCCCGGCACCGTCGGAGGAGCTCCGGGGCGTCCGTCTCCATGGTGACCCGATGGCTCCGGTTCGTTGGCGCCCCGTGAAAGCGCGCTGTCAGCGCAGCGATTCTGCCAGCCTTGACGGCCTCCTGCAGACGTCGCAGGGGCAGCCAGGTGTTGGGATCCGCCGCCGTGGTGTGGATGCGGTCATAGCCGACGTGCGAGATGCGCACGTCGGGCACTGCATCGGTCGCCTCGGAGTACACCGTGTAGAACTTGGCGGCTGCGTTGTAGGGCGCGCCGGGCCCCTGCTCACCGAGACCGGGCTGATACGGGGCGGCCGTCGTGATCAACGCCAGCCGTGTCCGTGCCAGGGGGACCGTGAGCGGCGTAAAGGGTACGTCGACGTAATGTGCCCAGCGATACGGGTTGTCATAGCCGAGCGTCAGGTAGTAGTCGCGAGTTCGCTGCATGTACGGGATGGGGACGTCGTGCTCGGCGACAACCGTCATCAGCATCTCTCCAGTCAGCAGACGGCGATGTTCATCGTCCCCTCAGGCGGGGAAGATGCGCGTAACCACGTCGCGGGCGCGGGCTGGGTCGACCCCGCTCGCCTGCTGGCAGGGGGTCATCTCGGCCAAGACGCGCTCCGGGTCCTTCCAGAGCCGGTACTTCTTGTAGGTATCCTCGAACTCGATGTCGAGTCCCCTGGCAAAGACGGAGAGGTAGTGCTCGATGGCGAGCGGTTGTTCCTCCTCGAAGTGACAGGTCATGCGCTGGCAGCCGTGATAGATCGTGGCCATGGTGGTGGCGCCGGCGGCGGCTGCCTGCGCCAGCTCGTTTCGGACCAGTGTGTTCCAGCCGTCGACGCCGAGTTGCTCGTGGGACGTGGGGCCGCATGAGCGACCGAAAGCGAGGGTCGGCGCGATATCGACGTACTCGATGCCAGGCAATGCTTCCAGCAGTTGACGGCACGCCGCCCCCTCGCGCTGCCGTGCCTCACCGACCGCGTGACGGTGCAGGGCCACCCGCGCCTCGACCCGGCGGCTGAACTGCAGCCGGGGTAGCTGATCGACGAGGAACTCGGTCGTGTGGCGCACCCGGAACGGCAGGCGCTGCTGGAGCACGTCGTCGTAAAAGTGAATGCAGGACGGGCACCACATCACGACCTCGTCCGGTCGGTAGCGCTTGAACAGCTCGACCGTGCGGTGACTCATCCCTTCCCCGGCGGCCGTGTCACCGTTGCGGTGATGGACGATGCCGCAGCAGTAGGCGGCGCCGCCCACGGCCACGTAGTCCAGGCCGAGCTGGTCGAAGAGGGCGGTGATGGTGCGGACCATGTGAGACGTCCGCAGCACGTTACAGCCGAGATAGAGAACGATGGCGTGAGGCTCCGGGTCGCGTTCGGGGGCCGTGAGGCGCCAGCGCCGCTCGTCGGGCGTGGTCATGAGGTCGTGCAGCACACGCAGCTCGCCGAAGTACTTGCCGTAGTCGAAGGTCATGTCGGGTAGCTTATCATTCGAAGCCGCGCTCAGACAGGTCGGCGGTGCACGCGGATGCCGTCGTCGAGCGAGCAGTCGATCCGGAGAACCATGCCCTCCCGTTGTCGGTCTTCCCACTCGCGTCCGGGGGCGCCGGCATAGTACGCGGCGGTCTGACCCTGGCTGACGTCTGTCTGGACGTGCTGGTGACCGAGGGCGATGTAGTCCCAGCCGCTGTCACGAATCTCGTCGGCAAATATCGGTGACGACCGCTCCGGTCGCTGCCGCTCCGGATAGAAGAAACCGTGCCCCATGGCCAGGCACCAGCGCCGGTCGTCACGGCGCGGGATATGGGCGAGCGGCTGAAAGGCGGGCTCATGCTCTTGCATGGCACGGCCCCACACGACCACCTCGAGCTCGGGAAACTCGATGATCTCCCCGCCGAGTTGGCGAATCACATGAACGTGGGGTGCCCCCGCGGTGAAGTCGGGCCGGTCGTAGATGGCATCCGGCTGCAAGGCGTCGTGGTTGCCCGGCAGGATGACGACTGGCTGACGGAGCCGATTGAGCTCCCGCCGCACAAAGGCGACCATGTCGTCGGGCACGCGATTGTGGTCGAAAAGGTCACCCGCGACCAGGAGCAGATCGACCTCGTCCGCCTGGGCTCGGTCGACGATGCGCTGGAAGAGACGCCGGCTTTGCTCCTGGTGCGCGGCCTGCTGGTCGGGATCGCCGTAACCATCGCTGCCCAGATGCACGTCGGCTGTGTGAAGAACTCGCAGGGGTCGGTGGCTGCCCACCCCTGCAGCATGCCACATTGACAGGCCTCGGTGCGTCCGCATAATGCCGCCATGACTCCTCCATCCGCGACGCCCGAGCAGTGGCTTCACGCCTTCGAGTCGGCGGTGCGCGCCCGGGACTTCGCCGGCGGCCGTACGATGTTCGCCACCGACGCGGTAGCCTTCGGCACCTGGGCCCGCGCGGTCAGCGGGCTCGACAATATCGTTCGCGAGCAGTGGCAGAACGTCTGGCCCCGCATCCGCGACTTTCAGTTCGAGGCGGACGCTCGTATTCGAACCTCCGGTGACACCGCCTGGATCGCGGTGGGCTGGCAGACAGAAGCGACCGGTCCCGATGGCCGTCCGTTCGCCCGTCCCGGCCGCGGCACCTTCGTGCTGGAGCGGCGAGAGGGAAAATGGCTCGCCGTGCACAGCCACTTCTCCCTGCTACCTTCCCAGTCCGAGACAGCCCACGGGCGGCTCCCCGGCGGCGCCGCGCCTGCATGACCAGCGTGCGGGTACGGCCCGCCCAGCCCTCGGACGCGGCGATCCTGGCCGAGATGGCCAACGACCTCAACGACCACGTCGAGATCCACGGGCGGCCGTTCACGCCTGAGACGATCCGTGCCGATGGTTTCGGCCCCCACGCCGGCTTTTCGGCGCTGGTCGCCGAAGTGGAGGGCGCCGTCGTTGGTTACGCCTTCTTCGCGATGGGCTACAACACCGATGTGGCCGCCCGCTCCATGTGGCTTCACGATCTGTTCGTGGCGCCGGCGGCCCGACGCTCGGGGGTCGGATCCGCCCTCATGGCGGCGGTGGCGCTGGAGACGACTCGGGTCGGCGCGGTGTCACTGGAGTGGGGGGTGCATAGCGCGAACACCGGGGCGCTGGAGTTCTACCGGCGGCTGGGCGCGGGAGGCGCCGAGGTGCGGATCATGGGCATCGACGGCGACCGTCTGCGTGCTCTGGCGGCGGCCGTCCCACGGGTGACGGCGCGTTGACCTTCTCGTGATGATGCAATAGCATCAGATGCATGCGCACCACACTGAACATCGATGACGATGTGCTGGGGGCCGCCAGGGAACTCGCACGGCGCGAGAAGAAAACGGCGGGCCAGGTGATGTCCGAACTGGCTCGGCGGGCCTTGGCCGCGTCGCCCCGGGGCCTCGGCGGCGACGCGAAGGCCGTGCACGGCCTTCGCCCATTTCCAAGGCGCGGGGGGCTCGTGACCAATGAACTGATCGATCGACTGCGCGAAGAGGATGCCTATTGACCCAGGCCTTGCTGGATGTCAACGTCCTGATCGCGCTGCTGGACTCCGATCACTCGCTGCACCGACCGGCGCGGGATTGGTTTAGCCGCAATGCGCCGAACGGCTGGACGTCGTGCCCCATCACCCAAAACGGCTGTGTCCGCATCATGTCTCACCCAAGCTATCCGAACGCACTGCCGGTGCGTGCGGTCATGGAGCGCCTGCGCGAGGCGACTCAGAATCCCTACCACGAGTTCTGGGCCGACCACGTGAGTCTCCTGGACCCGCACGTCGCCGATGTGGGACGCATTCACGGGCCTCGACAGCTGACTGATCTATACCTTCTCGCCCTCGCGGTCAGCCGAGGCGGCCGGTTCGTGACGTTCGACGCCGGCCTGCCGATGAGCGCGATTGAGGGAGCCGATCGGCGGCATCTGGTTGTCTTGTAGGGCGAGAACAAGGAGCGTTGACCATGAAATGGTGCCGATTTCAATCGGGACGGAACGTGGCGTATGGCGTCATCGAGGACAACACCGTGACCGCCGTCACCGGGAGCCCCTTCGAGGATCATGCGCGGACGTCGACGACAGTGCCCCTGAGCGGTGTGAAGCTGCTGGTGCCGGTGATTCCCCCCACCTTCTACGCGGCCGGCGTCAACTACCGCGAGCACGTGACCGAGATGGCCCACCGCCGTGGAGTGAAGCCGGAGTTCCCGCCCCAGGCCGACGTCGGCTACCGCGCCAACAATGCGCTGATCGCCACCGACGAGGCCATCGTCATTCCCAAGGATGCGGGGGACCAGGTCCAGTACGAAGGCGAATTGGTGGCGGTGATCGGCAAGCGCTGCAAGCGCGTCTCCGAGGCAGCCGCCCTCGACTACGTCTTCGGCTACACGATCGGCAACGACGTGAGCGAGCGCACCTGGCAGCGCGGCGACCGCACGTTCTGGCGCGGGAAGAACACCGATACCTTCAAGCCGATGGGGCCGTGGATCGTCACCGGCCTCGATCCCGACGATCTGCGTGTGACGATCCGGCTCAACGGCAAGGAGATGTTCTCCTACGCGGTCAAGGATGCCATCTTCGGCGTGCGCCAGTTCATCAGCCGCATGAGCCAGTACCTGACCCTCCATCCCGGTGACGTGCTGTGGATGGGCACCGATGGTGCGACGGAGAACATGAAGGACGGCGACGTGGTGGAGGTGGAGGTCCCCGGCATCGGGGTGTTGCGCAATCCGGTCCGCAGAGAACGCTAGTCACACTCGGCGAGCGACGTTTCCCTCTAGACGCCCAAGTAGTATCGCTTGACGAGCTCGTTCTCCCGGAGCTCGGCGGTGCTGTGTCCCTCGAACTCGATCCGGCCGTGAACGATGATGTAGCCCCGGTCGGCGATCTTGGTCGCCTGGTTGAAATTCTGCTCGGCCATCAACACCGTCAGCCGATGGCGCTCCTTCAGCTCCTTGATCTTCGCGATGACCCGATTCACGAGGATGGGCGCCAATCCCACAGACGGCTCGTCGACGAGGAGGATCCGGGGCGATGACATGAGGGCCCGCGCCACGGCCAGCATCTGTTGTTCACCGCCACTCATGCTGCCCGCGAGTTGTCGTCGCCGCTCCCGGAGAATCGGAAATGCTTCGAAGCCGAAGGCTAGGTTGCGGGCGATATCGCGGCGAGCCTCCGCCCGGTAGGCCCCGAGCAAGAGGTTCTCCTCGACGGTCAGCTTTGGAAAGAGCCGCCGGCCCTCGGGAACCATGGCGATACCCAGGTCGACAATTTCCTCCGTGGATTTCGTGGTGAGGTCGATCGGCCCGCCATCTGTCTCCAGGACGATCTGCCCCGCTTCCGGCCGCACCATCCCCATGATGCACTTGATCAACGTGCTCTTGCCGTTGCCGTTGGTGCCGAGGAGGGCCACCGTCTC
The DNA here is from genome assembly GCA_963754315.1 of uncultured Candidatus Rokubacteria bacterium. Lineage (GTDB taxonomy): Bacteria > Methylomirabilota > Methylomirabilia > Rokubacteriales > CSP1-6 > CAVWFS01. Next base: position 381,651 of record CAVWFS010000008.1, read on the forward strand.
GCCCTCGCGGACCTCGATCGACACGCCGTGCAGTACGCGCACCGCACCGTAGCCGGCCTCCACGTCGCGCACGACGATCCTACTCGCCAAGGTAGGCTTTCTCCACGGCCGGGTTTCTCACGATCTCGTCGGGAGTCCCCTCGGCAATCCGGGCGCCGGCATCGAGGACGACGATTCGCTCCGAAAAGCGCATCACCGCTCGCATGATGTGCTCGATCATGACGATGGTGATGCCCTGCGTGTTCAGACGGAAGAGGATGCTCAGAATGTCGTCCACCTCGGCGCTGGTCAATCCGGCCATCGCCTCGTCGGAGATGAGCAGCTTGGGCCGGGCCGCCATCGCGCGGGCCAGCTCCAGCTTGCGCATCTCGATCTGGGTCAGCCCGGCCGGTCGCAGATGCGCCTTGTCGCCGAGGCCTATCATGGTCAGAATTTCCCTGGCCTCGGCCGAGCTGTCGGCAGCCGAGGCTCGCTCGGCGGCCGCGTATTCCAGCGGGATCCCCAGGTTCTCGAGCACGGTCATGCTCGCGAACGGCTTCGGAATCTGGAATGTGCGCACGATGCCGAGCCGGGTCCGTTGATGGGCGGCCAGGGTCGTGATGTCCCGGCCTCCGAAGAGGATCCGCCCGCCGTCGGCCGCCAGCGCGCCCGAGACACAGTTGATGAGCGTGGTCTTCCCGGATCCGTTCGGTCCGATCAGGCCGAAGCGCTCGCCGGCCTTGACGTGCAGGGTGACTCGATTGAGCGCAGTGAAGCCGCCGAAGAGTTTGGTGAGGCCGTCGACCTCGAGGAGCGCGCCGGCCATCTCAGCGCTCCCGCAAGCGCCGGAACAGGCCCACCAAGCCCTCGGGGGCGAGGATGACGAATGCGACGAGCACCACGCCGACGATGAGCAGATTCAACTCGGAGGAAATGGTCACCGTCGCTACCTGCTGGGCCGTTCCCAGGATGACGGCGCCGATGACGGGTCCGATCCAGGTGGTTGTCCCGCCGATCATGGGCATGGCCAGCGCGTTGACCGCGTAATCGAGGTTGAAGGCGGACGAGGGTTCGACGTAGGTGACGTAGTACGGGAAGGGGGCGCCGGCCACTCCCAGGAAGAACCCGCTGACCGTGGTGGCGAACAGCTTCAGGCGCAGAGTGGGTACCCCCATGCACTCGGCCGCCTCCTCGTTGTCCCGCAGGGCGGCGAGACCGCGTCCGGTTCGGGAACGCTCGATGGCCCGCGCGATGACCACCGCGGCCACTGCCAGCACCAGCATCACCACGAAGAGAAACTTGACGTAGTTGCCGAAGGGGGGACCGGGCGGGCGAATGACCGTGTAGCCCTTGGCGCCTCCGACGTAGTCCCAGTTGATGATGAGCGTTTGCATGACGACGGAGAGGGCGAAGGTGGCAATCGAGAAGAAGACTCCGCGCAGGCGCAAGGTGAGGTATCCGATGCCGAGGCCGAGGAGGGCGGACACGGCGCCCCCGGCCAGGATCAGCACGGGGAGCGGCGCTCGCCACGCCTCGATGAGGAAGATCGCCGTGTAGGCCCCCAGCGCGAAGAAGGCGGGCGTGCCAAAGTTCACGTAACCGGCATAGCCTCCGAGGATGTTCCATGCGGTGGCGATCACGACGTACTGCAGAATGACGTAGGCGGCAAAGTAGAAGTACGGGTTCAGCTTGAGACCGGCCAGCAGGAATCCCAGGGCCACAACGGCCAGGGCCACCAGCAGCCGGGCGCTCGTCTTCACCTTATCGCCCGAAGAGCCCAGCCGGCCGCACCGCGAGGGCCAGCAAGAGAATCCCGAACGAAACGGCCTGAGACCAGGATGGCCCGAAGAATGTGGCGACCAGGCTCTCGGCCACCCCCAGGATCAAGGACGCCGTCAACATGCCGCCGATGCTCCCGAGGCCGCCCAGGACGGTGATGGCGAACACCCGGCCGATGTAGTCGCGGTCAGTGGAGGGCACGATGGGGGCGATCATGATGAGCAGTGCGCCGGCGAGGCCGGCGGCCGCGATACCGACGCCGAAAGCGATGGTCTTGATTCGGACGGGATTGGCACCCATCAGCTGAAGGGCGACGCGATCCTGGGAAACGGCCATCATGGCTCGACCGTAAAACGTCTTGGACAGGAACAGGTAGAGCGCCAGGGTCATGCTGATGCCGACCACGAATGGCACGAGCAGACGGAACGCGATCCCTACACCCCAGAAGTCGATCGACTTGCCGATGTAGGGAGCCTCCACCAGCCGGTAGTCAACGCCATACTTCAGGCTGAGGCCGACCTCGATGATGAAGAGCACGCCGAAGAAGAAGACCAACCCGCGCAGGGCCTCCTCGCCCCGCCGCTCGAAGCTGCCGTAGTAAATGCGATAGACGGCGGCCCCGATCACGTAGAACAGCGGCATCATCATCACGCCGGCGAGGATTGGGTCGGTGCCAAAGGAGTTGTTCATCACATAGGCAGCGTAGCCTCCGAGGATGACGAAGGCCGGGTGGGCAATGTTGACCACGTCCAGAAGCCCGAAGGTGAGGGCGATGCCCAGGCTGACGGCGGCGTAGAAGCCTCCCAGCAGAAGCCCGGCGACGATCGCGTTGGCCAGCAGATCCCAGGAGAACATGTCGGGCGCGCATCCACGCCGCGCGCGAACGCGCGTCCACCACGGGGCGCGGCCCGCGCGGCGTGGAGATCGCTTTCGCTATTTCTGGGCCGCGGAGTAGGGGTAGACCATGGTGCCCGACTTGAACTCGTCGGGGTAGAGGACGATCTTCTTGCCAGGCCCCCGGAACTGCTCGACGTCCGCTCCCTTGACGCCCCGGTACTGAACTTGGAGCACCCGCGACTTTGCCCACTCACCGTTCTGCCCGAACTTCACCTTGCCCACGATCGTGCTGAACTCGTTGGCGCGTATGAAGTCGGCCACCTTCTGCTGATCGAGACTCTTGGCCCCTTCGATGGCCAGGCCCAGGATCTGGATGGCCGAGTAGGCGTAGGGCGGCAGGTAGTACCCGAGGGTGTCCACGCCCGCTTCCTTCGCGCGCTTCTGGTACTCGGCGAAGAACTCCTTGATGCCGGGAAACATCATGGTCTGCTCGGGCGCCCAAAAGTCGTAGTTCACGATCCCGTTGAGCATCGGTCCCAGGCTCGTCATGATCGTCGTGAACTGCAGCCCCACCATGCCGCCCCCGAAGATCTTGGGCTGCAGGCCGACCTCGTGCGCCGCCCGGACCATCCCCACCGAGTCGGGCGGGTAGGAGGCCACGAACACGACGTCGGGATTCACGGCTTTGATGGCCCTGACGATCGGCGTGTAGTCGGCGGTGCTCGGTGGATACGATTTGTCGTACACGGTTTTCATCCCGAACTTCTTGACGAGCACTCGGGCTCCATCGATGGCGTGCCGCGGATACTCGGCGTCGGCGCCCACCAGCGCTACCGTTTGTGGCCGCGGATTCTGCTTGGAGGCCAACTCGAAGAAGCCCGTCGCCCAGTTTGTCTCTGGGTCCGGCCCTGACGGTTGGATCTGGAAGTAGTTCGGATACTTGTACTTCTCGTTGTTGGCCAGGCCGAGGATGCCCATCAGGGTGAGCTTGCGCTCCATCACGATGGGCATGAGCGGCGCGATCAGGTTGGTGCCGTAGCCGGAGACCACGAAGTCCACCTTGTCGACCTCGAGGAGCTTCGTGTAGATCCCGGGCACGGTAGCCGGGTTGGTCTGGTCGTCGTAGAAGATCAGCTCCACCGGCCGACCGAGGATGCCGCCCTTCTTGTTGACGTCGTCCTTCCAGATCTGCATCGCCATGAGGGCTGGCTTGCCGTTGGCGGACAGGCCGCCCGTCAATGCCATGCCGAGACCGATCTTGATCGGGTCGGCGGCACGGGCTGGGAACGACCCCAGACTGGCGAGGACGATCACGCCAATGATGGTCACGACCACAATCCACGACATCCCAAAACGGTAGGGAAGTCTCATAGGTTCATCCCTCACTCTCTGCATGCTTGCCGGGGAGCTGGCTCGATGGCTGACGAACCTTATATGGGACCAGCAGCGACGTCAAGGCAAGACGGTGACGTGATCCCTGAGCGCTCGACCTTGGGGACCTGACGTCACTTGGTGGACGCCGAGCGCCGGTGCGTGCCCCGGAACCGATCGGTTGCCGCGAGGTCCACCGCGAGTGGCTCGCCGGCGAGTACCACGCCGTAGTCGCGGGCGGCGTCCTCCACCGTGAAATACCCACGCGCCACGTCGCGCCGCACCATTTCGGGGTCGCGCGAGAGTGGATCGCCGTAGCCTCCACCCCCCGGGGTGCGCACGTGCACGGTGTCGCCGGCTCCCATGCGGATGTCCTCGTCCTTGGACCAATGCGGCGACCGATAGACGTTGCCCTGGCGCTCGACCACGACCTCGTTGGAGGCTCCGTCTCGGCCGCCCAGGAGACCAGGGGGCCCGAAGCGTCCGTGGTCCATCAGAAAAGAGAGCAGCGCCTCGCCCCGCCGGATTCGCACTCGATAATCGACGCCGAAGCCCCCGCGCGTGCGGCCGGCCCCGCCCGAGCGCTCGCGCAGCGCGTACTGCTCGAAGAGGATCGGATAGTGCTGCTCCAGCACCTCGGCGGGCTGGGTCTTGGAGATGCCGATAGTGGAGCAGCCATTGGTGAGGCCGTCGTCCTCGGCGCTGCCGCCGTAACCGCCGCCCGAGAAGACGTACATGATGTAGTGGCGCTCTTTCAACGGGTCGAAACCACCCAAGGTCAGGTTGCCGCTGGTGCCGGCGGGAGCCGCGAAGAGGTCGTCGGGGATGGCCCGCGCCAACGTGCTGAAGACGCTCTCGGCGATGCGCGAGCTGACCTCGGCCGCGCACCCCGAGACGGGTCGGGGGTAGCGGGCGTAGAGGAACGTCCCATGCGGATCGGTGATCTTGAGCGGCTCGAAGCAGCCAGCGTTGATGGGCACGTCGGGGAAGATGTGCTTGATAGCCAGATAGACGGCCGCCTTGGTCGTGGCGATGACGCTGTTGAGGGGACCCCGGCACGGCGGGCTCGACTCCGAGAAATCGAAGTGAAGATCCGTCCCCTCCTTCTTGATGGTCAGGCGGATGGCCAGGGGGTCGGGGTCAATGCCGTCGGAATCCACGAAGGCCTCGCCGCCGTAGACGCCGTCAGGGATCTTGGCGATGTGGGCGCGCATCATCTGCTCCGAGCGTCGGCGCAGTTCCACAATGCACGCGGCGACGGTGTCGGCCCCATAGCGGTCGAGCAGCGTGGTGAGCCTCCGCTCGCCAACGGTGAGGGCCGCCACCTGGGCCTTGATGTCGCCGATCCGCTCCTCGGGCACGCGGATGTTGGCGAGGACGATCTGGAGGATGTCGTCGTCCATCACCCCGGCCCGGAAGAGCTTCACGGGAGGTAGGCGCAGTCCCTCCTGCTGGACCTCCGTGGCTCGCGTGGAGAAGCCGCCGGGAACAGACCCGCCGGTGTCGGGCCAGTGGCCGGTGTTGGCCAGCCACGCCCAGTGCTGCCCTCCATAAAAGAACGGCTTGACCATCTTGACGTCCATCAGATGCGTCCCGCCGCAGTACGGGTCGTTGACGAGGAAGATGTCGCCCGGCGCGAGATCGCGCGCGCGCTCGATGACCGCCCGCGTGGTGAACTGCATGACGCCCACGAAGATGGGCAGCCCCAGTTCGCCCTGGGCGATGACGTCGCCGGTGTCGCGGTCGTATATGCCGTCGGAACGGTCGAAGCCCTCGGAGATGACCGGTGAGAAGGCGGCGCGCTCGAACGTGAGATCCATCTCGCTGGCCACCTGCTGCAGGCCGTTCTGGACGACGACGAGGGTGACCGGGTCGATCGGCTGCTGTTTGACGGCCGCACCGCCACCGAGCGCACTCTGGACCATGGCCGGGAGTCTACCAGAGTGAACGCGATGGCAGCGCGACCGTCGAGTCTTCCACGTGAGAGAGTCGGATCGCCTATGCGGACCGGGCGCTCACGCGTGCTCGAACCAGGAGTGAACGACGGCTCGAGGCTTTCGCCCTCCACGTACTAGGTGAGATCGCCTGCCAGCAAGAGCGGAGCGGCTCCGGTGCCGAGGAGCGCTACCGGGAGGCGCTCATTCTGGATACTGACGTCTCGCGACGCCGTGCCTCATGGGCTACCAGACGTGCGAGGTCGTTGGGGAGGGAAATTGTTGTGTGTGATACCAGCCGTCACCCCGCTCTCACCGCGATCTCGAGGTTGCCGAGGGCGTCCACCCGCGCGCCATCGCCTGGCTCGATGACCGTGGTGGCGTCGAGCTGCTCAACGATGGCGGGGCCCGTCAGTGTTGCGCCGACGGACAGTTGCTCGCGCCGGTAGATCGGTGTGTCGCGCCACCCCCCTTCGAACCACACCCGCCGCGTGCTGGTCGACCCACCGGCTCCGGCGACGCCGACCAACCCGTCAAGGGCAATAGGCCGGCGTCGTCCGATGACAGCGGTGCGCAAGCTCATGACCACCGCCCGCATCTCGCGTAGCTCTACACCAAAACGCTCCAGGTAGGCGCGCTCGAACGTGTCGGCGAGCTCCTCGCGCGACACGTTCGTGCCGGCGATGGGCACCGTGAGCACATGGGTCTGACCGGCAAACTGCATGTCGGCCTCGTGCTGCACAGTCACCGTCTCGACCTCGACACCTTCGGTGGCGAGTAGCCGGCGCCCCTCGGCGATCTGGGCGGCCAGGATCGCCCGCGCGTCCGCCACATCCATACGCAGCAGGCCTTGATTGATCGTCCGCACGAAGTCGTGCCGCACGTCTGCCACCAGGCAGCCGAAGGCCGACGTGATGCCAGGCCGTGCCGGCACCAGAACCTTGGGGATTGCCAGCTCGCGCGCGAGGGCCACAGCGTGGAGAGGACCGGCGCCGCCGAAGGCGAACAAGACAAAATCGCGCGGGTCGCGTCCACGCTGGAGCGACACCAGCCGGATGGCGCCCGCCATCTTGTCGTTCGCCACGCGGACGATGGCGGCGGCCGCCGCCACCGGATCGAGGCCCAGGTGAGCGCCAATCTTCTTGTCGACGGTCTCGGCCACCAGATCGAGACGCGCGCCTCCCGCGACGCCGAGAAGGCCCCCTGGGTTGAGCCGGCCCAGGAGCAGGTTGGCGTCGGTGATGGTGGGCTGCAGACCGCCGCGACCAAACGCGATGGGTCCGGGCTCGGCCCCCGCGCTTTCCGGGCCCACCTGCAGGATCCCCGCGTTCGACACGCGGGCGACAGAGCCACCGCCCGCGCCGATGGTGTGGATGTCGATCATGGGCACACGCACGGGCAGACCGTAGCCCATCTCCTTGTCGGCGCTCACCGCGGGGACACCTCCCACGATCACCCCGACGTCGAAGCTCGTACCGCCCATGTCGCACGAGATCACGTTGGGGTGGCCGGCAGCCAGCGCCGTGAAGGCCGCGGCCATGACACCGGCTGCCGGCCCCGACATGAGCGTGTTGACGGCATGGCGGGCGGCCACATCGACGGACATGGTGCCACCGTTGCCCTGCATCACCAGGAGCTGGTGCGCGTAACCCTGACGCGCGAGCTCGCCGGCCAACCGGCGCAGGTAGCGGTCGATCACCGGCTGGACGAAGCCGTTGATAGCCGCCGTGGTCCCGCGCTCGAACTCCCGGTACTCCGGGAGCAACTCGGCGCCCGCCGTCACATAGGCGTTCGGCCATTCGGCGGCGGCTACCTCGCGCGCGCGGCGTTCGTGCGTGTCGTTGACGTACGAGTGGATGAAGTGAATCACCAGCGCCTCGACGTCGTGCTCGCGCAGCCAGGCGGCGGCGCGACGCACTTCCTCCTCGTCGAGGGCGGTCACCACCTGGCCCTCGGCGTCGATCCGTTCGGGGACTTCCAGGCGTAGCTCGCGCGGGATCAATGCCTCGAACGTGCCCTTGAGCCCGTAAGGAGTGGGTCGCGTGCGCCGACCCAGCTCCAGGACGTCGCGGAACCCGCGCGTGGTGATGAGCCCGGTGCGCGCGCCCTTGCGCTCGAGGAGGGCGTTGGTGGCGGTGGTGGTCCCGTGCACGACGATCTTCAGGTCGGCGGGCCGGGCGGCCGCCTCGGCCAGCGCAGCCAGGACGCCGTCCGCCTGATTGCGAACGGTCGTCGGCACTTTGGCGACTCGCACGGCGCCGTTGGCCTCGTCGAACAGGACGAGATCGGTGAACGTGCCGCCCACGTCCACGCCGACTACCAGCGTCTGCCCGAGCGCCATGAGTTGTTCGTGTACCGCGTGGCCCGCACGAAGTCAATCACGCCGGCCCGGCCGGGCCGCCCCGCGCCCGTGGTAGGATCACCTGAGCATGCAATTCGGGTTGCTCTACGAAGCCCAGCGTCCGTTCACGGGCACCACGGTCGATTGGAACCTCCTCTACAAGGAGACGCTGGAACAGTGCGTGCTGGCGGAGAAGGTTGGCTTCGATAACCTGTGGTTCGTGGAGCATCACTTCCTCACCGGGTTCTCGGGCTCGCCCTGCCCCGAAGTCCTCCTGGGAGCCCTGAGCCAGCTGACCACGCGGATCCGGATCGGGTTCGGGGTGTGCATCCTGCCGTATCACCATCCCGTGCGGGTGGCCGAGCGCGCTGCCATGCTCGATCAGCTGACCGATGGCCGTCTCGAGTTCGGGACCGGGCGCTCCAATGCCTACGAGCAGATCGGGCAGGGGATCGACCCCCGCGACACGCGCGCGATGTGGGAGGAGTCCATCACCATGCTCCCTCGCATCTGGCAGTCCGACGAGTTTTCCTGGGAAGGAAAGTTCTGGACGGTGCCGACGCGTCGGGTGTTGCCGAAGCCCTATCAGCGGCCCCATCCGCGCCTGTATCTGGCCTGCACGCAGACGGAGAGCTTCGACGTGGCAGCCGAAAAGGGGATCGGCGTGCTGTCGTCCGCGACCTATGCCACGTCCATCCTGGCCGAGCACGTCCGGCGCTATCGCGCCAGAGTCAAGCAGGCCACGCCCGTGGGCGCCGTCGTCAATGAGTTCTGGGGTAACAACGTCCATGCCTTCTGCGGGGAGAACAACCGGGAGGCACGTGAGCTGGCCGCCAACTCGCTCAAGACGTTCTTCGGCCCCGACAAGCCGTACATCCGCGACCGGGTGAACGCCTACGAGCAGCTGCTCGACTCGTGGGGCGGCGTGCCCGACCATTTGAAGGCCGATTTCGGTCGATGGCTGCGGCAGTCCGACGAGGCGCACCGGGAACAGGCCGCCCAGGTCGGTATCTCCCTTGACAGTGGCCCCGGCGCGGCCCGGGCCGCCTTCGGCCAGATGGATCCCGACACGCTCTGTGATCGCGGCATCATCCTGGCCGGCGATCCGGATAGCTGTATCAGGGGTGTTCAACTGTACGAGGAGGCTGGAGTCGATCAGGTCATCTTGATCACCCAGACGGAAACCATCCCGCACGAGCGCGCGTTGCACTCCATCGAGATGTTCGGCCGACACGTGATTCCGGCCTGCCGCGCGGAAACCCGCACGAAGTCCATCGCGGCCGGAGTGTAGAGGAGGGTGCCATGACGGCAGTAGGAATCGCACCAACGGCAACCGAAGCCGACGTGCTCCAGGCCGACGATCGTCGATTCGAGGCCATGCGGCGCGGGGACTGGGCGGCCCTCGACGCGGTGCTGTCTGATGACCTGACCTATGTGCATTCCACGGCCCGCCTGGAGTCGAAGGCCGAGCACATCGCCAACCTCCGCGCGGGCAAGCCGCACTACCGCGGCATAACCCCACGCGAGCGACGTGCGCGCGTGCACGGAGGGGTAGGCGTTGTGAACGGCGTCTCGCAGATGCACGTCGAGCGAGACGGCAAGGAGCAGCGCTTTACCGTCCGCTACCTGGCGGTCTATGCCAAGGCCGGCGAGCAGTGGAGACTGATCGCCTGGCAGTCCACGCGGGAGCCCGACGCCTAGCGAAGCGACCGAGGAGACCTGGAATGTCGGTACTGGTGATCGGCGCGACGGGCTTCATCGGGCCCAGGCTCATCAAGCGCTTGGTCGCGCGCGGCGAAACGGTGGTGGGCATGGACCTGAACCCTGGCGCGGTGCCCTTCGGCGACGTATCGATCCAGGCGCCGGTGCTCCGCGGGGACATCACGCAATTCGAGGACGTGATGCGGGCCGTGCTGGAGGTGAAGCCCGAACGGCTCATCAACCTCGCCTACGGCCTGGGAGCGGGTGAGGGCAACCCGCACCAAGTTATGCGCCTCGACGTCCTCGGGATGGACAACTGCTTCGAGGCCGCCCGCCTGGGGGGCGTGAAGCGCGTGGTATACGCGAGTTCCATCGCGGTGAGTGGCCAGCAGAGTCACTTTGGTGACCGGCCGGTAAAGGAGGACGACCCGACCCACGGCACCAGCCAGTATGCGATGCACAAGATCTTCAACGAGTTCCAGGCGCAGAAGTACATCAAGAACTACGGCATGTCGATCACAGGCGTGCGCCCCGCCAACGTCACCGGGCCTGACAAGGTGCGCGGGTCGACGGACCACGTACAGATCATGGTCGACGCCGCCCGCGGCAAGCCGGTGCACCTTCCGAAGAAGGGGCTGATGCGCCTGTTGATTCACGTCGAGGACATCGCCGAGGTCTTCACCCGGGTGCTGCTGGCCGACACGCCCCGCCACCATCTCTACAACTCGGGCGGGATCCCGGTCAGCCTGGGCGAGCTGGCGGACATCGTGCGCGGGTTTTTGCCGAACGCGCAGATCACCTTTGACCAGGAGGGAGGCCGCGAGGATTCCGGCAACTACCTGGTGGACAATGGCCGTCTCGGTCAGGAGTTCGGCGTCGAATATCCAGGGACTGCACACCCGAGTCCTCGAGGTCATCAACGATGTACGGCGAGGGGAAGGGCTCCCTCTGGTCACTGGACGATAGGAGAGGAACCTCATGCGTTACGAGCGGATCTCGGCGGACTGTCACCTCGACCTCATCTGGCTGCCTCCGGACTTGTTCGTGTCGGAGGCGCCCCAGGCGCTGAAGGACCGCATGCCCTATGTCGCCGATGGGCCGGAGGGCCGGCGCTGGGTCGCCAACAACGGGGCCACCTTTGGTCTGGCGGGCGGCGTGGGCGCGTCGGGAACGGCATATGTTCCCGGCAAGCAGCTCCGGGTCGACGTGATGGCGGCCACCGGCCTGTACGAGGACGGTAAGAAGGGCATCCGGCGTCCGGGCGATCCGCATCTGCGCGTCAAGGAGATGGACCGCGACGGCGTCGACGCCGAGGTGATCTACGGCATCCTGGCCGCCGCCGCCAAGCTGAACGACCGCGAGGCATCCAGCGAGATGCTGCGGATCTATAACACCTGGCTGAACGACTTCTGTCGGCACTATCCCGATCGCCACATCGGCCTGGCTTGCCTTCCCTACGGCGACATCGAGGCGGCCGTGGCCGAGGTCCATCGAGCGGCCAAGCTGGGCTTCAAGGGCATCGAGCTGTCGTGCTCCTGGGACATGGAGCCCATGTGGCATCCGACCTGGGAACCGCTGTGGGAGGCCATCAACGAGGTGGGGATTCCCCTGCACTTCCACACCTTCCCGTCCGTGTCACCCAAGCTGCGTGAGCAATACACCGGGCTCACCCAGCGGGCGCTGGCCTACAGCAGCCTGTGCCTCTTCCAGATGACGTTGGCGAACATCCTGACCGCTCTCATGGGACGCGCGGTGTTCGAGCGCTATCCGAACCTTCGCATCGCCTTTGGCGAGAGCGGCATCGGCTGGATTCCCTACGTGCTGGATCGCATGGATTTCGAGTGGCAGGACCAGTATCGGGACCTCCCGCTCAAGATGAAGCCGAGCGAGTACTGGCGCAGACAGTGCAAGGCGACGTTCCAGTTCGACCGGGTGGGAACCAAGCTGATTGACGACATGGGCGTCGAGACTCTCATGTGGGGGTCCGACTATCCGCACCCCGATGGGGTGTGGCCGGAGTCGGAGAAGTACATCGACGCACAGTTTGGGCACCTGCCCCCAGACGTCACCCGCAAGATGGTCTGCGAGAATGCGGGACGGTTCTACGGCCTGATGAGCTGAACCGGTAGACCGTCTGCACACTCGGCCGAGGGAGGATCCATCGCATGATTCGTGTGGCCGCCTTGTTGGTCGGACTTCTGACCGTCGCCAGTGTCACCGTCGAGGCTCAGATGCCGCTTCGGATCCGGGGCACGATCACGGCCCTCGACGGCGATGTGCTGTCTGTGAAGACGCGCGAGGGCAAGGACGTGAAGGTCGAGCTGACCGACAAGACAGCGGTGGCCACCGTGCAGTCGGTGAAGCTCTCGGACATCAAGCCGGGTGACGGGGTCGGCGCCACCACCCGGTCGGGTCCCGGTGAGTCGCGCACGGCGCTCGAGGTGCACGTCTTCCCGGCCAGCATGGGCGTGCCCAACGAAGGGCATCGTCCGTGGGATCTCGAGCCAGAGTCAATGATGACCAATGCCCGGGTCACGGCCGTGGTGGAGTCGACGAGCGGTCGCGAGATCACCCTGACCTACAAGGACGGTTCCCAGAAAATCCTTGTGCCGGAGGGCACTCCCGTCGTGACCGCCGTGTCCGCCGACCGCTCGGCGCTCAAGCCTGGCGAGTATGTCTTCTTTGGGGCCGCGCAGAGCGCCGACGGCAAGTTGACCCCCACCGGGCGGATCCAGGTGAGCAAGGACGGCGTCCGGCCTCCGATGTGAAGTCCACGCGGGGAGCCGGGCGCCGCACCCGCTCCCCTGCGGTACATCAGGGGCGGGGGGTCGTCACCAGCCGTTCGTGGAGGGCGCTGAGGATCTCAGCGATCCCAGCCTGGGCCCAGACGTCGAAGAAAGGCGAGTCGAGCAGCGCAGCGATGTCCTGGCCCCCCCGCGCCTTTGCCAGCTCCTCGGTCTCTCCGGCCCGCGCCGTTCGCAGGTGCCCGATCACGCGCTCCTTGTGATAGATGGCGGGATACTCGATGTAGCGGTAGAGCTCGACAAAGTCCTTCGTGAAGAACACGGCGACCGGGACCGTGGCGAACCGCTGGCCGTTCTTCTCGTTCGCATATTCCAGCACCAGATCGCTGTTGCCGCCGGCGCTGGGGGAGGGTAGACCCTTCATCAGCATCGTGTCGCCGTCACGGACGAAGATGCGCAACTCGAGACCGCCAGCTTCCGCGAGGCGGGCCAGGTACGGCACGTCGCGCCGGCAGTCGGACGACCAGTCCTCGGAGATCACCAGGATCTTGGCGGGCCCGCCCGGTTGCGCCGCGAGCCACTTGATGGCGGCCGTCTGCTCTTCGGCGAGACGCGTTCGCGCGTAGCGGTCGCGGAGGAATCCGCTCCAGTCGACGCGAGGACGGACATGGGCAAACCGCCGAATGTCGAAGCCCTCGCGGCCGAGGTTTTGGGGCGAGCCGATGAAGGTGACGTACTCGGCGAAGGTCATCCCCTGGGCGAAACGATCTGGTGTCATCGTGATTGCCAACCTTTCCCGCGGCAGGCGCTGGACAGAGTGTAAGGACGATGCTGAGCACCGTCAAACACGGGTGATCTGCGCCACGATCCGGGAGTGAGGCCGCGGCGGGCGGGCCAGCCAGAAACACGCCGCTCCCACCGCGCAGAAGCCGACGGCGATCAGGAAGGCGGCCCGGTAGCTCCCGGTGAGGTCGTGCACGACGCCGCCGAACCACGGACCCACCGCCCCGCCGATCCCGTTGCCGACGCTCAGGATGCCGTAGATAGCGCCGAACCGGCGCCCCGCGAAGAGCTGCGAGGCGATCGCGGTAATGATGGGACCGCGGGCGCCGAAGCCGAGGCCGAAGAAGAGGGCGTACGCGTACAGCGCGACCGCCGACGGTCGCACCTCGAGGGCCAGCAGGCAGAGCGTTCCCACTGCCGTGCAGGCGTACGAAATGGTGACCGAGGTCTCTCGCCCGATGCGATCGGCGGCGATGCCGAAGGCGATTCGGCCCACCGTGGACAGCAGACCAGTGAGCCCGAAGATACCGGCCACGAACAGGCGTGGGAAGCCGTGATCGACCGCGAACGCCACCTGATGCGTGACGACCGGGAAGACGGCCAGCGGCGTGCAGAGGTACGCGAAGAAGAGCGCCCAGAACGGTCGCGTCCGAAGGGCATCGGCGACCTCCACGCCTGCCGGCGCGGGTTCCGGGCTGCCGCTACCCGCCTCGCGTCGAGCTGGCGTGCCCCTCGCGGGCGCATCCCGTATGCCGAACCAGATAAGGGGGACAAGGACAGCCAGAGTGCCCAGACCAAGGACCGTGTAGGCCGTGCGCCAGCCGTGCACGGCAATTAACCATTGGGCGAGGGGTCCGATGACCAGCACGCCTGCCCCCATGCCCGAAAAGGCCAGGCCCATGATGCTGCCCCGCCGCTCGGCGAACCACCGTGCGATCAGCGCGCCGCTCGGAATCCAGCTGACCGCACACACCCCGACCGCGGCGATCACGCCCGTGACCAGGTAGAGCGACCATAGAGATCCGATCTGGCTCGACAGGACGCAGGCGCCGCCGAGCAGGACGGCCCCGCTCAGCATGACCAGGCGCGGGCCCAGTCGATCCACAAGCATTCCGACCACCGGCGAGAGCAGGCCCTGCACGATCGACGAGATGGAGAAAGCAGCGGCGGTAGCGCCGCGCGACCAGCCGAACTCCTCGAGCAAGGCCACGAAGAAGATCGGGAACGCGAAGTAGAGGCCCGAAGCGATGGCCAAGGTGATCCACACCGCGCCGACGACAATCCACGGCTCAAACGGGTGGCGGCCTGAGCGCGAAGCAGTTGACATCTGGCCATCATAAGCTTGCGGCGCCCGGCGCTGGGACCGGGCTTCGAGTTTGGTCAGAAGTGATAGAGTAGGCCCGATGTCGTCGCCGGCTGGGCCAATCGACTACAAGGCGCTCGTGCAGGACGATCGTATCCACGCCTCGCTCTACACCGACCCGCGCATCTTCGCCGACGAGATGGAGCGCATCTTCCATCGCGGCTGGGTCTTCGTGGGCCATGACAGCGAGATCGCGCAGGCG
Source organism: uncultured Candidatus Rokubacteria bacterium (assembly GCA_963754315.1). Lineage (GTDB taxonomy): Bacteria > Methylomirabilota > Methylomirabilia > Rokubacteriales > CSP1-6 > CAVWFS01. Next base: position 396,685 of record CAVWFS010000008.1, read on the forward strand.
GGCGATTTCGTCACCCGCCATCTCGGCACCGAGCCCGTCATCATGGTGCGGGGGCGCCGTCCAGGCCAAGCGAGAGACGCACTGGTGGGTCGGGCGCACCACGCACTGGCTCCGCCCGGTCGACGGCGCCCTGAAGATGAGCCGGAAGAAGGTCGTGCTCGTGAACGCCGCTGAGCCGTTGCCCAATCTAGCCTTCCTGATCTGAGCTTGGCAGTCTCGTGCTACGTTTGTTCCTCCTTTCGGGAGGTGGCTCATGGGCAAGCTCGAAGGCAAGGTAGCTCTGGTGACGGGTTCCGGTCGCAATATCGGCCGCGCAACCGTCTTGCGATTGGCGAGCGAGGGTGCCCACGTCGTCGTCAACGCAAGAACCAACCAGGCGGAGGCTGACTCGGTCGCCCAGGAAGCGCGGGCGTGCGGGGTGAAGGCCCTCTCCCTCGTCGCCGACGTGGCCAGCGAGGATCAGGTCGTCCGCATGATGGACAAGGCCCTCGCAGAGTTCGGTCGGATCGACATCCTCATCAACAATGCCGCCATCCGGCCGCACAAACCCTTCCCGGAGCTGACACGGCAGGACTGGGAGGCGGTGAGGGGTGTCGTGCTGGACGGCGCGGTCTACTGCACGCGGGCCGTCATCGATTCGATGGTCAGGCATCGCTACGGACGCATCCTGTTCTTTACCGGGGAAGGGGCGTTTGTCGGTGGCAAGGGCCGCGCCCACGTCTCCGCGGCCAAGATGGGTCTGGTTGGGCTGGCGCGCGGGCTGGCGTCCGAGTTCGCGGCCCAGAACATCCGGGTCAACGTGGTCTCGCCGGGCAGCATCGACACCACGCGCGCCAATCCCGAGTGGTACCAAGGACGGGTGCCAGACGCCTCGGGCATCCCGCTCGGTCGTCAGGGGACGGTGGACGAGATCGCCGCCACCTGCGTGTTTCTGGTCACCGACGACGGGGGCTTCATCACCGGCCAGACCATTCATGTGAATGGCGGCGCCGCCTTCTACTGATCGGTCGCCGCGAGGAAGCTCCCATCTGACGGAGGGAGCCCAGTCCCACATCGGTCGGCCCCTGCGGCGCAAGGAGGACGACCGCCTGCTCCGGGGGAAGGGTCGGTTCAGCGACGATTTCTTGCTACCCGGTCAAGCCCACGCGGCGATGGTGCGCTCGCCTCATCCCCACGCCCGCATCGTGGCCATCGAGCGGGACGCGGCTCGTGCGATGTCGGGTGTCCTGGGTTTCTTCACGGGGTCGGACGTGTCCGCCGACGGCCTGGCTGCCATCCCGCACAATCCGGTGCCGTCCAATCGCTACGATCTGAAGCTGTGCGCACCAGGGGGCGGCGCGATCTTCTTCGGCCCGCACGCGTTGCTGCCGGCCGACCGAACTCGCCACGTGGGCGAGGCGGTGGCCATGGTCGTGGCCGAGACAAGCGCCCAAGCCGAGGCCGCCGCTGCCGCCGTGCACGTGACGTGGGCTCCGCTGCCCTTCGTGATCGATGCGGCGGAGGCCGTCCAGGGCCGAGCGCCGGTGGTGTGGGACGAGGTCCCGACGAATGTCTGTGTGGACACCACCTTCGGGAGCGATGCGGCAGCCGTCGACGCCGCCTTTGCGGGGGCGGCCCACGTTGTGACGCATGAGTTTCACGTTGGGCGCGTGACCGGGGTGCCGATCGAGCCGCGGGCAGCGCTCGGCGTCTGGGATGCGACGAGCGGGCGGTACGAGCTTTACGCCGGCAGCGGGGGCGCCTTTCGACAGCGTCGTGAGATCGCCGAGGTCTTGGGGCTGACCCCTGAACGGCTGCGCGTGGTCTCGCTCGACGTCGGCGGCAACTTCGGGACCAAGAACCGGGTCTACGTCGAGTACGGTCTCGTGCTGTGGGCGGCGCGGAGGCTCGGCCGCCCGGTCAAGTTCACGGCGACGCGGGCCGAGACATTGGTGAGCGATTATCAGGGGCGCGATCTCATCACCCGGGTGGCGCTGGCTCTCGACCTTGATGGCCGCTTCCTGGCGCTCCGCGCCGACAACATCTCCAACGTCGGCGCGCGCGCCGTCTCGTTCTCGCCGCTCGGTAAGGGGTCGGCGCTGGTGACCGGTAACTACCACATCCCTCTGGCGCGAGTGCGGGCGCGGGCCGTGTTCACGAACACCGTTCCAACCCAGGCCTATCGCTCCTCCGGGCGCCCGGAAGTCACGTTCGCCATCGAGCGGCTCATCGACCTGGCCTCACAGCAGACCGGCATCGATCGGATCGTGCTACGCCGACGCAATCTGATCGGCGAGGCACAGATGCCGTACACGAACCCGTTCGGGATGATCTACGACAGCGGGCTCTATGCCGAGAACATGACGCTCGCCATGCAACGCGCCGACTGGGATGGATTCGAGAAGCGCCGAGCGGAGGCTCAGGGGCGGGGCCTCCTCCTCGGCCGGGGTCTGGCCAACTACGTCGAATCGTCAGTGGGGACGCCCCGCGAGCAGGCGCGCATGACAGTGCGCCCCGATGGTCCGGGCGATTCACCGCGCGCCGTCGTCGAGGTGGTCGTCGGCACTCAGTCGGCCGGGCAGGGGCACGAGACGAGCTTCGCCCAGGTCGCGGCCGATCGTCTCGGGCTCGACCTCGACTCGGTCCGCATCCTGCTCGGTGACACTGACTTCGTTCGCTTCGGAGGCGGCACCCACTCGGGCCGCTCGATGCGCATGGCGGGGACGGTCATCGCCCTCGCCTGCGATGACCTGATCGCCGAGGGCCGGCGGCGCGCGGCCCAGGTGCTGGAGGCGGCCGAGAGCGATGTGCGCTACGCGTGTGGCCGCTTTACCGTGGTCGGTACCGACCGGAGCATCAGCCTCTTCGCGATCCCTGACGGGCTCGCGGTCACGCGCGACAACGAGATGCACGAGCCGGTGTTCCCCAACGGATGTCACGTGGGCGAGGTGGAGGTGGATCCGGAGACGGGCGCCGTGCGGCTCGCGCGCTACGTCGCCATCGACGACGTGGGCCGCGCCATCAATCCGCTGATCGTCGATGGCCAGACCCACGGCGGTATCGTCATGGGGCTGGGCCAGGCGCTGTGCGAGGCGTGCGTGGTCGATCCTGCCACCGGTCAGACGCTGACCGGCTCATTCATGGACTACTCTCTCTTGCGCGCGGCCGACGTGCCCTCCTTGGCGACCCACCTCAACGAGGTGGCCTCACCCACGAATCCGCTTGGCATCAAGGCGGGCGGGGAGGGCGGGACCACGCCGGCTCCTGCCGTGATCGCGAGCGCTATCGCCGACGCGCTGGCGCCCGCCGGCGTCACTGACATCCCACTGCCAGCGACGCCCGATGCGATCTGGCGTGCCATCCGCCTCGCCGCTCGCGGTCAGGCTACGGGAACCTCGCGTCCTTGAGCGCCGCGTAGACCGCGGCCTTGATGTCGTCTCGGCTGGGCAGCGCGGCCTCTTCCAGGGTCGGGCTGTAAGGAACGGGCACGGGGACGGCGCACACGCGGCGGACCGGCGTCTTCAGCGCGCGAAACGTCTCGGGATCCTCGACGATCAGGGCGGCAATCTCCGACGCCGCCGAGCACGTCGATGGCGCCTCGTCCACGATGACCACCCGACCGGTCTTCTGCGCCGACGCGCGCAGGGTGTCGACATCCATGGGGACCAGGGTCCGCGGATCGACCACCTCGACCGAGATGCCCTCCGATGCGAGCTCCGCGGCCACCGTCAAGGCCTCGCGCACGTAATACGCGAGACCCACGATCGTCACGTCCGTACCGGACCGCTTCACCTCTGCCATTCCGATCGGTATGAGATGGTCGCCGTCGGGCACGGGGCCGGTCACGGTGGCCAGCCGGCTGCACTCGAACGACACCACGGGGTTGTTATCCCTGATGGCGCTCTTGAGCAACCCCTTCGCGTCAGCCGGCGTGGAGGGCAGGATGATCTTCAGGCCGGCCAGGTGCATCCACATGGAATACGGGCTCTGGGAGTGCTGCGCCGCCAGCCCTATGCCGCCTCCGGTCGTGCACCGGTAGGTCACCGGGAAGTTGGCCTGGCCGCCGAACATGTAGCGGATCTTGCTCGCCTGGTTGACGATCTGGTCCATGGCCACGAAGGAGAACGTCACCATTCGCCAGTTCACGATGGGGCGGAACCCGCAGCCGGCTGCGCCCAGGCCCATGCCCGTCAGCACCGCTTCCGAGATGGGCGTGAAACGCACGCGGGTGGGGCCGAACTCCGAGAGGGGATCGCCCGTGAAGTCGGTGGCCATCGTGAAGACCCTGGGGTCGCGCCGCATCTCCTCGGTCACTGCTTCTTCGAGGGCTTTCTGAAACGTGATCTCGCGCATGGGCGTTCCTCGTCCCCTCACTCGGCGAACATGTCGACCAGCAGGTGCTTGGGATCGGGAAAGGGGCTGGCCTCGGCGAACGCCACGGCCTCGTCAAGATCTGCCGTCACCCGCTCGCGGAGGGTCGCGATCACGGCCGGGGAGATCGATCCAAGGTCGAGCAGGTGCCGCTCGAGACGCGCAACAGGATCGCGTGCCTTCCAGGTCGCGATCTCGTCGAGGGGGCGGGTCTCTGGAGGCACGGCCGCCCGCATGGCGTGGAAGTGCCAGCGATACGTCTTGCACTCAAGCAGGGTTGGGCCTTCCCCACGGCGGGCCCTCGTGACCGCCTCGCCGCTGGCCCTATAGACCTCAAGAACGTCGTTGCCGTCGACGATGACGCCGGGGATGGCGTACGCGTGGGCGTGGGCGGCGATATCGACCCGCGGATGCTGGACGGCCACCGCGTTGTTGGCGGCGTACTGATTATTCTCGCAGACGAAGACGATGGGGAGCTTCCACAGGGCGGCGATATTGAGCGCCTCGTGGAATTCGCCTTCGGCGGCGGCCCCGTCTCCGAAGAAGCATCCGGTCACGCCGCCCTTTCCCTCGAGCTGAGCGGCCAACGCTGCTCCGCAGGCGATGGGCAGCCCCCCGCCTACGATGCCGTTGGCGCCCAGCATTCCCACCGCAAAGTCGGCGATGTGCATGGAGCCGCCCTTGCCCTTGCAGTAGCCGTCCACGCGTCCGAACAGCTCGGCCATCATGCGCCGGATGTCCGCACCCTTGGCGATGCAGTGCCCATGACCGCGGTGGGTGCTCGTCACCCGATCGGTCGTGGTGAGGGTCGAGCACACCCCGACCGCCACGGCCTCCTGGCCGACGTAAGGATGGACCGCCCCGTAGATCTGGCCGGCCACCCTCAACCGGATGGCCCGCTCGTCGAATTCCCGAATCAGCATCATGGTACGCAGCATGTGGATCAGCTTCGGCGTATCGAGCGCCATCACCACCTCCCCAGAATCCGCCGTAGGCATTGTAGAACTGAGCGCGGTCGACCGGAAGTGGGGTTTGTCCGGCCGCCGGCGATGCACTATGATCGCCCCGGCCGGAAAGGAGACCTTGTATGCCCGAGAAGAACGACCTCTTCGAGATCATCCAGACGACGCGGGCCATGCGGCGACTGAAGCCGGACCCGGTGCCTGACGAGCTAATCCGCAAGATCCTCGAGGCCGGGGTGTGCGCGGCCAATGGCGGGAACACGCAGCGCTGGCGCTTCCTGGTCATCAAGGACGCGAAGATCAAGAAGCAGGTGCAGGTGTACTACAAGAAGGCCTTCGACGAGGTGGTCGGGCCGCGCTATCTGAGCAGCGCGCCGCCGCCGGGGGTCAGCCGTGAGCGCTACACGCGGCAGCACACCGCGGTGGAGTATCTCACCGACCACTTCCACGAGGCGCCGGTGTGGATCGTGGCCTGTCTCGACGAGGGGACGGCGACGCCGACCCGCTCCTCGGGCGCCTCCATCTATCCCGCCGTCCAGAACATGCTGCTAGCGGCACGCGCGCTCGGGCTGGGGACGACCCTCACCACCCGCCACCTTCTGCACGAGAAGGACGCCGAAGCTGCGCTCGGCCTGCCGCCGGGCGTTCATTCCTACGCCATCCTTCCCATTGGCTACCCCATGGGCCGGTTCGGGCCCGTCGGCCGCGGGCCCCTCGCCGACATCGTGTACGAGGAACGGTGGGGCCAACCCTACCGCGGTCTCTAGAAAGGAGCCCCTCATGCCTCGCGTCGCTCCCATCACCAGCAAGGCTGACGTGCCCGCCGAGCATCACGCCGTGGTCGACAAGGTCGTCGGCGTGTTCGGCGGAGTGCGGGGACCCTTCAGCATGCTCCTCCACAGTCCGAAGCTTGCCGAGCGGGTGCTCGGTCTCGTCACCTTCTTCCGCGACGAGAGTATCGTCGAGCCGAAACTTCGCTCGGTGGCAATCCTCGCCGCCGTCCGCGAGCGCGAGGCGGCGTACGTGTGGGCGGCCCAGGTGGCCGCCGCCCGCCGCAACGGTGTGAGCGAGGACGTGATCGACCTCCTGAGAGCGAAGGGCGATCCGGGAAAGCTTCCCGCCGAGGAAAGGGAGATCGTGACCTACGTCCGCCAGCTGATGCGCACGAACCGCAGCGACCAGGCGGCCTTCGATTCGCTCAAGAACCGGCACGGCACGCCGTGGCTGGTCGAGCTGACGGCGGCCGCCAATTACTTCGCTCTCCTGTCGGGTGTCGTCAATGCCTTCGAGGTTGCGGCCCCGGCGGACGGCGACAAGCTGCCCGCCTCGTAACGCGGTCTGACGCACCGGCCCCTCGGTGGGGGGCCGGTTTCACCCCATCAGGTCACGCGCTCGCGCGACGACCTGCTCGACCACGAACCCGAATTGGAGGAAGAGCTGCTCGCCGGGGGCCGAAGCTCCGAAGCGATCGAGCGTATGGGTGGCGCCGCTGGCTCCGATCCACTTGTGCCAGCCGAACGACACGCCGGCTTCGACGGCCAGCCGCTTGGCGACAGATGGGGGCAGCACCGCGGTGTGGTACGAGTCCGGTTGCTCGTCGAACAGTTCCCAGCACGGCATCGACACGATGCGCGCGCGAATTCCACTCCGCGCGAGCACATCGGCGGCAGCGACGATGAGTGCCACCTCGGAGCCGGTTGCCATCAGAATCACCTGCGGCCGATCGACCGCCGGGTTGAGGACGTATGCGCCCTGCTTGAGCCCCTCGGCGGGAGCAAATCGAGCCCGGTCGAGGACCGGCAGGTTCTGTCGGCTGAGGGCCAGTGCGGTGGGACGGTGCCGGTTGGCGATCGCTACCTGCCATGCCCACACCGTCTCGTTGGCGTCGGCGGGTCGGATGAACAGCAGATCGGGAATCGCACGCAGCGCGGCGTAGTGCTCGATGGGCTGGTGGGTCGGACCGTCCTCACCGAGTCCGACGCTATCGTGGGTGTACACCCAGATGGCGCCCAGCCCTGACAGGGCGGACAGACGGACGGCCGGCCGCATGTAATCGGAAAATGTCAGGAAGGTGGCGCCGTAGGGAATCAGGCCGCCGTGGTAGGCCAGACCGTTGACCGCAGCCCCCATCGCGTGCTCTCTGACGCCGAAATAGAGATTGCGGCCTCCGTAGCCCCAGCCCCCGCCGACGGCGCCTTGGACGCCGTTCTGCGGAGACGTCGGATCCTGGAAGTCTCCGTGGTCCTTGAGCCACGTGAAGGTCGAGGGATTCAGATCCGCGGACCCGCCGATCAGCTCGGGCAGCCGCGCGGCGAGCGTTTGCAACACCGTCTCCGAAGCCTTGCGGGTCGCGATTCCCTTGGGGTCGGCAGGGTGGATCGGGAGCTCAGTGTCCCAGCCCTGCGGGAGCCGCCCCTCCATCACGCGCTCGAACTCCGCCGCTTCGCCGGGATGCTCGCGTCGGTACGCGGCAAAACGGCCCCGCCATTCCGCTTCGGCGGTCTGGCCGCGGGCGACACTCTCCCGGAAGTGGTCGAGCGCCTCGGGAGGGATGAGAAAGGAGGGCTCGGTCGGCCAGCCGAGGTTCGCCTTTGCTGCCTGAAGCTCCTCGGGGCCGAGAGGAGATCCGTGCGCGTGAAACGTGTCCTGCTTGTGAGGAGCACCGTACCCGATGTGCGTCCGCGCGATGATCAGCGAAGGACGCTTCCGCTCCTGGCGCGCCGCCGCCAAGGCTCGTTCGACCGATTGCAGATCATTGCCGTCCTCGACATGCTGCACGTGCCAGCCGTAGGCCGTGTAGCGGGACCCGACATCCTCCGTGAAGATCAGGGACGTCGTTCCCGCCAGCGAGACCTTGTTGTCGTCGTAGATCATGATGAGCTTGCCGAGCCCGAGATGCCCGGCCAGCGAGCTCGCCTCGCTGCTGACTCCCTCCATGAGGTCGCCGTCTCCCGCCAGCACCCATGTGTGGTGGTCGACGATCTCGTGTCCTGGACGGTTGAAGCGCGCGGCCAGGTGAGCTTCAGCCATGGCGAAGCCGACCGCGTTGCCGATGCCTTGCCCAAGCGGGCCGGTCGTTGCCTCGACACCCTTGGTCAGATGGCTCTCGGGATGTCCCGGGGTGAGGCTCTTCCATTGCCGGAAGCGCTGGATCTCGTCGAGCGGAAGATCGTAGCCGGTCAGGTGGAGCAAGGAATAGAGCAACATCGACCCATGCCCTGCCGACAGGATGAACCGGTCTCGGTCGGGCCAGCTGGGGTTGCTCGGATTGTGGCGCAAGAATCGCGTCCAGAGGACATACGACAGTGCGGCGGCGCCCATGGGAAGTCCGGGATGCCCCGAGTTCGCCTTCTGGACGGCGTCCGCCGACAGGAATCGAATGGTGTTGATACAGGTGTCGTCCAGCTTCGCTCCATGCATCGTTCGGCCTCCGCGATGGTCAGACGCCTTTCACCATCCTAGGGCAATTCCGACCGGACGACACGCGCGGCGGCGCTGAGCGCGCAGAGTTTGCCGAACGCGGTGTCGCGCGGGAGATACTTCATTCCGCAATCGGGGGCCAGTACGAGCCGTTCCGGCGTCACATGGCCGAATGCGGCCCGGACCCGCGCTGCCACCTGCTCCGCGGTTTCCACACTGGGGTCGCCGAGGTCGATCACCCCGAGGATGATCGTCTTGGAGGAGAGATCCGCCAGGACCCCCAGGTCCAGCCGCGGCTGGGCGGCCTCGATCGAGATCTGCTCGGCGACGGTATCCGCGAGTTGTGACAGGAAGGAGTAGCCGGTTGGCTTTTGCTGGCGGACGACGGCGGCGTATCCGAAGCACAGGTGCAGCGCGCGGGGGACGGTGATCCCCCTCAAGGCCCGATTGATTGCGGCCACGGCGTACCGCTGGGCCGCCTCCGGGTCGTTGCGGAGCCACGGCTCGTCGAGCTGAATGACGTCGGCTCCCGCGGCCTGCAGATCGTGCGCCTCCGCGTTGACGGCCGCCGCAAAGTCCATGGCCATCTCCTCGGGATCGCGATAGAACTCGTTTTGCGCCTGCTGGGCCAACGTGAACGGCCCGGGCAGGGTGATCTTGGCCAGGCGCTCCGTCTGACGACGGAGAAACTCCATATCCCTGACCTCGACCGGATGCGCTCGCCGGATCCGGCCGACCACACGTGGCACGACGATCTCCTGTCCGGGCCGGTTCCGGATCAAGCCTGGATTGTCCTCCTCGACGCCGTCCAGCGCTGTCGCGAAGCGATTCGAGTAGCTCTCTCGACGGATCTCGCCGTCGGTGATGATGTCGATCCCGGCGCGCTCCATCTCGCGGATGGCGAGGACGGTGGCGTCGTCCTGTGCTTGCTCCAGCAGGGGCTCGGGAATTCGCCACATGCCCCGCTGGCGGACGCGGGGAACGCCCTTGGACAGCATCTGCCGATCGACCAGCCAGTCGGGCTGGGGATAGCTTCCGACCACCGTGGTCGCCAGTATCGGGTGTGCCATGTTTCTCCCTTTCAGACTTGCTGGGGCACGGACGTGCCGGGTGGAGGCACGGAGTTTCGTTGCCATATGCTAGCGCGCCACTTGATTCCGATGAGGAGCGTGAAGATCAGGCCGACGGCTGCGGAAGCGCTGATGGTCAACGGATAGCCAATGCGTTCGATGAGGGCGCCCGATGCCATCAGCCCGAGGGGCAACCCGTAGACGGCGAGCGTCCGGACGCCCATGACGCGGGCGCGAAAGCCGTCGCCGGCGGCGGCGAGCAGGGTCGAGGCCATGGAGATCATGGCCACGTTCTGGACGAAGCCGGCGGCCAGGAGCACGAGGAGCCCGCCGTGCATGCTCTGCACGTGACCGAACCCGAGCAGGAGGGCATACCAGATCGCGGTGTGGAGAAGGGTAGAGCGTTCCGGGCGCCGTGGTCCCCCCGACATGACCATCGTGAGCGAGCCCAGGAGGCCACCGAATGAGAAGCTGGCGACCAGCCATCCGAGGCCCGTCGCGTCGACCTCGTACACGCGCTTGGCGACATAGGGCAGCAGACCCCCGGACGCCGGGTAGGCCGTCAGGTTGATCAGAAAGGCCAGCCACATGAAAGCCAGCAGCTGGGGCGTCTTTACGACGTGAGCGAGACCCTCTCGAAGCTCGTGCCATCGCGACGGACGCGGCACGTTGACGGTGAGATGCCCCGCGAAGACGAGCGGGGCCGCAGGTCGGCGCGCCACCCCCAGGGTCAGCGCGAGGCTGGCGGCGTAGAGGCTCGTCACGACCGCGTAGGCGGGCCCGATGCCGAGCACAGTGGAAAGTCCGGCCCCGGCGAGGGCTCCCGCCACGCGGGCGGAGTCCGCGGTGGCGCGGGACAGCCCGAGGGCGCCGAGCAGATGAGCGGAGGGGATCGTCTCGCCGATCAGCGCGTTGCGCATCACGAGGTCGTTGGGGCGGACGAGGCCACCGAGGGCAGCGGCGACGAAGACCCAGGTGGTGGTCAGCATCCCGGTCAGGGCTAGTACCATCGTCAAGGCAGCGAGGAGGATGTGGGCGGCACGCGTCGCACATAGCATGATCCGGCCGCCGAGCTGATCGCCCAGCACGCCGAACATCGGCGCGGCGAGCGTGCCGAAAAACTGGAGCGCGCCAAACGCGGTGAGGAGCAGGACGGAGCCGGTATTGACCATGACGTACCAGGCCAGGATGAGGGTTTCCATCTCGGAGGCCCACGACGTGAGGAGGTCGGCCGGCCACTGGAAGCGAAAGCTGCGGACCCGAAAGGCGGCGAGGATCAACGCAAGCGGCGAGACCCTCTACCCGGCCGGTACGGCCTGCGGCAGGTTCAGCAGCGACTCCAGATTGCGCCAGAGGATCTTCTCTTTCTCGTCCGCGGTCAGGGTCGTGAGGCTCTGGACCCAGGTCACGGGCGAGGGGTGCCACGGCACGAAGGGCCAATCGCTGCCGAGCACGACCCGGTCGGCGCCCACCTGATCGAGCAGAAAGCGGAGGGCAGCCTCGCTGCCGGTCACGCAGTCGTAATAGAGGCGACGCTGGTACGTGCTCGGCGGCTGCTGGATGCCGCCCCGAGCCTCGGGGCGGCCCTGCCAGCCCCGGTCGATGCGTCCCATGGCGAAGCAGGCCGGGCCCCCACCATGAGCGATGCACACCTTGAGGCCGGGACAGGCCTCGAGGATGCCGCCGAAGATCAAGATGGCCACGACGATCGCGTCCTCGACGATGACACCGAGGCTATTGAAGAGTCCATAGCGAGTAGTGCGCTGCATCATGAAGTTGTGCTGTGGCTGTGGGTGAAAGAACAGCACGGCCCCCATGGCCTCCGCCGCCTTGAACAGGGGGAGGTACTTCGGCTCATCCCAGTTCTCGCCGTTGACCACCGTGTCCAGCTCGGCGCCCTTCAGGCCGAGCACGGTCACCGCGCGCTCCAGCTCATCGATGGCCCTCGTGACATCCTGGACGGGCAAGGTGGCCAGGCCCGCGAAGCGCTGGGGCCACTGCCGAGCCATGGCCGCGATCTCGTCGTTCACCTCCCGCGCCAGAGCCTGTCCCTGGGCCGGGTCGAGGTGGTAGCCGAAGAACGGTGTGTGGATGGAGACCACTTGGACGTCCACTCCCTGGGTGTCCATGTCCTTCAATCGCTCTTCTGGGGTGAAGCGCACTTTGGGGGAGGTGAAGCTCGTACGCTTGCCGCCTCCTACCATGGTGCCGATACCATCACCGGGTTCGTGATGAAAGCCGTACCAATGGCGGCCGGCGTCGGCGGCCTGCCACAAGGACTTCGGCACGAGGTGAGCATGGATGTCGATGGTCCTCATGGGCTCCTCGCGGATTATTTCTTGAAGAGGTCGTCGAAGCCGCGGCGGATGTCACCGGGCCGGGTGGAATCAGGCGACGCGTCTCGCTCGATCGTGACCCGGAGCGAGAACGAGCCGCACTCGTTGCGAACGTTCTTGTCCGCTACCCGCTCCGGGATGGGCTGCCCGCATTCGAAGCGCTGACCCGGATCGAAGTGGCCGCACTGACGGCAGGCGTGGAGATCGGCGCGACAGTGCGGGCACTGCTCGAGTGACGCGATCGCAATGGGCAGAACCGCGCCGCATGCGCCACAGCGGGAAACGGTTCGCTTGGCGAGCATCCCGCCGGTGCGCGGCCCGTCGGGTGGGGATGGTGAAGGTCTGCGCGGCCCGTCGGGTGGGGATGGTGAAGGTCTGCGCGGCCCGGCATCCTGGCTCCGGTATCCCTGGTGACGATACTTTCGGTCGGCCATTGGACGTGACTCCTTCTCCCGTGCTCAGCTGATGCGATGAAGCGGGGCAGGGAGGCCCCTCATTTTATTCGGAGCCGCCCTTGACCTCGGCGATCTTGCGGTCGCGATCGCGGGCGAGACGCCCGAGGTCTTGGGTGAGCTCGGCGTTGAGCTTGGCGACCTCCTCCGCACCCCGGGCCTTGTGCAGCGCATCGCGGTGCAGGATCTCTCGCTCGGCAACCTTGGATTCATACACCTTGCGCACCTCGGCGATAGCCGCCTTCTGCTCGGTGCTGAGGGGGCGCTCCACGACACCCTCTTCGCGGTCCTTCTGGCGCAGGCGCTCCATGGCCAGCTCGAAGGCGCTCTTCGGACCGTCGCTTGCCATTGTCGATCACCTCGCTTTCCTGTAAGTGTAGCGCGACAGTCGGGGCGCCTGGATACAATGGCGTCCGCCCCACGCCAAGGAGGCGAGACATGGCACTGCACGTGCGGCGGGTGATCACGGGCCACGATTCTTCCGGCCGGGCCATCGTCAAGATCGACGAGGTCTCCCAGAACGTCTTCTCGGGGCGACCAGGGGCGACGGCGTGCAACATCTGGACGACCGAGGGCTTTCCCGCCAATAACGACGGGGCTTCCGACGAGGGCCTGCGCAAGGTCGGGACCACCTTGAAGAACGGAACGATCTTTCGGGTCATCGAGTTCGCGCCCGGCCTGGCCGCCCGCAATCACCGCACCGACTCCATCGACTATATCGTCGTCATCTCCGGCGAGATCGACATGGAGCTGGACGACTCCGTGGTCCACCTCAAGGCCGGGGACGTCATGGTTCAGCGAGGCACGATCCACAACTGGGTCAATCGGGGAACCGCACCGTGCGTGCTCGCGGTCATCCTTGTGGACGCCAAGTCGGTCGAGGTCGGAGGCAAGGTCCTGCACGCGGAGGGCTAGACCCTCGAGGGAGAAGGAGACCACTATGGGCCGAGGAATCGATCGTCGGACATTTCTGAAGACGGCAGCGACGACGGCGGTCGCGGCCGCGGGGGGACCGCTCGTGGTGGGCACCCGGGCCGTCGCCTCGAACGATCGCTTGGTGGTGGCGGTCGGCAGCTGGGGCACGGAAACGCCGTTTGCCTGGCGTACCGTGCAGGCCGAGAAGCCCCTGTGGGATTGTATGTATGATTCGCTCATCACGCGCGAGGCGAAGACCTTCGAATACCGCCCCGGCCTGGCCACCGAGTGGAAGCCGTCGAACGAGATGCGGACCTGGACGTTCAAGCTCCGTCCCGGGGTGAAGTTCCATGAAGGGTGGGGCGAGATGACGGCCGAGGACGTCAAGTTCACGGTCGAACAGAACATCAAGCCCGACGCCGGCGGCGGCTCGGCCCCGTTCTTTCGCGGCCAGCTCGACCGGATCGAGACACCCGACAAGCTCACCGTGGTGATGCACTTCAAGAATCGCGTGTGGGAGGCGCCCTCCAACTTCACCCAGTTCGTCGGCTACCAGAACATCACCTCCAAGAAGTATCTGGAATCGGTGGGTGAGCAGAAGGCAGCGCTGCATCCCATCGGCACTGGTCCCTACCGCCACGTGGAAGGTCGGCAGGGCGACTACCACCGGTTCGAGGCGGTCCCGAATCACTGGCGGAAGACCCCTGCGTTCAAGGAGTTGGTGATCCGACGTGTCCCTGATCCGGCCACGCGTCTATCCGGACTCCGCGCGGGCGAGATCGACATCGGGCAAGTATTTGGCGACTACCTCGAACAGGCTCGGAAGGCAGGACTCCGCATCCACCCGGTTGCGAACTCTGCCTGCAACTGGGTCATCCTGTCGGGCCAGACCACGCCGGACCGCGACGACTACTGCCCGACCTGCCCCTGGGCCGGCGACCCGAACGACAAGAAGAGTCTCGAGAACGCGCGCAAAGTCCGGCTCGCCATGAACCTGGCCGTGAACAAGAAGGCCATCATCAGCGGGCTCTGGAAGGGGATGGGCACGGAGACGCCCTTCTCGTACTACTACTATCCATTCCACAAGGGCTACAGCGCCGACTGGAAGATTCCGCCCTACGATCCCGAGCGGGCCAAGAAGCTGCTGGCCGAGGCGGGCCAGTCGGGCGGGTTCGAGGTTCGCGTGAATCCCATGGTCATGGTCTACGCGGCCGATGGGCCCGACATCATGGAGGCGGTCGCCCTCGATTGGGAGAAGGTCGGGATCAAGTCGAAGCGGTTCCCGGAGATGACCAGCACCTTCGGCCCCAAGTCCCGTCTGCGCAAGACCAACAAGACACACTGGGTCTATGGCTCGCCGCCGTTCGACGAGCCCATCCTCGCCTGGAGCCGCGTGCTGCATTCCAAGGGCGCCTTCAACCTGCTCTGCGACGGCCCGTACGACGAGGACATCGAGACCGCCATGGCAGAGCTCGATGTCGAGAAGCGGGCGGGACTGAGCCGAGCGCTGGGACAGAAGCTCTACGACGACTATCGCGGCGTCATGCTGGGAGTCCGATCGATCACGTGGGCGACGAGCCGCAAGGTGGGCAGCTGGCAAACGCTTGCCTTCGTCCCGCTCGAAACCAACTACGAGTACGTGAGCCCCGCCAGCTAGTCATCCAGCACGCACGGATGATCGAGGGGCGCCACGGGTTCCCGGGGCGTCCCGAGCGCTGGGGGTATGGGGGGCCATGGCGGGGCCCCCGGATGGGCACGCACGGATGATCGAGGGGCGCCACGGGTTTCCCGGGGCGTCCCGAGCGCTGGGGGGTATGGGGGGCCATGGCGGGGCCCCCCATGATAACGACACACTAATTCCGCTTCAGGCGCAGATCCTCCAGAGGGCCGGAGTACGCGAAGCTGCGGATCAGGTTGACACCCGGTTCCTCGACGCGGGGCCCGACCCCCCAGATGAAGGCCAGCTCGTAGATGGGAATCTGGGTCACCCGATCGTGGAGGATCTGCTGGATCTGGCCGAGCAGGGCCTCGCGCTTCTTCACGTCCGTCTCCCGGGCCTGGCGCTGGAAGAGGTCTTCGACGTCGGGCATGACGCCTGCGGTGTAGATGCCGTTCCGGCTGACGTAGGCCTCGAGGCGCGTGGCCGCGTTGCCGCCGGCGCCGGTGATGCCGACGATGACGTTCTTGAGCTTGCGCTCGCGCCACGCCGTCGTCATCGCCGCGCGCTCCATGATGCGGATCTTCGTCCGAATTCCGACTGCCCCCAGGTAGGTGGCCAGCGCCTCGCCCATCGAGTTGTAGGGCGGCCACGGGTAGAAGTCACCGGCATCGAACCCGTTGGGGAAGCCCGCCTCGGCGAGCAGCCGCTTGGCCTTCGCGGGATCGAAAGGATCCGGCTCGAAGATGCGCGAGAACTCGAGCGCGCGCGGGATCAGCGAGCCGGTCGGCTTCGAGAAGCCGAGCGTCTCGGCCTGGTTGAGCGCGTGCCGGTCGAGGGACAAACTGGCGGCCTGACGCACGCGGCGGTCATGCCAGGGGGACTTCGGGTCCCACTGGTCAGGCAGATCGAGCCAGAACACGGCGGGGGATTCCTTGGGCGCCACCAGCTTGAAGCCCGGCGTTCGCTGGATGTCCTCGGCGACGGGGCCGGTGAGCAGATAGGCGATATCCACCTCGCCCTTCTTGAGCGCAGCCGCCCGCGTGGTCTCTTCCGGCATGCTCCGGTAGACGAGTCGCTTGACGTTGGGGACCTTGCGCCAGTACCCCTCGAAAGCCTCCATCACCAGCTCGACCCCGGGATTGAAGCTCACGAACTTGTAGGGCCCCGCGCCAATCGGGTGCTTCTTGAACCCGTCTTCTCCCACCTTCTCGACGTACGCCTTGGGCACCACCCACCCGGCGCCAGTGGCCGAGGTGCCGTAAAACGTCATGAAGTCCGGCCACGCCTCCTTCAGGTGAAAGCGCACCCGCCCGGCGTCCACCACCTGGACCTCGCGTACGCGCTCCTTGAGGAGCTTCGCCCCCGAGCCCTTGTATCGCTCGAAGGAAAACTTGACGTCATCTGCTGTCACCGGATCGCCATTGTGGAACTTCACGCCCTTGCGCAGGACGAATTCGTAGGTGAGCCCGTCCTTGGACTGGGTCCACGACTCGGCCAGGCTCGCCGTGTTCGGGCCGGCGGGCAAGGGCTTCACCAGCGCATCGTGGAGCGCGTAGAGCACCATGAACGGGGTGATGATTCCTTCGGTTTCGGCGGGATCGAGCCAGCGGGAGGCCAAGGTGATGTGCACCCCCCACGTCATCGTTCCTTCCGGCGCGGCGAATGCCGCACCGGCGACACCCGACACCAGGGCAACCGCTACCAGCACGATCCCGACACCCGCGGTCACTCGCCTCATGCATTTCCTCCCGGATCAGAGTTGCCAGTCTTGATACCAGGTCGACTCGGCGCCCACACCTTCCCGCGCGACCGTAACCTCGATCAGGTACGGTCGGTTCCCGCGGGTGATTCGCTCCATGCCCCGCCGCAGGGCCGGCTCGAGCTCCTTCACGGTCGTGACGGCTTCGCCATCCACGCCCTGCGAACGGGCGAGGGCAACGTAATCGGTGGCGGGGGCTCCCAGATAAATGCCCGGATAGCGCCCGTCGCGGACCATCTTGCTATCCGGAACCTCGCGCGCCCAGTTGTGCCGGACGATCTGGTAGCTCTCGTTGTTGGAGACGATGGTCAGTACCGCCGTGTTGTAGCGGGCCATCGTCCAGAACCCAGCCGCGCTATACGTCAGGGCCCCGTCCCCGAGGTGGAGCACCACCGGTCGCTCGCGCCCGACGGCGATCTTGGCGCCGATGGCAGCGCCCACCCCCCAGCCGAGAGAGCCTCCCCCGCTGCGGGTCCAGCCCATTCCCTGATGCCCGAGGGACATCAGGGTCGTGCGGGCGGTGGAGCTCTCCTGGACCATCGTCGTAGTCGACGGCAACAGCTCGGCCAGCTGCGCCTCGAGCACGCTCGGATGCACGATCGTGTCGTGCTCGTGCTCGCGCACGAGGTCTTTCTCACGCTCGATCAGGAGGGCAGCGTACGCGCGCACCTTCGCCCGTTGGCGGGCCCAGGTGGCTACTCGCTCGGAAGGGTGCAGGCGCGTGAGCACGTCGCCGAGATCGTGGAGTGTCCCCTTCAGCTCGCATTGCGCAGCGAGGTCGAGCGGATAGTGGCGGCCCATCAGGAGCGGGTTGGGGCCGATCTGCATCACGGCAGGCTCGCTCACGGCGCCATGCACGCCCTGGCATCCGATCAGGAAGAGAAGGTCAGGCTTCAGTCCGCTGACCTTCTGGAAATCCTGGGAGGCTGGGTACATGCCGCAGTAAAGCGGATGTCGGGTGGGAAAGTTCGCGAAGATCTGTCTGGTCGCGAACACCGGAGCCTCGAGGATCTCGGCCAGGCGCACGGCCTCGGCCTGGGCTCCCTCTCGCCAGACGTCGTCGCCGAAGATCAGCAGGGGGCACTGGGCTTCGCCGAGCCTTCGGGCGATTGCCTCGACCGTCGGCGGCCGCGCCGGGCCAGGCCGCTCGATCCGGTACTGGGCTGCCTCGCCGATCTGGGCTTCGAGCCCCTCGCGATTCAGGAGCTCGGCGCTGATCGAGAGGTACACGGGGCCGGTGGGTGGTGTGGTCGCTTCGCGCAGGGCACGGGTGGTGGCCACTGTAATGGCGGCGGGGTTGGCCACGACTTGATACGCGCAGCGCGCCTCCTTGGTCAGCGGACGCATCGATTCGGCCTGGCTCAATCCCGGGAAGGGGGCGAGACCGCGATAGTCCTGCAGCTCGGACGCCCAGTCGCCGGCAATCACCAGGAGGGAGGAACCGGCCACCTGGGCATTGAAGAGCTGTCCGGCCAGCTGGTAGGAGCCGCCCATCACGTGCGCGATGACGACTCCGACCCGGCCGCTGATTCGGTGATATCCATCGGCCATGGCCGCCACCAGTCCCTCGTGCTTGCCGACCACGAGCCGCTGATCTCCATCCTCGGCCAGGGCCGCAAAGATCCCGGTCTCCGCCGAGCCGGGATTCGTGAAGAGATACTCGACGCCAGCATCCTTGAGGGTCTGAAGGAGCAACATACCGCCGGTACCGGTGACGGTCTTGCGCATGGTCTACCTCGTTGGGTGATCGTTCACGTCTAGGCCGGAGCACTATACCAGGAGCCCCCGAACGCCTTGACACGGCAATCGGGCGGATCCTAGGATCGGCCAAGCCCGCACAGGAGGCGACAGCATGCCCCTCACCCGGTACGCGCTCGACGAGTTCATCCACGACATGAGTGATCTGGTCTCGACCCAGCCTGATCAGGCGATCCTTTTCGACAGGGGGTCGCGCCTCATCGAACGACTGGTGCGCGATCCGGAATCGGTGCCGGAAGAGTACCGGCGGCCCGCCCCGCGCGGCCGGCGTCCGGGCGGGGGCAGTTATGTTCTCCACCGTGCACCCGGACTGTCGGTGACGAGCGTGGTGTGGGGCCCGGGCTCCCACGTGGGGCCGCATGATCATCACACGTGGGGAATGATTGGCGTCATGGGTAACGCCATCCAGGAAACGCGCTTTCGGCGCGTCGACGACCGCTCCCGTGAGGGCTACGCCACCCTCGAGAAGGACCGTGCTGTCCTGGTGAAGCCGGGCCAGGTCTCGTTGCTGGTCCCGGACGTGGACGAGATCCATCAGCTCGACAACTTCAGCGACCGCACCACGGTCGAGATCCACGTCTACGGGACCGATCTCGTGGGCCTTCAGCGCTGTCGGTATGATCTGCAGACAGGTGCCGTCGCGTCCTATGTCCTCGGCAAGTACGATAACTGCTGAACGATGAAACAGGCGGTGCTCGAGCGGTACGGGCCACCGGAAGAGGTCGTGCGCTGCGTTGACGTTCCCGACGTGGGTACACCAGGCGCCGGCGAAGTCGTGTTCAACGTCCTCGCCTTTCCGATCAACCCGGCAGACATCTCGATGTGCAAGGGCAGCTATCGTCTGCGGCCGACCTTGCCGGCTACGCCCGGCGCCGAGTGCATCGGGCGCGTCACCGCGGTCGGCCGGGGTGTCACCCACGTCAAGCGCGATGACCTGGTCATCACCCTGCAACGCGAGAATTGGGCCCAGCAGCGTCGTGTTCCCGGTGACGACGTCATCCCGGTGCCGCCTGGCGTCGACGTGCAGCAGGGCGCCATGCTTCGCATCAACCCAGCCACTGCCCTGCTGCTGCTCGCCGACATCGTCGATCTGAAGCCTGGTGACTGGGTCGTCCAGAACGTTGCCAACTCGGCGGTGGGTCGCCTGGTGATCCGCCTGGCTCGGGCGCGGGGAATCAAGACAATGAACGTCGTGCGGCGCCAGGCGCTCTTCGACGACCTGAGGGCGCTCGGCGCCGACGCCTGCGCTGTCGACGGGCCGGACCTGGCCGAGACCGTCAAGTCCTTGACGGGAGGCACGCCGATCCGTCTTGGGCTCGATGCGGTGTCAGGGCGCGCCACGGCGCGGCTCTCATTGTGCGTGGGGGAGGGTGGCGTGGTGTGCAACTACGGATCGATGAGCGGGGAGGACCCGATGATGGCACGGAGTGCGCTCAGCGGGAACGGTCAGACCTTGGTCGGGTTCATCCTCGGCCGCGCCTTGGCCCGGCGCTCGCTCCCGCAGATCCGGGCCATCTACGCCGATCTCGGCGAGCAGATCCTGAACGGCACGTTGTCCGCTCCCATCGAGAAGGTCTACCCGATCGAGGAGATCAAGGCCGCTCTCACCCACGCCCAGCGTGGCGAACGCAGCGGCAAGATCCTGGTGATGCCCCATGCGTAAGGACACCCTCAAGCCCAGGGAGATCGCCGCTGCCACCCTCGCCCAGCTCCTGGAGACGGCCTCGGCGCTGGCGCTGATCGACGTGCGCGAGCATGGCGAGTACAACCTCGCTCACATTCCCGGCGCCAGCTCCGTGCCGCGCCGGCAGCTTGAGACCCGCATGGCTCGCCTCGTCCCGTTCCGCGGGGTGCAGGTGGTCGTCTGCGACGATACCGGTCGTCGCGCGGCGCTGGCGGCCGACACAGTGACGCGGATGGGCTACAGCCGGGTCGCGGTGCTGGAGGGCGGCGTCAATCGTTGGGCCAGCCACAATCTGCCCACCGAGTGGGGCATGAACGTGCCCAGCAAGGACTTCGGCGAGAAGGTCGAGGTGCAGTACCACGTGCCGACCATCGACGCCGACGAGCTCGCCCGCCGTCAAGGTCGGGGCGACGATCTGATCATCCTCGACACGCGCACGCCGGAGGAGTACCAGCGCTTCTGCATCCCCGGGGGGCGCAGCGTGCCGGGTGGCGAGCTGGCGCTGAGGATTCACGACCTCCGGCGCGAACGCCCGCACGCGACGGTGGTGGTTAACTGCGCCGGACGCACGCGCAGTATCATCGGGGCTCGGGTGCTCCAGCGGATGCAGCTGCCCAACGTCGTCAGCCTCCGCAATGGCACCTCTGGCTGGCTGCTGGCGGGGCTCGAGCTGGAACGTGGCGCAAACCGCGTGGACCTGCCCAGCCCCTCCGCGGAGGGGCGCGCGGCGGCCGAGGCCTACGCGGCCGGCGTCGCCGCTGAGGACGGCGTGCGGATGCTGGCTGTCGACGAGCTGCAAGTGCTTCTGGCACGGGCCAGCACCGAGACGGTGTATCTGATCGACGTGCGCACGCGCGATGAATACACGGCTGGCCACATTCCCGGCTTCTGGTGGGTTCCCGGAGGTCAGGCGGTGCAGCGGGCCGATGATACGGCGGCCGTGCGCAACGGCAGTGTCGTCTTCTGCTGCGATGGTACGGTGCGGGCGGCGGTGACAGCCTCCTGGTACCGCCAGATGGATTTTCCCAACGTCTTCGCCATTGCCGGCGGTACGACGGCCTGGAAAGCGGCGGGCCTTCGGCTGGCGACAGGGGCCGACGAGCCCGTGGAACCACTGGTAACCCAGGCCAAAGCGCGCGTGAGACAGGTCTCGCCAGACGAGCTGGCCGCGGCCCTGGCATCGGCGCGGCCACCTGTAATCTTGCACGTCGATCCGAGCGACCGCTTCGCTGCCGGCCATGTCCCCGGTTCGCGATGGCTCCCGCGCGGCTGGCTGGAACTCAAGGTCGGTGAGGTCGTGAGCGACACCGTCGCGCCGGTCGTGGTCACCGACGAGGATGGCGACAATGCTTCGCTGAGCGCGGCGACGTTGCTCGACCTGGGATATCGCGAGGTAGCCGCCTTGGACGGAGGTACGCAGGCGTGGCGCCAGCAGGGTCGACCGCTGGAGCACGGTCTGACCGGCCTGGTTCGTCCCCCGGACGATGTCGTGCCCGCCGGCCCCGATCGCAGTTTCGCCGACATGATCAACTATCTGCGCTGGGAGGAGCGGCTCGGGCACAAGTACGCGCCCCCCGGCGAAGGTTCCCGCCCGGGGTAGCGTCCGCTACGACGAACGTCCTACTCAGGACCGACCAAACCGATGTAGACGCCGCATGCGTGCTCGGGAGGCACCAGCATCGCCTGCTCGCCGGTGTTGCGGACACCTCGGGCCGGCGGCGGCACCGCATGGTCCTGCATCCAGCGGGCCGCCGCCGCCATACCGGTCGTACGATAGAGCACCTGGAACGGTCCGGGTCCGCGGCGAGCGATGGCGTCGGCAGCGGGACCGGGCGCATAGGGCTGCGCGATGCTCAGACCGGTCGGCCCCAGGTCGAAGACGGCCATATCGGCCATGATGACTGTCCCTCGCTGGATCCGGGGCACCGGCGTTCCGAGCACCCGCGCATAGGTCTCGGCGTCGGCGCGCACGTCGGTGGTCGCAACGTAGACGCGGTCGATTCTCTGCACTCCGTTGGGATGGTTTCCTACCGTCGGCACCTGTCGCCGTCTCGCCTCGCGCGAGCTCAGGTGCTGGATGAAGACGATGGGGAGCGGATGCCGGCCCCTGAGCGCGGCAACGCGCCACGAGAGCTCCACGCCGTTCGCCGTCCGGCGACTGCCTTCGATCCCGTCGCCCACGTCCACCCCGCGACTCCTCATCGCCTCCACGTCCGCCGCCAGATCGTCACTGGCCACGACCACGTACCGCAGGCCACCTCCCGCGGCGATGAAGTCGATGAGACCCCCGGTGGCCCCAGCCGCCGCCCGGTACTGGTCGGGGTCGCGCACGCTCAGCAGTTCCAGATAGTCGTCCTCGTTGAGGCTGATCGCGTTGTGCGTGCCCCGCCCGGGATGCACACCGCCCGGGTAGACATTGAAGCCGAGCCTCGTGTAGGTCTCGATACCCGTGTCGAGGTCGGGCACCCCAATCACGACGTGGTCAATTCGCGTGAGCATGGTCCATCCAGTGTGCCAGAGGTGCGCGGCCTCTGTCTTGAAATCAATACACCAAGATTGGGTTGTTCCATACACCATTGCGGTTCTATACTTGACATCGTCGACGTCGCGCCCGGAGGCCGTGCCGTGGGGAGGACCAACATCGTTCTTGACGATCGCCTCGTGCGGGAAGGTCTGCGCAGATTCCGATGTCGCTCGAAGCGCGAGCTCGTTCATCTGGCCCTCTCCGAGTTGCTCAAGCGTGCGCGCCGGCGTGATCTTCTGTCGCTGCGCGGTCAGGTGACGTGGGAGGGGGACCTCACCGAGCTGCGACGTCTCCGCCCGTG
The DNA here is from genome assembly GCA_963754315.1 of uncultured Candidatus Rokubacteria bacterium. Classification (GTDB taxonomy): domain Bacteria; phylum Methylomirabilota; class Methylomirabilia; order Rokubacteriales; family CSP1-6; genus CAVWFS01. Next base: position 419,876 of record CAVWFS010000008.1, read on the forward strand.
ATCGTCGTCGATACGACGATCTGGATCGACTTCCTTGAGGCTCGAGGCACCGCCTTCGACCGTCACCTCACGGAGCTTGTGGAAGCGGACGCTCCGATTACCCTCATCGACATCGTGTATTGCGAGGTGCTGCAGGGGATTCGGAACGATGACGTCTATCAACGAATTCGAGCCAGCCTGCTCGCTCACCCGATCTTGCGTCCGCGAGGTCTCCAGACGTTCGAGACGGCCGCCAACCTGTATCGGTCGGCACGGCGCCGAGGGTTCACCATCAGACGCAGCGTGGACTGCCTCATCGCCGCCACGTGCCTCGAGAATGATGCAGAGATCTATCACAACGACCGCGACTTTGACACTCTCGCCAGGGTATCGACCCTGATGGTCTATCGCCAGCCCTGACCGAGAGCTAACGAATGTTCGCCCCTGCAGGCGGTCGCCGGGCAGATCAAGAGAGGCGGCCGGGGCGCCGATCTTCAACAATGGTCATTGATTACCGATTACCGGACAGACCAGGGCATTTACTGGACTCTCACCACTTTCGAGCCGCGCCACCGTGCCGACCGGTCCCACCGAAGGGTGGCACATGCGCAGAGACGGCCTCATAAACCATTGACAGGTGGTGGCGCGCTGTCTAGACTCGGCCAGCTTCTTGCCAAGAGTGGAGCACGACGACGGCGATCCAAAGGAGGAGCGCTATGCGCAGGATGATATCCACGAGAACAGCAATTGCCCTGGCCCTCATTGTCGGGTTGCTGGCGTACCTGGCGGGTTCGTACGGCGCGCCCGCCCCCGCCACGGCCCAGACGCCAATCCGGTGGAAGGTGCAGAGCGCGTGGCCGCCGACGTCCATCGTCCAGGACGCAGCCAAGTTGCTGGTGGAGACGATCGAGAAGAATTCCGGAGGTCGGTTCAAGCTGGAGCTGTCGCCGGCGGGCGCCATCGTCCCGCCCTTCGAGATCCAGGACGCCGTGAACCGGGGCGTTATCGACGCGGGCCATACCACCCCTGGGTACATCATCGGCAAGCTGAAGGCCTTCGTTCCCCTGACCCACGGTCCCCTGTTCGGCATGGACTTCATCGACTACTACGGCTGGTACTGGGAGGGCGGCGGCCACGAGCTGCTTCAGGAGGCCTACCAGCAGAAGCTGAAGATGAACGTGGTCAGCTTCCAGGTCCATCCGGAAGGACCGCAGGCGATGGGCTGGTTCAAGAAAGAAATCCGGTCCTTCAACGACATCAAGGGCCAGCGGTATCGCATCTACGCGCGTGGGTGCCGAGGTCTACAACAAGCTCGGCATCCCGGCCGTGGTGCTCGCCGGCGGCGAGATCGTGCCGGCCCTGGAACGGGGGGCGATCGACGGCGCCGAGTGGATCAACTGCTACGACGACAAGGTCCTCGGCATCGACAAGGTGGCCAAGTTCCACTACGCCCCGGGGATGCACGAGCCCACCACGGTGGGCGAGTTCATCATCAACAAGGGGAAGTGGGACGCGCTGCCGGCCGACCTGAAGGAGATCGTCAAAGTCTCCGTCCAGGCCTCGTACTGGAACCACTTCGTCCGGTTCCAGGAGAAGACGGCCAAGGCCTGTCAGGAACTGCTCGCGTCGGGCGTCAAGATCATCAAGACGACCGGACGAGCTGAACCGGGCGCTTCCTGAAGGCGTACGACGAGGTCTGGCAGGCGGATGCCGCCAAGGACGACTTCTACCGGAAGGTAATCGACTCGCAGAAGAAGTACTCCAGCCTGCTGGTGCCGTACCGCATGTCGTACTGGCCGAACTACAACTTCATCGGAGAGCACTACTACAAGGACAAGATCTGGCTGAAGTAGCCGACCAGTGAGCCTGGACCCCGGACGGCGGGCCGGTCCGCGGCCTCGCCGTCCGGGCGTTGGACGGACCGCTCCGCCGACCCACGGACCCACTCTTTCCTAGAGCTCGGCGCTCGAATGACGCGAACAGAACGGAGGAGCCATGTGGCGACGGCTGCCCCAGTAGAACCCAACCATCGCGATGCGTCGCCGGCCTTCCGGACCACGGTCGAGCTCATCGACCGCTTCGCGAGCTACACCGGACGGCCCATCGCATGGCTCATCATCCCCATGACCATCGCCGTCACGTGGGAGGTCGTGGCCCGCCACTTCTTCCGCGCGCCCACCATCTGGGCCTACGACGTCGTCTACATGCTCTACGGCACGCACTTCATGCTGGGGACCGCCTACACCCTGATGCGGATCGGGCACGTGCGCACCGACATGCTCTATTCGCGCTGGTCCATCCGCCGCCAGAACAGGATCGACGCGATCGGGTACTTCTTCTTCTTCTTCCCGGCGATGATCCTCCTGTTCTACTTCGGCTGGCAGGAGGCCTATCATGCGTTCCAGATCGGCGAGACCTCGGACGCGAGCCCCTGGCGGCCGATCGTGTGGCCGTTCAAGTTCGTGATCCCCCTCACCGCGCTCTCCTGCTCATCCAGGGCATCGCGGAGCTCCTCAAGAGCATCTACGCCATTCGAACGGGCCGCGAGTGGGTCCATCGTGAGCACCTGGAGATCGGATGAGCCCCGAACTGCTCGGCGGCATCATGCTGGTGATCATGCTGGGGGCCATCTTCATCGGCTTCCCGATCTCGTTCACCTTGCTCCTCCTCGCGCTGATCTTCGGCTGGGTCGGGCTCGGGGACCGGGCCTTTTACATCATGGTGTTCCAGACCATCGGGATGATGAAGGAGGAGGTGCTGGCCGCGGTGCCCTTATTCATCTTCATGGGCTATCTGATGGAGCAGGGCGGCCTCATGGAGCGCCTGTTCAAGGGCTTCCAGCTCATGATGGGGCCGGTGCCCGGCTCGCTCTACGTGGGCGTGCTGATCACCGCCACCATCTTCGGCATCGCCGCCGGCACGGTGGGGGCAACGGTGGTGCTGATGGGCATCATGGCCGTGCCCATCATGAGCAAGGCCGGCTACGACATCAAGATGTCCGCCGGCGCCATCACCGCGGGCGGCACCTTGGGCATCCTGGTCCCTCCGAGCGTCATGCTGGTCGTGATGGGGCCGGTCATGGGCGTCTCCGTCGCCGAACTCTACGCCTCGTGCTTCGGTCCCGGATTCCTCCTGGCCGGTATCTTCATCGTCTACTGCCTCGTCCGCAGCCTCATCAACCCGAAGCTCGGACCGCCCCTGCCGCCCGAGGAGCGAAGCGGGAGCATCAAGGAGATCGTCATCGAGCTGACGATGGGGATGCTGCCGCATGCCATCCTCATCATCGCCACCCTCGGGACCATCATCTGGGGATGGGCCACGCCTACCGAGGCGGCGGCCATGGGCGTCGTCGGCGCCGCCTTCCTCGCCGTGATCTACCGGCAGTTCACGTGGCAGCGGCTCAAGGACGCGGTCTACAACACCTTGCTCCAGTCCAGCACCGTCATCTTCCTCGCCGTCTGCGGCAACGTGTTCGGCGCGGTGTTCTCGCGGCTGGGGACGGCCAAGGTGGCCACCGACGCCCTGCTCGCCTGGCAGATCCCGCCGGTGGCGATGCTGGCCTTGATCATGGTGGTCATCTTCCTGCTCGGCTGGCCCTTCGAGTGGCCGGCCATCATCCTGGTCTTCGTGCCGCTGATGCAGCCGGTCATCGCGGCGCTGAAGATCGACATGATCTGGTTCGCCACCCTCATCGCGATCAATCTCCAGACCGCCTTCCTCTCGCCGCCGGTGGCCATGTCGGCGTACTATCTCAAGGGCGTGGCGCCCCAGTGGTCCCTCGGGGACATCTACCGGGGCATGGCGCAGTTCATGGTCCTGCAGCTCATCGGCCTCGCCCTCTGCATCATCTTCCCCGAGATCGCGCTCTGGTTCCCGCGCTATCTGTTCGGCAAGTAACCCCGTGACGGAGGAGGAGCCATGAAGCCCAGGAACATCGTCATCGCCTGGTTCGCTTTCGCTCTGCCCGTGCTGATCCTTGCCGGCGTACTCTGGCGCGGTCCCGGCGACGCCGCCGCGCAGCAGAAGATCGTCTGGAAGGTGCAGAGCACCTGGCCGGCCACCAACCTGCTCCACATCTCCGCCCTCGAGCTGGCCAAGATGGTGGAGGAGATGTCGGGCGGCCGCCTCAAGTGGGAGATGTCGGCGGCCGGCACCGTGGTCCCGGCCTTCGAGGTGCTCGACGCCGTCAACCGCGGGATCATCGACGCCTCGCACGCCTGGCCGGGCTACTGGGCGGGCAAGAACTCCGCGGCCGGCCTCTTCGCGCCCGGTCCCGGCGGGCCGTTCGGTATGGACCGCGAGGAGTACCTCGGCTGGCTCTTCGCCGGTGGCGGGCTCGAGCTCTACAACGAGCTGCTGCAGAAAGAGCTCAAGATGAACGTGGTGGTGCCGGTCTTCACCACCAGCCTGCCGTACTGGGAGCCGCTCGGCTGGTTCAAGAAGCCGTTCAATAACCTCGACGACCTGCGCAAGATGCGGTTCCGCACCTCCGGCCTCGGCATGGAGATGATGAAGGGCATGGGCGTTTCGGTGGTGACGCTCGCCGGCGGCGAGGTCATCCCCGCGCTCGAGCGGGGGGCGATCGAGGGCGCCGAGTGGGCGATCCCCAGCCACGATATCCTGATGGGCTTCCAGAACGTCACCAAGAACTACTACATGCCCGACCTGCGCCAGCCCGCCTCCTACCAGGAGGTGCTGATCAACAAGGCGAAATGGGACGCGCTGCCGAAGGACCTCCAGGCGATCGTGAAGTGGGCGGGCATGGCCGAGATCATCCGCATGACCGCGTACAGCGTGGATCAGGACAGCAAGGCCATCCAGGAGCTCGAGAACAAGCACGGGGTGAAGGTTCTCAAGACGCCGGACGACGTCCTCAAGGCCCAGCTCCCGGCCATCGACAAGGTCTACGAGGCGGAGGCCCAGAAGAACCCGTTCTTCGCCAAAGTGCTCAAGTCGCAGAAGGAATTCGCCCAGCGCGCCGTCCCCCACGCGCAGAAGATCCGGCCGCCTATCGAGGTGGTCGTGGCGCACTACTGGAAGAAGTAGACGGGCGCGCCGCCGGACCTCGTGCTAGCGTCTTGTGCTAGCGTTGCTAGCGCGATACGCTAGCACGAGCATGGCGACGATCATTGTCCGCAACCTCGATGAGGAGGTGGCCGCGCGCCTGCGGTTGCAGGCTCGTCTGCGCGGTGTGTCGGTGGAACAGGAGGTGCGGCGGCTCCTCGCTGAGGGTACGCAACCAAGCCGTGCCGAGATTGCAGCACGGGCCGCCGTGATCCGGGCGCGGCAGCGCCCTGGCCGGTCTCGTGGTGTGGATCTGATCAGAGACGATCGAGAGCGGTGACACCACGCCCGTCTTCTCGTGGCCGCGCCCCGCGGGTCCGCGAGCGCGTGATCCGGTACACCGCTTCCACGACGGCCCGGTCGTGGTGGATGCCTCGATCGCCTTTCTGTGGTTCGCGAACGAGCCTAACGGGTGGGGGGCCGAGCAGCTGCTGGAGGCCGAGTCGGCGCTGCTCGCGCCCGACCTGATGGCAGCCGAGGTCAGCAATGCGTGGTGGAAGAAGCGCCGGCGTCGCGAGATGGAGCTGAGCCGACGTGGAGCAGGCCGTGACGAACCTCCTCGCGGTGGGGATTGTCTGGACGCCTTCGACGGTACTGCTGCGGCCGGCGACCCGGCTGGCCGCCGAGATCGGTCACCCAGTCTACGATTGCCTCTATCTGACACTGGCCGCGTCGCACGCCGCGCCGCTGGCGACCGCGGATGACCGCCTGAGGCTGGCCGCCGAGCGAGTCGGCATCCGACTGATGGAGCGGTACTGGATCGGCGCCCCGATGACACGTGCGTGAGGGCCCGATGAAAGGGCCACGCGGCTGATGGCGCCACGGCACGTCATCGTCTGCGGCGCCGGCGTCATGGGCGCCTCGGTGGCCTATTTCCTGGCGCGCCGGGGCGTCGCCGTCACCGTGGTGGAGCGCTCGGGTGTGGCGTGTGCCGCGTCGGGCAAGTCCGGCGGGTTCCTCGCCCTCGACTGGTGCGATGGGTCGCCGCTCGGTCCCCTGGCCCGGGCCAGCTTTGTGCTCCACGCGGAGCTGCCACGGCAACTCGGGACCGACTACGGCTATCGGCGCATGGACACCTTCATGCTGGTGGCCCGCGAGCAGGGAAGCCCTGCCGGTGGCCACCGGTTGACGCCTCCGTCATGGCTCGACGGCGCTGGTGTCGTCACTGCCGCGCTCGGCTCCACCGAGACCACCGCTCAGGTCCATCCCGCCCGGTTCACCGAGGCCCTGCTCGGCGCCGCTCAGGCTCACGGAGCTGTCCTGCACATCGGCCGCGTCGAGGACGTGCTCCGGCGCGACGGCGCGGCCTGCGGCGTCAGGGTGGACGGCCAGACGATCGAGGCTGACGCCGTCGTTCTGGCCATGGGTCCGTGGACGGGCCGAGTCGCCGGACGGCTGCCACTTCCCCGCATCGGCGGGCTCAAGGGCCACAGCGTGACCCTGGCGGGGGCCGATGTTCCCGCCCACGCGCTCTTCGTCGACTACCGTACGGCGAACGGCCGTCACCTGGAACCGGAGATCTTTCCGCGCTCCGACGGTGAGGTGTACGTGTGCGGGATGGCCGACCCGTCGCCGCTGCCGGACTCGCCAGAGGACGTGGAGGTGAGCGCAATGTCGTGCGCCACCCTGGCCCGCGCCGCTGGCCGTGTGTCGACAGCGCTGGCGACCGCTCGCATCACTCGCCAGCAGGCGTGCTATCGGCCTGTCACCGACGACGGGCTCCCGCTAATCGGCCGTGTTCCAATGTTCGCCAACGTCTACGTGGCGACTGGCCACGGCCCCTGGGGGATCCTCAACGCGCCCGGCACCGGCCTCTCGCTGGCTGAGCTGATCACCGAGGGTGCCGCCTCGTCGGTCGATCTGAAGCCCTTCGACCCTGCCCGTCTGCCGGCTACGAGGCTCGGCTGAGCTGCACGAAGCGACAGCTGGCGTCGCGCCACGGCTGTCGCTCCGCTTGGGCCATTCATTCTCGACCCGGACGGCTGACAAGCCCTCTGCGCTGGGCCGCGTTCATTGGCCGGCGTTTGCGTCGATGAACTCGTCGGCCTGGGAACGCAGGGTATCCGTGCTCTGATCGACCGTGAGGAGAAACGCGACGAGATTAGCCCTGTCGGTCGCGTTGAGAATGGTTTGGATGGTGCCGCCGGCCGTACCCAGCCCGTGAAGTGGGAACACCGCCTCGAGCGTTTGCGCCGCGCCGTTGTGCAGGTACGGAGCGGTGTATCTCAGCGAGAGCAGGGAAGGAACGTTGAAGCCGGCCGCGCCGAAGGGCAGCGCGCCGTTCTGGCGGATCTCGATGGGGTTAGTGGGAATGAACGTCCCCACATTTTCCAGATACTTGAAGATATTCGACCCGATCGTGAGCTGAGTGATCTGGGCGGCAATGTTGGTCACCCCCGGGTCGAGGGGGGTACCACCCAGGGCGGGGTCACGATTGAAGGCCGGATTGTCGCGGTGAAGAATTGTGCTCTTCGTCCACTTGGGGCCGCCGTGGCAGGACGCGCAGTTGGCCTGGAAGACGGTGCGCCCCGCCGAGGCGGCGGCTGGACTGGCGGCCGCGGGGGCCCGAAGCGAACGTACCGCGAGGGCGATCCAGAAGGTCTGGGCGTCGAGGGCGTCGCTGACACCGAACACCGGGCCGTGGTCATAGACCGAGGCCGGGTCGTCGGCGAAGCCGATGCCGCCCTGGACGGCGCGCGAGTTCTGGTTGAAGTCTGTATTGCTCCCGCGGTTGAAGGACCACAGGATGCCCCGCTGGTCGAGCTGGTTGTGCTTGCTGTAGGTGCCGTCGAGAGGGATCGTCGACCGCGGGCCGGCGGCAAAGATCCAGGTGACGTTGTCCGAGAGCCCCTCCGGGTGGCAGGATGCGCATGAGCTCCACGCATCTCTCGACTGCTTGCCACGGAACTGGAGCGGGTCGAAGTTGCGGATGGGGGTGTCGAAGATGCCGTTGTTGGGGATGCCGAGGGCCGTGAAGAAGGCGAGCTTGCCCACGAGGATCGCGTGCTCGATGGTCCCTGGCCCCGGCGGGGTGCCGGACGGGAAGTCTCGGGTGATGAGGGTGTTCGTGTTCAGATTGATGATGCTGACCGAGACGTTGACCTCGTTGTTGACATATGCGCGCAGACCGCCTTGGGAGTCTTCCCGGATGACGACCCCGTTGGGGATGTTGCCCACCTGGAAGCGTGTCAGCGCCGTTGGTCCCCCGCCGCCGCACACGAGCTGGTTGCCGCCACGACTGATCCCGCAGATTCGGCTGGCGTCGGCAGTGGCATCCAGGGCGACGACGTCGTTGAGGAAGGTCCTGAGCAGGCTGGTGGTAGGATTCGCGGGCGCCGGTTCGAGGTCCACGAGAGTGTTGACGTTCAGCGCCGCCACCTGGGCGCGCGAGGGGATGTCGACGAGGTGCAAGAGGGCCTGGACGTTGGTGTTGAAGTTGATGTTCTGCACGGGAGGCTCCGGCTGAGCCCCGATACTCAGGACGAAGAGCTGGGTCCCTCGGATCAAGAGCGCGCCCAGCTGATTGGGGAACACGCCCTGCGGGTCTTGGACGATGATGGCACTGCCGGCCGGCGCCGTGGTGTCCGGGCAGAACGTGTTGTTGACGGCGGCGGGATTGAGGTGGGTACAGAGGTTCGTGCGATTGGCGGTGAAGCCGGAGTTAGCCAAGGGCTGCAGGTTGATCCGTAAGGGGGGTGAGGCGGATCCGACCAAGAACGACAGGACGACGCCTTGCTTGCCGTTGTCGAATCCTTCTCCCGGACCGCCCGGGATCAACTCGGCGAAGAACAACGACACGAAGACCGTCTCGTCCACGTCGATCGGGTCACCATTGTTGGTGATGGCGATGGCCTCCGGATTGCCGCCCACGTCGTGGACCCGCAGGATCGTCCGGAGCTGTGGAGATATCTCGAAGACCTTGCCGGTGAAATCGGCCACGTAGAGCCTTGACGCGTTCGGCGTCAGCGCGCAGCCGCGCAGCTCGGTGCCCACGGCAATCTCGGCCACCACGTTCGGAGTGTCGGCGAGGCTGATGACGGAGACGGTCCCGTTGCCCGAGCTCGTCACGTAGGCCTCGCCGTCGTTAGGACTGACGGCCACGCAGCGAGGTTCCGGGCCCACCGAGACCTCCCCGAGCTTCACCGGGGGATCTACGTCGACCAGAAAGGGGATTATCCCGAAGAGGAACTCCACTCTACCCACCTGGATGACGGAAACGCTGTTCGTCTCTCGGTTGGCGACCACGATCCGGGTGCCATCGTTCGTGAGGGCGATCGTCGTCGATCGCGATGGCCTCGTCAGGGTGAGTCCATTCGATCGCGCCGGGCGGGAGACGGCGAGGCCCCCGAGCACGACCACCGCTCCCAAGGCGACAAGGCATGCCTTGCGTCCACTGCTCGATCGACACACGGAGAACACGGCGCGACTCATGGCGTCTCCTCCTGCGATGGACCAGATTGCGTTTCCGCCTCAGCTCAGGCTCCGACACGAGCTTAGGGCAACGGCGCGTCCGCAGTCACAAAATCTGAGTAAGAATTCGGTAAGAGGTGCGATTCGTCCATGATGCATCGCATCGTGCAGACACGCTACCCCTTTAATATTGCGGGGCCACCCATGAATGCGCTCACCGGCAGGAGGGGAGCACCTGATCGCCGAACAGCTTGATGGCCTCCATGATCTTTGCGTGAGGTGGGCCGCCGGAGTGGGCATGCCGCAGGCGGAGCAGGAAATAATCGGCGCCAGTGGCCTCGTGCCAGCGACGGAACTCGCGCACGCACGTCTCGGGATCGCCCAGAATGAGCCGATCAGGGGCGAGGTTCTCCAGGGTGAATTCCGTGCCCGGGGGAATGTTGCGAAACTCTGACAGTCGATTCTGCCAATAGTAGCGATACGCCGCCATCACCTCGGGGCCGTACACGGCGTCAGCCTCGGCGCGAGTGCGGGCCACCCACGCATCGCGCATCAGGACCACCTGTGGTTGCCGGCCTGCCTGCCGGGCAGCCTCCTTGTACGTCTCGGCCAGGCGCACCGCGCCGGCGAGGGTGGTACTGGGAGTGCCAACGAAAGCGTCGGCCAGGACACCTGCACGGCGTAGGGCAGCCGGGACGCTGGCGCCGATCCATAGCGGTGGTCCCGGCCGCTGGAATGGCTTCGGGCGAATGCAGACGTCCTCCAGCGTGTAATGCTTGCCGCGGAAGGAGAAGGGCTCACCGGTGAAAGACTTACGGATGATCTCCACGCCCTCCTCGAAGAGCGCCACGCGGTGCTCCATGGCCACGGAGAACGCGCGGAAGTCTGCAGCTTGGTAGCCGATACCCACACCGAGGACGAGTCGGCCCTTGGAAACGAGATCGAGGGTGATGGCATCCTCGGCGATTCGCACCGGATGATGAAGCGGCAGCAAGATGACCGACGTGCCAACGCGCAAGCGGCGGGTGTGGGCGGCCACGGCCGTGGCCACGATGAGGGGCGAGGGCAGGAAGCCGTCGGCGTCCTGGTGGTGCTCACCGAAGAAACACGAATCGAAGCCGCTGGCCTCGGCCAGCTGAGCCTCGGCGATGACCTCGTCGATCGCGCGGTCCAGATGCTCACCCCGCGGGGGATTGGCGATGGAGCTATAGAGACCGAATTGCATGGAGGCTTCCTCCCTCTCAGTCCAGCCGGTACGCGCGCCGGGCCGTTCCGCTGAAGAGCGCCAGCTTCTCGGCCGCCGACGCGCCGGCGGCGATGCGCTTGAACGCGTTCCACAGGGCGGCCCACCCGATGCCCATCTTCTCCACCGGGAAATTGCTCTCGAACATGCAGCGATCCGCCCCGAACAGCTCGATGCACGGCTCGATGTAGGGACGCCAGAGCGTGGCGAGGTCGACCGACGACGGCGGAGCGGCCTTCGTTCGATAGTCGTAGGCGGCCAGCCGCATCATCATGCCCCCCAGCTTCATGACCACGTTCGGGCACTCCGCCAGCTCGGTGACGCCCGCTTTCCAGACGGCGAACACTTCCTGGTGCTTGCCCGTGTAGGGACCGTAGCCGAGAGGGCCACCCACGTGGTTCACGATGATGTTCGCATGGGGAAAGGCTCGAGCCAGATCAGTGATGTCGGCCAGCTGCGGATGGAAGGCCCAGGCGTCAAGCGACAGGCCGAGCGCGGTCAAACGGGCGAGGCCGGCGCGGAAGTCCCCTTGCTGCATCAGATGGGGCCCATGCGCGGTCCGGCTGTTGCCGATCACGTCGCTCGTGTCCCACGCCGCCGCGTGTCGCACGCCCCGGAAGCGCGCACCCCCGGCCCGGATGTTCGCTTCCAGCACAGGCTCGACTCGGTCCCCGAGGGTGAGGTCGGCAAAGCCGACGATGCCGGCCGCGACGCGCGTCCTGCCATAGAGGCCGCTCTCGCTCATGGCGGCCACACCGGCCACGAACTCGGTCTGCCCGACGGGCCGCATGTCGGCCGGGCCGTGGGCGCGGTACATGGCATTGCATTCCACGAACACGGTGGCCTCGACGTTGTGTCCTGAGTTGACGTCGGCGAGAAACTCGTGGAGCAGATACCGATGGTCCGGACGCTCCCACAGATGATGGTGCGTGTCGATGATAGGCAGTTCGGCATCGAGAATAGGCTCGGCCGGCTGCTTGGCGAGCCATGCCTCGTCGGGCGCGTAGATCCTCCCGAACTGGGTCGGGCGCGTGGGCTCTGGCACCGAGTTCTCTCTGCCTCCTCAGGCGCGGGCCTGATGGATGAAGCGAGCACAGCGGTCGAGGACGGGCAACACCTCGTCGGCCTTGGCCGGCGCCACGTTGAAGACGAGGCGGGCGACGCCGGCGTCACGGTAACGCTTGATGAGATCGAGATCCTCCGTCACCCCGAAGATCGTGATGGGGAGGGTGTGGGGATCGCGCCCGGCCGCAGCAGCCATCGTGCGGAACTCGGGCAGGAGGCCGAGCACATCGCCATAGGCGGGACGTCGCGCATGGGGTACCCAGCCGTCCCCGTAGGCGATGGCGCGCCGCGCCCCGTACGGATAGGCCCCGCCGACGATCACGGGTGGATGCGGCTTCTGCACAGGCTTCGGCCAGGTCATCATCGGCGGAAACTGCACGAACTGACCGCTATATTCCGGCTTGGACTTCGTCCAGATCACCTTCATGGCTTCCACCCGCTCCCGCATGACCTCGAAGCGGGACTTGAAGGCCGTGCCGTGATCGGCCATCTCCTCGGCATTCCAGCCGGCTCCGATACCGAACAGAAATCGACCCCCCGAGATCTGATCGAGGGTGGCCACCTGCTTCGCGGTCTGGATCGGATCGCGCTGGACGATCAGACAGACTCCGGTCGCGACCTTCAGGGTGACGGTCGCCGCCGCCGCCGCCGCCAAGGTCACGAAGGGATCCATCACGTCGTAGTATTTCTTGGGCAGGTCGCCCCCTTGCGGGAAGGGCGACTGGCGAGACAGCGGGATATGCGAGTGCTCGGGCGCCCAGAGCGATTCGAATCCGCGCTCCTCCAGGGCCCCGCCCAGCGCAGCCGGCCCGATCGAGTAGTCCGTGAAGAAAATTGCCGCTCCGAACTCCATCTCTCTGCCTCCTCTCACTGCCCCGGTATCTGCGGCCCCCAGCATAACGGCAGGACCGGGGCTCGCGCCATGGCCCGCGGCGGGAGCACGCTATAATCCGCCCGGTGTGGTTCCGATGCCCAGCGTGACCACGGACGAGCCGCTCCTCGCCGGCCTCACTGTCCTCGACTTCACGCGTGTCCTCGCCGGCCCGTATTGCACGCGGATGCTGGCCGACCTCGGCGCGCGCGTGATCAAGGTCGAGCGGCCGGGCGAGGGTGACGAGGTCCGGCGGGGTGTGCTCCAGCTGGAGGACGGCCGCGCCGATCAGGGGACCTATTTCGTCCGTATCAACGCCGGCAAGCTCGGTGTGGCCATCGATCTCACTGGCCCGCGCGGGCGTGAGGTGGTACGCGACATCGTCCGCGTGGCTGACGTCGTGGTCGAGAACTTCGTTCCCGGCGTGATGGCCCGACTTGGTTGCGACTACCGAGCGCTGTCCGAGGTCAAGGCCGATCTCGTCTACTGCTCGATCTCCGGATTCGGCCAGAATGGTCCGCTCAGCGGGATGCAGGCATTCGCCCACATCATCAACGCGATTTCCGGAGTGATGGCGCTCGAGCGCGAGCCCAGTCCGCATCCGCGCGTAACCTATCTACAGGCAGCCGATGTGCTCGCCGGCACCCATGCCTTCGGAGCCATCCTGGCCGCGCTGCTCCGCCGATCGCGGACGGGGCAGGGCGCTTACCTGGACGTTTCCATGCTCGAGTGTCTGGTGGCGGCCGAGGATGTCACCTACGGGAGCATCCTGAACGGCGGACCGGTTTCGGTGGGGCCCCGCGTCGGCATGGTGGTCCATCCCATTGGCGAAGGCTACCTCGCCCTGCAGACCGTGGGTGCACCGCAGCTGTGGCCTCGTCTGCTTCAGCTCATCGGCCGACCGGAGCTCGCCGAAGATCCACAGTTCGCCACACCCGCCGCCCGGCGAGACAACTGGCCGACGCTCCGCGACATCATCACCGGCTGGCTCGGTCGGTTCGCGAAGGTCGACGAGGCGGTAGCGACCCTCACCGCAGCCCGCATCCCTGCCGTGCCGGTCCTGTCGCCGGAGGAAGTGGTCAACCATCCGCACCTGGCCGCCCGCGGGGCCTTCCCGACGGTGCCTCATCCGGGGCGCGGCACGGTGCGGGTCACGGCGACGCCGTTCCACGTGGATGGCCGGCCGTCGAAACCCGGTGGTCCCGCACCCTATCGGGTGGGCGAGCACACCAGGCAAGTCTTGCGCGATGTGCTCGGCTATGACCCGACTCGGATCGCGGAGCTCGAGCGGGCCGGTGTGATCCAGACCGCGTAGCACGGGAGAACGCAATGCCGGTCGCAGCTGATTACCTCGTCCGACTCTTTGGCCTGGAAGGGCAGGTGGCGTTCATCACCGGCGGCGGCGGCGCCATCGGGGCGGCCACGGCCCGTGCTTACGCGCGCGCCGGCGCCGCGGTGGTCCTGGCCGACAAGGCCCAGGGGGCGGCGGAGCGAGTGGCCGACGACGTGAAGGCGCTGGGGGGCCAGGTCCTGGCCCTGAGCGTGGACGTGACGCAGGAGCGATCGGTGCAGGCAGCCGTGAAGGAGGCGACCCGCCAGTTCGACAACGTCGACATCCTCGTGAACAACGCGGGCATCAACATCCGGAAGCCGCCTCAGGAATTGACCGCGGAGGACTGGCAGACGGTTATGAACGTCAACGTCACCGGCTACTTTCTCTGCGCGCGCGCGGTTGGGCCGGGCATGCTCGCGCGCAAGTCGGGACGCATCATCAACGTGGCCTCCATCATGGGGTTCCGCGGCAGCTCCATCACCACCAACCTGGCCTACAACACCTCCAAGGGGGCGGTGGTGAACTTCACTCGTACCTTGGCCGGTGAGTGGGCGCCCCACGGTGTCCGCGTCAACGGAATCGCGCCAACCTACCTGCTGACCCCGCTTACCGAGAAGCTACTCTCCGATCCAGCTGTCCACGCGAAAATCGTGGCGCGCACGCCCATGGGCACGGTGGGGGAGCCCGAGGATCTGGTCGGAGCCATGCTATTTCTCGGCTCTCATGCCTCCCGCCTCGTGACCGGACACATCATGGCAGTGGACGGCGGCTGGCTCGCCTGGTAGCGGTCCAGGTTCTCAGGAGGTGGGAAGGCAGCTAACATCGGGTGGACCAAGGAGGAGACCATGAGACTGGCGAACAAGGTAGCGCTCATCAGCGGGGGCGCGAGCGGCATGGGACGCAGCGAGGCGACCATCTTCGCCCAGGAGGGCGCCAGAGTCGCCATCGGGGACATTCTCGAAGCGGAGGGGCGCGACGTCGTCGATCACATCACCAAGGCTGGCGGCCAAGCTCGCTTCGTCAAGCTCGACGTCACCAGCGAAGCCTCGTGGCAAGCCGCGGTACAAGCGGCGGTGACGGCGTTCGGCAAGCTCGACATCCTGGTGAACAACGCCGGGATCAGCGGCTCCGGCCCCGACACCATGAGCGTGACGGTCTGGGATACGGTCATGGATATCAACGCCAAGGGCGTCTTTCTGGGGATGAAGTACGCAATTCCCGCCATGCAGCGGGCCGGGGGAGGGGCGATCGTCAACATCTCGTCGATTTCCGGCTTCGTCGGCCAAAACCGTATTCATATGGCCTACAACGCCTCCAAGGGCGCCGTGCGCATCATGACCAAGTCGGCTGCCGTGCAGTATGCCGAGGCCGGCATCCGCGTGAACTCGGTGCATCCGGGAGTCATGCCGCCCATGCGCACCTCGCAAGCCTCGGCCGATCCCGAATGGCGCGCGAAGATGCTACGGGCCGTACCCCTGAGGCGGGAGGGGCGAGTGGAAGAAGTCGCCAACGCCGTGCTGTTCCTGGCCTCGGACGAGGCCTCGTACATCACGGGAACCGAACTGGTCGTCGACGGCGGCCTCCTGGCCGTGTAGAGGAGACGAGAGCATGCGGCATGCGCAATTGAGCGTTGTCCTCATGGGGGCCATGGTGCTGGCGGCCTGTTCCACGACGGCGTTTCATTCGACCTGGAAGGCGCCCAACGCCAAGCCGGTATCAGGAAGCGGCGAGAAGGTCATCGCGCTGGTGGCCAGCACGAACCAGGCGTCGCGCCGTGCCGGTGAGGATGCCCTGGCCCGCGAGCTCACCAAGCGCGGCGCCGTGGGTATCCCGGCCTACACCGTTCTTGGCGACATCGATCTCAAGAATGAAGGGCAGGTCAAGCAGGCCTTCGAGAAGGCGGGCGCCGCGGGCGTGGTGGTGCTCCGTCCCGTCGCCAAGGAGAAGGAGGTCTACTCGACACCGTCCGTGTATATGGGGCCCTCCTATGGAACGTTCTGGGGCGGCTACTACGCGGGCGCGTATAGCGCCCCGCAGGTGCACACCAACACGATCGTGACCGTCGAGACCCTCGTCTACTCGCTCCGGCAGAACAGGCTCGTGTGGGCAGGGGAGAGCCGCACGACGAATCCCTCGAACGTGGATGCATTCGTTCAGGAACTGGTGGCGGAGGCGGCCGAGGCCATGAAGAAGCAAGGCGTGCTCGCTAACTGAGCACGCGCGTCGTTCGCGAGACAAAGGAGCCCGTGAGCATGGACATCGTCGATTCGCAGGTACACATCTGGGGGGCCGATACCCCTGCGCGGCCCTGGCCGGCTGGACGCGGGCCGGAAGCGCAGAAGCCCTATCCGATCAGCAAGGAGGCGCTGCTCTTCCAGATGGATCTGGCCAAGGTCAAGGGTGTGGTACTGGTGCCGCCCTCGTGGGAAGGGGATCGCAACGACCTCGCGCTCGAGGCAGCGCGGGTCTACCCCGACCGGTTCGCCGTCATGGGTCGACTCGCCTTGCAGAATCCCGAAAGCCGCACGCTGGTGACCGACTGGAAGAAGCAGCCTGGCATGCTTGGCATGCGCTTCACCTTTCACAACGAGCACAATCGCCACTTCCTCACGGACGGCTCGGCCGACTGGCTGTGGCCCGCCGCGGAGCGGGCCGGGATTCCACTCATGGTTCTGGTACCGGGAGCGCTCGAATTGCTCGATCGGATTGCCGGGCAGCATCCTGGCCTCAAGCTGGTGATCGATCACGTCGGACTCAACGTCCGGGGCAAGGGCCCGAAAGTGTTCGAGGATCTATCAGCCGTCTGCGCGCTGGCCAAGCATGCGAACGTCGCCGTCAAGGCGTCAGGGATGCCATCGCTGTCGACCGAAGCGTACCCCTTCCGTGACCTGCACCGGCACATCCGGACCCTGGTCGAAGCCTTTGGTCCTCGTCGTACGTTCTGGGGTACCGATCTGACCCGCATGCCGTGCACCTACTACGAGTGCATCACGCTCTTCACCGAGCACCTGCCGTGGCTGCAGGGCGAAGACCTCGAGTGGGTGATGGGTCGCGGTGTGCGCGAGTGGCTCGGGTGGCGGTGATGGACTTCGAGTCGGTCCTGACGGGGTTCGCGGCCCTTGACGAGGACGAGCTGATGCGCCCCTGGTCCTGGGGGGGCCGGCCCCTTGACGTCCGATACGCTCTCTATCGCGCGCTGGAGGAAGCACAGGAGGCACACGTCCACGCGGTGGCCAACCCGCATCCGGAATCGCGGCGCATCCTGGCTCTCGCCCAGCGTGCCTTCGGTGACCTGCGTGGCTTGCTCGTCGGGCTGCAGGAGGACCTGCTCGCCAGCGCGCCATCCCGGGGGGTGTGGTCGGTACGAGAAGTCGTCGCGCATATGATTCTCGTGGAGCAGCGGTATGCGCTGCACACCCTCTACGCCGTTGAGCGATCGGACGCCGAGCCTGTGCGCTTGCCCGATGCCCGCCTGCCGCCCCTCGCCCCGAGTGACGACGGGGGCTCGGTCGGCGAGATTCTGGCGCGGCTGGGGACGGCGCGAGCCGAGACGAACCGTCGACTCGACAACGTGCGCGTGGAGGCCATGACCCGGCCGACAATATGGTCCGGTTGTGACGTCGACGTGCGGTTTCGCCTTCATCGTTTCGGAGCTCATGTTGTTGAGCACACGATTCAGTGCGAGAAGACACTGGCGGCTCTCGGTTGGCGCCCCCCCGAAGGGCGGAGAATCGTGCGGTGCATCACGGCGGCGCTCGGCGAGGTCGAGGGCCTGGGGGCGGTGACCGAGGCCCGCGCTATCGGAGCACGGCTGGCCGAGCGCTTTGCCTCCGTGACTGCCGCCGTTTGACAATGGCGGATTTTCAGGCGTAGTGTCCGCCCGGCTGTTCGCAGCCGTCCCGGGAGGTGTGTGATGAAGCGGTTGGTAGCTCTCCTCACATTGGCGAGTGTCCTCTTTCTTACCGGCGCCGCCTGGGCGCAAGGCCTGCCCACCGCCAAGCCCGAGGAGGTCGGGATCTCGTCGGAGCGCCTCCAGCGCGTCAGCCGTGCGCTACGTAGCGAGATTGATGCCGGGAAGATCCCGGGGGCGGTGGCGCTCGTGGCGCGCAAGGGTCGTGTTGTGTACTTCGAGAGCTTTGGCGTACGCGACAAGGCCGTCGGTGATCCGATGCCCAAGGACGCTATCTTCCGCCTCTACTCCATGACCAAGCCGTTCACGTCGGTGGCGGCCATGATGCTCATGGAAGAGGGCAAGTTCCTCCTCACCGATCCGGTGTCGAAGTTCCTGCCGCAACTGGCGAAGCGAGAAGTGAACACCCAGCGACTCGACCCGGCGACGGGGAAAGTCACCTACGTATTGGTGCCGGCCGATCGCGAGATGACGATCCAGGACCTCCTCCGCCACACCTCGGGACTGGTCTACGGAACCTTCACGCCCAACGAGCGGATCAAGGAACTCTACGCGAAAGAGGGAGTGGCCTGGGAGAATCTCACGCCGGAGGAGCAGATCCAGCGACTGGCCAAGGTTCCGCTGGCACACCAACCCGGAACGACCTGGGAGTACAGCTTCTCGACGGATGTGCTGGGCCGCGTGATCGAGAAGGTGTCCGGTGCGACCCTCGGCCGGTTCCTCGACGAACGCCTCTTCGGTCCGCTGAAGATGTCCGACACCTCATTCGTGGTGTCCGCTGACAAGCTTGGTCGCCTCGCCCAGCCGCTCGCGGTAGAGCCAAGCACGGGGCAGCCGATCAAGCTGGTCGATGTGACCGTGACGCCGAAGAACGACGCCGGCGGCGCCGGGACCGCCGGAACGGTAGGCGACTACGCCCGGTTCGCCCAGATGCTGCTCAACGGTGGCCAGCTCGAGGGCAATCGCCTGCTGAGCCCGACCACCGTTACCTATATGACCTCTGATCATCTCGGAAGCATGACGATCGTCCCGCTCGGCGGCGTGGGGACCGGCTACGGCTTCGGGCTCGGGTTCGCGGTGCGAAAGGATCCGGGCATCGCTGGTGTCTCGGGACCGGTGGGCGAGTACCGCTGGGGTGGGGCGGCGGGGACGGCCTTCTGGGTCGATCCCAAGGACGAGATGATCAGCGTGCTGATGACGCAGGGCGCGCCTGGTCCCGCTCGCGGGCAGACGAACACGCTGTTCCGGCAGATGGTTCGCCAGGCGATCGTCGAGTAAGCCTGGG
The DNA here is from genome assembly GCA_963754315.1 of uncultured Candidatus Rokubacteria bacterium. Lineage (GTDB taxonomy): Bacteria > Methylomirabilota > Methylomirabilia > Rokubacteriales > CSP1-6 > CAVWFS01. Next base: position 439,036 of record CAVWFS010000008.1, read on the forward strand.
GGCCCGGCGGGCACCACCGCGGCCGCTGCCGAGACTGCGGCGAAGCTCAGCTCGGGCGGAGCGCTCCGTGGTCGGCCAGCACGTGCGCGACGCAGGCAGTGACTTTCACGCCCGTCGGTAGATCGATGAACTCGTTGGGGCCGTGAGCGTTGGACCCGGGGCCCATCACACCCGTCACCAGGAATTGAGCGTCCGGGAACCGCTCGCCGAGCATGCTCATGAAGGGGATGGAGCCTCCGAGGCCGTCAAACATCGCCGGCGCCCCGAAATAGGCATCGGAGGCGCGGGTGACTGCGCCACGTAACCAGTCGGCCATCGGAGGCGCGTTCCACCCGCTACCTGGGCGCTCGCTGCTCGTGAACGTCACCCGCGCTCCGTAGGGCGGGTCGGCTTCCAGCACGTCCTTCACGCGGCGCGCGGCGCGGGCCGCGTCGACGGTGGGGGGCAGACGCAAGGACAGCTTCACGGACGTCTGCGGCCGCAGTACGTTGCCGCCATCGGCCAGTGACGGGATGCCGTCGGCGCCGGTGACGGCCAGCGCGGGGCGCCACGTGTTGTTGAGCAGCGCCTCCACCGGGTCGTGGGTCACCGCGCGCATGCCCTCCACGAACGGAAAGCGCCGCCAGACGTCCTCGCCCAGGACGGCCGCCACCGCGCGTACCTCTCGCAACCGATCGGGCGGAATCTCGGCATGGCATTCGGACACAAGGATCTCGCCGGTGCGGTCATTCTCCAGCCGGCCCAGCACCTGACGCAAGATGCGAAAGCTCGAAGGAACGATGCCGCTGGCAGCGCCGGAGTGCACGCCCTCGCCAAGCACTTCAACGGTCAGCGTCCCGCTCAGCAAGCCGCGGAGTGATGTCGTCGTCCACAGGTGGTCGTAGTCGCCGCAGCCCGAGTCGAGGCAGACGACGAGGTCCGGCCGGATGCGATCGGCGAGCTTGTCCACATAGGCGGGCAGGTCGGGACTGCCGCTTTCCTCGGACGCTTCGATCAGGATCACGCAGCGCGCGTGTGGAACCCCCTGGGCCTGGAGCGTCTCGATGGCGGTGAGCGCGGCGAATGCGGCGTAGCCGTCGTCACCGGCGCCCCGACCGAACAGCCGATTGCCCCGGCGCACGGGAGTCCACGGGCCCCCATCGTCGGCCCAGCCGACCATCTCCGGCTGCTTGTCACAATGCCCATAGAGCAGGACAGTCTCGCCACCTGTGCCCGGCACCTCCATCAGGATGACGGGCGTGCGGCCGTCGAGGCGGACCACCTCGATCGTCAATCCCTCGAGCTTTCGCCGCCGGGCCCAGTCGGTGATGAGGGCCACCGCGCGGTCGATGTGGCCGTGCTCGGCCCACTTGGTGTCGTACAAGGGGGACTTGGCGGGAATTCGGATGTACTCGGTGAGAGTGGGAACGATATCGGCATCCCAGACCCGCTGAACGAAGGCGCGTGTGCGGTCGCGATCGATAGTCATGGGCCCCATAGTATCCATGATCGGGACCCGTGTCCCGGTGGGCAGCCCGCTCAGGGCAGAAGATCTGCGACGAGGATCGAGCGCTGGGGTGTGATCAGGGGTTCGATGACCGCCGGCGGACGCAACGTCTGCACGCGATCGTAGCGCCAGCCGCACGGGGCGTCCCCGCACGCGACAGGCTGCCGGTGAACCTCGAGTGTGTCGTGGGCCAGATCGACGATCCAGTACTCGGTGATGGCAGCGCGGGCATAGAGGCTCGCCTTGTAATCGTGGTCGATCCTGTAGGAGCCCTCCGAGACCTCGACGACGAGCAGAGCACGCGACGGATGCGCGTCGCGGTAGGCGCCCGGATCGCGTGGCACCACGGCAACGTCCGGCTCGGGCTCCGAGGTGTCGTCGAGGGCAATCGGAAGTTGCGAGTCGATCTGCCACTGCTCACCAAGAGCGTTGCGCAGAGCGGCGAGCACTCGTCGGATGGCCGCCGCGTGACGACTGCCCTGCGGTTCCCGCACCAGCAGAAGACCGTCGATCAGCTCCAGATGCTCGCCGGGTTCGAAGACGTGCAGGTCCACGAGGCGCTCATACTCAGCGCGGGTCCACCGTCGCGCTTCTCGGGGAAGAACGACGACGTTGGCCTCCATGCTGGGGAGCCTAGCCGGCCCTCGCGCGTTGGTCAACGTACGCAAACCGATACAGCGCGCTGCGGGCCGCCTCCCCCGGGGGCCTTGTGGCCTGGGTCGTCGATGACGTAGCCTCCTGTCCATACACCTGCCGGAAAGGACAACAAGCATGCCGAAGATCTGGCGCGTTTTCAGCGGTACGGACGGGCAGTCGCACATCGCCGAGGTGCCGCTGACCATGAAGCCCTTTGTCGACGTCGAAGGCGCCCATGGGGAGGGCACCCCGACCCAGCCGGCGACGAGTATCGCCTTTCGTGTCTCCCCTCCGGGCTACGTGCTGAGCTGGCACTGTGCGCCCCGGCGGCAGTATTCCATCTCGCTGTCGGGAACGGCCGAGATCGAGGTCGGCGACGGGACGGTTGCCCGCGTCGGGCCGGGCGACGTGGTGCTGGCCGAGGATTTGACCGGTCAGGGCCACGTGACCCGCGTCGTAGGGGATCAACCGAGGTTCTACGCGATCGTCCCGCTTGCCGAGGGCCACTGAGCGCGGCCCGCCCTGCGTCGGTATCCGTCGGCGAGTTGCGCCCCTCGTGAGGGGTGGTCTATGATTCGCCCGCCTCTGGTCTGACCTGTCTATCTACGCCGGGAGGAACCGATGATCCCAAGGTTGCTCGTGATCGTGCTCGGGGTGCTGCTGCTGACCGGGCTCCCCGGGTCCGTGCTCGCCCAGAAGAAGACTCTCACCGTGGCCCTGAACCAGGACCCCGATGTTCTCGATCCTACTCTTTCGCGCACGTATGTCGGGCGGATCGTGTTCGCGCAGATGTGCGAGAAGCTGTACGAGATCGACGAGCAGCTGCGCATCTCTCCTCAGCTGGCGGCGGGCATGCCGGTCGTCAGCGACGGCGGCCGCACGGTGACCATCAAGGTCCGTCCCGGCGTGAAGTTCAATGATGGGACGGCGCTCACGGCGGAGGCCGTACGCGCCTCGCTGGACCGACACCGGACCATGCCGGGCTCCAACCGGCGCAGCGAGCTGGAGTCGGTGACCGCGGTCGAGGTCGTGGATCCACTTACCGTGCGCCTGCGCCTCAAGGCGCCCTTCTCACCCCTGACCGCCCAGCTCGCCGACCGGGCTGGCATGCCCGTGTCGCCGGCGGCGGTCCAGAAGCTCGGCGAGAAGTTCGGGACGGCGCCAGTCTGCGTGGGACCGTGGCAGTTCGTCGAGCGCGTGGCCCAGGACCGGATCGTCGTCGAGAAGTCGCCTCGACCTGCTCGACCCGCGGGAATACTGAGTCGGCGGGTCAGAGGCTCCGCGTGGCGCGTTCCTGCTCGACCAGCACGCGGCGCAGAATCTTGCCTGAGGCCGACTTGGGGATCGTTTCCACCACTTCCAGCCGCCGGATCTTCTTGTGGGGTGCCACTCGTCCGGCCACCCAGTCCATCAGCTCGGTTGGCGGCACTGGCTGACGGAGCACGACGAAAGCCTTGGGCACCTCGCCAGCTTCCTCGTCCGGGCTCGGGATGACTGCCACGTCGGCCACGGCGGGATGGGAGAGGAGCAACCCTTCCAGCTCCGCCGGGGCCACCTGCATGCCCTTGTACTTGATGAGCTCCTTGACTCGATCCACCACGTAGAAGTAGCCGTCTGCGTCGGCATAGCCCACGTCGCCTGTGTGTAACCATCCGTCGCCGTCGATGGTGCGTGCGGTTGCCTCGGGGTCGTTCCAATAGCCCCGCATGACATTGGGCCCTCGTACGCAGATCTCACCCCGCTCCCCCCTGGGAAGAGTGGCGCCGGTGACGGTGTCCACCACCTTTGAGTCCATGTTGGGAAGGGTCAGTCCGGCCGCACCGCTTCGGACCTTGGCCGGATCCTGCGGGGTCACGTGGCAGGCCAGGCTCGTCTCGGTCATGCCGTAGCCCTGCGTCACGAGACACTTGAGACGTTCGGCACAGGCGCGCTGCAGGTTTTCATCGAGGGGAGCCGCCCCAGAATTCACGAGCTTGATCGACGACAGATCAAACTGGTCCACCAGGGGGTGCTTGGCCAGAGCGAGCACGATGGGCGGGACCACGTAGAGATGGGTCAGACGGTGCTCCTGCACCAGCCGCAGGAACTCGCCCAGATCGAAGCGTGGCATCGTGACGCAGAGCCCGCTGAAGTAGAGCGGAAAGTTCATGAGTACGACCTGCCCGTAGATGTGGAAGAAGGGCAGGATGCCCAAGGTGCGCCAGTTCTCGTCGATCTGCGCCTGCGCTTCGACCTGGCAGGTGACGGCCACGAGATTGCGGTGCGTCAGCATGACACCCTTGGGCCGACCGGAGGTGCCGCTCGAGTACGGGAGGGCGACGAGGTCTTCCCGGGGGTTGATGCGCACCGCGGGCATGTCCCCATCGTTGGCGAGAAGTGCCGCAAACGGCGTAGCACCTTCGGTCTCGCCGAAGACGAAGATCTCCCGGACAGAGGTGCCGCGAGCGGCCTCGCGCGCCTTGTCGAGAAAGGGGGGAGCGGTCACCAGATACTTGGCACCGGTGTCGCGAAGCTGGAACCCGAGCTCCTCGGGTGTGTAAAGGGGATTGGCTGCGGTCACGACCCCTCCCACCATGGCGGGACCGTGAAAGGCCAAGGCGTACTCCGGCAGGTTGGGGCTATAGATGGCGAGGACGTCGCCCTTGGCGAAGCCCCGCCGTGCGAGCCCGGTGCCCACCCGTTGCGCGCCGCCCGCCACCTGGCCGATGGTGAGCGTGCGCCCGCTGGGTCCGTCGATCAGGACGGGTTGGTCGGCGCGCTCCCTCGCGTGACGGAGGATGAAGCTCGAATACGGCGCGTCCGGAATCGCGACGTCAGGAAGGGCACTGCGAAAGATCACGCCCTCGGCTGACTCTGGCGGCGCAGGACCTCGTCCCAGGGGCCGGGGAAGCGACCCTTTTGACCTTCGCCCGAGAACGGCCGCTCCCGCTGCCACTGGCTCCGCGGCAGCTCGTAGTAGACCTCGAGACCATTGCCGTCCGGATCGTCAAAGTAGATGCCGATGGAGACGGTGTGATCGGAGACCCGGACGGGAACGTCCTTGGCCTGCAAGCGGTGATACATCTCCTTCAGGTCGTCGAGGCTCGCCATCTTCCAGGCGACGTGATTGAGTCCGACCTGTCCCTTCTCTTGCCCGGGGGCGTCCTCACCGACCTCGAAGAGGGCGATGTCATGGGCGTGATCGGGGTCGGCAGCCAGGAAGGCAGCCCGCAAGCGTCCCGTCTCCGGAGACATCATGGTGTCCTGGGTGTGCAGGCCGAAGACGTCGGTGTACCAGCGGTGCGAGCGCTCGGCGTTGCGGACGAAGATATTGACGTGGTCGAGCGATACGGGTGTGTAGGCCATGCCTCCCTCCTCCAGAATACGGTAGCAGATCGGCGGCGGCGACGAGTCACAACCTCCTGAGCCTCGGGAGCAGCCACGCGGTGATGCCTGTCAGGGCGGCCAAGGCCAGTCCGCTCGCCCCAAGCGCTGCGCTCACGCCGAACAGCGACGCGATCCCGCCGATCTGGAGTTGCCCGATCGGGGCGAGGCCAATCGCGACCACCCAAGCGCCGCCGGCCCGCCCGCGCAGTGCGGCGGGCACGGCAAACTGCAGCAGGCTCTGGGCGAGCAGGTCGGCCAGGGCCCCGATCGCGTTGGTGATCGTCAGGACGACCAGCACGCCTGCGAAACCCACCACATACGGGGCCAGGCCCAGGCTGGCCACGCTCGCCCCGAACGACACGAGGGTGACCAGAAAGAACGTCCCTCCGCCTCGCGCCGAGCCTCGCATCGAGGCCAAGAGACCGAGGACCCCACCGACGGAGCGGGCGGCGTTCAGCGCGCCAAGCCCTTCCGGACCGGTGTGCAGAATGTCACGGGCGAGACTGGGGAGCACCGCCTGGTGCGCGAACCCCAGGATCTCGGCACCGGCGGTCAAACTCATGAGGACGAGGAGGGTGCGGTCTTTGCGAACGAGCACGACGAAATCAATCACACCCCTCCACAGAGAATCAGGGTCCGTAGGCGTCAGCCGGACTGGCGCTGAGGCCGTGAGGAGCGCGGCGGCGCCGGCTAGAAAGGAACCGGCGACGAACAGGTACGCGGGGCCCGATCCCCAGCGAGCGATGACGGCACCAGCTCCGAGCGAGCCCAGGAGCCACCCCATCCGCATCGCAACGCCGAGCACGGCCAAGCCATTCACCAGGGACGCCGCGCCCACGATATCGTGCGTGTAGCTCTGTCGGGCCGCGTGCTCGAGGGCACGGAACGCCCCGGCCCCCAAGGTCAGCAGGACGAGCTGAGTCAGGCTCATCAGCTCGAACACCGTGAGCAGCCCCATCGCTGCCGCCGTGAGGGCTTGGCCGATGCCGGCCGCGATCAGCAAGCGATGCCGGGGAACCCGATCTGCGAGCACCCCGGCTGGCACGCCCACGAAGAAAAGCGGAAGAGCTCGGGCGCCCATGGCCAGACCGACCAGGAACGGTGAATCGGTGAGGCTGAGCGCGAGCCAGCCCAGCACCACCACTTCGCCCATCATCCCGACCGAGTTCAGAAGTGTCGCAACCCCGAGACCCCGGAAATCGGGGAGGCGAAGGAGAGCGAGGTTGAGCTTCAGGAGCGGGTCACTCGGTCAGCCCGACAGCCTCCAGGTAGCGGCGGTACGGCTCCAAGGTGTCGCCGTACTTCTGATGACCGGCGGTGTGCTGCGCGCAAGCCAGCAGCAGACGCTCACGGTCGCCGTGTGGGTTTCTCCGATAGTCGTCGAGCAGACAGAGGGCGATCTCCTGGTTGTGGGTATCGTTGCCGTGCTTCAGGGCGTCCAAGGCCAACGTGCTCACCAGTCGGTCACGGTCGTGGCCGCCGCCGAGATAGGCGCGCGTCCACGCCACGCTCTCGGCCGGCTTCATCGCCACCTGCGCCTCGTCGATCCGTCGGAGGATCTCGTCGGCCGCCATGGCCTCCGAACCCTGGGGCGGGCGCGTGTCGGCCTGACCGTTGCCAGGGGTCGCGCGCAGCCAGTGAGCAGCCTGGTTGATGAACGACCCGGCCACGTAGAGCAGCTTGAGGCGATGGGGATGCTCGAAGGTGGTCATGAACCACCGCAGGGTGTTGAGGTACTGGAAGCAGTGCTGGGGCATGGAGAAGTTGCGGCCGTCGGCGGTCTCGAGGATCAGATCCGCGCTGGCGATCTGCATGGTGTCGAGGATGTGCAAGGGGTCCTTGCCGGCCAGCAAGAGCGCCGTGATCGCATCGATATAGGCCGGCTCGGAAGCCTGGGTGAGCGCCTCGATGAGCTCCTTCGCCTCCTTGGCCGTGAGGGGCGCGCGGTTGGCGAGCAGGCGCTCCTCGCAGACGACCGACGGGCTCAGGTCGAGCGACGACTGGTTCCGGTGCTCGTCGTCGGCCAGGTGAATCCAGCTCACCTGGCAGGCCATCTCGTAGTTGGCGTGCCAGCGCGGGCCCACCGCCATATCGAGGACACCCGCGAAGATGACGTCGTGGGCGTTATCCCAGCCGATCGCATCGCCGATCTCGATGGTGGCGCGCGCGCGGTACGACTTGTGGCCGGTCGTGTAGGAGCGGTTGTAGAGCATCCGGTCCTGCACGTCGATCAACCCGGCGAAGGCGAGCTGGGCGAAGAGCTCGCGTCGGCGCCCGCGCTCCTCGAAGAGGCCGAGGAACACGCGATAGGCTTCGATCACTTGGCCTTGCTGGACCAGGGTCAGCCAATGGTCGAGTCGATCCTCGAAGGGGCCGTCCAGGCGCTGCGGGGTCTGGTCCTGCCAGTGCGCGGTGGGCTTCGGGAAAGGCTGCGTCTTGCCGCCCCTCCACGTCCGGCGCCCGTAGTGACCGGGAGCATTGCCGATGAGCTGGTTCCACGGATCGAGCGCGGTGGGAACGTACCAGATGGCCTGGGCCATGGGCAGGTATGCGAGCTCGGGGGCGACGAAGTCCGGCAGCCGGAGGCCGGCGCGCACGATCGACAGGCAGTGATCGTTGTTCACGAAGCGGAAGAAACCGCGGTCGATGCGCTGGTGATAGGGCACGTGCGTGTAGGGCGCGTGGATCCGCACGGTCTCCCGGGCGATCTCGGTCACCGGGCGTCCAGTCTTGACCAGGTCGTGGAAGGTCAGGGTCGCACCCACCTGATCCCGTGCCAGGCACCGCTCCTCGAGCTTCGCGTACAGGCTGGCTGTCCCGTTTCCCGCGTTCACCATGAAGACCTCCGTCGGTCTGCGTGAGGCAACCTTACCGCTGTCCGCCGTTCGGGTCCAGTCGTGTGGCGCTGCCCCCACTCAGCCCGCCGGCTCCCCGGCGTTGACGGCCAGGACTTGCCCCGAGATGCTCCGAGCCATGTCGCTGCAAAAGAACACCGTGGCATCGACGATATCGTCCGCGGTGACCATGCGCTTGAGCGGCGAGCGCTCGATCATGGCCTTGCGCATCTCCTCGACCGAGATGCCTCGCACCCGGGCCTGGCCGGCGATGACCTGGTCGATGCGGTCTCCCTCGACGGCGCCGGGGGCCACACAGTTGACGCGGATCTTCTGGGGCGCCAGCTCGAGCGCCATGCCGTACGTCATGCCGACCTGACCGGCCTTGGCCGAGCAATACCCGATGCGGTAGGGCAGACCGCGGCGGCCGGCCCCGGAGGAGATGTTCACGATGGCTCCCCCGCCGGCCTTGATCATCTCGGGGACGACGAAGCGGGTGCAGAGGTAGGAGCTGGTCAGGCACGAGTCGATCGTGTAGCGCCAGTCCTCCATGAGATAGTCCTGAACGGGTTTGGTGGGGCCGCCGTCGCCCGCGTTGTTCACCAGCGTGTCGATCTTGCCGTACGCGCGCAGGCCCTCGGCGACCAGGCGCCTGACGTCGTCCTCCACCGCCGCGTCGCCCACGACCGCAACGGCCTGACCGCCGGCCTTTTGCACCTGGTTGGCGGTGTCTTTCACGAGATCGGCCGAGCGTGCCGCGCACACGACCCGTGCTCCTTCCCGGGCGAAGCGCAGGCTCAAGGCGCGGCCAATTCCCTTGGAGGCGCCGGTGATGATGGCCACCCTGCCGTCGAGCAAACCCATGGTCGTCTCCTCAATCCTCAGCGCCAGAGCTGAGCCGACGCCAGCCGCGCACCCTCGCTCATCGCCTGCAGCTTGGCCCAGGCGATCTCCGGCTCGACCTGGAGGTTAGACCGCGCGAAGGTGGCGAAGCCGCAGTCGGTGCCCGCGATCACACGCTCTCGCCCGACGACCTCGGCGTAGCGGACCAGACGCTGGGCCACCAGCTCCGGGTGCTCGATGAAGTTGGTGGTGGAGTCGAGCACACCAGGAATGATGATCTTGTCGTCCGGCAGCCGCGTCTCCCGGAACACGATCCACTCATGCTCGTGACGGGGGTTGGCCCCCTCGAAGGACAGCCCCTGCGGGCGCGCCTTGAGGGCCACGGCCAGCAGATCGCGGAGCGGAATGTCGCGGTGGTGGGGTCCTTCGTAGTTGCCCCAGCAAAGATGCACGCGCATGCGATCCGCCGGGATGTCGCGCAGGGCATGGTTGAGGGCCTCGACGTTGGCTTCCGCGATCTTGAGAAATTCGCCCGTACTCAGCTCCGGAAAGGCCAGGTGGCGCCCCATGGCCAGATCCGGACAGTCGACTTGGAGGATGAAGCCGGCCCGATGAATTGTGTCGTACTCCTCCTTCATGACCTCCACGAGCCGGGCCAGATACGCCTCCCGGGTCGGATAGTGCTCGTTCCGGAGGAAGTGGGCGATGACCCCCGGGGAGGCCGCCGTCATGAAGGCCTCCGTCGCCGGTCGGGCGGCCAAAGCCGCGCGCAAGTTCGCGATGTCCTGCTCCACCGCCCCGGGATTCTTCCAGGCGATGGGGCCATTGCATGAGGGCCGCGCGATCGCCGACCGCCGCTCGGCGCGGGCGGCGGCCTCGGGAAAGTCGGCCCAGTCTGCCCGCATGGGCACCGCGCTTTGTCCGCCGAACCCGGTGAGGCGGTGTCTGACGTACGTGGAGTAGCCGACCTTGCCTTGCTCGCCGTCGTTGACGATGTCGATGCCGGCGTCGACCTGCGTGCGCACGACATCGGCGACGGCCCGACGCACCCGGCTCTCCATGGCGGCCGGGTCGTGCATGCTCCCTGCGTCCAGGGTCTCCAGCAGAGCCGTAAGGTCCGATGGGCGCGGGAGACTCCCGGTGTGCGTGGTGAGGATGCGGTCCGTGCTGCGCTTCATGACTCGGCCCTCCGAGCTTATTGCGGCGTGCCGAAGCAGGGTAGCACAGGAGAGGGACTGGAATTCGCCCCGCCGGTCTGCCATCCTGGGCGCGTCTGGCTCCGGTGGAGATCGCCCCGATCGCAACCTAGTGGCCGGCCAAAGTCGACGAGGAGACGATCGCGATGAAGATCAAGGCGGCGAACGGTGTGGCGCGAATCCTCAAGTCCGAGGGAATTCCCTGGGTGAGCTGTTATCCCACCAATCATGTGAACAACGCCCTCGGTGAGGAAGGCGTCCCGATCCTGATGATGGGCGAGGAGCGCTTCGCGGTGGCGGTCGCCGACGGGTTCTCTCGAGTGACCTGCGGCAAACAGATCGGCGTGTGCACGGTCATGGCCAATCTGAACGCGGCCGGCATCCAGATGGCCTATGGCGCCATCGCCCAGGCCTGGGAGGATTCGTCCCCGCTCCTGGTCATCGCGGAGGGCGTGGGCCAGGGGGCCAGCCGGCACACGCACTACGACATGGCGGAAGCGTTCAAGTCGGTCACCAAGTGGGTCGGCAAAGTGGACCGCGCTGACCTCGTGCCCGACTACGTTCGCCGGGCGTTCACGCATCTCCGCTCGGGACGGCCTGGGCCCGTCTTGCTCGTTATCCCGCGCGATCTCGGTGAGTACGACGAGGGCGAACACCCGTACGCGCAGGTCAAGGGCTGGAGGTCGGGCCCTGACCCTGACGATGTCAAAGCGGCCGTCAAGGCCCTGTTGGCCGCCAAGGATCCGCTCCTGTACGTGGGCGAGGGGGTCCTCTACGCGGACGCCACCAATGAGCTGCGGCAATTCGCCGAGGCCGCTCAGGTGCCGGTGCTGACCACCTTGAAGGCGAAGGGAGCCTTCCCGGAGAACCACCCGCTGTCGGTCGGAGTACGAGGCTCGCTGGCCGAGCACTTTCTCGGCAAGGCCGACCTCTTGTTCTCGGTCGGATCGAGCCTCTTTCCCAACCGCTTCAGCCACGCTATTCCCGACGCCGACCGCAAGACCATCATCCAATGCACGATCGACACCCTGGACATCAACCGGAGCTACCACACGCAGCACGCGGTCATCGGCGATGCCAAGCTGAGCCTGCAGGCTCTGGTCAATGAGCTGTCGGCACGGGGGGGCGCAAGAAGCCCGAGCTCCTCGAGGAGATCCGCGCGGGCAAACAGGCCTTCCTGGCGAAGTTCCGGCCGTGGCTGGAATCAGCTGAGACCCCCATCAACCCGTATCGGGTGATCGGCGATCTCATGAAGGTGCTCGATCCCAAGGCGTCGTTCGTGACGGCCGATTCCGGGAATACCCGGGACCAGACCAGCACGGTCTATGAGACGCAGATCCCGCGCGGCTTTCTTGGCTGGGGTAACGTATCGACCTTGGGCTTCAGCCTGGCGGGCGCCGTTGCCGCCAAGCTCGCCTATCCAGACCGGCAGTGCGTGCACGTCACCGGCGACGCTGGCGTGTGCTACATGATGGGCAACTTCGAGGCCGTCGCGCGCTACAAGATCGGCATCACGACCATCCACATCAACAACGGCGGCTACTCGGGATACGGCCCCGGTTTCTGGGGAGCCGGCCATGATCCGTATACGTGGCAAGTGTCGGATCATACCCGCGCCTGCATGTCCTCGATGGCGAAGGCAGTCGGTTTCCACGGCGAGGATGTCACGGCGCCGGCGGAGATCATCCCCGCTCTCAAGCGCGCGCTCGACGAGAACGCCAAGGGTCGGCCGGCCTTCCTGGAATTCATCTGCTCGCACCATCCGGTCCACGGAGGCTGGGTCAGGCCAGGAACTGGATCAGGCCATTGAATGACGCAGTGAAGATTGGCGCGACACACGGAGAGAAGACATGAGCAGAGCGCTCAACGGGATTCGGGTGGTGGATCTCACGCAGTTCGAGGCGGGAACCTCGTGCACGCAGATGCTGGCCTGGCTGGGTGCCGAGGTGATCAAAGTGGAAGAGCCGCGCAAGGGTGACCCGGGCCGCTATGGCCGGCCTGAGAAAGCAGGCGTGGACTCGAGCTACTTTCTCACGCTCAACGCCAACAAGAAGAGTGTCACGCTCAACCTCAAGCACCCGCAGGGCAAGGCCATGTTCCTGGACATGGTCAAGCAAGCGGACGTGGTGGCCGAAAACCAAGCGCCGGGCGCCATGGACAAGATGGGACTCGGCTACGAGGCACTGAGCGCGCTCAATCCGCGCTTGATCTATCTTTCCGTCAAGGGCTTCGGCACCTACGGACCGTACAGCCAGTACAAGAGCTTCGATATGATCGCCCAGGCCACCGGAGGGGCGATGTCACTGACGGGCTTCCCAGGCTCGCCGCCCCTCAAACCGGGCCCGACCATCGGCGACTCGGGAACCGGGATGCACGCCGCCTTCGGCGTGATGGCGGCGCTCTGGCAGCGCCAGGCCTCGGGCGTGGGGCAGCACGTCGAGGTCGCCATGCAGGACGCGGTGGTGAACCTGTGCCGGATCGCCATGCGTCTGGCCTACGCCGGCGGTTCGTTCGAGCCCCGGCGCGGCAACGAGATTGCCAACACCTCCCCCTCTGGCATCTATCGCTGCAAGCCGGGTGGCCCAGACGACTACGCCTACATCTACCCACAGCCGGTCCGCACGCACATGTGGGACGCGCTGCTCAAGACGATTGGCCGGTCCGATCTCATCGGGCATCCCGAATGGTCCGACCCCAAGTGGCGCGCAGCCCACAAGGACGAGGTCAATGCGCTGGTCGAAGGGTGGACGATGACCCGCACCAAGCACGAGGTGATGGCCGTGCTCGGCGAGGCAGGCGTGCCGACGGGCGCGTGCCTGACCCCGACCGAGATCCTCGCCGATCCGCATTTGAAGGCACGCGAGATGGTGGTGACCATCCAGCATCCGGGGTGGGGCGAGTTCACCATGCCGGGCAATCCCGTGCAGCTCTCGAAGTCACGCACGGAGGTGAAGCCGGCGCCTCTGCTCGGTCAGCACAACGCCGAGATCTACAAGGAGTGGCTCTCGCTCGGTGCCGAGGACCTGGCCCGACTCAAGGCCGACGGGGTGATCTGAAGCCTCAGCGACGGCGGTATTCGGACGCGCTGGCCAGCGGGTCGTAGGCCGCGTTCTCGAAGCCTTGATACTTGAGGACGGTCACCATCCCGGCGGCCAGGTGATAGAGCACGTGGCAGTGCAGCAGCCAGTAGCCGGGGTACCCGGCGTCGAACTGGACCTTCACGGTCTGGCGCGGCATGACGAGGACCGTGTCGCGCTTGGCGCCCGGCAGGCGTCGGCCGTCGATCTCGGTTACCTGAAAGACGTGGCCGTGCAGGTGCATGGGATGCGTCATGCCCGTACGGTTCACGAAGGCGATCTCGACCCGCTCGCCCTTCTTGACCTCGAGCGGAGTGATACCGGGCCACGTCTGATCGTTGAGCATCCAGACGTACCCGACCATCTTCCCGTCGAGCGTGACCTGGAGCTTTCTGTCCACGGGACGAACGGGGAGGGATTGCACGGCCCGCAACCGTGACTCCTGGGCATTGGTGAGGGCGCCGGCGAGAGCCTTCGCCGTTGGCGCGATCTTGGGGATCGAGGCCTGCGGGGTGGCCAGGATCACCCCAGCCTGCAGGTCGCTGCCCTCGCCCTGGGCGATGATCGGGTACGCGCCCTGGCCAGCTGGAATCGTGACTCTGAGATCCAGACGCTGCGCGATGCCCAGCTCGAAAGTCGTCCCCGCCAGCGGGACGATGTTCTCTCCGTCTACGGCCACCGCTTCCGCGGGTAGTGCCCCCGTCCTGATGAAGAAGTTGGTCGCGCTGCTTCCCGCGATGATCCTGAGTCGAACGCGCTCGCCTGGGCGTACTCGCACCACCTCAGGGTCGGCGAGGGTGCGGCGGTTGGCGAGGAGCGCGTCATACTTGACGTCGTTGAGGTCTGGCGCGAGGTGGCGGTCATGCCCGCCATGACGACGAGTCTTGGCGGGAGCCATGGCCTGCCATGTCGCCCGTCTTGGCCTTCAGCTCGCCGAGGATCTCGAGGGGATCACGGGTCGTGAAATCGTTTAGGATCACCACCACCTCGTACTCCTCGGGAGCGGCCTGAGGGTCGCGAAGGATGAGCGGGGCTGTCAGGAGCTGCTGCTCCTGCAGGCCAAAGTGGGAATGCATCCAGAACGTTCCCGCCTGGACGATCGGGAAGTCGTAGAGCCGCCGCTCGCCGGGCTTGATGGGCGGCTGGGTCACATAGGGCACGCCATCCTGGCCGTTGGGCAGAATGAGGCCATGCCAGTGAATCGTGGTGGGCTCGCGCGTTTCGTTCTCCAGCGCCACCTGGAACCGCCCGCCCTTGACGCCGATGAATCCCTGCTCGCCGTTGTCCTGCAGGATGCTGTAGGCGAACCCGCGCTTACCCTGGACTTCGAGCTGGCCCGCGACCACGCGCAGGCGAGTGAATCCCGACGGGCACCGGCTCCGCCGTGGATTGAGCCCACGCGAGGGGAGGAGCGATCCTGGTTGCCATCAAGGCCAGCGTGGCTGAGGATCCGCCCACGAACGTCCGTCGATCGAGTATCGTTAGCCTCCCCAGAACCGCGTCCGCGTCGAGCCTAGCACGGCTGCGCGTCCTCCAGGCTCGTTGACATACCGAGATGGGATCGATAGCATTCTTGGCATACGATTACGATATCGATGGAGCCGGGCCATGGAAACCATCTCACCATCTCGTCCCTAAGTTTCAGAATCGTCATCCCGTAAGGCGCATCTCTACGGGACGGATCGAGCATTCGCTGGGCCTGACAGTGCGCGGACCTGAAGGGTCGCAGACGATCCGTCTACGGATGACTCGGACTCGAGCGCTCGGATTCCGCTCCGAGCGCGGCGCTCGGACCAGATGCGCTGCGATCCTCCTGGATCTAGAGGTGTTCAAGCGAGTACTGCAGCAACGGGACGAGGGAGCGCCCTGCGCGCTGTTGCCGTCATGCAGCAGGGCACGGTGATCGACCTCGACCTGCGTGTCGCCTTGAGTGCGGCGCGGTCAGCATTGACACCAGCTTCCCTGGCCGACAGCGTGGTGCTTGCCACGGCGCGCCTGCATGACGCCACCCTGTGGACACAGGATTCTGATTTCGAGAGCCTGCCTGGCGTGCGCTACCGCCCGCGGAGATCCTGACGCGTCGCGGCTGGCTCAGTCCCCGGACACCGGTGACGACCAGGGAAGGGAGATAGCGATGACGACGCCCCCGTTTCGCGCCGATCACGTGGGCAGTCTCTTGCGACCGGCCGAGTTGCAGGCGGCGCGGGCCAAGGCCAAAGCCGGCGCCATCTCTCTCGCCGAGCTTCAGGAGGTCGAGGATCGCTGCATCCGAGCCGCCGTGAGCCAAGCAAGAGTCGGTCGGCCTGGCAGTCGTGACCGACGGCGAGTATCGACGCGACTTCTGGCACCTCGACTTTCTCCGTCAATTCGAGGGGGTGAGCCTCACACCGGCGGTCGGCATGACGTTCCAAGCCGACGACGTGCCGCCCATGGCGGCGGTCACGGGGAGGGTCCGCTGTGCTGCCCCGATCATGGTTGATCACTTTGCCTTCCTCAAGTCGGCCGCCCGCGGCACGCCCAAGCTCACCATCCCATCGCCGGCCATGCTGCATATGCGCGGTGGACGCAACGCGATCGCGCGCGGCACGTATCCAGATCTGACAGAGTTTTGGGCCGACGCAATCGCGGCGTACCGTCAGGCCATCGAGCACATCGGCGCCGCCGGCTGCGCGTATCTTCAGCTCGACGACGTAAGCTTCTCGTACCTGTGCGATCCCAAGGTGCGCGAGAACTTTCGCGCCAATGGCGACGATCCCGCCGCCTTGCCGCGTGTCTATGCCGACGCGATCAGGGGCGCGCTCGGGGCCCGCCCAGCGGGAATGACCGTCACCATGCACACCTGTCGCGGGAACTTCCGGAGCACCTGGTTCGCGGCGGGCGGCTACCAGGACGAGGTGCTGGAGGCAATGTTCTCGACACCAGTGGACGGCTTTTTCTTGGAGTACGATACCGAGCGCGCCGGCGGTTTCGCACCCCTCCGCCTGCTCCCCGCCGGCAAGAAGGTGGTTCTGGGTCTGGTCACCACCAAGTCGGGGACGCTGGAGAGCAAGGAGGCGCTCGCGCGTCGAATCGACGAGGCCGCCCGGTACGTCCCCCTCGAGAACCTGTGCCTGTCACCGCAGTGCGGCTTCGCCAGCACCCACCACGGCAATGCCCTCACCGAGGACGAGCAATGGCGCAAGCTCGCCCGCGTGGTGGAGGTCGCCCGAGAGGTGTGGGGCGCGTAAGGTCACGAAACGACAGAGGTCAGGAGAAAGACCATGCCGAAGATCAAGCACATCGCCCTGTCGACCCAGGATGTGGAGGGAACGGCCCGCTTCTACATCGAAGTGTTTGGCCTCAAGCGAATGGGCGAGATCGATGATCCCGGGACCCGCGGCTGCTTTCTCAGCGACGGCGACATCAATCTGGCCATTCTCAACTTCAAGAACGACGTGGCGGCCGGCGCCGAGCGCGGCAAGGATTACAGCGGCATCCACCACATCGGCTTCCAGGTCGAGAGCCTGGAGGAGATTGCCGAGAAGCTGAAAGCGGCGGGGTCGCCGCGGCGTGACGATGTCAACCAGGCCCTCGGGGTGGGCCAGGGACGACAGGAACACGGTAACGTCGAGGTGAAGTACGGCGGCCCCGACGGGGTCATGCTGGACGTCTCGGAGACCGGCTGGATCGGGGTTTCGTAGAATTGGGGGGCCTCGAAGGGCCCCCAAGCCCCCCGCGCTCGGGACGCCCCGGGGACCCGTGGCGCCCCTCGGGAACACGCATGCGGCGGGCCTCGAAAAGGGCCGGATCCCTCGTGCTCGGCTATTTGGGTTTCTCGGCGCGGACGTGCAGGAACAGGGCGGCATGATCACGCCAGCCGCGCTGGCTGGGATGAGCGGCGCAGTATTCTTCCGAGGGTCTCGGCTCCGCGATCTGCTTGAGCACGAAGCCAGCGGCGAGGACGGTATTGAGGTACTCGGAGAGGGTACGATCGAAGCGCGGCGTGGCGAACTCGGGCGCCTCCGGTGGCGCATCCGTGAAGCGCCATCGCTCGACCCAGCCGGCATCATTGAAATAGTCGCCGACCACCCACTGGATTTTTCGTCCCTCCGCATCGCGGAGCCACCGTGAGCCTTTGGTGATGAAACAGGGGTGGGTGATGCTGAAGGCCAGCCGGCCGCCCGGGCGCAGGACGCGGAAGCTCTCCGTCATGGCCCGGTCGAAGTGGGGCCCGTCCATCATGGCCATGAAAGACACCACCGCATCGAAGCTGGCGTCCGCCAGCTGGGCGAGGTCGGCGTACGAGGTGCGCAGGTACCGGATGCCGAGCGGCTCCCGGCGCTCCTCCTCCCGGGCTAGGGCAATCATGCGCTCGGAGAGATCGACACCCGTCATGCGGGCACCGCGCCGCGCCAGGATCCGCGTGTTGTATCCCTCGCCACAGCCGGCGTCGAGAACGTCCTGGCCGTGGAGGTCGCCGATGAAGGCGAGGAAGGCGGGATTGTTCAAGAACTCCCGGGCGAGGTCGCGGCCCTGGCGAACCTCGGCGGCCCACGCCACGGCATTGTCTCCCAGTAGCGCGCCGTCTCCTCTTCGGAGAGCCAGTCCTCGCGCACGAGCGCCCGCGTTCAGGGAACCGCGCGCAGGCGGCGCCAGAGGCGTTCGCGCGTGAGCGGCATTTCTCGCACCTCGACGGCCAGTGGACGGAGGGCGTCGGCTACCGCGTTGGCGATGGCGGCCGGCGCGGGGAGGGTGCCGCCTTCACCGGCACCCTTGACACCGAGCGGATTGAGCGGCGAGGGGGTTACCACGTGATGCACGACGAACGGTGGAAGATCGGCCGCCCGCGGAAGCGCGTAGTCCATCAACGTGCCCGTGAGCAGCTGCCCCCTCGCATCGTAGACGATTTCCTCCAGCAGGGCGTTGCCAACGCCGTGGGCGATGCCGCCATGAACCTGACCTTCGACCACCATGGGGTTGATCATGGTGCCACAGTCGTCTACCGCGACGTAACGGAGGAGCCGGACGGTGCCGGTCTCGCGGTCGACCTCGACGACCGCGGCGTGCGCCCCGCTCGAGTAGGTCGACTGAAGCACGTGCACGTAGCCTGATGCCTCCAGTCCCGGATCCATCTTGCCGGGCAGCGCGTAGCCGGGACGGGGTGCCGTCGCGATGCCCGCGACGTCGCCAAGGGTGAGCCCGCGCGCCGGGGCGCCACGCACGGTGATGCGGCCGTCTTCCAACGTCAGATCTTCGGGCGCCGCCTCGAGATGATCGGCGGCCACGGCGATGGCTTTGTGGCGCACCTCGGCGGCGGCGTGGGCGGCCGAGGCGCTGGCCAGCACGGCGACTCGGCTGGCGAACGTTCCGACCCCGTAGGGAATGCCGGCCGTATCGCCCGGCACGACGGTCACCTGCTCGAGTGGTAACGACAGCTCATCGGCCACGACCTGCGCGAGCGTGGTCTCATGGGCCTGGCCCTGACTCGAGGTACCGGAGAACACGAACACGTGACCAAGCGGATCGACCCTGACCCGGATGCCCTCATAGGGCCCGAGCCCCGTATCCTCGACGAAGAGGGCAAACCCCACGCCTATAGATCGGCCCTCGGCGCGTGCCCGCTCGCGCTCAGCGGCGAAACTTGCCCAGCCGACGGCGTCCGCGGCCTTGCGAAGACACTCGGGGTAGTTGCCGCTATCGTAGCGGCGGGGACTGTTGTCCCGTGAGATGAGACCGACGTCGTACGGAAACTCGGACGGCTGGATCAGGTTGCGCGCGCGGATGGCCACCCGATCGAGCCCGAGGCGCTCGGCGGCGAGGTCGAGCATGCGCTCCATCACGAATACGGCCTGAGGACGGCCCGCGCCCCGCACCGGCGTGACCGGCACCCGATTGGTGTAGACCGCGGTCAAGGTGACTTCATAGTTCGGTACGCGATAGGGACCGGGCACGCTGACCGAGGTGATCAGGGGCACGATGACCCCCCAGGACACGAAGGCGCCGCAATCGTGCGCGAACGAATCGCGGAGGGCCACGATCTGTCCGTCACGCGTGAGGCCCAGCTCAACGTCATGCCACTGGTCGCGCTCCTGGGTCACGGCGAGCAAGTGCTCACGTCGGGTCTCGATGAAGCGTACCGGACGATTGAGCGAGCGGGCGAGGAGCGGGATCAGGATGTCTTCGGAATAGACGATGGCCTTGGGCCCGAAGCCGCCCCCGATGTCCTGGGTGACCACGCGCACCGCGTGCTCGGGAAGGGCGAGGTACCGAGCGAGGAGACGACGCAGGATCTGTGGGGCCTGCGTGGTCGACCAGACGGTGATCTGTCCGAGATCGGCATCCCACCGGGCTGCGATGGCACGCGTCTCCATGGCCATGCCGGCGCCGCGGTGAAGGTGGAATCGCTCGCGCAGGACGACCTCGGCCCGCGCGAGGCCGCCCGCCGCATCGCCCACGCGCTGGCTGAAGTGCGAGGCGACGTTCCCGGCCGGATGGACGCGTGGACCGTCGGTCGCGAGCGCCTCCTCGAGCGATGCGACAGCGGCCAGCGGCTCGTATTCGACCTTGAGTGCCTCGAGCGCATCAGCGGCTTGGGCGCCGGTCTCGGCAACGACAAGCGCTACCGGCTCGCCAGCGTAGGAGACAATCTGCTGCGGCAAGATCTCCGGGCAGGCCGGCGAGATCAGGCTAGGGTGGGGAACGAGCAGGGGCAATCGCCCCAGGGTGGCCACGTCGGAGGGGACGAGGACGTGGATGACACCGGGCCGTCGCCGCGCTTCGTGGGCCTCGATACGCACGATCCGTGCGTGGGCGTGAGGACTCCGATGGACGGCGACGTGGAGCATTCCCGGAAGGGCCACATCAGCCACGTAGCGGCCATGACCTCTGACGAGGCGGGCGTCCTCGCGACGGCGTATCCGGGCACCAAAGAGGCGTTCGGCCATGGCGTGCCTCAGCCGCCCGCCGGGCGCAGCCCGGTGCCCGCACGGTTCCACAAGTCAGCCGCTATCGCCCTCCGCTGCATCACCTCTCCAGGAAACTGACCCGGTGCGAACCGCCTCTGTCAATCGACCGCGTGAGCGGACGGTAGTGTATCAGTATTGATTGCCGAGGCGGCCGAGGCGCAGTACCAGCTCGTCTGCGCTGCGCTATCATCGCTCTCTGGGCTGCCCCAGACCAGCCCATGGGTGAGGAGACAACCATGCTGGAGAAGCTATCGGCCGACGTGTGCGTTCCCCGCGACGCACGCGAGGCTCTGCTTATCGGTCGCGCCTGGACGGTGCGAGACGGGGGACCATCCGTGATCGCCGTGCGCGGTCAGGAGGCCGTGGATCTGACGCGAGTCTATCCGACGGTCAGCCAACTCCTGAACGTGGCGAAGCCGGCTGAGCTTCGGCAGGCGATCAAGCAGGCTCCGTCGATCGGGCCCCTGGCGGACCTTGTCGCGAACAGTGTGGAGGGACACCGCGATCCCTCGAAGCCGTGGCTGCTGGCCCCCTGTGACCTGCAGGCGGTCAAGGCCAGCGGGGTGACGTTCATCGCGAGCCTGCTCGAGCGCGTCATCGAAGAACGCGCGCGGGGGAATCCCGCCCTCGCCGATGGTGTCCGACGCGAGATCGAGGCGATCATTGGTCCTGATCTGCGCGGCCTACGGCCGGGTTCGCCAGAGGCGGCCAGGGTCAAAGAGGTGCTGGTGGCCCGGGGCATGTGGTCGCAGTATCTCGAGGTTGGCATCGGGCCTGACGCGGAGCTGTTCACGAAGTGTCCGCCCATGGCGGCGGTGGGACTGGGAGCGCGGGTCGGCATCCATCCGACCTCGGTCTGGAGTAACCCCGAGCCCGAGCTGGTGCTCGCCATCAACAGCGCGGGCACCATCGTGGCGGTCGCCCTCGGCAATGACGTGAACCTGCGAGACGTCGAGGGACGCAGCGCGTTGTTGCTGGCCCGTGCCAAGGATAACAACGCCTCGTGCGCGATCGGCCCCTTCTTCCGGGTGCTGGACGAGACCTTCACGCTCGATGTCGTGCGCCGCCTCAGCTTCGAGACGGTGGTGGAGGGTCGCGATGGGTTCCGGGTGACGCACACCACGCGCGTGAGTGAGATCAGCCGTGACCTCGCCGATCTGGCCACCCAGGCCATCGGCCGCCATCACCAGTATCCCGACGGGTTCGTGCTGTTCATCGGGACCATGTTCGCGCCCGTCGACGATCGCGGCGCTCCCGGCAGCGGTTTCACCCACAAGGTCGGGGACGTCGTGAGGATCTCGGCTTCCGAGCTTGGCTCCCTGGTCAACGAGGTGGTCTTCTGTGATCAGGCGGAGCCGTGGACCTTCGGGACGGGCGCTCTGATGGCGAACCTGGCGCGCCGGGGTCTTCTGCGAGCCTAGATAATCGCGAGAGCGCGGGCACCGCGATCGAGCCATGAGCAAGCACACACACGTGATCGAGCGGTTGACTCTGCCGGTGGGTGACTCCGATCTTCGTTCTCTCGCCCAACTTCTAGTCGACGCGGTCGAGTCCGGGGCGGCCGTGAGCTTTCTCGCGCCTCTCCCGCTCGAGCGCGCGGAAGACTGGTGGCGAAGGACCATCGCGGCGTCCCACTCCGGGGCGATCTTCCTCGTCGCTCGCGATGCCGAAGGAATCGTGGGTACCGTCCAACTCCACCCGGCCTGGGCACCGAACCAGCCGCATCGCGCGGAGATTGCGAAGCTGCTGGTCCATCGTCGGAGCCGCCGCACGCGTCTGGGCACTCAGCTGATGCACACCATCGAGGACGCGGCGCGGCACGCCGGGTTTGGCCTCCTGACGCTCGACACGAAGCAGGGAGACGGGGCCGAGCGCTTGTATCGAAATCTCGGCTGGATCCCCGTGGGGACGATCCCAGGGTATGCCCTCAATCCGGACCGAACCCTGCACGCCACGGTGATCTTCTACAAGGATCTGAATCGAGCCGGTTCCTCACGGACTGGGCCAGGCTGATGCTGGCTCGCGCGCGCTCGCCGCGGCCTCTCAACGCGGGACGCTCGCCTGGGGTAACTCAGTGAAACGCAGGAGCCGTGCCGATGCCAAGACTATATGAGCGATACCCTTGGTCGGGTCGTCCAGCTTATTCAGGAAGGGCGGGTTCTGGTCTCAATACACGGCTATGACGAGATGGCCGAGGATGGCATTCTCGCCGTTGAGGCGATCGAGGGAGCTGCGGTCGCAACCGTGATCGAGGACTACCCGGAATACGGCAAGGGGCCTTGTACGCTGGTGCTCCAACGAGACCGGGGCGGGCGCCCGATCCATGTGGTGTGGGGCATCCCGCGGGGACAGGTCAGCGTCGCCAGCGCGTGCTGGCTGACGGCCTACCGGCCTCGATCCCCGCAGGTGAATCGAGCTCGACGACTTCGATAACACGCCGGCGGAGGGAGATGATGAGACAGAGACGAGCAGCCACACCAAACTCGTACAGCGAGTGGGACGTGAAAGCTGCCGCAGAGGTTGAGGTACGAGCGTGATCGACGCGGCATCGGCCGGCTGGGCGACCCCTGGCGGGTATGACCTCGATCCGAAGCATTCTTGCGTGGAGCACGCTTCGACGAGGGCTTCGACGAGGTACGCTGAACCGGCGCTACGGCGGAGCGTGAGGCCATCCGAATATCGGTGCCGCGCTGCGCGACCCGGCGCGAGAGAAGAGGCTATGGTCAGCAACTCACGGCCGCTCTCGGCATGAACGCCGACGGAGCAAGCGTATGCAGCAGGCTCGCGGCAGAGAGCCTACGACCGTTCATCGCCAGTGCACGGATGTTGTGCTCCTCGACCCGGATACGCCGCTGACTTCCGAGGTGCTTCCGTAGTCGTAAATACGCGCTTCGTTGTTGTCTCTTTGGCAAGGGCACAGGTGGATGCCGAAGTCGGGAACGGTTCGGGGCACGATCGCCGAACAGGCCGCTCAGCCGCGGATCCACAGAGCGTGGCGCACCGAGGGGGTGCGGGCGCAGCTCGCGGCTGAGCGGCAACGTTGTGCGCCACGGGCCCCGGGGCGTCATCTGACACATTGTCTCCGGACTCGGGCCCGGCGCAAAGTCCTGCCGCCAAAAGCGCCGTGCTCGGAAGAATCCCGATGGGCTCGTCCTGTTCATCGGGACCGCACCCGTGGCCGATCGCGGCGCCCCGGGAGCGGATTCACCGACAAGGTGGGTGACGTCGTCAGAACTCAACCCCTGAGCCGGGGACGCGGGTCAATGATGTGGTGTTATGCGATCAAGCGGAAACGTGGACCTTCGGGACGAGACCTCTGATGGCCAACCTCACCCGCCGGGGATTGCTGGGGACGTAGACAATGGTTCCGCGCCATCGGCCTAGGATGAAGAAGTTGCCAGGATGGCGCTTGACCCCCGAAGAGGGACGGGTGTATAGATAGGCGCATGCCGCGCATGCAAGTTTACCTGCCTGACGACCTCTACGATCTGATCAAGAAGCGCCGATTGCCGGCGTCAGAGCTCTTGCAGAAAGCCGTGCGGGCTGAAGTGCGTCGTTTGGATTTGCTGGCGGAGAGCGACCGCTACGTCGCCGATTTGGTGTCGCAGGTAGGGCGGCCCAACGCCGCCGAACGCTCCCGAGCAAGCGCCGTCGCTGGACGAATCGCGAGGCGAGCGACCCGCAAGGTCGGTTGAGCGCCGTGCTGGTGCTCGATTCGAGTGCGGTCAGCCGCCTCGCGGAGCGCTCTCGGCCGGTGCTAGCTCTGATCCTGGCCCTCCGCGAGGAGGGCCTGTGGCCTCCCGTGGTTCCGTCGATCGTCCTCGTGGAGTGTCTGCAGGGACACGCCGGCCGCGACGCCGCCGAGAACAAGTTCCTCAAGACATGCGAGATCGTGGAGGAGATAGGCGAGCCGCTCGCGAGACGCGCAGCCTATCTGCGCCGACATGCTCGTCTAGGCTCGGCCGTCGACGCGCTGGTCGTCGCGATCGCCGAACCCGACGGGACTGTGCTCACCTCGGATCCAGACGACTTGGAACCGCTCGCCTCTCACGCCCGGCGCGTCAGGATCGAACGCATCTGAGCCGCCGCCGAATGGTGGAATAGGACGCGGCCATGGCAAAGCCGAAGAGAGCCGGGCGGGCAGGGAAGAATGGGAGCAGCGCCACGGTCGGCTATGAGGCGCAGCTCTGGCAGATGGCCGACGCGCTGCGCGGCAGCATGGACGCCGCCGAGTACAAGCACGTCGTCCTGGGCCTGATCTTCCTCAAGTACATCTCCGACGCCTTCGAGGAGCAGCACGCCAAGCTGGTCGCGGAGAAGTCCAAGGGTGCGGACCCCGAGGACCCGGACGAGTACCGCGCCCTGAGCATCTTCTGGGTGCCACCCGAGGCGCGCTGGGCGCACCTGAAGGGCCAGGCCCGCCAGGCGACCATCGGCCAGCTCGTCGACGACGCCATGACCGGTCGAATTTTGCACATTGCCGGTTCAGACAGGCCGGTCAGAATTCTTCAACCTCGACGTTATCGTCTCCGTCGGCTAGCGAGTCAAGCCGCCCAGGGCACGCGCTTTCGCCAGTGGGCCACCCGCACCCTGCGTGAGCACTTGCTGCGCGGCTGATACGCTAAACGAGCGCCGGCTGCGGAGCAGGGTATGAACGAGGTCGAGCAGGCGTCGACCTGCTCGCCCGCCGCTGACCGCGCTCCTCTCCGCGGAATAGGCGGTCGCATGAGTCACGTCGGTGAGCGGTTTATCTGAGAGGCTTGACTCGGCCGGGGCGGAGCGCGATGCTCCCCGGGCAGGCCAAACGGGGAGGTGTCAGTGAGTGACCCGATCAGCATCCAGTTCACGCGCTTTTCCGCCTTCTATTCGCCGCTGATCGCCACCATTGCCGGCGGCTTCCTCAAAGAGGAAGGGCTCGAGCCGGTGCACTCGATCGCCCCGGCCGGTACCTCGGCCATCGAGGGGCTGGTGAAGGGAACGGTACACGTCTGTCAGTCGGCGCCGTCTCAGGGATTCGGTCCCCTGGAAAAGGGCCAGCGGCCGCCGGCCGTGCACTTCGCTCAGATCAACGAGAAGGACGGATTCTTTCTCACCGCTCGCGCGCCTGATCCGGCGTTCACCTGGGACAAGCTGCGAGGCAAACGGGTGCTCGTTGACCATGGCGGTCAGCCGCTCGCCATGTTCAAGTATGCCTGCCATCGTCGGGGGCTGGACTACTCGGCCATCCACGCCGTCGACGTGCCGAGCGGGCAGATGGATCAGGCCTTCCGGAAAGGCGACGGAGACTACATTCACCAGCAAGGCCCGGCCCCGCAGCAGCTCGAGCACGATGGTGTCGGTCACGTGGTGGCTTCGGTGGGCGAGGCGATTGGCCCCTGTGCGTTCTCGAGTCTGGCCGCCACCCGTGAGTGGTTGCGCACGGACATGGCCAAGCGGTTCATGCGAGCCTATCGCAAGGCGCGTGCCTGGATCGTCAACACGCCGCCGGCCACCATTGCCGCCGCGGAGGCCTCGTTCTTTCCAGAGATCGACCGAGCCGTCCTCACCGCGACCTTGACCTACTATCAGAAGCTCGGCTGCTGGACGCCGCACGTGGAGATCACGCGTCCGGCCTTCGAGGTAGCCCTCGACGTCTTCCAGCATGCTGGTCTGATCACCAAGCGGCACGCGTACGAGGACGTGGTGGCGGCGCCGCCTGACGGGACCTGAGGGACGCGCGCAGACTCGTTGGGCGAGAGCGAGACACGTCGAACAAGGAGAGCGAGATCATGGCTGATGTGCTGACGGTGGTTGCGAAGATCCGGGCGGCAAAAGGGAAGGGTGACGCCCTGGCCGCCTTGCTCAAAGAACAGGTGGCGGCGGTACGGAAGGCGGAGCCGGGTTGTCTGGTGTACCGCCCGCATCGGTCCACCAAGGACCCCGACGTGTTCGTCTTCTACGAACAGTACAAGGACGACGCCGCCTTCGACGCTCACCGCAAGGCGCCCCATCTGGCCGCCTATCGCGAACGTCGCGAGAAGGAAGGGCTCATCGAGGGCCCGGCCGAGGTCGAGATCTACCGCTCGATCACCGACTAGCGGGCAACGCGGCGCCCACCACCGACGAACCAAAGGAGGGTCCGTGCTCTTCACATGTCCTGGGCCGGCCGCCCGCGGTGGCCGGCCGCCGGCCGGCAAGGGTGGCCCACGGCCCTTCTGTATCGACGTGCACTGTCACGTGCACTACCCGCCTGCTGACGA
This sequence comes from uncultured Candidatus Rokubacteria bacterium, assembly GCA_963754315.1. Classification (GTDB taxonomy): domain Bacteria; phylum Methylomirabilota; class Methylomirabilia; order Rokubacteriales; family CSP1-6; genus CAVWFS01. Next base: position 465,657 of record CAVWFS010000008.1, read on the forward strand.
GATGGTGAAACACGCGTTCAGGCCGGAGCAGGAACCATCCGCGCGGTTCTCCAATGATCTCTCGCGGACCACCAATCAGAAGCAGATGCAGAACGTCCACCAGTGCCTGACGTCGGTGGAGCAGCGCCTGCGCGACATGGACAAGATGGGGGTCGACGTCCAGGCCATCTCCTGCTCGCCCTTCCAGTTCAAGTACTCCCTCGATCCGGAGCTTGGGCAGAGGGCCGCCCGCGCCATCAACGAGCATCTGGCGGCGATCGTGCAAAAGCACCCGCACCGGTTCGTGGCCCTCGCCAACGTGCCGCTGCAGGCGCCAGACGCGGCCGCGGCCGAGCTCGAATACTGCGTCAAGACCCTCGGCTTCCGAGGCGTGGAGATCGGAACCAACGTTGCCGGCGCCGAAGTTTCGCGCGGCCGGGACGCGTTCTGGGCCATGGTGCAGGAGCTCGACGTCATGGTGTTCATGCATCCCAACGGGTTCACGGGTGGAGAGCGGTTGGCCGACCATTACTTCATCAACGTCATTGGCAATCCGCTCGACTCGACGGTGGCCATCGCCCATCTCGTCTTCGACGGGGTACTGGAGCGCTTTCCCCGGCTGAAGATCGTGGCCGCCCACGGGGGCGGCTACGTCTCGCACTATCCGGCCCGCATGGATCATGTCTGGAACGCGCGCGTGGATGCCCGGACGGTGCTCAAGAAGCGGCCGCGTCAGTCGCTCGCCAAGCTGTACTTCGACACGATCGTGTTCGACCGCGCGCAACTGCAACACCTGGTGAACCTGTGGGGTGTCGATCACGTCGTGGTCGGCACCGACTATCCCTACGACATGGGGTGGTACGACCCGCGGGGATTCGTGGACGGCTGCGACTTTCTCAAGGCTGCCGACAAGGCCAGGATCATGGGGGGCAACGCCGCCAAGCTCCTGAAGATCACCAACCGCCTGCGCTCGATGGGCATCGCCGCTGCCGTCAAGAGCTCAGGAGCGACCCGCCCCTCCGCAAGAAGTGAAGGAGGAGAGTTCCGAGCAGAGCGGTCGCTATCACGCCTCCGGGTCGCCGAGCAGCAGACGCTCGATGCGAGCCAACGCGTCATCCGCCCGCGTCCGCACCGTCGCCTGGTCGAGACTCCCGAAGGGATGTGCGACCACCACGAACGGATAGCTCGGGATCCCGTTGAGGGTGGCCACGGCCTCGGCCGTGAGCACGAAAGGCTCCGTGATCACCGCCACAGCGGGGATACCCTGCTTCTCGAAGTTGATGGCGTCGAGCACACTGCCCGACGAGCAGCTGCCTCAATCGCCGATCGCGGTGATGACGGCCGTACAGCGGCTGGCCAGGAGTGTCACGTCCTGAGGTCGGGCGGGAGCGCTGGCGTTTTTCTTGGTGACCCGCAGCAGTTCGCCGACTCCGTGCCGTGCGCACAGTTGCTCAGCGACGCGCTCGAGGAAAGCCATGCCGTGGGTCTTGCCATTCGCGAGCAAACCGAGGGTCGCCCCTGCGAGGCGCGGTGGCCGGGCCGCCGCCGCGCTTTCCGGGTCGGCTCTGCGCGCGAGGTCGGGTCGAGGATGCGTGTCATACGGGGACCTCCTTGGTAATGAAGGGCACGCTGCGACCACGGCTCCAGGATGGAAAGAAGGCGCTGTGCCCTCCAGCCGCGCCTCCGCCCGCGCATAGCACGATGTCTTCGGGACCACGCCCCCGATGGACGGGAATCGCGTCGTCACCTGGCAAGACCCGCGCGTGAGTGTCGGGCCCGTCGAGGGCGGCGGGCGAGCCGCCGGGCGCGTGCCGGTACAGCCACTCCCGCATGTCCGGGCTCGTCAGGAACTGGGCTTCGATCTTGCCAGCGCGCTTGAGATCAGATAGGGGCCGCCGCGCGTGCTCGTAGAGCCAGGCCTGGGTGCGTGCGCGCGACCAGCCCGCTCGGGCCAGGTGCTGGGCGTGCTCGGGGGCCACGACGATGACCGATCGCCCCGGACTGAAGCTTCCCAGACTTGCCATCGTGTCGGCGAAGCTCAAGAGCAACCGCTCTGGCTCGCTCGCCGCGTGGACGAGGACGTTGTGGGGGGACTCGGCCGCGAACACGGTCACGGCCGACTGCTGCGTTCGGAAGCCTCGAGAGACATGGAGCGGCTCCCACGGGCTCGCCGCCTCGTGCTCGGCAAAGCAGAGGGTGTACTTACCCGCCCAACCCTGGGTTGACTGATCGAGCACCCCTGGGCGGCAGTCGAGGCAGTTCAGCAGCACGAGCCGGATCGCCCGGCCAATGGTGGCGTTGGCGCGGACGCCGGGCCCGAAGAGGTTGCCGCCCGCGTGCATCCCGATCGCGTCGCGCACGGGCCCGTTCACGATGACCATGAGAGCGGCCCCGCCCGTGCTCGTCGCTGGACCATGAAGCTGGAACTCGGGATCGCCGATGGCCAGGAGAGCCGCACCCACCACGGGGAAATACTCCGGCCGGCAGCCGGCCATGACCGCATTGATGGCCGCGTGCCAGGCGCTGACCCTGCGATCGCGTACCGGCTCGTGCAGGAGGACCTCATCGGCCGGCCACGGCCCGCCGGCGAGCATGCGCTCCACGAGCGGAGCCGTGGGAGGCACCACGGGCAGGCCATCCGTCCACTCCTGGGCGAAGCATGCCTCGATGGCCTGCCAGGGGTCTGCCACATCGAGGCCGGGATGCTCGGACGGGGTGAGCAGGTCGGAGACCCTACAGATACCTCGTCGGCCACATGATGGTGCGCCACATATGGGCGGAGGGGCTGGGGTCGAGGCCGAGTCCTTCCGCGGGCTGCTTGAAGTTGCGTCCGACGACGTCGGTGAACTCCTCCAGCTCCACCTGCACGTTAGGGTCGAAGGCGTACAGATCGTTGACGGTGAGCAGGCGCGCCGTCATGTACCACTTGTGCTGGCGCGCGTAGCGGTGGGCTTCCTGAATGTACGGCTCGGGGACGTAGTCCGGACCGAACAGCTTCGCGTACAGATCGGGATACTGATATCCGACCGAGTCGTCCGGGAAGAACCGCAGGGCCTGGTGATAGCGGATGGCCCAGCTCACCTCTTCGTCGACGTAGGGCTCGACCAACTGGGCGGCCCAGTACCCATGGTCGCCCCGGATGAATCCGGCGATGGCAATGTCGTGCAGAAGACAGGCGAGGACGATCTTCTCACTCAGCCCGTTCTTCTGCGCGAGCCGGGCGCTCTGCAGGAGGTGATTGGCCGGAGCAAAGCGATACTTGAAGAAGTCGAACAAGGTCGGCCGATCAGGCATGCGCTCCAACCGGGGGTCGTCGCGCATGAGATAGCGCTTGCCCTGATCGGGCGGCCGCGGCATCGGGACCCTCGGGTCACGCTCGCCTGACGTGTAGATGACCGACTTCATGATGACCAGCCGGTCCAGTTCTTGACTCAGCGCGTGCTCGGCCGCTTCCGCTCGTTCGAGTGTCGTGCTCATGATCAGGATCATCGGTCCCCCCACCACTGCCTGTCAAGCGCCGGGTCGAGTATGCTGAGAGCAAGGAGACGTGAATCGATGAGCGAGTGCAAACACGGCTTGAAGCACGGTTGCGTGTACTGCCACACCACCCGAACCCCCGGCGGCCCGCGGCCGTTACCCAAGCGGCCCACGCGAGCGTCCCGCCTGTCCGAGCAAATGAACGAGCGCATGACCGCCTTGAATCGCCGGCTGCGCGAGCTACGCCGCCCGTCTCCGGAATAGCGAGGCCATCGGCGCCCAACGTCCGGTTTGCCACGCCCGAAGAGATCGCCTCGACCAGTTCCGATCTGAACCCCGAGTCGTCTCGATCGTTTCGCGGACGTCCGGCGGCCACCCGGTCGTCATTGACATGATTGTCATAACGACTTATACGATCTCCGATGCCGCTCAAGTTCGGCGTGCACATCCCGACCTGCATCGAGGGCATGATGTATCCGGTGCCGTTCGCCACCCCGGAAGACATCCTGCCCATCGCGCTGCTCGCGGAACGGGTGGGTTTCGACTCCGTGTGGGGCAACGACCACATGACCACCCAGCGCTACGTGCAGCGCGAATGGCGAGAACCGCCGAGCTTCTACGAACCGCTCATCATCTTCAGCTACGTGGCGGCCCGCACCACTCGCATCCGACTGGCCACCGGAATCATCGTGCTCCCCATGCGCACCATGCCCGTGCTCGCCAAGCAAGCGGCGACCCTCGATCAGCTCTCCGGTGGTCGGCTGATTCTCGGGGTGGGCACGGGCGCCTACCGCGAGGAGTACGAGGCGCTCGCCCCCGACGCCAAGAGCGCCCGTCGCGGTGACATTGTCGAGGAGGGGATGCGGGCCCTGCGCCTGCTGTTCACGGAGCGTAAGGCCACCTTCCGGGGCAAGCACGTGCGCTTCGAGGAGGTCGAGTGCTTTCCCAAGCCGCGGCAGACGCCGTTGCCGATCTATGCCGGGGGGAATCATGCCGAGGTCCGGCGGCGTGCAGGCGAATACGGTGAGGGCTGGATGCCGGCCGTCCTCTCGCCTGATGAAATCCGCCGGGGCGTCGAGGACGTTCGCCGGGCAGCCGCCCGGGCCGGGCGCGAGGGGGCAGTCATCGACATCGCGCCGCAGTTCGCCTGCTCCATCGGCCGCACCCACGAGGAGGCCGTGCGCCGCTTCCACGCCTCCCAGCTCTTCAAACATCTAGAGTCGCTCAAGCGGTCGACCCTGCGCGATCAGCAGACGGGCGGGTTCGAGCAGCGAAACCTCATCGGCAGCCCGTCGGAGATCTGTGAGCGGATCCGCCTCTATCAACAGGCCGGGGTGACCACGTGCTCCGGCATCCTCTTCGTCGCCAACTCCGTGTCCGAGATGCAGGAGGCCATCGACCTCTTCGGGCACGAGGTCATCCCTCACTTCTGAGCGATCGATCCAAGGAGGAACACCATGCGCGTTGCCCTCGCCTTGCTCGTGGCCTTGCTCGCGGCGCTACCCCTCGCTGGCCGCGCTCAGGCACCGCCGATTCGGGTCGGCTTCGCCTCCGCCATGAGCGGCCCCGCCGCCATCACGGGGGAGGGCGTTCGCTGGGGCGGCACCCTGGCCGTCGAGGAGATCAACGCAAAGGGCGGAGTTGGCGGCCGAAAGCTCGAGGCCTACTTCGCCGACAACAAGGCCACGCCGGGCGAGGCGGTGAGCGCCGTGCGCAAGCTGGCCGACGTGGACAAGGTGGACGTCATCATCGGCCAGACGCACAGCGGAGCCTGCCTGGGAGCGATGCCGGTGGTGAAGGAGATCGGCGTGCCCATGGTGATCGAGGCGTGCTCCCACCCGCAGATTCGCGCGCTGTCGGGGAAGGGCGGCAACGAATGGACGTTTCGGGTCGCCCTCGACGACGAGATCATGGCCCACACCTTTGCCCGCTACATGGTGCGCCAGGGGGTGAAGACGTCCTCCGTCCTCGCCATGAACAACGACTTCGGGCGGGGCGCCGCCAACGCCTACGACGCGGCCTTCAAGAAGGCGGGCATCACGCTTACCTCCACCGAGTTCTTCGACCCGGGGCAGCCGGACTACCGGCCGGTGCTGACCCGGCTGAAGCGGGCGGGGGCGGAGACGATCCTCGGCGTGATCCTGGCGAGCGATGGCGCCCCGTTCATGCGACAGTTCCGGGAGCTCGGCCTCAGCCAGAAGATCTACTCGCGCGGAAGCCTCGCTTCTGCGGAGTTCTTGCACCAGGTGCGTGACAACCCGCGCATCGGCGACGGCGTCGTGGAAGCCGGCTACTGGGTTGTTGGCCTTGACCCGGAGTGGGATCGGAAGTGGCAGGAACGACACAACATCCCTCCGCGGATCCACGGCAGCCTGGCCGCCATCGCCCTCAAGTGGGCCGTGGTGCCCGCCATCGAGATCGCGCAAAAGAAGGCGGGCAAGGTTGACCGGGCGACCATCCGAGCGGCCCTCACCGAAGTCGACGTCAAGGATTCTCCGCTCGGTCCGATCAAGTTCGACGCCAATCACCAGGCCTGGATCAACATGATTCTGATCGAGATGCAGGACGGAAAGCTGCGCATCGTCGAGAAGCTCCCCACGAGCCCCGCGCTGGTGAATCAATGATAAATGGGGGGAGCGAGCGCCGCGCCTTCCTTTGAAAAGGGGGGAGCGTGCGCCGCTCCCCCCTAGCCCCCCACCGCTTTTGGTATGCGCCAATGGGTGGGATTACGCCGGCTTAGCCGGCGTTCGGATCGAGGATCGGCGGCTCGGCGCAGCCTTGAGTCCGTGGCCAGGGGACGGAGGATGATGCTGGTGCGGGCGGCAAGCTGAGTGCTCGATTTTTTGGAGCAGCTCGTTCATGGGCTCACGTTGGGGTCGATGTATGCGATGGTGGCGGCGGGGCTGGCCCTCATGCTGGGGGTGGCGCGGCTGATCAACTTCGCCCACGGCGAATTTTTCATGCTCGGCGCCTATGCGTTCTGGTACGCCTACCGGGAACTGGATCTTCCGTACGTGGTGGCCGGGCTCCTGGCTCCCATCCTGATGGTCGTCTTCGGCGTAGCCTACGAACACACGGTGATCCGCGCCATTCTGCCTCGCTCGTGGCACGTCCAGCTCATCGCGACCCTGGCCACGTCCATCGTGCTCACGAACCTGGCCATCATCGTCTTCGGCACTCAACCGAAGGAGGTTCCGACCACCCTGTCGGCACGCATTCTGGCCGTGGGCGGCTTGCGCCTGGCCTGGCAGCGATTGCTCGTGCTGGGTGCAAGTCTTGTGATCTTCTGGGCCCTCCATAGGTTTGTCACTCGAACACGCGCGGGCAAGGCCATGCGCGCGATGTCGCAGAATCGGGAGGCGTGCGCGGTGGTCGGCGTTGACGTGCAGCGCGTCGCCCTGCTGACGTTCGGTCTGTCGGCGGCGCTGGCGGCCGCGGCGGCGGTCCTCGTGTCGCCACTGTTCAACATCTTCCCCGACATGGGCGCCGGGCTGACTCTCAAGGCTTTCGCGGCCGTGGTGGCCGGCGGCCTCGGCTACGTCAACGGAGCGATCGCCGCCAGTTTCCTGATCGGGGTGAGCGAGGCCCTGGCCGGAAGCTACGTCTCCTACGCGTACAAGGACGCCATCGCGTTCCTGATCATGATTGGTGTTCTGCTCTGGCGGCCCCAGGGTCTGTTCGGGCGCCGACTAGGAATTTGATATGCGGCGCTCGCTCTGGGCCGTGGTGGGCGTGGTGGCGGTGGCGGCGCCGTGGCTGGTGGCGGTCGTGGCGCCCGGGCAGCAGCGTTACATCATCCACGTGCTGATCTTTACCATGCTGTTCGCTGCCCTCGCGCTCTCCTACGACCTCGTGGTCGGTCACGTCGGAAGCCTCTCACTCGCCCATCCAGCTTTTTTCGGTGTGGGCGCGTACACGGCCGCGATCCTTTCTACGCGAGCCGGGTGGCCGTTCGCCGCCGACGTGCTGGCGGCGGTCGTCCTGGCGGGGACGGTGGCGGCGCTGGTCGGAGTGCCACTCTTCCGCCTCGTCGAGCATTCCTTTGCCGTGGGCACGCTCGGTTTCGGGCTCGTCGCCTGGATCGTTGCCACCAACTGGGTGGAGGTCACGCGAGGCCCACTCTGCATCACCGGAATTCCAAAACCGGCTCTCCGCATGCCAGGCGGAGCGATGCTCACGATCGCGACCCTTCCCGCGTACTACTGGCTTGCCCTCGGGGGACTTGTGGTCGTCATGCTGCTCTACCTCGGCCTGACCACGTTCCGGCTGGGCCGCGCCTTCCACGCGGTGCGCGACAACGAGTCGCTGGCAGCCTCGGCCGGCATCGACCCGCTGAAGTACCGGATGCTGGCCTTCACCGTCGCGGGAGGGCTGGCGGGCGGTGTCGGCGCTCTGTACGCCCACTATCTGTCCGTCATCTGCCCGGAGGAGATGACGGTCGCGCTCACCGTGAACTTGCTGGTGATCGTCTTCTTGGGTGGCGTCGGGAGCTTGCGCGGGGTGCTTGTGGGGGCGGCGCTCTTCACGGCGCTGCCCGAGATCTTGCGACTGGCGCCCACGTGGCGGCTGGTGATCTATGGAGGCTTGCTGCTCGTCATCGTGATCCGCTCCCCCGAAGGCATCGAGGGGTTGCTGCGCCGCCCGGCCGGGCCGCGTGTCGCTCGCTGATGCCGCTGCTCGAGGTCCACGGGCTGGTCAAGCGGTTTCTCGGGGTCACGGCCCTGGACGGCGTGGACTTCAGCATCGAGCCCGGCGAGCTTGTGAGCCTCATCGGGCCCAACGGTTCTGGCAAGACAACGCTCTTCAACTGCGTGACCGGTTACCTCGCACCGGATCACGGCCGCGTGCTCTTCCGGGCCCGTGATGTGACACGCGCCGCGCCCCACCAGGTGGCCCGCCTGGGTCTGGGCCGCACGTTTCAGCAGGTGAGCGTCTTCGGGCGCCTCACCGCGCTAGAAAACCTTCTCGTCTTCCTGCAGCAGCACCAGGAGGAGCAACTGCTGGCCCGTCTGCTGCGGACACCTCGCTTGCGCAGGCTGGAAGGCCAGGCCATCGAGCGCGCCCGGATGCTGCTCGACCTGGTGGGGCTCGGCGAGCGAGCGGAGGCGCCCGCGGCCAGTCTTTCTTACGGCCAGCGTAAGCTTCTGGCCTTCGCGGCAGCGCTGATGTCCGATCCCGACCTGCTCCTGCTGGACGAGCCCGCGGCGGCAGTGAACCCCACCATGATCAACCAGATGAAGGACCACATCGTGGCGCTGCACCGTCAAGGGAAGACGGTGTTGCTCGTGGAGCACAACATGGACGTGGTCATGGATATCTCGCGGCGCATCGTGGTGCTCGACCACGGCCAGAAGATTGCCGAGGGGCCGCCGGAGGTGATCCGGCGGGACCCACGGGTCATCGAGGCGTACTTTGGCCGGTGAGCCCCCCCTGCTCGTGTTGGAGGAGCTCGTGGCCGGCTACGACGAGGTCGACGTGCTCCGCGGGGTCTCCCTGTCCGTTCAGCCAGGAGACATTGTCGCTATCATCGGAGCCAACGGAGCGGGCAAGTCAACCCTGCTCCGCACGGTCTTCGGCATGGTGCTGCCTCGCGCGGGCCGTATCCGCTTCGCCGGATCCGATATCGGCGGCCGACCCTCGGTGGAGGTCCTGCGGCGCGGCGTGGGGTACGTCCCCCAAGGGCGCTGCAATTTCCCCGCGATGACCGTGGAGGAGAACCTCGAGATGGGCGCCTATCTGCGTCGGGATCGGCAGGTGGGTGCCGATATCGCCGCCCTCTTCACCCGATTTCCCGTCCTCGCCGACAAGCGCGGAGCGCCGGCGGGAACGCTGTCAGGTGGACAGCAGCAGATCCTCGAGATGGCGATGGCGTTACTGCTGCATCCGCGCCTGCTGCTCGTCGACGAGCCGTCCCTCGGCCTCGATCCGCGCATGGTGGAGGTCGTGTTCGAGACGATCCTGGCCATCAACGGCGAGGGCACCACGATCCTGATGGTCGAGCAGAACGCCAAGAAGGCGCTGTCGGTCTCGCATCGCGGGTTCGTCCTCGAGCTCGGGCGGAATCGGTTCGAGGGAACCGGCCGTATGCTGCTCGAGGATCCCGATGTCCGCCTACACTATCTGGGAGGCTGAACGTGGCGGCTGAGTGGAATCTGGCGGTTGACATCGGAGGAACGTTCACCGACGTCGTGCTCCTCGACACACACGGGACCGGCACCGTGGTGGAGAAGGTTCTGACCACCCCGAAGGAGCCGGCGGCTGGTGTCCTCGACGCCGTGCGGCGAGCCCTCGCCAGAGCGGGCGTGGCGGCGCGCCACGTACGCTACGTCATCCACGGCACGACCCTCGTCACCAATGCGCTCATCGAGCGCAAGGGCGCGACGACCGGACTCATCACCACGGCCGGCCACGAGGACGCGCTCGAGATCGGGCGGGAGACGCGTTACGACGCCTACGACCTGGCGCTCGAGAAACCCGACCCACTCGTGCCGCCTCCGCTGCGCCTCGGCCTGAGCGCCCGCCTCATGGCGGATGGCCACGAGCGCACGCCGCTCTCGCTCGCCGAGGTGGACGATCTCCTCCCACGGCTTCGCGCCGAGGGAGTGCAGGCGGTGGCGGTGAGCTTGCTTCACGCCTACCGCAACCCGGCTCACGAACGGGCCGTGCACGCTCATCTGGCCGAGCGCGCTCCGGATCTTCGGGTCTCGCTCTCGTCGGTGGTCTCACCCGAAATCCGCGAGTACGAGCGCACGTCCACCACCGTGGCCAACGCCTACGTCCTCGGCGTCGTCGAAGCCTATCTGCGCTCTCTCACCGATCTCCTGCGGGCCGAGGGCTTCGCTGGCCAGCTCCTTCTCATGCTCTCGAGTGGCGGTACCTGCACGGTCGAGACGGCCTGCCACGTCCCGATTCGACTGGTGGAGTCCGGTCCCGCCGGCGGAGCCATGGCGGCCGCCCACCATGCCCGGGCCAGCGGCGCCCGACGAATCATGGCCTTCGACATGGGTGGCACCACCGCCAAGATCTGCCTGATCGACGACGGCGAGCCGCAGATCACCCGTGAGTTCGAGGTCGCGCGCGTGTGGCGCTTCAAACGTGGTAGCGGGCTCCCGCTGCTGGTGCCGGTGGTCGAGCTCATCGAGATCGGCGCCGGCGGCGGCTCGATCGCCCACATTGACCGCATGGGACTGCCCAAGGTAGGGCCCGAGAGCGCCGGCTCCGATCCGGGGCCAGCGTGCTACGGCCGCGGAGGAGAGCGACCCACGGTGACGGACGCCAATCTCGTTCTCGGCTATCTCGATCCGGACTACTTTCTCGGCGGCGCCATGTCGCTCGATCGACGGGCGGCCGAGGCAGCCATCCGACGACACGTGGCGGAGCCTCTTCGCCTCTCGCTCGAGGACGCTGCCTTCGGTATCCACGCGATCGTGACCGAGAACATGGCCAACGCCGCCCTCATGCACGCCGTAGAGCGCGGCAAGGAGATCGCCGCCTACGACCTGTACGCATTCGGCGGCGCGGCGCCCATGCACGTCTGCCCCCTTGCCGACCGCCTGGGCGCGGCCACGGTTGTCGTTCCCCCAGGCGCCGGCGTCCGCTCCTGCTTCGGCTTTCTTGCCTCACCCCTGGCTTTCGAAGTGACACGCTCGCGCGGTGTCCGCCTGGAGCAGATCGATTTCGACGAGATCGCCGCCATCCTCGATGCGCTCGAGATCGAGGCCCGCGCGCCGCTGGCCCTGGCTGGTGTCATGGATAGCGCGGTGACTGTGCGGCGCTTCGTCGAGATGCGCTACCGCGGTCAGGGATATGAGGTCGACGTTCCCGTGCCGTCTGGCCGCCCGGACCTCGCCTGGCTCGCCGCCCTCACGGCGGCCTTCGAGCGTGTCTATCGCGCGTACTATCGTCACGTCCCGTCCGGGTTGCCCATGGAAGCGGTGACCTGGCGCGTGCGCGCGCAGTCGCCAGTCCCGTCGTTACCTCCGCCGCGAGCACCAGGCGGAGACGCGCCTTCTCCGAAGGGAGAGCGATCGGTCTGGCTCGGTGCCGAGAGCGGGTTCGAGCGAGCGGCCGTCTGGAACCGCTACGCGCTCGGCCCCGGCTGGCGGAGTCATGGCCCCACCGTGATCGAGGAGATCGAATCCACCACCATTGTCACCCCGGCCTTCGACGTTGCCGTCGACGCCGCCCTCAATCTCGTGCTTACCCGGAGGCAGGTATGAAGGCGCGGGCATCCGATCCTGTCTTCGTCGAAGTAGCGTGGAATCGTCTCATCGCGGTCGTCGAGCAGGAGGCGCAGGCGTTGCTGCGCACGGCGTTTACCAATATCGTGCGCGAGTCTGGCGACCTCTCGGCAGGAGTGTTCGACCTCCAGGGCCGTATGGTGGCGCAGGCGATCACCGGTACTCCCGGCCACATCAACTCCATGGCCCTGGCCGTACACCACGTGCTGCGCGCCCTGCCCCCGTCGACGCTCGGACCGGGCGACGTGCTGGCCACCAACGACCCGTGGCTGGCCTCCGGCCACCTGAACGACATCACCGTGGTGACGCCCGTCTTCCACCGAGGGCGTCTGGTGGGTTACACCGCGAGCACCTGCCACGCCATGGACATCGGAGGCCGGGGCATCACGGTTGACGCGCTGGACTGTTACGAGGAAGGCTTTCTGCTTCCCCCCTGTCACCTCTACATCGCCGGTCGTCCCCAGCAGGTCCTGGATCTGCTCGCCGCCAACGTGCGCGCGCCCGAGGCGGTGATGGGCGACTTGCACGCCCAGGTCAGCGGCAATGCCGTCGGTGCCCACCGTCTGATGGAGATGCTAGAGGAGTTCGATCTCGAGGACATCGAGGAGCTCGCCGCCGCGATCCTGGACCGGAGCGAAGCGGGTATGCGAACAGCCATCGCCGAGATCCCGGACGGCGAGTATCGCTCCGAGCTACGCCTGGACGGGTTCGAGGATCCCGTCGTCATCCGCACCCGCGTGATCGTGGACGGCACGGTCCTCACCGTGGATTTCGCTGGTTCTTCAGCGGCGTCGAAGCGAGCGATCAACGTCGTGCTGAACTACACGAAGGCCTATACCACCTACGGGGTGAAGTGCGTCGTAGCCCCGCACGTGCCGAACAACGCCGGATCGTTCCGACCCGTCACCATCGTCGCTCCCGAGGGCTCGCTCCTCAATGCAATGCGGCCGGCCCCGGTAGCCAGCCGCCACCTGATCGGGCTCTTTCTTCCCGATGCCGTCATGGGGGCGCTCGCCCACGCCGTACCGGATCGGGTCATCGCCGAGTCGTCGTCGTGTCTCTGGACACTGGACGTGCGTGGCCGCGACCGCAATCGTCGCCCTTTCCGTGAGTTCATGGCCACCGGCGGGGGCATGGGCGCCCGGCCCGCCAAGGACGGCCTCAACGCCACCCAGTTTCCGTCCACGATACGCGGCGTCCCCGCCGAGGTGGTGGAGACGACCTCTCCCCTGGTGATTCATCGCCGCGCCTTGGCGCCCGATAGTGGCGGCCCTGGTCGCCATCGCGGTGGACTCGGGATGGTCGTCGAGTTCGGGATCGAGACCGACGAGGACTGGCTCTTCACCGCCTCGTTCGAGCGCGCCCGCATCCCCTGCCAGGGGCTGCTCGGTGGCTACCCCGCTGCCCCCGGTCGGGTGGAGACGGCCGATGGGCGCGCACTGGCGCCCAAGGCACAGCACTGGATGCGACCCGGCGAGCGGGTGGTCCTGCACACACCAGGCGGCGGCGGCTACGGAGAGCCGCGCGAGCGCGACCCTGCGCGGGTCGCGGCCGACGTCGTGGCGGGCCGCGTGTCGTCCACGGCTGCGGCAGAGGTCTACGGATTGGCTGGATCCTCATGATCGTCATCGTTGGCGGCGGCGTGGTAGGGGTGTGCTCGGCGTACTATCTTGCGCGGCGCGGGCTCAGTGTGACGCTCGTCGAGAAGGGCGACATCGCGGCGGGTAGCTCGTACGGCAACGCCGGCCTGATCGTGCCGAGCCACAGTGTCCCTTTGGCGGCGCCAGGCGTGCTACGGCAGGGCCTGCGCTGGATGCTCGACACCGAAAGCCCCTTCTACATCCGACCGCGTCCGAGCCGTGCGCTGGTCCGCTGGCTCCTGAGATTCCGCCGTGCATGCACGGCGGACCACGTCCGGCGAAGCATTCCGGTCATCCGCGACCTGAGCCGCGCGAGCCTCGATCTCTATCGGGAACTGGCGGATCTGCCCGGTCTCGAGTTCGGGTTCCGTCAGGACGGTGTACTCGCGGTCTTTCGCACGGCGGCTGGCCTCCAGCACGGCCGTCAGGAGGCAGCCGTCTTGGAAGGGGCAGGGATTGCGACAAAGGTGCTCGATGCCGAAAGCGCCCGGGCATTGGAACCGGCGCTCCGTGCGGATCTTGCGGGCGGTGTGCACTTTCCCGACGATGCTCACCTCACGCCCGATCGCTTCGTGCGAGGTCTCGCGCGCGTGGCGGAAGGGTTGGGTGTGCACGTGCTCACGCACACGGAAGTCCTGGGCTTCACGCGACGAGGGGGCCGCATCGCCACCGTCGAGACGACGCGGGGGGATCTCGCCGCTGACCAGGTCGTGCTGGCCGCGGGCTCATGGTCGGGCCATGTCGCGGCTGGCCTGGGGCTTGATCTGCCCATCGAGGCAGCGAAAGGCTACAGTGTCACGTGCGAGCTGCCCCCATCCGGTCCACGGATTCCCCTGCTCCTCGGAGAGTCCCGGGTGGCTGTCACCCCGATGGGCGAAACGCTCCGATTCGCGGGGACGCTCGAGCTGGCCGGTCTCGACCTCACCATCAATCGCCGGCGCGTGGCAGCCATCCGGCGCGCCGTTCCGCTCTACCTATCCGAGCAACCGTACGCCCTTCGCGAGATCTGGCGCGGCTTGCGGCCCTGCTCCCCGGACGGGTTACCGTACCTCGGGCGGCCCGCGCGCCACGAGAACCTCATCGTGGCCACCGGGCACGCCATGATCGGCGTCTCGCTCGGCCCGGTGACGGGGGCGCTCGTCGCGCAGCTGGCGGCGGGCGAGGTGCCCATGCTCGATCTCGGGCCTCTGCGCCCGGAGCGATTCTCGTGAGAAGGGGGTAGGAACCATGGCGGCTCGCAGCGGACAGGAATACATCGATTCCCTGAGGAAGCGGGGCCCGCGTGTGTACCTGGGCGGCCGGCGCGTGGCCGACGTGACCGCCGAGCCACTCTTCCAGGAGCCCATCCGCGCCATAGCCGAGCAGTACGACATGCAGCTCGATCCGGCCTATCAGGCCATCATGACGTATCCCTCACCCACCACGGGTGACGCAGTTTCCACGTCGTTTCTCGTTCCCTACACGCGCGACGAGCTCGTGAAGAAGCGTCAGCACTTCAAGCTGCGGGCAGATCACAACTTCGGCTTCATGGGCCGCGGGCCTGACTTCATGAACCAGTTCGTCACCGGATGGCACCTCATGGCCGATCGGTTCGCCCGCGCGGGGGCACGCTTCGGAGACAATGCGACCCGCTACTACGAGCACGTGCGCGAGCACGATCTTTTCCTGACCCACATGCTGATCAACCCCCAGATCGACCGGTCCAAGACCTCCGCCCAGCAGGAGGATCCATTTCTGCACCTGGGCCGGGTGGGGCAGACGGGTGACGGCATCATCGTGCGGGGGGCGAAGATGCTGGGCACCATGGCGCCGCTCACGGAAGAGGTCGCGGTGATTCCGTTCGGCGGCGTTCCCGCCGGGGACGACGCCTACGCGCTGGTCTTCGCTATTCCCACCAACACGCCTGGTCTCACGTTCATCTGTCGGGAGACGGTAGCCCCCCTTCCCCGATCGCGCTTTGACCATCCGCTCAGCTCGCGCTTCGAGGAGATGGACTGCATCGCCGTTTTCGAGGACGTGCTCGTCCCCTGGGAGCGGGTTATGGTGGATGGCAGCGCGGGCAGCGGCGAGATCATCAATACCTTGGGGGCCGACTTCAACGCGCTCCTCAATGTGCAGACATCGGCCCGGATGCTGAGCCAACTCGAGTTCTTCTGCGGGCTGGCCATGAAAGTGGCGGACGCGATCGGGATCACTGGCTTCCTGCACGTCCAGGAAAAACTGGGGGAAATGCTGAGTCACATGGAGGTGGCGCGGGCGGTCTTCTACGGGTCCGAGGCGATGGCTCAGCAGATGCCCAACGGCGTCTGGGTGCCGGGCGGGCATGGCCTGCGCGCGTTCCACCTCCAGACCGGGCGGATCTACAGCCGATTCGTGGAGATCGTGCAGACCTTGGCCGCCGGCGGCTTTTTCTACGCGCCGACCGAGGCCGACATGGCCAGCGCGGAGGTGCGTCCGCTCATCGATCGTTACGTGCGCGGGCGCGAGGGCATCCCCGCCGAGGAGCGCATCGCGCTCTTCAAATTGGCGTGGGACGTCACGGGAGAGACGTTCGCCCAGCGCATGGCCCAGTACGTGCGCTTCTACTCCGGCGACCCTATTCGACTCACCGCCGGGTTCTTCACGCAGTACGACAAGGCCCCGCTCTTCGACATCGTGGAGCGGGCGCTCGGCCGTCAGCCTGGCACGCCCCTGCCGATCTCACCCGCGAATCCGGGCGCGCCCATTCCCTACCGACCGGACACACGGGGTATGGCCGGGACCTACGCATCGACCTCGTTGCCGGTCCACCGTCCGGATCGGGTTGAAGGTGCCAGCCGATCTCATCGACCGGAGTGAGCCATGGACCGAGTGCGTCTCGCCATCGTCGGGTGCGGCAACATCTGCCAGCTCAACGCGCCCGGGTACCTCGAGCACCCGCGCTGTGACGTCGTCGCCCTGTGTGATACTGACCGAAGGCGTGCCGAGCAGCGAGCCCGCCAGTGGGCCATCACGCCCCGGATCTACACGGACTACGCGCAGCTCCTCGACGACCGCACCGTGGACGCCGTCGAGCTGTTGACCCCCACCTATCTGCATGCCGAGCAGGTCGTGGGGGCCCTCGCCGCCGGCAAGCACGTCTCCTGTCAGAAACCGATCGCGGTGAACGTGGCCGAGGCCGATCGAATCGTGGCGGCCGCGGCCCGAGCGCGCACGACGTTTCGGGTGACCGAGAATTTTCTCTACTACCCGCCGATCGTGAAGGCGAAGGAACTGCTCGACGCGGGGGCCATCGGCGAGCCCTCACTCGTGCGCATCCATACCACCCGCGTGCGCGACATCGTCGGGCAGACCATGGCCCTGGACCCGGAAGCCCTGGTCTGGCGACGCGATCCTGGCCGGAACCCCGGCGGCGCGCTCTACGACGACGGAGTCCACAAGTACGCGACCGCCATGTACTGGATCGGCGACATCGGCGCGATCTCGGCCATCGTCAGCCGCGGTTCGGACTTCCTGCAGGAGGCTCCGAGCGTGGCCACCTGGCGATTCAAGGACCGCGAGTGCCTGGGCATCATCGACTACACTTACGCCCCGGACATGACGATCCGAAGCCGCTACTACCGCGCCGACGAGTTCTTCGAGATCCACGGCTCACGCGGGATCCTGTGGGTCACGCGGTGTACCGGCGAGATGCTCGATCTGCCGCCGGTCGTGCTCATCAAGGGCACCGAGA
Source organism: uncultured Candidatus Rokubacteria bacterium (assembly GCA_963754315.1). Lineage (GTDB taxonomy): Bacteria > Methylomirabilota > Methylomirabilia > Rokubacteriales > CSP1-6 > CAVWFS01. The sequence goes on from CAVWFS010000008.1 coordinate 482,705, forward strand.
CCACGAGCTATCAGGTGCCCACGGACTGGCGCACGGGCTTCGACGGGGCGGCCTGCGACTTCGTCGACGGGCTGCTCGAGGGCCGCCAGCCGGCACAGGACGCGGCCACCGCCAAGAAGGTCCTGCAGGTGCCGCTCGCCATCTATGAGGCCAGCCGCCGCCAGCGCCCGGTGGCGCCGGAGATGATAGGATCCGAGGCCGGGGGACAGCCATGACAGGGAACGGCACGTCGAAGAACATGCGGCTTCTTGGGCACCACGATCTGAGCGGGTTCGGCAACTGCGGGGAAGGCATGGCCATCCAGATGGCCCGTGATGGCCGGCGGGTGTTGTGGCTCGGCCACGAGTCGGCGCCCAAGAACTTCACGGCCGTCGACGTGAGCGATCCGCGGAAGCCTTCGGTCATCGTCCAGACAGATCTGCCCCACGGGGATATGCGCTCCAACAACCTGGATCTCGTGGGCGATCTGCTGGTGGTCCCGTACCAGACGGCCCGGACTGGCATGAAGCCAGCCGGGGTCGAGTTCTTCGACGTGGCCGATCCGAGTCGGCCGCGCTCCATCGCGTTTTTCGACGCCTCGGGACCCCACTCACGCGGCGTGCACCATCTGTGGTTCGTCGATGGCGCCTACCTCCACCTGGCGAGCGGGGCGCCGGACTTCAAGCCACGCAACCCGAAGGACGATCAGTTCTATCGCATCATCGACGTCCGACAGCCCACGCGCCCGGTCGAGGTCGGTCGCTGGTGGCTGCCGGGGACACGCGATGGCGACCCCGAGCCCCCGCCGGCTCGTCATCCGAAAATCGATGCCGGATTTCGGGCCCATAACACGAATGTCTATCCGCGGCGGCCCGACCGGGCCTGGATCGGGTACATCGACGGCGGGGCGATCATCCTCGATATCTCGGACATGGCCCGGCCTCGCCTGCTGAGCCGCTGGGACTATCATCCGCCCTACCCCGGCTTCACTCACACCTTGCTGCCGCTCTTCGACTCTCAGCTCATGATCGTCTCCGACGAGGCCACCGCGGACGGCGGGAAGGACTGGCCCAAGCTCGTGTGGGTCGTCGACGTGCGTGACGAGACCAATCCGGTTCCGATTGCCACCTTTCCCTTGCCACCCGTGGGCGAGTTCGCCGGACGGGGAGGGCGCTACGGCGCCCACAACCTGCACGAGAATCGGCCGGTGGCGTCCAACCTCGTGTCGGAGACCCTCATCTTCGGGACCTTCTTCAACGGGGGTGTGCGTGTCCACGACGTGTCCGACCCCTTCCGGCCGGAGGAGGTTGCCTACTACGTCCCGGACGCGCCGCGCGGGTCGCGGGCGGGGGCGGTGCAGATCAACGACGTGCTCGTGGATGAACGACGGATCGTGTACGCCGTCGATCGGCTCATCGGGGGCCTGTACCTGCTCGAGCTCGACGTCTGACCGATCTGGCGCCGCGACGCGTTGTCAGTCGGCGCCGACGTCGACGACGATGTTGCCGGCGATCTTTCCGCTCTCCTGCGCCTGATGCGCCTCGACGATCCGGTCGAGCGTGAACCGCGCACCGATCTGGTGGATGAGCCGGCCGGCCTCGACGAGACGCCCGATGTCTCGGGCCGCCTCCTCCTTGGCGCGAGCGGGCATGGTGTAGATCAGCACCGGCCGGATCGTCGCGTTCTTGGCCATCAACGCGTAGAAGGGCAGCTTGGGCTCGGGGTCACCCATGGAGGCGTAGGTCGCGATGGTGCCGTTGACCTTCAGCACCTTGACGCTCACCGGCAGGTTCGAGCCGAAGTCGACCTCGACGATCCGATCGACCCCCGCCCCGCCCGTGAGCTCGAGAATCAGGGCCGCTGCGTCCTCGGTCCGGTAGTTCACCAGGTGATCAGCGCCCGCTTCGGCGGCCAAGACCGCTTTTTCCTTCGAGCTGACGGTGGCGATGACCTTCGCTCCACCCCATTTTGCGAGCTGCACGGCGTAGTGGCCGACAGCGCCTGCTCCGCCCGTCACGAGGACCGTCTGTCCCTCCAGCCCTCCGTCGGCGAAGAGACAGCGATGCGCGGTGACGGCGGGGATGCCCAGGCACGCGCCCTCCGAGAAACTTGTGTTCGACGGCAAGGTCACGGCGAGGGAGGCGGGAACGACCGTGTGCTCGGCGGCCGTCCCCCACGGGCGCTGCCACTGAACGATGAACATCCACACCCGTTCGCCCACCCGGGAAGCGGGCACCCCGGCTCCCACCTCCTCGATGACGCCGGCGCCGTCCTGGTGGGGCACGACGCGGGGGAAGCCCATTGGGCGCGAGCCGGCCCGCGACTTCACATCAGTGGGATTGAGGCCGGAGGCGACGACACGCACTCGCACCTCGCCCGGCCCCGGCTCGGGGACGGGAAGTTCCCCGACCTTCAGCACGTCTGCCGCCGCACCGTTCTTCTCGTACCAGGCTGCGCGCATACCGCCTCCTTCTTTGTCGAGTCTCAGGCGGGCTTGGGTGGCCGGTTGCGGCGAACGGCCTCGGGGTTGGTGGAGTCCGGGCCCATGTAAATGCCCTTCTCCCACGAGCGCTTGAGCGGATCGCGTACCGAGAGTCGCATCCGTCCGATCCCATGGATCTCGAAGTCCACCACCTCGCCGTCCTGGAGCGGGCCCAAGCCCTCGTGGTTGGTTCCGCAGGCGATGAGGTCGCCCGAGTTCAGGGTCATGATGGTCGTGGCGAACTCGACGAGCTCGGGCACCAGATGCTCCATGTCGTCCGTGTTGTAGTTATGGCGAAGCTGGCCATCGACCCAGAACTGAACGTGGACGTTGTTGGGGTCCGGGATCTCGTCGATGGTCGCGATGCACGGGCCGATCGGGGCGAAGGTATCGAACGACTTGCCCAGCCAGCTCCCCGTCTTCCATGTTCTTCGACCCTCCCCGCGCGCGGAGACGTCGATCATCCCGGTGTAACCGAATACCGCCTGCCGCCAGTTCTCGCGGGTGACCAGCTTGGCCGGCCCTTTGATGACGAGTGCCAGCTCCGCTTCGTGCATGAAGATCCAGGGCTCGGTGAATTGCGGCAGCACGATCGTGTCGTCGGGCCCGATGACGGCATCCGGGTTCTTGAGAAACATGTTGAGCGGCCGTGCTTCCAGGGCCCCGTGCTCCCAGTAGTTGGCGATGCAGGCCAGAATCTTCCCGGGGCGCGGGAGGGGAGGACGAAGACGGACATCGGAGAGCGGCAGGGCCGGTCCCTCCTCGGCCCGACGGGAGAGGGTCGGACGCAAGGCCTCGAAGCCGTCGATGATGCTCTGCATCGTGAGCTGCGGTGTGGGGCCGGAGGGCACGATGTCGGCGATGCTCACCACCCCACGCCCGGTGAGCAGGCCCGGCACGACTGTGCGGGTGGTGGCGTGGTCAAACAGAACGAGCTTCACGATGTCCTCCTCGCGCGACCCGCTCGGCAACGGGCGGGAAGCGAGTATGGCACGGCCCCTGCGCGACCCGTACGGGGATCTTCTCGAGTGCGGCTCAGCCCGTTCGCAATTTCTCCAGAAGACGGGGGTCGGGATCCACTCCGAGGCCAGGGCCCTGGGGCACCGCGATCCGGCCCTGCTTCGGCTCGATGGCCTCGCCCCATGGATTCTCCGCGAAATCGCAGTAGAAGCGCTCGACGAGCGACCCGCTGGCCAGCGCCGCGATGCAGTGGATCGAGGCCAGTAGGCCGGGCCCGAAGTACGCCGAGTGCGGGACGACCTGAACGCCGAAGGCTTCAGCCAGGGTCATCACGCGCCGCATCTCGGTCACGCCCCCGATCTTGGTCACGCTCGGCTGGGCGTAGGTGATCGCTCCTGCTTCGAAGGCACGGCGAAACTCCCAGACCGTCCCGTAGTTCTCGCCGGCGGCCGTGGGAATCCCCCCGCGGGCGCGCACCTCGGCGAGCCCGGCGAGGTTCTCGGGCGGCCACACCGGCTCCTCCAGCCAGTGAAGCTCCAGAGGAGCCAGCCGGCGTGCCATCTCGATCGCCTGGGGCACCGTCCACGGGCAATTCGTGTCGAGCATGATCGGGATGGCTGTCCCCGCCGTATCTCGCGCGGCCTTCACCTCAGGCACCGTGATCTCATGGAGCTTGATGTGTCGGTACCCGCGTTCCAGCGCCTGCGCGGTGTAGTGGGTCACGGCGGCCGCGCTGCCGTAGCGGAGCAGACTGGCATAGGCAGGCAACTCCTGGCGGGTACTACCACCCAGCAAGCCGTAGAGAGGAAGCCCGGCGACCTTGCCCGCGATATCCCAGAGGGCAATATCGATCCCCGAGAGGGCGTACATGGTAGGACCATTGCGGCCCACGCCATGCAGCACCCGCTGGAGATCCTCGCTCAGCGCCAGAATCTCACGCGGGTCACGGCCGACGCACAGCGGTCCCAGAAGGGTGTCGAGGGCGGCCCGCGTGGCCGGGAAGATGCGGTGGCCGAACGCTTCACCCCATCCCGTGACCCCGGCGTCGGTGTCGATGCGGACGAGCAGCATGTCGATGCTGGTCCTGGCCCGACCTCCGAGCATCGGCGTGGCCCCCTCGATCACCATCGGGAGGTTGAGGACGATGCTCTCCACCCGGGTAATCTTCATCGAGGTCGCGCCTCCGCGTGCTCTCTCACATCACTGACCACCGCCGAGAACGCGGTGATGAACTGCCGCATGTCGTCTCGGGTCCCGACGGTGAGGCGAAAGCTGCCGTCGATCACCGGTTTGCCGGCCATGTTCCGCACCAGGATCCCCCGCGCCCGCAGGGATTGGACGACCGCCCCACAGTCACCTGGTGGCCACACGAGCATGTAGTTACCGCCGTCGGCGAAGTGGCGGACACTCAGGCGCTGCAGTTGCTCGATCGTCCATTGCTTGGCGGCCAACACCTCGGCGACGTACTGACGCATGTGGTGGGGGTCGGCCAGGGCAGCCTTGCCGGCCACCACGGCGAGCATGTTGATGTCGTAGGGCCCGGTGACGCGGCGCAGACGTTCGAGGATGGAGCGATGCCCGATAGCAAAGCCGAGCCGCAGTCCGGCGATCCCTGCGCTCTTCGAGAGGGACTGCAAGGCGACGACGTTCTCCAGTTCGAGCGCGAGCGGGATCACTGATTGTCCGGTAAAGGCGGCGTACAGCTCATCCACGACCACAAGAGTCCGCGGCGCCCCCTGCGCGAGCGCCACGATGGTCGCAGGCGCGATGAGCGTGCCGGTAGGATTGTTGGGATTGCAGACGAAGAAGAGGCGCGGCTCGGCCGCCAGTCTCTGCCTGACCACCGCGAGCGGATACTGCAGATCGGCCGGGTAAGGAACCTCGTCCAGGACCATCCCCTGCTGCTGGGCGCACGGTTCGTAGTATCCGAACGTCGGTACGGTGGTCAGGAACGTGGTGCCGCCGTCGCCATAGGCGTCGAAGATCGCCCGGATCGCGGCATCGACGCCGTTGAAGGCGCCGACCAGTGCGCTGTCCACTCCGATGGTCGCAGCAAACGCCTCGTTGAGTCCCGCGTATTCCGGATACGCAGCGAACGCCTCGGGTGGGACCTTGCGGATGGCTTCGACCACCTTGGGACTGGGTCCGACGGTGCTTTCGTTGAAGTCCAGGCGCAGAGATGATCGCCGCCCCTCGAGGGGCGCAACGTATGGCGTGAGCGCTTCGACCTCCGGCCTGGCCCTGATCATCTGCCCTTCCTGAGAACGATGATCAAGGTCGCAGCGCTACCGTGTCAAGGTGCCGCGCTGATCTCGATACCCGAGCCAACGGTGATCCTCTTCTGGCTGGATGACATACAATGGCGCGGCCCCGGAGCTCGGGCAGGCCCGGTGACGGAAAGGAGACCCATGCGGAGCATCGACATCCACGCCCATCTGACTCCCCAATGTTTCTGGCGGGCGACGGAAGACGGCGGCGACTGGCATACCATCAAACGCGAGAAGGATTCACGGGGGTCGGAAGTCGCCCTCGTCGGCGGCCGCCGGCAGAGCCTGCCTCCTCGCGCCCGGTGGACGCCGGAGCAGCGGCTGGCCGACATGGACTCGCTCGGCGTGGACATGCACGTGGTCTCGCCCTACGTGGGGTTCTACAACTATGAGTTGCCGGCTGAGGTCGCCCGCGCCACCGCCCAGGCCATCAACGACGAGATTGCCGACATGGTGCGCACGCGGCCCCAGCGCTTCGCGGGACTGGGCACACTCCCCATGCAAGACGTGAAAGCCGCCGTGGCCGAGCTGGAGCGGTGCATGGTCAAGCTTGGGCTCAAGGGCGTCGAGATCAACGATCACATCAACGGCCGCACCTTGGAGGAGCCAGAGTTTCGGCCCTTCTGGAAAGCGGCCGAGCAGATGAGCGCCCTCGTGTTCTTTCATCAGGCCGGCGAGACCCTGGTGACCTCCCGCAGCGCCCGCTATCATTTGCCTAACACCATCGGCAACCTGGTAGATCAGGGCGGTGACCTTCGCCACCCTGGTGTTCGGGGGGGTGATGGACGAATTTCCCGGCCTCAAGATCTGCCTCGGCCATGGTGGCGGCTACACTTGCTACGGCATCGGACGAATGGATCACGGATGGCAGGTCCGCTCGGAGGCCCGTGTCCACATCACCCAGCCGCCCAGCTCCTACCTCGGGCGCTTCTATTACGACTGCATCGTCTACACGGAGCCCGCCCTGCGCTATCTGATCGATACCGTGGGCGCTGACCGGGTGGTTTTCGGGACTGACTGGCCGTACGACATGGCGCTGGACTGGCCCGTCGCCTGGATCCTCGGCATGAAGAGCCTGTCGCAGGAGGAGAAGGACGCGATCCTGTGGAAGAACCTCGAGCGCCTGCTCAATCTTTGAGAACGGAGGAAGAACCATGGCCGTGTCGGTAGGGTTCATTGGTGTCGGGAACATGGGTAACCCGATGGCGAACAACGTACTGAAGGCTGGCTTTCCCATGGCAGTCTTCGACAAGAGCGCGCCTGCCATGGCCAATCTGGTCCAGGCCGGAGCCCATGGGGCCGCCTCGGCCCGTGAGGTCGTCGAGCGATCCGAGATCACTCTGACGTGCTTGCCAGCTTCGCCGGACGTGGAGGCTCTCTACCTCGAGCCTGGCGGACTCATCGAGCGCGCCAAGCCGGGGACCACCCTCGTCGATCTGAGCAGCGTGCTGCCTTCCACCCCCCGCAAGATCGAGCCCCGTGCCAAGGAGCGGGGGATCTCCTTCCTGGAAGCGCCGGTGAGCGGGGGCGTGAGCGGAGCCCGCGCGGCGACCTTGGCCGTCATGGTGGGCGGCGACCCGGAGGTGCTTGAGCGCGTCCGCCCGGTCCTACGCGCCATTGGTCCGAACATCTTCAGCGTGGGACCAGTAGGGGCTGGGAACACCGTGAAAGCGATCAACAACATGATGGCCTGCGTCAACTCGCTCGCCATGATGGAAGGCGTGGTGCTTGGCGTGAAAGCGGGGCTCGACCCGATGATCATCTACGAGGTGGTCAAGGCGAGCAGCGGCGGCAGCAAGGCGCTCGAGCGCATTCCCACGGCGCTGATCCCGCGCAAGTTCGAGCCGGGCTTCAAGGTCCAGCTGATGAACAAGGACCTCGACACATTCAACACGATCGCCAAGGAGCTTCACGTGCCGGTCAGCTTCTCCAACGTGGCCCAGCGGTACCAGCAGGCGGCGCTGGCCGCCGGCCTGGGCGACCAGGACACGAGCGTCGTCATGACGATCATCGAGCGGTTGGCGGCCCTCGACGGGGTGCCCCGGTAGAGGAGCCGCGGGCGTTGTTTCGAGAGACGATCACGGGCGCAGGGACAGCGGAGACAGCGGGGAAAGGTCTCACGTGGAGCCGTGGCCGATTGATGGCCACCTTGTTCGTGGCTCAGGTCTGCGGCAGCACAGGACACTCGATCGTGATGGCGGTCGGAAGCATCATGGCCGCCAGCATCACCGGCACGAACACGTGGTCGGGTCTTCCCGTCGGGATCGGCGCGCTCGGCGCCGCGCTCGCAAGCTGGCCGCTGGCCCGCCTGATGAGCCGGTCCGGACGGCGGCCCGGGCTGAGCCTGGGGTACGGCCTGGCGGTGGTAGGGGCAGTGGTGGGCATGATCGGTGTGGTGTTGGAGAGCTTCTCCCTGCTGCTCGGCGGGATGGCGCTCTTCGGGATTGCCAATACCTCGAATCTGCTGGCGCGCTACGCCGCGGCCGACGTCAGCCCCGGCGCCCAGCGGGGGCGCGCCATGGGCCTCATCGTCTGGGGTTCGACCGCTGGCTCGATCATCGGACCGAATCTCATGGGCCCCGCCCTGCGGGCAGGCAACGTCCTGGGAATCACGCCCACGGCGAGCGCATTCCTCATCAGCGTGGGCGGCTATGCGCTGGCGGCGATCCTCGTCCAGACGCTCCTACGGCCCGACCCCTTGGCCATCGCTCGCCAGCTCGGAGAGATCGCCCGCGAGGGCCACTCGTCTCCCCGTGCCCGCTCGCTCGGCGTGATCCTGGCCGATGTGCGAGTGCAGATCGCGATGGCCGCGCTCACCATCAGCCAGTTCGTGATGATCAGCACGACCTCCACCTCACCGCTGTACCTGCACGACCAGGGGCACCACGTCCACACCATCGGCCTTGCCGTGTCCCTGCATCTTGCCGGCATGTACGTGGCGTCGCCGCTCTCGGGCTGGCTGTGCGACCGATTCGGCAGGCTTGTGATAATCGGGGCAGGGGCGCTGGTGTTGATCGCGGCCGTGTTGCTGGCGGGAACGGCTCCCGGCAGCCATCGCGCCCTGATCATCCTGGGATTGTTCCTGAATGGCGTCGGCTGGAATTTCTCCTTCGTGGCCGGCAGCGCGCTTCTCACCGACGCCCTATCGCCGACCGAACGGGCGTCGACCCAGGGTCTGGCCGACATGGTCATGGGTTTGATGGGTGCCTTCGGATCCGCGGCCGGCGGCATGATTCTGGGTGTATGGGGCTTCACGATTCTGAACGGGCTGGGCGCCATCCTCGTGCTGGCTCCGCTGGGTGTCACGTTATGGCGCCGGCCCGCGCTCGCCTCGCTCTCGACGATACGGAGCTAGGCCGACCAGAACCCAAGGGAGGGCACACGCAGATGCCGAGAAAAGAGATCATCAAGGTCGATCTCGCGGGATCCAACCCCAATCTGTCGCCGGCCACCAAGTTCGGTAACCTCGTCTTCGTGGCGGGGCAAACCGGCCGCCATCCCACGACGGGGCAGGTGGGCAAGGACGTCCGTGAGCAGACCCGCAACGTGCTGGAGCGGATCAAGCTCGTCCTGGCGGCGGCTGGCACCTCGCTCGACAATGTGCTGACCGTGACCACGCATCTGACCAAGCGTGAGGACCTGGCGGCCTACAATGAGGAGTACGCCAAGTACTTCCCAACCAACAAGCCGGCCAGGACGACGGTGGAGGTGATGCTGAACGCGCCCGAGCTTCTGGTGGAGATCACGGTGACCGCCTGCATTCCTGACTGACGGCGCTTGCGTCAACGGTAGAAAGGAGATCGATCATGGGCCGTATCTACGACGTCATCGATGCCGATGGGCACGTGCTTGAGCCGGTGGACCTGTGGCAGACCTATATCGACCCGGCCTACCGTGATCGTGGGCCCCGCCTGTTCGTCGACACCGACGGCAAAGAGCGACTGCGAGTCGAGGACAAGGTGCTGGGCAGTCCGAAGGGTCTCGGCCTCATCGGCGCCATCGGGGCCCGGCAGGGAGTGGTGTCCGACACGACCATCAAGTATGTCGAGGGTCGCCGGGGCGGCTTCGATCCACACGCGCGAATCGTCGACCTCGACGCGGACGGTATCGATGCCGCGTTCCTGTATCCGAGCCTGGGCCTGTTCGCGGGAGCGATCGCCGATCCTGGCCTCGCCGCCGCCGTGTGCCGGGCCTACAACCGATGGCTCGCGGACTATTGCCGCCCGTATCCCGACCGGCTGTTCGGCGTGGCCATGCTGCCCATGCAGTCAATCGACCTGGCCATCGAGGAGATGCGGTACGCCCGGAAGGACCTTGGCATGCGCGGTGGCTTTCTGCGACCCAACCCGTACAACGGGCGCATGCTACACCATCCGGACTATGCGCCGTTCTGGGCAGCCGTGGAGGAGCTCGACTTCTCCATCGGTCTTCACGAGGGCGCCAGCGGCGGCATGCCCCAGGTCGGCGTCGACCGCTTCGAGACCCGAGGGGCTCGACACATCATCTCCCACACCATGGAGATGATGCTGGCCGCCATGAGCGTGATCTGGTGTGGCGTGTGCGACCGTTTCCCCCGGGTGCGCATCGCCTTCCTCGAGTCGGGTGGCGGCTGGATCGCGCCCTGGCTCGACCGGATGGATCGCCACTTTGACGACCAGGGGTTCAATGACTCCGGGCTCTCCATGCGCCCGAGCGAGCTCTTTCGCCGCAACTGTTGGATCTCGTTCGAGCCGGTCGAGGGCAGCCTCAGCGTGCTCGCGGACTACATCGGTCCTCACAAGATCCTGTGGGCGACGGACTACCCGCACCCCGATGGCTTCTTTCCCGGCGCTCCGCAGTTGATCGCGAAGCGGCCGGAGCTGTCAGAGGCGACGAAGCGCCAGATCCTCGCCGGCGGCGCCGCCGGCTTCTACGGGCTCTAAGGAGACCCGAGCTCGAGACGCGCCCCGGGTCACCCGGTGCGCGCCTCGGCGTTGGGGCCTACTTTGGCTTGCGGAATGCGAAGTTGTACGGACCTGAAGCGCTGCGGCCCGAGCCGACCAGCGCCCAGTTGTCACCCTCGTCCATCACCACCGCCGAACCCGTGCGAGTCCCCACCGCCCCAGCCGCTTCGCCTCGTCCCGTGCCTCCGCCGGTCGCCATGAAGACCACCGCGCCGTCACTGACCTCCGCCTTGCCTTGAGCGGTCCAGGGGCCCGCTTGGAGCGAATATGTGCCATCGGGGTTGAGCCTTAGAGTGGCCGGGATGTTATCCCCCGTGGCTCCCCTCCCCGTCCCCTGCCACGTCCCGGCGAGCGTCTTGAGATCGGACGTGTAGACTGTTCTCTGCGTGCCCGCACTGCTGAAGGTAGTGCTGCCGCACCCGGCCAGCGCCGATGCGACCAGCGCGACGCCACAAGCCATCCACAGTTTCGCCATCGCGACCCTCCTTCTCCCCTCGACCCGAGAGGCCACCTGACAGGTGCCTCATCCCCGCGGTCATGATGGGATGGCACCCCGAGGGATATGGTATTGCACGCGACGGGACGAGCGCAACTGGGGTTCTTCGCGCCGCGCGGTGATCTCCTTGAAGGACTCGAACCTGGACCCGCTGATTACCACTCGAGGGCGTCCGCCATCCGGCGCTTGTGCCAGCGGGGATCACCCAGGTACGAGAACAGCGTGCGGGACATCTGGGTATGGGCGACGAGGCCGTACTCGGTCAGACTACCCTGGCCAGCGTGGACCTCGTGCGCAGCGTTACAGGCTTCCATGTAGGCCTCGCTGCTGACCGCCTTGGCCATGTGAACGGCTGCGGCAGCGGGCTGCCCCGTGTCGAGCTTCCACAGCGCTTCCGCCGTGGTCCAGCGCGCGGCGTCCAGGTGATTGACCAGACGGATGATGTGGTCCTGGACGCGCTGGAAACGTCCGATGGGGACACCGAACTGCACCCGCTCGCGGCTGTGTGCCACCGACATGTCGAACACGGCCTGACACCCGCCGACCATGTACGAGCACAAAATGGGCAGGGCCCGCAGGAGGGCGCGTTCGAGGAGCATCCAGCCCTGGCTCTTGCGATCCCCGAGCAGTTGGGTGGCCGGGACCTCGACACCGTCGAACGTCACCTCGCATTGCCAGGAGAGAAAGCCTGGCAGGCGTCGCACGCGGACACCGGGTGCGCGCGTGTCGACGAGCAACAACCCCACCTGGGCAGGCTCGTTTCCGGTGCGGATGGCGACGATCAAGTGCGTGGTCGCGGTGGCGTCGCTCACGAACAGCTTCGTGCCGTGGAGGCGGTAGCGGTCATCCCGCTGCTCAGGGGTGAGCGTGATGCCTTCGGGACCCCACGAGGTATTGGGCTCGGTAATGGCGAGCGATAGCACCGATTCGCCGCGGGCGACAGGGGGAAGGATCGCACGCCGCTGCTCCTCGGTGGCCGCCTCCATCACCGCCAGGACTCCCAGGACCCCAGAGCTGAAGAACGGTCCCGGAAGCGGCGCGCGGCCGAGCTCCTCGTAGAGCACGGCGGCGTCGGTGAGGCTGCTCTCGGTGCCCCCCAAGGCAGTGGGAACGAGGATGCCGAGCCAGCCAGCCTCGGAGGCCTTGCGCCACAGCTCGGGCACCAGGCTCGATTCGGATCGTTGCAGAGCGACCACCGTGTGCCGCGGGGCCTCTCGTTCGACGAAGGTGCGTGCCGCCGCCCGCAGCATTTCCTGCGCTTCGGTCAGGGACAGATCCATCTCAGTGCACGGTGCCGGGGGCCTCGCGAGCGGCGCGGCCAATGCCGATCCGCCGGGCCATGCTGATGCGCTGGATATCCGCCGTCCCGCCCGGATGCACGGCGACGATCCCGTTGCGCTGCTGCAACTCTAGAAAGCCTTCGGGCGACCCCCAGGTCTCGTCGCTGGTGAGGGCGACCGATCCAACTGCTTCGAGAATGGCGCCCGTCATCCACAGGCCCGTCATCTTGCGGTAGTAGGAAAGCTGGGGACCCTCGTACGAGCGCGCCCGGCCCGAATAGGTCAGCCAGAAGTTGCGCAGACCGAACAGCCGCATCACCTCGGTCTTGATGTAGATGTCGGCCAGCAGGTCACGGGTGTCCGGGTGCTGGCTGAGGGGCACCCCGTCGCGCTTGGTGTCCTGGCAGTACCGCAGCAGCCGGTCCCAGACGCGATGCCGACCGATGCGTCCCCCCGCGCCGTGTTCAAGCTCGAGGTGGGTGCTGGCCGCCTTCCAGCCGTTGTTCTCACCTCCGACGAGGGTGAAGGCGGGCACGCGCACCTGATCGAAGAAGACGGTGTTCTTCACGACTGGATCGGTGCCGCCCTCGCCTCCCGTGCCCAGCAGCTCCATGGGCTGGACGGTGATACCGGGCAGGGCAGCATCGATCATGAACCAGGAGACGTTCTCGTGACGGGGCCCCCCGGGCCTGGTGCAGGCGATCATCCAGATCCGCTCGGCGCCGTGGTCGCTGCCGACAAAAATCTTCTGGCCGTTGATGACGTACTCGTCGCCATCACGGATGGCCGTGGTGGTTACTCCTGCCAGGTCGGAGCCCGCTCCCGGCTCGGTGAGAAGCTGCCAGGTGCGCACTTCGCCCCGATAGATCGGCGGAAGGAACACCTGCCGCTGCTCCTCGGTACCCCACACCATGATGGTGGCCGAGCCGAGCCGTCCGCCGCTGTCGTAGTACGGCGGCAGCGAGAGACCCAGCCGGTCGACCTCCTCCTCGAGGATGATCGTGTGATCCACATCGAGTCCCCCGCCGCCATACTGGACGGGCGTTCGTGGATAGAGCCATCCCTTGGCTCCGAGCTTGCGCCCGAAGGCGCGAAGCTCTCGATAGCGCTGGAGACTGTCTTCGGCGGAGGCGGGTGTGCGCGTAAGACCGGCGGTCGCGTTGGCCTCGAGCCAGGCTCGCACCTCACGGCGAAACCGCTGCTGCTCTTGGGTATATGTGACCTCGAAATCCATAGGACCTCACACTGTCTGCAAGATCTCGGTGGCGGGGACGTCTCGTGCCAGGATCTCGCGCCAGTTGGCGTCGCGTGACAGCACCCCCTCAGAGGCCCGGAGCCCGTAGTAGCTGGGGTTGATACCGCGCGGTGTTCCGCCCTGCTCCACCGTTGTGACCGCCTGCAGGAGCAGGCGACGGGCCTGGATCACGGCCTTATCAGCGGGGCCGAGGTGTTCGCGGCTGCGATCGACCACTCGCCCCATGCTCTCCTGAATGGCCCGGTCCTGGGCATTGATCCCATCGATGCCGGTGAACGTCTCGGTCTTCTGAACGTGCCGATCGAGCAGGTAGTTGTTCAGACGATTGCGCCGGGAGCGAAACGTGGTCTGGTCGACGTCCGCGGGCCCGTTGCCCAGCCGGCGCTCGAGCCGGTCCTCGTCACTGAGGGGCTCGCGGGTTGTGCTGTATTCCCAGTTGAACACCATGGTGGTCTCGTCGTCCATGGGTACCCAGATGTGCCCGGCGACGGCCGGGACATCCCCATCCGTTCGAGAGGGACGGATCTGGTGGAAAGGCAAGATGAAATGATAGGTACGGATGTAGACGTCGGCCTCGTCGAGCGGCCGGATGCCCGCGTACTGGTAGCCATAGTCAGTCAGGTCGACGACGAGCCGGGGGGCCTTCCCTCTTACAAACGGATTCGCCGGCTTGAACCCCGGGCGACGAGACCCCGGAGCGATCACGCGGTGCAGGATGGGCGCATGCGAGGTATCGATCCCGCCTTCGAGCCCCTGCAGCCAGTTGGTCTCTTGGATCACCTTGGAGATGTGACGATGGGTGGCGGGCATCTCGGTCCAGGCGAACTGGGGCAGGGGTGGCTGCAGCGCGGGGGGGCCCATGTATGCCCAGATGACTCCCCCCAGCTCGACCATGGGGTAGGCGGTAGTGCTGATCTTGTGCGCAAAGCCGAGCTCTTCCGGCTCGTTCATCATGTCCACGCACTGGCCGGTCGTGTCGAACTTCCACCCGTGATACACGCAGCGCAGTCCGCAGTCCTCGTTTCGGCCGAAGAACAAGGATGCCCGTCGGTGTGGACAGTACTCGTCGAGCAGGCCGAGCGTGCCACGCGTGTCCCGGAAGGCGATGAGATCCTCGCCGAGTAGCTTGACGCGGACAGGTGGACAATCGGGCTCGGGCAACTCCCAGGCGAGTAGCGCGGGAATCCAGTACCGCCGCATCGTCGTGCCCATCGGCGTGCCGGGACCCACTTTGGTGAGCCGCGCGTTGTCCTCGCGTGACAGCATGATTGACGACTCCTTTCATGGGGGGCCTCGAAAGGGCCCCCCAGAGCCCCCCAACGTTCGGGGTGCCCCGGGAAACCCGTGGCACCCCTCTGGATTGCGCCAGGTGCTCGGGGCCTCGAAAGGGCCCCCCAAGCCCCCCAACGTTCGGGGTGCCCCGGGAAACCCGTGGCACCCCTCTGGATTGCGCCAGGTGCTCGGGGCCTCGAAGGCCGGCTGACGCCTCTGAGCTTGCTCTATCCGAGGCTACGGCGAATGTCAACGGTCCCCGCCGGCGATCCACTACAGGGCCGCTCGACCGTGTACCATCTCTGACGACCATGCCGCGCCCATGCACTTCGCCCAGTACCTGATGCACAGCCCGACGTATCACAGCATTGCCATGTGGCGCCATCCGCGGACGGACCGGAGCTACGACTGGCGCCGTCCCGAGCTGTACCAGCACATTGCCCAGGTGTGCGAGCGGGGCAAGCTCGACATGGTGTTCTTCGCGGACTTCAACTACATCTTCGATCGCTACCAGGGCTCGCCGGACATGGCTCTCCGCTACGCCACTCAGACTCCCATGCACGATCCCGTGCCCCTGCTGTCCTGGATGGGGGCGGCCACCACGAGAATCGGCCTTGCTACCACCTTTGCCGTGAGTCACCAGCACCCCTTCTATGTGGCCCGCCTGTTCGCGACCCTCGATCACCTCACGCGTGGACGGGTAGGTTGGAACATCGTAACGTTTGCCAATCGCCACCAGACAACCAGCGACTACCCCGAACCCACCGAGCACGATGCTCGCTACGAGCGGGCCGACGAGTTCGTCGACGTGTGCTATCGGCTGTGGGACAGCTGGGACGACGATGCGCTGGTGATGGACCGTGAGGCCGGAATCTTCGCCGACCCGGCCAAGATCCGGCGCCTCGACCACGATGGCCGCTTCTTCCGGTCGCACGGGCCCTTGCACGTCACGCCCTCGCCCCAGCGCCGGCCAGTCATCATCCAGGCGGGCGCCTCCGGGCGCGGGCGAGATTTTGCCGCCAAGCACGCCGAGGTCATCTTCGCCATCCAACCGTTCGTGGAAGGTGCGACCGCCTACTACCGCGATGTCAAGCAGCGCATGGGCGAGCTGGGTCGGCGTGCGAGCGACTGCAAGATCCTCTTCGGCGTGCAGATCTTCGTGGCCGAGACGGCGGGGGCCGCGCGTGACAAGCAGGATCTGCACAATAGCCTCGTCCCCCTCGAAGGCGCGGTGGCCCATCTGTCGGGGGCCCTCGACACCGACCTCTCCACCGTGCCTCTGGACACGGTGATGCGTCCGTTCGAGGCCACCCGCTCGCAAGGCGTCGTCGACATGTACACCCGCGTTGCCGGGCGCACCTTGACGCTCAGGGAGATGGCCCTCCGTCACGGGCAGAGCGTGGGGTTTCCCCAACTCGTCGGCACGCCCGAGCAGGTGGCCGATCAGCTCGAGGACTACTACGAGCGGGCTGGCGGTGACGGCTTCATGCTCACCATGGCCTACGCCCCCGCCGCCGTCGAGGAGTTCGTCTCCATGGTCGTGCCCGTCCTGCAACGGCGCGGCCGCTTGCGCGCAGACTATCGTGGCTCCACCCTGCGCGAGATTCTTCGCGAGAACGACTGAGCGACAGCGCGAGATACGGAATGTCGGTGCCTCCGGCCCTCGTCGACGACATCGGCGTGCTCCTGGCGCCCCTGCTGGAAACGCTCGATCGTGTAGCAGTGGGTGCAGAGGCACCTCCATCCACCGCGAGCGGAGCGCCTGGCCGAGGCCCTTGCTCCGGGGCGGGATGAGCTCACCCGGGTGCGCCGCACCCTGGACGGGTTCGACTGGCCGGTCGAGCTCTCCTTCATGCGCGATCGGCTGCATGAGGTAACCGACCAGACCCTGGACCTGGTGACGAGGTTCATCGCGGCCACCCGCTCGCCCGACGAGCCAATCGGGCTCTACCGGGCTCTGCGCCCCTTCGCGAGGATTCAGGAGGCACTCTACCCGCTAACCGCCTTCTTCGAGTCGGTCAGCCTGTGGTTCCTCGAGCCGGGGCGACGAGATCGCGCTGCCCTCACCCGCCTTCATGGGGCGGCCGAGCGCGCCGATGAAGCCCGGGTCGGAGTACTGCACACCTCGAACGAGCGCGACACCCGGGGAGGATTCTCCCTCTATGTGCCCGAGCAGTGGGATGGACGAGCCGCGATGCCGCTGGTGGTGGCTCTTCACGGCGGCCACGGACATGGCCGTGACTTTCTGTGGAGTTGGCTGCGCGAGGCGCGCTCGCGCGGCATGCTCTTGCTCAGCCCCACCTCGCGCGAGCGCACCTGGTCGATCATGGGCGGGCCGGACGTGGACACGCTCGCGCTGCGCGAGATGGTCGCCTCGGTGGCTGGGCGCTATCCGGTCGACCGCGCGCGAGTGCTGCTGACCGGCATGTCCGATGGCGCCACCTATGCGCTCCTGTGCGGCCTCGGCGAGCACATGCCGTTCACCCACCTGGCACCCGCATGTGGCGTGTTGCACCCCTTCCTGTTCGGCAACGGCGGGATCGACCGTGCGCGCGGTCGGCCGATCTACCTGATCCACGGGGCGCTCGACTGGATGTTCCCCCTTCACATCGCCCGCATGGCACGCGAAACCTTGCTGGCCGCGGGCGCCCGGCTCGTCTACCGGGAGATCGAGGACCTGTCTCACACATATCCGCGCGACGAGAACCCGCGGATCCTCGACTGGCTGATGGCCGAGTAGGCTCTTCCTCGGCAGTGAGCGTTACGGCCTGAGGATCACGCGCGTGGCCGCCGTCCCGCTGTTCTTTCCCTGCCACTCGGCAAGCTCGAAAGCCTTGTTGATCTCCTGCAGGGGAAAGCTGTGGGACACCACATTCGAGAGTGGGTACTTGTCCTTGGTCCTGACCAGCAGGTCCAGCGCGCTCGGGATGATCCAGGGGTTGTAGTGCATGAGACCCCGCCACGTGATCTGCTGGCTGATGATCTTGGTCGCGGGCAGGGTGACGGTCTGGGGCACGATGTTACCGATGTCGACGTAGGTGCCGTTGATGCGGACCATGTCGAGCCCTTCGATGGTCGCGGCGGCGATCCCGACCACCTCGACGACAACGTCCGCTCCGCGGCCGTCCGTGAGTTCCCTGACCCGCTGTACGCGGGCCTCCGGGGTTGGGAAGTCGTTCATGTCGATGACGTCGGTCGCCCCACACCGCCGGGCCAGCTCGAGCCGTGGCCGTTGCCGGTCGATCGAAATGACCTTGGAGGCCCCCTTCTCCGCGCACACGGCGGCAGCGTAGATGCCGAGGCCGCCCGCGCCCTGTATCGCCACCACATCGCCGAACTTCATGTCGGCGTGCTCGATCCCATGCAGCACCTGGCACAGGGCACAGTTGACCGGCGCGATGGCTTCGTCGGGGAGGATGTCCGGGGCCTTGAATACGTAGTGACCGGGCGGAAGGTAGTAGAAATCCGCGTAGCCGCCGTCACAGTAGGGATACTGATCCAGGTTGAACTGCATGCTCTTCCGCTGGCGGTGCGGGCAGGCGTGGTGCTCTCCCCTGACGCACCAGTAGCACCGATGACAGGGGTTGAAGAAGGGAAAGACGACTCGATCGCCTTCCCGCAGCGGCCGTCGCAGCGAATCCTCGTGGACACCCCGACCGAGGCTGTGGACGACGCCCGTGAACTCGTGCCCGGGCACTCGACGCAGGGGCGGACCCTGGTAGTTGCCGTCGTTGCGCCAATAGTGAAGATCGGATCCGCAAATGGCGGCGGCGGTGTTCCTGATGAGAATGCCACCGGGCTCGACCTCCGGCGTGGGCAGGGTTTCGAGCTCGAGCGGCTTCCCCGGCTGGACGAGCACGGCCGTCAATCCCTTGGGCACAGGGTTCCCTCCCTCGAACGTGCGACAGCTGGGTCCGCGATCGGCAACGACCGACCTCGATCGACCAATGCCTATCGTACTCCAGCCCAATCGGCACGGCCATTGAGCGGGTCGACATGGGAGCACAACCGGCAGCGCCGGCCTTGCGGCTTGGCTCTGTCTACCGAAGGATACACTTGAAGGATAGCGCTCCTCTGGTGTACTGCTAGCGGCATGTCGCCGTCCGAGTATCAGGACCTCGTCGCCTTCTTGGGCGAGCGCTTCGAAGTGATCGACCAGCGCTTCGAGGCCATGGATCGGCGCTTCGAAGTGATCGACCAGCGCTTCGAGGCCATGGATCGGCGCTTCGAAGTGATCGACCAGCGCTTCGAGGCCATGGATCGGCGCTTCGAGAGCCTGCATGGAGAGTTCGTCGAACTGAGAGGCGATCTGCTCCGTCACTTTGATCAGCTCTATCGACGTCTGGAGCGACTGGAGCAGGAATACCAGGCGATCACCCAGGCACTCCGACGCATTGAGACACTACTGGCCGACGAACGTGGTCGCCGGGAGATTCTCGAACGCGAGCTGGCGGCGCTCAAGGAGAACGTCGCCGTGCTCAAGGCGAGAATCGACGAGGTCGAGCGCCGCCTCCAATCGTAGCGGCCCGGTAACCCGGGCCGGCTCGTCCTAACTTGCGACGGCTGGTTTTCGCGCAATCCACGGGCGCGCCTTCTCGATCTGCCCGGCCAGACGGAAGAGTGTGGCCTCATCGCCAAAGCGGCCTACCAGCTGCACCGCCACGGGCAGGCCTTCGACGGATTGGCCGAGAGGGAGCATCATGGCCGGCTGGCCCGTGATGTTGAACCACACCGTGAACGGCGAGAAGGCGAAGACGCGGCGCCAGTACTCGTCGACGTCCTCCATCATCATGTCCAGCCAGCCGAGCTTCACGGGCAAGCTGGCCAGGCCGGGCGTGAGGAGAACGTCGTGACGGTCGTGAAACGCCGCCATCTGACGGCCGAGCCGGTGGGCCGTCTGGGTCGCCCGCACGTAATCGGCGCCTGTCACTTTCTCGCCCTTCTGCCCGGTTAGCCACGTTATCCGCTCGACTTCTTCGGCCCGAGCCGCCCGGCCGGCCGTTGGATGGCTGGCAAGGTTCACCACAGTATTGGCAGAAGCCAGGGTGAGGAAGGTGGGAACGATGTCGGCTCCATCGACGTTGGGATCCGCTTCCTCGACGCGATGCCCAAGGTCTGTGCAGAGCCTGACCGTCTCCGTCAGCGTCTTGAGGTTCTCCGCATCGATGGTTGCACCATTCGGAGCCTTCGCCGTCCAGGCGATGCGAAGTTGTCCCGCTGCGGCGCCCACCTCTTCGAGGTACGGTCGTGTCGGGGCGGGCGCGGCGTACGGATCGCCGGCCCCCGGCCACCCGGTAATGTCGAGAAGCGCTGCGCAATCGCGAACGGTCAGGGTCACGGCATGCTCGGTCGATAGTCCACCAAGCCCTTCGCCCGCAAATGGGGCGAACGTGTTGCGGGCGCGGGAGGGCTTGAGACCGACAAGCCCGCAGCAGGCAGCCGGAGCGCGGATCGAGCCGAACCCATCGCTGGCGTGCGCCATGGGGACCATGCGCGACCCCACGGCGGCGGCGGCGCCGCCACTGGAGCCCCCCGAGATGCGCGTGAGGTCCCAGGGATTCTTCGTCGGTCCATACAACTGCGGTTCGCAGGTGAGGCTGAGTCCCATCTCACACGTGTTCGTCCGGCCGAAGATGACCAGACCAGCGCCCCGGAGGCGCCTGACGTGCTCGCTGTCGGCGGTCGCCGGCGGTGCGCTGACGAAGAAGCGTGAGCCACGCGTCATGGGCACTCCGGCGATGGATGCCGTCAGATCTTTCATCAGGTACGGTACCCCCTGAAACGGTCCCTCGGGAAGCCCGCCCGCGATGGTCTGCCGAGCCAGGTCGTAGAGCTTGATCACCACGGCGTTCACGCGCGAATTGCGTTGCTCCACGCGCTCGATGGCCGCCTCCAGCAATTCGCGCGGCGTGACCTGACGTCGCCGCACGAGATCGGCCAGCCCCAGGGCGTCATACTTCTCGTACTCTGCGAATCCTTGCATGGCTCTGTCTCCCGACCACGATGATGCCACGGCCTGACGCGCGGCCAGAGCACGCCCGGACCAGCGCATCTTGCCAGGGACGGCGACCTGCCCGATGATGCTAGGACACTGCTGACGGGAGGTACCCGTGAACGCGATCCAGCTTGGCCCGGTGACGATCTCCCGTGTGGTGGAGATCGGCCGCTCGTCCTATCCGACCGCGATGATGCTGCCAGACTCCACGCCGGCGGCAATCGCCTCCCACCTTTCCTGGCTCAAGCCCGATTTCTTCGACGACGTGACCGGCGACATCGGCTCCCGCATTCAGACGTACATCGTGCGGACGCCCCAGCACACGATTCTCGTGGACACCGGAGTCGGCAACGATAAGCACCGCGACGAGAACGCGGCCTGGCACTTGCGCCAGGGGACATACCTGGCGGACCTCGCGGCGGCCGGCGTCACCCCTGACGGGGTCGACTACGTCCTGTGTACGCACATGCACGTCGACCACGTGGGCTGGAACACGCGTCTCGTCGATGGTCGCTGGGTGCCGACATTTCCACGCGCCACGTACATCTTCGTCGGCGAGGAGTGGGATTTCTGGCAGCACGAGAGCAAGACGGGGAAGGAGACGTGGGGCTGCATCGACGACAGTGTCTTTCCCATCGTGAGTGCCGGTCAGGCCAAGCTCGTGGAGAGCGACTACGCCGTGGACGAATACCTTCGCTTCGAGCCGTGGCGCGGACATACGCCGGGCCACGCAGCCATCCGTCTCCAGACGCCGGCGGGAGCCGTCCTCTTCTCGGGTGACCTCATGCATCGGGTCGTGCAGGTTGCTGAGCCACAGTGGAGCAGCCAGTTCTGCTACGATCCTCGCCTGGCTGCCGACACGCGACGGGAATTCATCGATCGTCACGCGGACTCTGGGGTGCTCATCCTGGCCGCGCACTTCCCGCGCCCGGGCTACATCGTGCGGGAGGCTGGCGGTTGTCGCTTCGTCCGCGCTCGTGGTCCGAGGGAGTGAGGGATTCCGATGCCGTCCTTTCCAGGGTATCGACTGCCAGACGAACTGATTGCCCTCCGCGAGCAGGTGCGGCGTTTTATCAGAGACGAGATCCTCCCGCTGGAGCAGCGTCTCGATCCCGACGCGCCCGAGATCCCTGACGCGGACTTCGCCCGTCTTTCCGGGAAGACCAAGGCGGCCGGCCTCTGGTGCCTGGGCGTGCCCGAGCAGTACGGTGGGGGCGGGCTCGACACGTTCAGCATGTCCGTACTCCTCGAGGAGATGTCGCAACATCGCATGGGCCTCTACAACCCGGGCTGTGGTGTCTTTGGACGTCCGCCAGCGCCTTTCATCTTCGGGGGCAGCCGGGAGCAGATCGAGCGCTATGCGATTCCGGCCATCCGGGAGGGACACCTTACCTTTTTCGCCATCACCGAGCCGAGCGGCGGTTCGGATCCAGCCGGCGCCATCCAGACGACGGCCGTCAAGCGCGGCGATCACTGGGTCCTGAACGGCACCAAGATGTTCACCTCGCGCGCCCACGTGGGTGAGTGGGGCGTGGTCTTCGCGCGGACCGACCGCAGCAAGGGCCGGGCTGGCATCAGCGCGTTCATCGTCGAAAAGGGGACGCCGGGCTTCACGGCGCGCCCCATCCGGACGATCCGAACCTCGGCCGTCCCGTGCGAGGTAGCCCTGGAGGACTGCCAGGTTCCTCTGGAGAACCTGGTCGGGAAAGAGGGGTCGGGTCTCGATCTGGCGCTCGGCGGCTTGGTGCGCCAGCGCTTCCCGTACTCCGCCTGCAACCTCGGGGTGGCCGTGGCCGCCCACCGCATGGCGGTAGCCCACGCCAAGCAGCGCTCGACCTTCGGGGTGCCGCTGAGCCAGCGGCAGGCCATTCAGTGGATGCTCGTCGACGCCGAGGTGGAGATGCGGGCTGCGCGCTGGCTCATTTGGGAGGGCGCCTGGAAGGCCGACCGTGGTGAGGACGCCAGGGTCGAGGCATCCGTCGCCAAGCTCTACTCCAGCGAAGTATTGGGGCGCGTCATCGACACGGCCGTCCAGGTACACGGCGGCTACGGGGTGGCCAAAGAGTTTCCGCTCGAGCGATGGTATCGCGAGGCACGCGTGCGCCGGATCGGGGAGGGGCCATCGGAAGTTCAACGCATGGTCATTGCGCGCTCGCTCTTCCGCTGACGATCGCGTGAAAGAGCTCTGGCCGCCGCTCGTTTTCCTCTGCGTGGCGGCGGCCCTGCTCCCCGGGTGTCGCGAGGGTGCCCAGTCACCGTCATCCTCGCCGCTGGAGGTCGACGTGACCCCCGTCGTTCAGCGTGACGTGACGATTCACGGCGAATGGATCGGCACCACGACCGGCTACGTCGACGCCCAGATTCGCGCGCTGGTGGCCGGTTACCTCATGAGCCAGAACTACAAGGAAGGCTCCCTCGTCCGCAAGGGAGATCTGCTGTTCCAGATCGATCCCCGTCCCTATCAGGCCGCCCTCGACGAGGCGCGGGCCAAGCTCAAGCAGGCGGAATCCGAGGTTCTGCAGGCCAGGGCCGAGGTCAAACAAGCCGAATCGGGGGTGGACGAGGCCAACGCCCTGGTCGGCCAGGCTCAGGCCGACGTGACCCGGGCTGAGGCCAATCAGCGCCGGACCGCGCTCGACGTCGACCGCTACACACCCCTGGCCCAGGATGGTTCCGTCAGCCAGCAGGAGCTGGACGACGCGGTCCAGAACAATCTTGCCAACAAGGCGGCCGTGGTGGCGGCCAAGGGAAACGTAGTCCGCGCCCAGGCCGGAGTCGTCACGGCGCAGGCCAACGTGTCGCGCAAGCAGGCCAACGTAGCCCGCGCCCTGGCGGATGTGGAGCGAGCGCAAGCCGGGATCGAGCAGGCGGCTCTCAACCTGAGCTTCTCCCGGGCCACCTCCCCCATCGATGGTATCGCCGGGATCCGGGCGGCCAACATCGGCGACGTAGTCGGTCGTGATCAGAACACCCTACTCACCACCGTGTCCCAGGTCGATCCGCTGTACGTCGAGTTCCCCATCGCGGAGCAAGAGTTCCTGAAGGTGGCCGCTGCCTGGGAGGCCTCCACCCGTGGAACGGGGGAGAAGATCGCGCTCGAGCTGATCCTCTCTGACGGCAAGGTCTATCGTCATCCGGGCCGGCTCGACATCGTGGGGCGCAGCGTCGACGTGACCACCGGCACCTTGCGCATCCGGGGACTCTTTCCGAACCCCGACAACCTCATGCGTCCCGGTCAGTACGCGAAGGTTCGGGCTCCGCTCGAGGTCCGCCGCGACGCTCTCCTCGTCCCCCAGAAGGCGGTGCAGCAGCTGCAGGGGATCTACCAGCTGGCGGTGGTGACGGCCGACAATACGGTGCAGTTCCGCACGGTGAAGGTGGGGCCACGGGTGGGGCCCCTGTGGATCATTGACGATGGTCTCCGGCCCGGCGAGCGGGTGATCGTCGACGGGCTACTGCGGGTGAAGGCCGCCGAGACTGTGCGTCCGAAGCTCGTGCCGTAGGCGCCCCCATGTCGCGCTTCTTCATCAACCGGCCGGTGGTGGCCATGGTGATCGCCATCCTCATCGTGCTGGCCGGACTCGTGACATTCCAGCGGCTGCCCGTGGCCCAGTTTCCCGACATCGCGCCGCCCGAGATTTCCATCCGGACCATGTATGTGGGCGCCGACGCCCTCACCATCGAAGAATCGGTAGCCACTCCCATCGAGCAGACCATGACGGGGGTGGACAACATGATCTACATGCGGTCCTACAACGTGAACGACGGCACCATGAACCTGCGCGTCGACTTCGAGGTTGGGACCGACCCCAACGTCGACAATGTCCTCACCTATATCCGTCTCGCCCAGGCCATTCCCCAGCTTCCGTCGGCCGTGCAGAAGTTCGGTCTCTCCGTGCTGAAGGCCCACACGAGCCCGCTGGCCATCTTCGCGCTCTACTCCCCCAAGGGCACCTACGACGCGACGTTCCTGGCCAACTACGCCTACGTCAACATCAACGATCCCATGACGCGGGTGAACGGCATCGGGCAGGTGCTCATTCAGGGTGCCGGCCAGTACGCCATGCGGCAGTGGCTGAAGCCAGACCAGCTGGCCAGCCTGGGGGTCACCGTCACCGATATCGTCAATGCCCTCGAGAAGCAGAATGTCATCAACGCGGCGGGCCAGGTGGGAGCGGAGCCTTCGCCACCGGGCCAGCAATTCACCTACACCATGCGCACCCAGGGCCGTCTGGTCACCGACGAGGAGTTCGGCGCCATCGTCATCCGCGCCACCCCCGATGGCTCCGTCATCCGCATGCGTGATGTGGCGCGGGTGGAGCTGGGAGCGCAGACCTACAACAACATCGGCCGGCTGAACGGATCCCCGGCGGCCATCATCAGCATCTTCCAGCTCCCCGGCTTCAACGCGGTGGAGGCCATGCAGGGTGCTCGCCGCCTCATGGAGGAGCTGAAGACGAGGTTTCCGGTGGACATGGATTACGTCGTGTCCCTTGATACGACGCTCGCCGTCACCGAGGGGATCCAGGAGATATATCGGACCCTCTGGCAGGCCCTCCTGCTCGTCATCCTGGTGGTCTTCGTCTTCTTGCAGTCGATCCGGGCCACCCTGATCCCCGCCGCGGCCGTGCCCGTGTCCCTCATCGGGACGTTCGCCTTCTTTCCCTACTGGGGTTCTCGGTCAACACCCTCTCGCTGTTCGGGCTCGTGCTCGCCATCGGGCTCGTGGTGGATGACGCCATCGTGGTGGTGGAGGCGGTGGAGAAGCAGCTCGAGAATGGCTTGTCTCCGAAGGAAGCGGCGATCCAGGCCATGTCCGAGGTCTCCGGTCCGGTGGTGGCCATCGCGCTCATCCTCATTGCCGTCTTCGTCCCCACCGCCTTCATCCCGGGTGTCACCGGGCGTCTCTACCAGCAGTTCGCGGTGACCATTGCCATCTCGGTCGCCATCTCCGCCTTCACCGCCCTCACCCTGAGCCCTGCCCTCTGCGCCCTTCTCCTGAAGCCCCACGCCGAGCGACGACACGGGCCGTTGGGTGTCCTGTTCGGGGCGTTCAATCGCGGCTTCGCACGGGCGACCAACGGTTACGTGGGAGTCTGCGGGGCTCTCATCCGGAAGTCTGCCGCCGCCATTCTCTTCCTGGTCGCGGTGGCGGCCGGGGCGGGGTTGCTGGGCTGGAAGCTCCCGGACGGATTCCTCCCCACCGAGGACCAGGGGTATCTCTACCTGAACGTGCAGCTCCCGGAGGCGGCTGCGCTGCCTCGCACCGACGCCGTCATGCGCAAGATCGAGAGGATCCTGGCCGATACGCCGGGCGTGCGCCACTACAGCTCCATCACCGGCTACAGTCTGCTCGACTACATCAACGCGACCTACTTCGGGTTCTTCTTTGTCACCCTCGATCCATGGAGCGAGCGCCGCACAGCATCGACGAGCTTGAGCGGGATCATGAGCGCCATCAACCAGCGCCTTGACCAGCTGCCCGATGCGCGGGCCACTGCGTTTCCCCCTCCTGCCATCGCGGGAGTGGGCACGTCGGGAGGCTTCAGCCTCATGCTCCAGGATCGGGCCGGCAAGTCGGTAGATTTCCTGGCCACCAACGTGAACCGCTTTCTCGATACAGCGCGCAAGCGACCGGAGCTGACGCGACTGCATAGCTCGCTCATCGCCAACGTTCCCCAGGTGTACGCCGACGTCGACCGCGACAAGGTTCTCAAGCAAGAGGTCGACCTGGAGGACGTCTACCGAACCTTGAACGCCTTCATGGGCTCGCTCTTCGTGAACTACTTCAACCGCTTCGGGCGGCAGTGGCAGGTCTACATCGGAGCCGAGGGTCAGTACCGGACGCGCGCGGAGGACATCGGGCAGTTCTACGTCCGGAACAAACGAGGCCAGATGGTGCCCCTTTCCGCCATCGTGACCCTCGAGACCCGCGCCGGCCCCGAGTACACGAATCGCTTCAACGAGTATCGGGCGGCGGAGATTCAGGGGGGCGCTGCGCCCGGCTACAGTTCCGGCCAGGCCATGGACGCGCTGGAGGAGGTCGCCCGACAGGTGCTGCCGGCGGAGATGGGCTATGCGTGGAATGCACTCTCGTACCAGCAGCACCGGGCAGCGCAGCAAGCGAATCCCGTGATCATCTTCGGCTTGTCGCTGCTCGTCGTTTTCCTCATCCTGGCCGCGCAATACGAGAGCTGGTCTCTGCCCTTCAGCGTTCTGCTGGCCACGCCCATCGCGGTCTTCGGGGCTCTGCTCGCCCTCTGGCTTCGGCGCTTCGAGAACGACGTGTATGCGCAGATCGGGCTGGTGATGCTCATCGGGTTAGCGGCCAAGAATGCCATCCTCATCGTGGAGTTTGCGCGGGCGTCGCGCGCACGAGGCACGCCGATCGCAGAGGCGGCCCTGGCCGGCGCCCGGCTGCGGCTGCGGCCAATTTTGATGACGGCGTTTGCCTTCATTTTCGGCGCGCTGCCCCTGGCCATGGCCACCGGCTCAGGCGCCGTCGCTCGCCAGATCCTCGGGACAGCGGTGGTGGGCGGCATGCTTGCGGCCACCACGATCGCCATTTTCATCGTTCCCGTCGCCTACTACGTGGTCGGACGACTGGCGGCGCCCATGTCTGCGAAAGGACCCCCCTCATGAGACGAACCACCTACCCGTTCGCCCTGGGAGTCATGCTGATCGTCATCGTCGGCTGCGCGGTGGGTCCCGATTACCGTCGACCCGAGATGAGTGCCCCCGCGGCCTTCCGGGGGGAAACGGGCCCCCCCGAAGCCACCTCGTTGGCCGACCTGCCATGGTGGGAAGTGTTCCGCGACCCGGCCCTCACCAGCCTGGTCCACGAGGCGCTGGCCGGTAACTATGATTTGAAGATCGCGATCGCTCGCGTGGGGCAGGCCCGCGCCCTGGCGGGCGTCGCCCGGGCCGAGTTCTTTCCCTGGATCGACTACAGCGCCGGCGCCCAGCGCGCCCGCGGGGTCTTCAAGTTCGTTCCCGAGCTCGAGCTGCCAGCCGGCGGCACCGACAACTTGTTTATCGGGGGCCTCGCGGCCACCTGGGAAATCGATGTGTGGGGCAGGATTCGACGCGCGAACGAAGCCGCTCGCGCCGAGCTCTTGGCCAGCGAAGAGGCGCGCCGAGGGATACTGCTCAGCCTGGTCAGCGATGTCGCCCAGGCCTACTTCGAATTGCTGGCGCTGGACCTCCGGCTGACCATCGCCCAGAGCGCGACGGACTCTTTTCAGAGAACCTACACCCTATTTCGCCGCCGCTTCGAGGGCGGGGTGGCCTCCACCCTGCAGACGTCCCGTGCCGAAGGCGCCCTCGCCTCAACGGCGGCCACGATTCCCGATCTCCAGCGGCGGATTGCCATCAGGGAGAACCAAATCAATGTGCTCCTCGGCCGCGATCCAGGCCCGGTCCCACGCGGGGTACTGCTCGTCGAGCAGCAGATGCCGCCCGCTGTCCCTCCCGGATTGCCGTCCCTTCTCCTCGAGCGCCGGCCCGACGTGAGGGAGGCCGAGCAACGCCTCGTGAAGGCCAACGCGGAGATCGGGGTAGCCAAGGCCGCCTTCTTCCCTAAAATCGGGCTCACCGCCTTGCTCGGCGCCGTGAGCCCTGAGCTGTCCGCGCTCACCAGTGGCACCGCCAGCCTGTGGGCGCTTGCCGGTTCTCTGACCGGCCCGATCTTTCAGGGCGGCCGAATTCGTGCGGGCTATCAGGCATCGATGGCCGCCTGGGAACAGGCCAGGCTCCAGTACGAGGTCACGGCCATCCGGGCCTTTCAGGAGGTCTCGGACGCACTGGTGAGCCTCGAGAAGCTGGCCAGGTTCGAGGCCGAGCAGACCCGGTCGGTGACGGCGCTCGAGCAGAGCGTACGCGTGGCGAACCGCCGCTACCTCGGGGGCCTGGCCAGCTACTACGAGGTGCTGGAAGCGCAGCAGCTGCTGTTCCCGGCCCAGGATCTCCTGGCGCGGGTCCGGCGCGACCGGTTCGTGGCCCTGGTCACACTCTACAAGGCCCTCGGCGGTGGCTGGAATCTCACCGAGCCCCAGTGGCAGGCCAACGCCAGGTAGGTTGGCAAGAACGCCCGATTCGCGCATCATAGGGGTCCGGCGAGGTACTCTCTCGAGGAGGAGGGTTCATGAAGACCTTCGATCGCAAGGCGCAGGATGTCGGCAACATCGTGGCTTTGGAGCACGTGAACGTGTGGATCGCCGACCAAGGGCTATGCACACTCTTCTACGTGGTCGGGCTCGGGGGGACCCGCGATCCCTACCTGATGGTCAGCACCGAGAACATGTGGGTGAACTTCGGTCAGGAGCAATTTCACTTGATCACCAACAAGCCCCAGGTGTTGCGCGGCCACACGGGGCTGGTGGTGCCCGACCTGGACGCTCTGCAGGCCAGGCTGGAGGCCGTGCGCCCCAAGCTGGCGGGGACCGCCTTCACCTTCTCGATGGAGGACAAGCACGTGGCGGCCACCTGCCCCTGGGGTAATCGCATCCGGTGCTACGCCCCGGGCCCCCAGTTTGGCGACATCAGCCTCGGCATGGCCTACGTCGAGTTCACGGTGCCGCCGGAAACGGCGTCGGGGATCGCGCGCTTCTACCAGCAGATCATGGGTGCTCCCGCGACCGTGCTCGCCGAGTCGGCGGGTACCGCCGCTCACGTGCGCGTGGGGGGCCGCCAGGAGTTGATCTTCCGCGAGACGACGGATCCCCTCCCGGCTTACGACGGCCATCACATCGCGGTCTACATCGCGGACTTCTCTGGCCCCCACAAGAAGCTGCAGGAGCGCGGCCTCATCTCGGAGGAGAGCAACGACTATCAGTACCGGTTCGTGACCATTGCCGATCCCGACAGCGGGAAGCCCCTCTTCGAGATCGAGCACGAGGTCCGTAGCTTCACGCATCCGATGTACATGCGGCCAATGGTCAACCGCAATCCGGCGCAGCGGCAAGCGACCTGGCAGCGCGGCCGCGACGCCTTCGTACCCGGTCTGGTCTAGTCCGCGTGGCCGACGAGGTCCTGACCTCGGTTGAGGGCGGTGTCGCCACTGTCCGGCTGAATCGGCCGGCCAAGCGCAACGCCCTCAACACGGCCGCCCTGGCAGGTCTCCGTGCGCAGTTCGACCTCCTGGACGACGACCGCGCTGTGCGCGTGGTCGTCGTCCGCGGCGAGGGCAAGGCCTTCTGCTCGGGGATGGACCTCGAGGAGATGAAGCAACGTCAGCAGGCGGAGGCCGATCCCGAGAGTCTGGTCACGGCCGTGCTGCAGCGGATCGAGCAATCGCGGCACCCCACCATCGCCATGGTCCACGGCGATGCGTTCGCGGGGGGATGCGAGCTGGCGTTGCACTGTGATCTTCGCATCGTGGCCGACGTGGCCCGCTTCTGTATGCCCCTGGCGCGCATCGGGCTCGTGGTTCCCTTTGTCCTTGGCCAGAAGCTCGTCGAGATCATCGGGCCCGCCCACACCCGACATCTGCTCTTCACAGGGCAGGTCGTCGAGGCTCGGCGGGCGCTCGAGATCGGGATGGTCCACCAGATGGTCAGCCTGCCTGAGCTCGAACGCGTGACCTACGAGACGGCGCGCTCGATTGCCCAGAACGCCCCCCTCTCGCTGACGGGCATGAAGGCGGTGATCCAGCGGGCGGTTGCCCTGCGCGACCGCATCGACCACGACGACCTCGACGCGCTGGCCGGGCGCGCTCGCAAGAGCGTCGACGCTCGGGAGGGTGTGCGGGCCATGCTCGAGAAACGCCCTCCCCAATTCCGAGGCGAATGAGGGGGACGAATTCCTCGCTTCAGCCGCGCCAGCTCATACCAGGCAGGTAAGCCTCCCGCCACAGCTCGAAGGTGAGCAGGCTCCACAACACCTTGCGGTGATCCCGCTGATGTCTGACATGCTCGGACACCAGACGTGCCACCGGTTCCGGATCCAGCAGTCCCGTTTGGCGCAGTCGTTCGGGCGCGAGCGTCGCTTCGAGCATCGGCCGCAGAGGGCCCCGGAGCCACTGAGCGATCGGCACCCCGAACCCCTGCTTTCGCCGCGTCAGGATCGTCTCCGGTAGGCGCCCGGCCATGGCGCGCTTGAGAACGTACTTGGTGGTCCAGCCCCGGACCTTGAAGGCCGGGGGCATGGCACAGGCCAGCTCCACGACACCAGGGTCGAGGAAGGGGGCGCGTGCCTCGACGCCGCACGCCATCGTCCCCCGGTCCATCTTCACCAAGGTCTGCCCGGCCAGATACAGCTTGCAGTGATGATAGACGAGACGGCTGATGGGATCCTCCGGGGGCGCGCAGGCCATGATGTCGGCGACGTCGTCGTAAGGGTCGAACGACGCGCAGCTCTCCCGCACGGACGGGGAGAGGAGGTGCCGTTGCTCACCGAGACTGAGCCCTCCCATCATGATCTGGATGGCGGCGTCTCGGGAATGCGTGGCGCCTCGGAAGAATTGCTTCAGGAGAAAGCTTGGACTCCCGTACCGACTCGAGGTGGGCAGCGCGTCGACCAGTCGGGCCATCGTCCGCGGGACGGCCGACGGCAGGCGGCGCACCCATCCCATCGGGGTCACGGCCAGAAAGGTCGGGTATCCACACAAGAGCTCGTCGCCCCCGTCCCCACTGAGGGCGACCGTGACCGCCTTTCGTGTGTGGCGGGCGAGATGGATGGTAGGAAGGAAGGCCGGATCGGCGAGCGGTTCGTCGAGCAAGCTCCCCAGGCGCGGGAGGAGTGCCGCCGCCTCGCCCGCGGTGAAGGTGAATTGGTGATGTTCGGTGCCGAGCCGCTCGGCCACGGCGCGCGCGAAACGCTCCTCGTTGTAGCTCGATTCCTCGAAGCCGATCGAGAAGCTCTTGAATCGCTGCCCGGGGGCGACGGCGACGGCCGCCGCCGTTACCGCGCTCGAGTCGAGGCCGCCACTCAGGAAGATCCCGACGGGCACGTCACTCACGAGGCGATGCCGTACCGACGTGCACAGCGCGCTCCAGAGTTCATCCGCCCACGCTTCCGCCCTGGAGGGTCGGCGGCCGCCCGGGCGGGAAGCTTCGAAGGGAATGTTCCAGTAGCAGCTCACCTGAGTCTTTCCGGACGTCACCGTCAGGAAGTGTCCGGGAGGCAGTTTGAGGACACCCTCGAGGATCGTGTGGGGATCGGGCAGGTAGCCGCTCGTGAGGTAACGTGAGAACCCACGCAGGTCGAGCTCGCGCCCGATCTCGGGATGCGCCAGGAGGGCGCGTATCTCGGAGCCGAAAACGAACCACCCATTGCGCTCCGCGTAGTAGAGGGGCTTCTCGCCCATGCGATCACGGGCGATGAGCAAGGTCTGGCGTTCGGCGTCCCACAGCACGAAGGCGAACATCCCGTTGAAGTGCGCCAGGCACTCGTCACCAAATTCCTCGTACGCGTGAACGATCACCTCGGTATCGGAGCGGGTCGTGAACCGGTGCCCGCGAGTCTGGAGCGTTTCCCTCAGGCTCTCGAAGTTGTAGATTTCGCCATTGAGCATCGCGTGGATGGTGCCGGTTTCGTTGGCAATCGGCTGGTGTCCGGTGCTCAGATCGATGATCTGCAGCCGGCGGTGGCCGAGGGCGACCGGCCCGTCGATGTATGCCCCCTCGTCATCAGGACCACGATGCGCGAGACTGGCCATCATGCGCTGGAGGATGGCCGGATCGGCACACCGCTGCTCGAGGGAGAGGAAGCCGCTAAGACCGCACATGCCGATTTCTGCGCGTCACTCTCCGCGAGAGTCGCATAGGATGGTATTACCCGAACGCGGCATCGAGTAGTCGATTCTAACGGAGAGGATAGGGTTGGATCAACGACGCCGGCGCATGATAGCACACGGCTCCGCGGTGCGGCGGTGACCGCCGACCCCGAGCTGTCCGTGATCCTGCCCGTCTACAACGAGGCGGAGAGCCTGCCGTTGCTCTGGCACGAGCTGGCCGAGGTCCTTTCGCGGCTCCCCGGCGGCGTCGAGGTGATCTTCGTCGACGATGGGTCAACTGACTCCAGCGCGGAGATCATCCGTGGTCTGGGGAAGGACGATCCTCGGATTCGTCTCCTCCGCCTGGAGGCGAACGCAGGACTGAGCGCGGCCTTCTACGCGGGCTTTCAGGCCGCGCGCGGACGCTTGGTCGCCACCATGGACAGCGATCTGCAGAGCGATCCGGCCGACCTCCCCGCCCTTCTCGCCGACCTCGACGGCGCCGATGCCGTGATGGGGTGGCGGCAGATCCGATACGATTCGTGGCTGAAGCGCATCTCCTCCCGTATCGCGAACGGGATCCGAAAAGCAATAACCAGTGATCCCGTCCAGGACAGTGCGTGTAGCCTGCGGGTCATGCGGCGTGAGTGCCTGGCCGCGGTGCCACCCTACGCGGGCATGCACCGTTTCATCCCCACCCTGGTCCGCCAGGCCGGTTTCCGGGTGAAGCAGGTGGTCGTCCACCATCGCCGCCGACGGTTTGGGCGCTCGAAGTTCGGGGTGAGCAATCGTGCGTTACCCGCGTTCGTAGACTTGCTGGCCGTGTTGTGGATGATGCGCCGCCGACTTCGGTACCGGATCGTCGAGCAGACCGATGCTGCGGGGGCGGACGATGGCCGCGTTCATGCGCACCCGGAGCTCGTCCCGCGGCGGAGCGCCCCCGCCTGATCTAGCTCCACCCTAGGATCACAAAGCTTCGTCCCCGTGCCTTCACGCGCTCCAGCACGCGGATCCGCGGTGAGACGCGGCCCTGCATCTGAGTCCACACCGTCTCGCTGGCGAGCACGGGCCCGCCGTGGCTGGCCAGGAATCGCTCGAAAGCGTCCGTCGTGGGAAGCTCCCGCAGCGGGCGTCCGAGATAGTAGTCGACCTCGAGCCATCCGGTCTCGTAGAGGACACCGGCCTCCTGGCCCCGCGCGTGCGCCTCGAGCCGGGCCGCCAGACGGGGGATCTCCGGCGGGCCGCTCAGGCGCGTGTTGTGAAGCCACGTCCCGTAGGCGAACAGGACGACCATGGCCGCGCTCGCACCGCCCACGAGCAGGGCTGGACGCCCGCGCCCTAGCCCTGCCCACACGCTCAGGGCGAGGAGCCACCCGGCAAGCATGAGCGGGATGAGGGTCACTGAAAACTCAGAGATGCCGAGCGCGCCCCGGAAGGCCGATGGACCAGGAAGGACCAGGAGCGTGCTTGCGGCCCCGACTCCGATCAGGGCTACCCACGCGACGACACGTGCAACTCGTGTGGGTCGGGTGCCGTGGGCATCGGCCCACCACGCGATGAGAAGCGCAAAAGCGGGAGCGGAGGCAAGCAGGTAGCGGGTGCGATAGTGCGCCGACATGACGACGGCGAAGAGCGGCACCAGGAAGGACAGAAGAGCGAACGCCACCGATGGAGTGCGGCGAGCGGCCACGGCCGGGACGAGCGCGAGCGGTACGAGCGCGATCCAGGGGGCAAAGAACCCAAGTGAGTCCAGTGCTCCTCGAGTCAGGGCACTGCCGGGTCCGCCACGGGTGTAGGCAGCCACCCAGTCCTGCCAGAGCACGGTGTGCGCGTAGGTTCCGCTGCCGAGGGTGAGGAACGGCACGACCCAGGTGAGCGTGATAGCGACGAAGAGCAGCACGCCAGAGGTGCTCCACAAGCGCGTCACGATGGCCCTGGCGCCTTGCTGGTTCCACAGCCAGAGGGCAGCGACGACGAGCGGGAGCAGCCCCAGCGGCCCCTTGGCGTAGACAGCGAGCCCGAGCGTACCGTAGAAAAGGACACGGGCGCCGCGGCCGGGAGGGTCTTCCATGGCGCGCCAGAACCAGTACGTGGCGGCCGTCGCGAAGGCCGCCACGATCATATCTGGTAGAAGGATCTGGCTGTGCCGGAAGAATCCGGCTGTCGTAGCCAGGATCAGCCCGGCCCAGAGGCCGACCCGCCTGTTGAACAGTCGATCACCGAGCAGGCACGTGAACACGGCGGCCACGATGGCCGCGAGAGCCACCGGGGCGTGGGCGGCGGCCTCGCTCACCCGCCCGGCGGGCAAGGCGAGGGCGGCAATGGTCCACGCGTAGAGAGGCGGTTTCTCCCGG
Source organism: uncultured Candidatus Rokubacteria bacterium (assembly GCA_963754315.1). Classification (GTDB taxonomy): domain Bacteria; phylum Methylomirabilota; class Methylomirabilia; order Rokubacteriales; family CSP1-6; genus CAVWFS01. Next base: position 517,701 of record CAVWFS010000008.1, read on the forward strand.
AAGAGCTTGCCGCGCAGCCGCACGTCGAACAGGGCGCGGTGAGCAAGGACCTCACGGGCATAGAGAATGAATCGCGCCTCGTCGGTGGTGACGACCATGCGCTGGCCGACGGGGGGCAGCACGAGCAAGGCGGTCACCAGCGCCACAGAGACCACGGCGACCGCACGGGTGCAGAGCCTCACGAACATCATGGGTTCCCAACCACCGACATCAGTCGAGGGGCGGCCGCCGTCGTGGTGTCGCCTGCTCGTAAGCCCACGCTGCCCGCAGCACCGTGGCCTCGTCGAAGGGCCGCCCCGCGATCTGGACGCCGATGGGTAATCCGCTCGCGCTGAGACCGCACGGCACCGCCACGGCCGGCGTTCCCGCCAGGCTGAAGGCCGTCGTGTACGACCGGCGGGTGAAGAAGCGCGCGGCCGCTTCCGCCTTGCTGGTGACCGCGGCCTGCATCGCGGCGATGGGCGGTGCCGGGCGCGGCCCCGCCGGCGCCATCAGGACATCGACCTTGCCGAGCGCCTCGAGGATCTGGGCACGGATCAAGGCCCGCGCGCGCGTGGCCTGATGATAGACAGTGGTCGGCAGAAGGCCGGCCGTGAGCAGCCGCCGCCTCGTCCCGGCATCGTAGTCGCGAGCCCGCGTGCTCAGCCACCCTCGATGAAGACCGGCGCCCTCCGAGTCGGCGATGGCCATGAACACGGCACCCGCCATTGGGATGAGCGGGAGGGAGACCTCCTCGATGATCGCGCCGAGGCCACCGAGCACGTCGGCGGCCGCCTTCACGGCCGCGCGCACCTCGGGATCAGTGCCCGCGCCGAGAGCGAGCTCCTGCACGAGTCCGACCCTTAGGCCCCGCACCCCGGCCCCCAGCCTGGTCCTCACGTCCTCCGGCTGTCCCTGATGCAGGAGAGGGTCGCGCTGGTCGGGACCGGCCATCGCGCCCAGAACAATCGCAGCGTCCTCCACCGTCCGCGTGAGGGGCCCGGCCGCATCCATGGACCAGCTCAAGGGGAAGCAGCCAGCCCGCGAGACGAGCCCCCATGTCGGCCGCAGTCCCACTGCACCGCAGTAGGCAGCTGGCGAGCGAACCGAGCCCCCCGTGTCCTCACCGAGCGTGAACCCGGCCAGGGCCGCGGCGGCGGCGATGCCTGAGCCCGACGAAGAGCCGCCTGGGTCGTGGAGACGATTCCACGGATTGCGTGGTTGGCCGAACGGAAAGTCGATGGTTCCTCCCAGGGCGAACTCGGTCATGTTGAGCTTGCCGAGCAGGATCCCGCCCGCGGCCCGAAGGCGCCCTACGACCGTCGCGTCGCTCGTCGGGACGTACTCGGCGAGCAACCGTGAGCCCGACGTGGTGCGGAGGCCCGCCGTGTCGAACTGGTCCTTCACCGCGAACGGAATTCCGTGAAGAGGGCCTGCGGTCGCCCCGCGCGCTGCGCTCGCCTCGGCCCGTCGAGCCTCGGCGAGCGCGGCATCCCCGCACACGGTGATGTACGCCCGGAGGTCGCCGTCGAGTCTCGAGATCCGCTCAAGGTAGGCCTCGACCAAGGCGACGGGTGACAGCGCGCGGGTCCTGATCAGCTCGGCCAGCTCGCCGACGCTCCGGTGGACGAGCGGGACGTCACCGGATCCCGTCGCCGAGCGCGGTACCCGGCTCGGGTCCGCTGTGGGCGGGGCGCCGGACAGTCGGGGATCGGCACTGTGAGAGAGCGCAGGCCAGGCCGGGACTGGCTCCCGGCTGTCAAGAGGCAGATCGCGAAGCGGCGCCAGTGTCTCCAGGAAGGCGTTGAGACGATGCGTCACCTCCTCCAGGTCGTCGGGGTATGCCGGCAGGCCCAGGGAGGTTGCGAGAGCGCCCACATGATCCTGACTGAGATCACGCACGACGCATGTGATATCAGACGGGCCGGGGTGGCGGCAAGCCGCGGTATTCTTACCGGCCATGGGATCAAGTCCATACCTGGTACTCCTGCTGTGTCTCGGGCTGGCCGCCTCCGCTGGATGCGCCTCCGTCGTCGTCACTCCCCCGACCGTCGCGGCCCCTCCAAAGCCGACGGGCTCGTGGCGCGCCGGCGCGGCCAGGGTCGACTTGACGCCCACGCCAGGCTTCCCGATGGGAGGGCACTCGCTGGAGGGCCAGACGGCGCGCGGGTACTGGACCCGTCTCTATGCGAACGCGATCTACCTCGAGGATCCGGACGGGCGCCGGCTCGCTCTGGTGTCGTGTGATCTCTGGTCCATGCCGGCCGGCCTGGCCGATCGGGTGGCCGAGCTGGTCGCCTCCGATCGGCGTGGGGAACAGCGCCCCGCCGACCGCATCGTCCTCACACGCGATCAACTTCTCCTCGCCGCGACCCACACCCACCAGAGCCCTGGTAATTATTCGACCGCGGCGTCATACAACACATTCGGGTCGCCGCACGCGGGCTTCGACAGGAGACTCTTCGAGTTTCTTGCCCATAGGATCAGCGAGGCCATTCGCTCGGCGGCCCGCGCGGCGCGGCCGGCAGTGGTGACCTACGCCGAGGGACCGGTCGCCGGTCTCGTCCGGAACCGAAGCTTCAGCCCATTTCTGCGTGACGTGGAGGAGGCCAGATCCCTGCTGGCCGACAATGCGGCGCTCCCGGAACTGGCGGTTCCGGGCGAATACCCACCGACGCCCTTCCCGTTCCCGCGCCGAATCATCTACCGCGCGGTCAGGCCCCGACTTGCCGTGCTCTCCATGCACGCTCCAGGAGATCGGGCCGACGTCTTCGCCGTGGCCGCATTCGTGGCGGTCCATCCGACCTCGATGGGCGCCCGGACCCCGCTCTACACCAGCGATTTTTTCGGCGTGGGGGCGATCCTGAGCGCTCACGCTCTCGGGAAGACCTCGTCCTCCGGGCCGCCTGTAGTGGCGATCTTCAATGGGGCCGAGGGAGACGTCTCCCCGGCGTGGCAGTGCCGTGATCCCCAACACCCGGAGTCGTGCCAGCAGCGTACGGATGCCATCGCCCTCGGCCGGATTCTGGCAGCACGCATTACCGAGTTGAGCCGGCAGGGCCAACCGGTAGCGGGCACGCTTGAACACCGATTCGCGCGTCGCGTCGAACTGGCCGGCCAATGCTTGGCTGACCAGCCTTCCGTGTGCACGGCCAAGGAACCGATGATCGGAGCGCCCATGCTTGGCGGCACGCCGGACGGCCGCAGTGAGGCTCACCGGCTGGGTTGGCGGGAAGGGGTGACCGGATCTCCTACGCCGGATCACGGGCGCAAGCAGCCGGCCCTCGACCCTAAATTCATCTCGGCCGACAGCCCCGTGGGCATCTCGAAGTTCGTCATGGGCGCCATCGCCACCCCCAACACGATGCCGCTGGGGCTCTATCGGATCGGGCCGGTATTGCTCGCCAGTGTTCCTGGCGAGTTCACCACCGTGATGGGTCTACGGATCGAACGGGCCCTCGCCAAGGCCATGGCTGACCAGGGCCGGCCAGTCCAGCATGTGATCCTCGTCGGCCTCGCCAACGAATACATCTCGTACTTCACCACCCCGGAGGAGTATGCGCTCCAGTTCTACGAAGGCGCGTCGACCGCGTACGGGCCCGCGTCCGGTCCTCTGGTCCAGGACCGCTTGACCTTGCTGGCGCGCCAGTTCACCGAGCCGTCTTCGCCCGCCCCTCAGCCCGAACCGGTTACCTATTCCCCCGGACCTCTCGCCCAGTACGGGATCTGCGACATCAAGCCTCCGGCCGCCTCGACCCAGGGGCTGGGGGGAGTCCTGCAGGATGACAAGGGCCAGCCATTGCTCGACCCGCCCAAGGCGTGCTGGTCCGACAGTTTCGTCATCCTCCCGTCGACGTACGCGCGCGACCGCCGGGTCACGCCAAACGTCTCGATCGAAATCAGCCGCGCCGGAGGTCCCTGGGAGCTTCTCACGTCCGCTGATGGAGACGAGAGCGACCAGGGAATCAACTTCGTCACCACCGCCAGCGCCACCTTTCTCTTCCGGTCCAAATGGTGTGCGACCTGGCTCGGTAGCGGGCCAACCGACAGCGCCGTCGCCCTCCGCTTTCACATCAGAACCTTGCGCGGGACCAGCATCTACACGCCCATCCCGAACAGGTCCCCCGGGCCCCGAGTGGGCTCCTGAACGTCAGGCCGTCCGGTACCAGCGTTCGATCGCTTCTTGAAGATCTCCCGCATCGGGGTAGCGCGCCTGTATATCGTGGATGGCGCGACTTGCCTCGGCCGGGCTCGGAACGACATCCACGGTCGGGATCTCGAACCTGTACGGTGTGAAGTCGGCCGTCGGCAATCGGGTGTCCAGCGCGACAGCCTCAGCACGGCGGTGGACCAGAAGATGCTCGTACACGCGCTGGTAGATCAGCGGGTCGTAGGGCACATCGTCTGCACGCCGAACCTCGTCGCCGACCAGTCCGAGGGTCAGGGCGACCACCACGAGCTGTCGCCAGAGATCATGCAGAACGTCTGGCGGGGCATCCTCTGACTCTCGGGGATGCAGTGGCTGACGCGCCCGCCGGGCGCGCTCGGCCTCGAGATGCGCGCGGAGATCCCGCGTGGGCACCGGGATCACGAAGCGGGTCCATTCGGCCATCAGGACGGCCTCGGCCGGGTCGCGATCCCGGCGAGCGAGCTCGACCAGGCGATGGCCGACGAAGGGGGTTTCCCCGATCAGAACGTCTGCGAAGCCTGGATGCTGAGCGTGCCACCGAGCGAGAGCAGCGCGCGCCCACCGCCCAACGGCAAGCCTGATCATCCCGTGAGTGACGCCTGCTTGCTGGGGATATCGCCGACCTCGGTCGCTCGCCTCGAAGACGGGTCGGGCCACGTCCCACTGCAGCAAGTGGATTCGGCGGCCCCGCGCGTGTGCGAGGTGCGCAAGCTGATGAACCAGGAGGCTCTTTCCCGTACCCGGAAGCCCCGCGAAAAAAGCAAGCCGCGCATCTCGCGCCAGGGCGGTCAGAGTTTCCAGGAGTGGTGTGCCCGAATTCAGGATGAGTCCGGCGACCCTGCACGGCATGGACGATGATACCAGTGGGGTAAGATAGGGCTCCCATGAACGGGATCGTCTCCTGCGGCGTTTACGTGCCCTACCACCGGCTCGAGCGCACGGCGATCGGCGCGGCGTTGGGTACATCCGCTGGCCGGGGAACACGTGCGGTGGCCTCCTATGACGAGGACACCACATCGATGGCGGTGGAAGCGAGCAGGCGCGCGCTCGGAAATGCACCCGCCCTGAGACCCGCCGCCCTCTACTTCGCCACGACCTTCCCTGCTTACCTCGATAAGACGAATGCGACGGCTATCCACGCCGCCCTGGGACTCGAGCAGAGCGCGGGAGCCTTCGACATGGGAGGCGCGATCCGATCGGCGGCCGGAGCGCTCCGGGCAGCGCTCGAGGCCCGGCGACCCACACTGGTGGCGTTCTCCGACATCCGCACGGGCCTCCCGGGCGGTGCCGACGAGCGCGAGGGCGGCGATGCCGCCGTCGCCCTGCTCTGTGCTGGGCAGAGTGACGGTGCGCCCGTGCTGGCCGAGCTACTCGCGTCGGCCTCGGCCACGAGCGAGTTTCTCGAACGCTGGCGAACGCCGGGCGATTCCCACTCACGGCAGTGGGAAGAGCGCTTCGGCGAGCATGTCTACCTTCCTCTGGCGGAATCGGCGATCAGCGAGGCCCTGCGGCAAGCGGGGGTGGAGGCTGGGCAGGTGCATCGCTTGATCGTGGCTGGGCCTCACGGTCGCGCCGTCAAGCGGGCGGCTGCGGCCGCGGGGGTAAAGCCCGATGCCCTCGGTGACGATCTCACCGGTGTCGTCGGCAACACGGGAATCGCGCACGCCGCGCTCCTGCTGGCCGCCGCTCTTGAGCGCGCTGCGCACGACGAGATCGTCGTGGTGGCTTCACTTGCCGACGGTGCTGATGCCAGCGTGTGGCGGACGACCGGGGCGGTAGGAGCCCGACCTCCGGCCGTTTCTGTGGCCCAGCAGGTCGCAGGCGGAAGCGTCGTCCCCTACGCCACCTTCCTGACGTGGCGAGGGTTTCTGGAGCGCGAGCCGCCACGCCGTCCGGATCCCGAGCCGCCCGCCGGACCACCGGCGTTCCGGACCGAGGCGTGGAAATTCGGGTTTGTGGGAAGTCGCTGTCAGACGTGCGGAGCACGCCACGTGCCGCCGCAGCGCGTGTGCGTGAAATGTCACGCCGTCGACCGGATGCAGCCCGAGCGCCTGGCCGATGTCCCGGCGACCATCGCGACATTCACGGTCGATCGTCTCGCCTACTCGCTGTCGCCGCCCGTGGTGGCGGCCGTCATCGACTTCGAGGGGGGCGGACGCTTTCAGTGTGAGTTGACGGACGTCGATCCCGCCTCGGTGGCCATTGGCCAGAAGGTCGAAATGACCTTCCGCCGTCTCTTCACAGCTGACGGCATTCACAACTATTTCTGGAAAGCCCGCCCCATACGGTGAGCACCGCGTTGGGACCGGAGCGCGCCCTGGCCTCGGCGGATTGCCAACGCCTTGCCTCTGATGCTAGGGTTTTGACGGACTTCGGGGCGTGTGGCAGCCGTAGGAGGCACTGATGGCGAGTAACGGAATTCGCGACCGCGTGGCGATTGTCGGCATGGGGTGCACGCCCTTTGGCGAGCACTGGGACAAGAGCGTCAACGACCTGCTGGTCGACGCCGCCCAGGATGCTCTGGCGTCGGCTCGAATCGCGCTGGACGAGGTCGATGCCTTCTGGCTCGGCACGCTCTTCTCCGGGCAGAGTGGGCTCACGCTCAGCCGTCCGCTCAAGATCAACTACAAGCCGGTCAGCCGGCTCGAGAACTACTGCGCGACCGGTTCCGAAGCCTTCCGCAACGCATGCTATGCCGTCGCCTCCGGTGCCTACGATATCGCCATGGCCATCGGCGTGGAGAAGCTGAAGGATTCAGGCATCTCCGGCCTGCCCGGCCTGGCGGCGCCGAGCGATGGAACGAAGGCGAGCCTGACCGCGCCGGCCATGTTCAGCCTGCTCGCGCCCGCCTATGCCAAGAAGTACGGGCTCGACGACGCTCAGCTCAAGGACGTCATGACGCGGATCGCCTGGAAGAACCACCGAAACGGTGCGCTCAACCCGCGGGCGCAGTTCCGGAAGGAAGTGCCCAAGGACACCATCGCCTGCTCGCCACTGGTGGCAGGCCCGCTCGGCATCTTCGATTGCTCCGGAGTGAGCGACGGCTCGGCGGCGGCCATTATCGTGCGCGCCGAGGATGCTCATCGCTATACCGACCGGCCGCTCTTTGTGAAGGCGCTGTCGTTCGTAGCCGGCCCGGCGGCCGGACCCATCGACCCCGACTACGACTACACGACGTTCCAGGAGGTGGTGGCCTCGGCGGCCGACGCCTATGCGCAAGCCGGCGTCAAGGAACCACGCGCCGAGCTGGCCATGGCCGAGGTGCACGATTGCTTCACGCCAACCGAGCTGGTGCTGATGGAGGATCTCGGCTTTGCCGCCCGCGGCACGGCCTGGAAGGAAGTCCTGGCAGGAACGTACGATCGCGATGGAGAGCTCGCCGTGAATCCGGATGGAGGGTTGAAGTCCTTCGGTCATCCCATCGGCGCCTCCGGGCTTCGCATGCTGTTCGAATGCTGGCTCCAGCTGCGTGGCGAGGCGGGCACGAGGCAGATCGCCAGCGTGACCCGCGGTCGTACCTTGGCTCTGACCCACAACCTGGGCGGAGCACCGGGCGAATGCGTGTCGTTCGTGAGCGTCGTCGGCTCTGAGCGCAGTCACTGACCTCAGGCAGGAACACCCTCATCCTGAGTCCAAGGGGAGGATCGTGATGAATCTGGTCATCGGTACGGCGAAAGGTGTCTTCGTGGCTGACGGTCACGGTCGCGTGAAAGCCGCAGCGGGTGTCGAGCAGCGCAGCTTGCGTCACCTCTCCCGGATGAACGGTGACCTGCTCGCCGGCACCGACGACGGCGTGGCGCGTTCGAGCGACGGCGGGTTGTCCTGGCGGCCGAGCGGCATCGCCGGGTTTTTCGTGTGGGACGTGGCCGCGGCGCCCCACGATCCCCATACTCTGTTCGCCGTTACCGAGCCCGCTGCGCTCTTCCGGAGCTCGGACGGGGGTCGTTCTTGGGTCGAGATGACGTCGTTTCGGCAGGCCCCCGGCGCCGCCGAGTGGTGTCTTCCCCGTACGACCATCGCAGGGCGGGCGCGGACGATTGTCATAGATCGCAGCCAGCCCGCGCACATGGTAGTGGGCATCGAGGTGGGAGGGGTGTATGAGACCCACGATGCGGGCGCCAGCTGGCGCTTCACGCGGCCCGGGGGGAATCCCGACATCCACGTGATCGTGGCCCATCCGCAACGAAACGGGCTGTTGTTCACGTCCACGGGGTTTGGTCGCCCCGAGGGAACCCAGGAGCCCATGGAAAAGCGCATCGCCGGTGTCTTCAGCTCTGCCGATGGGGGCGCGACCTGGGAATTCAAGTGGCAGGGGATGCGACCGCCGTATACCCGACCCCTCTGCATCGACCCCCGTCCGCCCTACGCGGTGACGGTGGCGTCGGCCCCAGTCGCCTTCTCGAGCATCCGCGACCAGGGCGGCGCCCAGGCGGTGCTCTACCAGCGGGACGACGCACGCGATGCCTGGCGCTCGCTTGGCGATGCCGCCCACTCGCCGTCCGCAGCCAACTTCCATGCCGTGGCTCCCGACCCGGAAGTGACGAGCGGCGTCCTTGTCGGTACCGAGACCGGAGAAGTCTGGCGTGTGAGCCCCGAAGCCAAATGGACGCTCCTCACCGCCGATCTCCCCATGGTCCAGGCCCTGCTCCCCCTGCAGTGATAGCAACCAGGTTGAAGCCACGAGCCGCATCGCCGCGTGAGGGTCGAGCCACCCAATCGCCGCGTAAAACCAGCGGCGCGTCCGGGGTCCCCCGGGACGCGCCGAACGTGGGGGGCGTGGGGGCCCTGTCGAGGCCCCAAAGGCTGGCGTAGTCCAGAGGGGTGCCACGGGTTCCCCGGGGCACCCCGAACGCACGGGGGGCGTGGGGGGCCCTTTCGAGGCCCCCCACTCAAACAATCCCCCAATCAAACGACTTCGGCGCCGGCCTGCGCGCACTCGTGATCCTGTTCACCGGTTCCGCCGCCGCAGCCGATGGCTCCGATCACGCGCCCGTTCTTGCGGATGGGAACCCCACCGATGCTGGGCAAGATCTGGCCGGGAAGCACGCTTCCCACGCTCTGCCAGAAGGGCGACGTGGCGTGTAGCTCTCCCATCGCCTTGGTCGGTTGACGAAAGTTTGCTGCCGCCACCGCCTTGGCGCGGGAAGTCTCGGGACTGAGGAAGCTGGTGCCGTCCCCGCGCAGGGTGACCACCAGACGCCCCGCCTCGTCGACCACGCTCGCCGTCATGGGTGCACCCAGCGCCTTGGCCTTGGCCAGAGCCGCCTTCGCCGCCTTTTCCGCCAGCTCCAGGGTCATCTCGATCATGAAGGACTCCTCCTCGCCACGAGGGTTGAGTGGCCCGTCGAGTAAACGCCAACTCGACGACCGGGTCAAAGGGAACCCACCTGGTGTATGGTGGGCGCCATGAGCGATGCCACGAACGCGTTGACTCTGGACCAGGTACGGGACCGGCTGAAGGCGACAGGACTTCAGATCGAGGAGGAGCGCCTCGACATGGTGCGCGTCCTCCTGGATACGGCCCTGGCGCCCGTGCGCACGATGGACACCCGCGCGCTCAAGGTGCTGGAGCCGGCGGTCACCTTCGATGCGGGGGCGGACCATGGCGGGCGATGAGCTCCACTATGCGACCATCCGTGATCTCGGCGAACGGTTCCGCCGCCGGACGCTCTCTCCCGTCGAGCTGACCGAGCTATTGCTGGCGAGGATCGCGAAGCTCGACCCGACTCTCCACGCTTTCGTGACTCTCACCGCCGAGCGAGCCCGCGCGGACGCACGAGCCGCCGAGGCGGCTCTGCGCCGAGCTGACCGCGCCAAACCGCTCCTGGGCATTCCCGTGGCCTACAAGGACCTCTACGCGACCAAGGGCATTCGCACCACGGCCGGCTCGGCGCTGCTCGATGACTGGGTGCCGGCGGCAGACTCCACGTGCGTGACCCGCCTGCAGGAGGCCGGCTGCGTGATGCTCGGCAAGCTGATCACCCATGAGTTTGCCTTCGGCATCCAGTTCCCTGGGCATCGCTTTATGCCCGCCCGCAATCCGTGGAATCTCGATCACATCCCGGGCGGCTCCAGCAGCGGATCGGGGGCGGCCCTGGCCGCCGGGCTCGCCGTCGGCTCACTCGGGTCGGATACCGGAGGGTCCATCCGGGGCCCGGCGGCATTCAGCGGGATCGCCGGCATCAAGCCCACCTATGGACGCTGTAGCCGGGCCGGGGTGGTCACCCTCTCGTGGACGCTCGATCACACGGGACCCATGGCCCGCTCGGTGGAAGACTGTGCCTATCTTCTGCAAGCCCTGGCGGGCTACGACCCAGCAGATCCCGCCTCGAGCCAGGCTCCCATCGGCGACTACACGGTGTCGCTGCGCGACGGTATCCGGGGCCTCCGGGTGGGTGTCCCGCGGGCCTACTTCTTCGACGGGATCAACGGGGAGATGGACCGTGCCTTCCACGAGGCCCTTGGCGTGTTGCGTTCGCTCGGAGCCAAGGTGCAGGACGTGGAGATTCCCAGCATTCAAGCGTCGATGGCCTTTCTCGTCATCATGCTGGTGGAGGCCTTCGCGTACCACGAGCGCGACCTGCGCGAGCGGCCCCAGCTCTACGGGGATGTGTTCCGCCAGAAGCTTCTCGCCGGCGGTCTCCTGCGTGGCAGCGAGTACGTGCAGGCGCAGCGCCTGCGGGCCCGCTTGAGTCCAGGACATGGCGGCCGCCCTCACCACGGTTGATGTGCTGGTGACGCCGACCACACCCGGTCCCGCGCCGTCCTTCGACACGGTTCTCACACCCGACTTTCCGTTCGCGCGCAGCAACATGGCCCCCTTCAACATGACCGGCCTGCCCGCGCTCGCCGTGCCCTGCGGCTTCACCACCGGCGGCCTCCCTCTTTCGCTCCAGATCGCCGGCCGCCCGTTCGACGAAGCCACGGTGTTGAGGGTTGGCCACGCTTACGAGCAGGCCACCGACTGGCATCGACGACGTCCACCCGTCTGAGGACATGGACGGCGTCCACGATCTTGGGGGTATGCACGGCTTCGGGCCGGTGACACGCGAACCCAACGAGCCAGCATTTCACGCGCCCTGGGAGGCGGCCGTCGTGGCCATGATGCGGGCCACCCTACAGGGCGCCGGGCTTTACAACATCGACGAGTTCCGCCACGGGATCGAGCGCATGGAGCCCGCCCACTACCTGGCTTCCAGCTACTTCGAACACTGGCTTGACGGCATCGCACGGATCCTGATCGAAAAGGGTGTCGTCGACCTTGCGGAACTCGACGCGCGGATCGCTTTCTTCCTCGAGCGGCCTGGCGTACCGGCCTCCGCCGCGGTGCGTGGAGCGCCGGTGACATCGGTCTCGAGCACGCGCGGGCTCGAGACATCGTTCCGCCGCCCTACGGCGCCACCGCGCTTCGCCGTGGGTGCCTTCGTGCTGACGCGTAACATGCATCCGAGCGGGCACACGCGGCTGCCGCGCTACGCTCGGGGCAAGCGCGGGGTGATCGACGCGTGGCGCGGTTGCCACGTGTTCCCCGACACCAGCGCGCATGGACTGGGAGACCAGCCGCAGCACGTGTACAGCGTGCGCTTCGACGCCAGCGAGCTGTGGGGCGAGGCGGCCGAATCCAGCCAGCGCGTGTACCTCGATCTGTGGGAGAGCTATCTGCATCCGGCCTGAGCGGGAGCCTGACATGGGAAAGAGCCATCCGAACGTGGATGACTACGTCGTTTCCAGAGTCCGTGCGCTAGAGTCGCTTCTCCTCGAAAAGGGCCTCCTGGCCCCCGACGCCGTCGATCGGGTGATTCAACGTTACGAATCGAACACCGGCCCCATGCTGGGAGCGCGCGCGGTCGCCCGCGCTTGGCTCGATCCGGCGTACAAGCGACGTCTGCTGGAGGACTCGCCGGCGGCCCTCGGCGATTTCGGGGTGCGCTACGACCGGCTCGTCGTGGTCGAGAACACGGCGGCGGTTCATAACCTGATCGTCTGTACCCTCTGCTCCTGCTATCCCTGGGACGTGATGGGGCTCCCCCCCACCTGGTACAAGATGCCGGCCTATCGCTCGCGTGCGGTCGTCGAGCCGCGTACGGTGCTGTCGGAATTCGGTCTCACCATCGCACCCGAGCGGGAGATTCGCGTGTGGGACAGCTCGGCCGAGCTGCGCTACATGGTCCTTCCGCTGAAGCCGGTCGGGACCGACGGGCTTGGGGAGGAGGCGGTGGCACGCTATGTCACGCGGGAGGCGCTGATCGGCGTGGCCGAGGTACACATTGTACGAGCGACGCCGTAACCTGGTTGTCCGGCCCGACGGCCGCACGGTGAACGTCGCCCGCTTCCGTGGCCAGCTCTTCGTGTGCGCCACGGGCTGCTGCTGTGGGCGCACGGACGACGGGTTCGCGCCGGTGCCCACCGAGCTTTACCATAGTGAGTGGGAGCGACGGCGGCTGCGCAATCTCGTCCACCTGACGGTGGGCGGATGCCTCGGCCCCTGCGCGCTCGCCAACGTCGTCCTGCTGCTCTTCGACGGTCGCGCACTCTGGTTTCACTCGATCGACTCGGATACGCTCGTGCGCGACCTCTACGCCTACATCGAGCAGTTGCTGGAGGCCGGGGCAGAGGCGGTACTGCCGGCGTCGCTGAGCGCCTGCCAGTTCACGGCGTCGGTCTGGCAGGAGCGCCCGGACGGCCAGGCAGTCGATGACCATCGCCCTCGCCGGCGCGTCGAGGCGCGCGCGGCGTCGGGCACCTGTCTGCCTCCGGCGACCTCGGGAGTCGAGGAGGTAGGCCGAGACCGACCGGGCCCGGCTCCTCACCGATCTCGCGGGCGCCACCGCGGTGCCGCGCCGAAACGGTGAGCTGGTCTTCGATGCTCCCTGGCAGGGCCGGATATTCGCCATGGCGGTGGCGCTATCCGAGCAAGGAGTCCTTCCGTGGGAGGAGTTCCGTCAGGCCCTCATCCGCGAGATCGCCGCCGCGGAAGTGCGAGGGGGCGAGTTCCGTTATTACCACGCGTGGCTGGCCGCGTTCGAGGGGGCCTTGGCCGCGCGCGGTGTCCTCAAGGTCGCCGATCTGGAGGAGGCTGCCTTTCAGTTCGAGTTCGGTGAGCGCGATGATGTGGCCTGATCGGCCCATCCTCGATCGCTCAGCGTAGAGCCGAAAGGGCAGGGCGGCGCCCGCTCCAGGGTCGGGCCGCCTCGAGCTGGGCGGCGAGACGGAACAAGGTGGCCTCGTCGCCGAAGCGTCCCGTGAACTGGGTGCCGATAGGCAGACCCGCCTCGTTCCAGACGAGCGGAACCGACATGGCGGGCTGACCGGTGGCGTTGGCGACGTAGGTGAACGGCGTGAAGGCGGCCATGCGACGCCGGAGCGCGAAGGGATCCTGTCCTGTGTAGGCGAAGGTGCCGAGCGGCACCGGGGGCTCGCCCAATGTCGGGGTGAGCCACACGTCGTGCTCGACGAAGTAACGTGCGACCTCCCGCGAAATTCGCTGCAGGCCCTGGGTCATGGACAGGTATTCCGGAGCGCTGAACGTGCGGCCACGTTCGACGAGCGCCCACGTGAAGGGCTCGAAGTACTCGGGCGCCGGTGTGCGGTGGAGCCGGTGGCTCCAGTCGTCGATCGCCCACGCGAAGCCTGCGGCGAGCACGCTGGTGAAGAGTCGCCAGAATTCCTCGCCCTCGATGGGTGGCACGCCTTCCACCACCTGGTGGCCGAGCGATTCGAGCAAGCGGGCCACGTCGTGTACGGCCGTCCGGCAGTCGGGATGAATGTCTTCCCCCAGCAAGGTGCGGGTGGAGAAGACCACCCGCAGTCGCCCCGGCGCAACCCCGACCTCGTGCGCGAACGGACGAGGAGGGGAAGGTGCCTCGTAGGGATCGCCGAGACCGGGGCCGGCAGTCGTGTCCAGCAGGAGAGCACTGTCGCGCACGGTGCGGGTGAGGGCGTGCTCGACGATCAAGCCTTCCATCATGTCGCCGTAGAGAGGCCCCAGCGGATTGCGGGCGCGCGTAGGCTTGAGCCCGAACACGCCGCAGCACGCCGCCGGAACCCTGATGGAGCCGCCAGCATCGTTGCCGTGCGCCATCGGCACCATGGCCGACGCGACAGCGGCGCCGGCGCCGCCGCTGGAGCCGCCGGCGGTGCGCGAGGGATCCCAGGGGTTGCGCGTGGCACCGTAGAGACGCGGCTCGGTCGTGGGACCGAGACCCAGCTCCGGCGTGTTGGTCTTGCCGACCACAATCAAGCCCGCCCGCTTGTAGCGCCGCACCAGTTCCTGGTCCTCAGCTGGCACGTAGCCTCGGAGGAACGCGGAGGCCTCGTTGAAGGCGACACCAGCGTACTCTGCCGCCAGATCCTTGAGGAGGAAGGGGACTCCTCGGAAGGGACCCTCGGGCAGTGGCCGTGAGGCGGCCTCGCGTGCCTGCTCGTACATCGGGATGACGACCGCGTTCACGCTCGGATTGACCCGCTCGATGCGATCGATGGCCGCCGTCACCAGCTCGAGCGCGGTGACTTCCTTCTTTCGGACCAGCTCGGCCTGGGCCGTCGCGTCGAGCACGGTGAGCTCGTCCAGGGTCGCCATGCGACGGTTCCGGAACGCTAACGGGGGCTGCCGGCGCGCATGATGGTGGCCGCGAAGCGCTCCATGCGCTCGATGTTCTCTGACAGCCGCTCGCCGCGGAAATCGAAGATCATCTCGCTCACCCCGAGCCGGCCGTAGGCCGCGATGTCGTCCATGATCTCACCCGTCGAGCCGGAGAACGGCCGCCGCTTCTCGCCGTCAGGGGCGAGGGTCGTGTCGTACACCGGAGCTTTGAAGGAGATGGTGAGAGCCTTCGGATCGCGTCCGGCGGCCTCGGTGAGCCGGAACAACTCGTCGAGCGACGCGCGCAGCTCTGCCGGACGCAGAGGGACGGCGGGATTGGCGCCGACCGGATGCCAGCCATCGCCCAGGCGCGCGACTCGCCGAAGTGCCGGCTTGCTGTGGCCGCCGATCCACAGTGGCGGATGTGGCTTCTGGATTGGCAGCGGCTCCGAGCGCAGCTCGTCGAATCGGTAGAAGTCACCCGCGAAGCTGGCAGGCGACTTCGTCCACAGCGTCTTGTAGATGCGGATGTACTCGTCGGTTGCGGCCCCTCGTCGGTCGAAGTCGGGTGCCGCCAGCGCCTCGAATTCTTCGCGAAGCCAGCCGACCCCCACCCCCACCGTCAGGCGGCCCTTCGACAGCACGTCGATGGTGGCGAGGGCCTTGGCCGTCACCACCGGATTGCGATAGGGCACGATCATCACGCTGGTTACCAGGCGGAGGCGACGGGTCTTGGCAGCCGCGAAGGTGACCAGGGTCAGCTGCTCGAGCGCGTCCCCTTGCCCCGGAAAGACTCCGCTCACCGTGTAGGGATACCTGGACTTGATGGTGGTCGGGAAGGCGACATGGTCGGCGACCATCACCGAGTGAAAGCCGAGCGCCTCCCCGCGTTCCAGGAAGGTCTCGATCGCCTCCGGCGTAGCGCACGCGCCGCGGGTGGGAAGGTAGAAGCCGTAGCGCACGGTAGTCTCCTTCACCGACCTCCGGTGGGCAGGTCCTGGAACGCTCCGTCCTTGTCCACGCGGATGTCGGCGGGCAGGCCGAGCACGCGCTCGGCGATGATGTTCTTGAGAATCTCGTCGGTGCCGCCGGCGATCCGGGCACCGGGCGCGTAAAGAAGCGCGTCCTGGAAGGCGGCTCGCATGGGCGTCAGGGACGGGTCCATCACGGCGCCACCCACGTCCATGAGATCGAGGGCGAAGGTGGCGATCTCCTGGAGCTTGGTGGCACTGACGATCTTGCCGATGGACGCTTCGGGACCAGGCGTCTGGCCACGCGACAGCGCGGTCATGGTCCGGAACTTGGTCCAGCGCAGTCCCTGTTGACGGACGTACCAGTCGGCCAGCTTCTCGCGAACGGCCGCGTTCTCGAGCGCGGGGCCGTCCTCCAGCTCGAGCGTGCGGACGAGGTGGAAAATCTCGTCGAAGTCGGGGCCGCGCACGTCGCCCACGGCGAGCCGCTCATTCATGAGGGTGGTGATGGCCACGCCCCATCCCTGACCGACTGCGCCCAGACGCTGGCCATCGGGCACCCGCACATCGGTGAAGTAGACCTCGTTGAAGTTGGAAGCTCCCGAGATCTGCTTGATCCGTCTGATTTCGATCCCTGGAGATTTCATGTCCAGGAAGAAGAACGTCAGGCCTTTGTGCTTGGGGGCCTTCGGATCACTTCGGGTCACGATGATGCCGTAGTCAGCAAAGTGAGCGCCCGACGTCCAGATCTTCTGGCCGTTGATGACCCACGAGTCCCCGTCGCGTACGGAGCGGGTGCGAAGTCCTGCCAGGTCAGATCCCGCCGCCGGCTCCGAGAAGAGCTGACACCAGATCTCCTCGCCCGTGATGGCGCGGGGGACGTATCGATGGCGCTGGACGTCGGTGCCGTACGCCATCAAGGTCGGAATGCACATACCGAGGCCGATCTCGAAGTACCCCCGCGGCACGAAATAGGCGGCCTCTTCCTGGTTATAGATCACCTGCATGATGGGTGATTCACCCCGCCCGCCGAGCTCGACAGGCCAGGTGATGGCGGCAAGGCCTGCTTCTGCCTTCCGCTTCTGGAACTCCTTGGCGCGCCGAAGGCCTTCCGCCTCCCCATGGCGCGCGGGCCATGTCTCGAACGACCCGGCCTTGCGCTCGACAGTGGACTCCAGGAAGCGCCTGACCTCGGCGCGGAAGGTTGCCTCGACTGGGGTATCGTTGAAATCCATGGGTCGGCTCACGCGGCCTCGCGCGCCGTGAGGCGCGTGACCAGAAGGTTCTTCCAGTAGCGGCTACTGCCGAGCGACAGGGCGAGCAACTTGGCCCGGCGGTAGTACATGTGGCAGTCGAACTCCCACGTGAAGCCCATGCCGCCGTGGGTCTGGATGTTCTCCTTGGCGGCGAGGAAGAAGGCCTCGCTGGCGCTGATGCGCGCGGCAGCGGCCGCCACCGGGAGCTCGCCGGCCGCGTCGACCGAGAGGGCCCACGCCCCGTAGTAGGCGTTCGAGCGGGCCAGCTCGAGGGCCACGTAGATATCCACGAGCTTGTGCTTGATGGCCTGAAAGGACGCAATAGGTCGCCCGAAGGCAAAGCGTCCCAGCGCGTACTCGCGCGCCATGTCGAGAGCAGCCTGGGCTCCGCCGACCTGCTCGAACGCGAAGAGCACGGCGGCCCGATCGAGCAAGCGCGCCACGAGGGGCCAGCCCTCGCCGAGTGGCTCGGCGGCCGCATTCGTGAAGACAAGGCTTGCATGCGAGCGCGTGGGATCCAACGTGGCCACTGGCGTGCGAGTCACGCCGGGGGCGCGCAGGTCCACCAGGACCAGCGAGACTTCCCCTGCCATCGCCCCGCGTACGACCACGACGGCCACGTCGGCCACATCCCCGTCCGCCACCGGCACCTTGACGCCGTTGACGCGGCCATCCGCCAGGCGTGTCTGTAGCGTTTCGGGGCGAGGCGGGTACGGTCCTTCGGCCAGCGCGAAGCATCCGATGACCCGTCCGCTCGCCAATGCGGGTAGCCAGCGCGTCTGCTGGGCGGCGGAACCCGCCAGGAGGATCGCTTCTGTGGCCAGGTATACGGACGAGGAGAATGGGGTGGGAGCCAGGCTGCGTCCCAGCTCTTCCGCGATCACACACAGCTCGAGGTATCCGTAACCCGCCCCACCGAATCGCTCCGGAATCGCCGTCCCCGGCCATGCCATCTCCACCATGCCACGCCAGAGGTCCGTGTCGTAGGGGGCATCTGTCTCCAGAACACGGCGCACGCGTGAGGGCGCCGCCCGTTCGCTGAGGAACTTGCGGGCCTGGTCGCGCAGGACCAGCTGTTCTTCAGAAAAATCGAAGTTCATCGCGTATCCTCCGGGGTGCCCATGATATGCCAATCACCCTGGAGGTGGCGATGACGACAAAGCCGGCCGTGAGCCTGGCCGCGGTGCCCGGGCGTCGACAGACCACGGTGGAGCTCGCGCAGCGGCTCGAGCAGGAGGGCTTCACGGGCATCTATTGCCCGAGTATCGGCGATGGCCTTGGGCTCTCGCGAGGCCCTCGCCCTGGTCACCCGCGAGATCCCGTTCGGCACCAGCATCGCGAATATCTACCTCCGACACCCACACGACTATGCCCAGACGGCGGCCCTGATCCACGAGCTGTCGCGCGGCCGCTTCCGCTTCGGAATCGGATAAGCCACGGGCCGACGCACGCGCGGCTGCATTTACAGGTAGGGAAGCCCCTGGCGGACATCCGACGCTTCGTGGACGATCTCCGGGCAGGGGCCCAGAACGCCGGGGAGCTGCCGCCCATCATCCTTGCCACCTTGCGGCGCCGGATGGTGGAGCTGGCCGCCGAGATCGCCCAGGGCGCCGTGTGGGCCAATGCCGCGCGTTCGCACATGCGCGACTCGCTCCGGCACCTACCGTCGGGGCGCCTGCACGATCCGGCATTCTTCATCGCCGATATGGTCCCGACGTGTATCGACGACGACCGCGCCGCCGCCGCTGCCGTGAACCGTCGTACGCTCACCGGGTACGTGAAGCTTCCCAACTACCAGAACTACTGGATCGAGGCGGGCTTTGCCGAGGAGATGCTCGCCATCCGTCAAGCCATCGCCGATCGACAGGAGGAGCGAATTCCTGCCCTCATGTCGGACCGCTGGCTGCGCGAGGTGAGCTTGTTCGGAAGCATCGCGGACGTCCGCGAGGGTATCGAGGCCTGGTACGAGACCGGCATCAAGACCCTCATCGTGGTGCCCTCGTCAACCCGGGGAGGCCAGATGGTTGCCTTCCAGGAACTCATCGCCGCCTTTCGCTAGGAGACCCCATGCCCGATCTCAGACCCCTGCTGTGGCCGCGCTCGATTGCCCTCGTCGGCGCCTCCGACAACAAGGAGATCATCCGTGGCCGACTGCTTCACATCATGCAGTTGCGTGGCTTCCCGGGGCAGATCTTCCCGGTGACGCCGAGTCGGGCGGAGGTGCAGGGCCTGCAGGCCTACCCGTCGGTGGCCGCGCTGCCCGAGCCTGTCGACCTGGCCATCATCGTGATTCCATCAGCCGCCGTGCTCCAGGTGCTGAGCGAGTGCGGCGCGCGCGGGATCAAGGCGGCCATCATCATCACTTCCGGCTTTGCCGAGGAGCGGGGCGAGGAGGCGCGCGTCCGCCAGGAGGAGCTGCAGAGTATCGCCGCGCGCTACGACATGGCCATCTGCGGGCCCAACTGCGAAGGTCTCGTCAACGCGCTGAAGCCGATGGCGGCCACGTTCAGTCCGTCCCTGGAGAACCAGGACTACCGGCTGCTCCCCGAGGTCGCGACGGGGCGCCCCATCAGCGTCATCGCCCAGAGCGGGGCGCTCAGCTTCTCGTACCTGAACCGCGGCGCCCCCCGTCAGCTGCGCTTTACCTACCTCATCAGCTCCGGCAACGAGGCGACGCTCGAGGGACTGGATTACGTCGACTACATGCTCGACGAGGAGCGCACGGACATCTTTCTCATGTACATGGAGGCGGTGCGCAACGCCGACACGTTCCACCGAGTGGCGGCGAAGGCCGCCCGGCTGGCCAAGCCCATCATCGTGGGAAAGGTCGGTCGCTCGGACGCCGGACGACGCGCCGCGGCCTCCCACACCGGGGCTCTGGCCGGCTCTGACAGCGCCTACGACGCACTGTTCCGACGCTACGGGATCGTTCGGTGTGAGGACATCGACCAGATGATCGATACGGCGGCGGCTTTCGCCTTCAATCCGCTTCCCAGGGGCCGCCGGGTGGTGGTGCTGAGCGCGTCCGGCGGGGGGGCAGCCTGGATGGCCGACATGTTCGCCGCGCAGGGACTCGAGCTGCCGGAGCTGGACGTGCAGACGCGCAAGGAGATCGACCCGCTCCTGCCGTCGTACGCGTCCTCGCAAAACCCCGTCGATCTCACCGCACAGGCGACCCGCGAGGTCGGATACGCGCGAGTCATCGAGATTCTCCAGCGCTCACCGATGGTCGACATGATCGTGGTGGTGGGCTCGCTCGCCACCGAGACCCTCCTGCGACGGGACATCGCGGGGCTGACTCGTGTGGCGCAGGCGAGCACCGTCCCCATCGCCTTCTGCGCCTATACAAACGCCTCGCCGGCGGCGGTCACCCTGCTGGCCGGGGCCGGGATCCCGGCCTACACGAGCATGGTCAACTGCGCCAAGGCTCTGCGAGCCCTCGCCGACTACGCGGACTTTCAGCGACGATGGCGAGGGCGAATCGAGCCCGAGCGCACGCCGTCGGCGAGGGCCACCGACGTCGACCGCCGTCTGCGCGCGGCCGGCTCCGTGCTGTGCGAGTACGAAGCGAAGGAACTCCTGGCGGCCTACGGTATCCCTCGTCCGCGCGAGGAGATGACCAGCAATGCCGAGGGCGCGGCGGCAGCCGCTGGCCGCCTCGGCTACCCGGTCGCTCTGAAAGTCCAGTCGCCGGACATCACGCACAAAACGGAGGCGGGGGCGGTGGCGCTGGCCATCGGCACCAAGACTGACCTGCGGCGGGCGTACCGGCGTGTGCTGAGCTCCGCCCGCGCCGCTCATCCTGACGCCGATCTCCGGGGCGTGCTGGTCCAGCAGATGGCCCCGCCTGGTGTCGAGATGATCGTTGGTGTCACGCGCGATGAGACCTTCGGGCCCCTGCTCATGCTGGGGCTGGGCGGCGTCCACGTCGAGGTGTTGCGCGACGTCGCCTTCGCGCCGGTTCCCCTCACACCCGAGGATGCGCGTGATCTGCTGGGCCAGCTCCGGGGCGCTCGGCTCCTTCAAGGGGTGCGTGGAGCGCCGCCGTCAGATGTGGAGGCGCTCGTCGACCTGCTGGTGGCTGTATCCTGCTTTGCCGCCGACCACCGCGATACCGTGGCCGAGATCGATCTGAATCCGGTGATCGTTCATCCCAGAGGGCAGGGCCTATCCGTCGTGGATGCCCTGATCGTCACCGCAGGGCCGCCTTGGTGATCTGCCGGCGGTATACTTGGGTGGCTGGGCCCGGGATATGGACGGTAATCAAACGGACGGTCAGCATTCCGCCTCGATGCCGACGGCTGAGGCCGCTTACTACGACCTGTGGACGAAGCCGTTCCGGGAGAGCATTGACCCGAGCGTTCTGTGGATGGGTCTCACATACCGTGAGGGATTCGCAGCGTTGCGGACGGGGATCCTTGAGAACGCGGGGCTCCTCCTCCTCACCGGTGAGGCGGGGAGCGGGAAGACCATTTTGGCCAACGTCCTCGCTGACGGGCTGCGCGCCGAAGGGGTGTGCGTGGCCAAGCTCACCCTGGGCGGCCTCCCGCCAGACGACTTTCGCCACGCAGTCACGCGGGCGCTCGCCTTACCGGAACTGCCCGATACACGTGAGACTTTTCTGAGCAACCTGAGCGATTTCCTCCGCGGCGCCTATGCGCGACGAGCGAAGGTACTCTTATACATCGACGAGGCACAGGAACTCGGGCCGGAGGTCCTCACTGAGATCGAGCACCTGGTGCAGGTGGGTCGAGAGGCTGGACGCAACAAGGTCAACGTCCTCAACGTTTTGCTCGTTGGCCACTCGGACCTCGAGGCGTCCCTGCGACGTGGAGAGCCGCCCGGCCTTGCGGAAGCTATCCGGATCCGCGCTCGCCTCGAACCGCTCGGAGTCCGTCAAGTAAGGGAGTACATCGCGTTCCGACTCCGGGTGGCCGGGGCCGATCGCGAGCTCTTCTCGAAAGAGGCGACCCGCGCGATTGGCGCTGCGTCGAATGGTGTGCCGCGCCTTATCAATCGGATTTGCGACTACGCCCTGCAGACTGCCTCGGAGCGAAACGAGCGTGTGGTGTCGGCAAAGGTCGTGGGCGACGCAATCAAGGTGTGGGGTCTCGCGGCGACCGGTGACGCCAATGGAGCTTGGCGTCGCTTGTATGCGAGTGGCCGCCGCCGGTTCGTCATCGCGGCGGCGGTGATCGGCGTGATTGGGCTGGGCGCAGCCGTCTATTACGTGGCAGACGGCACGAACACCGACCGCGATCGGCGGATGGAAGATCTCAGACCGGTGCCGGGAGCAAAGCCGGTGGCGGACAGTAAGCCCCCGCCGGGGACGGCGAATCGTGGATCCCAGCCGGTGTCGGGCATCAGGCCCCCGCCGGGGACAGCGAAATTTGGATCCCAGCCGCCGGCGGACATTAAGCCCCCGCCGGGGACGGCGAACCCTGGACCCGAGCCGGCAGTGCTCGATCCGTCAAATTTCGCAGCCACACCGGCTCCAAGCACCTCCGTCGCCGGGCCACGCGCGGAGCCAGTAGGCCTTCGCCAAGGCCAGCGGAGGGTGTCCCCGATGCCCGCCGTCAGGTGGGGATCTCTAGACCGGTGGGCAGACCGGATGATGCGGGGTCAAACATGGAACTGCTGCTCCGCTACCAGGCGCCATAGACTGCCAGAGCGGAGCGCGAGCGGTCGTGCCACCAGCGCTCAGTAATTTCTTCGTAATATTACTCGGATACGGGGCCTTAGGTTGCCCCAAGAAGTTGCGAGCTTGAAGACGCACTGCGTCAGGTTGGGCACGGTCTTTACGGAATTTTTACATGGATTTTGTGACTGAGGACACGCCGTCGCCTAGATTCACGCTGGAGCCTGAGCTGAGGGGGAAGCCCACTTTGGCCCACCGCAGGAGGAGACGCCCATGAGTCGCACCGTACTCTCCGTGTGGCGATCGAGCAGTGCACGCAAGGCAGGCCTTGTCGCCTTGGGCGCGGTGGTCGTGCTCGGGGGCCTCGCCGTCTCCCAACCGGTGCGATCGAATGGATTCATTCTGACGCGGCCTTCTCGATCGACGACGATCGCCCTCACGAACGATCGCACTCGGCTCGTGGTCGCCAACCGAGAGACGAACAGCGTTTCTGTGATCCAGGTGGGCAGGGTGGAGCTACTCTTCGGGATCTTCCCGTTTCTGTTCGACGTGGATCCCCCAGTGAAGCTCGGGGAGGTCTCGGTGGGCCCGGAACCTCGCTGCGTGGCCGTGAGTCCCAACGACGGCGAGGCCTTCGTGGCGAGCTCAGGGAATGGAACCGTCTCCGTCATCAGCCTCGTCGGGACCCCGACCGTGGTGGCCGAGATCGCCGTGGGCACAGAGCTGCGCGGCTGCGCGCTGACACCGAACGGGGCGAGGCTCTACGTGGCCGATTTCAGCGGCAAGGTCTTCGAGATATCTCCCCAGCTCCGGAACATCGTGCGGGTCCTCGAGGTGGGCGGCAATCCGGAGGCCATCGCCATCACCAACAATGGTGACCTGGTCGACTCCGACGAGACGGTCTTCGTGTCACTGTTCTTCGCCGAGCTGATCCCCGGCGGTCCAGGCGAAGGATTCGACAACGGCAAGCGGGGTGTCGTCCTGGCGTTCGGAGTTGGAACACCCGGGCCGATCACCCGCATCAACCTCCAGCCCTTGGCTGACTCCGGCTTCACCGCCAATCGTACGAATCTTTGTACCCACCTCAATCCGGCCGCCGTCAACAACACGTTCTGCCCGGATACTACGGCGCCGGCTGGGAGTGCCGTCATCACCCAAGACCCGCAAGGCGTGTTCCCCAATCAACTCGGCGCGCTCTTGATCCGAGGGAACCAGCTCTTGGTCCTGAGCATCGGGGCCCAGCCGGAGCCGCCCGTGCAGAACGTCAATTTCAATACCAACGTCCAGGCTCTCTTGCACGTCGTCGACATCCCCCAGTTCGCCCAGGTGGCGGCGCTCAACGTCAACACTCTCGTGGACCTCGAACCGGCTCCCGCGAATCCCACCACGAGCCTTCTCAGGACGTTCCTCAACGACGTCGTCGCCCTGGACGCCACCGCCGACGGCAGCCGAGTCTGTGGGGTCAGTCGTGGCGGCAACCAGCTCGTGTGCAGGGCCGGCGGATCAACGGCCCTGACACGCTTCCAGGTCGGCAACATCCCCAACGGGGTCGTGATTCGGGAGGACGACCAGGGCGGCCTGCGCGCGTATGTCAACAACGAGGTCAACGTCTCGGTCAGCATCATCAATCTGACCACGAACACCGTCATCACCCGAGACTACCCGTCGGGTACCCCGCCGGCGCCCGGGACCATCGAACACGCGATCCTCGTGGGCAAGCTCGCCTTCTTCACGGCCCTCGGCATCCCTAACAACGGCATCTTCGACACTCCTATCCGCAACTTCGACCCTCTCCAGTTCCGTGGCAAGCAGTCGAGAGATGCGTGGAGCTCATGCGCATCCTGCCACCCGGAGGGGCTCTCGGACAACGTGACCTGGATCTTTGCCGCCGGTCCACGGTCGACGATCCCGCTCGACGGCACCTACAGCAAGCACAACCAGCTCGACCAGAGGGGCATCCTGTGGTCCTTCAACCGCGGCAGCAATACAGACTTCAACCAGAATTCGCGCGCCGTTCAGGGCGGCATCGGCTTCGCCGACGACCCGGCCGCGGTCTATGACCACGGTCCGGTGTTCGGGGTCAGTGACGCCCTCGACGCCCAGACCTTCTGGATCGCCCTCGCGGTACGTTCGCTTCGGGCCCCAGCGGCCACCAGTCCGGTCGCCGCCGCTGCGGGGCGCACCGTCTTCCAGGCTAACTGCGCGTCGTGCCACGGCAGCCCCAAGTGGACGAAGAGCACGATCCTGCACCGCGACAATCCGGCCTTCAATCGGGATCCCGCGCTGGGTGGGACCCCGCTCGACCCCGGGGTGACCAACATTGCCGCCCAGATTACCCAGCTCACGATCGGACCGAATATCTTCAAGTATCTGGAAAATGTAGGGACGTTCATTACCGCTAACCCCATCGAGATCCGCCAGAACGGCGCGCTGCCCTTCGGCGCGGCCGGCTTCAACGTTCCCTCCCTGCTCTCGCTGAGATACACCGCTCCGTATCTACACAACGGCACGGCCCAAACGCTCGAGGCGGTGTTCCCACTCCACGGGTTGGGCGCGGCCGGCGGCACCATCCAAAGCATCCTCAACGCGACCGACCGGGCTAATCTCATCGCGTTTCTCCTCACGATCGATCAGAGCACGGATACCCTGCGCTCCCAGGCCGACGAGTTCATCGACGCCAACGCAGGCCCATGAGAGGCATGCTCCCTCAGGGCGGCGCGTGGGCGGCGCGTGGCCTCCTTCGGTGATTAGATGATAGTTGATGTCGATCATCCGGCCGATCACCCGCTCGAGGTATCGTTCAACGACGAGCTCGTGGGTCGGGCTGGCCAGGTAGTCGGCGAGGGGGGTCTGGGCAATCAGCCCGAGCTCGCGCAGATCGCTAGTGATGAGGACCAGCTTGCGCGTCACCAGTTCTTGATCGATCACGGAGGGGCCAAGGTTCGTAGCGCGCGGTCGACGTAAGGTCGTTCGAGCGCGAGATACCGTCGGTGATCCTGATAGCGCCTGAATGCGTACATCTTCAGCTCGTGCAGACGTCGGGGCGAGCCATAGAGAAGTCGGCAATCCTCGGTGATCTTCTTCAAGAAGAAGGGATCCGCTCGGTTGATCACGGCTAGGTCGATCTCTCGGCCAGGATAGAAGGGCTGAAGATCCGAGCTCAGCTCGCTGAGAGTCCCCAGAGACGGCGAAGGACTCTGGAGCAGTACGGCGAGGTCGACATCGCTTCGCGGGTGCTGGCGCCCGGATACCGTGGAGCCGAACTGCAAGAGCAGCACCACACCGTGCGCGCGCGCGATCTCCTCCAGGCTCCTGGCTTCCATTCCCATCCCCTCCCGGCATTATAGCGGCCGCCTCCGGCAGCGGCGGCGCTCTCGCCCAAGGGTCCAGATCGTCCAGCGCCTACTCCATCAGACGAGAGGTCGCCCGGGCTAGGGAGCCAACCTCGCGGTCGGTGATGACACCCACCACGTCGCGGGGGGCGGCCGCGTCGCGCGTCGGAACGACGAGAGCCACTCGCGCCTGGCAGCTTTCCATCGTTCGTAGGACGCTGACCAGGGGGTCGTCTGGTTCGACCAACACGTGAGGTGCGGTCGTGCCGTCTGCGAGTGAGACGCTTGCGATACGACCGTCCTGGAGTACCACGGTAACGAGGGATGTGGTCGGTGGACCGGTGGCGCTGGCCACGACGAAATCCCGGCTCATGATGTCCTGGGCCCGCCGGGTGCCGAGGATCCATGCCTGGAGCCCCTGTGGAACCACGTCACCGCGCCGGAGGAGCTTGAGCGTGTAGAGGCTCGCCGGTGAGAGATGCTGCCGGACGGCATAGGCCACCGTGGCGGTGATGATCACGGGGATGATGACGCTATAGTTCCACGTCATCTCGAAGAGCATGATGATGGCGGTGAGCACGGCGCCCGTCGCGCCTGCCACCATGCCTGCCATCCCGGCCAGCGCGAAATGAACGGGGCTGATCTCGAGCCCCGGTATCCGATCCAACAAACTACCCACGGCGGCACCGAGGGCAGCCCCCAGGTACAGGCTGGGGGAGAAGATGCCCCCGGACGCGCCGGAGCCGAGCGTGAGACACGTGACGAGCAGCTTGGCTCCCACCAGAACGAGGAGGAATCCTGGGGCGTGCAGATTCCCCCGGAGGATGTCGAGGATCGTGGCGTAGCCGACGCCCTCGACATAGTAATGAGCCGGCTGGCCGAAGAGCGGGTACGACAGCGTCAGAAAGCCGAACAGGATCAGTCCCACCGCGAGCATTCCGAGCCCATGGCGTGTGTAGTACGTGCCGGGCATGGCATCGAAGCGGTCCTCGAACCAGTAGATGGCGCGCGTCATGAGCGTGGCCAGCAGACCGACGGCGACCCCACACACCACGAACAGAGGCATGACGGCGAAGGGTAGGTCGATGGCCTGGAAGGCAGCGAGGGCGGGAACCTCGAACGACGGCCCCCGTCCAAAGAACACGTGACCGATGTGGGTGGCCACCACCGTGGAGATGGCGACGTGAAGTATCGCGCGAGCGCTCATGGCCGGTAGCATCAGCTCGACCGCGAAGGCGATTCCCCCCAGCGGCGAGTTGAAGGTGGCGGCGATCCCGCCGCCTGCGCCAGCCGCCACCAGGACGATGCGCTGGCGGACGGGCATGCTGACGATCTGGCCCAACGTTGAGCCGAAGGCGGCCCCGATCTGGACAATGGGCCCCTCGCGTCCGACCGAGCCCCCGCTCCCGATCGAGAGCGCGGAGGCAATCGACTTGACGACGACGACCACGGGTCGGATGCGCCCCGCGCGGTAGTAGATCGCATCCATCACTTCAGGTACGCCGTGGCCCTTGGCCTCGGGGGCAAAGGTGCCCACCACGAAGGCGACTCCCATCGCTCCTACCACCGGCACCAGGATCACCAGCATTCCCCACGGCGCCGCGGGTGTGTGCAGATTGGCGTCGTAGGTGAAGGAGAGCTGTCCCAGGAAGAACAGGTTATGGAATCCGCTGATCATGGCGCGGAACACCACCGCTCCGACGCCGGCGATAACCCCGACCGTGACCGCCAGCGCGGCCATGCCCCACCAGGCGAGCGGTCGCGGCTCGAGGGTCGTCACGCGGACCGGCGCCGCTCAGCGAGGCGCGCTGGTGACGCCGGCGGCGAGCATCCCGTCGACCTCATCCCGGCTGAAGCCGGCCTCCAGGAGCACCTCGACGCTGTGCTCGCCCAGCCGCGGGGGATGGCGCGTGATCGCGCCCGGTGTGTCGCTGAAGGTCGTGGGGATGTCGGTCGTGCGTAGGGTGCCTTCGGTCGGGTGCTCCATCATCTTCCAGAATCCGGTGGCGGCG
Source organism: uncultured Candidatus Rokubacteria bacterium (assembly GCA_963754315.1). GTDB lineage: Bacteria > Methylomirabilota > Methylomirabilia > Rokubacteriales > CSP1-6 > CAVWFS01. The sequence continues at coordinate 545,660 of CAVWFS010000008.1, forward strand.
AGCTGGGGATCGTCGAACAGGGTCTCCAGGGTATTCACGACCATGTGGGGAACGTTCGCACGCTCGAGCGCGACGAGCCAGTCGGCGGTGCTGCGAGTCGCCACGATGTTGCCCAGTTCCTCGTAGAGTGCCTCGATGTGGGCCAGACGCGAGGCCAGGCTGTGAAAGCGTGTATCGGCCAGCAGATCGGCTCGACCCGCCAGCTCGAAGAAGGTGCGCCAGTGCCCATCGGTGTAGGGCAGCACGGCCAGATAGCCGTCCTTGGTCGGGAAGGGGCGGCGCCAGCGGTTGAGAATGCGCTTGTAGCCGGGCGAGTCGAGCGGAGGGACGAAGGCCTGCCCGTAGAGGTGCTCCACCATCACCCACGCCGCCAAGGTCTCGAACATCGGCACTTCGAGTGCTTGCCCCTGACCAGTCCGCTCACGCCGAACCAGCGCGGCCAACACCGACGACAGCACGGCCATGGAGCTTGTCTTGTCGGCCACGATCGTGGGCAAGTAGCGCGGATCACCCACCAGGGCCGTTTGTAACGAGGCGAGCCCCGAGCCAGCCTGGATGACGTCGTCGTAGGCAGGCTTGTTCCCGTACGGTCCTGCCGCACGAAAGCCATAGGTCGCGCAGTAGACGAGGCGCGGATTGATCGTCTTGAAGACCGCGTACTCCAGGCGCAGCTTGGCCGCCGGCTCGGGCCGGAAGTTGTGCATCAGCACATCGGCGGTGCGGGCCATGCGCAGCAGCGCATCGCGGCCGGCCGACTGCTTGAGGTCGAGCACGAGGCTGCGCTTGTTGCGGTTGCACCCGAGATAGAAGGCCGCCATGCCGGGATGGCGCGCGGGGCCGAGCTGGCGAGTGGTGTCGCCATCGGGCGACTCGATCTTGATCACGTCGGCGCCGTAGTCGCCGAGCGTCTGGGCCGCGAGCGGGCCCAGGACAACACTGGTAAGGTCGAGCACGCGGATACCGTCCAAGGGACCAGGCATGGCGGCATTATATGCGGTCCTGTTACCATCCTCAGGCGGCGACACGGGAGACACGGGCGAATGGACAGGGTCGGGGAGGCCGAGATTCTCGTCATCGGCGGTGGTATCGCCGGGGCGGCGGCGGCCTTCTACCTGCGCGATCATGGCCACGACGTCCTCGTGCTGGAGCGTGACGAGATCGCTTCCGCGGCCTCCGGCGTCAATGCAGGCTCCATCGATTCCCTGGGCTGGGGCACGGCGCCCGACCTGCAGGCGCATCTGACCGAGGGCAGTCGCGAGATCTTCACCGAGCTGCAGCTCGATCTCGGGTACGACATCGAGCTGCGGCATTCGGGATCGTTGCAGGCGATCCACACCGAGGAGCAGCACGAGTTCGCGCGGGCGCGGGTAAGCAGGTTGAGCGCGCAGGGATACCGCCTCCAGCTGCTCACCACGCGTGAGGCCCGCGGCCTCGAGCCCGCGCTCAATCCCGAACTGCCCGGATTCGTCTACTCGCCCCAGCGCGCCCAGGCCGACCCCCGGAAGGCCACGCGCGCCCTGGTCCTGGCCTCCGAGCGCATCGGGGCCCGAGTACGCACGCACCATCCCGTCACCGCCATCCAGTCCCGGACTGACGGGGGCTATCTCGTCACCACCACCCGCGGTGACTTCGTGGCAGGAACGCTCGTGATCGCCGCCGGTGCCTGGTGCGCGACGATCGGGGCGATGCTTGGGCTGCGAATCCCCATCGTGCCGGTACGGGGTCAGATGTGGGCGACTGACACCGTGCCACCCCGGGTGTTCCATACGATCTCGTCGGCCGAGTCGGGGAGCTTCTGGCAGCGCCATCCGAGCCACGACACCCAGACCCCGCCCGAGCTGACCCATCGCGGGAACACGCGCCTCACTCGACACCTCTACGGCCGACAGACGCGTCGGGGTGACATCATCTTCGGTGGCGATCGTCAGCTCGTGGGATACGACACGGCTCCGGATCCGGCCGGAATCGAGGTCAATCGAGAGCACGCTGCGCAGGTTCTGCCCTTCCTGGCAAGCCTGCGCGTGAGCCGAACGTGGGCCGGCCTGATGCCCTTCTCGCTCGATGGCAAGCCGATCATCGGCCGTATCCCCCAGCGGGAGAACCTCTTCATCGTCAGCGGGCTTGCCTCGTCGGGTTTCGGGCGCGGCCCCATGGCGGGCAAACTGCTGGCCGAGTGGGTTCACACGGGCCGGCGGCCGCATGTGCTCGAGGCCGCCGACCCAGCGCGCTGCGTGACGGAAAGCGCCGGGGTCATGGTGTGAGCGTGCTCCTGCCCGAGCCGCTCCCCGACAGCCCGCTCCCGCTTGTGGCGGGCTGGCTTGCCGAGGCGGGCAAGGTTGTCCGCAATCCCACTGCGATGACGCTCGCCACCGTCGAGCCGGATGGCCGGCCCTCCGCGCGCATGGTGATCTGCCGCGGGTTCGATGCGGCCGCTGGCTGGTTCGTGTTCTATACCGATCGCGAGAGTCGAAAAGGGCACTCGCTGGCCGCCCATCCAGAGGCCGCCCTCGTCTTCCACTGGGAGGCCCTCGAGCGCCAGATTCGAATCGAAGGGCCGGTGACCGACGCGCCGGAGGCGGACTCCGAGGCCTACTGGAACACGCGACCGATCGACGCGCGCATCGCCGCCGTCGCCAGCGAGCAGAGTCGACCCCTCGACTCCCGCGCGGTCCTCCTGGCTCGAATCGACGAGGTCACGCAACGATCCAGCGGTGTAGTCCCGAGACCTCCTCGCTGGGGTGGCTATCGGGTGTGGGCGGCTCGTGTCGAACTGTGGGCGGGCCAGCCCGCCCGCGTCCATGATCGCGCGCTGTGGGAGCGCCGACTCGAACGGGTCAGCGGCGAGTTCAAAGGGGGCGAGTGGCGCGCCACTCGCCTACAGCCATGAGGTTACGCTCTACGATAGATGGGCGGTCGCCGTCGTACGCTCTCGGTGAGTCCTGAGTCGAACGCTTCCAGAGAAAAGCCGCGCGGTTGAGGCGGTCCCTCGACTCCGAGCAGCCGGACCACTGTGGGATGGCTGTAGTAGGCGCAGTACGTTTGCTGCAGCAGTGCCTCGAAGGCGGCCGGATGCCTCTTCTCGACGTCACGCAGCACCGCATCCTGCTTCTCCCCGGGCAGGGTGGCGAAGCCGCCCGACTGTCCAGCCAGAATCTCGATCCGGCGCAACCCTTCGAGAAGGAGTCGCCGTGAGCCAGGTGCAGCTCCGCCCGCCCGGTCGAGGTGCTCGACGAGCCCGAGGTCGCCTGCAGCCGGAAACACGCCGTCGGCGGGCACGAGCCGATTCAGCACGAGACGGAGCAAAACGGCCTGGGAGGGAGTGAAGACCTGGGTCACAGATTGTGAGCGTTGCGCTTGATGTAGTCGGCTGCCCGCAGAGCGACCGCCTGGATCGTCGAGGTGGGGTTCACCGCGCCACCGGTCACGAAGACGCTGCCGTCGACGATGAAGAGGTTCTTGACCTCGTGAGAGCGTCCGTACGAATCGACCACCGAGCGACGTGGATCAGTCCCCATGCGCGCCGTGCCCATCAGGTGCCAGCCCGCGGAGCGGAGGAGGGGGGTGGCCTCGATGGTGTGCGCCCCCGCTGCCCGCAGCGCCTCCGCTCCCCTTGTGATCCCGTGGTCGAGCAGGTCGCGGCTATTCTGACTCAGGGTGTAGACGATCCGGGGAGCGGGGATGCCGTCGCCGTCGGCGAGCTGCCCGTCGAGCTCGACCCTGTTGTGCTCCTCGGGAAGATCGTCGCCGATCACCGCGAGGGTGATGGTTCGATCGAAGCGCGCGTGATAGGCGGCCCGGTGCGATGCTCCCCACGGCACGCGCTGCGCGCTGAGCCCGCCCGTGGCCGTCGCGATCGGGCTCAACCCCCGCGCGATCTGGAAGGAGCAACCCCGGACGAAGCCACGAGACAGATCGGTTTCGTAGAACTCCTGGCTGATGATCGCGCAGCCGATCGGCCCTCTCAGTCCTTGCAGCGGCTCGTCGAAGACCCCGCGTACGCTGGCATAGGGATGGAACATGAGGTTCTTGCCCACCAGCCCCGTCCCGTTCGCGAGCCCGTCAGGAAACAAGGCTGAGCGCGAGTTCAGAAGGAGGCGGGGCGTACCGACACCGTTGCAGGCGAGGACGACGATGCGGGCCTTCTGCTCGCGGACGTGGCCGTGGCCGTCGTAGTAGATGACCCCATCGGCGAGGCCGGCATCCGTCACGGTGATCTCGCGGACACGTGCCCCGGTTCGTAGCATCGCGCCCCGGGCCAGGGCTTTGGGCCAGTACGTGATATCGGTGCTGGCTTTGGCCCCGATCGCGCAGCCGACGTCGCAGGGGCCGCAGTTGTTGCACGCGCGGCGTCCGTCGTACGGGCGGGTGAGAATCGCGCTGTCGGAGGGCCACCAGTGCCAGCCGAGCCTCTCGAAGCCGCGCACGATGGTCTGGCCGAGCAGGCCGAGCGGAATGGGCGGTGTCTGGCGCGGCGGCTTGGGCGGGTAGGCGGGATCCCCATCGAGGCCCGCCACGCCCATCATGCGGTCGTTGAGGTCGAAGAAAGGTTCCAGCTCGTCGTACGTCAACGGCCAGTCGTCGGCGACCCCATCCAGGCTGCGCACTTTGAAATCCGAGGGGCGCAGCCGCGGGAAGTGGGCGCTCCAGTGAATGGTGCTGCCCCCCACGGCGTTGTACATCAACGGATCGATGGGCGAGTCCTTGGTGTTCAGCGGGTAATCGACGGGCAAGCACCGGAAGTTGGGGTCGGGATGGAAGTCAGTCTGGCGATGCAGCTCCCAATCTTCTCCGGCCGTGGGGTAGCTCTTGGGGTCGACCCAGCCGCCCTGCTCCAGGCACAGCACCTGAATGCCGGACTCGGCAAGGCTCCAGGCGAGGGCAGCGCCAGAGGCCCCTGCTCCGATCACCAGGACGTCGACCTTGTCCGCCTCGGCCATCGTTGCTTTTTCTCTCTCCTCGGTTCTGCGAGTTATAGCACGCCCTCCGCCGTGCGGATTCCCGTACAATGTCGCCCTACGAGGAGCGTTGACAGCGGCCGGGAGGTGGGACCATGAGCGAGATCAAGGTCGTCAGACTCGAGGACACCGAGATCGTGAAATTCGGGCCCGACGCTTTCTACCAGCCGATTCTCGGCGACGACGAGGGCACGACTCCGATCCGCACCGGCATCCAGACCTCAGAGCCCGGGTACGTCGCGCCTGTCCACTCGCACCCCTATCTGGAAGTCCTGCATATCCTGGAGGGGACGGCCGAGGCTTGGGTGGACGGACAGGAAGCCGACAAGGTCACGTTGCGCAAAGGCGACACCATCGCGCTGCCCGCGAATGTCCCCCACAGCTTCCGGGTGGTCGGCGACGAGGTGCTCCGCCTCCTGGGAACGCACGTTTCGCCGACGCGGATCGTCAACTACAAGGACCAGGCCCTGAAGTCCGACGCGAGCGGCTACCGGCTCATCCGCGATTGAGTCCCTAGCCGGGACGAGCCACGGCCACGCTGATCGGGTAAAGACAGTAGTAGTCAGGGCGGCCGAGGATGAAGCTCGGGGAATCCGCGTCGCAGAGAGCCGAGCGTCGCGCCCACTCCTCGCGAGTCAGCAGATCACGCAGACGCGTGCCCCAGTTGCGTTCGAAGACGACGTGCTGGATGTAGGCACGCGCGTCGGCAGAGAGCGGAGCCTGCCGCTGCAGCAGGTACGTCCGGAAACTCTCGACACGGAGTCCGGCCTCGCCCAGGGCGGCGGGGGTGTTCTGGCGCCGCTCCTCGAAGGAAAACTCACCGCCCTCGTGTCGGCTCCACTGCATCTCCGCCTGCCGGAGACGGCGCTCCAGCTCGGGATGACCGGGGAGGAAGAGACCGGCCAGGAGCTGCGACTCCTTCACGATGACCCGCCCTCCGGGTCGCACCACGCGGGCGAACTCCTTCAAGGCCTGGCGCGTGTCCTGGATGTGGTGAAGCGTGTCGCCGCACCACAGCCAATCGAAGGACGCATCGGGAGTGTCGATGGCAGTGCCGTCGCCCTGGCCAAACTCGAGACGCCCAGCACCCAGCGCTTGGCCTACCAGTGCCCGCGCCGCGTCCGCCCTCTCGGCTGAAGGCTCGATCCCCTTGACTCGTCCCGAAGGGCCCACCGCCTCGGCCAGCCAGAGAGCATAAAGCCCGACTCCGCATCCGACGTCGAGACCGCGCGAGCCAACCGGCAGACCCAGATCGGCGATGATCGTGCGCGCCTCCGGCTCCTGGAAACGGTTCATGCGCTCGAGCGAGGCGGTAAAGGGCTCGCTGTCGGGGGCGCGCGTCATCGACGGTCCGGGGCCGTCCAGTAGTCCCACTGTCGGGCGGCGATGGTGACGGAGAGCTCGATGTCTTCCTCGAGCAGATAGCGCTGGGCGCAAAGCTCGCGGGCGGCGCTCCGGACGGCGGCCAGGTAGTCCTCACGGGACGGGTAGCGCTCGGCGATCGAGCGGCGCGGATCAGCCCTGTCTTCACGCTCGGCGCGAGTGCGCGGAAAGGGTAAGGTGGCGCCGGCAAAGACGAGCAGCTGTTCGCTCCCGCCGATCTCGGGGTGGCGGAGCGTCCAGCCCGTATGGGTGGCCAGGGGCACCTTCACCTCGGGCAGTGCGATGCCGGCGACCTCGTTGCCGTCGCTGTCGACGGCGGCGACGCGCGTGCCGTAGGGCGGGCCATCGCGCGGCGGTAGGGTCGACACCGATCGGCCGTCAGGATCGATCCCGAAGTCCAGGCGGCGGGGACGCGGATGATGACGGGGATAGCGGGCGCCGGGAATGGTGTCGAACACCTTGATGAGCTCGTCAGGATCGACCGCGGTGCCGTTCTCGACGCGCGGATGGGCGCTGGGCGGCGGCGCGAGACCCTGACTGACCCAGTGGTCCAGGTTGACGAGGCACGCCCGGAGGAGCCGGCCATACTCGAGCGTGCCGCGCAGGTTCTGTGACCACTCGAGGGGGCCGCCGGGATCGGCAGGCGCGCGCACCGTGTCGGACGGTGGCCACACTCCCAGCCCATGTTCCGTGCCCGCGAAGTGATAGACACGAGTGTGGGGCCCGGGGTTCACGTCGCGCCGACCGTCGGGACCGGTATGGATCAAGGAAGCGTCGCCGCGGTGATACTCCGCCGATGAGTTCGTATAGAAAACCTTGAGCTGACTGCCCCGGGTGTCGATCCGGCCATGGAGCGCACCGGTGGCGCCGGTTTTCTCGTCCGTCTGGAGGCCGTCGGTGAACGGAAAGAGGTGGGCCATCATGTGCGGGCGGTCCTTCGAGTCCTGCCCGAACCGTTGATTGAACTCGCCCCGCATCCCGCCCGCGACGTTCGCGATGATCCCGTCCAGAACCTCGCGCCCTTCCTCGTCCAGGTTGAGGTCGTGATAGACGAGCGTGCGTAGAAGCCGGCCCGTCTGGGAGCGCCCGTACGCGTAGGCGTACCGGATGGGACCGACCCCGGCAGGGACGTGGGCCGCGCCCTGCTTGAGCCAGGACGCGCAATCGCGGAGGCCGGCGAGTCCGAGGCCGAGCACGGGGGCGCCCTCGGCCGTGTAGATCACCTGGTAGAGCCGCCCTTTCTCGAAGCCACCGTCCAGATGCACATGACACGCGTCGGGCACCACCGTGCCGTTCACGACCCGGGCAAAGCACCAGCGGTCGCGCGGGATGAGGGTGGGTGGGCCATCGGGCTGATCGCGCACGGTCAGGGTGGCGTCAGGCTCGTCGAGATCGGCGGCCGGGTAGGCCTGATGGCCGCGATCGGACAGCAGCAGGTGGGCCACGGACGCCGCCGATTGCAATTGCGTGTAGACGCGTCCGCGGAGCGGTCGCCCTTGCCCGTCGAGCGCGTGGGGTCCATACATCCGAAACAGTCCGGGGACGTCGGGAAGATCCGGCTGCCAGCCGCACGACACGACCACGTAGCCGTGGCGCATCAGAAAGCCGTCGCCCACGTCAATGGCGGGATCGGGATCCGAGCCTGGCCCGAAAACGGGACGCGTCGCGTGGTTGAAGTTGGGGACGGTGACGGTGTTGCCGCGGTTGACGACATCGAGGATGAGCCGTCCGTTGCCTCGCCCGCGCTCCACCGGTAGCAGGATCGACACGTCCGCGGCGAAGTCGACTCGCCCCGCGGCATTGCCGAGCGCGAGGTCGAGATCCGTGATCCGAGCATTGGCGGGAGCACGAGGGTCAAGGCTGAAACGCAGCCGCCCCTTCAGCTCCTCGTAGGGTCCGACGTGGCCAAAGGAGGCACCCCCGGCCAGGGGGCGACGCAATCTGAGGTCGAAGGCAGTGACCGTCATAGCGCAGAACGCTAGCGGGAACGCGTCCGGGAATCAAGGGACGGCGCAGCAGCGGATCGGCGACACGAGGGACGCCAACTTGCCACCGCCGCCACCTCCTCCTATCATCGGGACTTGGCCCGCAGTGGGCAGGTCATACCTATCCCCAGCGAGGAGTTGCTATGACGCAGCTGGCAGAAAGGGTCGCTCTCGTCACCGGTTCCGGGCGCGGGATCGGTCGAGAGGTCGCATTGAGGCTTGCCCGGGACGGAGCCAAGGTCGTGGTCAACGATCTGGACGAGGCGCCCGCCGCCGAGACCATCAAGATGATCGAGGCGTTGGGCGGCAAGGCCGTGGCGTGCCTTGGCGACGTGACGGCCAAGGATTTCGGGGAGCGCATCGTGGACACCGCCCTCACGCAGCTGGGCGGGCTGCACATCATCGTCAACAACGCGGGGTATACGTGGGACAACGTCATCCAGAAGATGACGGACGAACAGTGGTACGCCATCCTCGACGTCCACGTCACCGCGCCCTTCCGCATTCTGCGCGCCTTTGCGCCCCATTTGCGAGCGGCTCATGAGGAGGAGACGAAGCAGGGCGTGCGGGTGGTCCGCAAGGTCGTCAACATCTCCTCCACGTCCGGGGTCAATGGCAACGCGGGCCAGGTCAACTACTCGTCGGCCAAGGCCGCCGTCATGGGCATGACGAAGACGATGGCCAAGGAATGGGGCCGCTACCACGTCACCGTCAACTGCGTGGCCTTCGGCTACATCCAGACGCGGCTCACGCAACCTCTGGCCGAGGGCGAAGCCGGCAGCATCGAGGTGCAGGGGCGTCAAGTCAGAGTCGGCGTGCAGGGAGCGCGCATCGCGGCCATGAACCAGATGATCCCGCTCGGTCGAGGCGGCACACCGGCGGAGGCGGCTGGTGCCATTTATCTCTTCTGCAGCCCCGACAGCGACTACGTGAGTGGGCAGACCCTCGTGGTAACGGGTGGTCTCTGATGCTCTCGCGCACCGGCGACCTCCGCATCGAGAGCTTCCGCCCCCTCATCCCACCAGCGATCCTCGTCGAGGAATTGCCCCTCGGCGAGCAAGGATCGGCCACCGTGGTCCGGGCCCGCGAAGAGGTGTCCCGCATCCTGAACGGGCAGGACGACCGGCTGGTCGTGATCGTCGGGCCCTGCTCCATCCACGACCCAGCGGCGGCCATGGATTACGCGCGGCACCTCAAGGCAAAGGGCGATGACCTGCGGGACGAGCTCTGCATCGTCATGCGGGTGTACTTCGAGAAGCCGCGCACCACGGTGGGCTGGAAGGGTCTCATCAACGACCCTCATCTGGATGGAAGCTTCGTCATCAATACGGGATTGCGTCGGGCGCGCCGTCTGCTTGTCGATCTGGCCGAGATCGGCATGCCCGCGGGCTGCGAGTTCCTCGATCCGATCTCGCCGCAGTTCACGGCGGACCTCGTATCCTGGGGCGCCATCGGGGCCCGCACGACGGAGAGCCAGGTCCACCGTGAGCTGGCCTCCGGCCTTTCCATGCCCATCGGGTTCAAGAACGGCACCGACGGGGGAGTACAGATCGCCATCGACGCCGTTCGCTCCAGCGCCCACCCTCACAATTTCCTGGGCGTGACCGAACAGGGCTTATGCGCCATCGTCGCCACCCGCGGCAATCCCGACTGCCACGTGATCCTCCGCGGGGGGGCGACGGGCCCCAATCACGACGCGGTGAACGTCCAGAAGACCGCCGACGCCCTGCGGGCGGCCGGCCTGCCTGCTCGGATCATGATCGATACGAGCCACGGCAACAGCAGCAAGGATCATCGCAGGCAACCGCTGGTGGCGCACGATATCGCCGAGCAGGTGAGCCTCGGGGAGGCGGCCATCTTCGGGGTCATGATCGAGAGCTTCTTGATCGACGGGCGTCAGGACCTTGTCGACCCCCGCACCCTGCGTTACGGGCAGAGCATCACCGACGCGTGCATCGGCTGGGAAGCCACCGGGCCGGTGCTCGGCGAACTCGCGGCCGCCGTGCGGGCGCGCCGGCGAACGCGAGGAGCGCAAAGCCGCTCCTGACGGTTCGTTGATGGGCTGAGGCGATTGCTCAAGAGGGCTTCTTCGCCTCACGCTGAGCGACGGGGAAACCGGCGTTCTTCCAGGCCGTGAAACCGCCATCCATCTCGCAGACGGGCGCCAGCCCCATCTGCTGGGCCACGTCGGTGGCCAGGGCCGACCGCCAGGCCGCGTTGCAATAGAAGACGAACTCCTTGCCGGAGGCGAAGATGGCTTTGTGATATGGGCTGTCGGGGTCGACCCAGAACTCCAGCATGCCGCGGGGACAGTGAAAGGCGCCGGGGATCAACCCCTCGCGCTCCAGCTCGCGGACATCGCGCAGATCGACGAAGACGACGTTGTCCTCGCCCAAGCGCGCTCGGGCCTCCTCGAGCCCGATGGTTTTGATCCGGGACTTTGCCTCATCGACCATCTGGCGAAAGCCTTTTCGCGGTGCCATGCTGATTTCTCCTCTAGAGCGGAATGGCCAGAAGCGTATCGATCCGGCTACTGTCACACACCACGACGCGCTCGCGGAAGCGGAGCGTGCCCTCTTCCTCCACGAGGAGGTCGAGGTAGCGGCCCGTGGCGAACAGATCCATCGTTCCGTCGCGCATGATGCGCACCACCAGGAACGGGGTCTCTGCCCGCACCGTTCCGTCGACCTCGCCCAGGATGGCCGGCATGCCGACCAGGTGGCGATACGTCTGGCGTTCGTAGATATTGGCCTCGCGCAAGGCGGCCACCCGATCGCGCAGCATGCCCGGCGAGTCCGCGTAGACGAGGCCGACGGCAAACCCCTTCCGATAGTTGTCGGCCGAGGTGATCTTGTAGAGGCACTCGTCGGCGAAGAAGCCGGGCCAGTCCTCCAGGCGATCGTCGTCGAGGGCGCGTGCGTACTCGGCGTTCAACTGCCACAGGAGCGGTAACACGCTGGTGGCCGAGGCCTCGAAGGCGGCCATCTCAGTACCCCATGTAGCGACGATAGGCCTTCCAGAAACCACGCACCGAGGCCTCGGTGGCGCGCGTCGCTTGCGATTCGGCGCCTTCGCCACCCATGTTGACCACCGAGAGCGCGCTCTCGGCCGCCACCGCCCCGCGCTCGACGAAGCCACCGACGCAGCCGTCCTCCATGGACACGTAGCCAGCCGGCCCGACCAGGTTCGCCTGCTTGAGCCGCCGGCGCCGCATCTCGGGCGTGTCGTCGACGAACCCGAGGTAGGTCCAGTGCAGATCCATGCCGTGCAGACCCAGCGGCACAATCTGCCGCACGGCCAGGCAGTTATGGATCTGCTGGAGGACGAAGTTCGGAAACACCGACAGAATCTGCAGCTTGACCCCGTCGCCGAACTCGTCAACGCTGTCCAGCAGGCTCGGATCATGAAGACGATAGCCCTGGTGTTCCGAGCGGATCCCTTGCTCCCGGTAGGCGGTGCTCGTGCTGTCCTCGGGGCGGTCGATGGTGTAGCTGGCATGATGCCCGCCGTCTGCGCTCACGACCACGCCGCCGCCCTGGGTGAGGCGCGTGATGCGGAACGTTCCGAAGAACGCGTGGAGCAAGCTGGCGTGGTACGTGTCCTTCACGTTCTCCAGGTAGAGCTTCCAGTTGTTCGGCAGCCGCTGGGTGAAGCGGCCGAGCACCTGCACGGGCTTGCGCAGCACCCGCTCCAGACGCGCCCGCACCTCGTCGCCGAGATACTCCTTGATGGGCGGCGTCTCGGCCGCCAGACTCGCGAAGACGAGGCCGCCGAGCACCGCCGTGAAGAGCTTGCGCGGTCCATGGTCGGCCTTGCAGAAGGACGCAGGCATGCCGCCCTGGCCGTGGGCGCCCCGCTCGAAGGCCACGCTCAGCAGATTCCCGCGCAGATCGTAGTTCCAGGCGTGATAGACGCACTGGAAACGCTTGGTGTGCCCGGCGTCGTCCAGCGCGAGGAGTGCCCCACGGTGCGCGCAGCGGTTCTCGAACGCGTGGATCTCGCCCCCCTCGCCACGCACCACGATGACCGGCATCTCGCCGACGAAAGCCGTGCGATAGTCGCCCGGCTCGACGAGGTCGGATTCCAGGCAGACGTAGTTCCACAGGGGGCCCTCGAAGATGCGCCGCAGCTCGGCGCGATAGTTGGCCTCGTCCTGATAGACCCAGTACGGCACGCGGGTGAGGCCCTCCGCGGGCCAGACACGGTGCAGTTCGGAGGTGGTCATGCGAACTCCTTCCTGCGCGCTTCCATCACGCTCGCGCTATTCCGCGGCCAGCCGCGGCAGGATCTCGGCGATCGATCCGCGCAGCACGACATCGGCCAAGCCGTCCATGGCCGTTGGCTCGGCGTTGACGATGACCACACGTGCTCCCGCCTCCTGGGCAAGAGGGACGACGCCGGCGATCGGATACACGGACAGGGTCGAGCCCACGGCCAGCATGAAATCGGCGCGCCGAGCTGCCGTCTGGGCCCGTATGAGATCATCGGCCACCAACCCCTGACCGAAGGAGATGGTGGCGGCCTTGAGGATGCCCCCGCAGGACCGACAGGGGGGATCGGCCTCGCCCGCTTGCACCCGGGCCAGAGCGCGTTCCATGGGTGCGCGTTCACCGCAAGCCATACACACGACCTCTCGGGTATGCCCGTGGATCTCGATCACCCGCGCCGGTGAGGAACCGGCCTTGATGTGCAGGCCATCGACGTTCTGCGTGATGAGGGTGTCGAGCTTCCCACGCTGCTCGAGGGTGACCAGGGCCTGGTGGCCGGCGTTTGGCTTGGCCGTGAGGTAAGGTGACTCGAGCCGGCTGCGCCATGCGCGCTTCCTGACGTCGGGCTCGGCCATATAGTTCTGGATGGTGGCCATCTTTTCTGCCTCGGGATTCTTGGTCCAGACCCCCTGAGGGCCTCGGAAGTCGGGAATTCCCGAATCGGTCGAGATTCCGGCGCCGGTGAGGGCGACCAGACAGCGCGCGTGGTCGATCCATGCCCGGACGGTCTTGATTGAACTCTCGAGGGACGAGGAGTCGGCGACCATGCCGCGATTCTGCCATATCCCGACCTTTGCTACACTGCTCGTGCAGACATGAGGCTAAGGTGACCGACTGGCCCCGACCGCTCATCGAGACGTCCGATCTGGCGAACCGTCTTGCCGATCCTCGGTTGCGTCTGCTCGAGTGCACCACGGTCCTCACGCCGCTGCCCGACAACAGCGGTTACCGCGCCGAGAGTGGGCGGGCTCTGTATGACGCCGGGCACCTGCCGGGCGCCGCCTTCGTGGACCTCCTCTCGGAACTGTCGGACACCACGAGCCCGCTGCGCTTCACGATGCCGACCGCGGATCGGCTGGCAGCGGCTCTGGGGCGCGCCGGGGTGGGCCCCGGGACGTTCGTGGTCGCCTACTGCCGATCCCACAACACGATGGCGGCACGGCTGTGGTGGATGTTACGCGCGATCGGCTTCGACGACGCGGCGGTGCTGAACGGTGGCTGGAAAAAATGGACGTCCGAGGGCCGTTCCGTGAGCACGGTCGCCACCGCCTATGCGCCCACCACGCTCGCCGCACATCCGCGGCCAGGTCTGTTCGTCGGCAAGGACGCCGTCCTGGCCGCGATCGATGATGGGCGAGCGCTCCTCGTCAATGCTCTCAGCCGGGAACAGCACGAGGGACGCGGGGGCATCCACTATGGTCGCCCCGGGCGCATCGCGGGCAGTCGGTGCGTCCCTGCGCGCGAGCTGACCGATCCGGTCACGCAGGCGTATCTGCCGCAGGCGCGGCTGCGTGAGATGTTTGTCGACGCGGGCGCGCTCGGCGGAGAGAAGGGGCTACGCCGCGTCATCACCTACTGCGGTGGCGGGATCGCCGCCAGCAGCGACGCATTGATCCTCACCCTGCTTGGCGCCACCGACGTCGCCGTGTACGACAACTCACTCTCGGAGTGGGCCCGTGACCCGAGCCTGCCCATGGAGCCATAGGGAGACACCGTGGCCGGACGAACCATCTACGAAGCACCCCGCGTGGCCGCCAAACCTGGCGAGGAGATCATCACCAGCACGTGCGGCCACAACTGTGGCGGCCGCTGCGTGGTCAACGCCCACGTCGTGAACGGCCGGATGGTCAAGATCAGCACCGATCCGCGCAAGTGGTCGCCGGAGCATCCACCGCTCCACGCCTGCGTGCGCGGCTTCGGGATGGTGGAGCGCGTCTATCATGCCGACCGGCTTCTCCACCCGAAGCGGCGCCGTGGTCCACGGGGGGAAGGCCAGTGGGAGCAGATCTCGTGGGACGAAGCGCTCGACGAGGTCGCGCGCCAGATGCGCCGCGTCCGGGACACCTACGGCGCCGCCGCCATCCTCGACTGCTCTCGCTCGGGTAGCACCGCCCTTCTGTACAACCGGGCGCTGGTGCAGCGACTGCTCCACATGTTCGGCGGCTGCACCGAGCTGTGGTCGAATCTCTCCGCGGAGGCGGAGGTCTTCGCGGTGCGCCATACCTTCGGGGCCAAGGCCGACTACAAGTCGTCGGGGCGCGAGGGTCTCGATTATCGCAACTCGAAGCTCATCCTCATGTGGGGGTGGAGCCCGGGCGACGGGCACTTCGGAACCGGCTCGATGGACTTCGTGAAGTGGGCCAAGCGACACGGCACGCGTGTGGTCTCGGTGGACCCGCGGGTGACGCGGACGAGCCTGCAGGTCGCCGACGAGCACATCTTCATCCGGCCCTCCACCGACGCCGCCATGCTCATCGCCATGGCCTACGTCATCGTGAGCGAGGACCTGCACGACCAGGCGTTCTGCGACCGCGTGGTGCTCGGTCTCGACGAGGCGCACCTGCCGCCTCAAGCGCCACCCGGCTCGTCTTACCAGTCGTACCTGTTTGGTTTGAGCGACGGCGTGCGCAAGACACCAGAGTGGGCGGAAGCCATCACCGGAGTGTCCGCCGAGACCATCCGTCGCCTGGCGCGAGAGTTTGCCACCCAGAAGCCCGCGGCCATCCACTGCGGGTACGCGCCGGGCCGTACGCGCTACGGCGAGCAGTTTCACCGGGCCGCCTACACCTTGGCGGCCATCACAGGCAACGTCGGCATTCCGGGGGGCAACTCCGGTTGTAGCGGCGGCGCCAAGCCGCGCATCAAGGGCAGCATCCCAGCCGGTCCGAACCCAACGGGCGCCAAGGTGGCCTCGAACCTACTCGCCGACGTGCTGACGCGGGGGAAGGCTGGCGGGTACCCGGCCGACATCAAGCTGATCTACTCGGCCTTCGGCAATCTTCTGAACCAGTGCGGCAACGTCAACAAGACGGTCGCCGCCCTGGACAACGTGGAGTTCATCGTGGTCCAGGACCACTTCGAGACGCCGCTCGGGCGCTATGCGGACATCCTGCTCCCGGCCACCACGTCCTGGGAACGCAACGACATGCAGGTACCCTGGAGCGGCGCCGGCCACTACACGCTCTTCATGCGCCAAGCCATCGCCCCCGTCGGTGAATGTCGCAACGACATCGACATCCTCGCCGATCTCGCCCAGCGCCTCGGTATCGAGGGGTTCAACGACAAGACGGACGTGCAGTGGCTCCAGGAGTTCTGCGCAGGGACCGACATCGACGACTTCGAGGCCTTCCGAGCGGGCGGGCTGGCGCGTCAGCCGGCGCCCGATGACCTGGTGGCGTTCGCGCAAGAGGTGCGTGACCCGGAGCGACATCCGTTCTCGACCCCGTCGGGAAAGATCGAGGTCTACTCGATGTCCATCGCGGCCAAGCCCGACGTGTACGGGCTGGGGCCGATCCCGGCCATTCCCACCTGGATCCCGCCCGTGGCACCCGATCCGCGCTACCCGCTGATGCTGTGCAACGCGAAATCGCGCGCCCGCACCCATTCCATCCACGACAACCAGGAGATCCTGTCGCGCGCGGATCGACGCGACGTGTGGATCCACTCTGAAGATGCGGCGGCCCGCGGCATCGTCGACGGCCAGCCCGTGCGGGTCTTCAACGACCGGGGCGCCACGATTCTCCCCGCCCATGTGACCGATCGCATCGCGCGCGGGGTGGCCGCCATGAAGGAAGGCGTGTGGTTTACCCCGAACGAGGAGGGCACGGATCTGCGCGGCTGTCCCAACGTGTTGACCGAGGACTCCTCCTCGCCCGCGGGGGCGAGCACCTACAACACCTGTCTCGTCGAGATCGCGCCCGCCTGAGAGTTCGCCCGCGCGGCACCTCGACACGGAGGTCACATGCCGGAGCGACCGTTACCGACCGAGGCTGAAGTGCGCGCCTGGCTTCGTGACAGGCGCAACTGGGGTCGTTGGGGAAAGGACGACCAGCGCGGCGCCATCAACCTGATCACACCCGAGAAGCGCGCGCGGGCGGCCAGACTGGTCCGTAGTGGCCGCAGCGTCTCGCTGAGCCGCGAGTTCCCCAAGGAGCCGGGCATCAATAACGCATTCCCTGCCCAGCACTGGATGCGCACGGTCCCGCGCGGGAAGGGCGGCTTCTCCGCTGACTATTACGGCATCTTCTATCACGGCGTCGCCTCCACCCACATCGACGCCCTCTGTCACACCTGGGACGAGGGAGGCATGTGGAATGGCCGCGATCCCAAGCAGGAGATCACCTTCGACGGGGCGACCTTCGGCTCGGTCGAGCACTGGAGCGAGGGCATCGTCACGCGCGGAGTGATGCTGGACGTCCCGCGCCATCGGGGGACTTCCCACGTCACGCATGATCGGCCCGTCCACGGCTGGGAGCTCGACGACATCGTGAAGGCGAGGGGTATCACCCTCGAGCCCGGGGACGCCGTGTGTGTCTATAGCGGCCGCGACACATGGCAGGCCGCCCATCCGGACACGCCATACGGCCGGCCCTACGGAGGCGGCGCCAATGATCGCCCCGGCCTGCACGTCTCTTGCTTGCCCTTCCTGCGGGACCGCGACGTGGCCGTGCTGGTGTGGGACATGCTGGATCACATTCCGATCGGCTACGACATCCCGTGGGCCGTCCACGCCGCCATCTTCGCCTACGGTGTAGCGCTCCTGGACAACGCCCTGCTGGAGCCGCTGGCCCAGGCGTGTCGAGAAGAAGGGCGAGACGAATTCCTGCTGGTCATCGCGCCGCTCAGGGTGCGCGGCGGCACCGGCTCGCCGGCGAATCCTCTCGCATTGTTCTGACCGGGAGTTAGATCCTCCGCGCGTTCACTTCAGGCGCCTCAACTTACGGTTCACGGCGGCGAGGTCGAAGACCTCCGGGTCGTTGATGGCCTCCAGGAACTCCGTGTAGCCGGGTGGGCCGCCGCAGTTCTCCGGAGGGCATGCGCGCTGGCCAGCCAGGCACTCGGGATGGCGAAGCGCGGGATCCGGCAGGTCGATCTTCTCGACCATCACGTGATGCCTCCAACCGTCTCCTAAGTCGTACACGTACTCGAAGCGCGCACCTGGGATCGGCCCCGCCTCCCGCAACGTCAGCCGCCTCTCGTCTTCCACCTCGTACTCGGGCTCGTCTGGCTCCGGTATGCCATAGCGTCGGCCGCCCACGGTCCACTCGTGGAGATGCTCGTCCCGCCAGCCTAGGGTTCTCTGGAGAACGACGTGCAGTCGTTCGAGCGAGAGATCACCGCGCACCCTGATACGTCGCCAGACCGGCGGCTTGACATCGGCCAGCGTGACTTTGAGCTGATACATCGACGATAAGATAACTTCGCCGCGAACCGACGGCCACCATGAACATCGACCTGTGATTTCGACCGTAGCCGCGCTTGTCTGAATCGTCCCAAACCAGCCCTGCCGACGATTTTCCCCTTGACATCTTCAGCTGGGGACGAGGTGTAAGGGGTCGGTAGTGCTGATCAGTATCGGCTCAACGGGCTGTACGCGCTTCCCATTATGCGAGTGGTCGTGGTGGAACCCGAAACCATGGTTTGTCTCAGAATCTCTCGCCCTGGAGGCTCCGGGGCAGGCCGAAAATCCAGGTGTACAGTCGCTCTGCCGGAGGAGACGTGCCATGCAGATCGACTCGCCAATGGTGGTTGCCACTCAGAATCCTGCCGCGGACCTGGATCGGCTGGGCGATGAGATCGCCGAGCTGTCGGCGCATCTCGAAGCCGCCACGGCTCGCCTCCTCGATCTGATTCGCGAGTTCGACACGCGGGGCGGCTGGAACACCGGCTTCAGTTCCTGCGCCGCCTGGCTGAGCTGGCGCGTCGGCCTCGATCCAGGTGCCGCCCGGGAGCGCGTTCGGGTCGCCCGCGCGCTGGAGACACTCCCACTGCTCGCCCAGGCCCTGGCTCGCGGCGAGCTGTCCTACGCCAAGGTCCGGGCGCTGACTCGGGTGGCCACGCCGGAGACCGAAGCGCGCCTGCTGGCGGTGGGGCGCGCGGGCACGGCCGATCACGTGGAGCGCATCGTGCGGGGCTGGCGGCGCGTGGACCGGCTGGCCGAGGCACGGGAAGCGGCACGGCAGCACAAGAGCCGTGCGCTGCATGTGTTCCAGGACGAGGACGGCATGGTGGTGCTCCGAGGACGGTTGGAGCCGGAAGCCGGAGCGCTGCTTTTAAAGGCGCTGGCCGCCGCGCGCGAGAAGCTATATCAGCGGGCCCGCGCCGACGAGACGGGCCCCGCCTGAACGATCCGGCGGTGGAGCCTCCAACCATGGCCCAGCAGCAGGCCGACGCCCTGTCCTTGCTCGCGGAGACGCGCGCTGCACCACGAACTGGATCCGGGCGCGCCGGGCGAGCGCTACCAGGTGGTGGTCCACGTCGATGCGGCGGCGCTCGCGGACCCCGATCAGGCCGGGCAGTCGGTCCTCGAGGACGGCGTGCGCGTTTCTGCGGAAACGTCTCGCCGCCTGGCGTGCGACGCGAGCCGGGTGGTGATGCGCCATGACGAGGAGGGGCGCCTGCTGGACGTCGGGGCGCGGACGCGGACGATTCCGCCGGCGCTGCGGCGCGCGCTTCACCAGCGGGATCGCGGCTGCCGCTTCCCGGGCTGCGGCGGCCGCTTCACGCAGGGGCATCACATTCGTCACTGGGCGCAGGGGGGCCCGACCACGCTCTCGAACCTGGCCCTGCTCTGTCGACGGCATCACCGCGCGGTGCACGAGGAGGGCTACGAGGTCGCGCGCGAGCCCGACGGCGCCCTCTGCTTCCGGCGACCGGACGGTCGGCTCCTGCCCGAGGTGCCGCCGCCAACTCCGGTGCCTGCCGATCCGGTCAATGTGCTCCGGACGCAGCACGACGCACAGGGGGTTCGTCTCCACGCACAGACGCTGACCGCCGGCTGGCTCGGAGAGCGCCTGGATGTAGGCTGGGCGATCGACGTCCTGCATCCTCTCGCCCTTGCGGTGACGGGCCATGTTGTTGAGAGCGAGTCACTTAGGGGCGAGGATCAGGGTAAACCCAGGCGACCTCGTCGCGGGCGACACGCGCGAACCGGATTCCGGACTCGGTCAGCGCCTGCCACTCGCGCTCGGTATAGACGAGCACATCTGCCGGCACCGGCAGTCGCGTGAGGTCCCAATCGGCGGCCCTCCGGATGAACGGTGTGGCCGATTCCCGCACGACGAGAATAACGTCGAGGTCGCTGCCAACCCCCCAGTCGCCGCGCGCGTATGAGCCGAAGTAGCCCACTCGAAGGAGATCGGGTCTGGCGACGCCGGCTCGCCCCGCCCAGTCGCTCAAGGCGCGGATGACCGTGGTCTTGTCAGGCCAGGTGAAGACGGACGAACTCAACGATCTCGCCGGCAAATTGCAGGGCCTCCTCACTCTGGATAGGGCCGTAGTGCTCGAACGGCGCGCCCTCAGGATACGCGCCCCTTCGCGAGTGCGTCCATTTCGTTCAGGACGTCTCGTCAGCCTGAGGGCGCGAAGCCGTGGGCCTGCATGGCGCGCCGGTACGCGACGGCCAGCGCGTCGAACGTCAAGTGGAGCTCATCGGCCAGATCGAACGGCACCTGCTCCGGGCGCTGTGATTCGACCACGCGCTGGTCCTGGTCGAAGATGGTGCGCTCGAACGCTTGCATGACCTCGTCGGGCTGGTCGAGGTTGTAGTTGCGGGCAACGAGGCAGTAGCCGACGCAGGAGTCCTCGGCAACCGGCTGTGAGGCAAAGAAGTAGAGCATTTTCTCGTCCCCACCCCAGTCGATGTGCTCGACGATCGTGTAGGGCAGGTGCAGGGCATAGCGCGTGGTGCGCGTGGGCGCCTTCCGCTCCTCGGCTGCGAACACGGGAAAATCCTCGGTGTTCGGGGCATCCGGTCGCACGTACTCGTACCGGAGCACGTGTCCTTCCCGCTGGACCGAATAGGGCGCCACCACCGAGGCGAGCTGATTACGCGACGAGGCGTGGCCGCAGGGCGTTCAGAACGCTCCGCCGCAGACCCGGCACCTGCGCAAGGTCCTCCACGCTCCCATACGGACGATTCATGACAATGGCCCTGGCCAGCACGACGCCGATTCCCGACAGGGTCATGAGTTCCGCCTCGGTGGCGGTGTTGACGTTGACGATGGGGAGATCCGGGGGCGGCTGGCCGGCCGGGGCCCTCACGAGCCAGAACCAGGAGGGGACGGCTCGAGCATCGAAGGGGCTGCCGACACGTCAACCGCGCGAGAACCCGCGTGTCTCGGCCTACCCGATCGAATAGGAGGGTCCCGAAGCCAGCTCGCGAGCCTGGGCTGCTGGCATCCAGAGAATCGCGCCGGCGACTGGTCTGCAGGGTGGCGTCGAGGACGAGCGGTCGGTAGCCGACAGCGCTGCTGCCCCAAAACTCCCTGTCCGGTGGGCTCAACGGAAATGGCAGCTCCAGCTCGACAAGATCGTCCTCGATTCACTAGAGCGGGAACGACGTCGCCGCCTACCTCCAGGCGCAGCCCACCAGCCAGTACCGCGGCTTGCATGACCTGGTCATTCTGCAAGGGCGCATTGTCCGCGATGCGCAACACATCAACGAACGAGGACCGGCTGGGCCAGCGCCGACGGGCAACCCGGTCAAGCTGGGAAGCGTCGACGGCAGTCCGATACGAATCCCCAGCCCAGCACGCCGCGACCGCAGGATCGCCAGGGCGCAGTAGTGATGGCGAATGCCGTGGCGTTCCTCCGCCGCCGGCTCGTCGTTGCCAACTGCCGGCCACAGGACATCGCCGATGTTCGTTCGGGCGGGATGGTCCAATAATCGGCCGCTCAGGAACGGGCCGCGTAGCTCAATCTCCACGCCGGCCTCGAGGCGCATCCAGGCCCCGGCCTGGACGGAGATCGCGCCGGACGAGTCCCAGCGCCGTACCGTCGCCTGATCGGCCAGCACAGGCGGAGCACCACCCGGCCATTCCTCCACTATCAGCCGTTGCCGTCACTCGACTCAAGCGAACCAGCGACACCCGGCCGGCCGGTCAGCGACCCGCGTCTCATCACTGATCTCCACCCATTGGCCAGCGTCGAAGCCCAACAGACGATCCCGACCGGGATCGGAGACGGTCAGCGTCTGGCCATCGATGGCTAACACTCGGGACACCACAATTCCGTTGTCCTGCGACCACTTGAACGTGGAGCCGCCGGGGGCGTCGCTGCCATCATGGATCTCCACGCGGTAGAGCTGGTTTTCGAGCCGCCGATAGCCTGCCTGGGCCGGAACGATGCACGGCTCGTCGCTCTCTGGATCAGGCACAGTCCGGGCCCGCAGGAAGCTAGGGGTGGCGGGGATCTCCCGTGGCTGCCAGCCGGGACCGAACTGCGCACACGTCGGCGGCGGATCCTCAGGGTCGGCCCGATCGATCCTTTCCAGTTCGACTCTCCAAGCGGTCTGAACGCGGGTGGCGGTGTCGGGGCCGCCGAGCGCCACCTCGCGAATTTCGGGGTCTTCCAAAGCGGTGATGTGCCGCTGCCAGACGTCGAGATAGACCACGTAGAAGCCGGGCTCCCTGGGCAGTTGAAAGCCCGGCAGGTGCGGTTGCTCGGTAATGGGGATAGTCGCCTCGTTCTCGCAGAGAATGCCATCGACGTAGTAGCGGCCGCCGCCGACCCGCAACGTGCCCACCAGCCCCGGCGACGCCGAGATCGCGAAGCCGGCCCGCCCTTCGGGAGCCCCACTGGGCCCGATGACGTCCCGAAGCGTCGTCTCGTCCAGATAGCGCTGGATGTCGAGCTGCTCGTTCCACTCCGAGTCGAGCGGGGTGACCCGGCCCTGCTGAGTCTGGACGCCGCTGTAGTGCTTCGCCCGCCAGTGGCGATGCACGAAATCGAACCGGCTATAGTCGCCCTTCATCGCCTCGTCCTTCGGTCGCCGAGCCTTGGCCCGCGTTCGACCGTTGCCCTTCGATCAGGTGACGCGGATGAATCCGATACCGAGACCGAACGGGGTGTATTCCTCGAGCGCCGCGCGCAGACTCGCCTCGCGCTGCGGCTGCTGCAAAGAGCTGAAAGCGCCCATCTCCGAGCCATTTTCCGCGCCGGTCCGAATAGCGTCTGGACACGTCTCGCCAAGCTGGGCGTATCCCGGCTCCATAGCGCACGGCGCTAAATGTCGGCTGCAGGCTGGTGGCGATCATCGCTCGTTCCGACACGGAGGCCTGCTCGAGGGCAAGATCTGGCTGACAGCGGTAGCGGCGTGGGGTGCGTGATCCCGTCGGCACGAAGCAGAAGCGCACGCAGCCGGTTGTCGCCGTTCGGCCACGGCGGGGCCGGTGAAGATGCTGTCGTCGGCGAAGAGCGTCTCCACCTGGGTGGTTCCCAAGATTGTGCTTCGCTGGAGCGCCACCACAGCCCCGGGCGCGCTGAGCGCTCTCCCTTCGGTGTCGCTGGGCTCGCCGCTACTCACGATCGAATCCACGACATGCAGATGGCGCACCCGATCGGGGAGCTCGATCGGGCCCGCGATGCATGCCACGATCCTCACGAGCAGCTGGTCGTTCGCCTCATGGGCTCGGAGCTGACCGGTCCCCGGCACCACCGTACAGTGATTGAGATGCAGGCTTCCCAGATTGCCAGCCAGGACGCGCAGGTCGCCTTCAAGGAGGAGGCCGTCGAGCAACAGGGCGCCGGGGTCTTCCGCTGGGCGGTTGCTGTTCCTCGGACTTGAAGGTTTCCGCGCAGGTGCGGTCGGGGACGGGGCCCGACCGTCTGCAGCTGGCCGATGACGCGCTGCAGGCCGGGCCCGTCGGGCACGCTCACGAGCGGCCACTCGGCGGCCACCATCAACAGGGTGCTCCCTGCGTGGATTTCGATGGTGCTCGCTCCAGTGAGACTCTCCACGTAGCTGTCGCTGTCGTGAATCGCAATGACGCCGACCGTTCCTGCTGGCTGTGCGTTCCAGGCGGCCACCGCATCGGTCAACGTCACGAAGATCTGCTCGTCTCCCACCGGTTCGAGCTCCCGGCCGACCGCCACCTGCCAGCTGATGGGCGCCGTGAGCGCGGCGAGCGAATCCCGGCGCTCGTATGGCCCACCGCCCATGTCCGCGCTGAAGCCGTACGCGTAGCTCACGGCGAGGCGCCCAGGCAGGTCCACACCGCTCAGAATCGCCAGCCGCCCCCGCGCGGGGTCCACGGCGACGCGCGTCCGAAAATCCGTGAGGTCGGCGCGTTGGAAGGCGCGGCTGGTGGGTGGATTCCAGCCCGTTTCCTCCCAACCACCGAGGTCGCAGATCACGACCTCTTCTGGCGAAGCAGCCTGATCGTCCAGGAACACCTGCAGAACCGGCTCCTCACCCAGGTAGGCGCTGCGGTCACCGTTACCCCTGATCACCGCGTCGCGATGGGCGGCCAGATCGTCGTAAAGCGCTCGGCGCCGCAGGGGACCGGGAACGTGGAGCTCCTCGGCCAGGTGCGCGATGGACGCTTCGCGCGGGGGGTGATTGAAAAGGGGCACCGGCTCGCCCAACGGGTTGAAGTGATAGCGCCTGTCCGGGGGATCGCTCACGGCGCGCGGCGCCCCGCGGGAGACGGGGTAACTCTGCAGGCGCCAGACGAATAGCCCAAGGTTGGGAATGTTGTAGCGGCCGTGGCCAGGCTCGATCCGCCGAACGTCCACGGTGTGCGCGGCGCGCTGAACGGCCCACCTAGCAGCTCCAGGTGATTCGTCTCGCGCAGGTCGGGGGTCCGCACATTGCTCAGTCGGACGTGATTCAGGTGCTGGGTGGTGGCGAGTCGCGCGAAGAACTCGACCACGCGCGCCGGCCAGCCGGTCACGTCGCGGGCGAGCTGTTCCAGCACGGCAGCAGTCCCTTTGCGACGACGGTAGGCGAGGGTGTTGGCGACGCAAGCACGTTGGCTGAACCCCTGAGGCCGGGCGACGTGCACCCCCCCCACCCGCAACAGGTCGCCGATATACGGCACCACCCACTCGTCGCAGGTCTCGATAAAGAGATTGCGATACAAGCCATCGATGTCGGCCTCGATGGCGCGGAGCTCCTGGTCGATCACCCCGAGCAGGGCGCGGAGTGGCCCGCCCTGCTGCCGGTCGCGCAGGCGATAGATCGCCGGGAGCGGCTCATAAAGCGGCGAGGCGACTCATGTCGTCATCACGGTCAACATGTCCCCGACGGGTTAATCAGCAGGAGTTCGGCAGGCAGGATTGTCAGTGGACCCGCGCCTGCGGGTCCTGACCAGCGCGCCGGCGCGGACAGACGGCTGGCCTTTGCAGGCGCATCGACAGATCGCGGTAGAGCCGATCGAGGTCAACGGCGACGACCCCTGGAGTCTCTTGAATGGCGGCGATCACTTCCCGGCTGTTACCGCCTGCCCGAAGGTGCGTCGCAAAAGGCGAATGCGGTCCGCAGGGCGCCCTCGGCGGCAGTGAAAACGTCGGCCGCGAGGTGGCGCGGATCGACCAGAACCTTGGCGGCCAGCCTGAAAGACCGCCGAACGTAGCTGCCCACAACCACTGGCATCACCGGATCGCGGACGCGTCAATGGCCTGGACCAGGTTGTGGTAGAGCGCCGACTGCGGGTCGACCGGGTCTCCGTTGGCGGCGGCGATGGTGATGGATACCAGGCGCCGCTCACCGTCCCGAGCGGCAACGCTTGCGGTTTACCGATACCGGCGAACGCTCGGGCGAAGTCCTCATAGTCCTGCAGCGACACGATGCGGCTGAGCGTGGTCACGCTCAGCGGGCATTGACACGAGCGTCAGTGAGCGACTCGGCGCGCCGCCGCCGGCGGCAGGGAGCGGGTTGGTGACCTCCCGCACACCGGCCGGTCGGGTCAGGAGCAGGGTGAGCCGCCCCTATTCCAGATTGCCCTCGAGCCCGAGCCCGCTGCGGTAGCGGGCTGTCACGTTCTGGCTTCCCGTGGGCAGCCGCGCACCGCGCTCACCATCGCCGAAGACGGGCTGTGCCGTGCCGTTCTCCTCATGGCGCACGATGTAGCGCTCTTCACGCGAACCAAGGTCATAGAGCGACGCCGCCTGATCCAGAGAACGCCATTCACGCGCAGCTCCAGCGTGCTCTCGGGCCGCTGGCCGACGCCGCCGAAACGTAGGTGAGTGGAGGCTTTCGGAGGATAAAGCGCTGGTGGGCGAGTGCAGCATCGCCGCTGCCCAGCACCTCCTGGACGCTCTCACCGTGAGTGGCCGGTGCGACGTTCGCATTGAGCCTCACCGAGCTCCGCACGTAGGCGTGCATCAGCCCTCGCTCGAAGTGCAACGTGGAACGGCCGACGAGCTGGCCGGCCTCGTCGACGAAGTGGTGGAAGATCTCGCCGGACGCCAGTAGCCGCTCGCCACGACACCGACCGCGTCAGCTTGCTCTCCACTTAGGACGACGAGTTGGCCGGCGCGCAGGTGCAGCGCTACCGTGTCGAGCGTGATCTCCGCGGCGTGAAGCGGGATCACGTCCTCCACTGGCAGCTCGGCCAGTTCCACCCGCTCGCTCTGGACGTGGGCAGTAGTCGTGCGAACCTTCCAGTCGGCGGGCTTGTCCGTACCGTCGTCGAGCGGGTACCGTTCGTGCAGGAGGTCAAGAGCCGTCGCCCGAGTGCTGAGGCCGAAGCCGACCACCGAACTTCCCAGGCGGCGCCGACCCGATAGGCCTGAAACACATTCGGGGCCCCGGGACGCCGTCGCTGCGCTGCCGTTCAAAGACCACCCAGCTCCCTTGACCGGCTCCGGGACCACCCACTCCAGGTACACGTCGGCCAGCCGGTACAAACTTGGCTGGTCCAGCGGCGGAGCATCGGGGGACTCCTTGCCGACAGAGTCGTGCCAGATGTCCCAGCCGTCCGGTCATCCCAATCGTATGGAAGCGGTCTCTTGACGAGCACGACGGCCGGAACGGGTAAGCTGCAATAGTCGGGGGCGTCGTGGCCGAAGAAGCCGACCCGCTCGCGGAAGGCGAAGACCTCCGATGGTGCGCTTGGCCTGGGGGAAGCGAGCAGGGCGGTGAATTGCGCCGGGCTCCAGGCGTTGGCACCCAGCACCGCCAACAGCTGCGGCTCGGACAGGGCGGTCTTGGCGAGCTGCGCCACCGCATGGGCACCCGTGAGCGTCGGCGGCACCGGCGGGGGTGCGAGCTGGAAAACCAGGGCCGCAGTGGCGACGAACGTTGGCGGCGTAGGCTCCGGCGTCGGAACGTCGAGCTGCACTTGGGTCTGATCCGGCTCAGGATAGGCCGTCACGGCGTGGACCGGCAGCACGAGCGTGGTGAGGGCCTGGTCCCTGACGCCGACGAAGAGGAGCCGATCGCCCGCGCGGAGCTGGCTCGTGCCGCTCTCGTCGGGGTCGGGTCGACAGGAGCGGCTTCGACAGGCGCGACCTGGCGTCGTCCAGCGCCGACGCGCGCCCTGGCCGACCGGGAATAGCAGATCGACGGCAGGGCCCGGCGGCCAGTGCCACCGGGCGCCGGCTCGCCGGGCAGCGAGTACCGAAAAAGACGGCCGTCGTGGATGGCGAGCCGCTGGGGTTGGGTCTGGCGCGGGCGCAGAGCATTCCATTCCTGCGCGCTTCGATCTCCTCGGTCGTCTCGAAGGTCTGGGGAAGCTGGCCTGGCCCGGGGATACTCTGGACCTTGGTGCCGATGGGCACGATGACGACAGGCGGGCGGCCGGCAGCGTCTCCAAGGTGAACGCCAGGAAGGTGCTGGCGGCGACGCCCGGGCCCAGCTCGTAGCCGATCGTCCGCGCCAACTCCAGGACCGAACGGCGCTCGGTGGCGGTGCGCAGGTAGCCCTCGTTGGCGATGCCGCTCCTGGTAGAAAGTCAGCACGTCGGCCACGGTGGCCCAGGCGTCGAGCAGGGCAATGGAGGGATCGTCGGTCGCGCGCGTCGTGAGCGGGCCAGTGGCCGGGCGCCCGCGTTGGGCTCGTCGGAAATGGTAGTGGGTCGCCAGGCGCGCGAGCATCCGGCGCAGGAAGGCCGGGTGGGTGCCGATGCGGTAGGCGAGCGCGGGCAGACCGGGCCGGTTGAATAGCTCCAGCGGCGGGACGCTGGCATCGCAGCAGCCGCAGGGATCCAGCTTCACTCGGCGCCACCCTCCATGAAAAACTCGATCTGGCCGTTCTCCGGCGCGTTCGGGTCGTTGTCCAGCCGCGCGATCTCCAGCCGGTCGAAGACGATGCGGCCGGCAGCCAGTTCGCCGCGCGGGCGTTGGCCCCAGCGCTGGAAGCGGTGCGCGGGCGCGGCGGGCGAAGAGTGCATCTGGCGCCGTCCTCTCGGCCAAGTCGATGACCGGACACCTGGCACGCGCATGGCCGTCGCCACGACCTGGCTGAGGTAGACCGGCTGGCCGAAGGTGAAGTTGTCCGGATGGAAGAAGCCGCGGCGGCCATCGGGCAGGTCGACCGCGCTGAAGATCTCGAGCAGGCGGCCTTCACGGCGTCGCGGAAATAGCCCGGCGCGACGCACACGGTCAGCGCGATGTCGAGCGGCACGAAGCGCGGCGCGTCGATCTCCAGATCGTGCCCGGCCAGCCGGAAGCGCTCCAGAAAGCCGCGCAGCTCGGTCTCGAAGGCGGCATCGACCGGACGTCCGCCTTTGCGATCGATGGTGATGAACATCGTGTGCCAGCTCCCGGTCCAGCGCCGGGTCGCCGCGGCCTTTTGCACCTCGGGGTGGCGCTCGGCCGCGGCGGCGTAGTCCGCCTCGGTGACGGCGCGCTCCTGCGTGCGAAAGGCCTGGGGGCGTAGAGCCGCACCTGCTCCAGCGGCTCGGGGTCGGTGCCTCCCTGGGCGGGCAGCGGGTTGCGGATGCCGACGATGCCGGTCTCGTGGTGACGACGTGGGCGATGCCCGCGCCTACATTGCCGGCGCGCCCGTTGCCGACCCGGTAGGTCGCCAGCAGACCGCCGGTCGGCCGCGGCCGAGCACGCCGTCGCCGAAGCGCAGCTGGGCGCGCCGGTTCTCGTCCATCTCGACGACGAAATGGTGCGCGAACGATCGCTGTCAAGCAAGTCGCGCTGGGCAGCCACGTGTCGTCGGCGTGCGGAGACTCACCGCGGGCAGCGCCTCTCGCGGAGCCAGGGCAGGAGCCGCTGCGGCCCGGGACTGTGCTGCTGGTCGTAGGGCGCGTGGTGGGTCAGTCAGCCTCTCGAAGGGCCACCTGGCGTAGCCGGCCATCCGGCGGCGGGGCCTCGGCACCAGCGGCTCGTCCAGAATCGTTCGCCCATGGTCGGCAAGCACGATGTTGCCGCGGGCAACGCTCGCGTCCCCCCCGGGCTGGCCCGCGATGGTCGCCGAGAGCAGAGCGGAAAGGGCAGCGCGTCAGCAGCCGCCCAGGCAATCTCGGTGACCGGCACGGGGTCGTCGACCGGCGGGAAAGGAACTGGCCGCCGAGGGGGTCTCGCGGCCAGGCGCACGTCGGTCAGGCGACGGCATGGCGATGCGCGGGGTCGGCATCGGCCGGCTGGCCGGTCGTCGCGCCCAGAACCTCCTCGAAGACCAGCACATCGCCGACCTGAAGGCCGCAGATGTGCCAGTCAGGGTGGCACGGGTCGCACCTTTCGGCAGGCAGCATCCGGAGCCCCAGGTGTAAAAGCGGATCGTATTGTGCTCCACGAGCAGCGTGACGGCGTGCAGCGTCTCGAAGACGACGGGGCCCGCGGCGAGCGCCGGTGGGCGTCGAGTCCGGCGCGATCAGCGTCGCCTGGCCGCGACGCGGGTGAGCAGGGGCGTGCCCTTCGCGGAGCAATGGTGAACAACGACGGTGCACGAGGTCGCCCTCACGCGCAGCTGCACCCAGGCGCGGGCGTTACAGCCGTCGTGCATGCGGTAGTCCAGCAGCCGGGCGTGGCGGCGCACGCGAGACGCGCTTGCGTGCCGTGCCCAGGTACGCCTCGGTGGCCACGGCGTCCTGGTAGTAGCTGAGGTGGTCGGCGGCGTAGGCCATCAACTCCACCAGGGCGATGCCCAGGTCCGCCGGGTTACGCTCGTTCCAGTCAGGCAACATCTCGGCCAGCCGGTCCAGCATCAGGCCGGCGGAAGCTGGCATAGTCGTTGGCCAGGTAGTCGATCTGCGGGTCGGCAACCGCCCGGGGGGCCGGGTGACTCGGCTTGCAGTCGAACTCCTGGGGCACTCCACCTTGAAGGAGAAGTCCACGCTGGGAGCAGCGGGTCGAAGTCTTCGCGGGCGTGTCGCTAGGGGCGCCCAGGCAGAGCCGGTAGGTGGAGAAGTCGCCGGCGGCGCGGTACGCACCACCAGAAGTCGCTCCGTCTCGGGCAGTGCTCCCGCAAAAATCGTGCTCGGCCGGGTTAATCCTCCCTTCGGCCAGGAGCCTTCCGGATCGGGGGCCGGCGCGCCCACACCACCTCGAGGTGCGAGCCGCACGCCCCCGGTGATGCGCACGTTGTCCGTGCCGAAGTCCACGGGCAGCGGCTTGAAGCAGCGCACCAGCAGCGTCTGCTGGCGCGACTGCCCGGCGGCGCCTCCCCGTCCAGCACCTCCAGGTAGTCGATGCCGTTCAAGCTGGCATGGCCACCACGGCCTGGCGGCGATGTTCATTGTTGCAGGCGTACCGCGGACCCACGCTCAGACCTCACGAGAGAACTGCGCCACCTGGCGCTGCTGGGTGCGCCGCACGACGTACTGCACCGTCACCCGAAGGGTGGCCTCCTCGCTCTCGACCTCCACCGCCTCCACCTGGATCAGGTCGCCCAGCCACTGCTGCAGCGCCGCCTGCACGGTGAACTGGGCGGCCCCGGCCAGCTCGTCGCTGTTGGGCGCGAAGAGGAGCTGCAACAGGCCGGTGCCGAAGGTGGGGCGGTTGACGCGCTCGCCCGGCGTGGTGAAGAGCACCTGCTCGATGAGGTCGCGCACGTGGTCGTCATCGCCAGTGGCAGCAGTGCGCCCGCGTCCGTCAACATGGATGGAAAGTCGATCTGACTCATGTCCCGCTCACCCGGAACTGGGTGCCAGTAATAATGGGCGCACCCTGCGGCCCCTGCACGGCGTTCAGGCAGAGTCCGGTGCTGGTGCTGAGCAGCACGGCCTGGCCATCGACAAAAACGCGTGTCGCAGGCTGCAACCAGCGGACGTTGACGCAGGGTTGAGGCGCACCGCCGGGGTTCACGAACGGGCAGCCGACCACCGGGTAGAAATCGTTGACCGTTGCCACCGCCTGGGTACCGACAAACACCCGGCTGTTGGTCGAGAGCACTGAAACCTGGCCCCCCGGGTGCGGACAGCTCGCTAGAGCGCCGACATGGAAGACGAAGCCCGGCATTCTGTGCACCTCCCGTTACTTGACGACAAGCGCTCCTGGTTCACGGTCACGATTCCGCCGCTCAGCGTGATCACAGCGCCCTTTCCGTCGGAAAGCACGATGCCCGTGTCGCCAATCATGATTGAGCCCCCCTGGAATTCTTCAGGACGATCCCCCCACCCGGTGCATCGGTGAGCAGCAGCGAATGCTGGCCGGTCGTCTGCAGCAGAACATTCTGAAACGGCGGCGGCGCGGCCAGCGCCAGGGCCGGCACCTCCTCCCGTCCACCCCACCAGCAGCCGGCCCAGATCGGGTAGTCGGGGTTGCCCTGCTCGAACTCGATCCAGACTCCAGCGCCGATCGGCGGCACCAGATAGGCGCCCATCTGGGGACCGGCCAGGGGCATGCATGGCAGCGCCCATGTCGACGGCGTGAGGCCCAGCACGTCCGGAATTTGGGCCTGCACGCGCCCGCGCCCCTGCGGGTCCTGGTTATTGACCACCACGCCGCGGTACTTGCCCTGGAAAGGGCCGCAGTTGGTACGTTCATTAGAGTGCCCTCGCGCCAGGAGAACTCGGCCCTCCACGAATCATCGACAGGTTCGGCGTTTCGAGGGGGCGGGTGGGCACCCTCGGCGTGTTCGAGATCAGGCCATCGCGGGCCAGCGAGAAGTTCTGCGTGTAGCTACCACGGCGGATCGTGTGCGAGACACTCCGCACGTAATAGAAGCCATCGTAGACGAGTCCCGCGCCTCGCACGCCAACGAGCTGGCGCGATCGCAGCACGTGGCCATAACGCAGCACGTCAAGCTGCCCGGTCCCCGTCACGGCGTCCGCCGTCCGCACGGCTTGTGCGAGGCCCAGGAGCATCGCCTCGGCCGGATCGTGCTTGGCCGTGTCGCACAGCGGCTGGGTGCGGAGACGAAGGGCTGGCTTGGCCGCCAGCGGCGGGTGCAGCGCGGTGATGTCGGGCCGGGTACGGGGAAAGGGACCTTCGACCGCGGCGGCTGGACGTGGACGATCGGGAGGGTCTTGGCCAGGCCGTCGTAGGTGAAGCTCAGCGATTCCACATTTGTGGCGGCATCCATGTCGACGCTCAGCGCAGGCTGCGGTACGCCGGCGCGGATCTCCGGTCCCCAGTAGGCGGTGCTTACCCCAGGGACGGGGCCGGGCTCCAGGTAGAAGACATGGCCGACCGCACTGGCCAGTCCTTCGATGAATTTCAGGTCCGTGCCTTGCTGGACAGGAAGCTGCTCCAGCGGGTTCTTGATGAACTCCAGCACGCTGGGGATCGCCTTCGGCGCGATGCCGAGCGGAGCGAACTTCGCCAGCAGCATGGCCACGATCGCGTGACACCGGCAGGCCGGGCGGCAGCGGCACGCCGGTCAGGTCCACAAGGTCCATCAATGCGGTGAGGTCGAGGCCAGTGACGGTGAGGACGGATTGCCCCGCACGCTTGCCCGGGGCGATGTCCTGCCGCGTAATGATACCGTCCATCAGGACATGCGGCGTGCCGTTGACGGTGACCACGATGATCACGCGTACGGTCGGATCGAACAGGCCCGCCAGCAGTGCACGTTGAGCGGTCCGTCCTTGCCCAGGGTGAACTGCAGCTGGAAGCCGCTCTGACTGCCCGACTCTGACTGCACCTGCACCTCTGTCAGCGCCTCGATCACCGCCCTCGGCGCCGCCACGGTCACCACCGAACCCATGCGCAACGAAAGATGAACGCCTTTCACAGCGTCGCCCCCGCGATGCCCTCGGGCAGGGTGATGCGTAGCGTGCGTCCGAGCGCTGCGGTCAGCTCGGCGGGGTGCAGGGCGGCATTGGCGTCGCAGAGCTGCCAGAACTGCTCGGGGTCGCCAAGGTAGGCGGCGGCGATGGTGTCCGGCCGGTCACCTTCGGTGACCGTGTGCTCCTGAATCAGCTCGAAGCGCTCCGGCGGCGGGACGAAGCGGCGCCGCAGGTACACCACGGTCCGTCCTGACTCCGTCCGGAGCTGCGCCGTCTCCGTGCGGTGATAGCGACTCGTAATGGGAAACCCCTCGGCCACCGTGTGTCCTCCTCACATCTCGGTCAACGTCGGACCGCGAGATTAGAGCCGCGCTAGCTCCCAAATGGTGAGACGGCTTTTCAACCGGCGTTCTCGCCGGGCGCCAAATCGCTCTCCGTGATCCCGAGATCCCCCAAGGCCCCGCCGCGGTACTGCTTCGCCAGCCGCTCCAGTCGCTGGAGATGGCCTAGGAATAGGCTGACGCCACGGTGCTGGAACGGCAGATCGGTAACGCTCAGCACACGCAAACTCAAGCTCACGCGGGCTCGAATTGGGTTGAGCAGTGGATCAAAAAACTCCTCGGTGATGCTGAATTCCGTCAGACGCACAGGCAGCACTCGATTCTTGCTCCAGACGAAGAGCGTCAGCGGCGTCTCGACCGGCGCGATTTCCAGAATGCCGCGCTCGGCGAGCGCGTTGTTCTCCACGAACCGGGTGCTCTCCGGATAGACCAACGTTTCCAGCGCGGCCAGCGCCGGGTAGACACCCTCGTTAAATCGGATCGCCCTGAACAGCTTGGGCTGATCGGCCGCGTCGATTTCCGCCTCGAGCTGATACGTCTCGATGGGCGGGCCAGTCAGGCGCAGCGCCTCCCCACGGTCACCCCCCTCCCCGGCGCCCTGCACCTGCAGCGTGCGGGTGAGCGTCTCCGGGTTGTACTGCAGCGCGATCACGCGCTCGACCAGCCCGCTGTCCGGGTGGACTAGCACGATGCCGCCTCTCAGGAGGCGCGGGGCGAGCGGAGAAGTGGTCATCCGAGCCTCGTTACTTTAGACTGCCGTGCCGTACGGACTCAGGTATGCTGCTTTTCTCGGCTGCTGCCTTCGGCCAACAAGCCCGTGGTATCTTCGTGCGACCCACCCAGGGCGCAGGGACGTCGGAACTGCCCGTGAAAAAATTCCCCCTGACTGCCTCGATAAAGGTGCTCAGATTCTCTGTGTAGTCGACTGGATTCTTCGTCATGATTTCAAGGAACATTCTTCGCGCATCGAGAGGTCCACGAGCAAGGGCCTGCGGTAAGCCTTCGACGCGGGGGCGCGATCTTGTCTCGGACTCCAACACTGAGGTCGCAGCGTAGGCGACGCAGAGGTTCGCGGCTGCCTCCGCGTTGTGGCGCGTGTAAAACTCGGCCTCCAATTCTATCTGATTCTGGCGTTTCACGTCGCCTAGCAATTGCGCAGCTACCAGCTCGGCACCATGATGGCGCCCCTCTCCGCTCTGGTCACCGGACGCGCCGCTTCCGGCCATGATCCGCTGCCCCATGTGGAGCGGCTCATGTACAATGTAGACTGATGCGAGGCTCTCGGTGGAAGCCGTCGCCAAGAACGGCGGATTCAGCGACGTTTTGTCGCCTTCCGTGTAAGCATAGTCCTCCTCGCGGAGCTTCCAGTGCCCCCTCCGCAGCGTGTTGCCCTTAGAATAGGTCTGGTAGAAGTTGTTCGCGATCGACCTGTCGATTTTCCTTTCCACGAGATCGACCGCTTCAAGAACTCTCTTGAACTCGTCGGCCGAAAAGTTTCCCTCGTTGCTGGCAATGAACTGAGCACGATTCTTGACCAGGTTGACGACATCGGTAGGCAGGCTCGGGGCATCCTGTTGTAGCGCCCGTTCACGACTGACTTCGTCGCTATCGCGTGCGGCCTGCACCAGGGCGCCTTCGAGCCTCGTTCTCGCTTCTTGCTCTTGCTCTTCCTGCTTAGCCTCCTTGCTGTGAATAGCAGGGACGAGGATACTAACGAGGAACGTTCGCGCTTTCAGTTTGGTACTATCAGACTTGGCAAGTCGCAGCACGTCGCGAGTGGTCTGTAGTAGTACCTCGAGCTCCTCCGGTGTGAGCCCTTGCAGGTCCCCAAAAGACACTTTCAGCCCGGCGCCACTAACTATCAGATCCGTAATGCGCTTGACAGCGTATGTCTGCTCACGCTTCTCCTCGATGATCAGAGATTCCTTCGCCCGGGAGTTGGGCAGTGCCGTATACATGGATTCGAGATATTCCTCGGACGAATCGGGTGCCAAGATATCCTCGCCAGTGTTTGGATCTTTTGTGCCTGTGTAGCCGGGAAACGATTCATCCGTCGGCGGCTCCCAGACTATCGGCGAAGACGCCCTACCAGCCGCTCTTCGAGATCGAGACTTCTTGGAAACTGCTCTGGAGCGTCGCTTCTTCTCCCGCTGCACGATCGCAGGGTGTTGGGGCGCCTGAAGTACGTGGGCCAACTCGTGCGCAAGTAATTCGCGGCCTGCCATCGTCTCCGGTCTGTACTGCCCCCTGGCAAATGCAATGTCTCGACCGTAGGAGTAGGCAAGGGCATCGATCGACTCGGCCGACGCCGCGGCGCGGGTGTCTGTGTGGATGCGCACCTGGCTGAAGTCATAGGAGATCGGCGAAACTGCTGCATCCCTGCCGGGCAGGCCAGTTCCTCGCGACGCGCGCTCCGCCGTGTGGGCGGCCTCCTGCTCCGAGCGACTGTCGGCCGGACCGATGGCGACGGGATGCATCACTGCTGCGGGCGTCGGGGCATGCGAGGGCAGGTGCGGGGCGTGGTGACTGAAGCGTGCCTCCATGAGGGTCCGGCTGGCCGAGTCGAGAGGCTGGGCTGGGGAGCGCAGCACCTCGGCCACGAGCGGTGGCGCCTCAGACGACGTAGTCCGGTCCGACGGGTGGCGGTGGCCGATCAATCTATCGTGGCGGCACGCGGTGCATTGGCCATCCAGCCCGGCCCGGGCACCGCAGGTGCACGCGCGCTGGAGGGATCCAAGTGGAGCCAGTGCGAGGGACGGGGACGCCCCCACCTTCACCGAAGCGGGCATCCGCGTCTTCATCGGACTAACCCTCGGTAGATAGCGCGAGCAACCTGCCGACCGATGTCTTTCGCGCCAGCGCCTGGGGCGACTCGGAATGACTTGCCATCCGTACGAGCCAACGCGCCACCGGGGGCCAGGCCGCTCGGGAAACCTCGTTTGGCGAGCAGCCGCGCCAGCTCGCGCTGCACCGCCAAGCCCATGCGCCAGTGACCCGTCGCTGGAAAGTCATGCAGCACCAGCCGCTCGATGTGCACTGACACCGGGCCGGGCGCCGTCCCCGCGGCGTGATCAACGCCGCGGTCTCCGATATGGCGGAGATCATTCTGACTCCTCATCGACGTTTCACCCAGCCCGCTATGGTTTACTCGAATATCCCGGAGCGCATGCCGTCGCGGAGCTGTTCCATTGTCCCGCGCGTTTCATTCCCGTTCTGCCCGGCCACGATGACAATGACCTGTATTTCCTTCTGCCCCCGCGAAACGCACGAGATGGTGGCGATGAAGTCCTTCGAGACGAGGGTGACAGAGTCCTCGTTCTTCGTGATCTGACCCGTTGCGGTGTTGGCCAGCGCGGCATGGGCCCGTTTCACGCCGTCTTTCTTGCTCAGCTTCAACTCCAGGTGCCACCAGAAGAGCGCCGGTGCAGCGATGGTTCTCCTCCTCAGACGACCCGGTTACCGGTCACGCGCGCATCGGGTGACTCCGTCCCCCAATCGCGGACCTCGCCTTCAACGAAGGGCTTTTCGAGCTTGGCGTACTCACTTCGGGCCGCCCGCAGGAGATGGCTCATACTCACCGGCGCTCCC
The DNA here is from genome assembly GCA_963754315.1 of uncultured Candidatus Rokubacteria bacterium. Lineage (GTDB taxonomy): Bacteria > Methylomirabilota > Methylomirabilia > Rokubacteriales > CSP1-6 > CAVWFS01. Next base: position 582,246 of record CAVWFS010000008.1, read on the forward strand.
TCATCGGCGGCGAGGAAGGCGGCGCCGAGCGCGATGTTGCGAATGTTCCCGCCCGCCACGTTGAGGCGCGCGAGCTTGTTCACGTCGAGCCCCACGGTCGGGGTGGTGGCCGGGAAGATCCGCTGCCAGATCGCCGCGCGCTGGGCGGCGTCGGGGAAGGGGAACTGCACGATGAAGCGGAGCCGGCGGAGAAAGGCGTTGTCGAGCGCGCTCTTCATGTTCGTGGTCAGGATGGCCAGGCCGCGGTAGGCCTCCATGCGCTGCAGGAGGTAGCTCACCTCGATGTTGGCGTAGCGGTCGTGGCTGTCCTTGACCTCGCTGCGCTTGCCAAACAGCGCGTCAGCCTCATCGAAGAGCAGGATCGCGCCGCTCTCCTCGGCCGCGTCGAACACCTTCCGGAGGTTCTTCTCGGTCTCGCCGATGTACTTGCTGACGACGGCGGCCAGGTCAATGCGGTAGAGGTCCAGCCGCAGCTCGTCCGCCAGGACTTCGGCCGCCATCGTCTTCCCGGTGCCGCTGGCACCCGCGAACAGGGCGCTGATGCCGAGACCGCGGCTGCTCTTTGCCGCGAAGCCCCAGCGCTCGTAGACCTGGGCCCGCTGCCGGACGTGGGCGGCGATCTCGCGCAGAGTCTGCCGCGGCGCCTCCGGCAGGACGAGATCGTTCCAGGTCGCGGCCGGCGCGATGCGCTGGGCCAGGTCATCCAGCGCCGTGCGGGCCTGCACCCGGCAGGCGTCCCACAGCGCGGTGGCGCTGTCCTCCTCACCGGCCAGCGCCTCGCGGCTGGCCAAGCGGATCCGCGGTCCGCTGAGGTTGAACTGAGCGACGAGGGCATCGGTGTGCCCGTTGAGGCGCTCGGCTGATTGACCGAGCGCCGCGCGCCATAGGTCGCGTTGCTCATCCGGGGTGGGCCGCCCGACGTCAAAGCTCACCAGGGGGCGATCGCCGAAACGGCGTCGCTCGCGGGTGGCCACGATCACCGGCCCCTGTGTTCCCGCAACGAGACGTGCGACGGCACTCTGGCGCGCCGCGTCGGTCGGCTCCAGATCCTCACAATCGAGCAGCAGGGCACTTTCGCTCAGCATGGCCTCGCGCGACCAGAGCCGCGCGAGCGCTGCAAGCTCACTGGCGTGAGCCGGCAACGAATGAATCGACAGGACGTGCAGGTCGAGCCCGAGCGCCGAGCAGGCCGCGGCGGCAACGGCCTGCCGGGCGGTCCGCTCGGGCCCGCACAACTGCATCACGGGGAGGGCCTGTCGGTCTAGTGGCTCCCACACCGCGACAATGCGCTCGGCGACCGCCTGCTGTGACGGTACGAGGTCGTCCACGAGAGTCAGCGGTTCGACGAGTCCTACCAGTCGATCGTCGAGATGCGGGACACCGGCCAGGAAGTGGAGGATCCGCTCGTCGATCCGAAGGGGACTCGTCGTGAGTGTGCTGCCCGCGCCGGCCTCCACCAGCCGCCAGTGGCGCAGCGGCGCAGCCGGCGAGAGCGCGCTCCAGTGTGGGTCGGGCAGCGCCGCCAGCGCCAGTCCAAAGGTCGGATAGGCGCGCGCCGGCTCGCCCTGGGCGGCCGCACAGCAGGCGCCGAAGCCCGCGTCGAACTCCATACCTGCACATAGCAGTAGCAGGTCGCGCTCGAACGAAGAGAGGGCGAACAGCGAGCAGAGCGTCTCCAACGCGGAGGGCGCGGGCATCGAGCCCGCCGCCTCGTCCAGCGCGGTTTGGACGGCCGCCGCGCGCGCGGCGGCGTCCGGCCTGTCGGGCGCGGCCTGAAGTTCCAGCGCTCCGCGCACGCGGTTGAGTGCGCACGTCAAGTAGCGTTGGTTAGCGGTGGGCCAGTCAACCGCCTCGACGCGTGTCATGAAATGGTGATCCGCGGGCCGACGAACTGGTTGAACGTCGGGCTGGTCGCATCGGTGTCAACTTCGAGCGAGCTCATCGCGCCGTCCACTTGTACCCGGGCCAGGTAGTCGCCCGCCGCCACGCCCGCCACCCCGAACGAGACCGTATCGGTGACCTCGGTCCGACCCTCGTCACTGGCGTCGATTGCGTACGCGCGTGGTTGGGGGGAGGGTGGGGCGACCTGGTTGAGCAGCAGCACGACGCGCTGCTGTGGAGCGACGGCAGGATTCAGTTCGAGCGTCAGTGTTTGCGGGCTACCCGGGCTGATCTGGGTGATGCCGGGGTGTAGCACGAAGGCCGCCACGTTCGACTCGACGCCCTCGTGAGGTACTGCCGGCGTGCCCATGGGCATCCGATGCACCACCTGCACGCCCTGCACCCCGGCCCGTGCCTGGGGCGGTAGCGCCAGGGTGATGGCGGTGGCGCTCACGTTGGCGGGCGACAGTGGCTCGGTGCCACCGACGCGCACGAGAGTCATTTCCCCTTGCAACTGCCGTCCCCGGAGCACGAGGGTGCTCTCGGCCACGATCGGCTCGTTGGGGCCGGCCGACGCCTCGACCGACTCGATGCTCGGCTGGCGAAACGGCACCACGTAGAGGTTGCGCGCGCGCACGGGCAGCGCCATCTCCGGCCTGTCCTCGCTCTCGATCAGGACCACGCTGGCCTGGTAGGCGACCGAGAGCGTGTACTGCACCTGAAAGAAGACCGACCACAACTTGGACAGCTCCTCCAGGGAGAGAGCGATCGGCGTCAATCTCACCAGCTCGACCTGCTGATCCAGATTCGAGGGGCTCAGGAAGGGCTGGGCCCCTTTCGCCACGACGATCTGATCGCGGCTGAGCACGGGCTGGGCGTGCAAGGTCTGCGAGACGACGCCCAGCAGCCGCTGCGGCTCGAGCTGCGTCTCGTCGCCGAAGAAGCTCAGGAGATAGTGCAGGTCGAGAGCCGCCTGGGGACGTCGTACCATTCGCCCGTTGCTCTGGCGTGTGGGCAGATCGACATTGCGCCAGGCAGGATTGGGCGCCACCTGATAGAGGTAGATATTGACACCGGTTCCCGGCTGTGTGGGGCTGGCCCCAACGGGTCGCTGGGTTGTGACTTGCGCGCCGGCGACGGCGCCGGGAAGGTCGGCCGAGAGCGCCTGATCCAGCACGCTGCGCAGGGTCGCGGTGACGGTGGCCACCGCGAGAAAGTTGCTCATCGTCGCCGTGCTTGGTGCTGCTTCAGATAGTCGTCGAGCGCGATGGCCGTGCTGCGCCGTGTGCTCGCGCCACGAGGTGTAGGCGGCGGCACCTCGGCCCGCACGTCGACGCGACCGATCGTCACCCGGATGGTCGGGGCCGCGGGCGTAGCTAAGGGCTCGGCACGTTCGGGAGCGATCGGTATTCCGACGTCCCCCCGAGTCGGTTCCATGGTCGGGACTGGCGCTTCCTGGGCAGGAAGTATCCGGCGCCCAGATGGCTCTCTGGGCTGCGTGCGAGGCTGATCCGTTCGCTCAGGAGTGTAATGCTGCCCGGCGTGGTCTGGTGGGCGCCCTGTGCCCGGCGCCTTTGAGACTTCAGATGGCGTGATTCGCCCCGGAGCCCTGGGCGCTTTCCTGTCGACGTCGAGTGCTGGGGGCAGGAGTGGGATCGGTTTTGGTGCGACCCGATTAGGCTCCACCCCCGACGGCGCTGGTGGCGGCTCGACGCGGGGTGTGACGGGATCTCCGGCTACCGCCGAAGACTGCCTGCGGCGTTTCACGGCGGACGAGGCGGATGCGGTTTCCTGCTTGCCGGCTATTGATCGCTCGGTTGGGGGTGCGCTGACGTCAGGCCGCGCCGGCACAGCCAGACGCTCGGTCGCCTCGGTGCCCAGGAGGCCCGCCGCTTGCGCTCTGGGCTTGACCCCTCCCTCGATCTCCTCCGTGTGCAGGGGGTCGGTGGGTCGGACAGCTTCTTCAAGAATCAGAGGCTCGAATAGTCCTGGGAGTCGCGGATGAACGATGGCCTCGCTGCCAAGGGCGCGCGCCACCAGGCGATCAAAGAAGTTGGTCACCCCGATGCCATCTCCAGGTACACCTGCCGGCGCCGCGGGCTGAGAGCCAGCACATCGCTCTCCCGCCATCCGTAGGCGCTGGCCAGGGTGTGGACCTCACGCAGCGTTCGGCGTGCCCAGGCGTGGACCTCGTCCCAGAAGAATGCCGCGATGTCGAACATCGACTGCCACTGATGGCCACAGGTGGGACACGTCAGCGCGAGTTGCACGTCGGCCTGCGGATCGGCCCGACTCATGTGCTCGGCGACGGCATCCAAGACCGCCTCCGGCAGCCCGTCAACCGGGCAGGGTACGCCCTGCCGGTGGACCTCCGCGATGCAACGCTTGGCCAGCATCTCCCGAGCTGCGCCCACATCCGAGCAGTCGTGGATTGCCACGAGATCGGAGCTGCTCGGCAGACGGCACTGCACCACGAACTCCCCGCTGGTCACGACGAGCTCGGGAGGCGCGGATCCGGGCTGTTGGCGGACGTCCGCCACGTCAAAGACGAACTCCACGGCCTCACCGCATTGCAGGCACTGGGCGGTTCCGGCCAAACGAGGGCCGAAGGTCCACTCGCGCAATGTCAGGAGGCACGCGTCTCGCTCCCCAACGCTGAGCCGCCCGAGAGCCTCCGGGCCGCTGTTGGGAGTCGACGCACCCAGGATGGCCAACGCCCGCTGTGGCGGCGACAACTCCAGCCCACGCTCCCAGGCCTCCAGCAGTTCCGCGGTCGCAAGCGCGCGCATCTCCATGGAAGGAGTCCGTCCCGTACCTCGGCCCACCTATGGGAGCGGCTCGGTGAAGCTCGGCTCCGCGGGCTCGATCACCTCGTAGTCGCGTTCCCAGCCTTCGTTTTCTAGCTTGAGCATCTGGATGGCGACGCCGTTGCCGTTCGCATCCAGCTCCGGAAGGGCGTCGAACTCGGACACCCAGCAGCGGTACACGCGATAGGCCAGGGCGAGCTGCCCTGCCTCGTTGTAGAACTCGAGGATGATGTTCTTTCGAAAGTCTGCCAATGACACCTCGGCCCCGAGTCCGGCGCGAAAGTTCCAGACCTTGTTGGCCCACTTCTCGAACTCGGTGTCGTGAGTGACACCACGCTCCAGCGTTATCGCATCGTACTCGGTCCGCCCGGGCGACTTGCGGCTACTGCTGGGATCGCCACCCTCGCGGTGGGTCACCACCTCGGTCGTACGTTTCAGCGCGCTGACCTTGCTGATCCCCGCCACATGGCGGTTGTCCCAGCGAACGCGAAACTTGAAGTTCTTGTACGGGTCGGCGCGTTGCGCGTTGACGGTGAACTGAGGCATCGCGACCTCCTGCGTTCAGTGGGCACGCACCAGGACGTGTCCGCCACGTCCGGCGCCGGGGATCAGTGGCTCACGCCGCGGCCTGACCAGCGAGCTGCTGGATCCGGATGATCACGAACTCGGCGGGCTTGAGCGGTGCGAATCCGACCAGGATGTTGACCACGCCGAGGTTGATGTCGTGCTGCGTGGTGGTTTCTCGATCACACTTCACCAGATACGCTTCGCGCGGCGTCAGGCCCTGGAAGGCGCCCTGTCGGAAGAGGCCCTGCATGAAGGCGCCCACGTTGAGCCGGATCTGCGCCCACAGCGGCTCGTCGTTGGGCTCGAAGACGACCCACTTGGTGCCGCGGAAGAGACTCTCCTCGATGAAGAGAGCGAGGCGCCGCACCGGGATGTATTTCCACTCCGAGCCGCGCTCGTCGTGGCCGTGGAGGGTCCGGGCGCCCCACACCACGGTGCCGTACACAGGAAACGTCCTGATGCAGTTGATCGCCTGCCTGTTCAAGGTGCCGTTCTCGCTGTCGGTGAGAATGACTCGGGGACGGAGCACTCCCGTCACGCTGGCATCCGTCCCCGCCGGCGCCTTGAACACGCCGCGAGTGGCGTCCGTACGCGCATACACGCCGGCCACGAAGCCGCATGGGGGAAGCGCCCGCGGCCGCCCTTCCTGGCGCGGATCGGGCGCCTCCAGCCATGGGAAGTAGAAGGCGGCATTGATGGCGTCGTCTCCCGTGAGGCCCGACGACGGCCCGGGCTCGCAAGCTCGAGAAGGTCGCGTTGCTCGCGCAGTCGGCGATGAGGAAGGCGCGCCTCTCTCGACAGTAGTCCTGCAGCGTACCCAGCGTGGTGGCGTCGGTTAGGCCCGGAACACAGAGCAGGTTGAAAAGGTCGACGCGGTCGAGATGGTGGAAACCGCCTGTGGAGCTATTGAGCTGGTCGTGGAAGGCGGCGGTGGTCGGCTCGAGCACAGTGCCGTCGGAGCCACCCGCGAGCCTGGGCGACGGGGTCGGCGTGTTGGGGGGGACAGTACCGTCGGTGACGGCGACGTCGACGAGTTGGGATTCGGCGTTGACCACGGTCTGAACGAAGCGCCGGTCGGCGGTCGCCATGGAGAGGTTCTCGAATGACTCGACGATGACCTCGCTCGCCGGACCCGCCGGTGCGTAGACGACGGCCAGACGGAAACGGGTCGGGTCATCGGCGCGGACCCTGGTGACGATGCCGTAGTCGCGCGCCCACACGCCAGGGTTCTTCGCAGTGATGGTGAGACGGCCTACGTTGGGGATGGGCGCGGCGCGGATGCACCAAGGAGGCGGGGCTGGCCTGGTCCGTCAGCCGGATCACATACGCGTCGCTGCCGCCGTTGCCGAAGAACTGATAGACCGCGTAACCGAGCAAGCTGCGCGAATCGAGTCCGCCGAAGGATCGCTCGAAGTCCGGCCAGCTCAGTACGCGCTGCGCGCGATCGACCGGGCCTCTGGCCGACCAGCCGATGAAGGCAGTGATCGATGTAGCCACCCCGGTAATCGTCCTGACACCGCTCGGAATTTCTTCGATATAGACGCCGGGGTAACTGACCGTGACGGGCATCGCGGCCTCCCTCTCCAGACCGGAATCGTGGTTGGGGCGACCTCCGAGTTCGTGTCGCTAGAGGCTCCTAGCAGCGCTCTCGATCAACTCACACTCAAACGCCTTTCCTTGACTGTGCATCCGGGTTCCCAAACTTGTCAAGGGCACCACAAATTACGTCAGTGAATGGCCCTAAATGGGATGTCTATGGGCGACCTGAAAATGGGGAACCCGAAAAGCTTAGAGTCGAGTTGTGGGGCGCGAGTACACCCAGAGGGCCTCGTGACGAGCGACACGCGCAAATCGGGTTCCGGAATTGACCAGCGCCTGCCACTCGCGCTCCGTGTAGACGAGCACGTCAGCCGGCACCGGGAGTCGCGTGAGGTCCCACGCAGCGCCACGGCGTACGAACGGAGTCGAAGATTCTCGCACCACGATGATGACGTCGAGGTCGCTGCCGACTCCCCAGTCTCCGCGCGCGTACGAGCCGAAGTAACCGACGCGAGCCAGATCGGGGCGGATGGCGGCCGTGCCTTCCGCCCAGTCGCTCAAGGCGCGGATGACCGTGGTCTTGTCAGGCCAGGTGAAGACGGACGAACTCAACGATCTCGCCGGCAAATTGCAGGGCCTCCTCACTCTGGATAGGGCCGTAGTGCTCGAACGGCGCGCCCTCCGGGTGGCTGTTCGGGCAGCGTGATGGGATGTAGGCGGTGTCAAGAACCTGCGCTTTGGCCACGAGGTGCGGAGGCTGGCCCCGACTCTGGCCGATGGAGATGCAGGGCCTTGACCGCTTCTCCGTGAAGGTGTCCAGGTCACGGAGGGCTTGATTGAACCAGTCACCAGCTCGGTTCGCCATCGGCCCTCAGGATACGCGCCCCTTCGCGAGCGCGTCCATTTCGTTCAGGACGTCTCGTCAGCCTGAGGGCGCGAAGCCGTGGGCCTGCATGGCGCGCCGGTACGCGACGGCCAGCGCGTCGAACGTCAAGTGGAGCTCATCGGCCAGATCGAACGGCACCTGCTCCGGGCGCTGTGACTCGACCACGCGCTGGTCCTGGTCGAAGATGGTGCGCTCGAACGCTTGCATGACCTCGTCGGGCTGGTCGAGGTTGTAGTTACGGGCAACGAGGCAGTAGCCGACGCAGGAGTCCTCGGCAACCGGCTGTGAGGCAAAGAAGTAGAGCATTTTCTCGTCCCCACCCCAGTCGATGTGCTCGACGATCGTGTAGGGCAGGTGCAGGGCGTAGCGCGTGGTGCGCGTGGGCGCCTTCCGCTCCTCGGCTGCGAACACGGGAAAATCCTCGGTGTTCGGGGCATCCGGTCGCACGTACTCGTACCGGAGCACGTGTCCTTCCCGCTGCACCGAATAGGGCGCCACCACAGCCTGCGCCGGATCTCCCAGCAAGCCCTCGTGCACGAAGGCGAAGTGGCCGAAGTCGGTGAAGTTTTCGATCTGGCGCGAGGCATCGCAGCGCCAGGCGAAGGGGCCGGTGGCTACCACGCGCCAGTGCGCGTCCTCCAGCTCCGACACATCAGGTAACGACCAGCAGGGATCATCGAGGGCGACCCAGAGGAGACCGTAGCGCTGCCGGCAACGATAGGCGGTCGCCCGAGCCTTGGCGGGGACGCGCGTGGGATCCTGCAGTTGGGGGATGGCGCTGCAGGAGCCGTCTCTCCGATAGCGCCAGCCGTGGTAAGGGCAGACGATCTCGTCGCCCGCGACGCGGCCCAGCGAAAGCGCGGTGCCCCGATGGCTGCAGACGTCGCGGAAGGCATGGGCCACCCCCTGAGAATCCCGCCAGAGCGCGAGCGGCTCGCCGAGCAGGGTTGCGGATCGAGGTCGCTCCGTCACCTCGTGCTCGTAAGCCACCGGATGCCAGCAACGCCGGAGGGCGGCCAGGTGTGGAGCCATCGAGACCGGCGCGGTGCTCATCGCGTGCGATCGTACGCCCATCGGCGACCTCGACGAAAGCGGTGTCCGTCATGGGGCGCCCGCCGTCTTACAATGCCGGCCATGACCTCGTCGCGGATCGGCATTGCGTTCACGGGTGGGCTGACTCCGCCCGAGATCGTCGAGTGCGTCAGGCTGGCGGAGGAGCTCGGCTACGAGTCGGCATGGATGACGGAGGGGCACGGAGGCGACCAGTTTGCCATCCTCGCCGCGTGTGCCGTGGCCACTCGGACCATCAAGCTCGGCACCGCCATCAGCAGCGTCTTCGTGCGGAGTGCGCCCACCATCGCCATGGCCGCGGCCACCGTCGATCACCTGTCGGGCGGGCGGTTTGTCCTTGGCCTCGGGTCGAGCCACCGCGTCCAGGTCGAGGGCGAGCACGGCATCCCGTTCGTCCAGCCGGTCCAGCGTCTGCGGGAGACGATCGAGATCGTGCGGGCACTCCTCCGCGACGGCACCGTGTCCTTTCAGGGTCGCGTTATCGGAATCGAACGCTTTGATCTCTGGTTCACCCCGGGCCGTCGAGAGATTCCCGTCTTCGTGGCGGCGCTCTTTGGGCCCCTCCTGGAGGCCTGTGGGGAGATGGCCAACGGCGTCATCCTGACCTGGAGTACCTTGGAGGCCGCCCGCCGGGCGGCCGAACCTGTCACGAGAGGGGCGCACCGGGCTGGGCGCCGCCCGGAGGACGTCGAGATCGTCTCGCTGCTGCCGTGCTACGTGGCTGCGAGCCGCGCGGAAGCGCGTGATCAGATGCGCCCGTCGGTGGCGCTCTATGCGGGGTTCTTCCCCCGCTACAATCGCTTGCTCGCCGAGAGCGGGTTCCCCGACGCGGCCCGCGCCATCAAGCGGGAGTGGGACACGGGCGATCGAACCGCAGCCGCCCGGGCCGTGCCCGATTCGCTCGTGGACGCGGTGGCGGTCGTCGGCACTCCCGACGAATGCCGGACGCGGGTCGAAGAGTATCGCCACGCGGGGCTGGCGCTGCCCATCATCAGTCCACGGGCCAGCGGCCCCGCCGGCAAGCACATGGTCATGCAGGCCTTGCGGGCGTGCGCGCCATGAGTGATGTCCCGGCCCCGCTTGACCTCTATCGTGACGTGGTGAGATCCGACTGGATTGACCACAACGGACACATGAACGTGGGCTACTACCTGGTGGTCTTCGACTTCGCCACCGACGCCTGGATGGACTTCATCGGGCTGACCCGCGCCCACCGCCGGGCGCACGGAGTGAGCACGTTCTGCCTGGAAGCCCACGTCACCTACGCGCGGGAAGTGGGCAAGGGCGATCCGCTCCGCTTCACCACGCGCCTGTTGGACTATGATGAAAAGCGCATCCACTACTTCCACGAGATGTACCACGCCACCGAGGGCTACCTGGCATCCACGAACGAGCTCATGTCATTGCACGTGAGCCAGGAGACCCGGCGGGCAGCCCCCATGGCGCCCTCGGTCCTCGAATGGCTGGCGCGGGTCAGAGAAGCGCACGCGATCTTGCCGCCCTCGCCCCACGTTGGCCGCGTCATGGGCCTTCGCGCGAAACCGACCACCCGGTAGAGGAGAACCATGCTGTACATGATCATCGAGCGCTTCAAGGATCGAAACGCGGTGCCCGTGTATCGGCGCTTTCGCGATCAGGGCCGGCTGGCCCCCGACGGGCTCACGTACATCTCGAGCTGGGTCACCACGGACCTCACGACGTGCTATCAGCTCATGGAATGCGGGGATCCGAAGCTGCTGGAACGGTGGACCGAGCGCTGGCGCGATCTGGTGGACTTTGAGGTTTTGCCCGTCATCACCTCGGCGGAAGCCGTCAAGCAGATCGCGCCGCGGCTGTAGCCGCGACGGCTGGACGAATTTTGGTCGCCACCAGGTCCAGAAGCTCCAGCATCTTCCCGAGGTCGTCGCGTCGAAAATCGATCACGAGGTGATGCAGACCGAGCCGCTTGTAGGCGGCGAGCCGGTCGATGACGACCTGAGCTCCCTGGGCCAAGAGATCGTCAGTGAGGCTGAAGCGCAGCGACAGCGTGATCGACTCCCACGGGCGCTTGGCGGCGTCTGCCACGCTGCGCAGACGCTCCAGCCCCTCGCGCAACTCGTCGGGTGTCTTGGACGTCGCGTGCCAGCCGTCGCCGAGAGCGACCACGCGCTGGAGCGCGCCCTGGCTATCGCCGCCCACCCACAGGGGCGGGTGAGGCTTCTGCACGGGCTTGGGAGCGAAGCCGAGGTCACGGAAACGGAAGAAGTCGCCCTCGAAGCGCGGATTGTTTGCCGTCCACAGCTCCTTGAGGATCTTGACGATCTCGTCGGCCTGCCGTCCGCGCCTGTGGAAGGGTACCCCCAGGATCTCCAGTTCCTCCTTCCACCAGCCCACGCCGATCCCGCAGATCAGCCGCCCTTCAGAGAGTGTGTCGATGGTGGTGAGCATCTTGGCCATCACCACGGGGTGGCGATGGCCGAGGATGAACACCGACGCTCCCAGCCGCGCCTCGGTCGTGCAGACGGCAGCGGCGGCCAGGGCGGCTACCGGCTCGAGATAGGCCTTGTCGGGCGGGTGGGGGAAACGCCCACCCGGATAGCTGCCCGTCGCCGAGCGGGGGAACACCACATGATCGCTCACCCAGAGCGATGCCATGTGGTGCCGCTCCGCCTCACGCGCGAACGTCAGCAGGGCCGCGCGGGTCGCCACGGGGCCCTGCGTGGGGAGATGACAGCCGATGTCCATCGCGGTCCTACTTGTCGGCGATGCGGACAGCCGCGGAGCCACCGTTCAGCTTGATTTGATGGCCGGAGTCCTTGAGGGTGGTCCCGTTCCAGTCGAAGATCTGGAGGTTCTTTTCGACCATGTTGCCGACCAGAATGATCCGCCCGTCCGTCGAGAACGCCACGCCTTGTGACCAGTGGCCGATGGGGGCCTCCGCCACCTTGGTGAGCTTGGTGCCATCGGCGCGGAAGAGCACGAGCTTGCCGTTGTCGGCGAAGAACGGCGACGTTTTCGCCTTGTTGCTGCCGTTCATGACCACCACGCCCACCCACTTGCCGTCGGGGGAGATCTTGATGCCTTCCGGAGTCTGACCGACCGTGATGGTGTCGACCACCCGTACGGGCTTTGCCTGCATGTCCATCACGCTGATGGTGTCGCTGTCTCCGCCGCCCCGGCCGATGTTGGCCACCACCGCGTACTTGCCGTCCGAGCTGATGTCGAGGCCGTAGGGGCGAAGGCCGGCGTTCACATCGCGCTTGGTGTACTCGACCTTGGTGCCGTCGACGGACAGCACGGAGACCCGATCGTCGCCGTCGCGCGAGACGAGGGCAGTCTTGCCGTCGGGGCTGAACGCCACGTGACTGGCGCCGATCTTCTCGTCGCCGAGCTTGAGGGTGCCCGCGGGAGTCACCGTCTTGCCAGCGATGGTGAAGATCGACAGCGTGCCCTCCGAGCGGTTGGCCACGATGGCGAGGTTGCCCTGCCGGTTGATGGAGAGCCCTGCCGGTCCCTTGCCCGTCTCCAGGGTGGCAACGACTTGAGGCGGAGAGGCCTTCAGATCGATGACCGACAGACGGTTGTCCGGAATCTGCTTGGTCGGGTCGCTCGGATCGATCTTCATGGCAGCGGTGACGAGGGCGAGGCTCTCGTCCGGAGTGATGGCCACGCTCAAGGGGGGACCCACCACGCTCGTGGGCGCAGTGATCTCCGCGACCAGTCGCGGCGGATATTGCCGCATGTCGATCACGGACACCGTGTCCACCGCCGGATTCCGGACGACGGTACCCACACCGTCGACGAGCACGACTTTGTTGTCGTTGGCGGAAAGAGCCAGCTGGGCTTCCGCCGTGACTGGGCCCAGTCCCAAGGTTACGAAGAGCAACGCGGGCAACACGAGACGCATCATTGCAGCCTCCTTGCACGCCCTGGATGGACTCGGCGATCTTAGTCGACCTTTCCACCAGCCGGCAAGGCCGCTACCATGCGGGCATGGACCCGCCCTGGGAGCATCCCGACTGGTATGACCTTCACGACACGGCCTGGACTGCCGGCTCCGAGCGGGAGCCGGAGCACTACCGCGAGCTGGTCCTCGCGCTGCCACCCCTCGGCAGGGAGGATCATCTGGTCGACGTGGGGGCGGGAACGGGCAAACTCGCGGCCCTTATCGCGCGCGGCTACCCTCGCCTCGGGCGAGTGACCTTGCTGGAGCCGAACGCCGACAAGGTCGAGCGTGCGGTCGCACGGGTCCGCGAGATCCTGCCGAGCTCCACGGTGGAGCCAGTCCGGCATGGAATCGGCGAGGGCCGGCCGCTCGCTGATCTCGGGGCGACGGTGGCCACGGTGGGCAGCGTCTTCATGCCCATGCTCGAGCTGCGCGGCGGTTCGCTGGCCGATGGCCTCCGCTGGTTGCGGGCATCGCTCGAGGATATCCGCGCAATGCTTCGCCCCGGCGGCTGGCTCTACGTCCTCGAGACGTTGGCCGCACCCTGGGTCGGCGGCACGCTCGACGACCCTGCACGCCGCCTTACGATGGCAGAGCTGTCAGCCGAGATCGGTCGCGCCGACTTCGAAGCGCTGGAGTGCGTCTACCGTTTTCGCGACCGCGTGACCTTCCGCGCCCGCCGGCCCGCCTAGCTTCGGGGGGCCCTTTCGAGGCCCCGCCGGCTGGCGCGATCCAGAGGGGTGCCACGGGGGCCCTTTCGAGGCCCCCCATATGATCAATACCGCTCTAGATCCAGATCGAGCAGGGGGAATGCGCTCGTCGCGTGAGCCGGACCCACTGGTGTCGCGGCGTGCAGATACGAGCGGTCCAGGGCGGCCAGGTTGCTCACGCCGAGCAGGCCCATGCAGATACGGATCTCGTCCTCCAGGAGCTCCAGTGCGCGCACCAGACCAGGCGCCCCTGCTGCAGCGAGCCCGAGGCACTCGAGCCGGCCCACGCCCACCGCGTTCGCCCCGAGAGCGATCGCCTTGACGACATCGGTCCCCCGCAAGAAACCTCCATCGACGATGATTGCCGCGTGCCCGGCTACCGCAGCGACGACCTCGGGCAGAACCTCGATGCTGCCGCGCCCGTGATCGAGCTGGCGTCCTCCGTGGTTGGAAACGTAAACGACCTCCACGCCGTGCTCACACGCCATGACGGCGTCCTCGGCCGTGGCGATGCCTTTCAGGATCAGCGGCACATCGTGCTTGTCCTTGAAGCGCTTCACGTGTTCCCAGCTCAACGCCGCCTGGAACTCTTGACCGCTTGCCCGCGTCCGCCAGGGCTTCACGAAGCGCCGGGCCAGATCACGCTCGCGACGGCTGTACGAGGCGGTGTCCACGGTGAGGCAAAAGGCCGCGTAGCCGTTGTCGATGGCGCGCTTGACGTGGTCGTCCACCCACCCGTCGTCGCCCCGGACGTAGAGCTGGAAGATACGGAAGTTATCGGCGGCCGCGGCCACCGCCTCCAGACCGGGGTTGCACACGGAGCTCAGCATCTGGGGGACGCCGAACTCGGCAGAGGCTTGCGCCGCCGTGGCTCCTCCGCCCGCCGTGAATGTCTCGATGGAGCCGATGGGGGCCAGCATCACCGGAATGCGAGCGGGTCGACCGAGGAGGGTCGTCTTGCAGTCGATCCTGGATACGTCCCTCAGAACGCGCGGTCTGAACGCCAGCGCGTCGAGCGCCTGGCGGTTGCGCCGGAGTGTCGTCTCCGTCTCCGCCCCGCCCACCAGATAGTCCCACGGTCCGGGCGCCAGGTTGACGCGGGCGGCCTTCACGATTTCGTGCAAGGTCTGGAACTTGTCGTCGAGGTTGGAAGCCATGTTGCTTGATATAGCATAAGTTCATGCCGCGTTACGCCCTCGGGATCGATATCGGCGGGACCTTTACCGATATCGTCGTCTATGACCATGAGAGCGGGTCTCAGATCAGCCGGAAGGTCCTGACGACGCACGACGACCCGTCCCGGGCTGTGGCGACGGGGGTGGCCGGCATCCTTGCCGACGGTCGTCTCGAGCCCGCGCACGTCGGGCGGGTCGTCCACGCCACCACTCTTTTCACCAACGCCCTCATCGAGCGCAAGGGGGCGGTGACCGGGCTCATCACCACGGCCGGCTTTGCGGACAGCCTGGAGATCGGCCGCGAGCGAAAGTACGAGCTATACGACATCAACGTCGAGAAGCCGGCTCCGCTGGTTCCGCGTCAGCTGCGGTTGGAGGTCAAGGAGCGGACCCGCTCAGACGGGAGCGTGCGGGAACCCCTGGACCTCGCCGAGATGGCGGCCCGCGCCGAGGAGCTGCTGGGAGCGGGGGTGACGGCAGTCGCAATCGTCTTCCTCCACGCCTATGCCAATCCGGGAAACGAGGCGGCGGCGCGCGCGCCTCATCGGCGAGCGCTTTCCCCACCTTCATGTGACGGTCTCGCACGAGGTCGCGCCGGAGATTCGCGAGTACGAGCGCGCCTCGACCACCGTGGCCAACGCCTATATCAAGCCGCTTGCCCACCGCTACCTCGCGCTCATGGCGGAACGGCTGACCGCGCAGAGGATCCCCGCACCCTTGCTGCTGATGCTCTCCAGCGGCGGGCTCACCCACGTGGCCGAAGCACAGCGCACACCTGTCCAGATGCTGGAGTCCGGTCCGGCAGCGGGGGCGCTTGCCGCCGCCTTCTTCGGCAGCCGCGATAGCGGCGGGAAGCTGGTGGCCTTCGATATGGGGGGCACGACCGCCAAGCTCAGCCTCGTCGACGGCGGTGAGCCGCTCACCGCCTACAGCTTCGAGGCCGCTCGTCAGCGGCGCTTCGTCGAGGGTAGTGGGATGCCCATTCGCATCTCCACGATCGAGCTGATCGAGATCGGCGCGGGCGGGGGAAGCATTGCGCACGTCGACGAGATCGGCCTGCTGAAGGTGGGGCCGAACAGCGCGGGCTCCCTGCCAGGCCCGGCGTCCTACGGTCTGGGCGGCGTGCAGGCCACCGTCACCGACGCCGACTTCATCCTGGGCTATCTGAACCCCGACTACTTTGCGGGCGGAAGCATGAAGATCGACCTGGAGGCGGCGCGCGTGGCTCTGGGACTGCTCGCCGAGCGCGTCGGCCTCTCGATGATGGAGGTGGCGTGGGGCATCCACGACATCGTCAACGAGAACATGGCGAGCGCCGCCCGGGTGCATATCGCCGAGCGCGGCCGTGACCCGCGCGACTACACCCTGCTCTGCACGGGCGGGGCGGGACCGGTGCACGCTCATTCGGTCGCCGAGAAAATCGGCGTGCGTCGCGTCGTCTGTCCGCCCTCGGCCGGCGTGGCGTCGGCGCTGGGGCTGCTGGTGGCGCCAGCCCGAGTCGATCGGGTCGCTACCATTGGCATCCGGCTCGACCGCGGAGACTTGGGGGAGCTGGAAGTAGCCTTCCGTCGGCTGGAAGACGAGGCGCGGGCAATCCTGTCAGCCAGCGGGATTTCACTGGGTGCCGCAACCTTCCAGCGTCTGGCCGACGGCCGGTTCCTTGGCCAGGGCTTCGACCTGGTCGTGACCCTGCCGGCAGGGCCCTACGACGGCCCGGACCGCGAGGCAGTGCGGACCGTGCTCCGAGCCGCCTTCGAGGAGGCGTACCGCGAGAAGTTTGCTCTGACGCCCCCCAACGTACCCGTCGAGTTCATCAACGTCCGGGTGGCGGCTCGGGCTCCGGTGGCGGGCGGCACGATCGGTCTCGACGGCCAGGCCCTGAAGACGGGCGGCAGTGCCGTGAAGGGGCAGCGTCCAGCGTTCTTCCGGAGCGCGGGCGGATTCGTGGAGACGACGGTGTACGACCGATCACGGCTTGTCGTCGGGCAAGAGTTCGAGGGCCCTGCCGTGGTCGAGGAGGAGGGGTCGACCCTCGTGGTTGGTCCCGGTGCTCGTGCGTCTGTGGCACCCACAGGCAATCTTGTCGTGTCCTTGCCCGGCCGGTAGGCGTACCGTATCGGAGATTGGACATCGACACTCATGCGGGCCAGCGATAGGGTCGATCGGTCAGGAGAAGGCGAGATGGCGGTGGAGCTGAAGCGCCGCCGCTTCACCATCGAGGAATACCAGCGCATGGGCGAGGCGGCCATCCTCGATGAGGACGAGCGCGTCGAGCTCATCGAGGGCGAGATCGTCGAGATGACACCGATCGGGCCTCCCCACGCCAGTGTGGTGGCCCGTTTGGTCGCGCTGTTCACGGCGCGGCTGGGTGATCGGGTTATCGCCTGGCCGCAGAATCCACTGGTGCTGCGACGACAGACATCGCAGTTCCAGCCCGACCTTGCGCTCCTGCGTCCCCGGCCGGACTTCTATGCTCGGCGCCATCCGGAGCCGGCCGATGCGGTTCTGGTCATCGAGGTGATGGACTCCTCGGTGGCCAGAGACCGGCGCATCAAGCTGCCGATCTACGCCCGGGGGAGAGTCGGCGAAGTATGGCTCGTGCACGCCGAAGCGGCCACCGTCGAAGTCTGCCGCCATCCCCACGGATCCGACTACCGCGATCGGCGCGTCCTGGATCGTGACGGATCGCTGGCGCCCCTCGCGTTTCCTGAACTCAGGCTCACGGTCCGGGATCTCGTCGGCTAAGCTAACCGGCCAACGCGTTGAGCATCACCCCGAGGCCCACGCGGAGCCCCACCGCGAGACCCTCCTCGTTCATCTCGAACTCCGGCGCGTGATGCGGGGCGGGGCGGCCATGGGTGGGCGCGATGCCCACCCGGAAGTAGCAACCGGGCCGCTCGCGCAGGAACAGACACATGTCATCGCTCGCCATCACCGGGCGCCCGGGGCCGACTGCGCTGTCCCCGAGCTCGGCAGTCGCGCAGCCGTGAACGAAGGCCGTCTGGGCCTCGTGGTTGACCACGGCCGGGCAATGCATGTCACTGAGGTGCAGGGTTGCCTCGGCTCGATAGGCGTGCGCGACGTCAGCCGCGAAGGCACGAAGACGGGTAAGGATGTGGGTGCGCGCACCCTCGTCGAACGCGCGCAGGGTCCCGCGCATCACGGCGCTGACGGGGATGATGTTGTTCTTCGTTCCGGCTGTGATCTGCCCGACCGTGAGCACGACCGTTTCCTGAGCGGCAACCTCCTTGGCGACCAGATGTTGCATGCCGATGAGGATGTGCGCGGCCGCCGTCACGGGATCGACCGACAGGTGCGGATACGCGCCGTGGCCTCCGCGTCCCCGCACCTCGATCTCGAAGGCGTCGGCGGATGCCATGGTGGGCCCGGAGCGGACCATGGCGAAGCCCACCGGATTCTGGGTTGAGAGGTGCAGGCCGTAGATTTCCTCCACGCGAGGTTGTTCGAGCACTCCAGCTTCGATCATCGGGCTGGCGCCGCCCAGGACCTCCTCGGCGGGCTGGAAGATGAACACGGCCGTGCCGGAAAGCTCGGCTCGCCGTGCCGCCATCATCTCGGCCATGGTGATGCCGATGGCCGTATGCCCATCATGTCCACACGCGTGCATGACCCCTTGGGTGCCCGACGTGAAGGGCGCGTCCAGGACCTCCGTGAGGGGGAGGGCATCGATGTCTGCGCGCCAGGCGATGGTGCGCCCAGGCCGGTCGCCGTGCAGGATGCCGACCACGCCCGTGCGGGCAATGCCGGTGCGCACCTCGAGCTTGGCAGCGTGCAGCCGCTCGGCGATGATCTCGGCCGTGCGCCGTTCCTCGAACGACAGCTCCGGATGACGATGAAAATCGCGGCGCAGTGCCACCAGCGACTCGATCCGCCGATCGATGTCCTGACTCCACGACGCATCGGTTTTGCGCATGGATCTCTCCTCGTGACTCGAATCCGCTCTCATCTGGCGGGGCTGGCGACGGTCACGCCGCCGTCCACGGGCAGCACCACGCCGGTAATGTAGCGCGCCTCGTCGGAAGCCAGGAAAAGCGCGGCATAGCCGATGTCCCAGCCCGTCCCTTCAATTCCGAGCGGCGAGGCTTGGCGTCGTCGCTGGCGTAGATCATCGCTCATCCCGCCGGCGTACACCATCGGGGTATAGACAGGGCCCGGCGCGATGCAGTTCACCCGGATTCCCTGGGCGGCGTGGTCGATGGCCATGGCCCGCGTGAGGGCGATGACTGCCCCCTTGGAGGTGGAGTAGGCAGTCAGCCCGCGAGGGCGCAGCGCCGAGATGGAGGAGATGTTGATGATGGCTCCGCCTCCGGTGCGAATCATGGCGGGAATGGCGTGCTTGCTGGTGAGCATCATGCTGGTGACGTTCACCTTCATGATCTGCTCCCACTGTGTCTCGTCCATCTCCACCACGCTGCCGCGCCCGCCGATGCCGACGTTGTTGTCGAGGATGTCTAACCGCCCCCAGCGGCGGAGGGCATCGTCGACGAGCGCACGACATTCATCACCGCGCGTCACGTCGGCCACGAAGACGGCCGCCTCGCCACCCTCGGCCGCGATCATCGCCTCGGTGGCGGCGGCCGCCTCGCGCTGCTCATCGACGAGCAGGACCTTTGCGCCTTCGCGCGCGAACAGGATGGCGGCCGCGCGGCCGTTGCCGATGCCTTCGTTGCGCGATCCTGCTCCCGTGACGATGGCCACCTTGCCGGCCAGCCGCGGTCCTGCCATGGATGGTTCTCCTATTGTGTTGGGGGGCCTCGAAAGGGCCCCCCAAGCCCCCCACACATTCGGGGCGCCCCGGGGGACCCGTGACGCCCTCTGGATCACGCCGCTTCGGGGCCTGACTCCCGGACATCGCTCCGCGCTTCGGCCTCATGCTAGCGCATTCGGGCGGCTTGACGGGGGTGCGGTGGGCTGGGTATAGGATGCGGCCATGGAGATTCGACGGCCGACCGATCGTGTGGACTATGTACCCATCACCGAGCGGCGGCCACTCCCGCTTCCCGATGGAGGGCGCATCGTCGTCTGGCCATGCGTCAATGTGGAGCACTGGGTCATCGATGAGCCGATGCCGCGGACCATCGTGAACCCCCCTGGGGGCGTGGCCCGGAGCGTACCCGACATCCCCAACTGGGCCTGGCACGAGTACGGTCAGCGGGTCGGGTTCTGGCGGCTGAAGGCCATCTTCGACGACTTCGGTGTGGCAGGATCGCTGGTCATGAACGCGTCCGTGTGCGATGCCTACCCTCAGATCGTGGACGCGTGCCTGGCCTCGGGCTGGGACGTCGTCGGCCATGGCTACATCCAGAAGGCGCTGCCGGCCATTGCGGATCAGCGCGAAATGATCCAGCGAACTCACCAACGAATCCGTGACTACACGGGAAAGCCGCCACGCGGGTGGCTGAGTCCCGCGCTGGCGGAGACGCACGACACGGTCGACTGGCTCCATGAGGCTGGGTTCGAGTACGTGGCGGACTGGGTGCTCGATGATCAACCACTGGATCTTCGCACCCGGCACGGCCGCCTGGTCAGCCTGCCCTACACTCAGGAGTTGAACGATCTATCCATGATCCTCATCCAGGGTCACCGAGCCAGCGAGTACGCCGATCGCACCATCGACCAGTTCGAGCAGCTCCTCTCGGAATCCGAAGAGGCCACACGCGTGATGTGCTTCACCCTGCACCCCTACATCATGGGCGCTCCCCACCGGGCCAAGCATGTGCGGCGGATCTTTCAGCACATCGGACACCGACGCGAGGTGAAGATCTGGACGGGCGAGCGGATCCTGGACTGGTACCTGGCCTGTCGCGACGCCGACGCGGACTCCCAGTCGCGGAAGTCGACATGACAGGCTTCGATGCGGTGACGCTCGAAGTGCTGTGGACCCGCCTCATCTCGGTGGTGGACGAGGCCGCCAAGGCCATCGTGCGCACGTCGTTCTCGACCCTCTCCAACGAGGCCAACGATTTTGCCTGCGTGCTGACGGACGCGCGTGGCTTTGCGCTGGCTCAGAACACGGGGAGCATTCCCTCCTTCATCGGGACACTCCCCGCCACCGTGCGCCACTTCCTGCGCGAGATGGGGGTGGGGCAACTGCGACCGGGTGACGTCCTCATCACGAACAACCCGTGGATGGGCACCGGGCATCTGAGCGATGTGTGTCTGGTGAAGCCAATCTTCCATGGCAACCGTTTGGTGGCGTTCTCGGCCACCACCTCTCACATGCCGGACATCGGCGGCCGCATCCGGGCCATCGAGGCCCGTGAGGTCTTCGAGGAGGGAGTGCACATCCCTCTCACGAAGTTCCTTCGTGAGGGGCAGCCGGACGACACCCTGATCCAGCTCCTCCGCGCCAATGTCCGCACACCAGACCAGACCCTCGGCGACATCTGGGCCCAGGTGAGTGCCAACCAGCTGATGGACCGGCGGGTGGGGCAGCTGCTCGACGAGTACCGGCTCGAGAGCGTGGCCGACCTTGCCGACGAGCTCTTCACGCGGTGCGAGCGGGCCATGCGTGATGCCATCAAGAGGGTGCCCGACGGCACCTACCGCTTCGCCATGGATACCGACGGCGTGGATGAGCCTTACCACTTCGAGGTCGCCCTCACCGTGGCCGGTGACGAGATCGTGGCCGACTATGGGGGGACGTCCCCACAGCAGCCACGTGCCATCAACTGTGTGCTCGCCTATACGTACGCCATGACCGCCTACGCCGTGCGGTGCGCCCTGCTCCCCACCCTGCCCAACAACGAGGGAATGTATCGCCCGGTGACCGTGCGGGCCCCCGAGGGCTGCCTCCTCAACCCGCGCTTCCCCGCCGCCGTGGTGAGTCGCTCGAATACGGGCCACTACGTCCCGGTGCTCGTCTTCGGCGCCCTTCACCAGGTCGTACCGGAGCGCGTGATGGCGGGTGTCGGTTCGCCCTTGTGGGCCGTCACGCAATCCGGGGTGCGCGCGGACGGCGCGACCTACACGAACGTCCTCTTCTTCAACGGCGGAATGGGCGCCACCGCGAACAAGGACGGGGAGAGCGTCCTGTCGTGGCCGAGCAACATCTCGTCGACGCCGGTGGAGGTTGCAGAGCGGAACAGTCCTCTGTTCTTTCACTACAAGCGCCTGCGTCCGGGATCGGGCGGCCAGGGCCGCTTTCGCGGCGGGCTCGGTCAGGACATGCTCATGGAGAGCGAGTCCGCGTCGCCCATTGCCATGGTCTTCATGGCCGAGCGCACCACGTTCGGCGCCCCCGGCTTCGCGGGTGGGGTCGAGGGCGGGCGGGGTGACGTGCGGATCAACGGCAAGTCGATCAACCACCGTCGGCAGCACATCCTCAAGCTCGGTGATACGGTGCTCGTGCGCACACCAGGGGGCGGCGGCTACGGCCCGGCCCGCGCGCGCGATCCCAAGCTCGCCCGGCGCGACCGCGCGCTCGGGTACGTGCGAGGGCGCGGTCGCCGCGGCTGAGACGAGATCCGGTCGCTACAGCCGGTCGGCCTGCTCGACGATCTTCCAGTAGGTATCCTTGTGGAGAATCTTGTCTCCCCGGAACTCGTAGATGTCGCACCCTCGGTAGTTGAGCCGCTCACCGTCCTGGCCGGCGCCGGTGACCGTCCACACGCTGACCGCGCGCTGGCCGGCGATGAAGACGTCGACGTGGTCCCAGCGCATGTCGGGGATGACCTTGAAGCGCGCGGCCAGGACCCGGCGGATCGCATCCTTGCCATGCACGCGGCGACCACACGGCTCGGGGCCACGCGCCATCATGAAGGTGGCGTCGTCGGCGAAGAACGCCATGATGCGATCGACGTCCCGCGCGTTGAAGGCCGCATTGATATCTTTCATGAGGCTCGGGGTAGGACCGTCGGTACTCATCGGCGTGCCGCCTCCTTGGCTGCCATCTTCTGCTTGAGCTCCTCGGGAGTCAGGCGCACGATGTCCTCGTTCTGGTGTGAGTAGACCTTGTAGCCTGCTGTGTCGAGGTCCTCCAGCTGGAGCCGACCCGTCAGGACGGCCTCCTTCCACTGCTGCTGCTCGCTCTCGCGAGCGTGGAACTCCGGCATCACCTCGCGCGCGAAAAGCTCCAGGCTCGCGCAAATGTCCTCGTGGGTGGCCATCCCCGCCTGGTTGAGCAGGATGACCTGGTCGACGTGGGCAGCTTCGAACTGACGCAAGGTCGCGCGGATGGTCGCCGGCGAGCCGATGAGGCCGCTGGCGAGGGCCTTCTGTGCCTGCTCGGTCTGTCGCCACTCCTGGTACAGCCGCCACATGTCGCCCTGGCCGGGGGCCGCGATACCGTGCTTGCCGTAATGGCTCAGGCAGAACACGAAGAACGTCCAGCCGGAGGCCTTGGCCCGGGCCTCCTCGTCGGTCTCGGCGCACATGAAGCCGCTCACCATGGCGATGTTGGGATTGGTCGGATACTCGGTGAGCTTGTTCAGGTGGCGAGTGATGTTGATGTAGTACTGGTGCACCCAGGCCTGGGCGGCGTCGGGCGACACGAACTGAAATCCGAGCGCGCCCATCCCCCACGTCCCGGCGCTGGCGATGGTCTGGATGTTCGAGCAGGCTACCCAGAGCGGCGGATGGGGCTTCTGAAACGGCTTGGGAATCACGTTGCGCGCCGGGAAGTCGAAGTGCGTCCCGTGCCACTCCCAGGACGTGCGCGTGAAGGCGGGCACGAGGGCCCTGACCGCCTCCTCCCATACGTCCCGCTTGGCCCGCACGCGGGCGCCGAAAGGATGAAGCTCAACCGGTCCCTGGCCTTCACCGAGTCCTAGCTCGACTCGTCCCCCGCTCAGGAGGTCGAGGGTGGCGACACGCTCGGCCACCCGGATCGGATGGTTGGTGGGGAGCTGAATGATGCCGTGGCCGAGCCGGATACGGCGAGTGCGTTGACTGGCGGCGCCGAGAAAGACCTCGGGCGCGGAGGAGTGCGAGTATTCCTCCAGGAAATGATGCTCGACCTCCCACGCGTAGTCGTAGCCGAGACGGTCGGCCAGCTCGATCTGGGTGAGCGAATTCTGCAGGAGCTCGTACTCGCTCCGTTCCGTCCACGGACGCGGGAGTTGATGCTCGTAGAAGATCCCGAATTTCATGCTCTCCTCAGTCGCCGCCGGCGCGCGCGGTAGAGCTACCGTAGACCAAGCGCGCGCGAAGAGGCAAGCAGGTATGCTGGAGGGGATGCCGGTCAACGGGGACACCAGGCTCGGGCGACAGCTGGTGCTCGACGAGCTGTTCGATCTCTCGCTCTACCGCTGCCTCCGCGACATCGCCACCGGCAATCTGCGAACCGTCCTCGACCAGTTCATCACTGTGGAGAGTCGTCACCTCGCCTTCTGGCAAGGCTTCTTCGGTCTTCAGCTCACCACCCTTGACCTCGGCCGCCGGGTGAAGCTCGCGGTGATCCTTGGCCTGTGCCGGGTCCTGGGCGCGCCCGCCATCCAACTCGTCCTGGAGGCCATCGAGGTCTATGGGGTGAGGAAGTACCTCACCTTGTGGAACGCGCACGGCGCCGGCCCCTTGGGTTCGGCGGTGCGTGAGGTGCTCGAGGACGAGTTCAAGCACGAAGACGTCTTGGCGACCGGCGAGGCGGCGCGCCGCATCAGCCCCGATCGGATCCGGAACATCTTCCTCGGCCTCAACGATGGTCTGGTGGAGATCCTGGGCGCGGTGAGCGGGTTCTTCGGCGCCTTCGGAAACGCGGCCACGGTTCTGGTGGCGGGGGCGACGGTGGCCGTGGCGGGGGCGCTGTCGATGGCGGCCGGCGCGTACGTCGCGACCAGCTCGGAAGCGGAAGTCCGTGCCACCGAGAACGAGCGGCGCCGGTTCCTGGGAGAGCGCGTCTCGGAATCGGCAGAGGCACAATCGCCCGTGCGCGGCGGCATGATCGTAGGGATCAGCTACATGGCCGGAGCCGTCGTACCGTTGCTGCCCGTTCTGTTCGGGGCAAGCAATGCGCTGCCCTCGGTGCTGGTTGCGGGAGCCATGATCGTCATCGTGTCCATGCTGCTGGCCTTTCTGTCTGGCATGAACGTCAGGCGCCGCGTCCTGACGAACCTGATCATCATCGCGGCCGCCGTCGGCATCACCTACCTCATCGGACGAATGGTGAACGCTGTCTGGGGGATCTCTATCTAGGAGGAAAGATCAATGACGACTGCGACTGTCAACGACGTCTCGGTGGCGTTCCTGGAAGCCTTCGCCGAGGGCTGGAACCGGCACGACGTCGATATCCTGATGACCTTCATGGCTGATGACTGCGCCTTCGAGACGACGGCGGGTCCCGAGGTGTGCGGCAAGCGTTATGAGGGGCGCGAGGCGGTGCGGCGAGCCTTTGCCAAGGTGTTTGCCCTGTTTCCGGATGCGCACTTTGGGCACGCCCGCCACTTCGTGACGGGTGATCGTGGCTGCTCCGAGTGGACATTCACCGGCACCGCAGGGGACGGCAAACGCCTGGAGGTCCTGGGCTGCGACCTTTTCACGTTCCGGGACGGGAAGATCGCCCTCAAGTCGTCCTACTTCAAGAATCGCCTCGCTTAGGACAGGCCGATGGCGCGCGCGATGGCTTCCTGGTGCAGGGGGCCATCGCCGAAGTCGAGGCGGCGCCGCGATGATGCGCTTGTGGAAACGGTGCAGCGAGTGCTCCTCGCAGTAGCTGATGGCACCGAACACCTGGTGCGCCTTGCGGGCGACGGCGAGACACGCATCACCCACATAGCTCTTGGCCATGGCGACCGCGGGGGCGACCTCGAGGCCTTGCTCGACCTTCCACGCCGCGCTGTAGAGCAGCGGGCGCGCGCTCTCCACGTTGCGCAGCAGATCGGCGCACGCGTGCTGAATGGCCTGGAAGGCGCCGATGGGCCGTCCCGATTGCACGCGCGATTTGGCGTGCTCGACCACCAAATCCAGGATGTGCTGGGCGCAGCCGAGCATCTCGGCGCTGCGCCCGAGAGCGCCCAGACGCACGGCCTGCGCCAGAGCGTCGGCCCCTTGACCCGGCGCACCCAGGACATCACCAGGGGAGATCCTCACCTCCTCGAAGCTGACCTCGAAGAGCCTCTCGTCCGTCATCGACGGCATGGGGGTCACGGTAATCCCGGGTCGGGCGGTCTCCAGGAGGATCAGGCTGGGGCCGGCCCCCTGACGCGCCACCACGAGCAGATAGTGGGCAAGGTGGGCGTCCTTGACGAATAGCTTGCGCCCGCTGAGCCGCTCCCCATCCACGCGAGTGGTCATGGCTTCCGGCATCAGCTCGCCGCTCTCCTCGAGAAGCGCGAGCGCGCACCGCCGCTCTCCGTTGGCCAGGGCGGGCAGGAGCGCCCCTCGCTGCGCATCGCTGCCGGCGGTGGCGATGAGTGACGTGGCGACCACTGCGCTGTGCAAATAGGGTCCCGGGAGACAGACGCGGCCCATCTCCTCCAGAAGCAGCATCACGTCGAGCAGCGAGCCCTCGCTGCCTCCGAACTCGCCGGGCACCAGCAATCCGGTCCAACCGAGCTCTGCCATCGCGCGCCAGAGATGGTCTGGAAAGCTCCGCTCGTCCTTTGCGAGTTCGTCGAGGAGCTCCGGTGGGCAGTGTTTGCGCAGGAAGTCCCGCGCGGTGGCCACGAGAAGCTCCTGGTCGTCGCCGAGTCGGAAATCCATGGCGTGCTTCAGGGCCGCCCGCTGGGAAGCCCGAGGCCGCGGGTGGCCACGGTGGAACGCAGGATCTCCGAGGTCCCGCCTGCGATCGTGTGGCCGAGGCTCGTCAGATAGGCGTGCGGGATCTCGCCGCCCAAGGGTGCTCGTGGAGACTCCGGCCGGAGG
Organism: uncultured Candidatus Rokubacteria bacterium; assembly: GCA_963754315.1. GTDB lineage: Bacteria > Methylomirabilota > Methylomirabilia > Rokubacteriales > CSP1-6 > CAVWFS01. The sequence continues at coordinate 608,627 of CAVWFS010000008.1, forward strand.
GTCCCATGAGGGCCGACCAGGTCCAGGGCGAAAGCCGCGAGCTTCTGGCCGAGCTCATCGGCCATGACCTTGGCCAGCGCCGACTCGTAGCGTACGGCGTGGCCTTCCTGGATCAGCCAGCCAATGCGATAGAACAGCAGGCGCAGCGCCTCGATCTCTGTGGCCAGGGTGGCCAGCGCACGGCGAAGTCCTCCATCGCGCGCGAGGAGCGTGCCGCCCCGGGTGGTCGTGTTGGCGTACTCGACGAGGGCTCCGAGCAGGCGTTTCAGGGCAGGGGCCTTGTAGAAGCGGCCCCAGAAGCGATCGGTGTCCAGGCCCTTCAGGAGTTGCACGAATCCCTCGCCCTCCCGACCTAGCCGGAAGGCGACGGGTACTCGCACCTCATCGAGGAACACCTCGTAGTGATAGACCTCTCCGGTGAGGCTCCGGATGGGACGAACGTCCATGCCCTTGGTGCTGTTGGCGACCACCAGCATGCTCAGTCCGTGCGACCGGCGTGACTCGTGGCTCGTGCGCGCGAGAACGAGTCCGTAGTCCGCAAGCCCGGCGTGGCTGCTCCAGATCTTGTGGCCACGCACGACGTAATGATCGCCGTCACGCCGGGCCTCTGTCTTGAGGGCAAGCAGGTCGGAGCCTGCCTCGGGCTCACTGAAGCCTTGCCAGAAGGTTGCTTCCCCACGCCCGATGCGCGGCAGCAGCTCCTCCTGGAGCGCGGGGGATCCGTAGCGAATGATGGCGTCGGCCGTCTGATCGCAGGCGGCGAGGGGACCGAACGGTGCACCGACCAGGGCCAGCTCTTCCATCAGAATGAGCCTGAGCATCATTGGTCGTTCTTGCCCTCCGAAGCGACGCGGCCAGCCCATGCTGAGCCATCCCCGCTCCGCCAGGGCACGCAAGAACGCGTGCGACACGGCCCCCGACCCGTACCCAGCGTCCATGCCGTCGCGTGGAAAGGTGTCGGCGGGTCGCTGGCGCAGGAACTCGCGAACCTCTTCGGCAAAGGCTCGCTCGTCAGGGCTGAAGCCGAACTCCATGATGTTCTCCTCGCGCGGGGATTCTACACTCCTCGGCGGCCACGAAACGCGGTACTCTGAGCCTGGTGATCGGGACCTCTCCGCGCCGCAAGGAAGACCGCCGCCTCCTCGTCGGCGCCGGCCGCTTCGTCGACGACCTCACGCGTCCTGACCTGGTATGCCTGGCCATGGTGCGCAGCCGCGAACCTCACGCGCGCGTGGTCCGCATCGCCACCGAAGCCGCCCGGGCTGGCCCCGGGGTGGTTGCGGTGTGGACGGGGGCTGACCTCGACGACGTGGCCTCGACCATTCCAGCCGCATACGGCGGCGTTCACAAGGGTCGGCCCTTCGTCGAGCCCATTCTTCCCCGCCACATCGTGCGCTACGTGGGTGAGGTGATCGCGGTGGTCATCGCCACCGACGCCGGATGCCTGGCCGACGCCGTGGAACTGGTCACGGTCGATTACGCGCCCCTGCCGCCGCTCCTGTCGCCGGCGAGCGCGCTCCACGCTCCGACGCGCCTGCACGAGGGATGGCCCGACAACGCTGCGCTGGTGGCCCGTGGTCTCACGGGCGACGTCGACCAGGGCTTCAGCGCGGCTGACCTCGTGGTCCAGGAACGTTTCCGCCATCCCCGCTTGAGCGGGATGGCGCTCGAAACTCGCGGCGCCCTCGCATTGCCCGATCGTGAGTCGGGCGAGCTGGTCGTCTATGCGTCGCACCAGAATCCCTACCGGCTCCGTGACGCGATCGCCGCCGTCCTCGGACTTCCCAGCGAGCTCGTACGGGTGGTGATGCCCGACGTGGGCGGCGGCTTCGGGCCGAAGGGATCAATCTACGTGGAAGAGATTCTGGTGGCGGCGGCCGCGCGGCGGCTTGATCGGCCCGTCAAGTGGGTGGAGTCGCGTCGTGAGCATCTGATGTCGACCGGCCACGACCGCGACCAGCACCACGAAATCCGCGCAGGCTTCCGGCGCGACGGGACCATTGCCGCCATCGACAGCACGTTCCTCGCCGACGTGGGCGCCTATCCGGTCGAAGGGGACGGTCTCACCCTGAATACGGTGAATCACCTGTGCGCGCCCTACCGCGTCGCCCACTACCGAAGCGTGGGGACGAGCGTGGTGACCAACAAGACACCCAACGCGGCTTACCGGGGCGCTGGTCGTCCCGAGGCCGCCTTCGTGATGGAGCGCCTGCTCGACGTGGCCGCCCGCCGCCTGGGGCTCGACCCCGCCGAGATCCGCCGGCGCAATCTCATTCGCCAGCCCGAGATGCCGTACCGGCCTGGTCTCACGTACAAGGACGGCGTTCCCATCCAGTACGATCCGGGTGACTTCGAGGCCGCCTTCGATCGTGCGCTCACCCTGCTCGACTACAAGGAGTGGCGCGCGCGCCAGACGCGACAGAAGGCGGCCACCCGCCGTATCGGCCTCGGGTTGGCATGCTACCTTCAGGGCTCCGGTCTCGGGCCGTACGAAGGCGCCACCGTGCGAGTGGATCCGAGCGGGAAGGTCTACGTCTATATCGGTGTGGCCGCGCAGGGACAAGGACACGCTACAACCTTGGCCCAGATCGCGGCCACGGAGATCGGGACGGCCCTGGACGACGTCATCGTCGTGGCCGGTGACACGACACAGTTTCCGTTCGGGATGGGCACCGGGGGCAGTCGGGTGACGGCCAACGCGGGGCCGGCCGTGGCGCGCACCGCGCGCGAGGTCCGGGCGCGGGCGGCGGCGGTGGCCGCCGAGGTGCTCGAGTGCGCGTCGGAGGACGTTCGCATCGAGAACGGAGCGGCCCACGTCGTCGGCGCGCCCACGCGGGCGGTGACGCTCGGCCGACTCGCCCATGCTGCCATCAAGGCCAAGTCGCTCGTGCGGAAGGCGGGCGAGCCGGGGCTGAACGCCTGCACCTATTTCGCGCCGGAGACAGTGACCTGGGCCTTTGGTACCCAAGCGGCCGTGGTGGAGGTCGATCTCGAGACATGCGTCACCACGCTCCTGCGCTACGTGGTCGTGCACGATCCCGGGCGTGCCATCAATCCCGCCATTGTCGAAGGACAGCTCCAGGGTGGTGCCGTGCAGGGACTGGCAGCCGGGCTCCTCGAGGAGGTCATCTACGACGACCATGGTCAGCTCGTGAGCGGAAGCCTGATGGACTACCCTCTCCCACGCGCTGACGATCTCCCGTTCATCCCGGTCGCGCTCGAGGAGCATCGCTCCATGATCAACGACCTCGGCGTCAAGGGCGTGGGGGAGAGCGGGGCCATTCCCGGGGCGGCGGCCATCGCCAATGCCGTCGAAGATGCCGTGGCCGACCTCGGGGTGACCATCCGGGAGGTCCCGGTCACGCCAGCGCGCTTGTTCGCGTTGCTGGAGGCGACGCGGCGCGTCTCCCTCAGCCCGTCTTGAAGAGCACCCCGACGTCGAGGTCGGGGTTCAGATGTGCCAGATCATCCGTGATGGCCCGACGAACATCCTCCATCTCGCGCGCGGGTCGCTCGGGATCCAGGAAGAAGGAGACGAGGACGAAGATTCGGCTGCCGGCCTTTCGGACGCGCACCCACTCCAGGCCTTTGAGATGGAATCGCTCCACAATCGCTCGCGCCGATTCCTCGACGGCGTTCACGGTCTCCGCGTACGGATTGGCGTCGACCAGGTCCGACAAGCTCTCCTTGAGAATGTCGTAGGGCTTTCGCAACAGAATGACCGACAGGATGATGCAGACGATGGGGTCCACGTACGAGCTGGCTTCCAGGTGTCCCCAATGCTTCATGATCTCCGAAACGGCGAACGCCACGCAGACTCCCAGCGCCAGCCAGCCCTCCACGATCCATAGCTCGGCCTCGGCCTGGACGAGCTGAGAAGTCGTGCGGCGCCCGACGCGCTTCATCCAGGCCCCAAAGACGACCGACACCAGGAAGCTGAACAGCGAGTACACGATAACGAGGCGCGTATTCGCGACGGGGTCAGGGTGAATGAGGTCCCGGATGGCATAGCCGGCGGCGCTCGCGCAGACGGCGGTCACCAGGACGCCTTCGACGGTGGTCATGAGCGGCTCGTACTTGGCGTAGCCGAAGTGGTAGTGGCGGTCGGCCGGCTGATGAACCTTGCGGATGACGAAGATGCACAAGACGGAGATGACAACGTCGACCACCCCCGACATCGCCTCCAGGGTCATGGTCTCCGAGTCGGAGAACAGCGCGATGATCACGGCGCCGACGGCGAAGGCGACGGTCAGGACGGAGGACACCCGAAGGGCGTCGATCTCCGACCGTGCTCTCGTCTCGCGGCCGACGTCCATCCTTCCCTGGCCCTGGCTCGAGAGCCTCTCCTATTTCAGGAGCGCGCGCACGAGCTCGTCGACGGGGGGAGGCGTCGCGTCTTTGTAAGCCTCGAGACGTCGGTAGATCTCGGCCGAGGCCTGGTGGAATCCGTCCGGCAGGCCGGCGCTGGCGAAGGTGGCCGCGATCTCTTCCATTTCCCCCACGAAACGCCACGCCTTGCGCGCATTGCCCTTGGCCGCCCCTTCGGACCGCGCGGGCAAGTCGGGTTGGGAGAGCGACCACTCCCGCAGCAGGGCCGCATCGACACCCTCGGCGGCGGCCAGGGCACGGACGGCGAGAAGGAGCGCCGCGCTGCCTTTGGTCCACCCGGCGTAAGCCATCTTGAGCGCGGAGGCTGCTCCCGGGCCGCCATCCACCACCCGCGCCTCGAGCGCGCTGCCTTCGAAGAGGGCGGCCACGCGAGAAGCGCTGTCGCCGGACAGGTACAGGCGCGTAGAACCCCGTGCCTGGGGCGGCGGGCCAATGATTCCCCCGTCCACGAAGATCGCGCCGGCCTTCTCGATGACGGCGCCGAGCTCCCGAGCCGTGGCAGGCGATACGGCGTTGGCATCGACAAAGATCCCCCGGAAGCCAAGATCCCCCACCTCACGCGCCACGTCCACCGCCGCATGCGGAGGGCACACCGAGAGGATCACGTCGCTGGCGGTCACCAATGCCGCCAGGCTTCCCGCATCCTCCAGACCGGCGGTGCGCGCCCGCGCCTGGGTGCTTGCTCCTCGCCCCCTCGCCGACCACAGCACCCGCGCCCCGCTTGCCCGCGCGGCCATCCCCACCATGCTGCCCATTTCTCCGGGATGAAGCAGACCGATCGTCATCTCAGTTCCTCCTTGTCCGTTCGCATCATCTCCACGGCACTGCCCCGCCCCACCGGTTCAGATACGTCGTCTCCGAGGTTGGCTCCAGGCGCTTTACAGAACTTTACCTCGGCCACACAGGGGATTAACAGAGGGGGCGCATATTCGTCGACAGAGGAGGACATCATGAAGCGACGCACGATCATCGGAATGGTAGCGGTCTTGGCGAGCGGGGCCCTGGTGGGTGCCACCGCGTTCGCCTTCGGCGGTCCCACGCACCGCGCGAGCGTGATGAAGCGATTCGTGGCAGCCGCCATCGACGATGCCCTGGAAGGCGCCGCGGTCACCCCTGAGCAGCGGGCCGTCATCTATGCGGCGCGCGACCGCGTCTTTGCCGCCGCGGAGGAGCACCGGACGGCGCGTCGCTCACGGCTGGAGGAGGTCCTTCGTCTCTTCGAGGCGGACGAGATCGACGCTGCCCAGGTTGCAGCCCTGCGGCAGCGGGGTGAGGAGAACCATAAGAAGCTCGCGGATACGGTCAGCCAGGCTATCCACGAGGTCCACGACGTCCTCACCCCCGGCCAGCGCAAGGTGGTGGCCGATTATGTGCGCTCCCACAGGCCTCACATGTGAGCTGATACCGTAACGGCATGGCAGGGCCTGTGGCCGCGCTCCTCATCGAGGACGATGCCCGCCTGGGGGCGATGGTGACCGAGTATCTCGGCAGACACGAGGTCGAGGTCACCGTCGCCGCCGATGGGGAGCGCGGCCTGGCCGCGCTCGCGCATCGCCGTTTCGACGTGGTGCTGCTCGATGTGATGCTGCCCGGGATCGATGGCTTCGAGGTCTGCCGCCGCCTGCGCGCGGCCGCCCAGAGCGCCACCGTCCCCATCATCATGCTGACAGCTCGCGGCGAGGATGTCGACCGCATCGTTGGCCTCGAGATCGGGGCCGACGACTACCTCGGGAAACCCTTCAACCCCCGCGAGCTGCTCGCGCGCATCCGTGCCGTCCTGCGTCGATCGTCGCCAGCGACGCCGCCCCCAGGCCGGCCATTGCGCGTGGGGTCGCTCGAGATCGACTGGGACGCGCGCGAGGTGGCTCTCGAGGGCCGTCCGATCGTGCTGACCCGCTACGAGTTCGACCTGCTCGCGCTCCTGGCGCGAGCCGCCGGCCGGGTGCTCTCCCGCGATCAACTGCTCGATGCGTTGAAGGGGGAAGAGTACGAGGCGTTTGACCGCTCCATCGACGTGCACATCTCGAAGCTCCGGGCCAAGCTCGAGCGCAATCCCAAGGCTCCCCGCTACATCAAGACGGTGCGTGGCCTCGGCTACGTGTTCCTGCGCGGGGCGGACGGCGGGTGAATCGGCTCCACTTCCGGATCTATCTGCATTTCCTCGGGGTTCTCCTCGTGGTCGGCCTGCTCGCCACGCTTGTGTTCACCCTGGGAACGCGAGGGGTTCCCTGGCGCGACGTGGCCGAGCGGGGGGCGCGCCACGTGGCCTCGCTGATCGGCGAGGCGTGGAGCGACCAGGAGGTGCTAGCCCGTCGGCTCCAGCAGCTGCACGAGGATCTCGAGATCGACATGACGTTGCAAGATCTGGATGGCCGCGTGGTCGCCAAGGTCGGCAGGATCGTGCCCGCCCTCACCGTCGCGGAGACCGCCGAGCTTCGAGCTGGTAGGGTGATCGTCACGCGCCGTCCCGGCTGGTTCGTGGCGGCCCCCGTCCGGGACGCCGCGGATGAGGTGGTCGGCGTCCTGCGAGCGTCATCGCCCCGCCGCCTGGGCCCGCCCAGTCTGTTCGCCCCTTCCTCGTCGTGGTGGCTGTTCTCGTGATGGTGGCCCTCGCAACCATCCCGCTGGCGCGACGCATTGCCCGTCCCCTCGAGCGGCTCACCGAGGGGGCACGCCGGGTAGGTGGGGGGGAGCTCGGCTACCGCGTTCTCGACGACCCGGGAAAGGGCCGCTCGTGGTGGCGACCTTGGGCCAGACCCACCGACGAGCTGGCCCTTCTGACACGCGCCTTCAACGAGATGGCCGAGCGGGTCGAGCGTACGGTGCGGGGCCAGAAGGAACTGCTGGCAAACATCTCCCACGAGCTCCGCTCACCCTTGACCCGCCTGCGCCTGGCCCTGGAGCTCCTGCCCCGCTCGGGCGAGAATGCCGCCCGGTTTCGTGACGTGGAACGCGATCTCGCCGAGCTCGATCGACTGATCGACGACGTGCTGACCACTGCTCGGCTCGAGGCGACCGGCCTTCCCGCGCATCTGGGTGAGGTGAACGCGCGACACCTTCTTCGCGAGATCGCCGAGCTGGCCCGTCACCATCCGCTGACGGACGGAATGGCCGTCACCGTGGCCGAAGGCCCTGAGATCCGGCTGATCGCGGACGAGGCCCTTCTGCGGCGCGCGCTCTGGAACCTCGTGGAGAACGCCGCCAAGTACGGGGCGCCTCCCATCACCCTCGCCGCCTCACGCGAGGGTGATCAGATCCGCCTGAGCGTCAGCGACGATGGGCCCGGCATCAGCGCGGCGGATCGAGAGCGAGTGCTCGCCCCCTTTGTTCGTCTGGACGGCGCACGGACCCCAAGCCGGCCTGGCGAGCATCGCCAGGGGGTCGGTCTCGGTCTCACCCTGGTTTGCCGGGTTGCGGAGGTCCATGGCGGTACGGTGGTCATCACGCCTGCCGTGACCGGAGAGGGGCACGAGAAGGGTTGCCGAGTGACGATCACCCTGCCCGCGGAGTAAGCTCGGGACTACCCGCGGCCAGTGAGGCAGCCTTCGAGGAGCGCGAGCGCCTCGCGTGTGAATCGCCACATGTTGGCCTCCCGATCGGGCTGGCCGGTCTCGACCGTGATGACCCGCTCGACGGGGCCCGCCACGGCGATGCACGCGTGCCCGGCCGCATCACCGTAACGATTGCCGGTAGGACCAGAAGCCCCGGTTTCGCTCAAACCCCACGTGGTGCCGAGCAATTCCCGCACGGAGCGCGCCTTGAGCAGCGCATAGGGTTCCGAGCTCGAGCGCATTCCCGCCATGGCTTCATCGGGGACCCGCAGCAGGGCCCGCCGGGCCGCCTGCGTGTAGATGACACTCCCACCGAGGAAGTAGGCGGAGGCACCGGGAACAGCGAGCAGAGCGGCCGAGATCAACCCTCCGGCCGACGACTCCGCCACGGCCACCGTCTGCCCGCGCGCCTTCAAGAGACCGCCTACCGTCGAGGCCATCGAGCTGAGGTCGTTCATCATGGGCTCCTTGTTTGAGGCGAGAGTACCCGAAGTCCTGGGCATGTGAGAAGATTCCGACATGGTCACCGGCGAGGGGCGAGGGCTGCGGCAGGTCGGCTATTTCGATTGCGCAGGTGGGGGGCAGGTGGTCGTCGATGGCGAGGTGGCGTTCATCGCGCACATGCACGCCCCGGAGGGCACCACCCTCGTCGACGTGAGTGACCCTCGAAACCCACGGCGTCTGGCCGCGCTCGAGGTGCCAAAGGGCCTGCACTCGCACAAGGTCAGGGCGGCTCAGGGCGTCATGCTCGTGAATCGAGAAGCTCAGCCGGCGGATCACCCGCCTCCTGGCGTGCGAGGCGGCTTGGGCATCTTTGACGTATCCGACCCGCGTGCGCCTCGTGAGATCACCTTCTGGCCGTGCGGAGGAGCCGGTATCCATCGTTTCACCTTCGACGGTCGCTACGCGTATCTCTCCCCGGAAATGGACGGCTTCCTGGGCAACATCGTCATGATTCTCGACCTGCATGATCCCGCGCATCCCGAGGAGGTTGGCCGCTGGTGGATGCCCGGGCAGTGGATCGCCGGCGGAGAGAAGCCTACCTGGCCGGGGCGGCAGCACCGCTGCCATCACCCGATCCGACTCGGCAACCGGCTGTACGTGAGCTACTGGCACGGCGGCTTCGTCATCCTGGACATCGAGGACATGAGCAAGCCCCGGTACGTGGCCGGTCTCGATTGGAGCCCGCCCTTCACGCACCCGACCCACACGGCGCTGCCGGTCCCGTTTCCACTCCACGGGCGGCGCGTGATGATCGTGAGCGACGAAGACGTCGCCAAGCTCGAGCCGTCGCCGCCCGCCTTTCTGTGGCTGGTGGACATCACCGCCGAGACCCGGCCGGTCCCCTTCGCGACCTTCCAGGTGGCCGGGGTCGATGGCGCGCCCCAGCCGCCGTTCACCGGTTGCCATCAGCCCGCCGAAGAGGTGCGCAGCACCGAGATTCCCGTCGCCTGGTTCGCCCATGGTCTGCGCGTGGTGGATATCGCCGATCCGCACCGGCCGCAGGAGGTGGCGTCCTTCATGCCGCCCGTTCCCGCGGGCCAGACGCGCGTGTCGAGCAACGACGTCTTCGTGGACCGACGCGGGCTCATCTACCTCATCGATCGCGGGCGCGGGCTTCACATCCTGGAACGGGTGCGATGAGTCACGAGATTCTCCCGTCCGATCGTGCGGCCGCAGAGGAAGGCGAGGCGTCCCTCGGTCTCGGCTGGCCCTCGTGGCGGTTCGAACCGATGTCTGGTGTCCTCCGCATGGTGCGCCTGGTCGGGCCCACCGACGTCACCGTCCTGATTCTTGGGGAGACAGGGGTCGGCAAGGAGATGGTGGCCCACAGCCTGCACCGCGTGTCGCCTCGACGCGAGGGCCCCTTCGTGAAGATCAACTGCGCCGCCATGCCGCGCGATCTCCTGGAGAGCGAGCTGTTCGGATACGAGCGTGGCGCGTTCACGGGGGCTGATCGCCGCAAGCAGGGCCGGTTCGAGCGAGCCCACGGGGGCACCATCTTCCTCGACGAGATCGGGGAGATGGCCGTCTCGCTGCAGGCCAAACTGCTCCACGTGCTCCAGGATGCGACCTTCTCACGGCTCGGCGGAAACGAGGAGATCAAGGTCGATGTCCGCATCGTGGCCGCGACCAATCGGGATCTGCGCACCCAGGTGGAGCGCGGAGAATTCCGGGAGGATCTGTTCTATCGCCTCAGCGTGGTGAACATCCGGGTGGTCTCGTTGCGGGACCGCCCCGACGAAATCCCCGTGCTCATCCGCCAGTTCCTGGACACCTTCGCCCTGCGCGACGGGCGCCCACGGCCCCGGCTGTCCGCAGAGACCATGCAGCGGCTGACGAGCTACCACTGGCCCGGCAACGTTCGCGAGCTCGAGAACATCGTCCGTCAACTCGTCCTGCTCGGAGAGGATGCGGGAGTCCTTGACAACCTGCTGGCGAATCGTCGGCCCATGGCCCGCACGGAGTCGCCGGTCCGTGAAGCGGAGGCGGCGCCGAGCCCGCCGCCCAGCCCTGCTCCCGCCAGCGAGGAACTCGGTCTCGCGGTCATCGCCGAACGCGCGCGTCAGGGCGCCGAGCGTCACGCGATCGAGCGGGCGCTGGCCATCACGCGCTGGCGTCGGACCGAAGCGGCCCGGATGCTCAAGGTCAGTTACCGGACGCTCCTGCGCAAGATGCGGGAGTACGATCTCGGCTGATCCATGAAGATCACCGCCATCGACAGCTTCGTGCTCCGCGTGCCGACCAGCAAGCCCATCGCGCTGTCGTACCCGGAGCACCATCTCGTCTCGGCGCGCATCCACACCGACGAGGGGCTGAGCGGGCTCGGCTACAGCCTGGTGTTCGGCGGTGGAGGATCGGAGTCGGTCCACGCGTATCTCTCCACTCGCCTCGCGCCGCTGCTGATCGGAGAGGATCCGCTCTTCGTCGAGCGGTTGTGGGAAAAGATGTTTCGCGGTGATCGAGGTATCAAGCGGCAAGGGGTGGCCGCCTACGCCCTCAGCGCGCTCGACATCGGCCTGTGGGACATCGCGGGCAAGGCGGCCCAGCTGCCCCTGTACAAGATGTGGGGCGCCGTGAGCGACCGCATCGCCGCCTACGGCAGCGGCGGCTGGCCGCAATACACGGTGGCCGACGTGGTGAGCGAGGCCGAACGGTATGCCGCCCTCGGGTGCCGTTACTACAAGATGAAGATTCACGACCCCGACCCCCACGTGAATCGCCAGCGCGTGAAGGCGGTCCGCGACGCCCTCGGCCCCGGCGTCCGGTTGATGGTGGACGCCAACCAGAAGCTGGACGTGTTGGCGAATATCCGCCAGGCGGCGCTGCTCGAGGACCTCGATCTCATGTGGTACGAGGAACCCGTCCTCGCCGACGATCTGGCAGCCTGCGCCGAGGTCGCCCACGCCATCCGCATCCCGGTGGCCACCGGTGAGAACAACTACTCCCGCTGGGAATTCCGCGAGATCATCGAGCGGAAGGCAGCGCGCTACCTCATGCCTGATGTGTGCCGCGCGAACGGCTTCAGCGAGACCCTGAAGATCGCCCGCTTGGCCGCCGCCCACGGTCTGCTGGTCTCGCCCCACGTCGTGCACGAACTGTCCCTGCACGTGGCCGGCGCCCTCAGCAATGGATTTCTGGTGGAACTGATCGACTGGACCCCGCCCGACCTCTTCGTCGAGATGCCGCGGTGCGAGGATGGTCATTTCCAGATTCCCGATCGGCCCGGGCACGGGATCGCGCTCGCTCCCGGCGCCGAGCGTGCCTACCGTGTCGTGTAATCCTGCGTGCGCGTGTTCTCGCTGCTGTTTCCGCCCATCCTGAGGGAGTTTGGCTGGCGCCTCGACAACGTGCTCGATATGCGTGAGCATCCGACGTAGCCCATGCCTCTCCCACGTGTTCGCCTCGGTGTCCTGGTGCCGCCGGGAAATCCAACGGTCGAACCCGAGCTCTACCGGATGGTTCCCCCTCACGTGAGCGTTCATTTCGCCCGGATGGAGACGGGACCGATGCGTGGGAGCCCACGGAAGCCCGGCCGGGATGGAAGAACGGACGCAGGCCTATCTCGACTGTCTGACAGGACCGGCCACCGCGCTCGGTGCCGTGAGTCCCAGGGTGGTCGTTCTCGCTCATACGGCGGCGAGCTATCTGACGGAATTTCGACACGAGGGGACTCTGGTGGATCGCCTCGCATCGCTGACCGGCTCGCAGGCGACGACCGCCGCCCAGTCAGTGGGGGCGGCCTTGCGTCGCCTCGGCGTGACGACCATCGCCCTCGGCACCCCGTACCCCGAGTCCATCAGCGTCCGCGGCCGCGCGTACTGGCAAGCGGCTGGGTTTCGCGTCGCGGGCTATCACCGGTTGGACAGCGACGACATCTACGCGGAAGGAGAAGAGCGAGCCGCGGAGCTGGCGCGTGCGGCCGACGTGCCGTCAGCGCAAGCGGTCCTGCTCAGCGGTACCGGGCTTCCGACCGTGGGCGTCCTCGAGCGACTCGAGCGCGAATTGGCCAAGCCCGTCATCAGCAGCAACCAGGCCCTGCTCTGGCACGCGCTCCGGCTGGCCGGCGTCGACACCACGATCGAAGGCTTCGGGTCGCTCTTGCGGCTGCCCGCCTCGTGAGCGTCGGCGGCAGCGCCGACGCTCCGCTCAGCGCCGTACGGAAGTGGACGATCACCGGTTCCGTCATGTTCGTCACCGTGATGCAGGTCCTCGACGTGACGGTCACGAACGTCGCCCTCCCACACATCCAGGGTTCCTTGTCCGCCGGCGTCGATGAGGTCTCCTGGGTCCTCACCTCGTACCTGGCTGCCAATGCGGTGATTCTGCCGGCCACGGGGTGGTTGGCCGGCGCGCTCGGCCGCAAGCGATTCTTCCTGGCCTGCACGGTAGTGTTCACGCTCGCCTCTGTGCTATGTGGGCTCGCGCCCAACATCACGACACTGCTCGTTGCGCGCATGCTGCAAGGCATCGGCGGGGGACCGCTCATGCCGCTATCACAGGCAATCATGTGGGAAATCTTTCCTCTCCGGCAGCGGGGCATGGCCATGGCTGCGTGGGGGATGGGCATCATGATGGCCCCGATCTTCGGACCGACCCTGGGCGGCTGGATCTCGGACAACTGGTCATGGCGGTGGATCTTCTACATCAACGTGCCGATCGGGGTCATCGGCTTTCTCATCTCGAGCGCGGTGCTGTTCGATCCACCGTACCTGCGCAAGCCGGTGCGGGTGGACGTGCTCGGGCTGGTGCTGATGGCGATCGGCTTTGTCACCCTCCAGCTCTTTCTCGACCAGGGAGAGCGCCACGAGTGGTTCGACTCGTCGTTCATCGCCATGCTGGCGATCGTGGCGGTGGTGACGTTGACGGGGTTCCTCATCCGCGAGCTGACGACCGCTGAACCCATCCTCGACCTGAGCGTCTACCGGGACCGGAACTTTGCTGCCAGCAGCCTCGTCATGCTCGTGGTCATGATGGGCTTCTTCTCGAGTATGGTGCTCCTGGCCCTCTTCACGCAGAAGGTGCTGGGCTACGATGCATGGACCTCGGGTACGGTCCTGGCCCCAGGGGGCGTCGGCAATATGCTCTCCCTCGTCATCGCTGGCCGTCTCATCACGCGCATGGACCAGCGGTGGCTCCTTGCCCTGGGATGCGTGCTGAACGCCTATGCGACCTACGTGATGTCCACCCTGACCCTGGGCGTGGACTACTGGAACCTGGCCTGGCCGCGCTTCATCCAGGGGTTTGGGGTCGGCCTCGTCTTCGTTCCGCTCAATACCGTGGCGCTGGCCACGATCGCGCGGGAGAAGATGGGCAATGCCACGGCCGCGCTGAACGTGGTCAGGAATCTCGGCGGTGGCATCGGGGTCGCCGTCATGACGACCCTGCTCTCGCGCCGGAGCCAGGAGCACCAGACCACCCTGGTGGGCCACGTCAACGTGTGGGATCCCGAAACGAGCGAGCGGCTGCGCGCCTGGACGGCTCACTTCTCCGCACAGGGGGCCGACTCGTTCACGGCCGAGCGGCGTGCCCTGGGGATGCTCTACCAGGAGGTGATGAAGCAGGCCCAGCTGCTGGCTTTTGCCGACGACTTCTGGCTGCTGTTCGTGGTGTTTTGTACGGCGCTCCTGCTTCTTCCCCTGCTGCGCCGGGTCCAGGTGGTGCCATCCGCCCGCGCCCGACCGCGCGAGGGACCAGCCCCCGTCGCGATCGAGTAAAGAGCGGCAGCCCAATCGCGATCGAGTAAGAAGCCGCAGCCCAATCTAGAGGGGTGCCACGGGTCCCCCGGGGCACCCCGAACGGGGGGGTATGGGGGGTGAATCTGGACCCCCCATCTCAGCGATCGCGACGGTGGCTCCTGCCAGCTGGCGCGCGACGAGGCGGGCGTAGAGACCGCCACGGGCGAGCAGGGTGTCGTGATCGCCGATCTCGGCGACCCGTCCCCCTTCGAGGACCACGATCTGGTCCGCATCGCGCACGGTGGACAGACGATGGGCGATGACGAGGGTGGTCCGATCGCGCGCGAGCAAACGTAGCGACTCCCGGACTACCTGCTCGCTCACGGCGTCCAGGTGGGAGGTGGCTTCGTCGAGGATCAAGATGGGCGCGTCCTTCAGGAAGGCCCGCGCGATGGCCACCCGCTGCCGCTGGCCCCCTGAAAGCTGGGCGCCGCGTTCGCCCACGAGCGTGTCGAGCCGATCGGGGAGCGACCGGACAAAATCGGCGAGCGACGCCTTGGCCACTGCGGCCACGACTTCCGATTCGGTAGCCGACGGCCGCGCGATCATGATGTTGTTCCTGAGGGTGTCGTTGAAGAGATAGGTGTCCTGGGCGACCAGGGCGATGCGACCGCGAAGCTCGTCGAGCTGATAGTTCGTCAGATCGTGGCCGTCGAGCTTCACCTCGCCGGACGCCGGGTCCCAGAAGCGAAGGCACAGGCTGGCCAGGGTCGTCTTGCCGGCGCCGGAGGCGCCGACCAACGCGGTGGTGCGTCCCGCTGGCACCTTCACCGACACATCCTGGAGCGCCGGCTGCGCGCGGCCGGGATACGCGAAACTCACTCGGGACATCTCCAGCGCCGACGCGGCCCCCACTCCGGCGCTGACTCCTGGCCCGTCTGTGACAGGGACCGGCTCGGCGTGCACGGCATGCACCCGGCGCGTGGCGCCGAGCGTGTCGGCCAGCTGACGCGCGACCTGAGCGATTTCCCACACGGGGACGAAGGCCGACATGGCGAGCAAGGTCAGCAGGGGAAGCACGCCGCCATCGAGCCGCCCGCTGCTTGCGAGCAGGGCACCCGTTGCGACCACGGCCAGACCGCCAAACCCAGTAGCCATCTCCTGCAGCACCGTCTGCCGTGTGAGGTCTTCCAGATAGGGCAGGCGCGCTCGAACGTACACGCGCGCACGCTCCGCAAAGTCCGCACCCCGGGCCTGCTCCCGCTGGAAGGCGACGATCTCCCCCAGTCCCTGGACGGTGTCCACGGCGTGGGCGTTCATTTCGCCCACCGCTTCCCGCGCTCGCGAACCCAGGTGATCGACTCGCCCCCGCGCGAGTACCGGACTCAGGCCCACGTAGACGAGAAAGGGCAGAACGGCCACGGCCAGGGGCCACCCAAACGCGAGCAAGGTGGCAAGGACGCCGGCCGGGATGAGGACGGCGACGAAGGCTGGCGTGATCGTGTGGGCGAAGAAGTATTCGATCAACTCGATATCGTTGGTGGCGACGCCAACCAGGTCACCCGAGCGGCGCCGCGTGAGGTAGGCGGGAGCGAGCGCATCGAGCTTACGAAAGAAATCGAGGCGCATGTGGGCGAGGAGGCGGAACGCCATGTCGTGGGCGAGCCAGGACTCGAGCCAATGCAGGATGCCAGCCAGGGGGGCTACGACTGCCAGCCCCAGCAGCAAGGTGCCGAACGGGGCACCCTTCTTGAGGGCAAGCACGATCAGCGCGCTCACGATTCCTACTCCGATCAGAGCCAGGACGCGTGCCACGCCCAGGACGAAGGTGGCCAGGAGCTGCCCACGATACGGAGCAACCATGCGGAGGAGGATCCGGACTACCTGCCCCCAGCCGAGTCCCTGTGCCTGGACGATACCTTCGACCATCGGAGCGATCGACGGTGCATGCTCTCCGGTGACAGCCGGAACGCGGTCGCCATTGACCGCGACCGCAGCGAGATCGTGAGCGTCAATGAGGTCGGGCGCTCCCGCGCCGTCCTGGGCCTGAGCAGCCATGAGCCGATAGTAGGCGCCGTGGCGTGCCATGAGCTCGCCGTGCCGACCGCTCTCCACCACTCGGCCGTCTTCCAGGGCCAGGATGCGATCGGCACCGATCACGCTGGAGAGGCGATGGGCGAAAATCAAGGTGGTCCGGCCCTGCATGAGCCGATCGAGGGCTTCCTGAATCACGGCCTCGCTCTCGGCATCCACCGACGACAACGCCTCGTCCAGGATCAGGATCGGCGCATCCCGCAAGAGCGCGCGTGCGATGGCGATCCGCTGTCGCTGCCCCCCGGACAGGCGCACGCCGCGCTCACCGACGACCGTGTCGTACCCCTGCGGCAGCCTTGTGATGAATTCGTGGGCATTGGCGGCGCGAGCGGCCGTGTCGAGCTCCTCCTGCGTCGCGTCCGGCTTGCCCATACGGAGGTTCTCGGCCACCGTGCCGTGAAAGAGGTAGGTGTCCTGGCTCACGAGCGCCACCGCGCCACGCAGCTCGGCCAGGCCGAGCGAGCGCACGTCGTGGCCGCCCACCTTGATTCGACCTGACGTGGGATCGTAGAAGCGCAGGACCAGGCGGGCGATGGTCGACTTGCCCGAACCACTCGGCCCCACGATTCCCACCCGCTCACCGGCGCCAACCGTGAAGCTGAGGCCGGCATGCGCCGGCTCGCGGCCGCCAGGATACGAGAAGACGACGTTCTCGAACTCTACGGTGGGAACGAGCTCTCCGTGATTCGCCTCCCCGCGGGCGCTATCGGCCACGGTCGGTCGCGCGTCGAGGATGGAGAAGATGCCCTGGGCGGCGGAGAGGCCCAGCATGCCCTGGTGGAGCAGGATGCGCAGTTCGCGCAACGGGCGGAACACCTCCACTCCGAGCATCAGGATGACGAGGAGCACGGTCAGCTCCATCTCCCCCGCTCGGACCCGATACGCGCCCCACCCGAGCGCCACCGCCGCCCCTACGGCGATCCCGGTATCCGTGATGCCCCGGGCGAGCGTATTCGTTCCCAGCACCCACATGGTGCTGCGAAATAGGGCCCACCCCCGCGTTTCCAGGAGCTTCAAGCGGGCCGTGCTCTGACCGAAGGCCTTCAGGGTCGCCAGCCCCTGGATCGAGTCCAGGAAGTCGGCGGCGTACGCGCTGTAGGCCTTCTGACGGGCGAGGCTGGCCTGAGCGTCTTTTCGGTGCCACAGCGCGGGGGCGAAAAGGGTGACGAGAGCGGCCACCAGAAGCACGAGGGCGATATGAAGATCGAGGAACGCCACGGAAGCAAAGATCAGGATGGGCGTGAGCGCCGCCACCGCGAGCTGGGGGAGGTATTGGCCGAAGTACACTTCGAGCTGCTGCACTCCCTCGACCATCGACAGGATGACGTCGCCCGTGCGCGACTGGGTGAAGTGCGCAGGACCGAGAGCGACGACGTGATCGTAGAGGTTCTGGCGAAGCCGCGCCTGGACCAGGGCCGCCGTGCGGTGCGCGATCATGGTGCGCCAGTATTCGAGCGCTCCGCGGGCCAGGATGATCAGGCCTGTGAGGGCGATGGGCGCGGCCAGGGTGGCGAGGGAGTCCCCCGCAAAGACCCGGCCGAGCAGCCACCCCAAGAGGGCAAGGCGGGCAATGCCGGCGACCACCTGGAGGAGGCCGACACCCACCGTGGCCGCGATGCGCAAGCGAACACCCCGCGTGAAGCTCCACAGCCGTCGGTCGAGGTACATGCGCGCTCGATTCTCCACAATCTCGGCCGGGATAGCAAAGCCTCCGGTCTCCCTAGACCCTGAGGAAGATGCCGCGGCGGTAGAGGATACCCATCAGGGCAAGCCAGACGAGCAGATAGGCGAGGGCAAAGAACAGCGACGCGTTGACGGGCGTGGCCCACGGGGCGAAGACGTGCTGATAGAGCGCGCGCTGCCATGACATCCGCGAACCGTCGGCACCCGTGATGGTGACGAGCGTGAGCACCCGGGCCATGAAGGTCGAGAGCACAAACGCCGCGATGGCGTTCACCCCAAAGATCACGAACGGTGTGGTCCATCGTCGCCATTGCTGGACCTCGACCAGCCACGAGCAGGCCGCCAGGCCGAGGAGAGCGGCGCCCGCCGTGAAGGCGACGTAGGAGCTGGTCCACAACGCCTTGTTGATGGGGAACCAGCGGTCCCACAGAAGCCCGAGCCCGATGGCTGCCACGCCGGCGGCGCCCATTCCCCAGACCTTTGTGGAAGGGGATCGCGAGGACCGAAGCCAGTGGCCGGTCAGAACCCCGGCCAGGGTGGTGGCGATGGCGGGCAAGGTGCTCAGGATTCCCTCGGGGTCGTAGACCTTGCTGGCACGCCAGAGGTGTGGGCCGAGCACCGTCCGGTCCAGGTAGGCCGCGAGGTTTCCCTCTTTCCCGAGATCGCCAGCGCCGAATCCCGGCACGGGCACCAACGTCATCAACGCCCAGTAGCCGGCGAGCAGCCCGGCCATCACCGTCGCCTGCGTGCGGACCGTCGTCACGAGGAAGAGCAGGGCTACCGCCAGGTAGCACACGGCGATTCGCTGGAGTACGCCCGGAATACGGATGGTGGCGAGGTTGAAATGGGGAAAGCCGGCGAGGAAAAGTCCCAGCGCGAAGAGGATGACAGAGCGTTGCACGATGCGACGGGTGAGCCGGCCCCGCGGCTCGCGATGCTCCAGACGTGGTCCGAGGGCGAGCGTGATGGATACCCCAACCGTGAACAGGAAGAAGGGAAAGATCAGGTCCGTCGGTGTCCAGCCGTGCCAGTCCGCGTGGGTGAGGGGTGGGTAAACCGCGCGCCACGTCCCGGGATTGTTGACGACGATCATGCCGGCGATGGTCAACCCCCGGAAGACGTCGAGGGAGAGGAGCCGACCCCGAGCCGCCTCCATGCGCGAAGGCAGCATACCTCAGGTCGAGCAGCCCATCTCCGAGTGCTCTATCATGCCCGGCCAGAGGAGCGAGTCAATGGTGGGGCGGGACTGGCGGAAGAAGGCAGGCACACCGTTCACGATCGAGAAGCGTCCGGCTGCGGCCTCGCGTGGCATGGTGGTGACCAATCATCCCCTCGGGTCCGCGGCCGGAGCCGAGATGCTGGCCGGGGGCGGCAATGCCGTCGACGCTGCCGTCGCCGCCCTCTTCGCACTGACCGTCGTCGAGCCCATGATGGTCGGCATATTCGGTGCGGGGATGACGCATCTGCGGCTGGCGGACGGCACCCACACGACCATCGACAACTACAGCGTCGCCCCGGCCGCCGCCCACGCAGACCTCTACCGGCCGCTGTCCGACACGTGGCCCGACTACTTGCGGGCGGAGGGCGACGCGAACTCGGTCGGGGTGCTGTCGGTCGGCGTGCCGGGAACGCTCAAGGCCTGGTGCGAGATCCTGGAGCGATTCGGGTCGTTTGCGCTCGAGGTCGTGCTGGAACCCGCCATTCGCCACGCCGAGCACGGCTTCCGGGCGACGCCGTACCTGATCGAAGCCATCCGGGAGGCGGCCCCCGACCTCGCGCAATTCTCTGCCTCTGCCCGCACGTTCCTGCCGCACGGAGATCCACCGAAGCCTGGTGACCTGATCAAGCAGCCCGCCTACGCGGCCACCCTGCGAATGATCGCGGCCCAGGGTCCCAAGGTTCTCTATGAGGGCGACCTCGGAACGATGATCGCCGACTTCATCCAGCGGGAGGGCGGGCTGATCACCTTGGACGATCTGCGCCGCTACCGCACCGTTGAACGCGACCCCGTGCGGGGGGAGTATCGCGGCCTGACCATCGCCGGGGTTCCGCCGACGAGCGGCGGCGGGATCCACCTGATCCAGATGCTGAACATCCTGGCGGGGTTCGACATCCAAGCCATGGGCTTTGGGACGCCGGCGTCGTTCCATCTGCTGGCCGAGGTCATGAAGATCGCGTTCGCCGACCGCAACGCGGCCACCGGCGATCCGGCCTTCATCGATATCCCGATCGCGCAGCTCATCTCCAAGGACTACGCAGAGGCGCGACGAGCGAGCATCGACCTGACGCGGGCCGGCCAACACCTCGCGGGTGTTGTCCGCGCGAGTTCGACCCATACGACCCACGTCACCGTCGCCGATGCCGACGGCAATGTCGTGGCGATGACGCAGACGATCAACAGCCTGTTCGGCTCACGAGTGACCGTGCCAGGGACGGGTGTGCTGCTCAACAACACCATGGCCCTCTTCGACCCTCACCCCGGCCACACGCTCTCCGTAGCGCCCGGCAAGCGTATGACGAGCAGCATGGCGCCGACCATCGTCTTTCGCGATGGAGAGCCCGTGCTGGCCCTCGGACTCCCGGGAGGCGTGCGAATCTTCACATCCGTGCTCCAGGCGCTCGTCAATCTCATCGATCACGGCATGACATTGCAGGAAGCGGTGGAAGCGCCGCGGATCTGGACGCAGGGGCAGGATCTGGAGGTCGAGGCGAGTGTCCCCGATACTGTGCGCGCCGCTCTGGCGGCCCGCGGCCACCAGGTGGTCTCGGTACCCGCGGTGGGCGGCGGCATGAACGCGATCGCCATCGAGCCGGACGGCACGCTGACGGGCGCTGCCTGCTGGCGCGCCGATGGTACGCCGATCGGTGTCAGCGGTGGCCGGGCCCGCCCGGGGATCCGCTTCAGGCCGGAGGCCGGCCGCCGCTGACGGCCTCAGGCTTCAGACAGCTTGACAGTAGGGAGGCTCGACGGATCATCGCCACGCGGCGCCCGCAATCGGCGCCCCCGGAGGACCTTCCCATGAAAGCGGCGGTATTGTACGAGGCCAACAAGGGGCTCCAAGTCGTCGACGTCGAGCAGCAGGGACCGAAAGGTGGTGAGGCGCGCGTCAAGGTGATGGGCGCTGGTGTCTGCCACAGCGACTGGCACATCATGAACGGCGACTGGACGCCACCGCTGCCCATGGTCCTCGGCCACGAGGCGGCCGGCATCGTCCAGGAGGTCGGGCCGGGTGTGAGCAATGTCAGCCCCGGCGACCACATCATCTTCTCGTTCCGACCCCACTGCGGGCGGTGTCTCTACTGCTCGACCGGCCGCACCATTCTCTGCGACGGGCACCCCTCGCCGCGGTGGATGATGCTCGACGGCACGCATCGATTGCACCGCAACGGGCAGCCCATCAACCAGATGGCGCGCATCGGCACCTTTTCCGAGTACGTCGTGTGCCCGGCCGAGATGCTGGTGCCGATCCGCAAGGACATGCCGTGGGCGCCGGCGGCTCTCATGGGCTGTTGTGTGCCGACCGGGGTGGGTGCGGTCATGAGCTGCGCCAAGGTCGAGGCGGGCGCCTCGATGCTTGTCATCGGCTGCGGCGGTGTTGGCCTCAACGTGGTGCAGGGCGGCCGCCTGGTGGGCGCCGAGAAGATCATCGCGTGCGATCTTCTCGACAACAAGCTGGCCTTCGCGAAGGAGTTCGGCGCTACCCATGCGTTCAACGCCAAGCGCGACAACGTCATCGAAGAGGTGCGCAAGCTCACCGCCGGGCGCGGCGTCGACTATGCGTTCGACGCCATCGGGAGCGAGGCCACCACGTTGCAGATCGTGGAGGCCATCCGTCCGGGTGGCACGGCCGTCATCGTGGGAATGGCCGCCATGGCCGTGCGGGCGCCCATCACGCCGTACATGATGGCCCTCCAGGAGAAGTGCATCAGGGGCACCATGTACGGCTCGGTGCGGCCGAATATCGACTTTCCGCGCCTCGTCGACCTCTACATGGACGGTCGTCTGAAGGTCAACGAACTGGTGAGCCGAACCTACAAGCTCGAGGAGATCAACGAAGGATTCAAGGCGCTCACCAGCGGTGAGGTTGCCCGCGGGGTGGTGGTGTTCTGAACACGGGCCCCGGCTGGATGCCTGCCGTCAGATAGCCACCAGCTGAGACCGGCCCGAGGCCACGTCGACGTCGCGGGCGGGATTGACGACGGGGGTGGACGTGTCGTCGGGGACGGTCGGACCGTCGCCGGCCACCGTCGTGCGGTGCATGACCCGGCGGTACTTCGACTCGTCCCACGGACGACCACGGTGCAGCATGCACCGGTTGTCCCACATCACGAGATCGCCTGGCTGCCACCGGTGCCGGTACACGAGCGGTGGCCTCGTGGCCTCCTCGCGCAGCTGACGCAGTAACGCCCGCGCTTCGTCGGTGGGGACGCCCACGATTTCACAGGCGTGGGAACCCACATAGAACGCCTTCCGTCCATTGGCTGGATTGACGCGGACCAGGGCTTGCCGGACCGGCGGCACCTGGGCGGCGTGCTCGGGCGGCAGGAGCCCCTCGTCCACGAGGCCGCGCGAGTACGCAAAGCTGTGAACGGCCACTTTGCCCTCGAGGAAGCTCTTCAAATCCTCTGGCAGGCGCTCGTACGCCACGCGCATGCTGGCGAACTCCGTGTCGCCGCCCTCGGGTGGGCATTCGCGGCCGGACAGGAGCGAGGCCAGCGCCGGCACTTTCTTGAAGGAGCTGTCGCTGTGCCACATCTGGTTGCCGGCGTTGAAGATGTTGCGCTTGTCTCCCGCGGGGATCAGTCGATTCTCGGCGTCGACGTTGGCAAGGTTGGAGATCTCCGGGAGCGTTTGCTCCTGGCTGGCGATACTCCGGATGGTCTTCTCGAGCGGACCGAAACGTTCGCTGAAAGCGATCTGCTGCTCGTCCGTGAGCGTCTGACGGCGAAAGAGCAGCAGCGAGTGCTCATTGAAGGCGTCCACGATCTCCTTGAACGTCGCCTCGTCGACGCGCGTCACATCGATGTCCTCGATCTCGACACCGAACAGGGGATGCAGGGTCCTCGTCGCCAGCCCCATCGTCGCTCTCCTCCGAACCCCGATAATCGGCCCGCCCATCATTTTTGCACAAGGGGCACCCACGCGGTGGTGCGGCCGCCGAGCGTGAGGTAGTGGATGTGCTCTCCGCGCGCGGTCATACCGTCCGCCCGCTTGCCCCATCGATCGTGGAAGAGCCACGTCCGCGGGTACCGATCGCTGTCCGACTGGACCCGCACCGACAGGGCCACGACCGAACGGAGTCGGTCCCGGAGCCGCGCGGCTTCGGCCTCATTGAGCGAGTTGGCGCGCCGGCGTGGATCAAGCCTCGCCTGGTACAGCACCTCGTCGGCGATCCAGTTGCCCACCCCTGCCGCGAAGGACTGGTCCAGGAGGAGCGCCTTGAGCGGCGCCGTCCGCCCGCGCACGATCTCGCGGAATCGAGGGAGGGAGGGGATCTCGCGGAAGGCGTCAAAGCCAAGCAGGGCAATGGGGGGTTCGTGGCGGGGATCGTGGCGGAAGCGGACTCGGCCGAGACGCCGCGCGTCGGCCAGCACCAGCTCGCCCCCATCGTCGAAGGTGAGATGGAGCTTGGCGAAACGAGGCGGCCAGGTCGGCGTGGTGTCGCCACTCGAGACGAGTTTGGCGCCCGCTCGGCGCATGGTGTGAAAGCCCCCGGTCATGCCGAAGTGAAAGAGTGGCCAGGGCCGCCTGTCCAGCTCGAACCATAGGTGCTTGCCGTGGCGCCGCACGGCCCGGACACTTGCGCCCGCGCAGCAGGCGCTGGACCTTGGCCGGGGTCACACCGTCGAACACGATGGGATCGTCGGCGCAGCGCACGCGCCTGATCACGCGCCCGACGGCCACCCGCCGAGCGATGAGGCGTCCGACCTCGACCTCGGGCAGCTCAGGCATGCACGGCCGGTAGCTCAGGCATTGGGGGCCGGGCGGCGAGGCAGTACGACGACGGCCTCGCCGAGGGCGATGGTCTCGTCACGCTGGTTCACCGCCTGCAGCTGGAGGGTCACCTCACCGCGTTCGTCGACCAGATTCTTGGCGACCACGCGTCCTCGACACCACGTGGTGTCACCCAGGAGATTATGACGGCGAACCTGCACGGTGAGCCGGGACAGGAAGCCAGCGTTTCCCATCCAATTGGTGACGAGGTGCCCCAGCCAGGCCACGCGCTCGGGGCCGTAATCGTAGGGGCCGGGGACACCCACCGCCCGCGCGAGGTCCGGGTCCCAGTGCACGCGCTCTGGTGGCTCGGGGACACCGAACTCGTTCGGGATCGCGAGCGCGGGGTGGCGCGCGAAGAGATCAAAGGCCAGGCCGTGCGCCCGGACGTAGAGGCTCCCCCAGCCCTGCACAAACGCGATGATGGAGGTCACCGTGAGCGGGCCCTTGGCCACCTCGGGGAGCGCTTCACCCACCACGACGTCCTCCCAGGCGCGGAGCGCCGCTCCGCGCACCTCTTCCTCGGCGTAGGCCCGGCGGATGCGGGCAATCTCCGCCTCTTCGTACCGGTAGGGTTCAGCGACCGTGTACTTCCCACGCTCGCGCGCAGTATCGCGCTCCGTCCTGAAGCACCAGGAGTCGGCCTGACACACGACGCTGCCGTCGTCGGCGACGAAGGTGGTCCGGTACGTCTGCTTGATCGCCCGCCGAGCAAAGCTTGAGGCTTTCTCCTCAAGAGCGAGGAGAATCGTGCGGCCTACTACGCGGTCACCCTCGCGGATGGGGCGCTGCCAGCGGAAGTCGGTTCCCCCGTACATGGCGTGAATACCCGGTAGCCCGCCGACGTAGCCCGAGACGATGCGATCCATGGCGAAGAGGATCGTCGGGGGCGCAACCCGGTGCTCCGCCCAGTACGGATTCCGATCGCCGATGCCGTGCGCCCAGTGACGGATGGCATCCCGGGTCGCCACCTCGATGTAAGGATCGGGACGGCGTATTGAGCTGCCGATGAGCGCCTGGAGGCTCGCCAAGGCCTCCTCGGTGATGGTCGGAAAGCTTCTATTCACCGCGTAGCGCCTGGCGATTGACTTTGCCGGCCGGGGTTCTCGGTAGGGTGGTAACGAACTCGACCTGGCGCGGATACTCGTGCTGGCCGAGACGCGTGCGCACGTGATCTTGCAGCTCGCGCTCGAGAGCCTCTCCGGCACGCACCGCCACCACGAAGGCCTTGGCGATCTGCCCACGCAGCGGATCAGGGACGGGGATCACGGCTGCCTCGCTCACCGCCGGGTGGGCCAGAAGCACGTTCTCGATCTCGAGGGCGCTCATGGTCCAGCCGGCCGAGATGATGACGTCGTCCGAACGCCCATCGTGGTAGAAATATCCGTCCTCGGTCAGACGTCCCCGGTCCTTGACGCGGAACCATCCTCCTTTGCGCCTCACCGCAATCTCGCCAGCCTGGCCAGCGGGAAGGGGTTGGTCGTCTTCATCCACCACGGCGACTTCCCACCCCGGTGCCGCCTTGCCGAGCGCGCCCCGACGCACCTGGTAGCCGGCAAAGCCGGGATAGTTGACGATGATCACGCCCACCTCGGTGCTCCCGTACATGCTGCAGGGTGTGACCCCGAAGGTCCGCTCGATGAAATCCCATGTGCGGTCGTCCATCGGCTCCCCGGTGAACGAGAGCTTGTCGAGGTGACGGGCGGGAGGTACAAACCCATCCTCGCGAGCGAGCAAGCGGAACACGGTGGGGGCCGCCGCCACGTTGGTAATCGCGAAGGCATCCAGGGCCTGCAGAAAGCGCAGGGGGTCGAACTTGCCGGAGTAGGCGCCGGCGGCGATACCGAGCGCGAGGGGGGCGATGGTTCCGTGCCACAGGCCGTGACCCCAGGCCGGCGACGACGGACAGAAGTAACGGTCACCCCGCTCGAGCCCAAGCCCGTAGAGCGCGGCGACCATCAAGGTGACGACCGCCCGGTGAGTGTGGCGTACAGCCTCCGGCAGCGCACGCGTCGTCCCTGACGTGTACTGGAAAACGGCGAGGTCGTCGGCCGCCGTGTCTGGCGTGTGGTGGGGGCTTTCGCCCTCGAGGCGCCGGCTGAACTCCGTGTCAACGGCCACCACACGGACCGCGGGGAAGAGGGACTGCCAACGCTCCGGATCCCCTTCCACGAGCAGCATCTGGGGCCGGCAATCGTCGATGCGCAGCGCTACGCCTTCGGGGCCGAACAGGGTGAAGAGGGGGACGGCGATGGCGCCGCGCTTCAATGTACCGAAGAGCGCCGCGTAGAAGAACGGGGAAGGCTCGAGCATGATGCCCACCCGATCACCTTTCGCGATGCCCTGTGCGGTCAGGAAGTTGGCGAAGCGGGATGACTGGGCTGACAACTCGCCGAAGGTGACCTCGGCCCGGCGGCCGTCGGCCCGCCAGATGCGAAGCGCGGGATCGGCGGCGGGATGGCGATCGACACACTCGTGGGCGATGTTGAGCCGATCGAGATTGCCATCGAACAACTCCCACAGGGCGCTCCAGCGGAAGTGCTGGAGCGCCTCGGGATACCGTCGAAGGGTCAGCAGGGTGCCCTTCATGCAATGTGCCTTACTTGACGATCTCCAGGAGTTCCACCTCGAAGACCAGGGTGGCGCCTGGCTTGATCCGGGGCGGCATGCCGCGGTCGCCGTAGGCGACGTCGGCCGGGCACACAAGCTTGGCTTTGCCCCCGACCTTCATCATCGGCATCCCTTCCGACCAGCACTTGATGACCCCGTCCAGGGGAAGGGTGGCTGGTTGTCCACGCTGGACGGAACTGTCGAATACGGTCCCGTCAATCAGCGTGCCGGTGTAGTGAACCTTGACCTTGTCGGTCGCCGTGGGCGACGCACCGGTTCCGGGCTTGACGGTGGTGACGATCACCCCCGACGGGGTCTTGTTCGCGCCCTTCTCGCTGGCCGCCTTGTCGAGAAAGGCCTGACTGACTTTTTTCTCCGAGGCGGCAGCGACGGCCAGGCGCGACTGCTGGAGCTCCTGGAGCTTGGGCGCATAGGCGGGAAGATCAACCTTCCGAGGGCGGTTCAGCATGCCGTCGGTGAGGCCCGATTTCACGAGCTCCAGCTCGGCCTCGCTGAGGTTGAAGGGCGCAAGATTCTGGCTGAGGGCGAGCCCAAGGGCGTAGAAGGTCTTCTGCTCTTCAGTCTTCAGATCCTGACCGGTGGCGACACTCGCGGCGACACCGAAGAGAACAACGATGATGCACCAGACACTGACTTGACGCATAAGGCCCCTTTCTGGAAGGCGGAATCTCTGTGGGAATACCCAGCCGGCACCGCCTATGCTCGCCGGCCGAGATGCTTTAGGATAAACCGACATTCGTCGGGAGGCTCGCATGCCGGAATCGATCCCCGCCTCACTCATCATCGACACCTTGAAGGATACCTTCAGAGAGGCCCGGGCGGAGCGCACGGCCGAAGGCTGGGCGTCCCCGCCGCATGATTTTCTCGGCTGGATTCTCAGCGTTCCGGATACCCATCAAAAGAGCGTGCTGGCGGCCCTGGACAAGGAGCAAGCCATCCGCGTGGTGACCTGCGCCACCGAGGACGAGGCGACGGCGGTGGCGGCCGGTCTCTACATGGGCGGCGAGCCGGTGGTCCTGATGATCCAGCACGCCGGGCTGTACGCCTCGATCAACACGTTGCGCGGGGTATCGATGGACGGCAAGGTGCCGGTGTTCTACATGATCGGTCTGCTGAGCCGCGAGAAAGACAAGGATCCCCGTGAGTCCCGTCACTCGATGGTCCGGTACTGCGAACCGCTGCTTGACACGTTCGCGGTCCCTCACGCGAGGCTGGAAGGGCCGAACGATGTTCACCGGATCCCAGAGTACTACCGGCTGAGTCGCCAACGCCGAGGGCCGGCGGCCGTTCTGGTCGGCCTGGAGACGAGCTGACATGGCCATGAAGCCCGAGACCGTGCTGCGCGCCATCGCTGCCGCCCGGGGTGATGCGATCTGCGTTCCCACCATGACCACTGCGCCCGCATGGCGGACGATCGCCCCCGATGACCTCTCGATCAGCTGCGTGGGCTTCATGGGGGGCGCCTCCTCCATGGGACTGGGGCTTGCCCTGGCTCGCCCCGAGCGCCGTGTACTCGTGTTCGACGGGGACGGTTCCCTGCTCATGCAGCTCGGCTCGCTCGCCACCACGGCCGGTGCTCGCCCCCGGAACCTCGTTCACTTCATCTTCAAGAACGGCGTGTACCACACCTCGGGATCGCAGGAGGTTCCCGGCGGGCTCGGCGTTGACTTCGTGATGATGGCGAAGGGCGCGGGATACCGGAACGCGTATGCCATCCACGAGGAGGACGAGTTCCGCCGCCGTCTACCCGGGATCTTGACCGAGGAGGGGCCGATCCTGGTGGAGCTGTACACGACCCTGGCCGACCAGACTCCCATGACCGCGCGTGGCGGTGTGCCGTTTCCGGAGCAGGTCGACCGCATGCGGACGCGACTGCTGGCCTCGCGGTCCTGATGACGACACCAGCCATCGGTCGGCCCGAGTTTTTCCGGCCGCATCTGGAGTATCCGCGCGTTCCCTACGACCGGATGCTGACGCACGCGGCCGCGCGGTACCCGGAGAACGTCGCCGTCGTCTTTCGCGACGTGAGCCTCACCTATCGTGAGCTGGAAGGGCTGACGACCCGCTTTGCCCACGCCCTCCGCGGGCTCGGGATCAAGCACGGCGACAAGGTTTGTCTCTTGACCTCCAACTGTCCCGAGTACGTCATCGCCTTCTACGGCATCGCCAGGGTGGGGGCCGTGGTCAGCCCCATGAATCCCTCCTACCGCGAGCGCGAGATCGAATATCAGCTCAACGACGCCGAGGCGGTGGCCATCGTGGTCCACACCGAGCTGCTGCCCCTGGTGGAATCGGTACGGGCGCGACTACCCCGGCTCCGGCACGTCATCGCCATCGGCCCGGGAGCGCCCCCCGTGGGAGCGCGGGTCGAGCGCCTGAGCGCGCTCATCGAGCGCGAGCGGCCGGTGCCGCCGCCTCCCGTCGAGATCGGGGACCGTGATCTGGTGGCGCTGCCCTACTCGAGCGGGACGACGGGGCTTCCCAAGGGAGTGATGCTCACCCACGCGAACCTCGTCGCCAACAACATCCAGCTGATTGCCACCTTGCGGCTGCGGGAGAGCGATCGCTTGCTGATCTTCCTGCCCTTCTATCACATCTACGGCGCGATGCTCATGGGCGGCGCCATGTATGCGGGGGCGACCGCGGTGCTGATGGAGCGCTTCGACCCGGCCGAATGCCTGCGGCTGGTCGCGCGCCACCGGATCACCATGCTCTTCGTGGTCCCTCCGGTGCTCTTGATGTTCTGCGGATGGTCCGAGCTGAAGAACTACGACCTCAGCAGCCTCCGCTTCTGCATGGTGGGCGCGGCTCCGCTGGCGCCCGAGCTGGCGCGTCGCTTCCGCGACCTCACCGGCGTCCCCGTGCTGCAAGGCTACGGGCTCACGGAGGCCTCTCCCCTCACGCACCTCAACCCGGTGCAGGATGACACGCTCAACGTGGTCGACGCCGCCGGCCTCCTGGTGCACGACACCGAGCAGAAGATCGTGGACGTGGAGACGGGCACCACGATCCTGGGGCCGGGCGAGGTTGGCGAAATCTGCATCCGCGGTCCCCAGGTGATGGCGGGGTACTGGAAAGCGCCCGAGGCGACGGCGGTCGCAATCCGCGACGGCTGGCTCTTCACAGGGCGACATCGGCTACGCGGACGAGCACGGCTACACCTTCGTGAAGGACCGAAAGAAGGAGATGATCAAATACAAGGGCTTCGGGATTGCCCCGGCCGAGATCGAGGCCGTCCTCCTCGAGCACCCTGGTGTGGCCGACGCGGCCGTGATCGGCAAGCCGGATCAGGAAGCGGGAGAGATTCCCAAGGCGTTCGTCGTCCGGCGGGCCAGCCATGCTGACCTCAGCGGGGAGGACGTCGCAGACTTCGTGAAAGGCCGTCTGGCTGGCTACAAGACGGTGCGAGAGGTGGAGTTCGTGGAGGCCATTCCCAAGAATCCGTCCGGCAAGATTCTCCGACGTGTTTTGAGAGAGCAGGAGTCCCAGAAGGGAGGCACTTCGTGAAGGTTCCAGCAGCGGTGGCGGAGATCCTGAAGCGTGAAGGGGTGAAGTTCCTCATCGGTTATCCGGTGAACAGCATCATCGAGGCGGCCGCCCAGGCCGATATCCGGACCATCATCGTTCGGCAGGAGCGCACGGGGCTGCACATGGCCGATGCGGTGAGCCGGGTGACCTCCGGCCGGCAGATCGGCGTCTTCGCCATGCAGCACGGTCCGGGAACCGAGAACGCCTTCGGTGGCGTGGCGCAGGCCTACGGCGATTCCTCGCCCATCGTGGTCCTCCCGGGCGGCTATCCCCGTCGCATCACCAACATTCCGCCGAATTTCAACGCCTTCCTGAACTACCAGCACGTCACCAAGTCTGTGGAGCAGGTGATCCTGCCCACGTCTGTTCCCGATGCCATGCGGCGCGCGTTCACCCAGGTCCGGAACGGACGGCCGCGGCCGGTCATGGTGGAATTTCCCGTCGATCTCTTCCAGGAAGACGTTCCGGAGCCGCTCGACTACAAGCCGGCTCCGATCGCGCGTTACGGCCCCGATCCCAGGGCGGTGGCAGACGTGGCGCGGGTGCTGGTCGCCGCCGAACGCCCCGTCATCTATGCCGGACAGGGCGTGCACTACGCGCAGGCGTGGCCTCGGCTGCGTGAGCTCGCCGAGCTGCTGGAGGCACCGGTGACCACGAGCCTGCAGGGAAAGAGCGCCTTTCCTGAAAATCATCCGCTGTCGCTCGGGTCGGGTGGCCGCTCCATTCCCAAGACGGTGCATCACTTCTTGCGAGGAAGCCGACGTCATCTTCGGCATCGGCTGCAGCTTCGCCACCACCAACTACGGCGTGGCCATGCCGGCCGGGAAGCGGATCGTCCACGCCACGCTTGACCCGGCCGACCTCAACAAGGACGTGCGAGCCGACCACGTCTTGGTGGGCGATGCCGGGCTGACCCTGGAAGCGCTGGTGGCCGAGGTGCGCGACCGACTCAAGGGGCAGCCGCGTGGACGCGCCGATGATGTGGCGCGTGAGATCAAGGGCATCAAGGCCGAGTGGCTGGCCCAGTGGATGCCCAAGCTCACCTCGGACGAGACGCCCCTGTCCCCCTATCGGGTGCTGTGGGATCTGATGCACACCGTCGATGTGCCCAACACGATCATCACTCACGACGCGGGGAGCCCGCGCGATCAGATCTCGCCCTTCTGGGAGAGCACCGCTCCCCTCAGCTACATCGGCTGGGGCAAGACCACCCAGCTTGGCTATGGCCTGGGACTGGCCATGGGCGCCAAGCTGGCCCACCCAGACAAGCTCTGCATCAACGTGTGGGGTGATGCCGCGATCGGCTTCACCGGCATGGACTTCGAGACGGCGGTGCGCGAGCGCATCCCGATCCTCTCTGTCCTGCTCAACAACTTCTCGATGGCCATCGAGCTGCCCATCATGAAGGTCTCGACGGAGAAGTACCGCAGCACCGACATCAGCGGGAACTACGCCGACATGGCCAAGGCCTTCGGGGGCTACGGCGAGCGGGTGACGTCGCCTGCCGAGATCATTCCGGCCATCAAGCGCGGGATCCGGAAGACGCAGGAGGGGACGCCCGTCCTGCTGGAGTTCCTCACCCAGAAGGAGATCGAGTTCTCGATATTCAAGTAGAGCCGTGGACGATCAGACTTTTACCCGCGTGGCCGAGTGCGATCTGTGCCGTGCCCAGCGCATGACGCGCTGGTATCACGAGGACGACGTCTGCTGGATCGCCGAGTGCGACGTGTGCGACGTGCCCATGGTCGTCTGGCGCTACCACGGGGTGACGCCCCCGGGGGCGCACGTCGAGCACATGCGGGACCGGTTACGGGAGGTGGCCGCAGAGCAACTCGGCGAGTTCTGGATCGATGGCCACATGCGCAACATCCCGGATCACTATCATGCGCACGCCCGTCCTCGCGACGGCTTCTTCGGCCGCGACGCCCCCCGCAAATAAGCCGGCCCTGCCCCCGGGACTGGCCTCATCGTCCTAGGGCCTGACGTCAGGCCCCAGGTCGATCCAAATCCTCTCTTTCTGTGGCTGGCCGCCCCCGACGACGAGGTTGTAGCGGCCGGGGACGAGGGGTCGCTGCTCGGTGACATGGAGGCGGAGGCGGCGGCCGTCACCCACGGGCAAGAACAAACGGCCCGTGGCGAACACGGTGCCCTCCTGGCTGATCGTGACGGTACCGGTGTTCTCGGCGGCGACGGCGCCCGGCGTCCTCAGGAGCCGCTGGCAGGACCAGATCCGCCCCGAGCGGCACGATAGTACCACCTCGGGGCTCGGCGCCGCTCCCTCCAAGCAGAACTGCGCTGGCGGTACGGGGTCGGTGGGGCAGGACCCGGCCAGGCCGCTCGGCGCAGGCGTGAAGCTCACGTTCCATCCCTGGCTGGCGCCGCTGGGGAAGCACGCCGCCGCCGGCCGCGGATCAGGGGATGGGTCGGTGGTGAAGCCGCTCGTCAAGGTCACGCCGAAGCCGAAGCAGCCGCCGGACGGGCAATCGACGTCCTTGACCGCCCAGGCGCAGACCGCGTCGTCGCCGGCGCTGTTCTTCTCGGTGCACGCCTCGTAGAGGTCGTCGCCCGGCTGCAGCGCGCACTGGCAGGTGCTGGACGCCGAGTTCCAGGCGCAGAAGCTGGCGGGCTGGCACCGCCCCGGACGCCCGGCGGCGTATTGCGTCTGGAAATCGCCGAACGACATGTCCATCGTCACCGTGAGGACGCCCGTCGTCGGGTCGTAGGTCCGCTGCCAGGTGGAGGGCCACGACACCTGGCCCGGGGGGGTGAACGGCACGGGCACTATCTTGATGTTGGCCTGGGAGGCCCAGACGCCCGTGGTCACGTCGAAGCCGGGGCCGACGTAGAGCTGGTAGGTCTGGGTCGTGGTGGGCTTGGCGAAGACCAGGAAGACGTAATAGGTTCCGCCGGCCTGGAAGACGCTGAGGTTTTGGGGGGGGGTGGGACCGACCAGGCGCTCTGCGTGGTCTGGCTGACCGTGGTGTCGACGTAGTACGTGCCGCGGTTGGCGGTGAGCGTGCTGCGCTGCCAGACGGCCTGGCCCGCCATCCGGATGGCGGGGACGGCGCCGCTCGTCTTCTCCGGTCCCGTGAGCAGCTGCCGGTAGAGGGGGACGCCGTAACACGACGGGCTGGTGCAGGCCACGTCCCATGACCCCCCGCAGGTGCCGCTCGCCGCGCACCCCGGGTAGACCACGGACGTCACGTAGTCGTACGGGCTCGTCTTGGCGGTGACGTCGGAGGCGCACTCCACCGTCTCCACGGGGGCGTTGAAGAAGGGGTCCAGGTTCACCGAGACGGTGTTGACGTACCCCGTCAGCGAGCCGTCGTCGTCGCTCAGCTCGGTCTGCCGGTCGACGTCCGTGAAGTTGTCGAACATCGCGGGGTTCCAGTTGCAGTAGCGCTTCTGGGCCGCCACGGGATCGGTCTTGTACGTGCCAGGCTGGAACAGGGGCTCGATCACGAAGTGCCGGAAGGCCACGTTGTCGAAGAAGAGGTTGGTCGAGTGAAAGGCCGGCGGGTAGTAGAAGCCGTTGGGCTGCTTCCAGGCGATGGCGGCGTTGGGCATGTAGCAGACGCCGTTGTCGTCCTGGGGCAGGCCCAGGGCCCGCCCCGCCAGGTACTGGCTGTTCACGCACGTCTGCTGGTTCTGGCTGGGGTGGCAGTCGGTGACCGTCACGGGCTGGATGTCGAGGTAGGCATTGGAGTCCTGGTAGGTGGGGCCGTCGTAGATGCTGAACATCCGCTGGTTCATGCCGAAGTTGCTGATCGGGAAGCTGACACCCTCGGCGGCCGACAGGCAGTAGTTACCGGCGGAGCCGGCGTCGCACGCGAGCCCCTGCGGGTTGAAGGGGCTCGCGCTCGAGGCGTAGGGGTTGTCCGGCTGGGTCTGGCCGACGAAGACGGTCTTGCGCACCAGCGCCCAGTGACCGGGGATGATGTCGGAGGCGGTGTAGCCGCCGCCGGTCACCATGGTGAGCCCCCCGTTCTGGACGTCGGTGAGGACGCTGTCCACCACCAGGTACCACTGCGGGCGCAGCCAGATGGCCGCGAAGTTCGTCTCCGTCCAGTGAAAGGACGAGGTGTAGTGGTCGAGGGCGGTGATCATGCAGTTCTGCTCTTGCAAGTTAGCGCACGCGGGCACCGCGCTACAGTCGCAGAGGGCGGGGGGCGCGGGGCAGGTGCACTGCGTGGCGGAGCGCCCGCCGCCGGACACCTTGGGATAGTAGCCGTCGGCCGCGGTGGCCTGGCTGGCCGGGGCGAGGGGATTGGCGACGGGGGCCAGCTGGGGGCTCCCCGAGCCGACGCCGAGGCACGGCGTGGTGTTGCCGATGGTGTTGAAGGAGTTCATGGCCGAGGAGCAATAGTTCCCGGTGAACCGCCTCAAGGGGGTGAGGGCCGCGCGGGAGATCGGATCGATGCTGCTGCCGCTGGGAACGGCCTGCAGCGAGGCGTAGGACTCCCACTGCATGTGCCGCGAGA
Source organism: uncultured Candidatus Rokubacteria bacterium (assembly GCA_963754315.1). GTDB lineage: Bacteria > Methylomirabilota > Methylomirabilia > Rokubacteriales > CSP1-6 > CAVWFS01. The sequence continues at coordinate 643,158 of CAVWFS010000008.1, forward strand.
GGCCGCTGTTGGCCCCGGGCACGAGCCAGTAGCAGGCGCCGCACGTCCCGGCTCCGGCCGCCATGTTGTACTCGAAGTCGTTCCACCCGTTCATGATCCAGAACACTGTCGGGTGGTCGTAGTCGGAGTGGAAGGGCACCATCTCGGCGCCCGGGTTGTCCGGCGAGGCCAGGATGCCGGGGACCTGGCGCGGATTCTGCGGATTGATGACGGCGGCCCGCGCGAAGATCCCGATGTTCGATAGGAGGCGATTGTTGATCTCGGTCCCCTCCTCGAGGTAGTAGCCGTGGCCGATCGACAGGTAGCCGACGTTGCGGGCGAGTGTCACGCCGTGGGTCCCGTGCAGGACGTACCAGCGGGTCATCGAGTCGTGCACGGAGGAGTCCATCACGAAGGTGTTCGGCGGGGTCTGCCGCGCCACGTGAAAGTGGACGGGATAGTGCGCCATGCGCCCTCCCTGCCCAAGCTGATAGAACTCCACGCCCTGGATCTGCACCGCCTGCGCGCCCTGGCGCAGGACCATGTGGCCCCCGAAGAAATACCCTGGCCCCGAGGACGGCGGGTCGGGAAAGGCCTGGCCGAGAGTGTCCCCGGCGGACACGATGCGGATGCTGCGCGTGAGCAGCGCCACCGCCGCCCGCGTCTCCGCGCCCGCGGCCGTGAGGGCGGGGTCGAGCTGCAGGCGGGCGGGCACCGCGCTGAGGTCGTACCGCTGTCCGTTGTGGATGTACTTGACCCCCTGCGAGACGGTCACGCTGGTGCCGCCGGCCCCCACGCTCGCGATGGTGAGCTGCTCGGAGTGCCCGGGGAGATAGTCCGTGGTGGTGACCACGATCTGGTCGCCCGGCTGCCAGTCCACCGCGCGGTCCAGCGCGAGCTGGTGTCGCCCGGCTGCAGGGTCTGGTTCAGCCGGACCCAGCTCGTGCCGGAATTCGACGAGTCGACCGTGGTGTAGGTCGCGCCCTTCTTGCCGAAGAGCTGCAACGTGCCGCCGTAGGAGACGGCCAGGACCTTGTAGCCGAAGTAGCCCTTGACGGTGCCACCGTCGTCGGAGGGCAAGGGCTGGTACTGGTAGAAGAAGTCGGTGACCCCGCCGGGCAGGGCGACCTTGCTGCCCCCGTTGGAGTTCCAGACGCTCGCGGGGATGCCGCACTGCGCGTCGGTCACGCAGACGATGCCCTGCCCGCCGTCACCGTTCCCGGTTCCCGCCGCCTGCTCCGGCCCGTAGAGGTGGATGGTGACCACGCCGCCCTGGGTGCCGATGGGGGCGGTGGGCGAGCCAGCGATCAGGCTGCCGCCGTTCTCCACGAGGATCGACCGGGCCCAGAAGTCGATGGTGGCGTCGGCGAAGATCAGGCTTCCGCCCGCGATGACGTTGACGTTCCCGAACTGATAGGTACCGGCCCCCACCCGGCAGGGGACATTGACGAGCAGATCGGTACCAGGCTGGCCCGGCGGCGCCAGCGTTCCCCCCGTGCAGCTCGCCACCACGCTCGCCGCCTCCGCCGCGCCCATCGGGCCGGCCACGATCGCCAAGGTTAGGGCCGCCATCGCCACCATCAATCTGTTCATGGCGTCCTCGCGAGGGTTGGAGCGTGTGGGTTCAGAACGTTTCGCGCCTTCGTCCACAATCGTACCAGGCCAAGCCGGGACCAGGTCAGTGGCCCAATTGGTAGACCTTCGCCATAGCCTGGTTCGACTCGCTTGGAGATCCTTCCGTCGCGAACCAGCGGTCGAAGTCTCGAGGTGCCCACCGGGCGCCCGGCCACCGCGGGCCCTGCCCGCTCTTCGCGGCCGGGCTGGGAGTGGCTCAGAGCCTGGGGGACTCGCGAGCCGGCCGAACCCGTTGGGGCTCATCACCGCTACGGCAAACCGGTGCAACCGGTAAAACGTGCTGAAAACGCCGCTCTGGATGCGGGCTTTCACCGTTTCACCGGTTGCATCGCTTTTGCGCGCTGGAACGAGCATGGAGTGCGACAGGAACGTGAGTACCTCCCATGGGGGAGACCCAATCCGTCGGATCAACCCTCCACGGGGCCCTCGGGGCGAGGGGCGGGGGTTGAAACTGGCGGATGAGGAACCACGCCTCGATCTTCATCGTGCAGCGGTCGCCGTCTCTCAGCCTCCCGGCGTGGACCGCCCTCACGCGTCAAAACTTGAGCTTCTCGTAGTGGAGTTGCCAACTCTCCGTGAGCCTACCGCCTTTGACGTTCTTGGCTTTCTGGCGGGCGGGCAGGTCCTCGACTTTCCTCGCATTCTTCTTCGCCTTCGACCGCTGACTTTTCTTGGCCATGTCAGATCCTCCATCCAGTCGCCCGTGGCGTCTCAGGGGCGGGATCGCGTGAGGCCTGGAGGTTTCGGCTCTCGTTCTTCCGTTGCACTCTCGCGGCGCTCACCGAACCTCAACTTGCCGCCTCCCTGGACGCCCTTGCGGGGCGCGAGATCCTCCACCAGGACGACGTCGTCGCGTCGCTTTCTCTTTGTCTCCGGCCGATTCCTCATGCACCCTACCAGACGTGTGTTTCGGCGTCGAGCCTGTGCGGGCGCCCGCGCAAGCTCGACGCCTACCGCTCTTGCCCCGCGGCCCCGACGGTTACAATTTGCCGGTCAGCACCGAGGGCTCGAGCTTTGCGAAGTGGAATCCGCCGCCCCTGACGTTCTTGGCCTTGCGGCCAGACGGCAGATCGGCCATCTTGTTCGCCTTGCGCACCTTCGCCGATCTCTGACTCTTCTTGCCCATTGTCAGCCCCTTCCCGGCTTCCTCAGCCATCGACCACTTCTGCTCCGTCACGGGCCGGCCCGCAACGGGTCATCCATTAGGTGAGCCCCAGCTCAGGCTGTCGATGTGTAATTCCTCTCCACGGCGCCGCTTTGACCGCTTCGGGCTCCCTTCGCGCATGGCGCCCTCCCTTCGCGGTGATGACTGCGCCGCTACAGACGAGTTCACGCAACGGCGGTGCCATGTGCGAATTCGCGCTGGATTCCGGGCTTTACACGCGGCACCACGGCTGCCGTGGCACCACGTTGGTTGCGTTCCAGGGCCGCCATGGTCTCATTTCCCAGGTGGTGTTGGCCTCGAGCCTGTGCGGGCGACCCGCCTCTGTTTCGCCATCGTCCGCCCCCCGTCCGTATCATCCGGTCCCGCCACTGCCCTTCAGGTAGGACGCCTATCCAGCTGAGAAACGTGAAACAAGGCCAGCGTGGAGGCGTTGAGTCCCGCCACCCCTGACATTCCTGGCCTTGCGGTCCGCCGGCAGGTTGGCCATCTTCTGCGACTTGCGCGGCTTCACTCGCTCCTGACTCTTCCTGGCCATGGTCCGCCTCTCCCGTGTCGGTCCGGACTTGATGTCGTTCCCCACAAACTGATGGTGAAGCGGCTCATGGCCGCAGGGGCAGCGCCTCCCTGGTCCGTCACCGCGCGGCACGCGGCAGGTCAGTAGTTGGCTGAGTTCCAGCTCAAGCTCTGAACCTTGATTTCCCCGCCACGGCGTTCGCCGCCCTTGACGTTCTTCGCCTTGGTCCCCGGCGACAGATCCCCTAGCTTCTTGACCTTGGTCTGTCTCGACCGCTTCTGGCTCTTCTTGGCCATGTCGTCCTCCTCGGTCGGTTAGATCAACCGCTTCGACGCGAAATTGAAATAGGGTTGAATGCGCTCGCCGCCGCCGCTGACGTTCTTGGCCTTACGGCCCGGCGGGAGATCCACCACCTTCGCCTTGCTCCGCCGCGTCGACCGCGCTGGCATCTTCTTGGCCACGGCACTTCCTTCCTTCCGCTGAACTCGCTGAATGGACCGCGAACCACGCGGGCCCTTTTGGGCCCCCCTTGCAATCTGATGTATGCCGCTACGTGGCCACTCTGAGGCAACGACGGTGCCAGGTCCGGATCACCAGCGGATTCCAGGCTTTACGTGTGGCGCGATCAGGGACCAGGGCGTCGTTGGTAGCGTTCCGGGGCCGCAATGGTCTCATTCCCGGCGTGAGGCGTGGGCGGACCCGGCCGCGCGGGCTGTTCCGACCCGCCAGGACGTGTTTCCCCGTGGTTGAGCGAAACGCCTCCGGGGCCTACCGCGGTCGAGGGCCTCACCCAGGGGTCCAGCAACTGGGTGAGCTTGCGGTCGAGGGTCGAGCGCGAGAGGCCGAGCACCCGTGCTGCTTGACGCTTGTTTCCTCCCAGACGGGCAAGGACGTCGCCGATGTGCCGGCGCTCCACCGCGCGGAGTGAGAGGTCATTCAAGGCCGACCCGAAGCGCTGGATGGCCGTGACCGCCCCGCAGGGGGGCTGGCGGACGGGCGGGCGGCGCTCGCCGCGAGCCAGCCGAACACCCCATATAGGAACACCGAGAGGACATCGCCGGAGAGGCTCTACCTGAACGGCGTCATCCCCGAGGTGACGTGATGAACGCGCAGACCCTCCCTCGCGTGAAATGCCCAACCGGGACAACTTCATCAGGCGCCCCGCGCGGGGATCGCGATAGGCGGAGGACAGGAGGGGCAAGCCCTCGAGGTTCACGGGCCAGGCTGGATCGAGCGGTCCATCCTCTAGCACACTGGTGTAAACGGCGGGATGTGGCGATGCGTCAATCGCGTGTGCGAGTGCTTCCGATCCTCCTGGTTCTGGTCCTCCTGGCGGGCGAAACCAACGGGGCCACTGGTCACTGGCCGGCGGAGAACCTCCAGCCGCTCGTCGTAGGCTGGCAACAGTTTTTCCGGGTTCAGTGGGACGCCGGGCGACTCGAAGGCCAGCCCATCGTCGAGGGCTACGTCACGAACGTTTGGAACTTCCCGGCGCAGAAGATCCAGTTGCTCGTGAGCGGCTACGACGGCTCCGGCCGTCGGGTGGGTCAGCTCATCGCCTGGGGCCCGCGTCGGATCAACCCTGGCTCGCGCGTCTACTTCGACGTCCCGGTCCCTTCCGCGGCCTCGTACGACGTGGCGATCTTTGCGTGGGACTGGGTGCAGCGAGGCCCCGGCCGACGCTTGTCTCATGAGCTTCGGGGGCGGCCCCCGCTCCACGGTCGAGCGCTCGATGCGTCTGCTCGGCGAGCACGCGATGCCGCATTGCGCGGAGCCTCAGCCGGGATGAATGTTGCTCAGGGCGGCACGCTGATGTGCGGCGCCGCGCGCGGGTCAGCGGCGATGGTGGCGTCGCAGCAAATCCAGGTCGAAGAGGTCCTTGGGTCGACCGAGCGCTCGCTTGTTGCGAATCAATGCGTCGATTCCGATAACGGGAAAGGGTACGTCGCCGTATGTCGCTGCTGTCCGTATCGGCCAGGCCTCTTCGAATTCCACTCCCGTGATCGACGTCATGATATCGATCCGCCTGGGTGCCACGCCGATCTGAAACACGACATCAGGGGTGGAGAGGTCCGATTCCGCCAGATCGATCAGTGGCGCTCCGAATACCGCGAGTGCCTGGTGCACTCGCTGCGCGTTGTCAGGCGAGGGATCGATCCAGATGTCCAAGCCGCCGGTGGCGCGGGGCTCACTGTGATACGAGACGGCGTAGGCGCCGACGACGAGGAACCTAGCTTCCGCGTCGGATAAGGCGCGCAAGAGATCGCGAAAGTCCGGGTTCACCGGGGTCCCAGCCCTTGAGCCGCCAGATCTCCTCGCTGAGCCGCCAGGTCTCGGCGAACCGTTCGTCCGGCGTGATCTGCGCCCAGAACTCCGTATCGATCTCCTCATCCGACCCGTGCCGGATGACCTTGCGGGCCGTCATCGCACGTTTCATGGCGTCAGTCTATCATCGGCGCTTCGGGGCGTTGCCCTCCGATCGAACCTCACCTTCACCGCCGACGCCGAATATGCGCTGGACCTGGCCAAACGGTCCGCCCGGCTCGAGGTCCTTAAGGCGATGCCGGAACGAGGTCCGCTCAACGCGGTGCTGGGCGAGGAGGGGATCGTCCAGCTCGCTCCAAGATCTCAATGATGCGCGCGACAAACCCACCGATTTGCGCCGAGTGGCGGTACGCAAAGGGCGCCTGTCGAGGCGCTAGAGGGCCCGGCGATCCAGGGGCGCCCCGGGTTGCCCTCGGCGTCTGCGAGCGTGGGTGGGCTTTGGGGGCTCGTTCGAGGCCCCCTGTGGAAATCGCCTCCTGTCGCAGGGCGTGGTCGGCCAGGACGAGAGCCGTCATGGCTTCGACCATGGGCACCGCGCGGGGAAGGACGCATGGATCGTGTCGGCCACGCCCGCGGATGGTCGTGTCCTCGAGGTCGACGCTCACGGTGGCTTGCTCGTGCATGATGGTGGCGGTCGGCTTGAAGCCGACCCGAAAGTAGATCGTCTCTCCGTTGCTGATTCCACCCTGCACGCCGCCGCTACGGTTGGTACGCGTGCGGACGCGATCGCCGTCCATGCGGAACTCGTCGTTGTGCTCCAGTCCGGTCAGATCCGTGCCCGCGAAGCCGGAGCCGATCTCGAAGCCCTTGCTGGCGGGGAGACTGAGCACCGCCTTGGCCAGATCCGCCTCCAGCCGGTCGAACACAGGCTCGCCCCAGCCGGGCGGACAGCCCCGAGCAGCGCACGTCACGATGCCGCCCAGCGAGTTGCCGTCCTTGCGTGCCGCCTCGACGGCGGCAATCATCTCGGCGGCCATGGCCGGGTCCGGGCAGCGAATGGGCGTACGGTCGACCTCGGCCCGGCACACGCGTTCGAGGTCGGCCTCGGCCACCAGACGCCCAACCTTGGAAACCCAGGCCACGATCTCCACCCCGTAGCGTTCGGCCAGGAGCTTGCGCGCGATGGCGCCCGCGGCCACCCGCCCCGCCGTCTCGCGGGCGCTGGTGCGCCCGCCACCCCGCCAGTCGCGGATGCCGTACTTGGCGTCGTAGGTATAGTCGGCGTGGCTCGGCCGGTATTTTTCCTGGATTTCCCGGTAGTCGCCCGGCCGCATGTCCTCGTTGGGAATCAGCAGGCTGATTGGGGTCCCCAGGGTCTTCCCCTCGAACACCCCGGAGAGGATGCGAACGGTGTCGGACTCTTTGCGCTGGGTGACGATCGCGCTTTGGCCAGGAGCGCGGCGATCGAGATCGGGCTGGATGTCGGCTTCGGACAGCTCCAGGAGCGCCGGGCAGCCGTCCACCACCACCCCGATGGCAGCCCCGTGGGATTCTCCCCATGTCGTCACGCGAAAGACAGTCCCGAAGCTATTGCCCGGCAACTAGCCTCCCAACCCCCCGCTCGATCAGGGCCCCCGGGACCCCGGGGGCGCCCTCTCGGCCTCCTTCAGAATACGATAGGCCACGGCGTGGTGTCGCCCTCGCTGAGAGCTGCCGGTTACGCTCCGCCTTTGGCGGTCCAGCGACCGGGTGAAGCAGGCCGGGGGACGTGGATCCAATGCCGGATGCCGGGCTGTGCGGGGAGAATCTCCATGCACGTGCCCGGCTGCCATCCACATGAAGATGCACGCATCTACTGATGGATGCTGGCATCCTGTGGCAGGTGCCGGCGTTAAACGCAAGGAGAGGGAGGAGACAACGACATCGTAGAATCGGCCGATGCGGGTAACCTGGGATCCGCACAAGGCTACTGCGAACGCCAGGAAGCACAAGGTATCCTTCGAGGAGGCGAGCAGCGTGCTGGCTGATCCTCTTGCCATCACGGGTGCCGACCCCGATCATTCGATCGACGAGACCCGATGGATCACGTTCGGAGTCGTCGAACCGTTCGCGGCTGCTCGCCGTTTCCCACACCGACGAGGGCGACACCATTCGTATCATCAGCGCCCGGGCGGCGACACGCCCAGAACGTAGGCTTTATGAAGAAGGCTAGACCCCTGCCAAGGATGATCTCCGCCGGTCGTATAAGCGCTCCGACTTCCCCGCGGGCTTCACACGCGGCAAACATGCTGCTCGCCTCGCGGCAGGCTCAAACGTGGTCGTTCTGAGTCCCGAGAATTCGACTGCTTTCCCGACGTCGGACGCCGTGAACGAAGCCTTGAACGGATTGCTGCGCGTGGCGAAGTCCAAGCGTCTAACGAGCCGTTCGAGCGGCCGCCGTTCGAGGTAGTGTGCCGACACTCACCGTCGGCGCGGCTCAACGGCCAACGTTAACTTCAAGAAACGGCTGGAACGACGTGAGTGCTCCTTAGACAACCGGTTGCTTCGAGTTCAACGATAGTTCCAAATGTCGTCGAACAGCTCGTGAGGGACCGGTGATTCAGGCGGAGGGTCGAATCCGCCGGTGGGCGTCGATCGCCCGAGAGATGCGATAGGCAGATACCTCCGCGAGGCTCTGCCCGATGGCGAGACGGCACCGCCGAACGCTCGGTTCCAGCCATGAAGGCGAGACTTTCAAGACATCGATACCGCTCTAATCGAGTTCAGGACCGGTGACAGCTTCAACGAGTGATGAGAACACACAGCTGATCGATGCTGAGGCAATCTTACTATCGAACATGCGCGACGCGCTGACCTCAACGCTCGTGAACAGTCCCTGACTTCAACCGGCGGCAACGGCGACAGTGGGCTCGCCATGCTCGCGGCCGGCCCGCTGGCTTGCTTCGGCCAAAGAGGAGCCTAACCGCTGAAACCGGGTTGCGAGGGAGCCAGACGGGATGTGTGGGTTGGCCCCCGGAGCTACGGCGTTGTTCCAAGTGAACGAAGAAGACGAAAAAGGTGAGGGAGGGCTCCCGCGAGCGCTTTCATCGTTAATTCGAGATGTCGGATGCCTCGCCTGCAGGCCAAGCTCGACCGATGAACTCGGCCGCGGTGACCGCGCCGCCCGGAGCCGTGTCCTCAGATATCAGCGACGTCCTGGCGGCCCATGCGACCGGCTATGCTGTGGGCGGTAGGGTGAACGAAGTAAACGAAGAAAGGTGGGGGGCACTTACTTCGTTCAATCTCGTGCCCGTCGGGTGAACAGGAGCCGCGAGGGTCGCCTGCCGTTTCAGACCCATCGCCGCCTGCCCTGCTCCGCGCGGCCGGGCTGACACATTTGACACGATGAGACAATTCTGATACTGTCGGTCCCGTGGCCAAGCACGAGAGGTCTGCCGTGAGTGTCGCCGAGGCCGGACGCTTGCTGGGTGTTTCCCGCTCGACGATCTGGCGGATGATTCGCCGGGGCGACCTGCCAAGCATCCGCCAGGGCGGTCGCCGTCTCGTTCTGGCCGACGCGTTGCGTGCGAGCTCGACGAGGACCCTGAGAAAGAGCGTGCCGCCACTGAGCAAGGACCACCCGATCTTCCGCCTCGTCGGGGCCGGTCGGGAGCGGCGGGAACCCGCCAGGTGCCCGCGACAAGCACGCGATCCTCGACCAGTGAGAAGAGGCGTCCTGTGGGATTCGAGCGCCGTGCTGGCTCTGCTGGACGCCGCCGTCATCCGCGTCCTCCCTGAGGAGGAGGCGCAGGCCAAGGCCATCCTGGCTCGCCACCAGGACAAGGACTGGAGCCTCTGCGATGCGATCTCCTTCGCCGTCCTGGAGGCGCGTGGCGTGCGAACGGCGTTCACCTTCGACCAGCACTTTCGCCAATACGGACGATTCGATATTCTCGGGCCTGACGCCAGGTCGAAAAGATGAGATGGTTCCTCTGCGAGCCCGGCGCGCGTCCCGACGTGACGAGCGGCCGGGAGATCTGTCGCTTTCGAGGAGGCTTATGAGCGCGCTAGCGCCCGGATTGAAGCACTCGCAGTCCGTGACGGTCACGACAGAGATGACCCCGCCGCATCTGCGGGGGGAACCCATCCGGGTGCTGGCCACCCCGGAGATGGTACGGCTGGTCGAGCAGACGGCGATCAGCGCCGTGCAGCCCCTGCTCAAGGCGGGTCAGACCACGGTCGGCACGAAAGTGAACATCGCGCATCTGGCCGCCACCCCCGAGGGGATGAAAGCCACGATCACGGTGGAGCTGACCGAGGTGGACCGACGCCGGCTGAGCTTCCGCTTCGAGGTGCACGACGAGGTGGAGAAGGTGGGCGAGGGCACGCACGAACGCTTCATCGTGGATCCCGAGATGCGGATGCCACGCCTGCAGACCAAGCTCGACGCCTGGCGGAAACGCTAGCTCCGACTGGCTATCCCTGGGCTGCCGCGACTTCGACGGTCGCGTCGAATGCGGACTGGCCGGCCGAGAACGGGAAGAGATCCACGGCCTCGTCGGGGAGGACCGCCTGTCCCGACGTCAAGCGGTTCAGCCCCTGCCAGCCGTCGTGCATCCACACCGTTCCAGCGGGAATCTTCGCGGTGACGCGCGCGCGGGCGCGCAACTCGCCCCGCTCGTTGTAAATCCGAATGGCGGCGCCGTCGCCGAGCCCGCGGGTGTGCGGCATCGGCGGGCGCGATCCAGAGCTCCGGCTCCGGATCGGCCTTGACCAGCGAGGGTAGGGCACGACCGTGATCGTAGAAGGCGTGGAAATGGGTGAGTGACCGGCCTTGCTGGAAGACGAGTGGGTAGCGCGCAGAGGACGGCGGCTCGTACATGGGTAACGCGGGCAGACCCAGCGCTCGCGCCCGCTCGGAGACGAACTCGACCTTCCCCGAGGGCGTATCGAAGACGCGGTCGGGGTACGCCACGTGGGAAATGCGCAACGCCCGAAAGCCGCCTTCGGCCCGCAGAGCGGCTACCGTGGCGTGCCCGGTCGCGGGATGATCGAGGAGGGTGTCGAGCAGGTCCTCCGCGGATGTCCACGGATAGAAATCCTCGAGGCCGAGGCGTCGCGCGAGCTCCTTGAGAACCCACGATCCCGAGCGCGTTTCGCCGGGCGGATCGAGGACCTGCGGCATCAGATAGAGATGGGTGTTGGTGCTCTTGCACCCGAGCTCCTCCAACCACGAGGTGCTGGGAAGTACCACATCGGCGAAGCGGCGTGCCGTGTCGTTCATGAACAGCTCGTAACTCACCACGAGATCCTGGCGGGCGAGTCCTGCTTCCAGCCGGCCCGTGTCGGCGAAGGACGACAGCATGTCCGTTCCGAAGAGCAGGAGGGCTCGCACGTGGCCCTCGCTGAGCGCCCCGAGCATGCTCGACATCTGGTTGGGGATGTAGCGGCCAGGAGGTCGCCGCTCGAGAGCCACGATGCTCGCCAGGCCTTGACCATGAGAGGCGCTGCCGTGGCGCGGGCCGAGGCCGCCTCCGGCGACACCAAGGTTGCCGGTGAGGGCCGGCAGACAGCCGACGGCTCGCGCCGCCTGCCAGCTATTGGGCCCCTTGTGCATCGAGCTCCCGCCCAGCACGATCATGGCGGGCTTCGTGGACGCGTACTCGCGCGCGAGGGCTACGATGCGCTGCGCGGCAATCCCGGTTACCTCTTCTGCCCACTGAGGCGTGTGACGGCCGAGATCCGCGGCCAGCTCGTCGAAGCCCTGGGTATGCTGGGTCACGAATTCACGGTCGTACAGTTTCTCGCCGACGATCACGTGCATCATGCCGAGGGCCAGCGCGGAGTCCGTGCCGGGCCGCAGGAGGAATGTTTCATCGGACAGAGCCGCCGCTTCGGTCTCGCGCACGTCGATGGTGACCACGCGGGCCCCGCGCCGCTTGGCGGCCGCCAGGTGGCGTCCCGTGTTCGGCTGGCTGGCGAGGTTGGCTCCCCACAGGAGGATGAATGACGCGTGGGCCCCCATGTCTTCCTTGGTGTTCGTCTCCAGCACGCCCGTGAGGCCGAGGCCGAAGGCGCCGAGCCCCCAGCAGATCATGGTGGGATTCCACCATTGACAGCCGTACAGGTTGGCAAAACGGCGGAGCAGATGGGAGTTGATGCGGGTGCCGTAGTTGTTGGCAAAAAAGCCGTGCCCGGACCAGGTGGCCACCGCCTCCCGTCCCACCGCCTGCATCCCCGTGGCGATCCGGTCGAGCGCCTCGTCCCAGGTCACCTGGCGCCAGGCGCCGCTCCGGTGTGACCGGACCAGGGGATGGAGCAAGCGCAGGGGGTTGTCGATGATCTCGCGCGAGGCCTGGCCACGCACACAGAGAAATCCCTGGCTGTCGGGATTGTCTTTGTCTCCGCTGACTCGAAGGAGTTTCCCGGCCTCGATCTCGACCAGCATGCCGCACAGGGTGGGATGGCAGTTCATGGGGCACATGGTCCGGATCACGTGGCGGCCTGTGTCACTCATGCCCTACACCATACCGCGACTACCCCACCGAGGGGGTCCGTACGTGTTCGGGCCGCACGCCGAGACCGATGAGCCGGGCGGGGATGCGGCGAAGGAAGGGGAAGGTCGTCAGCAGGCGCAACACCCTGGGCGGGCGCAACTCACCGGAGGTCGCCAGAACTCGAGTGATCACCCGATTCTGGATCAGGACCTGAAACCTCTGGGTGAGGCGGGTGGGTAGCTCACGCCGCCGCTGCACGCGGCGAAGGTGCTCGGCGGTGATCCGTCCCGCGCGAAGAGGCTCCACGAGGAGATTGGCGGTGGCCACCGCATCCTGGATGGCGAGATTGATCCCGACACCGCCCACCGGGGACATCGCATGCGCCGAATCGCCGATGCAGAGCAGGCCCGGGCGATACCACCGGTCGAGCCGGTCTACCTGCACCGTCAAGAGCTTCACGTCGTCCCACGCGGAGATCTCGTCGACTCGGTCGGCGAGGTAGGGTGCCAGCGCCGCCACCGCGGCGCGGAAGGGCCCGAGACCGCGCTGCCGGATCGCCTCGAGCGCGCCCTTGGGGATCACGTAGCCGCACTGCCAGTGTTCCCCGCGGTTGATCGCGATGAAGATGCGCCCGACGTCGAAGCGACCCATCGTCTGGGCGGGATCGGTGGCCCGCCGCGACAGCCGGAACCACAACACATCTATCGGCGCTCCCAGCTCGCGCACGCGGAGGCCAGCTCTCTCGCGAACGATCGAGCCTCGCCCATCGGCGCCCACTACCAGCGCCGCGCTGACCTCGATCGGGCCTTCCGGACCGATCGCTCGCACGCCGACCACGCGGTCGGACTGCTCGATCAGGTCCGTGGCCTCGGTCGAGAGACGCAGGTGGAACCCAGGATAGCGAGCGGCGCGCGCGGCCAGAAAGTTCAGGAAGTCCCACTGCGGCATGAACGCGATGAACTTGCAACGGGTCGGGAGGTGGCTGAAATCAGCGATGACGACGGGGAAGCGTCCGACCTGTCCGATGAGCTGCTGAACCTGCTGGTGCGGCAGCTTCAAGAACTCGTCGAGGAGCCCCAGCTCGTGCATCAGCTCGAGCGTGGACGGGTGGATGGTGTCGCCCCGAAAGTCGCGGAGAAAATCGGAGTGCTTCTCGAGAACCGCGACCTGCAGTCCGGCCCGCGCGAGCAGGAATCCCAGCATCATGCCGGCGGGGCCCCCGCCCACGACGCAGCACTGCACCGAGATTCTGTCGATGGCCATCAGGAGGTCGGGAGGGCGTAAGCCCGCCTGGGGTGTGGTTACGCACGTCCATAGACGGGGATGGCCGCGCCGCTGATGATCCGCGCATCCGGGCCGACGAGGAAGAGGATCACCTTGGCGATCTCTTCTGGTTTCACCCAGCGGCTGGCATCCTCGCCGGGGCTGTTCTGCCGGTTGGCCGGCGTATCGATCACGCTGGGCAGAATCGCGTTGGCGGTGACGTTGCGGTCGCGCAGCTCGGCCGCCAGCGCCTCCGTCAGCTGGAGAACGGCGCGCTTGGCGGCCGCGTAGGCGGCGAGGTGAGCCGCGGGCTGGGTTGCCGTGCGTGTGCTCACGTTGACGATGGCGCCGCCGCCACGGGCCAGCATGTGCGGTACCGCCGCCGCGCAGGAGAGGACTGCCGTCTTGAGATTCAGCTCGAGCTGCTGCTGCCACAGCGACCAGGGTGTCTCGTGGACGGGCTTGCCGCCTCCGAAGCCGCCCGCGAGATTCACGAGGATATCCACGCCTCCGCGCTGCCGCGCGACGTCGGCGTAATAGTGGGTGACGGCCGCGTCGTCGGTGAGGTCGAGACGAGTCCCGCCCAAGCTCGCGGAAGCGGAAAGACCGGCCCGGTCGCGGAGCTTCTCGAGATCGCCCTCGAACTGGTAGGGCACCACGACGGCAGCGCCAGCCTCCAGCAGCGCTTTGACCACGGCTCCGCCGAGAGCGCCGGCGCCGCCGGTGACGATCGCCGTCTTGTCGTCGAGCTGGCCCATCATCGCCTCCTTGCCTGCATCGCGTGCATACTAACCGAACCTTGTCGAAGGTGGAGCGCCTGCTGTAGTCTCGCGCCACCGAGGAGACCACCCATGAGAGCGGATCGCGTATGAAGATCACCGACGTCACCCTCACCCTGTTTGCGTGGACCGGCATTCCTCCCACCACCTACGGCCGACACACCGGCAAGTTCAGTGGCCAGAGCCAGATCGGGCTCTTGCGAGTGAGCACCGACGCCGGCATCGAGGGACACGCGTTCCTCGGTTCGGCTCAGCGCAGCGCCGAATTCGACGGCGCGTCATTGATCCACTACTTGAAGCCTATCGTCGTGGGGCAGGATCCGCTGGATCGCGAGCGTCTGTGGCAGGCCCTGTGGTCGCGCAATCGCAACACCACCTTGCGGGCCATCGGGGCAGTGGACGTCGCGCTGTGGGACATCGCGGGCAAGGTGGCGGGGCTCCCCATCCACAAGCTGCTCGGGTCCTACCGCGATCGGGTGCCGGCGTACGCCAGCTCCGCCGTCCTTGCCTCCAAGGAGGCCTATGCCGACGAGGCGGTGCGGTTCAAGTCCCAGGGCTGGACGGCCTACAAGATCCATCCGCCCACCGACCCCAAGGTCGACATCGAGGTGTGCCGCGCAGTGCGGGCAGCGGTGGGCGACGAGTTCACGGTCATGCTCGATTCCACCTGGGCCTACCAGTACCCCGAGGCCCTGCGCGTGGGTCAAGCCACCGAGGAGCTGGGCTTCCACTGGTACGAGGATCCGCTGGCCGACGACGACCTGTACAACTACGTGAAGCTCAAGCAGCAGCTGCATATCCCCATCCTGGCCACCGAGTACACCCCGGGTGGTTTCACCGCGTACGCGCCCTGGCTGACCGCTCGCGCCACCGATTACCTGCGTGGCGACGTGGCCGTGAAGGGCGGCATCACACCGCTGGTGAAGACCGCGCACCTGGCCGAGGCGTTCCACATGAACTTCGAGCTTCACCATGGGGGCAACTCCCTCAACAACGTGGCGAACATTCACGTGATCATGGCCATCAAGAACTGCGAGTTCTTCGAGGTGCTGCTGCCGGCGGGCGCCCAGAAGTACGGGCTCGTCGAGGACATCGAGGTCGATTCGCAGGGTCTGGTGCACGCCATGAACGAGCCGGGGCTGGGAGCGGCCATCGACTTTGCCCTCGTCGAGCGAAACAAGACGACCGTCCTCTCGTGACGGGTGACGCGGCCGGCCGCCGGATCGTCGATTCGCACCACCATATCTGGCGACTGAGCGATCTTCCCTGGCTGAGCGGCCCGCCGGTGCCGCGCATCTTCGGGGACTACCAGGCCATGCGCCGCGACTATCTCATCGACGACTACCTGGCCGACACCAAGGGCGCGGGTGTCGTGAAGTCTGTCTACGTCCAGACCAATTGGCCGACCGAGCGCCACCTCGAGGAAGTGGCCTGGGTGCAGTCGGTGGCCGACGGCCATGGTTACCCGCACGCGATCGTGGGGTTCGCCGATCTCACCTGGCCCGACGTGGGAGCGCGGCTCGACACCATGCGCATCCACCCGAACCTCAGGGGGATCCGTCAGCAGCTGCACTGGCACACCAACGAGCGGTATCGCTTCGCCTCCCGGCCCGATCTCATGAACGATCCGGGCTGGCGCCGCGGCCTGGTCGAGGTAGGTCGGCGTGGCCTCGTCTTCGAGCTACAGGTGTTCGCGAGCCAGATGGCGGACAGCGCCCGACTGGCTCGCGACCACCCGCACATCACGTTCGTCCTCATGCACGCCGGGATGCTCGAGGATCGAAGCCCTCAGGGGTGGGCAAGGTGGCGTCAGGGGATGCGTGATCTCGCCGGCTGTCCCAACGTGTTTGTGAAGCTTTCGGGGCTGGGGACCTTCGAGCACCGGTGCTCGGTCGATCTCTGGCGGCCCGTGATCGAGGAGACGCTCGGCCTGTTCGGGCCGCGTCGCTGCATGTTCGGGAGCAACGTCCCCGTGGAGATGCTGTGGACGGCCTATGCCGACATCGTCGCCGTGATGGGCGAGTGCCTCGCGTCTCTCAGCGAAGCTGAGCGGACGCTCGTATGGCACGACACGGCGGCGAGGGTTTACCACCTGGACTGAGCTGATCGCTTGATTTAGCTCATCGTCTCGTCACCAGGATGTCGTGCGTTTGTCGCAGTGCGTCAGTACACTGATCAGCATGGCGTACCAAGAGTTGCTCACGAAATCGGCAAAGCGCATCGCCCTGGTCGCCCACGACAACAAGAAGCAAGAGTTGCTGGAGTGGGCGCGCTTCAACCGGGAACTGCTGGCCGGCCACGAGCTCTACGCGACGGGTACGACGGGGCGCCTGCTGCGACAGACGCTGGGGCTCGAGGTGGTGCCCTTGCAGAGCGGCCCGCTGGGGGGTGACCAGCAGATCGGCAGCAAGGTCGTCGAAGGAGCCATCGACTTCCTGATCTTCTTCTGGGATCCCCTGGAACCACAGCCGCATGATCCGGACGTCAAGGCTCTCATTCGCATCGCGGTCGTCTGGAACATCCCGGTGGCGTGCAACCGCGCGTCGGCCGACTTCATGATCTCGTCACCCCTGATGGCCAGCGAGTACACCCGGCTCGTGCCTGACTACGGCGCCGTCAGGCCCCGCACGGGAGGGCGGCGCGAACGGAGGCTACCAGGACCCACAACGGATCCGACCTGAGTCAGGCCAGGGCGAGATCGGTGCGATTGAAATCGTCGCCGACGCAGAGGAGTGGCTGATTGGCAAGTTTGGCGACGGCGTAGGCGAGGCAGTCGCCGAAATTCAAGCCGGCCGCATGCCGGCCTTTGCCGAACCGACCATAGGCGTCGACGGCAGCCCGCCAGTGAGGCTCGCCGAAGGGAACGACGGTGAGCGCCGCTTCCTGGAGAAGCCGCGCCAGGATGGGGCGAGCGTCGCGGCCTAGACGTGCACTGAGAACGATGCCGGTTTCCACGAGGGTGGGCGCACCGATGCCGGCCTCGGCAGCGGCGGTGAGCTTGGCGACGACGGTCTGGTGACCGGGCTCCCGCAGCGCGATGGCGATCAGCGCTGATGCATCGACGATCACACGCCGTGCTCGCCGTACCCGAGGATCCGTTCCCGTTCCCGACGGGAGAGGCGCTTGCCGAGGACGTGGCGAGGCACCTGGGGCCAGACCTCCTCCTCGAGGAACCGTACGAAGTCCGCCGCGCGGTCACGCGCGACGACGCGTAAGCGTAAGCGATCGCGCCGCTCTTGCAGAGCAACCCTGACCGCTTTCGTCTTGCTCTCTCCGGTGAGGGCGGCCACCTCGGCCGCCAGCTTCTCCGTCTGGGGATCCTTGATGTTCAAGGCCACCACGCACCCTCCGAGGGTTGACTCGGTGCAATTATACGTTAACGGTGTAACGAACGTCTGGATCACGCGTAGCCCGGAGGTGGCACGAAGGCCTGGTACTCGCGCTCGAGGAGCCGAGCGAAGGCAATGGTCGTCCGATCGCCATACTGCGGGCCCACGATCTGCACCCCCACCGGCAGGCCGCCGGGGGTGAGACCGGCTGGCGCCACCGTCGACGGCAGAAAGCACATCCCCGAGTACCCGGCCCAGAACAGCTGATCGGTCGTGGGTACTTGCTTGCCGTTCACGCTGATGGTCCGCTCGTGTCGTTCGCCGACATGGTCGTGGGGGAAAGCGGCCGTCGATGCGACGGGGCAGAGGAGCAGGTCCCACTCCTTGAAGAACTCGGCCCACTTCCAGCGCATCTGGTGGCGTGCTTCGTTGGCGGCCAGCCAATCCCGATGATGCAGAGTGTTGGCGCGCATCATCTGCGCGAAGTAGCTCTCGTCGTCGGGCGCGAGGCCTCGGGTGACCTCGAGGTTGCGCGCGAACTCCTCGGTTGACTGACGTGCCGACGTCGCCGCCCGCAGAAGTCGGATGTAGACGCGGTGAACCTCTCCCGTATCGAGATCCGGCCGTGCCCGATCGCTGATCCTGGCACCCTGGCTGGGCGAGGAAGTCGGCGAGGGCCTGGAGTCGGTCCTGCACCTCCGTGTCGACCTCGGCGTTGGGATCGGTCAGCATGACGGCCACTCGGTATTCGCGAAGGGCCTTGAGCCGAGGCGCGGGCAGCCGCAGCTGCCAGCCGGCGGCGTCGATTTCGTCGGCGCCCGCCATGACATCAAGAGCGAGGGCCAGATCGTCGGCGCTGCGGGCCATGGGGCCGATCACGGAGATGTCGCCTTGCGCGACCTTGCCGGGCAAAGCCTGGCCTCGCGGCGGCACGATGCCGTAGGTCGGCTTGTGGCCAAAGACTCCGCAATAGTGGGCCGGATTCCGGATCGACGAGCCGATGTCGCTGCCGGCCTCGAGACCCGTGAGCCCGGCGGCGAGGGCGGCCGCGGAGCCGCCAGAGGAGCCTCCGGGTGAGCGGGTCAGATCCCACGGATTGTTGGTGGTGCCGTAGATGGCGTTATAGCTCTGGTAGTCGGCCAGGTAGAGCGGCACGTTGGTCTTGCCGAACAGCACCACCCCCGCCGCCAGGAGGCGATCGACACCCAGCGCGTTTCGGTCGGGATAGTTATCCTTGAGCTCGGGAATTCCCCAGGTGGTAGGCAGTCCCACCACGTCGTAGGACTCCTTGATGGTCATCGGCACGCCGTGCAGCGGCCCCCAGCTCTCTCCGTTGGCGAGGGCGTGATCCGCGGCCTGGGCCCGCTTGCGCGCGCCCTCGAGGTCGGTCGCGATGATGGCGTTGAGCCGCGGGTTGTACTTCTCGACCCTCGCCACGTAGAGGTCGAGCAGTTCCTCGCAGCCGATCTTCTTTCGACGCAGCGCGGTGGCCAGTTGCTTGGCCGAACGAAACGGAACGTCGAGCATGGTGTGTCCTTTCCGGGCGGCGGGTCAGGGCGACCGCTCGCTCACGCGGGGCGCGAGCGCGCGGGTGGCGGCCAGGATCACCTCGCGCTTGCGCTCCGGGGTTATTTCGGACGAGGAGAACTGCAGGAAGGCCGTATCGATCCCGGCCGCGAGATAGCGCTGAACGCCGGCCCGAATCTCGTCCATCGAGCCGCGGATGATCAGCTCGCGCGCCACCTCGTCGGGAACGGCCTCCACCGCGCCCTTGCGATCCCCGCTCGCCCAGGCGTCCCACATGGGCGCCAGCAGCCGCCCGCGCCCCAGCCATTCCTGATAGGCCCGGTAGACGGGGACGTTGAGGTACGCGGTGATGTGGCGGCGCACGCCGACGTCCGCCGCCGGGCCCGGTGGATCGAGATTCACCATCAGCCGCGCCGTGATCTCGACGGCGTGGGGGTCACGGCCGGCCTTGGCGGCGGCCTCGCGCACCACCGACACTGCTTTGGGCACGTCGTCAGGGGAGAGCCAGTTGAGCACGACTCCGTCGCCCACCTCGCCCGCCACCCGCAGCATCCCCGGCCGCAGCGCGGCCACGTGGATGGGGACTGGTTGGGCCGGCGGCCGCGTCAGCCGGAAGCCGTCGACGGAAAACGTCTTGCCCTGGAACACCACACGGTCGCCGGTCAGCGCGGAGCGGAGGAACTGCACCATCTCGCGGACCCGGGTGGCGGGGCGGTCGAAGCGGCCGCCGTTCCAGGCTTCCACGATCGGCTCCGAACCGGCGCCCACCCCGAGGCAGAATCGTCCGGGCGCGATTTCCGCCATGCCGGCGGCCGTGATGGCGAGGGTGGCTGGTCCGCGCGTGAAGACGTTCGCGATCGCCGTGCCCACACGGAGGCCGGTCGTGTGCCCGACGACAGCAAGCGGCGTGAAGCAGTCCACCCCGTCGACCTCGAATGACCACGCGTCGGTATAACCCAGTTGCTCGGCCTCCCGCGCGATCGCGGCATGCTCGGCCAGGGTGAACGATTCGAGCGGAACAGAGAGCGACCACCGCTTCTGACCCATCCGGCCCCGCCTCCCCCGGCGGTGATATGCTCCCCGATGGCTGGGCCATCGGACCCGGCCATTATCATCCAGTCAGGGGAGAGGGCAATGAGGCTCGGGATCATTGGCGCCGGCGCTATCGGTTCGGTCGTGGGCGGGATGCTCACCAAGGCGGGTCACGACGTGACGTTCATCGATCAATGGCCAGACCACGTGGAGGCCCTCAAGAAGGTCGGGCTCCGTCTGAGCGGGACGTGCGGAGAGCACCTCATCCCGGTGAAAGCGCTCAACATCTACGAGGTCCAGAGCCTCGCCCAGCCGTTCGACGCTGTCTTCATCGCGGTCAAGTCCTACGACACCGAGTGGGCTACGCATCTCGGGCTGGCGTACCTCAAGAAGCCCGACGGGGTGGTGGTGGACTTCCAGAACGGCATCAACGACGAGCGAGTGGCCGCCATCGCGGGCAAGGAGCGAACACTCGGGTGCGTCATCACCATCAGCGCCGGAATGTACGAGCCCGGTCATGCCATCCGGACCGACACGGGCGCCATCGGGTTCAAGATCGGTGAGCACGACGGTCAGGAGACGCCGCGCGCGCGAGCGCTGGTGGAAGCCATGAACGCGGTGGCTCCCACCAAGCTGACCACCAACCTCTGGGG
The DNA here is from genome assembly GCA_963754315.1 of uncultured Candidatus Rokubacteria bacterium. Lineage (GTDB taxonomy): Bacteria > Methylomirabilota > Methylomirabilia > Rokubacteriales > CSP1-6 > CAVWFS01. The sequence goes on from CAVWFS010000008.1 coordinate 663,775, forward strand.
GGAGCGGTGGTCGAAGCTGGCCATCAACTGCATGGTCAATGCTATCTGCGGCCTGAGTGGGCTCGGTTCGATGGAGGCGCGGACGGATCCGGAGATCCAGCTCATGTCCATCCAGCTCGGCTCCGAGGTCATCCAGGTGGGCCGCGCCTGCGGTCACGAGGTCGAGCCGATCTACGGTATCACGGCTCAGCGCTTCGTCGATGCGGCGGCCGGGCGAGGGGTCACGGAGATCCAGGCCGACATGTCCGCCGTCGGCAAGAGTCGCAGCGGCGGACGTCCCTCCATGCTGCAGGACGTGATGCGAAGGCGCCGCACCGAGATCGACTATCTCAACGGCTACGTCGCCGAGCAGGGGCGGCGGGTCGGGGTGAAGACTCCATTCAACGACGCGGTGGTCGACCTGATGAACAGCTTCCCGGTCGGCACCCTGACACCAGACCGCAAGAACCTGGAACCGCTCGTACGGCGCCTGCCGCGGTAGGAGCACAACAAGCGAGGAGGCCCTTCATGCTGGGCGATGTCATCGAGCTCTCCGTGGTCGTGCGCGACATCGAGGCGGCCATCGAGCGGTACACACGGCTCTTCAAGCTCAAGGTGCATCATCGGGGGGAGTCGAAGGAGTTCGGCTTCAAGAACGCGATCCTGCCCCTCGGCCGCGGCCACATCGAGCTCCTGCAGCCGACCGATCCGACGAAGGCGATCGGGCGCTTCCTCGAGAAGAACGGGGAGGGCGTTTACCTGGTCGGGTTCGACTGCGAGGACATCCCCGGCTCGGTAGCCCATCTGAAGGGGCAGGGCGCCAAGGTGGACGACCGGCAGGCGGAGGTCGTGTGGGTGCATCCTCGCGAGGCACATGGACTCTTCGTCGAGCTGCGGAAGCCCGAGAAGTACGCCTAGCAATGACCACCTTTCGCTTCGATCTCCACGACCTTCCGCCCGAGGCGGAGCGGCTGCGTAGCGAGGTACGGGACTTCCTTCGTCAGGAGCTCGCCCAGCGCGCGCCGCTCGATCGTGCTCCCTCGTGGGGTGGTTTCGACCGTGCATTTTCGCGGAAGGTCGGCGCGCGGGGGTGGATCGGGTTGACGTGGCCCAAGAAGTACGGCGGCCACGAGCGGAGCGCTCTCGAGCGTTACGTCGTCCTGGAGGAAATGCTGGCAGCCGGGGCCCCCGTCTCCGCCCACTGGATTGCCGACCGTCAGAGCGGTCCCATGCTGCTCCGCTTCGGCACCGAAGAGCAGCGGCAGCGGTTCCTGCCCCGCATCGCGCGGGGCGAGCTGGCCTTCGCGATCGGCATGAGCGAGCCCGACTCCGGGTCGGACCTGGCCTCCGTCCGAACGCGCGCGGAGAAGGCCGAGGGTGGGTACAAGGTCAACGGGACCAAGGTGTGGACGAGCAATGCCCATCTCTCTGACTACATGATCGCCACGTTCCGGACCCACGTGGATCCCGCCAACAAGCACGCGGGCCTCTCACAGTTCCTGGTCGACACCAAGACACCGGGCATCACCATCAGCCCCATCATCGACCTCACCGGCAAGCACCACTTCAACGAGGTCGTCTTCGAGGACGCCTTCGTCCCCGAGGACATGCTGGTGGGCGAGGAGGGGGCGGGCTGGAAGCAAGTCACCAACGAGCTGGCCTTCGAGCGCAGCGGGCCCGAGCGCTATCTGAGCAGCATGGCGCTGATCGTGGAGCTGATCCGCGCCGTTGGCCAGGAGCCCTCGGAGCGTGCCGCCGAGGTGGTCGGGCGGCTCACCGCCCAGCTGATCACCTTGCGCCAGATGTCGCTGTCGGTGGCAGCCATGCTCCAGGCCGGTGAGAATCCGAATCTGGAGGCCGCGGTGGTGAAGGACGTGGGCACGACGTTCGAGCAGTCGGTGCCGGAGATCGTGCATGCGCTGCTGGGGCTGGAGCCGAGCCTGACCGGGGAGAGCCATCTGCAGCGGGTCCTTGCCTACCTCACGCAGCAGGCACCCTCCTTCTCGCTGCGCGGCGGGACCCGCGAGATCCTCCGCGGCATCATCGCCCGGGGGCTTGGTCTTCGATGAACGAGACCCGGACTCTTCTCGCCGACACCGTCACCCGGATCCTTACCGACCTCGTCAGCAAGGAGCTCCTGGAGTCGGCCGAGCAGGGGACCTGGCCCGCCGGCCTCTGGCAGACGCTCGAGGAGAACGGGCTGACTCTTCCCCTGGTCCCCGAGGCGCGCGGGGGGGCTGGCCTCGGATGGCAGGATGCCCACGTGATCCTCGAGGCAGCCGGCCGTCATGCCGTTCCAGCGCCGCTGGCCGAAACGATCATCGCGAGCTGGCTCCTCGCCGGCGCCGGTATCGACGTGCCCGATGGGCCTCTCACGATCGCGCCCGTCCAGCCGAACGAACAGTTTCGTCTCGTGCGCGCTGCGAATGGCTGGCGTCTCAGCGGGCGCGCCAGCCGGGTGCCCTGGGGCGCGTCGGCCCACCACATCGTGGCGGCGGGCGACGTGGACGGCCAGGTGACCATTGCCCTCGTCGCTGGCGGCCGCGCTCGAGCCACGACCGACCGCAACGTGGCGCTCGAGCCGAGAGATACGCTCGACTTCGACGACACGCCGGTGGAAGCGGCGGCCCCCGCCGCGAGGGGTATGCCCACGAACCCTATCTGGCTCTACGGCGCGCTGGCGCGTTCGGCGCAGATGGCCGGAGCGCTGCAATCGATTCTCGCGCAGGCGGTCCGCTACGCGACGGAACGGAAGCAGTTCGGCCGGAACATCGGCGCCTTTCAGGCGATCCAGCATCAGCTCGCCCTGCTGGCCGGCCACACAGCGGCCGCGGGGATGGCGGCTGCCCATGCGTGCCGAGCGGCCGAGCGCGGTGACCCGACACGGGAGGTCGCCGCCGCCAAGGTTCGTGTGGGCGAGGCCGCCGGGTTCGGGGCCGGAATTGCGCACCAGGTCCACGGTGCGATCGGATTCACCTACGAGCATAGCCTGCACTTCGCCACGCGACGTCTGTGGTCGTGGCGGGCGGAGTTCGGGGCGGAGAGCCATTGGGCTGCTGCACTGGGCCGGTGCGTGGCGGAACGGGGCGCGGATCAGCTCTGGCCTGATCTCACCGCGCCCTGAGACCCCGGAGGAGGCAGACGTGAAGTTTCCGTTGACCAAGGAGCAGCGCGATCTACAGGAGCGGGTGCAGACACTCGCGGACGGCGAGTTCCGTGAGCGGGCGGCGGGCTGGGACGAGCGTGAGGAGTACCCGTGGGAGAACGTGAAGACGCTCGTCAAGGAAGGTCTGATGGGCATGGCCATCCCGCGCGAGTACGGAGGGCAGGGGCGCGCCCTGCTCGATGTCATCCTGGCCATCGAGACGGTCGCGCGCACGTGCGGAATCACCGGACGTCTCCTCGTGGACTCGAATCTCGGCCCGGTGGGGGCGATCGTCCACTACGGGAGCGAGGCGCAAAAGACGAAGTACCTCCCCCGCGTGGTGCAGGGCGACAAGCCGGCCATCGCCATCACCGAGCATCGGGCGGGCTCCGCCGCCTCCGACATGGAGACGACCATCACGCCCGATGGTGACGCCTGGCTGCTCGACGGCTCCAAGCGCTGGATCACCGGCGCCGGTGTCTCGCAGACGTACGTCGTGTTCGGCCGCTTCGGAGGAATCCCGGGCGCGGCCGGGATCGGCGCCGTCATCGCCGAGGCGGGCATGACGGGCCTGAGCGTGGTGAAGCGCGAGAAAGCCATGGGCATGCGGGGCATTCCCGAGGGCGAGATGGTCTTCACCCGATGTCGCCTGCCGGGAGCGAACCTGCTCCTGCCGGCGGGTGGGTTCAAGAAGCTCATGGCCGCCTACAACGGCCAGCGTCTGGGAGCGGCCACCGTCGCGCTCGGGCTGGCCCAGGGGGCGTTCGAGCTCGCGGTGGCGTACGCGGGCACACGTGAGCAGTTCGGGCGCCCCATCGGCCGTTTCCAGGGGCTGCGCTGGCTGGTGGCAGACATGGGGATGCAGATCGAGGCGGTGCGCCAGATGATCTACCGAACCGCTGCCAATGCGGGCTCCGGGTTGCCCGATGTCACGGAGGCCGCCATGTGCAAGGTGATGGCGAGCGAGATGGCGGTCAAGGTCACCAACGATGCCCTGCAGATGTTCGGCGCTACCGGATACTCACGCGAGATGCCCCTCGAGCGCATGGTGCGGGACGCCCGCATGTTCATGATCGCCGGGGGCACCGTGCAGACCCTGCGTAACGTGGTGGCCAACGCCATCCTTGGGCCCATGGGCCAGCGGGAGGGCTGAGAGCCGCCATCGAGTTCGTCAACTTCCGAGCACGAGATCAACGAAAGGAGCAACCACCGTGTCCCACAAGATCGTGATGTCTCCCAAGATGCCCGACCCCATTCTCGACATGGCGCGGGCCGTGCTGCCGGCCGGCTACGACCTGGAAGTGGTCGATCAGAGTGACCCCAAGTTCGCGACGGCCATGCTGGACGCGGACTTCTTCCTGGGCTTCTCCCGAGGCGCCATGGGACCCGAGTTCTACCGGTCGGCGCCGAGGCTCAAGCTGATCCAGCTCATCAGCGCCGGCTATGACCGGATCGACCTGGAGGCGGCGCGCGCGGCCAAGGTGCCGGTCGCAAACAACAACGGCGCCAACTCGGTGGCCGTGTCCGAACACACCCTCATGCTCATCCTGGCCGTGGCCAAGAAGCTCGTGTGGCAGCACAACAACGTGGTGGCCGGCAAGTGGCGCATTGGTGACTTTGCCCAGACACGCCTGTACGAGGTGGCGGGGAAGACGCTCGGCATCGTGGGCCTCGGCAACATCGGCAAGAAGGTCGCCCGCCGGGCCCAGGCGTTCGACATGAGGGTGCAGTACTACGACATCGTCCGCCTCACCGAGGACCAGGAAGACGCCCTCGGGGTACGCTTCGTCCTCCTCGATGAGCTGCTCCGAACGTCGGACGTCGTCACCTGCCACGTCCCCCTCACCGACCGCACGCGCGGCATGATGGGGGCGCGACAGTTCGCCATGATGAAGCCCACCGCCCTGTTCATCAATACCTGTCGGGGACCCGTCGTGGACGAGGACGCGCTCTACAAAGCGCTCACCTCAAAGCAGATCCTGGCGGCAGGCCTCGACGTGATGGTGGAGGAACCTCCCAAAACCGACCATCCCCTGTTCAAGCTCGACAACGTCACCATCACTCCTCACACGGCCGGGCCCACGTGGGAGAACTGGGCGAAGGCCTTCCGCAACGCCTTCGACAACATCCAGCGGGTGGCTTCCATGGACAAGCCACGGGCAGTCGTTCCCGAACTGGTAGACATGCTGCGCTGATCACCCGGGCGGGGCGGCCCCCGGCCGCTCCGCCCCCCTTTGCCGGATCAGGGCGCGCGCTCTGTCCGGACGGCCGAATCGGGCGGCGGGTATTCCAGGCGCCCTCGCATCTCCGCAATCCGTTCGGGTCGGTAGTTGGGGAAGGGGAGATCGCCCTTGTCACGCCAGCCCTTGACGGTGGCCGTGGCCGTCTGGGCCTTCTCGCGATCGAGGCCAGGGTCCCGGGCGAGATAGGTCGTGGACGACGGAAAGGCGATACGCGTGCCGCCGGCCTCGATGACGTCCATGATCCGTAACAGCAGATCTTCCTGGACCTCGAGGAATCTGTCGGGATTGCTGGTGAGCACGTGCGCTGAGATTTCGAGCTCGAGCGACGAGGTCCCGAAGCGGACGAATCGGATACTGGCAGACTGACTATCCACCATCGGATGCCCGTAGAGCAGGCGGCGGATCTCGGCCAGGACGTAGCGGAGCGGCTCGGGGCCAGTCTCGTACCTGAGCCCGATGGTCTGCCGGAACGCGATCCGGTCGCGGAGGCCGAAGTTCTCCACGTTCGCGGTCGCCGTCTGCCCGTTGGGGATACTGACCACGGTGCGGTTGGCAGTCCGGAGGCGCGTCGAGCGCAGGCCGATGTCCTCCACCACCCCGGTGACGTCGCCAATCTTGCACAAGTCCCCGACGCGAACGGGCTGGTCGAAGATGATCGTGATACCGCCGAAGAAGTTCTCCAGCGTTTTCTGGGCGGCCAGGGCCACGGCGATCCCACCGATACCGAGGCCGGCCAGCGCCGCCGTCAGGTTGAAGCCAGCAAGGAAAAAGAGCGCGAGCCCGGCAGCCAGAGCCACCATCACCTTGGCCACGCGCCGGAGGAGCTGATTGACGGCGAGACGCCCGGTCTGGGCTCCGGCGAGCAGACGGGTTTCGGTCAGGTGCGCCGCGATGTCGACGAGCCGCAGCAGGAACCAGGCAAAGCCAACGATCGCGGCCGCCACCGCGATGCGATGCCAGAAGACGCGCGTGAGCACGGGGAAAGCTTCGAACGATGCCAAGACGGCAATGGCCAGAGCCCCGGCCAGGAGGCGAAGGGGTCCCGTCGCGGCAGTCGACTCTTCCTCGGCACGCTCCCGGGTGACCCTGAAGAGTGCCGCTCGCAGAAGCTTGGCGAGGAGGCGACTGAGCAACCACGCGAGGCCCAGGACGAAGGGAATGCCGAGGAGGAGAACGATCCACTGCCCGGCGCTGATGTCGAGGATGCGGACCTTCCGCCAGGAATCCGGCATCACCCGCTCGATGTACAGGAGGCCCAGCTCGCGGTGCAGGGTGGGCACGTTGGTGAGCGTCCGAGGAGAGAAGAGCCAGACGAGCCGGTCGTCGCGAGAGACGCGCTCCAGGAAGATGTCCGTCGAGTCTCCCCCCGCAGCACGCGTTCGACATTCGGGGGGAGATCGCTGTCCAGACGGCCCTCCGGCTTCGCGCTCAGTAGATCGAAGTCCGTTGCCGACAATCGACGGTCGAGCACATCCTTGAGCTGGCGCGCCAGTTCCCGCGCCGCCTTCGGTGCGGCTCGGGTGTCCAGATATTGCGCGGCCCGCTCATAGTTCTCGCTATCGACGGCCTTGATGAACCCCAGGACCGTCCCGCGGGGTGTGTCCCGGCCGAGCGGATCGGCCGCAGCGGCTGGCGCCTCGGTAGTGGACTTAGGTGGGGTCTGAGGAAAGGCTTGGCCCGTGGCCAGGGCAGGCAAGACCAGGCTCAACACGAACACCACGACGTTCGGCATCGACCGCATCGCACCCTCCATTCCGCTCGATCATAACCACCCGCCCGTCCCGGCCCTCCTTTCGAGGCCCCAAAACCTAGCGTGTATCCGAGGGCCGCCACGGGTGTCCCGGGGCAGGCCGAGCGTGGGGGGTTTGGGGGCCCTTTCGAGCCCCCAAAACCTAGCGTGTGACCGAGGCCCGCCACGGGTGTCCCGGGGCAGGCCGAGCGCGGGGGGTTTGGGGGGCCCTTCGAGGCCCCAAAACCTAGCGTGATCCGAGGGCTGCCACGGGTTTCCCGGGGCAGGCCGAGCGCGGGGGGTTTGGGGGCCCTTCGAGGGCCCCAAAACCTAGCGTGTGACCGAGGTCTGCCACGGGTTTCCCGGGGCGGGCCGAGTGCGGGGGGGCTTGGGGGGCCCTTCGAGGGCCCCAAAACCTAGCGTGTGATCCAGAGGGCCGCCACGGGTTTCCCGGGGCGGGCCGAGTGCGGGGGGGCTTGGGGGGCCCTTCGAGGGCCCCCCATGTTTATGGATTGCTGGTACCCTGTCGCACCTTCAGGTAGAGGCGGGCGATCTCAGCCTCGTCAACGGGCGCCGATAGGCTATAGACCGCGTTGCCCTGCTTCCACAGCGCGGTCGACACGTCCTGCTGGCGTCTCAGTATCGGACGGTAGGGCCCCACGGGTGTGCCGCGCTCGCGCGGAATGCTGACCTCCGGAGCTCGGACGATCAGGAGGGTGACGAGGCGGTCATTGGGGTCCCGGAACACGAGAATGGCGCCCGGATGGCCAAGGGCGTGGGTCGGCGTCACCGAGACGAGCCGGAGCTGAGCGTCCCCCAGGAAAGCAGTGGTGGTCGGAACGCCAAGGCGTTGCTGGATCTCCGTCACCAGGCGGTCGACGTCGGCCTTCTCGCTCGCGGTCAACTCCGCTCGGAGCACGCCTCGACGATGCCCCGCCAGCGCCTCCGCGAGGGGCACCGTCAGCGGATCAGGCTGCCGGGGCCTCGCGATGATGAGCGAGATCGCCGCCAGGACCAGCAGCATGGCCGCCCCGCCCAGGGCGGCGGCCACCGCAGACCGCCGCAGCGCGACGAGGAGCGGACGATGCCAGCGAACCGCTCCGGCGGCCCTCTCGCGCGCGATCACATCGTGAACTGCCTGCCGCAGTTCGGACGGCGCGCTAGCTTCGAGCCTCGTCTCGGCGAGGCGCTGGTCGAGCAGACGGTCGGCCTCCAGCTCGGCCGAGCAGTCAAGGCAGCCCGCGAGATGCGCGCGCACGGCCTCGGCTTCCGCCTCGTCGAGCTCGCCCCGACGGAAGAGCGCAAGGCGAAACCGGATGTCGGCGCAGTCGTCCGTCATGGTGTGGGACTCATCGGGGAGCGTAGTCCTTCAAGAGCGTTCTGAGGGCTCGGCGAGCCCGGAAGACACGAGACTGAACCGTCCCGATAGGCACTGCCAGGATTGCCGCTACCTCCTCCCAGGTCCATCCCTCCACGTCTGCCAGCACAATGGCCGTCCGGTACGCCTCGGGCAGGGTGGCCAGCGCGCGGGTGATATCGCCGCGGACGAGGCTCTGCACCCGTCCCAGCTCTCGGTCTCCGAAGAATGCGGTGGCGTCGTCGGCCTGCTCGCCCGGCTCGGGCGTGTCACCCCCGGGCAAACGCTCTCGCCGCCGGCGCTGACGGAGATCGAGGAAACGATTTCGTGTAATCCGAAATAGCCAGGCCCGAAGATTTGTTCCCGGCGCAAACTGATCGCGTGATCGAAGGGCCAGGACAAAAGTGTCCTGAACGAGGTCACGCGCTTCCACATCGCTGCCGGTGAGCCACCGCGCGAACCGGTAGAGCGGATCGAGGAGACCCAGCGCTTCCTGCTCGAAATCGGGCGCAGCCATGCTAGATGGGTCGTGTCACTCCGTCATCGTGGCTGGGAGACGGCCCCGCTAGTGTACCCCGGTACGCCGGAGAATCAGCGAATGACGAAGAGGTCGGTCAGCGAGGCAATGACGTGGTCGGGACGGGCGGTGCTTCCGGGCGGGAGACCCGTCCGAGCGCGGTCGACCCACACGCCGGCGATGCCGACGCGCCGGGCCCCCTCCACATCGAAGTCGAGGTTGTCTCCTACCATGCAGGTGTGGCCGGGCTCGGCGCCAAGCGCGTCGAGAGCGTGGCGATAGACCGCCTCGTCCGGCTTGCCGGCGCCGAACTCGCCTTCGATAACCATGACGTCGAAGTAGCGGGCCAGGTCGTGGCGCTCGATCTTGTAGCGCTGCTGGCCCGCGTCGCCGTTGGTGATGAGCCCGAGCGGGATTCCCTGGGCTCGCAAGCGCTCCAGGGTGAGGCGGGCTTCGGGAAAGAGCTCCATCACCTGATGACGATCGGTCGCAAAGCGCGTGGCGACGGCCCCGGCCAGCTCGTCACTGGGGGCGCCCAGGCCATTCAAGGCATGAGCGACGATCCGTTGCCAGGCTCGCGGCATATTGATGCGCTCCTGCCGGTGACGGCTCGGGTCCTCCCACAGCCAGCGGCGCGAGTGACCGAGGGCGGCGATCAGAGCGTGAGGATCGACCCGCCCGTCGGCGCAGCACGCGTGGACCGCGCGCGCCCAGCTCTCGTCCACCTTGCCCGAGTAATCGAGCAAGGTATCGTCGAGGTCGAAGAGCACGACGTTCACGCGGCCAGTGTACCCCAGGCGCTGCAGAACCATTCCGCGATCGGCCACACGCGGAAGAGCGACGCGAGTTGAGATATGCTGGCGCGCGCAGGGGTCGAGGAGGACTGGGGCGATGATCGAGACGGTACCCGTGCGCGACATCCATCGGTTCGACGAGGCCGCGCTCGCGCGCTACCTGGAAGGGCACGTGGAAGGTTTTCGCGGGCCGCTCACCGTTCGCCAGTTCCAGGGCGGCCAGTCGAACCCGACGTATTACCTCGAAGCCGGGGGACGCGAGTATGTCCTGCGCCGCAAGCCTCCGGGCAAGCTGCTGCCTTCCGCCCACGCCGTCGACCGCGAGTACCGGATCATGACCGCCCTGGCCGGGACCGGTGTGCCGGTGCCGCGCACCTACTTCTACTGCGCCGACGAGGGAGTGGTGGGGACGGCGTTTTTCCTCATGGATTGCGTCCACGGGCGCGTGTTCACTGAGCCGATCCTCCCCGGTGCCACCGCGACCGAGCGTGCGGCCATCTACGATGACATGAACGCGGTGCTGGCGCGCCTGCACATGGTCGACTGGACACCGCTCGGCCTTGCCGATTTCGGGCGTCCTGGCAACTACTTCGCGCGCCAGATCCACCGCTGGACGTCGCAGTACAGGGCCTCGGAGACGGAGAAGATCGACGCGATGGAACGCCTGATCGCCTGGCTTCCCGAGCACATTCCCTCCGCGGACGAGACGACGGTCGTCCACGGCGACTACCGGCCGGGTAACCTCATCGTGCACCCGACGGAACCGCGCGTGGTGGCCGTGCTCGATTGGGAGCTGTCCACCTTGGGCCATCCGCTTGGCGATCTCGCCTACAACTGCATCCCCTACCACTTGCAAGACATGGGGGAGGGCTTCTACGGCCTCGATCGTTCGGCGCAGGGCATCCCCTCTGAAGAGGAGTACCTCGCCGCCTACTGCCGGCGCACGGGGCGCACGACCATCCCGGACTGGGACTTCTACCTCGCCTTTGCGCTCTTCCGCATCGCCGCCATCTCGCAGGGAATCATGGGGCGGGTGGTGGCAGGGACGGCCAACGATCCCAACGCGCGCGAGCGGGGCGAGCGCGCGAGGCCGCTCGCCGACGTCGCCTGGCGCCTCGTGGAGGGAGCCGAGCCCAGTCGCTGAGGGGAGGGCGGCGCGCCCTCAGAAATACTTGCGCAGCTCGAGGCGGCCGATCTGCCGGCGATGCACCTCGTCGGGCCCGTCCGCGAAGCGCAAGGTTCGGGAGTGGGCCCACCAGAAGGCCAGCGGGAAGGCCTGACTCACTCCGCCCCCGCCGTGCATCTGCATGGCCCGGTCGACCACGCGCAGGGTCATGTTGGGGACCGCGACCTTGATGGAGGCGATGGCCTGCTTGGCGGCCTTGTTGCCGACGGTGTCCATCATCCAGGCGGCATGGAGCACGAGCAGGCGAGCCTGATCGATCTCGATGCGCGACTGGGCGATGCGCTCGGTGGTGATGTCGTTGTCGCTCAGGCGCTTGCCGAACGCCACGCGCTCGTGGGCGCGCTTGCACATCAGCTCGAGGGCTCGCTCGGCCACGCCGATCTGCCGCATGCAGTGATGGATGCGGCCGGGGCCCAGCCGGCCCTGGGCGATCTCGAAGCCCCGGCCCTCGCCGAGCAGCATGTTGGAGGCGGGGACGCGCACGTTCTCGAAGAGCACCTCGCCGTGCCCGTGGGGAGCGTCATCGTAGCCGAACACGGTGAGCATCCGCACGACCTTGATGCCCGGCGCGTCGCGGGGCACCAGGATCATCGACTGCTGCTTGTAGCGGTCGGGATTCTTGGCGTCGCTCTTCCCCATGAAGATGAGGACCTTGCAGCGCGGGTCACCGATTCCGGACGTCCACCACTTGTGGCCGTTGATGAGGTAGTGGTCGCCCTCGCGCCGGATCTCGGACTCGATGTTGGTCGCGTCCGATGAGGCCACCTTGGGCTCGGTCATGGCGAAGGCCGAACGGATCTTGCCCTCCAGCAGCGGTTCCAGCCACTGCTTCTTGTGCTCGGCTGTGCCGTAGCGTTCGAGGACCTCCATGTTCCCGGTATCGGGCGCCGAGCAGTTGAAGATTTCGGGAGCGATGGGAGAGCGCCCCATGATCTCGCACAGGGGAGCGTAGTCCAGGTTGGTGAGACCGGCCCCCCGCTCGCTCTCGGGCAGGAAGAGGTTCCACAGGCCGCGTTCGCGCGCCTTGGCTTTCAGCTCCTCCATGATGGAGGGCACCTGCCAGCGCGTCGACTGGCCGTTCAGCTGATCCACGAACGTCTGCTCGTTCGGGTAGATGTGCTTGTTCATGAAGTCGACGAGCTGTTCCTGGTACATCCGGGTCTTCTGGGAGAACGCGAATTCCATGACCGATCTCCTCGGGGCGCGCTTGGGACCGTCTGCACTCTACGTCAGCGCGGAAAGCCGCGTCAATGGTAGGCTCGGGCCATGCGACGCGCGGTGCTCGTTGTCTGCGATAGCCTGCGACGTGATCTCATCACCCCCGCCAATGCTCCCACCTTGGCTGCCCTCGCCGAGACCTCGGCCGACTTCTTCAACAGTCGCGGTGTCTTTCCCTCGGTGACCCGGGTGACCTCGGCCTGCATCGCGACCGGCTGCTGGCCGGCCTCCCACGGCCTGCTTGGCAACACCATGGTGCTCGACGAAGGAGACGGGCTCGTCTGTCTCTCGGTGGCCAAGCCCGAGTTTCGCGAGCGGATGCGCCGCGCCACCGGCGGCACCTTGCGTCGGGCGACCCTGGCCGAGCGCCTGGCGGCTGCGGGCGGCTCCATCGTGATGTCGAACGTGTCGCCGGGTGCCGCCTACTTCCAGGACCCCGACGGTCACGGCTGGGTCTACCATCGGTCAGGTTCATTCGCGCCCGGCCTGGTCCCGGTGCCGCCGGGAGACCAGCTCGCGATCGAGCAGGGCAACGCCGGTGATGCTGCCATGACCGACCGGTTCTGTGAGGACGTGCTGATCCGGCGACGCCCGGCCCTCGCGGTGTTGTGGCTCTCGGAGCCTGACTTTACGGGCCATCGCGCTGCCCTCGGCTCGCCGGCGCACCGCGCCGCCATCGCCGGCGCCGACCGCTGCGTGGAACGCGTGCGGGAAACGCTGGACGCGCTCGGCGATGGCGACGATGCTCTGCTGATCGTCTGCTCGGACCACGGCATGGAGACGACCGGGCGCACAATCCACCTCGACCAGGCCCTGGTTGATGCCGGCCTCAAGGCCTCCCTCGCGTCGCGCGATGTCGTCGTGGCTCCCAACGGCACGGCCGCCCTCATCTCACGCTCGCAGGCCGCCCGGACGACGGTCGAGGATCTCCGACGATTTCTGCAGGCGCAGGACTGGGTGGCCCGCGTGCTGACGGGCGTCGAGCTGGCGAAGCAGGGGCTACCGACCGACGAAGCTTTGGCGGTGGCGGTCAGCATGCGCGCCGACGACCGACCGAACGAGTTCGGCGTGCGGGGCTTCAGCGACATCGTGTTCGATCCCGAGGCGACCCTCGACTACACGGGCTGCGGACAGCATGGCGGGCTCGGTTCCAACGAGCAGCGGCCGTTCCTGTTCGTGCGCGGCGGCGGATTCGCGCCCGTTTCGCGCATCAATGGGAGTGTCACGCCGATCGACATTGCCCCCACCGTGCTCCACCACCTCGGGTTGCCCTGGGAGGGCATGGACGGCCGGCCGCTACCACCGCGCGCGAAGTGACGATACGCGATGCCGTAGGGTATCTGTGACCGAGGACGAAGCGCTCGTGATTCTGCGTGGACCCGACGCGACGGCCGCGCGCCGCGCGGAGGCCGAGCTGTGGGAACTCTGGTGTCGGGCTGGTGTGCCCGCGATCGACCAGATGTTCGCCAAGGGTGTGGAAGCGCTTGAAGGGAGTCGGCTCCCCGAAGCGGAGACGACGTTCACCCAGGTCATCGAGCGCTTGCCGACGTTCGCCGAGGGCTGGAACAAGCGCGCGACCGTACGGTACCTGGCCCGAGACTTCACGGGAAGCATCGAGGATTGCCGGGAAACCCTCGCCCGGAAACCTCACCACTTCGGCGCCCTGTCAGGACAGGGGCTCTGTCATCTGGCCCTCGGTCAATCGCGCGAGGCCGCTCGGATGTTCCGCCGCGCCCTCGAGGTGCATCCCCACCTGGCGGCGGTGCGACAGAACCTGATCGCGGCAACGGGTGAAACGGTGAAAGGCAACGGGAGCCCGTGAGCGGCTGCCCCCGAGGCTTCGTCTCACCGCGGCGATAGTTCGAAGACGTCGGCCAGAAGCTCGTAGGAACGGACACGCGCTTTGAAGTCGTGGGTCATCGTCACGACCACGAACTCCTCCGTGCCGTACTCCGCCCCGAGAGCGAGCAGCCGCTCGCGTACCTGTTCGGGAGCGCCCGCGATGGTCCGTTGCCGGGTATGCTGAATGATCGCCAGATCGCGGTTCGTGTACGGATAGGCCTCGGCCTCTTCCACCGAGGGGTAGGGCCCGAAGCGCCCCGTGTACAGGCGAAGCAGGAATAGGTCGCGGCTCTTGGCCAGCCGGCGGGCCTCCGATTCCGTGTCGGCGCACAGCGCAAACACCGCGACGTTGGCGCGGGGGGTCACGAGGGTGGGCGAGGGCTGGAAGCCCTCGCGATAAGCGCGCATGACGTCCGCGCCGCCCTCGGTGCTGATGAAGTGCGCAAAAGAGAACGCCGCCCCGAACTGAGCGGCGTAGATCGCGCTGGCATCGCTCGAGCCAAGGAGCCAGATCTCGGGGACGGTCGGGCCCATCGGCATGGCGTGCACACCAGCGAACGGGTGACCAGGCGGGAGCTGATTCTGCAGGAAGCCGATCAGATCGCTGATCTGTTCGGGGAAGTGTTCGATGCCGAGGGCTCCTGGGCCGTGACACAGGGCCCGCGCTGTGCGCTGGTCGCTCCCCGGGGCGCGGCCAATCCCGAGGTCGATGCGCCCCGGGAAGAGTGTCTCCAGCATGCGGAAGTTCTCAGCCACCTTGAGGGCGCTATAGTGACTGAGCATCACGCCGCCCGAGCCCACACGCAGGTGGGGGGCCCGCGCCGCAACTTGCCCGATCAAGATCTCCGGGCTGGAGCCGGCCAGGGCGGCGCTGGAGTGGTGCTCGGCCAGCCAGTAGCGGTGGTAACCCAGGCGATCCACGATCTCGGCAAGTTGCAAGGTCTCGTGGATGGCATCGCTCGGGCTGCCCCCACTCCTGATGGGAGACTGGTCGAGGACGCTGAGGGTCATCGCGTCGATCATATGGTATCCAGCAACAAGAAGTCTGATAAGAGGGAAGCGTGATTCATGCGAAGCTATGGACCGAAGGGGCGGTGTCACGTCGAGCCGCCGCGTGGAGAGACACCCGATGACAGGATCTGATCTGGCACCGTTCGTCGAGCGCCGGCAACGATTTGCCGAGGCCATCGGCGACGGCATGGCCGTTATCCCCGGGGCGCGGGAGGTCTCGCGCAACGGCGACGTTCACTACGAGTTCAGGCAGGACTCGGACTTCTTTTTCCTGACCGGATTCGAGGAACCGGACGCGGTCGCTGTTTTCAACCCGTCCCATACCAAGGAGCCCTACGCCCTCTTCGTCCGGCCGCGGGATCGCCAGATGGAGATCTGGAACGGTCGCCGGGCCGGCGTCGAGGGCGCCATCGGCGTCTACGGCGCCGACAATGCTTATGCCGTCGATCAGCTTGATCCAGAAGCTGCGCGAGTACGCCATCGACCGCGCTACGCTCTTCTACCGGCTCGGTAACCCGGTGTACGACGGGCGCATCACGCGCTTGCTGAGTGAGCTGCGCGCGGTAGGCCAGCGCGGCCGGACCGTGCCCGTTCGGGTCGAGGACCCCAGTCCGATCCTGCACGAGCTGCGGCTGCGGCGTTCGCCGGCCGAGCTGGCTCGTCACCGCAAGGCGTGCGAGATCAGCAGCGCGGGACACCTCGAGGCCATGCGCTTCGCGGCGCCCGGGCTTCACGAGTACCACGTCCAGGCGGCCCTGGAGTTCGTGTTCCGAAGCCAGGGCTCTCCGCGCAACGGCTATCCCTCCATCGTGGCCTCGGGGCCTAACGCGTGCATCTTGCACTACACCGAGAACCGCCGACGGA
Organism: uncultured Candidatus Rokubacteria bacterium; assembly: GCA_963754315.1. GTDB lineage: Bacteria > Methylomirabilota > Methylomirabilia > Rokubacteriales > CSP1-6 > CAVWFS01. The sequence continues at coordinate 679,660 of CAVWFS010000008.1, forward strand.
TGGAGGAGGGCGACTTGCTCCTGATCGATGCGGGCTGTGAGTACGGATACCACAGCGCCGACATCACGCGCACCTTCCCGGTGAACGGGCGCTTTACCAGCCCCCAGCGCGTTATCTACGAGCTGGTATTGCGCGCCCAGCTGGCGGCCATCGCGGCGGCACGGCCCGGGCATCGATACGAGGCCGTGCACGAGGAAGCCCGGCGCGTGCTGGCCGAAGGGCTGGTCGCGCTCGGCATCGTGCCACGCGGGGTGGCCGACTCGCTGGCCATGCATCACTACCGCGAATTCTACATGCACGGTACCGGCCACTGGCTCGGCATGGACGTCCACGATGTTGGCCGCTATCGAATCCAGCAGCAGTCGCGCATCCTCGAACCCGGTATGGTTCTCACGGTGGAGCCGGGACTCTACTTCGACCCCGACCTGGAAGCGGCGACCTACTACCTGCGCGAGTACAGCGAGCAGGAGATGTGGGAGCGGCGCGACCGGCTGGGAATGGCGGCGGCGAAGGTCTTCGAGGAGGACGAGAAGTCCAAGGCGGAGACGATCACCCATCCCGTCCCTCAGGAGTATCGCGGGATCGGCGTGCGCATCGAGGATGACATTCTCATCACGGCCGACGGGTGCGAGGTTCTCACCGCGGGCACGCCGAAGACGATCGACGACGTCGAGCGTGCGTGCCGGGAGGCGTCAAGGCTGCCGCGGTCCTGGGCGTGACTTCTTTAGCGGTCATCCTCGCCCTCATTCCTCTCCTCGCGGGGTGCGCGGCAACGACCGGGCCTGGCGACACTGCTCCGCGGCTGATTGCGGCGCGCGGGGTCGGTAGGGTCGCCGTGAAGCCCGACCTGGCGGTGGTGCGGGTGGGCGCGGAGACGCGCGCGCCCACCGTGACCGACGCGACCGCGGACGTATCCCGCCGCATGAACGCCGTGCTCACTCGTATCAAGGCGCTGGGAGTGGCGGAGCATGACATCACCACGGTTCTCTACTCGATCGACCCCGTTACGGCGCCCCGCCGCACCGAGGAGGACCCGTCCCGGATCGTCGCCTACCACGTGGCCAACGTCGCGCAGGTGAAGATCCGGGATCTGGCGGCGGCCGGCCGGATCCTCGACGGTGCCCTGGCCGCGGGAGCCAACACGATTTCCGCCCTTCAGTTCACGATCGACGACCCGCGCCCGGCCGAGGCTGAAGCCCGCGCGATGGCCGTGAAAGCAGCCGCGGTCACCGCTCAGCAGCTCGCTGCGGCCGCCGGTGTGCGCCTGGGGGAAGTCGTTTCCGTGACGGAGGGGTCAGCCGTTCGCCCTCCGGTGGGACGGGTGATGCTACAGTCCGCGGCCGCGCAGGCGATGTCGGCCGGTCCCGTCGAGTCGGGCCAGTACGAGGTCGTCGTGAGCGTCGAGGCGCACTACCGGATTCATTGATTCGAGGTTTCTGCCTCAGCGGCTGGCGTAGTTGGCGATGATGTAGCCCGCGATGCTGTGGCGCGAGGGACCGGTGGGGAGCTCCCCGCAGGGGAACCAGCGGGCATCCTCGAGCTCCTCCTCGTCGACCTTGACGTCCCCTCCCGCATACTCGGCCACGAAGCCCACCATGAGCTGGCTCGGGAAGGGCCAGTTCTGGCTGCCCACGTAGCGGATATCCTTGACGTCCACGCCGACCTCTTCCTTGACCTCGCGTTCGACGGCGCCTTCCAGGCATTCGCCGTTGTCGACGAAGCCCGCCACCAGCGCGTACCGGCCAGGCGCCCATTCCCGCTTGCGCGCGAGCAAGCAGCGATTACCGTCACGAACGAGGACGATCACGGCCGGATGCAGGTGCGGATAGTGCTCGTAGCGGCAGCGCGGGCACCGCTTGCCCCACTCGTTCTCGATCCGCTCCGTACGCTCGCCGCAGCGAGGGCAGTGCCCGCTCGTGCTCTCCCACCATAGCGCCTGCATGGCCATACCCCCGAGCGACAGCAGGTCGTCGGGAAGGCGCGTGCCGCGCATGGGGACGAGGGTCTCGCGCTGGAATCCGGGCGGCAGGCTGGCGTCTTGGGAAAGCTGGGTCACCCAGCACGGGGTGTCGTGATAGGTGCCGAGCCAGATCGGAGAGGTCGCGGCCGAGAGCTCCGCGGGCGATTCGCCCACCGGCAGCCGAAGCTGCCCGGCGTCCTCGACGACGGCAATGTTCTGCTCCTGGACGATGAGCCAGTGGCCGGAGAGCGGAGGCGGCGACGCGCCACGCTTGGCCGGTACGAAGGCGCCGCGCAGGCAGTCACGGTTGAAGGGCAGATACACGGACAGGGGCGTGGGCATCAGGTCAGCCCTCGACTGACGACACGTGAGGGCACGATGCGAAACATCACCCGGTTGGCAGGCATACGGCGGCCGCCCCAGAGACGCTCCAGATCGGGGCGGTACTTCTCGTGGAAGCGCTCGACCAGGGCTCCCCGCGCCGGCGTGTCGTCGAGAAACTCCACCCGTCCCTGCACGGTCACGCTCTGGATGTCTCGGCGCGTGCCACTCTCGGCGACCACGGACACGCGTGGATCACGCCGCAGGTTCGCGACCTTGGTCAGGCCGTCGACGCTGATCATGGTCAGCCCCTGGGGATCGTGCAGGAACCACATCGGTGTGACCAGCGGCGCTCCGCTCCGGAGCACCGTGGCCAGCACCACCACGTCCTTGCCGTCCAGATACCGCTGGATGCGCGCGTCGCCGAGTCCCTCGCCCATCGACTAGTGTTCGTGGGAGAGCACGATGGTGCCCGCCGCCGACAGCATGCCGCCCATTCCGTTCACGAGGGAGAGCTTGGCGCCGGGGACCTGACGGGCGCCGGCTTCACCGCGCTGCTGGCGCACGGCCTCGATGATGGGGAAGATCCCGTACATCCCAGTGTGGGTGTAGGAGAGACCGCCCCCGTTGGTGTTGATGGGCAGCGAGCCTCCCGGCGTCGAGCGGCCATCTTCGAAGAAGTGCACACCCTCCCCGGGCTTCGCGACGCCCAGTGACTCGAGCATGATGGGAGGCCCCGAGGTGAACGCGTCGTACAGCATGATGTGGTCGAAGTCCCTCGCCGTGACGCCGGCCATGGCAAAAGCGCGGTGACCCGACAGGCGGGTGGATTCGCTGAAGGTCAGCTTCTTCATCTGGGTGAGCGAGACGTGCTCGGTGGCCTCACCCATTCCCCGCACCCACACGGGCTTCTTGGCGCAGTCCCGGGCCCGATCGGGCCGAGTCAGCACGACCGCCCCCCCGCCGTCGGTGACCAGGCAGATGTTGAGCAGGTTGAAGGGCCACACCACCGGCCTCGAGCTCAGGACATCGGCCACCGTGATGGGTTTGCGGTGCATGGCCTTGGGGTTGAGGCAGGCCCAGGCCCGCGTCGACACCGCCACCTGTGCCCACTGCTCGAGCGTGGTTCCGTACTCGTGCATGTGGCGCGTGGTGATCAGGCTGAACCAGGTGGGCGCGGCCCCGAAGCCGTAGGGAATCTCGTACTGACCCGACAGCGCGGTGTCGCGCGCGCGGGTCACGCCGACACCCGAGCGACCGCTCTCGCCGTGGGAGATCACGGCCACGTCACAGAGGCCGTGGTGAAGCGCCGCCACCGCGTGCTCCACCATGATGATGAACGAGCACCCGCCGACGCTGGTGCCGTCGACATAGCGGGGGGTGACCCCGAGCGCCTCGCCCAGCAGGGCCGGTGAGTGCTGACCAGCCGTGAAGATCCCGTCGATGTCGCGCACCTTGAGGCCGGCGTCGCGCACGGCATTGGCGATGGCCTCCAGATGCAGGGAGAGCTGACTCTTGCCGGGCAGGATGCCGATCTCGTCGCTCTCGTCGACTCCCACGATACAGGCGGCGTTGGACAGGTCCTTCATGATGCTGGCTCCCACAGGGGAATGGTGACGTCATCGGTGAGCTTCGAGAAGACCACTCGCACCGGCATGTCGCAGCGCAGGGCCTTGGGGTCGGGCGCGACGTTGATCAGATTCGTGAGCATGCGAGGGCCCTCGGCCAGCTCGACCATGGCCAGGATGTAGGGCGGCGGAACTTTCATGGCGCGGTTGATGGACTGGTGCGCGATGGCGAACGAGTAGAGCGTGCCTCGCCCGCTGGCTTTGATCCACCCGATGTCGCGGGCTCCACAACGCGGGCAGAGCACGCGCGGGTAGAAGAAGGTGTCCCCGCATGCCGTGCAGCGGGGCAGCATCAGCGCGCCCTCTTTCAGGCCATCCCAGTACGGCTTGGCTTCGGGCGTGATCGGTTGGGGAAGCGGACGTTCCGGGTCCATTGCGCTCCTTTCGTGACACGCGTCCGGCCGAGAGTAGGCGGAGCCTGCCGTTCCGTCAAGGGTGAGAGATTTCTCTGCTGTTGCTACATGAAAATGTCCGGGGGTAAGGGTGAGAGATTTCTCAGGAACGTCTCATGGTGTCCTCATGTTGGGCGCGTACGTTCACTACAGGTCGCGTCGGCTGCCTTCGCGGGCCGCGCGAACCCAACACAACCGAGTCGCACAGGAGGAGACGTCATGAAGAAGTTCGTCGCGTTCGTGATAGCGGCGGCGGCCGTGCCGGCCCTGGTGGGCCCTGGCTTCGCCCAGACCGAGAAGAAGCCGGCTACGCCCCGGCCGTGACCGAGACCGACAAGAAGCCTGCCACCGCGCCTGCCCCGGCCAAGATGGAGTCGGCGCGCGAGGCGGCCGTGAAGAACCTGACGGGGGAGATCGTCGCGATGGACCAGACGGCCAAGACGGTCACCGTGAAGCACATGGTGGACAAGAAGGCCGCCCAGGTCACGTTCAATGTCGAGGACACCGCGGTGCTGATGCAGTTCAAGGCAGGCGACCACGTCAAGGTCACCTACGCCGAGATGGGTGACAAGCGGATCGTCAAGAACATCGTCAAGGGGTAAGGAGCATGACCGGTGACGCGGGGCCCCGAGACCGTCGGTTCCAGGGCTCCGCGTCACTCCGGGTATCGAGGGTACACTAACCGAGGGGAGGCTCCATATGCGTCGGCTCGCGAACCTGGTCGTCCTTCTGACACTGCTGGTGGGTTTGGTTGGAGCGGCCTCGACGCCGCCGGCCGACCAGGTCCTCCCGACCGATCCGGCGCTGACGACGGGGACTCTCGCCAACGGCCTCACCTACATCGTCCGCCCGCACAAGAACCCTGAGGGCCGCGTGAGCGTCTGGCTGCACGTGGGCACCGGCTCCCTGAACGAGACGGAAGCGACCCGCGGGCTCGCCCACTACCTCGAGCACATGGCCTTCAACGGGTCGACCAATTTTCCCCCGGGCTCGGTCGTGCCCTTCTTTCAGTCGCTCGGTCTGAACTTCGGACGTGACCAGAACGCCTTCACGAGCTTCGATCAGACCGTGTACCAGCTCGCCCTGCCCGACACCAAGCCAGAGACACTGGAGAAGGCCATGCTGTTCATGGCCGACGTGGCCATGCGGCTGACCCTGCCCGCCACTGAGATCGACAACGAGCGACAGATCATCCTGGAAGAGCTGCGGTCGCGATCGGGCGTTCGACAACGCGTCCAGGACTACCTCTACGAGCGCATGGCGCCGGAATCGACCGTGGGCCGACGGCTGCCCATCGGGTCGGAGGCGACCATCAAGGCGGTGGGACCGGGAGACTTCCGCGATTACTACTCCCGCTGGTACGTGCCGAGCAACATGACGGTGATCGTCGTCGGCGACGTCGACCCAGCGGCGGCCGTCGACGCGATCCGCAAGCAGTTTGACGGAGCCACCGCCGCCCCGCTCCCCGTGCCCCGTGAGGCAGGTGTCCAGGCCACGAAGGGGACGCGGGCCATCGTGGTCACTGATCCCGAGCTGACGCGGGCGGGGGTCTCGATCATGCGAGTGGAGCCGCCGCGAGCGCCGACGGTGACCGTGGGACAGAAGCGCAGCGAGCTCGTGGACTACATGGGGAGCTGGATGTTCAATCGTCGCATGAGCCAGGAGCTGGCCGTGGGTGCGGTGGCCTTCCTGGATGCCAGCGCCTCCTCGCATCAATGGTTCAGGGCCCTTCATGTCACCAGCGTCGACGCCTCCGGCAAGCCGGAGACGTGGCCGGCCATGCTGACCGATCTCGGGACCGCGCTCCAGCGGGCGCGCCTGCATGGCTTCACGACCCAGGACCTGGAGGAGGCGCGAGCAGCCATCCTCGCGCAGGCCGAGGATGCGGCGCAACGCGAGGCCACACGCCCGGCGCCGGCCGTGCTGCGCCAGATCAACTCGAAGGTGGCGCGGCGCGAGCCCATCATGTCGGCGAGCCAGAATCTCGCCCTGCTCAAGCAGCTGCTGCCAGGCCTCACCGCCGACGAGGTCTCCAAGAGATTTACCGCGCTCTTCGATCCCACCGACGCCATCTTCGTCATCGAGCTGCCCTCTGGCAGCGCGGTGCCCACAGAGGCGGCCCTCATCGCGGCGGGCCGGGCCGCCGTCGACGTGAAGCCAGACAAGCCGGCGGAGATCGCTCGGGCCACCTCGCTGCTGGCCGCGGTTCCTCGCGCCGGCACGATCGTCGACCGCCAGGAGCACACGGCGAGCGGCGTCACCTCGGTCCGCCTCGACAATGGCGTGCGTGCCCATCATCGCTTCATGGATCAGCGCAAGAACGAAGCGACCGTCGCCATCACCCTGGCCGGCGGCATGATCCAGGAGGACGGATCGACCCGAGGGATCACCGAGGCGGCCTCCCAGGCGTGGGAGCGCCCAGCCACCAGCGTGCTCTCCAGTCCCCAGATCGAGAGCCTGCTGACGGGAAAGAAGGTCCGCGTGCGGAGCGAGGTCGGACCCGACACCGTGACCCTCACGGTGTCCGGCAATCCGCAAGACCTCGAGACTGGGCTCCAGCTCGCGTACTTGTTGCTCACCGACCCCGTCATCGAGGGAGCCGCCCTCGGGCAGTGGAAGGAGAAGGAGATCCAGGCCATCGCGGCGCGGCAACGAGAGCCGTGGGGCGTCCTGGAAGAGTCGATGGCGGCAGCCCTCTATCCGCGGGACGCCGCGCGCCTGCATCCGCTGACGGCCGATCAGGTACGCGCTCTCTCGCGGGAGGCGGCCCAGGCGTGGCTCCGGAAGCTCATCGCCAGCGCCCCCATCGAGGTGGCCGTGGTTGGCGACATCGAGCGCGACCGGGCCCTCTCGCTGGTGACGACGTACCTCGGCTCGCTTCCCGCGCGGGATGTCATCTCGGACAAGACCCTGCGCGAGCTACGCACCATCGTCCGTCCCCAGGGCCCGATCTCTGTCAAGCGCACGGTTGACGCGGCCGCGCCCCAGGCGGCGGTGCTGGAGGGCTTCTTCGGCGCCGACATCCAGAACATCCGGGACGTCCGGCTCCTGGCGGCGGCGGCGCGGGTCCTCAGCTCGCGCATGTACAAGACCATTCGCGAAGAAAAGCAGCTCGTGTACAGCATCGGAGCGGGATCACGGCCGGCCTTCGAGTATCCGGGCTTCGGCCTCTTCGCGGCGCAGGCGCCGGCCGACCCCTCCAAGACGGACGCGCTGACGGCGGCGGTGGAGGAGATGTACGTGGCCTTCGCCAAGACTGGCCCCACCGAGGACGAGATGACGGTGGCGCGAAAGCAGCTCGTCAACACCGTCGATCAGACCCTCAAGAACCCCGAGTTCTGGGTGGCGCGCCTGTCCACGCTCGACTATCGGGGGGCGGATCTCGGCGAGCTGGTGCAGGGCAAGCAGCACTACGAGCAGATGACGCCGGCTGACGTGCGCTCTGCCTTCGCGCGTTACTTCGCGCCGACATCGCAGCTGCGCTTCGTGGTGGTGCCGGCGACGCGCTAGCGCTATTCGATAATCTGATCAGCCTGCAACAGCAGCGCCGGCGGGGTCGAGCCAGCGGCGCGTCATGGTAGGCCCCGCCGAGTCACAACCCGGCGAAGAAGTCGCGGGCGGCGAGCTTGTCCGCCAGGTTGCCGAAGGCCATCGCGTAGTGGCCCCGGTAGCCCCCTGACTCCAGCCGCCTGAAGAGGGACGCGAAGTCGATCGTTCCTTCTCCCGGCTTCAGGTGAACCTCGTACTCGCCGGTGTTGTCAGCCAGTCGGACCTCGCCGATTCGCGCCACACCGAAGGCGTCGAGGAATCCCTCGATGCCCTCGGGCACCAGGTGGGCATGGTTGACCGTGAAGGCCCAGCCGAAGTGCTCGGACCGAAATCTCGTCGAAGTACGGCCGACACTCCTCCACCGTGTGGGCCAGGTAGTGCACCTCGGCCCGTTCGGGCTCCACGTTGAGGTTTTCCAGGAGGAGCCGGGCCCCGACCTTCTCGGCGTAGGCGGTGAGGCGCCGGAGGCGGTCGAGAGAAGCGTTCGTCCGGGCCGGGACGTTCGCGCTGAAGTGGAAGCCGGCGTGCACGATCACCCACTCGCAGGCGAGCCGCACGGCCAGGTCCACATTGGCCTGCAGGTAGGCGTCGACCGCCTCCGCCACCCGTGGCGAGAACTCGGCCACGTTGACCCCGGACAGGGTGTGCAGGCCGAGGTGAAGATTGTGGCGTGCACAGGCCTCGCGGATGGCGCGCACTCGCGCGGCATCCCACTGATCGATGTGATTGGGGCCGAGGTCGGCGTTGAAATCGAGATAGTGGAACTGGTTTCGCGCCGCCCACTCGATGGTGTCCTCGAGACGGGTGCCACCGGTGTCCACGCCGAGGCGATCGCGCAGGGTGTCAGGGCTCATCGCTCCGCCGACTATACCAGGCTCCCGTTTAGGGTACACTCGGGCAAACACTCGCTGAAGGAAGGACACGGCCATGAGAGAAGCTGTCGTCGTCGCCAGCTCGCGCACGCCCCTTGCCAAGTCGCATCGGGGTTCCTTCAACCTGACGCGGCCGGACGACCTCGCCGCTCACGCCATCAAGCACGCCCTCGGGAAGGTCCCCCAGCTCGACGTCAAGGAGGTCGAGGACGTCATCCTGGGCTGCGGACAGCCACACGGAGCGCAGGGGCACAACATTGCCCGGGTGGCCGCGGTGCGGGCCGGGCTGCCCGTGACCGTTGCCGGCACCACCGTCAACCGCTTCTGCTCCTCCGGCCTGCAGGCCATCGCCATGGCGGCCCATCACATCATGAACGAGGGAGTGGAGGCGGCCATCGGCGGTGGCGTCGAGAGCATCACCATGATGCAGCGGGACAGCAGTCCCAACCCGTGGGTGAAGGAGCACTACCCGGGGATCTACATGGTCATGGGCGATACGGCCGAGGTGGTGGCCAAGCGATACAAGGTCAGCCGTGAAGCACAGGACGAGTACGCCCTCGCGAGTCAGAAGCGCACGGCTCGCGCGCAGCAGGAAGGCTTCTTCAAGGAAGAGCTGGCGCCCATGCAGGTCGAGCGGGGGATTCTCGACAAGAAGACGGGCGAGATCGCCGGCAAGGAAGACTTCTTCGTGGATCGCGACGAGTGCAACCGCGCCGATACCACCCTCGATGGCCTGCTCAAGCTGGCCCCCCACTTCGACAAGGACAGTGGTCAGGGCAGCGTCACCGCCGGTAACTCTTCCCAGCTCTCGGACGGCGCCTCGGCGACCGTGCTTCTCTCGATGGATCGCGCCAAGGCGCTCGGGATCAAGCCCAAGCTGATCTTCCGGGGCTATGCGGTGGCCGGGTGCGAGCCCGACGAGATGGGCATCGGCCCCGTCTATGCGGTGCCCAAGCTGCTCAAGCGGCACGGCCTCAGCGTGAAGGACATCGACCTGTGGGAGCTGAACGAGGCGTTTGCCTCGCAGGTTCTCTACTGTCGCGACCGGCTCGGACTCGATCCCGACAAGCTGAACGTCAACGGGGGGTCCATCTCCATCGGTCATCCGTTCGGCATGACCGGTTCGCGGCTGGTCGGCACCATCGCCACCGAGATGCAGCGGCGCAAGGCGCGCTACGGCGTGGTGACGATGTGCATCGGCGGCGGCCAGGGCATGGCCGGCCTCTTCGAAGCCTGTCAGTAGGTAGTCGGGAGGGGCGCTCCGGAAGTCGAGGAGCGCCCCACCTTCGAGCCGCGGCGTCCAGATTCAGCGTGGCTTGCGCATGACCACCAGGTCATGATGGTGGCCGACGTAGCCGGGCAGGATCGCGTCGACCGCGAAGTGTCGGCTCCACTGTTGGCGAACGAACTCGGAGGCGGCGTAACTCGTTCCGTAGTAGCTGTTGTCCTCGATGTAGCCCTGAAGGGTTGAATCGCCGGGATAGTACACCATCCCGCGCCGCGTCCAGTCTCGCAACTGGGAGAGTGGCATCCCGCTTCGGACCGCGGCCGCGCTTCCGTGCGTCGTCATCAGGAGCACGGCGCCGGGGCGGGCAAGCCGGGACAATTCTGCTTGTCCTTCGCCATAACCTGGTCCGAGGCGCTTGGCGACCTTTCCAGGCTCGGCTGACGGGCTCGAGAGTCAGGAGCCGTCTGCGGGAGTCATCGAACGATCCGGAAGCTAGGCATTGTCTCCACTCGCGGCAGCCAGTCTCGTGCGCTGGGGGGCCGATGGGCCTAAACCGGCGCATGCTCATCGAGCGAGATAGTGCGATCCGGTGACATACGCGAAGGATGAGGTCAGAGTGCGCCGCGATACGCTGTCGTCGATGGACGACTAATGGTCCAGGGACTCCGCGGGACGAGCTGCAAGGCTTCTCGGCGCAATGGATTTAGCCCGGGCTACGGCATCCGGGCACGCCGCGGGCGGCCCTGAAGTCGCTGAGAGAGCCGCCATGGTTCCAAGTGCGCGCGGGACACCTCAGCACGATCGGAAATATCTACAGTGAGGGGGCAGCAAAATTTGCACGGCCGACGCGTGCACCTCACGCGCGCCCTCGGTTTAGATGTGACACGGCCAGCAAACGGCTACGACGCTGCGGGTGGCACGGCCGATGCTAGGTCCGCCTACAGGAGGCGATAGAACCGGCAGCCGACGAGAAGCGCGCGTGGGTGCACCCAGGATATGTTGCGTGGTAGAGGCGTTGCGGCGGCGTGCGCCAACACCAAGTTCTCGATCAACAAAGGGAGGCGATCATGGCGATTGTGAAGCATAGGGGCCTACCGCTGGGCGCTGCGGTGGTGGCGGGCGCGTTCATCCTGCTCGGAAGCGGCGCGGCGGTCGCGATGGCCGACACGGTCATCACCGCCTGCGCGAAGAAGCAGAATGGCCAGCTCCGCCTGGTGAGCTCGGGGGACGAATGCCGTCCGAGCGAGACGGTGGTGCAGTGGATAGCGGCGGCCCCGGCCGGCCCGGGCGCGAAGACGATCAGCGGCCTGGTCAGGCCCAACGGCGCCACGCAGGTCGGCAGCGGTTTCACCTCTACCCGTAACGGCGCGGGCGACTACACGATCCATTTTCCCCCCGGCACTTGGGCGTCAGTCCCCGTTATGGTGGTGAGCCCGTTCGGTCAGCCGGGCGGCGTTTCTTTCCCCGTCTGCGAGATCCCCAGCGTGTTAGGCTTCTTCAACGGGTCGGCCGATTTCAACGTGATTTGCAGCAGCACGGTGGGGTCTTGGACGCCCTTGGATGTGTATTTCTGGTTCATCACGACCGCATCCTGAGCATGCCCGCGCGGACGCCAGACGGTGCTGAGCCGGCTCTAGCAGGGGAGGGTGCTCAGGCGATCGGGACGTCGTCAAGGGCCGCGTGAGCGGGCCGGAGGACGGCCCGGGCGGCGGTCGCCGGCGTGGGCCCCCCATCCCCCAAAATTTTCAAGATCGGCACGAGGCAACCGCCCCCGGCCCATGCTCAGAAAATGTGTGAACCGGCCGGCTGAATGTCAACGGAGGGTCCATTTCCATCGGTCATCCGTTGGGCATGACCGGTTCGAGGCTGGTCGGCACCATCGCCACCGAGATGCACCGGCGCAAGGCGCGCTACGGCGTGGTGACCATGTGCATCGGCGCCAAGGCATGGCCGGTCTGTTCGAAGCCTGTCAGTAGCTAGTCGGAAACCTCCGCTCCATCAGTCGCGGTGCGCCTCGCTTCTGGCTGCTCGCGGCTACTCACACCACGTCGTAGAACCCCTCGTACGGCGAACCGGCGCGCGGCCAGCGATCGATCTCGTCGGCCAGGATGGCGATGTGCGGCGACAGGGTCGGGTGACCGGCGTACTCACGCTCCAGCCGGGCGGCGTACTCGCGCGCCCGATCCGGCCCGAGGCCATGGAGCAGCATGCGCCCACGGGCACAGCGAAGAACCCCCGCGGCAGTTCCGGTGTAGCCGGCCAGGCTCCGATCGAAGAGCGCCAGCAGATCCGGAAAGGACAGCCGTTCGTTCAGGGGCGTTTCGAACGCGTCGGGCGGCAGTGGCCGGGTGTAGACCCAGGCCGCGGTGCCGTTGAGGATGAGGGGGACACCAGATCGAAGCTGTCGCGGTAGAACTCCATGAAGACGTGGAGCCAGTAGCAGAGCGTGTAGACATAGTCCTGGTGGATCAGCAGCGAGCGGCCGGGCACCATGTGCCGGTAGAAGATCCGCACGACCGCTTCGTGGTGACGCCAGTGGTGGGTGAAGTCCACGAACAGGATCTCGATGTCCCGCTCCGGCCATGACGCCTGGCAGATGTCCCCTTTGACGGAGGTGACGTGCTCGCCGAGGCGCCCCACGAACTCGTGAAACAGCGGCCGCGTGTCGTCCCCCGGGCGCAGCGGGGCGTCAGGCACGTAGGTCCGGTAGAACTCCGCAAACTCGAACAGGTCATAGGAGGTGATGCGCCGGAACTTGTCGTGGACCCTCGGGTTGTCTCGGAGCCCCGCGGCCAGCGCGCCCGCGGAGGCGCCCAGGAAAGCCCCCGCGTCCACGATCTCGCCCATGCCCGCATAGAAATCGCGAGCCGCGAAGTAGAGGAACTGCCGTTCCTCGCCGCCGAGCATGCCTGGCGGTGTCGTGGGCATGGCCTCGAGCGGCACGTCCCTCCACCTCTGACCCCGGAACACGCCGATCAGCGGCAAGCCTCGGTGGCTCGCGGGCCGAGCGTGCGCGGCCGGGTCACGGCGATCGGACGGGAGACGGTCTCGGGAGCGAATGACATCGGGTCGTCGAGCGGGCATTTTACTGCCCGGCCATGACTCCGAAAAGCCCCGACGCCGAAGAGTCGATGGCGACCGTTCGAGGTCAACGTAACGTGTTCCGGAGGGGCGGGAGGCCTGACGTCATGAGTCAGAGCGACTTGCGCATGACCACCAGGTCATGATGGTGGTTGACGTAGCCAGGCAGGATCGCGTCGACCGCGAAGTATCGGCTCCACTGCTGGCGAACGAAGTCGGAGGTGACGTAACTCGTTCCGTAGTAGCTGTTGTCCTCGATGTAGCCCTGCAGGGTGGAATCGCCCGGGTGGTACACCATC
>CAVWFS010000009.1:0-161167 GCA_963754315.1 uncultured Candidatus Rokubacteria bacterium
CAACATCGCGCCCATGTGGCACCCCATCCGGATGGCGGAGGACTACGCCACCGCCGACTGGTTGACCAACGGCCGCGTCGTCTTCGGTGTCGGTCGCGGGTACCACACCCGCGAGGTCGAGGTCTTCGGGGCGCCCATGCTCGATCAGGACGCGAATCGCGAGCTGTTCGAGGAGCAGGTCGAGCTCATCTTCAAGTCGTTCAACCAGCGGGCCTTCTCGCATCAGGGCAAGCACTACACCATCCCGCCCCCGGTGCCCTATCGGGGCTACGAGGTCCGCGAGATCACCCTGGTGCCCCGTCCGAAGACTCTGCCGGTCGAGTGCTGGCAGCCGGTCGTCAGCGCCAGCCAGCGCGCGCTCGACTTCATGGCCAAGCACGACATCAAGGGCATCATCGGCGGGGGCGCGGCGCCCGGCGGGGCCAACGAGAAGGTCGTGCACGCCTTCCGCGAGGCGCGCGCCCGCGCCGGACGCGAGACCGAGCTGGGGGGCGACCTCTGTATCGGGTTCTCGTTCCACATCGCCGACAGCGTCGAGCAGGGCATCAAGGAGGCGACGCCATTCTTCGAGGAGAACATCAAGATGTTCGCGCCCCTCGGGTTCGTGCCCGGCTTGACCCCCGCCCAGATCGAGGCCGTGGCCGACCCCGCCCGCGCGCGCCAGGCCAACCTGCCGACCCTGCGCAACGCCATGAAGGCAGGCACGTGGCTCATCGGTCCGCCGGAACAGATCACCGAGCAGCTCATGGAGGTTCAGAAGAAGTACCCGGGCCTGGAAGTCGTCAACGTGGGGCAGCCGGTGGGGACACCGCAGGCGGTGATTCTCGAGCAGCTCGAGCGCTTTTCGGCTCAGGTGATGCCGGCCTTCAAGACCACGTAGTCATCTCCTCGCGGAGGGTTCGCATGGGCACGCGCATCGGCATCATCGGAGTGGGGGCGATCGGCAGCGTGGTGGGCGGGCTTCTGACCAAGGCCGGTCATGACGTGACGTTGATCGATCAGTGGCCGGATCACGTCGAGGCCATGAAGAAGGTCGGACTCAGGCTCTCGGGCACCTGCGGCGAGCACCTGATTCCGGTGCGGGCGCTGCACCTGCACGAGCTGCAGTCGGTGGGGACGCCGTTCGATGCCGTCTTCATCTCGGTGAAGTCCTACGACACGGAGTGGGCGGTCGCCCTCGCCCTCTCGTACTTGAAGCGGCCCGACGGGATCATCGTCGACTTCCAGAACGGCATCAACGACGAACGGGTGGCCGCCGCCGCTGGCCGTGAGCGGTGCCTGGGCTCGGTCATCACCATCGGCGCCGGCATGTACGAGCCGGGTCACGCCATTCGCACCGATCGCGGCCAGATCGGCTTCAAGATCGGCGAGCACGACGGCCGGGTGACCGAGCGAGCCGAGAACATCGCCAAGATCATGTGCGACGTGGCCCCCACCAAGGTGACGACCAATCTCTGGGGCGAACGATGGTCCAAGCTCTCCGTCAACTGCATGGCCAACGGCCTGGCCGGTCTCTCGGGCCTGGGCTCGGCCGAGGTCCGTACCCGGGACGGTGTGCGCCGGGTGGCCATTCACCTGGCGGCCGAGGCCGTGAAGGTTGGCCGCGCCCGGGGCCACGAGGTCGAGCCGATCTGGGGAATCACCGCCCAGCGCTTCGTCGACGCCGCCGAGGGCCGACAGATGGCCGAAGTGGAGCGCGACATGGCGGAGCGGGCCAAGGAACTGGCGGGCGGCCGCCCCTCGCTTTTGCAAGACGTCATGCGCGGACGGCGCACCGAGGTCCAGTATCTGAACGGCTACGTCTCCGAGCAGGGGCGTCAGGTCGGGATTCCGACGCCGTTCAACGACAAAGTCGTGGAGCTGATCACGCGCGTGCCGCCCGGCACCCTCAAGCCCGACCCCAAGAACCTCGACCCCCTGGTCGCCATGCTGAAGACCTAGCCTGTCGATCGTGTGTTTCGCGCAGTGCAATGCATTACAATGGGTGAAAGGGATCGTGCATGTCGAATCAACTTACCGTCAGACTTCCGGATGATCTGGATCGGGCGCTGAAGGCGGCCGCCCGCAGGCTACAGCGCAAGAACTCCGATATCGTGAGAGTTGGCGCTCCGTGAGTTCCTGGGGACGACGGATCGGCCCCCGGGCCGCCCGATCGATCGGGTGCGGGCCCTGATCGGATCGCTTGAGTCGGGCGTGCCAGATCTGGCCGTTCGACACCGGGAGTATGTTCTCCAGTCACTAACCAGGCGCCGTTGACCCAGTGGCCGCTGAGCTCTGCTGCACGGTACGTGTCGCTCGACGGCAGCGCTCAGGCGCCGCGCGAGCGTCTGACCCGCGCCGGCGTCAGCCACACGCTCACGCCCAACGCGGCGAGCCCGACGAGCCCGTTGACCGCGAAGGCGGTGGACACGCCCCAGGACTGTGAGAGCGTGCCGACGACGAAAGCGCCGATCGGGAACACGCCGCTCGACAGCAACGTGTAGAGGCTCATCATCCGCCCCCGCATGGCATCGGGCGCGATGAGCTGAAGGGAGGTGTTGCATCCGGCCATGGCCAGGGTTCCCGCGAACCCCACGGCGGCCAGCAGAACGACGGCCAGCCCGACACTACGCGTCACCGCGAGGCCGACCAGTCCGGCACACGCGGTCGCGGCCGCTGCGGCGATGACGTTGGGCGCAGGTCGCCGCGTGCCAAGGGCGCCGAGGGACAGGCCGGCCGCCATCGCCCCCACCCCCAGCGAGGCCATGAGCAGGCCAAAGCCCTCCGAGCCCAACCCCAGCACGTTGCGAGCGAGCAGCGGGACGTAGACCGAGAAGTTGAAGACACAGAAGCTCACGACGACCTGAAGGCTCAGCACGAAGCGCACGGCCGGCGTGCGGACCGCGTAGGTCAGCCCCTCCAAGGTCTCGTCGAGGATCGTGGTGCTCGCGCGGGGCGTTGGGCCGCGGGCGGGAACACGGGTGAGGGCCGCAATGGAGACGGCGAAGGCCAGCGTGTTGAGCATGAACCCCGCAAAGAGACCGACGCGCGCGATGAGGATCGCCGGCCACCGCCGGCCCCACGATCCGAGCCGTGTTGAACGATGCGGAATTCATGCCGACGGCGCTGACCACGTGCGACCGCCCGACCAGCTCCATGATGAACGACTGGCGGGTCGGCTGATCGAACGCGCTGGTGATGCCCCAGATCACTGCCATGACGGCGATGTAGCCGAAGCGGACGTGGCCACTCCAGACGAGCAGACCGAGAGCGAGGGCCAGGGTGCCCTGCACGGCCTGGGTGACGATGAGGATGTTGCGCTTGGTGAGCCGGTCGGCCAGCGCGCCGGTGAAGACGGCCAGGAGCAGGATCGGACCTGACTGCAGGGTGGCGGTCAACCCCAGCAGGAACGGTGAGTTGGTGAGCTGGAGGACGAGCCAGGACTGGCTGACCGACTGCATCCAGCTCCCGACCTGCGCGACCAGATTGCCCGCGTAGTAGACGCGGAAGTCGCGGTTGGCCAGGGCGATGAGGCCGGCGGGCAGCGGCATCTGTTCAGCCTATACGGGCGACCCCGTCTTCGAGCGCGAAAAAGGGCCGATCGCCACGCCGGGAGTTGACAGGCTCGACCGCCTGGGGAATGGTGGGCTTGCCCCAATCGACCGTGCGGAGGTCACTCATGAAAGAGGTCGTCTTTGCCCTCGAGTTCAAGGGAACGGCAGGCCCGGTGGCGGGCTCGGACAACCGCATGCGCGCGAAAACCTCGGCCACTGGCCAGACTCTCCGGAGCGTCATCAAGGCCGACGGGATTCAGTGTGCTCTGGAGGGAGCCGGGGGCGACACGGCGACCTTCGAGTCCGAGGTGGAAATGGTCGGGGAGGGGATGTTCGTGGAATCGGGGACCATCCGGTACGGGACCTTCGGCGCCATCACCTTCAAGACGGTGGGCCGCGGCGTGATGGGGCCGTCGCCACTGACCGGATTGCAGCGCGGGGCGATCGTCTGGGAGGTCACGGGTGGCGACGGCAAGCTCCGGGGCGCGCAGGGACTGATCACCTCGAACTTCACGGTGGGAGCTGCGGGAGAGGTCACCGACGACCACTTCGTCAGGCTGTTCTTGCCTACATGAAGACGGTGCGGGTGGGCGACTGCATCTGGGAGATCCCGCCGAGCGAGAAGCCGGGCATGCTGGTGCCGGCGCGCATCTACGCGTCCGAGGCGCTCCTCGGGAGCATGGATCAGAGCGTCTTCGAGCAGGTGACCAACGTCGCCTGCCTCCCGGGCATCGTCCGCGCTGCTCTCTGTATGCCCGACGGGCACTCGGGGTACGGTTTCCCAATTGGTGGCGTGGCGGCGTTCCACGCCGAGCGAGGGGTCATCTCGCCGGGCGGCATCGGATTCGACATCAATTGCGGCATGCGCCTGATCCGGACGAACCTCACGGAGGACGAGGTTCGCCCCAAGCTGCGCGAGCTGGTCGACGCGCTCTTCGCGTCCGTGCCCACCGGAGTCGGCGGTCGAGGCGTCGTCCATCTCTCCGAGGACGAGTT
This sequence comes from uncultured Candidatus Rokubacteria bacterium, assembly GCA_963754315.1. Taxonomy (GTDB): domain Bacteria; phylum Methylomirabilota; class Methylomirabilia; order Rokubacteriales; family CSP1-6; genus CAVWFS01. The sequence continues at coordinate 4,530 of CAVWFS010000009.1, forward strand.
CGCCGAGGTGATGCTCGAGGGCGCTGGCTGGTGTGTGCGCCGAGGCTACGGTTGGCCCGAGGATCCGGCGGCCATCGAAAGCGGAGGATGTCTACCGGGCGCCGATCCCGCCCAGGTCAGTTCGCGGGCGGTCGCCCGCGGGCGCGATCAGCTGGGGACTCTCGGCTCCGGCAACCACTACCTCGAGATCCAGGTCGTTCCCGCGGACGGCGTGCACGATCCCGTCGCCGCTCGCGCCTTCGGCATCGAGGGCCCGGGGCAGGTGCTGGTGATGCTGCACTGCGGGTCCCGAGGGTTCGGCCACCAGATCGGCACCGACTATCTGCGCAAGTTCGACACTGCGATGGGCGCCTATGGCATCACGGTTCGCGACCGCGAGCTGGCGTGCGCGCCTTTTCGCTCTCCCGAAGGCCAGGCGTACTTTGGCGCCATGAATGCCGCCGCCAACACGGCCTTCGCGAACCGGCAAGTCATCACGCACCGCATCCGTGAGGTGATGGGGCAGGTGTTCGGCAGGGATCCGCATGCGCTTGGGCTCGGCGTCGTGTACGACGTCTGCCACAACACCGCCAAGGTCGAGCGCCACGTGGTCGACGGCGACTCGATGGAGCTGGTGGTGCATCGCAAGGGGGCCACGCGCGCCTTCGGTCCCGGGGCAGCGGATCTACCGGAAGCCTACCGGTCGATAGGGCAGCCCGTCATCATCGGGGGCTCGATGGAAACGGGCTCCGCGCTCCTGGTGGGGACAGCGCACGCGATGGCCGAGACCTTCGGGTCCACCGCGCACGGTGCCGGGCGCACCATGTCGCGGGCGCAGGCCAAGCGTCGGGTGGGGGGCGATACCCTCATCAGAGAGATGGGCGAGCGCGGCATCATCGTCCGGGCCGCCTCGACGTCAGGGGTGGCCGAGGAGGCGGGCTTCGCCTACAAGGATCTGGGCGAAGTCGCCCGCGTGGTGGAGCACCTGGACGTCTCCCGCAAGGTCGTATCGTTGAGGCCCATCGGCAACGTCAAGGGGTAGAGGAGCCGATGACCGCGGCTCCCCTCCTGGCCCTGACCGCGGCTCTGGGATTTGCGCTCGCCCGAGTTGTCCTGAAGCGGGCTCTCCCGTACACGACGCCGCTCACCGCGGTGGCCGTCTCCATCGTCTTCACCGGCACGGTGCTCTGGGTCGTCTCCGCGCTCACCGCCCCCCTCTCGCTGCTGGCGACCACGGCGATCTGGCCATTCGTGATTGCCGGTCTCCTGGCGCCAGGGCTCTCCCGGCTCCTGGTCTACGTCGGGATCGACCGGGTCGGCGCCGCTCGCGCGTCGGCCATCAGCCCCATCGCACCGTTCTCGGCGATTCTCCTCGCCGTGATGTTCCTGGGCGAGCGACCTTCGGCAAGCCTTCTGCTCGGAGCGATCTGCATCGTGGCGGGGACCGTTCTGCTCTCCCAGCAAGAGCGTGGTGATCGCGCGTGGCGCCGTCGCGATCTGATTTTTCCCTTTCTGGGTACGCTGGGCTTCGGACTGCGCGACGTCATCAGTCGCTGGGGGCTCCAGACGTTCCCACACCCGACGGTGGCCGCGGTGGTGGCGACCATGACTTCGGCCGTCCTGATCGCCGCGGTCGCGCAGCGACGCCGCGGCGAGCTGCGGGTTGACCGAGCGGGTGTGGGGCTGCTCGCCCTCACGGGCATCCTCGAGGCTCTCGGCTCGGTGGCGTTGTGGACTGCGCTCGGCGTCGGGAACGTCTCGGTGGTCACGCCCCTCACCCACGCTCAACCGATGTTCACGGTCATCCTGGCCGCGGTCTTTCTGAGAGACATCGAGCAGGTTACGTGGCGCGTTGCCGTCGCGACACCCATCATGGTCGCCGGGGCCATCGCCGTCATCCGCGGCTAGAGCGCGCCGGCGGAACGTGCGAGCAGGCGGGCGCGGCCCCACCGTGGCCGCGAGCGGATGATCGCGTCCGGCCATCAGTGCTGCGAGCAACTCTCCGGCGCCGACCCCCACGCTCATTCCCGAGCCGCCGAATGCCGCGAGCCAGTAGAGTCCGCCGATTCGTGGGTCGGCGCCGATGACGGGAAGGCGATCAGGCGCGAAGGTCCTCAAACATGCCCACGCCCGTCGCAGCGCGGCCAGGCCGAGGCTCGGGGCGAGCTGCGCCAGCCGATCGGCGAGCTTCTCGAGCGCGCCGGCATCGGTGGGGGGCAGGCTCGGCGGCCAGGGCGTCTCGTCGCACGGGCTCGCGAGCACGCCGCCCGACTCGGGGCGGAAGTACACTTCAACCCCCAGGGCCCACACCGTGGGACCGTGCTCGTCCACCGGCTCCGTGGGATCGAGCTGGGCCAGGTGGCGTCGCAGCGGTTGCAGCGGCAGCTCGGCCCCACACGCGGCGCCGAGCGACGCGGCCCAGGCCCCGGGCGCGAGCACGACCGCATCCGCACTGGCTGACTCACCTCCGGCCAGCTCGACTCCCTGCACCCGCCCGCCACTCACCGAGACCCGCGTCACCTCTTGGCCGAGGACGATCCGGACACCGGCGGCCTGCGCTCGCTCGGCGAGGTGCGAGGTGATGAGGTGGATGTCGAGGACTCCGGCCTCTGGGAGCAGGAGCCCGGCCTCGGCGAATCCGCCCTTCACGACGGGAACGTGGGCCTCTACCTCACGTCGGCCGAGGATGACGTGCGGAGCGCCGGCCGTGCGGGCGAGTGCCGCCTCCTCGCCGAGCATGGCCTCGTCGGGCGCCACGTACATGAAGCCGTCCTCGCGCAGCCAGCGAGTCCGGCCCAGCATGTCGTCGAGCAACTCGCGCGAGCGTCGAGAGAGGACACCCCAGGCCCCGCCAGAGATTCCCACGTAGATGGCCGCGTTGCGCGCCGAGCTGTGGGTGGCCAGCAGGGCCTCGCGCTCGAAGAGCGTCACGGAGGTGGCGCCACCCCGGGCCAAGTGGTACGCCGCCGCCAGGCCCCCGATACCGCCGCCGACGATCACGATGCGATCACGCATATCCCTATCTTGCCAGAACCGCCCGCTGACCAGTCCGCGCGCGCTGAGCGGGCGCGCGCGGATGTAGAAGCCCCGTGCGTCATCTACTGTGCACACTTGCCGTGAGAGCGGGCGCACGAGAAAATGGTAGCGACATGTACATTGATGTACATGAGGGGCCGCCATCTGCCCGGGGGCGCCTTCGGGAGGAGAACGATGACACGCGTGTCGATCAGCGAGGCGCGCCGACGGCTGCCGCAGCTGGTGCGCCAGGTCAAGCAGGACCTTGGGAGCGTGGTACAGATCACGGTGCGAGACGAGGTCGTGGCCGAGCTGCGGGCATCGCTACCTGAGCCCGAACCGGGCGCGGCGGCCCGGGCTTTGCTGGAGCTGATGCGCAAGCTCCCGAAGCATCGCGGGCCACGCCGGAATGTCTCGGGCCACGTCAAGGAACACCTGTACGGCGGCAAGGCCTGAGGCGTTCATGCCGCTGCCACCGCGAGTGTTCTGTGACACCTCGTTCTTCCAGGCTTGCCTTGACCCCAGCGACACTCATCACCCCCAGGCCTACCCCCTCGTCACGGAGGCGATGATGGCCCGCGTCGCGTTGTGGACGACGTGGGACGTTGTCAGCGAGACCGCCACCTTGCTTCGTTATCGCGTCAACCATGCCTCCGCGGTGGCTTTTGTCGACACCCTGTATCCTCGACTTCGCCTCGCGGAGTACGGAAGCGAAGTGCGCGCCCAGGCGCTGGACGTCTTCCGCCGGTACGGTCGCGAACGGCGCCTCTCCCTCTGCGACGCGATCTCGTTCGTGGTTGTCACCACGCTTCTCGAACGCATGCCCTGTTTTGCCTTTGACGAGGACTTCCGCCGGCTGGGCTTGACGGTCATCGTCAGCCCTTGACCGCGCCCGCCACCAGGCCGCGCACGACGTATTTTTGCAGCAGCAGGACGAGGACGAGGGTGGGCAGCAGGCCGAGCAGGCAGATGGCCATCATGAGCGTGAAGAAGACGAAGTAGTCCGACACGAGTCCGGCCAGGATCACGGGGACGGTCATCGCCTCGGGCCGGCTGACGACGATGAGCGGAATCAGCAGCTCGTGCCAGGAGATGATGAACAGGATGACCGCGCAGGCGGCCAGACCCGGGGTCGAGAGGGGCACGATCATCCGCAGGAACGCGGTGAAGCGCGTGCAGCCGTCGATCCGCGCGGCGTCCTCCAGCTCGCTTGGGAACGCCGCGAAGTAGGGGACGAGGATCATGATGGCGTACGGGATCAGCAGGCCGACCTCCGCCACGATCACGCCGCTCAGCGAATTCAGGAGGCCGTAACGTCGAAAGAGCACGTAGAGCGGCACCATGAGGACGATCAGGGGCACCATGCGGCTGACGGCGCTCAGGCGGAGCAAGGTCTGCGTCCAGCCCACCTGTAACCGCGCAATGGTGTAGGCCGACAGGCTGGCCAGCGCGAGGGCGATCACGGTGACGGCCACGCCGACCACCAGGCTGTTGACAAAGGCGGCCGGAAAGCGCTCGACCGATTTCGGCAGGTAGGTCACCTGCTCGAAGATGGGGCCGCGCTGGGCGCCTCCGGAGAGGATCAGCCGAAAGTTGGCCAGGGTGTATTCGGGCGGAAGGAGCGCGCGCGTGTCCTGCTGGAGCATCTTCTCCGACTGGAAGCTCGCGAGGACGAGGGGGATCAGCGGGAGGACCAGAAAGGCGATGGCCAGCAGGTTCAGCACCCAGAGCGCGAGTCGACCTTGCCAGCGCAGAGATCGGCTCATGAGCTTACCAGCTCCACCCGTCGGTAGACGAAACGAACATAGAGGAGGGCCAGGGCGCCGATGATCAGGGTGAGCACCCAGGCGGAGGCGGCGCCGAGTCCGACGTTGAACGGTGGCTGGAACGACACCTTGTACGTGTACCAGGCGGCCACCCAGGTGTCGTTGCCAGGTCCGCCCTGGGTGATGGCCAGGATCTCGTCGAACACCATGAAGCCGAACGTGGTCCGGAGGATCAGCGTGACCGTGATGATCGGGCGCAGCAGGGGCAGGGTCACGTTCCAGAACGCTGACCACGGAGAGGCACCGTCCACCTCGGCCGCCTCGTACAGCTCGCGCGGGATGCCCTGCAGCGCCGCGTGATAGAGGAGGATGTTGAACGGCGTGGTCCGCCACACGTAGGCGACGATCACGGCCGCCATGGCGCCGCCCGGACGGCCGAGCCAGTTGACGTAGCTCTCGATGAGGCCGAGGGCCGACAGGGTGCGGTTGAGGTAGCCGTACTGGGCATTGAAGATGAACGACCAGAGCAACCCGTTCACGACAGGGGGCACCGCCCACGGGACGAGGATCAAGACGCGGGTGATGCGCGAGATCCACACGCGCTCCTCGCTGACGATGAGGGCAATGACGAGCGCAATCACGACCTCGAGGACGACGCAGGCGGCCACGAAGGCGAAGGTGTGGCGCAGGGAGAGCCAGAACACGTCGTCCCGGAAGAGTCGCGCAAAGTTCGCCAGCCCCACGAAGGGAAACTCACCGGTCCGGAGCTGGCGCAGGCTCACTTCGTGGAGGGAAAGATAGCCCGCGTACAGGATCGGGTAGGCAAGGACGAGCGTCAGGCCCACCAGGGACGGCGCGTTCATGAGAACGGCCAGCCGTGATGCCGACAGTTCGCCGCTTCGGAGGGCCGGACCCGGACTCACCGCGAGATCGGTGTCCTCCGGCGGCCGCGGGTCAGGCGCTCTTGGCCTTGGCGATGGCGGCGACCATGTTGTCGCACGCCTGGTCTGCCGTGATCTTGCCCTGCAGGCATGCCGTCAGCTCGACGTTCATGGCATCGCTCCAGCGCGGATACCATTTCTGGGAGACGGCCGGCACCGCGTCGGCGAAGTTCGAGGCTCGCTTCCAGATGTCCAGAATGGTCGGTACGTCGCCCCACTTCGCCCAGCCCTTCCTCAAGAGCTCGCTCTCCATCACCGACTGGTAGCCGCTGCCGAGCATGGCATCGGTGGCCAAGCGGTTGGCCTGGGTGTACTGGCCATCCTTGGTGCGTCCGCCCAGATACTGGAGGAGCTTCCACGCCCACTCCTTGTTCTTGGTGGCGCCCGTGAGGATGTAGAGCATGGTGTAGCCGATGGTCTTGCCGTCACCCGGATGGCCGACTACCTTGCCCTTGCCGGCAATGGGCGAGTTGGCGGGATCGTTCACGAGGCTGATGTAGTAGTGGTGCAAGGTGCCGAGGTAGATGTGCTGGCCGGCGTTGAACGCCTTCACGGCCGGGATGAAGCGGAGGTTGAGCGAGTTGGGATCGGCCAGCTCTTCCTTGAACGTGTTCTGCCACCACTTGAGCGTCTCGCGCGCGATGGAGCCGGGCCCGAGCTGGGGCGCGAGCTGCTTGTCGAAGATCACGCCGCCGCGGTTCACGGTCATGCTGAACCAGGTCGCGGGGAGCTGTTCGAAGCCGGCGCCGGCCACCCAGAGGATCGGGTACTTGCAGACCCCGTCCTTCTTGGCCTTGCGGCACTGCTCGAGCAGCTCCGGATAGCCCTTGAAGGGCTTGTCCTTGAAGCCGGCCTTGCCCAGCAGCTCGTCGTTATAGATGAACACCCACACCGTCGAGAAGTAGGGGAGGCCCCACGTCTTGCCGTCGCGCTGGGCTATGGCTCTCGTGAACGGCGTGAAGTCCTTGATGTACTGATCGACTCCCGGCAGCCCGTCGATGGGGGCGGCGATCCCCTGGTCGATGTAGCTGGCCAGGTACTGGATGGGCGACTGCGACACGTCCACGGTATCGCCGGCCGCGTACATGGCCGTGAGCTTGGCCACCTGCGGCTCGACGTTCGGCTCGATGATCTGGTTGACCTTGACCGCCCAATCCTGCTCGAATTGCTTCGCGATTTGCTCGTAGATCTTGCCGTACTGCCAGACCACGAAGGTGACGCTCGAGGGGTTGCCCGCCGGACGGGTCGCCCACGGCCCCGTCTGGGCGCCGAGGGTGCGCGGCACCATGATCGAGACCGCCGCCGCAGCTGACGCGCCGAGGAAGTGACGGCGATCGAGCTGGCTGATCGAGACGTGACATCTGGCCATGACGTTCCTCCCGTGGGTCCTCCGCCTCAGCGTGGCGGGGGCCCGCCGGCGGGCGCTGGGGTGGGATTCAAGAGATTTCGGGGTCTCTGGCCAGAGGGGGTCGGACGCTGCCTCGCTACGCTGGGCGGTGGCGGTCGCGATCCGGCCAGTCGGACCTCGACGTCGCTGCCGCCCGACGTGAGGACGACCCGGTCCCTGAGAATCTTTGTCAGGCGAGTGTGGCCAATCTCCGCACCGAGCTCGTAAATCTCTTGCTCATGAGTCGTCGGATCTTCCAGGATCGCCATGGGCTCGCCACCTTCCGGCATGATCACGCCGACGAGCAAGGGCGCAGGCGCGGGGAGGAGCCGGTGGCTCGGCGGCGGCGGGCACCGCGGTGAGAAGACACCAGAGAAGGCCGGGGATGACGGGCGGTAGGGTCTTGGCCATGCGATGGCTCACAACCTCCGGCGCGGCCGGTCGAGGAGGCGCGATGTCTTTCACATTGAGGGCCGGCGTCGCTGAGTGTACCAGGCCCCGCCTCGCAAGGGCATGAGCATCGCTCGGGTTCGTCGTGCGTGATCAGGAGCGCCCCTGACCTCCACGACTACGTGAGCACCTGGGTCGCGCTCAAGCGTCGGGACGGCGTCGCCCGCCACCTGTACGACTTCTGGATCCTCGGTCGCGGCGCCGAATCCACCGAACCGCGCTGGTCGGTAGTCCGCGACGTCCTGGGTTGGATCGACTAGGGAGTGAGCAGGGCGACCACTCTGAATCTTCGAATAGTGGCGCCTTCTTACCGCGGATGTAGTGATGAGCTGCTTAAAGAGCTGTCTCACCCCGGTGGCCGGCGGCCAGCGGGTGCAAGACGTCGATCGCCCAGCCTACGTCCAGGGGTTCCCCCAGCCAGCCGGCGCAGGTCGTGCGCGCATGAAGATGAAGCCCCTGAGCGACGTGTCTCGTCTGGAGAACCTGCACCGGATCGGCGGGCACGGGGGCCGGCGGCGGCACCTCGGGCAGAGGGCGACCATCGGGCCGGCGGAATTGGAGCGTGCCGTCTGGGTCTCGATCGACCTGGTAGCCCTCCTCGTGGACGGCGCGGTGATGGCGGCGGCAGAGCAGGGCGAGGTTCGAGAGCGTGGTCGGGCCGCCTTGCGCCCAGTGACGGAGATGATGCCCCTGGGTGAAGCGTCCGTCGCAGCCCGGAAACCGGCAGCCGCGGTCCCGAGCGTGAAGCGCTCGGCGCAGCGCCGGCGGAATCGTCCGCGTCCGGGCGCCGACTTCCAGTAAGCGCCCCTCGTCGTCATGCCGCATGACCACGCGGCTGGCGTCGCACGCCAGCCGGCGGGACGTTTCCGCGGGAACGTGCACGCCGTCTTCGAGGACGGACTGGCCGGGCTGCTCGGGGTCGGCCAGCACCGGCGCATCGACGTGGACCACGACCTGGTAGCGTTCGCCGGGGGCTCCGGGATCGAGCCCGTGGTGGAGAGCGGTTTCTGCGAGCAGCGCCAGCGCGTCCGCCTGCTGCTGGGCCATGGTCGGGGGCTCTGCCGCCGGGTCAGCCGGGGGTGCGATCGCCACCTCGGCTCGTGAGCGCTGATACAGCGTCTCGCGCGCGGCAGCGAGCGCGCGCAGCAGGAGCGCTCCCACTTCCGGTTCCAGCCGGCCCCGGAGCACGACCATGCCGTCCTCTTCCTGAGACACGTGCAGGGCCCGGCTTACGTGTCGCTGTGCGGTCTCGCGCGCTTCGGCTCGCCGGTCCACGCGTCGCCAGCCCCGCACGATCCGCTCGACGTGGTCGGCCGTGCCGGCGCGGCCCACCGCCAGGAGACGGTCCTCGGTCTCGGGTGTGGCCACGCGGGTCAGGGCGCGGACCTTGGCGTACGAGAGTTCACCGCGCGCGAGCGCCTGGGCCAGGCGCGGGAGCGTTGCCAGGGCGCGGGCGACGCGAACGCGCTCGCGGGCCGCCCCCAGGTCGAGCCCCACGCGCCAGCTGAGCCAGGCGGCGCAGGAGCGAAAGCCGGTGTTCCAGCCCCCGCGGGTGTCGAACTCACGGATGAGATCGAGGAGGCGTGCGGTGGCGGCCTCGAGGTGCGCCGATAGTTCGGCGATCTCGTCGCCGAGCCGGTCCAGCTCCGCGGCAGGGTCAGGGAGAACGTGGATGTGGGGGGAATGGATCTGCATGGCACGGGCCCCTTTCTTCTGGGCCGACTGTACACCTGCAATTCGGAGCCACCCGCGCGCCTCCACGACCGATGATTCCAGGGCGAGAAATGATTTTCGATCCCTTCCACCTCCGGCCACCCTCCGCCGCGCCTCTCCGAACCGCTAGGCCGGCCTCTGGCGGGCATCGCCGACAGCTCGCTGTTCGCGCTGGCCGAGGCTGTCAAGCGGAAATTGCGATCGGGTCTGGCGCAACGTGATCTTCTGAGCACGCGCGATTGCGAGAGACTACCAATGCCGGCGAAGCCGAGCCACAATGAGTGATCGATGAGACAACTCGTGCTCTCGGGTTGCCGCCTGGCGTCGCCTTGTGCCTATCGCGGAGCACTCGTTGCTCACTGGGCCCTTCTGTGCGCCATCCTTGCCGCGGGGTGCATGGCGGGCGCCGGCTATGCGCAGGAGTCCGGCGGCGCGCCGGCGGTGCTGCGCACGCCCGACGTGCGTTACGAGCCCTCGGAGATGGACGTGGTGCAGGCCATGCTGCGGCTGGCCGACGTGAAGCCTGGCGACGTGGTGTACGACCTGGGCTGCGGTGACGGGCGCATCGTCATCGCGGCGGTCCGCCAGGCCAACGCGCGCGGCGTCTGCGTGGACATCGATCCGCGGCGCATTGCCGAAAGCCGGGAGAACGCCCGGCTGGCCGGCGTCAGTGACCGCATCCAGTTCCTGAACCAGGACCTGCTGGCCACGGACATCAGCAGCGCCACGGTCGTGATGCTGTTCCTGTCGGGCCAGCTGAACCTCAAGGTTCGTCCCAAGCTGCTGCGCGAGCTCAAGCCCGGTACCCGAATCGTCTCGCATTGGCACGACATGGGCGACTGGACGCCCCAGCAGACTGAGCAAGTCACAAGCGGCGGCCGCGAGCGTCCGATCTACCGCTGGACGATCCCCTGAAGCAGAAGTGATTGACAAGGGGAAACCTCGTGGGCCGGGCGGTGATCGATCGCCATACTCAGGTCCGAGACCTCGCGCAGGCCGCGCGGAGTTGGCCGAGACGACGGCGACCGGTCAAGGCTCATTGAGGGCCGCCCGAGGAGCGACGCACTGTCTCCGATCGGAGACTCTTGCGGAGAGTGAGCGCGGCTCGTAGCATCAGCAGTGAGGGCACGCGAATGACGCTCGAAGGGCTCTCCTGGATCGTGATCGCCAACGGGTTGGTACAGCTCGCGGGACTGATCTTGATGATCAGAAACCACCGCGAGATCGTTCGGATGACGCGCGGGCTGGCCGGCCTCGTCTACCAGGAGAGCGAAAAGACGCGGGCGCGGCTCGACGAGCTGCTCGGTCCTGCCTCGCGCCGCTAACGCGTGGTGCGCCGTCCGGCGCAGCCATCGCGTACGCCTGGGTGGCGCCCACCGCAGGCGCCCGCAGCCGCTGATTGGACGGGCGGCCTGACACTGCCGACCCGTCAGTGGCTCATCCCGTGGCCGCCGTCGATGTAGATGGTCTCACCGGTCAGGTAGCCGATGCGTTCGGTGAACAGGGCGGCCACCAGACGCGCTACCTCGGCGGCCGTTCCCGTGCGCCCGACGGGGATGCGCTTGGCCATGAATGCTTTCACCTCGGCGCGGGCAAGGAACTCGCGGTTGAAGTCGGTCTCCACGTAGCCGGGGGCGACGTTCACCACACTGATCTGCTTGGCCGCCCATTCGACCGCCAGACAGCGCGTCATCGCTCCCACCGCCGCCTTGGCCGCCGAGTACGCGAGGTGCAAGGGAACGCCCATCTTGTCGAAGAACGAGCCGAGGTTGACGATGAGGCCGCCGCCCCGCTGGACCAGATGTGGGTACGCCGCCCGACACACGGCAAAGACACCGAGGACGTCGGTGCGCAGCACGGTCTCGAATTCGGCCTGGGTGAGTCGCTCGCTCGGACCCTTGTGATAGATGCCGGCGTTGTTGACGATGCCCACGAGTCCCTCCGGCCGTTCTGCCAGGGCGCCGAGGGCGGCCACGATCTGAGACTCCTCGGTCACGTCGCAGACGAGAGGGATCAGCCGCCTGGCAAGGGTCGCTTCCAGGGCGCCGTCCTCCGGACCGCGACCCTGGCGGGAGAGGCAGCCGACGGTGAAGCCGCGGCGGGCCAGCTCGAGCGCGATGGCCGAGCCGATCCCGCGGCTAGCGCCGGTGACGGCAATGATCCCGGGGGCCGCCCCTCGACAACCCGCTTCGTTCATCGTCATCAGCGATCCTCGAAACGCGGCGGGCGCTTCTCCAGGAACGCCGTCGTGCCTTCGGTGGCGTCGTGCATCTGGAAGGCGAGAGTCGAGAGATCTGCCTCGATCGTCAGCCCCTCGCCGAGCGTGGTGGTGAGCGCGCGCTGCACGGCCTCGCGGGCGAACCCGAGCGCGGGCAGGCTGAATCGTGTGAACTCGCGCGCGAAGGCCATGGCGGCGGCGAGGGGATCGCCGGCAAGCACGCGGGTGACGAGGCCGATGCGCAGCGCTTCTTCCGCATCGATGGCACGTCCGGTCAGGATGAGCTCGAGGGCTCGGGCCTCGCCGATCAGCCGGGGAAGACGCTGCGTGCCTCCGTAGCCGGGGATCACGCCAAGCTTGATCTCGGGCAGCCCCATCCTCGCGTTCGTGGTGGCCACGCGAAAGGTGCAGGCCATCGCCAGCTCGAGCCCACCGCCGAACGCGTAACCGTTGATGATGGCGACCGAGGCCAGCGGATAGCGATCCAGCCGACGGAAGAGCGCCTGTCCCCGCTCGGCGTCATGCTTCACGCGAGGGACGGTGCGGCCGCGGAGCTCTGCGATGTCGGCGCCAGCGCAGAACGCCCGCTCGCCGGCACCGGTGATCAGGAGCGCGCGTGCCCCGCTGGTCGCGCCCCAGTCGAAGGCTGCGGCAAGCTCGTCCAGCAGTGTCCCGTTCAGGGCGTTCAGGGCCTCGGGACGGTTGAGGGTCAGGAGCGCGAATTCTTCGACCTCGTGTCGCTCGACGAGCATGCGTCTCCTCACATCATCGTGTAGCCGCCGCTCACCGAGAGCGTCTGGCCTGTGATGAAGGTCGCGGCGCCGGAAGCCAGAAAGACGACGGCGGGCGCCACGTCGTCCGCGCAGCCCAGCCGCCGCAGCGGATAGACCTTGGCGATCCGGGCTCGCATCTCCTCCGAGCCCCAGGCCTTGTTGGTTTCGGACGCCCACATGCTCAAGCCGCCGATCTCGTCGTCCGAATCGGGCATGGTCATGCCAGGGCACACGACGTTGAGGCGGATGCCGAACCGCCCGACTTCGCGCGCCAGCGACTTGGTAAGGGCGATGACGCCAGCCTTGCAGGCGCCGTAGACGCCCTCGCGGAACTCGCCCATGCGACCGGCATCCGAGCCCATGCTGACGACGACCCCCGACTTGCGCGCGATCATGCCATCGAGCACCGCCCGCGTGCAGTTGATCATCCCCCACAGGTTGAGCTGGATCTCCTTCTCCCACTCCTCGCGCGTCTTCTCCACGAAGAGGCGGTCCTGCGTCCAGCCCACGTTGTTGACGAGGACGTCCACCCGGCCGTGTCGTCCCTCGACGGCGCCGACCATGGCCCGGACGCTGTCCCACTTCGTGACATCGGTCCTCACGACCTGCGCCGAGGCCGCTCCCGCTCGCTCTGCCTCGCGCGCGACCTTCTCGCCCTGGCCTTCGTCGATCTCGGCGATGGTCAGGTGGGTCCCTTCGCGCGCAAAGGCGAGGCCGATGGCTCGACCGATGTTCGAACCGCCCCCCGTGACGATCACGCTCTTGCCTTTCAGATCGAGCTCCATGGAAATCTCCTTGTCTCGGCTTACGACAGACCTGCGCTCTCCCGGGCGAGCTTGTCGGCCACCCACTGGCGCAGCCGGTACTTCTGGATCTTCCCGCTCGGCGTCATCGGAAACTCGGACACGATCTCGAGCCGCTCCGGGAACTTGTGCTTGGCGATGCCTTGCGTGTCGAGATAGCCGGTCAGCTCGCCTAAGCTCGGTGGTTGTCCGGGCGCGGGAATCACGAACGCGCAGACCCGTTCCACGAGGCGAGGGTCGGGCATGGCGACGATGGCGATGCCCTGCACCTTGGGATGCGCGAAGAGGAGGTTCTCGACTTCCGCCACCGGGATGTTTTCACCGCCGCGGATGATCAGGTCCTTGGTGCGCCCGGTGATGGCGAGGTAGCCGTCGCCGTCCAGCTTCGCCCGATCGCCGGTCTTGAACCATCCGTCCGCCGTGTGCGAGTCAGCCGTGTACTCGGGACGCTTGAAGTAGCCCGCGAACTGCGCGGCGCCACGCACCAGCAGATCCCCCTCGTCTCCGGCGCGCGCGTCGTGCCCTGTCTCGTCCACGACCCGCAGCTCCATGCCGGCGAGCGGGAAGCCGTCGCTCCCGAACACCTTCTCCTCGGGATCGTCGAGGCCGTTGCACGTGACGAGGCCGTTCTCACTCATGCCCCAGCCAGCGGAGATGGGGCAGCCGAGTCTGGCTCGCGCAGCGGGGACCAGGGGGCGGGGAATGGGAGCGCCAGCGGAGATGAAGACACGCAGCGAGGAAAGGTCGTGGGCAGGCTCGGCATATGCCAGATCCCTCAGAAACGGCGTGGCCCCCATGCTGAAGGTGACGCGCTCGGCCTGGACGAGCCGGGCCGCGGCCGGCGCGCTCCAGATATCGAGCCAGACCGCCCGCGCCCCCAGGAGCAGGTTGAGGCAGAAGCCATAGAGATAGCCCGTCTGGTGGCCCAGGGTCGAGCCCATGAGGATCACGTCGCGCTCGGAGAACGCCAGGCGATCGATGACGGGATAGATGATCGACAGCACGGTGTTGTAGGCGTGCATGACGCCCTTGGGCTCGCCGGTGGTCCCGGACGTGAAGACGACCTCGTGCACGTGGCTGGGATCGGTGCCGGTCAACGGTCGTCGTCCCTGGCGGTCTTCCCACGCCTCCGTCGTCAGGAGGGAAAACGGCTTCATGTCCGACGGTGCTTGGCCCCGCGCCACGAACACATGCTCGAGACGCGGAAGATCGCCCCGCAGCGCGCGCGCCATCTGCGTGTAGTCGAAGCCCCGAAACTCGGCGGGAATGACGAGCACGCTCGTCTCCAGCAGGCCGAGCATGAAGCGCAGCTCGCTGGCCCGATAGGTAGGCGGGATGGGGTTGATGACGGCTCCCAGACGCTCGACGGCCAAGAAGACGAGGGCGAACTCGATCCAGTTGGGAAGCTGGCAGGAGACGACCGTCCCCTGTCCCACTCCATGGGCGGCGAGACCCTGGGCGACCCGGTCCACAGCACGGGCCAGCTCTTGCCACGTGAGGCGTCCCGCCGAGTCCACGAAAGCGATCCGGTCGGGCCGCTGGGTCGCCCAGCGATCCAGATACGCGGTCAGGGTCTCGTTGCGCCAGTAGTTGCGTCGCGACTCCTCACGGATGCGCTCCTCGCCGAGGGCCAGGCGCATGGCGCGCTGCTACTTGCGGAACCGGCCAAAATTCACGGGGCGCTTCTCGACGAAGGCGTTGCGACCCTCCATGGCTTCTTCGGTCTGGTAGTAAAGGTTGAGGGCCGTGTGGGCGAACTGGGCCACGCCGGCCCGCTGCTCGGAGTCGATGTTGAAGGACTGCTTGGCCAGGGCGAGGGCGGTCGGGCTCTTCTCGAGCAGCTCACGGCACCATTGCTCGACCTCGGATCTCAGGTCCTTGAGCGGGACGACCTTGTTGACGAGCCCCATGGCCAGGGCCTCGCTGGCCGAGTACTGCCGGCACATGTACCAGATCTCGCGGGCCTTCTTCTCCCCGACGATGCGGGCCAGGACCCCGGTGCCGTGCCCGGCATCCACGCTGCCCACCCGCGGACCGGTCTGGCCGAAGATGGCCGTGTCGGCGGCGATGGACAGGTCGCACAGCACGTGCAGGACGTGCCCGCCCCCTACCGCGAAGCCGTTCACCATGGCGATCACCGGCTTCGGGATGTGACGGATCGCGCTGTGCAAGGCCTCTACGTCCATGGGGCGCTCCTCCGTGGCGTAGCCGCTCTGACCACGCTCCTTCTGGTCGCCGCCGGAGCAGAAGGCCTTGTCGCCGGCGCCGGTGAGCACGACCACGCCGATGGAAGGGTCCCAGCGGGCGTCCTCGAAGGCCTCGGTCAGCTCGCGCACCGTGCGGGTGCGAAACGCGTTGCGAACCTGGGGGCGATTGATGGTCACCCAGGCCACGCCCTCTTTCTTATCGTAGAGAATGTCCGTGTAGGCCATGGTGTCTCCTTGTGGTGCCGCGGGCTTGGATATGATCGGATCATAGGGTGGCGGCGCCGGTCTCCGCAAACGAGCACGTGTGGCGAGGGGAAAGGACATGATCCAGCTCAGCCAGGAGCAACGTGACGTTCAGGCCATGGTCCGCGCCCTGGCCCAGGAGCAGATCGCGCCGCGCGCCCGAGAATGGGACGAGAAAGGGGAGTTCCCCGAGGAGTTGCGCACGCTCTTGACCCAGCATCAGCTCCTGGTGATGTACGTGCCCGAGGCGCTGGGAGGCCTCGGCTTCGACCTGACGACTCAGTGTCTCGTCCTCGAGGAGATCGCCAAGGCCGACGGCACGGCCGCGGTGACCCTCCAGGATCAGGGCACCTCCACCCACTTCCTTCTTAACGCTTGTGCGCCCGAGCAGCGCGCGGCTTTGCTTCAGGAGCTGCGGACCAGGCAGCTCCTGGTCGCGTTCTGCCTGAGCGAGCCCGGCTCCGGCTCTGACGCCGGCGGGCTCCAGACGCGGGCGCAGCGGGCGGGCGATCACTACGTGCTGAACGGGCAGAAGACCTGGGTGACCAACGGCGGGCCGGCCGAGTGGTACATCGTGTTTGCCCTCACCGATCCAGCCAAGCGGACTCGCGGCGGCATTTCGGCGTTTCTGGTGGACCGGGATGCGCCAGGTGTCGCCATCGGCAAGCCGATGAAGAAGATGGGCCTCCGTGCCTCCGCCACCGTGGACCTTTTCCTGGACAACGTCCGCGTGCCGGCCGACCGTTTGCTCGGCGCCGAGGGTGAAGCGTTCCGCTACGGGATGAAGACGTTCGAGGCCTCGCGCCCCCAGATCGCGACCCTCGGCCTTGGCTTGGCGGAGGGGGCCTTCGAGTACGCGCGCACGTATGCGAAGGAGCGCCAGGCCTTCGGCCGCCCGATCGCCGAGTTCCAGGCGATCCAGTTCCTGCTCGCCGACATGGCCACCCAGATCGAGGCCTCGCGTCTGCTCATCTACCAGTGCACCGAGATGTATGACGCCGGCCTGTCCGACATCACCTACCGGGCCTCGCTCGCCAAGCTCTTCGCGACCGACACCGCCATGCGGGTCACCACCGATGCCGTGCAGATCCTGGGGGGAGCAGGCTATATCAACGAGCATCCGGTGGAGCGGATGATGCGCGATGCCAAGGTGACGCAGATCTTCGAGGGGACCAACCAGATCCAGCGGTTGATCATCGCCCGCCACCTCCTGCAGTGACGGGCTCGTTGACGAGCGTCAGTCCGGCGTGATCACGGCCATGCCGCCCGCGACCTGGATGGCGCCATCCAGGTCGTCGACGCCGAGCACGATGTGCCCGCGCGCGGTCGCATAGACTGAATCGATGTTGATCCCCGCCGTCGCCATCACGAGCGCCACGTCGCCCAGCATGCCGGGCTCGTCCAGCACGCGGACAACGAGAACCTCGCGCTGGGTGTAGACGATCCCGGCCTCCTCCAGGGCCCGGGCGGCGAGCTCGGGCTCGCTCGGAACAACTTGAACGACGGCCCGTTCTGCGCGGACCGTACCCAGGATCGCTTCGATGTTGACACGGGCGTCGCCCAGGACCGCCCCGAGCCGGGCCAGGGCCCCGGGGGTGTTCGGCAACATCACCGTGAACTCGGTGGTCATGGATTCTCAGTAGACTAGCACCAGCACAACCGTGCTTCCTGAGCTATAGTGCTCGCACGACCCTTCGGCAGAGGCCACCTTCGAGATGCGTCGGCGCCGACGCAAGGAGGACATGATGGCCACCTTCACTCTGAGGGTGAACGGCGAGACCAGGTCGGTGTCGGTCGAACCGGACACGCCCCTCCTCTACGTGCTCAGGAACGATCTGGAGCTCAACGGCCCCAAGTTCGGGTGTGGCCTGGCGCAGTGCGGCGCCTGTACGGTCCTGGTGGACGGCAAGCCGGTCCGTTCGTGCGTCGCCCCGGTATCTGCCGTGAGCAAGGGCCGCATCACGACCATCGAGGGCCTGGGCACGGTCGACCGCCTCCATCCGCTCCAGCGCGCCTTCATCGAGGAGCAGGCCTGCCAGTGCGGCTTCTGCGGCAACGGCATGGTCATGTCGGCCAAGGCGCTGCTCGACCGCAACCCGCGACCGAGTGCCGCTGACGTCAAGCAGGCGCTCAACGGCCATCTGTGCCGCTGCGCCTCGCACAACCGCATTGTCCGTGCCGTCCAGCGCGCGGCCCAGGAGATGCGATCATGAGCGCGCCTGGGAAGGCCTCGCGCCGCGACTTCCTCAAGGCGAGCGGCGGCCTCGTCATCGGCTTCGCGCTCGCTCCACCTCTGGGGTACGCGCAGGACAAACCGGCCCCACTCCCGGGTAGCCTCAACGCGAACCGCATGCTCGACGCGTGGCTGCGCATCGATCCAAACGGCACGGTGACGATCTTTACCGGCAAGATCGAGCTGGGGCAGGGCATTGGCACCGCGCTGGCGCAGATCGCCGCCGACGAGCTCGACGTGGACATGAAGCGAATCGAGATTGTCGCTGGTGACACCGCGCGCACGCCAAACGAGGGTCAGACCGCAGGGAGCTTGTCGGTGGAGCAAAGCGGAACGGCTCTCCGCTTCGCCTGCGCCGAAGCGCGCCACATTTTGGTTTCTGCCGCCGCCGAGAAACTCTCGGTGCCGGCCGCCGAGCTCGTGGTGAAAGACGGCACCGTCAGCGCGCCGAGCGGTGCAACCTCGACGTACTGGCAGCTCGCCGGCGATGCGAATCTCAAACGCGAGGCCACGGCCAAGGTCAAGCCCAAGGCCCCTGCCGAGTACCGATGGATCGGCCAGAGCATCAGCCGTCGCGACATCCCCAAGAAGTTCACCGGCGGCGCCGCCTATGTGCAGGACGTACGCCTGCCCGGCATGCTTTTCGGTCGGGTGGTGCGACCGCCGTCGCCCGAGAGCTCAACTGCTGTCAGTCGACGAGGCTCCTGTGCGACGCCTGCCGGGAGTGGTCGCGGTCGTTCGTGACGGGAGCTTCCTGGCCGTGGCCGCCGAGCGCGAAGAGCAAGCCATTCGCGCGCGCGAGGCCCTCAAGCAGAGCGCGCGCTGGGCGCAGACGGCCTCCCTGCCGCCGTCCGGCGACGGCTTGTACCGCCATCTGATGGGGTCGTCGGTTCCTGCCCAGACGGTAGTGGAGAAGACCACGGTCGCCGCGGCCCCTGTGAAGGTACTCGAAGCGCTCTACACACGCCCGTACCAGTGCCACGCCTCGCTCGGCCCGTCATGCGCGGTTGCCCAGTGGCAAGACGGCAAGCTGACCGTATGGACCCACAGCCAGGGCGTGTTCCCATTGCGGGCCGACCTCGTCAAGGTGTTTGGTCTGAAGGCACAGGACATCCGCTGTATCCACGCCGAAGGCGCCGGATGCTATGGCCACAACGGCGCCGACGACGTGGCCCTCGATGCGGCGCTCCTGGCGCGTGCCACGGGTGGGCGGCCGGTGAAGCTCTCGTGGATGCGTGACGACGAGTTCATGTGGGAGCCGTACGGCTCGCCCATGGTGATGAAACTCTCGGGCGGTATCGATGCCCAGGGCAACGTGGTCACCTGGTCACACGAAGTCTGGAGCTACCCGCACAGCACTCGCCCCGGCGCCTCGGCCGGCCCGAATCTGCTCGCGGCCCGGCACCTGGCTCAGCCTCAGGAGCCTGGGCTCCCGGCGGATATTCCGCAGCCGACCGGGGGAGCAGCCCGCAACGCCGTTCCTCTGTACGACTTCCCCGTCGTCAAGGTGGTCAAGCACTACATTGCCGAGGCGCCGCTGCGCACCTCGGCCCTGCGCACCCTCGGCGGCTACGCGAACGTGTTCGCCCTCGAGTCGTTCGTCGACGAAATGGCGGCCGCGGCCGGCACCGACCCGGTGGAGTTCCGGCTCCGGTACCTGAAGGATCCGCGCGCCCGGGCGGTGGTCGAGGCTGCCGCCAAGCGCGCGGGCTGGCGTCCGGCGGCGAGAGGTGACGGCAAGCGCGGTCGCGGGTTCGCCTTCTCCAGGTACAAGAATCTCGGCTGCTACTGTGCGCTGGCCGCCGACGTCGAGGTGGATCGCCCATCGGGCCGGATCCGGGTCGCCCGTGTGGTGGCCGCGGTGGATGCGGGCCAGATCGTCAACCCGGACGGGGTGATCAACCAGATCGAGGGGGGCATCGTCCAGTCCACGAGCTGGACCTTGAAGGAGTCACTGGGGTTCGATCGGACTCGGGTGACGACCCGATCGTGGGCCGAGTATCCGATCCTGCGCTTTGACGAGGTGCCGGAGGTCGACGTCGTGCTGCTCGATCAGCCTGATCAGCGCTCTCTCGGCGTCGGAGAGGGCTCGCAGGGCCCGACGGCAGCCGCCATCGCCAACGCGATCGCCAACGCCACCGGCAAGCGGCTACGCGCGCTGCCCTTCGAGCCGGCGCGGGTCAAACAGGCCATGGCCTGAGCAGGTCGTGGGTTGTTGAATGGGGATGTCCCCAGCCTTCGCTCCGCGCAGAATCTTGTCCACGATCTCGGCGGCCGACCGCTGGTTGTCGGCGAACTTGAAGCCGTAGCACATCAGTCCACCCAGCGCCGCGAAGTCCCCCATGTCTGAGATGGTGGGGAGTCTGTGTTTCAAGGCGAGGTCCGCTACCGGCCGTCAGAGCGGAAAAATCTACGATCGCTTACAAAAAATTGCCTGGCTTACAAGAACTTGCCGGCTGCGGGCCCGGGAGGTATGGGGTGCCTAGTGCGCTGGTCTAGCGCTCCGTGGCCCGCTTGCGAGGGGCCGCGGACCACGTGATCGCGAAGCCGAAACTGGGCCAGCCGTTGATCTCTCGGTAGTCGGGACCCTGTGGCGAATTCGGCGCGGTCCAGCCGGCTAGACCATAGCGACCCGTCTCGGTCTTGACGGACGCGCTCTCGAAGAATGCAGGGTCGTGAATGACGCCACTCGTGCTCGGGTGGTACTCGGCGTCAGCGGGTCGGCTCCTGGTTGGCTCGGTCGTCGGTGCGATGATCCCCAGCTCGCGCTCGAGAGGCGTCTGGATCTTCACATCCTGAGCCGTTGCCGGAAGGGCAAACACCGCGACAACGCCCAGCGCCACCACTAACCTAGCCAACCGTGTCATCTTTGTATTCATCTCTCCGCCCATCCCGTGGCTCGTCCCCACGCGATTTCTTGAGTAGCACTATGCGTGCCAGTGAGGGAAAGCTAAGCAGAAGGGGGTTTCCGGGCTTACCAATTCCGTAGGTCGCGGCGTTCTGCCCGATGCGCCCGCCCGCGCCTGCTGCTTTGCCCGGGACGGGCTTCGGGCCGACTAAGACCCTCAGGCAGGGGCCCCAGTCCCGTGCCCGCGGCCGGAATCGGAATTCCCGCATGAAGTCAGGCACTTTGCCCTGCTGGCCGCGAAAGGCAGGGCTCGCGGCTCGATCCGTCTGCGCATTGCCTTCCGTCACGCGCGCGTGGCAGTCTACTCCTTGGGAGGCACCCATGGCGCACGTGCTCTTCATCCACGGCCTCGACAACAAGCCCGAAGCCGACTACCTCTCCCAGCTCTGGAAACGCAAGCTGTCCCACGAGGATGGGCCGGATCTCGACGGGAGCGGCATCACCTCGGCCATGGCCTACTGGGCCGACGTGTTCTACGCATCTCCCGACACTAATCTGGCTGCGTACGAGAGTGCCGCCGGCGACATCGAGACCCTGGACGAAGGACCCACCCCGCCCATCGACCTCGATCGGGCTCCGCGCGATCACGCGGCGCGGGTGCGACGCCTGGCCGACAAGGTCGGGGTCGATCCGGAGGCGCCGAGTGACTACGGGCCGAGCGCCGCGGAGGTGGCGGCCGTGCGGCAGGAGCGGGTGCCGGTTCCGGAGTGGCTGCGCAAGCGCGTCATGTCCCGCTTCGTGCGCGACGCCCACCACTATTTCTACAATCAGGAGTGCACGCCGCGGGAAGGATGCCGCTACCTCGCGCGCGACGAGATGCGCAAGCGTGTTCTGGATGGCCTCAAGGCCGGGGCTGCCCAGCGTCCCCTGGTGGTGGTGTCCCACAGCATGGGCACGATCATGGCCTACGACTGCTTGATGCACGAGCCTGACTGTCCCGAGGTCGACGGGTTGATGACGGTCGGCAGCCCGCTCGGGCTCGACGAAGTGCAGGACTTCTTCCCGTCGTGGTCGCGCGTCAACGGGTTCCCATCGGCGAAGCTCAAGGGGGCCTGGGTGAACGTCTACGACCCGCTGGACGTGGTGGCCGGGTTCGATCCACGGTTCGCCGGTGACTTCATGCGCAACGGGCTGCCCGTCGTCGAGGACGTGCGCGAGGACAACTGGGGGACGTGGCGGCATAGCATCAGCAAATATCTACAGGGCAAGCTGCTGCGCGGCCAGCTCGCCAAGATGCTGAAGCTCGACTGGACATGAGCGACTTCCCCGACGCCGCCCGCGTGTTGACCGAAGCTGCCAAGCGGCACGACAAGGTCGCCGCCTGGCAGGCCGTCGGTCAGCTCCTCCCGTGGCTCGGCGATCTTCGTAACGCCGTGGAGCCGAAGGCCACATTCGGCCTGGTCCGCTCGGGAGCGGCCAACAACCGCTGGTTCGACATCGCCGAACTGCTGGCCGGGGCGGTGTCTGCCAGAGCCGACGCGCCGGCCGCGCTGCGGCGTCTGCACGCTCAGATGCTGATGGAGCGCGGATTCCAGGACGAGGCGCTCGCCCGGCTCGAGACCTTGCGCGACGATCGCTCGTTGACGGACTTCGACCGGGGCGAGCTGTTCGGCCACCTCGGCCGGATCCACAAGGATCGCTTCATCGCGGCCACCACGGCTGGCGATGCCAGCGCCGCCCGCCAGCATCTGGCCCACGCTGTGGAGGCGTATCAGACGGGGTATCGCGAGGAGCCGGCGCGGGTGTGGCTCGGGATCAACGCGGCAGCGCTGCTGGCGCGCGACGAGGCGCGCGCGAGCACCCGGAGCGCTGCTGCCGAGGCCCAGGAGCTGGCGCGGGCGATCCTCGCCGAGGTCTCCCGCCGGGACCCACAGTTCGCCGACTTTTACAGCCGCGCGACCGCCGCCGAGGCACACCTCGCGCTCGGGGACATGGCGGCCACCCTCGAGCAGTTACGAGAATACGTCAAGCATCCTCGCGTCAACGGCTTCGCCCTCGGGGCCACCCTCCGCCAGTTCGTCGAGATATGGCAGCTCGACCGCCGCCCACCGCCAGGACCAGCCATGGTCGAGCTGCTGCGAGCGGCCCTCATGGACAAGCAGGACGGTGTCCTCGACATGTCGGGCCGCGAGATTCGAGAGGCGCGCGCACTGACCTCCGCGCGCTCGCTGGAGGCGGTGTTCGGGACCGACCGCTTCGACTCGGTCGAGAACTATCGCCGGGGACTGGAGCGCTCGGCGTGCGTGGCGCGGATCGGGCGCAGCGTCGAGACCGGCGTGGGTACGGGGTTCGTGGTGCAGGGCAACCTGCTGAGCGACAAGCTCGACGCGCGCTCGGTGCTGGTCACCAATGCCCACGTGATCAGCGCCCGCGAGGCGGAGCGCCAGGCGAACGCGGTGCACCCGAGCGAGGCCGTGGTGACCTTTGCCGTGCTCGACGATGTGGCGCCTACCAAGGAGTTCGGTGTCTCACGCGTGCTGCTGTTCCGTCCTCCAGACGATCTCGACGTCACCGTGGCCGAGTTGACCGAGCCGGTGTCGCCGCGGGCGGCGCTGCCGGTATCCGCCGTGCTGCCCACGCGCGGCTCGGAGGCGCAGGTCAGAGTCATCGGGCATCCCTCCGGGCGCGGTCTGTCATTCTCGAGCGGCCGCTTCCTCGATCACCAGGCGCCCAAGGTGCACTACCGCGCCGCCACCGAGGGCGGCAGCTCGGGCGGGCCGGTGTTCAGCCATGAATGGCGGCTGATCGGCGTCCACCACGCCGGGGGCGAGGCGATGCCCAAGCTCAACGGTCAGGCCGGCACCTACGAGGCCAACGAGGGCATCTGGGTCCAGGCGATCCGGGAAGCATTGGAGCAGGAACTGAAGCGGGGGTGAGGGGACTCCTCAGCGGCCGCCGCCGTAGGTGATGCGGTAGATCCGGCCGGCCTTGTCGTCCGAGACGAGCAAAGAACCGTCGGCCAGCACGAGCACGTCGGCGGGGCGTCCAGCGGCAACGCCGCCGCGCAGCCACCCAGTGGCGAACGGTTCGTAGGACGTCGCGCGTCCGCCTTCGATCTTGACGAAGGTCACCCGGTAGCCGACCGGCGCGGAGCGATTCCACGAGCCGTGCTCGGCGATGAAGACGCCGCCGCGGTACGCCTCCGGGAACATCCGACCCTCGTAGAAGCGCATGCCGAGCGCCGCCACGTGGGGACCGAGGGCGCGGGCGGGTGGCGTGAACTCACGGCAGGGGCGCCCCGCATTGAACTCGGGGTCGGGAAGGTCGGCGCCGTGGCAGTAGGGGAACCCGAAGTGCTCCCCCTGGCGAGTCAGGCGGTTCAGCTCATCCGGCGGCTGATCGTCCCCGAGCCAGTCGCGACCGTTGTCGGTGAACCATAGCTCGCCCGTTCCGGGCTGGAAGTCGAACCCGACGCTGTTGCGCACCCCCCGCGCCACCACCTCGGGTGCGCCGCCGGCGAGGTCGAGGCGAGTGATTGTCGCGTGCAAGGGGCCGGGCGGTGTGCACACGTTGCACGGCGCGCCCACGGGCACGTAGAGGCGGCCATCGGGACCGAACGCGATGAACTTCCACCCATGATGGGTATCGGACGGGTAGGCATTGCTCACGACCCCGACCTTGGGGGGGCGGGTCAGGTCGCGGGCCACGTCGCGAAGGACGACAATCCGGCTCACCTCGGCCACGTAGAGGTTTCCCTCGCGAAAGGCGATCCCGCTCGGCATGGTCAGACCTTGGGCCAGTACGTGAACGGCCTCGGCCCGATGATCGCCGTCCGCATCGACCACCGCGTACACCTTGCCCTCGGAGCGCGAGCCGACGAACACGATTCCCCGCGGACCGGCGGCCATCTGCCGCGCGTTCGGCACGTCGGCCGCATACACGCCGATGCTGAAACCTGGCGGCAAGGTGATATCGCTCGTCTCGGCGGCGCGGCTGGGCAGAACACCCGTCAGGGCGCCACGGTACCAGCAGCCGACCGCGATGAGCGCGATGAGGACGACGAGAACGACACTGAGGGGCGCGAACGCGCGGCGCATATCCCATTGTGCCTCGCCGGCAGGAGCCGCGCGAGTCCTAGCGGATGGTCGAGGCGGCGCCGCTCCGTTCGAGCCAGAAACGAGCGAGCTCGATGGGGCGCGGCCACCACACGTCGCCCTTGTCGCGAATCCGCTGGATGAGTCGCTCGACCATGCGCATGCGCGCGGGGCGGCCGATGATCTGGGGATGCCCGAGCCAGTTGAAGAAGCTTCCCTCCGCGTAGAGTCCCTCGAATTCCTCCGACCAGATCTCCCACACGTCCTGCTGGCTCCAGATCCCGTTGCCCACGGGGGGCACCGCGCTCCACAGAAAGAAGGGCGCGTCGTTGTTGCACCATGCGGTGGGAAACTCCACAAGCCGCCCGTGTTGTGTCTCGTGGCAGTACGGCAAGTCCGTGTCGAGGGCATTGCTGTGGTAGACGAAGCCGTGCTTCGCGTAGAGATCCATGGTGTGCCGGCTGGGATCGGCGGACGGCACGCGGGCGCCGAGCGGGCGGACGCCGAGGACCTTCTGGAAAATGGCGAGGCTCTTTCCCAGAAGCTCTTCCTCCTCCTCGCGGCCCTTCAGGAAGAAGGGTTTCTCGTGCAGGTAGCCGTGGTGGCCGACCTCGTGGCCGCGTCGCACGATGTCTTCACAGAGGGCGGGGTAGCGCTCGATGATCCAGCCCGGGATGAAGAAACAGGTCTTGAGGCCGTAGCGGTCGAGCAGGTCCAGGATGCGGGGCATGCCGGTCTTGGGCCCGTAGGCGCCCATGGACATGTGCAGCGGACGCTCGGCCAGCGCCGGATCGCGGTGGATCCACGGACTCTCCCCGTCGAGGTCGAAGGTCATCATGACCGCACACCGCATGCCGTCGGGCCACGTCACCGCCTGTTGCATTGGTCGACACCTCCATGGTCGCCGGCAGGATAGACGAGCGGGGTCAGCGCCGCAACGCGCGCGCCGGCGCTACGTGGCCACGCGGACGACGACCTTGCCCACGTGCCGCCCTGACAGCAGGTGGGCGAACGCCTGGCGCGCCGCCGATACGCCCTCGAAGACGCGATCGATGAGCGGGGTGATCCCGTGGGTTTCGACGAATCCCAGATAGCGCAGGAGATCGGCCCGACTCCCGACGAAGATGCCCTGCACGAGGATCCGTCGCATGAGGACCTCTGTGAGACTGAGCGCGCGGGCGCCGTGGCCAAGGGTGCCGAGAAGGGCGACACAGCCGCCATCTCGTGTAGCGGTCACGGACTGGTCGAAGGTGGCTTCGCCTCCCACGTCCAGCACCACGTCCACGCCTCCGCCGCTCCATCGCCGTACCAGTGGACCCCAGGCTCCCTGCCGAGAGTTGACGGTGAAGTCGGCGCCCAGCTGGCGGACGCGTCCGAGCTTCTCGTCGGAGGAGGAGACCACCGCCACCTCCGCGCCGAGCGTCTTGGCGATCTGAAGTCCGAGTGTGCTGAGGCCACCGGTCCCCAGCACGAGGACGCGCCGCCCCGGGCCCAGGCTGATGTGGCTGGTCAGCGCACACCATGCCGCCAGGCCGGCGACCGGCAAGCACGCCGCCTGTTCGAGGGAGAGCGTCTTCGGGATCGGCACGAGGGCCGACTGAGGCAACACCCGCTCCTCAGCCAAGACGCCCTGGGCGGGACCGCCGAGGGTCGTGAGCCGCATCCGAGGCTCGAGGGGCCCGTCCGGCCAATCGGGAACCATGTGCGTGCACACGCGGTCACCGACGGCAAAATCCGCCACGCCGGCCCCGATCTCCAGCACAACCCCCGCCCCGTCACTGCACGGAATGAGCGGCAGACTCAGGCCCGCCCCGTAAGTCCCGCGCATGACGAGCAGATCCCGATGGTTCAGCGAAACACTCCTAATGCCCACCCGCACCAGCCCAGCCCCCATAGGTTCGTGCTCTCTGTCCTCGCTCGCGAGGTGGGCGACCCCAAACCGCCGAATGGCCGCTACCTGGGGCATTGCGTCCTACGCTCTGGCGGTCCGAAAGCGCCTAGAGCGGGTTGGCGAGTTCATGGTTGAGGACGCGCATCACGAACCGGTCGTCGTCGACGATCAGGAAGTGCTCGGTCTCGACCATGAAGAGCTGGAAGCGCTGCGTCGTGAAGCGACTCCACGATCGCGCATTCGCCGGCGAGACGTAGGTGTCCCGCGTCCCGGTCAGACAGGTGATGGGAAGGTCCCATGGCTCATCCGGCGCGTAGCGATACTTCGAGCTCATCTCGAACTCCGCGCGGATGACGGGCAGGAGAAGGCGGCGCAGCTCGCGGTCGCCGAGAAGGCTCTCGGTGGCCAGCACGTTGAACTGGAGAATCGCCTCGCGCAAATACCTCATCGGACTGGCGATAGATGGGCTCGAACACGCTGTAGCCGGGGACCTTCAACAGCTTTTCCAGCAGATTGGTCTCGAAGTCCTGCTGCCGGTGCAACTCGTCGGGCGGGCGCGCCCCGGACACGAAGGCGTGCATGGGCGCGCGGCCGTGCTGGCGCATCAGGGTACGCACGGTCTCGAACAGGGTCAACGCGCCCAGGCAATGTCCGTAGACCGCGAACGGCTTGTCCAGGAACGGGAGCAGGGCGGGGACGAGACGCTCGACAAAGGTCGCCACCGCGCGAATGGGTGGCTCGTCCAGGCGGGTCTGCCGACCCGGCGGTTCGATGGCCACCAGCTCGATGCGCGGATCCAGGTGTGGCGCCCACGACCGGAACGTGAGAGCGCCGCCGCCCGCGAATGGGAAGCAGAAGAGACGGGTGGTCGCGCCAGGATTCGGGCGGTGGAAGATGAGCCAGCCATCACCGGCTACCCGCCCGGTTGACCCGTTGCTGGTCGAGCGCGTGTCCGGCGAGGCCGCCGCGGGCCCGAAGAGCTCTTCGACGAGCCCCACGATGCTCGGGCCTTTCAGGAGCAGCGCCGTGGGAACGGGCACCCGCAGGGCTTGCCGGAGCCGGGTCGCCAGGTTCACCGCCAGCAGTGAATCGAGGCCGAGCTCGTTGAGGGGCTGGCGTCACCGGGATGTTGCCCTCCACCCCGAGCACCTGCCCCACGTGCGACCGGACGATCTCCACCCGACGTTCCGGGGTTTCATCGGGCGCGACCTCGGCGATGGTATTCCGCGCGGCGGGCGCCAGCTCGCGGAAGAAGGGGGGCGCCTCGGAGAACTGGGCCAAGAACTCTGGCCAACGCGTGTCGCACACGACGATCGGGGATCGCTCCGCGTCGAGGAATCGCAGGAGCACATCGAGGCAGATCTGGGGAGACAGCCGCGACGTGCCCCGCTGCTTCCACAGTGACGCGCCAGCCCGCCCCCAGCGTTCATCCAGCCCCACGTCGGCCCACGGCCCCCAGTGGAACACCATCGCCGGCAGGCCCGCCGAGCGCCGCGTGGCGGCCAGAGCATCCAGAGAGCTGTTGGCGGCCGTGTAGGACGCCTGTCCCAGACCACCCCACAGGCTCAGAACCGACGAGAAGAGCACGAAGAAGTCGAGGTCGATCTTGCGGGTGGCCCGGCTGAGCAGCCACGCTCCCGTCATCTTCGGCATCAGTACACGGCCGAACTGCTCCCCTGTGAGGTTGGCGAGCACCGCGTCCTCGAACACCGCCGCAAGGTGGATGACGCCCTTCAGGGGCGGCATGTGCTCGCGGAGGTGGGCGAGGACGGCCGCCGTATCCGCTTCGTTCGCCACGTCAGAGGCCAGCACGACGACCTTGGCGCGCTGTCTCAGGGCCTGAAGGGCCGCGGAATCGTCTGACTGGGACGCCTGTCGCCCGGTGAGCAGGAGGTGGCGGGCGCCCGCGTCCACCAGCGCGTCGGCGGTCTTGAGCCCGATTGCACCGAGGCCGCCCACGATCCAGTAGGTCGCATCCTCTGCGAGGCGGTGCCGCGGCGGCAGGTTCGGGAATCGCGCACGCACGAACCTGGGTGCCAGACGTTTTTCTCCGCACAGGAGGATTTGATCCTCGCCGGCCCCATCCTTGAGCTCGCGCAGGAGACGCTCGGCCGCTGTCTGCGCGTCGTCGTCGGGCGGCAAGTCGATCAACCCACCCCACAGCTCGGGATACTCGAGCGCAATCGTGCGACCGAGTCCCCACAGCGGGCCTTGCGCCATGCCGAGAGGTGTTTCCCCTCCCGTCTCGAACGCTTGGGCGCCGCGGGTCACGATCCACAGCCGGGACGGTTCGTGGACGCGCTCGCGGTAACCGGCCAAGGCTTTCAGCAGGCCGATGCAGGCCCCGCCGACGTAGGCGTGCGTCGCGGTCGTCGGGGAGCCTTCAGTGAGAGTCATGGGCTGTGCTCGAAGGCCCCAGAGGTAGACGAGACCAAGGGCGCCGTCCTCGGCCCGACGAACGAGCGCATCGAAGTGAAAGGGCTCGGCGAGTGCCGTCGATGGAGGATCCGCTTCGGGCACGATCACCTCGACGTCGCAGTCCTCGGCGCGCAACAACGCCGCCAGGCGCTGGCCGACTCCCGCGGCGTCGGCGAGCAGACACCAGTGCTTTGGTAGCGGACGGCCCGTCTCCGACCGAGGCACCTCGCGCCAGGCCACGTGGTAGAGGAGAGCATCGAGCCGCGGATCGTCGGGCCCCGCCAGCCGCTCGTCGGAAGTCTCGTGAATCGTCACACCCTTGAAGAGGGCCACTGGCCGACCGTCCTCGCCATAGGCTCGAATGTCGACCTTCAGCCGCGACTCATCGCCGCCCTCGCGGCTGACGACGAGGCCATGCACCCAGCCCGCTGCCACGCCTGATCGGTAGATCTGGAACGACTCCATCCCGATCGGCACGTACGCCTTGCCCTCCGTCGTGCTGTCCGTCTCGAAGAGCCCGTACTTCTCGACGAGGGCCGCGTACACGTGCAGGCAGGCGTCGAGGAACGCGGGATGCAGCAAGTAGCCCTGCCCCGTGAGGGTGGAGGGAAGCTCGACTCTGGCAAACGCCTCATCACCATGACGCCAGAGAGCGGCCACGCCCTGAAAGGCCGGACCGTAGGACAGCCCCCGTGTCGCGAGGAAGCGATAGAAGCGCTCGGGGGGGACATCACGCGGACCAGCGCGGAGCGCATGTGACGGAAATGGCGGTGGCTCGGCCTCAGCGGCAGCATCCTCCACGGTGCCGCTGACATGCAGATGCCAGGGCGCACCATCGTCCATCCCCCTGCTTTCCAGGCGAAAGGCCGCGTGTCTGCCGTGCTCTTCGAACTGCAGATGGACCCAGAGCGGGCGATCGGGGAGCAGGCTCAGCGCGCGCTCGTAGAGCAGCTCGGTGATGATCGGCCGTGCGAATCCGAGGGCCTGGACGACCGCGCTCGAGATCGCCTCCAGCACCACGGTCGTGGGAAGGACGATCTGCTGGAAGACCCGATGGTCGTTCAGGAACGGAAGTCGCTCGACATCGAGGAGCGTCTCGAACCGCAGATGGTCGCCGCCCAGCCGCTCGCCGAGGAATGGGTGGGCCGTATCGTCAGGCGACAGGTTGCCCGCCGCGGTGGCAGTGCTCTCGGCGCGTCGCGGCTCGAGCCACCAGCGACGGTGCTGGAAGGGATAGGTAGGCAGGCTGACCCGGCGTCCCCGCGCGGGCTCGACATTGTCCCAGTGGATCGTGTGACCCCGCATGTACACGTGACCCACCGCTTCCAGGAGGCTTGGCCAGTCGCCGCGCTCCTGGGTCAGCGAGCTCACCCAGCCGATTGCCCCCGCGTTGGCCGCCTCCGTGTGCTTCACGCTCCGGCGTCCCAGATTGATCAAGGTCGCGCCCGGCCCCACTTCCAGGAACAAAGAGGGCGCGCGCACCACGGCCTGCAGCGCCGCCTGGAAGCGCACGGAGTGCCGAATCTGGTCACGCCAGTAGCGCGCGTCGGGAGGCTCGGTGACCTCGCCGCCGGTCAGGGTCGAGATCCAACGCAGACGCGGGGGCCCGCACGACACCGTGCGGGCGGCGGCCTCGAACGTCTCCAGCATCGGGTCCATGAGCGAGGAGTGGAACGCGTGCGACGCGTTGATCTCCATGACTGGCACGCCGCGCGGCCGCAGTGCCTTCACGAAGGCGGCGAGCGCCAAGGCACTGCCCGAGACCACGATCCGGTCGGACGCATTCACGGCGGCGACGGCCAGATCGTTGCCCGTGGTGGGCCAGGCGCTCTGAACGGTGTCGAGATCGGCTCCGACGGACACCATGCCGCCCCGTTCTCGCAACGCTTCCATCAGCTGCGCCCGCACGGCCACCAGCCGTACCGCGTCCGGGAGAGAGCAGACACCGGCCGTCACCGCCGCCGCGAACTCTCCGATGCTGTGTCCGATCACTGCGTCGGGGACGATTCCCCACCGGCGCCAGAGCTCGGTCAGGGCGATCTGCAGGGAGAAGAGGGCGGGCTGGGCATAGAGCGTGCGATGCAGGCCCGCGTCATCGTCTCCGAAGAGAACGTCGGCCAGGGGAATGTCGGCGGCCGCGAACAGCGCGAAGCACTGCTCGAGTGTGTCCTTGAAGGACGGCTCGGCACGGTAGATCGCTTCGCCCATCCGCGCGTACTGGGCACCCTGTCCGGAGAAGAGAAACGTGATCGGCTCGCGCGGGCTGGCGCTGACCTGCACCGGCGGAGCGCCGAGGATCCTGTCGAGCGCGGCTCGTAGCTCGTCCCGATCGCGCCCGACGATCGAGACGCGATGGCCAAAGTGGTGGCGCCCCCGATTCAGCGTGAAGCACGTGTCCGAAGCCTCGGGCGCATCGGGTGACGTCAGCGCGTTGCGGAGGCGAGCGAGCTGGGCGGCCAGCGCGTCCTCAGTGTGAGCAGAGACGTTCAGGATGAACGCGCGCCGGGTGTTCCGAGAGCGCGGCTTCGGCGGCGGGGCGGCCTCGAGGACGACGAATGCGTTCGTCCCGCCCATCCCGACCGAGTTCACCCCGGCCCGGCGCGGGCCCGGCCCGTCGTCGAACGACCGCAGTGCCGTGTTGACGAAGAAGGGCGACCGCTCGAGCGGAATGCGGGGGTTCAAAGTATCGAAGTGCAGACTCGGAGGGATCACGCCATGCTTCAACGCGAGCGCAGTCTTGATGAGGCTGGCCATCCCCGCGCACTGCTCGAGGTGGCCCACGTTGGATTTGACCGAGCCGATCGCACAGAATCCACGGTGTGGGGTGTGCGCGCGGAAGGCCCGGGTGAGGGCCTGGATCTCCAGGGGGTCACCGAGCGCGGTGGCGGTGCCGTGACACTCCACGTAGCGGAGGCTGCTGGCATCGACGTTCGCCGCCGCCAGCGCCTCGGTCACGGCCCGGGCCTGGCCGGTCGCGGTGGACGCTGTATAGTTCAGCTTGTGGCCGCCGTCGTTGTTGATGGCGGCGCCCTTGATGACCGCGTAGACGTGATCGCCAGCGGCACGGGCTGCTCGGAGCGGCTTCAGCAGCAGGGCTGCGACCCCGCTGCCGAACAGGGTGCCGCTCGCCTTCGAGTCGAACGCCCGGCAATGACCATCGATCGAATAGATGTTGCCGGGCTCGGCCAGGTACCCACGGACGTGAGGAACGCGAACGACCGAGGCTCCGGCCAAGGCCATGTCCGCTTCGCCGTCGAGGAGTCCGCGACAGGCGAGGTGGACTGCCAGCAGCGATGTAGAGCAAGCGCTCTGGACATTTACGCTTGGACCAGTCAGATTCAGCTTGAAGGACACCCGCGAGCAGAGGAAGTCACGGTCGTTGCCGATGTGGCCGAGGTCGCCAGTCTGGCCGCGCAGATCCGGGTGGCACAGGCGCACCATGTAACTCGAAACCAAACCGCCCGCGCCTGCGTACACCCCCACGTGTCCCTTGCCACCGAGCGGGTCGTAGCCGGCGTCTTCCAGGGCCTCCCAGGCGACCTCGAGGAACAGTCGGTGCTGGGGATCCATCAGGCGGGCCTCGCGGGGGGAGTACCCGAAGAAGGCTGCGTCGAACTCGTCGTGGCCTTGGAGGACCGGGGCGGCCTTGACATAGGAGGGGTGACGCACGAGATCGGCATCTTCGCCGGCCGCCAGCAGCTCGGCGTCCGAGAAGAACGTGATCGACTCGACACCGCCGACGAGATTGTCCCAGAAGGCCCGAGGGTGGGCGGCTCCCGGGAACCGGCAGGCCATGCCCACGATGGCGATGTCCCAGGGACGCTTCACCGAGTGTTGACGTACTCCTGGTAGGCGCGACAGAGATCGCCTACCGTCCGCACCTCGGTGATGGCCGTGGCTTCCAGGAATGGATCGATCTTCCACCGGCGTTCGAGCTTGGCCACCAAGGCGGCCAGGTCGAGCGAGCTGAGGCCGGTGGCGACGAGATCGTCCTCCTCGTCGAAGCGCGGCACGGGCTTGCCGCCCAACTTCAAAATTTCGACAATGGTCCGGTGGATGGTCGCCTCGATCTCCGGCCCGGTGAGCTGATCTCTCAGCACGTGACGCCGCCGTCGACGACGAGGGTGTGCCCGGTGATGAACGATGCCGCGGGGGAGATGAGAAACAGCGCCGCCTCGGTGATCTCGTCCATCGTGCCGAGGCGACCCAGAGGTGTACCGCGCACGAGCTTCTCCATCTGACGCTCGGTGAGGCGGCTGACCATCTCGCTGTCGAAATAGCCGGGTGCCAGCGAGTTGACCCGGATGTTCTTGGGTCCGAGCTCGCGGGCGAGTGCCCGGGTGAACCCGTCCAGGGCGGCCTTGGTCGCGCTGTACACAGCCACCCCGGCATTGCCGCGGATGGCGTTCACCGACGAGATGTTGAGGATACAGCCCCTCCCGCGGGCGATCATCGACGGCGTGCAGAGCCGAGCCAGCACGACGTTGGTGCGCAGGTTGACGGCAAGAGTCTCGTCGATCTCGCTGAGTCGCATCAGCGGGAAGAGCCCGAAGCGACCCACGCCGGCATTGTTGACCAGCACGTCGACACCGCCGTAGCGCTCGATGACCGTGTCCACGAACCGGCGCAGCGCCGTGTCGTCGCGCCCATCCACGGCGGTCCAATGAAACTGGGCCCCCTGCGGGTCGCGCTCCCGTTGTTCTTCAAGAAAGGGACTCGTGGTGCGGCTGAAGGTGGCCACAATGTGTCCCAGATCCAGGCAGCGGCGGGCGAGGGCAGCGCCCAGGCCCCGGCTTCCTCCGCTGATGAGCACGACCGGCTGGTCCATTTATGCCACGACGCCGATCGAGCCCGGCCGGACCTTCTTGAACCGCTGTCCATGATGGCTACCGGCCACGATCTCGACCACGAGGGGAACCTTGTAGTCGGCCAGGCGCCCCCGACAGAACCGGCGCAGACGCCGCTCGAATGACTCCTGATCCTCGGGTTGGGCCAGCGACACGCGCGCCGCGACAACCTGGCCCGTGACCGGATTGGCCTCACCCCACACGGTGACGTCCGAGACGTTGTGCAGCTCCAACAGGGCGCTCTCGACCTCGCTCGGATAGACCTTCTGGCCCCCGACATTGATGAGCTCGGTCGTCCGGCCCAGGATCCGGACGTAGGGCCCGTCCACCTCCACGACGTCGTGGGTGTTGTACCAGCCATCCTCGTCGAAGGGGCTGGGCGCGTTGAGATAACCCAGCATCGCCGTCTCCGATCGGAGCCACAGCACGTTGTCGACGACCCGTGCCTCGCAGCCGCGGCCGCCCACCTCGAGCCAGAGCGATCCGGGAGCCCGGGAGCGCGTGGGGAGCACCCCGAGCTCGGTCAGACCGTAGGTCTGCTTGAGGCCAACCCCCGGGAATGTCCGCTGAAGGGCCGCCAGCGTGCTCGCCGGCATCGGCTCGGTGCCGTAGGTGATCAGTTTCAGCGACGAGAGATCGTGGCGCTCGTGCACCCGTGAGATCACCAGCATGCGCAGAAAGGTCGGCGTCGTGGGAAGCAACTGGATGCGATGACGCTCGATGGCCCGGGCCACTGCCTCCGGCTGGCGCTCGTCGCCGATGACGAGCGTGCCGCCGTGAGCCAGGGTGTGCAGCATCGTGTGAATGCCCCCCAGGTGGTCGAGCTTGAGAAAGACGAGCGTGCGATACCCGGGCCGCGGCGTCCGATACCGCTCGACCAAGGTGCCGAAGTCGAAGAGGGCGGCCTTGCCGTGACCAGTCGTGCCGGAGGTGAACACGACGAGGCCGGGCGCGCCTCGCGCCCGCAGACGCTCCAGGAGGCCCGGCGGGGTCCGGGGTGTCAGAGACGTGTAGGACCAGCTCGCGCCGTCGTCTGCGAACTCGAAGAGGGCCTCGGCCGCGGCGGCGGCCAGCAGCGGCCGCACGTCCTCGTTCAGCGGCAGCGCGACCACGACCCGGCGCTGAAACAGAAGGGCGAGAAACAGGGCGCAGATGCCCGGCGAGTAGTCGCCGCGGACGGCCACCACGGGTCCGGCCGCCAGGCCCCGCTCGGCGAGGCCGCCGTTGCCACGCCTCGATACTGGCGAAGCAGCTGGGCGTAGGTGAGGGAACGCTCCCGGTGGACGATGGCCTCGCGATCGGCGAAGGCCGCCATCCGGTCCAGCAGCCAGGAATGGACGGATGGGTTCATTCTGGCGAACCCTGAGCGACCCACCCGTCCGGTCGACCCGGAAATCCGTTCCGTCCTGTCCCGTTCCCGGCCGTCTCGCCGTGCTCCTCCAGCCACTGCTCGAGGCGCGCGCGATGCTCGCGGATCAGGTCCCGCTGCACGGTCACGACCTTGGTGCCGAGCGACCGCTGAACCCGCAGGAGGGCGAGCAGGGAGGCCATGAAGGTCTTGAGGCTCGTGTTGACCTTCCCTTCATCCCAGGCGCTCATCTCCAGGAGCGACTCGTAGAGGTCCAGCAGGGTCAGCTGAAAGACCACGATGCTCCGGAAGTTGTCCGCCTCGGCGGGCTCGGTCATGGACCACCGCCCGGCGGTGGGACTCTCGCTCCGGGCAAATTCTTGAACACGTTCCCCAGCAGGCTGAGGAAGTCCCCCTCCCGCGTGTCTTCCGACAGAGTCCGCAAATAGCGGTTCTTCTCCTGGAGTTGGATGGGTTGCCCCTTCGGGACTGTCTGACCGGCATCGCCTTCCTCGCAGAACTTCGAAGCCGCCCGATGCCCGGTGTCCCACAAGGTGACGGCGTTGGAGTACGTCCATTCCAGGAGCTTGCCGCTCTTCCACGGCGGAATCTCGAACCGGAGCCGATAGGCTTTCGGTGGGGAGAAGTTGGGAATCGGTGGCGGTTCCATGTTGAAGAACTCGTCCTGGGCGGCATACAGGGCGGCCACGTTCTCGGCGAGCGTCACGATGGGGTCCATGATGGTCAGCTCGAGAGCCTCGTAGAGGCTTTCCGGGTCGACCCACAGGTCGGAACCAATCGTGTCGATCACGATCATCGCGTCGAGGCCTGTCACCGCTGACGGCGGCTTGTTCTGCAATGCCGCCTCAATAGCCGACGGATCGTGGGAGGCCCCCTCCGTGAACAGTGGTCCCCCCACCGTGGCCGCCGTGGGAGGGTACAGCCACGGCATGGCCAGGGCCGCGTAGAACGCGTCTGGCGTCATCGTTTTCTTGTCGAACTTCTCCAGCCTCTGCGTTTCCAGACTGAACGTGTTGAGGAAGAACTCTTGCGGGGCGTTGGGCAGGGCGTTCCAGTCCACGAGGTCGTTCACGACCTGGACCCGGTTGAGCACCGACTTGGACCAGTAGTTGAGGGTGGTAGGAGTGATGGCGGCGGTCACCAAATCGATGACGTCGTTGTAGAGGCGCTTGCCCGAGTTCGTGGACCGCTCGCTTGGATGCAGCGGAAAATGCGGAATCATCTGCCCCAGCTGCCAGAACAGGGGCGCGAACGGACCGTATTTGAAGAAGACCTTGTAGTTACTCGGGATGAGGTCGTAGATCGCATCGTGAATGTTGATGTCGACGAGGCATTTGAGAGCGGTCTCGGGATCGCCCTTCCTGGGCACCATGTACAGGAGGGCGGGAAGGGCGCCGGCCCCGGCGGCCGCCAGCACCTGGAACTGCACGTTGTGCTCGTGAAACGCGCATAACGCCCCCGCCGCCAGGTGGAGGGTCGGGGCACCTCCGCTGACCAGCACACCGAGCCTGGGTGTTTTTCCGTTGCTCACGGCCTCACCTCTTTCCCCCGGCTCGCCGCCTACGCTGGGTTCCCGGGCCCCGGGTCCTTGGGCGCTGAGGGGTGTCATCATGCCGTTCGGGTCTGGGGACGCCTTGGTTTATCCAGTTCATGTACATGGTGAAATTTTCGAACATGGGGCCGAAGATCCCTTCGAGGAATTGCTGAGATCGCGGCTGCGCCTCGGGTGTCAGGAACTTGGACGCGAAGCGAAAGGAGGAGAGCGATCGGACGAGAGCGTCGATATCGGTGGCATGGGTCGCCAGCCGTTCGGCCACCGGAAGGGCTGCCCGGTAGCCGGCGTCCTGCAGAGCCACCGCATTGGCGTGTGTCCACTTCAGGATGGTCGGCTCCTCCCCCTGCACGATGCTGACCGGCATCCCGAACAGGCGCGGCACCTTGACAGGAGCGGGATCCATCGGCTCGACGGCGGGGGGCGAATTTGCCGGCAGACCATTCACGAGGGCATCGGTTTTTGCATACACACCGTACACAAACTGCTGCAGGGCCACGATGGGATTCATCAGCATGAGCTGGAACGCGTCGTAGGCGTCGGTGGGCTTGCGCCAGAAACACCGCGTCAGGGGGTCCAGGGCCAGCACGCCTTGCAGATTGTTGCGCTCCTTGATCCAGATGGCCTGGAGCCCTGTCGGATCGCGGGTGGCCCCCGTGGTCAGCAAATCGTGGTCCGTCGCCACCGGCGGCAGAAGCATGAACATCGCTTGGGCACCGTTGTAGACGTCGGGGGTCACCTTCGTGTGATCGAAGATCCGCAGGCGGCGGCTAGCGAGGCTGAACGCATTCAGGTAGAACTTGGTCGTTGAGGTCTTCAGCGTGTCGAAGTCGACCAGATCCTGGACGAGGGGCGTGTGACTCATGAACGTCTCACGCACGAACTCGTGGCTGAAGGGCGTCCATGCCGTTGCCCACAGCTCCATCCAATCGTTGAAGAGGCGCTTGAGCTCGGCCGGTTCGTCCGGGGGGATGGTGAATCGCGGAAGCGCCTTGCGGAGCCGGTAGAAGGCAGGCGCGAGGGAACTGTATTTTTGGAAGACCTTGAAGTTGATGGGCACCAGCTTGTAGAGCCAATCGGAAACGAAGAGATTCGGCAGTTCCCGTAGGGCCTTTCTGCGGTCGCCGCCCCTAGGGGCCAAATACATCATGCCGATGAGACCGCCCACGCCCGTGGTGCTGATGACGTCGAACTCAACGTCGCGCTCGGCAAATGCGAGCATGGCCCCCGACATGAGAGTCATGGCAGGGGCAGTTCCACTGAGCACGATTCCGACACCGTTCGCCTTCGGCATAGGGCGCCCTCGGCTTTCTTTGGCCCGTGGTGGCTAGTCGAGACCCGTAGCCTCGTGCTGAGCCCGGGCCAGGTCCCGGGCCATGCCCATCGCTCGAAACATCCCGACCGCTTCCCCGATGAACTTCTTGGCTTCGTCGGGTCGGTGCCACTCCTTGAGCAGCCGGGCATAGACCTCGTAGCTCCGGGCCAGCTCCGGCCGGCACCCAAGCTCCTGCTGGATGCGGATGGCGTCGAGCAATGCACGCTCTGCGCGATCGACTTCGGCCGGCGCCAGCCGCGCCAGCGCCTCGGCCAAGGTCCGGTGGGCGAGGGCGTTGGCGAGCCGGTCGCGCGTATCCTCGGCGAGCCGGATGGCCTCCTCGCAGAGCATGGGCACTGATGCCGCTTCGCCGAGGGCGAGAAGGGCGGTGGCCAGCAAACCCTGGCCCCAGGCGAGCAGGGTGGTGGTGCCGAGCTGCTTGGCGAGGGCGATACTGCTCTCGAGCAGCTCTCGAGCCCGCCCGGGGTTCCCGACCGTGATGTAGGCTTGGCCCTCGTAAAACTGCAGCAGGTAGATGCGGAAGCGATCGCCTGCTCCCTCGGCCACGCGCCGCCCGGCCTCGCAGTCGGCGATGGCCTCGGGCCCCGCGCCCTGGTGACCATAGGCCACCGCCCGGTAGTTGTAGGCGGCGGCCTGCACGAAGGGATTGGCGAGCCCTTCGGCGAGCTGGAGACCGCGGTCGGCATAGGGCAGCGCTCGCTCGAAGTCGCCGAGCGCGGCCAGCGCGACGCCCGTGTAGCCGGCGGCGGTGGCTTCCTCGGTGATGTTTCCGAGGTTTCGCATCTGCTCGACGCTGCGGGCCAACAGCTCGCTGGCGCGGGCGTGCTCGCCCATGAGGTAGTAGCTTCGCCCCATGAGGTTAACGGGCGGCGCCGCCAGATCTTCGTCCCCCAGACGGTCGGCGATGGCCAGACTCTGCTCGGCGAAGCCAGTGGCCACCTGGAAGGCGCCGCGCACATAGGCCAGCCTCCCCAACCAGTAGAGCACGCGGGCCAGGCGCGGTTCGTCTTCCAGCGCCTGCGCCAGGGTCCGAGCTTGCTCGAGATTGTCGCGGTCTTGCTCGAGCGCTTCGCGCGTCGTGCCGACCTGGGCGCGCTTGATGCACGCGTCGATCTCGGCGCGCTGGCGCTCGGGGGAGGCGGTCTGGGAGCGCGTGAGGCCGAGGGCTTCATCGTAGTAGCTCGCGGCCTCGGCATTGGCGTAGAGGCGAGCGGCCCGGTCCCCGGCCAGAAGGGCATATTTGATCGCGTGGTCCAGGTGGTCACTGCGTGAATAGTGGTGGGCGAGCACGACCGCCTGCTCCTCGAGCTTGTCGCCGGCGAGCTCTTCGATGCTCTGGCCCACCAGGCCGTGCAGCGCCTGGCGCCGCGGCGCCAGCAGACTCTTGTAGATGACGTCCTGGATGACCGCGTGCTTGAACCGGTATTCCAGTTGAGGAAAGAAGCGCGACTCATGAATGACGTCCAGGCGCTTGAGCGCTTCCAGATGACCGGGGATCTCGGCAGGCCGGTTCGACACCCGGGCGAGCAGACGGAACTCGAATTCGCGCCCGATGACGGCGGCCATCCGCAGCGTGTCCCTCACGGGATCTTCCAGGCGGTCGACCCGCGCCCGGATGATGTCCTGGATGGTGGCGGGCCACTCGAGGGCGACTTCGTTGATCAGCCGGAGGTGCCCGTTTTCGCGGACGAGGAGACTGCGTTCGAGGAGGGCCTGGGTGAGCTCCTCGATGAAGAGCGGGTTGCCGTCGGCCTTGTCGCGGACGAACTGCAGGAACTCCGCGGGAACCTCGTGGGCACCGAGCAGCGCGGTGAGCATGTCTTCGATCTCGGGTTGGGCCAGCCCGTCGAGCGAAATCTGCGTGTAATGCGGATTGTCCGCCCATCGCACCGTGTATCCGATTCGGTGGGTGGTCAGAATGAGGACAGACAGACCGGCCAGGCTGCCCGCCAGAAAGGCGAGGAGGTCTTCCGAGCTCTGATCGATCCAGTGCAGGTTCTCGCAGATGAGCACCTGGGGTCGATGGCGGCTAGCCGCCGCGATAACGGCGCGGATGGCCTCTAACGTTTGCTGGCGACGGTGCTGCCGATCGAGATGACGCAGGGCTTCGTCGGCCCCCGGGATGGCAAACAGCGCCTCCAGGAACGGCAGGAGCGGTGCGAGGCTCGTGTCGAGGCGCTGAACGGTCTGGCGCAGCTTTTCCTGGATCTGGAGCGGATTGTCACCTTCCTCGATGTGAAAGCGCGTGCGCAGGATTTCCAGGATCGGTCCGTAGGGCATCGTGCGCCCGTATGCGACGCAGTGACCCTCGAGCCACTCGACCTGCTCGTCGCCGATTGACGCGTGGAGCTCGTACAAGATGCGGGACTTGCCGACCCCCGGCTCGCCGACCACGCCGACGACCTGTCCATGACTGGCTTCGACTCGGTGCAGACAATCGTGCAGGAGAGCCAGCTCACGACGACGGCCGGCCAGCTCGGTGAGGCCGCGGGCCGCGCTCATCTCGAGCCGATTCCGCACCCGGCGACGGTCGGTGACCCGATAGACGGCGACGGGTTCGCGCTGGCCTCTGACTTCGACCCGACCGAGCGACTCGCACAGGACGTACCCTTCGACGAACCGATGGGTGGCCTCGGCCATCAGGATCGCGCCTGGCTCGGCGTGACTCTGCATGCGAGCCGCGATATGGGTGGTGTTCCCC
This sequence comes from uncultured Candidatus Rokubacteria bacterium, assembly GCA_963754315.1. Lineage (GTDB taxonomy): Bacteria > Methylomirabilota > Methylomirabilia > Rokubacteriales > CSP1-6 > CAVWFS01. Next base: position 45,314 of record CAVWFS010000009.1, read on the forward strand.
ACCGCCGTGTAGTCCATCCGGAGGTCGTCGCCAATGCGGCCCACGACCACGGGGCCGGTGTTGATCCCGATGCGCAGGCGGAGCTCCACGCCGTGCTCGCGCTGAAACTGGGCGCTAAAGCCACGGATGGTCTCCTGGATGGCGAGGGCCGCCTGCACTGCACGCAGTGGATGATCTTCCAGCGCGATCGGTGCTCCAAAGAGGGCCATCAACCCGTCGCCCAGGTACTGGTTGACGATACCCTCGTAGCGATGCACGGCCTCGGCCACAAGGTGCAGAATCTCGCCCATCAGCTGGTGGAGACGTTCCGGGTCTGTCCGCTGGGCGACGGCCGAGGAGTCGGCGATGTCGGCGAAGAGAACCGTCACCAGCTTGCGCTCCCCCTCGAGGGCGCTGCGCGAGGTGAGAATCCTCTCGACGAGATAGGCTGGTGTGTAGGCGTGGCGAGCGGTTACGGGGCCGCCCGCGGCCGGGGCCACCTCGGTTGTCCGCGGGCGGTCGGCGGCCGGGGCGCCCGAATCAGCTGCGCGCGCCGGCGCGGCATCCTTCGTGGCGAGAGCCGAGCCGCAGTTGCTGCAGAACCTGGCCGCCCCGCTGTTGGCGGCGCCGCAGGCAGCGCAGGCCACGGCGCGGGGGGCCCCGCACTGATCGCAAAACTTGGCGGCAGCGCCATAGGTGTGACCGCAGCGGGGACACTGCAGGCTGCCTTCCTCGTCCCGGCTGGCCATATGGTCATCCATGGAGGGGCGTGCTGGGCCTGACTCTAGGTGCTGCCCCAGGCAGTGTCAAGGCCGTCGGTCGCCGCGTTCAGGGAGGCAGGGCGGGGGCCACTCCGATCACAGCACGTCACGGTGATTCTGGAAGAACTTCTCTCCCTCTGCACAGCCGATGTCGAACATCGTCGACATATTGGAGTAGCTCCAGTCGAGGATGTGTGTTGCTTGCTGGTCCGAGATCTCGAATTCGATCTTGAGAAACCTGAAGTTGAATTCGGATGTCTTGTAGTACCCGTCATGCACGTCTTTCTCGAACCGCGCGAGCTCCTTCTTGGCGTGGGCAACCACGGGCAGGATGATCGATAGCCCGAACGCATCCCACAGGTTGCGCGGCTCGCGGAGCAGGAACCGTTCGAGTTTCGACACGATATCGATGAGGACTACGGTCTTGACGTCCTTGCTGACCGTCTCCAGGAATCTTCCGAAGCTGATTGGCTCCCAGTTCGCGCCTTCGAAATATTGCCGGTCTCCAATCTTTACCGGCGTGTAGATGAACGGATAGGCGAAGGCGGCCCGAACATGGTCGGGTCTGATGTCGCCCCGGCTGAAGACTTGCAGGGCCGTTCCGGTTCCGGATTGCCCCCGCGCAGCGTCCTTCGAGGCTTTGGCGATGTCTGCGGCACTCGTGAAATTGAGGAAGAAGTCTCTGCCCTTGTTCGCCGAGCTGCTTGAAGTCGACAAGGTCCTCGATGAAGGGAAGCGGATCGCACACGCCCTTGCTCCAGTAGGTGAGGGTGGTGGGCGTGATCGCTGCCGCCCACAGGTCGACGAGGTCATTGTAGAGGCGCCTGATGCCGCCGTCGCCGACGCTCATCCACGTCTGTCCGGCCTTGACCCAGTGGTTGTACCACTCCCCGAGCGGAGAGGTGGGACCGGGTATTGGCCGGAACGGAAACTCGCCGAGCTTGAAGAGCCTGGCCATCCGCTGAATGGGCTGGGTAAACGGGCCCGGCTTGAAGAAGGCTTTGAAGTTGATCGGCAGAAGGCTGTAGATCGGGTCCGAGACCCCTAACTCCACGATACTCCGCAGCGCTGTCAGGGGATCGCCGCCCTTGGGAGCGGCCAGGAGCAGCCCGATCAGCGCTCCGGCGCCCGAGGTGTAGATCACATCGAAAATCTGGCCGTCCTCTCCTACTTTCCCGTCCCGTTTGAGGCCATCGTAAAGGGCCCATAGAGCTCCGGCCATCAAGGGTGAGTGGGGCGCCCCGGCGCTCAGCATCAGAGCCGTTTTGGGACGGTCTCCTGGAGCAGCCTGACTCATGTTCCCCTCCCTGCCCGCGCGAGCGTGTTGGACAAGCTCGCGTTGATGGTGTCGAGAATGAACGGACGGTCGTCCACGATGAGGAAGTGGGCCGTGTTCCGGATCCAGGCCTGGAAGCTCACCCGGGTGTAGTGTCCCCACTGCACGGCGTCCTCCTGGGTCACGTAAGGGTCGCCATGACCCACGAAGCAGGTGAGAGGGACATCCCACGCCGGGGTTGCCGTGAACCGGTAGCTGGCGGCCATGGCGAAGTCGGCCCGCACGGCCGGCAACAAGAGGGCACGAAGCTCGGGATTTCCTAAGAATCCGTCGGTGGCGTCGATGTCGAAGTGGCGGATGATATCGGCGAACACAGGGTCGGGCTGCTCGTGACCGGGGCGGAACGGGTCAAACTGCGGGTGCCGGACGAGTGTGGTCAGCAGGTCCCGCTCGAACGGTCCCTCGCGCTGAAGCAAATGAGGAGGCCGCGCACCCGAGACAAACACGTGCTCGAGGCGCAGAGGGCCCCGCGCCAGGAGCGCCCGCGCTGTCTCGAACAGGAGAAGGGCGCCCAGGCAGTGCCCGAAGAATGCGAAGGGCTTGTCGAGGTACGGGGACATGGCGGGGATCAGTCGCCCCACGAATACGTCCAGCGATTCGATGAGCGGCTCGCCCGCGCGGCCACCGCGCCCTGGGGGCTCGATGGCGACGAGCTCGATCGTGGCATCGAGCGCGTCGGCCCACGGGCGGAACGTGCCTGCGCCTCCTCCCGCGTAGTGAAAGCAAAAGAGCCTCCGCCTGGCCGACGGATTCGGCCGAGGAAACACGAGCCACCCGCCGGCCTCGACCAGGCTCACCGCGCCAGCTCGTGACCCATTGTGGCCAACCGAGGTCGGCATGGGAGCCGGAGGATCCTCGGTTGGGCGAGGGAGGCGCACGAGCAGCTCATCGACGAGCTCGACCACGCTCGGTCCCCGCATCAAGGTCGCCACCGCCACCGCCATTCCAAGCCCCTGTTCCAGGCGATTGGCGACGTTCACGGACATGAGCGAATCGAGCCCGAGCTCGTTCAGCGGTTGCTGGGGGTCGATGTCCTCGGTGAAGCCAAGCTCGTCCGCCACCTGGGCCTGGACGAACTCGAGCAGGAGCGCGCGGTGCTCGCTCGCCGGGGCTGTCCGCAAGCGGGCCTGCACGTCTCCCTCGGGGACCGCGCGCTTGGCACGGTGAGCCGCTCCCACTTCGCGGGCCAGCTCTGCATAGAGCGGCGGGGGCTCGGAGAACTGCTTCAGATACATCGCCCAGTCTGTGATCGTCACCGCGACCTGATCGAGACCCTGACTGATCACATGCTCGAGCACGCGGAGGCCGTCGTCCGGAGGGATAGGGCGGGTCCCACGCGCGCGCCAGATGGCGGCCCCGCGAGAGCCGGTGGCGGCCGCCATGCCCTCGTCGGCCCACGGGCCCCAGTTCACGACGGTCGCCGGCAGACCCAGACCACGTCGATACGCGCCCAAGGTGTCGAGGAAGGCGTTGCCGGCCGTGTAGTTCGCCTGGGCGGCGGAGCCGGTTAGGCTGAGCAGCGACGAATTGAGGATGAAGAAATCCAGCTGCAGGTCACGCGTGTAGTGGTGCAGGAACCAGCTTCCTCGGATCTTCGGGGCCACGACCCGGGCAAACTTGCTCCACTCCAGCTGGCCCACGATCCCGTCGTCGAGGACGCCGGCGCCGTGGATGACTCCCCTCAGCGGTAAGCCCTGCCGACACACCTCACCCAGCAGCCGCCGAACGTCAGCCTCGACACTCACGTCGGCGGTCATCACACGAACGTCCACTCCACGCGTGCGCAAGCTTTCCACGGCGTTGCGAGCCCGGCCCTCGGCCGCGTGTCGGCTTACCAGCACGAGGGACCGTACGTCGTGTCTCTCGACCAGCCACTGCGCGACTCTCAGTCCGAGCATGCCGAGACCGCCGGTGATCAAGTAGGTCGAATCGCGTCGAAACCGCACGGATGCGCGCGCCGCTTTTCGCTGATGCCGCCGCAGACGCGCGACAAAGCGCGTGCCGTTTCGCAGGCACACCTCGCCCTCGCCATCCCCCCGAAACAGTTCACTGACCAGGGCCTCGGCGTCCTCGCGCGGGCTCGGGAGGTGGGTGGGTGGCAGATCGATCACGCCTCCCCACATCGAAGGGTACTCGAGGGCGACCGTACGCCCGAGTCCCCACAGGGACGCGTGCGCTGGTTCGGGCGGAACCGATGAGCTGGCCGTCGGTTGAGCGTTCCGCGTGACAAACCAGAGCCGGGGAGCGAAGGTACTGGCGCTCTTCACCGCAGCGAGAGCTTGCGCGAGGAACAGGGGAGCCGCGCATCCGAGCTCCTCGGCCTGTACCAGGCTGTCCGGGAACATCTCCGCCGAGGACGGGATATCGAGGCCCCAGAGGTAGAGCACTCTCCGGTAGGGCAGGCCTTCCCAGGCCGACACCTCTTGCAGCAGGCGCCGGAATTCCTCCGGCCGCATCGGATCGATCGCAGACCGTGCCGGACCCATGTCCATGGTCTTGGCATAGACGAGGTGACACCAGTCACCACGCGATTCCAGCTGTTCCGCGAGCGCCGCCCCCACGCCGCCACGGTCGGCGAAGATCAGCCAGCTGGCGAGGGCGCTGCGGCGCGCGGGCGAGGCGGGCCGCTCTTCCCAGGAAAGCTCGTAGAGCCACTCGGTAAGGGCCGCATCGTCGTCGATGGCAGCCACCGCTTCTCGAGGCAGGCGACGCAGTGATAGTCCGGCTAAGGTGGCCACGATCTCCGAATCTGTGCCGTAGACATTGATGTCGACGACGAGCGGTTGATGGGGCGCGCGATGGTTCCGGACCGTGGCGTGCGCCCAGCCCTCCGTCACGCCCTCTCGGTAGACGCGAAATCGCTCGACACCGACGGGAAGATAGGTGCCCTCAGATGCCGGAGCCCCCTCACCGTACTCACCGAGAGCGGCGGGGTACAGGTGGAGGCACGCGTCCAGGAAGGCGGGGTGCAGGCCATAGGGGCCGGGTGACGACGCCTCGGCGGGCAGGCGGATTCTGGCCACGGCCGCCGCCTGGCCTTGCCAGAGCCGCTGGATCCCGCGAAAGGACGCACCGTACTGTAGTCCCAGCTCTGCGACGGCGCGATAGTAGCCTTCGGAAGGAATCTCGCGGTGACACTGAGCGAGGGTCCCCTCCGCGTCGAACGGGGTGGTCGGTCGCGCGGCCGCATTCTCCCCGCACACGATGCCACTCAGGTAGGTCTGCCACTCGCCGTCTTCCTTCGCGCCGCGGCTGAGAAGTTCGAACGTGGCCCGCCGCTCGCCCGCCGGCGTCATGACCACGCGAACGGATCTGGCACCGTCGTCAGGCAGGATCAGGGCCTGGTGATACGTGAGGTCCTCGAGCTGGGCAGAACCGCCGCCGAAGTATCCGCGCCCCGCCGCGAGGGCCGCCTCCAGCACGGCCGCGGTCGGGAGCACACGCTGGCCGTGAATGCGATGATCGCGCAAGTACGGAAGCTGCTCCTCCCCGTAGAGCGCCTCGAACCGGATCTCCGACGACCCCGATCCGGTGGGCGCCCCGAGCAGCGGGTGTGCGCGGGGCGCCCGCGTCTGTCCGTCGACTCTCTCCCTGCTTGCGCCGTCGAGCCAGTAGCGCTTCCGCTGGAAGGGATAGGTCGGCAAGGTCACGCGGCGCCGGCTCACCCCTTCGTGAACACGCGTCCAGCGGATGGGAACGCCGTCGAGGTACAGCGTCTTCAGGCCCTCCAGCATCGTCTCCCACTCGGGCTTTTGCTTGTTGAGCGAGGACACCCACGAGATCTCCGTGGCGGGCAGGCACTGGCGGCCCATGGCGAGCAGTCCGCTTCCGGGCCCGACCTCCAGGAAGACGTCGAAGCCCTGCGCGTGCAGGGTGCGCAGCCCGTCGGCAAATCGCACCGCGCCCCGAGCGTGATGTCGCCAGTATTCGGGGGTCGGGGCTCCAGCGACCGCCACCCCCGTGAGATTCGAGATGAGGGGAATTGCGGGCTCACGGTGGGGAATGGCGCGGGCGGCCGCCTCCAACCGATCGAGGATGGGATCCATCAGGGGCGAGTGAAAGGCATGGGAGACGGTCAGAGTCGCCGTCGAGATGTTCCGTGCCCTGAGCGCGGCCACCGCCTCCGCGAGGGCGCCGCGCTCCCCGGAGATGACGGTGTTCCCGGGACCGTTGATGGCCGCGATCGAGATCCGAGTGGCATGGGCGCCGACGACGTCGCCAACCACGGTCTCGGACGCGAACACGACGACCATCGAGCCGCACCTCGGAAGGCTCTGCATCAACCGAGCGCGCTCCACCACCAGGCGGAGCCCCTCGTCGAGGCCGAACACGCCGGCCACGCAGGCCGCCACGAGCTCGCCCACGCTGTGCCCCATCACCGCGCCCGGCACGATCCCCCAGGCTTGCCAGACCTGAGCGAGGGCGTACTCGAGGGCGAACAGCGCCGGCTGGGTGTAGGCCGTCTCGTGCAGGAGCGCAGCGGTGTCGTCGCTCCGGGGGAAAAGCACTTCCAGGAGCGGTCGATCCAGGTACGGCCGGACGATCGCCGCACATTCGTCGAGACTTCGTTGGAACTGCGGGAGTGTCCGGTACAGCTCGGCGCTCATCCCGGGGTACTGCGAGCCCTGGCCGCTGAACAGGAAGGCTACCGCTGGCTTCTTACCCGCTCGCCGCACATCCACGGGTCGGTGAGCGCTCGGTCCTGACGCCGAGAGTTGCGCGACGAGGTCCTGCGTGGAGCCAGCCACCACGGCGAGGCGGTGGGGAAAGTAACTGCGGCTGACGTTGGTCGTGTAGCAGAGATCGGCCAGGGACGCGGGAGGCGTTGCCTCGAGGAACGTTCGGAAGCGATCCACGTAGGCGGTCAGCGCGGGCCCGCTCTTCGCCGAGAGCGTGAACATCTGAAGGGGGAGCGAGTCGGGCTCCGGGCTCGCGACGGACGGTGGTTCCTCCAGGACCGCGAAGGCGTTGGTTCCTCCGATCCCGAGCGAGTTGACGGCGGCCCGCCGCGGCCCCTCCGACGTCGGCCAGGGGCTGAGCGCGGTGTTGACGTAGAACGGACCGTGATCGAAGTCGATCTTGGGGTTCGGCACCGCGAAGTGAAGGCTCGGAGGGATCAGGCCGTGCTGAAGGACGAGTGCGCTCTTGATCAGTCCGGCCATTCCGGCCGCTTGCTCCGGGTGCCCGATGTTGGTCTTGACAGAGCCGAGGGCACAGAAGCGCGGTGAGAACGTCCGCAGGGCAAAGGCTTGACTGAGAGCCTGGATCTCCAGGGGATCGCCGACGGCGGTCCCGGTGGCGTGGCACTCGATATACCGGATCGACTCGGGGGAAACGCCGGCCACGCGGAGGGCCTCGACCATCGCCCCCACCTGTCCCGTCACCGAGGGGGCGCTGTAGCTGGCCTTCATTCCCCCGTCGTTGTTGATCGCCGTTCCCCTGATGACCGCGTACACGTGATCGCCATCGGCAAGGGCGCGCGCCAGGTCCTTGAGGAGCACGGCCCCCACCCCGCTACCGAAGACGGTGCCTTGTCCGGCGGCATCGAAGGCGCGGCAGTGGCCGTCCGTCGAGTAGACGTTCCCTTTTTCGGCCAGGTAGCCACACACCTGAGGAATGCGGACGGTCACCCCGCCCGCGAGCACCATGTCGCTCTCGCCCGCGAGCAGACTTTGACACGCGAGGTGTACCGCCACCAACGACGTCGAGCACGCCGTCTGCACCGTGACGCTGGGGCCCGTGAGGTTCAGCTTGTACGAGACGCGTGTACTCAGGAAGTCCTTGTCGTTTCCGAGGTGCGGGAGCCCCGCCGTCTGACCGGGAAACCCCGGCGAGGCCTGCTGGGCCATCAGGTAGCTGGTCACCACGCCGCCGCCACCCGCGAACACGCCGATGGGGCCGTCGTATGCGTCAGGATAGTAGCCGGCGTCCTCGAACGCCTCCCACGCGACCTCCAGGAACAGGCGATGCTGAGGATCCATGATCGCCGCTTCCCGCGGGGAGTAGCCGAAGAAGGGCGCGTCGAATGTTTCCACGTCGCGCAGAATGGGTCCGGCCTTGACGTAGTGCGGATTCAGGAGCGCCGAAGGCTCCACACCCGCCGCCAGCAATTCCGCGTCTGAGAAGAAGGTGATCGATTCGACCCCGCCGCAGAGATTGCCCCAGAAGGCGGCCACGGTGTCGGCGCCGGGGAACCGGCACGCCATGCCGATGATGGCAATCCCGCGATCAGTCGTCGATCTCGTCATGCCCTCCTGGGGCTTACCTCGGTCGCTTGGGGTCTACCGACCTGAGCACGCCGTCGAGAGTCTCGAGGCAGCCGCGAACGAGATCAGACTGCCACTCGATCCACTGCTTGCCAAACTCTTCCTGAGACTTGCTGAAATCGAGATACGCCTCCAAGAGAACCTTCCCGCGGCCCTTGGCCTCTTCGTCCCACCGCTCGCGCCACTGCGGGTCCTTCAGAGCGTCCTGATAGGCTTTGAGCATCGCGCGCTGCCAGGCGAGGACAGGCAGCACGAACAGCGCGGAGAAGAAGGGCAAGGTAAACGGCAGGGTCGACCCCAGGCGAGACGCATCATCGCCGGCTTTGCTTGACGTTGGATCGGACATGACTCGTCGCTCCCTCAGCGTATTCCTTCGGCGCGTTCACGATCCCAGACCATCCCCATCTCTCGAAACATTGCGACGGCCCTCGCCTGCATCTCGTGCGCCCTGTCGGCCTTGCCCATCGCCATCAGGAGCTTCACGTAGACCACCAGGCTGCGGGCCAGTTCTGGCTTCTCACCGTTCTCCTCCTGGATCTTGATGGCCTCCAGGAGTCGTCGTCTCGGCTCCGCTCAGGTCAGGCGGATCTTGCCGGAACAGGGTCCCGGCCCAGGCGCGCCGAGCCAGGGCATTGCCGTGCCGTTCGCCGGATTCCTCGGCGAGGCAGACAACCTCCTGAGCCAGGCGGCAGGCCGCCTCGATCTCACCGAGCTCGAGGAGGCACTCGGCCAGAAAGGCCTTCGGGCGGCTCAAGAACAACGTCGTCCCGAGCTGCGCGGCGATGGCGATGCACTCCTCGAGGATTTGTCGGCCCCGCGGGGCATCTCCCGCCATGGTGTGGGCCCGCCCTTCGTAGACTTTCAGGGTGTAGATGCGGAAGCGATCGCCCGCTTCCTCGGCAATACGTCGTCCCTCCCGAAAGTCGTCGATGGCCGCCGCCCATTCGCCCCGATTGGATCGCACGTGTCCGCGGAAATAGTGGACCGCGGCCTGGCGCAAACGGGTTTTGGATCTCCGTGGCCAGTTGTACGCCCTGATCGGCGCGCTGCACGGCCCGGGTCAGCTCCCCGGCGTCGCCCAGCGCCATCCCTGCAAAGCCGGCGGTGGTGGCCGCATCGGTCAGGTTCCCCAACCGGAGCATGTGCTCCGTGCTTCGCTCGAGCAGGGTGATGGCTTGCCGGAGCGCCCCCTGCTGCCAGTACAGGCGACCCAACAGGTTCACGGGAGGCGCCGTGAGGGCGTCATCGGCCAGGTCCTCGGCGATCTTGAGGCTCTGCTCGGCGTATTCGATGGCCGTGCGCGTGTTTCCGACGACGTATTCGACGCGGCCCATCCAATAGAACACCCGGGCCAGGCGGGGCTGATCGGCGAGCTGTTCGGCCAGCGCCCGGGCCGCCACCATGTTCTTCCGGCTGCGCTCGATGTCCTGGCGGGTGGTGCCGACCTGAGCGTGCTTGATGCAGGCGTCGATCTCGGCCCGTTGCCGCTCGGGGGAGGCGGTCAAGGCCCGCGTCAGCTCGAGGGCCTGCTCGTAATAGCTGGCGGCCTCGGCGTTGGCATAGACGCGCGCGGCTCGGTCCCCGGCCAGGAGGGCATACTTGATCGCGTGGTCCTGATGATCACTGCGGGAATAGTGATAGGCGAGCACGACCGACTGCTCCTCGAGCTGGTCAGCGCAGAGCTCCTCGATGCTCTGGCCCACGATGCCGTGCAAGGTCTGCCGCCGCGGCACCAGGAGGCTCTTGTAAATGACGTCCTGGATGATGGCGTGCTTGAATCGGTATTCCAGCTGGGGGAAGAACCGCGACTCGTGAATGACGTCCAGGCGCTTGAGCGCTTCCAGATGGCCGGCGATCTCGGCGGGCTCGCTCGATACCCGGGCGAGCAGACGGAACTCGAATTCGCGCCCGATGACGGCGGCCATGCGCAGCGTGTCCTTCACGGGGTCTTCCAGGCGGTCGACCCGTGCCCGGATGATGTCCTGGATGGTGGCGGGCCACTCGAGGGCGGCTTCGCTACCTAACCGCAAGTGGCCGTTCTCGCGGATGAGGAGACTGCGCTCCAGCAAGGTCTGCGTGAGCTCCTCGATGAACAACGGATTGCCGTCCGCCTTGTCGCGGATGAACTGCAGGAACCCCGCCGGGAATTCATGGCCACCGAGCAGCGCGGCGAGCATGTCCTCGATCTCGGTTCGGGCCAGCCCATCGAGCGAAATCTGGGTGTAATGCGGCTTGTCCGGCCACCGCACCGTGTATCCCGTACGGTGGGTGGTCAGAATGAGGACGGGCAGGCCAGAGAGGCTGCCGGCCAGAAAGTTCAGGAGGTCTTCCGAGCTCTGATCGATCCAGTGTAGGTTTTCGCAGACGAGCACTTGCGGTCGATGGCGGCTGGCCGCCGCGATGACGGCACGGATGGCCTCCAAGGTTTGTTGGCGACGGTGCTGCCGATCGAGATAACGCAGGGCTTCGTCGGCCCCCGGCAGGGCAAAGAGCGCTTCGAGGAACGGCAGCAGCGGGGAGAGGCCCGCGTCCAGACGCTGGAGCCCGTTGCGCAGCTTTTCCTGGGTTTGAAGCGGATTATCACCCTCTTCGATGTGAAACTGCGCGCGGAGGATGTCGAGGACCGGCCCGTAGGGAACCGTCCGGCCATACGCCACGCAGTGGCCTTCGAGCCAGTCGACCCGCTCGTCACCGAGCGAAGCGTGAAGCTCGTAGAGGATGCGGGACTTGCCCACCCCCGGCTCACCGAAGACACCCACCACCTGTCCGTGGCCCGCCTCCACGCGCAGGAGGCAATCGTGCAGCAGGGCAAGCTCGCGCCGGCGGCCGACCAGCCGCGTCAGGCCGCGGGCCGCGCTCATCTCGAGCCGGTTCCGCCAGCGCCGCCGCCCGGTGACCCGATAGACGGCGACCGGCTCGCGATGTCCCCGGACGTCGACCCGTCCCAACGACTCGCAGAGGACGTACCCCTCGACGTGCCGATGGGTCGCCTCGGCCATGAGGATCGCGCCTGGTTCGGCTTCGGTCTGCATGCGAGCCGCGATATACGTGGTGTTGCTCACTGCCGTGTAGTCCATGCGGAGGTCGTCGCCGATGCGACCGACGACGACCGGGCCCGTATTGATCCCGATACGCAAGCGGAGCTCCACCCCGTGCTCGCCCCGGAACTGGGTGCTGTAGCCGCGGATGGTCTCCTGGATGGCGAGGGCCGCCTGCACGGCTCGGAGCGGATGATCTTCCAGCGCCAGCGGCGCGCCAAAGAGCGCCATCAACCCATCGCCGAGGTACTGGTTCACGGTTCCCTCGTAGCGGTGGACCGCCTCCGACACCAGCTCTAACACCTCTCCGATCAGCTGGCGCAAGCGTTCGGGATCCACCCGCTGGGCGAGAGCCGAGGAGTCGGCGATGTCGGCGAAGAGGACCGTGACGAGCTTGCGCTCCCCCTCGAGCGTGCTGCGCCTGGTGAGGATTCTCTCGACGAGATGGGCCGGTGTGTACGCGTGACGAGCGGCGACCGAGGTATCGGAGGCGGTGACCACCCCGGTCGCCCGCGGGCGGTCGTCGACTGGCGCGACCTGCGTCCGCCGCCCGCGTCGGCGCGGCCGCCTTTGGTGCCGAGAGCCGAGCCGCAGCTGCTGCAGAACTTCGCGCCTCCACTCATGGAGGCTCCGCAGGCATCGCAAGCCAGCCGCGCGGCTCCGCACTGATCGCAAAACTTGGCAGCGGCAGGATAGGCATGTCCGCAGCGGGGACACTGTGCATCGGCTACCTTGTCCCGGCTGGCCATATGCTCACCCATGAGGTGTGGTCACCCCGACTTTAGGTGGTGTGTCAAATAGTGTCAAGGCGGTCGGCGGCCACTCACCGAGCGTCGTGACCGCGCCCACTCGCCCCTCGACGACAAGCGCCCCACAATAGCCTGCTGCGGGATCCAGCGCATGAACGCGCCAATAACGAGGAACACCCGCCGCGTCGGAAAGACACAGTGGCCGACCTTCGGCGAGGCTGACGTCAACCTCAGGTAGACCTCGACCGAGTCCGACACCACACGCCTTGAGGCATGCCTCTTTGAGGGTCCAGTACCGGTAGAAGGTGACCAGCCGCGCAGGCCGCGGAACCCGCTCGAAGGCCAGGCGTTCTGCCGGTGCGAAGGATCGCGCCACGATACTCTCAATCTCGTCGACCGGCCGGACGCGCTCAAGATCGACGCCGAGCTCGCGTTGCCGGCTGACCGCCACCATCGCGAGCTCGTCGGAGTGAGACATGTTGAAGCGAATGCGGCCACGGGCCCGTGCGGCATTGAGATAGGGCTTCCCGTAGGGCCCCTGGGCAAAGGTCAGCTCACCTGGCCGCCGCCTGAGGTAGCTGCCGAGGATCGCCCTCAGGGTTGTCCGGCAGACCACGAAGCGCCGCCGAAGCGCCGGGAATGCGAAGCGCCCTGCGTGCGCGACCTCGTCGGCGGAGAGCCACTCCGGGCGCAGACGGTCTCGCCAGTCGGCAATGTCCAGACGGAAGGTCCAGACGTGGATCGCGTCAGGGAGGATATGCGGCACCGTCACCGGAGTGTAGGGGAGGGAGGACTTCGTCACCATGATCGCATCACCCCTTACACCTCGCGGGCTTCGCAATTGTCCCGCCAAGCGTGGGAGGCGGCTTTTTCACCCCTTGGGGCGCAGGCCATCCCTGGTGGCGGCGAGCGGACGGGCATTGTGCCAAAGCGGGTTCGGGCGGAACGCCCGCCTGGTCCTACCGGAAGGCAGCGGGTTGGAAGTACCCTGGTTCTATTGCTGTGTTGACTCGGATCTAGAGGTGTCGACAACCGCCTGGCTAGTGGCTCGCACGATCCGCTCAAGCCACCCGGTCAGCTCGTCGATGCGCCCGTTCCCACAGCGTGGGCACACCGAGAAGCCCTGCTCGAGCACGACCTCGCAGGAGGCACAAATCCGAGCGCGCCGCAGCGGGATGGGGCAAATGCCGTTGACGACCGGTTCTCCCAGGAGGTCGTACACCATGGGCATGGCTGTTCCCCCCCGTCTGTGTTCGCGCGATTATGTCAGTCGACCCAGCCAATTTCAACGTGAAACACCAGCCGAGGGCGCCGGCAAAGACCGCGAGGCCTTGACGGGCCGTGGACAGCCTCAGATGCTCGTCGCCACCAGCTGGGGCCACCAGTCCTGGTGGGCGGAGGCCTCAGCCCGGAGGAAGCGAAACCCGGCGCCGCGGGCGACGACGTCATCCAGCTCGGTGTCTCCGATATGGTAGTAGGCCTCGGCCGCGAAGAGAGCCTTGACCTCCGCCAGCCGGTGCTTCAAGGCGGTGAAATCGACGGCGATTTCCAGCCGCTCCCACAGCTGCCGCTGGTATCCGAGGGTTCGATCTGAGCAGCTCCCGATCAGGTACCCCCGCTCCTTGGCCTGTCTCACCATGGCCACCGTGATGATGCCGGGCGGTTCGCCGACCTCCAGGGTTCCATCGATATCGAAGCTGACGAGCGCGATGCGGTTCACAACCTGGCCTCGTCGATCTTCAATCCCAGCCAGTGGCGCCCGACCAGCTCGTAGTGAGCCAGACGAGACTGCAGGTGCTGACTGATCACGTGAATGTCCTGGAAGTAGCGCTGCAGCGGGTTTTCCTCGTAGACCGCAGTGGCGCCGGCGGCGTTGTAGACGATATCGACCACCTGAACGGCCAGCCGGATGGCGTGGGTCGTCGCGATGCGCAAGGCCGCCCGCTGGTCGAGGCTGATGGTGTTGGTCGCGCTCACGTCGGCCCACACCTCACGCACGGTTTCGGTCAGGAGGGCCCGCCCCGATCGGATATGGGCCTCGGCGTGGCCCACGTCGGCCTGGACCATCGCCTGATCGCGGAGCAATCCGGGCAGGGCCCGTGGTTGCTTCGCGCCGGCGAGCTCGAAGAACGTGGCCAGGCAGGTGCGGGCCATACCGAGGGCCACCGAGGCGTCGCCGGAGGCGAAGACCAGGGTTCGGGGGATTTGATAGAGCGGTCCGAGGTTGGGCTGCGCTATCGAGACCGACGGGACGCTGAGCTCGCCGGGCACGAAGACATCGTTCACGGCGAAATGGTGCGTCCCCGTGCCGCGCATCCCACGCACCTGCCACGTATCGAGCAGCTCGGCCTGGGCGACCGGCACGAACAGGTAGCGAGTCTCGGGCTGCCCGTTCGCGAGGAGCCGAGTCTGGCCATTGTCGATGATCTGGGCGTGGGCGGCGACCCAGGAGGCATGGCGGCAGCCCGTGCTGAAGCCTTGTCGACCGGTGACCCGGTACCCGCCCGGCACCACGATGGCCTGAGCAGTGGCGGCCGGGGTATTGGAGACGACGCTGCGCGGGGTGTCGATCCAGATGGTACGCGCGGCGGCAACGGGCATCCGCGCGCCATAGGTGGCGAAGATGGCGCCTTGATTGATGGTCCAGGCGGTGCTGGCGTCGGCCTTGCCGATTTCCTCGATCACCTGGATGTAGGTCGGCAGATCCAGCTCGGGACATCCCAAGGTGCGGGGGAGGGCGAGATGAAACAGCCCAGCATCGGCCAAGGCCTCGAACAGTGGCCGCGGCAACTCACGGGCCTCCTCGATCGCTTCGGCACAGGCCCTGATCTGGGGCGCCAGCTTGCGGGCCGCCTCGAGCGGCGAGGGGCTCTCGATCTCGCGCGCGCTCATCTGAGGGGCCGCGGGCTCAGGTGACCGCAGCTCACGCAGGTCCGGTTCGCCTCGGAGCCGTAGAACTCCTCGTACACTCGCGAGACGGGGTCGGCGGTGTAGTCGGTCACGTGCTTCACGCTCTGGTAGAGGGTGCCCCCGCATTGCTCGCAGAACCATGTGAAGGTGTCGCGCTCATCGGGGCGGCGCTTGCGCTCCAGCACCAGCACGAATGCATCCGGGGCGAAGCGCGGCGAGTGCGGGACACCCGCCGGGCAATGAATGATCTCACCTTCGCGGATGACGGCCACCTTCTCCTCGCCCTGAGGTGTCCGATAGTGCAGCCGCATGTCGCCCTTGATCATGTACATCACCTCGTCGACGGGATCGGAGTGGAACTCGCTCCGATGCTCGCGGCCCCGGGCGACGAAGGCCAGGGTGTCGTCGGCCTGCCAGAGGATGCGGACGGGCTTGGTGGACGCGCGAATGCCTTCCGTGATCTGGCCGAGGTTCACTGCTGTCAGATCGCTCATCTGTCCCTCTCCCGCGGGCTAGCACACCCGAATCCTCGTCATGATACCCGCAACGAACGTCTGGCCGTCAGCGGACCGCCTGCAGTAGGATGGATGGATCGCGGCCGACAGCCTCTCACCTCCCGCGACAAGGAGTGGACGATGCCCTACGACCTGGTGATCAAGAACGGCGTGGTGATCGACGGATCGGGCTTGCCCCGGTATCGCGCCGACGTCGGAGTGCGGCATGGTCGCATCGTGACCATCGGTCGCATCCGTGAGGCCGCCCGCGAGGTCATCGACGCCGACGGCCAGGTGGTGGCGCCCGGCTTCGTGGATGGGCATACCCACATGGACGCGCAGATCTTCTGGGATCCACTCGGCACGTCCTCCTGCTGGCACGGCATCACCAGCGTCGTGATGGGGAATTGCGGCTTCACGCTCGCCCCCTGCGCGAAGGCCAACCGGCACATGGTCGTTCGCAATCTGCAGCGCGCCGAGGACATCCCGCCCCAGGCCATGGAGGCCGGGATCGAGTGGTCCTGGACCACCTTTCCGGAGTTCCTGGACGCGCTGGACGCGTTACCGAAGGGCATCAACTACTCGGGTTACATCGGCCACTCTGCCCTGCGGACCTACGTGATGGGGGAACGCGCCTTCGACCAGGCCGCCAACGAGGACGACCTGAGGGCAATGGAGCGTGAGCTTCGCGACGCGCTGCGCGCCGGGGCCATGGGGTTCACCACCTCGCGCTCGCCTGCTCACGAAACGGCTCGGTGGGCAACCGGTGGCGAGCCGTCTGGCCACCTGGGACGAGGTACGTCGGCTGGTCGGCGTGATGGGCGATCTCAACGCAGGCATCTTCGAGCTGGCCGGGGAAGGGGTAGATCGCGCCGCCGGCGACCCGGGACTGCGCGAGTATCACGTCCGGCTCCGTGATCTGGCGATCGAAACGGGTCGCCCCATCACATTCGGCGTGTTCAGCCGGCGCGGGGTGCCGGACGTCTGGCGCAAGTACCTCGACCTGCTCGACGAGACGGCGGCCATGGGCGGGCGCATGTTCGCCCAGGTCCACAGCCGATGGCTCAGCGCGCTGCTCTCGTTCAAGACCCAGATGCCGTTCGATCACCTGCCGGTCTGGAAGGAGTTGCGCGCGCGACCCCTGGCCGAGCAACGGCACCAGCTTCGCGACCCGGCCTTGCGCGGCCGGCTGCTCGAGGCGTCGGGGGTGCGCTCGAACCGCAAAACGGTCGGGACCGAGGCCCGCGACGCCGACTACGACGTGTTGCGCGTCTTCGACACCGTGCAAGGGCCGCATCGGACGGTGGCGGAGGTCGCCCGCGAGCGTGGGCAGCACCCGGCGGAGACCATGATCGAGCTGGCTCTCGAGAAGGACCTCGATCTGTTCTTCCTTCAGCCCGTCGCCAACGAAGACCAGGACTATGCTCTGGAGCTCATGCGCCACCCACGCACCGTCACAACCTTCTCCGACTCGGGCGCGCACGTGTCGCAGCTCATGGACTCCTCGCTGCAGACCCACCTCCTGAGTCACTGGGTGCGGGACAAGCAGGCGTTCACGCTCGAGCAGGCGGTGCGCATGCTGTCCCTGGTGCCGGCCACCTACTGGGGCTTCGCCGACCGTGGGCTCATCCGGGAAGGCATGGCCGCGGACCTGGTCGTCTTCGATCCAGATACCATCTCAGCGGAGATGCCAGAGGTCGTGGACGATTTGCCGGCCGGGGCTCGGCGTCTCATCCAGCGCACCCGCGGCGTCGCCGCCACGGTGGTCAACGGCGAGATCCTCCTCCGGGACGGCAAGCACACAGGCGCGTTGCCCGGACAACTGCTGCGCGGACCCCTCGCCCGGGCGCGCTAGCCCGACCACCGTGATGGGGGTGGGGCCCGTTGGGGCTCCCACCCCGCGGCCGGTGGTCAACTTAGTCATAAGGGTGATGCGATGGCCACGCTGATCAACGTTCATGAGGCGAAGACGCACCTCTCCCGGATCCTCGACCGGGTTCACCGCGGAGAGGATATCGTGCTCGCGAAGGCAGGAAAGCCGTACGTCAAGCTGGTGCCGGTGCGCCCCGCTCAGAAAGCGGAAACCCGGATTTCTCAAGGGTAGGGTTACGGCAGCGTTCTTCGACCGGTTGCCCGAGGAGGAGATCGCTTCAGGCCGGAACGGAGAAGCCCTCGTGCCGGGCCGCCAGGGCCAGGCGGCGGTCGAGCGTGCAGAACATCCGGCCCTGCGGATGCCCCTCGGCCCAGCGCAGGGCGGCGCCCAGCTGAAGGGCGTCGAAAGCCCGGAGAGGATGAAGGCGCAGCAGTCTCGAGGCCATCGACTTGACCGTCTCCACGTCGATGACGACGTGGCATGTGCGAATGATCGCATCCAGGCGCGCCTCGGCGGACTGCGCGAGGTCATCGTCGAGCGCGTTCTCGCGGACGAGACGGCGAAGCGCGGAGACAATCTCCACCGGGGTGAGTGTCCATACGACCAAGCGGTCGTCCAGCTCGACCCAGGCCGCCACGCGAGCCGAGGCTTCCTGCTCGATCAGCAGGGGAACCATGGCCGAGCTGTCCCAGAACCTCAGGGGGCCTCCGTCCGCTCTCGCAGGAGCGCCGCCACCACGTCGGCATCGACCGCGGGTCGGCTCGCCAACCACGTCGGCGACAGCTTGCCGGTACCCCGACGGACTACCCCGTGCTGCTCGAGGCGGTTCAGCCATTCGGCCTCGCTCTCAGGAATGAAGGCGGTGGTGCTGACCCGGTCGATGCGCGCGATGACCCGGTCACGATCACAGACCAGGATCGATTCGCCTCGCTGCACACGCCGCAGGTAATAGCTCAGCCTGTTCTTCAACTCGGCGATCTTGACACGCCGGGACCCACCGCGAGAGGCCTTCATGCGGTCAGATATAGCTATCACATGGCCATGTGTCAAGGGCTCGCGCCGTGGACGTTTTCGCCCCGGCTCGCCTTGACGTCCGCTTCGATCCATTGCTAGGCTGCGCCATGACGACCCTGGAAGCGTCCTGCACCCGGCGCGCGCGCTGGGCGCGGGCCCGCTCGGGCGGAAGGTGGCGCTCGGCCTGTTGCTGGCCGTGCTGCTCTTCCTGACCGCCTATCCCATGGGCATGCTCGTGTACGGGAGTTTGCACACCACCCCGCCGGGAGCGGCGGGAAGCTTCAATCTCGACGGCTACCGCGCGATGCTCTCGCGCACCAACGCCCTCGTGCTGCTGAACACGATCGGGCTCTCGCTCGTGAAGACCGGCCTCGCCCTCGTGCTCGCGCTGTTCCTGGCCTGGATCGTGGCCCGGACCGACACGCCGTACCGCGACACCTTGGAGATCCTGATCACCTTGCCCTTCTACATCCCGCCCATTCTGACGGCCATGGCGTGGGGCATGCTGGCCACACCCAAGGGCGGCCTCATCAACCTCGGGTGGACGGCCCTCACGGGCCTGCGCGAACCCCTCGTCAACATCTATTCGTACGGTGGGGTCGTCTGGCACATGATGCAGTACTCGACGCCATTCCTGTTCCTCTTGCTGGTGAGCGGTCTGCGCGCCATGGACCCCACCTTGGAAGAGTCGAGCCGCACCTCGGGCGCCTCCCAGTGGACGACCTTTCGTCGGGTCACGCTCGGGCTCATGTTGCCCGTCACCACCAGCGCCTTTCTGCTGTCATTCATCCGCGGGGTGGAGAGCTTCGAATCGGCGTTGATCTTCGGGACGCCGGCCGGCATCGAGGTGATCACGACGGAGATCTACCACCTGATCCACCACGTCAACCGGCCCGACTACCAGCAAGCAACGGCGCTCGCGCTGGGCATCATGGTGCTCATGTTCGCGCTGGTTGGCTGGCAGTGGCGGCTGCTCGGCGGTCGAAGCTTCGTCACCGTCACCGGCAAAGGGTATACGCCGCGCGTGACCAGGCTCGGCCGCTGGCGGTGGGTCACCTTCGGCTTCTGCGTGCTGTTCTTCGCGGTCACGGTGGTCCTGCCGGTGGGGCAGCTGATCATCGGCTCGTTCTTCAAGTTCTTCGGCTTTTATCGCATGAGCATGCTGACCGTGGATCACTACCAGGCCGTGTGGCAGAGCCGCCTCATCTGGCGCGCCCTCGGCAACACGCTGCTTCTCGGCGTGCTGGGGGCGACCGCGACCATGGTGCTCGGTGGACTCGTGGCGTACGTCATCGTGCGGACGCGCTACGCGATCCGGGGTGCCTTCGAGGTGCTGGCCTGGCTGCCCTGGATGATGCCAGGCATGGTGCTGGGGGTCGGTCTCTTGTGGGCCTACGCGCTCATGCCGGGGCCCATCCAGCTCTACGGGACCTTGTGGGCGCTGCTCGTGGCCTACGTGTCCCTGGGAACGCCGCTGGCGGTGCGGACCATGGCCGGCGCCTTCGCCCAGCTCGCCAACGACCTGGAGGAATGCTCGCGGGTGCACGGGGCGGCCTGGTGGACGACCTTCCGGCGCATCCTGCTGGCCCTGGCGTGGCCGGCGTTCGCGGTGGGCTGGATCCTCATCTTCTTCATCATTCTGCGTGAGCTGTCGGCCTCGATCCTGCTCTACAGCGTCGGCCACGAGGTACTCTCGGTCGTCGTGATGCGGCTCTGGAGCGAGGGGAAGGCCGGGCAGGTGAGTGTCATCGCTCTGGTCATGCTGGCCCTCGTGTTCCTGTTCCGTTTTGGCGAGCGTCGGCTCGTACGAACCCATCTGAATCGATGAAAGGACCCCCATGGTGGTGACACGTCGATCGATGCTGAAGCTGGCGGCGCTGGGTTCCCTCGTGGCGCCGGCGCGTCCCGCGTTGGCCCAGACACAAGGTGATGCTGAGTGGAAGAAGGTCATCGAGGGCGCCCGGAAGGAAGGCAAGGTGGTGATGTACAGCGGCGCCGTCGGGACCCCGGTGGTGCCGAAGCTGGCGGCGGCCTTCGAGGCCAAGTATGGCGTCCGTCTCGAGGTGCTGGAGGCGCGGGCGAGCGAGCTGCGTGAGCGCATCCGCACCGAGCAGACCGCCGGGAAGCTCCTGGGTGACGTGTCCTACAACGGATCCACCACCACCGCGCTGCAGCTTGCCGAGGGCGCGTTTCAGCCCTATGGATCGCTTCCCAACGCCGGACGGCCGGTGGCGCCGTTCAAGGCCGACGGCACGCGGGTCCCGATCTACGTCATTCAGTACGGCATCCTCGTCAACACCGAGATGGTCAAGCCGGCCGAGGAGCCCAAGAGCTGGAAGGACCTCCTCGACCCACGCTGGAAGGGCAAGATCCTGTCCGACGACATGCGCGCGCTGGGGGGCGGCGCCGTCTTGTTCATGGTCACCGTCCAGAAGTTCGGCAAGGAGTTCCAGGACAAGCTGGCCGAGCAACAGCTTCACATGAATCGGGAGCTACGCGGGAACTACCCGCGCGTGGCCCGGGGCGAGTATCCCTTGTACATCCCGTTCACCTTGCCTGACATCCTGGATCTCAAGGGGCTGCCCGTGAAGGCCATCATCCCGAGCGAGGGCTGCACCTACGTGCGCTTCGACGGAACCATCTTGAAGAACTGCCCGCACCCCAATGCCGCCCGGCTGCTCCTCGATTTCTTTCTGAGCGATGAGGCCCAGCTGCTGTACGGCAATCTGGGGTTCGTCACCGTCGTCGGTGGGCTGGAGAGCCGGATGGCCGCCGAAGCGCGGCCGCTCGCCCAGGCCAAGCTGCTCGGCACCACCGATCCGAAGCTCCAGGAGGAGATGCTCAAACTCGCCAAGCAGATCTACAAGTAACCGGCTAAGGGGAATTGAGATGGCGATCCGGCTGGAGCGGACCGAGGCCGTGGCCACCATCGTGATCGACCGTCCGGAGGCGCGCAACGCGGTGGATGGCTCCGCCGCCCGCGCCCTGGCCGACGCGTTTCGCGAGTTCGAGGCCGATGACGCGCTGCGGGTGGCCGTGCTGTGGGGCGCAGGTGGCGTGTTTTGCGCAGGAGCCGACCTCAAGGCCCGAGGCACCGAGCTTGGACTGCGCCTCAGCCCCGAGGGGGACGGGCCGATGGGCCCGAGCCGCATGGTGTTCAGCAAGCCGACCATTGCTGCCGTGGAGGGGTACGCGGTGGCGGGCGGTCTCGAGCTCGCCCTCATGTGCGACCTGAGGGTCGCTTCCGAGAGCGCCGTCTTCGGCGTGTTCTGCCGTCGCTGGGGGGTGCCGCTGATCGACGGCGGTACCGTGCGGCTTCCGCGGTTGATCGGCCTCTCGCGCGCCCTCGACATGATCTTGACCGGACGCCCCGTGGATGCCCACGAGGCGCTCACCTTCGGGCTCGCCAACCGGGTGGTGGCGGTCGGCCACGCCCGCGACGAGGCGGAGGCGCTGGCGCGAACCATCGCCGGGTTTCCGCCCCGCTGCGTCCGGAGCGATCGCCGCTCAGCGTGGGAGGGCCAGGGGCTTTCACTCCCCGCCGCCCTCGCCAACGAGTTTTCCCTCGGCAAGGCCACGGTCGATTCGGGCGAGAGTCAGGAGGGAGCTCAGCGTTTCGCCGCGGGCGCCGGACGCCACGGACGGTTCTGACCAGGCGTGACGCTGGGTCCGTCTCCGGTTGACGGCCGCCGTCAGTCGGATTTCGGTGCCCGTCTGCGGTTGACGAACGCGGTCATCAGGCGGCGCGGCTCGTCGGTGCGATAGGCGTCGACGTAGGCCTGGATGCCGGCGCGGGCCGCATCCACCGTGGACATCCGGTCCCAGTCGACGATCAGGCGCTTCTGGATCCGGATGGCGCGCGGGCCACAGGCCAGGATCGAAGCAAGCCACTGCTCCAGCGCTTCGTCCAGGCGCTCGGAGGGCACCAGCTTCTGCAGGAAGCCGATGCGATGAGCCTCGCCGGCGTCGATGTGGTCGCCGGTGAGCACCAGCTCGCACGCTTTTCCCCATCCGATGAGCTTGGGCAAGACGGAGGCCTCCATCCCCGACGGAATCCCGAAGCGCGTCTCGGGCATGCCGAATCGCGCATGATCCGCGGCCACCCGCAGGTCGGCGCAGGCCGCGATCTCCATGCCGGAACCGAAGCAGTAGCCGTTGATGCGCGCGATGACCGGCACCGGGAACGTGCGCACCCCGTCGCAGGCGCGATGGGTCTTGGTGGCCGAGGCCTCCGCGGTTGGAAGATCGAACTCAGCCATCTCCGCCAGATCGGTGCCACTCACGAAGGCCCGGTCACCGGCACCCGTGAGCACGAGCGCCCGGAGCGAGGGGTCGTGGCGCAGCGCCGCCAGGGTCGTGATGAATTGCTCCTTGCCGGCCACGCCGAGGGCGTTGCGTCGCTTCGGATCGTTGAAGATTACCCACGCGATGCGGCCCGCCTCGCCGCGGTCGTCGAACCGCGTCAGGATCATCGAATCGTCGTCCATGGCCGATGATACTATCCCGCAAAAGGAGAAGGCCCATGACAGCCTCCGCCCTTCCGCCCTTGATGTCCAGCGACGGTCACCTCGAGGTCCTTCCCGAGCGCTGGAGCCCGCGGATGCCGGCGAAGTACCGGGATCACGCGCCGCGCACGATCAAGCTCCCGGACGGCGGTGACGCCATTCTCGTGGAAGGGCAGCCACCCTATCCCGCGCCCTTCCTCGACCTGAGAGCCGGGCGAACCAACGAGACGTGGCAGCCCTTCGGGGTGACCGTGGCCGACACTGCCGGTGTGGGGCCGCCCGACCAGCGGCTTCGCGAGCAGGACATGGATGGTCTGCACGCCGAGGTCCTCTTCCCCAACATGCAGGTAGGCCCACGTCTCTGGCGCGCCCTGACCGACGACGACGTCTATCGCGCGGTGGTCCGCGCCTACAACGACTGGCTGGCCGAGGAGTACTGTGCAGTCTCGCCGGATCGGCTCATCGGGCTCGGCGTCATCCCGTGGACCAATCTCGACGACGCGGTGGCCGAGCTGAAGCATTGCGCGAAGGTGGGACTGAAAGGCGTCAATCTCGGCGTGTTCCCCAGCGGCAAGGCCTATCCGACTGCCGAGGACGATCGGTTCTGGGCCGCCGCCGTCGACATGAAGATGCCGCTGACCGTGCACGTCGGGTTCGACCGCCTCGGGCCGCGAGCTTCCCAACCCACTTTCGAGTACCCGGGCGCCGATCCCGAGGTGCTGAAGAAGCTCGGGCCGCGGAAGATCGTCGAGTGGGTGGCCCTGCCGTTCCTCGGCACCGCTCCTGCCATGAGCTTTGCCCAGATCATCCTCTCCGGCGCCTTTGATCGGTTCCCGGATCTGAAGATCTTCTTCGCCGAGACGCGGCTGGGCTGGGTGCCGTTCTGGATGGAGGAGGCGGACTACTGGTACGAGCGGCACCGCCACTGGTCGGAGCGCCTGCTCCACATCAAGCCGCTCAAGCAACGGCCCAGCGATTACGTGCGGCAGCACATCTACTTCAGCGTGCAGCACGTGGAGCGAGTGGCCGTCGAGCTGCGCCACCACATGGGAGTCGAGCACATCATGTTCGCCACCGACTTCCCCCACATCGAGTGTGACTGGCCGAACACGCGGCCGTTTGCCGAGCGCCTCTTCGCCGAGGTGCCGGCCGACGAGGCCTACAAGATCGGGGCGGGCAACATGCTCGGCTACTTCGGCCTCGAGAACACGCCGATGGGCAAGACGGTGATGGCCGCAAGGCCATGACCGTTCCCCGCTTCGGACTCAACCGTTTCGATTCGCGCTCGGTGGACGCGTTCGCCGCCGACGTGCGGCGGGCGGAGGCACTGGGCTGGGACGCGGCGTGGCAGCCCGACTCCCAGCTCCGCCGCCGCGACACCTACGTGCTGCTGGCGGCAGCCGCGCGCGCGACTGAGCGCATCACGTTGGGGGTGCTGCTCGCGAATCCCGTCAACCGTCATCCCACCGTGACTGCGTCCTCGATCGCGACCATCGACGAGCTGGCACCTGGTCGCACCGTGCTCGCCTGGGGGGTGGGCGACACGGCCGTGCGCTTGGCGGGGCTACGGCCGGCACGGGTCAAGGAGCTGGAGGCGAGCACGCGCCTGATGCGGGCGCTCCTCGACGGTGAGGCGGTCGAGGTCGGCGCGGCCAGGCCGGCGCGTCTGCCGCACCACCGGCCAGTGCCGATCTGGATCGCTGCCGCCGGCCCACGCACCTTGCGCATGGCGGGCGGGGTGGCCGACGGCGTCTTCATTCGCGTCGGGACGCATCCGGCGAACCTCGCGGTGGCCGTGGACTTGATTCGCGCCGGTGCGGCCGAGGCCGGCCGTGACCCGTCGGCCGTCCGCGTAGGGGCAATCTTCCACACCGTGCTCGTGGACGACCCGGGCCTGGCCCTGCTCATGGGCAAGTCCATGGCGGCGGGCTACTACGAATATTCGCCCACCTTGTTCGAGGCACCGCAGCTCGCCTGGTCGAACGTCCATCCGGAGAAGCTCAAGCAGCAGCACCAGGTATGGCCCGACTTCCACCACGCGACCGATCTGGAGATGAGCGGTCGCGTGGCGGACTTTCTCCCGGCGGCGGCCGCCGACGCCTTCTGTCTGCGCGGCGGGCCGGCCGAGATCGTCGCGCAGCTCGTCAATGTGCTGCGCGCGGCGCCCGTCGCGTTCGAGCACGTCGTCCTGCATCCCGTCCCCAATCCGCTGGTCCCGGACGATCCCGAGCAGGGCTTCATGGCGCGGGTGGCGCGCGAGGTGCTGCCACGTGTTCGCGCTGCCCTCGGCGCGGGGTAGTCAGGAGCCAGCCGACTCGAAACCGCGAGCGCGTTCGGCCGGCGTCCGCTCGTTGCTCGCTGCCGAGCGGCAGCGGGATCATGGCTGAGGCGAACGAAAGTCCTGCCCGACGGTCACGCATCGGTTCACCTTGGTGCCAATACCTCGAGATCGACGTGGCGGGCGGCCAGCGAGAGCCGCGCGTCGTAGGTGATCACGCCGCCAAGATCCTGACGGACGGCGAGGGCCGTCGCTAGGTGGATGGCGTCCAGTGTCCTGAGCGCCGGGGGATCGAGCGTTGCCGCTGCAGCGAGGATCCGCCTATCAAGCTCGATCAAGCCGACGCGGGAGAAAATCTGGTCGGCGCGACGACGCTCGGCGGGCCCGAAACCCCCGCGGCCAAGCGCCCGTGGCACCTCGGTGAGCGCGAGGGCGCTGGACACGCGGTCAGGCCACGCGGCCAGCAGCTCGAAGAGCGCCTCGGATTCGGGTTCGGCGACGACCAGCTTCACCAGGGCCGAGGAGTCGAGATAGATCAGCGCCACCGTCGCTCGCGGCGCAACTCCTCGAGCGCGCGGCTGGCTCGCCGTGACGGCCGCCCGAGGGGTGGTCCCAAGGCGAGGAGGTCGCCCCTGGCCGGCACCGCGCGTCCAGCAGCGATCAGCTGATCGAGAACCGTCAGCCCCGCGTCAGCCCTTGAGAGAATCGCGACGCGCTGCCCGCGTTCGGTGACCTCGATGGTCTCCCCCGCCTTCACGCGGCGCAGATAGACGCTCAGGTTCTGACGGAGCTCACGGACGCCGACTCCGCGTCGAGCTCTCTTCATGTAGCACATGGTAGCACATCAGGCTGCGGATGCGGATTGCGGCGCGGCCGGCCGCGCCGTGAATCCCGCATCGCGAGCGGCTCGCCCCTAGTGTGTTTTGTGATCTTCGCCACGAGGCCCTTGGTGTCAACCTTGACGGGGCTCGGCGCCTGCGCCCGCGCGGACCGAGAGCCCGCCAGAAGAGACGCCAGTGGAAGGGCCAGGGCCACGTGCTGCAGGAGATCACGTCGCGTCGTGGAGTCCATAGAATCCTCCTCGCGTGTCAACTGGCCGCGGCGGTCGTGCCTGGCCGGGTTGGGCTGGAGTAAGATGCGGGCCATGACCACCCAATTCGGGCTCTTCGTGACGAACCAGCATCCTCCCCACGAGTCTGCGGCCGAGCGCTGGCGGGAAACGGTCGAGCAGGTGCGGCTGGCGCGCGATCTCGGGTTTGACCTGGTGCTGCTTGGCCAGCACTTTCTGGCCACTGAGTTCCAGATGCTGCAGCCCACGGTGGCGGCGGCGCGCCTGGCCGCCGACTCCGGATCGATGCGGATCGGGGTGACCATTTACCTGCTGCCGCTCGTGAATCCGGTTCAGCTCGCCGAGGAGGCCGCCTCGCTGGATGTCATCACCGGCGGCCGGTTCATCTTCGGGATTGGGCTCGGCTACCGGAAGGTCGAGGACGACGCCTTCGGTCTCGCTCCCGGCGCACGGGTCTCGCGCGCCCGCGCGCATCTTGAGGTGATCACGAAGCTGTGGGCGGGCGAGCCGGTTGACTACACCTCACCGTCCTGCACGCTCCGCGGGGCGACGACCTTGGTGCGGCCGGTGCAGAAGCCGCGGCCGCCGATCTGGGTGGCGGCCAACAACGACCGCGCGGTGGAGCGGGCGGCCGAGATCGGCGACACCTGGATCGTGAATCCCCACGCGACCTTGACGACCATCGCCCGTCAGCTCGACCTGTTCCGCGCGACGCGGGCACGTCTCGGCAAGACTGTGCCAGCCGAGATCCCCGTGATCCGCGAACTGTGCATCGGGGAGACGCGCAACGAGGCCGCGCGCGTGACGCGGCCGCATCTGGAGCGGAAGTATCAGGCCTACGTGGCGTGGGGTCAGCACAAGGCGCTGCCCGGCGACGACGACATGACCCAGACGTTCGATGATCTGGCCCGCGACCGATTCATCATCGGTGATCCGGGCGAATGCGCGGCCGAGATCCAGCGCACCGTCGAGCGAACGGGCGCCACGACGCTCATCTTTCGCCTGCACTGGGCGGGGCTGCCGCACGAGGCCGTGCTGCGCGGGCTTCGACTGCTGGGCGAGAAAGTTCGCCCCCTCGTCCGGTAGGCGCGCCCGCGGCTACGTCGCGTGGGAGGCGGCGAGCTCGCGCAAGCAGTCGGGCCCCATGGCCGTGAGGGGCGTGAAGTCGCGGTGGGCGATCCACTCCGGGCGCTTGAATCGGCGGATGGCGTTGTCGGCACGATTCAGGCTGACATAGACGATCTCGCGGCCCCAGGGCGACATGTTCGGCGGCGAGCCGTGCACAAGATTGCAGTGGAAGAAGAGGGCCGAGCCCGGCGGGCCCTTCGGGGCCACGATGCCACCCTCGTTGGCCAGGCGCGCGATGGTCGCGTGGTCGATGGTCCACAGAGGATAGCTGGTTGTGGTCACGTCGTGCCCGGCTCCCAGCTTGCCCTTCTTGTGCGACCGCGGAATGAAGAAGAGTGGACCGTTGAACTCGGTTACCTCGTCCAGGAACACCGCGAGGTTCATGGCGCGCGGCTCCGGCATGTCGTCATCGGCGGCCCATGTGCCGTAGTCCTGATGCCACTGCCACACGTCGCCGTCGAAGGCGGCCTTGCCGTTGATCTTGAACTGGTGGATGTAGATCTGGCCGCCCAGCATTTGTTCGGCCGGCCCCAGAAACTTCGGATGGTGTACGAGCCGGCGGAACACCTCGTTGTACGTATGGACGGCGAAGGCGGTACGCACCACGTCGCCGGTCCTCTCGCGCACGTTCTCGGGGCGACGCTGGGCGAAGATGGCCGAGACCTCGCCCTTCATGATCCGCACTTCGTCGGGCCCGAACCAATCGGGCAGAAACAGGTAGCCCTCGTCGTGAAACTGCGCGAGCTGAGCGTCAGTCAACTTCATGGGCTCGCCTCCCGCGGTCGTCTTCCCGCCTTGCGGCACCTGTAGCATACCGCGCACGTCCGGACCAGGCGAACGGCGTGTTACCCTGCCGAAGACCGCTCGACCGATCACCCCCTGCTGCAGGGAGGACGCGCGCCGATGCCCCGACTCGATCGCCTGCCCCAGATCAACCGCAACAATCTGTTGACGTTCCCGGCGCAGGTCAACGATACGACACCCTATGTGTCACTGACCAAGCCCCTCACGGCATGTCGCGTGGCCATCGTGACCACCGCGGGCCTCCACCGGCGCGCTGACCGATTGTTCGGGCCCGGCGATCAGACGTATCGCGTGATTCCCGTCGGACACCCCGACGGCCGACATCGTCCAGAGTCACACGAGTCTCGGCTTCGACCGTTCGGCGATCATGCGCGATCTCAACATCTCGTTTCCGATCGATCGGCTCCGAGAGCTGGTTGAGCGGGGCGAGGTCGGTAGCCTGGCGCCTCACTGCTACTCGTTCATGGGTGCCCTGCGCGACACCGTTCGTCTGCAGAGTGAGACGGGGCCGGAGGTTGGCCGGCGTCTGCGCGAGGAGGGCGCGGAGGTGGCGTTCATCACGCCGACCTGACCCTTCTGCACGCACACCGGGGGTGTGCTGGCTCGCGCCCTGGAGGAGCAGGGCATCGCCACGACGTCGATCAGCATGGTGCGGGAGCACACGGAGAAGGTGAAGCCGCCGCGTGCCCTCTTCGTGCCGTTTCCCTTCGGCCATGCGCTCGGTCGACCCAATGATCCCGAGCTGCAGCATCGAGTCCTCCGGGCGGCCCTCGACCTCCTGCGCGAGCCGGGGGGCCCCGTGCTACGTGATTTCCCCGACGACCTGGAGCCAGGAGACCAGCCAGCTGCCCCCGCCCAGGCCTCCGCCATCACACCGGCGACGGTCGTCCCGGACGATCCGGCGCTGGAGACGACGCAGATGCGCCAGTACTACGAGCAGTGGCTCGCGCGCAGCGGAGGGCGCACGGCGCTCGGACTCACCGGCATTCCTCCCACGCGCTTTCGCGGCGTCGTGCGCTTTCTGCAGGGATTCGCCGACGGTGAGGACGTCGACATGACGGAGCGGCCGGAGACGACGCCGCTGCCGGGCTTCGTCCGCTGGTGCGCGGACGATCTCAAGACTCTGTACTATGAAGGGTACATGGCCATGAAGCCGGGCGTCGGCGGCGACGAGATCACCCGCTGGTTCTGGGCGGAGACGGCAGCCGGTCAGCTGCTGCGTCGGGTCGCGCGTCGCCTCGATTCGTCCGATGACCCGCGGTGGAAGGCTGCTGCCTTCGGCGTGGCTCGATAGGCCAGGAGGGCGAGATGAGAGCGACCGCGGAGCGACGCGTGCTGAGAGTGGTGAAGGGGCAGCCGACGTCAGACGGCGCGGGGGTGCGCCTGACCCGGATGATCGGCACGCCGGAGCTCGACCATCTCGACCCGTTCTTGCTGCTCGATGAATTCAAGTCGGATCGCCCCGGCGACTATCTGGCCGGATTTCCCGATCATCCGCATCGCGGCTTCGAGACGGTTACCTACATGCTCGCCGGCGCCATGCTCCATCAGGACCACGTGGGCAACCGCGGCGAGCTGGTGGCCGGCAGCGTGCAGTGGATGACGGCCGGACGCGGCATCATCCACTCGGAGATGCCGCGCCAGCAGGACGGCCTCATGTGGGGCTTCCAGCTCTGGGTCAACCTCCCCGCGCGCGACAAGATGACGGCGCCCCGCTATCAGGATATTCCACCCGAGAAGATTCCCGAGGCCACGCTGGCGCCTGGCGTGCGCGCCCGGGTGATCGTCGGCGAGGCTGATCGTGTGCGGGGGCCGGTGCAGGGTATCGCCACTCAACCGCTCTACCTGGACGTGAGGATGGAGCCCCGTGCGCGGCTCCTGCATGGACTCCCCCCCGGCCACCACGCGTTCGCGTACGTCTACGAGGGGTGCGCCATCGTCGGCGGCGGTGACGAGGGGCAGACGATTGATGCCGGCCAGCTCGCCGTGCTGAGCGACGGCGAGCAGCTGAGGGTCGCCACCGGGGATGCCGCCGCGCGCTTGCTCCTGCTGGCCGCCCGGCCCCTGGGTGAGCCCATCGCCCGCTATGGCCCCTTCGTCATGAACACGAAGGAAGAGATCGCCCAGGCCGTCCAGGACTACCAGCGCGGCACGCTGCTAGGCTAAGGTCCTCCCAGCTTCCGGGCAGGCCCGCTCGTCAGCGAGCGGCGGCCGCCTCTTTCTTCAGCTCCGGAATGACGTGCTTGCCGAAGAGCTCGATGGACGACATCACCTTGTCGTGGGGGATCGTCTCTGTCGCCATGAGGAACTGCAGCTCATCAACGCCGGCCGCCTCGTGGATGCGGATGCTGGCCAGGCAGCTCTCCGGATCACCGGCCACGAGGACACCGCGATCGACCAGGGTGTCGGCATCGATCTGATTCCAGAGCGCGCTCGCGATTTGTCCGGAGCCGCCCGAGAGATCCACCTCGGGCGCGCCGGCGGCCCCTTCAGTCTTGAGATAGCGGGAGAAGTTGGCCCTGAGGTGCTCCGGCACGCCGCCCCACGACTCGACGAGCTGCTCGTACAGGTGGGTCTGATCCTTGAGATAGGGCCGATCGGGCCCGAAAAACGTCCTGAGCGACTTGGCGGAAAGCTCCCGGGCGGCCTTGTTGTCCAGGTCGCAGAATGCCATCGTCGCGCTGAGCCACTGGTCGTTGATGAATTTCCCCACCGGCTTGGCGTGGCGAACCCGCTCCTTGTACTCCTTGATGTGTGGGGCCAGGTAGCTGGGCGCGGCCACGCTCAGGGCCATGACCCCGATGCCCTTCTCGGCTGCCAGTTGATAGGTTGCTGGCTGCAAGGCAGCCACCCAGATCCGCGGATGCGGCTTCTGGTACGGCTTGGGTCGAACCTCGCGGGGGGGGACGTTCCAGAACTGACCCTCCCACGAGAACGTCCCGTCCTCCCAGATCCGGGGGATCATCGCGAGCGACTCCTCCCACATGGCCCGGGTGTTTCGCGGATCGATCCCCATGCCGGTCTGCTCGTACGCCGCCGAGCGTCCTGTGCCGAACTCGACCCGGCCGCCCGACAGATGGTCCACCATGGCCACCCGTTCCGCCACCCGCACCGGATGGTGGTAGGGCAGGATGACCACGCCGAATCCCAGGCGGATACGCTTGGTCAACCGACTCAGCGCGCCAAAGATCACCTCGGGACAGGGGGACATCGAAAAGCTGGTGAGGAAGTGGTGCTCCACGAACCACACGGTATCGAAGCCCATCCGATCGGCCAGCACGCACTGCTCGATGGTCTCCTCGACGACCGCATGATCGTCCACCACCGGCCGTTGCATCTCATAGGCTAGGCTCAGTCGCATCGTTCTCTCCCTCACAACCCTTGCCAGTAACGGCGGCCCTGCAGGCGCACGATCTTGCCGAACCCCGGTGCCTGGAAATGCCCGGCAGCCACGATGATGTCCTCCCGCTCCAGACGGTCGAGCAGCGCGCGCCGGGTCTGGCGCGTCACCTCCGGATCCATGTCGGCGCGCGAGACCCAGTCGGGCTCCTGGAGCTGCACGGGACTGTGCGCGGCGTCGCCGAGGACGAGCGCGCGCTCGCCCCGTGAGGTGACCAGGATGCTCATATGCCCTGGTGTGTGCCCGGGTGTGGGCACGGCCGTCAACTCGCGCGTCAGGCTGTGCTCGCCGTGCATCAGCTCCACCAGGCCGAGGTCGGCCAGCGGCCACACACAGGTGGGGGCATTGGGGAAGCGCGTCGGCTGGACCTCGGGCTGGTGGCTCGCCTCCCAGTCCTTGGCGCTCATCCAGTAGCGGGCCTTCGGGAAGGTCGGGACATACCGCTCGCCCTCGGCCAGCACGTTCCACCCAACATGATCACGGTGGAGATGGGTCATGACCACCATGTCCACCTGGTCGGGTCGCACGCCGTTAGCCTGAAAATCCCGCAGGAGCTCGCCCCAGGGGACGTCGGGCGTGTTGGCGGGCCGGGGGCCGAGACCCGTGTCCACCAGGATCGTCCGCCCGTCGGAGCGTATCAGGTACGAGCCGAGGTTGAAGCGGACCTTGTGCTCCTCGGTGAGGTGAGACTGGTAGTCGCGCCAGTTGTCGGCGGGGATGGTCGGAAAGAAGTTGCAGAGATCGAACTCGAGCATCCCGTCGGACAGCGCCATGATTTCCACATCGCCTACGCGGATGATGTTGCTGGCCATGATGGTCTCCCAGGCTCGAAGGAGCGGATCACGAGATGGAGGGCAATCGCTGGTCGGCCACCGGGTTGGCCACCGCGTCTTCCAGGGTGCGAGCCGGCCGCCACTCGCTGGCGGGCCGGACGTGGCCGCCGGTTCCGATCTGGTCCAGGCCCCAGTAGATCTCCAGGTTATTGCCGTCGGGATCCTGGAACTCGACCGCGATCTGACAGCCCGCGCGTCGCCGTCCCTCGAACACGATGGGCACCCCCTGTTTCTGGAGCCAGGCGCGCGCCCGGAACACTTCGTCGGGCGAGCCGACCTCGAAGGCGAAGTGGTTGAGGCTGCTGCGCTCGAGCTTCGAGGCGCCCCCCACCAGCGCCACACCGTGATGGTCGGTATTGCAGCGAAGGAAGACCATGCCGCCCGGTACCATGCTGGCCGGATAGCGGTCGCTGACCTGGAGCCCGAGTATCGCGGTGTAGAAGTCCACAGCCGCCTCGAGGTCGCTCACGTTGAGCACGACGTGCCCGATCTTCCGCAGCTGGAACCCGAGTGGTGTCTCCGGCATGCTCGTTTCTCCCTCCGACGGTGCGGACACTCTATCAGGAGGGGGTGGGCCCCTGCTAGCGGGCCGTCTCGAGGATAATGGCGCGGTGAACGTCCTCTTCGATCTGGATGGGACCCTGACCGACCCGCGCGAGGGAATCGTGGCCTGTCTCAAGCACGCGCTGCGTGGTCTCGGCCGCTCGAGCCCCCCGGATGCCGATCTCGCGCGCTTCATCGGACCCCCCCTGCGCGAGACCTTCGCCAGTCTGCTGGGCTCGGCCAGCCCCGCGGCGATCGACGAGGCGGTGGCCCTGTATCGAGAGCGATTCGCAGCCACCGGCATCTTCGAGAACGCGCTCTATCCCGACGTCCCGCCGGTGCTGGCGGAGCTGCAGGCGTTGGGGATGACGCTCTACGTGGCGACCGCGAAACCCCAACTCTTCGCCGAGCGCATCGTCGACCACTTCGGTCTGGCCCGCTTCTTTCACCGAGTGTACGGGAGCGAGCTCGATGGCACACGGGCCGTCAAGCGCGAGCTCATCGCGTATATATTGCGAAGGGAGTCGCTGTCGCCCCACTCCACGGTGATGGTCGGCGACCGGGCCCACGACGTGCGGGGTGCCGTCGCCAACGGTGTCCTCCCGATCGGGGTGCTCTGGGGGTACGGCTCGCGTGAGGAATTGACGGCGGCGGGCGCCACCGTGCTCTGCGCGCAACCCGCGATGCTCGCCGCGCTTCTGCAATCGCACGCCATCGATCTGGCTGCGGTTCGTCCATTGCCCTTGGCCAAGCCTCCAGCCTGATCTATCCTGGTCCGGCGACAATGAGGCAGCGACGGCGCCAGGCGGCGCGAAAGGGTGACTTGGTCCGAACGACTGTCGCGCTGGGCATGGGTGGCGGACGTGTCGGGGGAGCGGCGGTGCGGGTGGCCGCACTCGTTCTCCTGATCGTGGGAGCGATCCCCATCACCGCCGCTGCCCAGTCGCCTCGCATCTCGATCACCAACGCCTGCAGCTTTCCGGTCTGGATCGCGCAGACTCCGAACGGAGGCTTTTCTGCTCTCCCGGGCGACGACCCGAACCCGGCCGCGAAGCTCAACGCGGGGCAGACCGTGAACTATTCAATTCCCCCGAACGGGTGGGGGGGGAGATTCTGGCCGAAGATCGGTTGCGACGAGAACGGCAACAACTGCTTGGCTGGCAGCTCGGTGTCGGGATGTCCGCCCGACGGGTGTGAACCGCCCGCCGACACCAAGTTCGAGTTCTTCTACGATCCCTTGTCGTCGGGCAAGAGGCCCTACTACGACATCAGCCTGGTCGACGGCTACACCTTGCCCGTCAAGATCACGCCCAGCACGACCGACGGCGGGCGCTGCACGACCACGGACTGCGTGGTGGCCGTGAACGCCTGTCCGGCCGACGAGATCGAGGGACTCGGCGACCTTCGCGTCATCAAGGGCGGGCAGGTCGTGCAGTGTCTGGCCCCCTGCTACAAGTGGGTCTACCCGCCGCCCTACGGAATGAACCGGAACAAGTACGATCCGCCAGGCAAGCTCATGTGTTGCCCGACCCCGCCGGTGACGGCTGGCGAGTGTCGCGTAGGCCCCGTGGTGCAGACGAAATACGTGCAGCTCGTGCGGGCCCAGTGCCCGTCGGCGTACAGCTACGCCTATGATGACATTGGCGGCTCGCATGACTGCCCGCCTGGCACAAGCTTCCTGGCGACGTTGTGTCCGTGACAGATCGGCGGCTGCTGCTGCTCCTGGGCGCGCTGATGCTCGGCGCCGGCCGCCGGCGCCGCCGACGTCGGCGCGGCAGGGACAGGCGTCATCGTGCCAGCCCGCGGGGAGTCGCCGTGCCGAGTGCCCTTCGCCCGCTGCCCGGGGACACTCACGGCGAGGCGCGCGCGATCAACGACCTCGGCGAGGTGGCGGGCTCGAGTCGGGGCGTTGACCATGCCTTCGCCGTGAGGTGGGATCCGCTCGGTAACCCGACTGAGCTGCGACCCCTGCCCGGTCACTACGCGAGCGAAGCCTACGCGATCAACACCTTCGGCGTTGTCGCGGGCGACAGCCACGGCGCCGGCGCCACTGCCGTGGTGTGGGATCGGCAGGGTGTGCCGACTGCCCTCCTACCGTTGCCCGGGGACGTGGAGAGCTTTGCGCGCGCGATCAACCGACTCGGGGTGGTCGCCGGGTTCAGCCTGGGGCGACGTGGGATCGGTGTCGTGTTGACCGCCGTGACGTGGGATCGCAACGGCAGACCGAACGCCCTGCCGCTGCCAGGTACCGCGATCGGCGCGATAGCCCTCGCCCTCAACGCGCGCGGACAGGTCGCCGGCTTCAGCTTCGGCCCCGACGATGCCGACATCGCCACCGTGTGGGAGCGAGACGGCACGGCCAAGCTCTTGCGGCCCCTGCCAAGGAGGACGAGCAGCGAGGCGCACGCCATCAATACCGCCGGCCAGCTCGCCGGCGACAGCGGTGACGAGCGCGCCGATACGGCGGTTGCCTGGGGCCGACGCGCGACGGTGCGACCGCCTCTGGCCGGCGACAGCAACAGCGAGGCATTTGCGATCAACGACGAGGGCGCGATCGTCGGGACGAGCACAGGACTCGCGCGGTCCACGGCCGTGCTGTGGAACCCGCGTCAACAGCCCGTGGCGCTTCCGCCGCTCAGTGGCCATACCGAGAGCCACGCCTTCGCCATCAATGCCCTGGGCATGGCGGCCGGCGTGAGCCTCGGCGAGGGCAGCTATACCGCGGTGGTCTGGCACACGCGCCCGTGCGGGGAGGCTCGCTAGACTTCTCGATACAGGATCAGCAGCACCCCAATCATCGTGAACGCGATGGGCCACAGCCGGCCTGGTACCCGATTCTCGGGCGGCGGGAGGCGCAGCTCGAGCCAGCGGGCCCAGCCAAGCAGGAGGGCCAGTACCCCGAGGGGCGCGTGCGTGATCTCGACGAGGTACTCGGCCTTGAGATTCAGGCTCGCGTGGGAGTGGGTCAGGAGAAGGGTGCCCCCGGCCACGCAGAGCAGCGGAAAGACGAGCGCGGCGCGCGGGGAGCGCAGCCGCCCTGTCCGCACCGCCCATTCGAAGACGGCGAAGATCACCACCAGGCACACGGCAATCCGATGCTGGAGAACAGACGGATAGGTCATGCCTTCCCAGAAGCCCTGGCGACCGAGGGGCCAGGCGCCGGGGTCGTTGCGAATAATCGAGGAAGACGGCCAGACCCAGAAAGATGAGCGGCCAGTGACGGGCCCAGCTCCCCCAGACCGTGCGGGACATGATGGCGAGCAGACCCATGGTGAGGACGAAGAACCCCGCGGTGTGGTGGTTGTATTCGGACCACGCGCGATCGGCGTCGGTGCGCGGGGCATCGGGGTCGTCCGCGGGCAACTCGCCGTGGGCGGGCGACACCAGCCGCGGAAGCTTCGGCGTGAAGACCTGAGCGATCTCGGGCAACGTCGCCCGATCGGCGACGACGTCCACGGCCGGGGGGATGGACGTCAGCGAGGCGGCCGCGAGGAGCACGACGATCCCAACGCCGAATTCGACCTCCACGAAGCGCCGCACACGGGCGGCGGGCACATGGTCGGGCCCGTTGAGCCGTCGGACCTCAAAAAAGTTCAGGGCGCCCAAGGTGAGCAGGCCCCCGAGGAGCACGATCTTGGTAGCCACCATCATGCCGTAGGCCGTTCCCGCCATCGCTCCGACACTGTCGACGTAGGAAAAGGTCAGCGCGGCGCCGCTCGCGACGAGCGCACACACCGCCGTCAGCGCGAGGGCAGAGAAGCGCGGCAGGAGGAGGCCAGGCCAGGTGGGGAATCGCCGTGAGAACGCGGTCAGGAGCAGGTGGAAAAGGCCGCCGATCCACACCGAGGCCGCGACCTGATGCAGGACATCGAGCAGATAGAGCAGCAGGCGGCCTTCCAGGCGCGCGGCCGCGTGGCTGGTCCCGGCCGAGAGAATTCCGAGAGCCAGCGCACAGGCGACCACCGCCACCGTGCCGAAGGCCCGATCGGGCCAGACGCGACGCAGGAACACCCCGGCCACCGCGCCCACCGACATGACCATTCGTGCGATGCCGATGCGGAAGAAAGCGGTCTCGCTGACGTCGGCCAGCGGCCACGCCCCCGTCCCGGCCAGGGCTTTTAGCTGGACGATGAGGGCGAGGGCCTGGGCAAGCGCGATGGCGGCCGCCCCGAGCGCGACGAGGAGGAACGTGCGCTCGCGGAGGGGACCGAGGTCGGGGCGTACGCGCACGGCTGGCCCCAG
This sequence comes from uncultured Candidatus Rokubacteria bacterium, assembly GCA_963754315.1. Lineage (GTDB taxonomy): Bacteria > Methylomirabilota > Methylomirabilia > Rokubacteriales > CSP1-6 > CAVWFS01. The sequence goes on from CAVWFS010000009.1 coordinate 82,536, forward strand.
GACGACCAGCGCAAAGGCGACCCCCCCCAGGGCAACCGCCTGCGCGCAGAGGATCAGCCCGCGAAGAAGAACGTCGATGAAGCCGATCAAGAATTGCTGATGGTCGGGGGAGCGAGCGCCGCTTCACCCCGCCTTTCGCAGCGATGTCGGGGGCAGCGAACGCTGCACCGCATCCGCTCCCGCGTTTTTCGAGACGATGTCGGAGGCAGCCGGCGCTTCACCTTGTCGGTCGACCCAGAGCATCAACGCCAGGAAGAGCGGCGTGCCCGCCGCGGCCAACGCGATGAACCATTGCGCGCGACCGAAGGCGGACAGGATCAGGATCAGGTAGATGAAATCGCGATGGGAGAAGGCCTCGATCAGGCGCGCCATCGTGCGGTCGGCTCCGCTCAGAGCTTCCCCCGCGATGAAGCGTCGCGAGGCGAGGCTGGCGGCGCCGAGGGTGCCGGCAACGGCCAGCACTCCGAGCCCCAGCGGCCACAGAGCCTGGGCGGACAGACTCCAGCCGATCGCCATGCAGGCGAAGATGGCCTGGTGCACGAGATTGTCACCCCAAAAGTCCAGGGTGGCTCCCCCGCGCGACTCCAGGAACTTGAGTCGCGCGATCTCCCCGTCGCAGCCGTCGAGGATCGAGTGCGTGAGAAAGAGCAACGCCCCCACGAGCTGGAACCCTGGCGCCGACGAGAGGAAGAACGGCGCTCCCAGCAAGCCAACGGCCACGCTGAACAGGGTGATCATGTTCGGGGTTACCGGCGTCCGAACCAACCAGCGGGTGAGCCCGAGGGACAGACGCCGCTCGAAATGTCGCGACATGAAGCCCTCGTTCGCCTTGACGAGACTCCGCAGCAGCCACTTCTCCGCGGTCTTGACGTCGGCGGGACCGTTGATCACGAAGCGTCCGCTGGGGGCCACCGACCCGGCGACGATCGGCAAGGTGCCCGCCAGCTCGGCCAAGGCCTCGTCAGTCGTTGCGCAGCCAAGCGCAGTCTTGAGGACACGCCCGGGATCCTCCGTCTCCACCACCACCGTCCCGGACGTATCGCGATGGATGGTGTCCTGGGGCAAGAGCATCTCGAGCAGTTCGCGCAGCCATCGGGTTTGAGGGACGACATTGGCGGGGAGCAGGACGACGCGGCTTCGCGCGGGGCGTGAGCCCTGCAGCTCGTCGGGAGTGCCGACACGGTCGAATCCCGCCCGTAACCCGGCAAGGACGGCGCGCCGGCGCAGCGCCACCCCCAGCACCACCGTGTCACCCGAGACCGGAGCCGACGTGACAGCCGGCGGCATGATCACGAGCAAGCTCTCGGTGGGAGCGACCGCGGCAGGATTCACTCTCGCACCTCCACCCGAACTGGACGTCCTCCCAGGCGGTCCGAGATGCGAGCGGCACTCTCGAGGGCTACACACCACGACGCCGCGTCAAGGTTGGAGGCCTCAGGATTGCCGGCGGCGAAGGCTCCCACGAACTCGGCGGTCACCGCGTCAAACCAGTCCGGGTGCTGGGAGCCATCGGACAACGCAGGCGGGCAGTGCCAGCGGCGCTCGTCGCCGGTGCGACGTGACTGAACCACGATGGTGTCGTCGAGAAGCTGCAGCACACCATCGACACCGCTCACCTCGGCCCAGTTCCGCCGCGAATCGGAGGCCCAGGTGAGGAAGAGGTCAGCCTTGGCGGCGGGGAACGTGACCTGGACGCTCGCGGTATCCTCCACGGCGAACGCCTGATGGCGGCGCGTTTCCAGCGCGGCACTGACCGCCACTGGCGCCTGTCCGACCCATCCCTGGACGATGTAGAAGACGTGCCAGCCGTGGTCGGTGAGCACGCCACCGCCAGCCACGGCGGGGTCGACGCGCCAGTTGGTGTCGGTATCGACGGTTGCCGCCGGGCGGGCCCGAAGCGTGTGCCAAACCACCGAGGTGACGTCCCCCACGGCGCCCGCCTCGATCAGCTCGCGTGTACGCCGCACGATGGGCGCGTGATTCCAGTTGTGCACGGTGTGCAGAATCCGCCGTCCCTCCCGCGCCACACGGGTCAACTGCCGTAATTCGTCTTGTGAGCCTACGAGCGGTTTCTCGCAGAGTACGTGCAGACCGCGCTCGAGAGCCCTCTGGGCCAGCGCGGCATGGCTGGACGGGGGCGTGCAGATGTCGACGAAATCCAGAGCCTCGCTCGCCAGAAGGGTTTCGGCCGAGTCGTACCAGCGCGCGCGCGGCAGTTCGGCCGCTGCCGCCGCGCGTCGCCACGGACGTGTGTCGGCTACCGCAACGATCTCGACGTCTCGCCGCCGCGTCCAGCCGGGAAGGTGACCGTGGAGGGCGACGTTGCCGAAGCCGATGAGGGCGCCGCGCCACATGTTACGAGAGCCCGTGTTCGCGCAGGACGACCTCGAGTGCGTCGTCGAGGATGGCCAGCCCGGCCAACGCCGTCTCCTCGGTGATGACGAGGGGAGGATTGATCCGGATGGGCGTGGTGTAGGACATGGTGGCCAGGCCGCGACGGAGACATTCCTGATACAGAGCCTGGGTGACCACCTTCGGGACCGGCTCCCTGGTTTTCGGATCACGCACCAGCTCGATCCCCAGCAGGAGGCCCTTACCCCGGACCTCGCCCACGCACCGATACTTCTCCTTCAACGCTTCCAGGCGGGTGAGCATCGCTCGTCCGACGCGCTCCGAGTTCTTGACGAGATCCTCTCGGAGGATGATCTCGAGGGAGGCGAGACCGGCGGCCGCCGCCAGGGGATTCCCGCCATAGCTCGAGGAGCTATAGCTCGGGTTGGACCACGGTTTGGCGGCCGTGATGGTATCCGTGGAGATCACGGCGCTGAGGGGGAAACCGCCTCCGATGCCCTTGCCGACGGTCATGATATCGGGCACGACACCGTCGTGCTCGGCGCCCCACAGAAGGCCCGTACGGCCGAACCCGGTGATCATCTCATCCGCGATGAGAAGGGCATCATGCTCACGCGCGATTGCCTGCACGGCGCGTAAGAAGCCTTCGGGTGGGACCACGTTGCCGGCCGTACCCTGGATGGGCTCCACGATGATGGCGGCGATGTCGCCCGAGGTCTGGTGCCTGATCACGTCGCGGATGTAGTCGGCGCACGCGATACCGCACTCCGGGTAGCGGAGCCGAAGGGGACAGCGGTAGCAATCGGCATAGGGGGTGAGGTGGTGACCAGGCATGAACGGGCCCTGATGGTGCTTGAAATCGCTTCCGAGCAAAGGCAACACCCCGCTCGTCTTGCCGTGAAAACCGCCCCAGAACGCGAGCACCTCGTGCTTGCCCGTGGCCGCCTTGGCCAGACGCAGCGCGGCCTCCACCGCCTCCGCACCTCCGGAGAACATCTGAATGCGGGTGAGACCCTCGGGGGTCACGCTGGCCAGGAGCTCGAGGAACTTCGCCCGCGTTTGAGTGGTGAAGCTCCCGAAGGTGAGCCGTTGCACTTGCTCGATGAGCGCCGCCACGTAATGAGGATGGCAGTGGCCGACGCTGCCCACGGCGATGCCGGCGATGAAGTCGATGTAGGTGTTGCCATCTTCGTCGATGAGCGTGCAGCCCTCGCCGCGGGCCATGGCCAGACCCGCATACTGCGCGAAACCTTGCAGGCCGGGGGCGATATGTCGTCGCTCCTGCGCGACCACCGCCTTCGAGCGCGGGCCGACTTCGCGCCGCTCGCTCATCGGTTCTCCCGCGCGAAGCGCAGGGCGAGGTAGCTGGCGATGGCAGCGGCCGCCTCGTCACGGTACAGGGCGAAGCTCGGCCACGCATTGAGGTCGAGGAGCACCAGCTGTCCATCGGCGGTCGCGATGGCGTCCCCGCCGTACACCTCGAGACCGAGGGCGGCAGCGGCCGCGCGGGCCAGTCGGCCGAGCCGCCCTGGATCCAGCGGATGTCCGGCCAAGGTCTGATCCTTGTGGTAGAACCAGCGAAACCAGCCCGGCCCCGAGCGCGCGGCCCCGGTGCCAATGCCGTAAAATTTCACCAGATCGCCGGTGACGTGGGGCTGGATGACCGCCCGCGCGATTCCGCGGGCGGCGAGCGCGGCCATCGCGTCAGCTACCGCGCGCGGGGAGTCGGCGTGAACCACGTCGCCTTCTTGCGTGTTGTGCACGTCGGCTCGCTTGATCCAAACCGGCGAGGTGACGACGGGAGGCATGACCTCGGTGGACACCAGACGGCTCTCGATGAAGGGGACGTTCGCCTCCTGAAAATACTCGATCATCCGGCTGCGGTACGTATTCAATACGGCGCGCGGACTGTTGACATGGGCGACGCCATTGGCCTCCCAGGTGGCCAGCAGCGCGAGCACGTCGACCCGTTCACACATGAGGAAGACATGATCGGGAGGGCGCTCGGCGTCGGGGGTCAGCTCCTCCGGCCCCTTCAGCACGACCGCAAACCCCCGGGCCTCGAGCTCCTTGCCGGTGAGTCGTAAGATCTCCGCGTCGTCGCACTCCCGGCCCGGCGAATGCGCCCGCTCGCGAAACAGGCCCCAGCATCGGGACTCCCTCACCCTCGCACCTCCCTCACACGCTCTGGGACGCCTGACTGAGCGACTCGGCCAAGGTCACGTCGCACGCGCGATCCACGTCGACGACCGTTTGCATCGTTTCCGCGTACACGGGGTCGCCGCGCTCGACGAGCCACGCGAGGAAATCGCGCAGCCGTTCGAGGCCCCTCGGGGGAGCCTGCCGACGACGCGCTTCCGGGATCAGGTAGAGCCCCGCCGTCACCACGTCGCCCGTCCGTTCGCCCAACCGGTGCACGCGGCCACCGTCACCGAGGGTGACCCACAAGGGGTTTTCGTCGGCGACGAGCGGGGTGACGGCAAGAACAGTGGCCGCCGGCGGCCGCGCGGTGGCTGCGGCCACGAAGCGGACGAAGTCAGCGGGGTGACACCAGGCGTCGACGGTGGAGATCAGCATGGCGCCGGGGGTGTCGTCGGCCGCGACCTCGGCAAAGCTCTCCAGGGAGGAGCCGGTGGTCTTGACGATGAAGCGAAGGTCGAGGTCGGGGAAGCGCGCCCGGCTCCACTCCACACAGTCCCGCCCGCGCTCGTTGACGATGATGGTCACCGGCTCGATCTCGGCCGCCCGGAAGTTTCCGATGACTCTCTCGAGCAGGGGAACGCCGGCCACGGGCACCAGAGGCTTCGGCATTGGCCATCCGTCGGCGCGCAAACGTCTGCCCTCACCGGCGGCGATGATACCGCCCGTCAGCCTTCTTCCCCGCCTCACTCCAGTACGTCCTCCAGTTCCTTCAACGTCCGGATCGTCCGGTCACCCGCGCAGCACACCGACCCGCTCGCCTCACCGGACAACCAGACGTGCGGCATCCCCGCGGCACGGGCGCCGGCCATGTCGCGCGCCAGGGAATCTCCGACAAATGTCGCCTCGGCGGGCGAGACTCGCAGCCCCTCCACCGCGCGTCGGAAGATGCGCGGATCGGGCTTGGTGCACCCGGCCCACACAGAGTCGACGATGATCCCGAAGAACGGCCGGACTCCGACATCATCGCACACCGTCACCAGGTTGCCGTAGAAGTTGGACACGACGCCGAGCCGGAAGCGCCCGGCCAGGCGAGCCAAAAGCGGAAAGTTCTGATGGGCGCTGGCCATCGTGTCGTCGACAAAGGCGGTCGTGACCCGCTCGGTCAGGCCCTCCTCCTCGGCGCCATGGAGCCGGCGCGTGACCCCGGCCGCTACCCGGCGCACGGTGTCCCGGAAGGGGAGGGTGCTCGGGATGACGCCGACGAGGGCGTCGTCGGCCGCGTAGAAGATGGGGTCGAAGAGCTCGAGCGAGATGTCGATCCCCTCTGCACAATAGAGCCGGAAGAATCGTTCCTTCCATGGCACTCCGTCGGCATCCAAGGTGCCTCCGAAGTCGAACAGGACTGCCGCCTGTGTGATCGTTCTACTCCCTGGAGCGGCCTCGAGCCAGCCACCCCAAAATTGTGTGACACAATGACATGATACCGAAAATATGCGCGCGGGCGAGCCGAACAACGCGGTGCGTTAGCGGCCCTGCCAGTTCGGCTTACGCTTGTCGAGAAAGGCCCGGACGCCTTCCTGAAAGTCGCTGCTCACGTGGCAGGAGAAAAATCTCGAGCCCTGGCAGCGCGACCACCGTGACCGGTGAACCGGTCACACCATACAATTGACGCTCCCGGAGCAAGCGGCTAGGCTGGTGCGCACGCCATGAGGGCCACGTCATTTCGGCTGATCGTGATGGCGGCCGCGCTCGTCGTGGTCGCCGTCGGTTTTGTTCAGGCTCAGGAAGCGTTCCGAGTCACGTTCGAAGTCGACCGGACCAATCCCGAGCAGGCCCAGGTCGCGGGCACTGTCTCGAACGAGTCCGCCCAGGAGATGCTCGACGTGTCGGTGACGGCCGAGGCGCTCGACGCACGGGGCAAGGTCGTGGCGCGCGGCATCACCTACGTGACCCCGCGCATTCCAGGGCGGGGCAGCGTGCCATTTGTGGCCAAGGTGCCCAACGTTCCCAGCGCGGTCCGCTATCGCGCATCTGTGAGCTCGTTTCGACCCGGCATGAGCTCCCAGGCACCGTAGTCAGCGGCCCCCGCGGTGGCGCTCCTCGAGCGGCATGTCGTCTTCATCACGGGGGCGTCCTCCGGGATCGGGGCTGCCCTCGGCCGCGAGTTCGCGCGTCAGGGGGCGGATGTCGCCCTCGCGGCCCGCCGCGCGGAGCGCCTGGAGGCGCTGGCGGCTGAGATCCGGGCCCGGGGCCGCCGCGCGCTCGCCCTGGCCTGTGACGTCACCAAGGATGGCGACCTCGAGGGCGCTGTCGCTCGCACGCGCCAAGAGCTGGGGCCCATCGATATTCTCGTCGCCAATGCGGGATTCGGCGTCCGCGGGGCCGTCGAGCGTCTCACGCTCGACGACTATCGCCGTCAGCTGGAGACGAACGTGTTTGGCGTCCTCCGGACGATATACGCCGGCCTGGAGGATCTCAAGCGCACGCGCGGCCGCCTCGTTCTCATGGGTAGCGTGAACGCCTACCTGGCGTTCGCGGGCAGCTCGCCGTACAGCATGAGCAAGTTCGCCCTACGCGCCCTCGCTGACTCCCTCCGCCACGAGCTGGCCGCGTCCGGCGTCAGCGTGACGCTCATTAACCCCGGTTTGGTCGAGTCGGAGATCCACCAGGTGGACAACCGGGGAGTTTGGCATCCGGAGGCGAAGAGTCCGGCTCCGGACTGGCTCCGGATGCGGACCGATCGCGCTGCCCGCCAGATCGTCCGCGCGGTGTGGCAGCGCCGGTCCGAGCGCGCGGTCACCGTCCATGGAAAGCTCGCCGTCTTCTTCCAGCGTCACGCCCCCTGGCTGATCGCGAGGGCTGTCCGCGCGTTCGGGATCCGAGGACGCCAGCCCCCTGCGGCGAGGAGCGCATAGTATACTGATGGCCGCTGACCCCGTCGTCTAGCCTGGCCCAGGACGCAACCCTTTCAAGGTTGAGACCGCGGGTTCGAATCCCGCCGGGGTCACCAGAAAAACTCCTGAAAAACCCGTGGTTTCCCGCACAGTTGGCGACCACGGGTTCTCCCTCCGAATCAGGCGTTTTAGTCCCCTTTAGACCCCGAAACGGTATCGGATTCGTATCGTGTCTAGACAACTTTTGGTGCCCACGCTGGGCGCCGCCGTTGTTCGTGTGGTACCGTCGCCGTTCGCGGGCCTAGGGTAGCTCCCAAACGCCGACAATCCTGACCGGCCTGGCCCGCGTGTTCCTTGTCAGGGGCTCTCTGTTAGGAGGAGCCATGGCCAGCACACGCTGTCCGATCCACGCGCGCGTCCTGCTGTGTCCCGCGCGTTTCGGATCCAGAGGCGGCAGGACTGTCACGCCGGCCAAGCTGGCCGCCCTCGTCCGCGCCCGCCAGGCGCTCCACGCCAAGCCCGCCGATGCCCCGAAATGAGTGTCCAGCGGATCCGCAATCACGGCGTGTGGGTCTACCGGGCGCGCGTGAGCTACCAGGGACGCCGCCGGGCCGCGAACCGCACCACGCGAGAAGCGGCGCGCCTGGCGGAAGCGGAGCTGCTGCGCGAGCTGAAAGCGGATGCCGTCGCCGCCCAGGCGCCGACCGCGCCGCGGCCGGCGACCTTGCGCCAGGTCCTGGAAGTCTACGTGGACGGGCTGGCGGATCGCGGGAAGAGCCCCGACACCATCCGTGGCCGTGGGCGCCTGCCACACCATCGAACGACTGACGCCGGCGCTGCTGGACAAGCCCGTGTCCCAGATCACGGAGGCGGATATCTTCGCGTTCCGCCGCGCGCGCGTGGAGCAGTCCGCCACCGCCGTCCGATCTACGGGCGGAAGCGGCCGCGTTGCGCGGGAAGGGGGAGCGCGAGAAAGCCAAGCAGGGGGAACAGGCGGCGAAGGCCGCGGAGAAAGCCGGGACGAAACCCAGCACGATCAATCGGGATCTGCGGACGCTGCGCGCGGCGCTCAAACGTGCGATCCCCGGCTATCGGTTTCCGGCCGGCGTGTTTTTCCCGGAGGACGAGACGCGCGTTCGCTGGCTGCGCCGGAGGAAGCTGGTGCTCGAACGATGCGATCCGTTCCGCGAAATCGCCCAGCTGGCCGCGCTGACGCTGATGCGCTGTCCGAAGTCCGGACCTACGCCTGGAGGACGTGTTTCTGGACCAGGGCGTGGTGATGCTGCCGCGCGCGAAGGAAGGGCCACGCCCAGTGATCCCGAGCGACCGCGCCCAGGAGCTGCTCCGCGTCCAGCTCGCCGGCCACAATTCGTCGTGGGTGTTCCCGAACGCGGAGGGCCACCCGTATGCCCGCGCTTACGTGGGACGTGTGTTCCGCCAGGCGGCGCGCGCGGCTGGGTTGAAGGACTTCACGTTCCACGATCTACGCCACCACGGTTCCAGGATGGCGCTGAACGCCGGATTCACGACGCAGATCCTGATGGCCCTGGGCGGCTGGAAAACAGAACGCATGATCCGCAGATATGCTTCCGTGACGGATCCCACCTTGCGCGCCGTGGCGAGCGCCGTCGCTGGCGCGCCGACTGCGGCGCCGTGGCAGGAGCCGCGGAAGGCATATCCGTAAGACCAGCTGCTCCCAAACCGCACAAGGAGGGTCGAAGATGAATTACGCAACCGCAATCGTCATCGCCGCGGGTCTGATTGCTGGCGCTTTTCTAAACCACGTGGTGGCGCCGCTGATCGTGGATGGAACCGGGACGGTGCAGTCGCAGCCGCCGCAGTCGCCCCCCGTCGGTAAGTACGCGATTGCCACTGACGGCACTTCCAAGGGAAGTATATGGCGGGTCGATACAGCTACCGGCCAGCTATGGCACTGCTACGCGGTCGGGGGGCCCGCCCCGGCCGACCCAGGCACCATCAGGTGCAAAACCGAACCAGCCCCGCCGAAAGGCGTTGAGGGCAAAAAGTGAGAATGTAGGCTTGCCGGGACGTCTGCAGCCGATGCTGGGCGGCCTGCCACCAGGGGGCTCGGGGACGATCCGGAGCGCCTCGTTGACGGGGGCGCTGATCCGGTCGTCCTTGGGCTGGAGCGTCGGCTTCTTCATCCCCCAGCCGTCCCGCTTCTTCCTCCTGCCCCACCCCAGCACTCCCGGTAGAGATCTACCCATCGTGCTTCTCTAGGCCTCGGGCCGGGACGAAAATGGGGCTCGTTCAGGGGAAAAGTATGTCTGGGAGTGCTGAACTTACAAGCTAAAGTCTGGGCTCGGTGGTAGCCCGAACGGGGCCCAACCGAAAGGCCAGTGCTGAGATTCCCCACTATCACCGTGCGGAGACGCTCGGGCTTTGGCCGAGCCGATGAAACACTGTTACGAGGATTGTTACGCCAATAGACATACTGGACCAGCCTCAGATCAAGGGAGGCGCTTCATGCACAAACATTTCAAATCCTTATTGTTTCGTGCCGTCCCGGTCGTAGCGGCGGCCCTTGCCGCAATGCTGATGCTCGTGCTGGCTTCGGCTGCTCTGGCGGAGCGCCCTGCCCACTCGCGCATCTACCCGAAGGGTGCCCACCCGTTCGGGAAGAGCTACCCCGCTTGGACTGCAGCGTGGTGGCAGTGGGGACTCGCTCTGCCAGTCGAGGGCCATCCGTTCCTCAACGACGGCTTCTTCGATTGCAACAGCGCGAACAACGGCCAATCCGGCCGCGTGTGGTTCCTGGCGTTGTCGCCTTCGGAGGTGCCCCTGGTCGAGCGTAGCTGCACCATTCCGGCCCACACGGCTCTGCTTCTCGCGCTGACCGTCGCGGAGTGCTCCGACCTCGAAGGTTCCCCGACGGCGCAAAGGGGACCAGCGCGCTTGCGCGAATTTCTTCGCCGACCACGTCGTTGAGAGTTCCCTCTTCTGCACGATCGACGGCGAGGAGGTCAAAAACGAACACCTCATCTCCTTCAGATTTGAATCCCGGCAGTTCGCGTTCACCGCGCCTGAGCCGTGGATCTTTAGCCCAAGCGCCGGGAGGGAGTGGCACGGCTGTCAGCGACGGGTACTTCCTGATGATCAAGCCGCTGTCCCGTGGAGCGCACACGCTGCGCTGCGGCGGGGCGTTCCACTTCTCCGTCGCGGAGGGCGATCCGTTCGACCTCGACATAGCGTTTGGTAACACCTATCACCTGACTGTGCAGTGACACGCCCTGGCGCAGGACCGTCGATGATAGTGGGCCGACCATTCCAGCCTCGGTGCTTTATGGCCGAGCCACAGGAGGTCCGAGCGCGACCACGACCAGGGGGCGTGGTCTTGCCTGGGACCAAACACTGAGCTTCGAATCTGTCTAGACAAGAAGGGTCGGCAGCGGGCCGATACCGATCACGATTTCACATCGCGCAAATGACCCCGCAAGGCCGCCCAATCGGCTAGAGTGCCTTCGTGCAAGGTAGAAGCTTGGTGCAGACAGCCGGGGCGACCCTCATCGCTGCGGTCGTGTTAGTCAGCAGCGGGTGCACGCGTCCCGACTGGATCGAGGCAACGCTGGTGACCGTCGATGTCACGGGCGTCTGGCAGGGAACGGTCCAAGGAGGGACTGGGCCAGGGGTTGCCATTCGGGATGTCACTCTGAATCTTCGTCAAGAGGGCCCAAAGGTCAAGGGAACGATGGTTTGGACGCGAGGCTCTGGGCCGCTTACGGGTAGTGTCGGTGGCGACGTTTTCCATTTCACCGTCGTGAGTGGTGGTGAAAGTTCGGGAGGCGAGTTGATAGTCAGCGGAGATGAGATGGTGGGCGATGTGACCTTTCGGGCATTCGAGGGCTCGCGGACGACGAGAGTCTTTCTGCGCCGAGCCGATGCGCCTGCGAGCCCACGGCGCTAGAGCCCGTGACTTCGACCTGACCCACTACCCGAATTCACCCCTCACGCCCACCGACCCGCTAGTCGCCGAATAGCCAGCGCGGAAACCAGAGCGCGATCTCGGGAAAGACCATCAGCAGTGCGAGGGCCACCAGCTGCAGGACCATGAAGTCCGCCATGCCCCGATAGATCGTGCCCAGGCTCCACTGCGGCGCGACCTGCTTGAGATAGTAGGCGGACATGGCCACGGGCGGCGAGAGGTAGGCCGTCTGGAGGTTCACCGCCACCAGCGCGCCGAACCAGACCATGTCGTACTTCATCGCCGCGATCACCGGATAGAAGATCGGGATGAACACGAAGATGATGGCCGGCCACTCGAACGGCCACCCGAGCAGGAAGAGCAGCGCCATCACGATCAGCAGGGTGACGAAGGGCGGAACCGGCAGTCCTGTCAGCGCGTTCGTGATGACGGTCGCGCTGCCGAGCCGGGCGAAGATCGCGCCGAAGATGTTGGAGGCCACGGCGAGGAACAGCACCATGCTGGTGGTGGTCATCGTCGCGATCACGGCGGCCTTGACGCCCGCCAGCGTGAGTCGACCATAGGCGAGCGACAGCACGAGCGCGCCCGAGGCGCCCATGGCGGCCGCCTCGGTGGGCGTCACGACGCCAGCCAAGATGGTCCCGAGTGTCGCCATGATGAGCAGCGCCAGCGGCACCATCCCGACGATGACCTCCCGGAGGACCGCGACAAACGAGGCCGCCCGCTCGTCCTTGGGGACCGGCGGCCCCAGCGCCGGGTTCCAGAAGCTGCGCCCAAGCGTGTAAACGATGTAGAGGCTGGCCAGCAAGAAGCCGGGCCCGAAGGCCGCGGCATAGAGCTTGGCCACCGACACGTTGATCACGGGGCCCATGACGATGAGCATCACGCTCGGCGGGATGAGGATGCCGAGGGTGCCACCAGCCGCGATCGCCCCCGCGGAGAGACGGGCACTGTAGCCACTGCGGATCATGATCGGCGCCGCCATGATGCCGAGCACCGTCACCGCGGCGCCCACGATGCCGGTGGCCATCGCGAAGACCGTGGCCGTCAGGATCACGCCAAGGTACAGCGAGCCGCGCACCGGCCCCAGCATCACCTGGAAGGCCCGGAACAGACGTTCCATGAGCCCGGCCTGCTCGACCACGTACCCCATGAAGATGAAGAGCGGCACCGCGGCCAGCGTCTGCTCCTTCATGAGGCCGATGGTCTGAAAGAACGCGAGATCAAAGACGATGGTGCCGAGGCCGAGCCAGCCACAGACGAGGGCGAGGAAGAGGAGCGTGAAGCTGATCGGGAACCCGACGAAGATCACCCCGACCATGAGCAGCAGCATCGCCATGCCGAGGATCTCGGTGCCGCTCATACCTGGATCGTCTCGGCCCGGGTGAGAGCCTCGCCCGTTCGCGCCGCGTAGAGTGACTTCAGCAGCTCCGATACGCCCTGGATCAGCAGAAGCAACGCGGTGATCGGCACCACCGCCTTGAAGGGCCAGAGCACCGGTCGCCAGGCGGTCTGCTCCGAGAGCTCGTTCATCTGCCAGGAGTGCCAGGCTTCGTCCACGCTCGCGTAGAACAGGAGGATCATCGCCGGAAAGAAGAAGAAGATGTACGCGATGGCGTCGATGCGCCCCTTGGTGCGCGTCGAGAACTTCTCCCACAGCATGTCGGTCCGGATGTGGGCGCCCTTGAGCAGCGTGTAGTGGGCGCCGAGCATGAACAGCGCGCCGTACATCATGTAGGAGAGGTCATAGGCCCACAGCGTGGGCGCGTTGAACAGATAGCGCGCGAACCCCTCGTAGGTCAGGGCGAAAACGAGGGGCAGGATCATCCACGCGACGATCTGGCCCGTCCACTCGCTGAAGGTGTCGATGGTGCGGATCGTCGCTGATCAGCCTCGGAGCAGGCTTGGCCATCGGTCGCAAGTCCTCCTCGCCGCGGGCGACGGGTGGTCATGGATGGGTCCGGCCGGGGGGCGCCGTCCCGGCCGGACCCGTTCGAACCGGGTCGTTACTTCTTGGCGGGCGCGGCCGGCTTGTCGGCGGGGGCGGCCGCGGCTGCTTTCTTCTCGGGCCAGTAGTGGTTCGCCGCGAACTCGTAGGGCGGGAACATGAACCGCTTGGCGGGGACGACCACCGCCGCGTAGGCGCGCTGCGAGTCGAGTACCTTCTTGAAGAAGGGGTCCTTCTCGGCCTCGCGCGCCGCGATCTTGTCCCAGGTCTTCAGGAACTCGAGGTTGACGTCGGGCGGCGTCTTCAGGACGTTGACCTTGTACTTCTCGATGAAGTCCTTCAGCGCGTCGGCGTTCTGACGCTGCCACTTCGCGTACCAGCGAATCATGGCCTCCGTCGTTGCCGACTTGATGATCTCCTTGTGCAGCGGCGACAGCTTCTCCCACACCTCACTGTTGATGAGCAGCTCGCCCATCGTCACCGGCTCGTGCATGCCGGGCGTGTAGTGGTACTTCCACACGTTGTGGAACCCGAGCTTGAGGTCCTCGATGCCGCCGACCCACTCGGCGCAGTCGATGACGCCACGCTCGGCGGCGGGCAGGATCTCGCCGCCGGGAAGGTTCACTGTCCGCATGCCCATCTCGGTGTAGACCTCGGCGTTGATGCCCGTCTGGCGGCACTTCATCCCCTTGAAGTCGGCGAGATCCTTGATGGGTCGCTTGAACCAGCCGAGGGCCTGGGGGCCGCTCGGGAACGCCGGGAACGGAACGACGTTCAGCTTCAGCACGTCCTTGTAGAACTGCTGATAGAGCTCAAGCCCGCCGCCCTCGTACATCCAGCCGAGGACGTCGACGAAATCCATGCCGAAGTTGCCGCCGGGGCCTCCCGTGAAGAGCACGGCGGTCTTGTTCTTGCCCACCCAGTAGTAGGCCACGGTGTGGGCGCCGTCGATCACCTTCTTGCTCGTCGCGTCGAGCACCTCAAAGGCCGGGACGATCGTGCCCGCCGGCAGCGGCTCGATCTTCAGGGTTCCGCCGGAGAGCTTGTCGACGCGTTCGGCGACGAACTTCAGATGATCGAAGATCGTCAGCGAGGCGGGCCAGCTCGCCTGGACCTTCAGGACTACTGGGGCCTGGGCGCTCGCGCGAGGAAGGGCCTGGCTACCGGCCAGCAGCCCGGCCATGGCCACGATCGGCAGCAGGCGCGTGAAGAGCCGCATGGTCATCTGGGCACCTCCAAGAGGGTAGGTCGTGAGGAACGTGGCGGGGAGTCTAGGAGCGGACCTAAGCGAAGTCAAGCCGAGTCGCGGCGGCTTTCGACTGTCTCTGCAGCGGCGGATTTAAGGTCGCTCACGAGGGGCCTGTTTGATAGCGCAGCGCGAGATCAGCTACGCCGCCGCCGTGAAGCGGGCTATGGCGCCTGGTAGCGGAGCAGCAGCTCCATGTTGTGCGCCGCCGCGTCCGCTCCGCCCACCCGCTGCCGGTCATGTGGCCAGTGAGGTCGTTCACGAGCTGGAGGACGAGGGCGACCGAGATATGGCTCCAGAATATGGCCGCTCTGCCTGAAACGAGACCGGACCGGCCCTGGAACGCGACCAACTCGAACCTGACAGGGCGCGACAGAGCGGACAAAAGCACGGAACCGCGGGGGTCTGACGACTGGCACGGGCATTGCCGGACTTTCTGGTGGTGGCTAGCCCCCGAGACGACGCGGCTTGGGAGCGGGTTGGTCGGAGGTACTGGCGGCTATCGTAGTGGACAGCGGAGGAGGATGAACGTGGCCAAGAGAGATCAGAAGCGATCGAAGCAGAGTAAGCCGAAGAAGGTGAGTGACCTGCCAGCGGGGCCCGAGGCCAAGAACGTCAAAGGGGGCTCGCTGAACCTTGTGAGGACTGCTGGCGCGCCTGAGCACGGCGGCGGCTCGACGGCGTTCCCGACGGAGACCATAAAGATGACCTACGACTCGATCGAGTGGACGAACTAGAGCGAGGTAGCGTCGCTCGGAACGGAAGGACGGCGTGGCCACGAAGACATCGGATTGACGTCCCGAGACGGACAGCTCGGTGACCTGGGGGCCAGCTGCCGCGCGCGGTCTGGAGAGCGGCGAAGGACCGGGTGGGGCAGGCGCGTGGTCAGCTCATCGTGGAGACTAACCGACGAACTCCAACGAGAAGATGGCCGACGCGATTCGTGGGTTGGCCCGTGAGAGGCACGCCATGGGATTGGAGATGCCGCCGCAGAGGAAGGGGAAGAGACGAAGCACGCTCCCTTACTCCCCTCTTTCAGCGGTTCTTATCGTGCTTTTCGGGCCCTGTCGGCAAGATAGGCGACGCAATTCATCAGGAACCGCAGGTTGTCGGGAACTTCGATCTGGCCGGCCGATGGCCAGTCGGCGCCCAGCATTTCCAGTGATGCCGAATGGCCGATGAGGATGACGTTCCCTTTGCCAACCGTGTACAGTACGGCAAAGGCGAGATCGGCGTTGTGATACTTCAGCGGACTGGAGTCCTTCCAACCCGCGGGAAGTGGAACGAGCACGGTGCTGGTCGTAATGTTCGGGCCACCGTCGATAACGAGCAGGACGGAATCCAGAGCCTGGACCAACCTGACATGATCGATGATCTGCCTGGGAGCCTTCCGACTTGGTCTCATCGTAAAGCCGCCGAGCGGGAGTGGCAGCGAAGACGTTGGTGAAGCCTAGCGCCGCTGCCAGTTGGATGTCGTTGATTGGCGAATACGGACCGGGTCCCTGGTCTGTAAAGTCGCTGTGATTGACGAACAGCAGGAGGCCCACCATATGGGCGAGTGGAGGGGCGCGGCCGGCAGCTGGGGTCCTGGAGGCCGTGTGGCCGGGAACGATGCGCGACGCCTTGACGCTGCCTTCGCGGATCGGACGCGGCGTCGGGGGGAAAAGGGGCCTGCGGCTGCTCACACTCCGGTCATTGATGGTCGTATCGTGGGGGTAAGGTGGAGTCAAATGTTATTCGATCACTGGCGGGACATCTTCAGAGCGGAGGAATAACCATGACGTACTTCTTCTTTGGCGCTGCACTCGCGATATTAGCATAGCCTCTCCGCTACCAGCGTCGCGGCTCAAGGCGCCGACGTGCAACGTGAGGGAGGCCGAAAGCTTGAGGTCGCCCAGAGGGGCCAAATCAACGACGGTCCACTGGCGGGGTATAGCTTTTCGGGAACGTGTGCGTATACCGCCGAAGGTGGCGCGCTGGAAGTCGATGCCAAGTGCCAGCTCAGCGTAGCTGGACCCACTGGGCAGGTGTTGCGGTTCAGTGACACCGAGGCGCGCATCGTTGTCGTCGGGGGCGGCCAGATCGTGCAGCTGAGCTTGGGACCGAGGTTGCCTGCCAAGAAGGAAGCGCGCGTCCAGACCCTCTCCGCATTCACAGCGGTGATCATCTTCGAGGAATCGGTAAGGCTTGATCGGCAGTTCCCGGCACTTCTAGCTGCCTCGATCAACGTCCTGGGGATTCCGGTCTCGACGAGCTCCCAGGATTGCTTGATTTACGACTTCGTTGGGCCGAATTAGAGGTTAGAAGAGAGCTAAGTAGCCGCCGGCCGCTGAGCGGAGACGAGCTTGCCCACCCCGGGCCAGGCGGCATAGGGTAGGCGGAGCTTCGGCCGGCCGCGGCCTGAGGTGACGGGGGCTCCCGGATGCAGTGTCCCAGGTGCCAGCACGAGAACCGCGAGGGCCGCCGCTTCTGCGCGAAGTGCGGAGCCGTGCTGGCGGCTGCCTGCTCATCATGCGGCTTCACCAACGAGCCAGGGCGACGAGTTTTGTGGAGGATGTGGCCGACGGCACGAATGACGCGGAGGGCTACTATCGCGAGGGCCTGGCCCTCGCCGGCGAGCTCGGCATGCGCCCCCTCGTTGCCCACTGCCATCTCGGCCTCGGCAAACTCTACTGGAGCATGGCAAGCGGCAGGAGGCACACGAGCACCTCACCACCGCAACCACGATGTACCGCGAGCGGGACATGGGGTTCTATCTGGAGCAGGCGGAGACGGAGATGGCTTCATACAGGCCGATAGTAGGTCAGACGGATGGCCCGTGAACGGTCGCACGGCGAGGATCGACCGGAGAAAGCTACCTACAGGCCGGGAGACTATGGCCGAATGATTCGGTCAGACGGCACCGAGCAGTGGTGGGTGAGATCGCCGCAAGGAACATGGGTCGCTCTCCGGCATCAGCGGGTCATGCCGAACGATGACGGCAGCATCACGCTGCTGCTATTGGAGCGGTGAACTGGCTTACACTGCTAAGGCCCTCGGGCTGACCATCCCGTGCTCAGGGATCATTCAGTGATGAATCGCCGAACCTTCACCTTGTCAGGTGCGAAGACGCGTCAGGGGCCCTTGAAACCCTTTTGGAACGCCTATCCGCTCATCGGCCTGGCGATCCGCTTCCGACAGTGAGCGAGCGGGGCACCGCGGGACCGTGATGCGTGGCGCCCAGGGGCCCGCTGGGCGCCGCGCGATCGACGGCTACTTCGCGTACTCGAACTTCGGCGCCCCCTTCAGCGCTTCCTTCGTCGCTCCACGCAGGACGATCTTGCCCTTCTCCAGCTTGAACTTGCCCACCGGCACCGCGATCTCATGCTCTCCGATACCGAGGAATCCGCCGACGCCGACGATCGCGTACGACAGAGCCTTGTCCGGCGTCACGATCAGATCGTTGATTTCGCCGACCTTGTCGCCGGCGTCGTTGTAGACGTCCTTCCCGAGGATCTGCTTCTTCGCACTCCACCCCGTTGCGACCTTTCGCAGCTCAACCGTCGAGACGCTAACCCCGGCCGTCTGCGCGACCGAATCGGCCGCACCGGCGGCGATGACGAGACTCGCGAACACTCCCAGGACGATCTTTCTCATGGTTCTCCTCCCCGTTTTGTCGATTCGAAGAATTGCTGCGCGGGCCCTCGAACGAAACACTACTCTCGTCGTCCGAGGCTGGGAAGTGGACCTTGGTCCAACCGCCTGAATCGGCATCACCGCTACCTCCGCCAGACCGCGTCGGCCCCAGCCGGTCCGCAAGGGATCACAACCACGAACGCTCTCATGCCGGCGATGTCTCCCTCAGCAACCCGCACCCGGATGGAGCCCGCAAGGCGATCCGAAGGTCCGCCAAACGAGTCGGACGAGATTATGGCGAAGGACACTGGCTGCGTGGCCTCTTGGGCCGCGAGCAAGCCGTCCTCCGGCAGCTGGTAAAGACTCTTTCCGCCCGCTAAGTCACCGAATTTCCTAGGCGGCGTCATCACGCCACGATCTGCGCGCAGCAAGGACAGATGGTTCAGCCCCAACCTCCACTGTTCTCGAATCCGAACACGATCGGTCATCGCGTGGCGCTAGCGTGCACGGCGTGAGCCGACGACTGACCCGGTACGACCATGGCGTCGAGGCCGGGCGGGCGGGTGTGGCGGTCGCGTTCCTTCACATCCAGCAACTGGCCGGGGCCGCTTTCCTCGTCCAACTCGCCCTCGGGGCGGTCTACGCGTGGAGTGTTTTCGTCACGCCGCTCCGAGACCAGATGGGCTGGTCGAGGACCGAGGCAACCCTGCCGTTCATCGTGACCATCGGGGTGTTGTGCCTCGGTACCTTTGTGGGCGGGCGCCTCCAGGACCGCGTTGGCCCGAGACCTGTCGCTCTGGCCGGCGGGACCATGAAACAGGCCTCAGAAGTGAGCGCGGGCAGGAGCGTGGCGATGGACCACATCGGCGTTGGGGTCCTCGGAGCCTCGTCATCGATCGCATCCGGGCCGATCAGGAGCGCACGAAGGTGGTGGCTCGGTACGAGGAGCCGGTCTGGCAGGCATCCGGGAGGGAGATCGGATGCAGCTGCAGGAGCCGACCCGCTCGGAGCCTGGTTGACGGCTGAATGCGGCTTCGACGCTGCTCGACGGCTCGTTGGAGTGATCGAGGCCCAGGCCTCGGTGGCCGGCCGCGATCGATGACCGCAGGCTCCTGGTGAGGCGACCCTGAAGGTGGCCCTGTTCGAACTGGGGGTCCCGTGCGGAGTGAAGATGGTTGCCTGGCCGCAGCGGTTCGACTACGAGGGGCTCGTGGCCAAGGACGAGGGCAGCCTGCCAATCGACAACCGCTTGGCGATTAACCGCCCAGCCTCGCAGCACCGGCGACTCGTAGGGAAACGCGCTGGCAGAGACCGTGATCGGGCTGTTCAAGACCGAGGAGATCTATCGTGTTACGTGCGGAGCCCTGGGCCCTCAGCTACTATCGCTGGGAGCTCGATGTCATTCTCGGCGGGTAGGAGGCCCGGATGAGGTGTCCCCGGTGCCAGCGCGAGGACGCCGCTGACGCCGCCTTCTGTGACGAATGTGGCGCCCGCCTCGAAGCTGTGTGTTCGGGGTGTCGGGAATCAAATCGTTCAGGCGCCCAAATTCTGCCGGAAGTGCGGCCACGGACTCTCGGCTGTCGTCCCAAGCACTCCCTCGCGGTTCGGCACCCCGCAGGCGTACACCCCCAAACACTTGCCGAGAAGATCCTCACCTCCAAGGCCGCCCTGGAGGGCGAGCGCAAGCAGGTCACGGTCCTCTTTGCCGATTTGAAGGGCTCGATGGAGCTGCTCGCCGACCGCGATCCATGAGAACGGCTTTCGGTTGTCAAACGTCCGGCGTTGTGATGCTCGGGTCGGCCGAGCCTATCAGCAACGCTGGGCCGTTCTGATGACATCAGTGAAGAGGCGGGCGTTCGTTGTCGTCGCTCTTGTCCTCGCCCTCGTGCCGCGCGCGGCTGAGGCGCAGCACGCGGGGAAGGTCTGGCGGATTGGACTTCTGGTCCCCGGCGTGCCGCCCGGCTGCGGCAGCGATTCCCGTCCTGCCGTGCTGCTCGCGTTGCAGAACGGGCTTCGGGAGCTTGGGTACGTCGAGATGCGAAACTACGTCCTTGTCCCGCGCTGCGCCGTGCGCGAGGGCGACGAGATGGTGAATGCCGCGAGGGACCTGATCGGGCAGGGTGTCGATGTTGTCATGGTCGGCTCCAACGAGCTCGCCGAAGCCCTCAAGAAGGTGACCGCGACAGTCCCGGTCGTGTTCGTCGCGGTCGCCGATCCTGAAGAGGGCGGCCTGGTGGCGAGCCTGGCCCGGCCTGGCGGAAACATGACCGGCTTCAGCCACCTGACCGGCGAGCTGACGGGCAAGCGACTTCAGCTCCTCAAGGACGCCCTGCCCAGGCTCAGGAGAGTCGCCGCCCTCGTCACCGAGAAGCACCGCGCGATCGAGCGCGAAGGCGCTCGCCTGAGTCTGCAGATGCAGTTCTTCATCGCTCGGCGGCCGGATGAGATCGGCGCCGCCTTCGCGGCAGCACGTACCGCACGGCTGGAGGCAGTGCTCGTCCATCCGCATCCGATGTTCTGGCTGGAGCGCCGGCGTATCGCGCAGTTCGCATCGGAGTTCGGCCTGCCCGCGATTTACGAGAACGCGGACTTCGTGGAAGCGGGTGGCCTCATGGCGTACGGCGCGAGTCTTGCCGACATGTCGCGTCGTGCTGCGGGGTACATTGACCGGATCCTCAGGGGCGTCAAGCCGGCCGACCTCCCCGTCGAGCAGCCGACCAAGTTCGAGCTGGTGATCAATCTCAAGACCGCGAAGGCGCTTGGCCTCACGATCCCGTCGTCGCTCCTCCTACGAGCGGATCAGGTGATCGACTGAATTCGAGCTGGCCGTCAAGACCCAGCCAGGACGGTGGAAAGGCTGGACGAGCGCCGGCTGGCGGGGACGAACTTCGAACGGAACAAACCGGCCCACTGAGGATAATTCTGCCCGGTGGGTCACGAAGGTCAAACAGTGCCGTTGCCCGGAGCCACCTCTCGGGCGCGGCCGGCGGCCGCCATGCGTGTCTCGACGCCGAGCTTTCTGTGAACATGCTCCACGTGGTGACGGACCGTCGCCGGAGAGATCCCGAGGATGAGGGCAATCTCCGTGTTGCGCTTGCCCTCAGCGATCCACTTGAGCACTTCGGCCTCTCGCCGACTTAGGCCGAGAGTCTCCAGGGCTCCAGGCACTATCTCGGTCGTCGTCTCTGCGAAGATCAAGGTCACCCCGTCAGGGCTGGTTGCCAGCCGCACGTCGAGACGTGCACCTTGGCGCGCGATGACGAAGGGTTGGCAGCCGGGTGCGATACGCTCGGCCGCCCGCATTTCATTGATTACCCAATCGTCGAGAGCCTGAGGCAGACAGTTGGACGAGCCCCGGAGAGGACCGAAGTATGCGTCCAGCCATCGGCGGGCTCGCTTCGACATGACGCGAATCCGCCGCTCACGATCCAACAAGACGACACTGACGCCGGCGAGCTCGGCCCCCAGCTCGAGCGAGGAGACATCATGCTGCAGTTCGGTCAGCCGCGCGGCAGTGGACTGAGCCTGAACGAGGTGGGGCAGCAGGAGATCGAGCAGGGTCCTATCGCGGACGGAAAAGTTGCCCTTCGCCCGGTTCAGGACCAACCCGAAGAATCCCCGGCACGGCGACGGGAATACGACCCCGATCTGAAACTCGATGCCCATATGACGGTAGTAGTGCTTGTAGAGGTTGGAGCGTCGGAAGGCGTCGCGAGTCATCACATCGGTCGTTGAGAACCATCGTCGGGGACCGCGACGAACGGAGTGGCGCGCGAGGTAATGCTCGGGGAGGAATTGGGCGACGATGGCATCCGCAGCAGGATGGGCTGGCTTTCCATCACCCACGATGGTCGTGACGCGATTCGGTTTCCGTCGAGCGAGATGGTAGGACGCCCGCTCGCCTGGGACAAGGCGGCGCACGCCCTGCACAGCACGGCTGGCGAAGGTGTCCGAGTCACTGGCAACGTAAAGATCCGCAATTACGGCGCTCAGGCTGTGTGCGTCGCGATGTGAGATCCGAGGCATGCGGAAGCGCTGCGAACTCCTCTCTATTCGGATCGGGCCGGTATCACGTAGCAGGGAGGGTGCCAAGCGATCCGATCATTGCGACACGGGGATCACAGCAATAAGAACGAGAAGGATCCTGAAGAGAGCCACCCAAAACCGGCCAGGCATGGACACGTGAGACCTACCTGATGGCATAGCAAGTCGCGCAGCGCCTCGGGGATCTGGACCATCCCGGCGCATCCGAGAGCGCGTGGGTGTCGGAGAATTTTACATAGGCACTTCTGCCCATCGACACCAGGGATCGTTCCGACCACGCTGCCCCGGAGCCAGGGATTTACTGGCGGCACAATCTCGACGACTGGGAGGAACGATCTCATGAGGCTGGGCCATCACTCCGGTCCTCGGACGTTCTTCATCCGCTCGGACATGGCCGTCAGACGGGGCGTCCTGCCGCTCAGAAAGGCCGAGCGCGGATGACCACTGACTCGATCTTTCGATGCCCGGACTATGTCGCCTTCTGGATCAGACTTGAGCGGCTTCGCCGCCATGTGGTCCGCCGGAGGATGGAGGAGGGCCCAATGCCTGAGACTGATATGGCGCTCGACCGATTGATCGTGCTGCAGCGTCGGGTTGAAAGGCGATTGGTGAACTGATGGCGCCATCAGCGCCCTACTCAGCCAACCCTTGACGCCCTGCCAGCCCCGAAACTTCCCGATAGATCCAGGTTTTGCGCTCCGTACAACCATAGGGGCTGGTCGCGTTCCAGGGCCAGTATGGTCCAGACGGGCCCATTTCGGTACTGCGCGACGACTCCTTCGAGAGCGGCCGAGGCGAGCACTGAACCCCGTCAACGCAGTTTCTCTGGGATGGCTTCCTCGAGGGACTACGCGATCATGGCTACGTGGGACGGGAACGGTTCCCACCGTGCTCGTCGGTGTCTTCGAACCCGTCAGAAGGTCACCGTGCCGATCCTAGCCGGCACTCACGTAAGTGTGAAACCGTGCTGCGCGTGACAGGTATCGCCGATGAGCTGCTGATACGTCATCGGCAGGAGTGCACGTGCCTGTGCGGCGTCGCGCCGCCTCAGATCGACAAGCAGCTCCCCAAGGATCCTGACCCCTTCCGCCCGTTGAGCCTGCTGGGCGGCCGTCAGCGCAATGACCTTCCGTTTGGTGGCGAAGGCGAGGCACTCCTCCGCATGGCCAAGAATCTTTAGCTGAGCGTCTAGCTCCTCCCACGCGTTCTGCGGTGAGCGGGGCAGCTGACCATAGAAGCGGCGGATGAGGTCAACGTCGGCGCCACCCATCCGCCATGCCATCAGCACCGTTTGCTCTTGGACCCGCTGACGCGCGTCCTTACCCCCGAACCCGTAGTGGATGGCGGATAGCAGACCGTACAGCATGTGTGTTCCGCCACACGTAAAGCCGTGGACAGGAGCCCTGGCGACGAGCGGCCGCCCGCTACGCATGGCGGCGAGCAGGGGCGCGGAGGCGTTCTCCAGATCGCGCAGCGCACCATCGGCGAGATCATCGAGGTTCACGGAATGTCCCCAGGCGTTGGTCCATCGCTTCCGTACCAGCGGGGTGGTTCGACTGAATGCGATGAGACTCCACGGGATGATCTGGGGGTCCGTCATTTTTGACGGCTCGAATAGCAACCGTGCCCCCTCCACGAGATCGGAAACGGTTCTCCGCTGCCCCCTGTGCGTAAAGGTGTGATCGAGGGGCACCCCGGCCTCTAGCATCGTCTTGAGGAAGCTGTTCGGATGGAATTCGTCCTCCTTCCGGAAGGCCAACATCGTGCGGCCGTTCTCGGTCACCGAGGTCACGTGTTCTTGGAGTAGGAAATCGACCGCTCTCTGTCCACTCTTGATCTTGAACGCGGCGCCCATGGCGCGTAGACCGTGCGCCACCAACCAGGGATCGGCTGGGGCAGTGGCGTTCGCGGCGATGATCGCTTTCGCGTCGGTCGAGGCGCGAGCGTAGGCGGTGCCCGAGGCGGCCGGCCCCGGCTGGGGGTTCCCCTCAAGCGCCAGGGCCGGCCGCTGCGCCAAGCTGGCCACCAGCAGGCCCGTGCCACCCGCCAGGACCTGCCGCCGTGTCAGCGGCGGATGGCAGGTCGAGCGGAAGAACGGATCTGTTACAGGCACGCGCCGGTCTCAGCCGCCATGCGTTCGATGTTGAGCACGCAGATACCGAACCCCGCGTGCTGCGGCTGTTTCGAGGAGCTGATGATCTCGCAGTCGGCGAGATCTCCCGAGCACCAATCGGGCATCCTCGGTTGTTTCTGGAACGCGCTTCCATGCGAACCCGAGGCCGCGCGTGGCCCGCAGCCGCGCATCCGTCCCCAGATCGAAGCGATAGCCCGATAGCCCACCGGGGCCAGGATAGCCGATGTGCGCCTCATAGCAACGAGGGGCCGCGAGCGGTCCGAACCATGCGGGGCGTTGACCATCGTCGTGGCGCTCATGTCTACGGGCGCGGGGCCGGGGCTAGTCCCGAGCGTCGGAGCTGGACCCGGCAAGGGCAGCGGGTGCTCGAGCCGGCGCCTGACGGTATAGGCAGAGTCAGTTCCCCGGTCATTTCATCTCCGTCGATCATCGGCCACGAGCGCACCGGAGATCCATGGGCATGAAGCCGCATACCTCATTGTCATGCGAGGAGTTCTTCACAGCCGAGGTCGTCGAACGCCTGCAGGATGCGCTCGAGGTGACTCCACCAGATCCACGGTCCGAGCTTCAGCGCGCTTTGCCAGACGGGCACGCCGAGCTGCCAGACGACGGAGAGGCGGTAGTCTTCCCACAGCGCCTCGAAGCGGTAGCCGCTCACCCCGTTCGCTTCCAGAGCCTCGTGATACCGCCGCAGCAGCGGCGTCTCCAGGCGCCGCCGTCGCTCGGGGTACCAGTGCACGGCCATCATGTAGGCGAGGTCTTCGGCGGCAAGATCGAGCCTCCACCCGTCCCAGTCGATCAGGCGAAGGCCATCGGCGGTCGTGTCTCGCGGATACATCAGATTCCACACGTGCGCGTCCCCATGGACGACCGTGAGGTGTTCGCGCGAGCGATAGCGCGACATCAGCGCCCACGCCGATCCGATGGCGCGCTCGTAGATTCGCCGGCGCGCCATCGGGAGTCGGTCCCCGAGCCGGTCCGCGAACGCGACAAATCGCTTCTCGTAGTTCTCCAGCCACCGGGCGACGGTCGCCTCGTCCATGAACGTCCCGACCTCGACGCCGAGCCGGGGGTCGTTCCACCACGCGGCATGGAATCGGGCGTAGGTATCGATGATCCGCTCGCACTGCTCGGTGGTCGGGGGCAGCGGCCACTCGGTGACCACGACGTGCGTCTCGGCAAGGTCTTCGAGCATGAGGTGAAAGGTGTTCGCCGCCTGATCGCGGGCGGCATCGTAACAGAGGGGGACGATCCCAGGACGCATCAAAGGGGCCACCGTTTCGTAGAACGCGACTTCCTTCAGCACGCCGGCGGCCAGCTCGGGGCTGTGATCGGGGCGCGATGCCTTGAAAAAGAGCCGGGCGGGCGGATGCGCCTCGGCGTCGGGCGAGTATTCGAGGCTGAGCCGGGCGATGGCCGAGATGAGCGTCGTCCGCGATGACTCGATGGCGATTCGTTCGACCCGGCCACGCGGAAGGTGGCCTTGTCGCCGAAGGACCGCGGTCAGGCGGTCAGGCGTCAGCCCGTCGAGGACGAGGACATCACTCACCGTAGCAGCACCGCTCGGCGGAGTCAGGCTCTCGTAGCATCGGGTTGCGCGACAAGCGGTATCATCCTCCACGTCACATACGATTCACGCAGTCTAGCGTAAAGGTCGACGGACCTGCGCGTCGTGTCGCCAGCCCGTACCCTTCGCAAGCCCTGCTTGCGCCATCGACTGCTACACTCGTCACCCGGGGAGGGTGACGAGGGCGGCCGTCAGCAGCGCACCATATCCGCGGGGAGGACGAGTCCGATGGACATTGCCGCCGCACAGCAGTTTCTGCGTGAGAACAGAAATGCCGTCCTTGCTACCTGGCGGCGCGATGGCCGCCTGCAAATGTCCCCGGTCACGGTCGGACTGGATGGGACGGGGCGGGCAATCCTGAGCAGTCGGGAAACCGCCTATAAAGTGCGTAATCTGCGCCGTGATCCGCGCGCCGCGCTGTGCGTCTTCGTCAAGGCTTTTTTCGGCCCGTGGGTCCAGATCGAGGGAACCGCCGAGGTCGTGACCTTGCCCGAAGCGATGGAGCCGCTCGTGGACTACTATCGCTGTCTGGCCGGCGAGCATCCCGATTGGGACGACTATCGCCGAGCGATGACGGCCGACCGCCGGGCGCTCATCCGCATCACAATTGAGCGTGCAGGTCCGGAACGTCAGGGCTAAGAGAACCGCGGGGGGGGGACGCCATGGACCGTCGAGATGCGGTAGGTACAATCGGCCGGATGCTCACGGCATTGCTCGTGGGGCTGACCCTCGTCTGGTTCCCCGGATTCGCCCGTGCTCAGGGCATCGCTGACGTGGGCGCCGTCTTCGAGAAGGTGAATCCCTCAGTCGTTGTCATTAGGGCCAAAGGCCGCGAGGTGACGGGAACGGGACTGGTTGGCTTTACCGAGGTCGGCTCCGGGGTCCTCATCTCGGCGGACGGAAAGGTCATGACCGCGGCGCATGTCACCCAGTCCCTGGATGACGTCACTGTCGAGTTCATCGGCGGCGAGACGGTTCGCGCGCGGACCGTAGCGGAGGAGCCAGCTGCGGACCTGGAGCTGCTTCAGCTGGAGCGCGTCCCGGCGGGAGCGAAGGTGGCAACCTTGGGCGACTCGAACACGGTGCGGGTTGGCGACCCCGTCCTCATCGTCGGGGCACCCTACGGACTGAGCCATGCGATGAGCGCAGGCTGGGTCAGCGCCCGCTGGCCTGCCAATAGCGTCTATCGGGCCATGCCGCTGGCGGAGTTTCTCCAGACGAATGCCACCATCAACACGGGGAATTCGGGCGGCCCCATGTTCAACATGAAGGGCGAGGTCATCGGGATCGTCAGTCACAACATCTCCAAGGGCGGCGGCAGCGAAGGCCTGGGCTTCGTGGTATCCATCAATACGGCGAAGCAGCTCCTCTTGGAGCGCCCCTCGTTCTGGAGTGGGCTGGACGGGCGCCTGATCTCGGGGTCCATCGCGCAGATCCTCAATGTCCCCCAACCGATTGGATATCTCGTCAAGAGCGTCGCCAAGGGCTCACCCGCCGACGCGGTGGGCCTCCGAGGGGGAGCCGCGCTCGCGACCATCATGGGCGAGCAGCTCGTCGTGGGCGGGGACATCATCCTGAAGGTTCAAGGCATTCCCATCGGCGATGCTGCCGATCACCGGCGAGTGCGCGATATTCTGGCCGCGGTGCCCCCGGGGGCCGAGTTCGTGATGACGGTCCTCCGTCTGGGCCAGGTCGTCGAACTGAAGGGACGCCACCCGTGACCGCGTGGAACCGCGGAGGAGTTCCTCACTGGAGGGAATACGAGTCATGACTGAATCGTCGATCGCGGATCGTGTGACCCACGAAGAGCACGCGCGGGCTGCCGTCACCCAGCTCGAGATCGACCAGCGCGTCTTCGACCTCTACGACGAGTACTGTCACGGACGCATCGACCGGCGCGAGTTCCTGCAGCGGGCCGGGGTCCTGACGGTCGGGGGCGTCTCGGCGCTGGCCATGGCCCAGGCGCTGTTGCCGCGCTATGCGCAGGCCCAGACCATCTCCTTCACCGACCCGCGGATCAAGGCGCAGTACGTGTCGTATCCGTCACCCGGCGGCAACTCCGGCACCATGCGTGGCTATCTCGTGCGCCCGACGGGCCCGGGCCCCTTCGCCGGCGTGCTGGTGATCCACGAGAACCGCGGGCTCAATCCGTATATCGAGGACGTGGCGCGCCGGGCGGCGGCGGAGGGATTCCTGGCCCTCGCCCCCGACGGTCTATCGCCGGCGGGTGGGTATCCGGGCAACGACGACGACGGCCGCGCCCTGCAGGCGAGTCTTGACCAGGGGAAGCTGCGCACCGACATGGTCAACAGCGCGCGCTTCCTGAAGGCGCACGCCCTGTCCAACGGCAAGCTTGGCGTCACGGGATTCTGCTGGGGCGGCAGTACCACGAACTTCCTGGCGATCACCCTCGGCCCCGATCTGCAGGCGGGCGTGCCGTTCTACGGTGCCGCCGCCGAGACGACGGCCGTGCCGAAGATCAAGGCGCCCCTGCTGATTCACTACGCGGAGAACGACGAGCGCATCAACGCGCTGTGGCCGGCCTTCGAGGCGGCGCTGAAGTCGAGCGGCGTTTCCTACCAGATGCACATGTATCCGGGGACCCAGCACGGCTTTCACAACAATTCGACGCCGCGCTACAACGAAGTGGCGGCCAAGCTGGCCTGGGAGCGAACGATCATGTTCTTCAAGACGAATCTGGCCTGAGGGGGATTTTCGCGACGACGACGGGCCCAGTGACTGAGCCTGACCCGCGCGGTACTCGCGCACGTCGACCGGCGGGAGCTGGTCGACCTCGCCGGTGCTCTCATCCGTATCCCGAGCTTCAAGACGGAAGAGACTCCGGTCGCGCTCTTTCTCGAGGAGTTCTTCCGCCAGCGCGGCTACGACGTCGACCTTCAAGAGATCGAGCCCGGGCGATTTCAGACGATTGCCGTCCTGCGTGGCACGGGCGGTGGCGCCAGCCTGATGCTCAACGGCCACACCGACATCAACGCGCTCACCCTGCGCTGGCGGCGCGATCCGTGGGTGCCCAGCCTCGAAGGCGATCGGCTCTACGGCCACGGGGTGCAGAACAT
Source organism: uncultured Candidatus Rokubacteria bacterium (assembly GCA_963754315.1). Lineage (GTDB taxonomy): Bacteria > Methylomirabilota > Methylomirabilia > Rokubacteriales > CSP1-6 > CAVWFS01. The sequence continues at coordinate 111,498 of CAVWFS010000009.1, forward strand.
GAAGGGAGGTCTGGCCAGCATCATCATGGCGGCCGAGGCCGTCCGGCGATCCAGTGTGCGCCTGGCGGGCGATCTCGTGGTGGCCTGCGTGGCGGGCGAGACGCAGGGCGGCGAGGGCACGCACTACCTGATGGAGCGAGGCTTTCGGACCGATGCGGCGGTGGTGGCGGAGCCCTTCGGCGCCGACCACCTCGTCACCGTGCATTCGGGGATCGTGCACATGGCCATCCATACGTACGGGGTGACGGGGCATATCGGGCGGCTTGAGGGCACGGTGAACGCAGTCCACACGATGACGGCGGTCATCGACGCGCTGCAACGTGTGCAATTCCGCCACCCGCCGCGCCCCGATCTGCCTGCCTTTCCGCGGCTCAACATCGGCAGTATCCTCGGCGGGCGCGGCCGCGACTACGTGCTGGTGGAGCCGCCCTACGTGCCCGACCTCTGCACGATCATCGTGGATGTCCACTTCGTGCCGGGCCAGACGGTCGAGGGCATCGTCGCCGACATTCGGCGTGTGCTCGACCCGCTCGCCGCCCGCGATCGGACCTTACGCTATGAGATCGAGATCCCGCCCCCCGCCCATTTCAGAGGGCGGCGCCGGCTCGTGATGGATCCTTTTGATATGCCCATCGACGCGCCCATCGTGCAGGCGGTGGCCAGGAGCTATCGAGCCGTGACCGGAGAGGAGCCGAGGGCCATCGGCACCGTGCTGCCGCACTCGTACAGCGCCGACGACACCTGCCACCTCTGGAAGGCCGGGATCCCGTGCCTCCTGTACGGGCCCGGCGTCATCCGCGGCAGCGAGGACGAGGACGACGCCTGCGTCCTCGTGAGCGAGATGGAGAGGGTCACGCGCGTGCTGGCCGTGACCGCCCTCGATGTCTGCCAGCGCAAGCCCGTGGAGCTGGCTCTCGGGCCCCGCTGAGAGGAAAGGGCGCGTCGACGCCCTCAGGACTCCCGTGCCCACAGGGTCTTGGTCAGCACGCCGACGTGGTTCTCGACCACCTGCATCGCGTCGAGGATCAGATCCTCGCGGAACCGGCGGCTCACGATCTGGATTCCGGCGGGTAGGCCCTCGACCAGGCCGATCGGCACCACACCCGCCGGCAACCCGAGGTAGTTGACGCCATAGCTGTAGATGGCGGCGTCGAAGAGATCCTTGGTCTGTTCGTATCCTTGGGCGTCGTAGTTCCACGGGAACGTGGGCCGCATGAGGAACGGCGTGAGGACGAGGGGGTGCCGCTCGAGGAACACGTTCCACTGGCGGGTCATGCGCGTTCGCTCGGCGATGCCCAGCATGTAGCCGGAGGCATCCACCGCGTTCGCCATCTTCTCGTACCAGCCGAAGATCTCCTGGATCGTGCGGCTGCCGTGCTGGTGCGCCTGGGGAAAGAGCAGCGCCTTCATCTCCGCCACCGCCACCTGAAACCATGCCCGCGCCGGTTCGGTGATGGGCGGCGGTTCGATCTCTTCCACGGCGTAGCCCGCTCCGGTGAGCCAGCCGGCCACGCGCTCCAGCGCCTGGCCGATCTCCGGGTGCATCGGGTACCCATGGGCATTCCTGGTCAAGGCGACGCGAAGGGGCGCCGGAAGGGGCTCGCCATCGAAGGGCACGGGCGCCCACCACGGATCGCGGGCGTCACCTTGCGCCATGATCCGCGTGGCCAGGCGCACATCGCGGACCTCTCGACAGATGGCGCCCTGGACCGACATGAGCTGCGCGAGCATTCCGCGCTCGGCGGTGGCCGAGGGGTTGTAGGCGGGGATGCGGCCGGGAGTCGGCTTCACCGTGGCCACGCCGCAGGCAAACGCGGGGAAGCGGAGCGAGCCGCCGATGTCGTTGCCGTGGTGGATGGGTCCGAAGCCCGCTGCGGCCGCCGCCCCCGCTCCGCCGGACGAGCCGCCCGGAGAGGCGTCCGGATGCCACGGACTCCGGGTTCGGCCGTGCAGCGGATTGTCGGTGGTGGCCCGCATCGACAGCTCCGGCGTGTTGGTGCGGCCCACGATAATCGCCCCGGCCTTGCGCAGATTGCGGACGAGCGGCGCGTCGTCGGGCGCGATGACGCCGGCGAAGGCCGGCACGCCGTTCGGCGTCGGCTTGCCCTGCTGATCGACATTCTCCTTGATGGTGACGGGGATGCCGTGAAGCGGGCCACGTCACGGCGCCGCCCGCCAGCTCCCCATCAGCCCGCCGGGCTGCGGCCAGGGCCTCTTCGGTGTAGTCGAAGACGATTGCGTTGAGCTCCCCGTTCCGGGCGCGGATGCGCCCGACCACGGAGTCCATCACCTCGAGGCACGAGTACGTACGCTGCCGAATGCCCTCGGCCAGCTCACAGGCGCTCGTTGCCACAGATCGTTTGCCATCGTCTCCTCCCATGCGCGTCGATCGCGCGATCCCTGCCGCTCGTGAGCGCAGGCCGACAATATCGCAGGTTCTGCGGTGTTCCGCCCGAGACCCTTGACGGCGGCCGGGGGGCCGAGCGAGGCTCGTCCCCGGAGGCATCCATGGCGATGACGAAAGCTCTGAACGGTATCCGGATCGTCGATCTGAGCCAGTACGAAGCCGGCCCCTCGTGCACGCAGTTGCTCGCCTGGCTGGGGGCCGAGGTCATCAAGGTGGAGCCCCTGGCCGGCGAGGCCAACCGGATCGGGCTCACCGACAGGCCCGGCGTCGATAGCTGGGGCTTCCTCTTCTTCAACGCCAACAAGAAGAGCCTCACCCTCAACCTGAAGCACTCGCGCGGGCGTGCCGTGCTCGACGATCTGCTGCGCCGTGCCGACGTGGTCGTCGAGAACTTCGGCCCCGGAACCATGGAGCGGCTCGGGCTCGGGTGGGAGGCGCTGCACGCGCTGAATCCCCGGCTCATCGCCGCGTCCATCAAGGGGTTCGGCTCGAGCGGACCCTACGCGGGCTACAAGAGCTTCGAGTTCGTGGCCCAGGCGATGGCCGGGGTGATGAGCCTCAATGGCGAGGCGGACGGAGGGCCCCTCAAGGTGCCCGCCGGGCTCGGCGATACCGGGGCCGGTCTTCACCTCGCCGTCGGCATCCTGGCCGCCATCATCCACCGCCAGGGCACGGGCCTGGGGCAGCAGGTGGAGGTCGCCCAGCAGGACGCGGTGGCCAACCTCACCCGCGTCCACATCCGCGAGCAGTACATGAACGGCGAGCCAGTGGCCCGCCGGGGCAATCGACAATTTGGCAATGCGCCAGTCAACGCCTACCGCTGCCGGCCCGGTGGCCCCAACGACTATCTGTTCGTCCACGGCGTGATCCCCGACATGTTCCAGGCCATCATGCGCACCATCGGCCACCCCGACCTGGCCGACGATCCGTCACTGCAGACCCGATCCGGCCGCTTCGCCCGCGTGGACGAGATCGACGGGCTCATCGAGGCGTGGACCCAGAAGCACACCAAGTTCGAGGCCATGGAGATCCTGGCCGGCGCCGGCGTCGCGTGCGGGGCCGTGCTCGACTCGGCCGAGGTGCTCTCGAACGAGCACCTGAGATCGCGCGGGATGGTGGTGGATCTCGAGCACCCCGAGCGCGGCCGCTTTCCCCATGCTGGGCAACCCGGTGCGCCTGTCGGCTTCCCCTACCGAGGTCCACCGCGCCCCGCTGCTGGGCGAGCACACGGCGGAGGTGCTGGCCGGTCTGCTCGGGCTTTCCCCCGAGGAGGTGGCGCACCTCAAGCGGGACGGCGCGGCCTGACGAGGCTCTCAGAGCGGCGGTAAGTGCATCCGGTACCAATCGACGGTGGCGCGCATGACCTCGCTGAAGGCGGGCTCGGCGTAGACCTCGTAGTGGCCGTATCCGTGCAGCATGACCAGCTTCTTGGGCTCACCCGCCCGCGCATGGAGGCGGATTGATTCCTCGGGAGGAACGAGCCGGTCGTCGTCCGTGGTGATAAAGAGGATGGGGCGAGGGGCGATCTTGTCGACGACCCATTCGGGATTGAACCCGAGCGTGTCGTCCACGTACTCGAGCGGAATGGTGCCCACGGCGGCCGGGTTGGCCCGCCGCGCGACGGCGGCCAGCTCGGCGGATTGACGATCCGGCAGGAGAATTTCCTCGCGTTTCACGAACTCCGACTGCCCCTCCATGACGCGTGTGGTCCGGTCGCGGCTCGCACGCTCCAGGAGGTCGTGCCACTCGTCGGGCCGTCGCACGCTCCGCATCCAGCGGGCTCCGTGCCCGATACCCACGACACTGACCGTGCACTTCACGCGGGTGTCGATGGCCGCCACCCACACCACGGTGGCACCGCCATAGCTCGTACCGTAGATCCCGAGGCGCTCGGGACTCACCTCGGGCAGGGTGCCGATGAAGGTCAGCGCCGCCTGCACATCGGCGACGCGACTGTACGGTGCCAGCCGGCTGCGGGCGCCTTCGCTCGTCCCCCAGCCCTTGTAGTCGAAGGTCATGGCGACATAGCCGGCCTCGTTGAGGACGCGGGCGTTGTCGGGCAGGTATAGATCCTTGACGCCGGTGTAACCGTGGCACAGCACGACACCGGCCCGCCGTTCGCCAGGTTTCCACGTGTCAGGCACGTAGACGTCACCGGCGAGCCGGAGACCTTCGCTGAAGAAGCTGACCGTTCGCTTCACGATGCTTGCCTCCTTCCGCACGCCGCACCGGCCGGGCCGCTCTCGGGCATGGATTCATCACAACGCTACCACGCGCAGCCGGCAGCGCGTTGCGCCCCCTGGCCGCGACCACCGAGCCCGTTGCCGTCGACCCATCCCCCACCGCGCAGCCCGCTTGCCCGGTGGCGAGGGCTCGGCTATCGTGCTGACGGGAACCCGGCATGGAGCTCAACCCTAAGCGTTACGCCGATACGGTGGTCCTCTCTCCGGCGGGGCGGATCGATCACGCCACCGCCGAGGCCTTCAAGAACGCCCTGACCAGTCATCTCACCCGATGCGCGGCGGGGCAGGACAAGCTCGTTCTCGACTTCGCGGATATCGAGTACATCAGCAGCGCCGGTCTGCGTGTGATCATGCTGGCCGGCAAACAGGCCAAGCACCAAGGCGGGACCTTGGTGCTGGCCGCACTCCGTCCGGTCGTGGCCGAGATCATCGAGATCAGCCGCTTTCATCTGATCTTCCGGGTACACGCGTCGGTGCGGGAGGCTCTGGAACGCATCTCGCCGCCGGCGCTGGCCGCCTACGACACGACCTGAGGCGCGCATGCGCATTCGCTTCTGGGGGACCCGCGGGTCGCTTCCGGTCGGCATGACAGCGGCCGCGGTCCGCGGGAAGGTCGTCGCGGCACTGACGGCCGTGCGTGGCCATCGGCTCGACACCCCCGAGGCCATCGAGCGCTTCGTCGACGACGAACTGGCGTTCGCAGTGGCCGGCACGTTCGGCGGCGACACGTCCTGCGTGGAGATTCGCGCCGGGACCCGCGAGCACGTGCTGTGCGATCTTGGGAGTGGGGCGCGCGCCTTCGGGAATCACGTGCTCGCCCGGGACGGGGCACGCACGCCCAACACCTTTCACATCTTCATGTCCCACGTCCACTGGGACCACATCATGGGCTTCCCCTTCTTCATGCCCGCGTACCTGCCGGGCAATCGCGTCCGCATCTATGGCTGTCATCCGTTTCTCGAAGACGTTTTTCGGCGACAAAACGCAGCCCCCTGCTTCCCGGTCGACTTCGCGCGGATGGGTGCCGACATCCAGTTCATCACTCTGGAGCCGGACCGTGACTACCACGTGGCCGGCCTCCGGGTGCGGGCAAAGCGCCAGCGACACTCGGGGGACTCGTACGGCTATCGCATGGAAGGCGGTGGCCAGACGGTGGTCTACTCGACGGACTCGGAGCACAAGATGGACGATCCGGCCGAGGCGGCCGGCTTCGTCGATTTCTTCCGCGACGCCGACCTGGTGATCTTCGACTCCATGTATTCGCTGGCCGACGCGGTCTCCGTGAAGGAGGATTGGGGGCATTCCAGCAACGTGGTCGGGGTGGAGCTGTGCCAGATGGCGCGCGCAAAGCACCTCTGTCTGTTCCACCACGAGCCGGTCTTCGACGACACGATGATCGCCCAGGTCCTGCAGGAGACGCGACGGCTCGAGGAAATCACACGCGGTGACCACCAGCTCCGTATCTCGGTAGCCTACGACGGGATGGAGATCACGCTCTGATCCGAAGGCGCTGGTGGCTGGGCGGGCTGGTGCTCGTCCTGGCCGTGGGCCTCGTGGTGACCGCCGACATCGGGCCCCAGCGCGGGCTGCGTCTGGCGTGGTTCGACGCACTTCAGCGTCTGTCTCCCCGGGTCCGCGCGAGCGCGCCGGTCGTCATCGTCGACATCGACGACACGAGCGTGGCGCGCCTTGGGCAGTGGCCGTGGCCCCGAAGCGTGCTCGCCCAGCTTCTTCTCAGGATCGGAGCGGGCCAGCCCGCTGCCATCGGCGTCGACATCATCATGTCGGAGCCCGACCGGATGTCGCCCGATCGCATAGCGCAGCTCGTGCCAGGGTTGAGCCCCGAGACAGTCGAGGAACTGCGCCGGCTGGCGAGCACTGATACCGGTCTCGCCGAGGCCCTGCGCCGGCTCCCGGTCGTGCTCGGGGTAGCCGGCGTCGATCACGCGCGAGCCGACGCTCGACCCCGGCGGTTCGCACCGGTTCGGATCGTGGGCGGGGACCCGCGCCCGTGGCTGCAATTCTTCCCGGCGTCGCTTTCTAGCATCGAGCCGATTGATAGCGCGGCTTCTGGCCATGGTCTGATAAATGCCGACTCGCGATCTCCCGTCGTGCGACGGCTGCCTCTCATGGCCTCGGTGGCGGGGGCGCTCGCGCCGGGTTTCGGTGTCGAGATGCTCCGGATCGCGAGCGACCAGCAGCTCTTTACGCTCCAGGTGAGTCCCGCCGGGGTCACGGCGCTCGGGCTGGGCGATCTGGTTATCCCGAGCGCGCCGGATGGCACGGTGTGGATCTACTACGCTGCTCGGGATGCGGCCCGCTTCGTGTCGGCGGCGGATGTCCTGTCGGGCTCGGCGGGATCCATCGATTTCACGCGAAAGCTGGTGCTCGTTGGCGCGAGCGCCCTCATGGATATCCACGTGACGCCCGTCGGGCGGATGCACGGCGTCGAGATCCACGCCGAGCTCCTCGAGGGCATCTTCGACGGAAGCCTCCTGAGGCGTCCGCGGTGGGCTTGGTGGGCGGAGCTGGCGGTCGTTGGGGCCGCGGGTCTGTTGATCGTCCTGATCCTGCCGGGACTGAGGCCGGTCACCGGTCTCGCCCTCTTCGCAGGTCTTCTGATCCTGCTAGCCGGATCGGCGTACATGCTCTTTCGCTGGTACCGGCTCTTGGTCGACCCGGTGTTGCCGACGCTGGGACTGGGCGTGGTATTCGCGGGCATGGTGGGCGCAAGCTTGCTGGAGGCCAACAGTCAGCGCCGCCTTCTCCGGCGACAGCTGCAGCTCGAGCGGGAAGCCGCCGCGCGCGTCGCCGGCGAGCTCGAGGCGGCGCGCCGGATTCAGATGGGTATCCTCCCCGATCCCCTCACGGCGCTGGCCGGCGACGCGCGTCTGAGCGTCTTCGCCTTCCTCGAGCCCGCGCGCGTGGTGGGCGGGGATCTGTACGACTTCTTCAAGCTCGACTCCGACCGGATGCTGTTTCTCATCGGCGACGTCTCGGGTAAGGGGGTGCCCGGCAGCCTCTTCATGGCCGTCAGCAAGGCGCTCTACAAGAGCACGGCCCTGCGCGCGCACGAAGTGGGCAGCATGATGAGGGAGGCCAACCTCGAGATCTCCCGCGACAACCCCGAGGCGATGTTCGTGACGGTCTTCGTGGGTGTCATCGACGCGCGCCAGGGGGAGCTCGAATACTGCAACGCCGGACACCACGATCCGTACTTGCTCGCCGCCGATGGCCGGCCGGCGAGCCGCCTCCGCGAGGGCGACGGACCCCCCGTCTGTGTGGCAGAGGAGTTTCCCTACATTGCGGCCCGGCAGCGCCTCGCGCCCGGCGACACGCTGTGTCTGGTGACCGACGGGGTGACCGAGGCGGTCAACGCGGCCGGGGAGTTCTACGGGGACGAGCGCCTCCGCACCTTGCTGGCCAGCCTTGGTCCCACCGCCTCGCCGGAGGAAGTCGGCCAGGCGATCCGTAACGACGTCGATCAATTCTCGGCGGGGGTGCCGGCGGCGGACGATATCGCCATCCTGATCGTTCGTTGGAATGGAGGAGCATGAACAGGGAGGCCCCGACACTGGCGCTCCTCGACCATGCGCTAGCGGATGCTGATCTCCACCCGGCGATTCCGCGGCTCGGGCATCTCGTCGGGGGTCGCGATCAGCGGCTCCCGCTCGCCCCGCCCCTCGATCACGATGCGATCGGCGGGGACGCCGGCCTTGACGAGCTCGTCGCGCGCCCGCTCCGCGCGCCGAAGCGACAGCGCGTCGTTGAACTGGACGGTCCCGACCCGGTCGGTGTGGCCGATGACGATCACCTCGGGGGCGGGTCGCCGCGCAATCTCGGCCAGGACGCTCTGGATGAGCTGCTTCGAGTCGGGAGTGAACTCGTCGCGGCCTTCCAGAAAATACAAGGTGAGCGACATGGGGCGCGGCGGCTGAGCGGCGAGCGCAGGACCGAAAGCCTGGCGGACTTCCTCCGGGGTGACCGTTCGCTTCTCGACCCGACCCGGCTCCCTGATATGGGTGGCGGTGTGCGGTGTGTCGAGCACGTGCGCCTGTTCGCCATGCGTCACCGAAAGCGCTCCCGTCTTGCCTGCTGGGTCCGGCAGGAGAACGTAGAGGTCATCGCGCGAGGGTGGCTTCGCCTTAGCCTCGAGCGGCGGGGGATAAGCGACCTTCTGGACTCGCGGCGCCCGTGCGCACGCTCCCGACACCAGCAGCACGGCGACCACGGTGACGCCGGCTACCGCCCGCATGAAGAGGGTCAGTTCGCGGCGCCCGCGGTCCGCACCACGAACTCAGTTCCGCGCACGCCGAGGATCGCCGCGGGGGTTCTGAGCTTCATGGCGTCGGGTGTTTGCTTGGCGATTTTCCCGGAAACGGCGGACAGGGTGCCCTGTCGGAGCGAGCTCTCGAACGCCCCTTGGTGGCTGGTGGGATCGAACACGAAGCGGTCGATGGCCAGGACCGTATCCGGGCCCAGGGAGAGCAGGCTGTTGTCGCGGAAGGTGATCCCGAGCGACGCGCCCGACCCGGTCACGAGCACGTCCCCCTCCCGTACCCGGGTACCGACCTGTACGGGCACCGTCTGTCCCGCGCGCTCGATGTGGGTGGCCCCGCTGGTCACCTTCACCTGTCCGATGTCCTGGGCCAGGGCAGGGCTGGCGATCAGGCTGAGCACGAGAGTCACGAATCCAATCGAGCAATGCACGCGCGTCATGGGTCTCTCCTTCAGGAGCCGGGCACCGTCGAGGGGGTCGCTGAAGCTCCTCGTCGAGGTTGTGACCTCGCTGAAGGGCATGATAGCGTACATTGTTGGATCCCCAGACAACTCGATCCTTTCCCGCCCGACTGGAGCTTCTGCCGAACGTCACCGCCTACCTCGAGGAGACCTGCACGGCGGCAGGCCTCGTCAGGGACGATTGTCTTCGGCTCACCCTGCTCGTCGAGGAGCTCTTCACCAACACGGTCGTGCACGGGCACGGAGGAGACACCGACGCGCCGGTGAGTCTCTCCGTCGAGGTGGGTGCCGGAGAGGTCGCGCTGACCTATGAGGACTCGGCGCCGTCGCGCGACCCGTTTGCCACGCTACCGCGGGCCCACGAGTCGTCCAGCGTGGAGGACCGACCTGTCGGAGGGCTCGGCCTCTCGCTCATTGCCGGCATCGTCGAGCGTCTCGAATACAGCCACGTCGGCGGGCGCAACCGCTTGCACCTGGTCGTACGCCGGCCCCCGGCGGCCGGTGCCAGTCCGCGGCCGAGGGAAACCTGACCAGGAACCGGCCCGGTCCGACACCGCCGCTTTCGCGCGCTCGCTGCTTCTCTGGTATCATCACGTTCACATGCTGCCACGGTTGGCCGATCTCGTGGGCCGAGCCATGATCGACGCGGACTTCCTGGACCAGCTCCGGCAAAGCCCGGAGACGGTTCTGGCAGGCTACGAGTTGAGCGCGGAGGAAAGGGTGCTGGTCACCAAGGCACTGGCGCACTTGACCCATGCCACCACACCGCAGCAAATCGACGAACTGAAGATCGATCTTCTCCGCCGCGTCGCCACCTAGCGCCGAGCCGTTCGATGGCCAAACCCGCAGAGACCGTGGCCCTACTGCGGCAGGTGCGGGTGTTCCGACGAATCGCGCCCCAGGATTTGGAGGCCCTGGCGGCGACGTTGCGAGAGACAAGCCTCCGCAAGGGTCAGGTCCTTTTCCGGGAGGGGGACCCTGGCGACACCATGTACCTGGTCCAGCGGGGCACCTTGATCATCTCGAAGGCTGTCACCGGCAAGGTCGATCAAGTCCTCGCTCGCTTCGGTACCGGTGAATTCTTTGGCGAAATGGCCCTCTTCGACCGCGCCCCGCGCTCGGCGACCGTGCAGGCGGACACGGATGCCACCCTGCTCGCCCTGGACCGCCAGCATCTCGAACACCTGATCGAGGTCAACCCGCGGGCGGCCGTCGAGTTCTTCGAGGCTCTGGTCCACGTCTTCATCGACCGTTTGCGGGCCACCGGCGAACTGGTGGCGGAGGTCACTCGGTGGGGGCTCGAGGCGACGGGGCTGGACATCGAGGCCCGGTGATCGCCGTGATCGTGCCGCCGTGAGCCAGTTACCGGCCGCTCCCCGCCGGGCTCGGATCGAGCTCCTGGTCCGCCACGGGGAGGACGCAGGGTTCGATCTCCGCGAGGTAGGCAGCGGCCCCGCGTTCCTTCAGCTCCGGCCCCGTCGGGTCGAGGCCGACTCCTTCGAGCTCGTGGAAGTGCCCTCCCGGCTGGGCGAGGGAGGGAGCTTCGTCCTGAAGAATACGAAAACGGACCGCTTCATCCTGCTCACAGCCCAGGAGCGCTTCCTGTGGGACCGCATGGACGGCTCGGTCAAGCTGCAGGACATGGCCACAGCCTACGTGCTCACGTTCGGCGCCTTCGACTTCGATCTCATTCCTCGCCTGATCCGCAAGCTTCAGGCGGCCCAGCTGCTCCAGATACACTCGGTCTCGCGTCTGCGCCGCGCGCTCGAGCGCAACCGGGACCGCCGGGCGGCCCAGGTGGTGTACACGGCCATCACCGGCCTCGAGCGCATCAACATCTCGAGCCGCAACGTCCAGCCGTTCTTCAAGGCCCTCTACCGGTGGGGTGGCTTCCTGCTCTTCACGCCATGGGCCCTCCTGGCCCTGCTCGCGCTCACGGCGGCCGGGGTGGGCGCCAGCGTGATCATGTGGCGCAACGCGGAGCAGGTGGCGCATGGATTCGGCGAGCACTGGCTGCTCGCGCTCCTCTGCGTGAAGCTTCTCCTGCTGGCCACCATCGGCATTCACCAGCTCGTGCACGGTCTGGCGTGCGTGCACTACGGTCGCCGGGTGCGGGAGTTCGGCTTCACCTTCCTGCACGGCGTCGTGCCCACCTTCTACGTCGACGTCACCGACATGTTCATGACGACCCGACACGCTCGTCTGGTCACGGCCGTCTCGGGCACGTTGGTTCACCTCGCGCTCGGTTCACTATGGTTCGTCCTCGCCGCCTACCTGCCGCCCGGCTTCTGGCAGGCCTTCGCAGCAGCGTCTGGAATCATCCAGTGGCAGACCTTCGTGATCGCCCTCTATCCCTTCTGCTTCATCGAGATGGACGGCTACCACGTGCTTGTGGACATGCTCGGCGTGCCCACGCTCAAATCGCAGGCCCTCACGTATGTGGGGTCTATCTTCCGCGGACGCGCCCAGTGGCCACTGGGACGGCAGCAGGCGCTCTACCTCGCCTACGTGGCGCTGTCCGCCGTCTCCGTGGGCGCGTTCGTGGCCTTCAACGTCAAGCTGATCCTGCATGCGATGTCCTAATGGGGGGCCTCGAAAGGGCCCCCCAAGCCCCCCAGCGCTCGGGGACGCCCCGGCACAGCCGTGGCGCCCCTCGGTCCTACGCTCGGTTTGGGGCCTCGAAAGGGCGATTTCCTAGTGGGGGGCCTCGAAAGGGCCCCCAGCCCCCCAGCGCTCGGGACGCCCCGGCAAAGCCGTGGCGCCCCTCGGTCATACGCTCGGTTTTGGGGCCTCGAAAGGGCCCGCATCCGCTCGGCACACTCCTCGACTACGCGGGTGCGGGCACGCTCAGCGCCCTGACGGCGCCGGCGATGGCTCGGGCGATCTGGGTGTCGGGCAGGGGGACGTCCGCTTCGAGGATCCTCCTTGCGTCGCACTCTGGCAACGCGGCGAGCCGGCGCTGGGCGCGCCGGCGGAGGATGTCACCGATCAGGTGGGCGAGTTCGGCGAGAATCGCGACGGCGGCGCCCGCGCGTTCCTCGTGCGAGGCCGCGGCCTGCCGTGAGCGCACCGCCGGTAGGAGGCGATTCGAAACGCATAACCGGTCGTTGTCGAGGGAGACCAGATCCCGCGCAAGCGGAGCCCACTGGAGCTTCAGTCCTGCGGCTTCCTCCATGATAAGGGGACCGAGCACCGGGAGACTCCGTGCTGCCACCACGGCGGCCAGGCCCGTGAGGAGGCCAGGAGGAGCGGGAAGCATTTGCATCGAGGGCGGCTCCACCGGGAGCACGACGGGATCGTCGTGCGCGTCGATGCGCAGGTGATCCTCGACGGGATCCTCGAACGCCCACAGCGAGCAGATGACACTCTGGCCGCTGTCGCGGAGACGACCTGCCGTGTGCCGGCGCACGCCCTGCCAGTCCGCACGGTAATAGGAGCGTCCCTCCCACGTGACTTTCTCGATTCTTTCGCGGCGCTGGATCCAGACTCCGGCCGCAGTCAACTCGCGCTCGCAGGGCGCGGGTCTCCACATCAGACCTGCTGCCCTGAAGGCCTGGAGGGGGTCGCTGCCGCCCCCTTCGTAATGGAAAGACTCGAGCAGCGCGAGGAAGAGCTCCTCGCTCGGGTAGGGGCCCTGGTATGCAACCGGCCCGCATCGCTGATCGGTCGCCAGCCCTGCCAGGAGGTTGAGGACGGCCGTACCCACTCCGGGGGGAAGCCGCGACGGCTCCGCGAGGGGAGGAATGGAGGCAATCCGCGCGTAGTCGGTGGCTCTGAAGACGGTGAGGGGGGTCCCGTGGTGCCAAAGGCGGTCCGAGAGCCCCCAGGGGGCATCAGAGGTCGCGCGCGGTTCGATGGTGATCCAGGAGCCATCCCCGATCCGCACCGAGGCGCTCACCAACGTGTCGTCGCGCCAGGCGAAGCGGGCGAGGTCGTGGCCGTGTCGATCACGTTCGAGTAGGCGCCGGCCGGACGCCGTGTAGGTGACCGCCGTTCCGTGCGGTAGCCCGACGATTGTTCCCGGCGAGTCGGCCGTCTCCACCGCCTCGATGATACAATGCGCCGGACTCATGGGACCGGTTCGTCCGCGAAGACGCGCATGATTACCGACGACACGCTCTGGTGCTCCGCGCTGGAGCTGGCCGCGCTGATCCGGACCAAACAGGTGTCGCCCGTCGAGATTACCGAACGCGTGCTCGAGCGCATCGGACTGCTCAACCCGCGCCTCAACGCTTTTTGCCATGTAGCCGCGGACACGGCCCGTGACGCTGCCCGGGAGGCCGAGATCGCCGTGCTCAAGGGCGAACCGCTCGGGCCCCTGCACGGCGTACCGTTCTCCGTGAAGGACGTGCTCGACACGCGCGGGATCGCAACGACCTACGGCTCGCGCCTCTTTGCGGACAGTGTTCCCGAGCACGATTCGGTGGCGGTGGCGCGGCTGCGGGCCGGCCGCGCCGTCATCCTCGGCAAGACCACGACCTCGGAGTTCGGGCACAAGGCCATCACGGAGAGCCCGCTCTTCGGGGTGACCCGCAATCCGTGGAACCTCGACTGCACCCCCGGAGGATCATCCGGAGGCGCAGCGGCGGCGGTGGCAAGCGGTCTCGGCCCCATCGCCCTCGGCACCGACGGTGGTGGCTCCGTTCGCATCCCGGCCGCGTTCTGCGCGGTGTTCGGGTTCAAGCCCTCGTTTGGGCGTGTCCCCACCCATCCAGGGTCGCTCGGCTGGAGCCACGTCGATCACGTGGGCCCGCTGACCCGCACCGTGCGCGACGCGGCGGCCGTGCTCGACGTCATCGCCGGTGACGACGATCGCGATCGTCTGTCTCTGCCCACCGACTCCGCGTCCTACCTGGAGGCATGTGACGACGGCATCAAGGGGTTGCACGTCGCCTGGAGTCCGGATCTCGGATACGCCACCGTGTCCCCGGACGTGCGCTCGCTCTGCGAGAACGCCGCGGCCGAGTTCGAGGGGCTCGGCTGCCACGTCGAGGTGGTGAGCCCGGGCTGGGAGAATCCGGAGGGGCCCTTCGGCACCTTGGTCGCCGCGCAATTCTATGCTGCCTGGTCGGATCGGCTGCCGGCCGCGGAGTCCCTCATGGACGCCACCTTGGTGAAGTTCATCCGGCGTGGAGGTGGGATCAGCGCGCGTGAGTACCTGCTGGCGTGCGCCGCGGCCGAGGCGTACTGGCAAGAAGTGCGGACGTTCCTCGAGCGCTTCGATCTGCTCCTCACGCCCACGGTGGCGGTAGCCGCCTTCGGCGCCGGGCAGTCACCGCCGCGCGAGATTGAGGGAGAGGCTGTGTCCGTTCTCGGGTGGATGCCCTTCACGTATCCGTTCAACCTCACCGGCCAGCCGGCAGCCAGCGTGCCTGTCGGGTTCACGGACTCGGGGCTGCCGGTCGGGTTGCAGATCGTGGGACGACGTCACGCCGACCGCACCGTCCTCGCTGCGGCACGGGCCTACGAGACGGCGTGCCCTTGGATCGATCGTTGTCCTCCGCTCTGATTCGTTCCCGGGAGGCGCCGCAGTTCTGAAGGACCGCAGGCGCTGGGCAATTCTCGTCCTCGCGCTCGCCGCCCTGGTGGCCATCGTCGGCTATCTCATCGTCACCGACTCGGCGATTGTCCGCTTCATCGTCCGCCTGTACAGCGACAAGCACTATCTGAAGAATCTGGTGGCCTCCTGGGGATGGATGGCGCCGCTGGTCTTCGTCGGCATCCAGGCCATGCAGGTCATCATCTCGCCCATCCCCGGCGAGATGACGGGACCGGTGGGCGGGGCCCTCTTCGGTACCCTGTGGGGAGGCATCTACTCGACCATCGGTCTCACCGTGGGCACGCTCATCTGCTTCGGCGCCGGGCGCAAGTGGGGGGAGCCGCTCGTCCGACCGTGGTTGAGCGAGCACCACTGGAACAAGATGAACTTCATCCTGGAAGCCGAAGGGGCCATCCTCTGTTTCATCCTCTATCTCATTCCCGGCTTTCCCAAGGACATCATTTCCTACCTGTTCGGCATCAGCCCCATGCCCTTCTGGCTGTTCGCGGTGGTGTCCACCGCCGCCCGCATCCCCGGCACCATCATCGCCTCCTACTTCGGCGCCCACGTCGCCGAGCAGCAGTACATTTACGCGCTCGTGTTCATCGCCGTGATCACCGCCCTCTGCCTGCCGCTCTACTACTACCGGGACCGCATCATCGGGCGGTTCCACGGCAGGAGACCGCGCCGCGAAGCTTGACGCCGGGCGCGCTCGTCCCGTACACTGCGGCCGTGATGGGCACGCTTCGACACGCGTCCAGGGCCGCCGCCGCATTCTCTTACTTTTACTTTCCGAGGTCTGCCCACTGGCCCTGACCTGACGTCGGGCGCCGCGGGCAGATCGACCCCGCGGCGCTGGTAACGCTCCCACGCCGCGGGCTCCCGCGGCATTTTTTTTCAATGCGAATGGAGCGAGCGCCGGGAGGCGTAGGGAGACAGGTCCATGATCATCGTGCTGAGGTCGGGTTCGACGGATGCAGAGGTGGCAGAGGTGTGTCAGCGCATCGTGGCCATGGGCTACACGCCCCACACCATTCGCGGTGAGGTCCGAACGGTCATCGGAGCGGTGGGAGACGACCGCGGCAAAGAGCGGCTTCGCGCGCTGGAGTCGATCGAATGTGTGGAGTCCGTCACCCCGATCCTGCAACCGTTCAAGCTGGCCAGCCGCGAGGTGCGGCGGGCGAACACCACGATCCAGGTGGGGGAGGTCACGATTGGAGGGCGAGGCCTTGTCGTGATGGCGGGGCCATGCTCGGTGGAGTCGCGGGCGCAGGTCCTGGACGTGGCCGCAAAGGTCAAGGCGGCCGGGGCCAACGTGCTGCGGGGCGGAGCGTTCAAGCCGCGCACGTCTCCCTACTCCTTCCAGGGGCTCGAGGAGGAAGGGCTCAAGTTGCTCGACGAAGCCCGGCGCGAGACGGGCCTGCCCGTGGTCACGGAGGTGATGGAGACCGAAAAGGTCGAGGTCGTGGCCGAGCATTCAGACATCTTGCAGATCGGCGCCCGCAACGTGCAGAACTTCTCGCTGCTCAAGCGCGTGGCCGAGACGCGCCGACCCGTCCTCCTCAAGCGCGGGATGTCCACCTCCATTCAGGAGTGGCTGCTCTCGGCCGAGTACATTCTGAGCGGGGGCAATCCCAACGTCATCCTGTGCGAGCGGGGCATTCGCACCTTCGAGACGGCCACGCGCTTCACCCTCGATCTCAACGCGGTGCCGGTGGTCAAGAAGCTCACGCATCTGCCCGTCGTGGTGGATCCGAGCCACGGCACCGGCCACTGGGAATATGTGGAGCCCATGGCGCTGGCGGCGGTGGCGGCTGGAGCGGACGGGCTCATCATCGAGGTGCACCCGAAACCGGAGGAGGCCCTTTCCGACGGCCCCCAATCGCTGAAGCCCGACCGTTTTGCCGCCCTCATGACCAAGGTGAAGCGGATCGCCCAGGCGCTCGACCGCGACCTGTAGGGCGGAGGGGAACGGAGGCGGACGGGTGAATTGCTCCCTGCAGTTATAATCGAGCACACATGAACACGAGGCTGCTCCGGCTGCTGCGTGCCCGCCGCGGCCTCCTCAAGTTCCTGCGTGAGCGCCCGATCTCGGGCTCGGTCCTCTCGGTGCTGGTGCACGTCGCTGCGCTGGGGCTGATCCTGTGGTTCGGGCTTCCGATGGCTCAGCCGAGAGCGCGCCCAGGCGAAGCGCTGTTCGTCGAGCTGCCTCAACTCCCGGAACCGGCACCGCGCGGCAACCCATCTGTGCGGGAGCGCGGTCCGGACGGCGCCCCCGAAGCTTCGCGGCCGCCGACGCCGCCGTTACCACCGGCACCCAAGGCGGCGCCAGCGCCTTCTCGGCCTGCGCCCGCGCCAAGCCGGCCCGCTGAGCCAGCGCCGCCGCGCGTGGCATCGGCTCCCCCATCGCTTCCGGCGCGGGATCCGGCGCCGCCGAGACAAGCCGCGCCCGTGCCACCGCCAGAGCCAAGCGCGACACCAGCACCCGCTCCATCGGCACCAGACACTCGCGCGCCTCAAGCGGCTCCCGCGCCGCCCCCTCCTCCTGCCCCCCCGGCACCGGCGCCCACCGCTCCGGGGATTGCATGGCCGCCGAAGCCCGAGGCGCCGGGACTGCGCGGTGGTCCGGCCGTGGCCTCAATTCCAGGGGCGGGGTCGCCGGGTCGTGACGCGGCCCCGGACATGAAGAGTGCCCTGCGGCGTGGAGCGGGCGGAGGTGGAGGTAGCCGGGACGGTCGGGGAGGGATCGACGGTGAGCCGATCCCGCTCGATTCCAAGGATCCCAAGTACAGCGACTACCTGGATCGGGTGCGCGAGATGATCAAGGCCAAGTGGATCTATCCCTGCGTGCCGAATCCCGCCAGTCGCACATGCGAGTACAAGTCGGCGGCGCTCGAGATCGAGTTCGGCATCGCCAAGGACGGCCGGGTACCGTTCGTGATCGTCCGCCAGGCCTCGCAGTTCGGGATCTACGACGAGTACGCCGTGAACGCCATCAAGCTCGCCTCCCCTTTTCCGCCGGTGCCCGACGATCTCAGCAAGAAGGGGATCCCTATCCTCGCCCGTTTCAACTACGTCCTCGAGACTTCCTCGCTGACCAACCTCCTCCGCTGAAATCGCCTGTAGTCACGCGCGCTTGCCTTGACACATCGACGAAACCACGTGTAGCATGGGTCACTCTGAAACAGGCTCGTAGCTCAGTGGGAGAGCGCCTCTCTGACGCAGAGGAGGTCGGCGGTTCGAAACCGCCCGAGCCTACCATGGACATCCGAGAGCACCATGGGGCCGTGGGCCTGCTGGTGCTCTCTCCGTTTTAGGAAGACACGGACGACGTAGCTTTTAGGAGAGACGACGTAGACAGATGGGCGAACCGGAACAGGATCGGCACCTCAAGCTGACGGGCGACTTCGACTGCGACAACACCCCCCTGGCCACCTTGCGCCACTCCACCTCGCACGTGATGGCGCAGGCTGTGAAGCGGTTGTTCCCCGCCGTGAAGGTGGCGATCGGCCCGGCCATCGAGGACGGCTTCTACTACGACTTCGCCAAGGCGGAGCCGTTCACCCCCGACGATCTGCCCCGCATCGAGGCGGTGATGCGCGAGATCGTGGCCAGCGATCTGCCCTTCGAGCGGATCGAGATGTCGCGTCCCGAGGCCATCGCGTTCTTCCGCGAGCGTGGCGAGCCCTACAAGGTCGAGATCCTGGAGGGGATCGAGGCGGAGCGTGTGTCCCTCTATCGTCAGGGTGAGTTCATCGACCTCTGCCGCGGCCCACACGTCGGGTCAACGAGCCAGCTCAAGGTCTTCAAGCTCCTGTCCTCGTCGGGCGCCTACTGGCGGGGCGACGAGAAGAACCCGATGCTGTGGCGCATCTACGGGACGGCCTGGCTCACCGCCGAGGATCTTGATCGGCATGTGTGGCGGCTGGAAGAGGCCAAGAAGCGAGAGCACCGCAAGCTGGGACGGGACCTGGACCTGTTCGTGTTCCACGACATCTCGCCGGGGGCGCCCTTCTGGCTGCCGAACGGTATGGTCATCTTCCGCCAGCTCGAACAGTTCTGGCGCGAGGTGCATGACACAAGGGGCTACCTCGAAACCTCCACGCCGATCCTCGTCAACAAGAAGCTCTGGGAGCAGTCGGGGCACTGGGAGCACTACAACGAGAACATGTTCAAGCTGGACGTTGAGGACCAGACGTTCAGCCTGAAGCCGATGAACTGCCCCGAGTCCACCTACGTGTATCGGCACGCGCTGCGCTCGTATCGGGATCTCCCGCTTCGCATCGCCGAGATCGGGCGGCTGCACCGTAACGAGCGCTCGGGGACGTTGACGGGCCTGTTCCGGGTGCGCCAGATCACCATGGACGACGCCCACATCTACTGCCGCCCCGATCAAGTACAAGACGAGATCACGGCCGTGCTGACGCTCGTGCGAGAGTTTTACAAGATCCTCGACCTGGAACCGTCCTTCAAGCTGGCCACCCGGCCCGTGACCTACCTCGGCACCCTGGAGCAGTGGGACGCCGCCGAACGGGCGCTGCTGGAGGCCCTCCGCGGGAACGGGCTGGCCTACGAACTGACGCCGGGCGACGGCGCCTTCTATGGTCCGAAGATCGACATCGACATCCAGGACATCCTGGGACGAAAGTGGCAGCTCGCCACCATTCAGCTCGATTTTCAACAGCCCGAGCGCTTCCGCCTCGAGTACATCGATGCCGACGGCCAGCCCAAGCGGCCGGTCATGGTGCATCGGGCCATCTTTGGCTCGTACGAGCGATTCATCGGCATCTTGACCGAGCACTTCGCGGGCGCCTTCCCCACCTGGCTGGCTCCCGTGCAGGCGCGGGTGATTCCCATCAGCGAGAAGCACGGGGATTACGGGCGCGGGGTGCATGAGCGCCTGCGGGCCGCTCGCGTGCGGGCGGAACTGGACGATCGCAACGAGAAGCTGGGCTACCGCATTCGGGACGCCCAGCTGCGAAAGGTCCCCTATATGCTCGTGGTGGGCGAGCGCGAAGCCCAGAACGGCACCGTGAGCCTTCGGCACCGTACCGGCGACGACCTCGGGGCCCAGCCGCTCGAACGCGTGCTCGACGATCTTCAGCGCGAGATCGCCGCACGCTCCGTGAACCTGACCGTGGGCCGCTCGTGAGCGAGTGGCCGGCCCGCCGCCGCCCGGGCGCGGGCGGATGCCCTCCCGCGGTCCTTTTCCCGGCGTGCCTCGATCGAGGCGAGTAGGAGCGAACTATTAGCCAAGGCAAAGAGATTCGCATCAACGAGGCGATCCGTGTGCGTGAGGTGCGCGTCGTCAGCGAGACAGGTGAGCAACTCGGTGTCATACCCACCCAGCAGGCCCTGGAGACGGCCCGCCAGCGCGAGCTCGATCTGGTGGAGGTGGCGCCCGACGCCACGCCGCCTGTGTGTCGCATCATGGACTTCGGGAAGTACAAGTACACACAGGCGCGGCGGCTGAAGGAGGCGCGCAAGAAGCAGACCACCATCCAGGTCAAGGAAGTGAAGATGGGTCCCAAGACGGAGAAGCACGACTTCGACTTCAAGTTGAAGCACGTGCGCCGCTTCATCGAGGATGGCCACAAGGCCAAGGTGACCGTCCGCTTCAAGGGCCGCGAGATGGCCCATACCGAGCTCGGCTGGAAGATGCTCCAGAAGATGGTGGACTCGGTGCTCGACATCGCCAACGTGGAGAACAATCCGAGGATGGAAGGACGGATGCTCCACATCATGCTGTCGCCGAAAGCCCAGAACTAGCGGATTGGGTGGAGAGACATCGATGCCGAAAATGAAGACCAAGCGGGGCGCCGCCAAGCGCCTGAAGAAGACGGCGTCCGGCAAGCTCACGCGCGCCGGCGGATGGAAGCAACACAAGCTGGAGAAGAAACAGCCGGGACGCCGTCGACGGCTGCGCCAAGGGAAGCTGATCCACCCCGCCGACGTACCGCGCATGGAGCGCCTCGTCCCGTATCTGTGACAGCGGCCCTCGCCCCACGGGGCGGCCGAGATTTTCGACGAAGGCAGGAGGAGTGAGGAATGCCACGGGCAAAGGGTGGCGCGAAGACGCGCCAGCGTCGTAAGAAGGTACTGAAGAAGGCGAAAGGCTATGTGGGGGGACGCAGCCGGCTCTACCGTACGGCGAAGGAGACCGTCCTGCGGGCAGGGGCGTTCGCCTACCGTGATCGAAAGGCGAAGAAGCGAGCGGCCCGGGGGCTCTGGATCGTCCGCATCAACGCGGCCTGTCGGGAGGCGGGCCTCTCGTACTCGGCGTTCATGGCCGGACTCAAGAGGGCCGGGATCCTCCTCAACCGCAAGGTCCTGTCAGAGCTCGCCGCCAGTGATCCCGCCGGGTTCGCGAAGCTGATCGAGAGCGCGAAGGCCGCCGCTCGCTAAGGGCGCCGTGACCCATCCGCGCGTCGAAGCCGTGGCCCGCGAGGCGCGCGCCGCAATCGACGCCGCCCGCTCGGCGGCCGAACTCGAGCAGATCCGCGTTCGTTTCTTTGGTCGTCAGGGGGAGCTGACTCAGCTCCTGCGGTCCCTGGGGCGCCTCCCCGCCGAGGAACGACCACTCGTCGGCGCCGCGGCCAACGACGCCAAGCGGGAGCTGGAGACCCTCCTGGAGGGGCGCGTGGACGAAGCGCGCGCGCGCGAGCGGCGCCACCAGCGAGAGCGCGAACGGCCCGACCTCACCCTCCCGGGCCGGCGGCCTGCCACGCGGCACGTTGCATCCGCTCACCCAGGTCCGCCACGATATCCTCGCCGTGTTCGCGAGCCTCGGCTTCTCGGTGGCGGAGGGGCCGGAGATCGAGACGGACTACTACAACTTCGAAGCGCTCAACCTGCCGCCAGACCATCCGGCGCGCGACATGCAGGACACCTTTTACTTTTCCGCCGACACCCTCTTGCGCACCCACACCTCCCCCGTCCAGATCCGCGTCATGCAGGCCCAGCGGCCGCCAGTACGGATCGTGGTGCCGGGTACGGTCTACCGACGCGACGCCGACATCACCCACTCGCCGATGTTCCATCAGGTGGAGGGGCTGGCCGTGGACGAGAATGTGTCCATGGCCGACCTCAAGGGGACGCTCGAGCTATTCGCGCGCGAGATGTTCGGGGCCGGCTCCCGCATCCGGTTCCGCCCGTCGTTCTTTCCGTTCACCGAGCCCTCGGCCGAGGTGGACGTGCTGTGCTTCGCGTGCGGGGGCGACGGATGTCGGCTCTGCAAGCAGTCGGGTTGGCTCGAAATTCTGGGGTCAGGCATGGTCCATCCTCAAGTCCTGCGTAACGTCGGCTACGATCCGGAAGCGGTCACGGGCTGGGCCTTCGGCATGGGCATCGAGCGGGTCGCCATGCTGCGGTACGGCATCGACGACATCCGGCTGTTCTTCGAAAACGATTTGCGCTTTCTCAAACAGTTTGCGTGACGACTCCCGAGCGCTGTGAAGATTCCGTATAGCTGGATTCGCGAGTTCGTCGACCTCGACCTGGCCCCGACCGAGGCGGCCGACCGCCTCGTCAACGCTGGCATCGAGGTGGCGAGCGTCACCCCGCTGGCTCCTCCCGAGATGGCCGGAGTGGTCATCGGGGAGATCCGGGCCATCGACCGGGAGCTGGGCGAGAGCCAGGGCCACCGCCTGCGCCTGTGCCGTGTGTCGACCGGGCGAGATACCTACGCGGTCGTGTGCGGAGCCCCGAACGCCGGGCCGGGGGTGCGGGCGGCCTTTGCGCCGCCGGGAGCGGTTCTGCCCGGCGGGCGTCGGATCGAGGCGGTGAAGATCCGCGGCGTCATGTCCCAGGGCATGCTCTGCTCCGAGCGCGAGCTCGGCATGGGCGACGAGCACGAAGCCGGAGTTCTCGCCCTGGACCCTGATGCTCCTCTGGGAGCTGACCTGGTCAAGCACCTCGGCCTCGCGGACAGTGTGCTCGAGATCGAGATCACCCCCAATCGCCCCGATTGCCTCTCCGTGGTGGGGGTGGCCCGCGAGCTGGCGGCGCTCACGGCGAGGACGTTCCGGCCGCCCATCATCGCGCCGAAAGAATCGGACGTCTCCGTGAGCACGCTCGCCCGTGCCCGCATCGAGGCGCCGGATCTGTGCGCGCGCTTCACGGGACGCGTCATCTCCGGCGTGCGTGTAGGTCCCTCGCCCGCGTGGATGGCGACTCGGCTGCGGGCGGTAGGCTTGCGCCCCATCAGCAACGTCGTCGACGTGACCAACTACGTGCTGTGGGAGCTCGGTCACCCGCTGCACGCCTTCGATTACGACACGGTGACCGCGGGCACCATCGTGGTCCGCCGGGCCGCCGCCGGCGAGGTCCTCCGGACGCTCGACGGCGTGGAGCGGACGCTCAGCGACACCATGCTGGTCATCGCCGATCCCGCGCGGGCCATCGCTGTGGCCGGCGTCATGGGCGGGGCGGCCACCGAGGTCAGCGGCGGCACCACACGGGTATTGCTCGAGAGTGCCTATTTCGCTCCCGTCTCCATCCGCCGTACGGCGCGGGCGCTCGGGCTGGCGACCGACGCCGCCTATCGCTTCGAGCGCGGTGCGGACATCGAGGCCCTCGTCGATGCCAGTGCGCGGGCGGCACAGCTCATGGCGGAAGTGACCGGTGGAACCATCGCGCGGGGGCTCGTCGATGTGTATCCGGCGCCGCAACCCCGGCCGCGCGTGCGCCTGCGCATGACGCGGGTACAGCGGGTTCTGGGAGTGGCGCCGCCACGGGCAGATGCTCTCGGCATCCTCCGGGGACTGGGCCTGCCCGCCGCCGAGCACGGCGACGAGGTTGAGGTCGAGGTGCCGAGCTTCCGCCGGGACATCACGATGGAGGATGATCTCGTGGAGGAGATCATCCGCGTATGGGGCTACGACAGGATCCCGTCCACGCCGCCGACGGGGGCCATCCAGCTCGTCACCCAGCCCGACAGCGTGCGGCAGGAGGCGGTGGTGCGGCGAGCCTTGGTCGGCGCAGGCCTCACCGAAGTAATCACCTATAGCTTTGCCGGGCCCCACCCCGACGGCACCTTGCCCCCCCTCGATGGCTCCGAGCCCATGCAGCTGCTGAACCCCTTGGGCCAGGACGCGGCGTTCATGCGGCGTCATCCGCTGGAGGGCATCCTGGGCGCCGTGGCCTTGAATCTCCGCCGCCAGCAGCCGAACCTGGCGCTGTTTGAAATCGGGCGCACGTATGGTCGGACAGAGGGGACGATCCGCGAAGCACGCTGGGCAGTCGCCGCGCTGGCGGGCTCGCGTGAGCGTCCAGGTTGGGGATCCGGGCCGGAACGGGTCGATGTGTACGATGCCAAGGGGATTGCCGAGCACATCCTCGCGGCGCTTCGATTCAGGGCCGATGGCCTGCGGGAGGTGCCGATCGCAGGCCTGGAGCCTGACACCGCCGGTGCCCTGGAGGTTGGTGGCGTACAGTGCGCGATCTTCGGCGAAGTGGCTCTGCCCGTTCGCACGCGGCTCGGCATCGATTCGCCGGTCTTCACGGTGCTCGTCCCGCTTGACGTACTCACGAGCCTGCCGGCTCCGGTCGTCCGGTATGAGCCGCTGCCACGCTATCCTTCGGTGGCGCGCGACGTTGCCTTCCAGATCGGGCCTGAAGGCGGGCCGACAGCCGCCGCCCTGGAGGCGGCGATGGCACACGAGGCGGGGCCGCTTCTGCGCGAGATCACCCTATTCGATGTGTTCCGCTTTCCCGACGGACGTCGGAGCCTGGCCTGGCGCCTTGTCTTCCAGGCTTCCGACCGCACCTTGACCGATGACGAGGTCAACACCATTCACGCGCGCGTGGTGCGGCGCGTATGCGACGAATTCCACATCTCGCTGCGAGGGGTCTGATGGCTGATGGAGTTCTGGAGCGACTGGCACAGCTGGAGGAGGCAGTACGACGGGCAAGCGATTCCCTGGTCCGTCTGCGCGAGGAGAACGAGCAGCTCCGGCGCGAAGTAGCGCGCCTCGGCGACGAGCGCCGCCAAGTGGCATCACAAATCGACACGATCCTCAAAGACATCAGCAAGCTTGATCTCGGCACCTAACCCAAGAAACCGCGCACGCACGCCGGGCGCGGCAAGTATCGAAGTGTGGTAGCAGCACCCAAAGCAAGCGTGATCCCGAGGGGTGCGGCACGGAGGGTGTCGGAGTGTAGTAACAGCACCCAAAGCAAGCGTGATCTCGAGGGGTGCGGCACGGAGGGTGTCGGAGTGTAGTAACAGCACCCAAAGCAAGCGTGATCCCGAGGGGTGCCACGGGTCCCCCGGGGCACCCCGAACGCTTGGGGGGCCTGGGGGGCCCTTTCGAGGCCCCCCATATGGAAGGAGCCACACGCCGATGGCAGAACCGGTACGGGTCGAGTTGACTGTGCTGGGGGAGGCGCTGTCCATCCGTACGAGCGAATCCCCTGAGTATGTTCGGTCCTTGGCCGATTTCGTCGAGGCGCGCGCGAGGACCCTGGGGGCGGCGACACGCTCCCTCACGAGCGTGCTCCTGTTGACAGCTCTCGATATCACGGACGAGCTCTTCCGGACACGCGACGAGCGGACCCGGCTCGACGGCGCCGTCGGCGCCCGACTGGGTGCTCTGCTCAGCGAGCTGGAACGGGCCAGCGAGAAGGCTTGACGAGAGCCTCGGCGCCGGGTACATAAGAGACGTCCCTGCGCTGTACGTGATGCCGGGGGGAAGTTTCAACCTCATTACCCAAACGGGAGCTGTGAACGAGGGTCGTGTGCAAGCCCCTCTCAGAAGGGGAAGCCTGAAGCCCTCCAACTAACGGCGCCCACCTGGTCAACACCAGGTTCGAAACACCGCCGGCACACGGCAGAGGTGGGGATTTGACTCCTCTGTCCCCACCCACCTATACTTGTTCAATTATGATGCGGACTTCTGGATCACCTTCGCAGTCTAACCCGCCCCCGGGCGACGTGGCACCCAGAGAGCCGAGATGACCCAGGGAATCCTGCTCTTCGATTCGCTCGTTGCCGTCATTGCACTGCTCGTTGGCTTCTTCCTGTACAAGTTTGTCGTCGATCGCCGTCGCGGTGACGCCCAGCAGACGGCCCGTCGGCATCGTCGAGGCGGCCGAACGCGAAGCGGAGACCCGGCGCCGAGTTGCCGAGCTCGAGCTGAAAGAGAACGAGCTCAAATCGCGTACGGAGCTCGAGCAGCAGGCCCGCCGCCGCGAGGCGGAGATCGAGGCCGTCGAGCGGCGCATGCTCACCAAGGAAGAGCAGGTCGCGCGCAAGCTCGAGGAGCTCGATCGGCGGCTCGACGACTACACGACCAAGGACCGCGGGCTGGTGACGCGTGAGAAGGCGATGAGCGACAAGGAAGCCCGCCTGGCGGTGGCCGTGGACGAGCAGCGCCGGAAGCTCGAAGTCATTGCCGGGCTCACGGCCGAGGAGGCCAAACGACAGCTGATAGGCCAGATGGAATCGGAAGCTCGGCGGGAGGCGGCCCTCATCGGCATGCGCCTGGAAGAGGAAGCGCGCGAGACCGCTCACCAGAAGGCCAAGGAAGTGCTGGCGAGCACCATTCAGCGCCTGGCCCCTGACTACACCGTGGAGACGGCAGTATCCATCGTCGACTTGCCCTCGGACGATATGAAGGGACGAATCATCGGACGTGAAGGCCGGAACATCCGAGCCCTCGAGCTGCACACGGGTGTCGATCTCATCGTCGACGACACGCCAGAGGCCGTGCTCATCTCGGCCTACGATCCCTACCGGCGCGAGATCGCCCGCCTGGCCCTGCAGCGGCTGATCGCCGATGGGCGAATCCATCCGGCGCGCATCGAAGAGGTCGTGGCCAAGGTCAAGACCGAGATGGAACAGCACCTCAAGGAGGAAGGCGAGAAGGCGTG
Organism: uncultured Candidatus Rokubacteria bacterium; assembly: GCA_963754315.1. Taxonomy (GTDB): domain Bacteria; phylum Methylomirabilota; class Methylomirabilia; order Rokubacteriales; family CSP1-6; genus CAVWFS01. The sequence goes on from CAVWFS010000009.1 coordinate 138,298, forward strand.
CTTCGAGGTGGGGGTGCACGGGCTCCACCCCGAGCTGGTGAAGCTGGTGGGACGGATGAAGTTCCGGACCTCCTACGGCCAGAACTGCTTGCAGCACTCCAAGGAGGTGGCGTGGCTGGCCGGCATGATGGCGTCTGAGATCAAGTGTGACACGAAGCTTGCCAAGCGGATGGGGTTACTGCACGACATCGGCAAGGCCCTCACCCACGAGCAGGACGGGAGCCATCCCGAGCTGTCCTTGCAGGTGTTGACCAAGTACAACGAGTCGCCGGCCGTCATCAACGCCGCCCTGTGCGGCCACGAGAACGTGGAACCCGAGACCCTGGAGGCCGTGCTGGTGGAGGCGGCCGACGGCATCTCGGCGGCGCGCCCGGGGGCGCGGCGCGACGTGTTGGAGTCCTACGTGAGGCGACTGGCCAAGCTGGAGGAGATCGCCCTGTCCTACAAGGGCGTGGAGATGTGCTACGCCATCCAGGCCGGCCGCGAGCTGCGGGTCATCACCAAGGCCGATATCGTATCCGACCTCGATGCGCACCAGCTGGCCAAGGGGATCAGCAAGCGTATCGAAGCGGAGATGCAGTACCCCGGCCACATCAAGGTGGTCGTCATCCGGGAGACTCGCGCCGTCGAAGTGGCCCGCTAACCATGAAAGTATTGATGGTCGGCGACGTCTACGGCGAGCCGGGGCGCGCGGCCATCCAGAAGCTCGTGCCTCGTCTGCGTGAGCAGCACGGCCTCGATCTGATTGTCGTCAATGTAGAGAACGCCGCCGGCGGCTTCGGCATCACCCCGCCGATGGTCAAGACATTCCTCGAGCAGGGCGTGGATGTGATGACCACGGGCAACCACGTGTGGGACAAGAAGGAGATCATTCCCCACATCGTGAAGGAGAATCTCCTCTTGCGCCCCGCCAACTTCCCGGAGGGCACGCCGGGGGTCGGCTACGTGACGGTGAAGGCCGGACCCTACCGGGTGAGCGTCATCAATCTGATGGGACGTATCTTCATGAGCCCCATCGATTGTCCCTTCCGGAAGGCTGACGAGGTCCTGGCCATCGTGGGGAAGGAAACGCCCATCATTCTCGTCGACATGCACGCCGAGGCCACCTCGGAATCGCTGGCCATGGGCTGGTATCTCAACGGGCGCGTCACGGCCGTGGTGGGAACCCATCGCCACGTGCAGACCGCCGACGAGCGCGTTCTGCCTGGGGGGACCGCCTACATCACCGACCTCGGCATGACGGGACCCACTGACGGGGTCATCGGGGTCGATCGGGACCAGATCATCCAGCGCTTCATGAGCCAGATGCCCATCCGCTTCGAGACGGCCAAGGGGCCGGCGGCCCTGCACGGAGCGCTCATCACGCTCGATCCGGAGACGGGCCGCGCCACCGACATTCAGCGCCTCCGCGTCCCCGCGTGACCGCGTGCGCGTTCGTGCTGGAGGCGGGCGCCACGCGCGCTCTAGGCCGTGCCGAGCTTACGGGAGAGGGCGCAACGTGCCTTCCGACCGCGTCGATCTTGATGGCTTTTGTCGTCGGGGAGGTCCGGAGGGGGCGTCGACGCCCCCTCCGGTACGATCGATGAGGCACTGGAGGGGGCGCGCGCCCCCTCCAGTGACCGTGCGATGAGTGAGCGAGCGGTGTTGACGGTCTCCGAGCTCACCACGCGGGTTCGCGAGGTCATCGAAGAGCGTTTCCCCGCCGTGTGGGTGGAGGGGGAGATCAGCAACTTCCGCCTCTATGCCTCCGGGCACGCCTACTTCACCCTCAAGGATTCGACGGCGCAGCTGCCGGCCGCCCTGTTCCGGACGCGAGTGCGCCGGCTTCGCTTCGAACCGCGCGATGGCATGCACGTGCTGGCCTTCGGCAGTCTCGAGGTCTATGCCCAACGCGGCGGCTACCAGCTCATCGTGGAATTGCTCGAACCGCGAGGGGTGGGCGCGCTCCAGCTCGCGTTCGAGCAGCTCAAGGGCCGACTCGAGAAGGAAGGCCTCTTCGAGGCGACCCGCAAGCGTCCCCTGCCGTCGTTTCCCCGCCGCATCGGCGTCGTCACCTCGCCCGACGGCGCCGCCCTGCGCGATATCTTGCGCGTGATCGGTCGTCGCTTCCGCGATCTCTCGATCGTGATTGCGCCGGCCAAGGTGCAGGGCGAGGGGGCCTCGGTCGAGATCGCGCAGGGACTGGCGGCCCTCAACGCGCTCGGTGACATCGACGTGATCATCTGCGGTCGCGGCGGCGGTTCCCTGGAGGACCTCTGGGCGTTCAACGAGGAGGCGGTGGCGAGAGCCATCGTCGCCTCGAAGGTGCCGGTGATCTCCGCGGTCGGTCACGAGATCGATTTCACCATCGCCGACTTCGTGGCCGACCTCCGGGCTCCCACTCCGTCGGCGGCCGCCGAGCTGGTGGTGCGGGAGAAACAGGCCGTGGTGGAGCACCTCCGCCAGCTGCGGGGACGGCTGGCGCAGGCCATTGGGCGGACCCTCGCTCATCGCCAGAATCGATTGGAGGCACTGGCCGGTCGCCGCGTGCTCACCGATCCCGGTCGCCTTCTGCACGAGCGGGCACGGCGCCTGGACGATGCACGGCTGAGGCTGCATCGGGCCGGCGCCGCCAGGCTGAACCGGGGTCTGCACAGAATCGAACTGGCGACGGCCGCGCTGCGGGCGAACAGTCCGTTCGTCCGGATCAAGGAGGATCGCCGGCGGCTGGCGACGGCCCGGCTCGAGCTGATCAATGCCATGAACCGGCGGACAGTGGACGCGCGCCACCGTCTTGGGCTGTCGGCCGGTCACCTGAACTCGCTCTCCCCGTTGGCGGTGCTTGGGCGCGGCTACAGCCTGACCCGGCTCCCGTCGGGCGAGGTCGTTCGCAGCGTCCGCCAGGTGCACGTCGGGGCCGACGTGCGCGTGCTGCTCGACGAGGGACGAATCGACTGTCGCGTCGACGCGACATGGGAGCACGATGAGCGACCTCAAGTGTAGAGACGCACGATGAGCGACCTCAAATTTGAAGATCAGCTGGGACGCCTGGAGGAGATCGTCGGAGCGCTGGAGGCGGGTAACCTTCCCCTGGAGGAATCGTTGCGCATCTTCGAGGAAGGCGTGAGCCTCGCCCGTGCCTGCGCACGCTACCTCGAAGAGGCGGAGCGACGGATCGAGATCATGACGCGCGACGAGACTGGCGCGGCCACCACCACGCCCTTTGCGTGGGAATCCGACGAGGCATCATGATCGGGTTCGACGTCTCCGCCTACCTGGCCGCCCAGCGTCGAAGCGTGGACGATGCCCTCGACCGCCTGCTGCCTCCCGAGGACAGCGAGCCCACCAGCGTCCATCGCGCCATGCGCTACAGCGTCATGGCGGGCGGCAAGCGGCTGCGACCGATCCTGGTGATCGCGGGCGCGGAGGCGGTGGGCGGGGACAGCCAGCTCGTCATGCCGACGGCGTGCGCGCTCGAGCTGATCCATACCTACTCGCTCATTCACGACGACCTCCCCGCCATGGACGATGACGACTATCGGCGTGGCCGGCTCACCAACCACAAGGTCTTCGGCGAGGCCATCGCCATCCTGGCCGGCGACGCCCTGCTGACCCTGGCCCTCGAGTTCATCGCGCGCGGCCCCGGTGACCCTCGGGTGATTTGCGAGGTTGTCGCCGAGGTGGCCACCGCGGCCGGCACCCGAGGCATGGTAGGGGGGCAGGTGGTCGACATCGAGTCGGAAGGCAAAACCGTGTCGGAGGGGACGCTCGAGTTCATTCACCGCCACAAGACCGCGGCCCTCATTCGTGTCTCCCTGTGCGCCGGCGCCTTGCTGGCAGGAGCCACGCCCCACCAGGTGGCGGCGATCCGGTCGGCCGGCGAAGATCTCGGGCTCGCCTTCCAGATCGTGGATGATATTCTCGATGTGGAGGGCAGCCTGGCCGAGCTGGGCAAGACGGCCGGCAGTGACGAGCGGAAAAAGAAGGTGACCTATCCAGCGCTCTACGGTCTGGACGTATCGCGTGCCAAAGCGCGCGAGCTGATCAATCACGCCAAGCAGTCGTTGACTCCTCTCGGGACCCCGGCTGACCCTATCCGGGCACTGGCCGAGTTCATCATCGAGCGCAGGAGCTGACGTGCCCACCATCACCGGCGTCTATGCCCGGGAGATCCTGGATTCGCGAGGTTACCCGACCGTGGAGGTCGAGGTACAGCTGGAGTCCGGGGACTCGGGGCGAGCAGCCGTGCCCTCCGGCGCCAGCACCGGGAAGCGGGAGGCCGTGGAGCTGCGCGACGGCGATAGCCGGCGCTACGCCGGTAAGGGCGTGCTGCAGGCGCTGCGCAACGTCGAGGAGACGATCGGCCCCGAGATCGACGGCATGGAGGCCACCGAGCAAGCGGTGATCGATCAAACCTTGCTCGAGCTGGATGGAACACCGAACAAGTCCGCCCTCGGTGCCAATGCCATCCTGGCCGTGTCGCTGGCCGTAGCGCGGGCGGCGGCCGACGCCGTGGGGTTGCCTCTCTACGCATATCTGGGCGGGGTAGGGGGTCGGCTCTTGCCGGTGCCCCTGATGAACGTGATCAATGGTGGCGCCCACGCCGATAACGGCCTCGACATCCAGGAGTTCATGCTGGTACCGGCCGGGGCGGAGAGCTTCTCGTCCGCGCTGCGAGTCGGGGCCGAGATCTTCCACACGCTCAAGGGTCTCCTGCGCGACAAGGGGCTCTCGACCGGGGTGGGGGATGAGGGCGGGTTTGCCCCGGCGCTTGGGTCGAGCACGGCGGCTCTCGATCTGCTCATGCAGGCGATCGAGCGGGCGGGTTACCGGCCCGGGGACGATGTGTCGCTGGCCCTCGACGTGGCCGCGAGCGAGTTCGCCGAGGAGGGAGGGCGCTATCGACTGCGCCGGGAAGGGGTGGTGCGCTCGAGCGAGGAAATGATCGCGACCATCGCGAGCCTCGTGGAGCGCTACCCGATCGTCTCGGTGGAGGACGGCCTCGGTGAGGACGACTGGGACGGATGGTCGCGCCTGACGGGGCAGTTGGGCGCGCGGATCCAGCTCGTGGGTGACGACCTGTTCGTCACGAACCCCGCCATCATCCAGCAAGGCATCCAGGACGGTATCGCCAATGCCGTGCTCATCAAGGTCAACCAGGTGGGAACGCTCACCGAAACGATCCAGGCCGTGGAGCTGGCGAAGCGGGCCGGCTACGGCATGGTCATCTCCCACCGATCGGGAGAGACGGAGGATACCTTTGTGGCCGATCTGGCGGTGGCCATGAATGCCGGTCAGATCAAGACGGGTTCTCTCTCGCGCAGCGAGCGTATCGCCAAGTACAACCAGCTGCTTCGCATCGAAGAGGAGTTGGGTCCAGCCGCTTCGTGGCCTGGGCGCAGCCTCTACATACGCCGCGGGCAGTGAAACGCCGGGCGTTCGCCCTGGTGGCGGTGGGTGTGACTGCCCTGTCTCTGGCCGGATTCGGCGCCAGCGGATTCATCCGAGTGTTGAGGGCCAAGGAGGAGATCCAGGCCCTCGAGCGCGAGGTCGCAACCCTGCGGGCGCACAGCGAGGTGCTGGCCAAGACCATCGAGTGTCTGCGCAGCGATCCCCTGTGCATCGAGAAGTCGGCCCGCGAAGACCTCGGCATGGCCCGCGAGGGCGAGACGATCCTCAAATTTCCCTCGGAGCGCGCGCGCTGATGGAGTGGTACTGGGCGGCTCTGTTCTTCGTGTCCGCACTCTTCAACCTGCGCGCGTCCTTCAAGCTGCTCGTCGACTGGAAGGGCATGCTGACGACGTGCCGCTTCGTGGAGGATGCCTACAGCCGCCTGGATGAGCTTCCCGACGAGGGTCTTTTGGAGCAGACACACGAGGCCCCGGTGTTCGTGCACCTGGTGCCGGCCTTCCAGGAGCCAGCCATCGCGGGAACCCTGCGGATGCTGCTGGCCTCGCGCTACCCACATGGCAAGCTCCACGTGGTGGTCGTCACCAAGGCGGAGGAGGAGCGCTCACCGCACCCCGCCATGGAGGTATCCACGGCGGAGCTGGTCCGGCGATTCCGCGCGGAGTTGCCGCCCTACCAGCAGAAGATGTTGTCGCAGCTCACCATGCCGGGCACGGGCCGTAAAGCGCATCAATTGAACTGGGCGCTCCGGGCCGAGCACCTCACAGCTCTGCTGGGTGAGGACTACGATCCGCGCCAGGTGTTCATCGGCGTGAGCGATGCCGACTCGGTGCCCGATCGCAACGTGTACCGCTGGATCGCCGCCGACGTCATGGCGCCTGTCGGCGGCCGCATGGCTTACCAGGGGGTCACGCTCTCCCTGGCCAACTTCGAAGCGCTGGCCGTGAAGGGGCGGGTGTGCGCGGTCCAGCAGTCGTCGATCTTCATCCGCGTTTCGATCGCACGGCTCATCAACGAGGCCCGGCGGGTACGCTGGTTCACCCGCGTGACGGCCCGCGCCCCGCGCCTGGCCACGGTTTTGCGACCGCTCTTCGAGTTCACGTGCCGACGTTCGCAGATCTGTCTCGGGCACAACCAGTTTGTGCGCCTCGACCTGCTGAGCGACCTCGGGGGCTTCCCCACCTCGGGGGCCACCGAGGACTCGACCCTGGGTTACGCCATCGCCGCCCGGGGCATCCTGATGGCACCGATGCCGATGCTCGAGCTGACCGATCTTCCGGAGACGACGGAGAAGATGGTTCGCCAGAACGCGCGCTGGTACAAGGGCGTGCTCGATGACATTCCGTTCCTGCGCCAGACCTGGGCCCGCACTCCGAGCGCCTTCAACCTGGCTCAGTTGCTCCGCCACGTGGGCAACAAGGTCGTCGAGTGGCCCATCGCCGCCATCATCTATCCCCTCATCGGCTACCTCGGCTGGCACTTCGCCTACTGGTACGCGGACGATCCGCTCCTGTTCACCTTGGGCGTGGCCCTGCCCTCCATCTCGCTCGGCCTGTCGATCTGGGTGGGCGGCATCGTGACCCAGGACATGATCGAACGCTTGACTCCGTACTGTCCGCGGCCCGTGAGCATCGCCCGCACCACCTGGTGGGCAAAGTTCTCGGGTACGTTCCGCACCCAGACCTACTGGCTGCTGGCCACCCGCGGCGCCTGGCGCGTCCTCTGGTCACTGGCCCGCTCCGGCCGGTTCGAACCCGCCAAGACCGATAGGGTCCATCGCGGCCTCGCCCGCTAGGGGTGTGGTAGCCTAACCAACCGACCGCATCTTCGGGATTTCGGAGGACTATCGATGACGGCTAGGCGCACCCCGCGCGTGGTCAGGATCTCCGGGGAAAAGCATCCTTATCGAACCGAGCTGACGCCGGTGAGCTTTCTGCGCCGGAGCGCCTACGTGTTCCCCGACAAGACCGCGATCGTGCACGGCTCTCGCCGCTACACCTATCGTGAGTTCGAGGAGCGGGCCAACCGTCTTGCTTCGGGCCTGCGCGCGCTCGGCCTCCGGCACCTCGATCGGGTGGCCATCATTGCCCCCAACACGCCGGCCATGCTGGAGGCTCACTTCGGAGTGCCCGCCGCTGGCCTGGTGCTGGTCCCCATCAACGTCCGGCTGAACAGCGACGAGATCGGGTACATCCTGAAGCACTCCGGGTCGAAGGTCCTGCTGGTCGACCACGAGTTCGAGGCGGTCGTCAAGCCACTCGATCTGACCGCGCTCCGCGTGATCCGGATCGACGACACGGGCGTCCCCGGCGATCCCTACGAGGACTTCCTGGCTCAGGCTTCCCCGGAACCCGGCGACACGTGGCTGGAAGACGAGTTCGAGACGATTTCCATCAACTACACGTCGGGGACCACGGGGCGCCCGAAGGGCGTGATGATTCACCACCGGGGCGCGTATCTGAACGCCATCGGGGAGACCATCGAGGTCGGCATGACCTTCCATGCTCGCTACATGTGGACCTTGCCCATGTTTCATTGCAACGGCTGGTGCTACACGTGGGGGGTGACCGCGCTCGGCGGCACCCACCTATGTCTGCGCCGGGTGGAGCCAAGCCGGATCTGGGAGCTCATCGACCGTGAGGGTGTGACCCACTATTGCGGGGCGCCCACCGTCCAGATCGGCATCGTGAACGACCCCAAGGCCCATCGCCTCACGCAGCCGGTCACGGCGGCGGTGGCGGGGGCGCCGCCCTCGCCGACCTTGCTCGCCCGTATGCGAGAGCTGGGCCTTCGGCCTGTGCACGTCTACGGCCTCACCGAAACGTATGGTCCTCACACCGTCTGCGCCTGGCACAGCGAGTGGGAGAGCAGCCCCTCGGAGGAGCAGGCGCGCCTGGCCGCCCGCCAGGGCCAGGGCTTCGTCCTGGCCGACCTCGTCAGGGTGGTGGACGAGCAGATGAACGACGTGCCCCTCGACGGCGAGACGTTGGGGGAAGTCATCATGCGGGGCAACAACGTCATGAAGGGATACTTCGAGCAGCCCGAGGCTACCGCCGAGGCTTTCCGGGGAGGCTGGTTCCACTCGGGGGACATCGGGGTGTGGCACGCCGACGGTTACATCGAGCTGCGTGACCGCAAGAAGGACATCATCATCTCGGGCGGGGAGAACATCTCGACCATCGAGGTCGAGCAGTGTGTGGCCAGGCATCCCGCCGTGATGGAGTGTGCGGTGGTGGCCATGCCCGACGAGAAGTGGGGTGAGCGGCCCAAGGCCTTCGTGACCCTCAAGCCGGGCCAGACGGCCACCGAGGCCGACATCATCGAGCACTGCCGCCAGAGCATGGCCCGCTTCAAGGCGCCGGCCGCGGTGGAGTTCTGCGAGCTGCCCAAGACCTCCACCGGGAAGGTTCAGAAGTTCGTCCTGCGCGACCGTGAGTGGAAGGGGCAGGCGAAGCGGATCAACTGAGTCGAGGCGCAGGTTGCTCCGGGTCTTGAAGCTCGTGAAATCGGGGTGAGCTGAGCACCCGGAGCTGCAGCTGGCCATCCTCGGCGAGCGACTGGGCAAGCGCCGCGAGGATGGTTCGTCCTCGCGCCCGATGCTGACGGGCCTCCGCCGCGCGGCCCATGCGGTCCGAGACGTCGGGCTGCCGTGAGGTGCGCACGCCACTTGGCCAGAGGCGTGTCTTGGCGGCGCGGTCGCGGCCAGCGCCCGCGACACCTCCGCCTCCGCAGGGTCCATTGCCCCTCCGCGATGGCGACTTCGGCGAGAGTGCGCCGAGCCAGCGCGAGCCAGGTCCGCTCCCCGGACTGCGCGGCCAGGTCGGCGAGCCCTTCGGCCTCCGCACGGGCTCGGTCGAGCATTCGCTGGCTCAGCCAATACTCGCTCAGACAGTGGGCGAGGGGCATCTGGAGGGTCCAGTCCATCGCCGAGCGCTCCGGCTCGGTCCAGGCGGTGACCGCGCTGAAGGCCGAGAAGGCGCGCGTGGGCTCGCCATCGGCCAGTTCGGCGGCGCCGAGCAGGATCAGGCTCAGGAGGTGGCCGTACGGGTACGCCGAGGCTCGCGCGCCTGCTCGAGGGCGGCCTCGCACAGCGCGCCGAGCCCCGCTCGGGTCGCCCGCCTCCACGCGAGCCAGGCGCGCTGGAGCCGGAAGAGAACACCCACATGTGTCCGCCGTTGCGCTCCGCCCATGCGGATGCCCTCCTGGACCAGGGCCAGCATCTCTCCCCACCTCCCGAGGTACAGCAGCCCGAGGGCCCGGTAGTAGGCCGAGAAGAGATACTCGTAGGCGTCCCCGACCTCGAGGGCCAGACGCATGCCCTCCTCGGAGGTGGCGCAGGCCTCCCGGTAGGCGGACTCGATGATCTGGAAATAGGCGTAGCGGCCGAGCAGGAGACTGAGCAGGCCAGGGTCGTCAGCCGTGCGCGCCGTGGCCAGCGCTTCCGCGCACGCGTCCGCATCCTCGCGTCGCCAGCCGCGCAGGAACGAGTGCCAGTAGCCCGGACGAGCCGCGGGTGTGGGCTCGGAGGAGCTCGTCCTCGACATCTCGGCTGAGAACGACCGCCTGCCCCGCCGCGGCCAGGCAGCCCGCGGCGTCGATCGAGGAGAGGGCGCTGGCCAGGTAGAAGAGGGCCTGGGCCTCGGTGGCGGAGTGACCCTGCTCGCTGCGCCCAGCGCGCGACGGACGCGGAAGTCCTCGGCGGCGCCGCGCATGTCGCCCATGGAGCGGCGGAGGATGCCGAGCTCTCTCGGCAGGGCCATGTCGGTGGCCTCGCGCTCGCCCTCCGGCAACCGCGCCGCCAGGCCCTGCGCCCGGGTCAGATAGTGGATGGCCTCGCGGTTCGCGTAGCGGCGCGCGGCATTCTCGGCCGCGGCGCGCAGGTAGCGCAGGGCGCGCTGGATGTCGCGTCCTTCCTCGAAATGAGCGGCCAGCTCGGCAGCGATGGCCCGCGCGTCGTTGCCCCACGCCGCCTCTGCGCACTCGCCGATTCGGCGGTGCAGGAGCACGCGGCGGGCCGCGGCCGTGCGCTGATAGAGGACGTTCTGATACAGGGAGTGGATGAACTGGTAGCGTGCGGCCACCGTGCCGTCGGGCCACTCCTCGGTCCCGCGGCGACGGAGAAAGAGTTCGCGGCGGGCCATCGCCTCGCAGCGCTCCTCGACGCTGCACGACGTCGTCCTCGACAGCGGCGGCGACCGCCGCCGCCGAGAACTCGATGCCGGCGACGGCGGCCGCCTCGAGCACGCGGACGTCGTCCGCGGCGAGGCTGTCGATCTGCCGGTCGATCATCTGGCGGATGCTCTCGGGCACCGCCGCGGCAAGCGCCTCCGGGCGGTCGCTCAGCTCCCAGCCCCGCGCCTCTCGACGATGAGCCGCTGGTCGCGAGAAAGTCGACGACGTTGACCATGAACAGCGGATGCCCCTCCGTGCGTCGGTGGACGAGCGCGCCAGCTGGCTGCGGTGACTGGGACCTCCCAGACGCGCACGCGAGAAACTCGGCCACGGCGGCCTCACTCAGGAAGCCAGGGCGAGCTCCTCGCAGGCGCGATGCGCGGCCAGCTCCTGCTTGACCGTCCGCAGCGGGTGGCCGCTCACCGCCACGTCGACCGGGCGATAGGTGACGAGCAGCAGGAGGCGCGCGGGCGCGCGGCGCTGGGCGAGCAGGCTCACGAGGTCCAAGGTGGCGACGTCGCTCCAGTGGATGTCCTCCAGGACGAGGACCAGGGGGGCCTCCGTGGTGAGCGCTTCCAGCGCATCGGCCATCTCGCGGAGCATGCGCTCCCGCGTCGCCCCGAGGGTTTCCCGGGCCAGCCCGGCTTCGCCCGCAGGCCTTGGCCAGGGAAGGCATCTGCACCAGCCAGGTCGGTGCGTGGCGAGCGAGAAGGGCCACCAGCCGCTCCCCTGCGGGCCACGACCGAGGGCATTGCAGCGCCTCCAGGACGGGCAAGGTACGGCTCGCCGGCGCCGTAGTGCTGCAGGCACTGTCCGCGGGCGATCCAGGGCCCACCCGCGCCGGTCACCTCGGCGAGGAAGGCGTCGGTGAGGGCGGTCTTGCCGATCCCGGGTTCGCCCGTGATGAAGAGCACCTGCCGCTCTCCGGCGCTGGCTCGGGCCAGCGCGGCCTGCATCCGCGCGAGCTCGACCTCCCGACCCACCAGTTCCGACCCGCGCCAGGGTTGGCGGACGCGCGCGCGTAGTGTCCCCGGGCGACCTCGGCCGCGCTCGGCAGCTGGGACAACGGGAGCCACGAAGGAGTAGCCGCGCCGATGCTCCGTCTTGATGAAGCGGGGCGCCGGGCATCGTCAGCCAGCGCCTTGCGGATCTCGCTGATGCAGACCTTGAGCGCAGCGTCGCTCACGTAGACGCCCGGCCATACCGCCTCCAGGAGCTCCTCCTTGGCCACCCGCCGACCGGAACTGGTGACCAGGTGCCGGAGGACGGCAAAGGCCTTGGGGGTGAGGGGAACGCGCTGGCGCCCGCGCAACACGAGCTCGTTGACCGGATCGAGCACGAAGGGGCCGAAGCGCAGCGACGGCGGTGGCGTGACCATGACATGTGGCTCCTCTGCGATATTAGCTGGATACGGCTCCGCTGTGTGTTACAGAAGCGTGACCGTCCTGCCGCCGCCGCGCCGCGTCATGCTCTCACAATTCGCTTACGGCATTCTTACGCGTCTCGGTGACCTCCGAGTCTCTGAGTCGTCTTCGACTGGCGGTGGGCAGCCCGCGCTCTTACGCAAATCTCACGATCCTTTATGACCCGACCGGCTGCTCCTTGATACAAGCGCAGAGGCAGAGGTCCGATCGGTGCGGGGCGTCGTTGCTGAACGCCGAAAGGAGATGGCTATGAGGGCCGAGCGGCGAAGGAGGGAGTTCGCTCGAGGAGATGGCGCGTGGCGGGGCGCGCCATCATGTGGGGGCTCGTCGGCGGCTTTCTGGTCGACGCGTCCGGCGTGCGTGACGAGGCGAGCGTCATGGCGGTCACGCTCCCCGCAGCATCGCACTCGTCGACCATCGCTCTGAACCGACAGGACCGGCGGCTCTGGGTGGTGAATCGCGAGGCCAATAGCGTCTCCGTGATCCAGGTTAGAGACAGCCTCCGGACCAACTTCCAGGACAAAGCCGCGGCGCGCAAGTTCACCACGCCGGGGACGGGCCTCTCGCAGGCTCCGCCCCAGGGCGGCGCCAGGGCGGCCTCGCCGTGCTCTTCGAGGATCCGAACTACGGCACCATCTTACAGCACGTTCAGCGCCCACGGCTGTTCACCCCGGTCGGGAGCCGCATCACCGAGGGGCTGTTCTTCGTGCCTGGCAGCGACGGAACGATCCCGGCAGCAGTAGACCGGCTTCGGGGCGGTCTTCACGGACGTCGACGAGCCAACGGGGAAAAGGGGCGGGAAGGCACAGCACACGGATCAAGTATCTCGACGTGAGGGCCGCTGATCTATACCGGGTTTGTCCCGGCCTCGCCGGGCGATGGAGAGCCTCTCCTTCTTCGGTGTCGTGTTCTCGGACGCGCTCATGGCCGGGGTGCGGATCGTGACCGGCGACGCCAACCCCAGGGCTGGCTGAAGCCCGCAAGGACACGCTGGCACCAAGCTGGCCGAAATTCCCGTAGGACTCGAGCCGCGCTGCGTGGTGACGCACCCGAACAACGCGACAGCCTTCGTCACCAACGCGCTGACCGGCACCGTTTCGGTGATCGACCAGCGCGGCACGGGCTACAAGGTCGTGGCCAGCCCCAAGGTGGGGACCGAACCCGGGGCTGCGCCTTGTCGCCGAACGGAAACTTCCTCTACGTGGCCAACCACACCGAGGGCACGGTTTCCATCCTCGACACGAGAAGAAATGCGGCTCACCCGTTCCCGACCGTCGTCGGGACCGTGGTCGTTGGCGGCAATCCCTCGGCCATCGCCGTCACCAACGACGGTGACGCGCAGGACGCAGACGAGGTCGTCTTCGTCACCCAGTTCTTTGCCGAACTCATCCCCGGTGGACCCGGCGAGGGCCGCGATCTCGGCAAGCAGGGGGTCGTCACGCTTTCCAGGCGGGGTGAACAACCCTTCGGCGCCGACCAAGATCATCCTGTCCCCGCTCCAGGACTCGGGCTTCACCTCGAACCGCAGGGACTTCTGTCTTAGTGCCCACCCTGCCCACCGGCCAACCCGCTCCTCTGCCCGAGGCCGGACCTCCCGGCTAATGACCCCCGAACACGGCGGCCAAACAAGGGGTCTTCCCCAATCAATTCGCCTCGGCGCTCGTGCGTGGCAGCCGCCTCTTCTTGCCGAATATCGGCGCCCAGCCCGAGCCCAATGAGCAGGCGGAGGCGAACGTGCAGGCGCTCGTCCACGTCGTGGACACGACGACCAAGCTCGAGAAGGACGGCCGAGCACGTCAATCTGAACGTGCAGATCGACACCGAGCCCGCGCCGGCCGTCCCCAACGAAGAGCCTCGCCCGGCTCTTCGGGAACGACATCGTGGCCATCGGCGCCAACCCGTCGGGATCCACCATTCTGATCGTCAGCCGGGGCGGCAACTATGTCCTGCGGGCCACGCTCGATGGCAGTGGCAAGCTCAACATCGACGCGCCCAACGTCGTGCGCTTCCAGACTGGGAACCTCCCGAGCGGGGTGGTTGTCAGTGAGGATGGCCGGCGTGCGTACGCCAACAACGAGGCCGGTTTCTCCGCCACGGCCATCAACCTCGACACCAATACCGTCATCACCCGGGACATCTCGTCGAGCGAGCCGCCGGAGCCCGGCACGCTCGACCACGCCCAGCTGATGGGCAAGGTCGCCTTCTTCACCGCCCTCGGCATCCCGGACAACGGATTCTTGGACCTGCCGATCCGCGACCTCGTCCCGCTGACCTTCCGCGGCAAGCAATCGAAGGATGCGTGGAGCAGCTGCGGCTCGTGCCACCCGGACGGTCTTGCCGATGGCGTGACCTGGTTCTTCGGCACGGGTCCGCGCCAGACGAAGCCGCTCGACGGGATGTTCGCGAAGGACACCAACCTCGATCAGGGCATCCTGAACTGGAGCGCCGTCCGCGGGAGCAACACGGAATTCAACAACAACTCCCGCGCCACCCAGGAGGGCTGCGGTTTCGCCAGCGCGCTGTTTGCCCCGCCATTCGTCGATCCTCCGGCCCAATGCACCAGCACCAGCAACGTGGCCGCCAGCCGTCCCCGGGACACACCGGCGAATCCCGCCATCTACGATCACGGCATCACCCAGGGCGCCAGCGATGCCCTCGACGTCCAGAACCTGTGGATCTTCTTCGCCGTGCGCGCGCTGAAGCAGCCTCAGCCCGAGCACCCCGCGGCCATGACCGCGTTCAACAATGGGCGGAGCGTGTTCATCGACAACTGCGCCTCCTGCCACGGTGGAGCGAAGTGGACGAAGAGTCAGATCTTCCACCGCGACAACCCCGCCGTGCCCGGCGCAGAACCAGGCGCCCTTCGACGCCGGCGTCACCAGGCTGCCGGTGGTGACCGGAGGAGCGCCGGCGAACGAATTCAAGTCGTACACCTGCAAGAGTCTGACCTTCAACTACCTCGATGATGTGGGAACGTTCAACGTCAACGAGCCGCTGGAGCTCCGCGACATCACCGGGCTCACGGCGTTCGGGGTCAATGGCTTCAACCCGCCGTCGTTGCTCAGCATCCGCTACCACGCGCCATACCTGCACCGCGGCCAAGCCCAGACCCTGCCCGACGTGTTCCCGTTGCACGCGCTGGGGGCGCAACCGCCTGGGCCCACATTCCCGCCCGTGAACACGATTCAGAGCCGTGCTGAACGACCAGCAGCGTAGCGGATCTGCTGGTGTTCCTGAACGCGATCGATGGCACCACCGACCACCTGCGGTCAGCGGGGGATGTTTTCCGAGATCTGATCCGGACTCAGGCTCCTCCATGTCCGTGAGGTTGCGGCGGGCGTCTTCCTGAGCGTCGCCTCGCCTGGGGAAGGGGCGTCGCCCGACCTCCAGTCGGAGTGACGGCCGGGCCGGCCCTCGAGGTCGGCCCGGCACTTGTGCGGGGGCGTGGTGGGATTGGAGGTTGTATGAGCTGATGGATGTGTCACGGCGCGACTTCATCCTGTCCACCACGGCCGCTGTCGGCACCACGTTAACCGGACCGTCGGCCACAGCCGCGCCGACCCTGCTGACGAGGCCGCGGCCCCTACGCCGCGTGAGGTCAACCTCGCCGATCCCGCCTTCAAGTTCGACCTCGTGATCGCTAACGGTGATCTTCTCGATCCGGCCCAGAAGCTCCGCGGCCGGCGCGATATCGGCATCAAGTATGGGCAGATTGCACTCGTCGCGCCGAGCAGCGCGCCGACTGCGCTGCAGCGGTATGATGCGTCCGGACGCTTGGTGACGCCGGGGCTGGTGGACCTCCATACCCACTATGGCCCTCTCGTGTCCGGCATCGGGCTGCCGGCTGACGAGCTGGTGCCGATCTCGGCTACCACGACGGCGGTGTCGGCGGGCGACGCCGGCGCCAACACGTTTGGCGCGCTCAAGCAGGTGGCCATCGATCCTTCGCGCAGACGGGACTACGCGTTCGTGCACATCTCGGCCATCGGGCTTGCGGGCGGCCTCGCCGTGCCCGAGATGCTCAACATCGACTACGCGCAGGTCGAGGCGTGCGCCCGCACCCTGGTCGAGAACCCCGATACCGTGCTCGGGGTCAAGGTGCGGATCACAGATTCCGTGGTTGGCCAGAACGGACTGGAGCCGCTGCGGCGCGCCATTGCCGCGGCACGTCGCTCATGCTCAAGCGCCTTGGCGCCTATCCCCGCCAGAACGGGCTGGCTCTGGCCCTGCGCGAGATTGGACGTATCGAGCGTACGCTGTTCATACTCGATTGGCTGGAGTTGCCGGGGCTCCGACGGCAGGCCACGGCGGAGCTGAACAAAGGTGAAGCGCGCAACGCTCTCGCCCGCGCTGTCTGCTTCCACCGGCTCGGCCGCCTGCGCGATCGCGCCATCGAGGCACAACAGTACCGTGCCAGCGGACTGGCCCTGGTCACTGCCGCGATCGTGCTGTGGAATACGGTGCACCTCGGTCGTGCGCTCGATGTCCTGCGCCGCAGTGGCGAGGTGGTTCCTGACGCTTTGCTGGCCCACCTCGCGCCAGTCGGCTGGAAGCACATCAACCTCACCGGCGACTACTCTGGAGCGCCGACACCAGCCTCGATCCGTCTGGGTTCCGGATCCTGCGCAGCACGACCGCAATCCGCGCCAACGCCGCGTAATGTTTCCCCTTCGTCCCGCTTAGTGTAAATCCAGCGTCCGTTCTATGGCGTGACCCCTTCCCCGACTACAATCAGCAGCTATGAACGGGCGCCTAAGATTCCGGTCAGAACTGGCGCGTCAGTCATGCCTGAGCCCGCGCAGGCAGCGGAGTAGGAACTGTTCGATGACTTGACAGCTCGCAACAGAGTATTGTCTGCTCGCGCATTGCAAGGGGGCTGAGGGTATGCGCAACCTGGAGATGAGGCTTCGCGTGGATGAGGCTGAATGGCGGCTCTATCCACTTGCCCGGCATGGTCGCTGGGTTGCCTGCTGGGATCGCTGGCACAGGCGGGGTGCTGGGCTCGTCGCCAGCTGTACGCCCGAGATTGATTGGGAGGCGGCCAGGCTTCTGGTTGGCCAAGTCGCCACTATGGACGATGTAGCCTTCCAGAGCTGGCACGCCGAACCTTGGCGGCAGAGAACTCGAGCATCGTGCCCGTCCTGCGCGCCAGGTCACCAAGCCAGGGAAGGGCGGGGGGTCCTCGCCAGATGGCGTGAGACGGTCAGGGACCTCGCCCGACTTGCTTGTCACCGACAACACCATTGGACCGCCATGTCGCCGCACTTTCCTTCGTCCGCCGACACGCATGCGATGGTGGCCCGCATCGCGCCGAGCATCCTCGAGCTCCTGGGCGACGGCGTGCCGCGGAGCAAGAATGACATCATCGGCGCGCTCGCGGAACAGCACACCAAGGACGAGGTCCGCCGCACCCTGATGCGTTTGGCGGTCACGGGGCAGCTGGTGGAGAACAAGCGCAAGTTTCAGCTGCCGTCGGCCGAGCAGGACATGTCATGAGGAGAGGCGTGATCGGCTCTTAACCAGCTCAAAAAGCGCGTTATATCAATAACTTAGAAAAGATCGGATAACGAACATTATGACAAATTATGAACTGCTGATCGAGGGGGCGAGCGGATCCACCAGCGCCACACCAGTGTCAAGGAAATGCCGCGAGTTGCTCGTGGCCACGGCCAATCCATGCTCGAGCGCCGTGGCGGCAATCAGCAGATCTGCACCTCCATGCCCGTGGGCGGCGGCCAGCCGGCCCCAGCGTCGAGCGATCGCGATCTCGACGGGCAGGATCCGCGGCGCAAAGCGCCGCAGCACCTCGTCCAGCCAAACCACCAGGCGCCCGGCAAACGTGGGGTCGCGTGGCGCCACCGCCGCGATCCCACGCTCGACCTCACCCAAGGTGATCACACTCAAAAACAGCTCGCTCTCAGGCACAGCCTGCAGCCAGGCGACCAGGTTCGCATTGCGCTGCCGTTGCCGTAGGGCGGAGAGCACCATGGTGTCGAGCAGATACAAGGCTAAAGGCCGACCGGCCGCGGATCCAGCTCGAGACGGGGAAACGGCTCGTCGTCCTGCGGCAGGGCCAGGAGCTGCTCGGCAAAGCTCGGCACGGTCCGGTCATCGAGCGCCTTGAGGCGGCCATACTCCTCGATTGAGAGTACCACCGCTACTGGGCGGTTGTGCCGGGTCACGAGCTGAGCCTCCCCTTTACGCGCGGCGTCGATCACCGTGCTCAGGCGGTTCTTGGCATCGTGCAGCGGCCAGGAAGCTTGCGACACCGGAGCCGGTCCATTCTAGCCAAATATAATGGCTATATCTAAGGGCCCGGCCGTCCGCCAGCAAGCCTTCAAATCCTATTCAATCCCCTCCTCATTGGCGGACAGGAACGCGAGCAGTTCCTGCAACACTTCCTCCGGCGCCTCCTCCTGCAGCGCGTGCCCGCAATCGAGCGCCCGACCCCGCACGTCCACCGCCTTCTCCTGCCAAGTTGCGAGCACGTCGTAGAGCTGCCCGACCACACCCTTCGCTCCCCACAGCGCCAGCAGCGGCGCCGTCACCTTGTGTTTGGCGTCCGCCGCATCATGCTCCAGGTCGATCGTGGCAGCGGCGCGGTAGTCCTCGCAGATGGCGTGGCGGGTCGCCGGGTCGCGGTAGCAGCGCAAGTATTCCTGGAAGACGGCCTCGGTGACGGCACCCGGTGTCTTGGTCTGACCCTCGATATGCTTGCGCAAGAAATACTCAGGGTCGGCGGCGATCAGCCTTTCTGGCAAGTCGTAGGGCTGGATCAGGAAGAACCACCAGAAATAGCGGGTGGCGAACTCCTTGTCGGTGCGCGCGTACATCGTCGCCGTGGGCGCGATGTCCAAGACGGCTAGCCGCTCGACCACCCCCGGGTGGTCGAGGGCCATGCGATGCGCCACCCGCCCGCCACGGTCGTGACCAACCACTGCGAAGCTGTCATGGCCGAGTGCCTGCATGACCTCGACCTGATCGCACGCCATGACCCGCTTCGAGTAGGGCAAATGGTCGGGCGTGGAGGCCGGTTTGTCGCTGTCGCCATAGCCGCGCAAATCGGGCGCGACCACGGTGAAGCGCTCTGCCAGGCCGGGGATGATCTTGTGCCAAGTCAGATGGTTCTGGGGGTGGCCGTGCAGCAAGAGTAATGGCGGTCCCCTGCCGCCGACAGCGGTGCGGATACGCACCCCGCTGGTCTCGATGTCCTGCCTGGTGAAGCCGGGTAGCAGGTCGGGCGGAAGCGACATCTTGCACTCCCAGACGAGTGGACGATTAGGCCAGCCACCGGCGCGGGCGGTGGCTGGCCGCTCTTTCAGTCGGCGTACTCGCCGGCCTTAGCGATCACGGGCTTCCACTTCACGATCTCGGCTTGGAGATGCTGCTCCAGGGCGGCCGGCGTGGCCTGCTCCTGGGGTACGGGCTCGGTGCCGAGATCGGCGAAGCGCTCGATCACCTTGGGGTCCTTGAGCGCCGCCTGCAGCGCCGCGGCGAGCTCGGCCACGATCGGCTCGGGCGTGCCCTTAGGCGCGTAGAGTCCGTGCCACGCGGTCACCTCGAAGCCCTTGAGGCCGGCTTCATCGAGCGTCGGTAGATCGGGGAATGAGGGCAGCCGCGCCTCCGTGGTAACGGCGTAGGCCTTGATCTTGCCACTCTTGATGTGGCTCACCGTGTTGGTGGTCTGGTCGCAGGTCATGTCCACCTGGCCGCCGAGCAGGTCGGTCATCGCCGGCCCGCTGCCCTTGTAGCCTACCGCCGTCATCTTCGTGCCAAGGGCATCCATCAGCAGCAGGCCACACAGGTGCGAGACAGCACCCACCCCGCCGTGGGCGAAGATGATCTGCTCCCCATTTGCACGGATGTAATCGAGGAGCTCGCCCACTGAGCCCGGCTGCAGATCGGCCTTGCCGACGACCGTCATCGGCACGTCGGTGATCCGCCCGATCGGCGCGAACGCCGTCGCCGGATCGTAGGGCAGCTTGCGGTACAGCCCCACGCTTGAGGCCAAGCCGATGTGGTGCACCAGCAGCGTGTACCCGTCCGGGTCGGCTTTGGCCTCGCGACCGGCAGCCAGCGTGCCGCCGGCGCCGGCGACATTCTCGACGATCACCTGCTGCCCGAGTGTGCGGGTCATCGGTTCGGCGATCAGGCGGGCCACCGTGTCAGTCGGACCGCCCGCGGCGAACGGCACGATCATGGTGATCGGCCGCGTCGGATAGTCGGTCTGCGCCACGGCGGTGCCGGCGAGCAGGGCCAAGGTGGCCGTGAGGATGGTGAGCTTGCGCATGGCTTGAAACCTCCTGTGCTGAGTTGTTGTCGGTCGGCCGAGCGGCCGATCACACGGCCTGGGCGATCGCCTGGCCCAGTTCCTGGGTCGTCGCACTGCCGCCGAGGTCGGGAGTGCGCGGGCCATCGGCGAGCACGGTCTCGATCGCGCGCAGCACGGCGGCGGCGGCGTCCTTGTGGCCCAGATGGTCCAGCATCATCGACCCGGACCAGATCTGGCCGATCGGGTTGGCGATGTTGCGGCCGGCGATGTCGGGCGCCGAGCCGTGCACCGGCTCGAACATCGAGGGGTAGTCGCGCTCGGGGTTGAGGTTGGCCGAGGGGGCGATCGCGATCGTGCCCGTGCAGGCGGGTCCCAGGTCGGAGAGGATGTCGCCGAACAGGTTGGAGGCCACCACCACGTCGAACCGGTCGGGGTTCTGGACGAAATGCGCGGTCAGGATGTCGATATGGTACTGGTCGGTGCGGATGTCCGGGTAGCGCGCGGACATGGCGGCGAAGCGCTCGTCCCAGTAGGGCATCACGATCGCCATGCCGTTCGACTTGGTGGCCGAGGTGACGTGATGACCCGGCCGGGTGGCGGCGAGGTCGAACGCGTAGCGCATGATCCGGTCGACGCCGCGGCGGGTGAAGACCGTGGTCTGCTGGACGATCTCCTGCTCGGTACCCTCGAAGCTGCGCCCGCCGATCGACGAGTACTCGCCCTCGTTGTTCTCGCGCACGACGATGAAGTCGATGTCGCCGGGCTTGCGGTCGGCCAAGGGCGAGCGGATGCCGGGCATCAGGCGGACCGGCCGGATGCTGGCGTACTGCTGGAACGCGCGGCGGATCTTGATGAGCAGGCCCCAGAGCGAGACATGGTCCGGCACCTTGGCCGGCAAGCCGACCGCGCCCAGGAAGACGGCGTCGTGGCTCTTGATCTGGTCGAGCCCGTCCTCGGGCATCATGCGGCCGTGCTCGAGGTAGTAGTCGCAGCTCCAGGGCAGCTCGTCCCACTGGAACTCGAACCCGAACTTGCGGCCCGCCGCGTCCAGCACGCGCATGCCCTCGGGCACCACCTCCTTGCCGATGCCGTCGCCGGCGATCACCGCGATCTTGTGATTGGTCATGAACCCCTCCTGAAAGTGTCTGTTGCAAGTCGTCTGGCGGGCTACGCGGGCCTGGCGTGATGCGCCTAGCTCCAAGGCCGAACATCCCGATGCCGAGCATCGACGTGACATTGCTATACAGAAAGCTCTAAACGTAGATAATCAGGCTGTTTGGAAAGCAGCGCATGACAGATCATGCATAATCTGCCGGCTCTCTCGGACCTGCGGCTCCTCTGCGAGGTGAAACGGCAAGGAAGCCTCGCGGCGGCGGCGGCGGCGCTTGGCGCGTCTCCTTCCTTCGCAAGCAAGCGGCTCGCTCTTCTCGAGACTACCTCGGCCCCCCTCCCCCCCCGCGCAACCATGTCGCTCCCGCCCTGTCCGAGTTCGCTGTCCGTTACCCGGAGGTGGAGATCCGCTGGAGATCCTAGACCGTCCGGTCGACCCGGTCGCCGAGGGGATCGACGTCGACATCCGCATTGGCGGACTGCGCGAGCCGCACCTCTACGCCCAGCGCCTTGCCGAAAACCAACGCGTGCTTTTGTGCCGCGCCGAGCTACCTCACTCGCCATGGTCGGCCGGACACGCTCTGGCCGAGCTGGTGCAGCACCGCTGTCTCGTGATCCGCGAGCGGGACCAGGCGTTCGGTGTCTGGCACCTGCAAGGGCCAGCCGGAATGGAGACGGTGAAGGTACGCAGCACGCTTTCCGCCAACGATGGCGAGATCATCCACCGCTGGGCTCGCGATGGTTACGGGATCATGTTGCGGTCGTTCTGGGACGTGGCGGAAGGTCTCTCCACTGGCCAGCTGGTGCGGGTGCTCGAGGGTTACAGCCAGGAGGCCAGTGTGGGCGGTCTACCCGACGCGGCTTTCTCGTTCGCCCAAGGTACGGATGCTGGTGCGCTTCCTTGTGGATCGCCTCGCAAAGCAGAGCCCCCTCGCTCTAGCAACACCATCAAGCCTGCTTAACGCAGCCACTCTCCCATATTACTCGATATTTGGAGGCTATAAAATGGTCATTCTGGGTGAGCCGCCAGTTTAATCCAGTCCCTGAGTCGATTAGCACTCTACTTTCTTTCTCTCCGGGTCGGCACCTTGTCGGCCAGAGGTTACTTTGACATACCAATCACTCCTGAATGCGAGCGGGTGCATCAGCTAGGGGTTGGTCCTCCATTAGCACGCCGGCGCAGCTTGAGGAGGTAGCTGAAGCGCTTGGCGGGATGAACACTGATCGTGATCTCGAAGGCCCGGCCGGTTGGGTCGCGATAGTGCCGGGTGATCTCAAGTGCTGGCGTCTCGGGCTCGCACTCGAGCAGACGGGCGATCCGGGCGGGGACGGCGATCGCACGGATCTCCTGATCCACCTCGGCGGCGTAGACACCATATTCCTGCTCGATGATGGCCGAGACGAGCTGGGTGTTTTGCGCACTTGCCGCCGGACAGCTTTGCCGTAGGCAGGATCGATGTAGATGCGCGTCCAGGCGATTGGGCGTTCGGGCTGCTGCGGATTG
>CAVWFS010000010.1:0-142526 GCA_963754315.1 uncultured Candidatus Rokubacteria bacterium
AAATTCCATTCGCTGGACCTCTACCCTATTCGTCCTTCACCGCGACGCCGAAAGCGAATTGGTTAGATGGGCCATCCGTGTTCGGCGATATCGACCCGATTGCCCTCCGGGTCACGTATCCAGCTTTCCGCCACGGCTCCGAAGGTGTTCGACTCCGCGGTCGTGTCGGCGGCGTCCACGATGGCCTGGACGCTTTCCACCTCGAAGCCGAAGTGATTGATGCCCCACGGGATATCCGTTCATTGGATCAGGGCGATGCCCACGAAGCCATCGGACAGGTAGATCGTGCCGTTGGGCCCGCGGTACTTTTCCTCCACGCCGAAGATCTTCTTGTAGTACTCGGCGACCTGGTCGCGGTCCTGGACGTTTAGGGCGATGTGCCGGATCCTCGGCTTCGTCATGGCCACCTCCCTAGCCGAGCGCGGCGACGCCGGCGTTGGCTATCTGCTCGTCCTGGTGAGCCTGGACTCCCATCGCCCA
Organism: uncultured Candidatus Rokubacteria bacterium; assembly: GCA_963754315.1. Taxonomy (GTDB): domain Bacteria; phylum Methylomirabilota; class Methylomirabilia; order Rokubacteriales; family CSP1-6; genus CAVWFS01. The sequence goes on from CAVWFS010000010.1 coordinate 481, forward strand.
CTACAGCGATGGTGACGTTCCACTGGCGCCGTTATGCTATCGCGACTCGCCGGGGCCGAGCGACCGGTCCACTAGCCGCGTTCCGGCTCTACGGCCCGTCACTTCGCCGTCGAAGTCTGCCAGCATCGGCTTCCTGAATCCTTGCGACCACGTCATCGTCAGCACGGGGCGGCGTCCGGCATGGGGCGCGCCATCCACAGGCCGCCAGCCGAGAGGGCGCCGGCCAGGCTCAAGGCCATTTCCCCTCTCTGGGCGGCGCTCAGGGCCTGGCGTTGGCCGTCACTCTCTGCCCGGCCAATCCCGCGCTCCCACGGCTGCGTCTGCGAGCGGGAGCATCGCGCGGGCACGCGGCCAGCGTCAAGGGTCTCGCCCATCAGACTCGATCGTCCACCGCTTGCGAGCACCTGGGTGACCGCGAGACCGACCGCCCAGCAGGGGCGCAGAGCGCCAGGATTGCTATGACGGGTTCCTTGGTGCCTTGGTGTGTTCCCCGTCCTGCCGAGATCGTGACTGCCGGGACTCTGAGCCGGCGGCACGTCGATGACCAATCGACCTAGGCAACGCGGCACTTACGCGACGCGGTGGGACGGGCATCGCCGTGTCTCCCAATTCGACGCGGCCACCCTCAGGGCGGGAACGCCACGTGAGGCGAACATTGGGTGGGAGAAGCGGTAGATATCAGTCGTCATTGGCTGATCGTACTGTGCCTCAACCCGGCGCGTGTACCGGGTGACGCTCCGCCGAGTATTCGGACCATACGCGGGTAGAAAGGGGACCTCACGGTCACGGCACCCTGATCGGGTACACTTCCATTCAGACCGGCAATGGCGTGGCTGGGCGCTCGGCGTACGGTTCGCTGAAAGGGGCTCCATGAAACCGCTTCGCGGCGGCTACCGATTGGTGGCGCTGTCCCTGATCGCGCTCTTGTCCTCAGCGACTGCCCTCAACGCCCAGCTGCCGTCACGTGAGCAACCGCGGTTCGGCGGCGTGCTGAAGGTCGCGATGATCGGCGAGCCGCCCTCGCTCGATCCGCAGAGGAGTAACGCGGGCATCACCCTTGGGATCATGCGGCATGTCTTCGAGGCGCTCTACACCCCCGACAAGGACTGGAGCCCAATTCCCCACCTCGCCGAAGGCCATACAGTGTCCGACGGAGGGCGCCAGCACACGATCACGTTGCGCAAGGGCGTCAGGTTCCACAACGGCACAGAGATGACTGCGGCCGACGTGGTGGCCTCGCTGAACCGGTGGGGTCGGATGAACGCGATCGGAAGGGCGCTCTGGAAGTCGGTGGAAGCAGTGGACGGCAAGGGCCCCTACGAGATCGTGATCCACCTCAAGGAACCTGCCGGAGCTCTCCTGTCCGGACTCGCTAACAACACCGCCGTGATCTACCCCAAGGAGATCATCGAGGCGACGGGCGACGGGCAGCTCAAGGCATTCATTGGCACGGGCCCCTTCCGCTTCGTGGAGCACAAGTCGGACCGTCACATCAGGCTCGCCCGCTTCAAGGAGTACGCCGCACGGAGCGAGCCGCCGAACGGGACCGGGGGGAAACGCATTGCATACTTGGACGAGCTGCTGTTCATCCCCGTCCCTGATGTCGCCGTTCGGCTGGCGGGCGTCGAGCCGGAGGCTATCACTACGGCGAGCGGATGAAGCCGGACCAGTACGACCGCCTCCTCACCAGCCGCTCCGTCGAGTCCCGCATCTTCAGCCCGTCGGTCTGGGCCACGGCGGTGCTCAACCACAAGCAAGGCCCGATGACCGGGAAGAAGCTCCGGCAGGCGTTCCAGGCAGTCCTGGACATGGAGCCGATCATGGTCGCGGGGGTCGGTCACCCGCTCTTCTATCGTCTGGACCCGGGGCTCTGGCCCCCGGAGCTCATCCTCCTGGCATTCGAAAGCGGGGGGCGCTTTCTACAACCAGAAGGACAAGGAGAAAGCCCGGCGGCTCCTCAAGGAAGCGGGCTACGCGGCCAACCGGTCCGCTGGCTGACCACGCAGCAGTACGAGTACATGTACAAGACCGCCCTCGTCGCCAAGCAGCAGCTCGAAGAGGTCGGCTTCAAGATCGACCTTCAAGTCCTCGACTGGGCGACGCTCGCGCGGCACATGGGAAAGCCGGAGCTCTTCGATGTGGTCTCTACCGCAATCAGTTTGGAAGGTGGTCTGGACCCGGCGCTGCACTTCATGGTCCGCTGTGACTGGCCCGGCTGGTGGTGCCTCGAGGAGAAGGACCGACTGCTCGGCGAATTGGCCCGGGAGACGGACCTGGGGAAGCGGAAAGCCATCATCGACCGCATCCAGGTCCTCTTCTACGAAGACGTGGGGCGGATCAAGTTTGGCGATGTATTTCAGCTGGCGGCGCTACGCAAGGAGCTCCGGGGCGACTTCCGCTCATTCCCGGCTTTCTACTTCTGGAACGCCTGGCTCGAAAAGAAGTAGGCGTCGCTCGGCGCCAGACCGCCTGAAGATCTACGTCGCCTGTCGTTCGCCAAAATTCCATCCGCCCGACCTGGCGGCCAACCGGGACCCTGGGGCTGTCCTTCGTCAAACCCCGTCCGCCTAGCTTGGCGTAGGCAGGTGGTAGCAGGAGAGGTAGTGCCGAAGGAAAAGGGTTGGCCCCTACGCCGCCTGTGCGAGGTGGGCTGAGTCGCGGGAGGGCGCAGTTCAGGGTGGAGATGGAAGCGGCCGAAGGCGAGTCCCGGGCTGTGCGTGCCTGGCGAGATGCGGCCCTAGCAATGCTGGACCATGCCGACTAATCGACTTTCTCGCGAGTGCTGCTTCGTGGTTCCACGTTGGTTCCACATCACCCCGATCGAGGCCATGCAGCGACTCGTCCGTCAATCCAGGAGCCTGCAGGATCAGTACGCTAAGCTCGTGATGCATCGTCGTACGCAGTCCCGGCGCCGGACTGTTAATCAGGATGTCGCAGGTTCGAGACCTGCCCGGGGAGCCAACATTAATCAGCTGGACGTCTTGAAGGGGCCGGCCCCCATCTGACGCCGAGATCTCGGCCGACACCGGCAGCGCAGCTCCCCCTGCGCCCTACGATCGACGCGACGCGGCGCTTGGCCATACGGCCCCCAAAACGGCCGCCAGTGAACGAGACACTCCGGGTCCCAACCGGCAAGGCGTCCATTGACGATCCCGAAACGTAGTCGGCGCAGCCTCTCCCCTCATCTGAATTCAGAGCCTGACCGACCTTCTTCGCCTAATACCCGCGTGACACTGTTACGCAGGTTGTTACGCCTATCAACGTACAGAGGAAGTGATTCTCATCAGGCCCAGTACCCCGCTCGGCCCAAGCCGCGCCGGAGTAGAAAGGAGGCATGTTCGGCTACAGAGGTGCAACCCAAACACGAAGGAGACGAGCGTGCAGAGACACTACCTCGCCCTGATGCTCACCGGACTCCTGCTCCTCGCCGGAGGTGGAGCCGCCCTCGCACAGCACTCGAGCCCGGATGTCATCCCACCCAACGCTCACCCGCACGACAAGACCTGGTAATGGCTTTAACCCCCGTCCGGTGAACGACCACCCGCTGTTCGACACCGCAGACTGTAGGACGGGCCAATCTGGTCACGTATGGTTCCTGGGCGCGACCTTCACAGCCGTGTCACCCGAACCCGGTGTTGTCATTGGCACCGCCGCGCGGCCACTGCACGGTGCCTGCGGGTACGGCGCTCTTCTTCCCCATCATCGACGCGGAGTGCGCCGCTGCTGAGGGCAACGGCACGAGCGACGCCGGGTTGCGCACGTGCGCCCGAGCCACGATCGATCGTACGACCAAGGATGCGATGACATCTTCGATGAGGAAGGAGGACTCGATGACACGTCACAGAACAATCTCTCAATGCCGCGTCGCGATTTTGGGTGCTAGCCTGGGATTCGCCCTTTGCACGGTACCTGTCTATGCCGACGCGAACGACAAGGAACAGCCAACCATCTATGGCAAGACCTATGGGGAGTGGTCCGTGAAGTGGTGGCAATGGGCGGTTGCTGGCCGCGATGGCGAGAACGCTGTGCAGGATGAGACAGGAGAGTTTTGCGCGGTGCATCAGCCAAAAGGCGCGGTCTGGTTTCTTGCGGGCAGCGGCCTCACGGGCGTGGAGCGCTCATGCACCATTCCCCGAAACCGGGCTCTGTTTTATCCCCTTGTCAGTACGGTTTGGACCGACTGTCCGGGCACCACGGACGAAAAACTAAGCGACGCAGAAGTCCGAGGTATTTTAGCGACCTTTCTCCCCGGGGGAGATCCTACCTGCCAAATCACGAGTACACTTGACGGAGTCTCGATCTCAAGCCTTCAGATACTCACCGTGCGGACGCAGTCGCCGAAATTTACGAGTATTTTGCCGCAGAACCATCTCCCGGATTTCGGTGGTTGCGGGTTCGAGTTGCCTGCGGGGAGAACGGGACGCCAGATCTCCGAGGGATACTGGATCATGCTGCCACCGTTGTCTCCGGGAAAACACGTGCTCACGCTACATGGCGCCGGATGCAACCCTGCAACGGGTAAGGCTTTCTTCGAGAGTGGGGTTACCTATCACCTTACCGTCCTTGGTGGCCACAACAAGGATGATGACTAGCAGAGCACCGTTCTCGAGCGTGACGGTGGTGGAGCGGCCGATAAGGGCGCGGAGGAAGGTCCAGACGCCCAGGACAAGGATCATTGCAGCTCCCAACGGTGAGGGGCCCGGTCCAAGCTCAGCACGAAGGCCCTGCGGTGGGAGTACTGGCACCAGGAGCAGCGGTCGCAGCCTCCACCTGGATCGTAGGAGTGCCAGCGTCCAGAGGGCCCCCGCCCGAGTGTCAGCGCCGCTCTCGACCCTCGATAGAGCTCCATCTTGCTCCTGACCGCCTTACTCAGTCGCGCGCGCCCCCTATCTAGCCTGTCTCGCACGGAGCCCGCCAGTGCAGTTGAACCACACTCTCCACGAGTGTGATTTCCCAAAACCTTTCCCCCACGTAGCGGGCTGATTCTCAAAACCTTTCCCCCAGGGTTTCTCAAAACCTTTCCCCCACCCGGAGCCCGGCGGCCAAGCTGGGCCGTGGTTACCCCCGACCGAGGAGGTGGTCATGGCCTACCGGGAGCTGGGTGTGATCGAGATTCGCGAGGTGCTGCGGCGGTTCTGCCTGGGGGAAGGTCTGCGCGCGATCGCGCGCGGGACCGGGAGCGACCGTAAGACGGTCGCCAAGTACGTGGCCGCCGCGCACGGCCGCCGGGCTGCGCCGGGGGGATCCGGGGCCGACGGACGCCCACGTGGCGGCCGTGCTGGCCGCCGTCCGCGCCCTCGGGGGCGGCCGGCCCGGGCAGGTCCCCGACCGGCTGACGCCGCATCGCGAGCAGATCGCCACCTGGCTCGGCCGAGGGCCTGCGGCTGACGAAGATCCATCGCCGGCTGCGCGCCCACGGCGTCACCGTGCCGTACAGCTCCCTGCATCGCTTCGCGCGGGCCCACCTGGGCTTCGGCGCCCCCGCCATGACCGTCCGCGTGGCCGAGCCCCCGCCGGGCGAGGCGGCCGAGGTCGACTTCGGCCTGCTCGGGCTGTGGCTCGATCCTGATCGCGCAGCGGCGCCGCCGCGTGTACGGCTTGCTCGTCACGCTCTGCTTCAGCCGCTACGCGTTTCTGGCCATCACCCTGCGCCAGGATCTCGCGGCCGTCCTCGACGGCCTGGAGAGCGCCTGGGTGTTCTTCGGCGGCGTGGTCAAGCGCCTCGTCGAGGACAATCTCAAGCCCGTCGTCACCCGCGCCGATCGCTACACGCCCGGGATCGACCGCGTGTTTCTCGAGTACGCGCAGTACCGGGGCTTCGTCGTCGACCCCGCCGTCGTCCGCCACGCGACGGGAAAACCGAAAGTGGAGCGCGGGATTCCCTACTGCCGCCAAGATTTCTTCCGCGGCGAGACCTTCCGCGACCTGGCCGAGATGCAGGCGCGCGCCGTCCGCTGGTGCCGCGACATCGCCGGCACCCGCGTGCACGGCACCACGCGCCAGGTCCCTCGCGTCGTGTTCGAGACGGTGGAGCAGCCGACGCTCCTGCCGCTCGCGCCCGCGCCCTTTGATCGCCCGACGTGGGCGAAGGCCACCGTCCATCCCGATCATCACATCCAGTTCCGCCACGCGCTGTACTCCGTGCCCACGCGCTACCTGGGCCAGCGCGTCGAGGTCCGCGGCGATTCCCGCCTCGTCCGGATCTACCACCATGGCGAGCTGATCAAGGTCCATCCGCCCCAGCCCGCCGGGCGGGCGGGCCACCGACTACACCGACTACCCCGCCGAGCGCGCCGCCTACGCCATGCGCGCGCCCGACGCCTGCGTCCGCCAGGCCGCGCAGGTCGGGCCCGCCGTCGGCCAGTTCGTGCGCGTGCTCCTGAGCGGCACCTTCCCCTGGGCGCGCCTGCGGCAAGCGCAGAAGCTGCTCCGGCTGGCCGAGCGCTACGGCGCCGCCCGCGTCAATGCCGCCTGTGCGCGCGCCCTGGGCTTCGAGCTGCTCGACGTCCGCCGCGTCGAGGACATCGTCCGCGCGGCGCTGGAGCGCGAGCCCGGCCCCGCCGAGCGCGGCACCGTCGTGCCGCTGCCCGCCCGCTTCGCCCGGGCGCCGCAGCAGCTTCGCCCATCCCCCACGCAAGGAGGACACCGATGGAGATCGCCCCTGATCTGGTCCGCCGCCTCAAGCGTCTGCGCCTGGGCGGCCTGCTGCCCACGCTGCCCGACCGCGCCACCCACGCGCGCCAGGCCAAGCTCGCCCGCTCGAGTTCCTCGAGCTCCTGCTCCAGGACGAGATCGATCGCCGCGACAGCCAGGGCCTGGTCCGGCGCCTCGAGGCCGCCGGCTTCGAGGAGCTCGTGACCTACGAGCAGCTCGTGTGGGACACCCCCGTGAGCTACGACCGCCCCCGCGTCCGCGAGCTCTTCGCCCTGCACTGGCTCGCCGCCCAGGAGAACGTCATCTTCTGCGGCCCGGTCGGGGTGGGCAAGAGCTGGTTCGCCCAGGCCCTGGGCCACAGCGCCTGCCGCGCCGGCCATCACGTCCGCTACAGCAAGGTCGCCAAGCTGCTGCTCGCCCTGCACCAGTCCCGCGCCGACAACTCCTTCGAGCGCGAACTGCGCACCTGGCTGGCCCCCGACCTCATCATCCTCGACGACTTCGGGCTGCGGAAGCTCACGGCCCAGCAGTCCAGCGACTTCTACGACGTCCTCGTCGAGCGGGACCGTCGCGAGGCCACGATCATCACGAGCAATCGCGCCGTGGACGAGTGGGTGGCCCTCTTCGACGATCCGATCCTCGCCAACAGCGCGCTCGACCGCTTCGCCCACCGCGCCCACCAGATCGTCATGGAGGGGCCGAGCCTGCGCGCCGCCCGGGCGCCTAGCACCAGCGAAGGGGAGCGCGCGCTCCGGCGAAAACGGCCGCGCCGGGGGGATAGCAGATATGGGTCGCCGCGAGAACGTGGCGCTACGAGGCTCTCCGGCCCTCGGTCTCCCGCCGCCCGGGCCCCAGGATCGGCCGTCAGCGCGAAAAGGGCTTGCTCAAGGGGCTCAGGATGCCGTAAGCAGAGAACGACTGCCGGCGCCTCTGGGGTGGTGGAAAGGTTTTGAGAATCCCCTGGGGGAAACCTTTTGGGAAATGACAAGGAGGTCACAAATGACACTCTGGGCGATGAAGAGGTCCGGGGAGGTGATCGGGAGACGAGTGTAAAGGACACGATCGGAATGATGACGGTATGCGATTAACAAGTTAAGGTACCAGGAGGCTGTCATGAAGACACGGCGCACGAAGAACTGGAGAACCGTTGTCATCTCGCTCGCTGCCCCGCTGGCGCTTCTGGTTCCTATGCTCGGTGAAGCTGGAGCGATGGGCGAAGCAACTGGCCTGCTGGCAGGTAAAGGCTGCTTACGTATATCCACTCGGCCCCTCTCTGACTTTCTGGTCGCCCAAGGAACGTTGAACAACCCACCGCAGTTCTATGAACCTGTAAAAGACTACGTAGGTTGGGCCGATGGCTCCTTCGTTACTTTCGCGCTTGTTGACTATGCCGGGCTGGCGAACGAGTACATCAAGAGCCAGACGGGGCGTTCGCTCGGTACCAAGGTGAGTGGGGTTGTCCTCGAGTGTAAGCGCGCCGATGGCAAAGCTCAGATAGCGATCGCCCTCTTCACCACGCGGGCGTTGGGGTTTGCCCAATCTATCGCGGATCTTCAGGAAAACGATTTCGACGGGATCGTCACCCCTACCATCTTCGGTGCCAAGACGGTCGAGGTCGTTAGCGGCGCGCAGGCCGCAGTTGGACCTGTGGTTCTCTTAACGACCTTCTCCATCGCTGCGCCTGGGGCCAAATTGCCTGACTTCCTGGACGTCGTCAACGACACTCCCACGTACGCACCGATCAAGTTGAGCTTTACGTCGACCACGTTCGGTAAGTGTGCGAACGGCACGCGAGCTCGCCTGGACGTGCATCAGGTGGCCGCCACGAATGACGAGGGTGACTTGGTGTTTTCGAAGGAGATAGTAGAGCTGACTGACAACGACGGCGACGACTGTGTAGATTAGAGATTGTCGAACACAGGGGCAGTGGCACAGCGCGGCGGTGGGACAAGGGCGATGCATGTGGGTCATCTATTGCCTGACTGAGGTAATCCCATGGCCAAGCCCTCGCCAGCGTTTTAGCTTCGGTGACGGACAACGGCGTGCCCGTCGCTAGTTAGCGGCGCCGATTTGATCTCGTGTCTCGCCAATAAGCGTCCAAGGTTGAGCCCCGACCCCGCCCGGACCGCGCGCTCCCCGAGATCAAGATCGCCGGTCTGAGCGCGAAGGCCTCGCCCGGCCGCAGTCCGGCCTTGGTCAGAATCGCGAACAGGGTGCCATACGGACGTTCCCTCGCGGCAATCTCGAGGAACGCGTCGCGCTGGTCCCAGCTGATCGGCCGTACCCTCTGCAGCCGCTCTGCGGCATTCAGCTTATCCGCGCGCGACGCCGTCCGGCGGCCGAGCTGGAGAGCGGTGTTGACGGCGATGATCCCGTCGTCGACTTCGGCCGAGAGGCGCCGCCGGAGAGAGGCGCGTAATGTCCGAAAACTCATCCCATGCTCAGGCTGCGCGGTGGTCGTAGCGCAACAGCCCTCCTAGCCGGTCTCGACCGCGTACCCGAGGGCGGCAGCTCCGCGCGTCGGGGAGTTCTGGATCGACGGCCACATGCGCAACATCCCCGACCACTTTCATGCCCACGCCGGCTTCTTCGGGCGCTAGGACCAGGTCCATTGCAGTCCGGAGACCGTCGTGCTAATGCAATCGGCACCATGAGCAGCTTTCACTTCGAGCTGCGCGACCTGCCACCCGAGGCCGAGGCCTTCCGGGACGAGGTCCGCGCCTTCCTGCGCACGGAGCTGGGCAGCCGAGCCTCGGTGCGCCGCGCGCGCTCGTGGGGCGGCTTGAGCCGCAAGATGGGCGCCCGTGGGTTCATCGGGTGACGTGGTCTAAGCGCTACGGCGGCCAGGAGCGCTCGTTCCTGGAGCGCTACGTCCTGCTGGAGAAGTTGCGCGCCGCGGGGGCCGGCGGGCGCTCACTGGGTGGCCGAGCGCCAGAGCGGCCCGTTGCTGCTGCGCTTCGGCACCGAGGCGCAGCGTCTGGCCGGCCACGTGGCGGCGGCGGGCATCGCCGCAGAGAACGCCTTGCGCGCCGCCGATCGCGGCGACCCGGTATTCGAGGTGGTGGTGGCCAAGGTACGCGCCGGGGAGGCGGCCGGTATCGGCTCTGCATCGCCCACCAGGCCCACGGCGCCATCGGCTTCACCTACGCACACTCGCTGCACTTCTCGACGCGGCCGCTGTGGTCGTGGCGCGCCGAGTTCGGCAGCGAGAGCCGCTGGGCCATCGAGCTGGGGCGGCGCGTCGCCGCGACCGGCGCCGATCGCTTGTGGAGTGAGCTCACCGCGCGCTGAGCGCGTGCCGTCAAGGAGGACGCCATGAGCACGACCCCCATCGATCACGATCTATCCCGTCGCCAGATCCTCAAGGCCGGTGCCGGCGCGCTCGCGCTGGCGGTGACGGGGCCGCAGCTGGCGGCGAGCCCGGCCGACGCGCAGACTCCCAAGCGGGGCGGCACCTTGCGGCTGACCGTCATCACGGACCCGCTCCACTTCGATCCCCATCAGACGCTCTCGTTCGCGACGATGGTGCCGCTGTCGTTCGTCTACAGCCGCCTGGTCAAAGTGAAGGCCGGTCCTACCGTGAAGCCCATGACCTACCCGATCGAGGGCGACCTGGCCGAGTCGTGGACGCAGCCGACCGATACCACCTACATCTTCAAGCTCAAGAAGGGTGTCCGCTGGCACCCGAAACCGCCGGTCAACGGCCGCGAGCTGACCGCGGACGACGTCAAGTACACGTACGACCGGTTCCTCACCATCAAGGGCAACCCCAACCGCTCGGTGCTCGAGACGGTCGAGAAGGTCGAGGTGCTCGACAAGCACACGGTGAAGTTCACGCTGTCGGAGCCCAACGCCTGGTTCCTGGATCACCTCACCGCGACCTCGACCTGGATCGTCGCCAAGGAGTGTGTCGAGAAGTTCGGCGATCTCAAGAAGGTGGAGTCGGCGATCGGGACCGGGCCGTGGATGCTGGAACGGTGGGAGCCCAACGTCCGGCTCACGTACGTGCGCAACCCCAATTACTTCGTCTCCGGGCTGCCGTACGCCGACAACGTCGAGGTGCTCATCGACAAGGATCCTTCCTCGCGCCTGGCCAGCTGGCTGGGTGGGAAGACCGACTTCGCGCCAGAGTATCAGCAGTGCGTGCGCTGGCTCGAGCTGCCGCTGGCCAAGCAGCGTAAGCCCGGGCTGCAGACCGCCGAGTACGCCTGGTTCACCAGCGGCTCGACTAGGTATGAAGCTCGCCACACCGCCGTTCGGCGACATCCGCGTGCGGCGCGCGCTCTCGCGGGCCATCAACCAGGCCGAGATCTTCGAGTCCCTGGCCTTTTCCCAGGGGCACTGGGTGCCGAACCCCGCGGTGCCAGCCGCGCAAGCCGAGTGGTCGATTCCCATCGACCAGCTCGGCCCCGAGGGGCGCAAGCTGTACGAGTTCAGCATCCCCGAGGCCAAGAAGCTCCTGGCCGAGGCCGGGCTCCCGAATGGCTTCAAGACGACAGTAGAAGCGCCCGGGACCGGGTACGGCCCTGACTTCAACGACTCGGTGGCGATCACCCTCAAGAACTGGAAGGAAGCCGGCATCGACGCCCAGCTGCAGCTCAAGGAGTACGGCGCCTTCATCTCCAGCACCATCTTCGGTAAGTTCGACCAGATGTTCCTCGGCCTGCGGGGCGCCTGGACCGATCCCGAGTCCTACTTCTACCGCATCTACATGCCCGGCCAGATCCTCAACGTCATGGGCGTGAACGATCCCAAGCTGACCGAGATGATCAAGCTGCAGCGGCGCACGTTCGACGTCCCCAAGCGCAAGCAGATCGTCTTCGACATCCAGCGCTATCTCGCCGAGCAGGCCCTGTTCGGCTCCAATGGCTCCATCCGGGTCGTCTCCGCCTGGGACGCCCACATCCGCAACTTCATGCCGAACAACGGCTTCGACTACGGTGGGCGGCTCATGGCCGTCTGGATCGACAAGTAGGCGACGCGCCCGGCCGGGTCCCGGGCGGCGCCCGCGCGAGCGGCGCCGCCCGGCGACCTCCGGCGTACTCATGCGCAACTACGTTCTCCGCCGCCTGCTGGTCGCGATCCCCTCGCTGCTCATCGCCTCGCTCATCGTCTTCACGCTGCCGCGCCTCATCCCCGGCGACGTGGTCCAGCTGATGCTCGAGGAGAAGGCGTACGGCAAGGACCTCGAGGATCTGCGGGCGAAGCTCGGGTTGAACCGTCCGATCCACGTGCAGTACTTCGACTGGCTGGCGACGGTGGGGCGCGGAAACTTCGGGGAGTCGCTGTGGACCCGCCAGTCCGTCCTCTCGGAGCTGGTGCGGCGGCTCCCGGTGACGGCCACGCTCGGTGTGATGGCGATCGCGGTGGCCATCGCGATCGGCATCCCCATCGGCGTCCTGGCCGCGACCCGCCAGGACGGCCTGCTGGACTTCTTCACCCGGAGCGCCGCCATCCTGGGCCTGTCCATCCCCAGCTTCGTCCTGGCCATTCTGGTGACGCTGCTCCCGGCCATCTGGTGGGGCTGGACCCCGCCCCGGTTCGTCGAGTTCTCGAAGGACCCCGCCGGCCACCTGGTGCAGTTCATCCTGCCCGCGATCATCCTGGGCATCGCCTCGGCCGCCGGCATCATGCGGCTGACGCGCGGCATGCTGCTGGAGGTGCTGCGCCAGGACTACGTGCGGACGGCCTGGGCCAAGGGCCTGCGCGAGCGCGTCGTGGTGCTCAAGCACGCGCTGAAGAACGCCGTGATCCCGGTGGTGACGGTGCTGGGGCTGCAGGTCGCGGCGATCGCCGGTGGTGCCGTCATCATTGAATGGATATTCGGGATTCCAGGAATGGGACAGTTTCTCGTGGACGCGATCACCCAGCGCGACTATCCGGTGATCCAGGGCATCAACCTGATCATCGTCACGATCATCGTCGTGACGAACCTGACGGTCGACCTGGTCTACGCCGTGCTGGACCCGAGGATCCGCTATTAAGGCGGTGCTGCGGTTCGCGCGTCGCAAGCCGCTGGGCGCCATCGGGGGCGTGATCGTCCTCGCGCTGCTGCTCATGGCAATCTTCGCCGACCGGATCGCGCCGTTCCAGTACGACCAGTCGATCCGGGGCGCCCGGAGCAACCCGCCGAGCGCCAAGTTCTGGATGGGCACCGACAACCTCTCGCGTGACGTGTGGAGCCGGGTCGTCTATGGCGCGCGGATCTCCGTCACCGTCGGCTTCGCGACCGTGGCCCTGGCCACCCTCATGGCCACCGCCGTCGGGGTCTCCAGCGCCTATCTCGGCGGCGCGTACGACATCCTGGTCCAGCGCGTGGTCGACGCCTGGATGTCCTTCCCCGCGCTCGTCGTGGTCCTCTCGCTGATGGCGGCGCTCGGGCCCGGGCTGCCCAACCTGATTCTCGCGCTGTCCATTCTCGGGGCCGCGAGCGCGTCGCGCGTGATCCGTGGCGCGACCCTGTCCGTCATGGCGAACCCGTACGTGGAGGCCGCCCGCGCGCTCGGCGCCGGCCACCTGCGCATCGTGATCCTCTATGTGCTGCCCAACGTGATGGCGACGATCCTGATCCTCGCCACGATCGGGCTGGGGACCGTCATCCTGGCCGAGTCGGGACTGTCGTTTCTCGGGTTCGGCATTCCTCCGCCGTATCCGTCGTGGGGCGGGATGCTGTCGGGGTCTGGGCGCTCGTTCATGTACCACGCGCCGTGGATGGCGCTGTTCCCGTGCGCCGCCATCTCGCTGGCCGTGTTCGGCTTCAACATGCTGGGCGACGCCCTCCGCGACGTGCTCGATCCCCGCCTGCGTAGCGTGGCCCGGTCGGCCTCCCCGAAATAGCCGACCCGTAGCGACGCGGCGTCACTCCAGCTCGCCGAGCGGCGCGACGGGAACCGACACCGCCTGACCGTCGCGCTCGGCCGACACGTAGCCCGCGTAGAGCGTGGCGACGGTGTCGTGGGCGACGAGCGCGCCGGACTGCGGCGGCCGTCCGCTGGCGCAGCAGTCCACGAAATCCTGCACCTCGGCGTAGAAGCCCTGCTGCCATTCCTCATCCGCGGCGGGGTGGCTCCAGCCTTCCTTGGTCCCGATCTTCTCGACGGTGTACACGTCGCGGAACTGGGCCGCCGCGGGGTTGTAGGTGTCGAGCATGTTGACCGGGTTGAGGCGGCACGTCGTGCGGTGGTTGTTGGCGTAGACCTCGAGCCAGTTGTGCACGCCGCCCAGCACCAACTCGGTTGCGTAGACGTCGGCCACCGTGCCGTCGTCGAACGTGAGGTGCAGCTGGCTGTAGTCCTCCACGTCCTCGTAGTCGATCCTCAGAAAGCCGCGGTCCTGGAAGCCGGGCAGGCGCGTGATCTCGTGGGTGCGGCACGACACCGTGGCCGGCCGGATCGGCCGCTGGCTGCGCGCGCGGCCTTCCACCTGCTTGAGGTAGAGACACGCGCTCAGCGGATGGCAGCCCTTGCCCACCAGCGAGCCGCCGCCCGCGTGGCGCCAGATGCCGTAGACCGGCGAGTGCGAGCCGCTGTGGGATTCGCCGCCCAGCATCCAGAGGATCTGCGCATCCGTCTTCTCGATGATCTCGCGCTCCTTCTGGACGGCGGGCGCGTAGATCCAGTTCTCGGCGTAGCCCAGCACGACGCCCCGGCGGCGCGCCGCCTGCACGATGCGGCCGGCGCTCGCCAGCGCGGCCTCGAGCAGGGTGGATTTGCTGGCGGGTGAACCGAAAGCGCCGGTGAACGGCTTCTCGATGACGACGTGCTTGCCAGCCTCGATCGCCTCCAGCGCCACCGGCTCGTGGGTCGCCGGCGGCGAGCAGACGTCCACCACGTCCACGTGCGGCAGCATGGCGGCGAGGCTCGGATACGGGGTGGCCCCGCTATCGCGGGCGAAGGCGTCGCGTCGCTCGGCGGTCGGCGAGGCGACACCGGCCAGGCGCGCCTGGACGCCGTAGACGCGTCGGTACGCGAGCAGGTGCAGGCGCGCGGCGAAGCGCGAGCCGACGACGCCGATCCGGAGCGTCGCCATCGTCAGCGCTCCAGCCGGCGAAACACCGCCAAGCCCAGCACCGTGGTCGCCATGACGGCAGCCGCGAAGACGATCGGCGCCGACGGATCGCCGGCGAGGTCGCGCACGAGCCCGGCCGCCGGCTGGGTGAGAGCCATCATCACGTAGAAGACGGTGTAGAAGACGCCCAGCGCCGTTGTCAACCGCTCAGGCGGCACCGCACGGGGCAACAGCGCCATCAGCGGGCCGGCCGGGGGACCGATGGCGAAGCCGACCAGGCAGGACGCGAGAATGGCGGGCGTAAGGACCGGGATGAGGAGCATGATCACCGCGGCGACGAGGCTGCCGGAAACGATCATGAGGTTCGGCCGCCCGAGACGGTCGCCCAGCAGGCCGCCCAGCGGGATCGACACGATCGTCAGCCAGATGGCCAGGCTCACGACGAAGCCGGCGTCGCCGAGCGTCATCCCCTGCGTGAGCAGGAGCCCGGGCGCGAAGGCGACGATCGTCACCAGGCTCGCGTTGAAGCAGCCCCAGGCGAAGCCGGCGCTGAGGCTGAGCCGCAGGTCGCGCGGGCTCAGGGTCGCGCGAGCCGGACCCGGCGCTGCACCAGCGGGCCGCGGTGCCTGCCGATAGAGGAGCATCAGCAACAGCCCGAGCGCCGCCGCGAACGCCGTCGTCAGCACGGCCCACCGCCATCCGACGCTGCGCCGCCACACCCCCGAGCGTCGCCGCCGCCAGGCCGAGGCCCACGGGCCACGAGGTCAGCATGACCCCCATCGCCGTCGAGAGCTCCTTGCCGGCGAACCAGTCGGAGATGAGCCGCGCGAGGAGGATGTTCATCAGGACGGCGCCGATGCCGCCGACGATGCGACCGGCCGCCGCCGGCGCGAAGCCGCCGGCCGCCCCGGTGAGGACGCCGCCCACCACCATCAGCGCGAGCCCCGCCACGACGATGCGGCGCTCCCCGAACCGCTGGCCGATCACGCCGCCGGGCAGCGCAAAGAAAGCGCCGGGCAGCATGTAGATCCCGATGAGCGTGCCGACCTGCGCATAGCTGAGGGCAAGCTCCTCGACGCATGAGCGGCGCCACCGCGGCGATCGACTGGAACTGGACGCCCATGGATGTGCGCGTGACGAATACGAGTGCCAACGCTGTCCAGCGATTGGACATGTCCGGGCATCATAGCGGAGGGCGCACCCAACGCCAGCGTGGTATCCTCCCGCCCAACGAGGCGAATGAACCGTCATTCTGTTCAGGAGGCCGGAGTCATGACCACCCAGCAGCGCTACGCGATGCCTGTCGATCTCAGTGAGTGGATCATTCCGAGTCGGTTCGACTCGCTCATGCGCTGGGAGTACGAGGACGGCCGCGCGTCGCTGCTGAATCTGTACGAGAAGGGCAAGGAGCGGCAGTGGAACGGCAACACGCGGATCGACTGGTCGCTCGATCTCGATCCGGAGAACCCGCAGGAGCTGCCCGACGAGCAGATCTCGATCTTCGGCTCCGACATCTGGAATCGGATGACGGCCAGGGAGCGCGCCGACCTGCGGCGCCACCTGCAGGCCCAGCAGCTCTCGCAGTTCATGCACGGCGAGCAGGGCGCGCTGCTGTGCGCGTCCAAGATTGTCCAGCAGGTCCCGAACGTCGACGCCAAGTTCTACGCGGCCACGCAGGTGATGGACGAGGCGCGCCACGTCGAGGTCTACGCGCGGCTGCTCCACCAGAAGTTCGAGCTCGCCTACCCGATCACACCGACGCTCAAGACGCTGCTCGACCAGGTGCTGTCCGACGCGCGCTGGGACATCACCTACCTCGGCATGCAGGTGCTGATCGAGGGCCTGGCGCTGGCGGCCTTCGCGTCGATCCGCGACCACGCCCGGAACCCCCTGGCGGCGGCGGTCAACGCCTACGTCATGGAGGACGAGGCGCGTCACGTTGCCTTCGGGCGCATCGCCCTGCGCGACTACTACCCCCAGCTCAGCGACACCGAGCGCGACGAGCGGGAGGAGTTCGCCGTCGAGGCCTGCTATCTGATGCGCGATCGCTTCCTGTCGGTCGAGGTGTGGGAGACGCTCGGGCTCCCCGTCGAGGAGTGCGTGAAGATGGTGCAGGCCTCCGAGCGGATGCGGCTGTTCCGTACGCGCCTGTTCACGCGCATCGTGCCGACCATCAAGGACATCGGCCTGTGGGGGCCGCGCATCCGCAAGGCCTACGCGGACATGGGCGTGATGTCCTACGCCGACGTCGACGCCGAGGGCCTCCTGGCCAAGGACGAACAGGTCGCCGCGGAGTTCGACGCGCGCCGCCGGCCGCCCGCATGAAGTTCGGCATCTTCTACGAGCATCAGCTACCGCGGCCCTGGGGCGAGGGCGACGAGCTGAAGCTCTTCCAGGACGCGCTCGGCCAGGTCGAGCTGGCCGATCGTCTCGGCATCGACTACGCGTGGGAGGTCGAGCACCACTTCCTCGAGGAGTACTCGCACTCCTCCGCGCCCGAGGTGTTCCTGGCCGCCGCCTCGCAGCGCACGCAGCGCATCCGCCTCGGGCATGGGATCGTGCTCATGCCGCCGGGCTACAACCAGCCGGCGCGGGTCGCCGAGCGCATCGCGACCCTGGACCTCGTCTCCCGCGGGCGCGTCGACTGGGGCACGGGCGAATCCGCGTCGCGGGCCGAGCTGGAAGGCTACGGCGTCAACCCGGCCGAGCGGCGCGCGATGTGGCGCGAGACCGTCGAGCAGGTGGCCAACATGATGGTCATGGAGCCCTACCCTGGCTTCAAGGGCCAGTACTTCTCGATGCCGGCCCGCAACGTGGTGCCCAAGCCGGTGCAGAAGCCGCATCCGCCCATCTGGGTGGCGTGCTCGAACCGCGAGACGATCCACCTGGCCGCCCAGCTCGGCATCGGCGCCCTGACCTTCGCCTTCATCGATCCCGCCGAGGCCAAGCAGTGGGTGGACGACTACTACGAGACCTTCAAGCGGGAGTGCGTGCCGATCGGCCATGCGGTGAACCCCAACATCGCCATGGTCACCGGCTTCTCGTGCCACCGCGACGCCGCCGAGGCGCACCAGCGCGGCGCCGATGGCTTCCGGTTCTTCCAGTTCGCGCTCGCCCACCACTACGTCTTCGGCAAGCACACGCCGGGCCGCACGAACATCTGGAACGCCTTCCTGGCCGTGCGCGAGCAGCTCGGCACCGAGGTGCTGGGCGGCGGCGTCGGCTGCATCGGCACGCCCGACGACCTGCGTCGGACGCTCACGACGTTCCAGGATTCCGGCGTCGACCAGACCATCTTCATCCAGCAGGGCGGGAAGAACCGCCACGAGCACATCTGCGAGGCGCTCGAGCTGTTCGCGGCGGAGGTGATGCCGGAGTTCACCGAGCGCGAGGTCGAGCGCGAGAAGAGGAAGCACGAGGAGCTGGCGCCCTACGTCGAAGCGGCCATGGCGCGCAAGCAGACGCATGCGGCCACTGGCCGACGACGAGATCCCGGTGCACGAGGCCTACGGCAACACCGTGGCCCTGACCGATGAGGACATCAAGAAGATGCCGGAGGGCAACCGCCGCCGCGTGCTGACGTTCCGCAAGATCCGGGAGATCGCCGACCACTCCTGATTCAGCCGGGGCGCACGGCACTGGAGGCAGTTCAGGAGGTGCACCGGGCGCTGGGCGCCGGCCACACGGAGGTGACCGACGGCGACGTGTCGAGCTACCATGGGGCATCGGCGTATCGTTGCACTCTCGGGGCTCGCGTTGGTCGTGCTGCTGTGTAGTGCTTTACCCGGCGTGGCGGCAGACGAGGGCGACATCAAGGTGCGGGGCTTCGCCGGGGTTCCAGGAACGAGCTTGACGCTTCCCCTTCCCGACGGCGCGGCCCCGGTGGTGATCGACGTGACGTTCGGAATTCCGGCCGTCACGATCCCGATCCAGGTCACGTCGGACACGGGGATCAAGAAGAAGGGGAAGTCCCCCACGATCCTCCTGGCCAACGGTGACGCGGTCAAGATCAGGGCGTCCGTGGTGGGCAGCGTGCTCCGCGCCTCGCGTCTCGAGCTGCTGGACTTCCCCGAGCTGGAGCTGATCGGGGTCGTCGAGGACCTGCCCGCCGCCGGCGTCGCGTTGCCGCTCGCGGCCGGGACGACACAGGACATGGACGTGCAGCTCGGGGCCTCGGCGTCGACGTGCCGGTGAGGCTGACCTCCAAGACCAAGCTCGACGCGTCGTCGATCACGCTTCACAACGGAGACGTCATCCGCGTCGAGGCGGTGGTGCGGGGCGGGGTCATCGTCGTCACCAAGCTGAAGACCGGTCCCGACGAAGATGATGATGACGATTAACTATTGCGCCGCCTTGACGGGCGCCGCGAAAGGGTGAGCACCGATCCCGGTGCTCGGGTCGGACGCTCGGTATCACATCCATCGGCCAACCCCACGGCCATCTTCACCCCCTCGCGCAGCACGGCCTATTCGTCATCACATGCCTACCGCAGGAGCTGCTCGAGTTCCTTCGCGGAGATTCGCCGGAGCGTCCGACTGCCCGAGGCGGGGTTGCCCGGCTCGGCATGGCCCGGGGCGCTGAAGTAGACGTCGTCCGTATCTGGATCGACCGTGATACCCGGGACGAGCGAGTTGGCGACGGCAGGATTCGCCGGCTGTAGCACCGGAAGCGTCCCGATCACGGTCTTGCTCCCATCGGAGATCTTGACCCCTGTCAAGCGCGTGGCCGGTGCTCCCTCGATCACGAGGAGATACCCGCCCCAGACGGCCAGCCCGCGCGGATTGACCAGCCCCGTCGCGACCTCGGCACCGATTCCACTATCGTCGAACTTGAAAATCTTGCCGGCCATCGCGTCAGCGATCCAGTACTTCGAGCCCCTGCTCGCCATGCCCGTGAACCGACGATTGGGGTAGGAGGCCAGGACCTCGACGGTGGCGAGGTTGGGTCCGGAATACCTCACGAGCCTGGACGTCACGCTCGCGCCCACGAAATGTGCGGCCACGATCGTGCGCCGACCTGAGAGCTTCTTGTACTCGATCGCGTTGAGTGGCGACCCCAGCGGCTCGGCGGGATTTCCGGTCGTCAGGATGCGGGTGGAGATGTTCACGACAGCCCGGCGGGCGTCCGGGTCATAGATTTGGATGAGCTGGTCGAGCCAGTCGGTCAGCAGGAGATCCTTGCCGAACGGCGCGACCGTAAACGGCGCGGCCACGCCCGTGCCGTCCAGGAAGCCCTGGATCGTTTGGCTCACCGACTCAACCACAACATCGTCCTGGACGTCGACGGTTCGCAGCGTGATGTAGTCGCCGACATACACACGGTGGCCGCCCACCGCGGCCACCCCCAGCGGCAAGACCAGCCCCGATGCCTTCACGTACGCGTTATCCGAGACGCTGAGGATGTAGCCCTCGGTGGCGCTGCTCACGTAGACACGATCGCCATGGTTGGTATTGATGGCGACGCTGGCGACGCCGCCCGGCCCTGGCAGCCTGGCCACCAGGGTGGACTTCTGGCAGCCGGCGTTTGGATTCGCGACGCGCCTCAACTCGCTCGTGTAGGCGTCGGTGATGTAGAGTCTCCCGGCGGCGTCGAACGCTACCGCGCTCGGATTGACGAATTGCCGAGGAATACCTGGGCAGACGGACTGGCCCAGCGCACCCGCCACGATGGGAAGGACCACGGCTTGCGATGGCACGTTCACCGGGCCGATGCGCAAGATATCGCCGGTGACCGTCTGCGCACCGTAGAGAAAGCCATTCCGGAACTTCATTCCGTTCAGTGAGCAGTCCGGAAGGCTCACCGGAGTGCCGTCAGGCCCACTCACCCGCGATATCTGGCCGGTGGTGAGGTCAATGTCGTAGATGGAATTGGGAAATGGTGGCGGGGCGAAGCAACTCCCCACGTAGAGATGCGTCTCATCGTCGGAGAGCGTGATCGAGTTCGGGAGGGGAATAAAGTTGGTAAAGGGGTTATTGACCCGCACCATGACAGTGCTCGCCGGTGGGTTCGCACCCAGCACGATCCGACCGGCAAACCCTGACAAGGTATCGGTGTAATAGATGTCTCCGTTGGAAGCGACCACGACATCATCTGGTGTGAGGATCCCCTTTTCGGCCCCGAATGAGTACACTCCTTGGTTCGTTACGGTATCCATCACGAAGACCTTACCGTCTGTGGTGGACGCTCCGTAAATCCAGGTCGACGACGGGGCAGCCCGGTTGAAGGCGATCCCTCCCATGCTTCCGGCCGGCCCGTTTGTCCCCGCCACCACGACCTCACCGGGGAGCGTCGCCGCTGCAGTTGAGACGTCGATGGCCGCGGCAGCGGCGAGCGTGATCAGCACGACGGACGTGATGTGCGATGCGACAAACGTGATATGCGGTCTGCCCCAGTCCATGTCAGCCTCCTGGCTCACGCAACTTTTCAGCGCCTCGACCCCTCCGCCGTTGCCACCGATACAGCACGGCCAACCGGTTCTCCCTTCAGCTCAATTTGGAGACCTTCAGGCGTGTCGGAAGATCCCGCAACCGAGTCGCACGCAGTTCGGACGAAGGACAGGTACAGGGCTATCGCATTCCTGCGCTAAGAGACCATGGCGACGATGATCACATATTGCGGTCCGCCCGCGACGATGGCGATCGCCGCCAGGCCCCGCCCGCTGACCGTCAGGATGCTTCTCATGGACGCGGGGCACGCCAGCGGACGGGCCGGGCCGAGCTGGCGGTCCTGTGCGGGATTTGTGCGGTAACCGGCGCGGATAGGACCCAACGAGCCCCGACGTGGGGGGCCCGGATCGGCCTCTCCACCTACCTTGGGAGGTCATCCACCACTCGGACCAGGTCTCATGGTATACCTCCGATCCTCGAGGGGTTGAATGATCCGCGGGCGCCACGCTGGCGAAGGGGCCAGGACATCGTGAGCCGTCCTCGATTCAGGTCACCGAAACTGTCACCCGAGCCACGTGACGACGCAATTGGCCGCGACGTGGCTTCGGGGACTCGGGCGGACCAATCTTCCTGGACTTCACCCCGGGGCCCGCAAGGAGAAGGAGCCGCTCGTGGCCAACGTCAGCGACGGGGGCGAGGCCGAAGACTGACGTCGTCGGACTCCAGGGCTGGCGAAGGACAGGGAACACGACAGGCCACGTTCAAATCACCTAATCAGCCATCGCGCATCTCACCCCGGGCGGGATGCTACCCTTGCAGTACGATGGGCTGGCGGGTCGGTGTCGACGTGGGCGGCACGTTCACGGATCTCGCCGCGGTCGACGATGCGAGTGGAATGGTGTGCCTCGAGAAGGTCCCGACGACGCCCACCGACCAGTCTGTGGGCGTGGCCGCCGGACTGACGGCGTTGCTGGGGCGGCATAGCGTGTCGCCGGCGACCGTGAGCTACCTGGGGCACGGTACCACGGTCTGCATCAACGCCGTCCTCGAGCGGAAGGGCGCTCGCACCGGGCTCATCACGACGCAGGGGATGCGCGACCTGCTCGAGCTGCGGCGTCAGATTCGCGACGATCTCTATGATCTCCAAGCCGACAAGCCGGAGCCCCTCGTTCCGCGCAACCTCAGACAAGAGGTGCCGGAGCGGACGCTTGCCGACGGGCGAGTGGCAACCGCGCTCGATCTCGAGGCGGTCCGGGCGGCGCTCGTCGCACTTGTCGCCGAAGGTGTCGAGGCGCTTGCGGTCAGCTTCCTGCACTCGTACGTGAACCCTGCGCCTGAGCACGCGGTGGCCGACCTGGTGCGCCGCGAGTTCCCGGATCTCTATCTCTCGGTCTCGTCCGACGTGTTGCCGGAGTTTCGCGAGTTCGAGCGGCTGTCAACGACGGTGATGAACGCCTACGTGGGGCCGGTGATGGCCTGCTACCTGGGGCGCTTCGGGGAGCGCGTGGCGGCCCTCGGCGTCGCCGCCCGCCCGCTCATCCTTCAGTCGAACGGCGGCGTGGCAACCGTTGATCATGCGCGCGCGCGACCGGTTTACACGATGGCGTCCGGGCCGAGCGCCGGAGTGACCGGCGCCGCCTACCTGGCCGGCCGGGCCGGTCACGGCGCGATCATCACGTTCGACATGGGAGGCACGAGCACCGACGTCTCCGTCGTGGAGCGGGGGACCCCGATGACCGCGGCCGAGAAGGTCTATCACGGCTACCCGGCGAAGGTGGCGATGCTCGACGTGGACTCGATCGGTGCCGGCGGTGGCAGCCTGGCCTGGATCGATCCGGGCGGCTTCCTCCGGGTAGGGCCACGCAGCGCAGGTGCCGACCCAGGCCCCGCCGCCTACGCGCGTGGCGGGGAGTCGCCCACGGTTACCGATGCGAACCTCGTATTGGGCCGGCTCGACCCCGACTACTTCCTCGGCGGGGCCATGCGCCTGGATCGAGACCGGGCCGCCCAGGCGATCGAGCGCGACGTGGCGCGGCCGCTCGGGCTCTCGGTCACCGACGCGGGGCTCGGTGTTCTCAAGGTCGTCGACGCGAGCATGGCCAGCGCCATACGTCTGGCCACGATTGAGCGCGGCCGTGATCCGCGGCACTTCACGCTCGTCGCCTTCGGCGGCGCGGGACCCATGCACGCGGCCGGGGTGGCTCGGCTACTCGGTATCCCGCGTGTGCTGGTGCCGCCGAGTCCGGGCGTGCTCTGTGCGCTCGGCCTGCTCGTCGCCGATGTGCGCACTGAGCTGAGTCGCACGGCCCTGCGTCGGACCGATCGGACCACGCCTGCCGAGCTGGCCGCGATCTTCAGAGATCTGGAGTCGCGGGCGACCGAGTGGGCGCGCCATGGCGGGCTCCCGCCGGAACGGATCACCCTCGCCCGTTCCGTCGAAATGCGCTACGCGCGCCAGAACCACGAGCTGGCCGTGGAGGTGGGCCGCCGGCTGACCCCGGCCGATCTCACACGTCGTTTCCACCGGACTCACCGGAGCGCGTTCGGCTATGCCGCGCCGGGGGAGCCGACAGAGCTGGTGACGTTCCGGGTGGCGGTGATGCTGCCCGTCGCGCGCCCGGCAATCATGCCCTCGCCGGAACCCGGTGACGCCTCCCGCGGAGTCCGCCCGGTGTACTTCGAGTCGACCAAGGGATTCATCGAGACCCCCGTGCTCGAGCGGGCTCGACTGAGGCCGGGTCTTTCGGTCAGCGGCCCCGTGGTGATCGAGCAGATCGATTGCACGACCGTGGTCGAACCCGGCCAGACGGCGATCGTCGATGCGCACGGCAACCTTGTGATCGCTGTCGGGAAGGGATAAGCGCGATGGACCTGGTGAGGGTCGAGGTCCTCCAGAAGCTGCTGCTGGCCGCCGCGGAGGAAATGGGGATCACACTGATCCGGGCTGCGTATTCGCCCAACATCAAGGAACGGCGCGACGCCTCCTGCGCCGTGTTCGACGCCGAGGGCCGCGTCATCGCCCAGGCCGCCCACATCCCCATGCACCTCAGCTCGATGGTCGACCTCCCACGCGTGCTGGTCGAGGCCTATCCGCGCCAGACGTGGCGGGCCGGCGACATGTTCATCGCCAACGATCCCTATGTGGGCGCCGGTTCCCATCTCAACGACCTCGCCATTATCGCGCCCGTCCTCACCGACGGCGCGCTGATCGGCTTCGTGGCCAACACCGCTCACCACGCCGACGTCGGCGGACGGGTGCCCGGCAGTGAGTCCGGCGACTCCACCAGCATCTTCCAGGACGGCCTGCGGTTGCCCGTGGCGCGCCTGGTCAGCCGCGGACGAATCGACGACGGCTTCTTCCGCACGATCCTGCTCAACTCCCGGACCCCCCACGAGCGGATCGGCGACCTCCGCGCTCAGATCGCCGCCAACCGTGCCGGCAGCGAGCGGCTGCGGGAGATCTGCCGAGAGCACGGTGCCGACGCGCTGCATCAGAGCATGGCGGAGATCCTCGACGCCACCGAGCGGCGTCTGCGCGACGGCATCGTGGGACTCCCGGATGGCTGTTACGAGGCCGACGGCTTCTGCGATGAC
The DNA here is from genome assembly GCA_963754315.1 of uncultured Candidatus Rokubacteria bacterium. GTDB lineage: Bacteria > Methylomirabilota > Methylomirabilia > Rokubacteriales > CSP1-6 > CAVWFS01. The sequence continues at coordinate 25,122 of CAVWFS010000010.1, forward strand.
GATGGCCGCGAGGGCCGGCCCGTTCGCATTCGGGTGGCCGTCCGGATCACCGGCGATCGAGTCACGGTCGACTTCACAGGCAGCGATGCCCAGGTGGCGGGCGCCAAGAATGTTCCCACCGTCTCCCTGCTGGCCACGGTGTACTACGTGCTGAAGGCTGTGATCGATCCCGACATCCCACCCAACGGGGGCTACTACCGCGCTATCGAGGTGGTAGCGCCGCCGGGCACCGTACTCAACCCGCTCCCGCCGGCGGCGGTGGCGGCCCGCTTCACGACGTGTCAGACGGTGGCCGACGTCGTGCTCAGCGCCTTTGCCCAGGCCGTGCCCGAGCGCGTCGTGGCCCATTGTCACGGCGGGACGCTAGCGATCTACTCTGGTATCGATCCGCGCCGCGGCGAATTCTTCGTCGACTACGAGGTGTACACCGGCGGCAGCGGCGCGCGCGCCACCAAGGACGGGATCGACGGCATCGCCAACCATACGACCAACACCTCGAACTTGCCGATCGAGGCCCTGGAGTGCGAGTTTCCGATCCTCGTCGAGCGCTACGGCTTCGTTCCTGACTCCGGTGGACCTGGCCGGTTCCGCGGAGGTCTGGCCGTCGTCCGTGAAGTGCGGGGATTGGCGGGCGACCTTACGGTGGGAGGCTGGGGATGTAACCACCGTGAGGCTCCCCGCGGGCTGGTCGGCGGCGGGGCCGGGGTGCCCGGCGCTTTCGAGATCGTGGGGGCCGACGGTAAGGTCCGCCAAACGGCGAGGTCCACGGTCCCCGGCCTCCAGCTGAGGGCCGGCGAGACGCTCCGTGTGCGCACGTCCGGAGGCGGGGGGACGGGCGACCCGCTCGAGCGCGATGCGGCCCTCGTGCTGGCCGATGTGCGCCTCGGCAAGGTCTCGCCAACTCACGCCGAGGCGGCCTATGGTGTCGTCGTGCGCGACGGCGAGGTGGATGGCGAAGCCACGCGCCGCCTCCGGATGGATCGCCGGGTTGCGAGAGGATAGCCCGGCCGCCTTTCTTCGTTCGCCCCACGCGGGACGGGACTATGTCCAAGACACCTAAGGTCACGGCGCTCTTGATCGCGCTCCTCGTCGCCGCCTGCGCAAGCCCGCACCCACCGAGGTCGTTGGTCGAGGTACCGGATAAGCTCAAACCTGGCCCGAACGAATCGCTGGCGATGATCGTTCCCGCACGGGGCGTGCAGATCTACGAATGCCGGGCCAGCAAGGATCGAGTCGGGGGACATGAATGGGTGTTCGTGGCTCCCGAGGCCGACCTCTTCGACGCGCGCGGAAACAGGATCGGCCGACACGATGCCGGCCCACATTGGGAATCGACCGATGGCAGCAAGATCTTGGGTACGGTCAAGGAACGGGCCGACGCGCCGGTGGCCGACGCCATCCCTTGGCTGCTGCTTAGCGCGAAGTCCGTCGGCTCGGAAGGCTCGTTCAGCAAGGTCACGAGCATACAGCGCGTAAGTACCGTGGGCGGCGTGGCGCCTAAGGCTGGGTGTTCTCAAGCCACAGCCGGAACGCCCGCCCGCATCAACTACACGGCGGACTATTACTTCTTCACCGCTAAGTAAGCCGGCGTGATCCCGCCGTCGAGCCCAGGCCGCGGCGGCCGTGCACGCGGAGCCAGTGGCGAGCAATGTCGTCACGACGAGCGATCCAGGCACCGCCCCGTTCGCTGATGTGCCGGAGCACCCGGTCGAGACCGGCGATCCGACCCGGTCGGCCGATGGTACGGAGATGGAGGCCGATCGTCATCATCTTCGGTACCGTCGCCCCCTCGGCCCAGAGGCAGTCGAAGGCGTCGATGACATAGTCGGAAAAATCCTTCGCGCGCACGAAGCCGGCCTCGGGCCGCTGGAACCGCATGTCGTTCGTGTCGAGGCTGTAGGGAAGGACCACGTGCTCGCGGTCGCCGCTGTTCAGCAGGTAGGGTAGGTCGTCGTCGTAGGCGTCGCTGTCGTAGAGGAAGCCGCCTTCCTCGATGAGCAGACGTCGGGTGTTGGGCGTGTGCGGACAGCGCGTGTGCCAGCCGACCGGTCGCACACCGCAGGTCTCAGCGATCGTCTTGACGGCGCGGTGGATCCACTCTCGCTCCTCCACCTCGGTCATCCCCTTCGCACTGAGCCAGCGATAGCCATGGCACGAGATTTCAAAGCCCCGGGCGAGGGCGTCGTGGGCGAGCCAGGGGGAGAGAGCGATCGCCTCCGCGCAGGCGTTGAGGGTGCAGGTGGCGCTGTAGGCACCGAGAACACGGGCGATCCGCCAATAGCCGGCGCGCGGGCCATAGTCGAAGTGCGATTCCATCGTGGGATTCGGCGCGCCCTCCACCGCGTCGATCATGTCATAGACGTGCTCGTTGACCAGGTCGCCCCGGAGAACCGTCTGCTCGGAGCCCTCCTCGACGTTCACCACGAGCGAGACGGCCACGCGGGCGCCGTCCGGCCAGTGGGCGTTGGGGGGATTGGCGCCGTAACCGACGAAGTTCCGATGGGGCGGGATGGTGAAGTCCGTCATGTCGCACCTCCGGCGGGCCGATGAGCGCAGCCTTATCGAGGGGCGCCCCGGCTTTGCCGGGGTGCCCCGAGCGTGTGGGGGCTTGGGGGCCATGTCGGGGCCCCCAACATCATCGGTTCAGCATCCGGTTGGGCAGGTAGGTGACCAGATCGGGAACGACGATGATGATGGCAATGCCGATGAGAAGAAGGAAGAAGAACGGCAGCGCGGCCCGCGACACGTAGGTCAGGCTACGGCCCGTCATCATCTGCATGATGAACATCGGAAAGCCCACCGGCGGGGTCAGTTCGGCCACCTGCACCAGCAGCACGATAAAGATGCCGAACCAGACCGGATCGACCCCCGCCTGTCGGATCATCGGCTGCACGACCGACGAGGTGAGGACGACCATAGAGATGCCGTCGAGGGCGAAGCCGAGGAGGACGTAGAGGACCGTGAGGGCGGCGAGAAGCCCATACACCGACAACTGGTACGACGTGATCCACCCGGCGGCCGCCCGCGGAATTCCCGTGTAGCCCAGGGCGATGGTCAAGAACGAGGCTCCGGCGAGGATGAAGGCGATCATGCACGAGGTCTGGGTAGCGCCGACCAAGCTCTCAACGAAGTTCGACCAGGTAAGCGAGCCATAGAGGAGCGACAGCCCGAGGGCCCCCAGCACGCCGATGGTCGCCGCCTCGGTCGGTGTGGCGACCCCCCCATAGATCGTCCCCACCACGAGCGCGATGAGGCAGCCGACCGGAATGAGGCGCCGTGATGCCCACACGCGCTCGCCGAAGGTCATGGAGATGTCGCTGGGCGGCGTCTTGGTCGGGTTGAGCAGCGCCCAGAGGATGACGTAGGCCATGAAGAGGATGACCATCATGATCCCGGGCACCACGCCGGCGATGAAGAGCCGGGCGATCGAGACCTCGGCGATGAAGCCATAGACGATCATCATGATGGACGGCGGGATCAGGATGCCGAGCGTCCCCGACGCGGTGAGGGTGCCCACGGCCATCCGCTCGTCGTATCCGCGGCGCATCAGCTCGGGCAGGGCGATCTTCGCGATCGTCGCGCACGTCGCCGACGTGGACCCGGACACAGCGGCGAAGATACCGCAGCCAACGACGTTAACGTGCATGAGGCGACCGGGCAGCCGGGTCAGCCAGGGGGCGAGGCCCTGGAACATGTCGTCGGAGAGGCGAGTGCGGAAGAGGATCTCCGCCATCCAGATGAAGAGCGGCAACGCGGTGAGAGCCCAGTTCCCGCTCGCCCCCCACACCGTGGTCGCCATCACGGTGCCGGCTGGGGCCGACGTGAACAACACCATCCCGGCCAGCCCGACACCCAGGAGCGAGAAGGCGACCCACAGACCGGCAGCGAGCAGCACAGTCATCACGACCAGCAGCACCAGGGTGACCAGCGTCAGGTCCACGACCCTCAGCCTTCCCGGGTGATCGGCGCCGCGGCCGGGTCAGTCGCGGCGCGCTCGTAGCTGGCCCGGCCGCCCCGGAGAACGACGATGAGATCATCCACGAACGCCACGAACAGGACGACGGTCCCCAGAGCCATCACCGCCTGCGGGATCCAGAGCGGGACAGATAAAATGCCCTGCGATCGCTCCCCGAACCGGTAGGCGTCCCGTGCCATCTCGATGACGTGATAGGCGAAATAGCCCGTGACGACAACGCCGAACCCGAGGCAGCCAGACTCGAGAAGGAGCCGCCGCCGGGGGCCGGCCCCGCGGATGAGGAGTGTCAGGCGAATGTGTCCGTTGGCCCGAAGGGTGTGGGCGAGGGCCAGGAACGACGACGCCGTCAGCGCGTAGCCGGCAAGATCGTCAGCACCCGGGACAAGGACGCCGGCCAGCCGCCCACCGACCTGGGCGACGACCAGGACGGCGATCGCGAAGATGCAGAACGCGGCTAGCGCGCCGCAGGCGCGGTAGCCGCCATCGAGCAGGCGTCTCACGCGAGCCTGGTCACTCGCGGAACTTCCGGATCGCGGCCTGCCCGGTCTCGCCCGCCTTCTTCAGCCATTCCTCGGTGAGGGTGGCACCGACCTTCTGCAGTTCCCCGCGGAACTGGGGGGACGGCTCGGTCAGCGTCATGCCCTTGTCCTTGAGGATCTGCACGTGCTTGGTGGTCACCTCCTCGCTCAACTTCCAGCCGCGCGCCTCGGCCTTGGCCGCGGCCTCCAGCACGGCCTTCTGGGCTTCGGGCGACAGGCGCTTGAAAGCCGCGTCGTTGACGATCACCACGTTCATGCTGTGGTTGCCACCGACCATGGTGACGTACCGGGTGAAGTCCCAGGCCTGGCTGTCGATGCCCGTCTGAGCGGAGGTGTACATCATCCCGACCAGCCCCGTGGAGAAGGCCTGGGGTACCTCGGGTGCCGGCACCGTGGCCGGAATGGCGCCCATCAGCTCCGCCATGCGCGCGGTGACCGCGTTGTAGGCACGGGCCTTTACGCCCTTGACATCGGCGACGGAGTTCACGGGTGTCTTGGTGTAGAAAGCCTGGGGGGGCCAGGGCACGCCATACAGCAACCGAATCCCCTGCTTGCCGAGCCGCTCCGCGATGATCGGCCGTGTGACATCCCACAGCTTCTGGGCCTTCCGATAGTCGTCGGCGAGGAACGGAATCGAGCTGACCTCGTAGAACGGATCCTCGTTGCCGAATTGCACGAGCAGGATCTCCCCGATCGGCACCTGCCGGCTCTGGACGGCCCGCTTGATATCGGCCAACTTGAACAGCGCCTGGTTGCTATGCAGCACGATGTCCAGCTCTCCGCGGGTTGCCTGCTTCACGTCTTGCGCGAACTGGTTGAGGTTCTGGGTGTGGAAGTTGGAGTCGGGATAACCGGACGCCATATCCCACTTTTCGGCAGCAGACGAACTCGTAATCCCCAGGAACAGTGCGGCGGCGATCACGAACAGGGTCTGCATATCGTCCTCCTTTTGTTGCCAGCGCCTCGACTGGCAGTCAAGCGGGCCGGCGTGTGAGCTTCGTCACCTGGGTGAGGTTGACCTCGGCCAGGTAGAGGTCGCCACGGGAGTTTCCCCACACCCCGTGGCCACCATAGGCCGACGGCCGGCCACGGGCGAGCATCTGTCCGTCGGGGGCATACATCGTGATCCGGGGAATCTGGTCGGTGATGTAAACCGTCCCGCTCCGGTCGACGTAAATGTCCATGGGATGGTAGAGATCACCCCACTCTCCATACACGTCCCCCTCGGGGCTGAAGAGCTGCACCCGGTTGTTCTCGCGATCGGCGACCAGCACGCGTTCGGCGGCGTCCACCCAAATCCCGTGGGGCGTGGTGAACTGTCCACGTCCGGCCCCCGGAGTTCCCCAGGAACCCAGGTGCCGGCCCTCCGCAGAAAACCGGTGCACGGCCGAGTTGCCGTACCCATCGGCGACGTAGATGTCGCCGTTGGGCGCCACGGCGACGTCCGCGGGGTGGTTGAACGGAGCCTGGAGCGCGGGGCGTCCTCGGTGTCCGAGCGTCAGCACGATACGGCCGTCGGCGGTGAGCTTCAGCACTTCGTGCTCGTCCCGGTTGCACACATAGAGGTGGTCGTCCGGACCAATGTAGATCCCGTGCGCGTCACGCAGGCGCCCGTCGCCCCAGCCGCCGAGAAAGTTGCCGTCGCCGTCGAAGATAATGATCGGCGGATCCTTCCGCTGATAGAAGTACACCCGGTCCTGGGAGTCGACGGCCACGTGGCTGATCAGACCGAAACTGTGGCCGGCCGGCAGGAGACCCCACGGCCGCACCACGTCGTACACGTACGTCCCGGTGCCGACCACAAGATTCGGGACGTTGCTCACGGTCATGAGGGCGCCTCCCGGGCGGCGAGGTGCGCGTAGCCTAGCGCCCGGAAGAGGCACCGGTCAAGGTACCATTGGCGGATGGCGCTCCCGCGCGACGGCGACCGGCCAGTCATCGATTTTCATGTCCACGTCGGGCCCGAGGTGCTCGCCCGCCGCTATGACGTCGTGACGCTCGGAGACGAAGCAGCCGCGGCGGGCTTCGGGGCCGTGCTCAAGCACCATTCGATCGCGACCGCCCCCCTGGCCGCCCTCGCGCGCGCACGCGGCCTCGTGATGGCCGGCGGTCTCGTGCTGAACCACGGCGTCGGCGGCTTCAATCCGGCGGCGGTCGACGCGCTGGCCGAAGCCAATAAGGCACGGCCTGGGTCCGCGGTCGAGGACGGGGTCCGGGCCGTCGTGTGGATGCCGACCGTCCACGCCGAGAGTCATCTTCGTCTCAACGCGCGGCGCGACTTCGTCCCTGCGTGGGGCGTCGACCCCACCCGCTGCCGAGAGTATCCGCCGGGTGCCGGGCTTAGCATTTGGGAGGGCGGACCGGACGAACCGGGGCCGCTCACGCCGACCGTGCGCGCGGTGCTCGAGCGCATCGCGGCCCACGACTTCGTGCTGGCCACCGGCCATCTGTCACGGGGAGAGGTGCTGGCCCTCGTCGGTGCCGCCGTCACGGCAGGGATTCGCCGCATCGTGGTGACCCATGCCTTCTACCAGGCGACTGGGCTCAGCATTGACGACCAGGTGGGGCTGGCTGCGCACCCGGCCGTCTGTCTCGAGTACTGCTGGAGCAACGTCGAGTTTGACCGGGTCCCGCTCGACCGTTACGTGGACGCAATCCGGGCTGTCGGCCCCAGCCGCGCGCTGCTTAGTTCGGACTTGGGTCAGCCGTCGACGGAGACCATTACCGCCGGCCTGGGCGCCTTCCGCGCAAGCCTCGTGGCCCGGGGCGTCCCCGAGGATCATGTCGCCGAGATGATGATCGCCAACCCCCACCGTCTGCTCGGACTGTGAGCACGATGCATCGGATGGAGCCGTGGAGATGAGCGACAGCAAGAGCGCCGAACTTCTCGCGCAGGCCCGCCAGGTATTCGTCCGGAGCTTTGCCAGCGACTTCACATTGCCGGTCATCGCGCACGCCGAGGGCGCGACCATTACCGATGTCGATGACCGCCAGTACCTCGATTTCAGCTCCGGCCAGATGTGCGCCACCGTCGGCCACAATCATCCCCGCATTGCCCACGCCGTGCGCAGCGCCGCGGACCGCGCGCTCCACATCAACAGCGCGATGCTCAGCCCCGAGGTCGTAGCGCTGGGCCGACGGGTTGTCGAGCTCCTGCCGCGGCCCCTGGAAAAGGTCTTCTTCCTGTCGACCGGCGGCGAGTCCAACGAGGCGGCGCTCAAGATCGCCAAGAAGGTCACTGGGCGGTACGAGGTCGTGGGCCTTGCCCACTCGTTCCACGGATCGACGTCAGGGGCCGGCGCCTCCACGTTCATCCCGAGCCGTCGGACGGGCTACGGACCAACGTTGCCCGGGACGTTTGCGATCCCGGTGCCCGACTGCTACCGCTGCCCGCTCGCCCTCACCTTCCCGTCCTGCGAGTACGCATGCGCGCGGGTAGGCTTCGATCTGGTCGACCGGCAATCCGTCGGCGCGCTGGCCGCCGTCATCGCCGAGCCTGTCCTCGGCACGGCCGGCTGCGTCGAGCCGCCGCCAGGATACTTCGGCGAGCTGCAGCGGCTGGCTCGCCAGCGCGAGATGCTGATGGTCTTTGACGAAGCTCAGACTGGCCTCGGCCGCACGGGTGATCTCTGGGGCAGCGACCGAGACGGGGTGGTCCCCGATCTCTTGACGATCTCCAAAACCCTCGGGGGCGGCATTCCGCTGGCGGCGACGGCCACGACGGCCGCCATCGAGGAGAAGGCGTACCGCGAAGGCTTCTTTTTCTTCACCTCGCACCTGAACGAGCCCCTGCCGGCGGCGGTTGGCCTGGCCGTGCTGGACGTCATCGCCGAGGAGAAGCTTGTCGACGCCGCCCGCCTCAAGGGCGCCTATTTGAAGAACGGTCTTCTGGCCCTCAAGGATCGCTACGAGATCATCGGCGATGTGCGCGGGCGCGGTTTGCTGATGGGGGTCGACTTTGTTACGGATCGTCAGAGTAAGCGGCCGGCCGAGCGCGAGGCCGAGGCGATCACCCGCGAGTGCTTGCGACGGGGGCTCTTCCTGGCCGCCACCCGCCAGGCGGGCCGCTACTGGGTGTGGCGCGTGGCGCCGCCGCTGACCATCTCCCACGCCGAGATCGACCGCGCACTCGAGATCATCGACGCTGCGATTCGCACCGTGGGGGCCGGCTGAGAGAGCCGCCCTTTGTCTGTCTCTGGGGGAAGGAGGGGGAGAAGGGCGGTCGACCGGCAGGATCCTAGGGGGGGAAGGACCCTCCAGGAGGAGGGCGGGGTTCGTACGAAGCTTAGGCCGCGTCGTCGTTCGCTTGTAGACGTAGAGCTGGCCGTCGGACCGACAGATCACCACTTGGAGGATCAACATGCACAGGATAAGTGCGTTGTACCTGGGCGCGGCGCTCCTCGCCACTGCCGCACTCGTGACCGCTCCTGGCGGGCTCCCCGCTCAGCAGGCGGCGCAGGTGGCCATCGATAGCGACGATATCGGCGGCGTCGTGCGCAGCCCGAGGCCGGAAGCCGGGGTGTGGGTGATCGCGGAGACGACCGACCTTCCGACCAAGTACGCCAAAATGGTCGCTACCGACGACCAGGGGCGCTACGTCATTCCTGACCTGCCGGCAGCGAACTACAGCGTCTGGGTGCGCGGTTACGGGCTGGTGGATTCGCCCAAGGTGCGCGCAAAGCCCGGCGAGCAACTCAATCTTACCGCGATTCCGGCGCCGGACGAGCGGGCGGCGGCGCACTATTATCCGGCGATCTACTGGTACACGATGATGAAGATGCCGCCGGCGAAGGATTTCGGTGGCACGAGCGACATCCCGAAGAACATCACCCAGGACATCTGGCGCCAGCGGATGAACAACGTCGACTGCATCGGCTGCCACCAGCTGGGTCAGGAAGCGACACGGACCATCCCGGCCCAGCTTGGCCAATTCAAGTCGGGGGCGGAAGCGTGGATGCGCCGCATCGCCTCCGGGCAAACGGGCGAGCTCATGATGAACCGCATCGCCGTGCAGCTCGGTGGGGTGCCGGTCAAGTATCTCGGCGACTGGACCGACCGCATCGCCAAGGGCGAGCTGCCCAAGCACAAGCCGCCGCGGCCGCAGGGCGTCGAGCGCAACGTCGTCGTGACCTCGTGGGAATGGGGGACGGAGAAGCACTATCTGCACGACCTCATCTCCTCGGACCGGCGCTTCCCGACCGTCAATGCCTACGGTCCGCTCTACGGATCGCCCGAATACGCAACCGACGACATGCCGATCCTCGATCCCAAGACGCACACGGTGACGTTCTTCAAGATGCCGGTCGCGGATCCCAACGCTCCCGAATCGCTCGGACCACCCTTGCATGGCTCAGCCGTCATGAAGCCGATGCAACCGTCGCCCTACTGGGGTGAGGAGAAAATCTGGAGCCAGCGGGCCAACAACCACAACGGCATGTTCGACAGGAAGGGCCGGGTGTGGTTTGCCGCGGCCGTACGCGGCATCGAGAATCCTGCCTTCTGCCGGAAGGGCTCGGATCATCCCTCGGCCAAGGTGTTCCCGCTCGACCGATCGGGACGCCAGGTGTCGATCCTCGATCCCAAGACAATGAAGTACAGCTTCGTCGACACTTGCTTCGGCACCCATCACCCGCAGTTCGGCTATGACGCCGACGACACGCTGTGGCTCTCGGGCACCGGCCCGGTGGCCGGCTGGGTCAACACCAAGGCGTTGGACGAGACCGGCGATGCGGTGAAGGCGCAGGGTTGGCACCCGTTCGTGCTCGACACCAACGGCAACGGCAAGGTCGACGAATGGACCGAGCCGGGCCAGCCCGCGCAAGGGGGCAAGGACATGCGGATCGCGGGCTCGGGTCCCTACGCCGTGATGCCACATCGCACCGACGGCTCGGTCTGGTACACCTTCAACGTATTCGCCGGCGTCCCCGGCTTCGTGCGCTTCGACCCCAAGACCAACCTCTCCGAGTTCTACGCCATTCCGGAGGAAGGCATCGGGGTGCGCGGCGGCGACATCGACAAGAACGGCGTGCTGTGGGGGTCGGGCTCGAACGGCAGCCTGATCAGCTTCGACAGGCGTAAGTGTAAGGGGCCGCTCAATGGACCCACGGCGACCGGCAACCACTGCCCCGAAGGGTTTGCGTTCCACAAGTATCCGGGCCCGGGTTTTGACGGCTTCGAGAACACCAGCGCCGAGGCGAGCTATTACACCTGGGTCGATCACCACAACACGGTGGGCCTGGGCGACAATATTCCGATCTCGACCGCCAACCTCCAGGACGGCTTTGTGGCCTTCAAGGACGGGCGGATGATCCTGATGCGGGTGCCCTACCCGATGGGCTTCTACGCCAAGGGTCTGGACGGGCGCATCGATGATGCAAACGCCGGCTGGAAGGGCCGCGGGCTCTGGAGTACGAGCGGCGACCGCACGCCGTGGCTGATGGAAGGCGGCAAGGGCGCAAAGCCCCGTGCCGTGCACATTCAGGTGCGGCCCGATCCGCTGGCGAAGTGAGGTCAGGAGGGGGCTCCGAGGCCCCCCGATGATCTAGCGCCCGGTATAGGCCCCCGCCTGGATCAGCGGCGCGAGCCGCACGGCCGGGTCGAGCGGGTTGTTCTGGCGAGCGGCCCGACGTGTGAAATTCACCAACGTACTGTGGCCGAACGAGCCCTTCACCCCGCGCGGGATCATCACCGGCCGTCGTGTCGAGGGCGACCAGACGCGCGCCGAGGTCACGGTCTTCTGTGAGAAAGCGGACGGAACCAAGGTCATCGTGGCCAACGCGAGCGCCCTCGAAGGCTCTTGACGCGGTAACGGCGAGCGCAGACTCCTCCGCTCAGGCCGCCCCTCGGCCCAGGCGCCGGGGAAGAAACGCCGTCAGGAGCCCCAACGAGAGCAGGAACGGGGTCAGCCGGTACACCGTCGAAATACTGGTGAGGTCGGCCAGTCGCCCCAGGGCCGCGGCCCCCAGCCCGGCGAGACCGAACGCGAGGCCGTAGAACATGCCGGCGGTTAGGCCCACCCGACCGGGCAGCAGATCCTGGGCGTAGACGAGGATAGCCGAGAAGGACGAGGCCATGATCATGGCGATCAGCACGGCCAGGACGCCCGTCCAGAAGAGGTTGGCGTAGGGCAGGATCAGCGCGAAGGGCAAGGCCCCCAGGATCGAGAACCACATCACGGGAATGCGTCCAACCCGATCGCCGACGGCCCCGCCGGCGATGGTGCCAGCCACGATGCCGACCAGGAAGGCGAAGAGGTACAGCTGGGCAGTCTGCACCGGGAGGTGGAACCGGTCCATCAGATAGAGCGTGTAGTACGAGCTGAGGCTGGCGCTGTAGACGTTCTTCGAGAACAGCAGGGCCACCAGGACGCCCACCGCCGTCGCCACCCGCCAGCGGGGCAGCGCGCTCTCTCGCGGCGTCGCCACCCCGGTCCGGGCCGGAGTCGACGCCAGGCGGCTCGGCCCACGATGGCGCGCGTACCAGCCCGCCACCTGCAGCAGCACCACCATGGCCACCAGCGCGGCCAGGGCGAACCAGGCGATGCTCGACTGGCCGCGCGGCACTACCACGAAGGCCGCGATCAACGGGCCCGAGGCCGAGCCCACGTTGCCACCCACCTGGAAGAGCGACTGGGCGAGGCCGTACCGTCCGCCGGCTGCCATGCGGGCCACCCGCGACGCTTCGGGGTGGAACACCGACGAGCCAATTCCGATCAACGCTGCTGCCACCAGGATTGCTGGATAGGAGGCCGCCCGCGACATCGCCACCAGCCCCACCAGCGTGAACCCGATGCCGACCGTCAGCGAGTAGGGCTGAGGGCGTCGGTCGGTATAGAAGCCCACCACGGGCTGGAGTATCGAGGCCGTGCACTGGACGGTCAGGGTGATTACGCCGATCTGGGCGAAGCTGAGACCATACGACGTTTTCAGGATGGGATAGAGCGCGGGCACCAGCGACTGCATCAGGTCGTTGAGCAGGTGACAGAAGCTCAGCGACAAGATGATGGAGAAGGTCGTGACCTCGGCGATGGTGCGATGGTGTACGGCGGCGCTCGGGTGGGAAACTCCTGTGGTGGCTTGCGCGCGATTGCTCACCGAGCCAGGATACCAGCCCTCGTCTCGGGTCGTAGGGCACTACGCCTTGTACCAGTACGGCAAGCGCCAGAAGGTGGTATCCCAGCCCGAGAGATCCATACCCTGGAGCCGGAGCGACGACGCCGACACACCGTTCCTCCACAGCGCCGGAATGACCACCACGTGCTGGGTCAGGAGGTCATTCATCCTGATGAAAAAGGCAGCGCGCTTCACGGGATCCAGCTCAGCATCGGCCGCCTCGTAGATCCGGTCGTACTCGTCGTTGCGCCAGCGGGTGACATTGCGCCCTTGCCACTTGTTCGCCCTGGAGGCGACTTCCGACGAGAGGAACGCGCGCATGAACCAGGCGGGATCAGGGGCGGTGGGGCTCACCGTGTACATCTGGAGGTCCGCGTAGAAATGAGGGTAGTTGTCAGGATTGGCGGCATCCGAGCCAAAGAAGACGGAGGCCACGACAGACTTGATCTCGATCTCGATGCCGGCCTTGGCGCAGGCCTGCTTCACGATGGCCTGGGTCTTCTGGCGGGGCGCGTTGGTGGCCGTCTGGAAGAGGAGTTTCAGCTTCTTACCGTCCTTGGCGCGAAGCCCGTCGGCTCCGCGCCTCCAGCCGGCAGCCTCGAGGATCGCGTTGGCCTTGTCGACATTGAACTCCCACCGCGTGTGCTCCGAGCGGAAGCGCGCCGGGGCATTGAGGAAGTTGGCAGTGGTCTGGCCCTGGCGGCCGTAGATCTGCTCCTGCACCGCGGCTCGATCCACCAAGAGATTGAGGGCCTGCCGGACGGCGGCATCGGAGAGGAGCGGATGCGTCGTTTTGATGCTGGAGCGCTCGCCGTCGACCTCGGTCCAGGGGTCGGTGAAGTTGCACTGCACGTGCTCGATGCCGCCAGTGACCCAAAGGTTGACACGCCCTTTTCCCGACTGCTCCAGGCGAAGCAGGATGTCGTCCTCAACCTGCATGTTCCAGGCGTAGTCGAACTCCCCCGTCTGGAGCACGGCTCGTGCTGCGGACACGGCGTCGCCGCCGCCTTTCATCTCCAGCGAATCGAAGAAGGGCCGATTGGGCACGTGGTAGTTTGAGTTCAGCTCGCCGCGCACGATGTCGCCGGGCTTGAAGTCCACGAAGCGATACGACCCGGTGCCGACGGGTTTGAGGTTGGCGGGAGCCTCACGCGACTTCGCGCCCGTGAACGGCTCGAAGACGTGCTTCGGGATGACTTGCCCGCGGTTGCCGCAGAAGGCGTCGGCCCAGAAGGGCTGGGGCTTCTTGAAGACCACCTTGACGGTGTGGCTATCGAGCTTGTCGACCCGGCTGATCTCGCGGTACGAGCCGCTGGTCACGGCGGCGGTGGCGGGGTCGGAGACATAGTCATAGTTGAAGACCACATCGTCGGCGGTAAAGGGCTTGCCGTCGTGCCAGGTCACGTTGCGCTTGAGGCGCCAGGTCACCGAGGCGAGGTCCTTGGCCAGCAGGCCGTTCTGCACGCTCGGGACCTCCGCCGCGAGCACCGGCGTCAGATTGCCCTCGGGATCGTAGGCGGCGAGCGGCTCGTAGAAGATGCGGCAGGCGTCGATGTCCTTGGTGCCCGTCGCGAAATGTGGATTGAGCAAGGTTGGCGCCTGCCACCACAGGACACGGAGGGGACCGCCGCCTCCTCGCCGGGTTGGCGTGAAGGTCGGTGCCTTGGGCTGAGCGTGAGCCACTCCTGACGAGGCCAGCATCTGAACGGCGAGGGGGGCGGTGAGGCCAAGCCCCACGATGGACTGCACGAAGGCGCGCCGGGTGGCGCGGCCCGCCTTGACGTCGGCGATCATATCGCGAAGGACATGCTCGTCCATGGCAACCTCCATTGGCTGTCGCAACGTGGTCAGCCGCCCGGCGGACTACCGGGCGGAAGCAACCCGTCAAGGGTATCCTGCACTGCGCGGCTGAGCGCTTCTGGCGTGAAAGGCTTGGCGAGGAACGCCGCCCCCGAGCCGGGTACTCCGTGATCGGCGAGGACATCGTCGGTGTAGCCTGACATGTAGAGCACTCGCATGTATGGCTGGCCGCGCGTGAGACGATCCGCAAGCTCTGGGCCACTCAGCTCGGGCATGATGACGTCGGTGAGCAGAAGGTCGATCTCGTCGTGGTTTTGTTCAGCCAGGGCCTGGGCCTCGGCGGGCGTGGCCGCCGCCAGCACGCGATAGCCACATCTGACAAGGGCTTCCTTGGCGAGATCGCGAACGGCGGGCTCGTCCTCCACTAACAAGATGCGAGCCGAGCCGCCAGCGAACGGCCGTGGCCGTTCGATCTCCTCGAACTCTACGGCGTCTGGTCGCAGCGGTAGATAGACCTTGACCGTGGTGCCCTGGCCCGGCGCGCTGGTCACCGCAATGTCGCCCCCGTGCTGCTTCACGATTCCGTAGACGGTCGCGAGGCCTAGCCCGTTGCCCTTACCAACGGCCTTGGTGGTGAAGAAGGGCTCGAACAGGTGGGCTTGGACATCGGCGCTCATTCCACAGCCGGTGTCGCTGACCTCGAGCACCCCACGGGGATCCTCGCTCTGCGTCGCGATCGTGATCCGTCCGCCCCGGGACGTCGCATCCCGCGAGTTCAGCACGAGGTTGATGATGACCTGTTCGATCTGGGTGGGATCGCTCTTCACCAGTACCGGTCTGAGATCAAGGGCTGTGACGAGATCGAGCGTTTCCCCCACCAGCGGTCGGAGGAGCTCCACCATCCCTGCCACGACCCGGTTCAAGTCCACCACACGTTGCTGGAGGACCTGCTTGCGGCTGAAGGCGAGAAGCTGCCGGGTGAGGGTGGCCGCGCGCTCGCCGGCCTTCGCGATGAGCGCGAGATTGTCGGAGCCGGCATGGGACGACGGGAGCACACCAGTGAGCAGTTCGGTGCGGCCGATGATGACGGTGAGGAGGTTGTTGAACTCGTGCGCGATCCCTCCCGCAAGCCGGCCGATGCCTTCGATCCGCTGGGAGCGCTGGAGCTGCTCCTCTTGCTGGCGCACCGTCGCTTCGGCTCGGCGGCGCTCGGTGATATCGACCAGCGTGCCGAGGATGGCCGGCGCTCCTTCCCACGACACGACGGAGGGCTGAATCTCGATCCAGAGGCGTACGCCGTCCGGGCGCAGGATCTGGATCTCGTATCGTGGTGGCGCGGGCTCTCCCCGCAGCCGGGCTGCGGCAAACCGTTCGGCGAGCCGTACATGGTCCGGCTCGATGAAGCGCCGGACGTCGAGCCCGATCAGCTCGGCTGGACTTGCGTATCCGAGCATGGTTGCGAAGGCGGAATTGGCAAAGAGGACGATCCAGTCCCGCTGGACGACAATCCCCTGAATCGATCCCTCGATCAACAACCGATAGCGCTCCTCGCTCGCCCGAAGAAGAGCCTCCGCTCGCTTGCGTTCGGTGATGTCCAGGATGGTCCCCACGAGCCCGCCGAGCGCTCCGTCGGGTCCGAGGAACGTCGCCTTGTAGAAGGTGACGTCGCGGCGGACGCCGTCCGCGTACGCCACATTCGTTTCGTAGGTCTGGACGCCTGGCTTATCGAACAGTGCCTGGTCGGCGCGATAGTAAACGTCGGCAAGATCTCTGGGCGAGATGTCGTAGACCGACTTTCCGACGATCTGCTCCCGGGAAAGCCCGAGATACTGCTCGAAGGCGACATTGCAGCCGAGGTAGATCCCTTTGGCGTCCTTGTAGAAAATCGGGGCGGGGATCGCGTCGAGCAGCACCTGCAGTGAGCGGAGCTGTGCGCGGAGCGCCTCCGTGGAGCGTACCGTCCGCTTCTTTTCTGGCCGCGCCATCTGTATCGTTCCCTCTCCCGAGGGAGTACGGAACCCGAGGTCCTCCGCCGTGGATCGTCAGGGTGAGCGCCTGCTCGGCCGATGGTGCCCCGGCCTGGGGAGCCCGTCAAGGGTGATCCTCCCCCCTGGTCTCGCCGATCTGACGGCGGATGGCCGCCACGCACGCCTGAAAGTCGGGGCGGGTGGTCATGGCGAGGTTGCGCGGAGCGGGCAGTTCCACCGGCACCACCGCGGCCACCTTGCCCGGCCGGCGCGTGATGACCACCACTCGGTGTCCGAGCAGGACGGCCTCGGGAATCGAGTGCGTGACGAAGAGGACGGTCTTGACCTCCTCCCGCCAGATGCGCAGCAGCTCCACCGACAACTCCTCACGGGTCATGGCGTCGAGGGCGCCGAATGGTTCATCCATGAGAAGGATCGAGGGACGGAAGAGGAGCGCTCGGCAGATGGCCACCCGCTGCTGCATGCCTCCCGAAAGCTCGCGCGGATACTTGCGCTCGAAACCCTCCAGCCCCACCAGTCGGAGCAACGCCAGCGCGCGCTCGTGGGCCTCGTGCCGGTCCAGGCCAAGGATGACGGCGGGGAAGAGGACGTTGTCAAGGACGTTCTTCCAGCGGAGCAGCACGGGGCTTTGGAAGACCATTCCGAGGTCGCGTTGGGGACCCACGACGCGACGCCCATCGAGGAAGACGTCGCCTGCGCTCACCGCGATCACCCCGGCCAAGAGCTTGAGCAGGGTGGACTTGCCGCAGCCGCTCGGTCCGACGATGGTGACAAACTCGTTCTGGCCCACCTCGAAGCTCACGCCGGCGAGGGCCTCCACCAACTCACCGGCTCGCGTGGCGAAGGTCTTTCGCACATCTCGGAATGCGATGCGGGGTGGTCCGGCCACGCCGCCGCTCAAAGGCCGACCGGTCGGCTCTCGGTCTCCGGAAGACACCACGGCAATGTCACACGCTCCACCACTTCGACCGCCCAGAAGAGCGCCATGCCCAGGACAGCGAGCAGGAGGATGGCCACGAAGGCCAGATCGGTCTTGAGCTGCGAGGAGGCGATCAGGATGAGGTAGCCGAGGCCGGAGTCCGCTCCCACGAACTCTCCGATCACGGCGCCCACCACGGCCAGAGTCACCGCGACCTTGCACGCGCTAAAGGTGTGGGGCAGGGCGCTGGGAAGACGGATGTGCCAGAAGATCTGGAGCCGGTTCGCCGAGAGCGAGCGCACGAGATGAAGCAGGTCCTCCTCGATGAGAACCATGCCCGTGGCCGTGTTGACGACGATAGGGAAGAAGGCGATGAGGAAGGCCACGATCACCTTTGGCATCTCGCCGGTACCGAACCATACAAGGAGAAGGGGGGCGATTGCGGTCTTGGGGACCGATTGGATCGCGGCCAGGATCGGGTAGAGAGCCCGCCAGATGACGCCCGAGCTCACCAGGAGCGCGGCGAGCGGAATGCCTACCGCAACCGCCGCCCCGAAGCCCACGAGGGTCTCGTAGAGGGTGACCCAGATGTGGGCGAGCAGGGTTGCCCGCGCCTCCCATGCCGCGCGCGCGATGTCGGTGGGGGTGGGCAGGAGCCAGAGAGGAATGTCCCAGAGTCGCGCGGTCACTTGCCACACGGCGAGGAGGCCACCGAGCCCGAGAATGGCCGGAGCGACCTCGCCGAGTCTTCGTCGGAGACGGGATGCCAGCGGGCCAGCCTCCGGCGCTATCGCGGCAGGAGCGTGTTGGTGTAAAGCTCGTCGGGCGGTACCGCGACTTTGAGATCGTACGTCTGGGTGATCACGTCACGAGTCACCCGCATCTTTTCCGCGTCCATGTACCCGATGCCGTGCTGCTTGGCCTCGGGTGTCCATACGAGATCGTTCACGATGCGGATCTCGGCGGCGGCGGTGTCGGCGTCCAGTTCCGGATGGCGGGCCTTCACGATCTTGGCGGCCTCATCGGGATTCTTCGTGGCCCAGTCGATGCCTTGATAGGCTGCTTTGAGAAGCTTGCGCACGAGGTCGGGCTGTTCCTTGACGAGTTCCTCCTTGACCATGATCGCGTTGCTATAGATGTTCAGCCCGTAGTCGGCGTAGAGCATCGGCTGGATCTCGACACCCGCCTCCTTGGCCTTCTTGCTTACCGTGGGCAGCCCAATGTAGTAGTCGATGACCGCATCCACGCGCTTGCTCAAGAGCATGGGCAAGTGCGAGGGCGCGTCGATCGTCGCCCAGTTCACCTTGGCCGCGTCCACCCCAGCCAGCTTGGCGAAGGCCGGGAAGAGCTGGCGCACCACGCTCCCCGCCGCCGAGCCGATTGTTTTGCCCTCCAAATCCTTGGGGGTGCGCACGCCGGCGTCTTTGCGGATCCAGAGAACGTACGGTGCCTTGCCGTACACCATGCCCACGGCCTTCACCTTGATGCCCTGCGAGCGCGCGATGACCAGACTTCCGGTATCCCCCATGCCGATACCGATGGTGCCGGCGGCGATGCGCTTGATGGCGTCGTTGGCGCCATAGCCGCGCACCACCTCGACGTCGAGCCCCTCGGCCTTGAAGAAGCCCTTTTCCTGGGCCACCACGAAGCCGGCGTGGCGACCGAAGACCTGCCAGTCCATGCCGAAGCTGATCTTGTCGGCCGCCTCGGCGTGGCCGGTTACGAGCAGAACGAGCAGCGCGCACAGAACACGAACACACATGAGACGACTCCCTGGCCGGGGTGTCGGCGTCAAGCGCCGGGCCCGTGCTTCGGACTCGATCGACCGGCGAGGCCATAGTCTATACCACAGCCAGGCGGAGCGGTGATGGGCCCGCCCTCGCGGCGCGTTCCTGTCAGGAGTTTTGACACCCGCAGCGGATTGCCGTGCGGCTTTGCATGCCCTCACACGTTTCCGCGCAACTTCCCGACAAGCAGCGTAGAATGCTCTACGCTGCATGCAATCCGCGTCCGCCTCCTTGCTCTCCGGGGAGGACAGGGAGGCCCGGCATCCAGATCGTCGCAGATGTCCCTTGGCGGGGTGTTGCAAGCATCGTGAAACGTGCCATTGCCGCGCGCTGAGACCCGGGCTCACCGTCCAGCAGCTGACGTTCCGGCGCTAAGAGACATCACGCACCAACGAGCCTAAAGGAGACCGTTCAGTGTTAGAGGTGTGCCTTGTTGTGTTGATCACCCTTGCCTTGACCCAAGTGGCCGTGATCGCAACCTCGATCTATTTGCATCGTGGTCTCGCTCACCGGTCCCTGGCGATACATCCGATTGCCGACGTCATCTTCCGCGTGCTCCTGTGGCTCACCACGGGGCAGCGCCGACAAGAATGGGTGGCGGTGCACCGAAAGCACCACGCGTTTACCGACCGGGAAGGGGACCCGCATAGCCCTCGGCTGTTGGGACTTTGGCGAGTACAACTTCTGAACGTGTACTACTACATTCGGGAAGCAAAGAACCCTGACACCATCCGCAGGTTTGCCCCGGATATCCAGGCAGACTGGCTCGACCGCTGGGTATTCAGCAGAGGCTGGACGGGGCTGGTCCTGGGGACAGCGCTCGCGTGTCTCGTGTTCGGTCTGTGGGTGGGCCTGGTGGCCGCGGCGCTGCACGCGATCCTGTACGTGTTCCTCCTCGCACCCTTGATCAACGGCCTCGGTCACTGGCGAGGCGGACAGAACTTCGATAACACGGCCTATAACTCGCGCGTGCTCGCCTGGGTGACGGGCGGCGAGAGCCTGCACAATAACCATCATGCCCTCCCGCGAGCCCCCAAGTTCAGCGTTCGGGCCTGGGAGTGGGATCCCTCGTGGCTTGTGATTCGCGTGCTCGCCGCCGTGCGGCTGGTGGCGGTGGTAGGACGCCACGCGCCGGAACTGGTGATAAGCGCTTAAAAATCGAAGACTTGGGCTCCGTCTCGTTTGACCAAAGAAAGAGCCGCCCGGTGCAATCGTCCTCCTAGCGCCGAGCGCCTGGTCGGGCGGGGCTGGGAAGGTCACCGTCTCTTCACGCGTAAGTCGCGCCTCCCTCGGCAATCCGTGCATTTAATAATAGAGGTGAGACGAGCGTAGGCGCTCAGTCGCGAGACCCTCCGCTGGGGTCGTGGGGAGAGACGTTTCATGTTTCGGGCCGCTGCTACCACCTTTCGCCACCCGCTACGCGCACTGGCACGCGTCTTCACTGCCGGTCCCTTCCTGGGCCATATATCGAGCCCGACCAACTCCACGACAATGCTTTCCTCGAGGCGCGGCCGCTGGCTCCGAGCGCTCGGTCCGATTGTTCTGGCACTTCTCGGGCTGGCGGCTGTGGTGGTCTACTACGAGGCGCAGACCTCCGCCCTGCAGGCGTTCTTTCTGTCGCGGTACGTCAGCAAGGTGTCCTATGAGGTCGGACACGGGTCGAGCCGCGCCATCGCTTTCCCGGTGGGAGGGCCTTTCGACCGACGACGGGGCTACTCGCTGATCCCCGAGTTCCAGGATCGCCTGCAGGCGCGCGGCTACCAGGTCGTGGAGCAGGCGCGCCAGTCCGCCGAGATGGCACGGTTGATGGCGCTGGAGATCACTCCGCCCTACCGGGAGACGCCCTCTGCAGGCTTGCAGATCCGCGCCCAGGGCATGCCGATCCACGATGTTCGCCCTCAGCGTGGCTTCTATCAGAGGCTCGACGACGTGCCTCCCCTGGTCGTGAACACACTGCTCTACATCGAGAACCGCGATCTGGCACGGGTGCCGGATCCCCGCAGCAACCCGGCGGTGGACTGGCCGCGCCTGGCCAAGGCCACCATGCTCTATGTGGGACACAAGGTCGGACTCGCCAGCCATGTCGAGGGCGGTAGCACCCTGGCCACGCAGCTGGAGAAGTATCGCCATTCCCCGGAAGGGCGAACCGATTCCGCGACAGACAAGCTCAAGCAGTTGGCGGCGGCGAGCCTCAAGGCCTACCAGGACGGTCCGGACACGCGGGCGCATCGGCGCCGGATCGTCGTCGACTATCTGAACACGATGCCGCTGTCCGCGGTCCCCGGCTTGGGTGAAGTGTCGGGGTTGGGAGAGGGTTTGCACGGGTGGTTTGGTCTTGAGCTCGAGGATGTCTCCCGTGCCCTGTCCGGTCCGGGGGCTACTCCGGAGAAGGCCCGGGCGTTCAAGCACGTGCTGGCCTTGCTCTGTGCGGTTCGGGCTCCGAGCTTCTATCTGCTCGAGAATCACGCGGCCCTCGAACAGCGCGTCACGGCGTACACGAATTTGCTCGAGACGGCCGGAGTCCTCGATAGCGACCTCCGGCGACAAGTCTCCGACGTTCCCCTCCGGTTCGCCGATCCAGTTGCCGCCCGCCCGCCGGTATTCGTGGGACGCAAGGCTGCTGCCAGTGTCATGCGTGAGGAGCTGCGACAGATGTTGGGGGTGGCCAGCTTCTATCAGCTGGACCGGCTCGATGTCGCCGTCGACACCAGCGTGGATGTGCCGCTCCAGGAAGCCACACTCCGCCTGTTTCGGGCCCTGGAGGATGCCGATTTCGTCCAGGCCCACGGGCTGCGCGCGGAGCGCATGCTGGCCCAAGGCGATCCGCGGCGGGTCATCTACAGTCTGTCGCTCTTCGAGCGTGGCCCAGACGGCAACGTGCTGCGCGTTCAGGTCGACAACCTCGACAAGCCATTCGATATGAATGAGGGGATGAAGCTCGAGCTTGGCAGCACGGCGAAGCTCCGGGCGCTGGCACATTACCTGGAGCTCATGGCCGCTCTCCACGGCGAGTTTTCCGGCCTCGAGACTCCCGCACTGGCCAAGCTCGCTGCTTCCGCGCGGGACCCGCTCACCCGGTGGGGGGCCGAGACGCTCGGGGGTCAACCCCGTCTCGATCTGGCCGCATTCCTCCAACTGGCGCTCGATCGCAAGTACTCGGCGAGCCCGTACGAGGCGTTCTTCACCGGCAGCGGCATGCACACGTTCGGCAACTTCGACTCGGAGGCTGAGGATCGTTTGCAGCTCACGGTACGGCAGGCATTCGTGCGCTCGACGAATCTGGTGTACATCCGCCTGATGCGCGATGTGGTGCGGTACCACGAGGCCCGGCTCCCGTACGATGCCAAGGCGGTGCTGGCCGACCCGGAGGACCCGGTTCGTCGCCGTTTCTTGCGGGAGATCGCCGAGGAGGAGGAGCGGCAGGCACTGTGGCGGGCCTACCGCGCCTACCATCCCCTCGACGCGGACGCGGACGCGTCGGCGGCGCGACTGCTGCGTGGGCGCAAGAGCTCCGCTCGCGAGCTGGCCAAAGTCTTCTACGCCTGGAATCCGGGTGCGAGCGTCGAGGAGCTGGAGCAGTGGCTGTCCGAGCGGGTGGATGGGCTGACAACGGACGACGTTCATCGACTCGCGAGGGCATACGGCGGGCCGCGCCTGACCCTCTCCGACTTCGGGTACCTCCTTGGGCGCCATCCGATCGAGGTGTGGGTCGCCGGAGAGATGATGCGTACCCCCTCACTCTCCTGGGAGGAGCTCCTGAGCCGAAGCGACGCCGTGAGGCGGCAGTCCTCCGCCTGGCTCTTCCACACGCGCAACCGCCGCGCCCAGGATCTGCGCCTGCGCATCCGGATCGAACGCGACGCCTTCGCGCGCATGACACCGGCCTGGCGTCGCCTCGGCTTTCCCTTCGAGCGGCTGGTGCCGTCGTACGCCTCCGCCATCGGCAGCTCGTCTGATCGACCGGCCGCCCTCGCCGAGCTGATGGGGATCGTGCTCAACGACGGCGTGCGTCGCCCAGTGCGCGCCATCGCGCGCGTGACCCTGGCTCAGGACACGCCCTACCACACTGTCTTCCAGCCCACGCCGGCGGCCGGCGAGCGGGTGCTGCCCGTGCCGGTGGCACGAGCGCTCCGGGGTATGCTCGTCAGCGTGGTCGAGCAGGGCACGGCTCGGCGGCTTCGCGGCGCCTTCACCGGTGAGGGACGCGAGATGGTGACGGTGGGCGCAAAGACCGGATCGGGCGACAACCGCTTCGAAAGGTTCGCCCGTGGCGGCGGCGTCATCTCCTCGCGCGTGGTGAGCCGGACGGGGACGGTCGTGTTCTTCATCGGCGACCGCTACTTCGGAACTCTGACCGCATCGGTCTCGGGCAAGCACGCGGCGAGCTACCAGTTCACGAGCGCACTGCCCGTGGCCGTCCTCAGGATGCTGGCGCCCAAGATCAGCGCCCGCCTGGGCGGCGAAGCTTTGCCACCGGGCCCGGTTACACCCAGGGATGGCCTTCGAAGGTAACGAAGGCGAGATGCACGCATGTCCGATGAAATGAACATCCCCAGTGCGGCTCGGATCATCCGCGATCGCGATTTCATTGCCCTGCACGAGATGGTCAAGCACTGGCCGCCTCCCCGCGCCGCCGCCTTCATCCAGGGGTTGCCCGTCGACGAGCAGGTCATCTTCTTTCGCATGCTTCCTCGCGAGCTCGCCACCGACGTCTTCGAGTACCTCCCCGTCGACGCCCAGGAGAGCCTCCTGAAGGCTATGGGGCACGAGGAGGTGGCGCGGATCCTCAACGAGATGGCCCCCGACGACCGGACAGCCCTGCTCGACGAGCTGCCCGCGGCGGCGACCAAGCAGCTTCTCGCGTTACTCACACCGGAGGAGCGGGCGGTCGCCGTTGCGCTCCTCGGGTATCCCGAAGGCAGTATCGGGCGTCTCATGACCCCCGACTACGTGCGCAGTCGGCCCGACTGGACTATCGAGCACGTCCTCGATCACATCCGTCGGTACGGCAGTGACAGCGAGACACTCTCCATCGTCTACGTCATCGATGAGGGCGAACGGCTGATCGGCGAGATCGGGATCCGCCGGATCCTCCTCTCGCCGCTCATGGCCCGTGTCAGCGAGGTCATGGACCATCACGTGATCGCCCTCAAGGCGGCGGACCCTCAGGAATCGGCGGTGCCTGTCTTTCAGCGCGAAGGCCGCGTGGCCCTGCCGGTGACGGACTCGGACGGGGTGCTCATCGGGATCGTCACCGTCGACGACGTGCTCGACGTTGCCCAAACGGAAGCGACGAACACGTTGCAGCGTTTCGGCGGTGTGGAAGCGCTCAACGAGCCGTACCTCGAGCTTTCTCTTTCGCGGATGGTGCGGAAGCGAGCGGGATGGCTGGTCATCCTGTTCCTGGGCGAGATGCTCACGGCAACCGCGATGGGGTTCTTCGAGAGGGAGATCGAGCGCGCGGTGGTGCTCGCGCTGTTCGTGCCCCTCATCATCTCGAGTGGCGGCAATTCTGGTTCCCAGGCCGCCACCCTGGTGATCCGGGCCCTGGCGGTGGGGCAGGTCCGGCTACGCCAGTGGTGGCGCGTACTGTCCGGGGAGATCGCGACCGGGCTCGCGCTCGGCTCGATCCTCGGCGCTATCGGGTTTGGCCGCATCGCGTTGTGGTCTGCGTTCAGCGCTCTTTATGGCGAGCACTGGCTCCTCGTGGCCATCACGGTGGGCATCGCCTTGATCGGCGTCGTCCTCTGGGGAACCCTCGCGGGTTCGATGCTGCCCTTCGTTCTTCGCCGACTTGGTTTCGACCCCGCAGTCTCGTCGGCCCCCTTCGTGGCCACCCTGGTCGACGTCACGGGCCTGGTGATCTACTTCAGCGTGGCCGCAGTGATCCTCCGCGGCACCCTTCTCTGAGGCGGCCGCCGGCCTGGTGGCCGGCCTGACGATCCTGCTTCTCCGACGATGTCAGTCGGCCACGCGCACGGCCGTCCATGAACGGCGTCCGCGGGGATGGCGATCCCATCCCCGCGGAATCATCGCTGCGCCCCCGGGGGCGCAGGCGCGGCCGTTTCCCGGATCGGCCGGATCGGCCGCACCTCGACGCTGCCCACCCGCGCTGGCGGGATCTTGGCGGCGAGCTGGATCGCCTCGTTCAGATCTCTGGCTTCGATCAGGTAGAACCCCGCCAGCTGCTCCTTGGTCTCGGCGAATGGACCATCCGTGACGGCCACTTTCCCGTTGCGGACTCGCACGGTCGTGGCGGTCTCAACCGGCTGCAGTGCCTCCGAAGCCAGGCAGTGCCCAGCCTCCCGGAGGGCCGTATCGTAGGCGAGGCACTCACTATCGGCCATGCCTTCGAGCTTCTTCTCTTCTCCGTAGACCAGGCAGAGATACTTCATGGTTACTCCGAAACGTTGATCATCCACCCTACCCCGAACCGATCGGTCACCATGCCGAAGCAGGGAGAGAAAAACGTCTTGGTGAGCGGCATCTGTACCTGGCCGCCTTCCGTCAAGGCAGCGAACAACCGCTCGGCCTCAGCGGGGGCGGCTGCCGAGATCGACAGGGAGAAGCCCTGGAAGCCCGGCTGCCCCGAGCAGGATCCATCGGAGGCCATCACCGTCGTGTCGCCAACTCGCAGGCTCGCATGCATCACCTTGTTTTCGGAGCCCGGCGGGACCATTCCGGGTGGCGGCGGGTCAGGGCTTTCCTTGTAGCGCATCAGCATGTCAACTTTGGCACCGAGCGCGCGGCGGTAGAACTCGATGGCCTCTTCACAGCGACCGTTGAAGAACAGGTAGGGTTGGACTTGCATGACGTCGTCTCCTCTCTTGGGTGTGAGGGGCCGTCGCAACATAACACCTAGCGCTTGGAAGCCTTGGCCAGTTGCTCGGCTTGGGCACGCTGGCGTTCTTCCTGCGCTCTCAGTTCGGGCGTGAACTCAGCACCGAAATCGTCCGCCTCGAACACCTGACGAATCTCGATCTCGGTCTCTTCATTGTGAGGGTTAGGGCAACGCTTGACCCATTCGATCGCCTCCTCCATCGATTTCACCTGCCACAGCCAGAAGCCAGCCACCAGCTCCTTCGTTTCGGCAAACGGCCCGTCGACTACCTGCGCTTGTTCCCGGAGAAGCGGACGCGAGCGCCCCTGGAGCTCGGGTGCAGCCCCTCGCCCGCCAGCAGGATGCCGGCCTTCACCAGCTCCTCGTTGTACTTGATCATCTCGGCCAGCAGTTGCTTGCTCGGCATTACACCGGCTTCCGAGTCCCTGGTAGCTTTTACCAAGACCATGAATCGCATCCGCGTGACTCCTTTGTCGGGTCAGGTACGGGGCAGGGTCAGGACGGTCTCGCCTAGACCTGCTCTCCCTTTCAGCGTAACAACTGTCCACACCCTGTTGTCGACCGGGAGGGCGCCAGATCGACAAGAGTTCCATCAATCTGACCTGCTATGCTGGATACTCGGTGAAAGCGAGCGTGCTCGAAGCGATCGCCCGCTTGACGGCCCGCGACCACCTGCTGATCGTGTCGAGCCGGGGGGCGACGATGGACGGATCGCCGGACAAGCTCGCGGCGCTGGTGGACGTCGTGCGAGCCCTGGACCGCCTGGATGCCCAGCATGCCCTGGTCGGGGGTGTGGCCGTGGGCATACGATCGGGCGTGCCCCGGGCGACGCTCGACACCGACATCGCGGTCGACTCTACTGTCTCCCCAGAATCAGTCCGCGACACCCTCACCGGCGCCGGGTTCTCACTGACCGGATCTTTCACGCACAGCATGGATTTCCGACACCACTCGGGTGAACCCGTCCAGATCGTCTTCGATCCCGCGTTCGATCCGATGATCGAGCGCGCTGAGCCGCTGGAGGTAACCGGGGTGCGGGTGCGCGTGGTGACGACGGCCGACCTCATCGCCATGAAGGAGCGCGCGGCCGCTGATCCGGCCCAGCGCCCCAGCAAAGCCCTGCGCGACAAGGCCGACATCGCGCTTCTGCGGGGAGACGTCCCCGATCCCGACGAAGGCTGGTAGCCCCCCCGGAGATCGGACGACGCTATGAAGGCGACAGGGTGCCGACTCTACGTCATCACGCCGGAGCGATTCGATCTCCACGTCTTCCCTTCTTTGCTGGCGCAGGCGCTCGACGCGGGTGAAATCGCGGCCGTTCAGCTCCGACTGAAGAACGTCGATGATGACACCTGGAAGCGTGCGATCGAGACACTCCGCCCGATATGCCAGACGCGAGACGTGACGTTCCTGCTCAACGACCGTGCCGACCTCGTGGAGGCCACAGGATCCGACGGCGCCCACGTCGGGCAGGAGGACATGCCGGCGCCGGACGCGCGACGGCTCATGGGGCCCCGGTCGCACGCTCGGCGTCACGTGCAAGTCCTCCCGTGACCTCGCCGACCGCGCCATTGCGGAGGGCGCCGACTACGTGGCCTTCGGTGCCTTCTTTCCGTCCACGTCCAAACAGGTGACGAACGTCGCCGATGCCGAGATCCTGCGCTGGTGGGCGCAGCATCGGAAGGTGCCCTCATGTGCCATCGGCGGCATCACCGCCGCCAATCTCGGCCCCCTGGTGCGAGCGGGGGCGAATCTGCTCGCCATCATCGGCGGTGTGTGGAACCACCCCGAGGGTCCGGCGGCCGGCGTACGGGCCATCAATGCGGCCATCAAGGCCGCCATGGATGACGGGAAGACTGGAGGAAGCGGCGCATGACGAGCCCCACGACTGCCTGCGCGTGCCACCACAATCTCGGTATCGAGTCCACCGCTGTTGGCGATGACGTCATCGAGAAGCTGAAAGGGGTGAGCATACCGACGATCAGCCAGATCCTTCGGCGGCTCGGCTATCACAACACCTTCCTGCGAGGTCTGGTCCCCAGAACGCACGCTCAGGGTCTCGTCGGCCGTGCCCTCACCGGACGAGCCCTGCCCACCCGGGAGGATGTGGCCAAGACGCAGTCCGGCCCCGCCTCCCTGCACCGTCGCGCCTTCGAAACCATCAGCGCTGGAGATGTTCTCGTCATCGACGCGCGTGGGGATACCGGCGCGCGGGTGACCGGTGACATCCTGGCCACCCGCCTGAAGTACCGCGGTGCCGCCGGGCTGGTCACCGACGGGGCGATCGGCGACCTGGCGGCGATGCAAGAGGTCGGCTTGGCCGTCTATTCGAAAGGACTGACCCCGGTGAGTTTCGGCGAGCTACACGTCATGGCCGACCTGAACGTCCCCATCTCCTGCGCCGGCGTGCTCGTCATGCCTGGCGACGTGTTGGTCGCCGATTCAGAAGGAGTGGTGGCCATTCCCCAGGCGGTGGCCGCCGAGGTGGCCGAGGCTGGCCTCGAGGCGGAGCGCCGCGATGCCTTTTCACGCAGCAAGGTCGGAGCCGGCCACGCGCTCGCCGAAGCCTATCCGTTGAGCGAGTCGCTGCGAGCCGAATACGAGGCGGCCAAGGCGCGGAAGCGCTAGCCGCTCGGGGTCGCCTTGTGCTCCTGCAGACACTGGAGCACCTGACCGCCATGGCTCCAGGCAGCACCAGCGGCCATCGCCATCGCCACGAATATGGTCTCGGCGATCTCAGTGTCGGAGGCACCCGCGCGGGCCGCCTTCTTCGTGTGGGCCTCGATGCACCACGGGCACTGGGTGATCTGGGCGATTGCCACCGCCATCAACTCCTTCATCTTGGCGGGAATGGCGCCGTCCTTGAACGCTTTCTGATCGAAGTCGAGAAAGGCGCGATAGGCCTCGGGGACCAGCTCGCGCATCTTCCTGAACTGGGTGCCCGTGTCGACGTTGTGGAACGGCATGTCAGCCTCCTTTGCCCAGCCCGCGGTAACGCTACCGGTGCCCTTCGACCACCACGTCGAGCAGATAGGGGTGGCCTGATTCGAGCGCGCGTGAAAACGCCGGACCAAGGTCGCCCGGCCGCGTGACGCGGGCGGCGGCCACTCCCAAGCCCTGGGCGATGTCAAGGAACGAGAGCTCGGGTTGCGTGAGGTCCATGTGAGAGTACGGGCGGCCCTCGCCCTTGACCCCGAAGCGCTGTCGGTAAGCGTCCATGTTGTGCTTCAGGATGCGGTACTCGCGGTTGTTGAGGATGACGAAGACCACGGCCAGGTCGTGGTGAGCCGCCGTCCACAGGGCTTGCACGCTGTACATGGCGGAACCATCCCCGGAAAGCGCGATGACGGGCCGGCGCGGATGTGCGAGCTTCACGCCGAGGGCTCCCGGCAGCGCCTGTCCAATGCCGCCGCCGCGAGCGCCGAAGTAGTCGCTCGGACGTTCGAAGGCCAGGACCCGCGCCAGCTCGATACTGGCGGTGATCGACTCGTCGACCACGATGGCGTCCGCTGGCAGGACTCGCTCGACCTCGGCCATCAGCCGTGGGATGGACATGGGCTCGTCATCCCATCGCTTGGCCGCGCGCGCACGAAGGGCGGCTCCTTCGCGCGCCTTCTGTGCCTCGAGAGCGGAGCGCCTGTCGGCAGCCGCCTCACGGAACGCGGCCCCTGCCTTGTCCGCGAGAGCGGCGCGCAGCGCGCGCAGCCCGGCCGCGGGCGTGGCGAGGAGACCGACTCTGACAGGAAAGTTCGGAGCTAGACGTTCGGCCGAGCTCTCGATCTGGATTACAGCGGTGTCGGGTTCGAAGGGCAAGCCGGGCGCGAACCATACCTCCTCGAAGAATGGGCCTCCTAGCAGGAGAACGGTGTCCGCCCCGTCGAGCGCCTTTCGGATGGCGGCAGTATCGAAGGGAAGCGGCCCGCGGTAGGCCGGGTGTGTCGATGGGAAGACGGAGTGCTGGCGCAGACCCTCGACCCACACGGGAGCCCCGAGCAAATCGGCCAGCGCGACCAGCTCGGCCGGCCCGTCGCCTCGCGCGACATCATCCCCGGCGACGATGGCTGGCCGCCGGCTGCCGAGGAGCAGCGCGGCAGCGGCGGCCACGCCTGCAGGGTCAGGATCATGATCCAAGTAGAGTGCGGCGGGCGGTAGCGCGAGCTGCTCGGTCTCCTGCTCGAGCACGTCGATGGGCAGCGCGACGAAAACGGGTCCGCTCGGCGGGTCGTGGGCGATCTTGAAGGCGCGGCGGAGGATGTGAGCCAGCTCGTCGGCGCGCTCCACCTGGACGCTCCACTTCGTGAGCGGTGCCGCCATGGCGACAAGGTCGTGTCCGAGGAGCGGCGCGCGCAGGCGCAGCCGTGTGTCCTGCTGTCCGGCGGTGACGACGAGCGGGGAGCCCGCCTTGAGGGCGTCGTAGAGCATGCCGAGCGCGTTGCCGAGCCCCGGCGCGACGTGGACGTTCACCACGCCCGTGCGCCCGGTGGCCTGGGCGTAATAGCTGGCCGCCCCGACGGCCACGCCCTCGTGCAAGGTCAGGATGTAGCGGATCTGCGGATAGGCCTCGAGGCTGTCGATGATCGGGCTCTCGGTGGTGCCGGGATTACCGAACAAGAGCTCCACCCCGTGTCCGACCAGGGTCTCCATCAGGACCTGTCTGCCGTGCATGCTGGACTCCTTGTCGTGGAATCTACCATGCCCGAGTCGGCGTCCCGGTCGCGATCGAGCGCCGCAGTCGGCGCGCCCGTTTTCGCGGAAGGAGCGGCGCACGAACGGCACCGCGCCCAACGCAGGGCCCGCAGTATCCTATGGTTCCCTGGAGGGTGCCATGGTCGTCGTGATCCGGCTCGCCGTGCTTGCTCTCGTCCTCTCCGTCGGCGCCGTGGCGGAAGGCGCCATCGACTGTCGCGGAACCACGCCGTTGCCCGACGATCTCACGCTCGTGGCGCCGGCCGCCGACGTTCCCGAGAACCTGGCGCGGTTCGCCGGCGCCTGGACAGGGGCCTGGCGCGACGCGAAGGGCAACGAGGCGTTGTGCACCACCCTCGTCGTGGAGGAGGTTCTCGCCAACGGCTACGCGCGCGTGGTGTACAGCGTCGGCGTGTCGGAGGCGTTGGGGGTCAGGATTCCGGGCTACTGGCGCGCTGGGGGACGGATCGCCGAGGGCGTGCTGCGTTTCCGGTTGCCGACGATCGACCGCGGGGCGCTCGCCTACCGCTTCGACGGCGCCGATCTCACAGGCACCTATAGCGACGAGGGCGCAGTGAGGCTCGGCCGGATCGCCGACGTAGCGACGATGCGATGCGGTCGGCCGTCGCGGGCAGCTCCCGGCCCGCCCGCGGCCGGCCTGCGTGATCAGATCACCGCCGGCGAGTTGCTCGCCCCTACGCTCTCGAGCGGGGGCCCCGTCCACAACGACTACTTCATGCCTATCGGCGCCCCCGCGCCGGCCAAGCACACGCTGCGCGGGACGTTGACGGTCCCCGCGTCCTCGGTTGCCGCCGCGCGCGACGGGTGCGCTGCGATCCCATGGGCAACTCCCGCTGGCTCGATAGCCTTTTTCACCCATGGCGAGTATCTGGTGCCGGTGGTGCGCGACTTCGTCCCGCCAGGGGGGGCATTGCTCGTCTCCCCCGGCCGCGTGTGGTCCGAGCCGGGCGACGGCGGGATGTCGCGCGCATCGTTCCCATTTGCCCTGGTCAACCAGATCAACAACGCCACCCACAATGGGATCGCGACCTTCCTCTTCGACGACACCCGCGTCTCCGCGCTGCGCCTTCAGGTCATCCAGGAGACGGCGGCATGGGCGAAAGTCGATCTGTGGGGCCAAATCCCCATGACGTACGCGCCGGGGCCCCTCGCCGACGAAACTGCCCTGCGCGCACAGTTCGCCGACGAGCTCCGGCTTCAGACGCCGATCCGCCCGTGGTCAGCCCTTCCCGCGTCCCCGGCGCTGGCCGCCTTCGACGGCGACGCCGTGGCGGCCGACATCAGCGCCAACGGTCTCGTCGTGGAGGGCGTGCTCTACCTCCGCGGCTGTCACACGCGGTACGGCCCCTTTCCCTACTGCCGCGAGATGCGGCATGGCGTCTTCTCGGTCACCAAATCGGCAGCGGGCGCGGTTGCGCTGCTCCGGCTGGCCCAGAAGTACGGCGATGGCGTGCTGGCCGAAAGGCTCGTCGACTATCTGCCGGCCGGTCTGGCCCACGCCGGCTGGGACCGTGTCACCTTCGCGGATGCCCTGGACATGGCGACGGGTATCGGGGACGAGGGCCGCGAGCGTGATGGCGGCGTCGCTCCCGACGAGAATCGCCCGAGAATGATCCGCTGGATACGCCTCAAGACGGCTCGCGAGAAGCTCGAGGCCGCGCTCGCCTACGGTACCTATCCGTGGGGTCCGGGTCAGGTGCTCCGCTACAACAGCACGCAGACGTTCGTGCTGGCCGTCGCCCTCGACACCTACCTCAAAGGTCGCGAGGGCCCGAACGCGCATCTGTGGGACATGGTGCGCACCGAGGTGTACCGGCCGATCGGCATCGTCCATGCGCCGGCCATGCACACGATCGAGCCGGACGGGAGTCGCGGGGTACCGCTCCTCGCCTACGGGCTCTATCTCACCGTCGACGACGTGGCCAAGATCACAACCCTGCTCCAGAACGGCGGCCGCCACGGGGGCACGCAGCTTCTGAGCGCGACCAAGCTGGCGGAGGTGCTGTACCGGAGCGGCGCCACGGTGGGGCTCCCGAACCCAGGATTGCGGAACCGCTTCGGCGAGGGCCGCTATCACCTCTCGTTCTGGTCGGTGCCGTATCGGACGAGCTCCGGGTGCTTCTTCCAGATCCCCTACATGGCGGGGCTCGGCGGCAACCTGGTGGCGCTGCTGCCGAACGGTGTGTCGGTCTTCCGATTTGCCGACGGGATGAACTACGACCTTGACGCGATGATCCTGGCCGGCGAGTCGATCCGGCCGTTCTGCCCTCCGCCGGCGACGGCCGGGGCCCCTGATTCAGCGCGGATCCCTCTCACCGCGAGCGAGCTGGCCACCGAGATCCCCGGACATACGTTCGCCTTTGGGGCGCAGCGCCTGTTCTTCGCTTCCGACGGCCGGCTCTACGGCGCCGTGCTCAGGGACGACGCGGACCTCGGTCGTTGGACGATCAGGGCGGACGCGCGCGTCTGCCGTGCCTGGACGAAGTGGGACAGCGCGCTCCCCCGGTGCTTCGCGATCTACCGCGACGGCGAGGCCTACGTCTTCGAAATACCCGAGCGGTTCAATCGCGTGGTGGGACGGCGGACGCCGGGCGGCCTCGAACCGTGATGCATTCGAGGTCCGGCCTCGATGCGTCAATCGCGTAGGTGGGGCACGACTCGTTGGGCGATGTCCGCCATGAGGGTGGTGATGCTGGTGATGTCTCCCGAGTTGAGCGCAAGCACGATGTGGTCCACGCCCACGCGCTGGTAGGCCCGAATACCCGCGATCATCTGATCGGCATTGTCTCCCGGCAGTCGCGCGCGAGCCGCCGCGCGCTGGCTGGAGGCCTTGCCGCCCACTTCCACTTCCACCCGCATGGACATGATCAGCGCATCCGGGTTCCGTCCCGCCTCCGCGGCCAGCTTTCGCACTTCCTCGCGTCCCGTTCGAAATTCCTCCGGCGATAACCCGGTGGGATGCCAACCATTGCCGATGGTGGCCGCTCGCCTGAGGGCTCCTGGACTCGAACCGCCGACCCAGAGCGGGATGGTCGGCTGCTGCGCTGGCTTCGGAGCGAACTTGAAGCCGGCCAGATTCCATCGCGGGCTCTTGTAGTGGGGATCGGGATTGGTCCAGAGCTCCTTCATGATCTCCATGGACTCGTTCGTGAGCGCCCCGCGCTGACCGAAGGGAACACCAAGCGCGTCGAACTCCTCCCGCATGGCGCCTGCCCCGACGCCCAGGATCAGCCGCCCACCGGAGATCTGATCCAACGTCGCGGCGTACTTGGCCAGCTCCACGGGGTTGTGATACGGCAATACCATGACCGAGGTCCCGAGCCTCACTCGACGGGTGGTGGCCGCCAGATAAGACAAGGTGGCCAGCGGATGGTAGTACGGCTTGTCGTCGAGCCTCTCCCGGATGTAGCCGCTGTTCAGCAGATGATCCATGACCCAGATGGAGTCGTAGCCCAGCGCTTCGGCCAGTGGCCCCATGGCCAATACTGAGAGCGGCTCCGCGATACCCCAGTTATTCGGAATGGTCACGCCTATGTGCATGAGCGTTGTCCCATTTCTCCTCGCAGGCTTGGTCTCGTCGAGAGCATACCGCCGATTGAACGTTCGGCTTACAAGGGCTCGACGCCTTGGTGTAGCGACGCTCGAAGCGCAGTTGTGCAGAGGCCTCAAACCAGGCTCATAGCGGCAGACTACGGCGGATGTCGAGTCCTCGACCGATCCTGCAGGTCTTGCTCCACCGAGAGTGCGGCAATGCGTCGCTTGATCAGCGCCTTTGGGATGGTGGCAATGTCGTCGAGGTATGACCACACCAGCGGGAGGGCAAGCCATCGTTCTGATCGAGCGAGACTTCGACCGGGATATTTCTGATGGTTCGGGTGACGGGCGCAACCGTGACCGCCAGCCTCACCTGATACGCGGAATCGCGGCTCAGAAGCACCACCGGCCGTTGTCCGATGGGCGGAGGAAGCTGACCCCACCACACCTCGCCACGCCTCATCTACCACTTTTCCCGCGGCAGCACCCTGGAAAGAAGCCGGGTGGTGGTCTTGACCCAGGCCGTGTCCTCCGGTTTTCGGCGATAGCCATCGACGTACCGACGATCGAGTCGACCTTCGTCTAGGGCCTTGAGCCTCAACCGGCATGCATCCCGGATGAACGCGGCGCGGCTCTCGGCCACTCGGCCCACAGTCGCATCAATACGCATGAGAAGTTCGTCCTCGATCGGCACCTGAATGATTTTCTTGGTCGCGCGCTGGGCCATCCCCTGGCTCCACACCGTTATGTGGATTCGATACCACATGAGAATAGCGATGTCAAAAGGAGGAAAGATCGAACGGGCATGGCCTCGCGAAGCCAGGGCCAATCTGGCCCCTCTGCTTCCATTGACATGCTCGGAGCCTTCCGATAGCCTCACCGCCGCCGGTTCTTCGCGGTGCGATGGCGACGGTGGCGACCACCGCCATCGCTGACCCCCCAACGTCATTGCGCAGCCGAAGGTCGGCGACTCTCATTCTGGGGGCCGCGCTCGAGCGGGAAGTGATCGAGCAAGGCCCGTGGGACCACGTCGCGGAAGGAGCCCATCATCAGTTCGTCGCGGTGTGAGGAGGCCAGCCCGATGACCGAACGACGCAGGTTCATGGTGACGGCAGGGGGAGCGATGGCCGCGGCGGCAACCGCCGCCACCCTCGATGCTCCTTACGTCATCGCGCAGCCCAAGATCCAGTGGCGATTGTCCACGGCGTATCCTCCGGCGCTCGACGTGGTCAACGGCGCGGCCCATACGACTGGCGAAGATCGTGGAGGAGACGAGCGGTGGGCGGTTCCGGATCGAGGTCTTTCCGGGTGGCCAGATCATGCCACCGTTCGCCTGTTTCGACGCCGCCTCCCAGGGCACCATCGAGGCGTTCATAGGCACTCCGCAATACTGGAAGGCGCCTTGGAGCGCGGCTGCGGACAAGGAGCCCGCGATCGAGTGGTTCGCCACCATCCCCTTCGGCATGAACCCCGAGGGTATGGCCGCCTGGTTCCATCAGGGCGACGGGCTCAAGCTCTGGGAGGAGACCTACGCGACGTTCAACCTCGTGCCGCGCCCCGGGCCGGCCTTTGCCCCGCAGATGGCCGGATGGTTCCGGAAGAAGATCACGACGATCGGCGACGTCAAGGGGCTGAAGATGCGGATTCCGAACCTCGGCGGCAAGGTTTACGCCAAGGCGGGCGCCACCACGGTTCTGATCCCGGCGGCCGACATCTACGCGGCGCTCGAACGGGGCGTGATCGACGCCGCCGAGTGGGTCGGACCGCATGACGACTTGAAGCTGGGCCTCCACAATACCGCGCGGTACTACTATTATCCGGGCTGGCACGAGCCCGGCACGACGAACGAGTTCAGCTTCAACAAGAAGGCGTACGAGGCGCTTCCCGTCGACCTCAGACGCACGCTCGATCACGCCGTCACGGCGGTTCAGCTCTACGGCCTCACGGACTATCACGCG
Organism: uncultured Candidatus Rokubacteria bacterium; assembly: GCA_963754315.1. GTDB lineage: Bacteria > Methylomirabilota > Methylomirabilia > Rokubacteriales > CSP1-6 > CAVWFS01. Next base: position 61,282 of record CAVWFS010000010.1, read on the forward strand.
AAAAACGCGACCGCGCTCGAGCGGCTCCGCACGGAGTTCAAGGGCAAGGTCGAGGTGCTCCCGCTCCCGGTGCCGGTGCTGCGCGATCTGAGGAAGCTGACGGCCGAGGTGATGAAGGAAGAATCCGAGAAGACCCCGATGGCCAGGAAGGTGCACGCGTCGTTCACGAAGTTCCAGGCGCTGGTAGGTCCCTGGGACCGCGTCGCGGAGGGCGCCTACCACCAGTTCGTCGCGGTGTGAGGAGATAGCGAGATGACCGAACGACGGAGATTCATCGCGACGGCGAGCGGGGTCATGGCGGCGGCCGGCGACCGCCATCGTCGACGCCCCCTACGTGATCGCCCAGCCGAAGGTCCAGTGGCGGATGTCCACGGCCTGGACGCCGGCGCTCGACAGGATGCAGGGCGCGGCCCAGCGGCTGGGGAAAGTCGTCGAAGAGATGAGCGGTGGGCGGTTTCGCATCGAGGTTGTCCCGGGCGGCCAGATCATTCCGCCGTTCGAGTGTTTCGACGCCGCCTCCCAGGGAAAGATCGAGGCATTCATGGGATCGCCACAATACTGGACAGACAAGGAGCCCGCGATTGAGTGGTTCGCAACCATCCCGTTCGGCATGAACGTCGAGGGCATGGCCGCCTGGTATTACCAGGGCGATGGGCTCAGGCTCATGGAGGAGGCGTACGGCCCCTTTAACCTCACGCCGCGTCCGGCCATGGGAAACGCTCCGCAGATGGCCGGTTGGTTCCGGAAGAAGATCACCACGATCGGGGACTACAAGGGCCTCAAGATGCGGATTGTGAACCTCGGCGGCAAGGTCTACGTGCGGGCGGGCGCCACCACAGTTCTCACCCCGGGTAGTGAGATCTATGCCGCCCTGGAGCGGGGCGTCATCGACGCCGCCGAATGGATCGGGCCGCACGACGACATGCAGATCGGCCTGCACAAGACTGCACGCTACTACTATTACCCGGGCTGGCACGAGCCCGGCACCACGCTGGATTTTGGCTTCAACAGGAAGGCATACGACGCGCTCCCGGTCGATCTCCAGCGGACGCTCGATCACGCGGCGGCGGCGGTCCACCTCTACGCCCTGACGGACTTCCACACGAAGAACGCGATCGCCCTCGAGCGACTCAGGACGGAATTCAAAGGCAAGGTCGAGGTGCTCCCGCTCCCCGTCTCCGTGCTGCGTGATCTCCGGAAGCTGGCCGCCGAGGTCGTCCGGGAGGAATCGGAGAAGACTCCCATGGCCAGGAAGGTGCACGCATCCGTCACGAAGTACCAGGCACTGGTGAGTCCCTGGGATCACGTCGCCGAAGGCGCCTACCACCAGTTCGTCGCTGGGTGAGGAAACGGGCCGAAGTTCCAGTGACGGCGACGGTTGGATTCCGGAATCCGTTGTAGCTACAATGGCTACAAGCGAGGTGCCACCATGGGCGCGGTGGGTGTTCGGGAGCTGAAGAACCGGCTGACCTACTATCTGCGACGGGCCACGAAAGGGGAAGAGATCATCGTCACCGAGCGCGGCCGTCCCGTGGCCGTCCTGCAATCCCTCCAGCACCTGGACCGAGGAGCGGCGCTGGAGACACGCCTGGCCCGGCTCGCCGCTCTCGGGATGGTCACCTTGCCGACCCGGAAGGGATTCGGGCGAACGCGGCCGTTGCGCATCTCCGGACCCCCGGTGTCCCGGGCGATCCTCGAGGATCGCCGGTGACCTATCTGGATACCAGTGCTCTGGTCAAGCGCGTCGTGTCGGAGGCAGGATCCAACGAGGTTCAGGCCCTGTTGACGGGGGCCGCGCCGATCGCGTCGGCTACCATCGCGTATGCGGAGCTGTATTCTGGCCTCACCCGACGGCACCGGGAGGGGGGTCTCTCGCAGCTCCAGTATCGGCTCGCCTGCCGGCGTTTCGAGAGGGATTGGCTGGGGCTCGTCAAGGTGGAGCTGGCCGCCGAGATCCTGAGCTCGGCACGGGGACTGATCCAGCGTCACGGCTTGCGCGCGTTCGATGCCATCCACCTCGCCTCGGCTCTCGGACTGCAGGCGGCCGCGAACGAACGCGTGACCTTCGTGGCGGCGGACCAGCGCCTGTTGCGGGCCGCGGCCGGTGAGCGGCTGGCGACGGTGAACCCCGAGACCGGCCGGAGTCGGTAGCGACGACTGACAGGGAGGATGATTCGGGCAGTGACTGAACGATGCGGGCCGGAAGGAGCCCGAGAGAACCCCGAAGGCCACGAAGGTGGCCGCGTCGGGTGGGACGGGCTCGGGCGGCGGCTGCTCTGGGCCGCGGCGGTGATCCTTCTCTGCTTCTCCTGGCCCCCCGCGGAGGCGGAGCAGGCTCGACGCCCGCTTCGGATCGGCGTCATCAACGCCGCGTATGCCGCGAGCCATCCGACCGTCGAAGGGCTCAAGGCAGGACTCAAGGAGCTCGGCATCGAGGACGGCCGCGACATCACGTTCGACATTCGGTTCACGGAAGGAAAGCTGGATGCGATGCCCGCCGCCGCCGAGGCTCTGGTCAAGGCCGGGGTCGACCTGATCTTCACCAGCCAAGAGGCGGCCACCCTGGCGGCGAAGGAAGCGACGAAGAGTGTGCCCATCGTGTTCACCTTGGTGGGCGATCCGGTTGGCGCCGGCATCGTGAGCAAGCTGGCTCAGCCTGGCGGCAACGTGACGGGCGTCTCCAGCCTCCAGACCGAGCTCGCCGCAAAGCGGCTGGAAGTTCTGAGGACCCTCGCGGCAGCCGTGCGCCGGGTCTGGCTCATCTACTATGACCTTGATCCTGGTACCAGGCCGATGATCGTCAAGGCGCTGGAGGCCGGGGAACGCATGAAGCTCGAGGTCGTGCCGAGGGGCGTGCTCGACGCCGCCGGACTGAAGCAGGCGCTGCAAGAAGTGAAGCGGAACGACGCCTTGTTCGTGCCAGAAGGCTCCAATCCAGACCTCGCCGTCGTGATCATCGATCGGTCACTCGCCCTGCGCGTCCCGGCTGTTTTCGGGACGGCGCTCTGGGTTGGTTATGGTGGGCTCATATCGTACGGGCCCGACTACTACGCGCAGGGGGTCCAGGCGGCAGGGCTGGTCGCCAAGATTCTGAGAGGGGCCCGGCCCCAGGACCTGCCCGTCGAAGGTGCGGAGAAGATCGATCTCGCGGTAAACCTCAAGACCGCGGAGCAGCTCGGCCTCACCGTGCCGCGGAAGATCCTGCTTCGCGCCGACGCCTTCCGGCGATGACGAGCGCGACCCCGCGCGGCCGGCTCTTTCGCAAGTACGTCGTCGTCCTTCTCGTGCTGGTCGGTGGCGTGCTGATGGCGTCGAGCCTGATCAATCTCTACTTTGCCTACCGGGAGACCCAGCGCGCGATCGTCCGGGTGGAGCGCGCGAAGGCAGCAGGGGCGGCGGCCCGCATCGAGCAGTTTCTGAGGGAAGTCGAGGGGCAGGTGCGGGAGACGACCCGAACCGCCTCCGACGACCCGGACGCGAGTCAGGCGAGGCAGGGAAGCCTGGGGTTCCGAGAAGGCCTGGGGGCGGCGATGGCCGAGCAGCGCGAACTGGACTTCCTGCGCGTCCTCCGAAACGTCCCCGCCATCAGCGAGCTCAGCCACCTCGATCTCTCCGGCAAGGAGCAGCTTCACGTCTCTCGCCTGGAACCGGATGTCGTCGGCAGCCAGAAGGACTTCTCCCAGGCGCCCACGTTCGTCGAGGCCCGATCCGGCAAGACGTACTGGAGCCCTGTCTACCTCAAGAACGGGTCCGAGCCGTACGTGACGCTCGCGGTGCCCGTTGGCAAGTACGCGGTCGAGGTGACCACAGCCGAGGTCAGCCTCGGCGCCATCCTAAAGATGATGTCCCAGATCGAGGTCGGCCCCGGCGGCTATGCCTACGTGGTGGATTCCCGCAACCATCTGGTGGCGCATCCGGACAGCCGGGTCCTCCGAGCGAAGCAGGATCTCTCATCCCTTGCCCAGGTGAAGTCGGCTCGAGCCGATGGCTCGGGGCCCGCGGAAGACGACCGGGTGGCGGGGGCCGCCGATGGCCTCGGGGGCGGGCGCGTCCTCGCCGCGCACGCACCGATCGGTTCTCTCGGGTGGCTCGTCTTCGTCGAGCGGCCGGCCGCGGACGCTTACGCGCCCCTGCGAGCGCCGATCATCCGCAGCGTCGTCATCTTCGTCCTGGGTCTAGGGCTCTCGATCCTGGCCAGCCTGCTCCTCGCCCGGCGGATGGTCAGACCGATCCGGGTGCTGCAGGAAGGGGCGACGCGGATCGGCGCCGGCAGGCTCGACCAGCCGATCGAGTTGCGCACCGGCGACGAGATCGAGGCCCTGGCCGGTTCATTCAATCGCATGGCGGCCAGCCTCAAGGAGTCCTACGAGGGCCTCGAGCAGAAGGTCGAAGCTCGCACGCGGGAGCTGGCGGACGCCAATCGCGACCTCACCGAGGCGCTCGAGCAGCAGACGGCAACGAGCGAGATCCTGCGCGTGATCAGCCAGTCGCCGACGGACGTTCAGCCGGTCTTTGACGCGATCGTGCGGAGCGCGTGCGGCTCTGCATGGGCTATTCGGTCACGCCAGCGATTCTACTGGCGAAAAGATGCACCTGGCGGCTCCATCATCGACCACACGACCGGAAGTACCCGAGCGCTCCAGGAGCGATGTTACTCGATGCGGCCGGTGCAGCCGGCTCATGGCCGCGGCCGCGCGATCTTGGCGGGCGCGATCAGTCGCTGACGTTGAGGACTGACTGAGCCGATCCCGAGTGGTCAGCGAGACCAGTCGCGTCGTGCGGGCGGCTATCGGAGCATGCTGGCCGTGCCGATGCTGCGCGAGGGAGACGCGATCGGCGCGATCATTGTCAGTCGCACGGAGCCGGGCCTTTACTCGACTGGCCAGATCGCACTGCTGCAAGACGTTCGCCGACCAGGCAGTGATCGCCATCGAGAATGTGCGGCTGTTCAAGGAGCTGGAGGTACGCAACCGCGACCTCACCCAGGCCCTGGAGCAACAGACGGCGACGAGCGAGATCTTGCGCGTCATCAGTAGCTCGCCGACGGATGTGCAACCCGTCTTCGATGCCGTGGCCGCGAGCGCCGCGCGCTTGTGTGAGGCGTTCGATTCCGCCATCTTCCGTGTGGACGGTGACCGATTGTGCCTGGTGGCCAATCATGGCCCGATTCCATACGGACCTGTTGGTGAGTTCTCGCTCCCCCTCAGTCGCCGTGTGCTCACTGGACGATCGGTGCTGGAGGGGCGAACGCTGCAGATCGCCGATCTGCAGACGGCCACTGGCGAGTTTCCGGAGGGAAGCGTGTCGGCGCGCGAATGGGGCCACCGGACCGCGCTGAGCGTCCCCTTGATGCGGGAGGGCGTTGCCACGGGAGCGATCATCGTCCGCCGCACCGAGATCCGGCCCTTCACCGAGCGCCAGATCGCCCTGCTCCAGACCTTCGCCGACCAGGCGGTGATCGCCATCGAGAACGTGCGTTTGTTCAACGAGCTCCAGGAACGGACGCACGAGCTGACCCGCTCGGTAGACGAGTTGCAGGCGCTCGGCGAGGTGGGGCGTGCCGTCAGCTCGAGCCTCGACATCCAGTCCGTTCTCACCAGCATCGTCTCGCATGCGGTTGAGCTTTCGCAGACCGACGCCGGAACCATCTACGAGTTCGACGAGGCCGTGAAGGTATTCGTCCCGCGCGCAAATTTCGGCATGGCGGACGAATTGATCGAGGCTCTCCGTCAGTCGCGAATCCACGTCGGCGAGGCAGGGATCGGTCAAGCGGCGGCGACGCGCGCGGCCGTCCAGATCCCCGACCTCGAGCGCGACTCGAGCTACCCGCTCGCCTTCCTGCGCGAGGCGGGGTTCCGTGCCCTCCTGGCCGTCCCGCTGCTGCGGGAGGACCGGGTGATCGGCGGGCTGGTGGTCCGGCGAAAAGCACCGGGCGCGTTCCCGCAGCCAATCGTGGATCTGCTCCAGACTTTCGCGACCCAGTCGGTCATCGCTATCCAGAACGCGCGGCTCTTCCGGGAGATCGACGAGAAGGGCCGCGCCCTCGAGGAGCTCTCGCGTAACCAGGAACAGCTCTACCGCCTCTCGACCGCGCTCCAGGAGCCGCTGTCCCTCGCCGAGCAGCTCACGCGGGTCCTCGACGCCGCGCGGCATGTGGTGGGCCTCGACCGCCTCTACATCTGGACGCTGAGCCCCGCCGGCGATGGGCTGATGGTCAGCGCCCAGGCCGGGTTCGGGGAACGCGACTGGCAGGAGCTCGTCGGAGTGACCATTCCCATGGACGAGGCGGGAGCGCTGGCCGCCGCCTGCCGCGACGGCGAGCCGATGCTGTTCACCGAGGCGCACCCGCTGCCGGAGGAGTATCACCTGCGCCCCCCGTACTCGGAGCTCGCCGGCCTGCGCGTCAAGAGCTTCCTCGCCATCCCCATGATTGCTCGCGGCCGCACCGTCGGCGTCCTCTCCGCCGATAACCGCGCCAGCCGAGCGCCGATTCCGGCTCACACCGTGAATCTGCTTCAGACCTTCGCCGCCCAGGCGGCGGTCGCCGTGGAGAACGCCCGCCTGTTCGGGGAGATCCAGGAAAAGGGGCGTGAGCTCGAGCTGGCCAGCAAGCACAAGTCGCAGTTCCTCGCCAACATGAGCCACGAACTGCGGACGCCGATGAACGCCGTGCTCGGCTACGCCGACCTCATCCTGGACGACATCTTCGGCGAGGTTCCAGAGCCGATCCGCGACACCCTGGAGCGGATCAAGAGCAACGGGCAGCATCTCCTCGGCCTGATCAACGACGTGCTCGACCTCTCCAAGATCGAGGCGGGGCAGCTCACCCTCTCGCTCGGCGACTATTCCATGGGAGAGGTCGTGCACGCGGTGGTCTCGACGGTGGAATCCCTTGCCGCGGGAAAGCATCTTGCCCTCAAGGCCATCGTGCCCGCCGATCTCCCCGCCGGCCACGGCGACGAGCGGCGGCTCACCCAAGTGCTGCTGAACCTCGCCGGCAACGCGATCAAGTTCACCGACATCGGCGGGATCTCCATCGAGGCCCGGGCCTCCAACGGCGCCTTCGTGGTGTCTGTGTCGGACACTGGCCCCGGGATTTCCCGGGCCGACCAGGAAAAGATCTTCGAGGAGTTCCAGCAGGCCGACAGCTCCAGCACCCGGGCCAAGGGCGGCACCGGTCTCGGCCTCGCGATCTCCCGGCGCATCATAGAGCTGCACGGTGGGCGCCTCTGGGTGGAATCGACCCTCGGGGAGGGATCGGCATTTTATTTCACCGTGCCCCTACGGGTGGAGCGACGAACGGAGAGAGCATGAGCAAGCGCATCCTGGTCGTCGAGGACCACGAGGAGAACCGGCGCATCTTGCGCATCCTTCTGGCGAGCGGCGGCTTCGAGATGATCGAGGCCGTCACCGGCGAGGAAGGGGTGGCGGCGGCGGAGAAGGAGCGCCCGGACCTGATTCTCATGGACATCCAGCTTCCGGGCCTCGACGGCTACGAGGCGACACGGCGGATCAAGGCCAATCCGGCGCTCCGGCACATCCCGATCATCGTGGTCACCTCCTACGCGCTCAGCGGCGACGACGTCAAGGCGTTCGAGGCGGGTTGCGACGCCTATGTCACCAAGCCCTTCGTTCCGCGCGAGCTGCTGGCCAAGGTCCGGCAGTACCTGGCGCCGCCCATGGAGAGTCCCGCGTGAGAACACCGCCGCGGATCCTGATCGTGGATGACACGCCGGCCAATGTCCACATCCTCCAGGCCCGTCTCACCGCCCACGGCTACGACATCGTCACCGCGACCGACGGCGAGGAGGCGCTGGCCGCCGTCGCGCGCGCTCAGCCCGACCTCGTCCTGCTCGACGTGATGATGCCGAAGCTGGATGGGTTCGAGGTCTGCCGACGTCTCAGGGCGGACGCCTCGCTGCCCTTCATCCCGATCATCATGGTCACCGCCAAGGCCGATCCCAAGGACGTCGTGGCCGGCCTCGAGGCCGGGGGCGATGAGTACCTGACGAAGCCTGTGGATCAGGCGGCTCTCGTGGCGCGCGTCAAGTCGATGCTGCGGATCAAGGACCTCCACGACACCGTGCAGCGTCTCGCCGACGAGCGGGCCGAATGGAACCGGACACTCGAGCGCCGAGTCGACGAGCAGGTCGGCCAGCTCGAGCGGCTCGGCCGCCTCAAGCGTTTCTTCTCGCCCCAGCTCGCGGAGCTCATCGTGTCCGGCGGCGCCGACGATCCTCTCCAGACCCACCGGCGCGAGGTCACGGTCGTGTTCCTGGACCTCCGTGGCTTCACGGCGTTCGCGGAGACTGCCGAGCCCGAGGAAGTCATGAGTGTTCTCCGTGAATACCACGCCGAGATGGGCAAGCTCATTCTCGCGCACGAGGGGACCCTGGAGCGCTTCACCGGCGACGGCATGATGATCTTCTTCAACGACCCGGTGCCGGTGCCCGATCCCGCCCAGCGCGCCATCCGCATGGCCCTGGCCATGCGGGAGCGCGTGCACCACCTGATGGTGGTCTGGCAGAAGCGCGGGTACGACCTTGCCCTCGGCGTTGGCATTGCCCAGGGCTATGCGACCATCGGCGCCATCGGCTTCGAAGGGCGCTGGGACTACGGCGCCATCGGCACCGTCACCAATCTGGCCGCCCGCCTCTGTGGTGAGGCTCAGGGCGGGCAGATACTCGTCTCCTCGCGGGTGGCGGGGGCGCTCGATGAGCTGATCGAGCTCAAGGAGGTGGGCAAGCTCACCTTGAAGGGGTTCCTCCGGCCCGTCCCGACCTTCAACGCGCTCGGGTTGAGGGGGTCGTAGAGGCACGCGTGAGTTTTGAGTACCACGAGGCGTCCTCCGTGGCCGAGGCGGTCGACCTCGGCGCCCGCTTCGGTGATGAGAGCCGCTTCCTCGCCGGGGGCACCGATCTCATCATCCAGATGCGCCGTGGTAAGGTGGCGCCGCGTCACGTGGTGGACTTGCGCCGGGTACCCGGCCTCGACTCGATCGCGGTGAACGGCGACGTGCGCCTCGGTGCGCTCGTCACCCACCGTACCATCGAGCGCTGTGGGGCGTTCCAGGGTCGGTTGCGCGGCCTCGTCGAGGGCGCCCAGGTCGTGGGTGGTCACCAGATCCGCAACGTGGGCACGGTGGGCGGCAACATCGCCAACGCCTCGCCCGCCGCCGACGTGGTGCCCGTCCTGCTCGCCCTCGACGCGGTTGTCCTCGCCGTCGGCCCGACCGGCGAGCGTGCCGTTCCGCTCGAGGAATTCCTGGTTGGTCCCGGGCAGACCGCGCGACGGCCGGGCGAGCTCCTCACCGCCGTACGGTTCGGTGCGCCGGGGGAGCGCGCGGCGACGGCCTTCCTCAAGGCCGGCCGCCGGCGGGCCATGGAGATCGCGGTCGTGTGCGTGGCCGTGCGACTCACGCTCGACGCCGAGGGCGAGCGGTGCGTGGATGCGCGCATTGCGCTGGGCGCGGTTGCCCCCACCACGTGGCGTTCGCGGCGAGGCCGAACGGGTTGTCGAGGGACGCGTGGTGACGCCGGAAGCCCTTCGCGAGGCCGGCCGAACGGCGGCGGCGAGCTGCCGACCCATCAGCGACGTCCGTGCCTCCGCCCGCTACCGTCGGCTCCTCGTCGAAACCCTGGTGTCCCGGGCCCTGGCGCGGTGTCTTGAGCGCATCCGGAGTGGCGCCGGCGAGCCAAGGGGATGGGGCGAGCAGCGCCGGGGGAACGCATGATGCCAAGGCTGGTCCTCCCCCTCACGATCAACGGCGAGCGCCACGATGTCTTCACGGAGCCGCACCGAACACTCCTGGACGTGCTCCGCGTCGACCTCGGTCTGACTGGCACCAAGGAGAACTGCTTGGAGGCAGAGTGTGGCGTCTGCACGGTGCTCGTCGACGGCCAGGCGGTGAACAGCTGCATCGTGCTCGCCGCCCAGTGTCGGGGTCGCGAGGTGGTCACCATCGAGGGTTTGGCCCGCGACGGCGCGCTGCATCCGCTTCAGCAGGCGTTCATCGATCACGGCGCCGTGCAGTGCGGATACTGCATTCCCGGCATGATCCTCTCCGCCACGGCCTTCCTCGCCGAATGCCCCGGCGCCACCGAGGCCGAGGTCCGCGAGGCGCTGGCCGGCAATCTGTGTCGCTGCACCGGCTACCAGAAGATCGCTGACGCAGTGGTCGCGGTCGCCCACGCCGACGCGCTCGTGGCGGCCAGGCGGCCTGACGCAGGGGAGGTAACGGCATGGCGGTGACGCGCGTCGTCGGCAAACCGCTCCCGCGCATCGACGCGCCAGGCAAGGTGACGGGGACGGCGGTCTACGCGGCGGACTTCACCCTGCCCGGCATGTTGGTCGGGAAGGTCTTTCGGAGCACGGAACCGCACGCGCGGATCGTGCGGCTGGATGTCAGCCGCGCGGCTCGTCTGCCCGGTGTGCGCGCGGTCATCAGCGCCGCCGACGTGCCGGACGTGCGCTACGGCGGCGCCCTGAAGGACGAGACGGTTTTCGCCCGGGGCAGGGTCCGCTACGTCGGCCAGCCTGTGGCGGCGGTGGCCGCGAGCACGCCCGAGGCGGCCGACGCTGCTCTGGCGGCGATCGAGGTTGTCTACGAACCGCTGCCCGCCGTGCTCGACCTGGACGCCGCGCTCGCGCCGGGCGCACCGCTCGTCCACGAGGGATGGGAGGACTACACGGCGATCCCCATCCTCCATCGTGACGGCAACGTCTGCAATCGTGCCCGCATCATGCTCGGCGACGTCGAGCGCGGCTTCGAAGAGGCTGACCGGATTTTCGAGCACCGCTTCACGACGAGCATGGTTCACCAGGGTTACACGGAGCCGCGGGCGGCGGTGGCCCAGTGGGACAGCGCGGATACGGTCACGGTGTGGTCGAACACCCAGCTGCCGTTCGAGGTGCAGAACACCCTCGCCGAGATCCTCGCCATGCCGCCGGGCAAGATCCGAGTGATCGTGCCTGGCATCGGCGGAGGATTTGGCGGCAAGCTCCGCGTGGGCGTAGAGCATTTCGCCGCCTTCCTCGCCAGGAAGGCGGGCCGACCCGTCAAGCTCGTGACCACGAGCGAGGAGGAGCTCATTGCCGCCTATCCGCGCCAAGGCGCGGTGGTCGAGCTCAAGACTGGCGTCACCCGCGACGGCCGCATCACCGCGAAGGCCGGACGCATCTGGTTCGATACCGGGGCGTTCGCCGGCTCGGGGCCGGGGGTCGCGTCGGTAGCGACCCTCGTCCTGGCCGGGCCCTACCGAATCCCCAACCTCCACCTCGAGGGATTCGCCGTCTACACGAACAAGACGAACTGCGGGTCCTTCCGTGCGCCCTCGGGGCCGCAGGCGAACTTCGCGGTAGAGTCCCAGATGGATATCATCGCCGATGCTCTCGGGGTTGACCCGCTCGACTTCCGCCTGCGCAACATCGTGCACGAAGGCGACGAGGGGCCGACGGGTCAGGTGCTGACGGCGGTGGGGCTCGAGGAGTGCCTGCGCAAGGCAGCGGCCGCCATCGGATGGAAAGACCGACGACCCGGGCCCGGGCGTGCCAAGGGCCTTGCCTGCGGATGGTGGACAACCACGGGGGGCTCATCAGGCGTCTACGTCAAGATCAACCCCGATGGCACGGTGGCGCTCAACACCGGCGCCGCCGAGATTGGCACCGCCGCCCTCACGGGGGCTGCCCAGGTCCTCGCCGAGGAGCTGGGAGTGGATCTGGCTGATATTAGCGTGGTGTCGGCCGACACGTTCTCGACACCGTTCGACTTCGGAGCGCAGGGAAGCCGCACGGCGTTCGCGGTGGGCAACGCCTGCCGGGCCGCGGTGGCCAACCTCAAGCAGCGCATCTTCGCCCTCGCCGGGGCCCAGCTCGGAGTCGAACCAGACGCGTGCACACTCGCTGACAAGCACGTGGTCATCGGCGACAGGCGGATGTCACTCGCTGACCTCGCCCGACTCTCCCAGCAGACGGGTGGAGGCCTCATCGCCCAGGGCACATTCATCGCGGCTCCCACCCCATTTGACACCAAGCGTGTGGACGGGCACGTGTATCCGGCCTTCCACTCGCCGAGCTTCCACGCCCACGCGGTGGATCTCTCGGTGGACCGAGAGACGGGGGAGATCGCGATCCACCGATACGTCGTAGCGCAGGATGTCGGTTTCGCCATGAATCCGACCTATATCGAGGGCCAGATCGAGGGTGGGGTGGCCCAGGGCCTGGGCCAGGCGCTCTCGGAAGAGATCGTCTACGAGGGCGGGCGAGTCCTGAACCCGAATCTCACCGACTACAAGATGCCGACGACGCTCGACATGCCGCGCGTGGAGACGATCCTCGTCCAGCATCCGAGCCTCGCCGGACCCTACGGGGCCAAGGGTGTGGGAGAACCACCGAACATCGAGCCTCCAGCGGCGGTCGCGAATGCAGTGGCGGCGGCCACCGGTCTGCGCGTGACGACCCTGCCTATCACCGCGGAGAAGATCGCGCTCGGGTTGCGCGACGCCGGAACGGACTCGCCCTGATCCACGGGGCCGTCGTCGCCGGCGTGGAGCTCCGCGATCTCCGGGTAACCGGTGGGCTGAAGCGATGACCACGACGTTACGGACGGGGCTCCTGATACTGCCCGCCCGGGAACCGGCGCGCTTGGCAGAGCTCGCCGTTCTCGCGGAGGACGCCGGCTACGATGATTTCTGGCTGGCCGACGAACGCTTCTTCCGCGAGGTGTACGCGTGCCTCGCCCTGTGTGCGGGGCGCACGCAGCGGATCCGACTCGGCCCTTGCGTGACCGACCCTTATTCGCGGCATCCGGCCCTGACCGCCATGGCCATTGCCACGCTCGACGAGATCTCTGAGGGGCGGGCGCTCCTCGGTATCGGCGCCGGGGTGAGCGGCTTCCGTGAGCTTGGCGTCGACGCGGCCCGCTCGGCGGTGGCCATCCGTGAGGGGATCGAGCTCATCCGCGCGTTGCTAGCGGGTCAGACGGTGACCCTCAAAGGACGCGCGCTGAGCTTCACCGACGGGCGCCTCGACTTCGCGGCCGTGCGGGCGGACCTGCCCATCTTCGTCGCGTCCCAGCGGGCGGCAGGGTGCCGGGTGGCCGGCCGCGTGGCCGACGGCGCGATCATGCAGGGAGCACTGGCGGAGCCGCTCGTGCGCTTCCTGCGGGACACGGTGCACGGGGCCGCGCGTGAGGTGGGTCGAGAGCCCGCCAAGGTAGAGCTGGTCGCCCGCCTCAACGTCTGTGTCCACGACGACCGCCGCGCCGCCCGCGACGTCATGCGGCCCACCATCGTCCGCAGCCTCAGCGCCCAGCGCCCTGACTTCTTCACGTTCGCCACGGCCGGCCTCACCTTGCCCGCGCAGCTGCGCGAGCGGGTGCTGGCGCTGCCCTACACCCACGACCCCGCGCCTCTGCAGGCGGCGGCGCCCCTCGTGCCCGACGCCTTCGTCGACGCCTGCACGCTCACGGGGCCGCCCGAGGTGATCGCGTCCGAGCTCGTGCGGCTGGCACGCGGCGGGATCGGCGAGGTGGTGATCTATCCGCTGTCCGTGGACGGGCGGGTGGAGACGACGATCGAGCGCTTCCAGTCCGATGTGATGCCTCGCGTGCGACGAGAGCTTGGCTCATGACGGTGACCATCCACATGCACGGCAACCTGCGTCGTTTCATGCCCGAGGGTCGTGATCGCATGACCATGGACGTGGGGTCGGGGACGACCATCGAGGCATTTCTCGCTTCGCTCGGGGCGGAGCGCGATACCTGGCTGGTGGCAGTGAACGGAACGACCGTGGACAGGGCCCGCGTGCTTGCCCCGGGCGATCTGCTCGACTGCTTCGAGCCCGTGGCGGCGGGATAGCGAGTGTCAGGAGTGAAGACGAGACGCCGTGCTGGGTAGTTTGCTGCCGTGGACCGAGACGGGAGAGACACCATGATCGTGCGGTACGTGATCAACACGCTGAAGCCCGGGGTGGAGCCTGCCGGCTACGAGAGGTGGCTGCGAGAGTACGACTATCCCGTGGCCAAGACCTTGCCCAGCATCATCAGCTACAAGACATTCCGCATCGAGGGGCCCATCCACAACGCTCCCGCCGATGCTGCCTGGCGTTACATCGAGCGCATCGAGATCCGGGACCTGGACCAGTACCAGAAAGACATCGCGTCACCGGCCGGGCAGGAGCTGATCCGCCAGCTTTACGAGACATTACTGCGACCGCACCAAGACCATCTTCTTCGCCACCGAGCCCATCGAGGAGTCGTGACGAAAGGAGCCTCGCCATGAACTCCAGATGTGGTGCATGAGATCGAATGGGGCTGGATCGGCCCCTCGCCGCGCGCTCTTCCCTCGTAACGTTTGGGGTTACGCCAGCAGCACCAACGGTCCCGTGGTCCGGCGTGCCTCGAGATCGCGGTGGGCGTCGGCGGCGGCGGCGAGGGGATAGCGGTGGCGTAGCTCCACGCGCAGGGTGCCCTCGCGCAGTGCCCCGAACACGCGCTCGGCCATCTCGCGCCTCGTCTTAGGCTCCGCCGTGTAGTGAAAGAGAACGGGGCGACTCAGGGTCAGCGACTTTTCGGTCAGCCTTTCTACCTCGAGCGGCGGCAGCGGTCCGCTGGCCTGCCCGTAGCTGACCCAGTGACCGCAGGCCGCGACCGCCTCGAGGTTCGCGTCCAGCGCCGCCCGCCCGAGCCCGTCGAAGATCACGTCGACCCCTCGGCCATCCGCCGCCTCGCGCACGGCCTCCGCGAAGCGATAGTCAGGGCTGACGATCGGCACGTCACAACCATTGGCGCGGGCGACCCGAGCCTTCTCTTCGCTCGAGACCGTACCGATCACCCGGGCACCCAGCGCTTTCGCCCACTGACAGAGGAAAAGGCCCACGCCACCGGCGGCGGCATGCACCAGTACGACCTCGCCCGCGCGCACCCGATGGACCCGGTGTAGCAGGTACTCGGCCGTCATGCCTTTCAGCATCACCGCCGCCGCCGTCTCGTCATCGACGTCGTCGGGCAACGCGACCACCTGGTCAGCGCGCATGGTCCGCACGCCGACGTAAGCGCCCGGGGGTAAGCACGCATAGGCCACGCGATCGTCGGCGAGCACGTGCGCGACACCAGGGCCGACATCGATCACGATCCCAGCCGCCTCCATGCCGAGCGTTCCGCCCGGTTCGATCAGCCTCACCAGACCCTGGCGCGCGTACACGTCGATGTAGTTCACGCCGATCGCCGTCTGCCGAATCCTCACCTCGCCCGGACCAGGTGCGGGGGCCGGTAGGGATTGGTTGCGGAGCACGTCTGGACCCCCGAAGCCCGTGATCACGACCCCCTGGGTGGGCATGGACGCGCCGCCCGGCGCCTGCCGAGCGGGTGTCCCACGGCTGGGCTGTTGAAACGCGGTTTGAGCTGTCCGCAGGTAGGCACGCAGGCCCTCGAAGCCGCCTTCGTAGACGGCGGTGCCCACCAGATCGGCCAGTTCGCGCTCCTGATTCGGTGGCGCCTCGAACGTGCTCTGCCAGTGCCAGAACGTACGCTCGCCGTCCGTTACCCGCTTGAGCTGCAGGGTGGCCACGTAGCGGCGCATGGGCAGGGTCGCGTCGAGGATGCAGTACGTCGAGAGATGCTCGCGGTCGGAAAGCGCGAGGAGCTGTTCTCGGATGCGATGACCGTCGCGGAGAGTGAAACGGCGAACACAGCCCACCTGATCAGACGGCTCGCCACCCTCGATCTCGGACTCGGCAACGAGCGGGTGCCAGGCGCGATGGCTGTTGAAGTCGCGCAGGACAGCCCACACGCGCTCGATGGGGGCGTCGACGACGGCGGAGCGCGTGACGCGGACCACGCTGCCCTACCGGCGGAACAAGCTCTTCAGAGTGTCGAACCCGCTTTGAAATACCCCTTGGCCAATGCTCTGGGCTAGCTCGGCTTGCCGGGCCGGCGCACAGTCGAACTCGGCCCACCACTCGGCAAACGTGCGCTCACCGTCGGTGACGGGAGTGAGCTTGAGGGTGGCCACGTAGTTCTCCACCCCCAGCGGACTTTCGAGGATCGAATATGTGCACTGAAAATCGTAGTCGGAGAGGGCCAGAAGCTGCTCGCGGATCATGCCGCCGTCCTTGAGGCGAAAGTTCCTGACGCAGCCGACGGTATCGGGGGCCATGCCCCCTTCGATTCGCGATTCGGCCACGAACGGGGTCCATTTCGGCAGCGCGTTGAAGTCGCGGATCTGCGCCCACACCTGATCGGCGGACGCGTCGATCACGCTCGAGACATACACCTTGATCATTCGTTTACATGGGGGGCCCCGACATGGCCCCCCAACCCCCCAACGTTCGGAGCACCCCGGGAAACCCGGGGCGCTCCTCGGTCCACGCTGCGCGAAGCATCGCCTACTCGTCGGGAACGGGGCCGCTGCCGAGCGCCCCGGGTCGAGCGGCCCCCTTCTCGAGCAAGCCACGGGCGGCCTGGCCGACGTCGCCGGCATCGATGCCGATCTCGCGCAGGAGCTGATCGACCAGGGGAGCTTGCGCTCGGAAGCGCAGGGCCGAGTTCACTACGCTGTCGGCGAAGCTTCCCTCGCTGGCGCGACCGTCCCCACGGCCGCCACTTCCCCCGCCCAGCCCTTCCACATGGAGGATCTTGATGCCCTCGATCCGCTCCATCGGCTTGACCGACTCACGGATGATCACGTCGAGCTTCTCGATGAGTCTCAGGCGCATGGCCGACAGCCGGGCCTCCGGCGTCAGCACATTCTGGGCCTCGTTCATGAGGCGCGTTCCCTCCGCTTCAACCTCGTGACGGATCCGCGCCGCCAGCGAGCGCACCTTCTCGGCGTCGGCGTAGGCTTCTGCCTCAGCCCTGACCGCCGCCCCCCGGTCGCCCGCCGCCGCCCTCTCCGCCCCCGCCGCGATGCGCACCCGGAGTGCGTCGCGCTCGGCCTCCTGCTCGGCGCCGATCAGCTCAACCCGCTTGCGCCGCTCGGCCATCTCGGTCTCGCGCACAGTGAAGACACGCTCCTCTTCGGCGGCCGCCTTGGCCCGGGCCAGATCGGCGGCTGCCTGCGCCTCCGACTGGGCCTTTGACTGCTCGGCGACGACGATGGATCGATGCTGCTCGGCCAGCTCGACGGCCTGCCGGCGGGCGATCTCCAGCTGCTGCACCTCGCGTTCCTTGAGGATGCGTTCTTCCTCGATGGCGCGCTCGGAGACAAGGCGGGCGCGATCCACTGCCTCCCGGGCGCCGATCTGCGCCCGCTCGGCCTCCTGCTCACGGTCGGCGCGCTGGCGGGCAACCTCGGCACGCTGGGCGGCGCGCTGGATCTCCAGCTCGCGCTCCTGGGCGAGACGCGCGTACTCCAGCTCGCGATCGATGTCGAGGGCCTGGCGCTCGGTGTCCAGATTCTTGTTCCGCATCTGAATCATCGTGTCCTGCTCGATGTCGTTGCGGATCTTCTTGCGCCGCTCGATCTGCTCGGTCAGCCGGGTCAAGCCCCTCGGCGTCGAAGGCGTTGGATGGATTGAAGAACTCGAGCGCAGTCTGGTCGAGCTGGGTGAGGGAGACTGCCTCCAGCTCGAGGCCGTTCTGAAGGAGGTCGCTGGCGACCACGCTCTTCACGCGCTTGACGTACTCGCCCCGTTTCTCGTGAAGCTCCTCCATCGTCATCTCGGCGGCCACCGTGCGCAGCGCATCCACGAACTTGCCTTCCACCAGCTCTTTCAGGGTCTCCGGTTGCAGGGTGCGCTGACCCAGGGTCTGGGCGGCGGCGGCGATGGGCTCCACTCCTGCCCGCACCCGCACGTAGAACTCGGAGATCACGTCGACCCGCATGCGATCCTTCGTGATCAGTGCTTTGTCGCGACCGCGGGACACCTCCAGCCTGAGCGTGTTCATGTTGACGGGCACCACCTCGTGGACGATGGGCAGGACGAAGGCGCCGCCGTTCATCACCACCTTCTGACCGCCGAGGCCGGTGCGCACGAAGGCCCGTTCCTTGGACGAGCGCAGGTACAGCCAGTTCATGAGCCACACCACGATGGCGACCACGATGGCCGCCGCGATCACGACGAGGACGAGGGCGCCGAATTGCGCTCCACTCATGACGGTCTCCTTGCTTCAGCGCCTGATGCGCTTGAACTTGCGAGTGGTCTCCGTCAGTGCCACCTCGGTCGGCAGGCGCTCCATGCTGGAGGCGCCGTAGAAGCCATGACAACCTCGGCAGTTCCGGAGGATGTAGCGAGCGTCCGAAGGGCGGGCAATCGGGCCCCCGTGACACAACACGATGATCTCGTTTCGCACCTCGCGGGCGGCCGCCGCCCACGCCTCGATCCTCGGGACGCAGTTCTTCAGGGTGAGAGCGGTCTCGGCGCCGATGGCACCGCCCGTGGTGAGCCCAAGATGGCAGACGACAATGTCGGCTCCGGCCTTGGCCATGTCGATCGCGTTCTGCTCCGAGAAGACGTACGGGGTGGTGAGCAGATCCATCTCATGAGCCGCGCGGATCATGCCGACTTCCAGCGCATATCCCATCCCGGTCTCCTCGAGCTGAGCCCGGATCGTTCCGTCGAAGAGACCCACCGTGGGGAAATTCTGTACTCCGGAGAACCCCAGCGCGGCCAGGCGAGCCAGGAAGTCGCCCGTGATCATGAAGGGGTCAGTCCCATTCACGCCGGCCAGCACCGGCGTCCGCTGGACCACGGGCAGTACCTCACGCGCCATGTCCAGCACGATCTCGTTCGCGTTGCCGTAGGCGAGCAGGCCGGCCAGGGATCCCCGACCGGCCATGCGGTAGCGGCCGGAATTGTAGATGACGATCAGATCGATTCCTCCCGCCTCCTCGCACTTGGCCGAGAGGCCGGTGCCGGCGCCGCCGCCGATGATCGGCTCACCGCGCCGGATCATGGCCCGGAACTTCTTGAGGATGTCGGCGCGCGCTACCCGAGCCACGATACGGTCACCGCGCGGCCGCCCGTTCGGCCGTGGGCGTCCCCACGATCGCGTCGAAACTGGCCACCAGCGCGTCGGCGAACGCCTGATCGTTGATGTTGTGAGGCAACCTGAGAAGCGTGCGATTCGGTCCCGTGCGAAATCCCGCGGCGATGGTCTCGAACAACACGCGATCGGCGGCCGGGTCCCAGAAGGGCTGGCCCACCGCATCGAGCAGCGAGACCCCCCCCTCGGGGATCAAGAAGCGCACCGGACCCTCCATGCGATTGAGCTTGTCGACAATGAACCGCCCGATGCGTGCACACTCGTCCGGCGTGGTGCGCATCAAGGTCACGTTCGGGTTGTGCCGGTGCAGGGTGCGGCTCCGAAACGATGTCGGCACGGTGTCCATGGCCCAGAAATTCACCATGTCGAGCGCGCCGCAGGAGCCGACGTACGGTACGCGGGCGCGGATGATCGCATCGAGCCGGGCCGGCCCTGCGGAGAGGACGCCGCCGACGACCTCGTCCGCGATCTCGGTGGTGGTGACGTCGATGACTCCGGCTAGCAGGCCGGAATCCACGAGCTTTTCCATGGACTGGCCGCCAGTGCCGGTGGCATGGAAGACCAGACAGTCGTAGCGGTCCTCGAGGATCCGCGTGACGGCCTGCACGCATGGCGTGGTCAACCCGAACATGGTGAGGCCGATGGCCGGCTTCGTCTCCGACCTCGCGCCCGGCGCGCGGGCGTAGGCGATCATGCCGGCCAGCGCGTGGGCGGCGTTGGTCAGCACTCGTTCCGAGATCCGGTTGATGCCCGCCACGTCGGTGACGGAGTACATCATGCAGATGTCGGCGGGGCCGACGTAGGGCTTCACGTCGCCCGAGGCCACCGTCGACACCATGACTTTGGGGACCCCGATCGGTAGGCGGCGCATGGCCATGGTGGCCAACGCAGTCCCGCCCGATCCGCCCGCCGAGATGAGACCGCCCAGATCGCGTCGACGGGTGACGAAGTGCTCGAAGGCCACGGCCATCTCGCTCACCGCCGAGCCACGCTCGCCGGTGAAGACCGCGCGCTCGCCCCTGGGATGATGCCGTGCCACCTCGCGCGGATGGATCATGGCCGGCGACGGCTTTCCCGAGGTGGCCAGATCGACGGTGACGGTGCGGAGCCCGAGCTTGTCCAGACAGTTGCGCAGGAAGAAGAGCTCCCGACCTTTGGTGTCGAACGTACCCGCGATGTAGGCGGCGCGCCCGACCGTGGCGGCGAGAGGGAACTCCAGCACACGGGTGGGATGGCCCTCGTCTGGACGCTCCGTCACCGCGTCGGCAGACACGGGCGTTGCCAGCACTGACGGGGATACCTGGTCGAGCAGACGGTCGCGCGGCGCGGCCCTGGGATCGGCGGCGTTCCAGCGCGTGAAGCTTCGCACGGCCCGTTCCCTGCGTTCGGTCGATGCGGGGCCGTCTTGGTCGCCGCCCGCGGCCGCGTCGTCAGCAGATCGTCTGACCGTGTAGATGGTGATCGTGTCCGGCTCTTCTCCACCAGGAGCGACACTCTCGGACAAGGCGACCTCGTCGTCTACACCGACCCTCACGCCGAGGAGTTGCTGCTGTAGCTCGCGGTCTCCCGCTAGCTCGGCGGCCGGCATGGAGCGCGCAATGCGCCCGTTAACCATCACGTCGATGGTGTCCGCGACATCGATGGCCACGCCCAAGTTCTGCTCGATCAGCAGCACCGAGATGTTGCCCTCGCCGGCGAGGTGTTTCAGCATGTCTGCGACCTGCCCCACGATCAGGGGGGCCAGACCCTCCGTCGGCTCGTCCATCACCAGCAGGATGGGGTTGAAGAGCAGCGCGCGGGCAATGGCAAGCATCTGTTGCTCACCGCCGGACAGCTCGGCCCCGCCGTGACCCTTCCGTTCGGCCAGCCGCGGAAACGTCTGGTACACGCGTGCCACCGTCCACGAGCCCGACTGGTCACGGGCGGCCAGCCGCAGATGCTCATCCACAGTCAGGGAGGGCCACACGCGCCGCCCCTGGGGCACGTACCCGATGCCTTTGCCGGTGATGGTGTGCGGAGCCAGGCCCAGGATCTCCTCGCCCGCCAGGCGAACGCTGCCGGCGGCGGGCACGAGCCCGGTGATCGCGTTGCACAAGGTGGTCTTCCCCATGCCGTTGCGACCGACCACGGCGAGGACGCCGTGATCGAGCTTGAGCGAGACCTCCTGGAGCGCGTGGGCCCGGCCGTAGTACACGTCCAGGTTCTCGATGACCAGGATGGGACGCGACGGGGACCGCGCCGGCGTGCGAGTGCGCCACCGCATCAGGTCCGAGATCCCCCGATGTAGATCGCCTGGACCTCGGCATCGGCCTCGATCTCGGCTGGCGTGCCGTGCTTGAGCACGTGGCCGTTGTGCATCACGGTGACCCGTTCGACGACGCGCAGGGCCACGTCGAGGTCATGCTCGATGATGATGTAGCCCATGTGAGATGGCAGTGCGGCCAGCAGGGCAATCAGCTGGCGCCGCTCGGCAGGGGAGAGGCCGGCGGCGGGTTCGTCGAACAGGATGAAACGCGGAGCCCCGGCCAGGGCCATGCCGATCTCGAGCTGACGCTGCTGGCCATGGGACAACGACGAGACGGGCTGATCGGCCACCGGTGTCAGTGCGACGCGCTGGAGCAGGTCGTCGGTGGCCAGTCGAGAGGAATGGGACGGCCGGGGACGCAGGAGGCCGAACCGCCCACGCGTCACTCCCCGGACCGCCAGGAACAGATTGTCGCGTACGGTCAGCTCGCGAAACAGGAGCGAGGATTGATAGGTGCGCCTCAAGCCCATGCGGATGCGCTCGTGGGGCGGCAGGGCCGTGACGTCCTCGCCAAAGAAGCGCACGCTACCGGCGGTGGGCGGAAAGTCGCCGGTGACGGTGTTGAACAACGTGGTCTTGCCGGCCCCGTTGGCGCCGATGAGGGCGCGCCGCTCGCCGGCGGCCACCGAGAGCGAGACGTCCTCGATCGCCCGCAGGGCGCCGAACGTGCGGGTGACGCCCTCGAGCACGAGAGCGTCACCCGACGTGCCGGGCGCTTGGTTCGTCAGCGCCGTCTCCCGCTCACGGGCAGTTTGGGACGTCGCGCGAGCCGAGGCCGACCTTGTCGAAATCGGCCTTGCTCATGCCCAGAAGCTGGTTGACGTTCGGCACCACCCTGACCACCTTGTTGTAGAACGTCCCGTCGGCCCCCTTGGCCACCTCGGTGACAAACGTGGTCCCGATCGCCTGGCGGTTCTCGTCGAGGGTAACCACGCCGGTCGGTGTCTGGAGCTTCAGGGTCTTGAGGGCCTCTCGGTACTTGGCCTGACCCCCCGAGAGGTCTCCCTTGACCGCCTCGAGCCCATCCAGCGCCGCCTTCATGTTGATGTAGTAGACGAAGGCGAACAGGGACGGGCTGGGAAAGCCGTCCTTGAAGTTTGCCTTGTAGTCGGCCACGAACTTCTTCCAGTCGGCGCCGTCGTAGCTGTCGGCGATGGGACCCGCCGACGGCGTCCCGAGCAGCGACTCGCGGCGCTTGCCCTTGAAGTTGAGCACGGTCTGGTCGACGGTGATGGAGCCGCCCACCATCGGCTTGGCGCCGCCCGCCTGCTCATACTGGGTGAGGAAATTCACGGCGTCGGCGCCACCCAGGACGACCAGGAGCGCGTCCACGTCCTGCGGCAGCTTGGCGATGACCGACGAATAGTCCTTGGCGCCCAGCGGCACCCAGGCTTTGTGCGTGACGCGCCCTCCGGCCTTGCAGTACTCCATCATGAAGCCCTGTACCTGCGAGTACGGGAACGCATAGTCCTCGGCGATGAGGGCCATCTTCTTGTAGCCCTTGTCCTTGAACGCGAAGTCGCCAAGACCCACCATCCACTGCGCCCCCTCGGTGTTGAAGCGGAAGAAGTTGGGCGAGGGATCGACCAGGGTTGTGGCCTGGGCGCCCGAGGAGCCATTGATGAACGTGATGTTGGGCTGCGACTTCGAGTAGTTCTTGACGGCGATGCCCTCGGAGCCAGAGAGGGGGCCGACCATGATGTCGACCTTGTCCTGCTCGACCAGCTTGCGCGTGGCGTTGACCGCGACGTCGGGCTTGGCGTCGGACGACGCCTTGATGACCTCGATCTTCTTGCCCGCCACCATGCCGCCGCGCTGCTTCACGGCCAGTTCGGCGCCGCGCATCCCGTCCTGGCCGCCCGCCGCGAACGGCCCCTCCAGGGTGGCCAGGAGGCCGATCTTGACGACTTGCTGCGCGTTTGCGCTTCCGACGACGGCGAACAGCACCGCCGCCACCACAGCCACCACGGCCCGGATACACCACTGACTGAAGAGTGACGTCATCGTCTCCTCCTTGATGTTTGGGGGCCTGGCCCCCGCCAAATCGCCCGCTCACCAGGGTGCCGCAGAGTCACGAGGCCCCTGGGTCGCGCGGGTGCCACACTGCCCACACCGTCGTTCACGCCGAAGACCCGTGGCGGTCTTGCCATTGAGGGCCGTTGGCTCGATCGGTCGATGTAATACGCTGTATGACATGAGATCTGTGGTGACCATCCGGCTGGATGCAGACCTGGACAAGCTACTCGACCAGCTTTGCAAGCAGACCGGCCAGACCCGAAGTGAACTTGTGCGTGATGCGCTGCGGCGACAGCTGACCCTGCGGAGATTCGAACGCCTCCGGCGTCGAGCGCTGCCGTTTGCCGAGGCGCGCGGGTACCTGACGGACGAGGACGTCGCGCGCGACGTCTCTTGAGGGTGTTCCTTGACACGAACGTCTTGGTCAGCGCCTTCGCGACGCGTGGGCTGTGCGCAGATGTGCTACGCGTCGTCCTCGGCGAGCACCCCCTCGTCACGAGCGAAGTCGTGCTGCGAGAACTCGGGCGGGTCCTGCAGAGGCGGATCGGCCTCCCACCGCGGACGGTCAAGGAGATCGTGGAGTTCCTCCGAGAGCACGAGGTGGCCCCTCGACCCGCGAGGCGAGCCGCGATTCCTCGACGCGATCCCGATGACCAATGGGTACTGGCCTCCGCGATCGAGAGCCGGGCAGATGTGCTGGTGACTGGTGATCGAGACCTGCTGGATGTCGCGAGGTCAGTGGGCATCAAGATCGTCGACCCCCGCGGATTTTGGGAGTTCGTCCGCAAGAACGGGTAGGACCTCGCCCGGCCGTTCAACGCGGCTGTCTCACGCGATTCCTCGGCCGCGTGGTGTCGCCGGCTCGGACAGGCGCGATTGGGCCGAGCGGGCGGTGAGGTAGGCGCGGCCGCGCGCCCACCAGCCGAGGAGGCCGTCGGGCGAGAAGAGGACGATCAGCAGAAACACCCCGCCAATGAGCAGATTGAAGCGCTCACGATCGACGAGATCGACCGCGAAATTCTGCATCAGCACGAAGACCAGGGCGCCGAGGAAGGGCCCGATGGGATGCCGCAGGCCGCCCAGCACCGCGATGATGAGGATGTTGATCAGCCAGCTGACGCCGACGGAGCCGGGCGAGACCAGGCCGTTGTACCAGACCAGGAGCACGCCGCCGACCGCTGCGATCATGCCTGCGACCGCGTAGGCGGCGACGCGGTGCGCGGTGACGTCGAAACCGAGCGCGCTCATGCGGCGGGGGTTGTCGCGGATGCCCTGCAGGGCCACGCCGAACGGCGCGCGCAGAAGATAGGCGACGAAGATATACCCGGCCAGCGACCAGAACGCCGCGAGGTAGTAGAAGGTGATGGGAGCGCGCAGATCGGCACCCAGTATCGCCGGGGTGCGCACGCTCTGGAAACCCTGAAACCCGTTGAAGAGTGAGTAGTTCTGCTGCGCGAGGTAGTAAAAGGCCACACCGATGGCCAAGGTGATCATGATCGTGTAGATGCCCTCGGTGCGCACCGAGAACCAGCCGATCAACGTGGCACACGCGGTGGCGATCGCCAGCGCGAGGATCACTGCCAGCCACCACGGCCACCCCAGGCTGATGTCGGTGCCGCTGGTGGCGAAGATCGCGAACATGTAGCTGGCGATCCCGGCCACCGTCATTTGCGCGAGCGAGACCATGCCACCGTAGCCGGCCAGGAAGGTCAGGGACAGCGCGATGAGCCCGAGCACCAATGACTGGGCGCCGATCTGGAACGTGAAGAACGGCGTGGCCAGCCAGGGATAGATCAGTATCCCGAACAAGACCAACACGTGGGGCACTCGCACCCGCCCCGGGACCCACGACCATCGGCGCGCCGCGCCGCGTTGGGCTTGCCGTCGGGCCTCCTCGCGCGTCGGCCCCGTGTGCCCGTTCGCATCGACGCCTCCCGTTGAAGGCCATGCGGGGCCGGGAGCGCCGCGCGCGGTTTGCCGCCAAGCGCGGCGGCCGGCGCCCGCGTTCATGGCCCGACGCCAGTCGGCGGCACTCACGCGCGCCTGCCCAGAATCCCTTGCGGTCGGAAGGCGAGGACGAGAGCCATGATCACGAACGTGAAGACCACGCTATAGGTCGGCGCGTAGGCGAGGCCGAACTGTTCGGCCACCCCGATCATGATGGCGCCGACGGCCGCTCCCACGACGCTGCCCATGCCCCCCACGATCACGACCACGAGCGAGGCGAGCTGGTAGCGAGTGTCCTCACCCGGAGCGATGGAGAGGGCGGTGCCGCCCACGACGCCGGCAAACCCGGC
This sequence comes from uncultured Candidatus Rokubacteria bacterium, assembly GCA_963754315.1. Classification (GTDB taxonomy): domain Bacteria; phylum Methylomirabilota; class Methylomirabilia; order Rokubacteriales; family CSP1-6; genus CAVWFS01. The sequence continues at coordinate 86,882 of CAVWFS010000010.1, forward strand.
CAGCCCGGCGCCGATGGCGAAGGTGATGGCGAACACGAACTGCACGTTGACCCCCGAGGCGGCGAGCATGGCCCGGTCGTCCACCCCGGCCCGGATCATCATGCCGACCCGGGTGCGATTGAGAAACCACCACAGGAGGATGCCGATGGCGGCCGACATCGCGAGCAGCATCAGCCGGTACGTGGGGTAGATCTCCACCAGAGGCAGGGAGGTGCGACCGTAGATCCAGCGTGGTGGATCGAACTGGTAGATCTCGCCGCCGAAGATCCACAGCAGGATGTCGGCGAGCATGATGGAGAGCGCGATGGTCACCATGGTCTGGCGCATGTCCTCGCCGTGCATGAACCGGAACACGGCCACCTGGAGCACCAGCCCGAAGAGGGCAGCGCTCGCGAACCCCGCCGCCGCCGCCAGCAGCCATGAGCCGCTCCGGTCACCGACCACGTAACCGATGTAGGCCCCGAACAGATAGAGCGAGCCGTGGGCGAGATTGACGTTACGCATGAGGCCGAACACCAAGGTGAAGCCGCTCGCCACGAGGAAGTAAAGCGCGGCCAGGGTCAGCCCGTTGAGGGCGGTGGTGAAGAACAGCTTAGCGTTGTCGGCGAGCGCCCACGCGGCCAGGAGCGCCACCGAGACGCCGAGCACACCACCCCAGAACCACTGCCACCCGCGTGACACGCGCGTCCTACGCCACCGACCGGCCGATGCGCGTCTGCGCCGAGCGGATCTGCGGTTCCTTGTAGAACACGCCGTCCTTCATGACCGCGAGCAGCCGAGCCTGGTCGCGCAGGATGGCCAGGTTCCCGAGCGGATCGCCGTCCACCAGCAGGAGGTCGGCCAGGTACCCTTCTTTCAGCTGCCCCAGTTCGCTTCCGAGCATCATGATCTCGCCGCCGTGGCGGGTAGCGGAGAGCAGCGCCTCCATCGGCGTCATGCCCAGGTATTTGACGAAATACTCGAGGTCACGCGCGTTGTCGCAGTGCGGGGTGAAGGCGAAGCCGTAGTCCCCGCCCGGCAACACGCGCACGCCGCGCTTGTGCATCTTTTTCAGTGACTCGACCGCTGCCGCCAGCTCGACCTCATAGCCCATCTCGATGGCTTTCTGACGGGTGATGCCCCAGGGCGCGGCGTGCTCGAGCATGGCCACCAGGATGCCGATGCCCGGTGCCACGAAGAGCCGATCGCGATGGGCCTCGAGCAGGTCGAGCGCCTCGTCGTCGGTGAAGCTCGCATGGTAGATGATCTGAATACCGTGGCGTACAGCCTGCTTGATCGACGCGCAGGAGCGCGCGTGCGCCGCCACGCGCTTGCCCCGCATCGTCGTTTCCTTCACCGCCACCGCCACCTCCTCGTCACTCATCCAGGTGGTGCCGGCCGGCGCCGATGGCATGAAGTTGTCGCCCGACAGATTGAGCTTGATCGAGTCCACGCCGTATTTGAGGAACATGCGCACCGCGCGCCGCATCTCCTCGGGGCCGGTCACCGCCACCCCGAAACTGAACTCGGGAAAGGGCAAGTGGGGCAAGGTCTCGTCGCCGAGTCCGCCGACCACCGTGATCTCCTGGCTGGCGGCCAGATAGCGGGGGCCAGGAATGAGTCCCTCGTTGATGGCATTACGAGTCACCACGTCGAGCCGGGGCTTGGCGCAGGCGGCCCCCACGCACGAGGTCCAGCCCGCCAGCAGATAGCGCTTGGCGACGCTGGCCGACCACAGCACGTGCTCCTCGAGGGGGAGCCGCTGGAGGTCGGAGAGGCCGGCCGCGTCGTTCCAGGAAAAATGCGTGTGCGCTTCGACCATGCCAGGCATCAAGGTGGCTCCGGAGCCGTCGATGACAGGCAGGCCGGCGGCCGGAAGCACGCGGACGCCGCGGGCCACCCGCGCAATCCGATTGCCCTGCACGAGGAGCTCGCCGGCGTAGGGCTCGGCGCCGGTCCCGTCGATGATGCGCACATTTGTGAAGAGCACATTGCTCATAGGTGTCGTTCCTTACATGCGCTGCGTGTAGAAACGTCGCAGCAGCGCGTCGCATTCGTCGGGCTTTTCGAGCATGGTCCAGTGTCCGCAGCGCGACAGCACCTCGACCCGGGCCCCGGGGATGCGTTCGCCGATCTGGCGCACTGACTGTGCCGGGGCGATCGCGTCCTCGTCACCGGTGACGAGCAGGGTCGGACACGCGATGGTCGCCACGTCGGTGGCGCGGGCATCAGCCAGCGCGTCGCAGGTGCGCGCGTAGCCCTCCGGACACTGGCGCATCAGCAGCTCGCGGACGGCGGCCACCGCCACCGGGCGCCGCGTCCTCGTCTCGGTGGAGATCGACGCCTGGAGCAGGGCGTCGGCGAGGACCTGCATTCCGGCCTCGCCGTCACGGCGGGCTTGCTCCCCTCGCCCGCGCAGTCCGGCGCGGGCCGCATCGGGTGGGCAGAGCAGCGGCCCGAACAGGACGAGACTCCGGACCAGTCGGGGCGCCGTCGTCGCCAGGTGGAAGGCCACGATGGTGCCCAGTGAGTGCGCGACCACGTGCACACGCTCCAGCTGCAGGGCCGCGCACACGTGGAGCATGGCCTGCACCAAGCGCTCGATCGACAGCGGTCCCTCCACGCGATGCGAACGCCCCGAGCCGGGCAAGTCGGGTCGCACGGTCCGGTGACGAATCAGCGCTGGCCGCATCGGGGTCCAGACGTTGGAGGTGCCACCCAGGCCATGGATCATCAGCACGGGCTCGCCGTCGCCGTCGGTCTCGACTGCCATGCGCTCGACGAACTGGGTGGCCATCTGTCGTTCTGGGTGTGCTCAAGCAGCCGGAAGGCGGAGGCGACGCGCCGACGCGGAGCGGGGGTCCTTGTGAAATTCCCCGTTTTTCATGACGGCCAGGAGCCGCTTCTCGTCTTGGAGGAGTGCGATATGCGCCAGCGGATCGCCGTCCACGAGCAGGAGATCGGCCAGATACCCCTCCTTGACCTGACCGAGCTCGCCGCCTCTCAGCATGATCTGGCCGCCCAGCCGTGTCGCCGAGAGCAGCGCCTCCATGGGGGTGAATCCCAGGTATTTCACGAAGTACTCGAGGTCCTTGGCGTTGGTACCGTGCTTGATCCAGGCGAAGCCGTAGTCGCCGCCCGGCAGCACGCGTATGCCCCGCGCGTGCATCGTCTTGAGCGTCTGGCAGGCCACCTCCAGCTCGCGGTGATAGCCCATCGCCTTCGCCGCCTCGGGGGAAATGCCCCACTCGGCGGCGTGGTATGAGGTGTTGATGAGCCAGGCCAGGCCGGGGGCGACGAAGTGGCGGTCCTTGTGCGCTTCCAGCAGATCCAGAGCCTCCTGGTCTGCGAAGCTCGCGTGGTAGATGATCTCGATGCCGTGGCGCACGCACTGCTTCACCGCCTCCGCCGACCGCGCGTGGGCCGACACGCGCTTGCCCCGCACGGTCGCTTCCTTCACGGCCACCGCGATCTCCTCGTCCGTCATCGGCGTGAACTCCGCCGGGATGCCGGCGATGTACTCCCCGGACAGGTTGAGCTTCACGGTGTCCACGCCGTACTTCAGGAACAGGCGGACGGTCTTGCGCATCTCTTCAGGGCCGTTGACGATGGCGCCGAAGCTGAACTCGGGGTAGGGCAGATGCGGCAAGGTCTCGTCGCCGAGACCGCCCGGCACTGTGATCTCCTGACTGGCCGCGAGATAGCGGGGGCCGGGGATCTGGCCCGATTCGATGGCGTTGCGAATGACCACGTCCAGGCGTGGCTTGGCGGTCGCCGCGCCCACACACGACGTCCACCCCATGTCGAGATACCGCTTGGCGATATGCGCGCACCACAGAATGTGCTCCTCGGTGGGCATGCGCTGAATGGCGTTCAAGGTCGGTTGATCGTTCCAGGAGAAGTGGGTGTGGGCTTCGACCAGACCCGGCATGAGGGTGGCGCCGCCGCCGTCGATGGTCACCACGCCGCTCGTCGGCAGCGCGCGCGTACCCCGCACCACCCGTGCAATGCGGCTGCCCTGGATCAGGACTTCGCCGGGGTAGAGCTGGGCGCCGCTGCCGTCGAAGATCCGGACGTTCGTGAAGAGGACGTTGGCCATACCTCCTCCTTGAGGGCTCCCCGCCGGGCAGGGCACCGTTCCGGCAGCACCCCGAATGAGACACGTGTCTCACGCGATTGTGCGAGACTAGGGGCCGTGTCGTCCTTTGTCAAGACGCTTGTGACCCGGCCACCGGCGGCCGGGCTGAGCCCGTTGCCCCCACCCCCGCGGGGAGCACGCCCCCGGACGTACCGTCGCCTGCTCGCGCAAGCGATGGTGCTCGTTCAGCGTGGCCGTATTCCATCGGTGCCAGAGGTGGCCGCAAAGGCGCACGTGTCCCGCGCGACCGCCTATCGGTATTTCCCGAGCCGCAGCGCGCTTGTGAGTGCCGTGGTCGCTGAGGCCCTGGCGCCCGTGCGACGCTTCGAACCGACACCGGCCGACGGCCTGGGCCGGGTGCGCGAGCTCTTCGACCGGACCTTTCCGTTGTTCCGTCAGTTCGAACCCCACATGCGCGCCGCGCTCCAGCTGGCCCTCGAGCACGAATCGCTCGAGCGTCTCGGCCGGCTGGAGGAGGAACCGTTCCGCCGTGGTCATCGTCGCTACATGCTGCACCGGGCGGCGGCGCCCCTGCGGGCCACCTTGGGACCACGAGCCTACGATCGCCTGTTGAAAGCCCTGTCCCTGGTGTACGGTATCGAGCCATACGTGGTGCTGCGCGACATCTGGGGAGCAAGTTATCGCGACGTCGAGACCGTCGCGCGCTGGATACTCGACGCGCTGATCGAGTCGGCACTGCGGCAGAGCGGCGGCGCGCGGGATCAGCGAGGGCGTCGGCGAGTCGAAGCAAAGCAGCATGTCCCACACGGCCGGAGCGGTCATTGTCAGAAGCGGGTAGTTGAAGTTAGAGCGGGCGCCTTGTCATCGGTCGCTAGGAGGGCATCATGGGACTTCTCGACGATTTGCTCGGCGGCATGCTCGGTGGGTCAATGGGCCAGGGGAGAGCCGCGCCGGTTCCGCCGCGCGGGTCGCCCCCTTCTGGGGGCGGGATGAACAACGTTCTGATGGCGCTGCTGCCGGTTTTGCTCTCGATGCTTGCCAGCCGCGGCGGCGGCTCCGGCCAGGCGGGCGGTGGCGGCCTCGGGGATATCCTGGGCCAGGTGCTCGGCGGCGGCGCGCCGCGCGGAGGGGGCGGAGGTCGCGGAGACGAGATGCTCGGCCGGCGCGGAGCAGGTGCGGGCAGCATGGGCGGCCTCGGTGCCTTGCTTGAGCAGATGCAGCAGGCCGGACTCGGCGATCAGGCTCGCTCATGGGTTGGAACAGGCCAGAACATGCCCATCTCGCCCGACGCACTGGATCAGATCTTCAGCCAGGGTGGGATCGATGAGATCGCGCGAAGAGCCGGCCTTACGCCGCGGCAGACCTCGGAGGGCCTCTCGCAGCTGCTTCCCGAGGTGGTTGATCGCGTCACCCCGGGCGGAGACGTGCCGGACATGGATCAGCTCGTCTCGAGCGTTGAAGACTTGCGCCGGCGCCTGGGTGCTTGACCCCGACCGCGATCCGGTCGGGGCTTAACCCCTTCGGTCAGCTACGTTGAGCGACCGGTCGAGCCGAGACCAGCTCCATGGCGTGCGTGTGGTCGGTGGCGCCGCCCGAGGGCCGAAAGCCCATCGTTTCGTAGAGCCGGGCTGCGGCGGGATTGAAGGTCCGCAGTCGGAGGCTGTCGAAGCGCCCCCGGGCGGCGGCAATCACTTCCATGACCAGGCGGCGGCCCACGCCCAACCGTCGGAACGCGGTGAGAACGTACAAGCGCCGTACCCGGCCGACCTGCTGCGCCGTTGCGTAGGGATCGACGTTGAGCCCGCATACCCCGACCAGCTGCTCGCCGATCCAGGCGCCGAACAGCGCTTCGCCGGGTCGGTCGAATCGATTCGTGCCGACTCGCCCACTCGTCGACGAGGCGGCGGACGAACCGAGTCCCGTCACGCTCGTCGTCCGCTAGGAGCGTCGCGAGGCCTTCGGGCAAGCGGATCGGCGAGACGATCGATGCGAGGGGTCATGGCGCGCTGGCCTCGCGCGAGAAGACCACCTCGCCGTCCACCATCGTCAACTCGGGGACGATGTCCTTGATGCGCGCCTCCTCGCACGTGAAGACGTCCTCAGAGAGAACGACCAAGTCGGCGCGCTTGCCTGGCTCAAGCGAGCCAAGCTCGTGCTCGCGCCGAACCGCGTAGGCGTTCCACGTCGTGAACGCGCGTACGGCCTCCGCGCGCGTCATACACTGCCCGGGCTGCCAGTGCGGGTCGTCTCCCCCAAGCGGGCGGCGGGTCACGGCCGCGTAGATCCCGTGGAACGGATTGGCGTCTTCCACGGGGAAATCCGACCCCGCGGCGATGGGGGAACCGGTGGCGAGCAGGGAACGCCACGCATAGGCGCCAGCCAGCCGCTCGGGTCCCAGGCGCGCCTCGGCCCAGCGCATGTCCGACGTGCAATGGGTGGGTTGCATGCTGGGGATGACGCCGAGGCGGGCGAAGCGCGGAATGTCGGCTTGGGCGAGGATCTGCGCGTGCTCGACGCGCAGCCGGTGTCGCGCCCGCGCGGCGGGTGACGCTGCCCCCAGGGCGGTCTCGAACGCGTCGAGGACCAAGGTGTTCGCGCGATCACCGATGGCGTGGACGCACATTTGAAAGCCGTGATTCAGGGCCTCGCACGTCAGGCGTGAAACCTCATCCGGAGGTATCAGGATGAGCCCGCTGTTCGCCGCGTCGTCGCAGTAGGGGGTGTGGAGCGCGGCTCCCCGGGAGCCGAGCGCGCCATCCAGCCAGAGCTTGAGCGCGCCGATTACCACGCGCCCGTCGCCGATCGTCTCCCGTCCGTGCTCGCGGTAGTGAGCCCACGCCTTCTTCCCACTCACGGCGACGTCGTTGCGGAGGGCAAACTGTCCGCGCTCGACGAGGCGTCGATAGGCCGCGATCGTATCGAGGTCCACGCCCATCTCATGGATGCCGGTCAGCCCCTTGGCGAGGACGTGCGCGATCGCCTCGCGGACGGCCTGCTCGAAGCGATCCGGCGATGGGGTGGGTTGCCGAGCGCGTACGAGATCCTGGGCCGTGTCGATGAGCAGGCCCGTGGGCTCGCCGTCCTCACGCTCTCACGATGCGGCCCCCGGCGGGATCGGCGAGCGAGCGGCTAATACCGGCATAACCAGCGCGGCCGAGTTCGCCCAGGTGGCGTGCCCGTCCACCCGCGTCAGGGCGACTGGATGCGTTGGCGCCACGCGATCGAGCGACGCTTTCGTGGGAAAGCGTTGACCCTCCCAGAGGGTCTGATCCCAGCCGCGGCCGGTCAACCACTCACCCGGGGCGGCTCGGCGGGACGCCGCCCCCACCAGGGCCGCCGCGGCTTCCTCCGACCTGACGCCGGCGAGATCGATGGCGAGGCGGGCACGGGCAAGCAGCATGAGGTGTGCGTGAGCGTCGACGAGGCCGGGCAGGACGGCGCGTCCTCCAAGATCACGGACCTGTTCGCCGGCGGGCACGTTGATGTCCTGCCGCGATCCAGCGAAGACGATGCGACCGTCGCGCACCACCAGCGAATCGACCACGGAGCCGGCCGCGTCGAGCGTATAGAATCGCCCTCCGGTCAGGAGCACAACCGTCACCCTAGGACGGGCCGTATGACTGGTCAAGTGCCGAACCACCCGACCTGACGTAGACTTTGGCGATGCCTGACTATGGGCTCTGCGATGGGCTGCACGTCCCGGCCGAGAATCCCATGGGGGACAAGAGCGGGCGGCAAGGGATCGCCGCCGTGGTCTTCGACTTGGGCGGCGTGGTCATGGACTCGCCCCTGCATGCGATCGCACGCTACGAGCGCGACCACCGCCTCACGCCGAACGCCATCAACCGGGCCATCGTGGCGGCCGGCGACGGCGGCGCCTGGTCGCGTCTGGAACGCGGGGAGCTCGGCCTCCCGGACTTCTTCCCGGCCTTCGAGGCGGACTGCCGCGCCCATGGCGTGGAGCTGAGCGGCGCTTGTGTTATGGCGTACATCGCGCAGGCAGGGGTACCGCGGCCGGGCATGATCGAGGCCATCCGGCGCATTCGCGCACACGACTTGCGCGTGGCCGCGCTCACCAACAACTGGGTGACGGACGAGGTGCGGCCAGGGCGGGCGGAGCTCCGCGAGCTCTTTCACGTCTACATCGAGTCGAGCGTGGTGGGACTACGCAAGCCCGACCCGCGAATCTACGAACTCACGTGCCGCCAGCTGGGGGTGGCGCCGGCCCAGACGGTCTTCCTTGATGACATCGGGGGCAACCTCAAGGCCGCCCGTGCCCTCGGCATGACCACCATCAAGGTCGAGGATCCCCGCGTTGCATTGCGCGAGCTGAGCGCTGTGCTCGGCTTCGACGTGACCGGGTTGACGTTCGGTCGGTGCTGAACTTTTCATTCACACAAGAGCAGGAGGAGCTGGCGCGTACTCTCCGGGCCTTTGCCCGCAAGGAGCTGGCGCCCCGCTCGGCGCACTGGGACAAGAGCGATGAATTTCCGTGGGATGCCTGGCGCCAGATGGGCGAGCTTGGCCTCCTCGGGCTGCGCGCGCCCGTCGACCTCGGGGGAGGGGGCGCGGATCTCGTTACCACCGGAATTGCCGTGGAGGAGATTGCCCGCGGTGATTTCGGGGCCACATACGGAATTCAGCTCGCGGCCTTCGCCGGCGAGATCATCGGCGGAAATGGGGTCGAGGAGATCAGGCAGCGCTGGATCCCCCCGACTACACGGGGCGAGACGATCGTGGCCCTGGCCCTCACCGAGCCGAGCACCGGCTCCGACGCCGCCCACCTCGCGTGCCGGGCGGAGCGCGACGGCGGCGACTACGTACTCACCGGCGAGAAGTCCGGTATCAGCCTGGGCATGGCCGCCCAGGCGGCGATCGTCTTCGCTCGAACAGGCTCCGGGACCGGGTCGCAGGGAATCAGCGCCTTCCTGGTCCCACTCGATTCGCCTGGCGTTGCCCGCAGTCGCCTGCGCGACCTCGGTACTCACGTCATCGGGCGCGCCGTGCTCTCGTTCGATCATGTCCGGATCCCGGCCTCGCACCGTCTCGGGGCCGAGGGCACGGGGTTCCGTCAAGTCATGCAGGGGTTCGACTTCAATCGTGTGCTCATCGGCCTGGCCTGTCTCGGCGCCGCCCAGGTGTCGCTCGAGGAGACCATGACCTACGTCAAGGAGCGGCAGGCCTTTGGGCGCGCGCTGGCGCGCTTCGAGGGCGTGTCGTTCCCGATCGCGGAAGCGGCCACGCAGCTGGAGGCGGCCCGCTGGCTCTGCTACCGCGCGCTGTGGCTGGCCGATCGCGGCGCCCCCTACACGAAGGAGTCGGCCATGGTGAAGTGGTGGGTGCCGCGGCTGGCCGTCGACACCATCCACCAGTGCTTGCTCCTGCACGGCCACTACGGCTACACGGACGAGCTTCCCTTCGAGCAGCGAATGCGCGACGTGATGGGGCTCGAGATCGGCGATGGCGCGGCGGCCATCATGAAGATCGTCGTGGCGCGGGAGCTGATTGGACGCGAGAGTCTGCCTTACTGATGGGGCGGGGCTGAACCCCAGCAACGACACGAGGGTACAGCTGGTCGCTTGATGTCGCTCGCGATCGTGTGGCGTTCTCCTATTTGCGAGCCTCGAAGATGGCCCGGGGGTTCCGTACGAGCATCTGGTCGATCTGATCCTCGCTGACGCCGGCCTGACGAAGGGCGGGGAGGATGTCGTCAGAAATGTGGTTGTAATGCCAGCGCGGCCGGGTCCGCCGCTTGTCGTCCTCGGAGAGCATGTCGCTCCAGCAGTTGGCATCGTGGGAGAGGACCATCTTGGGGGCGTAACCCTCGGAGCAGAGCCGGGCGAGCACCTCGACCCGCTTGGCGGTAGGCAGGAAGTGCTCCAGGCCGAAGCGGTCCATACCGATCGTGCTCCCCCGCTCCATCAGCCCGCGCAGATACGAGAGATCGTCGCTGTCGCCGCTGTGGCCGATGATGACGCGACTCAAATCGACGCCCTCCTGCGCGAAGATCGCCTGCTGCGCCTCGCCCGATCGGCCGGCGGCCCACGTGTGCGTCGAGATCGGCACGCCGGTCGCCTTCTGGGCGCGGGCGGAAGCGCGCAGGATGTTCTCGATCACCGGCGTGACACCCGCGGTGTCGGTGGCGCACTTGATGATAGCGGCCTTGATGCCGCTCGCGCCGATGCCCTGACTGATGTCGCGAATGAACAGATCTGCCACCGCATCGACGCCGTGAGCGCTGAAGTACCGCTGGGGCATCCACCAGACACCGGTGGCCACGATCACGTGCACGCGCGATCGCCGGGCTACGTCGGCGATGAGGCCGATGTCGCGGCCGAGATCGACGGTGGTGAGATCGACGATGGAGCGGATGCCGCGGCTGTACAGGTCGGCCAGCTTCCGTTCAGCGATGGCCAGGATCGCCGCCCGGTCCCAGAGGTGGGGCCAGTTCTCCTGCACCCCGGGCGAGCGCGTGACGATGTGTTCGTGCATCAAAGTCGGGCCAAGCTCGGTCGTGGCCGTCGGACCGAGCGCGGTCTCCACCGTCGTTGCCATGGTGTCCTCCCCTCCGGCTGTCACATTCGTCGCCATAGTAGTCGACCTGGGCTGGCCGCGTCCGGTGACACACACCTCGCCCCTACCCCGATGGGGTACCATGCAGCCGCCGTGGACGACCGATACGGGCTGCCGCTGACGACCGGTTCCCCTGCCGCCGCCGAGGCGTACGTTGACGGCGTTGACCGATTGCTGGCCGCGCAGGTGGGGGCGGAGACGGCGTTCGCCCGCGCCGTCGCGGCCGATCCCAGCTTTGCGCTGGCGCGCGCCGATCTGGCCCGCGCTCTCGCCCTCTTCGGACGTATCCCGGAGGCTCGGGAGGTCATCGCGCAGGCGCGGGCGGCGGCCGCGGCCGCCACGCCGCGCGAGCGCCGGCACGTGGAAGCCATCGGGCTCACGCTCGAGGGAAGGGCGGCCGAGGCTCTGGCCACGGTGCGGGCCCACGCGGCGGAATTTCCTCGCGACGCGGTGGTGGTATCGCTTGCTATCGGCGCCTTTGGGCTCATCAGCTTCTCCGGGCGTACCGCCCGCGATGCCGAGCTTCTGGCCTTCCTCGACGACCTCGCGCCTCACTATGCCGGCGACGACTGGTGGTTTCTGTTCGCCCACGGCTGGGCGCACACCGAGTCTGGCGCCCGGACGCGCGGGCGGAAGATGATGGAGCGAGCGTTCACCCTCAACGCGCGCAGTGCCCACGCGGTCCACGGTCTTGCCCACTGCTTTTTCGAGGCGGGTGACGCTGCCGGCGGGACCGAGTTCGTTGGCCCCTGGCTGGCGGACTACGATCGCGGCGGCCCGCTGCACTGCCATCTGGCCTGGCACCAGGCACTCTTCGAGCTGGCGGAAGGGCGTCCCGAGCGGGCCCTCGACCTTCATGCCGCTCATATGAGGGCCTCGGTTTCCCAGTCGCCGCCGCTCAATCTGGTGACGGACGGCGCTTCGTTCCTGTGGCGGCTCCGGATCTACGACGAGGCCGAGGGACGTCCCCCGAGCGTGCTTCCCTGGCCCGAGGTGGCCGAAGTTGCGCGGCGCGCCTTTCCACGGGCGGGAGCTCACTTCGTCGATCTGCACTGCGCCATCGCTTTCGCCGCCACCGGCGACAGCGCCGCGCTGGAGCAACGGCTACGCGAGCTGCGAGACTTGGAGACGGCCGGGCGCGCGCCGACGGGACCGGTGGCACGCGTGCTCGCCGAAGCGGTGGCCGCCTTCGCGCGGGGCGACCACGCTGGCGCCGCCGATCTCATGGAGCCAGTGGCCGCCGGGATCGTCAGGATCGGAGGAAGCCACGCCCAGCGTGAGCTGTTCGAGGACACCTTGCTTGTGGCCTGGCTCCGATCAGGGCGGTTCGAGCGCGCGCGAACGCTCCTCGCCGAGCGGCTGGCGCGCCGGCCATCGACGCGCGATGCCGCGTGGCTGACCCGCGCGTCCGCGTGAGCACATCGCTCACGGCGTGTAGAAGGGTTTGTCTCCCTTGATCGTCACCCGGTGGCCGTGGCGACGCTGGGGATAGTAGTCCCACATCGCGTGGTGCTGCACGCAGCGGTTGTCCCAGAAGGCGACCGAATTGACCTGCCAGCGGAAGCGGCACTGGAACTCCGGCGTCTCAAGGTGCCGGAAAAGGAACTGGAGCAGCGCGTCGCTCTCCGCCCGCGCGAGCTGCACGATGCGCGTGGTGAAGCCGCCGTTGACGAACAGCGCCTTGCGGCCAGATACGGGATGGGTCCGGATCACCGGGTGCTCGGCCTTGGGGAACACGCGGCCCCTGTCGTCGACACCGTAGCGCCCACGGTAGACGTGTTCGCCCTCGTGCATGGCGGTCAGTGGCTCGAGAAAGCGCTTCATCGGCGCCGACAGCCCGTCATAGGCCGCGTACATGCTGGCGAAGAGCGTGTCGCCGCCGACCGGAGGGAGCTCGTGCATATAGAGAATGCTGCCCATGGGCGGTTCCGGATCGCAGGAGACGTCGGAGTGCCAGTTCTCGCCAGCCACCCGCGTGGATGTCTCGTCCGCATGGATGACGAGGATCTCGGGGTGGCCTTCGAGCAGCGAGGGCGCCGCCGGATGCACATGCAGCTCGCCGAACAATCGCCCGAAGTCCTTCTGCTGCTCCGGCGTGAGGTGCTGGCCGCGGAAGAAGATGACGCCGTTGTCCACCAGGGCCGCGTGGATCTCCTTGAAGGTGCGCTCGTCGAGTGGGCGCGCGAGGTCCACACCCCGGATCTCGGCGCCGACGTGGGGAGTGAGCTTGTCGATCTGGATGGCGGTATACGTCATGACGGCCTCCTGCTTGAGGCCGTGAGACAGCTGCCTGCGGTTGCCGCAGGCTAGCCGTGGCCGCCAGCAAAGTCAAGCACCGGAAAGCGCAATGGCACGGGCAAGCGCGTCGAAGCCAGTTCCACGCACGCCACGCGTCTTACCTGCACGCGGACGCCAACGTGCGTTATGGTGGTCAGATCGCTCGCGATGCCGAGGTTGAGGAGGCGCCCGTGAAATACATGCTGATGATCTGCCGCGACGAGCCGGCCTGGGACAAGCTCAGCGTGTCCGAGCGACAGCAGATCTACGAGGAGACCCGGGTGCTCTCGCAAGAGCTCGCATCGCGCGGCCAGTATCTCGGCGGGTTTCCGCTGCATCCGTCGTCGTCAGCCACCAGCGTCCGCGTGCGCGACGGTAAGCGACTGGTGACCGACGGTCCATTCGCGGAGACCCGCGAACAGCTCGGTGGCTACATGCTCGTGGACGTCACGGACCTCGATGAGGCCATTGCGGTTGCGGCGCGCATCCCCTTGGCGCGCACCAGCACGATCGAGGTCCGGCCGGTGAGGGAGGGGCCGCCGACGTAGTTGCCAAGGGCAGGGAGCACCGTTTTTTCAGGAGCGTCCCGGACTCACGACCTCGAAGCCGAGCGCCCTGGCGCCGGCCGCTTCCGCAAGGTCATTGGTCATGAGACGCCGCAACCCTAGTTCCTCCATGGCCGCCAGGTGAAGCCGATCGAGAGTTCGGCAGTGGATCCTGCGCGCGTCTCGATCCTGACGTAGTGCGGTTGGGAAGAGCGAGGCGGCCAGCGGCCGGAAATTGAAGGGGTCGATCTCGTGGAACGCGTTCAATCGGTCGACATAGGCGCGGTATCGCCGTTCCCGGTATTCCCGCGAGAGCCAGCCGGCCCGGAGCTGCACCGTGGTTTCCAGTTCCGTGAGCGCCGAGACGATGACCTCTGCCTCCCGGGCCACCGCGAGCCGCACCGCGCCACTCTCCGGTTCCTCCAGGAGGAGCTTCAGCAGACAGCTCGTGTCGAGGTAGATCACCGCCGAGACACCTCAAGGTTAATCCTTCCGGGCTGCCCTCACGGCACGATCGACCCAGCGCGAGACCTTGCCGCCAGCAATTCTTCGTTGCCACCGCGCATGCGCAGCCGGGTCGAACCGCCTACGCGGTCGCGAGCGCTCGGAAATGTGCACCAGCTTGGCGACCGGCTTTGTGTCGCGGGTGATGATGATTTCCTTCTCCACCTGGAGCAGCGCCTCGGCGTCCGGCCATCGTTGACGGAGGTCGCGGATGCTCATGGTCTTCACGCGGACAGGATAACATGTTTCACGCAGCCATCGGCGGGCCCTCGACGAGGACGGTGCGCTCTTCCACCAGGACGACGTGGATCACGCCGGGCAGCTTCTGTCCCCGTGAGGGACGACGCTCTCCGTCGGGGCGTTCTCGCCGCCGTGCTGGGTCGAGATTCGGGAAGGCATTGCTTACGGGAGAATGTCGGCGACTGCGATAACCGCACCGGGGAGTGCGAGCGGGGAGATGAGAGCCTCCGGCCCGTGACGCTCCACGCTGCGATACGCCCACCCGTAGGCGGCCTCGGACTCTCGCGCGGGATCGCGGTGAATCTCCACCAAACGGTCCACGAGGTTCACGATCCAATAGTCGGCGATACCTGCCCGCGCGTAGAGGCTGCCCTTGATCTACTCTGTCGCCGACGAGGCTGCTGTCGGCGACCTCCACAACCAGGACGGGCCTCTGGGGATGGGCCTGCCCGTAATCACGCCGCGTCCCCGGGACCACGGCAGCGTCCGGCTCCGGCTCAGATTCGTCGTCGAGAGCGATGGGCGCTTGCCCTCTGACGACCCAGCCACGCGTAAAGGCTTCTCGCAACGCGTCCTCGACGAGGCCCACCGCCGTCGCATGAGGACTGTTCTGAGGCTCGGCGACGAGCAGCTGGCCGCCGATCAGCTCGACTCGGTCGCCGGGCTGAAAGAAACCACACTCGACGAGCCTCTCGTACTCGACGCGTGACCATCGCCGGAGGCGAAGATCGAGATCGGCCACGAGTGTGAGGTTACCGGGCCGGCCTTGCGGCCGTCAATGTCTCCGATCAAAGACACTGGCTCACCCGGGCGGTCAAGGGTAGAACTCTAACAGAAGGGGGAAGACTCTTGATCCGGGTCATCGAGTCGGCGGCGAGCGCCGAGCGAGTGGAGGCGGCACGCGAGTTCCTGGCCGCGCTGCCGGCGGCTGCCGGCGCGCTGGTGGTTGGCGCTTCGCGCGGCGCCGCCGACGACCTCGTGCGACGGGTGACGGCGACGGCCGGCGTCACGTTCGGGATCCATCGCATGAGCCTCACCCAGCTGGCCGTGCACATGGCGGCCATGGCGTTGGCTCAGCGCGGTGCGGTTCCCCTGACATCGCTCGGCGCGGAGGCGGTCACAGCGCGTGTCATCTTCGAGACGCTCGCGGCAGATACCCTCGGGTACTTCACTCCGGTGGCGCGCTTCCCAGGCTTCGCGCGCGCTGTCGCTTCGACCCTCGGCGAGCTGCGGCTCGCCCAGATTGTGCCGGAGGCGCTGGGGGCAACACGAGCACCGGCGGCCGCGGGGCAGGGGGCGGGGAATGCGAGCGGGGACGTAGCCGAGCTGCTGACTCGGTTCGCTAAACTACTGGGGACGGGAGGGCTGGCCGACCGCCGCGCGCTCTTCGATCTGGCGGTGTCGGCAGGCGCGACAGCGGCGATCGCCGGGCTACCGCTCGTGCTGCTCGACGTCCCGATCCCCTCGTCGACCGAGGCCACCTTCGTCGGGCGGCTTTTCGCCCTGTCGCCCTCGGTACTCGTCACTGTTCCCGCCGGAGACGACAGCACCGTGCGCGCGCTCGAGGCGCTGGGTGCTCGGCCCGAACGGCCGAGCCGGCGCGCGCTCAAGCGACGCACGGATACCACAGCGACGGATGACGCCTCCGGCCTCGGACACTTGCGCAGATACCTCTTCTCCGAGACCGCACCGACCTCTGAGGCTCAGCCGGGTGAAGCCGTCTTTTTTTCCGCGCCGGGTGAGGGCCGGGAGGCGATCGAGATTGCACGGCGCCTTCTCGGAGAGGCGCGAGATGGGACGCCGTTCGACCAGATCGCGATCCTGCTTCGCGCGCCGCAGGTCTACTCCAGTCTGCTCGAGATCGCGCTCGGCCGGGCGGGGATTCCCGTCTTCTTCGCGCGGGGCGTACGGAGGCCCCATCCGGCAGGGCGCGCGCTGCTTGCCCTGCTCGACTGCGCCAGAGAGAAGCTCTCGGCCCGGCGATTCGCGGAGTACCTGTCGCTCGGCCAGGTTCCCCCCCTCGACGCCGATGGCACGCCGCCGCGAGCCGTGGGCGTGTGGGTGGAAGCTGACGCCGAGGCGCTGACCCTGGGAGCCGACGATGGCAACCCGGAGACGGACGAGCTGGCGCCGACCGAGGCCCCCGTGGAGGATACCGACACGCGCCCCGTCCTCGAAGGCGCGCTACGCGCGCCGTGGAAGTGGGAGCGGTTCCTCGTCGATTCGGCGGTGATCGGAGGCCGCGAACGGTGGAGTCGACGCCTGGACGGCTTTGCCGAGGAGCTTCGCCTGAAGGTTGGGGAGCTTCGCCGGGAGGAACCAGATTCTCCACGAGTCGCGGCGATCGAGCGGGATCTGGCGGATCTCGAGCACCTCCGGCGATTCGTGCTTCCCGTGATCGAGCGGCTGGCGGCGCTGCCCGTGCAGGCTACGTGGGGCGAGTGGATCACCGAACTCGAAGGGCTCACCCCGATGGTTCTCAGGCGACCGGAGCGGGTGCTCGCCGTGCTGGCGGAGCTTCGTGTGCTCGGTCCGATCGGGCCGGTGACGCTCGACGAAGTGCGGGACGTGCTTGCCGATGAACTGGCCACGGTGGCCGAGCGGCCGCCGGCGACCCGCTACGGGCGGGTGTTCGTGGGCACGCTCGAGCAGGCCCGGGGGCACGCGTTCGAGGTGGTGTTCGTCCCGGGCCTTGCCGAGCGCGTCTTTCCCCAGAAACCGCGAGAGGACCCGATCCTTCTGGACATCTTGCGGCGGGAGATCGGCGCTCAGCTCAGACTGCAGGGTGATCGCGCCCAGCACGAGCGCCTTCTCCTGCGCATCGCCGTCGGCGCGGCGGCGCGGCGCGTGTATCTGTCCTACTCGCGAATCGAGCTGGTGGAGGCGCGCCCGCGCGTGCCGTCGTTCTACGCGATGGAAGTGCAGCGGGCGCTGGCCGGGCGGATTCCCGATCCGCAGACGCTCGAGCGCGATGCGGCGGAGAGGGGGCACGCTCGGCTGGCATGGCCCGCCCCCGACGATCCCGCGCAGGCCATCGACGAGATCGAGCACGATTTGGCGAGCCTGGGCGCGCTCCTGCGTCGGCCAACGGCCGAGGTGCGGGGGCGCGCGCGCTATCTACTCGAGCTGAACGACCGGCTCGCGCGATCCCTGCGCACGCGGTGGGCGCGCTGGCGGCCGCGCTTTACGCCGTACGACGGCATCGTGCAGCTCGCCGATGGCACCCGCGGCCTCCTGGAGGCCTCGCGGCCGACGGCACGCGCCTACTCCGTCTCGGCCCTCCAGCGTTTCGCCGCCTGCCCGTACCAGTTTTATCTCTCCGCGATCTGCCGGCTGGCCCCGCGCAAAGAAATCGGGCCCCTCGATCGGCTCGACCCGCTGACGCGGGGGAGCCTCTTTCACCAGGCCCAGGCGGAGTGCTTGCGCCTCCTCCAAGGGACAGGGCAGCTTCCCTTGTCACAGGCGAAATTGCCGGAGGCGCTGAGTGTGCTTGATCGGGTGCTGGACCGCGTCGCCGGCGAGTATCGCGAGAAGCTCGCGCCGGCCATCGCGCGGGTCTGGCAGGACGAGATCGAGTCGATTCGCGTCGATCTACGTACGTGGCTCGATCGATCCATTGAAGGGCAAGCCACCTGGGAGCCTTTCGCGTTCGAGCTGGCCTTCGGTCTGCCCGGCGGACCCGGTGTGGACGCGGGCAGCATCCGCGAGGAGGTCACCCTGCCCGGCGGCTGGCGCCTGCGCGGCATCATCGACCTGATCGAGCGGCGTCGTGAACGCCCCGATCTGCGGGTCACCGACCACAAGACGGGGCTCAATCGCACGGCTGCCGGCCTTGTGGTCGGCAAGGGTGAGGCGCTCCAGCCTGTGCTCTATGGTCTCGCGGTGGAGCAGATCTTCGGACAACCCGTGGTCGAGTCGCGCCTCTCATACTGCACGCGGGCCGGAGAGTTCTCGGAGCGAGTCGTTCCCATGGCCGAGCCTGCGCGCGAGCGCGGCCTCGAAGTGCTCACGCTGATCGACCGCGCCATTGCAAAGGGGTTCTTGCCGCCGGCGCCTCGCCAGAAAGCGTGCGCCATCTGCGACTTTCTTCTGATCTGCGGTCCGAGCGAGGAGCGCCGCATCGAGCAGAAGGACCAGCGGGCCCTTCAAGACCTCTTACTCTTGCGGAGCTGGCCATGACCCGGCTCGTCGACCAGGACGTGCGCGATCGGATCCGGACGTCTCTCGACGAGAGCATGATCGTCGAGGCGGCGGCGGGCACCGGGAAAACAAGCGAGCTGGTAGCACGGTTGGTCTCGGTGCTTGCTGAAGGTCGCGGCAATGTCCAGAGTGTCGTCGCCGTGACCTTCACCGAGAAAGCGGCCGGCGAGCTGAAGCTACGGCTGCGGGTGGAGCTGGAGCAGGCGCGCCAGGAGGCCCGGCCGGGCTCAGCAGAGCGGGGCAGGCTCGAGGAAGCGGTGGCCCACCTGGAAGAGGCGCACGTGAGCACGATCCACGGATTCTGCAACGAGCTTCTGCACGAACGTCCCGTGGAGGCGCTCGTGGACCCGCGGTTTCAGGTGCTGACCGAGCCGGAGGCGGAGGCCCTTTACCGTCGGGCCTTCGACGGCTGGGTCGAGGCGGAACTGGAGCGGCCACGGGAGGGGCTGCGGCGCGGGCTTCGCCGCCGGGCGGCCCTCGATGATGGGGACCCACTCGAGCGGCTCCGGCGTGCTGGCTGGACACTCGCCGGCTGGCGGGACTTTCGCGCACCGTGGCGCCGGGAGGCATTCGCGCGGGAGGCCGCCATCGACGAGCTGATCGAGCGCGTGCATGCCTTGCGTGATCTGCTGCGCGCGTGTGCGACTCCGGCCGACGGCCTCTACGCCGACACGTGGCTGGCGCGCCGCATCAGCGACGACGTGCGCGTGAGTGAACCCCTGATCCCGCGCGACTACGACGGGCTCGAGGCGGCCCTGGTCGAGCTGGCCCGCAGCCGGCAATTCAGGCGTCCGCGCAAGGGCTACGATCGCAATTACCGAGGTGGTGTCACGCGCGAAGGAGTCTTGGGGGCGCACGCGCTCCTCTGCACGGCACTCGACGACTTTGCTCGACGGTCCGATGCCGACCTGGTAGCGCTCCTCCAAGGGGAGCTGTTCGCCACCGTGGACGCCTACACCGCCCTCAAGACGCGGGCGGGGTGTCTTGACTTCCTCGATCTCCTGCTCCGAACGCGTGACCTCGTGCGAGACCGCGCTGATGTCAGAGCGGAGCTGCAACGGCGATTCAGCCACATCTTCGTCGACGAGTTCCAGGACACCGATCCGCTCCAGGCCGAGATTCTGCTGCTCCTCGCCGGCACCGATCCGAGCCTCGTGCGCTGGCGCGATGTCGTCCCGGTCCCCGGCAAGCTATTCGTGGTGGGAGACCCCAAGCAGTCAATCTATCGGTTCCGCCGGGCCGACGTCGGTATCTACCAGGAGGTGAAGCGCCTCCTGAGTCGCCGTGGCACCGTCGTGGTGGAGCTGACCTCGAGCTTCCGCGCCATGCCAGCCCTGCAGCGACTGGTCAACGCCGCGTTTGGGCCGCGCATGGTCGAGGATCACGCCACGCTCCAGTCGGGTTACGTTCCGCTCGCACCGTATCGCGCGGAGCGCTCTGGCCAGCCAAGCGTGGTGGCGCTGCCGGTTCCGCGCCCTTACGGCCGATGGAGCCTCACCAAGACCGCCATCGAAGCGTCGTTGCCCGACACGGTCGCCGCATTCGTCCACTGGCTCATTGAGAAGAGCGGCTGGCGCGTGACGGAACGAGACCGGCCCGGCGAAGAGATCGCGGTGGCGGCCCGCCACGTGTGCGTGCTTTTTCGCCGCTTCACCCAGTGGGGCGCCGACGTGACCCAGCCCTATGTCGAGGCGCTCGAGGCTCGGGGGATTCGCCACATGCTGGTGGGCGGCAAGTCGTTCCACCAGCGTGAGGAGGTCGAGAGCCTGCGCACGGCCCTCACCGCCATCGAGTGGCCGGACGACGATCTCGCCGTCTACGGGGCTCTGCGTGGCCCCCTATTTGCGGTGGGAGACGAGGCCCTACTCGAATACCGAGAGCGCGTCGGCCGCTTGCATCCTTTCCGCGTCCGTCCCCCGGGTGAGGGTGAGCCCATGGCCCCCCATCTGACACCGGTCGTGGAGGGGCTTCGGTTACTGGCCGAGCTGCATCGCCGTCGCAACGTTCGTCCGGTCGAAGAGACGATCGCCGCGCTGCTCACCGCGACCCGGGCTCACGCCGCGTTCATCCTTCGTCCCTCTGGCGAGCGGGCGCTCGCGAATGTCCTCCGGGTCGCGGAACTGGCCCGCCAATGGGAGGCGTCGGGCGGGATCTCGTTCCGTGGCTTCGTTGAGCAGCTGGCCGAGCAGAGCGAGGGTGAGGCAACCGAGGCGCCCGTGGTGGAGGAGGGGAGCGAAGGGGTGAGGATCATGACCGTGCACCGCGCCAAGGGGCTCGAGTTCCCGGTCGTGATCCTTGCCGACATCGGCGCGAACGCGACCGCTCAGAATCCCGATCGCTTCGTCGACAGCGAGCGCGAGCTCTGCGCGGTGCGACTGACGGGCTGGTCGCCCTGGGACCTCATCGATCACGAGGCGGAGGAGATGGCACGCGACCGCGCGGAGGGCGTGCGTCTGGCGTATGTGGCGGCAACCCGCGCGCGTGATCTATTGGTGATTCCAGCCGTGGGCGACGATCCGTTCGCCAACAACTGGGAGTCGGCGCCCGAGAGCTGGATTGCGCCAGTTCAGCAGGCTGTCTATCCCCCGGCTGAACGACGGCGCGCCCCCCAGCCTGCTCCCGCCTGTCCGCCATTCGGTGAGGATAGCGTTCTCGAGCGGCCAGATCGTGAGACGCCTGGCCGTGACAACGTACAGCCGGGACTTCACGTGCTCGGAAGGGTGGCCGCCGAGGCATATCCGGTCGTCTGGTGGGACCCGCGCGTGTTGACGCTCGGCGTCCAGCCGCTCTTCGGCCTGCGCCGCCAGGATCTCATCGAAGAGCCTGCACCCGAGGTACTGGCCGCCGACCGGCAAAGCTACGCAGAGTGGCAGCGGACGCGCGAGGCGACGCGAGAGCGCGGCGCGCAGTCCGACGTTCACCGTGCGCACGGTGACCGCGTGGGCGCAGGGCGCCACGCCTGGCGACGCCGGTGAGCACGCTACCGCCGGCGAGTCCGCGCGGGCTTCCCACTCCGGTGAAGAGCCGGTGTCCGCGGCCGACGCGGTGGCCGTGGACGTATTGGACGTCGTCGCGGCCACCCGCATCGTCCGGCCGACCGGACCTCGTTTCGGAACCCTCGTGCACGCGATCCTGGCCACGGTGGCGCTCGACGCCCAGCATGACGCGATCGCAGAGATGGCACGAGCGCAGGGGCGCATTCTGGGGGCGACACCCGAAGAGGCGCTGGCAGCGACGGTGCTCGTGGAGGCTGCCCTCGCCCATCCACTCCTCGCGCGCGCCCGGGAGGCGTGGCGCCGAGGCCGCTGCCGGCGGGAGGCTCCCGTCACGGGCGTCCAGGCGGACGGCTCGATCCTCGAAGGCGTGCTGGATCTGGCCTTCGAGGAGGACGAGGGTTGGACAGTGGTCGACTTCAAGACCCAGGCCGAACTGGTCGGGCCGCTCGCCCGCCACCGTCGACAGGTCGCCGCCTATGCCTCGATGGTGGCGCGGGTCACTGGGCGTCCGGCCCGGGCCGTGCTGCTGCGGCTATAGAAAGATGCCCGGGGTTTTCGGATCCGCCGAGAGCTCCATGAGATCCTCGCCGAAGACGATCACGCCGCCGTACACCTTGGCCATCTCGGCGATCACGCGTTCCCGAACTCCGGGCAGATCGAACTGATTGTAAATATGCGAGGCCACCAGGCAGCGCACTCCGGCGGCGGCCGCGGTTCGGGCGGCCTCGAGGTGGCCGCTCGTGCCTGTCCGGGTGGCCTGATTGTCGACCGAGCCCGTGATGTGTGAGCACATATGGATGAGCACGTCGCACCCTTCCGCCAGCTTCTCGAGCGCTCGACTCGGCCCCGTATCCCCCGTGTACACCATGGAACCTGAGTCCGAATCGAGCCGAAGAGCGAGGCAGGTGAGATAGGGCTGAGCATGCGGAACCTCGGTCGCCCGTACCCGCCAGTGATCCGTTTCGATGACGCTTTCCTTGCCGATCTCGGTGACGTCCGGTGCCGGTGGACGTCGCGGTTCCTGGCCGCCCCGGGCCCGGTACACGTGCAAGCTCGCGTCCCACTTGGTCCGTGCTTCGATGTCCGGGCCGAGAACTCCGTCCGGTCCAATCAGCCTGTCGATCAGTCTTTTGATCGGTGGTGGACCATAGACCTTGAGCTCGGGTATCTGGGCGGCGCCGTGGTCCCATCGGGTCAGCAAGAGCCGTGGAAAGTCGATGAAGTGGTCATAGTGTAGGTGCGAGAAGAAGGCGTGGGTGACATCGGTCGCCCGTGTCCCCGTTTGCAAGAGCCGATGATGGCTGCCCGGCCCATGATCGAAGACGATGACGTCGTCGCCGAGAGAGACCATGTAGCCGGGGCCCATGCGCTTCAACGAGGGGGCAGGGTTACCCGTGCCCAGCAACGTGATCTTCATCGGTGCTCCTCCGGGGGTCAGGGGCTCGAGGGGCGATAGCGGCGCTGCACGAGCATGTTGGCGGCCGCCGTCAGGATCAAGGTCGCGCTCATCAGGATGAAGGACACCGCGGCGCCGAACGGCCAGTTGCTCTTCGCCGCAAACTGAACGTAGACGAGAGGGCCCATCATGACGAACTCGGGCCCGCCCAGGAGGACTGGGGTGGCGTAGGCGTTCATGGTGAGGATGAAGCAGAACATGGCGCCCGCCACGAATCCGGGCAGGGCCAGAGGCCAGAGAACGCGGCGAGCCATGGTGAAAGGGCCGGCCCCCAGGCTGAAGGCGGCTTCCTCGACCGCCCGGTCGATGCCTTCGATCACGCTCTGCAGGGTCAGCACCACGTAGGGGAGGTTGACGGCCAGGATGCCAACGATCACGGCGAACTCCGTGTACATGAACCGCAGCGGCTCCGTGGTGAGGCCGATACCCTGCAAGGTGACGTTCAGGAAGCCTCGGTTCCCGAACACGGTCATCCAGCCCGCCGCCCGCACGGCGTTGCCGACGAACAGCGGTAGCACGATCAGCATGATCATGACGTTTTTGAAACGGCTGCGCGTGCGCGCCACGGTGTAGGCGAGCGGCAGGGCGAAGATCAGGCAGAGGACGGTGACGATCACGGCCACCCGCACGGTGCGGTAGAAGGCCGCGACGTAGTAGGGGTCGGTGAAGAAGAGGACATAGTTCTGCACGGTCAGAGCTTCAACCATCAACTTGCCCGGGACGAAGGCATTGAGGCTATAGCGGAACAGGATCACGATCGGGATGAGAAGGCCGATCGTCACGAAGATGGTGGCGGGCCCCACGAGGAGGGCGGCCGTGGAGAGCCGCCCTCCCCGCCGCTCGCGCGCGGCGAGCGACCCTAGCCGATCGGCAACTGCCCCCGACGTCAGTGCCATCCCACTGCCCTCTCCTAGGCGCCCTTGAACTCCTTGTCCCAGAAATCCTTCAACTCGGCGGCCCGCGTGGCCAGGAACTCGAGGTCGGGATTGACGAGAAGCTTCTCCTCTTCCGCCGTGAAGCCGATGCGTTTCTTCAGATCGGGAGGAACCGTCGCGTTCCCGACGACAGGGTTGTAGCCCATGTCGACGGCAAAGCCCTCCTGGGCAGACGGCTCCAGGGCGGCATCGAGGAACGCATAGGCGCCCTCTCGATTCGGCGCATTCTTGGGAACGGTGAACCCTGACACATAGGCAATCAGGCCTTCCTTCGGGGCGACGGTCACGATGTTGGCGCCGGCGTTCTGCCATTGCACCGCCCGCGCCTTCCACATGATGCAGAGCCCCACTTCCTCGGTCTGCAGCGCCTGGGCGAGCGCCTCGTTGCTCGGATAGATCCGGGGCTTCAGCTTCTTGAGATCGAGCAGGGCCTTCTTGGCCTTCTCGAAATCGCCGGTCTTGCCGCCCGCCACCAGGGCCGCCGCCATGGTCGTGTACACGTGCTGGATGTCGACGATCCCAACCTTGCCCTGGTTCCGGGAATCCCACAGAGAGTCCATGCCCTTCGGGGCGTCCTTGATCAGCTTCGGATTGTAGAGGACGACCTTGCCACTGTAGATATGCGGCGAGAAGTACGGCGAGTCGGCGATGCTGAACGTCTTGATCACGTTCTTGGCGTTCTTCAGCTTGGACAGATCGAGCTTTTCCAGCACGTCCGTCGAGCTCAGCTCGGCGACGTCGGTGGCGGTCAGCGCCTGGATATCCGACGTGCCTTTGGGGAGCCGCTTCTCGGCGATGGTCTTGGTCTTGCGCTGGGTGACCTGGGCTTCGTCGTTCACCACTTCCCAGCCCTTGGGGGTCAGCACCTTGACCGTGATGTGCTTGGTCAGAAGCTTTGCGTAGTCGCCGCCCCAGGTCGACAACACGATCCGCTTGCTGCCCTGCGCGAAGGCGGGGACGGGACTCAGCGCCTGCACGCCAGCCATGGCGACGGCACCCTTGAGCACGCCGCGGCGGCTCGGAGAGGGCTTTGACAATGTGGTCATGGTTTTCCTCCTCCTTGTTCTCGTTCGTTGTCGCGGTGGGCCGACGTCGTCGGCCAACACGGCGGCAGCGCTGGCCGGCCAGCCCACGTCGATCGTATGCCCCTCCTGGGGCAACTGGACGTCGGCGCGATTGGGCTGGCTGACCACCACACGGTCGGTCGACGACACGCGCACGTGGATGTCGATCGTTGCCCCGAGATAGGACACGAGCTCAACCTTGCCGCTCATCCTGTTCTCCAGGCCCTCCACCCCCGGCCCCAGCACCAGCCGCTCGGGGCGCAGCGCGAGCACGCCGGGGCCAGGGACGCCGTCCAGGCACTGGATGACGATGCCGCCGGCGGTGCGGAACTGCCCGGGCGCGGTCACCGTACCGGACAGAAGGTTGCTACGTCCGACGAAGCCTGCCACGAAGCGGTCGGCCGGGCGCTCGTACAGGTCGCGCTGTGAGCCGACCTGACGCACGGAGCCTTCCGACATCACGACGAGCCGATCCGCCATGATCAACGCCTCTTCCTGATCGTGGGTCACCATGACGGTGGTGATGCCGAGCTGATGCTGCAGCTCGCGGATCTCCACCCGCACCGTTTCACGGAGCTTGGCGTCCAGGTTGGAGAGGGGCTCGTCCAGGAGCAAGACGTCCGGGCGAATGACCAGGGCGCGCGCCAGCGCCACTCGCTGCTGCTGCCCGCCCGAGAGCTGGCGCGGGAGGCGTTCGCTCAGTCCGCCCAGCCGTACCAGGCGCAGGACGTCGGCGACCCGCGAGGCGACCTCTGCGCGGGGCATCTTGCGCATCTCGAGCCCGAACGCCACATTCTGGGCAACCGTCAGGTGCGGGAAGAGCGCGTAGCTTTGGAACACCATGCCGGCATTGCGTCGCCAGGGCGCCTGGGCGGTGACGTCCTGGCCGCCCAGGCGCACGCGGCCCGCGGTCGGCGCCACGAAGCCGGCGATCATGCGCAAGGTTGTCGTCTTTCCACAGCCGCTTGGTCCCAGCAACACGACGAACTCGCCATCGCGCACGTCAAGCGAGACATCGTCGACGGCGATCGTCGCCCCGAAATGCTTGGATAGGCGATCGAGCTCGAGCCGCGCCACGCTTCACACCACCCGTGACAGCTTCACGAAGCGGTCCGTGATCACCATGGCCCCACCGATGAGCAAGATCTGCAGCACCGACACGGCGGCGATGGTCGGATCGATGCGGTATTCGAGGTATTGCAGGATCGTGATGGGCAAGGTGGTCCGGCCGGGGCCAACCAGGAACATCGACATCTCGAGATTGCCGAACGACACCACGAAGCCGAACAGCGCCGCTGCCACGATGCCCGGGCGGATGGCGGGCATGGTGATCCGAAGGAAGGCCATCAGGGGAGTCGCTCCGAGATTCTGGGCGGCCTCCTCGAGGCTGCGGTCGAAGCCAGTCAGACTGGCGCTCACCAGGCGTACGGTCCAGGGAATGACGATCAGGACGTGCCCCGCCACCAGCCCGGCCATCGAGCCAAGGATGGGCAGATCGGTGGCCATGGTGGCCTCCACGTGGAACACGTAGAGCGAGGTCCCCAGCACGATGCCCGGCACAACCAGGGGCAGCAGGAGCAGGTTCCCCAGCGGTTCTCGGCCGGGGAAACGGTAACGGGCCAGGCACAACGCCCCGGGCACGCCCAGGGCCAGACCGATGCACATGGCGGCGAGGGCCACGCGAAGGCTGAGCCAGAACCCGTCGACGAACCGCGGATTGTCGCGGATCGACATGAACCACTTGAGGCTGTACCCGCGTGGTGGAAACGAAGGGATGGCCTGCTCGAAGAAGGCGAGCCAGACGACGAACACAAGTGGAAGGAGGATAAAGGCCAGGGTGCCGCCGGAGGCGGCCGTGAGCACCCACCTCCCCAGCCTGCGGGGCGTCCGGATCACCCCCACAGCTCCGAGACCGTGGCAACTCGGCGGCCCCACCACTCGGGTCCCTCGCGCACGTAACTCCACTCCGGGTTCTGCTCGCGATCGCGGAGCCCGCTCATGACTGTGCGAAAGACGGGCGCGTGGGCATCGGCGAACTCGAAGTAGCCGATGAAATCGTAACCGTTGCCGAGACCATAGCCGTCGGGGTGGTGCACCAGCCGACGGGTAATGCAGGGAATGCCCGCGGCCGAGGCGAGGGCATGCCCCTGCGCAACGAGCTTCCCGCGCTCGTCGTAGCGCGGCAGGAAGAAGCTCTCGCGGCGCATCCAGTCCATTGCCCACCATTCTGGGGTCTTGTTCTGCGGCGTTACCACGCCGACGGGACAGGCCGCCCCCGGCCGGGGCGGGAGCGCGTGCGCGTACGCGAACTGGGTCATGGCGTAGCTCGTGTAGCTCCGCTCCTTGCTGATGCCGGCCCGTGTATGGACGGAACCGCCGCGTCGCTCCACGAGCCCGCGCAGCTGGCGCTCATAGGCGGCGAGCGGCTCGCGCGTGCGCCCCTCCAGGCGGACGAGGATATTGGCCCCGCTCATGCCGGCATCGGGCACGTCCCATTCGGTCGCGGGGGACGCCGCCCGGAGATATTGCAGGCGACCCTGCCTCGCTGCGCGTTCGCTCGGGTGGCCGTCCACGTCGTGCATGTTCTCCAGGGGAGCTCCGATGGCCTCGAGAGAATCGATCAGCTCACGATCGGCACGCTCCCGGGGAAGGTGAACGAAGAGGAATGAGCCGTATCCACGGATCTCTGTCGTCATGTTCAGTGCCGCGGCGTCCACTTGGAGCTCTCCTTCTCGTGCGCTGATCGATGCGTGTCGCTCGCTTCCGGCCCGGGCGGTTCGCCTTACTCGGACCGTGCCAGGACGTGGGATGCGTGGTGGTGAACCATTCGCCACCCGTCGGCGTGGCGCTCGAAGACGTTGGTAGCCAGGATGGCGGTCACGGACAACCGGCCCTGGACCTCGGACAGGATGTTCTCCGTGCAGGTCACCCAGGCAGCATCGCCGGCGACCACCACCCGCACGTCGGAGATGGTGAAGCGCATCTCCTGGGTGTTGGCAAAGATGTTCTCCCAGGAGGTGCGGACGGCCTCCCAGCCAGTGAGGAGCGGCCAGCCCGGGTGCACGCACTTGACGTGGTCGCCGTGGGCCCACACGGCGGCCATCGCGTCAGGGTCGAGGGCCTCGAAGGCGCGGTAGAAGCGCGCGTTTGTGTCGGCGACCTCGCGCTCGTCACTCACGGGCTCAGGCCAGTGGCCTCAGGCCTCCGGGAAGACCACGAGGGCCCCCGTGTAGTTGTGGAAAAAGTTTTGGCGGCCGATCGGCGCGAACTCGCCGTTTCCGAAGAATCCGACCAGCGGAAATTCGCCGAGGTGCTGACGAATCAACGTGACATCGTGGTCGGGGGCGCCGAAGAGGCCGCGCCCGCGGCCGGCGCAGTTGAAGTAGCAGCCGAAGGCTGCCCGGCGCCCGGCCAGGCGCGTCGTGAGCTCTTCGAGCATGGCGCGCAGATCCTGGTCCGCCGCCTCGGCGTCGCGAATTTGAAACTGCACGGTCTGCCCCACGCGCACGCGCTCGCCCACGGCGAGCGCCCCGCTTGCCTGATCGGCGCCGATGAGGTTGCGCACGAGGAAGTCGCCCCGCTCGAGCGGCGATTTGGCAGGGTCCATGGCGAGCCCGGCGAATACGCCGGAGCGTCGAATGCGGTCGGCTGCGCCGGGCAGCGCGCGAATGGCGTCTTCGAGCATCTGAAGCGCCGGACGATTCCCGATGTGCTGGATGACATTGGCGTCGGCGCGCGTGATGACGAAGGGCTCGCCGATCGGCGCGCAGCCTTGCGCCACGCCGATAAGGGGCGCCAAGCCGGAGAGGGCGACGCCGACCAGCGCGCCCTGAGCGGCCTCTGTGTTGTACAGCTCGAACATCGGCGTGCCTGCCGCCACCGCTCCCAATACCGGCACGAAGCCGAGCATCTCGTGAATCTGGGCGAGCAGCGCGGGCGGATTGCACCCCATCGCATCCGGAAGCACGAGCACGCAGCCGCCTTCAGCCACGGTGGCTCCGATCTGCTGCGCCACCTCTGTCCCAAGGTCCTGGCACTCGCCCTGCCGCTCGAACAGAAAGGGGGTGGCCACGAGGCTCTCGCACCGGACTGCCAGCACGGCCACCGCCGGCGTGTCCTCGATCTCGCGATGGTCTGCCAGGATGCCTGTGCCGCTGCAGCCCACGACGGTGCGGGCGCCGGTCACCCGGC
Organism: uncultured Candidatus Rokubacteria bacterium; assembly: GCA_963754315.1. GTDB lineage: Bacteria > Methylomirabilota > Methylomirabilia > Rokubacteriales > CSP1-6 > CAVWFS01. The sequence continues at coordinate 115,941 of CAVWFS010000010.1, forward strand.
GGACGGCGTGCAAGGCCTCGTGGGCGCGCGGGTGAGTGTCGCCGGTAACGAAGACCAGTGCCAGATCGGCTCGATCCGCCCGGCTCCGCTCGAGTGCCTGTAGCGAAGCCTCGAGCGCGGCATTGTCAGCCGACCCTCCGATGGCGAGCCCTGTCCCCGCAGCGATCACGCGGGGACTCTACCACCTTTGACCTTGATCCTTCGGGGCTACGTGCGTGTGTTACCCCTTGCGCTGGCGCGCCGGTGGTGATTCAGTACAGTCCTCGCCCGACCCCGTCCGCTCGCGAGTCGAAGAGGAACCGGATGCACGATGTGCGTGTCATCGGCCTTGTGAAGACGTTCGGGAGCGTGGTCGCCGTTGACCACCTGACCTTCGAAGCGAAGGCCGGGCAATTTCTCACCTTGCTCGGCCCGAGCGGCTGCGGAAAGACCACGACCCTGCGGCTGGTGGCCGGACTCGAGCGCCCTGATCACGGCCAGGTTCTCCTGGGTGGCCGGCCCCTTTCATCGTCGGAGGATGGCATCTTCGTGCCGCCGGAACGCCGCGGCATGGGAATGGTCTTCCAGAGTTACGCGATCTGGCCCCACATGACGGTCTTCGAGAACGTCGCCTTTCCGTTGCAGGAGCTTCGCGTGCCGCGTCGCGAGATCCGCGACCGGGTCATGGCCATTCTAGACACGGTCGGGCTGGGACGGCTGCACGCGCGTCCGGCGCCCATGCTGTCGGGGGGCCAGCAGCAACGGGTAGCGCTCGCGCGGGCCCTGGTGTCAAACCCCGAGGTGCTCCTGCTCGACGAGCCGCTGTCGAATCTGGACGCGCGCCTGCGGGAGGAGATGCGGTTCGAGCTGCGCGACATGCAGGCCCGGCTCGGTATCACCAGCATCTTCGTCACCCACGACCAGGCCGAAGCCATGACCTTGTCGGACCACATCATCGTGATGAACGCCGGCCGCATCGAGCAGGCCGGGAGCCCGGAGGAGGTCCATCAGCGACCTCGCACGCGGTTCGTCATGGATTTCCTTGGTCGGGCCAACCAGCTACCGGCCCGGCTCACCCGCGCCGGTGACGGTTGGACGGCCGTGGTTGACGGCAACGGCTTCGGGTTGCCGGTCGGAGGCAATGCCTGGGTGGAGGGGCAGGAAGTCACCCTGGCCTTTCGGCCCGAGGGCGTCGAGGCCTGCGCGGCGGAATCCGGCGGCGCGTGGGTCGGTGTCGTGCGCTCTTCGGTCTACATCGGTGGCCATGTCGAATACGTGGTCGAGCTGGGTGGGTTTGCGCTGAGGGCGATCGGTCCGCTGGACCCGCGGTTGCCCCACGAGTCCCCCGCGCGCCTCAGCGTGTCGCCCCACGCACTGCGCGTCTGGCCCAGAGAGGACGATGGCGCCCCGCCGTCACACCGCGGCGAAAGGAGGCAGGGATGAAGAGGTGGCGAGTGCTACCGCTGGTCGTGGGAGTGTTGGTCCTCGTCGTAATTGGCTGGATCGCTCCGGACATGCTCCGGGCGCAGGGGCGCGTGCCTGCCGCGGCGCCGGCGGCGTCGGATCCGGCTGCGTCGCAGGCGAAGTTCCAGGCGGCCACGGCCGAGTGGAAGAACAAAATCGTTCCGGCCGCCAAGAAAGAGGGCGAGGTCATCTGGTACAGCTGTGCCCAGGCAACGGAGGCCGAGGGGACCATCAAGGCCTTCAACAAGGCCTACCCCGACATTCAGGTGAGCCAGGTCCTCGGCCCCGGCTATCAGCTCGTGGAGAAGATCAGCACCGAGGCCGCGGCGGGACGACTGCAGGCCGACGTCTACCAGTGTGGTGGCCAGAGCGGGCGCACCTTGGCCTGGCGCGGCCTCGGTGAAGACTTCATCCCCCCCACCGCGCTCGATCCGAACGTGAAATGGCGCTGGCCGGTCATCAACCCCGAGACACATCTGGCCGGTGTGTTCGCGAGCGTCAGCGGCTTCAACATCAACACCAAGCTCGTGCCGCCGGAGAAGTACCCCAAGAGCTACTGGGACCTCGTGCGCGATCCGTACTGGGTCGACCTCATCAAGCGCAAGCGGGTGGCCTTCACGGATCCCCGCATCGCCAACATCGGTGTCTATCACACCTACGGGCTGAAGGACGTGAACGGCAAGGAGTACGGCGAGGCCTGGGTGCGCGAGTTCGCCGGGCTCAAGCCGAAGCTGCTCGGGTTCAACGAATCCGGCGAGGTGGCCCGCGGTGAGCTTCATGCCATGCTGGGCGGCCCCTGGCGCGTGGAGTACAACCTCGGCACCGTGCCCATCACGAAAATCTGTTTGGAGCCGGGCTGCGTGAGCACGCAGTCGCCGCTCTTCGCCGTGGTGAAGGGCGCGCCCCATCCCAACGCGGCCAAGGTCTTCGTCGATTTCATGCTGAGCAAGGAGTATGCGGAGTGGCGCGTGCAGTCGCTCGGCAACACCCCCGCCCGCGCCGATGTGGCGCCGCGGCCGCTGGATGACCCCGGCAAGTACAAGCTGCAGTTCGCGGCCGACGATCGGGCCGAGCGGCAGATCACCGAGGTCCTGAAGTGGGTCATCGCCAGTAAGCTCTTCGACTACTAGCCATGGCGACGGTGGCGGAGCTGACCAGGATCGGGCTCGCGCGGCGGCCGCGGCTGCGCGCGTGGCTCGCGCTGCCCACCCTGCTGCTGATCCTGGTCGCCGTGCTCACCGTCACACCGGTCGTGACTGCATTGCTCGCCGGGTTCAGGGACGCGCCGCCTGGCCGCCCCGGGGCCATCACCTGGGAGTCGATCAAGGCCTCGGTCGCCGTGATGATGGATCCGGACGTGTGGCAGATCCTCTGGACCACCGTCTGGCTTTCGACGGTGCGTGCGTTACTCGCCCTGGCCCTGGCCATCGTGCTGGCCTGGATCATCGCTCGCACCGACTGTCCGTTCCGCAACCAGCTCGAGTTTCTGCTGATCCTTTCGTTCTTCTTTCCTTTACTGGGCAAGGTGCTGGGGTGGGCCTTGCTGCTCAGTCCCCAGAAGGGGTACCTCAACCAGCTATTGCGCCAGCTGCCGTTCTTCAGCGGTGACAGCGGCCCGCTGGACGTGTTCTCGTACGGCGGCCTGATATTCGTGAGCGTCACCGGCTGGGCCACCTTGCTCACGATTTTTCTGGTGCCCGCCTTTCGCAACATGGACGCGGCGCTGGAGGAATCGGCCAGGATGTGTGGGGCCTCTCCGCGGCGAACCGTTCAGCGGATCCTGGTGCCCCTGCTACGCCCCGCCATTCTGGCGGCCTTCATCCTGTCCCTCACCCGATTGCTGTCCTCGTTCGAGACGGAGGTGTTCCTGGGGACCAGCTCGGGCATCTACGTGCTGACCAACAAGATCTACGAGCGCATGGTCCAGATCTTTCCGCCCGACTTCCGGGCCGGTATGACCATGGCCGTCATGTTGCTGGTCATTACCTTTGCGCTCGTCCTGATCAACTGGCGGTTCCTCGGACGGCGGGATTACACGACCGTCACCGGGCGCGGCTACTCGGCACGGCCGATGACCTTGGGCCGGCTACGCTGGGTGGCCTTCGGTTTCGTGGTCCTGTTCTTCGTGATCTCGGTGGTGCTGCCGGCGGTCATGCTCATCCAGACGAGCTTCATCCGCTTCATCGGGCTCGATGTCCTCGACTCGGCCAGCTATACGCTCGACAACTGGCGCCGGATGCTGACCCTGCGCGTGAACCGCCTGGCCCTGACCAACAGTCTGATCATGAGCACCGTGGCCACCACGTGTGGAATGCTGCTCTACTCGATCGTGTCCTATGTGGTCACGCGAAGCCGTTACAAGGGCCGACGACTCCTTGACCTGGCCGCCTGGGTGCCGTGGGCGGTGCCGTCCCTGGTTCTCGGGCTCGGCATCCTGTGGGCGGTGCTGCTCTCGCCGCTGGCCGTGCTGTACGGGACGCTCAGCGTCCTGATCCTGGCCCACATCGTGCGGGGCTTTCCCTTCGGCACCCAGATCATGGGTGCGTCCATGATCCAGATCAGCCGCGAGCTGGAAGAGGCGGCCCGCATCCATCGAGCCTCATGGCCCTCGACCTTTCGACGGATCTGGTTGCCGCTCGTGAAGAACGGCTTCGTGGCGGGCTGGGTGATCCAGTTCACCGTGTCGTTCAGTGACCTGGCCACCGTGGCCTTCCTCTATGGTTCGAAATCAACCGTGCTCCCCACGCTCTTCCTGAGTCAATGGTCCAACGGGCGTCTGGAGGAGGCGGCCGTGGCCGCCCTCATGATGACGGGCATCGTGCTGGCGGTGGTCGTCGTCGTCCGCCGGCTTGTGCAAGGCAGCGTGCGGACGCCCACGGTGGCCTAGCCGAGATCGAGACCCTGGCGGGTTCGAAAGGAGAACGCGCGATGCTATCGAGAGAGGACAACGAGCTGCTCTGCCGCGTTGGCCCCGGCACTGCCATGGGCACCCTCATGCGCCAGTACTGGATTCCTGCCCTCATGTCGAGCGAATTGCCGGAGCCCGATGGCCCGCCCGTGCGGGTGACGACTGCTGGGCGAGAACCTCGTCGCCTTCCGGGTCACCTCGGGCAAGGTCGGGCTCATCCAGAGCAACTGCCCCCACCGCGGGGCCTCGCTCTTCTTCGGGCGCAACGAAGAAGAGGGTCTGCGCTGCGTCTATCACGGCTGGAAGTACGACTGTGAGGGCGCCTGCGTCGACATGCCGAGCGAGCCGGAGGAGAGCACCTTCAAGTCGCGGGTGCGCGCGCGCGCCTATCCCTGCCTCGAGCGGAACGACATCGTCTGGACGTACATGGGGTCGCGATCCACGCCGCCGCCCTTGCCCGACATCGAGCCGAACCTCCTGGCCCAGGGCGAGTACGCCAACCAGAAGGTCCTGCGCGAGTGCAACTGGTTCCAGGCGCTCGAGGGCGACATCGACACCGGGCACCTGAGTTTTCTGCACCTGGGCGCTGTCCAGCCGGAGAACACCAAGCCTGGCAGTTTCGACTACTACCTGGTCAAGGACCGAGCGCCCCGCTACGAGGTGGTCGACACGGAGTTCGGCACGTCCTACGGCGCCTATCGTCCGGCCGAGGAGGACACGTACTACTGGCGGATCGCCCACTTCTTGTTCCCGTTCTACACGATGATCCCCACCGGCATTCTCGGCATGCAGGTCCTCGTCCGCGCCTGGGTCCCGATCGACGACGAGCATGTGATGTTCTGGAGCATGGCGGCCCCGCATTCGCGGATGGGTACCGGCGCCACCGGCGGGGCGTCCGGGCTCACGGCAGGGGGCCGGCCGGTGGGGGCGGCCGGCAGCCGACCGGGCGGCTTCGAGTTCCTGCCGGACACCACGGACTGGCTCGGCAAGTTCCGACTCACCCAGCACAAGGACAACGACTATCTGATCGATCGTGAAGCGCAGCGCCGGGAGAGCTTCACCGGCATCGCTGGAATCCATCAGCAGGACCAGGCGGTGACGGAGAGCATGGGCCCGATCTACGACCGCACGCAGGAGCATCTCGGCAGCTCGGACGCGATGGTGATCCGGACGCGCCGGCGCGCGATCAACGCGGCTCGGGCTCTGCGCGACGAGGGGGTCGTTCCGCCTGGCGTCGACGACCCGAAGGTGTACCGCCATCGCTCGGGCGGCGTGATCCTGCCGCGCGAGGCCAACTGGCTGGAGGCGACGAAGGATGTGCGCCGGGCGTTCGGCGATGGAAAGCCGGCGGCGACGGTGACCCCGGCCATCAGCGGGGGCGAGTAGCGCACGAAGGCACATTGCTGAACAGGACGTCCAAATGTACTCTTGGGAGTACGGAAGGAGGTACGCCGATGCCGAAGGTCCCGGATATCATCCCGATCACCGATCTTCGTCAGGACGCCGCCACGGCTCTGAAGCGGGTGCGAGCCACCAAGCAGCCTCTCGTCATTACGCAGCGAGGGAGGGCAGCGGCCGTCATGATCAGCGTCGAGGCCTACGAGCGTGCCGAGCACGAGCGACAGATTCTGCTGATACTCGCTCGCGGCGAGCGCGAGATTCGCACGGAGAAGGGGCATGATCTTGACGAGGTTATGGGAGAGGCCGATCGTCTGCTCGCCGACACGTGAGGGTGCGGGTCCGCTTCACGCGATCTGGGCGAAGCCAATTCTTAGCCGCGCTCGCATACATCCTGCGTGATAATCCCGCGGCCGCCGGACGGTTCAGAAAGCGAGCTGAACGTGTGCTACGCCGGCTTGAGCAGTTTCCGGAGTCGGGTCGTGTTCTTCCCGAATTCCCCGACCTTCCCTATCGCGAGGTTATCGTGGCACCGTACCGCTTTTTCTATCGGGTTGCAGGTGAGACCGTCTGGGTCGTTGGTGTGTGGCATGGGGCTCAGATTCCGGAGGAACCGGGCCGTGGTGGCTCATAGCAGGGTTTTCCAGAGCGTGGCTGGCCAACAACGGCCCAGCAGAACGTGCCTGGCGCACTGCTGAGCGCGGAGGCGTGCCTACTATGCCCAGTACGAGCTTGAAGATCGCGATCGCGACCTACCCGCACACGCAGGGTCTCAAGGACGGGCGCGTGACCGTCCCCGGCCTCCAGCTGGAGCACGTCGAAGTGAGCCCGATCGTAGGGGCATTTCGGCGCATGTGCCGGGGGCTCGAATTCGACGTGTGCGAGATGGCCATCACGACCTACCTGACGGCCAAGGCATACGGAAAGCCCTTCACGGCGCTGCCGGTGTTCGTCATGCGGCAGTTCCACCACGCGCCGATTGTCTACAACGTGAAGGCCGGCGTGGTGTCGCCGAAGGACCTCGAGGGCAAGAAGGTTGGGGTGCGCGCCTACACCGTCACCACCGGCGTGTGGGCACGGGGCATCCTCGCCTCGGAGTATGGCGTCGATCTCGATAAGGTGACCTGGGTCGTGAACGACGAGGAACACGTGCAGGAGTACCAGAAGGCGTACCCACCGAACGTGGTGTACCAGGCGGGAGCGAACCTGGCAGAGATGGTCGCCAAGGGCGAGCTGGCGGCTGCCATCGGGGCGGGGAAGGTCGACTCCTCCGATGTCAAACCGCTCATCTCCAACGCCGCCGAAGCGGAGGCCGCCTGGTACCGCAAGACGGGAATCTATCCGATCAACCACACGGTGGTGGTGAAGGATTCGCTCTTGCAGGCTGACACGAGCTTGGCGCCGCGGCTGTTCCAGGCGTTCAGGGAGGCGAAGGAGATCTTTCTGACACAGCTCGCCGCAGGGGGCGAGCTGTCCGGCGAGGCTCGCGTGCTGGCGGACCGCCGCCCGGTGGTGGGCGACGATCCATTGCCGAACGGCGTGTCCCGCAATCGCAAGGCGCTGGAAGCGGTCATCCGGTTCGCCCACGACCAGAAGATCCTGCCGAGGCCCGTGAAGCCCGAGGAGATCTTCGTCGCCAACACGCTCGGGCTGGAGTAGAGTCCACCAAGTAGACGTCACTAACCACGGCCACGCAGCGAGGACACGATGATCATCGACTGTCACGGCCACTACACGACGGCTCCCAAGGAGCTGGAGGCCTTCCGCCAGCAGCAGATCGCCGCCCTCAGTAACCCGCCGCACGCGCGCCCGAAGGGGACGCTGAGCATCAGCGACGATCAGATCCGCGAGTCGCTGGAGAAGGCGCAGCTCAAGCTCCAGCGCGAGCGCGGGACGGACGTGACGATCTTCTCGCCCCGCGCGGCGGGGATGGCCCACCACATCGGTGATGCCACCACCAGCCTGCACTGGGCGCAGGTGTGCAACGATCTCATCCACCGCGCCTGCATGCTCTACCCCGACAACTTCGTGGGCGTCTGCCAACTGCCGCAGTCGCCGGGGGTGGCGCCGGCCAACTGTATCGAGGAGCTTGAGCGTTGCGTGAAGGACCTCGGCTTCGTGGGCTGTAACCTGAACCCCGATCCGTCAGGCGGATACTGGAAGGACCCGCCGCTCACCGACAAGTGGTGGTACCCGTTCTACGAGAAGATGGTGGAGCTGGACGTGCCGGCCATGATCCACGTGAGCGCGTCCTGCAACCCCAACTTCCATACGACCGGCGGGCACTATATCAACGGCGACACCACCGCCTTCATGCAGCTCATCACCGCCGATTTGTTCAAGGACTTTCCGACCTTGCGCTTCATCATCCCTCACGGAGGCGGCGCGGTACCCTATCACTGGGGCCGCTACCGGGGCCTCGCTCAGGATCTGAAGCGGCCGCCCCTGGCCGAGCACCTGCTGAACAACGTGTTCTTCGACACCTGCGTCTATCACCAGCCCGGGATCGACCTGCTCCTGAAGGTGATTCCCGTCGACAACATTCTGTTCGCCTCCGAGATGGTGGGCGCCGTGCGTGGCGTGGACCCCACCACGGGTCACTACTACGACGACACCAAGCGCTACCTGGACGCTGCCTCGCTCGGCGAGGCCGACAAACGCAAGATCTTCGAGGGCAACGCGCGGCGCGTGTATCGCCGCATGAAGCTGAGGGGGTAAGAGTCAGCCATGGCAGAGATTCCGCGCCTCAACGGTGTGATCCGGGCCCTGGAGCAGGGCAAGACCGCGTTCGTGGGCTTCGCGCCGGTGGACATCGAGACGGCCACCGCGTTGGCCAGCTCCACTTTCGACGGTGTCGCCTTCGAGATGGAGCATGCGCCCATGAGCGCCCCGGCGCTGCGGGACGCATTGCAGTACATGCTGGATCGGCGGCAGATCCTCGACTCGGGAACCTTGACGCCGAAGGTGACGCCGCTCGTGCGCATTCCCCCGAATGGCGGCGAGATGAACCAGTGGATCGCCAAGCAGGTGCTGGACATCGGCGTGTTCGGCATCATCTTTCCGCACGTGAGCACGGTGGAGGAGGCGCGCAATGCCGTGGGCGCCTGCCGCTACCCTCGCCGGCCAGAGGCGCCTCGCTACGACCCGCCCGGCATTCGTGGCGATGCGCCGGTGCGTGCGGCGCGCTACTGGGGGCTGTCCCAGCAGGACTACTACGCACGGGCTGACGTGTGGCCGCTGGCGCCGCAGGGCGAGATTTTGGCCATCATCCAGTGCGAAGAGGTTCGCGCTATCGAGAACCTGCCGCGAATCCTGGACGAGGTGAAGGGCATTGGGGTGGTGCTGATCGGCGAGGGTGATCTCAGCCAGGAGCTGGGCCACCCGCGGGAGTACGAGCACCCCGTAGTGGCGGAGGCGATCAATCGCATCCTCAAGATCTGCCAGGATCACAACGTGCCGTGCGGGCACCCACACCCGGACGCCAAGAACATCGAGCGGCTGATCGCGAGCGGGTATCGGTTCCTCATGCCGAGCGCGCCGCGCTCGTTCGCGGTACTGGAGCAGGGGAGGAAGCTGGCGGGACGGTGACGGGCTCTCGACGAGAACGGGAGATTACTACGGCCACTTGGGCGCCTAGCGACGGGCTCGATGCTATCGTAGAGGGCGATGAGATTCTCTACGCTGACGCTGGTGCCGAGCTCGATGCTCGCTGGTCAAGGCAGCTGCCCGAGGGCGGCTTCCAATCGCACGGGCTCTGGGGCAGTCGTTCCTTTACGGCTCTACGACTGCGCGGGCTGAGGCGAGGCCGAGACGAGGTGATCGTTGACCTTTTCGTCGTGAGCAGGATAACCTTCCCGAGGCGTTCAGCGATCGGTTGCGACTCCTCCAGAAGTCTCGGCGCTCTGGCTCTCTGCGAGGGAAGATCGCACTGATCGCCAAAACCAGGAACGAGTTCGAGGCTGGCTTTCCGTCGTATTACCTGGATCTTGGTCTGGATGGCATCGTTCTGTATGACCGGGAGCGGTACATGGAGGGCAAGATCGACCGCATCCGAGACCTCATCGATCTCGCCGGCCTGACACGGCGACGTATCAATCGAGGATTCGTCTGGCGGTGGCGCGAGCCGCCGATCGGGCACTGGCGTATCGACTGGAGCGGCGTCCACGGACAGTGAGCGGGACGTCGCCTACCGCCTGCGGCTGGCCGACGGCTTCCTGGGCGAGGCCGAAGAGGATCTGCGGCTCCGGCGCTGGCGCTCCGCCGTCGACAATGCTCAACTGTCGGTGGAGAACTCTGTCAAAGCCGTCATCGCACGTTACGCGCCGATTCCGCGGTCGCACGACCTCGTGGGCCTGACTGGACGAACTGCGAGCTTCACGCCGCTTCGGACCTGCCGAAGATGAGGCCATATCGATGTTGAAAGCGTGCGCGACCGAACTCGGTTACGAGCAGCACGTTCGCTCGGACTACGGCGAGGAGGCAAGTTTCAGGACACCCTGGGAACTGTTTGGACAGGCCGATGCCGAAAGCGCCGTCGGAACAGCGCAGCGCGCACGCTCCATCGCGCGGCGGGTACTGGAGCGGACCTCAGGATCGCTGAGACCCAGGACGGACCGTCGTCGACGCGCACTGCGCTACTGCGGGTGTGTCCGCAACCAGTCGATGTAGGCCGCGATGCCAGTCTCCAGCGTGTGCTCGGGCTCGTAGCCGACGTCGACCTTGATGCGTGAGAGGTCGGTGGCCGGATTACGAGCATTTCCGGGTGTCCGGCCCGGCTTGAGCACGGCGCACTTGGCGCCGGGCACCGCCTGGCGAACGGCCTCCACGATGTCCCGGTTGGAGGTGGCGCGCCCCGATCCGATGTTGTAGACGCGGTGGGGGAGCGTGGCAGCCGTGTGGAGCATCTGGATCCCCCGCGCCACGTCCTTCACGTAGGTCCAGTCGGCCTCATCGTCTTCGAAGATCTTGCCGTCGGGCCGATCGGAGAAGTCGGGCTCGACATTCTTGACGGCGGCGTGGCAGAGGCGACCGATTGGGTTGTGCATGCTGTAATAGTGCGGACCGTAGATGCTGGCGATGCGCAATGCCACCACGTCGAGCTTGGCCTGGGCGGCATAGTAGTGGGCGTGGATCTCCATGCCCTTCTTGAAGGCGGAGACCTGCGTGGGCGAGTGCACCGGGAGGCCGATGTCCTCCCGAAAGGGTCCCGCCGGCAAGCCGCCATAGACGCCGACCGAACTGCCGAGCGACACGCGCCGGAGTCCGAAGGTGCGTGCCGCCTCCAGCACGTTCTGCAGGCCCGCGGTGTAGAGATGATAGTCGGCCTGGGTGGACACGCTCCGCGCCGGGGGAGCCATGAGATTGATGATGCTGTCGACCTGATGGCGGCGGACCACCTCGAAGACCTCGTAGACATTGGTGACGTCCAGCCGCGCCGTGAAGACCTGGCGGCCGACCTTGTCCTGGAGCGAGTCGGGGAGACGGTGGGCGCTGTGCTGGGTGATCAGGATTTTCTCGCCGACCTCCACCAATCGCTGGGCTGTGTTGAGCCCGATGAATCCCATGCCGCCGATGATCAGGATCATGATGGGCGACTCCCGCGCCCTGGACGGATCAGAATCAGAGGCGTCAACGACCAAGTCAGCGCCAGCGAGCGAAGGCCCAGCCGCCGCCCGTCGCGGCTGGTGTCCGATAGACGGGGACGTACGCGAGCAGCTCCATCTTGAGGGACGTCTGCTGGACCGCTCCCCCGAGGGTGACCCAGTTCAACACTTCGGAGCCGGCAGAATGCAGGCGATGGCGCGGGAGCGAACGCAGGGCCGCCGAGTCCTTACGTTCCAGCCCGCCCAGCAGCGCGCGGTCGAGCTCCTCGTCGACGACGAAGTGGCTGAGGCCGCCTGAGGCGACGATGGCCACCGCCGCCGGCTCGCTCCACGCCGCCACGGCGGCTGCGATGGCTTCTCCCATGGCGAAGCAGCGCCTCGGTGTCGGCTGGTTCGGCGGGTAGCACGTGTTCTGGAACACGGGCAACACCGGGCCGGGTTGGTTGTCGAACAGGCGCTTGACCACGAAGGCCACCGCGTGGGGTAACCCCTGCTCGTGCGGGGGTGTATCGCGCACGTAGTCTAGCTCACCGCCCTTGGTCGGGTAGCGGCGAGCCACCTGCCCGCCGTACGGCTGCTTGGCGTAGCGCATGTGGGCGACGTCGAAATCGTGCTCGACCAGATATTCGATCAGAAAGCGCCCGAAGCGGCTAGCCACCGGCACGTCGAGGGGGATGTCGCCGTATCCGCGAATGACGGCCTCGGCGACTGCCCGATCGCGCGTGGAGACGGGCGCCAAACGCGGGATGAGCGGCGCCGTTTCTCCCCAGTACACCGAGAAGGCGGGCATGTTGTCTTCATAGAACCATTCGTCCTGGTCATCCCCGATGACGATGGTGATGTCGGGCTTGACCTCGCGCAAGGTGCGCGACAGCTCGTCGAGCGCCTGCTGGCAGGCCTCGGCCTGGGCGCGAAACTTCTCCGATCCCGTGTAGCGGGCCCGAACGTCTGGGGCGACGTAGTCGAGCGCGTCCTGGTACGACATCACCAGGCCGTCGGGCGGGAAGGCCAGCTCGGGGTTGCGCGCGTCACGCTCGGCGTAGGCGGGCCAGAGCTCTGCCGGCAGGGTGAGCATGGGGGTGTGGGAGGTCCCGATACCGAGAACGATCTCAGCCATGGCGATGCACTCCGCGGACGCGGAGCCAGGGGGCCCGCGCCCGATGTCCCCGCCTATTGTGTGGTGGCCAATCCTCGAGTAGCCCGTGCTCGATGAGCACCTCGGCCGTCCGCTGCACGACGTCGAAAGAGTAACCGGAGCGCTCGGCGATGTCGAGCAAGCGGTGGCGGCCCGTCCGACAGGTTTCAAACCCACCAGGGGGCCTAGGAATCTGCCGTCGTCACGTGAGCGGCCAATTTCGGGACAGCGATGTCCGTGAAACTGACCAATGAGGGCCTGTCTGGGCCTCCGCCAAGGAACCACACGCGAGGAGGGGTAGCCAACCGCCTGGGAATCCGTCTCGCAGGTGCACGGCTCTGAGGTCGCTGGCTTGGCTTGGCAACGTTCTTGCCGTTCAGGATGGTTCTGGCCATGCGCTCAAGACTAGTCCTCGCAGACGGGTTCTCCTGTCTGGGTACGCCCTTTGGCTGGCCCGGTTCGATCGCAGGTGAGGTGGTCTTCAACACAGGCATGGTCGGGTACCCCGAGTCCCTGACCGATCCGTCATATCGCGGCCAGATCCTGGTTCTCACCTATCCCCTTATCGGTAACTATGGCGTTTCTGCCGACGAGCGTACCGATGGTGTCAGTCAGCGCTTCGAGTCGAGCCGGGTACAAATCGCCGGCCTCGTCGTGTCGGATCTGTCACGGAACTTCAGCCACTGGACCGCCGTACGGTCCTTGGACGACTGGCTTCGGGAGCACAGAGTACCTGGGCTCACGGGCGTCGACACGCGGATGCTCACCCAGCGATTGCGCACCAGCGGGTCGATGCTGGGCAAGCTGGTGTCCGGGTCTGACGAGGTTGAGTTCTCCGATCCCAACGCGGAGAATCTTGTGGCGCAGGTGAGCATCGACCGGCCACGATCTTACGGCGAAGGCCGGAAGCGGCTCGTGGTCATCGACTGCGGCTGCAAGAACGGGATCCTCCGCTCGCTTCTCGCGCGCGACGTGCAGGTGACGATCGTGCCGTGGGATTGGCCGGCGGACCGGGAAGACGCCGACGGCGTCGTGATCTCCAATGGCCCTGGAGATCCTCGGCAAGTCGCGGCGACCATTGCCACGACGCGGCGGCTCATGACCAAGGGGGTGCCGACATTCGGGATCTGCCTGGGGAGCCAGGTGCTGGCCCTGGCGGCCGGCGCCGAGACCTACAAACTGAAATATGGGCACCGAGGACAGAATCAGCCATGCGTCCTCGTGGGGACGAAGCGTTGTCTGATCACCTCCCAGAACCACGGGTATGCGGTCGATGAGGACAGCCTTCCTCCCGACTGGGTCCCCTGGTTCTTCAATGCCAATGACGGCACCAACGAAGGGATTCGCCATCGCCAGCGGCCGTTCATGGGCGTCCAGTTCCATCCGGAAGCCTCGCCGGGCCCGGCGGACACCAACTCTCTCTTCGACGACTTCATCGGGATGCTATGACGCGCATGGCCGGGCTCAGGAAGGTCATCGTACTGGGAAGCTCCGCGCTCAAGATCGGCGAGGCCGGCGAGTTCGACTACTCGGGCAGCCAGGCCATCAAGGCTCTCCGGGACGAGGGCATCTCCACGGTGCTGGTCAACCCCAACATCGCGACGATTCAGACCTCCGACCACCTGGCCGACAAGGTCTACTTCCTTCCCGTCACGCCTGAGTTCGTCGAGCGCATCATCGACAAGGAGCGTCCCGATGGCATCCTGCTCGGCTTCGGCGGGCAAACCGCGCTCAACTGCGGCCTCGAACTGGCCAAGCAGGGGCGTATTCGAAAAATACGACGTAAAGGTCCTGGGGACTCCCGTCGCCGTGATCGAGGCGACCGAGGACCGTCAGCTCTTCACCCGCCGTCTGGCGGAGATCGGCGTCAAGGTCCCACGCAGTATGGCCGTGGTGACGAAGGCCGACGCCGTGCAGAAGGCGCAGGAGCTGGGCTTTCCCGTGATGATTCGCGTCTCGTTCGCCCTGGGCGGGTTGGGTTCTGGCGTCTGCTTCGATGCCGAGCACGTGGCCGAGCTTGCCGAGAAGGCCCTGGCCTACAGCCCCCTCATTCTCGTCGAGGAGTATCTGGAGGGCTGGAAGGAGATCGAGTACGAAGTTGTCCGCGATCGTCACGACAACTGCATCACGGTCTGCAACATGGAGAACGTGGATCCCATGGGGATCCACACGGGCGAGAGCATCGTGGTGGCGCCGAGCCAGACTCTGACCAACTCCGAGTACCACATGCTCCGGAGCCTGGCCATCAAGGTGATCAGGCACCTGGGGATCGTCGGGGAGTGCAACATCCAGTACGCTCTCGACCCCCGGTCCGACGACTATCGGGTTATCGAGGTCAACGCCCGACTTTCCCGCAGCTCGGCTCTCGCTTCGAAGGCCACGGGCTACCCTCTTGCCTTTGTGGCGGCCAAGCTGGCGCTGGGCCACAGCCTGGTCGATCTCAAGAACGCTGTCACGCGCCAGACGATGGCGTGCTTCGAACCTGCGCTCGACTATGTGGTGGTCAAGGTCCCGCGCTGGGATCTCAAGAAGTTCCGCAAGGTCTCGACGCGGATTGGCTCCGGTATGAAGTCGGTCGGCGAGGTCATGGCCATCGGGCGAAGCTTCGAGGAAGCCCTCCAGAAGGCGCTCCGGATGCTGGAGATCGGCGTCGATGGTCTGGTGGCCAACGACGGCCCGCTGCCCGCGGAGATCACGGAGGTGCTACGCCACCCCACTGACGAGAGAATCCTGTACGTTCCCGCCGCCTTGCGGGCAGGCTATAGCGTCGACCGCGTTCATGAGCTCACGCATATCACTCCCTGGTTCCTCCAGAAGATCGCGCGCGTCCTCGAGGTCGAGGACCACCTGGCTGTCTACGCCGGGGGCATCTGCCCGAAGGGTGCTCTGGAGGAGGCGAAGCGGGCCGGGTTCTCCGATGTGCAGATTGGTCGCATTCTGCGGACGAACGAGGCCGATGTCAGGGCGATGCGGCGAAACTACGGTCTCATTCCCCACGTCAAGCAAATAGACACACTCGCCGCTGAGTACCCCGCCGAGACCAACTTCCTCTACTTGACCTACAACGGCAGTGTGAGCGACGGGCCACCCGCCGGCCGGCAGGCGGTCATGGTACTCGGGTCGGGGGTGTACCGCATTGGCAGCTCCGTAGAGTTCGACTGGTGCTGCGTGAATGCCGTGATGACCTTACGCCGCCTCGGCTACCAGACCATTCTTATCAACTACAACCCCGAAACCGTCAGTACCGACTACGACGAGTGCGACCGTCTCTACTTCGAGGAGCTGACCTTCGAGACGATCAGCGAAATTTATGAACGGGAGCAGCCACTCGGGATCATCGTGTCCATGGGCGGGCAAACCGCCAACACATTGGCTCTCAAGCTGCACCAGGCCGGGATGCGAGTGCTGGGCACGCATCCGGAGCGCATCGACGAGGCGGAGGACCGCCACAAGTTCTCCTCGCTTCTGGACCGGCTCGGGATCGACCAGCCCGAATGGCGCGAGCTCAGCTCTATCGAGGAAGCCAAGGCCTTCGCGAACGAGGCGAGCTACCCGGTGCTCGTGCGGCCGTCCTACGTGCTCAGCGGCTCCGCCATGGCGGTGGCCTCGAACCACGCCGAACTGGAGCGCTTCCTGGGAAAGGCCGTCGATGTATCACGCGAGCATCCTGTGGTCATCAGCAAGTTCATCGAGCACGCCAAGGAGATCGAACTAGACGGGGTAGCCCGTGACGGCGACCTGCTGGCCTACGCGATCAGCGAGCATGTGGAGAATGCCGGCGTGCACTCCGGTGACGCCACGCTGGTCACCCCGCCCCAGCGCACGTATCTGGAGACCATCCGGCGCGTCCGGAGCATTGGCCAGCAGATCGCGGCCGCGCTGCACATCACGGGTCCGTTCAACATCCAGTTCATCGCCCAGGGGACGGCCGTGAAGGTGATCGAATGTAACCTGCAGGGCGTCCCGCAGTTTCCCGTTTGTCTCGAAGGTCTACAAGCGAAACCTCATCGACCTCGCCACGCGGGTGATCATCGAGGCACCGGTGGACACACCCCTGACTTCCTTCATGGAGCTGGATTATGTGGGCGTGAAGGCGCCGCAGTTCTCCTTCACGCGCCTCGAAGGGGCCGACCCGACGCTTGGGCGTGGAGATGGCCTCCACCGGAGAAGTTGGCTGCCTGGGCGACGACTTCGAGGAAGCTTTCTTGAAGGCGATGCTCTCCGTGGGCACCCGGCTGCCCGTCCGAAGTGCGCTGCTTTCAACCGGCCCGCTCGAGGACAAGGCGGCCTTCGTGCCGAGCATCCGGGCGCTGCTGGGTCTGGGCATTCGGCTCTTCGCGACTCGCGGAACCGCGGACTTCATGCGGCAATACGGGGTCGAGCTCGAGAGGCTTCACTGGCCGCTCGAGAAGGCCAGCCCCAACGTCCTGGACTATCTCGGCAACGGAGAGATCGACCTCGTCATCAATATCCCGAAGAACTACCAGGAGGATGAGCTGACCAACGACTACATCATCCGGCGTAAAGCTGTGGACTTCGCCATCCCGCTCATCACCGAGCTACGCCTGGCCCAGAGACTCGTCGAGGCGCTCGTCGCGAAGGGTCTCGAGAGCCTCGCCGTCAAGAGCTGGGACGAGTATGAGTAGGGAGTGTCGTGTGCGCGACTGACCTCCCTTCGATGGTGTGGAACAAGCCTTGGCAACTGCCTTGCAGTTAGGTCTGTTCGTAACGAAATTGTCCCGATGGCATTTAGGGAGATATGAGAGTGGGTTTTTTGTCGGTTGATCGACCTCTCCGTGGCTTCGCGACGGCGATGCCCTCGGAGCAGCAGGCTCTTTTGAGGCTCAGCCTGGCTCTAGATAGGACAGCGGTGCCACAAGGTCTGACAGTCGTGGGCAAGGCGCACAAGGTTGATTGGGAGCCGCAGCCCGGAACTAGGGGCTTATTCGGAAGCCATGAAGCACATTGACATGGACGATAAGGCGGTTCCCGGCTTCAATTACATCCGGTTCGCTCGCCGAACGCTGCGTGAGCGGTGGTGGATGATCCTGGGTGCATTCGTGCTCGTTGTGCTCCCGGGCATCGCTTTGGTCTACTCCACTACTCCCAAGCTCTACGAAGCATCGGCCACCCTCTTCTTCGAAGGGGACAAGAGCGAGAATCCGCTGCTCCGCGGGATCGTTTCCCTCGATGAGACGGTCCTCAATCTCGCCATTCTGCGCAGCCGGTCTCTCGCGCAAGCTGTGGTTGACGTCCTCCCGCGAGAGAGCAAGGAGGAGCTGCTCAAACGAACCTGGTGGGCCGAACACAAGGATCGCGCCTACAACGCGGTGCGGCGCGCCCTGGGACGGGAGGTTGTGGTCAACAGCCCGCAGGAGGAGACGCTGAGCCAGCTGCAGCGGACCCGCATGAACTTCACCGATGCTCAAGGACGGCACGGTGTTGGTCGTCGGCCACGGCTTTCAGTCCCCGGGTGGCCACCGAGCTCGCCAATACGTACGTCGACGTCCTGCTCGCGCGGACCGGCTCGCAGGCGCGTGATCAAGCCCGCGCCGTCCGGGAGATGCTCGAGAATCTCCTCGTCCAGACCAAGGCAACCTGACGAGGCCGAGGAGGCTCTCGGAAGTTCCGGCGCGGGCGGCGAAGGTATGGCCGTCTCCGAGCAGTCGCGGCTCGAAGTGGCCAAGCTGGCCGAGCTCGAGAACGCTATAGCCGAAGTCAGGTGGCCAAGGAGATCGCCGGAGTCGCCGAGCCTTTCTCCGGGGCGAATCCCAGAAGGCTGGCAAGGCGCCGCCGCCGCTGCCACGCCCCGGGCGCCAGCGATTCCAGTTCAGACGCTGCGCGAGCGCCTGAACGAGCTCGAGACCAAGCTGGCCGGGCTCAACGAGAAGTACACGGATAAGCATCCATTGATCATCGCGACCAGGGCCGAGGTCGATGAGGCCCAGGACAAAACTGCGCCTGGCTCTCATGGGCCAGCAGGACCCGCGGCCGGGCGGCGCGGTGGTGCTGGGACCGGCGGAGCGCGCGACGCTCTCCAAGCAGATGGCCGACCTCGAGGTGGAGCTGGCCACCCTGCCGCGAGGGAGGACAGCCTCAGGCAGCGCATGGAGCCGGGCTCGCGCCCTGTCCGTCAACGAGCGGCCGCGAGCTGGAGTACACGACAGGTCTTCCGCGCGGTCGAGAACCAGCGCAACCTGTTCGGTCTGTACTCGGATCGCCTGAGCCAGGCCCGGATGAGCGAGCAGAGCCAGATCCGGAACATCCGGGTGATCGACCTGGCGAGCATGCCAAGCTTGCCGAGCACCAAGCCCGATGGTGAAGGGGATGCATGCTGGTGGTGCTCATGGCCGGGCTGGGGTCGGGCCTCGGAGTGGCGACGCTTCTCGAGTACGTTCACGAGGTGGTGGAGACCGAAGAGGACGTGGTCAGCGATCACCGGGCTGCCGTGCTGGGCTCGATACCGATCGTCGGCGGCCAGCGCGGGTCCACAACAGCGCGTGACCACCCGCTGAACTTCCGCGAGGCCACCTCCCCTGCGTCCCTCGCGCTGGAGGCCACGAGAGCGGTGGCCACCTCGCTGGAGCTGCGCGACATGGACAAGCTCGGGCCATCATGATCACGAGCGCCAGCGCCGGCGATGGGAAAAACGACGACCCTTCTGAACCTCGGCGAAGCATGGCAGAGACGGGTCGCCGGGTGTTGCTGATCGACGCCGATCTGCGCCGTCCCGCCCTGCACAGGGCGTTGCGCTCTCCAACGAGGTCGGGCTCTCCGACGTCCTGGGCCCTGGTCGAGGTGGGCATGCGAAGAGGCCTGCCGGCATCTCGACGACTGGCTGGCCGTCGATACCGCGGGGGCCGGAGCCGGCGAACCCAGGGGCCCTCCTCGGCTCGAAGCAGGTCAAGACACTCCTGCAGATCGCCCGTGCGCAGGCGGACATGGTCCTCTTCGACTCGGCGCCGGTGATGGCTGTCTCCGACGACCTGCATCTGGCGTCGCTGGTGGATGGCGTGGTCATGGTCGTGCGCTCCGGAGTCACCCAGCGTCGGAGCCTGACCCGCGCCAGTGGCGCGTCTCGACAAGGTCAGCGCCCCATGGTCGGGAGTGATGGTCAACGGTCTGTCCCCGCGCGACGCGCGGCACTATTACTCCGAGCTACACTGCGTATGTTTCCGCTCCCGCGATCACGACGCGAAGCGCGGGCAGCGCTGGCTGGCGATTCTGGCGCGGCTGAAGACGACGGGAAACGGATCATGAGGGGACGAACGCTATCGAGAAGAACAGCGTTCGTCATGTGGCTGCTGCGCTGTTGTTCCGGGAGATGCTACGTGGCTTGAACCCGGTCGTCGGCCCAGCAGACCGGACTATGTCATCGGGATCGACGACGTGCTGCAGGTCACCGTCTGGGGCAACAAGGATCTCGAGCAACAGGTCGTGCGGTGCGACCGGACGGGAAGATATCCTTTCCGCTGGCCGGTGAGCTTAAGGCGGCGGGGCTCACCGTGCCCCAGCTCACGGAGACCCTCACCTAGAAGCTGTCGGATTCCGTCAAGAATCCCAACGTCTCGGTCATGGTCAAGGAGATCAAGAGCTATCGGGTCTATCTGATGGGGTGTGTGGCCAAGCCCGGGTGTGTATCCCATCCAGGCGGGTACGCCGCTGCTCCAGGCCCTCACCTTGGCGGGGGAGTGTGTCTGGCGGGATCCGGCCGGCCGCCGCAACCGGTGCCGTCCGGCTTGTCGGAGCCTATCTGATCCGGGGAAACCAGAAGATCCCGGTCGATCTGCGCAAGCTCATCCAGGATGGCGATCTCAGCGCACAACATCACCCTCCAAAACCGGGGACAGATCGTCGTCCCCGAGATCGCGACGGCGACCGAGCGAAGTCGGCGATTCCCAGATCTACCTGCTCGGCAAATTCGCCAAGCCAGGCGTGTATCCGATCAAGCAGGAACTTCCCGTGCTCCACGCGCTGTTCCTCGCGGGCGGCACGGCTCCCGGAGCTGACTCGAAGAAGGCCTTTCTGGTGCGCGGATCGACCCGAACGCCCGATCGACATCGACCGGCTGATCCAGGACGGTGACCTGTCTCAGAACCTCATGCTCAAGGCGGGCGATACCCTGACCATCCCCGAGGGGCTCGAGATCCAAGCGCCGTGTTCGTGATGGGTGAAGTGAAGAAGCCAGGACCCTATCCGCGCGCCGAGGCCTTGACCGTGCTCAAGCTAATGGCCTTGGCCGGTGGCTTCACCGACTATGCCGCCCCCAACCGCACGACCCTGATACGCCAGGAGGGCGGCAAGAAGGTCGAGAAGCGCATCAACATCAAGGACATCATGAGCGACCCGGCCAGCAACGAAGATCTCCAGCTGAAGGCAGGCGACGTGCTGGTCGTACCATCGAAGCTGTTCTAGGGAGGAGGCTACCGGAGGCGCAGGGCCTCGAACAACTGGATGCCAGCCGTCACTCGGTTGGCATCAATATCGTTGAGGTCGGTACCGGTGGTGCGTTGGCGGAAATAGTTGTAGGCCAGGAAGGCGGCCAGCCAGCGCGTGACCGGGTAGGTGGCGAGGACCTGAAGGTTGATCGAATCGGTGGTGCCCAGAGCTCCCACTTCCGCTCGAGTTCGTGTAGTACGGGGCAATGTTCAGGGTCAGCCCGCGCAGGAAGAGATTCGTGATCGTTGCTGACAGCCCGACGGTGTTGGTTTCTGCCGATCCACCGAGCCCCCCGTCGGGAGTCTCGGCCCGCGAGACGCGTTAAGCCCGATCGCGCCCCACAGGAAGCTCTTGGTGAGAGCGAACTGGGCGGCCAGAGTCGTGCCGGTTTGCCCTGAGTGACGATCTGAGGCCCGACACTCAGCGCGACCGCGAGATCTGGCGTGATCCTGATATTCGACCCCAGGAAGAATCAGGTGATACTCGACGTCCTGGCCATTGTCGACGTCGGAAAGAGGTACTGGTACTGAAACGTGCCGGTGAGGGTGGGCGTGATTCGCCGGCTGATGGTCGGGGAAAACGTGTAGGTGTCGTAGGTGCTCAGAGGAACGTTCGGTGAACTCGTTCTGGTCGAAGCTCTGCGTGTACCAGGCAGCCCGGAGCTGGACTGCGTAACCGGGTCGAACTGCCACGTCAGCGCGGGGCTGACCGTGGCGCCGCGGCTGCGGGTCCGGCCAGTCGAGACCCCCGCGATCCCCGAGGCCGTCGTATTGTTGTCCTCGAAATAGGCGGCGTCGAGATCGATTCTGAGCTGGGGGGTAAGGTGTAGAAGGTCGCCACGCTGACGCCCCAGCGCGCGAGAGCGTCGTTCAGTTGGGTTTCCTTGGCGTAGATCTCCGACGTGAAGACGTAGCCCAGGCCGAGAGCCGAAGTCGTGCGTTCGGAAGCCGAGAAGGAGGCCAGGCGTGAAGCTCGTGATAAAGTCGGATCGCTTGAAGTCGTTGTCGAGAAAGACGTTGTCGGTGTATGCCTCGTCGATGAGGATCGACGGCGTGAGGACGAACCGCTCGGCCTGAGGCGGCGGCACCTGCGCTCGGCCTCCTTTTCTCATGAATTGAGTCGGGGCCGCCCGGCTGCCCCGGTAACCCCTACCGCGGGAGGCGCCGTGTAAGGGCCGAATAGCGGCGAGAACGGAGGGGCGACTTGAGTCTGCTGGAGTCTGAGACGGCTGACTTTGCCCAGCAAGCGCCGGTTGCTCCTCGATCTGCTGCGCCAAGACCGGAACATGAACCGCGAGGACGTCACTGACGACGAGGAGGAGGGACGCGAAGGCAAGACGTCCGATGCCGTTCACGCGAGCTTTCTATCACACTCAGTGCGGCCAACCAACCTTTCGGGGGCAGGCGCAGCGCCTCAGGCCACGGTGTTACTCGTGGCCGTTCGAACCCACAGGGTCGAGGCCGATCCCACTCTCCTTCATCTTATAGAGCAGGGCGCGGTAGCTGATGTTGAGCAGCTTCGCCGCGCGAAGGCGGTTCCACCGGGTCTGCTCTAGCATCTGCAGAATGGCGGCGCGCTCGGCGTTCTGCGCGGCTCGTCGGCCGATCTCCTTCAATGAGACTGGCGATGCGGCGGCCGGTGGGCCAGCGAGCCGCGGCTCCGGCCGCGTCGGTCGGGGACGAGCGTGGACGCAAGCCCGCTCTTCAGCGAGGTAGGGGTCGTCGAGAACAATCATGCGCTTGATGATGTTCTCGAGCTCGCGCACGTTGCCGGCGTAGCGGTGCTGCATGAGCCGCCGCACGGTCTCGGGAGCGAGGGTGAACGGCTCGCGCTGGAAGAGCTGGCAGTAGCGGCGGACGAAGTACTGGGCGAGCGCCGGGATCTCCTCGAGGCGGTCCCGGAGCGGAGGAACGGCGATCTGAATCACATTCAGCCGGTAGAAGAGATCCTCGCGGAAGCTGCCCGCCGCCACGTTTCGGTCGAGGTCCTGGTTGGTCGCGGCGAGCACCCGCACGTCGACCTTGATGGTCGATCGCCCGCCGACCCGTGAGAACTGCCCATCCTGCAAGACGTGGAGCAGCTTGCCCTGCAGGTCGGGATGGAGGTCGCCGATCTCATCGAGAAAGATCGTTCCATGATTGGCCAGCTCGAACTTCCCGATCTTCAGCTCGTGGGCGCCCGTGAAGGCTCCTCGCTCGTGACCGAACAGCTCGCTCTCGAGAAGGTCTCGCGGTAGCGCGGCGCAGTTGACCTTGACGAAGGGGTGCGTACGCCGGGCCGAGAGATGGTGGATCGACCGCGCCACCACGTCCTTGCCGGTCCCCGTCTCGCCGCGGATCAGCACGGTAACGTCGGCCCCTGAGATCAGGTCGATGATGCCGCGAATCTCCTGCATCCGCGGGCTACACCAGAGCGCGAGCTCTTCGTCCAGGCGGAGCTGAGCATCTTCGCCCGCGCTGATGTCACGCCCGTGTCGTGGCGGGGAACTCTCAGGCGCTAGCGCCTGAGCACTTCGGTGCGCAGATGTCGTCATAGTTCGTTAATAAGTGATCCCTTGTTTCCGAATCGTCGAAACGCCTTGGCTACTCGCAGAGTTCATGCCAGGCGTCGCGCCGTCTTGTTGAGCCTGATTTCTCAGGTAGTTCGGCGGCATGTCGCCAGGCCACTGCCTCCCCTCTCAAGTCGGAAAGCACTTTTAGGACAAAGTTGTCACCTTCTCGGGCAAGCGATGAGTGGCGGGCGCGGATATTTGATGACGAAACGAGAAGTTAGCCTCGGAGCAGTAGTGGCACGGCTCCTGCTCATCCTCTGCTGGTCTTTACCTATCGGGTCGCCGTATTTCGCCGGTGTGGAGCGCAGTTAGCTCCGGCAGGAGAAAGCGTCCGGTCCGCCAGGGAAGGCGCTTCAAATTTGTGGCCCGGCGACCGGGTGCGCCTGGGCTAAGGGGGCCAAGCCGTGCCAGGAGCCGCAGGCGCTACGCATCTCATGGCGGACGAGTACCTCTGCATTGCTCCGGACGTCAAGCTGGGCAGGGATGTCAAGCTGGCGCGGTTCATCAACCTTTACGGGTGCGAGATCGGCGACGAAACCAAGATCGGGACCTTCGTCGAGATCCAGAAGAACGCGACGGTGGGCCGCCGATGCAAGATTTCAAGTCATACCTTCATCTGCGAGGGTGTGACCATCGAGGACCAGGTCTTCATCGGCCATGGCGTCACGTTCATTAACGATTCGTATCCCACGAGCGACGACGACCACGGGAGATCTCCAGACCGAGATGGACTGGAAGGTCGAGGCGACCTTGGTGAAGCAAGGCGCATCGATTGGGTCTGGCGCGACGATCCTCGCAACGTGGTGATCGGAGAGAACGCCATCGTCGGCGCCGGCAGCGTGGTCACCCGTGACGTGCCGGCCAACACCATCGTCGCGGGAAACCCGGCAAGATTCTTGCGGTACATCACCCACTGACTGAGGCATGCGAATGGGTAGCGATGTGATTCCGTTTTTGGATCTGGCCACGGTTCACCGCGAGCTCAAGCAGGAGCTGGTAGCGGTCTTCGAGACAAGTCTCGCGACGGCCGGGTTTATCGGCGGCTCGATGGTACTCGAGTTCGAGCGAGAGTTTGCGGAGTTCTGCGAGTCAAGGTCTCTGTCGGCGTGGCCAATGGCACCGACGCGTTGCGCTTCGCCCTGATGGCGGCTGGCGTCCAGCCAGCGCGACACCGTCGTCACCGTTCCCATACCTTCATCGCGACCACGGAAGCGATCTCCCAGGCCGGTGCCCGGCCGGAATTCGTCGAGATCGACGAACGCACCTACACCATGGACCAGCAGAAGCTTCGCGCCTATCTGGAGACGGAGTGCACGCGCGACGCACGGAGCGGCCAGCGGTGAGCAAGCGCACCGGCAGGCCCGTGACGGCGGTCGTCCCCGTTCATCTGTACGGCAGATGGCAGACATGGATCCGATCCTCGAACTGGCCGACGAGTATCGCCTCATCATGGTTGAAGACGCCTGCCAGGCGCATGGCGCCGAGTACTTCTCGAACGCAGCGCCGCTGGCGCAAAGCTGGGTCGATGGGGCGGCCGGCGGCGTTCAGCTTCTATCCAGGCAAGAATCTGGGCGCCTGCGGCGAGGCGGGAGCCGTAACGACGGACGACGAGGGGGTGGCCAGGCGGTGTCGGATGCTGCGCGACCACGGCCAGTCGAAGAAGTACATCCACGACTACGCCGGGGTACAACGGGCGGCTCGATGCGATCCAGGCCGGCATCCTGCGAGTGAAGCTTCGCCATCTGGCCTGGAACGATGAGCGGCGGGAGCGTGCGGACTACGACGAGCTGTTCGCCGAGCGGGCGCGGCCGTGGTCCTGCCGCCACGTACCGCGTGGTCGCGGCCGGTGTACCACCTGTACGTAGTACGGCAGGGACAGGGAACGACTCCAGCAGGATCTGACCGCCGCCGGCATCGGCACCGGCATCCATTACCCGGTGCCGCTTCACCTCGGCAAAGCCCTATGAGTGCCCTCGGCTTCCGGCCAGGCGACTTCCCGGTCGCCGAGCGAGTCGCCGCCAAGACCCTGTCGCTGCCGATGTTTCCCATGCTCTCTCACGAGCAACAGCGCCGCGTGGTGGCTGAGGTGGCTCGGTCCACCGGAGGTATCTAGAGATGCGCATCCTCGTCACCGGACACAAGGGTTACATCGGCGCCGTGATGGTGCCCATGCTTCTCGAGGCAGGCCACGAGGTGGTAGGTCTCGACAGCGATCTATTTCGGGAATGCACCTTCTGTCCGGGTATGACGGACGTCTCAGAGGTCACGCAAGACCTGCGAGACGTACAGCCTAGGCAGCTCGAGAGATCGAGGCGCTCATTCATCTGGCCGCCCTGTCTAACGACCCGCTGAGCGATTTGAACCCTCAGATCACGTACGACATCAATCACGCCGCCTCCGTGCGGCTTGCCCGCCTGGCCAAGGAGGCAGGGATTCCGCGGTTTCTCTACTCGTCGTCCGCAGCAGCTATGGCAAGGCGGGCGAGGAGCTGGTCGATGAGACGGGGCGCTCAACCCGATCACGCCGTACGCGATATCGAAGGTGCGGGTGGAGGAGGACGTGGCGAAACTGGCCGACGGCCGGTTCAGTCCCACCTTTCTTCGGAACGCGACCGCCTACGGTGTTTCGCCGCGTCTCCGCTTCGATCTCGTGCTGAACAACTTGGTCGTCTGGGCATATGCCGAAGGGCGGGTCCACATCAAGAGCGACGGCACGCCGTGGCGCCCCATCGTTCACATCGAGGATATCGCGAGGGCGTTCCTGGCCGCATTGGCGGCGCCCCGTGAAGACGTGAGCAACCAGGCCTCAATGTGGGCCAAACTCGCGAGAACTATCGCATCCGTGATCTGGCGGAGATCGTCTCAAGGTAGTGCCGGGCTCGCGCCTCGAGTATGCCGAGGAGGCGGCCCCGATCCCCGATCCTACCGGGTGATTTCGAGAAGATCCATCGCCTACTTCCCGATTCAAGCCTCAGTGGGACGCACGGCGGGGAGCGGAGGAGCTCCTACGATGCCCTTACCCAGCGGCCGGGGTGGTTCTGGAGGATTGCGAAGGTCCGCGGTTCAAACGGATCGACCAGCTGATGCAGCTCCTCGCGCACAACCATCTA
>CAVWFS010000011.1:0-273856 GCA_963754315.1 uncultured Candidatus Rokubacteria bacterium
ATCGAAGGTTCGGGATCTCGAGGCGCCGGGCCAGGCGCTCGAAGGCGCGGGTTATCGCGTGCGGGTGCTCACGTTCAGGGAAGACGTGGGCGTCAGGGGCTAGTGGGCACGGAAGGGCCATCAACGCCTCGCGGAGGGTGTCTGTCATCGGGACGGGACGGGCGTCGCCGTTCTTGGTATGGCGGAAGGTGACGGTCCGCGCCTTCATATCGACATCACGCCAGCGAAGGGTCAGGAGCTCGCCGCGCCGGGCACCTGGGGAGGGAGCCTGCCCCAGGGCGCGCGGTCGGCATCACGGCTCGTGTACTGCTCAATGGGCTCGGGATCTGGTCGGCCGATACGCCACCGTCCTTCCGTCACGCTCTCGATAAGGTGAGCCAGGCTCGCCCAAAGTCCAGCACGGGCGGGATAGGTGAGTTCCGCAACGTCCCGGCCATGGACCACCCCATCAAGAACCCAGGCGAGCTGCTCGCGGGGTGTCTCGCCGACCCATGCCGGATGGCGCGGACATGAGTTTGCTGCTCCTTGAGCTGTTCGACCAGGCCGCTGCCAGGCTCCTCGCCGAGCGTCAGCGACAGGACCCCTATCGCGCCGAGGTCATCCAGGGTCTCGTTGGTGACTTCGCCCAGCGTGGCCACGTCCATGAAGTCCGTGTCCCTGGCGTTAACCAAACGTTATTCGTCGCACCCACCGTCACGGAGGCCGAGCGATTGGTGAGCCTGGAAGGGGTGTCCCGCGGCCGGATCTGGACCGCGCGCGAACTGACCGACGCGCTCGACGCGCACCTGGGGCCCGGGGACTTCGCGGCCGTCGCCCTGGCCAGGCTCGCGCTCGACGCCGATATCGTGGCGGTCCGCCCTCGAGCGTCCTGACGACGGACGCCCATGCTCAGATAAACCTTGTAGGGGTCCGCCATGCCTTAGAGTCTAATTTGGTCGGCGCGCACGCGGTAGAAGATTGTCCAAACGTGCGCGCGTCCGGGGGCCCGTGGCAAGAAGGCATGGGGCGTGCCGATCAGCACTACAGCGAATGGACGGCGCGTGAGCGACAATCGCCCCGCGAGCGCCTGAGCAAGGAGGTCGTCGATGTGGCGACGACGAACCTGCCATGGTGCTGTGTGTCTGGGATGGCCTTGATGCGCCGGAGCCGCAACCCGTTTACAAGGTCGGCGAGATGATCACGGAGGAGGACCGCGCGCGGGAGATGGATCATTTGAAAGCGGTGCTAAAAGACCAACAGGATGTGGCCGACGCGCGACGACGCGCCTCCACTCACCTCAGACGCAGGTCTGAAGGGTCCCCGCCGGTCGGTTAGACAAGCTCTTGGGTCATCGCCACTAGCCATTGCTCAGTCGCCCGCGCGGTTGTCCGGTCAAAAAGGTCCGGCTCGGGTCACGTGGTCCGCTCCGCAGCCTCGAGAGGCAGGAACTTTGTCCATATCGCAAATCCCGGCTTAAAGGGCGCCGTGACGACCCCGCGCCCACCGGCGATTCTCATCCCTCATCCTCGGGATATCTCCGGCGACGGTCCGTCACCACCAGGGGCCACACGGCGGCGGTCCAGTGATAGCCATCGTCGAGGTCGGCGGCTGAACTGAGACTTGGCCTGTGGCTCCGAGACGCCTCCGAACCGTATGGAAGACGTTCCGCGAGGGGTATCTTGGTGTCGCGCTCGCGCTGATCGGTTGCACGACGCTGACACCCGACCAACAGACGACACTGGCCTTCTACCAAGAGCGGGCCGACACGGTTACCGCCGCCTATCGTGTCGGCAAGGTATACTTCCTCATTGGAGCCCACAACAGCGCCGCTGGTGGGACCATGGGGGTTGGTGGCCTGATGACGATGGAAACCATCGCGCTTGACACCAAGGACGATGTTCTGGTCGCTCACGAGCTGGGCCATTGGGTCCTCAATCACGCCGGTTGGCCCTTCCAATCACTCCAGCATCGGTATCGGCAGGAAATGGACGCCAACGTGGAGGCCGTCAAGATCCTCACTATCGGCTGGGGATGGACCGAGCAGCAAGCCTACCTTGCCGTGCTGAACCGACTCTGGCAGGTCAAGCGCTCAGCTCAAGCCGTCCCCGACGGACATCCGCCCGATCCCTGTATCGAGATCGCTGATCTGGTGCGCCGCTTCCCGCGGCATGCAGCCCTCGGCCAGACCTGCGAGACCCGTAGCCAGGGAGGCCGCGGCCGTTCTTGGGTATGTGGCCGCGATCCTACCCAACGCACGGCGCCGCCGCCTCCTGGCCTACGTCGCGCTCACGGCTTCTTGAGCTCCACGCGCTTCGCGAGCTCGTCAAATAGAATGTCTGCCGCCAGTAGGTTGCCCGCGCTATTCCAGTGGGTGCCTCGAAATAGGTAGAGATCCTGCTTCGTTCCCTCGGCCCTGAATGACGAAGGAGGCCGCCTTGAAGGAAATGAATCAGTGGGGCATGGGGCAGTTGGCCACCCAGTTGGGCCTCGACTATACGGCGTGCAGGGAGGACGACCCCCGAAAGGAGGCCGCACGATGACCATGCCAGAGACGTGGGAGGTCCTGGCCTGGGAGGGTCTCGATCACCTCACTAGGCCGCAGCCGACGAGCCCGCCACCACCATCACCGAGCCCCACCTACAAACCGACGACCCCGAGCCGAGGGTTTTGGCGGGATATGCTGAGCAATCTTGGCGATGCCTTCCGGTCGCCGGATGAGGTGCCCCCACCGACGACGATCTGCGAACCGACGGTGACGCTCCCGCCGGACATCGCCGGCGCCGAGCCCCCGCCCGCTCACGTGGGATGATGTCATCGGTAATGCGACCGCCGTCGAGATCCGGAACCGCCCCCGCCCGGTGTAAGGGTGCGGGGGATGGGGACCGAGATCGTCGACGGCAGCATCTGCGATGGTTTCCCCGGTTTGCTTTACAAGCTGTGCAACGGTGCGGCTACGCCGACCCGCAGCGCAAGGCGACCCCCAAGAACTTCACAGGTCGTATGAGAAAGAAAGGACCCCATGAATGAAGACCCACGTGATGATCAGCAGCGCGTTGGCGCTGGGCCTGATGGCCCAGGTCGCCAGCGCCGAGACGATCAACTTGTACGACAACAAGAGCCGAAACGCGGGGTACGCGAATGTGAATCCCCGGACGGGCTCGATCGACCTCTACGCCCCGAATGGCAAGCGTTTAGGCTACGGTCGGGTCGCCCCCGGCTCCAAGCAGATCGACCTCTACACGCCCAACGGCGAGAAGGAGCTGACGGGCAAGCCGACGGTAGACCAGACCCCC
The DNA here is from genome assembly GCA_963754315.1 of uncultured Candidatus Rokubacteria bacterium. Taxonomy (GTDB): domain Bacteria; phylum Methylomirabilota; class Methylomirabilia; order Rokubacteriales; family CSP1-6; genus CAVWFS01. The sequence continues at coordinate 3,273 of CAVWFS010000011.1, forward strand.
CGGAGCAGCAAGCCATGACGAAGAAGGAGCAACTCGAAGCCCTGTCCGCCGCCGCTGACAAAGCGATGACGGAGGCCGAGCGCCTCTTTGCCGAACTGAAACGCGCCCAGGAGCCGAAAGTCCCGCCGACTGGCGGGACGACTCCGGGCGTCCCGATGAATGCCCCCGCGTTTCGACGTCGCGAGGGTCGCACCATCAAGCTAGAGACACCGCCGACGACCCCAACGCCCGGCGTGGTGTTTCTGATCAAGGGAGGCCAATGGACCAGCGAGCGACCGATCAAGCTCCCGCAGATCCCCAAGGCGTGACGCGGGCTCGCATCGCCCGCCTCGCGGCCGCGAGACTCGTCCAGCTCGCCATGCCGCACGGGCTCAGGGCGACGATCCTCGTCACCGAACTCAAGGCCCACGGGTTTCCCACGCGCCACGATCGAGCCGTATCTCGGGTTCCTTGACTTCGTCGAGACGACCAGCCGTCGCATCATCACCGCGAAGGGGCTCGAGTACCTCGCTTCGATCGCCCCCGGCGAAGTAAGAAGGCGACTCCCTCTCGCGTTCTTGGCCCACTTTAGTTCACCACTCGGATGATATCGGTCAAAACCGGACGTCAAAGCAAGAGAGCGGTGCGGCGTCCGTCGTATTGACACTATGTTACGGCCCGGGCCATCTGGCACGCGCCGTGCTCCGGATGGACCTCACCGAAGCTCCCCATCTGCCAATTCTCGACCTAGGAATGCGAAGGCTGGCTAGGCTGGCGCGAATCGTTCGACGGCCGCCGTGTCATCACCGCCAAGGGCCTCGAGTACCTCGCCTCGATCACTCAGACGAATGGCGCAGGAGGAGAGATGAATGACGCGTCGTGAAGTGCAGGTGGGGGTGGTGGCGTGGGCGGTCTTGGTCGCCCTGATCTTTGCAGCCGCATTCATCTGGAAATGAGCAAGGAGAAAAGCACGGCCGAGAATCGGCGCTCGTCACGCCGGACAGGATCGACGGATGGCGGAAGATCCCCGCTGTGCTCAGCCAGCACCCGGCGGTAGCGGCATGATGGTCATCCAGCTCGCGCTCGCGGCCGCAATGATCCGTACGACGGTCGTTGCGGTCGCCCTTGCCGTCGTGGTGGCTGGGGCCGCTCACGCGCAGCCGACGCCGAAGCTTCCCGTCATTGGCATTCTCGCCACAGGCCAGCTTCGTACGAGTCCGCCCTATCCCGCACTGGAGCGCGCGCTCCGGGAACTCGGCCTCATCGATGGCCAGAACGTCCGGATCGAATTTCGGATGGCGGAAGGACGGATCGAGCGCCTGCCAGGTCTGGCCCTCGAACTCGTCCGCTCGAACATTGACGTAATCGTGGCGGGCGGTACCTTTCCGTCGTTGGCGGCGGCGCGTCACGCGTCGAGTGTCGTCCCGATCGTGATGATCGCCGTTGATTACGATCCAGTCGCCACGGGGGTGGTTTCAAGCCTCAACCGGCCCGGAGGAAACATTACTGGCGTGTTTGTTCAGCAGATCGAATTGACGGCCAAGCGCATGGAGTTTCTCAAGGAGATCGTCCCGAAGGGCAGACGGGTCGCGATTCTTTCGGATCCCTTCACCGTTGACCAGCTGAAGATGGCAGAAAGCACCGCGCGTACCTTCGGACTTCGCCTTCAGCCGATCCAGTTCCAGACTCCACCGTACGACTATGCGGCGGGGTTCGCGAGCGTGAAGCAGGAGCGTGCGAGCGCCGTTCTTGTCACGGTCGGACCGGTCTTCTTTCGCGACCGCGCGCGGATTGTCGAGATCGCAGGGAAGCAACGTATTCCGATAATGTTCCCGCTGCCAGAGTTTGCGGATGCCGGGGGCCTGATCGCGTATGGCGCGAACCTCGACGCGACGTTCGCGAGTGCTGCCCCCTACATCGAGAAGATCCTCAAGGGCCTGAAGCCAGCCGATCTCCCGATCGAGCAGCCGAAATCGTTTGAACTCGTCATCAACATGAAGACCGCGAAGGCACTGGGGCTGACGATCCCGCAAGCGGTGCTGTTGCGCGCGGATCGGATCATTCGATGACCGGAAGCCACGCCGCTATTTCCACCGCAATCGGGACACCACCCGTCGAAGAGGGGGCGGAGCGAGGCACGCCTGGAAGGCTATCGACCTGGTAGGGGATAGGGTGGCCAATCTTCCGCTCGAGGGCCTCGACGCGTTCCAGGTGATCCCGTATAGTATCGCTGCCAGTCAGGGCCGACTTGATTTGGAAACAGCGCACTCCAGCTACCATAAGGCCCTGCTTCTGGCTGACCGGCTCGGCATGCGCCCGCTCGTCGCCCACTGCCACCTCGGCCTTGGCAAGCTCTACCAGCGCATGGGCAAGCGGCAGGAGGCGCACGAGCACCTCAGCACCGCGACGACGATGTACCGCGAGATGGGCATGCGGTTCTATCGGGAGCACGCGGAGGCGGCGATGAGGAAGCCGGCATGACCACGCGCGTCGGCGTGCTTGTCGCCGTGCTCTCTCTCAGCATCCTCGCCGTGCCGTTTGTCGGCGAGGCGCAGTATAAGGCCGGGAAAGTACCACGCGTCGGCATCCTCAATTCGGACACGGCGCAGGATGCGCGAGTAAGCGAGTTGCGTGACGGACTCCGCGAACTCGGCTACGTCGAGGGGCAGAATCTCGCCATCACCTACCGTTGGGCCGACGGACGCCTGGATCGTCTCCCGACGCTCGCTGACGACCTGCTCGCGAGCAACGTCGACGTGATCGTCGCCATCGGGGCTTCGGTGTGGGCGGCGAAACGGCAAACAAGTACGGTTCCGATCATCATCGCGTTCAGCGGAGATCCGGTGGGCACTGGCATGGTCTCGAACCTCGCGCGGCCCGGAGGGAACATCACGGGCTTTTCGTTCATGTCAAGCGACTTGGCGGCCAAGCGGCTCGAGCTGCTGAAGCAGACGTTCCCGCGAGTCGCACGCGTCGCGGTCCTCTACGTGCCAGCCGAAGTGTCCACGGTCCCGGAACTACGGGAGACGGAGGCTGCTGCCCGCACGATCAGCGTACCGCTGCAACTGCTGCAGGTACGTCATCCGGATGACCTCGAGCCGCTCTTCGTGGCGGCTACACGCGAGGGCGCCGACGCAGTGCTCGTATTCGCTCATAGCTTCGCATTCCTGAACCGTGACCGCATCATTGAACTGGCCGCGCGGCGACGCCTGCCTACCATGTATGGTTGGCGCGAGTTCGTCGACGCCGGGGGACTCATGTCGTATGGCCCTAACTTGCGTGCCATACTTCGCCGAGCGGCGAGCTACGTCGATCGCATCCTCAAGGGCGCCAAACCCGGCGACCTGCCCATCGAGCAGCCCACGAAGTTCGAGCTCGTCATCAACCGTGCGTCCAGAGAAAGCTGACGTGTTCAGCGGGAGTCAGTCCCGCCGGGGTAAGAGCCAGAGCCCCGTAACTCGGGTGGCAGGGTGGCGGGAAACCAAGACTCTGAAGCCCACCGACCAAGCCATCGAACGGATGGTGAGTGAGTCCCCGGGCCGTAACGGAAGTGAACGCACAGGTGGCCCCGAAAGACCAAAGCCCCGGAGGCCGAGCCTCACGGTTGAGAGGCGAAGGCAGTACGGCCCCTCGCAGCTGGCCGATGCGACGGGACGCTCCGGCGGGGTGAGAGCGACGGCACGGTGACAAGGACACGTCGAGCGACTGGAGAAGCCCTCCTCGCCCCACTGCGAAAGCAGCGGAGCCATGTTCGGCCCTATAACCAGCGATGGGAAGTGGGCGGGCGGCGAGAGGGTGACGGAGGGGTCCGCAGTAGCGAGGAAGCGGGGTAATGCCCGTGGAGCGAAGGGGCCCTACTGGTACGCAGCGTCTCCACCAATAGGGGAGGCAGGGGCGCGATGACAACAGCGCCCATCAGTCTGCAAGACCTGCGGCGGAGGCTCTATGTCAAGGCGAAGGCCGAGAAGGACTGGCGGTTTTGGGGCTTGTACGTTCATGTAGGCAAGCTGGACACGCTCCGCGCGGCGTATGCGACGGCCAAGCAGAACGACGGCGCGCCAGGGATTGACGGCGTGACGTTCGAGGCCATCGAGGTAGCCGGGGTGGAACCGTTTCTGGCGCAACTACGGGACGAACTGGTCTCCCACACCTACCGGCCACTGCGGAACCGGCGCGTCGAGATACCCAAGGGCGACGGACGAGTGCGCGTCCTCGGTATTCCGCCGATTCGGGACCGAGTGGTACAAGGGGCGCTCAACCTCATTTTGGCGCCGATCTTCGAAGCGGACTTCCACGACGGGTCGTACGGGTACCGCCCGCAGCGGACAGCCCAGCAGGCGGTCGACCGGGTGGCCGAGGCTATCGTCCGAAACAAGACGCGGGTGATCGACGTTGATTTGGCGTCCTACTTCGACAGTGTGCGGCACGATGTGCTGCTCGCCAAGGTAGCGCGTCGGGTGAACGACCGAGACATCTTGCACTTGTTGAAGCTGATGCTGAAAGCTGCCGGGAAGCGCGGGGTTCCTCAGGGCGGCGTGATTTCCCCCCTGCTCAGTAACATCTACCTCACCGAGGTGGATGCGATGCTGGAACGGGCCAAAGAGGTCACGCGCAAGGGCGCACACACGTACGTCGAGTACGCGCGCTACGCCGACGATCTGGTGATCCTCGTGAACAACGACCGTCGGCAGGACTGGCTGGTGGAGGCGGTGGCCCAACGGCTCCGAGAGGAGCTGGCCAAACTCGATGTGCGGCTGAACGAGGAGAAGAGCCGGATTGTGGATCTGAGTCGGGGGGAGAGCATCGGATTCTTGGGCTTCGACTTCCGGCGCGTCCGCTCGCTGCGGGGGCGCTGGCGGCCGCACTACACGCCAAAGGTGAAGAAGCGCACGGCGTTGCTGCAGGAGCTCAAGGAGGTGTTCCGACGCGCCCGGTCCCAGCCGGTGGCGGCGTTGATCGCGGAGATCAACCCGAAGCTGCGGGGTTGGGTCAACTACTTCCGGATCGGGCACGCGACTCGGTGCTTTGCCTTCGTGAGGCAGTGGGTCGAGCGAAGGGTTCGACGTCATTTGATGGGGGCGAGGAATCGTCGGGGCTTCGGCTGGAAGAGGTGGAGTACGGCCTGGCTGCACACCACGCTCGGGCTGTTCGCCGATTACCGCGTGCGGTACCTGAGCCGGGCCTGAAAGCGCTCCCAGGCGATAGGTCTCATAACCCATGACACGAAGCGTCCAGGAAAGCCCGGTGCCGGAAATCGGCACGCCGGGTTTGAGGTGGCGGGGGCTGGAAACGGCTTACGGCAAACCTAAACGGGCACGAAGCTGGAAACGGCGGATACAGCCAAGGGGAGCCTACGGAGCTTTGCGCCAGTCCTCGACCCTATGAAAACGGCGAAGGCACTTGGCCTGACGATTCCCGCCTCGCTGCTGCTGCGGGCGGATCAGGTCATTGAATGATGAATCGCCGAACCTTCATCGTGACGGCTGCGAGCCTCCTGGCCGCCCCGGACGCTGGAGGGGCGCAACAGGCAGGCCAGGCAGCTCGCGTGGGGTTCCTCCGGTTCGGTCCGATCCCGGGCCAAGAGCAGATCCCGTCCGCGCTTGTCGCGGCATTGAGAGAGCGTGGGTGGGTTGAGGGCCAAAACCTTGTCCTCGAGCAAAGATTCGGGGAGTCAACCGAGCAGCTTCATGCAGCCGCCGCTGAACTCGGGCGGCTAAAAGTTGACGTACTTGTAGTGCCAAGCGCGGGAACGGCCCGCATCGCCAAGGCCGAAGCGCAAAACACCTCTATTGTGATCGTCGCTGCCGGCGATGATCTTGCCCGACAGGGTCTCGTCGCTAGCCTGGCGAGGCCGGGGGGAAATATCACCGGATTGCAGATTCTCCAAGACGAGGTATTCGGAAAGCGCCTGCAGCTCCTCAAAGAGGCGAGGGCAAATCTCTCGCGCGTCGCGTTTCTTGACGAAAGCGTCACGCACCGGGTGGGGCCGCACACCAGCAAGCAGGAGGCCGCTCGCTCCCTCGGCTTGGAGCTTCATGTCTACACTGCAACCCGGCCCGAGGACCTCCCGGCCATGTTTGGCGGCATGGATAGGAAGGGCATCCACGCGTTGGTCATAGAGTCGACACCGTTTATGGCCAGCCATGAAAGGAACATTATCGATTCCTTGGTCAGATACCGAATCGCCGCCATCCATTCCCTGAAACGTTTTGTCGAAGCTGGTGGCTTCATGTCCTATGGCGCAGGCTTCAGCGAAATCTACCGGCGTGACGCTGATCCGTAGCCACGCCGCCACGTCCCTGCCATCCCCAGATACAGTCCCCGGCGCGGGGCATGTCTCATGGAAGAGGACCGCGCCAGGCCCCCCATGAGACCTCCGGGCCCGTGGGCGTCTACAATTGAGGTGTCATTGATGTTCAACAATGGCGACTTGAGAGAGGAGCGCTCGCGCACCCATGCCGTGGGACCGACAGATCGAGCCGTTATTAGCCCGCTACCCCGTGCTCCGCGCCATCGGCCAGACGCCGCTGGTGCCAGTGGACGTCCTTGGCGCTGACCTTCCTGGTGTCGAAGTGCTCGCCAAGATGGAGTGCCTCAACCCAGGCGGTTCGCTCAAGGACCGCCCGGTCCTCCGCATGCTACTCAGCGCGTTGGCCAGCGGCCGTCTTCGGCCGGGGAAGGTGATCCTCGACAGCTCATCGGGTAATGCCGGCATCGCCTACGCCATGATCGGCCGCATCATCGGCTATCCGGTGGAGATCGTCATCCCGGACAATGCCAGCACCGAGCGCAAGAAGCGCTTGATCGCGCACGGGGCTCGGCTCATCTTTACCGATGCGCTCAAGGGTTACGACGAGGCGCTGCGCGAGGTGCACCGGCGCGCCCTCACCGACCCCGAGCACTACTTCTTTTGCGACCAGTACAGCAACGACGACAACTGGCGTGCCCACTACGAGACGACTGCCGCCGAGATTCTCGAGCAAACCCGAGGCAACTTAACCCACGTTGTACTGGGGGTCGGAACCGGGGGAACGGCTACCGGTCTGGGTCGACGCCTCAAGGAGCACGACCCGCGCATCCGCGTCGTGTGCGTGCTGCCGGAGACGTTTCCCGGTGTCGAAGGCCTCAAACCCCTGGGAAGTCCCGAGAACATCGTCCCGGCGATCCTGGACGAGAGCGTCATCGACGAGCGCATCCCCGTCACCAGTGACGAGGCCTACCGCATGTGCGTCAAGCTGGCCGGCGCCGGCTTCTTCGTCGGACAGTCGTCAGGAGCCTACATGGTGGGCGTCGAACGGGTCGCCCGCCGCGAAGGCACCGGGCGATTCGTGACCCTGTTCAACGATTTGGGCGAGCGCTACTTTTCGACCGGCCTCTGGGATTCCTAGCTTCGGAGGCCGGTGGGTCAAGGGGCCGCTGGCAGACGGCCTAGGTATTGGGCGACGAAGTCGGTGCCCACGTGGGCGCAGAAGGCCTCGGTGAGCCGCCTGGTGATCGGCCCCGGAACACGGCCTTCCCCGATCCGATGCCCGTTCAGGGTGCGTACCGGACAAATGCAGAGGCTGGTCGAGGTCAGAAACACCTCGCCCGCGGTGACGCCGTCGTAGACGTCGAGGTCGCGCTCCGCACACGCGATGCCGAGCTCGGACGCCAGCTCTATGACCGTCTGGCGGCTGATGCCTGGCAAGATGTAGCGCGCCTGTGGCGTGGCGAGACGGCCGTCGCGGACCACGAAGATGTTGCTCCCGATGCCCTCGCACAGGTTGCCGTGCTCGTCGAGGAGAACCGACCACGCCTCGGCGTTCTGTGCCTTGATCTCCTTGTCGGCCAGGATGAGGTTCAGATAGTTGTGCGTCTTGGCGCGCGGGCTCAGCATGTGAGGGGCGGTCCGGCGAATGGACGGCACCAGCACATCGATGCCGTCACGGAATAAGCGAGCCCGGGCCCGCAGAGGCAGCGGGGTGCAATCCACGATGACCTGGGCTCCCGTGTGGGTCCACCCTTCGTCGCCAATGGCGTCCACGCCTCGGCTGATGCGCTGCCCGACCCACCAGTCGCCGGCGGCGGCTCGGAGCGGCTCGTTGCGCTCCACCACCTCCTCGGTGATGGCGATCAGTTCCTTGGGTTCGAAGCCCGGATCGATGCGCAGATAGGCCAGCGATCGGTACAGGCGCTCGATGTGCTCGGTGAGCCGAAAAATGCGCCCGTCGAAGGTCCGCGTCATGTCGAAGCAGCCGTCTCCGCGGTTGAAGCTCCGGTCACGATACGGGATCAGGACCTCCCCCTCCGGTACGAAGCGGCCATTGAACCAGGCGGTGCGAGAGATCGGGCCTGTCGTCATGAAGTCTCTCCCGTGGAGGAATCGTCCCCAGTATGCGTCTCTCTGCGATGGCCGTTCAAGCCTCTCAGGGCCGGGACGGTGGGCCGAGCTCCTTGGCTGCGGAACCAACGCTTCGAGCGCCACCATTGGCACGTTCTCGAGGCCGCCCGGCCATGCTATGATGCAAGCTCGTTCGCCGGGTCCTAGACAAGGCGATGCGGGCTCGTGGTGCAGCTTGGTTAGCACACTGGACTGTCAATCCAGAGGTCGCGGGTTCAAGTCCCGTCGAGCCCGCCATAAAATCAAACAGTTGCGAGGGGCAGCGCGTAGCTGCCACTTTGTTTTGGGCGAAATTGTGCCCGAACTGTGCCCGACGCTCACGCGAGCCCCTCAACCAGCGAGACAACGTTGGCCTTCTTGTTCTGTGTCGCCTGCTGTTTCACGTACTCCTGCGTGGCCGTCAGTGCCAGCTCGATGTCATCTTCGTCCACGATGCGGTAGCGCCTTCACATGGAGTCTGTCTCGTGGCCTGTGATCCGCACGGCCACGGTCTGGCGCACTCGTCCGGTGCGGTCCATGTTGCGTGCGGCCGAAGGGCGGAAGTCATGGAACAGGAGCCCGGGCAACTTCGCCTCGGCGCACGCCGTCGCCCATGCTTTTCGGAAGTCCCCGATCGGCCGTCCGTCTCGGTGAAACACATACTCGCTCAAGTAGGTGGTGTCGTCGGGGCGGGTGACCGAGCGTGCCGTCCACCGACGCTCGATGATCGCGGCCAGGTCGCCCGTCAGGACGATAACGTACGGCTTCTTGTTTTTGGACCCGGCACGCCGGAGGTGGACCAAGGCGATTTTCACGGTCCACGTCGGGCCAGCGCAGGGACCTCAAGGCACCCTACGTCGATGGCACGGTTGATCCCGAACGCCGCCTTCAGGGGGATCAGGCGATCCTGAAGCGTTGCCAAGGAGCGGAGGAGCGGCGGCCGTTGTTCTGGTAGTCCGTCACCACGGCGTCGAAGAGGTCCACCATGCGTACCCGCTCTTCCGCCCTGGGGTCAAGAACCGGCCCTTGCCGATATCTTGTATACGGCGCTTGAGCAAACGGACGGCGTCCGACGTCTTCGCTGATCGGCTCTCGTACATCGCGAAGCCGACCATCGGGACGCTGGGTCGGTCATAGCCCCGCGCAGCCCCGATCGTAGATCGCGAGCGGCACGAGCGCCGGGTTGGCCTTCGCCTGGGTTAGTGACCTCGCGTTCGACGCCACGAACCAGGTCTGGGAGTCGTCGACCTGCAGCGCGAGACACTCGCCTCGTTGACCGCGGTGATCGGGCGGAGATGGACGCCGGCCGTGCGCGCCTCGCTCAGCGGGCGGGCGCCACCGCGGCGGCGACCTGCGCGGCGTGCTCTTCGGTGTGCTCGCCGAGCCGATGGGCCAGGAGCTCGATCGACATGGCGCCGAGCGTGGGATGGCGACCTTCACGCGACCACTGGTCGTCGGGCAGCGTCCGGAGCAGCCGCGCCACCTGCTCGTGCTCGGCGACGATCGTGTCGCAGAGGTCCTCGACCGTCTCGCCGCGAGCCAGGCTGGCCGGGCGAAAGCGCTCCTCGTCGAAGTCGGCGAAGAGCGGACCATCCTCGTAGAGGAGCCGCCGGATCCTGAGACTCTGGACGTGGACGACGACGTTGCGCAGATGGGTCAGCGTTTCCAGCCCGGACCACTCGCCGGCGCGCGGTGGCCGGGCGAACCGGTCCGGAGGCGCCGCGTCCACGGCGCGACGCACGGCGTCGCCCGCTGATCGGATGCGTTCGAGAATCGCCCGATGCTCGGGTGTCATGCAGCGCCTCCGTTCATCCACGTGCCTGGGATCGATGATCGTCGGCCCGTCACACCATCCAGCGGCCGTGAGGATCGCAGTATACCGGGAGTGCGTGCGCGTGTCCGTTGCGCCACGCCGTCAGCTCCATCTGGGATGGGTCGTGCCGAGCCACTGCCGAAAGCGGGGCCAGGTCTCGTCGGCCGCCGTGTTCTGCCAGCACCGTGGACAGGCGCCGCAAGCTCAGCGAGCCTAGCTCAGAAGCTCCGTCATCAGGGTCCGACCGTCATCGGACTGTGTAGCCGCGCCCCGACAGACAGGCGCTGTACGCCCGGTCGTAGTTCTGGAGCTGAGACTGACGAGTTTGATGACCCTGCGTGTACGCCTCATGCTGCTGGTCCATCTGACGCCGGGCGCGGATCGTGCGGATCAGCCCGGCCATGCCGACGCCGTGCATCGCGCCGGCGGCCGCGTCTCCCTGAGCGGCGCCGCGCGCGGCGCCGATGCCCACGCTCGCGGCCCCGGTTCCTGTCCCCTGGCCACTCCCGGACTTTTGAGTCTCCTCCGCCATCTTCTCGGGGTCGACACCAGTCTGCTTCACGGCCCACTGGTGGCACGCTTCCTTGTCGCGCCCGAGCTGCTGCTCGGTCTGGTTGCCGGACGGGTAGACATACATCTCCTGAGCGGAGGAAACGCCCACCGCGAGCAGGGCAGCCCCCCCGATCAATGCGCACATGGCGATCTTCAGCATGACCGTCCTCCTAGAAAGATGGGGGCCTTACTTCGCCCCCTCAACCCCCACGTTCGGCGCGCCCCGGGGGCGCCCCTGTCTCTTAGGCCGTCCGGTCCTTCTGGGCCTCCATGTAGGAGCGCAAGACGGCATTCATCCGGCTCAGGTGCCCGCGGCCTTGTCGCTTGAACCAGGCCAGCACATCCCGATCCAGCCGCAGATGGATGGAGGTCTTTCCCGGAGGCGGCAACACGACCTTCGCGTGGCGCCAAAACGCCGCGTCCGGCTCGTGGACCGCAGCGTCGGGCCGGGTGCGCGAGGGGCGGCGCGCCCGCATCCGCTCAAGTTGCGCGAGGGAATATCGCTTGATACCGCCGCTGGCCATCGGAGCCCACCTTCCACGCGCTGATGATCCGTCGCGCCTCCCCGCGCCACGTGTAGACGACCAGGAAGTACTCGTCGCCGACGTGGCCCAGGGCCTGCACCCGCCGTTCGCGCCGGTAGGCGCGCGGGTCGGGCGCCTCCAGCACGGGATGGCCGAAGATCAGCGCGACATCTTGAAAGTCCACCCCGTGCCGCTCGTGATTGCGGCGCCGCTTCGCTTCATCCCACTCGAAGCGCATTCGCTAGTGTACACATTTGTGCTTGGTATGCAACGTCCGTGCGGTGGGGGCCGGGCCCAAGTCGTCCGGACCGACCCGCCAGCGATCGCGGGGAGCGTGTCCGGGTTCACCGACAAGCCGGGAGCGACAGGGGGCGGCGCGCCGGAGGGTGGTAGGCAGACGCAGGAGATGGCGTTCGCCGAGAGCAGGCCACCTACGACGCGAGCCGGTCAGGGCACCGGGATCACCTCATGCACGACCCGCTGGCCGGCCGGCATCATCATGGCCTCCGTTTTCCCGCTGCTCGCATCGATGACCTGCAGGCTACCGAGGATCGGGCATGGGCCCGGCGGCAGGGGGCGTCGCGGGACGGTCCTGGACTTCACCCTCGCCCGGATGGCGTCCGTTTCGCCTGGGCCGGCCGGCTCCGATACTGGAGCGACAGCATTTCCCCGGCGGGGACGCGCTCGTTCCGGGTGTCCAGGACCTGGCCGTGCTCATCGAGGATCTCGATGACGATGTCGCAGGCGGCGGTCTCACCCGGTGGGTCCGGGACCGCGCGGACATCGGCAAACGTGTTGAAAGTCAGGCCGACGATGGAGAACAGGGTCAGAAGCTCCAGGACCGTGATGAAGACGCTCTGGCGGCGCGCGCCATACTGCCGTGGATCGGATCCTCAAGGGCGGGAAGCCGGCTACGATCCCGGTCGAGCAGGCCTCGAAATTCGAATTTGTCTTCAACCTCAAGGACCGCGAGAACTCTGGGACTGACCGATCCAGCAGTCGCTGCTTCTCCGGGCGGATCAGGTCATCGAGTAGGCGGCTCGGAACGGTAACCGGTATCGGCAACCCGGATGCGGTACGCGCCGTGGCTCAGGCGCTCCGGGTACAATCCGGTTCCGATCGCAGCGCACGCCTCCGAGGCACCACGCATCGCCAGCACGTTTCACGTCGCCTCCCCCGCGGGGTCATACGAGGTGAGGTGGGAGGAGACGATGGACATGAACGACTACCTGATCGACATGCTCGTGCGCCAGCGGCTGGATACCATACGGGCCGACGCTCGCCGCGCGGTGCTCGCGGCCGCCCTGGCGCCGCGGCGTCAATCCCTGCGCGTGAGGTTCGGCGTCGTCTTGATGCGCCTCGGCCGGTGGCTGCTTGGCGACGCGCATCGAGTCGGGCCAGCCCTCGCGCGGGCGCCTCGTCCCGCGTCGAGCCCGTCGTGCTCCGCACCTGGACGTCAGGCCGCCGCGTGAGCCGTGCCTTTTTTCACGGCGCGCCAGGCGCGGTGTCCTGAGAGAGCGACGGAGGAAGACGACGATGATGATCACCGTGGCCGGAATTGGCATCGCGCTGGTCCCGATGGTCCTGATCGTTGGAATGCTGCTGCTGGCCACACGTATTCAACGCGCGCGGGCGGAGGCAGTGGCGCACCAGATCGGAGTCACGGATGCTATTCACCGGCGGTTCGGCCCGGTGGTGGCGCCGGTGGTGGAGCGCCGGCGTGGCGGGCGTTGGCGCGCGGTCATCCCCGTGCCGTTCTCGCAGCCTGATGTAGTGGCCGGTGTCGTCGAACTCGCCGAGCGCACGCTCGCCGAGGCCAGCGGCGGTCGCGCAGGGCTCGAGATCCTGCTCATCGCTCAGCCCGCTTCCGCATCGCGAGCTCGCCGGTACGCTTGGCACCGCAACGCTCAGCAGCGCCGCGGGGCGCCGCGAGCTGCCTCGCACGCTGTCCCTCTGACCTGTTTCCGACGGCCCTGACTCGCGCCAGTCAGACCATGAGCCGGAGGCGGAACAGTCGCTGCACCAGGAGGATGAGCCCGCCCACGATGACGATCTGCAGAGCCGATGCGGCGGCGATCGATGGGTCGGCCTCGAACTGGATCTGCGAAAAGATGTGCACGGGGAGGCTCGGCGCACCGGCGCCGGCCAGGAAGAGGGCGAGGTTGATGTCGCTGAACGAGATGATGAAGGCGAACACCGCGCCCGTCAGCAGGCTCGACCGGAGCAGCGGCAAGGTCACCTTGAAGAACGCCTGGGGCCGGCTGGCGCCCAGGCTCATGGCCGCCTCTTCCAGCCGTGAATCTATCCCGACCAGGCCGGCCGTCACGCAGCGGATGACGTAGGGAGTCGCGATGACGATGTGACCGACCAGCAACGTCAGCGACGAGGTCGGCCAGGCGAGCCGCGCCAGGTACAGGTAGACCGCAGCCCCGAGCAGGATGTGGGGCACGAGGAGCGGCGACAGGAAGAACGTCTCGACTGCCTGGCGGCCGCGGAATCGGAGTCGAACGAGACCGATCGCCGACAGGGTGCCGACGAGGGTGGCGGCCAGCGCCGTCGAGAGTCCGATCACCTGGCTCACCCGGAAGAACGAGCGGACGAACATCTCGCTGGCGAAGAACGCGTGGTACCAGCGTAAGGACAGCCCCTTGGGCGGAAAATCGAAGGTCGGGGTGGAGCCGAACGACACGGCGACCACGACCACCAGCGGCGCCAACAGCAACGCGTAGACTGCGACCACGAACGGCCACAGAAAGCGCGGCCGGCGGCCCGTCATCGCGCCGCCTGCAGCCGGGCCCGGCGCCCGGTGGCCCACACCGCCAAGCCTACGAGCGCCAGCATCAACACCGACAGGACGATCGTCAAGCTCGCCGCACCCGGCCAGTCGTAGGCGGTGAGGACTTCCTCGTAGATCTGCTGGCCCACCATCCGCACGCGGCGGCCGCCCATCAGGGCAGGCGTGATGAAGGCGCTCATCGACACGCTGAAGACGAGCAGCGCGCCGGAGACGAGACCGGGCATGCTCAGCGGCACGATGACGCGCGCGAACATCTGACCCCAGCTGGCGCCGAGGTTCTGCGCGGCTTCTTCCAGGCTCGGCGAGATCCGCTCGATGGCCGCCATGATAGGCAAGACCATGAACGGCAGGCTCTGCTGGGTGAGGCCGATGATGACGGCGCCCTCGGTGTAAAGGAGCCGTACGCCTTCCCCGGCGCCCAGCAGCCGCAGTCCTTGGTTGACGAGGCCCTCGCTGCCGAGGATGACGACCCAGCCGAATACGCGGATCACGGTGCTCACCATGAGCGGCATGATGAGCAGGAACAGGCCCAGGGTCATGATCCGCGACGTCGACCGGGCCAGGAAGTATGCCAACGGGTAGCCGAGCACCATACACACGGCCGTGACGACGACCGCGAGGCGCACAGTGCGCAGGAAGAGATTGGCATAGTACGGCTCCCAGAGCTTGGCATAGTTGGCGGCCGTGAACTCGGCAACCGCGATCTTGGTCGGGGAGTGGAGGTACACGCTCAGGAGGGCCACGTTGACGAACGGTAAGACGAGGAAGACCAGGAGATAGACCCCGTACGGCCCGACGAACAGGACCCAGGCCGGCGAGCCCCCCGCCCGTTCCATCCTGCGCGCTACCGCCGCAGCACGTGGATGTCCTCGGGATCGATGGCCAGATCGAGCGCGGCCCCCGAGGCGATGGCGCGCGTCCCCTTGCTGTTCTTGATCGCCACCAGCAAGGGCTGTTTGTCCAGGGCGAGCACGCGCAGGTGGAGGTCCTCTCCCAGGTACGTCACGTCGCGCACGCGCGCCGTGAAGCGATTGGCGGTGATCTTCTCCGCATCATTCCGCGCCGTCAGGTAGAAGCGCTCTGGACGCAGCAGCAAGGTCACGGTCGTTCCTGCAGCGTCGACAATGCGCGGGATCGTGAACACGAGCCCGTGCTCGGTTTCGACGGCCGTGTGACCGTCGCCTGCGCCCCGGACCTGCGCCCGCACGAGGTTCGAGCTGCCGATGAAGTCGGCCACGAAGGCGCTCGCCGGCCGCTCGTAGATCTCGCCCGGCGGGCCGATCTGCTCGATCCGGCCCTGCGACAGGACGGCGATGCGGTCCGACAGGGCGAGCGCCTCGGTCTGATCGTGGGTGACATAGACGGTCGTCTTGCCGAGCCGTCGCTGCAAGTCGCGCAGCTCGTAGCGCATCTGGATGCGCAGCTTGAAGTCCAGGTTGGACAGCGGCTCGTCGAACAGGAGGAGGCTCGGCTCCAGGACCAGGGAGCGAGCAATGGCGACGCGTTGTTGCTGCCCGCCCGAGAGCTGGGCCGGATAGCGATCCGCCACGTTCGGCAGATCGACGAGTTGCAGCATCTGGCCGACCCGGCGCCCGACCTCCGCCTTCTCAACCTTACGCAGACGCAGGCCGAACGCGATGTTCTCGAACACCGTCAAGTGGGGAAACAGCGCATAGCTCTGGAACACAAGACCGATGTCACGGCGGTGCGGGGGCCTGTCCTGAATCTGCTGGCCGTCCAGCGAGATGGACCCCTCGGACAGCGTCTCGAACCCCCCGATGCACCGCAAGGTCGTCGTCTTGCCGCAGCCGCTCGGACCGAGGAGCGAGAAGAACTCGCCCTCCATCACCTCGAACGACAGGGGACCGACCGTCACCTGAGGCGAAAAGCGCTTGGCCAGCCCCCTGACCTCGAGCTTGATCTTGGCGCCGGCCACCGTCCTAGCTCAGAACCTCCTTGTTCCAGCGGGCGAGATAGGCCGCGCGGTGCTGGTTCATCTTCTGATAGTCCAGCGGCATCATGGCCTTGAGGTCGGCCTCCTTCAGGGCATAGTGGGCCATCTCCGGCGGGAGCTTCGCCTTCATGTTGGACGGCGGATACCGGAACCGCCGGGTCATCTCGATCTGGTACTCGGCATCCAGGGTGATGTTGACGAACTGCTGTGCCTGCCGCTCGAACTTGGTGCCCTTGAGGATCGGGAACCCGTTGCCGACCTGGAGGCTGCCCCTGGGGAAGACGATGTCCACCGGCACGCCATCCGCCTGCAGCGAGAAGCAGCGCCCATTCCAGAACGGCATCATCCAGATTTCCTCGCGCGTGAAGGCCTTCAGGGTCACGTCGGTGTTTTCCATGACCAGCGCGTCGTTCTTCTTGACCAGTTCCGCGATCGCCTTCATGCCCGGGTCGATGTTGTCGGGGGTGCCACCGAGAGACTGGTTCAGGGCGTGCAACCACTGGATGCCGACCCAGCCATAGGCCGGGATGGCGATCTTGCCCTTGTACTTGGCACTGCCCAGGTCCAGGAACGAGGTCGGCTTGGCCGTCACCCGCTTGGTGTTGTACACGAGGCCCATCACGATCTGCGTGTGGGCCGCCCAGTAGGACTTGAGTCCCGCCCGTGGCGGCTCGAAGGTGCCAGGCAGCAGGTCCTTGTAGTTGGTGACTACACCGAGATCGTAATCTTGAAGACAGCCACCCTCGGCCAGCAGCACCGCTTCCGCGTTGAGGATGGCGGGGACGGTGAACGGTGGGTTCCCACACTGCGCCATCGCCTTGGTCGCGATCACCGAATCAATCATGTGCGCATAGCTGACCGGGGTGCCGAATCGCTTCTCGAAGCCCGCATTCACCACGTAGGCCTGCTTCAGGCCATCGCCCCACGACCCGCCCGTCGAGGCGATGGTGAACGCGTCCTCCGCCCAGGCCGGACGCATCCCGCCCAGCTCCGCCGACGCTATCGCCGCCGCCCCGAGGCCCATGGCTCGCATCATGTCTCGTCGGGAAATGTCCTTGTGCATGACGCTCCTCCTCCTTCACAGACGGTTCACTGTCAGCCGATCGGCCCGGCCTGCCCGTGGGGAACGCCAGCCAGGTCTCGGCCTAGCCAGCCTGGCCCGCACGCTATCAGCCCCGGCAAAGGCTTGTCAAAAGGCCCAGCGTTGCCTGACCTAACCCTGCCGGGCGATGCTAGGTAGTCGGAGCAATTCTCGGGAGGAGGTAGTCTCTTCTGCGGCGTGCCATGCTTCCCGTGATCTTGATGGTCATGTCGTTGATGGTGGCCATCGTGGTTGGCGAGGTCGGGTTGCGATTCATCGATGGATTTCAACCTTTCAGCGTTGCCTTGGTCCCTCGCGCGCTCACGGGACGACCCTTGATGCCTCCTGCGCCCGGCGACGCCTATCCGGGTATTCCGCTGGCCCCTTCGGTAAACGAGGCTTGGTTCGCGCTGGATCCCAGTCCGATTTCGCGTCAGCCGGAGGATGGCGAGGTTGCTACGCGTCAGGCCTGGTACCCTGGCGATTCACACCTTGCCTACTGGGAGTGGAACCGCCGATATCTGAGGAGTCTCGCCTGCGGGCGCGGCCTGTGGCGGGAGTTGTCAAGGGCGCGGTCCGTGTACCTGTTCGACTCCTCACGAGACTCGGTGTACCCACGCTTTCGTCATGTGGCTGGCATCACCGTTCCGGAGGGGGGGATGGTTCTCAATGCCTTTGGCTGGCGGGGAGCGGAGATTCCGATCACCAAGGGGGTCGGGGTGCTGAGAATCGCTTTCCTCGGTGCCTCGACCACGTTGGGGAGCCCTCGCTACGCGTGGAGTTATCCTGAGCACGTCGGCGCTTGGCTCAACACCTGGGCTCGCCAGACCGGAAAGGCCATCACGTTCGAGATCGCCAATACCGGCCGGTTTGGCGCCAAATCCGCGGACATCGCGGGGATTGCGGAGGAGGAGGTGCCCGCCTTCGCGCCCGATATCCTCGTCTACTATGAAGGGCACAACGACTTCCAGCCATCGTTCCTGCGATGCCCTGCCGGGATCGCTCCATCGGCTGAGCGGTTCGCGTTCCGTCATGGGCATTGGCTGGAGAGCTATTCGGCCATCGCCCGTCGCCTGATGACGGTGATATCGGGCGTCCGTGCCCCTGGCATTGGCGAGCCCCCGCGGCCCGATTGTCGATTGCGATTTCCCGCGAGTATCGACGAGGCAAACCCCGCGCCCGATGACCCTAGGCACCCCGGCTGGCTGCAGGCGGTGTTCAGCAATCTCGATCGAATCGAGACCATGACGCAGCGGACTGGCCAGCGCCTCGTGGTCAGCTCCTTTCTCTGGATGATCCCCGACCGAAGGATCCTCGATAGCCAGCGTCATGCGCGGATCGTGCAACATCTCGATCGTTTCTATCCATTGCGGTACGCGGACTTACGACGCCTCACCGACTATCAGAACCGCGTGCTGGCCAATTGGGCCAAGAGTCGAAAGATCGACTTCGTGGATACGGCCGCCGCCTTCCCGAATGATCTCTCGCTCTTCGAAGATGCGATTCATCTCAACGAGCGTGGACAGCGAATCCAGGCCTGGATCATCTTCCAGGGACTGATCCCGGTCATCGAACGCCTGCTCGACACAGGCGCGCGGACAGAGTCAAAGGGCGCGAAATCCCCCTTTGATGCGGCAACGCGGGCGCGGCGAATCTCGGTTCCCCCCGAGCAGCTCACTGTCGATTGCCAAGAGCTGTAAGCATGGGTGCCCCTCCGCCGGAGCCGGTGTGTGCGGGCGACGAACGGCGACTGTACTTCGTCTGCCGGGGAGAGCCAACCGTTCCAGCGAAGACTTCGCCAGAATGTACGGCGACGCCAAGGGAACCGCACACTCCAGGCGCGCCAACCGACGGCGCTACTGGCGAAGTGGGGAAGGACCTCGCGCCCCAGCAGCTCCACGGCGCGCAGCGGCTCAGGGCCAAGCGGTGGACCGAACGAGAGGTGGCGCACTCCGGCCGCCACGAGCGGGCGAAGGCGATCGAGCAGGGTGGCCGGCCGCCCAGCCACGCCGATGCGCAGCATCCGCTCGTCCACCATCGCGCACGCGCGATCGAGGTCGCGCTCGACCCGCAGCGCGCGCTCGATCGGCGCGAACTCCTCGCGGGCGACTCCGAGACGCTCGTAGATGAGCGGTCCGAGAGCGTGGCCGTAGTACGCGATCTTCTCGGCCAGCGCGCGGCGGGCGGCGGCCTCGTCGTCTGCCAGCGACACCCAGATACAGGCTGCGACGTCGATCTCGCCGAGTGACGGGGGGCGGCGCCGACAGCCGCCCTCGATCAAAGGGCGAACCGTCGACCAGTGCTCGGGTGGGAAGAGCAGGGGGAGGGCGCCGTCCGCAAGCTCACCCGCAAGCCGGAGCATCGCCGGCCCCATCGCCCCGAGGTAGATCGGGGTGACGCGGCGGGGTGTGAACCGCAGATACCCGGCGTCGGGCTCGCGCAGGAAGCGGCCAGCCGGCGCGCGATCGCCGGCGAGCCAGGCGCGGATGACCACGATGGCCTCGCGCATCGTGGCCGCAGGGCGTGCGTCGTCGATGCCCACCCAGCCGAGGAAGTCGGCGGCGCCGGCTCCCAATCCGAGATTGAAGCGTCCGCCGGAGAGCTCATCAAGCGTGGCTGCCAGCATCGCCAGCTCGGCCGGATGGATCGTGTGCGGGTTGAGGATCCCGGCCCCGACCTCGATTCGCGTGGTGGCCTGGACCACGGCGGTCAGCAGGACGGGCGCCGAGCGCAGGAACAGGTCGTTGCTGATCCAGATCTGATCGAAGCCGTGGCGCTCGGCGGCTTGGGCGATGGCGACGTAGTCAGCGGGACGGAGATCGTTGTTGAGCCGAAGGCTACAGCGCAGTGCCGGCGCCAATCACCGCCTCGGCCTCGATCTCCACCAGGAGATCGGGATGAACCAGGGTGGCCTGCACGAGGGTGTTGGCTGGGCGCACCTCGCCAAATCGCTCGCCGTGGACGCGCGCCACCGCCTCCCAGTCCTCGATGCGTCGCACGAAGATCCGGGTTCGCACGACGTCGCGAAGCGTGGCCCCCAGCTCGCCGAGCGCCCGCTCGATCCGATCGAGGATGAAGCGCGCCTGGAGGGCCGGGTCGCCGATGCCGACGATCCCGTCGGGGCCGCCGGCGGTGGTCCCCGAAACCAGAATCCGATCGCCAATCCGTACCGCCCGCGAGTATCCAGCGAGCGCCTCGTAGGCGGTGCCGGTCGAGACGTGCTGGCGCTTCACTCGCCGAGCTTGGCCTTGAGCTGATCGACCTCGGCGGCAGAGATCTCGCCGACCGTCTTCACCTCGCCGTTCTCGATGCGCCAGAGACGGAATGGTCCCGTGATGTCCCCGTAGCGGTCGAACTGCACGGGACCGATGACCCCGACGTAGCGGATGGGCTTGCCTTCCTTGATCAAGGCGAGCGCCTTCTTGAACTCGGCAGCGCCAGCGTAGACGACCGTGCCCTTCGTGTCGAGCACGCGGCGCATGGCGTCACGGATTGCCGCCGACTCAGCCTTGCCGGCCTGAGCGATGGCCAGGCCCAGGATAGCGGCGGCGTCGTAGGAGCGGTCGGCGGCGGGCGCGCCGGCGTCGAACTTCGAGAACGCCGGGTACTCACGGGCGAAGTACTCGGTGGACGGCGTCTTCGTGGTGCCGGACGAGGTGCCGAAGGCGTCGTTCAGGTGCTGGGCGCCGACGTCGCCGATGAACTTCGCCGAGTTCATCCCGTCGTTGAGCAAGAATTTCTTCACGCCGCCCTGCGAGATCCAGGTCCGTACGATGGTCGTGCCGTCGCCCGGATAGCTCACGAGGTAGAGCGCGTCGGGGTTGCCGGCGAGCGCGCGGGTGACCTCGGGCTGGTAAGACGCCTGGCTCGGGTTGTAGGGCGTCACCGAGATGATCTGGCCGCCGAGCGCCGCATAGGCGCGGGAGAACTCGCGCACCATGTTGACACCAAAGTCGTTGTTCACGTGGATCACCGTCAGCTTCTTGAGCCCGGAATCGAGCGCGTACTTGGCGGCCGCCACACCCTGCAGGGCGTCGGTGGTGATGGTGCGGAAGAACCAGCCACCGCTCTTGCCCTCACGGCCCAGGTTGGTCAAGGTCGGCGACGACGAAGCGGGAGAGATCTGCACGATGCCGCTGGGCGCCGTCACCGAGGTGAGAATGGGGATCGACACCGGCGAGATGATGCCGCCGATGATGGCCGGCACCCGCTTGATCTCGACGAGCTGCTTGGCGGCGTCCACGGCGACCGCGCCCTGGCTCTGGGCATCGCGAATCTCGGGGATGAGCTTGCAGCCGCCCGGACCGCCGGCCTCATTGAGATCCCGAAAGGCCAGCTCAACCGACTTGGCGCCGGCCTGGCCGAACTGCCCGGCGGGTCCGGTGAGCTCCATCACAACGCCGACGGTCACCGTGCACTGGGCGAACGCGGGACCGGGGAGACAGGCGCTCGCGGTGAGCCAGGCCAGCAGGACTCCGATCGTTCCCAGCGCGGTCTTGGACATCTATGTTCCCCCCGGGGTGTGTTGACCGTCGTGGCGCCAGATCGTAAGGTCTTCGTCCGGCCATGACAAGCGAATCCTCCGCTGTCGTCCTGCCCGGTGTCATGCGCGGCGGCGCGGCCCTCGAGCTTCACGATGTGAGCCGTCGCTTCGGTGGCCACTGCGCCGTGGACGGCGTGTCCTTCCAGGTGCGCCCGGGAACGATCACCGGCCTCATCGGTCCCAATGGTGCCGGCAAGACCACGATCTTCAACCTGATCGCCGGCGCGCTGCGGCCAACCGCGGGACGGATCGCGCTCGGTGACCGTCGGCTCGATGGCCAGCCGCCCCACCGCGTCCTGCGCGCCGGGGTGGCCCGCACCTTCCAGATCCCGCGGCCGTTCGCGGCGATGACCGTGCTGGAGAACCTGATGCTGGCCGGCCAGGATCAGCCGGGCGAGCGGTTCTGGGCGAACTGGCTCGCGCCCGGCAGCGTGGCAGGTGGCGAGCGCGCGCTGCGCGAGCGCGCGCGCGAGCTGATCGAGTTCGTCGGGCTGGGCGCTCACATCGGGGCGCCGGCGCGCGTGCTGTCCGGCGGCCAGCGCAAGCTGCTGGAGCTGGCCCGCGCGCTCATGACCTCGCCGCGCTTGCTGCTGCTCGACGAGCCGGCGGCCGGCGTGAACCCCGTGCTGGTGGACGCGATCGCCGAGCGGATCGTCGCCTTGAACCGGGCGGGCCTGACTGTGCTCGTGATCGAGCACAATCTTGACCTCGTCATGCGGCTGTGCCGTCCGGTGCTGGTCATGGCCGGCGGCCACCTGCTGCTCGAGGGCGATCCCGAGGACGTGCGCGCCGATCCGCGCGTGCTCGAGGCGTATGTGGGCGGCGCGCCGCGATGAGCGGCAGCACGCTGGCGATTCACGAGCTGGTTGCGGGGTACGAACCCGGGCTGCCGATCGTCCGCGGGGCGACCCTCGACGCGCGGGCCGGTGAGATCTTCGCGCTGCTCGGTCCGAACGGAAGCGGAAAGTCGACGCTCGTGCGGGCCATCGTCGGGCTCGTCGCGATCGACTCCGGCCAGGTGTTCCTGGACGGCGAAGACATCACCGCGCGCCCGGCCCACCACCTCGCTCGCGCTGGCGTCGGTTACGTGCCGCAAACGGACAATGTCTTTACCCGGCTGACGGTCGAGGATCACCTGGCGCTGGCCGCCGCCTCGCTGCCGCGGCGAGAGCGCCGGGCGCGGATCGGGGCAATGTACGACATGTTCCCCGACCTGGCCGCGCGGCGCCGCCTGGGCGCTGGACAGCTGTCGGGCGGCCAGCGGCAGATGCTGGCGCTCGCGCGGGCGCTGGTCCCGGTGCCGCGCGTGCTCTTGCTCGACGAGCCCACGGCCGGCCTGGCGCCGGCACTGGTGGAAGCGGTCCTGGAGCGCCTCCAACGCGCCCGGGCATCGGGCGTGACCATCGTTCTCGTGGAGCAGAACACGCGGGCGGCGCTGGCGGTGGCCAACCGCGGCTGCGTGCTGGTCGAGGGACGCCCGCGCCTGCTCGGCACCTCCGCGGAGCTGGCCGGTAACCCCGAAGTGGCCCGGCTCTACCTGGGGATCCGATGATCGCCGCCCAGGACATCGCCAACGGCGTGATGCTCGGCGCCACCATCGGCCTCGGCGCCGTCGGACTCACGCTCACGTACTCGATCCTGGGCTTCGCCAACTTCGCTCACGGCGAGCTGATCACGGGCGGCGCCTACGTCGCCCTCACCGTACTCTGGCTGCTGACGGCGGCGGCCGGCTGGGGTCTCGGACAGTGGGGCGCGCTGTCGTTCGGCTGGCCGTTCCTCGTCGTGCTGGTGGCCGCGATGGCGGCGATGGCCGCGCTCGCGCTCGGACTCGAACGCGCGCTGTTCCGGCCGCTGCGCGGGCGCGGGACGATGATCGGGCTCGTGATCGCGTCATTCGGCGCCTCGCTGGCGCTTCGCAGCCTGGTGGCGTTCGCCTGGGGGCCGGAGCCTCACTACTACGCACGCGAGATTTCGATCGCGCGCCAGGTGCTGCCGGGTGTGCGAGTCACCGCCGATCAGCTCTTCGTGCTGGCGCTGACGGCGGCGCTCATGGTTGGCCTCCATCTGCTGCTCAAGGTTACGACCTTGGGCCGCGCCATGCGGGCCATGAGCGAGAACCCCGCGCTGCTGGCCGCTACCGGCATCGACCCGGCCGCGGTGGCGCGCTGGACGTGCGTGATTGGCGGCAGCCTCGCCGCCGTGGCCGGCGTGCTCATCGGCCTCACGGTGCAGGTGCGGCCGCTGCTCGGCTTCGAGCTGTTGCTTCCGCTCTTCGCCGCCGTGATCCTGGGTGGGGTCGGCAGCGTCTACGGCGCCTTGGCCGGCAGCCTGATCGTGGGGCTCGCCGAGGCGCTGGCCGTTCCACTCATCGGAGCGGAGTACCGCGCCGCCGTCGCCTTCCTCGTCTTGATCGCCGTGCTGGTAGTCCGGCCGGCCGGTCTCGCGGGGACGCGCGGGTGATCGGTGACGCCTTCGCGTACCTGGTCTTCTTCGCGGTGATCGCGCTCACCTATGCGCTCGCCTGCCTCGGCCTGAATCTCCAGTGGGGCGCGACCGGTCTCTTCAACGTCGGCGTTGCCGGGTTCGTGGCGGTCGGCGCCTACACCTCGGCGATCCTCACGGCCCCGGCGAGCCCGGACCGTCTCGGCGGCTTTGGGTGGCCAATCGCGGCCGGCTGGCTTGGCGCCGTGATGGCGGCGGGCGTCGTGGCGCTCGGGGTCGGCGTCGTCACGTTGCGTCTGCGCCACGATTACCTCGCCATCGCGACCTTCGGCGTCGCGGTGACTATTCAGTTGCTGGCCACGAATCTCATCCCCCTCACGGGAGGACCGTTCGGCATCCACGGGGTGCCGCGGCCGTTCACTGATCTCGTGGGAAGCCCACTCGGCCGCAACGTCGCCTACGTTAGCCTCGTATTGGCTGTGGTCGCCGTGGTCTACATGGGTCTCGAGCGGTTAGTCGCGAGTCCGTGGGGGCGCGTACTGCGCGGCATCCGCGAGGACGAAGCGGCGGCGGCCGCGCTCGGCAAATCGGCGGCCAGGTTCCGGCTGCAGGCCTTCGCGATCGGCTCGATGGTGATGGGGCTGGCGGGCGCCGTCTACGTCCACTTCATCGGGTTCGTGGCGCCCGAGGACTTCCTGTCGATCCTCACCTTCCAGGTGTGGACGATGCTCGTGGTCGGCGGATCGGGGAACAATCGCGGCGCCATCGTAGGCGCGGTCGCCGTATGGGCGCTGTGGAGCGCGAGCGGTGCAACCTTGACCGCCGTGCTGCCGCCGGAACTGCAGGCTCGAAGCGCCGCGCTTCAGACCGTGCTGATCGGCGTCGTGCTGGCGGCGGTGCTGCTGGTCAGGCCTCGCGGCCTGCTCGGGGAGAAGACCGTCGTCTCCCGCCACGTCCGCCCGGAGTGAGCGGCACGGCACTGACCTCGTCGTGCTTCAGCGTACGACGGGCGATTCGCTCGATTTTCATGATGAGCCGGCAGGCTGGATCAGGACAGGTGACGCGCGTGTCGGTCTCGATCCAGTCTGCCGGGTGGCAGGCCCGCTGCTTGGCCGGCAGGAGCGGGATCGCCGCCTGGAGGGCGTACAGGCAGAAGTCGGCCCCCGGTGGGAGCGAGATCTTGCCACCGCGCAGACGCACGCGGTCGCCGATCCGCATCCGGCATGTGCAGTGCCCGTCGATACGCTCGACCACGACCTCGAGGTCGTAGAGCGTGAAGGTGTCATCGCGGCTAGCCACTGCCGACGCCCCAGCGCTGCCTCAGGACTGGCAGCACGTCGTTGCCGAGCAGACGAAGCCCCTCGGCCTCGTCCAGGCCGTGCGGCGTCCCGAACTCGACGCGATGGACGCCGGCCGCGTAGAGCGCGTCCGCCTGCGCCGCGACCTCTTCGGGCGTTCCCGCCAGGGCGACCTTGGCCAGCAGCGCGTCCGGAATTTCCCGAGCCGCCGCGTCGAAATCGTACGCCGCGGCCGCCGCGCGGATGCGCGCCAGGCGGTCGGGCTCGACCCCGAGCGTGGGATCGAGGTCGGCCATCACGCCGAGGTAGAGGGCGGCCTTGCGGCGCGCAAGGTCGCGGGCGGCGCGCCCGTCGCGGGCTACCACCGAGACGCAGCCGACGACCAAACCAACGTCACCCGCCTTGCGCCCAGCCCGCCGCGTAGCGTCGTCGATCTCCGCGAGGTACCGGGGGACCAGCGCGGGGTTCGCGGTACCGCCGACCTTCACCTCGGCGATCTCGCCGATGCAGGCGCGGATCGTGGCGGGGCCCCAGGTGCCGAGCAGGAACGGTAGCTCGGATCGCGCGATCGCCCAGCGAAACGAGTCGCCGCCAGCGAGCCGGAAGACTTCGCCCCGGTACGGCTCCCGGGAGCGACGGAGCAGGTGGCGGATGCATTCGAGCGCCTCGCGGAGCGTTGTGACCGGGCGCGTGGGCGCGAGGGCGAGGAAGTCGAGCCACGCACCGCGGGCGAGGCCGAGGTAGGCGCGGCCTCCCGACGCCTCGTCGATCAGCGCTGCGTGACCCGCGATGTTGACGGGGTGGCAGGTAAAGGGATTCACCGCGGCCGGGCCGAGCGCCACCCGGGATGTGGCCCGCGCGATCTCGAGCAGCGGCAGCCAGACCGGCTGATACAGCAGATCGTTATAGAGGGACACAACGTCGAAGCCGTGGCGCTCGGCGGCGGCCGCCAGCGGGCCGTACCCGCTGAGCGGCAGGTCCGTCTGGAATGCGATGCTGACGCGGCGACGGCTCACGGCTGAAGATTACACGCGACGATGGCCTGCGCCTAACCGCTTTCGGCATCGCTCGCGTACACTTGAACCACGGCTCTCGGATCCGGAGGATGGCACGTGCACGTCGATCGGCCGGCGGGCAGGGTTCTGGCGAACGAACAGGCAGTGACGAAGATCGCCGTGGCCTTGGTTGGGCTGCTGGCCTTGATGCTGATCGGGTGGAGCGGAGGCGACGTGCATGGAGCGCCCACATCCCCGCGCAACATCGACTTCGTGGTCAACCAGAGGGACCTCGACGACTGGCGCTTCTACAGCGAGTCATACGGCTTCTCCAGCGTCTACGATCCTCAACCTCGAGGGCTGACCACCACGAACCTGCCGTTCGAGGGCTACCGCGTCGCGAAGATCAGGAAATACTGGTAGGGCAAGAACGTCTGCTCGGTGACCAGGTCGTATCCCGCTCGCCCCATCTCTTCCTTCACGACTGCGGCAGCGATGCGGGACTGGCGGGGCGGTCCGGCAGGGGCATCCGGCAGGAAGTCAATGATGGCCACGCGCCCGCCGGGGCGCAAGGACGGGCGGAGCCGGCCGAAGTAGGCGGGACGCTCGGCGATGTGGTGGTACGTGTTCACGACCAGCACGAGGTCGACCGGCTGGGGCAACCGCGGGTCGCTGGGCGCCGCCTGGATAGACGTGAGGTTAGTGAGCCCGTCGCGGCGGCCCCGCTCGGCCAGATACTTCACCATGTCCGGCTCGAGATCGGCCCCATAAACATGGCCCCGCGGCACCGCGCGCGCCAGGCGCACCGCGAAGTAGCCCGTGCCGGAGCCGATGTCCGCCACGAGCGCGTCGGGCGCCACGGCGAGCGCTCGGATCACGTCGTCGGGCTTCTGCCAGGCATCGCGCGCGGGGTCGTCGAAGACCCCTGCCCAGTGCTCAGCGCTCTGGAACCGATGCTGGTGGTGCCCGCTGTGGTCTGCCCCGGTGCAAGCCTGGCCGATGAGGACGATGAGGGCCAGTAGGGCCGCGGTCCAGCGGCCGCGAGCGCTCTCCTCGGCGGCTGCCGTGAACCTGGCCATCACCCCTCGTGACCAGCGGTGCATGACTAGAGAATATACCGCCGCCCGGCGAGCGTGACCTGCCAGGCTTGCACCGTTCCGGAGATTTCTGCGTTCCTCTCAGGCTACGCTTCGAGATGTCCCTTCGCTGGCACGAAGTCGGGCGCCGCCGGCGAGGGCAGCGCCGAGCCCGATCACCGTCAGGGGCACACCGAGGACGAAGCGCTGGCGCTCGCGCGCGCGCTCGGTGAGGGCCCGGAGCACCAGGCGGTCTCCCGTGATCAGCTCGGTCCGGCCTGCGATGTACTGACGCACGCGCTCGTGCATCTCATCCGAGATCGTTCGTGTCCCCCATTGGGCGTCTTGCTGGATCTGGCGCGTGCGACTCAGCTCCGCCAGCCCCTCCTCGATGGCCTGGAGACTTCCCGTGTAAGCCTCACGCTCGTCGGCGTCGAGGAAAGCCGATCGCAGAGCCGGCACCGCCGCCTCCAGTCCATCGAGCCAGAGATGATCCATCCCGGGCACGGCCACAAGGAGCAAACCGGCCAGCCCCACCAAGCCGGCGATCGCAATGCCGAGGCCGGCCAGCGCTCGAACACCGGTGGCCCTGACCCGCCGCAGCGCGGCCTGGCCGGTAAGGAGGAGCGCGACGACGCCGAGCAGAGCACCAAAGGTGCAGACAATGGCCGCGCCTGTGGGCAGATCCCAGGTCCAGGAGCCAAGCAGCCCAAGGACGCTGGCGACGAGGCCGAAACCCCAGCCGATGAGCAGGCGGCTGGTCACACCGCGAGCCAGCAGGACGCCCACCACGGCGGGGACGATCAGGTACGAAAAAACGAGCAGGACCCCCGCCAGACGCACCGAACTGGTGACGACGAGGCCGAAGGACAGATAGAAAACGAAATCCCAGGCGCGAAACGCTCGGTTACGCTGCCGCGCCCCATCGGGATCGAGCGAGATGTCTAGCAGGGGGCGGCGGATCAGCCAGTGCAGAGCACCGACGCCGGCATAAAGGGCGGCCGAGGTGGCCACCTCGCCGGCCGTCACCGTGAGGATGCTGCCGACGAGAAGCTGCTTGATGTGCTCGGTCCCCTGGGGGGCCTGGTCGACGACGAGCACCGCGACCGCAGCCGACACGGCGTACACGATCCCGATGATTGCCTCCTGGGGGATCGGGCCGCGATGAACACGGCTCACCGCGAAGAGAGCAGCCCCTCCCCCCGTGAAGGCTAGGGCGTACCAGTACGCTGCCTCGCCCTGAAGGGAATGACCGGCCAGCACCGCCACGGAGAGGCCCAGGGCGGCGACCTGGGCCAGCGCGAGGTCCACGAAGATGACACCCCGGGCCAGGACGTGCAGGCCCAGGTAGGCATGAATGCCCGTGAGGACCAGACACGCCAGCAAGGGGACGGCGAGCAGCTCGACCACTCGCCTGCGCTCACCCCGACCCGCCGAGCGCGGTCGTGAGCCGCCGGATGTTAACCGCGAAGAGCGTGAGGTAGTCGGTCGCCTCGGGATCGGCGCCCACCGACGGCACGAGCGTGACCACCCGTGCCCCGCTCCGCGCCGCCACCTGGCGCACGACCGCATCGTTGGAGTACGGCTCGGCGATGAGAAGGGCGACGCCGGTCTCGCGCATCCGTTGCGGGAGAGCGGCCAACGTGGAGGGCGACGGCGCCACCCCGGGCGTTGTCTCCACCACGGCCACGATGGTCAGGCCGAAGCGGCGGGCGAAATAGAGCCAGCTGTCGTGAACGACCACGACTCGCGTGCCCCGGTGAAGCGCCATGGCGCGCACCCACCCGGCCAGGCCGGCGTCAAGACGCTCCAAAAATCGCCGCCGATTCGCCTCGAGTTGCAGGCGATCGCTCGGAGCCAGACCGCTCAGGGCTTCGAGGATCGCGCCGGTCATCGGGCGAGCGTTCTCCGGATCGAGCCAGTAGTGCGTGTTGCCGTAAGCGTGAACGTGGGCGGCCCCCTTCTCCCGCAGGCGGGGCGTCTCTGTCTGGAGTAACTCGATGGTCCGGGAGACATCGAGGTAGTGGGGACTACCGGGCGCGAGACGCCGGTCACCGGCAGTGCGGAGGGCGCGGGTGAGCCAGGGCTCGTGATCGAGCCCGATCCGGATGAGCAGATTGGCGGTCTTCAGGCGAGCGATCTGGCTCGGCTTGAGATCGATCGCGTGCGGGTCTTGCACCGGAGAGGCCAGGCTCTCGACCTGGATGCGGTCGCCCCCGACGGCTTGCACCAGAGCCTTGAGATCGGTGGACGTCGTCACCACGGACAGGGGGCCGCCGCCTCCAGCGGGAGCGACGGCCGCCAAGGTGGCGACCGAGGCGGCGGCGAGCGCCCGCAGCACCTGCTACTTCGTGAACATGGACTTGGCGATCATGCAGTGCACGCCCTTGCGGATATCCACCACCTGGGTCACGCGGCAGTCGGCGGTCATGGAGGCGAGCGAGTACGCTTCGTAGCGGTCTATGGGGACCATCTTCTGGCTGCTGAGAAAGTCGACCGTCTCCCGCACCGCGTTCACCATCGCCTTGTTGAGATCCTCGTCGAAGCCCATCAGGATCCAATGGGTCTTGGTCTCGGCGCGCGGCCACTCGTACTTGAGGTCCTTGCGCACCACCGGCTGCAGGACGATCTCGCGGAAGGAGCACTCCAGGCCCGTGAGGTTGACCTCGCCGTTGCCCTGGCGGCAGTGTGAGTCGCCCGTCCAGATCAGGCCGCCCTTGATGAACACGGGAACGTAGATCGTGCTGCCGGCCTGGAGCTCGTTGAGGTCCATATTTGAGCCGTTCTTCCAGGGCCGCAGGGTGGACACCGGCGCCATCGGATCGTCCTTGACCCCGCCTTTGCGGGGCGAGGGGTCGTTGGGGTCAATGCCGACGGCCAGGGTCCCGGGAAAGGGCGCCAGGTCGATGGTGACCCCGGGCTTGAAATCCACCGTCCGCTTGCCCGGGGTGAGCGCGAAGAACTTGATGAATCCATCGGGCATCTCGGCGGCCAGCGCGCCGATGGTGGGGAACTCCTTACCGGGCAAGTTGAAGTTGATGCCAAAGTTCTTGGGAACGATCTTGAGGATCCGGATCTCCATGACATCGCCCGGCTCGGCGCCGTTGACGTAGATGGGGCCGGTCACCGAGTGAGGGCCCCCGCCCGGGTTGGCCTTGCGGAGCGCGGTGATCTCGTCCATGGTCATGCCGGCCTTGACCTTGTCGTGGGCATGCATCATGGTCTCGATCGACACGACGTCGCCCGAATCGATCGTCAGTTTGGGTGGCTCCTTGGGATCGAGCCAGCCCCACTGTACGGTGTCCAGGGTGGCCACCAGCCGATGACGCTTGCCCTCGGCCTTCGCCGCGGGCCCCTTGGCATCGCTCTTCTGCTGGGCCAAGGCGTAGAGGGCAGCCGAGAAGAGAACGACCAGCACGGTAAGAACGGTCGCGACGCGCTTGATGCCGAGAGGGTGCATAGCGCCTCCTTTTGCGGGGAAGTGAAACGTGGCACGACGACGCGTCGTATCATCGACGAGCCGCCCCATAGCGTCAAGCCGCCGCGCTTCTTGGACGCCATGACCTGCTCGTTGGCGTTAGTGTAAGCGGGGCAGGGAGTCGTCGGGCACGGGAGGACACGCGATGTTCGAGGGATTCAAGCGCCTGCGAATCAAGACCAGCGAGGCCGAGATCGACACGGTCACGAAAGGGACTGGCCCGCCCTTGCTCCTCATTCACGGATATCCGCAGACGAAGGCCATGTGGCACAAGATCGCGCCCGGTCTAGCCGAGCGCTTCACGGTCGTGGCTACCGACACGCGCGGCTACGGTGCGAGTAGCCGGCCGCCGAGTGACGACGGTCACCACGTGTATTCCAAGCGACGGATGGCAGTCGACATGATCGAGGTGATGGCGGCGCTCGGCTTTGAGCGCTTCTCCGTCGCCGGCCACGATCGGGGCGGACGCGTGGCCTACCGGCTGGCGCTCGACCATCCTGAGCGCGTGGTCCGCCTCGCTGTCCTCGACATCGTGCCGACCTACGAGCAGTTCGCCGCGGTCGATCGCGCCGCCGCTCTCGGCAGCTACCACTGGTACTTCCTGGCCCAACCGTCGCCTTTTCCCGAGCGACTCATCGGCAACGACGCCGAGTACTTCATCCGTCACATGATGTCGAGCTGGGCGGGAACGCCGGGTTACTTCAGCGACGAGGCGATGGCCGAGTACATTCGCTGCTTCAGCGACCCCGCGGTCATCCACGCGACGTGCGAGGATTACCGCGCGGGCGCCTTCGTTGACTGTCAGCTCGACGAGGCCGACCTCACGAACGGCAAGAAGATCACGTGTCCGGTCCTGGCGATCTGGGGCGACAAGGGCCGCGCCCACAAGCGTCGGCAGGTCCTGGACACGTGGCGGCGCTGGGCCCACGACGTCCGCGGGGAGGGTCTGCCGTGCGGGCACTTCCTCGCCGAGGAGGCGCCCACCGAAACGCGCGCGGCATTGGAGCAATTTTTTCTGGAGACGTGATCCTGGCCTTCGGCGGAGGTCGTCAGAAAAACGTCATGGACCCGACATCGCCTTGCCACGGCCCGATGGGAAAAGAGTCACTAGGCTGCCGCTGAAGACTCGTGCCCCTTCAGGAGATGCGTCATGACGCAGCAGACTGGGACCGTTCCTCCGCCGCGCAACGGCCTGTCGCGTCGCGCCTTCCTCACCGGTGTCGCCGCGGCTGGTGCGATCGCATCGTTCGGGCCACGCCGCCGCGCCGTCGCCCAGCCTCGCTTCTCTTCTAACCCCTTCACGCTCGGCGTGGCGTCCGGGTACCCACTGCCCGGCGGCGTTGTCCTCTGGACCCGCCTCGCGCCCGATCCGCTCCACGGCGGCGGGATGTCCGCCGAGCCCGTCATGGTCGACTGGGATGTCGCCAGCGACGAGCGCTTCGAGCGCACCGTCCAGAGCGGCCGGGCGCGGGCGCTCGCGCCGTACGCTCACGCGCTCCACGTCGAGGTCCAGGGGCTCGAGCCCGACCGCTGGTACTGGTACCGCTTCCGCGTCGGCAACGAGGTGAGCCCGCTGGGGCGCACGAAGACCGCGCCCGCCCCCGAAGCGACACTGAATCGTCTGCGCTTCGCCTTCGCCTCGTGCCAGCAGTACGAGCAGGGCTTCTTCACCGCCTACCGGCACATGGTGGCCGACGACCTCGACCTTGTCGTGCATCTTGGCGACTATATTTACGAGTCGTCCTGGGGGCGCAATCACGTCCGCAAGCACAATGGGCCCGAGCCGATGACGCTCGACGATTATCGAGCGCGGTTCGCGCTCTACAGGAGCGATCCCGATCTTCAGGCCGCCCACGCCGCCTACCCGTGGCTCGTGACGTGGGACGACCACGAAGTCGACAACGACTACGCCGACGACCGGTCCGAGGAGCTCGACGCGCGCGAGTGGTTCCTCGCCCGCAGGGCCGCCGCCTATCAGGCCTACTACGAGCACATGCCGTTGCGTCGAGGCGCGGTGCCGTTCGGCCCTCACATGCGGATCTTCACCCGGGTGGGCTACGGCGCACTCGCCGAGTTTTACGTGCTCGACGACCGCCAGTACCGCTCGCACCAGGTGTGCCCGCGACCGGGCCGCGGCGGGTCGGCCGTCGTCGAGGACTGCGCGGCGCGGCTCGACCCCGGGCTGACCCTGCTCGGCGACGTCCAGGAGCGATGGCTCATGGGCAGCCTCGAGCGCTCGCGCGCCCGCTGGAACGTGCTGGCGCAGCAAACCTTGATGGCCCAGCTCGACCGTAAGGTCGGACAGGGCCAGAGCTTCTGGACGGACGGCTGGGACGGCTACCCGGCGGCCCGGCGTCGCCTCCTCCAGTTTTTCGAGCAGAAGAAGCCCGCCAACCCGCTCGTGATCGGCGGCGACGTCCACTGCTTCTGGGTCGCCGACCTCAAGCCGGACTTCGACGATCCGCGGTCGCCGACGGTGGCGACGGAGTTCGTGGGGACGTCGATCACATCCCAG
This sequence comes from uncultured Candidatus Rokubacteria bacterium, assembly GCA_963754315.1. Classification (GTDB taxonomy): domain Bacteria; phylum Methylomirabilota; class Methylomirabilia; order Rokubacteriales; family CSP1-6; genus CAVWFS01. The sequence continues at coordinate 36,679 of CAVWFS010000011.1, forward strand.
CTCGGACGCACGCAGGCCGAGCAAGATGCGATCAAGCAGGAGAACCCCCACATCACGTACGCGGACGTGACCAGGCGCGGCTATGTTCGCATGGAGCTGACACCCGCCCGCGCGCGCGCGGATCTTCGAGGTCTGGAGAACGTGATTCGTCCAGACGCGCGGATCGAGACGATGGCCACCTTCGTGGTGGAGGACGGCCGGCCGGGCGCCCAGCGCGCCTGAGGGTTCACCCCGCGCTCTCGTCCGGCCGCCTGAGGGTGTTTCTCCGGTTCACGTGTTGAACCGGATGTAGCGATCTTCCCGTGCCGCGTCATCCCTGGAATAACTGACGGCGTGAACCTGGACACCGGTGCGGTCCTTCAGGGTGATGGTCCCCCCCTTGTTGCCGAGCTGGGCGCCGCGCCCGGACAGCACGAAGCTGTGCGATGCGCCAGGCGCGAGCACGCCGTGAAGCGCGTCGACCTTGTTGCTCTTGTCCACGAGGGTCCATCCCGTCAGGTCGACCGAGGCCGTGGTCACGTTCGCGATCACCACCACCTCCCGCCCCGGATCATCGCCGACGGGATTGACGAGGGCGCGCTCGATGTACACGGGGGGATCGCCGACATCCGGCCCACCTTCCGGAACTCCCCCGCCGGCCGGGATAGGCTGGGCGTTCGGGAGCCGATGTCCGGTGGCGTTGTCGGTCGGCAGCCACTGGGTCTGAAACCGGAGGAAGAGGCCGACCAGGCGGGACGGGAACGCGATGATGAGGCCGCCGTCCTGAAACACTCCGTTGTCCTTCGCGAAGGGCCCCGGATTCGGATTCCCCTGATTCATGTGAATGTCATGAATGCCCTGAAGGGTGTTGAACTCGAGATCGATCGGCCTTGGGTTCGGGGACTGACCTGGTTCCGGAAACTTGGCGCCGAAGGCGAACAGCTCGCCGTTCTGGTCACGGAGCTGGCGGAGATACGTCGTGAGGACGTCCTGCAGATCGTCGTCCGCGCCTGGCCCCGTGGACGGGACGGCCACTCCAGTGGGCCAGTCGAACAGGGGGGCCCGGAAGTAGTCCAAAGCCGTCGACGCGGATCGGGCGAGCGGAGGGAGAAGGGTGAAGCCGGGGGCGATGTCGGTGAGGGCAGCGCCAATGGGATGACTCTGAAGCGGATCGACGCGGTGAAAGACTACCCGCGACTGATCGCCGGACAGGACATTGGTGGCCACCCGCCACGCCTGCTGGTGGTCATCGACGACCCGGATCTGCAGGTGCGGTGTGCTGAGGTCGTCTTCACGCTTGAAGACGTCCACCCGTCCGCGCAAGACTCCGTATTGCAATGCCATGGTGCCGTCCCCCTCGTGAGCCGACCGTCGGTTGCGGTGGCGACGATCGTGCCCTCGACGGAAGCGATTCGTCAAGAACACGGGTTGACGTCGGCGGTGATCTTTTCCCAGTGCGCCCGTTCCCGACGTAACTCTTCGACGAACTGCAGGGGGGACGCGCTCGGGGTCACGTGCCCGCCTGCGCTCTCAAAGAGCGCCCTGACCTCATCGAGATTCAGCGCGCGCGTCACGGCATCGTGCAGCAGCCGTACGATCTCGTCAGGCGTTCGGCTCGAGGCGAACAGACCATGCCAGTGGCACGTCCCGATGCCCGGGAAACCTGACTCCTCCAGGGTCGGAACGTCCGGGAAGCCCGCGAGACGGGTGCGACCGGTCACGGCCACGGCCTTGACGTCGCCCGCGTGCACCGCCGTCCTCGCCGTCCTCGCGTTGAGGAAGAGCATGTCGAGTTCCCCAGCCACAAGGGCGGCCAGCAAGCCGTCGGCACCACCGGTCTTCGGCACATTGACGACCTCGAAGCGGGCGGCCTTGCCCAGCCGCGCGGCATCGATGTCCGGATAGCTGCCGATCCAGTCCGTGCCATTTCTGACGTTCCCGCGCGCGGCCCTGGCCTCGTCGATGAACTCGAGGAGCGTTGTGGCCCGAAGGGACGGCCCTGTCAGCAGGACACTCGGAAACTCGGCGAGCCTCGACACCGGCACGATCGCCGTGTCGTAGTCGAAGTTCATTCTCCGTCGGAAGACGACCGGCGCGATCGAGTTCGTGTTGACGCTGCCGACCATCAACGTGTACGGGTCAGCGTGGAGCAGCTCGCGGAGCGCCACCAGGCCAAACTCCCCGACCCGCGCCTCGACGACGAACGGCTGCCCCAGGATTTCTCGCAACGGCTCGGCCAGGCTGCTCGCCGTGAACTCCGTCGACCCACCGGGTGGAAAGGGGACGAGGAGCCGCACGGCGCGGACGGGGTATGCGTCAGGCGACGAGAACGCCAGGGGCATTGCCGCTCTCGCTAGGCCATGAAGGAACCGCCGTTCACGTCCAGCGAGACCCCGGTGACGTAGCTGCTGTCGTCGCTGCAGAGGAACAGCAGCGCCGATGCCATCTCGTCCGGGCCTGGCAGGCGTCGGAGGGCGACCTGTGCGAGATAGCGCTCACGGGACTCCTCGCTCATGCGGTCCCAGTAGGCTTGGAGGACCGGGCCACTGATGGTGAGACTGGGGACGAGGCAATTGACGGTGATGCCGAACGGGCCGAGCTCGCGGGCAGCGAATCGGGTCAAGCCGAGCACCGCGGTCTTCGCGCACGCGTATGCAGGTGACTGATGGACGGTGGGGTCGCTGATCCGGGCCGATCGAGAGGACACGTTGACGATCTTCCCGGAGCGCTGGCGCTTCATCGGCGCTGCCACCGCCCGCGTACAGAGAAATGCCGTCTTCAGGTTCGAATCCACCAGGTGATCCCACGACATCGCATCTTCTTCCTCGATCGTCCCCGCGTTCCCCGTCGACGAGGATCCTCCGCCGGCATTGTTGACGAGGATGTCGATGCGACCGTGCGCCTCGAGAACGGCGGTCACCATGCGATCAACCTGGTCGGGCTGCGTCAAGTCGGCCGCAAGGGGGAGACATGAGCCGGCCGCCGCGCGGATCTGCGCGGCTTCTCTCTCGACACCGGTGGCGATCCGGTCCACCACGACCACCGCGGCGCCCTCCCGCGCCAGTGCTTTCGCGTAGACAGCTCCGAGACCCCCGCCCGCTCCGGTGACAACGGCGACCTTGCTCCCGAACCGCATCCCTACCTCCGTCGCGTCACTGACGGTTCGTGCTGCGCCATTCTCTCAGGGGCACGACTGTAACATCCGGCAGGCGGAGGTCCAGGCTCCTTTACACCGGGAACAGCCATCCCGCGTCTGTCGTTGGCTGTGCTGAAAGCTTCTTTGACTCCGCGGCTGTCCGGTCGCTGGCCGACCAAAGGAGGTAGTCGCCGTGAAGATCTTGGCCCTGCTCGGGATCGTGACTCTTCTGACCGGGGCGTGTGGGACGTCCCGTCCCTCCGCGCCCGAACAAACCGCGGCCCAGCGGTGCGCCGAAAGCGGGGGAATGTGGCGCCCTTCGATCGAGTTCTGCGAGCAAGCGTCGGGCGGGGGCGGTGGGTACTAGGTCCGATCGTGTCGAGCCTGCGGGTCGTGTGGTCTATGCGACCTGGTGCTGTCGGACCGCCGTCTCGTCCAGCTCGAGACCAAGGCCGGGCGCGGACGGCGCGAGGAGCTCACCGTTCTCGAGGCGCGGCATCGACGTGAGGATGCGGACGGATCGCGGAACGTATTCCACCAGGTGGCCGTTCGGGATGGCCGACAGCAAATGCACCTGAATCTCGGGGACCACGTGACCACACACCGGAATCCGATGCGCCTGCGCCAGCGCGGCGATCTTTCGCCAAGGCGTCACCCCGCCAACCCTGGCTAGATCGAGGATAACCACATCGACGGCACGCGCCTCCAGGAGCGTCCTGAACGCGTCCAGGTGGTAGAGGTGCTCGCCGGCGGCGATGGGAACCTCGAGGTGGCTTCGCAGCTCGGCGAGTCCAGCCACGTCAAGATGGTGGACGGGGTCTTCCAGCCACGCGATGCCGGCTTTCTGGAGGGCTTGGCCCGCGCGCCGTGCGCGAGTCAGCGACCAGCTTTCCGTCGCGTCGACCATGATTCGCACATCCGGTCCCACAGCCTCGCGCACGGCGTGGACGCGGCGGGCCTCGAGCTCCGGGGTTGCCTCTCTGCCGAGCCGGAGCTTGACGGCGCCGAATCCGGTCTCGACATGGCGCCTGGCCGACACTGCGAGCTCATCGAGAGACAGGCTGTACCAGAGACCATCGCTCGCGTAGGTGGGAAGTCGGTCGCGGTAGCCGCCGAGAAGACGGTGCAGGGGTTGGCCCAGGGTCTTGCCGGCAGCGTCCCACACCGCGATGTCGAGGGGGGCCAGGGCACAGTGGAGTAGCCCACCCGGGCCTATCCAGTCACCGTGTCGCGCCAACCGGTCCCAGGCGGCCTCTGGCTCCAGAACGCTCATACCGATCAAGTGCTCGCCTAGCTCCCGCGCGGCGTGACCGATCGTCATCATCAGATCTGGGCGGGGATACACCACGTAACCGATCCCTTCCACATCATCGGACGTCTGTACACGGGCCAGAACATGCCAGTTCGCATCGACCGTCCGCCCGCCTGCCACGTAGGGGTGATCGACCGGAACGCGCAACACGCTCACCGCTGTCTGTCTGATCTTCACCGACGATCTCCTTGACGGGCGGCGCACCGTCCCTCGCGCGTGGACTCTACCGAGGAGTCCTTGGCCGGGCAAGCGGCAGGCTCGGCTTGACTCTGGTCAGCGGGTCGAGGTAATTTACACGTATTCCGGTCGGAAATATAACTTATGGACTAAATATATGCCCTACTCAGTTAGCGATCCCATCGGCATCCTTGATGAGCATCCTGAATGGTCCAGCCGACTGATTGCTGAGCTCGAAAGGCGAGGGCTCCCGTGGGAGAAGGTCGACCATCAGAGCCATTGCTACGATCCGCGCGAGAGCCGCCCGGCCTACTCGGTGATCGTCAACCGGACGAGTCCCTCCTCCCACACACGCGGCCACGCGTGTGTCCTCTTCTACGCCGAAGCGCTGCTCGACTACTACGAGTCCCGGGGCGTGCCGGTGATCAACCCCGTGGGGGCCTACCGCTTCGAGAAGTCCAAGGCCCTCCAGCTCGGTCTGTTCGAGCGCCTGGGCGTGCGCTACCCGCGTGCCGTGGTGGTCAACCACCGCGATCAGGTGCTCAAGGCCCTCGACCGTGTGTGCTTCCCGCTGGTGATCAAGCCCAACGTGGGGGGCTCGGGGGCCGGCATCGTGCGCTTCGACGCACGGGAGCAGCTCGAGGACCAGCTCCCCGGTCTTGATTTCGGGCCTGACGGCACCGCGCTGGTGCAGGAGTACATCGAGTCGGAGGCGGGGGCTATCGTGCGGGTGGAGGTGCTCGATGGACAGTATCTTTACGCCATCCGCATCGTGCGGCAGGCCAATGCCGGCTTCAACCTCTGTCCCGCGGACATCTGCCAGACGGATGGGCCGCGAGGGGCTACCACCCCCGATCTGAGCGCCTGCCCCGTGGAGCCGAGGCCCGGGCTGAGTGTGAGCCGCTACGATGCGCCCCGCGAGGCCGTGGACACGGCCGTCCGCCTGGTCCGCGCTGCCTCCATCGACGTGGGGGGTGTGGAGTACCTGGTGAGTCGAGCCGACGGGCGGATCTACTTTTACGACATCAATGCCACGTCCAACTTCGTGGCCAACGCCTCCGAGGTCCTTGGGTTCGACCCCACTTCGCGCTTCGTCGACTACATCGAGCGGGTTGCCGTGGGCCCGAAGGCTGCCTAGCTGAGTAGGATCATCGCCGCGGTACCGCAACCGCGTAGGCGGCCGGATGGGCCGAGACTCCTCGGCGTCGGGCGTAGGTCTGCGTGAGTTGGGCGCCGAACAGGAGGATCAGCGCGGAGTAGTAGACCCACACCAGGCACACCACGACGGACCCGGCTGCTCCGTACGAGGAGGCGATGCCCGCGTGACCGAGGTACCAGCCGATCAGGAACTTGCCGCCCCCGAGTAGTATCGACGTGACCACGGCTCCGAACCAGACGTCGGGCCAGCCGATGCGGACGTCCGGAAGGACTTTGAAGATGGTGGCGACCATGAAGACGATGGCCCCACACGAGACCACGAATTCGACGACCTGCCACAGCGCGGTGCCGGCCGGAGGAGTGCGAACCAGATACGTGTCAAGCGTGGTCAAGAGGGTGCCCGCCGCGACCGATACCAAGAGCAGGAGGCCGAGCACCAGGACGAGCGCCAGAGACAGGAGACGGGAACGGATGAGGCTCCACACCACGCCACGCGTCGGCGCCGCCTCGACGTTCCAGATCCGATTGAGTGCGATCTGAAGCTGGGCGAAGGCGGTAGTGGCACCGATCAAGATGGTGGCCATCCCGACGACGATGGAGAGTACGCCGCGGCCGGGATCGAGCGTGCTGGAAAGCGCGGTGCCGACCGTGTCGGCGCCGGCGGGACCGATGAATTGCTCGACGCGCTCCAGCAACTCGGCTCGCACTGCGTCCTTGCTCCACACGAGGCCGGCGGCCCCGACCACCACCAGCACCAGCGGTGAGAGCGAAAGCAACGTGAAGAATGACAATGCCGCCGCGAGCTGGAACGGCGACGCGTCGAGGAACTCCGCGACCGCATCTCGCACCCAAGACCACATCGCGGCGACGGGTTAGTTCCCCGTCAGTGACGGAGGACGGCGCGGCGGCCCTCGAAAGTCACCACCGCTCCGTCCTGCGTGATTTCCTCCACGAGCGCCTTGCCATCGATGCGGTCGCCTTGAACGTACTTGGTCCCATTGATGAAGACGAGGCGGTCAGGGGGGTTCTCGGCATAGACGTGGACCGTGAGCTTGAGCTTCGACAGGATATCGTCGCCCGCCGGTGCGGCCTCGGGCGACGGTTTCGGTGTCGCCACCGACTCGGCGGCTCGCGGGCCGCGGACAAGGGGGGCAGGAAGAGGAACATCGGTGGGTGGCGCCGCCGCCGTGGCGGGTGCGCTGGGGGGTGGGGCAGGGCTGAGCGGTGCTGGAGGCGGGGAAGCGGGCAGCGGCTGCCGACGCTCTTCAGCGCGCGGTGCGACCGGTGCTGGTGGCACCGGTTTCACTGCCTCACCGCGCTTCGCGAGTACGGGGGCGGGCTCCACGGGCGGGGAGGTGGGCACCGTGGTCCGTGCGGGCTCAGGCGGCACTGGTGGTGTGCGGGCTGGTGCGGTGGCCGTCGGGCCGGTGGCGGGCGCGAGCGCATTAGGCGTCGGAGGGGCGGTGATGGCAGGCGCGCCTAGTACCGGAGGGGCGGTGATGGCAGGCGCGCTGGGCGCCGGTACTCTGGGTGGGGGCGGGCTAGGATCGCGTGACCTCCCGAGATCGGCCACTGGCGTTCCGGGAGCGGTTCGCGACAAGACGCCAGGCAGGCTGAGGCCAAGGCCGGGCCGGAGGACCCAGGTGATGACTGCCAGATTCGCGGCCACCAAGACAGCGCCGGCCACCATCCAGGGCCATCGCCGGCGCGGCGCCTCGTGGGGCGCGCGGACTCGATCCAGGATGGGACTCGTCCCTCGCCGCCTGGCCTCGTCGGACTTACGAAGAGCGTCAAGGATGTAGGACATGGGCCTACGGTTGAAGCAGCCGTGGAGCCGTGGCCGGGGCATCGGGGCCGGCCGCGCTCAGGTGCGTGAGTGTCTCCTCGCCGGCGATCCCGTCGGGAACGAGCGAGCGACTGCGCTGGAAGGCGACCACCCGCTCTCGCAGGGCATCGTCGTAGACGTCACTCTTCTGAGTCGGAATGGGCTGTCCATCGAGGGCCGCCAGGCGCCCGCGCAGCCACTCGACATCTTTGCCCCGGCTGGTCGGCCCGATCGAAGTAAGACCGCGCGACGGTGCCTTCCAGAGGACCACGAACGATCCATCCCAGAATTGTTCGATGTCGGTCAGGGGAAGGGTGACCGCGCGATCCGCGAATTCGAGCGTTGCGGTGTCCGATCCAAGCGCAGTCACCGCTGCGTAGTGCTTGACACCGGGCGGCGCCATCAACTCCACGACGGCCGGAAGACCGAGGCGACGAAGCTTGTGCCACGTCCCCGAACGGAAGAGACACTCGAGGCCGTCGGTACGCGCTGTTTCACACGCCACCCCGCCCTGACCGCCAGGATAGTCGACACCCCAGCGAGCGTAGAGCGTCGTGAATGCGGCCCGCTTGTCGCTCTTCACGGTGGGATCGGCCAGAACGTCGGCCAGGCGCTTTCCTGGTGGCGTTTCTCTGACTTGGGCGGCTGGTCTGGGCGCCGGGGGAGACGGTAGGGCCACCGGCGCACTGCCCACCGGACCGATGAGTGCCCACGCCCCGACCGCGATGGCGGCCACGCCAAGCACGGCTGCGCCCCAGAGGAGGGTCCGGACGTACGATGGACGGACGCTCCGGCCCAGTACCTCACCGGCCGCGATCCGAACGGTGCGGGAGTCGATGCGTCGCTGATCATGGGCGTACGCGCCGAGCAGGGCGCGATCACAGATCACGTTGATCAACCGAGGGACCCCGCCCGAGCGTCGGTGCACCTCGTGGATGGCCGCCTCGCTGAACGCTACCTCGTGCTGGCCCGCCACCTCCATGCGGTGGAGTACGTAGCCTCGCGTCTCCGGCGCAGAGAAAGGAAGGAGGTGGTAACGCGCCGTCACCCGCTGGGCTAACTGACGCAGTTCGGGGCTCTCGAGCATCTGGCCAAGCTCCGGCTGGCCGATCAGGATGATCTGCAGGAGCTTCTCGCGGGCCGTTTCGAGGTTCGTGAGCAGACGGATCTGCTCGAGGACCTCCACCGTGAGGTTCTGGGCTTCATCGATGATGAGCACGGTGCGCCGCGCGCGGGCGTGGGCGCCGAGGAGATGGCGATAGAGGGCGTCGACCAGCACCTTCATGCTGGTGGTGCCGGCAGGGTAGGGAATGCGCAGCTCGTCGCAGACGGTGCCAAGCAGCTCGAGGGCAGTGACCTTGGGATTGAGGATCAACGCCACGTCGACGTCGGGCGGAAGCTGCTCGAGCAGATACCGGCAGATCGTGGTCTTGCCGGTCCCGACCTCACCGGTCAGCTGTACGAACCCCCCACCCCCGCTGATGCCGTAGAGCAGATGCGCAAGGGCTTCCCGATGACGGCTACTCATGTAGAGAAACTTCGGGTCGGGCGTGATGGAGAAGGGGGATTCCTTCAATCCGAAGTGCGCTGTGTACATCAGCCGGCAGCTACCATGCCCAAACTGCCGCAGAGCGTAGACGATACACGGGAACCCGTCAAGAAAACGAGGGGCCCGGTCGTGGTCGCAGCTCGAAGTTGGCTGACGCGCCGCGCCCTCCACCGCGTGTGCGATACTCGAGGAGACTGGGGGCTGGCCGAGGAGGAAGCGCGGCGTTCACCGAGTAGGGAGGCCCCGAGCATGATGCATTTACTGTGGTTCATCCCCCTCGTCGTTGGCCTCGTGTCGATGTGGTGGGTCAAGCTACAGGGTCTCGCGGTGCTGGTGGCTCTGATATGTGGTCTCATCGGGCTATATCAACTCGTCATGGGCACTCGGGGGATACCCCTTGCACGCAGCCACCAGGAACGAGATACGCGCGACGTCCAGCGAGATCTGCCCCCGGGGCCGGTTGACTATTGAACCACTGCCCGCAGGATTCAAATTGAGACATTACCAGGCGCCCGCCTCGGACCTGGGGAGGCGTGAGTCACGGCTGTAAACGGAAAGGGCCGGGTTCCGTCTAACCAAGCGAGGGGAGTACAGTACCCGTAGCCTACCTGGCTTCGGCTAGGGGGCTGGCGGGGAGGCGCTAACCATGACGAAGCGAATACTGATTGTCTTTGCGCTGCTCGCGCTGCTCCTCGGCAGTGCCGCCACGGCTGACGCGGGGGGGCGGCGGGGTCCGGGGTGGGGTAGGCCCGGCTGGGGCGGCGGGTTCTACTACGGCCCGAGGTACTGGGGTCCGCGGCCCGGGTGGGGGCTGGGATTCTATGGCTATCGCCCGTGGCCCCTCTACCCCTTTTACGGCGGTTACTACCCGTACGGCGGTTACTACCCGTACGGAGGTTATGCTCCCTATGCGGCGCCGGTTGTCGTCCAGCAGGATCCTCAGGTCTACATCCAGCAGGATCCGCAGGTCTCCATCCAGCAGGCACCGGCTGCTCAGGCCGCGCCGCCGCCGCCCGAGTCGAGCCAGCCTCAGCCGAGCCAGTACTGGTACTACTGCGAGGACGCGAGGGGCTACTTTCCGTACGTGCAGCAATGTCCGCGGGGATGGATGACCGTTGTCCCCCCTGCTCCGCAACGCTGACGTGAAGGTAGGGATTCTGGTGCTCGCGGCGCTGGTGAGCGGATGCGTCACCATTCCGACTGGCCCCAGCGTCATGGTCTTGCCGGGCACCGGAAAGGCCTTCGAGCAGTTCCAGGTGGACGACACGTCCTGTCGCGAGTGGGCGCTCCAGCAGTGTGGCATCGCCCCCGGTGACGCGGCCACCAGCAGCGGCGTCACGAGCGCCGTGGTGGGGACCGTCCTCGGCGCGGGGCTGGGAGCCGCCATCGGTGCTGCTGCGGGCAATCCGGCTCTGGGGGCCGCCGCCGGTGCGGGCGCTGGTCTCTTTGGTGGTGGACTCGTCGGCGCCAATGCGGCCTACGCGTCCGGGAGCGAGGTGCAGTATCGGTACGACACCGCCTATAAGCAGTGCATGTACGCGAAGGGAAATCAGATTCCCGTGGCCGCTCGTGCGGTCCGCGGTGCCCGACCCGCGTACGCTACGTCCGCGACGGTGTCACCGGCTCCACCACCGGCTTACGCCACGCCACCTCCGCCGCCCGCGTACGCGCCAACGACTGCTCCACCGTCCTCCTACGCGCCGCTGCCTCCTCCGCCGCCCGCGTACGCGCCGCCGCCTCCTCCACCGCCGTCTGCGCGCTAGCTTCCTGTGCTGCCGAAGCCGCCGGCGCCCCGCTCGCTCGCCGGCAAGGTCTGAACGTCGACCACCTCGACGTTGGCGACTGGCTGGATCACGAGCTGAGCGATGCGATCGCCGCGACCGATGGCGACCACCTGATCGCCGTGGTTGATGAGTAGAACCTTGATCTCGCCGCGATATCCGGAATCGATGAGCCCAGGGGCGTTCAGAACTGTGAGGCCCTGGTGCAGCGCGAGACCGGAACGGGGTAGTACAAAGCCAGCCCAGCCGGGCGGAATGGCCAGGGCGATGCCAGTCTCGACGAGGGCCCGCGCTCCGGGGGAGATGCTGACCGGCCGCGCGGCGTGAAGATCGAGACCCGCATCGTGGGAGCGTGCGGGGTGGGGAGGAGGCAGGTCAGGATCGAGCCGTTTGATCGTGACGCGAAGAGAGGGACGCTCGGAGGCTATGACTTCTCCGATCCGCCCTCGGTTTCGTTCTGCCGCGCCACGGCGTCGGAAAGGCTCTTCAGAATCTCCATGGTCACCTCGGGACGGTTGTGGATCAACCATTCGAGCCGCTCGTTCTTGATGACGAGCAGGTCCACGTCCGTGGCCGCGACGATATCGGCCGAGCGTTTGCCCTTGCGGAAGAGCGCCATCTGGCCGACGAGCTCTCCCTCGCCGAGCTTGGTCAGGACGCGATGGCTTCCATTGTCGCGACGACGGATCTCCACCGTCCCCGCGTGCACGATGAACGCCTCGCCCTGAGGATCGTCCCCCTCCAGGCAGATGGTCTCGCCCTTGTTGAAGTGGCGCTTCTCCATGTCGCCCAGGGTGAGGTTCTTGTAGAGCTCGACCCCGATGGAAGGCAGGGCGGACTTGGCCTCCATGGGAAGCCGGGCGTTCGTCCATCCACCTAATCCGCCCTTCAAGATCCGGACGTCCTTCCAGCCGCGCTTGCGCAGCACCTGGGCGACGCGCGCGCTGGTGGCCTCCTGCGGGCTCGTGTCGTAGGCGACGAGGATCTGCGCTTTTTCCGCCGTCAGATCCACCCGGTCGGCATCGACCTCTTCCGGCGACAGCCGGCGAGCCCTGGGCAGCTTCAGTGGACTCGTTTCATAGTCGCTCTTGGTGCGCACATCGATCAACACCGGAGCCTTGCCGCTCTCGATGAGGCCGATAACCTGGGCGGGCAGAATGCGGTAGCGGTTCTTCCACCATCGCTGGGCGAGCATGGCCCCGTAAACGCCGACGCTCACGAGGGTCACGCCGATGGACACCCAGATCCAGGGGAACGGGCGAGGCGGGGGATTCTTCACCTTGAATTCTGCCTCGGTCAGCGCGCGCTTCACGGCGGCAAGGTTTGGCAGGATCTTGTTGGCCTCGGTCAGCTTGGTCACCGCCTGCGAGTAACGCTCGGCGAACAGCGCGCTGAGGCCGGCCGTCCACGCCGCGTTGAACCCGCTGTCGCGACCGGGGACGATGTCGGTGCCCTCGAGGAACGTGCGCACGTCGCGGGCCGGGATCAGGAAATTGAAGCCCTGCACGATCGCCCCGTCCTGTGACCGCGAGATGAAGGTCAGCACGCCAAGCACAGTGGCACTGTCGCTGATCGCGGGCCCTCCGCTGTTCCCAAAGGTGGCGGGGGCGTCCGTTTGGACGAGATCCTGCCCGATGGCGTCCTCCTTGAGACCCGACACGGTGCCGTTGGTGACGGTAGCCTCCAGGGCGGCGCTCCGATTGAGGAGCTCGTGGGAGAGCACGACACCGGGAAAGCCCAGGATGTGGACGGGATCTCCGACCTTCGGCTCCCGGCTGGCCAGCGCTAGGGCCGGGTATGCACCCAGCTTTACTTGGATGAGGGCGAGGTCACGTCCGGAATCCGGGGTGGGGCGGCCGGCGCTGTCGGTATACAAAGGGGCGCTGAACTTCTTTACCTCGGCGTTGAGCTTCGTGCCGTTCGAGAGCAGGACGCTGAGCTCGGGGATCGGCTTGAGCTTGGCGGTGGCAAGCCCTCGCGCCGAGGCCTGCCGGCGGATCAGCTCCTCAACGTCTGGCTTTTCGCCGCGCATCAGCCGCCGGGCCCTCAGCTCCGGATCCACGCAAGCCTGCTCGATGGCCTTCTTCTTGAGCTCGTGTGTGACCCACGGCGGCAGGCGGTAACCGGGATCGACCACGTGGGCGTTTGTGACGAGGTACCCCCGGCCGTCGATGAACCAGCCCGTCCCCGTCTCGACGAAGGGAGCCGGGGTGACGGTGACCGGTCCCTGGCCGCAGTCCATGGTGATCTCGGCCCCCACGCTCGCGGTGATGAGGGCTACGGCGGGCGTGGCGATCTGGATGGCTTCCTGGAGGGTGAGGGCTCGCGCCTCCGGCGCGGCCCCGAGGGCCACCGGGAGCAGCAGCGCCAGGGCCCTGACGACTCTCATGTGTGCTGGAACCGTACCACGGAGCAGCCTGGTCCGCATCCGTCATTGGCCCGGCATCTGGCGATGAATCCGCCCGATCGAGGTACACGACCGACCACCGATCGGGCGGACCTGGGAATTAGATCTTCACTACTAAATAAGAGGTTTTCCCGTCCCGCTGGACGAGCAGCAGCAAAGGCGCGCCGGGCTGAACGGCGTCCACCACCCGCCGAAGATCGTCGGGGTTCTTGACCGGCTGGCGGTTGGCCTCGGTGATGACGTCGCCAGGGCGCAGTCCTGCCTCTGCAGCCGAGCTCCCTTCCGTGACGCGACGTACAATCACGCCCGCCGGGGCCACGCCCAGCTGGCCGGCTAGCTCAGGTGTGACCGGCTCCACGGCGACACCCAGCCGCGCCCGCTGCTCCGTTTCGGGTTGGGGCGCCGACGAAAGCTGGGCCTCTTGCTCCCGCCGGGCCACCTTTGCGGTCAGCACGAGTGGCTTACCTTCGCGCAGCACGGACATCGTGACGTTCTTGCCGACGGGCGTGGCTGCCACCAGCAGCGACAGATCGGTCGTGCGCCCGATCTTGCGACCGTCCATCTCGATGATGACGTCACCACGCTTCAGGCCGGCCGCGGCGGCGGGCGAGCCCTCCCACACCTGGGAGACGAGGGCGCCCTCGGACCTCGGCAGACGGAGGCCTGCTGCGAGCTCGGCCGTCAGTGGCTGCGCGGTCACGCCGAGCCAGCCGCGCACGACCTGGCCGCTCTCGGCGAGCTGAGGCACCACGAACTTGGCCAGGTTGACCGGTACGGCGAAGCCGATTCCGATGGAACCGCCCGTGCGGCTGAAGATGGCGCTGTTGATCCCGATGACCTCACCTCGGGCGTTGATGAGCGGGCCCCCACTGTTGCCAGGGTTGATCGAGGCGTCGGTCTGGATGAAGTCGTCGTATGCGCCCTCTCCGATCACTCGTCCGGTGGCACTGACGATTCCCGTGGTCACCGTCTGCTCGAGACCAAAGGGATTCCCCACCGCCATGACTGGCTCGCCCACCCTGAGCGCGCTCGAGTCGCCAAGCGGGATGACCGGTAGGTTCGTCGCGTCGATCTTGAGCAGGGCCAGGTCGGTTTGCGGATCGCGACCGGCGATCTTGGCGTCGAACTCGCGGCCATCCGCGAGGCGAACGCGCACCGCGGTGGCACCGTCCACGACGTGATTGTTGGTCAGCGCGTAGCCGTCCGAGGTGATGATGACACCCGACGCGCGGCCGGCCTGTGGTGCCCGCCCCATCTGAGGGAGACCCCGTCCCGGCGCGCTGCGTAGCTGGGGGGCCACGTTGACGACGGCGGGCTTGACAGCCTCGGCGATGGTGACCCAGTCAGCGACGATCGGGGGCTTGAGCGGCGGCTGGCCGGAACGCTCGGCCCAGTACTGACGGGGCGCGGCCTCGGCGAGTCCCAGGATGCACGATACGGTCAGGAACAGGCCGGCAGCGAGGGAGACCGCATGACGCCCTTGTTGAGCAGTACCTGGCATCGCTGAAACCTCCTTGGGGGTTTGGCGTTCTTTGGATGGCCGGCAGGGGCTTCCCCGAGACCCCGTTCGCTGGTCCCGGGTGAGCAGACGATTGCGACGCCCGGTCTATTCGCCCTCCCAGGTGCGAAGCCCCTTCTATTCGCCTCCCAGGTACGCGCTCAACGTGGCGCCCTCGCGTGCCCGGAGGGTCACTGCAATTCGGAGCTGCTCCAGATACTGCTCGAGGGTCTTGCCGCCGAAATCGATCTTCCGCTCGGCGAAGAACGCATGAACGCTCCGTTCCAGCTCTGGTGTCGCCAGCCCGCTCACCCCCTCGGCCAGACGCCGCAGCCCGTGCTTGGGGTACTGGCGCTCCATCGTGTCCCAGTTGGCCCGGACGAAATCCCACGCGAGCTCCCGGCCGTGGACCGTCATCAGCAGCGCCCTCGCCACAAACGGGGCATCCTGGGTCCGGATCTCGCCATTGATGGTCTTGGCCAAGGTGCGCTCGACCAGCTCACGCGATTGGAAGCCCACGAGAGCGTAGAGGTACCGCTGTTCCTCCTGGGGAGTGGTCGCGGCACGGAAGAGTCTGTAGAACTCCTCGTAGCGTACGGCATCCCCCACGTGGGCGAGAACGGCGATGAGCGCGGGCAGCACGTTCGGGTCAACGGTGGCCGCGCCCTGCTGGTGCGCGGCGTACAGTTCCGCGGCTCGTCCTTGCGTCGGGCCGTCATTGCCGAGCGTGCCCAGGACACGAATCAAATCCCCGCGGAGCTGTCGCGTGAGCTCGTCCTCACCCTGCCGCGGCGTCCAGCCGAGCCGCTCCGCCGCGGGGTGTGTGCGGTCGCGCGTCAGCCGCTCGAGGCCCGGCCGGTCGCTCGGCCGGATGATCCGATTCAAGGTGTAGAGCGATCCGCTGAGAATGGTCCACACGTTCTTGTCCCGCTCGTCGCGGAATCGCGCTGTGAGATCCAGATACTCGGTGATGGGCATGAGCCCGGCGATGGCGGCCGCCCACGCATCACCTAGCAGGTTGAACCGTTCGATGGGGGCGAGGCCGTCCGGAAGTTTCCTCAGCAACCCCTCGAGCAGGTCTCGGCCGTAGCGCACGCGATAGAACCCGTGCCCGCCCTCGTTGACGACGACCGCTTCGGGGGCGGTGGGGAGCGCGACGTGCGCCACGCCGTCGGTCAGGAGGACGCGCCGCACTTCCCGCTTCCCCGCGCTCTCCACGCGGATTTGCAAGGGGACCTGCCACCGTTGCTCGGCGGCGCTGACGACAGGAGCGTCGCTCCGGCCGGGGCTACTCTCGAGCGGCCGCTGCAGGTAGGTGAAGCGTTGCTGCTCGAGGACGAGCTCACGACCGTCCAGACGCGCGCTCACGATCGGAAAGCCCGGGCGAAAGATCCATCCGTCCATCAAGGCCGGGATCGGCTGGCCCGAGGCGCGACCGAGGGCGGCCCAGAGGTCACCGGTCGAAGCATTGCCGTAGGCATGGGCCTGGAGATAGCCGCGGACACCAGTCCGGAACACCTCGGGCCCCAGGTATTGCTCGAGCATGCGGAGCACCGACGCGCCCTTCTCGTAGGTGAGCACGTCGAACATGGCGTCGGCGTCCTTGGGCGCGTTCACCGGGAACTCGATGGGCCGGGTGCTGTGCAGCCCGTCCACTGCGAAGGCGGCCGATCGGGAAACCCCGAAGCTGGTCCACCGTTGCCACTGGGGTTTCCACGCGTCCACGGCCACCATCTCCAGGAAGGTCGCGAAGGCCTCGTTGAGCCAGATGCCATTCCACCAGTCCATGGTGACCAGATCACCGAACCACATGTGCGCATTCTCGTGGGCCACCACGTCGGCCACGCGCTCGAGTTCGCTGTGCGTCGACGCCGTCTCGTCGACCAGGAGCGCCGTCTCACGAAAGGTGATGGCGCCCAGGTTCTCCATGGCTCCCGCCGCGAAGTCGGGAATGGCCAGCAGGTCGAGCTTGTCACCCGGGTAGGGCACGCCGTAGTACTTCTCGAAGAAGGCCAGGGATGCGGCGCCGATCTCACGGCCGAAGGCGGCCAGGCGCCGCTTGCCCGGTGTGCACCACACGCGGAGGGGCGTGCGGCCCACCATCACTGGTTCTGTGGCCTCCAGCTCGCCCACCACGAATGCCACTAGATATGTCGACATGATGATCGTGTCGGCGAAGGTCACGACTTTCTTGCCGCCCTCGGTGCGCTCCGAGACGACGGCCGTATTGGAGACCGCGTCAAAGGCGGGGTCGATCACGAGGGTCGTTGCGAAGACGGCTTTGAAGGCGGGCTCATCCCAGCAGGGGAAGGCGCGGCGTGCGTCGGTGGCCTCGAACTGTGTGGCGGCGAGCGTGCGGGTGGCGCCCGACTGGTCCTTGTAGCTGCTCCGGTAGAACCCCCGCAGCTTGTCGTTCAGGATGCCTCGGAAGCGGATCCGCAGACGCCACTGGCCCGGGGTGAGGGGTTCGGCGAAGCGCAGGCAGCAGCGCTCGGTGGGTTCCTCGACGAGAGCGATGCCCTGCTGGCGGCGCCCGCGATCGTTCGAGATCTCGACCTCGGAGATCGTGAGCTCGATGGCATTGAGCCAGACCTCGGAGGTAACCTCGACCACGGTCACCGTGATGGTCTCCTCGCCGTCGAAGGCGAAGGTCGTGAAGTCCGGAACCAGACGCAGCTCGTAGCGAGTCGGAATGACAGTCCGGGGGAGCCTGTAGGGATCCAGGGTCGTGTCCTCCACGAAAAGGTGGTGTTTCAACTTTACTGCATCAGCGGCGGCCGAGCGCGTCGATCCCGACCATGCCGACCAGAAAGCCGGCCAGCAGATCCCAGCCCGAGCTGTGCCCGAGGCGCACAAGGCACCGGATGGGGTCGAGGACGTCGCTGACACAAGCACGACGCTCGAGCGCGTCTGCCAGGTCGTGCAGTGGCTCGTGGCCGTGCCCCTCAGCCAGATCCGCGAGCAGCGCGAGGCTGATGCGATTGGTGCGTTGCCGCGCTCGGGCGATGAGCCGGGCGCTTGCCTGGCGCCAGGCTGCCCCGCCTGCGCCGTCCATGCGGGCGCGGGCGAAGAGGATGCCCCCCACGAAATCGTCACCGGCGGGAGTCAATCCAGGTCCGAGCCCGAGCAGCTTCTCCGCGGTTGCCGCCGCCTCGGTCGTGCGATCGCTGTCGCAGGCTCGAGCCAGATCGAGGATGACCGGCACCGCGCGCGCAAGCGGAAACGGTGGTTCTCGCCCGACGAGCAGCGAGCCGAGGCCGAGGGGCGACGGCAGGCACTCCGGGCGCTCGCGCAAGATGGTGAGCAAGGCACGCGTCGCTGCCGTCCGCGATGATCGATCGGCGAGCGGAGCCACGCCACGCGGTAGCCAGGGGCGGGCCCTAGCCAGATCGAGCGTGATCGCCCCATCCGGGGGAATGCGGCCGAGCTCGTGATTGGTCAGCATCGCCCTTGGGTGGGGGACACCGCCAACGGGGCCGAGCCAGATCACTTCAGCGCCGGCGGTCAGGTAGAGCGACGTGGTGAGCGAGGCGAGAACGTGCGCGCGACCCTGGGCGGCCGCGAGCGCAGCCTCGGCTTTCCAGCCGATACAGGTGAGAGGGATTGTCGGGACAACCACGCGCGACACGCTAGCACGGACTGTCCGTGAACGGCGGCAAGGGTGTCGACCGGTGGCGGGGTGTCAGGCCTCTGGTAAGGTGATGCGCGTGAACCTGCGGGTCCTCGTGGTGGCCGGCGCCGTGGTGCTCGCGGCGCTGGCGGCGCCGGTGCCGGCTCGCGATTCGAGCTCTGATTTCCCGACCAGGCACTGGCGGCAGCCCCTGGCCGCGCAGGGGAGGCCTCCCGCGAGTTTCTCCCCGCTCGAAGGGTCGCTCAATCCGGAGTCGTGCGGCACCTGCCATCCCCTTCAGTACGGTGACTGGCGTGACAGCACTCATGCCGCCGCCAGTGGCCCCGGAATCGCGGGCCAGCTCGTGGAGATGTGGTCGTCCGATCCCGCATCGGCCTCCGGATGCTACGCGTGTCATGCGCCGCTCGCGGAGCAGCGGCCATTCATCCGCGCCGGGGCGGGCATGAGCACCGGGGCGGCCTTCGAGAAGAACCCCGATTACGACCCGACCCTGGCCGACAAGGGCGTTCCGTGCGCGGCGTGCCACGTGCGCGGGCACGAGCGCTTCGGGCCGCCCCGTCGCGACGGATCGCTCGAGAGCGGGGTGGCGCGCGAGACCTTGCCCCATCATGGGGTAACGCGCACCCCGGCGTTCCTCGCCTCCGAGTTCTGCCGCGGCTGCCACCAGTTCGCGCCGAACGGGCCCGCCCTCAACGGCAAGCTCCTTCAAGACACCTACGCCGAATGGCGAGCGAGCCCGTTCGCGCGTCGGGGAGTCCAGTGCCAGGACTGTCACATGCCTGATCGCCGCCACCAGTGGCGGGGTATTCATGATCCGGCCATGGTGCGATCGGGACTGACCATCATCGCCCGCGCCGATGCCGCTCGCTACCAACCGGGCGACTGGGCGTCGCTCGTCCTGACCGTCACCAGCACACGGATCGGTCACGCCTTTCCGACCTACGTCACCCCGCGCGTGATCATGCGTGTCGAGCTAGTCGATCGCGACAACCGGTCCGTTCCGGGGACCCGCGTCGAGAAACTCATCGCGCGCGAGGTTTCCCTCGATCTGTCGCGCGAGCTATTCGACACGCGCCTGCTGCCCGGTCAGAGCGCCACCCTGGCCTATCGACCCCGGCTCGACGCGCCCGGCCTGCGGGCGCGCTTCAGCGTGGTCGTCGAGCCTGACGCATTCTACGAGCGCTTCTTCGCGGTGCTGCTCCAGCAGGGCACGGGACGCGGAGAGAGCCAGATTCGTGAGGCGCTCGACGCCGCACGTCGCTCCCCCTTCACCGTCTTCACCCAGGATATTCCGCTGACCTGACGCGAGCGACCGATTCACACTTGAGCGTGACTAGGCTCGGAGCTTGCGGGTTCGCAGCGGGCACACCTCGGCGATCGCCTCGAAGTCACGGTCGTGATGAGCCACAGTCAGCCCGTGGCGTACGGCGCAGGCGGCGATGAGACAGTCGACCCCGGAGCGAACGGTGAGGCCCGCCCGGCGGGCAGCTCGATAGAGGTGGACCGCCTCCTCGAACACCTCTTGCCGGAGGGGCGATTCGACAATTGGGAGTGCGAGCATGGCGTCACGAGCTATCCGAAACGCCGGCTCATCACGAAAACCTTGGAGCACCTCCTGGACAACCGGCAGACACGTGACTACTTCCTCGACGTCCGCTACCGAATCGAGGGTCAGCCGGCTCGGCCGGCGAAACACCTCGACCCAGACGGAGGTATCAACGAGAACCACGAGAGCGGCGGGCCACGCTTCGAGACTGATCGCCCCGCATCTCGGCCAAGTTCCCCTCCCACAGGCCGGATCCGGCTAGCTCAAGGATTCGATTCGCGCGCACGCGACGCACGAATTCGGTGAGAGCCCGGGACACTGCTCCTGAATAGGTCCGCTCTCCGCTGAGCCGGACGGCCTCTTCCAGCAGATTCTCATCAAGCACAAGATTCGTACGTTTCATGCGCATATTATACGTCACACACCGAGGGCCGCGCCGTCGGCCCGTGGGTCGGACCCGCCCACGAGGGCGTCCTCGTCTAGGCGGATCACATGCGCGTGCCCCATGAGGTCGCTCCACGCTTCGACCAGACGCACCTCGTGGCCACGTGCCGCGAGGGAGGCGACCACCTCGGGCGCGAAGCGCGCTTCGAGACGGAGCGCTTTCGTCTCTTCTCCCCACGTGCGGCCTAAGAGCCAGCGCGGAGCCTCGACGGCCGCCTGCGGGCCAAGGCCGCGGTGGAGGATGCGCGTGAGCAGGGCGGCCTGCGTCTGAGGCTGTCCCTCGCCTCCCATGGTCCCGTAGACGAGACGCGGCCGGCCGTCGACCAGATACATCGAGGGAATCAAGGTGTGCGCCGTGCGTTTGCGGGGGGCAAGCCGGTTCGGATGGCCGGGATCGAGCGAGAAAAACGCCCCACGATTCTGGAGGAGCACGCCGGTGTCGCCGGCCACGAAGCCGGCGCCGAACTCGTGGTAGAGGCTCTGGATGAGGGACACGGCGTTACCGTTCGCGTCGGCGGCCACGATGGCCACCGTGTCACCCTCGGCGGGCGGTCCCGCGCCCGCGAGGGCGGCGCGCCGGGAAATTCGCCGTCGGCGCTGGGCCAGGCGCTCCCCATCGAGGCAGCGCGCGACGGGCACCGGCTCGACCGTGGGGTCTGTGAGATAGCGGTCGCGGTCCTCGAAGGCGATCTTGGTCGCCTCCACGATCATGTGAACGTAGTCGTCCTCGGGGAGTGTGGCCAGATCGAAGGGGCCGAGCAGACCCAGGATGGCGAGCGCGGCGAAGCCTTGCGTCGGAGGCGGAAGACTGGTCGCCTCGCCCCCGCCGTACGGTACGCGCAACGGTTCAACCCAGTCGGCACGGTGCGCGGCAAGATCCTCCGGTGACAGCGGGCTGCCCGCCTCCCGGGCCGCTCGCACGAGCCGCCGCCCGATATCACCCCGGTAGAACTCGTCGATGCCGCCCTCGACGAGGCGGGTCAAGGTCCGGGCCAGGTCGCGCTGCACGAAGCGCTCGTCGGTGAGCCGGTCGGGATGAAAGAGCGGCCACAGGGTCTGCCGCACCTCGACTGCCGCCGACTCGTCGAACAGCGCAGGCACGGAGGCGGTGACTCGACGCTGTCCCGCCGACGGGGTGAAGCCCTCGCGCGCATGGTGAATCGCGGGCCGCAGCAGATCGGCCCAGCTGATGGAGGATCCCATGCGATCGACGCTGTAGCGATGCGCTTCCCACCAGCCCGAGACCACTCCCGGCACCGTCAGCGCGGCCGGACCGCCCCGGACCGGGATGGCCGCGCCGTAACGCGACCGATAGGTGTCGATGTCGGCCGCGGCGGCTGAGCGGCCCGCCGCGTTGAGTCCGAGCAAGGTTGCCTGCCGAGCGTCGTAGATGAGCCAGAAATTGTCCCCACCGACGCCGTTCATGTGGGGGTAGACCACGGCGATGGTGGTGGCGGCCGCCAGCGCTGCGTCCAGAGCGTTGCCGCCGCGCTCCAGAATGTCGCGGCCCGCGTCCGAAGCAAGTCGATGAGGAGTCGCCACGAGACCGCGCGTGGCGCGCGCCTCCGGCCAGCGGGTGGGCAAGCTCACGCGTCCATCATACATAGCGTCTCCTGTTACTATCGGGCGGATGCTGCAGACCACGATCGCCGGAAGTCTGCCCAAGCCCTCGTGGCTGGCCGAGCCCGAACGCCTGTGGGCTCCCTGGCAAATGTCGGGCAACGCGCTGACGGCCGCCCAGCGCGACGCGGTGCTGGTCGCCCTCAAGGAGCAGGAGGCGGCGGGCATCGACATCGTGACGGATGGAGAGCAGTCCCGGCAGCACTTTGTCCACGGTTTCCTGGAGAGGCTCGAGGGCATCGACTTCGGTCGGCGCGTCACCATCGGCATCCGCGCCGATCGCTATCGGGCGGAGGTCCCGACGGTGACGGGTCGGATTAGCCGGTCTACCCCGGTGCACCTGGACGAGGTGCGCTGGGCACGCGCTCACACCGAGCGGCCCCTGAAGTTCACGCTTCCCGGACCCATGACCATCGTGGACACCTTGGCCGACGATCACTATCGGGATCGGGCGGCCCTGGCCATGGCGTTCGCGCGCGTTCTCAACGAGGAAGCGCGCGACCTGGTGGCGGCCGGGGTCGACATCATCCAGTTCGACGAACCGGCCTTCAACGTGTACATGGACGACGTGGCAGCCTGGGGTCTCGAGGCTTTGCAGCGCGCGGCCGCCGGACTCTCCTGCCGAACGGCCGTTCACATCTGCTACGGGTACGGGATCAAGGCCAACGTCGACTGGAAAGGGACCCTCGGCCCGGAGTGGCGCCAGTACGAGCGGACGTTTCCCCTCCTCGCGCGCAGCGCCATCGATCAGATCTCCCTGGAATGCGCAGGCTCGCGGGTGCCGCCCTCCTTGCTCGGCCTGCTGGCCGGCAAGGACGTGCTGGTTGGCGTGATCGACGTGGCCACCCTCGAAGTCGAGAGCCCCGAGCAGGTTGCTGCCGTCATTCGGGAAGCCCTAGGCTTCGTGCAGCCCGACCGTCTGTATCCCTGCACCAACTGCGGCATGGTGCCGTTGCCGCGCGAAGTGGCGCGGGCCAAGTTGCGAGCCCTCGGCGAGGGAGCCCGACTTGCCCGCCGCGATCTCGAACGTGCCGCCCATCATCCCTGAGTAGACGATCATGCGCGAGGGTAGCTGATGCACGGTGATCCCAAAGACATCGACCAGCCGTGGTGGTCTCCCGAGGGAGCACGTGTGCCTCTGGGCGCGCCCTTCCGTCCCGGCCTCGATCCGCTGCCCGCATACCAGGAAACGTGGGCAGTCGTGAAGGATCGCTGGGGGCGCCCCGCGCACGGCGATCCCCGGGACGCGCTGCGGCGGGTGATCAGCCGAGTGCCGTCCCTCGGGCCCAACGATGCTCTCGGCTACGTCCTCTACGCCGGACTCACCTACAACACGGTCTTCGCGGCCCGCGGCGTGCCGATTTCCGTCTTCGACCTCCACGACCAGGACCTGCATGTACCGGGCAGCGGGGCCGTGGTGATGGTGGCGGCCCTCGGAGCCGAGACGGCGCGCCAGGGCCGGCTCCACGTCGGTGAACTGCGGGTCGTCTATCCCGGGGTCTCCGATCTTGCTGTCGCCGCGCGCGGGTGACGATCCCATGCACGCCGACTTCAAAATCCAGGGCTACGAAACCCCCGACGGCACCTTCGCCCAGTTCGTGCGCGTACAGGCGCCGGCCTTGCTCGCGCATTCGACCCGATTGACCTTGGCCGAGGGCGCTTCGTTCATGCTCGACCTGGAAACGGTGTTCAAGGCGCTTTACGACGTCGCCGCCGTCCAGACAGGCGAGCGCGTCTTCGTCGAAGGCGCGGCGGGCGGTACCGGGCTGTACGCGGTGGCCTGCGCCGTGCTCCGCGGGGCCCGGGTAACCGGGCTCGTCTCCACCGAGGACAAGGGCGCCCTGATTCGCGCTCGGGGCGCGGCGGCGTTCGTGAATCGCACGTGGCCGGATCTGCAGGGTGTCTTCACGATGGTGCCGCTCGATCCCTCGGCCTGGAGATCGTGGCAGGCGAGGGGCGAGCCTCTGCAGGCCCTTGTGCGCCAGGCGAACGACGGGGAGCTCGTCGACGTGGTCGTCTCCTCGGTCGGCCGCGACCTGTTCGGACGCATGATCGACCTGCTGGGTCCGGGAGGCCGCCTGGTGTTCTACGGGGCCACGACGGGATACACGCTCGCATTTCTCGGCAAGCCGGGCAGCAGCTCGGCCCGCGAGATGTACCGGCGCGCCGACTTGCGGCCCCACGAGGGTGTGGTGGTCCACCGAGCTGACCTCGTCGACCCGATCGGCGACGATGCGATCGAAGCGGCCCTGGCCACCGGAGCGCGTGTGGTGGCAGTCACCAGAGACTGACGCGCAGGCTGCTGCGCTCGGGCGCGTTTCGCTCTGCGCGGAGTGGTCAGCCTGGAGACTCTGGTCCAGAGCGCTGGCCTGCGCTGGCCCGACGCGATGCCCGACTACGATCACGACCCCGAAGGCTATCGCGCCTACCAGGAGTCTACCTTGAAGCCATTCGGGCAGGCCGTCGGTCGGCTGCTGGCGACACCTGACAATCCCCGTGGCCATCCGGACCTGATCGTGGAGCGCGCGGGGCAGGACACCCTCGGCATCAGCACGTTCATCGCGCGCCCCCATGGGGGGCGCATCGTGTACCTGGAGGCCAGCGCGGGCCGCCGCTTCTCGTTTTACGCGCCGAACGTCTGGATGCACCAGAAGCACATCCTGTTCCCAACCTTTGCCATCCTGGGTAGCCACCTCTCGAATGCCCACCAGGCAGCCGAAATCGTCCAGCTCATCGATGGTGGAGCCCTCCGGGTTCACGCTCCGGGGATTCACGCCTGGGAGGACCTGGCCGAGGCGAACCAGGCTATCCATGACAATCGGCATACCGGAACCTTGGCCGTCCGGGTCGGCGCTGCCGCTGCGCTCGACGATGCCCGCACGGCCCGGCAGGTGTACGAGGCCTGGGGGTCGCGCTTCATCGATGCTCCCACCGTGCGTGTGCGGATCGACCCCGTGCGGCCGGGGTTCCCCGACCTCGTGGCGCTGGTGACGATCGACTCACCGCCCGCCAACGCGCTCGGGAGTACCACGTTCGACGACCTCGAGCGGGCCCTGGAGGCGCTCGAGGCGGAGTCGGCTCTGCGTGCGGTTGTCTTGACGGGAGCGGGGGCGATGTTCGTGGCCGGGGCAGACATCCGGCAGCTTCGCGCGCTGTCGTGCGCCGCCGACGTCGAGGCGTTCGCCCGGCGCGCCCAGCGCCTGTTCATGCGGATCGCAAGCGCGAAGGCGCCGTTCATCGCCGCCGTGGATGGCTACGCCCTGGGTGGGGGCAACGAGCTTTCGATGGCGTGCGCATACCGGGTGGCCTCCGCGCGCGCGGAGCTCGGGCAGCCTGAGATCAACCTGCACGTCATTCCCGGCTTCGGTGGCACCCAGATGCTGCCACGCCTCGCCATCCAGCGGGCCCGAGAGGGTCGCGGGCAGATGTTTACCTTACTCGCCGAGGCCTTGGCCGTTCTGCTCGACGGGCGTCGCCGCTCGGCGGCCGCCGCCCATCAGCTGGGATTCGTCGACCTCGTGGCGCCAGCCGATGCGCTCTCGCACGCGCTCGGCATCGCCCGGCGTGTCGCCCGGGGCGAGTTCGAGGGCCGGCTCGCCTCACCGCTCACCGAACGCGAAACCGTCGCCTTCCCCAACGTCGAGCGGGATCCTGACCTGCAGCGAATCCTGGCCCACCACGCGCACATCCCACGGGCAGCGGCGGCACAGGCCATCATGGACGTGGTGCGGGTGGGCCTCACCAAGGGACTCGAAGTCGGCCTGGCCGAGGAGGCGCGCGTGTTCGGCCATTTGATCGCGTCGCCCGATGGGCGCGCGGGGCTCGATCGCTTCCTGGCCCGTCGCTCGCTTCCGCTACCGCTCCGGCGCTGACTCGGGTCCGACGACTACGCCGTACCACTCGCGTGCCTTCTCGACGGAGAGGTAGCCCAGTGCGACGTCGCGGGCGATCAGCGCGGGATCGCGCTCACGCGGGTCGCCGTACCCCCCGGAGCCGGAGACGCGAAAACTGACGAGGTCGCCCCGCTCCAGAGGGTAGATGCCCTTCGAGTGCAGGACCTGCTCCTGGGGGGTGTCGGGGTTCAAGATGGTCGCGCCCACGGCGGCCGAGCGTCCTCCGAAGAGGCCAGGCGGTGGAAAGCGGTGTCGGTCCGAGAGGTTGGAGACTTGTCCCTTCTCGCCAAGGAAGCGGATGTCCTTGCGGAGGCCCGCACTGCCGCGGAACTTCCCGGCGCCCGAGGTGTCGCGCATCAGCTCGAGCCGTTCCACCAGGATCGGATAGTTGCTCTCGTTCACTTCGACCGGGATGTTCTCGAGGTTGAACGAGCCGCAGACCGCCTCCGCGCCGTCTTTATGCGGCCGGGCTCCCATGCCACCGACGATGATGTCGTAGTAGACGAAGCGGCGTCCACGGGCGGGATCGAAGCCCGCGAAGATGGGGTTCGCCCAGTGAGAGGAGGCGGCGATGACCCGGTCGGGCACGGCCTGAGCCAGCGCCTGCAGGATGACGTCCACGATGCGCTGCTGCATGACGGCCCTGGCGCCGGCCGCCGCCGGCGGCCGAGCGTTGAAGAGCGAGCCCTCCGGGGCGCGCGCCCGGATGGGACGCATGGTGCCCGCATTCTGGGGAATCGTGTGCTGGACCAGGGCCGATTTCACCGTGTGCCACGTGTAGGCAAGCGTGTAGTTGAACGCGCTGTTCATGCCCGAGGACGTCTGGGGGCTCGATCCCGTGAAGTCGACGGTGATCTCGTCGGCCTCCACCACCACGGTCACGAACACCCGGAGAGGATCGGTGTTGCGCCCGCAGTCGTCGTAGAAATCCTCCGCCTGATAGCGCCCGGGACGCACCGTCCGGATGGCCGCCCGCATCTCCCGCTCCGAGTGGGCGAGGATCTCCTCCCAGGCACCGAGCACGGTATCGGTGCCATAGCGATCGAACAGCTCGAGCAGGCGGCGTTCGCCGACGCGCCCCGAGTTGCGCATGGCCTTCAGATCACCTTCCACGATGTCGGGCATGCGCACGTTCCCCGTGATCAGGCGCATGACTTCTCGGTTGACCTCACCGGCTCGCCACAGCTTGCAGGGCAGGACCCGGATGCCCTCCTGGTAGAACTCCGTCACGCCTTCCACGGCCTGGGAACCGGCCGCCGCACCTCCCACGTCCACCTGATGGGCGCAATTCACCACGTAGCCCACGAGCTGGTCGCGATGAAACACCGGGGTGGTGAGGAAGAAATCCGGCAGATGGCCGGAACCCATGTAGAGGTCGTTGAGCACGATCGCGTCTCCCGGGCCCAGATCGGAGGCCGGGTATTCGGCCAGTACGTGTCTGACCAGCGACGGCATTGACCCGAGGTGGCCTGGGCTGAAGTCGCCCTGGACGATCATCTGGCCGCGCGCATCGAAGAGGGCAACCGAGAAGTCGCGTCCCTCGCGGACGGCCTGGGAGTAGGCCGTCTTGCGCAGGGCCGTGCCCGCTTCCTCCGCGACCGACCCGAGAGCCGCTCCGACCACCGCCTGGGTGATGGCGTCGACGGCCTGCATGTTCATCCCTCCGGCCTGGCGATGTCCACCAGGAGATTGCGGTACTCGTCCACGCGTGCGCGATCGCCCGGTAAGAGCACGACGGTCGTCTCACGCTCCTCGACGATGGCGGGTCCTGTGAGGGTCGTGTCGCGTCCGAGCGCGTAGCGGTCGTAGACCGGGCACTCGATGAGACCGCCGGCTTCGGGGAAGTACGCGCGGCGGTGGCCCTTGCGGGCCTCGCCCGCCACTGTCTGCCCTGTGTGACCGGTCACGTTCCGCCCCGGCGAGAGCGCCGTCATCTCGAGCTTCCAGGTTGTCGCCTCCAGGGGAACCCCGGGGGGGTCGGCATAGCCGTAGTGGGCGGCGTACACCTCGGCGTGCGCCTGCCGGATCGCCTCGAGGGAAGCCGGAGAGAGGCTCCCCGGCGGGATGCTCACGTCAAGCTCGTGTCCTTGTCCTGCGTAGCGGATCTCGGCCGTGCGGTGCAGGCGCCACTCGCCGCGGACCCCGGCCTCGCGCAGCTGCGCGGCGCCCTCGGTCTCCATCTCGGCGAAGAGCTCATTGATGCGCTTCCATGGCGCCTTGTCGAGGGAGACGACCAGGGTGCGGGCCAGATCGAAGCGCGGATCGGCGATCAGCAATCCCAGCGCGGAGGCGACGCCGGCCGCGAAGGGAACGATCAACCGGCCGATGCCGAGGTTGCGCGCGAGCCTCGCCCCGTGGACGGGGCCGGCGCCGCCGAAGGTCACACAAGCCAGATGACGCGGATCCTTGCCCCGACCGATGGAGACGACCCGGATGGCGCCCTCCATGTTGAGCGTGACCAGCTGATGGATACCCCAGGCGGCGTCCAGCAGGCCGACACAGAGCG
Source organism: uncultured Candidatus Rokubacteria bacterium (assembly GCA_963754315.1). GTDB lineage: Bacteria > Methylomirabilota > Methylomirabilia > Rokubacteriales > CSP1-6 > CAVWFS01. Next base: position 65,141 of record CAVWFS010000011.1, read on the forward strand.
GTTTGGCCACCCGCTCCTCGACCGCGGTGCGCGCGGCGTCGAGGTCCAGGTGGCGCACACCCCCGAGGAAGTAGCCGGGGTCGAGTAAGCCGAGCAGGAGATTGGCGTCGGTCACGGTCGGCTCGCGGCCGCCCAGACCATAGCAGGCCGGCCCCGGGTCCGATCCGGCGCTGTCCGGCCCCACGCGCAGTAGCCCACGCTCGACGCGAGCGATGCTGCCGCCCCCGGCGCCAATCTCGACGAGATCGACGCTGGGAACGTTGACGGGCAGCCCGCTACCTTGACGCATGCCGATCAGGTCGACTTCGAGCGTGTCGGCTCGGGCGGGCCGACCGTCCTCGATGAGCGCTGCCTTGGCTGTGGTCCCTCCCATGTCGAAGGCGACGAGATCCTTGTGGCCGGTGAGGGCGCCAATGTGGGCCGCCAGGATCGCTCCTGCCGCCGGTCCGGAATCGAGTGAGCGCACGGGGAAGCGGGCAGTCATCTCCGCTGTCGCGATGCCGCCATTGTTCTGCATCAAGTAGAGCGGCCGGTGGCACCCCCACGCGTTCAGACCCCACACGAGCGCCTCGAGGTAGGCGCGAAAGGCCGGCATGATGTAGGCATTCACCACGGCCGTACTGGTTCGCTCGTACTCGCGGTATTGCGGACATAGAGCCGCGGAGAGAGTCACCGGCAGGCCAGGGAGCAACCGGGCGGCCAGGGTGGCCACGAACTCTTCGTGCCCCGGGTTGGCATAGGAATGCAAGAAAGCCACGGCCAGAGACTCGACACCGCCCGTGTGACACGTCTCGAGCGCCGTCTCGAGCGAGGCGTGATCGAGCGGACGATGGACCGTGCCGTCGGCGAGCACGCGCTCGTCGACCTCGACGATCTGGTCGCGCGCGATGAGCGGCGGGTGCTTGTCGACGAACAGGTCATTGATGTTGTACCGAAGCTGACGCTGGATCTCGAGCACGTCTCGAAAGCCGCGGGTGGTGACCAGAAAGGTGCGGGCACCCTTGCGCTCGATGACCAGGTTGGCCCCGAGCGTGGTGCCGTGCACGGCTTGCTCGAGATCGCCGGGTTCAGCGCCGGCCCTCGCCAAGAGGTCGGCCAGACCGTGGAACACGGCTTCGGCGGGGTCGCGCGGCGTGGTGAGCCGCTTGCCCACGATCACGGCGCCGGTCGCCACGTTCTGGAGGACGAAGTCGGTGAAGGTGCCGCCGATGTCGAAGCCGAGGCGCCAGCCCATGCCCGGGCGCATGGTAGCAGATGGGGGCTCTGGCGAGTCCCCTGTTGCCTGGCGGGAACGCCGTCGTCTATCCTCGGTCCATGAGCACTTCGGACGGGGCGAGAGGACGCGCGGTGGTGGTGCAGCCCGATGACGGGCCTTCGTACTGGCAACCCATTCCCGCCAACGGCCACGCCGACCCCAAGCTCTATCCCGGCAACACGAGCTTCGGGGGGCTGGCCATGGGGTTTCAGACCATCGCTCCCGGCGGGCGGGTCCGCGAGCACTCCCACGGTGATCAAGTGGAGCTGCAGATCTGCTTCCGGGGCCGGGGTCGGGTCATCGTCGACGGGGTCAGCCATGACCTCGTGCCCGGCACCGCGTGCTTTCTCGGCCACGACGCCAAGCACGAGATCCTGAACGACGGGCCCGACGATTTGGTGATGATGTGGGTCATCACCCCCCCGGGACTCGAGGACTTCTTTCAGGCCATCGGCCGACCGCGGGTACGCGGCGCGGCGAGCCCTGCCCCCTTTGCCAGGCCCGCAGACGTGGTCGCCATCGAGCGTGCCACGGGAATGAACGACACCTGATGGTCACGCCTGCGGTCGGCGACGGAGCACTCCCGCGCGCTGGCTAATCGACGGCTACAACCTCATTCGAAGCGACCCCGACCTGCACGCCCGGGAGGGCGAAAGTCTGGAGCTGGGGCGCGAGGCGCTGCACCGCCTCCTCATACCGGTGGCGCAGCGTCTGGGGGACGAGTTTATCGTCGTCTTCGACGGCGCTCGCCCGTCCAGTGACGCGCAGGGGACGGGGCAGGTGCAATTCGTCTTTTCGCGGCCCCCGGAAACCGCCGACGACGTGGTCATACGCCTGGCCGCCCAGTGGCGTGAGGGCGCGATCGTGGTCAGCTCCGACCGCACCATCCGTCAGGCGGCAAGCCGGGGCGGCTCACCCGTGCTGACCGTTGCCGAGTTCCTGTCGGGTCTGCACGCGGAGGTCGATGATGTCGGCGACGACGATGACGACGCGGGGCCGCGCGACAAACGCGGCAATCCGCGCCGAATATCCCGCGAAGAGCGCGCAGCCCGACGAGCCCTGCGTCGCTTGCGCGGCTGAGGTCCCGCCCGCGCTCACCGATCAGCCGGATGACGGGCTTTCCGCCGCCCTCACCGCCAGGCTGCGGTGAGGGCGCCGCGTGTCTCCTGCCAGGACGGCGTCCACACCAGGGCCACCAGTCGTACGGCGATGTTCTGCTTCGTCGGCTTGATGGATATCGTCTCCAGCTCGGCGCTGAGCGGATCGAGACTGGCGCCGAGCTTGTCGACCTCCGCGGTCAGCTGGCTCTCGAGGTCGGCTTTCTGCTGGCGCACCGCTTCGAGATTTGCCTGCGCGCGATCGATGTCCTGCCGCTCTTTCATCGCCCGGCCGGCGCCGCGGACAGTCGTGGTCGCCCGGCCCACGGTGGACGTGGAGACGGCCTTGCGCCCCAGCAGCGCCCCCAAGATGGTGGCGCCCAGGGAGACGGCCACCTGGACCTGGGACTGGGTGGCCTGTTCGGACTCGCGCACCACCGCCTGCTCGGCGCGGCGGGCCTTCTCGTCGAGGGCGGCGATCCGGGCGGCGTACTTTGTCCGCAGGCGCTCCACGGCAAGGTCACGGCGTTCACGGGCCGCTTGCTGCAAGCGCGCCCGGAAATCACGCTCCGCTTCACCAGACCGCGAGAGATCCTTACCGAGCTTGTAGAGCTCGATCTTCTGGCTCCTGAACAGCCACGCCGCCAGCTCACGGCTCCACCTCTGATAGTTCTTGGGCTTGGTGGCGGGGGAGGGTAACTCCGCGAACTGAGCGGGTTCCTTCGGGCCCGACTCGAGGTCGGCGGCAGCCATGGCGACCGGTTCGCCCCGCTCCCAGTCGACGGCGATGGCCTCGTCGGTGATGGGAACGAGCACGGACAGCTCCTCCGTGGTATCGATACCGCGCTTTGTGTCGGCCACGCGAACCGTGGCGACGCCAAGGAGCATCGGCTCGTAGATGAGCGCGGCGTCGGCCGGACGCTCGGCGCGCACGGGCATGAAGTGCTCGGGGATCTCGTCCGACAAGACGGGGCGCGGGCTCGGCGTCGGGGCACCACGCGACGGAGCCGCGGCCGCAGCCGACGATGGGAGCTTGGGGGCGGCGCCTTTTCGCGGAGCCATCAAACGGCTGATTTGCTCGCGGGTGAGCGGTCCGCGCAGATAGGACATGGCCCAGCGGCTCTCGAAGGTTTCCGGTACATCCTCGTGCACGTTGTGCATGAGGAAGATGCGCGTGCCGAGACCGGAGAGTATCCGATCCATGTCGTTCCGGTCGAAGCGCTGGCCGGCGCCGGTGACTGCTCCCTCGAGGCCTTCCAAGACACGCGCCTTGTCGCGCTCGGTCTGGAGCCGGCCCAGGAACCACGTGCCCGCGTTCGATAGTCCCTTGTAGTCGAGATCTACCGGATTCTGGGTGGCCAGCACCACCCCGAGTCCGTAGGCCCGCGCTTGCTTGAGCAAGGTCAGCAGGGGTTGCTTGGAAGGTGGGTTGGCGACCGGCGGGAAAAAACCGAAGATCTCATCCATGTAGAGGATGGCGCGCAGGCTTGTGGTCCCCGATTGCCGGCGCATCCAGCCCGTCACCTGATTCAGCAGGAGCGTCACAAAGAACATCCGCTCCGCATCACCGAGATGGGCGATGGAGATGATGGACAGCCTCGGCTTCCCCTCCCGCGTGTGCAGCAGGGCGGCCGGGTCGAGCGGCTCACCCTCCATCCAGGCCGAGAATCCCGGCGAGGCCAGCAGGTTGTTCAGGGCGGTGGCGAGCTCGAAGCGATCGGCCGCGGGAAAGAATGCCTCGAGCTCGAGCACGCCGACGCGGGTCACGGGCGGTTTCTGGATCGTGTGGATGAGGCCAGCCAGGTCGAGATCGCGTCCCTCCCGCCACGCGGCGTCGAGGATCGTCGAGATGAGGATGTGCTCGCGGCTCCGGATGGGATCCGCGTCGATTCCGAGCAGCCCGAGCAGGCTGGTGGCGGTGACCCCGACCTGCTCGCGCAGTGCCTCGGCGTCGTCGCGAATCTGGGAGGGGGGCGCCGCGAACGACTTCAGAATCGAGAGGGGCAGGCCGGCGTTGCTCCCCGGTGTGTAAATGGCCAGGTCGGCGCTCTCGCGCAGGCGCCGGATGCGCGCTCCATCCTCGCCCCAGGCGGCCAGGCCCTTCTGCCACAGCTCGGCCTGCTGACGCGCGTAGTCCTCGCTCGATAACCCTTGCCGGCGCGCGTCGTCTTCGTTGATCCACGGCAGGAAGTCCTCGGGCCGCAAGTCGGGGAAGGTGAGGAGCAGGTTTCCGAGGTCGCCCTTGGGGTCGATGATGATGGCCGGGATGTGGTCGAGGGCGGCCTCTTCCAGCAAGGCGAGGCAGAGGCCCGTCTTGCCGCTGCCGGTCATGCCCACGCATACGGCGTGGGTGACAAGGTCCTTGGACTCGTAGAGTACGAGCCCGTCCTTCGGCTTCCTGGCCGCCACGTCGTACGGGCGGCCGAGGTAGAAGACCCCCAGCTTCTCGAAATCAGTCACCGGCGGAACTCGGGGAGGACGTGGCGAGCGATCAGCTCGATCACCTCGAGATCATCCTGATCGATGAGCTGCAGCATGAGCCGCTGGATACCCAGCTCCTCCCAGCGCTTGAGATCTCTGACCACCCGGTCGATCGAGCCGTAGAGGAATCCCGCCGCGCGCCAGCTCGCCTCGTCGCCGGGCAGGCGAGGAAAGATCGAACAGGCCTTGCGTCGCCGGATCAGGACGTCGGCCGCCGACTGCCCCACGATGATGGGGACCATCAGCGAACGGCGAATCGTCCTGCGCATCGCGCCCCACCTGACGGCCGTAGTCCTCGAGGAGGTTGCGCTTGGCGGCGAACCCGTCGAAGGTCACGCGGGTGATGTTCCACTCATCCGCGTGCTCGGCGATGATCCGCAAGGTTCGCTTCTCGCCGCCCCCGCCGATGATGAGTGGCACCGTTCCGCCGGGCGGGAGCGGGTAGCTCTCGGCGGCCTTCAGCGGATAGTACGGCTGGTCCAGGGTGACCGGACGGCCCTCCCACAGGGCGCGGATCGCGCGAGCTCCACATTCGAGCCGATCGAGCCGCTCCTTGACCGGGCGGGAAGGGGATGCCGAACATCGCGTGCTCGCCCTCGTGCCAGCCGGCGCCGATGCCCAGATCGAAGCGCCCTCCCGAGAGGTCGGCGATGGCGGCTGCCCGCTTGGCCAGCACGGCCGGCTGGTAGAAGGTGAGAGGCGACACGCAGGGGCCGAAGCGGATGCGTGAGGTCCCCGTGGCCAGCCAGGTCAGACACGCCCACGTCTCGAGCGAGGGGCGCTTTGCGTCGCCGAGCACCCCGGTGAGGTGGTCCGAGCGGAACAGGGCGTCGTAGCCGGCGTCCTCCACGGTGCGGGCGAGCCGCTGCCAGCGCGGCCAGGTGAGCCCCTCCTGCCCCTCGATCATGATGCCGAAGCTGAGCGCCATCATTCCTCCTGTGGAACACGGCGAAGATTGCGCCGCCGTGGCCACGCCCTTATCATAATTCCGTCAGGGGGGCCCATGGCCATCAAGCACGACTTCTCGCTGGACGCCAAGTACCGTCAGCTCGAAGGTCAGATCTTCCTGTCGGGCATCCAGGCCCTGGTGCGGCTGCCGCTCGACCAGCACCGCGCCGACAAGCGACGGGGGCTCAATACGGCCACCATGATCTCCGGCTATCGGGGCTCACCTCTCGGCGGCCTCGATCTCACCCTGGAGCGCAACCCGGACCTCCTGCGCGAGCACAACGTCACGTTCGTGTCGGGGGTCAACGAGGACCTCGGGGCCACCGTGGTCTTCGGCAGCCAGCTCGCCAACCTGTTCCCGAACCCGAAGTACGATGGCGTGCTCGGCATGTGGTACGGCAAGGGGCCGGGTGTGGACCGTACGGGCGACATCTTCAAGCACGCCAACTACGCCGGCGTGGGCAAGAACGGCGGCGTGCTAGCGCTCGGCGGAGACGATCCCTTCTCCAAGTCGTCGACCCTGCCCACCCACTCCGAAGTGGCATTCTCCGACGCCCTATTCCCGGTGGTCTTCCCCGGCAACGTCCAGGAGATTCTCGATCTCGGTCGGCTCGGCTTCGAGCTGTCGCGGTATTCGGGCCTCTGGGTCGGTTTCAAGATCGTCACCAACGTGGCCGACGAGATCGGCACCGCGCTGATCGGGCCCACCCGCATCACCGTCCGCGATCCCGGCTTCCTCTACGGGGGCCAACCGTGGCATCCCACGCAGAACACGACCTTGCTGCCGCCATTCTCCCTGGACATCGAGCGCGAGATCCACTACGGGCGGCTGGAGGCGGCCAAAGCGTTCGCGGCCGTCAACGGGCTCAACACGATCACCGTACCGACCGCCAAGGCCTGGCTCGGCATCGCCGCCCCCGGCAAGACCTACTACGATCTGCGCGAGGCTCTCCTCGAGCTTGGTCTGGACGACACCGCTCTCGAGCGCTACGGCATCCGGCTGCTGCGTATCGGCATGCTGTTTCCCATGGAGCCGGGCATCGTGCGCGAGTTCGCCCGCGGCCTCGAGGAGGTCCTCGTCGTCGAGGAAAAGCGGGCCTTCGTCGAGCTCTTCATCCGCGATGTTCTCTACAACCTGAATGAGCGCCCCGTGGTCGTCGGCAAGCGCGACCTCACCGACCGACCCCTGGTGCCCGCCAATGGCGAGCTGGATGCCGATCGGATCGCCCTCATCGTCGCCTCCCGTCTCGAGCGCAAGGTCCAGCTCGGTTCCATCACGGCCCGGGTGGCCTTGCTGGAAGCGCTGCGCGAGCGGCCGGCGCCGCTGACCATCGCGCGGCAGGCGTTTTTCTGCTCGGGCTGTCCGCACAATCGTTCGACGGTCGTCCCCGACGGCTCCATGGCCAGTGCCGGCATTGGCTGCCACGGCATGGTACTGGCCTTGCCCGAACGTCGGACTCTCGGTCTCACCCACATGGGCGGCGAGGGCGCGCAGTGGGTGGGGATGGCGCCGTTCACCGAGACCCCGCACATGTTCCAGAACATCGGAGACGGGACCTTCTTTCATTCGGGCTCGCTGGCCATCCGCCAGGCAGTGGCGGCGGGCACCCACATGACCTACAAGATCCTCTACAACTCTGCGGTGGCGATGACCGGGGGCCAGGACGCGGCGGGGGCGATGCCGGTGCCCGAGCTGACCCGCACGCTCGAGGCGGAGGGCGTCAAGAAGATCCTGGTGGTGACGGACGAGCCCGAAAAGTATCCGTCAGACACGGCGTGGGCCAAGGGCGTCGAGGTCTGGCACCGCGACCGTCTGGACGAGGCGCAGCGGGTCCTGCGGGAGGTCCCCGGCGTCACCGTCCTCGTCTACGACCAGCGCTGCGCGGCCGAGAAGCGCCGCCTGCGCAAGCGCGGCAAGCTGCCCGACCCGGCCCAGCGCGTTTACATCAACGAGGCCGTCTGCGAGGGCTGCGGTGACTGCGGCGTGAAGAGCAACTGTCTGTCCGTGCACCCGGTGGAGACGGAGTTCGGGCGCAAGACGCAGATCCACCAATCGTCCTGCAACAAGGACTACTCGTGCTTGCGGGGTGACTGCCCGTCGTTCCTGACCGTGGTGCCCCTCGGCGAGCCAACCAAGAAGGAGCGCAAGCTCTACAAGGTCGAGCGTACACTCCCGGCGCCGACCCTGCGGGTTCCCGCTCAGTCCAACGTCTACATGATGGGCATCGGCGGCACGGGTGTGGTCACGGTCAACCAGATCCTGGGCACGGCCGCCCTCCTCGAGGGCAAGCATGTCCGAGGCCTCGACCAGACCGGCCTCAGCCAGAAAGGCGGACCCGTCGTTTCCCACCTGAAGATCGCCAGCGCGCCGCACGAGGGCTCCAACAAGATCGCCGCCGGCGAGGCCGACTGTTATCTCGGCTTCGACATCCTGGTGGCCACATCCGCCGTGAACCTCGATCACGCAGGGCCGGAGCGGACCATCGCCGTCGTTTCCACCAGTCAGGTCCCGACGGGGGCTATGGTCACGCACACCGACGTGCACTTTCCCGAGACCAACGGCCTGCTGCAATCCATCAACCGGCTGACCCGCAAGGACGAGAACGTCTATCTCGACGCCCTCGGGCTGGCCGAGCAGCTCTTCGGCGACCACATGGCCGCCAACCTGATCGTGCTCGGGGCGGCCTACCAGGCGGGGGCCATCGCCGTGAGCGCGGAGGCCATCGAAGAGGCGATTGTGCTCAACGGCGTCTCCGTGACGATGAACACCCATGCCTTCCGGGCTGGACGCCTGGCCGTGCTGGAGCCGGCCGCCCTCGAGCGTGAGCGGAAGCCGCGGCTCGGCGCGGTGGCGGTGACACCCGCGCTGAGCGCCGAGGCGCGCGCCCTCGTGGAGGGGGTGGGCGCCTCGGGGGAGCTCGGGCGGCTGCTGAGCATCCGTGTGCCGGAGCTGATCGCCTACCAGAGCGTGGCGTACGCGCGGGAGTACACGGAGTTTGTCAAGCGGACCTTGGCGGCGGAGCCTGACGGCCGCTCGGCCTTCAGCGAAGGGGTGGCCCGCAATCTCTTCAAACTCATGGCGTACAAGGACGAGTACGAGGTGGCGCGCTTGCACCTGGCCAGCTCCCTGTCTGCTCAGCTCGCCGCGGAGTATCCGAGCGGCGTCCGCCTGCACTATCACCTGCATCCGCCAATCCTGCGAGCGCTCGGCTGGCAGAAGAAGATCAAGCTCGGCACCTGGTTCAACGGCGTCTTCCGCCTGCTGGCAACGATGAAGGGCCTGCGCGGCACCCCCCTCGATCCCTTCGGCCGCGCCGAGGTGCGCCGGGTGGAGCGCGCTCTCATCGGCGAGTACCGCGGCTGGCTCGAGAAGGCGATGGCCGGCCTCTCGCCCGAGAGCTACGAGCGGGCGGTGAAGCTCGCCACCCTTCCCGATCTGATCCGTGGCTACGAAGACGTCAAGCTCGAGAGCGTCAAGCGCTTCCGTCACGAGGTCCGGGCCCTTGGCTTCTGAGACCGTCGTCGAGACAGGAGAGCATCGCGGAACGTTCTTCCGGGTCCTCCAGCGGACCGCGCAGAGCCAAACGGCGGTGATGACCATTGCGCCTGGCGCGGACGGCGGCCCCGAAGAGGAGCATGACGGCGATCAGATCATCTACGTCGTCGAGGGCGACGCGATCGTCCGCGTGGCGGGTGAGGAACAGCGCGCAGGTCCCGGGGCGCTCGTCATGATTCCCGCCCACTCTCGCCACCACGTGCGCAACCCCGGGCGGACGCCGCTCTTCTTCGTCACCGTGTACGCGCCGCCCGCCTACTGAGCGCTGCCCGGGGGCGCCCCCCGGATCCGCTGAGCTTCCGACGACGATCAGTCCTCGGCGGTGCGGGTGCGCAGGCGCTTGATCTCGCCGTGGCGCTTCTTTTCGCTGATCCGCCGCTCCTCGGCAGCCCGCGTGGGCACGGTGGGGCGTCGCCGACGGGGACGCTTGAGGGCGGCGTGCACGAGGCCCCGGACCTTGTCACGAGCGTCCTCGAGGTTGCGGGCCTGCGTGCGGGTGGCCTGGCTCGTCACCACCAGGCGACCCCGCGCATCCAGCCGGCGGCGCGCGAGCGCGCGTAGCCGTGCCTGCTGGTCGGGGGCAAGCCCTTCGATGGCGTCCAGATCGACCTCGAGGAGCACCTTGGTGGCCACTCGGTTGACGTTCTGCCCGCCCGGACCGGACGCGCGCACGGCACGCATGCTGAGCGCGTGGCCGGGGACGCGGACCGTGTCGGTGATGATGATCGGCGCGCTCATGCCGACATTGTAGCCCTCGTCGGCCGGCCCCATAATCGAGACGTATGAACGTCGCGTTCCGCCGTGCGCTGACCGCGGTCGCGCGCGGGCAGGCCCACGCCGATCTCTACGTCCGGGGTGGCACCCTGCTCAACGTCTACACGGGCGAGCTCTATCCCGCCAACGTCGCCACCCGCGGCGAGCGCGTCGCCTACGTCGGGCTGCGCCACGAGATGATCGGGCCCCGCACCAGAGTGGTCGAGGTACCGGGCCGCATCCTGGTGCCGGGGTACATCGACCCCCACGTGCATCCCACCCATTTGCTCACCCCCTCGGCCTTCGCGCGCCACCTCTTGCCGCTCGGCACCACGACGCTCTTCGCCGACAGCTTGCAGATCTGGGAGCTGGGCGGCCTGCGCGCCTTCCGAACGGTGGCGTCCACCCTGGCGCGCTCGCCGCTCAAGTTCTACTGGATGATCCGGGTGCACGCGCAGTCGCGCACCACCGACGAGCCGCGGCGCTTCGCCCTGCGCGACCTCGCGCGCGCGCTCGCCCACCCTTGGGTGGTGGCCGCCGGGGAAGTGACGCGCTGGCCGGACGTCCACGACGGCGCTCCGTACCTGCTGGCCCGCTTGGCCCTCGCCCAGCAGCGCGGCCAGCGGGTGGAGGGACACGCCGCCGGCGCCTCCGCCGAGCGCCTGGCGGCCGTTGCCGCGGGTGGATTCACCTCGGATCACGAGCCCATCACCGCGCGCGAGGTGCTCGAGCGCGCGCGGCAGGGAATTGCGGTCATGCTGCGCGAGTCGTCGCTGCGCCCGGATCTGCGCGGGCTGCTCGATGCGCTCAAGGAGGCGCCGGGGCTGGCCTCGCGCGTGATGCTGACTGCCGACGGCTCCATGCCGGCGTTCATTCGCGACCATGGCTTCGTCGATCACCTGATCCGGGTCGCGCTCGAGCGTGGCGTGCCGCCGATCGACGCCTATCGCATGGCCACCTTGAACCCGGCCACCTACTTCGGGCTGGACTCCGATCTCGGAGGCATCGCGCCCGGCCGCTACGCCGACGTGGCCATCCTGAGCGATCTGAGCGAGCCGCGCCCGGAGACCGTCATCGCGCGCGGACGGGTGGCGGCCACGGGCGGCCGGCTGCAGGTGCGCGTGCCGGAGCCCGTCTGGTCGCGAGTGTTCACGTCGGAGCGGTCCCGGCTCATGGTGCGGTGGCGTGCGCGTCCGGAGGACTTCGCGCTCCCCGCCCGCGCGCGCTATCCGGTCGTGCGGCTCGTGAGCGCGGTCATCACCAAGCTGGAAGAGCGCCCGCTGGCGGATGGCGATCTCTTCGGGGCCCTGCTCGATCGCCGAGGACACTGGACGGCGCCGGGCCCGGTGGCTGGCTTCGCCGAGCGGCTCGACGGCCTCGCCTCGACCATCACGACCGACTTCAATATTCTGACGGTGGGACGTCGTCGGGAGTCTATGGCGCACGCGGTCAATCGTGTGCTCGCCCTCGGGGGCGGGATCGTCATCGTCGACGCCGACCGGATCGCCTACGAGCTGCCGCTGCGCCTCGGCGGGGTCATGACGCGCGGCACTCTTCCCGAGGTGGCCGGTCAGGAGGACGCGTTGCGCGCGGCCCTCGAGGCCAGGGGGTATCCCTTTCACGATCCTCTCTTCACCTTGTTCTTTCTCGCGGCCGACTTCTTGCCATCGGTGCGACTCACGCCGCGGGGCGTATGGGACGTCAAGCGGGGCAGAGTGCTGTTGCCGTCGCGGCGCCGCTGAGCCTCCGTGGCTCGACGCCAGCGCCGATTCGCCCTCATCGTCCTCGGCGTGGCCGCCGTCAGCGCGGTCCTCGCCTTTCCCGTCCGTGGCACGTGGTGGGGTGGGTGGATCCTCGCCATCGCCGAGGCCGGCATCGTGGGCGGGCTGGCCGACTGGTTCGCCGTTACCGCGATCTTCCGGCGGCCCCTCGGGCTGCCTATCCCGCACACCGGTCTCATCCCCGCCAACTGGGAATTGATGGCGGCCCGCGTCGGCACCATGGTCGGCGATCGCGTGCTCACCCAGCGCTATCTCAAGGACGAACTCTCCACGCTCGATCTGGGCGACGCCCTCGCTCGTCTGTCAGCCCGGGTGACGCGCGACGATTTGCAGAACGCGACCCGGCTCGTCTCGCGCTGGCTGGCCGAGCAGGTCCCACCGCAGGCGATCGGCGAGCTGCTCGAGCGTCTCCGCCAGCTTCTGCTCGCTCGGCCGTGGGCGCCGAGGCTGGCGGCGGCGCTCGACTTCGCGCGAGAGCGCCGGTGGGACGAGGGGTTCATCGCGTCGGCCTCCCGCGCGCTGGCAGATGTGCTGGAGCGTCCGGCCGTGGGCGCGGTGATCGCCGATCTGGTCGACGATCTGCTCCAGCGCTACCGGGACAGCGTGGCTGGATACTCTCGCTTCTGGCTCGGGCTCGCCGATCTGCTCGGCCTCATCGATCGTCGGCGAATCGTGTCGGCCCTGCGGGCCGGCGTGCGGGAGATCGCGGAAGACCCGCAGCATCCCTTCCGCCGCCGGCTGCTGGTCGCCCTGATCACGTTCGCGGGCCGGCTGCGGGCCGAGCCTGCGCTGGCGGCCCGGGTGGAGGAGGCAGTGCGCGCCATGCTGGAGAGCCAGACGCTCGTGGCGCTCCTCGACGATGTGGCCGGTGCGCTGCGGCGTCTGTTGCTCGTCGATGTCGGACGTCAACATTCGGAGCTGATCGAGTGGGTGGCGGATCGGCTCGAGCGGGCGCGGCTGGGGGTGATCGCCGACGAGGAACTGCGCCACGACCTCGACCGCTGGATGAAGGCGCGGATCATCGAGCTGCTCGATCGCTACCACGGGCGCATCGCGGAGATCATCGAGAAGGGTGTGCTGGCCCTCGGGCCCGACGGTGCCGTGCGGCTCATCGAGGAGCATGCCGGCGACGATCTTCAATACATCCGGGTCAACGGCACGCTGGTGGGCGGGCTCGCCGGGGGGGCGATCTACGCCCTGCACCTGCTGCTGCGGGGCGCGTAACGAGGGCGCGTCGCGTTGTCGCCCCTCGGGTTTTCACGTACACTGATTTCCCATCTGATCTTCAGCGGGGAGGAATCCATGTCGTCACGAGTGAGAGCGACGACGGCCATCGCCGCCGTCGGGGCCGCACTGGTTGGCCTCCTGACCTTCACGCCGGCGGTGAGCCAGACCCCCAAGGCCGGCGGGGTCATGAACGTCATGCAGCGCGAAGACTTGCCACAGGGCTTTTCCATCCACGAGACGGCCACCATCTCCACGGTGTGGCCGAGCATGCCCTGCTTCAACAACCTGGTCCTGTTCGATCCCCTGAAGAAGATCGAGAGCGTGGACACCATCATCGGTGAGCTGGCCGAACGGTGGTCGTGGCAGGACAACTACCGGAACCTGGTCTTCTTTCTGCGCAAGAACGTGAAATGGCACGATGGCCAACCCTTCACCGCCAAGGATGTCAAGTACACCTTCGACATGGTCCGCGAGGCACCCGACGCGGCGGGCAAGCTGCGGCTCAATCCGCGCAAGGACTGGTACGCCAACGTGGAGGCCATCGAGGCGGCTGATCCCTACACGGTGGTGTTTCGCCTGAAGCGTCCGCAGCCGTCGCTGCTGATGCTGCTGGCCTCGGGGTACACGCCGGTCTATCCGGCCCACGTGCCGGTGGCCGAGTTCCGCACCAAGTGCATCGGGACGGGGCCCTTCAAGGTGAAGGAGTGGAAGAAGGGCGAGTCGGTCGAGTACGTCAAGAACCCCGACTACTTCGTCAAGGGCCGTCCCTATCTCGATGGTCTCAAGTACGTGGTGATCGTCGAGCGTGGCACGAAGTTCGCCGCCCTCCAGGCGGGTCGTCTCGATGCCTCCTTCCCGGGTGACGCCACCAAGACCATCGCCGAGCAAGTCGTCAAGGCGGAGCCGCGCATCACGCTGACCGTCAATGGCCAGAACGTGAACGACAACCTGCTCCTCAACGCCACCAAGCCGCCCTTCAACAACGTCAAGCTCCGGCAGGCCATGAGCCTGGCCATCGACCGCACGGCCTACGTGAAAGCGGTGCACCAGGGCGGCGCCGAGGTGGGTGCCTCCATGCAGCCCAAGCCCTTTGGCGTGTGGGGATTGCTGGGCAAGGATCTGACGAACCTCATCGGATACGGCAAAGTCGCTGACGACAAAGCCAAGGCCCGCAAGCTGCTCGCCGAGGCCGGCTACACCGCGAGCAACCCGCTCCGCATCGAGATGGCGGCCCGAGCCATTCCCCAGTACATCGACTTCGCGTCCTTCGTGATCAGCGAATTCAAGACGGTGGGGGTGGAGTCGACCCTGAAGCAGATAGAGTCGGCCCAGTGGCATCCACTGGCCACCCGCAAGGATTACCAGGCCGGGCCGAACCTGACTGGCATCGGCGTGGACGATCCCGACGCCAACTTCTTCGAGAATTTCGCCTGCGGCTCGCCGCGCAACTACACCGGCTACTGCAACGAGCAGGTGGAGAAGGTGATGGCCCAGCAGTCACAGGAGCTCGATCCGAAGAAGCGCGTGCTGCTGGTGGCGCAGATCCAGCGTGCCCTCGAGGAGGACGCGGCGCGGCCCACCGTGGGCTGGCGGCTCGAGTACTACACGCACTGGAACTACGTGAAGAACCTCGTGCCTCACCAGTCGATCTACAACTGGGGTCGCATGCAGGAAGTCTGGCTCGACAAGTAGGGGGAAGCCCGCCACGCGAACCTACATCACCAAGCGGCTCGGCATCGCCGTGCTCACCTTGCTCGGCATGTCAATCGTGATCTTTGTCCTCATGCGTCTGGCTCCAGGCGACATCGTGGACATCCTCTTCGCCACCGGCGGCTACGTGAACGATGCCGACAAGAAGCTCATCATGCGGGAGCTCGGTATCGATCGGCCCATGTGGGTGCAGTACATCGACTGGCTCCGCCATTTTCTGACCGGGGACCTCGGCAAGTCATACCGCTACGATCTGCCCGCCTGGGAGATCATCAAGCCGCTCATTCCGGTGACGGTGGAGCTGGCCGTCCTCTCCACCATCATCGCCGTGCTCCTCGGGGTGCCCACCGGCGTCATCAGCGCCGTCCGTCAAGACACGGCCTTCGACTACGCCCTGCGCATCTTCTCGCTGGCCGGGCTCTCCATGCCGTCCTTCTGGCTCGGCATGGTCATCATCTTGGTTCTGGTCGCCTGGTTTGGGTGGATTCCCCCCGTCACCTACGTCTCTCCGACCCAGGACCTCAAGATTCACCTGGTGCAGTTTCTGCTGCCGGCCCTGGCCGTCGGCTATCGCTCGTCCGCGCTCATCACCCGCATCACCCGCTCGGCGGTGCTCGAGGTGATGCGCGAGGACTATATCCGGACGGCCTGGGCCAAGGGGCAGAACGGGCGTGTGGTCATCTGGCGGCATGCGCTCAAGAACGCCATGCTGCCCGTGATCACGGTGATCGGCATCGAGTTCGCCTTTCTCATCGGGGGTCTGGTGGTGACGGAGACGGTGTTCAACCTCCCCGGAGTGGCCCGCTTTCTCGTGCAGGCCATCCTGTGGCGTGACTACCCGATCGTGCAGAACCTCGTGATGTTCATCGCCATCGTGGTGATCCTGTCGAACCTCGCCGTGGACATGCTCTACGGCTTCTTCGATCCGCGGGTGCGCTATGGCGACTGAACCGGTGGCGGCGCCGGCGGGGGTCGAGGTGGTGCTGGGCAGCCGGACCACCCACCGGGAGAGCGCCGCGAGCGTGTTACTCCGTTTCTGCCGCAAGAAACCTCTGGGTGCCGTGGGCGGGGCCATCATACTGGCCATGCTGGTGGTGGCCATCTTCGCGCCGCAACTGGCCACCCACGATCCCATCGCCACCTCGGCCGCGGCCACCCTGGCGCCCCCCGGCCCCGAGCACTGGCTGGGAACGGACCATCTCGGTCGCGACACGTATAGCCGTCTCATCTGGGGCACCCGGGTGTCCCTCATCGTCGGCGTCGCCTCGACCTTGTTCGGCTCGTTCCTGGGCGGGGTCATCGGGCTACTCTCCGGGTACTTCGGGGGCACGCTCGATCTCATCACCCAGCGCTTGCTCGACATCCTGCAGGGGCTGCCGCTGCTCGTGCTCGCGCTGGTCATGGCCGCGTCGCTTGGGCCGTCCATTCCCAATGTCGTGGTGGCCATCTCCATTCCCATCATGCCGCGGGCGGCGCGGGTGATTCGCGCGAGCGTGCTCTCGATCCGGGAGATGCAGTACGTGGAGGCGGCGCGCGCTCTCGGCCTGCTGCACCTGCGTATCGCCTTTCGCCACGTCATGCCCAACACGATCGGCCCCTTCATCGTGTTGATGACCGCCCAGCTGGGAAGCGCCATCCTTACCGAAGCGGCGCTGTCCTTTCTGGGCCTCGGCGTGCCCGAGCCCTATCCGTCATGGGGCCGCATGTTGTCGGTGTCGGCGGCGGAGTACGCGCAGAAGGCACCCTACCTCGTGCTCTTTCCCGGCATCGCGATCAGCCTCGCCGTCTTCGGGTCGAATCTGCTCGGCGACGCTCTGCGCGACACGCTCGATCCCCGTCTGCGCGGCGCCTGACCTCGCCGGCCTCGGCGTGCGTCAGTCGGGGAAATCCTGGCGCTGAGCGCGACAAACGAGCCAGACAGTGTCGTGACCATCTACGGTCCGGTGATCGGTTCGAAGTGCAGGTCAGCCAGCGCAATCCGAGGAGCACCAACAACCCTGCGTTGAGTCTCTGCCGAGATCGTCGTCACACTCGCCTTCGGTTCTGCTCGCCCGGTTTCTCGCACCGTACTGCATTTCAGACATTGATGCGGACGATCTCGACGCGCACACTACACCGGTGCTGCTCACGGAGCTGCTGGTGGCGCTCTCGTTGCTGGGCCTGGTGTTGGCGGCCCTCACACCGACCCTGGAGCACGTGGCGCGTGCTTTCGCAGAGGGCGCCGCCCGGGTGGAGGCCCAGCAGAGCGCGCGGGTGGCGCTCGAGCGTCTGGCCCATGACATCCGGGCCGCCGGCTACGGACGCGCGTCGGTGGACTTCGCCGCGGTGGCGGTGGCCGATTCGGCGCGCGTCGTGCTGCAGTCAGACCTGAACGGCGACGGGATCATCGCCGGGGCGGGCGAGACGATCACCTGGCGCCTGGCCTCCGACATCCTGCGTCGCGACGCCGGCGGTGGCGCCCAGCCCATCGTGAACGGTGTGCGCTCGTTCACCCTCGTCTATCTCGACGCGACCGGCGTGGCCACCTCCACTCCATCGGCCGTCCGTTCCGTGCGAATCGAGCTCACCACGGCGCCGACCCGCACGGCGGGGCCGCCCGGAAGCGATATCGTCAGCACCTTGACCACCACCGTACGCCTGCGCAATCGCTGAGCCCCGACCGGCTGGCGCATTTTTTGGGTGTGCTAGAAGCACGCCATGAGGTCGTCTCGCATCGCCGAGGCCACCGGCAAGACCGATTTCCAGCGGGAATTCACGTCATCGAGGACACGCAGGTCAACGCGTTCTGCCTGCCCGGCGGCAAGGTCGCAGTCTACACGGGGATCCTGCCCATCACGCGCGACGACGCAGGCCTGGCCGCCGTGGCCAGGCCGGGTATCATCCCTCGGCCGCAAAGGAACTTTGGGTTAGAATTAAAGCGGCCTCTCGCGGCGGTCAAAAGCCTCCCGAGTTCCTGTCCACCCACCCGTCCGAAGCGACCCGCATCAAGCAGATCGAGGGCTGGTTGCCGGAGGCGATGAGCTACTACCGGCCCCGTTAGAGGCTCTCAGAGGCCCCCTCCGGGCCCCCTTTACCCAGTCGGATCTCCCCTTTTTCCCCGAAAAAGCCCAAAAGCCCCAGTCGTGGGGTTCTACCCTGAAATGAACCCCACCCATCGTCTGGGAATCCTAACTGAGCCAGAATCGCCTTTTAAATCTGAACTTTTGGCTTGACACTGTTCAGGCCGAACGCTAATGTCGCCGTGGGGTGGAGCAAAGTGGGATGAAATCCCACAAGGCGGGCGACGAGCAGGGAGCATGTTTAGGGGACGGTTCGAGCACTCGATCGATGGGAAAGGACGCCTGAGTGTGCCGGCACGGTTCCGGGAAGCGCTTGCCCAGCGGTTCGACGGTGACATGAACCTGGTGGTGGTGCCCAACGAGCGCTGTCTGGAAGTCCATCCTCTCTCGCAGTGGGAGGCCATCGAGGCGCGCGCGCGTGAGAGCTCGCTCTTCGACGAGCGCACGCGCGACTTCGGCCGTCTCTACGTCTCGCGGGCGCGCGATCTCGAGATCGACACGGCCGGGCGGATTCTGCTCCCGCCGGACTCGCGCCAGTACGGGGCGCTCGATCGTGAGGTGACGTTGGTCGGCGGGGGTGGGCCGTACTTCGAGATATGGGATCGCAAGCGGTTCGAGGAATACGAACGCACGGAGCAGCATAAGCTGCCCGATCTGTTCAGCGCGATGGCGAACCGGGGAGTCTAGCAGTTCACGTCCCGGTTCTCGTGGACGAGGTCGCGTTTCTCCTGCGGCCCCGCCAGGAGGGCTGGGTGATCGATGGGACGGTCGGGATGGGTGGACACGCAGCGGCGCTCCTAGAGGGAACGAGCGCCGGCGTTCGTCTTCTGGGGTTGGATGCGGATCCGGAGGCGCTTGCGCGGGCGGGTGAGCGGCTGGCGCCCCTTGGCGACCGCGTTCGCCTCGAGCGGGCCAGCTTTCGCGACCTGCTGATTGTCGCCCGCCGTCTCGACGTGATTGCCGCGCAGTCGATCCTGCTCGATCTCGGCATCTCGTCCTTCCAGCTCGACGAGTCGGGGCGGGGATTCTCGTTCCAGACGGACGAGCCGCTCGATATGCGGATCGATCCGGCCGCCGGTCCACGCGCGGCCGATCTCCTGAACGCGCTGCCGGAACGGGATCTGGCCCAAATGCTCCATGAATACGGTGAGGAGCGGCACGCTCGCCGTATCGCGCGTGCCATCGTGCGGCGCCGACCCCTCACCACCACGAGCGACCTGGTAGCGGCCGTGCGCAGCGCGGTGCCGCGCCAGGCCTGGCCGCGGCGTCTTCACGTGGCCACACGAACGTTTCTGGCCGTGCGCATGGCCGTCAACGATGAGAGGGGGGCGTTGCGCGAGGCGCTCCCCGCCGCCGCTGCCCTGCTCGCTGTCGGCGGCCGGCTTGGCGTCATCTCGTTCCACTCCGGGGAGGACCGAGTCGTGAAGCAAACGTTTCGCCTGCTTGCTGCCCGTGGGTTCACGGAGCTGGAACCGTCGCCGCTCCGACCGAGCGACGACGAGGTGCGCGCCAACCCGCGCGCGCGGAGCGCGAAGCTGCGCGTGTTGGAGCGAGGGGCATGACGCGCGAGCAACGGCTTCATCGCGAGACCGATCCGCGCGTCGGTCGCTCCCTCGGCCTGACCGCCGTGTGCGCCGTCTGCCTGGTGGTGGCGGCTCTCTTCGTGGTGGCCGTGCGCGTCCAGCATGTCCGCCTCAGCTACCAACTCGATGCCTTGCGCACCGAACGCACCCGGGTGGAGAACCTCATCCAGCAGCTCGAGGTACAGGTCGCCACCCTGCGTGCGCCGCGCCGGCTCGAGTCTCAGGCTCGTCGGCTCGGCCTGACCGTCCCGGCGCCTGAACAGGTGGTGAATGCGCGCGAGTTCGTGACCGGACGTGGCGGCCCCGCGGCCGCCGGCTCCGCCCGGATCGAGGCGCAAGTGCGTTGAGCTTGTCGGGCCTCCGGACTCGGGTCCTCGTGCTCGCGGCCCTCCTGGCGGGAGCATTCCTGGGCCTGACCGGGCGTCTGGCCTATCTGCAGATCGTTCGCCATGCCGAGCTGGTGCAGATGGCCGAGCGCCAGTACTCGCGCACGGTTGTGCTGCCCGCGCGCCGAGGTCCAATCGTGGATCGACACGGCGCCGCGCTGGCCACCTCCACGCCGGCGGAGTCGCTCTTCGCCCACCCGCGCGGGGTCGGCGATCCGGTGCGGGTGGCGGCGCGCCTGGCTCCGATCCTCCAGCTTCCCGAGCGTGATCTGCACGCGATGTTTACCAGCGCACGTCCCTTTGTCTGGATACGCCGCAAGTTACCGCCGGCGGTCGCGGAGCAGGTGCGGGCGCTGCGGGAGTCCGGGCTCGGCTTCGTGCCTGAGCCCATGCGGCTTTATCCGAACCGGGAGCTGGCGGCCCACGTCATCGGATTCGAGGGGGCCGACGGGGGCCTGGAGGGAGTCGAGCGGGCGTTCAATACCGATCTGGCAGGCGCGGACGGTCGGGCGGTGGTCGGCCGCGACGCTTTGGGTCGTGACGTCGTCCTGCAGCGGATCGTGCAGGATCCCGTGCCCGGAGCGGGTGTCATGCTGACGCTCGACAAGACCATCCAGTATGTGGCGGAGCGAGAGCTGGAGGCGGTGTATCGTCGGACCGGGGCCAAGGCGGCCATGGCGGTGGCGATGGATCCACGGACCGGTGATGTCCTCGCGGCCGCCATCCGCCCCACCTTCAACCCGAACATCTTCGCGGAGCTGCCCTCGCGCGATGTCGTGCGCAACCGCGCCATCACCGACCCCTTCGAGCCGGGCTCCACCTTCAAGGCCATCATGGCCGCGGCTGCCCTCGAGGAGCGGGTGGTGCGGCCCGAGGACCGCATCTATGCGGAGAACGGCGCCATCACCATCGCCCGGGCCACCATCCACGACTGGAAGCGCTACGGGTGGCTGACCTTCGCCGAAGTTCTCCAGAATTCCTCCAACGTCGGCTCCATCAAGGTGGGACTCTCGCTCGGGAGCGAGCGTTACTACCGATACATGACGGCTTTTGGCTTCGGTGCTCCCACCGGGGTGGGGCTGAGTGGTGAGAGTCGAGGGCAGCTACGCGACCCGCGCCGCTGGTCGGCGCTGTCGCTGCCGACCATGTCGATCGGCCAGGAGATCTCGGTCACCGCGTTGCAACTCGTGGGGGCGTTCGGCGCCATTGCCAATGGTGGTGTCCTGATGCAGCCTCGGGTAATCCGGGCGTTCGTCGACGGAGACGGGCGCGAGGTGAGGCGCATCGAGCCGAAGGCCGTCCGTCATGTGATCTCCCGGGACACCTCGCGCGTGCTCACCCGCATCCTCACCAACGTGGTGAGTGCCGGCACGGGCCGTCACGCGGCGATTCCCGGCTACGACGTGGCTGGCAAGACGGGCACGGCCCAGAAGCTCGATCCCGCCACCCGCCGCTATTCGCGCGCCCCTGGCGTGCTCTCGTTCATCGGGTTCGCGCCGGCCGACGATCCGCGCTTCGTGATGCTGGTCATGCTCGACGAGCCCAAGAACGAGAAGTGGGGAAGCGAGGCGGCAGCCCCCGTCTTCGCCGCGATCGGACGCGAGATCCTCCGCTATCTCGAGGTGCCCGCGCGGGGCACACAGCCCGTGCAGATTATCGCCTCGACCGGCGAGTCGTCAGTGGCACGCCTCAGAATGGCGGAGGGGACGCCCATCGCGCCGCTCGACGCGGGCGCGGCCATGCCCGATCTGCGCGGGCGCAGTCTGCGCCACGCCCTGACCCTGCTGGCACCGTTGCGGATGGAGGTCGCGATCAGCGGGCACGGCTTCGTGGCCGCCCAGGTCCCGGCGCCCGGCGTCGGCGTGGAGCCGGGCATGCCGGCCTCGCTGTCGCTGATTGCGCAGGCGGGGAAGCGAGCGAGCGAATGACATGGCGCGTGGTGCGCTGGCCGTGACGGCGCTGCTCGAGGCGCTGCCCAACAACAGGGTGCACGGAACCTTGCCGTCCACCGTGGCCCGGATCGTCAGCGACTCGCGTCAGGTGGAACCCGGTGACTGCTTCGTGGCCGTGCCCGGGTTCAAGGAGGATGCCCGTCGCTTCGCCTCGGACGCGGTGGCGCGCGGGGCGACCCTGATCGTCAGCGAGGGTACGTTCCTGGACGTGGCGGCGCCTCAGATCCTCGTGCCATCAGCGCGTCGTGCTCTGTCGCGGCTGGCCGCCCTGTACTACGGACGTCCTTCGCACAGGCTCACTCTGGTCGGCATTACCGGCACCAACGGCAAGACGACGACCTCGTACCTGGTGGAGGCTCTCCTGCGCGGGCGCGGGCTCGGCACCGGCGTCATCGGCACCATTCAGTACGTGATCGGTGACGAGCGTCACAAGGCGGGCCAGACCACGCCGGAAGCGCTGGACATCGAGGCCATGCTGGCCCGGATGCTCGAGATGGGCGTGGGGGGCGTCGTCCTCGAAGTGTCCTCGCACGCCCTCGTCCTCGAGCGTGTGCAGGAGCTGGCCTTCGACGTGGCAGTGTTCACGAATCTCACCCAGGACCATCTCGATTTTCACGGAACCCTCGAGGCGTACGCGCGCGCCAAACGGCGCCTGTTCGAGCTGCTCGCCGATTCGCCCAAGCCCCGCCGCACGGCGGTGGTGAACGCGGACGACCCCGCGGGCCGGGTCATGGTCGAAGGCCTGCCGCTCACGGTGCTCAGCTTCGGTCTCGGCCAAGACGCGCGCGTGCGCCCCGTCGAGCATGCCTCAACCATCGACGGAATCCGCCTGACGGTGTCTACGCCTCGTGGGCGACTGAGCCTCTCGTCCCCGCTGATCGGCGAGCACAACGTCCGCAACCTGCTGGGAGCGGTGGCGGTCGGTCTCGCTCTCGAAATGGAGCCACCGGCGATCGCCGCCGCGCTGGCCACCGTCGACACCGTGCCGGGCCGATTCGAGCAGATCCGGGTGGGGCAACCGTTTCTGGTGGTCGTCGACTACGCCCATACGCCCGATGCGCTCGAGCGCGTGCTGACCACTGCACGCAAGCTGACCCGAGGCCGCCTGGGTACGGTGTTCGGCTGCGGCGGCGACCGGGATCGTGGCAAGCGGCCGCTCATGGGGGCGATCGCGGCTCGGCTCTGCGACCGCGTGTGGATCACGTCTGACAACCCGCGCTCCGAACCTCCTGAGGTCATCATCGACGAGATTCTGAGCGGCATCGACGGCGGTAAGGTCGACACGAGCCGCGTGACACGCCTGGCCGACCGCCAGGGAGCCATTCGTGCGGCCCTTGACCTGGGCCACTGCCGGTGATGCGGTCGTCATCGCGGGGAAGGGTCACGAGACGTACCAGATCATCGGCACCGCCGTCCTCCCCTTCGACGACCGGGAAGTTGCGCGCCAGATCCTCCGGGAAGACCGCCCATAGCGTCCCGGGGCCCGCGGTTCACCGTGCAGGACATCGTCAGCGCGAGCGGCGGGGCGCTGGTGGCGGGTGATCTCGCCTTGCCCGTGGCTGGTGTGTCGATCGATTCGCGAACGCTCCGGATCGGTGAGGCCTTCTTCGCCATTCGCGGCCACTGGCGCGACGGTCACGACAACGTGAGCGAGGCAGCGGCCCGCGGCGCCTGCTGCGTGGTCGTCCATACGATGCCAGACGATCCACCGCCCGGTATGCCCCTGGTGCTGGTCGATGACACGACCATGGCCTTGGGACGCCTGGCCGCCCGCCACCGCGCGCGTTTTTCCATTCCGCTGGTGGCCGTCACCGGCTCGAACGGGAAGACCACGACCAAGGAGCTGATCGCGGCCGTGCTGGCACGCCGATTCTCGCTGCTGAAGTCCGAGGCGAGTTTCAACAATCAATGGGGGTTGCCGCTGACGCTGTTGCGGCTCACCTCCGAGCACGAGGCGGCCGTGGTAGAGATCGGGACGAATCAGCCCGGCGAGATCGCGACCCTGACCGCGCTCGCCGCACCGACCATCGGGGTGGTGACCACGGTCGCCGAGGTCCATACCGAGTTTCTCGGCTCGCTGGAGGGGGTACGCGAGGAGAAAGCTGCGCTCGTCCGCGCCCTGCCGGTCTCGGGCGTGGCCGTGCTGAATGCCGATGACCCGCGCGTGCTCGGCATGGCCGCCGACACCCCCGCCCGGGTGGTGACCTTCGGGACGACACCGAACGCGGACGTGCATGTGGCCTCGCCGGTCGCCGAGGACTCGAAGACCATCGGGTTCACGGTCGAGCACGACGGTGAACGTGCCGCCGTCCGGTTCGCGCTCGTCGGCCGACACAACGTCATCAATGCCTTGGCGGCGGCGGCCACGGGTGTCGCGCTCGGGTTGTCGCTGGCCGAGGTCGCAGAAGGCCTCGCTGCCGCCCGTGCGGTCAAGGGACGTTGTGTGTGGCGAGAGGCGAACGGCGTTCGCATCCTCGACGACACCTACAACGCCAACCCGGTCTCGGTGCGAGCGGCCCTTGAGACGGTCACCGTGCGTCGAGGACGGGGTCGATTGGTGGTGGTGCTGGGCGACATGCTGGAGCTTGGCAGCGTTGCCGACGAGGCTCACCGCGAAGTTGGTCGCCTGGTGGCCGCCCTGGGCGCAGACGAGCTGGTGGGAGTCGGCCCGCGAGCGCGGCTGGCCGTGGAGGCGGCCCGCGCGGCTGGACTCCCAGAGACACGCCACGTGCTGACGTTCGAGGACACGGTGGCCCATCTGCTCAAGCGCCTCGCGCCCGACGACGTCGTCCTCGTGAAGGGCTCGCGCGGCATGCGGCTGGAACGGGTGGTCGACGCGCTGCTGGCGCGGATCCCTCCGCCGGGACCGCAGCCGGGGACATGAGGGGCGGCAATGGTCTACTACCTCCTCGTCCCGCTGGCCCGCGATCACATCCTCTTCAACGTGTTCCGCTACCTGACCTTTCGGTCACTCATGGCGCTCATCTCGGCCCTGGTCATCTCGTTGCTCGTGGGGCCGTGGGTGGTGCGGCGATTGCGCGCGGCCCAGTACGGCGGCGAGACGATTCGCGAAGACACTCCCGAGCGGCATCGACAGAAGCAAGGCACGCCGACGATGGGAGGCGTGCTCATCGTGGGCGCCATTGTCGTGTCCACCTTGCTGTGGGCGAACCTGCGCAACCGCTACGTCTGGGTAGCGGTGCTGACCGCGCTCGGCTTCGGCCTCATCGGCGTGTGGGACGACTGGCGCAAGCTCCGGCGCAAGAAGGGACTCTCCGCGCGACTCAAGTTCGGCCTGCAGCTGTTGCTGGCCTTCGCGCTCGTCGAGGTCGTGTTCTTGACCCCTGCCAGCGACGGCTGGCAGCCCCTGCTGGCCATCCCGTTTCTCAAAGGATGGATGGTGAACCTCGGCTGGTGGTGGCTTCCCTTCGCCATGCTGGTCGTGGTCGGGGCCTCCAACGCCGTCAATCTCACCGACGGTCTCGACGGGCTCGCGATCGGACCGGTCATCATGGCCGGCGGGGCCTTCGGAGTCATCGCCTACCTCACCGGCAACTTCCGGGCAGCCGACTATCTCAAGATCGTCAACGTCAAGGGGGCCGGCGAGCTGACGGTCTTCTGCGGCGCCCTGATCGGGGCGGCCATCGGGTTCCTCTGGTTCAACTGTTACCCGGCCGAGGTGTTCATGGGCGACGCCGGCTCCCTCGCGCTTGGGGCCTCCATTGGCATGCTGTCGGTACTCACCAAGTCCGAGCTGCTGCTGCCGCTCATCGGCGGTCTGTACGTCGTGGAAGCGGCGTCGGTCATGATCCAGGTCGCCAGCTTCAAGCTCACCGGCCGCCGAGTCTTTCGTATGGCACCACTGCATCATCACTTCGAGCTGAGTGGATGGGCGGAGCCCAAGATCGTCATCCGCTTCTGGATCGTCTCGTTTGCCCTCGCCCTCATGGCGATCACGACATTGAAGCTTCGGTGATCGCGTCATGATGACCATGGAGCGGGCTCACGAGACGACGCGCGGGCGGGCCTATCGCGACTCGCTCGCCGGAAGGCCTGTGGCCGTGGTGGGGCTGGCTCGCAGCGGCATCGCCGCCGCGCGGCTGCTGCGCGAGGCGGGCGCCGATGTGGTGGCCACCGATGCAAAGCCGATCCACGCCCTGACCTCCGAGGCGCGTGCTCTGGCCTCGCTTGGTGTCCGTCTGCTCGACTCCCGCACCGAGCCCCTGCGCGAGGCTGAACTCGTGGTGGTGAGCCCCGGGGTTCCTGTCGATGGTGAGCAGCTCGCCTTCGCCCGGCGGCGTGGCGTCGCCATCATCGGCGAGCTGGAGCTCGGCTGGCGAGCGAGCGACGCGGAGGCGGTCGCGATCACCGGCACCAATGGGAAAACCACGACGACGGCGCTGACGGGGGCGCTGCTCGCGCGCAGTGGCCGGCCTGTCCTCGTCGCTGGCAACATCGGCAACCCGCTGACGGCCGACGCCGTGTCCGTCCCCAGCGAGGGATGGCTCGTGCTCGAGGTGTCGAGCTTCCAGCTCGAGACAATCGTGACATTCCGGCCGCACCTGGCCGCCGTGCTCAACGTCACCCCTGACCATCTCGATCGCCACCGAACGCTCGCGGCCTATGCCGCCACCAAGGCGCGGATCTTCGAGAACCAGCGGCCTGGGGACGGCGCCGTGCTCAACCAGGATGACGCGGGGGCTCGAGCCCTCGCTCCGGACGTGCGGGGTGACCTCGTGCGGTTCAGCCGACGGCAGGAACTGCCGCGCGGCGTCTTCGTGCATGACGGCTGGATCGTGGCGCGCTTCGATGGCCCGCGGGAGCCCATCTGTCCCCTCGACGAGATCGCCCTGCGCGGGGCTCACAATGTCGAGAACGTCCTCGCCGCCGCCGCCTGCGCGTGCTGGCTCGGTGTGGCGCCAGCCGAGATCCGGGCGGGCATTGCGGCCTTCCGGGGAGTGCCGCACCGGATCGAGTTCGTGCGCACCGTGGCCGGCGTCGCCTACTACAACGATTCCAAGGGCACCAACGTGGAGTCGACCATCCGCGCTCTCGAGAGCTTCAGCGAACCGATCGTGCTGATCGCGGGTGGCAAGGGTAAGGGTCAGGACTTCGGACCGCTCGCGCGCGCCGCTCGCGGCCGCCTCCAGCGGGCCGTGCTGATCGGCGAGGATGCGCCACGGTTGGAGGCAGCTCTGTCCGCCGAGAACATCGCCGTGACCCGGTGCGGCTCGCTCGCGGAAGCGCTGGAGATAGCGCGGCGGGCGACCACGCCCGGCGGCGTGGTCTTGCTCTCGCCCGCATGCGCCTCGTTCGACATGTTCGACAACTTCGAGCACCGCGGCGACGTCTTCAAGGATCTCGTCGTGAGGCTCCGGTAGGGCCGCCATGCCCCGCAGGCTGAGACCAGACATGTGGCTCTTCGGCGCCACCGTCGTGCTCCTGTCGGTCGGCGTGGTGATGGTGTACTCCGCCAGCGCCATCGTGGCCGCCGATCGGTTCCACGATCCGTTCCTCTTTCTGAAGAAGCAGCTGTTTTGGGCCGTGCTGGGGGGCGCCGCCTTGTGGGTGGCCCTCAAGGTCGACTATCGCCGCCTCGAGAAGCTGATGGTGCCGGCCCTCGTGGTGGCCACCGTCCTGCTGATCCTCGTGCTGATTCCGCCCTTCGGCCAATCCATCAACGGGACCCGGCGCTGGTTCCGGGTCGGCCCGGTGTCCTTTCAGCCCGTCGAGGTCGCCAAGCTGGCCCTGGTCATCTACCTCGCTGCATTCCTGGCCCGACGCGGTGAGCGCCTTCACGATTTCTGGCGCGGGTTTCTGCCCCCGTTGATGGTGGCGGCGCCGCTGGCCGGGCTCGTGCTCCTGCAGCCCGACCTGGGCAATGGTCTCACGCTGATCGCGGTCACCTTCGGGCTGCTCTTCCTGGCCGGCACTCGCTGGCAGCATCTGGCTCTCATCATGGTGGTCGCCTTCCCGGTGCTGGTAGGGCTCGTCATGGTGGCCCCGTATCGCCTGCGCCGGATCATGGCCTTTCTCGACCCGTGGCAAGACCCGCGAGGGAGCGGGTTTCAGATCATCCAGTCCTATCTGGCCATCGGTAGCGGAGGGCCCCTCGGACGTGGGATTGGCGAATCCCGACAGAAGCTGTTCTATCTTCCGGAGTCGCACACGGACTTCATCTTTGCCATCGTGGGTGAAGAGCTGGGCTTCGTGGGAGCCACGGCGATGCTGGCTCTCTTCGCGGTCTTCATCTGGCGTGGGCTTCGCATCGGGCTCGGGAGCTCCGAGCCCTTCGGGGCCTACCTGGCGCTGGGGATCACCGTCCTCATCGCGACGCAAACCATTGTCAACCTCGGGGTCGTCACCGGCCTCCTGCCGACCAAGGGGCTTCCCTTGCCCTTCGTGTCCTTCGGCGGATCGGCCCTGGTGGTGACGATGCTCTCGACAGGAGTCCTCTTGAATATCTCCCAACACTCCCATGTTTAAGCGCTATCGGCAGATCCACTTCGTGGGCATCGGCGGGAGCGGCATGTCGGGAATCGCCGAGATTCTGCTCAACCTCGGCTACCGGGTCACCGGCTCCGATCTCAAGCGCAACGACGCCGTGGAGCGACTCGAACAGTTAGGAGCCAAGGTGTTCGTGGGGCACGAGGCTGCCCACATCGAAGGGGCGCACGTCGTCGTCTATTCGTCGGCAGTGTCACGCGAGAACATCGAGGTGCAGGTGGCCCGTCACCGGGGGATCCCGGTCATCCCGCGGGCGGAGATGCTGGCCGAGCTGATGCGACTCAAGTATGGCATCGCGGTGGCCGGTACTCACGGCAAGACCACCACGACGTCCATGATCGGCGCCGTGCTGGCCGAGGCGCGTCTCGACCCCACCATCGTGGTCGGGGGTCGCGTGTCGAGCTTCGACTCCAACGCGCGCCTGGGCCAGGGGGAGTACCTGGTCGCGGAAGCCGACGAGTCCGACGGCTCCTTCCTGAAGCTGACGCCGACGATTGCCGTGGTAACCACCATCGATGCCGAACATCTCGACCACTACCAGAACCTCGAGCACATTCGCGAGGCTTTCACGGCCTTCGTGAGCAAGGTGCCGTTTTACGGCTCGGCCGTGCTCTGCCTGGATCAGCCCAACATCCAGCTGCTCATCCCACAGGTCGCCAAGCGCATCATCTCGTACGGCCTGGAGTCGGGAGCCGATCTGGTCGCGCGGCACCTGCATCTGTCAGGCATGACCAGCCGCTTCGAGGTTTGCCACCGTGGGGCCCCGCTCGGCGAGTGCACCCTTCAGATTCCCGGTCGCCATAACGTGGCCAACGCGCTGGCCGCCATCGCGGTGGGGCTTGATTTGGACATTCCCTTTGCTGTCACGCAGCGGGCCCTGGCTGGCTTCTCGGGGGTGCAGCGCCGCTTCCAGGTTCTCGGGCGCGTCGGCCGCATCACGGTGGTGGACGACTACGGCCACCATCCGACCGAGGTGCGGGCGACCCTCGCCGCGGCCAAAGCCGGGTTCGATTGTCGAGTCGTCGTTCTGTTCCAACCGCACCGATACACGCGCACCGCGCATCTGCGCCAGGAGTTCCTCACCGCCTTCAACCAGGCCGACGTGCTCGCGGTGATGGACATCTACTCGGCCGGCGAACCGGTCATCCCTGGGGTGACCGGCGAGGACCTGGCCGAAGGGATTCGCGCGCATGGGCACCGCCGCGTGACCTACGTGGGGAGCGAGCGTGCACGCGTGGTTGAGCACCTGTGCGAGATCGTCCGGCCGGGCGATCTCGTCATCACGCTCGGCGCGGGCGATGTCAGCCAGATCGGCTCGGAGTTGCTCCGCCGGCTGGAGGCCGAGTTGCAGCAGGGGAGGATCACATGCTAGGAGAGATCCGGGGCGAGGTTCGCTTCAAGGAGCCGCTGAGCTTTCACACGTCTCTGCGTATCGGCGGCCCGGCGGACATCTTCATCGTGCCCCAGAATGTCGACGACATCCGCCACGCGCTCCTCTTCGCCGAGCGCGATCAGCTCAGCGTCACCGTCATCGGGGGCGGCAATAACCTGATTGTCCGCGACCGCGGGGTGCGCGGCGTCACCCTCAAGCTCGAAGGCTGCCTGGGGCGGGCCGAATACCAGGGAGAAGAGGCCATCGCGGGAGCGGGGGTGAGCCTCTCGGGTCTGATCCGGGAGGCAGCCGCGCTGTCCCTCGGCGGCATCGAGTGCCTCATCGGTATTCCGGCGAGCATCGGGGGTGCCCTGGCCATGAACGCCGGCACGCCGGACGGCTGGATCGGCGACTTCGTGAGCGTCGTGTATTTCCTCTATCCGGACGGCACTCTCGGAGAGTTCAAGCCGGCGGCCGGTCCTCTCGGCTACCGGGCCTTCGAGGCCCCGCCCGGCGCGGTGCTGATCGGCTGCCGCTTGCGGCTGCACCGCCGTCCGACCGCCGAGATTCATCGCGACCTCAAGCAGCGCCTCAAGGGGAAGAAGTCGAGCCAGCCGCTCGCGCTGGCATCGGCCGGGTTCGTGTGGAAGAACCCACCTGGCAAGACGGCAGGCAAGCTCATCGAGAAGGTCGGTCTGCGGGGCAAGCGAGTGGGGGGAGCCGAGATCTCCGCCAAGAACGTCAACTTCGTCGTCAACCGGGGCGGCGCGAGCGCCAGCGATATCCTCGGCTTGCTGGAGCTCACCCGCGAGCGGGTGAAAAGCCAGTTCGACGTGCTCCTCGAACACGAGATCCGGATCATCGGTGAATAGGCGCAGGCATCTCGCCACTCCGCACGGCACGGCTGGTGTGCTGGCCGATGTCGGCCGGCGCGCACGGCTCGCGAGTCGGCAGCGGATCGGCCGCGCCCGACGTCGCCGCCGCCTGCGCGCCCGCCTCGTGCGCTGGGCGGGATGGGTCGGTGGCATAACGCTCGTGCTCGCGATCAGCGCGGGGAGCGTCGCGTGGCTGCTCACCACACCGCACCTGGCCGTCCGCACCATCCAAGTGGACGGTGCCACCCGCGTGTCGGCCGAGGAGATCGTGGCGACCGCAGACCTTCCGCTGGGCACGAACATACTTATGGTCGATCCCGCCGCGATCCGCGCCCGTGTGGAAACCCTGCCGCAGATTCGTACCGTGGAGATCATCCGCGAGCTCCCTGACCGAGTGACGATCCTCGTCGAGGAGCGCCGGCCGTTCACCTTAATTCATGCGGGGCGACTGCACTGGATAGACGAGGAAGCACGGCTGCTCGGCGAAGAACGGGAGGCCGTTTCGCCGCCGGTGCCCATCATCAGCGGACTCACCGATGAGGAATTGACCAGCATGCGCTCGGCTCCCGGGGCCAAGGCGCAGGCCGCCATGACCCTCGTGCGCACCTTGATGCGCAGCGGCTCTAGCCTTCTGGCCGAGATCTCCGAGATCGACATGAGTCGCCGGGAGGGTCCGATCCTCTACACGTCGGACGGGATCGAGGTCCGGCTCGGCAATGAGCAGTGGGAAGAGCGGCTGGCCCGCCTGGAGGGTGTGCTCGGCCAGCTGGCAATCCACGATGGCAAGAGTGGCACGATCACGGCCGTGGACCTGCGCTTCCGCGACCAGGTCGTGCTGCGGAACGGAGGACCGCGATAGCACGCTCGAGGGGTCAGGAAGCCATCGTCGGACTGGACGTTGGTACCACCAAGATCTGTTGTGTCATCGCCGAGCCGACTGCGGCGGGCGGGATCGAGATCACCGGTCTTGCCGCTGCTCCTTCCCGAGGCCTGCGGAAGGGAGTCGTCGTCAACATCGACTCGACGGTCGAGGCCATCAAGGAAGCGGTAACCCACGCCGAGGAGCAGGCCGGGGTCGAAGTATCGGGTGTCTATGTGGGCGTGGCTGGTGGCCACATCCGCGGAGTCAACAGCCGGGGTGTGGTGGCCATTGCCGGCAAGCATCGCGAGGTGGACGAGACCGATGTCCAGCGAGCGGTGGATGCTGCCCGGGCCATTAATTTGCCGCAGGACCGCGAAATCATCCACGTGCTCCCACAGACCTTCCTGGTCGACGACCAGGACTGCGTGCGGGAGCCCATCGGCATGTCGGGCGTGCGCCTGGAGGTCGAGGTGCACATCGTGTCGGGCGCCAGCACGTCCGTCCAGAACGTGATCCGCTCCGTCAACCGCGCGGGCCTCGCCGTGCACGATCTGGTGCTGGAGCCTTTGGCCTCCGCGGAGGCCGTGCTCTTCGAGGATGAGCGCGAGCTCGGTGTGGTGATCATCGACATCGGGGGGGGGACGACAGACGTGGCCCTCATCCGGGAAGGGGCAGTCTGGCACACATCCATTCTGCCCTTGGGTGGCGATCACATCACCAACGACATCGCGGTCGGACTGCGCACGCCGGTAGCGGATGCCGAGCTGCTCAAGAAGCGCCACGGGGCGGCGCTCGCCGCGCTGGTGCCCGCCGACGAGACCGTCGATGTGCCGTCGGTCGGTGGCCGCAAGCCCCGCCAGCTATCGCGGCAGGTGCTGGCCGGGATCCTCCAACCACGGGTGGAGGAGATCTTCACGTTGGTGGCGCGCAGTCTCATGCGCAGCGGTTTCGAGGATGCCGCCACGGCCGGCTTCGTGGTGACGGGTGGCACGGCAATCATGGAAGGCCTGCCCGAGTTGGCCGAGCGGGTCCTGGGCCAGCCGGTACGCCGCGGCGCGCCGGCTATCGTTGGTGGCCTCGTGGAGACGGTGAGCGGTCCCATCTACGCCACTGGTGTGGGCCTCGCCCTCTACGGTGCCAAGCGGCCCCTGGCCGGGGCCGCCTCGATCGACATCGTCGAGAAGAGCCCACTCAGTCGTCTGGGCCGTCGGCTCACGGCCCTGTTCGGAGAAGTTCTCTGACCATCGTTGTGGCGAGCGGAGGTCTCGGACCATCGTAGCCCCCGCGTAGACCGGGGAGGTCTGGAGGGGGGCTCCAACGCTCCCTCCAGCAACAAGGAGGCAGCTTGATGGAAAAAGAGCGTGTGCGGCGCCCGCTGTTCGAACTGGAGGATGCTCCGCAGGCGGCGAAGATCAAGGTCATCGGACTCGGTGGCGGCGGCGGCAACGCCATCAGCCGGATGCTGGAGGCGCAGTTCTCGGGAGTGGATTTCATCGTCGCCAACACCGACAGCCAGGCCCTGCGCACCTCACCGGCGCCAGTGAAGATCCAGCTTGGCGCCAATGTCACCAAAGGGCTGGGAGCTGGCTCCGATCCCGAGATCGGCCGGCAGGCCGCGCAGGAGAACGCCGATCAGATGGCCCGCCTCCTCGAGGGCGCTGATATGGTGTTCATCACGGCCGGTCTCGGAGGCGGGACGGGCACCGGCTCGGCGCCGGTGGTGGCCTCGCTCGCCAAGGAGTTGGGCATCCTCACCGTGGCCGTGGTGACCAAACCGTTCCACTTCGAGGGGCGCCGGCGCATGCACCAGGCGGAGGCAGGACTGGAGGCGCTACGAGGCGTGGTCGACACGCTCATCACCATCCCCAATCAGCGCCTGCTCTCCGTGGTCGATCGCGGCACGCCCCTGATGGCCGCCTTCCGGGTCGCCGACACCGTGCTGCAGCAGGCGGTGCAAGGGATCTCCGACCTGATCCTCGTCCCCGGACTCATCAACCTCGACTTCGCTGACGTGCGCACGATCATGTCGGGGATGGGGATGGCCATGATGGGGACCGGGGTCGGCCGAGGCGAGGACCGCGCGCTGGACGCCGCCCACAAGGCGATCGCCAGCCCGCTGCTCGACGAGACGTCGATCGAGGGCGCGAAGGGCATCCTCATCAACTTCACCGGTGGCGCCGACCTCACGGTGCACGAGGTGGAGGAGGCGGCCCGCATCGTCCAGGAAGCGGCCCATGACGAGGCCAACATCATCTTCGGGGCCGTGATCGATCCGAACATCCAGGACGAGGTGCGGATGACCGTCATCGCCACAGGCTTCGTCGAGCGCAAGGAGATGTTCACGGCGAGCGGTAAGGTGGTCGACCTGCCGCCACGCGCCAGCCGGATGACACAGCCGACGCCCGGTACCGCGTGGCGCCGTCGGGCAGGCGAGCCACGCCTGGAGGGCGATGATCCGATGGAGGGCGATGATCTCGACGTCCCGGCCTTCCTGCGACGCCAGGCCGATTGATTGATATCATGGGGGGCCCCGAAATGGCCCCCCAAACCCCCCAGCGCTCGGGGTACCCCGGGGAACCCGGGGCGCCCCTCGATTGTGCGCCAGGTTCTGGGGGTCCGCCGCTGTACTTCACGTTTTCGAGCCTGGCGGCGGTTGGGCTCGCGCATGCGACGACCACGCGGCACTTTCCTGGAACGAGGCCGTTTGGTGATGCGACGTCTCCGTTCCTGCCGGAAGCGCGAGAGGCGCTCGTACCGGCCGGGCTTGATCTCGCGCAGGTCGCCTACGGGCGCCAGGTGCATGGGGTGGCGCATGCGCGCGTGACGAGCGGGGGACTGGCGGGAACGGTGGACATCCTCGTCACGACCGCGCGGGGGCTGCCGCTTGCCATCTCGACGGCGGACTGTCTGGCCGTCACCGTCTGTGATCCTGACGCCCCGGCCCTCGCCATCGCGCATGTCGGGTGGCGAGGTACTGTGCAGGGCGGCGCCACCGCCACGGTGGCGGCCCTCGACGCCGCCGGCGCACGTGTCGAACGCATGCGCGTGGGCATCGGGCCCTCGATCGGGCCTTGCTGCTACGAGGTCGACGAGCCGGTCATCGCTCGATTTCGAGAGGCCTATCCCCGGGATTGGGACCGATGGGTGCGCCCGGGGCGTCCTGGGCACTGGATGCTCGACCTCTGGGCCACGAACGAGGATCTCCTGGTGGCGGCCGGGCTCGCACGCTCGGCCATCGAGAACCCGCGCCTATGCACGGCGTGCCAGCCGGATCTGTTCTTTTCGTACCGGAAGGGGCACCGCGGCCGCCTCATCACCGTGGCTGCCCTTCCGTGATGCGGGGGCCCTTTCGGGCCCCCCACCGAGCTCCCAAGAGTGAGCGTGATCCCGAGGCGCGCGCCGGGTGTCCCGGGGCGCGACGAGCGCTGGGGGGCATGGGGGGCCCTTTCGAGGCCCCCCACCGATCAAGAGTGAGCGTGATCCCGAGGCGCGCGCCGGGTGTCCCGGGGCGCGACGAGCGCTGGGGGGCATGGGGGGCCCTTTCGAGGCCCCCCACCGATAGTCTAGAATTCACGCCAATGGTGGACGACGACATCCGGAGCAATCTCGAGCAGGTAGGAGAGCGGATTGCGCGCGCGGCCGAGCGAGCGGGGCGGCGACCCGAAGACGTGCTCCTCATCGCCGTCTCGAAAACGGTGGAGGTGGAGCGGATTCGGCAGGCGGTGGCCGCCGGGGTTCGTGCGCTCGGTGAAAACCGTGTGCAGGAAGCCAAGGAGAAGGTGACGGAGCTCGGACACCCGGTGCCCTGGCATCTCATCGGCCACCTGCAGACAAACAAAGTCAGGGATGCTCTCACGCTCTTCGACGTCATCCAGTCCATCGATCGGCTGGAGCTGGCGCGCGAATGCGACCGGCGCGCGCGCAGTGCAGGGCGCGTGATCGACACCCTCCTGGAAGTCAACGTCGGGGGCGAGTCCAGCAAAGGCGGCTTCGCCCCCGGCGAGGTGGCGGCGGCCCTGGACGCGCTGGCGGGGCTCGACCATATCCGGCTGCACGGGCTCATGGCCATCCCACCCGCGGCGGAGCGGGCCGAAGACACACGAGGCTGGTTTCGTCAGCTCCGCGGACTGGCCGAACGCCATGGGCTCAAGGAACTGTCCATGGGTATGAGCGCCGATTTCGAGGTGGCCATCGAGGAAGGGGCCACCATGGTCCGGGTAGGCACGGCCATCTTCGGCCCACGGCCGCCCCGGGCGACGCGCGCGTGAGCGTCAAGGGGAAGACGATCGGGTTTGTTGGATCGGGCGCCATGGGTGAGGCGCTCATCAAGGGCATCGTGGAAGCAGCCCTGGTCGCTCCTGACGCGGTCCTCGCCTTCGACGTGCGCACGGAGCGGTTGACGGAGCTGAGCCAGCGCTACGGCATCCGACCGGTCAAGAGCAACGCAGAGGTGATACGGGGCGCCGACGTCGTGATCCTGGCCGTGAAGCCACAAATCATGGGATCGGTGCTCAACGATGTCCGCACGGCGCTGGGGCGTCGCAACCTGGTCATCTCCATCGCGGCCGGCGTGTCAACGGCCAAGTTGCGCGAGACGTTGGGAGCGCCTGCCCGGCTCATCCGCGTGATGCCCAACACGCCGGCACTCGTCCTGGAAGGGGTCACCGCCATTGCCAAGGGCCAGGGACTGGAAGCCGGCGATCTCGAGACGGCGGAGGAGCTGTTCAGCGCGGTGGGCAAGGTGGTGATCCTCGACGAGGAATTGATGGACGCGGTGACCGGACTCTCCGGTTCCGGCCCGGCCTACGTGGCCATCGTGATCGAGGCGCTTGCCGACGGTGGTGTGAGGATGGGGCTCGACCGCGCCACCGCCATGACCCTGGCCGCTCAGACGGTGCTGGGCGCCGCGCGTCTGCTCATTCAGACCGGGCTCCATCCGGGCGCCCTCAAGGACATGGTCAGCTCGCCCGGCGGCACCACCATCGCGGGCATCGCCGCCCTCGAGGAAGGGGGGATCCGGACCACCCTGATCAAGGCAGTGGAGCGAGCCACCCTGCGCTCTCGTGAGCT
The DNA here is from genome assembly GCA_963754315.1 of uncultured Candidatus Rokubacteria bacterium. GTDB lineage: Bacteria > Methylomirabilota > Methylomirabilia > Rokubacteriales > CSP1-6 > CAVWFS01. The sequence goes on from CAVWFS010000011.1 coordinate 101,615, forward strand.
GGGCCGAGGGACAGGCTAGTGTTCGTCTTCGGTAACCTCCTGGAGACGGTGGCCGCCCTGCTCCACCTCGCCCTGAACATCTACATCTGGATCATCATCGCCCGCGCCATCATCTCCTGGGTGAGCCCGGATCCCTCTAACCCGATCGTGCGCTTCCTCTATCGGGTCACCGAGCCCGCGCTCCGGCCAATCCGGAACCTCCTGCCCATGCAGGGTATCGGGCTCGATCTCTCTCCGATGATCCTGCTCCTGATCATCTACATTCTCGACAGCTTCGTGGTGCGGACCCTGCGCGACCTGGCGGCAAGTCTCCGGTAGTTGCAGGAGAGGAGGCCATGCGAATCAATCCCCTCGACATACGACAACAGACATTCACGACACGGATGTTCAAAGGATTCGATCCAGAGGAAGTCAATGCCTTCCTGGAAGACGCGGCTGAGAGCCTGGAATCGGCCTTGAAAGAGAACGCGCTCCTCAAGGATCAGCTCCTGGCCATGGAGGAGCGCACCCGGGGTCTCGCCGAACGGGAGAAACTGCTTCAAGACACGCTGACCACTACCCAGCGCCTGGCCGAAGACATGAAGGAAGGGTCCAAGCGCGAGGCGGCCCTGGTCGTCCGCGAAGGGGAACTCCAGCGGGAGAAGATGCTGGAGGCCGCGCGCGGAGAAGAGGCGCGCATCCTCAACAGCGTGCAGACACTCAAGCGGACGCAACGACAGTTGGTGGAAGAACTGCGCGCTACCCTCGAGACCTACCAGCGGTGGATCGCGGACTTTGCCGGGAGAGTCAGCCGATATTTCCGTCCCGTGACGCGGGAACAACCGTGCGCCTGCGCGTTCAGCCGCGGGCCGCGCGCGACGAGGTGGTGGGTTGGCAGGCGGGAGGATTGCGCGTGCGGGTGACGGCGCCCCCGGTGGACGGCGAGGCCAATCGGGCGGTGGTCCAGGTACTGGCGCGGGCGCTCGGCGTGCGGGCCGGGACTGTCACCCTCGTTCACGGCGCTCGGGGGCGTGACAAGCTCGTGCGGGTGGAGGGCCTGAGCCTGCCCGAGATCGAAGCCCGTCTCGCGCGCGAGGGGGCGCGATGAGCACACCGGTATCGGCGATCTGCCCCGTTCGCTGGGAGGGCGATCGGCTCGTGCTGCTCGATCAGACGCGGCTTCCGGGGGTCGAGGTCGTGCGGGAGTACACCCGCTGGCAGGACGTGGCGGAGGCGATCCGGACGCTCGTTGTGCGAGGCGCCCCGGCCATCGGGGTGGCGGCGGCGTTCGGGCTGGCTCTGGCTGCGCGCCAGAGCGCGGCCCCGAGCTTCGATCCGCTCCTCGACGATCTGGAAACGGCCAGCAAAGGGTTGGCCGCCACTCGGCCCACGGCCGTCAATCTCTTCTGGGCGCTCGAGCGCATGAAGCACGTGGCGCTCGCCTCGCGTCCGCTGCCGCTCGACACCATCCGCGCGCGGTTACTGGCGGAAGCGGAGACGATTCGCGAGGAAGACATTCGCGCCAACCGGGCCATGGGCGAGCACGGCGCCGCGCTGGTGCCCGCCGGCGCGCGCATTCTCACTCATTGCAACGCCGGCGCTCTGGCCACCGCCGGGTACGGCACCGCGCTCGGCGTGGTGCGTTCTGCGCATGCGCAAGGCAAGGTGGCGCTCGTGTGGGTGGACGAGACTCGTCCCGTGATGCAGGGTTCGCGGTTGACGGCCTGGGAGTGCGTGCAAGAGGGTATTCCGCATCGGCTGATCGCCGACGTGGCGGCCGCCTCCGTGATGGCGCGCGGTGAGGTCGATCTCGTGGTGACCGGCGCCGACCGTATCGCCGCCAACGGGGACACCGCGAACAAGATCGGTACCTATGCGCTGGCGGTCCTCGCCCACCACCATCGCGTGCCGTTCTACGTGGCGGCGCCGTTCTCTACCATCGACCCTTCGCTCGCCACCGGCGCCTCGATTCCCATCGAGGAACGCGCGGCCGCCGAGGTGCGTGGCCTGGGCGGCGCCCTGACCGCTCCCGCCGACTCGCCCGTCTACAATCCGGCCTTCGACATGACACCCGCGAGGTTCATCGCCGCCATCATCACCGAGCGCGGCGTGTTTCGTCCCCCCTACCAGTTCAGCTGAGCGACGAGCGGGACGCGACCGGGTCGAGCAAGGTCGGACGCATGGCCACGAACGACGAGATCGGAATTGCCCGGGACTTTCACGACGGCACCGCCCACTCTCGTGTCTCGGTCCGCTCGAGCGGCCACACCCTCGACTGGGACATCAAGCCCTTTCCGTTCAAGGTCTACACGGATCTGACGGCGCTGTCGCTCCCCCGTGACTTCGATGCGGTGACCCTCGATACCCTGCCCGCTCTGGGGGCAGCCCCGGTGGCTCCGGTCGGGCATGTCACCTTGCCGATGGTGGCGGCGCTGCTCTACTTCGCAGCGGGGGTAACCAAGAGGAAGACGTACCCGGGAGGCGGCGAGGTACTGTTCCGGGCCGCTCCGTCGACGGGCGCGCTCTTCCAGACCGAGGTCTATCTGGTCGCAGGAGACGTGGGTGGCCTTGAGGCTGGGCTGTATCACTTTTGTCCCGGTGATTTCTCGTTGCGACGGCTGCGGGCCGGCGATGTGCGGGGGGTCCTGGGTGAGGCTGCCGTCGATCCGGCACTCGCGGGGCGCGCGGCCACGCTGATCCTCTCGGCCATCTACTGGCGCAATACCTGGAAGTACCAGGCCCGAGGGTACCGACACCTGTTCTGGGACTCGGGGACGATGCTCGCCAACCTGCTCGCCACCGCCAGCGCCCTCGGCGCCGCTCCGAGGGTCGTCACCGCCTTCGCCGATGACCAGGTCAACGCGTTGCTGGGTCTCGACCCGGACCGAGAGGCCGCGCTCGAGCTGGTGGCGCTCGGCCCCGAGGGAGCGGCAGCGCCCGTGAGAGGCCTCGATGCCATCGCTCATCCGATCATGCCGCTGTCCTCGAGCGAGGTCGACTACCCGCGATTGCGCGCGATCCACGTGGCGTCGGGCCTGGACTCGCCGAGCGCGGTGCGCGCCTGGCGGGCAGCCGTTCCGCCTCCGCCGCGGCGCCCCCTGGGAACCCTGACGGCACTGCCCGAACCTCGCCGCACCGCGGGACGGTCCCTTGGTGAGACCATTCAGCATCGCGGCTCGACCCGTCAGTTCAGCCGGGACCCGATCAGCGCCGTCGACCTGTCAACCGTGCTCTGGGCGACCGCCCGTCCTTTGGAGGCCGACGTGCCGTCGAGGCTGGTGGATCCCTACCTCATCGTCAACGCAGTGGACGGGGTGACGCCGGGGAGCTATCGCTACTGGCCCGACGAACACGCGCTCGAGCTGCTCACGGCCGGCGACCATCGTCGCCAGTCAGCCTACCTATGCCTCGATCAGTCGCTCGGGGGTGATGCGGCGGCGGTGCTCTACTTCCTGGCACCCCTCGATGCTCTGCTGCGCGCTTTCGGTAACCGGGGCTATCGTCTGGCCAACCTCGAGGCGGGCCTGATGGGCGGGCGCGCCTACCTGGCCGCCTATGCCCAGCGCTTAGGCGCGACCGGGCTGACCTTCTACGATGACGAGGTCGTGCGCTTCTTCTCACCGCACGCGGCCGGACTGGACGCGATCTTCGTCACCGCGTTCGGGCGCGCCGCCCCCGCCGTCCGCGCCGAGGTGCGCTCGCTGCTCCACGCCCGCTGACCCGCTCCGGAGATGGGGCCCGGTGGACTGCAGAATTCGACCTCCGGCCGCGACCATAGGGTGCAAGTTCCTCTCTCACCACCTGCCGGACGATGTCGAGCATCGAGCGCCGGTGGACGTACTCGAGTAGCGCTTCGTTTATCAGGGTTTGGTAGTTGCCCCCGCCGGCCTTGTCTACCACCCCACGAAAGTAATCGAGGATTGTGTTGTCCAAGCGGATTGAGATCTTGGTCTTGCCGGGCTCGGGTCGAACGGCGGGCCCGCGCTTAGCGCCCTCGAAGTCGATGTGCTCGCTTCACGTTCAATCCCGCTGAGAATGGCAGGGCGTCGAACGGCTCAGCGAGGGTGCTATGCTGACGTGGTGCGCATGCGACGCGTGTTCCCCGGGAGGATGGAATGAAGAAGTACCAGCTCATGGCGCCTGGCCCCACGCCGGTTCCGAGCCAAGTCCTCCTGGCCATGGCCCGACCGATGATCCACCACCGCACCCCCGAGTACGAGGCGCTCTTCGTCGAGATCCGCGCGGGGCTCAAGAGGGTTTTCCAGACCACGGAGGATGTCATCCCTCTGGCCTGCTCCGGAACGGGAGCGATGGAAGCGGCGGTGGTCAACACGCTGTCGGCGGGCGACACGGTGGCCGTGGTGAAGGCCGGCAAGTTCGGCGAGCGCTGGATCGAGATAGCCCGCGCCCACGGACTCTCAGTGATCGAGATGTCGGCTCCGTTCGGGCAGACGGTATCGCCGGATCGCGTGGCGGAGACGCTCAGGGCTCACGCGGAGATCAAGGCGGTGCTCACCCAGCACAGCGAGTCCTCGACGGGCGTGCTGCACGACGTGCGCGCCTATGCGGCGCTGACCCGTGACACCGATGTCCTGTTGATCGTCGACGCGGTTTCGAGTCTCGGCATCGCCAACCTCGAGATGGACGGGTGGGGAATCGACGTCGTCGTGGCCGGTTCCCAGAAGGGGCTGATGCTGCCCCCGGGACTCGCGTTCTGCGCGCTGTCCCCCAAGGCGTGGGCGAAGACGCTCACCTCGCGCTTGCCCAAGTACTACTTCGACCTCACCGCCGAGCGCGCCTTTGCCCGCAAGAACGAGGCCCACTTCACACCGGCCGTGGGGATCATGCTGGGACTGCGCGAGGTGCTGCGCATGCTGGACGCCGAGGGCCTCGGCACCGTGTTCCTCCGCCATGACCGGCTGGCGCGCGCCGCTCGCGCCGGCTGCGAGGGCCTGGGACTCGAGCTCTTCGCCAAGGCGGCGCCGAGCCCGGCCCTGACCGCGGTGGTGGCCCCGCCTGGCATCGACAGCGAAGCCATCGTGGCCGCGTACGCGCAGGTCCACAACATCACCATCGCGGGGGGACAGGGCGAGATGAAAGGGCAACTCTTTCGCCTTGGCCACATGGGTTATGCCGCCGAGTTCGACGTGATCGTGGCGCTGGCCGCCCTCGAGCAGATCCTGGCCGATCTTGGACTGCCGGTCGACTTCGGAGCCGGGGTGGGGGCCGCCCAGAAAGTCTTCGCCGACGGCTGAGAGGCTCGCCCGGTGTAAACTGGGCAGGTTGTGAAGAGCATGCGCCTCTTCGCCATACGCCACGGGGAGACCGCCTGGACCCGGGAACGGCGCTTCTCGGGCGCACGTGATATCCCGCTGACGGAGCATGGCCAGCGCCAGGCGGAGGCCGTGGCTCAGGCCTTGGCCGGGGAGCGGATCACTGCGGTCTACACGAGCCCGCTGGTGCGGGCCCGCGCCTCGGCCGAGATCATTGCCCGTCCCCATGGGTTGCCGGTGAGGGTGGAGCCAGCCTTCCGAGAGATGGCCTTCGGCGAGTGGGAAGGGCTGACCCGACACGATCTGGAGACCGGCGGTACGCCCATGATGGAGACGTGGCGCACCGAACCCGAGCGCGTGACCCCGCCCGGGGGCGAGAGCGTCACGGACGTGGCGGCGCGGGTGGGCAAGGCTCTGCAAGGGGTCCGGGACAATCATCCCGAGGGGACGGTGGTCCTGGTGAGCCACGCCATCGTGTTGCGCCTGCTCGTGCTGGACGCGCTCGGGCTGGGGCCGGAGCGCCTGTGGTCGTTGGATGCCTCACCGGCCGGCCTGACGGAGATCGAATACCAACCGGAGTGGGCGACCGTGCATCGCATGAACACCCTGGCCCATCTGCGTCCGCTCGACGCATGAGGCCCGTGCCCACCCAGCTCCCCCGGGGGGCACGGAACTATCTCCCGGATGACGCTTCCCGCAAGCGCCACGTGGAGAGCCAGCTCCTCGGCATCTTCGCGCGCTGGGGCTATCGCGAGATGGTCACCCCGAGCTTCGAGTTCTTCGACGTCCTCTCCCTTGGCACCGACGGCGGACTGCAGGAGCACATGTTCAAGTTCGTCGACCGTGAGACAGGCCGGCTCCTCGCCCTGCGCGCGGACATCACACCCCAGATCGCGCGGGTGGTTGCGACGCGGCTGCGCGAGGCGCCCATGCCGGTGCGGCTGGCCTACGTGGCCAGCGTGTTTCGCGACGACAGCTCCCCCATGGCCAGCGCGCGCGAGCTGCATCAGGCAGGCGTCGAGCTGATCGGTCTGGAGAAGCCGGAGGCCGAGGTGGAGATCATCGCCATGGCGCTCGAGGGGCTGCGCGCCCTTGGCCTGCACCGCTTTCAGCTCGATCTCGGGCATGGCGACTTCTTTCGCGGGCTGGCCGAAGAGGCGGGGGCCGACGCCGAGCAGCGCCGCGAGCTGCGACGGGCCCTGGCCCGCAAGGACACGGCGACTCTTCAGCGTTTGGTCGAAGCACTGCCGGCGTTGACCGCCGTGCGTGAGGGCCTGCTGGCCCTGCCCGCCCTCATCGGCCACGAGGAGATCCTGGAGCGCGCGGCCGCCCTCGCCTGCGGGGAGCGCGCCACCCGCGCCGTGCAGAACCTATCGGAGGTCTATCGCCTGCTCACCATCTATGGGCTTGGCGACGCCGTACTGTTCGACCTCGGCGAGGTGCGTGGCTTCGACTACTACTCGGGGTTGCACTTCGAGGCGTACGTGTCAGGCTTCGGAACCTCGGTGGCCGGCGGCGGCCGCTACGATCAGATGCTGGCCCGCTTCGGCTTCGACTGTCCAGCCGTGGGGTTCGCCTTCGACGTGGGCGGGCTCTTGACGGTGATGGAGGCGCAGGGAGTGGCGGTCACGCTCGAGGGGCCCGATTTCTTCATTATCGACTTCACCCCAGAGAAGACGGCAGCGCTCTCGCTGGCCCGTCGGCTGCGCGACCTGGGTGCCTCGGTCGCGCGCGACATCGTGAGCCGCGGTCTGGACGACTCGCTGACCTATGCGCGCGCGCAGCGCGTGCGGCGTGTGCTGGTCGTCGGTAGCCCCCGCACCCGTCCCGGCTGGCTGCTCGATCTTGAGCTGGCCAGCGGCCGGGAACGAGAGCTGGAGGTGAGTGCTGTGCTGAGCGATCCCGGACGTTCCTTCGAGGAGCTCCATGCCGGAGGGGGCGATGCCTAACATCGTGGTGGTTGGCGCGCAGTGGGGTGACGAGGGCAAGGGCAAAGTCGTCGACGTGATCACGCCTCACGTCAACGTGGTCGTGCGCTTCCAGGGAGGCAACAACGCCGGCCACACGGTGGTGGTGGGACGCGAGAAGTACGTGCTCCACTCGATTCCCTCCGGCATCCTTCACCCCGGGTGCCGCTGCGTGATCGGCTGTGGGGTGGTGGTCGATCCCAGCGCCCTCATCGAGGAGATGGAGTCGCTCGTCCAGCGGGGGGCTGCCCTCGACGGCAACCTCTTCATCTCGAAGAACGCGCACGTGATCATGCCCTACCATCCGGCCCTCGACCGCGCCTCGGAGGCCAAGCTGGGGTCACGCCGCATCGGAACCACTGGCAAGGGGGTCGGGCCCGCCTACGTCGACAAGGCGGCCCGGGTCGGGATTCGCATGGCCGACCTGCTGGATGAGCGTCTCTTCCGGGCCAAGCTCGAGTCGAACCTGGCGGAGAAGAACCGGGTGCTGCGGGGGATCTATGACGCCCAGACGTTTACCGTGGAGGAGATTCTCAATCCCTACCTGCGCTACGCCGGATGGCTGGCTCCGTACATCACGGACACTGCCCTCCTCCTGAGCAAGTGGATGGATAGCGGCTACTCCGTGTTGTTTGAAGGTGCCCAGGCCACCATGCTCGACATCGATCACGGCACCTATCCGTACGTCACCTCGTCGTCGACGACCGCGGGCGGCGCCGCCATCGGCACCGGAGTGCCGCCAACCCGCATCCACGGGGTGCTGGGCGTGGCCAAGGCGTACACCACGCGCGTGGGGGGCGGGCCATTTCCCACCGAGATGGCCGGCGCGGAGGCCGAGACGATGCGGACACGGGGCAACGAGTACGGCGCCACCACGGGCCGACCGCGGCGCTGCGGCTGGTTCGATGCGGTGGTTATGCGCTACGCCGTCCGTGTCAACGGATTCGACACGGTCGCCCTCACCAAGCTCGACGTGCTCGACCAGTGCGAGACCATCAAGATCTGTACGGGCTATCGATGGCGCGGCGACATCCTCACCGATTTCCCCGACGAGGAGACGGCGGTCGAGGAAGCCGAGCCGGTGTACGAGGAAGTGTCGGGCTGGGGCGCCTCGACTCAAGGTGTTCGCCACGAGGCCGAGCTACCGGCGAAGGCCCGGCGCTATCTCGAGCGCCTCGAGGAGCTGACCGGCGTTCCCTTCTGTCTCATCTCGACCGGCGCCGTCCGCGACGACACCATCGTGTGCGAGTCGTCGCCCTTGCTCTCCTGGTATCCCGGCGTGCGCGGGAGCCTGGCCTGAGCCGGTAGGGCGTCCTGTCGGGGCGCTGGCCGCTGTATGCCGTCGTCGGGGTCGGTTTTGTTGGCTACAGTCTGACCGGAGTCCTGTTCCCGCCGCTGTTCTTGCACAACGAGGACGGCTTCTTGCCGGCTGCCACGCCCCTCAGCCAGCGTGTCCTCACGCTCGGGTACGTGCTCGCGCTCTATCCGTTCGGCCAGTTCCTGGGCTCCCCTGTGCTCGGCGCACTGTCCGATCGGCGAGGCCGGCGCCCCGTCCTGCTCGGCTCACTTGCGGCGAGCCTGGTCTGGTACGTCCTCATTGCAACCGCGGTCGCCACCCGCAGTCTCGTGCTCCTGACGGTGGCATGCTTTGGAGCCGGTTTGTCGGAGGCCAACGTCGCCATCGCGCAGAGCGCGCTGGCCGATCAGAGCGGTGCCGCTGAACGGCCTCGGCTGTTCGGCTACGTCAACCTGGCGATCACTGGCGCCTTCGTGGTCGGACCCTTGCTCGGTGGCAAGCTGGCCGATCCCGCCCGCGGCGGATGGTTCGGCTACGCCACCCCGCTGTGGACGGTGGCCGGCCTGCTGATCCTCGTGCTGATCTCGTGCGTGACCAGCTTTCGAGAGACTCACCGAGGGACACCAGGCCGTCCCATCGATTACCTCGAGGCCCTCACGAGTCTGCGCACCCTGGTGACCGACCGACGCCTGCGCCCGCTCTACCTCGTCAATCTACTGCTCTATCTGGCCATGTACGGGTTCTTCCGCGCGTTTCCCATGTACCTGGTCGACGAGTGGCAGGCGGGGGTTGTCCGCATTGCCGAGTTTGTGGCCTATATCTCCATTCCATTCTTCGTGGTGAACTTCGGACTGATCGGCGCCCTGTCGCGGCGCTTCTCCCCTCGCACGCTTGCCATCTGGTCGGCACTGCCCATCGCCCCTCTCATCACCCTCGTGGTCGTTCCGTCCTCCCTGGAGGCACTCTGGTTCACCTTGCCGCCGGTCACCCTGGCCATGGCCATCTGCCTCACCGCGTGTGCGACCCTGCTGTCCAGCTCTGTCGGCACCGACGAGCAGGGCCGGGTGATGGGCAACAACATGTCACTACAGACGGGCGCCGAGGCGGTGTCGGGGCTGCTGGCGGGCGCCCTGGCGGTCATCGCCATCAAGCTGCCCCTGCTCGCCACGTCCTGGGCGGCCGTGCTGGCGGCCCTGATCCTGCTCCGCTGGTGGCCGGTAGCTGGGCGTGGCCAGTCTCGCGGCGCGCCGGTCTCCGTGGTCTAATCGACGAGGGCGAAATCTCACCTCGGGAGAAATCGATGAGGCACCGGACGATCATCGGCGCGTGGATCGCAGTGGGCTTGCTGATAGGCGAGGGGTCCGCGCTGGCCCAACTCCCTGGTGGCGTGCAGATCCCCGGAGGAGCGTCGCTGCCCACGGGGGGATTCTCCAAGGACGCGCTGCTGAGTCAAGCCAAGACAATGCTGAGCGATCTCATCTCGATGAAGAACAGCGGCACGCTGGCGCCCGAGCAGCTGAAGCAGGTCGACACCATGGTGCCCAAGGCCACCTCGCTGACAAGTGAGCTGGAGAAGCCGCAGGTCGATGCCGCCAAGCTCCCGCAGCTCGCGACTGACGTCAACGATCTGCAGAAGCAGGTCACGGCTCTCAAGGGTCTGATGAAGTGACCGACGGCGCTAACTGGCAAACATACGGGGCCGGACGATGAGCATTGAGCGAACCAAGGGAGTGACACCACTCGGTGTCGGGGGTGAGCGGACCGTGGAATGGCAGGTCAAGCTCAGCGCCGAACCGCCCAAGAGCTGGCGCGACGCGTTCAAGAATTCGGATGTACGCGCGGAGTTCGCCGATCCCCACGATGTGGTTTTTCGCAGGAATGCCCTGCTGTTCAAGTGCCGCGAGGACCAGCTCGGCGTGTGGATCGAGTGTATCGACGGATGGATCACCCACGCCAATCGAGCGGAGGTCGAGGCAAAAGAGGCCTCCCTTCGGAAGGCAGCCGCCCAGGAGGCGGAGACGCAGAACCGCGCGCAACACCTGACGGAGCTAAGGGACAAGTACAAGGACCTCTAAACCCATGGGCGCGTCGCGGACAGACACGGCCGCCGACCTCCTCGTGCGGTGCCTGGAGAACGAGGGCGTGCGGTACGTTTTTGGCTTGCCCGGCGAGGAAGTCCTGCACGTACTCGACGCGCTCTCGCGCAGCCGAGAGATCCGCTTCGTGGGGACACGCCACGAGCAGGGCGCGGCGTTCATGGCCGACGTCTATGGCCGCTTGAGCACCTATCCCGGCGTGTGTCTGGCCACCCTCGGCCCAGGGGCCACGAATCTGGTCACGGGCATCGGCGACGCGCAGCTCGATCGGGCGCCCCTGGTTGCCATCACGGGCCAGGCGGGGCTGGAGCGCGTCTACAAGGAGAGCCACCAGTACATCGACGTCGTGCGGATGCTGGCGCCCATCACCAAGTGGAACGCGCGGGTCGAACGCGCCGATGCCTTGCCCGAGATGGTCCGCAAGGCATTTCGGCTGGCGCGGCTGGAGAAGCCTGGGGCCACCCATCTCGAACTGCCCGAGGATGTGGCAGCCTCCGAGGTGCCGGCGGCGCTGGCTCCGATGCCGGTGCGCCGCACGACCTATCCACGCGCGGGCGGGACCACGCTCGCCGATGCGGCCAAGCGCCTTGCCCAGGCTCAGCGACCCCTGGTGCTCGCGGGCAACGGAGTCATCCGACGCCAGGCAAGCGGATACGGGGCCGTCGACGCCCTGGGAGATTTCGCAGTACGACTTCGCATCCCGGTCACCCACACGTTCATGGGGAAGGGCGCCCTGAGCTATCGCGAGCCTCTCGCCTTGCCGGCGGTGGGCCTGCTACGCGCGGGGGCCGACCTGGCGATCCTCGATGAACTAGCCCAGGCGGATCTGATCCTGGCCGTCGGCTACGACCTGGTCGAGTGGGCCCCCGCCGCCTGGAATGGCGGCTGCGACAAGGAGATCATTCACATCGACAGCACGCCGGCCGAGATCGACGGCCACTATCTGCCGACCATCGAGGTGGTGGGGGAGATCGGCGAGTCGCTCCGTGCTCTGACCGAGCTGAGCCAGGGGCACGCGGGGCAGTGGTGGCCGGACCGCCGAGACGTGCCCCACCCGCTGCTGAGCCGGCTCGCCAGCTACGCCAACGACGACAGCGTGCCGTTGAAGCCCCAGCGGGTCGTCTGGGATCTCCGGCAGGCGCTGGACGATGACGACATCCTGATCAGCGATGTCGGAGCCCACAAGGTCTGGCTTGCGCGTCTCTTTCCGACCAGCCGCGCAAACACCGTGATCATCTCCAATGGTTTCGCTTCCATGGGTATCGCTCTTCCGGGGGGGGTGGCCGCCAAGCTCGCCCATCCCACGCGCAAGGTGGTCGCGGTGAGCGGCGATGGCGGCTTCCTGATGAACTCCCAGGAGCTCGAGACGGCCCGGCGTCTCGGCACTGCCTTCGTCAACGTGGTATGGGCGGACGGCCGCTACGGCCTCATCGAGCTGAATCAGCGGCGACAGTTCGGCGACGCCTTCGGCGTCGAGTTCGGCGACGTCGACCTGATTCGCTATGCGGAAGCCTTCGGCCTGCCCGCCTGGCGGATCGAACGAGCAGCCGACCTGTTGCCCACCCTGCGCCGCGCCCTCGATGTCGAAGGGCCGTCTCTCATTGCCGTGCCCGTCGACTACGCCGAGAACCTTCGTCTCGCGGAGAGGGTTTAGAGCAGACGGTCGAGGCGGAAGCGACCCTTGGCCTGCACCAGCGGCTTCCAGAGGTCGCCGAGCTTGCCCACGCGGGCGGGCACGTTGCGCAGGTGGAAGTCTTCGAGGCGAATACCGCGCTCGATCTCGCTCCAGGTCACGGGTGTGGACACGGCCGCCTTCGGGTGGGGCCGCACAGAGTACACCGAGGCCAGGGTCCGTCCCCAGGCGTTCTGGTTGTAGTCGACGAGAACGCGCCCGGCCGGACGGCGGCTGACCCGGTACTCGGCTGTGAGCAGCGCAGGGTGCAAGGAGGCCAGGCGGAGGGAGAAGCGCTTGGCGAAATCCCAGACGTCCTTCTGGGTCGGCCCGCGCACGATTGGCACATACACGTGGATGCCTCGCGAGCCCGTGGTCTTGGCGAAGGCCGGCATACCCAGGGCGTCGAGCCCGTCCCGCACGAGCAGGGCAGCCGCGCGGACGCGTTCGAACGGGGTCTCCGGCTTGCCCTTCACAGGATCGAGGTCGAAATGCAGATAGTCCGGCTTGTCCACCTCGTCGCACCGGGCGTACCACTGGTTGAGATCGATGCAGCCGAGATTGACCACCCACAGGAGCGAAGGAAGGTCCTGGATCATCGGGAAGTCGATGACGTTGCCCGAGGCGTGCTCGATCGAGCACAGCTCGATCCAGTCCGGTCGGGGCGACGGCGCGCGCTTCATGAAGAAGAACTCGCCCGCCGCGCCGTTGGGATAGCGCTTCATGACCATCGCCCGGTCGTGCAGATGAGGCAGCAGGACACCCGCGACGTCCGCGTAGTACTGAAGCAGGTCGCGCTTGACGATGCCGAGGGCCGGCCAGAAGGGCTTGTCGAGGTTCGTGAGGTGGACGGTACGCGCTCCCACCCGCACGTCCACGGTCTCGGTATCACGGGGAAGCTCGATTCGGGTTACAGGCATTAATTCCTTGTCCGCTAGCTAGTTACGGAGTCCTTCTCGATATTTCTCTTGAGGATGCCGGGGCTCGGCGCCAGCCGTCGCGGGCGGGGCCCGTGGCGGGGGGTGCCCGCCACCGGCACGTACTGCAACTCGCTCTCGGCGGCCACGCAGCGTAGCAGGAGTCCGCCGCGGCTCATGTCCCCGCGCCCTACGAACTCGGCGGGAAAGCGCAGGCGTTCCCCGAGAACATCGGCCAGCAGGTCGACGTACTTGCCTGAGGCGACGCTGCCCAGCAGGACCACCTCGCAGCCAGCGCCGATGGCTTTGCCAAGGGCCCTGGTGTCGCGGAGCAGAGGCTCGCGGTAGCGGGGTTCCCGCGTGTCGATGGGCACCGCCGCAAAGCGGCGCAGGCGACTGACGTCGACCCGCTCTTCGGGCGGTCGAAGCCCATCGCAGGGCGTGATGATGACAACCCCGGGCACGCCAGGTGGTGGACTGGCGAACATCTGGGCGTACGTCAACTTGCCGCGGAAGTAGAGGCCGCTCAAGAACGCGAAGGCCTCCCCCAGCGGGAGGCCTTCGGGCGCGTGCAGGCGGCGTGCGACGGCAAACGTCGCTTGCTCATTGAACAAGAAGCGCGCGCGCTGGCCGGCGCACGAGGCGGGGGATAGGATGAACACCCGGTTCATGGCCGGACGGCCGCCTGGAACTCGTCGGGGCCGAGCGTGTTCAGCACGTCCCGAGCAGTGAGCCATCCGCGCCGCGCCATGTCCACACCCCAGCGCAGGTAGGAGAGATCGGCCACCGAGTGGGCGTCGCTCGACACCACGAACTTGAGACCGCGTCGGTGGGCCTCACGGATCCAGCGGGGTTCCATGTCCAGACGATGGGGATCGCCGTTGACCTCGATCGCTGCGCGGGTCGCCGTCATGGCATCGAGGATCTCCTCGACGTCGCAGTCGATGGGCGGGCGCCGGAGCACGTAGCGTCCGAGGGCGTGGCCCCAGATCTTGAAGCACGGATGGCGCATGGCGGTGACGATCCGGCGCGTCATCTGCTGGGTGTCCATCCGGTGACGATGGTGAATGCTGGCGATGACCACGTCGAGCTGCTTGAGAACGGCATCCGGATAATCCAGGGAGCCATCGGCCAGAATGTCGGATTCCGTCCCCCGCAGAAGCCGCACGGTAACGTTCTCCTGGACGCGGGCAATCTCGTCCCACTGGCGGCGAAGACGATCGAGCGGGAGGCCCCGCGCGTAGGACGCCGTGACCGAGTGGTCGGTGATGGTCAGGTATTGCATGCCGAGCGCGTCGGCCGCGCGCGCCATCGCCTCCACCGAGTCCCTGCCGTCTGAGTAGGTCGTGTGGCAGTGGACCATGCCACGGAGGTCGGCGAGCGTGAGGAGATCGACCGGCAAGGTCGCCGTGGCGGCCGCTTCCACCTCTCCTGCGTCCTCCCGCAACTCGGGCGGGATCGGGGCCAACCCGAGGTGGCGATAGATGTCGGCCTCGCCGCGCACGACGAGGCGGCGCCCTCGACGCCGAAGCCCGGTCGTGTCCATGACCATGCCCCGCTCCCGAGCCGATCGCGGCGAGCTTGGCCAGATGGCCTTCCGAGCCGGTCAGCCGGTGGAGGGTCACCGCGAACGCGGGCAGGGGCACCACGCTCGCGCTGAGGAGAAGGCCGCCGGCCAGACGGAGGACGATTCGCTCGGCACCGCGCTCGAGCAGCTCCGCCGTCAACGGAAAGCGAGCGAGGTGCTCGAGGACCGCGGGCGGCTCGTCGGTGGCCACGACCAGGTCGAGTTGCGACACGCTCTCGGCTCGCCGGCGCAGGGCGCCCGCCAAGTCTGCGTGCGCCACGGCCGGATGTGCGCGAACGTAGGCGAGGACTCCGTCACCTTCGGCGGTCGCTGCATGAAGGAGCGCGACCGAGGGCCGGGGAGCCAGCTGCTTGAGGTCAACTCGCTGACGGAGCTCGGCCAACAGCGTGCTCTGACCCGTGCGCACGAGCTCCCCGATGGTGTTCGCCAGGTGAGGGCCGATGTCCCGGACGCGGAGCAGCCGTCCCTCCGCGATCAGCACAGGCAGAGGCTCGGTGAGCGCCTCGACCGCGCGAGCGGCGCGCGCGTACGCCCGCGCCCGGAAGGGTTGGGTCCCCTCGGCCTCGAGAAGGAGCCCGATCTCGCGCAGGGCGCCGGCGACACGAACATGGTCGAGCACGTCCTCAGTGTAGCGTGCCCTTGGCAGGCAAGGCGTGCTGAAGGGGCAGTGCTAGACTCGAGCGATGGAGGCGTGCTGCGCGGTACGCGCTGTTCCCGAGCGCCAACGGCGCGTCCTGCAACTCGTGCTCGGGATCAATGGCGCCATGTTCCTGGTGGAGTTCGTGGCTGGAGTGGCCGCGAGCTCGACCGCGCTGCTCGCCGACTCGATCGACATGCTGGGCGACGCGATCGTGTACGGGTTCAGCCTGTACGTCGTCACCAGGGGCGTCAGATGGCAGGCACGTGCCGCCCTGTTGAAGGGTGTCATCATGGCCGCATTCAGCGTGGGCCTCCTCGTGCAGGTGGCGCTCAAGCTTGCGCTCGGCTTCAAGCCGAGCGCGGCGGTGATGGGAGCCATCGGCCTCCTCGCGCTAGGCGCCAATCTCGCCTGCCTGGGCCTCCTGTGGGGACGACGCGACGATGATATCAACATGCGATCCGTGTGGATCTGCTCCCGCAACGACGTCATGGGGAACCTTGGCGTATTGCTCGCCGCCGCTGGTGTCGCCCTCACCGGTGGCCCCTGGCCGGATATCGTGATCGGCCTCCTGCTGACCGCGGTCTTTGCGAGCTCGGCCGTCAAGGTCATCGGGGAGGCGCGGCGCCAGCTGGCGGTGACCTGAGATCCAACGCCCGAATCTTCTGGGCGAGTACGAGACCGATCCGGTGATGGACCTCGGCGCTCGCGTGCACGTCATTGGGGCCCACCACGCGGGCCGGTATCGGAAGGCCGGCAACCAATTCCTCGACACTGATGACATCGGCGCCGCGAGCGCGCATGTGCTCGGTGACGACCTGGGCGTAGTTCAAGAACCCCGGATCGGGCAGATAGGGAAAGACGACCACGATGAGCGGGATCCCGGTCCGGACGAAATCGTCCAGCTCGCGTAGATGCGACTGCACGATGTCCTGGCGCGACCACACCTCGCGATAGTGCCGCAGGATCGGCTCGTAGTCGACGCGCGAGAGCGACCAGTACGCGTAGTTGGCGAGCCGGGACGTGGTGACCACGGCCCGAGCTGGCCGTGAGAGCCCCGCGTACATGACGACCTGGGGCGGATCGGGTATCCCCGCCACTTTGACCGCGGCGTCGATGTCGTTCCCGAAGTAGGACAGCACGACGACGTGGGGCGGCTGCGGAAGCTTCCGGAGGATATCCAGTTCGTCTCTGGTGTCCAGTCCTGGCCGGGCCGCCACACTCACCCGGAACGCTCCGGGGGCCGCCTGTTCCAGAAGGTCAGCGAGCAGCCAGGGGAATGCGTCCT
This sequence comes from uncultured Candidatus Rokubacteria bacterium, assembly GCA_963754315.1. Classification (GTDB taxonomy): domain Bacteria; phylum Methylomirabilota; class Methylomirabilia; order Rokubacteriales; family CSP1-6; genus CAVWFS01. The sequence goes on from CAVWFS010000011.1 coordinate 118,329, forward strand.
TCGGATTGCAGATACCGAGTCCGGCCGCGAACGAGTCACCGAGAACCAGGATGCGGGTGGGGGCAGTGCTCGAGTTACTGCTCGGCTGCTCGCGGAACCCGGAGGCGTCGGTCCGCCAGCACTGATCGCGCCAGAGTGCGGTCGCGGACAGATCCCGCGAGGGTATCGCCGTTCGGAATAGGATCTCGCCAGCGATCAGGCCGGCCAGGACTCCGGCAGCCACCAGGACCAGTCGCCATCCCACTGACGCGGTTCCTCCTCCATCCGTGTTCCGCGCGATCGTAGCAGCTCCGCGCCCTGCCGCGGCATGCAAGACGGGCAGCACGATCAGGCGAGCTTCAGTGCGATTTCTTCACCGTTGCCGATGGGAACGGTCACCGCGAACAGCTGAGGGTGGGATTTCACACGGAGGAGGAACTCCTCGAGCTCGTGCGTGTGCGAGGTGACGTTGTCGGCAATGAGCATGCCTCCCGTCCGCAGCCGCGGAACGGCCAGCTCCAGGTACGAGAGATAGCTCGGTCGGTCCGCGTCGAGAAAGACGATGTCGAAGGGGCCGGGAAGCCTGGCGAGGGTGTCGGCGGCGGGCCCGGTGATGATCTCGACCAGACCGTCGAGGCCCGCGCTCGCCAGGTTGGCGCGGGCGAGAGCGACCTTGTCGGGGTTGACCTCAAGGGTGGTGACGCGCCCGCCGGTCGCGCGGGCCGCGTCGGCCAGCCAGATCGTCGAGAAGGCATTGGACGTGCCCACCTCCAGGATCCGCGTGGCGCCTGTGGCGCAGACGAGGAGCCAGAGGAGTCGACCCGTGTCCCGCGTGATGTTGAGCATGCGCTTTGGGCGCGCACTCTCGCGAGTGTCGTTATCCTCTCCGAACCTGGCCAGCCTCTCCAGCAGCGCTAGGAGCGAGTCGTCCACGAGGACTCCTCATGCAGGCGCCCGTGCCCGGGCCTCATACGCCCTCGACCATGACCAGGTTCGTTCGCCCGGCCTTGAACCGGAGCGCCTTCGGCCCCCGGTACTCCTCGGAGTCGTACCAGCGCCGCGCGGCGTCCATGGTCGGAAACTCGAGGATCACTAGTCGGGTCGGCTTCCACTCGCCCTCCACGGTTTGGTGGGCGCCCCCGCGGACCAGGAAACGCCCACCGTACTTGGTGACGGTCGCAGGCACCTGCTTGCGGTACTCGTCCATGGTGGCCGGGTCTGTGACCGTCACATCGGCGATGATGTAGGCTGGCATCACGCACCTCCTTGGGAGACTTTGCCTGCTCGCGGCCAGCGGACCTTGCTGGCCGCCTTGTCGTCACGGAGTCCGAGAAAGGCCGGGTGGCGCAAACGGCCGTCGTCGGTCAGCTCGGTGTAGGCCACCTGGGCCACGAGCCGCGGCTCGAGCCAGGTGACGTTCCGCTCGCGGGGAAGATCGTAGAACGGGGAGGCTTGTCGCACTAGGGGCCCGAACTGCTTCATGAGATCGGTCAGCGTATTGCCAGTGAAGCCGGTGCCGACCTTGCCGGCGTAGCGCAGCTTACCCTGCTCCCACGCACCGACCAGGAGCGCTCCGAAGTGCTGACGTGATCCCTCCGGGCGCGTGAAACCGCCGATCACGAACTCATCCTCGTTACGCACCTTGACCTTGAGCCAATCCGGAGAGCGCGTGCCCGAGCGATATACCGAAGCGAGCCTCTTCGCCACCAAGCCCTCGAGACCCAGCTGCTGCGCCGTCTCGAAGGCCTTGAGCCCGCCGTCGGCAAGACGGCGGGCGAGCTGCAATGGCGGCTTCGGTTTCACTTCTGCCTCCAGCACACGCCTGCGTTCGGTCAGCGGCCGGCCGCGGAGATCCTGGCCGCGGGCGAACAGGCAGTCGAAGAGAGCGTAGACCGGCTTCGCGGCGCCATCATCGCGGCGCTGCAAGAGCTGGAAGCGCGACACGCGCGAGGCCTCGAAGACCACGACCTCGCCGTCGAGCACGAGCGTGGGGGCGGGCAGGGCCGCGATGGCGGCGACGATGTCGGGAAAGTCGGCGGTGCGATCGCGGAGGTTACGCGAGAGCAGCCTGACTCCGGCGCCGTCCTTCTCGGCCAGGACGCGGATGCCATCGTACTTCTCCTCGTATACCCAGCCTGGGCGGTGAAAGGGCGCATTGGTCAGCGAGGCGAGCATGGGCGGGCCAGCAGGGGGTAGGCGGTCCGCGGCCACGTCAGCGACCGCGAGGGCGCCGCACCCGTGCGGCGGACCTGGCGGCAACCGAGCGCGTCTTCGGCGGACGCCGAGCGGTGTCAGGAGGGGCCACCGGCCGGGGCGGATCGGTGGCGGCGGCGACGGCGAGCTGCCGGGGGCTGGCCCCGGCGGCCTTGGCGATGCCGGCCATCGTGCGGCGGGAGACGACGGACAGGGGTTTGGTGACCGTCAGGTCCTCGGTGGAGACATAGGCGTCACGGTGTTTGATGAGGAGCCACTGGCGCTCGCCCCGGGTGCGGACGAGCACCCACGACCCCCGGAGCTTGCGCCCGTGCACGGTGAACTTCAGGTCGCCCTTCGCCAAGGTGCGGTCCACGTCGTCGGTCTCCGGAACCCAGGTTCCCTGGTCCCAGATCATCACGGTGCCGCCGCCGTACTCGCCCTCGGGAATGACGCCCTCGAATTGGTTGTAGTCCATGGGATGTGGCTCGGTCTGCATGGCCAGCCGCTTGACGCTCGGATCGAGCGACGGCCCCTTCGGTACCGCCCAGGAGAGCATCACGCCATCGTGCTCGAGCCGGAAGTCGTAGTGCAGGTGGCTAGCGCGGTGCTTCTGCACCACGAACTCCCGGGGCCGGTCGGTTCGGCTAACGGCCCGCTTGGCGGCCGGTTTTCCCGCGGGCTCTGGCGTCACGTTGAACCGCCGCTTGCGCTGATATTCGGCCAGACGACCGTACTGGCTCAGGTCGGGGAGGTCTCGTGTCTGAGGCTCGGTCACCCCTCCACTCTAGTCAATGGCAGGGACGCGTGCAAAGTGCCACGCCGAGCGGGCGGGAGCGTGCTCGATACCTTACGTCCGAAGCCGGCGGCTGCGCGAAGTCAGGGTCCGGTCCCGCGCTCGGCGCAGGGGGACGGTGGCGCGGTAGCATCCCATGTGGATGAGGCGCTGCTTGTCGACGAACGCGACAGGTCCGCTTGTGGGCAATGGCTGACGACAAATGGCACAGTCGGCTCTTCCGGTCATCGCACACTCCATGCAAGAGACCCAGACTTGCGACCCCGTCTTCGACGGCCAGCGCGCCCAAAGTCACCGAAAGCGCGGCGAACGTCCACTGGCGTCGGACCGCCTCCCTCTCGGGCGGCGACCAAGGTGGCCACCGTGCGTGAACAGCAACGCTCGTGCCGTGTGGCTAGGCTGAAGCGCGTCCGGTTGTGAACAGACCCTCAACCTTCCGCTGGCTGGGTGTCCCCCTTGCGGTCCTTCTCGTCGCCGGCGGCTCGTTTCAAGGGCTTCTGATACCTGGGCTGCCGTCCTACGTGGTTCCCGCATTGGCGCTGGTGGGGGCAAGCTTCGTCGCGTGGTCATTCGTGGGGTCCCTGCGGCGGTTGTTGCGACGTTCGTGGCTACGAGCACGTGCATTGGGAACTCCAGAAAGGACGGGGGGGCCCTTACGAGGATCCAGTCGCCCGCACGGGCGGATGTCTCAAGGACACCGAACGGTATCCGAGCGATCGACTCGTTCTCACCTATCCGGTATCGTGCGCGCCTTGATGGAGTGACCCATCCCCCGCCTCAGGTTTCACAGCCAGCGCACGCGGTTTTCGGTGGAACGCGAAGCGTCCGGTATAGAATCGGTCCACTCTCATGTTTCCCTATCGCGACGAGAACGAGACCCAGCGTACGCCGCTGATCACCCTGGGCTTGATCGCCCTGAACGTGCTGGTGTGGTTCTTCATCCAGGGGGCTGGCTCCGCGATGCCGCTCGCGAAGTCGGTGTGTGAGCTGGGCCTCATCCCAGGCGAGCTGACCGGCGCGTTGCCCCCTGGCGTGCGCTTTCCGATGGGCGACGGGCTGGTGTGCCTGACCGATCCAGGCCGACAGCTGTCTCACCTCATCACCTCGATGTTCCTGCACGGCGGGTGGATGCACCTGATCGGCAACATGTGGTTCCTCTGGCTCTTCGGGAACAATGTCGAGGATTCCACGGGGCGCATCCGGTTCCTGGTCTTTTACCTGGCGTGCGGGCTGGCCGCGGCCATCGCCCAGGTCGCGACCAATCCCGCCTCGCCCATTCCGATGGTGGGCGCCTCGGGAGCCATCAGCGGGGTGATGGGGGGCTACCTGATCCTGTATCCGAAAGTGCGCGTGTTTTGTCTGGTGTTTCTAGGGTTCTTCGTGACCTCCATCGGGTTGCCAGCATGGATGATGCTGATTTACTGGCTCGCGCTTCAGTTCGTGAGCGGCCTGGCCGCTTTCGGAGGCGAGGAGGGCGGCGTGGCGTTCTGGGCCCACGTCGGGGGCTTCGTGGTGGGACTGGTCCTCGTCAAGCTGATTGCGCAGAGGAAATACGTGGAGGCTCATCGACGCCACCACTGGCGCCCCAGCCGTCTGGCGCGAGGATAAGGCAGCTCCTGGACCGCCCTGCGGGGCTCGCTGGCGTGGGTCGGCGAGGATGTCGGCGAGGATATGCTTCACAGGAGCGCGTCGACAACGAGCTTCTGGAAGTGGACGATCAGATGTTCGCTGCGCGCCAAGAAGCGGCCCCGGGAGGGGACCCCCGCGCGTAGCCCGCGCTGGACGGAGTCGGTCAGGCGATCGTCCTCCCGGCTAACCTGGCGGTTGAAGTCGATCATCTCGCGTCGAGCTTCCTCCGGCACGTCAGGGCCGAACCAATGCTCCGAGAATCCGCCCGTCCGCTCGGGCCCCATAGGGACAAACACGTCGAGCGACAGGTTGGGATGGCCCGGGTTGATGCTGAGGGTGAAGTGTGGCCAGAGATGGTGGTATTGCGCCTGGGTAACCGCGCCCCGCACGTCGTAGGCCGGCTTGCGCCCCCGACCTTCGAGAGCCGAGCGCCGCACCGGCGCCACCTGGCTGGAGAACCAGCCATGAGCCTCGAGTGCATAGGCGTCCTCGTCGACGTCCACCACGGTGCTGAAGCCGGGATGCTGCACGGGACAGTGGTAGCACTCGAGGAAGTTCTCGATCATCACCTTCCAGTTCGCTTCGGCCCGCCACTCCTCGCGGTCGTGGAATCGGAGCTGTTCGAGGACGAGGCCACTGCCGGCGATGATCGACGGCAGTCGACCGAGGTAGTTGGCGAGCGCGGGCGCGCCAGTGTCGAGGTTGACGAAGACGAACGGGCCCCACGTGTCGAGCGCCACCGGCAGCAGGGGATAGTCGTCTAGCTCGAATCCCGCCTCGTTCTGGGCGCGCGGGGCGGCGCGCAAACGCCCCCCAAGATCGTAGGTCCAGGCATGGTAGGGGCACTGCAGCGTGCGCCGGTTCCCGGCCCCGCTCACGACCAGGTGGCGTCGGTGCCGGCACACGTTCACGAAGGCCCGCAGTCCCGCCTCGCTGCGGACGACCACGACCGGCACATCGGCGACCACGCAGGCGAAGAAGTCGCCCACGCAAGCCACCTGCTCGGCATGCCCGACGTACTGCCAGGCGCGGCGGAAGATACGGTCGCGCTCACGGTCCATGAGGGCCGGGTCGACATACCACGAGGCCGGCAGCGAAATCCCACGGTCCAGATCCGTCTTCAGGGTCGGCCCGTCACTCACCGTGAGCAGAGTATCACTCGTGAACCTTCTTCAAAGTACCCGACGTGCTCAGTCATCTGGTCGACGTGCAAGGCACACAACCGTCATCGAAACGCACAACGCTTGCCGAAAACCACTGTTGCCATCTTTGCAGGGTGGCATCACCCATGCACCGATCGTGGCAGGAGGACGGGCGATGCTGGAGTCCTTGCGTTGTCTGTATCCGCTATGACGGTCCCGGCGGTAGTATCCGCCCTGTTAGTGGCGCTCGGTCTGATGCTCGCCTTCCTCATGGCGATCGCGCAGCGCCGTCTGCACCGGGCTACGCCTCCCCCGATTCCGCGGCGACTGCCGGGTGTGAGCATCCTGAAGCCTCTCAAGGGCGTCGACGCGCACCTCCGAGAGAATTTGCGAAGCATCTTCAGGCTCGACTATCCGAGCTACGAGGTCATCCTTGGCGCGGAGGACCCGGGCGACCCGGCGCTGGCCGTGGCCCGGTCGGTGGCCGCCGAGCACCGCCGCGTCCCCTCGGTCGTGGTCGCGAATCCGCGAACGATCGGCTTCAATCCGAAAGTCAACAACCTCGCCAACCTCGCTCGTGTGGCGCGCTACCGTACCTTCCTCATCAGTGACAGCAACGTTCGCGTCCCTCCGGGGCATCTCAAGAACTTGGCAGCCCACCGCGCGCTGGCGGGCGGGGGACTCGTGTGGTCTCTCTTCCGCGGTACCCATGGACGCGGTTTGGGTGGCGCCCTCGAGTCGCTTCAGCTGAACGTGGCCGTGATGGGGGGTGTCAGTGGGCTCATGCATCTGCTCGGGATCCCCTGCGCGGTCGGGAAGTCGATGCTGGTCGACCGGAAGGATCTCGATGGGATCGGAGGGTTCCCCTTCCTGAGCCGGTTCTTGGCGGAGGACCACGTGTGCGCAGAGGAGCTGGCGGCCCGGGGCCGGCCGGTGGTGGTCACCGGCTGTCTCATCGACAACGTGCTTGGTCGCCGCACGCTCCGAGAGTTCGCGGCGCGCCACCTGCGCTGGGCACGGCTCCGCCGCCACGTCAGCCTGCCGTGCTATCTGGCCGAGGTGCTCCTCAACCCGTCGTTCATCGCGCTCGTGGCGCTGCTGATCTTCCGTACCAGGGAGGCGGCGGTGGTGGCCGGTGTGGCACTGGCCGGGATGTCAGCGATCGCGTGCTGGACCGAGCGCGAGCTGGGCGTTAAGCGGGCCTGGTGGCTCTATCCCGCCCTCGAGCTTGGGCTGAGTACGGCCAAGGGAGTGCTCTGGTTCGTCCCGTTCTTCAGTCGTACTGTCGTGTGGCGTGGCCACGAGCTTACCTTGCGATCGCGGACACGGATCGAACTGAACTCCCCCGAGCCCCCGCTGCCCGCGGGCGGGCGGGCGAGTCCAGGGCTAGCGACGAGCGTCTGACTCCACGACGGCGGCGGCCACGACGGCGGCCCCCCTCCGCCAGGGGGCGAAGGTTATTGCACCCACCGTCAGCAACGTCGGCACCGCCAAGGCCGTAAAGACCACTGCCCAGCTCGTGGCGCGCTCCCAGAGTAGTGCCGTCCCCTCCAGGCCGAAACCCGCGATGAGATAGACCAGCAACGACAGACCGAGTCCCGCGTAGTAGGGAGTGGGGAATCCCATGAACCAGGACTTGAACCACCACACCTGGCCCGGGCCGAAGCGAGACAGCCCGAAGTGGGGGTTGCACACGAACCACAGGAAGTCCCAGAACACCGCCAGCAGGAAGAACAGGGAGATAAGCTCGGCCTCCCGTTCTAGCGAAAAGCCCGTGTACATCAGGGGGAAATGGATAAGCAGTAGCAAGAATAGCTGGAGGAACACATGGTACCCGGTGACCGGTTTGCCGGCCCAGCGGAGAACCGCGTCGCTCTGCCAGCGCCAGGTGGGTAACTGCGCGGCCCACCCATGCTTGCCCTCGATCTGGATCTCGAGGTGCGCCAGCGCGAAGGCAATGGCGAAGAAGTAGAGGCCCATGGCTGGCGGTCATCTCTTGCTATCCTCCTGCGAAGTGCTCCCCCACAGATGAGGATACCACCCTGGGGGAGGCTGTCTAGTCAGGCCCCTGCGCGGTCTGGACTTCGACCACCGGCCTGACGTCGATCTCCACGCGGGCTTCACGATGGCTGCTTGTATATCCGATGGTATGCGGCAAACGATGAGAACCGTGGGTCCGGCGCCCCGCTTGGTCGGTCCCCATTTGCCGCGTGGTATCGCAGGCCTCGGTCGCGGACTGAAGCAGTTTGAGTAGCCGTGCGGGATCCATCCGGGCACGGGCCGCGAAGGCGCCGACGGTCAGCCCCTCGTCGTAGGTGAGGTAGAGGCTGCCGCGTTCATAACGCGAGAACCGGCCGTGCTGAATAAAGATCTCCCCGGTCGACGGACAGCCTTTGAGCACGTCTCGAACGAGCGAGTCCGAGGTGATCGTCATGGCGTGCCTGCCGGCGGGGGGCTCATAGTCCGGCGGACGCGAACCGCTCCATAAGCGCCTGATGGTACGCTTGACCGCCCTCCCATCCGAGACGGAACGCTTGCTCGCCGTACACGTCGGGGAAGCGACGGGCGAGCAGCTCGCGGCTCGTCTCGTACGTCGTTCCACGTGTGTCTGCCTCGAGGGCGGCTTCAAAGCCGCGGCGATACGTCGCTTCATCCCGGGCGAAGTCCCCACCCCGAGCCGTGTAGCGTGCAGCTTCTGCCTCCCTAAGGCCGATCCACCAGTCTTGACGGGCGGCGTCCAGCGTTTCGGCTCCCATGGCCTTCAGGGTCGCCCGCGCGGCCTCAGCCACACCTTCCTCAACAGAGGTGGTCACGATCGTCCGTCCTCGCCGAAGGGCGTCCTCGTAAACGAACAGTTCGTCTTTGGGAAGTCCGACGGTGCCCGCGTCCTCGACGGCTTTCCCGATGGCCGCGCCGGCCCCGAGCCCGAGCAGCGCTCCGGCTATTGCGCCGGTGGCGATCACCGGGCCGATGAACGGAAGTACCAATGACGCGCCGACGGCGGCGGTGGCCAATTGAACACCTGCTGTCGCACCGGCCGCCCCCCCAACCACCGCGCCAAGCGCCCGGCCCACACCCGGCTGCTCTGCTTCCGCCGTCGGAATCGCTCGAGTCAAGTCAGGAGAGGGCACTCCCGGGGAAACGCAGGATATCTGCCCTTCGGGGACGCCGAGCGTGCGCAGGCCGTGAATAGCACGCTCGGCGTCAAGTCGATCGGGGAAAACCGCAGCAATCGTTTCCACTTGGTGACCTCCGTCAGGCAAGGAATGTCAAAACCTAGGCGGACCCTAGGACGAACTCGGTGCCGCAGATGCGACCAGTGCACCACATGCGACCCGAGCACCACTATTGCCGCTCGGGTCGGTGGTCATGTCGTCGGGGCCCGCGTGAACGACGATGGCGCTGCCGTCGCTATCGAATAGGGAATTCGGTCCGGGCCGAAGCGAAAAGCGCTCGACTGTTACCTGCATACGCCCACGACCGTTCTCATCGATCGTGATGTTGGGCAGGTCGCCCGCGTGCGGGCCTCGCGGATTCGCCGAGCCGTGCTGGGCTTCAGTCGGATTGAAATGATCCCCAGCGGACTCAAAGCTCGGACTCTCGCACCGGCCGACCTGGTGAATGTGGAGCGCCTTGGGGCCGGGGGGCAGCCCCGCCACGTCGATGACCACGGCCACGCGCCCCAGCGACTCCGACAGTGATGCGGTCCCGACGGCACGCCCGGCGCCGTCCGTGAGCTGAGCGGTGGCGGTCGAGATGCTCGCGGTCGGCGACGTTCCGCATCCGGCGAGAACCACCATCAACACGAGCGCCTTACACGTGCGCAATGCTCCAATCCTCCAAGCAGAGACTGGCTGCAAGACGAGGACCACCACAGCGGGGTGAGCGGCTGAGACGTTGCGAGCTATCGAGTGGATCGCAGGACGACGTCAATGTCCGTACCGAGACGCCGATATCCGGACGGGAGGCAAAGCAGCAGCCAGGCCGCCGACGTCCTGCTCGCGTTGACCCTTCCCGTTAGACCGGATCGGTTCCCGAGATCACGCCTACCCCGCTCGAGGCGCTGTTCCTGGGCGCCCGGAGCGATTGTTCGGCGTTACGAAGCGTCGAGCTGATGGCTGTCCTCAGCCTGACGAGGGCGCTACTCGTTGCTTCCTCCATGGTCCGAAGACCGTCCGCGAGCTGCTCACGGACCGGAGACATCTGACGATTCACGTAGCCGTTGATCTCATCATGACAGTAAAAGCCAGCGACTCCGCCGGCGACGATGCCTACCACGAATGTAAACATCTGCCACCTCCTTCTTCTCGGCGCGGCCCGATCATCGCGGCGCGAGTCGATTGGCTGGTTGAGCCGCTTTCGCGCGCGCCGAGCGGCTCGAGATCTTCTTGGCCGTCACCATCGCTCCCTCTGCCTTCGGGGAACGCAGGGCGATCGAGCCAAGGGTGATCAGGCCGACGAGCTGATCGTTGTCGTCGACCACCGGTAGACGCCCAATCTGTTGCTCCGCCATGACCAGGAGAGCGCGCTCGAGCATCCAGTTCGGACGGCCGAGGATCGGATCGCGCGTGGCGCAGTCCATCACACGCATGGGCGTGGGATCGATACCGTCCTTGGCGAGACCCCGGACAACGAGATCGCGGTCGGTGATCACACCGATGACCCGGCCGTCCTGGACAATCGGTAGCATGCCCACGTTCTCCTGCCACATTCGCTGTGCGACCTCGCCGATGGTGGCGTCCGGATCCACGGTGTGAACGTCGGTCACCATCACGTCAGCCACACGGGGGTCGTCGTCGTGCGCGGAGGCGTTGGAGCGGCGGCCACGCAGGACGGCGGCGGCGACACCGGCCAGGGCTCCTGCCATGATCCACAACGGCGCGAACGCAAGCGGGCGCACCCCTGTCGGAGCCGACCGGCTCGTTTTGACGGCGGTCCCCAAGATACGGTGCCAGTATTCACTGTTTCGCATGGACTTCTTCATTGCTGTCGACCCCTTCGCGTTCATACAGTCCTGTTAGCCTCAATCGTCTCGAGAGGTCCCTCTGCAAGAGGACGTGCAAGGCGGGTGCCCACCAGGACCTACCGCTTGGATGCCACTACCCCTCGGACAGACCGACCGCGGATCGAGTCTGTACGTTGATCGGGAAGTCTGTACGTGATCGGGAAGTATGTACGTTCTTCAAAGTTTGCAAGGTGCTGCTCCTCACCTAGCCAGCGCGGCCGCCGGCAACATTGAAGAGCGCTGTCGTACTGGCACGCCAGTTGCCCAGGAGTAGAGCCACGAGCGATTGCGGATGGAGCGAAACAGTTCCTCGCCGAACAGAAGCTCGCGAACTCAATCGCGGGCTCGATGAGGCGCGGGAAAAGGAGAGCCTATGACAGCGACGGCCGTGGCGAACCGCGAGAGCGAGGGCCCGCGCAGACGTATCCTCATCGTGGAGGAGGATTCCCACGCCAGGGAGTTGCTCCGCATGATGCTCGAGCAGGACCGCCATCGAGTTTTGGAGGCGGAGGACGGCGTCACCGGCGTGATGTCAGCGCTGGTGGACCAGCCGGAGATCGCGTTCGTCGGCGTGGATCTGCCCCAACTGGATGGCTACGAGGTCGCGCGGCGAATCCGGGCGAATCAGGATACGCAGCACATCTACCTGGTGGCGCTGACCGGGCGGGCGCGAGATCGTGTCCCGGCCCGCGAGGCGGGTTTCGACGAGTACGTGCTCAAGCCGATTGATCCAGGCGACCTGATCACTATTCTGGCCGCGCGCCCAGCCCGCAGCGCGGCCTAGCCGTACCGAACCTCGGAGAGAAAGGCGGAAGGTCCATGGCGCGCGCGCTCTGGAAGGGCACCATCAGCTTCGGTTTGGTCACGATTCCTGTCGACTTGCACGCCGCGGTGGAGAGCCGGGAAGAAGTTTCGTTTCATCTTCTGCATCGGAAGGACGGGAGCCGGATCGACTACAAGCGCTTCTGTGCGAAGGAAGACATCGAAGTTCCGTGGAAGGAGATCGTGAGGGGCTACGAATACGGCAAGGGCCATTACGTGCAACTTTCCGACGAGGACTTTGCCCGCGCGCGGGTGGAAGCAACCCACACCTTCGCCATCCGCGCCTTCGTGCCCGCCAAGGAGATCGACGGCCTCTATTTCGATCATCCGTACTACCTTGCCCCCTCCGGCAAGGCTGGGATCAAGGCCTATGCGCTGCTTCGCGATGCCCTCGAGGAAATGGGACGAGTCGCCGTTGGCACGATTGTCCTGCGTCAGCGCGAGCATCTCGCCGCGGTGGAACCGGCAGGACGGGCGCTTGCTCTCACGACCATGCGCTTTGCCCATGAGATTCGTAGCCCCGCGAGCTTCGGGGTATCCCCGGGCGGAGGGTACGCAAAGCAGGAGCTGGCGATGGCGAAGCAGCTCATCGAGACTCTGGCCACGGCCTGGGATCCTGCCGCCTACAAGGACACCTACACAGAGGTCTTGCGGCAGGTCATCAAGCAGAAGATCAGCGGGAAGCCACTCGCGCCGGGCCCTGTCAAGCGCCCAGCGCCCGTGACGGACCTGGCCGAGGCCCTCAAGCAGAGCCTGAAGAATCCCCGACAGCACCTGGTAGCTCTCGAAGGGGGTGGGCGCGAGCGACGGAGGCGGCGCCGGCGCGCCGCCTGACGTCCGCCCGCCGCGACTCTGGCGTTCGTCCCGCATTGCGCGCCTACGGGGCCGCCGGTCGCCACCAACTAGGCATCGTCGTTGCACTGCCGACTGCAGCGGCGACGGCATCTGCTTAGCTAATCTGAACTGATTCCCCTGGGAGGAATCGATGCGAATCCGGAGCGGCAAGACCAGCCGGCTCGTCAGGCAGGATCGACCTCGTCGAATCGATATCTTTATTGACTACTTTGGCGGCGGAGGGGGACTCTCGAAGCGACCGCCGCGGCAGTGCGCTGGGAGCCCTCGTGGCGTTACCGGATCGCGCAGTCCCGGACCAGGCATGGCGGTTGAGCGCTTGCCGAGGTCGACCTGAGAGCCTCGGCAAAAACGGGTTTCCTTTGTAGAGCTTTCAATGCGATTGGCCAGCATCTGGCGCCTGTGGCTCGTAGTCTGGTTGGCGGTCGCGCCGAGTCAGGCTGCTGCCGAGGACGCATCTTCATCGGTGACCGCATATACCCCCACCGCAGAGGGCGTGATCGCGTCCCTGAACGATGTCCTGACATGGTATCGACAGGCGAAGGTCGTCTCGCAGGTAGTCAGCCATCCAAGTGGTGCCCAACTGGCACGCGATGGCGAGCAGCTGGCGCTCCAAGTCGTCGAGCGCGCGTTCGAGGCCGCACGGGCGTCGCTGCCACTGATCCCGAGAGAGGGCGCCCGTGAGGTTGGCCCGAGAGACCGGCGAACGAATCAGCGGGAAGATCTGACGGCTACCGTCCGACGTCGGGAAGAGGACGTCGCGCGCCTACGGGCGCGAGTGCGACCGGCGGCTGCCCGTGACAAGCCTGCTCTCGAGCGTGAACTGGCAACGGCCCGAAATCTGCTCGAGCTGGATCGTGCCCGGCTGGACTTCGCAACCAAGCTCTCCGAGTCAGCGGCGACCCTCACTGAGGGTGACACGGATCTCGCTCGGCAGATCCAGGCACTGCAGGATGCGGTACCTGGGCTGAAAGCGACGGCCGCGCAGCCGGGGCCGGCTCCGGTCGTCGAGGCGGATCCGGCTGGGACCTGGGGGCTGGTCCGGCGTCTGCTCGCCGTGCACCGCAGCCGGAGTAGCCTCGGTGCGCTGAAGAGCACGACTGCGGACCTGAAACAGAGTGTCGAAGGCCAAATCGGCGCGGTTCGTGGCGAGCTGCGTCCGATCATGAGCCGCCTGCGGGCTCTGGCCGAGAACCCCACCCTCTCGGGAGCTACCTTGGCCGAGGGCGAGCAGGAGTTCAAGGACTCGCTGCAGCGACGCAAGGCGCTGGTGGCGGTCATGTTGCCGCTTCGAGGGCAATTGACGCTTCTGCGCCAGTTCGCGGACGACCTCCAGGGGTGGGACCAGGTGCTTGATCGACAGTCGCGCCAGCTGCTCCAGGGTGTCGGGCTCGACTTCCTACGGGTCGGAATAGCTCTCCTGATCATCCTGATCGGGGCGCTGTTCTGGCGAGTGACGGTGCGACGTTACGTGTCGGATTCGTATCGCCAGCGGCTGCTGATGAGCACGCGGAACGTCGTGGTGCTGGTGGCGATCACCCTCGTCCTGATCTTTCACTTCACCAGCGAGCTGGCTACCCTCGTCACCGTGTTGGGCTTCGCCGCGGCGGGAATTGCGTTCGCCTTGCAAACGGTCATCCTCGCCCTCGCCGGCTATTTCTCGATGGTGGCGCCCAACGGCATTCGGGTGGGGGAGTACGTCGCTCTGCAAGGGCCTTTCGGATACGTGCACGGTGAAGTCGTCGATATCGGGTTCTTGAGGATGCGGTTGCGCGAGCTCGCCGGAGACTCCCTGCGGCCCACGGGGCGGGTGGTGGTCTTTCCTAACTCCGTGGTGTTCACCGGTGGTTTCTTCAAGCACCCAGGACCCCCCTCCACGACCGACCTGGCTCACACGCGAGATGATCGGACGCCGGGGGTCGGCCCCGAGCGCGGCGGCCAGGCCACTATGGTGAGTCTCGGACGGACGTTGAATATGTTTCGACTCTTGAAAGGCGCGTTGGTCAGCTGGAGCGAGGACAAGGCCCCACGTCTTGGCGCCGCGCTCGCGTACTACGCGGCCTTCTCGATCGCGCCCTTGCTGGTCATTGCGATCGCCGTCGCCGGCCTCGTCTTCGGGGAAGCGGCCGCTCAGGGTCAGATAGTTGGGCAGGTGAGGGGGCTGATCGGCGACGAGGGTGGCGCCGCTCTGCAAAGCATGATCGAGATGGCGGGCCGCCGGCCCCAGACGGGGATTGCAGCGACCCTGATCGGAATTGGCACCCTCCTCTTCGGCGCGTCGGGCGTGTTCGGGGAGCTCCAGGACTCATTGAATACCATATGGGGGGTGAAGCCACGCCCCGGCCGCGGGCTGGTCGGTTTTCTGAAGGACAGATTCCTTTCGTTCGCGATGGTGTTTGGTATTGCCTTTTTGCTGCTCGTCTCGCTGGTCATCAGCGCCGCCCTTGCCGCTCTCTCAGAGTTTGGGGGGACTCTCCTGGCAGAGGGCCCGGTCCAGGCGCTGAACTTCGTGGTCTCTTTTCTCGTGGTCACCCTGCTGTTCGCGGCCATCTTCAAGTTCCTGCCCGATATCCAGGTCGAGTGGCGAGATGTCTGGTTGGGGGCTGCGCTCACGTCGCTGCTTTTCAGCATCGGGAAGCTCGCGATCGGCTTTTATCTGGGCAAGGCCAGCGTGGCCTCGGCCTTCGGCGCCGCCGGATCTCTCGTGATCATTCTCGTCTGGGTCTACTATTCGGCGCAGATACTCTTCCTCGGCGCGGAATTCACGAAGATGTACGCCAAGCTCTACGGAAGCGGGATCCGACCCGACCCGACCGCGATCGCGGTGACCGCGGAGGCCCGAGCTGAGCAAGGGCTGGCGCCAGTGACTGCGCCGACCCGTCCGGAACATGAGATGGGTTAGATCTTGGGGATCCGGATGGTCTTGCTGATCATCAGCGATCCGGAGAAGGCCCAGAGGAGGGTCAGCGGGTGAAGTGACCCTGGCCCCAGATCGATTGCCCCGAAGGGAAGGGCGTCGCCAACTCGTCCCCACCAGGCGAGGGCTGCCACCAGGGCGACCAAGATCAGGGTGGTGGGAATGGGGGTGCCCTCGAAGTATTTGACTTTCCCGCTCTCGGCGGAGAGCCGTTCGGCAGTGATGTTGAAGCGGGCCAGGCGGCTGACCCCACACGCCACGAAGTAGATCAGAATCACGGCATCCCACAGCCCTTGCATTCCGGCCCCGTACGCGATGACTGCAGGAGCAACGCCGAAGGAGATGACATCGGCTAGCGAGTCGAGCTCCCGCCCCATGGCGGAATGCTTGCCCAGCCGCCGCGCCACCCATCCATCCATCACGTCGAGGACCAGGGCACTGGCGACGAGGACGCAAGCCGTGAGGAGGCGGGAGGGGTTCCGTGTTTCGACGTACGCCACCACGTGGAACAGGGCAATCATTCCGCAGGCCGCGTTGCCCAGCGTCAGAAAGTCCGCCAGGTGAAAGCCGCGGATCATCGAGAAGTGGCGGTCGGATTGAGCTCGCTGCACCGGAGAAAAGTCAGCTACGCGCCTCGGCGTCCGGAACGCGGCGGCAGCGCTGGCCTCCGCCTGACATCGTACCGTCAACGTCAGGTTTCACGCCAGTGACAGGTTTTCAGTGTCAGGCGTGGGGAGGGTCGTCCCAGGTCCGATCCCAGCCATTGATGCTGGCGGTTTGAGCAATGCGTTTTTTTGCGCGCGGATCCAGTGGTGCGAACACACGCTCGTGCAAAGCGAGAATCTCGATGGTCTTCAGTTCCTCTGGCGACGCCAGCCTGTTGGCGAGTGATCGATGTGACATGGTTGCCCTCCTACGGTGTGCTCATGCAACTGCAAGGCCAAACCTCCCAGAGCGGACGATCGATTTTCTCCGGCGCTTTTCGAGGGGAGTCAGCACGGAGCAATGCCCTCGCTGGCTCGCATGTTGCCTTCCTCCCCAGAGGACGAAGGAGGAGGCGTCAGCACGATGAGCACATGCGCGTCCTGTGGACAGCCCTTCGTGGACGAGAGTGGACTCTGCGCCCATCATCATTTTCATGCTCCAGATGGTTGGGCGGTCTCCAATCGCATCATGTGTGACTTCATTCACCGGAAGAGGATCCCGCTGAGGGTGAGCTTTGAGAGGCGCCCGGACGGAGTGTGGGCGCAGCTCGAGGCGGCCTGATGCGGGAGTTCATGAGCGCAGGACTTCAAAAGGAGAAGCACGAGATGAAGGTCAGCAAGCGTCAGAAGAAGGTGGCTGACACCGTCACGCGAGCGCACGAACCGAGGGTAAAGAAGCCTACAAAGGAAGCGAGCAAGCAAGCCGACGTTTTCCGACGCCCTCAGCGGAGTGATGAGGAGGTCATCGGCCGGCCTGTTCAGCTCGACGACGAGAATCTGGGCCGGCCCGTCCAGCTGGAAGGCAACCCACTCGAGCAGCATGGCGGCCAGCATCGTCGCCAGGCAGCACCCTGAGGGAGAGGATGAGCAAGGCACGTCAAACGGGGGACAGGAAGATCAGCAAGGTCATGCGTGAGTACAAGCACGGGACCCTGAAATCGTCCTCGGGTGCCAAGGTCCGCAAGCGCAAGCAGGCGGTGGCCATTGCGCTCAGCGAGGCACGCCGGAGCGGGGCCTCCGTACCGCCGAAGGCGCAATCCAAGCGGTCACGTCGGTCGCGCCGCCGCAAGGCCGCCTAAAGTTCTGGGTCGCAGGAGAGTTGCCCGCGTATTGGCGGGCACTCTCCTGTTCGCACAGGGTCCGTTGGTCCGCCCTTTGCTGGCTCGTGGTTTCGAGTTTGACCCTACGACCGCCTACGACCGGATCCGCTCACCTAGCTACCGCGGGCGAGCCTGACCCAGTCCGCGGCTAAGTGTTCGTAAAAACAGTAAAAGCTGCGGCGGCCACGCGGCAACGGGAAGGCGACCGGGACGATGGCGCATCTGTGCCCCACCCTCGTCATTTCTACAAAGCGTCGATCCCGGTTTCTAAATTTTTCAACGGAGCATGCCGATGTCAGCGCTGGTTGATTCGACTCCCGAGCTCGACGTCTCGCGGTTACTCACGGTGCTGCGCGCGGTTCGCAAGGGGGACTTCTCGGTCCGGCTCCCAGACGTTTGGACCGGCGCGTCCGGGAAGGTCGCCGAGACGCTCAACGAGGTCATCGAGCTCAACGAGCATCTCGCGGCCGAGCTGGAGCGCCTGAGCATGCTGGTCGGTCAGCGCGGGCGGCTTCAGGAGCGAGCGAACGTCGGAGCGGTAACCGGTGCCTGGGCGGCCTCGGTTGCCAATATCAACTCGCTGATCGCAAGCCTTGGCCAGCCCACCAGCGAGGCAGCCCGCGTCATCGGGGCTGTTGCCAAGGGTGACCTCTCCCAAAGGATCGCGCTCGACATTGACGGGCGGCCGCTGGAAGGCGAGTTCCTTCGCACCGCGCGCAGCGTCAACCGAATGGTGGATCAGCTCAGCTCCTTCGCCTCCGAAGTCACGCGGGTGGCCCGCGAAGTGGGCACCGAGGGCAAGCTCGGCGGACAGGCCCGCGTCAAGGGAGTGGCGGGTACCTGGAAGGATCTGACCGACAGCGTCAACTCCATGGCTGGCAATCTCACCGCCCAGGTCCGAAACATTGCGGAAGTCACCACCGCCGTCGCCAACGGCGACCTCTCCAAAAAAATTACCGTCGACGTCCGCGGCGAGGTCCTGGAGCTCAAGGACACCATCAACACGATGGTGGATCAGCTCCGCTCGTTTGCCTCCGAGGTGACCCGGGTGGCGCGCGAGGTTGGAACCGAGGGCAATCTGGGCGGCCAAGCGCGGGTGGAGGGTGTGTCCGGCACCTGGCGCGACCTCACGGCCAGCGTCAACTTCATGGCCGGCAATCTCACCGCCCAGGTCCGGAACATTGCGGAGGTCACCACCGCCGTCGCCAACGGCGACCTGTCCAAGAAGATCACCGTCGACGTCCGCGGCGAGATCCTGGAGCTCAAGAACACCATCAACACCATGGTGGACCAGCTCAGCTCGTTCGCCTCCGAAGTCACGCGGGTGGCCCGCGAGGTCGGCACCGAGGGCAAGCTCGGCGGGCAGGCCGGTGTGGAGGGCGTGTCCGGGACGTGGCGCGACCTCACGGACAGCGTCAACTCCATGGCAGGCCATCTCACCGCCCAGGTCCGGAACATCGCCGAGGTCACCACGGCCGTGGCCAACGGTGACCTTTCCCGCAAGATCACCGTGGACGTGCGCGGCGAGGTGTCCGAACTGAAGAACACCATCAACACGATGGTGGATCAGCTCCGCTCGTTTGCCTCGGAGGTGACCCGGGTGGCGCGCGAGGTCGGGACCGAGGGCAATCTCGGCGGGCAGGCGCGCGTGGAGGGGGTGTCCGGCACCTGGCGCGACCTCACGGACAGCGTCAACTCCATGGCCGGCAATCTGACGGCCCAGGTGCGGAACATCGCCGATGTCACCACCGCGGTGGCCAACGGTGACCTCTCCAAGAAGATCACCGTCGACGTCCGGGGCGAGATCCTCGAGCTCAAGAACACCATCAACACGATGGTGGATCAGCTCAGCTCGTTTGCCTCCGAGGTGACCCGGGTGGCGCGCGAGGTGGGCACGGAGGGCAAGCTTGGGGGACAGGCCGACGTCAAAGGCGTGGCCGGCACCTGGAAGGATCTCACCGACAGCGTCAACTACATGGCCCGCAACTTGACCGAACAGGTGCGCAACATCGCCGATGTCACCAAGGCGGTGGCCAACGGCGACCTCTCGCGGCAGATCACCGTCGACGTCAAGGGCGAGATCCTGGAGCTGAAGGACACGGTCAACCGGATGGTCGATCAGCTGAGCTCCTTCGCGGCCGAGGTGACCCGGGTGGCGCGCGAGGTGGGCACAGAGGGCAAGCTGGGAGGCCAAGCCGACGTCAAGGGCGTGGCCGGGACCTGGAAAGATCTGACCGACAGCGTCAACTCGATGGCCAGCAACTTGACCGCGCAGGTGCGCAACATCGCCGATGTCACCAAGGCCGTGGCCAGCGGCGACCTCTCCAAGAAGATCACCGTCAACGTGCGCGGGGAGATCCTGGAGCTCAAGAACACCGTCAACACGATGGTGGATCAGCTCAGCTCCTTTGCGGCCGAGGTGACCCGGGTGGCCCGCGAGGTGGGTACGGAGGGCAAGCTGGGGGGCCAGGCTGACGTGCGGGACGTGGCCGGGACCTGGAAGGATCTCACCGACAGCGTCAACTCCATGGCCAGCAACCTGACCGCCCAGGTTCGCAACATCGCCGAGGTCACCACGGCCGTGGCCAACGGCGACCTGTCCAAGAAGATTACGGTCGACGTGCGCGGCGAGATTCTCGAGCTGAAAGACACCATCAACACCATGGTGGATCAACTGCGATCGTTCGCGGCCGAGGTGACCCGGGTGGCGCGCGAGGTGGGTACGGAGGGCAAGCTCGGGGGCCAGGCCGATGTCCGGGATGTGGCCGGCACCTGGAAGGACCTCACGGACAGCGTCAACTTCATGGCGAGCAACCTGACCGGCCAGGTCCGCAACATCGCCGAGGTGACCACGGCCGTGGCTCATGGTGACCTGTCCAAGAAGATCACCGTCGACGTTCGCGGCGAGATTTTGCAGCTGAAGGACACCGTCAATCGGATGGTCGACCAGCTGCGCTCTTTTGCAGCCGAGGTGACTCGGGTGGCTCGCGAGGTGGGCACGGACGGGCGGCTGGGCGGCCAGGCCGACGTGCATGGGGTAGCGGGCACCTGGCGCGACCTCACCGACAGCGTCAACTTCATGGCGAGCAACCTGACCGCCCAGGTGCGCAACATCGCGGACGTGACCAAGGCCGTGGCCAACGGCGATCTCTCCCGCAAGATCACCGTCGACGTCAAGGGCGAGATCCTCGATCTGAAGGACACCGTCAACCGGATGGTCGACCAGCTCAGCTCCTTCGCGGCCGAGGTGACGCGGGTCGCCCGCGAAGTGGGCACGGAAGGGAAGCTCGGGGGCCAGGCCCAGGTGCAGGGTGTCTCGGGTGTCTGGAAGGATCTCACCGACAACGTCAATTCGATGGCCGGCAACCTCACCAGCCAGGTCCGGGGTATCGCGCGTCTGGTGACGGCGGTGGCCAATGGCGTGCTTCGCCAGAAGCTGACCGTGGAGGCCAAGGGCGAGATCGCCGAGTTGGCCGACACCATGAACTCCATGATCGATACGTTGGCCACGTTCGCCGACCAGGTGACCACGGTGGCCCGCGAGGTGGGAGTCGAAGGCAAGCTCGGCGGCCAGGCCCGCGTGCCGGGAGCGGCCGGCACCTGGAGGGACCTCACCGACAACGTGAATCAGCTGGCCGCCAATCTCACCACGCAGGTGCGCGCCATCGCCGAGGTGGCCACCGCCGTCACCAAGGGTGACCTGACGCGCGAGATCACCGTCGATGCTCTGGGTGAGGTGGCTGTGCTCAAGGACACCACCAACGAAATGATCCGCAACCTCCGGGAGACCACCCTCAAGAACAGCGAGCAGGACTGGCTGAAGACGAACCTCGCCAAGTTCAGCCGCATGCTGCAGGGGCAAAAGGATCTGCTGACGGTGGGCCGGCTCATCCTCTCCGAGCTGGCACCGGTCGTCTCGGCCCACCGCGGCGCCTTCTACCTGCTGGAGACGGAGGGATCGCCGCGGCTGCGGCTCCTGGCCGGCTACGCTCACCAGGCAAGGGCGGAGGCCACCACCGAATTCGCAGTGGGCGAGGGTCTGGTGGGGCAGTGCGCCCTCGAGGGGCGGAAGATCGTTCTGGACAACGTCCCTGGCTATTACATCCCGATCATCTCTGGCCTCGGGAGTGCGGCCCCCCTCAAGCTTATCGTTCTCCCGGTGATCTTCGAGGGGCAGGTGCGAGGTGTCATCGAGCTCGCCTCGTTCGACCGGTTCAACGCCACCCACCACGCCTTTCTCGACCAGCTCATGGAGAGCATCGCCATCGTCATCAACACCATCGAGGCCAACACGCGGACGGAGAACCTTCTCACCCAGTCGCAGTCGATGGCGGGCGAGCTCCGGCAGACGAACCAGGAGCTGCAGGAGAAGGCGCGGCTGCTGGCCCATCAGAACGTGGAGGTCGAGCGCAAGAACAACGAGGTGGAGCAGGCCCGGCAAGCCCTGGAGGAGAAGGCGGCCCAGTTGGCCCTGACCTCCAAGTACAAGTCCGAGTTCCTGGCCAACATGTCGCACGAGTTGCGCACGCCGCTGAACAGTCTGCTCATCCTGTCCGATCAGCTGTCGCGCAACGTCGAGGGCAACTTGAGCGGCAAGCAGATCGAGTACGCCAAGACCATTCACTCGTCGGGCAACGACCTGCTCAACCTCATCAACGACATCCTCGATTTGTCGAAGATCGAATCGGGGACGGTGGTGGTGGACGTGGGGGAGCTGCGCTTCACCGAGCTGTATGCCTTCGTCGAGCGCACCTTCAACCACGTCGCGGAGTCGAAGAACCTGCGTTTCGGCATCAATCTCGGGAGCGATCTGCCCCGCGCCATCCAGACCGACGTCAAGCGGCTCCAGCAAATTCTGAAGAATCTCCTGTCGAACGCGTTCAAGTTCACGCGCCACGGGGGGGTGACCCTCACCATGGCCGCCGCCGCCCCCGGCACTCGCTACGAGAGCGAGAACCTGACCGCTCAGGAATTCGTCATCGCCTTCGCGGTGTCCGACACGGGCATCGGCATCCCTGCCGACAAGCAGCAGATCATCTTCGAGGCCTTCCAGCAGGCCGACGGCAGCACCAGCCGCAAGTACGGGGGCACGGGACTCGGGCTTGCGATCAGCCGCGAGCTGGCCCGCCTCCTTGGAGGCGAGATTCAGCTGAACAGCGCGCCCGGTCAGGGCAGCACGTTCACCCTCTATCTTCCCGGTGGGTTCGTGCCGTCGGTGGGACGGCGCAGCCTGGCCGCAGAAGGCGCCCCGTCTGTCGTCCGGGAGGCGGTCGCCCCGGTCATCACCAACCCGGCCCAGCCAGTCGACGAGGTGGGGGACGACCGGGCTAACCTCAGCCCAGGCGACCGGATTCTTCTCATCGTGGAGAACGACCTGACCTTCGCGCGCACCTTGTTGGATGCCGCCCACAATCAGGGCTACAAGGGCGTCATCACGAGCTTCGGGGCGGCCGCCCTCACCCTTGCCGAACGCTACGCCCCCGAGGCCATCACCCTCGACATCTCCCTGCCCGACATCAACGGATGGCGCATCCTGGATCGGCTGAAGCACGCGCCGGCGACAAGGCACATCCCCGTCTATCTGATCACGACCGAAGAGGATCGACGCCGGGGACTCCGGGCAGGCGCGATGGGCTTCGCTGCCAAGCCGCTGGCCAGCCTGGAAGCGGTGAACGACGTCATCGAGACCATTCGCCGCCGTGTCGATGATCCGGCCCGGTATGTCCTCGTCGTGGATGCCAACCCCGTGCAGCGTGAACAGATCGTCGGGCTGATTCCGCGCACGGACACCCGCGTGGTGGCGGTCGGCACGGGGTCGGCGGCGCTCGGTGCCGTCGCGGGAGGCAAGGTCGATTGTCTCGTCCTCAATCCTGCGCTGCCGGATATGCCGGCCGACACGTTCGTGGAGCGTCTCCTAGCCGGTGGCCACCCAGACCTGCCGATCCTCGTGTACCGACCGAAACCGCTGTCGGAGGAGCACGCGCAGGCCGTCCGTCGGCTGTCCCAGCTGGCCGTCGTCAAGGAGGTGCTCAGTCCGGATCGTCTCCTCGATCAGCTGACCCTGTTTCTCCATCGGCGGTTCGACGAGCTGCCGCCGGCCCAGCGCCAGACCGTCCACGATCTCCACGGCGGTGGCAAGAACCTGGTCGGTCGGAAAGTGCTGATCGTGGACGACGACATCCGAAACATCTTCGCGCTCACCAGCATCCTCGAGCAGCACCAGATGCGCACGGTGGCGGCGGTGACGGGTCGCGACGCCATCGGTATTCTCGAGTGCACGCCCGACGTGGAGGCCGTCCTCATGGACGTGATGATGCCGGAGATGGACGGCCTCGACACGACCCGCGTCCTGCGAGAGAACGACCGGTTCCGTGACCTGCCGATCATCGCGGTGACGGCCAAGGCCATGCGGGGTGACCGGGAGAAGTGTATCGAGGCAGGGGCCTGGGACTATCTGTCCAAGCCCGTCGATCCCGAGGAGCTCCTGGCGATGTTACAGGCTTGGCTGATCAGATAGCATTGTGGACCTGACCCAGCCCGTGCGCGCGGAACCGCCGGCTCGGATCCTCGTCGTCGACGACCAGCCGTCCCAGCGGCTGGCACTGCGGACCGCCCTGGCCGAGGTAGGCGAGGAAGTCATTGCCGTCGCTTCCGGCACGGAAGCCCTCTGGTTCCTCCTCGACAACGACGTGGCGGTCATTCTGCTGGACGTCAACATGCCGGAGATGGACGGGTTCGAGACGGCCGCTCTCATCCGCCAGCGTCCGCGCTCACGTCATACTCCCATCATCTTCCTGACCGCGGATACCGACGAGATGCTGCAGGTACGCGCGTATTCGCTCGGCGCGGTGGACTTCATCCTGAACCCGTTCATCGCCGAGATTCTCTGTGCCAAGGTCAAGGTCTTTGTGGAGCTATCAAAGATGCAAGCCAGGGTCGAGCGTGAGGCCGAGCAGCGCATCGCGCTCTCGCGGGAGCAGGCAGCGCGGGCGGTGGCCGAGGAGGAAGGGCGCCGCCTCAGCTTTCTGGCCGACGTGGGCCGCATTCTCACGCGGTCACTCGACACCCCCACGCTTGTCCGTGATCTCCTTGATCTGTTCGTCCCGCGCCTGGCTGATCTGGCCGCCGTCTCCCTCGCGAACGAGGACCAGACCTCCTGGCGGACCCTCGATGCGATCGGCGCCATCAGCGCCGATCCTCCCGTTCCGGAGGCAGCCCGAGCCGTGAGCGAGGCCCTGCGACGCGCGGTGACGGGCGGCGAGGCCGAGGCGCTGGATGGGATAGGCGGAACCAGGCAAGGTGTCGTGCTGCCACTGATCGCCCGCGGCCGCACGGTGGGAGCGGTCGCGGCGGCCCTCGTGGGCTCCGGGCGTCGCTACGCGGAAGCCGATTTCGAGCTGATCCGGCTGGTGGCTGGCCGGGCCGCGATTGCCCTCGACAACAGCCGCCTTCATCGCGACGTACAGGAACGCGACCGGCAGAAGGACGAGTTCCTGGCGATGCTGTCCCACGAGTTACGCAACCCGCTGGGCGCCATTACCATGGCTGCCCACCTGCTGGAGCCCGTCCGTCTCACCGACGATCGAGCGGTCCGTGCCCGCAGCGTGCTGATCCGGCAGTCGACCCATCTGGCCCGCATGGTTGACGACCTGCTCGACATCGCCCGGGTGACCGCCGGCCGGGTTACCCTCACCCGCGTACCAGTCGACCTGGCCGACGTCGTCGGGCGAGCCGTAGAGGCGCTGCGGGTGGCCGGCGGGCTCGATCATCACCAGATCGCGCTCCGGCTGGAGCCGGCCACGGTCGAGGTCGACACCGCGCGGATGGAGCAGGTGGTCACCAATCTTCTGGTCAACGCCGTGAAGTACACCGATGCCGGCGGCCGCATCGAGGTGGAGGTCGGAGCCAGGAACGACGAGGCCGTGGTATGTGTCCGCGACACCGGCGTCGGGATGAGCCCGGAGATGCTGCAACGCCTCTTTCAGCCTTTCGCTCAGGAGCGGCAAGCGCTCGATCGTTCCCGGGGTGGTCTCGGCATCGGTCTCACGCTCGTGCGTCAGCTGATCGAGCTGCACGGAGGCCGGGTGGAGGCCTCGAGCCCGGGCCCAGGCCAGGGCAGTCTTTTTACCGTGCGCCTCCCACGCGTGGCGCGGGCGTCGGTGGCGGCCTGTGAGAATGCCGAACCGCCGCCGCCGGGCGAAGGGCGGCTGCGCATCCTCATCGTGGAGGACAACGACGACGCCCGTGAAATGCTGCGCACGCTTCTCGACATGGCCGGGCACGAGACGCACGAGGCGGCCGACGGTCTGGAGGGGCTTCGCTTGGCTACCGAGCTCAAGCCTCAGGTGGCGCTCATCGACCTCGGCTTGCCGGGCCTCGACGGCCTCGAGCTCGCCGGTCGCATTCGGGCCATTCCGGGAGCCGGCACCATGCAGCTGGTGGCCCTTACCGGGTACGGACAGATGCAGGATCGCCAGCGGACACGCGCGGCCGGCTTCGATCAGCACGTGGTCAAGCCAGTCGATCCGGAGACCCTCGAGAAGGTTCTGGCCGCGGCCGCCCAACGCGCGGCCCCGACGAAGTAGGCCCCATCGTGGACGTACGCTTGCCTCCCTCTTTGGTCGCGAGGAACCACTCCACACCGTGACGGTGCGCGATGCCGTTCCGGCGGCAGCTGATCAAGGACCGCTCGTTGCGGAGGATGAGCCAATCGCTGTAGGCCTGTTCTAGCTCGCCGCGCCCGAAGTAGTCGATACGCTCGCCATGCTCGACGTAAATGTGGCGGTCGGTGAACACCGCCAACGCATGGTGCCCACCCGCGCGTGTGACTGCCTGCAACTGCGAGATGACCCGAGCGCGCTGCTCTCGCGCAACGTAGTGGAGGGCGCCGCAGGAATACACGAGATCGAAGAAACCGCGCGGAATCCAATGAGCCGCGTCGGCGTCCACCCACCCGATATTCACGCCGTGGGCGCGGGCCAGCCGCGCAGCCTTCTGCAGGCCGGCGGCTGACACGTCTACTCCGACGACCTCGCAGCCGCAGGTGGCGAAGAATACGCTGTCCCGCCCCTCGCCGCAGCCGAGGTCGAGGACGCGGGCTCCCGGCTGTAGGTGGGAGCTCACCTCGCGGGCAAATTTCGAGGGCTTTGTGCCCCAGATGTACGTATTCGGTGTCTCTGCATAGGCTCGCGCCCAGGGACTCCACGTCATCGTCACCGGTCCTCTCCCTGGCCTCAGGGTCGCCGCCCGGCCATGCCCGCCAGCCGGGCCAGGTCCACGTCCTCGTCGGCGAGGCGGTCTGGATCGACCGGGACACGCTGGCGAATCAGGTCCGCGACGGCCTTGAGCTCGCCATCCGTCTTTGGATCTTCGGGATCACCCCCGCGGTTGAGACCGACCGCGGCGCGCACGCGACCCGCTTGGAGGTAGAAGCCGAGAAACGTGCGGCTGGCGGGCCGGCCGCGGAAGACCAGGCGATCCCAGGCCGCCGCAAAGCCGACGTATTCGATGAGATGCTCGTATTGGTCCGACCAGAAGGAGTGCAGATAGTCATAGGGCTGGCCACGATCCAGCATGGAGCGCGCGGTGGCTCGCCCGTGCCGGTCGCCGTTGTTCCAGTGCTCGACGCGGAGGCGGCCGAAGATCGGGTGCAGATGGTTGGCGACATCCCCGGCCGCGTAGATATCGGGCAGCGAGGTTCGGCCATACTCGTCCACCAGCACGCCATTGTCGCTCGAGGCGCCGGCCGTGGCCGGCAGCTCGCTGTTCGGTACGATACCGATTCCGGCCACCACGAAATCGCAGGGCAGGAGGCGACCCTTCTTGGTGCGCACGCGCTCGACCCGGGTCGCGCCCTCGAAGGCAGCCACCGAGTCATCCAGAACCAGCTCGACACCCTTCTCGCGATGGATCTCCGCCAGAATCTGGCCCACATCGTGGCCCAGCACACGCTCCAGTGGCACCGCCTGACCCTCGACGGCGGCCACCTCGATTCCGAGCTGACGGAGCGAGGCCGCCACCTCCGATCCGATGAAGCCAAGGCCCACCACGACGGCCCGGCGAGCGGCGCGGGCCGCCGTGCGAATCCGGTCGCAGTCGTCCACCGTGCGGAGCTGGAAGATGCCCGCCAGAGTGGCGCCTGGTTCGGTCACGGCTCGGTTACGGCCGCCGGTGGCGACAAGGAGACGATCGTAGGAGAGGCGCTCGCCTCCGATGAGCTCAACGATCTTCTGGCCAGGGTCGATCGTGGTGGCCCGCGTCCCGAGCCTCACCTCGATGGCCTGTTTCGCGTAGTAGTCGGCGGGCTTGACCAGCTGGTCCTCGAAGCGGTCCTCCCCGCGCAGATAGCCCTTGGACAGCGGCGGGCGGTTGTAAGGCAGCTGGGGCTCCGCCCCGATCAGCTGGATGTCACCGTCGAAGCCGTCCTCGCGCAAGGCGGCTGCCGCGGTGGCACCCGCCAGCGATGCGCCAATGATCACGAAGCGCCGTTTGCTCATCGCGCTACATCCGGAGCGAACAATCCATGGGGGCCTCGCTTCGCCGCGCCACCGCTCGCCTCTCAAATGAGCTCGCGCACCCGGTCGCCCAGGACCGTGAGGGCGATCTTCTCGCGGTTTGGCTGGCCGCGCACGAGAGATTTTGCGAACATCGCCGCCTGCTCCATCGTGACTTTGGCGGGAAGGGGGGCTCGAACGGATCGACCACCGCCTGGACGACGACGGGACCCGGCGCGGCCAGCGCCTGGTCGAGGATCGGCCCGCAGTCTTCCGCTCGCTCAATGGTGAAGCCGGTGCCACCGCACGCCCGGGCGACGGCGGCGAAATCGATCGGATGCAGATCGCAGCCATACTCGGGATTGCCGAGGAACACCATCTGCTCCCACTTGATTTGCCCCAAGGTGTCGTTCTTGATGATGATGACCTTCACCGGGACGCAGGTTGATAATTCACGCACGTGACGAATTCGTCGTGCCGATCTCAGCAAGGTGTCGCACGCTTCGAGGGCCTCCTGGGATGGACGTGTGCCGAGCAGACCGATTGAGCCGGTCGTGTAGGGGCTGTCGTCGGGAACGGCAGCCTTTCCCAGGAGAGGCTTGACGATGGGGGCTGCCAAGGTCTCCGCCAGCCGTTCCAGCTCGTCGCACGCGCCGAGAGCGCCCTGGCCCGCGAGAATCGCCACGCGGTGGCCGGTGTTGAGGATGTCAGCGGCGCGGAGGAGATCATCCTCCGACGGGAGGCGCGCGCTGCGCGCCATGACATCGGAGGTGTGGTGCGCCACATTCCGCTTCGATCCTTTCTTGGGCACGTCGAGATCCTGAATATCGACGGCGATCGTGATGTGGGCCACCCCGCGATAGGTGAGGGCCGTACGACACGCGAGGTCGACCACTGGCTCGACGTGGGTCGGTCCCATGATGCGAGCGTTGTACTTGGCCACGTCGACGAAGAGGCGATCGAGCTCGACGTCCTGCTGGGTGTGCGTGTTGATCAGATCGTGATAGGGCAGTCCGGTGATCGCGAGGACGGGCTGCCCGTCGAGCTTCGCGTCGTACAGGCCGTTCAAGAGGTGGATGCCTCCCGGGTCCCGAGGTGGCCAAGCACACCCCGAGCTTCCCCGTGTACTTGGCGTAGGCGCAGGCCATGAACGCGGCCGATTCCTCGTGCCGGACCTGGATGAAACGTATATCGTCCTGCCGCTTACGCAGGGCCTCCATGATCCCGTTGATGCCGTCCCCTGGGAGTCCGAAGACGACCGTGACTCCCCAGTGGTGAAGGGTATCGATGAGGACGTCAGCTGCCGTGTGGCTCATCAGGCGGCTCCCGGCCAATCAGCGTGGAGGAACCGGGCGGGTGTTGATAGTTGCCGACGCGGCGCGCCGGCTCGGTGGGCCCGGACCATGAACCACCGATAACCTGAGTTCCCCGCCCAGACAGCCCCTTCTTGCGCAAGAATGGCGCCAGCGAGTGCCCATCAGCCATTGACGATCTCGCCCCCATTGGGGTGGAGGACCTGACCGGTCATGTAGTTGGCGTCGGCACTGGCCAGGAACACGTAGCAGGGCGCCACCTCCGAGGGCTCGCCCGCGCGGCCCAGGGCAACGTCGGACCCGAAGGTCGCCACCTTCTTCGCGGGAAACGAGGCGGCGATGAGTGGTGTCCAGATGGGCCCGGGCGCCACCGCGTTGACCCTGATCTTCCTGGCGGCCAGAGATTGCGAGAGGGCTCGCGTGAAGGACACGATGGCCCCCTTGGTTGCCGAGTAGTCCAGCAGGTGGTGACTCCCGCGATAGGCGGTCACCGACGATGTGTTGATAATGGCGCTGCCTGCGCGCAGATGGGGTAATGCCGCCCTGGTCATGAAGAACATGCCATAGACATTGGTGCGAAAGGTGCGCTCGAGCTGGCGCGCCGTGATGCCCAGCAGGCTCTCTTGCACATGCTGCTCGGCGGCGTTGTTGACCAGAATGTCAAGGCGGCCAAGCGCGCGCACCGTTTCCCGGACGGCGCGACGACAGAACGCTTCGTTGCCGACATCTCCCGCCATGGCGACGCAGCGGCGGCCGCGTGCTTCCACGTCACGGCGGGTCTTGGCGGCATCCGCATGCTCGTTGCGGTACACAATCGCGACGTCGGCCCCCTCTTCGGCAAAGGCAAGGGCGACGGCGCGACCGATGCCGCTGTCGCCACCAGTGATGAGGCCCACGCGACCCCCGAGCCGCGGCTGCGTGGACGGGGGCGGATCGGCCTGAGGTTGCGGACGCAGGAGCGCTTCGCGGCCAGGCTGACGGCGCTGGCGCTGGGCAGGGCGCAGCGGGCGGCGCGGAGAGGCCTTTTGCGGCATCTCAGGACTCTTGGCGATCAGCTGGGTTGCTGGGCAGCTTCTTGATCAGCTCGCCGACGATCTTGGCCACGAGCTCATCTTGAAGGGCGAAAACGTCGTCGAGGTCGCGGTCATAGCGCTCGGCCCACACGTGGTGGCCAGAGACGGCGTCCGAGAGCTGAGCGGTGACCCGGATCCGCTCTCCGGCTTTTCGCACGCTTCCCTCCAGCACATAGCGGACGCCCAAGTCGCGCCCGACCGCCTGCACGTTGACGGCGCTGCCCTTGTAGGCGAACACCGAGCTGCGAGCGGCCACGGCCAACCCCGGGAGGTTCGCCAGTTCGGTGATGAGGTCCTCGCTGAGGCCGATACTGAAGTGTTCCTGGTCGGGATCGGCGCTCACGTTCTCGAATGGCAGGACGGCGATCGATGGCACATCTGCCGAAGGGGAGGCGACGGGCGCCGCCGCCTCGCTCGCCGGCGAGGTGGGCGGCGCGAGGTTCAGGCGGTAGACCGTGACCGGCTTGGCGATGTTCTTAACACTATGCTCCCCAAGGCAGTCGAATCCGAATACGACCTTGGCGCCGACCTGATCGTGCACCGTGCCCGACACGCAGATACCGCCTGCCTCCGCCAGCGCCTGGATGCGAGCCGCGATGTTGACGTCGTCCCCGTAGATCTGCTCGCCTTCCACCAGGACCTCGCCGAGGTTGATCCCGACGCGAAACTGCATCCGCCGTTCCTCGGGAAGCTCCGCATTGCGGGTGGCCAGGTCTTGCTGGAGCATGACGGCGCATTCGATGGCATCGACGACGCTGGCGAATTCCGCCAGAAGGCTGTCGCCGGTGAAGTCGACGACCCGACCACGGTGATTCGTGATGCAGGCGGCCATGACCTCACGGTAGGCCATGATCGTTTTCACCGTGGCCGGTTCGTCGTCGCCCATGAGTCGGCTGTAGCCGTGGACGTCGGCGCTCAGAATCGCCGTGAGTCGGCGCTCAAGAGCGGAAGAGGTTTCGGCCATACGGGTCAAACCCCGAAGGTGTGATGGGTCGGATTGAAGAAACTACGAAACTCACGCCTCGTCGTCGACGTCTTCGATGTCTTCGTCTTCCTCGTCGAGATCCTCGTCCTCGTCTTCGTCACTGGGGAGCTCGTCCTCTTCGAGCTGAAGCTCGCCAAACTTCACGTCATCTTCGACGGTTTCGGACGCGAAGGTCTGCTCCCCGCTCTCGGCGTGCTCTTCCGGCCGGGGACGTCTGGTCGTAGCCATCTTCCACCTCCTGCCTGTGATCACTGCTGGATAGAGTGGTGCACGGGACGTGCCGGATGGCTCAGGGTGCCGCAGGGCTGCTGCCAGGCGTCCCCAGGCAGTCCGGGGGCGGGGAGGTGGCTGATCGTCTGGCTCGTCAGGGACAATCGCGTGATTGGGCTCGGCAATCTCGGAATCGAAGGGGAGCTCCTGAGGATCAACGATTTCCATCACCGCGCGCTGGGTCGCGGTGGGTGGACCGAGGGACTGCAGGCGAGCACCGGGCCGAGAGGCGATGGTGTCGAGTCGTGCCACCAGGCCATCGACGCGGACCAGACCACGAATCGCGGCCCCGGACAGGCCAGTATGCTCGGCAAGAAGACTGACGCGAAGGCGGCGCAGCGCGCGTCGCCGTCGGCAATCCGCGGCGCCGGTGCCCGCGGCTTCCCAGGACACGTGCAGTTCGCTGTCGAGGGCCATGCTGCGGTTGGTGAGGTTGGCCGAGCCCACGGTGAGGAAGCGATCGTCGACGAGCATGAGCTTCGAGTGGATATACGTTGTTCGGAAGGGGGCGGAGGGCCGATCGCAGAGCGCGTGATACATGCCGAGGGCATGCCGAGTCGCCCGGGCGACTTGGCGAAGGTGTTCCAGAATCTTCGCCTGTCGGAGGCCCACTGCCAGCTCTTCCTTCAGTGCCTCAGCACGCTCGTTGACGATGATCACGATCTCGAGGGGGGCGCGCTGAGAGGCGCGCATGCGAGCCATCAGGGCTTGATGCATCCGGCGGCTACTGAAGTATTGGGTCTCGATGTAGATGAGCTGTTCGGCCGACTCGACTGCGTCCACGAAGAGGTGTTCGACCTCACGGATGGTCCCGTCGTCGGCGCGGGGGTCGGTGCGGCTGAGGGCAACCGGTCCGCTGCCAAATGAGATCGCTCCCGACGCGGGCAGAGGCACGGAGCCGGTCGGAACGGCGGGCAGAGCGCCCAACCCGTCAGGCGGGGAGCCGCCGCTCGCGGCCCAGCGCTCGACGAAAAGCGTCTGCAGGGCCTGGGCAGGGCCGGTGCCCACGAGGTAGGCCTGCACCTCGTGATAGGGCTTGACGGGAGCCCCGCGGCTCAGCCGCCAAGGATTGTCAGCACGGTGACAGCGGTCGTCCCAGCGGGCCTCGCAGAGGTCCATCCCTCCCACGAACGCGAGGGCGCCGTCCACGACGACGAACTTTTGGTGGTGGGAGCTCCCGGCCACCGGATTGTTGTGGAACCGAAAGCGGAAGCGGGGATGTGTCATCCAGTGGAAGAGCACGCGTTGCATCCACTCGCGCTCATGCGCAAAGACGAGGTGGAAGTCCCAGGCCAGGACGTAGATGTGGAGGGCGGCTTTGTCGTGGCACAGGCGATTGAGGAATTTGAGAAGGCGGACGTCGACTCCAACGGGGACGTCCGGGCCTCGCAGAAGCGGAACGCCGCTGTCGAACTGCCAGCCTGACAGGAGTATGAACTGTTGAGCATTGCTGGCCGCCGTGTAGAAGGCGCGGTAATAGTCAGCGCCATCGATGAGGACGCCGGCCTCCGCCGCGTGCGTCTGCCGCCATACGGTGCGGCCGGGCTGAAGGATCGCGTGTCGCGAGCGGGACTCAGGGGGCGTCGATTGACGGTTCACCGACGGGTCGGATGGCGTGTCCCCGCCGGCGTCCATTGTCGCGCTCAGGGAGACAGGGTCACGATGCGAACGGGGAACTCCCGGTCGGCCGTCGCCAAGAGCGGTAGGGCCACGTTGTAGACAGGAACGTCCGCGGCCGTCCGCCCCTCCAACGTGCCGTTATGGGCGTGACCGTGGAAGACAGCGGTGACGGGATAGCGGGTGAGGGGCTCCTCGAGACGGCTCGAGCCGAGAAACGGGAAGATTTCGAGAGGCTCGCCTTCGACCGTTGCACGGATTGGCGCGTAGTGGAGGAGGACGGCGCGCTGGGTTGTGCGGAGACGGGCGAGAGCCCCTTCCAGTTTCAGCGTCTCGTCGATGGCTTCGTGAACGAACTGCTTGATGGTCGGCTCGCCCCAGGGGCCGAGAGCCCGGGCTCCGAATCCTCCCGCGAATCCCTTGACCCCCGCGAAACCCACCCCCCCGATCTCACGGGCATCCCCATCGAGGATGTCCACGCCCGCCTCCCGGAGGATGGAGCAGACGTCGTCGGCTTTCCCGGATTCCAGATCGTGGTTGCCCAGGACGGCGAGGATGGGCACCCGCACGACCGCCAGTTCTTTGGCGAGGATGTGAGCCTCCTCGGGCAGACCGTAGTCCGTCAGATCTCCGCAGAGGACGAGGACGTCAGCCCGATCGGCGATGCGCGAGAGCCAGGGCTGGAGCGCTCCCTGAGAGTTCTTCGTGCAGTGCAGGTCACCGACGGCAGCGATTCGCATCGGAGGGGAAGCTGGCGGGTGGGCGCGGATGGGTCAGCTGCGGTGCCTCGTGGTCGATGTCGGCTGTCCAGATGGCGATCTCCTCGGGAGTCAGCGCCCCGTACGGGGCCATGCGTGCGTCCGCGTAGCCCCCCGCCTCCACATCGGGAAGGTATTGCTCGCGCGAAATCAGTGTTCCCTGACACAGCCCGGGGGTGCGTGGGTGATCGGGACGTAGGTCATCAGCCAGGCGGTCGAGGAGGACGCCCATGACCCACCCGGGGACCTTGCGCCGCTCGTCCGGATACACGAAGCCGAACAGGATCAGGTGACTCAAGAGCACGCGCCAGTGCTCACCGAAGCGGTCGAGGAGTCGTCGCCAGCGGAAGCGATGCGCCTGGGCGCTGATGAGATGCGCTACGTCGGCGCCGTCGAAGCGCTCACGCTCCATGACGAAGCCCTTAGACCAGATCATTTCTTCGGGTGGCACCAAAGGCCGGATTTTTCCCAGCACAGGAGCCGGCACCGCGTGCTCGAACCACGCCTCGTCGACGGTGGCCAGGCCGTTGCCGGAGCTGAAGATGATGTCGACGCAATCGTGTCCTCCATAGACCTTGCCGAGCCAGTGCGGAAAGGTCAGCTCCGTGCGGTATCCGCGCTTCGCGAGGATCGCCAGGGCGCGTTCGTGATCCGTCGGGCGAACGAAGATGTCGAGGTCTTTCGTATCGCGCGTGATCCCGGTGTAACTGGCGAAGGCGTAGGCGCCGCCGACGAGAAAGGGCACGTCAGTGCTCTGGAGCCCCTGCATGACGGCACGGTAGAACGCGAGGGTTACTTTGGGGAGGGGCGCCGGCGGGGCTGGACCCTCCGTCATCTGTATCGTTCTCAGTGTGCTCATGAGAGCCGTACCGTATTCACCCAGCGTGCCATCTGGCGATGTCCGCGCACCGACCTCAGCGACACCCATTGACGGTCAACGCGGCCATTCGACGTTTGCCATTTCCAGTCGCCAGACCGGGCCATTCAAATACATCGCCCCCTCGAATCGCACGAAGGCTGGCACTTCTCCCGTCACGAGCCAGTACCGGAGATCGGGCGGGTCCTTGCCAATGACGGGCGCGATCAGCCCCGCAAGCCCCTGCAGTTCGAGTTTGACAAGATGGCGTGTGGCTTTCTTGGCCGCCGGGCCCACTCGGACCTTGTCCTCTCCCTCCGCTGTCAGCTGGGCCTCGATGAGCCGCGGCTTCGGAGTGAACGCGGCGATCTTCACGAGGGCCGGTGTTCCGCCGGGGAGGTTCTTGAGCAGGGTGAGGGTCAAGCCGTTATAGAGGTCGGCAGGCATGTCGAGCACACCGGTGGCAACCTTCTCCTCGTCGCCTTTCTTCTCCTGGGTCCGCGCCTGGTACTGTCCGCTCTTGCGATCGAAGGAGATGGCGGCGGTCGGTAGCGACGGACCCTGCTGAAGATGGCGATAGGCCTCGAGGCGAAAAACGCCGGCCTGGGTAAAGGTCACCGTCTCGTCGAAGAGCGAGCCGTCACGAAACTGCAGAACGAGCCGACTCTCAATGGCATTTCCGACGGGCTTCTGGCGGAGCTCTCCGAAGGCGATCGGCGACCCTCCCGGCGGGGCCAGTACGAGGAATCCGCGGGCAACACCTTCCTTGAACCGCACCTTGATGGGCTCGGCGATGGACGGAGCGGGTCCAAGAACGAGCAGGAACACAAAGGCCAGAGACCCTATGGCCAAGGTCCCACCTGTTCGTCGCCGACGCATGCTGTGGGACGCTCCGTCGACGGCGGCCGCTCAGGCAGCCTGACGGGATCGTGAGGACGCGTTCGCTGTGGATGTCGCCACGCCAACCCGGTGGACATACACCATTTCTCCACCGAGCCATCCGGAGACACCCAGGAGGAGGACCCCCACGATGGAAAGCGTGAGGGGAATGGCGTCAGGTACGGCCAGGGCTAGGCGGATCCACGCGTTGACGGAAAAGAGAGCGACGAGGACGAGATTGAGCACCATGTGGATTGTGCCGAGCCGTTGAACCTGAGCTGTTCGGAGTGAGAACCAGTCGATAAACCCCGGAATGGCGGCGAGCAATGCCCCAGCAATGCCCCCCACCATCGTATAGAGCGCAGCATTCTTCCAGTTCGGGCTTCCCCAGACCAGGGCGATGATGTCCGACGCGAGTGAGAAGACCCAGAGACCTATTGGGAAAGCCACCAGGATCGGATGAATTGGGTGCCGGGCAATACTCGCTGGCGTACTCATGGCCAATCGAAGGTGCAACCCAAGTGCCAGCGAGCGCGTTCTTGACAGGAGCCCGTGCCACGGCGCGTGCGAGCCATGCTGAGCCACGCCACGCCGGGAGTCAGGCGGCCATTGCTATCAGGGGGTACTTTCTACAAAACGCCTCCCCGAACCGT
Organism: uncultured Candidatus Rokubacteria bacterium; assembly: GCA_963754315.1. Classification (GTDB taxonomy): domain Bacteria; phylum Methylomirabilota; class Methylomirabilia; order Rokubacteriales; family CSP1-6; genus CAVWFS01. The sequence goes on from CAVWFS010000011.1 coordinate 154,365, forward strand.
AGTTGATCTCTTCGTCGCGAGCGGTAATCTGGCGCGCTCGAGGCATGTTGTGATGGCACCGGTATTGCGGCTCCCGCCGGCATGACCCAACGTTCTTCCTCACACGACAAGGCGAAGCAGATGGCGCGGAATCAAAGACTTGTCCTTATGGTGGTCCTGGCATTGACCGTGTGCCTTCCTCATGCGTATTCGAGACAGCCCGAGTTGGTGCTGAGTCCCAATGGGAGGCTGAGCGCCAGCAAGCCGCGAAGCTTCGCATGGTGGAAGGCAGAGTCACGAAGGTGGAAGCGGGCACGCTGGCGATCGCATGGGGTCCGTTTGGCGTCTTCAGCAAGACGCTTGAGGTAGGAGGAGAGACGCGCATTCGCGTCATTGGTCGGCCGGCCACCATAGAGGACATTCGCGAGGGCGCTACGATCAGAGCTGGCTACCAGAGCGCTTCGGGTCGGAACATCGCCAAGACTGTCGACATGGTGCTGGCGCCAATCGTCAGCGCCCGCGCGGCACCATGAGCCCTTGAGGAGAGAGGCCCCCCCACGTCGAACCGGCCGCGATAGAGTGGTAGGATGCGAGCGCTGCTTGGGGGTCATGCGATGAGGCCGCTCAAGACCCAGCGTGGGCGGTCATGCCGGGCGTGACGGTGGGGAGGTTCTCGCGGCTTCGTCTACGAACCTCGCTGGTTGCTCTGGTAGCCCTGTCTCTGCTTCCGGCCATGCTGTTCAGTGGTCTCGTCGTCCGCGAACTGTGGCGTCAGCAGGTCAACGAAGTCGGGGAGACGCTGCGCGGGACGAACGCGGCGCTCGTGATCGCGGTCGACAGCGAACTGGCCAGCACGATCAGAACCTTGCGCGCCATCGCAGAATTGCCCGCGTTCGAGAAGGGGGCCTTGCCCGACATCCACGCCGAGCACCAGCGCCTCTTGCTCCTTCAACCCGCCTGGAGCGCCATCGCCTTGCTGGCGGCGGACGGCACCCCCCTGAGCGACACGCGAGTCCCTCTGGGCACACCACTGACCAGCGTTGCTGACCGACGACACATTGCCCGGGTCGGCGTTTCACTGAGCCCGGCCGTCTCGGATGTCTTCCTGGACGGGGCGAGAGCGTATGTGGTGGACGTGGCCGTCCCGGTCCTCCGTGACGGCCGCCTGAGAAACATCCTCTTGGCCTCCTTGCGGCTCGATCGGCTCCGGGAATTGTTCCTCACCTCTGACGTCGTGCCGATGGAAGGGGTGGCGGCCATTCTGGACTCCCAGCTCCGTTTCGTGGCCCGTACCCGGGACCCGGAGCGACAGATCGGGCAGAGCGCGACACCAGAACTTGCGGCGCTCCTGCAGTCGACCGCCCGGGGATTTGGCCGGTACAAGACGCTCGAGGGGGACGATGTGTACACGGCCTGGATGCCAACGGCGCACGGGTGGCGTGTGTCACTCGGCATTCCGGCCGAGCCGATGGATGGCGCGCTTCGTCACTCGCTTCTCTGGATGCTCGTGGCGGGCCTCGCGGCTTTTGGCCTCAGCATGGCGGCCGCCCTTGGGTGGAGCGCGCGCCTGGGTGGAACGATCAGCCGAGCAGCGGCCTCGGCTGCTCGCCTGGGCACGGGCGAGCCGCCCGGCCGGGCCTCGTCGGCCATTGAGGAGCTTCATGCCTTGCAGGCTGCGCATCTCGACGTCGACGCTCGTCTTCGCCATGAGCATGAAGAGCGCCAGCGTTCCGAGGCGGAGCGAGTTCGACTCCTGGCGATTGCCGAGGTGGCGCGAGCCGAAGCGGAGCGAACGAACCGCGCCAAGGATGAATTCCTGGCCATGCTCGGCCATGAACTGCGCAATCCGCTGGCCGCCATCGCGCACGCCGCGGCGGTCCTCGATCTGACGGACAAGACGGACACTCGGGCAGCGGCGGCCCGCCAGATCCTGCAACGGCAGGTTCGTCACCTGGCCCGTATCGTGGACGATCTGCTCGACGTTGCGCGCATGACTACGGGCCAGATCCTTCTCGAGTTGCGGCCACTCAACCTGGCCCAGTCCGTGGAAAAGTGTCTCACCAGCCTGGCCGAACAGCTTCGGGGCCGTCGCGTCGTGCCGATGCTCACGCCCGTCTGGGTTCAGGCTGACGAGACTCGGATCGAGCAGATCGTGAGCAATCTGCTGACGAACGCGCTCAAGTACACCCCCGCGGACAAGAGCATCCGGGTCATTGTGGCCCGCGAGGACAGGGAAGCGGTCCTCCGCGTGGAGGACGAAGGAACGGGCATTCCGGCCTCGCTGCTGCCGCATGTGTTCGATCTGTTCGTCCAGGGCCGGCGCACGGCCGATCGGCGCATTGGTGGCCTGGGCTTGGGACTCACCTTGGTGCGACGCCTGGTGGAGCTACACGGTGGTCGCATCGAAGCCGTCAGCCCCGGCACCGATCGGGGCAGCACGTTCACCGTGTGGCTTCCCGAGCATGCGCCGCCGGCGGTTGTCGAGCCGCCGATGGTAGGCGGGCTGGCGCCGAAGCCGCGCCGCGTGCTCATCGTCGAAGACAATGCCGACGCGCGCGCCATGTTGCGGACGTTGCTCGAAGCCGAAGGTCACAAAGTGCACGAGGCTGCGGATGGTCTGACGGGCGTGGAGGCCGCCCTTCGACTCGACGTGGACGTGGCTCTGATCGACCTGGGCCTACCGGGCATCGACGGATACGAGGTCGCACGCCGTGTCCGTTCCCACGGCCTCGGCATCCGGCTCATTTCGCTGAGTGGATACGGACAACCAGAAGACTACGCGCGAGCGAAAGAGGCAGGCTTCGACGCGTCGTTCGTCAAGCCGGTGAGCCCTGAGACCCTCCACGAAGCCGTCGCGCTGCGAACCGAGCGGAGCGGCTAGGTTCGAACGCTCGGCTACCGCAGGGGGGCTTGCTCGCGAATGTCTCCCAGCACGTGGTGCTTGCTCGGGAATGCCTCCCAGCAATCCACATGGTACTGACGTCCGAGGAGTCGGTAGCGCCCAGCCCCGACGGGAATGGACTCGCCGCACCACGAGCAGGCCAGGACCGGGGAATGACTCTGCTGCTGCTCGACGGTGACCGCGGCAGAGAAGATTGACATAGAAGCCTCCCGGGATTTCAGCGCATTTTCTACAATTGGTCGGACGCCTCGCGCGAGGGTGCCAGCTCCGGACCGCCCGCGTCCCTTGGAATTAGGCCGGGAATCGTCACGGATGGCTCGATGCACCCCACAGGACGGTCCGGTTGGCAAGGTATCCACGCTGTGCGGAGCTGCAATGGCAGTGCCGGGCAGATGACCGCTTCGGCATGAAAATTGGACCCGCCTTCTCGCATGCGTAGACTCAAGGCCGCCGCCCTATGTCTGATCGGGATCCTGGTCTTCCTGAGCGCCGCCTGCGCGCGGGTGCGACCGCATTTCTCGCTCCCCGAAGTCGAGCTCGGAGATCCATCCTTTTACCCCACCTTGCAAGCCTATGCGGGTGCGCCGATCGTGGAAGGCAATCACGTCACCATCCTCCTGAATGGCGACCAGATCTTTCCTGCCGTGCTCCAGGAGATTCGGGCGGCGCGGGAGTCGATCGCGTACGCCCAGTATTTTTACGAGGACGGGCCGATCGCGCGCGCGGTGGCCGAGGCGCTCGCCGAGCGATGCCAGGCCGGCGTGAAGGTTCACGTCCTGCTCGATGGAGTGGGCACCCTCTTCATGCCGGTCGAATACCAGGACCTCATGCGGCAATCCGGGTGTCAAGTCCAGGCGTTCCGGCCGGTCAGGCCCTGGTCCCTTCACAAAGCGAACTATCGCAACCACCGGCGACTGCTGGTCGTAGACGGTAAGATCGGCTTCACTGGGGGCTCCGGCGTCAGCAAGAAGTGGATGGGGGACGGGCGCACGAAGGATCATTGGCGGGACACGGACATCCGGGTGGAAGGTCCGGCAGTCGAGTGGTTGCAAGCAGCCTTCGTCGAGAACTGGCTCGAGGTGACCGGGGTGGCGCTGGGCGGCCAGGCGTATTTCCCCCGCCCCAATCCGCCCCGGGGCTCCGTCCTCGTCCAGGTTGTGCGCAGCTCCCCCGCTGGCGGCGACTCGGCAATGTACACGACCCTCCTGCTCGCCCTTTCCTCGGCTCGACGCTCGATCAGGATCACCAACCCCTACTTCATGCTCGACGAAGCCATGACCGAGACCTTGCTCAAGCGAATTCGGGCCGGAGTCAGCGTGGAGGTGCTGTCCCCAGGCGCCATCGACCATCAACTCGTCCGACAGGCGAGCCGCGCCACCTGGGGGGATCTCCTGCGCGGGGGTGTCCGTTTCTACGAATACAAGCCGGCGCTCTTGCACGCCAAGACCATCGTCATCGACGGAGTATGGGCGACGGTCGGGAGCACGAACCTCGACAACCGCTCGTTTGCCTTGAACGAAGAGCTGAACGTGGTGACCTACGATCGCGCGGTAGCCGCGCGGCTGGAGGCCATCTTCAGCGAGGATGTGGCGCACGCGGAGCGGGTGACCTACGAACGCTGGAAAGACCGTGGCCTCAAAGCTCGGCTCGTCGAGCTCGTCGTGATCCCTCTTCGCGATCAGTTTTAGCTGTGAATGTGATCAGACCGTCAGGAGGAGCCGACGGGCACCGTCGACTCGGCTTTGGGCCGAAGGGGTGTCAGCCCATATAGCTGGTCCCGGCTTTCCTGCAAGGTAGCCCCCACAGCGTCAGCACCGGCTGCGAGCAGCGCTTCCGCGCCCTCCCCACCCAAGCCCGGAGGCCCCCAGCGGCCGACCAGTATTTTCAGATCCGGAAACGCAGCCCGCAGCTTCTTGCACAGGTATTTCGCGTGTGTGAGGCCACCGGGAGGGAGGGCGACCAAGCACACGGCAGGGTATGCGTGCTCCTTGACGAGAGCGACGACCTCCGACGAGAGGGTCCGGCTGGATGAGACGTCGAGAGTGACGCGGGTCGAGTCGAGAAGCGGCGCCCACATTCGCAATGCAATCTCGTCAGCCTCGCCACGAGCGGGACAGCCGAGCACGGTGAGGGAAGCGGTGCCTCTCGCCAGGTCGGGAGGGACCGAGGCCTGCGGGCTCGAGCTGGACTGAAGGTCGTCGAGGATGGCCGCCGTGCCCCGCAGCACGTTCTGCTCTTGCACCGACGACAGCTCTCCCGCATCGCGCCGAACATAGTTGAGCGCGGGCAGCATGACGGTGTCGTACGCGGTAGCGGGATCGGAACCTTCCAGAACGGCCTCGACGATCGCGGTGGCCTCGTCATGATCGTCGGCGAGGAGACGCTGATAGTAGGCAACGTCGGTGCTGAGAGCCGGCTGGTCACCCAGGAGCGTCGCGAGAAACTCCATGCTCGGAACATGACGGGCCAGCACCACGAGGCAGACCGTGAGCGGCGTCGCCATGAGCAGTCCGGCCGGCCCCCAGATCCATGTCCAGAAGGCGAAAGCGACCAGCAAGCCGACCTGAGAGACACCAGCCGCGCCCGCATAGAGGAGCGTCTCCAGTACGATGTTGGTGAACAGCTCGAAGACCAGGAACAGCGCTGCCACGAGCAAGGGGCGCACCCACCCGGGGAACACGGCCAGACTGAGGGTAACGGGAGCCAAGGCAGCGATCCAGGGACCGATGTAGGGGACGAACCGGAGCATCGCAGCCAGGAGGCCCCAGAGCACCGCGTGCGGAACACCCAGGAGTGCCAGGCCAATTCCAATGCCCAGCCCAAAGATCCCGTTGATGATGGATTGCCGGAACAGATACCGGCTGATGCGCGAGCCCGCCTCGTCGAGCGCCGTGGTGGCGCGGCTGACCCGGCCGGAACCCACCAGGCTGATGACGCGGTTGCGAAGCTCCTGTTGTTCGAGGAGCATGAACACGGCCAGGATGACCACGAGGCCCGCGGTGGCGAGCGCGTCAAGGAGAGGGCCAACCGCGGTGGGAAATCTCCAGAGAACGGAGGGTTCCTCGACCGTCTTGACCGCGACCGGTTTCTCGCGCCCTTTGGGGGAGGCTTCGCTCTCGATGGCTTCCTTGATGTCCTTGACCGTTTCCTGCACCTTCTCGACTGCGCTTCCCCTGCTCGCGCCGCGCAGGTCGACGATCCGTTGACGAATGGTGTGACGATAGGTGGGGAGCTCGTGGGCGAGCGCCCGCAGTTCGCCGGCCACGCTCCACGCAATGGCCCCCATCGCCGAGAAGATCAAGGCGACAGCGACGAGCACGGCCGCCACCCGCCCGAGGTATCGCTGCAGGAAGGTAACGACGGGACTCAGGAGAAACGTGAAGAGACCTGCCAGGGCGATCGGCACCAGGATCGCTTGACCGAAGTAGAGGATGCCGACCATCAGGACAATGGCCGCTACCTGTAACCAGGGGCCGAGCCGCTTGACGAGGTTGTTCATGAAGGTATCAGGCCACGCGCGCTGACTCGGCCTCGAGCTCCGGCCGCCCGGCCATGCTCTGGGCAAGCTGAACCCACGGGATCAAGAGATCTCGAGCTTCGAGAAGGCTCGTCACCACGATGTCGGCGCCCGCCTCCAGCAACGACTCGCGCTGGGGCTCACCGACACCCCGACCCGCGAAGGATCCCGCCACGATCTTGAGCGTGGGCGAGTGACGTCGAAGACGCTTGCAGAGGTAGCGTAACTGGGCCTGCCCTCCAGGCTGCAGGATTCCCACCACCGCGATCGGAGCCTGCCGCTGCAGAGCCAGAGCCACCGCTTCGGAGGACAGGAGCTCGGCCGAGGCAATCTCGAGATCGACGCCCACCGGAGCCAGCACCTGCTTCAGCATCGGCAGCGGCAGCTCGTCGAAGCCATCATGGACCGGAAAGGCCACGACGGGAACCCGCCCTCGCGGCTCAGCGTCCACCGGCGGATCTGCCTCCTCCAGCTCCCGCACGATGCGGCGGGCAGCGCGCAAGACGACCTGCTCGTCGGCCTCGCTCAGTGCCCCTCGCCCTCGGTCAGCTTTGGCCTCGGACAGAGCAGGAAGGAGCACATCGTCGTAGACGTCGTGAGGCGAGTGGGTCGAGGAGTATTCCTCCACCAGGTCAGTGGCTTCCTCCTGATCCCCGGCCAGGAGGCGCTGATAGACGCGGAGCGCCGGGGGCAGCGCCGGCTCGCGGCCGATGAGTACCGCGATGTATTGCAGCTCGGGGACGTGACGACCGAGCACGATCAGACAGACGGTGAGCGGGGTGGCGATGATCAGCCCTACCGGGCCCCACAGCCACGTCCACAGCGCGATCCCTATCACGAGAGCCACTCGCGAGACACCAGCGCTATGGCCATAGAGCAGCGGCTCCAGCCCGAAGGTGCAAGCCACAGCCAGGGCGAGGAACAGAGCGACAGTGAGCAGTGGTTGCCACCACCCCGTGGAGGTCGCGACCGAGAAGAGGCTCGGAAGGGCAAGCGCGATCCAGAAGCCGACGAACGGCACGAAGCGAAGGACCGCGGCCAGCACTCCCCACACGAGGGCGTAGGGCACGCCAAGCGCGAAGAGACCAATGCCCGCGCAGACCCCGAAACTCAAGTTGAGCACGGCCTGGGACAGCAGATAGCGGCTGATGCGCCGGCTTGCCTCGTCCATGGCCTTCGTGGTCATTGCCAATCGACCAGAACCTACCAGTCGAATCAGCCGGTTTCGCAGCTCCTGGCGTTCGAGCAGCATGAAGACGAGGAGGAGTGTCACCAAACCGACCGAGCCGAGCAGTGTTATCAGCCCGGCGAACGGGATGAGCGGGCCGGGAGGGCCTTGCACGATGACGGGAGGTGGAGCCTCGGCTCCGGGGCGTATCTCGGCCAGGAGCTCGTCGAGGGTGGCTTGCAACTCGCTGACCCCCTGACCACTCGAGGCGCGCCTGAGCTCGGCCACACGCTGACGGAGCTGGGCCCGATAGTGTGGCAGCTCCTGCGCAAACGATGTGATCTGGCGCGTTACCGTCCACGCCACCACCCCGACCGTCGCCCACAAGGACACGATGACGATCACAACCGCCGTCAGGCGTCCCACGCGGCGCTCGAGCGCGCCCACCACCGGCCCCAGCACGAAGGCTAGCAGGATGGCGAGGGCAATGGGAATGAGAATGGGCTGCGCGATGTGGAGCGCGCCCAATGTCAGGAGCACGGCGATCACCACGGTGGCACGCGGGGCAATCCGACGCCCAGCCATGCCGCGTGGCTCAGTCGATGCCTTCACTGGACGGCATCCACGGCCGCCCCGCGAGGGTCAGCAGGAGAAGAGCGAGGGGTCCGTCCGAGGCGGAAGAGAGCCAGGGACCGCGCCTCGAGGTCGTAGGTCTGCCCGCCTCGGAACGGTCGGCGCCGGGGCTGACCATCGGCTTCTCGTGTGTCCACCAGCGGTTCCCAGCGTACCGAGCGCTGATGGGCCGGCAAGACGAACCCGATTGGCTCCCAGTGGGCATTGATGAGAAGAAGCAACGTATCGTCGAGAACGGGCCGTCCTTGGGTGTCGACGTCGGCGATGGCGTCTCCGGCCAGCCGCAGGCCGTAGGAGCGTGTGAAGACATTCCAGTCGTCGTCGGTCATCTCCTTGCCATCGGGTCGAAACCAGGACAGATCCTTCACCTCCGAGCCTCGAATCTTGCGGCCGAAGAAGAACTGCCGACGGCGCAGCCCCGGATGCCGTGTGCGCAACCCGATCAGGTGTCGCGTGAAGCGCAGGAGCGCCCGGGCCGGACCCTCGAGCGGCCAGGCATACCAGCTCGTCTCGTTGTCCTGCGCATACGCGTTGTTGTTCCCTCCCTGCGTGCGCCCGATCTCGTCACCGCCGCTGAGCAAGGGTACGCCCTGCGAGAGCAGAAGGGTGGCCAGGAAATTGCGCTTCTGCCGTTCGCGCAGGGCCACGACGGCGGGATCGGTCGAGGGGCCTTCAACCCCGCAGTTCCAGGAAAGATTGTGATCGGCGCCGTCGCGATTGTCCTCTCCGTTAGCCTCGTTGTGCTTGTCGTTGTAGGTGACGAGGTCGTGCAGGGTGAAGCCGTCGTGAGCCGTCACGAAATTGATGCTGGCATAGGGCCGCCGTCCCCCGCGGCCGTACAGGTCGCTGCTGCCGGTTAGGCGGGAGGCAAACACTCCGGCCTGACCCTCGTCGCCTTTCCAGAACGCCCGCACGGTGTCCCGATAGAGACCGTTCCACTCCGCCCACAGGGCCGGGAAGTTACCGACCTGATAGCCACCTTCCCCCAGATCCCAGGGCTCGGCGATGAGCTTGACCTGCGAGATGACGGGGTCCTGCTGGATGATGTCGAAGAACGATCCCAGCCGATCCACGTCATGGAGCTCGCGGGCGAGGGTCGAGGCAAGATCGAAGCGGAAGCCGTCCACGTGCATCTCGAGGATCCAGTAGCGAAGGCTGTCCATGATGAGCTGCAGAGTCCTCGGATGCATCATGTTCAGCGTATTGCCGGTTCCCGTGTAGTCCATGTAGTGGCGGCGCTGGTCGGCCAGCCGGTAGTAGGACGCATTATCGATCCCGCGAAAGCACAAGGTAGGGCCGAGCTGATTGCCTTCGGCGGTGTGGTTGTACACCACGTCGAGAATGACCTCGATGCCGACCTCGTGGAGCTTCTTGACCGTGGTCTTGAACTCCGCGACCTGTCCCGCCAGCTGGCGGCTGGACGCGTAGCGAATCTCGGGGGCAAAGAAGCCGATCGAGTTGTAGCCCCAATAGTTACTCAGACCCCGATCGTGCAGGTGCTTATCGGTCACGAACTGGTGGATGGGGAGCAACTCGACCGCAGTCACGCCGAGCCGACGAAGGTACTCGAGGGCCGGGGGTGTCACCAGCCCCGCGTAGGTGCCGCGCAGAGGCTCGGGGATGTCGGGGTGGCGCGCGGTAAACCCCTTCACGTGGACTTCGTAGATGATCGTCTGGTCCCAGGGGACCCGCGGCGGCCGATCGTCACCCCAGGTAAAGGCCGTATCCGTGACGACGCTCTTCGGCGCGTTGGGCGCGCTGTCCCGATCATCCCGGCTGAGATCTTCGGTGGGGTCACCGATCGTGTAGCCGAACAGCGAATCGCTCCAGACGATGGGACCGTCGATGGCCCGAGCATAGGGATCGAGCAAGAGCTTCGCCGGATTGAAGCGATGACCCTCCTCGGGCTCATACGGTCCGCGCACCCGATAGCCGTAGCGCAACCCCGGACGTGCGTCGGGCAAGTAGACGTGCCAGACGTGATGCGTGTTCTCCGTCACCGGGATCTGCGCTACCTGACGGCCGCCTGGCTGATCTTCGAATACGCACAGGTCGACACCGGTAGCGTGTTCGGAGAACAAGGCGAAATTGACGCCGGAGCCATCCCAGGTGGCTCCCAGCGGCTGGGGCCACCCCGGCCGTGTTCGCGGCGGGGCAGCGACGGTCGACTCGGAATCCCGCCGTCGGCGGGCCCTCACGACTGGGCGTTTTCTGCGGGCGGCGCCGGCGAGCAGGTCATCAACGCGTAGTCTACCCGGGGCGAGGCGCCAGATCGACGCCTCGCCCCGTCCAGCTATCGTCCGATACCGAGCAGGAAGAGCAGCACGATCAGGGTCAGCGGAACGCCGAGTAGCCATGCCAGGATGTACACCATTGCTCCATCCTCCTTCGAGGCTCAGACCGGGCGGCCGGCCCGGTCTCGCTGTCGATAGTAGGTGAGGGTCATCGGCTCGCCCGATGCCATCCACCCGCCAAGCACTGCGCCGACCACGCCGAGCAACAGCGCAGCCAGGGTGGCCAACGAGGCATTTCTCACAATCAGCGCGATCTGCGGATCCGTCGGTATGCTCGCGACCCACGCGGGCGCCCACGCCAGGGCGCCGTACCACGCCCCGAAGCGGGCCGTGCCACCCACCATGCCGAGGACGAGTAAGAAAGGAACGGTGAGCAGCCATGCGATAGCTCCGTGCAACATGGCTGGCTCGGCGCGCTCCCAGCCGCTCATCCGCGCCGCGACCCAGCCGCCCGCCACGAAGGCGACAAAGGCGCCGGCCACGTTGAAGATCAGCGATAGAAATCGCATCTTCTTCCAGTCGGCGACTTGGGCCGCCTCGTGGGCCCCCACCGCGAACCCGATGAGACCGATCAGGAGCGCGACCGCCACCGCGGTCAGGGCGCCGATCCACACAGCGCTCCATGCGACAGGCCACGTCGTCGCTGTCCGTAGGGATGCAACTTCCCGGAACTGAGCGCCTTCGCGCCATTCCTGAGTGATCATCTGGTCGTTCTCCTACCCGCCAATATCTATCTTGGCCATTTTCTGTTCTTGGTGATTCCCATATATATATGTGTCTGAGCATCCGTCATGCCAGCGAACCCAACAAGGCAGTCGCCACATTTGTAGAAGGGTTACGAGCAACGCAGAACACTCGACGCTCAGGCCGGTCGGCGCTGGCGGTGCCACAGCCGGTAGGCGACGGCTCCCATCACGGCCAGGGCGCTCGCACAAGCCAGCACGGCGCTGATGGTCGCTGCTCCTCCATCCTTCGTCCATGTAATCCACTGGTCGCCCAGGAGAAATCCCAGGAGAATCCAGACGGTCGCCCACAACCCGGCGCCGATCGTGTCGTAGAGCACGTAGAGCCGGTACGGCATACCGCTGCTCGCCGCGAGAGGAGTCACGACTATGCGCACGCCTGCCACGAATCGTCCGACGATGAAGACGCCCGGGCCGAAACGGGCGAAGTATGCCTTCGCCCGCTCGACGCACGACGTGCCGCCCAGGAGAACGATCCGACAGTAGAGCCGGACGAGACGATCGCCACCAAGGCGCCCGGCCAGATACCACACATGATCACCGAGGAGCGCGGCGACGATGGCGAGGCAGATGAGAAGCAGGACGTTGGCCCCCCCGGTTGCCGCGATTCCTCCCGCCGTGATCAGGAGCAATCGTCCGGGAAAGGGCGTCCCCGTCGCATCGACCAGGACACCCACGAATACGACTGCATAGGCGTGGGCCACCAGGAAAGTCCATAACGAGTCGAGGATGAACACCATGCAGAGTAGAGAGCAACTCCCGTGCCTGCTTCGCAGTCGCGGTGTGTCGACGGCATCTTCCTTGCGGACCTCAACACGCAGGAGGCCACCTATGGATCGGGTGAGATCGATCTCGAAGTGGGGTTTCACCTTGGCCTGCGTCGTAGTGCTGATGTTCATTGGCGTGGGTCTCGCCCAGGAAAATCGCGCGTCTCCCATCCAGCATGGTGCGCAGCCGAACCCAGGAGAGGTACGGCCGCCGAGCGCTGATGGAAACACCTCCTCTCCGTCGGCGGGCACGCTGATGGTGGAGAAGACTCCGGACGGGCTGTGGGGACTGCCGGCGTATGCGGTGGGGGCGATCGGCATCGCGATCGTAGTGCTGGTGGCGCTGGCGGTGTCTGCCAGACGGTCCCAGATCCAGCGGCAGCGCCCGGTCCGATAGGCCCGAGGCTGGCAACGCCCTTGCTGTGCTTTAGGGCGGCAGGAGGTCGACACGATGGCCAAGTGTGAAGTCTGCGGCAATGACTACGACAAGGCGTTCGAGGTCCGGTTCGCAGGGCAGCGACACATGTTTGACAGTTTCGAGTGCGCCATTCACCGGCTGGCGCCGGTATGCGAGCACTGCGGATGCAAGATCGTCGGGCATGGAGTCGAGGCGCAGAGCCACTACTACTGTTGCGCGAATTGCGCGCGTGCAGTCGGGGTGGAAGAGGTTCGAGCGTAGGTATGAGCCTCTGTGCGTCGTGCGGGCTCGAGCAAGGCGACGAGGGGCAGCTGTGTCGCCATCACGTGGCGAGCCACAGCAACACGTGGGCAGTCAGCAATCGGATCATGTGCGATTTCTTTCACCGGGGAAGGATTCCGCCGCGCCTGAAAGCAGCCGAGCGCGCGGACGAGTTCTGGGCCGCCATGGAAGCGGCTTGACTAGTTTGAAGAATCGACAATCGATTCGGGGTTCTATCGGCGCGGTTTCTCTAGAGCTGAGGGTCGCCAGGATCCGGATGGCACTAGGATTGCGCCGATGACGCTTGGCCTGCGCGACAAACGACGTGATGCAGGCCAGTTGAGCGCGGCCGACAGGCCGCGGGAGGATGAGAAAATGAACAGCGACATCTTTGAAGGCAAGTGGAAACAGATGAAGGGTAAGGCTAAGGAGTGGTGGGGAGAGTTGACGGACGATGACCTCACCCGCATCGAAGGCAGCCAAGATAAGCTCGTGGGAACCCTGCAGGAGCGCTACGGGTACACTAAAGAGCGGGCCGAGCAGGAAATCGAGCGCCGCGTGCGCACGCTCGTTTAATCGCAAAGCAAACGGCGACCGATGCCGACATTGTCAGAGTTCTCGGAGTGTTCGCATACCTGAATGTTCTCGGCGTCTGACGCCGTTTGATCGGGTAGTGGAGCCCGACGGTCCCACGTGGGACCGTCGGGCTCAGCGGGGCCGTCTTGAGTGTGGCACGCTCGGCCCGACTTCCCTCGAGGATCACATACTCGCGGGGAGGACGTGATCTGATGAGCGAGTCGCTCCGGCTCGGGAAGGGCACCGCGAAGCATCCAGTCGTGGCTGATCACCCTTGTGGCGGTTGCCCTCGTGCCGGTCCTTGCCTTCACGCTCATTACGGCTCTGGCGTTGGTTGAGCGCGAGCGGTCCACCTTGGCTTCGGGTCTCCAGAACACCGCCCGCGCTCTCGCCATCGCTGTCGATCAGGAGCTCGAAGCATCGATCGCGACCCTCCAGGCATTGGCGGCCTCCACCAAGCTCGCGTCGGCTGACTATCCGGGCTTTTATCAGCAACTTGAGAAGGCCCGAGCGGACACGCGGCGAAACTGGTGGACGGCGGGTGTGGTCGACCGCACTGGGCACCAGGTGGTCTCCCTCGACCCCCCCGTGAATGGCGTGGCGGGCCCTGCCCTGAGGCGCGATGATTTCTGGGCCACCATTCAGGCTGATCGGTTCTGGATTTCTGACCGCCTGCCACGGCCGGACTCGCAAGAAGCCCTCGTTCTGGTCGCTGTCCCCCTGCCGTCGCCACACCCTGAACATCAGGGCACCCTGATGGCCGTTCTCAAGGCCCAGGCATTGTCCACAAGCGTAGCGCGGCATCGCCTACCGCCCGGCGTGTCAGCCAACGTGCTCGACCGAGGGCAAGCGACCGTTGTCCGCATACCCGTAGCGACTAGCGAGGCCGCGGGCGAGCTCGCGGGTGATCTCCCACCATATTCGGCGGAGGGCTTCGGACACTTTCCGAAGGAAGGCGGCGAAGGGGTTTATGCGGCCTTCGCACGGGCCCCCCTCTCGGGGTGGACCGTTACGCTGGTGGTGCCGGAATCAGCCTTCGAGGCTCCTTGGCGGCGCTGGCTGTGGACCATGGGCGGTGGGGGCGTGTTCCTTGTACTCATGGGTCTGGGGCTAGCGGCCTTGGCGGCCCGGCGCATCGCCAGGCCTATCGCAGCGCTTTCGGTTCGGGCTCATGCCCTAGGACGGGGTGAGGTCTCGCCGCCCACTCGATCAGGGATCGCCGAGGTCGATGAGGTCGAGCGCGCGATCGTCGCCGCGGGCGCCGCTCGTCGAGACGCCGAAGAGGCCGTGCGCGAGAGCGAGACCCGACTGCACACCACCTTGCGGGACATCGGCGATGCGGTACTCTCCACCGACGCCGATGGGTCGGTGCGGTTCATGAACAAGGCGGCCGAGTCGTTGATCGGCTGGAGGCTTGACGAGGTCCAGGGGCGGCCCCTCGACACCGTGACGGTGTTTCTGAACGAAGCCAGCCGCGAGCGGGTGGACAATCCGGTGACGAGGATGCTCCGCGACGGGATGGGCGGCAACCTCGCCGATCACACGATCTTGCTCAGTCGGCATGGGCAGGAAATTGCGATTGACGAGCGGGCCGCGCCCATTCGCGACGATGCCGGTCGACTGCTGGGTGTGGTCTTGGTGCTTCGCGATGTGACAGCGAGACGCAACGTCGAGGACGCCCTCCGATCGAGTGAGGCCCGCTATCGCGCCATCATCGAGGACCAGACAGAGCTGGTCTGTCGTCTCACGCCGGAGGGAACCCTGACCTTCGTCAATGGCGCCTTTGCTCAGTATTTTGGACGGAGCGCGGAGGAGCTCGTGGGCGGGCATCTGTTGTCCGTGGTGGATTCCGAGGATCGCGGAGGGGTGGCGGGGGCCCTCGAATCGCTTGGCCCCGACCGGCCGACGGTCACCGTCGAGAATCGAAGTCTCGATGGTGCTGGTCAACTTCGGTGGACGCAGTGGGTCGCGCGAGCTCTGGTCGACCTCGATGGCCGGATCGTCGAGATCCAGGCGGTTGGGCGGGACATCACCGATCGGAAGCGCGCTGAACAGGCACTGACGCAGAGTGCGGCGGACCTGGAGTCGCACGCGCACCAGCAGGCAGCGGTCGCCCAGCTGGGGCAGCGTGCGTTGGCGGGCGCGGACCTCGACACGCTGCTGCGGGAGGCGGTCGAGCTGTTGTGCGCGACGCTCGGCGCTGAGTTTTGCAAGGTCCTCGAACTGGCCGCCGAAGGGGCGCAGCTGGTGACGCGAGCCAGTGTCGGTTGGCCTTGCGGGGCGCAGCCGCTCACCTTCGATGCCGTCGACGGTTCTCAAGTGGGGCTGGTCTTGCGGACCCGGGAGCCAGTCCTCATCCGGGACTTCGGCGCCGAGACGCGATTTGTCGACACTGGCGTGTTCCGGGAGCGCGGCATCGTGAGTGGCATGAGCGTCGTGATCCATGGCGGCGACCGGCCGTATGGTCTGCTCGGCGTTCACACGACCAAGCGGCGAGCGTTCACCCGCGATGACGTGAACTTCCTGCAAAGTATTGCCAATATCCTGGCCGCGGCCGTCGCTCGCGCCCGGGCGGAACGGGAACGGACGGAGCTGCTGGAGCGCGCGCAAGAGGCCCGCGTTGCTGCCGAGAAGGCCAATCAGGCCAAGGACGAGTTCCTGGCCATGCTGAGCCATGAGCTGCGCAATCCATTGGCGGCCATCACCAATGCCAGCCGTCTGCTGGAGCAGAGCGGTCAAGCATCGGAGATGACCGCGCACGTGGGCTCCATCGTCGCCCGTCAGAGCGAACACCTGTCCCGCATGGTCGACGATCTGCTCGATGTCTCACGCCTGAGCTCCGGCAAGATCGTGTTGCGCCGAGAGCTGGTCGATATGAAGCAGGTGGTCGAGCGCTCGGTGGCTTCGTTCGCCGAGGCGGGACGAACCACCCGCCACGACTTGCGTGTTGATGCCGAGCCTGTGCTGGTCGTCGGCGACGCCACCCGGCTCGAGCAGGTCGTCCGCAATCTGCTCGACAATGCCTTGAAGTACACGCCCCCTGGGGGGCAGGTGGAGCTCACGGTCGCGCGGGACGGGGACGAGATGAGGATGCGGGTCCGAGACACGGGGGTGGGTATCGCCCCTGAGATCCTCCCGCATATCTTCGAACTGTTCGTCCAGGCCCAGCGCTCGCTCGACCGCGCCGACGGCGGGCTTGGCCTCGGTCTCACGCTGGTTCGACGTCTGGTGCAAATGCATGGCGGCACTGTGTCCGCCTCGAGTGATGGATCGACCCAGGGCAGTGAGTTCGAGGTGCGGATTCCCGTGGCCGAGACGACGGAGCGCGTCGGACCGGCATCTCCGTCTCTGGCGTCACCGACGAGTCGACGGGTTCTGGTCGTGGAAGACAACCCTGACGCGCGAGAGACACTGGTCCTCTTGTTGGAAAGCTGGGGACACTGGGTGGCACAGGCCGAAGACGGCGAGGCAGCAGTAGCCCTGGCGGCCAGGGAGACACTTGACGTGGCTCTGATCGATGTCGGTCTCCCACGGATGGATGGTTACGCGGTGGCCCGCGCTCTGCGGGCTATCCCAGCCTATCATCAGCTGCGGCTGGTCGCCCTCACCGGATATAGCCGGGAGGAAGATCGGCGCCTGGCCCACGAGTCGGGGTTCGATGCTTATCTCGTCAAGCCCGTTGACCCGGACGCGCTCCAGAGCGTCCTGAGCGAGCCGCTGTCTTGATAAGGAGATCGATGAGATCCGGCAGGCAAGTTGCACTCTTCTCGCTCGAAGATGGCGAGGCGGTCCGGCAGGTCAGGGAGCCCGCCGCCGATTCGAGGGGGAGGAGACGATGAGTCTGATCTTGCTTGTGATTCTGGTGCTGCTGGTAGTTGGCGCGCTGCCGGCCTGGCCTTACAGCTCAGGATGGGGATATGGTCCCAGTGGCGTGCTTGGCCTGGTGCTGGTGGTCATCATAGTTCTCGCCCTAACTGGGCGCCTCTAGAGAGGAGGGAACGCTATGCTGTGGACGATCTTTGTGGTTCTGCTGGTGCTGTGGGCCCTCGGAATGGTGAGTTCCTATACGCTAGGGGGATTCATTCACATATTGCTCGTCGTTGCCCTCGCCGTTGTCTTGATACGCATAATTCAGGGGCGGCGCCCGATATAGACGGAACTGGGAAGATTCTTCAAATGGTGCCCGGCCCGCCCTTGGCACACTCGGGCAAACTCCCACTCTTGGTTATACGCAATACCGTGCCGGTTGCAGTTGAAAAGAGAAATGTGGGGGACGGGCCGCGGAGGTCCGTCCCCCCACGCTCGCACCAAGCGACATGCGGATAGGCTGCGGCCGCCACCGCAAAAGTTTGCGTCGCCCGCATCTCTTGAGTTCTTCTCCCGGACTGGGTGACGTTGTAGCTGGGTCGTAGAGATGCGTGGCGAGGGCCCGAGGCCCTCGCCACGCAGGCTACTGGACTTTAGCGCCGGTCGGGTTGACTCTCGGGACGCTGCGGTTGCTCAGATTCGGCGTGCCGCTCCGATCCCGGATGCGGCCGATCCGGTCGTTCGATCGGGCGATCGGGATAGGGCGTGCGCCGTTCCTTCTCCTTGTCGTCCTGCCCCTGTCCCGGATGTCGCTGTCCGGGCATCTCGCGGGGCTTGTCCTTTTCCGGCATCTGGCGTTGCGTCGTCATTGTCAGCTCCTCCTTGAAGGCCAGCAGCATGCCGGCCCTCCGATGAGGCCAGCAAACACGCCGGCCCATCTTCTCGAGGAGCAATGGGGGTGCCAGCCACGCTCGGGCGCCTGGACGGCAGGACTCTTGCTCCTTTAGCGCCCGGGAGCATGAATTCTCTGACCGTAACCGGCAGATGAACGTATTAGACACCGAGCGGGGCGTTACGTTACTGCTTGCGGGTGTGATGATCGTGAGAGCCCTGTGCCGTCGTACGTGGTCGACCGGCGAAGTCGCTCCGGCCGGCGGGGGGCGATCATGAAAGCAGTGTGCTGGTATGGGGCCTCCGACGTGCGAGTAGAGGCGGTAGCCGACCCCGAGCTGCTCAGCGACCGCGACGCGATTGTGAAGGTCACGCTCACCGCCATCTGCGGTTCGGACCTGCACCTGTTCGGTGGCTACATTCCGGCCATGAAGCGAGGCGACGTTCTGGGGCACGAGTTCATGGGGGAGGTGGTCGAGGTCGGCCGCGGGGTGAAGACCCTGGCCGTCGGCGATCGCGTGGTTGTTCCGTTCGCGATCGCTTGTGGGGCGTGCCACTACTGCGAAGCCGGTCTCTGGTCACTCTGTGACAACTCCAACCCGAATTCGGCAGCCCTGCAAATGCTGTACGGGGCGGCGGGGGGCGGTCTCTTCGGATACTCGCACCTGTATGGGGGCTACGCGGGGGGCCAAGCGGAGTTCGTACGGGTGCCATTCGCGGATGTGGGGCCGTTGCCGATCCCGGCCGGGTTGTCGGACGAAAAGGTGCTCTTCCTCGGCGACATCTTCCCGACGGGCTACCAGGCGGCTGAGAACTGCGATCTCAGGCCGGGCGACTCTGTCGCCGTCTGGGGCTGCGGGCCGGTGGGCCTCCTCGCGATCAAGAGCGCCTTCATGCTCGGCGCCGACCGCGTGTTTGCCATCGACCGCTTTCCGGAACGGCTGAGTCTGGCGGAGACCTTTGGAAAGGCAGAGACCCTGAACTACGAGGCGATGGACGTTGTCGAAGAGATGCAGGCGCGTACGGCGGGCCGGGGCCCTGACGCCTGTATCGACGCGGTGGGGATGGAGGCGCACGGCACCACGGTGGCCGCGTTGGTGGATCGAGCGAAACAAGCCGTACGGCTGGCCAGCGACCGGCCTCACGTGCTGCGCCAGGCGATTCAGGCGTGCCGAAAGGGAGGAACCGTATCGATCCCCGGTGTGTACGGTGGCTTCCTCGACAAGGTTCCCCTCGGCGCCGCCTTTGCCAAGGGCCTCACCTTGAAGATGGGACAGACGCACGCCCATCGCTACCTGCGGCCGCTGCTCGAGCGAATCGCCGAGGGACAGATCGATCCCTCCTTGATCATCACGCACCGGCTCCCGCTCGACGAAGCTCCCCGAGCGTACGAAGTGTTCCGTGACAAGCAGGAAGGCTGCGTCAAAGTGGTCCTCAACCCCGCCTGATCGAGGAGACTGGTCATGACACAACGGATCCGTGACGTGATGACCCCGAACCCGATTACCTTGCCGGCCACGGCCAGCGCGCTTGAGGCGGCCAAGGCCATGCGTGAAGGGGATGTCGGCGATGTCATCGTGCTCGATGGCGACCATCTCGATGGTAACCATATCGTCGGTATCGTGACCGACCGTGACATTGTCGTACGGGGAGTGGCCTTCGGCCTCAACCCTGCTGAGACGAGCATCGGCGAAATTTGTAGCCGAGTGCTGACCACGGTCTCGCCCACCGACGAGGTCGCGGATGCCATCGTGCTTATGAAGGACAAGGCCATCCGTCGGCTGCCCGTGGTGGATCGCAATCGCCCTGTCGGCATCGTATCCCTGGGCGACCTCGCCGTCGAGAGAGACCGGCGTTCGGTCCTCGGCGAGATCAGCGCTGCGCCGCCAAATCTCTGAGCAAACGATCGAAGATGATCGCGCGGCGGCCGCCCGGAGCCCCTCCGGACACCTGGGCGGAGCGCTTTGGGCTGACGGAGGCGGCGAAGAACGCGCACAGTCTGACGTTCGGCGGGTGACAGTCTCCGCCCAGGCTGATTATCGACACTCCGAAGCGCTAGGCGCCATCTCCAATGCTTTCACCCAGGCGCGCGTCACTTCGGCGACGCTCCACGCCTGGGCCACACAGCCGCGAGGGGTGAAGGGAGGCTCCGCGTCGAAGATCTCGCTGATCGAGCCGAGGCAGGCTTCGTTGAGATGATCGAGCAAGCCGCTGAGCACATCGCGAGCGCCAGACGCGTCGCCGTGCACCCGAAGCCAGACATCGAGCAAGGGCCCGAGCAGCCAGGGCCAGACGGTCCCCTGGTGGTAGGCGGCGTCGCGCGAGCGTAGATCGCCATCGTATTGCGCCTTGTAGTCGGCGTGACCGGGCGCCAGCGAGCGAAGGCCGACTGGAGTCAGAAGCCGCTCGCAGACCACATCCAGGACTCGCGGCCAGCGTGAGGGCTCGAGGACCGGATGGGCCAGCGACATGGCCAGGAGCTGATTCGGGCGACAGGCGTTGTCGTCGCCGCCTTCGCCATCAACAACGTCGAAGAGATAGCCGCCCGCCTCGTACCAGAAGCGCTGATTGAACGACGCGCGAGCCTGATCGGCGTGCTCGGCAATCGGCCGCGCGGCCTCGGCGCCGTCTTCCTCGCGAAGCCAGGTTTCAAGGAGCCTGAGTGCGTTGTACCACAGGCCGTTGATCTCCACGGCCTTGCCGCGGCGGGGCGTCACCACCCAATCATCGACCTTGGCATCCATCCACGTGAGCTGGTACCCGGGCTCGCCCTGATGCAGGAGGCCGTCGCCCGGATCCACCCGAATCCCGAAGCGGGTGCCCTTCACGTGGTAGTCCACGATGTCGCGGAGCGTGGGCAGCAAGGTGTGCAGCAGCTCCCGGTCACCCGTCGCGGTGAGGTAGCGATCGATAGCGTGGAAGAACCAGAGGGTGGCATCGGCCGTGTGGTAGCGCCCCTCGTCCACCCCCTCGGGAAAGAGGTTCGGGATGAGACCGTCGCGCACGTGATGCGCGAAAGTCCTCAGTATTGACCCCGCTTCGGCATGGCGTCCGGTGATCAGGGTGAGCCCCTCGAGGCTGATCATGGTGTCCCGTCCCCAATCGGTAAACCAGTGATAGCCGGCCACGACTGTACGGGCCTCGTCGCCAGCAGCCCGTGAGCGGGCGGCGTCGTGAATGCGCCCGCCGGGCGTGATGATGAACTGGTCCGCGGCCAGCACCAGCTGGGCGAGAGCGCCACGGCGAGCGACCGGATGGGCTGCCCAAAGGAGCCGGCGGCGGCGCTCGCCCTCGGCGGCCGCCGCGTCGCCGGGGCTCAGGGCGCGCAGCGTTTCCCACGACTCACACGACGCGATCAGGGTGACGTCCTGGCCGGGGCCAAGGTCGACGCGGAAGTATCCAGGACTCCACAGGTCACCCACTGCTTCGTAGCCGCGCTGGGCTTCGGTGCGGTAGTAGACCTGCTCGACGTTCATTCGGTCGAATGTGAAGGCGCCCTGTGTCCCCGACAGCTGCATGCGAAGTGGCGGCAGGGAGGCGCCGACCGATACCTCGTAGCGGTCGTCAGCCACCGTGAGCGTGCAGGAGCCAGCCGGTGGCTCACTCACGGGCGCGTGATGGGCGCGGAAATCCACGCATGGTCGGAGGGCGAGCCGGAGTGACCCCGATCCAGCGAGGAGCCTATAGGTCACGTGGACGGTGTTCTGCAGGTGGGGCATGAGCAGTGACTTCTCGAGGATCCAGTCGCGTATGGTGTACCGCCAGACCGGAAGCCCGGCCTCCAACCGAAACTCGACCAGATGGGCAGTCCCGTCGAGATAGAGACGGTTGTTGGTGTGCTCGTCGCCGGTGAGCACGACGACCGTGTGGTCTGGCAGCCGGACTCGCTCGGTCAAGCGGCTGAGCATCACGGTGCGGCCAAACGGCGATGGCAGGGCGGCGATGAGCAGACCATGAAAGCGGCGCGTGAGAACGCCGGCGACCGTGCCGGAGGCATAGCCGCCCAGGCCGTTGGTGACCAACCACTCGCGAGTCAAAAGCTGTTGCGTTTCAGCGGCAGTGTTTGGCTTCCATGACATGCGTCGAACGAGTCCGAGGCTTTCGTCGCTCATGATGCCAGGGTGCAGGCTACCGCTGTGGCCGTCAACCAGAATCCAACTTCAACATCACCCGCATGTCGCTGGCACAGCATTTGATTCATTGGGGAAGACAATCATGAAAGAGCTTGCACGCCGTTTGCCCATCGGGGCCGAACTGTTGGAGGACGGAGTCGATTTCCGCGTGTGGGCACCGGCGGCAACCTCCGTCGAGGTGCTTCTCGATACGGAGCAGGGCGTGCGTTGTGTCGGCAAGCTAGACGCCGAAGAGGAAGGCGGCTACTTTGCCGCGCGAATTGCCGATGTTGACGTCGGTAGTCGCTATTGGTTCCGGCTGGACGGAGAGGAGCCTCTGTGCCCGGATCCCGCCTCGCGCTTCCAGCCGGACGGGCCCCATGGCCCGTCACAGGTTGTTGATCCCTCGCGATTCGCCTGGACGGACGGAGCATGGCCCGGTGTCCGCCTCGAGGGACAGGTCATTTACGAGATGCATATCGGCACGTTCACCGGCTCCCGGCACGTGGGCGGCCGCCACCGCCGAGCTTCCCGAGCTGGCCCGACTGGGGGTGACGGTCCTCGAGGTGATGCCCATTGGAGACTTTCCGGGCCGGTTTGGCTGGGGCTACGATGGCGTCTGCTTCTTCGCGCCCACGCGGCTCTACGGAGAGCCGGACGACTTCCGCCGCTTCGTTGACCGCGCGCATGCCCTGGGCCTGGCCGTCATCCTCGACGTCGTCTATAACCACGCCGGCCCCGACGGCAATTGCCTGGAACGGTTCTCGCAATACTACTTCACCGATCGCTACGAGACCGACTGGGGCACCGCCCTGAACTTCGATGGGCCCCACTGCGGTCCCGTCCGCGAGTTCTACGCGAGCAACGCCGGCTACTGGATCGACGAGTTTCACCTCGACGGCCTGCGCCTCGATGCCACCCAGTCCATCTTCGACGTTCGCCGCAGCACATCCTCGCCGCCGTGACCAAGCGTGTACGCGAGGCGGCGGGCGGACGAGCGACCATCGTGATTGCCGAGAACGAGCCCCAGCACGCGCGCTTGCTGCGCTCCCCATCCGCGGGCGGCTACGGGATCGACGCCGTGTGGAACGATGATTTTCACCATTCGGCCATGGTGGCGCTCACCGGCAGGCGTGAAGCCTACTACGGTGATCATCAGGGGACGCCCCAGGAGCTGATCTCGGCTCTCAAGTGGGGATACCTGTTCCAGGGTCAGCGCTATCGGTGGCAAGGCAAGGAACGGGGAACCCCGACCCTCGACCTGGCTCCGGCACGCTTCGTAGCGTTCATCCAGAATCACGATCAGGTCGCCAACTCGCTGCGCGGCCAGCGTGTCCATCGGCTGACCAGTCCGGCGCGCCTCCGAGCGCTGACGGCGGTGCTGCTGCTTGGGCCGGCAACGCCCATGCTCTTCCAGGGTCAAGAGTTCTGGGCGTCGAGCCCCTTTCTGTACTTCGCCGATCACGGGAAGGAGCTGGCCAGTCAGGTGCGGCGCGGACGCGCCGAGTTCCTCAGCCAGTTTCCCAGCATCGCGTCCCCGGAGGCTGCTCGCTGGCTGGCCGATCCGGGGGCGCCGTCGACCTTCGAGCGATCGAAGCTCGATCACAGCGAGCGCGAGCGCCACCGCGAGCCGTGGCTGCTCCATCATGACCTGCTCGCCGTGCGCCGTACCGATCCGACCTTTCGCGCACAGTGCCCGCGCGGAATGGACGGCGCCGTCCTCGGGTCCGACGCGTTTGTCTTGCGTTTCTTCGGGCAGGACGACGAAGACCGCCTGTTGCTCGTGAATCTCGGGCGAGACCTCGAGTTGGCGGTCGCCCCGGAGCCCTTGCTGGCGCCGCCGGCAGGTCGGCGCTGGAGTCTCCTGTGGTCGAGCGAGGATCCTCGCTACGGTGGCGGCGGCGGGCCGTCGCTCGAATCGCCGTGGGTTCTTCCTGGTGAGGCGGCGATCGTGCTGCGTGCCGATGTGGTGCGGCCGGTTGCCGCCGCCGAATGGGTGGCGGGGCCCTTGCAGCGGCAATAGCACGAAGAATGAGTGGCATGGTCATCACGCACCACAATGGGAGCCTCAGCGCTCAGTTGGCCCACCTGGCCAAGCTTCAAGGGGAGCTCGCGCTGGCCGAGACCCGCAGTTTGTTCGTGTCGGCCGCCATCGCGGTCGCGATCGCCATCCTCGCCAGCATGGCGATGGTGGCCTCCGCGGTGGTGCTCATCGCCGGCGGGCTGGCTCCGCTGTTCGGGGGGCATTGGCAGCATCTGGTGGTGGCCGGCGGTTGTGCCTTCATCACCGCGAGTGTGGCTCTCGCGTGGAGCGCCTGGCGCCTGCGGCACCTCGAGGTGCCGCGCGAGACACTGCAATCGCTCACGGAGAATTGGGAATGGCTCGTAGCACAGGTGAGGTCCAGGCTGACATTGCGTTGATGCGCCGGGCAATCGAGCGGAAGCTCGACGCTCTCCACGACCGCCTTCCTGCGCGTTGGTGGCTGTCCTATGCGTGGCTCGCGGGCGGGTTTGCGACGGGCCTGCTGCTCTCCCGCGTACCGCTGCTGGCGATGACAGCCAGTGCGCTGCGGCTGGCCCAGCTGGGGCTCGGCCTGGTGGCGACCATGAAATCGGTCCAGCACGTGCTGCAGGACGGCGGTCCCCACCCATGGTCCGGCGATCATCGTAACGGGAGTGACAGGGACGCACGCCACGGCAGCACACACAGAGTCAGATGAGGTGAGGCCATGAAGGATCGCGAGTACATGAACGAAACGTTGACTGAGCAACTGGGGGAGACGGCTCGGCGCGTGGCTGAGGCGGGGCGAGACACGGCATTGCGCGCGACCGATTATGTCCGCGATGGGCTTGGACGGGCGGCGGACCTTGCCCATGACTGGTCCTCGAAAGCAGGGGAACAGATCGCGGATCTAACGAGCCGCCCGCCTGACGCGTGGACGCGGCAGTTACGTGGCTTTGTCGAGCAGAACCCAATGAAATCGCTCCTTATCACGATTGCCATCGGCTACGTGCTCGGAAAGCTGTTGGGACACGGCGAACGGACCGCGGGCGGTCGTTTGTAGAACGTACCGTGCGGACCAACGCTCCCAGTTGACTGCGGCCGCTGGCATCGAGTCTGCAATCCTGAAGACAGCGGCACCAAAAACCTGTGCCGACCCACCGTCGGACAGGAGCACACAGAGTATGGAGGGCATGATGCGACAGACATGGATGTTCGGAGTGACCTTGGCGGCGCTCGTTGCCGCCCCCGCGTTCGTCGATGCCCAGTCGACGACGACGGAGACGAAGGTCGAACGGACCAAAGACCCGGTGAGTGAGACCACGGGCAAGATGACCGGGACCACCAAGGATGCGTGGCTCACCGCCAAGACAAAGATCGCGCTGTATGGCGACGACCGTGTGTCGGGGAGCAGTATTAACGTGGATACGCAGAACGCCACGGTCATGCTCCGCGGGAAGGTGAGCAGTGCCGACGAGAAGCGGGCTGCCGAGGAAGTGGCCCGCAGCATCGACGGTGTGGGGACAGTCAAGAACGAGCTGCAGGTGGTGTCCCCGAGCGAACGCAAGATGGTGAACGCCAAGGATAGCGATCTGAAGGATTCCATTCAGCGTCGCATCAAGACGGACACGCGTCTGAAGGACTCCGACATTGAGGTCCGGGTGGACGCCGGCGTGGTGACGCTCATGGGTGACGTCAAGGACATTGGGGTGCGCGCTCGTGCCTCGGAGGTCGCCCGCGGGGTGCCAGGTGTGAAGTACGTCAAGAACGAACTTCGCGAGAAGAGCAGCTAGAGATGCGCAGGGGACGGCTCGCAACGCTCATCGTCCTGGCGGCGGTCTGCGGGGCGTGCGCCTTCGAAAGTGGGGCGCCACCTCGCGAGCCGTCCCCGTCCTCGCCCACGACGCAAACGGCGCCACGCCCGCTCAGTCCGGCGCAGGCCACTCGGCTCCAACGCCTGATGGTGCCGTTGATCCAGGCCATGAACAAGCCAAAGCCGCTGAAGCAGATCCGGATCGGGGTCATTGATGACCCGGGAATCAACGCCGCGAATGCCGGCGGCGGGGAGTTCTACGTGACACGCGGCCTTCTCGAGCGGGCTAGCGACGCTCAGCTGCTCGGAGTGCTCGCTCACGAGGTTGCCCATGACGACCTCGGTCACGTCGCAAAGGTGCAAGCTCTCGGGACGGGGCTGTCGCTGGGCATCATTCTGCTCGATCAGATTGTCCCCGGTAGTAGCGCAATTACCCCGATCGCGGGTGAGCTCCTCGTGCGCGGCTATAGCCGAAAGGAAGAATATGAGGCCGACCGGCACGGCGTCGTCGTACTTGGCCGCGCCGGGTATCCGAAGGACGTGATGATCAATTCCCTGAGCTGGCTGCTCGCGCAATCAGGCCCGAGCGGAGGCGGCTTCTTGGCGACCCACCCGGCGACGGAGGACCGAATCCAGGCCCTCCGCCAGAACTAGCACGCGGTTACCAGTGCAAGGTTTGGCCGGGGGCGAGGATCTTGATGCGGTCCTCGAGCCCCCGGCGCTGGGCCTCGTGCACGAGGCGACGAGGCGGCTCGGCGAAGGGCTCGACGTTCATGTCGAAGGTGGCCCAGTGCATGGGCACCAGGAGCTCCCCGCCCACGTCCGCGAAGAGTTGAACGGCTTCCTCGGGGTTGACGTGATTCGGATGACGGGAGGGGAAGGAGCTGTAGCCGCCAATGGGCACCGCCGCAAGCTGGAAGGGCCCGAGTCGATTGCCGATGTCCTTCATCTCGGCGAAATAGCCAGTATCGCCGGCGAAGAAGAATCGCTTGGACTGCCCCAGGATGGCCCAGGAGGCCCAGAGGCGTCGGTTCTGGTCGGTCAGGGTGCGGCCGGATGAATGCTGGGCCGGCGTGCACACGAACGTGAGGCCAGCCACCGAGACAGATTCCCACCAGTCCAGTTCGATCACTCGCGTGATCCCGAGATCAGCGAGGAACTCTCGTAACCCGAGCGGGACGACGAAGACAGCGTGCTGGTGGTCGCGAGCGATCCGCCTCACCGTCTCCTCGTCCAGGTGGTCGTAGTGATCGTGGGAAATGACCACGGCCTGGATCGGCGGGAGGTCTTCAAAGCGGAGGCCAGGAGCGATCATGCGCCGCGGCCCGGCAAAGCGCAGCGGACTGGCGCGTTCACTCCAGTGAGGGTCGGTCAGAATATTGACCCCATCGAGCTGGACGAGAAATGTCGAATGCCCGACCCAGGTAGCCGTGGCCTCGATGCCGTTGGTGCGGAGGGCGACCCCGTCGTTTTGCGTAAGCGTGAGGGGCTTGCCTCTCGGTTCTGACCACTGTCCGATGCGCGTGAACAGACGTCCGACTCGACCGAGCATGGAATAGGAGTAGTTACGGTCGAGATTTCGGAACCCACTCTTCAGATGGTGAGAGGCGGAGGCTGCGTAGGCGCTCTGCGCTTCGCGGCCGCTCGCGTCGCCCGTGATCACCATCAACACGAGCACGCTCGAGAGGATCAGAGCCAGTCCGCGCTCGAACCGACCTCTTGTAGATTCTACAGAGCGAGGATGAAGAAGCACGATGTCACCGTACCATACCGCCTCAACGAAACAAGCGATCGTCTGGCACGCCATCTGCACAATCCGTACGGCGATGCACACGTGTGATGAGCGAGGCCACAACGTGCCGGTCGCGACCGGGCGACTCATGGATGTCGACGGACGTCGTCTGATCTTGTCCGACAGCGACGCCCCCGCCTGGCCCGAAGCGACCGTGTCGAAAGCGGAGCTGTTGAACTACTACCTCGGGGTTGCCGATGACCTGCTCGTGTTTCTCCGCGGCCGACCTTCGAGCGTGGTCCGACTCCACGAGGGGCTGACGCCGTGGGTCTTCGATCGAAGCGGGGCAGGCAAGCATCGCAGAGCGGGCCGACATCGCGCAGCTCGTCAATGCCGGATGTCTCGGATTTCATCCCTGGAGTGCCACGTGCCAGGCCGCTGATCGACCCGATCTCATGCTGTTTGACGTCGATCCGACCGAGATCGCCTTTCGCGAGGTGAGAAACGCTGCCCTGCTCTTGCGTGAGCTCCTGGGTCGGTACCAGCTACGCAGCTGGGTCAAGACGTCGGGGGGACACGGACTGCACGTGCTGGTGCCGCTGGCCCCCAGTCACTCCTTCGAAGATGTTCATGCGGCGGCGTCCCTCATCGCTCGCGCAGCGCGCACGCGAGAACCCAAGCTCTTTACGTTTGAGGTGCGCCGATCGCGCCGCCGGGGTCGAATCCTGGTGGATGTCGAACGCAACCGGCCGGGGGCCGCCCTCATTAGCCCATTCTCGGTGAAGCCGGATACGGGGCTTGTGTCGACGCCGCTCGAATGGCCGGATCTGGAGCGGGCGACGTATCCCGAAGACTTCCCCCTCAGCTCGGCCCAGGCGCGCGTGGCAGAGATCGGCGCTCCGCTTCGGCAATTCTTCGACCATCCCCAGTCGCTCGACCCCGTCCTTGAGGCCGTGCAGGCCCGCGAGCGACGTCGAATCTGACCCCTCCTGAAATTCTGACATTTGATAATTGTATGATCTACAATTGTCAAATGGTCACGGCCGCGAAGGGTCGCGGTAACTATTTGAAGAATAAGCCGGAAAGAGCTCGGCATGAAAACTGCCTTTCACACAGCCGTTCCGTGGAGGTGAGCGATGGGAGAGCGACGGCTGTCAGCAGCGCGAGTGCTCGTGGTCGATGATGAACCAGCAGAGCTCGAACCCTTGGCCCGGCTCATCGGACAGTGGGGCTATGAGGTCGAGACGGCTGCCTCCAGCGACGATGCGCTCGCCGTGGCCGAGAGCTACCGCCCGGCCGTGGTCATCACCGATCTCATGCTGCCCGGCACGGACGGGTTGAGTCTGTTGCAAACCTTGCGGGCGAGCAGCCGGCCGCCGATCGTGCTCCTGGTGACCGGGCATGCCACCGTCGAGACAGCGGTGGAGGCCATGCGTCACGGTGCGCTCGACTATCTCACCAAGCCCATCGATACCACGCGCTTGCAGTTGCTCCTTGAGAAGGGCGTGGAGCAGGAGTCGCTCTCACGCGAGGTGACCATCCTGCGTCACGAGCTGCGTCAGCGAGGAGCCTTCGGTCGCTTCGTGGGGCAGTC
Source organism: uncultured Candidatus Rokubacteria bacterium (assembly GCA_963754315.1). Taxonomy (GTDB): domain Bacteria; phylum Methylomirabilota; class Methylomirabilia; order Rokubacteriales; family CSP1-6; genus CAVWFS01. The sequence goes on from CAVWFS010000011.1 coordinate 183,574, forward strand.
CAAGCGGATGCAGGAGGTCTACCACGTCATCGAGCTGGTGGCGCCGAGCAACGCGCCGGTGCTCGTGTATGGCGAGAGCGGCACCGGCAAGGAACTGGCCGCGCGCACCATTCATGAGCAGTCCGAGCGGCGCGGCCGGCCTTTCGTCGCCATCAACTGTGCCGCCATTCCGGAGACCCTCATCGAAAGCGAGCTGTTCGGTCACGAGCGCGGAGCCTTCACGGGGGCCAACGAACGGCGCACCGGCTGCTTCGAGCTGGCTGACGGCGGAACCTTGCTGCTCGACGAGGTGGCCGAGATGGATATCGGCACTCAGGCCAAGCTGCTTCGTGTATTGGAGGAGTCATCGTTCCGGCGGGTGGGGGGAAAGACGGAGCTCACCGTCGACGTCCGCGTCATTGCCGCCACCAATCACGTTCCGACGGAAGCGGTGGCAACCGGAAAGCTTCGCGAAGACCTGTTCTATCGCCTGAGTGTGTTTCTGGTGGAATTGCCAGCTCTTCGTGAGCGTCCTGAGGATATCGCGCTGCTGGCGGCTCGATTCATCGAAGATTTCAACACCCAGGACAAGCGGACCGTGGCCGGCCTCACCTCGGAGGCCGAGGAGGCGCTATCCAGCTATGCGTGGCCCGGAAACGTTCGGGAGCTTCGTAACGCCATTCAGCGAGCCGTAGTCCTGGCCGGGAGCGGGGCCATTGCCCGGGAACACTTGCCTCCCGTCGTCCTCGGGGAGACCCCGCGACCCGCTCGGTCGTCCGAGTCAGGAAAGGTGATGCCGTTGCGGGATCTGGAACGCGAGATGATCATCCGCGCCCTGGATGAAGCGAATTACCACAAGCCTCAGGCGGCCGCCATGCTGGGCATCAGCCTCAAAACCCTCTACAACAAGCTGGCGCGCTTCGGCCTCCCCCCGAACCGAGCCGCGAGCTCGTGAGTCGCTCGGAGCTGGATGCCATCGATCATGCGGTGCGGGGTGGGTTCAATACGACCCTGCTCAATTTACAGTTGCTGGCCACCACCGTCGGGCTGGATGCCCCCGCGGGACCGCTCCTAGAGCGGGCCCGCGCGGAGATCCGCCGGCTCGCCGAACTGCTGTGGCCGGCGGCGCTCGGTATCGTCGCACTCGAGGTCAAGCGGACCGAACGGGTAGATCTGCGCCAGCTCGTGACGTCCACCTTGCCCCAGCACGGCTTGGACCAGGTCGTGCTGTCCTCCGGCCCGTCGCCCACCGTCAGCGGCGATCCCGACTTGCTCGCGCTTGCCCTTGTTCATCTGGCTCGCAATGCGGTGGCGGCGAGCCCCAAGGAGGGGCCTCATCCGCGCATCGATCTAGACGTCGGGGCAGCCACGATCCGGGTGACGAACGCGTGCCGTGAAGCGATTCCGCCCGTCGTCAACGGGAGCATTGCCGGCCGCCGCGGCCATCTCGGGGGCGTGGTCATCGTCACCAGGGTGGCTCGTTTGCACGGGGGGTCGTTGCTGTACGAAGTGGCAGATGACCAACTGGTGGCGCGGCTCAGCCTCCCGAACGAATTAGATCCTCCGATCAGCGTGGCTGGAACGAGATAGCCCCGATGAACGCTTCGGCCGGAGCTCGGGTATCGTTCGTATCGATAGAGAGGGCGACCGCCTGGACGGGTTCGGGTTCCTCGCCGTAGACGGAACGATAGTCCGCGCGGACGTCGCGGCGCTCGGTGAGCCAGCGGGCGAGGTCGGCGCTTCCCGATCGCACGATGACGAAGGTGACGGTGGAAGTCTTCTGGCTGCGCTCGATCGTGTTGGCGGGGGCCGTGCTGTCCCACGCATAGGCCAGGATTCGTGAGCGTATGAGCCGGGGGGCGCGCGGCCATACCACGAGAAGATGCGCAGATAGGTCCGACGTGGCCGCCCGGCGAACGTCGGCTCCGTCCGGAAGGCGGACGGTCTTCCAGCTCCACTCGAGGATCGGGGTGGTCGTGAGATCGACGCGTACTGCGCGTGCGATAGTTGACCGATCGCCGTGACTTTTGAGATGGAGGGCTCGCCGGCCATCGACGGTCACCACGGTGAAGTCGTACGCTGGCCTCCCGCCGGGGGTGGAGTAGGGTTCCCATCCGGAGGGGATACCGCGAGCTCCGGGCGAGCGCTGACGCCAGTCCTCGACAACCGTTGACTCAGCCGCGGCGGCGACGCGCGGGGTGACGCTCAACAGCATGCTGGCTGCGGTGACCCCCGCGGCGGCCACAAAAGTCCGTCGGGTGAGAGCGGTGGGCGGCGACATCGGCCGAATCGCGTAGCTGCTCTTACCGGGCATGGGGGCCCTCAGGACCGGTCGGCCACCGCGTGGGGTGGCCGCCGTCTGAGCATGATAAGAGATGCCACGAGAGCCACGACCATGATCGTCAGGATCGAGAGTTCGATCATGGCATTACGAAACGTCTCGGTACCGACCTCGGCGAGCTTTGCGAACTCAGCCGTCAACACGAGGATGCGTCGGGTGGCTGCGATGAGGCCCACGATGATGAAGGGCTCAGGGATCAAGGTGTGCTCGCGAAAGGACACCTGGACCGTGTAGAGAAGCTCCACGATCATCAACACGAGCAGCATCTGATCCAGCAGGCTGACGATTCGAGCCGGCAGCTCGCCGGCGAGCAGGCTGCGCCCAAAGACGAGCGCCACGTCCACGAGCAGTACCACAGCTGTCCCCGCCAGAAGGATCGCCAGGCTGATATACACCACGTCCTCGACCAGTGTGAAGCCCTTGGCGATCCAGTCGCGACTCTCAGTACTCGTCTTGCTCACGCGCGTCGACATGACGGCGCCCCTTGCCGGCGAAGAAAATACATGCTTCCGCATCAAGCAACCCTGATGCCTGGCGCAGCGGGATCTGGCGGGCACGAGGCTTGCCACCCCAGGACGCATTGCGCGTATGAGGGAGGATCCAATGGACACGAGACGGTCCATGCTCGAACACGAGCGAAGGCATGTTCGCATTGCCAGGCTGAACAACGCTCTCCAGCGCCTAGAAGACGGTTCCTACGGCACCTGTGAGCATTGCGGGGAACCGATCGACCGCAAACGTCTGCGCGCCGTGCCCGAGGCCACGTCCTGCGTCGCGTGTCAGGGGGCCCTGGAACGGCTCCATCAGCTACGGCTTACTCGAGGGGGCAGTGTGTTGTGACCGCCGAGGGTCCGGGCTACCCGTTGATCTCCGGATCGCCTTCGTCCACCCAGGGGTCGACCGGCCGCTGGGGAATCCCCGTCCGGTAGGAGCGACTCCCCGCCCGCTGAAGCGGCCGGACGCGTGTGCGCCGGCCGCGCGGGCCGAGCGGCAGATTCGTGCGAATGTCGTTTGCGGGAGCGACGTCGCGCTTTCGTCTCGGCCGGGACCCCTGCTTCTTGTCCATGACGTCCTCCAGTGGAAGGGACGGGACGGCACTGGAGGCTCTAGCCTCCAGTGCCGCTCCCCTATGTGAACGAGGCGAAAGGCCTCGGGATTGTCGGCGACCCTCTTCTCGACCTTCCTGCTTCTGCTCTATTCAATATGCTCTGCTCTAGTCAAATGCCGTGCCGTCGAGCGTCGGCCACGGCGATTCGGTGGCACGCAGGGTGCTCCTCCACGCGGCATGGAACGACTCTCTGACACGAAAGCCGACATGTTTCGCTCGATAGCAGCAGGATCGATCTCTTCCGACCTATGTTTTGAAGAAAGTTCCACGTCGACGCGGACCAAGGTTCGATCCGTATTGCTGGCCACATGGCGCTGTGTGCGCGGGCCGGTTGGAGTAGCGCTCGCAGTGACTGGTCTGGTGGGCCTTGTCTTGCCGATCGTGCCGGGCCTCCCGCTGCTATTGATCGGACTCGGCGTTCTCGGTCGTGAGCATCCGCTTTCGCGATGGGTAGCAGGCTGGGCGACGCGACACCGAGGTGTCGACCGTGTCCTTCGTCGCATGAAACTGGCAGCGATCCTGCCCCTCCCGACCGGTGCATTGACGCCGGATCTCGTGCAAACGAGGCGATGGGGAAGCTGAGGCTGGGGTTCCTCCAGAGGCGCTGGCGCTGGTCCTCGGGCTGGCGCTTCTCGTGGTGATCGTGGGCATTGCTGCCTTTTTCATCGACGAACAGCTCCGGCGCACCATGGAGCGGCAGCTAAACAACCGTCTGGCGGGATACAGCGTCCGTATCGGCCAGCTCGACTTCCATCCGATCGGGTTCTCGCTCGATCTGAAGCAGGTGACTGCCACCCAGGACGCTAATCCCAGCGCCATCCTGCCGGGGTTTGACCACCAAGTACCGAGAAGCTCGCGCTCTTAAAGGAGACCACTTCATGATGACAAGTCGGTCACGATGGAGGACGCTCGCCCTGGTGATCGTCGCGGCGGCGCTGGCCGTGAGTTGCTCCAAGCGACCCGCCAGCATCGAGCCAAGCGTGCGCATCGCGGCGCCTCCGCCCACGGCGGTTCCGGCCACGCCCGACCCCCCCGTGCGCGTTCCCACCGAGGAGGCGCCTGCCCCTGAAGGCCCCAGCATCACGCCAGTGCCCATACCGGAGGCGTCGAGACCGGCGGCGCCGCCCTCGACACCGCCCGCGGGGCCGGTACTCTCGGGTGCGGAGCGCCCGGTGCCGAGCGAGTTCGTGGAAGTGCGTGAGCTAGGGGACATCTTCTTCGACTTCGACCGTTACGCCCTTCGACCGGACGCACAGCGGACCTTGGCGCAAAACCTCGAGTGGATGCAGTCCAACCCGAATGCGCTCATTCTCATCGAGGGGCACTGCGACGAGCGGGGTACCTCAGAATACAACCTGGCTCTCGGGGAACGGCGAGCCCAGGCCACGCGCAACTTCCTCGTGTCGCATGGCGTGCGCGCCGATCGCATCACGCTCGTCAGCTACGGCAAGGAGCGGCCCGCCTGCAACGAGTCGAATGAGGGATGCTGGGCGCGCAACCGACGGGCGCACTTTCTGGCCAAGCGGATGTAGTCGGCGTTTCATGACGGCCCTTCTCCTCCGGTGGGTGCATTGACGGCGTCGCGCGACCCCGTTCGTGAACAGGGGAGGGGGCCACGTGGGTCTCCTCGCGATCGTGCTCCGCCCTCGCGTGGAGAGCCGCCGAATGGCTGCGCTCGCGGCCGCAGTGCTGCAAGCCGCTGTGGATGGTGGTCTTCACCGAGAGCCCCAGTCTGTTGTGTGCGCGCTCAACGCCTCGACGATGCTGGCGCTCTGGATGGCGCTGAGCAGCCTCCTCGCCTGGAGAGGGGTAGTGTGATCGGGGAGCGTGGGTGGGGGGTACCCGTCTTCCCGTGATCTGTACCCGTCTTCCCGTTCCCCCTCATGATCTGGATGACCTTAGCGACCTCGCCGCGACGGCATGCAGGCTTGGCGCGCCCTGGCACTGGTGATCTCGTGGCTCTGACTCTCAACGCCGGACACTCTACGGACGGAACATTGTGCCGTTCGATGCTCCCCTCGGTCCCCGCGCTCCGAGGCCACCCGGTACCTCAACGCCACGATCGACGCCTCGTCTCTCGTCTCCGTCGCCGTGCGTAACGTGGTCCTGCACCTCGGCACCCGCTGGAGTGAGGTCAACAGGTTGACGACCGGCATAGTCCGTGCTGTTCTGCCTGATGCTGTGGCAACCGTGGCACAGCCGTCTTCAACTGCCTCTCTTTGTTCTGGGGGCACCCGTGATGGGCATCGTGCTCGCCCGGCGTCCAAACCTCGGGCGGCTCGTCGCGGCGGGTCTTTCTGGGCACGGCCGTCCCCTGAATCCTTTTCAGCGAGACGAAGCCAGTCCTGGGGCAGTCCAGCGTATTTCGAAGAGGCCGGAAGGCACCCCACGCAGGTCAAGGCGTCATCAACTTCGTGGGGGGGGCTGACCTGCCTTCGCGCCTTGCCCGGCCGCCCGGCGGCGCGCTACACTCCGGGCAGGCTGGCTGAGGCGCCGCGAGGCTCCGGGGAAGGACCGGGAAAAAGCCTAGCACTGCCGGGAAACATGCCTAGCACTCCCTAGGCTCTCTCTTGACGAGAACCGCCCAAGCGCGCTCACCCTTTTGCTTCGTCGGTCCGCAGCCCCCATCCTGCCCGCTCTCGCCGAGCGGACGTCCGAGGGGGTGGTCCCATGGCAGTTGCGCGCAATGCTGATGGCCGCATGGAGGTCTTCGCGCGGGGCAAGGACCGCGCACTAATCCACATCTGGCAGGTCGGCCCGAACACCGGCTGGATCGATGAGTGGCGTTCCCTGGGCGGCCGCCTCCAGAGCGTCCCGGTCGTGGGGCGGAACACCGACGGTCGCCTGGAAGTGTTCGGCGTCGGCGACAATAACACCATCTGGCACATCTGGCAGATCGTCCCGAACGGCATCTGGTCGGGTTGGTATGACCTCGGCGGCGGAGGGGTTCTGTTGGTCGCGCCGGTCGTCGCGCACAACGCGGACGGCCGCCTGGAAGTGTTCTCCATCATGGTTCCCGACGACGTGAACGAGGGCATGCTGTACCACAAGTACCAGGCTGGGCGCGTCGCCGGCTGGTCCGACTGGGAGTCCCTCGGACGTCCCCCCGACGCGCTGCTGTCGCGACGTTGGGACCCCACATTCCCCCAGTTCGATGTCGGCAGGAACGCCGACGGTCGTCTCGAAGCGTTCGCCGTTACACGCGATGGCGCTCTCTGGCATACCTGGCAAAACGAGCCGAATAGCCGCCGCCCCTGGTCGGGCTGGGCTCCCCTGGGTTCGCCTCCCGGGAGGTTAGACAAGGCACCCGTCGTGGCGCGGAATTCGGATGGGCGCCTAGAGGTATTCGCCATCACACGGGCCCCACATGAGCTCCTGCACGTCTGGCAGACCGCGCCGAACAACGGCTGGTCGGGCTGGCACTCCCTCGGGGGGACACTGACCAGCGCGCCCGCGGTGAGTCGGAATGCGGACGGGCGGCTGGAGGTCTTTGGCCGCGGACTAGATAAGCGTATCTGGCACAAATGGCAGGGTGGGCCAATCGACGGCTGGTCCGACTGGGAGCCCCTTGGCAATACACTACCCATGCTAGGACCGGGACTGGATCCCGATGGCTTTCCAACGGTGGGGCAAAACGCTGATGGGCGGCTTCAAGTGTTCATCAGGCCCGTGGGTTACTCTCCCCGCTCCGTGGTCGAAACGATCTGGCAACACGAGGCGGCCTGGTCGGATTGGCACACGCTCGGGAGTTGGGACGTCAATTTTAATGGCGCCTTTGGTCGGGGGCTGATCGCGCCCTAGTACCTTACTCTCGGATCCCTTCACCTCGTCACATTACGGCTGACGGGGCAATAGAGGGTGAAGTCACCAACATCGCTGTCACGGGAACCTGCGGCGTTCCCACCAACGCGCGCTCCTGGCTGCCTTCGCGATGGTGGCTGTGGACGCGCGTGGTCAGCCGGTCCTGGCCTCGGTCGCGTACAGCATCACTGTCTTCGTCACGGTGAGCACCACCCTGGCCCGCATGCCGGCGTTCGCGCAGTCGCTACCGTCTGTCCCTGAGACTGCGCTGGCGGCGGCCGTGACCGTGCTGGCAGGCTTGGCTGGGGGTGTGCTCGCGCGGGGGGCGGTGGAGCAGCTAGAGCGCGTTCTCGTAAGGGATTAGAAGGCTCAAAGCTGCCCCGGCGGGTCCGCTACCATGCGCTGGATCGTGTGACGTGCGGAGCCCGGGGGCCTCGGCTACTATCGCTGGAAGCTCGATGTCATTCTCGGCGGGTAGGAGGCCAGATGCAGTGTCCCCGGTGCCAGCACGAAAACCTCCCCGCAGGCGAAGTTCTGCCAGGAGTGCGGTACTTCGCCGTCGCCTGCGAGATCACTTGCAGTCCCTCGCGTTGCGGGTGCAGTAGGCCAGCCGAGCCGGTGAAACATCGGTACGAGGATTGTTACGTCTTTATAAGGATCGACTTTTGGCTTCAGAAACACCACCGGCGATACCAACCATGACGCAGCGGGAGGAGGACTGCCTATGTTTGTGCATTCCGGGACAAGAATCGACCTTCGTGTCATGCGCGTAAGCCAGATCGTGGTCGTTCTATGGGCGGTCCTCTTCGCCGCCCGTTCGGCAACGGCCTTCGTCATTGTAGATCTCGGCACCCTCGGCGGCACATTCAGCATCGCCCAAGCGGTGAACCCCAGCGGGCAGATCGTCGGCTTCAGCTTCACCGGCGACGGCGAGATCCATGCGTTTTCGTGGACGAAGGCGAATGGAATGATCAATCTGGGCACCCTCAATGGGTACACGCACAGTTTCGCCACCGCATCAACGTTAGGGGTCAAGTCGCCGGGTACAGCATGACCGCCGACGGTACCAAGACGCTTGCGTTCTTGTGGAACCCCACGACCGGGATAATGCGTTCTCTCGGCACTCTCCCTGGCCACACTCAGAGCGTGGCCACCGCTATTAATGCTCGTGGTCAGATCGTCGGCTACAGCACCACCGACGATGGCGCCGAGACGCATGCGTTCTTGTGGGACCCGGCGACCGGGACGATGCATAATCTGGACGCTGTCGATGGGTCTTCCAGTCAGGCCGTCGCGGTGAATGCCAGCGGCCAGGTCGCCGGCAACAGCACGACCATTGACGATCCCACAGAGGCGTTCTTGTGGGACCCGGCGACAAGGATGATGCGTCGTATCGGCACTCTCAGCTACAGCCGGAGTTTCGCCACCGCACTCAACGATCGTGGCCAGATCGCCGGAATCAACGACGGCCCCTTTCGCACCGAGTCGTTCTTGTGGGACCCCGTGACCGAACAGACGACTCCTCTCGGCACTCTCCCCGGTGACATCGACAGCGAAACCACGGCGATGAACAATCGTGGCCAGGTCGTCGGGTCCAGCTATAATGCCGATCGCCAGCAGCATCCGTTCTTCTGGGACCCGGCGACGAAGAGGATGGAGAATCTCGGTTCCTTCGGCGGCAACGGCGCGCCCTTGGCGGTGAACGATAGCGGGCAGGTCGTCGGCTCCAGCACTAATGCTGCTGGCAACGACCGTGCGTTCCTGTGGGACCCGACGACCAGGCACAATGGATGATATCGGTACGCTTGGCGGCAACTCCAGCGGTGCCCTTGCGATCAACGCCAGCGGCCAGATCGTCGGGATCAGCTTCACTGCCGATGGCTTCCAGAACCATGCGACGCTCTGGACGCTCGGCGCTCATCTTTGGATCGGGCTTAAGAACAGCGACGATCAGGGTACACAGTTCGATCTTTTGGTAGAGGTACTCCACAACAACAACCTAGTTGCGTCGGGGCTAAGGCGATGCATTACCGGAGTGACGAGGAATCCTTCCCTGGCGACAAAAGCCGTGGTGGCGTTCGACGCTCCTTTTCAAGTCGTGACACTGAATTCCGGAGATACGATGGCCTGAAGGTCTCCACGAGGATCGGCACCACTGCGACCAGTACCAAGTGCTTCGGGCCGGGAGGCAGCCACAATAACGCGGGAGGCTTGCGGCTGTACTACGATTCAGCGAGTCGACCTTCACGGTTCGATGCGCCGATCGCGCCCAGGTCAACTGAAGACTATCTCCACTCCAACGACAGTGCGTGCGGTAGTAGGACAGGCGCCGGAGTCACGATGCTAACCCTGAACAACAACGCGCCGGCCGACCCAACCGCGAAGTGCAAGGATTCGGGCGGCCTCCACTTCGCGGGAGGGAATCCGTACAGCGTGATCGGCACTTGGCAAATGACACTGCCGTAGGGTCAGCGCCTAGCGATATGGCATCGCACGGGTAGCATGGCGTGCTCATGCCTGCGAATAGAGACGGAATATTCGGGCTGCTTATTATCGGGCGCTGGGAATCTCCTCAGCACCGCCCTCGTCGGGGCTCTTCTCCCACCGGACGTGCCGGAGTGGCACATGCTCCGCGACTGGCTCATAATCCTCGGTTGGGCGTCGGCCACGTCCTCGACGCGATGACGGCGGCCCGCCATCACATGGAGCTAAGGCAATCGGTGTTCGGCTGGCGGGCTGGAGTTCTACCGAGAGAGCAACCAGCGCACCCTCGCGACGTGGGCAGGCGTGGGGACGGACCCGCTCCCGTGGCGAGCGGTGGAACATCGGGGCGCTGAACGTACTGAAGCGCGCGCCCGGAGTGAGCAGACTGGTCGGGCTCGCCCCGTTTTCAGAGACGGAACGTAAGAAGTGCGGACAAGCGCGGCAAGGGAGAACGGTATGAAGGGCCGAACTCCAGCGGGCTACGCCGTGCGGCATCAGGGGCAGGGCACCGGCGTCCAGTTGACTGACTTCCGGGGGCCACACGGCTGAAGGCCGAATGACTGCTCGCACACGCCATACCCCTTGAGGTCGCTCAGGCGGAACACGATGTTGAGGAGAAGGGTGTCGGGGACAGGCCAATAGCCAGTGGTGAGAACCATCCGAATTTCCGGGCCGTCGTTGCCGCTAGTTGAGTGTGACGCTCCGCTGACGGGGCTTGCACCCCCAAACTCCCCCGGCAATGGGAGGACCTTACCTACAACAGTAGCGAGATCGGGCGTGGAAGGGTCGACAAAGAAGAAGAGGCTAAAGGTTGTCTCTACACTTGACAATTGCCAGCATACCGGTCCGATCGTAGCGGCAAGCACCGCGTTCGGGAGGGCCAGAACGCCGACGAGCGCGCACAGCGCGATGGCACATGAGCGGATCATAGCGTGTCCTTTTCTCGATGGAGCCCTCTGCCTTGATGCCCCATCACCAGCATCGGTCTTGCCTGAACTTGCTCGAGTGGCACATCTCGCCATTAGCTGTCTTTGCCAATGGCAGTTCCCCCTGTCAGGTCTGCTGCGCGTCACCCGTCTTCTCTTCCCCGAGAAGACTGCTAGCCAACAGGGATAGGAAACTACTCGGAAAGGAAAGCTTCACCGTGAAGGCTCAGGAGCTGCCACAGCGGCGAGCTTCAGACTGAGCACTGGCGGGAGAGGTTGCGAATCGTGGTTTTCCATTCGAGGTGTAGACGTAGTTCGGCAAGATGCGTACCACGGTGGGTGAGATAGCTAACGTGCCAGCCAATGGAGCTTTCCCAGCAATACCGTCTGCCGGAGAGTGGACACGGGCAGTCAAGCCATCCTTATTTTGGTGCCTCTCTGACCACTTTCGTTGAATGAGTGTCCTCAACCAACAGACGGTGGTCGATCCCGGATAACTGACACCTCAGCGTCAACATCCTCGCGCCTCCGTGGGGTGTCCCCACCCGCGCTCCTACCAGTCGCTCCTGAGGAGACGCTTGTTCCGAACGGTGGCGCGGAATCAGCCTTGGTCACGAACAAGCACCAGGCAGGATTTGAGGGTCGATTTTTTCCACGGTTCGCAAGGCCCCGTTTGTCAGGTCGCGCGAAGACGGCCTATCGAACAAGCGACGGCAGCGGTGGCTCCAGGTCACCGAGTGGCAAGGAGTTCGCCCGGGCGGTCATCGCCACCACGGCCGAGAACCCGGGATCAACAGGCCGCGGGCCGTAAGGTGAGGGAAGCAGTCAGAGTTGACGAAGGGAAGCCGCACGTCCCAATGCCGTGAGGCTCAAAAGGTCGGATCCGCACATCTCGCGCTGTGGGCAGGTCGAGGCCCCGGTCTGCCGGCACGACCCGGATCTCGCCGACGTCACTCCTGAATCCCAGCCCGCGCCGCCGGCCCTCCGACGCGAGCAGCAGCGCCCCGGCCATCGCGTTGGCCACATCGTCATGGGCCCCGGCTGGATGGTCGATCGCATCGCGGCCGCCCGTGGTGGTCCGGCGCTCGAGGGCCAAGAGCTGGCGCGTCAGCTGCGGGTCGTCCAGAAGTTCCACCGCACCGCTGGTGAGCAGGGGGAGCACGTCGCGGTAGATCTCCGACCGGGTCCGGTCAGCGGGCTTGTAGACGAAACGAGGTACGTCTCGCCCGCCGTCAGCTTATTGCTCCGCGGCCGCCTTCCTGCCATCGATGAGCGCGCGCACCTGAGCGCGTAGCTCCGCAATCTCCCGCTGCTGCCGCTGCAGTTCGTTGAGCAGCATCGCGGGCAGGACGTGGTAGCGGACACCAGCGGGCTGGCCGTCCTTGTCGAGCACCACCAGGTCGGGGTAGATCTCGGCCACCTCTTCGGCGATCAGGCCGTACTCCAGCGGCCCGTCGGGCGGGTGGCTGCGTGTATCGGAAGCTGACGGGACGAAGCTGTGCAGCGCACGGCTCTGCGTCGCCCAGGTCGTGAATGTCGTGTCTTGACCCGACGGGAGGAACTCGTGGTGCCAAGCTGTCCGGTGCTGTCGATCACGACCGCGAGCGCGTCGGCGACCCCGGTGGTCACGCCGAGGATGCCCGGCGATGAAGGTGGCCGTCTGGGTGCCCGGGGTGCCGATGCGGATGAGGGCGGTATCGGCGGCGGTGCCTTGGTTGCCGATGTGGATGTTGTTACTCCCCGTCGTCACATTGGCCCCGGCGAATTGGCCCCGATGGCGGTGTTGTTGCTGCCCGTGGTGTTGCTGGCGAGGGCGGCGGCCCCCATGGCGGTGTTGTCGGTGCCCGTGGTGTTGCTGATGAGGGCGCGGGCCCCCGCGGCGGTGTTGCTGCCCGTGGTGTTGTGGAGGGCCTGGGTCCCCATGGCGGTGTTGCGGTACCCGTGGTGTTGTGCGAGGGCGGTCACCCGTGGCGGTGTTGTTGCTGCCCGTGGTGTTGCTGGGAGGGCGGCGGCCCCCGTGGCGGTGTTGTCGGTGCCCGTGGTGTTGCTGACGAGGGCGTTGACCCCCGTGGCGGTGTTGCTGCTGCCCGTGGTGTTGCTGGCGAGGGCGCTGCCCCCGTGGCGGTATTGTTGCTGCCCGTGGTGTTGCTAGCGAGGGCGTTGATCCCCGTGGCGGTGTTGACGTTGCCCGTGGTGTTGCTGAAGAGGGCGGTGCGCCCCGTGGCGGTGTTCTCGCTGCCCGTGGTGTTGCTGGCGAGGGCGCCGAACCCCGTGGCGGTGTTGTGGTTGCCCGTGGTGTTGTTGAAGAGGGCGCCGCTCCCCGTGGCGGTGTTTTGAGCTGCCCGTGGTGTTGCTTTGAGGGCGCTGGAACCCCACGGCGGTGTTGTTGTTGCCCGTGGTGTTGCTGAGGAGGGCGCCGTCGCCCAGGGCGGTGTTGCCGTTCCCCAACTCCTCCACGTCGAGTGAAGTAGCCGTAGACATCGACCACCAGATGGGTGTTGACGATCGACTGCACGATGACCGTTCCCCCCGCCCCGAGCCCGATATCGATGGCGTTGCCCACATCCTCGCCGGCGCCGAAATTCACCGCCGCCGTCTGGGGCAAGGGTCCGCTCGGCCAGGCGGCCATGTGCCCCGGCCCTTGCGGCTGGGTGACCGTGAAATTGAGCGCGGCGCCGGCCGCCGTGGTGGGGACGCCACAGTCGGTCCCCCCGGTGGTCACCCCGCCGATCTGGATGGTCCTGGGCATGTTCGCCTGGAGGGGCGTTCCCGTCACGCGGGTGTCGAGCGCCCGGCAGGGGGTGGCCAGCGGGATGAACTCCGGCCCGCTATGGGGCTGCGCGGCGGCCGAGGTGGCAAGGCTGAGCGTCAGGGCGAGCAGGAGCGTCAGGGACACACAAAGCGATGCCATAAGTGCCCTCCCTCTCAAGGTGATAGGCCGCAATCGTGACACCGACGCCGCCCGGTCGGCAAGGGTGGCAGGCGGGAGGTGTGTCCGCGACGACCGTGACGACGCAGTCGGGGGGCGCGGGAGATGTTCGCGAGGGGCGTTGCGAGATTCTCCACTCCCTATCCTGAGGCTGGGGCACATGATAGAGTGTGCTCCTATCCAGTTCCGCTTGCTAGGAACCAACACGATCGTGTAATATGTGGCTGTGATGCCCGAGGCGAAGCGGTTCGCAGACCGGGTGAGGGCCCAGCGCATTACTCGCTCCTGGTCGATGCGCGACCTGGCCAGCCACGCCGGCATCCACGAGAACTACGTCGCCATGATTGAGAAGGGCAAGCAGGTGCCCTCCCTCGACGTGGCCGCGAGGATCGCCCGCGCCTTCAAGGTGCGCCTGGGCGAGCTGTTAGACCCCTGAGGGTGGGAGGACGCGATGCGTCGAGGTGATGGGATCTATCTCCGGGGCAACACCTGGTGGCTGGACTTCACGTTCAAGGGTGAGCGGTACGTGGCCCGGCTGGCGAAGGGTGTCAACAAGACGGTGGCTCGTGACCTGGCCCGGGTGAAGCGGGGAGAGATCCTGACGGGGGCATCCGGGATCGGCCCCAAGGGCCCGAAGAAGGACCCGACGTTCGAGCAGGCTCGTACGGCCTTCCTGACGTGGGTGGCCACCAACAAGAAGCCTCGGACCCACCAGAGCTACGGGGAATGCTTGACGGCGCTCGGGACGGTATTCGGGGGACGGCGGCTCTCCCAGATCGACGAGCTGAGCATCGAACGGCACAAGCGGACGCTGGTCGAGGCTGGGCACCTGGTCACGGCCACCGTCGGTCGCGGTGCTCCGGGCGATGATCAACCGGTGCCGGGTGGACTTGAAGATCTACGAAGGACCGACCCCTCGGATTCGACTGCTCAAAGAGCCCAAGGGGCGCCTTCGCTTCCTCGACGCCGAGGAGGAGGCCCGCGTGCTGGCCGTGGCCCGTGAGCCACTACGCACGATGATCCTGGTCGGCATCCACACCGGGCTCCGGATCAAGTCGGAAGCGTTGACGCTCCAGAAGCAGGACGTCGATCTGGCCCGTGGGCTTGTCACCGTCCAAGCGGCCTACGCCAAGAGCGGCAAGACGAGGACAGTCCCCTTGAATCACGTGGTCAAGGCGGCTCTGGCCAGGATCATTGAGCGGACCCCAATGGTTTTCACAACACCCTCCGCGACGGTGGTTGCGCTGTCGCGCTAAGAGTGCAGAATATCAGACGCGAGCCGTTAGCTCAGTTGGTAGAGCACCTGACTTTTAATCAGGGGGTCCCGGGTTCGAGTCCCGGACGGCTCACCAAGTAATTCTGCTGGGGTATCAGGAACTTCCGAAGCAGTGCTGCTCTCCGGATTCGAGCCCGAATCGGTGACATCGGTGACAAAAAAACCAAAATTTTCGTCATCGGTGACGACCAGCCGTGCGGCTTCGAGCCGGTCGATGACGCTCCGGTCCCCGGTGGGAATCCACGCGGCGTACCACCGCATCGTGGTCACCGGGCTCGCGTGGCCAAGCTGGGCGCTCACGTACGTGATCGGCGCATTGGCCTCCAGCAGATGCGTCGCGAAGCTGTGACGCAGGTCGTACAGGCGATGCTTCGGGCAGCCCGGCGCGGGCCATGATCTCCCGGAACCGGCGCGACACGTTGCGGCGCTCCAGGAACGTCCCCGCTGCCGTCGGGAAGATGTACGGGCTCGGCATCGGTCCCGCTGGCCAGCGCTGTCGACCTCGGCGCTCGCCTGGAGCGCGCTCAGCGCCTCGGCCAACCGACGCGTCACGTCCACATCCCGCGCCGCCTCCGTCTTGGTCGCCTTGATCGTCCCGGCCGCGCTCACCGCCCGCTCGACGTGGAGCGTCCGGCGCACCGGATCGAAGTCCTCGTACCGGAGGGCCAGCCCTTCACTCGGCCGCACACCCGTATCGGCGAGGGTGAGATAGAGCACGGCATCCCGGGGCGAGCACCAGCGCGCCACCGCGCCGAGGAAGATCGCCAGGTGCTCGCGCGACAACGGCCGGATGTGCTTGGTGCGCTCCGCCTTGGACACCCGATCCGGCCGCTTGCGGCGCTCCTGCGCGAGCACGCGCGCCGGATTCTCGCTGATGATCCCGTCGCCCACCGCATCGCCGAGTAACACGCACAGGGTGGCGCGGATCAGGCGCGTGGAGTTGCCGGACAGCGTGTGCCGCTTGGTGGCGAGCAGCGCGCGGATGTGGCCCCGGTGAATGTCCCGGACGCGGAAGCCGCCCAAGGTCGGCGCGATGTGCCGCGTGAACAACTGCCGGTAGCTGTCAAGCGTGCTCGCTTCGATGGTCGCCGTCTGCTGCGGCGCCCACTCGTCCCACCACTCCTGCAGCGTGGCGTTGCGATGCGGGGAGACCGCCGGTTGCGGTTTGCCCGCTTCGATCTTCTGCTCGGCGAGCCACTGCTTCAGCTTCGCCCTTTGTGCGGAAGCTCTTACGGATGCGCTTCCCGGTGGCATCGAAGATGTCCGCCTGGAAGACGGTGCGGTTCGCCATCTTTCGCCTGCGTATCTTCATCCTCGACGTCCTTTCCGTGACCGCTGTGTCAGATCCTTCGCCACGAACTGCACCAGCCTGGCCATCGGCTCAGGCATCCTCACGTGGCCCGTCTCCCATCGGCAAACGGTCACCAGGTGGACGCCGAGGCGTTGGCCGAGGGCGGCTTGGGTCAGGCCGAGGCGCGTGCGAAGCCGTCGAAGTTCGGGTCCGGTCACGAGCTAATTTTAACATGATGCTAACTAGTTTCTCGTCGCGAAACGCGTTCTTGTGAACGAAGTTTCGAGGATTTGAGGCACCTGAGCCGGCTCAGTGAGCGGAAGCGAGGGGGCAATCGCGTGGTTCCGTTGGGCCAGGGCGCTTACAGCAAGCACTTTGATGAACGCTTCGGTCTCAGGGCCGGTGAAGGGACACTTGCTGTCAGACCGCGCGGGGCTTGAGGAGTGTCGAGGCGGCGCGTCGGTGTCGTACGCGTCGCTGGCCCACGAGGTCGACGATCCGCAGCAGGTTGTTGGCCAGCACGACGGCTCCCACGAAGATGTGGAAGTGAACCCGGACGGCACAGCGTTCGAGGTGCTCCACGCGTTCATCTGTGTGAGCGACGGGTGCTTTCCCAGAGCGGGCCTGACGGCGGGCAGCGATGGGAAGTTCTACGGCACGAGCCTGAACGGCGGCGCCGCGGGGCGGGGGCACGGTCTTCCGATTGAACCCGGACGGCACGGCGTTCGAGGTGCTCCACGCGTTCACCTGTGGGAGCGACGGGTGCGGTCCCTACGCGGGCCTGACGGCGGGCAGCGACGGGAAGTTCTACGGCACGACCCAACGTGGCGGCGCCTCGGGAAGGGGGGGCGATCTTCGCCATAGAAACTAGCGGTAGCATTCTCGGTGGTCACCGCGCTCGGCTGCCGCACGCCGTGCTTTCCCGGCGCGGGCCTGACGGCGGGCAGCGACGGCAAGTTCTACGGCACGACCACGGAAGGCGGCGGCGCCGCGGGCGGAGGGCACGGTTTTCCGGTTGAACCCGGACGGCACGGCGTTCGAGGTGCTCCACGCGTTCGTCCTGTCGGGAGCGACGGGTGCTTTCCCATCGCGGGTCTGACGGTGGGCAGCGACGGGAAGTTCTACGGCACGACCTTGGTCGGCGGCGCCGCGGGCGGGGGCACGGTCTTCCGGTTGAACCCGGACGGCACGGCGTTCGAGGTGCTCCACGCGTTCATCTGTGAGAGCGACGGGTGCCTCCCTGCGCGGGCCTGACGGCGGGCAGCGACGGGAAGTTCTACGGCACGACCCAGGACGGCGGCGCCGCGGGCGGGGGCACGGTCTTCCGGCTGAACCCGGACGGCACGGCGTTCGAGGTGCTCCACGCGTTCACCTGTGCGAGCGACGGGTGCACTTCCCTCGCGGGCCTGACGGCGGGCAGCGACGGGAAGTTCTACGGCACGACCCGAGGCGGCGGCGCCGCGGGCGGGGGCACGGTCTTCCGGGTGAACCCGGACGGCACAGCGTTCGAGGTGCTCCACGCGTTCATCTGTGAGAGCGACGGGTGTTTTCCCAGCGCGGGCCTGACGGCGGGCAGCGACGGGAAGTTCTACGGCACGACCTCGTGCGGCGGCGGCCGCGGCGGGGGCACGGTCTTCCGGTTGAACCCGGACGGCACGGCGTTCGAGGTACTCCACACGTTCACCTGTGGGAGCGACGGGTGCGTTCCCGCCGCGGGCCTGACGGCGGGCAGCGACGGGAAGTTCTACGGCACGACCGACGGCGGCGGCGCCGCGGGCGGGGGCACGGTCTTTCGGTTGAACCCGGACGGCACGGCGTTCGAGGTGCTCCACGCGTTCACCTGTGAGAGCGGCGACGGGTGCGGTCCCGACGCAGGCCTGACGGCGGGCAGCGACGGGAAATTCTACGGCACGACCCGGTTCGGTGGCGGTGGGGGTGGAACGGTCTTTCGCCTTGCAATCCGCGTCTTTTTGCACGGCAGCGGGGGGACGGCTAATCCTCCGACCCCTTCCTCGATTCCGTCGTCCCGGTCGCGACGACGGCAAAGTACAAAGACTCTCCTGCTGTCAACTTCAGTGGTGGGAACCCCTGGAAACCGGTCGGCACGTGGAATGCCTCTCCGGCGGTTTCGGCGGGAGAACTTGCTTCGCTGAGCGCCCTTCACGTGTGGCTTGGTTTGAAGAACAGCGACGACCAAGGGACACGGTTCGATCTCCAGGCTCAGATCCATAAGAATGACGAGCTCATAGCATCCGGAGTCACCCGGTGCATCGCGGACATAACGAGAAACGCGAACCTGGCTAGAGCGGTCACCGTCTCCTTCGATCCGTTCACCCCGGCGGCCGACTTCAACGGCACCACGGACGTCCTGAAGCTGACGGTGCGGACGCGGATCGGAACGAATCCCGACGGTACGAAGTGTGCGGGCCATAACAATGCTGTCGGTCTGCGCCTCTACTTTGATGCGGTGAACCGAGCATCACTGTTCAGCGCCGAGGCTCCATGAAGTGGCGCGGTGGGCAGTCGCCAGCGCGCGCAGGGAAGGCGACCTGAGGTGGGTGCGCGGACCGCGGTTGGCTCCGTGCACTCACCGAGCGCAGGCGGCAGCCTTGAGGTCAGAATCTTCTCGATGAGATGTTTCGATGTACCTCTGCGGCGAGTCGAGACGCAGAGGCTGTGCGGCGACCGCCGTCCCACACTTGCGGCAGAACGTGGCCCCTGGGCGATTCGATTCGCAGAGGTGTGTGGCATTCCGTCAGAGGGGACGAATGAGTCCGAAAGCCTGTAGCACCTGGATGGCCGCGAGGACAACGCCGATAACCGCGAGAACGAGCGAGTACCGTCCCAGGTTCGTGGCGGCCGCGTCAAGCTTCTCCATGGTTTTGGTGAGATGTTCAGTATTCTTTAGTTCGATCTCGGAGATGATCGCCTCTCGAAGAGCCTTCACGTTCGCTTGGCGACTGCCTGAACTCGAAAGCATCGAGGTCGCCGCGACCAATGTTCGTGTGGAACTTTCCCGGATCTCGCTCAACCACTGCGCGTAAGCGGGTACGTCCGCGATGTTAGCAATGTTGGTTGCGGTTTCGGCGACGGTTCGGGTCAGGTCCGCGATCTTCCGCTCAGCTGTCGTCATGTCAGCGTCCTTCCCACGGGCCGCATCTTCCGGCCCGTCGCCAGAGTGGTGACTCCCCTGAGGTTAGACCAGCTACCCTAACGGACGGTAGCCCAGCAGCACCGCGTCGTTCGTGAGCCTTTTTCCACTCTTTCTGTCGGGGCTGGGGGCGTCATGGTACTTCGCCGTTGGCCTGCACCGTACGAGCCTCGAGTTGCATGATCGGCGCGCAAACTGACTCGGATGCAGCTATGAGGCAGCGCGAAAAGACGGTAGGCTCGTCGTCCATGAGCCTCTCTTGGCGAGGTATGGACCGCGCCGCCCTCGATGCGGCCTATGACAACAGGGCGGCGGTGGCCGACAGCGCCGACTGGATCGAGCGCTGGACGCGGCAGACCCAGCAGCTGCGTGCCCTTCATCCCGAGCACCTCGACCTCGCGTACGGGAGCCGGCCGCGTAATCGCGTCGATCTCTACCGATCGAGTGCTCCGGATGCTCCGCTGCTGGCCTTCATCCACGGGGGCTACTGGCAGCGCAACTCAAAGGACGTGTTCGGGTGCCTGGCCGAGGGGCCCCTCGCCAGAGGCATCGATGTGGCCATGCTGGGCTACACCCTCTGTCCGGAGGTTCGTCTCTCCGAGGTTGTGGAGGAGATCGCTGGCGCGCTGGATTGGCTCGCGCGGCACGCGCGGTCGCGCGGCTTCCCGGCCAGCCGGATCCTGGTGTCGGGTTGGTCGGCCGGCGGGCATCTCACCGCGCTCGCCATGCACCATCCTGCCGTCGCGGCCGGTGTGGCCATCAGCGGAATCTTCGACCTCGAGCCAATCCGGCTCGGCAGCCTGAACGACGCCGTCCGGCTGGACACGGCCGAGGTCGAGCGGTTGAGTCCCATTCGCCGGCTCCCGAGCGCGGCCGGCCCATTGATCGTCTCCTTCGGAGAGCGGGAGTTGCCCGAGTTACAGCGGCAGTCGCGCGAGTTCTTTACAGCCTGGCAGTCGGTGGGACTGAAGGGGCAGCTGCTGCCACTCCCCGCCCACAATCACTTCAGCATTCTCGACGAGCTCCAGCGGCCCGACGGCGCGCTTACGACTGCCGTACGTCGCCTGGTCGACACCACCGAGCAATTCACGACATCGATCTGACCGCCGCGACAACGCCCATGCCTTCGTCTTGTGAACAAGCTGCCGCTGGTCATCGAGGAGCGCATGCGCCGGCTGGCCGCCGGCGGGTCCAAGATCAGAGTCCCTCGGCGACGTCCGCGCCGTTCGGCTGGGCGGCTGTCCTTCGCCTAAACCACGTCCGAGTCACTCGGCGAGCGTCCGTGCTCTCTTGTGTTATGCCCAGGACGCGGGAGACTGGTGGCTCGATGCCCGGGGATCAGCAGGTTCTACCAGGCTCCGACCGGGCGCGGATCAAGCATATGCGTCGTAGCGGAGGGGCGAGGTTGGTTCCACTGTGGTTCCAACACACGCCGACTCAGGCGACATATCGAGACGTAGGCAGGCTCACAATCGTGGCAATTCTCGTGTGCTTGCTTCGTGATGCATCGCCATGCGCAGGTCGGCGGACTCGCTTTTAATCAGGGGGTCGAGGGTTCGAGTCCCTCACGGCTCACCAGTAAATCAGATAGTTACCATGCATGGCCTCGTTAGTGACAGTTATGAGTCACCACCGAGTAACCAGGCCCACGCCTGTCAGTACCCAACCACGCCCCGCACGAAGGCCCGTGCGATGAGCATGAGCGTTCTTGCCCAACTCATGCGACCGGCTCCGGCAGCCGCACCTAGTTCTGGTTTGATACGATAATGGCATCGCCGAAGTAGCCGGGCGCCGTGATGGTAACGATGACGAGTAGACAGGTCAAGGAGGACGACATGGCCAAGAAGAGCCAGAAACGCTCGAAGCAGAACAAAGCGAAGAAGGTGGCGGACCTGCCGGCGGGACCCAAGGCCAAGAACGTCAAGGGCGGCACCGAGCGCTTGAGCGAGAACGTGACGTTAAACTTCCAGAAGTACAAGTACTGAAGTTCCACTGGATCAAATGTGGATCGTAGACCCGCTGACTCAAGGGGGTCACATCGGGGATCGGCGCAACGGTTTATAAGCGCGGGGGAAGAGCACCTCCTCATAGGGTCCGCCCCGCTAGCTTAGGGCCGCCCTCCCGCGCCAACCGACTCCGGTAGCCGCACTCGATTCTCCGAAGTCTCGCCTGTCCTTCGCCAAAACCTCGTCCGACTCGTTGGCGAACTTTCGCGATTGGCCTGAGGTCCAACACGGCGAAGGTTGGTAGGAGGGGTCGACACTCGGACGTGATCGAATCGTCGGCACGGGTACCGCAGGGTCGTAAGGGGGCAGACTGTCGGCAGGACAGGGCTGGTTCGTGTTGTGATGCCTTTCCGCTTGCTGCGGGACTACGCGACCTGGCGGAAGTAGCGGTGGTGCAAGCCCCCGACTTCTGGACGCTGTACGATCTTGCCCGTCGAGGGGGGCTCGATGGGCCGGAGGCCGGGTGCGTCCTTGTCGAGCGCGAGGTGCGTGCGCGCCTCATCGTAGTAGGTGAAGTAGCGGGTCAGGATTCGGCGGAAATGACAGTCGTTCACCAAGGACGAGGACATGATTCAGATACTCGCGCCGCATCGAACCGATCAGGCGCTCGGCGAACGGATTCTGCCAGGGGCTGTGCGGTGCCGTGAGGACTTCGTCGATGCCCATGCGCTTCACACGGTGCCGAAAGTGCTGGCCGTAGACATGATCACGGTCGCGCAGGAGGTAGGCCGGTGCGGAGTCGTTCGGGAAGGCGGCCACGATCTGAGAAGTGGCCCGGCAAGCCGGCGGCCTTGAGGACACGGGCGAAGAGCTTCCTGACCCGGCTGTCGTCAAGCGGGGTGCCTGTGTCCGTACAGAAGACCCACGAAACCTCCGCCGAGCCGCGCCTGAGCCTCTCCGTCTTCTGTTCGATCTGGAGTCGTCGGAGCGCGGTGGCTAGCTGCTCGCTCATGTCCACCGTGCGCCCGTGGCCGGACTTGGGCGTCTCAATCCGGTTATTCTTCGCCAGCGCGCGCGCCACCGTGATCTCGTGACCACTCCAGTTGAGATCTGTCCACTGGACGGCGCGCGCTTCGCCGAGCCGCAGCCCCGCCCGGGCCTGGAGCAGCCAGAAGGGGGCGGTGCGCCGATCGACGCGGGGCGCCGCCGTGAGGAACGCGGACAGTTGCTCCCGTGTCATGGCTTTGATCTGCTCCTGGCGCGGAAGCTGTAGTTCTGTGTCCAGAACCGGCAGGTGACGACGCGACCGGCCATCTAACAACCGGGACGTTAGACCGCGAAGGGAGCGGTGAGCATGCCAGATGATCAAGGTCGGCCTAGCGAGGTCGTGTCCCGCTTGAGTTTTTTCCCGGCGGCGCCTATTGGCTGATGGGCCATCGCTTTCCGCGCGAGGTCCTCCGGCGTTGGACCAGCCTTACGGGGCATGGCGACGACGTTGGGCGTTGCCGCTCGCTCACTTGGTCGACTAACCGGCTTGTCCGACACATCTGGCGGGAATAGCGGGAGGGAGTCAGATGCGGCGACTCCACGCGGGCGACGCAGGTCGCCTTTAGCCACCCGCCGCTTCCTCCCGGTTGGCCCGCTTCAGTACGTCCAGCGCCCCCATCTGTACCGCTCGCCAGCGGAGCGGGTCCGTTCCGACACCAGCCCACGTCGAGGGCGAGTGCTGCATGGCCTCGCGGTAGAACTCGGCGCGCCAGCCGAACACCGATTGCGTTAGCTCACGTGATGGCCGGCCGCCGTCATCGCGTCGAGGACATGGCCGACGCCCGACCACGAGTCCAGCCAGCTCCTCAGCATGTGGCCCTCGGGGACGTCGGGCGGAAGGAGGGCGCCGACGAGGGCGGTGGTGAGGAGGTTGCGGCGGCTGGCGGTATCGTCGGGCATGCCGACGATGGTGCCTGTCTGGCCAACAGAGCGTGCTGATCACCTCTCGCAAGGGATCGGAGTCCAGTCCCTCGTCTGCCCGTCACATCGGAGGAAACGCTTGACCGGGCCGGTCCCCCCCTCGCAACGGTAAAAGCCATGAAGGGTGTCGAGATGGAAACGGACATTCATGAAGGTCACAGGGGCGCTTAAGCTGGGCGCGATGGTCAGCGCCATCTCCACCATGGACCCGTCGAAGATTGCCGCGCTGCCACTGACGGGGGAGATGAACTCGCCGACGGGAGCGTCGGTCCCCGCAACAGCGGCCGCAACGGGATTGGCGGAGTCGAGGAGGAAAAAGAGTCTGAGCGTGTAGGACGGATTCCGTAGGGCCTCCCAACAGAGGGGCCCTATCGTGCTGGCCTGCGCTGCAAGTGGAACCATCAGGACGACTAGCGCGACAAGAATTGCAAAGTTGGAGCGCGCCGATCTCATTGGGAGCCTCCTCGTCAGATCCTGGCGAAGCTATCCTCGCCGGTCCCGCGATGGTAGCCGAAGCGCCCCCAAAAGCGCACGTGCGGCTTCGGACATGCCTTCAGCACCTGAGGAGGTTAATCCCCCTCCCCCCGCCCCGGATCACGCTCGGTGGCGAGCTTGGAGAAGTAGGCGACAGCGGCAGCCATCACGATGAACGTACGCCGATGCATCACTGGATAATCTCGTCCGCCCGCAGTAGGAGCGCTGACGGGATAGTCAACCCGAGTGCCTTCGCTGTCTTCACATTGATCACCAGCTCGAACTTCGTGGGTCGCTCGACGGGGAGTTCCGCGGGGTTGGAGCCTTTGAGAATTCGGTCCACGTAGGTTGCGGCGCGCCGAAATAAGTCAGCGATGTTCGGCCCGTAGGACATAAGGCCCCCGGCATCGACGTAGTCCCTCCATGGGTACACTGCCGGGAGCCGGCTTTGCCGCTAGGTCCACGAGGCGTTTCCCCTCACCGGCGAACATGGCGCTTGGCGACACAGCCAGAGCCTCCGCGCGCGCCCTCGTCATGTCCGAGAAGGCTCGGTCGAAATCGACGGGTCCGCGCGCCTCAACACTATGAAGCCGCACCCCCAGCGCACGCGCCGCGACGTTTGCTCCCTTCAGCATGTCCTTTTGCGTGCGTTCGTCGGCGGCACCTGGGTGCCAGAGGTAGGCGACCCGACTGACCCCCGGAACGACCTGCTTGAGGTGTTTCAGACGCTTGCCGACGAGGTCCGAGGAAGCGAAGACGGACTACCCCGTGACGTTGCCGCCCGGCCGCGCAAGGCTGGTGACGAGCCCGCTCGAAACCGGATCGCCAGCAGCAGCGAAGACGATGGGAAGAGTCCTGGTCGCTTGCTTGGCGGCCAGGGCATGGGGTGTGGCTCCGGCCACGATGACATCAACCTCGAGCGCAACCAATTCGGCCGCGAGAGCGGCGAGCCGCTCGATCTTCCCCTCGCCATCTCGGTATTCAATGACGACGTTGCGACCTTCGATGTAACCGAGGTCACGCAGACCTTGACGGAAGGCCTCGTTCGCATGGCGGTTAGCGGCCAACTCTTGCTCACGCATCCGGGCGTCGGCCCCCTCACGGCGCTGCCGACGGTCCTCATTCTCGGGCCCGTGCGGCGGTTCCCGGACAGCAAGCACGTCGTCAGTTAATCGGCTTGGCCCCAGCCGTCAACGCCTCGGCCGACAAACAACATCTCGGCAAGATCACCAAGCAGGGCAACGCGCTCCTCCGCTGGGTGCTGGGGCAAGCAGCGCCGCTGGCCGCCCGCGCGGACGAGGATCTTCGGCGCCGCTACTTCTCGGTCCTCCATCGACGGGGTCGGCCCAAAGCGAAAGTCGCCCTCGCCCGTAAGCTTCTCGTGCGCCTCTATGTGATGCTCCGCGAGCGGTGCGCCAAGAGCAGCAGCACCACCGACGATGAAGGCCCGCCGGTCCATCTATTCGATAACCTGATCTGCCCGCGCCAGCACCGACGGTGGGATCGTGAGGCCGAGCGCCTTCGCCGTCTTCAGGTTGATGACCAGCTCGAACTTCGTGGGCTGCTCGACGGGCAGATCGGCGGGCTCGGCGCCCTTGAAGATCCGGTCGACATAACTCGCCGCGCGCCGGAGTTGCGCGACGGAGTCCGCCGCGTAGCTCAGGAGGCCGCCGTCATGTGTCCAAAAAGAGAATGAGTAGATTGCCGGCAACCGCGTCTTGGCCGCGAGACTAACGATCCTCGCCCGGTGACTGTTCATGAAATCAGTCGCCACAACGATGAGGGCCTCCGCACGGCCCTTGACCGCGCTGTTGAATGCGCCCTCCAACCCGTCGGGCGTGCGAACCTCGACAGACTGAAGCGCTATGCCCAGCGTGCGGGCAGCCGCTTGGGTCTCACGAAGGTGGCCGGGAGGGCCGGGGGAAGGCCAGAGAATAGCCACGCGCGACGCCTGCGGGACCACCTCCTTGAGGAGCTGGAGCCGTTTGCCGGCTAGCTCATGCCCAACGTTGACGAACCCGGTGACGTTCCCGCCAGGCCGCGCGTAGCTGGCAATCAAGCCTAATCGGACGGGGTCGTCGTCAGCGGCCCCCATGACGATCGGGATCGTGGCCGTCGCTTCCTTGGCGACTCTGGTCGCGTGTACGCCGAGGGCGAGAATGCAGTCCACGTTGAGCCGGACAATCTCAGCCGCCAGGCTAGGAAACAGTGAGGTGTTGCCTTTCGCAAAGCGCCATTCGATGACGAGGTTCTGTCCCTCGACGTATCCCAGGTCGCGCATGCCTTGACGGAAGGCCTCACCCGTGCTTTCGATCCCGAGACGCGGTGAAAGGTACCCGAGGCGATACACCTTCCCAGTCTGCTGCCCCTCCACCGCGAGCGGCGCGGCCAGGAGACCGGCAGCCGTCACGATGAAGGTTCGGCGATTCATCACTGGATGATCCCTGAGCACGGCATGGTCAGCCCGAGCGCCTTAGCGGTGTAAGCCAGTTCACCGCTCCAATCGCAGGCGTGATGCGTCCTCCATGTCGCGGATGTCGTCCTTCACGCGCCGCGAGGAGAGCACGGTCCCCAGGTGTCCATTGGGGTTCACCTCAACCGGCAGCCCCTTGCCGAGCACCGTCGCGCCGAAGATCCCGGCGATGAAGGTGCTCGTCTGGACGAATCGGTCGCCGATGCGGATGAAGGCGTCATCGGCTGCGTTGCTCACGTTGGCGATGTGGATGTTGTTACTCCCCGTCGTCACATTGAACCCGGCGTTGAGCCCGATGGCGATGTTGCTGGAGCCCGTGGTGTTGTGGTTGAGGGCGCCGCTCCCGATGGCGGTGTTTTCGGAGCCCGTGTTGACGACGAGGGCGTTGCTCCCCACGCTAGTGTTGCTGTCCCCGCATACCGCGCAGGGGGGCTGGGCGGTGGCCGGGAGCGCGAACGCAAGGCTGAGCATCAGGGCACACACGATCGTCAGCGACACGCGAATCGATGTCATGAGGGCCTCCTCCTCAGGATTTGGTGGGTGTCGCGATGATAGCCGAGAGTCTCCTACAAGCCACGTGCGCCTTCTGGCGAGACTTCAGGGCCGGAGGAGGGTGTCAGCCATGGGAGCCAACTGCACCGCTCGCCACATGTGGCCCTCGGGGACGTGGGGCGGAAGGAGGGCGCCGACGAGGGTGGTGGTGAGGACTGCGCCGTCGGAGGCGCTCACTGGATAATTTCATCCGCTCGGAGCAGCAGCGACGACGGGATGGTCAGGCGTAAGGCCTTTGTCGTCTTCAAATTTATCACCAAGTCGAACTTCGTGGGTTGCTCAATGGGGAGGTCGGCGGGCCGGGCGCCCTTGAGAATCTTGTCCACGTAGGATGCAGCACGACGGTGAACGTCGGCTGCGTTCGGTCCGTATGTCATGAGGCCGCGTCGTCGATGTACACGTGCTCGGGCTCGGTCAACAGCAGCGATGAGGTCAACGTCGTGAGCGCATGCGCAGGGACGGTCAGGCCGAAGAGCAGGAACGCGGTGAGAACAACGGACGTGTAGAACTTCGCACGGTTCATGAGCACCCTCCTCGGTGGTTGTGAAGTTGAACCCCAAACGGGTTCACTCCCGAGAACGATGCTGACATGAACCGATTCGCTACTGTCGAGGTATTAGGAACGAGTCGAGGAGCGGTGTTCTCGGGCTCCCCGCCGATGGTGGCAATTTCCAGCGAGCGCAGCGCGATCAACAAATCTTCCCCGATGTCTTCGAGCCTTTCAATCGCGGCTTCGTCCGGGCCAATGCTCAAATAGTGGACGGCAACGGCGCGACGATCGCGGTTGCTCCTGCCCAAGCCGTGGGTGAGTAAGGAGCGTTGATCGCGGCTGCGCAGCGAGATCGTCTGTCGCTGAGGCGCTCGCTGCGCAGCCCGCGCCGTCCCCGCGTCGAGGTTGCGAGATGTTCCGAACGACTGCCGATGGTCTGAGCCTAGCGCTGACTCAAGCTGTCCAGTCCTTATGGTGCACTTCGGTACTCTCACCCTTGATATCGCCGAAGTTCCTAAACGCGTTGACCGCGCCGCCCTTCACGTCTCTGCCCTTCCCGCTGGGGAGCGCTAGGTCAGACGGTCTGGTGCTCTTCTTCCCTGACTTCCTGGTCGTCGTCGTCTTCTTCTTCGGGGTCATCGTCGTCCTCCTTCCAGGGTGTCCCACTCAACGAGGCATTTCGCATGCCGTCCCATC
This sequence comes from uncultured Candidatus Rokubacteria bacterium, assembly GCA_963754315.1. Classification (GTDB taxonomy): domain Bacteria; phylum Methylomirabilota; class Methylomirabilia; order Rokubacteriales; family CSP1-6; genus CAVWFS01. Next base: position 211,459 of record CAVWFS010000011.1, read on the forward strand.
GGTGTGGGTCAACTCCTGATTGTGTCGATGCTTGCACGAACCGCCCGAGAAGTGGCAGCCTCAAAACGAGACCATGGTGGTCTCGAAACGCTTCCCGACACGTCGCTGAGGCGCTCGCTGCGCAGCGTCCCCAGAAATGAAACTTAAAACGGGTGCCCGACCTTGGGCACCCGTTCATCGTCTGAGCCGCTAGGAGCCTCTCCAGACACGTTCTCAGGTCCAGGAGCTACCCTGAACAGGGTCCAGGTCTTACGGCTCTGGCGAAGTCTCGACGCTGCCACTTCACCCGAGAAATCGACTTCCAGCCAGGAGGGGGTTCGCGACGGTGAGTACCGCTCGCGGTACCCAGCGCGTCGGCCAGCCCCTTGAGCGGCACGGGACCCAGCGACTTGACCTCGACGTAGCCCTCGACCAGCGCCAAGGTCTGGGGCGTGATCACGACGGCACCGGGATCGGCGAGCTGCTCCATCCGGGCGGCCAGGTGCGTGGTCTGGCCCACGGCCGTGTCGTCCATGTGCAAATCGGAGCCGATGGTTCGGACGACGACTTCGCCCGAGTTCAGGCCCACCCGGATGCGGACGGTGTCGCCGTGCCCGAGAAGGGCGCGCTGCTGGGCTTCGTGCTGTTCGTGGCGGGCGAATTCACCACCTCGTGGCACCAGGTCAATCCGGCCTGGCTGGCGGCCTTTATCCTGGTCGCGCTGCTGCTCACCGGGCTGGTCAGCAGGAAGGATTTCCAGCAGAGGATCGGCTGGCCGATGATCTTCTTCCTGCTCAGCCTGGAGGGCCTGAGTCGCTCGATCAGCTACCTGGGGCTCGACACCGCGCTGAGCGTCGCAGTCGGCGACCGCTTCGACTTCGTCGGCGGCAACCTCGTGTTGTTCATCCCGGTGGCACTGGCCGTGACGGTGGTGCTGCGCTTGGCGCTGCCGATCGCCGCCGGCATGGTGGTGGCGGCGGTGGTGCTGATGCCGGTGGCCGCGACCCAGAATATTCGCCCCTGGGTGCTGACGTTCCTGGCGGCCATGTTCAGCGACATGTGGTTCAAACCCTACCAGAGCTCGCAGTACCTGCAACTCGCCTCCAGCGGCTACGCCAAGTACATCCCCGATCCGGGCTTCCGGCGCTACAACCACTTCATGAATGCGTCGCGCATCGTGGCGGCTTATGCCTCCGTGCCGTACTGGCAATGGCTGGGGCTGGCATGAAGCGGGGCGTGCTCGGCTGGCTGGTGGGCATCTTTATGCTGGCGGCGATGGTGCTGCTGATCGGCTTCAACCTCACCAAGCTGCGCATCCTGGTGCTGCACAGCGGCGAGCGCAGCAACGGCTGGGACCAGCACATCGACGACGGCATCCGCACCGCGCTGGGCCGCAACCGCCGGCGGGTGTCGGTGCATTGGCACTACATGGGCCTGGAGCGCTGTGCGCTCGAGGACGGTCGGCAAGACGCCGCCGCACAGGCCCGGCGCGCCATCGAGCAGCTTCGGCCGCACGTGGTGCTGGCGGTGGACGACGAGGCGCAGGCCTACGTGGCGCGCTACTACGCGGTGCCGGCGGGGTCGGCGCAGGCGGCCGAGCCGTCGACGCGCATCGTCTACGCGGCGATCGACGGCCAGCCGTCCAGCTATGGCTACGACAGCGCGGCCAACGTCAGCGGCGTGCTCGAGCGGCTGCCGCTGGCGGCCATGCGCGAAACCCTGCTGACGCTGCGCGACGGCCAGCCAGCGCGGCTGGCGGTGATCGGCCCGGTCGATCCCACCGGCGTCGCGCAGATGGAGCAGGTGGAGGCCTTTGACTGGGGCCCGCACAGCCTGGTGGCGGCGCAGGCACTGCCCGACTTCGCCGCCTGGCAGCAGGCCATCTCGCAGCTCGACATCCAGGCCGACGTGCTGATCGTCCTGTCCTTCGGCGGCTTGCCCCAGGGCGGCGGGTCGTCCAGGCTCATCGCCGTGAAGGAGGTCGCGGGCTGGATCGAAACCCGTGCCAAAGCGCTGCCAATCGGCGTCGACACGGCCTTTGTCGAAGGCGGTGGCGGCCTGGCCATTGGGCCCTCGCCGAGCGAGATGGGCGAGGTCGCCATGCAGATGAGCCTCGAGTGGCTGCGCGCCGTGGCCAACGGCCGGTCGGCGGCGCCGCCGGCGGTCGCAGGCAAGCACTACCGCGTGGCGCTGCGCGAGTCGGCGCTGCGTGCCCGCGGCGTGGCGCTGCCCTCGATCTACGTCGAGGCAGCCCGGCTCGACCGCAACGACTACCCCTGAACGCTCGCGGCCGCGGGGTGAGCGCGGCCAGGTTCTCAAGTAGCTCCAGCGGCTCGAACACGAGCTGGCGGGTTCCATCCGCCCACGCCGTCTTCAGCGTCAGCACGATGATCCGTGGGCGTCTCGGCGCGGATCGCGCGCGCCGAAGACTCGCTCCAGCTCGTAGGCGGGCGTGACCTCCAGCTGATCGTAGCGGCAGTCGCGCGGGCGCTTGTCCGGGCGCCAGCGCACGAACTGGGCGGCGTGCCGGAAGCGGGTTCCCTGCATGTGGTCGTAGGCGACCTCGCAGACGCGCTCGGGGCGGAGCGGCTCCCAGCTCAGGTCCTTGCCGCGGTTCCAGCGGCTGCTGGCGCCGGGCATGCGCTGCCCCGTCGAGCTCGCCTCTTCCTGCGCCTCGGCCCAGTCACGCCAGGGATGGCCCTCGAGCGCGTTCTCGCGCAGGGGCGCCAGGTCGGCCACCAGCTGCCGGCGCACGGCGTTCGAGAATGCCGCGGTGACGCCGACGTGGTGCAGCGTGCCGGCGTCGTCGTAGAGGCCGAGCAGGAGCGAGCCGACCATCGTGCCGGCGCCGTTCTTGTGCCAGCGGAAGCCGGCCACCACGCAGTCGGCGGTGCGGGCGTGCTTGACCTTAATCATCGTGCGCTCGCCGGCGCGATACGGCTCGTCGAGACGCTTGGCCATGACGCCGTCGAGCCCGGCGCCCTCGAAGCGACGGAACCAATCCTCCGCCAGCTCGCGGTCGCGCGTGGCCGGCGACAGGTGCACCGGCGCGGCCGCGCCGTCGAGCACGCGCTCGAGCCGCTCGCGCCGGGCCGCCAGCGGCGCCTCGCGCAGATCCTCGTCGCCGAGTGCCAGCAGGTCCCAGGCCACGAACGAGGCGGGCGACTCCGCGGCCAGGAGCTTCACCCGCGAGGCGGCCGGATGGATGCGGAGGAGCAGCGCCTCGAAGTCGAGCCCGCCTTCGCCGACGATGACGATCTCGCCGTCGACGACGCAGCGGGCGGGCAGGGCGCCGGCCAGGGGGGCGACCAGCTCGGGGAAGTAGCGGTTCATCGGCTTCTCGTCGCGGCTCTGCAGCAAGACCTCATCGCCGTCGCGGAACACGATCGTTCGGAAGCCGTCCCACTTGGGCTCGAACTGCCAGCCGTCGCCATCGGGCAGGGCGTCGGCCGCCCTGGACAGCATGGGCGCGAGCGGTGGGGCGAAGGGGAGGCGCACGATCCCATCGTAAGAGGTCGGGGCAAGCTTCGCCCGGTGAACATGTGTTCATGTATTGGACATATGTGCTACCATCCGCTCATGATCGACGGCGAGCCCACCGACACCGACCTCCTCGTCCGCGCGAGCCGCCTCTACTACCTCGAGGAGCGGGGGCAGGCGGAGATCGCGAGGCTCCTGCGCATCTCCCGCCCCGGCGTGAGCCGGCTCCTCAAGCGAGCGCGGGCGGCGCGGATCGTCGAGATCCGCGTGCGCGAGGCCGTGGGTGAAGACTGGAGGGGTCTCGAGCGACGGCTGGGCGTCAGGGAGCTGCACGTCGCGCCGGAAGCCGGGATCGAGGCCGTCGGCGGTCTCGGCGCTCGATACCTGGAGCGCACGGTGCGGCGCGGCGACGTGATCGGGCTCACCGCCGGCACGACGCTCTCGGCGCTCGTGCAGTCCGTGAAGCCGCCGCGGCCCCTCGACCTCGAGATCGTCCCGCTCGTCGGCGCGCTCTGGGACACCGGCGAGGACTTCGACGGCTCGTTCCTGTGCCAGGAGCTGCGCCGCCGCACGGGTGGGACGCACCGGGTGCTGAGCGCGCCGGCCGTGGTCCGCGACGAGCGGGTGATGCGCTCGCTCCGGCTCGAGCCGAGGGTGCAGAGCGTGGTCGAGCGGTACGGCGCGGTGCGCTGCGCGTTCCTCGGCATCGGAGTGGTCTCCGCATCCCACCCGGTCGCCGTCGCGGTGAGAACGGCGGCGATCGGACGCGCCGGCGCGCGGCCGACCAGGATCCTGCCGCGCGGCGCGGTCGCGAGCGTCGGCTGCCTCTTCTTCGACGCCGATGGGCGCCCGTGCCCCTCCGCGCTCGACCGCCGCACGATCGGCATCGCCCACGACCAGCTCAAGGCGGTGCCGCTTCGCGTGGGGCTCGCGGCGGGAGCGAAGAAGCTCGACGCGACCCTGGCCCTCGTCCGAGGCCGGGTGCTCGACGTCCTGATCGTCGACACGCCCCTCGCGCGGGGCCTGCTGGCGGCCACGAGCGAGAAATGACGGCCATGCTCGGAGAGCTCTTTCAGTGGGCGCCCGGCCGTGAGGGCTACTACGGCGACTTCGGCGGCGCGTTCGTGCCCGAGATCCTCCACGAGACTCTCGCGGAGCTGCGCGCGGCCTTCGACGACGCGCGGCGCGATCCGGGCTTCTGGAAGTCCAGTACGTCGAGGTGATGTCGACCTACTCGAGCCGTCCCACGCCGGTGACGTACTGCGAGAACCTCACGCGGAGGCTCGGCGGCGCGCGCATCTACGTCAAGCGTGAGGACCTGAATCATACCGGCGCCCACAAGGCCAACAACGTCATGGGCCAGGGCCTGCTCGTGAAGCGCATGGGCAAGCGGCGGGTGATCGCCGAGACCGGCGCCGGGCAGCACGGCGTGGCCACCGCGACGATGGCGGCGCGGCTCGGCCTGCGCGTGCACGATCTACATGGGCGAGGAGGACATCGCCCGCCAGCGGCCGAACGTCTTCTGGATGGAGCAGCTCGGGGCCGAGGTGGTCGCGGTCACCGACGGCACGCGGACGCTGAAGGACGCGATCAACGCGTGCCTGCGCGACTGGGCCGACTCGATGGCCGACACGCACTACGTGCTGGGCACGGTGTGCGGGCCGCATCCGTTCCCGCAGATGGTGATGTACTTCCAGTCGATCATCGGCCAGGAGGCGCGCGGGCAGATGCTCGCCGCGACCGGCGGGCTTCCGCGCCGGGTGTACGCGTGCGTGGGCGGCGGCTCGAACGCGTCCGGCATCTTCGCGGGATTCCTCGACGACCGCTCGGTCGAGCTCGTCGGCGTGGAAGCCGGCGGCCACGGGATCGACACCGGCAAGCACACCGCGCGCCTCGCCGGCGGCAAGGGCCGACCGGGCGTCGCTCAGGGCTACAAGACCGTCTTCCTCCAGAGCGAGGAAGGCCTCATGCACGACACGCACTCGGTGGCGGCGGGCCTCGACTACATCGGCGTCGGCCCGATCCTCGCCCACCTGCACCAGCAGGGGCCGAGTCCGCTTCGAGGCGGCGACCGACGCGGAGGTCGTCGAGGCGCTGCGCCTCACGATTCGGAGCGAGGGGCTCATCCCGGCGCTCGAGAGCGCCCACGCGTTCGTCACGGCGTTCAAGGAGGCGCCGAGCCTCGCCAGCGGCGACGTGGTTCTCGTCAATCAGTCCGGCCGCGGCGACAAGGACATCTTCACCGTCGCCGACGCGCTCGGCGACGAAAGCTGGAAGGAGTTCATCCGCCGGAAGGCCGCGAGCTACGGACGATGAGCGGCGCTCGAACGGCTCCGACTCGAGCGCCACGTGCGCGAGCGGCTCGACGCGGAAGCCGCTCCTCCTCATGGCGCACGTGGTGGTCGGCTATCCGTCCCTCGACGCCAACTGGGCGATGCTGGAGGCGATGGACGACGCGGGAGTGGACCTGGTCGAGCTGCAGCTGCCGTTCACCGAGCCCATCGCCGACGGCCCGTCCTTCGTGAAGGCGAATCACGAAGCGATCCAGGGGGGCACCCCGTGGCGTGCCTACTTCGAGCTCGCCACGCGCGCCACCTCGCGATTCGGCTTCCCGATCCTGTTCATGGGCTACTACAACAGCGTCTTCCGCATGGGCGCCGAGCGCTTCTGCGCGAAGCTGGCCGAGGCGGGCATGCGAGGGTTCATCCTCGCGGACCTGCCGCCGGAGGAGGCGACCGAGCTCAACCTGATGGCCCGCGCGGGCACGCTCGATCCCATCTTGATCATGACCCCGACGAACTCGCCGGCGCGCCTGGCCGAGATCGCCGGACAGGCGTCGGGCTTCGTCTACTGCACCGCGCGCAAGGGCGTGACCGGGAGGAGGACCGACCTCTCGCAGGGCGTGAAAGGGTTCCTGGCACGATGTCGGGCGGCGACGTCGCTGCCGCTCGGGCTCGGGTTCGGCATCAAGACGGCCGGCGACGTGCGAGAGCTACGCGGCCTGGCCGACATCGCGATCGTCGGCACCGCGTGTCTCGAGGCGTGGGAGGCGGGCGGTGCGAGTGGCTACCGGCAGTTCGTGAAGACGCTCGCGGCCGAGACCCGCTGAGGGGCTGGTCACAGGGCGAGATTTCTCGGATAGGTCGCCTTGGCCGAATCGGCGCGCCGGAGGTCGATCTCGACCGTCTCGAACGGGCGGCCGGCCGTCGTCTCGGCGAGGAGCTCACCCTCGGGCGAGATGATCCAGCTCTGACCGCAGAAGTCGTCGCGATCGTAGGAGAGCCGGTTCGCCGACGCCACGAAGCATCCCGAGACGATCGCCATCAACGACGCGGCCGCCATCCATCGCCGGTGGCCGCCGGTCGCGCGAGGTGCCGCGAGCAATTGCGCGCCGCTCCGCCCGATCCGCCACGAGAGATCGGTGAAGAGCATCTCCGTGCACATCTGGAAGCCGACCCGCGCGGATCGAAGCCGGAGCGGCGAGGGGTCGAGCTCTCCCTGATCGAACCAGGCCGCTTCCCGGCCGTCGGGCTCGTCCGGCAGATAGACCTTGCTGCGGCCGCCCTGGTAGCCGCCGTCCCTCGATCCACGAAAGCCCTGGTTGAGCCGGCGGCCGCCGATCTCGACCGGCCGAGACGCGAGCACGACGTCGACCCGCAGCTCGACGAGCCTCGAGATCATCGCGCCGTGGTCGGCGAGCGCCCGTTTCCAGACCACCGGATCCAGGTCCGGGCTCGTGAAGACCGTCCAGTCGACGAACGGCATCTCGGGAAGGGCGAGGACGTCGGTCGGGTGGTCCTCGAGATAGCGAGCGAGCTGTTGCAACGCCGCGTCTCGCCTGACGCGTTCGTCCGGCAGCTCGCACACGGTTACCCGCACGTCGCGTCCTCGCGCAACGCCAGACGCCGCCAGCCGAGGACGACGGCGCTCGCCGCCAGGACGACGCTGGCCAGCAGGAGTCCCTCCGAGTAGCCGCCGCCCGTCGTGACCAACAGGCTGACGACCATGGGGCCGCCGATCTGCCCGACCGCGGCGCCGAGGTCATCGCCGCCATGAGCCCGTCGCGTCCGAACCGGCCACCGCCCGCGCCTCCTGCAAGCCCGCCATGGTGTTCACCATGAAGGTACCGCCGACACCCACGGCGGCGAGGAGGATTCCCGCGATGCCCGGGACGACGACCAGCAGCGCGACAGCGGACGCCATCACGAGGTGGCTCAGCATCCAGAGACGGCGGTTGCCTCCGATTCCAGCGGCGAGCGCCGCCAAGCACGTCGACGCTGCGGCGGCAGCTCCGAACACCGGCTTCGCCTAGAGAGGGGAGCTGACCAGCGCGGGCAGGACGAACTGGTTGATTGCCTGCGTCGCCGCCGAGGGCAACGACAGGTGGCGACGGCAGGCCTTTGCTCCGTCCTTTGATCGCGTGCCTGTCGGGCTTCGTGGATGATCATTTTCCGTAGGCGGGCGTTGCGTCACTGGTCGATGGCACGCGAGAGTTTGCTCTCGCTTCATGCGGGTGGAGGTGCGCGTTAGAATGGTCATGTACGTGGGAATCTTCCGACTCAACTTCGTGCCATTGCTGCCGGCTTGCTCAGTGGCTACCGCGCGCAGGCTGCGCTTGCGTGGTTTGCGTAGGACCGGGACAGCCGGCTGATGACGCGGCCCGCGGCGAGTTATCGGGTGGCCTCCTTGCTTCCGTCGGCGACCGAGATCGTCTGTGCCGTAGGCGCGGGGGAGGAGCTCGTGGGGATCTCCCACGAGTGCGACTTTCCCGACCGCGTGCGCCATCTTCCGGCTCTGACCCGCGCGCGGCTGCGACCAGTGAGGAGCAGCCGTGAGATCGATCGAGAGGTGCGTTCGGTGCTCCAGCAGGCCCTCGCTGTCTACGAGATCGACCTGGTGCGGCTGGAGGAAGTCCAACCTGACGTAATCGTCACCCAGGATCTCTGTGACGTGTGCGCAGTCTCGTTCGACGATGTTTGCGCCGCGGCGGCCGCGCTTGTGCACCACCCGATTCGCATTGTCAATTTGCACCCGAACCGCCTCGACGACATCTGGGCTGATGTCATTCGTGTTGCTGAGGCGCTCGGGCGAGCCGACGAGAGCGCCCGCGTCGTGACAGTTCTGCAGGCGCGCACCGCCGAGATCACACGACGGAGTCTCGTCTGCCCTCAGAAGCCTCGCGTTGTATCGATCGAATGGCTGGACCCTGTGATGCTTGGCGGGATGTGGATGCCTGAGCTGGTCGAGAGGGCGGGAGGCATCCCTTTGGTTACGCGACCAGGCGATCACGCGCCAACCTTGACGAGGGAGGAGCTGCACGCGCTCGCTCCCGACGTCGTGCTGATCAAGCCGTGCGGCTTTCCGCTCGAACGGACCATCGAGGAGCTCTCGTTGCTGCGCACAGCGCTGCCCTGGGAGACCTGGCGTGCCACGCAAGAGGGACGCGTCTACGTCGCTGACGGAAACGCTTACTTCAATAGGCCAGGCCCGCGTATCGTCGAGTCGCTGGAGATTCTGGCGGCGTGCGTGCACCCGGAAGCGTTCGGGGACTTTCGCGGCAAGCACCGAGAGTCCGTGATTCGACTGAGCGCGGACGTGACCCCGCACGTGTTCTGAGCTTTCGATCCGCATCCGCACGGTCTGGGCAGCCTCGACCATGGCTCTGAGGGCGGGAATCACCTCGCCCCATGTTCGGGTCTTGAGACCGCAGTCAGGATTCACCCAGAGCTGCGCAGCCGGGAGGCCATGTGGGCGCTCTCGTCGCGGAACACCCAGCTCGTGCCGGCGGCCAACCCGTGCAAGAGGCCGCGGGAGCGCAAGAAGTAGACGTAGGCAAAGGCGCCGAAAAAGAATAGCCCCTCGACGCACGTGGCGAAGCAGATCAGGTTGAGCAGGAACTGGCGCCGCTGCGCTCGCGTGTCGAGCCGCTCGAGGGCCTGAATGGAGTTCAGCCAGCGCAGGCAGAAGTCGGCCTTCCGGCGAATGGAGGGAATGTTCTCCACGGCCGCGAATGCGCGGTGACGTTCCTCGGGGTCGGCAACGTACGTGTCGAGGAGAGTCAAGTAGAACTGCACGTGGAGCGCCTCCTCGTAGAGCTGGCGCGACAGGTACATGCGCGCCTCGGGGGCGTTGAGGTGCCGGTAGAGATTAAGGACCAGATTGTTGGCCACGATGGAGTCGCCGGTCGCGAAGAAGGCCACCAGCCGCTGGACGAGGTGGCGCTCGGCGTCCGACATCTTGGCCTGCAGATCGCCCACGTCTGTGGCGAAATCGACCTCTTCCACGGTCCACGTGTTCTTGATGGCGGCCCTATACATCTCGAAGAAGGCGGGATAGGCCATGGGCCGCAGCGTCAGGCACAGGCCTGGGTCGAGCAAGCGGGCGGGCCGGGCGACGTGGCTCACTGGCAGGCCTCGCAGGACTCGGGATTCTCGAGCGAGCAGGCGACGGCGGCCGCGTCCGGCGTCAGCACCGGCGCCGTGGGTGCCGAGGCCTCTACTGTGGCTTTGGAGATCCGTGTGGCTGGTCGCGAGCGCAGGTAGTACGTGGTCTTGAGTCGCTTCTTCCAGGCGTAGAAGTACATGCTCGAGAGCTGGCCGATAGTGGGATTCTCGACGAAAAGGTTCAGCGACTGGCTTTGGTCAATGAAGGCACCCCGATCGGCTGCCACACGACGCTGGCGGAGTTCGTCCTCTTCACGCTCGGCAGTGTCCCCAAGCCAGGGGCCATGCGTGGACCGTGGCCGACATAAACGGGCCGCGCATCGAGAGGTCTAAGTCTTGCTCGGAAAGGCCTCCTGACCCATTGACCACTTGACAGTATTGCTACATAAGAGTAGAAACCATTACATGACAGGGGGTAGCCCCAACTGGCTGGAGCTGGTCATCAGCCTTCCCACGGAGAACGCCACGGAGCGGATGCGCGTGTGGCGGGCCCTGAAAACGACGGGGGCCGTGGTGCTCCGCGACGGCGTCTACGTGATTCCGGACCGCCCCAACCTGGAAGAGGTTCTGGCGCGACTGGCCGCCGAGATCGACGCAGCCGGCGGCAGCGCCCACGTGCTCCGGATCGTGGCGCGCGATGCGGAGCAGGCAGACGCGCTGCGCGGCTTGTTCGATCGGACCAAGGAATACGCCGACCTTGCCGGTGAGATCGCGAACGCCCGCAAGGTTGCATCGACGCAGGACCCGGCCGCTCTTCGCCGGCAGATGAGGACGCTTCGGCGACAGTTCGAGGCGCTCGCCGCCATCGACTTTTTCCCCGGCGAAGCCAAGGTTCAGGTGGAATCGGCGCTCAACGAGGCCGAGGCGGCTGCGGAGGAGATCCTGGAACCCGGCGAGCCCCGCGCCGCGCAGGGCCCGATTCCACGGCTGGACCGGGCCCGGTACCGCAACCGCGTGTGGGCGACGCGCAGGGCCCCGTGGGTGGACCGCCTCGCTTGCGCCTGGCTCATCAAGCGGCACATCGACCCTGGGGCGTCGTTCGTCTGGCTCGAGAAGCCGGCGGACCTGCCGAAGCGGGCAGTGGGGTTCGACTTCGACGGGGCCCCGTTCACGCACGTCGATACGCGCGTGACCTTCGAGGTGATGCTGAGGAGTTTCGGGCTGGAGGGGGACGCGGCCCTCCTGAAACTGGCCGAGGCGGTGCACTATCTCGACGTGGGTGGACTCCCGGTGAGCGACGCCCCGGGCCTGGGGACGCTGCTGGCTGGCGCTCGGCAGCGGAGCCGAGACGACGACCACCTCCTCAAGCAAGCCATCACTCTCTTCGATCTGGTCTATACGGCGTACGCCGAGGGCGAGTCCCGATGATGCTGCGGGAGGCATCGATGAAGACACCGGGGCGTCCGAGCACCGCCGATCTGCTGCGCTATTTCCTGTACCTGGGCAGCCTTGGGTTCGGCGGCCCGGTGGCCCTGGTGGGCTACATGCAGCGCGATCTGGTGGAGCGGCGCGGGTGGTTCACCAAGGACGAGTACACGAAGTCCCTCGCCCTGTCCCAGCTCGCCCCTGGCCCGCTGGCGGCCCAGCTCGCGATCTGCCTCGGATACGTGCACTCGAAGGTGCGGGGCGCGACCTTGGTCGCGCTGGCCTTTATCTTGCCATCGTTCGTGATGACCCTCGCCATCAGCTGGCTCTACGTGCGCTTCGGCGGGCTGGCCTGGATGCAGGCGGCGTTCTACGGCGTCGGGGCGACGGTCATTGGCATCATCACCATCGCCGCCTACAAGCTCGCCAAGCTGACGATGGCGAAGGACCGCCTGCAGTGGACGATCTTCGCCGTCATGGCGGTGACGACGGCGTGGACCGAATCGGAGATCGGCTGGCTGTTCATCCTGTGCGGGGTGGTGGCCCTGGTCGCGCAGGCGCCGCCGGCGTTCCTGCGTCGGCCCCGCGCGGCATGCCTGGCGGTGGTTGTCACCCCCGAGATCCTCGGCCAGATCCTGTGGTTTTTCACGAAGGCGGGGGCCTTCGTGTTCGGGAGCGGGCTGGCCATCGTGCCCTTTCTCTACGGCGGGGTGGTGCAGCAGTACGGCTGGCTGAACGACAAGCAGTTTCTGGACGCGGTGGCGGTGGCCATGCTGACCCCGGGGCCGATTGTCATCACCGTGGCCTTCGTCGGCTACCTGGTGGCGAGCTTCCCGGGGGCGGTGGCGGCGGCGATCGGCGTGTTCCTGCCCGTGTATCTGTTTGTCGTGATTCCGTTTCCGTGGTTTGACCGATTCAGCGAGAACCCGAAGGTGAAGGCCTTCGTGGGCGGCGTCACCGCCGCCGCCTCGGGAGCCATCGCGGGGGCGTGCTACGTGCTGGCGCGACGGGCGATCACCGACCTCCCCACCGTGCTCATCGCCGTGGTCGCCCTCGGGATCGTGTGGCGGTTCAAAGTGCCGGAGCCGGTGCTCATCGCCGCCGGCGCCGCCGTGGGCCTGTTGATCTTCTCGATCAGAGGATAGGAGGAAAACGTATGAAGTGGGTCACTCGTGAGCGAGCCCGTGTCGATCGCATCGCCTGCCCCTGGCTGATCACACGCTTCATCGACACGGATCCGACGTTCCTGTTCGTCCCGGCTCCGCAAGTGATGGCGGTGGCCGAGCGGGAAGGGGCCACCCCGTATGACGTCCCTAGCGTCCGGCTCGGACATCACGGCGAGCGCTGCTCGTTCGACGCGTTCCTGGATGAATACAAGCTGGACGATCCGGCGCTCCAGGCCCTGGCGCCCATCGTGAGGGGAGCCGATACGGACGCCCGCACCCTCACACCGGAGTCGGCCGGCCTGTACGCGGCGGCGACAGGATTTCAGGCGATCACAAGGGACGATTTCGACAACATGGCCCGGCAATTTCCGATGTACGACGCGCTGTACGCCTACTGCCGCTCGGTCGTGCGGTAGACGGGAGGTCGGTTCGCCATGCTCGACTTGCTCGGCTATGTCGATCTCCCCGCGCATGCCAAGGCCGGCGGCACGCTGGCCCCGGGTGTCCCCATCGAGCGTTGGGACGACGTGCCGGCGGTGAGCGAGAACTACCGCGCGGCGCGCGAGGTCATCGTGTCCCGGCTCCCGGCACTCCTGCAGACGGCGCACCCGCCCGCCGCACTCCCGCGGGGATAGGGAGCCGTGGGGTGGATAGGGAGCCGTGATGAAAGACTCCGCGTCGCGTCACCCGCTCGTCGAGATTGGAGCGTCGTTCCTCACGATCGGGGCCCTGAGCTATGGCGGCCCCGCCATTATGGGCATCATGCAGGCCGAGATCCAGGAGAAGCGCCAGTGGGTCTCCAAAGAGCGCTTCGTGGAAGGGCTTGCTCTGGTCAACGCTCTGCCGGGGCCGGGTGCGGCGCAGCTGGCTCTCTTCCTTGGTCACGCGCGGGGCGGTGCCTGGGGAGCCATCGCAGCTGGTCTCGGCTTCATCCTCCCCGCCTTCATCATCAGATCCCCGTCATGAATCGCGTGAAACGGGCCACGTGGGTCAGGGCCTTCATGCGGGGCGTGGGCCCGGCCGTGATCGGGGCCCTGGCGGCGTCGATGGCCGCCCTCCTTCCGCACGCGGCGCCCGATCCGTTTGCGCTGGTGCTCTTTGTGGCCGTCGTCGTCGTGCTCTTCCTGTGGCGCGTGAGACCCCTCCCACTGATGATCGCGGGTGGGGCGGTCGGCATCGCGCGGCGCGCCCTGCGGTTCGGCGACACCTACCTGGTCCGATAGGGGAGGGAGAGTTTCTGATGGCGTCCTCCAGGGTGTCACGGCGAGGTGCCTTGAAAGCGGCGCTGGCGGGATGGGCCGGTTACACCCTTGGCGGGTCCCGGCCCTCCTGGGCAGCGTCATCGGAGATCACAGTGCCTAACAGTCTTCCAACAGAGCGTGTCGACTTCGAGATGACTGGTATAGAAGCATGGACGCACGTGACCGGGGAGTGGGCACTCGAAGAGATGGACGGGGCGCCCAGCGGCAAGCGCGTGCTCGTGCAACGGGCGACCAGAAACCCCTACAACGTGATCGTGGCGCCGTTCGGGCCGTACACGGACGTCGACGTATCAATGAACTTCAAGCCGATCTCGGGCCGCGAGGATGCCTCCGGGGGGATCGTGTTCCGATTCGCCGATGGCAAGTACTACGTCGTTCGCGCCAATGCCCTCGAGGACAACTTCCGTCTTTATTACTACGACCGCGACCGCCGTCAGCTGGCGACCGCGAGCGTCAAGGCGCCGGCCCTCGGAAGGTGGCACACCGTCCGCGTGGCCGCGGTGGGTGACCACATTCAGGCCTGGCTCAACGGCACTCGCTACCTTGATCAGCGCGATTCGCGGTTCCGGTCGGGTCGGGTGGGGCTGTGGACGAAGGCCGATTCGATCACCGCCTTCGATGACGTCACCGTACGCGGGGTGGCAGGAGGTGCTTCATGAAAAGGTTCACCGTGCTGAGGATCGTCGGGATCGCGCTGATGGTCGGCACGACCGCGCTTGCACATGCCGCGGATCCGGACTGGCAGACCAACAGCCAGAAGTAGGCGCGGGACGCGCGGCGCGGGCGGCCACGACGGGGTGATGAGATCCAGCTTTCTCTGGAAGATGCGGCCGTACTTCCGGCAGGTGGCGGGCCAACTCGCGCTCGGCTCGCTGGCCGGTATCGTGATGAACACGGCGGTCGTCCTCCCGGCGATCTTGCTAGGGCGAGCCATCGATTCGGTATTGAACTTCGAGCGGGGGCAGGCGACCAGCGCTGACGTAGGGTGGGCGGCCCTCGCCTTCCTGGGTGGCACTCTCTTGACCGAAGTGCCCCGCATGAGCAAACGGTGGTGGCTCATGACCGCCAATGCCCGCATCCGCGCCAACGTGCGAGCGGACGCCTTCCGGGGTGTGCTGGCGTGGTCCATGACCGATGTCCAGCGCACCCCGGTAGGACACCTCATGGCGCGCATCGTTGGGGATGTGGAGGTGCTGGGGGTCGGGGTACGCGAGTTCACCATCGAGATGTGGGACACCGTGCTCTTTTCGCTGTCCTTCATCGTGGCAATGCTGGTGATCGATACGAGGCTGACCCTCCTGTCCCTTGTCCCCGTGCCGCTGGCCATGCTCCTCGCCCACGCCACCGGACGCTGGGTGGCGGGCCGTACTACCCGGGTTCGCGAGGCGAACGCCGACCTAACGGCGGCCCTCCAGGAGTACCTGAGCGGCGTCCGGGTGCTGCGCCTGTTCGGACGATCACCGGCGACGGTCCAGCGGGTGGCCGATCTCTCCCAGCGGCTGGCCCGGCGCAGTGTTCAGCTCGTCCGTCTCAAGGGAGGACTGCAACCCCTCTACGCCACGATCATGACGAGCGGGGTCGTCCTCATCGTGTGGCAGGGCAGCGATCGGGTGATCGCGGGGGCGATGACGGTGGGCGCCTTCGTCGCGTACCTCGAGCTCTTTCTCCGGTTCGTCAACCGCGGTCATCGCATCCCTCAGCTGGTCAATTCACTCCAGAGCGGCGCCGCCGCCTACGCTCGTCTGCGACCGCTACTCGCTCCGGCGCTACCGGTCGCGGGCGAACCTCGTCGGGCTTCCTTCCGGGCCGGACACCTGGCGGGCATCGCTCGGCGAACCGCGGCTGCGGCCGGTTGCACTGCTGGACCCGTTTCGCTATCAATGTGCAACGTCACGGTTCACTATCCCGGAGCCGAGAGACCGGCTCTGTGCGGGCTGAGCCTCGACATTCCAGCCGGCGCGCTGGTGGCCGTGACTGGGCCGGTGGGATCTGGGAAGAGCGCCCTAGCTCGCGCGATGCTCGGCGTGCATGCGCTGACGTCGGGAACGGTCCTCGTCGACGGCCACCCGCTCGCCGACGTCCTATCCACCACGCGCCACGGACTTGTCGGCTACTTGCCCCAGGACACGCGCCTGTTTTCTGGCTCGTTGCGGCAGAATATCGCCCTTGACCCGTCAGGCCTTCGCGGGGATGACGGCGCCCCCCTGCGGGCGATGCGCCTGGCCGCCCTCGAGGAGGACGTCGCGGGGTTCCCGTACGGACTCGACACCGAGGTTGGGGACTCGGGCATCCGCCTCTCCGGCGGCCAGCGCCAGCGCGTAGGGCTAGCCCGGGCCCTGGCGGCCCGCGGGCTGAACTCTCCGGCGCTCCTCGTTCTCGACGATCCCTTTTCCGCTCTGGATGTCAGCACCGAAGCGGCCATCGTCGCCTCGCTCCGGGACGCGTTCGGCCCGGGCGCTCTGCCGGAGCAGCGGGCCACCATCGTGCTGTGCTCCCACCGCCTGGCCGGCTTCCCGTATGCCGACAGGGTGGTCGTCCTCGAGCACGGTATCGTGGTGGAAACGGGCACGCACGCCAGCCTCATCGCGGCCAATGGTCTCTACGCCCGGATCTACCGGGCGCAGGCGATCGCCGAGTCCACGGCAGTGGCGCCGGCCCTTCGATGATCGGGCTCGTGGCCGACGATCAGGGAAGCCCGCACATCCGCACGCCGGTGGTGCGCAATCTGCTGAGTCTGCTGGCCCAGCAGCGGGTCCGCGCGACGTTGATCGGGTTCCTGGTTCTGGCCGCAGCCGCCTTCGAGCTCGCCCCGCCGCTCATCGTTCGCACGATCGTGGATCGCCATCTCACCGTCGGGAACGCCGAGGGCGTGCTCGCGCTCGCCCTGCTCTACTTGCTGGCCGTGGTCGCCATGCAGGCGGCGACCTTTCTGTACGGGTATCTTGCCGCCACCGGCGCCCAACGAATGCTCGAGCGACTTGCGCACCCGGCTCTTCGCGCATCTGCAACGCTTGCCGACCAGCTACTTCGATCGCACCCCCCTCGGCGACATGATCAGCCGCTGCACGGCCGACATCGACACCCTCGACACCGTCTTCACCTCGGGAGTGGCCGTGCTCCTGGCCAATCTGGTACGACTGAGCACCATCGTGGCGGCCATGGTCGCCCTCAGTCCGATGCTGAGCCTCGTGGCTGCTCTGATCACCGCCCCCCTGGTTCTCGTCACGCATGTCCTGCAGCGGCGAGTGCGGGAGGCGGAACGTGAGAATCGGGCCGCGGTCGGGTTGATCAACACACGCTTGCAGGAAGACCTGCGAAGCATCGAAGTGATCCGCGTCTTTGGCCGTGAACCAGAGTTTGTGGCGGGGTTCCGGCGAGTGCTCAGCCGGGGTCTGGCCGCCTACAACCGGGCAACGTTTTACGCGGCCCTGTACCCTCCCACGGTCGCGATTCTCTCCGCCCTCGCGGTGACGACCCTCCTGGGGCTCGGCACCCAGCCGGCCTTCGGCGCCACGAGTATCTCCCTGGGAACCCTGACGGCGTTCCTGCTGCTCCTGCAGCGTTTTTTCCAGCCCATCACGGCCCTTGGCGAAGAATGGCAGACCGTGCAGGGCGCAATGGCAGGCGCGGAACGGATCTTCGGCACGCTGGCGCTGGCCGGGGACGACCCCGGCCAACGCGCGCCCGCGCACGCCGCCGCCGAAACGCCTGCGCGCGCCGCCGATCGCTCGTCGTGGCCGGTCGTGATGGATCGCGTCCAGTTCGGCTACGGGCCAGGGCAGCCCGTTCTGCGCGACCTGTCCTTGCAGGTGAGGCCCGGCGAACACGTCGCGCTGGTCGGCCGTACCGGCGCCGGCAAGACCACCGCCCTTCACCTGCTGGCGGGACTGTACCGACCGTGGGCTGGGACCGTCGTGGTGGGGGGGTGCGATCCCGTCGCGCTTGATGAGGCCGAGCGCAGCCGGGTCCTCGGCGTGGTTCCGCAGGTAGTCCAGCTGTTCTCCGGCACCGTGGTCGACAACCTCACCCTGGGCGACACGTCGGTGCCCGACGACGCTGTGATCGAAGCGGCCAGGATCGCGGGGGTGGACGCGTTCATTCGAATGCTGCCAGACGGATACCGGACCATGCTCAGCGGGAGCGGAGGTGGCACGGGCGCACGCCTCTCGGCCGGGCAGGAACAACTACTGGCGCTTGCCCGCGCTCTGGTGCATCGCCCCACCGTGTTGCTTCTGGACGAGGCAACCGCGGCCGTCGACAACGCGAGCGACGCGGCGTTCCGGGCGGCCCTTCGAGAGCGGGTGCTCCCGCGAGGCTGCGCCGTAGTGACGGTGGCGCACAGGCTGACCACCGCCCTCGAAGCCGATCGCGTGATTGTCCTCGATAAGGGGCGAATCGTGGAGGAGGGTGCGCCAGCGGCGCTCGTCGCTAGTCAGGGGCGCTTCGCAGCGTTGCTGGATCTTGAGACGGCCGGTTGGGAGTGGCGCGATAGCGCGTAGCAAGGGTGGTTGTGGAGGCCACAAGACTATGGATGCGATGGCGCTTCTCCGAATGCGATACTCGGCGTCGAGGCTCGGTGAGCCTCCGCCGTCAGCCCAGGCCATCCAGGCGATGCTCGAGAGTGCCGCTCGGGTCCCGGATCACGGTCGGCTCCAACCCTGGCGGCTCATCCTCATCGAGGGGGATGCTCGCCTCGCCCTCGGCGAGGTTCTGGCTGAGGGATTGTCCCGCCGGAACCCGCTCGCGGGCGACGAGGCGCTTGGGCGAGAACGGGCCAAGGCGCTGCGCGCACCGCTCATCATCGTGGTCGCGACACGCTGCGACCGATCCGCGAAGATCCCCGTCATCGAGCAGATCGTGTCGGCCGGTGCGGCCGCTCACAGCATCATGCTCGCCGCCTTTGCCCAGGGACTCGGTGCCATGTGGAGAACCGGCGAGCCTGCCTACGACGAGATGGTGAAGAGTGCGTTGGGCGTCGAACCGGACGACGTCATTGTCGGCTTCATCTACGTAGGGACAGATGTAGGCAGCCCCCCGTCCCGCGCCGAGCGAACACCCGATGAGTTCACCCACTACTGGCCTGGCGGCTCTCCGAAGCCGCCAGTCGCCTAGGATGGGCCGCCCGTGCAGTGCCCGCGGTGCCGGGCCGAGAACCGTGGCGCTCGGCGCTTCTGCGGCGAGTGCGGGCTGTCATTCTCCCCCTCGACGTGCCCAGCGTGCGGGTTCCTGAACGAGGGCAGTGAGAAGTTCTGTGGCGGATGTGGCCGATCCGTCACCTCACCCACGGCCAGCGCGGACCCGAAGTTCCAGTCGCCCGAGGCCTACACGCCGAAGCATCTGGCCGAGAGGATCATCGGCTCGAGAAGCGCGCTGGAAGGTGAACGCAAGCAGGTTACCGTGCTGTTTGCAGATCTCAAGGGCTCGATGGAGCTGCTGGCCGATCGCGACCCCGAGGAGGCGCGCAGGCTTCTCGATCCGGTCGTCGAGCGCATGATGGAGGCGGTTCATCGCTACGAAGGGACGGTGAACCAGGTGATGGGCGACGGGATCATGGCGCTGTTCGGGGCGCCCGTCGCCCACGAGGATCACGCCGTGCGCGCCTGCTACGCCGCCTTGCGCATGCAGGACCTGGTGAAGGGCTACGCCGAAGGGGTGTTCCGCACTCACGGCATCACCGTCAGGATCCGCGTGGGGTTGAACTCCGGAGAGGTTGTGGTCCGCTCCATCCGCTCGGACCTCCGCATGGACTACACGGCTGTCGGCCAGACGACGCACCTGGCTGCTCGCATGGAGCAGCTCGCTCCGCCGGGCGACATTTGGATCACGGCCTCGACCCTTCGCCTCGCCGAGACCTTCGTGCAGGTCCAGCCGCTCGGCGCTGTCCCGGTGCAGGGTCTCGACGCGCCTATCGACGTGTACGAGGTGATCGCGCCGGGCCAGGTGAGGACCAGGTTTCAAGCCTCCGCCCTGCGGGGCCTGAGTCGTTTTGTCGGGCGTGATGCCGAGCTGGAGCAGCTGCACACCGCGCTCGAAGCGGCGCGGCGCTGCGGTGGCGAGGTCGTGGCCGTCGTGGGCGAACCGGGCATCGGCAAGTCTCGCCTGTTCCACGAGCTGATTCACTCCTACCGGATCGCCGGGTGCCGGATCCTGCAGGCCAGCGGCGTCTCTTATGGCCGGGCCGCCAGCTATCTCCCCGTCGTCGATCTCCTGAAAGCGTATTTCCGTATCGACGCGCGGGACGACGTCCGCTCGATTCGCGCGAAGGCGACCGGGCATCTCCTCACCCTTGCCGAGACACTCAAGGATCTGGTCCCGCCGATTCTCTGGCTGCTCGACGCTCTGCCTGAGGACGATGGCCTCCGAGACCTCGAGCCTCCCCAGCGTCGGCAGCTCACGCTCGATGCCGTGAAGCGGCTGTTCCTCCGCGAGAGCCAGGTCCAGCCTCTCGTCCTGGTGCTGGAGGACCTCCACTGGATCGACCCGGAGACGCAAGCCCTGCTCGACAGCTTGGTGGAGAGCATTCCCGCGGCACCGGTCCTGCTCCTCGTCAACTATCGCCCCGAGTACCGCCACCGCTGGACCGGCAAAACCTACTATCGTCAGCTCCGGATCGATCCGTTGCCGCCCGCGAGCGCCGAGACCTTGCTCCAGGCCCTGGTAGGTGACGACGCCGAGCTCGTCCCGTTCAAGCGTCTGCTCATCGAACGGACAGAGGGCAACCCGTTCTTCCTCGAGGAAAGCGTCCGCAGCCTGGTCGAAACTGGGGTTCTTGCCGGGGAACGCGGGGCATACCGCCTGATCAAGGATCCCCGGACGATCCAGGTTCCCGCGACAGTGCAGGCGCTCCTGGCCGGACGCATCGACCGGCTCTCGCCAGAGGGAAAGCGCCTCCTCCAGGCCGCCTCGGTCATCGGCACGGATGTGCCGTTCACCCTGCTCCAGGCGGCCGTCGAAGACGACGAGGGTCTTGAGCGCGGGCTGGCGCACCTGACGGAGGCGGAATTCCTCTATGAGGCGCGGCTCTACCCGGAGCTGGAGTACACGTTCAAGCATGCGCTGACGCACGACGTCGCCTACGCGAGCCTCGTGCATGAGCGCCGGCGCGCGCTGCATCTGCGAGTCCTGGAGGCGCTGGAGCGCCGGCAAGCCGACCAGCCTACGGAGGAGGTTGAGCCTCTCGCTCGCCACGCGCTCGGCGCGGAGGCATGGGACAAGGCCGCCCAGTACCTCCGGCAGGCCGGACGACGGTCGATTGGGCGGTCCGCGTATGCCGCCGCGGCCGAGTTGCTTCGCGAGGCACTCCGGGTGCTCGAGCGGCTGCCTGCGACACACGAGAACCTCGCACAGGCGATCGACACTAGACTCGAGCTGCGTATCGCGCTCGTCCCGCTCGGGCGATACCATGACGCGCTGGCCGTCATGCGCGATGCCGAGGGCCTGGCGACCAGGCTCGGCGATCGCGGCCGCCTGGGCCGGGTTCTCGCTGATATCTGTGCGCGGCTGAGAAACGTCACCGGCGAGCACCTTCGGGCGATCGAGGTCGGACAGCGCGCCCTCGCGATCGCCGTCGAGAGTGGCGACCGGGCGCTCGAGCTCGAGACCCTCTACCGCACCGGCCAGGCCTATTTCGCGATCGGCAACTATCGCCGGGCCCTCGACTTGCTGTCCCCATGCGCGGAGGGCGCGGCCGAGGGCCGCCGTGCGCTCTCTCCACTCTTCGCGTCATGGTCACGTACCTGGCTTGCCCTGACCCTGGCAAGCCTGGGGCGATTCAACGAGGCAAGCTCCCGCGCCCAGGAGGCTCTCAGAATCGCGGAGGTAGCTGACCATCCCTTCACGCTTGCCGAGGCCCTGTCTGGTGTCGGGAGCGTCTCGCTCGCGCAGGGGAACGTCGGCGAGGCCGTCGCAGTATTGGAGCGCGCCCACGCCCTCGTCCGCGCGTGGGACCATCGGCCCTCGGCAGTCCTCGCTCGCCTCGGACATGCCCTGTCGCTCTTCGGGCGTCCGCTTGAGGCGCGGGAGCTTCTCGAGGAAGTGGCACGGTCAGCGACCACCATGAGCTCGATGGGCGTGGGGCGTGCCCTGCAGCTCGCGTGGCTCGGCGAGGCTCACTTGCGCGAGGGCCGCCTCGACGAGGCTCGCCAGCGCGCGCAGGAGGCCGTGTCCCTGGCGCAGCAGCACCAAGAGCGCGGTCACGAGGCGTGGGCCGCCCACCTGCTCGGCGCCATCCTCGCCCGGCACGCTGGTGCCGATCTCGAGATGGCGGAGCGTCACTACCGCGCCGCTCTGGCATTGGCCGACGAGCTTGGCATGCGTCCGCTCGTCGCCCACTGCCATCTTGATCTCGGTAAGCTCTTCCGGAAGGCCGGTCGCCCGGAGCGCGCTCGAGAACACCTGATGATGGCGGTGACGCTGTATCGCGAGATGGACATGCGAGTCTGGCAAGATCAGGCGGACAGGGAACTGCGGCAGCTGGCCTCAGAGTAGCGCCGCTCAGCGTCCGGGCAGCCACGACCGCGCCCTTTCGCGGCCGCAGCGGACGTCGTCGAAGGTGCTATCGCCATCGCCCGCACACGATCAGCGGGCGTGACCAAGCCGGCGCGCCGTTTCTTGCGTCCGACCTGGAGTGCGGGGTTGGCCTCGATCAGCTCGTCATCCACCGCGTCGGTGAGCATGGATGAGAGTGCGGCCTTCATGAGCCGCACCCCGTTGGGGGTGTACCCGTTGGCTCGCTTTGCATTCAGCAGCGCTTTCACATCACGCCGGTGGGCGGCTGGCGAGGGAGCCAGTGTTCGGTCTGCAGAACCTCGCCCGCGAGCGGGGATTCTACCTCGTCATCGTCGATGAACACCTCTGTGAGTGCCGGCCGGTGGCCCAGGTGTTAGATGGGATTCCGCGTCACGGCGGCCGGAAATGCGTCTAACACCCGGGACCCCGCCGCCGGGGATCAGTGTGTGAAATTTAGGTCCTGGATCGCGACTTTGCCCGTACCCATCCCTCCACCACCACTGCCGCCGCCCTTGACATTCGTGGCCTTCGGGCCCACCGGCAGATCTCCCACCTTCTTCGCCTTGTTCTGCTTCGAGCGTTTCTGGCTCTTCTTGGCCATGTCGTCCTCCTCCTGCTCTGAGTTGGCCGCTACTCGCGAGGTGGCGCAATGCCGGTGCCAGCCCGAAACTTCCGGTAGATTCAGATTTTGCGCTCGGCACGACTGTCGGGCTGGTCGCGTTCCGGGGCCAGATGGTCCAGACAGTCCCATTTCGGTACCGCGCAACGACTACTTCGAGAGCTTCAATGTCTGCATCTGATGGCTACCTCCTGGGCGACCAACCGCTTCCCCCGCCGTTCGGCGTCCGCGCCGTCGGTGGCGCGCCGTCGCGCGCGGGCCCGCTGGTTTACGGGTTACCGCCGACTCCACGTGAACCACGTATCAATGCCGCCCTGGAGGCTCGTCTTGTAGCGCGCCATGCCCGGGGCCGTCAGGAACGTGCCATCGATCCGCACATTCCCGATGTACAGAATCTCGTAATTCGTCTCGTCCCCCCAGTGCAGCTTGATCAGTTCGCCCTCGCGGCTGATCGTCACCGGAGACGCCCCACTCGGCAGCACCGTCACCACGCCTGCGCGAACGTGGACGGGACGGGCCACCGTCTCGGTCACGAAAGGCAACGTGCCTAAGTCCAGGTGCCGTGGAAACGATGGATACGGCATCAGGTAGTTGATCTCGGCATCGTCGAGGACGTTCGCCACCAGCGAGATCGTGGACTCGGTCACGACATAGATATCCTTGACGCGGCTCCCGTCCGGGGAGTGGCCATAGAAGACGTTGTACTGGCCGTCGTTCAGCATGGGCCGGAGGTCCCAGTCGCCTTGCGTGCCTCTCAAGACATGCGTGCGGGACATCTGGGCGTTGGGAAAGTACGCGGCCAAGTCGATCACCTCCGCCTGCGCCCTTGAGGCCAATGCGGCTGATATCGTCGTCAGCGTGACGAACATGAGTCCTCCGATGATTAGGTCAGTCCGAGACCGAGAGCCTCATGGGTGACGGGTGCGCCTTCTTGCCGTTTCGACTCGCCGCCGCAACCTTGGCCGGCGACGTCCTCTGGCCGCCGACCTTGCCGAGGGCGGCCGCCGCCGCCGATAAGTCCGAGGTCTTCGCCTTCTGAACCATTAGGTGATCCTCCTGAGCTGTGGAGGATACCCCAAGCGCATGGGAGTTGCGACTGAAAGGTGATGGGCGGCGATTCGGAAACCGGTGGCGATCACCTCGGTCGACGTCAGAGCAGCCCCAGGACGCGCCAGTACGGGACCGAGAGGCCCAAGCCGAGCAGGATCAGCGTGGTGTACGCGAGCGCGAACCGCTGGGCCTGCGCGTGCGAGAACAGCTTGCCCTCCGACGCCGACTGCGCTACCAGGTAGCTCGGCGTCTGCGAGGGCAGAAACCACGCGACCGATGTGGCGAGCAGCGCGATGACCACGAGCCACGGCTCGACGCCTACGCGGGACGCCACCGGGAGGAGCGTGACGCCGACGAGCACCACGGTCAGGTCCTGATCCAGCACGAGCCGGGTCACCAGGCTCACGCCGGCCACCGCGAGCACGAACGCGAGCGGTCCCGGTTGGACGGTCCCGAGCAGCCGGTCGACGGCGGTGGCCGCCATGCGGTCGAGACCCACCGTGGCGCCGAGGCGGCCCACGGTCAGCACGGCGCCGAAAAAGACGAGGAAGCCCCAGTCCAGTGATTGCAGGGCCGGTCGGTCGAAGGTCCCAAGCGCCACCGTGGCCAGCAGGCCGAGCATCGCGACGGTGGAGAGGTCGAGCCTTAGCCACGGCGCCGCCACCCAGCCGGCGACGGTCAGCACGAGGATGACGATCGTCCCGACCTCGCGGGGGGCCACCGGGCCCAGTACCGCAACCTGCAGACTGACGCGCTCCAGTGGAAGGCGGGCCACCGGCTCGGGACGGAACATCACCCATAGCAATACGAGCGAGCCCAGGACCACGCACAGGGCCAGCGGTACCGTAGCGCCGAACCAACCCACCCAGCTGAACCTGGCCCGACTTGCCTCCGGCAGGAGACCCCAGGCGAGCAGGCACGTCCCGGAGCCGTTGAGGAAGGCGAACATCAATGGCCCGGCGCCCACCCAGGCGCCGAGCCCGAGTAGGGCCGACGACCGTCCGCGCTCGCGAAGGCGAAGCGCCTCAGCCACCGCGAGCGCCAGGGGCGACGTGAGCGAGACGCGGCCGGTGCTCGACGGCACGAGCGGCGTGAGGACAATACCCGTGAGCAGCAGGGTCGCCGCCTGCCAGACGACGCTCTGGGGGAGGCGTCGCACCAGCAGCAGGCCGATCCGGAAGAGCAGTCCCGAGCGCGCGGTCGCCGCTGCGAGGCCGTAGGTGGCCATGACGAAGAGCCATTCCTTGGAGGCGAAGCCGGCGAGCGCGGCCGACGTCGACGCCACGCCGAACAGTACCCAGCCGGTCACCAGCACGAGGGCGATCGTGAAGTCGGGCACGACGCGGCTCATCATCAAGACGAGCGCGGCCGCGAGCAGCCATACGAACGCCCACTGCGACCCGGCTCCGGGCCAGCCGGCGATCGCTGCGCAGAGCGCGCCAGCGCCCACGCAGACGAGTGCGGGGAGGCGAGCCCGCCGGCGTGGGGCCGACGGCGCCACGCCGGTCCGGAAGCCAACCGCGGTGTCTGCGGATCGACTGGTCGAGAGTCGGGCAATCGCGGCGGACAGCCGCTGGCCCCCCGCCACGTCGCCGGCGACGAGCGCCACGCCGAGAGCCCGCCGCAGGACGGTCAGGGCCCGGGCCGCGTCCCCGCGCGAGTCATGGAACCGGGCCCGAGCCAACGCGAGGTCGCACTCGCCGACAGCGTGCTCGTCGTCCACGCGCTCGATCCACCTCAGGGCGTGGTTGCTGTCGAGGGCAGGGACGGCGCGCAAGGCGCGTCCCAAAATCACGCTGAAGTCCTCTGGTGTCGTGACGCGCGCCAGCACCCCGAGTGCGTCGTTCCACAGCCCGACCGCCACGAGCCGGTCGGCCACGCTCGTAGCCCGCGCAGACAGCCCGGCGCGTCCGTGTTCGCGCTCGAAGCGTCCGTGGACGACCCGCGCCGTGGCGTCGCCATCGCTCCCGCCCAGTCTGAGCGCCTGGCAATCGGCGGCGACCGTCTCGGCCTGGGTTCCGAACAGCGCGCGAAGGGGCGCCGGCGCCAGGGTCTCGAGCAGACTCGCCTCGAGCACCGCGTCACGGCGGGCGGCGGACAGCTGATCGAGCGCCGGCTCGATTGCGCCCGCAACAAAGCCCGCGTGGGCAACCCAGTCCTTGTTCGCCGAGCGTAGTCGGTCGCTGAGCGTGGCGGCGATCGTCAGTGAGAGGGCGGGCTCGCGCCCGGCCAGGGCAAGGAAGCGTTCACGGGGCATCATCAGGATTGTGCTGGCCTGCTCCGCGCGGACCGTTGCCGAGCGGGGCTCGCCGGTGAAGAGGGCCATCTCACCGAAAAAGTCGCCGGGCCCGAACGTCGCCACCCTGAGGGTGCTGCGGCCGTCCGCCGCCGCTACAAATGCGCCCAGGGCGCCTTCGGCCACGATGTAGAGACTGTCGCCGGCATCGCCCTGCCGGAACACCTCGTGGCCCGCCGGGAGCTCGACGGGCTCCAAATGCGCCGCGAGCTTCGCTAGCTCGACGCGACTGAGCGCTGCGAACAGACCGACGCGGGTGAGCAGCTCTTCGGGACGGGCCGCCTCGGTCATCCGCGCTACCCCGCACGCCGGACCCGGGTCATCGACGCAGGGTCCGCAGTTGCAGGCGATCGGCCAAGGTGCTAAAACCGCCCAGATGTCGGCGCCCGCCGAGGAGTTCAACTACCTCGTCGTCAGCGACCTCCACCTCCACGAGGTCGATCGACATCCCGCCGGCCGGTTGTTCTACTTCGATCAAGATTTCGCCGATTTCCTCCGCCACTACCGCCTCGCCTACGTCGGGCCGCGGCGCTGGCGCCTGATCATCGACGGCGACTTCATCGAGTTCTTCGAGATCGTACAGCCGCCCGATGCCGACGACCCGCTCCTGCGCGGCGTGACGTTGACCGCCGACGATCGCCGGTTCTTCCCGGGCACGGAGTGGCAGAAATCGGTGTGGAAGCTGGACCGGGTGCTGCGCAGTCACCCGCAATTGCTGCTGGCCCTCGGCCGCTTCCTGCTGGCCGGCAACGAGATCTACATCCTGCGCGGCAACCATGACCTCGAGCTGTTCTGGCCCCAGGTCCAGGACCACTTCCGCCTCGTGCTGGCCCAGCATCATCCCGCCGACACCACGTATCGGGACATGAAAGCCGCCGTGCAGGAACGTCTGCACTTCCTGCCGTGGTTCTACCTCGAGCGGGACCTCGTGTATGTGGAGCACGGGTGCCAGTACGATCCCTTCTGCACGAATGAGCACAACCTGTGCCCTGTGATCCCGGACAAGCCGCGTCAACTCCAGTTGCCCTTCGCGGCCTTCACCATGCGCTATTTCGCCGCGCGAATGGCGATGATCGATCCGGCCGCGATCGAGAACGTCAACTCGGTGCCCGGCTACCTGGGCCGGCTCATCGCCAAGAATCCCCTGCAGGCCCTGCAGATGCCGTACTACTACGCCGAGATGATCATTCGGACGCTGCGCAAGGTGAACCGCCCCACGCCGGAGGCCGCGCGCGCCGTCGCGGCGGGTGAGGCAGATGTACGGCGCGAGTTGGTCGAGAAGTACGGGGTGCCGCCGTCGGCGCTGGCGGCGATCGAGGATCTGCGCGCGACCCCGATCCTCGGCAGCCTGCGTACCACCATCAAAAGCTTCTCGCTGGACCTGGTGGTGGGAGGGATCGCGGCGGCCGTGGCGATCTGGCTGGCGACCCCCCGCACGCTGGGCGGCCGGATGACCGCGACGTCGCTGTGCGGGCTGCTGGCCGCCGGGCTTACTGCGGGGTGGGTCCGGCGCGCGTCGACGATCAACGACCACCGCAATCTGCGCGACATCGCCCGCCGCATCGCCGACACCCTCGGCGTTCGCTACGTCGTGTTCGGGCACTCGCACGAGCCCGACGCCTATCGCCTGCTGCCCGAGGCGAATCGCGAGTACTTTAACGTGGGGACGTGGGTGCCCAACATGAACGAAGGCCACTTCGTTTTTCTCCAGATTTCGCGGGACCGTGAGGGCTCGGCTCAGCTGATGCGCTGGAACCGGAAGGCGGAGCGACCGGAGGAGCTGGATCCTGAGCTGTTCAGCCACGGCGCGCGGCCAGCTCGCGCGTGAGCTGCTGGACGCGGGCCTCCAGCTCCCGCACGTGCTCGTGCAGCCGCTGAATCTGCAGCCGGTGGTTCAGCGCGTCCTCGATGATCTGCAGCAACTCGTCGTTCTGCCACGGCTTCTCGAGGTAGTGGTACAACCCGACCTCGTTGATGGCCCGGATAGCGCTTTCCTTGTCGGCATAGCCGGTCAGGATGATCAGCGGCGCTTCGACGTACAGGCGCCGCACTTCCTTAAGGAAGCTGACCCCGTCCATCTCCGGCATGAGGAAGTCGGAGATCGCCACGTCGAAGGGCCGCGTCCGGATCGCTTCCAGGGCCGCGTGACACGAGGTGAAGCCGAGGATTTGGTAGTGTCCCTCGAGGGACAGCAGCGCCTCGAGACTCTTGACCACGAGGGGGTCGTCGTCGACGACGAGAACGCGTCTCCGCTCGGTCATCGTATCAAACAACGAATTATACCCTTGAGGGGCTCACGCCAGTGGGAGACCTAGAGGAGGCACGGGACGAAGCGGCACGGCAGCGGGCGCTCCTCGCCCTCGTCGTCGAGACGAGCCTGGTCCTGGGCGCTGATCTCGAGTTGTCGACTCTCCTGGCCAAGCTCATGGCGCTTGCCGAGCGGATGCTCGGGGGCGAGGCCAGCTCGGTCATTCTCCTGGGCGAGGGGCGTGCGACGTTGCACTGGGCCGTGGCCGGGGGCCCCGTCCCCACGGACGTCCTGAGCCAGACGACGCTGGCCCTGGGGGAAGGCATCGCCGGGACCGTGGCCGCCACGGGTGAAGCGATCATCGTTGCCGACGCCGAACACGACGCCCGCGTAGCCCGGCGGGTTGACGCCGCCACCGGGTTTCACACGCGCTCGATCGTGTGCGTGCCGATCCGGTTCCGCGGGGCGGTGACGGGCGTCATCCAGGTCCTCAACAAGCGGGTGGGGACGTTCGACCGGCAGGATGGCGAGATCCTCGCGCTCATCGCGGCCGAGGCCGGCGTCGCGATCGAGAACACGCGCGTCTACGGAACCTTGGAAGAACGCGTCAGGGAGCGGACGGCCGCCCTGACCGCGGCTAACGCCCGGCTGAGCGAGACCTTGGCCGAGTTGCGGCAGGCCCAGGCCCAGCTCGTCCAATCCGAGAAGATGGCTGCGCTCGGCAATCTCGTGGCCGGTCTGGCCCACGAGATCAACACGCCGCTGGGCGCGATCACCAGTAACACCGACGTCGTGCTCCGCGGCCTCGGCAAGATCGTGTCGGGCGACACGACGCGCGCGGAGATCCTCCCGCTCCTCGACGGGCTGCTCCGAACCAGCGCCGAGGCTTGCCGGCGGATCTCCATGATCGTGAAGAATCTCAGGAACTTCGCCCGACTCGACGAGGCGGAATGGAAGATCGCGGATCTGCGCGAGGGCATGGATAGTACGTTGACCCTCGTGGAACACTTGCTCCGCGGGCGCATCGAGATCGTCCGCGACTACGGCGAGGTGCCTGCGATCGCGTGCCATCCGGGACAGCTCAACCAGGTATTCATGAACCTCCTCGTCAACGCGATCCAGGCCATCGACGGGCGCGGAACCATTCGTATCAGGGTCGGCGTCGACGACCGACATCTCCGGATCGACATCGAGGACACGGGCCGCGGCATCGCGCCTGAGCACCTCCCTCGCATCTTCGATCCTGGCTTCACGACGAAGGGCGTGGGCGTCGGCACCGGCCTCGGGCTCGCGATCTGTCATCAGATCGTGACCGCCCACGCCGGCACCATCACGGCGGAAAGTCAGCTCGGCAGGGGCAGCACGGTCTCGGTCCGGCTGCCGATTGCTCGCCGTCAGGGGCCCTGACGCCGTGCTCGGTACGGCCGATCTCGTGGCGCACCAGAAGGAGCGGTGATCATACGAACGCGGGTGAAGATCATCGCGAATCCCTTCTCAGGGGGCGGCAGGGCGGGGCGGCTGGCCCGTGACGTGGCCGGGGAGCTCCGGCGCCGAGGGTGCGCCGTGGACCTCTGCCAGACTCTCCAGGCCGGCGACGCGCGGCGCGCCGCCTCCGAGACGGGCGGTTACGACGCGGTAGGATGCGTCGGGGGTGATGGCACCGTGAACGAGGTGGTCAACGGACTGAGCGGACCCGTTGCGCCGCCCCTCGCCGTGTTGCCGAGCGGCACCGCCAACGTCCTGGCCAAGGAGCTCAGACTTCCCCGCGATCCTGAAGGTTTGGCCCGCGTCATCCTCGAAGGACCGGAGGTTCGCTGGGACCTGGGGATCGACTGGCTCAGCAGTCGCAAGCTACTTCTCTTCGCCAGCACCGGCTACGACGCGCATCTAGTGCATCTCTTCCACGCGGCACGGCCGCGCTCGTTCCGCGTGTGGAGTCATGCGTGGGCGAACATGGGGTTGTACTTGGTGTGGGCCCTCAGAAGCGTGCAGGCCTACTCCGCACCACGCATCCGGGTGGCGCTCGACGGACGTCCCGTGGCGGACGACGCGACCTGGGTTCTAATCTCGAATGTTGCCTCGTACGGGGGTCCGTTCGTGTTTACCCTCCGCGCGCGGCCCGACGACGGCGTCTTCGAAGTCATGGTTCAGCGCGCCAGGCGCCGGAGAGACGTCCTGCGGATGTTTTGGACGGGAATCCTGAACTATCTTTTCGGCACCGATCACAGCGCGCCGGACGTGACGTTCCACCGCGCGCGCGAGGTTCGTCTGGCCGGTGAAGACGGACGCGCGGCGCCCGTTCAGATCGACGGCGACCCGGCGGGCCGCCTTCCCGTACAATTCGAAGTGATCGCGGGCGCGATCCGGATCCTGGTTCCCTGACGAGCGGTTAGCGCTCTTAGGGGGCAACACCATCGACTCTTCGTCACGACCAGTCGTCGTCGCTGGCGGGCGGCGTCTTCATCCTCGATCACCGCTGATCTACCATAGTTTCCTGCTGCCCTGCGGCGCAGGTGCGCTTCGCCGAGGACGAGAACGTGATTCAGACATGTTGGGCGAACGACAGGATCTGCTCGCGGCGATGCCGGTCCCGTTCGCTTCACGGTGACAGAAGTTGCTTGATCGTTCCCGGGCCTGGGCCGGGAGTGATCTTCCAGGGCCATTCGTGAGAGCCGAATGGCACCAGCGGCGGCAGGAACGGCGTCATGCCTCTCTTCTGAGCTTCGGAGACGATCGCGTCACGAGCGTTCCCGCCCATCAACTCATAGTCCATCAAGTAATAGTTGCCAAAGAACTCCGCTCCGACGGATCGATCGGCAATGACTCGGGTGAGCCCGACGAGCATTGCCTCCGGGGTCGTGGTGAAGTCCGTTGTCTCGAACAGCATCAACCGCGAGTTCATGGCATCCGGCCCGAAGAACTGGGCGAGGACGCTGAAGATGACGTTGTTTTGTCGCGCGACATAGATCGAGTTGCTCACCCCGTACGTCTTCTCCCAGTCCGTTCCGAGCATCTGCTTCCACTTCTCGACGACGCCCATCCAGTGTGCCACCTGGGTCTCGGCCGCCCACGCGACGTTCTTGGCGAGGTACGGCGCCTGCTTCTTCGCGAACGCGCTCAGGTCCGCATACGTGATCACGCCCTTCGCCAGCGCGGCATCCATGAAGGCCACGTTGTTGAGCAGCACGATCCGACTGTTGTCGCGCCACGACGGGTCCATATCGACATCGGCGAGGGTGTCGAGCGCCACCTTGTGCTGAGTCCGATCGACCTCCATCAGGGCGCGCCACGACTGGTCCCCGGCGTTGTCGAGATAGGGGCCGGCAATCTGAAACAGGGCCATGGAGCTATGGCCGACCGACTTCAACAACTGGTACGCGATCGGCACCGACGGGGCGCGCAGCGGCGCCATGCCGGGACGGTACAGCGTGAAGTCGCCGCCCGCGCCGGAAAAGAGGGCGAGGATCACGGGGTGCTGCGCCAGCAATCGCTGCTGATAGAAATTGAGTGCTCGATCGTAGTAGCCGAACATCGCCACATTCAGGGCCAACACGTTGTCGTTCGCCACTTGCGTCTTCGTCGCCGCGCCCTGGCCGACGATGACGCCCATGTACGCAGGCTTGGCGGCTGGGCCCTGCGCCCATGCCGTTGTCGCCATGCCAACCAGGGCGAGCGACAGGACCAACCCGCGATGTCGCTTCACTGCTGATTGCCTCATGTCCAGTCCTCCGTGGATAGGGTGGCCTGCCTCGTCCGAGCTGAAGGGATCGGTCTGGACAATGACGTGGCATTCCAGGCCGAACCGATGGCGAAGGCCCTCATTTGCAGCCAGGCTCCGGGGCAATCTCGCCGAGCGCCCGCACCGTGACGAGATCGTCTCCCGCTGTTCTGGCGAGGAACATGTTCATCGTCACATGGTGATTCTTGTTGATCGTCACTGCTCCGGTGGGTGATCGAATCGTCAGCCCTTCCATCGCATCGATCATCGCGTCCTTGTCGACCGTGCCAGCCTTCTCGAGCGCTGCCTTCAACGCCATCAACGCGTTGTAGTGCGTCATCACGTAGTTCGAGACAGTCGCGCCAGCGCCGGCATCGGCCTTTACCCTGGCGACAAAGGTCCTGACCGACGGGATGTTGCTCGAGGCGACAAACGGCACGACAACGTACATGTTCTCACCCTTGCCGCCAAAGACGGTCAGGTCGGCCTCGGACAGGCCGAGAAAGGCGACGGTGGTGTCCCTGAAGAGACCCTGATCATGCGCCTGGGGGATGAAGTTCAAGCCGTCGCCCTTGAGGGCGAACAAGAGGACCTTGGCTTTCGTTTTCGCGATCCGCTTGATGACAGGGGTGAAATCCGTTTCTTTCCCGGTGGTGAACTCCTTGCCCACCACGCGGCCTCGAAGCGTGGCGATGATCGGCTCCGCCAATTCGAACATCTTCTGTGGCCAGGCATGCGCGGCCCCGAGCATGTAATACGTCGTGCCGAATGTGCGGTTCATGAATGGGAGGAGCTGGTCGAGCTCTTGATTGGGAACGGTGCTGAAGGCGAAGATGTATCGACTGCACTTGCCTCCCTCGTAGTTGGTGGCATAGAGGAGCGGCGTCTTCATGCGCTCGACGACCGGAGCGAGTGCATTCAGGCTGCTCGACGTGATGGGCCCCACGATGGCCAACACGCCGTCGCGGTCGATCAGTTTGCGCGCCGCGCTGACCGCGACGTCCGGGTTGGTCTGGTCGTCCTCATAGAGCATGGCCACCGGCCTGCCGAGGATGCCGCCGCCAGCGTTGATGTCCTTGACGGCCAGATCGAGCCCCAGCTTCGCCTGCCGGCCGTACAGTTCGACCCCGCCCGAGAACGGCAGCACCGCGCCGATCTTGATCGGGACCGAGGGCGATGCGCTGGGTGCTCGGGAGGGCAACGCGCAGCAGAACAGCAACGCGAGCGTGAGAAGACACACGGGGTGGAACCTCACTGTCCCGCTCAGAGATACCTCCTCTGCTTCGAACTCTCGGCTCCTGCAGTGGGCAAGGGCGCGTTGGCAGCAGGAAGGCTCCGGCCGACCTATCACCTGCTCTACGCTACCCGGATCGTCTCCCGCAACTCGCGCGCGAAGATATCCTTGGGAATCATGGCGTGCACGCCCTGATTGACGTCGACCACCTGCGTGATGCGAAAGTTCACCGCCATGCTCGCCAGGCCGTAGGCGTCGTGACGGCTCAGACCCGCGCGGCGGTTGAGGAATGCGATGGTGTTACGGAGCGCGATGCGGAACGCCTCGCTGAGGTCGCGATGCAGGCCGAGCGCGATCCAGTGCGACTCCGTCTCCGCGAACGGCCATTCCCAGCCCGCTCGCTCGTGGCGGTGGACCTGCACACGCACCTCGCGCATCCCGGTCTCGAGCGCGGTCAGGTTGACCTCTCCGTCGGCCTGAAGCGCGTGCGAGTCGCCCGTGAAGATCTTGCCGCCCGGCTGCCAGACGGGTACGTAGAGCACGCTGCCCTCCTGCAATTCACGGAGGTCCAGGTTGCCCGCGTGCTGCCCGGGCGGCACTGAGCTGACGATGCCCGGCGCGATCCGGCCGACGACCTCGCGGTCCTCGGGCGCCGCCAGGCCGAAGGTCCCCTGGAACGGCCCGAGCGGCAGCGTGATAGCGGGGGAAAACTTGGCGACGTTCCGGGCCACGTCGATCTCCAAGAACTTGATCTGACCCTCGGGGAATTCGTCGGGAAGCGCGCCACTCCTGAATTCTCCTGGGTTGTTCATGTTCGCGCCCCAGTCGAACGGCGTGAGCTTGAGGAACCGGAAGCTCAACATGTCGCCGGGCTGGGCGCCCCGGACGCTGACGGGCCCGACGATCGAGTGCGGTCCCCTGGTCGGATTCTCATGTCGAAACTGGACGATCTGGGGGATCGAGACGCCCGGCTGGAACCGGTTCATGAAGCTCGTCCAGGTGTTCGGGTACACCACGGTGTCGCCGGAGTCGATCTGCACGATGTCGGGCCGCGTTCCCTCGAAGGCGCCCAGACGTACCGTGTCCGGGGTCGACTCGACGGTGTGAGTGCGGCCTCCCGGCGCGGCGGTACCGCCGCCGCCGCGGAGCGTCGAGCAGGCCGCGAGAAGGGTCGAGGGCGCCACCGACGCCAGCAGACCGAGGAAGCCACCGACGCCGACCAGTCGGCGACGGGAGACGCGATGCGAGGCCACGTAGGGTTCCAGCGCCTCGCGATTCACCTCGTCCATGTGCTGCAGGCGGTCACGCGTGGACGGGGTCAGCGCGGCCTCCACCGCGTCCCCATCCATCATGTACGATCGCCCGCCGCCGTCGCCACATCCGAGCAACCCGCCGCAGGATCGATAGTGCTCGCTGCCGTCGCTTCCCATGTCTGGCTCCGTCAGCCTCCTGGTGCGTCTCAGAACAGGACCATGACCCGCATGGTCATCTCAGTCGCCGGTGAACTGGTCGAGCCGCTGAGCGCAAGGGACCGACTGTCTCTGGGGAGGGGACCGGGGGGCTCCTCGTGCCCGGTTCGTGCACAGATCCGCGCGAGCACCTCGCCCTCCCACCGCGAATCGCGCCCGGGCGAGTCGCCAGATGGTGATGTCAGTACGGGCCATGACGGACGCGGTACGCGGCGAATCGATCAGCAGTGCCATCTCCCCGAAGCACTCCCCGGCCTGCAGCACGATATGTGAGCCGTCGGCCACCGATTCCGTATCCACCACGATACCAGCCTCACCCGACGGATCACATAGAGAGCGTTGCCCAGCTTTACCGTCTTGACGGCCCCGGACCGGGTCCCTAGAGTCGAGCCACCCCTCGAGGAGGTGTGTCGATGCGCACGAAGACTCTCATCGCGTTGGTTATCGCCCTCGTCGCCGGCCTCGGCGCAGCCGACCGGAGACCGCTGGGGGCCCAGGGGGGTCAGGTCCAGGTCCTGTGGCTCGGGCAGGCCGCCTTCCGTCTCACCACACCCAGCGGAAAGGTGATCATGATCGATCCCTTCCTCACCGATAACCCCAAAACACCCTCGGCCTGGAAGAGCCTCGACGCCCTCGGCAAGATCGATCTCATCCTCGTCACCCACGCCCACGGCGATCACCTGGGAGACGCACCGGCACTGGCCCGGAAGAACAACGCCCCTCTCTGGGGGCCGGCCGGCATGAACCAGTCGCTGGTCACTCTCGGGGTGCTCCCCGCTGAGCTGGCACCGCGGATGAACAAGGGCGGGGTGATCACCCCCCTCGGGCCGAACATCAAGATCACAATGACACGGGCGGAGCACAGCTCGGAGTTGCTCTGGGGAAACCCTCTGACCGGCAAGGACGAGACCCATGTGGGTGGCGAGCCAGTCGGCTTCATCATCGAGTTCGAGAACGGTTCCAAGCTTTACCACATGGGGGACACGGGACTCTTTGCCGACATGAAGTTCATCGGCGAGTACTACAAGCCCGACCTCGTGCTGATCCCCATCGGTGGCCACTTCGTGATGAGCCCGCAGGATGCGGCCTACGCCACCCGGGAGTACTTGCGGCCCAAGCTCGCCGTCCCTATGCACTACGGCACCTTCCCCGTCCTCAAGGGAACCCCGGAGGAGTACATTCAGGCGCTGGGGACGACCAGCACCAGAGTGGTGCCGCTCAACCCCGGGGATGCCCTGCTCTTCTGAGCGGGGACGCCGGGCGAGTGTCCCCAGATCAGCGTCGGATCAACCCTTGCCGCCGGCCGGGGTTTTGGTGAACGACAAGGTCTACGAGGAGGCCGTCGAGCTCCTCCACACGTAGTCGCTTCGGGTGGTCGCGGGGTAACGGCCCGGGGAGCGCACGGGCTAGAATCGTCCCGTGTTCTTGACGAGCGCGCCCGCCGCCCACCAGGGGCCATCCGGAGCCAGCCACAGGACGGTCGCCGAGCCCTCGTCCGGCCCGTGGCTTTTCTCCGCGCGCGCCGACTTCTGGGGCGCCGCGGCGGGAGGCGGCGTCCTGCTGGCCGCGCTGGCGCTGGTCCTCGCATGGCGAGGCGATCGCGAGCTATCCGTGGCCGACATCGTCCTGGGCGAGCTGCATCTGGGCGCTACCTACGACGCCATCGTGCGGCGACGGCTGTGGGTGCGGATGCCTGTCGACGTGCTCGTGATGCCACTCGCGATCGTCGCCGCCACGTACCTCTTGATCCTGAATGACCAGGCGCTCCTCGTGACCACGACAGTCCTCTACCTCGGCGCCTGGCATCGCGGCCGCCAGGCGCTCGGCATCGCCCGCCACTACCAGCGTCGCGCCGGGGGGCCGGCGTCGCCCGCGCACCGCTGGTTGCTCTCGGCCGCCTTCTATCTCCCGATGATCGCCGCGGTCGCGTACTACACGAGCACCGCGCCGGATCACGAGGGCGAGCCGTTCCATCAGCTCGCGCTCGGCCCGGACGTTCTGTGGGCGCTGGCGGGCCTGGCCGGCGCCGGCGTGCTGGCTTACCTCGCCCTGACGATCGGCCGCGTCGCGGTGCCCGGGAGGGAGCCTTCGGGAACCGTCGGCGCCACGCAGGCCGGCATTCACCCCGGCGAACGCTGGCTCGTTCTGGCGAACGCGCTGGGCTTTGGCAGCGCCTACGTGCTCGGCGCCTGGAATTCGTGGTTCGTGATCGTCCTCGCCATTCACCACGAGGTGCAGTATCTCTTCTTTACCTACGCCGTCGCGCGGCGGACCCAGGGCAGTGGTCGAGGCGCGATCGTGGAGATCCGCCGGCTGGCACGGTTCGCGGTGTGGCCGGTCGTCGGGCTCGCATCCTGGGCGGCGTGCACGATGACGGGGATCGCCGGTCTCGAGCCCTTCCTGATCGCCGGGCTTCTCGGCCACTACTGGCTGGACGGGCGCATCTGGAACGCGCGCGCGCGGCGCTTGGCGACCGACAACCATCTGGCAGTGTGATCTTGCACGCGAGGTGAAGACCAGCTCAAGGACAGAGCCATCGCGTCGCCGCTCCTGGACGTCGGCGTATCGATTGATGAGGTCGAGCATCCGCACATTGTCGGCCAGGACGGCCGCGCGCCATCGAGGAGCGAGAACACGATCGTCGGGCGACTCAACGACTTGTTTGGATCACGCGTAGCTCTCCGTTCTCGAAGTGAAGCCGAGCGCCTCCGCGATAGACCCACTCCTCGGCCTTCCCGCTCGCCGAGATCGTCTCGTTGATTTTGAGCGGAGGACCCCACGCCATGGCCGCTTGCTCCGTGGTCATCCCGGTGATCGCCTTCCTAGCCAGAACGGCGGCCTCGATGTCGCTCGGCCATTGCTGCGCCTTGATCGCCGCCTCCCGCGCCTTGATCTTGGCTTCCCGTATCTCCCGTTGCCGCCCGCGCAGCCAGTCAGAGGCGGTCCCGATCTCGATGCGCAGGGTCCTGCCCTTCTCAGACAATGTGGACACCTTCATGAAATCGGTCCAGATCAAATCAATGCGGCTCTTCAACTCGTCGTACCTCACGGACGATTGTTCGCTGGCGGGCTTTGCCCGTTCCCTCTTATAGGCCTGGACGATCTCCTCCGCTTCCTTCATGAGCGCCCATGGGCTCGCGCTCGATTGCGCACTCACAGGGTCGGGCACGTAGAGCCCGAACAGATCAGCCGCCCCGATCAGGATGACGAAGGAGAGCCGCGACACGCCCAGTGCGTGGACGGCCAGCATGTGCCGAAACATCGTTGTCTTCATGGCTCTCCTCCTCTCTCAGGGGTGTGTGAACGACTTCCTCATGACGACGCCTGGCGAAGCGGGATGACCTGGCCCGTGCTCGGGGCCGAGGGCGCAGGCGATCATGGTTGGCGCCGGTCTCGATATCGGCCCTCTTCGCCATCGGGACTCCGCGACTTCACGTTCAAGTGGCCCTCTCCTCGCGGTCCTGTGGGCCGTGCCCTTTCAAGCACGAGCGGATCGACCGCTCAAGAGTTCAACGCCAGCGCCGTGGCGCGGAAAGAGGGGACCCGCTGGCCACAATATCCTTGAGCACAATCCCGTATCGGCTGCGGAGTCTATCACGCAGGAGATAGGGCCGAGTCAGCTAGGGCCGAGTCGCAGGGGGTTTTTTCCGAGGGCGCAGGGGACTTTTTCGCCTGGTCTCGATCCGCTCACTCGGTCCATACTCGGCCCCAACCATCTGACTTCATATGTCGTGATCGGTCTCCAGAAGACGGGGAGTCCGGGCTAAGACTGCGGATAACAACAGATGACGCCTTTTGAGAACGTGACTCGGGACCATCGACACGGATTGGGAATGCGCTTGCTCGGGTCGGCGGGCCGTCAGCGAGCATGCTTGCTGACGGTGGTCGTGACGCTCGCGGGCTGCGCCAGCCTGGCCATCCGGCCGTGCGATACGATCGAGGACCGCGACGGCAAGTACGTCGGCCGCTTCTTCCTGGGCGTGGCCACGCTAGGCCTCTCCGAGGTGACCATCCAGCAGGAGGAGATTCGCCAGGTCTACGAGGGCTCTCCGGGATGCCCGCCTCCTGCGGGAGTGCGGGTGGTCTCGGCTTCAGTACCGAACCCGGCCGGCGGTCAATCCGTCGCCGTGGGCACGCTCGTCAATGGGGCACCCTGGACGATCGTTCTCTATCTGAACCAGGACCCTGATGTGCCTGGTGCGCCGCCCTTGACCTTTCTCGAGCCGGGCGCCAACATCCAGCTTGCCTTCCGACCTGGGCACTACCGCCTGGTGGCGCGTCCGACCGGTGCCGCGCCCGGCACGCTGCCCCGCGTGACCTGGAGCCGACAGGTCGAGATCGACCCACGAGTTCGGGGGTTCACGCTCCAGTTTAACGGGGCGGATTTCAAGTGACACGGCGTCAGCCGCGCATGCTCGACAAATCGGTGGGGCGCTCGGCGCTGACCGACTGAGCGCGGCGCCAGGGGTCGCCGCCGTCGGCGTCACCCCGACGGCCGGGCTACGTGTTCGTCGAGGAACGCCTCGATCCGCCGTTGGAAGGCAGCCGTCACGGCCGGATCGCCCCACCAGATGAGGTGGCCGAACTGGTCGACGGTGACGAGTTCGGCGTTCGGGATGGCGCCCGCGGCGTGGGTCGAGTTCACGTACCCGATGTCGCCGTCGTGGCGGCTGCCGACGACGAGCGTCGGGACGGTGATCTGCCCCAGCGGGAGCTCGTCGAGCTGCTGCTGGACGGCGAGGTCGTTGCTGACGCCGTCGAACCTCGGCAGCGCCGGAACCATCGCGTCGGCCATCGCCATCACCTGCCGCCGCTGCGCCGGGTCCGCGAGGATCTGATCGATGAAACGCTTGCCGGTCGCCTTGTCGTAGGTCGTCTCGGTGCGCACGAAGTCCTGCATGGCCAGCTTCGGCATGCGCTTCATCGCCTGGTTGATCAGGAAGTAGGCGGGATCCTGTCCCCGGCGGGACATGACGAGGCGCCCCAGCGTGCTGTTGAGCTGGTCTTCGGAGAGCTGAGTCCGGCGTGAGATGGCCGAGAGCAGGATCAGCGCCTGGGTCCGCCGCTCGTGGCGAAGCGCAAACCGCAGCGCGGCAGGCCCGCCCGCCGAGAGCCCGACCACGGCCACCCGATCGATCCCGAGCGTGTCCAAGAGCGCGGCGGCGACGTCGGCCTGCGCCTCCGGTGCGCCATGGTCGGCCAGCGGGGTGCCGAGATAGCCCGGCCGGTCCGGCGTCAACAGGCGATAGCCGGCCGTCACGAGGTGCTCGAGGAAGAACCAGCCGTTGTGGCCGACGCCGCCGCCGTGGAAGTGCAGGACCGTCGGACCCTGCCCGCGCAGGTCGTACTCCACCGGGCCTATCGCCGTCGTCGCCACGACGCTCGTCTCGGACGCGCGTCGTCGCTGCGCCTCCAGCCAGCGGCGGTAGTACCCGAACAGCCCCGACGCGGCGACGACGGCGGCGAGCGCTATCAGCCTCCCCACGAGGCTCAGTCTGTCACGGCGCGTAGGCAGGATAAAGGCCCTGTTAGCAAGCCGTGCGCGAGAAGCGGCCGCCGCGCTTCACGGTACGCGCGGGGGCCAGCCCTCCTTCGCAGAGGAACTGATCGCTTGGACCACGCGCCTTTACGCTCCCCCCAGCCCGTAGAGCGCCGCGGCATTGTCGTGAGTCAGCTTGCGGCGCGTCCCCGGCGATAGGTGCTGCATCTGCCGCTCGATCGCTGCTCGCGAGTTGGGCCAGACGCTGTCGGGATGCGGATAGTCCGAGGCCCACAAGAGGTGCCCCTCGCCGAAGAACGGGATGAGCGCCATCGCGACGTGGTCGTCCTGGAACGTTGCGTAGATCTGCCGCTTGAAGAGCTCGCTCGGCTTCGTGACGAGCGCGCTGCCGCCCTTGTCGGCCCAGAACTCCTTGGCCTCCCAGAGCCGCCAGTGGCGGTAGTCGAGCTCCTGGACGAGCCAGGGGAGCCATCCGGTGCCGGCCTCGGCCATCACCATGCGTAACTTCGGGTGCCGCTCGAGGATGCCCCAGGCGAAGAGGTCGACGAAGGGCTCGAGGAAGTTCGCGAGGAAGAACTTGGTGTTCTCGAAGACGCTCGCTGCTTTGCCGATGGCACGATCGCCCGGCTTGCCGACGAACACCGTGATGTGCCACGAGAGAATGACGCCGCGCTCCTCGAGGGTGTGCCAGAGCGGCTCCCACGCCGGGTCGTCGAGCTTCGGGTTGATGTTGGCGATCATCAGATTGACCTGGCGCACGCCGCCCTTCGCGATGAGGCGTTCGAGCTCGGCGAGCGCGGCCTCGGGCGTCTCCGGCAGCATGGGCAGGCCGATGAGCCGATCCGGCGCCGCCTTGCAGAAATCGAGCAGCCAGTCGTTGTAGACGCGGTAGCAGGCGGAGCGCAGGACGGGATCGTCGGTCGAGATCTGGAAGATCGGCCCGAAGATCACCTGTGTCTCGACGCCGTCGCGGTCCATGTCGGCGAGACGCAGCTCGGGGATGGCCGGGCGGCGCGCGCTCTGGTCGTAGATGGCGGCACGGTCGAAGGCGTTGTAGAGCGCTTTGACCTGGCGCGCCGCACCGGTCGCGGGCGGCTTGCCGTCCCAGCGGCCCCAGACCTTGCCGTCGCAGACCCACACCGCCTGTCCGTCGCGCTCCTCGACGTGCGGCGCGCGGTCGAGCAGCGAAGCTGGCAGCCGCGTCGTCCACAAATCCGCGGGCAGCTGGCTGAGGTCCATGTGATCGTCGCAGGAGATGAGCCGGTCAGTCATGTGATCCTCCAGGGGCGGGCCTTACTTTTTTGCCGCCAACATGTCGCGGATTCCGCGCAGCGCCAGCGCATAGCCGGCAATGCCGAATCCTGCCACAACGCTCTGGCTCACGGCGGCGGTCTGCGACGCGGGCCCGCGACGGATCGGGTTCGAAATGTGCACTTCGATGGTCGGGAACTTCACCTGCGAGATGGCCGCCACGAGGGCCGGATAGCCAGTGCCGAACGCCGCTGGGTTGAAGATCGCAGCATCGAAACCCTGATCGTTTGCCGTGTAGAGCCTGTTGACGAGCTCGCCCTCGATGTTCGAGTGAAAGATCTCGACGTCAACGCCGAGCTCCTTGGCATAGCCGCGAATGCGCTCGTCGTATTCGGGTAGCGTCATCGGGCCGAAGATGTCGACCTGCACCTTGCCGCGCATATTCATGCCGGCGCCGTGGATCACGAGAACTCTGGGCATCGTGCTCTCCGTCAGAACCGGAATGCCGCTCTATGCGGGGACCGCGCCACCCATCGTCGTGCGATGCATCAAGCGGCGCTGCGGCATCTCGTAGTCCTGGAGCGCCCGATGCTGGACCATGCAGTTGTCCCACATCAGCACGTCGCCCGGGCGCCACTGATGGCGATACACAAACACCGGCTTGACGATGTGATCCGCCAGTGCCGCGATCAACGCCTCTGCCTCCTCGGACTCCATTCCCTCGATGCCGGTGCAGTCGTCGCGCATCACGTAGAGGCACTTACGCCCCGTCGACGGATGGGTCCGCACGATGGGGTGGCGAACCGGAGGGTTGCGATCGATCTCCGCCTGAGTCGGCGGAAAGGACCGCTTGCGTCCCCGGAAATCGAACACGGCCCGCCGTCCCTCGAGGGTGCGCTTCATCGCATCCGGCAAGGCCTCCCAGGCCGCAGCGGCGCTGGCAAACTCGGTATCCCCGAGCGGGAGCCCGTGCAGCTCGGGGACCTCGATAGCGTAGAGCACGGTCCCGCGAGGCGGTCTCGCGGTGTAGCACATGTCGCTGTGCCAGTTCTCGCCGGCACGGAGAACGCCGGTCGGTCGACCGCCTTCCGTGATGTTGGACAGGACGACGATCTCGGGGTGGCCGGGCACGCTCCAGCGTTCACCGAAGATATTGAATTCGACCGCGCCGAAGCGTCGCGTGAACGCGGCCTGCTGGGCGGGCGTGATCGACTGCCCACGGAAGAAGATGACACCGTACTCATTGTAGGCGCGATCGATCGCGGCAAACGTGGCGTCGTCGAGCTGCTGGGAGAGATCCACCCCGGCGATCTCCGCGCCGAGCACGGCTGCGGTCGGAATGACCTTCATGGACATTGTCGATCCCTTCGCTTGTCGCGCGTGAATCTTCGACGCGACCGGTTTACCACAACCCGCGCACTGTATCAAACGTCCGATTGATCGGACCGCAGTAGACGTTCGGGTTGTGGTTGGTCAGCACCGCCACGCACAGGTCGGCCCGGAGGATCTGCTGGAGCATTTGAAGGGAAATCCGGCCTGGCTCCTGGAGCTGATCCGACCGCAGCGGCTCGATCTGCTCCTGCTCCATGGCGGGCCGTCCAAATCGGGGCGCTTGACGTGCTGAAGCGGTTGAACCGGGAGGAGCGGGCGCGTGGCTAGAGGCCTTGCTGACGGGCTTCGTTGTTTGTCGGCACCTACGGATACACCAATTAAGGCTTGCCTCGGGACGGAGCTCCCCAGCGTCTACGATGGGGTTCGGTAATCCACAGGCCCTGACAGCCTACGTGCAACCGTACAGCTTGCCACCCTCCATCTCCAACTCATACTCCAGCTGGGCAGGCCAGATCCGAGCATCGCATCATCCGAGACAGAGGCGATCGCTGCCATATCGAACCCGAGCTTCGATGGGCTCGTTACGAGGAAGGCTTCTCGCGGCCAGCTTGTCGCGGATGTCATCGGCGAGGCTGTGGTCCGGCTTGACGGCTCACTCCCAAAGGCTGGCTGGCACGGTACCGATACTCGATGGCAGTTAGCGTTCGGCCCCGAGCTTCACCCGCTCCAACTCCCGGGCCGCGAAGCAGCGCACATGGACCTCGAACTTGTCCAGTCCGGGAGTAGCGCCGTCGTGTCCCCATACGGGGAACGGAATACGCACTGTTCCGCGCACTTGAGTGCGCCTAGGGCTGAGTGACCCGGACGGCTCACACTAGACCTGGTACACGATATCCCCGCAAGAACACTATGTGGCCGGGGCCGAAAACGCCGCATGATGGGCGACAAATTATCGAACGCGATGCGTGAGCAGATTCCGGCCGTGGCTCGAAACGCATCAAGGCACGCCGAGAGGAATTCCAAAGCGGCCCGGTTCGCCCAGGCGGAATTCTGAGAGTCATTAGCTGGTGACGGTCCGGCGCCTGTGGGCCCGCCTGGGCCCTGGATTTGAGCCATGCTATGCTCTGGGCCCGTGGGGCTTCCGTGAACGCCTCTCCGATCGTGTTCCATCTGGCGCGCGTCGGCCGTCACTCCGCCCGGCCACAGGGAAATTGATTGCCTGCCGCGGCATTCTCGCGGTCGGCTCTGCCGTCGTGGTGAATGGACAGCATCATGCTGTTACCGAAGCCGCCGCCCCTGCGCGCGGCCGGAATGGGTATTTCCCTTGGCCCGACCGATGTCGATCCTGAGTCTTTTCGCAGGTGATGCAGGCGCGGCCGCCTGGCGTTCCTGACGCTCTGG
This sequence comes from uncultured Candidatus Rokubacteria bacterium, assembly GCA_963754315.1. Taxonomy (GTDB): domain Bacteria; phylum Methylomirabilota; class Methylomirabilia; order Rokubacteriales; family CSP1-6; genus CAVWFS01. The sequence goes on from CAVWFS010000011.1 coordinate 255,780, forward strand.
GTTACGGCCGGTATCTCGTCTGGGGCCTGTTCCTCGCCTTCTTGCTCGTCACCGGACACGGGCCAGGGTCGGTGCTGGTCGCGTTCGTGCCGGTACTGCTGATCCAGCAGGTGTTCGCGCCGATCTCAGAAGCGCTGTTTCGCCGCCTGTCGGGGCCGATGGTGGACGAGCTGTGACTGGCGCGCTCGCGGTCCGCAACGTGGGCAAGCTGTACCGTCGCTACGCACGGCCATGGCACCGGCTGGCCGAATGGGTCTCCGGAGGGCGAGTGGCCTGGCACGAAGCGTTCTGGGCCCTGCGTGGCGTCACCTTCTCCATCGCAGCCGCCGAGTCGGTCGGCATCATCGGCTTGAATGGCGCGGGAAAGACCACTCTGCTAAAGATCCTGACGGGGACGACCCAGGCGACCGAGGGCGAGGTCGAAATCGCGGGCCGGGTCGCCGCCCTGCTGGAACTCGGCCTGGGCTTTCACCCGGACTTCACGGGCCGGCAAAACGCGTTCATGGCCGGCCAGCTGATGGGATTGTCGTCTCGCGAGGTCGCGGGACTGATGCCCGAGATCGAGGCGTTCGCGGAGATCGGCCGCTACATCGATCAGCCGATCCTGACCTACTCGACCGGCATGGCCGTGCGGCTCGCGTTCGCGGTGGCGACGGCGGCCCGTCCCGAGATCCTGATCGTCGACGAAACCCTGTCCGTCGGCGATGCGTACTTTCAACCCAAGTGCATCGGGCGAATCAGGGAATTTCAGGAGGCCGGGACGACGATCTTGTTGGTCTCCCACGACCCGACAGCCATCAAGACGTTGTGCGGCCGGGCCCTGCTGCTGGAAGCAGGCCGGCTCATCCATGACGGAGCGCCGGATCAGGTGCTCGACTATTACAACGCGCTGATCGCGAAACGGGAAGCGAATCACCGGATCTTCAGGGCGGAGGCCGACGGCGGTCGCATCACACTGCGCTCGGGAACGTTCGAGGCGCGGATCGCGGATATCGATCTGCTCGACGCCGCGGGTCGGCCCGCGCGAGCGTTCTCGGTGAGGGAGCACGCTTGTGCCCGCGCCAGGGTCGAGTTCAGCTCGGTCGTCACCGCCCCCACGGTCGGGATCCTGATCCGCGATCGACTCGGCAACGACGTCTTCGGAACCAACTCGTTCCACATGGCGCCCATCCAGGGGGCATACGGGCCGGACGACGAGTTGTTCGTCGAGTTCGACGTCGACCTGAATATCGGCGTGGGTGAATACACGCTGACCATCGCCGTCCACAGCGATGCCACGCACGCGGTCACCAACTACGACTGGTGGGACAAGGTGATCGCCTTTCAGATCGTGCCCGGCATCGAGCCGTACTTCGTCGGCGCCGCGTGGCTGTCAGTCCGGCTGCATGTCGAGCGCCGCGCGCGCGCGGCGCCGGCCGAGCACGCGTGAACCGGTCGGGGCGCCGCGGTCCCGGCTCGGCCGGCCATCCGGCTGGCAGCCGAAGGGGCATCGCACATGTCGAGCGTCTGCACGCGGCGGCCGCTCGCCCCGGCGTCGCGGTGCGTGTCATTAACCGTCGGCCATAACGAGGACGGCCACGCACATCGGGGTCGAGGCGACGACGCTGCGCAGCCGGCATCTCGGCGGCGTCTGGCGCTACACCGAGAGCCTGATCACGGCTTTGGGGCGCCTGCCGTCACCCCACCGCTATTCGCTGCTCTACATCAACGCGTTCAACCCGTGGAGCAGGGTCCAGCCACCCGTCGTGGGGTGCCCGCAGTTCCAACTGGTGGAGGTGACCTCCGTGTCGAACCTCCTGTTCACCTTTCTGGCGCCGATCGTGACCCGTCGGCGCGCGACGCTGGCCGTCGAGTCCTTCCTGGGACCGGTCGACGTGTTCCATTCCGTCAACGCTGTCCTGCTGCCGCAGCGCCACGGCCGCCAGGTCCTGACCGTGCATGACCTGACCTGCTTGACCCTGCCACAGTTCCATCCGTGGCGGCGACGGGCGCTCTTCCGCCTGGGCATCCGTCGCGCGGTGAGGCAGTCTGATGCCATCATCGTTCCATCCAAGGCGGCGAAGCAGGACCTCGTCACGTTCTTTCCATGGTCGGAGGGGAAGATCGAGGTGATCCCGGAGGCCCCCGGTGAGCAATTCGTGCCCCTCTGTCCCGAGCAAGGCCAGCCGGTGGCCAGTCGCTACGGACTGACCTACGGCGGCTATCTGCTGTTCGTGGGCAATGTCGAGCCGCGCAAGAACCTGATCGCACTGATCGATGCGTACAATGCGCTGCGCATGCGAATGCCGGCGGGACCGGACCTCGTGATCGCCGGCGGACGCGGGTGGAGGAACGGCCTGATTCACCGGGCGGCCGCCCGCTCGCCGTACGGACGCGACATTCGCTTCCTCGGTTATGTCCCCGAGCCTGACCTGCCGGCACTCATGAACGGAGCCATTGCCCTGGTGTATCCCTCGATGTACGAAGGGTTCGGGTTGCCCCCCCTCGAAGCGATGGCCTGCGGAACCCCCGTCATCAGTTCCAACCGATCCTCCTTGCCGGAAGTCACCGGCGATGCCGCGCTGCTGGTGGACCCCGATGACCGAGCCGCCCTCATCGACGCGATGGCGACGGCCGTCAGCGACAAGGCACTCCGCGAGGATCTGCGCGAGCGCGGGCTGCAGCAGGCGAAGCGCTTCTCGTGGAACGAGACGGCGCGTCTCACCCTGAGGGTATACGAGGGATCTCCCGTATGAGCCGTGCGAGCAGCGTCGGCGGCCCGAATGGTCGCGCCGCGAGGTGACACGCGCGCTCCCTGTGGGCGCCCGCGTATCATTCCTCTCGGCGTGCGCCCTCATCCTCGCCGTGTGCGCCTTCGTCCCGTCCGCGATCTGGATTCTGGAGCAGCCGTGGCACACCGGCGTATGGGAAGACGATGACGCGACCATAGAACTGCTCACCCGTGACGCGGGCCGCGGCAGGCATTGGATCGGACCGTACTCCCGGTTCCGGTGGAATCATCCCGGACCGATCTTCTTCTACGCGGTCTGGCCCGTGTATTGGCTGTCCGGCGGGAAGCCCGCGGCGGCCCGCCTCGTGCCTCTGTTCATCAACGTCGGCTGCGCCGTCGGCATCGTCTGGATCGTGCGGCGCTATTTCGGCAGCATCCCTGCCGTCATCGCGGGCGCCGGCGTGGCGATCATCGCGGCACATCTCGGCGCCAGCATCGTGGCCAGCCTGTGGAATCCGTACTCGACCATCATGCCCTTCGCCCTGTTCGTCTGTCTCGCGCTCGGCGCGATCATGTCGGGGCGGATGTACCTGCCGCTCACCGTGGCGGTCGCCTCGTTTCTGGTCCAGACTCACATCGCGTATTTTCCCGCCGTCGCTGCGGTCGTGGCGGTCATCTTGGCACTGGCGGTACGAGAGTACGTCCGCTTGCGCGCGCGTCCCCGCGGCCGGTACCGCCGCGGGTGACGCACGCGTTTCCGGTCGGTGGCTGCTGGCCGCCGCGTCGACAGCAGTCATCCTGTGGACGCCGCCGGTCATCGACCAGCTCACGATGCCGCCCGGCAACCTGTCCCTGCTCTGGCACTTCTTCACGACCGAGCGCGGTTCGCACTCGCTGGCCGACGTGATCCGCATGGCCGCCCCGAACGTGTCCGGTATCCTGTTGCGCATACCCCTGATGATCGCGGCGCGCTACGAGGAGCCGGCCCCGTCACTGCTCGCGGAGGTGCTGCTGATCGCGCTCATCGTCGGGTTGGCGTTCGCACTCGGGCGGTCGCGCGGCGAGCCCCTGCGCACGCTCGTCGCGCTCACGCTGGCCGCCCTCGTGGTCGCGCTCGCCGCCGCCACCCGCATCGTGGGTGAGCTCCATGCATATCTGTTCACCTGGATGTGCGCCATCGGACTGCTGGGATGGACGGCGCTCGCGGTCTTCCTGTGGCAATCGTTGCCGCGAAGGTCATCGCGCACGGTGCGTGTCGCGATACTCGCGTCCGCGGCGGTCCTGTCGTTCTTTGCCGCTCGCTGGAACGTCCTGTTCGCCGAGTCCATGCCGCCGATGCGGCCATTGCCGTACATCGGCGCCCTCAGCGACGCGATCATCGAAACGGCGAAGCACGACGTCCCCGTGATCGCGCTCCGCGACGAGACCTGGATCTGGGCGGGGGGCCTCTTGAACGAACTGGATCGCCGGGGACTCGCTTTCCGGGTGCCGCCCCAATGGACCTTCATGTTCGGCAAGAGCCGATCCCGTCGCGGCGACGAGCGCATCCACCTGTTGCTGGCGGACGCCCACGCGCATGCCGAGCTGCTCGGCCGGCCGGATCTGTCGCTGATCGCCTCCTCCGATGAGAAGCTCGTTTTTCGGCAGCTCGACGCTCCGCTCACCGGGACCACCGGCGACCCCCGTCGCTGACGGCCGCCAGCGGACCTCTCGCCTGGCCGGCGTCACCGGGTCGTCCGCTCGCGCCTTCGCGCAAGATTGCGTGCCCGCCGACCGTTGCTCTATACTCGCGGCGGCCATGACGGGATCGTCCGCGACGAGCAGCCATCAACGTAGCTCCCCAGCAGCTCCCGGTGCGACCGGAGTGACTCGGGACGTGAGGTCGGACGCGAAGCTCGTCAGCGTGATCGTGCTGAACCTGAACGGCGAGAAGATCCTGCGCAACTGCCTCGATCACCTGCTGCGCCAGACCTACCGCAATCTCGAGATCATCGTGATCGACAACGGCTCGACGGACGGAAGCGTCGCCGTGCTCGAACAGTACCTCGGCACCGGCAAGCTCTCCGTCGTCAGGTGTCACAAGAATCTCGGCGTGCCGGGCGGGCGGAACCTCGGCGTCTCGCACGCCAGGGGCGAGATCCTCGCGTTCATGGACAACGACGGATCGCCCGATCCGGCATGGCTCGAGCACGCCGTGGCCATGCTCGAGTCGGACGAGCGGATTGGGGGGGTGGCCGCCCTCGTCTTCTTTGCCGGGAAGAAGATCATCCTCAACGGCGCCGGTGGCACGATCAATCTCCAGGGATACGGCGCCGACCTTCACTTCAACGCCCCCTACGAATTCGCCGTGCTGCCCCACGAAGTCCTCTACTCGATGGCGATCGGCATGGTCATCCGCAAGACCGCCATGCAGCTGTGCGGTCCGCTGGACACCGCGCTGATCAAGTGGTACGAGGACACGGAGCTGGGCATTCGCCTGTGGAAGCTCGGATTCCGGGTGGTCGTGTGCCCGCGCGCCTGGGTCGATCACGACATCGGCCACTCGGATCAGTTCCTTCCCGACCGGATCTATCTCTGCGAGAAGGCCCGTATCCGGACGATGCTGAAGTACTGTCCGGTCAGTCGGGTGCCGCAGTGGCTTCTTCGCGAGATCCCCAACGCGTCCCGCTACGGCCGGCGCCGGTGGACCATCCCCGCGAAGGCGTGGTTGTGGAACCTGGCGCACCTGGGGTCGGCGCTCCGGTGGCGGCTGCGCTTCGTCGGTGCTCGCGCCCCGTTCTGGCATCTGGTGCATCCGTCGTGGGGCACCTTCCCGCCGCCGATCCCGAACAATCGGAGTTTTCAGCCGGTACTGCGCCGCGCCGGTGCGGAGCTGGTGCTCGACGGCATCACCGACGTCGCCCAGCTCAACTTCGGGTGGTACGACGCCGAGAGCGATGGCGTGCTCGCGTATCGCTGGACGGACGTGCGCACTTCGGCCTTCTTTTCCCTCTCCGCCAAGGTCGGCTCGGTCTCGGTCACGCTTCGGGCCGCGATCGACGTCCAGAACGTCACCCTGATCATCCGCCGGGCCGGTGAGATCGCACCGGAGGTTCAGGTATCGTTGACCGTGCTGTCCACGTGGAAGACCCAGAATTGTGCCGTGGTTCTGCGACCGGGTGTCTACGAGTTGCTCCTGATTGCGGAGCGTGGCGGTCTCGATCGCGCGGGCCGCGTGGTCGGTCCGGCCGTCGCCTCGGTCGTGTTCCGGTAGTGTCGTGAGAGCGCTTCACGTCTTCCCGTTCTTCGGCGCCGATCTCGTTCACGGCGGCGAGGCGCACGCGTACATGCTGTCCAAGAAGCTCGTCGAGCTGGGCGTCGAGGTCGACGCGTTCGCCACGCTCTCCCGGGGGGCGCAGGCGACATCGGCGTTCTCCCTGGCGTTTCCGCGGGATTACGAGCTCCGGTTCGAGGAGTCGGACGGCATCGCCATCCACAGGTTCCCCGCGACCATGGCGCTGCCCCCGCAGGTCGGCCACATGCTCTCGCGCATCGTGTTCCGACGCTGGCGGAGCGAGGAGCGGCGGTACGGCGCCATGATCGGCGGCTCGAGAAACCTGGTCGAGTCCTACTGCCATCGCGCCGCGGCCCGCCCGTCCCTCTACGATGCGATCTCTCTGCTCGGACGCGGCCCCCATTCGCTCGGACTGCTTGCCCGGCTGGTCCGGTCGATCCGCGCCTACGATGTCGTCCTGGTCGGCTTCATGCCGTTCGCCCTGATCTGGCAAGTCCTCACGGTGGCGAAGGCGTTCCGGAAGCCCGTCGTTCTCCTGGCGCTGTTTCACCCGGAGGATCTGTACCATCACTTCCGCGTGTACTACCGGTGCTTCGCCGACGCCGCCGCGATACTCGCGCAGACTGCATACAGCGCGGAGCTGTTCGCGCGGCTCGTTCCCGGGGCGCGACCGGTGCAGGTCGGGCCAGGCGTCGACGACGACGTGTTCAGCCAACCCGGCATCTCGGGACATCGCTTCCGCGCGAAGCACGGGTTGATGGGCCAGAAGGTCGTCCTGTACGTGGGCCGGAAGGAGCCGGCGAAGCGTTACGATCTCGCGGTGAAGGCCGTCGATCTGCTGCGCAACGACGACGTGAAGCTCGTGATGATCGGCGCGGATATCGACCAGCAACCGATCGACTCGCCCCGCGTGCTGTACCTGGGCTCGATTGACCAAGAGGACCTGTTGGACGCCTACGACGCGTGCGACGTGTTCCTGCTGCCCTCGGAACACGAGAGCTTCGGCATGGTATTCCTCGAGGCGTGGATGCGGAAGAAGCCGGTGATCGGCAACGGGTTTTGCCGCCCGGTCGCCTCGATGATCCGCGACGGGGAGGATGGCTTCGTCTGCGCGGGGGCCGCACCCATGGCGCGGGCGATCGCGCAGCTCCTCGCGAACCCTGCCCTGGCCCGTCGCATGGGCGAGGCCGGCTACCGCCGGACGCGCGAACACCATACCTGGGACGCGGTCGCCAAGAAAGTCTACGACGTGTACCAGGAAGTCGCCCGGCCGGCCGGCGGTCGTCCGCGCACCCGGACGTCACTGGCGGTCCGGCGCACCGACCGCCTGGACCCGGCCCCCGCTCCGGTGGCGTCGGGCGGGCCGGAGGGCGACGCGCCAACGCTCGTGGCCAACTCCCCGATGGTCACATCACCCGCGGTCGGGCACGAGCAAAGTTACAACGAGCGCGACGCCGTCCGGTTCCCCTTGAACATCGCCAGTCACGACATCGGGTTCCGGTACATGTTCGACTTCACGGTTGCGGGCCGGAGTCTCGATCTGCGACCCGGCGCCAGGGTCCTCGACTTCGCCGCGGGCTCGTGTTTCGTCTCGGAGTTGCTGAACCGGCTCGGATACATCACGACGGCGGTCGATGTCGATCCGTCCATCCTCCGACTGGGCCGCGAGCGCCTCGCCCTCGATCCGCGCTGTGCGCGCGATCGGAGCCGCTTCGTCGCGGGAGAGGGAATGTCGCTGCCATTCCGCGACGGCAGCTTCGACGGAATCATCTGCATGAACGCGCTCCACCACATGGACGATTACCGCACGGCGTTGGCCGAGATGTACCGCATCCTGACGCCGGGTGGGCGCGTCGTGTTCTCGGAGCCCGGCAGCGAGCACTCGAAGGACCCGATGTCGATCAGCGCCATGCAACAGTATGGCGCCGTCGAGAAGGACGTCGTGCTCGCGGATATCCACGAGATCGCGATGGACGTCGGGTTTCGGCGGATGATCTTGAAACCGTACGTCTACCCGGAGCACGTGGATCTCTGTTTCGAGGAGCTCGAGGCGTTTCGCCATCATGAAAAGGTCTCGACGGCGAATGTGGCGGCCGAGGAGGTGGCGGCCGTCATGGAGCGGAGTCATTGCGTGTTCTACCTGGAAAAGGGCGGCCGCCGAGCGCTGACGAGCGCCAGCGCCGGTCCGGAGCGACTGCGCGCGCGCACCACCATCAAGCACTGTCCGGCGCGGGCTCGAGCGGGCGAGATCATCACGGCCACGGTCAGGAGTGAGAACGTCGGCGAGAGCATCTGGCTCGCTCAGCCGCGTCCGTTCGGCGGCTACGTGACGCTCGGGGTCAAGCTCCTGTCGCCCACCGGTCGCCTCGTCGATGACAACCGCGGGCGCACGATGCTGCCGAATGACGTGTGGCCGGGCGACGCGGCCGACATCGTCTCGCACATCTCTCTCGAGGGAGTCGCCCGCGGGCAGTATCGGGTCGTGTTCGACATGGTCAACGAGCAGGTGTGCTGGTTCGGCGACATGGGATCACCTGTCGCCGAGCAACTCCTGGAGATCGCGTGACCGGAAGCGGTCGCACCACGCTCAGGCGGCCGGCATCTATGCGCGCGCCGGCTTCGCCGCGCGGCCGATGATCGCGTAGTCCTGAAACCCGTACAGCAGCCGATTCAGCCGTTCCAGGCCCTCGTTGAACTGCTCGCGGTTGGCGGCGGGCGCGTCCAGCGGAGGCACCCAGGCCGCGGCACTTACCGGTGCCGAGAATCGGAGCTCGACGTCCTCGAATCCCGTCGTCTCGAACAGGAACTGCATCATGTCCGGATGCAGCGGTCGGATATGCGAGGGGTCCTTGTAGAAGGAATCCGCAAAGACCGTCAGGCACGTGGGGTTCGGCGTCTCCATCACGAGCACGCCGCCGGGCGACAGTTTCCGTTGACAGAGCTGCACGAGGCCGATCACGCGCTCCGGCGCCAGGTGTTCGATGATCTGGGCGGCAAAGATTCCGCCCACCGAATCGTCCGGCAATGCTGCTAGAAACGCCTCCCCATCGGCCGCGGTCACGTCGAACCCCTTTTCCCGGCACAGGAGCACCATGTCCGTGTCGACGTCGACCCCGCGGGCGCTGAGGCCCGCCTCCCGCATCAGCTGAAGAAATTCGCCCCTTCCGCAACCGAGGTCGATCACCGGCTGCTTGTCCTGGAAACAGTCGAGATATGCCCGTTGGTGCTCCCGAACCTCCTCCTCGGATCCCCTGAATCGCTCCTCGAATCCCGCGTAGTCGAACTCGACCGCCATCGCCGACCGATCGTGATCTGCCCGTTCCGAAAGCGGCGATGGCCCCACTCGCACAACCGGCGCCGTGCCCTCCGCTCCGGCCGTCAGGAGCCGGCGCAGCCGGCGCTCCGCGGCTGAGACGCGCTCCTGCAATGCCCGGCCGCGCTCCTGGGCGGCGTCCATGCTGCGCGAGTGAGCACCAAGCCGCCGATCGAGGTCGTCGCGCGCCGCCCCGAATTGCCGATCGGCGTCCGCGCGCACGACGTCCGTGGCCTCGCGCAGCTGCCGTTCCTGGTCGGCCATGGCTTCACGCAGCTGCCGTTCCTGGTCGGCCATGGCTTCACGCAGCTGCCGTTCCTGGTCGGCCGTTGCCTCGCGTAGCTGCCGTTCCTGGCCGGCCGTCGCTTCCGCGAGCGCCGCGTCCTGCCTCAGGATGTCCTCGCGGGTGCGGACGGAAACTTCCTCAACAGCGGTAAGCCGATCGTCGCGGGCGCGGATACCCTCCGCGAGTATCGCGATCTGCCTGTCGACGACGTCGAGCCGACTCTCCATGACGTCGAGCCGGCGGGTCATTCCTTGGACCTGTGCCGCCAGCCCGTCTACCTGCGCTTGCACGCCGGCCACGCGAGCATCCACCCGAGCGACCTGAGGAGCGAAGCGGGAGACGGCAACCTCGACGCTCGTGATCTGGACGTCGTGGCCGTTGAGCTTGCGCGCCAGGTGATTGATCCGCGCCTCGATCGCCTCGGCCGCTTCACCGCGCCGTCGCTCCAGGGCGGCGATCCAGTCCCGCGTATCCGCGATGACCCGCACGACGGCGGCGTTACAGGCGACCTGCCGGTCGAGAATGGGCGTCAGGAGTTGACGAATCGCCCGCTTGAGTCCGATCACGACCTTCCCGAAGACGCGGCGATGCGAGACGAGGGCGAACTGCCGCACGTCGTAGCCCGACGTCAGGAAGTCGAGGTCGGCCGTCGCCTGGCTGTGTTGCGTAGAGTCGTCGCGACTCTCAGCCGTGCCGCCGTCCGCCGGCGCCCGCCCGCGCCGGAGATTGTCCCGAATGCGTTCCATGATCTCCTCGACATCGACGTAGCGCCGCTCGGACATTCGCGGATGTTCTCCTGTTTCGATTGGCGATGGCATCGCTGGCGACTCGCCTCAGCTCCATCAGATCGACCTACGGACGGGGTAGGAACTGGGCGGCGAGCCTTCCCTGGCGATGGTCTAGAAGTGCACGCATCGGGCGCCGAGGCATCGGCTGGCCGGCCGCCGAGGCGCTCGCGTCAGCTTCCGGAAGTAGCCCGGAGTGGTCCGCCGCCCCTTCGACGACCAGCCGGTGTCAGCTGAAATGGCGCCCCCCAAGAGGAATCGACCCTCTGACCTTCGGATTCGTAGTCCGACGCTCTATCCATCTGAGCTAAGGGCGCATCCGGACTGACCGACTACAACATCGGCGATTGTAGCATTTTGTGCTGAGCGTGTGCTGTGATCCTCCAGGGACGCGACGGCATCGCGCAGCCGGTCGGGGCTCAGGTGCGCGTACCGGAGCGTCATGCTCGCCGGCCCGCGCGGAGCGCTCCTGGCCGACACGCGTGTGCAGCGCGCGTATCTTGGCGCGTGAACCGCGCTAGAAAAGACGGGGGCGGACGGCCTTCGCGCCGTCGCCGAGCGCGCGAAGCTTCGCGAAGGCGGTGTCGCGCGGCAAGTATTTCATCCCGCAGTCGGGCGCCAGGATGAGGTGATCCGGCGATGCCGAGCCGCTCCGCGGCCTGCATCTTGACGAGGGCGGCCCTATCAAGGCATTTCCTCAAACGAAGCGTCCTATCGAGTGCCCTGAGAAACCAGCGGGCGGTACACTTGTGCGACCTGAGGATTACGACGGCAATGAACGAGATACCAGCAAATGGGGAAGGAGGGATGTCGGAGGTGTTTCCAACGGAGAGGGAGGCGAGGGATGTGGAAGAGCACGACGATGGCGCCTACACCGTCTTCGTGCCCTCGGTCCCGACCCCGGCAGCTGGGGCGATCTACATCCTTCCCCGAGAGCGCGTGCACCAGGTCGACGTCTCGTTCGCCAGGGCGGCGGCGGTGATCACCAAGTGGGGTGCGGGAACACGGGACCTGCGTGCGGCAATGAGGATGGCAGGCAGTGCGGATTCCGGGCCGGCAGGCGGAGTATCCCAGGCAACACCAAGAATTACTGGCACCTCCGACAGCGAGGCGCCGATCGCGTGATGACGCAAGCGGCGCGGCCGCGCTGATGGCGGCGACCGCTCCGGGCCCGTCGGCGCGGCGCCGTCTCGACGGCGCCGTGCGACGCATTGCGGGGCTCTCGGCGATCCTGTGCGCGTTGGCCGGCTTCGGGCACGCCCCCGTCGGCTCCAGGATCCTGTTCGCCCGCGATACCCCGGTGCCGCGGTCGGTGCAGGCGTTCGCGTGGCGAGTAATCGAGACGCGCTGCAACTACCAGGCGTACGAGCGCGAGCAACGCTCGTTCTGGGCCTATCACGCGCGGGTGAGCAGCGCCGACGGCGGTGACGTGTATTCGATCAGCGTCGTCTCCGACCTGACGTGGAAGAAGACAGATCCTCCTGCCATCATCGAGATGGTCGTCGTTGACGACGGGGGCCTGCGCCTCGGGGCGCTCCGGTCGTCGTTCGTTGTCTGCGCATGGCCGGGCAACGAACAGAGGGCCGCTCCGACGAACGGCGAGTGACGGAAGTCAGCCGGTGCGCATTGGGGCGTGCCGGTCTTCGTCGCGGCCCCGCGGGACGCCGACGCGAGACGCTACCAGACGCCAGGGATGAGACGGCTGCGAACCGCGGCGGCGTAGGCTGGCCACTGTGCATGTCGTAACGAGCAGCAGGGAGCCGGCGTTCCACTCCTCCAGGTTGGCCCGGATCACTTCATCAGATAGCCTCGTCCCTGCATGCAGGTGATCAGGGCCTTGTCAAAGGCGCCCTGGCCTTGCGCGGCCGCCGCCTGCCTGCTGCTGGGCTTGCGCCGCCTGCTCGCGGCCCGCCTGGCGCTTCTTCATCCCGCCCGCGGCGGTGCCGGCCGCGGCTCCGGCTGCGGCCCCCTTGCCGGCATCACCACCTATGGCACCAGCGGCCGCACCCACGGCGGCCCCGCGCGCCGCGCCCTTCACGCGTTCTCCGCCGGCCGCCGGCTGAGACGGAGTGGCGGCCGCCTGCGCCCTGGCCGGGTCAAATCCGATTGCTGCAGGGCGATCGCCTGGCACTCTGCGCCGTCCTAGGCCTGCTGCTCCGCGCTCTGCCCCTTCGACGGCGCGAAGGTCAGACCCTGTGCCTGAGTCGTGGATGCGATCGCGGTCAGCGTGAACACCGTGGTCAGAGCGAGCGTCATCTGCTTCATTGGTCGTCGCCTCGGTGCGTGCCCGCGCTCGATTGCTCCCTGCGAAGTTGCTGACTCGGGTGCGCGACGATTTGCGTGGCTCAGAAACGAAACGACAATCCGGCGGCGACGATCTGGATATCGTTGAAGTTGAAGCCGTACTCGAAGAACGCCTCCCAGCGCCGGAACAGCGTGACGTTTCCGCCGACGAGGGCGTTCAATGGATGGAGCGGCCCCTGAACGGCCGAGAACGTGACCGAGCCCACGTCCGGCACCTCCACAGTCGCCTTCGCAGTGCCCTTGGTTCCCCAGTACGATCCCCCCACCCACAGACGGAGGGGGATGTCCAGGACCTTGCCGTTCCAGCCACTGCGGACCGTGCCTATCAGGGCGCGGAACGGGTCGTCGAAGCCGATGTCGGTCTGGCTGAAGTTGAAATCGGCGAGGATGAAAAAGTCTCGCCAACCAGCCGCCGCGGTGAGGCCGACCCCACCAACAAAACCTCCCAGCTCGGTCGTCTTGGTAAGCTTGAATGTCCTGGGATCGCCCCTCTCCGTCAACGGGGGAATCGTCACGATGCCCCGCGTGGTGGTGTTGTTGGACACGTAGCCGGCCATCGCGTACGCATTGAGAAAGGGCAGCAGCCACGCATCGAACCGGGCCACTGCCACGCTCACGTGGCTCGTCGACCCGAGGTTCACGAAGTTGCTCACGTCCCGCAGTGGCGCGCCGTTGACGCCGAGGCTCACACTGCTTATCTTGATGTCCCGCTGGACATAGGTGTAGACCATGGACACACCGCGGGGCAGGGGCAATGTGTAGCCTTGCTTGATGACCCGGTCCGCCAGGAATGGAAGGGCGTACGGCCAGCGAGCTACCGGGCTGGGTTCGGCACCTTCGAAGGGGATAGGCGCCTCTTCCGAAGGCTCCGACGACCCCGTCTGTGCGTACGGCCGCTGCCAGGCACCACCGACAGCGGCATGCGCCTCTCCTCCGGCAGCCAACCGCGGCGCCGCCAGCGAATATGGCCACTGCCCTGCGTCCTTGACAGCGGCACCTGCGACAGCGAAAGGCGCCTCTTCCAACGGCGCCACCAGCGCGAACGGCCAGTGCCCTGCGTCCTTGCCCGCACCTGCGACGGCGAAAGGCGCCTCTTCCAACGGCGCCACCAGCGCGAACGGCCAGTGCCCTGCGTCCTTGGCGCCCGCAACCGCGACGGCGAAAGGCGCCTCCTCCGCGGCCGCCAACGGCGGCATCATGAGCAGCGTGAGGAGCAATCCGATCCAGGGACGCACGCGACACCCCCTGGCACAGCCTTGTCGCATGCGTTGCCTCCTCGTGCGTTGACTACGCGTTCTCGATGGCCATCTGCGCCGCTGCCGACGGTGCCCACAGGATCAGAGCCATCAGGAGCGCGTGACTGGTTCGACACGTGTTCGTCTACGTCACCTGAAATCCGCCTCGTTGAAGTGGAGCTTGAACCCTCGCACTCGCGGATCGATCTCGATCTGTCGCCTCCAGGTCACCTTGGGCAATGAGCCCGGCGCCGCACCCGTCGGACGCGCCACCAAAAGGTGTTGCCCAGGCCGGAAGGCAATCCGGAAGCTGGAGGCCGGCGCGAGGAAGGTGAGCGGTGGCGCACCCGGCGCGTCAGGATCCTGGTTCAGGTAGATCACGATCGTCCACGGCGCCCCGTTGACGAGAGTGCCCACAGCTACGGATTGCCCGCCCGCAGGATCGGGTATCGAGGCTGATACGACCTGCACTCCCGGCGGAGGTGGGCAGCCCGGAGAGCCTTGATAGGCCTGGCGTATCTCCTCCTGCTGGATGGTCACCTCGGAGAGGCCGAGGGTGGCCACACCCAGGAAGAAACGCCCGAAGTACTTGCCGTCGCGGTCCGCGATTGTGTCGCACGGCTGGATGGCCAGGCTGGCGCAGCCAGCGAGCGTCACGAGCGCCGAGAGCGACGTGATCCAGGAGAGGAAGCGCATTCTCGGTCCCCTCTTTCTGAGCCGGGAGCATACCAGATCGGAGACTCAACGTTGGCGTTGAACCCCGGCGCCGCGTACGTCGCCTTCATGGTCTGCCTCAGCTTGTCGGATTGGCCGTTCACTCCGTAGTCCAGCGCGAACGGTACCACCGCCGTCCCGGTCTTCGTCTGCGCCACCGTCAGCGCCCCCGCGATGGCGATTCCCCTGATCTGGCCCTGCGTCTCGTGCTCCTCCTGGCCAAATGCGTCGCGGCAAAGCTCTTGCTGACGGCAGAACCGGTCTGACCGACGATGAACTTCGCGAACCCGCTCATGCCTTCACCCAGTGCTCGACCGGCCGCAACAGGAACTCCTCAACCGGGATTCCGTCACCTCCCACGAGAAGCGTGCGCACAGGCTTGAATGCTTCCGCAAAGGCGGCGAGTCCCGGGTGCGCTTCGGGCGCACGCCCGCTCTTCACCTCGATGGCCGTGACGACCCGCCCGGCTTTGGCCACGAAGTCCACTTCCCGGTTGCGGTCACGCCAGTAGAACAGCTCGCACACGCCGGCCGCCGCGGCATTCGCCAGATGCGCACCCACCGCCGACTCGACGGGCGGCCCCAGAACTCGCGGTCCCCTCGCGCCCCATCCAGAGTGAGACCGGATTGGGCGGTAACGAGCGCGGTGTTGAGCACCTGCAGCTTGGGGCTCGAGCCGCGCTGTCGCGCCGCCTGGCGAGCATACTTGGCCAGCCCAGTGAGCATCCCGGCGGCGCTCAGGAGATCCAGGTAGTGCGCGAGCGTCGTCGTGTTCCCCGCGTCCTGGAGCTGGCCGAGCATCTTGGTGTAGGACAGCACCTGGCCGGAGTAGCGGCAACCGAGCTCGAACAGGCGACGCAGCAATGCCGGCTTGTCCACGCGCGTCAAGAGGAGGACGTCGCGCGCGATGGTGGTCTCGATGAGCGCATCGCGGACGTAGCGCGCCCAGCGGTCGCTGTCCGCCGTGAGCGGTGCGGCTCCGGGATAGCCGCCGTAGAAGATGAAGCGCTCCACCGGCCAGTCGAACGCGGTGCGCATCTCCGCCGCCGACCAGTGTGGCAGGTGAAGAATTTCGAAGCGGCCGGCGAGACTTTCCGACAGCCCGCGCTGGATGAGGAGCGGCGCCGAGCCCAGCAGCACGACCTTGAGCGGGCGCCTCTTGCGCGTATCCTCGTCCCAGAGGCGCTTGACGGACCCGGACCAGCCGGCGGCCTTCTGGACCTCGTCCAGGACGAGGAGGGTGTCGCCGGGGCCGGCCATGAGGCGGGCGGCTTCCCACTGCTGCGCGATCCACTCGGGGCCGCGCAAGGTGGGCTCGTCAGCGCTGGCAAACTGAACCGGTCGTCCGCTGGCCTCGGCCACCTGCTGCACCAGCGTGGTCTTGCCAACCTGACGCGGGCCGGCCACGACCTGGATGAAGCGGCGTGGCTCCGCCAGGCGCCGGGCGAGCACGGCGGCGTAAGGCCGCTGGTACGTCATCGGGGTCGTTTTACTCATGGTATTGAGTAATTTTACTCAATACCATGAGCAAATCAATTCCGCGGTCGCATCTTGGGGAGCGGCCAATTGAAAGGTTGGGCGGCGCGCCTCAAGTCGTCAGCCGATACACCCGTGCCGCCGTGTCGTGGAGCAGCTTGGCCTTGTCGGCCGGGAGTACCCGGTGGTCAGGCGCTTGAACGAGTTCCAGAGCACGGTGTAGCTGCAGCTCACCGCGTCCACGGGGAAGTTCGACTCGAACATGCACCGGTCGGCGCCGAACTTCTCGATGGTGAAGTCGTAGTACGGGCGCGTCGCCTCCATCAGCTCCGGCTCGATGGCGGCTTGGGCCGCTCGTGCCAGCCGAAGCCATTCACCTCCATGTTGATCCCACCGAGCTTGACCACGACGTTCGGGCAGGTGGCGAGCTCGGCGATGGAGCGCTGCCACTCGGCATAGACCTCGCGGGTCCGGCCGGCATGGGAACCGATGCCGATCGGCCCGCCGAAGTGGTTGAGGATGATCGTCGTCTTGGGGAAAGCGCGGGCCAGCGCGGTCACGTCGGGGATCTGTGGGTGATAGCACCGCGCCTCGAACGTGAGCTGGCGCGGGCCAAGCTCGGCGAACCCGGCGCGAAAGTCATCGCGCAAGAAGAGGCCCTGCGGCGGCGCCGTGCGGTGCTTGGGCACGGCATCGTCGGCATCCCAGGCCGCGCCGAGGCGAATGCCTCGGAAGCGGCCGCCGCCCGCGGCGATCTGTGCATCGAGCACGTCGCCCACGGCTTTCCGAGACGGAGCGGCGCCGTCCCGACGATCCCGGCAGCAACCCGCGTCTTGCCGTAGAGGCCGGACGCGCTCATCGCCGCGATTCCGTTCACGAACTCCGTCTCCCCGATGTACCGCATCGCCTCCGGCCCGTCGGGCTTCCACATCGCCCCGCACTCGATGAACACGGTGGACACGACGTTGTGCCCGCCACCGCGGACGTCCTCGAGGATCTCGTCCAGCAGATAGCGCGGAGCGACGCGGCCGCTCACCCTGTCCCACAGGTGATGGTGCGGATCGCAGATCGGCAGCTCCGGCTCGAACGGCTCCTCGACGGTCAGGCCGAGCCACTCGTGGTTCGTCGTTCGTACCGTCATGGCTCGCGGCTCCCTATTTCGGGAGAATCTTCAGCACGTCCTCGCAGGCCTCGAGCGTCTTCGCCACGTCGTCGGACGAATGGACGAGCGACATGTACATCTTCTGCCCGTTCTTCACCACGCCCCGCTTGATGAGCTCCGTCGTGAAGGCGCGGCCGAGCGCGGCGTTGCCCTTCTGCAGCGAGCGGTAGTCGACCACCGGCTCGTCGGTGAAGATCAGGTCGAAGACCACGGGCTCGCCGACCACCTGTGCGGGCAGGCCCGACTTGCCGGCCAGCTCGGTCAGGCCGGCCATGAGGCGCTTGCCGGTGGCGTGAAGCGTCTCGTAGGCGCCGGGCTTTCTCAGCTCGGCGAGCGTGGCGAGGCCGGCCACCGCGGCGATGGGATTGCCGTTCAGCGTGCCGGACTGGGAGATGAAGTCGCCCTTGCCGTCGTACTGGGGGTCGAAGGGGCGCATCAGCTCCTCGGACCCGCACACCGCGGCCAGCGGGAAGCCGCCGCCCACGATCTTGCCGACGGCGGCCAGGTCGGGCACGACGTCGTAGTACTCCTGGGCGCCGCCATAGGCGAGGCGGAATCCCGTGACGACCTCGTCGAAGACGAGCAGCACCTCGTGGCGGCGTGTGATCTCCCGCAGTCCCTTCAGGAAGCCGGGCTGGGGCGGGACCAGCCGCTGGAACGGCTCGACGATGACCGCGGCCAGCTCGTTGGCGTGGGCAGCGATGATGCCCTCCACCGTGCCGAGGTCGTTGTACGGCGCGATCAGCACCTCGGCTTCGAGCGAAAGGGGGATGCCCGAGGAGTCCGGCACCGGCGCGGGGAAAGCCTTGGGCGAGCGCG
>CAVWFS010000012.1:0-49974 GCA_963754315.1 uncultured Candidatus Rokubacteria bacterium
GATCGCCATGACGTCCATCAGCTCCGCCGCCGTCCACACCCGTCCCCGGCTCACACCCCCGGGGGGGGGGGGGGACAGAGTCTCCGCGTGCCACGCAACCCGGACCTCCAGCAGTTGTCCCTCCGTGGCGAACCGATCCAGCGGCATTACCCCACGTGAGACTTCCTAACTCTCGAATCCCGGACTGATTCGACCCCCGTCCCTCATCGGCCAGACACACGAGGGGCGCCTCGATCCTAGATTGATACTCCCCAACACGTGGACAGGTACGCCTTGACGCCGGGGCGATCCCACCGGGTATTGAGGGCTCGACCCGCCAAAGGAAGCGGCTGGTCAGTTACGGCGTGCCTTTCGCCTTCCGGTAGAGCAGTCGCACGAGCGCTGTACCTCGCTGCCGTGAATCGCGTGGATCCGGATGGTGAGAATCTGCCCGTCGACGGGCGCGCGAACTTCGGAGAGTTGCCGGGCACTCTCGTCCATGCGTGCCAGCTCACGCCTGGCCTGCTCGAGGCCTCATGAGCACGGAGGAGAGCCGCCTCTTCCGGCTCGACAGTACGGGAGGCTGCGACTGCCCGGACCACGAGGGCCCGCGCCAGGCGCAGCTTCGCCTCCTGCAGCCGAAACGCCGGCCTCTCGCTCCTCGAGCTGGGCCTCGGCATGTTTGCGGCGACGCTCCAACTCAGGGTCCTTGTAGGAGAGCCGGGCGAGAAGCTGGCCGCTGTGGACCCGCTCCCCTTCCCGGACGAGCAACTCGCGCGCAGGGTCGATGAGGTGAGCGACGTAGAGCTGGGTGATGTCGTCGAAATCGCAGGGTGGCGGTGGCATGGGCGGCAGCGATGACGCCGGTGCGTCACCCGGCAGGATGGTCTGGATAAGCACCTGGCCCGTCACGACGAATATAGAGGCGACCCCGGGAGTCTCAAGCGCGCGCGGACGCGCGTACCGCAGCTCGAGCTCGTGCATGCCGAGCTCGAGCGCCGCATACTGTTCAGGCTCCGGTTTGATGACCGGCGTGTCGGGAGTCCGAACCTTACCGAGCAGGAAGCTCTCGCCTGTGGTCGGGATCTTCCCCAACAGGTCGCCGAGAAGCTCCTGGCTGAGGTCGACCGTGCGGGTCTGGACCGTGATCGCCCGTCCAGGCTCTGCCCGGATGCCGTAAGGAAAGATGCTCGCTGACTCCCCTGTCCCAACGGTGTGCATCGTGCCCGCACCTGGATCATCCACCACGAGCGTGTGGGCATTGGCCACACCGAGGATGCGGTACCGCTGGCGGACCCTCCGCTGAGAGAGCCGGAAGATCCCGTCCACCTCCGCCCAGACCTCGTACTTGCCCTCCCAGATCCGGTAGTCGGCGATGGCCCCTGCCGTCGTCCTGGTGAGCGCGTGGAGCGCGCGCGCGAAACCCAGCCAGTGGAGCGGCAAGAGGATAGCGATGAGCGCAAGGAGGAAAAGGACCAGAAGCGCCTCGGCCTTCGATCCAACGGCGATGCGCACGCCCTCCCCCCGAGGCAGGACAGCACGCAGGGGGCTGGGAAAGAATAGGGGCACCCCGGACTTGTTCGAGGCGTCAACCAGCAGGTGGCTGAGGTAGCCCAGGGCGAAGGCGGCGGGCCATGTCGGGTCCACGAGCGCAAGCGGCAGCGTTGGGAGGGTGGTGAGCATCAGCGCGAGGAGCGAGTGGGTCAGTGTCCGGTGGCCGAAGCGCCGTTCGAGGAGCCGGGAGAGCGGCGGGCAGAGCTTGCCGACTAGCGATGTCGTCGTGTCGACGTCGGGCAGCAGGGCTCCGGCCGTGGTGAGAGTGGCCACGCCGGGGTGAGCCGGATGCCGAGCACCGTCCCGACACTGACCGTGAAGACGAGTCCAAAGGCGACGTGGGTCGGTGCCTGCATGGATCAGGGCAAGGCAGTCCCACGACGCGGCGAAGGTTCAGCCCGGCGAGGTGGGCCTCATGCTGGGCAGCCTGGAGATCGAGCTGGGCGCGAGCAAACGCGGCCTCGGCCTGGAGCAGCGTCGGCAGATCGTCGGAGCCATGGTTGAAGCGGATGCTGTGTAAGGCGTGGAGCTTCAGGGCGTGCGCCAAGACCTTCTCGCGGACGGCTACCGCCGCCCGCGTGGCGTCACGGTAAAAGACCGCCTTCGTCACCTCGGCGATGACCTCGTTCGGGCCGCCTCGAGCGCTTGCTCGCTCTGGGTGAGACCGAGCCTGCCCGCTCCGCTTCCTGCGCCCCCTTGCCGAGCAGCTTCGAGAGGTCGAGGGACAGCGCGACGGCGGCGCGCTGCTGCTGCGCCAGGAGGTCGTAGCCCTGGTGAGCCGTCACGCTCGGGATGAGCCACGTCCACCAGGCCGTTGACCGGACCTCCAGCCGGGCAAGCAACACCTTCACCCGCGCCTCTTTGAGCTTAGGCGAGTGCTCCAATGCGAGCTGGACGACCGCGTCGAGGGAGAGCTGTCCTAGATCTGGCTGAGCAGACGGATCCGGGGCACCGGCCTGGCTGGGACCGCGGGAACGAGGATTCCCGTCGCGGGTTCGATCACGATGACCAACGAGGCAACCGGTCAGAATCACACTGAGACGGCGTGGCGTCGGCCGGGGTCACCCGCGGCCCAAGGCGGGAGTGTGTGGGTTTCCCTCTGGGGAGGGTCAGCCGAAAATTTCCCACGCGGTCAGTCGCGGGTCCGGGAGTGCCACAGGAAGTAGCGGGCGACGAGGAACAGGGCGCCGAGGCTTCCGGCGATGATGTAGAGGTCGGGGTCGTCCAGACCGAGGGCCACGAACCTGGCGACCGAGAAGGCAGCCCCGAGGAGGAGTAGCCACGGTGTCAGGTCGAGGTAGCGGACGCCGGCCGCGTGCCAGAGATCGCGGATGGCCTGGACGCCAAGCCGGGTCCCCCCGCTCGCCTGGCGCGCCATCTCGACGATCGCGTGCGGGTTTCCCGCCGCCTGTGCCAGCACCTTGGTCTCGAACATCTCAGGGTCGCCGATCGTCGCGGCGTCGGTGAGCCGCCACAGCAAGCCCGCGCGTCCTCCCGGCCGAGGGGCGGGACATCGAGCCGGTCGAACGACCACCAGAACTTCTCCAGCCCGGGCTTCAGCCGGGCGGTCGCGCCGAGAATCGTGGCCTCCGCCAGGAGCCGCTCCAGTGAGGGCGCCATCGACGGCGTGATCCCTTCGAGCTGGTCCAGGGCCAGCACGAGACCCCGGCCGTGGAGGCTCGCCACGATGACGTCCGTCAGCTCGCGGATGTTCAGCCGCCCCAGCTTCTTGGAACAGTCGGACCAGGCAGGCGCAGGTGGGTCGAGATCGCGAACGCGAGGTGCCCAGCTCGGTGCAGGTCGCGGCAGAGGGCCAGGAGGCTCGGGCGGAGCGGGCGGGTATGCTCGATGTAAGCGTGGTGGGGATCTCGGCGGCGATGCTGCGGAGCAGGAAACTCTTGCCGATCCCGATCGGTCCGACCAGGAGGGTGTGGCGCCCCGTCGCGATGTTCTCGCGCAGCGCGTCAGCTCCGCGTCACGTCCAATGACCGGCGCCGACGTCGAGGCAGTCCCGCTGGTGTCCGCTGACCCTGAGCCGCCAGGCTCTCCGGAGGTCGCAGTCTCAGCGGCCGTCGTCACACCGACAGACCTCGTCTCAGTGGGACCGGCTGGATGCTCCGGCTCCGGGCCGCTTCTGGGGCGCGGCACGCGCAGGCACGCCCAGGTGAGCGAGTCGAGGCTCTCGGGTGACAGAGAGAAAACCAATTCGTCGGATCCGTGCACCAGGGTCAGGACCATGCTGCCTTGCGTTGCTTCGCGGACCGCCGCGTTGAGCTGCCCGGGTCGCCAATCAAAGCGGCCGATCATCGAGACTTCGCGGCCTCCCGGACACGATCCAGCTCTCCTCGCTGCAGGGCCGTGAGGCTTGCCTCAAGGGCGCTGATCTCACTCTGGCACGCCTCTGCCCGGCGGCGAGGAGATCGGCGCGCGCCTGAGTCCGGCCTCGGCGAGCCTCGAACTGGGTCGCCTTCGAAATCAGCCTGACGATGCGGCGGACGGATCGCGAGCGCGCGTGCTGGCTCCCTGCCCCCCGCCGATTAGTGAATGACGTCACGCCTTGGCTCCGCGCCGGCAGGTCCGGATCGTGTTCGTCATAGTCGGAAAGTATCGACAGTGACGGCGTCTGAAGCCAGGAGACCCTCGCGGATCTCGAAGCTCGCGTCGCCGATGCGCTTGGTGATCGTGCTTAGCGCCTCGTCAGTCTTCCGGCGAAGCCAGGGTGGCGGCCGGAGGCCATCCCCAGTGACCTCCGCCAGCGCGCGCCCGACCCAGTAGCGCCACTCGATGAGCCGACCGTTCTCGAGGGCGGTGGCCGTCACCAGCACCCGGCTCGTGAGGCGAGGGAGGCCGGGGTCCTGGCGATACCACTCAGGCGTGGTCACCGGTGCGACCCAGACGATCGCAACCTTCTCCTCGCGGAATTCGGTCAGCAGGGTGTCCAGCGAGAGCATGATGAGCTTTTTTGCCATACGGTCCTCTTCCTCAACCTCCGTTTCCGGGGGAGCTGTGCCGCCGTGCGCTTGGCGCCTGGCAGCGTCCATGACTCACCGTTGTCGATCCCGGATGCCGTCAGAAGTCGTCGGGAAGGGCAAGGCAGATGCCAAGCTCTTGCAAATCGCAGAGAGCCACAAAAATCGGGGAGTTCCGGGCGGTGCGATGCCTGATGGACGGTGCGCGAACGCGAACCACACCGCCGAGTTGCGGTGGTGTTGCGGTGGTGTTGCGATGGCTCGTCGCTCATGAATCGCGCGGACAGGCCTCGGTCTCGTGCGCACTGCGACACGTGGCACAGTCGTAGAGCGTCGGCCAGGTGGCGTAGGGGTTACCATCCTCCGAGCGGGCCTCGTCGGGCTCGTTGCGCCAGTGCTCGCCGTTCAGCCACGTGGCTGGGTAGGGCACGCGATCCACAGGGCGACGCGTGAGCTCGGGGAGTTGGCGCGTGAAGAGCGTCGAGGAGCGCCTCCGGAGAGGCCTTCTTGACCGCGGAGCGCCAGGCGCGTGTGGCAGCGGCTGGGGCCTTTTTCCGCGGGTACCGCGAGTAGAACTCCTGAAAACCGGGGGGACTTATAGGGGGGTTAGTATCTCGGTCTGGGTCTCGGTCTCGGTGTGTCGTCTCACGACGCGTCGTGTGCGCGTCTTCCGACGCGTCTCCAGCGCCGCGAACCTCGCCGCCCCGAGCTTTTCGGCCCAGCGCCGCTGGCGCGCACGCTTCTCGCGGTCTCGCTCTGCGATCACCTCCGCACTGTCGTTGTGGGCGAGGTAGTCATGGATCTGGAACCCGCCGTCCACCCGGTGCCAGTAGCCTGCGGCGATTAGCTTTGACAGGATCGCGGGCGACGCGTTACCAGGAGCCAGGTGCTTGACCACGTACGCCGGGACGAACCCGTCGGTCCGCTCTCGCTTGGCATAGCACAGACCGGCGATATAGAGATCGCGGCCGAGCGGGCCCACGGCGATCGATTTCCGGTGGAATGGAAACTGGTCGTCCACCTTCGCCCAGGTCATCCCCGGGTCTCGTCGACCTCATCAAAGCTCACCGTCTCGCTCCGGAAGTGCAGCCGGGCCGTGCCTTGCCGGCCGTCTCTGTTCTTGGCCACGATGCACTCGGTCTCGGCCTGCATCGGCTCCCGGTGGAGCAGCAGGACCACGTCCGCGTCATGCTCGAGCTCACCCGACTCGCGCAACGAGGCCAGCGTCGGCCGCCGCTCCTTGGCCTCCTGGGGCGGCCGAGACAGCGAGGACAGACAGAGCACGGGGATTTTGGCCTGGAGGGCCATCGTCTTCAGACCCTGGCTGACCGCCTCGATTTGGAGGCGCCGTTCGCGGATGTCCCGCGGGGCCCGGACCAGCTGGAGGTAGTCGATGATCAAAAGGCCGAGAGCGGTGCTCTCGCCCCACGTCGTGACGAGGTCGGTGATCTCCGCCAACGAGATGGCCTCGTCGCTCAGCCACACGGGAAGCATCGCGAGACGCCTGAGCGTGACCGTCACCGTGGCGCGCTCGCTGTCGCTGAGCTGAGCGGAGCGCAACATCGCCGCGGGGATCTTCGACTCCTGAGTGACCATCCGCCGGGCCAAGGCGGTGTTGACCATCTCGCGCGAGATCACCAGCACCCCGCGTCCCTGTCTGGCCGCGCGCCGGGCGATCTCCAGGCCCAGCGCCGTCTTGCCGACGCCGGGGCGAGATCCCAGGTAGATGAGCTCGCCGGGCCAGAAGCCGCCGCCCAGGAACATGTTGAGTGAGGGGAACGGCGTCGCCACCGCGGGAGCCCCTGACACCCCAGGCCGCAACGCGTCTTCAAGCTGGCTGAGCACGCGCGAGAGAGGGACTGGTCCCCTGTCCGCTCCCGCCCCGGGCCTTCCCTCCGCGCGATGGACTGGACGCACTTGCGGACGTCCTCCCT
Source organism: uncultured Candidatus Rokubacteria bacterium (assembly GCA_963754315.1). Classification (GTDB taxonomy): domain Bacteria; phylum Methylomirabilota; class Methylomirabilia; order Rokubacteriales; family CSP1-6; genus CAVWFS01. The sequence continues at coordinate 6,437 of CAVWFS010000012.1, forward strand.
CGGAAATGGTGGCGTGCAGTTCCGCGCGAAGCTTTCGGCCAGCAGGACTTCGACGGTAGCCGCGTCAAGACCGCGACCAAGAAGGTAGCCGGCGAGCTTCGTGCAAGTCGCGTCGCGCTGGCCCTCGGGCGCTCCTGCGAGCGCCTCGGCGATCCAGCCGCGACCCGAAGCCGCCCGAGGGGCTTCACGGCCATTCTGGATGAGAGCCAGCAGCTCCGGAGGAGCTGGGGGTAGCGGGAGCCTCAGCGGGATGTACCACTCGTAGCGGGCACCGCTCGGATGGATCGACGGCGGCGCCACCACGATGCCGACCCCGCGGATGTCGACGGCCGGCTTGCCACCCCGAGCCGCGAGCAGGCCGACGCGGTCCGGCACCGGCCCCGGCGTCGACAGAAAGACGTGGTAGCCACTTGCCGTCTTGCTCCGGGGGGCGCCGGGCAAATAGACACCGGCATCGGCCAAGAGCCGCTCGGCATCCGGCCCCCCGTCGAGGTCGACGGCCAAGGTCCCGCGGCCGAGCACGAGGGCGACGTTGGCGTCAGGCCACTTCTCCCACCACGCGTCGACCTGGTCGGCGTGTGGAGGATTCGCTTGGAACTCCCGCCACTCGACCAGCGGGCGCTTCGATCGCGGGGCGCACGGGATTGGGTGCAGCCCCATGGCGAGGTACTCCCGCGCAGCCTCGTAGCAGGTCACGCCGAGCGATCGCCCTGAAGCTGGGGGTGGTCTTTCTCGATGCGTTCGACGACGTCCCTCCACGAGGCTGCTCCGCGCCGCATATCTCTCGTGCGCCGGAGAGCGGCCACACTCGCCTCCTGGCAGCGGGCGCAGAAGGGAATGAGCGGGCCTTCCCCACCCCCCTCGACGTACGGGACCACGTGCTGGGCCGTTCGTCCGATCCCAAGGGCCACGGCCTCATCAAACGTGATCCCGCAGAACGAGCAGGTATCACCGTTCGCGTGCCAGACCTCTTCGCTGGCCTTCGCGCCGAGGTGGGGCCGGCGATCTCGCACGCTGGTCTGCCCAAGCCACTGGAGACCTTCGACCGGCGACACGCTACCGCACGCCGGACAGTGTGGGCGGATCCCGCCATTGTTCGGGTGACGCGGTGACTCTACCAACCCGACGTGCCGGCAGTGACGGCAGGCAAGCATGGTGGCGCGGTCACGGAATTCTCCGAGGGTCATCGCGCCGACCCGTCCGTCATCGCGAGGCTAGGCCAAGTGCGAGTGACGGCACCGCCCTTCCTGCCGCGTACGGGCTGGCACCACGTCGTGCGCGCGTCTCATGGCGAGGGCGGCGGCGTGGACCGCTGGCCGTTCATCTCGCGGAAGGCATGCTCAGTCATCACCACAAGCACTGGCGTCTGCCGCCCAGCGCCGGCCCGTCGTTTCACGACCACCATGCCGACCTTTCTGGCGCTGCGCGCCCTGGCGCGCCGACTCGAGGGCAAGGCGATTCCAGCTCCGCCAGGCTCAGGCGCTGGATCTCCTTGGCCTGGACGACGGCCCAGGAGGACTCAGCGTCCACAGCCTGACCGCTGTTCGCCCAGTGGCGGACGCCTCGAATCAGGACGGCCGCCCGGCGCTCGTGCTTCTTCCAGGAGGGCTCGCCGGCCACGCGCTCACCGGCCCTGCTGCGCGATGGTCTGGGCGAGGCTCGCGATCTTCTCCGTCAGCCTCTCCCGCTCCGCCTTCTGCTCGGCCCTGACGGCCGTGTGCGTGCACCTTAAGCTCGTTGAGCTCGCGGATCATCCTCGCGAGCGTCCTCCCGGCTGTCCGGAGCTCCTCGTCGGACATCGGCACGAGCGGAGGCTGTCGCTCGTCTTTGGTCGACCTGGTCGACCTCGCTCCTCGCGATCTCCGCCATCATGTCTTCCTGAGTTCCTTTGCCTTCGGGCACGTGGTCGTGTCGGGATCGCCGAGCGGTGGCCCATCAGCGTGGGCGAGGCAGGATGGCGCCCACTCCTGCGTCGTCTTCAGACCGTCCCAGCGGACGTGAGCCGCGCCCGTGTGCTTCCCGATGCGGTCGACGGTGCCGAGACGTGCCGTGGCCCGTTGTGACGACGCCAGGCGTCGTCCCTGCTCATTCAGGCGCACCCGATGGCCGGGCTTGAAGACGCGCACGAGGGCTTCGGCCTCTGCCCGCTTCGGGTCAAGCAGATGCTCGGTGGCCAGATGGTTGAGCAGGGCGCGCGGGTCAGGGACGTCTTTAGGACAGCGGGCGCACGTCAGCATCGCGGGATGAGCAGCGTGTAGGACACGCCGGAATTCGGCCCGTCACTTACGGGAGTCGGCCAGCGCCCATGACTCACTTCGTCGATTCCAAACACCGCTATCGGTGTCGGCAAGGCGAATGCCAAGAATTCGGGATGAGCGGGGAGCCAGGAAAATCGGTGGGTTGCCGGCTTTGAGTGGCCTGATTGGCGGCGGGCGGGCGCGACCCACGCCGCAGAGTTGCGGTGGTGTTGCGCTGGTGTTGCGATGGCTCGTTGCCGCCGGTGAGGGAAGCGGGAGAGCCTGCGTGAGGAGCCGCGCGACCATTGCGCGTGTGTGGCGACCTCAGTGATACAGGCTCAAAGGCAGATGGAAGACGCGGAGGAGACCGTGCTCTACACCGTCACCTTCAGGCTAACCCAAAGGTTGGGTGTCGGCGTCATCGAGTCAAACAGCGGCTCGGCCGACCCCCGGGCATTCTAACCCCAGGAGCACGGCGGTCTGCGCGCGCTGATCGTGTGCCCGCTGCTGTGCCCGCGAGGTCGAATACCACCCCTCACAACACCTCACGAGCCAGCACGAGGCAAAGAAAAACCCCTCGGAAACTCAGCGAATCTCCGAGGGGTATCCTCTACCCAGTTGGCTTCGGAGGCCAACGCTCTATCCAACTGAGCTACGGGCGCGCTCCACAACGGCACGCCATCTTCGCTACTTACAGGACGGCTGTCAACGAGTCTCTAGCGTAGCATGGCTCGCCGCGCCCGAAAACGCGCCCACGCCTCCTCGCCAGCGCCTGCGCAGAGGCTACCCGCCGTCGTGGCGGTTCTTATAGAAGAAGTAGTCAGCCGTGTACTCCACCAGCTCCTTGTTGCCGATTTCTCCTTGGCCGCACGCGCTCGACGGCGCCTTCCCTCCAGTCGTGTTCAGCCGCTGGATATGAGTTGTCTTGGTCAGCTTCTGGCCACCGGTCGGGCCGGCCTGGGCGCCAACCACCTCGAGCAGGAACCAGGGAATGGCATCGGGTGCGACAAATTCCGGATCGAAGACTGTTGGATCATCCCCAACGGCGCTCGTGTCCTGGGAATGCTGCCACGTTGCGAAGGGCTTGTTCTCCTCATCAGGGTTGCGGCTAAGAAAGTGGGTGATGATTTGCTTGGCGTCGTCGTTGAACAGGGTGGCCCCAAAGGGTGCCCAGCCTGAGGGCAGGCAGATGTAGTCTTGGGTGCCGACGGCGTGACCTACGAGGAACGCCTTGGTCCCGGCGGGCGCGAGAATGTCAAGCGGCACGGGTGGCGGTGTGACCTGATCGGCGTGGGCCGCCGGCGACAACGCGACTGTGAAAACGGCGGCGAGAGCAGCGACACATGCGATGAGCATGACACGACGAGCAGTCTGAGTCTCCGGCGCATCGACCTTCTTCATGCTATTTCTCCTATCTCGTTTGGACGACTAGCCCGTTTCCCATGCATTGCTGGCTGCTAGGTCTCGCGTTGCGCCTTCCTCATGACCCGGCATGACGGACAGACCATCACCTCCTGTCGATGCGCTTGGCGGAAGTCTCACGGATCCGCCTAGGCCGCCTTCACCTGAGCCGCTGCCTTCATGGCCCCGGCCAGCACGCCATACGCACTCGCCCACGCCGCGCGCACCTCGGGCGTGAAGCTCGCTCCGAGGCCCTGCTCCAGAGTCCAGAGCAGCGCGGCACCCACGGTGTCGTAGTGCGCTTCGGTGACGCCGTAGCCAGCATGCCGTCGACCCAACTCACGCACCGTTGGCAGGAGTCCTTCGAGGCGCCTGAGCCCGGCCACCACGGTGCCCAGAACCGCCATGAGCTTGCGACCCTGCTCCCGCAGATCCCCACGAAACATGGGCCGAAGGGACGGGTCCAGCTCGAAGAGCTTCCCGTAGAAGAGCTGGGCGCCTGCTCCTTGATTTCAGCGACCTGCGTCCACGTGGACTCGATCAGCTCGATCTGCTCGCGTGTCATTGCTTGCCCCTTTCGCAACGCCGTCAGTCGTTGGCTGCCCGCGGCTTGCAAGACCACGTGTACGACCCGGGGCGTGAAGGGGTCGTTCAGAAGAGCGTGAATTCGAGCGTGAAGGCGTGAAACTTAGGGGAGGGCGGTGAGACCTGGCAACCGGTCATCCCATGTGCACGAGGTGGTTGCCCGCCCGGATCAGCGGATCAGCGCGCGATCGCGGTCAACTTTGCCTCGGCTTCGCGGTGCCAGCGGTCGATGCCGAGCGCGACACACAGCTCGCGGGCCTGTGCGAGATGTCGCCGCGCCTCGAGAACCTCTCCGGCGCTGCCAGCCAGCACGCCGAGCCCGAGATGACAGCGCGCCTCGAGGGCGCGCATTCCGAGGGCCTCGGCGATGGCGAGCGCGTTGCGATACGCTACCGCCGCTTCCCCGATAGCCGGGGAGCCGCGCCGGGCGGCGATCTCGGCGGACAGGTGAAGGGCCCAGGCCTCACTCGCCACGCTCGCGAGCAAGGGCCAGCGCGTCCATGGCCAGGCGGCTAGCCTCGTCGAGGTGTCCGGCCCCAAGGCAGACCTCGCCCAGCGCGGTCACCAGGCCGGCATACCCATACTGGAGCCGGATCGCGCGCGATTCCGTCACCGCATGTTCCAGCAACTCAAGGGCCTGCTCGGGGCGTCCCTCAAGCGCGTGGGCCGAGCCCAGTGCTCCGAGCACGCGCGGGTAGTAGAGCGGTAACTCGCCGCTGCGACACAGAGGCAGCGCGCGCTCGAGTAGCGCGATGGCGGGCTCTGAATCGCCGCGGCTCAGGTGAATGTGGGCCAGCGTGTAATACGCCCAGACCCGCGCCTGCCCGTTGTCAGCGCGCTCGGCCGCCCGGACAGCTTCCTCCGCGACGCTCAACGCGTCGACGTACTCGCCGATGTGAGCCAGGCAGAGCGCGAGCCACGTCCGCGAACCCACAGATGGCAGCAGGGTGACCGGCCGTGCGGCAGCGTCCAGCGGGGTCACCAAGTCCATCGCGACGAGCCAGCGGGTTTTTTCGATGCCTGATCGGTACTGCCCTAGCGCGAAGTACGCCCGGCCGAGTCCGACACCGGTCCAGGCCTGCAACGCCACGTCGTTGAGGCGGCGGGCGAGGGCCAAGGCTCGTTCCCCCGTTTCGCTCGCCTCATCGTGCAGACCCTCGCTTGACAGCAGATAGAGCATCCCTCCCAGGACCTGGCAAAGGCGGCGGTCGTCCCCCAGCGTTCGCGACAATTCCTCGGCGGCGCGGTAGTGATGCAGCGCGCGGCCAAAGTCGCCGAGCGAAAAGACGACGCGGGCCAGGGCGAAGTGGATCTCGAACGCCTGCTCGCTGGTTTCCCGGCTCGCGGCAAGCCGCTGGAGCGCGACCAGCGCCTGCTCGAAACAGGCCGCGGCATCAGTCCGCGCGAGCCGGGACCAGGCCGCGTGGCCAGCCTCGGTCAGGTAGCGTGACGCCTTGTCCCAGACCTCCGCCGCCCGGTAGTGAGTGCCCAGGGCAAGGGCATCGGCGGGGCGCGCGCCCGTCTGCAGTGCCTCCAGACTCTCGGCGATCCGCCGGTGCAGGACGAGTCGATGCGGGGGGAGAAGACCCGCGTGCGCCACCTCCCGGATCCGGTCGTGCGTGAACTCGAGCCCATCGCCCGACTGGTGAAGAACGCGGTGGCGCACGAGCTCTTCCACCGCGCGAGCGGCCTCCAGCTCGGGCAGGTCGGCCGCCCGCTGCAGCAGCGGGAAGTCGCACTGGCGCCCGACGACCGCGGCCACGGCGACCAACCGCTGGCTCGGCTCGCCCAGACGCTCGAGGCGCCGGGCGATGAGGTCATGCACGCGGCTGGGCAGCATCGTGCGGCCGTCGGCCTGCGCTCCGCGCTCGTGCCGGAGCGCGCGCACGATTTCCACCGCGACGAAGGGATTCCCTTCGCTCGTCCGCCAGACCTGCTCCTCGATCGCCGCGCGCTCCGCCGACGTCGTGCCGTCCTCCACCAGGCGCGCGGTGAGGGCCACGGTCGCTTCGCGAGAGAGCGGGGCCAGTCGCACCCGGACCAAGCGCTGGTCACGCTCCAGCTCGCCCAGGGTTTGACCGAGGAGCGGGGCCATCGCCAGGTCTTCATCGCGCGCTGTGGCGATGAGCAAGGTCCGCGAGCCGGTCAGCCGGCGGCCGGCAAAGGCCAGCAGGCGAAGGCTCATCTCATCGGCCCAGTGCTGATCCTCGAACATCACCACGACCGGACGTTTCGCGGCGAGGTGATGGAGCACCTGGACGACAGCCTCGAACAGGTTCCGGGGCGCAGCGTCGCTACGCGCCGTCGGCGCTCCCACACCGACCTCGGGCAGCAGGCGCGCCAGCTCGGCGCGCCAGACCGGTGCCAGCCCTGTGACGAGCGAGTCGTTGTCGGCGACCCGCGCGCTTCGCAGCGCATCGACCCATGGCGCGAAGGGTAGCGCCTGCTCGGTCTCGTAACACCGTCCGAGCATGACCTGACAGCCGCGAGACGCCGCGATCGCCGCGATCTCGGCGGCCAGCCGGCTCTTACCGATACCCGCTTCGCCAAGCACGACGACGAGCTGGCCGTCGCCGGCCAGCGCGCGGGCCAAGGCCTCCCCCAGGGTTGACAGCTCGGCGTCCCGGCCCACCAGAGGTGTCTCCGGAGCCGCGCCGATGGGTCGGGCGCCCGCCCCGGCGCCACATCCATCGCGTCCTGTGCGGGCGAGGCATCCTCCTCGACAGGCGGCGAATGCCGGCGCAGGATCTCCTGATAGAGCGCCTTGGTCTCCAGCTCCGGCTCCGTGTGCAGTTCGCGCTCGAGGACCGCAACGCACACCTGGTACTGGCGCAGGGCCGTGCTCCGGCGCCCGAGCTGAACGTACAGACGCATGAGCGCTCGGTGCACGGGTTCCTGCAGCGGATCGAGGACCAGCAGCCGCAGGGCCGTTTGCACGGCGGCCTCGGTAGCGCCGTCGGCGCGCTGCTGGGCCAGGAGCCTGGCGAAGGCAGCCAGGGCAAGCTCGTGCAAGCGCTCGCGCTCTCCCAGTAGCCATTCCTGGAACGGGGCTTCGCTCAGGGCAAGCTCGGCGAGAAGGTCGCCCTGGTACAGGGCCGCGGCCTGCTCCAGCGCCTCGCGTGTGCCTGCCTGCACGTTCTGCTGAAAGGCCAGCACGTCGACGGCGACGGCGGCCGGGTCGAGAGCGACGGTCCCAAGGTCGGCGCGAAGAACGTCCACTCCCGCCAAGGCTCGGCGAATGGAAGTCAGCGCCTGACGAAGGCTGGCGCGGGCCTGAGGCTGGCGCATGTCGCCCCAGAGCAGCCCGGCGAGCTTGTCGCGTGGATGGGACTGGCCGAGCGGCAGGGCGAGATAGGCAAGGAGGGCCTGGGCCCTCCGCGTCGGCAGCACCAGCGGCGGGCCCGAATCCACCCGGGCGCGGAAGACACCAAGGAGTGTTAGGGCCAGCCGCGCCATCGCCTGATCCCACCAGTCGCGGCTAAATCCGACATGGTCGGCGCCGGGGTTTGGGGTGACCGATGGGAATCGAACCCACAACCCCTGGAGCCACAGTCCAGTGCTCTGACCAATTGAGCTACGGTCACCGCGACAGACGTAAGCTTTTATCCTACAGAAGCGTAACAAGCAGTGTCAATCGGAGGTCGCTTCGAGCGCCGCTCGCATCGCGCGCAATCCGTCCTCCGGACCGCGCAACGAGGTGGCCAGCAGCGCCTGGGCTCGATCGATGCGGAGCCCCGCGCGCAGCGGGCGGGCCGCGCGTTGGCCGAGCGCGGAGGTCGGCACAGCGTCGATGAGAGTCTCGTCGAATCCGAACACCCGGCACACGAGACGCGCAAAGGCATGACGATCGAGCACGGCGGGGCCGGCGACGTGGAATACGCCCTGAAGGGCTCGTGTCGCCAGGGCCACGCTGGCCGCGGCCAGATCCACGTTGTAGGTGGGGCTGCAGAGCTGGTCGCCGGGAATGCGCAGGCGCTCGCCGGCCCGCGTACGTCGCAGGGTCTGGTAGACGGTGTTCTTGCCCTGCGGCTCCGGTCCGTAGACGACCGCCGTGCGGATGATGAGGGCCTGGGAATTTTCGTCGCGGACGGCCTGCTCCCCCTGAAGCTTGCTTTGGCCGTAGATCGAGATCGGCTGGACCGGATCGTCCTCCGCGTAGGGACCGTTCTCACCGTCGAACACGTAGTCGGTGGAATAGTAGACGACCCCAGCCCCCTGCTTGGCGGCCGCCCGCGCCGCCACCGCCGCCGCGTCGCGATTCACACGGAACGCCTCGTCGGGATGCTCCTCGCAGTAGTCGACGAACGTCAGAGCCCCTACGCAGAAGACCCAGTCTGGCGCCGTCTGGGCAATCAGCTGCTCCGTCCCTCGGAAATCGGTCATGTCGAGCTGGCAAAGGCCTGGCCGAGGCACGTTGGCGTACGTCCCCACCCACTCATGCCCGCCCGCGGTCAAGCGCTCACCCAGCGCGGCGCCCACCTGCCCCGAAGCGCCAATCACCAGCGCGCGCATGTCGCGATCAGGAATTCAGCGGCCGCGCTGGGCCGGAGAGCATGGGGCGACCTTCGAGATCGCCCATGCTCAGGAATCGCCCTCGCGCGGCGAGGGACCTCCGTCCACGACGATCGTCTCGCCGGTCATGAACGCTGAAGCGTCCGATGCCAGGAAGATGCACGGGTAGGCGATCTCCTCCACCTTTCCCCAGCGGCCCATCCCCACTCGCGAGGCCACGCGGTCGTAGATTTCCTTGGCGTCCTTCTCAGTCTTGTGGAGCACATCCAGGTACCCCTCGGTCTCGATGGGTCCCGGGGCGATGCAGTTGACGCGAACACCCTTCCGGCCCCACGCCACGCCCAGCTCGCGGGTGAGCATGATGACGGCGGACTTGGCAGCCCCGTAGTGCGACATCATCGTGGAGCCGTACACACCAGCCGTCGAGGCGATGTTGATGATGACCCCCTGTCCCTGTGCCATCATCTGCAGGCCCGCATGCTTGCAGCCGAGGAAGACGCCGTTCAGGTTGATGCCGACCACCGAGTTCCAGCCGTTGAGCGAGATGTTCTCGAACTTGGCCCGGAAGGAGGCGCCGGCGTTATTCACCATGATGTCGAGCCGGCCGAACTCACTCACGGCGCGGTCGATCATGGCCTTCACCTGGTCCTCGTTGCGCACGTCGACGGCCATCGCGAACGACTTCCGGCCGCAGTCGCGGACGGCCTTGGCTACCGCCTCGCAGTTCTCGATCTTGCGGCTACACACGGCGACGTCGGCCCCGGCGCGCGCAAACTCGAGAGCGATGGACTTGCCGATCCCAACCCCACCCCCGGTGACGATCGCGGTCTTTCCGGCAATGGAAAACGCTGACGGTGTCGTCATGAGCGGAACCTTAACATGGCCAGCCCGCGAGGCGCGACCTCCTCTCGGCGGTGCGACCTCACCGGACCGCCATCCTAGGGGCGGGGAGCGGCCGCCGGCGGCCTGGCCGAGGCCGGAACCTCGTCGCGCGTGAGCTCGACCTTGCCCTGCGGACCCCACCGGAACGTCGAGCTGCCGTTGCCGGCCAGTCGGTCCGGCTGGACCGTGGTCAGCACCAGTTCCTGATCGCCATCGGCGGGCGAGGCATAGAGCACGACGGTCGTGCGGCCGGTGAAGGACGCGACCCGTCCGCTGACGCTGGTGGACACGGGCTCCCCGCGCACCTCGAAGGTAATCACCCCGGAGAGCGTGGGGCCCCTCTCGCGGGTTATGACCGAATCGATCGGGATCGGGCCGACGTTGAGCGTCGACGGCGCGAATGCCATATCGTCGCCGGTGAGGGTGATCACCACCTGCGCCGTACCCCACACGCCGCGCCAGGTCCCCCGCAAGTCCGGAATCTTCGTGCCGGGCGGCAGCGACTGCAGGCGCGGTCCGCAGCCCGCCGCGATCGCGAGCACGGTGACGACGGCGAGCGCGACCCGCCGACCTCTCACTTGACCTCACGTTTGAGATCGATGGCGCCCGATGGTCCCCACTGCTGGGTCGTCGTGCCGGTCCCAGTCATCTGCTGGGGCGTGACCGTGGTGAAGACGAGCTCCTGGGAGTCATTCCAGTTCCAGCCGGGCTGCCCGTTCACCACGAGTGTGAGTCGCCCATTGAAGATCCCCATGCGGCCGCTCACGCTCAGGGAGAGAGGCCCGGCGCGCCCGTCGGTGGACAAGGTGCCCCTCACCTCGCCGTCGTTCTGCCCCACCACGCTCTGGGCAAAGTTCGAGAAGCCGGACAGGGCCTGGCCCACGAACGCGCTTTCGTTCCGCCTGAAGATCACGAGGGTCGTCGGGGCCCCGCCCCAGGTGCCCCTCCAGGTGCCCGAGAGATCGGGCCATCCGGCCGGAACCGGGGGCGGCGGCTGTTGCGCGCTCGCGACCGACGCCAGGAGAACGAGCGCTGCCGTTGCGAGCAGTCTGATCTTCATGCCGACCTCCCTACCCCATCGCCCAGAAGGAATGGTCGGGGTGAGAGGATTTGAACCTCCGACCCCCTGCTCCCAAAGCAGGTGCGCTACCAGGCTGCGCCACACCCCGATCGACCGACCATCACGACTCATTCTATCGCGCCCAGGAGCCGGCGCGCGGCAGCGACCGCGTGGGCGCGGTGGCTCACGCGGGCTTTCTCGTCCTCGGTCAGCTCGGCCAATGTCCGCCCGAGGGGCGGATAGAAGAACACCGGGTCGTAGCCGAAGCCCCCGCGGCCACGTGGCGCCTCGATGATGACTCCTTCGACGGTGCCCTCGACCAGCCGCTCGCGGCCATCGGGCTCGACAAGGGCGATCACGCAACGAAACCGCGCTCCACGCTCGGCCGCCGGTACCGAACGCAACGCGTCGAGGAGCAGGCGAACGCGGCCAAGGTCGTCGAGCCCGGGGCCGCCGTAACGAGCCGATCGGAGTCCGGGAGCACCGCCGAGGGCGTCCACCTCCAGACCGGAGTCGTCGGCGAGCACCAGGCACCCGGTGAGACTCGCCGCCGCGCGCGCCTTGAGGAGTGCATTGCCAGCGTACGTGTCGGCCGTCTCGTCGGGCAAGGCGGCACCCGGCCAGTCAGCCAGCATCCGGATCTCGTACGGCACGCCGGCCAGGAGAGCAACGAGCTCGCGCCCCTTGGCGCGATTGAGCGTCGCCACGACCAACCTCGGCCTGGTCAGGGAACCCCTACAGGGTGAACGTCCGCTCGGCACGCGCGCCGATGGCGCGACGCTGAAGCCCGACGAGGCGGCGGATGCCGCTCTCGGCGACGAGCAGGAGCTGATCGAGACGGTCGCGCTGAAACGGTACGCCCTCCGCCGTGCCCTGCACCTCCACGAACGCTCCCGCCCCCGTCATGACCACGTTCATGTCGACGTCGGCCGTGGAGTCCTCGACATAGTTCAGGTCCAGAGTCGGCTCCCCTTTGACGAGCCCGACGCTGATGGCGGCCACGCAATCGCGAATGGCGGCGGCCGCCTGCGAGCCCGGAAGCCGGGCCACCGCGTCAGCCAGCGCGATGAAGCCGCCCGTGATGGCGGCCGTGCGCGTACCCCCGTCGGCCTGGATCACGTCGCAGTCGATCCAGATGGTACGCTCGCCGAGCTTGCTCCGCTCGACCACCGCGCGGAGCGCCCGTCCAACCAGGCGCTGGATCTCCTGCGACCGCCCGCTCGGCCCGCGGTTCTCGCGCGGGCTGCGCGTGTTCGTCGAGCGCGGCAGCATGGCGTACTCGGCGGTCACCCACCCGAGGCCCTGCCCTTTGAGGAAGGACGGAACCTTGTCCTCGACGGTGGCCGTACAGATGACCTTGGTGGCCCCGAACTCCACCAGCACTGAGCCTTCCGGATGCGTCAGAAAGTCTCGCGTGACCGAGATGGGGCGAAGCTGGTCCCAGGCGCGACCGTCGGGACGGGCCATCTAACGCGCCGCCGCGCGGGCCGCCCGCTGGTCCAGCTCGCGCTTGTAGTCGCCGATGGCGGCCACGATGGCGCGGGCGATCTCGTCGCGGTACTTCGTGTCCTTGAGCCGTCGCTCCTCCCTGGGATTGGTCACGAAGCCGATCTCGATGAGGACGGCTGGCATGGCTGCGCCGCCCAGCACGTAGAAGCCGGCCTGCTTCACTCCACGGTTCGGGATTCGCAGACTGTCGGTCATTGAATCCTGGACGACCTCGGCCAGCCGAGAGGACTCCTGCTGGAACTCCGACTGGGCGAGATCCCAGAGGATAGCCTTCACCGCGTCAGCGCGACTGCCCTTGAAGGCTGGCTTCTCGAGCTGCACCACGCTGTTCTCGGCTGCCGCCACCTGACGGGCGGCGTTGTCGGTCGCCTCCGAGGAGAGGAAGTACGTCTCCACGCCCTCCGAGGCCGACTCGCGGTGCGCGTTGGCGTGGATCGACACGAAGAGGTCGGCACGCTCCCGGTTGGCGAAGCTGGTGCGTTCACGCAGCGGCACGAAGTAGTCGCCCTTCCGGCTGAGCAGCACCTTCAGTCCGGGGAGGCTCGTCTCCACGAGCTTCGCGACCCGTCGGGTCACGTCGAGAACCAGCTCCTTCTCCTGGAGGCCGGTAGGGCCATGAGCGCCCGGGTCATGCCCTCCGTGGCCAGCGTCGAGCACGATCGTGCGCAAGGGGGTCACGGCGACGGGGCCCGTTCGCGCGCCCGGCTCGGACGGTCGGGGAAAGTCGAGAAGCAGCCGCGGCGGATCGCTCAGGGTGCTGACTTTGGGCTCGACGGCCGTTACCGTGAACTTCACGCGTACGACCGCGTCCTCGCCGGCGGGGTCCAGCCGAACTTCGGCTAGCAGACCATCGTGGATCTCGTCGATGCGCGGGCTTGCGCTGACGGAGTCGAGGCGGATGCGCATCTCCCTCCCCGTGGTCGACTCGACGCGATGGCGAACAGCCGCCGACGTCTCCAGCACCACCCGCGTGAAGGTCGGATACGAGCGAAGGCGGACGTCCGAGAGCGCGATCGCCGTCCCTCTGGCCTGGACCCGCGCCAGTCCCTCAGCACCAGGCAGGGGCGAGGTGGCAGGAGGCGCGAAGCGTGGGGCCACCGCGGTGAGCGTGGGAGAGGGTGCCGGTCCAGGCCGAGCCACCGGCGCCTCCACCAGCGGGGGCATAACCGCTGCCGGAGGCGGCGGCGCCGACGGCACCGCTGCCAGCGCTGACGTGGACCCCGGAGCCGGGGGATAGGCCTTCGACGATGGTGTCCCGGCGACGGCAGATGGCGCAGACGATTGCGTCGGCGTCGGGCCGGGTGCTCGCACGACTGGCGCTGCCGCGGACTGGCTGGGAAACGGCGCCACCGGTACGGGTTGGAGCGGCGCCGACACCGGCGGCACTGTCGCGGCGGATTGCCCTGGCGCTGGTGTCGCTGCGGGGGCCGGCGACCGCACGGTGGGCGCAGTAGCCGGCACGCTGCGAGACGGCGCGGCCGGCGCAGGAGCCGAAACGCTGGGAGCCGGCACGGCAGGCGCAGTAGCCGGGACGCTGGGTGACCGCACGGCGGGGGCAGTAGCCGGGACGCTGGGTGACGGCGCGGCGGGCGCGCCCACAGGCGACGGTGACGTTGCCTGCCCTGTGCCCGCAACGCCAGACTGCCCGACCGGCGGTGCCGATCCCGTAGCCGGCGGCGCCGGTGGGGCTGAAGACGGCTTCGGAGAAGGCGCCGCTGCCATCCGCGCCGTCGGAAGTGCTGCCTTGCCCTCCAGAATCGGTATCACCTGGCGGACGAACACCTCGGGCACGAGCCACCGCCGCCCTTCCACCCGCACGGGCGCCTCCAGCACCACGGGCTTGCCATCGATCTCCACGCGCGCCCAGTCGCGCGTGAGCGTCACCACGTGCGTCTTCGTTCTCAGGTAGATGCGATCGGGGGTCGACTCCATCTTCGCCTTGAGATGGGTGGCCAGGTTGCCCGCGTCCACGTAGGTGCGGCCGGCACGGCTCACGGTGAGCAAGCTCGCCTCGGCGAAGGCCACGCCCACGCCGGTTCCGGAGAGAACCACGACGAGCAGGCTCATCGAGACGAGGAGGGCACGGACTACCCACATGGTGAGGACGATTCTAGCAACGGTGCCGGGGGTTACCGCGTTTTTAGGGCTCCTCGGCGAGCATGGCGAGCAGATACTGCCCGTAGCGGTTGTCCTTCATGGATTGCGCGATCCGTCGGACGGCATCGGCCTTGATGTAACCCTTGCGATAGGCCACCTCCTCGACGCACGCCACCATCAGCCCCTGCCGGTCCTCGATGGTCTGGATGAAGTTCGAGGCTTGCATGAGAGATTCATGGGTGCCGGTGTCGAGCCAGGCGATGCCCCGTCCCAGCCTCTCAACGTGGAGGGCGTCCAGGTCCAAGTAGGCGCGATTGACGTCGGTGATCTCCAGCTCGCCGCGCGCCGAGGGCTTGAGGTTGGCCGCGATATCCACCACGCGAGAGTCGTAGAAGTAGAGGCCGGTGACCGCATAGGGCGAGCGCGGCCTCGTCGGCTTCTCTTCGAGCCCGACCGCCCGGCCCCGCGCATCGAACTCCACCACGCCGTAGCGGGCAGGATCACGCACCCGGTAGGCGAACACGGTGGCGCCCTCGGTCCGATCTGCGGCCCGCTCCAGCGATTCGGGAAAGCCGTGGCCGTAGAAGAGGTTGTCGCCGAGCGCGAGCGCCACGCTCTGACCCCCGACGAACTGGGCCCCGATGATGAACGCCTGCGCAATCCCCTCGGGCCTCGGCTGCACGGCGTACTGGATGGAGAGTCCCAGCTCACCCCCGTCGTCGAGCAGGCGCTGGAAGGCCTCGACGTCCTGAGGTGTCGTGATGACGAGGATCTCGCGCACGCCGGCCAGCATCAGGGTCGACAGCGGGTAGTAGATCATCGGCTTGTTGTAGACGGGGACAAGCTGCTTGCTGATGCCCCTGGTGAGCGGATAGAGACGGGTGCCGGAACCCCCAGCCAGGATGATGCCCCGCATCAGGGCGTGCCCTTGGGTGTTACCGCCTGCGCGAGGCCCAGGCGCTCGCGCTGGTACCGTCCGGCCTGCACGGCCTCGCACCAGGCGCGGTTCTCGAGGTACCAGCGCACCGTCTTGGCCAGGCCAGCCTCGAAGTCGTGGGACGGCCGCCAGTCCAGTTCTCGACGGATCCTCGACGCGTCGATGGCGTAGCGGCGGTCGTGCCCGGGTCGATCCGGCACGAAGGTCTTGAGTGCCTCGTACCGCGCAGTGGAATGCCCGGCCAGGGCCGGATTCCTGGCCGCGGGCCACTCGGCCTCCAGGGTGGCGCAGAGGCGGTCGACGATCTCGAGGTTCGTCCGTTCGTTGCCGCCCCCGATGTTGTACCGTGCCCCCACCTGCCCGCGCTCCAGCACGAGCCACACCCCGGCGCAGTGGTCTTCCACGTAGAGCCAGTCACGCACGTGACGGCCGTCGCCGTAGATCGGCAGCTTCCGGCCCTCCACCGCATTGAGGATCATGAGGGGAATCAGCTTCTCGGGGAACTGGTAGGGCCCGTAGTTGTTCGAGCAGTTGGTGATGAGCGCGGGCAATCCGTACGTCTCGTGGTACGCGCGTACGAGGTGGTCGGCCCCCGCCTTGGAGGCGGCGTAGGGCGAGTTCGGTGCGTAGGCCATGTCCTCCGAGAAGGCCCCGGTGGCGCCGAGCGTGCCGTAGACCTCATCGGTCGATACGTGCAGAAAGCGGAAGCTCTGCCGAGCCGGCGCCGCCAGAGGCGTCCAGTACGCGCGCGCCGCCTCCAGCAACTCGAAGGTCCCGACCAGGTTGGTGTCGATGAAGGCGCGCGGACCGTCGATCGAGCGATCGACGTGGGTCTCGGCGGCGAAGTTCACGAGCGCGGCGGGCCGATGCGTCCGAAAGACGGCATCCATGGCGGCTCGATCGCCGATGTCGGCCTGCACGAAGATCAGCCGCGGATCTTCTCGTACCCCCGCCAGGTTCTCGAGGCTCCCGGCGTAGGTCAGCTTGTCGACCACCACCAGGGGCATCTGCCCCCGCGCCAGCGCCAGGCGAACGAAGTTGGAGCCGATGAAACCGGCTCCGCCCGTGACGATCATCGCTCCGCTCATGGCGCCCGCACAGTATAGCGGCTGACGGGGGATCGACTGCAGCAAAGAGAGACGCGGTTGGGTCGAGTCAGACGGCCAGGGCGGTGGCGGTCTTGGCCTCGCCCACGGGCGCGCTCAGCCGAGACAGATCATCGAGCAGCAGGCTGGCCCAGCGGTAGATGTTCTGCTCCCGGACGAGCCGGACCATGCGCTGCATGCGAACCTGGCGCTCGTCGGCGGGCATCTCGAGGGCGAGCCGTACCGCCTCGGCCGTCTCCTCGAAGTCGTAAGGATTGACGAGCAACGCGTCGCGCAGTTCGTGGGCGGCTCCCGTGAACTTACTGAGAATCAACATCCCCCCGCCGTCGTTGCGGACCGAGAGGTACTCCTTGGCGACCAGATTCATCCCGTCGTGCAGCGCGGTGACCATGCAGAAGTCGGCGTGGCGATAGTAGGGCCAGATCTCGCGGCGGTCGTGGTGACGCTCGAGATAGACGATGGGCCGCCAGCGCCGGGTGCCGAGGGACCGGTTGATCTCCTCGACCGTTTGCCCGACTTCCGCCTGCAGCTCCTGGTAGCGTTTGATACGGCTACGGCTCGGAGCCGCCAGCTGCACGAAGCTGACCCGCTCACGATACTCGGGATAGTGCTCGAAGAAGCGCTGCAGCGCGCGAAAGCGCTCGGGCAGCCCCTTGGTGTAGTCCAGGCGCTCCACCCCGACCCCGAAGAACTCCACGCTCAGACCCAGCTCCTCGAGCAGGGCCGCCCGGCTGATCTCGCGTGGCTGTTCCACGAACTCGGTGGCGACGCTGATGGGGTAGGGCTTCACGTAGGTGGCGTGGTCGCCGCGCACCACGGCAAAGCGTTCGCTGTCGATCCGTGCCTCCAGGGTCCGATCCACGCTCTCGAGGAAGTTGTTGCAGTGGTACTGCGTGTGAAAGCCGATGATGTCGGCGCCCAGCATGCCCACCAGGATCTCGCGCTGCCAGGGGCAGATCCCGAACGCCTCGAAGTTCGGCCACGGGATGTGCCAGAAGATGGCCACGCGCGCGTCGGGGCGCCGCGACTTTGATGAGGGCGGGGAGCAGCGCCAGGTGATAGTCCTGGATAAGCACCATCGGCGCCTCGTGCCCTTCCATCTCTTCGAGGAGCGCCGTCGCGAACTTGCCGTTCACGATTCGGTACTGCTCCCAGTCCTCGCTCCGGAAGAGCGGCCGGGCGTGCACGACGTGACACAGGGGCCAGAGGCCCTCGTTCGAGAAGCCGTAGTAGTGCCCCTCTTCCTCCGCCTTGGTGAGCCACACCCGCCTGAGCGTGTAGCTCGGATCATCGGGGGGAAGGCCGAGACGGCCGTTCGCATCGGCGGTGCGCTCGTCGGCATCGCCACTGCCGTGGGCCACCCAGACCCCGCCGCAGGCGCGCATGACCGGTTCGAGCGCCGTCACCACACCGCTGGCTGGAATCTCCGCGTGGACCTTGCCGTCGCGCCACACGTGGCTGACCGGCTCACGGTTGGAGGCGACGAAGAGCGCCTGACCGTCGAAGCGCATGCGCACGAACTGCTTGAGGCGCTCCTCCGTCCACAGCGACTCGCCGGACATGCGCAGCGCCGCCTCTCGCTCCGCAGCGACCTGGGCGCGATAGAGGTTGCGGGCGAGCCCCGAGACTTCCTGAGCCAGGGGGCCGAAGAGTTCCGCGTCGGGGACGGAGGGCGGCGGGAGGGGCTTTCCCACCTTGAGCGTCTTCGTCCACTCGGCCAGGGCCGACATGGGCCGCATGATGGTCATGCGCATGACGAGAAATGTGATCAGCGAGAGGCCGAGGGCCAGCACGAAGAACCGTACGGCGTTGAATTGCCACAGCACGAGCTCCGCCGTGTCAAGGGACGTCGCGTCCAGGAACACCGCCAGCGCTCCCACGGGTTTGTCGTCCTGCCGCAGCGGAGTCGCGTACACGTAGGTCTTCCGGCCGTCCAGAGTCCTGAAGCCGGTGGTGATCTTGTCCCGGCTAATAGCCTCCGTGACCTCGGGGACCTGGGAGCGCACGGCCGGCGTATCGCTGGGGGCCGACGCGATTTGGCTGGCGACACTGTCGTAGACGACGATGCCGCGATCCTTCCGTCCGAAGCGGTTCAGCGCGCGAATCAAGCCCGGGGTGGCGCCGCGTCGTACGACGGGCTCGACCGCCTCCTTGAGGCTCTCGGCCAGGAGACCGGCTCTGCGCTCCAGGTCGTTCCGGAGCCGCTCACGCTCCTCGCGGACCTGGAGAAACGCGAAGGCAGCCAGGATGATCAGTGTGGAGACCCAGATGGCGCCGAGAACCCGAAGGGTCACTCTCATGCCGCGAGACGACTCACTTGTCTACAAGAATGCCCGGCACTCAACACACTTGAGCCTACCTCAGAATCGAGGTCGATTTCAGGACAACCTGCAGCCGCAAAACCCAGCGCCCGGTCATCGCTTCAACCGGTATCGCGCACGCCCGGCACCATGGGATGCAGGGGCTGGGCCAGGGCCTGGCGCAGGTCGCCGATCTCACCGCACGCCCACCTGCGCTCGATTTTCCTAAGATGGGCGCCGGCCACTCGGTCACCAAAGACCTCGAGCACCCAGCGTGAGAAGTCTCCGCGAGCCGCGTGGTGATCGAGCACCTCGTCGTCCACCCGGCCGAGAGCGGTCACGAACTCGCCGAGCGTGCCGGCCGTCATCACCGGCGATCCGCCCCGTGCGCGGAACAGGAAGCGGTGATGTGGTGCCAGGGGACGGTCGCTGTACTTATGAAGATGACGGACGTGGCTGGTCAGCCTCGGTGGTGGAACGAAGGTCATGGCCCTGCCGTCGCGCTCGGCCAGAAGAAACTCCCGCTCCGGCAGCTCGCCCAGGACACCCTCGAGCGTGGCACCGGGCAAGTGCCCGCGAAGGAAGCTCAACTCCTCCGCGCGCGTGGTCCGGGCGAGAACGAAGGTGTCGATGGTGTCGACGACGAGCGGACGAAGCCAGCTCGCCCGATGGGTCACCAGACAGAACCCCCGGTCGTCGGGCGAGAACACCTCGTCAGATACCCCTCCGGAGTGCAGAGTGTAGTGGGCCTCGTCCAGCACGACCCAATGGGGAACGCCCCGTTCCCGGCGCAGGGCCCGGATATGTCGGAGACCAGCCTCGACAAGCCTGACCTTCTCGTCGTGAGGCGAGCCGGAGACATCGACCACGACCGTCGCCGAGGGATCATGTCGAAGCACGAAGAGCGCTTCGCTCCACTCGGACTCTCGCTGCACGACCAACCACGTCACCCCGGGCAGCGCCGCCAGAACCTGATAGTCGCCCTCGGGATCGATGACGCACGTGGCGTAACGATCCGCGGCGAGCCGCTCGACGAGCGCCCCTGCCAGCCAGGACTTGCCGGACTGCGGGTCGCCCTGCACGAGCAGGTTCACGGCGCGCGCGGGAACGGTGGCCGGCGCCGCCGTGCGCGGAGCCCAACCCAAGGGGAGGCGATGGCGAGACGAGGTCGGCAGGCTGAGATGTCCGTCGACGATCAGGTCGTCGAGGGCGGCCGCAATGGCGGCCCCGTCCTCGCCCGGGAAGACCCAGTCCGCCCGCGCCTTCACCTCGGCCACAGCGTTGCCGGGACACCCGGAGAACCCGCACGCCTCGAACAGCTCCAGATCGTTCTCGGCGTCGCCCAGCGCGAGCACGTCGCGGGGAGACAACCCCAGCATGCCAATGACGGGCCGCACGCCGCTGCTCTTGCTTACCCCGTGCGGCAGCAGCATGAGGGAGGTCCGGTTCGGGACCAGAGCCATGGTGACGCCGGTGGTGACCATCGCGCGGCGCACGGCCTCCTCATGCTCGATCGTCGTTCCGATCACCACGCGGCCGATCTGGTACGGAATCCCCAAGCGCTCGAGCTCGGCGAGAAGCGGGGCGGGGGGACCGACCGCCATGTCGCAGATGCGACCGGCCGCAGGAAAGTAGAGCACGCCGCCGTTCTCGGCCACGACCGCGTCGAACAGATCGAGGCGGTCGCACACGCGGCTCAGCTCAAAGAAGGTCCGGCCGGTGACGAGGGCCAGCCGCAGGCCAGCCCTCCGTGCGCGCTCCAGCGCGGCCACGGTGGGCGGCGCGATGCGGTCGTGGGAGGCCAAGGTGCCATCGTAGTCACAGGCGAGCGCCATGAATCTCATCCCCTCGAGGGTCAACCCGGTCGTGCCGAAACGCAACCTTTCGACGTGGCCTGGCCACCCAGGCTGATGGTTCGCCCTCGGTAACGCTCGCGCCGTGCTAGCATCATCACGCTCGGCAGGGGCGTTAGGCCAACGCTCCACGCGCGCTGACGAGGTGTGCCGTTACGACCGTGGTCAACCTTGATCGATCGTCGTCCCGTCGCGCGTTCGTCGTCAGTCTGGTCCTTCTGGCCACCCTGATGTCGGGAGCGTCCTCGCGCGCCAGCACCCGACCCGTGGTGTACGTGGTGCCAGTGGAGGGTGTGATCGACCTCGGTCTGGCCCCGTTCGTCGAGCGAGTGCTGGACACCGCCACCCGCGACGGCGCGGCCGCCGTCGTTCTGGAGATCAACACCTTTGGCGGACGTGTCGACGCTGCCGTTCTCATTCGCGATGCGCTCCTGCGGGCGCGTGTGCGAACCATCGCCTTCGTGAACAAGCGCGCGATCTCGGCGGGAGCGCTCATCGCCCTGGCCTCCGAGAAGATCGTCATGGCCGACGGCGGGACCATCGGGGCCGCCACTCCCGTCGAGATGGGGGCACCCGGCGGACCGGCCAAGCCCGTGGCCGAGAAAACCGTGTCCTACATGCGCAAAGAGTTTCGAGCCACCGCCGAGAGCCGCAAGCGTCCGCCTCTGGTGGCCGAGGCGATGGTCGATCCCGACGTCGAGATTCGCGGGGTGATCGCGAAGGGCAAGCTCCTCACCCTCACCACCGACGAAGCCCTCAAGCTCAAGGTGGCGGACTTCCGAGCCGACAGTCTCGAGGCCGTGCTGAAGGCGTTCGACATCAGAGACCCCGACGTCCGGCGGTCGGCTCCAACCTGGGCGGAGACGGTTGTGCGGTTCCTCACCAATCCGATCGTCAGCTCACTTCTGATGACCGTCGGCATGCTTGGCATCATCGTCGAGCTCCGCACGCCAGGCTTCGGGCTCCCGGGCGCCCTCGGGATCGCGAGTCTCGCCCTCTTCTTCTGGGGACACTGGCTGGTCCGTCTGGCCGGGTGGGAAGAGCTGCTCCTCGTCGGTCTCGGGCTGAGTCTGTTGGCTGCCGAGATCTTCGTCATCCCCGGCTTCGGCGTGCCCGGGGTGCTGGGGCTCGTGTTGATCCTGGCCGGGCTCGGTCTCAGCATAGTGGGCGCGGGAGCCACGTGGGACACTGTAGGCTGGGCCGTTGGGCGCGTCGCCATCTCTGCTCTGCTCGCCATCGCCGCGTCTCTGGCCCTGCTTCGTGTGCTTCCGCGCCTGCCGGTGGGGCGGCGCCTTGTGCTAGCCACTGAGCTGCCGGCGACCTCGGGCTACGCGTCGTCGCCCGAAGGTGATCGGCGCTGGCTCGGCCGGCGCGGCACGACCACCTCACCGCTACGCCCGGCGGGTGTCGCCACCATCGACGGCGAGCGCGTGGACGTGGTGTCGGAGGGGGAGTTCGTCGAGGTCGGCCGCGCCATCGTGGTGACCAGGGTGGACGGCAATCGCATCGTCGTTCGGCCGGCCGAATCTGAAAGGAGTGACATTCCATGAGCGGAATCGAATTTGCGCTCGGGCCTCTGGCCCTCCTCGTCGTCGCGGTCGTTGTCATCGCCGTCATCCTTTATCTGGTCCCCATCCCGCTCTGGCTCGCTGCCTGGGCATCAGGGGCATACGTGGGGCTGTTCACGCTCATCGGGATGCGGCTTCGTCGAGTGCCGCCAGCCACGGTGGTGACGGCCCGGATCAGCGCCGTGAAGGCCGGGATCGACATCTCCGTGAACGACTTGGAGGCTCACTACCTGGCCGGCGGCAACATCATGAACGTGGTCACGGCCATGATCTCGGCCGACAAGGCCAACATCCCCATGCCGTTCAAGCGCGCCGCCGCCATCGACCTCGCCGGGCGCGACGTGCTGGAGGCCGTGAAGATGTCCGTCATCCCCAAGGTGATCGAGACACCGAAGGTCGCCGCGGTGGCGAAGGACGGTATTCAGCTCATCGCGGTCTCGCGCGTCACCGTGCGCACCAACATCGATCGGCTGGTGGGCGGGGCGGGCGAGGAGACGATCATCGCGCGGGTGGGCGAGGGCATGGTGAGCTCCATCGGCTCGTCGGCCAGCCACAAGGACGTGCTGGAGAACCCCGACCACATCTCCAAGGTCGTGCTCAGCAAGGGGCTGGACTCTGGAACCGCGTACGAGATCCTCTCCATCGACATCGCCGACGTGGACGTGGGCGAGAACATCGGGGCCAAGCTTCAGATCGACCAGGCGAACGCCGACAAGATGATCGCCCAGGCCAAGGCCGAGGAGCGCCGCGCCATGGCGGTGGCCCTCGAGCAGGAGATGCGCGCCCGGGTGGTGGAAGCCGAGGCCGAGGTGCCGCGGGCCATGGCCGAGGCCTTCCGCCAAGGCAACATGGGGATCATGGACTACTACCGGATGAAGAACGTACAGGCCGACACGTCCATGCGCGCGGCCATCGGGGCAGCCGGCGGCGAGCCGCCAGCCCAGCCGACGAGGTAGAGACATGTCGGTCGAGCAGCTTCTCTTCCTGGTCCTGTTCGTGCTTCTTCCTCTCCTCAACATGTTGCGCAAGGCGCTCAGGAATCGGCGGCCGGCGCCGCCCGTGCCGGAGGCCGGGCGCGTGGAGCCGATGCCGGTGCGGCGCCTCCCCCGATGGTGCTTCATCCAGTGCCAGAGCTCGTGCGCCCGCCCGCGCGCGCGACGACTGCAGAGCGCAGGCCCGTCCAGGCCGCCGAGCAGCGGCGACGAACTGCCTTTAGCCCGAGTGACATCCGGCGGGGGATCGTGATCATGACAATCCTCGGCCCATGCCGGGCGCTCGAGCCCGAGGCCACGCCCGAGACGAGAGCCTAACGAGGCGCCGCGTGCCCTCCGCTGTGCACCACCCAGGCTGACCGGCGGCCGGTGTCAGCCGCTCCGGTCGAGCCTGTTGTTCGGCGCGATGGCTCATAGCGAGCGGAGGAGGTGGTCGTACTCAGCGTGCGTACCGACCCAGAACCAAACGATAACATCGCCGTCGACGATGCCAAGCGCGCGATGGCCGAGTCCCACCCGTGCGGCGTAGATGGGTCGGATCGCGTGCACGTGTTTGAAGCGAAGACTTCGGTGTTGCGGGTTCTCCTTGAAACGGCGGTAGGCTTCACGGGCCCGGCGTTGGACATGCTCTGGTAGCCGTCGGTAGGCTTCGCGGAAGCGACCGGTCGTCCTCGAAATCAAAGCTCATCGGGATCAAGGGGCTCAGTTCGGCCCGCCCGGTGCTCTTCCAGCGCCTCGTCGGCCAGGCGCTCGAGAGCGTCCTGAGATCGGGCGAAGGCGACCTCCCAGCGCTCGTCAGCGTCCAGTTCCTCGAGAATGGCCGCCGCAAGCTCGTCCTGCTCACGGCCGGGGAGGCGCGATGCGGCCTCGAACGCCTCCTTCAACGCCTTCGTCATGGCTGAACCTCCATCCTGGATCGTACCAACCTTTCCTCGCAGGATGCCACGCCCACTGCTGGCATCTGCGCCGAGCGCTCAGGCTGACCGGCCGGCGTCAGCCGGCCCGGTCCAGCCTGGTTAGGCGCACCGTCGGCCTGCTGGCCGAGGTGGTATCACTTCCAGCAAGGTGCGGAGTGCCCGGTTCACCGCGGCAGCGCTCGAGAACACGGCAGCGACATCCGGATCGAGCACCACGACGTTCGTTCCTGCACGATATCTGGACGCGTATTTGCCCCTGACCGCCCCACGAAAATCGTAGTGGGGTCGCATCGTGTCTCGGTCAGCTCGTCGACTAACTCTCTTCTTCTTCATAGATCCGCTTCAGCGTTCCTCGTCCTCGGAGTGGTCGGGATCGGAGATCGTCACGTGACAAGGAGTCGTCGAAAACGGTCGTAGCTTCCTGGAGGCCCACGCCGTGCTTCCGCTCGTTCGATGCCGCCTACCGAGGGTCTCAAAGAAATCGCAAGGCCATCGATGTACTGTATCTCGACCGTGCGGTCGCCCATCCTCCGAAAGCTCGCTGTAGCTGGCCTGAGGCTGTCCCACTAACCCTGTGGCACACTGAAACTGTCGGAAGCGCACGACGCCGTGGAAAAGTCGGAACTCCTCAAAGAGCTTCGTCTGGACAAGAACGCCGCCCGCACGCCGCGGTCGCGCGCCCGTCTATTCATCGTGATCGGGATTGCCGTGCTGGCGCTGGGGGCTGGGCTCTGGTTCGGGCTGGCCGAGCCAAGTGCACCCACCGTGCGCACGGCGGTCGCGCGCGCCGCCGATCAGGGCGCCGGCTCGGTGCTGGACGCCAGTGGCTACGTCACCGCGCGCCGCCAGGCCACGGTCTCGGCCAAGGTCACCGGCAAGGTCACCGAGGTGCTGATCGAGGAAGGGATGCGCGTGCAGGAGGGCGCGGTGCTGGCGCGCCTCGACGACACCGAGGCCAGAGCGCAGCTCGCGCTGGCCCGAGCCCAGCTCGCCTCCACTCGCTCGCAGCTGGCCGAGATCCGCGCTCAGCTCGAGCAGGCCGAGCGCGATTTCACCCGACAGAGCCAGCTCTGGGAACGCCAGCTCATCGCCGCCCAGGCGCTCGATGCCGCCCGGGCCCAGCGCGACGCGCTCCGGGCTCGGCTCATTGCCGCCGAGGAGCAGATCAAGGTGGCCGAGGAATCTGTGGCGGTGGCCGAGGTCCAGCTCGACAACACGGTGGTGCGCGCACCCTTCACCGGGGTCGTCATCGCCAAGGCGGCGCAGCCGGGCGAGATGATCTCTCCGCTCTCGGCCGGCGGGAGCTTCACCCGCACGGGAATCGGGACCATCGTGGACATGGACTCGCTCGAGATCCAGGTGGACGTCAACGAGGCCTTCATCAACCGGGTGACGCCCGGGCAGCCGGTGGAGGCCACCTTGAACGCCTATCCGGACTGGAAGATTCCGGGTGCGGTCATCGCCACGATCCCCACCGCGGACCGCAGCAAGGCCACCGTGAAGGTCCGCATCGCCATCAAGCAGAAAGACCCGCGCATCGTGCCGGACATGGGTGTGCGGGTCGCCTTCCTGAACCCGGAGCCGGCGGGCGCGCGCGCGGCCAAGATGCAAGGCGTCCTCGTCCCCACGG
Source organism: uncultured Candidatus Rokubacteria bacterium (assembly GCA_963754315.1). Taxonomy (GTDB): domain Bacteria; phylum Methylomirabilota; class Methylomirabilia; order Rokubacteriales; family CSP1-6; genus CAVWFS01. Next base: position 32,023 of record CAVWFS010000012.1, read on the forward strand.
AAGCGGTGCGCGGTGAGGGCGCTCAGGCCGTGGTGTTCGTGTACGCGGCTGACAAGGTCGAGCGCCGGAAAGTCACCTTGGGGCAGACCGTGGGCGCCAACCGCGTGGTGCTGAGCGGCGTGCGCGATGGCGAGCAGGTCGTGCTGGCGCCACCGGAGTCGCTCAAGGACGGCGACACCGTGAAGCTCGCCAAGACCAGTTGACTCCTGAGAACGCTGCGCTGGCGCGGGGGAGAGCCTGGCTCGGCGTTTTCTGGTGCGTGCCTTTCCGTGTGGAATGGGCGATAGTGAATGGGACAACATGCCCGGGAGGGCGCAGCCTTGCAGGCGCAATCCATCAGGCGCATCATTCTGGAACAGTCGAGGCGCGCGCACGTCGGTCACATCGGGTCGGCGCTCTCGGTCGCCGATATCATGGCCGCCCTCTACGGGCACATTCTCAACATCTCCGAGCCGGCCGATCCCGACCGCGACCGCTTCGTGCTTTCCAAAGGGCATGCCTCGCTTGCTCTCTATGGCGCACTCTTCCTCAAGGGCTGGATCTCCGCCGAGCGGCTGAACACCTACTGCGGCGACGACAGCTTGCTCGGCGTCCATCCCGAGCGCGCCCTGCGTGGGGTGGATTTCACGACCGGCTCGCTCGGACACGGGCTGCCGTTTGGAGCCGGCGCCGCGCTCTGGCGCTCGCTTCCAGCGCTCCCGGCGCCGCGTCGTTCGTCCTGCTCAGCGATGCCGAGTGTAACGAGGGATCGCTCTGGGAGGCGGTCATGTTCGCCGCCCACCATCGTCTAGCGCAACTTGGTCGCCATCATCGATCTTAACGGCCAGCAAGCGCTCGGCTACACCGAGCGACGTGTTGTCGCTGTCGCCCATGGCGGATCGCTGGCGAAGTTTCGGCTGGGACGTGCACGAGGTCGACGGCCACCGACGTACCCGATCTCGTCCAGCACGGTGGCACGGGCTCGACACCGCCGGCGGCCCGCCGCACGTGCTGATTGCCCGCACGACGTTCGGCAAGGGCGTCTCGTTCATGGAGGGCCAGATCAAGTGGCACTATCTGGCCGATGTCGGATGCCGAGTATGCGCAGGCCCTCGAGGAGATCGGAGCGCGGGTCGTGAGGAAGGCCTTCGTGGAGACCTTGACGCGGCTGGCCGAGGCGGTGACGACGCGCATTCTGCTTGCTGACCGGCGATCTCGGCTTCATGGCGCTGGAACCGTTTGCGGAGGCGCTATCCGCGCCGCTTCTACAACGTCGGGGTGGCGGAGCAGAACATGATCGGGCTTGGCCACCGGTCTCGCCGAGGCGCGGCGCCATGCCCTTCGTATACTCGATCGCCACGTTCGCCATGCTCCGGCCCTACGAGTTCATCCGCAACGGGCCCGATCCTGCATCAGTTCCCGGTGCGCATCGTCGGCGTTGGGGGCGGGTTCGAATATGGCATTGCCGGCCATTCGCATCACGGGCTCGAGGACATCGCGGTCGCTGCGCGTGCAGCCCGGACCTGACCGTCATCGCGCCGGCCGATCACGAGCAGATGCGCGACGGCGCTGCTGCGCAACCTGGAATCTGCCCGGGGCCGATCTATTACCGCCTCGGGAAGGACGACGTGACGACGGTGCCCGGTCTGAACGGCCGGTTCGATCTGGGGCACGCGCAGGTGATACGTCGCGGGGGCGATGTCGTGCATCTTGACGATGGGCAGCATCGCGGTCGGAAGCGGCGGCGGCCGCCGACGCTGTTTGCGTGCGCGCGGCATCTTCGCCAGCCGTGCTCGTGATCGCCAGCATCAGCCCGCCGCCGGTCGCCGACATCGCGGCCGCCCTCCAAGGCATGCGGACCGCCCTCACCGTGGAGGCGCACTACATCGACGGGCGGACTGGGTTCCCTCGTCTGCGAGGTAGTAGCGCGAGCATGGGATCGGCTGCCGCGTGGTGCGGTGTGGGGTCAAGACGACGCCGCGCAGCCGGACAGGAGGGGCCAGGCCTACTTCGCACACGCGCGCACGGGCTCACGCGCGACGTTGATGGCGACGTCGGCACGGGACGCCCTCGCGAGCACCCACCGCGCCGCGCCGCGGTGGTATGACGAGCCGCCTGGTATCGATCGTCTTGCCGGTGCACAACCAGGCGCGATCACATCGGAAGCGATCGTCGAGGAGTATCACGGCCGCGTTGACTCGTGTGCCCGTCTCCGCACGAGATGCTGCTCGTCGCCAACGGCTGTCGCGATGACTCCCTCCTCGTGTGCCACGAGCTCGCCGGCCGCGTACGCCGATGTGCGCGTCGCTCGAGATGCGAGCCGAGCTGGATGGGGCCGGGCGGTGGCGGCAGGGCTCGCGGCCGCGCGCGGGGATCTGCTCTGTTACACGAACTCGGCGCGCACGGCGGCCGCAGGATCTGCTCGCTGTTACTGCTCTACGCGGTTGCATATCCCGGACGTCGTGATCAAAGCCAATCGTAAGAGCCGCGAGAACTGGCGCCGGCGCGCCGGATCGATGCTGTTCAATCTGGAGTGCCGGGTGCTCTTCGACCTGTCCTCCTCGGACATCAACGGAACCCCGAAGGTATTTCCACGCCGCTTCGACAAGTTGCTTGACCCTGACGCGAGACGGGCGACCTCATCGACGCCGAATTCGGCAGCGTGTGCCGGCGCGAGAACTACCCTGTGCTCGAGGTGCCGATTTTTTCGAGCCGGCGCCACGGCGGGCGCTCCACGACCGATTACGGCGTCAGCGCTTGAGGCATGTACTGGGGCGCGTACCGGCTGTGGCGATCGCACAGCGTATGACGCGGTCGCGGTCGGCTGAGCTTGCCGAGCGCTGTGGAACGCGTCACGACGCGGCGTGGCGAGATCCGGCCGAGGTGGCGAGCCTGTGGTCGACGCGAGTGCGGTGGACCCGAGCCTGCTGCGCTTTACCACGCGTCAGCGGCTGGTGGGAGTCGCTCGCGGAACGGGGGGCGACCCTGCTGGTCACGCGGGAGTACGAGCACTTGCTCATGGCGCTGCACCCGACGGCGGGCGCGCCCGTCGGTCTCCTTTCTGCCCATGCCACATCCATCCGGCATGGTCGTCGACCGGCGCGCGCCTGGTCATCCACGTCGCGAGCACGCGCAACCCCAACATCGTGTTCGACTTGGAGCCGGTCGTAAGCCCGTCCGCATACGGCACCGGAGCCACCGTGACCACCCCCGACCTGCTCGTTCCCGTCCGATCGCGCTATCTTCCCGGTGCGCCTCTACTTGCACGACCTCGCCCTCATTGGCGGCGTCCTGCACGCCAATGCCGTCGGCCAGAACGCCGTCGTGCGGCTCGCACGCCGACGGGCGGCTACGAGCCCGTGTGGTGGCCGCGCTGCGTCGAGTCGCCCGACGGCCCGCGTTTCGATCGCAACTATCTGCAGCTCAACTCGATCGCCGCCGGACGGCGACCTGGCGTCGCTCCTTCTTCTCGGCCTCGGCCGACCGCTCCGTCAGCGCGGCGGCCTGGGCACCGTAATTTCCCGGTCGACGGCCGCGGCGTGATCTTCTCGGGCTCCACGTCGCGAGCCGATCGCGCGCGGCTGACGCGCCCGCATTCGGCCCGCTTGCATGCGCGGCCGCATCTGGGTCGTGCAACAGCGGCTACGGCGAGGTCGGGCGTCATCGAGCGACGGCCGCTTCGTCGCCGTGGCCCGCCTGCCCGGCTGGACGCGCGGGCTCGTGCTTCTGCGGGCGAGGTCGCGTTCGTCGGCACCTCGCGCGTCATTCCCCGCTTTCGGCACTACGCGCCGGGCCTCGATGTGGACGCCAGCGTGTGCGGCATCCACGCGGTCGACACCCGCGTCGGGCGCGGTACTCGGGCAGCGTGCATCTGGCCCTAGGGCAACCAGATCTTTGCCATCGACTGGCTCCCGGCGTCGGTGACATCGGGCTTGCCGTTCTCGGCCGCGCGCGGCGTGCGACACGCGAGCGGGATTCTTTTCCTCGCTTCGTTACCGCGCGCACTGGAAGAGCGAGGCCATGACCAGCGACTTTCGCACTGTTGATGCTCGGCGCGATGTACGAGAACGGCGGCAACACCACGCAGCGGCTTGCTCGACGGCCATCCCGAGCTGTTCGTCTACCCCTTCGAATCGCAGCTCGGTACCCGCCTCGTGGCCGACAACCTCGTCGTCGATGTTTCCCGCTCAAGTATCGCTGGCCGGTCTTCGCCCTCGACGCGACGGCGGAGGACGACTACCGCGCCATCATCGACGAGGAGTGCAAGGTGCGCGCGCGCACGCCGCACGTGAGCAAGTTCCGCCACGTGCCGTTCGACTTCTCCGACGACGAGCGGTGCACGCCTATCGTCGGCTACGTCGCGACGACCGGGCGGACTCGCGGGCGACAATGTCGCCGCGTTCTTCCGCGCCACCTTCGACGCCTGGAAGGACTATCGGCGCACGGCCGCGCAGCGGGTCTACGTCGGCTACAGCCCGATCATCGTCGTCGACGCCGAGAAGATCCTCGCGCGAGTTGCCGGCCGCGCACGTGCTGCACGTCGTGCGCAACCCGTGGTCCGCCTACGCCGACACCAAGAAGCGCCCGGTCCCCCTGTCGCTGGACGCACTACCTGCTGGGCTGGACGGTGAACCAGTACTACGCCCTCCTCTTCCAGCGCCTGCTTCCCGGGCGGATGCACATCGTCCGCCTCGAGGACGTGATGGCCGATCCGGTCGGAGGCGCTGCGGCCCGTCTGCGACGGCGCCTCGGCGTGGAGGCCGCGCGAATCGCTCGCGCACGCCGAGCTGGAACGGCACCGCGCTGGAGGAGGTCTACCCGTGGGGAACGATCCGGCGGGCGACGCCGGAGGCGAACCGCGCGACGGCGGCGGAGCTGTCGGCGGCGAGCGCGAGCGAGATCCGCGAGCGCGCCCGGCACTATCTCGAGGCCTTCGACTACGCGAGCTTTCCTCTGACGATGAAGCGCGTTCTGATCACCGGCGGCACCGGGTTCGTGGGCGCAAACCTGACGCGCCGGCTGCTCGCGCGACGGATATGACGTGCACCTGCTGTTGCGCGGGAGACGCACGATGACGTGGCGGATCGAGGCGATCCGCCACGTCGGTCACCCTGCATATCAGCGATCTACGGGATCTCGCCGCGCGTCACCCGGGTCGTCGAACGGATTCGCCCCGCTTGGATCTTCCATCTGGCCGCGCATGGCGGCTACTCCGCACCAGACGGACCTGGGCGATATCGTGACGCACCAACGTCGTGGGCACCGCGAATCTGCTCGAGGCGTGCCTCGCACACCGGGTTCGAAGTCGTTCGTGAACACCGGATCGTCCTCCGAGTATGGGTTCAAGGACCACCCCGCGGCCGAGGACGGAGGCGCTCGAACCGAACAGCTATTACGCGGTGGCCAAGGCCTCGGCCACGCCTCCTCTGCCGCCATGTGGGCGCGCACGCGACGGATTGCGAATCCCGACCTTGCGCCTCTATTCGGTGTACGGACCGTACGAGGACCCGAACCGCCTCGTGCCTGCCCTCATCGTCCACGGCTTGCGCGGACTGCTCCCGCCCTTGACTCTCCCCCGAGACGGCGCGTGACTTCGTCTACGTCGATGATGTGGTCGACGCATTTCTCCTCGCCGCGGCGGCTGGACGGAAGTGACCCTGGCGCCATCTACAACGTGGGCTCGGGCATCCAGACGTCGCTGCGTCGACCTGGTGGAGCTCGCGCGCCAGGAGCTCGGCATCGCCACCGCGCCCCGTCTGGGGATCGATGCCGAGCCGGGCGTGGGACACCGACGTGTGGGTGGCCGATACGCGCAAGATTCAGCGCCGAGCTCGGCTGGCGCCCCACGCGCTCAATGGCTCAAGGCTTCACGAGCACGCTGGCGTGGCTGCGCGCTGACCACCAGCTCCGCCGTCTGTACCAGCTGCGGCTGGGGGACCCCGGGTCGAGCTGATGACGAGCCGGCTCGCTGTCGACCCCGGAACTTACCCCTCGCGGGCAGGTGTTCCCTGCTTCTCCGATCTCCCCGACGTATACGATGAGGGCGGCGGCGGCCGGCGAGATGATCTGCATCAAGTAACGAAAGGGGACGTGAGGATTGAAATACGCGAAGAGCAGGTAAGTCCCCAGGGAATAGGCGGCCATGAAGCGCGGCGCCGACATTGTCGGTCTTGTAGACGACGAATCCACTCACCATCAGAAACACCACCGTCAGCCATGGTACACATGCCGATGAAAGAGAACATGGACCCACTGCTCCAGGAACGTGAACGATCGACTCGGCTTCGTCGCTTCCTGGTCGACGTCGAAGTACGGGGCATAGTAGCCCTTCACGAACGAATAGCGTCGCATCGCCCCCTCCATCTCGCCAAACCTGAAGAGGCCTACTTCGAGGCTGTGCGTATCCGTCAAGTAGGTGAGGGGGGCGGCTATCAGCCAAATCATGGTATTCGCCCATCCATTCTGGCGAAAGATTCCTCGGAGGTCGGAGTAGGCCGCGATGGGCGCACCCAGATCTGCCAAACCATGAACGAGATCTCGACACAAAGACTCCTTGATTATGCGCGCCCCTTCCGACGTTGTGCAGTCCGTGGCATACATACTGGTCTTACAGCGTAGGGCACATTGCATTGATAGCGTCACGCCCTGGCCCATCGAAAACCGTACTTCGCCGCCCACAGACGGGATATAGCGTTGCAGGGTAAGATTCGACGCCAGGAGCGCGGTGAGCATGACACCCGGCAACCATAGCATCCGCACCCACGCCGCGATGAAGGCAGCCGTGCCCAGCTTTTGCGTCTGACCAGTCCTATACCGACCACGAGGAGGACGCTGAAGGGGTATACCAGCATGACATAGCGAGTGTGATAAGAAACCACGAAGAGTCCCGCGCCGACGATCAGCCAACGAAGCGATCCAGTCTGGAAATACCGGCATGACGCCGCGACCATGAGCGAAAGCTGCGCAAGGCTGGTCATCTCACTCCAGAAGGCGTTCGCCATCAAGAGATTTGAGATGAGAACGAAGAGGGCCAAGCCCAGCACCAACCCGTACCGCAGTAGCTCCGCCCCCGAGCGTACGGCGGCGCGAGGCTTTCCAGACACGGCTCCGGAATTACGAAGAGCCTCGTTCAGCGGTAAAAAGAGAAAGACCGAGAGGCAGAAGGAGTTCCAGAGGAGGACAAGATTGGCAAACGCGGGGGGACGGAAGTATCCGGCGATGATGGCAAGGAACTTGAGGATATAGCCGAAAACGAGGGGATGGGTATCATGTAATCGCGGAGCAACGGAAAGATCGAGATAATGATAGCTGTCATATGTGAGAAACGGTGGTCGCAACGAAAGGACGAGTGCAGAGATGAAGGCAAAGAAGAGGAGAAACTGGATAGGCGGCTTCAGGAGAAGGGTCACGGGCTAATGGCGCATGCGGTGGGGGATGGCCGGCGTGAGGACGGGGCTGGCAATGGCGCGCCGCGGCGGCCACCCGAGGAATGGGCCACGGGCGAGCGTAGCATGGCGTGGCCGGGCCCGCATCCCTGCCGCATGGCCGTCGACGGCGCTGTCGTCCGGCGGAACGCCATCATCCTGAAATACATCTTACGAGTATCCACCGGCGCGTGAAGCCGCCTGGCGTCCGCACGGACCCGGACGACCCCGTGTCCGCCGCCTCACGGTCCTGCGATGGTCCCGACCTGGTGCTCGAGCCGTTCCCCGTCTTCGGTCAGGATGCCGATCCGGCTCTCCTGCTTGTGGACGTCGAGTGAAAAGGGAATTCGACGTTGATGTTCGAGGGGCGCCCCGGGTCCCCCGGGGCGTCTCCGAGTGAGGGGGGTATGGGGGGTGAATCTGGACCCCCCATCAAGGTCGGACCCCCCATCATAAGAATCCGCGGTGTGACCAAGACCTACCAGCGCGGCGGCGAGAAGATCGAGGTGCTGCATGGCATCGATCTCGACATCGCCGGCGGCGACTTCGTGGCACTCATGGGCCCGTCAGGCTCGGGCAAGACGACCCTGCTCAACCTCATCGGCGGGCTCGACACGCCAACGGCCGGCAGCATCGTGGTGGATGGCCAGCGCATCGACCAGCTCGGAAGCGGCGAGCTGTCGCGGTGGCGGGCTGCCCACGTCGGCTTCGTGTTCCAGTTCTACAACCTGCTCCCGGTCCTGTCGGCCCAGAAGAACGTCGAGCTGCCGCTGCTGCTGACCAATCTGTCGGCCGCCCAGCGCCGCCGCCACGCTGCCATTGCGCTCGCCCTGGTGGGGCTCGAGGATCGCGCCCGGCACAAGCCGCGAGAGCTGTCGGGCGGCCAGGAACAACGGGTGGCCATCGCGCGGGCCATCGTCTCCGATCCCACCCTCCTCGTGTGTGACGAGCCCACCGGCGATCTCGACCGGGTCACCGCCGACGAGATCCTGACCCTGCTGCAGACGCTCAATCGCGAGCACGGCAAGACCATCGTGATGGTCACCCACGATCCCAAGGCCGCCGAGTACGCGCGGCATCAGCTCCATCTGGACAAGGGGACCTTGGCGTGAGGTACCTGCCCGACGCCAAGCGCCTGCTCACGCACGGCCCGCTACTCAATCATCGAGCCCCTGCCCATCTCGTATCTGCGGCGCGGAGATCGACCTCGCAGCGTTGCCGCCATTACTAGGCGACGTGACGTTTCACTGTTCGCTTGCTCATGGGTCGAGCTCCACATATATTATCAACATGAAAGCTATACAGGTCATGTTCGATGAGCGGCTGCTCGAGAAGCTCGAAGCCCTGGACGAGGTCCAGAAGGACGGTCGGTCCGCCGTGCTCCGCCGCGCTGTCGAGGCGTACCTGCGCCAGCGAGGGCGCGCGTCGATCGCGACGCAATACAAGAAGGCCTATCGCGGTGGCAAGGGGCTGGGGAAGGAGTTTGCGGGGTGGGACGAGCAGGGCGCCTGGCCCGACGAGTGAACCGGGGTGAGATCTGGCTGTACACGTTCAAGCCTCCCGACAAGCGGCGACCGGTGCTCGTCCTGAGCAGGCCCGACGTCATCCCGCTCCTCTCGACGGTCATGGTCGCCCCTATCACGTCGACGATTCACGGTGCGCCGAGCGAGGTCCTCGTCGGCATCGACACAGGGCTGAAGACCGAGTCCGCCGTGAACCTCGATCACGTGCAGACCGTCGCGCAGGAGGCGCTGCGGCATTACGTCGGCAGCCTGAGTCGTGAGAAGATGGCGGCCGTCTGCCGGGCGTTGGCCATCGCTGTCGCTTGCGACCCGCACGGTCAGCCAAGCCAGTAGGTCCACGCGGGGCGGTGCGACGAGCCGACCGGCGATCTCGACCGGGTCACCGCCGACGAGATCCTGACCCTGCTGCAGACGCTCAATCGTGAGCACGGCAAGACCATCGTGATGGTCACCCACGATCCCAAGGCCGCCGAGTACGCGCGGCATCAGCTCCATCTGGACAAGGGGACCTTGGCGTGAGGTACCTGCCGCTCCTGTGGGCGGGGCTCTTTCGCAAGAAGACCCGCACGGTGCTCACCCTGCTCTCGGTGCTGGTCGCCTTCCTGCTGTTCGGCCTGCTGCAGGCGGTCAAGGTGGCCTTCGACTCGGGGGTGGACAGCGCCGACGCCAAGCGCCTGCTCACCACGGCCCGCTACTCGATCATCGAGCCCCTGCCCATCTCGTATCTGCGCCGCATCGAGCAAGTACCTGGTGTGGTGGCCGTGGCCCACGCCGACTGGTTCGGCGCCAAGTACCAGAACGAGAGCAACGCCTTCCCGGTGTTCGCGGTCGACCCGCGGCGGTACCTCGACATGTACCCGGAGTTCACCATTGCCCCCGAGCACCGCGAGGCCTTTGCCAAGACGCGCAGCGGGGCGGTGGCCGGCCAGCGCCTGGTCGACCGCTTTGGCTGGAAGCTCGGGCAGAAGCTTCCCATCAGCTCGGAGATCCACCTCAAGACGGACGGCAGCCTCCACTGGGAATTCGACCTGGTCGGCATCTTCGACGCCGACGACCCGGCTGTCCGGGGCAACACGGACATGGTGCTGATCAACGTGGCGTACTTCGACGAGGCGCGCCTCGCGGGCAAAGGAACCACGGGCTGGTACATCGAGCGCATCGCCGACTCCGGTCAGGCCAAGGCCATCTCGGCCCAGATCGACGCCATGTTCATGAACTCACCCGACGAGACCAAGACCCAGCCCGAGAAGGAATTTGCCATCGGGTTCGCCAAGCAGATCGGCGACATCGGAGCCCTGGTCACCCGCATCCTGGCCGCCGTGTTCTTCACCATCCTGCTTCTCACCGGCAACACCATGGCCCAGTCCATCCGCGAGCGCATTCCGGAGCTGGCCATTCTGAAGACGCTCGGGTTCTCCGACGGCAAGGTGACCCTGCTCGTGCTGGCGGAGGCGGGCCTGCTGCTGCTCCTCGGCGGCGGGGCGGGCATGGCCATCGCGGTCGGCCTCATGCCCGTCCTCAACGGCTCCACCGGCGGCCGCTTCCCGCCGCTGTTTGTGAGCGGTGCTACCTGGCTGACGGCCCTGGCCGTGGCCACCGCCCTGGCGCTCGCCATCGGGCTGCCACCGGCGCTGCGCGCCCGCCGCCTGCAGATCGTGGACGCGCTGTCGGGCCATCGCTGATGCGCTCGCTCAACCAGGTCGTCGAGATCACCGCCATCAACCTGCTCACCATCCCCCAGCGCCTCGGCACCTCGCTGGTCATCGTCATCGGCATCGCCGGCGTGGCCGGCGTGCTGGTGGCCATGCTGGCCATGTCGGAGGGGTTCCGCCACACCCTGGCCAGCACCGGGCGGCCTGACCGGGTGATCATGCTGCGCGCCGGCTCCGACTCCGAGCTGGCAAGCGGCGTGCCGCGCACCCAGGCCACGTTGCTCGCCAACCTGCCCGGCGTGGCACGCGATGCCGGCCGCCGCCCGCTCGCCTCGGCCGAAATGGTCGTGATGGTGGATCTGCCCCGCAAGGGAGAGACGAGCCCCAACAACGTGCCCTTCCGCGGCGTGCAGCCGACAGCCTTCGCCATCCGCGAGGAGCTGCAGCTCGTCGAGGGCCGGCGCTTCGAGCGCGGCGTGCGCGAGGTGATCGTGGGCAGGAAGGCGGCCCAGCAGTTCGCCGGGTTGAACGTGGGCTCGCGGATCGGCTTCCGGGACAGCGACTGGACCGTCGTCGGCATCTTCACGAGCGGCGGGGACGTGCACGAGTCGGAGATCTGGGCCGACGCCGAGGTGGCCCTGTCAGCCTTCCGCCGCCCGGAATTTCAGTCGGTCACCGCCAAGCTCGCCGACGGCTCGGACACCGGCCTCGCCGCCTTCAAGGACTCCGTCAGCCGCGATCGACGTTTCTCGATCGGCGTGCTGCGGGAGCCGGAGTATTACGCCCGTCAGGCCAAGCTGCTCTCGAACCTCATCAACATCCTCGGCTACACGGTGGCCACCTTCATGGCCATCGGCGCCACCTTCGGCGCCCTCAACTGCATGTACTCGGCCATCGCGAGCCGCCAGGTGGAGATCGCCACCCTACGCGCGATCGGCTTCGGCGGGTTGCCGGTGGTGGTCTCGGTGATGATCGAGGCCCTGCTGCTCGCGCTGCTGGGCGGCGCCGTCGGGGGCGCGCTCGCCTATGTCTACTGTGATGGCGCCTCGCTCTCCACGCTCAACTTCAACACGTTCTCCCAGGTGGCCTTCGACTTCCGGGTGACGCCGCGGCTGCTGGCGCAGGGTCTCGTGTGGGCGCTGGTCATCGGCACCGTGGGTGGGTTGCTGCCCGCCATCCGCGCGGCGCGGCTGCCGGTGACGCTGGCGCTGCGCATCTCGTAACCGGACGGGCTCTGCACGACCTCGCCCTCATCCGGCGTCCCGTCTACTCTCGCGCCCGGAGGCGCCAGGCTGATAGCATGGCGTCAGGGAACTGCTGAGCATGGCTGATCAGCGAACAGAGGGCTCGCGGACTGCGACCCAGCGCCGAGGATCCTGTTCTGAATAGGATCGTCACTCGGCTCGTCGACACCTACCACCCGGAACGGATCTACCTCTTCGGCTCCCGTGGTCGTGGCGATTCCGGACCTGACAGCGACTACGATCTCATGGTCGTGGTTTCGGACGACGCGCCGCGACTGCTTCGGCGCGCCGCCCCTGCCTACGAAGCGCTCTGGGAGTTGCACACAGCCGTCGATGTCCTCGTTTGGACTCGCGAGGCGTTCGACTCGCGCCTCCATCTTCGCGCGTCGCTGCCGTCCACCGTCCAGCGCGATGGGAGGCTCGTCTATTCCGCCTGATCCGACTCGTGCCGTTCATCAGCCAGATGACGATGAGCGCCCCCGGCTGTGCCGCCAGAGGATGTCGGCCCTGCCGTCCCCGTTGAAGTCGCCGACCCCCTGGATGGTCCAGTCCGGTGGCACGTTGGCCACGGCGAGCCGATGCCGCCGATGCTGGTGCCGTTCATCAGCCAGATGGCGACCAGCCCGCGGCGTGCCGCCACAGGATGTCGGCCTTGCCGTCCCCGTTGAAGTCCCCCACCCCCTGGATGGTCCAGTCGGTGGGGCACGTTGCCGAGCGTCAGCCGCTGCCGCTGATGCTGGTGCCGTTCATGAGCCAGATGGCTGACGCACGCCCGAGGTTGCCGCCACAGGATGTCGGCCCTGCCGTCCCCGTTGAAGTCCCCCACACCCTGGATGGTCCAGTCGGGGCCGACGCTCCCGGGGCGACCCGCTGCCGATGATGCTGGTGCCGTTCATGAGCCAGATAGCTGGTGACGCCCGAGGCGTGCCGCCACAGGATGTCGGCCTTGCCGTCCCCGTTGAAGTCCCCCACCCCCGCGATGGTCCAGTCGGTGCCGACGCTCCCGAGGCGAGCCGGTGCCGATGATGCTGGTGCCGTTCATGAGCCAGATCGACGGTGGCGCCCGAGGTGTGCCGCCACAGGATGTCGGCCTTGCCGTCCCCGTTGAAGTCCCCCACCCCCTGCGATGGTCCAGTCCGGTGGCGACGTTCCCGGGCGAGCCGCTGCCGCTGATGCTGGTGCCGTTCATGAGCCAGATAGCGACCAAGCCCGAGGTGTGCCGCCACAGGATGTCGCCCTTGCCGTCGCCGTCGAAATCACGCGGGCGCGTGGGCCCCGTGGGGCCCGGGGGCCCCGTGGGACACGACGAACTGAGACATTCGAGAGCGATCGTGAACGTCATCGCCTGATCACGGCCCGCCGCGTGCACCAGGATCGTGTACGTTCCGCTCTTCGTCAGTGTCGGGCTGATTCCGGCACTCCCAAATCTGCATACCTCGCTTCGGGCCCTAGGGGGCAAGCCCCCCTGGTCCTGAAACACCCCGTCAGGATCTATCAGCTCCAGGCAAGGGAAATTCCCGCCACCTGTTCGCGTGACCTGAATCTGCACCGTGCTGTCGGCCGCACCCGCAAATTGAAAGAGCTTGACACCCCCGACGTCGACCGGTAGACCGCTGAGGGGCGTTCCCCCATATCCCAATGGCGTGGCTAGCGGCGAGGGAGGGAAAACGCGCTCGAGAGACACTCTATACGGCATCAGATCGTTATCGAATTCGCTAACAAAGATCTTATGTGTGCCGTTCTTGGCAAGAATCAGCTCTGAACGAGCCACCGCGAAAGCACAGAAGAAACCCGGTCCCGTCAGGAGGTTATCCGGGTCGCGTAGCTCGAGGCACGGCCCTCCCGCCACGGGGACCGGCTCCGGCTCCGATAACGCCGTTACGACGATCAGGAATTTCTCGCCGGCCGACCCGGTGAATCTAAACTCATCCCTATCGCCAACGGGTTCGAGTTGACAGGCGACCAAAGCACCAGGCCCAATATCCATGGGATCGCCCGTACACGGAACGACTTCGGTCGCCTCGCTCGCGGAGAGACAGACGGTCAGGAGAGCGAGAAGTCCACAGCACCTCGTCATGAATCGCCAGACGAACCCCAGCCCTTCTCGGGCGTCTCCGCGCACCATAGATAGTCTCCTAGGGACTCATAGCCCCGGGCGATTGCCGTCGTCGCGGCGGCGTCCTGCTTGATTCGCGGCGGTCTTCTTCGTGCCTCTCGGTCCAGTCATCTCCAGCAACTCCGCAACCGGCCGTCCGAGGGCCTTGGAGATTCGATGAAGCGTGCCCGCAGTGGGGATCGTGCCCATCAGCCGCGATCTCACTGACGTGCTCCCGGAGTGATGCTGGCTTTTGCTCTCCTAGGGCGGCCTCGATCATCCCTGCCGCGATCCTCCGTTCTTAAATGCGCGTCCCCATCTTCTTCCGTCTGATCGTGATTAATGAAGTATTTTCTGCTGTAGCGGCTGAAGCTCCTCAGTACAGCAGCCGCCGCTCGATCCCCGGGTGCGCACTCACCAGAAGGAGCGGCCCGATCAGAAGGCAGCGTTCGAGCGTCTTGCGGTACCTCGACATGTACCCGGTGTTCACCATTGCCCCCGAGCACCGCGAGGCCTTCGCCAAGACGCGCAGCGGGGCGGTGGCCGGCCAGCGCCTGGTCGACCGCTTTGGCTGGAAGCTCGGGCAGAAGCTGCCCATCAGCTCGGAGATCCACCCCAAGGCCGACGGCAACCTGCACTGGGATTCGACCTGGTCGGCATCATCGCTCGCGATGCCGGCCGCTGGCCTCGGCCGCATCCTGGCGGCCGTGTTCTTTACCATCTTGCTTCTCACCGGCAACACCATGGCCCAGTCCATCCGCGAGCGCGGGGTGATCGTGGGGCAGGAAGGCGGCCCAGCAGTTTGCCGGGTTGAACGTGTTCGCGGATCGGCTTCCGGGACAGCGCCTGGACCGTGTGGCGCGACTGGCTTCGGCGGCGTGCCGGTGGTGGTCTCGGTGATGATGGAGGCCCTGCTGCTCGCCCTGCTCGGCGGCGCCGTCGGGGGCGCGCTGGCCTATGTCTACTGCGATGGCGCCTCACTCCCCACGCTCAACTTCATTATGTTCTCTCAGGTCGCCTTCGACTTCCGGGTCAGGCCCCGGCTGCTGGGGCAGGGTCTCGTGTGGGCGCTGGTCATCGGTACCGTGGGCGGCTTGCTGCCCGCTATTCGGGCGGCGCGGCTGCCGGTGACGCTGGCGCTGCGCATCTCGTAGGCTCCGGGTCCTCGATCCTCACAGAGTTCGCAGGAAGAGCACCAGGTCTCGCTTCTCGGCCGCCGTCAGCTTCACCCCCAGGACCAGATTGAAGAACTCCACGGTGTCCTCCAGGGTCAGCAACCGCCCGTCGTGCAGATAGGGCGGCGTGTCCTTGATGCCGCGCAGAGGAAAGGTCTTGATCGGCCCGTCCGCGGAGGC
The DNA here is from genome assembly GCA_963754315.1 of uncultured Candidatus Rokubacteria bacterium. Taxonomy (GTDB): domain Bacteria; phylum Methylomirabilota; class Methylomirabilia; order Rokubacteriales; family CSP1-6; genus CAVWFS01. The sequence continues at coordinate 47,295 of CAVWFS010000012.1, forward strand.
CATCCGCCCGTTGATCAGTCTGCGGCTTGAAGAAGCGCTCCACGCGCAGGTCGTGCATGAGGTTATCCGTGTAGTAGGGCGACGTGATGGCAACTCGCGCACTGGCCTTTGCCAAAGAAGAGCGCCTGGCCGCGCAGTTCCTGCGTCGTGGCCTTCGCGGGATCGAGCTTGCCGAGCACGTCGAGCTTGGGGGCGGGCGGGAAGGCCAGGAGGGCTTGGAATTCCGCCATGAAGTGAACCTGGCTGCCGCGCTCCAGCACGTTGACACCCTTCTTGGTGGCGATCACCGGATCGCCGTCAAAGTAGGCCGCCCGTTGCTCGAACTCGGTGAAGTCCTCGACCGTCTTGAGAGCCCGCTGGGAGCCGAACAGCCGCTGAATGTTGACTCCGCGCAACGACGGGGTGTCGATCCGGTGGCGAAACTCTTGCGGCCGGATGTCACCTACCAGATGCGTGGCGCCGTTGGTGCTGGCCGTTCTGGTGGCAGTCGAAGCACGCCACGCCCAGGCTTGGACGTTCGCTGCGGCGGTCGTCGGGTGTTGAACTGCTGCTGGGGAAACGGCGTCAGCAGAAGCCGGAGTCCTTCCAGCTGTTTCGGGTTCAGGAGCCCGTTGAAGAGCTCGTAGAAGTTGTCGGTGGTGACGAGCTGGCCCCGCGACACGTCGCCCAGGTCGGGCCGGGTCGTCAGAAAGATGGGCGGCGGGGAACTCGGGCAGGAACCGGTCAGGCAAATCGAAGTCGAGGTCGAAGCGGGTCAGGTCCCGCGCCGTCTGCTTCTTGATCTCGTCGATCTGGAAGCGCGGAAAGAGCATGCCCCCTTCCGGATGGTTCGGATGCGGCAGCGGCATGAATCCAGCCGGGAAGAGCCCTTGCTCGCGAATCTGCTCCGGTGTCGCGCTCGCCAGGCGGTCCCACGTGACCCGGCCGGGAGCTTGACCCGAACACCGTCCTGCACTGGCTTCCCCCGGCTCATGGTGACCCCGCTGCCGGCCGGTCGCTGAGGTCGTAGCGCGCGTTGAGCAGGTTCGTCTGGCGCGCCATGACGCCTGCCTTGGCCGCGCTCATCCGCGCGAAGACCGTCTTGAAATCCTCCTCCCGCACGGGCTGATAGCTCGACCGAGACGGATCGGCCGGAGCCTGGGCCTGGGCGTGGAGGGCAGCCCCCGAGACGAGAACACACCCAGGCCAACGAGAATCGCGACGCCCACCCAGCTTCGACGCATGTCTATGTCCCCCTTCGCAGTCCCCAGTGACCACCGATTGCGGCAAACGACATGCCAGCGATCTTAGCCTAGAAATCGCTTAGGCCGGGGCTCCTGGCACAGGCGTAGCGGCCCGCCTCCTCCCCTGCCCCGCCAAGCGGCAGGCGGTGAGGATACGCGCGGATTTTTCCTATGCGCACCATCTCGCGATACGGTTTCGGCTACCCGCACATTTGCGACTCGCAGGATAGCGACTTGGAGAACCCCTTCCCGGCAGGCACCATCGTGACCGGCGACGACTTTGCGAATCGTCGGGACGAGGTCGCCTTCTTGCGGGAGGAGCTCCGGCAGGGGGGCCGCGTATTCCTCCTCGCCTACCGGCGGTTCGGCAAGACCTGCCTCATCCACGAAACCCTGCGCCGGCTCCAGGTCCGTGACCACGTGCTGACGGCGTACGTCGACCTGTATCGAGCGAACTCCGAACGGGAGTTGTGGGAGCTGTTTGCCAACTCCCTGCTCGCCGCGAGCCGCTCGCCGCTCACCAAGCTCGTCGTGTGGGCCACCGAGTTCGAGCGAGCGCTTCCGCCCGCGATTCTCCATCGACCCCCACACCCAGCAGCCCGTGGTCACGCTCGATGCGCCCAGAACCCCGTCCGAGCTTGCCAAGGTGCGCGCCTGGGCGCTTGAGCTGCCATCCCGGCTGGCCCAGCAGCAGGGGCGGCCGATCGTGGTCGCCTTCGACGAGTTCCAGGAGTTCGCGCCTTCGATGGTGCCCGTCTGGAAAAGACGCTCCGGTCAGCGTTTCAGAAGCCACCGTGGCGTGGATATCTCTTCGCGGGGTCAAAGCCGCACCTCCTCCGCGAAATGGCCCAAGAGGAAACGCCTTCTATCGATTTGGCCGATTGATGGAGCTGGGCCCGTAGCGGAGACGACTGGGTGCCCTACCTCACCGCCCGGTTTCGCCGTGGGTCGGTGGATGTCGCGCCGGAGGTGGCGCGGACGATCGTCGCCTGCGCGGAGGGAATTCCGTACTACGTAATGCGGGTCTCCCGCGCGCTGTGGTCGCGCGGTGTCCACGCTAGACGGCTCACCGAGAACGATGTGGAGACACTTCGATGATCTGGCGGCCGAGGGCGATCAGCTATTCGCCGAGGCTGGGACGCACTCACGCTCACCCAACGACGCTCGCCGGCCGCCGTCGCGGAGGGACGAGGCGACGCGATGTCCGCGGAGCGAGTTCGCCAGGCCTACGAGCTGGGCCCGTCTTCGACAGTCGCGCGGAGCCTCGAGCGGTTGCGGGAGTTGTCGTTCGTCGTACGCGACCGCTGTGCCGTCGCGCGCGGGGATCAGCTATCGGATCGTCGATCCCTTGCTGCGCGCCTGGGTTCTCCGCGGGCGCCCACCAGCGACGGACCGCGACAGTAGCCCTGAGGGCACTCGAGAATCGACGGCCCCCGCGGCGCGCACGATCAGGCGAC
>CAVWFS010000013.1:0-256764 GCA_963754315.1 uncultured Candidatus Rokubacteria bacterium
TAGGATTCTCCGGCCGCACAGACACCGCCCGCGAAGAGATCGTAGGCGCCCGGATCAACGTCTTTGGTGTCCGTCCGCCGGTGGACCAAGACTTCACCCGACGGCCGGCGCACGAAGACGTACGTGCAGCGATGCAGGAGGTCCGCGCGCGAATCTCGCGCCGGGTGACCGTGGCTACCACCTGGTCGTTCTCGTCGACGACATCGACCAGCTCCAGTCCGGGGTCCATGACAGGAAGGCTACACCACGCCGCTGCTGCTTGCCAGCCACGCCCACGTCCTCGTCGGTCCGATCAGGCCGAGGCAGGTATCACTTTCGTGTGGACAAGGAGGGCGACGATTGCAGCCGCCCAGCCAATGGGTAGCGAACCGGTTATGCCGATCAGGAAGCCAAAGTCATAGAGCCAACCTGAGTTGGGAACCTCGTACATTTTGATGGGAAGGAAGGCTCGGAGAATGAGGGTCCACGGAGCTAGCAGCCCATGCCACACGCCAACGAAGAAGCCCGGCGGGTTCCCGGGTTGGACAGGGGCTGAGCCCGCGAAGCCGCAAGCACCGAGCAGGGTCGTCACGAAGACGAGCAACACGATCGAAGCTATCGACCGCATGATCTACCCTCCCTTTTTTGGGAGCCCAGGGCGACGGGCTGAGGAGGAGGCTCCGGCGCAAATACCATCCCTCCGAGGCCTCGACGATGCTTGCCGAGCGTCAGGTTGAGTTGGCGCCACGGAGTATCGCGTTTGCCGTCTTCTCGAGACGTCGCACGCGAAGTGACAGGAGCGAGAGAATCCGCCTGACCAGCTCCGGTGTCTCATCCAGCAGTCGCCAGAAGTGGGAGCGGTCCACCATGAGCAGCCGGACATCGGTCGTTGCCGTGATCGTCGCTGATCGGGGCTCGCCATCGAGCAGGCTCATCTCGCCAAAGAAGTCACCCGGCTGTAACTGGCTCCCGGCTCCGATCGGGGTGCGCACCGCTACCGTGCCGTCGATGATGATGAAGAATGAATCGCCCGGCTCTCCAATCTGCGTCACCACGGTTCCCGCCGGTAACTCGACGATCTTCGAGAGCTCGGCGACCCGATGCAGCTCGCCCTCATTGAATCCGCTGAACAGCGGGGCTCGCTGCAGATGCCTTATGCGCGCATCCGGGGAGGGCGTCATCGCGCCAACTTGTGCCTGCTCTGCCTTGTCAGGATCATGGAAGGGCAAGCGATCGGTGGATCGCGGATCGAATTCGAGGTGCTTCGGGGTGTACGCATGGGGGTACGAGGGCTTCGTCTGGGAGGTCGCGGCTCCCAGCGTCGCCCCGCACTCATGGCAGAACTTGTTACCCGGCGGGTTCCCGCTTCCGCACTGCAGACATCGCGCTTCGAGCTTGGCGCCGCACTCGCCACAGAACTTCACGGCAGCGGGGTTTTCGTGCTGGCATCGGGGACACTGCATCCTGGAGCCCCCTTCGCCCGAAGGTTGGCCAGCTTTCGCCCACCCTAGCCGGGATGCGCCGGATGGGCAAGCGCAGGAGGCCACGAGCTCTCGGCGTATGATGAGGCGTGGAGTCTATGTGATCCGCCCAGAGGATGCCGGACGCGTGCCCGACGCCACGGTCATGCGCCTGAGTCGTCGGCAGCTGCTGGGGATGGCGGCGACCCTACTGGCCTCCCGGCCCCGCGCGGCTCTCGGGCAGCCCCGGGTTCCCATCGCCGACATGCACAGCCACTACGGATTGATCACCCGGCGCATCGCGGACTCCGGCCTTGCCGAGGACATGCGCGCGCAGGGCGTGGCCATCGTGGCCTGGACGAATGTTCCGGACGGGCCGTGGCTTCGCGTCACGAGCACGGGAATCGAACAGGCGAGCGAGCCCACCCCGGGTGATATCGCCAAGCGCTTCGCCAGCGTGCTGGATCGCATGAAGGCCTACGCAACGGACCAGCGGCTGCGCGTGGTCTTGACACCCTCCGATGTCGACGCTTGCCTCGGGGGTGAGGCGGGCATCGTTCTGGCATCCGAAGGTGCCGATTTCCTGGAGGGGCGCCTCGACGGGCTGGATTCAGCCTACGAGAAGGGTCTCCGCCATCTGCAGCTCGTCCACTATATCCGCACTCCGGTCGGGGACTTCCAGACAACGTCCCCGACCCACAAGGGCCTGAGCCCCTTCGGTCAACAAGTCGTCAAGGCATGCAATGCCAAAGGGATCCTGGTCGACGTTGCCCACTCGACGGCCCCCTCGGTCGAGCAAGCCTTGGCGCTGTCGACGGCGCCTCTGGTCTGGTCGCACGGCTGGGTCGAGGGAGACGGGGGCAGCTGGCAGGATCCGTACGGATACCTCAAACGCAGATTGTCCGTGGCGCTGGCCAAGAAGATCGCCGCCCGCGGTGGCGTCGTCGGTCTGTGGGGGTTCGGCCTTTCGCGACCGGGGCAAGGGTGGACCGTCACCCGTGGTGACACGAAGGGATACGCGCGCGAGCTGGCCCGTCTGGCCGACACCATCGGCCCCGATCACGTCGCCTTCGGCACCGATATCGAGGGGATGGGACCCAACTGGACCGTCAACGATTACGGCCACCTCCGAAAGGTGGTCGATCATCTCTACGAGATGAAGGTCGACCCCTCGGTGATCGAACGGCTGGCGTACAAGAACTACGCGCGCGTCCTCAAGGCAGCTCTTTCGCCGTCCTGACGCTCCTCTACAGTTGGTGCCGCTTGAGCTTGGCGTACAAGGTCGACAGGGCCATGCCGATCGCCCGGGCGGCGGCGCGCTTGTCGCCATCGTGATCGCGGAGCACCTGGCGGAGCATCTCCTTCTCGGCGGCATCGAGTTGCGCCTGGTAGGTCGACACCGGCCCGTTCGCCGAGACAGCGGAGGCCGGAAGGGCTAGATCTTCGGCGTGGATCTGGTCGCCACTCGCGAGCACGACGGCGCGCTCGAGGAGGTTCTCCACCTCACGAACGTTCCCCGGCCAGTCGTATTGTTCCAGGAGCCCCAGGGCGGTCGGAGAGAAGGACAGCCCGGGCCGCTTGAGCTCGTGGCTGTGCTTCTTCAGGAAGAACTCGGCAAGCAGCCGGATGTCACCCCGGCGCTCGCGCAGGGGCGGGAGCGTGATGGGAATGACATTGAGCCGGAAGAACAGATCCTCGCGAAATCTTCCATCCTTCACGGCCCGGGTGAGGTCGCGGTTCGTCGACGAGATCACCTGGATATCAACCTGGATGGTCGTGGTGCCGCCGACCCGTTCGAAGGCGTGATCCTGCATCACCCGCAGAAGCTTGGTCTGAAGCGTGGGGTGCATCTCACCGATCTCGTCGAGGAAGACGGTGCCGCCGTCGGCTAGCTCGATCTTGCCTTGCTTACGTTGATGAGCGCCGGTGAAAGCCCCTCGTTCGTGGCCGAATAGCTCGCTGGCGATGAGCTCTTCGCCCAGGACAGCACAGTTGACGATGACGAACGGGCGCGCGTGCCGCGGGCTCCAGGCATGGATGGCGCGCGCGAACACCTCCTTGCCCGTCCCGCTCTGGCCGAGCAAGAGCACGGTGGACTGGCTCTGGGCTGCCCGGCGGGCACGCTCGATCGCGCGCTGGATGGCGGGGCTCTCCCCAATGATCGGCTGAATCTTCGCGTCGAGTTCCTCCTGGGCCAGGCGCTGCGCCCGCTGCAGCTCGTTGTGCTCGAACGCCTTCTGGACGACGAGCTCGAGGTGACCGGGTGTCAAGGGCTTGGTGAGAAAGTCCCAGGCGCCTTCTTTCATCGCCTCCACCGCCTTTTCCACCGTCGCGTAGGCGGTCATGACGATCACGGTCGTCTCCGGCGACGTCTGCCTGGTGTGGCGGAGCACGTCGAGGCCGCTCATCCGTGGGAGCCGCAGATCCAGGAACATGAGGGAGGGAGCCTCGGCGGCCAGCTTCGCGGTCGCCTGGACACCGCTGCTGACGGTCGTCACGGCATAGCCAAGCTGATCCAGGCGACTGCTCAGTAAGAAGAGGACATCCGGATCGTCGTCGACCACGAGGATCCGGGGTCGGGGTTGATCCATGCCGTGGCTTACGGTATCCAGCCGAACGAGTCGCGGAGAACCGCCTGGAGCCGCTTCGACTCGAACGGTTTCGGCAGGTATCCGTTGGCGCCGCCCACCCGAGCCTTTTCGGCGGTGTCTTCGTTCGTGGAACCCGAGATCATGATGATTGTCAGGTGCGGGTACTCGCGTCGGATGGCCTCGAGTGCGCGGAAGCCGTCCATGACGGGCATGCGGACGTCCAGGAAGATCCCGTCCGGCACGTCGGACTTGACCTGTTCCACCGCCTGCCGCCCGTTCACCGCCGTGGCCACCGCGAAGTGGTGCGCCTCGAGAACCATCCTCAGCATCTCGCGAACGTCCGGATCGTCGTCGACCACCAGGAGCTGCTTCATGGCTCAGGCCCCGCCGCCGGAAGGGTAAAGGAGAATTCGGCCCCCTTGCCGGGCAGACTTTCGACCCAGATCGTCCCACCGTGCAGTGCCACAAGCTTCTGGGTGATGGTCAACCCCAGGCCGCTCCCCTTCTTCTGGGTCTCCGAGTCGCCGACCTGAGCAAATTTTTCGAAGACGAGCGGAAGCTCCTCGGGCCGAATGCCCTCGCCCGTGTCCCGAACCGTGGTCATGACAGTCCCGTCTCCCCGGGATGCCACGACGACGCAGACCCTCCCGCCGGGCGGGGTGAACTTGATGGCGTTGTGCACCAGGTTCACCAGGATCTGATGGAGCTTGTCGGAGTCGGCGCGGACGAAGACGTCTCCCTGGGGAGTCTCGACACCGAGGTCGACACCCTTGTCCGCCGCGAACGGCTGCAGTAAATCGATCACCTCACCCGCGACCTTCCCGAGCGGCTGTCGCGTCAGGTGCAGGTCCACGCGGCCGGCCTCGATCCGCGCCAGGTCAAGGAGGTCGTTGATGAGCCGGATCATCCGTTCCGTGCTGCCGCGCACGCGGTCGAGGCAGTCCTTCTGGACGGGGCTCAGCTCACCGGCCATGCCGTCCAGCAGGTGATCGACGTAGCCAGAGATCGAGGTAAGCGGGGCCCGCAGTTCATGGGAAACGTCGGAGACGAAGTCTGACTTCAGGCGATCCAGCTCCTGGAGCCGCGTGTTGGAGGCCTCGAGCTTTTCATTGAGGGCAGCCAACTCCTTCGTTCGCGCCTCGACGCGCTGCTCGAGGGTTGCCCGGAACTCCTGCAGCGTCTCGTTGAGCTGCCGCAATCGGCCGCTCATCTTCAGGAGCAGCCGGAACTCAATGTCAGGGTGATCGTCCATCAGGTCCCGGAACTGCGGGCCGTGGATTTCCAGGATGATAGACGGTTCTTTCGCTCGCACGGTGGCAGATCGCGGCCGACGTTCGAGGAAGGCCATCTCGCCGAAGACATCGCCAGCCGGCATAACCGAGAGCGAGAGTTCCGAGCCATCGCCCGCCTCGAGAAAGGCCTCGGTCGCCCCCGAGCCCATCACGAAGACGGAGTCGCCGGGGGCGCCCTGGCGCAGGATGACCTCATCGCGGCGAAGGATCCGCTCGGTCGAGGCCGAATCCTCCAGAAGGGCCTCGAGCTTTCGATCGTCCCGCACCGTAGAGAACATTGGGTGCTTGTGGAGGAATTCCTTCCAAGGGTACGTCTTCAAAGCCGGGGTCTCCTCTTGCTGGCGCCGCCGCGGAGTGTCGAGCCTGCGCAGACTTTCCGCTTACACCTCCCGCCTTGTCAAGGTGCTCTTATCGCGGAAACGCCACCGGGGAGTCTGGTGCTCTTTTCCGACACTTGGGGCCAGACATGGGACATTTTATGTACTTCAGTCCTATCGCCCCGAGACCCTCCAGAGGCGCGCCCTCATCACGTCTTGCGCTCCGTCATTCCGGCGAGCGTTCTACATTCCCGAAATGGTTTCTCGGAATCCAGAACGGTCCGGTGCGCCGAAACGCCCGCTTTGCGCGTGCGTGCAACGGCAGCGATAGCATCTCGTGCTCAAGAATCCATGGCACGCGGCTTGTATATGACATAGAACTGATCACGCATATGAGCTGGCGCCCCAAATGATGGTAGTTGGGCGAAGAGAGGGCGCGAGCTGCCGGCTCCACACCCGAACGATGCGCTCTCGAGCGCAAGTCATATCTATCTCTAACGAAGCCCGGAGGTATGAGCGAAGGGGTCGTATGGAGCGATTCCGCGCAGCGTCATCGAGGGTAAGCCAACGGCAGAGTGAGCGACGACAATGAAGGGGACAGCACAACAGCGAAGCGTCTCGCCTTGGGGCTCGTGGGCGTCCTGGTACTCGGCACCTTGGTCACGTGAGCAGAGGCGGCCGCCGGTGACGCTCTCCGGACAATTCACGCCCATCCAAGCCACGACGATTGCTCTTCATTCTTCGAGCTTCTCTCAGGGCACAGAGATTGCGCGCATCTTGACCATAACCATGAGACCATCAGCACGCACCGTAGCGACCCTCGGAGATCGACACGCACTCGCGCTAGTGAACCCAGGTGGCCTCTCCGCATCGTCAGGATCCAGCGGCGGCGCCCGCTATTTGTCCACAGTGGTTGGTTACCACGTCCACAAGCAAGGAGCGTAGAAGATGAGCTGGAAACGAATGAAGCGCGCGGGTGTCGGGCTCTCGATCGTCGTCGGCCTCGGAATTATGGTGGCGGCAGCCGAGGCAGCCGTCGGAACCGTGCTCGAAACCGTCGCTATCCCGCCGGCGCTCTGCGGCGGCAATAGCGGCACGGCCGTCGCAGTGGTGCCGGGTGGAAAAGCCGGCTTCCCGAACATCCCGGTCCTGCTGGTGACCAGCTGCCAGAACCAGCTCTTCTTCCTCGAGCCCGCGAGCCCCGCGGCCTTGCTCAAGAGGACCCTGCCCATCTCGGTCGATCCGACGGCGCTCAGTGCTCGGGCCGACAAGGGGGATCTCCTGGCTTGTGTCGGGACGAACTCCCTCTGGGCGATCGATTTCAGCCCGTTGACCGCGACCGCCGACGGAACGGCGACACAGCTGCGTGCTAGTCCGGCCGGCTCGAACTGTGATGGAATCGCCTGGGATTCCGGGGACAGGACCAGCGGCAAGACCGCGACCATCTACCAGACGGGCGTGGATGCGACTGGCGCAAATGTCGTCTTCAAATTTGGAGAGAGCACGATCCCCCCCAACAACACTGTGAGCTCGGTCCCCGCCGGGCTGCCCCGCCGGGGCCGACGTGACTGGAATCGCTGTCGCCGGAACGAGCCTCTTTGTCTCGTGCGCTTTCACGCCGTCCACCTCCGGAGATGAGATACGGCAGGGCTATAAGGTCACCGGCAACCCCAACGTGGCGCCCACGCCACGGGATATGCTCGTGACCAACCCGGCCAACCTAGCGTACGATCCCGTCCGCGCCGGCTCCCAGCACAAGGACATCATCTGGATCAAGGACCCGACACAATGGCGGGCCATCGAGATCCCTGGTGGAACCAGCGGCCAGCTGACCGGGGCGCCGGTGCTGTTTCCCGCGGCGTGCCCCGCCAGCCACCTCAATCGGACGGCAGCCCGAAGGACATCGACGGTGACGGCCTGCTGAGACTGCTGGGAGGACGGCAGTCTATGGCCCTCCGACGGTCTTCCTGGGATCAGCTTCAGCGGCATCTGGAACGGGGACCCAGCCAACCGGGACGTCATTCTGTGTGTAGACAGCCTGCCTCCGGACCTCGACGCTAACGGCAACTTCGGGGCCGCGGGGACAGCCGAGCGGCTCAAGGAATGCGCCAGGCCTGACCGGAAGGACATCTTCGTCGAGATCGACTACATGCAGTTCCACAGGCCGAACGCGACGGCCATCAGCAACGTCGTCGCCGCCTTCCACAACGCACCGCCGTCACCGGCGGTCCCTTCCGGCTCCACGTGCAGAGATCGACGAGCAGATCCCGCACAGTCGACGCCACCGCCTTCCTGCCCTGCACGCCGGCACCCACCCCCGGCGACGCCAACTTCGACACCATCAAGACGCAGTTCTTCCTCACCTGCCAGGCGCAGGAGGCTTCGGGACCTTGCTAGAACGCCCGGTTGGCAACGCGATCAACGCCAAGAGCTTCGCGTTCCACTACGCGCTGTTCGTCCACAACCAGTCGGGTTCGGGAAACACGGCGTCGGGCTGCTCCGAGGTCGGCGGCAACGATTTCATGGTGTCGCTCGGGAGCTGGGCGCTGGCCCAAGTCGACGGAACGAGCCACAACGTCGGCAGCATCGACCAGCAGGCGGGGACGTTCATGCACGAGCTGGGACACAACCTCGGCCTGCGTCATGGCGGTGGCGACAACATCAACTGCAAGCCGAACTATCAGAGCGTCATGAACTACGCCCTCCAGACCAGCAATGTCTTGACCGGTCGGCCCCTGGATTACTCGCGACAGCTGTTGGCCCCGCTGAACGAGGCCAGCTTGGCCGAGGCGACCGGCGTGGGCGCTCTCCCCGGCACCGGCAAGCTCTTCCTCGGCAAGGTGGTATTCGGTCCGCAGTCGGGGGTGCCGTCGAAGGCTCAGGTGGTGACGGTCAGCGCCAGCGGATCGATCGACTGGAGCCGGAGCAGCGCGACCGTACCCCTGACGAGGGACCTCAACAATCTCAACATTGTCGGCTGCCCGGGGACCGCTCCTGCCACTCTTGAGGGCCTCGTGGGCTTCGACGACTGGGCCAACATCGACCTCAACTTCCGAGCCTCCGTGGACTTCGCTGGCGGCGCCACCTCCACCATCGAGGACATTGACCCCAAGAACGTCGAGCTCACCCTCGAAGATGCGCTCTCGCTGAGCCGCGACGTCATCGACTACAAGCCGGGCGGCGACCCCAACAACACAACCATCCGCAGCATAACCACTATCGTCAATGTGGCTATGTTCAGCCGGCGCGATGACCAAAACATACTCGAATTCGATGCACGGAACCTCGACCCGGCCACGATGTTCCTGAGAGGCACGAGCCCCTTCAGCTGGGCCGTGCCTGTGAAGCAAAGCGGGAGCGGGTTCCAGTGCAAGACTCAGGACGTGAATAAGGACGGCGTGCAGGACGTCGTTTGCCAATTTCAAATTCCCGCGAACACGCTCACCGTGGGAGAGACAAAGGTCATCCTGGAGGCAACCACCTTTGATGGTGATTGATCCGCAGTATGACTTCCATAGCTCCGATAAGATTAGAGTCGTGCCCTGAGAAGCTCATGCTCGACAAAGGAGAAGACACCATGATGAGCAAGATGATCCTGGCCGTACTGATGACGTTCGCCCTCGTCGCCTCGTCGGTCGCGGTCGGACATGCCGGCGGGGGGGCGGGCTCGCCGATCACTACGACGCTCTTCGACTGCTACGAGATCCAGAACGGCGCGAACGCCCCGTACACTCTGCAGCTCACCGACCGTTTCGGCGTCCACCAGGGCGTCCGCGTGGGCAAGTCGAGACTGCTGTGCACGCCGACGTCAGCGGCCGAGGTCGAGAAGGGTCCCGATCTGAACGCTTTCGATCCCAATTTGGCGGATCAGCTCAAGTGCTATGACATCCTGGGGCCGCAGCCCAAGGGGCCGAACGGCGCCGCTATCACGATCAGCGATCCCCTCGGCAACGAGACGGTCACGCTCAAGCAGATGGCAGTCCTGTGCACCCCGGCCACCACGGACCCGGCGATTCCTCAATGACCACGAGCGTGCCGCGGACCACGTAGCTGGTGCGCTTCGCCAGACGGAAGCTAATCCTGGGCTTCCTCACGGCCCTCGGTTTCGACCCGTCGAGTCTTTCGTGGCTCGGCGGGCGAAACGAGGATGCCCTGGCGGCGCCGCCTGGCAGGCCCGACGCGGCCGGAAGGTCGCTGTCGGGCCCCGAGCTCCACGCGCTGGTGGCGTTTGCAGAGGTGTTGGTGGAGGGTCGGCCGTTCTCGGCGGAGGAGCGCGCAGCTCTAGCTCGACCACCTGGCCGACCGTACAGGGGAGCCCTCCGGATACTACCTCGACCTCTACCGGACCACGGTCGCGCTTGCTAGACCGGCTAGCCGGCACCCGGTTCTCGGGCCTTGCTCTTGACCGGCGCCGAGCCCTGCTCTCCCGTCACCGCCTGACGTCCGCTACCGTGCTGCCCGGCGAGCCGCTCGGTCCGTATCCAGACGACGCGCGCGCGGTCCGCACGCGCGCGGTGCCCGACCTGATCGGCGGCTACTACGCTTCGCCGGTGGGCTGGGCGGCGGTGGGCTACGCCACGTTCCCGGGAAGGTGCGGCGATCTCGCACGGTACACGCGGCCCGAACCCTAGCCGGCCGTAGGCGGGCGGGCGCCTAGTGGAGACCGAGGTCGGCATCGTCGGCGCCGGAGCGGCCGGCGGCGTGCTCGCCCTGGAGTTGGCCCGGCGGGGCATCCGGGTGGTCGTGCTCGAATCCGGCCCCCGCCACGACTTCGCCCGCCGCGGCGAGGCCGTGCGGCGCTATCTCCGCCGCGAGAACCCCTGGCCGACCTCACCGCGGGAACTCGATCGCTATACGGTGGGGGGCCCGGTGACCTATCAGCTCGAGGGACGCCGGGCGCGCGGTGTGGGCGGGAGCACGCTCCACTGGGAAGGCTACGCGCTCCGGCTCCACGCGCGCGATTTCCGGCTCCGCTACGCTCTACGGGATCGCGGACGACTGGCCGATCTCGTACCAGGACCTGGAGCCCTACTACGCCGCGGCCGAGCGCATGCTCGGCGTGGCCGGCGCCGCCGACGAGCCCGTGGGCCTCGCCGCGCAGCACGCCCTTCCCGTTGCCCGCCTTCGCCTTCAGCCACTCCGACGGTCTGTTTGCGCCGGCCTGCCGCGACGCTCGGGCATCGCGCTTCCATCACCTGCCCCAGGCGCGCAACTCGCTGGCCTACGGCGGGCGTCCGCAGTGCCGGGCCTGCGGGACCTGCGCACGTCTGCCCCACGGGAGCCAAGGCCAGCATCGACCTGACGCAGATCCCGCAGGCCGAGGCGACCGGCAACGCGCGCGTCGTCCCCGAGGCGACCGTCCTGCGGCTCGAGGTCGACGCGCCGGGCAGGTCGAGCGCCGCCGTGTACGCGGGGCCCGACAAGGTCGAGCGGCGGCTGACCGCCCGGGTCTTCGTGCTCGCCGCCGGCGCCGTGGAGAACGGCGCGGCTCCTGCTCCTGTCCGCCTCGCGCGACTTTCCCGACGGCCTGGCCAACCGGAGCGGGCTGGTGGGCAAGTGCTTCATGTCGCACCCGGCCATCGACGTGATCGGGCGCGCCCGCGAGAACGTCTATCCCGTATCGCATCGGGTTCTCGACGGCCATGTCGCGGCAGTTCGCCATCGAGCGCGACCGGGCGACCCGCGGCGCCTTCCTCCTCGAGTTCCTGAACTCGGCCGGGCCGACGCCCGAGCGGATCGCCGTCGCGAGCGGGCTCTGGGGCGAGGCGCTGCGCCGGCGCGTCCGGGAGGAGTTCGGCCACTGGCTCGGGATCCGCGTCTACGTGCGAGCAGCTGCCCGACCGCGCCAACGCCGTGTCCCTCAGCCCGAGCGTGCGGGACTACTTCGGCAGCCCGGCGCCGCACATCCAGCTGCAGCGTGGGCCCGTACGAGCGGAGGGCGCTCGACGAGGCCAGGGACGTCGCCGGCCAGGATCCTCGACGGCGATGGGGCTGAGTCGACATCCGCGCCACCGGGCTGACGCTTGCCGGCCACCAGATCGGCACCCACCGGATGGGCACCGATCCGCGCACGAGCGTGGTCGACCCGAACCTCGAGAGCCCACGACGTCCCGAACCTGTACCTGGTGGGCAGCGGCTGCTTCGTCACCGCCAGCGCCTCGCCGCCCACCCTCACGATCGCCGCGCTGGCGATCCGCGCGGCCGAGCACATCGCCGGCCGAGCTGGGCAGGCCCACTCCGGCTGCTCGCACGGCTGAAGTCCGGCTCCCGCGCTCGGCAACGTCGTCGACGCCGGGCCAGGTCGGCTCGCGGCGCCCGCCGAGAGCCGCCTGAGCAGCCCGCACCCGGACCGGTCTCATCGAGCGTGCCCAGGCTCTCGAAGATGGCGAGGGCCCGCTCCGAAGAGCCGGCGCGCCTCGCGCACGGTCACCCGCCGCTCGGCGCAAGCTCGGCCTGGGCCACGAGCGCCTTGGCGAGCTCGCTCCGGGCGCCCACCTCCTCGAGAATCTGCAGGGCCTCGTCCAGGTGCGGGCGGCGGCCGCCGGATCCTCCGGCGGCGAGCGACTCCCCCAGAAGGCGGTCGAGCCATGCCCTCGAGGTGTGCGGTAGCCAGCCTCGCGGCTCATGGCGAGAAGCTCCTCGCAGAGAGTCCGAGCCTGCGCCCGCTCGCCCTGACGAGGTAGGCATCGCCAAGCCAGACGCCGAACGAGCGAACGCGTGCAGTGCGAGGTGTGACTGCTCGAACCACGCGACGGCCTCGGCCAGCTCCGCGATTCCCGCGTCGGCCTTCCCGGCCTTGACCAGGCCGTAGCCGTGGGCCGCCCTCGCCATGGCGGCGTCGAACGGGCTCGGAGACAGGGCCAGCGCCTCCTCGCAGCAGCGGAGCCCTGCCTCCGGCGTCGCCCCGCTGGATGTGCGTCGAGCCGGTCCGCCACCAGCCGACAACCTTGAGCCGAAGGTCGTTCACCGCCTGGCCGTGCTCGAGGGCCCGCTGGCAGTACGCCAGGCTCCGCGCCCACTCGCCCGAGTAGATCGCGGCGATGCTGAGGCCCCACAGCGTCCGGCAGGCCCACCAGACGTTCCCGCGCGCCTCGAACATCGGCGAGCGCGCGCTCGCCGGCCTCGAGGGCAGGCACGAGATCGCCCGCCATGCCGTACACGTGGGTGAGGCAGCACTCGGCCAGCGCCTTGAGCTCGTCGAGGCCGTCGAGCATCGGCGATCGCCGCCGCTTCGCGGCAATACGCGATGGGCACCTCCGGCCGGCCGCCGGCGACGCTGTGCAGGAATCCGGTCCAGTAGTACCACGCGGCGCGGCGGGGCGGGTCGGCTGACCGCCTCCACCACGTCGCGGATCGCCTCCAGGGCCTGAACGTGCTCGGCGTGGCGGCCGAGGGCGAACTTGACCTCGGCCTGCTTGACGACGGCGTCGATCTTGCGGAGCCGGTTGGGCTCGGTGTCGGGCATCGAGGCCAGGCGCTTGAGGGCTCCCTCGAACAGGGCCAGGGCCTCGGTGTTGGCCCACCGGCGCTGCGCCTTCTCGGCGGCGAGGATGGCGTAGTCGACCGCCTTCTCGTCCTCCGCGCTCGCGCTCGAAGTGGTAGGCGAGGATCTCGACGACGTCGTCGATCCGGCCCGCGTAGAGCTCCTCCAGGCCGCGGCCGGCCGCCGCGTGGAAGCGCCGCCGCCGGCGCTCGAGGAGGCTCGTGTACACGACGTCCTGCGTCAGCGCGTGCTTGAAGCTGTACATCAGCTCGGGGTCGTGCGCGCTCGGGAAGACGAAGTCGACGGCATGGAGGTCCTTCAGGTCGCCCGCCACCTGATCACGCTCGGTCTCGCGGACGTGGGACACCAGAGAGACGCCGAAGCGGCGGCCGACGACCGAGGCGACCTGCAGCGTCTGCTTGGGCGACTCGGCCAGGCGGTCGACGCGGGCCGCGATGATGTCGCGGATCGTCTCCGGCACCGTCACGTCGGCAGCCCGGAGCCGCGCTTCGCCGTTCTCGACGACGATGCCCTCCGTCTCCTGCAGCTGCCGGACGATCTCCTCGACGTACAGCGGATTGCCCCCGCCCTTGGCCACGAGGAGCTGGAAGAGCGGCTCCGAGACCGAGCGACTGGCGCAGAGCGCCCCCACCATCTCCCCGATGTCGTCGTGGGTGAGCCCCTCCAGCTGGAGCCTCTCGGTCGCGCTGGGGAGCCAATCCAGGGAAGCTCCCGGTCGCGTGGTGAGCACCAGCAACACCGCGTGCTTGTGCGCGCGCTCCGCCAGCGATTTCAGCAACTCCTCCGAGCTGGCGTCGATCCAGTGCACGTTCTCGACGACGATGACCACCGGCCTCAGCGCGCTCTCACGGAAGATGACGGTGGCCAGGATCTCGTGCGTGCGGCTGCGGAGCTGGGGGCCCTGCACGCGCAGGAGGAACTCCTGCGGCACCGAGAGGCCCAGGAAGTGGTGAAGCAGGAACGCAGGCTCCTCGCCCTCGACGCCGAGCGCGACGAGCCGCGCGGCAATTCTTCGCCTGATGTCCTCCGGCGAGAGACCCTCCGGGAGATCGAAGTATCGCCGGTACAGCTCGACCATCGGACGATACGCCATGGCGCGACCGAAGGACGCGCAGGTCGTTTCGAGCTCCAGGTGCCCGCTGCCGTCCAGGCTGCCGCTGTAAGAATTCGTAGAGGAGGCGCGGACTTGCCCACACCCGGCTCGCCGGCGAGGACGACCACCCCTCCGCGACCGCCGGCGGCCTTTCGGAACACCTCGGCCAGCCGCTCCCGCTCGACGGCGCGCCCGATCAGGGGCGTCAGCCCGCGCTCCTTCGACACCTCCAACCGGGTCCGCCCGCCGAGCTCGCCCTTCACGGCGTAGGCGCGCTGGGGCTCGGTCTTGCCCTTGACCTGGAAATCCCCGAGGTCCTCGAAGACGAAGAAGCCCTCGCAAAGCTCCTTCGTGTGCCGGCTGGCCACGATCTGTCCCGGCTGCGCGACGTTCAAGAGCCGCGACGCCAGGTTCACGGTGTCGCCCAGCGCGGTGTAGTCCATCCTGAGATCGCGGCCGATGGCCCCCACCACGACGAGGCCGGTGTTGATCCCAATCCGCATGAGAAAGTCGCGTCCGTATCTCTGCTGGACGTCGGCCCGGATCGGCGCGAGCTTCTCCTGGATGGCCAGCGCCGCCCGCAGGGCGCGTCCGGCGTGATCCTCGTGGGCGATCGGCGCTCCGAAGAGGGCCATCACGCCGTCCCCGAGGAACTGGTTGATGGTGCCCTCGTAGCCGTGGACTGCCGCCAGGATCACCTCGAAGGCGCGGTCCATGAGGGCGTGGACCTCCTCGGGATCCAGGCGCTCCGACAGCGAGGTGAAGCCCGAGACGTCAGTGAACATGACCGTGACCTGCTTGCGCTCTCCTTCGACCGCGGTCTTGGAGGTGAGGATCTTCTCGGCCAGGTGCTTGGGGGTGTAGGCTCTCAGGCGTCGCGAAGCGCGGCGAGCCCCGTCGGAGGCGGTTCGGCGGCCGTCGGGCCGTGCCGCTAGTGGCCAGTGGGCTCGCGGCGGCGCGGCGGGGTCGGCGGTGGCGGCTCGCGCCCAGCTTGGCGCCGCACTCGCCGCAGAACTTATTCGTGGGCAGGTTTGACGCGTTGCACGCGGGACAGAGCGAAGGCAGACGGGCGCCGCACTCGCCGCAGAATTTCTGCCCGGTCGCATTCTCGTGCTGGCACTGTGGACACTGCATCTGGGCGAACGACGCTCCTTGTCCAGACCGCCGCCGAACGAAGCCCGTCGGCGGCGTGCGGCCCCTCCGTCCGCTGCTACCGCGAGTGTACTCCGATTCATTCAAGAATGATGCCGAACTCCTGGGCTAGATGACAGGGACAAAGCCACACCAATGCCGACCGTAACTCGGTGTTCCGTTTATGATAAATCAGCGGGCGGTGGGATACTCGGACAGGAGTGCTTCCGTCCGATGCTCACCGTTAACCAGACCACCTCCTCCGAAACCAATCACAGATGACTGGTCGGCGCATCGCCATCGCCCTCCTCGTCGCCGGCGCCCTGGGCGTGGCCGCAGTGGGCGCCTCCTGGCTAGCCGTCAAGATTTGGGGTCCCGCATTCACCGCGGATCGGATCGCGGCCGCCATCACCGAGGCGAGCGGGCGTCCCGCGCGTGTCGAGAGCGTCCTGCTGGAGCCGCTGCGCGGGCGCGTGCGAGTGTCGGGCCTCACGGTGGGCGCCGCAGACGATGGGGCCGGCCAGCCCATGGTGCGCGTGGAGCGCATCGACGTGGCCATCCGTCTGGAGAGCTTCTGGCGCCGGGAGCTCGTGATCGGGATCACCGCTCGACACCGCCCAGGCCCGTCTCGTGCCCGAGCCGGGCTCCAAGCCATTCACGTTCGACATGCCCGAGCGCTTTCAGCTCGGTCCCATCACCGCCCGACTTTCTTCGATCAGGCTCGACCGCAGCCGGCTTCGCTACGAAGACGAAGCGAGCGGCTTCACACTCGTGCTCGACGGACTGGCCGCTACCGGCCGCCCCCAGGGCGGCGGCCTCGAGCTGACCGCGAGTGTCGACACCGTGAACTTCCGCGTGGGGGGCGTCACGGAGAAGCTGGAGCGCCTGGTCATCGAGGGCCGGATCGATGCCACCAAGGTCCTCGTGCGGCGCCTCGAGGCCGGCGGCGACGACCGCACGCTGAAGGTCGCGGGAGCGATCGAGTCGCCATGGACGCAGCCCGTGCTGGCCGCCGAGGCTACGGCCCGTCTCGGCCTAGGCCCCATCACCCGGAACCTGGGCTCGCCGGTGGCAGTGGAGGGTACCGCCGCCATCGACCTTACCCTCGGCGGCCCGCTCGCGTCGCCCGTGGTGTCGGGTCGCCTGCACCTGGAGCGCCTCGACGTCGCCGATGTCAGCGCGCGCGATCTCTCGACCTCCTTTACCTATGACGCTCAGGCGCTGACACTCGCCGACCTGCGCGGACGGTTGCTCGGCGGCACCCTGAGGGGCTCGCTGACCGTGCCCGCGCGCACCCCGCACGATGCGCTCGTCCGATTCCATCTGGCCGACGCAGAGGTCGCCGCCGTGGCCCGCCTGCGCGGCGGCACGCTCGACGTGCGGGGCCGGCTCACCCTCGACGGCGAGGTCCGTGGCGATCTTTCCCGCCCGCGATCGTGGCAAGGTCAGGTCCGGGTGGACGGCTCGGACGTTGCGCTCCCCGGGGCGCTAGCAGGTCTCGGCATCGGACGTGTGAAGGCGGTCGCGCGCACGAACGCCGGGGAGGTTGTTTCCGATGTCGACGCGAGCTGGCCCTCTGCGAGCCTCAGCGCGCGCGCCCAGCTCGATCCCGATCGCCGCCTGCGCCTGCAGGCGCGCGGCAGGGCCGATCTCTCCGCGCTGCCCCAATGGGCGGGAAGGGCCGTCGACGTTCAGCTGAGCGGTGACGGCACGTGGCCCCTCGTAGCCGGCACGGCCGTCGTCGACCTTACCCGCGCCGGAGTGCGGCGCGATGCGGACCGGATCGACATCCGTCTCACTCCCGTCAAGGGTCCGACTCCGAGCTGGACGGGCAGCCTCCAGTCACGACGGGTCTCCCTCCCCTGGGTCGACGTCGACGCTCTACAGACCGCCATCGCGCTGTCGACCGCAGCGCTCGAAGTCGAGCGGCTCACCGCCCGCGTGGCCGGTGTCCCCGTGCAGGGCTCGGGACGCTGGAGCTGGGACGGGATCGGCGCCGCGCGGATCGTGGCCGGCCCCACCGCGCTTGGCGCGTTTGCCGGGCGTGACTCCCGATCTCGCGCTCGAGGGCACCGGCCGCGCGGAAATCGAGGCCAATGCGAGCCCGACGGGCATTCAAGCCACGGCGCGCGTCGAGACCGAGCGCGTGGCCGTGAGCAAGATCACGCTCGGGTCAGGGAACGGCGTAGCAACCTTGCGGGACCGCCACCTCGAGGCTTCCTTCAGATTTCCGGATCGTCGGCTCGAGATGTCCGCGCGGGGCGACCTCGCCCCCGGCCAGGTGCTGCAAGCGCGCCTCGCCCTGCGTGCGCTGAGCCTCGAGACCTTGCTCGCCCCCGCGCGCCCCGGCGAGGCGCCGCTCGTGCGCGGCACCGTGTCGGCTGACGCGGATCTCGCGATTGCCGTGGACGACCCGGCACATCCGCGGGGGACGCTCAAGATCGAGGCGGGATCCTTTCAGGTGACCGGTACGGCCTGGACCAGTCCGCAGCCGATCATGGTCCGCCTCGACGGACGGCGCGCGACGCTCGATCCACTGCGGCTTGTCGGACCGGGGGGAATCGTGACCGCGACCGGCGTCATATGGGACGAGCGCGCGCCGTCTCTGGTGACGGTCCGGCTCGACCAGGGTCGTCTGGCCGCGCTGGCGCCCACGCTCGGGCTCGACGGGCGCGTGAGGATCGAGGGAGAGCTGTCGGGAGATGCGGGCGCTGTGGCCGGAAAGCGCGCCCGCGCTCGGCTCGACGGCGACGGCCTCACGCTTCCCGGCGCGCTGGCCAAGCTCGGCGCAGGCACTGGTCGAATCGAGCTCGTGCTCGCCGACGAAACCGTGCGAGTCGAGCGCGGGGAGATCGCCTGGCCCGGTCTCGCGGGTGAGGTCAGCGGGCGCGTCGGTCTGGACGGTCGCCTGGGCCTCGAGGCCCGCGCCACCGTCCATGCCGATCGGCTGGGACCCGCTCTGGGTGGCCTCGATGCGGGCGGGACCTTGACGGCGACGGCCACCCTTGGAGGCCGTACGAATCAGCTGGATGGCCGTGTTCGCATGACCTCAGAGCGCCTCGCCGTGTCAGGGATTCCGATAGAGCGCCTCGAGGGGTCCGGGCGCCTGCAAGGCGACACCGTGCGGCTCGAGCGGCTCACCGCGCGCGTGCTCGGCGCTCCCCTGCGGGCGCAGGGAGAGTGGACCCTGGGCGGCGATGGGCGGGCCGACCTCGACGCCGGGCCTCTCGCGCTTGCGCAGCTCACCAACGTTCCGCCGCAGCTGGCACTGGACGGCTCGCTGACCCTTCACGTGGAGGCCTCGACGGTGCGAGGCGGATTCAAGGCATTCGCCCAGACACGCGTGAGGCAAGCGCGCGCGCTCGGACTCGTCCTCGGCGAGGGTCACCTCACCGCGCGGGTGGAGGATCGACGTTTGCTCGCCGACCTCTCCCTCGCCGAAGGTCGAATCACCGGGGCCGCCTCCGGGGCTCTCGCGCCCGGCGGCCTCATCGACACAAAGCTCGAGCTGGCCACCCTGCAGCTGTCGCCGGTGCTTCGCCACCTCGTCGGGGAAAAGGCAAAGGAGCTCGACGCGGATGTAACGGTCGCTGGCCGAATCACTGCCCGGCTGCCCTGGGACCAGCCGTCCGCGCTGAACGCGCAGGGCCGTTTCGCTCCCGTGGTGTTGCGCCTGCGCAACCGAGGCATCGATGGTCAGGGCCGGATCGACGGTCTCTGGCAAAACGGCGTCCTCACCTTGGAGCGGGCCGAGCTCGACGGCAGCACGGGCTTCGTTCGAGCCTCCGGCACGGTCGGCCCAGGCGGTCGGCTCGATCTCACACTCGACGCCCGGACGCCGCTGCCGGTCCTTCTGGCGCCGATCGCAGAGGTGAGCGCCGCCGACGGAACCGTCGTCGTGCACAGCCAGGTGAACGGCACCCTGGAAGCGCCTGCGGTTCGAGGCGAGGCGACCCTGGCCAAGGGCAGCGTCGTGGTGCGCGCCTTGCCCGAGCCTATTCGCGATATCAATGCCCGCGTGGTTGCCGCGGCGAGCACCATTCGTGTGCAGGAGGCGACGGCGATGTACGGAGGGGGGCGGCTCTCGGCGACGGGCGAGGCTGCCCTCGCGGGGCGGGCGCTGGGCGCCTACCGTCTGCGCCTGACCGCTCGCGACCTCCCGCTGCGGCCGTTCGAGGGACTCGACACGATCTGGAACGCCGACCTCGACCTCGCGAATGTCCAAGGCCGAGCGTTGCTGGCCGGCGAGGCGCGGCTGGTACGCGGCCTCTATGCGCGCGATCTGTTCACCCTGTCTGCGCTCACCGCGCCCGCGCCGGCCCCCAGGGCTGAGGGTGGCCCCGGTCTTCCACTGCGCATTCGAGTGCGCCTCGACGACAATATGGTCGTGCGGACTCCCCAGTCGCGCCTGATCGTGGGGGGGACGCTCAACGTCCAGGGGACTACCACGGCGCCTGTCGTCCTCGGCGCTCTGGAGGCGCGCGAGGGAACCGCGCTGCTGCGGGGGAACCGCTACCAGATCGAGCGTGCCATCGTGCGCTTTGCCGATCCGCAGCGCATCGATCCGCTGCTCGATGCCGTTGCCACCACGCGCATCCGCGAGTACGAGGTGACCATCCGGGTGACCGGACGGGTGCGGGACCTCGACATCCGGCTCTCCTCATCGCCCCCCCTGCCCCGCGACGAGTTGATGTCGCTGGTGGCCTTCGGCAACACACGCGGCGAGGGAGCTGGAGGCGCGCTGGCCGGCGAGGCCGCCCGCCTGCTCGCCAACGAGCTGCTCGATCTGTCCGGCAACGACCGGGGCTCGTCTGGTCCCCTTCAAGGCATCATGGAGCGCACACGAGTGAGCTACTCCCACAACACTGAGGACATCGGCCGCTTTGGCCTTCGGGTGGAATACGAGGTCGCCGGTCCGTTCCTGGTGTCAGCGGAGAGAACCAGTCTCGGCTATTACGCCATCGACGGGGTGGTGCGCCTGCGCTTCCGATGAGCGCGCGCGCGCTGGTCGCCCTCGCCGTGGCGACGATGCTCTGGCTCCCAGGCCCGTCCTCGGCAGGAGCGGCCGCCCCCGTCGTGACCGCCATCGATCTCGTCTCGCCCCAGCAGCTGCCGCGGGATCAGGTCCTCGCCGCCATCGGGCCTCTCACGGGTCAGCCGCGTTCGCGAGCCGCGGTCCGCGAGAGCCTGGACCGCCTCTGGGCGCTTGGTCTCTTCGACGCCGTCACGGTGGAAGAGCACGGGGACGGCGACGGGGTGAAGCTGGTCTACCACCTGCGCCGCCGTCCCTGGATCGAGAGCCTGAGGTGGACGGGCGATTTCGGGGTCGACCCCGCCGATCTCGCGGCCGCCGCGCGGCTCGCACTCGGCGGCGATGGCGACGATCATACGATCGCGGATGCCCGCAAACGTGTGCTCGGCGCGCTGCATAGCCAGGGATTCATGGCCGCCCAGGTCGAGCCACTCATCGTCACGGAGCCGGCCACGAACGGGCGCCGCCTGACCATGGTTGTCACGGCCGGCCGGCCGGCCCGTCTGGGGCTCATCCGCATCAAGGGAGCGGGGCAACTGACCGCCGCTGAGATCGGTCGCGCCTTTCGTCTCACCGAGGGCGACCGCTATCGCGAGCGAGCGGTGCGTGACGGCGTGGAGGCCGTGAGGGAGTTTCTCCACCGCGAGGATTTCTTCGACGCCAGCGTGCACGCCACGACCTTCCCGTGGGATCCGGCCACGAACCAGGTGGGCATCGAGCTCGAGGTTAGCGAGGGACGCCGCTACGAGGTCGAGTTCAGCGGCAACGAGGCCCTGAGCGCGCGGACACTGTCGAGCCGCCTTGGGCTCGCCGACCGAGGCCCCATCGACACGTTCGTCGTGGACACGGCCGCTCGTGCCATCGAGGCCGCGTACCACGAGCGCGGCTACGCCTTCGTCGCGGCCAGTGGCACCTTGCAGGAGCGAAACGGCGCCCGGCTCATCAAGTTCGACGTCAGCGAGGGGCCGCGCGCCTTCGTCAAACAAGTCGATCTCACGGGCAATCTGGAGGTTCCGGCGAGTTCGCTGCTCGGACGCATGCAGCTGCGCCCGGGCCGCTGGTTCGCCACCACGTTTCGCGCCGATCTCCTCGAGTCCGACGTTCGCACCCTGCAAGCCTATCTGCGCGCGCAGGGATTCGCGGACGCCGTGGTGGGGCCCGCCCGCGTGAGCTGGAGCGACGATCGGACCCAGGCCACCATTGCCATCCCGATCGTCGAGGGTCCGCGTCTGCGCGTGGGCGCGATCCGCGTGGAAGGGGCCAGCCTCATCGAGCCGGACAAGATCCTGGCCGCGGTGCCGCTCGCGCGCGGCAAGGTCTGGGATCCGGAGCGCGCCGAGGAGGGCGCCCGCGCCATTCGACGGCTCTACGACCGAATCGGCGCGCAAAGTACCGAGGTCAGGGTCGAAGCAGCGCGCGAGGACGGCGAGATCGGGGTGACCTACGCCATCACGGAAGGCCCCCAGACCCGCATCGGCCGCGTCCTCGTGCGCGGCACGCTGATCACCCGGCCGAGCGTGATCCACGAGCGGCTCCCCTTCAAGCCCGGAGACCCGCTCAACCCTGATGGCTTGCTCTTGGGCCAGAGCCAGCTCGCCGACCTCGGGGTGTTCGAGCGGGTCGACATGGAGCCCTTGCAAGCGCCCGAGACGCCCTTCGCCGACGTGGAAGTGACCGTGCGCGAGCGCAAGCCCTGGCGCTTCGAGTTCGGCGCCGGCTACGGCACCGACGAGGGGGTGCGGGGGTTCGTGGAGGTCGGCTACGACAACCTCTTCGGGACCGGACGTGGCCTGCGTCTGCGCCAGAAGCTGAACGTCGGCGGCGAGGCGAGCGCCTTCGGCGCGCGCACCGATCTCATCTACCGTGAGCCGTGGGCCTTCGGCACGCATTGGGACGGCGAGGCCCGGCTCTTCTGGGAGTATCGGGAGGCGCTCGGATATGACTTCGAGCGGGCGGGGGTACGCACCCAGATGGCGGGCGCCCTCTGGCCTGAGCACGTGAAGGGCCTGGACGGCAGCGTCTGGTATCGCTACTACGACATCCGCCGCTTCAACATCAATCCCGACCTGGCCGACTCGACCATCGTGGCAGGGCGTGACCAGGTGGCCAGTGTGGCGGGAGCCCTCGTCCTGGATCGACGTGACGCTCCGCTCAATCCCACCCGGGGGAGCTTGAACTTCGTGTCGTTCGAGACCGCCGCCGAGCCGCTCGGGGGGAGTGTGAGCTTCGTGAAGGCACGCCTGGAGACGGCGTGGGCTTTCTCGTTGCTTCCCCCCACCGTGTTGAGCCTGGCCGCCCGGGTCGGTCTGGCCACGCCGTTCGCGAACAGTCAGGAGCTGCCGATCGAGGATCGCTTCTACGCGGGCGGCGCCAACACTGTGCGCGGCTATCGGGAGCAGCGTGTCGGCCCCCTCGACGCGGACCGCGACCCTCTCGGGGGCAACGGGCTCATCGTCCTCAACGCGGAGTGGCGCTTCCCGATCTGGCGCTTTCTCGGAGGCGCCGTGTTCATCGACGCCGGTCAGGTCACCTCCACCGTGCGCCAGCTGGGCTTGAATCAGTTCCAGGTCGGCACCGGTGGCGGCCTGCGTCTCAACACACCGGTAGGCCCGGTACGCCTGGACTTCGGCTACGCGCTCAACGAGATCCCAGGCGAGAACCGCTTCCAGTTCTACCTGGCCATCGGAAATCCCTTCTGATGGGTGTTAGAGAGAAAGCGGCGGCACTGATGGGGCGCAAGGGGAGGTCGCGTCAGCTCACGCGGGCGAGACCGCCGTGGGTTCGAGCGTTTGTGCTGGGTGGCTTGCTTGCCTTGTCGTCCTGCACGCCGGCCGCCGCCGTTCTGGTCGACGCCGTGCTGGCCCAGGTGGAATCGGCAGTCGTGAGCGCGAGCGACATCGCCCTCGCCCGCGCGCTTGGGTTGTTCGGCTTCACGCCGTCGGACAACCCCATCGACGCGGCCGACGTCGATCGCTACGCAACCGCTCTTGGCGAGGTCCTGGAGGCGACCCGGCTCGGGCTCGTACCGAGCGCCGCCGAGATCGACCAGGCCTGGGCCGATCTCGAAAAGCAGCGAGGCGGGGCAGCCGCGTTTCGTTCCTGGCTCGACCTCGTGGCCGTCGACACCGCGTGGGCTCGACGCGCCCTCGAGGCTCACCTGCGCTGGCGTGCGTGGGCCGAGTTCCACGAGGGCTTCGCCGACGAGCCCGCCCGGCCCGGGGCGGCGGGCCAGTCGATGCCCGGCAAGCTACGCGGAAAGGACTTCGTCGTACGCCGTTTGCTGGCCCCCTCGGAGAGGGTGGCCGTCCCCTTCCCAATGCCACGGTAACCCGCAACGGCATGCCAGGCTGGCTCTCCTGAACACGCCGTGGGCTAGCGGGCGACAACGCGTGCGCAGCAGCGCTTGAACTTTCGTCCGCTTCCACACGGACAGGGATCGTTCGGGCGCGCGTGGGCCCGCACCCGCGGGGTCTCCGCCCAGGCCAGCACTCCGAAGTAGACGAGGAGGGCAAAGAAGCCGCGGCTCATGATCTCCGCGAAGTTGTAGAGGGCGGAGACGATCTGCCGGCGCAGGGGGGCTGTTTCGGGTACGTAGAGCACTTGCCCGCCGGGGCTGAGAACAGGCGATTGCTGCCAGAACTCACTGGTGACCACGATGACCAGCACTTGGGTGAGGGTGAGCACCACGAGACCTGCGGCCAGGCCGCGAGCTCGACGCCGGCCACTCCAGCCCGGGGTGGCGAGCACAAGAGCAACGAAGAGGGGCACGCCGAAGCTCGCCGAGGCGGTCCATAAGGTATCGACACGGTTCAGGGTGCGGTTCTCGCTAGGCACCCAGACCGGACGATGGGCCACGACCCGACTTCCCGAGGCTGCGTAGCCGGCGCCCGGTGTCCGCTCGAGAGATGGCAGGATCATTCGGGCCGCCACGACCAGGCCGTCCGCGTAGACGGGGGCGATGACGAACCACGCCAGGGAGGCGCCCACCAGGCTCAGGACGAAGCGAAGGAGGGCGCGCCGCCACTCCTGCCTGAGCCCGCGCGCTAACCCGGACAGCCCAGCCGAACCAGCCGTGAGCGACGAGGGCGAGTGGGTCGCCACCCTGTCATTCTAGTGGAGTCACCAAGGATCGACCCAGATCCGTCGACTGCGATATCCAGATCGTGGGCTAGTGCTTGACCTGCGGCAGGGCGCCTCGGATGCGGCCAGGGTGAAACATGAGCCGGCCACTGGCCAGAGTGGCGCGAAGCTCGGCAGGCCCGTTCGTGAAGAGAAGGCCGTCCGCCCCGAGCACGCATTGTCCCAGCTCGGCGGGCGGGAGCGCGTCAATGATCTGTCGGGCGGTGGAGAGCATCGCATGCCAGCGTCGAGAGAGATCCGCGGCATCGGGCGGTTGCCCCGCGAAGGCGAGGGTTCGCACTTCGTCTGCCGAGTAGCGTGCTGACCGCGAGGCCTCCTGCACGATACCGAGCGGGCTGAATCCCGGATCCTTTCCACAGGCCGCCCAGGCCAGATAGCCGAGCGGCTGAATGCGCTCACTCGCATGGATCAGGTCGACCCAGTCGCGAACCTCCAGCCGACCGACGAGGGCGAGGACCTTGTTCGTAGCCAGGTCAAAGGGGTGCAGGGTAAGGCCCAGATCGGGATGGCGCACGAGCGGGAAGAAACGAAACGCGCTGTCGCGCGCCCACTCCATCAGCACGGACTGACCACCCTTGCCGACCTCGGCCTCGACGAAGGACGGGCGTTCACGGATGACCACGACCGTGAAACCCCGATCCTCGAGAAGGTGCCGATCCGCCGCCCAGCTTGCCTCAAGCGCCTCGTCGGTATCGTGAAAGAGATCGATGTCGCGCGAGGTGCGTGGGGTGGCCATCATCTCGTTCAGTGCCACGCCGCCGGCGACGTAGCTCTCACCGGAGGCGATCCGGTGGTCGGCTAGGAGGCGGCAGACGGCGCGCTGGAAGTCGGTGAGAGCCATCGGCGGATCTCGGCCGCCCGTCGGTATGCCTCCCGATCACCGTAGCGCTGAATGTACGTGAGCACCTGGAGCCGCTCCTCGTGCGTGGAGGGGTAATAGTCCTCGCGGAGAAACCACAAGCACCGTGCCCGGTAGTCCTCGACCAGGCGATCGACCTCTTTCTCCGCGGACTCTGGGGCGCTCATTGGGCTTCACCGTAGCAGTGTCCTCGGGGCAGTTGCAACCGTAGCCTGACCAGAGTCCTTGGCGTGCTCTCACTCGCGCTGTTCTATTGTAGAATCCCTCCACACGGGACACCCTCGAGGAGCGCACGTGCTTCGGGCCGGGAGGACATCATGAAGGATGGACTCAGATTCGTCGACTGCGACATGCACATCATGGAGCCACCCGATCTCTTCGAGAAGTACCTCGATCCGACGTTTCGGAGTCGTGTCATTCTCTCCGTCGGCGCCAATGGGCGTCCGCGACGGGGCATGATCGTCATCGACGGCCTGCCCACCTCGATGGACGCCGAGCTGCAGCAATACCGCAAGCGCGGCCGGCCGGGCACAAGCAATAGCACCCAGCCTCTCTCCGGCTCGCGTCTGGCCGACACGGGTCGCCTCGACTTCGCCATCCAGCGTGACTACGATCCCGAGGCGCAGGTGATGGGTATGGCCATGGAAGGGGTGGACATCGCCGTCCTCTTCCCCACGACCGGCCTCAGCCTGATCGCGCGCGACCATCTGGACCCCTGGCTCTCCCTCGCCCTCTGCCAGGCCTACAACAACTGGATCCACGATTTCTGCCAGTACAGCCCCGAGCGGTTGAAGTTCGTGGCCATGCTGCCCGTCCACGACGTGCACCTGGCCTGCCGGGAGCTGCTTCGGTGCGTCAAGGAGCTGGGCGCCGTCGGCTCCTTCATCCGGCCCAATCTCGTGAACGGCCACTACTGGCACTCGAACTACTGGGAGCCGCTCTACGCGCTGCACGAAGAGCTCGACGTGACCTGGGGATTCCACGAGGGCACCGGCGCCTGGTACTCCCACATGAACGTGCTGTACGGGGAGAACCGCTTCTACCGTCACGTCGCCAGTCACTGGATCGAGATGCAACAGGCGTTGCTGGCGATGATCGTCGGGGGCGTGTTCGAGTTCCATCCGCGGCTGCGCGTGGGCTTCCTGGAGGCCCAGAACTCGTGGGCCCCGGGCCTGCTCTCGCGTATCGAGTGGGACTATCCCCAGTACCGCGACTCCCACGCCCCCTACCTGTCCCTCACACCCCGCGAGTATTTTCGACGCAACTGCTGGGCGGCCGTGGAGGGAAGCGAGCCGGAGATCGAGGCAACGGCCAGCCTGATCGGCGCCGATCGCATGTGCATCTCGACCGACTACCCGCACTTCGACTCCAACTTCCCCAACGTATCGAGCAACCTGCTGCGCACGGTGCGCCGGGAGACGGCCGCTCAGATCTTCATGGGGGGTGCTCATCTCTATGGCTTCACCGAGACAGATTTCGCCAAGACCGCCGCTACCGGCCAAGCGTCCGGACCGGTGACCGTCTGATCCTCGAAGCGCCCTTTCGACGCGCCGGGGCCCGGGGCTCTCGACATGAGGAGGCAAGACTATGGGACAGACCCTCGAGCAGCTTGCGGCCGCGTGTCAGCGCGTTCTCCGAGAAAATCCAGGGCCCGCCGGCCGCCAGCAGGTGGCGGCGCTCATCCAGCACGTTCTCACCGATGATTCGTTCCTGGCCGAGCACGTCGGCGACGACGTCCCGGAGCGCAAGATCCTCTACGAGGACGCGGAGCTGGGGTTCTGCATCCTCGCCCATGTCCATCATGGGCCCAAGGAGAGCCAGCCGCACGACCACGGTCCGTCCTGGGCGATCTACGGTCAGGCGCGCGGAGAGACCGTGATGAGCGACTGGACCCTGGTCGAGCCCGCCGCCGAGAACAAGCCCGGCAAGGTGCGTCGCCTGCGCAGCTACACCCTCAAACCCGGCATGGCTCACGTGTACAACGAGGGAGACCTCCATTCCCCGCGCCGCGACGGGCCGACTCGGCTCATCAGGGTCGAGGGGCAGAACATGGAGAAGGTTCGGCGTCTGTCCTATCAAGCGGTGTGAAGACACAGCGGATCGACATCCCTCCCATCCCGCCCTTCGTGGCCTAGCGACGGACCCGAACCGGGTCCGTCCTCGCTCCACGCCCACAATTTCCCCGCCTCGGCCGCGGGGCTAAGGCGGACGGTAAGCGCCAGGCCCCGTGCCACTGGCATGAGCACGGTGCCGCGCATCCGCGCAGCGCTTCGTCGTTCGCGCCGGGTGGCGCGCGGTTGTGGTGTACCATACGGCAACGCAGGCGCCCGGTAGTTTCCGTCGTCGCAGCGAACCAATGGAGGTGAATTCGGATTGCTCCGATTCTTCCTCTCGCGGATCGGACAGACGGTAGCCGTGCTCTTCACGGTGTCGGTGATCATCTTCGCCCTCATGCGCCTGATCCCTGGCGACCCCGTCCTCATGATGCTGGGCGACGACTTCACCCAGGAGGCCTACCAGAAGCTCCGCGCCAAGCTCGGGTTCGATCGGTCGATCGTCGTGCAATACCTGATCTGGCTAGCAGGCCATCCTCCGCGGCGACCTCGGCGACTCCTACCTCAATCACGAGCTGGTGAGCCGCCTGGTATGGGATGCCTTCCTGCCTACCCTCGCGCTCGTGGTGGCGAGCATGATCGTGGGCACCCTGGTCGCCGTGCCGTCCGGCATCGTGGCCGCCATGCGCAAGGACAGCGCCTGGGACTGGGGCTCCATGGGCTTCGCCATCTTCGTCTACTCGATGCCGAGCTTCTGGAAGGGAATCATCCTCATCTGGATCTTCAGCGTGCACCTGCGCTGGTTCCCCGCCATGGGTTACGTGGCGCCCTGGGAGGACTTCTGGGGCGGGCTGTGGAGGCTTGCTCTGCCCGCGGTGACTCTCGGGACCTTCTTTTCCGGGCTGGTGGCCCGCATCATCCGTTCGAGCCTGCTCGAGGTGCTCGACCTCGACTACATCAAGGCGGCCCGGGCACGCGGGGTGCGCCGGGCGGCGCTCGTGTACCGCCACGCCCTGGCCAACGCGCTCATCCCCGTGGTGACGATCATCGGACTGCAGTTCGGGACCCTTCTCGGGGGCGCCGTCCTCACGGAGACGGTCTTCGGCATCCCGGGCATGGGGCGGCTGACGGTGGCGGCCATCCTGAACCGTGACTACGCGGTGGTGCAGGGAGCGATCCTGCTCGGCGTCTTTGCGGTGGTGATCGTGAACCTCGCCGTCGACCTCACATACGCGTTTCTGAACCCGCGGATCCGGGTGGCCTGATGGCGCGACCACTGACGGCCGACGACCTCCCCCTCCCCGCTCCGGCGCCCGCATCCCCCGACGTCGCGCATGTGCGCGGGTGGGAGCGCGCCCGGCGGTGGTGGCATCGGTTCGCCAGGAACCGCGGCGCCGTCTTCGGCCTCGCCGTGTTCGTGGCCGTCGTGCTGATGGCCGTCTTCGCCGGCGTGCTGGCCCCATACGATCCGCTCACCCAGGGCGTCGGGCCGGCCAATGAGGCCCCCACCTGGAAGCACTGGGCCGGGACCGACAGCTTCGGGCGCGACATGCTGAGCCGCATCATCTATGGAGCGCGGATCGCCCTCGTGGTCGGCATCATGTCCGTGCTGCTGGCCATGATCGTCGGGGTCACCCTGGGCCTGGTGGCCGGCTACTACGGTGGCTGGGTGGACGTGGTGATCATGCGGGTGATGGACGGCCTCTTCGCGTTTCCCATCATCATCCTGGCCATCGCCATGATGGCGGTCATGGGCTTCGGGGTGAAGAACGTCATCATCGCGGTGGCCGTCGGCTTCATCGCCCCCTTCGCGCGGGTCACCCGGGCCGACGTGCTGGCGGTCAAGGAGGAGCCTTACATCGAGGCGGCGCGCCTGGCCGGGGTGGCGCGGCCCGCCATCATCGCCCGCCACGTGCTCGCCCAACGTGCTGGCCCCCATCATCGTGCAGGCGGCTCTGCGCGTGTCGGGGGCCATCATCACGGAGTCGGGTCTCTCCTTCCTGGGGCTCGGGCCGCCGCCGCCCACGCCGGTGTGGGGCTCGATGATTGCCGAGGGGCGTAACTTCATCGTGATGGCGCCCCATGTCTCCACCATTCCCGGGATCGCGCTCATGGTGACCATCGTTGGCCTGAACCTCCTGGGCGACGGTCTCAGGGACACGCTGGATCCCAGGCTGCGCCGATGAGCGAGCCCGTCCTCGAGGTGCGTGACCTCGTGGTCGAGTTCCGCTCCGAAGACGGTCCGCTGCGGGCGGTGGACCATGTGAGCTTCTCGGTCGGCCGGGGAGAGATCGTCGGCCTCGTGGGTGAGTCGGGCGCCGGCAAGACCCTCACCTCGGAGGCGATCCTCGGTCTGATCCGCTGTCCACCCGGACGGGTGGCTGGCGAGGTGCGTTTCCGCGGGCACAATCTACTCACCCTCGACGAGCGGACCTTGGCCGACATCCGGGGCAAGGAGATCGCCATGATCTTCCAGAACCCCGGGGCGTCGCTGAATCCGGTGTTCCGCGTGGGCGATCAGCTGGTCGAGACGATGGCCCTGCATCTCCGCGACGGTCGCAAGACCCTGGGTCGCCGTGCGGTGGAGATCCTGGCCAAGGTGGGGATCCCGTCGGCGGCCGCGCGGATTCGCGACTATCCGCATCAGTTCTCGGGGGGCATGGCCCAGCGCGTGATGATCGGCATGGGCGTGGCGTGCGTGCCGAGCCTGCTCATCGCCGACGAGCCGACCACCGCCCTTGACGTCACCATCCAGGCTCAGGTGCTGGCCCTCATCCGGCAGCTCGCGCGGGAAATGGGCATGGCCGTCCTTCTCGTCTCCCACGACCTCGGCATCATTTCCCAGATGTGCCACCGCGTGATCGTGATGTATGCGGGGCGCATCGTCGAAGAGGCACCGATCGCCGGCATCTTCCAGGCCCCCGCGCACCCGTACACCCGCGCGCTGATCGCCTGCTTGCCCGGTCTCGACGGCGAGGGTCGCCTCGGCGCCATCCCTGGCATGATGCCCGGACTCACGGCGCTGCCCACAGGCTGCCGGTTTCATCCCCGGTGCGCCCTCGCCGAACGCCGCTGCGAGGTGGACGAGCCCGTCCTGCGGCCAGCCGGGCCCCAGCAGATCGCGGCCTGCCACCTGGTCGGTGCCTGATGGCACTCCTCGCGGTCGAGGACCTGGCCAAGCACTTCGTGCTCGGCGACGGCTTCCTGGGCCGCCTCGATGGGCGGGCCTCGGCGCCTCGTGCGGGCCGTCGACGGCGTCAGCTTCACGCTCGAGCCCGGGTGAGACGCTCGGTCTAGTCGGCGAGAGCGGCTGTGGCAAGACGACCACTGGGCGGCTCGTCCTGCGCGCCATCGAGCCCACCCACGGCCGCGTCCTCTTCGAGGGTGAGGACATCACGGCGTTGCCCCCGGGACGGCTCCTTCCCTTCCGGCGCAAAGCCCAGATCGTCTTCCAGGATCCGTACACCTCGCTCAATCCCCGCCTGACCATCGGGCGCATCATCGCTGAGCCGATCCGCGTGCATCGGCTGGCGGAGGGACGCGAGGTTCCCGCCCGCGTGCGGGCGCTCTTGGACATGGTGGGGCTCCGGCCCGAGTACGAGGAGCGCTTTCCCCACGAGCTGAGCGGCGGTCAACGTCAGCGGGTGGGGATCGCGCGGGCGCTCGCCGTCGGCCCCCGGCTGATCGTGGCCGACGAGGCGGTCTCCGCCCTCGACGTCTCCGTCCGCGCGCAGATCCTCAACCTGCTGGTGGAGCTGCGCGAGCGTCTCGGGCTCGCCTATCTCTTCGTCTCGCACGACCTCGGCGTCATCCGCTTCGTGAGCCACCGGGTGGCCATCATGTATCTGGGGGCCCTGGTGGAAGTCGCGGCCACAGCCGAGCTGTTCAAGCGTCCGCTCCATCCGTACACGCAAGCCCTGCTGGCGGCCATTCCCACCATCGGCGATGGCCGCGCGTCGATTTTCGATGATCCGGCCCGGCTCCTCGAGGGCGAGCTGCCGAGCCCGCTCGAGCGTCCTCGGGGATGCCGCTTCGCTGGCCGCTGCCCGCGGCGCTTCGATCGCTGTGAAGAAGCCGAGCCCCGGCTCCGGGAAACGGAACAGGGGCATCTCGTTGCCTGTCATCTCTACGACCAGGGAGGATCTGCATGAAGAGCCAGGACGGATTCGAAGTCGTCAACGCGCTGATGCGCCAGGACGTCAATCGCCGTGCCGTGCTCAAGGCCCTCGGCTGGGCGGGGCTGGCGGGAGCGGGGCCGCTCGCCCTGCCCTCCCTCGCGCGCGCCCAGAAGCCGAAGTACGGCGGCGAGATCAAGATCGGGAGCTTTACCAACATCGATACGTTGGATGCCCACAACACGACGTCGATCGTAGCCTGCTCCATCCACAACAACATCTATAACGGGCTGCTCAAGATCGTATCCACCGACGGCAAGAGCGTGGACTTCAAGCCGGAGCTGGCGCGCGAGTGGGAGATCCAGGGCGACCGCGTCCACGTCTTCCGGCTGCACAAGGGGGTGACCTTCCACAACGGGGATCGCCTTCACGGCGGCCGACGTGAAGTGGAACCTCGAGCGGGTGAAGGACAAGAACCAGTCGCCCATTCACGCCTGGAAGCTCGAGCTGCTGGAATCCATCGAGACGCCGGACCCCCTGACGGTCAAGCTGCACTTCACCAAGCCCTATCCCTTCCTGCGGGTGGCCTTTACCGGCTCCACCGGACGCGCGGCCACTATCCTCAATCCCCGGGCGGTCCAGGAGAAGGGCAAGGCTTACGGGCGGAGCCCCGTCGGCACCGGGCCGTTCAAGTTCGTGGAGTGGAAGGAGAGCGATTTCATCCTGCTCGAGAAGAACCCGAACTACTGGGAGACGGACGCCAGTGGCGGTAAGCTGCCGTACCTCGACCGGGTGCGCATCAAGATCATCATCGAGCCCTCGACCTTGGTCGCGGCCCTCAAGACGGGCGAGGTGGACCTCATCAACAACGTGGCCCCCCAGTTCGTGGGCGATCTGCGCAAGGATCCGAAGCTCACCGCCCTGTCCGCCGTGGGCGGCAACTGGCGCTGCCTGCATTTCAACCTGGCCAAGGAGCCCTTCAACGATCCCGCCCTGCGTAAGGCGGTGACCTTCGCCATCGACCGCAAGGAGCTCCTGGAGAAGGTCGAGTTCGGGGAGGGCATCGTGGCTCACGGACCGATCTCGCCCCCCATGGGCGGCTTCTACGACCCCGCCTTCGAGACCGGCAAGAACGGCCAGTACTACGACGTCGAGCAGGCCAAGACCTGGATGAAGCAGGCCAAGTACGACGGTCGCGAGGTCCTGCTCCTCAGCCCCAATGCGGGCACGCCCCCGCGCCAGGCCGAGGTGATCCAGGCCCATCTGGCCAAGATCGGGATCAAGGTACGCATCGAACTGGCCGACTTTCCCACCTTCCGCCGGCGGTGGCTGCAGGAGCGGCAGTGGGATCTGGTGCAGGTCCAGTGGGATGCCGACCTCGACCCCGACGAAACGCTCTACCCTGAGCTCCACTCGAGCGAGACCTGGAACGCCGGCCGCTGGGTCAACAAGGACTTCGACCGAGCGGTGGAGCTGGCCCGCGCCGAGAACGACTTCAAGAAGCGGAAGAAGTACTACGAGGACTCGGTGCGGGCCATCCTCGACGATGCGCCGGTGACCATCCTGCTCCACGTCAACGAGCAGAAGATCTTCCACAAGCACGTGAAGGGCTTCCAGATGATCCCGGCCGGCCTCATCAACATGCACACGGTCTGGCTCGATCGATAGATCGGAGGACGCGCCTCGGACTATCTCTGTGGGAGAGCGCTTGGGGGACGGGGTTGGGGGAGGGGAAAATCGTGGACGGCAGATCTCCACGGTTGGCTATGCGCGCAGCGACGCGGGCGGAGCCTTGCAGCGTGAATCGCGGATCGAGGACGGAGCGGAGCCTGGGTGGCGAGGATATAGACGCAGTACGTCGGGTGAGGTCTGAACGCGGGCGGCGATGTTGAGGTGCTGCGCACCACGTGAACTGCACGAGGTACTGGCTTCAACGAGGAGCGCACACGACGCCACGGTGAGACAGACCCAAAGACAGGGTAGGAAGGCGTCGGCGCAGCTCGCGATTGTAGTGGGCGAGCGCCGCGCGCATGGCCAAGGCCGCGTGCATGGCATCGTTGGCCTGCCATGGATTGGCCTCGACCGCCGAACAGGGCGAGGACCCCATCGCCGATCAAGGTGGCGATATGTCTTGATGCTCGCTGATCACGCGGCTCATTCGCTCGAAATACCCGTTCAGGATCCGCACCAGCAGGGCGGGGTCAACGCGCTCGGCCAGCGGCGTGAAGCCTACCAGGTCCGCGAAAAGCACCGTGACCTCCTTGCGCTCTCCCCGGGTGGAGACACCGCGGGCAATGATGACGTCCTCCACCACCGCGTGGGGAGCAAACCGGGCGAAGGCGCGCTCGAGCCGCTCGACTGGCCGAGGGATTGCCCCCAAACCCCAAACCTAAGCGCGCCCGGAAAGGGTTCGGGCGCCGACATCCCCAAACGCTCGGCGCGCCCTGGGTTCCCCGGGGCGCGTCCGGATCAGAGCGAGCCTGTCCGCCCCTTGCTGAGACTCACCGTTGGTATTACTCTTACTAGTAAGACTCTTACATGGAGCCGATCATGAAGGTCACCAGCAAGGGGCAGGTCACCATTCCCGTCGCCATGCGACAGCGCACCGGGCTTCTCCCCGCGACGGAGGTGGAGTTCGTCCTGCAGGGCGAGGCGGTGGTTCTCCGGAAGGCCCGCGGCGTTCGACGGCGGGGGGCGAGGCTCGTCCAGGCCATGCGGGGAAAAGGCACGACTCGCATGACCACCGATCAGATCATGGCCCTCACGCGTGGCGACTGAAGGGACGGGTCCGGGCGGCCGGGAAATCCTGATCGATAGCAATGTGATCCTCGACATTCTCACCGAGGACGTCCAGTGGCTCGACTGGTCAGCGTCCCAGGTCGAGCGTCTCGCCGAGGACTACACCCTCGTCATCAATCCCATCGTCTATGGTGAGGTCTCTATCAGGTTTGATTCCATCGAGGGCCTCGACGAGGCGCTTCCCCCCGCCTTTCTTCGCCGAGACCCTCTTCCCTGGGAGGCCGCCTTCCTGGCCGGCAAGTGTTTCCTCCGGTATCGGCGGGCGGGTGGTCCTCGTCACGCGCCCTTGCCCGACTTCTACATTGGCGCCCATGCTGCCGTGCGCGGTATGACTCTGCTCACCCGGGACACAAGACGCTATCGTCGGTACTTCCCCAAGCTCAGGCTGATCGCTCCCTGAAGTGGGACCTTCACGATCGAGGAAAGGGGCATCGTCCCCCGCGCCTGAGGACGATGCCCTGTCGTCCTAGCACCCGCCGTAGCGCGGTGGACCACCGTCGCTCAGGTCGGCGCCGAAAACCATAGGTCACGATCCTCGCCCAGTAGCTGGCCGTCTCGCACATGCGGCAGGGGCGCGATGTCGAATAGATCGTGCACCCGCTGAGGTCGCTCGTCCCCAGGCGGCGACAGGCGTCCCGGATAGCCTCCATCTCGGCGTGCGCGGTGGGATCTCTGTTCGTCACAACGGCGCTAACGCCCTGGCCGACAATGCGGCCCGCCTTGACCACGACGGCACCATAGGGTTGATCGCCGCGTTCCTGGGCGAGGCGGCGCAACTCCTCCGCGCGCCGCATGAAGTGTGTGGGATCAGCCGGGAAGGCTGGGCGAGCGCGGCGGGCGCAGATGCCAGCTCCTTCGCGAGCAAAGTGGGTGCGCCGACGAAGCTCACCAGACGTCCAAGCCAAACGCGTCGGCTCAGCACGATCAAGCCCCTGACCTGGCACGATAGCAAAGCAAAAGCCCAAAGAGCAAGGCGGGGAGCGACACTCGGGACGGTAATATATAGGACCGACCTTCCGACTGCGGGCACACTCGGAAGGATCCAGCGGGGACGGAACAGTCGACAACGGAGGGGAGACGATGGCACAGGCAGCGGCTGACGACTGCTCTCACCATCTCGCGCCGTGCGTTCGTCACGCTTACTGTCGTAGGGACGGCTGGCATCGCTGCCCCCGGGGTTGTGAGCACGGCGGGCGGACAGACGTCGCCGCCCTCCGTTCCCTCATCCATGCCGGCCGACGAGGCCCTGAGGCAACTATTCGCGGGCAATGCGCGGTTTGCCAAAGGAGAGTCCGCCGGCCCGCGCCGTCGCCCGGAGGACTATCGCGCGGTCGCCGAGACTCAGAATCCCGTCGCGGTCATTCTGAGCTGTGCCGACTCGCGCGTTCCCCCCGAGTTGCTCTTCGACATGGGTGTGGGCGATCTGTTCGTGATCCGGGTGGCCGGCAACGTCGTGAGCGGGGCAGGTGCCGTGGTCAAGGGCAGCGTCGAGTACGCGGTCGCGGAGCTCGGAGTCCCGCTCATCATGGTCCTCGGTCATAGCGGGTGCGGCGCCGTCAAGGCCGCCCTGAAACACATCGACGACAAGGACGCGCTCCCAGGGGCGATCCGGGAGCTGGTCAACCTGGTCAGGCCCGCGGTGGTGCGATCCGCGGGCCAGCCCGGCGACCGCCTCGACAATGCGATCCGCGCGAACGTGAAGCTGGGAGTCGAACGGCTGAAGGGCTTTCAGCCCATCCTGGGCCCGCGTGTCAGGCAGGGGCGGCTCAAGGTGGTCGGGGGAATCTACGACCTTCGTATGGGCACGGTGAGTCTGCTCGATTGAGAACTCCGGCGCCGGGACGCGGCCGCCCCTCCGCCCGCGGATGATCACGCGCGGGCTATCGTCGATTTCAACGATCTCTGGTGTTAGGCGGGCCCGGGAAAGGATCGAGGGATGGCCTCACGTGAGGAGCTGACGCGCCGGGTGCACGCAGCGATCGACCGCCGGGCGGAGGAGATCGTGGCCATCGGCGAGCAGATCAGAAAGACCCCGGAGCTCGGCTTCAAGGAAGAGCGCACCGCGCGGCTGGTGGATGAGACCTTGCGTCGGCTCGGCCTCGCGTCGCGCACGGGATTGGCCTTTACCGGTGTACGGGCCGAGGCGCGCGGACGCGCCGGTGACGGGCCCACCCTGGCGTTGATCGGCGAGCTTGACGCGCTGGTGGTGACGGGCCATCCCGAGCGCGATCCGGGCACGGGGGCCGCCCACGCCTGTGGTCACAACGCCCAAGTCGCGGCCATGCTGGGTGCCGCCATGGGGCTGCTCGACGCCGACGCCTTCGCCCACCTGGCGGGGCGGGTGGTGTTCTTCGCGGTGCCGGCCGAGGAGGGCGGCGACCTCGAGTGGCGCATTGCCCAGAAGCGGGCCGGTCGCCTGGAGTTCCTGAGCGGCAAGCAGGAGCTGATCCGGCTCGGCGCTTTCGACGACATCGACCTGGCCATGATGATCCACATGTCGTGGCGGGCGGAGGCTGGCCACGCCTCGCTCCAGGCTTCCAACAACGGACGCGTCGGAAAGGCGGCCGTCTTCACCGGCCGGGCCGCCCATGCCGGCGGCGCTCCTCATCGGGGGATCAACGCGCTCTACGCAGCCCAGATCGCCCTCAGCGCCATCAACGCCGTGCGGGAGACGTTTCGCGACGAGGATGCCATTCGCGTGCATCCGATTCTCACCCATGGCGGCTCGCAGGTGAACGTCATCCCGGGCCAGGCACGTCTGGAGATGTACGTGCGCGGCAAGACGGCGGAGGGAATCCTCGACGCCAGCCGCAAAGTCGATCGCGCCCTTCGCGCGGGCGCCCTCGCGCTCGGCGCCACGGTGGAGATCGAGACGGTGCCCGGTCCGCTCCCCCTGCTCAACAACTCCACCATGGAGCGTCTGTTCCACGACTCGGCGTCCACCTTGGTCGGGGCCGAGCACGTGAAGCGCACCGGCCACAGCGGCGGCTGTACCGACATGGGAGACGTGAGTCACCTGATGCCGGTCCTGCATCCCTACATGGGCGGCGCGACCGGCACCGGCCACGGCGCCGACTACGCGATCGTGGATCCGAAGCTCGCCTACATCACGCCGGCCAAGGCGCTCGCATCGATGGCCATCGATCTGCTCGCCGACGGGGCCGTGCAGGCTAGCGAGGTTCTCCGGCAGGGCCGGCCTCGCATGACGCGCGAGGAATATCTGGCTTTCCAGCGAGGTCTGGAGCAGCGGCAGCGCTACGACGAGGGCAGCCCACCGAGCGGCGCCAGCTGAACCGCGGTTCCGGCGGCGCGCCGCCTCATTCGATGAGCTGACCGTCCTTGAAGAACGGATAGGGACCAGGGTAGTCCCCCACCACGGCCGTATGGCTCACCATCTGACCCGCACGCCACACGTGCAGCTGGAATCCCGGTGGTTCGAGCTTGAAGGCGGACGGCGCGTCGGCGCGGAGGTCAAGCACCACCTGGTGGGCGGTGCTCGGCGCCACGCTCGCCACCGTCCCGCCCACGCGCGCCTGGATAGAGCGGTGCAGGTGCCCGCACAGGACGCGCTCGACGTTCGGATGGCGGGACACGATACCGGCGAACCGGTCGGCATTGCGCAGCCCGAGCGCGTCCATGTGACCGATGCCCGTGGTGAAGGGCGGGTGGTGCATGAGGATCACCGTGGGTCGTCCCGGCTCCTTCGCCAGTGTCTGGTCCAGCCAGGCCAGGCGCGCCTCGCACAGCTCACCCCGGCCCTCGCCGGGAATCAGCGTGTCGAGAGCGACGAGCCGGAGAGGGCCGACATCCACGGTGTACTGCAAGAACTCGCCGGTCGGCAGGTAGCCGTCTGGCCCGAAGACCGAGCGGAGCGCCCCTCGCTCGTCGTGATTGCCTGCAATGACGTATACGGGCATAGGCAAGGGCGCCAGCAAGGTACGCAAATGCGCGTATTCGTCAGGGTGGCCGCGATCCACCAGATCGCCGGTGGCCACCACGATGTCAGGAGGTACGGCCAGCCGGCGGATCTCGGCCACGCAGGCGCGCAGGTACGTTGCCGTGTCCACCACTCGGTAGGCACACTGGCCGGGCGCCTTGATGTGCGTGTCGGTAATGTGCGCGATGATCATGACGTTCCTCCGAGAGCAAGTAGGCCGCGGGGATCGACGGCGAGATGGACCCTGTCGCCGCGGGCGAAGTGGCGGCGTTCGGTCGTCTCCACCACCACCGGGCGATCACTGCCGGTGTCGAGGAAAAGCCGCGTACGATCGCCAAGAAAGAACACGGCGGAGACGACTGCGGTGAGGTGAGCGGCCGGCGCGGCGACCAGGCGCGCAGCCTCGGGCCGGAAGAGCACTTCGGCCACCCCGGCCGGTGCGTCGGGCCACGGGATGACCCCGGCCGTGCTGGCAAACCCGCCATCGCTCAGCTTACCCGGGAGCCGGTTCATGATGCCGACGAAGTCGGCGACAAAGGGTGTGGCCGGATGGTGGTAGATCTCCGCCGGCGTCCCCACCTGGGCCACTCGGCCGTGATCCATCACCACGATGCGATCACCGAGCGACATGGCCTCGGTCTGATCGTGGGTGACGTAGACGGTGGTGATGCCAAGGCCGCGCAAGAGCGCGTCGATCTCGAGTCGGAGAGCGTCGCGCAGCTTGGCGTCGAGAGCCGTCAACGGTTCGTCCAGCAGCAGCGCGCGTGGGCGCACGGCCAGCGCGCGGGCGAGGGCCACGCGCTGCCGCTGACCGCCCGAGAGCTGGTCGACGCTTCGTGCGGCCAGCGCCTCGATGCGCATGAGAGCGAGCATCTCGTCGACACGACGTTCGCGCTCGGAGGCGCCTGTCCCGCGGACCTTCAGGCCGTAGGCGACGTTGTCCCGGACGTCGAGATGCGGAAAGAGCGCGTAGGACTGAAACACCATCCCGACGTGCCGCCGCTCGATGGGAACGCGCGTGACCTCCTCGCCGTCGAAGAGCACGCGTCCCCCGCGGTCCGGGAACTCGAGCCCCGCGATGATGCGAAGGGTCGTGGTCTTTCCGCACCCGGACGGTCCCAGGAATACCAAGGTCTCGCCCGGCGCGACGGCCAGATCGAGGGGGTCGAGGGCACGGGTGCCGTCGGGGAACGTCTTGGCGCATCGTTCGAGCCTGATGGCGACGGCGGTCTCGCTCACTCGGGCCGCTCCGCTTCGCCGACGTGTACCGCTCGCCGGCGGGTAGGTCGCGAGAGCCACTGCAAGGCGAGCAAGAGCGGCACGATCAAGACAAAGAAGACCAGGGTATAGGCGCTTCCGACCTCGAGCCGTAGGGAGGCATAGGCGTCGGCCAAGCCGACGGGAAGCGTCTTGGTGAGGGGCGTGTGCAGCAGCCACGTCATGTTGAACTCGCCGACGGAGAGCGTCAGCACCATCAGCGAGCCGGCCACGATTCCTCCACGGCAGTTGGGGAGCACGACGCCGAAGAACCGCTGGCGGGCGCTGGCCCCGAGACTGGCGGCGCTCTCCTCGAGGGTGCGCAGGTCGATGGCAGACAGGACCGCCAGCACGGCGCGCACCATGAACGGCAAGGTGAAGAGCACGTGGCCAACGAGGATGAAGAGCCAGGACGTGCGAAATCCGCCCACGGTGCCGTAGGTGACGATGAGGGCGAGCGCGGTGGCCAGCCCCGGAATCGCCACCGGCATCACCAGCAACTCCTCGATGGTGCGCGTCAGCCAGCTCTGCCGCCGAGCCAGCGCGTAGGCGGCGGGCACCCCGAGCACCAGGGTGACGACCAGACAGCCGAGCGCGATGCCGATGGAGAGGAAGACGGTATCGCGGTAGCCCTCCCACACGCGAGCGACCCACCTGAGAGTGAGGCCGCTCTTCACCCCGGTGAAGTAGTTATCGGTGAGCCCGGCCAGGATGGACATCACGATGGGGACGACCAGGAAGGCGCACACGAGCAGCGCGAAGGCGAGCTGGAGGGCGAAGCCGAGGCCTCGCGCGCGCATGGGATCAGGCGGCAGCGGCCACGCTGGCGCCGGCCGCGGTGCGGGCCACGGCCAGCACGAGCCACGTGAGCGCGCCCAGCACGAAGGAGAGGGCCGCCGCGGCCACGATGTTCGCCTGCAGGGTGAATTCCGTATAGATCGTCATCGGGAGCACCTCGATCCGCGTGGCCAAGGTGAAGGCCGTGCCGAAGGCGCCCATGGCCGTCGCGAAGCAAATCGCGCCGGCCGACAGCAGAGCCGGCTTCAAACCAGGCAGGATGACGTCGAGGACGACGCGCCAGGCGCCCGCCCCGAGCGAACGTGCCGCTTCCTCGATGCGTGGATCGAGCTTCTCGGCGGCCGCCATGATGGTGAGAATCACTCGCGGGATGGAGAAGTACACGTAGCCCATGAAGAGGCCGGCCATCGAGTAGGCGAACACGATCCGCTCGCCGGTGACGACGGCGGTGAGATCGCCGATCAGTCCCTGGCGGCCGGCTAGCATGATCACCATGAATCCGATGACGACGCCTGGAAAGGCCAAGGGCAGAGTGAGAAGGGCAACCAGCAGTGAGCGGCCCCGGAACTCGTGCCGCTGCAGGAACACGCCGGCCATGCCGGCGACGATCAGGGCCACCACCGTGACGGCAGACGCCAGGAGGATGGTCGAGACCAGGCTTCGCAAATAGAGCGGATTGGTCAGGATCGACGCATAGGCGGCGAGCCTGTCCGTCCCGCTGGCGCCGATGAGGAAAAGTCGCCCCAAAGGAATCAGAAAGAACGCGACGAACACGCTCCCGGCGGGCAGCAAGAGCATCGCCGGGCCGAGCGCGCTCGGACGCATGCCCGGCCGGCTCTACTGGACCTCGTTCTTGTAGCGGTCGATGATCGTCTTCTGGGCGGCGGCCAGGGCGCGCAGATCCACCGGGCGCGCCCGCGCATACTCGGCCGCCGGCAAGAAACGTCGGGGCGGCTTCGGCCGACATCCTGTCGGCGAACACCGGGCGCAAGAAGGCATTGCCCCACATGGCCTGGCTCCGGTCGGACAGGACGAAATCCAGGACCTTCTTGGCGTTGTCCGGGTTCGGTCCGCCCTGCACGAGCCCCATCACGTACGGGAATACGACCGTGCCCTCCTGGGGAATCACGAAGCGGACGGGAGCCTTGTCGGTGTACTGGCCGCGGTAGGCGTTGAAATCATAGTCGAAGAGGATGGGGATCTCTCCCGAGATCACCCGCGCGTACGAGGTTTGCTTCGGCACGATCGGCTGGTTCTTGGCGAGCTCCCGGAAGTAGGCGATGGCTGGATCGATGTTGGTGTAGCTTCCCCCGAAGGCCAGGTTCACCGCCATCACGCCCACCTGGCCGACCGCGGCGCTGGTGGGATCGAGGTATCCGACCAATCCCTTGTAATCCGGCTTGAGCAGATCCTTCCAGGAGGCCGGCATCGGCTTGCCACGGAGCGCCGCCTCGTTCACGAAGAGGCCCAACGTACCCGAGTGGATGGTGAACCAGTAGCCGTCGGGGTCCTTCAGTCCGGCCGGGATCCGTTCCCAGCCGTTCGGCTTGTACGGTGCCAGCACACCTGCTTCCTTGGCGGGAAGCGCGACGCTGCCACCGAGATACACCACGTCGGCGACGGGTCTGGCCTTCTCGGCGATGAGCGCGGCCAGCGACTGGCCCGAGTTCTTGTTGTCGGGAGGCACCGCGATGCCGAGCGCCTCTTGAATGGCCTTGAGCTGCGACCCCCAGTCTGCCCACTCGGGCGGGCAGTTGTAACAGATCGCGCGCTGCTGGGCGTGCGCGGCGCCCACTCCCGCGAGAACGGTCAAA
Organism: uncultured Candidatus Rokubacteria bacterium; assembly: GCA_963754315.1. GTDB lineage: Bacteria > Methylomirabilota > Methylomirabilia > Rokubacteriales > CSP1-6 > CAVWFS01. The sequence goes on from CAVWFS010000013.1 coordinate 42,173, forward strand.
CCCACGACCACGCCGAGAAGCCACCGAATAGGCCTACCCACCATGTCTCTCTGTCTCCCCTCGCACAAGCCTCGTCACGTCACCGGCTCTGCGTCGCGATATATCCTAGCCGCCGCACGGTTACAGCACGATGAAGGCCGGCGCCGGCCGCGCACCGCCGGGGCAGCGGCATTGACCGCCACGATCACGCCGGGCCCACGCCATGCACGGCGCGGAAGCGGCGCCACTCGCCAAGGTCATGCCGGTGAGAAAGGCCCGCCGGCTCTGGCCGGTGCGCCCCGCGTGGGTGGCGATGCGCTCGGCGGCTAGCTGCTTGGCATGAGTCACCGTGCGGCCGACCGGCCATGGCGCGTATTCCCCGTTCGACGTGGAATCGAGCTTGATGGGCAAGGTGGGATCAAGGCTCATGACGCCCTCCTGCCCGTCATCTTACAATCCCTGCATGCCCAGTGTTCCCCTCATCGATTTGACCCCGGCCCGGCAGGGAGACCGGGACGAGCGCACCCGCATCGCCCGCCAGATCGACGAAGCCTGTCGCGACATCGGCTTCTTCACCATTACCGGCCATGGCGTCTCACCGGTCGTCGTGCAGGACCTCCGCGAGGCTGCCCACGCGTTTTTTGCTCTCCCCCTCACCGACAAGCAGCGGGCGAGCCATCCGGTCGAAGGCACGCCGCGCGGCTATCACGCGATCGCCGGCGAAGCCCTCGCTCTGGCCAACGATCAGGCGGCGCCCCCTGATCTCAAGGAGTTCTACCACGTGGGGCCCGTCGACGTGACCGATGACCCCTACTTCACCAGCGAGCGTGGCCGGCAGTTCTTCCTGCCGAACATCTGGCCCGAGCAGCCGGAGCGCCTCCGGGACGCCGCCACCGAGTACTACAGAACGATGGATCGGCTGGTGATCTTCCTCATGCGGCTGGCGGCTCTGGCCCTCGGCCTCGAGGAGCGATTCTTCGACGACAAGGTCGCGCGTTCCATCGGGACCATGCGCCTCAACTACTACCCGCGGCAGCACGAGCGACCGCTGCCCGGACAGCTCCGCGCCGGGGCCCACACCGATTACGGCTCCCTCACCGTGCTCAACGGCGAAGACGTGCCGGGGGGACTCCAGGTGCGGGCCCGCAGGGGCGAGTGGGTCGACGTCCGCACCCCATCCGAACACTTCGTCATCAACATCGGCGACCTCCTGATGCGCTGGACCAACGATAGGTGGCTGTCGACCATGCACCGCGTCGCCAACCCGCCCCTCGTCGAAGCGCTCAACCGGCCGCGTCTGTCCATCGCATTCTTCAATCACCCGAACTACGACGTGCCCATCGAGTGCCTGGCGAGCGGTGAAGCGGCGAAGCACCCGCCGGTGCTGTCCGGTGACTATCGCGACGCGAAGTACGTCAAGACGGGATTGAGAGCCACGAGCCCCGCCTGAGGAGCTTCTCAGAGCTCCTTGAGGGGCGGTGTCTCGCCGGCGGGCAACGGATAACGGTCCACGTTCAGGATCATCGACACCGTGGAGTAGTAGCCGCCGGCCACGATCAGATCGATGACCCCCTGCTCGCCGAAGCGCTCGACCACCGCCTTGAACGTCGAATCGGAGACCTGCTTGTCGCGGAACAGCTCGCTGCAGAAGTTGTACACGATCCGCTCATCGTCGTTCATCTTGGGCGGGCGCCGGCCCTCGGCGATGGCGTCGATGATGGAGGCATCGAGCCCCGCCTCCTTGCCGAGCCGGCTGTGCGCCCAGAACTCGAACTGGGCGTTCCAGGACCGGCCGGCGATCAGGATGGCCATCTCGTTGAGTGGGGCCGGGATCACGCTGTGAAAGCGGACGTACTCCCCGACCTTCTGCACGCGGTCGGCGACGTCGGGGCTGCGCAGGAGCGCGTTGAACGGACCCAGCGCACCCTTGCGAGGTCCGGAGACGATGGCCTGGTACGTCTGGCGTTGGCGCGGCGTCATCTCCGCGTCGGTGAGCAGCTTGAAGCGGCGGCCGCCGTCGACGGGAATCTTCGGAGCTTCCATGGGGTAGTGTCCTCCTCAGGACGTGGGTGACTCGCGGGCAGTGAGAATAGCCACGATGGGCTCGACCAGGCGCTCGGCTCGCTCCTCGAGCTCCCCGCCCCTCGCATTGGCGATGGGATGCGGAGTCTCCAGAAAGCGAAAGCTCGGCAACCCCCAGCTCTCGGCCATGGCGCGACCGGTCTCGCGGAAGGGCTCGGTGATGACCGCGATGGCCGGCACTCCTTGCTGCTCCAGCAGAATGGCGTCGAGCACACTGCTCGACGAGCAGGACCCTCAGTCTCCGATGCCCGAGACGACGAAATCGGCCTGTCGGCGGAGTGCCGCCACTGCCGCCTCCGTCACCTCGTGGCTGGGCGAGCGTTTGCGATCGAGGTGAGTGACCTTCATGTCGAAGCGCTGGCACAGCCGGTCGGCCAGCTTCAGAAGAATCGCGTCGGAATTCATCTTGGTGTTCTCGACGAGCCCGATACGCAACCCGTCCAGGCGGGCTGGGCGGGGGGCGAGGCTGGCCGCACGGGGACTGGGAGGAGAGGTGGGATCGAAGAGCTTCAGAACCATGAGCGCCTCCTTCGAATGGTCAGGCGGGGATGTCGATCGGAATGGTCACGCTGCGGCTCCACTTCTTGCCCCAGCCGGGCAGCGCGGCCGACCACGCACCGGCCCGTCCGCCCGCGAACACGATCAGGATGTCGTCCGGATCCTGGAAGACCCGACGCCAGGTGCTTTCATCCTCGGTCGAAGGCTCGCCGGGGAGCCTGGCCGCTCGCTTGAAGTCAGCCACGGTGCGCCGCGCGTGCTCCACCAGGAACTGCTGAACCTGGCGACGGCTCCAGCCGCTCCCGCGCAGCACGTCGGCGTGCTCGCCCGCGAACACGATCAGCGACTCGTTGAAGCCGATGACGTTCGGGATCCCTGCGTGGCACAGGGCATCGGCAAAGCAGCGCAGCAACGGCTCCGGCCGGGCCGCGAGCTGGTTGTAGACCTGATTGAGCGAGTTGCAGGCGTAGACCGTCACCGCGCTCTGCTCGGGTCTTAGCCCGCGCCAGACGTGAAACGGGCCCCAGGGACTCGCCGCCTCGTTCTCGGCGAAGCAGAAGGCGTACTTCCCGGGGTTGCCGAGGGTGGCCCGATCGAGGAAGCCCGGGCGGGTATTCATGACGTTCATCATGACCAGACGCACGGCGCGCCCGATCGTGGCGTTGGCGCGCCAGCCTTGGCCGAGGACGTTGTTGCCCGAATTCAGTCCGATTCGCAGGGCGAGAGGGCCGTTGACGATCAGGATCATGGCCGACCCGCCGGTGCTGCTGGCCGGACCATGGTAGGCGAAGTCGGGATGACAGAGACCCCGTACGGCGGCCGCCACCACCGGGGCGTACTCTGGACGGCAGCCAGCCATCACGGCATTGATGGCGAGCTTCTCTGCCGTCACTACCGTATTGCGTCCCGGAATCTCCCCGATGACGTCGGGTCCGGCCAAACCGGCCGCGGCCAGGGTGGCAGCGATGGCCTTCTCCGAGGGAGGCACGACGGGGAGGCCGTCCGTCCATCCGCGCTCGTAGTAGGCCTCCACCAGGCTGATCGCATCGTCGGGATCGGGATCGCGCGCGCAGGCGGCGACGAGGGGATCAGATGAAGGCATGTCGTGAGTCTAGCAGAGGGCCGGTACGGCGCAGAGGCGGCTCAGCCACTCGGCGTAGAATCAGAACGTGGTCAACGGAACGGGACAGCTGGTGATCGTGAACGGAGGTTCAAGCGTAGGCAAGACGAGTCTCTGCCGCGCGTTGCAAGACATGCTCTGGGAGCGCAAGCGGCAGCTCTACTGCCTTCTAGGCATCGACGCCTTCTGGTTGTCCTTACCCCCCAAGCAGCTCGATGTGCGGCGGGTGGAGGCGGAGTTCTACACGACCGAGACCTACGAGGACAACGGCCTTCCCTATTTCATCGTGCATCCAGGTCCCTTGCTGGACGAGGTGATGTACGCGCGCTACCGGGCCATCAAGGCCTATCTCGATCACGGGCTCAACGTGATCTCGGACGACGTGCTCTGGAAGCGGGAGTGGCTCGAGGACGCGGTGCGGCTGCTGGCGGATTACCACGTCGTCTTCGTGGGCGCCCGTATCTCCGACGCGGAAGGGGCCCACCGGGAGGAGCTGCGGGGCGACCGCTACCCGGGCTGGGATCGCGGGTCGCAGCGGACGGTCCACCTGCACGCGCTCTACGACGAGGAGATCGACACCACCTACGACACGCCCCAGACCTCGGCGGCCAAGATCTTCGGCTTCCTGGAGAGCGGGTTGACGCCGTCGGCGTTCGCACGTCTCCGGGAGCGGTTTGCGCAAGCGCGGCGCGTCGGATAGGCGTTTGGGGCGACAAAACGGTACACTCGCAGCGGGACATCCCAAGGGAGGCAGCTCATGGCCAATCAGATGGTCGGCGAGCTTCGCGCGAAGGGCGATGCCGCGTTCGAGAACCTGACCCGGCAGCTGCGCGGCATGGAGCCGTACATGGAACGAACGGACGCTCCCGGCCAGTGGACGACGCGCCAGGTCCTCTGCCACCTGCTCTTCGAGCCGGGCTGGAAGCCCGAGGAGACCCTCAAGACCTTCGCCCACACGAACCTGCCGGTCATCGAAGTCACTTCGGTGAGCGACACCTCGGGCGCGCGGGCGACCATGGCGCTCGGTCAGTTCGTGGAGGCCCTGGACGAGCAGCGACGCGTCGTCTTCGGCTACCTCGACACCTTGAGCGACGCGGACCTCGCGCGCAAAGCGCGCATTCCCATCTTCAAGCAGATCATGGGCACCGACGAGATCCCCATCACCACCTTCGTGGGTGCCCTGTTCGACCATCACTGGAATGATCACGCCGGACAGATCGCCAGGATTCGCCAGGCGGTGGGACTGCCTCCCGCCGGCTAACGGCACGGTCCCGACCTTCATGGTGCCCGCTTCTTCATGCTGACCTTGAGCCTGCTGCAGGCGCGGCCGACCCCCACCCACGTGCTCTGCCTCGGGGCGCATTCCGACGATATCGAGATCGGCTGCGGAGGGACGATGCTCAGCCTGCTGCAGGCCTCATCTGCACTCACGGTGACCTGGGTGGTCTTCGGCGCCCAGGGGATGCGGGTCGAGGAGGCCCAGCACAGTGCCGAGAGCTTCCTGGCCGCGGCCGCCAAGCGCGAGATCGTGATCCACGGCTTTCGTGACGGCTTCTTCCCTTACACCGGCGCGCAGATCAAGGAGACCTTCGAGGCGCTCAAGGCGAGGATCTCACCGGACCTCGTCTTCACCCACTACCGGCACGACCTGCACCAGGACCATCGCCTCATCTCGGAACTGACGTGGAACACGTTCCGCGATCATCTGGTGCTGGAATACGAGATCCCCAAATACGACGGGGATCTTGGTGTCCCCAACCTGTTCGTGCCCCTCGAGGAGGCGCTCTGTCGCCGCAAGATCGACATCCTCCTGACGAGCTTCGCGAGCCAGCGCGACAAGCGCTGGTTCTCCGAGGATGTGTTCCGCTCGCTACTGCGGATACGGGGCATGGAGTGCAACGCGCCCAGCACCTACGCCGAAGCCTTCTATGGCAGGAAGCTGGTGGTGGGGTAGCGGCGTATCCGCGAGAGATGCCGACCCTAGGCTTCCCGGCGCTGGTGGCGCACGCAGACTGGAGCTGCGACCCGAGAAAGCGCTGGATGGCGATCGGGCGCCATCACGGGCAGCACTACGAGCTCACCCTTCCTCAGCCGGTCGGCGACCTGGCAACGCTGTTCCAGCGCCTCGCTCGCCTGGCCGGCGGCGGCCAAGTGGTCGTGGGATTCGACTTTCCCATCGGGCTGCCTCTCGCCTACGCGAAGGGCGCGGGCATCGAGCGCTTTCTCGACGTGTTGCCGGTTCTGGGAGCTGGAGCGTGGCGCGACTTCTACAACGTCGCCGCGAGGCCTCACGAGATCGGGTTCGCGAGGCCGTTCTATCCGTTTCGACCGGAGAAGCGCCGCTCATGCCCACTTGACGAGCGCGCTCGGGGTGGCCGACATCCGCGCGCTGCGACGCGTGTGCGACGAGGGGAACGGACGGCGACGCGACGCGTGCCCGATATTCTGGACTCTCGGAGGGCAGCAGGTCGGCCGGGCCGCCATTTCTGGCTGGCGTGATCTGCTTGCCCCCGCCGTCCGATCGAAAGCCGACGTGGCCCTGTGGCCGTTTCACGGACCTCTGCCCGATCTGCTCCGGCGCAGTCCGTGCATCGTGGCGGAGACGTATCCGGGCGAAGCGTGCCTGCACCTCGGGTTGACCGCCCCCGGCCGCGGCTGGAGCAAGAGAGACGTCGTGTCTCGTCAACGCCAAGGTCCCGGGCTGCTCGCGTGGGCGGCGGGGCGCGATGTTCGCCTTACCGACGAGCTCCGCGCGGCCATCGGCGCGGGATTCGGGGCCAGCGCGGTGGGGGAAGATCAGTTCGACTCGCTCGTGGGTGTGATGGGCATCGTCGAGGTGCTGCTGGGCGGCCGCGGGGGCGGAGCGCCGCTCGACTCGGATGTGGTCAACGTGGAGGGGTGGATCTTCGGCCAACCGCCGGCCTGCCGGACCTGAGCTTCACCAGGGTCAGACAGGCAGCCGCTTGGCGATGATCTCGCGCATCATCTCCGACGAGCCCGAGGCGATCGTCCACATGCGATAGTCACGCGCGAATCGCTCGACCGGAAACTCCCGCATGTAGCCGTAGCCTCCGTGGAGCTGCACCGCCTCGTAGGCAATCCCCTGCGCCGTCTCGGTCGCCAGGAGCTTGGCCATCGACACCTCCATCGCGCAGTCTGCGCCATCCATGTAGCGGGCCACCGCGTGGTAGGTGAGCCGGCGTGCCGCCTCGATCCGGGTGGCCATGTCGGCCATGCGATGGCGCAAGACCTGATGCTCGGCGAGTGGGCGCCCGAAGGTCTGGCGCTGACGGAGGTACGCCTGGCAGTCCTCCAGCGCGCGCTGGGAAGCGGCCACACAGAGCACGGCCGCCATGAGCCGCTCGTGCTGCAGGCCGGCCGCCAGTTGATAGAATCCCCGGCCTGGCTCGCCCAGCAGGTTGGCGGCAGGCACCCGTACCTGATCGAAGGCGAGCTCGGCCGTGTCGGATGCCCACATCCCGGTCTTGGCCAGTGCGCGGCTAACCGTGAAGCCGGGTGTCCCCCGCTCGACCAGGAACTGTGAGAGCTGGCGATGACGCGCTCCCTCCTCGCTGGTGCGGGCGGCGACGAAGTAGAGATCCCCGTGCACGCCGTTGGTGATGAAGATCTTGCTACCGGTGATCACCCATGAATCGCCGTCCTGGTGTGCCCGCGTTGTCAAGGCCACCATGTCGGACCCCGCCCCGGGTTCGGTGATGGCCAGGGCGCACACGGTCTCCCCTCGCGCGATGGGGGGCAGCCAGCGACGCTTCTGCGCCTCGGTGCCGAAGCGAACGAGCCAGGGCGAGGACATGTCCGTGTGGACGATCACGCTGAAGGCGAACCCGCCCGAGCGGCTTCGCGCGAGCTCCTCCGCCAGGACAACCGACATCGCGAAGTCCGCGCCCGCCCCCCCGTAGGTTGGCGAGAACTGGACGCCGAGAAAACCCAGCTCGCCCATGCGCTGGAACACGTCCCGCGGAATCCGCCCCGCCTCTTCCCATTCGTCCACGCGCGGAACCACCTCGCGCTCGATCCACGCGCGGACTGCGCGGCGGAACGTCTCGTGCTCGTCGGTGAAGATTCCGCTCATGGCTGCGGCCTCCGCATCACGCGCCCCTATCTGACAGCATCCACTTGCGAGGTGCCAGTCGTCCTCGCGTTAGCCCCGCCGCTCAGCCCAGCGTCCCTCGTGATACAAGAGCGAGATGTGCCTGGTCGATCTCGGCGCGCATGTCTTGGGTCTGATGGCGGACCAGCCCGCTGGTCTTGCGCGCCGGCCTGAGTTTCTCAAGCTCTGGGCCGCCTCCGCCATCTCCGATATCGGCTCACAGATCACGGTGGTGGCCCTGCCGCTGATCGCCGCCCTCACCCTGGGTGCGTCAGCTTGGGAGATGGGCCTGCTCTCGGCCGCGGGTTCGGCGCCGATCGTCCTGGTGGGACTGCTAGCCGGGGTGTGGGTGGACCGCGTGCGCCGCCGCCCAACCCTGATCGCGGCCGACGTGGGGCGCGCCGTCCTCTTGCTGGCCATCCCCCTGGCCAGTGTGGCCGGCGTTCTGCGCATCGAGATCCTCTACGCGGTCGCGCTTCTGGTGGGCGTGCTCACCGTGCTATTCGATGTCGCCTACCTGTCCTTTCTGCCGTCGCTAGTCGAGCGGAGCCAACTGATCGAGGGCAACAGCAAGCTCGAGGCAACGTCCTCGGCGGCCCAGGTGGCGGGCCCGGGGCTGGGCGGCCTGCTGGTGGGGACGCTCGGCGCCGCCTTCGCCGTCCTCCTGGATGCGCTCTCGTTCGTCGTGTCGGCGCTGTTCATCGCCGCCATCCGGGTGAAGGAAGCATCGCTCGCGGCCCGTGGCCGAGCCGGGATGATGGCCGAGATCGGCGAGGGACTGCGCGTCGTCTTCACGGACCGCATCCTCCGGGTGCTCGTGGGATGCTCGGCCACCAGCAATCTCTTCGGTCGCATGTTCCTGGCCGTCTATGTCCTCTATATGACGCGGGACCTCGGCCTGGGGCCCGTCGGGGTCGGGCCTGGTGTTCTCCACGGGAGGTGTCGGTGCTCTCGTCGGCGCCCTGGCGGCCGGGCGGGTGACGCGGAGGTTTGGGCCGGGACCAACGATGACCTGGGCTCAGTTCCTCTTCGGGCTGACCGGCATGGCGGTTCCGCTGGCGGTGCTCCTACCGCGGGTGGCGCTGCCCATGGTGGTGGCTTCGGAGTTCGGGCAGTGGCTGGCCGTGACCATCTACTACGTGAATGTCGTCAGCGTCCGTCAAGCGCTCATCCCGGATCGTCTCCTGGGCCGGGTGAACGCCACCGCGCGCTTCGTCGGCGGCGGCGCGCTGCCGATCGGCGCCCTGCTCGGAGGCGCCCTCGGCGAGGCCATCGGTCTACCCCTCACCCTGGTGGTGGCCGAGTTCGGCATGCTCCTGGCGTTTCTGTGGCTGTTCCTATCACCCGTCAGGTCCCTGCGCGAGTTACCGACGCGAAAGCACCTCTAGCCCTGGGTGAGACCCACCTGGCGGAGGACCGTCGCCTGGTCCCAGTAGATACGTTCACAGGCCAGCCGGCCGTCTCGAAACTGGACCACGATCACAAAATCGACGTCGATGACCCGGTTCGTGGCCGGCGTGCCGGGCAGCAACCAGTCCATCCGGCGCTTGTGGGTGAAGCGCAGGTGATCCTCTTCCACGAGCTGGTCCTGGCCGAAGACGCGGTTGAAGGTCGTCATCTGTAGATCGTCGGGCCAGGAGCCGATGAATACGTCTCGGTAGAAGGCGCGAAGCTGCGTCTTGCCCCGGCCCCCCGTGTTGACGGGCACATGATTGACGAAGGCGTCGTCCACCATCGTGGCCAGGGTGGCCTCCACGTCCTTGGTCACGAACTCGTGGCGGATGTGCTCCGCCCAGACCTGCTCCATCTCCTGCTGGGTCATGGACGCTTCAAGCGCAGGTCCTCGGCGGGCGCCGAGTATGGGAAGGCGGGAATGAGCGTGAGGGCGCCCTCCTCCACGCGCGGTCCCACGCCCCGAATGAAGCCGTTTTCCCAGATCGGGCCGAAGATTTCCCGCTCGTGCAGGATCCGCTGGATCTGGTGGAGCAGCTCCTCGCGTTTCTTGCGATCGAGCTCGCGGGACTGGCGATGGAAGAGATCCTGGACCTCGGGCAAGGTGCCATAGGTGTACTGCCCACCCTGCACCGCCAGTCCCTCGATTCGCGTGGCCGCGTTGCCGCCGGCGCCCTGAGCGCCGATCACGATGCCGCGCAGCTTCTTGCCGCCCCAGGCCGAGAGGAACGCCGCTCGTTCCAGCGTACGGACCCGGGTGCGGATCCCGACCGCGCCGAGATTGGTGGAGATGGCCTCGGCCATCGAGAAGTAGGGCGGGTTCGGCGTCACATCTCCGCCGTCGAAGCCGTTGCCGTAGCCGGCCTCGGCCAGGAGCTTCTTCGCGCGCTGGGGATCGTAGGGCCGGGCCTCGATGGGCAGCGCGAACTCCATGTGGCGCGGGAACGATGTTGCCGGTGAGGCCCGAAAACCCGAGAGCCTCCGCCTCGTTGATGGCCTTGCGGTCGACGGCGAGGCTCGCCGCCAGGCGCACCCGCTGATCACGCCACGGCGAGGCGGAATCCCACTGGTCCACGAAGTCCATGAAGAAGACGGAATTGGTGCGCACCGCCGAGAGCTTGAGCCCTTGCGTACGCCGGACGTCCTCGGCGATGGGGCCGTTGAGGAAATAGGCGATGTCGACCTCTCCCCGCTTGAGGGCGGCCGCCCGCGTCGTCTCGTCGGGCACGCTCCTCAAGACCAGGCGCTTGACACTGGGGACCTTGCGCCAGTAGCCCTCGAACGCCTCCAGCACGACCTCGACACCAGGCGTGGCGCTCACGAACCGATAGGGACCAGCCCCGATCGGAGCCTTCAGGAAGCCGTCGTCGCCAACCTTCTCGACGTACTTCTTGGGCACGACCCAGCCGGCGCCGGTAGCGGTGGTGCCGTAGAACGTCATGAAGTCGGGCCAGGCCTCGTTCAGCACGAAGCGGACTCGCCGCGGGTCCGGGGTCTGCACTTCCTTGACCTTGCTTTTCAGCAGTCGAGCGCCGCCGCCCTTGTAGCGCTCGAAGGAGAACCGAACATCCTCCGCCGTGACCGGGTCGCCGTTGTGAAACTTCACCCCTTGCCGCAGCACGAACTCGTAGGTGAGCCCGTTGGGCGACATCGTCCACGACTCGGCCAGGCTCGGCTGCATTCCGCCCGGCATCAGCTTGACCACCGCGTCGTGGAGGGGATACAGCAGCATGAACGGTGTGATGGCCGACTCCGTCTCGGCCGGGTCGAGCCAGCGCGGCGCCAGCGTGACATGGGCCGCCCAGGTCATGGTCCCCTCCGGAGCCGCGGTGGCGGGGGCGGCCATGGCAGCCACGATCAGGGCCAGAGCCAGCAGCGAGGGGACAAGCACACCGAGCAGGTCGGAACCGCGCATTCGTACGCTCATCGTCTCTCATTTCTCGATCTCTCACGCGATCGTTGATCCTTCGTGACGGGTCAGCGCTCAGCCGTCAGGTTGTACAGCCGAGCGCAGTTGTCCCACAGGATCTTGGCCTTGGTCTTCTCGCTGACCCCTTCCAGATGCACGAACTCCTCGATGGCCACCGGGAAGAGCCCATCCGAGTGCGGGTAGTCGGTGGAGACCACGATGTTGTCGTCGCCGATCGCCTCCACCACCTGGCGCAGCGGCTTCTCGTCGGCATCGGTCGCCACGTAGCACTGGCGGAAGAAGTACTCGCTGGGCAGCTTGGAGATCTGCACCTCGGAGCCGGGGCCGAACTTCTCCCAGGCTTCGTCCAGCCGCCAGAGCCACCAGGGCAGCCATCCGCAGGTGCCCTCCAGGAAGGCGCAGCGCAGGCGCGGATGGCGCTCCAGCACGCCACCCGCCGCCATGCTGTCGAAGGCCATCATCAGCTCGATAGGATTGCGCCCGGCCACCCCGATGACGCGCCCGTTCGGCGTGTCGACATAGCGGCGCGCGATGTCATCGCGGAGCGACGACTGGCCGGTTGGATGGAAGCCGATCGGCACCCCCAGCTCCTCCACCGCGTTCCACAGCGGCTCGAAGGCGGGATCGTGGATATGACGGCCGTTGATCGGGTTGGGGTTGCCGATCACGGCGATCGCCCCCAGCTCGCGGACGGCGCGACGCGCTTCGGCCACCGCGCCGGGGATGTCGTGGAAGGCGAGCTGCGCGGCAAACTTCAGGCGCTTCGGGTCGAGGGCGCAGAAGTCGCGCGTCCAGTTGTTATGCGCGCGGGCGAGGGCAGCGGCCACGGCCGGCTCCAGGTCATCGTGCATGAGCACCTGCCGTCCCCGTGTGCCGTAGATCACGGCGACGTCGATGCCCTCGATGTCCATGGCCTGCAGGTGTGTCTCGGAGTCATAGCCCCGCGCGTGGGCCACCGCATAGTGCGGATGGCGAGCGAACGAGCGCTCGTGCAGATCCTTGCCGACCTTCGCCGTCCGCGCGCGCTTGGAGAACTCGGCCAGCTCGAGATTACCGATGCTGATGACTGGCTGGTTCGGGGCGTTGTCCTCGCGCCGGGTGAACTTCGGCGCGAACTTCTTGAAGGGCTCGTCGAGGTACCGTTCCCACAGTCCGTCGGGCTCCATCGTGTGCAGATCGCTGTCGAGGACCTTGAACCCGTTCTTCATGCACTCCCTCCTGGGTCGACGCGAAAGCGCTTCAGGGCAGCCGGGTCGATGGTCGCCCCGAGGCCGGGCGCGTCGGGCAGGCGAATGACGACCTCCCTCGAGCCGTGCCGGCTCGTCCACGACGTCGCCCGCCATCTTCAGCGGCCCCACAGCCTCACAGCCATCGATGACGGCCCGGCTCACCGCCGCCACCGCAGCTTCCGCGTACGTGGACAGGGTGAGACCGAAGCCGTGTCCGAGCACCACGCGAAGCCCGGCGGCCTCGGCGCACTGGACCATGGCGAGGGTGCGCAGCAAGCCTCCCTGCTTCATGACCTTGACCTTCACCAGGTCGGCCGCCTCGCGGCGGATGATCTCCACCAGAGCGGCCGGGCTCGACACGCTCTCGTCGGCCATGAGCGGGATGCCGATACCACGGCGGATCCGGGCGAGGCCCGCGATGTCGTGGCGGGAGATCGGCTGCTCGACGAGCGTCAGCCCGTATGGCGTGAGACGCGGAATGAAGGCAAGCGCCTCGTCGAGAGACAGGCTCTCGTTGAAATCCACCCGCAGCGCGAGCCGGTCCCCCACTGCTTGCCGGACAGCGGCCACCCGCTCGATCCCTTCGCTGGTCGCGCCCGCGACCTTGATCTTTGCCGTCCGAAATCCACGCTCGTACCACGCCGAGAGCCTCGGCCGCGGCCTGCGCCGGGGCGACGGTGCCGATCCAGGCGTTGAGGGTGACGGTGTCCTTCACCCGGCCGCCCAGCAAGGTGTGAACGGGCAGGCCGAGGGCCCGTGCCTTCAGGTCGACCAATGCCATTTCGATGGCTGCCTTGGCTTCGGAAGCTTCGGTCACCGCGCTGTCCATTCGCGCGAGCGCGGCGTGGATGTTGAACGGGTCGATTCCGAGGAGCGTCGGGGCCATTGACGCGATGGTGGCGTGGATCTGGGCTGCCGAGACGGCGGAATAGCCAGGAGTCGGGTCGACGTTGCCCCAGCCCTCAGCGCCGGTCTCGGTCGCCACGCGAACCAGCACGCTCCGCTGGCTGGCCGTGATGCCGTGCACGCCGTGGACAGGATCACGGAGGGGCACGTCGACGAGGATCGGCTCCACGGCTACCACCCGCATGGTCTCCCGGAGCATGGCGTGACCGGCGGGCCCCGTCAAGGGCGGCACGTGAATCTTGCGGGGTCGGCCGGGTGCCACACGTTGCTCACGGCAGGAGGTTCTTGAGGATCTTTCCATCCTTCATGATGACCACGAGGGTTCTGCCTGGATCCTCGAGCAGCTGGATGTTCGTCAGGGGGTCGCCGTCCACCAGGAGGAGATCCGCCAGCGCGCCTTCCTGCACCACGCCCAGACGGCCGGGGTATGGATCACGCGGGCCCGCCAACTTCAACAACTGAGCATTGGTGGCGGTGGCCATCGTCAGCAACTCCGGCGCGCTGTACCACTTGCGCATCTTGGTCAGCTCAGCCCCCTGGCGGGCGGCGAGGTCCGCCGAGAAGAGCAGGTCGGTTCCAAAGGCCATCTTGAGCCGGTACTTCTTCGCGAGAGCGATGGTCCGTTCGGTGCCCGCAATCACCTGCAGGAGGCGAAGGCGGTTGGCGGGTGCCATGGTCGCGCCCGCCGCGTCGTCCGTGAAGGGTTGAAAGCTCAGCCAGATGCCGTTCCGGGCCATGAGCTCGGCGGTCGCCTCATCCATCAGATGGCCGTGCTCGATGACCTTGACCCCGGCTGCGATCGCCCGCTGTATGGCGGCCGGGGTATAGGCATGGGCGGCGACATATGTGCCCCAGTTCTCGGCTGCCTGCACGGCGGCTCTCAACTCGTCCTCGTTGAAGGTCGAAACGTCCAGCGGGCTATGCGGCGACGCCACCCCCCCGCCCGCGGTCAGCTTGATCTGCGAGGCTCCCAGCAAGAGCTGCTCGCGCGCACGAACCCGTACCTCGTCAGGTGAGTCGGCCACCATGCTGCCGTTGATGAGCTCCATGCGCGATAGCGGCCCGCCCAGTCTCCGTGGCAATTCAGACGGACTGCGGAAATCGCCATGACCGCCCGTGATGGTGATCACCGCGCCAGACGGATAGACGCGCGGACCGACCACCAGGCCCTCGTCGATGGCGCGCTTCAATCCGAATGATGGCCCCCCCAGATCCCGCACCGTCGTGAACCCGCGCATGAGGGTGGCCTCTGCCTCCACGCCGGCCAACAGGTTCAAATAGCCGGGGTCGCCGTCGATCGATTGCGACGGCGAGGGTCGCGCCAGCATCGTGTGCCAGTGATTGTCGATCAGGCCGGGCATCAGGGTGCGCCCGCCGCCCCGGATTCGCTGCACGGTCACGCCGGCCGGGTCGGCGATTGACGCGGTCGAGATCGCGTTGATGACGTTGCCCACCACCAGAACGTTCGACGGCCCCGACAGACGGTCGGTGGTCCCGTCGAAGATGCGGACGTTCTCGAAAAGCACTCCGCCCGCCGGCCGGTCCTGGGCAAGGGTGACCGACGCCCAGACGCAGCCAACAACGAGAAAGACGGTCCACAGATGTTCACGCAGGCGGTACATCAGCGTGTCCCCCCGGAGTCAATAGACGTGATGGCGGATGGGCAAATCGAAATTCCCTCCAGACGCCGGGCAGGCCCGAGGAAGACCCTCCTCCCTCATCGACGTCGGGGACGGGATGATCGCCGCCGCCGCATGATAGCATCGCGCCATGCGCCAGGGCTTTCGCGTGATCGACGCCGACACCCACGTCAATCCCTCTCTCGACGTCCTGCTTCGCTATGCCGACCGTGCCCTGCGCGACCGGCAGGCTGATCTGCAGCCCTACACGAGGACGATCAAGCCGGTGCCCGGACGTGGCGATGCCGAGGACGTCGAAGCCTGCGCGACATTGTCGATCAAGCCCGTGCGCCTGCAGCGGGTGGCGGGCGAGAAGCCCCCTCCCCCGACGCCGGTCGGCGCTGATCGCGGCTTCCTGTCGGGACGCACGCAGATGGTTACGCGGCAACCGATCACCGCGCGGGTTGCCGAGGACAACGCCAAGGGCCGGCTCCGGGACATGGACGTCGAGGGCCGTGATATCGACTTCATCATTCCGGGACCGTGGGCATACGGAGCCCCCGCGCTGCCGACCCCGCTGGCCCAGGGGCTGTACGGTGCCTATCACCGGTACATGGCCGATTACTGCGCCGCCGATTCACGCCGCCTCAAGAGCATGGTCCTGGCTCTCGCCACCGATCCGGCGTGGAGCGCCGAGGTGATCGAGAAGCACGCGCGCGAAGACTGGGTGGCCGCGGTGTGGCCTCTCCTCCCCGAGGGCATGCCGGTGGACGATCCCGACCTGGAGCCCATCTGGGCGGCCGCCAGCGCCGCCGGGCTGCCCATCATGTTCCATGCGTTCACCATCGAGACCCCGTACTTTCCAGGGTATCGCGACGTCTGGGACAACCCGGCCATGGGCCGCTGCGCCGGCCAGACGTGGGGCGGCCAGCGGTTTCTGTCCTTCATGCTCATGGGCGGCATGCTCGACCGCTACCCTAATCTCAAGGTGGGCGCCCTGGAGAGCGGCCACGGGTGGCTGCCCCACTGGCTTGTGCGCTTGACGCGGCAGATCGACTACGTGCGCGGGTCGGTCTCACCCGCCCTGAAGCACACGCCTCTCGAGTACGCCCAGATGGGCCGCGTCTTCTGCAGCATCGATTTCTCCGAGGGAGCGGGGCTCACCAAGGCCACGATCGACCTGCTCGGCGATCACGTGCTCATGTTCGCCTCGGACTACCCGCATCCGGAGACCATCTTCCCCGATCACGCCGATTCGGTGCTGGCCTGGCGGCACGATCTGGGCGAGCCGGCCATGCAGAAGCTCATGTGGGAGAACGCGGCCCGCTTCTTCCGCCTGACCTCCACGCCGTGGAGCGATCGACCGTAGCCAGCGCCCGCCGTCTCCCGTGGTCGTGGCCCGCTGTATCCGCAACGGTACGTTGAAGTTCGGCCGGCCAGGCGATAGATTGGCCCCATGGCGGACCAGAGGCCCCGGAATCTCGATCCGGGCATCCGGCTGATCCTGGAAGAGCTGCGCGATCTGCGGCTCGAGATGCGAGCCGACCGCCGGCGGGTAGCCGAGGAACGTCGTGAGGACCGCCAGCGCGTCGAGGAAGAGCGGCGGCGCTACGATGAAGAGCGGCGGCGCTCGGACGAACGCTTCGAGCGGATGATGGGGGATTTTGAGCAGAGATCCGCCCGCCGGGAGGCGGCGACTCAGCGAGCCTTCAAGGATATCCGCATCGTCGGCCTCTCAATCGTCAAGACCCTGAATCATCACACGCGAATCCTCGAACGCATCGACCGCAAGCTCGGAGCTCAGGGCAACGGCCGCCCTGGGCACGAGGAGGCGGCGGCGCTCCTCCCCGGAGATAGTTCCGGAACCCTCACTCCTCGAGCAGCACGCAGTGCCGCGGGTCGGCGCTGACGAACACTTCGTCGCCCTCAGCGTGGTGATCGGGGTCGGCCGAGCGCACGATGAGCTGACGGCCGTCCCAGTCGACGTGGTACTGCGTGAAATCGCCCTGGAACACGCGCTGCCGCACGCGCGCCGGCCACGCGTTGACCACGTCGCGGGGCGGCTGCGCTCGAGGCGAAGGCGGACGGTGCGCACGGCCATCAGGGCCTCGGCCCCCCGCAGGAGCCGGCTCCGGTGCCGTGGACCAGCGCACCGCCGGCCGTCTCGATGACCACCAGGCCGTCACGCTCGAGATCGGGGCGGCGGCGACCTCGGATCAGGTTGGCCGACCCGACGAAGTCGGCCACGAAGGTGTTGCGCGGTCGGTCGTAGATCTCGCCCGGCGTGCCCACCTGCTCGATGGCGCCGTCCCGCATCACCACGATACGGTCCGAGATGGCCAGCGCCTCCTCCAGGTCGTGGGTGACGTACACCGAGGTGACGTCGAGGCGACGCTGGAGCTCCTTGAGCTCCACCCGCATCTCGGCTCGCAGCTTGGCGTCGAGGTTCGACAGTGGCTCGTCGAACAGCAGCACGGACGGGGAGAACACGAAGGCACGGGCCAGGGCGACCCGCTGCTGCTGGCCTCCCGAGAGCTTCGACGCGCTGCGCGCACCGAGGTCGCCGAGCTGCACGAGCTCGAGGGCCTCGCGCACCCTGGTCGCCACCTCGGCCTCAGGTCGCCGGCGCACTCGGAGGCCGTACGCAACGTTGTCGAAGACGCTCATGTGGGGCCAGATGGCGTACGACTGGAACACCATCGAGAGCCCGCGACGCTCGGCGGGCACGTTCACCCGCGGCGAGGATGAGAAGACGGGGCTGCCGCCGATCCGGATCTCGCCGGAGGTTGGCTGTTCCAGCCCCGCAATGGCCCGCAGGGTGGTCGTCTTGCCGCAGCCGGAGGGGCCAAGCAAGGTGAGGTGCTCACCGGCCGCCACCGTGAACGTGACACCGCGCACCGCCGTCACGGCGCCGTAGCGGACCACCAGGTCGCGGACCTCGATCGAGGCCTGGCTCACGTTACTCGCCGCCTGGCTGCGTGACCCGGCGGGCCACGATGAAGAGCAGCGCCAGCGCGCCCGCCACCGCCAGGGTCTGGAGCAGCGCCAGGGCGGCGGTCAGCTCGGTGCTGGTCGAGAACCAGGACTCCACGATGGCTGGTGTGATGACCTTGGCGTTCGGCCCCGTCAACAGAATCGACGCACCGAGCTCACGGACGCTGGCGATGAAGAGAAGGAGCCAGGCGGCGATCAGGCCCGGCTTGAGGAGGGGCATGGTGACGGTGCGCAGGCGATGGCCCCACGTCGCCCCGCACATCTGGGCGGATTCCTCGAGCGAGCGGTCGATCTGAAGGATGACGCCCGAGATCGTCCGCAGTCCCAGTGGCAGGAACACCGTGAGGTAGGCGATGAGCAAGAGCCAGAGCGTCCCGTAGATGGGCAGCGGGAAGACCAGCCACGCCCACATCATTCCGAAGGCGAAGACCAGCCGCGGCACCGCCTGGGGGAACATCAGCAAGTATTCGATGATCCCGGCTCCGGGCAGCCGCGAGCGATAGATCAGCCACGAGAGGAACCCCATCAGGATCACGCCGATGCTGGCAGTGGCGAGACCGAGAAGCAGGCTGTTCCACAGCGCCGACCGCACCGCGTCGAGCGACAGAGCGGTCACGTAATTGGCCAAGGTGAAGTTGTCGGCGCGCGGGAACACGGTGGTCAGTCGCTGGAACGAAGCGTACACGATGGTCAGCACCGGCAGGATTACCGCAACGCCGAGATAGCCCACGCAGGCGGCCAGGAGCGGCCAGCGCAGACCGCCCACGTCCATGACCCGAGGCCGGAACGCCTTTCCGGTGATGGTGGCATAGCTGCCGGCCGTCACGATGCGCCGGTACGTCCACACCATCACAAACATGACGGCGAACAGCGACACGCCCATGGCCGCCGCCGTCGGGAAACGCGGCGGATACTGAGAGACGAGCTGATACATGGCGGTGGTCACCACGTAGAAACGGCTGGGCAGCCCGAGCACGAGGGCGGCCGAGAAGGATCCCAGCATCTCGGCGAAGACGAAGATCGCCGCCCCCAGGACGCCAGGCAGGACCAGCGGTAACGTGATGCGAAGCATGGTACGCAGCCGGCCAGCGCCCAGGACTTGCGAGGCTTCCTCCAGGGCGGGATCCATCGACTTCATGACGGCCCCGATCATCACGAAAGCGACCGAGCCCTCGAACAGGGCCATGACCCAGGCGATCCCCCACGGCGTGTTGATGTCGATGAGGTGGCCTTCAGCGCCGAGCGTCCGCCATAGCTGGTTCACGAACCCACCGCTGGGCGAGCCGATGATGGCCCAGGCCAGCGCGCCCATGAGCGGCGTGACGTAGTAGGGCAGCGCCATGAGCTGCTCGAACACCGCCCGCCCGGGAACGTTCGTGCGCGAGAGGATCCAGCCCATCGCGAATCCGAAGACGATGGCGAGGACCGTCGCCGCCGCCGCCACGAGCAGGGTGTTGCCGAAGATGTGGGCGTAGCGGTCCAGACCTCTGAAGTTGTCGAGTCCATAGGCCTCCGGTGGGCGAGCCTGCGGGTCGCCCACGCTGAGGGAGGCCTGGATCAGATAGACGATCGGGTAGAGGACGAGGATGGCGGCGACGCCCCCCACGAGTACACTGACGAGCCGCGGGCCCGGTCGCCAGGACCGGGCCCGCTCGAAGTCCGCCACGCCAGGGAGGCTCAGAGCCCCATGATCGAGTTCCACTCCTTCACGAACTGGCCATGACTGGCCGCGTAATCGCCCCAGTCGGAGGGGAACAGGAGCTTGAAGTCCGACAGCCGCTTGCCGGTCGGCATCGGTCCCGCGTCACTTCGCAGGGAGCCATAGAGCAGGATCTTCTGGTTCTGGTACACGAGCTGGCCGCGCTTGGAGAGGGCCCAGTCGACGAAGAGCTTGGCCGCCTCGGGATGGGGAGCGCGATTGACCACGCCGATGTAGAACGAAATCGCGGGCAGCCCGTCGGCCGGCGACACGAACTCGATGTCGGCGCCCTTTTCCTGGAAGAGCGTGTACCCGGCATATTCGGCCAGTGCGCACAGGCGATCGTCTCCCTTCGACAACCGGTCGAACAGCTGGGCACGCGAGTCGAACCCGCGCGGACGCTGCTTGGCGAATTCCGGCCAGAAGTCGTTGCCGTACAGCTTGCGCAGCATGTACCACTGGGCGTGCTGCATGCCGGAGGTGGCGAGCTTGGCGCTGATCCCATCCTTGAAGATCGGATTGTTGATGTCCTTCCACGCCTTGGGCGCCTGCTCCGGCTTCACCTTGGCGCGGTTGTAGGAGATCCCCGAGAACGAGACGCCGCCCCAGCCGTAATAGCCGGGAGGATTCGACTGGTACTCGGCCTTGTACCCGGCATACTCGGGCGAGGGGTAGAGCTCGTATCCGCCCTTCTTCTGGAAGTCGATGGCCGGCGAGATGTCCGAGAGTTGCAGGACGTCCACGCCGAAGCGTCCCGCCGAGCGCTCCGCGGTGATCTTGGCGTAGAGCGCCCCCGTCTGAAGCCGCACGTAGCTGGTCTTGATCTTGGGGAAATCCTTCTTGAACGCGTCCAGGAGCACGCCGATTCCGGCCTCGCCGTCATGGCCGTAGTAGACGACCTCACCCTCCTGCTCGGCCTTGGCGACATCGGCGCCCGTCTGAAAGTCCAGCACCTTGGTGACGCGCACTGCAGTCTGCGCCTGGGCGAGCGGCGCGCCGGCCAGGATGGGTCCGGCGGCAGCGGCGAGCGCTCCCGTCCGCAGAAAGCGGCGGCGCGTGATCGTGGTCGGGAGGGATTCGGTCATGCGGTGATCTCCTCTTCCTTGGGGATGTGAAACGAAGGCCTCGCCTCCGTAGCATACGGCAGGGCACGGTCCGGAGCCATGTCCTGCGCCCGCGTCTTCCGCAGACGACGCTCAGACGCGTGCGGCCTCCTTGAAGCGTCGAAGGGTCTCGATGTGCTGATCGGGCTTGGTCAGGCCGATGCGCATGGTATCGACGGAAAGGTGCGTGATGCCTCGCAGCGAGCGCCAGGCGGCAATCTCGCTCGACCAGCGATCCGGCTCGAGCCGAGCCAACGTGACCCGACCTTCGATGCCGAAGGCAGCGGGATCCCGCCCGGCCGCCTTCACGAGTTGATGAACCTTGTCGACGGTAGCCTGGGCAGCGGCGTCGGGACGGATGTTTCCGGACCAGATCCAGCCGTCGGCCAGCCTTGCTGCCCGACGCATCACAACGTCGCTGTGACCACCCATCCAGACGGGAATGGGCCGTTGCACGGGCAGCGGATTGATACCGGCCTCGGTGATGCGATGCTCGCCGCCGGCAAAGGTCACGAGGTCTTTCGTCCACAGCGCTCTCAGGACTGCCACCTGCTCCTCGATGCGCTTGCCCCTCGCGTGGAAATCTTCGCTGAGGGCCTCATACTCGACGGGGTTCCAGCCGACGGCCACTCCCAGGCGAAGCCGCCCTCCCGAGAGGACGTCGACGGCCGCCGCTTGCTTGGCGACGAGCGCGGTCTGCCGCTGGGGTAGGATGACGATCCCGGTCGCAAGTCCCAGGCGACGGGTGGCCGCCGCCAGGTAGCCGAACAGCACGAACGGCTCGTGAAACGCGTCTCGATGACCGTAGGGACCGGTCAGATCCCGGTGGCGCTCCCGGTTGGCGCCGAGCACGTGATCGAAGACCAGGGTGTGCGTGTAGCCCAGCGCTTCAACGGCTTGGGCATAGTCGCGAATGCCGTGAGGGTCGTTGCCGATGTCGGTTTGGGGAAACACCACGCCGATGTCCATACGTCACCTCCGGGCGTGCATCGCTCTCGTCCTGCGAAGCCGCACTCTACGCCGGCCGCACCGCCGAGACAAGCGGCCCGTCGGCGAATGACATGAGCCACGCGGGGCCGCTTGCGTGCGACTCGTGCCGGTGTCATCCTCCCCTCACCTTCCGGGAGGAGCGACCACGTCATGCCAGCACCGAGCCTGAAGATCGAGAACGCGCGCTATGTCGTCACCGTCGATCGAGAGCGACGGATCATCCAGGACGGCTCCATCCTCGTCGAGGGCGGACGCATCACGAAGGTGGGCAAGGCCGCGCAGCTCGATGGCGCCCGCGTCGATCGGGTGATCGATGCCAGACGGCTGATGGTCACACCCGGCTTCTTCAATGGCCACATGCACATCAGCTACGCGCATCCGGTACGTGGGATCTTCCCCGACGACGTGGGCAGCCCGCTGGCGCACGTGTTCAAGCTCCAGATGGCCATGACCGAGGAAGAGGAGTATCACACTACCCTGCTCGGAATCGTGGAGCTCCTGAAGAACGGCACGGTCTGCTTCCTGGATCCGGGTTCCACGAAGTTCCCGGACGCCTGCCTGCAGGCCTACACCGACGCCGGCATCCGCGTGATCCTCGGCGAGGGTGTCACCGACCTTGACGCGCCCATTCCATTGCCGCGCTACACGACCGAAGAAGCAGTCGCCCGCACCGCGTCGTTCATCCGGAAATGGCATGGGCGCCTCGACGGGAGGCTGCGGGCGTGGGCCATGCCCTTCTCGCCGGAGACTTGCAGCGCTGACCTGCTTCGCGGTCTGAAACGGGTGGCCGACGAGCAGGGAACGGGCCTCACCCTGCATCACGGAAGTGGACCGCAGGCGCGCAAGGACTACCAGGCGCGCCATGGGCTCTCTCCCACCGCGTACCTTGAATCGCTCGGTGTGCTTGGACCCAATGTCGTGCTGGCTCACTCTCTCGGCGTGGATGAAACCGAGATCGAGTGTCTGGCCCGGACGCAGGCGGCCGTGGCCATGTGCCCGATCACCGCCGCCAAGGGGGGCCGGGGCATCCGGGACAACGGGCGCATGCCCGAGCTGCTGGCCAAAGGGGTGAAGGTGGTTCTCGGCTGTGACTCGCCGAACAACTCGAACCACCTCGACCTGGTCCGGGCCATGAACATGGCCGCCATCCAGTACAAGGACGCACGGCAGGACATGCATCAACTTCCTGCCGAGACAGCCCTCGAGATGGCCACCCTGACCGGCGCCCAGGCGCTGGGCCTCGGCCACGAGCTCGGCTCTATCGAGCCCGGCAAGAAGGCCGATCTCGTGCTGTTCGATACCGAGCGCCCAGAATGGCAAGCCCTCTGGAATCCGATCAACAATCTCGTGTACAACGCCGACGGCCGTAGCGTGCACACGGTCGTTGTCGACGGCCGGGTCGTGGTGGACAGTTACCGTCAGTCGTTCGTCGACGAGAGCCGGCTCTTTGCCACCGTGCAGGGGATCGGGGAGCGCCTGCTGGCCCGGACCGGCGTCAGCTTCCCGCGCTCACGCTGGCCGATCGTGTGACGAGCCCGCCGGGCGGGGCAGCAAGCCGAGCCTGGCCGCGCGCTCAGTCGTAGCGGGCCGGGATGAGCTCGACTCGGTCTTGCGAGTACCTTCCGGGAGTGCACGCGTGCAGCTTGGGTTGGTTCGGTATGCTCGCGGAGCCGAAAGACACCACGCGAGTTCCAACATTCGGGGCTGACAGTCAGCGCTGTTGGCCGCTGCGCGCGCCGCTACCAAGAGCGCATGCAGCTCGTCGCCAGCCGCGTTGCCGATGGTAGTACGAATTACATCGACCAGGACAGCTCCGTCAGGGTCTCAGGTCGAATTCCACGCGCGGGACGGCCAGCGGCCTCGACGAGCGCCGTGCGCCGGGCCGTGCCCGACAGGCGGCCCTCGTCGATTCCCCCTCCCCGTGTGAGGCCTTGCCGCACGACCTCGACCCGACGAGTGGCCAGGCTCCGCAGGCTTTCGGGAGGAAGCGGCTCCGCGGTGGCCAGCTCGGCCACGATGGCCTCGAGGGTGGACGGTGGCGACCGCTCGGGCCACCGTGCCCGGTACTCCTGACGCGCGCGCTCCAACGAATCAGCCGCGCCCGGCGCCGCCACGTGCGCCAGCACGCGCTCCCGCTTCAGGCTCTGCAGATCCGCCTCGATGAGAATCGGATCGAGCACGACCTTCATCGACGCGGCGCCGCGCAGGAAGCTCGCCACCCGCTCCAGATGGGGCTCCATGCCCGACACCAGACGATCCGTCCCGGGCTCGAAGAGGGCGGGGCCGAGTGCCACGGCTTTGACCTTCGAGTCCTGACTGAAGAACAGAGAGCCGATCTTGCTGAACGGCAGGGCAAGGAGCTGGATGGAGAGATTCCGGGCAGCCCCCCAGACCGCCTCCTGGAAATCGAATTCCCGTGTGCTCAGGTCACCGGACACAGGCAGGGAGAGCTTGATCTCGCCGCGCGAATCCTTGAGGAGTGAGACGAGCATCCCGAACGGCAGCCCGATTCGCTCGGCAACCTCGTCGCGCTCGTCGACGGCAGCGACCTCGAGACCGCGCACCAGCAGATCGTGGCGGGTATCGAGCCGGGTGCCGTTGAGCGTGTAGCGGCCGGTGACGTCGAGGATTCCCTCGGCCGCGGTCCAGCCCGTGAATTTCGCGAGGTAAGGGTTGGCGCGCGCCACGACGAAACTTCGGAGGTCCAGGGTGAAATCGAGAAACCGCCGCTCGCCCTCGGTGGCTTCTCCCTGGATCTTGAGCGTCCCACCCCCGACGAGACCCTGGGCGGTAAACTGCATGCGGCGGCCGTGGATCGTGGTGAAAGGACTGACGGTGAGACTGACGTCCTCGAGCTCCTCAGCGTAGGCCGGCGTCGTCGTGTGATCGACGAACCGTGCGGAGGCGCGGTCGAGGCTGAACGTCCCTATCTCGAGCGTCGGTGCCTCGAGCGGTGCGGCGGGCACGGTGCGGGCGGGGCCGGACCCCGCCGCGACTGAGCCCGCCGACGACGAGCCACTGGCCCTGTCCCGCGGCGTCACCAGGCTGAAGAGTCGTACGTGGCCCTGCGCGTCACGCTCGATGAGCAATCGCGGTCGCCGGAACTGAACGCGCTCGAGCGCGATCCGCTTCGGCCAGTCGACGTCGATGCCCGCCGCGTCGACCCGGCCCACCGTGACCACCGCTCGCTCGCCGTCATTGAGCCGGAATGCTTGCAAGCGCGCCTGGCCAGCGACCTGGATGGCAACCGGGTCGAGAGTAAGCGCGAGGGTCAGCTCCCCTGTCATCTTGCCGTCCACCTTGCCCTCGATCGGCAAATACGGCTGAGCCGGCGCGATACCAACACCATCGAGAACTGCCCGCACTTCCAGGCGCATCGGTTCGAGCTGCACTGTCCCCGTCACGTCAAGCCGGCCTCCGGCTGGCATAGGCGACGTCAGCTCGACCTTCGTCGGGGTGCGCGGAGGCCAGGTGAAGTCGCGAAACGCCAGGCGCGCGCCGGCCACCTCGATGCGGGCCGGCGGCGTGGTGGCGCCATCGACGATGGTCGCCGCCTGCTCCTCGAAGATTCCATCGCGGATGGTGAACTCGAAAGGCGCGGCGGGCGTGCCCGACGCTGGGGGCACCGACGGGGATGACCTCGGCGGCGCGGGGGTTGGGCGCTCGAGGAGCGTCTGCAGGAGAAAGCGTCCCTGCGCGTCGCGCTCGATGAGGGCCCACGAGCGTCGCACGCGAACACGATCGAACACCATCCGCTCCGGCCATGTCGCGTCGATCCCCACCACGCGCAGCCGGTCGGTCGTGAGCACCGAGCGCTGCCCATCGGTGATGTCGAGACTGCGCAGGCCGGCCTCGCCGCTGATCTTGAGCCGAGCCGTGGGTGCCAGCGAACCCGCTATCGCCAGGTTGGCGTCCACCCGGCCCTTGATCCGGGCACGAAACCCCAGGTAGGGGTGGAGCCAGCCGAGATCGGCGTCCTGTGTGGCGAGCGTGATGTCGACGCTCATCGGCTCGGCACTCACTGTGCCTTCGACCTTCAGGGTTCCGCCCGCAGGGAGCGAGGCTTCGAGGTGGACGTGAGCGGGCCCGGTCGCCGGCCATGTCACGGTGCGAGCCGTCAGGTCCAGGCGGGGGGACTCGAAACGCACGGGGGCCGCCCCCGTGTCGTCGACGACCGTGACCTGACCGTTTTCGATGATGAGCTCGTCGATCGAAAATGAGAGGTCGCGCATGGAGGTGGCCCCGTCGACCGTTCCTGGCGCAGGGGCCTCGGACGACGGCGAAGCGAAGCGCGCGAGCAGAGGGAAGCGAAGCTGTCGGTCACGCTCGATGAGCACGAAGGGTTGCCGCAGGCGAAGGTGGCGAATGGTCACCCGCCCGGGCCACTGCACATCGAGGTCGGTGGCGTCGATCCGGCGCAGGGAGAGCAACGTTCGGCCACTGTCGGCGAGCGCGAACCGACCGCCCCCCACGTCGCCGCGCACACGCGCGATCAGGCGTTCGCCATACGCAAGGTTCACCGTGACCTTCCCGCGCACCCGTCCCCCGAGCCCGTCGGCGGCCGGAACGTACACGGAAAGAGGAGCGAGATCGACCGCCCTGGCCTGAAGCGCGAGCTCTGCCGCCCACGCGATCGTCGGCGGCGGGGCGGTGATCTGGGCTGTCCCGCTTCCCTCCAGCTCGCCGCGATCACGAAACCGCAGGCTCACCTCTACCCGCGCCGGCGCCCTGACGGGCCACGTCAGCCCCTCGGTGGCGACCCGCATCTGTGTCAGATCGAAGCGAGCGGCGGGACCGCGTGAATCGGTGAGGATGCCGGAGCCAGACAGCTCGACACGGCCTATGCTCAGCTCCGCACCGAGGTGGCGGGCTTCGGCGACCGTCACCCGGAGGGAGGGCGCGGAGACGGCCAACGTTCCGAAGACGTCGCGGCCCCGCGCCTCGAGCGAATCCAAGGTCGCGTCGACCGTCACCATCGTGCCTGTGGCGACGGCATGGTCCGCCTGGATCGACGCGTTGACGATACCGCGAGCGAGCTCGACGGGGACCGCATCGGGAATGTACAGACGGAGAAGAGCGGCGTCGACTTTGCGCAGGATGGCGGTCGCGCGCAGTTCCAGGGGGTCGAACCTGGCACCGGTGACGAACACCGAGGCGGCCGCTCCCGCCACGGTGGCGCGAAGACTGGCGACGCCCTGGACGGCGTCCGGGCGGCTCGACAGATCTTTCGCCTCGATGACCAGGTTCTGGACAGGCCACTTCCGCACCGGCTTCGCCGCGCGTTCTTCCAGAGTCAGGCTGTCGCTGACGACAGCAAGTTGGCCGACGCTCACCGCGCCCTTCTCGAGCGAGATGCCCTCTGCCGTCACCCGAAGGGCCGGCGCCGTGACCACGTGGGCCGGGCGTTGCAACTCGATCTTGCTCAGACCGGCGTCCAGTGCGAAGCGGGCGCCCCGTCCAGCGTCGTACGTGACCTGAACAGTCGCGTTGACCACCCCGCGTTCCGGGTGAACCGGCAGCTCGGGCGGCAAATAGAGGCGGAGGAGCGCGAGGTCGACGTTGCGGACGATCGTGGTCGCACGGAGCTCGAGCGGCGCCAGGCGAATGTCGGTGGCCCAGACCTCGACTCGCGCCCCCGCCGTGCCCGCTCGGGCGCTGGCGATCCCCGGTGGAGCCTGCCGGGCGCTGGACAAGCCCCGGGCCTCGAGAGCAACCCCGTCGATCTGCCAGCGGCGCACGGGCACCAGCCGCGTATCCTCGAGGCCGAGGGCCCCGCCATCGACGGCGAGGCGATCAAGCTCGATCTCGCCCCCACGAACGCGCAGCCCCTGCACCGTCAGCCGCGCCGACGGCGCCGACATGTATGCGGTGACCTGTCCGGGCCGGTGCAGCTCGACACCCGTGAACCCGGCGTCGAGCGCGATGAGCGTGCCGGTCGTGGCGTCGTGATTGGCGGTTGCCGACACGTTGACCCGACCGCGCGTCGGGCTGAGTGGGCTACCCGGAGGCAGGTACAGAGCGGCCAGCGAGGCGTCGACCTCTTCGGCCCGCAAGGTGGCCTGGAAGTGGAGCGGAGCGAGGCGAAGGTCGGTAACCGACAGCGAGAGCGGCGAGCCCTCCGCCACCGCGCGGAGGGTGGCTATTCCGGCTGGAGCTCCCGCTCGTGACGAAACATCTTTGACGTGCAGCTCCACGTTTTCGACGCGCCAGGTCCGCGGCGGCGTCAGCATGCGATCCTCGATCACGAGCGCACCGCCGACCAGGGCGAAGCGCTCGATGGTCAGGCCGGGGATGGTCCCTCCAGGCTCGCCACGGCGGCCCAGAAGGTTGGAGACGTTGAATTCGTTCGGCCCCGTCCGCACGATCCTGACAGTCGGAGCTTGAACCGTGCCGTCGATGATGCGCAGGTAGCCCGTCACCAAATCGCGCGGGCTGAAGCGGACGTCAACTCGATCGACCGTCAGCAGCGTGGCACCATCCGGGTCGAGCACGCGGAGGCCCAGCAGAGCGAGCCGTCCCTTGACGAGCTCGATGTTCACCTGGTCGAGCGCGACTGTTCGGCCCATGGCTGCCTCCAGCTGGGAGACCGCCACCCGGCGAACGATCGTGGGCAGGGTGAACAGAGTGATTGCCACCAGCAGGACGAGTCCGGCCACAGCCACGCCGACGAGGCGGAGGAGACGACGACGGTTCACGACACCCCCATGATAAGCACGGATAGTCCTGCGGTTCCCTTCGCCTGGGCGAAACGCTACTATCGGCGCCGACAGGCTGCCGAGGCGCGCCGAGCATGGGAGGTGGGCCGATGCTGGATCTTGTGATCGCTGGGGGCCAGGTGGTGACGCCGCAGGGTGCGGCCGAGCTCGACGTCGGCGTCCAGGGCGAGCGGATCGCGGCGCTCGGCTGGCCGGGAACCCTGGCCGGCAACGCCGGACGCGTCATCGATGCACGCGGCAAGATCGTCATCCCAGGTGGAATCGAGCCCCATGCCCACATCAATATTCCGGTGCCCGAAGCGTGGGCGGGACACCCGGACGTGATGACGCAGCCCCCCGAGGCTGCCAGCCGGGCTGCCGCCTTCGGCGGGGTGACGACGATCGTCGACTTCGCGGGCGATCTCGCCCTCACACCTGATCCGGGAGCTCCGCGGATGCCAATCGCAGAGGCGGTCGAGCGGCGGCGTGCCGTCTTCCGTGGTCACTCGTACACCGACTTCGCCTTTCATTACATCCTGGCCGGTGAGGTCGCGCCGGAGACCATCGGCGAGATCGGCGAGGCGATCCAGGACGGCACCGCCAGCTTCAAGATCTTCACGACCTTCCGCCCCATTCGGGTGCCGTACGGCCACCTCTGGAGCATCTTTGCCGAGGTTGCCAGGCACGGCGGCATCATGGCCGTGCACGCCGAGGAGGACGACGTCGTCACGTACATGACCGACAAGCTCAAGCGCGAGGGACGGGCGCAGGGTCACAATCTGCACCTCGTCCACAACAACCTCTCCGAGGACCTGGCGTTCCGCCACATCATCCGCCTCGCCCGGCACACGGACGTGGCCGTGTACTTCGTGCATACCACCGCCAAGGAGGGCGTGGCCGCCATCGCCGAGGCGCGCAGCCTCGGGCAGCCGGTATACGGTGAGGCCCTTCACAACTATTTGCAATTCACGTGCGACGACTACAAGAAGCCGGGCGGCACCGCCATTCACACCTACCCGGCCATCAAGTTCGCCGACGATCGTGACGCTCTCATCGCGGGGTTACTCGACGGGCGGCTGGCCACCACTGCCACCGACGAGTACACCGTCCACAAGGCCTACAAGCTTTCCGGTAACACCATCGAGACCGTCTGCGGGGGCCACAACGGAATCGAGACGCGCATACCGGTGGCCTTCACAAAGTTCGTCGCCGAGCGCAAGGTGCCCCTCACGCGCTTCGTGGAGATTACCTCCACCAATGCCGCGCGCATTCTTGGTCTGTACCCCCAGAAGGGCGCCATCCAGCCGGGAAGCGACGCCGATCTCGTGCTCATCGATCCCGCCTTGAAGAAGACCATTGCCCTCAGCGACCTGCACGCCGACGCCGACTACAGCATCTGGGAAGGATTCGCCTGCCAGGGCTATCCGGTGATGACCATCTTGCGCGGCAAAGTCATCGTCGAGGGTGGCCGGCTGCTGGGGAGCTCATCGGACGGACGCTGGATCGGGCGGCGGGTCTCGGGCGACGTGCGGAATCGGCCGGTGCTGTGAGACTCAGTCACCCTCAGGGTGCGTGTCGAATCCTTCCGCGCCCGCGGCGGTGCGCAGCCGGCTGTCGAGCGTCACGATACCCTGGCCCGAGGGCCGGCCCCCGCACCACGCGAGCGCAGCGGCGAGCTGGAAGGCGTCCGCAGCACTCAGCGCGTGAACCGCGAGGAGCCGCTCTGCCGTCGCGCGGATCGCCTCGCTTGGCTGTACCTCGACCCAGCTGTCCGCCAACGCCGCCAGCACCGTCCGCGCCGCGCGGTGTCCGACGGGGGCGATCTCGCGCTCTCGCATGCGTCGCGCCAATGCCGAGAGGCACTCCGTTCGCGTGGCCCACCACACGGCCACGGCAGGGTCACCCTCGATGAGAGCTCGCGCCTCTGCGGAACGCGGTTCGGCCACGCACAGGGGCAGCACCGCCGAGCTGTCCCAGAACCTCACCGGCCTTGCGCGCGCTCCTCGAGAAGGGCCCGCACCACCCGGCCCTTCGGATCCTTCGGCCGCGGCAATTCCCAGAAGGTTCGCGAGAGCTTTCGCGACCCGACCCGCACCAAGCCCTGCTTGACCATCTCTTTGAGGTGATCCGACAAGACGTCCCGCCCTGTCACCGGGACGAGCTTGGCGATCGGCCGGCCGCGCTCACTGACCACGACTTCCTCGCCCGCCTTGACGCGACGGAGATACTCGCTCAAGGACGCTTTCAGCTTCGATACCGTCGCCGTCGTCATCGGTGGCCTCCTCTGGGCAGCACTTCATGACCATTATGGTCAGATAGCTCTCTGAGGATCAAGGTCGGCCGTGCGCCGACCTTCGCCCCGGGCGCTCAGCCCTCGCGATACACCACGAGGATCAGGCCCACCCCGGTCATGCACAGGATCCACCGGCCCGGGTCCTCGCGGCTGCGGTACGATGCAAGTTCATCAGGAGGTGACCCTTTGGTTGCGCAAGCGTCGGTCGTCATCACGGGCTCGAACGGACGCATCGGCTCGATCCTCCGTGAGGCCCTGGCTGCCAAGTACCGGCTGCGTGGCATCGACCGCGTCCCAACCCCCGGTCTGTCCGGTGCCCTCGTGGCCAGCCTGACGGACATCGACGCAATTCTTCCCGCGTTCGAGGGGACCCATGCCGTGCTGCACCTCGCCGCTGATCCACGCCACACACCCGACATCGGCTGGGACACCCTGATTCCCGACAACGTGGTGGCGACGGCCAATGTGTACGAGGCCGCGCGGCGAGCGCAGGCGAAGCGAGTCGTCTTCTTCAGCTCCATGCACGTATGTGGCATGTACGAGAACGATCCGCCCTGGTCCCGGATCGCGGCCGGCGACTACGCGGGCCTGGACCCGGACCGGGTGCCACTGGTGACCACCGATATGCCGGCCCGCCCCGATGGACCGTATGCCGTGAGCAAGATGTTCGGCGAGGCGCTCGGACGCTACTACGCGGAGGCTCACGGAATGGAGGTCGTGGTCGTGCGGCTGGGTACGGTGGGACGGGAGGACAGACCCGGCCGCGATCCGCGCAGCTTCGTGTCGTGGTTGAGCCACCGGGACCTCGCGCATCTCACGGAGCGCGCCATCGAAGCCCCCGCTGTCACCTACACGGTCGTGTTTGGGGCCTCCGCGAACAGGTGGAGGATCTACGACACGCTCCGGGCGCGCTCGCTCCTGGGCTACGCGCCGCAGGACAACGCCGAACGTTTCAGGGATCCTGGCCAGTCAGTGGTTCCTCGCCGATCTTGAGAGTTTCTTGTCGACACCGGGGCCAAGTCTTGACGCATTCTTGACGCACGGCGGCACTATTCTAGTGTTAGTATTTTCTTGCACCGTGGAGGTCAACCGATGAAACCACGTACTCTAATGCCCGTTGTGGCTCTCGCCCTCGGACTCCTTGTCGCCGATGCGACCGAGCTTTGGGCGCGCGCAGGCAGTGGTGGAAGCCGCGGCTCGCGGTCGTACTCGTCCCCGGCGCGTCCCACGCCCGGCGGGCCGACGACGCCTTCGAGCCCCTCGCGCTCGTTCAATCAGCCGGCTTCGCCGGCCGCGCCGCAGCGTCCGGGTCTCTTCGGCGGCGGTCTGATGGGTGGCCTGGCCGGCTTCGCCATTGGCGGGCTCCTTGGCAGCATGCTCTTCGGCGGGCTCGGCCATGGTGGCCTGGGCGGCTTCGGCGGCATAGGCCTGATGGAGATACTCCTGATCGGCGGGGGCCTGTATCTGCTGTTCCGGTTCCTTCGCAACAGGCAGGTGCAAAGTCCGCAACCCGCCTTGGCGGGCGCTGGCGCTACAAGCGCATACGGGTCCTACGGGGATCGTTCCTGGAGCTCGGGAGGAGCTGCGACGGTTCAGGAGCCAGCGGCCCCCTCCGATCTCGATCGCGGGCTAGCCAATGTCCGCACGATGGACCCCGGTTTCGACACAGCGACCATCGCCGACCACGCGCGCCGCGTCTATTTTGTCGTGCAGCAGGCGATCGGAATGCGCGAGCTGGCCGGGGTGCGGGACTATCTGGCACCGGAGATGACCGCGGTGCTTCAAGCGCAATGCGATCGGCTCCGCGCGGCACGGCAAACGAATCGGATCGAGCAGCTTGACATCCGGCGGGCCGAGGTCAGCGAGGTGTGGCAAGAGGGAGGACGGGACTACGTCACCGTCTTCATCTCGGCCACCATGCTGGACTACACGGTCGACGACGCGAGCGGGGCCGTCGTGGACGGCTCACGCACGGCCGTCCAGGCGGTCGAAGACTTCTGGACGTTCACGCGCGCCGTCGGCAACAATCCCTGGAAGCTCTCGGCCATCCAGAGCGCATAGCACATGGTCGCGCCGTCAGGGGGCAAGGTCGTCGAGCACAGCCTTGGCCGCGCGAAGATCCTGGGTATCGAAGCCCTCGGTGAAGAAGCCGTAGACGTCGGTGAGCGCCCGGCGCGCCTCCTCACGCCGGCCCTCGTCGCGCCACAGACGCGCCAGGCTCGTCGCCGCGCGCAGCTCGAGCGATTTGAGCTCGCGGCGGCGCGCGAGATCGACGGCCTGCTGGAAGCAGCGCGCGGCGTCGTCCCGCGCGCGCGGCGCCGCACGGAGCCGTAGCTCGCCTTCGAGTCGGTAGAGCTCGGAGCCGTAGAACCCGGCCCTCTCGGGATCGCCGAGTGCCGCGAGCAGCTCGAGCCCCCGCTCGGGCGCCCCTGCCTCGCCGTACAACCCGGCGACGATGCACCCACTCAACAGGTAGCGCCAGGTCCGCAGGTCCGCCTTGCCCTGCCCGCGCCGCAGCTCGTCGACCGTCGCCACGTCGGGACGATCGCCGCGGGCTGCGTAGAGGACCACCGCGACGTCGCGGGCCCGGGCCCAGAAGGCGTGCGCCTCGATGATGGCCATGCACCGCTGCGCGGCCTCGAGGGCGGCCGAGCGCTCGCCGCGCAGATACAGGATCGAGCTCGCGAACCCCAAGGTCATGGTGGACGACATCGCATGAGCTGGTTCACCGTGCCCTCGTAGCGGTGCACCGCCTCCATCATCCGCTCGAGGACGGGATCGAGGATCCGCCGCGCCTCCTCCGGGTCCCGATCGGCGAGCAGCTCCGTCGAACCCTTCATGTCGGCGAAGAGAACCGTTACCTGCTTGCGCTCACCCTCGACCGCGGTCTTGGAGGTGAGAATGCGCTCGGCCAGGTGCCGGGGCGTGTAGGTCTCGGGCGAACCGAAGCGGGCGGATGGCACGGCCGCTGCCGGCCTCGTGGCCGGCGTGATCGCGCTCCCACACTCGCCGCAGAACTTCTGCCCGAGCGGGATGACGGTGCCGCAGCGAGGGCAGCGGCTCGCGAGGCCCGCACCACACTCGCCGCAGAACTTCTGGCCGGTGGCATTCTCGTACCCGCATTCCGGACAGGCCGTCACCGGCACGCCGCCATGCCCTCCGCGCCGCGGGTCAGCGCCACGATCCGGACGTGATC
This sequence comes from uncultured Candidatus Rokubacteria bacterium, assembly GCA_963754315.1. Lineage (GTDB taxonomy): Bacteria > Methylomirabilota > Methylomirabilia > Rokubacteriales > CSP1-6 > CAVWFS01. The sequence continues at coordinate 76,069 of CAVWFS010000013.1, forward strand.
AGAGGACGCGGAAGCCCTCCTGCCCCACTGGGTCGTCGATCGCGTGTCGCACGGCCGCCTCGGCGAGGAGAGCCAGGGGACTCACGAGGTCCTTGGCCTCCGCCTCGTCACCCAGGAGCAGCGGAATCTCCGTACAGCCGAGCACGACGCCGTCAACCCGAGCCGCGCGCAGGCTCGCAACCGCCGAGCGGGCCGCGTCCGTCTCCGCCGGGCCCTCGCCTCCTTCCATGAGAGCTTGAATCGCGGCGTCCAGGCGGGCCTGCCGCGTGGTGTCGATCGACTCGCAGGCGACGCCCCGCTTGCGGAGCGGCTCGGTGTAGACCGGCGGGGCGGTCCGGAAGCCCAGCACGCCGACGCGCTGCCAGCCCCGGCGGGCGACCTCCTGGAGCGCGGCATCGACCATGCTGAGGACAGGGCAGCCCGCGGCGTCCTGGATCTCGGCCAGACCAACGTGGGCCGCGTTACACGGGATGACGAGGAAGTCCACGGCCTTGCCCAGCCACACGCCCGCGTCGACCAGCTCGCGATCGACCTGCATGGGGACGATCGGGCGACCGTCGTCGCCGACGCGTACCGGGAGGCGTCGGTGATACCAGACGACCATTGGCGGATAGCCGGCGTTGAAGCTCTGGGGCACGAGACGCTGACAGACGCGATGCACCCGTGCCTCGAAGTCCATCGTCGCCTGGGGGCTGATCCCGCCCAGCACACCGATCCGTTTCATGAGCGCGAGTCTATCAGTTGGGACGAGCGTTCGTCCGATCGAGCGCCGGCTACCGGCCGCCGATCACCTTGTGCCCTCTACTAGGGAAGGATTGGCCGGCGGGCGGCCCACGGACGGAGCGTCTCGAAGGCCGCCGCGGCGCGCAGGACTAGCCCATCTTCCAGGCGCCGGCCGACGATCTGTAGACCAACCGGCAAGCCGCTCGCCGTCCAGCCAGCCGGGATGGAGATCGCGGGCTGACCGCTGTAGTTGAACGGGTAGCAGAGTGTCCAGCCGAGGTGAGTCACCTCACGTCCCGCTACCTCCCGTGGGCCGACGAGACCAAGCGGGAAGGCCGTCAGGCCAAGGGTCGGAGTCAGCAGCAAGTCATAGCGCTCGAAAAACCGACGCAGCGCATCGACCATCGCCTGGCGGGCGACGACCGCCCGGAAATAGTCGACCAGGCCGAGGGCCGACGAGGCCTCGGCGTACGCCACCAGCTCAGGATCCATCTGGGCCTTCTGCTCTGGCGGGCGAGCAGCGTGCGCGCCGGCCTGAGCGCCGCCGTAGAGCGTCCTGAGAATCATGCTCGGATCGCCGAGGTCCGGACTCGCCTCTTCCACTTCCAGACCCATCTCCCCGAAGGCACGCGCCGCGGCAGCCGCGATCTCTCGCGTCTCCCGCTCGACCGGAGCAAAGCCGAGATCGGCTGACCAGGCAACCCTGACCGGTGAGCCGCCGCGCGGTCTGACGAGCGGTTGATCGCAGGCAGCCAGGTAGTCGACGCCGTCGTCGGGCAACGCGAAGGGATCGCGCCGGTCGTAGTGCGCGATCGCGTTCATCAGAAGCGCCACGTCACGGACGGTGCGGGCCAGGGGACAGACGTGGGCGACCAGCTCATGGCCCCCTGGGGCGGGGTACAGCGGCACACGGCCGAAGGATGGCTTGAGCCCCACGAGCCCGCAGAAGCTGGCCGGGATGCGGATCGAGCCGGCGCCGTCGGAGCCGAGAGCCAGTGGCCCGAGGCCAGCGGCCACGGCGGCCGCTCCGCCTCCCGTTGAGCCGCCGGGTGTGCGAGTGAGGTCCCAGGGATTGCGCGATTCGCCGAAGAGCGGATTGTCGGTCGAGCCGCGCCACGCGAACTCTGGCAAATTGGTCCGGCCCACGAAGAGGGCTCCGGCCGCCCGCAAGCGCGCCACGCTCGGCGCGTCCTCCGTCGGAACGAAATCTGCCAGCAGACGCGAGCCAAACGTGGTGCGGTCGCCCGCTGTCCAGAAGTTGTCCTTGATCGACAGCGGCACGCCGTGCAGGCCGCCGAGCGGCTGGCCGGCCATGACCCCCTGCTCTGCGCGGCGGGCTTCCTCCAGGGCTCGCTCTGCGTGGATCACGACGTAGGCGCCCAGGCGCCCGTTCAGCTGCTCGATCCGCCCGAGCACGGCGCGGGTGACCTCGACGGGAGACACCGCACGACGGCGAATCAGCTCGGTCAGCTCGAGGGCTGGAGTGAAGCAGAGGTCGGTAGTGTCCACAGCGCCTCTATCCTCCTGCTCCGTCGCCTCGCCTGGTCGACCTTGAGCGCAGCGCTTCCGCCAGACGCCACGCGGTGAACGGCTGACGGCCGGCGCCGACACCAAGCGGGGCCAGCGCATCGGCCACGGCGTTCGCGATCGCCGCCGAGGCGCCCATCACCCCGCCCTCGGCCATTCCCTTGATTCCCAGCGGCGTGTTCGGGTCTGGGCGCTCGAGGTGCTCCACCTCCAGGGCCGGGACACTTGTGGACGTCGGCACGGCATAATCCAGGAACGTCGCGCTGAGGTTCTGCCCGTCGGCGGTGTAGACGACCTCTTCACAAATGGCGCCGCCGATCCCCTGCGCGGTCGCACCGTGAAGCTGCCCCTCCACGACGCGCGGGTTCAGCATCCGCCCGCAATCCTCGACAATCGTGTAACGCCCAATTGTCAGCGCGCCCGTCTCGGGGTCGATCTCGACCTCGCAGAGGTGAGTCCCGCTCGAGAACGTCAGGGCCGGCGGGTCGAACGCGTGGACAGCCTCGAGGCCGGGTTCCAACCCCGGCGGCAGCTCGGTCGGAGCGAGGTACGCCGTCCGGGCCAGTTGCGCGATCGTCACTCCCGACGCCGGTGCCCCCCGCACGTAGACGCGCCCGTCCTCCAGTTCCAGATCGTCGACAGGGGCTTCCAGCACGTGCGCGGCGATCCGGAGCAGCTTCTGCTTCAGAATGCGCGCCGCCCCGAGCGCGGCGCCGGCGCTCACCACTCCACCACGGCTCCCGCGCGTGCCCATCCCGTACGGCGCCGCGGCCGTGTCACCCGCGTGAACTCGAACCGTCTCGATCGGAACCGCCAGCGCATCGGCCAGCACCTGGGCAACTGTGGTCAGATGTCCTTGCCCCTGACTGACAACGCCGATCTGAGCCGAGACGGCGCCGCTTGGCTCCATGCGGACGATCGCGGCATCGTGACCAGAACCGGGAATGCCAGCCGTCTTGTAGAAGTCGGAGCCGTACGTGTTCGGCTCGACGTAGGTCGCCACCCCGATCCCGGCGATGCGTCCCGCGGAGCGTGCGTTGGCCTGCTCCCGTCGCCGGTCGGCATAGTCGAAGACGGCAAGGGCGCGCTCCAGGGTTTCGCGCGGGTAGACCGACCGATAGGTCAGCTCGGTCGCCGTCGTGTAGGGCAGATCGGACTCGGAGAGCATGTTCCGGCGTCGGACCTCGATCGGGTCCAGCCGCAGCGCTCGCGCCACTGCGTCGACCGTCCCCTCGGTGACCCAGCTACAGATGAGCATCGGAGCGCGGTAAGGACCGGCCGGGCACTTGCTCGTCAGGACGGCCGTGATCGCATAGCGGTAGTTGCGGAGCCGGTAGGCGCCAGGAATCATCATGCCGACGACGCGCGCCATGTAGTTGGCCGGGAAGTACGCGTAGGCCCCGAAGTCGGTGAGGATGTGGACGTCGAGGCCGAGGATCGTGCCGTCCAGCCTTACCGCGGCTCGGACGTCGACAATGTCCTCGCGGGCGTGCAGCGCCGCGAGCAGATTCTCGCGTCGGGTTTCGATCCAGCGTACCGGGCGGCCCAGCATCCGCGAGGCCACGGCCGTGGTCAGCTCCTCGCGGTAGAGGGGAATCTTCTGGCCGAAGCCACCACCGACGTCCGGGGTGATCACCCGCACCGAGCTCTCTGGAATGCCTATCCGCGTGGCCAGTGCCGAGCGCATCGGATGCGGGATCTGAGTCGAGTGCCAGAACGTCAGCATCTCCTCGCCAGCCTGCCAGCTCGCCAGACAGCCGCGCGGCTCCATCGGGGCGTGCGTCTGGCGGCCCTGGTGAAAGCGCGCGTGCACTACCTGCTCGGCGCCATCCAGAGCGGCCTCGACGTCGCCGTGGGCAAAGACGCCCTGGTACGCGCGGTTGGCCGGAATGGTCTCGTCAACCAGCGGCAGGCCAGCGTCCTGGGCGTGCTCGGGATCGACCACGGCCGGCAGGGGCACATACTCGACGTCGACGAGCGCGCACGCGTCCTCGACCCGGTAACGGTCCTCGCCGATCACGCACGCGACGAGGTCGCCGACGAAGCGGACCTTGTCTGTCGGCATGGTCAACATCTGCATCGGCAGCAACCCCTCGATCGGCGGCGCGATCCTGAGGGGCGCCGTTGCGCGGGCCAGGTCCTCACCGGTCAGCACGGCCACGATGCCTGGAGCCTGGCGCGCAGCCTCGATGTCGATCCGACCAATCCGGGCATGGGCGAAAGGACTGCGCACGAAGGCGGCGTGCAGCAGGCCCGGCGCCGTCAGGTCGCCGATATAGCTGCCGCGCCCGAGGACCAGCTTGCGCGTCTCTCGCGGGCTCAGCGCGGCGCCGACGTATCTCTTCTGCTGTTCGCTCACCGGTGGGCCAGCCTAGCATGGGCTGGCCGGTGTCCCCACGCTACCTGGGTGCTCGGAGCAGAACGCTATCCCTTCCGACACGGCTCGGCTATCTTGTGAGGCATACGCGAGAGGGCGGTTGACATGCGGCACACGCGGAAGAACATCATCGACCGGACGCGGCGCGAATTCACTCTGCTCGATAGGCTCGTGAGCCGGCTGCGCCCGGCGGACTGGAATCGGCGTGTTCCGCGCCCCCCGACGCGCGACCCATGGACGGTCAAGGATGCCCTCGCCCACATCGTCTACTGGAAGGAGCACACGGCGCGCGTCATCCGCGGCGAGCGGCGCCTCCCCGAGATGCGCGGTCTCGACGTGAACGAGATCAACCGCGTCATCTACGAGCGCTGGCGTCGCCGGCGGCCGAGCGAGGTCGTCGCGTGGCATCGTCGCGTCCACGAGGAGGTGCTGCGGACGTTGGCGCGGACGCCGGACGAGTGGATCGGTCGTCGCGACCGCTCGCCGCAGTGGCCGGCCGACCTCGATGGCCACTCGGCCGCCCATCGCGTGAAGGACATCGAAGGAGCGCTCGGCAAAACCTGACAGCCCGCCAAGGCACGCGATCTTCGCGACGGGTATCGAGGGATCTTTAGCCAGGACACGGAGCCCCTCGAGCGGCGGCCGGCTCAGGCGGGGAGTTTGCCCTCGCCGAGGCGCGCATGGTTTCGCTTCGGTACGAGGGCCGTGCGGCGGAACGTCATCACCCGCTCGCCCCGCTGGTTGGTGACGCGGGTCTCCACGCTCACGATGCCGCGGTCACCCTGCGATGACTCGCGGGCGGCGAGGACCGTCGACTCCGAGTAGATCGTGTCGCCGATGAACGTGGGCGCCTCGTGGGTGATGCGCTCGATCTCGAGGTTGGCGATCGCCTTGCCCGAGATGTCCGCCACGGTCATGCCGATGCCGATCGAGAAGACGAGCGGTCCCAGCACCACGCGCTGCCCGTGCTGGGTGTGCGTCTCGGCGTAGTGGGCGTCGGAGTGAAGCGGATGCTGGTTCATCGTGAGCAGCGCGAACCAGGTGCAATCCGCCTCGGTGATGGTCCGTCCCGGCCAGTGCCGGATGACTTGCCCCTCACTGAACTCCTCGAAGTAGCGGCCGAACGGCATCGTCAGCCTCTCCCGCGGGCCGCGATGGCCGCCGCCAGCTCGCGGCGCAGCGTGTCGTCGGGGGCGGGCACGAGCATCAAGCGTGCGGCGTCGCGATAGTATCGCTCGATCGGGAACTCGCTCACGTAGCCGTAGCCGCCGTGGATGCGCATGGCCTCGAGCGTCGTCTCGTAGGCTGTGGTGGACGCCCAGAGCCGCGCCATCGTCGCCGCCTCCAGCTCTGGGCCGTGCGCCTCTCCAGACTCCGCGGCGTGGGACGTGAGCAGGCGTGAGGCGGTGATGCGGCTCGCCATGTCGGCGAGCTTCAGCTGGACGGCCTGGTGCTGCGCGAGAGGCTTGCCGAATGTCGTACGCTGCTGGGCGTACCGGAGGGCGGCCTCGAACGCGGCTTGGGCGAGGCCAGTGGCCGTCGCGGCGACCGCGAGGCACGCGACCGCTCGGCTGCGGCCGTCATCCTCGAGCACCGCCGCCGTGGAGAGCCGCGCGTCATCGAAGGCGATCGAGCACGCATCGAGACCGCGCTGGCCGAGCGTGGCGCCCACGGCTCGGCGGGCGACGCCGGCGGTCGCGGTCTCCACCACGCAGGTCAGCCGGCCGCCGCGCGGATCGGTGGCGGCGAGCACGATCAGATCCGCGTGCGCTCCGTTATCCACCAGGGCGGTGGAGCCCCTCAGGACGATGTCGCCCGCGTCGGTGTGGGCCCTCACCGCCCCGCCGAACACGGAGGCGCCCATCCGCTCGCCCCGCGTCATCGCCGGCAGGAGCGCTTCGCGAGTGCCGTGTGGCGCGAAGCGATCGAGCGCATAGCTCGCCACGAGATGGCCTGCGACGATGGATGCCACGGTCGTCCATCCCCGCGCGAGCTCTTCGAGGATCATGACCGTGGTGGCCAGGTCGAGACCGAGCCCGCCGAGGTCGGGGCCCACCAGGGCGCCGAGTAACCCCAGCCCGGCGAGCTCAGCGACGAGGGCGTCCGGGCGGCGTCCTGCCCGTTCGAGATCGCCCGCCACCGGCGCCAGACTCTTGTCGACGAACTGGCGGACCATGAGCACGAGCTGCCGACGTTCGTCCGGCTCCTGCTCGCGTGAGGTGAGCGCGCCGGGACGCTCCCCGTAGCGGTCGACGAGCTGGCGAGCAATCAGGGTTCGCTGGATCTCGTTCGTGCCCTCACCGATGATCATGAGCGGCGTGTCGCGATAGTGGCGCTCGACCGTGTGCTCGGCGAGCGTCCCCGCCTCTCCGAGGACGCGGATGGCCGCGACCGCGACGGTCTGCGCGATCTCCGAGGCGAGGAGCTTCGCCATCCCGGCCTCGAGATCGCAACGCTCGCTCCGGTCCTTCATGCCCCCGGCCCAGTAGGTGATGAGCCGGGACGCCGCCACGCCAGTCGCGATGTCCGCCAGCTCGGGCGGCGACTCGCCATGGGTGGCCGCCCATCCAGCGGCGTCCTCGAGCGCCGCCTGCGCAACGCCGACGCAGCGCGCCGCGATGTTGATCCGACCGGCCTCCAGTCCGCTCATGACCTGCGAGAACCCGCGGCCCTCGACGCCGCCCACCAGGTTGGCGACGGGCACGACGTAGTCCTCGAAGTAGAGCTCGACGGTGTCGACGCCCTTGTAGCCCAGCTTCGAGAGCGACTTCACGACCCGGAAGCCGGGATGTCCCTTCTCGGCGACGAAGCACGACATCCCGCGGTGGCGCGGCTGCGCCGACGGATCCGTCACCGCGAGCAGGGCGAAGGCATTGCCCTCGCGGCCGTTCGTGATGAACATCTTGCTGCCGTTCACGACGTAGTGCTCGCCGTCGCGGCGCGCGCGCGTGCGGATGGCCTGAACATCGGAACCCGCATGCGGCTCGGTGAGGCAGAGACCGCCGCGGAGCTCGCCGCGCGCGAAAGGCGGCAGGAAGCGGCGGCGCTGCTCGTCGGTCCCGTGCGTGGAGACGATCAGCGCCATCATCGTGTGGCTGTTGATCACGCCCGCGAGCGACATCCAGCCCCGGCAGAGCTCCTCGATCACGCGCGCGTAGACGCTGACCGGCAGATTGAGCCCCCCATACTCCCGCGGCACGAGACAGCCGAAGAGCCCGAGCTCCTGCATGCGCCCGACAAGCCCGTGAGGGTAGCGATCCGCATGATCCAGCGCGCACGCCACCGGCTTCACCTCGTCCTCGACGAAGCGACGGACCGCGCCGACGAGGGGATGCCGGGCCGGATCGGCCATGCGCTGATAGTACACTGGCGCAGTCGCTGCTACCGATGCCGGCTCCGCCAAAGGCGCTACAATGCGAGCGGCGTGAAGGCGTCTTCACCATGACCCTGGCGCGCGGCACCGACCGGCTGGAGTCGGCTCGCCTCGTGCTGCGCCGGGTCGCGCCGGACGACCTGCCGTTTTTCACTCGCATCCACGCACTCCCCGAAGTCGCCCAGCATCTCTATCCCGGAGGCCGGCCGCGATCGCCCGAAGAGACGGCCGAATGGTTGCAGTACACTCTCGCGAGCTATGAGCAGCTCGCGCTCGGCTATCTCGCTGTCCTGCGCAAGGAAGACGGAGCGCTGATAGGGCGCTGCGGCTTGATGGACCTCGTTGTCGAATCCGCGGCACCCGAGCACGGGATTCGCAGAGGATGGTTCGGGCGCGAACAGGCGCCCGCTGGCGTCGCGCTGACATTCGAGTGTGAACTCGGCTACACGTTCGACCCCGCCGTCTGGGGGCAGGGTTTCGCGACCGAAGCGGCGCGTTGCGTGCGTGACTACGCGCGCGACGTTCTGCGGCTGTCGTACGCGATCTCGGCCATTCTTCCGCAGAACGCCCGCTCGCGGCGCGTCGCCGAACGGTCGGGCGCGCGAGCCGCCGGCCAAATGGAAGTGGTCGGTCTCACGTGGGATCGCTACGTGTGGCCGCTCGCGTCAGGCCGCGCGGCTCAGCTCCAGCCACCATCCACCGAATAGGCATGGCCCGTACAGGCGCGCGCGGCGACGCTGGAAGCCCAGCACCAGCCGCACGACACGCTGTAGCACCGCTCACGCCAGCGCGTGGTCCCAGCGCCAGCGGCTAGCGAAGACGCACGGAAGACTCAGCACCGCCCTAGCGCACATGACGGCCACGGAGAGAGCGACCTGCTGCACCCGGTGGTGGAGATCAAGGGCTACCGGCGCGAGGACGCCAAGGAGAAGACCAGGCCTACCGGATCGGACGCCGACTTCAAGGCCCAGGGTGGGGCGCGAGTTCGACGCCATGATCGAGCGCGCCGGCCGCGCGCCGGCCGAAATTTCCGCTTGACACCTTTTCATATGTGCAGTGGTCATCGGTTGCCGGTGCGGTCGGAATGCCGCTCCACTGCGCCGCAGAGCCTGGCCATGGCCACGTCGGCGCCGTCCCCGCAAAAATCGCGGATCGTCGCCCGATCGCGCACGAGCGTGGCGCGCAGGGGCCGGCAAAACACGGGTATAGAGTCGCTCCAGCGGAAGGGGGACTCGCCCATGGACATCTGCACGCTCGAGCTTTCCGCCCCGGAAGCGTCCACTGCCGACATGCTGGCTCCCCAGGGCCCCAGTCCCGATCTGGAGCGCCTCGGCGACGAGATCGCCGAGCTGGCGGCCCACCTCGACGCCGCCACCGCTCGCCTGCTCGACCTCATCCGCGAGTTCGATGCCCGGGGCGGCTGGAACAATGGCTTCCCCTCCTGCGCCGCCTGGCTGACCTGGCGCGTCGGGCTCGCCGCGGGCGCCGCCCGCGAGCACGTGCGGGTGGCGCGCGCGCTGGGCGCGCTGCCCCTGCTGGCCAGCGCCCTCGCCCGGGGCGAGCTGTCGTACTCGAAGGTCCGCGAGCTGACGCGCGTGGCGACTCCCGAGACCGAGGAGCGGCTGCTCGGCGTGGGCCGGGCCGGCACGACCGAGCACGTGGCGCGGATCGTGCGCGGCTGGCGCCGGGTGGACCGGCAGGCCGAGGCGCGAGAGGAAGCCCTGCGGCACGCGAGCCGGGCGCCTACACGTGTATCCGGACAGCGACGGCACGGTGCGGATCAAGGGCCGGCTGACCGCCGAGGTGGGCGCCCTGCTCATGCAGGCGCTGGCCGCCGCCCGGGAGACGCTCTACCAGCAGGGACGGAGGAGCGACCCGGACGCCGCCCCGCCGACGATGGAGCAGCAGCAGGCGGACGCCCTCGCCCTGCTGGCGGAGACCGCCCTCCACCAGGGCCTTGACCCCGGCAACTCCGGCGAGCGCTACCAGGTCGTGGTCCACGTCGATGCCGAGGTCCTGGCGGACGCCGATGCGCCCGGCCAGTCGGCCCTCGAGGACGGCGCCCGCGTTCCAGCTGGAACGTCCCAGCGCCTGGCCTGCGACGCGAGTCGGGTGGTCATGCGTCACGGCCCGGACGGCCGCGTGGTGGAGGTCGATACGAGGACCCGGACGATTCCGCCGGCGATCCGGCGGGCGCTCCACCATCGCGACCGCGGGTGCCGCTTCCCGGGCTGCGGAGTGCGGTTCGGCCAGGGCCATCACATCCGCCACTGGGCCCAGGGCGGCCCCACAACCCTGTCGAACCTCGCCATGCTCTGCCGCCGGCACCACCGCGCGGTTCACGAGGAGGGGTACGAGGTGGAGCGAAAGCTGGACGGCACCCTCCGGTTCCGCCGCCCGGACGGTCGGCTCATGCCCGAGGTGCCGCCGCCTCCCGAGGTGCCGGAGAATCCCGTGAAGGCGCTCCGGGCGCGGCACGAAGCAGGCGGGCTCGATCTCCACGCACGGACGGCGATGCCACTCTGGGCGGGCGAGCGGCTGGACGTCGGCTGGGCCATCGACGTCCTGCACCCAGAGCGTTGAGTCCCTTCGGCATCAGGAGGCGAAGCGCCGGAACATCCCGACCGCCGAGTACCAGTCCGTCATCCAGAAGGAGGCCGAGCAGCCGCTGCGTGTCGCCTACGAGCGGCGCAACCGCGACCTCGACCCGCAGTTCTGGAGCGACCTCGTCGGGAGCCGCTCCAACATGCGCGATGAAGAGTGGTGCCTATTGACGCCCTTTATAATCAAGAGGTCCGGAAATGCTGGCCAGAGCTTTGACTCTATTGGTGCAATAGGATTGGTGTCAGCCTAGCGGATCGGATCGATGCCGCTCACGGCGAGGCCGTCCTGGATGGCAAGCTCGCCGGACCCGGCGGCGTCGACCTGCTGCCGAGCTTCCAGGCTCGCAAAATCGTAACTGCCTCAACCGGGGAGTTATGTCCTTCCGCCGGGTCCAAAGACGAGGTGCCCAATGAGCCAGTTCGAGTGGCTTGAGACAAGGACGGAGTACCGAGAGGTCCGTAGAGCAGCCCATGGCGACGAGCTGCGCTGGATCGTCAACCGCGAGACGATTCTCAACCGGGCCACCGGGCGAGCCGTGACGCGCTCGATCGTCCGCCACCCGGGCGTGTGCGTCATCGTGCCGTTCCTCGAAGCCGATCGGATCGTTCTCTTGCGGCAGTACCGCGAGAGCCTCGACAGCGATCTCTGGGAGCTGCCGGCGGGCACGCTGGCCGGCCGGGAGGAGCGCGGCCGCGTGGTTCCGACGGAAACGCCGAACGCGTGCGCAGTCCGAGAACTGCGCGAGGAGACCGGCTACGACGCGCAGCGGTGGGACAAGGTGGCTGAGCTCCCGGTCATGCCGGGCAGCAACGAGCAGATCATCCACCTCTTCTTCGCGCATGGTCTGACACTCCGCGGGCAGGCCCTGGAAGAGGGCGAGACGATCTCAGAAGTACGCGCCTTCGGCGGTGCTGAGCTGGAGGGGATGATCAAGCGGAGCGAGATCCGCGACACCAAGACGCTGGTTGGCCTCCTGCTCGCGCTTGGGCGGCGCCCTTCGGGCGTGCGCCTGGCCTGAAACGCGTTGGGAGAGTCACGGCCCGAACAAGCATCGTCACTTGGTGAATGGGTCGACTGCTTCTACCATTGCCTAACCAGGGCTGGTGAGGAGCTGACGGCGGAGGACGATCATGAGTGACATTTCCGTACTGAGCCCGGTGGCAATCAACCAGACCAAGGCGCAGGCGGTGGCGCCGCGTCTCCCGTCGTTGGATCGTGTCACCCTGGGAATCCTCAACAACAGCAAGCCCAACTCTTTGGCGCTCCAGGAGCTGGTCGCGGAGCGGCTGGGTCAGCGATATACGCTGGCGGCCGTCGTCACCAAGCAGAAACCCAGCGCCGCCGTGGGCGCCGAGGAGCTCGACGTCTACGCCAACGAGGTCGGCGCCGTCATCACGGCCATCGGTGACTGAGGGTCGTGCACGTCGTGGTGTATCCACGACTCGGTGGAGCTCGAGAAGAAGGGCATCCCCACGGTGACCATCTGTACCGACGCCTTCGAGGGGCTGGCCAGGGAAGAGGCGAAGAACCTCGGCATGCCGGATCTCCCCTTGGTCATCATCAAGCATCCGATCGGTGGCGAACCGCCTGAGGTCATTCGGCAACGGGCGGAAGAGGCGGCGCCGCAGGTACTGCGGGCGCTGACCGATGGGCTCGAGGCTCAGACGGTCGCCAACCCCTCGGGGGAGGAAGCGAGCGCGCGACGGCTCACCTTCGCCAGCGACGACGAGGTGCTCGAGGCGTATCACGCGCGCCGCTGGACCGATGGCCTGCCGTTTGTGCTGCCGACCGCCAAGCGGGTGGACGCGATGATCGCGGGCTCGGGTCGGGACGGCGACGAGGTCATCGCCGTGGTACCGCCGCGCTGGGCGGAGGCGACAGTGGAGAGCATCGCGATCAACGCGGTGATGGCGGGATGTCTGCCGACGCACATGCCGCTCGTGATCGCCGCCCTGCAGGCGGCCTGCGATCCCGAGTTTGGCCTCTACAGCGTCCAGGCCACCACCCACCCGTGCGCGGTGTTGATGCTGGTCTCGGGCCCCATCGTCGGCGAGCTCGGGCTGAACTTCGCCCATGGCGCCCTGGGTCCGGGCTTTCGCGGGAACGCGGCCGCCGGCCGGGCGATGCGGCTCGTCCTGATGAACGTGGGCGGTGGCATCCCGGGCCACGGCGACCAGGCCACCCACGGGTCGCCCGCGAAGTTCAGCTACTGCGTCGCCGAGAACGAGGGGGCAACACCCTGGGAGCCGTTTCGGGTGACCCGCGGATTCGGGCTCGTTGACAGCACGGTCACCGTGTTCTCCGGCGAGGGCCCGCACAACATCAACGACCACGTGTGCACCTCGGCGGCGACCACCCTCACCGTGGTGGCCGACACCATGACGACGGTCGGCCACAACAACGCTGGCTCGGTGATCCGAGGTGACGTGCTGGTCGTCTTCGGCCCCGAGCACGCGCATACGATCGCGGCTGGCGGCTTCTCCAAGCGCGACGTCCAGCGCTTCCTCTTCGAGCACGCCCGCAACAAGGTGGGCATCCTGAAGCTCCGCGCCATGTACAAGGCGGGCAACTGGCCAGACTGGGTGGACCGTGATGACGACGAGGCGCTCTGTCCCATCGTCGGCGCGCCGGAGGACATCCACATCGTCGTCACCGGAGGCCCGGGCAAACACTCCGCCTTCATCCCGACCTTCGGCACTTCAAAGTCGGTCACCCGCCGCATCGAGCCGAGCAGGCGCTGACATCGAGCCGAGCAGGCGCTGACATCGAGCCCGCCACCATATATTAAGGAGGAGAGGAACAATCCATGGGCATGACTCGCCTGTACACGGGCTCGGATGGTCGGTCACACCTGGAAGACGTGGATCCTGCCGCGCATCCGAACCTGACAACCTTGCACGGCGCCAAGGGTGTCGTCTTCCGGGCCACCGAGCCAGGGCATTTTCACGACTGGCACAATGCGCCCCGCCGGCAGTACGTCATCACCCTCGAAGGCGAGGTGGAGATCGGCCTCGGCGATGGCACCGTGCGTCGGTTTGGCCCGGGACACGTGACCTTGGCGGAAGACCTGACAGGCCAGGGCCACACGACACGCGTGGTGGGCAACAAGCGCCGACTCACGGCGACCATTCATCTCGCCGACTGACGCCGGGCGCCGGCCAGCGTCGTAGTGATAGGATCCTGTCCGTAGGAGGCGTCTGCTGCAACGTCAAGCGCGCCAACGAGACGCTCTTCTCCGATGTCGAGGATGGGAGGGACAACAGCATGAGCGCGACAAAGGGCATTGTCGTTCCCGCCGGCGGCGGGCAGCATCTCGACATGAATGCGCCCGGCCGCTTCGCCGCCCTGAAGCTCCTCGGCCACGAGACCAACAAGAGCATCATGCTGTTCGAGGAAACCGTGCCCGTCGGCACCAAGAGCCTCTTTCATTTACACCACGACAGCGACGAGGTGGCCTGGGTGCTCGCCGGCGAGATCACTTTCAAGATCGGTGACGAGATCAGCGTCGGCGGGCCAGGCACCTGCGCGTTCTTCCCGCGCAATGTCCCCCATGCGTGGAAGAGCACCGGCCGCGAGACCGGCCGCGTCTTGTTTCTCTACACGCCGGCCGCCGCCGGCGGCTACCTCGAGGACCTCTCGAGGCGCCCCGGCGGCCCGCTCAGCGACGACGAGCGCAACGAACTCAATGCGCGCCACCACTGGGAGGTCCTCGGCCCAAACCCGCTCTGAGCCTCGGCAATGGTTGAGTCGCCGCGATGACGCCGGGCCCGCTCCGGCTCGCGCTGCTCCTGATGGCCGCCGGGCTTCTGTCCCTTCCGCTAATGGCGCCGGCTCAGCCGCCGGCGAAAGTAGCGCGCGTCGGCTATATGGCGCCGCCCGCGGGGCCAATCCACGTGGAGGAGGCGTTCCTGCAGGGACTACGTGAGCAGGGTTGGATCGAGGGGCGCAACATGACGATCGAGTGGCGATTCGCCGCCGGCCAGGACGATCGATTCGCGGGCTTCGCGACTGACCTCATCCGCCAGGGCGTCGACGTGATTGTCACCGGGGGCAACGCCGCGACACGGGCCGCCAAAGAAGCCACGGCAACGATTCCCATCGTGATGGTGGGTGTGGGCAGTGCCGTCGAAGCGGGCTTCGTCGCCAGTCTCGCCCGACCAGGCGGCAACATCACGGGGATGTCGCTCGCTGGCCTCAACAGCAAACGACTCGAGCTGCTGAAGGAGGCCGTGCCAAAGGCGTCTCGAATTGCCCTCCTCAGAACGTCCGGTCGACTGTCCGATCAAGCCGTCCGCGTGACGCAGGAGGCCGCGAGGGTGTTGCGCGTCAGGCTCTTTGTCTACGAGGTGGAGAGCAGGGCCGATCTGGACGGCGCGTTCGCGGCGATGGCAAAGGACTCCGTGGAGGCGTTGCTCACCCAGGGAGCCCCGATGTTCCTCGTGGAGCGGTCACGGATCGCCGCGCTCGCCTTGAAGTACCGCCTACCCACGATCAGTCACACGAAAGAGTTCGTCGACGCTGGAGGCCTACTGGGTTTTGGCGCCGATGTCCCGGAGTCCGCGCGGCGCGCGGCGTTCTATGTCGACCGGATCCTCAAAGGCACTCCTCCCGGCAACCTGCCCGTCGAGGAGCCCACGAAGTTCGAACTGGCGGTCAATCTGGGGACAGCCAAGACGCTCGGCCTTGCCATCCCGCCCTCCGTCCTGCTGCGTGCGCAGCACGTGGTGGGCCCTTGACCCTTGCGCACCCCGCCCATAGAATCCGCGGCAACCCCATCGGTGCGTCGAAAAGGAGTAGTTCATGATGGCATTACCCCTCCTGCTCTCCGTCGCGATGGTTCTTGGAGTGTTCGTGATGGCGGTGGCGGCCCAGCCCAAGGAGATCGTCATCGGCGTGATCTATCCCCTGTCGGGACCGGCCGCCCTCACCGGGCTCGAGAACAAGGCGGTGAACGAGATCGCCCGCGACATCGCCAACGGCGACGTCGACGTGGCGCTGCCCTTCTACCAGCGCCTCAAGGGCATGCCCGGGCTCAAGGGCGCCAAGGTCCGCATGATCTTCGCCGATCACCAGGGCAAGCCGGAAGTCGGCCAGGCCGAGGCCGAGCGGCTGATCACCCAGGAGAAAGTCCACGCGCTCTACGGGTCGTGGCACTCCTCGGTCACCGCCACCGTGAGCCAGGTGGCCGAGCGCTATGGCATCCCGCACGTCAACGGCCAGTCGTCCTCCCCTGGCCTGACCAAGCGCGGCTTCAAGTGGTTCTTCCGCACCTCGCCCCACGACGAGCACTTCACCCAGACGATGTTCGACTTCTTCCGCGACTTCCAGAAGAAGAAGGGGATCACCCTCAAGACGCTCGGCATCACCTACGAGGACACGCTGTTCGGCTCCGACAGCGGCAAGGTGATGCGGGAGCTGGCCAAGAAGTACAACTACGAGGTCGTGGTCGACATGCAGTATCGGGCCCGGGCCACCTCGCTCCAACCCGAGATCCAGCGGCTGAAGGCGGCCAACCCCGACGTCTGGATGCCGACGTCCTACCACACGGACGCGATCCTGTTCGTGCGCCAGAGCAAGGAGCTCGACTACAACCCGAAGATGATCATGGCCCAGAACGCCGGGCACCTGGCACCCGACTTCCTCAATGCGGTCGGCAAGGAGGCGGAGGGCACGATGTCGCGGGCGCCCTTCAACGTCGATCTCGTCGACAAGCGGCCGGCTGCCAAAGCGTTGGCAGCCCTTTACAAGCAGCGCGCCGGCAAGGATTTCTACGACAACCCCGCCCGCTCGGTCACGGGCATGTTCACCCTGCTCGATGCCATCAACCGAGCGGGCTCGACCGACCCGGAAGCGATTCGCAAGGCGCTGGTGGCCACCAACATTCCCGGCGATCAGCTGGTCATGACGTGGGATGGCATCAAGTTCGACGAGACGGGCCAGAACATCCACGTCAAGGGCATCATCATCCAGCTCCAGAACCTCAAGTGGCTCACCGTGTATCCCTTCGACATCGCCACCACCGACGTGCTCTACCCGATCCCGGCCTGGAAGGACCGCAAGTAGCCTGACCGCCGAGATCTTCCTGCAAGCGGCCATCGGGGGCGTGCTCATGGGGTTCGTGTACGCCCTCGTGGCCGCCGGCCTCTCGCTCATCTTCGGGCTGATGGAGCTCGTCAACTTCGCCCACGGCGAGTTCCTGATGCTCGCCATGTACGTCGCCTTCTTCGCGTGGTCGCTGGGCCGGCTCGATCCCATCGTCGGCGCCCCCGTGGCGGCCATCGCGCTCGGCGGCATCGGGTGGCTGACGTATCACGGCCTCATCCGCCGCGTCCTGGCCGCCCCCATGCTCGCTCAGATTTTTGCCACCTTCGGGCTCGGCGTCTTCTTGCGCAGCAGTGCCCAGTTCGCGTTTGGCGCCGATTTCCTGACGATCAAGGACCCGTGGCTCGCCGGCCGGGTGTCGCTCGGCGGGCTGTTCATCGGGCTGCCTCAGATCGTCGCCAGCCTGGCCGCCCTCGGCACGTTCCTGGGTCTCCATCTCTTCCTGTCGCGCTCGGAGACCGGCCTGGCGTTGAGCGCGACGGCCCAGGACCGCCAGGCCGCGTCGCTCATGGGCATCGATACGCAGCGGATGTTCGCTCTCGGCTGGGTCATCGGCGGCGTCTGCGTCGGCGTGGCCGGCGCCCTGCTCGCGATGTTCTTCTACATCTACCCCGACGTCGGGGGCCCGTTCGCGTTGCTCGCGTACGTCACGGTGGCGCTCGGCGGCTTCGGCAACGTGCCGGGCACCCTCGCGGCCGGCATCGTGGTGGGGCTGGTCGAGGCGCTGGCCGGTCTGTTGATCCCGCCCGCGTTCAAGTACTCGGTGGTGTTCGTGCTCTACCTGGTGGTCGTTCTCTGGCGGCCCCAGGGGCTCTTCGGGCGCTTTTGAGGCGGGTTTTCGCGCTTGTCCTGCTCCTGGTCGTTCTCCTCTTCCCGCTGATCTTCGTCCGGCCCTTCCCGCGCCACATCATGATCATGATCTTCCTCTACGGATCGCTGGCCACGGCGTGGAACATCCTGGCCGGCTACTGCGGCCAGATCTCTCTCGGCCACGCCGTTTACTTCGGCATCGGCGCTTACACTTCGACCTTGCTCGTGAGGGACGCCGCGCTCACGCCCTGGCTCGGCATGCTGGCCGGCGCCGCCCTGGCCGTGGTCGTCTCGCAGGCCATTGGTTATCCGGTCTTCCGGCTCCGCGGCCACTACTTTGCCATCGCCACCATCGGGTTCGGCGAGATCGTGCAGACCATCGTGCTCAACTGGGACTGGATCGGCGGGGCGCGCGGCCTCTTCGTGCCGATCAAGCGGCCCGACAGCCTGCTCAACTTCCAGTTTCACGAGTCAAAGGCCGTCTATTACTACATCGCGCTCGGGCTCCTGGCGCTGGCGCTCGGAGCGACCCGGTGGATCGAGCGGTCGCGCCGCGGCTACTACTTCCGCGCCATCAAGGAGGACCAGGACGCCGCGGCCAGTCTTGGTGTGCAGGTCGCGCATGAGAAGCAGGCAGCCATGGCGGTGTCGGCGGCCCTGACCGCGCTGGGCGGGACGTTCTGGGCGCAGTACGTGCTCTTCATCGATCCGGAGTCGGTCTTCCCGCTCTCGCTCTCGATCCTCATCTGCCTGGTGGCGGTGATGGGCGGCGTGGGGAGCCTGTGGGGGCCGCTGCTGGGCGCCGCCGTGCTGGTGCCGCTCTCCGAAGGGACGCGCGTGCTGCTCGGGGGGACGGGCAAAGCGCTCGACCTCGTCATCTACGGCGCGCTCATCATGCTGATCGCGGTGTTTCAGCCGGCCGGGTTGATCGGGCTGGTGCGCCAGCTGGCGGCCCGGCCATCCTTCGCGAGCGCCCGCGCCCGGCGGGAGTCGGCGGCGTAAGCGTGAGGGAGCCGGCGGCGTGAGCCTGCTGAGACTGCGGGAGTCGGACGCGTGAGCCTGCTGAGCGTCTCGGGGCTGACCAAGCGCTTCGGGGGCGTCGTGGCCAACCAGGACATTTCCTTCACCGTGCGCCCGGGTGAGCTGGTGGGCGTCATCGGGCCCAACGGGGCCGGCAAGTCGACCCTGTTCGATCTGATCACCGGCTTCACCCGTCCTGACGCCGGCCAGGTGCGGCTCGACGGGCACGACGTCACCGGGTTGCGCCCGGACCGGATCTGCCGGCTCGGGCTCGGCCGGACATTCCAGAAGCTGCGGCCCTTCCACGACATGACCGCGCTCGAGAACGTGATGATCGGCGCGTTCCTGCACACGGCGGACGTGGCCGAGGCCCGCGAGGTCGCGATGGAAGCTCTCTCCAAGGTCGGCCTCGCCGATCGCGCAACGGCGCATGCGCGCGGGCTCTCCACGGGGCAGCGCAAACGTCTCGAGCTGGCCCGCGCGCTGGCTACCCGGCCGCGATTGCTCTTGCTCGACGAGGTCACTGGCGGAGTGGATCCGGGGGCGATTCCCGGGCTGGTGGCGCTCGTGCGCGAGCTGCACGGCCGTGGCCTTGCCCTGATCGTCATCGAGCACAACATGCGCGTGATCATGGACATCGCCCAGCGGGTGCTGGCTCTGCAGCTCGGCGAGGTCATCGCGGACGGTCCGCCCGCCGACATCATGCGCGACCGGCGGGTGATCGACACCTATCTCGGTGAGGCGTGGCGGGAATGACCGGCACGCCGCGTGGCGGACGGGGGGCGCGACCGAACGCGGCGTCGTCATGGTGGCTGTAGTGAGGAGGCCGCGCCGGTGGATGGCGGAGCGTGACGGAGCGCGGCGCCGTCATGGCGTGCCGGGCGGACGCTGATGCTGCAGGCGCGGGGGCTCGACGTTCTGCTCGGCGAGTACCAGGTGCTCTGGAGCGCCCACCTCGACGTACGGGAGGGCGAGATCGTAGCCCTGCTCGGACCCAACGGCGCCGGCAAGTCCACATTGATGAATACGATCTCGGGGCTGCTGCGGCCGCAGGCCGGCGAGGTCGCGTTCGCCAGCCGCTCCATCGCGGGCCTGCCCGCTCACCGCATCGTGCGCGAGGGAATCAGCCATGTCCTGGAGCGGCGCCGCCTGTTTCCTTACCTGACGGTGCGCCAGAACGTCTTGCTCGGCGCCTACAACCCGACCGCGCGCGCCGGCCGTGAGGCTCAGTTTCAACGGGTCAGGGAGCTGTTCCCGCTCATCGACTCGCGAAGTAGCCAGCTCGCCCACACGCTCTCGGGCGGCGAGCAGCAGATGATCGCCATCGCCCGTGGCCTCATGGCCCGCCCCCGTCTGCTCATGATCGACGAGCCCTTCCTGGGGCTCGCCCCGCGCATCGTGGATCACATCGCCGAGATGATGGCGCGGATCAACGCGGAGGGCGTGGCAATCCTGTTCATCGAGCAGAACGTGGAGCGGGCGCTCGGAATCGCCCATCGTGGCTTCGTGCTGGAGTCGGGCCGCACGGTCCTGGAGGGCCGCTCGCAGGATCTGCTGCGCTCGCCGCAGATCCGCCACGTGTTCCTGGGCGGCTGATCGACCAGCGGCTCGATCCATCCTGACCTTCAAGGTGTCGGTCGTTTCCTGACCTCTGCCTCGGCCTGTTCCAGCCAGAAGGCCATGTCCATCTCTCGATACATCGTCGTCGCGATGGTGAGGTGTTCGCCAGCCTGGTCGAGCTTGCCTGTGCGCTGGTAGAGCTTACCGAGGCCGAGGTGGCAGTGGGCGACGAGCGGGCGCGCGCCGAGTGCGCTGGCGAGGGCCAGCGCCCCGCGGTAGTGGCCTTCTGGGTCCTCGGCGCCGCGTGCCGACGCGATGTCACCGGCGAGGCAGAGGGCGTGGGCTTCGTTTGCCCGCGCGCCCAGCCGGCGGGAAAGCACCAGGGCCTCTTCTGTGTGGCTCGCCGCTTCGTCGAACCGCCCGGCGGAGAGATAGGTCGTTCCAGCGCAGAGAAGAGTGAACGGCGCCCAGCGCTGATTCTGGCGACGGCGGGATTCCTCGACGCCGCTTGCCACCAGCGCGATCGCCTCGTCGACGCGGCCGGCGAGGGCGTAGGTGGCGCCGAGGGCGGCGGCAACGAAGGGAACTCTGGCCACGATCTGCGACGTTCGTAAGAGATCGAGAGCCCGCTCGAGGATCCGGGTTGCGCGTGGCAGATCCCCCCGAGTCATGACGGCGAGTCCGAGACAGGGCAGCGCCCACGACAGCGTGAAGGTATGATCGGCCGCCTCTGCGGTGCGTACGGCAGCCTCGCCGTGGCCGATGGCCTCGTCGAATCGGCCGAGCTGGGAGAGGACTTCGGCGAGGTTGGCCGCCGACAGCGACGATTGGATGGCGGGTGCCCCGAAGCGCTCGTAGCGCAGGTCGCCCTCGAGGGCGGCGTTCCGTTCGAGCAAGCGTGACCGCCTCCCCAAACTCGCCGAGGGCCGCGTACGTCATGCCCAGGAAGGTCGTGGGCACCACGGTCGCCCGATCGCCGAGGGTTCGCGCGAGGGCGAGGGCCTCCTGCCCAAATCTGACCCCCTCGGTGTAGTCGCCGCTGTTCAGGCACTGGATCACCATGAACGTCGCGATCCTCGCGAGTCGATGCTGGTCGCCGAGCGTCCTCGCCAGCACCTCCGCCTCGCGGAGGTGCTCCCTCATGCGCGCTCGCTCATCGAGGGGAAGGAGCGCGTTCCGGAGTTCGAGGTGAATGTCGACGGTCAGCTCGGTCATCTCGCGGCTCTCGGGGAGATGGCGAAGGGCCGGGAGCGCCCCTTCCAGGTGGGCGGCGGCCTCGCGGTAGGCGGCCCGCCCTGTAGCCCGCAACCCCGCCTGCCGCAGATAGGCAATGGCTTTCTGCCATAGTTCCCCGCGCAGGGCGTGGTGGGCCAGCCGCTCAGCCTGTTCGGCGACGCGCCCGACCGCGAGCTGTTCGATCGCTTCCGTGATGCGGGCGTGCAGGGCGCGTTGCCGTTCGCGGAGCAGTCCCCCGTAGGCGACTTCATGGGTGAGGGCGTGCTTGAACGTGTATTCCAGATCCGGAAAGAGCCGGGTCTCGTACAAGAACTCCGCGGCCTGAAGATCGGTGAGGGCGGCGCGCACGTCGGACTCCGGGGTGTCGGCGATAGCCAGGAGCAGCGGCAGGGGCACGTCCTTGCCGATGACCGCGGCGGCCTGGAGCAGTCGCTTGGCCTCGGGCGCCAGCCGATCGATACGGGCGGCCAGGATGGCCTGGACCGTGGCGGGAATCGTGAGTTGCTCGACGGGTCGGGTGAGCCGATAGCCACCGCGCTCGCCGACGATTGCGCTCGTCTCCGCCAGGGTCCGCACGCTCTCCTCGAGGAAGAAGGGATTCGCTTCCGTCCGCTCGACCAGGAGCCGCTTGAGCGAGGTCGAGCACGACATCCGCGCCGAGCAGCTCATCGAGCAGCTCCTCGGCGCTCTCGGGCGGCAGGGGATCGAGCCGGAGCTGGCGGTAGTAGGTTTTGCCACCCCACGTGTGCTGGTACTGGGGACGGTAGTTGACAAGGAGCAGAAGGCGCGCGGTCGGCAGGCTGTCCATGAGGCTGTCGAGGAAGGCCTGCGTCTCGCCGTCGATCCAGTGCAGGTCCTCGAAGATCAGAAGAAGCGGCTGTTCGCGCGCTTCCCGCAGCAGCACCCGCCTGACCGCGTCGAGGATGCGCTGCCGTCGCTGGCCGGGATCGAGCGCTTGCCACGCGGCATCGTCCACGGGCACGTCGAGCAAGGTTAGCAAGGCCGGCAAGGTCGGCCTCAAGGATTCGTCCAGGGTCAGCAGCTTGCCGGTGACCTTCTCCCGGATCTCGCGGAGATCGTCCCGGTCCTGGATCTTGAAGTAGGCCTTGAGGAGATCGATCACCGGGAGGTAGCTCGTTGCCTTGCCGTAAGACACCGAGGCGGATTCCAAGACGAGCCAGTCGTGCAGCCGATGGGAGTGGGTGAACTCGTAGACCAGGCGCGACTTTCCCACCCCTGCCTCGCCCACGATCGCCGCCACCTGGCCGTGCCCCTCCCCCGCATCGCTGCTGGGCGCGCCGAAGCTGTTCCAGCTCGGCATCGCGGCCCACGAATCGCGTGAGCCCGCGCCGGACCGCCGCCTGCAAGCGCGTTCGCACCGGCCCCTCGCCGGCCACTTCGAAGATCTCCACCGGCTCGCTCAGCCCCTTGACGTTGACCGGGCCGAGTGGCTTCACCTCGACGAAACCCTCGGCGAGGCGGAGCGTGTCGGCGCTCATGAGCACCGAACCCGGCATGGCGAGTTGCTCCATGCGGGCGGCGAGATGGGTGGTCTGGCCCACGGCTGTGTAGTCCATGTGCAGATCACTGCCGATCGACCGGACCACGACCTCGCCCGAGTTGAGCCCGACCCTGACATGGATGAGGGTTCCCTCGCGGCGGCGAACCTCCTCCGCGTACCGCTTGACCGATTGCTGCATGCGGAGAGCGGCATAGCAGGCCCGCACGGCGTGGTCCTCGTGGGCGACCGGTGCTCCGAAGAGGGCCATGATGCCGTCACCCATCACCTGGTTGACGGTACCCTCGTAGCGGTGAACGGCCTCCATCATGTGCTCCAGCACCGGGTCGAGCAGCTTGCGCGCCTCCTCGGGGTCACGGTCGGCCAGCAGCTCCATCGAGCCCTTGAGATCGGCAAACAGCACGGTGACCTGCTTCCGCTCGCCCTCCAGGGTGGCCTTGGAGGTCAAGATCTTCTCGGCGAGGTGCCGGGGCGTATAGAGCTCGGGCGCGGCGAAGCGCGGCTGCGCCCCGGAGACGATGCTCACCGGATGGGCGCACTCGAAGCAAAACTTCGCGGTTGGCGGTAGCTGCGTCCCGCAGTTGGCGCAGGCGAGCATAAGCGGCGCGGCGCACTCCAGGCAGAACTTTGCGTGCGGCGGGTTCTCCTGCTGGCACCGGGGGCACCTCATGCTGGTCACTCGTGCTCGGCCGAGAGTACGGCGAGGAAGGCGCGCGCATCCACAATGGCGACGTCGCGGAACTGTCTCACCGCCAGCAAGTCATCGTCGCCCGTAACCAGGTAGTCGGCACCCCCGGCTGCTGCGCACCCGAGTAAGTAGTCGTCGTCGGGGTCGCGGCAGACGCCGGGAGCTTGCCCGTGGGGAAGCAGGAGGGCTTCCGCACTCAAGAGCTCGAGGAACGCGTGTCGATCGCTTGGCACGATACGGTATTTGTTCACGATCTTCGGCCGGCTCAGAACCTCTCCCACCTCCTCGATCTGGCCCGGGGCCAGGAGGAGCACGAAGGCCCGGTTACGCCAAGCGTCGATGAGCTGTCGCTGCAAGCCCCGAGCGCTGAGAAGGCTGCTGACGAGCTGGTTCGTGTCCGGCAGCGCTTTAAGCACGCCGCCGGCGGCGAGTCAGCTTCAGAGCCTCTCGTACGTCGCGCTGGACCTCGCGGTCCGGGACGGACGGAAGCCGCCGGCGAATCCGGTCGACAACCTCGAACCTGGTGTCGCGCTCGGCGATCACCCGCTGGAACTCCTGGGCGCTGATGATCCCGACCATCGGCACCCCTGACTTTTCGACCAGGACCCGGACCTGGCCACCCTGAACCTCCTTCATGATCTGACCGAACTGCGTCCGGGCTTCCAGGGCGGGGATCGTCTTGACCTTCAAGGTTCCGGCCTCCGGTAATGAAGACTGAGTAGTTCTAATCATACCTGATGAGCGGGAGATTTCGGTGACTGGCCCACGTCGTGCTGCTGGATGGACTGCTGCGCTGAGGACCCCCGATCGCCCTCACTGGATCACTTCATCGGCGCGCGAGGATCAACGTTTGAGGGATGGTGAGCCCGATGTCCTTGGCCGTCTTTCAGATTCACGATGAGGCTGAACTTCGAGGGCCGCTCCACCGGGAGGTCAGCGGGGCGCGCGCCGCGCAACACGCGGTCGACGTAGCCGGCGAGCTGGCGCCACATCGACGGGAAGTCGGGCCCGTACGCCATCAGCCCGCCGGAGCCGGGGTAGGGCGAGAAGGGGCTGATCGAAGGCACCCGGCTCTGGCGCGCCAGCTGGGCGATCCGAGGCAGGGAGACAAACACCACCGGTGCGGTCAGGAGGACGATCGCCTGCGGGCGCTTGGCCAGCAGATGTTTCATCGCCTCGTCGATCTCTGTCGTTTGACGCAATGCCGCCGTGAGCAGGCTCATATTGGCCGTGCGACTGATGGACTGCAGCTCCGCGAATTGCGGTTGCCCGATCCGATCATCCCAGACGACGCCAAGGCGGTTGAGGGACGGCAAGACTTCCCTGAGGAACTGGACTTGCTTGCCCGCGATTTCCGGCAGATCCATCCATATACCGGTGACGTTCCCTCCCGGCCGGGCCAGCGTCTTGACGAACCCGCTTGCCACTGGGTCGGACTCGAGATCCACTGCGAGGATCGGGATCGCTGTGGTGGCCCGCATCGCACCGCGGAGCCGATGGGGACCGCCCGTGACCAGCACATCGGTTGGAGTGTTTGCCACGTACTCCTGAACTCGTGCCTCGCTGTCCTCAGCGCGCCACTCGAATGCGATGTTGCTCCCCTCGACCCAACCGCGCTCGCGCAGCGCCTCGACCAGCGCGTCTCTGACTGGGCGCGCCGAGTAGATTCCGACCCGATGAACTCGAGGCTGCGCGGTGACCCCGGGCGGCGCCGTGAGCGCTGCCACGATCCCCACGATGACCTTGCGGCGAGAGACTCTCACGGCGGCGGCTACCCTCAGATCCCCTTGATGACGTGACTTCGCCGCTGACGTTACCATAGTCACCCAGCATCATCCTGGTCGAGCCGCGCGAGTTCCCCGAAGACGTTGAGGATCGAGGGCAGCCTCCGCCTGAGATAGACTCCTGACGATGGCCGAGCGGACGCTGCTGCACTATCGCGTGCTGGAGAAGATCGGCGCCGGCGGCATGGGCGAGGTGTACCGCGCGCTCGATAGCAAGCTGAACCGCGAGGTGGCGATCAAGATCCTGCCCGAGGCGTTCGCCAACGATCCCGAGCGCGTCGCTCGCCTGCGCCGGGAAGCGCAGCTCCTCGCCGCCCTGAACCACCCCAACATCGCCGCCGTCTACGACCTGGAACAGGCGGACGGGCAGTGGTTCCTGGTGCTCGAGCTGGTGCCAGGGAAGACGCTGGCCGAACAGCTGCAGAAGGGCCCGCTGCCGTTGTCTCAGGCCCTCTCCGTCGGCCACCAGATCGCCGAAGCGCTGGAGGCCGCGCACGAAAAGGGCATCATTCATCGGGACCTGAAGCCAGCCAACGTCAAGCTCACTGCAGATGGGCACGTGAAACTGCTCGACTTCGGCCTGGCCAAGATCAACCCGGTACGCGACGGTTCGGCGGACCAAACGTCGGCCGAGACCCGGGCAGAATTCACCGAGCCCGGCCTCGTGCTGGGAACTGTTGCCTACATGAGCCCCGAGCAAGCCCGCGGCGAGCCGGTCGACCGTCGCAGTGACATCTGGGCTTTCGGCTGCGTGCTGTACGAGATTCTCACCGGCCGGCGACTGTTCGCCGCGAAGACCGCGTCCGACACGATGGCCGAGATCCTGCGTGGCGATCCGAAGCTGGAAGGGTTGCCGGCCGCCACGCCACCATCCGTCCGCGTCCTGCTGGAGCGCTGTCTACGCCACGATCGTTCGCGTCGGCTGCGCGACGTGGGCGATGCGCGCCTCGAGCTGGAGGACGAGCGTGCCGCCGCCCCGCCACCGGCCCCCGCACGCGCAACGCGACGCGCCCTGTGGATGCTGGCCGGCGTGCTCTTGGCGGCTCTTGTCCTTGGAGCTGCGTGGTGGCAGATGCAGCCAAAGCAGGAATCCGCATCGAACGTTCAGTTCCAGCGGCTCACGGATTCCCTGGGCATGGAGGAGTCGCCGGCCATCTCCCCCGACGGCAAGGCCGTCGCCTTTGTCGCGCCCACGGGCGGCCGGCGCCACATCTGGGTACGTTTGCTGGCCGGTGGGGTTCCGCTTCAGATCACGCGCGACGATGCGGATCACCAGCAACCGCGCTGGGCGCCTGACTCCAGCTCCCTCATCTATTACTCGCCTGCCGGCACCCCCGGCGAGCAAGGAACCATCTGGGAGGTCTCCGCCCTGGGCGGCGCGCCGCGGCGCGTGACAGCCGCCTCGAGCGGCGGCGATGTCAGCCATGACGGCCGTCGGATCGTCCTGTTCCGGGAGCAGGGCGGGCACGACGGAGCTGGCCATCGTCACGCGCGACGGCTCGAGCGTAAACGTCGTGAAACAGCTTTCGGGGGACGCCCTCTATGATTCGCCCCGCTGGTCGCCCGACAACCACGCCATTGCCTACCAGCGATTGAGCCATGTCGGGTTCGATGCTCGTGTGTACATCGTCGCCGCCTCCGGTGGGGAGCCGCGACAAGTCGCGCGCGGCGACAATGTGCGCGGCATCGCGTGGCTGCCAGACTCGTCCGGCCTCATCGTCAGCTCCTCGCTGGGGAGCACGCTGCTCTACCCACCGATCCTCAATCTGCGCACGGTGGCCCGAGATGGCACCGGGGAACGGCAGCTCACCTTCGGTGACGCCTCATACGTGGAGCCGGATGCTCACGCATCGGGCAAGCTGCTGGCCACGCGGGTCAAGATCCGGTCCAACATCTGGAAGTATCCCGTCACCGGATCGGCCGCCGAGAATGTTCGCGCCGGCATCAGGATCACGAACCAGACGGGGCAAACGCAGACGCCATCGCCCAGCCCCGACGACCAGGAGGTGGTGTATCTCTCCGACAGCGGTGGGCACGCCAATCTCTGGGTGGCCCGGACCGATGGTTCGGGCCTTCGCCAAATCACGTCCCAGCGCGATCCTACTGTTGCCGTGGGCATTCCGCTCTGGTCGCCGGCGGGGAGTAGCATTGCTTTCCGCCTCATGCGGGGAGGCACGAGCCAGATAAACCTGATTCAGGCCGACGGCAGCGGCCTGCGTGAGATTGTCCCGCGTGGTATGTGGGCGAGCTGGTCTGGCGATGGCCGATGGCTTTACTACGTTCCAGCGCGCGACACAACCTACTCCGTCGAGAAGGTTCCGATCGACGGCGGCCCTCCGCTTGTCGTGCGCCGGGACAATGCGGGTGGCCCCGCCCTGTCCCCGGACGGGACGACGCTCTACTTTGTCACTCCTCTCAAGCGAGGCGGCTGGGAAGTTCGGAAGGCGCGACCGGAGGACGGTCCGTCTCAGGTTCTTGCTCGGATCGTCGGCTCGCGGGTTCCGGTCAACCCACTGCTCGTCCAACCGACCGTGTCACCCGACGGCAAGTGGATCGCCCTGCCCCTCATCGACGGCGTGACGACCAATCTCTGGGCGCTGTCCACCGAAGGTGGGCCCATGCAGAAGCTCACCGATTTCGGTGATTGGCCCATCATCATCGCGCGGCGCGTCGCGTGGTCAGCCGACAGCCGGCACATCTACGCCGCGGTAGCGGAACTGGACGCTGATGTCGTGCTGCTCGACGGACTGCTCCGCTGATTCCTCGGTCTGCGCATCTGAGCCCTCTCACCAAGTCCATCGGCTCATGACCGAGCCTGAGCGAGGCGCTCCACGTGCAATCCTTTCCAGAGATGCAGAAGCGGATCGTGACCAAGGGCAAGCCGGGCCAGGATGTCTCCCACGGCTGGAGCAAGAGCAAACCCGTGGCCGGAGAAGCCGGCGGCGACGAGCAGGCCCTCGACGCCACCAATCGGGCCCAGAATCGGCAGGCCGTCGGGCATGAACGCCTCGATGCCGACCCAGCTCTGCACGACGGTACGCCGCTCCAGCGGCGCATAGACACCGCGGGCGACGGCGAAACTCCCGTGCACGCTTTCGTCGAGGACGCGGCCGCGGTTCGCTGACTCGTCGGGGATCACACCCGGCCAGCCCCCGCCGATCAGATACGCGCCCCCGGAAAGCTGCTTGAGGCTGAGTTGACCGCCGATGCGTCCCAGCACCGGTATTGGAGCGGATGGCCCCGGGTCGGTGAGTAGCATCTGGAGCCCGCGCGCCGTCAGCGGGACCGGAACGCCGAGGGGAGCGAGGAGCGTGGTCGTCCACGCTCCGGCGGCCACGACCGCGACATCACACGGCACGCGCGTGCCGTCGCGCATTGCGACGCCCACGATCCGGTTCGCCTCGACGAGGATCGATGCCACGGCCACCCCCTCACGAATGGCGGCGCCGAGCCGCCGAGCGGCGGCCGCAAAGCTGTGAACGGTGGACAGCGCGTCGGCCTGACCATCGATGCGGACAGTGGATACCCCCCACTACCGCCGGCGACAGCCCGGGGGCGATCGATCGCGCCCCAGGCCCGTCGACCAGCTCGACCGGCACACCGTCCGCTCGCTGCGCGGCCACGTCGGCCTGGACTTGGGCCTGCTCGGCTGCGCTCTCCGCGACCCGCAGACCCCCTCCGCGCCGGTAGCCCGTCGAACCCTCGAGCTCACGGTCAAGGTCGGGCCAACGGGCCAGACTCACCAGAGCAATCGCCCGCTCGGCCGGGTCGCGGCCCATGACGCGCACCCCGGCTGCGCTCGCTCCTGAGGCCCCGGCCCCCACCTCCGCGCGCTCGACGACGGTCACGCGTGTCCGCCGGATCGGCGCGGCGTAGATGCCACGCCGTGCTGAGTCCGACCAGTCCACCGCCGATGACCACGACCGCCGTCACGCCCTGAGACCCGATCCGCCGCAAGGATGAACAAATGAGCAATGTTTGCCCTCTACCGAGCAAGATTTTCACGCGCCGGACTCGGGTCTGGCGCGACCCGCCCGAACGTAGCACACGCGAGGCCTGGCTCGCTTCTTGCCCATTGGCTTCACTATAGGCGACTCTATGAGAGAAGGCAGAAGGACGGAACAGGTGGTGCTTCTTGATCGCCGGCCTTCTGTTGGCCACGGGGGCGTGGGCCAAGAAAATCACCGCAGCGGGAAGCGTGACCCTTGTGCAGTGCGCTGGTATCGACGCCAGCGGGAACTGCCTAGCGCCGAGCATACCGGCCGGCCTCATCGTGACCGCCGTGACCGGCAAGCGCCACCTGAAGGACAACATCACGCAACAGCTCCCGCTGCCCGGCCCCCTCTACGCGCTCGCGTTCTTCGTGGAAGGAGACAAGAACAAACCGCACGACGACGACTTCGATACGCAACTGGTACTGGTCAATACTGACACGGCGAATCCGATGATCGTGCGGACGATCGTCAAGAATTCCAGCGGGGTGGTGCTCTTCAACATCGATCGAACTCTTGCGGCCGGCGGCACCGCCGTGGTCGTCCTCTCGGACGAGCTGGACTAGCCGCCCGCTCGCGAAGTCATCCCCTCTCATCCAGGGCCTTGCTACCATCAGACGGACCTGGAGAGGGGCATGGCTACCATCGAGCTGGTCGACGTGTGCAAGACGCTCAAGGAGGAGGGGGCCGCGAGGCTCGACGTTTTCCATCCAGAATCTGAACCTGACCATTCCCGATGGCCAGACCATGGTCGTGCTGGGTCCGAGCGGGTGCGGCAAGACCACGCTCCTCAAGATCATCGCCGGGCTCATCCCGCCGGACTCCGGGGAAGTGCGCTACGACGGCGTGAACGTCAAGGACCTTCCCCCCGGCCAGCGGCGTCTGGGCATGGTCTTTCAGAACTATGCCCTCTATCCGCACTTCACCTCCAGGACGAACGTCTTGTCGTATTTCCTGTTCAGGAAGAAGACGCCCGAACTGAACGCGCTCGCCGCCGCCAAGTACCAGCGGACCAGCGAGCTCATGGGCGTCGAGCTCGCCCATCTCCTCGATCGCAAGCCGACCACCCTATCTGGCGGGGAGAAGCAGCGAGTGGCCCTCGGGCGCTGCATCACGCGAGACGCCACGCTCTTCCTGGTCGACGAGCCCTTCGCCAATCTCGATCAAGCGCTGCGCGAGAAGTATCGCGTGAACCTGAAGATCTTGCTGCGGCAGTTCGACATCACGACGGTCTACGTGACTCACGATCACCATGAAGCCCTGATTCTCGCCGATCTGGTGGCGGTGATGGACCGGGGGACGATCGAGCAGATCGGAACATACCAATCGATCTACAACCACCCGAGGAACGTATTCGTGGCCGGCTTCCTGAACTTACATATGGGCACTCCGCCCATCAATCTTCTCGACGCACGACACCTGCCGGAGGGGCAGCGACTCGGCGACGTCTGGGCTGGCGTGCGTCCCGAGGATGTCGAGATTTCCACCGAGCGAGATGCGGAGCGTGTGCGGGGGACGATCGTCGAGCACGTGCGCTTCCCGCTCAAGAACACCACGCTCTCGGTCATTCGCGTCGGAGAGCACGAGCTTCACGCCCAGACCTCGTCGGGCGGGACCTCTCCGCCAAGGCGCCGAGGTCTGGCTCACCTTCAAGCGCTATCACCTGTTTGACAAGGAGTCGGGCCTGAGAGTACCCACCGACGCCGCGCGACGGGCTTGAAGGCGAGCAGCCCGCCCGCCGCGTCGTCGGCGTGACGGGGTCCGCGCCGACGACGCCGAACCGGCGGCGCTATCCCGGCAGCTTCCAGCCGAGCCAGGTGCACACGGCGCGTCCCATGATCAGCTCCTTGTCCTTGGCCGACAGCCACGGCAGTTCCTCCGTGAACATGGTCACGCACTGTCGCCACGAGCAGGGCATGCGCGTGATGTCGGTCCCCCAGAACATCCTCTCGGGCCCGAAGGCATCGTAGAGCGCCCGGATATGTCCGTGAATATCGCGGTACGGGTAGGCCTCGCTTGAGTAGCTGGGCGCCCCCGTGGCCTTGAGCGCCACGTTGCGATGCTTGGCGGCGGCCACCAGCTGGGGCAGGTTCGACCACGCCGCATCGGGTCGGCCGAAGTGATCGACGATCAGCTTGAGCCCCGGATGTCGCTCCGCGATCGAGCCGATTACCTGCAAGAGGCCGGGGCCGAGAAGGGCGACCGGGAGTCCCGCCCGCTCGGCGGCGGCCCATAGCCAGTCGAGGGTCCCATCGGTCAGCCACGTCTGCTGATGCGGCTGCAACAACGCGAAGCGCAGCCCAAGCATTCCCGGACGGCTCTTGATGCCGTCCACTATGGTCCGGCTTTCCGGTCGGTCGAGCGGGAAATTTCCGAGGATGGCGAGCCGATTGGGGTGCTGGCGCGCCGCCTCCACGGCGAGCGCGTTAGAATCGGGATCCCAGCCGGGTGGATGGATGAGAGCGGCGTTGACCCCGCCTTCATCCATTTCCTTCAGCACGTCGGCCGCCGTGTAGTCGGCCACCTGACGATGGTTGGGGTTGGTCGGCTTGTGGTTCTTCCAGATGTGGATCTGAGCGTCGACGATCAGCATGAGCGTTGCCTTCCTTTCTGACTCGGCGCCGTTGATCTGCGCCGTCTGGGGTCAGCCGCAGAGCCGGTACGTCGCGTAGGCGATGGCCCGGGCGGCCGTGACCAGATCCGAGAGCTTCACCCGCTCGTCGGGTGTCGGCCATTCCTTGTAAGTCCGGATGTCGCCCGCCCCGTATTGTAGAGACGGGATGCCCGCGGCGTTGATGATGTTGCCATCGCCCACGTTGCCCAGACGCCCCCACCCGCCCACCATCGGCTTCCTGGCCCGAGGCCAGGCGGTGGCCCTCGGCCAGCGCCGTCACCAGCGGATGATCGCGCGCGATCTCCATGGGCTCCTGGCACCAGCCTTCCTCGGTGCCCGGGGCGGGGACGGTGACCTCGCAATCAAGCGTGGGCGACTCCTTCTTGATCGACTCCAGGAGTCGGGAAGATCAGCGCGCACGCTGTCCAACGTCTGCCCCGGAACCGTCCGGATCTGGAAGATCATCTCGCACTCGCGGCTCGACATGCCGGTGTAGTTCGGCTGGTAGTAGTGCTCCTTGTGGATCGTGTCGAAGGTGTGTGTGGGAAAGCCGGGCAGGTCCGGATGCGGCGTGAAGCTGAGCCAGCCGCCGGGCGGGATGGGGTCGAGGCTCGGCCCGATGCGTCGCATGATGCGGCTCTGCTGCTCGATCGGATTCTCGTAGGCCGCCTTGGCCTCGGGACTGTAGCGGAAGAACAGCTCGGGACTCCGCGTGCGGATGCGGACCATGACGATGCCCACGCACACGTTGGCGATGGTCAGCGCGGAATGTTCCATGTTGATGGCCATGTCCGCCCGCACGCCGTGCTTGAGCAGGGCACGGGTGCCGGCGCCGCCGAGCTTGTGGGCAACCACCGGGCACACCAGCACGTCGCCCCGGAGCCGCACACCAGCCTTGACGATGGCCTCCACGCCGCAGATGGCGGCCACCACCCCGCCCTTGTCGTCGTGGGCCCCCATCCCCCAGACCCAGCCGTCCTCGAACTTGGCGCCGTACGGATCGACGGACCAGCCGCTCATCTCGACACCAGGATCCATGTGGCCGTTGAGCATGAGGGTCGGTCCACCCCCGCTGCCGCGCAATCGCCCGATCGGCTGGCGCGTGCGCTGGCCTGGCTTGCCCGGGTGCGTGACCTCCATCATCTCGACCTCGAGACCCATCTCCGACATGTAGTTCGCCAGATGATCCGCGAGCGGACCTTCCTGGAACGTGCTGCTTGGAATGCGGATCGCCGCCTGCTCGAGGGCAAGGACCTGGCGGTCGCTGATCCCGTCGGCGATCGCTGGCCAGGCGCTGTCAGTCATGATCGCGCCCCAGCTAGGCGAGCGCGGCGACACCCGCGTTGGCGACCTGCTCATCCTGGTGCGACTGCACTCCCGACACGCCGATGGCGCCCACGCAGTCACCCTGGTGCATGATGGGCACGCCGCCCTGGATGGGCAGGTTCTCCGGGAACTTGAGGAAGACCGGGCGGTCCTTCACCATGTCCTCCCATGCCTTCGTCGGACGACGGGTGACGGCGGCGGTGCGCGCCTTGCTCGCGGCCACCTCGGCCGTCATGGGTCCGGCACCGTCCAGACGCTCGAGGTGCAGGAGGAAGCCGGCGTCGTCCACCACGGCGATGGTCACGTTCCACTTGTTCTTGGCGGCCTCGTCGCGGCAGGCGGCCATCATCTTGTGCACGTCGGCAGCAGTGAGCGCGGGCTTGTTGCGCATGGATCGTCCTCCCGGGTTCGCGTGAGATCGTTAGCCCGAGGCGCCGGCCCTCCGGCGCCCGGACCCAAACATGCTATCGCGAGTCGCCGAAACGCGCGACGCCCTTCGCGCGCGGCAGAAATCCGATCCCGGCGGCCTACGACGGCCGGACGGCGATTCCGAGCCGCAGGGCGTTGCGGCGCACCCGCACGTCCAGTGCGGCCATCTCGACCTCGGGGGTGACAGCCCGAACGGCGAGCGCACTCGCCAGATGAATGGCATCCAGCGCGCGGACAGGCTCCTCTGGAAACGGCGCTGCCGCTCGCTCGACCAGCTCGGCCGCGATGTCGATCATGGTCCACTCGGCCGAGGCTCGACGCGAACGCCCTAGGAGGTGCTCGGTATCGGATGGGGTTCGCTGGCGCGTAGCCTCGAGTCGTACAATTGCGCGAAGGCACTCGAGGCGGGTGAGGCGCGAGGCAA
Source organism: uncultured Candidatus Rokubacteria bacterium (assembly GCA_963754315.1). Taxonomy (GTDB): domain Bacteria; phylum Methylomirabilota; class Methylomirabilia; order Rokubacteriales; family CSP1-6; genus CAVWFS01. Next base: position 110,177 of record CAVWFS010000013.1, read on the forward strand.
CGACACCGTCAGCCTCCTCCAGCGTGTGCCGGACCTCCTCGCCCCGTGGTTCTCCGAGTAGCCAACCGAGGACGGCGCTGGACTCCGCATAGATGATCGACGATCGTTGCGCAGCTCGTCGATCAAGCGCTGGCTGGTTCCCGCCGGACTACGCAAGCCCGTCCGCGGGTACGAGCCGGGCTGCTTCCGTCGACCGGGCACCGCGATACCCCGCGCTACGAGCGCCTGCAGCCCGGCCAGTTCGCGGGGCAGCTCGGTCATGGCGGGGGGGCCGAGGGCGGCGATGACCCGTCCGTGCTCGGTGACAAGCACGACGCCGCCGGTCTTGGCGACCCGGAGGTAATGCGAGAGCTTGGCCTTGAGCTCGCGACCCCAACTGCTTGCATAGCGCTATGAGACCACAGGTGACCACATTGCACAACGGCCCGCGGCTGGTACTCGGTCACGGTGAATCTTGACGCGCTGTCTGCTACGCTCCCCTCATGGAGATCGACATCAAGCGCTGCTTCGTCTGACTCGACATCCGCCGCGAGGCCGGGAGCCTTCGCGACGAACTCGAGAAGAGCATAGGGGTCAGGCCCAAGATCCGGTGGGGCGGGTTCGGACAGCTCGACGTCCTGGTGGACGGCAAGCTCGTGTTCTCGAAGAAGCAGGCCGGCCGGAGCCCGACGGCGGCCGAGATCATCCGACTCGTCAGATCGACGTGAAGCTCGTCTGGTCGGCGGCCGCATGGAGGAGATGACGAATGGACTTTCTCGCGACCACTGAGGCGGCCATCGCCGCCTGGCACGGCATCACCCCTCCCAACGATGCGGCGCGCCGTCTGGCCGCCGATCTGGCCTCCACCATCGCCGCCTTCGAGGCTGTGCGCGGCGGCCTGCGCTTCGAGGATGAGCCGTCGAGCTTCGAGGCGGCCCTTCAGGAGTGCAAGGAATGAAGGCGCTCGCCGATCTCGGCCTGGTCGAAGCCGCGGACGCGGTCAAACGGAAAGAGGTCACGTCGGCCGCCCTGCTGGAGGCCTGTCTCGCCCGCCTCGAGGCGGTGAACAAGACCGTGAACGCGACCATCTGGGTCGACCGCGATCACGCGCGGGCGGCGGCCGCCGCGGCCGATGCCGCCCTGGCCGCGGGGAAACCCGTGGGCCGTCTTCACGGCATCCCGCTCGCCCACAAGGACATGTACTACCAGGCCGGCCGGCCCTGCACGTGCGGCTCGGCCATCCGGCGCGACTTCGTGCCGGACATCACCTGCACGGTGGTGCAACGCCTGTCCGACGCCGGCGCCTACACCTTCGCCGGACTGAACATGGCGGAGTTCGCGCAGAACCCGACCGGCCACAATCGCGCCTTCGGCGACTGTCACAACCCCTGGAACCCGCCCTACATCACCGGGGGTTCCTCGTCCGGGTCAGGGGCCGCCGTCGCCTCGGGTGTCACCTACGCCTCGCTCGGATCGGACACGGGCGGGTCCATACGCCTGCCCGCCTCAGCCTGCGGCGTGACCGGCATCAAGCCCACCCAGACCCGTATCTCGCGTTACGGCGTCATGCCGCTGTCGTTTTCCGCCGATAACGTCGGTCCCCTCACCCGCAGCGCGCGTGACTGTGCCCGCATCCTCTCGCTGATCGCGGGCGCCGATCCAAACGATCCCACTTGCTCGAGGGAGCCCGTGCCCGACTACGAGGCTGCGCTGACGGGCGACCTGCGCGGCGTGCGAATCGGCGTGCCGACCAACGCGTTCACCAACATCGCTGAGCCACCCGTCATGGCCGGCTTGGAAGAGGCTTTGAAAGTACTGGAGGCTCGGGGAGCGACCATCGTGCGGCTGGAAGTGCCGCTCATGAAGGCCATCTCCGCCTACGTCGCGGTCATCTCGCGCGCGGAGGCGGCCGCCATTCACAGCCAGTGGATGCGCGAGCGCGCCGCCGACTACGCCGTGCATCTCTCCGCCCGTCTCTACGGAGGCTATGCCATTCCAGCCGCCTACTACGTCGAGGCGCTGGCGAAGCGCGGCCCCATTCTCAAGGCCTTCGCCGCCGAGGTGTTCAGCAAGGTCGACCTGCTGGCGACCCCGACCATTCCGACCTGCCTGCCGACGCTGGCCGAGACCGACATCGATCACGGCCCTCCCGGCACCGAGCAGAAGTTCATGGCGGTCTCCATCAACACGAGGCCGTTCAACTACCTTGGCTTGCCCGCGGCCAGTGCGCCCTGCGGCCTCGATCCGAACGGACTGCCCATCGGTCTGCAGATCGCCGGACGTCCCTTCGCCGAGGCGCGCGTCCTCAGGGCCATCGACGCCTACCAGCGCGACACCGACTGGCACCGCCGACGCCCTCCGGTCGTCCCCGTGTGAGCTGGCCAATGGTCCACGCGTTCACCCGAAACACGGAGCCCGGTTCGTGAACAACGCCGAGCTCACCGTCGCGACCTTGCGGGGCGCAGGCGTGAGCCACGGCTTTGGAATCCCCAGCGGCAATGTCCTGCCCCTGCTCGAAGCCATGCGAGCGGGCCAACTTCCATACGTACTCACGGCGCACGAAGGCTCGGCGGCCTTCGCAGCCGATGTCATGGGCCGGCTCACCGGAGCACCTGGGCTGTGCATCGCGACCTTGGGTCCCGGCGCCACCAACCTCACGACCGGCGTGGGCAACGCCTACCTCGATCGCTCGCCACTCCTGGCCATCACGTGCAATCTTCCGACGCCGCAGATCGGTCGTCGTATTCAGATGGCCATCGACCACCACGCGCTCTTCCGACCCATCACCAAGGCGACCTTGGCTCTGCGCGAGGGTCGGGTGGCATCGGTACTGACCGAGGCGCTGGAGATCGCCCTCAGCGAGCCCCTTGGGCCCGTGCACTTGGACCTTCCCGAGGACGTCGCGCTGGCCCCGGCCACCGAGGCCGTGCCCACGAGCCTTCCGAGACGCCGACCGATCGGTGCGGCCTCTGAGGCGTCTCTCCAGCGCGCGGCAGAAATCCTGGGGGCCGCTCGCCGGCCGGTAGCAGTGCTCGGCTCGTCGGCCATGCGCGTCAGGAATCCCGCGCTGCTGCGGGCGGTGATCGATCGTCACCAGCTTCCCTTCGCGTCGACCACCATGGCCAAGGGCATGATCGCCGAGGATCATCCGCTGTCAGTCGGCTGCATCGAGCGAGCCCGGCGGCAGGTGCAGCGCGAGCTCCTGCGTGAGCGCCGATCTCGTGGTGGGCCTCGGCTACGACGTCGTGGAGGTGGAGTACGAGGCCTGGATCGGCCAGGTCCCACTCCTGTCGATCGACGTGGACCCCGTGGATGCGGATTCGAGCGTGACGATTGCCCACGAAGTGATCGGCGACCTCGACGCCTCGCTCGAGTGGATGGCACAGCTTTCGCCCATGCGACCCGAGTGGCCGGCCGACATGTCGGCGCAGCACCGGGCTCGCTTTCAGCGCTCGCTCCGCCCGTCGGTGGCTGGATTCGCACCGCACCATGCGATCGACGTGGTTCGCGAGGTGCTGCCGCGTGACGGCATCCTGGCCTTCGACGTGGGAGCCCACACCCACCAGATCGCCTCTCAATGGACAGCGCACGAGCCCGGGACGTTCCTGATCACGAACGGCTGGTCGTCGATGGGTTTTGGTCTTCCCGCCGCCATCGCCGCCAAGCTGGCGCGGCCTGAGCGCGCCGTGGTTGCGGTGGTGGGCGACGGATGCTTCCAGATGACGGTGGGCGAAGTGGCGGTGGCCCGCCGCCTCGGATTGTCCTTACCCATCGTCGTGCTCGACGATGGCTGGCTCTCCCTGATCCAGGTCAAACAAGTCCGGCGTCGCTTCGGTCTCTACGGAACCGACCTCGGAGAGCACGAGCATGCGGATCCGCCGGCGCACTACTTTGGCGTGCCCGCAGCCGCCGTCCGCTCCGCCGCCGAGCTCACTCAAGCACTGAAGGAGAGCCTGGTGGCCAACCACCCGACGGTGATCGAGGCCAAGGTCGACCCCAGCCACTACCTCGACACCATCTACGACTAGCGGTCACTCCATCAGCACCCCGCCGTCGACGTTGAAGCTTTCCCCGTATACGAAGCTGGCCGCGTCGGAGAGCAGGAACAGCACCGCGTTGGCGATCTCGTCGGGGCGGCCGAAGCGACCGAGGGGAACGCGGCCGGCGACCATGGTGCGCTGCTCCGGCGTCAACGGCGCGTGCATGGGCGTGTCGCACGGCCCCGGATTGACACAGTTGATCCGCACTCCGGTGCCGACCAGAGCCCGGGCGAAGCCCTTGGTCATGGTGACGACCGCGCCCTTGGTGGCGGCGTAGGGAATATTGGCGATCCGTCCGCCCCCTACCTTGTAGCTATCGGAGCCGATCGTCACGATTCGCCCGTGCCGGCGCGGGAGCATCCGCTTGAGAGCGGCCTGCACCGTGAAGAAGGTGCCCTTGGCGTTCACCGCGAAGACGCGGTCCCACTCTTCGGAGGTCACCTCGAGCATCGGCAGGGTGGTAATGATGCCAGCGCAGGTGACGAGGCCGTCGATCCGCCCGAACTCGCGTTCGGCCAGCGCGAAGACAGCGTCGATCTCGGAAAGCCTGGTCACGTCGGCGCGCAAGTGACGCACCTCGCCCTTTAGCTCGTCGGCGGTCGCCGCCAAGCGACCACCGTCAAAGTCTGACAGGACGAGCCGCGCGCCTTCCCGGTCGGCAGCCTGAGCGATGGCCCGTCCCATGCCGGAGGCGGCGCCAGTGATCGCGATGATCTGATCGCGAAGGTTCAAGAAATCCGTCATGGCTTCACCCGATCTTCGGCTGGGATAAGGCGTCTAATCCTTCGCTTCATTTCGTGCGCCGTCAGGAGCAGATCGACTGCGTCGTAAGCGGCCCTTGAAGGTCGAAGAGAGCGATGGCTCAGAGGACTCCGTCGCGGCGGAGGGCGGCCAGCTCCGACTCGGCGAGGCCGAGGAGGCGGCCGTAGACCTCCGCGTTGTGCTCGCCGAGGAGAGGCGCACGCTTCACCTCGGTGGGCGAGGCCGAGAGGTGGATGGGGCTGCCGATCATCGTGATCCGGCCGCGCGTCGGGTGGTCCACGTCGACGAGCATGCCGCGGCTGCGCAGGTGGTCGTTCGACAGAACCTCCTCCGAGTCGAGCACGGCCCCACATGGAACGCCGGCGCCGGCCAGCAGCTCCATGGCCTCGTGCTTCGTGCGCTTCTCTGTCCATCGCCTCGACGAGCGCCTCCAGCTCCTCGACCTGCGCCACCCGCCCGCTCGATCCGCGAAGCGCGGGTCGTCGCCCAGCTCCGGCTGGCCGATGGCGCGCGTGAGCGCCTTCCACATGTCCGGGTTGGCCACGTGGATGAAGACGTAGTCATTGGGGCCGAACGGACGACAGCGGTAGAGATTCGAGGGGGCCGCGCTCGGTGAGCGGTTTCCGCGCCGGGGAATGGGGTCGCACCCCGAGATGATGGTCGCGGAAGTGGATGCGCGTGAGATTGACGACGCAGTCCTGCTGGGCGACCTCGACGCGCTGCCCGACGCCAGTCGTCTGGCGCTGGACGATGGCGGCCAGAATTCCGATCGCGGTGTGCAGGCCAGCGCCGGTGTCGCCGAGACCGGCCTCGATGCGCGTTGGCGGTCCGTCCGGGCTGCCGGTCAGGCTCATGACTGCCGCCCATCGCCTGAGCGATCATCTCGAAGCTGTTATAGGACGGCGTAGATGCCCTCGCTGCCGAACCCCTTGACCGACGCCGAGATGATGCGCGGGTTGATTCGGGCCAGCGCCTCGTACCCGAACCCGAGACGCTCCATCGAGCCGGGGCCGAGGTTCTCGACCACGACGTCGGCCTTCTTGACCATGTTCCCGAACATCGGCGGCCGCGCGCGGATTTGAGATTGAGCGTCACGCTCTGCTTGTTGGCGTTCAGCAGGCAGAAGAAGACCGAGTCCATGTCGGGCCGCTCACTGAGTCCACGGCGGGCAGCCTCGCCCGTCGGTGGCTCGATCTTGATGACCTCGGCGCCGAGCCAGGCCAGGGTCTCGGTGCAACTCGGGCCTGCTTCGTACTGGGTGAGGTCGAGAACGCGGATGCCGTCGAGCGCTTTCGCCATCGGTCGCTCCTCGCTGGTCGTAAGCGCCTAACCGCTCGGCACGTCTGTGCGAATGTAGCATCAACGACCCCGGTCGATCCGGGAAGGAGGTGCTTCATCTTGACATCTGATGCTGTCGAATATAGCATCACAGCATCATGGCGAGAACCACGCTCGATATCGACACACCGATCCTGAAAGAGCTCAAGAAGCTGCAGAAGGAGCAGGGAGGGTCGCTGGGAAGATCGTGTCGCAGCTCCTGGCCGAGGCCCTGCTCGTCGGAAGACAGGCTCCGGCCCCGCCCGGCTGCTCTGGGTCTCGCGTCCCATGCACGCCCTGGTGGACCTGTCCGACAAGGAGGCCGTCTATGCGGTCCTCGACCGGCATGACGAGTGAGCTACTCGGTCGACGTCAATATCCTCCTCTACGCGTCGGACACCTCCAGCCCCAGGCAGCCGGCGGCAGTGCACTTCCTCGAGCAACGCGGCTCGGATCCGGATCTCTTCTGCATCGCCTGGCCCACCCTGATGGCCTTTCTGCGCATCTCGACTCACCCGCGAATTTTCGCCCGTCCGCTCTCGCCCGGCGAGGCCCTCGGCAACGTCGAGTCCCTGCTTGCCTCTACCCCGCTTGCGCGTTCTCGCGGAAGACGACGGGTTCCTCGAAATCTACGAGGCAGGTGACCGCCCCCTTCACGGCCCGAGGCAATCAGGTCCCTGATGCCCACCTGGCGGCTCTCCTCCGCCAGCATGGCGTCAGGCGACTCTATACGGTCGATCGGGATTTCCGACGATTCGATTTTCTCGAGGTCATGGATCCCTTCGGCTAAAAGCTGGTCCGCCGGCGCGCCGGCGAGGGCTGGTGTCATCACGAGCCGCGGGTCATGATACGTGACATGCCTGGGCGCCGAGTCGGCAGCGGCGGACGAGCGTGGCCACGCGGAAGGGAGGCTCTCCATGCGGTGCGCCGGGACGGTGGCGCTGGTGACGGGCGGACAGCAGGGAATCGGGACGGGCCATCGCGCTGGCCCTCGCCCGCGAAGGGGCCGACGTCGTGCTCAACTATCTCGACGATCCTGACGCGGCGGCGAGCATCGCCAAGGAGATCAGCGCGGCGGGACGCCGGTGCCTTCCCGTGCAGGGCGACGTTTCCCGCGCCAGCGATGTGGCCGCTCTCGTCGACGCGGCCGAGCGCGGGATGGGCCCCATCGACACGCTGATCAACAACGCGGGGACCTTTCCTCGTTCGGCGTTTCTCGACCTCACCGAGGCCAGTGGGATCGCGTGCACGGCGTGAACCTCAAGGGCAGCTTTCTCGCCGCCCAGGCCGTGGCACGCCGGCTGGTCGCTCGCGGGTGCGCCGGGGGCGATCATCAACCTCGCCTCGTCGGCGGCCTACCGGAGCAGCCCGACGCGGCACCCACTACGTCGCCAGCAAGGCCGGCGTGGTCGGGCTGACGCGGGCCATGGCGCTGGAGCTGGCGCCGCACGCGATCCGCGTCAATGCCATCGCCCCGGGCCTGACCGATACCGCGCAGCCACGCGACGGCCACAGCGAGATCGAGCTTCAGGCGATGGCGCGCCAGGTGCCGCTGGGGCGCATGGGGCAGCCGGACGACGTGGCGGCGGTGGCCGTCTTTCTGGCATCAGCCGACGCGCGAAGCACATCACCGGGCAGGTCATCCACGTCAACGGCGGAGCGTATCTGGGATGATGGGGGGCCCCGCGCAACGTTCGGAGCACCCCGGCAGAGCCGGGAGACACGTCTCTCCTGACCGGAGCGGCCGCATGACGACGCGCTTTCCGCACGTGTTCTCGCCCCTTCGGATCGGCGCCGTCGAGCTGAAGAACCGCATCTTCGTGCCCGCGCACACGACCAACTACGGCGTGGAGCACTTGCCGAGCGAGCGGCACGTCCACTACCACGCCGAGAAGGCGCGAGGCGGCGTCGGGCTCATCATCTTCGAAGCGATCCGCGTGCACCCGAGCAGCATCGGCCGTGCGCAGGGCGTGATCGGCTACGACCCGCGCTGCGTCGCGGCCTTCAGTCGGGTGGCCGAAGCCGTCCACACCCACGATGCCAAGCTCTTCGGTCAGATCGTCCACGTCGGCCGGCACGCAGAGGGCTACTTCGGTCGCACCGCCACCTGGGGCGCCTCCCCCATCCCGTGGGCGCCGGGCGGACCCATTCCCCACGAAATGAACGAGGACGACATGGCCGAAGTGGTGGCCGGCCATGTCCAGACGGCGCGCCATCTGCGCGAGGCGGGGCTCGACGGGCTGGAAGTCCACTTCGGTCACGGCCACCTGCTCCAGCAGTTCCTCTCGCCCGCCTCCAACGTGCGGACCGACACCTACGGGGGCAGCGAGGCCAACCGGCTACGCTTTCCCCTCCGCGTGCTGCAGGCCGTGCGCGAGGCGATGGGGCCCGATTACGCAGTGGGGATTCGCATCAGCGCCGAGGAGTTCATGAACCCCGGCCTGTCTCTGGCGGACATGCAGCGGATCGTGCCTGCCATCGCGGCCGCGGTACCGATCGACTTCGTCAACGTCTCGCACTCGGCCTACCACGCGAGCTATTCGCTGGCCACCCAGATGGCCGACATGCACTTTCCGCGCGCGGCCTTCCGCAGCTGCCGGCGGGGATCAAGGCCGTGGTGCCCGAGCTGCCCGTGTTCGCAGTCTGCCGCTTCAACCGTCTGCAGCTGGCCGAAGAGGTTCTGGCCGCCGGCGAGGCCGACCTGGTGGGCATGGCGCGCGCCCACATCGCCGATCCTTTCCTGCTCGCCAAGGCGCGCGCGGACCAGCTCGACGAGGTCCGGCCATGCATCGCATGTAACCAGGGCTGCATCGCCATGATCGAGCTGCACCAGTCGGTGACGTGCCTGATGAACCCGACCGCCGGACGCGAGGCCGAGTGGGGTGAAGGCACCTTGACGCGCGCTCCCGTCCCGCGCCGTGTCCTGGTCATCGGGGGAGGACCGGCGGGCCTGGAGGCAGCACGCGTGGCGGCCATGCGTGGGCATGCGGTCACGCTCTGGGAGCGCGCGGCGGAGGTGGGCGGCCAGGTGAACCTGGCGGCGCGGATTCCCACACGCGGCGAGTTCACGTACGCGCGGACCTACTTCGAGGAGCGCTGCCGCGCACTCGGGGTGGCGCTGCAATGCGGGATGGAGGCCAGCGCCGAGCGCGTCGTCGCCTTCCGTCCTGACGCGGTCGTCCTCGCCACCGGCTCTCGGCCCAAGGCGTCACCATCCCCGGGGCCCCCCGGGTCTACTCGACGTGGGACGCGCTGCTCGAGCCCGAGCGTCTGGGCTCACACGTCGCGTTCATCGAGGCCGACGGCAACTGGCAGTCGGTGGCGGTCGCCGAGCACCTCGCCGACCTCGGCAAGCGGGTGACCCTGATCACGGGCGGCGTCGGGTACGGGGGCCGCATCACGATCTACAGCATGCTCGCCGTCCGCCAGCGCTTTCGGGAGAAGAAGATCCGGGTGATGCCGCTCAGGTCGCCGCGGGCGATGGAAGGGCGAACACTCCTCCTCGAGGATCTATCCACCGGCGACATGGATCGCCTCCACGACGTCGATGCCATCGTGGCGGCAGCCGGCGGCATCGCCGAGGATCGCCTCTACGGCGAGCTGCGCGGGCAGGTGACCGACCTCCGGATGGTGGGCGACTGCGTGGCGCCGCGCACCGCGCTCGAGGCCATCTACGAAGGCCACGCCGCCGGCCGCGCGCTGTAGATTACGGCGCCGTCGGCTGCGCGAGGCGAAGGTCGAGACTGAAGGCGAGAGCCTGGTCGGCCTCGCGGAGGGCTTCTCGCGGAAGTGATCCCACCCGCTCCAGAATCGCCCGCCTCGGCAAGGTGACGATCGTTTCCATCTTGACGATCGACGTTGTCCGCAGCCCGGCGGCTCTCGCTAGCGGTGAAGGGTACGGGATCACGAAGTGCATCGGATAGCGCTTCCCGGGGACGGATGAGGAGATGAGAGCCACGATGCGGTGCTCCCGAACGGTTTCCGCTCTTGATGCGACCATGTCGCCACGGTGAAGCTCTGGCGGCGGGCTCACCCATCACTCCGCGATCTCGTCGAGCACCGCCAGATAGGCCTCAGCTTCCCCCCGGTCCTCGTCAGACATCTTCTGGTATCCCTCCCGTGCCAGGAGGGCCAGCCGATTCCGTTCCCAGAGGACGATCGCTTGCTCGACGACTCGGCTCTTCGAGATCTTCGCGCGTTCAGCGTGACGCTCGATCACCCGATACACATGCGGGTCCACCGTCACGCTCAGTTTCTCGCGGTTCCCCTGCTTCATGAGATCCTCCGAATTATCGGATGTTTCATCGCCTATCTTATCCTATGCGCATTGTCGGCGAGCCAGACTTGTGTCACCATGTGTCACATGAAGACCATCTCGATTCGGGAGCTTCATCAGCGCACCGGGGCCTGGGTGAGAAAAGCGGCCGAGCTCGGCTCAATCACTGTCACCGAACGAGGTCGGCCGGTGGCCCGGCTCGAAGCGGTGGAGGAGCACGGCCGCCGGAACCCGTTCCTGAGCCGCAAGCTCCGACCCGGCTACAAGCGGCTCATGGGCACGCTCACCGGCGGGACCGACATCGTCACCATGGTGTCGGAGGACCGCGGGGAGCGATAGCGGCGCGTGGGCTATTTCGACTCGGGGTATGTCGCTAAGTTCTACGTGGACGAACCCGACAGCCCGCAGGTGCGGCGACTTGCCGAGGCGCTCGGAGAGGTGCACTGCGCGGCCCTGGGTCGGGCTGAGGTCTCGGCCGCCCTGCACCGCAAGCTGCGCGAAGGGGTCTCGGCGAAGCGGCGTTCCGGGAGGTGATCGCGCAGTTCCAGCGGGATTGCGCGGGCGGCTTGTGGACATGGATCCCGATGACAGCCCGGATACTGGCGGCAACGGTTGCCGCCATCCGCGACGTGCCGAAGTTCGTATTCCTTCGCGCGGCTGATGCGATCCATCTGGCCTGTGCCCGCGAGAGTGGATTCACGGAGATCTACACCGGCGACCGTCACATGCGGGTGGCCGCGACATACTTCCGCGTACGGGCCATAACCGTCTCTGACAACACCCAAGGAGATCTCCAATGAACTACAAGACCTGTGCGTTCGTGTTCGCCTCGGCTGCCTGTCCTGGTGCTTGGCCTGACCGGCACCGCGCCGGCGCAACAGGCGGGCATGACCTTCTTCATCACCAGTGCCGGTTCCGGAAAGGGGGCTGACCTCGGAGGCCTGGCCGGGGCGGACCAGCTCTGCCAGACGCTCGCCGGCGCCGTCGGCGCGGGCGGCCGCACCTGGCGCGCGTATCTCAGCACGCAGGCCTCCGCAGGCGCGGCCGCGGTCAACGCGCGCGACCGCATCGGACGTGGGCCCTGGCAGAACGCCAAGGGAGTCGTGATCGCCGGCAACGTCGACGAGCTGCATGGCACCAACAACCTGAACAAGCAGACCGCCCTCAACGAGAAGGGCGAGGTTGTCAACGGTCGGGGCGACACACCGAACCGGCACGACATCCTCACCGGCACCACGCCAGATGGCCGCGCGCCGGCGGGCGATCAGGACATGACGTGCGGCAACTGGACGAAGAGCGGAGAAGGCGCGGCCATCGTCGGCCACCACGACCGGATAGGGCTCCGCGACGACGCGCCCTCGAAATCCTGGAACTCGTCCCACCCCTCTCGCGGCTGCAGCCAGGACGCGCTGAGAGGCACGGGCGGCGACGGTTTGCTGTACTGCTTCGCGGGGAACTAGAGGCTCAGGGGCGGCTCACCGCCCGCAGATCAACACGACCGCGCCAGCTTCACGACCGCGTCCGGCTTTCTAGGAGCGGCCGGCGGCGAGCGGGGGCGGGCCGAGCGGTTCGCGAACACTGCCTGCCAGCGTGAGCACGCTATGCACCAGTTCCGCCAGGCTGGCGCGCGCGTGAGCGTCGGCGAGCTTGCCGTCCTTGAAGTGGGCGGACTCGAGGTAGACGCTGGTCGGCAGCACGAGGGCGCCGAACCAGGCGAGCACCGCGCGCAGGTGCCAGTCGACCCCGAGGTAGTGATGAAGGGTGGCGCCCATGGCCACGATGCCGACCGGCTTGCCGCGCAGCGCCTCGACCGGCGCCAGGTCGAGCAGGTTCTTGAGGGCACCGGTGAACGAGCCCCGGTACACCGGACTCGCCAGCAGCACGGCGTCGGCGGCGACGATCTGGCCCACCACATGGGCGCTGTCGTCCTCGAGGCGGTCGAGCGGGCGGCCGTCGGCGAAGGAGATGTGGTAGTCGGCGAGGTTCACCAGACTCGCTGAGCAGTCCGACCGGGCGCCCGCCGTCTCGAGGGCAAGCTCCATCGCCTGGTTGAGCCGTCCCGGCGGAGTCACGCTGCCCACGACGGCGACGAGCTTCGGCACGGCTCACGCCGCCGCGTGGAGACGATCGCGGCGTGCCACCTCGGCGCGGACGAGGGGAATCAGCTCGCGCCCGTACTCGGCCGCGTCGTTGAGGGGATCGAAGCCGCGGATGAGGAGCGTGGTGACCCCGAGGTCGTAGTACTGGACGAGCGACTCCGCCACCTGATCGGGGGTACCGACCAGGGCGGTGGTATTGCCGGCCCCGCCAACGGCCGCGGCGATCGGCGTCCACAGGCGCTGGTCGTGCACCTCGGCCTCGCGCGCGAAGTCGACCAGCCGCCGCGCTCCCACCGCCTCGGGAAGGGGCAGTGTGCGGTCGCCCTGCTTGGCTCGCACCGCGGCCAGGATGCTGCGCGCCTTGTCCCATGCTTGAGCCTCGGTGGGCGCGATGATCGGGCGCAGCGAGACGCTGAAGCGAGGCTCACGGTCGAAGGGCAACGCGGCCGCTCGCACGTCCGCGATCCGCTGCTTCACCGCGGCCAACGGCTCGCCCCAGAGCATGTAGACGTCCGCGTGCTTGGCGCCGATCCGATGTGCCGCCTCGGAGGCGCCGCCGAAGTAGAGAGGCACGTGCGGCTTCTGCAGTGGCTTGATCTCCGAATACGCGCCGGCGACTCGGTAGAATTCGCCCGCGTGGTCGAAGGGACGATCCTCCGTCCACACGCGGCGCAGGAGGGTCAGGTACTCGTCGGTGCGACGATAACGGGTGTCATGATCGAGCCAATCGCCGTCCTTGGCCTGGTCGGCATCGCTGCCGCCCGTGATGATGTGAAGCGCCAGGCGGCCACCGCTCACCTGATCGAACGTGGCGGCCTTGCGCGCGGCCAGGCCCGGCGCCACGAAGCCAGGCCGATGGGCGATCAGATAGGCGAGCCGCTCCGTGTGGGCGGCCGCATACCCCGCGATCACGAAGCCCTCGGCGGAGGTCGCCGTGTAGCCCACCAGCACCTTGTCGAACCCCGCTCGCTCGTGGGCCTGAGAGAAGGCGCGCACCCAGGCGAGATCGATCTCGCCCCCGATCACGTGCACGGCAGCACCGTCGGCGCCCTCGGGCTTCACGCCGATCATCCCGATGAACTCGATGGGCATCCGGTCCGCCTGAACCCTCAGCCGCGGGTACGGAGCTTCGGGTCCCAGGCGTCGCGCAGGGTATCGCCGAAGAGGTTGAAGCCGAGCACGGCAATGCTGATGGCGAGCCCGGGAAAGATGGCCAGCCAGGGAGCTTGCTCCATGAACGCGCGACCGGTGCTGCTCAGCATCAGCCCCCAGGAGGGCGTGGGCGGCTGCGTTCCCAGGCCCAGGAAGCTCAAGGTCGCTTCGATCAGGATGGCGTTGCCGAGCCAGATCGACGCGATGATGAGGATGGGCGCCGTCACGTTGGGCAGGATATGGGTGGCCAGGATGCGCGGGTGTCGAGAGCCAAGGGCCAGGGCGGCCTCCACGTAGGGGTTCTGCTTGGCCGAGAGGACGGTGCCGCGGACGATGCGCGAGTTACCAGGAATGATCACGACCGCGATGGCGATCATCGCGTTCGTCGTGCTCGGCTTCAGCACCGACACGATGGCCAGCGCGAGCATCAGCCCCGGAATGGCCTGGATCGCGTCCATGACGCGCTGGACGATGATATCGAGGCGGCCCTCCCAGTAGCCGCAGGCGAGGCCAATGATCATGCCCGCGAAGGTGCCGATCCCCACCGCGAGAAGCCCGACCCACAGGGAGATCCGGGCGCCGTAAATGATGCGACTGAACACGTCACGACCGATGTCATCGGTCCCGAAGAGGTGGGCCCAGCTCGGCGGGGCCAGCCGGATCTCGGGCTGGGCCGCCAGCGGGTCGTATGGCGCCAGGACGTCGGCGAAGACGGCGGTGAGCACCAGCACCGCGAGGACCGTGGCCGAGGCGAGCCCGAGCGGTTTCCGCTTGAGCGACCTCCACAGGGCCCCTGCTCGACCGAGGGTCATCCCCCCAGCCGGTATGTCCAGGACGGCGGAGGTGGGCCCGGGCATCACCGGCGCCTCGAGGTCCAGCCGATTGGGGTCAGCGCTCGCCGGCGCGCTCATCGGTAGCGAATCCGCGGGTCGAGCCACGCGTAGGTGAGATCCACCACGAGATTGAGGGTGACCAGGACGGCCGCCACCAGCATGACGTTGGTCTGCACGACGGGATAGTCGCGAAAGAGGATCGCCTCCACCGTCAACCGGCCCATCCCCGGTAACGCGAAGATCGTTTCCACCACCACGGTGCCGGCCAGGAGCGTCCCCATCTGCCCGCCGACGATGGTCACCACGGGGATCAGCGCGTTCTTCAGCGCATGCTTGTAGACGACCAAGCGGCCGCCCAGGCCCTTGGCCCAGGCCGTCCGCACGTAGTCTTCCCGCAACACCTCGAGCACCGTCGAGCGCGTCATGCGCATCGTGGCCGCTGACAGGCGGAAGCCGAGCACGGCGGCCGGCAGCAGAAATTGCTGCAGGTTCCGCCACGGATCATCCCAGAGGTTGGAGTATCCCAGGGGCGGGATCCAGCGGAACCAGATGGCCGCGAAGGTGATGACGAGGGTGCCGAGCCAGAAATCGGGCAGGGAGAGGCCGGAGACGGCGACAACCCGCCCCACGTAATCCGAAGGCTTGTCCTGGCGGGTGGCGGAGAGCACGCCGACGGGAATCGCGATCACCAACCCCAGGATCATGGCCAAGGTGGCCAGCTCCAGGGTGACCGGGATCGCCTTCCGGAGCGCAACGGGGATGGGCTCGTTGGTGAAGATCGAATGACCGGGGTTCAGGCTCACCATCCGCCAGACCCAGATGAGGTACTGCTCGTGATAGGGCCGGTCGAGGCCGAGATCCTTGCGGAGCTTCTGCAGCTCGCGCTCGCCCACGTTACCGGACTCGCCCATCAAGGCCACCAGCGCGTCACCCGGCATCACGCGCATCAGCCCGAAGACGATCAGCGACGAGCAGACCAGAACCGGAATGGCGAGCAGCAGGCGGCGCATCACGTACTTGTGCATGGACGCGCCGCTCGCTAGCGGTCTCTGAGGCCTCCGGCCCCTCCGCTACTTGTCAATCCAGAGCCGGGCGATGGTCGGCGAGCCATAGCCGATCGTGCCGCGCAGCACGCCGCCGGCCACGTTCCGGAGATGCGGCTGGAAGACCACGAAGTTGGTGCCATAGCGGCATCCACATGCGGAGGACCTGGTCGTACTCCCGCTCCACGATCGTTCTGGCCGTCGCCCGCTGCTCGGCCCGGTCGGGCGTCTGCCGGAGCTTCGCGGTCAGCTCGTCGATGAGCGGATCGTTGACCCTGAAGAAGTTCTTCGTCGACTTGGAGTGCATGTACACGTACGTCCGCTCGTCGAGGCCTGTCGCGTGGCCGGACTGGAAGCCCCAGGCCATCCCGTCCCACTTGCCCTCGACATAGCGCCCGTAATAGCCCGTGTAATCGAGCTTGCTGATCTTGACGTCGATGTTGAGGTTCTTCTTGAGGTCCTGCTGGACGAGCTGGACCTGAGAGGTCATCTGCGGGAAGTACTCGTAGTAGAACAAGCGTCGTCTCGAAGCCGTTCGGGTGGCCGGCCTCGGCCAGCAGCTTCTTGGCGTCGGCGGGGCGGTACTGCCACCAGGGGCCGAGATCCTTCGCCGACGGCTTCGCGTCCTGGTAGTAGATCCACGGCACGCCAGCGGTGAGGATGCCGTGGCCCTCGAACACCGTATCCACCTGCTTCTGGCGGTCGATGGCCATGGAGATCGCGCGGCGGACGCGCACGTCGTTGAACGGCGGCCGATCCTGGGCGAGCGCCAGTCCGAACGGCGTGATGGAAGGCGTGAGCGCCTGCACGAGGGCGTGCAGGGTTCGTCTTGCGGACCGCCTCCACCTCCGACGGGCTCTGCAGGGGCAGGAAGTCGCTCTGGCCGGTGCGAAACGCCGCCATGCGGGTGGCGGAGTCCGGCGTCGACAGGATGACGTACTCGTCGACGTAGGGGCGACCCGCGTCGAAGTAGTCGGGGTTGCGCTGAAGGACGACGCGCACCTTGCGGGTGTGCTCCTTGAGGATGTAGGGCCCGGTGCCGATCAGGCGCTTCTTGAGGTCGCCGTCCTCCTCGAGCACCTCGCGCGAGAAGATCACGGCCACCGATTCGGCGACGTTCTGCGGGAAGAGCGCGTTGGGCGTCCTGAGGTGGACGCGCAGCGTATGCGAATCCGGCGTCTCCATGGCCTCGATTTCCTGGAACGTGAAGGTCTGCACGCCCTCCTTGGCGTAGGCCTCGAAACAGTACTTGACGTCCGCGGCAGTGAGCTCGCGTCCTTTGAGCGGCGGCACGTTCTGCCACTTGACGCCCCGGCGCAGCTTGAACGTCCATTGGCGCTGGTCAGGAGTCCCCTGCCAGGACTCGGCGAGGTCTCCCTTGAGACTCAGGTCGTTGTAGCCAGTCGCCTCGTCGGTGAACGCATAGCGCAAGAGACGATTGCTGGTGAGGCCGGCGAACTGGAAGAGCCCGACGGATTGGGTCAGCCGCGGGTCGATCACAGGGGGATCCCAGGCCGAGGCCCGGGTCAGCACCCCGCCGCGCTTCGGCGGCTTGGAGCTCGCCGGGATCCAGTCGGGGTACTGGCCCGCCTGAGCAGAGGCTCGCCCCCGACCGGCAGTGACGGTGAAGGTGGCGGCGCCGAGGCCACCCCATCCGACCTGTTTGAGGAATTGGCGTCGGTTGACGTGGAGATAGCGGACGATCGGGCCCGGGCTATAGAGGGGCATCGTAGCCCTCCTTGTTCGCGCACCGGTGAAGGAACCCCGCGATCGCCTCGCACACGCGAGGCGGCATCGCGCCAAGTGGGGTGAACATGCCGGGGCCGGTAGGCAAAGTCAAGCGCTTTCGCTACTGGACATGATGTCCTCTCGGAATCGTGGAGCCGATGCGCGGTATAAGGGAACCGGGCAGCAGAGCGCACGTCGAGGAGATCAGGACATGAGCTACAAGTTGCTGAGCTACCAGTCGGGTCGGGAAGCGCGCGCCGGAATCCTCGTGGAGGATAGCGTGTACGACGTCGCCAAGGTCACCAGGGTCGCCGCTTATTCGAGCGGACTCGGCATCGTGCGGGAGTGGACGAAGGCGCGTCGCCAGCTGGCCCAGGCGGCTAAGCGCATCGCGGCCGGCCAGAGCCGGGTCAAGGGCACTCCGCTCAAGCGGGTCCGGCTGCTGGCGCCGCTGCCTGAGCCAGGAAACATCTTCTGCGCGGGAGCGAACTACACCGACCACATGGCGGAGATGGCGCGGGCCCAGGGCCAGCCGCCGGGACCGACCATGAAGGAACTGGGCGAAAAGCCGTGGCACTTCGTCAAGACCTCGCGGAGTTCGGTGGCTGGCCCCGGCTCCAAGGTCAAGCTGCCACCGTTTTCACGAAAGGTCGACTGGGAAGTTGAGCTGGCGGCGGTGATCGGCAAGACCGCTCGGGACGTGCAGGCGGAGGATGCGCTCGAGTGCGTGGCGGGCTACACCATCGCCAACGATCTCTCGGCACGCGACGTCATGGCGCGGGAGAAGATCCCCCTCGCCTCACCGTTTCACTTCGACTGGCTCAGCCAGAAGTGCTTCGACGGCTCCTGCCCGCTCGGTCCCTGGATGGTGCCGGCCAGCGACATCCCCGACCCGCAGAACCTCGCCTTGAAGCTGTGGGTGAACGACGTGCTGATGCAGGACTCCCACACGAGCCGGATGATCTTCACCACCGCCGAGCAGATCGCCATGCTGTCCTCGCGCGTGACTCTGCAGCCGGGCGACCTCGTCCTGACCGGCACCCCGGCCGGCGTGGGAATGGGTCGGCAGCAATTCCTGAAGGCCGGCGACACCGTGCGGCTGTGGATCGAGGGCATCGGCGAGCTGACACACACAATGGTCGAGTGATGAGGGAGACGGCGAGAGGAAGGCGTGGCCGCGAGAGGCCGCGCGCAGCCTTTGACAGGAACGGCGCTCGGCGGTAGGGTTGCCGACGACACGATTGGTGAGCGGGGACCGGATGATCTGGTCGAGAGACGCCCCGCCCGCGACGTGACATTCCTGCCCGTTCCGTCCGCTCCTGGAAAGGAGGAAGGTTAGACGGCGCCCGCCCTCGAATCATCGTCGGCCGCTTCGATTCACCCGAGGAGGAGTGCGATGACAGCCTATAGACTCATCTCGGCCGATTCCCACATCGTCGAGCCACCGGACCTGTACACCAAGCGCCTCGAGCCCCGGTTCAGAGAGCGGGCGCCCCGCATGGAGCGGATGGAGACACCCACCGGTCGCAAGTACGACGCCTGGTTCATCGACGGGCAGCAGGTGGGCACGCTCGGCGCCGTCATGCAGGCGGGCCAGCGGTTCGAGGACCCGTCCCAGATCGACTTCCTGGGTACGTGGGAAGATGTCCGCCTGGCCGCCTACGATCCGGCGGCGATGATCAAAGAGAACGAGATGGATGGCGTCTGGGGGGCCTGCCTGCAGCCGAGCCAGGGTCTCTTCTGGTACCGCATCCCGGACGGCGCCTTGCTCTCCGCCATCTGCCGCGCCTACAACGACTGGATCACCGACTTCTGTGCGCCCTACCCCGATCGGCTCAAGGGCATCGCCATGCTCAGCGTGGACGACGTCGAGGACGCCTGTCACGAGCTGGAGCGCTGCGCGAAGCTCGGCCTGGTGGGGGCGTTCATTCCCGTCTCGCCGCTGCCCGAGCAACCGTATCGCCACCCGATCTACGAGCGCCTGTGGTGGACCGCGCAGGACGTCGGGATCCCCCTGCTCCTGCACATCGGAACGCCTCGCGGCGGCATTCCGGGTTGCGAGTTCACCATGGACCTCACCGAGCTCAGCGCGGCGGGCCGGTCCACCACGGACTACTGGGTGCGTTACTCGCTGTCCGCGATGATCTTCGCGGGTGTCTTCGACCGATATCCTCGGCTTGAAGGTCGGCTCCGTGGAGCACGAAATGGCGTGGATCCCTCACTGGCTGAAGCAAATGGACTTCACCTATCGGGAGCGGCCCGTGTTCACGCGCGGCTGGAAATCACGGGATGGACTCCTGCCGAGCGACTACTGGCGGCGCAACATGTTCGTGGAGTTCATGGAAGACGACCTCGGGATCCAGATGCGCGATTCGATCGGCGTCGACACCATGCTGTGGGGGAGCGACTTCCCACACGCGGAGTCGACGTGGCCGAAGTCCCGGGAGTTTCTGGAACGCATCTTTGCCGGTACGCCCGAGGCAGACCTGCGCAAGATCACCTCGGAGAATGCCGCGCAGCTGTTCGGTTTTCCGCGGGGCTAGCGCCAGCCCCCGGCATGCTGGATGGGTTCGTGCCGGTGGCCAGGGCATCCGCGTTGTTGCCGGGCGCACTGACGTGGGTGGCCATCGATCGGGAGCGAGTCCTCATCGCGAACGTCGATGGCGCCTACTTCGCGCTCCAGGATGCCTGTGGCCACCGGCAGGCCCCACTCTCGAAGGGAACGCTGAAGGGCCACGTCCTCGAGTGCCCGCTCCACTTCGCGCAGTATGACGTGCGCACGGGTCACCTGCTGAGCGGCCCCGCCTCGGCCGATGTGCCGACGTATCCGGTACAGGTCGAAGGCGACATCGTCTATGTGAAGCGATCGTCGGCGCGGTAACCCTGGCTACTGGCGTCCGAGAAACGCCTCGCGGAGCACGTTGGTCTCCGTTTCCAGCTCGTCGAGCCGGTGTTTGACGACGTCGCCGATGCTCACGATGCCTCGCAGGCGACCGTCTTCGACGACGGGCAGATGGCGGACACGGTGGCGTGTCATGAGGTCCATCACCTTGGTGATGGGGTCGTCCTCGTGGCAGGTCACGACGTGGCGCATCATCACGTCGGCGACGCGCAGGTCGAGGTGCAGGGTGCCGAAGCGCGCCAACGCCTGCACGATGTCGCGCTCGGAGATCAGGCCGAGGACACTGTTGCCATCGTTGCTGACCACGAGGGCACCGATACCCTTGTCGGTCAGCTCGTGTAGCGCCGACGCGATGCTGGCCTCTGGCCGCACGGTAACCACGGTACTGCCTTTGCCCTTGAGAATGGACGCGACCTTCATGTCACCGACCTCCTTTCTCCCGGACGTCACGGGACTGCTCGCCCTCAGCCAGCCGAGGAGTCCCTCGCCCTCGATTCTACGCCTGGCGCCACATCCAAGGTGAAGGTCGACCCGGCGGAAAATGCCGTCGTGTGGCCGTGCCGATGCAACGTCACCTGGCCCTGACCGTACACGCGCCACCGGCGGCCAGCCGCCTCATCCAGCATCCCCGTCTCCTCGTCGATACCCACCAGCCACGCCGAGGGCAGCACCTCTTCCAGGCGCGCGACCCAGTGCCGGCCGAAGGTGCTGTAGTGGGGCAGGACACAGGCATTGGCCAGGTAGCCGAGGCCCCGGTGAACGCGCTCGTGCGATGGATCGTAATAGTGCTGGCACAGCACCATCGCGCCGGCACTGCTCCCGGCCAGCACGGCGCCGTCTTTGTAGGCCGCGTCCATCGCGCGGGCGCTCGCACTGCCGGCGAGCGTCTGCCCGAGGTAGTGGGTAAAGCCGCCCAGCAGATAGATGAGCCGGGCCCGTTCCAGTTCGGAGGCCAGCCGCACGTCCTCGGCGCTGGCGCGATCGATCACGGGGACGACCGCCACGTCACGCGCGTTCAGCGAGCGGAACCAGCGTTCGCCGTTCCGGCCCGCCCGCTGATGATTGTGGTCGGGCGCGGCGGCGGCCGGAATGATGCGGATGGGCGCCTCGAGTCCGCCCGCGCGCTCGATCGCCTCCCGATCCGGGGCCGCCATCTGCCCGCCGAACTCGGCGCCGCCCGCCAAGAGCAGTGTGCCGGCCATGGTTACGATGAGAGCTCCTTCGAGAGCACCGACGGGCGAGTGTCCCCGGGCGGCTCGCCGAAGTCGACCGCCGTGGTGTTGCCCCCGCTCACGACCACACCAACCCGCTCGCCTTTATGGGGCCGGCCTCTTCATCCAGCCCCCGTCTCCTCGTCGATACGCACCGGCCACGCCGAGGGCAGCAGCTCCCCCAGGCGCGCGACCCAGTGCCGGCCGAAGGCGTGGGGTCGAAGCACCACAACGTGAACGCGTCGAGGAGCGCTGTTCTCGGGCTCCTCGACGCGTCGTCGCTCGTTCAGCGTCCGGCAGCGGCGGTGCCCTTCGCTTCCAGCCGTGAGAGCCGCGCGGTCAGTTCATCGAGGAGTCGGGTCTGGGCTTCGATCACCCGCTGCTGCCGTTGCAGTTCGTTGAGCAGCATGGCGGGCAGGACGTGGTAGCGCACGCCGGAAGGCTGGCCGTCCTTGTCGAGCACCACCAGTTCGGGGTAGATCTCGGCCACCTCTTCGGCGATCAGGCCGTACTCGATCGGACGCGGACCAGTGGCGGGCTCCGCTTTGTAGCGGAAGGTGACGGGGCGAAGCTTGCCCAGCCCCGCGCTGGCGTCGTCCATGTCGCGGATGTCGTCCTTCACGCGCCGCGAGGAGAGCGCGGTCCCCAGCTGTCCGTCGCTGTTCACCTCAACCGGCGTCCCCGCCGGGAGCAACGTGGTGCCGAAGATCCCGGCGATGAAGGCTCTCGTGTGGGACGGATTGGTGCCCTGGCTGCCGATGCGGATGAGTGTGTGGTATCAAGGCTGGAGCCCAGGTTGCCGATATGGATGTTGTTGCTTCCGGTCGTCACAAACGCCCCTGCGCCGATCCCGATCGCGATGTTGCTGTTGCCCGTGGTGTTGCTCTCGAGGGCGCCGTCGCCCAGGGCGGTGTTGTCCGAGCCCGTGGTGTTGCTGGCGAGGGCGCCACTCCCCGTGGCGGTGTTGTCCCCGCCCGTGGTGTTGCTGCGGAGGGCGCCGAAGCCCAGGGCGGTGTTGGTGAGCGCCCTCGGTGTTGCTGGCGAGGGCGCTGGCGCCCAGGGCGGTGTTGCTGCTGCCCGTGGTGTTGGCGGCGAGCGCGTCGACGCCCAGGGCGGTGTTGCCGCTCCCCAACTCCTCCACGTCGGTGAAGTAGCCGTAGACATCGACGACCAGATGGGTGGCGACGATGGACTGCACGGTGACCCTTCCCCCCGCCCCGAGCCCGATATCTATGGCGTTGCCCACATCCTCGCCGGCGCCGAAATTCACCGCCGCCGTCTGGGGCAAGGGTCCGCCGCTCGGCCAGGCTGCCATGTGCCCAGCCCCTTGAGGCTGGGTGACCGTGAAATTGAGCGCGGCGCCGGCCGCCGTGGTCGGGACGCCACAGTCGGCCCCGCCGGTGGTCACCCCGCCGATCTGGATGGTCCTAGGCACGTTCGCCTGGAGGGGCGTTCCCGTCACGCGCGTGTCGAGCGCCCGGCAGGGGGTGGCGAGCGGGATGAACTCCGGCCCGCTGAGGGGCTGCGCGGCAACTGAGGTGGCAAGGCTGAGCGTAAGGGCGAGCAGGACGAGCGTCACACGAATCGATGTCATCAGGGCTCCTTCCCGTTGTCAGGGGGTCCCGGCAAGGGCGCTCGCCGATGCCGGTGGCGAATCGGGACATTCTAGCGTCGAGAGCCCCAAAAACGGGACGCTTCTCGACGCGGACTGTTCCCTGTCTCATCCCCCATCTGCCCGCCGAACTGGCGCTGCCTGCCGAGAGCAGTGTGCCGGCCATGGTTACGATGAGAGCTCCTTCGAGAGCACCGGCGGGCGAGTGTCCCCGGGCGGCTCGCCGAAGTCGACCGCCGTGGTGTTGCCCCCGCTCACGACCACACCAACCCGTTCGCCGGGTTGCGGCCGGTACGCCTTGGCAGAGGAGCGCGGCCAGGGGGGCCGCCGCTCCCGGCTCGGCCACGATCCGCGCCACGCTCCAGAGCGTTTCCTGCGCTTGGCGGATCGCCGGATCACTCACCAGCACGACCCGATCGACGTAGGCCTGGGCGATGGGCAGCATCAGGACTCCGACGCGGCGCGGAGCCAGCGAGTCCGCCGCGATACCGCCTGCTTCAGCATCGACGGGCTGCCCGGCCGCCAGCGCCCGCGTGAGCGTCGGGGCAGCGACGGGTTCGACACCCACGATCCGCACGGCTCCCGCGTACCAGGCCGCGATTCCCCCGATGAGGCCGCCACCCCCAACGGCCACCAGCAAGGTATCGAGGGCAGCCGCTTGTCGCCCGAGCTCCAGACCGAGTGTCCCCTGCCCCAGCAACGTCTCGACCTGATCGTACGCGTGCACCGTCATGGCGCCCGAGCGACTCGCCCAGTCCTCGCTGGCTGCCAGCGCATCCGCGTACCGCTCGCCGCCGACGACGAGGTCCGCTCCGTACGCGCGGATCCGCTCGATCTTGGCGGGGGACGAGATCGTCGGCACGAAGACCTTCGCGCGCACGCCGAGGCGCATGGCGGCATAGGCCACCGCCACGCCGTGGTTCCCTCCGGAGGCGGCGACGACTCCGGCCGTTGGCACGGCGCGCAGCAGCAAGTTGGCGAAGGCGCCCCGAGCCTTGAACGATCCGGCGTGCTGCATCAGCTCGAGCTTCAGGAAAAGCGACGCGCGGCCAAGCCCGACGTCCGTTCCATCCACTTCGAGGACCGGGGTCAGACGGAGGTAGGGCCTGATCACCTCATACGTCGCCTCGATACGCTGGCGGTCGACCGTCACTTGGCGGCGACCACGGCCACACCCTGGATCTCGATCTCGATGCCGGGACGGGCGAAGTTCGACACCGTGATGAGCGCGCTGGCCGGGAATCGGCCGTCGGGGAACAAGGTCTTGCGGATCTCGACGAAGCGGTCGCCGTGACGCGGATCCTTGATGAACACCGTCATGGTGACGAGGTCGGCCAGCCGCCCGCCGGCGCGGACGAGCACCTCATCCATGAGGGCAAACACGCGAACCGTCTGGGCCTCGAAATCGCCGGCGATGTCGCGGCCATCTGCATCGGTGGTGGCCGTCTGCCCGGCCATCCAGACGATGCGCCCGCCGTCCGTGATGACTGCCGGGGAGTACGCGCGCGCCTTCTGACGTTCGCTCGGTTCCAGGTACGTCGTCGTCATTTCGGCTCCTTTCGGGGCGTCGCTTCGCCTCGAGCATCTACGGACTCCGCCGGCATAGCACGAGATGCGCTAGAGTGTCGAGCGGGCGGGCAGCGCGCCCCCCGACGAGAGCACTCGCGATGGCGAAGGAGGTCCTGGGCTGACCATGAAATTCGGCTGGATGACCTTGTCGCTATCGCCGTCGGCCGACGACGACCTTGCCTGCGTGCATCAGCAGCTCGAACAGGGCGTTCTGGCCGAGGCGATGGGCTTCGATTACTTGTGGCTCACCGAACACAACTTCACCGGCGAGTGCGCTTACGCCGATCCCATCCCGTTCGCGGGCGCCCTCGCCGCGCGTACCTCCCGCGCCCGCATCGGCTTCGCCGTCATCCAGATGGCCCTCCACCATCCCGTGCGTCTGGCCATCCAGCTCGCCGTGCTCGACAACCTGAGCCACGGGCGCCTGGAAGTCGGCATCGGCCGCGGGTCGAGCTACAACGAGTACGAGTACGTTGGCTTCGGGCTGCGCAGCGACGACAGCCGGGATCGGATGGAAGAAGCCGTCGAGGTGCTCACGCGGGCCTGGACCGAGGAACCGTTCGTCTACGAGGGCAAGTTCTTTTCCGTGCGCTTGCCCGCCGTGCGACCGCGCCCGGTGCAACGGCCCCATCCGCCGCTCTGGCGCAGCGTGATCTCCCTCGAGTCGCTGGTCGACTCGGGGCGAGCCGGGCCTTCCCGTCATGATGTCGCGGGTGCCGAACGCGCGGATCCCTGAGCGCCTGGCCCGCTATCGCGAAGGGCTGGAAGCGGGGGGTCACGACGACGCGACCCAGAGGCGTCTTCTCGGAGAGGCGTCCGTGTGGCGCTTCCTCTACGTCGCCGACAGCGAGGCGCAGGCGGAGGATGACGTCCAGCAGGCCACTCTCGCACTATCGCCAGCACATGCATCACGTCCGTCAGGCGTACAACCCGGCTCGACTTCCAGGTGAATGCCGCCGCGACGAATCCGTGGATGGACCCTGCCGTCTCGCATCAGGACGGCGTTCGCTTCGTCCTCGAGACGGGCGCTCTCTACGGGACACCAAAGCGCGTGGCCGAGCAGATCGCGGCCCTGCGTGACCTGGGTCTCGGCCATATCATGTGCCAGGCGAGCTGGGGTGGGCTCGCCCACGACAAGGCGGTGGCCTCCCTGCGACGATTCGGGGAGCACGTGGCTCCGTCGTTCCGCAACGCGTAGACAGCCAGGATCTCAACGTGTCCGCGCAGGGCGTCGCTGCCCAGGCCGCCCCGTATCCAAGATTGGACGCTGACATCCGCCGACCGCCGTGCTCGACTTCCCTCGAGAGCGGCGTTCGGGCTGCTGGACTGCTGACGCACACGCGTACAATGGTGACGAAGGAGGCGTGACGATGGCGGTCATGCTCAAGCGTTACCGGTTCACGGTGGAGGAGTACGAGCGACTGGCCGAGGCCCAGGTGCTCACGCAGTGTGACCGGGTCGAGCTGCTCGACGGAGAGATCGTCGAGATGAGCCCCATTGGAGACCGTCACGCCAGCGTGGTCGCCCGGCTGACCCGTCTGTTCTCGAGCCAGTCTCGGGGAACGCAAGCCTGGTATGGGTCCAGAATCCGCTCAGGCTCCGGGCGGTGAGATCCATGCCGCAGCCCGACGTCGTGCTGCTACGCAGTCGAGCGGACTTTTACGCCGCCGGCAAGCCTGGACCCGACGACGTGCTGCTCCTCATCGAGGTCATGGACACATCGGCAGAGACGGACCGGCGGGTGAAGCTGCCACTCTACGCGCGGGCCGGCATCAGCGAGGTGTGGCTCCTGGATCTCACCACCGATCGCGTCGGAGTCTTCCGGCAGCCGACCGGCGCCGGCTACCGCGAAGCCACGACGGTAGACCGGAACAATCGGCTGACGCCTCTGGCTTTCCCCGATCTCTCGCTGACTGTCGCCGATCTCCTCGGCTGACGAGACGCCGCCTCCCGCGAGGGGCACTCCTCTCCCCGTCGCGGTATCATCCCGCCAGGCAGCACACTGCTCAGGGAGGATCGGCCATGTCGACCAACGGTCAGACCGAGGCGCGAAAGCTGCACGCTCGCTTCAAGCACCCCATCATCGACGCGGACGGACACTGGGCGGAGTACGCGCCCCTCATGCGTGAAGAGTTCCGCCGCATCGGCGGGGACACGGCGGTGGAAGCCCTGGACGCAGCCAGCCAGCGCATCCCCAACTCGCTCCGTATGTCCGTGGCCGAGCGGCGGCGCCGGCGGATCGGCCAGGAAGCGTTCTGGTTCCTGCCCACCAAGAACACCCTCGATCGGGCCACCGCCATGCTGCCGCGCCTCATGTACGAGCGCCTGGATGACCTCGGCCTCGACTTCTGCGTGGTCTATCCCACTGCCGGGCTCGGCTACTACCGTCTGCAGCCGGAGCGGCTGCGGCGAGCCCTCTGCCGCGCCTACAACGTGTTCACGGCCGAACAGTTCCGCCCCTTCGCCGACCGCATCATTCCCGCGGCCATCATCCCGATGTACACGCCCGAGGAGGCCATCGAGGAGCTGGAGTTCGCCTCGCGGCAGCTCGGCCTGAAGGTCGTCATGATGGGCGGCCTCATGCGGCGCCCCATCCCTGCCCTCGCCGAGGAGCATCCCGAGGCCTCGAAGTTCGTGGAGTGGTACGACGTCATCGGCATCGACAGCGAGTACGATTACGATCCCGTGTGGGAGAAGTGTCGCGAGCTGCGCATCGCCCCCAGCTTCCACAACGGGGCGCGCTCGATCCTGCTTCGCAATTCGCCCTCGAACTTCTGCTACAACCATATCGGCCACTTTGCCTCCGCGGGCGAAGCCACGGCCAAGGCCCTCTTCTTCGGGGGCGTGACCCGGCGCTTTCCGGAACTGAACTTCGCGTTCCTGGAAGGCGGTGTGGGCTGGGCCTGCTCTCTCTATGCCGATCTCATCGGCCACTGGGAGAAACGAAACCGGCAAGCCCTCGAGAACACCAACCCCGACCAGCTCGATCAGGCGGGTCTGCTCGCGCTGGCGGAGAAGTATGGGCAGCCGGCAGTGGTGGAGGCCGTGCGCCGGGGCGAAGGCCTTGACGACAACGGCAACGGCACGGGCGAGGTCGAGGACCTCGACGACTATTCCCGCTGCCGGATCACGCGCAAGGAGGACATCCGCGAGCTGTTCATTCCCCGGTTCTACTTCGGCTGCGAGGCCGACGATCCCATCAACGCGTGGGCGTTCAACCGTCGCGCCAACCCGATGGGCTCCCGCCTCAATGCGCTCTTCAGCTCGGACATCGGCCACTTCGACGTGCCCGACATGACCGAGGTCGTCCCCGAGGCCTACGAGCTGGTGGAGCACGGGCTGCTCACCGACGACGACTTCCGGGATTTCATGTTCACCAATGCCGTGCGTTTCTGGGGCGAGGTGAACCCGGACTTCTTCAAGGGCACCGTGGTCGAGAAGCAGGCGGCGGACGTGCTCGCCCGGCCCGCGGCTCGCGCATGAGCGGCTGAGCGACAGCGGAAGCTACGTCGTGCGGCCGCCGGGCCCTCGCAGCAGGACACCCGGCAGGTTCCCGGTGGCCGTGCCGTTCTCCAATGTCACCTGGCCGTTGACGACGGTGGCGACGATGCCTTCCGCCTTCTGGACGAGGCGTCGCGCGCCGCCGGGGAGATCGGTCTCCACCGTCGGCATGGCCGGCCGCACCCGCTTCTCGTCGAACAGCACGAGGTCCGCGCGGTAACCGGCGCGCACGAGGCCGCGATCGTTGAGCTCCCACGCAGAGGCATTGTCGAAGCTCAGCTTGCGCACGGCTTCCTCCAGGGTGAAGGCCTGCTTTGTGCGCACCCAGTAGTTCAGCAGGTGCGTCTGCAAGGATGAGCCCATCTCCTGGCAGACGTGCGCGCCCGAATCCGAGAACGTGGCCAATGTGCGCGGGTGTCGCAGCATGCCCAGCACATGGTCGGGATCCTCGTTGACCAGCGGTTGCACGAACACCTGGTTGTCGTCGGCCAGCACCAGATCGATCATCGCCTCGACCGGATGGGTTCCGCCCTGGGCGGCCAGCTGGGCCACGGTCGGATCGTCCCAGTCGACACCTCGCATGGCGTAGAGGTTGGCGTAGTCTGGCCGGCGCGGATCGGTGGTGGCAGCGCCGCCGCCCTGGAACACGTCGTCGCGGGGCTTCATTCCCGCTTCCTCCGCCACCAGCTGACGCCGCGTGGCCGGGTCGCGCAGGCGCCGTTTCTGCTCGTCCAGGGGAAGCGCGCGGACCTGCCGCCATGTCGGGAGCCCGTCGAAGGGCAGATAGGACTTGAGGGAGAAGATGGCGTTGATCGACCGCGTGGTCGTCTGCCCCCACATGCGGGCCCCGGCCGTCGCGCACTCGTTCAGGTACTCGAGCTGGTACGTCCAGGGGTTGGGATCCTTGCCCTGGCGGCTCGAGATGGTGCCGAACATGACTGGGCGCCCGGACTCCAGGGCGATTCGTTTCAAGCGGGCGAAGAAGGTACGCTGCGCCTGGCCGCCCGAGGTGTCCGGCCCCACCTGGAAGATCCCGGCGTTCAGATCGGCCATGGCTCCCACCAATCGATCGATCTCCGACCAGTCCGCGATCCGGCTGGCCACCGGCGTATCGTCCGGCGTGACATGGGTCGGCGAGCGCGAGCTCGAGAAGCCCATGGCCCCCGCGCGCAGAGCTTCCTGCACGGCCGCCGCCATGCGGGTCAGATCATTCTCGGTCGCCACTTCGGTGAGAGCCCGCTCGCCCATCACGTACATGCGCAAGGCGGAGTGGCCGATGTAGGCACCGTAGTTGATGGCCTTGGGCAGCCGGTCGACCGTGGCCAGGTACTCCGGGAAGCTCTCCCACGTCCAGTCGATCCCGGCCAGCATCGCTTCGGTGGGAATGTCCTCCACGGCGGTCAAGCAGCGCGCGAACCATTCGCGCGCCGCGGGTCGGCACGGGGCCAGCGCAAACCCACAGTTACCCATGATCACGCTGGTCACGCCGTGCCAGCAGGAGCAGCTTCCCAGCCGGTCCCACGAGACTTGAGCATCCATGTGGGTGTGGCCATCGATGAAGCCCGGCGCGACGATCAGGCCGTCGGCGTCGAGGGTGCGCTGGGCCATCGATCGAATGCGTCCGATCTCGACAATCCAGCCGTCCTTGATCCCGACATCCCCTCGATAGCGCGCGGCGCCCGAGCCGTCGACGATCGTCCCGTGGCGAATCACCAGATCAAGACCCATATGGCGTCCTCTCAGCGGATGATCGGGCCGGTTCCGGGCCCGTCGCTCTTCATCGGCGGCAACACATCGCGAGGATCGAGGCCGAGCTCGAGCAGGCCCAGGCTGGCCAGGCAAAAGTCGGGTGGGGGAAATTGCACGGGCGCGACCGCACCGTCGCGAAACAGCAATTCCAGCGGCGAAGTCTTGAACAGCGCATGAGCGCCGCCGAGGGTCATGGCCGTGCGGGTGATCCGGGTCACTGCTTCCCCCACGTAATACTTGGCGCGGTAGAACGCGGACAAGGTCGCGGGGGTCGGCCCCTCGGTGTCGCTCAGCCAGGCCGAGTGATAGGTCAGCAGACGGGCCGCTTCCAGATCCACGCTCATCTCCGCCACGTGCCGCCGCACATCGGGATGGTACGCCAGCGACTGCGAGTACCCGGGCGGAGTTCGACCGTGCACGATCTCGCGAATTGCGCGATAGGCGGCCACGGCGATCCCGAGGTAGACCGCCGTGTACGAGCCCCAGGCCCAGTTGGCCGCCGAGCGGCGAAACGCGACGATGTCGTCGGACCGGACCAGGACATTCTCCTCCGGTACCCAGCACTCTTCGAGGATCATCGAGTCGCTGCGGGTCGCCCGCATCCCGAGCGTATCCCACACGCGCTCCACCTTGCGCCCGCTCGCCCCGAGAGGCACGAGAAGCAAAATGCCCGCGGTGGGGGACGTCGAATCGTCGGGATAGGCCAGGACGGCGGTATAGTCGGCCGCCTCCAGCATGGAGGCAAAAGCCTTGCGGCCGCTGATCCGATATCCACCGTCGGCCTGCCGAGCGCGCGTCAGCGGCACGGGCGTACCCACCAGGCCGGACGTCGTGGGCTCCGAGAAGTTGCCGGCGATGAGCTTGCCCTCGTGCACCACCATCTTGGCCAGTCGCGCCTTGGTGCCGACCGCCACCAGGGGACTCTCCATGATCGGCCCCACCATCGAGAAGTGCATGTTGAAGGCAAGGGCCGTCGAGGGACAGCCCTGGGCCAACTCTTCCGCGACGAGCGAGTAGCCAAGCAAGCCCACTCCGTCGCCCCCCAGCTCGGCGGGCACGTTCAGGCCGTAGAATCCCGCCTCGCGCAGGACGGCGTAGTTTTCCATCGGGTGGCTCGCCTCGCGGTCGTGCCGGGTCGCACGCGTGGCGAAGTCGCGAGCCAAGGTTCGCGCGCGTTCCTGGAGCCCGCGCTGTTCCTCGGTGACGCGAAAGTCCATGGGATGGCTCCTCGCCGGGGCCGTCAGAGCAACCCGAGATCCAGAGTGGCCGCGCCCGGGAAGACCGTCTGCAGACGCGCGTTGGAGAAACCGTACATGCGCTGGAAGAGGCCTCCCAGGAGCGCCCGGTAGTCGGTCAACACGGGCCAGTCGCGGTCCTGATTCAAGGTGCGACGGGTGAGTACGACCTGGTTGCCCGCGATACGACCACCATTCACCGCACCGCCGAGCACCCAGTAGACGGTGCCGTACCCATGATCGGTCCCACGGGTGCCGTTTTCCCGGAAGGTCCGGCCGAACTCGGACAGGACGATCACCACCGTGTCGGTCCAGTCCGTTCCCATGTGTTGCGCAAACGCGGCGAGCCCCTGCCCGAGACCGTCCAGACGCTGGGCAAGCTGACCCCGGGCGGCGCCCTGGTCGACGTGCGTGTCCCAGCCGCCCACGTCGAGGAAGCCGAGATTGAACTTCTCGCGCATGAGCCCGGCCACCCGGCGCGCCACGACGTCGAAGCCGCGCGCGCTGATGGCGTTGCGGCTGGCGGCACGCATTTCGCCGTCCATACCGCCCGTCAATGTCTCGGTCTGGCGGCTGACCATGCGGCGCAGCTCCAGCCCTTCGCTGATCAGCGGCTCGAACCGGGTGCCGACGTACATGCTCGCCAGAAGCTTCATCCGTCGATCGTCGATCGGCCCTCGCCCCCGACCCCGAAGCGAGACGTTGGGCACCACGACATCGCCGGCCATCACGGTGGGGAGGCCCTCGGTGAACGAGACCGGCTGGGCGGCCCCGCCGAGGGCAGCGGCCAGTCGGTTCAGGAAACCCGATCCGTAGGCTCTGTGCCCGCCCGGCGCCAAGGGCAGCCCGCACTCGATGCTGTCCTGCGTCTCGAAGTGGCTGCGTGTCATGTCCTCCGAGCCGGCGAAGGCGACGAACGCGAGGTGCCGCTGTTGCCAGAGCGGGTAGAGGCTGTCCTTCAAGACTGGGTGCAAGCCCCAGCTCACCGCATCCCTGGGCTGCGCAAGGGGCAGGGCTGCGCCGGATTGGCCGGATCGGGCCGCGCCACCGCCAAGGTGGGCCGCGCCTCGTAGTAGAACGGGCTTCCGACCGGGATCACGACGTTGGCCGCGTCGTAGCCCCCGCGCAGGAACACGAGCAAGAGCTTGGCGCCGTCTGCCGTCGGCGTCGCGTAGGCTCCCGCCCTGATCGGCGGAAGCAGACCTGCCGCGCTCGCCCCGCCGGCCAGCGCCAACCCGAGCAGAGTGCGCCGTCGCAGAGGCCTCTCGATCCTCACCGCTGCATCCATTCCGGCGACGCCAGCAGCACCATGTTCCACTCCTCCTCCGAGGCGCGCGCGAGAGCGGCACGGGTTCGCGCACCGAGGGAGGGCTCGATCGCCTCGTGAAAGAGGCCGTTGTTCAACGTTGGCCGCCTCGGAGGCGCCGGGCGCTGGGTTTCGTCCGCGGAGTCGACCAGCTTGGCGCGGCCGCTTCCGATCGCGCCGGCAATCTCGAAGCGTGTGATCAACTGACCCGGGCTCGCCCAGGCCCGTTCCACCAGAGCAAAGCCGTCAGGAGTCAGCCGGCCGTACAGTGGCTGCCCGAGTTGGTTCAGCCAGCCGAACACCGGGCGGTAGTTGGTGATGACGGTGCCGTCGTAGGCGAGCCGCAGAGAGGACACGAGGAACTGCATCGGATCCTTGAACTTGCCAGCCCCGGCGTCGACGTCGGCCTGGGCCGCTGGCCAGGACAGGCGACATGAACATCGTCTTCAGGACGGCCGCGATGTTGCCGTCCGTCCGCCGAAACGTGGCGATCATCGCCTCGACCACGGCTGGCGGCGGATCATCGGCGACGAAGTAGGTGGCGATCTTACCGCTGACGAAGCGCGCGGTCGCGGGATTCCGGCACAGCAAGGTGACCATCTGCCCCACTTCAGAAAGCCCGCGGCCCTCGATGCGAGAATCAAGCACGACCTTGACCCCGAAGTCGTGGCGCGCCGGATTGAACTCGAACAAGCCCCGACGCACGTGGAATGGCTGGAGCGCGCGGGAGAGCGTGGGTGGGTTGGCGGCGGCGATACCAACCCCGGTCAGCACCCGGGCCACTTCCTGCACGTCATCCTGGGAGTAGCGCGAGCCGCTCGGCCCGCCGCTGACACCGAGCGTGTGCAATTCCATCAGCTCACGTGCGTAGTTCTCGTTCACGCGCCCGACCGTGCTCTGCTTGTTGTCCAGGTACTCGAGCATGGTCGGCGAAAGCGCCGTGGCCAGCACCAGATCGCGGAACTGTCCGAGCGCGTGCCAGCGCACCACGTGCTCCTCATACTCGGCCAAGGTCCAGGACACCGTGCCCTTGCCCGCGAAGACGTTGAAGTGGTTCATCCAGAACCACGTCATCTGCTCGCGCAGCTGCGTCGGGGAGTAGAGCGCCCGCATCAGGTGACGGGTGGCGGTTTCGTCGCGGACGTTCAGCGCCGCCTGACGGTGGGCCGCCCGCGCTTGCTGCTTGTCGTCCTCACTTGGCAGAGCCGCGATACGCCGCTGCTCGGCCTCGGCCTGACGCAGCAGCTGCTCGCCGGTGTGCTGGCTGATGCTGAGGGCGGCGATGGCCGTCCCCAGCTCGGGCGGATCCGCAGGCGGCCCGGTAAGCTGCTCGTCCAGAAAACGCGTGCGTCCAAGCTCACGGTAGCGGACGAGGGTGGCGCTGTTGACCCCGAACGTCACGCGGTTGAGCCAGCGTATGTCCTCCTCGGTCAGCGGGCCCGTGATGGTTACGGGGGCGGCCGGACGGTCGACTGGTGCGACTGGTGCGGTACAGGCCGTCAGCAGCGCGCAGAGGACTAACAGCAGCCTCACCATGGGGCGATGGTGCGTCTCACCCTCGGGTGTGTCAAGGCCGCGCGGCCGGGGCTCGGCTACAATGCGGGGGAAATGACTCCGCATGGAGGAGGATAGCGCGTGAGCACACCTGCCCCCGTCCCGTCAGCCAGGGATGAAGTTCGACCGGTGGTTCCGAAGCTCATCGACCTCAGTGAGTCCGTCCTGTACGGTGACGTGTGGGAGCGTCCGGGCCTGTCGAAGCGTGACCGCAGCCTCATCACGGTGGCGGCGCTCGTCGCTCTGTATCGCGGCGACCAGCTCCGCGGCCACATCGAGCGCGCTCTGGCCAACGGAGTGACCCGAGAGGAGATCGGCGAGGTGATTACCCATCTCGCCTTCTATTCCGGCTGGCCCACCGCGATGACCGCAGCCCGCATCGCGCGAACCGTCTTCGACCAGCCCAAGTAGCCGACCGGTTCTCAAGCGCGACGGGTCCCCCGGGGCGCGACGAGCGCGGGGGGGGGGTCGCCGAGACCCCAGAAGCAAGCGTGTGATCGAGGAGCGCCACGGGTCCCCCGGGGCGCGACGAGCGCGGGGGGGGTTGGGGGGTCGCCGAGACCCCCCATGTAATCAATCGGGCCAGGGGGCCCTTTCGAGGCCCCAGAAGCGAGCGTGTGATCGAGGAGCGCCACGGGTTTCCCGGGGCGCGACGAGCGCAGGGGGGCCGGGGGGCCTTCGGGCCCCCCATAATAAGGAGGCATTCTTTATGGTGGACGAAGCCGACCCGACGGGAAACCCGATCGGTACCGAGCTGGTGTTCGAGGACGACAGCGTGCGAGTCTGGCGAATCGATCTCGCCCCGGGCCAGAAGGCGGGGTGGCACACTCATCATCTCGACTACACCTCGATTGTCATCGAGGGCGACGTGGTGGAACGCCCAAATGGAGACGGCTCGGTAGACCGGATCGAGGTCACCCCAGGAACAATAATGCGGTGGCACCAGGGGACACTGCGGCACGCGCTCCAGAACGTGGGAACCAAGCGCTTCCGCAACGTGATCGTCGAGGTCAAGGGTCGCCAAACGGGCGCCTGACGCCTCCAGGATGCCGACGACGCACAACCGTGCCCGGAAAGGAGCGAGTATGCCGAGCCATCATCGTCAACTCCGAACACTCAGCAGGCGAGCCATCGTGGGCGCCCTCGGATTCGTCATCGCCCTGGTGGGCCTCTCCATCACCGAGCCGGTGGCGGCGGCGCCCACCGGTGAGGTGAGGATCGGCCTTGCAGCCGAGCCCAACACGTTCGACCCGCATCTGACCGTGGGCCGCAACACGCAGATCTTCATCGTCAACGTCTACGACGGGCTGACCGCCCGCGACGCTCAGGGCACCCTGGTCCCTGCGCTCGCCGAGTCCTGGAAGCGATTGAATCCAACCACGTGGCAGTTCGTCCTGCGCAAGGGCGTGAAGTTCCACAATGGCGACGACTTCAACGCCGATGCGGTCAAGTTCACCCTCGAGAGAGCCATCAACCCGGAGACCAAGGCGACGATCATCTCCGAGCTGAGCACCATCGCCAAGGTCGAGATCGTGGACAACTACACGGTGAACGTGATCACCAAGGCGCCTGACTTCCTGTTGCCGGTGCGTCTGGGCGAGCTGTACGGCCTCATGCTCTCCCCGAAGCACACGAACGCGGTGGGCAAGGAAGCCATCGCCACCAAACCCAACGGGACCGGGCCCTTCAAGCTAGTCTCGTGGGCGAAGAACGAGCGCTTGGTGCTCGAGGCCAACGAGAATTACTGGCGGGGGGCGCCCAAGGTCAAGACCATCACCGTCCGGCCGATCCTGGAGGACGCCGCCCGCATCGCCGCGCTCCAGACAGGTGAGGTGGATCTGATCGCGCCGATCCCCTACGTCCGCATCGAGGAGCTGAAGAAAAACGACAAGCTCGTCATCAAGACGATCGCCGCGCCGCGCATCTTTCACGTGACCATCGATGTACGGAAGCCCCCCTTCGACAACGTCAAGGTGCGCCAGGCCCTGAACCACGCCGTCGACGTGAACGCGATCTTGAAGTCCCTCTACTTCGGCCACGGGACCAGGCTCGCGACGGTCGTCGATAAGGGAGCCCTCGGCTACGATGCGAGCCTCGCCCCCTACCCGTTCGACTTGCGGAAGGCCAAGACCCTGCTGGCGGAAGCGGGGTTCCCGAACGGCTTCGAGACGGAGTTCGACAGCTTCACGGGCAGCATCGCCGATCACGCCAAGCCGGCCGAGGCGATCGTGGGCTACCTGCAGAAAGCCGGGCTCACGATCAAGCACAACGTCTTCGAGTTCTCGTCCTTCGGTCCGCGCCGGGTGAACAATCGCACGGCCCCGCTGTTCATCTACAGTATCGGTAACGCGTACCTCGAGCCCTCCTGGGTGATTCGCTGGATGACCCAGGGCGGCCTGGGCATGCACTATCGGAACGCCCAGCTCGACGAGATGCTCACCCGGATCGAGGCCACGGACGACCCCAAGAAACGAGCGGAGCAGTACCGCGACGTGCAGAAGCTGATCAAGGACGACGCGCCCTTCATCTTCCTCTTCCAGGCCGACGCGGTGTTCGGGATGAGCACCCGGATCGACTACACGCCGCGGCCGGACGAGACCCAGTGGCTATATCCGCTGGGGCTGAAGGGATGAGGTGCGCGCCTACATCGTCGGCCGGCTGGCCACCGCGATTCTCGTCATCCTCGGGGTGTCGATCGTCTCCTTCTTCTTGACGTTCCTGACCGGGGATCCGGCGGAGATCATGCTGCCGCCGGGCGCGACCGCGGCCCAGATCGCGCAGTTCCGGGCCGAGTGGGGCTTCGACGATCCGTTGCCCGTCCAGTACTGGCGGTTTCTGAAACGGGCGGTGCACGGTGACTTCGGGATCTCCCTGCGCCATGGACAGTCCTCGCTGCCGTTGATCGCGGCCCGGCTGCCCGCCACCTTGCAGCTCACCTTGACCGCGATGGTGCTCGCCATCGTCCTCGCGCTGCCGCTGGGCGTGCTCGCGGCGACCCATCGCGGCCGTCCGATCGACTTGCTGGCCATGGGGGTGGCACTGTTCGGCCAATCCGTCCCCAACTTCTGGCTGGCCATCATGATGATCCTGCTCTTCGCGGTGTCCTGGGGATTGCTGCCGACCTCCGGACGCGGCGGCATCGCCCACGTGGTGATGCCGGCGGTGGCCATCGCAATCAATCTGATGGCGCTCCTGACTCGCCTGGTCCGCTCGACCATGATCGAGTTGCTCAGCGAGGATTACATCCGCACCGCCCGCGCGAAGGGGCTGCGCGAATTGTTCGTGACGACCGGCCATGCGCTCCCCAACGCGCTGATCCCGCTGGTGACAGTGATCGGGTTGCAGTTCGGCTATATCCTCGGAGGGGCAGTGGTGATCGAGACGGTCTTTACCTGGCCCGGAGTCGGGCTGTTCACGATCCAGGCGATCCTCAACCGTGACTACCCGGTCGTACAGGCCTCGGTGTTCATCCTGGCCACGGCGGTGGTGCTGATCAACCTGATCGTGGACCTGCTGTACGTCTGGCTGGATCCGCGTATTCGGGTGGCGTAGGTATCCCTCCCTCGCCGCCCCCCTCTCCGCTCCGGCTGGCTCGGCGCAGCCCGCTGGCCGGCCTGGGCGCGCTGATCGTCGGCATGGTCATCGTGGCGGCGCTGGGGGCACCGCTGCTGGCCACCACCGATCCCATCGAGCAAGACCTGACCGTCGTGCTGAAGCCACCGTTCTGGCAGGAGGAGGGTTCGCTCCAGCATCCGCTCGGCACCGACCATCTGGGACGAGACGTGTACTCGCGCCTCGTGTATGGCGCCCGCATCTCGCTCAGCATCAGCGTGCTGGCCGCGCTGCTCGGCGCGGTGGTCGGAGTGGCAGCGGGGCTCGTGGCCGGGTTCCGGGGAGGGCGGGTCGACGCTGTCATCATGCGTCTGGTCGACCTGAACCTGGCCTTCCCGCTGATCCTGCTCGCGCTGGCCGTGGTGGCGCTTCTTGGCGCCAACCTGCGCAACCTGGTGATCGTGATGGCGCTCACCACCTGGATGATCTATGCGCGGGTGGTGCGCGGCCTGAGCCTCGGCCTGCGCGAGCGCGAGTTCGTCCAGGCGGCCCGGGCCCTGGGCGCGCACGACACGAGGATCATCGGCCGCCACGTGCTGCCCAACGTGCTGGCCCCGGTCATGGTGATCTGGACTTTGGAAGTGGCGCGGGTCATCCTGATGGAGTCGGCCTTGTCCTTTCTCGGCCTCGGAGTGCCACCTCCCACACCCACCTGGGGCCGCATGCTCGCCGAGGGGCGCGACTACTTGACGGTAGCCGGCTGGATCGCGATCTTCCCGGGGCTGGCAATCCTGATCACGGTGCTCGGGATCAACTTCCTCGGCGATGGTCTGCGCGACCTCCTCGATCCGCGCCTGCGCCAGCAAACGTAGAGGACGATCCGTGGTATCGATAAGGGCCATGGCCAACGAGATCCTGCACGATCTGCGCGTCCTCGACCTGACCACCACCATCGCCGGCCCGCACTGTACGCGGCTGCTCGCCGATCTCGGGGCCACCGTGGTCAAGATCGAGTCGCCCGAAGGCGACCTGATGCGCTCGCGCCCTCCGCTGCGCGAGGGGGTCAGCAGCTATTTCGGCCAGCTCAATGCCGGCAAGAAGAGCGTCGTGCTCGACCTGAAGAGCCCGGCGGCGGTCGACATCGTCAAGCGGCTGGTGCGGACGAGCGACGTGCTGGTGGAGAACTTCCGCCCAGGTGTCATGCAGCGGCTGGGCCTGGACTATGCCACCCTCGCCACCGTGGAGCCGGCGCTGATCTACTGCGCCATCTCGGGCTACGGCCAGAGCGGTCCGTCGGCCGGCCGCCCTGCCTACGCGCCGGTCGTGCACGCGGCGAGCGGGTACGACGTGGCACACCTGTCGTACCAGGAGGGCCGCACCAAGCCGGATAACAACGGCATCTTCATCGCCGACGTTCTGAGCGGCACCTACGCCTTCGGCGCCATCCTCGCCGCGCTTCACCAGCGGGGACACACGGGACGTGGGCAGCTCGTCGACGTGTCGATGCTGGAAAGCATGCTGACGATGACACTTGCCGAGATCCAGCGGGCCCAGTTCCCCCTTCCGCCGCCCGGCCGGCCCATGTTCGGGCCCATCGAGACCCGCGACGGTTACATCATGCTGGCGGTGGCCAGCGAGCGCACCTTTGCCGATCTCGCGCGCGCGGCCGGGCATCCGGACTGGCTCACCGACCCCCGGTTCGCCGCCTACGCTGACCGTCGACGGAACTGGCATCTGCTGGTCGAGGAGCTGGAACAGTGGTCTCGCTGCCTCACCACCGACGAATGCCACGCCGCCTTCGAGCGTTGCGGCGTGCCGTGCTCACCCTATCGCACGGTGCAAGAAGCCATGGCCGATCCCCAGCTGGCCCACCGGCAGGCCTTCGGCACGGTGCGCGACGCGGCGGGAACGTTCGAGGCGCTGAACCCGCCCTTCCGGTTCTCCGACGCCCGGGCCGCTGTTCAGCCGTATGCGGCCGCGCTCGGCGAGCACGGCGACGAGGTCCTGGCCGAGGCCGGCTACAGCCCCCTCGAGATCGAGGCCTTTCGAAAGAGCAACGTGCTCGGCGGAGCCTGAAGTCGCGGGATCATGTCGCGTCCCTGGAGGAATTGATGATCGTCGACATCCATGCCCACTACTTTCCCAAGGCCTACAACGACGTCCTGCTGCGCATCGGCGGGCGGAGCCTGCCTGAAGCGGCGCGGCCGCGCACGTCACGTCCAATGCGGGACGACGACCCATCGGGAATCCCTGCCCGACTGCAGCAGATGGACGACGCCGGCGTGCAGATGCAGGTGCTCTCCCCGGCGGCCAGCCCACCCTACGCTGACCGAGAGGCCGACGCCGTCGAGGCAGCACGACTCATCAATGACAGTTATGCCCGGCTCGCCAGCGAGCACCGAGGGCGGCTGGCCGCCTTCGTCTCGCTGCCGCTGCCCCACATCGACGCCGCCCTGCGCGAGATGGAACGTGGTCTCGACCAGCTCGGCATGCTCGGGGTGTCGATGACCTGCTCCTGCTTCGATCGGTCCACGGCCGAGGCGGAGTTCGAGCCACTGTATGCGGAGATGAATCGGCGCGGAACGGTGCTGAACTACCACCCCATCCAGAACGGCATCTGCTCGCCGATGATCAACGACTACGGATTCACGGTCTCCGTGGGCGCCTCGCTGGAGGATAGCGCCATCGTCCTGCACCTGATCGCCCGCCGCGTTCCCGAGCGCTACCCGCGCATCACCTACGTGATCCCCCACCTGGGCGGCATCGTTCCGATGCTGCTCCAGCGGCTCGACAATCAAGCGCCCCGCCAGCATCCCGATCTTCCCGAGCCCCCGAGCGTGACCGCCCGCCGCTTCTACTACGACACCGTCGGCCACGGCTCACAGGCGGCGCTACTGTGCGCGTGGAAGGCCTTCGGCGCCGATCATTTGGTGGCGGGCAGCGACTATCCGGTCCTCATGGCGTTCGAGACGTACCGGCAGACGTTCCACTACATCAGAGAGTCGAGCCTGCCCGCGGCGGACGTCGACCGGATCCTTCACCACAACACGCAGATCCTCCTGGGTCTGCCGCACTAGACGACCGGCGCGCTTGCCTTCACGACGTCGCCCGCCGTAGCATCGCGAGCAGCCGCACGCTCGCTCAGGAGAGACGCGATGGAGCTGGGACTGAAGGGGAAAAACGCGCTGGTCACGGGCGCCAGCGAAGGCATCGGCATGGCGATCGCGCGCAAGCTGGCCGAAGAGGGCGCGCGGCTCGCGATCTGCGCGCGGACCGAGACCAAGCTGCAGCAGGCCGCGGCCGAGATCGCAGAAGCGACCGGGATCGAGATCGTGCCGATCACGGCCGACCTGCGCACCCTCGCGGGATGCCAGGGCTTCGTCGATCAGGCCGCCCAGCGCCTGGGGGGCATCGACATCCTGGTCAACAATGCCGGCGCCTCCGCCTTCGGGGCATTCGTCGATCTGCCGGACGAGGCTTTTGTCGATGCCATCAATGGCAAGCTCCTGGGCTACATTCGGTGCGCGAAGGCAGTCGTCCCCCACATGCAACGGCGGGGCGGAGGTACCATCGTCAACATCACCGGCACCACCCAGCAAGCCATCCCGCTGCATACACCGGGCAGCGCCTGCAACGCCGCCATTCGCATGTTCACCAAGGAGCTCTCGATGGAGCTCGGCCCGCTGAACATCCGGGTCAACAGCATCGCCCCTGGACGTATCCAGACCGCGCGCGCCGACCGGCTTCTGCAGGCAACCGCTGCCGCGCACGGCACGCCGGTCGACACCCTCCTGAATCAGCTGGTCAAGACGATCCCGTCCGGTCGGGTGGGCACCGTGGACGATATTGCCGATGCCGTGTGTTTCCTGGTCTCCGAACGCGCCACCTACGTCAACGGGGCCGCGCTGGTCGTCGACGGCAGCAAGTCGGTCGTGATCTGACGGCCCGCGAGGATCGACGACAACTGGACGTTCCATAGCCATGGATCGTGCGTTCCCGATCGTCAGACACCCGGGTCCGGGACAGGGGATACCGATCCTGGTGAGCGTGCCGCACTACGGTACCGAGCCCTTGCCCCACATCACCCGCGACGACTACTCCGAACCCTGGTTCGAGACCTTCGCCTACGGGTATGCCGACACCTTCGTGGGCGAGCTCTACAGCGACCTGCACGAGCACGGGGCCACCGTCCTCGCCACGCCGTTCTCGCGTATGTTCGTCGACGTCAATCGCCGGCGTGATGACTTCGAGCACCACGATGGCGCGGTCCGCTCCCGCCGGGGCGTGGTGCGCACCCACACCATGCGCGATGCCCCGATCTTTGCGCAGCCACTCGGACTGGCCGATCTCGAAGCGCGACTGCAAGCGCTCTACGATCCCTACTACGCGACCCTGGAGCGCCTGCTCACCCAGCTCCGTCACGCGCACGGATACGCCATGCTGCTCGATGGGCATACGGGGAGCCCGCGGCGCATGAAGGACCATCAGGTGATCATCGGCACCCGCCACGATACGACGTGCGCTCAACCCCTGACGGCAGCCGTGTCGGCGATCTTCGCCCGCCACGGTTTCGATGTACACCAGAATGTCAGTGGCTATGCGGGCGGCAACATCGTGGCCACCTTTGGCCAGCCCCATACCCACCGCGTGCACGCCATTCAGCTGGAGATCAATGCGTCACTGCTGATGACGACCTCGCGCGAGGAGTTCATCGCCCAGGTGTCGCGCGGCGGGATCCCCGACAAGGCCGACGTGAACATCGCTCGCGTGCGCCAGTGCCTGCGGGAGGTGACGGCGACCCTGCCGTCCGTCCTCGCCGCCCTGCACGAGGCCTAGTCCCGCTCCTCCCGTTCATCGGGCCTGGCGCTGCGGCGCCTGGCCGGAGCAACGGCCGTGAAAGAACTGCAGAGCAGGGCCTGAAAAGCCTACACGGCCGAAGCGGCTCGCGCGAGCCATCTAGAGCGTTTCGCTCTCGATAACGGCGAAGCTGGGGCGGGTGCCGGCCGAACTCGAGCCCGTCTCGGTGGCACTCCTGTTGCGTCGACCACCCTGCAGTCCCCAGGGTTGCGTCGACCGCCTCGATGACCAGTGTGCCTCCCCGTGTCATCGGGGCTGCCGAAAGGAGGTGACAAGGCAGGTTCGCCGACGAGTAGTACACACTCCCATTTCAGAGCAGGAGATCATGGAATGGTAAAGCGGACTCTCTCGTTAGTGACTCGCTACGCTCACAGTGTTCTCGACACTATTCCCAGCGACACCAGGCCTCGCGCACTGTCCGGATCCACCAGCAGACCCGCCCTACCTGCAAACCTTCTTCGCCCCGATCGAGGCGAGCGGCACCAGGATCAGGCTGGAGATCGCCGCCTCGGGGCTGACGGCGCCCCTCAAGGGAACGGTCGCGCCCGGTCTACCGAATCATCTCTTCGTCGTCGATCAGACTGGAATCCTCTGGGCCGTCAACCTGACCACGGGCGCCAAGACGCCCTTCCTCAACGTGGGGCCGACGGGCCTCAATCTGCTGGTGACGCTCGGCGTCCTCGGGCCCAACACCTTCGATGAGCGCGGGCTCCTGGGCGTTGGCTTTCCACCCCAACTATCGCGACGAACGGCAAGTTCTACACCTACACGTCGGAGCCGCCCAATCTCGGCGACCGCCGACGTTCACCGACAACCTTGCCCGGCGGCTCGGCGACGCGCCGACCACCAGAACGTGGTCTCCGAGTGGATTGCCGCCACTCCGCTGAATCCGGCCGCGCCCGGCATCGGCGCTCGCCGCGGTGCTGATGCGGGTCGACTGGCCGCAGTTCAACCACGACGGCGGGGACCTGGCCTTCGGCCCCGACGGCTTCCTCTACATCTCGATGGGCGACGGTGGTGGGAGCCGACGACGCGGATGGTCAGGAATTCATCGTGGCGGACGGGGCGCAGCCCGCCAACACCGCGCCGATAGTCGGCCATCAGGGCGACGGCAACGCCCAGAAGCTCAACACGCCCCTCGGCAAGATCCTCCGGATCGACGTGAATGGCAACAACTCGGCGAATGGGCAGTACGGGATTCCCGCCGACAATCCCTTCGTCGGCGGCGACGGGCTCGACGAGATCTTTGCCTTTGGCTTTCGCAACCCCTTCCGCTTCTCGTTCGACACGGCCACCGGGGATCTGTACGTGGGCGACGTCGGACAGAACGACATCGAAGAAGTCGACCTCGTGGTCAAGGGCGGCAACTACGGATGGAACCCAAAGAAGGCACCCTCTTCTTCCACGTCAACGGTAACGCTGAAGGCTTTGCCAGCAAGGACTGACAACGGCCGCACGACGCCTGAGCATGATCGACCCGATCGCCCAGTACGATACCCACGGCGAGGGACACTCGGTCATCGGCGGGTTTGTGTACCACGGCGAACCGGATTCCGCAGCTCAAGGGACGGTACGTCTTCGGAGAATTCTCGCGGGTGTTCAACTTCCCGTCGCGGTCCCCACAACTACGGGCGGCTCCTGTACCTGGCGCAAAAACACACGGACAAGGGCAAACTGCTCAATATCAAGGAGTTCAACGGTTTCTCCGACGCCATCGCGGCGATCGGCCTGAGCGTCGGCCCGGCCGCCTGCGAGGGCGAGGTCCCGCCCACCCTGGCCGTGCTCGGGATGGGGCAGGATACTCAGGGCGAGATCTACACGATGGGCAACATCAGTGGTGTCCCCTTCGGTACCGGCGGTGTGGTCCTGAGGCTCGCCCCGCCCAGCAAGAACGAAGTGAAGAGCTGACTGACTCGCCGTTCTCAAGCGCCCTGGCGGGCCGGACGCGGCGCCGACCCGCCAGGGCCACTCCGCCGCCCGGCGCGCCTCGTAGGCGGCGATGGCGGGCTCGTAGCTGAGAGTCAGCGCGATCTCGTCCTGGCCGCGCAGCAGGCACTCCTTGCGAAAACCGTCGACCTCGAAGGCATGGCGCGTCGCCGTCGGGGCCCGTGATCGTCTGCGCGGGCAGATCGACGACCAAGGTGGCGCCGGGGCGTTCCCGAAGCTGCCGCCTCAGCTCCGCGCACACGTCGGCGGCGAGGACGACGGCGAGCACGCCGTTCTTGGCGCAGTTCTCGCTGAAGATGTCGCCGAAGCTCGGGGCGACGCAGGCGCGGAAGCCGTTGGCGGCCAGCGCCCACACGGCGGCCTCGCGTGAGGATCCGCAGGCGAAGTTCTCGGCGGCCACCACGATCCGGGCGCCGCGATAGGGCGCCTGGTTCAGAACGAAGTCGGGACGCTCCCGGCCCTCGTCGTCGAAGCGGACGTCGTGAAACAGGTAGCGCTCGTACCCGGGCCCGGGCGCGTGGCGGAGAAACCGCGCAGGGATGATCCGGTCGGTGTCCACGTTCGGCAGGTCGATGGGAACGGCCACCGCCTCCAGGCGTCCGAAGGGCTCCATCAGGGGGCC
Source organism: uncultured Candidatus Rokubacteria bacterium (assembly GCA_963754315.1). Classification (GTDB taxonomy): domain Bacteria; phylum Methylomirabilota; class Methylomirabilia; order Rokubacteriales; family CSP1-6; genus CAVWFS01. Next base: position 155,023 of record CAVWFS010000013.1, read on the forward strand.
GCCAAGGCGCGCACGTCGGCGATGGCGCCGGTGACGGCGGCCGCCGCGGCCATGGCCGGGCTCATCAGGTGCGTGCGCACACCTTTCCCCTGGCGCCCCTCGAAGTTGCGGTTCGAGGTCGAGGCGATCCGCTCGCCGGGCCGGCCGAGGTCGCCGTTCATTCCGACGCACATCGAGCAGCCTGGCTCACGCCACTCGAAGCCGGCCTCCAGGAAGATGCGGTCGAGACCCTCGCGCTCCGCAGCCTCTTTCACGAGACCCGAGCCCGGCACCACCAGCGCCGGCACTCGCGCGCGACGGCCGCGCGCCACCGCGGCGGCAGCGCGGAGGTCGTCGAGCCGACTGTTGGTGCACGAACCGATGAAGACACGGTCGACCGGGATGCCGGACAGTGGAGTCCCTCCCGCGAGTCCCATGTAGGCGAGCATCCGTTCCATCGAAGCACGGCGGCCGGGATCGGGCGCGTCCGCGGGGTCGGGCACGCGCTCGGTGACAGGCAACGCTGTCTCCGGACTCGTGCCCCAGGTGACCATTGGCGCAATGGCCGCACCGTCGAGGGCGACCTCGCGATCGAAGACGGCGCCCGCATCGCTGGGGAGGGTCTTCCAGTAGGCGAGGGCCTGCTGCCAGCGATCGTCCTTCGGGGCCCACGGGCGGCCCTGAACGTACGCATAGGTCGTCTCGTCAGGCGCCACCATGCCTGCTCGCGCGCCGGCCTCGATCGACATGTTGCAGACGGTCATGCGCTCGTCCATCGACATCGACCGGATCGTCGAGCCCGCGTACTCGATGGCATGGCCGGTCCCGCCGCCGGCGCCGACGGCGGCAATGACGGCGAGGATGACGTCCTTCGCGTGGACACCGAACGCGCGCGGGCCGTCGACGGTGACACGCATGACCTTGGGGTGACGCTGCCAGAGGCACTGGGTGGCCAGCACGTGCTCGACCTCGGAGGAGCCGATGCCGGCCGCCAAGCACCCGAAGGCGCCGTGGGTCGCGGTGTGGGAATCGCCGCACACGAGGACGAGCCCGGGCTCGGTGAAGCCTTGCTCGGGCCCGATGACGTGGACGATACCCTGGCGGGAATCGGTGGGACCGAGGTAGCCGATGCCCTGTTGCGTCGTGTGGTGCTGGAGTCTGTCCACCATGGCCTGCACGGCGGGGTCCGCGATGCCGGCCGCGCGGCCGACGGTCGGAACATAGTGGTCGGCCGTCGCCAGGGCCTGGGCAGGCCGCCGCACCGTCAGCCCACGCCGGGCGAGCCGCTCGAAGGCGGCGCCGCTGCCGTCGTGCAGCAGGAGCCGGTCGACGTACAGAAGCGCGCGACCGCCGGGCCCGGTGGTCACGACGTGGCTCTCCCAGATCTTCTCGAACATCGAGCGGGGCGAGCTCATGGCCGGCCGCTCAGTCGCGCGACGGGCGATAACCGACGGAGTCTGCTGTACTTCGCGATCTCCTCGGCGGGAAGGAATTCCTCTTCCCAGCGGCGGATCTGATCGAAACCGGCGAAGGCGTGGACGTTGGCGAGTGGGTGCCGGGTGAGCGCCTCGGCGAATTCCTCCTCTACCACAGGGCCCCGTTCGCGCAGCGCCATCGCGAAGTCGTAGAGTGCGCGGATGGTCACCCGGAGGAGGGCGCCGGGCAGGATGGTCACCGCAAGACCGAGGTCCTGCATCTCGGCCAAGGTGAACCGGGGCGAGACTCCGGTCTGGTTGTAGAAGACGGCGCCTTTCACCTCGGCACACACGCGCCGGACCTCGTCCACATTCGTCGGTCCTTCGACGAAGGCCAGATCGGCGCCGGCCTCCAGGTAGGCGTTGGCCCGCCGGATGGCCTCGTCGAGCGAGCCGCCGTGGGCGCCGCGGGCGTCGGTGCGGGCGATGATGACGAAGTCGGGGTCCAGATCCTGGCGTACCTGGTGCGCCGCGCGGTACTTGCCGACCGCCTCGTCCAGCGCGATGACCTGACGGCCCGCCACGTGGCCGCAGCGCTTGGGAACAACCTGATCCTCGATGTGAACGGCCGCCACACCCGTCTGGATGTACTCGCGCACGGTGCGAATCACGTTGATGGCATTGCCATACCCGTTGTCGGCGTCGGCGATGACGGGCACCCCCACCGCGTTGGCGATGTAGCGGGCATTCAGGTGCATCTCGGTCATGGTCGCGAGCCCGGCGTCGGGCAGCCCGAGCAGCGCCAGCGAGGTTCCGTAGCCGGTCATGTACACGGCGGGAAAGCCGGCCCGCTCGAGGATGCGGGCGCTGAGCGAATCGTAGCAGCCGGGAACGAGCAAGGTCTGTCCCTGAGCGAGCAGCTGGCGCAGGCGGGTGGTCTGTTTCATGAAAGTACGTCGGCCCCCGGCGCCGCTTCCAGCTCACAGGCGTTGACGGTCATGGCCAGCATGCTGTAGTAGCCGATCGCTCCCGTGAGCTCGATCAAGCCTTCGTCGCCGAAGCGGGCCTGGATCGCCTTGAACGTGGCATCGTCGACCCGATGCTTGCGCATGAGCTGCAGCGTGAAGTCGACGATCTGGGCGTCTTCCGGCGGCACCCCGCGCGTGTGCTTCTCGCGGATCGCCGTGATCGTCGACTCCGGCACGCCGAGCTTGCGGGCGCCGCCGGTCTGGGCTCCCCACACGTACACGGCATCGAGCTCGCGCGCGACGGCCATGGCCGCCAGCACACGCACCCGCATGTCGAGCGCACCTTCAAACCGCACGAAGGCTCCGAGGTGGGCGACGCGACCGGCGAGGGCCGGGCTGTGCAAGAACATCGTGAACGGTCCCTGGAGCGCACCCCGACTGGCGACGATCGCGTCCACGACCGCCCGATCCTTCACCGGCACCTGATCCTTGCTGGTGATCGGCGTCAATCTGGCCATTGGTCCAGTCCTCTCAACCGTCAGGCGCGCGGCGTTTCCGCACGCATGTCCATGGGCGTCTTGCCGGGTGGCAGCGGCGGTCGCCGCACCAGCTCGGCCATGGATAGCCCCGACTCGTAGTCGCGAATCAACTGCTCGGGATCGTAGATGACGCCAATCGGGTTGTCGGCGAAGTCCGGGCCCGTCAAGTAGGCCTGGCCCTCTTCCGCAGTCGCGAAATTGTCGATCTGCAGCTCGACGCGCAGGCCGTCGGGGTCGCAGTAGTACATCGAGGTCGTCGGCCCGTGGTTGATGCAGCGGGCCGGCTCGATTCCCCGCGCCTTGAGCCGCCGGTAGGTCGACAACAGATCACCCAGAGTGGCGTAGGTGAAGGCGATGTGGTGCACACCGGAGGCGTCGGGATCGCTGGCTCGGCCACCGGGGAGCTTGATGATCGCCACCCGGTGGTGCTCGTCATCGTAGGTGAGGAACGCGATGAAGTCGTTGCGGAAGACCACCTGGGCCTGGAGGACGGTGGCGTACCACTCGATCATTCCGTCGTAGTTGGCCGTCTTCAGCACGACATGGGCGAACTTCGCCGGGGTGATCCGGTGGGCTTGTGAAGCCAGGGTCCGGGTCGCAGCGGTCACTGTGCTCATGGCGGTCCTCCGTACCTCGAATGTGCCCGGATGATACCGCGGATCGACAGCCGCGTGACGACCCTCTCGGTTAGACTGATACTCATGACCGTCAAGCGACCGACTCCCGCCCAGTTGCACGCCGTGGCCAGGGACCTTGGCATGACGCTCACCGACGAGGACGTGGCGTCCTTCCTCACCCTGATGCAGGGCAGCTTCGGCGCCTACGACGCCGTGGATGCCATGCCCGACTACCTCCCGCCCGTCACCTACCCACGCACGCCGGGCTACCAGCCAGAGGGCGACGAGAACCCGCACAACGCCTGGTACGTGAAGACCACGGTGAAAGGCGCGCCCACCGGCAAGCTCGCGGGCAAGACCATCGCCCTGAAGGACAACATCTGTCTGGCCGGGGTTCCGATGATGAACGGCGCCTCCACGTTGCGCGGCTACGTGCCCGACGTCGATGCCACGATCGTCACCCGGATCCTCGACGCCGGCGGCACCATCGTGGGCAAGGTGCATTGCGAGTATTTCTGCTTCTCGGGCGGCAGCCACACCGGCGCTGCCGGCCCCGTGCACAACCCTCTCCGGAGAGGCTTCTCGGCCGGCGGCTCCTCGTCCGGCTCGGCCGTGGTGGTGGCCGCGGGCGAGGTCGACATGGCCCTCGGCGGTGATCAGGGCGGCTCGATCCGCATTCCCGCCTCGTTCTGCGGAATCTACGGCATGAAGCCGACTCACGGGCTGGTGCCCTACACCGGCATCATGCCGATCGAGCTGACGCTCGATCACACCGGCCCCATGACACGCACCGTCGCCGACAACGCGCTCCTGCTCGAAGTGATCGCCGGTCCGGATGGGCTCGACCCCCGGCAGTACTCACCCCGCACCGCCGACTACTCGCGAGCCCTGGGAGGAGGCGCCCAGGGACTCAAGATCGGCGTGGTCAAGGAAGGCTTCGGTCATCCGCACTCGGAGCGCGAGGTCGACACGACGGTTCGCAAGGGCGCGGAGCTGTTCGGGAGGCTCGGCGCCACCGTGGAGGAGGTCTCGATCCGCCTGCACCGCGCCGGCCCCGCCATCTGGACGCCCATCGCGCTCGAGGGCGCGACCGAGCTGATGATGAAGGGCAACGGCATGGGCACCAACTGGCGCGGTCTGTTCGTGACCAGCCTGCTCGATGCCCATGCCGGGTGGCGGCACCGGGCCGACGAGCTGTCCGATACCCTCAAGATCTCGATGCTGCTCGGCCACTACTTCACCAAGCACTACCGCGGACACTTCTACGCGAAGGCTCAGAATCTGAGCCGCAAGCTGCGCGCCGCCTATGACACCGAGCTCGCCAAGTACGATCTGCTGCTCATGCCAACCTTGCCCATCAAGGCCAGCCCCTTGCCTCCCGCCGATGCGCCCCGCGCGCTTTACATCCAGCGCGCCTTCGAGATGATCGAGAACACGGCCCCCTTCGATGCCACCGGTCATCCCGCTCTCAGCGTTCCCTGCGGCCTGGTCGACGGGCTCCCCGTCGGGCTGATGCTGATCGGCAAGCACTACGACGAGGCGACCATCTATCGCGCCGCCCATGCGTTCGAGCGCAGCGGAGACTGGCGGAAAATGTAGGAGTCTCGGCGTTCGATGTGGTTGAGGTGAAAGCGATAGCGATGAGCTACGAACACCTGCAAAACACCCTCAAGGCGCACGGGGTAACGCTTCCGTGAAGCGTCGGTAAGTTTCGTGGCGGCGGAACGGCAGCTGATCTTCGCGCCCTTTCGCCTCGACGTCACGGACCAGCGTCTGTGGCGGGGTGCCGAGGCCATCCCTCTCACGCCCAAGGTGTTTGCCGTCCTCCACTACCTCGTCCGGCATGCCGGGCGCCTGGTGACGAAAGACGAGCTGCTCGACGCCGTCTGGCCGGGTGTTCATGTCAGCGACGCAGTCTTGAAGGTCTGCATCAGCGCGATCCGGCAGGCGCTTGGCGACCAGGTGCGCGTCCCGCAGTTCGTCGAGACCCGCCACCGACGAGGATACTGCTTCCTCGGCGCGGTCACCGAAGTGGCCAGCGTGCCCTCAGCGGAGAGCGGGCAGGCCACCTCGTCGGAAGCTGACACCGGAGCCGAGGATCTCGGTCTCTTGACCGGTGGGAGCGCGCCGGTACCGCTCGTCGGACGCGGCGATTCGCTCAGCCAGTTGCAGGCGTGGTGGCACGACGCATGTTGCGGGCGGCGGCGTGTCGTGTTTCTCACCGGCGAGGCCGGGATCGGGAAAACCGCGCTCGTCGAGGCATTCGTCCGTCGCCTGGCGAGCGACGGTCGGCTGCCATGGGTCGCCCACGGTCAGTGCGTCGAGCAGTACGGCTCGGGCGAGGCCTATCTGCCCGTCCTCGAGGCGCTGAGACGTCTCTGCCGCGGAGCGTCGGGCCGGACCTGGGTAGCTGGCCTCCGTCGCTACGCCCCGCTCTGGCTGGCCCAGCTTCCCGGGCTCCTGGAGCCGGCGGAGCGCGCGGATCTCCAGCGGGAGCTGGCCGGGGCGACGAGCGAGCGAATGCTTCGCGAGATGGCCGAGGCCCTGGAGACGCTGACTGCGGAGCGGCGTCTCATACTGGTCTTGGAAGACCTCCACTGGAGCGATCACGCGACCCTGGATCTCATCGTCCGGCTGGCCCACCGTCCAGAGGCAGCGCAGCTGCTCGTGGTGGCTACCTGTCGATCTGTCAAGGCGCTCGTCAACGAGCATCCCCTGCAGCGGGTCAAGGAAGAGCTGGCGATTCACGGCCAGTGCGAAGAGCTCGTGCTCGGGCCGCTGTCCGAGGAGGCGGTCGCCGAGTATGTGGAAGCGCGGTTTCAGGCCAGCAGCCTTCCGCGCGGCCTGGCGACGGTGCTCCACGAGCGCACCGACGGCAATCCACTCTTCATGGTCACCGTGGTCGATGACTGGATCGGACGCGGATTTCTCCAGGAAGAAGACGGCCACTGGACCCTGACGGCGGACCTCGAGCAGATAGGAGTCGCCGTGCCGGAGGGGATCCGGCGACTGCTCGATGAGCAGATCGCACAGCTGGAGGCGCCGGCGCAGCAGACTCTGGAGGCGGCGGCGATCGCTGGGATGAGGTTCTCCGCCGCTGCGGTCGCGGCGGCGCTTGACGAGGACCTCGTCCCTGTCGAGGGCCGTTGCGACGATCTGGCCCGATGCCAGACCTTTTTGCGGCGGACAGGGGTGGTCGAGTGGCCGGACAGGACGATGGCGGAGGGCTACGAGTTCCGGCACTGGCTCCACCAAAGAGCCTGGTACGAGCGGGCGGGGCCGGCGCGACGTGTCGAGCTGCACCGGCGGATCGGTGAGCGCATCGAGGCGGCGCACGGTGACAGCTCGCCCGAAGTGGCTGCGGAGCTGGCGATGCACTTCGATCGCGGGCGCGACATCGGGAAGGCTGTTCGCTATCTGACCCAGGCCGCGCGCACTGCAAGACGTCGTCACGGCACCCGGGAGCTCGTCAGCCAGGTGCGTCACGCGCTTGCCCTGCTCGAGACGCTCCCCGACTCGACCGAGCGTGCGCGGCAGGAGGCAGAACTGTGGACCATGCTGGGGGCGACCCTGCTCATGACGCGGGGCTACGGGTCCCCGGACGTAGAGGAGGCCTACGTCCGCGCCCACGCGCTGTGCGACCGGGTCGGGGACAGCTCGCAGCTCTTTTTCGTTCTCGCCGGACTCAGAGTCAACCATCTCTTTCAGGAGGGGCTCCAGAGCTCCCGCGACCTCGCCGAGAAGCTCCTCGACCTGGCGACGCGCTCAGGCGACTCGGGCCAGCTGGCGCTGGCGCATCTGTCCCTCGGGACGACCCTCTACTGGCTCGGCGAGCTTGGCCCCGCCCGAGCGAACATCGAGCGGGCTGTCGCCTTGAGCGACTCGGCGCGGCTCGGCGAGGTCGCGTACCGCTATCATCAAGAGCCGGGTGTGGTGGGTATCTGCCACCTGGCGTGGATTCTTTGGGTCCTCGGGTATCCCGACCAGGCGCTCCAGCACGCTTACGACGCGATAGCGCGAGCCGACAGCCTCTCGCACCCGCCGAGCCGTCTGTACGCGCTGTTCGCGGTCGCCATGCTCCATCGGCTTCGCCGCGAGGCGCCCGCCTGCCAGGGGCGGGCGGAGGCCCTCATCGCCTTCGCAAAGGCGCAGGGATTCGCCCCCTGGATGGCGTGGGGCACGATTGTGCGCGGCTGGGCACTGGCTGAACAAGGGCACGAGGCCGAGGGGATTGCGCAGCTCGACGAGGGGCTTGCCGCGCTGCGCGCCACCGGCGCCGAACGCGTGCGGCCGAGTGCTCTGACCTTGATTGGCGAGGTACAGGCTCGGGCCGGTCGAGTCGACGACGCGCGCAATTCGATCGAGACAGCGCTTGCTGCTGGTGTCCGAACCGGCGAACGAGTCTTCGAGCCCGAGCGTCACCGCCTGCGAGGTACGCTGATCCTCGGCCAGGTCGAGCGGGCCAACCGCTCAGAGCAGCCGCAGGCGATCGCCGAAGCGGAAGGCTGCTTTCAGAAGGCGATCGAGGTCGCCCAAGCCCTTGGCGCCCGATCGTGGGAGCTCCGGGCGGCGACCGATCTCGCCCGGCTCTGGTCCGGTCAGGGTCGAGGCCCGGAGGCCGCGCGGCTGCTCACAGAATGTCGTCGCTGGTTCACCGAGGGGCTCGCCACTGCCGACGTGCTGGGCGCCGACCGTTTGCTCGACGAGCTCAGCCACGCGTCGCGGGAGACAAGCGTCCGAAGGCAACCGCCTCGGCGGCCCAGGCTCGGTCCAACCTAGGCCCGGATCCGCCGATCACCGGGAAGGTTAATTGACGGAACAATTCAAGGACTGTATAGTTAAACTGTCATGTCCACCGAGCATGACCTTCACGCGCGCGCCGCGGAGGCTCAGCGGCTCGTTGACCTCCTGAATGCCCTCGGCAGCACGACGTTCCGGCAACTGCTGTGGCAGCGCGCGTCGGAGCTGGATCTCACCTACGCGCAGTCGCAGGTACTCTTCTACGTTGCCGACCACCCCGCCTGTCACATGGGAGACGTGGCGAAGGCCTTCCGCGTCACCTTGCCGGCCGTGACTCACATCATCGACCGGCTCGAGCAAAAGCAACTCGCGGTCCGCGGCGATCACCCGGCCGACCGCCGAGTGTATCTCCTCGAGGTGACGCCTCAGGGCAAGGCGCTGGTGGACGAACTGCGCGCCATGCAGCTCCGAAGCGTGGAAGAAGTCTTGACCCGCATGTCGGCGGGAGACCGCGGCCGAGTCGTCAAGGGCCTCCAGGCCCTCGTGGACGCGGCCGAAGGCTTGGCCAAGCCGTGAAACGTATGCTGGGCGCTCTCGGATTCCTCGGCGCGGTGTTGTGCGCGGCCGGATGCTCGGACCGCCCCGGCAGCGCACAAACGCCTCCGGCACCTGCCCCCGCCGTGCCCGTGGGCGTGGCCACGGCCGAGCGCAAGCCCGTGCCGGTCACGGTGACCGCGGTCGGCAACGTGCAGGCGTACACGACGGTGAGCGTCAAGGCGCAGATCGCCGGTCAGATCATGCAGGTGCACTTCAAGGAAGGGAACGAGGTCGCGCGCGGAGATCTACTCTTCACGATCGATCAGCGGCCTCTGCAGGCGTCGGTCCGCCAGATGGAGGCCAATGTGGCCAAGGACCGCGCACAGGTCCGCCAGATGGAGGCCTCGGTCGCCCAGAAGCAGGCAGAGGTCACGCAAGCGCTGGCGAACGTCGAGCGCGACCTCGCGCAGCTGGACAACGCGCGCGTCCAGGAAGAGCGCTATCGCGAGCTCAACCGCCGTGAGCTCATCGCGCGCGAGCAGTACGACCAGATTCGCACGAATTTCTCCGCGCTCCAGGCGACCGTCCAGGCGGATCGGGCGGCGGTCGAGAATGCCAAGGCGTCCGCCCGCGCCGCGGAGGCGATGGTGGAAAACGCCCAGGCCGGCATCGCCGCCAACGAGGCGATGCTGGACACGGCCCGCCTCCAGCTCGCGTACACGACGATCCGCGCCCCCATGGACGGGCGGACCGGCAACCTCCTGGTGCAGCCGGGCAACGTGGTCAAGGGCAACGACGACTCGCCGCTGGTCGTCATCGCCCAGGTCCGGCCGATCTACGTGTCATTCTCGGTGCCGGAACAGCACCTCAACGACATCAAGCGCTTCCTGGCGCAGGGCAAGGTGCCGGTCGAGGTCACCCTCGACGGCGGCCGCCGGCGAGCGGTCGGCGTGCTGACCTTCGTGAACAACACCGTCGATCCCAGCACCGGAACTATCCAGCTCAAGGCGACATTCCCCAACGAGGACAACGCCCTGTGGCCGGGGCAGTTCGTCGACGTCGTGCTCACCCTCACGACGGAGCAGGCCGTGGTCGTCCCCGCCCAGGCGGTCCAGGCCGGACAGAAGGGTGCGTTCGTCTTCGTGGTCAAACCCGATCTCACCGTCGAGTCGCGCCCGGTCACGGTCGGCCGTCGCCTGGGCGGCGAGCTGGTGCTCCAGCAGGGGCTGGTGGGCGGCGAGCGGATCGTGACCGACGGGCACCTCCGCCTGATCCCGGGGGCCAAGGTCGAGATCAAGGCGCCCAAGACGTCGTGAACACCGAGCTCTTCATCCGCCGGCCGGTCCTGACTACCTTGCTCATGGCGGCCATCGTCATCTTCGGTGTGATGGCCTATCAGAAGCTGCCGGTCAACGACCTCCCCAACGTCGACTTCCCGACGATCCAGGTCATCGCCAACCTGCCCGGGGCCAGCCCCGAGACGATGGCTTCGGCGGTGGCCACCCCCCTCGAGCGGCAGTTCTCGACCATTGCCGGCATCGACTCGATGACGTCCACGAGCGCCCTCGGCGTGACGAACATCACGATCCAGTTCGTCCTCGAGCGCAACATCGACGCCGCCGGCCAGGACGTGCAGGCGGCCATCGCCAAGACCGCGCCCCTGCTGCCGCCGAGCATGCCGACCCCGCCCATCTACCAGAAGGTCAACCCGGCCGACCAGCCCGTTCTCTACATGGCGCTCAGCTCGCCGACCTTGCCCCTCTACACGGTCGACGAGTATGCCCAGACGTTCCTGGCGCAACGGATCTCGACGATCACCGGCGTCGCCCAGGTGACGATCTTCGGGTCCCAGAAATACGCCGTGCGGGTTCAGGTGGACCCGCGTGCGCTCGCCGCACGGGGCATCGGTCTCGACGAGGTGGAGGCGGCCATCGCCCGCGCGAACGTCAACAAGCCGACCGGCACGCTCTCCGGGCCCCACCAGGCAGTCAACGTGCAGGCCACCGGTCAGCTCCTGGACGCCGCCGCCTATCGGCCGCTGATTGTCGCCTACCGTAACGGCTCCCCCGTACGGCTGGAGGAGGTCGGCAAGGTCATCGACGGCGTGCAAACCGACAAGGTGGCCGGCTGGTTCAACGATGAGCGCGCGGTCGTGCTGGCCGTCCAGCGGCAGCCGGGGACGAACACGATCGAGGTCGTCGACGCGATCCGGAAGCTCCTGCCGGTCTTCCGCCAGCAGCTTCCAGCTTCGGTCAACCTGAACGTCGTCTACGACCGGTCGCTCGCCATCCGGGAGTCGGTCCACGACGTCCAGTTCACCTTGCTGCTGACGATTGCCCTGGTCGTCATGGTGATCTTCCTGTTTCTGCGTAATCTGTCGGCGACGATCATCCCCAGCCTCGCTGTCCCGCTGTCGATCGTGGGGACCTTCGCCGTCATGTACGCGTTCGGCTACACCATCGACATCATCTCGCTCATGGCGCTCACCCTGTGCGTCGGATTCGTGGTCGACGACGCCGTGGTCATGCTCGAGAACATCGTGCGCCACATGGAGGCGGGCGAGGACCGCATGACGGCAGCCCTCAAGGGCGCCCGCGAGATCGGCTTCACGATCCTGTCGATGACCCTGTCCCTGGCCGCCGTCTTCATCCCGGTGCTCTTCATGCGGGGGGTGGTGGGCCGGTTGCTCCACGAGTTCGCCGTCACCATCGGCGCCGCCGTCCTCGTGTCAGGCCTGGTGTCGCTGACCTTGACCCCGATGCTGTGCAGCCGGTTCCTGCGCCCGCCGCACGCGAGCCACAGCCGTCTGTACCGGGTTTCCGAGCGCTTCTTCGACGGAATGCTGCACGTGTACGATGTGACCCTCACGTGGGTGCTCCGCCATCGGCGGACGACGATGGTGGCCCTCCTGCTCACCTTCGTCCTCACCGCCTACCTGTTCGCCATCATCCCCAAGGGGTTCATCCCGAACGAGGACAACGGGACGATGTTCGCGTTCACGGAGACGGCGCAGGACATCTCGTTCGACGCCATGGTGGAGAAGCAGCGCGCGGTGGCCGCGGTGGTGCGTCAGGACCCCTCCGTCCAGCAGCTCATGTCGTTCATCGGCGCCAGCGGCTCGAGCACCGTCCTCAACAACGGGCGGATGTTTGCCTTGCTGAAGCCGCGCGACGAGCGGCCGCACGCGGAAAAGGTCATCGAAGGGCTGCGGCCCAAGCTGGCCACGGTGCCCGGCATCCGCGTCTATCCCCAGATCCTGCCCACCATCCGCATCGGCGGTCAGCTGACCAAGGCCGTCTATCAGTACTCACTGCAAGATCCGGACACGCAGGCGCTCTATTACTGGGCGCCGATCATCTACGACAAGCTCCGCCAGCTTCCCGAGCTGCAGGACGTCAACACGGACCTCCAGCTCTCGAGCCCGCAGGTGACGGTCGAGATCGATCGCAACAAGGCATCCGCCCTCGACGTCACCGTCGACCAGATCGAGAGCGCGCTGGGAGCGGCCTACGGCTCCAAGCAGGTCTCGACGATCTACACGCCGTCGAACCAGTACTGGGTGATCCTCGAAGTGGATCCCCAGTTCCAGCGGGACCCGAGCAGCCTCGGCCGACTGTACGTCCGCTCGGCCAAGGGCGCCCTGGTGCCGCTGGGCTCGCTGGCCACCATCACACCCGGCCTGGGGCCCCTCACGGTGACCCACCGGGGTCAGCTGCCTGCCGTCACCATCTCCTTCAACACGAAACCCGGCGTGTCGCTCAGCGACGCGGTTGCTCAGGTCGACCGCGTGCAGCGCGAGCTGCGGGTGCCGGCCACGGTGAGCGGGACCTTTCAGGGCACCGCGCAGGCGTTCCAGGACTCGCTCCAGGGCCAGGGCCTCCTGCTGCTGGTGACCATTCTGGTGATCTACCTCGTGCTCGGCGTGCTGTACGAGAGCTTCATTCATCCGCTCACGATCCTGTCCGGGCTGCCCTCGGCGGGGGTGGGCGCCCTGCTGACCCTGATGCTGTTCCGCATGGAGCTGAACATCTACGGCTTCGTGGGCATGATCATGCTGGTGGGGATCGTCAAGAAGAACGCGATCATGATGATCGACTTCGCGATCGACGCCCAGCGCAACGGCGCCACCCCGGCCGAGGCGATCTACCAGGGCTGCCTGCTGCGGTTCCGGCCCATCATGATGACCACGATGGCCGCGCTGCTGGGCACATTGCCGATCGCCCTCGGCATCGGCGCCGGCGCCGATGCCCGTCGGTCGCTGGGGCTGGCCGTGGTGGGCGGCTTGCTCGTCTCGCAGCTCTTGACCCTCTACATCACCCCCGTCCTCTACCTCTATCTGGAGTCGGCGCAAAAGTACCTGGGCGAGCATGCGGTCTCGCGGATCTTCTTCTGGCGTTCCCTGCGCGGCTCGCGGGCGCCGGCTGGCCCCGCACGCCGGGCCACCTACCCCTGAGCCACCGACAACGCCCACGTGGGCTGGCCGCTCCTCCTGAGGCGACCGAGGCGCCTGGACTAGTCGGCGACGCGGAGGCGGAAGGTCGGATCGTTCTCGGTCCCGCCGGGTTTGCCCCGCCGCCAGCCGAGCGCGCGCGCGTAGCTCCCGAACAATCCGGCGGCTTCGATCTCGGCCTCGTTCACCGCCGTCGGAGCTTCGGCATCGGGGGCGACATAGAGCGCGTCGGTCGGGCAGTAGATCTCACAGAGAAAACAGGTCTGGCAGTCGGCCTGGCGGGCGATGACCGGCACCGCGTCCGGGATGGCCTCGAAGACGTTGGCGGGACAGACCTTGACGCAGATGTCGCAGGCGATGCAGCGGCCCGCTGAAATGATCTCGATCATGGCGCAGCCGCGATCGTCAGGCCGTCGGCGCGGGCAATCCGGACCTCGTCCAGTCCGCTCACGTGGAGCGAGGTGGTGAAACCCGGATCCGCCTCTGGCATGTCGCGGCGGCGATGCATGCCGCGGCTTTCCGTCCGCGCCAGTGCGCTCCGATAGGCCCAGCGGCTGGTCGCAGTCAGCGCCGCCGCCTCGCGCGCCTTGACGGCGGCTAACCCATTGCTCGCCGCATGGTGCTGGAGGTCGGCCCAGCAGGCGTCGAGCCGATCCAGAGACCGACGCAACGTCCCCTCTCGGCGGAAAAAGTTGCGGTCCAGCGGCAGCATCTCCTCCCGCACGGCGCCGATGATCTCGTGCGCGTCCAGATCCTCGCGCGCCGTCCGCGCGGGCCGCAACCCGGACTGGCCGAGCGGCGTCAGCGGACGATCCGCGATCCGGGTACCAAGTCGCGCCGCGAACATCGCCGCCGCGCGCCCCGCCCAGTTGCCCGAGGCGATGGCCCAGGAGGAATTCGGGCCGCCACCGCCGCTGATGGCACCGGTCACTCGCTCGCGGGTCGCCGCGTCGCCGGCGGCATAGAGACCGGCCACGCCGGTGGCGCAGTCGTCGTCGATGAGTCTGATCCCGCCCACGCCGCGCACCGTGCCCTCGCAGCGCAACGTCACCGGCCAGCGCTCGGTGAAGGGGTCGACCCCGCTGCGGTCGAACGGCAGAAAGCAGTTCGGCTGCCCCTGCCTCAGCCACGGTCGCAACTCGGCTGCGGCCTTGTCGTACTCGGCGAAGACCGGCCCTTCCAGCAAGGCCTCGGCCACCGCGGCGTGACGGTCAGGGGCCGCGGTGGGGATCGGCGTGCCGTCCTCCCGGGTGAAGCTCGCCCAGCGGAACGGCAAGCCCTTGTTGAGCGCGCTCGGCTTCGGGGTGAATGCGTACTGCGCCGAGAGCTCCATCCCGGACAGCACGGCGCCGGCCTCGGCGGCCATCAGGTAACCGTCACCGGTCAGCGCGGCCGTCCCCAGCATGCGCTCGCCAAAGGCGCAGCCGCCCGTCGCCAGAACCACGGCACCGGCGCGGACCTGCCACGGCCGGTTGCGCTGGCGATCAATCCCGGCCGCACCCGCGATGGCTCCCCCGTCGCCGAGCAACTCGAGCGCCGGATGATGATCGAGAATGGTGACACCGGCCGCGAGGACGCGGCGGCGCATGAAGTGCATGTAGTCCGGACCGCGCAGATTGGCGAGATAGGGCCGGCCTTCGTCGTCATCGGGGAACGGATAACCCCAGGCGGCCAAGCAGTGGAGCTTTTCCCACGCCGTATCGAGCGTGCGCTCCACCCAGCGGGGATCGGCAAGACCGTGGGTGCGCGGCTGCCGCTGCTCGATCGCGATGCGGCGGCTCTCGCCCGGCGGCACGAACCAGGTTCCGGTATTGGAGGGCGCCGTCGCCCCGCTCGTGCCCAGATAACCCTTGTCGACCAGGATGACCTTGGCGCCTGCTTCGGACGCCGCTACCGCCGCCCAGGCACCTGCAGGCCCGCCACCGACCACCAGCACGTCCGCCACTACATCGAGGGCCCCGACATCCTGCCCGCGGATGAACCCGCGATCACTCGGCATGCGGCCCCGCCCGACCTCCATTGCACGGCGGCCGAACTGCGCCGCGATCGATGTCCATCACCAGCCCGCTCCCTGGCAGCACGATTGGACGCTACTGCACCGCGTTCTCAGCGCGGTGCTCATTATGAGTCATTGGCAATGGTTGTTCTAGCGTGCAATCCCTCTCGCAGATCGTTCACGGCTCAGTTGAGACCCACGACCTGGACTCGGTAGCCACACGCCTCGGCGTCACGATACGCGGCCGGCACTCGGCCCTCGGGGACGCGTTGACAACCGCCGAGATCCTGTCGAGGCTCATCGGGCTCCTCGAAAAGCGGGGCATACGGTCGCTGGGCCAGGCTCTGGCCGCGACCCGGGCACTCGGAAGGCCACTCGCGCCCTAGGTCAGGGTGCCGCTCGGAGGGCATAGCCCCGCCTCGTCGGCATCGTCCTTGCTCCGATAGCCAACAAGGCGGCCATTCAGGACCGTTTAGCCGCTATCAGGAGGAGTTTAGCGATGAAGGCGAAGAAATCGGAGTCAAACACGTTCGTGAGCGACATCGCGGCCATCCGGGATCGAGCTCGACGACACATGGACCAGGGTGCGGTGACCGAGCGCTACGGGGCGGATCGCGACACGGTGCTGCAGATCCTGAGCGAAGCACTCGCCACCGAGATCGTGTGCGTGCTTCGGTATCGCCGGCACTACTACATGGCGAGCGGGATCCACGCGCAGTCAGTCGGGGAAGAGTTTCTGCAACATGCCGCCGAGGAGCAGGCGCACGCCGATCAGATCGCCAAGCGGATCGTGCAGCTTGGTGGTGAGCCGGACCTCGATCCGAAACGGTTGACCGAGCGCAGCCACTCCGAGTACGTCGAGGGGCGCACCTTGCTGGACATGATTCGCGAGGACCTCGTGGCGGAACGGATTGCCATCGAGTCGTACACGGACATGATCCGCTACATCGGTGAGGATGACCCCACCACGCGGCGGATGCTGGAGGAGATCCTCGCCAAGGAAGAGGAGCACGCCGAGGAGCTGAAAACGCTCATCGAGACCCTCGACCACGACGAGCGCGCGGACGCGCGGCACTGAAGGACGCGAGCAGGCCATGTCGAGTTCTTCGGTCGTGGTCAGGCCCCACATCGATGTGCAGGCTGCCGGGGCCGATGAAGCGGAGTGGCTCGAGACTCTGCACGGTGCCGCACTTCCCGTCTGGCACCCGGGCCCAGCCGGCCGCATCGTTGTGGTGTCTCCCCATCCCGACGATGAGACCCTCGCGGTCGGCGGCCTCCTTCATGATCTAGCCGGACTCGGCTGGCGTGTGGTCCTGGTCGCGGTCACCGATGGTGAGAGGGCATATCCCGACGTTCCGGCCCTGGGTGCGATCCGGCAGGGGGAACTGGCGCGAGCGCAACGCCACCTCGGCCTGACCGAGGCTGCCATGATCCGGCTCGGAATTCCAGATGGCGCGGTTTCTCGACACGCCAGCGCTCTCGCCGCTCACTTATCACCACTGATCGTCCGCGCGTCCTGGGTCCTCGCGCCATGGCCTGGCGACGGTCATCCCGACCATGAAGCGGCTGGCCGCATCGCAGCCGAGGTGGCTAGCGAGCTCGGAGTGCCAGCGCGGTTTTTCCCAGTTTGGCTCTGGCACTTCATGGAGCCGCGGAGCAGCGCCGCGGCCGAACTTCTGGCGCGGGCCGAGCGGTGGTCACTGTCCTCGCATGCCCTCGCCGCCAAGCGAGAAGCCCTGGGCGCGTTCGCGAGTCAGTGTGACGGATTGCTCGGCGCCCCCATCCTCCCGCCTCATGTACTGAATCGGTTTCGACGCCCCTTCGAGGTGGTGTTTCGATGAAATCCGACATCCGCGAGAGCCGTGTCCCCGGAGAATCCTTCGAAGCGCAATACCGTGCTCGACGGGACCCCTGGAATTTCGCCGGCTCTCCGTACGAGCAGCACCGGTACTCGGTGGCCATCGCCATGCTGCCGCAGCCGCGTTATCGCCGGGGCTTCGAGCCGGGCTGTTCGATCGGAGAACTCACCGTTCGCCTGGCCGCTCGCTGTGACTCGCTGATCGCCATCGACTGCTCGCCCACCGCGGTATCGCGGGCGCGCGAGCGCTGTCGAGGCCTCGAGCACGTGACGATCAAGGTCGGCGAGCTGCCGCAGACGTGGCCAACGGGTCCGTTTGACCTCGTCGTTCTCAGCGAGCTTGGATATTACTTTTCGCGGGATCTCCTGGCCGCGCTCGTTGCCCGGAGCGGCTCTCTCTTGGAACCTGGTGGGACATTGCTTGCCGTCCACTGGCGCGGTCACTCACCCGACCACATTCTCCACGGAGATGAGGTGCACGAGCTGGCGCGCAGGGAGGCAGCCAAACGCCATCTGCTGCGGCAAGCCTCGTACCTCGAGGACAAGTTTCGCGCAGACGTGTGGACGAGGGAGGCAGCGTGAAGAGGATCGCGCGGCTGGCCGTCATCATCCCCGCCCACAACGAAAGGGCGGTCATTGCCCGCTGCATCTCGTCTGTCCAGCAGGCGCTAGCAGCCCCTGCCCTCCGGAGGCTCGATCGCCGAATTGTCGTGGTCGCAGATCGGTGCATCGACGATACGGCCCAACGCGCCGAGGAAGCCCTTCGTCTCCATGGCGCCCCTACGGTTGGTCAGGTCCTACGCGTGGATCTTCAAAGTGCGGGCCGGGCACGGGCAGCCGGAGTCATGGCCGCGCTCCACCACTGGAAGGCAGCAGACCCAGCGACCATTTGGCTCGCGAACACCGACGCGGATACCTCGGTGTCGCCCGCGTGGCTTGTCCGTCAGATCCGGGCTGCTCGAGAGGGATGGGCGGCGGTGGCGGGGATCATCGATGTGGACACCTTTGCGGGCTACCGCCTCGATATGCGCTGGCGCTTCCGAACAACCTACGCTTTGCCCAAAGACCGTCCACATCCCCATGTCCATGGCTGTAACATGGGCGTAAGGGCCGACGCGTATCTCGACGTGGGAGGCTGGCCGGCCGTGAATCTGGCCGAGGATCACGGTCTCTGGAATGCCTTACGAGCCCGCGGCTGGCCATGCCTCTCGGACAGAAATCTCTCTGTCATCACCAGCGGCCGGCGCGTGGGCCGGGCACGGGGAGGGTTTGCCGATACTCTGGTTGCGCTGGAGGGCGCCCCGGTTCCACTGGAGGCAGCATCGTGAGCGCACGCGTGTCGGCTTGTCCGGCGGGGCCAGAGGCGATCGCTCACGCGTCAGAACGTGACGGTACGAACGGCACAGCGCGCCGCTTTCGAGCGATCGTCGGTGGGGGACGTGCAGATTTGCCCGCGCCGGGATCCGGCCAGACAGCGGATCGGTTCTCGGCCCTGAGCGCGCTGGCGACCGACGATCTGTCGGTTGCACGCCTCGTCGAGGCTCATGCCGATGCGGCGGCGATCCTCGCTGAAGCCGGCCACGCAGGTCCCAGGGGGGACGACACGTTCGCTGTCTGGGCTTCCGATGGACCCGGGAGCCGACTGGAAGCCGTCGCCGTGCCGGGAGGTTGGCGCCTGACGGGCACGAAGCGATTCTGTAGCGGCAGCACGATCGTGGATCAGGCGGTGGTCACCGCGCACGCCCCCGACGGGTTGCGTCTGTTCATTCTTCCCCTGGGGACCGAGGACACCCGGGTGGAAACGGGAGAATGGGCCACGGCGGCGTTCGCGGCCACGGCGACCGGCACGGTACATGTCCAGGCGGTCGTGCCAGAGGAAGCCGCCGTCGGTGGACCGGGATTCTATCTTGCGCGGCCAGGCTTCTGGCATGGCGCGGTCGGAGTCGCGGCGTGTTGGGCCGGGGGGGCGCAGGGCCTGGTTGACCGCTATGCCCGTCGTCACTGGCGCGACGACCCCCACGCGATAGCCGCATTCGGCGCTGCCCAAGCCGCGTGCTGGACGATGCGTACCGCGCTGCAACGGGCCGCGGTGGAAATCGATGGCGATCCTCTCGACCAAGATGGCGCCGGAATGCGCCGAGCGCTCCTCGTCCGACACGTAATCGAGCAGGCTTGTCAGGACGTCCTGGGGAGGCTCGCGCGGGCCGCGGGCCCTCGCGCCACTGCCTTTGACCCATGGTTCGCTCAACAGAGCGCGGACCTTGCCATCTATCTGCAGCAGTGTCATGGCGAGCGCGATCTGGAGGCGCTGGGCCGTCTGGCAGCCCCCGACCAGACGCGGGGTGACGGCGACTAGCCTTCAGACGTCGCCACACGTGAGACGCCCCCCTCGCAATCCCGACCTCCATGGCAATGCACCAGACAAGGTGCGTGTCGCGGTGCTGGTCATCGATGTCATCAACGATCTCGATTTCCCCGGGGGCGCCACGCTTCTTCGCGCCGCCCTCCGCATGAGCACTCACCTGGCTCCGCTTCTGTCGCGAGCCCGCCGCGTTGGCGTTCCCGTCATCTACGTGAACGACAACTGGGGTCGATGGCGCTCGGACCTCAGTCACATCGTGCGCCATTGTCAGCAAGAGGAGTGTCGGGGACGCCGCCTGGCGCTCACACTCGCGCCGACGCCACGCGACTATTTTGTGCTGAAACCGAAGCACTCGGGATTCTTTGCCACCGCGCTCGATACGCTCCTGACATACCTGGGCGCGGACACGCTCGTGCTCACTGGGCTCACGACCGATAACTGCGTCCTTTTCACGGCCAGCGATGCGTACATCCGCGACTTCAGGTTGTTCGTCCCGAGCGATTGCGTCACGTCGATCCGCCCTCAGGATCATCGGCAGGCGCTGTCCCATATGCGCCGGGTGCTCCGGGCCGACACGCGTCGAGCAGCTCGCATCGACCTTCGCGCGCTTCGCGGGCGAGGCGCCCGCCTTGAGCTTGTCAAGCCAGCCCGCCGCCAGGTACGTCTCAGTTTGAAATCCAGGCGGCGTCACTCGATGACATGGGTCGCTCTCAGTAGCAACGAGGGCGGGATCGTCAACCCGAGCGCATTGGCGGTTTTGAGGTTGATGGCCAGGTCGAATTCGGCGGGCTGCTGCACAGGCAGATCGCCCCGGTTTGGCGCCCCGCAGAATCTTGTCGATGTAGGTGGCGGCACGCATCCAGCTCTGCGGCGTGCTGACCGGGCCATAGCTCAAGAGTCCCCCCGCGGATACAAACCCTCGACTCGGATAGATAGTCGGCAATTTGGTCTTTGCCGCGAGCTCGACAAGCTTGTCGCGTTGCGCTGGGGTGCTGCCGAACGGCGCGCCACCCAGTACGATCAGCGCGCCGGCGTTCTTC
The DNA here is from genome assembly GCA_963754315.1 of uncultured Candidatus Rokubacteria bacterium. Classification (GTDB taxonomy): domain Bacteria; phylum Methylomirabilota; class Methylomirabilia; order Rokubacteriales; family CSP1-6; genus CAVWFS01. The sequence continues at coordinate 175,524 of CAVWFS010000013.1, forward strand.
TTTGCCATCGATGCAAACGCCCCCTCAAATTCTTCGGGTGATCTGACCACCGCGGACAGAACCGTGAGACCGATACCCCTCGCCGCGTCTTGAATTGCCTGGAGTGATAAGGGATGAGCAGGGTTGTCGGACAGCCTGTCACGTTGCCCCCGGGACGCGCGAGGCTGGCGACAAGCCCGGAGCCTACCGGGTCGGTGACGTCGATTATGACAATGGGGATTGTCGGCGTTGCCCGCATCGCAGCGATGGCCTCAGGGGTTGTCTGAGCGACGATGGCGTCGGGTCTCAGCGCAACGAGCTCGGCGGCAAGGGTTGGGAAACGCTCGTTCTGACCATGCACCCCTTCTCCTGCTGCGCCTCGGCGATGAGCGGCGTTGCGAGGACGCCGACACCTACTGTCCGGAGGAAGCGGCGCCGGTCCATCATGGGGTGCCGATCATAGCATCCGGGCGAATAGGCACGTCCGATCACTCAAACTGAAACACTGCCCGCCACCAGACGATTGCATCCCGCACGGCCGCCCACTAGTGTGCGCCTGACCTGCAGAAAGGATGCTCCCCACCTCCCGGCGCTGCCGACGATGGCCGCGAGACATCGCCTCGAACTGTGTCCGTCGACGCCGCGAGAGACCCTCAGCCCCGCTGAGGGCCTCGGCATTGGGCTGTCGCTTGTCGACAGACTGGTCAGAGCCCAGGGCGGGGAGGTGACCGCTGAAAGCGCTGGTCCTGGCAGGGGCAGCACGTTTGTCGTCCGCCTGCCCGTAGACCGCTAGCAGTCGGCCCGACCCAGCCCGGGTGACGCGCTCACCTGGGTGAACCATAGGACCGGTACCGGCGCCGCACGGGACGAGGTCCTCGAAGTCTCAGCCCCGTGACTGCCAACGGTCATCGGCACGGGTTCTGCACAGTCTCGAGAGCGTGAGACAAGAGCTGCGGCGCTTATTCGGGTGGTTGCGACCGCGCCGTGGTCCGGGTGCCACGGAAGCGATGGTCGCAGAGCTGAGGCGGCGGTACGTCTTCGGGGTGATTTCCCGGGCCGATCTCAAGGCGAGAGTACGCACACTCCGACAGCGGCTGGATATCTAGTGGCGAAGAGGTGCCACGGGGAGGGACATGATGATTGGATTTGTGACCGGGGCTATTGCGGGAGGGGCGTTCATATGGTTCTGGGGTGATCGTATCAGGGAGCTTGCCCAGGACAAGACCAGCCAGGCGCGAGACACCGTTGCGCGCGGGCTGGACAACGTGCAGGCTGCGGCGGAAGGTGCCCTCGACACTGCCAAGGAGCAAGTGCGTACAGACGCTCCAGGCGGGTCAGGATTACGTACGATCCGACGACAGGAAGACCCCTTCCACCTACCGATAGATCGCCCTGCCTGCCATAGCCTGCCACCGCCGGGCCGAGACTCGGCGGTCGCAGGCTATCGCGCGTTATACGCGGGGCGGGTCGGTGCTCCGGGCCCAGTTGCGGTGTTTGCGCAGCGCATCCACAAAGGCGGGCAGGTCACGGACTAGCGCCCAGTCCGAGTTGTCGCCCGCCGGAACTCCGGCGGCCTTGATCACCTCCGAACCTGCCCCCAGCATCAAGATCGGCTTGCAGTGACGGTACTGATCTTTCAGAAATTCCAGCACCTGCCCCAGCTGACTTAACTCCCTGGCAGCGTCCTTCCCATCAGGCACGACGACGCCGTCAAAGAGCACCGAGGGGAACGTCTCGAAGGTCGCATCGGGCTCGAGGTCTGTTCCGCCAGCCACGGCGAGGGGTGCCAGGCCCGCCGCCAGCAGCCGGACGACCGCGCCATCCTGGCCGAGCGCCGCGCGTGCTCGGTCCACCGAATCCGCGCTGATCCCCGGCGCGCAAAGAATCGCGACTTTCCGCCCGCGTATGCTGCCGTCACCGGGCCGCGCGGTCAAGGACAAGGCCGGCGACTTCGTGACCTCGGGCTTGGGCGGCGCACCCACACGGGGCATGGCCTTGGGCAGCGCAATACCCAGACCTGCTGCCACCGCCCCGGCGAGCTCGTCTGACACGTTGCGCAGCATCGAGACCGTACGCTCCCGGATCGCAGGGACCTGGACCTTGGTCAGCTCGAAGCGGAAGGCGCGCACGATGTGCGCCTTCTCGAATGGCGCCTGACTGTTCCAGAACAGGGTGGCCTGCGAATAGTGGTCCCCGAACTTCTCAGGCTTTCCCCGAACCTTCTCGTCCGCCATTGCCTGCGGGAAACTGACGAAGCCCCGGGCGCCAGCCTGGAACGGGCAGCCCCCACCCAGGGAGTTGGGCTCGTAGGACACGCGGCCGCGATGGATGGCCTGGCGATGAAAGCCATCCCGCTGGTTGTTGTGGGCGGGCGCAATCGCCGAGTTGATGGGGATCTCATGGAAATTCGGGCCGCCTAGCCGCAGGAGCTGGGTGTCGAAATAGGAGTGGATGCGCCCGGCCAGAAGAGGGTCGTTCGAGAAATCGATGCCGGGCACGAGATTTTGCACACCGAAGGCAACCTGCTCGGTTTCGGCAAAGAAGTTGTCCGGATTACGGTTCAGCACCATGCGGCCCACCGGCATCACCGGGACCAACTCCTCGGGCACGATCTTCGTGGCATCGAGCACGTCGAAACTGAACTTGTCCGCCTGTGCTTCCGTGAAGATCTGTAGCCCCAGCTCGTAGGTCGGAAACACCCCGGCTTCGATCGATTCCCACAGATCGCGGCGCGTGTAGTCGGGATCGGCGCCGGCGATCTTGACGGACTCATCCCAGTCAAGCGAATGCGTCCCGGCGACCGGGTTCCAGTGGAACTTGACGAAGCGCGACTCACCCTCGGCGTTCACCAGCCGGAAGGTGTGCACCCCGAACCCTTGCATGGTGCGGAAGCTCCGCGGCAAGGCACGGTCGGACATGACCCACATCAGCATGTGGGTCGACTCCGGCATCAGCGAGACGAAATCCCAGAACGTGTCGTGGGCGCTGGCGGCTTGCGGCATCCCATGGTGAGGCTCGGGCTTCACGGCGTGGATGAGGTCCGGAAACTTGATGGCGTCCTGGATGAAAAACACCGGGATGTTGTTGCCCACGAGGTCAAAGTTGCCCTCATCGGTGTAGAACTTCGTGGCGAAGCCGCGGACATCGCGGGGGGTGTCGGCGGAACCCCGTTCACCCGCCACGGTCGAGAACCGCACGAACACCGGCGTCCTTTTCCCTTTCGCCCCCAGGAACGACGCACGCGTGAACCGGGCGAGTGAGTCGTAGCACTCGAAAAACCCGTGCGCCGCCGATCCGCGCGCGTGCACGATCCGCTCGGGAATACGCTCATGGTCGAAGTGGGTGATCTTCTCGCGGAGGATGAAGTCCTCCAGGAGGGCGGGGCCGCGGAACCCGGCCTTGAGCGAGTTCTGATTGTCGGCAATCGGTTGCGCGAAGTTCGTCGTGAGGACTTGCCCTCCCGAATCGACCCGCGCCCGGTCCAGGGGGGCATTGCCCGGATTTGTCCCGGGCTTCGCCTCACTCCCGGTCTTGGGTGACGTGTTGACCTCGGTGAGCGTGCTGCCAGTCACCGCCGGGTCAGACGGCTTCGCGGTCGCGCCTGCCCTGGGCCTCCTGGCGGCATCCCCAATTTCGTGGGGCTTGTTCGCATTGAATGGAAATTCAGCGGCAAGGGCCTGCGTGCCCTGCGCCTTGCGCACGGCGGGATCGCCATTCGCGTTGCGCGGCCCCTTCCGGGGGCCGCTCACCGTCGACCTGGCCGCCCCCTTGCCGTTCTTACCATTGTCCGCACTCTTCCGCATGTCCATATCTCCCAATCGGCGTGCTTCGCCGGTAAACGCTCTGGAGAGAACAGCAGCCAGCGCACTGCTGGCCACTTCTTGGGCACGAGACCTGCCCTGCTGTCATGGTCGCGAACGAACTGGCCCCGCACTCCTAGAGAATCAGTACTTGTTTAGGGACTGTTCGCCGGCAACCTGCCGTTCGATGCGTCGCGCCGGGGTGCCGCGGCGACGGCCGTCTCACGGCCCGCGCGTGAGCCGTTCCCGACTGCTACGGGCCAGCCAGAGAGGGTCTCGGCGTGGCATCTCTTGAACCGCGTCCGTCCAGCACTGACTGGGCGGCGCGCTCGAGCCCCTTTTTGACGAGCGTGGCGACTGCGGCGGTCGCCGCGGCCGCCAGGATCTTTCCCATGACGGTTGGCTCGGCCGCCACTCGTTCGGGCCGATCGATCATGTGCCCCACCGCCTGGCGGAGCCGAGCCATGCGACCGAGAAGCCCCTGCTGGCGCGCGCGCCGCTCCATCCCTAACCATACGGCTCCAGCCACCGCTGCGATCAGCGCAACGGCGGTCACGGTCACTCCTACCGCGTGGCGTCTCACCTGGAGCCGCACGTCCGTCAGCTCGTGACGGCGCCGGTCGATCTCCACGACCATTCCGCCGATCTCTTCTCGCAAGATCGCGATCTCGCCCTCTAAGTGGCGTGATGCGACGCGTGGGGACTCCCCGGGCTGACTGCCCGTCTCACCGCCATTCCCTAGGCCAGATGCTCTTTCGCCCATTGCAAATCCTCCCTGAGAGTCTTTCGGGTCAAGGCCAGCGGATTCGCCACACGTCGCGCCCAGCCGACGTAGCCAAGAATCGCGCCGGCCGCCAGGAGCGCGCCACCAAGTACGAGCGCTGCCAGCCACGGGGCCACATATGGCGCCAGGGCGAACACGGCCGCCACTAGAAGGACGTTGAGTCCCAGCACCGCGCATAGCGCGGCGATGGCCAGGCTCTTGACCATCGAGATGTAGGTCTGGAGATCCGCCTTGATCTCGGCCTTGACCAGCTCGACCTCCTTGCGGGCGAGCAGTGTCGCCTTACTCACGATTCCGCTCAGCAGGTCACGTGTCGGGACGCTCTGCGCGCGGATCGAGTCCCCCTGTTCGCTCTTCACCATCGATGCCTCCTCGGGCTGAGTTCTCGTTTCGTTTCCCATCGACGCCTGCGGCGTCTCGAGAAGCTGTCGCTCGCAGCGCAGCGCGCGTCCGAGCTGAAGGGCCTGCCGATAAACGATCTGCCACTCGTCATACGAGACAGGAAGCTCACGGATGTCTTCCGCGATCTCGCCGACGCGTGTCTCCAGCCACGGTGAGGCCTTATGCGCCTGTGGATTCCGCTGGAAGGCCCGCCACACGTTCCGAATCTGTCGCTCGACGTCCTGAGCCCTCGGATCGAATGTTTGGTACGCGGGCGCATTCGAGAGCGCTTCCACCACGACGCCATGGGCCCACGCCGTGTCCTGCTCCCGCCCGCGCAAAAGAAGGCCATTCGGGTACAGCACGATTTCAAGGCGGGGACCGCGGAAGTAGGCGAGGCGCTGTGGAATGTATTCCCGAAAGCTTGGCCCACCGAGCCAAAGCAGGACCCGTGAGGGTGCCGTCAGCCACCAAGGCGGCTCTCTTGTTGCGACCGGGAAGCCGTGGCTGTTCAGCGTGGCGGCGATCTCGGCGGCCACAACCTGATATGCCCGAGCATCGGTCACCAGCGGGACGTGCACATCCAAGCGGCGCCGGACCATCGACGCGATTCGCTGCATCGGCACAGTGACGAAGACGAGAAAGAAGGACACAGCAATGGCGATGGTTATCGGGATCCCGCGCAACAGGCGCACCACGGTTGATTCCCGGCGCTCCTCCATGCGGGGATCCGACGGCACCCCGGTTCCCGGCAACGTGGAGCGGCGATTACCTGCACGGGCGGCCATGGCAACGCCGAGTGCGAACGGGACCAGGGCGGCCAGCAGGATCCACACGAGACGGATCGCCCAGGACGGTACCGCCCCGGGCAGAGGAACGAAGGCCAGAACAGCTGTGGCGACTCTGGGCCACGCCACACCCAGCAGCAGGATAGGCCAGGCAGCGGCGCCGCCCACCAAAACTGACAACCAGATCTTTTCGCTAGGACTCGTCTGACCGAACAATGCCACCACCGCCCAACCGAAGAGGGCGGCGACGATCTTTCCGAGGGACCGGCTAACGAGCGCCAGGACCGCCTGGATCACTGCCATCGTCGCTCCTCAAGACCTCTCCGCTAGACCTGACATATGCCTCGACAACACCCCGCTGGGGGAGGGATCCTCGTGATCGCCGAGCGGGTCGAATTTGGGGCGATCGGTGACGAGACAGATCTCGCCACCGACGCCCGTGTAGTGGCCGGTTTTACAGGAGCGACTTTCGTGCCTTCTTGGCCCGCGCCGCCCCGATCGCCGTCTTGACGTCCTTCTCTTCTTCGGGCGGCGGTAGCACGGCGGGCAGCCCCAGCGAATCGATCCACAGTTCCCGGCTCCAGCCGGTCGTGTGGTACAGATGCTCGTCCTCCTGCTCCTCGACTTCCTCGTATGCCTCTTTCAAGGCCTTGCGCTGCTCGCCGGTCGCCTTCTGGCTGACCTGCTCGATGAGCTCCCAGTTCAGATGGTCCTTCGTCTCGGCCAGCACCACGCACTCGGTCGCGACGAGCTGAGCCGCCTCGGGCGGGCCAGAGTCGAGGGCCATCTCCATCGCCCTCACGAGAGATTCGCCCAGATGCCGGACGACTAACCGACCCGGTGTCTCGGTCTTCGGATCCAGATCGAATTTTTCGACGAGGTCGAGGACAATCTCGACGTGGCGTTGGGTCTGTTGGAGGTATTCCTCCCACTCGCCCCGCAGGTCATCGTTCTGAGCACATCGCAGGGCCGTCTCGTACACCCTGACGCCGCCCTGCTCGGTCTCGAGCGCTTGCAAGAGGAGTTCGGCGACTTGTTGCTTCTTCATGGATGCCCCCTTTTCCGCGTCCCGTGACGCAATTGCTTAGTGAGAGCAAGCTAGATGCCGGTCACAATGGCACTCTGATTCGGCCAACCGGTCCGGCCTGATCTGCGGCAGGTTAGAACATTCTTCAAACGTATCCTCCGGCCGGGCGCCTCGAGGCTCTGACGCACAAGCTAAATCGGGCCCGGACGCGCCACGCTGGCACGCGGTCGCCAAGGGACTCGACCGGGCCCTGCACGCGGCCGGCGCATCCTTGTCGACCCTGGCACGGCGGCTGCTCAACCTGCGCCTGGCAGCAACCAACGCCCCGGGCGGGGAGGTTTAGATGAGGCGGACTGAGCAGGCCGTAACTTCAACGCCGCCGATCGCCGAAAACATCCGCGCGATCTGTGCCGTCGAGCAGGCGGCGCTCGACAAGCGGAGCCCTGCCCAGCGGGTCAGCGACGCCGTCACGCGTGCGCTCGGCAGCGCCTTCTTCGGCATCCTCCATCTCGTATGGTTCGCGGCATGGATCGGGATGAACACGTATCGGCCCTTTGGCGTCACGGCCTTCGATCCGTATCCGTTCGGCCTGCTCACGATGGTCGTCTCGCTGGAGGCGATTTTTCTGACGATCATGGTCCTGATCAGCCAGAACCGGATGACCATGCAGGCTGATCGACGTGCGCATCTCGATCTGCAAGTCAATCTGCTGGCGGAGCAGGAAGCGACGGCCATGGTGCGCATGCTCGAGCGCATCACGTTGCACCTGGGCCTGCCCGTGGAGGGCGACACCGACACCCTTGCCACCAGGACTGATGTGGAGCAGCTCGTGACGGAGCTCGACGAGAAGCTGCCCGGCCAATAGCCGGCCGCCGCTGCACCGTGAGACGGCCGCCGCTGCACCGTGAGACGGCCGCGCTGCACCGTGAGCCGGCCGCTGCACCGTGAGACGGCCGCCGCGGCGCCGTGCCGAGCGGAGCGATCAGGCAGCTCGCCGTCGGCTGGTACCAGGCGATTCTCTTGGCGCGACTCAGCCCGTGCACCTTCTGAATGCGCGGGCGGAGCTTCCGCGTAAAGCATTCAAGGATCGGCAGGGGTCAGCTCCGCAGGGCGACGCCAACTAGCTAGTTCGCGCGACGCAGGACGCGAGTGATGGCCCCGGTCAGATCAAGCGGATCGACCGGCTTTCCCAAGAGCAGGTCGAACCCCGCCCCTTTGACTCGCGCGCGATTCTCGGCTGTCGCATGCGCGGTCACGGCGATGATCGGAATGTGCTTGTGGGCCAAGCCGGCCCGCAAGGCACCCAGGAGCATGAACCCGTCTTCAAAAGGCATCGCCAGGTCCGTCAAGACCACACTGGGTTGCCAAGACTCAACCACGTCGTACGCCCGAGGCGCAGACGGTGCTGTCCGCACATCGGCGCCAGCCTGACGTAGCATCACGGCCGCCAGCTCCAGAAATTCGGCATCGTCGTCGACGACAAGCACGCGCACACCGCGAAGTACCGCACCCGGCGTGCTTCGCTTCCGGAGCCTCGTGGTCAGCCTGTTCCATCGTGTCGCCGGTCGCCGGCGCCGCGAGTGGTAAGGTCACCGTAAAGGTCGCCCCCAAGTCCTTGCCCGCACTCTGCGCTCTCACCTGGCCGCCGTGGAGCTCAACCAGCTCACGCACCAGGGCGAGACCCAAACCCAGGCCGCCGTGCAGGCGCGTGCTAGAGCTGTCGCCCTGCCGGAATGGGTCGAACACGTACGGGAGAAGGTCCTGGGAAATGCCTTCACCGGTGTCGGCAACGGTCAACTCGACCGTCTGCTCCAACCGCCGCAAGGAAACCTCGACGCGTCCGCCACCCGGAGTGAACTTCACCGCATTCATCAGGAGATTCCACATGACTTGCTGCAGTCGGTCTGGCGAACCCAGAACCAGGCCAGGACGGTCGACGGTCACGAAACTCAGGGCGAGGCCCTTGGCGTTGGCCGCCGGTCGCACGGTGTCCAAGGCGGCGTCCACCACTGTCCTGAGGTCGAGCACCCCGAAGTCAAGCCGCAATCGACCCGTGACGACCCGGGACAGATCCAGGAGATCCTCAATGAGACGTCCTTGAGCGGCGGCGTTCCGGACGATGGCGTCGATCCCGCGCACTCGTCCCGCTTCATCGAGCTGGCTGCCCTGCAGCATACGCGCCCAGCCCAATATTGAGTTCAGCGGAGTCCGCAGCTCATGCGACATCGTCGCCAGGAACTCATCCTTCGTTCGGTTGAGCGCTTCGGCGGCTTGGCGGGCTTCCTGTTCGCGGGCGAGCAGAGACACTCGTTCCTGCTCGATGCGTCGCCGCTCGCTGATGTCGCGCGCAATCTTCGAGGCGCCGACGATCCGCCCCGCGCCGTCCCTGATGGGGGATACCGTGATCGATACGTCGACGAACCGGCCATCCTTGGTGATCCGGACCGTCTCGAAGTGATCCACCCGCTCGCCGCGCCGGATGCGCGCCAGCACGTCGTCTTCCTCCGCCCGCCGCTCCGCCGGAATGATCAGCGTGATGTGCTTCCCGACCGCCTCCGGCGCCGTCCACCCGAACAGACGCTCCGCCGCCGGGTTCCACGACGTGATGATCCCGTCGAGCGTCTTGCTGACGATCACGTCATCGGACCACTCGATCACCGCGGCCAGCCGCGCCTGCACGACCTCGATGCGCCGCCGCTCGCTGATGTCCCGCGCAATCTTCGAGGCGCCGACGACCCGCCCCGCACCGTCCCTGATGGGGGACACCGTGATCGATACGTCGACGAGCCGGCCATCCTTGGTGATCCGGACCGTCTCGAAGTGATCCACCCGCTCCCCGCGCCGGATGCGCGCCAGCACGTCGTCTTCCTCCGCCCGCCGCTCCGCCGGAATGATCAGCGTGATGTGCTTCCCGATCGCCTCCGCCGCCGTCCACCCGAACAGACGCTCCGCCGCCGGGTTCCACGACGTGATGATCCCGTCGAGCGTCTTGCTGACGATCACGTCATCGGACCACTCGATCACCGCGGCCAGCCGCGCCTGCATCAGCGGATCGAGGCCCAGTTCGTTAGTACGCTCGGGCATTGCCGACTAGGATGCGCCGCCCGGCCATCGCGGGCGACGAACAGACGATGGTAGGGTCATGGGCATCGATACCGCTCCGAAGGTGCGCCCGAGCGGGCGCCGGCTCCAGAGGAAAGCACGTGAGCTCCTTGATTTCCATGTCGATTGGCTCATTCTCGGGCGCTTTCTCGGAGAGCCTAACGTAGGCGCATCGCAAGGGCAAGATCGGCGGCCGATCGTGCCCGGTTGCCGTCGCCGCGATTCGTGGCACCCTTTGGGCATGGCGGTGCGCCGATGAGGATCGTGGTGACCGGCCTGGTTGCGAGCTTTCCCCTGGGCGGAGTGGCGTGGGACTATCTGGCCTACGTGGACGGATTTCGCAGGCTGGGTTGCGACGTGCTCTACCTCGAGGACACGGGCCAGTGGCTCTACGACCCGACACGAGAGACGTTCACCGACGACCCCAACCGCAATATCCGCTGGCTCGTCGACGCGCTCGACACCGTCGCCATGCCGTCCGAACGCTTCGCCGTGCGGGTTCCTGACGGCACCTTCTACGGCGCCGGCCGGCAGGCGGTCACGAGTTTCTGCCGGTCGGCCGACCTCTTCCTCAACGTCTCCGGCTCTTGCTGGCTCCGCGACGAGTACCGTGGGGCCAAATGCACCGCCTACCTCGACTCGGATCCGGGCTATACCCAGGCAAAGCTCCTGGCTCAGGAACGCGGCCAGGCGACCGACGACGAATCGTTCTCGGTGGCCCTCATCCGCCAGCACGACCGCTTCTTCACCTTCGCCGAGAACATTGGCCAGCCCGACTGCGCCATTCCGGACGGCGGCCTCTCCTGGATCCCCACGCGCCAGCCGGTCGTGCTCGAGCACTGGCCGTTTTCCTTTGACGCCGACGCCGGCCGGTTCACGACGGTGATGTCGTGGAAGACGGACGTGAGCCTGCCGATGATCGACGGCGTCCGGTACGGGGGCAAGGACGTCGAGTTCTCGCGCTTCGTCGAGCTGCCGCGACGGACCACCATCGCGATGGAGGTCGCGATCTCCGGCGCCGCGCCGCTCGATCGCCTGCGGGCGTGCGGCTGGCGAGTGGTGAGTGCCCACGAAAAGTCGGTGACCATGGATACCTATCGGACCTATCTGCGACAGGCGAGGGGCGAGTGGAGCGCGTCCAAGAACGTCTACGTGGCGCTCAGGAGTGGCTGGTTCAGTGGCCGCAGCGCGGTATACCTCGCGCTGGGGAAGCCCGTGGTGGTTCAGGACACCGGGTGGAGCAAGTACTATCCAACCGGGGCCGGCCTGTTCGGCTTCGAGACGGCGGAGGAGGCGGTGGCGGCCCTGGAGACGGCCAATGTCGACTACCGGCGTCACTGCGATGCGGCTCGAGCCGTCGCCGAAAGCGCCTTCGCCGCCGACAAGGTGCTGGAGCGTCTGCTCGCCGACTGCGACCTCGCGTGAGCCCAGTCTTCGTCGGATCCGCGTTCGTCGCCAAGTATCCGACGGGCGGGGGTAACTTCTGGGTGCCGCTCCAGTATGTGCTCGGCCTGCGGGCGCTTGGGGTGGAGGCGTACTGGCTCGAGCTGCTCTGGGCGCAGGGCAATGCCGCGCGCGCGCGCCGGTTCCTGTCCGACTTCCAGCGACACGTGGAGGCGCTCGGCGTCGCCGACTGGGTTACCGTCGTGTTCTTCCCCGACAATGAGCGTGACGACCCGCCTGGACGAGAGGAATCCTTCGGCGTCGCCGCCCAGGATCTGTGGACCCGCGCGCGCGCCGGGCTTCTGCTCAACCTGGCCCATAGCGTTCCCGCGAGCCTGCGCGGCCGGTTTGCCCGGGCGGCCCTGTTCGACATCGATCCTGGCCCGTTCCAGCTTTGGGCCGGCGAGAGCGATCTTGGCGTCGGCAGTCACGATGCGTATCTGACCATCGGGCAGAACCTGGGCGCACCCGATTGCCCCGTGCCGCTCGGCGAAGTGCCCTGGCAGCGCGTGTGGCCCGCCGTCCATCTGCCCGCGTGGCCGGCGCAACCCGCGATTCAGGCCGCGCGCTACACGACGGTGACCCAATGGTGGAGCGATGCCTGGACGGTGCTCGGCAGCGAGGTGATCGAGGGCCACAAGCGCACGAGCTTCCTTCGCGTTCTCGAGTTGCCCCGCCAGGTCCCGGTCTCGCTCGAGCTCGCCGCGAATATTCACCCCGAGGAGACCGAGGACAGGCGACTTCTCACCAGCGAAGGGTGGCATCTCGCGGATCCCGCGCTCGTGACGGGAACGCCGGAGGCCTTTCGCCGCTACGTGCAGCAGTCACGGGGGGAGTTCGGGTGCGCCAAGCCCTCGTACGTCCGTACGCGTCCGGGATGGGTGAGCGACCGCACCGTCTGCTACCTGGCCAGCGGGCGCCCGTGCGTGGTCGAGGCCACCGGGGTCGAGGACCACCTGCCGTCCAGCGCTGGCCTGCGCTTCTTCCGCACCCTGGACGAAGCCGCGGAATGCCTCCGCGCCGTGGAGCGTGACTACGCCGCCGCCGCGCGCGCGGCTCGCGAGCTGGCGGAGGAGGTGTTCGCCGCCCGCGCGGTCCTGCCGACGATCTTGAAGGCCGCCGGCTTCTGACGGGGTCGTTCAGGAGGGCCAGAGCTCAAGGAGCTCTTCGATATCACAACGGTGACCTGAGTGGAGGATTTGATGATGCGCCAACTGCTCCTCGTTCTGCTCGGCATCGCACGGCGTGGCACTTGCGAGGGGATCACCCCAGCGGCCAGAGGCGTGTCCATGTTGTGCTCCGGTATTCCTCTCCTGAGCTCCGTGTTGCTGGGTATCGGTTGTGCGAGCCACTCTCTCGTACCGAAGGAGCAGGCGGTCGCCATCGAAGCTCGCGATCGAACGCTATCGTCCCACTCGGCGGCCATCCAGGAGGCCATTCGGCAATCCGGGAGTCTGGGAGCCCTGGCCTTTCTCGACCCCGCGGATGGCCACTTGGTCGTCCTGCCGGGCAATAGTCCGAGGGATGCCTGGGTGCGTCATCTCACCTCCCGCCCCGTGGGCAGCGTGACCGGTCGCGATTCGGTGCCGACGGTGGTGAGCTTCGTGTACAGGGCGGACGTCCCCAAGGCTCCCGAGACGGTAACGTCCCTTTCTCTTCAAGAACAACGCGAAGAGCGACACATGACCGAGGGGCTGCGGACGTCCCTCACCGCTCTCGAAACCGAACTCCGCGACGAGCAACGACGCACCGAGGAGAAACTTGGCACCGTGCTGCACGTTCAGCGTCAGCTCTCCGATTCGATGACGGCGACAAGGCAGGAACAGGAGTCGCTGACCACGGCCAGGGAGGCCATGCAGAAGACATTGAGCTCAGTCGCCGAGGATCTGGCGGCGGCCCGGAAGTTCATGCTGCAGACGGCGAAATTGGGGTGGCTGAACCATGAGCTGAGTGTCGAGAATGCCAATGATGTGCGAAAGGTCGCCACCGCGAGCCAGGAGTTGACCGCGAATTCCGCACGACTGGCCGAGGCCATGCGCCAGCTCTCGGACAGTCTGGCCAGCCAGCTCAAGGAGCTTGCTGATCGGCTCGACAGTATCCAGACGCGCCTTGGCAAAATCCAGTAGGCGAGCGATGCCACGCCGTCCGAACGACAGGCCGATATCTGCTGATCGTGATGCCGTTCCTGCTCATAACCTTGGTGGCCGCAGCCGGGCTGGGCAGAACGCCCGCTATCGGCGGACGAAGAGGCGCGCGTCAGACGAGAGTGGGAGAAGGTCCGCCAGAACTACGAGAGAGTGCTCAGGGGTCATGAACGGCGGCTCGCCGAAATCGACGCCAAGGAGGGCGGGCGCGTCGGCCGACCCGGAGGTACGCGCGGAGAAGATCACGCGAGAGCGCGCCGCCGGAGCCATGGCCTCCCGAAAGGGTGACCCGGGCAGCATGGTGGCACGGATGGCCGCCAAGACCACTCCCCCTGTGACGGCGTGGCGTGAGATTGACCAGGCACAGGACGAGTATGTGGAGCGGGTCATTGCCGAGTGGAACGGGGAACGAAAGGCGCTTCAAGAAGCGAAGGCGGTGCTGCAGAAGAATGCCGAGCTGATCAGTGCCCATCTGAGCCGCCGTGACCGAGGCCGCGGCAGCGATGTCAATGCGCGTGCGCCAGTCTGGTGCGCTGGAGAAAGCGGCGCAGACCGACGCCGCCGCCAGGGGGGCGGGGAGCGGCTCAGCGCGAGATGGGAGCGCGAGCGCGCGGTGCGGGAACGGGAGCGCGCCCAGAGAGAGCGAGAAGCAAGCGAGCGCGCCCGTGGACGACCGTAGCCAGCGCGCGGGCGGCCGAGAAATCCTGAGGGGACAGCGGCACCGGCGGCCAGCGGCTCACCAGCAGAATGGTGAGGAGGCACAGGGAGAGCCGAGCCATGACTCGCCTGCGCCTCATACTTCCTGACGCGTGGTCGATCATCCGCCCGTACTGGTTCTCGGAGGATCGCTGGGCCGCCCGGGGACTCCTCCTCGTCATCGTGTCGCTCACCTTGGGGATGGTGTACATCAACGTTCTCTTCAATCAGTGGAACAACGCCTTCTTCAGCGCCCTGCAGGACAAGGATCAGAACGCCTTCCTCCACCAGCTCATCCGGGTCGTCTGGCTGGTGGCCGCGTACATCGTCTTGGCGGTCTATCAGCTCTACTTGAACCAGATGCTCGAAATCCGCTGGCGGCGCTGGCTCACCGAGCGCTACCTTCGTGCGTGGCTGGCCGATGGCGCCTACTATCGGATGCAGCTCGTGGAGGGCGAAACCGACAACCCCGATCAGCGTATTGCCGAAGACGCTCACCTCCTCACGACCCACACCCTCGCTCTGCTCATCGGAGGCCTGCGGGCGGTGGTCACCTTGGCGACCTTTGTGGCCATCCTCTGGGGACTCTCCGGAACGTTGACCGTCCCCCTGGGCGGGTTCTCCCTGACCCTGCCCGGCTACATGGTGTGGGTCGCCATCCTGTTTGCCCTCGCCGGCACCTGGCTCACCGACTGGATCGGCCGCCCACTCGTACGGCTGAACTACGACCGTCAGCGGTCGTGAAGCCGACTTCCGGTTCGGGCTCGTCCGCTTCCGCGAGAACACGGAGGGCGTGGCGCTCTATCGGGGGGAGGCCGACGAGCTCCGCGGCTTCCGCGAACGATTCACGGCGGTGGTGCTGAACTGGTGGGACATCATGCGCCGGCAGAAGCGGCTGACCAGCTTCACCGCCGGGTACGGGCAAGCGGCGTGGATTTTCCCGTCCGTGGTGGCGGCGCCGCGCTACTTCCGTGGCGAGCTTCCCCTCGGCGGGCTCATGCAGACCATCGGAGCCTTCAACCAGGTCCAGGATTCACTCAGCTTCTTTGTCCAGTCGTACAAGGAGATCGCTGCCTGGTGCGCGGTGGTCGCGCGGCTCGCCGGCTTCGAGCGTACCCTCGAGCGCGTACATCATCCAGGCCGCGGCCGGCGGCGGCGTCCGCCGCGCCGACGGGGCCGCCTCGCAGCTGGCCATTGACGGTGTCGATCTGTGCCGTCCCGATGGTCAGCCGCTCATCGTGAACGTGAATCTCACACTGCAGCGCGGTGACACGGTTCTCCTGGGGGGAGCATCGGGTTCGGGGAAGAGCACGCTCCTGCGTGCCATCGCCGGGATCTGGCCGTTTGGACGGGGCGAGATCCGCGGCTCACGCGACGCTCGGGTCCTCTTTCTACCGCAGAAACCGTACCTGCCGATCGGCACGCTCCGAGAAGTGGTGAGCTATCCGATGCCGGCCGGCGGTGTGGACGACGCGACGGTGCGCGAGGCGCTCGCAGCCGTGGGATTGCCTGACCTCGCGGGGCGGCTCGACGAGGCCGGCCACTGGGCGCTCCAGCTCTCCCCCGGCGAGCAACAGCGCATTGCCTTTGCGCGCGCCCTGATCCAGAAGCCCGACTGGCTCTTCCTCGATGAGGCGACCTCGGCGGTGGACGAGGCGACGGAGGAGCGCCTCTATCGACTGGTACGCGAGCGGCTGGGGGACGCGAGTGTGTTCAGCGTGGGTCATCGGGCGACGCTCCGTCCCTTCCACGTTCGCCAGCTTGTCGTGCAGCCCAACGGGAGCGCCCCCGCCTCCATCGTGGAAGTGACCGCTACGCCCGAGGGCAATCGCATCATCCCGCGCCGGGGGCCCGGTTCGCCTTGAACCAATCGACCGTCTGGCGCAAGCCCTCGGCGAGCGGCGTTGGCGTGTGGCCCTGCACCTGTTCGGCCGCCAGTACCGAGCGCTCGACGTCGCCCGCCCGGCGAGGGCCATGGCGGATGTCCGCGGGCGTTCCCACGGTGGCCGCGAGCGCGTGCGCCAGCGCGAGCGTGTTCGTGGCCTCGCCCGTACACACGTTGACGATCGGCGCCGCGATGGCACCATCAACCGCGAGACAGTTGTAGAGCACGACGTCGCCGACGTACACATAGTCGCGCACGCAGCCCGCATCGCCGACCTGGCGCCGCGCGTTGACCTGGATCGGTTGTGCACTCAGCAGCCGCTCGGTGAAGATGGCGACCACGCCGGCTTCACCATGGGGGTCCTGGCGCGGTCCGTACACGTTGGCGTAGCGCAGCACGGTCGAGGCCAAGCCGTGCTCGTGCGCATAGGCGCGCAGGTAGCACTCTACGGCAAACTTCGAGCAGGCATACGGGCTGAGTGGCCGCGGCGGCTGCTGCACGGTCGCCCGCTCGCCCTCTGGGACCTCGCCGTAGACGGCGCCGCCGGTGCTCGCATACACCACGCGCCGCACCTTGCTCCGCACGCACTGTCCGAGGAGCTCGAGACTGCCGACCACGTTGATCGTGGCGTCGTGCACGGGCTCGCGCGTACTCACCGCCACACTGCTCTGGGCGGCCTGATGGTCCACGATCTCGGGCTGAAACTCGTCGAACACGCGCTGCAGGAATGCGGCGTCGCGGATGTCGCCCTGCCGAAACTCGGCGCGGCGCGGGACGTTCTCGCGCCGGCCCGTGCTCAGATCGTCGACAACCAGCAGGGAATGGCCGCGCTCGAGGAGCGCGTCGGCCACGTGGCTGCCAATGAAGCCCGCACCACCGGTCAGCAGAATTCTCATGCGGTGAGCATAGCGTGAAACGCGGAGGCCGGAGCTCTGGCGAGCCGCGGCCTCCCGGGGACTGGATCAGACGCCGACGAGGCTCCTGATCGCGTGCTGATCATAGTGCAGACGGTGCAGCGACGCGTAGACGTTGTTCCGCGTGAGGAGCTCGGCGTGAGTGCCGGCCTCCTCGATCCGCCCATCCCGGAGCACGACGATCCGATCGGCCTCGCGGATCGTGGACAGGCGGTGCGCGATGATGAGCGTCGTCCGGCCTCGCATGAGGCGCCTGAGCGTGTCCAGGAGCACCGCCTCCGTCTCCGCGTCGAGGGCGCTGGTCGGCTCGTCGAGGATCAGCACCGGCGCATCCTTGAGGAACGCGCGGGCGATGGATAGACGCTGCTTCTGACCCCCCGACAGCGTGACGCCGCGTTCGCCGATCTGCGTCTCGTACTTGTCGGGCAGCGCCGCGATGAAATCGTGGGCGCCGGCCGCGCGCGCGGCCGCCTGGATCTCTTCGAGGGTGGCCTCGGGCCGCCCGTAGGCGATGTTCTCGCGGATGGTGGTCCCGAACAGGACGGGTTCCTGGAGCACCAGCGCGATGTTCTGTCGTAGGGAGCCGATCGTGAGCGTGCGGAGGTCACGGTGGTCCAGGCACACGCGGCCGAGGACGGGATCGTAGAAGCGGAGCAGGAGGCTGGCCAGGGTCGTCTTGCCCGCCCCCGACGCGCCCACGAGGGCGACCGTCTCGCCGGGCCGTACCTCGAGGGTGATGTCGCGCAGGACGGTCTGGCCTTCACGGTAGCCGAAGGTGACGTGGTCGAAGGTGATGTGGCCGCTGGCGCGGCCGGACAACGGAACCGCACCGCTCGCGTCGGCGATGTCGGGCTTCGTATCGAGGATGGCCAGCACGCGACGGGCGCCCGCCGCCGCGTTCAGGACGGTTCCCGCCGTGTAGGTCAGCGTCTCCAGCGGCCGATACAGCATCACCACGTACGCGGCGACCAGGACGACGTCACCAGCAGTGATCTGGCCCTGGAGAGCCCGGCGGGCGGCCAGAAAGACAACCGCGGCCGCGCCCACGGCCATCAGTGTGCTGGCGAGCGCTTGCGAACCCGTCTGGATGGCGGTGAGCTTCCGGTTGGCGGCCAGGCTGGCCTGGGCGTGCGCGCGGAACCGGGTGCCCTCCGCCTCCTCACGACCGAAGGCCTGGACCGCGCGAATGCCGACCAGCGTTTCCTGGACGCGAGTGCTGACGTCGCTCTCGCGCTCGTGCACGCGCAGGGACGACGCCGTCATCGGTCCGTCGAGCTGGCGGATCAGGAGGGCGAGCGGCACACAGATCCCGAGCGCCACCATGGTCACCACGCCGTCCTGATACGCCATCATCACCACGATCCCGAGCAGGGTGATGAAAGCAGTGATCGCCGGCACCAGGCCCGAGTTGAAGAGGGCCTGGGCCGCGCAGCTGTCCCAGGTCACCCGATAGAGGGAGTCCCCGACCGGCGTGACATCGTGAAAGGCAAGCGACAAGCGCTGGACATGATTGAACAGCCGACAACGCAGGTGAAACACCATCCTCAGCCCCACCGCGACGAGGACATTGACGCTGAACATGTTCAAGGTCCCGGCCAGCAAGCGGAGGCCGATCATCCCGGCACAGAGCCATCCGAGGAGCAGGAGCTTGGACTCTCCCCCGAGCGAGCCGCCCGCGGTCACGCTCGCGGCAAGGGCCTCGATCCAGGCGGGCAGCGGGCGATCCCCGAGGACACTGTCGACGATGAGCTTGAGGGGCCACGGCTCGAGGACGAGAACGACCGAGGCAGCCGTGAGCACGACGAGGCCTACGACGATGCGCCGGACCTCACCTCGCAGCTCCAAGGTGAGCAGGCGCATCGCCACGACCAGGGTTGCCAGCCGCTTCCGGGTGACGTCGACTTGTCCTCTACTCATGCTCGCCCATCCGTTTTTGGGAGGCCACGGCCTGCAGAATCCGGCCCAACGCGATCCCTGACTCGTACAACGCGCCCGCGAGCAAAAAGATCCACCCCGCGACCAGCACCGTGGTGGCGGCCCACTCCTGCCTGGCGGCGGCCACCCACGCCAGCACGGTGAGCAAGGTCAGCACTCCGATGACCGTTGCCGACCATCGCGGCCATATCTTGAAGCGCATCAGCTGCCGGCCAGCGCCGTGCTCCTCCACGGCCATCCGCACACGGGCGGATCCGAGGAGGCCCGCCGGCACCTCCAGGTCCCAGCGATCCCACGCTGACCCGCGGCGCGCTCCCCTCCCGGTGCTGCGCAGGACCCCCTCGACGGAGCTCAGCAAGTCTTCGGGCGCCAGCCACTTTTCGCTCCAGATCCGTGCCAGCCGCGGCAGCGGGACCTGAAAGGGCATGGCCCCCCGGCGTCGCCAGGGCGTGAGTCCGTGACGCAGGCGCCCGAGCAGGCGTGCGGCCGGCTGCATGAGATGGAGCATGGCGGTGACGATCATCAGCCGCGGCCAACCCGGGCCGTTGACCGAATCGGAGGGAAACCGGGCGCGGCGGGCGGCGCGGCCCGCTTGATAGACGGACAGGCTCGCGGCGGCCACGAACAGCAACGAGGCCGGGCGCAACGCGGTGGACAGCACTCCCACTCCCGCGAGAAGGGCCAGCGCCAGCACGACCAGGTACCATTCCGGCATCAGCGGAATGGACGCCAACGTACCGGGCTCCGCCTGGTACATACGCTGGAAGGGCGCGTGCCCCCACACGCCGTGATAGATGCGAGCCTGGCGCCACCCGAAGGCTTCGGCCAGTCCCTTCCCGTACAGGCGCCCAGCCCAGACGAGATGTCCGGCCGGGTTGTACTTTTCCGGCCATTTCTGCTCGAGGAGCGCCTCGGCCCGCCCGTAGCCAACCTGCTGGCGCCAGTAGGCACGGATGGAGTTGCGGCGGTGATGCCAGACCATGGCCGCCGGATGAAAGCCGAGCGTCCCGCCGCGCTCCTGCAACCGCCAGCAGACGTCGACATCATCGCCGGCGGCGCGGAAGCGCGGATCGAAGCCGCCGATGGCCTCGAGGGCCTCTCGGCGGAAGGCCATGTTGCATCCGGGAATGTGCTCGGCCACCTGATCCGAGAGTAATACGTGCACGGGACCGCCGGGAGCGTTCGCCACACAGTCCGCGATGGGGCCATCGCCGGGCGGCGCGATGTTGGGGCCTCCGACGCCAACGTGTTCGGTACGGAGAAAGGCATCCGCCAGGTAGGTCAGCCAGTGCGGCTCGGGCCGCGCGTCGTCGTCTGTATAGGCGATGATCTCGCCGCGGGCTACCATGAGTCCGAGGTTCCGGGCGTTGCCCAGCCCGCGGTTTGCCGTACTGATGACGCGAAAGCCAAACGAGCGGGCGATGGCGGCCGTGGCATCGGTGGAGCCATCGTCGATGACGACGACCTCATAGTCGGGGTACTCGAGACGCCTGAGTCCGTCGAGGCAGTTGCCGATGGTGGCGGCCCCATTGTAGCTACACACGATCACCGACACGGAGGGCAACTTGAGTCGGCGCGGTAGGGGAAGATCCGCGAGTGCCGCTCGCACGCGTCCCAGCGCAGGCTTGGGGCTCCGGTCGCGACGGGTCAGGCCAAAGTCCCAGTCCTCGACCTCGTACCCGCCGCGGTGCCACTCGTCCGTCCACGCGAAGATGAACGCACCCGCGCAGCCGGCGGCAAAGGTCGTCCGCACCTGCCAGTCGAGCACCCGCGCCTGGGCGTCCTCTCCCGCTCGGCGACTGTCGAAGCCGATCTCGCCCATGAGGAGCGGCCGGTCGCCGGCCACGTTCTGCAAGCGTGCCAGATATGCGCTCAGACGCTCCTGCTCCTCGAGGTACACGTTGAAGCACAGGAAGTCGAGTCCGGCAGGATCGAGGTATTCCGTCGACGGATAGTTGACGTAGGTAACGAGACACCCGGGATCCTCGGTCCTGGCAGCGTTGGCAAGCCGCTCGATGAAGCGCTCCACACGCAGCGGACTGTGCCAGCGAACGATGCTGGCGGGAATCTCATTGCCCACGGCGTAGGCGAGCAGTGCGGGATGCCCCGCGCAGGCGCGGACCCCGGCCCGAACCCGATCCTCGATGTCGGCGGCGCGTGCGGAATCGTCCAGAAACGCGATGTGCTGCTCCCAGGGCAGCCCCACCATGACGTAGAGATCGTTCTGGTGAGCCAGATCCAGGAGCCATCGCGGGGGGACCGTGTACGTGCGGAGGGCGTTGAAACCGTGCGCCGCCATGGCCTCGAAATCGCGCCGCACCGTGTCGGGCGTACCGTACTGGCTTCCACGATCGTTGGGCCGGAAGGTGCCGTAGGTGACGCCGCGTATCCAGAGCTTCTGATTGTCAAGTTCGAGGAACTTGCCCGCGACCTGTGGCCGCCGGGCCACCACCTCTGGAGTGGGCGCCGGCTCTGTCGGGGCGAGGACAAGCGTCGAGACCTCAGTCGGGCTCATCGGCTAGGGGGTTCCCTCACAGGGTTTCATTCACACGAGGTCTCAGGCGGGCAAACTACTTGCCACATGGCGTCAGACGGTAAGTAGTTGAAATATTGCTAATCTCTACGCTGAGAGGCGGGCCGGCGCCGTGTAAATTCTACAGAGGTTGTATCGATTCGTGACAGTGTGCCCAAGAGGTCGGCAACTGGTCCAACCAATCTCACCTCGTCTTCTGAAACGCCTGGTGGCCCCACAGCCATTCATCCCGCCACGTCTGCGTGAAGCCCTGCACGGTCAGGCGCTCCAGAACGGGACCGAAATCGAACACGATGTGCTGCGGACGGTCCGGGTCAGGCTCGGCGGCGAAGCGGCCGAAGAGAAACCCGCCGCGTTTCAACGCGATCGCAAGATGATCGACAGCCTTGACCGGATCGGAGAGATGCTCGAAGACGTCCATGGCCGTGATCATGTCGAAGGCATCGGGTGGAAGAGCCGCGTCCTTCAGATCGATGAACTCCGCGGACAGGCCCCGGCGCTCCATGCGCCACCGGCTGAAGCGGAGCATCGTCGAGCTGATGTCGGCGTTGGAGACCTGAAAGCCGTGCCGAGCGAAGAGAAGACCGCCGGCCCCCACGCCGGCGCCGAAGTCGAGATAGCGACGACCGCTCTGCCGTTGACGTGCGAAATCCAGCGCGAGCACATAGGCAAGTGGTCCATGGTCGTCCACGAGCGTGTGCCACCACATCAGCTCGAGGAGATACCCCTGCCCTTGATCGTAGAATCGTTCGATGGATCTGGTATCGGCGGGATCGACCAGCCGCCGCCAATCGTCGCTCAGCGCCCGCGTGGCGTCCTTGCAGGCCGACTCCAGCGCGGCCAGATCGACAGATCCGAGATACGCGGCCAGCTCGCTCAGGAGACTCTGCCGTAGGTCACCCCCTCCTTCGAGAATCAACGCCTCGGTCCAGATCGTCCGGTACTCGTCCAGCAATCGCTCTTGCTGAGACTCGGCGTCGGCCACCGTGAGCTGCGTGCGCTCCACCCGGCTCCACAACTCTTTCAGCCGATCCGGCAAGAGCATATCCATGGGGGAGCGCTCGGGGGGATTCTGGCCTCGGGCTAACGCAGACGAGCTTCGTAGGCCTGGACGGCATCAATCTAGCTCGAAGGGGAGAAGGCGGAGCCCGACCGATGCGCCGGACGTCGACATACGTGAGGAGGCCGAGCCCCACCGGGACGTGCCGGCCCAGGCCGGTGTCCTCCATCACCACGGGGCGCCCCGCCGCCAGGTAGCAGCCACTGCGATCGCTGAACAACCACTCTTCCCGAGCGAGCATATCGGCCTCACGGGCGAGAACTCCCCGCGCGATTGCTGAATGTAGCTGCGGTACGAATCCGGATCGCGGGCGCGGTCGCCGGGCAAGGCGAGATTCCAGGCATGCGCGCGCTAAAGGGGGAAGATCGGGGTCGGAGTCGTCGATCGACAACCACTTCGATCGGCATGGAGACGCGACGGGGCAGATCGATCACGGCCTTGAACGCCTCTGCCTTCTGGGCGTACCAGACCTTCCGCCATTCAAGCCAGCTAGGCGAGTGATAGCAGTCAAGATCGATTTGGTACCCCATTCACGGTTCGTCCCGGCTAGGATCGGCGAGCCCGACCTTGCGGTACGTCTCGCCCAGTGCCCGCAGGGCGTCCGTGTTCCCCGGTCAGGTCATAGATATGAATGGAGTGACCGATCCTCGCCGCGGGACGAAGCATACGTAGCCACGTGAAGAGCGGATACGAGTGCGTCTGAACCTCTTGCAGATTGAAGACGCTGATCGCCAAAAGTTTGCGCGGCAGGTCGTCGGGCACCCGATCGGCGGGTGGCGGCCACTCGAGGGGCCACGAGCCCGGCACGTATTGGTAACGGATGCCGTAGTACGCCGGGGGAGCGGTGCCGAAATATGACAGATAGAGTATCGGGACGCCCTCCCGGTCCATGAAGGCGCCGAGGCGCTTGAGATCCTGCCCCCAGTCCAGATTTGAGTCGCTCAGGTATCGGTGGCCACGGGCTGGCCCTCCGACGAGCTCGTTGAAGTAGGCGAGCTGGTGCGGGGCGACGCGGAGCGCGGAGGCCGCGGCGAACGCGAGCGAAAGCGTGACGAGCAGCGGCATCAACCAGGCGGGGCCGAGCCGGATGGTCGCTACCCGGGCAGCGAGGACGAACAGCAAAGGATACACAGGCAGGACGTGCCGCACCCCGATGTTTATCCGCGCCTGCGTCATTGCGGCGAAGACCACAATCACCGGTACCAACAAGAAGAGAGCCTCGCGCCGTCCGAGCGGCGCGCCCCGGCGAGCCATCACGAACGACGCGAGGATCAGCACGAGGCTCCCGACGGGCGTCTTAATCAGAAATGCGATCGGAAAGTATGCCCACCAGCCGTTGCTGGAGTACTGGCCGAGGAAGAAGCTCGGCACGCCAGCGGACCCAAGCGCGAGGAATTTGAGGAACCCGGACCACCACGGCGAGAGCCCGCAAAAGAGGCACGACATCGGGATCACCGCGAACGGCAGTACGAGGACAACGAACAATGTCCTCGTAGCGCGAGCCAGTCGGCGGCCTAGGGGCGCCGGGTCACGAACGAAGAGGGCCTCGCCGAAAATCACGATCGCGACGATCGGGACCAGCACGACGTTCGAGTACTTGGAAGCCAGAGCCAGGCCCATCGCCACACCCGCGCCGATGAGGTACCACAGCCACCGTGAACGCGCGTGTTCCCAGAGCAGGTAGAGCGTCAAGAGGAAGAAGAGACTTGCGCCGGTGTCGGTGGTCACGAGCGAGGAGTGCGCGATTACGGTCGGATCCAACGCTGTCAGCGTCATGGTGACCAGCGCCGCCCAGGGCCCCCACAGCCGAGATGCCCACCAGCCCACGACTAGAAGGAGCAGCACGCCCAGGAGCACGTTGGGGATTCGTGCCAGCGCAAGCATCCAGTCAGCCGACAGACGCGAGCCGTACAGGAACGACTGGCCAATCGGGAACTCGGCCGCTGCGCGCCACTGCTCCGCCGGAGGCTCGAAGGGCAGGCGCTGCGTCAAGAAAATCGGGGAGGCGAACAGCATCTTGAGCAGAGGAGGGTTCTGGGGTTCCAGCCTGAAGTCGCGTCGGACCAGATAGGAGTACCCGGCCGCCACGTGCATCGCCTCGTCATAGGTGGGGGCGTAGCCGTGTACGAGGACGACACACTGAGCAAGAAAGCCCAGGAGTAGTCCCACTGTTGCGACGCGAGTAACCAGGACGTGCGGCCGTGCCATTGTCCGGGTTCAACATACCCCAAAGCAGCGGGGGCTTTCCTGCCAGTAGCGAAGGACGAGCTCGGCGATCTCCTGCTCGGCCACGGTGTAGGCGGTTCTCGACGAGTTCCCGGTACCGCGCGGAGGACGGTGGGACCTTACTTCTTCGGGACTCGCGCCCGCATCGTGTCGAGCCTGGCGCGTAGCTCGGGGGTGACCTGCAGGCGTTCGTAGGTCTCCTTGAACAGCGCCTCGCCGACGATGCCGAAGTCCTGGCCGGCTTCGTCGTACTGCACCAGCCACTCGCCGCTCTTTCCCTGCAGGCGTCCCCAGGACGCGGTGACGGCAAACGGCTCCTTCATCTGCACGCCGAGGACCGGCATCGGCTTCTTGAAGAACTTGCCATCGTGCCCCATGCGCCCGCCTGCGACTGGCGAGTACGTGGCTTCAAAGGTCGCACGGGCAATGGGCCATGTGTCGCCCTTGGTGCCGGTCATGATCGCATCAGTGACCTTGAAGGCAACCCCCGGGTCGCCGGCGGCCGTCTCCCTCGTGCGAATGTGCCCCTTGTTGTAGGGCGCATCCGTTCGAGACAGATCCTTGGTCACGGCGAAGTGGACGTCGAGCGGGATGGGTCGCTTCTGAACCCAGATTGGAGACGGCAACGACGCCAGGCCACCCTCAGTCTTGAGGTAATCCATGTCTCGAACCGCACCAGGCGCGGCAGGCGGCGCCTGCGCGGAGGACTCTGGCGGCATGCTGATCGTCCAACACGCCACGATGAGTAGCCATGAGAGCCATCGATGCGACCACGAGTGCATTCGACAAGCCATCGTCACGCGATCTTAGCACCCGGCCTATCACCCCGGTTACGTGCTACCCGCGTCCGGTAAAAGCGTGTTCCCGGTGCTCCCGAGAATCACACATGCATACTTGGGCTGGCGCGCCGTGATGAGCCAGCCCAAGTCTGCCCTCGAGGTCTTTACCACCATCGGCCGGGCTCGCGGTATCTGCGACGCCGCGATCAGGACTTGCTCCGTTGAGTTGACGCATAATGCCGCCTATCGGTGTCAGGGGGACGCGGCGTCGAGCGGCGTCAATCGCAGCGAACACCCAGCGTGGAGGGTCCGCCATGACAAACACCATCCGCCTACTTTTGGCAGGCCTCGGCCTCGTGCTCTTCGGCGCCACGGCGGCGTCGGCGCAGGACTGGAAGCCGCTCGCCTCGGCGCAGCGGTGCCCGTCGAGGTGGGGCGCCGCGGACGAGCGTGGCGCCGCCAATCACATGACGTCCGAGACGGTCATGAAGGCCGTCCGGCTCGTCAAGGAGGGCAAGATCTACGAGCTCGGTCGCGTGCTGGAGCCGGCCATGCCGCTGTTCGGTCTCCGTAAGTTCAACCTCTACACCCTGCGCACCGGCGCATCGGCCGGTCCCAACGAGCTTCGCGGCAACGAGGAGACCGTCACCACCGAGCTGGGGCAGGTCGGCACCCAGTTCGATGGGCTGCCCCACATCGGAATCGCCGACGAGCTGTACAACTGTAACAAGACCGACGCGGTCGCCACCCGCACAGGCTTTACGAAACTCGGCGTGGAGAAGGTCGGCGCGCTGTTCACGCGGGCCGTGATGCTAGACGTGGCCGCGGCCAAGGGCGCGCCCATGCTCGACGTGGGCTACGAGATCACAGTGGCCGACCTCGAAGCAGCGATGAAGCGCCAAAACGTGAGCATCGGTCGGGGCGACGCCGTGCTGATCAGGACCGGCTGGGGTCAGCTCTGGCTGAAGGACAACGCGCGATACAACAGCGGTCAGCCCGGTCTCGGCATCGCCGCCGCCGAGTGGTTGGCGAAGCTCGATCCCATGCTGGTAGGCAGCGACAACTGGGGGATCGAGGTGCGGCCGAATCCGAACAAGGACCTGGTGTTCCCCGTCCACCAGGTCTTCATCACGACCCACGGCATCTTTCTGCTGGAGAACCTCGATCTCGAGGGGATGGCCCGCGACCAGGTGTCCGAGGCTGCGTTCATCGTCCAGCCGCTCAAACTCAAGGGCGGCACCGGCTCGACGGTGGCGCCGATCGCGGTGAAGTAGGTGCGGTGAAACAGGCACGCCGCGGCCCGATCCGCGACCGCGGCGCGCCAGAACCGTTCGTGTCGTTCGCCGCAGAATCGCGGCCAGCCCGGTCGCTACCTCGCGCTCCCCACCGGGGGAGGCCGGCTGATCCTGACTGGGAAGAGCCTGACCTTCGGCGGTGCCGGAAGGCAACGGACCGCGGTGCTATGATCCGGGCGATGCCGACATGACGGGCACCACCGTGGAGACAACGATCCGCATCGTGAGCCGCTGGCTCACGGACGGGCTCGTCCGCGAGGAGGAGAACCGGCTCGTCCTCGTCAATGTCGCGGCGCTGCGTGACCTCGCGCAGGGCGAGAGCGGAGGGTGACACCCCTCGTCCGGCGGTACATCAAGACGAGCTTCGTCTTCCTACTGGCCGGAGTCCTCATCGGTGGCTACATCGTCGTCGCCCAGTTCGTCGCAGGGACGTACCCGTCGCGGCTCCTGATCACGGCGCATGTCCACCTGCTGCTCGTGGGCTTCATGCTCATGATGGTGATGGGGGTGGCCACGTGGATGTTTCCGCGCCCGGCCAGGGAGGACACATCCTATCGTCCGGCTCTGGCGGAGGCCGTCTACTGGCTCATGACGATCGCTACCGCGCTGCGGGCGACGGCTGAAATCGTCAGCACCCTCTGGCCGTCCACTGTGCTCAGACTCGCCGTCGCGGTCGGCGGCATCGGACAGCTAGCGGGAACGTCACTGTTCGTCGCGAACATGTGGTGGCGGGTGCGCATGCCGGCGACAGCGACGCCTCGCTGAGCAAGGCAGCTGCGCTAGTCGGGGACGGCGGTTTCGGGGACAGCCTGGAAGGCCGGCATCACCTCCGTGGCGAAGCGCTCGAGCTGCTCCAGGACCACCGCTTGCGGCACGCCCACGGACAGGCTGACCATGACCCGCTCGAGACCCGGATACCGCTCCTCGAGCTTCTTGAGATGCTCGATGATCTCCTCGGGCGACCCGCACAGGACTCCCCCGGCCCGGATGGCGTCCTCGATCCTCGGCAGCGCGGCGTGGGGGGCCCGGGCGGGGTCGGCCATCACCGCGATCTGCTCGTCCGTCAGCGCCCGCACCAGCCGCAGCGGCCCGAACATCTTCAGATTCTCCTCGTAATACTTGCCGGCCTCGCGGATGCCCTGTTCACGGCTGTCGGCGATGTAGAAGTGAAATCCGAAGCAGAGACCTTCGCCGAGCTCGAGGTGGCGCCCCAGGCGAGCGTGCGCCTCTTGCCACGCCATGACGACCCGGTGCATGGCGCCTCCTTCGGCCGAGCCGCCGCCGACGACGCCCTTGATGCCGTGAGCCGCCATGAAGTCGATGGCTCGACCCGTCCCCCCCTGAATCGGCTGCCAGCACTCGACGGGCCGCCGCAGCGGGCGCGGGACGAGCGTGAGCTCCTGGAGCTCGTACCCGCGATAGGGAACGGGCGGCGGCAAGGTATAGTGCCGGCCCTGGTGCGAGAAGGACTCCTGGTGCAGCGCCTTGAAGATGATCTCGACCTGCTCCTCGAACAGCTCGCGGTTCGCCGTCTGATCGAGCAGAGGCGTCCCGAACGTCTCGACCTCGCGGGTGTGATACCCCCTGCCCACCCCGAAGGTGACCCGGCCTCCGGTGAGGACATCCGCCGTGGCGAAGTCCTCCGCCAGCCGCAGAGGATGCCACATGGGTGTGATGTTGAAGCCGCATCCGAAGCGAAGCCGCCGCGTGAGATGGGCCAGATGCACGGCGGCCATGAGCACGTTGGGGATGCACTCATAGCCCTCGTGCTGAAAGTGATGCTCGGCCATCCAGAAGGTGTCGTAGCCGGCCCGATCCATCTGCTCGGCGATGGCCTGAGCCTTGTCGAAAACGGTCACCAGCGCTTCGTTGGGGAACCGGCGCTCGTTGACCGCGGTGCCCGCGTAGCCGACGTTGTCCATGTCGATGTGGCCGGCAAACAGACTGTCGAACTTCGTGATCACGCGTGCCTCCTCTGTTCTGCAGTGGATCGCTCGACTGCGGCGCGCTCAGCATTGCCCGGCCTGCCGGCCGAGTCAAGGCCGCGTTACGGCGCGGGCGGGCGCGACTTGGGTCCGAAGGGCTCCGGGATAAATCCGCCATCGCGGGCCTCCAGGAACGCTCGCAGCCCGCCGTCCTGCATCGCCGCCAACAGCTCGGCGCGCTGGGCGTTGTACGAGGCGTGGGCAAGGTTCGACAGCGGGATGTTCATGAGCATCCCCGCGCCCAGCCCCATGGCGAGCAGGCCGTAGCAGGTCACCGCCTTGTTGAGCCGCACCGAAGGCTCCGGGACCTGGGCGATGCGCTCGGCCACCGCGCGCGCCTTGGGCAGCAGCTCGGCCAGGGGCACGACCTCGTTCACGATGCCGAGCCGGAGCGCCTCGGCCGCATCGAAATGATCGCCGGTCAAGGCATAGCGGTGCGCCGCCTTCCAGCCGGCCAGCGCCGCGAACAGGAAGGTCGTGTTGGACACGTGGCGCACTTCCGGCTGGGCGAATACCGAGTCGTCGGCAGCGATGGTCATGTCGCACGCGAGCGAGTACCAGAACCCGCCGCCCATGATCCAGCCATGCACGGCGGCGATGACGGGCTTCGACAGATGCCAGAGATGGAGCAACCGTCGCGTGGAGTCGCTGTCGCTCGTCCACCAACGCTTGAGGAACTCGGCGGGCTCGACCCCGGTCGGGTCGAGGGAGGACCGGCCGTCGGGGCGGCGGGCAATGTCGTAGCCAGCCGAAAAAGCGCGACCGGCTCCGGTCAGGATGATGGCCCGCACGGAGGCATCGGCTTCGGCGTCGTCGAGCGCCCCGTGCAACTCGGCCGTCATCTGTGGATTGATGGCGTTGAGGGCCTGCGGCCGGTTGAGCGTGATGGTGACCACCGGACCCACCTTCTCGTAGAGGATCATCGTGTACGCCATCGCCTGACCTCCTAGGTTCAGATCACTCTCCCTGACACCTCATGGACCGCGCCGTCCAGCCCCGGATCGTTGTACCACGAGTGGTAAAACGACCCCGGCGCCCGTTGCTCAGCCAGAATGGACGCGGCCCTCGTCACGTACGACCAGCAGGCGGCGACGGTCGTAATGGACCGGGCGCATCCCGGCGAAGGCGTCTTCATGGGCATTCACGGCGGCAGATCTCGTTGCCCGAGCAGCGGTTCGTGGCTCGCGCGGGGTACAATCTTAACGGTCAGGGGCCTGCCGGCCCGGACAGCCGAAGGGGGAGTCCCGCCTGCCCAAGGCCCAAGAAGGAGCGCACCCTATGAACTCAATCACGACGAAAGACGGCACGCAGATCTACTACAAGGACTGGGGCCAGGGACAGCCCGTGGTGTTCAGTCATGGTTGGCCGCTATCCGCGGACGCTTTTGAGGATCAGATGTTCTTTTTGGCTTCCCGCGGTTACCGGTGTATCGCCCATGACCGCCGCGGTCACGGACGCTCGAGCCAGCCGTGGAACGGCAACGACATGGACACCTACGCCGATGATCTGGCGGCGCTTGCGGAAGCGCTTGACCTGAAGAGCGCGATCCACGTCGGCCACTCCACTGGCGGTGGGGAGGTTGCCCGCTACATCGGTCGTCACGGCACCACGCGCGTGGCCAAAGCCGTCTTGATCGGCGCGGTGCCGCCCCTGATGCTGAAAACGCCGGCCAATCCGGATGGCACGCCGATCGAGGCCTTCGACCAGATCCGCGCCAGCGTTCTCGCTGACCGCTCCCAGTTCTTCAAGGACCTCACGATCCCGTTCTACGGCTTCAACCGGCCGGGGGCGAAGGTCTCGCAAGGCCTGCGCGATTCGTTCTGGCTTCAGGGCATGATGGCCGGTTTTCCGGCCGCCTACTTCTGCATCAAAGCCTTCTCGGAGACCAACCTCACCGAGGATCTCAAGAAATTCGACGTCCCGACGCTCATCCTTCATGGCGATGACGACCAGATCGTCCCTATCGGCGCCTCCGCTCTGCTGTCGGCCAAGCTCGTCAAGCACGCGCAACTCAAGGTCTACAAGGGCGGTTCTCACGGCATGTGTTCGATCCAGAAGGACGAAGTCAGCGCTGACCTGCTCTCGTTCATCAAGGAAGACAGGCGCGCGGTGGGGTAACCAAGGAGCGCCTTATCGCGGGCGAAGGAGGTTCATCTACTCCGGGCGGTGGTGGCCCTCGCCGTCGAGACGTATCATCGCCGTGTGCGCCGTCCGCAGAAGGCGCGGCGGCCTGCAGATATGGCGTGCACAGCGGATTTCGAGAAGCCCCGAGCGCTCGAGCGGCTGTTCAACCAGGCGTTCGGCGTCCTTGTCGGCATGGGGGTCGCTCCGCCCGACTATCAATTGCTCCAGGTGCGCGGGCGGAAGACCGGTCGGACATTTTCGACCCCAGTGAACGTGGTTCGCGTGGCAGGCGGGCGGTTCCTCGTAGCGCCCCGTGGAGTCACGCAATGGGTGCGCAATGCTGACGTGGCCGGAGAGCTCCTGCTGAAGCGGGGGCGACGCCGCCAGCGGTTCCGGACCCGCGCAGTGCCAAACACCGAGAAGCCGGAGATCCTCCGCGCTTATCTCGACCGGTTTCGGACGACTGCTCAGCGATACTTTCCCGTACGGGCGGGATCACCCGCAACCGAGTTTGCTCCGATCGCCGGGCGTTATCCGGTGTTTGAGTTGCTCGACGCGGGACACGTGTGTTAGCCGGAGCAGGTCATGCTCGCGTCCAAGAGATGCCTTGATCGGGTCCGGCCAGCGTCGCACTAGGAAGACCCGGCCAGCGCGGCACGAATCAGTACGAGGAGGCCCACGGTTCCGAGGGCGCTTCGGATCCCATGCAGCCGTGCCCAGCGTGTCAGAAGGGTCCGAGTGTCGCCGGCGCCGCCTTGATGACCCAGCAGACGGTTGTTCGTCGGCAGGATCACGATGAGTGTGAACGGCACGGCAAGCCCGATGAGCAGGCCACCGATTGCCCAGCTCCACGGGGCGCCGGTGATCGAAGCAAGCGCTCCCGATAGCGCGCAAATCATCGCCGTAGCGGCCTGCCACGGCGCAGCCCGGCGATAGCTGAACCGAAACTGATCGACGGCCGCTCCCGGTTGGAGCCGCATGCGTGCGGGCTGCTCGACGAGCGAGACATAGAGCGCACCGCCGGTGAACAGCGCGCCGCTCAGCATGGCAAGCATCTCGAGGATCGTCATATGCCGCGCTTCTCAAGACGCGACGCTGCTGCTACTTCTTGGTATAGGTGATCTCCATCATCTTCATCTCTTTGCCGTCCTTGCCCGGCCCGTACATCTCGAAGATCTCGGTCGTCGGGCTCGTCCAGCGGCTGGTCATGCGCGCTTTCACTGGGCCCTTCTTGATGGCATCGTTCCAGCTCCCGGTGAACATACAGGTCTTCTTCTCGGAGTCGCACATGCCCTCGCTCACCATGATGCCGGTGGACATGCTGTCGTTCCAGGTGGACCAGTACTTACCGGACACGTTGTCGAAGCCCGTCATTCCGTGACCCGTGAAGGGATGGCCCATCATCGAGCTCTTGACTTCCTCGACCAGCACACGGCCGCCGAGCGCCATGGAGCGCGTCGCGGTGCCGGTGTCTTCCATCGCCGGAGCACCGGGCCCGTGCCAGCTCTTGATCTTGAGGTCGTAGGTGCCGGCCGACGAAGCCAACGCTTGGTGAGGCGCGCCCGGTGTACCGGCTTTCATGTACGCTTCCATTTCGGCCTTCTGAGCGGGGGTCATCTCCGGCTGTTTTTGCCCCTGTTGCGCCGCGGCGAGCGTGGCGAGCGCGACGACCGCCGTGGCTGCCAGCAAAGGTCGGGCAAGGCTGCGCTTCATAGTCCCTCCTTCTGCGATGATGGTGCCGCCTGTCACCCTCTAGTCGTTTGAGAAGATTGGCAATCGACACGCAGGTGAATCACCCGTCAAGCACCTCGCGCTCGTCTCCCCTCGCCGGGTCGTTGGCAGGGAGCGTATCTGAAACCCAGTCTCCCTTCTTCCACGTAGGCACCGGGGTCTGGCAGTCCGTCTTCGGCACGAAGCGCGAATGCTGTACCAGCTTCATCTGGTGGATGTAGCGCGGACAGTTCGGGAACACCTCGCGCGCCCGCACGCGGACGATGAACTGCGCCTCCGGGTACTCCGCCATCAGCGGGTCATTGCGGTCGATGGTTGCCTCGCCGTTGAGCCGCATCCGGTGCCGCCGATCGAAATCAATGAACAGCAGCCCCACCTGCCCGGTGTCCGCCACGTTGCCCATGCTCAGATACATGCCATTTCCGTCGTAGTTCGGGAAGGCGATGGTATGTTCGTCGACGACGCGCACGAACCCTGGCTCGCCGCCTTTGTACGAGCAATTGGCGTGACCATCCGCATCGACCGTGGCGATGAAGAACATGTCCATGCGCTCGATGAACTCCCGGTCGGACGGCGCGATGAAATCGCGCACGATGGCCTCGTTGAGACGGTCGGCCATGCGGCGTGTGTCGAACAGGTCCTGCAGCTTGCGGTTGCCTTCGTGGTAGATGCTGACCATCGCGCGCTCGTGGTCGGGGGCGCTCAAGCTCAGACCCTCCCGAAGCCGTACAGAGTCTCCGGATTTTCCACCAGGATCCGGTGCCGCACCTTCTCGTCGGGCGCCCAGTCGAGGAGCAGGTCGAAGAGCACCGCGTCGTCCGGCAGCTTGTCCTTCTCGGTCGGGTGCGGCCAGTCGCTGCCCCAGACAAGCCGCTCAGGCGCCGCCTTGACATAGGCGCGCGCGACGGCGCTCGCGTCGGCATACGTCGGCGGCCCGACCTTGCCGGCGTAGGCGCCCGACAGCTTGACCCAGGCGCGGCGCTTGTCGAGCAGCGCCTGGACCTTGGCGAAGAGCGGGTGGCTCGGCTCCGGGACACGGGCCAGATGGTCGAAGACGATTGGCGACGGTACCCGCTCGAGGATCGCCATGATCTCCATGGTCCGGGCGGGCGGCGCGTTGATCTGGATGTGCCAGCCGAGGTCGTTCACCCGCTTCGACAGTGGCTCGATCATCTCGGGCGTCGTGGCCCCCGCCTGGGCCAGGTTGAAGCGGATGCCGCGAGCCCCGAGCCCATGCAGGCGCTTGAGCTCCGCGTCGGACACGCTGTCGTTGACGACCACAACCGCCCGGGCGGTCTGCCCGAAGGCCGATACTGCGTCGAGCGTGCAGCGGTTGTCGATGCCGTAGGTCGAGGGCTGCACGACGACGTTCCGGCTCGTCCCGATGCGCTTCTGCAAGGCGCGATAGTCCTCGACGAAGGCGTCGCCGGGGCGCAAGGTGGACGTCGGGTCGACAGGGTAGCGCGCGTCGTAAATGTGGTGGTGACAGTCCGCCGCGTTGGCCGGCGCCTTCAGCTTCGGCGCCTCGGTGCCTGCGGACCACTTGACCGGCTGGGCCGCCGCGGCCCTCGGGTGACCGGCCAGCACACCGGCCGCCACCGCGCCCGACATCGTCTTCAGCAGCTCGCGCCGCCGCCAGTGCGTGGGTTCCATCGCGTCCTCCTCGTGGCCAGGGCTCCCCGGCATCGGCCCGGTATCCTGCAAGCATGGCGCTCTCGGGGACCGGGGGCAAGAAGTTCGACGGCACGCGCGTACCACTCGATCCTGCTCCACTCGCTCCGTGTGTCGTTGACCGGCTCGGCCGAACATGCTCTTATGAGGACTGACCGGAGGGGACAAATGCCGCGTAGTCCCTCTTCCGTTGTCGCTCCGCGTCAACACTCGCCGTCGAGTGTGCCCTCCTGCGCACGTTGGCTCCTCGCCCTCGCTCTCTCAATAGCCGTATCGCCGCCCGTCGCGGCGCAGACGCCGCTCGTCGTCTCCGGATGGGTGGAGACGCTGGACGGCCAGAAGGTGAAAAGCGTGAATGTGCGAGTGCGGACCGTGGGCGGGGCTGTCACCACGACCACCGGGGAGTTCAGGATTCCGCTGAGCAAGGAGCACGGGCCCGGAGACGAGATCGCGCTGGACGTGGAGGGATGGGTCATCGTCAGTCCCTACGACGGACGGACGTTCGTGCCGCGGCAACGAGGGGTTGCAGGAGTCGTTGTCGTCGTGGCGAAGAAGGGGGACGCCGCTTTCCTGAGGAACAAAGAGTTCCTGACGAGATTGGTCCAGGACGTGACGACCCGGCCGGGGCCGTCGTCGCCCGGCATCCGGCCTCGCCCGATGCGTTTCTGGCGGAGCGAGCGTCCGAGCTGGGCCTGAGCGTGGAGCAATTGAAGCGCGCGATCGAGGGGTGGGCGCACGGTGTTCAGGGGCCATACCAGCGGGGGCTGGCGGCCCTGTACCGGCAGCAGTACGAGGAGGCGAGTCGGGAGCTACAGCGGTCGGTGACGCAGCAGGAAGGGGAACTGGCTGACAAGTACGCGGCGCTGGGGCTGGCCGAGCATGGGCGCGGCCGCTATTCGGCTGGCGGTTGAGACCTTGGAGAAGGCGCAGAG
Organism: uncultured Candidatus Rokubacteria bacterium; assembly: GCA_963754315.1. GTDB lineage: Bacteria > Methylomirabilota > Methylomirabilia > Rokubacteriales > CSP1-6 > CAVWFS01. Next base: position 210,738 of record CAVWFS010000013.1, read on the forward strand.
ACTGCGGCCTGAATCTCCGATCATTCTGCACAATCTGGCCCGTGCCCTGAAGGATGCTGGTCGCTACCGTGAAGCGGAGCCACTGTATCGGCGATCGTTCACGATCGTAGAAAAGGAGCTGGGGCCGGAGCATCCCGACGTCGCGATTCCGTTGAATAGCCTCGCGGCCCTCTACCAGGCGCAAGGGCGATACGGGGAGGCGGAGCCGCTGTACCGGCGCGCCCAGGCGATCCGCGAGAAGGCGCTGGGGCCGGAGCATCCCGCCGTGGCGACGGGGCTGAATGACCTCGCGGGGCTTTACGAGGACCAAGGGCGATACAGGGAGGCGGAACCGCTGTACCGGCGAGCGCTGGCAATCAACGAGAAGGCGCTGGGGCCGGAGCATCCCGAAGTGGCGACAAACCTGAACAACCTCGGGCTGGTCTACTATGCGCAAGCGCGGTACGCGGAGGCGGAACCGCTATACCGGCGGGCCCTGGCGATCACCGAGAAAGCGCTGGGCCCGGAGCACCCCGACGTCGCCGACGAGCCTGAACAACCTCGCCGCTGCTCTACAATGCGCAAAGGCGAGTACGCGGAGGCGGAGCCGCTGTACCGACGGGCCCTGGCGATCAACGAGAAGCAGCTGGGGCCGGAGCATCCCGAAGTGGCGAGAAACCTGGATAACCTCGGGGCGCTCTACCATGCGCAGAGGCGATACGCGGAGGCGGAGCCGCTGTACCGGCGGGCGCTGGCGATCAGCGAGAAGGCGCTGGGGCCGGAGCATCCCACCGTCGCGATTCGGTTGAACAATCTCGCGAGCCTCTGCTCAGCGCAAAGGCGGTACGCGGAGGCGGAGCCGCTGTACCGGCGGGCCCTGGCGATCAGCGAGAAGGCGCTGGGGCCAGAGCATCCCAACGTCGCGACGGGGCTGAACAACCTGGCAGTGCTCTACCACGATCAAGGGCGGTACGCGGAGGCGGAACCGCTGTACCGGCGGGCCCTGGCGATCGAGCGAGAAGGCGCTGGGGCCGGAACATCCCGAGCGTCGCGACTCGGTTGAATAGCCTCGCGATGCTCTACAAGGCGCAAGGGCGATACGGGGAGGCGGAACCGCTCTACCAGCGGGCGCTGGCGCTCAGCGAGAAGGCGCTGGGGCCGGAACACCGGAGTGTCGCGATTCGGCTGAGCAACCTCGCGCAGTTCTATCACGACCAAGGACGATACGGAGAGGCCGAGCCGCTGTACCGGCGGGCGCTGGCGATCGACGAGAAGGCGTTGGGGCCAGGGCATCCCACCGTGGCGGCCGCTCTGGAGAATCTCAGCGTGACCCTCGATCGAATGGGCCGAGGCGATGAGGCCAGGGCCCTTGAGGCACGCGCCAAGGCGATCCGCAAGAATGGATCCACCCAGGCGCGTGAGTAGAGCGGACCAGACGCCGAGGGAAAGCGCGGGCGCGGCCGACACGGCGCCGGGTCTGTCCGCATCATCCTACGCAGTGCTGGCCCTCATCGCTGGCGTCCTGGGCATCGGACTCCTGATCTTCTATGTGTACCGGGTTCCAGCCCTGACCCAGGCTGGCGTCAACGCCCAGGTGTTCTACGTGTTGCTGCTACCCTGGGGCATCGCGTGCGCGGCCTTCCTCTTCGGCGCGATGCGCAGCTACGCTCGCTTCCAGCATCGCGAGATGGATACCGTCCTCGAACTGGGCGGGCCGGTGGTCTCTTCGCCCTCGTGGTGGTGGGTGGGTTCAAGCTGGTGCCGCCGGCCGCGGAGACGTTCGACCTCACGGTGCGCCCGAGGAGCGCAGACGGCAGTGTTCCCCTCATCACGGTGGGGCAGATCACGATTGATCTCGGCAATCGCCGGGACACCGTGGCGCTCGACGCGCGCGGGGAGGCGAACTTCAAGGGTGTTCCCGCACGTTTTCGCACCTCGCCCGTCAAGGTGCTGGCGCTCGTCGAGGGCTATGAAGAGACCTGGCAGGACGTGATGGTGAAGGAGAGCGTGATCGAGCTTCCCGTGAAGCACGCCAAGCCGCTGTCCCGGCTCACCGGGGCCATCGTGCCCGTTCCGCGCCAGGGAAACGAGATCAGGCTTTTTGTTGACGGCGGGCTGGGGGAAGGGCGTCCCGATCCGCTCGGTCGGTTTGATTTCCCCGTGCGGGCCCAGCAAGGCGAGCGAATCCGGTTGAAGGTGTACGTCGGCGGACAGCTTCGCTACGACGAGTATCAGACGTTGCCAGGGCCGGTCACGCTCCGGGTCGAGTAGATTCGTGTATCCTGCGGCCAGGCGATCAGGCTCTCGGAGTATTCGACCCCATGACCGCCAAGGAGTGACGATGAGGTCATTCGTCGCGCTCGCGTTCCTCCTGATGCTCGGGTTGCTCCCGCCGCGGGCGGCTGCCGCTCCGCTCACCATCATTGCTGATCCCTCGGATGCTGAACTCTTCAGCACGGGGGTTGGGGACGACGTGCTGGGCGACATGGGGGTCGGCGACACCGGAGGGGGCTCGCCAAACCTCGGTCGGCGGGCGGTCGTCAGGTTTGACGTGCGGGGACTGTCTGCCGCGAACGTGACGTCGGCCACGCTGCGGCTGACCATTCGCGAGAGTCGCCGCGACCAGTTCCCGGCTCCTGGCGTGATCGACGGCGTGCCGCCCTTCACGAATCCCGGCCTGGGGGACACGCAGGTCATCCATATCAGGGACAGCGGAGCAGTAAATGCCGCGGACTATGGATCTCCATCTGTGGGCAACGACCCCGGGGTGCTGATTCCGGCGGCGATGAACCCCGTTGACAGCGTGACCGTCGCGGCTACGAAGGCGGTGCAGCAAGCGTTGGCCGAAGGCCGCTCCTTCGTGGTGTTCCGGATCCAGACCGCCGTCGAGACAGACGGCGATGGCCTCAACGACGTGTGGTTCTTTGCGTCGGGCAATCACCCTGTCTCCGCGCGCCGGCCGCGCCTGGACATCGAGACGTCCGACGCTCCCCTGTTACCGAGGATCACGCTCGACCTCAACGCCTCGAGCTTCTCGCCAGGAGACACGCTGGTCGCGACCTTTCGCCTGGCGCCCGGCAAGGTTGGCGTGCCCGTCGACGCTTACGCCGTGATCGAGATTCCCGGCGGGGGCTTCGTCTCCATTCTCCCGGGCGGCGTTCTCGTGCCCGGTGTCGTGCCGATCGCCACCGGGTTCATGCCAGTGGTCCTCTCCGGGGAGCTCGTCCGCTACGTCATGACCGGCAACGAACCACCCGGAATCTACCGCTTCTTCGCCGGGTTGGCCGAGCCCGGTACTCTGACTCTCATTGGTAGCGCCGAGGAAGTGCTCTTCAGCCCCTAGCTCGACGGGATCTGGACCGCGACCTTCACGGCGCGCTCCAGATGCGGGACACCTCTGGGCCATCGCCGGGGTACGAGGTATGATGCGGGCGCGCCGGGCTGCTCGCACCCGGCCCTCGGAGAGAGCAATGCACGGGATCGATCCATGAGCGGGGGCGCCGCCGCGAACCTCTCCGATTTCTCGCTCGCCGGCCGGACCGCCCTCGTGACCGGCGCCGGTCAGGGCATCGGCCGCGCCCTCGCAGCGGGCCTCGGGAATGCGGGTGCCCGCGTGATCGTCACCGACATCGACGGTGCCGCCGCGGCCCGCGTCGCCGAGGAAGTGGTCAAGCTCGGCGCTCGTGCGGTGCCCCGTGCCCTCGACGTGGCGCGGCCGGACGACATCGAGGCGGCGGTGGCGTGGAGCGAGCGCGAATTCGGTCCGGTGGACGTGCTGGTCAACAACGCGGGCGTTCGGGATGCGAGCATCGGGTCCTTCACGACGACGGTGGAGGACTGGGACCGCGTCTTCGCCATCAACGTTCGCGGCCCGTTCCTCCTTTGCCAGGCCGCTGCACGCCGGATGGCCGAGCGGGGCGGCGGAAGCATCGTGAGCATCGCCTCCCAGCTCGGGCTCGTCGGGATGGCGGGCCGGCCCGCCTACACGGCGAGCAAGGGCGCCCTCATCAACCTCACAAAGACCCTCGCGCTCGAATGGGCCAAGCAGGGCATCCGCGTGAACGCGGTGGCGCCGGGGCCGATCCGGACGCCCCACACCGAACCGGCGCGCCGCGACCCGGCGACGAACGCGCGGTACCAGGACGCGACGCCGCTCGGCCCCTGGCCGGAGCCCGAAGAGGTCGTGGGGGCGGTGGTCTACCTCGCGTCGGCGGCGTCCCGCTTCGTGACGGGTCACGTGCTGGTAGTGGATGGCGGCTATACGGCTCACTGAAAGGCCGTAAGCGCATGTCGGCGGCGACCACGAGCGATTTCGATCTCGAGTTCCGCCACGTCACCAAGGATTTCGGCGAGGTCCGCGCCGTCGACGATGCCACCTTCCAGGTCCGACGCGGGGAGTTCCTCTCGCTGCTCGGGCCGAGCGGCTGCGGCAAGACGACGACCCTCCGGATGATCGCCGGCTTCGACCAACCGAGCGCCGGCGAGATCTACCTCGCCGGCCGGCCGGTCGGCAAGACGCCGCCGTACCGGCGAAACGTCAACACCGTCTTCCAGCACTACGCGCTCTTCCCCCACAAGAACGTCTTCGACAACATTGCCTTCGGCCTCCGCATGAAGCGGCTGCCGTCGCTGGAGATCGGGGACCGCGTGGAGCGCATGCTCGCGCTCGTCGAGCTGCCGGGCATCGCGCGACGCTTCCCGCACCAGCTATCCGGCGGCCAGCAGCAGCGGGTCGCGCTCGCGCGCGCCCTCGTCAACGAACCGACCGTGCTCCTCCTCGACGAGCCGCTGGGCGCCCTCGACCTGAAAGTCCGCCGCCGGATGCAGCAGGAGCTGAAGCGCATCCACCGCGAGGTCGGTGTGACGTTCGTCTACGTCACGCATGACCAGGAGGAAGCGCTGACGATGTCGGACCGCATCGCCGTCATGAACCACGGTCGCATCGAGCAGCTCGAGACGCCGGCGGCGATCTACGAGTGCCCGGCGACGCGGTTCGTGGCGAGCTTCATCGGCCTGACCAACCTGCTGGGCGGCGTCGTCGAGGCACTGGAGGGCGCCGCCGTCGTCGTCCGCCTCGACGCTGGCGGTCGCGTGCGCGCAGTCGCACGGGAGGACGTGGCACCGGGGTCGGCGGTCGAGGTCGGGGTCCGGCCGGAGAAGATCGAGATGTCGCGCGAACCGCCGCGCGGTGCCGACAACTGCCTCGAAGGGCGGGTGGAGAGCTTCATCTACCAGGGTGTGACGACCGAGTACCAGGTCGCGCTGGCGTCCGGCCAGAAGGTGCGGGTGGTGGCGCAGAATGTCCAGGAGACGTGGCGCGCGGCGCTCGTCCCCGAGGGCAGCCGCGGTGTACGTGCACTGGACGAGTGGGGCGAGTCTCGTCCTGCGCGACGGCGCCGGCGCCGCCACGCTCGAGACGGGCGACGAGGACGAGCCCGTCGCCGCCAGCCGCGGGTAACGCGGCCATGACGACATGCGCGTGGCGATAGCGCGACGGGCTCCGGGGGACTGGCTCGCGGACGGCCGCACCGTCCGCCAGGACCTCCTCGCCGCCATGAACCACTGGTCCTGGGTCAAGATCGTCCTGTTCCTGCTGCCCGCCCTCCTTCTCCTCCTGATCTATCTCGTCATCCCGCTCGGCATGCTCGTCGTGATGTCGTTCTATCGCTCGACGATGTTCGGCGTGATTCCCGACTTCTCGTGGAACAACTACCTCCACTTCGTGCAGAATCCGATGTTCCCGAACCTGCTCGCGCGGTCGATCCGGATGGCCGTCACGGTGACCTGCATCAGCCTCCTGGTCAGCTATCCCTTCGCATACTTCCTGGCGCGCGCGACGCGGCGGTACAAGACGGCGCTCCTGATCCTCGTGATGGTGCCGTTCTGGACGAGCTACCTGATCCGGACGATGAGCTGGCTTCCCATCCTCGGGATCAAGGGCATCGCGAACCACACCCTCCTCTCGCTCGGGCTCGTGAAGGCTCCGGTGGAGGCCTTCCTCTTCAATGAGTTCTCCGTGATCCTGACCTTGATCCACATCTATCTGCCCTACATGGTGGTGCCGATCTATCTCTCCCTCGATCGGCTCGACGGCCGACTGCTGGAAGCGGCCGGGGACCTCGGGGCGAACCCCCTCCGGACCTTCTGGCACGTGACGTTGCCCCTGAGCCTGCCGGGGGTGGTGGGCGGTATCGTCATGGTCTTCATCGCCGCCTTCGGTGCCTATGTCACGCCGAGGCTCCTTGGCGGCTCCTCCGGGATCATGTTCGGCAACGTGCTGGCCGACCAGTACAGCGGCACCTTCAACTGGCCGTTCGGCGCCGTCCTCGCCCTCATCATGATCGGCGTGGTGCTGCTGCTCCTCGTGGTGGCCAGCCGCTTCACCCGGCTCGACGCCGTGTTCGGGGCGCGCGCGTGACCGGGCGGCGCGCGACCTGGTTCCTGAGGCTCTACGGAGGAGCGGTCTACGTTTTTCTCTACACGCCGATCGCCATGCTCGTGCTCCTGTCCTTCAACAACAGCAACGCCATCACCCTGCCGTGGGGCGGATTCACCCTGCGCTGGTATCGGGCGCTCGCCGAGAACCAGTCGCTGTTCGTCTCCCTGAAGAACAGCCTCACCCTCGGCCTCACCACCGCCGTGCTCGCGACCGTCATCGGTGCCCTCGCGGCGTTCGCCTTTCGCCATCGCTTCCGCGGTCAGGTCGGCGTCATGCGGATGCTGCTCCTGCCGTTCGTGATCCCGGGCCTGACCATCGGGGTGGCCCTTCTCCTCCTGTTCCATGCCCTCGGCGTGCGGCCGGGACTCCTCACGACGACCCTGGTGGCCCACGTTGGCTTCACCCTGCCCTACGTGTTCGTCCTCATCTCGACGCGGCTGCATCGATTCGACGAGTCACTCGAGGAAGCGGCCATGGACCTCGGGGCCGACGAGCTCGCCACGTTCTGGCACGTGACCTTCCCGTTGATCCGACCGGGAATCATCGGGAGCGCGCTCTTCGCCTTCACCTTGTCGTTCGACGAGTTCATCCGGACGTTGTTCACGATCGGCAACGACAACACCCTGCCGATCCAGATCTGGTCGATGCTGGGCTCGATGGTGAGCCCGGAGCTGAACGCCATCGCCACCCTCATCGTCGCGGCCTCCATCGCCCTCGTCGTGCTCGGCGAGGTGTTTCGAGGCCGCGAGCGCTGACCGCGAGGAGGAACCCCCAATGCCGACTCGGGACGGGAATCAGACGCGGCGAGGCTTCATGGGAACCGTCGGGCGAGGCGGGCTTGCCGCCTCCCTCATGGGCGGCGGCGTGCTCGGGCCGTGGGGCGCCGCCAACGTGGCCGCCCAGGCCCTCCCGGGGCCGCTCCGCATCCACGGCAACCCCGTCGCCACCCGCGACAAGGACATGAAGGTGTTCAAGGACCAGGCCAAGGTGGATCTGCAGATCCAGCTCTCGGTGACCCACACCGAGACGGTGACCCGGATCTACTCGGGCGCCACGAAGCAGTTCGACCTGTTCACCCTCCAGCATCCGTTCATCAAGAAGCTGGCGCGGGACCGCATGATCCTGCCCATCGACGAGAGCAAGATCCCGAACATCGACAACCTCTACGACCACGTGCGCCGGCCCGACTGGGGCATGCACGAGGGCCGTCTCTACGCCGTCAACTATCTCTGGGGCTACGACTCGGTGGTCTACAACCAGAAGCACATCCCGACCGTCGATAGCTGGGGCGTGCTCTTCGAGGACACGTACCGCGGGCGTGTGGCCTGGCGCGACGACCCGCTCCAGATGATCCTGACCGCCGCCCTGTACATGCAGAAGTTCCGCGACCCCAACAATCTCTCGGAGGCGGACCTCGTCGAGGTGAAGAAGTTCCTGATTTCGCGGAAGAAGAACATCCGCACGATGTGGACCACGTACGCGGAGGCGGTCAACCTCCTGCGCAGCGAGGAGGTGCACGCGCTGTGGGGGTGGCTGCCGATGGCGACGTCGCTGCGGAAGGAGGGCATGGCGACCGCCTACGCGCTCCCCAAGGAAAAGCCCATCATGTGGTTCACAAACTACATCGTCTCCAAGGACAGCCCGGTCCAGCCGACGGTGTGGGCCTTCCTGAACTATTGTCTGGGCGACCAGTTCACGATGTCGCTGACGAACGACTTCGACTACCGCATGGGCTCGAGCCGGCAGCTCAAGCTGTTGCCGCCGGAGCGGATCAAGCAGATCGGCCTCGACAACATCCCCGAGCTCGTGCGGAGCAGCTTCACGTACCTGCTGCCCGACCGTCTCGACAAATACGTCGAGGCCTGGGCCGAGGTGAAGGCGGCGTGACCCCGATTCGTCGAGAAAGGAGTCTATCGATGGCATCCCCAATGACACGGCGTGAGTTCCTGGCGGTGACGGGTGGCGCGGCGGCGCTCGCGCCGTTCATGGACGGTCCCGCCTTCGCAGCCCCCACGGGACCGCTGCGGCTCTTCACGGTCGCGGTGGCCGGACGGGACCAGGAGATCAACGAGGCCAGGAAGGACCTCGGCCTCGACATCAAGGTCACGTTCAACGTGGCCCACACCGAGACGTTCGCCAAGCTGAACGCGGGCGTGCTCTCCCCCCAGCAGGACCTTCTCCACATCCAGCAGCCGTTCGTGCGGCCACTCGCGCAGCGGAAATGGATCCAGCCCATCGACCCCGCGCAGCTCAAGAACCACGGCCGGATGCTCGAGCAGTTCAAGAATCCGGAATGGGCGCAGCTCGACGGCAAGCTCTACGCCGTGCCCTACTTCTGGGGTTACGACTCGATCGTCTACAACGCCAAGCACATGCCGGACGGCGGGGAAACGTGGGGTCGGCTGTGGGACGACCGCTACAAGGGACGCCTCTCGCTGCGCGACGACGCCCTCTCGAGCTTCCAGCCGGTGGCGCTCTTCCTCGGCCACAATCCCAACCGGATGACCAAGGCGCAGCTCGACGACTGCAAGAAGTTCCTCATCTCCAAGAAGCGCCACTTCCGCCAGCTGTGGGGCACCTATGCGGAAGCGGTGAACCTGCTCCGCAGCGAGGAGGTGTGGGCGCTATGGGGCTGGCTCCCGATGGTGACCTCACTGCGCAAGGACGGGATGGACATCCGCTACGGCCTGCCCAAGGAACGCGCCATCGCCTGGTTCTCGAACTACGTCATCTCCAAAGACACCAAGGTGCTTCCCGCCTGCTATGCCTACATCGACTGGGTGCTCGACGAGAAGTTCGCGACCGCGATGGCCAAGGACTTCGGCTACCGCATGACCACCACCGCGCACATGAAGAACCTCACGCCGGCCGAGATCAAGGACATGCAGCTCGACGACGTCCAGGGCCTCATCAACAAGCTCTTCATCCAGGAGCTACCCGAGAACCTCAACGAATGGGTCCAGGCCTGGAGCGAGTTCAAGAGCGCGTAGGCCCGACGGTTACGCCTTGCAGGCTCACAATCACGAGCACCTCGCCGTCTCGAGGGCCTCCAGGGTCTGCCGGACTGGCGGATGGAATTCCTTTCCATAAGCAGTCCTCAACTCCTGGCACGCCGCGCCGCCCCGATCATGGTCATCACACCGACTTCCGGCGCACGCGGTCGGACTCAGGGCCGCCCCACAGCTTGTCGTCGGCCGCCACCGCGTCGCGCCTCTCGTCCGCGGCCACCGCGCGCATGACTTCCCCCGCCATCTCCTCATACCAGCGGGCCACTTCCTCCGGATAGTCCGCGTAGCTCCCCAGCTCCTTGAGGATGGGCCCCTCGACGGTGGGAATGTCGTGCTCGCCGTCGAACTCCCGCGCGTAGGGCCGTCCCTTGGCGCGGGCAAAGGCACCGTGGATGGTGGCGTCCAGGCGCAGCCACTTGCCGTCGAGGTACGCCTCGCCCAGCGAGTGCCAGGGTAGCTTGCGATCGCCCCAGAGCTGGCGCACCTCCTCGGACATGAAGGGCTTGTCGGGGCAGTCGAGCTGCTGGAAGCCGATGCGGGCTGGAATGCCCGCCGCCCGGCAGAGAGCCGCGAAGGAGCTCGCCTTGCCCATGCAGAAGGCGTGGCCCGCGCGCACGACGTCGCTCGCCTTGCGCTTGCCCTCCGCGAGATCGCGGAAGGCGGCCAGGATGTCGTAGGGCATCTCTCGCACGAAGTAGTAGATGCGCTCGAGCTTCTCCTTGTCGGAGGTGCAGCCCCGGACGAGCTCGCGCGCCTTGGCCACGATGTCGGGGCTGTCGGAGTCGATGTAGGCGGTCGGCTTCAGGAACTCGTCGAGCTTCTCGTCACTCACGGGCCTCTCCTTTGCGACGTACCGTCAGGTGGTTCAGCGCCGGGCCAGCTCGTCCCGCAGGGCGGGCAGGACCTCGCGGCCGGCCAGCTCGAGCGAGCGGCTCGCCGCCACGTCGGGAATGGTGAAGAGGAAATGGCGAACGCCCCCCTCGATGTACTGCCGGATGCGGGCGATGCACTGCGCGGGGGTGCCCGCGATGTGCCCGGTGGCCGGAATGGCGCCGAACCGCGCCCGCACCGCCTCCACGCGCGACGTATCGTGGTCGACGATGAGGAGGGCGGTCACCGAGCGCTGCAGGGCGCCGGGATCACGACCGAACTCGCGGCAGGCTTTCTCGAGGAAAGCCGCCCGCGCGGCGATGCGCTCTGGCGCCCACCACCGCACGTTCACGCCGTCCGCGGCCCGCGCGGCCACCCGGTGCACCTTGTCGCCCTCGCCACCGATCCAGAGGGGCGGATGCGGCCGCTGGAGGGGCGGCGGATCGCAGAAGGCGTCCTCGATGCTGTAGTGCCGGCCCCTGAAGGTCGGATTGGGCTCAGTCCACATGCGCCGGATGACCTCGATACCCTCGTCGAGCTGCGCGATGCGCTCGCTGATGGGAGGAAACGGGATGCCGTAGGCGCGGTACTCCTTCTCGAACCAGCCCGCCCCCAGCCCGAGCTCCAGCCGTCCCCCGCTGATGACGTCGAGTGTGGCCGCCATCTTGGCGAGGATGGATGGCAGGCGATAAGAGTTGCAGAGAACGCTGGTGCCCAGGCGCAGCCGCCGCGTGTCGCGCGCCAGGGCCGACAGGGTCGTCCAGCACTCGAGGAGCGGCATCGAGCGGGCCGCGTCCCCGGCCGAAGGTTTCCTCTCGCCGGCACGGATCCCTGCGTCCTCCACGTAGGCGTCAGGAGCGAGCGTCAGGAAATGGTCGCAGAGCCAGATCGAGTCGAATCCGAACTCCTCGGCGGCGGCCGCCACGCGTCGCATCTCGTCGTAGGAGGCGACGGCCAGTCCCCGGATGGTGAGGGCGAGGATGAGCCCGAAATGATGGGCGGGAGTCATGGCGTCCGGCCTAGGCCGGGGCGATCGTTGTCACCGTTCCATTCGAACCCCGATACTTGAGCACGCCATCCTCGACGTACAAAATCCCTCCGCCAGCGGGATTGACCGATGGCGCGACGGAGGCATTAGCGATCGCGATCACCCCTTGCCCTCCCCCAAACTGGCTCGTTGTCCCGATTCCGATGTTGCCGCCCGCTGCTTTCCGCTGAAACACGACGAGAGTCTCGAAGGCAGTATCGCTCGCGTTGCGGCCATTGATCTGTAGCTTGTCAGATTGAACGGCAATCTCATACTTCCCCGCCGGAGCGGCCTGATCGGTCTCGATAAACTCGATGTCGGGATTAGGATCATCGATCCTGATCGAGGCCGCGCCCCCACGGCAACCTGCTTGCCTGATACGCAACGCGGGTTGGTTATACTCCGGGTTTGTCGCAGTCACCTCCAGAACCGCCGATGCAGAGTCAAGGGCGCCCTCATTCGATGTGATCGAAACTGTCGCCATCGTATTCCTCCGGCAAGTCGATGTGTCGTCCTGGAGACTACGGTGTGCGCTGCACTACGCCTGAGACGTCGACATGCCGATTTCTTTTCCTCAGGAGAGTCCGAATGCCTCTCACCGTTTTCTTCAAGCCGTGGATTGACCGACGGTCGAGTCAATTGCAACGTCTCTTGCTGGGCTAACTGTCGAAGCTGCTCCAGAAGTCTGACCAGGCTCCACGTGTCCTGGCCGCAATAGCGGCGTAAGTCGCCCCGGAGTCGTTCCCTCGCTTCTGGCTCCATTTCGCAACCCTGGAAGAGCAGCCGTTCCAGCTCGAGACTCGCCAGCCTGCCATCGGCGATGGCCAGCTCGTCATACCGCACGTCGGGCAGGAGCGCGGGAACCACGCTCTTCAGGCTGAAGCTCCCGCCAAACTCCGGATGGTAGACGTGCTGACGCACGACCGGCAGCAGGTCGACCAGGCGCGCCGCGATGCTCCGCAACGGCGTCGCCAAGGCTGGCAGTACCTCCGCCATCTGCTCCAGGCAGCGGCGCTCGAAGTCCGCATTGTAGGCGACGACGGTGCGCGCCGATTCGCAGGCCTTCACGAGTCGCTCGGCGAGCCGAGGCCGCGGATCCTCAGGCCCTTCGGCCAGCCACTCGTGGTGCGCGAGTCGTCCGTCAGCCTCCTGAACGTGGCAGCTGAACTGGACCGGCACCGCGTCATAGGGGTGGCACCCCTGCCACACCGGCACCGCAAGACCCACCGCCTCGAAATCGAGGAATGCGAGCGGCGGCGCGAAGCTCTCGAGCGCTTGCGCGAGCGTGGGCTCCACGACGATCCGGCCTTCCTGCACCGCCCGGCGCTGCCGGTGCTGGATCGGCCCGAGCGGCACGTCTTCGGGCAGGTCGTGGATCGTCTGATAGCCCTGCTCGTCAAGCTCCTGGGCCCGGCTTCGAATCGCGTAGAGGGTGCTCACGTGGTGGGGCGGAAGGGTCGGCCAGCAGCGGGCCATGAAGGGGCACTCGTAGGGCGACGTGCAATGCGGCCCGATCGCCACCTCGGGGACCGGCCCCTGGAGAGCCTCGACCTGCTGGGCAAGCCACCGCGGCACGCTCGCCTCGGCGGCCCGCACCGCCTCCGTCACGTCGGCACGGACGAAGAGGTTCGAGAGGTCCGGATAGGTGCACTCGCGGTTGAGGTGCATCACCTCGGTGCCGGTGAGCTCGAGGCCGCTGCGTCGCAGGACGTGCGCCTGCACGGCCACGTCGGGAATGTGGTGCTCCTTCACCGACGCGCTCGACTTCACCTCGACGAGGCGAAACCCGCGGTCATCCCGCGCGAGGATATCCACCGCGACGAAGACGCCGTCCGCCCGGAAGGCGGCCTCGTACACCGCCGGCGCACCTTCGTCGATCGCCCGCCGGGTGAGGGCGATGCGCTCGGCGTAGGCGCCGTACGGGAGGTCGATGACGAGCCCGCCGGGCACATAGCCCCGGGCGATCTCGCCGACACGGGTGCCCCGATCCATTGCCGCCTGGGTCTGGTCATCCGCCTGCAGCTCGGGCGCGGTCGGCTCGTGCACCATCCACCACAGCAGCTTGTGGCACTGCAGCCCCGCCATGACCCGCGATTTCGAGAGGCCGACCGGGCGTGGGATCTCGATCGTGCTCACCGCCGGCGTCCTCGCTCACGTGCGGGGGCAACGCCCTGGCCATAGATCATCGCGGCACCCTGAAGCACCGACGCGATCTCGCGACGCAGCGCCGCGGGCCTCACCACCTCCGCCGCGTCCCCCCAGCCCAGGATCCACCGCCGGATCTCGAACCACCCGCCCGCCCGGAAGCGGAGCTCCACGCCCCCGCCCTTCAGCTCGCGCAGGGTCTGCGTCGGGTGCCACTCCCGCTCCCGCACGTACCGCGCCTGGTCCGCCCGGAAGCGCACGATGACCGTCATCGGCTTCTCCCAGGACACGCCGAAGGCCTCCTCCTCGTACCGCTTGAGGTCGATGGCCGGGTCCACCTCGAACGTCTCGGCCGTCACCTCGAGGCTCCGGATCCGCTCCACCGCGAGCACCGTGGGATTGCGGTACGCGGGCACCTTGCCGACACAGTAGAAGCCGCCGTGCACGGAGATGACCCGGTACGGGTCGTACGGGAAGCGACGGGGCCGGCTCCGTCCGATGCGCCTGGTACTCGACCCGGCAGCGGTACTGGCCGGTGATCGCCTGCACGAGGGATGGCAGCGTGGCCTCGATCGCGGTCGGATCCTTGACCCCTCGCTCCCACCCTCCGACGGCGGCCTCCAGCGCCACGGCCGCCTGACCATCGCGGGCCGCCGACATGGCCTGCAGCTTCGGGAGCGCGGTCGCCAAGGTCGCCCCGAACGGTTGCCTCCCCGCCCCGCGCTTGATCGCCCAGGCCAGCGCCAGGATCTCGCGCCGCGTGAGCGGCACCGGGGCCAGCGACATTCGATAGGTCGGGTCGAGGCGCGGTCGGCTCAGGTGGCCGCTCTCGTCACCCACGATCGGGATCCCGACATCTTGGAGCGCGCGCAGGTCCCGGTAGATCGTCTCCCGCCGCGTCCTGAAGCGCGCGGCAAGCTGGTACACCGTCAGGCGGGCGTCCTGAAGCAGCAAGGTCAGGATGCTGATGAGGCGGACGACCTGCCGGTCCCGGCGCGCGTGGGCCGTCACGCGGCGCCCGCGGGCCCGCGGCCGGTCCGCCGCGCGGCGAGACGCGGACGCCACGGGCTAGCGCGAAGGCTTCCCGAACGTGTCTTGCCGCGGTGCTGGCGGCGCGAAGCGCGTGTCCCGGGGACTGCTGATCGTGCCGTAGCCGAGGCGGCGCGAGCGCGCGTCGTAAAAGTCAACGCGCCCCTGGCGCTCGTTGATGATGACGTAGCCTTCCCGGCGCGAGTGCTTGTCATAGAGATCGATGCGCTGCTGCTGCGGCCAGGGCCGGCGGGGCCAGCGTGCCGAGCAGGGCCAGCGCGAAGAGTGCGAGCTTCACCATGGTGTGTGCCTCCTTCTGAGGATCCTCGTTGTCCAGACTCGACGATAGGGCACGGGCCGGGCTCCTGCAAGCCGCCCGTCAAGTCCCGTGGCGTTAGCTGCAACAGGCCTCCGGTAGGCTGGGTTCACACATCGCACACAAGGAGGCCACCCATGCTGGTTCGATTGCGGTCCGTCCGTCGACTCTCCAAGGAGCAGTTCCGGCTCGCCCTCGATCTGGTCGATCTCGAGCGCGGCGACTGGGGCCGGGCGACTGCATCGGCCAGGTCACCGTGCTCGACGGGCCGCGCCGCCACACCGTGCAGGGACGCGGGGCCCGGGCCGGCGATCGACCTCTATCAACTGTGCCGGAACGAGCCGCCGGAGGGCACGGAGGCTCGCCTCCTGTGGGACATGGGGCGGGCCGTCTGCGGCTACCTCGATCGCCTCTTCGCGGCGGGCGTCTTCTGTCCTTTCGAGGCAGGCGCGCCCGAAGACGCCGAGCAGAAGGCCGACTGAGCGCTCCGGGTCACGTACGCATCGTTCACGGAGCAGGGACTCCTCGCCGTGAGAAAGGAGAGAAAGGACAAGCGATCACTCACGAACGTCATCAACGCACGCCGAAAGGAGAACCAATGAACAAGAAAGAGATCAAGAGATCCAGCATCTACCGGTCGAATCCATTGACTGCCGTGATCGTGGGCGTCATAGCGACCGTCGTCACCTTGGCCGCATCATCATCACGGCCATCGAGCAAGACGGATGCTGGCCGGTGACAGCCAAGTGCGTCGGCTCCTGGATTCTCTTCGCCGCCAGCATCACCATCCTCGGCCTCACGTGGCGGAGCATGTACCGGACGTGGCGCGCTCGCAACGTGCTGGCGACGAAGGCCTCGGAGTCGAGCTTGGAGGCCGTCAGCCGACGCGCCCCGCCTCCTGCGGCGCACCTCGCCGGCCCCGACACTGTTTACACATGGAAACACGCCACGTGCCTCGATCGGATTGCGCTCGCGGCGCCCTCGATCCGGTGCTCGTCCACGTGTGCTGCTACTGCGGCCACGAGCGCGTCGATTCCCTCCTGCGTCGCCCGCGCAAGCGTCGGCCGCCACTCTGCCAGGATCGCGCACAAGTGGGGCCCCAATAGAGCAGAGGAGACTCGATAGCTACCGCGTGACCCTAGCGCACCGCGATGGGGCTACCGGGCGAGCCGGTGGCTCCCTTCAGCGGGACCGGGACGAAGATGTAGGCGAACTCGTACGCCCCATCCCGGAGCAGCTCGGACAAGTCAAGATTCTCGTGCAAGAAGATCCCGTTCTTGGTGATCATTTCTTGATGAACAATGCCGCGCACGTTGGGATCTGGGTTCGGGTTGACTTCTACCGGCCAGGTGTCCGACCCGACCAAAGCGATCTGCTTTTCGGCCAGCCACTTGGCCGCCGCCAGGCCGATCCCCGGCGCCCCGCTGTCGAAGCGCGCGTTATCCTTCATCCACAGCGTCCCCCAGCCGGTATTGATCAGAACGGCATCGCCTTGCTTCAAGTCTGACAACCCCTGCTTGGCCATGGCGCCCTGGAGATCGGCGGTGGTGATCTCCTCTCCCTTATCGAGCATCCGGCCCTTGTAGCCGGCGATATCGAGGAGAACACCGCGAGTGAAGATCGGCTTCAGCTTTTCGATGCCGAGTTTCTTGAGGCCGTAGGGCGAGCTGATCTCGGCGGCGGTGAGACCATTATAGAAGCGCATCGCGTTCTGATCCCCCTCGTTGCCTACCAGAACGCCGATATGGCCCAGGCCGTCGAATTGCGTGCCCACCTGGCCGATCTCCGAGGTGACAAACTCATCGTTGAAGATCATCTTGTTGGTCCCGAAGGGGCCCCCGGTCGGCACGGTCGGGATCGTGAGCTTGTACGTCCGCTGGCCCCGCAGCGGCATACCCGCCTCGTACACGCGACCCACGCGATAGACCTTGCCGGTCTTGATGAGCTTCACCGCTTCCACAACCTTCTCGGGGGTCATCCAGTTGGACGCCCCCGCTTCATCGTTACTGCCCCATCGCGATGGCCACCACTGAGGGCCAACCGGTGTCATCACCTGGGCCCAGGCATAGGCTCCGCCGCTTCCCGTCACAAACATCGCCACCACGAGCGCACTGATGACTGTCCCCAATCGGCTCATAGTGATGCCTCCCCTTGCCTGCCTGCGTGGTCCACTCACTGCCAGACCCGTCACCCATCGAGTACCGATACGGACTCCCTCACCTCCTCTCATTCGAAGGCTGAAAGGCGGGGATGATTTCCCGCGAAGCCACCTCGATCAGCTCCCACGGAATCCGGTAGGTCAGGTAGTGCCGGAGGAAGACTTGGCTGACGCCGAGGGCCGCCAGCTCTCGAATTCGCGCCACGCACTCCGTGGCCGACCCCACCAGACAGAGCTTCTCGACGGCCTCGTCGGCAACGTACCGCTTGGCCTCGACCATCGCGTCGTCATGATCGGCGGCGTGGCTGATGTCGGGAAAGACCGGACGCGCGGGCTGGCGCTGGCTCACCCGCACCCCGCTGATTTCGACCAGCTCGGGCGCCACCGCATAGAACCAGGCGGTGAGCGGCCGGGCACGATCGATGGCGAGGCGTCGGTCGTCGCCCACCGCGGCGAAAGTCGAGCACACGATGTCGATTCGCGCCGGATCCCGCCCAGCTCGCACCGCCCCCCGGCGGATGTGGTCGAGAGCCCACTCGACGCACGCCCGGTGGATCCCGACCTGGATGATCACGCCGTCGGCCAGCTCGCCGGCTAGCTCCAGCATCCTGGGCCCGGTGGCGGCGACGTAGATAGGTACGGCCCGGCGAGGCTTCTCGAGCTGAAACCGGCGCTCCCCGAGCTGTACCGCTTCGCCGGCGAGGATCGCGCGCAGGATGCCGATCGTCTCCCGCAGCCGGGCCCTGCGGTCGCCGTGGGTGCCTTGAGCATCGGCGGCGGCCAGCCCGACCGTCCGCATGGCCGAGTCCCCCGAGCCGATCCCGAGGATTGTCCGTCCCTCGGCGATCTCGTCAAGGGTGAGGGCGGCGCAGGCGGTGGCGAGAGGATGCCGGCTGACCGCGTTGGTGACGGCGACGCCAAGACGGACGCGTGTGGTCGTCCCCGCGCAGGCTCCCAGGGTCAGATACGGATCCAGGAGGCGGCCAGCGAGAAACGGCGAGTCGAGCGTCCACACGTGGCTGAAGCCGCCTGCCTCCGCCGCTCCGGCGGCCCGGGCCACCTCGCGAACGGCCTCGCAGGGCGGGATGCGGATGCCGAACGAGATCCTCGCGTCAGCCACGTCTCAGGCCGGCGTGCCGACGAGAAGCACGCGGTCGACCCCGTCCACTTCCTCGAGCTGGACACGCACCTTTTGTTCTCGTGTGGTCGCGACCTCGCGGCCCACGAAGTCAGCGCGGATTGGCAGCTCGCGGCAGCCGCGATCGACGAGGACGGCGAGGGCGATCACACTGGGCCGGCCGAGCGCCATCACCGCGTCGATGGCGGCCCGAACGCTCCGCCCCGTATAGAGCACGTCGTCGACCAGCACGATCGGGCGGCCGCCCGGGTCGAAGTCGATCTGGCTGCCCTTGACCTTGATCTGCTCCTGGAGCGCATCGAAGTCGTCTCGGTGGACGGTGATGTCGAGGGCGCCGACGGCGATCCGCATGGTCAGCGCGGGCTCGAGGGCGGCGGCGAGCCGCCGGGCCAGGTACTCGCCGCGGGTCCGGATGCCGATGAGGCCGAGCCCGGTGGCGTTCCGGAAGCGGTCCGCGATGCTCGTGCGGATCTGGTCGAGCGCCTCGGCGAGGCTTCGGCCGTCCATGATCACTTCCTCGGTCATCGTGTCACCGCTCCCGCCTTCCCCGCTCGCGTCGCCAGGCGCACCGTCGCCTCGAGGAGAACCTGGGCGCCGGCCACGATGTCGGGCAGGCTCGTCCACTCCCGAGGGTTGTGGCTGATGCCTTCGTCGCTGGGAACGAAGAGCATACCGGCTCTTGTGATGGCCGCCATCTGCATCGCGTCGTGGCCGGCGCCGCTGTCCATGAGCCGCCAGGCCAGCCGCTGGGCGGCGCACACGTCGGCCAAGACCTCGGTGGTGCCCGCGTCCAGGACGACAGGGGGATCGTCCATCAAGGTGTCGATCGAGCAGGTGAGGCCACGCTCGGCGGCCAGGGCGCGGGCCCGGGCAAGTACGGCATCACGACACGCGGTCCTGGCCTCGAGCCCGATGGAGCGGAGATCGATCCACAGGGTCGCTTCGCCAGGGATGACGTTGATGGCGCCTGGCCGGACGTCGAGCATCCCGACCGTGCCCACGACCGGCACCGGCCCCGGCGCTCGGCAGACCTCCTCCACGTACGTCACCAGGTGGGCGGCGGCGGCCAGCGCGTCCTTGCGAAGGTCCATCGGTGTCGCGCCCGAGTGGTCGGCCCGTCCCTGGTACCGGATCTTGAGCCGGCAGGGCGCGGCGATGGCTCGGACTACCCCGACCTGCTCGCCCGCTTCCTTCAGGATGCGGCCCTGCTCGATGTGGAGCTCCAGGTAGTGCCCAACTTCGCCCGGTAATCGACGGGCGGCCGCCACGTCGTCGCGGGTCAGACCCGACCGCGCCAAGATCTCCGAGAGCCGATGCCCGGTGCGATCGGTGAGGCCGAGGAGGCGGTCGGGCTCGACGGTGCCGGCCATTGCCGAGCTGCCGATCGTCGAGACGCCAAATCGACTCGACTCCTCGGCGACGAACACCAGGACCTCCAGCGGATGCGCCAGTCGTGTCCCTGCCTCCTTGATCGTGCGGACGACCTCGAGAGCGGCGATCACCCCCATCGCTCCGTCGAAGCGGCCACCGCGGGGCACAGAGTCGACGTGGGAACCCATCGCCACCGCAGCCGCACCCGTCACATCGCCCTCGACTCGCGCGATGAGATTGCCGATGCCGTCCAGACGAACGGAAATGCCGGCCCGCTGGCACAGGTGCATGACGTACTGGCGAGCGCGCAGCTCGGCGGGCGAAAAGGCCAGGCGCGTCACCGACCCGTCCTCGTGCAGGCCGATCCGTGAAAGCCCAGCGAGGTCCTCGGTGAGGCGTTCGGGATTGATTCTGCAGCGCGGCCGCCGTCCCGCTCACGATGGCCGCAAGAAGGCACCGATCCCGGGGGCGCCGACCACGGTGCCCGCCCGCGCGGCAACAGTGCCCGCCACCAGGGTGAGCAGGGGCCGGCCCACGCAGGGGACGCCCTCGAACGGCGTGAGCTTCACCTTGTTCTCCATGTCGGCGGCGCGCACGGTGTGGTGCTCCTCCAGGTCGACCAGAACGAGGTCGGCGTCGCTGCCGACGGCGATCACCCCCTTGCGAGGGTAGAGGCCGTAGCACCGCGCCGGGGCCTCGGCCATGAGGCGGACGAGGTCGGTGAGCCCGAGGCGCCCGCGCGCCACCTGGGTGAGCATCAACGGAAGTGCCCACTGAATGGTGGACGCGCCGGAGGCGTTGTCCCAGATGACCGGCCGGGTCTTTTCCTCGAGGGTGTGAGGGGCGTGGTCGGTGGCGATGAAGTCGATCGTCCCGTCCCCGAGCCCGTCCCACAACGCCTCCACATCCTCGAGGCCGCGCAGCGGAGGGTTCATCTTGCTGGCGGGACCGATCCGCTCCATGTCGGCCGCGGTCAGCAGAAGATGGTGTGGGCACGTCTCGGCCGTGACACGGACACCATCGCCTTTGGCGCGACGGACCAGAGCGACGCCCTCTCCGCTGCTCAGGTGCACGACATGGAGCGCGACACCGGTTGCCCGGGCGAAGAGGATCATCCGCTGGATGCTCTCGACCTCGGCCAGCACGGGGCGAGCCTCGGCGTGGGCGAGCGGATCTGTCCGGCCGGCGGCCCGGAGCCGCGCGATGGCCGAGGTGACGAGATGGTGATTCTCGGCGTGCACGGCGAAGGGGCGCCCGGTCGCCCTCACCCTTCCGAGCACCTCGAGCATGTCACCATCGTCCGGACATGAGAGATCGCCGGTGGACGGTCCGAGAAAGACCTTGTAGGCGATGGCGCCCGCTTCGGCCAGCTCCTCGATGCGATCCTGGTTGTTCGCGGTGATGGCGGCAAAGAGCCCGTAGTGCGCGAGCGACCGGCCGGCCAGGTGCCTCACCTTCGCCGAGAGGAGGGCGCCTGTCTCGACCGGCGGCAAGGTGTTGGGCATGTCGAGGACCGTGGTGACGCCGCCGCGCACCGCTGCCCGGCTCCCCGTCGTGAAATCTTCCTTGTCGGTCAGCCCCGGATCCCGGAAGTGCACGTGCGCGTCGACGAGACCGGGCAGGAGGTGATGACCGCCGGCGTCGATCGTGTCGCGCGCGATGGGCAGCGAGGTGTCGTGCGCGATGGCGACGATCCGGCCCGAGGCGATGGCCACGCCGCCGTGGACCACACCCTGCGGGGTGAGGACGCGAGCGTTGGTGATGCGAAGATCCGCGTGCACGGCTCAGTCGTCCCGCAGAATGGCGCGATTCTGCGCAGGGCGGCGCGATGATGTCAAGGCGGGTCGCTTGCGGAGCCTGTCGCCTACGTGCTTTAATCAGACCGATAATTCCCTCACGTGCGTGATCTGTTCCGGTGAATCCTTCACCGACGGCTCCGGGTGGCGATCGGTCATGTCGATCCTCGAAAGGCAAGCGGCCCGCAGAGGCCAAGCCGAGCAGGCGGTGGCGATGACCGGTGCCCGCGGGCACACCCTCGACATCGACTCGGTCACGCATCGCTACGGACCGATCGCCGCCGTCGCCGAGGTGTCGCTGGCCGTGCGCACGGGCGAGATCGTGGCCCTGCTGGGTCCCTCGGGCTGCGGCAAGACGACGCTGCTCCGGGTCGTCGCCGGGTTCGTTCGCCAGAGCGCCGGCTCGGTGCGCATCGACGGCAGGCCCATCGACCACCTGGCCGCCAACATGCGCAACGTCGGCATGGTCTTCCAGAACTACGCCCTCTTTCCACACATGACGGTGACCCAGAACGTCGCCTACGGACTGCAAGCGCGGGGCCGGCCGCGCGAAGAAGTGCGTCGCACCGTCGACCGTTTTCTGGAGGTGGTGCGTCTCACCGAGTTCCGCGACCGCCTGCCACGGCAGCTCTCCGGTGGTCAACAACAGCGCGTTGCCGTCGCCCGGGCCCTCGTCGTGGAGCCTACGGTGCTCTTGCTCGACGAGCCATTCAGCGCCCTCGACAAGAGCCTGCGTCTGGACATGCAAATCGAGATCAAGCGGCTGCAGCGTCAGTTCGGGCTCACCGTGATCCTGGTCACGCACGATCAGGATGAGGCCATGAGCGTCGCCGACCGCATCGCGGTGATGAACCACGGCCGCGTCGAGCAGTTCGACACGCCCATCAACGTCTACGACCGGCCGGCCACGCTCTTCGTGAGCGGGTTCATCGGCACCACGAATCTCCTGGCCGGGCGGGTGCTCGAATCGTCGAACGGTAGGACCCTGGTCGAGCTCGAGGCCGGCGCTCGCCTGGCTGTTCCGACCGATCGCGCCTTCGCCGCGGGAACGCCCGTCGTGCTCTCGGTCCGGCCTGAACAGGTCTGCCTCCACGCGGAGTCCGCACCGGGGCGGTGGTCCGTGCGACGACGCTTGGCGCTGCCTCTTGGATCGAACACCATGCACGATCTGCAGACTCGCGACGGCGCCACGCTGAAGCTCGTCGAGCCCCGGATCGGCGTGCCCGAAGAGATGACCGCCGAGGCCTGGTGCGGCTTGCGCCCGGAGGCGCAGCCCACTCTCTTCGATCGTGCGACTTCGACGTAAAAAGGAGGAGATATGACTCCCATCCGTCTCACCCGACGTCAATTTCTCATCAGCGCGGCGGCAACCTCCGGGGCGACCATGCTCGGCCGACCCGCGCATGCCAAGGGTTCTGTCACGGCCGCCATGTATCCCGGAACCTGGGAAGATGCCTTCCGGGCGCACGTGGTCCCGATGCTCAAGAAGACCCACGATGTCGACCTCGAGATGACCCCGCTCTTTGCGGTGGATCAGATCGCCAAGGCGCAGGCCGCGCGCGGTGCGCCGCCGTTCGATGCTTTCGTGCTCGACCCGGGCCCGCGCGTCACCGGGATCGATCGCGGGCTCTTCGACAAGTTCGACGCGAAACGGCTCACCAATCTCGCCAAGCTGCCGGCAGGCGCGACCGACGAATCGGGCGTCACCGTAGCCGCCCAGGTCGTCGGCATCGGTTACAACCCCAAGAAACTGCCGCGGCCGAAGAGCTGGACCGATCTCTTGAAGGACCCCTGGGTGTCGAGTCTGGGCATGACCGGCTTCCAGACGACCTACGGTACCGTGTCCATCATCGAGATCGCCAAGCAGTTCGGCGGCTCGGAGACGAACGTCGAGCCATTCTTCGTCGAGATCAAGAAGGTGCTGTCCAAGGTCGCGGCCATCGGAGCGCCGGCGTCGATGCCAAGCCTAATCCAGCAGGGGCAGTGCGACATCACCTACACCAACACCCAGACCGTCGCCACCCTGCGCGGGCGTGGCGTTGACATCGAGTTCGTCAAGCCGGAGAGCGGCGCGGTGGCGTTCTTCACGACCATGCACATAGCCAAGGGCTCCAAGGAGATCGACAACGCGTACAAGTACTTCGACACCGTGATCAGCGCGCCGGTGCAGTCCGCGCTGATGCAGCCACCGAACAACTTCATCCCGGTGAACCGCGACGTGAAGCTGGCCGCGTACCTTCCCATGGCTTCCCTCGACGAGATGGCGAAGTTCGTCCGGCACGACTGGTCGAAGATCAACCCGTTGCGCGCGGGCTGGATCGAGCGCTTCAACAAGGAGGTCGCGAAGTGACGGCGCCGGCCGCCACGGCGGGGGTGTCCTCCCCCTGGCGGCCGCCCGCGGTGATGCGGCCGGCCGAGTGGCAGCTGGCGCTGCCCCTCGCCGTGGCCTATGCCGCGTTCTTTCTGGTGCCCCTCGTGCTCTTGATCGTGGTGAGCGCGTTCGACGACGAGAAGATCACCACCGTCGGCTTCGCTCAGTGGAGGAAGTTCCTCGGCGATCCGTTCTACTGGAAGGTGATCCTCGACACCGTGAAGCTGGGGGTCTTCACCGTGGTCGCGACCGCGCTCATCGGCTATCCGCTGGCGCTCGTGTATCTGGGAGCGGGGCCACGCTGGCAGCGCGTGATCCTGTTCGTGGTGACCTTGCCGCTTCTCACCTCCGTCGTCGTCCGCACGTTCGCCTGGATCGTGATCCTCGGCCGCGAAGGCGTGATCAACCAGAGCCTCTTGTGGCTCGGCCTGGCCCCGGCGCCACTGCGTCTGCTGCAGACCGAGCATGGTCTGGTCATCGCGCTGACCCAGATCGAGATGCCGCTCCTGCTCCTGCCGCTCTTGAGCGTGATGTCACGCATGGATCCGAATCTGCGCGACGCGTCAGCCGGGCTCGGCGCGTCGAAGTGGCGGACGCTCTTGCGGATCACCCTGCCCCTCAGCCTGCCGGGCCTGGTCGCCGGTTGCATGCTGGTGTTCGCGAGCTCCACCACCGCGTTCATCTCGCAGTTCGTCATCGGCGGGAACCGGCTCGTCTATCTCCCGCTGCTCATATGGCAGCAGTCACTCGTGGTCTACAACTGGCCGCTGGCGGCGGTGGCCGCCCTGACCCTCCTCGTCTCCGTCGGCCTCGGGGTGGCCGCCATTGCCGCCGTCGGCCGCCGCCGTCGCGCCTACGCCTACTAGCCATGGCCACACGGGCCGAGGCGGGCGCGGTCGTCTGGACGGCCCGACGACTGGCCAGCGACACTCTCTACTCCATCATCATCGGCCTCCTGGCCGGGGTGGGGTTTCTCATTCTCGTGGGACCGGTCATCATCGTGCTCCTGACCTCCTTCACCGAGGGGCGGTCGATCAAGTTCCCGCCGTCAGGGCTATCACTGCAGTGGTACCAGCTCCTGTTCGATCCGGGGCGTTCGCAGCAGATCCACCGCGCCGCCTTCAACAGCCTCCAGGTGGCGGCGGTGGCCACGGTGTTGGCGACTGCTCTGGCCACGCTCGCCTCGGTGGCCATTGCCCGCCGGTCCGGGAGGTGGGTACGGGCCCTCGACACGTTCTTCATGTCCCCCATGATCCTGCCGATGCTGGCCTTCGGGCTGGCCGCGCTCATGTACTTCACCTTCATGGGGTTTCGCCCCTCGTTGGAGCTGATCGTGATCGGCCACACCATCGTGGTGGCGCCGTTCGTCCTGCGCACGACCTCGGCCAGCATGTCGCAGCTCGATCCCGCTCTGCTCGAGAGCTCCGCGAGCCTCGGCGCCAGCTGGTTCTATACGTTCCGTCGCGTCACCCTGCCGGTGATCGCGCCGGGCATCGCGGCCGGCGCCTTTCTCGCCTTCATGGCTTCGCTGGACAACGTGCCGGTTTCGCTCTTTCTCGCCGGCCCGCGCAGCGATATGCTGCCCATCCGCATGTGGGGCATGATGGAGAGCACCCTGGACGTCCGCGTGGCCGCCGTCTCCGGCGTCCTGATCGGCACCGTGCTGATTCTCATGCTCGTCATGGAACGAGTGGTCGGTCTGACGCGGCGCTTGAGAGGTTGAGCGCCTCAGGAGTGACAATGCGCATCATCGCCCAGCCCCTGACCCTGAACGCCTTCGCGCCCTATGGCGACGTGCTGGCCCCGCCCGCCGATTTCGGTCGCGCCTACTTCGAGAAAGGGCTCCGGAGCGATCGGACCACAGCATGGCCAAGCCTCTCGGTGACCCACTCCAAGCCGCTCGCGAGCTTGCCGCTCGAGGCAACGGTGCTGGAGCGACACGAGTTCTCGTCGCAGAGCTTTCTGCCCCTCGATGTCTCGCGCTGGCTCGTGGTGGTGGCGCCGTCGGGCCCAGACGGTGGACCAGATCCGTCGAGGGCGATGGCGTTCCTCGCCGGACCAGGCCAGGGCGTGACCTATCACATGGGCACGTGGCATCACCCCCTCACCGCGCTCGACCGTCCGGCGCGCTTCGCGGTGTTCATGTGGCGGGACGGGACGAGCGCGGACGAGGAATTCCGCACGCTCACGGCGCCGTTCACGGTCGCCCTTCCCGGCTGAGAGCCGACCGCCAGAGGAGACGAGAACGATGACCAAACGGTATGACCGCGATCTCATCGGGTATGGACCGCACCCGCCCGATCCGAAGTGGCCGAATGGCGCCCGCCTGGCCGTCAATTTCGTCATCAACTACGAAGAGGGATCGGAACCGTCGGTCCAGGATGGTGAAGGCTTCTCGGAGACGGGTCTCACCGAGGCGCACGGGCTGAATCAGGCCGGCCGGGGCCGTGACCTCGCGGCGGAGACCATGTTCGAGTACGGCAGTCGCGTCGGTTTCTGGCGGCTGATGCGCCTCTTCCAGGAGCGCCACCTGCCCTTGACCATCTTTGGATGCGCGCTCGCCCTCGAGCGCAATCCCCTCGCGGCCGAGGCCATCCGCACGGCGGGATTCGACGTGTGCAGTCACGGCTGGCGCTGGGTGAAACACTACGAGCTCACGCGCAACACGGAGCGCGCCCACATCGCGCGGGCGGTGGCCTCTTTCGAGAAGACGATCGGCGAGCGGCCGCTCGGCTGGTACTGCCGCTACGGCCCGAGCGTCAACACACGCCAGCTGGTCGTGGAAGAGGGGGGCTTCCTCTACGACTCCGACGCCTACAACGACGAGTTGCCGTACTGGGTGACGGTGCAGGGCCGGCCGCACCTGGTGGTGCCCTACTCGCTCACCAACAACGACGGCAAGTACGCCGGCTGGACCGGCACCTCCGATCAGTGGTTTTCGTTCATCAAGGACGCCTTCGACATGCTCCATCGCGAAGGAGCCGCCCAGCCCAAGATGATGTCGGTGGGCCTGCACATGCGGATGATCGGCCACCCCGCGCGCGCGGTCGGGCTCGAGCGCCTGCTCGACTACATGATGAAGCAAGACGGGGTGTGGATCACGCGGCGGCTCGACATCGCACGCCACTGGATCAAGACGCATCCGTATCCGGGCAAGGGCTTGAACGAAGAAGACGCCAAACCCGTCCGGCAGGCCGCTGGCATGTTGAAAGGGCGGACATCGCTCACTCGTGCGCTGCTCGCCGAGCACAAGAAAGAGCGCTCGCGTGGCCGGTAGTCCGGCCGCCTGCGTCTCGACAGCTTCGCGCTCCTGGCTTACCTCGAGGGAGAGGCGGGGATGGCGCGTGTCGCGGCGGGCCCGCCCGAACTCAGCTTCCTGCTGCGCGCGTTTCTCCCGTCGCCGCCACGCGCACCTGCACGTGCGCACGCTCCTCCTGGAGCGTGAGGAAAATCGACGCGTCGCGATCCGCCCAGCCTCGCGCGATGCCCTCCATCATCTCCTGCTCGCACAGCGCGCCGAGACGCATCGGCACGTCGTAGGACTTCCCGAGGTCGACCGCCAGTCCGAGGTCCTTCCGCGCGAGCCGGAGCGAGAAGCGCGGCTCGAACTCACCGCGCAGATAGGTCGCGGGGAGCCGCACCTTCATGCTCATCTGCTGCCCGAGCGCCGCCTGGCGGAACACGTCCACGATGGTCTCGGCCGAGACACCCGCCCGGACGCCGGCCGTCCAGCACTCGGCCAGCGCCATGTCGAGCGTGAAGCTCGCGCAGTTGTGCATGAGCTTGCAGACGGAGCCGTTTCCGATCCCGCCGGTGTACATCACGCGCGAGGCCAGCGCGTCGAGGATCGGCCGCGCGCGCTCGAAGACCGACGGCTCGCCGCCGACCATCACGAGCAGATCGCGGGTCTGTGCGCCCTCCATGCCGCCGCTGACGGGGGCGTCGAGCATGTCAACACCCTTCGCCCGCAGCAACCCATGCACCCGTCGCACGAGCGCGGGCGCGTTGGTCGTGTGATCGATGTAGAGGGCGCCTGGCTTCATGGCACCCACGAGGCCGTTCGGGCCGAGCGTCACCTGCTCCATCTGGGGAGGCCCAGGCAGACAGGTGGCGACCGTCTCGCACTCGGCGGCGACGGCGGCGGGTGAATCCGCCCAGACGGCGCCCGCCGAGAGCAGCGGGGCGCCGGCCTCGCGGCGGACGTCGTGCACGACGAGCTGATGGCCCGCCCGCAGGAGCTGGGCGGCCATCGGGCTGCCGATGCTGCCGACGCCGATGAACCCGAGCTTCACGAGAGGGAATAGAGCTTCAGGACGTTGTCCCAGAGGATCTTCTTCTTGCTCTGCTCGCTCAGCGGCAGCTTCAGGAAGCGATCCATGGCGCCCGGGTACTTCGAGTCCCCGTGCGGATAGTCGGTGGTGGTGACGAGGTTGTCGTCGCCGATCGCCTGCACGACATGGCTCACGAACTCCTCGTCGCACTCGACCGCACAGAATCCCCCTCGGCGGAAGTACTCGGACGGTGGCATCGAGAGGTGCGTCATCTCTCCGTACGGCTCCCGCCACTCGTAGTGCTCGTCCATGCGGTGGAGCCAGAACGGCAGCCAGCCGCACTGGGCCTCGAGAAACGCCATGCGCAGGCGCGGGAAGCGCTCCATGACGCCACCCATGATCACGTCCATGCACGCGAGCATCTGCTCCACAGAATGCGTGGAGATGTGGACGATGCCCATCTGCTGGAAGCGGTCGGTCCCCGCTGCGCGCATACGCGAGCCCGTGGTCTCGTGGAAGCCGACCGGGACGTTCAGCTCCTGACACGTCGCCCACAGCGGGTCGTAATAGGCATCGTGCCACGGGCGATGGTTGAAGATGTTCGGGCGGAGGAAGATCGCCTTCATCCCGAGCTGCGTCACCGCGCGGCGCGTCTCGGCCACCGCCGTCGTGACGTCGTGCGGCGAGATCGCCGCGGCCCCGAACACTCGCTTGGGGTCACCGGCCTGGATGTAGTCGTGCAGCCAGTCGTTGTAGGCCCGGCAGGCGGCGGCCGCGAAGCGGGCGTCCATCGTCTCGAACGCCGTGACGTACATCGCGGACGTCGGAAAGAGGATCGCGAGGTCAAGCCCTTCCTTGTCCATGGCGCGAACCTGGGACGCCGGATCGAAATCGCACGCGATCTCCTCCGCATAGCGATCCCCGAGCGCCTTCTCCTCGGCGTCGGTCAGCGCCGGCCAGTCGCCGTGCGGCATGGCCGCCATGACCTCACCCTCCACCATCGTGCGGATGTCCCAGCGGCGCTCGCGCAGGCGCCGCGGCGCCCGCGCCTTGAACTCGGGGTCGATGTACCGCTCCCAGAGGTCAACCGGCTCCATCACGTGCATCTCGGCATCGATGATCTGGAATCCCTGCTTGGCCATGGCATCTCTCCTTCGCCATGAAGCCTATGCCTCTGCTCGTCTGGCCGTCAACTTCAGCGCGGCGCACGGCTCAGATCGAGGACCACACCTGCAAGACCTTCGGGATGCTCGTGGGCCACCTGCTCCAGGGCGTCCGCGATCGCCGAGAACTCGTCCGTCCCGAACGTCGAGGGGACCAGAACAATGCCCGCATGCTCGATATTCGCGGCAATGAATTCCCCCGCCAGCTCCGTGAAGTCGGCAAGATCGCACGTGACGATCGCACGGCGTTCGCTGGTGGCATAGTGCAGCTGGGTTCCGTCGTCGAGCTGGGTGTTGCCGACCTCGTGAGCACTGACCACATCCAACCCACGCGCACGAAGGATCTCCGCGACGTGCGGTGACAGATTCTCGTCCAGGTAGAACGTCACCCGACGGTGAGGATGCGGACGAGCCCAGGATAGCGCCGCTCAAGCGCCTCCGCTGTCAGCGCCGCATTCGCCTCGACCTGTCGCCGGATTTCCTCGGGATACCGCCTGAAGTAGATCAGCGCGGCAGTCAATTGCGCCGAAGACAGTTGCGGGAAAGCCCGGCGCACGCGCTCCAGGTCCGCGTCTCGCACGAAGTCGCGGAAGACCTCCCAGACACCCAGCCCCGTGCCCGAGATCTTCGCTGTGCGGCCTGCCGGCTCCGTCGCGAAGTAGATCCCCGGACACTCTCGCATCCGAAGACCCTCCTCGATAAGCTCCTGGGCGACTTCCGAGACCGACCGTCGGGCACGTGTCGCCGCCTGCTCGAGCCCTGCGCGCACTGACCGACGTAGCCGCATGGTCGTCGACACCGTGCCCTCGGGGCGCGCGGCACCACGACGACCGCGGCGGGGGCGGCTCCTCGCGCTCATGGATAGAGCTTACAAGGTAAGACAACCACTTACAAACCTGTCGATCAGCACGTGGCCCGGGACGCATACCGTTCAGCACACCCTAGACGACGCATCCGATCTCCCGTGGCCGTAACAGGGCAAGGTATTGTTGTGCCCAGTGGGAGGGCACGATGGCAGAGGATTGGGATCAGCAGCTCACGGTGTTCGGTGAGAGCCTTCGCACCCTTCCGCAACTCGTGGAAGGCGTCTCGGCTGACCGCCTCCGCCGCATCCCGACACCGGGCGAGTGGTCGGCCCACGTCGTCGTATGTCACCTCGTGCTCGACGAGATGAACACGACGGTAATCCTGCGACTCATCCTCACCGAGGACTGTCCGATACTTCCGAACATCGACGGGGACAATCGTCTCTGCGCGACGCGGTTCGCTCCGCTCTACGCCGACACCGCGACGGCGCTCGGCGTCTGGCGCGCTCTGCGCGAGGACAACATCCGACTCTGTGCCTCCGTGTCGCTCGACGACCTGGAACGGGTCGGGCGCGCTCCGTGGAGGAACGGCGAGCGCATCACGTTCCATGGTTACGTCGCAACCCGCTGCCGTCACGACCGCGCTCACATCGAGCAGATCAGGTCGGCGCTTTCAGGCTGACGTACCAGCAGGGCCAGTCTCATCCAGGGTTCACTCCGATGGCTCAGAAAAGAAGATGCTCACGTCGCGGCACGTTCTGGTCGAGGATGACGCAGCGCGATCTGCATTCGAGTGATGCCATGGCGCGCGCTCGGCGTTGACATCGCGCGAAGCCGTCTCCGATACTCGTCGAGCGGTCGCACCCCCACGCCGGGAGATCAGGATGAAGGCCATGGTCATCCGCGAGTTCGGTCCACCGGAAGTGATGCGCCTCGAGGACGTGCCCGCGCCGGTCCCCGGCCCCGACGAGGTCCTCGTCCGCGTTCACGCGGTGTCGGTGAACCGGACCCTGGATCTGGCGGTGCGCGCTGGCACCTACGCCGTGCGGGCCGCGCTGCCGCACGTCCTCGGGGTCGATCCGTCCGGCGTCGTCGCCGCCATCGGCCCCGGCGTCACCACGCACACGGTTGGCGACCGAGTGGTGACGCGCCAGATCCTGCGCCCGGGCGGAGCGACGGCGGGCCCGTCCCTGCTCGGTGTCCACGCGTGGGGAGGCTACGCGGAATTCGTGAAGGTCCCCGTGACCGCCACCCACCCGATACCGAACGGCCTCGACTACGTGACCGCCACCGTGGTCGCGCGCCACGCGCCTACCGCGCTCAGCATGCTACGCGACGTCGCCAGGCTCGCCCCGGGCGAGTGGGTGCTCGTGATGGGCGCCTCGGGCGGGCTCGGCATCGCCGGAATCCAGGTGGCCAAGTCCTTCGGCGCTCACGTCATCGCGGCGGCCGGCGCCGACGACCGCGTGCGCGCGGCCGTCGGGCTCGGCGCCGATGCCGGCGTCAACTATCGCGCGCAGGACCTGGCCGCGGAGACCCGCCGCCTGACCGGCGGGCGCGGCGTCGACGTCGTCTTCGAGAACATCGCCGATGCCGACCTCTTCCCCAAGGCCTTCGCCAGCCTTGCCCGTCATGGCCGCCTGATCACGGCCGGCGCCCATGGCGGCGGCACCGTCCCGCTCGACATCAAGTCGCTCTATCTCAATGGCCTTACCGTCATCGGCTCCACCGGCCAGGTCACGCCAGACGATCTCACGGTCACGCTGCGGGCCGCGGCGGAGGGCCGCCACCGCGTCCTCGTGGACCGCGTCCTGCCCCTCAGCGAGGCGGCGCTGGCTCACCGGATCGTGGCCGAACGCTCGGGCACCGGCAAGATCGTCCTCCAACCCTGAGGGTGTGCTCGGGCCGACAAGCTGACCCACGCCGAGCGTGTGCAGCGCACCAGGCGCGAGGCGTACGGGCGCCGGACGCATGGGCAGGGGAACGAGTGTAGGCGGCGGCAAACGCCGGCCTCGAGATCGGCGTCGCGATGCCATCGTCAGCTCTTCCGATACGGAAGATAGCAAGTGTTCTTAGATTACACGGTCGTCCACCACCAGCGACGGCTCCTGGCGTCTGCCGCCGCCGGACCGCGCACACTCGCTACCAACGCCGGCCCACGCCCCTGAAAGGCCGACGTCCCGGGATGGCGGTAGACTCTCCGAGGATGGCCACGCGTCACACTGCAACTCTGAATCGAAGTAGGGCGCCGAGAGGACACAACGAAGACTCGGACGTGCATTGATGGCCGCGGCCGTCGCCGGGCTCGCCTCGACCGCGTGCGCGCCTCCCCTGACCGCGCTGTCCGTCCGCGGCGAATGGGTCAAGCCCGGCGCCGATGCCCGCCAGGTGCGGACCGATCTCTACGAGTGTGAGCGACACGCAGTCACCTCCGGCGACGGCGAAGCCCAGCGCGTGCTCTTCGAGCGGTGCATGCAAGCGCGGGGCTACGCGCGCAGGCCGTCCGGGACTCAGTGATGGAGACCAGCACATGAAGCTCGGCACGTCACTTCGCTTCCTGTTCCCGACCTCGCCAGCCACTCATGAACGCTTCCGACGCATCCTCGCATCGATGCCGAAGGGGGCCTTCATCGAAAGGCCGCTGGGCGCCTATTCGGCGGACGAACAAGCGCGCAACCTGATGGAGGTCGCGTCTGCGGCTCGCGGGGCCGGACTGGACGCGCTCCTGACCGGGGACAGTCATGCCGCAAACCCCGCCTACGCCGCGACGTTCTCCCCATTGCCTACCGCCGCTCGCCTGATGAGCGTGACCGGCGATATGCCCATCGGCGTCGTCCTGCTCGCCCCCTTTTATCACCCACTCCTGCTGGCCGAGCAGATCGGCACCCTCGCCGCCTTTGCGGAAGGACCGCTGATCGTGACCTTTGTCCTCGGGGGCCGCCCGCAACAGTTCCAGGCGTTCGGCATGGAGGAAAACAGCCGCGTCGGCCGCCTCGAGGAAGTGGTTAGCGTAGTCCGGGCGCTCCTCTCCGGCGAGCACGTTACCCACCGGGGCCGCTACTACACGCTGGAGGGCGCCACCATTAGCCCCTTGCCCCGTGTCCCTGTGGAGATCTGGCTCGGAGGGACGGTCCCCGCATCCGCGGAGCGCGCCGGGCGGCTGGGCGATGCCTGGCTGACGGGACAGAATGCGACGGACGACGACCTCGTGCGGCAGCTTGAACTGTATCGCGAAGCGGCACTGCGCTCCGGGCGCCCACCGCGACCGGTCTTGCGCCGCGACATCTACGTCGGCGAGTCCGACGCGGAGGCGCGCGCCGTCGTCGGCTCCATCCTCGCCGAGGGCTATCGCGGCACCGGTCTCGATCAGTTGCTGGTGGGAAGCGCGGAGACCGTCGTCCGGGACCTGCGGAAGTACCGGAACATGGGCTTCGACTACGTGATGGTGCGGCACATCGTTGGAGACCACCAGCTCATGCTGCGATCGTTCGAGCGCATCGGCCGCGACGTGATGCGCCAGATTCGCGACATCTAGACACCGCGAACCGGCCCGCCGGGCAGTCACCCAATGTGCCCAACGAGCCCAACCTGACGCGGGGGCTGCTCGATGAGCGTCCGCGGTCACACGACACGGTGCCGTCGATGTCGAGCGTGAAAACCACGGATTACTCGCGCGAGACGCCAGCAGTGTCGGCACCACGTGAAGAGTGTGGGGATTGATGAGGTCCTCACGCGTCGCACAGCCCCGGGCAGAATCCCTTCGGTGGCCTGCAACGGGTGTGTTGTCGCCGGCTCACCGCCGCGCCGGGATCAGGCGAATGGACGGCCGTCCGACGTGGACATGCACACCCGTGGAGGAGCCGGAGACCGCTCCTCGAAAGGCCAGGAACGGAATGCCGCGAACATGGAGGTACTCGATGAGCGCCCGCCCCTCCTCACTGTCCGGATGGACGGCCACGTCGATGGCGCCGCGGTGATCAAGTCCCAGGCGTTCGTGCACTGGCGTTTGGCCCCGCGCGCTCACGGGGAGCGACCGCGCGAAGCGCTGGGCGAAGAATCGTTCCAGACCACTCACCTGGCTGCTGGTCAGCTCGGTGCCGCCGTCATAGCGGAGGGCGCTCGGCGTACTGACGACGTCTGCCGTGGGGGGTCGTGGGACGCGGGCAAGCTCGATGCTCGCCAGCGTCTCCGCCAGCAACGCATCCGCCTCCGCTCGTCGCTCGAGCGTCTCCTTCACGCGGCTCATCGACGCCGCGGCGACCCGCTCGCTGTCCTGCACTTCCCGCCGGGAAACGATGCCTTCCTCGAGCAGGCTCCGCCGTTTGGCCGCCTCCTGCGCGGCCCGGGACGCGGCCTGCTCTTGAAAGATGAGGAGCTGGTCTAGGGTCTCGCGATAGGCGCGGGTGCTTTCGACGAGCTGCCTTTGGGTGTCAACGAGATTGTCAGCCGCGTCCGCGCCCCGGGCGGGAGGGCTCGAGAGCCCGAGAACCAGAGCCACGATCATGACCGCGAAGGACGATTGCATCTACCTTGCATCGTAGCCCAGCCCGGTACCAGGTTCGCGTCGGGAGGGCCGGCACCCGCGATCTTGTCGAGGCGTCCACGAGAATCCTTCCAATCTGGAGATGCCCGAAAGCATTCTTACCGCTCGCGCTTGACCGCGGCCGGCGGAAGGGTGGGCGCAGTCGCAAAGCTGGCCGGGAGAGGTCCGGTAAGCGTGCCCAGGAACGCCACGATCTCGGCAATGTCAGTGTCGGGAAGGGTGAAGGGCTTGATCGGCAGCGCCTGGCGCTTGTCTGTCGATGAGGGCCAGCGTACCGTGGCGATTCGTACGGTTCACGTGGAACCCGTCTCGGCCTTCGCGGTGTCGCGTGGTAAAGTCGCGGCCATGGCGAGTCGTTACGCGCCCATCGAGGACTACGGCATCATCGGCGACCTCCACACGTTGGCGCTGGTGGGCAAGGACGGCTCGATCGACTTCCTCTGCCTCCCCTCCTTCGATTCGCCGTCGGTGTTCGCGGCCCTCGTCGACGCGGAACGCGGGGGTCGCTTCCAGATCGCGCCGCAGCTCGGCGAGGCGGCGCGCAAGCAGCTCTACCTCCCCGACACCAACGTCCTCCTCACCCGCTTCCTGTCGAACGACGGCGTGGCCGAGCTCTCCGACTTCATGCCGGTGGAGGACGCCGGGCAGGCGCACAACCTCGTGCGTCGGGTGAAGACCGTGCGCGGCGAGATACGCTTCAGCATGCGCTGCGACCCGCGCTTCGACTATGCCCGCGCCACGCACTCGGTGGAGCGGCGCGGTGACCGGGAGGTGGTCTTCGTCGGCCGCGCCGGCGCGGGCGAGCTGGCCCTGCGGCTATGCTCGTCGGTCGCGATGCAGCTGGCGGACGGCGCCGCCGTGGCCGAGTTCACGCTCGGCGCGGACGAGTCAGCCTGGTTCGTGCTCGAGGTGGCAATGCCGAACGAACCATCCCCGGCTCGCCAGCCGGACTATGAGAGCGAGGCATTCAAGCGCACCGTGAACTTCTGGCGCCATTGGATCGATCGCTGCACCTACAAGGGCCGCTGGCGCGAGACGGTGAACCGCTCGGCGCTGACACTCAAGCTCCTCACTTCGCGGCCACACGGCTCGATCGTTGCGGCGCCCACGTTCGGACTGCCCGAGAACATCGGCGGCGGCCGGAACTGGGACTATCGCTACACGTGGATCCGCGACTCGTCCTTCACCCTCTACGGCCTCATGCGGCTCGGCTACACCGGCGAGGCGGCCGCGTTCATGAAGCTGGATCATGGCGCGCGTCGATGAGCTGGAGCCGGACGGTTCGCTCCAGATCATGTACGGCATCGACGGTCGCCACGCTCTTCCCGAGGAAACGCTGCCGCACCTCGAGGGGTACATGGGCTCGCGTCCGGTCCGTGTGGGCAACGCCGCCGATACCCATCTCCAGCTCGACATCTACGGCGAGCTGATGGACTCGGTGTACCTGTACGACAAGTACGGATCCCCTATCCCCCACGACGGCTGGAGGAATATCGTACGTCTGATCGATTGGGTCTGTGAGCACTGGCGCGAGAAGGACGAGGGCATCTGGGAAGTGCGCGGCGGGCGACAGGAGTTTCTCTACTCGCGGGTGATGTGCTGGGTGGCGATCGACCGGGCCATCCGCCTCGCGGGAAAGCGCTCGTTCCCGGCGCCGCTGGCACGGTGGTACGACGTGCGGGACACGATCTATCGCGACATCTACGAGCGGTTCTGGGACCCGGCGCGACGCGTCTTCGTCCAGGCGGCTGGCTCCAGCGCGCTCGACGCCGCCTCCCTCCTGCTGCCGCTCATCCGCTTCGTCTCCCCCACCGACCCTCGCTGGCTCTCCACCCTCGGCGCTATCGAGCAGGACCTGGTGAGCGACTCGCTCGTCTATCGCTATCGCCTCAGCGACCGCTTCTCCGACGGGCTCACCGGCCAGGAGGGCACGTTCTCCATGTGCTCCTTCTGGTACGTGGAGTGCCTGTCGCGCATGGGCGATCTGCACAAGGCGCGATTCTTCTTCGAGAAGATGCTGGGCTACGCCAACCACCTGGGACTCTACGGCGAGGAGCTGGGACCGCAGGCACAGCACCTCGGCAACTTCCCGCAAGCCTTCACGCACCTCGCGCTGATCAGCGCCGCCTTCGATCTCGACCGGCGGCTCTCGGCCGCCGGGCACGCCGGGCTGAGCGGCAGGTCCCGACAGGCCTAGCCGCCCGGCCGGTCACCGCATTCAGCTCGGTGGCCAAGCAGGCATTGCAGTCGGCATACTTCCGGGCACCTGGGCGCGCTGAGGACCTTGGTCGTCGTGGCGCGCTTGCCCATCTGCGACATCTCGCGGACCTCGCGCGATCTGCGCCCCGGTCAAGATCGGGCACGTGCAGACGATGATGGTCCCGGCTGGTCGCGACGCGACGGATCGAGTTTGGGCGAAGGACAGGGCTCGGGCACCGGCAAGATCGTCCTCCAACCCTGAGGGGTGGATGCTCGGGCCGACAAGCTGACCCACGCCGACCGTGTGCAGCGCATTCGGCCCATGACGTGGGAGCAACGTCAGGCGGGTCGGGGCGGAGGACAGGTGGGCGGATCGGTAGCGTCCCACGTGCTATCCTCGACACGGAGCGACGAGAGCGTGACTCAGCCCCCTCCGAATCAGGGACTGCCCGCGGGGGCCGCACTGGCTGGGAGCCTCGATGCCTTTCTGCTGACCCGGTCTCCCCTGGGGCGGCTCGTGCGGTGGGTGGCCGGCGTCCGGGCCTCGGTCCACGCGAAGCTCCTCTGCGCCTTCTTGCTGATCGCCCTCCTGATCATCGCCGTCGGTGCCATCAGTCTTCAAATCCTGGCGGGCATGGGCCGCCAGAGCCGCGCGCTCGACGAGGCACACGAGCGCGTGCACCTATCACAGCAGATCGAGCACGCGCTCGCGCTGCAGATGCACTACACAGGGATGGCGCTGGTACGCCAGGAGGAAGCGGCGGTGGCCAGGATCCTGCGCGAGAACAACCGCTTCAACGACACCCTCGCCCGCATCGAGGGGGCGGCCCCGCCCGATGAGCGCACGCTCATCCAGCAGATCCGATCCGCGCAAGATGATGCGATGGCCGTCGTGGCGGATATCGCCAACGCCATCCGCGAGGGTAAGGTCGGCGAGGCCTTGCACGCATTGATCACTCGCGAGGACTCTCTGTACCGGGACATCGATGGACTCGTGCGGCAGGTAGTCGCCCTCGAACAAGCGCGGATGGCGAGCCTCCGCGCCGGCGTGACGGCCGCCCACCGACGCTCCCTTTTCGTGCTGGGAGGCTTCGCCGCCCTGGCCATCGTGCTGGCGCTGCTCTTCGGATTCGTCATCTCCTGGTCGTTCATCCTGCCTGTCCACGAGGCTCACGGATTTCTCAGCCAGGTCGCGGCCGGGAGATTCGGCGTGACGGTAGGCGTCGCCAACCGAGACGAGTTCGGAACACTCGCCGAAAACATGAATCGGATGAGCCGGGAGCTCCAGCGCCTCGACGAGGAGCAGCGCCGGGCAGCTACCACGCTGCACGGTCTGAACGAGCAGTTGACCCAGGCCAGTCGGGCCAAGTCGGAGTTCCTGGCCAGCATGAGCCATGAGCTCCGGACCCCCCTCAACGCGATCCTGGGGTTCACCGAGCTGATCCTCGACAACCTCTACGGCGAGGTGCCCGTTCCGCTGCGGGAACCGCTCGTCGATATCCAGACCAACGGCCGGCACCTGCTGCGCCTGATCAACGACGTCCTCGACCTGTCGAAGATCGAGGCGGGCCGGATGGAACTGGTTCCCGTCGACTACGCCGTGAACGACGTGCTGGATATGGTCCGCGCTTCTTTGCGGTCGCTCGCGTCCGAGAAGGGCCTTGACTTCGTCGTGGCGAACGCACCGGACATCCCGGCCGCCCATGGCGACAGCCAGCGCATCACCCAGTGCCTGCTGAACCTGGCCGGGAACGCGCTGAAGTTCACGAAAGATGGGCGCGTGGAGATCTCGGCCGAGCTTCAGGGCGACACCCTCCTCTACCGGGTCACCGACACCGGGATCGGCATCCCCGAGGAACAGCTCGAGCATATCTTCGCCGAGTTTCGCCAGGCGGATGCCGCCATCAGTCACGAGTACGGGGGCAGTGGCCTCGGGCTCTCCATCACCAAGAAATTCGTCGAGCTGCACGGGGGCCGCATCTGGGCGGAGAGTGAGCCGGGAAAGGGATCGACATTCTCCTTCGCCATACCCCTGCGACTGGCGGACGGGCCGGCCGCGTGAGCGCGAAGACAGTGCTCTACGTCGAGGACAACGAATTCAACCGGAAGATTGTCCGGCAGATGCTAAGCGCGACGACGTATCGGCTCCTCGAGGCCACCGACGGCGAA
Organism: uncultured Candidatus Rokubacteria bacterium; assembly: GCA_963754315.1. Taxonomy (GTDB): domain Bacteria; phylum Methylomirabilota; class Methylomirabilia; order Rokubacteriales; family CSP1-6; genus CAVWFS01. The sequence continues at coordinate 249,536 of CAVWFS010000013.1, forward strand.
CAGGGCGTGGCAACCGCCATCGACGCCCAGCCCGATCTTGTTCTCATGGACATCCAGCTTCCCCGGGTGTCGGGCCTGGAGGCGACCCGGAGGCTCCGTCAGGAGCCGACGACCGCCCACATCCCGATCATCGTGGTGACATCCTTCGCACTCAGCGGCGACGATCAGAAGGCTATCGCGGCGGGGGCCTCCGCCTATCTCGCCAAACCCTACAGTCCGCGTGAGCTGCTGGCGCTGATCCGGAAGTTTGTACCAGAGAGCTGAGTCAAGGGCTGTCACGGTCGGCCCATCTCGACCACGACGATGGCGTCGGCCTTATCCACCGTCACCTGCTTCGTCACCGTGCCGAGGCTCTCCTGCCAGACGTTGATGCTGTACTTGCCGGCTGGGAGATCGCCCAGGACGAACTCGCCGCCAGGGCCGGTGACCGCGTAGAAGGGATGCTCGGCCACCACGACCCACGCTCGCATCCACCCGTGGAGGTCGCAGCCGATCCGGACGATCTCGGGCTTGGTGAACGTGATGGGAATGGTTCGTCCCTTCGGTTGCGTCCGGTTGAAGGGGGGATTGCCCTTGCTGTAGCTGTGGATGTTGTGGAGCAGACGATCGCTGTTCAGGAACTCCACCGTCCCGCCTGCCGGAACCACGATGACGCGCGGCACGAACACGCACTGCTGCTGATCGAGGAAGACCGGTGCCGTGGAGAACGCCGCTTTCGCGTTGGCAGGCGGTGCGGTGAGCCACACGACGGCATTGCGGATGGCGCTCTGGGGAGAGAGGACGATGTCCTCTGCGTCCTTGTCCTTTCCGCACACGAACTGATCAACGGTGACCGGGAGCTTCTTCAGCTCCATGGCACCGCCCACGTACCGCACGGTGCCCTTGATCGAGGCCGCGCCGGCGAGCTCGGCGGCCACGCACGTGCTCACCACGGTGAGGCCCACCGCGAGCCATCGCCTCCGGTTCGCTCGTGTCAGCATTTCGGCCCGCGCCACTATACCGGACAACGGATCGCCTTGACAGGACCGGATCCGCTGCCTAGACTCTGCTCGTCCCACGCGTGGCCCCAGGGAGGCAGCATGCTCACGCTCGTGATCAACGGGCGATCTCACTCAGTGGACGTCGACCCCGAGACTCCCCTGCTATGGGTTATCCGCGAGCGCCTGCGACTGACCGGGACGAAGTTCGGCTGCGGGATCGGCCAGTGCGGCGCGTGCACGGTCCACTTCGACGGCACCTCGGTCCGATCCTGCTCCGTATCAGCGTCCGATGCCGTCGGGCGAAAGATCACGACGATCGAGGGCCTGCACCCCGAGGCCAAGCATCCGCTCCAGCTCGCGTGGATCGCCGAACAAGTTCCGCAGTGCGGCTACTGCCAGCCTGGGCAGATCATGCAGGCCGCCGCCCTCTTGGCTCAGAACCCGAAGCCGACTGACACTGAGATCGTCGAGGCCATGAAGGGCAACCTCTGCCGCTGCGCCGCCTATCTCCGCATCAAGCGAGCCATCAAGCGCGCCGCCCAGGGAGCCTGACCATAGCGCGTCAAATCGGGCGCCGTGAGGTTCTGGCCGCCATGGGGACCGCGGGGCTAACCCTGTTCTTCTCGATCCCCGGGGGACGCAGAGCGCGCGCCGTGGCGGCCACCGCCTTCGAGCCGAATGCGTGGCTCGCCATCACCCCCGACGGCACCATCACCGTCCACATCGCCAAGGCCGAGATGGGTCAGGGCATCGGCACCGCTCTGGCCCAGATCGTGTCCGAGGAGCTGGAGGCCGACTGGAAGGACGTTCGTATCGACTACCCGGTCAATGATCCGAAGTACGGCGTCATGAATACGGGCGGGAGCCGCAGTATCTACGAATCCTTCGACGTGCTCTCCCGTGCGGGCGCCGCGGCACGGATTACTCTCGTCGACGCCGCGGCCCGTCACTGGGGCGTGGCCGCTGCTGACTGCAGGGCCGAGCGTGGCCTCGTCCGCCATCCGCCCTCGGGCCGCTCGATCTCGTACGGTGCCCTCGTGGGCACCGTTCCCATCACGAAAGTGCTGACCCCTGACGAGTTGAAAGCTATTCAGCTCAAGCCCCCCTCGCAGCACTCGATGATCGGTCGGTCCCTTCCACGCTTGGACATCCCCGAGAAGATCGACGGCCGCGCAAAGTATGCGATCGACGTATTCCTGCCCGGCATGGCCTACGCCAAGGTTGCCTACCCACCGACGCGCGAAGGCGGTAAGCACACGGCGCTGGATGACACGGCCGCCCGGAGGGTGCCCGGCCACCTCAAGACCATCGTGATGGACGATCTCGTGGCGGTGGTGGCGGAGACGCACGAGGCCGCGGTCGCGGCGCGCGACGCGCTCCGGATCACATGGGACTCTGGACCCTATGCCAACGTCGACACGGCGGCGATCTTCCAGGAGTACGAGCGCAAGATTCAGCAGGACCCCGAGCCGCCATGGGTCGCCGTCGGCGACGCGAAGGCGGCGCTGGCTCGGGCTGCCTTCACCCACACGGGGACGTACATCACGGACTTCGTCGCACACGCGCAGGCCGAGCCGTCGACCGCCGTCGTGGGGTACGCGAACGGCGTGTACGACGTCTTCACCGGAACCCAGTCGCAGAGCAACGTAGCCCGGGCGGTGGCGGCACGTCTCAAGGTCGACGTTTCCGCTGTCCGAGTCCATCAGCACTACCTCGGGGGAGGTTTCGGGCGGAAGCTCGACTGGGACATCGAGCTGGAGGCCGCCGTGATCGCTCGCGAAGCCGGGCGGCCGATCAAGCTCATTCGTTCTCGCGAAGAGGATCTCACGCGTGGGTTCTACCGCAGCCCAACGCTTCAGGTGATGAAGGGTGGGCTGGACGCGGCCGGTATGGTCATAGCCTGGGACCACACGTTGGTCGCGTCCGACTCCGTCTAGGAGTCGCATGCAGCGCCCCACGGTGAATGCTCGCGGCCGCCATCCGCTGGAGCTCAGGGGTGCCGACCACCGCTACGAGATAGCGAATCGATCAGTCCGGGTCATCCAGGGGGATTTTGGACTTCCTGCCGGATTCTACCGAGGGGTAGAGACGGGATACACGGTCTTTGCCGTCGAGGCGTTCCTGGACGAGCTGGCGCACCTCGCGAAGGCCGATCCGTTGGCAATGCGCGTGGCGATGCTGAGCAAGAGCTCACGCCTGGCGAACGTGCTCAGGCTGGTCGCGTCTCGATCAGGTTGGGGAACACCTCTGCCGGTTGACGTCGGCCGCGGCATTGCCGCGATCACTGAGCCGCAGCCCCAGTTCCAAACCTGCGTGGGTGCCGTCGTTCAGGCAAGGGTCGACCGCGCCTCCGGGGAGGTCAAGGTCCAGAAGATCTGCTGCGTGGTGGACTGTGGCCTCGTGATCAACCCCGACGGCGTGCGCGCCCAGATCGAGGGCTCGCTTCTGTTCGGTCTCAGCACCGCGCTCATCGAATACGGCAGCGTGACCCACGGTGCGTTCGATCAGAGAAACTTCGAGGACTATCAGATCCTACGAATGGATCAGGTCCCCGAGGTGGACGTCCACCTGGTACAGAGCACTGAGCGCCCCACAGGCGTGGGCGAGCCGCCAGGCATGCTGGTGGCCCCCGCGCTCAGCAACGCCATCTTCGCTGCGACCGGCGCGCGCGTACGGAGCATGCCTTTTCTGCCCGATCGCGTGCTCAAGGCACTGTCGGCCAGGACCTGACCCGGGCCGGCCCCGCCACGACGCTCCGGGCCGACTGACTACTTCTGAGGCCAGTCGTAGTCGGCGGCCAGCTCGTACGAAACACGATCATCCGCCGGGAAGACGGGCTGCCACGCCTTGCCACATCAGCTCCGCCCAGAGCGCGTAGCCCGCGTCGGATGGGTGATAGCCGTCCTCGGAGATCAGCCACGGTCGCTCGGGCACCTCCCGGCGGCTGGCGGAGTGCACGTCGACGACCTCGATACCGTAGGCGCTGGCCTTGCGCTGCAGCACGTCATTGAGTCGCTCCGCGAGCGCCCCCACCGCCTCGCGCTTCGGCGAGTGCGCAAAGCGCGGCGTCAGCGCGAGGTCGGGCAGGAGATTTACCACCACCACCGCGCTGGTCTCCTTCGTGAGGGTGGCGAGGATCGAATCGACGTTCCGCTCGTACTCCGCCACCGTCACCCCTTGGGTGATGTCGTTGGGGCCGATCGAAATCGTGACCAGATGGGGCCGAACGGCGGTTGCGCGCGCAAGCTGGCCCGTGACGACGTCAGCCGAGGTGGCACCCCCGACGCCGAGGTTGAGGACACGCGCGCCCGGATAGATCAGCCGCAGCCTTGTCTGGAGGCGAGCGACGTAGGTCGCCTGGGGCCGACTGGCGCCAATGCCCTTCACGGTGCTGTCGCCGAGGGCCACGTAGAGGAGTGGCGTCGCACGGTCGTCAGGGAGCATGCGGACGTGCGAGTGACCGAAGGTGGTGCCCGTCAGCAGCACAGCGGCCATCAGCGCGGCCGCTGTTCCATGGTGCGTCCTCCGATGGCTCAGAAGAAGATGCTCACGTTCTTGGCCAGGAGCACGTTCTGATCGAGGATGATCCGGCGGCGGGCGATCTTCCATTCGCGGCCGACCTGCCGCAGGACATCCTGCCGGGCTCCGACGTAGAAGTCCTGCTCCGTTTCCGCCCGGCTCCGATACACCATGAAGTTGGAGTAGACCTTGAGCTCCGACGCCGCGTCGCCCGGCTCCACCTCGATGTTCGAAATGATGTGACGCGTGCGTGACGGGGGGTCCTCCGCCCAGGCCATGCCCGTGTCCAGCCGCGCAATGCGTCCACCGAGTGTTTCCTTGGTCTCGTCGAGGATGGCCAGCTCGTCGTCCCGGGCCAGCTCCTCGCCGGCGGCGCCGTCGGGATCCAGGACCGCGATGGCTTTGCTCGACTTGGGGTAGCGGGTGCTGCGGCTGGACATCCAGTAGCGGACATCGTCGGTGAAATGCGCCAGCCACTCGTGGAAGCGCCGCTCGTCCAGCAACCGCGCTTCCCGGTACAGGAACCGCTCGACCTTGCGGACGACCGAATCACGCATGCCGCTCGACCTCGGCCCAGCTGTCGGCCGCCATGAGCTGGGCCCAGCGCCGGTAGAACTGCCGATGGTTGCTCTCGCTCATGCGAAAGCCGCTGGCCCAGGCCTTCAGGTCCTCGTCGAACCGTTCGTGCCCGAGTCCCATCTGGGTGTTCAGGGCGACGCGCCGCGACACGACGCCCCGGCACGTGCGCGTGCATTCCTGCCAGTTGTCCATGTCGTCCTGCTCGAAGGTGCCGGAGGGGCTGAAGCCGCGCACGCCAGCCAGGCGCAAGGCTTCCTTGACCCGCGGCGGAGCGGCCTTGTCGACGTAGACCCACGACCAGACCTCGGTCTTGTCGGGCCCCCGCGGGTGCCAGACGCGGAACGTGCGCGACGTGGCGCGGAGCATGGAGAAGTTGGGGAACATCGTGCCCACGATGGGGTTGACCAGGCCGGCACGGGGCCCCAGACGCCTGCGCACCTCCTGGCCGATCTCCTTCTCGTAGGCCAGGATCTCGGGCACCGGCGGGTCGCCCACGTCGTTCGGGCCGACGCAGATCAGGACGTGACCATTGCCCGGGGACACCATGCTTCCGGTGGCGGCCGGATTCGCCGTCACGCCGGCGCTGAAGGAGGTCTTGACGGCGGAGAGGTGGGTCCACGACACGTGGTAGGCGTCGCCACCGAAATTCTCGGCGGGGAACTTCCAGTTACAGGGCATGATCCACTTGTGCATGCCACCGACGATCTCGATGCCGCCTTCCCGGCGGTCGAAGAACGCATCCAGGTACCAGGTCATCTCCCCCAGGTACTCGCGTAAGGGAGGCGCGTCCGGGTCGAAGGTGGCGAACAGCAATCCCTTATAGCTGTCCAGCTGCGCCACCGGGATGAGCCCCCAGTTCTCCCGTTCCAGCGCTCCGTAGTAGGCCTCCTTGTGGTACGGCACCCCCACCAGCCTCCCATCGTTGCGATAGGTCCAGCCATGGTAGGAGCACGTGAAGCTCGCAGCGTTGCCGGCATCGGCGCGGCACAGCCGGTTGCCCCGATGGCGGCAGACGTTCAGCACGGCGTGCACCTGGCCCTGGCTGTCGCGCATCACCAGGACCGGGTCCTCGCCCATGTAGGTACTGAAGAAGTCGCCCGGACGAGGGATCTGCCCCTCGTGGCACAGGAAGAGCCAGCAGCGAGCGAAGATCCTCTCGAGCTCCTGGTCGTAGATTTCCTGGTCGATGAAGATGCGCCTGCTGATGAGCCCACGCTCGGCGTCCACCAGAGTATTGACGTCCGTGGCCATCGCCCACCTCCTCAGTTTCGACGCGGCATGCGAAGGGTCAGTCCGGCATCGACGGTCACGATCGTACCCGTGATGCCCCTGGCATGTGCTCGCGAAGCCAGAAACACATAGGCTCCCGCGAGATCGTCGGGCTCGAGCGCCATCTGCAGGGGGTTACCGGCCCGCAGCCGCTCCTCCGAGCCGGAATCCTCGAAATGTGATCGCTCATGCTGATCCAGAGCGACCAGCCCCCGCAAGTCGGTTCTGGTCCCTCCCGGCGCGACCCCGTTCACCCGTATCCGTGGCCCCACCTCCGATGCCAGCTGCCGGATCAGGCCGGCCACCGCGTGCTTCGAGGCGGTATAGAGGACCCCGCCCCCACCGGAGTTCACGCTCGCCACCGATGCGGTGAAGACCATACAGCCGGACGTCTTCATCAACTCGGGCAACGCCGCCTTCGCCCCCAGGATGCAGCCCTTGACGTTCACCGCGAACAGCTCATCACAGGCCGCGGACAGCTTGTCCTCGGGAAACTCGAGCAAGGGAACGAAGCGGTCGAAGACGCCGGCGTTGCCGACGAAGATATCCAGGCGGCCGAAGGCCTTCACGGTGGCGGCCACGGCTCGTTTGTTGTCATCGAGCTGCGTGACGTCCCCGGCCATGGTCACCGCCGCCTGGCCAAGGTCCGTCCGCAGCTGTTCCATCCTGGCGGCGACACGGTCCACGACGCCGACGCGTGCGCCTTCCTCGATGAAGCGCGTGACCACCGCCCGTCCGATGCCCGAGCCGCCGCCCGTCACCAGCGCCACCTGCCCATCGAGCCAGCCCATGTCGATGACCTCGCTTGGCGAAGGGTCCGCCGTCACGGTCGGGGTCGACCCCGCCGTGCCTGGTGGTTTCACCAACTCATACACCATCCGG
>CAVWFS010000014.1:0-287838 GCA_963754315.1 uncultured Candidatus Rokubacteria bacterium
CGAAATATAGAGCCCGATCCCATAGAGGATGAGCGCCTTCACCACCACCGCGCCCATGGGAAAGGTACGGTGCTCGACCAGGCTGAGGTATGCCATGGTAAGCAGGAATCCCAGCACACCCAGATGGGCGAAGATGATCACCCGCCGGAACGAGGTACTGGTCTGATCAGCCACCCTGACGAGCGGCAAGAAGTAGAGCCAGCTCCGCTCGCCGCCCGAGCAGTAGGTAGCAAACGAGAGCACGGCGATGTCGGCAGTCAGGAATACCACGCCGAGGTCCACGGCGCGAAGCCGGCCAAAGAACGCGGCCAGAATCAGCCAGGAGAGACCTGCATACGTCACCCCAACCACCGCGAAGGTCAGGGCGAAGCCGCCGGTCGGAACGGGCAACAGGAAGTAGTTATGCAGGTAGACGAAGACGGCCACCATGACGATCCCGAAGAGCCGGAGGGCGGGGATCTGGACCACGTTGAGACGGTGCCGACGGGCCGAGCGCGCCCGAGCGGCCGCCTCGTCGTCCAGATCGAGACCGATGGCGAGGGGCGCCGACTCTTGTCCCGCGTCCGAGCTAGTCATCGGATTGTCATCGATGGTGCGCCTGGCAGGAATCGAACCTGCGACCCTCGGCTTAGAAGGCCGATGCTCTATCCGACTGAGCTACAGGCGCTTGTCGAACCTCCAAACAACACTGCGTTCCCAGGCCAACCTGTCGGGTCCACCTGTCAAGGAGGCCCCTGACAGCGCTGACAGGCCACTGACAGTGGACGAGACCTAATCGTCCTCCGACAGGGCCACTGTCTGACCCACCATGCTACGATACTCCGCCTCGGAAGGACCTGCGACTGGGGCAGTCAGGCCAGGCCGTCAACCTCCTGTGAATGACAATGAAGAAAGTCTCCCGACGCGGCACCCGCACCACGCTCGAACGCGCCATCGACGAGCGCACCGCGATGTCGATGGTGGGCGCTGTCAACCACGCGGTCGATACGATCGTGGACGAAATTGCCTACGACGTCCTCAGCAACCCCGAGTTTCGGCGCCTGCTCCAGGAACTGGTCTCGCGCCGTTTCGCGCGCTGCTCGCCGGCTGCTCGGGGACGAGACGAACGGTCAACGATAGCGATGACCGTTCGGCGCGCGGCTTGCGGTTCGATCGTCACATGATGTCGTCAGCCGAACAGCACCTTCGCCAAGCCTGAATCGTCGAGCACAGGATACGTCTCGAGAGTCATGAGATCCGACCAGGCTAGCGACCAGGTCGCCATGGCCTCGGCGTCGTCTGCCTCGGCGACGGCGAACCCGCGGCGCTGATTCGTGTCGTGCCATCGGCCGATCATCTTGACACCCTTCGGCGGTATGCCTCCTGTCTCCTTGAATCGCGCGATCACGTCCTTGAGATGCTCGGCGGCGATGGTCCACTGGATGACGAAGAGCATGCTCAGCCTCCTATGTTGGGATCGATGAAGAAGCCGTCGCTACCGGATCCGCTCCCAGAGTCTGGCTGTTCTGATTGGGAAGAGGAAGACGAGCTCGAAACCTGGGGACGTTTCTGGCTTCATTGCCTCGACCGATCTCGAGCCGCCCGACCTAGACGGCGGGGTCGCGGTCCAGGGCGGCACGCAGATCCACCTCAGGCACCTTGATCGTCACACCGGCCCGCTCCTCCTGGAGCAGCATCGCCACACGCGAATCGCGCTCGGCCCAGCCGCGGTTGAGCGCTTCGGTTAGCTCGGCAAGGGCGAGATTCGCCATGCGCATGGGCACGTCGTGTTCGCGCCCGAGAGCGGTGGCGAGACTGACGTCCTTGTGGGCCAGCCTGAGCGCGAACGCAGGGGGCTCGAAGGTGGCTGGCAGAAACTGATCGATGAGACCGTCGAAGGTACGCCGACGGCCGAGCGCGCCTTGACGGACCGCTTGCCATAGGGCTAGCGGCTCGACGCCCGCCTTCACTCCGAGCGTGAAGACCTCGGCCAGCGCGGTCTGAATGGCGTAGCCCGCACAATTGTGGACGAGCTTGGCCACCGAGCCGGCGCCGATCGGGCCCACGTAGCGGGGCTGGTCGCCGATTGCGTCGAGCACCGGCTTGCAGCGGGTGAAGATCGCCTCGTCACCGCCTACCCACAGTGCCAGCTTGCGCGTGCGCGCCCCCCGCGGCCCTCCACTCACCGGGGCGTCGAGCACGTGCACGCGACGCGCGCCGAACTCTGCGTGCAGCCGACGCACGAGGGTCGGCGAGTTGGTCGTGAGATCGACATAGACGCTGTCGGGCTTCATCCCGGCCAGCAGCCCGTCGGTCCCCAACCCGACTTTCTCGACCTCGACAGGCCCCGGCAGCGAAGTGAACACGATGTCGGCCTGAGCCCCCACCTGCCGTGGCGTGTCCGTCCACACCGCGCCGGCGGCAAGGTGCGGCGCCGCCGCGTCCTTGCGGATGTCGTGGACAGCCAGCTGAAACCCACCTTTCAGAACGTTGAGCGCCATGTGCTGCCCCATCGTTCCGAGTCCGATGAACCCGATCTTCATGAGGGCCTCCTCTGCTTGGTGTCATTCGCGCCTGCGAACCGCCCACCCGCCTCACCTCGGCCATCACGGCGCCGCGCGCGATGGGGCTAGAATCCTCGCACGAGAAAGGAGGTCCGGCCATGCCTTCCGACACTTACCGGATCTACGCGGTCCGCTACGCCCATCGTCAGACGCACTCGTCCGAGGTCTTCTACGGGGATCATTCCCACGCGCCTATGACCATGGACTACTTCGTGTGGGCCGTCACCGATGGCACCCGCACGGTCGTGGTCGACCTCGGGTTCACCGAAGCGGTCGGCACCGGTCGCGGCCGCCAGTTCTTGCGCTGTCCATCACGCGGCCTGGCCACGATCGACATCGACTGTGCCAAGGTCGAGCATGTGATTCTCAGCCACTTCCACTACGACCATGTTGGAAACTACGCGCTCTTCCCGCGCGCGACCTTCTACGTCCAGGACGCCGAGATGGCCTTCTACACGGGGCGGCACGCCGGGCAGGGGGCCTTCCGGCGATCCGTCGAGATCGACGACGTGTGCGCTCTGGTGCGCCTGAATTACGAAGGGCGCGTGGTGTTCGTCGATGGCGAGCGGGAGATCCTCCCTGGCATTCGGGTGGTGAAGGTCGGCGGCCACACGGCCGGCATGCAAATCGTCACGGTGCAGACCGAGCGTGGACAGGCCGTGCTCGCCTCCGACGCCTCGCACTACTACCGCAATCTGGAAGAGGGGATTCCGTTCAACACCCTGCATGATCTGCCGGGAATGTACCGGGCATTCGAGCGGATCCGCGAACGGGCCGGCGCGCCCGATCTGATCGTGCCGGGCCACGATCCCCTGGTGCTCGAACGCCTCAAGCCTGTGGCCGACGGGATCGTCTCCCTGTAAGCCGGGGGGAACACCTCAGGCCGCCGGGTCAGGTGTCGATGCTGTTCATGACGAGACGCAGAAACGGGCCGACGGCCTCCCTGGCGATCCAGCGCACGACGACGACCAGGTCGTGCTCGGGATCAATGAAGATGACGTTGCTCCCCGCCCCGCGTGCCGCGTAGCTCGATGCGGGCGCACCGGGGAACTGGGCGCCGGCGGTGTTGAGCCACCACAGCAGGCCGTACTGCGGGTTGAGTGGGCAGGGCTGACGCATTTCGCGGATCCAGGTGCTCGGGATCAGCGCGCGTTCCTGCCAGCGGCCATCTCGCTGAAGTAAGAGGCCGAAGCGGGCATGGTCGCGGCTCGACATCCAGAGCCCTCCGCCCCAGTGCGACCCGCCGGGGACGGACGGCATCCGCACCCCGTCGACGTCGGTGTAGGAGTTGGAATAGGGCTGCCACGTCCAGTCCGACGAGGCGCCAATGGGCTCCATCACTGCCTGCTTCAGGACCTCGGCCAGCGGCTGGTGGAAGAGCCTCAGCAGCGACAGGCTGAGGCGGTTGACGCGAACGTCGTTGTACTCCCACAAAGTGCCGGGGGATCGCAGCGGTCTCGGCCGGCCCTTCTGGGAGGCGCCAAGCTCGCTCGTCCCCAGGTCGCGATTGTGGTCGATGCTGTCGGGCTTACCCCACAAGGTCCCGTGCCACTCGCTGGTCTGCTGAAGGAAATGCCGCCAAGAAATGTCCCGGTTCTGCGGCGACTGCAAGTCTTCGTCGCCACCTGACTCTCGCACCGGGGCATCAAGGTCGTGAATCAGCCCACGGTGGAGCGCGAGGCCAGCCAGGACGGAGAGATAACTCTTGGCGACACTGAAGGTCATCTCGGCCCGCCCCGTGTCACCCCACTCAGCAGCGATGTAGCCCTCCCGCACGACGAGCCCGTTCGGTCCCCCGCGGGATTGCACCGGACCGAGAACGGCGTCGGGCGTTTCCGGCTCGTCGGCAACACCGATGTAACGGCCGTTCTCGGTCAGAAAGTCACGCCGCCAGCGTGTCTCGTTTGTGTGGTGATACTCGATGGCCGCTCGCAGCCGTTCGGCGTCCATGCCGAGGGTGGCGGGTGACCTCGCTTCCCATGCTTCCGGGATCGGACAGTACTCGATTCGTGTCGCGCTGATGATCGGCCTCCTCCGTCCTAGCAATCGGACCGCCGGGCGCGCGCACACCCTAGCACATGTCGCTGGTGCTCTCCCGAGGGGGGCCGTAAACTGTCGAAGGAGGTCGACGAAAAAGATCATGGCCCATCGTGGACTCAAGTTTGGAATCTTCCTGGCGCCCTTCCATCGAGTCGGCGAAAATCCCACCTTGGCCCTCGCCCGCGACATGGAGCTGATCGAGTGGCTCGATCACCTCGGCTATGACGAGGCCTGGATCGGCGAGCACCACTCGGCCGGCTGGGAGCTGATTGCGTCGCCGGAACTGGTGATCGCGGCTGCCGCCGAGCGCACACGTCACATCATGCTGGGCTCGGGCGTGACCAGCCTGCCCTATCACCATCCGCTGTTGGTAGCCAACCGCTTCGTACAGCTCGACCACATGACCCGCGGGCGCGCCATGCTGGGCTGCGGCCCCGGCGCCCTGACCTCCGACGCCTACATGCTCGGCATCGAACCAGTCACTCAGCGGCCGCGCATGGATGAAGCGCTGACCGCAATCATGACCCTGCTGCGCTGTGACGAGCCGGTCACCATGAAGACCGACTGGTTCGAGCTGCGCGAGGCGCGCCTGCATCTGGCCCCGTATACCGAGCCGCACTTTCCCATCGCGGTGGCGAGCACCCTGACCCCCGCGGGCATGGTGGCGGCGGGCAAGCACGGACTCGGCGTTCTGTCCCTCGCGGCGGGACTGCCCGGTGGCCCCGAGGCCCTGGCCGAGCAGTGGAAGATCGGCGAGGAGACGGCGGCCCTGCACGGCAAGCGCATGGATCGGGCCGCATGGCGATTGGTCACCAACGTCCACGTGGCCGAGGACGACGAACTGGCTTTGCGTCAGGTCACCGCGGGCGAGCGCCACGAGACGGTCACCTACTTCGAGGAGACGCTCGGACGACCCCCTGGCCGCTCGGACGATCCGCTACGAGACGGGGTGCAGATGGGCACCACTTTGGTCGGCTCGCCGGACACGGTGGCGGCCGGCATCAAACGGTTGCTCGCGCTCACGCACGGCGGCACCGGCGGCATCCTCTTCCGTGCGCAAGAGTGGGCCAACCGCGAGATCACCCTGAAGAGTTACGAGCTGTTTGCCCGCTACGTGATGCCCCAATTCCAGGGTTCCCTCGATACCGTGGTCGACTCCAATCGCTGGGCGCGGGAGGGTCGCCGCGACATCTTCGGACCTAACGTGCAGGCCATCGCCAAGGCCTACGCCGATGCGGGCCGTCAGATGCCGGCCGAAGCCCTCGCACGAACGACCGGCGCCCGCGACGTCGGACCCCCCACGGATTGATCCGGAATCCTATTGGCGCGCGGCTGATCCGCGCCACACCATAGGTCCAGCGACCGGGAGCATGAGGAGCAGCGCAAGAACGGCGCCTGCCGCCGTGGCCGCGGGTGCCCCCACCTGGCTGGCAAAGAAGCCGATCCAGAGCGTCCCCAGTGGTCCGGTGCCGATGCACGCCGACAGGATGCCGAGGGCGCGACCCCGCACCGCGTCGGGCGCTTCCAGCATCACGATCGTGCCCTGCATCGTGGCGAAGCCGGACTCGGCAATCCCGAGCACGAGCAGGATGATCAGGGCCAGGGCGTAAGCGGGAGACAGCGCGAAGGCGAGGACCAGGGCGCCGGCCACCAGGGCCCCCCCACCGAACACCGCCCGATACTCGAAAAGGCCGCGCGAGGATGCTAGGGCCAGGGCCCCCGCCAGCGCACCCAGGCCATCGGCAGCGAGAAGGAGGCCTAGCAACTCGGGGCCCACGAGAAAGACATCACGCGCGAAGACGGGAAGCATTTGCTGGTAGGGAAAGACCAGGAGGTTCATCACGGCCGTCACCAGAAGGACGCCACGAATGAGCCGATGTTCCCACACGGCGCGCAAGCCCTCGGCCAGCCCCCTGGCCATGGACTCGGTGACCCTTGTGGGGGCGGAGACCGCGCCCTGCAAACGCATCAGGAATACCAGGGACATCGCGTAGAGCAGAGCCACTACCCCGTAGCTGCCGGGGGCGCCCGTCCACGCGAGCAGCACGCCGCCCACCAGGGGACCGAGCATCTTGGCGAGCTGCATCGACACCGTGTCGAGTGAAATGGCGCTGGCGAGCCTCGCGGGGCCGACCAGCGTGTAGACGACGCTGCGGCGAACGGTGAAATCCACCGCCCACACGACGCCCAACACCACTTGCAAGCTCACCAACCGCCCGAAGCTTCCGTGTCCGGTGGCGAAGATGGTGGTGAGGGCCGCCGATGCCACGATGCCTAGAGACTGTGAGGCGATGAGCAGATGGCCGCGATGCGCGCGCTCTGCAATGATGCCGACCACGGGACCGAGAATCATCATGGGCGCCACACGGCTGAAGGCTGCCACGCCGACCATGAAGGGCGAACCTGTGAGCTTGAGCGCCACCCAGCCCAGCACGAGCAGGTCCATCCAGCGGGCAATGTTTGCGCAGAGGCCCGCCAGCCAGAGCCTACGGAACGCGAGATCTCGGAGCGCCTCGCCTGTGCCGAACGCTTGCCAATCCGTCATCGCTATCCGGTCGCCGCATGGTACGCCGTGAATTCGCGGATGCGAGGGGAAAGTCGCTTCTGTATGCTTGGGGACGTGGCGCCACGCGCACGCTTCGACAAGGACTACTACGGCACGCTCGGTCTCGGACAGGAGACCAGCGAGGAAGACGTCCGCAGGGCGTACCGACGCTTGGCCCTGCAGTGGCATCCGGACCGTAACGCGGGTGATCCCCGGGCGGCCGAGCGCTTCAAGGAGATCAGCGAGGCATACGCCGTGCTGGTCGATCCCGCAAAGCGGCGCGAGTACGATCGCGCTCGGCAGATGGGCGCTGCCAGCGGGTTTCGTCACACGCGCGAGGATCTCTTCCGCGACTTGTTCGCCGACCCTCGCGCGAGCGGCATCTTCGAGGAACTGGCCCGCGAGCTCGGGCGGATGGGGATGCGGGTCGATAGCCGGCACTTTCAGCAGACCCTGTTCGGGGGCCGTGCGGTCGTGACGGGCGGCGTGTTCGTGATCACGCCGCTCACCGGCGCGTTCGGTCTGCTGCGACTCGCCCAGGCGGCCTTCCGGGGCGCTCAGAAGAATCCTCTGCCCCCAGGCCGCGGCCTCATCGGCCGTCTCGCCGATGCCGGCCGTTGGTTTCTCGGTGGCCCAGCGGGCGCGTTGAAGGGCGCACAGGAGCGGGATCTCACGATCGATCTTCTGCTGTCGCGGAGCGAGGCCGAGCGTGGAGGCCGCAAGCGCCTGACCGTGGAACGCGAGGATGGCCGCGATGAGTTACTGGTCAACATCCCCTCTGGCGTCCGTCCAGGCACGCGGTTGCGCCTGCGGGGCAAGGGGCGGCGAACGGCGGGCGGGCCCCCCGGGGACCTGTATCTCGCTGTCAACGTCACCGACTGACCGATCGCCGGTCGTGCTGCAGTGCGCCTAGCTTGACTCCCGCGCCGGAGGTACTGTAGGCGGCGAATCACATCCGAGAGGAGATGCGCCCATGCCTCTCTACGAGTACTACTGCGAAACCTGCCGCAAAGAAGTCACCATCCCGATGTCGATGAGCGCGCACGACGAGGGCGGGGTCACGTGTCCCCTTTGCCGTGGACGTGACGTCAGGCCGCTTCTCGGCACCTTCTTCTCGAAGACGTCGCGCAAGTCGTAAACCGGCGAGAAGGCTGGTCGCGGGAGTGCCTGTCCGGTACTCCGAGTGTGCACAGCTGTGGTAATGTTTCGCACTCTTTCGGTTCATGGCGAAGAGCCGTCCGTGCGATCCCAACCAATAAATTCAATTTTATCAACATTTTATAGTTAGGACCTTGACCTGTTAGCACTCTTCGTGTAGAAGTGCTGATAGAGATCTTCACGGTCCGAAGCGCACGACCGTTCCAGTGCTCGTAGACCAATAAAGGAGGGCAAGGCAGGTATGAAGATTCGTCCGTTGCATGACCGCATTCTCGTTGAGCGGCTCGAGGAGAAGGAAGTCAAGAAGGGCGGCATCATCATTCCCGACACCGCCAAGGAGAAGCCCCAGGAGGGCAAGGTGATCGCCGCGGGAACCGGCAAGGTCGGCGAGGACGGCAAGAGGATCGCGCTCGACGTCAAGGTCAATGACCGCATCCTGTTCGGCAAGTACTCCGGCTCCGAGGTCAAGATCGACGACAAGGAGTACCTGATCCTGCGCGAGGAAGACGTTCTCGCCGTGCTCGACTAGGCTCATTCCACCCACGATCTACGGAGGAAATCGATCGATGCCCAAGCAGTTGAAGTTCGACGAGGAAGCTCGTAGTTCCCTGCTCCGTGGGGTAAACACATGGCGTCGGCCGTGAAGGCCACCCTCGGCCCCAAGGGTCGTAACGTGGTCATCGACAAGAAGTTCGGCAGCCCGACCATCACCAAGGACGGCGTCACCGTCGCCAAGGAAATCGAACTCAAGGACAAGTACGAGAACATGGGCGCCCAGATGCTGAAGGAAGTGGCGTCCAAGACTTCGGATATCGCCGGCGACGGGACGACCACGGCCACCGTGCTGGCTCAGGCCATCTTCCGAGAGGGCCTCAAGAACGTCACCGCCGGCGCCAATCCCATGGGCCTCAAGCGCGGTATCGAGCTGGCCGTGACCGCGGTGACGGAGGAACTGAAGAAGCTATCGAAGTCGACCAAGGATAAGAAGGAGATCGCCCAGGTCGCGACGGTGGCGTCAAACAACGACAAGAATCGGCAACCTGATCGCGGAGGCGATGGAGAAGGTCGGCAAGGACGGGGTCATCACCGTCGAGGAGTCGAAGTCGGCCGATACGGTCCTAGACGTGGTGGAAGGCATGCAGTTCGACCGCGGTTACCTCAGCCCCTACTTCGTGACGGATGCCGAGCGGATGGAGGCGGTGCTCGAGGACGCGCTGGTGCTGATCCACGAGAAGAAGATCAGCGTGATGAAGGATATGCTCCCGCTCCTGGAGCAGGTGGCGCGGGCGGGCAAGCCGCTCTTGATCATCGCCGAGGACATCGAGGGTGAGGCTCTGGCCACCCTGGTCGTCAACAAGCTGCGGGGCACGCTCAATGCCTGCGCGGTGAAGGCTCCCGGCTTCGGCGATCGCCGCAAGGCCATGCTGGAGGACATCGCCATCCTCACCGGCGGCAAAGCTCTCACCGAGGATCTCGGGATCAAGCTGGAGAACATCAAGCTGGACGATCTCGGCAAGGCCAAGAAGGTGGTCGTCGACAAGGACAACTCCACCCTGGTGGAGGGAGCCGGCAAGTCGAACTCCATCGAGGGCCGTATCAAGCAGATCCGGGTGCAGATCGACGAGACGACCTCCGACTACGATCGCGAGAAGCTGCAGGAGCGGCTGGCCAAGCTGGCCGGCGGGGTGGCCGTGATCAAGGTCGGGGCGGCTACCGAGACGGCCATGAAGGAGAAGAAGGCCCGGGTCGAGGACGCGCTGAACGCGACGCGGGCGGCCGTGGAGGAAGGCATCGTGCCGGGCGGCGGGGTCGCCCTGCTGCGGGCGGCCAAGGGCATCGACAAGCTGAAGCTGGAGGGCGACGAGAAGGTGGGCGCCACCATCGTGCGGCGGGCGCTCGAGGAGCCCATCCGGCAGATCGTCGAGAACGCGGGCCTGGAAGGCAGTGTGATCGTGGAGCGGGTGAAGGCGGAGACCTTGACCAACCGCGGCTACGACGCCGAGACCATGGAGTACGTCGACATGTTGCAGGCAGGGGTCATCGACCCCACGAAGGTGGAGCGGGTCGCGCTGGAGAATGCGGCCTCCATCGCCTCTCTCATGCTGACCACGGAGGCGCTGGTGACCGACCTTCCGGAGGACAAGCCGGCGGCTGCGCCGCCCATGCCCCACGGAGATTTTTGAAGATGGGGGGGCGCCCTGTTCGGGCGCCCCCCGAATCCCTTTCCCCTCGGTAGGGCGTGAGCCCTTACGGCGCGATTCGCCCTCTTCCCGTTACCAGACGACGCCGTAGTAGCACTGCATGTCGGTCCGGTCGTAGCCCTCTATCGGAACGATCGATGTGAGGACAAACGGCGGCTGGGGAGAGCTGGCGGTGGCACAGCTCGTCAGCAGCGGAGTGACGAGCAGCAGCACACGTAGCCACGTCCCATATCGCACATGATCTATCCTACACGACGGCAAAGCTCAGCCGTGTGACCGTGTGCTACTGTGGCCGAGGCCCGCCTATGCCCCCGCCCTGGCCATCGACAGCACCCATCCGCCGAGTCTTCTACGGCTGGTGGATCGTCGCCGCTGGGTTCACGATCGAGGCCCTCATCGGGTCCCTCATGTTTCACGCCTACGGCGCCTACCTGGTCCTGCTGCGAGACGAGTTCGGCTGGAGCAAGACCCTGCTCTCGGCAGCGTTCGCCATGGCCCGAGCGGAGAGCGGCATCCTGGGCCCGATCCAGGGTTGGCTCACGGACCGCTTCGGACCCCGGGCCCTCATCCGCGTTGGCATGATCATCTTTGGCGTCGGGTTCATGCTTTTCAGCCAAATCGGCTCGCCGGCGACGTTCATCGCGACCTACTTCATGATGGCGCTCGGCTCGAGCCTCGGCGGTTTCCTGCCCGTCACGGTGGCCATCGTGAACTGGTTTCGGCGCCGGCGCGCCCTGGCGCTCAGCATCAGCGCCACCGGCATGGCCACGGGCGGGTTGCTCGTGCAGGGCGTCGTGCTCGCCCTCTCCCGATTCGGCTGGCGCTGGACCGCCTTCGCTTCCGGCGTCCTCGTCCTTCTGATCGGGCTGCCCATCGCCCAGCTTGTCCGTCACCGTCCCGAGCCCTACGGCTACCGGGTCGACGGGTCCGAGAATCCCGAGACCAGCCCGCGCGGCGCTCGCGCCGAGGTGGCGGTGGATTTCACGGCGCGAGAAGCCATGCGCACCCGCGCCTTCTGGTTCATCTCGGCCGGTCACGGGGCGGCGCTCCTCGGCGTCTCCGCGGTCATGGTCCATCTCATCGTGCACGTGACCGAACGGCTCGGCTATTCGCTTCGCCAGAGTGCCGCGCTACTCGCCCTCATGACCGTCATGCAGGTGAGCGGTCAGCTCGCCGGCGGCTGGGCGGGCGACCGCTGGAGCAAGCGACTCATCGCTTCGGGCTGTATGCTCGCGCACGCCATCGCGCTCGCGATGCTCGCCACCGCCGCCACATTCGGGATGGTGGTGGGGTTCGCAATCCTGTTTGGTCTGGCGTGGGGCGTTCGCGGGCCTCTCATGGGAGCGCTGCGCGCCGATTATTTCGGAGGCGCCGCCTTCGGCACGATCACCGGGTTCTCGTCGATGGTCGCGATGCTGGGCATGATGGGAGGACCGCTCCTGGCCGGGATACTCGCCGACCGCACGGGCAGCTATCAGGTGGGCTTCATGACGCTGGCGATCCTGGCCGCCCTCGGCTCTGTGTTTTTCGCTCTCGCCGTCCGGCCGGCCCCACCCCACCGCGCCTGACGTCCAAGGCCTAGGGTCGGCGCCACTGGATCGCGTTCAGTTCGGCTCGCGCACGGCAGGAAGGACGTCCGTGAGCGCACGGGCGAGTTGCCCCTTCTGATCCCACGAGGCGAATCTCAGGATCGGCGTCGTGCAGCCGGCGTCGACATAGGCGCGGATCTTGGCGATGACGGTCGCCGGGGATCCGCAGGCGAGCCAGCCCTCGATGTACTCGCGGGTCATCGCGGGACTGTAGTACGTATGAAGGAACTTCACCGACTCCTCGAACCCGGCCGCGCGATCGTCGTTGATGTTGACCATGAGGTGAAGCGCGGACTCCAGCCCGTCGGTCGGGCGGCCTGCGTTGCGCGCGACCTCGCGAATGAGGTCCCAGCGCGCCTTGAACCGGGCGACGGGCGTGTTGTCGGTCATCCAGCCATCCGCCATGAGCCCGACTCGGCGCAGCGCCCGGTCCATGACGTGCATCGGCGTCAGCTCGGGCTTGGGGTTGGTAGCGATCCAGATGGGTGGGCAGGGCGTCTGGACAGGCTTGGGCTCGAGCGTGAGGTCATGGAACTGGTAGAAGCGGCCCTGGTGGCTCACGTGGTCCTCGGTCCAGAGACGGCGGAGGATCGTCAACCCCTCCTCGAGCCGGGGGCCCCGCTCGCTCAGCTTCACCTTGAACGGCGCGAACTCCTCCTCGGCTTTCTCGCGGGGCAGGCTGCCGCCAATGCAAGCGCCCAGGACCATCCGGCCGTGCGACACGTGATCGAGCGCCGCCCACTGGGCGGCCAGGAAGATCGGATCGCGCAGCGGGAATGTCGAAAGACAGCAGGTTCCCAGCCGCACGCGTCGGGTACGCGCGGCGATGGCAGACAGCAGCACCAGCGATTCCAGCCGTGGCTTGGCGAAGAGACTGTCGCCGACCCAGACGGAGTCGAAGGCGCCAGAGGCGTCGGCCGCGGCGGCAAGCTCGAGCAGTTCGTCCGTGCTCGTCGCCCCGAACAGAACCCCTCGGTTCGGCAGGCTGAGCCCGAAACGGGTCACGCCCCGTTCGTTCGGAATCGCATCAGCCACCTTCGCCGGAACCATGTTCATTCGAGCGATAGCATGCCTCGTTCGTGGGCGGATGTCATCGGCCATGTATCATCGAGTCGCGCACTCGACCGCGATCACCCCGAGCGTGATTCAGTCCCCGCGATGTCAACTCAGTAGACACCGGCCGGCCCTCACCAATAGAATGACCACATGGCGACGGCCACCAAGCGCGGGGTGGAGTTTCGCTTCTGCATTGTCTTTGCCGTTCTCACCTTGGCCATCTTCGCCGCGCTCTACCTCGCCCACGATCCCGTCGTGGTGCCGCTCAATGGGCACATTGCGTGGCTCACCGGAACGATCATGCGCGGGCTCGGGGCGGACACGGTGGCAACGGGCGCGGTGTTGAGAGCACCAGGCTTCGCGGTGGAGATCAAGAACAACTGCAACGCCATCTACGAGCTTGGTCTCTATGCGGCCGCCGTCTGGGCCTATCCTGCCTCGCTCGGCGCCAAGATGGCGGGAACGCTCATCGGCGCCGGTGTCCTTAACCTCGTGAACCTGCTTCGTGTCGTCAGCCTTCTGGCGCTCGGGATCTTCGCCCGCGATTGGTTCGACGTGGCCCATCTCTATGTCTGGCAAGCCGCGTTCTTCGCGGTCGTCGCTCTCTGCTGGTTCGGCTGGGTCCTCCGGATTAGTCCGCGCGCCTAGGCAGGACTGGCGGCCGTACTTACTCGGCCGCGCTTTCCCCACCCGTGTCTTGCGAGTGCGCCGAGCGAGTCTTGCGACCCGCCGGGGGCGGCCCCCGTCAGCGAGTCTGCTGGCGCACGAGCTCGTCGAAGGGGCCGGAAATGCGGATGATCTCGTTGACTTGCCAGACGCCGCGCCTGGTGGTGACAACGAAGAGGTCGCCCGCTACCCCAGCCTTGCTCGTCCCTGCAGTGACGGGGGCGAAGACCAGGCTACGCGTCGTATCGCCGTCGGTGAAGCGCGCGAACGGCACCTTGACGCCATCCGTGGTGAGCGCGAACACTTCGGCGCCGTGCCGATCGGCGACAAAGAGATTCCCGCCGGGGCTCACACTGATCGCCTGGGCCACAGGCCCGCTCAAGACGAGACGCGGAACACCCTGCGGGCTGACTTGCCAAATCTCCCCCGGACCTTGCTGCCATGGCGCCTCCGCCTTGGCATCGCTGCCTATCCAGAGCCTGCCGCTGATGTCGAAGGCCAGCACCCGCGGACGGACGAGGGACACATACCGGTTGTCGAGGACCTGGCCCGAGGGATCGAGTCGGACGACCACCCCCTGCTCGCGATCGGCAACGTAGAGATTGCCGGTCGCATCGACGGTGACCCCTTCCGGCTGCTTGAGCAGGGGCGGCGTTCCCTTCGAGGGTGTGCCACCCGCAACCAGCTCGATCCGACCGTCCACGATCCGGTACAGGACCCCGATCCGTCGCTCGCGGTCGAAGGTGGTGACGAACAGCTCGCGCCCGCCGCGGACAGACACCCACCTGAGGGTTCGGCAAGGGCGGCCCGTAGAAGAAGGTGGCCGCGGTCTTCGGTGTGAGCTGAGCGCCGCCCGGCGGAATCCGATACACCGCCCAGATGTCCTCCACCTCGCCTCCGACGTAACGGCGGCCGCTGCGAGACAGATAGAGCGCACCCGTGTCATCGAAGGCCAGGGTGGACATCGAAGGTACGCCACGCACCTCGCGGTTGGCGCCGGCGTCGAATCCATCACCGGTCACGTAGACGCTGGCTGCGAACCCAGGCGGCAGCAGCAGCTCGGCCTCGGCCGCCCCTGGCATACACAGCAGTAGCGCGCCGAGGACACGAATCCATCCGCGCATGGTAATCCTCCTCGAACCGCTGGCCAGTATACCCGGTATGGTATGGAGGTCCGGGAGGATGACCATGAACGTCAAGGTGACCAGGTGACCCGCGCCATCCTCGTGCTGAACGCCGGCTCCTCCAGCATCAAGTTCTCGGTCTTCGGGACGGAGGAGGACCGCTTGTCCCCCCTGTACGGAGGGGAAATCGAAGGCATCGGGGTCAGACCGCACTTCGTCGTGCGCGACGCGTCGGGGCAGTCAGTTGCCGACACGCATCCGACCCAAGAGCAGGGCCGTCCCGCTCGGGCATCACGACTTGCTCGTCACCGCTCTGGAGTGGCTCGATCGCCACGCCGAGGGAATGATCGTGGCCGCCGCCGGCCATCGCGTCGTGCACGGGGGCGAGCGCTTCGCGGCCCCTGTGCTCGTGAACCAGGAGGTGCTCCAGGCCCTGCAGGCGCTGGTCCCGCTGGCGCCTCTGCACCAACCGCACAACCTCGACGCCATCCGAGCGCTGGCCCACGTCAAGCCAGGGATCCCTCAGGTAGCGTGCTTCGATACCGCGTTCCACCGCACCCAGCCCGCGGTCGCTCAGGCCTTCGCGCTACCTCAGGAGCTGACCGAGGCGGGTATCGCCCGCTACGGGTTTCACGGGCTATCGTACGAGTACATCGCGCGAGTGCTGCCGGGGATAGCAGGCGAGACGGGCCGTGGTCGCGTGGTGGTGGCGCATCTCGGCAACGGTGCCAGCATGTGCGCGTTGCAGGGCGGTCGGAGTATCGCCACCACGATGAGCTTCACGGCGCTCGACGGCCTCCCGATGGGAACGCGCTCCGGCTCGCTCGACCCCGGCGTGATCCTCTATCTGTTGAGCGAGCGCGGAATGGATGTGGCGGCCTTGACCGACCTGCTCTATCACCGATCGGGCCTGCTCGGCATGTCCGGCCTCAGCAGTGACATGCGTGCTCTCCTTGCTTCGAATGCCTCCAGCGCCCGTGCGGCCATCGACGTCTTCGTCTACCGTATCCGGCGCGAGCTCGGATCGCTGGTCGCAGCGCTCGGGGGTTTGGACGCCCTGGTGTTCACGGCCGGGATCGGCGAGCATGCCGCGCCCATCCGGGCTCGCGTCTGCGAGCAGACCGCTTGGCTGGGTATCCGCTTGGACCCCGAGGCCAATGCGCGCGGCGGACCCCGGATCAGCGGCCCCGACAGCTCCGTCTCGGTGTGGATGATTCCCACGAACGAAGAACTGATGATCGCCGAGCACACCGTCGCCCTGCTCCGCTGAGGGTGATGTCTCACAGCGGCGGGCACGGCTCGGATCGATACGCGGCGGGCGTACAATGCAGGGGTGTTGAGCGTTTAAGGGGGAGGGAAGACATGTGGTTCAGCCTACGTAAAGCGGAAATACCCACGCGAGAGAACGCGCTCCCCGGGCGCGCCCAGCCCATGGCCGTCCCCGCCACGCACCATGTCAGCGGGTCGCGGTTGGTGCCGCCGTTTCCGGAGGGAATGGAGCTGGCGCTGTTCGGCATGGGGTGCTTCTGGGGCGCCGAGCGCATCTTCTGGCAGACGGAGGGCGTGTACTCCACGGCGGTCGGCTACGCAGGAGGCTTCACTCCGAATCCCACTTACGAGGAAGTGTGCAGCGGGAGGACCGGACACACGGAGGTCGTGCGCGTGGTTTTCGATCCCGCCAAGATCTCCTTCGACGCTCTGCTCGGACTCTTCTGGGAGAGCCACGACCCCACACAAGGCATGCGTCAGGGCAACGACGTGGGCAGTCAGTACCGCTCCGCCATATACACGTACGGCGAGAGCCAACGTCGGGTCGCCGAAGCGTCTCGGGCCGCATATCAGCGCGCCCTGCAGGCCTCGCGCCTGGGAGAGATCACCACGGAGATTTCCAAGGCGGGTGAGTTCTACTACGCCGAGGACTACCACCAGCAGTATCTGGCCAAGAACCCGTGGGGCTACTGCGGCATCGGCGGCACCGGCGTCCGCTACCCATCCGATCTCGTCGAGGTCCCCTCCAAGAACGCCTAGCCCTTCGAGGCAGTGAGTCGAGTGCCGGGACTTTCGGGACCCTTCCAGGGTCCCCTTGACGCGCACCGACAGGGCACAGTGCACATCGCGGGCGACATCTCACGCCGTCATCGCTAGCCGCGAGCTTTCAGCAGAGCCTCCCCGTCGTGGTGCGGGACTTGCTCCCAATGGCATGCGCCGAAGGGAGGTGAGTCACATGGAGGACCGATCCACCGATCTCGATCTGGAGCTCGTCCCCGTGGAGTCGATGCCCATGGTCACTCTGGCGGAGGCGTTCGGCGGCGGCTGTTGCTGCTCGTCGTCGTCGAGCAGCTGCGGCGAGTAACCGCCCCCGGCCCGGGGAGCCGCGGCCTCGCCTCGAGTGCCTCCGGGCCGCGGCATCCACGATCACCACGAGTCCCGGCCGAGGCTTTCGCCTCGGCCGGGCGCTGAGGACGCATCGAGTGAACCTCGAAGACGCTGAACCAACCAATCGCCGCTCGGAGCGAATCATCGTGCGGAGACACCCCGGCATGCTCTGCGGAGCCAATGGCGAAATCTTCCTGCGACTGGACGGCGAGCTGCACAGGCTGCAAGGCCGCAGCGCGCCTGATCTGGTGGCGAGCATCCTCCATCTGGTCGACGGGCGCTCGACGGAAGATGAGATCGTGGCCGGCGCCTGCCGCCAGGGGGTCAGTGCAGAATGGGCGGCGCGAGCAGTGCGATGGTTGGTCGAAGAAGGCTTGTGCGTTCGCGATCGTTGCCCTGAGATGGAGCGGCCGCGCCTGGCCGCCTACGAGCCCCAGATCCGATACTTCACCGTGCACACCTCCATGCCGACGGACGCGCAGAATCGCCTCCGAGAGAGCCATGTCACAGTGATCGGCCTCGAATACCTGGGCAGCGTGCTGGTTCAGCACCTCGCCCAGGCCGGTATCGGCCACGTACGCGGGGTCGGGCCGTCGTCACTCACGCCGTCGGAAACGCTTTTGCTCGGTGTCGCCACGGAGGAGGACCGCCATCAGGCGCTGACGCGGTGGATCCGCGGCCAGGGGTTGGTCACGAACTATCACGGCATCCCCAGCGAGCCCGAGGCGCCGCTCGACTATCGGGCTCCCCTGGCGGATTGCGACATCGCCGTGCTGGTCGCTCCGCAGATGTCCGTTGGCATCCTCAGAGCATTCAACCAAGCGGCCCTTCATGCGAACATCCCGTTCCTCGCCGTCGTTCTCGACGGCACCTTCGCCGCCATCGGCCCCTTGGTCATTCCGGAGGAAACCGCCTGTCTGACCTGCCGTGAGCTTCGCCGACCGCGGCGCCAGGCAATAGAGGAGTTTCGAGACCTGCAGGAGAGCCGGGCCGGGTCGGTCGGGCTTTCGTGGCGCGACGAGGCATTCCTGTTCGCACACGTGTCCGTCCTCGCGGCTCTCACCGCCGCGGAGATCGTGACGGCCCTCACCCAGGTTTGCGAACCCGTGATCCTCGGACGCGAGCTGCTCGTGGACACTCACAGCTGGCGCGTCGAGGCTGCCCCCGTGCTCAAAGTTCCCCGCTGCTGGGACTGTGGACGGCCCCGTCGCTTTCCACCAAGTCGACCGTTCGCGCTCGGAGGCGCTCCCGTTGATTGACACACGACCGAGCTCTGAGGACATCGCCACTCTCGCCCGCGCTCGGCGTCGATTCAGTGGGCCACGCGGCCCGCTCATCGGCCTCAGCGAGGCACTTGGCGCAACCGACGACGTCAGCATCTTCGTCGGCCATGGCGAGGGCTGGGCACCCCGCCAGCATCCCGCGTGCCCGGATGGGCGGATCGAGGGGACAGGCGTTGGGCTCACGCGATCGGCGGCGCTGGCGAGCACGGTCGGCGAGCTTGTCGAACGATATGCCGCTTGGCGCTGCTGCCGCGCCGACAACCTCCGAGCGACCTACGCGGAGGTGGCTCCCCGGGCCGTCTCCCCTCGAGACTTCACGCTCTACGCGCCGGAGCAGTATGCGCAGCCGGGCTTTCACTGCTCGCCTCCCCATCCGACCGCGCTGCTCAGTTGGACCGAGGCATGGTCAATCCTGCACCAGCGGACAACCCTTGTGCCTTCGGAGTTCGTCTACATGGAGCGCTGCCCGGGACCGGGGTGTCTCGTACACTCGGTCACGACCGGGCTGGCCTGCGCGCCCTCGCCTGTCATGGCAGCCGTATCTGCCCTGTGCGAAGCCATCGAGCGCGACGGAATCATGCTCGCGTGGCTCGCCGGTCTCGAGTTGCCGCGAGTGCATCCTCCCGCGGGCGATCCGATCGTCCACGACCTGTTGCACCGTATCGCGCGGCAGGGCCTTCGTGCGACCGTGCTCGACGCGACCACCGACATTGCCGTCCCGGTGCGCATCGCCCTCCTCGAAGCGCCGGAGGGATCGCCGGCCGAATTGGCAGTGGGCATGGCGGCGCACCTTGACCCCGTGCAAGCGCATCGCAAGGCGCTCATCGAAGGGGCGCATACCCATAACTGGTTACGCCGCCTCAAGCGACAGCGCGCACCGCTTCACCACCCTGATGCCACCCCGCCGCGAACCTTCGAAGATCACGTGTACCTCTGGGGCCACGCGAGCATGGCTCGTCGGCTCGACTTCTGGCGGTGCGGCCCGTGGCGAGACGAACCCGGCGGCGCCGCGGACGATCTGAACCCTGCCGGTCAGCTCCGCGTGATCGTCGACCGTCTCGCGCGCACTGGCTTCGAACCGCTCCTCGTCGATTTGACCCCGCCCGAGCTCAGCACGGCAGACTTACACGTCGCCCGAGCCGTGGTGCCCGGTCTGATCCCGCTGACCGTGGGGCCGCCATGCCTGGGCAGCCCTCGCCTGGCGGCCCTGACGGACCGGCTCGGTCTCGCCGCCCGCTATGCGGGCCCCGCTTGGAATCCACTTCCTCACCCCTTCCCCTGAGATGTTCGACCGCGAGCGCGTTCAGGCCCTGTTCGCTCGGCGCGAGGATGCCGATGTCCGGGACTTGCTGCTGCCCTCCGAGCTGTATCACGAGAACACGAAGACTCGCCGGAGCGTTCTCGACGTGCTTCGACGCGGGGCTCAGGATCCGGTGGCCGGCGGCACTCTCCGCCGCGCCGAAGCCCGGCAGCGGCGGCTCTACGACCTCGTTCAGTTCGGCGCCAAGTCCTATCCACACGTCCCACGGATCATGCTGCCCGCCGGGCCAGGCCTGCTCGGCTGTGATCTCGCCGCCGTGATCCGACGGCGAGTGTCCGACCGTCACCTCGGCGGCAAGGTCGGGCTGCCCGCCGTGGCCACGATGCTCCAGCTCGGATACGGCGTGATCCGCTACGCCGATCCGGCCTCTGCTCGTCTGCCCCGTCGAGCCGTACCGTCGGGCGGGGCTCTTTACCCGTTGGAAGTCTACGTCCTGGCGGCGGCCACCGAGGGGCTCGAGCCGGGTGTGTATCACTTCGAGGTGTTCAGTCACGCGCTGGAGCGATTGTCGAGCGAAGACCTCACCGTTCGGATTCGCCGCTGCTTCCTCGATGAGGACATCGCAGCGCGAGCAGCGGCCACGATCGTGGTCACGGCTGTCCTCCAGCGACTGCGCCACAAGTACGGTGAGCTGGCCTATCGGCTGGCCCTCCTGGAAGCTGGACACCTCGGCCAGAACATCTGCCTGATCGCGACCGGGCTGGGTCTCGGCGTGTGCCCGCTGGCGGGATATGTCGACGATGCCGTGAACGATCTGCTCGGCGTCGACGGCGTGGACGAGACAGTGATCTACGCGCTGGCGGTGGGGCCGCGGAACGCATGAGCACCGCGGCGCATCCCTACGTCCTCTCGCCTGAGCTTCTGACGTTTCGCGACTTCACGCGCGAGCCGCCGGGAGTGTGGCTGTGGCCGGGCGGGTCGGAGAGGTTCGTGCGAGTGGCAGGCGCAGTTCATGATGTCCTCGCCCCGGACGGCCCGTGCCTGGCCGGCCTCGACGTCGACCACGCCGAGGCCCTGCGCCGGCTGGGGATCCTGCTCGACGCCGAGACCTTCGATACATACACCGAGCGAGTGGCCACGGCGCTCGGCCTCCTGACCGACCACTGTCTGGTGGAGGCGGCCGCCGAGCTGCATCGCGCCCACCTGGCGGCACCCGGGTTGACGACAGCCTTGCTGATGGAGGCATTCACGCTCAGGAGGGCCGGAGCCCGTCGGTCCAGCCGTGCCTTGCTCGAGCAATATCTCGCTCGCTGGCCCGGCGATCCCGCGGCCACGGCCCTTGTCGCCGCCGACGAGCAGGGCTCGGTCGGGGATCAGCGAGGGCGCGTGATGGTCCTCGCTCCGTCGGCTCAACTGGCCCACGAGCTCGCCCGTCGGGCGAACGCGTGCGTGGAACGGATCAGGGGTCTCTGTGGCTATCCGCCGAATCCCACCCTGCTCGTCAGGGTCACCGAGACCGTCGAAGGGGGTGGGCGATGCCTGCGGGGCGGCTCTCCGTTTGCCCGGCTGATCGAGCTGAGCGCAGACGGGCTCGACGATTCCACGCTCCTCGCCCACGAGCTCGTCCACGCCACCTTGTCCAGCGGGAACCTCGCCTTCACGGAAGGGCTCGCGCTGCACGTCTCGGCTAGGCTCCGGACCCCGTGGGGCGACGCGAGCCCAGGTGCGCTCGAGTGGCTGGCCGCGGAGGGCGACGTCGACGACGAGCTCGAACACCTCTTCCTCGATATCGACACCCAGAGAGAAGCCTTCGATCGTACGTGGCAGGCAGGGCCGCGCGTGTCGGGGACGAAGCCGCGCGCCCACTGGCTCGCCTTCCTCGGCACCACTGCTCTCGTAGCCCGCGTCGGTCTGGTCGCACTCGTGGACTATTTTCGGTGGCTGCGCGATCCCACACCGGCGCCCGTCCTCGCCACCCAGGAGCAGCTCTTTCGGCTTCACTTCGGCCGCTCGCTGCGTGCGGCGCTCCGGTCGACAGGCCCGAGCCAGGTCGCCCCGTAACCATGCTTGCCGTCGAGGCCGGCAATCTGCACAAGGCCCGAGGCGGCCAACCGGCCTTGGTCGGGGTCAGCCTGCAGGTCGAAGCTGGAGAGGTTCTGAGCATCGTCGGGCCGAACGGTGCGGGTAAGAGCACCTTGCTCGAGATCTTGCAGGGGCTCGCCCGGCCCGACCGCGGGCAGGTTGCCGTCCTCGGCGAGGATCCGGCGCGCTTCACGCCGGCCACGCGCGCGCGTGTGGGAATCTTCCTCCAGCAACCCGGACTCCCCGCGCGGCTCACCGTTTCCGAGGTGCTCGCGCTGTTCGCTCTGTGCTATCGGAGCCGCCGCTCGCTCGACCAGCTCCTGGAGCGATTCCGACTGGTCGAGATCCGGCACGTGCAGGTGCGCTACCTCTCGCAAGGCCAACGGTTGCGCGTATCCCTGGCGCTCGCCTTCGTGCGGAGGTTCGACGTCATGCTTCTCGATGAGCCCATGGCCCACATCGACCCGGAGGGTCGGGTCGCTCTCTGGGAGGAAATCCGCACCGCCCGGCAGGCCGGCGCCGCGGTGATCTATTCCACGCACATGCTCGACGAGCTGCCGACACGATGCGACCGCCTCCTTGTGCTGAGCGCTGGCCGCACCGTCGTGTGCGCGTCGCCCCAGGAGCTCCTTGCGCCCTACGCTGGTCTCACCAAGCTCGAGTTGCGCGGGCTCGATCCGAACATCGGTGCGTCCCTCGCGGCCATGCCCGGGGTCGTCCGCGTCGAAGGTCAGCGTGGGGTCGTGGTCCTCCACTGTCGTGACAGCAGTCGGGCCATCGCGTGGCTCGCACCGCACACCCCTGCCCTCTCGCTCGTGGCTGGCCCCGTCACCTTCGAAGACGTCGTGCGCGCGCTGACAAAGGAGCATCGATGACCACGCGGGTGATACTGGCCTTCGCCGCCGCCCAGATCCGGAGCTATCGTCGCGAACCCCTCGCCCTCGGCTGGACGGTGTTCTTCCCGGCGCTCCTGTTGCTGGTCCTCGGTACCTTCGACACACGCACGCCGGCCGCAGGGGCGATCAGTGGAGAGACCTGGAGCGCCCGACACGACCACGCATTTCTCCTGATGGGGATCGTCGGCATGAACGTCGTCTCGGTAGGGCTCTTCGGGCTCGGCCTGGTCTTGGTTCAGCTTCGTGCGATCGGCTTTTTCCGTCGCCTAGCCCTGACACCGCAGCCGCCGAGGGTCTTCATCGCGGGACAGGTGCTCGCCACGACCACGGTCGTGCTCATGACAACCTTGGTGCTCCTGGTGACCGGAGGCTTGGCGTTCGGGATTCGCCAGCCGGCCCGGCTCGCTCAATGGAGCGCCTTCCTTGTGCTCGGCACCGGAGTCTTCCTCGGGATCGGTTTCGCGCTGGCGGCCACCGTGCGCGAGACCCGTACCGCCCAGATGATCGGCAACCTGGCGTTCCTGGTCCTGGTGTTCCTCGGCGGGGTGTGGTACCCGATCCACGTTCTGCCTGAGACGGTGCAGTGGGTGGGCCTGATGCTGCCCCTGCCTCACCTCTTGCAGGCTCTTCGAGTGACCGCCATGCCCGGTCACGACCAGGTCGCGCTGGGCGCCTCGGCCGCGGTCCTCGTCGGGTGGTGCCTCGCCGGATCGGTCATCGCCGTCGTGCGTTTTCGGTGGAACGACCCGCAATAGCGGCCTCAAGGCTTCAGGCGGCCCAGCACGAAGAGGGCGCTGGTCGGCTGCGCCAGGCCAGGAGCACCGAAGAAGCGGGTGTTGATCTCTTCATCGCGATGGCGCGGCGCCTCGCGGTAGCTGGTGCCGACGTACGCGCCGGGCATGACCATCGAGGGTCGGTGCAGGTCAAGATGCGGGTAGAGGCGTTCCGCCGCGCGATGGGCCAGGTCCTCGAGACTCGGGTCGCTCAGTCCCTGCCGAAACAAATCCGGGACCATCGCCTCGCAAACACGGTAGTTCGCCATGTAGATGATCGGATTGCGGGTGCGAAGGGCGAGATGCAATCGGCCACCGTTGGGCGCCAGGTCGAGCCGCAGTCGACGCGTAAACGCGGTCCACACTCCGCGCCCCTGGACGGCCGGAATCACGTTGGTCGTCTCCCGGTGAACGATGAGGACAGAGTCGAGGACAATTCGCCGGTACACGCTGAACGCCACGAGCTCGCCGCCGTGCGAGTGGCCCAGAAGCAACCCCGCGTCGGGAGCAAACACCCAGGGCTCCAGACGCTGGAACACGTCGGCCGGTTTGCGCCAGATCCGGTTGGTGATCGAATCGAAATGCGCGAGAAGAGACTGCCGCGCCGCCGGAGCCAGGGTGCCGGCGTCGATGATGTGGCTGACGGCGATGTCGCGAGTGTCCATGGGCGACCATCTCCCAATCCTGGGCTGGATCTCACCTCACCGCAGCATGTCCAAGTTCCATGCCGCGGCTGTCTAGTGGAAGATCCGTCACTGGCCAGCATCCTCCGTCGTTGCCGCGCGCACCGAGTGCGCCTCGTTCGCTTTCTCTATTGCGGGCTGGACGGTGTCGTCCGGGGCCGAGCCTGTCACGTGGATTTCCTGAAAGAGGCCCTCACATCAGGAATCGCGATCAACGCCGCGCTGCTCACCTTCAACAGCTTCGATCGTCCGGTGACCGATAGCCCTCTCCCGGCCCAGGGATCGATCTATCTCGTGCCTGCTCGAGAAACCTTCGCGGTGCTGCCCTACGCCGAGGGTTGCGCGAACGTCTATTGCGACCTGGTCAACCCGGATGGTGCCCCGTTCCAGGCGTGTCCGCGGACATTTCTCCGTCGCATGCTTGCCCGCGCCCGCGCCGCGGGCTTCGCATATCGTGCCGCGTTCGAGACCGAGTTCTTCTTGCTCCACCCCGCCGGAACCGGCCACGTCCCGTTTGATCTGAGCCCGGCCTTGTCCAGCCGGGCCATGGACGCGGCCGCCGGTGTCATGACCGCCATCGTCGACGCGCTTGTCGATCAGGGGGTCCCCGTCGAGTTCTACGGCGCCGAAGCAGGTCGCGGGCAACACGAGCTGGTGGTCCGCTTCGACGATGCGTTGCGCGCGGCCGACCTGCAGCTGGCCGTCCGAGAAACCACACGAGCAGTCGCCGCGAACCGTGGGCTCCTCGCGTCGTTGGCGCCGAAGCCCCTGGCGGACAACATGGGAAACGGTAGCCACGTCCACAGCAGCCTCTGGAGCCTCGGGGGCCGAGCCAATCTCTTTCACGCTCCGCGCGGGCCGGCGCGCCTGTCGCGGCTCGCCGGGCGGTTTGTCGGTGGCATTCTTCACCACCTGTCGGCCCTGATCGCCCTGACCGCGCCAAGCGTGGATTCCTTTCGGCGCTTCGTCCCTCGGCTGAACGCCGGGTCGTGTCGCGCGTGGGGCCTCGAGAACCGCGAAGCCGCGGTGCGCATACCGCGAGCGCGGGCGTCGACCGCGCGGCAGTCCGTCAACGTGGAGTTCAGACCGTGCGATGCGTCCTGCAACCCCTACCTTGCGCTGGGCGCCCTCCTCGCCGCCGGGTTGGATGGCATCGCCGGCCGGCGCGATCCCGGCCCGGCGCTCGACGTGGATCCGAACACGCTGTCGGACAGCGAGCTTGGCCAGCGACGCATCGGACCGCTTCCCGCATCCCTCACCGAGGCCCTCGAGCATCTCGAGACCGACGACATGCTGGCCGCGGCGCTGGGTCCCACCCTGTTGCGCGCGTTCCTCGCTCTCAAGCGGTCGGAGCTTCGCGACCGTGAGGTGGTCTCGGCCTCGTGAAGGATAGCCATCCCCGTCATGGCTGGACATGATCGGGGAAGTCGGCCAAGCTGGACGTACCATGCGCACACCAGCCAAAGGACGAGCGGCAACCTTCAGCGCGAGGC
This sequence comes from uncultured Candidatus Rokubacteria bacterium, assembly GCA_963754315.1. Classification (GTDB taxonomy): domain Bacteria; phylum Methylomirabilota; class Methylomirabilia; order Rokubacteriales; family CSP1-6; genus CAVWFS01. The sequence continues at coordinate 25,770 of CAVWFS010000014.1, forward strand.
ACATCGCGGGGCTTTTCATCTTCTACGCGATCCTCGCCTTCTGCATCCTGACCTTCACGTTCTTCTACATCTTCGACATGGGCGAGTTGCGCCTGGTGACCGCCCTGACCCTCGCCTTCGCCATTGTCGCCACCGTCGTCCATGTGAAGTCGGGCCGGCGCGATCGGGTCGATCAGCTGATCGAGAAGGGTCCCTAGCCCTGTCGCCTGCCTCCGACCGCATCCGGGCGCGGCCACCGGAGCGCCGGATGGCGGGCCTGATTCCGGATCTGGCGGCGGGCAGTGTCTCGGCGTTCGTCACGCTCAGTTACTCCGTCAGTTACGCCGCGCTCGTCTTCAGCGGGCCCGCGCTCGGACCCATCCTGCCTGCTGGTCTGCACGTGGCGCTGATCGCCGCTGCCCTGGTGGCCTTCGTGGTCGCGCTCCGTAGCTCCGTGCCCTACGCCATTGGCGGGCCGGACTCCAACGCCACCGCCGTGCTGGCCATCATGGCCGCGAGTGTGGCCGCTCTTCTGGCCGCGCGCGGCGTTGGGCACCAGCGGGTGGCGGAGGCGGTACTGCTGATGCTGGCGGCCAGCGCGGTCCTGACCGGACTCCTGGTGTTTCTGCTGGGCAGGCTGCGCTGGGGCCGGCTGGTTCGCTTGCTGCCGTACCCGGTCGCGGGCGGATTTCTGGCGGGCTCCGGCTTCCTCGTGTTGTCCGGTGCGTTCAAGGTCCTCACCGGCCAGTCGCTTACGTGGGGCGGGCTGCTCGTGCTGCCAGCGGTGCCGGGGCTGGCCTGGATCACGGCATTGACAGTGGCGGCCGCCCTGCTGATCGTTCCCCGGTTCTACCGGCACTTCTTCCTGCTGCCGGGAGTGATCGCGGCCGGCGTCCTTGGTTTCTATGTGGGACTGGCGCTTCTCGGCGGAAGCTTGAACGCCGCCCGCGCCCAGGGACTGCTGATGACACCCATCGAAGAGGGCGCGCGCGTGTGGTCCTGGCGATTCGCGAGCGACGCGCCCTGGGACGTCCTCGCCACGGAGTGGAAGAGCCTTCTGGCGATGATCGTGGTCGTCATCGTCACCATTCTCTTGAACGCGGCTGGTCTCGAGCTGGCCACGCACCGTGAGCTCGATCTGGACCGTGAGCTTCGGGCCAGCGGACTCGCCAACCTGGCCTCCGGAGTCGCTGGGGGCATGGTCGGGTATCTCTCAGTCAGCCGGAGCCTGCTGAACTATCACGCCGGCGCGGTGTCGCGCACGGCCGGGATCTGGACAGCCGTGCTCTGCGCGGCCGTTGCCTTGTTCTTCACTCCGATGGTTTTCTATGCGCCGCGGCCAGTTCTGGCCGGCCTGCTGATCTATCTGGGGCTCGCGTTGCTCCGCGAATGGCTCTGGGACGCGTTCTTCAAGCTCCCCCTCCGCGAGTACGTGGTCATCGTCGCCATCCTTGTGCTGGTCGCTCTGCAGGGAATCATCACGGGTGTCGCCTTTGGTCTCCTCGTCGCCTCGGGCTTCTTCGCCTATAGCTACAGCCGCACGAACTACATTCGTCACAGCCTCTCCGGCAGCACGCACCGCTCCAACAAGGAACGATCGCTGGAAGAAACGGTGGCGCTGCGCGACGCGTGGGGGTATCGCGCGGGCGCTGTGTCTGCAGGGGTACCTGTTCTTCGCGCTTGCCAGCGGTCTCGTCGAGACCTGCCGCGAGCTGATCACCCGCGAAGGGGTGCGCTACCTGCTCCTCGACTTCCGGATGGTGCAAGGCCTGGATGCCTCGGCCGCCCTGGGCTTCGCCAAGCTCCACCAGCTGTGCGCGCGGAGCGCAGGTGACCTTGGTGCTCAGCGGCTTGCGGCCCGAGCTACAGGCAGTCCTCGAGCAAATGCGCTTCCTGCCTCATCCCGAGATTCACGTCGTGGCGGACCTCGACTATGGTCTCGAGTGGGTCGAGGACAGGGTGCTGGCGGCTGCCCCCGTCTCGCCGGGCGTCGTTTCTGGGAACGTGGTCGGCCCGGCGCAGGAGGTTGACCTCCGCCACGTCCTGGCCACTCAGTTCTCGCCGGGCGCGCTGGAGATCCTGCTCGGCCTGTGCGAGACGGTGGAGCTGGAGCCGGGAGCGACTCTGATTCGGCATGGGGATCCAGGAGACGCGCTCTACTTCGTCGAGCGGGGAGTGGTCTCGGTCCAGATGCCGCTCGCCGACGAACAGCACAAACGAGTGCGGGCGCTCGCGCCAGGCACCATCGTGGGCGAGATGGCCCTCTACTCGGGCCAGCCGCGTTCCGCCGATGTCGTGGCGGCAACCGCGTGCCGCGTTCGCCGGCTCACCGCCGAGCGCTTCGCACGTCTGCAACGCGACCATCCCATGGTGGCCAACCAGTTCCACCGCTTCGTGGTCACCCTGCTCTCCGAGCGTCTCTCCGCCGCCAACGACGAGATCCGGGCGTTATTGTGATAAGGGGGGCCTCGAAAGGGCCCCCCTGGCCCCCCTTTGCTCGGCACGCCCCGGGCAACCCGGGGCGCGCCTCGGTCACGCCCGCTTCGGGGCCTCGATGGGCCCCGGCCCTTACAAATCCAGGAGGCGGCGGGCGGTTGCCCGGCGCCACTTCGTGGCGTAGTCCTCGTCGAAGAGCAAGCTCTCGTCGGCGCTGGCCGTTATCCAGCCTCCGCGGGCCAGCTCAGCCTCGAGCTGACCGGGTGCCCAGCCCGCGTAGCCAATGGCGAAGAGCATGCGGCGCGGCCCGGATCCGCTGGCGATGGCCTCGAGAATCTTCCTGCTCCCGGTGAGCGCCGCCTTGCCCTTGACGACGATGGTGCCCTCGGTGCCGTACTCAGGGGTATGCAGCACGTACCCCTTCCCGGTCTCGACGGGTCCGCCCCAGTGCGCGAGTATGCTTCCCTGGATTCCTTCGGACGCGACCCCGAACCGTTCGAGGAGCTGGGCCAGCGAGACCTCTCCGATGGGGCGATTGACCACCAGGCCCATGGCCCCTCCGGCGTCGTGGCTTACCATGTAGATCACGCTCTCGACGAATCGCGGATCCCGCATCTCGGGGGCGGCCACCAGAAGACGACCGGTAACGCTCTGGACGGCCGGAGCGCCACCGGGCCCCGGCGTCGACCCCTCCGGCTCGCTCACGAACAGGCCCCACATGAGGACTACGCCGACCAGCGCGCCCGCAAGGGCCAGCCCTCGAGGCATCAGCATTCTCACGTTCAGCATGACCGAGATGCGCCATGTTACCTCGAACCCTTCCGTCTGCACCTCGTCCGCGCAGCGGTGGTAGCATCAGGGCCAGTCGCGTCACCCGTCGCAGAGTGGCGAGTGCGCTCGGCGCGATACTTCGATGTCAGGGGTTCACATGCGCGTACTGGTCACGGGAGCGGCGAGCGGGATCGGACGGGCCACGTGCCTGCGACTGGCGCGTGACGCGCGCGCGCAGGGGCGCCCGGCCGGAGTGGCGGCGGTGGACATACGAGCCTCACCGGAGCTCGAGAAGCTCGCCGGGGAGCTTCGGGGGCTCGGCGTCGAGGCCCTCGCGCTTGCCGGAGATATGGCAGATGCGGAGGCGCCGGCGCGGGTCGTGGGCGCCGCCGTGGAACACTTCGGCGGGCTCGATGGCGTTGTCAGCAACGCAGGGATCAACCGGCCGGGGCGGCTGGCAGAGTACACGGTCGAAGACTGGGACCGCGTGTTCGCGGTCAACACGCGAGCGACGTGGTTGCTGGCGCGGGCCGCGTACCCTGCGCTGAGGGCTTCGCGGGGCGCCCTGGTAGCGGTCGGGTCCATGTCGGGCTCCGAGGCGCATGCCAATCTCGGCGCCTATGGGCCCAGTAAGGCGGCGGTGATCATGCTGGCACGCGTGCTGGCACAAGAGTTCGGGCCCGACGGCATCCGCGTCAACACGATCTCCCCGGGCATGGTGCGCACCGGGATGACTGCTGCCGTGTACACGGACGAGCGCGTGGCCTCTGAGCGCGCGGCCCTCGTGCCTCTCGGGAGAGTGGCGACCCCCGAGGATATGGCCGACGTCATCGCCTTCCTGTTGGGGCCGGACGCCCGGTACATCACGGGCCACGATCTCATCGTCGATGGCGGTATCACCGGTAACCTGCTCGGGAGGCTGCCGGGCATCGGCCGGATTACACGGAGCTGAGCGTCGCAGAATCAAGGGCCGACGATCTTCGATCGAGCGTCGGCGCCGCAGCCGCAGAAGGGAGCCGGGTGGCCATGAGGCAGATTGCGGTAGCGTTGGCAGCCGTCCTCCTGGCGAGCGTGACTGGAACCGGCCGCCCCGCCGGGCAGGAACGGGTCATCAAGGGCGCCGATGGGGCGGAGATGGTGCTGGTACCGGCTGGCCCCTTTCTGATGGGAAGCCCCGCACAGGATATCGCACGGGGCGTCGACGAGTGCCGCAAGCGCGCCAAGCCGGAGAACGAGCCCAAGTGCGAGGCTTGGTTCCAGTCGGAAGGCCCCCAGCACCAGGTCGTGCTGGATAGCTTCTACATCGACCGCCACGAGGTCACCAATGCCCAGTTCGAGAAGTTCGTGGCGGCCACTCGCTATCGAACCGCGGCCGAGAACGACGGCTACGGATGGTCTCATCAGGAGGCGGACGGTCGGTGGCAGTGGAAGAAGATCGCCGGGGCGACGTGGCGCACTCCGGGCGGCCCGGGAACGTCGGCTCCGCCCACGCACCCGGTGGTTCAAGTCTCCTGGGCCGACGCCGACGCCTACTGTCGCTGGGCCGGAGAGCGGCTTCCCACGGAGGCTGAATGGGAAAAGGCCGGGCGCGGAACGGATGGGCGGCGCTACCCCTGGGGTAACGAGTGGGATCCCTCCCGTGCCAATGCGCGCCGAATGGCAAAGGGAACGACGGCGGTAGGAACCTACCCGCCGGGGGCCAGCGTTTACGACGTTCACGACATGGCCGGTAACGTGTGGGAGTGGACCGCCGACTGGTACGCGGCGGACTACTATGGCAAGTCGCCCGACCGAAATCCGAAGGGTCCCGCGGCCGGAGATCATCGGGTCCTGCGCGGTGGCTCCTGGCTCAACGAGCCGTTCTTTCTCGGACTCGCCCACCGACTGAACGGGAAGGCCGAGTCTCGTGCCGCGAACGTCGGGTTCCGTTGCGCCAAGAGCCTGGATTAACCTCATGGGGGGCCTCGACGGCCCCCCAAACCCCCCGACGCTCGGGGCACCCCGGGGGACCCGGGGCACCCCTCGGGAGTACGCTAGCGGTTGGGGACTCTCGCCGACGACGAGCAAGGAGGTAGCGATGGACTACGGGTTGTTCACGATGCCGTCACATCCGCCCGAGCGAAGCCTTTACGATGGGCATCGATGGGATCTCCAGCAGCTGCGCTGGGCCGACGAGCTCGGCTTCAGCGAGGCGTGGATCGGCGAGCACCACACGGCCCCGTGGGAACCCCACCCGGCGCCCGATCTCCTCGTGGCGCAGGCTCTCTTGCAGACCGAGCGAATGCGCATCGGCCCTGGTGGCTTTCTCATGCCTTACCACCACCCCGCTGAGCTCGCCAACCGAGTGGCCATGCTCGATCATCTCGCCCAGGGGCGGCTCAACTTCGGCGTGGCGGCGAGCGGGCTGCCGAGCGACTGGGCGATGTTCAACGTGGACGGCAACGCTGGCCAGCATCGCGAGATGACGCGGGAGGCGCTCGATATCGTCCTGCGCCTCTGGAGCGACGAGCCCGAGTTCGACTTCAAGGGCAAGTACTGGCACGTTTCGAAGACCGCCACCATGCTCGACACGCTTCGGCCTCACATCGTGCCCCTCCAGAAGCCCCACCCGCCCATCGGCGTGGCCGGCGTGAGCAAGGGTTCCGATACGCTGAAGCTGGCGGGAGAGCGGGGCTTCTGGCCGATGAGCCTGAATCTCAGCCCCGCCTACGTGGCCAGCCACTGGGAGTCGGTCGAGGTGGGAGCGGCCCGCAGCGGCCGGACCCCGAAGCGCTCGGACTGGCGCCTCGTACGCGAGGTATTCGTGGCGGATACCGATGCCGAGGCCATGCGACTGTCCGCGGGCGGGATGATGGGCCGCATGATGCGGGAGTACTTCCTGCCCCTGCTCGCCTCCTTCCAGTTCACGGATTTTCTCAAGCACCGCCCCGACGTGCCGGATTCCGATGTCACGCCCGAGTACTGCGCCAAGCACAACTGGCTGGTAGGGTCGCCCCGGACCGTCGCCGAAAAGCTCCAGGGTATCTACGACGAAGTGGGCGGATTCGGGTCCCTCCTGCTCTTCTGCTTCGACTACTCCGAGAATCCCGCTGCCTGGCGCCACTCCATGGAATTGCTCGCCAAAGAAGTCATGCCCCAATTCCGCGGTCTGGTGCCGAAATAACACGCGCTCAGGCATGGAGGTCGCGGCGTCGGCCGTCTCCCAGCCCGGACCAGCACCCGTCCGGGCTGGGAGCCATTTGACCTCACGCCCTACTCGACTTTGATGCCCACGCCGGTCACGTTACGCCCCGGTCCTGCAAACGGATCAGTGACCACTGTGCGGATTTCCTTGCCCTCTTTGACCACGACGAGGCGTAGGGCGTACGCGATCGCCGGCGAGAGGACGAAGGCGCTGAAGATCCTCCAGGGGGTCTGACGGCATTGTCCCGTCGACGCTACGTGTCTCCGTTCGACCTGGCCGTCGTCCAGGCGGGGCTCGGCGACCTGCGTTCTGATCCGCGCTGGCAGGACCTCGTACGACGTATCGGTCTTCGCTGACCGTCTACTGAAAGATCTCGTTGAAGCGGGTCTTGAGGGTCTTCCCGTCCTTCTCGATCTGGTCGTAGTCGACGGCCATGAGCTTGATCTGGGCGAGCGGGGGGTTGCCCGGAGGCGGCTCGACGTCGGAGCGCGCCGCATAGATTCCCTCGCCGGGGAAGAGCCTCTGCACGGTGTCGCCGATCATGAATTCGGCGAGGGCCTTGGCCGCGTTGGGGTGCGGCCCTCCCTTGATGATCGCGGTCGGCGCCGGAATGGCGAAGGCTCCGTCGGCGGGAAAGATGGTCTGGACCTTGTGCCCCGCCTTGCGGTCGACCCAGGCGTACTGGTCCGCGCCTTCGGCCGCGATCAAACGTTCGCCGCGCGTGAGCGTTTCCGACACCTGCTGGTGTCCCTGCACGATCATGATCTCGTTGGCGCGGAGCTTCTGGTAGAACTCCCAGCCGTACTTCTGCGACAAGGTGCCCACCACCATCAGCTGGATGGCCGTGTACGACGGATCGGGCATGACCATGAGTCCCTTGAAGCGGGGACTGGTCAAGTCTGTCCACGTCCGTGGCAGCTCGAGACTCTTGTCCGTCCGGGCGATGATGCCTACCAGGTTCAGGCGCTGAGCGATGTGGTAGCCCTTGGGGTCCTTGACCTCGTCCCGGACCTTGTCGAAGTTCCGGGGTCGAAAGGGCACGAACAGGTCGCGCTTAATCAATGCCCCGGCCGCGGCCGGGTCCGAGACCGTCAGCACGTCGGCCACCACCCGCCGCGCATCGATTTCCTGCAGGAAGCGTCGGAGGACGGCCGACCCCCCCGAGCGGAATAGCTCCACCCGGATACCGGTCTCTTGCTGGAAGAGATTGGCGATCTTCTGAGCGACCTCGACCGGGGTGGACGTGTACCAGGTGACCGCACCTTCCTTCTTGGCGGCCGCTAGATCGACGCGGTCGGGCGTGAAGGGCGGCGTCTGAGCCGCGGCGGAAGCCGCCAGAGCGAGCAGGGCCACGCCGAGCAAGATCTTCGTCCAAGGCATGCGGTGGTCTCTCATGCGCCCCGGTAGATCGGGGCGGGCTGGCTGAAGAAACTGTGCAGGATGTGGTAGGCGATCCGGAAGTTTGTCTGCTGAAAACTGGCGTGGGCGATACCGGCCATGACGGCAAACTGCTTGTCCGGGTTGGGCAGACGGGTGAAGAATTCGAGGAGGTCCGCGAAGCCTGCGATACCGTCGTATTGTCCGCGCATGACGATGGTGGGGACCGTGATGCGGGCCGGGTCGACCACGGGGAGCTTCGCGCACATATCGACATACGTGCCCGTCGGGACCGAATCATCCAGAGCGAGGATGGCGTCGGCGAACGCTTCGACCACCTCGGCGTCGGCCGTCCCCGGGTGGTCGCGGGTGAAGATGCTGCGAACGAAGGCGCGGTCGATGGGGCGGCGGTTCCGGCTCTGGAACTCGGCCAAACGTTTGCGGCGCTCGGCCAAAGTCGGGCTCCCCTGCCCGGTCCACACAAAGGCGTCCAGGGCCAAGCGTCGGACACGCTCCGGCCGGCGTTCGGTGAAGAGGGCCGCCCGCAGCGCGCCCGACGAGACACCGTACACCAGGAGCGATTCGACACCGCGGGTCTGGGCGATGTAGTCCGTGGCCGCTTCCAGATCGTCGGCGCCGTTGGCGATATCCGCGTTGATCGCGCGATGCTTGTCCGAGCGCCCGTACCCTTCCATGTCGAGGCACCAGGTGTCGTAGCCGAACCGCGTGAAGTAGTCCATGGCCGAGGCGTCTGGGTGGCCTGGAATCTGAAGATCGAAGGTGGGCTGGGAGGCCATCGAAGAGCCGTGTACAAAGAGGATGGCGCCACGGGGCCCCGGTGACGTCCCGGCCGCCTTCTCCCAGAGAAATAGACGAACGGGCCCCTTCTTGACCCAGTGCTCGCGACCAGTGATAGCCGGCTCCGCCGTCATGGGCAACGGACCCCCTCGTGAGAATTCACCGTCGTTACGATCCCAAACCCTACGCGGAGACTTGCCACGTTGTCAAAGCAACGGCCAGGCGGCGGGAGTAGGATTGGAGGCGTGCAGGCACGAATCCTGGTCGGCACCATCGATGGACTCTGGAGCCTGAGTCCCGACGCCTCGGTCAACCGGGAGACCTTGGCCGGTCGGCCTCTGACTGCGCTCGCCGGCGAGGGCACCCGGACTTGGGCCATCGTGGAGGGCCAGGGCATCTGGACCACGGGAGCCGATGGTCGGTGGGAAGAGACGGTGGTCGCCGATGGATGGCCCGCCACCTGCCTGGCGGCGGCTGCGTCAGGACTCTTCATCGGGACCGAGCAGGCTCATCTCCTGAAGTTCGCCGATAGCCACCTCGAGTCGGTCAAGGCGTTCGAAGAGGTGGAAGGGCGCGAGACCTGGTACACCCCCTGGGGTGACCCGGCCGACGTCCGCTCCATCACCGTCGATCCGGCAGGTAGCCTGTTCGTGAACGTGCACGTGGGAGGCGTCGTGCGTTCTCGCGATGAGGGCCGCACCTGGTCGCCCATGCTCGACATCGAGGTCGACGTTCACCAAGTGCTGGCCGACCCGGGCCGCCCAGGATTGGTGTTGGCGGCAGCGGCGGTCGGCCTCGGTGTGAGCCGAGATGGCGGCCAGTCCTGGGACTTCGCGACCGCCGGCCTCCATGCTCGTTACCTGCGTGCAGTGGCCGTCTCTGGCGGGACCATGCTGGTAGCGGTGTCGACGGGCCCGGGTGGTCGGCGCGCGGCTCTGTACCGCCGTCCGATCGACGGCGACGAGCCGTTCGAGCGATGCCGAGTCGGCCTGCCCGAGTGGTTCGGCGACAACATCGATACCGGCTGCCTGGCCGCCGCGGGTGGCACGGTCGTCGCTGGCACCAACGACGGCCGGGTGTTCATATCGCACGACGCGGGGGCCACCTGGACCCTCGCCGCGAAGGGGCTTCCCGCAGTTCATTGCGTCCACGTAAGGCAAGGGAGCCATACCGCATGAGACTCGTACGCTATGGACGAGCCGGAAGCGAGAAACCCGGCCTTGTCGACGAGGACGGGACTCTACGCGATCTCTCACGCGTGGTGAAGGACATCACGGCGGATGTGCTTTCCCCGTCCGGTCTCAGGCGATTGCGGGCCACGAGGAGGGAGCGGCTTCCCGTGGTGCGCGGCCGGCCGCGACTCGGCTGCCCGCTCAGCGGCATCGGAAAGGTCGTCTGCATCGGCCTCAACTACACGGACCACGCGCGTGAGGTCAGTCTTCCGCTGCCGCAGGAGCCCCTGCTCTTCATCAAGGCCAACAGCGCCATCAGTGGCCCCGGCGATCCCATCGTCCGTCCGCGCGACGCCGTCAAGCTCGACTACGAGGTCGAGTTGGGCGCCGTCATCGGGCGGGACGCGCGAAACGTTGACCTTACCGACGCCCTCAAGTACGTCGCCGCCTATTGCATCGTCAACGATGTCTCCGAGCGTGCCTTCCAGATGGAGCACGGCGGCACGACCACGAAGGGTAAGAGCGCGGACACGTTCGCGCCCATCGGTCCGTGGTTGGTCACCGCCGACGAGGTGGGCGACCCCCAAGCCCTGGACGTCTGGACCACGGTCAACGGCGAATCCCGCCAGCGCGGGAACACCGCCAACATGATCTTCACGGTGCGCCAGCTGGTCGCCTACGTCAGCCGGTTCATGTCGCTGCGGGCGGGAGACATCATCTCCACGGGAACGCCGGCCGGCGTCGCCCATGGCATGAAGCCGCCGCGCTACCTCGAGCCCGGCGACGTGGTGGAGATGGGCATCACCAAGCTCGGTGTGCAGCGAAACCGCATCGTGGGTCGCTGAGGGTCTCGCGCAGATCGGCTGTTGCCTCGACCGCAGTCATCGCGGTCGTCGACATGAGCCTCACCGATTGAGGTCGGCTCAGGCGGTCGGCCCCGACAGCAACCGTTCCATCACGATGACATCCACCCATCGACCGTCGAGTTCCCCCTGCTCGCGATAGGTCCCCACCGTGCGGAAGCCCAAGCGCTCGTAGAGAGCCATCCCGGCGCGGTTGAAGGGGAAGGCGGCCAGCACCAGCTTGTGGTAGCCGAGGGGCCGCGCCCCATCGGCCAGGTGGGCGAGCAGGCGTCTGCCGACGCCACGCCCTCGCCAGCTGCGTTCCACGTAGACCGATACGTCGGCCACGTGGCGGTACGCCGGCCGTGTGTTGAAGACGTTGAGACTCGCCCAACCGACGACGACTCCGTCCACCTCTGCCACGAACACCGGGTGGCGGGGCCCGCGCGCCGCAAGCCACTCGCGCCGCTCAGCAGGCGTCCGCCGCTCGGTCTCGAGCGTGGCCAGGCGGTCCTCGATACCCTGGTTGTAGATCGTGCAGATGAGCTCGGCGTCCTCCAGGCGTGGCTGGTCGTACGTGTAGGCCGTTCATGGCATCAGTGTCTGTCAAGTCGGTCCATCAGCCGCATGAATTGTCATGATCCAAACGATGAGCGATCCTTTGAAATCGCGATGCGTTGATTGGGACGCGCCCAAAACGCGCCACAAGTAGTTGAGTTCTGCCTCGATCTGGAGCGGCGGACTCATGTAGAACCTGTGTCCCCTGGGGGTCTAGTTGATACAAACGCCAAAGAACACGTACTTACACCCGAAAGACGGGGGCAGGATCGGTGGCGCAGGGGGGGGAGGAGGAGGCACATCGCCTCCCCCTGCGCCACCACCACCACCGCCGCCACCGCCGCCACCGGCAAGCTGCTGCTCCAGGGCGCGAATACGCGCCTCCAACGCAGCGATAGTCGCGCTCTGCAACACGCCCTGGATTCGCACCACACCTGCGCTGGGGGAGTCAATGGATCCGCCACTGGTCCATACGAGACGACCTGCGGGCGATCCCGTCGTAAGCAACGCGAATCCATTGTCCACGGTGGCCTGCGTAACGTTCAGGAGATAACTGAAGTGTCCGGGACCGGACGTAGTGAAAAAGATCCCTTCCGTCGCACCTTCTCCGGTCGCCGCCACTTCAATATTTCGGCAGACCGCGTTGTCTGCGGGACACGTCACCTGGCCATTCAATGCGCTGATCGGCCCCGTCGCGCCGGCGGTCCCGATCGCGTGTCCGTGCACGGCGCGCACGCTCCCAGGACCGGTCGTCGTGACATTCCCGATCAACGCCCGGACCGCCGAGGAGTCGACCGTGCTGACCCCCCATCCGCTGGGGGCCGCATTGACAAGGTCAAACCGGATCCCGTACAGATTGCCCTCGTCCCCAGACAAGGTGCCGCTCAGATGGATCAGTTCGTACTGGTTGTTGGGGAACGGGCCAGGAACAAACCCTCCGGCATCGAGGAGCACGTCGACAGGATCCGCCTGCGCCATGGTCACCGAGGCGAGCAGCAATGCCGCGACAATCGTTTTCACGATCACCGTGCCAGCGCGTGGGCCAGGAGAAGCTCCCACGACTTTAGTTCCAAGAATCCCACACGCGATCATCACGGCCATTCTCATATCCAGGCCCCTCCCCCTTATCGCCTTGCTGAATGACGTCGCGGTGCCGCTCGATCGCCGCAGCAATCGCATGTCTTGCGAGATCAGAACGCTTTTGGGGCCAAACCGGAAACAACGCGGCGCCACCCGGACTACACGGGGCGCCTGGTTCCTGTGGAAATCCCGTGGACCCGATTCTTGAGTCCCCGATTATTCGGAGTGTTACGGTGAGCTTGCGCACAAGGGTGAGTATGCACAAGGGTGAGTATGTAGTAGGACACCCTACCGTAGTTTTGCCCCTGATGCGTCAAACAAATTTCTCCCATGTACCACATGGGCACATGGGCTGCGCCCACGAGCGCCCTGGCCCCTTATAGGGCGCAGTGTTAGGCGGGGACTGTGAATACCCCCCAATCCCCGCCAACCAGCCCCGGGCTGGTATAGTCCACACATTCTGCCTTTCAAGGAGCGCTCATGAGGATCCACAACTTGTACACCGATGCGAGCGGTCAGTCGCACTTCCGGGACGTCCAGGTCGAGTGGGCGGAAGAGACGCGAAGCGGGAAGCTATCCAAACGCTTGCCGGCGACCGGCATCATCTTTCGCGAGGTGCCGCCGACCTACGACCTCGACTGGCATCCGGCTCCCCGGCGCCAGTACATCATCAATCTCGACGCCGGCGTGCAGATCACGGCCAGCGACGGCGAGAGCCGCGTCATCGGCCCCGGCGAGGTGATCCTGGTCGAGGACACGACGGGCAAGGGACATCTCTCCAAGGCCGTTGACGGCAAGCTCCGCCACTGCATCTTCGTCCCTGTCGATTGAGGCAGAGGTTGAGCTAGCTACTCCCCCCGGGGTGCCCGAGCGTGGGGGGTATGGGGGGCCATGTCGGGGCCCCGCGAGCGCGCGTGCGACCGAGGGGCGCCCCGGGTTCCCCGGGGTGCCCCGAGCGCTTGGGGGTATGGGGGGCCATGTCGGGGCCCCCCATCATAAGAAATACCGCATCACGTCGGCGGTGAAGAGGTCGATCGACGACGAGGCCGTGGCCTCGTCCATGTTGCCGAACGTCAACCGACAGACGAAATACGTGCACTCGCTGGCGGCAATCTGGCGCTCGATCTCTTCGCGCACCCGGCTGGGCGAGCCGGCAATGGCGATGCCGCGCTGGCGTGCCTCGTCAAAGTCCCGCGCGAAGCGGATTGGGGTCGATCCGAAATCGCGCCAGAGCTTGGTCAGGTTCGCATACCAGACGGCGTAGTTGGGTCGGGCCACCGCCTCCGCCTCTGCATCCGTTGAAGCCACCACGATGTGGCGCGACATGCCGAGCTTCGGTAATGGCGCCCCGCCGTGCTTGCGCTCCCAGACCTCACGATACCGATCGAAGAGCGGCTTGGCCCCCTCACACGGATGGTTGGTGATGACGTGCACCTTGTTGGTGGCCGCCCACTCGGCGCCGGCCAAATGGCCGAGGCCATACCAGAGAGGCGGATGGGGTTGCTGGAACGGTCTGAGGATCATGGGCACCTTGCGGTAGGTATAGCGCGACCCCCGATGGTCAAGAATGTCGCTGGTGAGGCCCTGCAGGATAACCTCCAGCGCCTCCCGATAGATCTCCTCGGTTTCCAGGTGGTGCAGGTTGAAGTACGCCATCTCGTAGGGCACGATGCCCCGGCCTACCCCGAAGTCGAAACGCCCATGCGAGAGTTGGTCCAGCATGCAGATCTCTTCGATGAGGCGGAGGGGGTCGTAGAGGGGCAGGCAGTACACGCACGGTCCCAGGCGGATTCGCCGGGTGCGCTGGGTGGCGGCGGCCAGGAAGATGCCCGGCACCGGGGCCAGTCCGAGCGGGGTGGCGTGGTGTTCGGCGAGGTGGTACGAGTAGAAGCCAGCCCTGTCGTATTTCTCGAGCAGGCGCAGGCGGCTTTCGTAGAACTCGTCGACGGGAGCCTCCCGCCGGTCGAGATGGTCAAAGATCCCCAGGTCCATATCCACCTCCATCGCCTGATCCCCGCAAGGCGGGCCGGTAAGGTTATACTCCTAACCCAACGCACAGGAGGGAACCATGAAAATCCTCTTCTTCGACGACTTCAAGCTCGGTGTCCTCAAGGCGGACGGCGTTGTCGACGTGTCCGAGACGGTGCGGGACATCCCGCATATGGGACCGCACGATCTCATCAACGGGCTCATCGCGCGGTTCGCCGACTACCGGCAGCCTCTGGAGGCGGCGGTGGCCCGAGGACAGGCGATTCCTCTGGGCCGTGTGCGCATACGCCCCCCCCTGCCCAAGCCATTCAACGTCGATTGCATGGCCGTGAACTACATGGAAGACGGAACGCGCACGGAACCGGCGCCCATCAACGCGTTCCACAAGTCGCCCGGGGCGATCATCGGCGACGGCGACACGATGGTGCTCCCCGACGTACCGGCCACCATCTTCGAGGGCGAAGCGGAAGTGGCGCTTGTCATCGGCAAGCGCGCCTCCCACGTGCGTGCCGCGGAGGCCATGAGCTACGTCTTCGGGTACATGAATTTCATCGATGGGTCGGCGCGCGGGCTGCCACCCTCCGGCAACACGTTCTATCAGATGAAGTCACGCGATACCTTCGCCCCCGTGGGGCCCTACCTGGTGACTGCCGATGAAGTGCCTGACCCTCATCGGCTCTCGGTTCGGCTCTGGGTGAACGGAGTGCTCAAGCAGAACTTCAACACCAGCGACATGGCCCACAAGATCCCCCGCTGCATCGAGTGGGTCACCTCCATTCACACGTTGGAGCCCGGCGACCTGCTGGCCACCGGCACCAATCACCGCGGCCTCAGCGCCTTCCAGAACGGCGATCTGGTCGAACTGGAGACGGAGGGTCTGGGTCGCTTGCGCGTGAATGTGCGCGACGACCTCAAGCGCACCTGGGCGCGCGAGACCCGGCTCGAACGGCAAGAGAAGTCGCTCGAGGGCACCACGCCCCAGCTGACCGGCAAGCACACGCCGGGACCGCGGTAAGCGTCGGCAGGGCTCACTCGGGAGCGACGAGCCCCTGTTCTTCCGGATAGACGAACGGACGCCCGGTGAGGATCCCGTCGCAGATCACGTCAAGGCCGGCGCTGTGCCCTGGCGCACACTGGTCGAGGCGTGCGAGCTCGAGTTGATAGGGCAACCAGCCCTTGCGCGGTCGCATGAACTCCACGGGGATCATCCGGCGAAAGAAGAAGTGGTACGCGTAGAGACGGGCGCGCCGCACCACCTCGTCGGAAAGGCGGCGGCCAAGGGGTAGCTGGTCGAGTAGACGCGAGTAATCCTCGGGAGAGGAGGCGTCCATCGTGAGCCCCTTGCCCCGAATCCATGCTTCGCCGGCCACGATGACCGGCACTCCTTGGCTCGACAACTCGACCCCGGTCTTGGTTCCGTAGATGATCACGGCGTCACACTGGAGCATGGTGGCATACGTGCTGATCGGATCATCGGGTCCGATCAGAAAGACGTTGCGGGGGAGGGTGGGATAGTGACGCCGGATCTCTGCCACCATCGGCTGCCGCGAGGGTAAGGTCCCGCGAATCTCGGCCGGATGAACGCGGACGAGCAGTTGGAGATCCGGCCGTTTCTCGAAATACGCGATGGTCTGCAGAGCCCAGTCGAGCATGCTCGGAAAGGCGTTGCTCGGGTAGTGGATCTGGGCATCCCACATGACGTTGGTGAGCATGCCCACGCAGGGTCGCGAGAAGTCCACGCCGAGGCGTCGCGCGATCTCGGCCACATCCTCCACCGGGCGCTCGTGGAACCAGATCCAGTCGCGTCCACCGTGGCGACGACTGTGGAGGTACGCCATGACCTCCCGCTCAAGATGGGCCGTCCACGCGAGGCGTTCCCAGGTTTCGGTGGGTTCAGTCATGATGGTGCGGTGGTAGGTGTCGCCATGACTGAAGATGAAGCGACGCCGACGATAGGCCGCGTTCCAGTTCACCACCCGCACACCGGCGCGACGCGCCGTCTCGCCCACCAGTCCCTGCGGCACGTAGATGCCGTGCTGGGATACCACCGCCTCGAAGGGGGCCGTCGCGAACAACCGGCGCACGGCGAGCGTCGTGAGCAGAGCGGCGCGGAAATAGCGGCGTACCACCCCGTCTGCGTAGGGCTCGCCCTCGAGGCTACCCCGCGCGTAGAAACGGAAGGCCCCGGCCAGGGCGTGCTCGCCCACGGCAACCCCATCTCGAACATATCGCTCCATCTCCGGGCGGCTCAGCGTTTGCGCCAGCCGATCCACTTCGGCCTTTTCCACGGCGGCGACCAGGCTTCCGTAGAGGTGGAGGGGGAGCCCCAGCGGCGCGTAGGCGCGTTGGCCGGGTACGAAGCAGACGTGGCACAGACCCCCCTGCGGGCCGCCGCGCACAAACCGTCGATGGTCGGGAAACCACGTGGTTTCGGTCAGCTCGCAGGCTGGCAGCACGCGGTCGCAGAGCAGGATGTGCACCTCCGCCCCTCGCAGGGTGAGGGCCACGGCCAGAAGACTCTCCAGGCTGACGGCGCTGGGGTTCCCGCCGACGCCGGTCGCGATCAGCACGCGGGGTCCCCCCCGCGCGCGAGCGCGCGCTTCGTCCCACTGGCTCCGGTCCCGACCCACGATGGCCCCCCAGTCGGGAAAGGCATAGGTTCGGGCGCGCCACCAGCGCACCAGAAGCCTCAACCCGATCGAACGCTTGAGGAGCTGGCGAAACTGCATCAGGCTCCTCGGGCCGTGAGCCGTCCCAGGAACGCCTCTGGTGCGGGGAGGGCGGGGATCAGCCACCAAGGGTCGTGGGGTTCCAGATCGGCGAGTCCGTAGGAGCCTGAGGCAACGGCGACGGCGCGAGCGCCGATGGCCCGCGCACACATGATGTCGTGCGGCGTGTCTCCGATGACGTAGGTGTCCTCCATCCGGGGCTCTTGTCCGAGTAGCTCGCGGGCGACCACGACGGCCCTCCGCGCGATGGCGCCGCGGTCTCGGACGCCATCCGCGAACGCTCCGCGCTCGAAATAGTGAGCGAGCCCATAGTGGCGAAGCTTTGCCCATGCCCCCGCCTCGGTATTCCCGGTGAGCAGGATGGAGACGACGGCTGACTGCCCGCGCAAGTGCTCGAGGATGGCTCGCACACCGGGCACCACCTGGCCTACGCGCCTGTGCAGTCGGTCCGGAAGCAGTTCCTCATAGCGCCGCACCAGCACGCCAACCGCGGTCGGTGTCGGATCAGGATCGAACCGGGCCAGGATTCTGGCGGCGATCTCGGTGTCGGTCAAGCCCGCGGTGGCCAGGGCCGAGAAGTCGACCGTCTGGCCAACGATGTCGCGCGTGGCGTCCTCCCACGCGAAGATGCCGGCGCGGGCGGTGCTCAGCAGGGTGCCGTCGATGTCCCAGCAGAGAACGAGGGTCATCCCTCGCCTGCGAGGGACCGACGGATTTGCTCGGCGATGCTTTCGGCATCGAGCCCGTGGCCTTTGAGCACCTCGCTGTTTCCCCCGCAAAGGGGAATCCGTGTCACGCCCAGTCGGCGAACCCGGGGGAGGGGCCGCCGGGGCAGCTCGGCGAGGGCGGCAAGGATCATCTGTCCTTGGCCACCGTGCAGGTAGTGGTTGTCGAGGGTAAAGATCCACGGAAAGCGCCCGGCGACCTCAGCCAACCATTCACGGTCGACGCGGTTCAGCCAGGGAAGATCAATCACGGCCACCTCGAGCCCGGCCTGCCGGGTCAGTAGTTCGGCGGCGCGGTACGCCTGCGTGAGCAGCACCGGTCCGTACCCGATCATGGCGGCGGCACTTCCCTCGCGCAAGAGGACACCTCGCCCGAGCCGGAGACAGTGGTCGGACGGAAGGGTATAGGGAATCTCGGCCGGGATTGACACCAGGCGGATGTAGCACGAGGACGGGGCGATATTCACGCAGAAATCGAGCGCCGCTTCCGTTTCATCCTCTGTGCTCGGCTCGATCATGATCAGATCCGGCACCCCGGCCAGGGCTGCAATATCACGCACCGATTGATGACTGTGACCCGGACCGGCAGGCAGGACTCCTGCCAGCGAGCCGACGTAGACAATCTTCGTCCGCTCCGTGGCGTTGTTGTAGATATGCTCGTTGGGGCGCGTGGAGAGGAAGCACGCGAAGGAATGCACCACGGGCAGGAGGCCTCGGCGAGCCATGCCCCCTGCCTGTGAAACCATGTCCTGCTCGGCAATGCCGCACTCGAAGAATCGATCGGGAAAGCGCTGGCGGAACGGGATCAACCCGCAGTCGAGTACCAAGTCGGCGTCGAGGACCACCAGACGCGGATGACGCTCGGCCTGGTGCACGAGCGCGCGCGAGTACGCGGTGACGAGCCGCTGCACATGCCCCGGGATCGGCATTTCGGGGCGAGGTTCCCGCTCGAGCCGGAGCTCACCGGCGGCCGCCTCGGCCAGCCGCTGGCGGGCGGTGACGAGCAACTCCTCGACGGCCTTGGCGTACACCTCGGGGCTGGGTGCTCC
The DNA here is from genome assembly GCA_963754315.1 of uncultured Candidatus Rokubacteria bacterium. GTDB lineage: Bacteria > Methylomirabilota > Methylomirabilia > Rokubacteriales > CSP1-6 > CAVWFS01. Next base: position 44,459 of record CAVWFS010000014.1, read on the forward strand.
GCTATGAAACCGGTAGAGGCCATCGGCAGGATCAATGGCCCCCGGTTCCATGAACGACACGCCCTTCCCCTTGACGGTATCGGCGATCAACACCTTAGGCCGGTCGACAATGGCTCGGAGCCTCTGGAATGCGCGAGCCACCGCGCTCAGATCGTGACCGTCCGCGCGTTCCACGTGCCATCCGAAGGCCCCGAACTTGGCGGCGAGGTCACCGAGGTCGCTGACGTCAGCGACCCAGGTGTCTGACTGAATCTTGTTGTGGTCGACGATCACGGTGATCTCGCCCAGCCCGCGCGCGGTCGCCGATGGAAGCGACTCCCAAATCTGCCCCTCCTGGAGCTCCCCGTCGCCCGTCATGACGTACACGTGCGAGGACACCCCGAGCAGACGATTGGCAAGGACCATCCCTTTCGCCTTAGAGATCCCCATGCCGAGCGAGCCCGTGTTGGCCTCGACGAAGGGCGTCGAGACATCGGGATGACCGGGGAGCCCGTCGAGGCGCCGGAGTCGGTGAATGAGCGGGAACTCGATCAAGCCGACGCCCATGAGTACCGCGTAGAGCGCGGGAGCGTCGTGACCCTTCGAGGAGAAATAGAGATCGCCGACGGTGCCGGGGCCGGCCGGGAGGCGCATCTCCTCGAGAAAGAGCCAACTCAGAAGATCGAGCGCGCTGAAGGAGGTTCCGATGTGGCCAGACCCCGCTCGCGCGATCATGTAGAGGATGTTGATCCGGCAGGCGGCAGCGAACGCCGCCACCCGGCGCTCTTGTGTCGTCTCGAGGCTCCGCAGGCGGCTCAGCTCGGACAGCGGCACGTAGGTAAGATCGGCCATGAGCCCTCCGCGGGCGTAGGGTTGGCGGTGGCTCAGTCGCCTGGTATCTCGATCGGCACCGGTGGCTCCGCGATATGGAAGAGCCGGGCCTCCCCGCTCTGGAGCAGCTCTTCGGCGTGGCGCCAGTCGCGCGTGTCGTTGATATCGAAGCCTTCGAATCCCTGCGTGAAGAACGGCATCAGCACGTGGCCGGCGATGGTGCGTCCTTCAAAGACGACCCGCGTCCACGCGATCTCCAGGCTGGCGTTCTGGGCGTAGACCTCGAACAGCGAGGCGTACTGGCTACTGTGCCATGGTTGCTCGGGGGGGCCCATGGGGAGAATCGGAAGCAGCCGACGCCCGCGGACGATCCACATCTTGGCCGGGTGCTGCCGGCACTTCTCCACCGCCCGCAGTGAGTCCACTCCCACTTCGGCTCGGAACTCACGCCACGCGCGCTGGATGGTTTCCGGGGTCCGTAACGGGCTGGTGGGGCGCAGGATGCTGAAACAATCGTACCGACGCCCCTCATCGGCCAGCCGCCGCAGGGTGTACTCGACCCACTCGATGTCGGGTGACGTTTCGGTCGCGTATTCGGCCGGCCGCAGGAATGGCACCTCGGCCCCATAGTGCTTGGCGATGTCGGCGATGAGAGGCGAGTCCGTCGAGACCAGCACCGCGTCGAACACCCCGCTGGCCCGGGCCACGGCAATCGTGTAGGCAATGGCGGGGTGCTGACCGAGGCGCCGGATGTTCTTGTGCTTGACACGCTTGGAGCCCGAACGGGCCGGGATCAACCCGACGATGCTGGGAACCGGGGTGGACATTCCATGTAGCTCTTACCAGACCGTGAAGCCGCCGTCCACCTGCAGATTGATCCCCGTCACGTAGCGCGCTGCCTCGGAAGCCAAGAAGATCAGCGGTCCCGCCAGATCGGACGGTTCCGCCATGCGCCCCATCGGGACACGAGTCACGTACTTACGCACAAACTCCTCGTCCTGCCCCCCCGCCACCCCGCCCGGCGAGAGCGCGTTCACGCGCACTCCATGCCGCCCCCAGAGCGCCGCAAAGTACATGGTGAGGTTCACCACCGCCGCCTTAGAGGCACCGTAGGCAGGCGGCTTGAGGAACGGCGGCTCGCTCGGCAGGTGATCGTAGAAGCGCTGATCGGGGGCGACGGCAGCATACAGCGAACCGATGTTGATGATCGAGCCGCGACCGCTCGCCACCATGGCCGGGCCAAACGTCTGGATCGCTTGAAAGGCGCCGAGCACATTCACCTCAAAGACATCGCGGAAAAGCTCGGCGGGGATGTCTTCCACGCGATAGCTACGGGGCAGAAGGGTGGGGGGCTGATCAATGCCGGCATTGTTGAGCAATACGGAGGGCGGCCAGCCCACACGGTGACACCCCTCGCGGGCCTGGGTCAGCGACGTTCGATCGGTGACGTCGGCCCGTACCAAGCGTAACCGCTCCTCACCGTGACGGTCGAGCAAGCGCGCGAACGCGTCGGGAATTTTGGCCTCGACGAGGTCGAGCCCGACCACCCGGGCTCCGGCGTCCAGGAAGCCCTCGATCCAGATCGGACCCAGCCGTCCGAGGGCTCCCGTGACAAGGGCCACCTCACCCGTGAGGTCCCAGGCGCGCCTCACGGGCTCGGGCCGAGCATGTCTAGTTGAATAGCCTCGTCGGTATCGAGATCCTTGCGCAGCACGCGGCCGATCACCTGGGAGAACTGGTAGGGCTCGAGCCCATCCCCACCCGGAGACTTGATGCTCACGTCAGCGGCGGTGAGCACCTGGCCGGAACGGAGGGGGTGAGCGGCCACGAGTTTCTTGCCCATCTTGGTGATCCCCGGGATCTCGCTGGGATAGACGCGCTTTCTCCCGTCACCCAGGGCGACGCGGATTCGTGTCAGGTCCCGGACCGTCTTCCGCAGTCCTACCGGTTCCAGGGAGAAGGCGTGGTCCGTCCCCTTCAGAGCCCGGTTCAAGGTGAAATGTTTCTCGACAATCCTGGCGCCAAGCACGTAGGCGGCCACCGCCATGGCGATCCCGTTATCATGGGCGGAGAGTCCGACGACGACGTCGCGGAAGAGGCTCCGGTAGGTCTCAATCACCCGGAGGTCGAGCTCTTCGAACGCGGCCGGATAGCTGGCCGTGCACTGGAGGATGGCCAGCTGTCGGTTGATCGGCATCACCGTGTCGTAGGCACGCCTGACGTCCTCGAGGGTGCCACCCCCCGTGCTCATGACGATGGGTTTCCCCATGCGGGCTACGTGGGTGAGGAGGGGGATGTTCCGCAAGTCGGCCGAGGCGATCTTGTAGGCCGGCATGTCGAGACGCGCCAAGAAGTCGGCACTGGGAATATCAAAGGCGGTCGCGAAGAAGGTGATCCCCAGCTCGCGGGCGACCTGCTGAAGCTCGACGTACTCGGTCTTCCCGAACTCGAGAAATTCACGGTGTTCACCGTACGTGCGGCCGAAGCTGTTCTCGTGATCATATGGCCGATCATACATATCACGGGTAAAGAGGGTCCGGTTGTCGCGCTTCTGAAGCTTGACCGCCGAGGCGCCGGCCGCCTTGGCTTCGCGGAACAACTGGCGGCATTTCTCCAGATCTCCCTGGTGATTGTGGCCGATCTCGGCGATCACCCAACAGGGAGACTCATCGGAGATCTCCTGCCCGTCGATCACTATCGCGCGTCTCGTCGTCGCCTCGCCGCGTACCAAGGGAGCCCCCCTGCTGGTCTCGAGATTGCGGTCGATTATCTGGGTCGGCCATTTCAGTGTCAAGAACGCTGGGGACAAATCACCCCCGAGCGCGCGCCGGGAGCCGGCCCTCCGTCGTTGGCGCGCGGTGCGCGGCGGCGCCGGTATCGATAGCCTCGAGGGCCTCGTCCTTTCGGGGCCCTGTATAATGGGCAGTCGCGGATGCTCACTGTGCGATGATCTGCATCGGTTTGCCCATCCACAACGGCGCCCGATACCTGCGGCAGGCCCTCGATTCGCTACGCGCGCAATCCAGAGGTGAATACCGACCGGTCCTCTTAGACGACGGGTCGGGATGCTGAGTGATGAGCTTCGTCACCCCGTTCGCCACGTGCTTCCAGTGTGACCAAGGGTCTCCGACAATGAGAGTGCCGCGGCGGGACGCGATCTGGCCCTGGCGATGGGGTAAGCGCAACGACGGTCAGTCCTCCACCACTCCTCGCCCTGGCCCCCGCGGCCGAATCCTCATTGCCACGAGCCTCGGCGGTTATGCCCATGCCCAAGCCCTCGATGCGGCGCTGGCCACCGCCCTCCAACTCCGGGGGGGAGAGGTCCAGCTCTTGCTGTGTGACGGTGTTCTCCCTGCCTGTCAGATGTCCAAGGCCCCGCGGGTCACCGCCGAGACACTGGTCAGCATCGGGCAAGCCGCCTACTGCGCCATCTGCTTCGGCGAGGGCATCGATCGGTTCGGGAGACTCCCGCTGGTGACCTACAGCCAATTCCTGGCCGACGGTGATCGCCAGACCGCTGCTCGCCTCGCCGACCAGGTTCCCCTGGACGACATCCGCGGGTTCCGCTTCCGCGAGCTGGCTGTTGGCGAGCACGCGTACGCGGGCGCGCTGCGCTTCTTTGCCCGCGGCGACCTGGACGGTGAACCCCATGGCGCCGCCGTCCTGCGTCGGTATCTACAGGCTGGTGTGGTGACCATCATGGCCCTCGACCGTCTGTTCGAGAGGCACCACTTCGACGTGGTGGTGGCGCACCACGGGATCTACATCCCGCAGGGAATGATCGTCGAAGTGGCTCGCCGGCGCGGCGTTCGCATCGTCACCTGGAATCCTGCCTACCGCAAGCACTCCTTCATCTTCAGCCACGACGACACATACCATCACACCATGATGTCCGAGCCGCCGGACACCTGGGCGCACCTGCCCCTGACCGACGAGCTCAGACAGCACACTCTGCGATATCTGGAGAGCCGCCGCTCGGGAACGAACGACTGGATCTGGTTCCATGATCAGCCGCGCGAGGATGTCCGCCATGTCCTGACCGAGATCGGGGCCTCCCCAGACAGGCCCTACCTGGCGCTTCTGACCAGCGTCGTGTGGGACGCCCAGTTGCACTACGCCTCCAATGCCTTTCCGACCATGCTCGAGTGGGTCCGTCAAACAATCCTGTATTTCCGAGGGCGGCCCGATCTGCAACTGGTCATCCGTGTGCATCCGGCCGAAGTGCGGGGCCTGGTACCCTCCCGGCAACGCATCGCGGACGAAGTGATGCGATGGTTTCCCGAGCTTCCGCCCAACGTCTTCGTGATCGGGCCCGAACACCAGGCGAGCACGTACGCCTTGACCGATCACGCCAACGCCGTCGCTATCTACAACACCAAGACGGGTGTCGAGGTCGCTGCCCAAGGGCGCCCGGTCATCGTGGCCGGGGAAGCATGGATCAGAGGCAAGGGGTTCTCCCTCGATGTGTCGAGCCCCGAGCACTACTTCGAGATCCTCGATCGCCTCCCATTCAGCACCGGGATGTCGGCCGAGCAGATCGATCGGGCCATCCGGTATGCCTACCACTTCTTCTTTCGCCGGATGATCCCGCTTCCCTTCATCGCCAGCGCAGGGCCCGCGCACTTCACTGTCAGCGCCGCCGATTCTCAGCTGGGTCCAAACGCCTTCCTCGGCCTGGATGTGGTGTGCGATGGCATTCTCAGCGGTTCTCCATTTGTGTACCCGTCGGAGTCGGTGCCCGACCCCCTGGCAGAACGTCATGAGGCTGCCGCCTCCTGAGGCTCGGCCCCCGAGCGTGGTGCTGATCCTTCAACCCGACGAGCATACGGAGAGTGAGGATCTCCCCATCATGCGGGACTGCCTGGCCCAGGCCGGCCTTGGCTGGGTCGAGAGCACCGCCCACGCTCTCCCCGCGGCGGAATTTTCGGCGTTGGTGGTCCGGGGCTCGATCCCCATCCGTGGCTATCTGACCCCCCATACGTCGAGCCTGGAACCCCTCGATCAGGGCGTGCGCGAGATCATTCGCGCCTTCTTTGATGCGGGCAAGCCGATCGCGGCCCCTTGCATGGGTCTCGCCGTCGTGATCGAAGCGTTGTCGGACCTGTTGCCCCGCTCGCTGGTCCTCACGCCGGAATCGCCGTCAGGACCTATTGCCGTCTATTCCGCCCTCCGCCTGGTCACTACCCACCGCCCGCTCATCGGCCGCACGCCCGCTGAGATCTCGCACGCGCTCACGCAGGTCGTGAGTACCCTGCAACGCCTGCTGATGGGGCACCCTCTTCCGTGCTAGCCCTCGGCATCCACTGCCTCCACGATGCCTCCGCAGCCATCTGTTCGTCCTCGGGGTGCGTGTTCGCCCTGGCTGAAGAACGCGTGACCCGGATCAAGCATCACTACGGCTTCCCCATGGAGGCCATACGGACAGCATTTCGCGAGTTGGCCATCAGCGGCGATGACATCGATATCGTCGCCCTCTCCACGCATCAGCCGCTGTTCCCTTTCCTGCAAAACTACGTGACCGTCGAGTTGGACGGCAAGCCCTCCAGGCGTCCCCGCTCCAGACTTTGGCGGTGGCGCCCCCGAGCCACGCGGTCGATACAGCCGCCACGAGCCGCTGCGTCCTTGGCGGGGACGCTCTGGGAGGGTTTCGAGCCTCGACATTGGTCGTACTTTCATGAAGCCTTGAACGAGCTCGGCCTTTTCAGCCCCCGCATACGCTATGTCTATGTCGCCCACCATCGGGCCCATGCCGCCAGTACCTTCCGCCTGGCCGGGATGCGCGGGGAGAAGCTATGCGTGGTCACCATGGACGGCAAGGGTGACGGATATAGCGGCAGTGTCTTTCTGGGGCACGAGGACGGCCGGTTGGAGTTGATCCGCGCCACACCCGCCCAGCACAGCCTCGGCTCGTTCTACCAGGCGATTACCGAGGTCCTTGGGTTCGTTCCGGTGGAGGGCGAATACAAGACGATGGGCTTGGCCGCCCTGGGCCAGCCTGGCTTGCCCAATCCCTTCGAAGGACTGGTCGAGGCCGAGGACGGCATGACCCGCAGCCGAGTCCCCTGGACGTTCCGCTCCTACAACGCTGTGTACCCAACCAAACAGGTTCCGAACCCCCTGGGTTCGGTCGCCGAAACCGAGCTCTTCCGGGAGTACCTCGACCGCTACCAGCCCGCTCAACTGGCGTACTTTGCCCAGGAGCACGTCGAGCGGACCATGGTGGCCCTGATCGGCGACGCGCTGCGGCTGACCGGGGCCCGCTCTCTCGCCGTGGCGGGCGGCGTCATGTTAAATGTCAAAGCCAACGGCCGCATACGAGATGCGCTCGCGCCGTCCCCCTATTTCGTCTTTCCTGACTCTGCCGACTCCGGGCTCTCCATCGGGGCCGCCATGGAAGGTTTGTACGTCTGCGGGGCCGTCACCACCGCCTCCCTGCCCTCGCCCTACCTGGGGCATCGCTTCACCGACGACCAGATCGCGGCCGCCCTGGCCCGGATTTCGGATGTGATCGTCGACGAGGCGGGGAGCCGGCTCCCCACCCGTGTGGCAAAGGAACTGATGCAGGGAAGAGTCATCGGAACCTTTCAAGGTCGACTGGAAGTGGGGCCGCGAGCGCTCGGCAACCGTTCGGTGCTGGCTGATCCGCGCGATCCTGCCATCCGCGAGCGCATCAACAGCATCCTGAAGGGGCGCGAGTGGTTCGTGCCCTTCGCTCCCGTCGTCCTCGAAGACGAAGCGAAGGCGTATTGGGATGGTCCCATCGATTATCGGCACATGACCTTCACGGTGGCGGCCTCCCCGTTCGCCAAGGAACGCGTGCCGGGCGTCGTGCATGTCGACGGCACCATGCGACCACAGGTCGTGAATGGCGACACCAACCCCTGGCTGCACGCCGTCCTGCAGGCGTTCCGGGACTTGACCGGGGTCGGGGTCCTCATCAACACCTCGTTCAACCGTCATGGCTTGCCGATCGTGGGCGCTCCCGCCGACGCCATCGAGCATCTATGCCAGGGCTGGGTGGATGGCCTCGCCATTGGCCGCTACTACGTCACCCGGGCGACCTAGTCCCCAGATGGGCTACATCCTCCACGTGGTCCCCGACAGCATCAACAACACGCGGACGATCTTCATCGGCAGCACCAAGGACGTCTGGGGGCGTGCCGAGTATTTTGCCGCCCGGGGCCACCACGTCCGACAGTTTGTGAGCGCGGGCCGCTCCGATGATGAGGCGGTCGCCATGCTCCGTGAGGCCGACCTCCGCGACTGCCGCGCGGTGTTGTTCGAATACGAGGTGTATGTTCGAAGCCTCGACTTCCTCAAGCGGAACCATCCCGAGATCCGGCGCCTGGTGCGCGCCCACAACGCCAATCTGCCGCATCTGGTCGATCAGTTCCGGGGGCGGCTGCGAATGCTTCAAGAACGCCGGGGCGCGGACTTCACGGAGGCCACCAAGGCCATCCACCGTGCCCTCATGCGTTTCCGACTTGACAGCCAATGTGCGGGGCTGGCTGACACTATTCTCCCGATTTGCCGCTGGGAGACCGACCACTACTGGGGGCAACTCACGGCGGCAGAGAACGTGGTCACTGTCCCCTACTTCGTGCCCCAGCCCGTTGTCGCCCAGATCCCCGCCCGACCCCGGCGAAACTTGTTTCTGTTCGCAATGGGAACGGGGGCGGCCATGTCGCCGCTCCTGTATGACGCCGGCCGCAACGCCGCCCGCCTCGTCAACGCCCTCAGCGCGGAGGTGGCCGCCCAGTGGGACTTTCGGATCACGGGTAATCTGAAGCCACCCGACGTTCTGGCCCCGCTCGGCCGCTTGAAACCGACCGGGCTGCTGCCTTCACCGCTGCCCCTCTTGGCCGAGGCACGGGTGGTCGCCATCCCTTCCGATCTCGGCATGGGGTTCAAGACCAAGATCCTGGAGGCCATCCTGGCCGGCTGTTGGGTGCTGGTGACCGAGGATGTCCACGGTCGCCTGCCGGACGCTCTCCGCCCATGGTGCCGGGTGGTGGACCCTCTGTCGCCCGCGCGGTTCGCGGAGATCTTGCAACAGTGCGCGGCCCCACCCCCCGTCGGCGATCCCAACGGCCTTTTGCGCGACGAGGCGTTTCGCGCACTCGATCGCGTCTTCTCCGTCGACCGCGCCAACGGGTCGCCCCCGAGCCGCGTGGAGATCGCGTCGGTCCTCTCTCCCACCTTGACGCCGGTGATGGAGACGGTCGGGGCCGGTGGACTCCGCTCCAGCAACGCGGAGCAGAGAGCCGTGTCCTTCGGTACCGGCCGCATCATCTATCACACGTATCTCAAGCCCGTGTTGGTGAGCACAGGGCTCATCGATTCCTCGCCGGCGATCTTCGAATACGGGGTGGGCGGTGGCCACATCCTCAGGGCCGTGAGCGAGGAGGGGCTGACCTGTGGAGGGGTCGACGGCTCACCCGCCTTGCTCGACGCTTGCCGGAGGGGCGTTCCGCGCGCGATCCGTCTCGGCTTGGTGGACGAATCGGGCACCTGCGACTTCCCGAGCGCTTGGGCAGACTTCGCCTATTCGTTCGCGGCGATTCGGCACATCATCAAGACGTCGCGGATCAGTCGGGCCATCGCGGAGATAGCCAGAATCCTGAAACCGGGAGGATACGTGCAGCTTCAGGTTCGTTCGGCACCCGGTCAGCGACCGCGGGCGCCCGTCCTGGCGCCGCCCCTGCTCCTCAACTTGGAGGATCGCACGTTGGTCCTGCACCTGCGCCCGCTGCGGCCGGGTCACCCTATTCTGAGGCGCCTTCGTCTCCCCCGGCTTGGCGTTCACGTGCATAGCGGGTGGAAGGGAGTGCCCCTCTCCATCCGATACCTTCACCGCGTCTTACGCAGACACGGTATCGAACCCCTCAGCCTTGAACCCGAGCGCAGCCAGCTGGACGATGTCTTCTGGGTGACCGGGCGGAAGGGCCGCTGAAGGGTCCCGAGCCCGACATGCCCAGAGATATTGACGTGCTGTGGCTCGTCGAGCACACCGCACGCGAGATGGACGTGGCATGCGTGACGAGTATCCTGGGCCGCACTCGCTACAATCTCACCATCGAGATCCGCAACATCTATCAGCATATCGGTGACTACCTGCGCGCGTATCGGCCGCGGGTGGTCGTCCATCCATTCGTCTATGTTGTGAAGGGCGCGCTGGCCACCGAGGACATCTACGCGCGCTGGCCCGGGGCCATCCATTTCAACCTGGCCTGGGAACAGATCCACTACCGTGCCCACTTGAGGATCAAGGCACCAGCCGACGAGGGGGCGCGGCTCGGAACGATTCATCACGGCTGGGGGGAATTCTACCGCGCCTACCTGAGGCAGCACGGCGTTCCCGACGAGCACATCTTCATCAATGGCCACCCGTCCTATCGTCTCTACGCCGACCCCTATCGCCGCTTTTTCGCCGACCGCGGCGCCCTCGCCAAGACGTTTGGTCTCGATCCGGCCAAACGGTGGGTATTCGTACCGGACAACTACCGCTGGGCTTTCGCCCAGCGAAAGCTCAAGTTCTTCCTGGCGCAGGGTGGAGACGCCCGGGAGATGCAATCGCTGATCGACTTCTCGGTGCCTTCGCTGGAGCACCTCTTGCGAGCATGCCGCGCGGCCGCCACCGACGAAGGCCTGGAGATCATCCTCAGGCCCCGCCCGTCAGTCAGCACAGGGGAGTTCCTCGGATTCTTTCAGCAACGCGTGGGCGGGGACACCGGGCGCATCCGCTTCCTCAAGGAGGGCTCGGTGCGCGAGTGGATCATGGCCAGCGACGTCGTGATTTCCTCCTACAGCACCAGTCTGATCGAGGCGGCGGTGGCGGGGAAGCCAGCCTGGATGTTCGAGCCGATTCCGATTCCGGCGGGGCTGTACTGCGAATGGTATGACCATGTCGGGCGGATCCGCGACACGGAGGGGCTTCTGAGTGTATGCCGTGGGCCCGCGCAGACGAGAGCGGATGATCCGCTACGCGAATGGGCTCACGCCAACCTGCTGGCCTGCGGAGATCCGTTGCAGCGGTTGGCCCTCCAGCTTGCTCTTCTCGTGGATCGGGCACGGGCCAGCTCGTCCCCGGAAGGGCGGCTCCCGCGGCACCTCGGCACCAAGAAATACTTCAACGAGGACACCCACGAGAAGGACGCCTTCTCCCCCTCAGACGTGGACACCCTCACCACCGAGTGGGCGTCGCTGCTGGCGGCCACCCCGCCTCGGGACGAGGCCATAGCCGACTGGTCCCTCGGGAACACCACCAACAAGACGATGGACCGCGATGACCTCCTCACCCCGGCGGCAGCGCCCCTGGTGGAGGGCCTGAACACTCTGGTCCATGCTCTCTACGCGAGAGGAGCCGCCCCCTCGTCCTGGGTCGGCAGCCTTCCCCGAGCCCCCATCGTACGGACAGGGGGAACGGGCGGGGCGCGTTTCGGCCTGGGGTGGCGGCAGCGCCGCCGAGACGAGTACGCCGAGGATCCTGACGAGCGGCCGGCGTTGACTCTCGCGATGCGGCAGCGGCTCGCGTATCAGCCCCTGCCCGGGGCCGCGGACGACCGACGCTTCCCGTGGTTCCTCTACTGGGAGGTCGTCTGGATCCTACGTCATGTGCAACCGCTCCTCGAGCCAGGGATGCGATTGCTCGTCGCCGGTGGCACCTCCTCGCTGTTCGCGTGCTATCTGGCGTCCAGGGAGTACGAAGTGCATTCAGTCGACCTTGACGATCGCCTCGCCACCAACGGACAGCACGTGGCGAGGACCATGGGTTGGACCACGATGTTCGCGCACCCTGTGGACCTGGGGGCTCTTCGCTTCCCCGACGCGCACTTCGATCACGCCGTCTCAATCCGCGGCCTCTGGCCTGCTGACGTCGACCGCACGCAGGGGGCGCTGCGGGAGATCGCACGGTGCCTCAGGCCAGGCGGCCTGCTCGCGCTCACCTTCGAGTACCGGAGCCCGGTCCCGGCCGCCATCAGTGCGGGAACGTCCCTGCCCTCGCACCATACGCTGGCGTCGGAAGCCGACATCCATCGCCGCTTCTTGAAGAGTGGAGAATTCCGCCTCGCCGGGACCCCACTCTTCCACGACACCTGGCGGTCCTACCTCCGGCACCCAGCGGACGCGCGGAAGTCGTACACGTTGGGAGCGATCATCCTCCAGCGCCTAGGGACGGGGCCACGGTCGTGATGGTTGCTCATTTATCCGTGATCGTGTGTACGTACAACCGCTGCGACCTCCTCGCCGGCTGCCTCCAGAGCCTTGGAGATCAGCGACTGTCCCCCGCTCGCTTCGAGGTGGTGGTCGTGGACAACAACTCCACCGACGACACCGCGGCGGTCGTGGAACACCACCAGGCGAGGCTCGCCAATCTCCGCTACGTGTTCGAACCGGTCCAGGGCCTCTCGCACGCGCGAAATCGTGGGGCGGCGGCCGCGGTGGGCACGTACCTTGTCTATGTCGACGACGATACACGGCTGCCCTCCACGTACCTTTCGTGCGTTCTCGATACTCTCGAGCGTACCCAGCCGGACCTTCTCGGCGGTCCCGTCTACCCCTTCTACACCGAGGCCAAGCCCCGGTGGTTCAAAGACCGCTACGAGATCCGCAAGTACGCCGAGGCATCGGGCTTCTCCACCACCTGTAACGTTTCCGGAATGAACTTCGTGATCCGCAAAGATCTACTGGCGCACCTGGGTGGTTTCGATCCGTCCCTCGGCATGCGGGGCACCGAGCAGGGTTTCGGCGAGGAACGGAAGGTCCTCGAAACATACCGAGAGGTGACCCCCGTCGTCGCGCAAAGAGTCTACTACGACCTCGACTGCATGCTGTTCCACCACGTTCCCCTTCACAAAATGCGCATCCGCTACATCCTGGGACGTGGCTTCCGGATAGGGCGAATGCTCGTGGTGGTGACGGGTCGCGGGGCAACCCCGAGAAGCTTCGGATCCCTTCTCGTCCACTATCCTCGCTCGTTCGTGAACGTGTTGCGGGGGAGTGCCGCCGACGGCTGGCGCCACCTCGACTGGGTCCAGATCGCGCGCAGTCTGGCCATTCAGACGGGGAAGCTCGTGGAGAGCACACGCCAGATGGGCGGCGCCGCCGGGCGGCGCCTCCGTCGCATCGTCCTCGCCGTGGGTCGCTGACCGGAGGCCCTGCGGAGGCGGCGCGAGACGCCACCGCCAAACCCCGTAAGAGTTGACAGCCCGAGCCGGATACCGCATACAAGACTCATGCGCACTCCCGACGCCGACCACGGGGCGCTCATGAGCACGGAAACGTTGCCGGGTGAAGAAATCGTCCTTCGCCCGCCGGGCGCCTTCGCGCACCTGGACCTGGGTGAGCTGTGGCGCTACCGCGGCACCCTGTGGCGAAAGGTCACGCAGAAGATCCGCATCCAGTACGACGACATGTGGCTTGGGCTCTTCTGGGCCGTCGCCCGCCCGCTCATCATGGTGGTCGTCTTCTGGGCGTTCCGCGATCTCTCCCAGGCGCAAACCGGTGTCCATATTCCCTATGCGCTGTACGTCTACAGCGGGCTGGTGGCCTGGTTCTACTTCACCGAAGTCTCGACGTCGGTGGCCATGAGCCTCTTCCGAGACGCGGGCTTGATTCAGAAGGTCTACTTCCCCCGCCTGATCAGCCCCCTCTCGCAGCTACTCGGCGAGACCTACACCTTGGCCCTGGCCTCCATCCCCCTGATCATCATGATGGTCAGCTTCGGGGAGTACCCCGGCTGGAACCTCCTCCTCCTGCCCGCCGTCCTCGTGCAACTCATGCTGCTCGCCCTCGGGGTGGGCACGGTCTTCTCGTCGCTCATTCTGGTCAGCCGCGACTGGGAACGCGTGCTCCAGGTCTCGCTCTCGTTTGGGCTCTGGGTGTCTCCGGTGATCTACTCGTTGGCCATGATTCCGAAGCGGTACGCCGCGATCTACCTGGCGAATCCTCTCAGCGGCAGCCTCCTCGCCTTGCGGGCGACCCTGTTTGACAGCCTGGAGTTTCCGTGGGGCGCGTGGGCGTACGCGTTCGTCTTTTCCGTGGCGCTGGCGGGAATCGGGCTCGTGCTGTTCCAGCGCTCCGAGCGGAACCTCGCCGACCGACTATGACTGACGCGATCAGCCTCAGTACCGCCGCGGGGCAAACCCTGAGCACGGATGGTCCGTCTCTGGACAGGCGCTCCCCCGCTGACTACGAGCTCGCCATCCGGGTGCGAGATCTGTCGAAGCGCTATCGCCTTGAGCAGGCGCGCACGCGGGCACCGCACACGGGACTCCTTCAACCTTTCCTTACGCTGCTGCGGCGACGGCGGGCGTCCGCGAGCGGCAAGGACTTCTGGGCTCTTGACGGTGTCACCTTCGACGTCGCCCGCGGCGAGCGGGTAGGACTGATCGGCCGCAACGGCGCCGGCAAGACGACCTTGCTCAAGATCCTCTCTCGCATCGTGGCGCCGACGCGCGGGGAGGCGCGCCTGCGTGGTCGTCTCACGTCGCTGCTGGAGGTCGGCACGGGCTTCAATGACGCGCTCACCGGGCGCGAGAACGTGTTCGTGAACGCCAGCATGCATGGGCTGGGGACGGCGGAGACGGCCGCGCGCTTCGAGGAGATCGTCGAGTTCTCCGGCATTGACCGCCGGTTCATCGATATGCGGGTGAAGCACTACTCGAAGGGCATGCGCGTCCGTCTCGCCTTCAGCGTGGCCGCCCACCTCGACGCCGACATTCTCTTGCTCGACGAGGTCCTCGCCGTCGGCGATCTCGCCTTCCAGGAGAAATGTTTCGAGCGGGTCGAGGGCATGATGCAGACGAAGCGGACGGTCATGTTCGTGTCCCACGACCGGAGCTCGTTGACCCGCTTCTGCGAGCGCGCGATCTGGCTGGAGCAGGGTCGGATTGTCCTCGATGGCCCCTCAAAGGATGTGATCGCGGCGTACGCCGACGAGGTGCACCGAGCCGGCAGCGCGCGACATTGGGACCGAGCGATCCTCGATGCCCGCCCACCCGCGGCCGTCCGCGGCCGGACGGCTCAGGTCGAGCCTTCCGCGCCGGCAACCGCGCCGGAGGCGGAAGGGGCGCTCCTCGGAGTCGGTGCCATCCTCAGGGAGACACCGTGGGCCGAGTTCGTGAGGGTCGGCGTGATTGACGGCCACGGGCGCGCGCTCAAGGTGGCGACGGTGGACCAGAAGGTCGGGATCGAGTTCGTCTACGACGTCCTGCGTCCCGGCAAGGTCATTTTGCCTTTGGCGAGCCTCTACACGGCAGACGAGATCCCCATGTTCACCGCGGTCTACACGGAGCCCGAGAACATGCGGCGTCCCAAAGAGCAGGGCCGCTACCGGTCGGTCGCCTGGATTCCGCCGCACTTGCTGAATGTGGGTTTGGTACGGGTCACCGTCAGCCTGACCACCCCCGTCAGCGGCAAG
This sequence comes from uncultured Candidatus Rokubacteria bacterium, assembly GCA_963754315.1. GTDB lineage: Bacteria > Methylomirabilota > Methylomirabilia > Rokubacteriales > CSP1-6 > CAVWFS01. The sequence continues at coordinate 59,691 of CAVWFS010000014.1, forward strand.
CTCGAGCGCCACGCCCACCTTCCGGCCGTCGTGTCGTTCGAGGTCTGCGAGGCGCCCCTCGGCGTGCCCTCGGCCCGTGGCTCGTACCGGGAGGTCCAAGGAATCGTGCGACCTCTGCTCGATTGGGAGACCGCTCGCCTCCCCTAGCATTCGCATTCACGCGACGCGGGTTCGCGTTCACCTCAACGGGGCTCGATGCGATGTGTGCCCGACAGGCACCCTCCGACCGATGCTCGTCACGTGGACTGTGCCCAGGCGCAACGCAGAACAAACCCGTCCAGGTTGAGAAGCATGTAGCGGCTGCCCAGGAGGGTCTCCTCGCGAACAGGCGGCGGTGGTGCGCACTGCTTCCGGATCAGCACCTCCAGCTCCTCCTCGAGCATGAGCCCGTAGCGCCGTGGATGGTTAGCGACCCTGGCGATAGCCCGGATCTGCGCCAACTCGATGCGTCGGTGTTCCAGGTAGAACATCAGCGCGGTGCTCAACTTCCGATCGACGTACACGATTTCCGCACCCGGCGGCATCATCGCGGCGAACCGGGCCGCCACCTCCCGCGTGGGATAGACGCGATTGAGCCGGGGCGTCTGGACGGTCACGTGAAGCAGGACAAGCAGCGACAAGGTTCCGGCCCCTACCACCACCGGGAGTGCGTCCGTACGCCGCCGCCTCAGAAGGACCGCAACGCCAAGCGCGGTGGCGCCGGCCATCGCGGCCGCCATCAGTGCCACGTGCCGGCTCAGCACGATGCTCTGTCGTGCCGTCTCGATCGTCAGGGGCCAAACCGCGAGGGCGAGGCCTGCCACCATCACGGTCAACACCATGAGCACCAACGGATACAGCATCCACCGCCGTTCCTGAACGGAGGACGCTGACCACGTCCACGCGACGATGATGGCCAGGGACGGGTAGATCGGCAGGAAATATACCGCTCGGGCCGAGACGACGAGGGTGAATATGGCAAGCACAAGAGCGACCCAGAGCAGCGGGAGCAGGAGGACACGCCACGACGCTCGCCATCTCCGAGCAAGGATCAACACAACTCCGGGCAGCAGAAGCGTCCAGGGAAGGAAGCCCAAGCCGATGGCCTCCACCACGAAGATCCCGTGCGCATTCCGACGATTCCGGAGCTCGTCGCCAAACATGGCGATAACCTCTTTGCCGTACTCGGCGACTCCCCCGTCGGCGCCCGCCGCGGTGGCCAGCCATACCGCGGGCAGGGCCAGGCCCAACGCAAGAGCGCAACCGAGGTCGCCGACGACACGGCGAGACCAGCCCCCCCGCAGCCCGAGGGCGACGATCAGGGCGGCCAACGGCAGGAGCCCGATCGGGCCCTTGGTCAGGCACCCGAGCCCGAGGGCGAGCCCGAGGACGATCGCGTGGCGTCGCTTTCGCCCGTCAAGCCAGCGCAGCGCGCTCCATAATCCCAGCACGAGCCACAATGTCAGCAACATCTCCAGGCGACCCGTACGCGCCCACTCCACGAACGTGGAACTCGAGGCGAGAACGGCGGCGGCCACCAGTCCGGTGGCGGGGGTGGCCAGACACGCGGCCATCGAGTAGGTGAGCGCCACCGTGGCGGCGGCCGCCAGGACTGACGGCAGGCGAAGTGACCACTCGGTCACCCCTCGCGGCGAGAGCAGCGCGACAAGCCAGTGAAAGAGTGGTGGTTTGTAGGGATACACACGCCCACCCATATGTGGGATCAGCCAGTGCCCCCTCTCCACCATGTCGCGCGCGACTAACCCATCGCGCGCCTCGTCTTTCGACCACACATGTTGCCCCCCGAGATCAGGGAGGAGGGCCAGGGCAGTGACCACGAAGATCGCGAGCGGGACGAGCCGCCATCTCGCAGGGTGAGGGCCCGGTTCCCTGTCTTTGCAGACCATGCGCTCTCCGTCGTTTCCCTTGGTGGTGTCCGCGTGGTCGCGTCGTCCTGCGCGCAGTGCAGCATCTTCCCCCCCGCGACGGCACCATCATACGCTCAGGAGCCGCTGGCCATATCGGCGACCGGCAGGGACGGCAGCGGGCGCTTCAGCTCTCGATCATCTTGATGGCGATTCCGAATGCCCGACCAGGCTCTTGAGGAGGCGGCCGAGCGGCGCCCAGTCGTGGCTTAGGTGTCCCGGCTCAGGCGCTGCGCTTCTCGATCTCGCGGACGCATTGCCCGACAAACTCCCGCATGAGCGCGATGCACTTGTCGGTGTCCGCGCCTGGACGCTGGATGAAGCTGTGAGCAGCGCCCGGAAAGCGCACGCGCTCGATCCGACCGCCGGCCTTCTCGTAGGCTTGCACCAGCGCGTCGGTGATGGCGGCGGGGACGTTGTCGTCTGATCCTGGCTGGGCCAGCCACACTGGCGGCAGGGCCCTGGCCTCGCCGGCGGCAACGATCCGGGTGACGCTGGCATCCTCCATGGCCGCCTCGTCCGCGAAGTAGCCACGGTGCCCCGCGATCAATCCCGCCGCGTTGAACCCTCCTGGCACCGCAGGGTCGTTCAGGCGGCTGAGCGCGTAGCGGTACCGTGCGAGCGGATCCGCGACCGGGTAAAGGGCCATGACGAACGCGACCGAATCGTCGCCGGAGGCGTTGTCCAGCGGCCCGTCCGGCCGCACGATCGGGGTGCCCGCGTGGTCTGGCGCGCCGGGCTTCACGGCGACCAGGAGGGCAAGCTGCCCTCCGCTCGAGCTCCCAAGTAACCCGATGCGCCGTGGATCGACCCCGAGGTGGCCCGCGTGCGCGCGAACGTAGCGTACCCCCGCCGCGACGTCGGCGCTGGCCGCGGGGTGCTGATGAGCGGGACCCTGGCGGAAATCGAGGGAGGCGACGACGAGCCCGCAGGCAGCCAGCGCACGGCTGTGGGGTGCTCCGACGGTACGGTCCAGGCGGGCCCACGCGCCCCCGTGAACGTCGACAACGGCCGCAAGCGGTTCAGAAGGCGTCCCCTGCGGACGATAGAGACGAGCCAGCAACGGCTGGCCCTCGGGCTTGGCAAAGACGACGTCCTCCTCCGCCACGTCGTACGGTGCCGCGCTATCGAAACGGACGGTTACCGACACGGCCCGTGTACCTCAACCGCCCACGCGGGCTGCCGCCCGGAGGCGGTTGACCGCGCTGATGACGGCCTTCAGCGAGGCGGCCAGAATACTCTCGTCGATGCCAACCCCCCACCGCACGGTGCCATCGGGAGCTTGGGCCTCGACATAGGCGACGGCCTGGGCATCGCTGCCAGCCGAGACCGAATGCTCCGCGTAGTCGTGCACGTCGATCTCGATTCCGAGATCCTTGGCCAGGCCGTGTACAAACGCCGAGATGGGACCATTGCCTTCACCAGTCACCGTGTGGTGCCGCTCCTCGACGAGTAGCTGCACCGTCACCCTTGCGCCCTCCTTGCCGGTCACCGCCTCGTGGCTCAGGAACACGAGAGGGGCCGCGGGGGGGAAGTAGGCAGCTTCGAAGGTGGTCCACATTTCGGCCGGGCTGATCTCGGTCCCCGTGTCTTCGGTGATGGTCTGGATGGTCTTGGAGAACTCGATCTGGAGCCGGCGAGGCAACACCATGCCGTGTTCGGTTTCCATGATGTAGGCCACCCCACCTTTGCCTGACTGGCTGTTCACCCGCACGACCGCTTCGTAACTGCGGCCGACGTGCTTGGGGTCGATTGGCAGGTAGGGCACTCCCCATTCCCGATAGTTCTTGGGCAGGGCGGCGAACCCCTTCTTGATGGCGTCCTGATGGGAACCGGAGAACGACGTATACACCAGATCGCCCGCATACGGGTGGCGCGGCGGGACCGGTAGCCGATTGCAATGCTCGGCGACGCGACGGAGGTGATCGATGTCGCTGATGTCGAGCTGGGGATCGACGCCCATGGCGAACAGATTCAGGGCGAGGTTGACGATGTCGACGTTGCCGGTACGCTCCCCGTTGCCGAACAGTGTCCCCTCGACGCGGTCGGCGCCGGCCATGACCCCGAACTCGGCCGCGGCCACTCCGCAGCCTCGATCGTTGTGAGGGTGCAGAGACAAGACGATCCGGTCCCGATGACGGATCGTACGGTGGAACCACTCGATGACGTCTCCGTACACGTTCGGGGTGTAACACTCCACGGTAGCTGGGAGGTTCAGAATGATCTTGCCGCGCTGGCGGTCAGGCTCGATCACCTCCATGACCGCCTCGCAGATCTCCACGGCGAAATCGGGCTCGGTGAGGGTAAAGCTTTCCGGGGAGTACTCGTAGAGGACCACCGTTTCGGGGATGGTCTTCTCGAGCTTGCGGGCCAGGGTGGCGGCGCTGGTCGCGATCTCCACGATGCCTGGCTTGTCCAGACCGAACACCACCCGCCGCTGCAAGGGATTCGTCGAGTTGTAGAAGTGCACGATGGCCTGCCGCGCGCCGTGCAGGCTCTCGTAGGTGCGCTCGAGCAGCTCAGGCCGACACTGCACGAGCACCTGAATGGTGACGTCCTCGGGAACGAGATCCTTCTCGATGAGGAGGCGAACGAAGTCGTAGTCTGGCTGACTGGCGGCGGGGAAGCCGACCTCGATCTCCTTGAAGCCCATCTTGACGAGGGCGTCAAACATGCGGCGCTTGCGTTCGAGGTCCATGGGGTCGATGAGCGCCTGATTGCCGTCCCGCAGATCCACCGAGCACCAGAGGGGAGCCTTCTCTATGCGCCGGTTGGGCCACGTGCGGTCCTGGAGAACGAGCGGGATCCAGGGCTGGTACTTCTCGAACGGCATCTTCCTCGGAATCACTGGCTGGGGAGGCATCGTAGGCCCTCCATCATTCAATTGAGGTCGAGATCGCCATGTCGGCTACCCTCTAGCAGAATACTCCTTAGGAGAGCGCGAATGAAGATCACCCATGTCACGACCCGAGCGCTCAGGACGCCGGCCGACAACCCCCTGGTCGTCGGCCTCCCGGCCCCCACTGACACCCGGGAGTTCGTCACCCTCGAGCTGGGCACCGATCAAGGCCTGGTAGGCGTCGGGCTGACGTTCTTCGGCGGGGCCCTGACCCCGGCCCTCAAGGCCGCCGTCGACACTCTCGCCCACCTGGTGATCGGCGACGATCCGAGGCAGGTGGAGGCCATTGCCGGCAAGCTGCGGCGGGCGGCCGGCAGCTCGGGCCCGGGCGGCATCTTCTCCCTGGCTCTTTCCGCCGTGGACATGGCGTGCTGGGACCTCAAGGGCAAGGCGGTCGGCCAGTCCGTGTGCCAGCTGCTGGGCGGCCTGCGCGAGCGCGTCCCGACCTACGCCAGCGGGGCGCTGATGCGCCCTCACCCGGTGGACTATCTGGCCAAGGCCGGTCCGCGCCTGGTCGGCATGGGCTTTCGTCAAATGAAGATGCAGTGCGGGAGCGAGCCGACCATGGCCGCCTCGGTCGAGCGTGTACGCGTGATGCGCGAGAGCATCGGTCCCGACGTCGATCTCATGTGCGACATCAACCAGCTCTGGAGCGTGAACCACGCCGTCGAGGTCGGCCGCCGGCTCGAGCCCTATCATCTCTTCTGGCTCGAGGATCCGGTCGCTCACGACGACTACCCCGGCCTGGCCCGGGTGGCCGATGCCCTGACCACACCGATCGCCGCCGGCGAGTATCACTACGGGATCGTGCCGTTTCGCCATCTGCTCGAAGCACGCTCCATCGACATCGTGATGATCGACCTGCTGCGCGTGGGTGGTATCACGCAATGGATGAAGGTCGCTGGAATGGCCGAGGCCTTCAATCTGCCCGTGGTGAGCCACCTGGTACCTGAGATCCACGTTCACCTGGTCGCCGCCATCCCCAACGGCCTCACCGTCGAGTACATGCCGTGGACCTTGCAGCTCTTTGAACAGACGCCGCCGATCGAGAACGGTCAGCTCGTGGTGCCCAAGACGCCGGGCCTAGGCCTGGCCTTCGACCAGGCCGCTCTGAAGCGCTATCAGGGTTAAGCGTCGCGCCAGGTCAGGATCTGACTCGCCGAGACGAACCCCGCAGCTGCGGCTACGGCCCGTGGACAGCCGCGCGAATAGGGGCATCCACTTCCACCTGGTAGGCGTCGGCCAAGGTGTTGGTTCGGTTAAAAACCCCGACGACGGCCAGCAACTCACCGAGCATCTCGTCGTCCATGCCGAGCTTGCGGGCTGCTACGGTGTGGGAGTTGATGCAGTACTCACACCCGTTGGTGGCGCTCACGGCGAGGGCGATCAGCTCCTTGGTCAAGCCGTCGAGCCGTCCGGGTGTCATGGCCGTTTTGAGGCTGTGCCACACGTCGCGGAGCAGGGGCGGATGCGACGCGAGCACCTTCCAGAAGTTCGGCACCCGCTCGATGCCCCGGCTCTGCATGATGTCGTCATACACGGCCCGCACCTCGGGCTTGGCATTCTCGTACTCGACCATTCTCACGGTCGCCATCACATTCCTCCTCTCGCCGCGGCGTTCGGTCTGGCTCCGCCACCGAGCAGCTCTATGGCGCGCTCGCGCAGCACCGCCTTCTGGATCTTGCCCGATGACGTCACCGGCAAATCGTCCACGAAGATGACGTGGCGGGGAACCTTGAAGCTCGCGATGCGGCCCCGACAGGAGGCGACGACCTCGGCCTCCGTCACCACGGTCCCCGGCTGTCGCTGAACGAAGGCCACTCCCACCTCGGTCAGCTTGGCATCGGGATAGCTGACCACCGCCGCTTGTTGAACACCGGGATGCTGCAGCAGATAGCCCTCGACCTCCATGGGATCGACGTTCTCTCCGCCAATCTTCAGCATGTCCTTGTAGCGGCCCACGAAACGAACGTATCCATCGGATCGCAAGACAGCCATGTCGCCCGTGTGGAACCAGCCGTCGGCGTCGAGGGCGCGCGCCGTCTCCAGCGGCTTTCGGTAGTACCCCTGCATCATGTACCTGGACTGTACGAGCAGCTCGCCTGCCACACCGCGTGGCTGCTCCTGCCCCGTCTCCGGGTCCACGACTCGTACGGCGAAGCCTTCGCAAGGATAGCCCGAGGTTTCGCAGGCCTGCTCGTCGGTGGCATCGGGGAACGACACGCTGACGTTGGCGCCGACCTCGGTGATTCCGTAGGCGGCGAGGAACCGAGCCGGGGCCAGCACCGTGCGCGCACGATACGCGGTCGCAGCGACGCTGGCCTGCCCCAGAGCCATGAGCCCGGTCCGCAACGTTCGGAGAGTGCGGGGGCGCGCCTCCTGCGCATCGCACAGCGCCTTCAGGTGTCCCTCGAACCCGTGCACCTGGGTGCCGCCCTCCTGCTCGATCAGGTCGAGCGCCTCGTCGGGATCGAAGGTCTCAGTGAGAACCTGCCGATTGCCGACCATCATCGAGCCGAGAGGGCCATCCACATAGCCGAAGATGTGGAAGAGCGGCAGGTAGTTGATGAAGACATCATGCTCGCACACCCGCAGACGACGGTGGCGGTCGACGAGGCTCTCGATGAGGCCGTGGTCGCGCGCGACCCCCTTGGGAAAGCCGGTGGTGCCTGATGTGTACATGATGAACGCGGTGTCGGTGGACCGCACGGCGGCCGCACGCTCGCGCACGGTCGTGTCGCTCACCGCACGCCCGCGTTCGAGGAGGTCGCTCCAGCCAACGGTATCACGGTAAGCCCGTTCGCTCTTGATGACGAGGCGCTTCAGGTGACCGGTCATCGGGCCCAGCTGCCGGGCCATGCTCAGGTAGTCGATCGGACCCGAGACGTCGTGGGTGATCAAGGTGCTGCTGTCCGACTGCCGCAGCACGTAGGCGACATCGTCCGTGCGCAGGCGCGTGTTCACGGGAACGTGGACGGCGCCGATCTTGGCGCACGCGAACATGGCGTGGATCCATTCGGGGCTGTTCTGGAGCCAGATGGCGACCTTGTCGCCCGGAGCCACCCCGAGCTGGATCAGGCCCTTGGCGACACCATCGACATCGGCTGCCACCTCGCGGAATGAAAAGCGTCGACCCTTGAAGGCCAAGGCCTCGCGATCGCCCCAGCGTGCCCTGGCCTCGTCGACCAGCCCTCCCATGGTTCGTCCCATGCTGTCCCCCACGCGCAGCATCCTCGCTTGCTATGTACCATGGGCGCGAGGAGGGCTTGCAAGCGTCGTGCATCCGACCATGATCGTGCTGCTCTACGCGATCACCCTGTTCGCCAGCGCCACCCTCTTGTTCGTGGTGCAACCTATGGTAGGCAAGATGGTCTTGCCTCTCCTCGGGGGCACTCCCGCCGTGTGGAGCACGTGCATGGTCTTTTTTCAAGCCGCGCTCCTCGGCGGCTACGCCTACGCCCATGCCAGCACTTCCTGGCTGGGGGTGGCGCGTCAGGCCCGGTGGCACCGCGTCCTCCTCGTCCTCCCCTTGGCCGTCCTGCCCCTCGGTGTCGACGCCAGTTTGCTGCGGGGTGGCGAGGCGAGTCTCGTGCTGGATGTGCTGCTCGTGCTCACGATCACGGTGGGGCTGCCGTTCTTCGTGGTCAGCGCCAGTGCTCCGCTTCTGCAGACATGGTTCACGCACACCGGGCACCCGGCCGCGCGCGATCCCTACTTTCTCTACGCGGCGAGCAACCTCGGCAGCATGCTGGCCTTGCTGGCATATCCAACTCTGATCGAGCCGAAGCTCTCTCTCCGGGAGTCAGGGTGGCTGGCCCAGACGCACCTGTGGAGCGCGGGCTACGGGGTACTCGCCGTTCTGATCGTCCTGTGTACGCTGACCGTGCCCCGCATCGCCTCTGTGAATCCCACCGCGGCGGCGGACGAGTGGCGCGAGACGATCCCCCTCACTCGACGCCTCTCCTGGATGGCCTTCGCCTTCGTTCCCTCGAGTCTGCTCCTGGGGGCGACCACCTACATCACGACGGATATCGCCGCCGTGCCGCTGCTCTGGGTGCCGCCTCTGGCCATCTATCTGCTGAGCTTCATCATCGCCTTTGGCCGCTATCCGCTCTGGCTGCAGCGGGCGGTGGAAAGCACCACCCTGCCCGTGATCCTCGCCGTGCTGTTCTTGCTGGTCTCCGGCTTTCGCCAGCGCATCTGGATCAGCGTGCTCTGGCACCTGCTCTTGCTGCTCGTGGTGGCTCTCGCGTGTCACGGGACGCTCGCGCGCGACCGTCCCGGCCCCAGTCGGCTCACCGAATTCTATCTCCTGATCTCGGTCGGCGGGATGCTGGGTGGGCTCTTGAACGCTCTCATCGCGCCGGCGGTGTTCGACTCGCTGGCCGAGTACCCGCTGGTCATGGTGCTGGCTGGCTTGCTCGTTGGCCGCTCACGCATGGCGTCAGCGGGCCAGTCGCCAGCCTACCTGCTCGACGTGATCCTGGGGCTCGGGACGGGCATGCTCGCTCTTGTGCTTTACTCCGACACGCTCTCCCTCCGCTTCGACTTCGCGTTTCTCACCCGCGCGCTCGGCCTCGCCAGCGGCGGTCCTCAGTGGCTCGATACGCTCGAGCAAGCGTTAAACAAGCTCGTCGTCTACGCGCCACCCCTCATCCTCGCCTTCCGCTGGCGGCGCCGCCCGCTCACGCTCGGGACTGCCCTGGTCGGCGTGCTGGTGGTGGCGGGGTTCGTCGAATCGCGAAACATCGAGCAGATCCATCAAGCGCGGAGCTTCTTTGGGGTCCTCAGAGTCACGCGCGACCGCGCAGAGACGGGGTACACGGAACTGCGCCACGGGACCACGTTGCACGGACGTCAGAGCCTCGAGGGCAAGCGCCGCGGAGAGCCGCTTTCCTACTACCACCGCGCGGGCCCGATGGGACAGATTTTCGCCGAGTTCGACCGGCGCGCTCACGCTTCGCCGAATCGCCGTCATCGGCCTTGGCACGGGCACCCTGGCTGCCTACGCCCAGCCAGGGGACAGACTGGTCTTCTACGAGATCGACCCGCTGGTGCAGGCGATCGCCCTCGACCGCGCGTATTTCACGTATCTGAGCGATGCCCAAACGCGGGGCGTGACCGTGCGCGTCGAGCTCGGCGATGCCCGCGTTCGTCTGGAGCGGGCACGGCAGGAGCGGCCCGACGAGCGCTACGACCTGATCGTGGTGGATGCGTTCAGCTCGGACGCCATTCCCGTACACCTGCTCACGCGGCAAGCCCTGCAGCTGTATCTCGAGATGCTGACGCCCCGTGGGCTGCTCGCCCTGCACCTGTCGAACCGCTATCTCGACCTCGAGCGGGTCGCCGCCAATCTTGCCGAAGATGCCGGCCTCGGCGGACGGTTGCTCCAGCACGATGAGGCGGGGGAAACGCAAGGCGGTACCCGATCCACGTGGGCGGTGCTCGCCCGGACCCCTGAGGCGCTCGGCCAGCTGGCTCTGGATGCGCGTTGGACAGTAACGCAGCTAGAGGTTGATCCGCGCGTCGGCGTGTGGACGGACGACTTCCACAACCCCCTCTCGATTATGCGGTGGTGAAGAAGCGAAAACGACGGGCGCGCAGGATCTCGCGGGCGGCGTTCCAGCCTGGCGTGCCCATCACCCCTCCCCCCGGGTGAGCGGCCGCGCCACAGAGATACAGGCCCCTGATCGGCGTGCGGTAGCCCGCACAGCCTGGCAGAGACCGAAAGGAGAAAAGCTGGTGGGGGATCATCGCGCCCTGGAAGATGTTGCCGCCCGTCAGATTGAAGGTGCGCTCGAGATCCAGCGGCGTGACCACCTGGCGGGCCAACACGGAACGGCGAAAATTCGGCGCGTATTCGTCGAGCACCTCGAAGCACCGGTCGGCGAAGGTCTCGCCGAGCCGATCCCACGTGGACTCGCGCAAGGCGTAGGGCGCGTACTGCACGAAGATCGACATGAGATGGCGGCCCGGCGGGGCCACCGTGGGATCCACGACCGAAGGAATCGTGCATTCCAGAACCGGGCGCTCCGAGGGCCGACCGTACTTGGCGTCGTCGTAGGCGTGCTCGATATAGTCGAGATCCGGGCAGATGTGGATCGTCCCCCGGTGCTGGGGGCCCGGCCCCGCTCCCGGACAGGCACGGAAGTTCGGCAGCTCGGCGAGGGCCACGTTGATCTTGAGTGACGCGCTCTCGTAGCTGATGCGGCCCACTGCCGCCAGCAATTCGGCAGGGGCTGCCTTCGGATCGAGCAAACGGCGGAAGGTGACGTTCGCGTCGGCGTTGCTGGCCACGATCGGTGCGTCGTACTCGTCTCCGCTCGCCAGGGCGACCCCGGTCACCCGACCATCCCGCACGAGGATACGGCCCACCTCGGCCTCGCATCGGATGACCACACCAAGATCGCGGGCGGCGCGGGCCAGGGCCTCGGAGAGGCCACCCATGCCTCCCTTGGCGTAACCCCACACGCCGCGCCGGCCGTCTGGTTTCTCCCATCACGTGATGCAGGAGCACGTACGCCGTGCCGGGCATGGAGGGGCTGGCCATGGCGCCGATGATGGCGTCGGTCGCCAGAGTCGCCTTGAGCTCCACCGATTCGAACCAGTGGTCGAGCAGGGGGCGCGCCGCCCCGGCGAGCACTTCGATCGCTTCCGGCGCCCCAGGGCCAAGACGCGCGAAGGAGCGTCCGAGAGCCAGGAGTTGCCGCAGTCCGCGAAGGCCCGGACGCAGCAGGTTCGGCGGCGCCATGGTCAAGGTGGGCTCGATGAAGGCCGCCACCCGCTCCAGCATCGCCTCGTATTCGGGGTAGCGCAAAGCGTCGCGCGGGCTGAACTTCGAGATCTCGGCACGGTTGAGAGCCTGGCTCGGCCCGAGGATCAGAAAACGGCCATCGGGATAGGGCGTGAACGACGACGGATCGCGGGGGAGCACCTCGAAGCCATACTCGGCCAGACGCAAGTCGCTAACGATCACCTTGTGGAAGAGGCTCACAACATAGGCGGCCGTGGACACCTTGAAGCCCGGAAAGGTTTCCTCGGTGACACAGGCCCCGCCCACGAGGTGCCGACGCTCCAGCACGAGCACGCGCAGGCCCGCCCGGGCAAGGTAACAGGCCGCCACCAAGCCATTGTGGCCGGCACCTACCACGATCGCATCGAAGCTCTGGGCGCTCATGTGCTCACGGGCCCTCCGCGTCACGCGGAGAACGCCCGCGACCCGCCGGAGACGGCCTCGTCCACGATATCCCACTTTCACCATCTGACGCGACCGTCTAACGTGGCGTTATGCGTGACACGTCGAGGACCCCGTCCCGCGCCCAGTCACATGCCGCGCGGGCGCGTTTCTGGCGTGCGGCGTTCGCCGGGTTGGCTGCGCTCCTGGTCGGAATCGGTCTGAGCCGCTTCGGCTATGCGCCCCTCATACCGGCGCTGATCCAGGCCGGGTGGTTCGACGCCGGCCAGGCCAGCTATCTTGGCGCCACCAATCTGGCCGGCTACGTCGTCGGCGCGACCCTCGCCCCTCACCTAGCCGTCGGGCGCTCAGCCGTGGGGCTCATGCGGGGCTCCATGGTGCTGGCGACCGCGAGCTTCGTCGCCTGCGCGCTCCCGCTGGGATTCGCGTGGTACTTCGCCTGGCGACTCTGCTCGGGGGTAGTCGGAGGGTTTCTGATGGTTCTGGCTCCGCCGGCGGTCCTGGCTTCCGTCCGACCTGAACTCCGTGGCCGTGTCGGGGGCATCGTGTTCACGGGAGTGGGCGCTGGTATCGCCCTCTCCGGAACGGTCGTTCCGTGGGCGGTTTCCTTCGGTCTTTCAGAGGCGTGGCTCGGCCTCGGAGTGGTTTCAGCGTTGCTGACGGCGCTCGCGTGGGGTGGTCTGCCGACGATGACGACCACGTCGCGCTTCGCGCCGATCAATCCTGGGGAAGGTGGGGCGGCCACCCTCGCTCCCGGACTCCTGGTTCTCATGATCGCGTACGCGTGCGCAGCAGCAGGTTTCGTTCCGCACACGGTCTTCTGGGTCGACTACATCGCCCGTGGTCTCGACCGTGGCCTCGGCGTGGGCGGCAGTTACTGGGTGGGGCTCGGCGTCGCCGCCGCGTGTGGGCCGCTGGCCACCGGAACCCTGGCGGATCGGATCGGCTTTCGGGTGAGCCTCCCGCTCGCGCTCCTCGGACAGGCCGTGGCGGTGGCCCTGCCCATTGTTTCGTCCCACCCCTTCTCGCTCGCGCTCTCGTCCATCGGTGTCGGTGGCCTGGCCATCGGGGCGACCTCCCTCGCCTCGGGCCGCGTGGGCGAATTGGTTGCGCTGGAGCATCGCCGGCAAGTCTGGGGGTGGATGACGATCATCTTTGCGATCGTCTACGCGGCAACCGCCTATCTTCTGTCGTACCTGTTCGTCCGCACTGGATCGTACGATGCGCTCTTCGCGGTGGGGGCGGTGGCCTTGCTCGTGGGCGGGCTACTTGGTTTCGCGAGCCCGCGTCAAGCGCGTCCACGAGGGAAGTAGCCAGGCGGACGCGGATTGGATAGCATGCCTATCGTTGCCTAGTGACGATTTTCGTCGAGAGGAGAGGCAAGAGCCCGCATGAGAAAGCCGAAGGCTCCGAAGCTCGAGGTCGTGACCGACGTCCCTGACCGGGCGATGGTGATCTTCGCCCATCCCGATGATGCCGAGCTCGGCTCCGGTGGCGTCGTGGCCAGATGGGTGGCTGCTGGCTGCGAGGTCACCTACGTTCTCTGCACCAACGGCGGTGCCGGCACCGCGGACCGGGCGCTGACCCCGGATCAGCTCACGGAGCGCCGGGAAACGGAGCAACGGGCCGCCGCCGACTTCATGGGGGTCAAGCACGTGGTCATGCTCGGCTATCCGGACGGTGGCCTCGAGGACACCCGCGAGTTCCGAGGGGACGTCGTGCGCGCCATCCGCCAGTACCGGCCCCATACGGTCTTCGTTCACGACCCCTATCGCATCAAGGGATTCCAGCATCGAGACCACCGCATGGCGGGTATGGCGACCACCGACGCGGTCTATCCGTTCGCCCGCGATCACCTACACTTCCCGGAGCAGATCACCCGCGACGGCCTCGAGCCGCACAAGGTGCGCGAGCTCTGGTACTGGGGCGCCGACGAGCCAGACGTCATCGTGGACGTCAGCGATTTTGTCGACAAGCAGGTGGCCGCGGTCGTCCGTCACGAGAGTCAGGTCGGCGGCCTGAACGTGCCGCCGGGAGAAACGCTCGAGCAGCGCATGAAGCAGCACGCCGCCGAGCTGGCCAAGGGCTATGGATTCAAGTACGCGGCGGTCTTCCGGCGGCTGATCGCCCGGCGGTGAGGGCGGTGCAGCTGAACAAAACCTGCGAATAGCCCGCACCATGCGCCACGGCGATCACGGGCCCTACAGATCGTCCTGACACGCCCGGCGTCTGGAGGTTCCGGCACGCCACCGGCGCCGGCGCGGCTGGGTGCCCTCCGGCATCGCGACTTCCGGCTTTTCTGGAGCGGGCAACTGGTCTCGCTGATCGGAACATGGATGCAGAGCGTGGGCCAGGCCTGGCTCGTTCTCGAGCTCACGGACTCGGCGTTTCAGCTCGGACTCGTCACCGCCCTTCAGTTCGCGCCTATCCTGGTTCTGTCACCGGTGGGCGGCGCCATGAGCGACCGCTTCCCAAAGCGACGGATCATTCTTGCCACCCAGTCGACGATGATGGTGCAGGCCTTTGTCCTGGCCATCCTCGTCGGAAGCGGCCACGTACGGTACTGGCATGTGGCCGTCCTGGCGGCAATCTACGGGGTGGGACGCGCCATCGACATCCCGGCTCGTCAGGCGTTCATCACGGATCTCGTGGGCAAGCCCGATCTTCCCAACGCGGTGGCCCTCAACTCGGTGGTCTTCAACGGCGCCCGCATCGTAGGGCCGGCAGCGGCAGGACTGCTCATCGCCCGCTTCGGTGTGTCGGTCGCCTTCCTCCTCAACGGTCTCAGCTTCGTGGCCGTGCTGGCGGCGCTCGTGGCCATCCGCACGGCCGGCTACCCGGACCCGGGCGGTCGACTCGGAATCAGAGCGGGCCTCGCAGGGGCGGTCGCCTACGCGGCCGGGACGCCACCCGTGATGTTCACCCTCGGCCTGCTTTTGACGGTGAGCGTCCTTGTGCTCAACTTCAACGTGGTGGTACCGCTGGTGGCCCGCGAGGTCCTGAACCAGGGCGCACGGGGATTCGGGATTCTCATGTCCGCGCTGGGGGTGGGGGCCGTGATCGCGGGTATCGGCCTGACCTTGCTGCGGCAGGGCCGGCCACCGCTCTGGTTCCTCGCCGCTGCGGCGGCGATCCTGAGCCTTGGCACTGCCGCCCTCGCCCTGGTTGGCCACTTCGGGGCAACCGCCCTCTTGCTGGGGTTTCTCGGTTGCTGGCAGATCCTCTTCTCAACCGGGTGCAACACCACCCTGCAGCTCGTCACCCCCGATGCCCTGCGCGGACGGGTGATGGGCCTCTACGCGCTGGTATTTGCAGGGATGACCCCATTCGGGTCGCTCCTGATCGGCACCGTCGCCGAGCACCTTGGTATCCGCGTCGCGTGCGCTCTGGGCGGTCTCTCAGGCCTGGTCGCCGTGCTCGCCCTCGTGCTCACCTTTCACCGCACGGGGCTCAAGTGGGCGCGCGGGGGAGATTGGTAGGATGGATCCTGTTCGAGTCGAGCGGCCTGTGATAGCGTGCAGTGGGCGGACGAAACCCGGCGGAGACCCACCGTGCCAAGCATCAACGAGCACTACCTGAGCCTCAAGGCAAGCTATCTCTTCGCCGAGATCAAGCGGCGGACAGCGGCCTTCACCCAGGCCCATCCCGGCACCCGCGTGATCTCGCTGGGCATCGGCGACGTGACGCAACCACTTCCCACGGCCGTGGTTCGTGCCCTGGACGAGGCCACCCGTGAGATGGCGCGGGCGGAGACGTTCAAAGGCTACGGGCCCTACGAGGGCTATGACTTCCTGCGCGCCGAGATCGCCACCCACGATTTCGGAGCACGCGGCGTCCCGATCAGCATCGATGAGATCTTCGTGAGCGACGGGGGCAAGAGCGACAGTGCCAACTTACAGGAGATCTTCGCCGCCGATTGCGTGGTGGCTCTCATGGATCCGGTCTATCCGGTGTACGCCGACAGCAACGTGATCGCGGGACGATCGGGGCCTGCCGACGAGAGCGGTCGCTACCCGGGTTTCGTCTATCTCCCCTGCACGGCCGACAATGGTTTTCAGCCGGCCTTGCCTGAGCGACGAGTCGACCTGATCTATCTCTGCTATCCAAACAACCCAACGGGCGCGGTGATGACCCGCGACGTGCTCCAGCGCTGGGTCGACTATGCGCGCGCCCACGATGCCATCATTCTGTACGACGCAGCCTACGAGGCCTACATCCGTGACGCTGACATCCCTCACTCAATCTACGAGATCGAGGGGGCACGCGACGTCGCCATCGAGTGTCGCAGCTTCTCGAAGAATGCGGGATTCACCGGCATGCGGCTCGCCTATACCGTGGTCCCCCGGCAGGCGCGAGGACGCACGGCGAGGGGGGAAACCGTGAGCCTGAACACTCTCTGGCTTCGCCGCACATCGACCAAGTCCAACGGCCCGCCCTACATCATCCAGAGGGCGGCCGCCGCTATCTACACGCCGGAGGGACAGAAGCAGGTACGCAATCTCATCGAGTACTACATGGTCAACGCGGCGGTCATCCGGGACGGCTTGACGAAGATCGGGCTCACGGTCTACGGGGGGCGCAACGCTCCGTATCTTTGGGTGCGGACGCCGGCGGGGCTGTCCTCATGGGATTTCTTCGACAAGCTGCTGGCCGAGGCGCACGTGGTAGGCATGCCGGGCTCGGGGTTCGGACCGAGCGGCGAGGGCTACTTCCGGCTGACCGCCTTCGGCTCTCGGGCCCAGACAGAGGAGGCGGTGGCGCGGATCGCGACGCGCCTGGGAGGGCTGGCCTGATGCGACGGTTGCTCTTTCTCGAGCCAGGGCACTTTCACGCCGCGTTGACCCTGCGGGTGCCGCATCCGAGTCTGGCCGACGAGATCGTCGTCTACGCGTCCGAAGGTCCGGAGCTCACCGATTTTCTGGCCCTTGTGGCACGGTTCAATCGACGGACCGAAGCTCCCACGCGGTGGCGGCCCGTGGTGGTCACCTCCGGTGACTCCCTGCCACGCCTGGTGGATGAGCGACGCGGAGACGTCGTGGTGCTTGCCGGTAAGAACGGGGGTAAAGCACGCACCATCCGACGGCTGCACGAGTCCGGCTTTCACGTGCTGGCCGACAAGCCTTGGCTGGTCGAGCACGAGGATCTGTCGCCGATCCAGGCGAGCCTTGCGACGTGGCCCCTCGTCACCGAGATCATGACCGGCCGTCACGATATCGCGACCCGATTGCTGCAACGCCTGGTCGACACTCCAGACGTGTTTGGCGGTTTCCGGGCCGAGAGCCCCGCCCTCGAGCTCGAGAGCATTCATCACTTGGAGAAACTGGTCGATGGGGTCCCGCTTCGGCGGCCGTGGTGGTTCTTCGACGTCCGAGTGCAAGGGAGCGGGGCGGTCGACATTCCGACTCACCAGGTGGATTTGACTCAGTGTCTGGTGGACGGCTCCGGGACCGCCCCGCGCTCCGACTCGCGACTTCTCTCGGCGCGGGCATGGCCAACACCGGTTCCGGCCGAGGCGTTCAAGCGGATCACCGGGAAGCCAGCGTTCCCGCGCGATCTCGAGCAGTGGGTGGACGGTGACACGCTCAGCTATCTCTGCAATGCCGAGCTCGGCTACCAGGTCGGCGGAGTGATCGCGCGATCGTCCGCGCGCTGGGATCTGGCCGCACCGTCAGGGGGAGGAGATAGCTCCCGCGTGGTGGCCCACGGAACCCTCGCCGACATCTGCCTCGAGCAGGGAGCCCACACGGGACACCGGCGGCGGCTCTCCATCGAGCCCAGATCCGATCCTGACGGGGTGGCAACAGCTCTGCGCGAAACCGTGACCAGCTGGCAGGCGGAGTTCCCCGGTGTCCGCGTGGAGCCCGGCGGTGGACACCGGCAACTGCTCGCGATCCCCGCCCCCTGGATACCGGACACGAGAGCCACTTCGCCCAGGTACTCGACGAGTTCCTGCGCGCCATCGACGAGCACCGATGGCCGGCCGAGCGCGCTAGACGCACTCTGGACAAGTACGCTCTCCTTGCCCGGGCCGCCGCTCAGGTGTCGCTACCGGCGGCGTGTCCTTGCACGCCCTGTGACTGACGGGTACCCTCCCCCTATGTCCGAGCCAAACAGGCCAAGGAGCCACCCATGAAAGCCGCCGTGTTCCACGGACCCCATCAGCCGCTCACCATCGAGGAAGTGGACATCGCGAAGCCGATCGGACGGGAGGTCAGTGTGCGCACCGTCGCGAGCGGCGTGTGTCACAGCGACCTTCATTTCGTCGACGGCTTCTATCCGTTCCCGACGCCCGCCATCCTCGGCCACGAAGCGGCGGGGATCGTCGAAGCGGTGGGACCGCAGGTGACGGAGTTCAAGCCGGGCGACCACGTGATCGCGTGCCTGTCCATTTTCTGCGGACACTGCGCATACTGCCTCACCGGGCGGACACATCTCTGCCAGTCACGCCCCGTCCGCTCGCCGCAGGAGCCACCCAAGCTCAGCTGGAAGGGCGCCCCGGTGAACCAGTTCGCGAATCTCTCAAGCTACGCCGAGCAGATGCTCGTCCATGAAAACGGGCTCGTTGGAGTGCGCCATGATGTGCCGCTCGACCGGGCAGCGCTGATCGGATGCGGGGTGACCACCGGAGTAGGCGCGGTTCTCAACACCGCCCGCGTCGAGGCGGGAGCGACGGTGGCGGTGTATGGGGCGGGCGGAGTCGGGCTGGCCGCCATCCAGGGGGCGCGCATTGCCGGAGCCCGCATGATCATCGCGGTGGATGTCTTCGAGCATAAGCTTGCCCAGGCCCGTGACCTTGGAGCCACTCACACCGTCGATGCCTCCAGCACCGACCCGGTCGCCAAGATCCGCGAGCTGACCGGGGGCGGCGTCGAGTACGCGTTCGAGGCCATCGGCCTCAAGAAGGCCGCCGAGCAAGCGTTCGACTGCCTGCGGCCCGGCGGGACGGCCACCGTGATCGGCATGATCCCGGTCGGTCAGAAGATCGAGCTGGAGGGCAGCGTGTTCCTCCGCGAGAAGCGCATTCAGGGCTGCAGCATGGGCTCCAACCGCTTCAAGGTCGACATGCCGAAGTACGTCGACTTCTACCTGCAGGGGCGACTGCGCCTCGACGAGATGATCACGCGGCGGGGACGGCTAGAGGACGTGAACGAGGCGTTCCGCGCCATGAAGGCCGGCGAGGTCGCCCGCACCGTCCTGATGTTCGAGTAAACGGCGACGTGGTGGGACCCGCGGCTCACGGAGCATCACAAGGCGGCGGGCCCACCGTATCTCAAGGTAGACATTGACGGGTGGGTCCAGGCCTGATCGAATGGCACGAATGGGTGTGTACGACCAGATCAAGTCGGCGTTCCAGGACATCATCGCGCCCGAACTGCACGCGCTGCGCGGGGAGATTCGGCTTGTCGACCAAAAGCTCGTCGGCCTGGATCAGAAGATCGACGGCGTGGACACTCGCCTGAACATCAAGCTCGATGGCGTCCGCAGCGAGATGGGCTCCATGAAGTCAGAGCTTCTCGCCGAGATCCGGCGGCTCGATGCCAGGATCGATGCCGTCGACCGCGAGCTGCGGACGGCCATCGACATCCGCGAGCGCCTGGCCGCGCTCGAAGGTCGCCGTTCCTCCTGACCTGTTCGACAGGTCGCTAGCCGAGGGGTCCCTGGAAAACCTGATCCACGTACGTGTCAGAGAGCGGCTCTAGCTCGGCAGGCCATGGCACCGTGACCGCGCGCCGCTGGCTAGCCGGCCGCACCCGGCCGTCCCACCCCACCTGCTCCATGTAGTAGTAGAGCTGGATGCAGTGCCCGTCCGGATCCAGGGCGAACGCCGCGTAGTCGATGCCGGGGTGTAGCTCTGGCGGAATCGAGTCGACGAAGGTGACGCCGTGCGATCGGAGGAAGGCCACCGCGTGGCGAAGCTGGGTGTAGCTGCCCACTTCGATACCGAACGCCATGCAGGTGCTGCTCTCGGTGAGACCCAGGACGGATCGCAGCTCCTTCGGGAACAGGGCCACGCTGTGATGCTCGGCCCCGCACCGGAGAAACACGCAGCGCGCGCCGCGATAGACGGCTTCCTCGCTCCTGACGAACCCGAGGTGCTCGACGTAGAAGGCTTCGGCGCGTCTCACGTCTTCCACGAAGAGGCTCACCGGTCCGATCTTGGTGATCTTGAACGGACGCGGCAGCAGCACCCCTTCCACGTCGTACGTCTCGGGCTGCCCTTCGGTCGTCCGATGGCCAGAGATGATATCGATGCCCTTGTCGAGCGCCTCGGCCACCTCGGCAATTTCGGACATCTGGGGCAGGGCTGGTTTCTCGCGAAAGCCACGGTAGTACATGGCCGTGGGCTTGCTCATCTGGTTCCAGCCGATCTGTTCGATGCCGTAGTAGAGCTCGTTGGTGTGGCCGTCTGGGTCATAGACGTACACGTGCCAGTTGCTGCCCGGCATGTCGCGGCCCACGCGTTGGATGGGAACACCTCGGCCCTGGAAATAGGTGTGGGCGTCCATGATCTCCCTGAGGCTCCCACACTGCCATGTGATCTGATTGATGGTGATCTCAGGCGCAAATTTCCGGTCGGGGCGATGCTCGAGTACTCTCCGGTTGAAGAGCACGAAGGCGTGATGATCCGTACCGTAGCGCATGAAGTACCCGCGCGTGTCTCCGAGATCGACTCCCCGCGGCGCCCAGGGCATCGCGCCGAAATCGAGCACGTCGGAGGGCTTGAAGCCGAGGAGGGCCGTGTAGAACTCCCTGCTCTCCGTCATCTTGATTGCGTTGAACCCGAAATGGCCGAGCCGGCGGACCTTGAAGGGCCGCGGCAGGAGCACACCGCCGACGTTGTAGTGGTTGCCGTTCGACGCCATGGCTCGCACCTCCCCGATCATGAGGGCCTGAGGGTTAAGAGTACCTCCGCCACCAGCATAGACGGATCCGGGGCACGACTGGTAGTGACGGTTGACCGGAAGAAGTCTCCGCGCTAGGCTCCACCCTCGAGGGGGGCCGGCGACCGTGCCTGTGCCCTCGTCTTCCCGCGGTCCAACACGGTCTCAGCAGGAGGTGCGGCATGAGCATCGTCGCCATTTCCGAGACGACCGGAAGTCTTGGGAACGAGATCGGTCGCAGGGTTTCCGAGCGCCTGGGCTATCGATTTGCCGACCGCGAGATCATCGCCAAAGCGGCCGAGCAGTTCGGGGCGGAGTTGAGCGACCTCCGGCACGGCACCGAAGAGAAACCGTCATTCTGGGAGCGGCTGACCGACAGCCAGCACCGGTACCGGGCCTACGTGGACTCCATCATCCTCGAGATGGCCAGCGGTGATGACGTCGTGCTGACCGGGATGGCGGCGGCCATCGTCCTGCGCCACGCGCCCCACGCTCTCCGCGTGCGCACCAATGCGCCAGAGCGCGTGCGCGCTAATCGCCTGGAGCAGCAACAGGGGCTCACTCGGGAGGCCGCCCTCGACCTCGTCCGCCACACCGACCACGAGCGCGCCACCCGCGTGAAGTTCCTGTATCGCGTGAACGTCGACGATCAGCTGCTCTATGATCTCGTCCTCAATACCGAACGGCTCACCGCCGACGAGGGGGCCCGGCTGATCCAGGAGATGCTGCGGGAACAACGCTTCCGGACGACGCCGGTCGCCCGCGATCAGCTCATCGACCTGAGCATCGAGACTCGAGCCAAGGCTTCCTTCATGGCGAGCCCTGTTATCGACCCCGAGCGGGTGGCGGTGTCCGCCCGCGGCGGGTGCGCCTCCATCAGCGGGAGCGTTGACACGGACGAGGAGTACCGCCTGGTGCACGAGACGGTGGCCAAGATTCCCGGCGTAACCCGGATCGTCAACGAGGTCGAAGTCACGCCGCCCATCAAGCGCACACCCGCAGCGTATTGATATGTTGGGGGGCCTCGAAAGGGCCCCCCAAGCCCCCCGAATGTTCGGGGCGCCCCGGGGCACCCGTCGCGCCCCTCTGTCTCACGCGCGCTCTCGGGGCCTCGAAAGGGCCCCCCAGCCCCCCGAATGTTCGGGCGCCCGGGGCACCCGTCGCGCCCCTCTGTTCACCGCTCTGGGCCTCGAAGGCCCCGGCGTGGGAACTACGACGGGCGGCGGCGGAGGGCGCGGCCGGGGCGGGCGCCGGTGTGGACACCATCCTGGGCTACCGCCACGCCGTTGACGTACACGGCACGGATCCCGGCCGGGAAGCGGCGAGGATCGTCGTAGGTAGCCACGTCCGCGATCCGCGTGGGGTCGAAGATCACGAGGTCGGCGAAGGCGCCGACGCGCACGGCACCACGATCGGCAAGCTGGAACTTCGTGGCAGGCATCGCCGTCATCCGGTGGATGGCGGTGGCCAGGTCGAGCACGTTGTGCTCGCGCACGTAGTGGCCGAGCACACGCGGAAAGCACCCGTACAGGCGGGGATGAGGCTTACCACCCGCCGGCACTCCGTCCGAGCCGATCATGGTGGACGGATGGGCCAGGACCAGCCGCACGTCCTCCTCGGCCATGGTGAAGGTGACGACGAAGCATGCCTCGCCTTCCTCTCGCACGACCCGCTCGGCAGCGTCCGCTGCATCCATGGTCCAGCCGGCAGCCAGGGCGGCCAAGGTCTGGCCCTCCCACGCAGGATGCTTCGGCGCCGACGCGATCAGGACGTCGGCGGCGCTCAGCTGACCGAGCCCGCCTGGGCTATCGCGGCGAAAGGCGCCGTTCTGTATCACGGCGGCCAAGGAGGTGCTGCCGGCCGTGTACGGATATTGATCTGCGGTGACGTCGACACCGCGTGCCCGCGCCTCGTCGATGAGTCGCAAGGAGTCCCGCACCTTACCCCAGTTGCTGCGACCGCTGGCTTTATGATGGGAGATCTGTACAGCGACACCCGCCTCCTCTCCGATCCTGATCGCTTCGTGCACGGCGTCCAGTAGCCCACCGGCCTCGTTGCGCATGTGCGTCGCATAAAGACCACCCGTGGGCCCGCCCAGAACGCGTGCAAGGGCGACGATCTCGTCCGTCTGCGCGTACCGGCCCGGCTCATAGATCAACCCGGTCGATAGACCGACCGCGCCTGCCGCAACACCCTCCGCCACCCAGCTCCGCATCTGATCGAGCTCGGCCGCGCTGGGCGGACGCTGGGCATTCTCCATGACGCCCGTACGTAAGGTGCCGTGCCCCATCAACAGGGCCACGTTCAGGCTGGGCCGGGCTTGCTCGACACGTTCCAAGTATCCGCCGAAGCCCTCCCACGGCTGCGGAGCGGCATCGGGATGAAAGCGGCGGAAGCGGCGAAGGCCGGCTGCGAAAGGGGCGATCCCCGAGCCGCAGTTACCCACGACGTCGGTGGTGACCCCCTGCATGACCTTACACGACATCTCGGGATCGAGGAGCACCGCGAAGTCGTCGTGGCTGTGCACATCGATGAACCCCGGGGCGACGGCCAACCCCATCGCTGAGACCTCGGTGAGGCCGCGTTCACCGATCGTGCCCACAGCAGCAATACGATCACCTCGGAGGGCGACGTCGCCTCGCACGCCAGGGGAACCGCTACCGTCATACACGGTTCCTCCGCGAATCACGACGTCGTAGCCCTGACTGGTAGCCATCCTCATTGGACCTCCACGTATCGTCTGCCATCGATCCGTCACCGGCGCCCGCGAGGGGTCGCGCAGCGTCCTGACTTCAACCGGAGGGATCAGTGTATAGTCGCCAGCGCGGGGTGTCGTCGATCCTCTGGGTCGCTCGAACAGACAGGAGAAGCCCATGAGAGACGGTCTGCGCGCATTCGACGCTGATACACACGTCAACCCGGCGGCCGAAGTCCTCGAGCGGTACGTCGATCCCGACTTTCGGCCCCGACTGGCGGAGCTAGCCCTCCATCGGACCGCTACCGGCCACATGATGGGAGGCACTCCCGGTACCCACCAGTTTCGCGTCGCCACCAAGCTCTACCGGCGCGTTCTGGGGACGGCAGAGCCTCACGACACGTTCACCGGCCGTCGGACCAACTGGATGGGAACCAAGGAACCACGGGTCGGAGTTCAGGACGATCAGGCCGAGAACCGGATCAGGGACATGGACGACGAAGGGACGGACGCCCATTTCCTGGTACCGACTCTCTGGCTGAGCGTGGTGGGACTGCCGGACATCACGCTCGAGGTCGGACTGATCCGCGCCTATCACCGTCATGCCGAGGCCTTCTGTGGTCACGCGCCTGGCCGGCTGCAAACCGCCATCGTCGCCTCCTCCCGCGCCGTCGATGAGGCGGTGCGCGAGATTCATCGGTGGGGGACCTCGAAATGGGCGGTAGCCGTCATCCCCCTGCTCGCCAAGGACGTGCCGGTCGATCACCCGGACCTGGAACCGATCTGGCAAGCGGCGCAAGAGCACGACCTGGCGATCGTGCATCACAGCAACACCTGGAATCCCCCGTACTTTCCCGCCTATCAGGACGTGTGGGATAACATCTTTCTCGGCCGTCTGGCCTCTCACCCCTGGGGCGGCATGCGGTTCATGGCCGCCTTCATCGGGGCCGGGATCATGGACCGCTATCCCCGCTTGCGCATGGGCACGCTCGAGTGTGGCTTCGGGTGGCTCCCCTTCTGGGCCAAGCGCATGGACGAGCAAGCGGTTTACGTGGGCGGCACCGCGCCCCTCAAGCACCGGCCCAGCGAGTACCTGACCAGTGGCCGGTTTTTCTGCACCATCGAGCGGCACGAGGGCGAGGATTTGTTCAACTTCGTGACGAACGTGCTGGGTGACGACGTCCTGATGTACGCATCCGACTATCCTCATTCGGAGTGTCAGTTTCCCAATTCCGTGGACAACATCGCGCGCTGGTCGAGTCTCAAGCCTGACACCAAGCGCAAGCTCCTATGGGACAATGCCGCCCGTTTCTACAAGCGAACGTGAAAGGACCGTGACGATGGCTCAAGCGACCCTACCCCCGTGGATCCAGACGCTGCAGCAGCGCGATCCGGAGTTCGTCAGCTCCTACATGGCCCAGCGCGAACGCATCCTGCGTGATGGCGCCATCCCGGCGAAGTACAAGCTGCTCATGACGATGATCGTCGATGCGCTCCTGTCACACCCGGACGGTGTCGCCAACATCGCCACCCGCGCGCGGGGGGCGGGGGCCTCGGAAGCAGAGATCCAGGAGGCGGTGGAGGTAGCCTATCTCTTCGGCGGTACGCCGGCCCTGGTGACCGCCGTGAACGCGTTCCGCACCTAGCCGGCGCCGCCCTCACCCGCCGCGGTGATGAAAATTCGGTGTGAGGGCCGGAGCTGCACCTCATGGCCGATGGCGAATCCCGCTCGAGCCAGCAGCCAGCGCCAGTCGTCGGCCGTGTACTTGTTGTGCGCAGGAAAGAGTCGGAATCCACGCCGGAGGCTGTCCGCTTCCGTCTCGCCAAGACTGTCGCGGCGCCACGCGAGGTACGTCGACAGCGGCTGCCGGATCCAGTCATGCAGGAGGAACACGCCGGCGGCGGCCAGCACGCGGCGTATTTCGGCGAGGGCGGGCAGCGGCTCGTCGAAGACGTGCAGCACGGATGACATGCTCACCAGGTGAACGGCGCCCTGCGCGTGGGGAAGGGGCTGGGTCGCCACGTCATGGAGCGTGAGCGTGGGCTCCGCCCCCTTGTAGGTGAGGCCTCGACCATAGTTGATCATGGCCGGCGTCACGTCGTATCCGAACAAGGTCGCTGACGGCCAGCGCTCACCGACATCCCGGAGCCAGAGACCAGGGCCGCATCCCAGATCGATGATCGTAGGGCGCGGAGGCAACGCGGGAGCGATGTGCGTGGCGACAAGCTCCCAATAGGTATCGCCGAAGCGCTCATGGTGAGTGCTGACCATCCGCTGCACGAGCTCCTCGTCGGATGCTCCACTGAGCGCCTGGTGTGTCGGCATCGTTTCCCTCTCCTGCCTGAGAACCTGCCTTCGGGACCGATCGGGTGTGTGTTGTGCCCGTCCGCGATCAGAGCTTGGCGACGCCGGCGCGGGCGCAGTCTTCGTCTTGCTGGGCGGTACCGCCTCCAACGCCGCAGGCTCCCTCCACCACGCCGTTACGGATGATCGGCACCGCTCCCTGACTCGGGATCATGTGGCCGCCCTCCGCCGCCGCAATCCCCTGGATGATCGGGCTCCCGGCCCGCTCGGCCAGTTCGCCGCTGGGCCGCGCAAAGCCAGCCGAGGCAACGGCTTTGCCCTGGGAGCCGTACACGCTCGCCCAGATGGCGCCGTCCATTCGATTGAAGGCCATCAAGCGGCCGCCACTGTCGCACACCGCCGCGCTGATCCGGATGTTCAGCTCCCGAGCCTTATCGAGGGCTCCCTGGATGATCCGATTGGCTTCCGCGAGAGTCAGCGCCATGCCTGGCCTCCTTGCTTGCGTGGTTGGGTAGTGCCGGTCGGGCACTTCGCGGCGGTCCACCAGCACCCGCACCGCCTCGGTGATGATGGGACTCGTTGTATATGCCTCCCTCCCGTGTCGAGAGCTGCTGGAGAGTATCCCACAGCCCCGCGAGCGCGCAGCCCGCTTCAGCCTCTCGACGATAGGGTGTCCGAGCCCGCGCATGGCGCCTCCGCTCCGATCTCGCGCCGCGGAGGGACCTGTGCCTCGACCAGTGCCACCGGGTTGGGGGCTGCCGGGCTGGTCGTAAACGCGAAACGCGGCCACCACCCGTCGGCCGGGCTAAGATGGGGCTGCGAGAATGTCACGCCACGAAAGGGTGAGGCACGGTGACCAGACGTCTAGTGAGTCTGTACGCGGCGGCAGCGGTCATCCTGACCGTGGCTGCCGGCTGCGATCGCGGCTCGGCCGGCGCCAAATCCATCACGGTGGTCATCGCCGAGTACAGCAAAGACCACACGAAGCCCTTCTGGCAGGCCCTCGCCGAGCAATACACGAAGCAAACTGGCGTCAAGGTCGACCTGCGGATCATCGACTGGAATTCCATCGACCAACAGGTCAGCACGATGATCCAGAACAACCAACCTCCCGATGTCCTCAACCTCAATTCCTTCTCCAGTTATGCCAAGGACAAGCTGCTCTACTCGGCCGACGAGGTCCTGTCAGCCAAGACCCGCGACGACTTCCTGGCGCCGTTTGCCCGCGGCGGCGAGTACCAGGGTAAGCTCTACGGGTTTCCCATCCTCTCCAGCGCGCGGGCGTTCTTTTACAACAAGGAACTGTTCGCCAAGGCCGGTCTCGCCGGATCGCCAAAGACCTCGGAGGAGTTCGTCCAGGCGGCGCGCCGGATCCACGCCCTCGGCGAAGGAATCATCGGCTACGCGTTGCCGCTAGGGCCCGAAGAAGCCCAGGCCGAGTGGTCTATCTGGATGTGGAACGGCGGGGGCGATTGGAAGGTGGGCGACGGGTGGGCCATCAACAGCGACGCCAACGTGCGGACGCTCTCCTTTCTCAGCGATCTGGCCAATCGCGACAAGGTGACGCAGGTCAACCCGGGCAAGACGAACCGCACCGACGGCGCGTTCCAGCTCTTCAAGGACGGCAAGGTGGGCATGGTGATGGGCTTCAGCCCGCTGGCCGCCCAGCTCGATGCCGAGGGAAAGGTCAGCTACGGGGTGGCCGAGATGCCTACGAGCACCTCCAAACCCGTGACCCTGGCGGTTGAGGACTACCTCATGGCCTTCAAGAAGAGCAACAACCGCGAGGCGGTCAAGCAGTTCCTCGATCTCTACTACCAGCCGGAGAACATTACCCGCTGGATCAGTGCCGAAGGCTTCCTGCCGGTGACGACCTCCGGCCTGGCCAAGATGGGCGGCAATCCCAAGCTGAAGCCTTATCTCGACGCCTTGCCAAACGCCCGGTTGGCGCCGACGACCGATCCGGCCTGGGATCGGGTCAAGCTGGATGTCCAGCAGAACATCGGCCTCGCTGTGCAGCCCGGCGGTAATCCCAAGCAGGTGCTTGACCAGCTCCAGAAGAACGCCGTCGCCGCGGCGGGCGGACGTTGATTCTCGTGGTGAGGCTTGTCGGGCGCGTCTGGGCTGCTCGTGGGGCGGGCGCGACCGCTTGTATCCTGTTCCCGCCCGACTTGCCCGCCGAGACCCCCGGCTCGGGGCGCACGGCGGCCCCTGCGGCGGTCTGACGCGGGCCCGCGCCCGGCGCCGCCGCGGCGCAGGCCTCGGGGAAGCTCTCCTCTGGCTCGGCCCGAGTCTGGCCCTGATCGCCGCGGTCGTCGTCTATCCCGCCGTCGCCCTCGTGCGCGCCTCGTTCAGCCGTTACTCGGTGACCGGGCTCTACCAGGGCCCGGCGGGCCTCACCAACTATGCGCGCCTCCTCGATCAGGACGCACTGCCCACGGTGCTGGGAAACACGGCGGTGTGGGTGGCCGCGATCGTGAGTATCACCATCATCCTCTCGCTGGGTCTCGGTCAGTTCCTGAACGCGAGCTTTCCCGGCCGGCGCGTGGTCCGCTGGGCCCTCATCGTGCCATGGGCGGCTTCGCTCATCATGACCGCAAAACTCTTCGCCTGGATCTACGACTACTACTTCGGGATCCTCAACGCGATCCTGGTCCGGCTGCGCATCATCGAAGGGCCCGTGGACTGGCTAGGCGATGACAGTACCGTGATGGGCGCCATGATCGCGGTGGGGATCTTCGTCTCGTTGCCCTTCACCACCTACGTCGTCCTCGCCGGGCTCTCCGCCATTCCAGCCGACGTCTACGAGGCGGCGCGCGTGGACGGGGCCTCCGCCTGGCGCACCTACCGGTCGGTGACCCTGCCACTCCTGCGCCCGGCCCTCCTCGTGGCTACCGTGCTGAACGTCATCTACGTCTTCAACTCCTTTCCCATCGTGTGGACGCTCAACGACCGCAACCCGGGGTTCAGCCACGACACCATGATCACGTTCATGTACAAGATTGCCTTCAAGAGCGCCGTGCGCGACGTCGGTGTCGCCGCTGCCCTGGGCGTGGTGAACGTGCTGCTGATCCTGGTGGCGGTGGCCGCCTACCTGCGCGTCGTGCGCTGGCGCGAGGCGGAGGCATGAAGGCTTTGCGCGCACGGACCGCTCTCCGGCAAGGCACCCTTCGACGGACGGCGCTAGGCTGTGCGGGGCTGCTGCTCGCGATCGCCCTGGTGTCGCCCTACGTGGTCATGCTGCTCACCGCCGTGAAGCCAGAGAGCGAGCTGCGCATCACGCCGCCCCGGCTGCTGCCCCTGCGCTGGCACTCCGCTAGCTTTCTCGAGGTGGTCACCGACCGCGGCTTCCAGGCCTGGTTCCAGGTCTCGCTCACTGTGGCGGGGCTGTCGACCGCTATCGTCCTGCTCACAGCCACCCCCGCCGCCTATTACACCGCGCGCCACCGGTTTCCAGGTCGCGCCGCCTTCCTCGTGCTCGTGCTGGTCACCCAGATGTTCTCCCCCACTGCGCTCGTGGTCGGGTTGTATCGTCAGTTCTTCGAGTTGGGGCTTGTCAACACGCGGGCCGCGCTCATCCTCACCAACGCCGCCTTCAACCTGGCGTTCGCGATCTGGATCCTGCGCGCGTTCTTTGCCTCGATCCCCCGGGAAATTGAGGAGGCGGCGGCCGTCGACGGCTGCAGCCGGGTGCGGGTACTGTTCCAGGTGGTGCTGCCTCTTTCGCTACCTGCCCTGGTCACGGCGGCCATCTTCGCCTTCATCGCGGCCTGGAACGAGTACATCGTGGCCCTGACCCTCATCACTGATCCTGACGTGAAACCCCTCACCGTCGGCATCACCTCGTACGTCACCGCCTATGTTCAGCACTGGAACCAGCTCTTCGCCGCCTCGCTGATCGCCATCGTCCCCGTGGTGGTGCTCTTCGCCCTGATTGAGCGCCACCTCGTGGGCGGCCTCACTGCGGGCAGCGTGAAGTAGGGAGCTCCCTCACCGAGATTCGCGGCCGAGTCCTCTACACCCTCTCGACCGAGGGGGGAATGCGGTGAGCCCACGGGTGGGCCGCCTCGAAGGCCGCCGCGCTGCGGAGCACCGCGGCTTCCCTCGTCGGAGGGCTCGCGGTCGCACGTCGAGCCTCTTGGAGCCGCAGATTCGCGGCAAGCACCACCACCGCGTTGAATCTTCGGATGGACGGCGTCGATCTGCCGCCAACAGCGCTTGCACGACCTCGTGCGGCGCGACGGTGCGCCTCTGGTATAGCGGCGCAGACGCACAGCGGACGTGAAGGGACTGTCGTCGCCACTCTCTTTTCTCCAGCCAGTCGATCGCAGAGATGCTCATGGTCTCGGAGAACCCCGGCCAGGATTCTAAGGCAATGGCTGCGGAAACGTAACTCGGTGTAGCATCGGGCGGACCGAGACGTCAGCGACTGCATCAGGGCCGAGAGGGTCATGTCTTCCGCGGAGGTCGAGGCATGAGGACGCTCATCGAAGGCGGTTGGGTGGTGGCTTTCAACGGCACGAGCCACGAGGTGTACGAGCAGGGCAGCGTGGTCGTCGACGGCGATCGAATCGTGCATGCCGGCCCGGCCTACACGGGTGCGGCCGACACCCGGCTGTCGGCGCGCGGCAAGCTCGTGGCGCCTGGCTTCATCAACACCCATGTACATACGGCCGGCAACGGTGGGGACTACCTGCTGCTCGATATGGCCAAGAATGACTATCGCACTGCGAACTACATGAGCTTTGCCGCCCCCCTCAAGGGAGCGATGACCCCACCCCCGGCGGAGGCCGTTGCCGCTTTGCGCGCCTTCGTGTTCCTGCACGCGCTCAAGCTCGGCACCACCACCATCATCGACGTGGGAGGGCTTCGCGGAGACTGGGAGGGCTATGTGCGCCTGGTCGACGAGCTGGGCGTGCGCGTCTACGGCAGCCCGCCCTTCCGGGACCGCAATACGTTCATGGACACCCAGGGCCGGCTTTACTATGACGAGGATCTGGCGGCCGGTCAGCAGGCCCTCAAGGAAGCGGTCGCCTTCGTGCGCAGCTACGACGGCGCCGCCCACGGGCGCATGCGCGGCATGCTGAACGCGGCTCAGGTCGAGACGTGCACCGAGGCCCTGCTGCGTGCGGGCAAGGATGCCGCGCGGGAGCTCGGCGTCCCCATCCACACGCATGCCGGCGGCAACCTCATCGAGTTCCAGCGCATCATGGACGAGTACCGCAAGACGCCGATCCAGCTCCTGGCCGATATCGGCTTCCTCGACGAGAGCACGCTCATCGGTCACGGTGTGTTCACCACTGCCCATCCCTGGGCCAGCTATCCGTTCGGAGACGACCTGCGAGTGCTCGCCGAGCGTGGGGCGACCGTGGGGCACTGTCCCTACAAGTACGCCAAGATGGCGATGACCCTGCACTCACTCCAGCGATACCTGGAGGCCGGTGTCAACGTGGCGATCGGCACCGATACCTTTCCCATGGACATCGTGGCCGAGCTGCGCTGGGCCTCGATTCTCGCCAAGGTGGCCGATGCGAACTATCAGGCGGGCCTCCCGCGTGACGTTTTCAACGCGGCCACCTTGGCAGCCTGCCGGTTTCTGCGCCGCGACGACCTCGGACGCCTGGCCCCCGGCGCCAAGGCTGACCTGGTAGTGATCAACCTCGACCACCTCGGGACGCTCGTCTACGCCGATCCCATCAAGGCGCTGGTGGACGGTGGCTGCGGGCGGGATGTCGACACCGTGATGGTGGACGGCCAGATCCTCGTCCAGGGGGGCCGCACGGTGCGTGTCGACGAGGAGGAGGTCTACGCGAAGGCCCGCCAGGTCACCCAGCGCTACTGGAGCCACGTGCCCACCTGGCGCTGGGACAAGGCCGGTGTCGACCAGATCATTCCTCCAGCCTTTCCCATGCACCGGGCGGCGGGCCCGCGAGCCTAGGCAGGACTTTCCAGCGGGGGGCCCGGAGCCCCCTCCGTGGCACGAGGCTCAGGCAGGGCGAGCGAGCAAGGCTGCCGCGATCATCACCACGGCGGCTGCGCTCAACGTGAGCGACCAGTCGACGCCGATGACGGCCCCCACCACCCCGACCGTCACGCCGCTTCCGGCGCGTAGGCCCAAGGTGGCGGTGTTGAACAGGCCGACTACTCTTCCCCGCAGCCGCGGAGGCGCCAGGATCTGCACGAGGGCCTGGGCCATCGAGGTAAAGGCGATGTTGAACAAGCCCGCGAGGACAAGGAGCGTGATCGCGACCCCGTAGGTCCTGGCCAATGGGAACAGCCCGATGGTCAGACCCCACGCCGCGGCGCAAAGGATCGCCGTGCGCGCGGTCGGACGAAGCAGGTTCAGACTCTCCAGAAGCACGGCTCCGATCACGGCGCCGGCCGCGTTCGCCCCGAGGAGCAGGCTGTAGCCCGCCCCCGCGGCGTTCGCCCCCAGACGGTAGGCGTACTGGGGCATTTGAGCCTGGAAGGCGTTGCCCACGAAGAACGAGGTGGCGCCGCCGAGCGCGATCATGACAATGATCCGGCGATCCGCGCGCACCTCCTCGAAGACCCTCAGCGCCTCCCCAAGCCCGAACCGCGGTGCCGACCGTGGCTGGCCCGCAGACAGGGCGTGCCCTGTGTAGGGAATGCGCATCAGCAAGATCGTGAAGGGGAGGTAGATGAGCACGTTGGCCAGCAAACCCCAGGCGGGACCGAGGAGCAGCATGAGGCCCCCGCCGACCGCCGGTCCCAGCAGGATCGACAGATGACGGCTGGTGGCGTTCAAGCGGATGGCGCTCTGGAGCTGCTCCGCCCCGACCATATCGTGGAGGAGGAGCTGCACGGCGGCGGTGCCCACGACCCCGGCCGCGCCGTGGATCAACAGGATGACCACAGCATGCCAGACCTCAAGCGTGTCCGTGAGAAAGAGGAGGCCCCACGCGAGCGACGCCAGCATGAAGAGCACTTGGCCAGCCTGGATGAGCTTGCGGCAATCGTAGCGATCGGCCAGGACGCCGGCATGAAACGAGAAGAACAGAAAGGGCAGCCAGTGGCTGATGACGGCAAAGCCAGCCAGGGTCGGCGAGTTGAACTTCAGGAAGATGACCCAGTAGCTGATGACGTGCTCGATGCTATCGGCCGTCATCGCGAGCAGAGCCGCCACGAAGTACCGTCGATAGGCGGGGACGTGAAGGGCCGCGAAGCGGGGCGTGAGAGCGGACGGATGCGGCACGGACGAATCCTATCACTCGCCGAGTCTGGGCCCCCCGCTCGAGGCGATTGCCATGCCGTCATCAGCGCTACGAGCCGCCCGGCGCCGTCGGGCCTATAATTGCGGCGATGGCTACCCCGAACGAGCGTGCCGTGAGCCTCCGAGTACGTCAGCGAACCCCGGTGTCCGCGCGGGCCCGCGCCCCGCAGCTGCCACCGGGCCTCGAACAGTATCTGCGAACGGCCGAAGCGGCACTGTCCGAGCCGTTCAAGGGTGTCACCACCGACGGATTGTGCGTGCCCGGTCTGTTCCCCATCCGCGTGACGGGCATCTCGGTTCAACCCCTCCTCGAGGCCGCCCTCGCCTTCATCGCCTCGCTCAGCGCCGACCAGAAAACCAGGAGCCTGTTCCCGATCGAGAGCGATGCCTGGCGCCGGTGGAGCAACATCCATCCCTTTCTGCTGCGCCACGGTGTCTCGCTCGATGAGCTGAGCCCGGAGCCGCGCGCCCTCGCGCTAACCCTGCTCCGGGAGAGCTTGAGTTCCGACGGATTCCGGACGGCGCGAGACGTCATGAGGCTCAACGAGTTCATTGGCCAGGTCACGGGCAGCCACGCGGAGTACGGCGAGTGGCTCTACTGGCTGAGCGTGATGGGGACACCGTCCCCGCACGAGCCGTGGGGTTGGCAGCTCGATGGCCACCATCTCATCGTCAACTGCTTCGTGCTCGGGGATCAGATCGTCATGACCCCGATGTTCATGGGCTCAGAGCCGGTGGCGGCCGATACGGGGCCGTACGCAGGTACGCGCGTGTTCCACGCCGAGGAGCAGGGTGGCCTGGACCTCATGCGCGCTTTGACGCCGACGCAGCAGGCCGCCGCCATCCTCTCGGCCACCTTGCCCACGGAGGCATTTACCGCCGCGTTCCGCGACAACTTCGAGATGAAGTACGAGGGCCTGCGGTTCGGGGCGCTCTCGAGCGCCCAGCAGCAACTCGCGCTCGCCGTGCTCGAGACCTACGTGGGACGTCTCCGACCCGGTCATGCCGATGTCAGAATGGACGAGGTGAAGAACCATCTGGCGGCTACCCACTTCGCATGGATGGGCGGTTTCGACGAGCAGAGCGCTTTCTACTACCGACTCCACAGTCCGGTGATCCTCATCGAGTTCGATCATCAGCGCGGGATCGCGCTCGACAACGACCAGCCCTCCCGCACCCACATTCACACCGTCGTTCGCACTCCCAACGGCAACGACTACGGCCGGGATCTCCTGCGCCAGCACCACCAGCAGTTCGACCACACGAGCCCGGGCCACGCCCATCGCTGAGCCCGAGGAGACGCATCGATGGACAGCCGAGCACCCAGTGACCAGCAAGCGATCGAGCGATACCGCTACATGCTGCGAACCGCCCCGCCCGAGACCATCGAGCAGGCGCACGCCGAGGCATTCGCCGCCCTTACTCCGCAGCAACGACGCGTCGTGCTCGAGCAACTCCGGGAGGCGACGCCCCCGGGCGAACGCCCGCCCGGGGACGGCGATGCCGATCCCCAGGCGCTTGCCCGGATGGCCACCCGGGCCGAGATGCGTCAACCCGGGGTCCTCGAGCGCGCCTTCGGGAGCGGGCGCGGAGGCGGCTTCGGAGGAATGTTTGCGAGCAGCCTGCTCGGCAGCGTGGCGGGCACGGTTCTCGGCAGCATGGTGGCCCAGCATTTCTTTGCTCACCCGGCTGCCGCTGAGGCCTCGTCGCCGGAGGACGGGTTCGACGATCAGCAGACAGCCGACTCCGAGGACGCTGACGGAGATTTCGGCGACGATATGGATGTGGAGGTCTGACACACCGCAACCAGACGATGCGGCCCAGAAAGCACGCCGTCGGCCTGGTAGCCGGACTCGGTCTCATGCTTGCTCTGGCCGCGTCGGCCGAGGCCAGCGAGCATCTGTGGGCACTCCTCAAGACCGGCGGGCAGATCGTGCTGATCCGGCATGCCATTACCACGCCCGGAGTGGGCGATCCGCCTGGCATGCGGCTCGACGACTGCAACACCCAGCGCAACCTGACGGACGCCGGCCGGCGCGACGCGCGCCGCCTCGGCGAGGTCTTTCGCGCGCGCGACGTCCCGGTCGATCGTGTGCTGTCGAGCCCCTGGTGTCGTTGCCTGGAGACAGCCCGCCTGGCGTTTGGTATGGCGGAGTCCTGGCCGCCCTTGAGCAACCTCTTCGGCCGGCCGGAACATCGCGCGGAACAGGTGCAGCAGATGCAGGCGCTGGTCGGGCAGCGGCGGACCGGGGGCACGCTCGTCCTCGTGTCGCACGGCTCGACCATCTCCGCGCTGACCGGGGTCATGCTGGACACTGCCGAGATGGTGGTGGTGACCCCTCAGGGTGAGGGACAGTTCACGGTCGCCGGCCGGCTGAAATAATGAGGGCCCCACATGGGCGCGCTTCTCGATCCCACCGGGTGGCGACGCCGCCAGCTATAATCCCCGGCACGGCGCCGATACCTCGCGCGCCTCGGCCGGGAAACCCCGACAGGAAGGAGCCACGTCATGAGCCAGCTGACTCGTCGCCGTTTCGTCACCGGGGGTACCGCCCTCGCCGCCGGCATGGTGGCCGCTCCCTACGTCCACGCTCAAAAGAAAGGCGGGCTCTTCCGCTTCGTGCCCCACGCCGACCTCAAGATCCTCGACCCGATCTGGACCACCGCGTATATCACCCGCAACCATGGCTACCTGATCTACGACACGCTCTTCGCCACCGACGCTGACCTCAAGATCCAGCCGCAGATGGTGGCCACGTTTACGGCTAGCCCCGACAAGCGAAAGTGGTCATTCACCCTGCGCGACGGGCTCAAGTTCCATGATGGCCAGCCCGTGACCGCCGAGGACGCGGTGGCTTCCATCAAGCGCTGGGGTGCGCGCGACACGGTGGGGCGGCTCTTCGTGGCTTCTATCGGCAAGTTCGCGGCCACCGACAAGAAGACGTTCGCGCTTGAGCTCGAGACGCCGTTCGGTCTGGTCCTGGAGGCGCTCGGCAAGCCCTCGAGCAACGTGCCCTTCATCATGCCCGCACGAGTGGCCGCCACCGACGCCAACGAGCAGGTCAAGGAAGCCATCGGTTCGGGGCCGTACAAGTTCGTCAAGGACGAGTGGCAGCCCGGCAACAAAGTCGTGTACGTGAAGAACGGCGACTACGTCCCCCGCAAGGAGAAGGCGAGCGGCGCGGCTGGCGGCAAGCTCGTCCACGTGGATCGGCTCGAGTGGCGCTACATTCCCGACCAGGCGACCGCCAGCTCGGCGCTCGAAGCGGGTGAGGTGGACTACTGGGAGAACATCCCGCTCGACTTCGTGCCGCGCTTGGAGAAGAACCCCGGTGTCACCGTGTTCGTCACGGACCCGCGCGGCAGTCAAGGCTGCCTCCGGCCGAACCATCTGCACCCGCCCTTCAACAACAAGAAGGCGCGGCAAGCGCTCCTGTACATGGTTGACCAGAAGACGTACCTCGAGGCCGTCATCGGCAGCGCCAAGTACTTCCAGGCGTGCCCGGCCGTGTTCATGTGTGGCGGAACGCCTTTCGAGACAGCCGTGGGTGCGCCGAAGCAGGACCTCGAGCGGGCCCGCCAGCTCCTCA
Source organism: uncultured Candidatus Rokubacteria bacterium (assembly GCA_963754315.1). Taxonomy (GTDB): domain Bacteria; phylum Methylomirabilota; class Methylomirabilia; order Rokubacteriales; family CSP1-6; genus CAVWFS01. The sequence goes on from CAVWFS010000014.1 coordinate 96,395, forward strand.
AGGAGTCGGGCTACGACGGCCGACCCCTCGTGATCCTCGATCCCACGGACTCGCCCTACGCCCACGCTCCGGCCCTGGTGACGGCCGAGCTGCTCCGGAAGATCGGAGCCACCGTGGACATCCAGGCCATGGACTGGTCCACCATGGTGGCCCGCCGCGCCAAGAAGGAGCCTGTCGGCCAGGGCGGGTGGAACGTTTTCCACACGTGGGCGACCGGCCTCGACGTGGTCACCCCCGCGGTCAACGCCTGGATCGGCGGAGCCGGCGAGAAGGCGTGGTTCGGCTGGCCCACCATCCCCGAGATGGAGAAGCTTCGGGCGGAATTCACTCGCACGCCCGAGGCCAGCAAGCAGAAGCAAATCGTCGAGCAGATCCAGAAGCTCACCTACGACGAGGTGCCCTACGTGCCGTGGGGCCAGTTCGTCGTGCCCAACGCCTTCCGCAAGAACGTGCAGGGCGTGCTTCAGTTCGGGGCCACACTCTTGTGGAACGTCTCGGTCTAGGCTCCCATCCGAGGAGGAGGCCACGATGAACACGCTGACACGTCGTGCATTCGTCGCCGGCACCGCCGCGGTGGGGGCAGTGGCCGCGGGAGTCCCGTACGTCCACGCTCAGAAGCGGGGGGGAACCCTGCGTTTCGTGGCCCAGGCCGACCTCAAGATTCTCGACCCCGTGTGGACGACGGCCTACATCACCCGCAACCACAGCTACCTCGTCTACGACACCCTCTTCGCCACCGACGAGAAGCTCCAGGTGAAGCCGCAGATGGTCGAGCGGCACAGCGTGTCCAAGGACGGCATGAAGTACACGTTCACCCTGCGCCCCGGTCTCAAGTGGCACGACGGCCAGGCCGTGGTGGCCGAGGACTGCGTGGAGTCGCTCAAGCGCTGGGGCAAGAAGGACCGCTTCGGTCGGCTCCTGTCCGCCCACACCGCGAAGATCGTGGCCAGCGACAAGCGGACCTTCACCTTGGAGCTGGGGGAGAAATTCGGTCCGGTGCTGGAGGCCCTCGGCAAGCCATCGAGCAACACGCCATTCATGATGCCGGCGCGGCTGGCCTCCACCTCGCCCGACGAGCAGCTCAAGGAGATCGTCGGCTCCGGCCCCTTCCGGTTCGTCAAGGACGAGTGGCAGCCCGGTAACCAGGTCGTCTACGTCAAGAACCCCGACTACGCCCCGCGCCAGGAAGCCCCGAGCGGTGCGACCGGCGGCAAGGTCGTCCACGTGGAGAAGGTCGTCTGGCGCTACATCCCCGACCCGGCTACCGCGGCGGCGGCGCTGGCGGCGGGCGAGGTCGACTGGTGGGAGATCCCTCCGATCGATTTCATCCCGAAGATCGAGCAGACAGCGGCGCTGACGACGTTCCTGCCCGACCCCGGGGGGACCCAGGGCTGGCTCCGTCCGAATCACCTCCAACCGCCCTTCAACAACAAGAAGGCGCGGCAGGCGCTGGTGGCGATGATGGACCAGAACACCTATCTGCAGGCCGGCATCGGCGCGGCCAAGTACTTTCGTCCCTGCCACTCCGTCTTCGCGTGCAACGGTCCCTACGCCTCTCAGGCGGGGAACGAGATGCTCGTCAAGCAGAACCTCGAGCGTGCCCGGTCGTTGGTGAAGGAGTCGGGCTACGACGGGCGGCCGGTCACGGTCATCCACGTGACCGACATCGCCTTTCTCAACGGCGCGGCCCTGGTCACCCGGGACCTCCTCACCCAGGTCGGCTTCAGCGTCGACCTCAAGGCCATGGACTGGTCCACCAACTTGGCCACCCGGGCCCGGAAGGAGCCGCCTGATAAGGGCGGCTGGAATGTGCTGCACACCTGGTGGATGGCTGCCGACGTCATGCACCCCGCGGTACACTTCGGCGTCTCCGGGGCTGGCCCCGGGGCGTGGTTCGGTTGGCCAGAAATCCCCCAGCTCGAACGGCTCATCACGGAATGGGTGCGCGCCAGTGATCAGCCTCGGCGCAAGCAGCTTGCCGACGAGATCCAGAAGGTTGCGCTCGAAGAAGTGGCCTACGTGCCGTGGGGCGAGTGGATGTCGCCCACCGCGCACCGCAAGAACGTGCAGGGCATCCTCAAGTTCATCGCCCCCCTCTTCTGGAACGTGCAGATCACCTGACCGATGCTCGCGGAGATCCTCCGGCGGCTGATGGCCACCATCCCTGTGATGGCGGTGGTGGCCCTCGCCGTCTTTGGCCTCCTGCACCTCACGCCGGGCGATCCCGCCGTCATCATTGCGGGTGACTATGCGACCACCGAGGACATCGCGCGCATCCGAACGAAGCTGGGCCTCGACAGGCCCTTCCTGACCCAGGTCGGCATCTGGCTCGGCCAGGTGTTTCGCGGCGACCTCGGCACCTCCATCTTCTCGGGCCTCCCGGTGACCAAGCTGATCGGCCAGCGGGCAGAGGTGACGATCGCCCTCACCCTGTACGCCATGCTCATCAGCGTGTTTGTAGGCGTGCCACTGGGAATCGTGGCGGCCTGGAAGCAGGGCTCGTGGCTCGACCGCGCCGTGATGATCCTCGCCGTCTCCGGCTTCTCCATGCCTGTCTTCTGGCTAGGTTTTCTGCTCGTCTACGTTTTCGCTATCTCCTTTGCTTGGCTGCCCGTACAGGGCTATGCCCCGCTGTCCGGTGGCCTCGCCGGCACGCTGCGACACCTGACCTTGCCCGCCGTGACCCTCTCCGTCGTCTACATGGCGCTCATCGCGCGCATGACACGGGCGAGCATGCTCGGCGTCCTCGGCGAGGACTATATCCGCACCGCCTTCGCCAAGGGCCTGGCGCCGCGCGGCGTGCTCGTGCGCCACGCCCTCAAGAACGCCTCGCTGCCCGTGGTGACGATCATCGGGATCGGATTCGCCCTCCTCATCGGCGGGGCCGTTGTCACCGAGAGCGTGTTCGCCCTGCCCGGTCTGGGCCGTCTCACTGTCGACGCCATCATCCGGCGCGACTACCCGGTCATTCAGGGAGTGATCCTTCTCGTCTCCGGTGTCTATGTGATGATCAACCTCGTCATCGACGTTCTCTACGTGGCCCTCGACCCCCGCATTAGGTACTGAGGCTCGGGCGCATGGCCATCTCCTCGCCGGCCTCGTCGGAGCTCACGCTTCCGGTGACGGGGGCCCGTGCCAGTGCGGCCGTCCTCCTCCGCCGCGCCCTCACACGTCATCCCACCCTCATCGCGGGCGTGCTCGTGCTGTTGCTCGTCCTGATCGCTGCCGTCTTCGCCCCGGCGTGGTGGACCGGCGATCCCCAGGCGTTGCGTCCTGCCCAGCGCCTCCGCCCTCCCTCGGCCGAGCGCTGGTTCGGATCCGATCACTTCGGCCGGGATATCTACACGCGTACCCTCTACGGCACGCGCATCTCTCTCACCGTGGGCAGCGCCGTCTCCCTGCTGAGTCTCGGCCTCGGGACCAGCCTCGGCCTCGTCATCGCGTTCTACCGGCGCCTGGACGCCGTCTGCATGCGAGTCATGGACGGCATCATGGCCATCCCGGCCATTCTGCTGGCGCTCGCCCTGATGGCGCTCATGCGGGCCAGCGTGCGGAACGTGATCATCGCCCTCCTGATTCCCGAGATCCCGCGGGTCGTCCGCGTCGTGCGCTCGCTCGTTCTCTCCTTGCGCGAGACGGTCATGGTTGAGGGCGCGCGCGCCCTCGGCGTAGGCACGCCGCGTATCCTCGTCCGCTACATCCTGCCCGCCCTGGTGGCCCCGCTCCTCGTGCAGGCCACGTACATCTGCGCCTCGGCCATGCTCTTCGAGGCCTATCTGTCGTTCCTCGGCGCCGGCACGCCACCCCACATTCCGTCGTGGGGCAACATCATGGCCGAGGGCCGCGCCTACGTGCAGCTCGCCTTCTGGATCATCCTCTTCCCGGGGCTGTTCCTGGCCCTGACGGTCCTCTCGGTCAACCTGGTGGGCGACGGGCTCCGCGACCTTCTCAAGGTGCGGTAGTATTTCTCTACTTCGGGCGAGGGAGGAGGCGTTCATATGATCATCCGGAAAGATCCGAGTGGCGCCCTGACCCTGATCGGCCAGACCGATCATTCGCGCTTCGTGGGGCAGTTGGCCGCCCACTGGGGGAATCGGGACTTCGAAGCCCCGAAGCCCTACGACTCTGTCGTCCGCGCCGCGACGTTCCACGATTACGGCTGGCTCCGTTACGAAACCAGTCCGCTGATCGACGCCCAGAGCGGCGAGCCCTATCCGTTCCTCCAGGTGCCCATGACCGCTCAGCAACTCGGTGCCTACCAGTGGTCGCTCGACTGGATGGCCGACATCGATCCATACTCCGGGCTCGTCGTCAGCATGCATCGCACCGGGCTCTGGCAGAGTCGGTACGGAACGATCAAGCACCCCGCGGGACGGTATAACCTCAGCAAACTCAGCCCCGAGGTCCAGGCGCTCATCACGCACAACGAGGCGTGGCAGCAGCGGCAACGGGCCACGCTGGACGCCAAGGGCGTATGGACGAACTATCGCCTCATGCAGGTGTGGGATCTCCTCGGCCTCTACTTCTGCTGTCAGGAGCCCTACGACGACTACATCGAGCCCGTGCCCCAGAGCTACGCCGGCGCCGACGATGAGGGCGTGCGGCTGACCTTGAAGCCGGTTGCTCCGCGGCGCATCGCTTGTGAGCCGTATCCGTTCGACGTCCGTCCCTGTCGGGTTCAGCTCGCCTTCAGGACCGTCCCCCGCTCGACCTTCGAGGATGTGGAGACCTTCCGGCGCGCCTGGTTTCAGGCCGAGGTCGGCCTCTTCGAGTTCGAGCTGGTGTAGGAGCTGTTGACTCCCAACGAGCCGAGGCCTACCTTTGAGGCCTCAGTTCGCGCATCGGACCCCAGGCGGAGAGTGTGTTCTAGGTTTAGGGAACTGCTCGGAACAAAAGGATGTGTGATATGAGGCATCCGCTGGCGACCGGGATGTCCGTCCTTGTGGTTGGTCTGCTTATAACCATGGCGCTCGCGACTGGCACCCCGGCGCAAGAGCAGCTCGGTCAGGTGCAGTTCAAGGTGTCGTGCACGGCCGAGGCGCAGCAGAAATTCAACCGTGCCATGGCCCTCTATCATTCGTTCGCCTGGAAGGCGGCGCAGCCTGCGTTCACCGAGATCACACAGCTGGATCCCAAGTGCGCCATGGCCTGGTGGGGCCTGGCGATGAACGCGGCCGAGAATCCTTTCGGCTGGCCGGTCGGTATGAAGCTGGCCGAGGGCGCTGAGGCTATCGAGAAGGCCAAGCAAGTGGGTGCCGGCACCGCTCGCGAGCGCGACTACATCGCCGCCCTCGAGGTTCTCTACCGTGATCATGCCTCCACGCCGCATCGACCCCGAGCGCTGGCGTACGAGGAGGCGATGGGAAAACTGGCCGAGCGTTACCCGGACGACGTCGAGGCCAGGATTCTGTACGCGCTCTCGGTGAGTGGCAACCACGACCTCAACGACAAGACCTTCGCGCGGCCGCTCAAGGCGGCGGGCATGCTGGAGCCGCTTTTCGTTGCGCTCCCGCAGCACCCCGGCGTGGCGCACTACCTGATCCACAGCTACGACTACCCGCCCATCGCCCAGAAGGGTCTGGTGGCGGCGAAGCGCTACGCCCAGGTCGCACCCTCGGCGCCGCACGCGCAGCACATGCCTTCACACATCTTCACGCGTGTCGGGGCGTGGGACGACTCGATCGCCGCCAACCAGCGCAGCGTCCAGGCGGCGGTGGGTGATCCGCGCTACACGGCGCACGGCATGGACTACATGGTCTACGCCTACCTGCAGCTCGCCGATGACACTCGCGCGGCGAAGGTGTTTGCCGACGCCGGCACCGCCGTCCGTCCAGAGAAGGGCAAGGCGGGGTTTGCGGAGGCGTTCGGGCTGGCGGCGATGCCGGCCCGGCTCACGCTCGAGCGGGGCCGCTGGGCCGAGGCAGGGAAGATCGAGCTCCCGACCAACCTCTCGGAGGCGGACTGGAAGCGGTACCCGCAGGCGGAGTCGGTGCAGGCTTTCGCGAGGGCAATCGGTGCCGCGCGGAGCGGTGATCCGGCTGGTGCCCGGCGGGAAATCGAGCGTCTCGGCCAGCTGCAACGCGCGTTGGCCGAGCGGAAGCTGGGTTACTGGGCGGAGCAGAGTGAAGTCCAGGCGAAGGTGGCGACCGCATGGGCACTGCGGGCGGAAGGCAAGGACGCGCAGGCGCTCGCCGCGCTACGGGCAGCGGCCGACCACGAAGACCGGACCGAGAAGCACGTCGTGACGCCAGGCCCGATCCTCCCGGCCCGCGAATTGCTCGGTGATCTGCTCCTGGAGTTGAACCTGCCAGCCGAGGCCGTCGTGCAGTACGAGGCGTCGATCGCCAAAGAGCCGAGCCGCTTTCGCGGAGTGTACGGCGCGGGCCGCGCCGCGGAGCTCGCCGGCGACCGCGAGAAGGCGCGTAAGCACTATGGCCACCTGATCCATCAGGTCGGCGACGGCGGAGCCGAGCGCCCCGAGCTGCGGCAGGCGAAGGCCTTCATGGGGGCCCGATAACGCGGATGTCGAGGCGTCTCCGCCCCTGGTGGGTGGCCATCGCGCTCGCGACGGCCACCACCGGAGCGGCCCTGGCGCGCGAGGGAGCAGAAGAGGAAGCCGCCGCGCTCGACCCGAGCTACGCGGCGGCCAAGACCGCGATCAGCGAGCGGCGCTACCCGGAGGCGCTGCGGCTGCTCGGTGAAGCGCTGGTGCGGAATCCCCAGGACGCGGATACCCACAACCTGCTCGGGTACGCCTATCGGAAGGTCGGTGACCTCGAGCGCGCCTTCCACTACTATTCCGAAGCACTGCGCCTGGATCCCGCGCACCGCGGCGCCCACGAATACATCGGCGAGGCCTATCTCATGGCGGGGAATCTCGCCAAGGCCGAGGACCATCTACGCGTGCTCGATCGTCTATGTCACTCCCCCTGCGAGGAGCGGGACGACCTCCGGAAGGCGATCGACGACTACAAGGCCACGCGCCGGACTGGATCGACGCGATGAGCGGGCTTCACGCCCTGCCGCCCGATCGTCGCCGGGCGAAGGGCTGAGAACGGGCCCCCCGCCTGGAGCTCAGCTGGGACTAGGTCAAATGTTCTGGTTGAGGAGCGCCCAGAGCTCGACCGACTGCAAATGTCCGAGCGAGTCTGTGCGAGGCGCCCATTCAGCCGATCTGGCTTCAGTAGAGGAGAACGTCCGCGGGCACGAGTCGGCGCTGGACCGGATCGACGGCCAAGCCGAGCTGCTCGAGCACGGTGAGGCCCAGCAGGGCCGAATCACCTGACTCACCGAACACAACGCGACACGGGGCCGCGTCGTCGCTGACCGTCACGACCGCGTCGCCGACGTTCCGCTGCGCTCGCCGGCCATCGGCCAGCACCAAGGAGACCGTTCTCACCTACGTGGAGGAACGTCAAATAGCTGTCAGGACCCCTGGCGGGTCGCGGTCGGCCGGATGTTCTGGTTGAGGCGAAAGACGTTGTGGGGGTCGTAGCGGTCCTTGAGGGCCACCAGTCTCGCAAAGGCGGGACCGTAGGCCGTGCGCACCGCATCCTGACTCGCGTCGGCGCCGAGGTAGTTGACGTAGGCTCCGCCAGACATGAAAGGCCGCATGGCGTCTGACGTGCGCCGCGCCCACTGGATGTTCTTCTCAGCGTCCTCGGGCTGGAAACCACCCGCGATCACGATGAGGTCGAAGGGGGCCGCGCGATGAACGAACGCCGTCTGGTCAGCGGGAACGCGGCCCATGGCGCCACCCAAATGCTCGAGGTACACCCGCGAGAACGGCGACGGCGACGGGAAATCGCAATGGTCTAGGAACGTCTCCACGAAGACGGCTCCTCCGAACTGTGCTCCATCGAGATAGCCCGTCCTGTAGTACCAAGCGCCCGGCGGGTTCGTGGCATCGAACGCGGTCTGCAACTCGGCGTATGGTATCGGACGCACGGTGTCGAGCAGCGGCCGCCCCAGCCGCCGGAGGGGCTCCACGATGCGCTCTCCTATCTCGATCCTCCCGCTGTAGCAGACGGCAAGGGCGATGACCGGCGTGCCATCGAACCATGTCGTCACCAAGGCGCCGACCACCAGCTCGTCGGGCGCGGTCATCGTCACGTCGCGATATCGTTCGAGCACGTCCCGCCCTCGACGGAGAGGATGAAGAATCAGTCCGGCCAGGACGGTGTCGAGCGGGTGGAGATGGAACTCGAACGAGGTCACGATCCCGAAGTTTCCGCCGCCTCCGCGGAGGCCCCAGAAGAGATCCGGATGCTCATCGGCGCTGGCGCGGCGCTTCACCCCGTCGGCGGTGACCAGCTCCACCGCAGCCAGGTTGTCGCAGGCCAATCCGTGCTTGCGCATGAGCCAGCCGTGGCCGCCTCCCAAGGTGAGGCCGGCCACACCGGTCGAGGAGACGATGCCACCCGTGGTCGCCAGACCGTGGCGCAGGCTTGCGCTATCGACGTCCTTCCAGGTGGCGCCCGGCCCCACCACCACTCGGCGCCCTCGCGGATCGACGTGCGCTTCCCTCATGGGGGACAGGTCGATCATGAGACCGCCGTCGCACACGGCGTGGCCCGTCACGTTGTGACCGCCTCCCTTCACGGAGATCAGGAGGTTGTGCTCGCGCGCGAAACGGACGGCCGTGACCACGTCGCCAACGGCGGCGCAACGGGCGATGAGGGCAGGTCTCCGGTCGATCATCCGATTCCAGACGGCGCGGGCGTCGGCGTACCCGTCGTCGGCGGGCAGGAGCAGAACACCGGTCAGACTCTTCGCGAAGGCACGGACGACGTGGTCCGGGAGCTCGACGTGACCGCTCAGGGTGGTGGCCTGAATCACGCGCGAGCCTCCCTTGACGCCTCAGGCCCGACGCTCGCCTCCGAGGGGGCGTCGAGTCTCATCACGACTCGGGTAGATCACGCTCTCCGCGTGACGATACATCCAGTCGACCGCGTCGGGGGCGATGGCGTGGATCTCGGAGCCGGCGGCCACCGCCAGCAGGGTGGTCATGACGTTGCGGCGGACCTCCGACGTCAGCGTGTTGAGCCGGTGGTACGCCTCGGACACGGTGCGCCCGAGCGTGGTGACCCCGTGATTCTCCATGAGCACGGAGTTGGTGTCGTGAATGAAATCACTCACCGGGCCCACGTCCTGTTCCACGTCCAGGTGCGAGGGGACGATGTGGGGCGGCTTGGCCATGACGTAAGGGAACTCGAGGGACACGATCCGGAGCTCCTTCAGGGCGCCCGAGGCCAGGAGGGCGATCGTCTCGTCGTGATGGACATGGATGACCGCGTGGATGTCGGGTCGCAGGCGCAGGATCTCCCGATTCAGGTTGTGCCCGACGCTGGTGGGCACGCTACCGTGCAGGAGCGTCGCGGTCGGGATGTCGGTGATGACCACGTTGTCGAGGGTCATCTCCTCCAGTGAGACTTCGGCGTGCTTGGTATAGGCCACGCCGTGGGCGAAATCGGGGTGCGGCACGCGGATGGCGAGATTGCCGAGCGAGTTGTGGACGTAGCCACGCGCCACCAGCATGCGCGCATAGCGCAGGAGCAACTGGCCGACCCCCTTGTCGAACCTCACGGTGGCCATGGGGTACCCTCCTGCCGCCCGGCGGCTCCGTCAGTTAAGGATCCACTCCTTCTCGAAGCGCGCATAGCAATCGCGCTCACCCGGCATCTTGGGCCAGCCGGCCAGCAGCCGCACGGGGGCCAGCAGCAGACGATCCCGCTGATGCGTCGTATGGTGAGCGTATTCCTCGAAGGCCGAGTGGGTGATCTTCTGGTTGTGCGGGTCGTCCTGGAACTTGCACGCGGTGAGGGCGACGGCGGTCATGTAGGCGTCGCGGTCGGCACCCGAGCGCAGATAGGCGTCAGCCAGGGCGGTGGTGCGCGGGACGTCGAACGCCAGGATGGCCTCGTCGAGCTCCCGCAGCAATGCCGGTCCCGTCCGCCCGGAAGGCTCAAGTCCGGCACACTCGCCCTTGATCACGTCCGTGAACAGCTTATTGGAGCGCGCCACATCGTTGACGAAGTGGGCCATCAGGTAGAGCAAGCGAGGCTGGTAGGGATTGTCGCTCGTCCGCATCCAGTGGTTGGCCGTGTTGCAGTAGTCGAAGGGGTGCTGACCGTCCGTGAACTGGCGCGGGACCGTAGTGCGCAGGATCAGCTCGGCTGCGCCCACCTGGATGGTGTCGCCCAGGCTCCGAATGGATTTGCCGTTCTTGAGGTGGGCGGTCACCTGATCCCACACCGTCGGTCCATCGGCCTCCATGAGCAGGCGAACCATCTCGTCCACCTCGAGGGGGGTCAGCGGAGTCTTGTTCGTCTGCTTGAGGCTCTTACCGGCATCCGCGAAGTCGTTGGCCAGGATCACACAGGCCGCGTCGTACAGCGAGTAGTACAGAGGACCGACGGCCATGTCGGGGACGCCCATGTAGTACACGCCGTGTGCCCCGTCCCAGCCGATGACGTCCGCAAGGTCGGTCACGGCTCGGGCCCGCAAAGCCTTGTGGCCCGTGTTGCGGGCCTTGCGGCCGGCCACCGTGTCCTGCAGGTCGATGAGACCCAGGAAGAGCAGCTGATCGCGGAGGAGCGGGCGCAGATTTTCCTCGGCCGCCAGACCAAGGAAGAGCCCATAGGACCGCCGCACGTCGCCGCTCATGGTGGCGATGAGGTGCCCGTGCAGGCGCTCGGCGACGGGGCCTTCCTCGATGATGGGGTCCTCGTCGTGGTTCCACACCACCGGGCCGTGGCGCGGGGGCGGCACCTCGTAGCCTTTCATGGTGGCGTAGCGCCCCGGGTAGCGGGCGAGCAGCTGGTTCCAGATGTCGAGGCCGGCGGGAATGTACCAGACGCTCTGCAGGAGCGGGAGCAAGCGATAGGGCTCGGGGAGAAAGGGCGCCAGACTCGTCGCCGTGCGCAGGCCAAGGATGGTGTGGTCGTTGTTGATGAGGGTAATGCTCCCGTCGCGAACGTTGATGTGGCTTGGCACCTGCACGAAGGGCGCTTCGGCTTCCGTCACCGCACCGAGGGCGTCGCCCAGGGAGCGGCCCTGTCGCCGCACCATCTGGAAGAACAGATCGGCCGTGCGAGGCTGATCCCGCTCCAGAATGGCTTCGGCCAGGGTGTCAACCGACTTGTCCCGACGAATCTGATCGCGCGTCTGAGGCATCGATCCTCTCCCTGAGGGGCAGGGCACGTCGCCGCTCTGCATCGCGCTCCGCCGACGGCCCTCTCACCCGCAGCTATGCTCCTCCGGAGGTGGCTCCCGCGTCAAGCCGCGCTTGACGGATCAGCAGGCCAGGGCTAGGGTTCCGACGGTATTCACGCAGGATGCACGGAGGAGATGACATGGCGATCCGACTGGTCATTACCATCACCGCCGCCCCCGGCAAGGGCTCCGACCTCGCCCAGGTTCTCAAGACTCGCTGCGCGGAGGTCATGAAAGAACCAGGCTGCCAGCAGTTCGAGGCCTTTCAGAGCGTCGTGAACCCCGATCGGCTTACCTTGCTAGAGCGTTGGGCCGATCAGGCCGCCCTCGACGCGCACGCCCAATTGAACCGCACCCGTCCTCCACTGCGGCCGGAGCTCCGGGTGGGAGACGGTGAACGCGAGGACTACGAATATACCCGGACCCGCTAGGACGGACTGACACCGACCACGGAGAACGCCCGATGACCCTCGATCTCAGCGGCATCTCGGAGCAATTCAAGGGCACGCTCGGGGAACTCCTCGGGATTCGGTTCGTCGAGGCAAGCGCCGACCGCCTGGTGGCGGAACTCACGTACCGGGCCGAGCTGACCACCGTAGGCGGCAGCCTCCATGGCGGCACCCTGATGGCCTTCGCCGACACGGTGGGGGCCGCTGCGACCGTGCTGAACTTGCCGCCTGGGGCCGGCACCACCACCCTCGAGTCCAAGACCAACTTCTTCGCCGCCGGACGCGCGGGAACGATCCGCGCGGAAGCCACTCCCCTGCACCGTGGAAAGCGCACGATGGTATGGCAGACGCGGATCACCGACGAGGGAGGGCGCCTGCTGTCATTAACGATCCAGACCCAGATGGTACTGACCTGAAGGGACGGTCGGTCGCCCGCTAGCGCTGCGTCACCGTAGTCGCGCACCAGCAGGCATGATACGGTCAGCCATCAGAGGCGTCCGCGAGGGCCGCCTACTTTCTGTCGGGAGTCGAGCCATGCGCGTCCGTGCTCCTCAGATCGAACGTCAACTCGTCTCCGTGCTCCGCGCGTGGGGCATGTCGGATCCCCACGCGGAGACGACCGCCCAGGCGATGGTGGAAACCGATCTGCGCGGAGTCGACTCGCACGGCATCTCGATGCTCCCCACCTACGATCAGGAATTCCGTCAGGGCAGACTCAACATGCGTCCGCTGTTCAAGACCGTGCGCGAGGCGCCGGCCATGGCCCTCATCGACGCCGATGCATCACTGGGGCATCCCGTCTCGACGTATGCCATGAATCTGGCCGTCGACAAGTGCCTGGTCACCGGGGTGGCGGTGGTGTCGGTGTTCAACTCCCATCACTTCGGCGCCGCGGGCTGCTACGCGACGATCGCCGCTGAGCGCGGTGTGATCGGCATGGTGACCTCAGCGACCCGTGGGATCACCCTGGTGCCGACGTTCGCGGCCGAGCCCGTGATGGGAACCAATCCTCTCGCCTTCGCCGCTCCCGCCCGGCGCAATCCGCCGTTCCAGCTGGACATGGCGACCACGACCGTGGCCGCGGGTAAGGTGAAGGTCTACAAGCTCAACCACAAGCCGGTCCCGTCCGGCTGGGTCGTCGACGGAGACGGTCAGGCTGTGACCGACGCGGAGCAGGCGTTTCGTCACGTGTTCTCCGAACCGGACGGGGGCATCACACCACTCGGAGGCACTCGTGACCTCGGCAGCCACAAGGGCTACGGCCTCGCCGTCATGGTGCATATTCTGGCCGGCACCCTGGCCGGCGCCTCCTTCTCGCCCCTGCGCAATCGCACGCAACGGCCCTCCGATCCCCACAACATCGGGCACTTCTTCCTGGCCATCGATCCCCATGCTTTCCGGGACGACGGTGCTTTCGAGGAGGACCTCGATCAGGTGATCGACGTGCTGCACGGCGCCAAGCGAGCCGACCCAGCGGAGCCCGTTCTGGTGGCCGGGGACCCGGAGCTGCTCACGCGGCGGGAGCGGCTCGAGAATGGAGTGCCCATCCCCGACGATCTGATGGAGCAGCTCCGCGCCGTGGTGAGCCGCGCCGGGGTGCCGTTCGTCCTCGGCTGACATGGGGTACCATGCGAGCGCGGCGGGTCGATCGGGAGTCTTCACCACTACAGTTCAGGGAGATTGAACCATGAGTGTGCTTCCCAAAGTTGCCATCGTGACGGGCGCGGGTTCCGGCATCGGCAAGGCGGCCGCCCTTGCGCTGCTCCAGGATGGGTATCACGTCGCTCTGGCCGGACGCCGCAAGGATCGCCTCGAGCAGGTCGCGTCGGAGGCGGGGTCGGCCAGCTCCCGGGCGCTGGTCGTCCCCACCGACGTGGCCGATCCGGAGTCGGTGCGGGCGCTCTTCGCGCGGACCAAGGAGGCATTCGGCCGTCTCGATTTGCTGTTCAACAATGCCGGCGTGGGCGCCCCCGGAGTCCCGCTCGAGGACCTGACCTACGAGCAGTGGAAGTCGGTGGTGGACATCAATCTCACCGGCTCTTTCCTGTGCACGCAGGAAGCATTCAAGATCATGAAGAGCCAAGAGCCACGAGGGGGGCGAATCATCAACAACGGGTCCATTTCCGCACACGCCCCGCGACCGAACTCATCCCCCTACACCTCGACCAAGCATGCCATCACGGGGCTCACCAAGGCGACATCGCTGGACGGCCGCAAGTACGACATCGCCTGCGGCCAGATCGACATCGGCAACGCCTTGACCGACCTAGCCGCCCGGATGGCCAAGGGTGTTCCTCAGGCGAACGGGACGGTCGCGGTAGAGCCCCTCTTCGACGTGGCGCACGTCGCCAATGCTGTGCTCAGCATGGCCCGCTTGCCACTCGACACGAACATCCAGTTCATGACGATCATGGCCACCAAGATGCCGTTCGTCGGTCGCGGCTGAGCCCGGCCGGATCGATAGTCAGGGGCGGCGACGCTCGGCGGCCAGCTCGGCGCTGAGCGCCTCCGCCAGACGCGCGTAGTGCTGGGGGCCGTTGTAGAGTTGCGCAGAGATCCGAAGGAGCCGATGCGGCGCCGCCGGCCAGCTCATCACGGGCACTTCGATCTTCCACTCCTCGAACAGCCGGGCTTGGAGCGGATCGAGCCGACGCCAGCGGGCCTCGGTCACCTGCCCGTCGGGCAGACAAATGCTGGCAATGGAGCCGACCATCTCGTCAGGGCACGGCAGCGCCGAACCGGCAGCGGCGCACAGAAGCCGGCGAGCTTCGAGCGCTAGCCCGCGATTGCGCGCCATGAGCGCCGGCCACCCCCCCGGCACCAGCGACCCGAGATAGTCGAGCGCCCGCGCCACCGTGAGCCAGGCGGTGGGATCGTCCGTTCCCGTCCAGTCGAACTCCAGCCGAAAGCGCGAGCGCCCCGGTCGCACGGCGTTGGCGCCATGGCTGATGGTGAGCGGCCGTACGTCCTTCTGGCGATCGCGGCGCACCCAGAGGAAGGCCGTCCCTTTCGGGGCGCAGAGCCATTTGTGGCAGTTGCCACTGTAGTAGGTGGCCCCGAGTGTTTCGAGGTCGAGGGGAACCATCCCGGGCGCGTGGGCGCCATCGACGATGACATCCACACCTCGCGCGCTCAGCTCGGTGATCAGGCGCTCGATAGGAAGGACGAGGGCTGTGGGGCTCGTGATGTGATCGAGCAGGGCCAGCCTGGTACGCGGGGATATGGCCGCGAGCACGGCCTCCGGAAAGGCTGCCGCGGAGGTGACGGGAAACGGCACCTTGACCACAACGAGGCGAGCACCGGCCTGGCCGGCCACGAAGTCGAGGGCGTTCTTGCAAGCGTTGTAGGCGTGGTCGGTGGTGACCAGCTCGTCACCCGGGGAGAAGACAAGCGAGCGCAGCACCGTGTTGACCCCGCTCGTCGCGTTCGAGACGAAGGCAAGGTCGTCGGGATCGGCGCCGACGAAAGCGGCCAGTGCCTGACGGGCGGCGTCCAGACGCTCGTCCAACTCGCGCGAAAGGAAGCGCACAGGCTCGGCTTCCATCTCCGCCCGTAGCGCGGCCTGGTGGCGCAGGACCTCGGTTGGACAGGCCCCGAACGAGCCATGGTTCAGAAAGATCACCCCGGGATCAAGCGACCACTGCTTCGCCCAATCCGGCTCGGTCATCATGGGATCAATCGAGGATGATGCCCCCGTCGACGTTGAATGATTGCCCGGTGATGTTCCGGGCGCCGGAGGAAGCCAGAAAGACGGCGAGGGCGGCGACGTCCTCGGGAGTATTGGGCCGTCCGAGCGGAATGCCAGCATTCCGGCGGCGGGCCATCTCCTCGACGCTCAGACCCTCTTCCCGCGCTCGCGAGCGAAGGTTGTCCTCGGAGAGCGCGGTGACCGTGGTGCCGGGACAGATGGCGTTCACATTGATGTTGTGCCTGGCCAGCTGCAGAGCGGCGATGCGTGTGAGACTGATGACCGCCCCCTTGCTGGCCGCATAGATGGCATTCGACGTGCCCGCGTAGCCCTTGCCGGCGATGGACGCGATGTTGACGATCACCCCGCTCCGGCGGGGAATCATCTCGCGCGCCACCCGTTGCAGGCAGAAGAAGACCCCCTTACCGTTGACGCGCATGATGCGGTCCCAGTCCGCCTCGGTCAGATCCATGATGTAGGCGCGGCGGGTGACACCCGCATTGTTCACGAGAATGTCAATGTGGCCGAAGTTCTCGGCAACCCGACGCGTCATCTGATCGATGCTCGCCAGATCGCCGACATCCGCGTCGAGAACGAGGCTCTTCCGGCCCAGCCCGATGACGGCCGTCGCCGTCGTCTCGACCGCGCCCTTGTCCAGGTCCGCCACGGCCACGTGGGCGCCCGCCTGCGCCAGGGCCAGGGCGGTGGCCTTTCCAATGCCTTGTCCAGCTCCGGTTACGATGGCCACGCGGTCCGCGAGGATCATGGTCGGTCTCCTCGACGCCCTACTGCTTGCCCCAGTACGCGCGGGCGGCCGGGAAAACGGGCTGGCAGCGGGTCGCCTGCGTGGGTCCGTCCAGGCTGTCGGCGGCCGCCCGCCAGACGGCGTAGTGCGGCGCGGCGCGATGGGCCTCCAGGGCAGCCTCGTCCTTGTAGACCTCATAGAAGTAGTAGACGTTCTGGTCTTGAGCGTCCTGCAACACGTTGAAGCGCAGACAGCCCGGCTCGTCCCGTTCCGAGCCGAGGGCGTCCACCTCGATGGCCTTCAGGAACCGTTCCCGCTCCGTTGGCTTGATACGCACCTTCACCCAGATCGCGAGCATGCTGGCCTCCTTGTCCTGTCGAGTCCCCGACCGTCCGATCCTACCGCACTCTCCCAGGTAATGCTGGCGACAACCCGACCCGCCGGCGCGCTCTCCGCGCTAGCGCAGACCGAGCGCGCGCAGACGTGGGAACACGACCTTGCCGAACGCGCGTACCTCGCCCTCGGGCAGCGCGAACGTCTGGAGCGGCATCAGGTAGAGGTTCCGGACGCCGAGCTTGGTCATCTCGACGATCCGCTCGGCGCAGTGCTCCGGGGTGCCGATGAGCCCCAGCGCATCCGACAGCTGGGCCACGACGTCGTCGGGGACGAAGGCGGTTGCCGCGATGGCGGCCTCCCAGTCCTCCGCGTGGGACAGATCAGGGTAGACCTTCCATACGGCGTCGGGGATGTCGAGTCTCGGCAAACGCAACCCTGCAGGCTCTACCCAGTGTCCGCCCCAGCGGAGGATGCCCCAGTGGACCGCGGTCGGTCGAGCCTGGCGGCGCGCCTCGGCCGTGGTCGCGGCCGTTCCCGTGCGCACGGCCCAGATGATCTCCAGATCCTCGAGGCGGCGGCCGGACCGGCGGGCACCACGTTCGAGATGGTCGAGGGCCTTCTCTACGATGCCCCGATTGAACCCGACCAACACGAGGACGCCGTCGGCGATCTCGGCCGCCACCTCGATCGCCTTCGGTCCCGAGGCGGCCATCAGGAGCGGGATCGGGCGCCCGGCGGCATAGACAAGCCGCCCCGGGGTGCCAGCGAAATCAACACTCTGGCCGCGGAGCAACGTCTTCACAGTGCCGATGCAGGCGCGCATTTCCGCTAAGGTGGCTGGCTTGCGCCCGATCGTGCTAGCCGAGGTGTAACCAGTGCCGATGACGAACTTCACCCGACCGGGCGCTAGTTCCTCGACCGTCTGGATGGCACCCGCCAACACGGACGCGTGTCGTGTGAAAGGGTTGGTAACCGCGGGAAACAGGGTCAGCCGCGAGGTGCGCGTGGCCGCCTGGCCCAGGGTGACGAAGGTGTCGCGGCACAGCATCTGGCTGTCGAGAATCCCGACGCCGTCGAAGCCCGCCTCCTCGATGCGTTGAATGAGCGTCATCAACTCGGACATGGGCGAGGTTCCCGGCACTCTCAGGTGAACCCGCACGGGCTCGGTCATGGATTGGCTCCTTGTTCGAGATGGAGATGTTTCGATGGGACCTAGCCTGCGGCTGGGGCGACATCGCGCATCCAGCGACGCATGAAGGCGCTCGGGTCCGGTACGAAGCTGGTGACGATGAACTGATGCGCACCGGCCTCCATCGCGCGATGGATCTGACGCACACAGTCGTCTCTGGTGCCGGCGATGGCAAAGCGATCGACAAGATACTCGGTCAGGCCCCAGCGTTCGGTCAGCCCGGCGTTTCCCGCGCCGGCGATCTCATGATGGTGCGAATCGTAGTCGCGCTGAAGACCCTTGATCTGGTCGTGCAGTGCCGGGGGCACACCCTTGCCAGAGAGCGTGAAGCGGAAGGCGTGATTGGCGCTGGCCGCCAGCGCCATCGTGATCGGCCCGATCGCTTCCTCTCGTGTCGTCGCCACGTTGGTCTTGGCGAACCACCAGATGTCGAGATCCGCCAGGGTCCGCCCCGCCGCGCGCGCGCCACGTTCGATGGCTGCCCGCGACAGGCGAATCACGTCGGGTGTCAGCCCGAGGCCCACGATCACCCCGTCGGCGATACGACCGGCCAGCTCAAGGGTGCGCGGCCCCTCGGCCGCCAGATAGAGGGGCACCCGCCGCCCCGATCGGTGCACCTGCCACCGGCGGCCCTCCCGATCGACCGGCACGCCACTGGTGAGCCGGCCAAGAGTGACCACCGCCTCCTCCAGCCCGGCCAATGTGGCTGGCGGCGCACCGATCGAGAAGATGGCGCTGTCGCCCGATCCGATCCCGAGCACGGCCCGACCACCCGATACCTCGTCGATGCTCGACACTGCGCTGGCGGTGACCACGAGGTGGCGCGTGAGCGGGTTCGTGACGAGAGGGCCAAGACGCACGTGCGACGTGTTGAGGGCAGCCAGAGTCAGGGCCACGTACAGCTCGCGGAACACCGACTGAGAGTCGGCCACCCCGAGCAGATTGAAGCCATGTTCCTCAGCGTCGCGGCAGAGGGCGCCGAACCCCGCCAGTGACTCGGGGAGCAGTACGACGCCGAAGCGCGCGCGGGACGCCACCACCGCCGAATACTACAGCCCGATCGGCACCGACTCGACGACCTCCAGACCGAACGCCTGCAGATGGTGCAGACGCTGGGGGTTGTTGGACAGGACCCGGAGTCGCCGCAGGCCGAGATCACGCAGGATCTGCCCCCCGATGCCGAAGTCGCGCCGGTTCATGGGCAAGCCTCGGACGCCGGCACCCTCCAGGCTCGTGAGATCCGGAACGTCGGGATCGTCACCGAGAGGGCTCGGATAGATCCAGCTCTGTAGGCGCTCGGTCAGTCCCTCTCCCGCGCCGTCGGGCCGCAGGTAGACCACCACGCCGTGTCCCTCCGCCTGAATCCGCGCAAGGGAAACCGCCAGCACCCGGTTGGATGGGTGCGACTTGTCACCAAAGACGTCGCCGAGCAGATCGCGCCGATGCATACGGACCAGGGTCGCTTCGTCACTCTCGAGCGGGTAGCCCGATGGGTCGAGCCGCCCCACATCACCCACGCAGAACGCGAGGTGCGGCAGGCGGTCGACCACACTGCGGTAGGCGACGACGTTGAAGCGACCGTGGTCCGTATCCACTGGTACACCCTCGGTGGGGGGTAGACGGTGAACGAGGCGCTCGCGACCGAACCGATAGTGGATGATCTGCTCGACAGAGCAAATGCGGAGGCCGTGCTGCTGGCTGAAGATCTCGAGATCGGGCATGCGGGCCATCTCGCCGTCCTCGCGGCACACCTCGCTGATGACGGCCGCCGGGTTCAGCCCAGCGAGCCTCATCAGGTCCACCGAGCCCTCGGTCTGCCCGGTACGCACGAGCACGCCGCCATCCTTAGCGCGGAGCGGCACCATGTGTCCAGGTCGCACCAGGTCGTGCGGACGGCTCGCGGGATCGGCAAGGAGCCGAGCCGTGCGCGCGCGATCGGACGCCGAGATCCCCGTTCCCACCCCGTACCGCGGATGGCCATCCACCGAGACGGCCATCGCCGTCCCGCGCAGCGATGTATTCGAGGCGGCCTGGGGGTGAAGCTCGAGGCGATCACACTCGGCTGCCGTCAAAGCCACACAGAGATACCCGGGGGTGTGGCGGGTCATGAAGTTGATGATCTCCGGGGTTACCTTCTCGGCCGCGCACACGAGATCCCCCTCGTTTTCCCGATCCTCGTCGTCAACGAGGATGATGGGGCGACCATGCCGCAGATCCTCCAGAATCTCGCCGATGTGGGAGAGCATGCCCGGCAACCTCCTCCCGGTCAGTCCGTCAACAGCATTCTATCGTGCTTCTCACCTCGCGAGATCGGACCATGTGGCGTCGAGGAACAGCGCGCGCCGGCCACGCATTGCTCTCTGCTGGGTACTTGGCTACCATCGCCGCGTGCAGAAGCGCTCGCGTCATGCGGTCTAGAATCGTGAATGGGCATCGACGGCGGTACCTGCAATGAACATGAGTCTGCCCGAACGATGTCGATAAGGCGGCCGGTGGTCCTGGTAACGGGGCTGAGCGGCCTCATCGGCGGCGCTGTCCTCAAGCATATGGGAGACGCTTACGAGCTACGTGGGCTCAACCGGCGTCCCGTACCCGGTGTCATCTGCCATCAGGCGGATATCGCCGACCTGGAGGTCATTGCTCCAGCCTTCACGGGCGTACAGACGGTGGTTCACCTCGCGGCCACCGTGGGTGCCGATGCGCCCTTCGCAGATCTCTTGCACCACAATATCGCCGGCACCTACAACGTCTTCGAGGCAGCCCGCCGCGCCGGGGTCCCGCGGATCGTGTTCGCGAGCAGCGGCAACACGGTGACCGCGTACGAGCTCGAGATGCCGTACCGCGCCCTGGTGACCGGGCGCTACGACGAGGTCCCGGATGATCGAGGATGGATCCAACCCATCGCCGCCCGCCCGGGAAGCCTGTATGGCTGCAGCAAGCTCTGGGGCGAGACTCTTGGCCGGCACTACGCTGACGTGCACGGCATGTCCGTGCTGTGCCTCCGCATCGGCAACGTCAACAGCGCCGACCGGCCGCTGCATGTCCGGGACTTCGCCGTCTGGTGCAGCCAGCGCGACGCGGCCCAGGCCATTGAGCGCGCCATAAACGCCCCGGCCAGTGTCCGCTACGAGGTGGTTTTCGTCACCTCGGAGAACCAGTGGGGCTACCGCGACCTTACCCGGACGCGCGCCGTCCTCGGCTTCGCCCCGCGGGACCGCGCCGAAGACTACCGCTGATGTCTCGAGCCAACCGGGGCGATTGTTCGACTCCGGGCGCTGTGTGAACGCTAGGAGAGGTCGACCCAGACGGTCTTCACCTCCGTGTAGTGGTCGAGACCGACGGAGCCCATCTCGCGACCGAACCCCGACTCCTTGAACCCGCCGAACGGAAGGGCGGCGTCGAACAGATTGTAGGCGTTGACCCATACCGTGCCCGCTCGGATGGCGCGCGCAGCTTTCAGCGCCTTCGAGACGTCGCGGGTCCACACCGCGGCCGCCAGGCCATAGGCAGTCTGATTGCCCTGGGCGATGCCGTCCTCGACCGAACGGAACGGGATGACAGAAAGAACGGGGCCGAAGATCTCCTCGCGGGCGATCTTCATCGTGTTGCTCACGCCGTCAAAAATGGTTGGCTCCACGAAGTAGCCCTTGCCATTGCCGGCCTGCGCCCGGCCACCGCCAGCGACCAGGCGCGCGCCCTCCTGCTTGCCCGCCTCGATATAGGCCAGCACCGTCTCCATCTGAGCTCGCGAAACCACCGGCCCCATCCGGGTGGCCTTGTCCATCGGGTCGCCGACCTTGAGGCTCTTCACCTTGTCGGTCAGCTTGGCCACGAACTCGTCGTGAATCCCGTCTTCCAGGAACAAGCGCGAGCCAGCGGCGCACACCTCGCCCTTGTTGTAGAAGATCCCGGTCATCGCGCCGCGGACAGCAGCCTCCAGATCCGCGTCGGCGAAGACAATGTTGGGGGACTTGCCGCCCAGCTCGAGCGACAGGCGCTTCAGCGTGCCCGCCGCCTCTCGCATGATCTGCTTGCCGACCTCGGTGGATCCCGTGAAGGCGATCTTGTCCACCCGCGGATCGCGTACGAGGGCCATGCCGACCTTGCCGCCGGGACCGGTGACCACGTTGAAGACCCCTTCGGGAAGGCCTGCCTCTTGGCATAGCTCGGCGAACTTCAGGGCCGTGAGCGGTGTCTGCGAGGCGGGCTTGATGATCACGGTGTTCCCGGCGGCCAGGGCGGGGGCAATCTTCCACGAGGAGAGGAGGAAGGGAAAGTTCCAGGGCACGATCGCTCCCACCACACCCACGGGATGGCGCAAGGTGAAGGTAAAGGCGTTGTCCCGAAGCTGGAGCGTCTCCCCGTGAATCTTGGTAGCCCAACCCGCGTAGTACCGGAACACCTCGGCCGCAAAGGGAATCTCGACCTTGCCCGAGTCGAACATGGTCTTGCCCGTGCAGAGGCTCTCCAGCTTCGCCATCTCATCAAGGTGCTGCTGGATCAGGTCTCCCAACCGCCACACGATCCGCCCCCGCTCGTGGGGGCTCATGCGCGGCCATGGACCCTCGTCGAATGCCCTTCGCGCCGCGGTCACCGCGAGGTCGATGTCCCGCTCATCCCCCCTGCCCACCGAGGTCAAAGGCTCCTCGTTGGCGGGGTTGATGGGCTGATAGGTCTCGCCCGACACGGGCGCTTGCCATTTGCCGGCAACGAAGATCTCTCCTGCGTTCATGGCGCTCCCCTCCTGGCCCAGCCAACCACACCCGACCCGGAGTCTACGGTATGGGAGCGTTCTTATCCAGGCGACTCGTGGCGTTCTGGATCAGGACGTCTTATGCGCGGTGCCCGCCCGGAGAGAACAGGCGGGCATGCTCTCGGGTCCTTGACCACTCGACGCCTTATCCGTAGGCTCAAGCCCAGCTTCGTGCGGGAACGTGCGAGACAGCGGCGTCCAAGGAGGAGAACAAAATGCGACGGTCATGGAGCATCATCGTGGCGATGTCCTCTGTATTCGCGCTGCTCACCACGTTACCCCTCTCGGTGCGGGACGCTCACGCTCAAGATCCCTTCGTCGGCGAAATCCGATGGGTCGGTTTCGACTTCGCGCCACCTGGGTGGGCGCCATGTGACGGGCAGATCCTTCAAATCAGCCAATTTACCCCGCTCTTTGCCCTGATCGGGACGAGGTTCGGCGGCAACGGTACATCGAACTTTGCCCTACCCGATCTGCGCGGTCGGGTCGTGATTGGGGAGGGGACGGGTCCGGGGCTGACCACGCGGAGTATTGGCGATGAAGGTGGGGACGAAGCGATCACGCTCACGGTGAACCAGATGCCGGCGCACAGCCACCCGGCAATGGCGAGCAGCCACACGGCCTCGAGCGATGCTCCGGGAGGTCGCGTCTTGGCAAATGCCACGGCCGATGGTCCAGACCCGAAGATCTACTCGTCGGGCCAAGGCAATGTCGCGTTAGGGGCCAGCACCATCGGGTCGGTCGGCGGTGGCGAGGCCCAGAACAACATGCCTCCCTTCGTGACGTTGAACTGTATCATCGCCTTGCAGGGGATCTTCCCGTCCAGGCAGTAGCAGCCAGCTTCTACGCGGAACTCTTCCCTGGCGATCGTCGCCGTGGTCGACCGCGGGCTGAGATCTCAGCCGCGGTCGGCCCGGTCGGTCCGAGCGTGTCGTCGAGAGTGTTGCGAATCATCAGCAGCCTCTCCAGCAGAATCCGACCCTGCTCGGTGAGCAGGGTGCCGCGGGCGGCTCCTCGCCCAGGCCGTGACACCGTCAGGGGCGTGCCCAGCACCGCTTCGGCGTGCCGCAGATATCCCCAGGCGTGACGGTAGGACCATCGGATCTGCCGGGCGGCGGCCAGCAGAGATCCCCGTTCGAGAATGGCAAGGAGGAGGGTGGCCCCGCCGTCGCCGATCACGAAGTGTCCGTCCAGCTCGAGCCACGTCTTGGTCTTGACGGCGGCCCGAAATATGTCGGCGCGGACACGTTGAACCGAGCGCGTTGAATCGCTACGCTTCCCTGGTCCGTGTGACGTGGGTGAAGGTATTGCCGTTCCCCGATTCGACCGAGAGGCTGACATGCGCTTGATCCTACACCTGATCGTGACGCTCCTGGTGCTGCTTGCCGGCGTGGCGCCGGCCGTCGCCCAGGAGGTTATCTTCTCCGTGGCCATCAGCATGAAGGACGCGGTGGAGGAGCTGGGCCGTGGGTTCGCCGCCGCCCGCCCCGGTCTTATCGTGCGATACAACTTCGGCTCCTCGGGAGAGTTGCAGAAGCAGATCGAGGCGAGCGCCCCCGTCGATCTTTTCATCTCCGCCGCCCAGCGCCAGATGGACGAGCTGCAAGGGAAGAACCTGATCGTGGCGGCTAGCCGACGGAACTTTGCCCGCAATGTGTTGACCGTCATCAAGCCCACTCAGTCCAAGCTCGATCTCTCCAAGCCGGTCGATCTCCTCGACCCTCGCGTGGGGAAGATCGTCATCGGCAACCCGAAGACGGTGCCCGTTGGCCAGTACTCGGAGGAGAGCTTGAAGGCCCTCGGCCTCTGGGAGCGGGTGCAATCGAAGCTTGTGTTCGCCGAGAATGTGCGCCAAGCCTTGGACTACGTGGCCCGGGGCGAGATGGATGCCGGATTCGTCTACACCACCGACGCCGCGATCCGGCGCGGCCAGGTCGTCGAAGCCTTCCGGCCTCCCGAGGACACGTATCGGCCCGTGATCTATCCGGTGGCCATCGTGACGGCGTCCAGGCATCAGGCCGTTGCTCAAGAGTTCATCGATCTCCTCACAGGCAGCGCCGGCCAATCTGTGCTTGCTCGGCTTGGCTTCCTGCCTCCCCCTCCCGCCAGCCGGTGACGTGGACTCCGCGACGCGCGCCCACGTCGCGTGGGTCGGTGCCCAGCGCAACGTCCTGGCCGGAGACCTCCGGGCCGTCGTGAGCTTGGCTGAGCTACGACGATTCGAGCACCTCTATGCCCTGGGCCCGCTGGAGGGGCTGAGGGGCGAGATCTCCGTGTTCGACGGGGTCCCCCTGATCGCCCGCGTGCGGGAGGGCACGGTCACGGTCGCTGCGGAGGACGGCGCCGGCGCGTGCTTTCTCGTGTACGCCGACGTACCGTCCTGGCGGTGGACGAAAATCCCGTCACCCCTCCTCAGCGGTGAAGAGGAATCGCACGTTCTCAAG
This sequence comes from uncultured Candidatus Rokubacteria bacterium, assembly GCA_963754315.1. Classification (GTDB taxonomy): domain Bacteria; phylum Methylomirabilota; class Methylomirabilia; order Rokubacteriales; family CSP1-6; genus CAVWFS01. The sequence goes on from CAVWFS010000014.1 coordinate 121,213, forward strand.
CTCGCGGCCGAGGACGAACGGCACGACGGCCTCGCGCCCCTCGCCTTTCTGCTCCGCGGAGTGGCCGCGACCCTTGTCGCTCACGTTCTAGACAAGCGCGACGGGCTCCCGCATTCGCCTGAGCGTCACGAGCAGGCCAAGGTTCGCCTCACTCTCCACCATCGAGAAATCGAGGTCATCGGGTTTCACTCCGCAGCGCATCGCGGGATCTTCACCCCGGCCGATAGCAATATCCACATGCATTTTCGGACCATCGACGGACAGACGTCCGGCCACGTCGAGCGGCTCGATCTGGCGCCCGGCTGGATGCTGGGTCTGCCAGACTTCGAGCCCGGCGTCACCAGACGCGAAAAGGAGACCGCCGCATGAAACTCAGTGCTCGCAATCAGCTCAAGGGCCGGGTCGTGGAGGTTCAGAAGGGCGCGACCACCGCCCACGTGAGAATCGACCTGGGTCACGGCCTCGTCGTGGTCGCGTCCATCACGAACGAAGCGGTGGACGACCTCCGTCTCGCTGCCGGGGATACCGCGTGGGCCGTGATCAAGGCCTCGGACGTCATGGTGGCGAAGGAATAGATGCAACGCCGGCCGTGACGGGACGCGCACAGTATGCGTCCCGTCACTCGGGAACACGACCGTCAGACGTCGGGGCGTTCGGCGTCAGAGCCCTCTTTGAAGAAGTGCACATCGACGCGGATCAGATTCGGCATGACCGTTTTGAACTCGCGACCCAGGATCGTCTGGACCAGGTCATCGGGCAAAAGACATTCCACACACGTCTCTGCACGAATGGGAACGCGCACCTCGACGATGCCGGATGGGTCAACGTCGCCGAGCAGGATGTCAGATCCATCTGCCTGATACCCTGGACGAAACTTCTCAAGGACAGCCTCAAGCTCCTCACGCATGTCGTCCTCCCGGCGTACCCTGGCGATGGGCCGCTCAGCGCGCCAGAAGCTCCAGAGCAATCCGTTCGGGAGTGAGTGGCAGCTGGGTGATCCGCACGCCGGTGGCGTCGTGGATCGCGTTGGCCATGGCGGCCGGCGCCGGCACGATCGGCGGCTCGCCGACCCCGCGGGCACCGAACGGTCCGGCCGGTGACGGAACCTCGACGATGATGGTCTCGATGTTCGGCAGATCAGCCGCGGTGAGCTTCCGGTAGTCGAGCAGGCTCGGGTTCGTCAGCCGCCCACTGTCGTCGAACAACAGGGCCTCCGTCAGGGCCATGCCGAGACTCTGAACGGCGCCACCCTGCATCTGGCCTTCGACTCCAAGCGGATTGATGGCGCGGCCCGCGTCCTGCACCACCACGAAGTCGTGTAGGGTCACCTGACCCGTGTCCGGATCGACCTCGATGCGGGCCAGCTGCGCCGCGAAGGCGGGCGCCTGCACCGAGAAAGCGGGATGGCTCACCCCGAGCACGGGCGGCACCTTCGACATGTAGAGGTTGCCCTTCTTGCCGATCTGCGCCAAGGTGATTCCCCGGTCGGGCACGCCGCGGATGGTGACTCGGCCGTCCTCGATCTCGAGGTCTTGCACCGCCGCTTCCAGTTCCTTCGCGGCGATCTCGAGCGTCTGCTGGCGGGCATCCTTGGCCGCCTCCAGGACCGCCGTGCCGACTGTATAGATGGTCTTGCTCCCGGCGCTCAGACCCGTGACGGGCGCCACGTCGGTGTCCCCCGTCGTGATGCGCACATGGTCGAAATCAATCCCGTAGGCCGAGGCGGCGATCTGGGCCAGCGCGATGTTGGTGCCCGCGATGTCCACTTGTCCTGTCAGCACGCTGAGCGATCCGTCGGGATTGAGCCTGACGGTGGCTCCCGTAGGTTGCAGACCCGGAATCCAGCCACCCACCGCGAGCCCGGTACCGCGCATCGTGGTGGCCCCTTCTTGCGCTGGCCGCCCACTCCGCCCGCCCCTTCCAGAGGGGATGCTCGGCCAGGCGGCGCAGAACCTGCTTCGCCCCGTTGCTCTGCCAGGGCTGGCCGTTGGCCATCGGATCGCCTTCCTGCATGAGGTGTTGAAGCCTGAACTCGACTGGGTCTAGACCCAGAGTTCGGGCGATCTGTTCCATGTGCGAGTCGATGGCGAACGTCGTTTGCGGGGCGGTGGGGGCGCGGTAGGCGGCGATGCTCGGCTTGTGGGTGAGAACCTCGAAACCGCGGATGTCGAAAGCCGGCCACTTGTAGAGGCTGCCGAGGAATACCGCGCTCATGGCCAGCACGGCTCCCGCGAAGGCACCGGACTCGAGGATGGTTTCCGCCTCCAGCGCCACGAGCGCGCCGTCGCGCTTGACCCCAGTCTTCAGGCGGATGATGACCTGGGGTGCCGGCATCCCGGCTTCGAGCTCCTCCCTCCGGGTCATCACGTAGCGCACGGGCCGGTTGGTGGCCTGTGCCAGCAAGGCAGTGATGGGCTCGCACAGCGCACGGATCTTGCCCCCAAAGCCGCCCCCGCATTCGACCGGGATCACGCGGATCCGGTTCTCCGGCAGCTCGAGCACGTCGGCCACCTCAGAGCGCGTATTGAACGACCCTTGCGTGCTCGACCAGAGGGTGAGCAGCCCCGTGCTATCCCACTGAGCCAGCACGGCGTGGGGCTCGAGGTAGCCTTGGTGCACCATGGGCACCCGGTACGTCTTCTCGAGGACCAGATCGGACTCCGCGAAGCCCTTGGCCACATCTCCTCGATGGAAATGAGCCTGCTGGGCCACGTTGACCGCCTTGGCCGGCGTGGCCTCGCTCTTGGCGACGGCGACACCCGAGTGAGCGAGCGCTTCGCTGGTGTCGGCCTCCGTCCCGGCGTCGGCGACCGGCGGCGCGCCCACTTGCATAGATTTGAGGGGGTCGACGGCGACCGGCAGCACGGCGTACTCGACGTCGATCAGATCGAGCGCCTCCTCGGCGATGGCAAGCTCGTCCGCCGCCACCGCCGCCACCGGTTGCCCGACGAAGACAACCCGATCGATGGCGAGCACGGCGTGGGCGCGGGTCGGGGCCTTGCGCTTCAGTTGTGGGATGTCGGTGGCGGTCAGCACCGCGCGCACTCCCGGCAGCGCCCGCGCCCGGCTGGTGTCGATGCGTACGATGCGCGCGTGGGCGTGGGGGCTACGAAGGAGCTTGGCGTGCAGCAGGCCGCGAGGCTTCAAATCGGCCACATACTCGACTCGCCCCGTCACTTTCTCGGCTCCGTCGGCCCGCGGGATCGAGAGCCCGACTCCCTTGACTTCGCGTGTGGTCTTCATCGTCGCCATATCAGCGAGACCTCCCGGCGGGCGTGGCGCCCGCGGCTTCGGCGATCGCGGTGAGCATCTTGGTATAGCCAGTGCACCGGCACAGATTGCCGGCAATCCCGTAGCGGATCTCTTCGTCGGTTGGCCGCGGATTCTCGGCGAGCAGCGCGGCCGCCGCCATCAGCACTCCGGGAATACAGAACCCGCACTGGGGCACGCCATGCCGCACGAAGGCGTCCTGCAATGGATGGAGAGCACCGTCCCGGCCTAGCCCCTCGATGGTCATCACCGACCGGCCGCGAGCCTGCATGGCGAGCATCAGGCAGCTCGCGACAGGCTTGCTATCCAGATGAACGGTGCAGGCGCCGCAGTCACCCGTCCCGCACCCTTCCTTGGGTCCGGTGAGACCGAGCCGTTCGCGTAACGCGTCCAGCAAGGTCTCGTACGGCTGGACGAGCACTTCCACAGCTTCTGCATTGACCGTGCAGTTTAAGATCTGTTTCGCCACGTGACCTATTCCTCCCGTTGAATCAGGCGCGTGCCCGCTCGAGCGCGGTCGTCAACGTGCGCCGAGTCAGGACACGGACAAGGTGACGTCGGAACTCCACGGACCCGCGCTGATCGCTGATCGGACGGGCCGCCTCCACTGCCAGGTCCGCCGCCCGCTCGATGAGGGCCGGCGTCAGCGACTGTCCTTCAAGAGCCTGCTCGGCTGCCGTCGCCCGCAGGGGTACGGGCGCCACCGCCGCCAGCGCGATGCGCGCCTTCCCGCACACTCCGTTCGACAAGGTGAGCTGGGAGGCGACGCCGACAACGGCGATGTCGAGTTCGCGCCGAGGCGTGTGACGCAGATAGTGCCCACCGCTTCGTGGCCCGGGCGTCGGCGCCACGATCTCGAGCAGCAGCTCGTCCGGGCCGAGCACGGTCCGACGGACCCCCAGGAAGAACGACGTGAGCGGAACCCGGCGCTGCCCCTTCGGGCCCGCGATGACCGCTTCGGCATCGAGAGCGAGCAGCGGCGGGACCATATCGGCCGAGGGCGCGGCGTTACACACGTTCCCCCCGATGGTGGCCAGGTTACGTACCTGGACGGAGCCGACGAGCGCTCCGCTTTCGGCCAGCGCGAGGTACCCGGCGCGGACGCCGGAATGGAGCTCGAGTTCACGGGCCGTCACCGCCGCCCCGACCCGCAGGCCCTTGCCGGCGTCGACCTCCAAGGTCCGCAGTCTCGACACGCCTGAGAGGTCGACGACCCAGCCCGGCTTGAGCAGCCCATTCTTGAGCTGGGGCAACAGGTCGGTCCCCCCTGCCACCAGCTTGGCGTCGGCCCCGTGGCCGGACAGGATCTGCAGGCAGTCGTCCACGCTACCCGGTAACGCTATCTCGAATCGTCGCACGTAGGATCTCCGAAATGAGTTGGTCGGACACGCTCGTCCGGCGTGGTGCTCTTAGTATGCTCTAACGGAAATATGCTTCGCAAAGCATATTCCGATCCCGTCGCTGACTGTTTCACACCTGGCCCACCCAGGACGAATCGGCGGTCGCCTGCCAGCGCTCGCGGATCTCGGTGACGACCGCATCCGGCAGTGCACCCGCCTGCAGAAGGGCCGCGTTCTGCTGCCACCGATCGGGCTTGGTTGTCCCGACGATCGCGGTGTGGACGCCGGCCACGGCGAGGGTGAAACGAAGGGCCGTACCCACCGCGGTGCGAGTATCCCGCAGGAAGGGATAGTCGAGCTTCCGCAGGCGCGACCAGTAAGTCTGGTAGTAGGGCTCGGCCGGCTTTCTTGCGTACCCCCAGGCCACGTTGGCCAGGGGTCGCTTGGCGATCACACCCATGTCCTGAGCGCGGGCGAGCGGCAAGGTCAACTCCAGCGGCTCCTGGTCAGCGATGCTGACCGAGGTCTGCAACGTGTCGAAGCGGCCGCACTCGACCGCGTATCGCGCCGCCTCGCCGTCACCGCTGTAGCCGATGAAGCGCACCGCGCCTCGGGCGCGCGCCTGCTCGAGGGCAGTAATAGCGTCGCCTCGCTGAAGCTCGGCAAGCGAGCAGCTATGGAGCTGGATGAGATCGAGGTAGTCGGTCTGCAGACGCCGCAGGCTGCGCTCGATGCTCGCCAGAATCGGGGCCAGACGCCAGTCCTCGCGCCCCCAGCCCCGCGCGTGCCCGCACTTGGTGAAAAGGTAGCACTCGCGCCGGCGGCCGCCGATGGCCCGGCCGATCAAGATCTCGCTGTCGTCGTAGCACTCCGCCGTGTCGATGACGTTCAGACCAGCATCGATCGCGCTTCCCAGGAGCCGCCCGACCGTGCGGGCCCCCACCTGCTGATAGCCGATCTCCGAGCCCCCGAAGCCGAGGACGCTCACGGCCATGTCGGTCTTGCCGAGCCGTCGACGTTCCATTGTTATTTAGGGGGGCCCCGAAATGGCCCCCCTGGCCCCCCTACGTTCGGGGCACCCCGGCCAAGCCGGGGCGCCCCTCGTTTTCACGCTCGGTTTGGGTGCTGGTACTACACCCCCGCCCCCTCACGCTCGGTTTGGGTGCTGGTACTACACCCCCGCCCCCCTTTACGCTCGCTTCCTGTTTACGCTCCCGCTTCCTGACGCTCCGCGCTTCCTGACGCTCGCTTAGGGAATGCGGACCAGGTCAGCTTGGGCCACTCCGCGGCGAAATCGCGCGGCGTACTCGTCGGGATCGATGACGATGCCCGCAATGTTCGTCCGGTACGCTTCAGAGTCGAAGTAGGCCAAATATTCCGCCTCGTTGTCGAAGTTCGGCCCGGACAGCTCGACCGTGTTGCCGTCCGGGTCGGTGTAGTAGAAGCTCGTCCCCGGGCCGTGATTCATGGACCGTCCAGGCCGAATCCCCACCGCCCGCAGGCGCTCGTAGCGTGTGATCAATTCGTCGAGGGATCCGTGCCGGAGCTGAATGTGGTCGAGGCCGTTGACCTGGGGGGGCCGATCGCTCACTTCCGGCCGGTGAAAGATCGCGAACACCTGCGTGTAGGGATAGTCCGAGTGCAAGCGGCGGAAGCAAACACGATCGTTATCGAGAAAGGGGTCGACCCCGAGCATGGCCTGGTACCAGGCCTTCATGTCGGCGTAGCGTGCCGTGCGGAGGACGATCTCGCTCAGCCGCACTGGCGGCAGGTCACGGGTGGCCTTGAGGGCCGCGTCAGAGAGCGCAGAGCTCGTCATGGCAAGTCTCCCCCCGAGATCAGCGTTCAGGATGCTCGTTTGATGTCAGCCACCGTGGCGGCGTAGGCCGACCTCAGCACGGCCGCATCCGAGGAAAAGTTGATGATGGTCGCACCCAGGGCGATCATCTGCCGCACTCCGTCCACGCTGTCGGTGAGCATGGCCACCGCCTTGCCGTGCTTGCGAGCGGCTTCTTTCAGTCGGGCGCGGTGCTCGTCCAGGACGGGGCGCTGCGCCGGCGTGCCCAGCACGCCCAGATCCTGGGCCAAGTCGGTGGGCCCGATGGTCAGGGCATCGATCCCCGTCACGGACGCGATCTCATCCAACCGGTCGAAGGCGCGCTTCGTCTCCAGCATGATCGTCACGTGAACGCGCGCGTTGGCGGTGACCATATGATCGCTCGGCGACAAGTGTCTGGTACTCGGTATGCGGACCAAACCCGTACATGCCCCGCTCACCCAAAGGGGTGTACCGGCAGTACGACGCGACCGCCGCCGCCTGCTCCGGAGTGTCCACCTGGGGCACGTGCAGATTCCACACGCCAGCGTCCAGGAGCCGGGTGACCCATTCGCGGTTGCCATCAGGCGGGCGAACCACCAGCGGGAAGTTCAGAGCACGGCCCAGAGCCGCCATGTCGGCCACCGTCTCCATGGAGAACGGCGAGTGCTCCATGTCGATGCGCGCGAAGTCGAGACCGGCCGCGCGCAGGAGGGTCAGCACGGCCGGCGTCCGGATCATGGTCAGCCAGGTTCCGATCTGCACCTCGCCCCGCTCGGCGCGAGCTCGATAGGCGTTCTCGTACATGCCCTCCCCTCTCGTCGCCGGCCCCTGAGCAGCACGGGCCAGCGATGGCCCAGCAAGCTAGCATGCGGCAAGGCTCCGGGTCTACGTGATTGCCAGAGGGACCGAGTGACACTACGATCCGGGGAACGTTCCCGAGCCTCGGGGGCCCCACGGCTTTGGCGGGGGCGCAAGGAGGTAGCGCATGCAGGCACACGCCCCGACCACGACCACGGCTGCGCAGCGACCGCTCACCGGCGTCGAGTTCCTCGAGAGTTTGCGCGGCCGCCGAGAGATCTGGCTGTATGGCGAACAGGTCAAGGACGTGACCGCCCACCCGGCCTTTCGCAACCCCGCCCGCATGCTGGCCCGGCTCTACGACGCCCTTCACGATCCAGTCAGCCAGCCCGTGTTGACGTGCGCCACCGACACCGGCTCCGGCGGATTTACCCACAGGTACTTTCGGGCCCCGACCAGCGCCGACGATCTGGTGGCGGCGCGCGATGCGATCGCCGCCTGGGCACGTCTGACCTACGGATGGATGGGCCGCTCTCCCGACTACAAGGCGGCCTTCCTGGCCACCCTGGGCGCCAACGCCGAGTTCTACGCTCCGTACGCGGACAACGCCCGCCGCTGGTACCGCGAGGCGCAAGAGCGCGTACTGTTCATGAATCACGCCCTCGTCCAGCCGCCGGTCGATCGCCACCGCCCGCCCGACGAGGTGGCCGATGTCTACATCCACGTCGAGAAGGAGACCGACGCCGGACTGATCGTCAGCGGAGCCAAGGTGGTTGCCACCGGCTCCGCCCTCACCCACTATAACTTCATCGCCCATCCCAGCACGGTTCCCATCAAGACGAAGGAGTTCGCCCTCACCTTCATCGCCAGCATGGACACGCCCGGGGTGAAGCTGCTCTGTCGTCCGTCCTACGCCATGACGGCCGAGGTGATGGGGAGCCCCTTCGACTATCCGCTCAGTAGCCGCATGGACGAGAACGACGCCATCCTCGTCCTCGATGGGGCGCTCGTGCCGTGGGAGAACGTGTTCGTGTACGAAGACGTTGAGAAGTCCAACACCTTCTTCTCCCACTCCGGCTTCTTCCCGCGTGCCATGCTCCACGGATGCACTCGGCTGGCCGTCAAGCTCGATTTCATCGCCGGTCTGCTCCTCAAAGCGGTGGACGCTGTCGGTTCAAGCGAGACGCGCAACGTCCAGGCCTCGGTGGGCGAGGCCATCGCATGGCGCAACCTGTTCTGGGGGTTGAGCGACGCCATGGCGCGCACGCCCGTCCCCTGGGCCGGTACCAGCGTGCTGCCCAATCCGGAGTACGGCCAAGCCTATCGTGTATTTTCGACGGTGGCCTACCCGCGCGTGAAGGAGCTGACCGAGAGCATCCTGGCCAGCGGCCTGATCTACCTGAATTCGCACGCCGTCGACTTCCGGACGCCGGCTCTCCGCCCCTATCTCGATAAGTACCTGCGCGGCTCGGATGGCACCAGCGCCGTCGACCGCGTCAAGCTGATGAAGCTGCTGTGGGATGCCATCGGCACCGAGTTCGGCGGCCGCCACGAGCTCTACGAGCGCAACTATGCGGGCGCGGCCGAGACCATCCGGCTCATCACCTGGCAGATGGCCCAGGCCAGTGGCGACGCCCAGCGCTTTCGCGGCTTCGCCGAGCAATGCATGGCCGAGTACGACCTCAACGGCTGGACGGTGCCCGATCTGATCACTCCCGACGACGTCAGTCGGTTCCCGGGGAGGCCTCTCTGAGAGAGACGGCGGGCAGCCGTGCGCTTATAATCCGGGCGGGTACGTACACCTCTCGGCGGTGAGGAGAGACATCATGACAAGCCCCGACGTCGCGACCACGGTGGCGGAACGCAAGGCCGTCGTTCAACAGGATCTTCAGAACGTGCTCCACCCCGTCGTTCCTCATCGTCAGCTGGAATCGGAGCCGCTGGTGATCGTGGAGGGTCGCGGCTCGACCGTGGTCGACGCGGACGGGACCGAGTATCTCGACGCCATGGCCGGACTCTGGTGCGTCAACGTGGGGTACGGCCGCACCGAGCTGGCCGAGGTGGCGGCCGCCCAGATGCGCGCCTTGCCATACTATCCGCACACGGCGATGAACGCGCCGGCGGCGGCCCTGGCCGAGCGCGTGAATGGGCTCCTCGGTGGTGACAACCACGTCTACTTCGTGGCCTCGGGCTCGGAGGCCAACGAGGCCGGCTTCAAGATCGCGCGGCAGTACATGAAGCACGAGCATCCCGGTCAGCTCCGCTACAAGACGATCACCCGCTACCTCGGCTACCATGGGACCACCTTGGCCACCCTGGCCGCGGGCGGCATGGGCGACCGCAAGATGAAGTTCGAGCCTCTCGGCGGCAACGACTTCGTCCACGTAGCTCCGCCCTACTGCTACCGCTGCCCTTTCGGGCTCACCTACCCGTCGTGCGAGCTGGCCTGCGTGAAGAACATCGAGGCGACTATCCAGGGCGAAGGGCCCGACACGGTAGCGACTCTCCTCGTGGAGCCCGTGATGAGCGCCGTGGGGGTGGCCGTCCCGCCTGCCGAGTATCTCCCCGAGGTGGCAGCGCTCGCCAAGAAGTACGGATGCCTCCTCCACATCGACGAGGTCATCAACGGCTTCGGACGGACGGGGGCCATGTTCGCTCATCAGCACTACGGAGTGCGGCCCGACATGGTCAGCATCGCCAAGGGTCTGGTGAGCGCTTACCTCCCGATTGCCGCCACTGTCGTGCGCAACGAGGTCTTCCAGTCCTTCGTGGGCGAGCCGTCCGAGAATCGTCAGGTCTTTCAGATCTCGACCTACGGCGGGCACCCCGTAGCTGCCGCCGTGGCCGGCCGCAACATCGACATCATCCTGAGAGAGCGCCTCGTCGAGCGTGCTGCCGAGAACGGCGCCTACCTGCTTGACCGTCTCCGCACGCTGGAGAAGCACCCGTGGGTGGGCGACGTTCGCGGCAAAGGCCTTCTGGCCGGGGTGGAACTGGTCAAGGATCGCCGCACCAAAGAGGTCGTCGGGGCCGATCGGATCACGCGCTTGGTGGACTTCGCCCGGCATCGGGGCGTGATCGTTGGTCGCTCGGGCGGCGGTCGCCACCTGGGCAGCGTCATCGTGCTCTCACCGCCACTCGTCATTACCCGCGCCGAGATCGACCGCGTGGTCGCCGTTCTCGACGATGCCATCGCGGACATGGGAAAGACGCTCCTGGCGAGCTGACTCGACCATCGCTCGACTACTTCAGCCGGATGTCCTCGTAGGCCGGGAACGGGATCAGGTGCATCGAGTCTCCTCCCGGGCCCTGCGGTGATCAGTCCTGGAAGATCGCCTCCGGCAGCAGCGCCGACACGACATAGTTCGGCACGTCGACCACGTTGCTGATGCGCAGGTCGACGGCCACGCTGCAGATGATGTATGCCTGCTCGCGGCTCCAGCCTCGTTCTTGCAACAGTGCCATCATGTTCAGCAGCGCGTTCCGGCAGGCCAGGGTCAGGTTCTCGCCATCGTTGACGCCGTCCTCGCGAATCGGCATCCCCATGGCGGCCGTGAAGCGCTGGGGGGCCGCCCACTGGGGCGGCGCGAAGTAATCTCCGTGGGCGAAGCGCGGACCGCGCCAGCGCGCGGCCGCGTTCAGCCCTTTCAGGAGCCGAAAGCGCACCGTCACGGTGGCGCCCATCTCCACGGCGGTGACGCAGACCTCGCCATCGCCCTGGGCGAAATGCCCGTCTCCCACGGAGAAGAGCGCCCCGGCCACGGCCACCGGCAGGAGCAGGGTCGAGCCCTTCGTCAGCTGTTTCACGTCGAAATTGCCGCCGTTCTCGCGAGGCGGAATGGTGCGCAACCCACGTTCGGCGGCCGGTCCCCGGGCGGGAATCGCGCCGTCAGGAGTGGGCGGGAACGCGAGTCCGCCCCGATCGATCAGATCTTGCTCGCGCTTGATCCAGGCCTCGAGCTGGCGCGACGAGGGCGCCACCCCGGAGACGCCCATGAACGGCGCGCCGGGAATGCGCACTCCCGGCAGCTGGGGCGAGGTGGCCCAATCGTCGCTGATTCGCCAGTGGACCAGGAAGGGCGTGGTGCAGAGATCGCGCAGGAATCCGAGACCGGGAACGATCGCACTAAACGCATGCCGCTCGGGCAGGATGTCGAGAAACGTCACTTCCAGCACGTCGCCAGGCTGGGCCCCCTTGACGAAGATCGGGCCCGTCAGGGGGTGGATAGCACCCGGGTCCATGCCCGCAATGTCCGCGGCGGTGGTGGATGGCCCGAGCTGGCCGTCCACGCCATCACGCGTCTGCAGGACAACCTCCTCACCTTCGTCGACTTCCAGGAGCGGCGTGAGATCCGGGTGGAAGCGATTGTGACCGGTCGAGGATTGATCGCGCAGACGCTTGCTTCGGTCGATCTCGACGCTCTTCACGGCGTTGTTCCCCGCTAGCGCGGCGCGAGGGGACCGCGCAGCAGCCGCCCGGGGAGGGCGCCGGTGGCCTTGCCGTCGCGCAGCACGACCTCGCCGTTCACCACGGTGGCCGCGATGCCCCGCGCGCGCTGGACCAGGCGCCGGGCTCCGGCGGGGAGATCGCGCACCACTTCCGGCATCTCGGGCCCGATGGTGTCGGGATCAAAGACGAGGAGGTCGGCGGCCATGCCTTCCCGGATGAGGCCGCGATCGGCAAAGCCCCAGTGCGTTGCCGGCTCGAAGCTCAGCATGCGCACTCCCTCCTCCAGAGTGAGCGTCCCCTTGGCGCGCACCCAGTGACTGAGCAGGTGCGTCTGCAACGAGGCATCCATGATCTGGGAGACGTGAGCGCCCGAGTCCGAGAAGGTCACCACCGTGCGGGGGTGCTTCATCAGCTCGAGCGCATGGTCCTGATCCTCGTTGGCGATGGGTTGCAGGAAGAAGCGCGCCAGATCGCGCTCGAGGGCGAGGTCGATCATCGCCTCCACCGGGTCCACCTGGCGTTCGCGCGCGACGTCGGCCACCGAGCGGTGCGGTCCGTCGGGTGTGTCCATCACGAAGATCCACTCGTAAGCGGCCCGCCGGGGCTCGGCCCCGACGGGTGGGCGCTCGTCGCGCGCGCGCGCCGCCTCGATCAGACGCCGGCGTGTGTCCGGATCGCGCAGCAGCCGACCTTGCTCGGCGAGAGGCCGCGCCCGGAACTCCTTCCAGACCGGGAGCCGGTCGAAGGGCAAGGTGGTCTCGAACGAGAGCACGACGGTCAGCGCCCGGCTGTGCACCTGGGCGAACATGCGGCCACCGGCGCTCGCGGTCTCCTCCAGTAGCGCTAGATAGAGGCGCCAGAGCTCGTGATCGTCTCGGCGGCTGAACAGGCCCCATGTCACCGGCCGCCCGGTCTCCACGGCCAGATCACGCAGCCGGACGTGGTAGTCGCGCACCCCCTGCCGATCGTCTCCAAAGCGCTCACCGGCGATCTCGAAGATGCCGGCGTTCATGTCCCCCATGACGCCGACCAACCGCCGGACTTCATCCCAGGTGGCGAGACGGCTGGCCACCGGGCGGCGATCCGGTGTCTCGTGACTTGGTGAGCGCGAGGTGGTGAAGCCGATGGCGCCGGCGCGAATGGCGTCGCGGAGCTCGCGTTCCATCGCGCGCAGGTCGTCCTCGCCAGCCGGCTTATCGAAGGCGCGTTCACCCATGACGTACGTCCTGAGGGCGGAGTGCCCGATGTAGCCCGCGTAGTTGATGCCCTTGGGCAGAGATTCCACGCGATCCAGAAACTCCGGGAAGGTCGTCCAGGTCCAATCGATACCCGCGTCCATGGCTTCGGCCGCGATATCTTCCGCTCGCTCCAGGTTACGTACGACCAGGTGCCGGTCGGCCTTGCCGCACGGAGCGAGCGTGAATCCACAATTGCCCATCACCACCGTGGTCACCCCGTGCCAGCAAGAACAGGTACCCAGCGGATCCCAGAAGACCTGCGCATCCATGTGCGTGTGGCCATCCACGAAGCCGGGCGACACCACCTGGCCGTCAGCGTCGATCACTTCGCGCGCACGCTCACGGATGCGCCCGATGGCGGCGATGCGGCCGTGCCGGACGCCGAGGTCGGCTCGATAGCGGGGCAGGCCCGATCCGTCGATCACCGTGCCATTCTTGATCACCAGGTCGTACGGCATCGTCCGTTCCTCCCTCTCGGGCCCACAGGCCGCACTCGTCGAAAGTGCTCGTATCGTACTCCACCGAGCGACACGCTGACCAGGACCCTTGACCCGGTGCCAGGCCCGACCTACCTTCTCGCTTGGGTGACGTCGCCGGTGGCGAACAGGGCCACCGCGGCGCGGAGCGGAGACGCAGAGCTGGGAGGGCAAGAGTGAGCGAGAGAAGCGGGCAGATCGCGGACGTGCTGGCGGGGATCCGTGTTCTCGACTTCGGGCGGTACATCGCGGGGCCGTACTGCGCGGCGCTCCTGGCCGATCTCGGCGCTGACGTCATTCGCGTCGAACGGCGAGGCGGGGGCGAGGACCGCTGGGTGGCCCCGGTGGGGGCGGACGGCGTGGGCGCCATGTACCTGGTCATGAACCGCAACAAGCGCGCGATGACGCTCGATCCCGCATGTCCCGAGGGTCGTGAGATCGTGCGTAAGCTGGTGGGCACCGCCGACGTCGTGGTCGCCAATTTGCCCCCGGAGGTCCTGCGCTCACTCGCGCTCGATCTGGAGAGTCTGCGTCGGGTGAAACCAGACATCATCCTCACCACCGTGACCGCCTTCGGGGCCGGCGGGCCGTGGAGCAGCAAGCATGGCTTCGACGGCATCGGTCAGGTGATGTGCGGCTCGGCCTACCTCACCGGCACGCCCGAGCAGCCGATGCGCGCCGCGGTTGCCTGGGTGGACTGCGGCACGGCATCGGTGGCCGCCCTCGGTACCCTGGCCGCCCTCATGGCGCGGCAGCAGTCCGGTCGGGGTCAAAAGGTGGAGGCCGCTCTTCTCAGAACGGCGGTCGCGTTCAACAATCCGACCCTGGTCGAGCAGCAGGTCATCCAGGCCAATCGGGTCGCGACCCTCAATCGAGGCCAGACGTCCGCGCCTTCCGATCTCTTTCGCACCAAGGACGGCTGGATCATCGCCTACGCGATCGGAGGCCCGATGTTCGCGCGATGGGCCAGGCTGATGGGCGACGATCACTGGCTGACCGATCCACGCTTCAAGGACGACGAGGCCCGTGGCAACCACGGGGAGATCATCTCCAAGCGAATGTCCGAGTGGACGGCCGACCGCACCACCCTCGAAGCCCTCTCCGCACTCGAGGCGGCCAAGATTCCCGCCGGTCCTCTGTATTCGCCCCAGCAGGCGCTGCAGGACACGCACATCAGGCAAGCCGGCTTGCTTCACGACACGGAGTATCCTGGTTTGTCCCGCCCGGCGCCGCTGGCCCCCACGCCGGTTGATCTGTCGGAGACTCCTGGCCGCTTCCGACATCGGGCGCCCACCCTCGGCGAGCACACCGAGGCGATCCTGGTCGAACTGGGTTACCGTCCGGCCGAGATCGCAGAGCTGCGCACGAAGGAGGTCATCTGACACTCGAGCGGGACGGCAGGCCCGTTCGCGCCGCGGAAGGCGTAACATGGGCCAGGCACACGTCGAGGAGAGAACGATCATGACCGAGGCAGTTATCTCTGCGGACTCACACGTCACCGAGCCCCCTGGCACGTACGTCGATCGCATCGATCGGGCCTGGCGCGATCGCGCCCCCCGCCTCGTCCACGATGCGACGCGTGGCGACCTGTTCGTGATCGACGGGCTGCCCAAGCCCATCCCCATGGGCCTGATCGCCGCCGCGGGTCAGCGGTCCGATGGTCTGAAGATGTTTGGGGCACGCTTCGAGGAGCTCCACCGGGGTGGCTGGGATCCCGAGGCGCGGATGGCGGATCAGGCGCGCGATGGCATCGCCGCCGAGGTCATCTATCCCACCGTCGGCATGATGCTCTGTAACCATCCGGACTTCGACTACAAGCACGCTTGTTTCCAGGCCTACAACCGCTGGCTGGCCGAGTTCTGCGGAGCCCACCCCGACCGGCTGATCGGCATCGGACAGACGGCCCTCCGCTCGGTCGAGGACGGCATCGCAGATCTCACGACGATCAAAGGGCTGGGCCTGCGCGGGGTGATGCTCCCCGGAAATCCCAAGGGGCCCGACTACGACGACCCGTACTGGGCGCCATTCTTTGAAGCGGCCATTGCACTCGAATTGCCGCCGTCGTTCCACGTCCTCACCAGCCAGGGCGACCTGGTGCGGCCCCGCGGCCCGAAGCTCAACAGCTTCATGGCCTTCATCCGAGGCAATCAAGATCTCATCGGCGTCTTCATCTTCGGTGGAGTCTTCGAGCGCCATCCCAAGCTCCGCCTCGTGTGCGTCGAGGCTGACGCCGGCTGGGTCCCTCACTTCATGTATCGGATGGACCACGCCTACGAGCGCCATCGCGCCTGGCTCACCTCGGCCGCCCTCGCCAAGCCGCCCAGCGAGTACTTTCGGGAGCACGTCTACACGACCTTTCAGGACGACTGGGTGGCGTTTCGGGTCAAGGATCTGCTCAACGTGCGGCGTCTCCTGTGGGCCAACGATTTTCCGCACAGCGATTCGACGTGGCCGGACTCACAGGAGCTGCTCGCTCGCCACACCGGGCACCTCACCGCGGCCGAACGGCGGCTCGTCCTCCACGACAACGTGGCCGAGCTTTACGGCCTTTAGCCGCGCAGTCTGGTGAGTCACGCGTCACAACGCTGGAGGCCCGGAGGACGGCATGACGTATGACCTGCTGATTCGAGGTGGCACCGTGGTGGACGGCTCGGGACTCCCACGCTACCGGGCGGATGTGGGGGTGGCGCGCGGGAGGATCGTACGGATCGGACGAATTCGAGATGGGGCCCGCGAGGTCATCGAAGCCCGAGACTGCGTGGTCGCCCCGGGCTTCATCGACGGTCACACGCACATGGACGCCCAGGTCGCCTGGGACCCGCTCGGAACCTGCTCATGCTGGCACGGCGTTACGACTGTGGTGATGGGGAACTGCGGCTTCACCCTGGCCCCCTGCCGGCGGGACGAGAAGCATCTGGTCGTACGCAACCTGGAGCGGGCCGAGGATATCCCCGCCGAGGCGATGCAAATCAGTATAAGGAGCGAAGGGAATGGCGACGTATGTGCTGGTGCACGGGGCGTATCAGGGGGGGTGGATCTGGAAGCCGGTGGCAACGCGGCTGCGAGCGGCGGGGCATGACGTCTACGCGCCGACTCTCGACGGCTGTGCTGAGCGCCATGATGTGATCCGCTCCGGCATCACCGTGGGCAGCCACGCTCGCGAGGTCGCGCAGTTTCTGTTTTACGAGGACCTGCGCGCGGTCGTCCTGGTGGGAACCAGCTCAGGAGGGATGGTCATCTGCAAGGTCGCCGAGCTGGCGCGCGAGCGCATCGCGCGCGTGATCTTCGTCGACGCGCTGGCCTTGCTTCCCGGGGAGCGGGTGGACGGCATTGTGAAGCGGACAGGACCTCGCGAGACCACCGACATCGCCACCGGACCCACCAAGGCCGACGCACAGGATCGTCTTTTCGCCGATCTTGATCCCGACACGCGAGCGTGGGCCCTGGCACGCTACACTCTGCACCCCATCGCCGCCCTCGAGGCGCCCATGGAGCCCACCACCTTCTGGGATCACACGTGGCCAGCCACCGTGATTCGCTGCCGCCGCGCCGCTAATCCGCCCGAAGCGCACCAGCGCCGAACTGCGGAACGGCTGAAAGCAACCTGGCACGAGCTGGACACCGGCCACTATCCCATGCTGAGCCAGCCCCAGGAGCTGACCCGCCTGCTCCTCAGCTAGGTCTCCCGCTCCCTGGGCTCGGCGCATCTCCTCCTCCGTCAGGAGCTAGTTGCCAATGGAGGTTCGTCGGAGGAAACTGGCGCATGCGTCAGACGGCTCGCGGGAGATGACATCATGCGCATCGTGGTCCATGGGCAGCAAGCGTTTGGCAAAAGCGTGCTGGAAGCCCTGCTGGAGCGTGGGGAGAACGTCGTCGGTGTCTATTGTGCGCCCGAACCAGCCGATGGGCGAGGGCGAGTCGATCCCTTGAAGGAGGCCGCGCTCGCGCGCGGTCTCCCCGTCAACCAGCCCCGATCCTTTCGCAAGGACCCCGAAGTGAGGGAGGAGTTTGCGGGGTTCAAGGCCGACCTCTGTGTCATGGCCTACGTGACGCTCATCGTGCCCGAAGAGGTCTTGAATCTGCCAACGCGCGGCACCATCCAGTACCATCCCTCGTTGCTCCCTCGCCACCGGGGCCCCAGCTCGATCAACTGGCCGATCATCATGGGGGAGACACGCACGGGGCTCACCATCTTCTGGCCCGACAATGGCCTTGATACCGGGCCCATCTTGCTGCAGAAGGAAGTCGAGATCAGAGATAGCGACACCCTGGGCAGTTTGTACTTCGACCGGCTCTATCCGCTGGGGGTGGCGGCGCTGCTTGGAGGCGGTAGACATGGTGCGCGCCGGGACGGCCCCCAAAATCGTCCAGGACGAGTCCCAAGCCACCTATGAGGGGTGGTGCAGAAAGGAACACGTGCCGATCGACTGGCACCAGCCTCTCCAGCAGATCTGGAACCTCATCCGCGGGGCCGATCCACAGCCAGGCGCATGGACCACATATGAAGGGACGACCGTACAGCTCCTCGAGGCCAGCAAGCGCGTGGGCGCCGTTTCGGCTCCGCCCGGAGAAGTGACCGCGATAGACGACGAGGGCGTGCTGATCGCCGCCCCTGGTGGACAGATCCAGGTCACCCGTGTCCGTCCTGACGGTGGTCAGAAGGTCAACGCGGGAGCCTTCGCCAAGAGCGCGGGGTTACGCCCGGGCGCGCGCCTCGGTGCCCCATGATCTCTGACCTCTGATTCGCGCTCAGGGCGCCCCGTGCAATGTCGCCGAGGCCAAGGCCCGATTCTCGGAGCTCCTTCAGAAAGCGCTGACCGGCGTGAACCTTATCTGAGTCAGTCCAGAAACACCGTGGCCGCCTGGCGGTCGATGTAGACGCGCACGGACTGACCAACCTCCAGGACTTGGCTGGGATCGACCTGAATTCGGATGCGCGTCCCATCCTCGAG
Organism: uncultured Candidatus Rokubacteria bacterium; assembly: GCA_963754315.1. Classification (GTDB taxonomy): domain Bacteria; phylum Methylomirabilota; class Methylomirabilia; order Rokubacteriales; family CSP1-6; genus CAVWFS01. Next base: position 139,556 of record CAVWFS010000014.1, read on the forward strand.
GCCCACGTGGCAGTCGGTGAGGTTACCGAGAAACGTCACCTCCACGACTTTGCCGACCAGGGCTTCCGGGACCGCCGGGCTGGAACCGGTGACCAGCGGGGTCACACGGAGACTCTCGGGTCGGACGGCGATCTGCACGGCCTGTCCATCGGCAGCGCCTGGAGGAAGTGGGAGGCCGATCGGATCGGGGCCGTCTCTCAGGGTGATAAGGCTCGCCTCACCGTCGGCCCGGAGCACGCAGCCGGGGATCAGGTTGATCAGGCCCATGAAGTCGGCGACGGTCCGGTTGGCGGGACGGGTGTAGACCGCGCGGGGCTGGCCGAACTGCATGACCTCTCCCTGGTGCATGACCGCGATGCGGTCGGATAGCGCCATGGCCTCTGCCTGGTCGTGGGTGACATACACGAACGTGATCCCGGTGCGTCGCTGGAGATCCTTCAGTTCCCACCGCATTCGCTCGCGCAGCTTGGCGTCGAGGTTCGAGAGCGGCTCGTCGAGGAGCAAGATGTCCGGCTCTACGACCAGACTTCGTGCCAGCGCCACCCGCTGCTGCTGCCCGCCGCTCAGCTGGTTCGGGTACCGGCGCTCGAGTCCGGCGAGGTTGACCAGCTCTAGCACTCGCGCCACGCGCGTCTCGGTGTCCCTCCGACCGATCTTGCGCACCTGGAGACCGAAGGCAACATTCTGGTAGACGGTCTTGTGAGGCCAAACCGCGTAGTTCTGGAACACCATTCCCATCCCGCGGCGCTCGGGCGGGACGACGGCCGTCGTCGTGGAGAGGGTGGCCGATCCCACCCGGATCGTCCCCGCGTCGGGAGCCATGAATCCAGCGATCAGGCGGAGCAAGGTGGTCTTCCCACACCCACTCGGGCCCAGCAAGGTGACGAACTCCCGGTCACCCACCTCCAGGCTCAGGTCGCGGACCGCGGTCAAGGTGCCGAACCGCTTGGTCACATGCTCGATCGCGATGCCCGCCATCAGGCCATGCTCAGTGCGGCACGGGAGCGCGCTCCGCGCGTGGCATCGCTGCAGCACCGGAGCCGACCCCACCGAGTCGCGTGGCCAGAGCGATGGCGACCGTGATGAGCACCATGGTCACGATGGACAGCGCCGCCACCGGCTCCAGCGAGCCCGTCTCGTAGAGGTTGTAGACGGCCACGGCGAGGGTGATGGACCCGGAGCTGAAGAGCAGGATGGAGGCGCTCAGCTCCTGCAGCGCCGGAACGAAGACGAGGAGCCAACCGGCGAAGAGCCCGGGGCGCGCCAGTGGCAAGGTGACCCCGCGAAAGGTACGGAGCCAGCCGGCGCCGGTGATCCGCGCCGCTTCCTCCAGAGAGGGATCGATCTGACGGAAGGCGGCATTCGCCGATCGGACGCCCAGTGGCACGTAGCGTCCGGTGTAGGCGAGCAAGATGATGAGCAGGGTGCCGTAGATCGGCAGGGGCAAGCTGAGCCAGAACTGGATGAGGGCCACCGCCACCACGATGCCGGGCAAACCCAGGGGAATGAGCGAAACGTAGTCGAGGAGTTTCCGCCCCTGGATCGCCGTTCTGAGATCGAGCCAGCCGATGAGGCTCCCGAGCAGGACGGTAAGGGTCGCAGCCGCGCTGGCCAGGATCAAGCTGTTCCAGATGGCGCGGCGGGTGACATCATATTCAACAAGAACGAAGTAGTAGTGCTTGAGGGTGAGGTTCTGCCAGAAGCCGAGCCCCCACGATTTGCTGAGCGACACCGCCAGCAGGGTCAGGTACGGCGCCAGCACTGCCACCACGAAGACCACCGCGCAGAAGGCCAGGACGCCCCACCGAGCCGGCCCCAGGTCGACCAGCTGCGGACGGCTCCCCTTCCCGGCCAATGTCACGTATGAGCGCTTGGCCAGGTATCGCCGCTGCAAGTAGAGGGCGGCCACGGTGAGTGCGACGAAGATCAACGACATGGCCGACGCCAGCCCGTACTGCGGCGGGTAGTCGAAGAGGGCGTAGATGCGAGTGGGAAGGGTGAAGATACGGCCCGGCAATCCGATGATCGCCTGCGACCCGAAGAGGGCGATGGCGTTGACGAAGGCGATCAGGGCCCCCGAGAGAACCGCCGCCGCCACCAGGGGCAGGGTGATGGCGGTGGCCGTGCGCCAGCGGCCGGCACCCAGGATCTGGGCTGATTCCTCCATGGATCCATCCACCGACGTGAGCGCGCTCGCGGCCAGCAGATACACGAAGGGAAACGTGTGGAGCACCGTGACGAGGACCAGACCAGCCATCGAGAAGACGTTGAAGGTCAGGACCGGCGCGCCGAGCACGTCGCGGGCGAAGCGGTTGACCAGACCGGCGTTGGGGCTGAACAGGTTGACGAAGGCGATCGCGGTCAGATAGGGGGGCGTGAGGTACGAAATGATGGCCGTCAGATGGATCAACCGCTTGGCGGGGACGTTCGTGCGGCTCACTGCCCAGGCCAGCGGCAAGCCGACGGCGACGCTGAGCACCGATGTCCACAAACCGAGGATGAACGAATTGCGGAGGGCCTGAACGTACAGTCGACTGCTCAAGGCCTCGCGGAAATGCGCCAAGGTGAGACGGCCGTCGGTACTCACGCTGCCCCACACCAGCGAGATCAACGGCAGTACGACCAGGACGAGCATGACCAGAACCACGCCGGCCATGAGGCCATGCTCCGCCCGAACGAGGCGGCGCCACGCATGGATGCGAGGCGCCGCCGTCGTCAGGACCTGTGCCACGCGGCAGGCCGGTACTAAGCGCGCGCCCGGGTAACGTACCCGTAACGAAGGTTACTGCGAGCCGTCCCCTCCTGCTCGTAGGTTGCCTTGGCGACCGCCACCCGATCGGTGGCCAGCGCAGACCTCTTGTCGTACTTGTACAGGCGAGCGTTCGTCTCACCGAAGATCGCGTTCTTGACGGGGCCATCGGCCGGCCCCAGGGGCTTGAAGCCGTACTTCTTCTGCATGTCTTCGGGAATCTCGAGACGTCGCAGCGCCTCGATCTGCCACTGAGGCGAGCCCGTCCACACGGCATCGGTGCCCCACACCACGTGGTCGGCCCCGAGTCCCGTCACCATCTGCCCCATCATCGCCGCGCACACCCGCGGGTCCGCGACCGTGGTCTGCGCGAAGATCTGGCCAAGATCGCCGTACACGTTGGTCACGCCGTACTTCGAAGGGATCTCGGCGAGATCCGTCACCCACTCGATGCGGCCAGTCTGCTCGAACTGGGCCCAGGCGTCCTCCACCTTTCCGCCCGCCGCGAAGCGATAGGCGGAGTGGTAGATGATGAAGTTGAGCTGCGGCCAGTCCTTGGCCGCCTTGCCGACGTCGCGCACGTCCGAGTAGGCCAGCAGATGCGGGAACTCCTTCTCCGTGTGTGGCGGGAAGAGCCCTTTGTGCACGCACACGTTCACGAGGCCGGCCTTGAGGAACTTCTCGTAGGCCTTGTAGGCCACTTTCTCGTCGTCCATGCGCCAGGGGTACTTGCCGACCTTCTTGTTGGTGTTGTCGCCGACCGTGTAGCCCTTGAAAGAGTCCGGCTTCAGCTCGCTGATGGCCTTGTCGATCGCCTCCAGCCAGCCTGGTTGCCCGGGAGTGAAGATGGCGTGGCTGAGCATCCGGCGAGAACCGGCTTTGGCATTGACCTTGGCGCGGGCGTCGGCCTTCATCTCGTTGGTCAGGAACCAGTCCTCGGGGATGTCGGAGGGCGAGCCGGAGATGAGGGCAACCTTGGTGTCGCTGTCGAGATAGATCTCCTTGAAGTAGTTGGCGAACTTGAGATCTTCGATCGTCTGCGGCTTGCCGACCAGGGCCGGATTCCACCCAGCCTTACCGACGCCCTCGCGTGCGCGCACGAAGACCATGATCCGCGTGTCGTCGCGCAGGAAGTGGGTGTGGCAGTCCATGATGAACTGGTTCGAGAGGGCTTTGGCCCGCTCCTTGGCCATGTCCGGTGTCTGCGCCTCGGCCGGGCTCGCCTCGAACAGCGGACCGTAGGTCTCGTTCATGGCCACGAACGCGGCCGCCATGCCCGCTGCGCTCTGAAAGAAGCGCCGTCTGGTGAGGCCCTGCTTACGGGCCAACTCACCGCCGAGCTCTTTCATGCGCGCTTCGACCCGGCGCTGGGCTGCCGTCTGCGGTCCGGGCATGAACTCGTCACTGGAGACACTCTGCGTGGGAACGGGCGAAGGGTACGAATGGGTCTCGGCGGGCAGGAGCTGGCTAAGCTCCTCGGGATCGAGTAGGTTCATGGCTGCCTCCTCCTTGAGGGGGGTTATCGCGAGAACGTCTCGTCCCTAGGGGTCGCGGAAGTGAGGCATCACCTCGCGGGCGAACAACTCCATGGAGCGCCGGATCCGGTCCTGGGCAAGCCCGCCGAAGTTCATCCAGCAGAGCACCTGTCCGACCCCCATCGCGCGCATGGCCTCAAGGTGGCGCACCACGGTGTCGGGCGATCCGAACGCGAGCGTCTCGGCCGCCAAGCGCTCCCACGTCACTTTTGAAAGTCGCTCGGCCATGGCGCGGAATCCGGGTTGCAGGCTGGGGTGGGTGTCCTCGATCCGGTCCGGAATGACGAAGCGCCGGAACGAGTCCTGGTACCACATCTCCGCCTCTCGTGCTTCTGCCATCGCCTGGGCATCGGTGGGAGCCACGTAGATATGGCGGGACACTCCCCAATCCTTCAACAGGCCCGTGATCTCGGCCTCGGTGCGGCCGTGCTTGCGCAGGGTATCGACGTAGGCGTCGCGACTGGCGGCCAGCTGCTCGAGCGGCCCGAAGAGAATCGAGTTGAGCATTGGCCAGCCGCGAGCCGCCGTGTTCTCGATGCCGTCCTTGCTGGCGCACACCTGATACATCGGCGGGTGTGGACGCTGCCAGGGCTTGGGAATGACGCGCGCCTGCTTGATGGTGAAGAAGCGCCCGTCGTACGAGAAGTGATCCTCCCGCCAGGCCCGCAGCATGATGTCTACTGCCTCGTCGAACCGCTCGCGGCTCTCCTGCTGCGGGATGTGATAGCCGGTGAACTCGGCCGGACGGTTGCCCCGCCCCACCCCGACGTCGAGGCGTCCCTTGGCGATGATATCGATGAGGGCCATCTGCTCGGCCAGACGCAGCGGGTGGTGGAAGGGCAAGATCGCGGCGGCGAGGCCGATTCGAAGGCGGCGGGTACGGGAGGCGGCGGCCGCGGCGAGGGTGGCCGGATCGACGGAGAGGCCGTAATCAATGAAGTGGTGCTCCGTCAGCCAGATCTGATCGAACCCCAGCTCTTCCGTCCACTCCATCTGCTCGAGCTCACGATGCACGACCTCGGCGTGGCTGAGGCCGGGCGCTGCCTGGAAGAAGTAGTAGGTCCCAAAGCGCACGGTCAGGACCTCGTCATAGGCTCGTCCCGCATACCCGCGAGGTACTCGAGCGTGGTGATGACGGCGGACAGATCCTCGCCGCCGTGTCCAGCCGATGAGGTGGCCATGCACAGCTGATGGGCCACACTGGTGAGGGGCAACGGAGCACCCACGCGGCCTCCTTCTTCGAGCATGAGTCGGAAGTCCTTCATGAACAGGTCGAGTCGGATGTAGGGCTCGAAGTGGCGCTCCACCATCTGCCGTCCCCGGCTGTCCATCATCCTGGACCCGACCGGGCTCTGCCGGAGGGCATCCAGCAGCACCGAGGGGGGAACGCCGGCCTTTCCGCCCAGCACAAGCGCCTCGGCGAGGGCGATCGTGTTGAGCCCACCTAGCAGGTTGGCGGCCAGCTTGGTCACCGTGGCCGCCCCGATGGGGCCGACGTGCACGGTCTTTGAGGCAATGGCCTCGAACGCCGGCCACACCCTGTCCGCCACATTCCGATCACCGCCCACGAAGATCGCGCACTCGCCACGCGCCACCATGGTGCTCGTCCCGCTGATCGGTGTGTCGAGGAATGCGCGGCCCCGAGCGTGGGCGGCCTCGCCAAGGCGCCGGGCCAGGGGCGGGCTGATCGTGCTCATCTGCATGAGCACGGCGCCGGCGGGAGCCGTCTCCAGCAGTCCGCCCGCGCCGAGCCACACCTGCTCCACTACGTCGGGGGTGGGCAGGATGGTGAAAACCGCGTCGGCGGCCGCGACCGCGGCTGCCGCACTGGCCGCCGCCACGAGCCCCTGCCCTTGAAGCGCCGTCAGCTGCGTGGGACGCGTGTCATAGCCGCAGACGTCGAAACCCTTGGCGAGCAGGCGAGACACCACCGCGCTGCCCAGCAGTCCGACGCCGACGATCCCGATCCGACGCATCGTTTGCCCTCGTAAATGTGCCCGCCCGGCCGCCTGACGCTGCGGCGAGGCTACCCGCTGAAGTGAGCCCCACTCATCGCGCGCGGGCTGCCCTTCTCGCGCGGGGTGATTATAGGCGTGGGTCCCCCCTGCCACAAGCGACGCGCGCCAAGCGTGATCGCTTGACTTCAGAGCGCGCGCCCCCTATCATCGTGCCCAGCCCGACCTTTTCTTCATTCTGGACTCGAGACTCCGGGCAGTTCGACGAGCACGCTGTCACCCAACTCGCGCGCTGGGAGGAGGAAGACGAGCATGAACAAACGGGTACTGGCAATGCTGCTGGGGGCCCTCGTTCTTGCGCTGGTAGCCGGCACGCCCGGCTGGGCTCAGAGGCCCATCAAGTTCGGCTTCATGGCGCCCCTCACTGGACCCGCAGCCCAGGTCGCCAAGGACATGGTCGACGGACTCAAGATGTATTTCGAGGAGAACGGCTACCAGCTCGGCGGACGCAAGCTAGAGCTGATCATCGAGGACAGCCAGGCGCGGCCCGAGGTGGCGCTCAACAAGCTGCGCAAGTTCATCGAGAGTGACCAGGTCGACTTCGTCGGGGGCGAGGCCTTCGCCCACATCGCCCTGGCCATGGCTCCCAAGGCCGAGGAGTACAAGATCCCCATGATCTTCCCGGTGGCTGCGTCGGACGACCTCACCCAGCGCCTGCGCAACAAGTGGGTCGTGCGGACGGGCTGGACGAGCAGCCAGCCTTCCCACCCGTTCGGCGAATGGGTCGTCAAGAATACGAAGTACCGCCGGGTAGTGACCATCGCCGCCGACTATGCGTTCGGATGGGAAGTCGTCGGTGGGTTCCAGCGGACCTTCGAGGAATCGGGGGGCCAGGTCGTCCAGAAGCTGTGGGTGCCCTTGAACGTCGCCGACTGGGCCCCCTATCTTTCGCAGATCCGGCGGGACGCCGATGCCGTGTTCGCCTTGGCCGTGGCCGCCGCTCAGCTCCGCTTCCCCAAACAATACGAGGATGCCGGTCTCAAGGGACGATTGCCGCTCATCGCGGGCGCGGTGAGTTTTGACGAGTCAGCCCTGCCCAAGATGGGGGATGAGGCCTTGGGCGGCCTGAGCCCCTTGATGTACAGCGCGGCCCTCGACACCCCGGCCATGAGGGAGTGGGTGAAGAAGTACAAGGCGAAATACGGCAAGATCCCGTCCTATTACTCGGAGACGTGCTACACGACGGCGCGCTGGCTAGACATGGCAGCCAAGGCCGTGGGCGGCAAAGTCGAGGATCGGGAGGCGTTCCTGGCCGCCATACGGAAAGTGGAGATGCCCGACGCGCTGCGCGGGCCCCTCAAGCTTGACCCCTTCGGCAACCCCATCCAGAACATTTACGTCCGCAAGGTGGAACGTAAGGATGGCGAGTTGCAGAACACGGTGATCTACACGTATCCCACCGTCTCCCAGTTCTGGAAATGGAATCCCGAAGAGTACATGAAGCAGCCGCCGTACACCCGCGACTACCCGCCCTGTAAGCATTGCTGATGTGAACGGACCCCCCGGAGGTGCTCGGGGGGTCCGAAATTTTCCCTCCTGAGTCATCCAAGGCTTGGGCGCACTGCGGGTCGCTGGCACAATCCTGGCATCTGCCTACAGACGGTGTGGCGTCGGCCAACAGCGCAGCCACGCTTTTTCGCGAGGCCGAGAAAGACGTTCCCGGCGAGGAGGAATAGGATGAAAGCGGCACAGCTCCCCAACGTCGTGTACAAGCCCCGCCAGTTCGATCTCAGCGGGCTCAAGGGCATCTCCGACAAGACGCTCGAGATGCATTTCAAGCTCTACGAGGGGTACGTGAAGGAGACCAACCGCCTCTCCGAGCATATCGGCACGTTTCTCCAGGACGGCAAGGTTGACCAGGAGGAGATGCCGGCATACTCCGAGCTAAGTCGGCGCCGCGGCTTCGAGTACAACGGCATGGTGCTGCACGAGCTCTATTTCGAGAACATGAAGCGTGGCGGGGCCGGCGAGCCGTCGGCGCGCTCTGCCTTTCGAAAGGCGGCCGAGGCAAGCTTCGGGTCCTGGGAGGTGTGGAAGACCGATTTCGTCAGCATCGGCAAGATGCGCGGGGTGGGCTGGGCAATCTGCTATCAGGACCCCCACCAGGGGCGGCTCTCCAACCACTGGATCACTTTGCACGAGGTCGGCAACATCGCTGGCTACCAGCCCGTGCTGGTGATGGACGTCTGGGAACACGCCTTCTTGCTGGACTATGCGCCGTCCGAGCGCGCCAAGTATATCGAGTCCTTCTTCGCCAACATCGCCTGGGAGGCCGTTGAGGACCGGCTTCACCCAGCTCCATAGTGGGCCGGGGGACCCGCTCGCGGTAGTATCGAAGCTTCAAGTCCGACACCGGAGGAAACGATGAGCGAGCGAGGTCCCGCCCCAAGAGTGGCACGCGCGAAGGGCCCTGTCGTCGCGCCCAAGCGCGCAGCAGGACAAGCGCATAGCCCGTACGGATACGCCCACATGGAGTGGCTCTCACGGGAGGATCCGGAGTACGCGAAGGCGCGCGGACCGCTGAGCGCTCTGTCGATTGGCGAAGGCAAAGAGCTCTCCGTGAAGTATCGCGAGATGATCATCATCGGAATTCTGGCGTATCGTGGCCGCCAGGATGGCGTGGTTGCTCATATGCGCCGGGCGATCCAGCATGGCGCCACCAAGCGCGAGTTGCTGGAAGCGATCCAATCGGCGGCCGTACCGGGCGGCGGTCCCACCCTCAGCTCCGGACTGCAAGCGCTCATGGAGCTCGAGCGAACTCGCGCCTTTCGGAACGGCTAGCGGCGCAACGTCACATCAAATCACGACCACACCTCGCGCGGAAACGGCAGACCGTCCAGGTCGGCGTCGGTCAGCGGCGCGTCGGCACTCAGTCCCATCTGCTCCAAGAACCAGTAGATCTGGCGCAGATGCTGGGCGGCGTGCCAGGTCGTTCGTTCCATGAACTGATGAGCCGTCTGCGGGCCGTAGTACGTACTGACGGAGCCGTCGCACCAGCCGGCTCGCGCGTAGTAGGCCGCCAGCCGGCCCCGTACCGTCTCGCCGTAGCGCGCCAACGTATCGCCATCCGCCATGTCAGCCGGAGGGCTCTCCTCGAACCATGCCGCGGATAGATGCCCCTGCTCGCGCGTGTCGATGAACGCCGCGCTGAGCCGGAACACGTGGAAGCCGAGCTGGCGGACCGTGCGATCGCGGCCAGGCGCCTTCATGCCGAGATGCTGATGCGGAATCTGGCGAAGCGCGCGCTGGGTCGCCGCCAGCACCGTGTCGAGCCGCTGCGCCAACTCCGGTGGCGTCAGCGGTTCGCGCTCGACATATGGGCGTTCAACCAGCTCGGCCAGCGCCCGGGGGTTCCAGCCGTGGACCACCCGGTCGCCCACGATGGTGGCCGGCACCCTGGCCACGCCGACGGCCTCGAGGTCACGCCGGCGCTCCGGCTCCGCTTCCACGTCGAACCCGACGAAGGTGACACCCCATGACGAAAGCAACTCTTTCGTCTTGGCACAAGAGCTTCAGCCCTGCCGGTAGTAGACGCGGGGGGTATCCATGTCGTCTTCCTCCTTCAGAGTCCGAGATAGCGGGCCTTGACCTCGCGATCCTGCTCGAGGGCCGCCGGGGCTCCCGAGTAGACGATCTGCCCGCGCGAAAGCACGTGGACATGATCGGCGATGCGGAGCGCGAGCGGGAGGTTCTGTTCCACAAGGAGAATCGACAAGCCCTCCTTCTTGAGTCGTTCGATGACCCGCCCCACCTCGCGGACCAGAAGGGGGGCAAGACCCTCGGTCGGCTCGTCCATCAAGAGTAGCTCAGGATTGGTCACCAGGGCGCGGGCAATGGCCAACATCTGCTGTTCGCCACCGGAGAGCTTGCCCGCCCGGTTTTCCGCACGCTCACGGAGGCGGGGGAACAGCTCCATGACCCGATCCAAGGTCCAGGGCCCTTTGCCCTCCTTGAGGGCCACCGCCAGGTTCTCGCGCACGCTCAGGGTCGGGAACACCCGCCGGCCCTGGGGCACCAGTCCGAGCCCAAGCCCCACGACACGGTTGGACACCCATCCCGTGATGTCGTGGCTCTTGAACAGCACCCGACCTCGTCGAGGCGGCGTGAAGCCCACGATCGAGCGGATGAGCGTGGTCTTGCCCATCCCGTTCCGTCCGAGGAGTCCGACAACCTGGCCGGGTTCGATCCGAAGGGAGATCCCCTGCAGCACGTAGCTGTCGCCGTAGTAGGTGTGAATTTCCTGGACGTCCAGCATCAGGAAGACCCCAGGTAGATCTCCTGCACGAGCGGGTCAGCCGTCACCTCATCGCGCATTCCGTCCGCCACCACCTTGCCGTAGTGAAGGACGGTAATCCGGTCGGTCAGCTCGAAGGCCACGTCCATGTCGTGCTCGATGATGAGCAAGGTGATCGATGGATCGAGCTTCTTCAGCAGAGCCGTCATCATGAGCGATTCCGCCGGCGACAGCCCCGCCGTCGGCTCGTCGAGCAGCAGGATCTTGGGCGAGCCGGCGAGGGCAAGGGCGATCTCCAGCTGCCGCTGCTCGCCGTGGGAGAGGTCGCGCACCGTCGCGGTGGCCTTATCGGAGAGTCCTACGGCACCCAGTACGCTCCGGGCCCGTTCGAGCACGGCTGGGTAGCGGCGCAGATCACGGTGGAGATGGAGCTTGAGCGGGAGAAGCGCCTGGACGGCAAGCACGCAGTTCTCCAGCACGGACAGGCGCGGAAAGAGATTGGTGATCTGATAGGTGCGCGTGAGACCGAGAGCGGCCCGCCGGTGCGGAGCCAGCCGGGTGATGTCGTGCCCGAACAGATAGATTCGCCCGCTGGTGGTCAACTGCTCACCGCTGATGAGACTGAAGAGCGTCGTCTTGCCCGCCCCGTTGGGGCCGATGATGGCCCGGCGCTCGCCTTTCTCGACGGAGAGGCTCACATCGTTGACGGCATTCAGCCCTCCGAATGACTTGTGGACACTTTGAAGACGCAGAACGGGGGTCACCACGTGATGGGGTGGGCCCTCGGCCCCCTCAGGCCGCCGACCGCGAGAGTCGAACACGGGACCATTGTCCCCACTGCCTGAGCGCGCCTACGAGACCGTCCGGGGCGTATCGGATGGTCCCGATGTAGACGATGCCGAGGATCAAGAGCCAGCGCTGCGTGTAGGTGGACACCAGGTTCTTGAGGAGGACGATCACGGCGGCGCCGATCGACGCGCCCAGCAGCGTCCCTCGACCGCCCAGGGCCACCATGAGCAGGGTCTCGATGGACACCGCCAGGTCGAGATCGGACGGCGACACGAAGCCGTTGTAGTACGCCCACAGCACGCCGGCGAATCCGGCCACCGCCCCCGAGATGACGAAGGCGATGTACTTGTGCAGCCACACGTTGTAGCCGAGCGTCCGCATGCGCGACTCGCTTTCGCGAATCCCCACCAGGGTGTGCCCGAATGGCGACCGTACGACGACGCGCAGCACAAGGAAGGCGAGCACGAACGCGGCCAGGACCAGGTAGTAGAAAGGAATGGCTTTGCTGAAGGACCACGGCACGCCAAGCATGGGGCGCGGCACGTTGGAAATGCCGTTGTCGCCCTGGGTCAGCGACACCCATCGGTTGGCCAGCCCCCACACCACCATGCCGAGCGCCAAGGTAATCATCAGGAAGTAGACGCCGGTGGCGCGCAGAGCCACCAGGCCGAAGATGGCGGCCACCGCCGCAGCCAGGACGATGCCCACCACGAGGGTCGTCCCGAAACCCGCACCGTGCCGGGTGGCCAGAATTCCCACGCTGTAAGCCCCGAGCCCGAGATAGGCCGCGTGACCGAGCGACGACAGACCCGTATAGCCCAGGATGAGGTCGAGGCTCATGGCGAGGATCGAGTAGATCAAGGTCTGCGTGAGCAACGTGAGTAAGAAGGGAGGCAGGAAGGGTGGTCCGGCCGCCAGCAGCACGAAAAGCACGGCGAAGCCGAGCCGCCGCCCCCACACTCCGCCCGATGTATCCATGGCCTAGGCTCGGCCGAAGAGCCCAGTGGGCCGGACGGCGAGGATGGCGGCCATGGGAGCGAACAGCGTGAAGTACGATAGCTCCGGAAAGAGCGCCTTACCGAAATTGTCGAGTAGTCCGACCATGAGACTGCCCACGAGCGCGCCCTTCAGGCTGCCCAGACCTCCAACGATCACGACCACGAAGGCATAGGACAGGATCTCGAAGTCGGCTCCGGGGTAGACGCCCAGGAATCCGCCGGCCACCACTCCGGATACGGCAGCGAGCGCCGCCCCCAGCGCGAAGACGCCGAGCGAGATAACCGAGACATTGATGCCGACCCCGCGCGCCATCTCTGAATCGTCGACGGCCGCCCGCATCATCGCCCCGATCCGTGTTCGCTCGACCACCAACCACAGGACCAGCGCTACCGCGCCGGCCACCGCGATCATGAAGACCCGATAGACAGGGAAGAAGAACATTCCGAGCTGGTATCTCCCGGAAAGCATCGCCGGTACCCGCACGTTGTAGGGATCGCCGCCCCAGATCACTAGAGCGAGGTCCTGGAAGATGAGGGCAAGCCCCATGGTGGTGAGCACCTGAGCCAGCTCTTGCCCGCTCAGGCCCTTCAGAAAACAATCCCACTCGATGATGCCAAGGACAGCAATGCTGACGGCAGCCCCCAGCAGGCTGATCACGTAGCTCCCGGTTCGGGCCAGCAACAGAACCGCCACGTAGCAGCCGAGCAAGTAGTGCGAACCGTGGGTCATGTTGACGATCCGCATCATTCCGAAGATCAGCGAGAGGCCGGCCGCAAGCAGGAACAGAAGGGCGCCGTACGACACGCCATTGAACAGCTGCGTAATCCAAAATTCCATTTAGATGGGGGGCCTCGACGGCCCCCCAAACCCCCCACCGCTCGGCCCGCCCCGGGGCGACCCGGGGCGCGCCTCGGGATTGCGCTCGTTCCTTGGGGCCTCGACGGCCCCCCAAACCCCCCACCGCTCGGCCCGCGTCGACCTTCCACGGCTTCCGGTCACACGGCGGCGCGATTCTACTACGAAGCGATGCAGGCACGTCCCCAGTGGCCCAGCGGCTGAAGGTCGCTCAGGGGTTCACCGTCACCGCCTCCACGGCGAGGGCGAGGAGATCCCCAGGTTCTCGGCGGCCGTCGTCGAGGGCTCCGGGGCGGACGAGGGCCGCGAAGATGACGTAGGTCCCGGGCTGCTCGGCCCCCGTAAGAGTGAGCACGAGGAAGTCATCCAGCGACACGTTCGCGCCGGGGGCGATCAGCAAGCCTGGCCGCAAAGGGGGAAAGGCCCGAGCATCGCCCGCCAGGCTGGCCACCAAGGCTGCCGGCGGCGCCACGCTCGAGAAAAAGACGGTCGTCTGCCCGTCGGGGAAAACGATCCCGAAATAGGTGTCAGCAGGCACCTCCAACTGACCGGTCTGCACGTCGAGACCGATCCGAATGGTATCGCCCGTATGCAGATCCCTCTGGCTTAGTCGGAGCGCGAGCCGTGGCGCATCGAGATTGACGAGCCGATACACGGCCCCCTGCAGATCCACCACATAGAGCTCGCCATTCTCGTCTTCGCCGAACGACGCGATCGAGAAAGCCGTAGTCAGGAGCACCCGCACCAGGTCGCCCTCTCGCAGGAAGATCTCTCCGCTGCAGAGATCAGCGAAGACGTAGGCGCCCGCCGGGAGTGTGCCCGCGTTGCCACGATATGCGTAGCCGCCGGTGACGGAGCAGCGGCCGCCGGTATGGGCGTATTCCGCAATGGGAGGGATAAAACGCGAATCGGCACAGCCCAGGTCGAGGCCCGTGCACTGGGTACCCTCCAGCACGCGCCACCCATAGTTGCCGCCGATCGTCACCAGATCGATCTCCTCGCGCTCGCCCTGCCCCACGTCACCCACGTAGAGCGCGCCAGTGGCGCGGTCGAAGGAAAAGCGCCATGGATTCCGCAAGCCGACGGCGAAGATCTCGTCACGGCCGGGACTCGGGCCGGCGAAGGGGTTGCTGACGGGGGAAGCATAGAAAGGGGGCACGCCGACGGAGGCATCAACGTCGATGCGGAGCATCTTGCCGAGGAGGGTCAGCGGATTCTGGGCGTGATTGTCGGGATCGAAGCCGCTCCCACCATCGCCCATTCCTATGTACAGCAGACCGTCTGGCCCGAACTCGATCATCCCGCCATTGTGATTGGGAAATGGCTGGGCAACGACGAGCAACGGCAGCTCGTCCACGGCGGCAACGTGGGGTTCGGCCGACGACACGCGGTATTCGGCGATGACGGTGGCCCCGTCGGGTTGGCGCGTGTAGTTCACGAAGAACCGGCCGTTCTCGGCGTAGCGAGGATGAAAGGCCAGGCCCAGCAGGCCACGCTCGCCGCCGGCCTGTACGCGGGAACGGATATCGAGGAAGACCGACGTGGTCGGCGCCCCGGGCTGCCGCACCTTGATGATACCGTCCTGCTCGACGACGAACAGACGGTCCGTGCCGTCGCGGGCGTGGGTGATATAGAGGGGATCGGCCAGATCCGTGAGCACGGGCTGGACAACGACCCGCGATGAGGCCGCCACCGTCTGCGGTAGGACCGCCGTCAGACAGGCGAGGAACTGAAGAAAGACCCTGCCCGGCGTGAATCGGCGGGACTGCGTCACGTGAGCCGGCAGTAGCTCGGTATCCAGGTACGCTCGAGAAGGCTCCGGGGATACCCGCTGTAGTCGAAGGTCATACCGTCCCGTATCATTTGGTCGACGTCGAGCAGCCGCCGACTCTCCGGAATATCCCACAGGAAGGCCCGAAAGAACGGGCCCACCAGCCGCCGGGCGATCCGAATGCCAACGCCGTTGAGAAAGTTGCGCCGCTGCCCGACGTGGGCCAGCTCATCGACGGTGATCTCGTACAGCAAGGCGCGCACCCTCTCGCGCGCCTCCGGCTCGTTGCCGAGCAGCTCATCCAGCAGGACATCCATGCGGCGGTAAAAGAGCACACCGAGAAGTTCGGTCACGAAGGACAGCGAATTCATCAGCAGCGGACCCGGGATGTACGGGAAAAGCCGGTACAGGCGCTGCTGCAGAGGGCTCACGGGCACCCAGGCCACCCGATCGAGGGCGACCGTCAGGAACATTTCCTCGAAGTAGCGGATGTGACAGAACTCCTCGGCCAGATGATGTCGGCTGATGCGATCCACGGTATTCTTGGCCGCTGCGAGCGACAGGCACGCGTCCCAGGCCGCGGAAATGCCCACCCATTCGTGCCGGGCGAACTTGTACACACAGGTCCACAGCAAGGTCTGAGCGCCGATGGTCGTCGGGTCGTCTCGGAAGACAACGTGGTTGCGATAGAAGGCCGTTGCATCGACGAGCGGGCCATGCGATCGGACACGCGACTGGCGAAACTCGCGGAGTTGGTCCCGTTTCGCCGTCAGGTCGCGATCGGCTTCGATCAGCTCGCCACCGTGAGCACGGGTGAACGCAAAGTAGTCTTCGAAATTCTGTCGTCGCTCAGCACGAGTACTGTCGGTGAAGATCGAACGAAAACGCAACGGGACGGATGTTTCCCTCACGCTCGGGGTCAGGCCATCCTCCTGTGAGGCGCGCCCCCCATCGGCGAGGACGCTGCCACGTGTTGGTCGCATCCTCTGGACTGTAGTGGGTGGCCTCAGCGGCTGTCAAACGGGGATAGACTGAAACTGTGCTGTCCGCTGTCGTGTCTGCACTACACGTGCTGGCCCTGGCCGTGGGCCTGCCCAGCGTGTTCTTTCGGGGCCGGGCTCTCGCCGCGCCTCTCGACGAGGCGGGACGGCGCCGGCTCTTCGCGGCCGACACCGCCTGGGGGATCGCCGCCGTGCTGTGGATCGGCACCGGCGTGGCGCGTGCCTTCGGAGGGTTGGAGAAGGGGGCGCAGTTCTACCTGACCTCGCCGCTCTTCTGGGTGAAGATGGCCCTCCTCGCCGTGATTCTGATCCTTGAGATCTGGCCGATGACCACGATCATGCGGTGGCGTCGGGCTTGCCAGCGCGGCCAGACCCCAGACACGGCGTGTGCTCGTCGCCTCTACGTCATTAACCATGTCCAAATGGGTCTCGTCGTGCTGATGGTCTTCGTGGCCAGCTTGATGGCGCGCGGCGTCGGCCTCCGATAAGCGCCTGGGCCGACGATCTGTCGACCTCTGTCGCGTCTTCACGTCCGGGAAAGATGTGTCTGACGCCCGTCGACATTGAGAATGCGTGGGGGCCAGCCAATGGCCAATGCCAGAACTTCAAGTGACTGCAAAGTCCCTGCCCACCAGGGAATGCCATTCGGGAAGTCCTTGCTCTCGTAGGCTACTCCCGGTACCCTGACCGGAGTCAGTCACTCTCCGCCTCGAAGGAGTCTGCTGTGGCCATTACTCTCGCAAAGACACTGAGACTTCTCGCTGCCGAGAAAAGGGCGGTTCTCCAGCGTCAGACGGCGCTGGTGGCGAACCTGAACAAGCTTCTCCCCAGTATCGGCTACCGTGTGGTGCCGCTCGAGGGGGAGGGAAGGGCGGACGCTCGCTCGAACCTCCGGGGACGGCGATCGACCGCGCTTTCGCTCCTGAACAAGTCCCTCGTGTGCCGCTATTGTCAGCGGACCTTCGCATTGCCCCTGCACCTCGGACGCCATATGAGCGTCATGCACAAGGTCAAGAGCGCATCGACCCCGCCCCCGCATTCTCCAGCGGGAGGAGAGCACCCCGCGGCAAAACCGACACGCAAGTCGCGACGCCGGGCGGCCGGACGCCGGGCACGTGGTCGGTCCACCAGCACGACCGTGAAGAAGACGGCGCGAAAGGCGCTCAGCGTCAAGCAGGGCAAGGGGTAATACACCAGCCGCACTGCCCGTCGGGGCTGAAGCCTCATTCACAGCAGACGTTCGAGAGCAACCGTCAGCCCGCGAGGGGTTGGGCGAACGAGAGCTCATGGCCATCGGGGTCCCTCAAGTGGAAGTAGCGCTCACGCCAGGGCGCGTCGCGGGGCGGTGCCTCCGGGTGGAGACCCTGCGCCACCACGTGGGTGTACATGGCGTCGACGTCGTCGACGTAGAGAATCAGACGGCCCCAGCCTCCCCAGTGCGGTGCGACAGAGGTCGCGGTGAGGTTGAGATGGTTCTCGCCGACGCGAAACGACGTGAAGGGAGCGTCCGCCCCTCCGTAGTCGAGCGGGAAGCCGAGCGTCTCGTAGAAGCGTACCGCCCTGGCCATGTTGTGGGTCACCAGCGTCACCGCGTTGATGGAAAGGATTCGTGGCATGGGCCGATGGTCTCACAACGGCCTTGGCGCCCTTTCGCGGAACCCCGAAATGCGCGAGGGGACGGTTGTCCGCGTGGCGGCATCTGATCTAGACTCGCGTCAGCTCATATAGCCCATGGTGGGAGGAAGTGCCCATGAAGGCCACGGCGGCCGTTCTGTACGAGGTGAACAAGCCCCTGGTGGTGGAGGACGTCGAGGTACTGGAGCCTGGCCCACACGAGGTGCGGGTTCGCTGGACCGCCAATGGCGTCTGTCATAGCGATCTTCATGTGATGACCGGCGACTATCCCCACCCGCTGCCCGTGGTGCTGGGGCACGAGGCAGCCGGAGTCGTCGAGAAGGTCGGGCCCGGGGTGGAAACCGTCTCGCCGGGCGACCACGTATGTTCGAGTTACATTCCGTCGTGCGGCAAGTGCGCGTACTGCATCGGCGGTCAACCGACCATGTGCGCGCTCCGTGACAAGCCCCGCTGGTTCATGCTGGACGGCACTCCCCGCTTCCGCAAGAACGGCCAGGGCTTGCACCACTTCCTGCAGGTTTCCGGCTACGCCACTCACTCGGTCCTCCTCGAGGAAAGCGTCATCCCCATCCGGAAGGACGCGCCGCTTGACGTGGTCTGCCTGGTGAGCTGCGGCGTCCTGGCCGGGGCCGGTCCCGTGTTCAATCGCGCGAAGGTGACACCCGGCTCGAGCGTCGCCGTGTTCGGCTGCGGGGGGGTGGGACTCAATACCATTCAGGCCGCTCGGCTCGTCGGGGCCGGAAAGATCATCGCGGTGGACGTCGTGAAGCAGAAACTCCAGTGGGCGGAGGAATTCGGCGCCACCCATGTGGTCGATGCCGCGAAGGAGGACCCCGTCGCCAGGGTGCAAGCGATCAGTGGCACCGGCGGCGTCGACTACGCTTTCGAGGTCGTGGGGTTGCAGAAGACCGTCGAGCAGGCGTTGCTCTCCACGCACCGCGGTGGCACCGCCGTCATGGTGGGGGTTTGCCCGGCCGGCACGCGGCTCTCCATTGATCCCTCTCTTCTTTTGCAACAGCGGATCCTCACCGGCTCGTCCTTCGGCGGCGGCCATCAGCGCACCGACGTGCCCATGCTGATCGATCTCTTCATGGCCGGCAAGTACAAGATCCAGGAACTCATCAGCCGCCGGTTGCCGCTCACGGACCTGAATCACGCCTTCGACCTGATGCTGCAGGGCGAGGTCAAGCGCAGCGTGATCGTTTATTAGGGGGGCCTCGAAAGGGCCCCCCTGGCCCCCCAGCGCTCAGGCCGCCCCGGGGAACCCGGGGCGGCCCTCGATCTCACGCTAGCTTTCGGGGGCCTCGAAAGGGCCCCCTGGGCCTCCAAAACGCGGACCCGCCCCGGCAACCTGCGTAGTCCGCGATTTCTCACGCGATCAGGCGGGACCGGTGTCGCTCACGCGGTCGGCGAGGTCGCCGTCTAGGTGCGCGCTGCAGTTGAGCAGGCGCACGCGCCATGCCGTCGGGCCATCGGCGATCGTGAGTCCCGTGTTCGTCCAGCGCTCCGGTGCCTCCTGCCCTTCCGGGAGAATCAGGTGTCGGGCGGCCAGCGAGCGACAGACGAGCCCGTGGGTGACCACGGCCAGGTGTCCCTCGGTTTCGGCCGCCACCCGGCGCATGAGCGCCCAGGCTCGATCGACCCGCGCGTGGAAGACCTCCCAGCTCTCTCCCTCCGGCGGCTGGTAGTCCGGTGCGAAGATGTCCACCGTCAGCCGATCGTAGGGCGTGCCGCGGATGGCGCCGAAGCTCCGCTCCTGGAGCAGCGGATCGAGCTGGAGGGGAACCCCGGTCGCCAGCCTGAGATACTCGGCGGTCATGGTGGCCCGCGCGAGATCGCTCGAGAGGATGCGGGCGATGCCCGATCGCGCCAGACGCCGCGCCAGACGCTCGGCCTGGCTCATGCCTCGCTGGGAGAGGGGCGTCTCAGGGGTCTGGACGATGCGCTCCGCATTGCCAGGCGTCTCGCCGTGGCGGATCAGGAGGATCGACTTCGATTCTCGGCTTGCCGTCGTCATGGTGCCGCTGGCGCCAAGGCTCCGTAGACCGGCGACGGTCCGGAGCGCGCGTCGAGAGAGCAACCGAATCCCAAACGGAAGAGACGCATCCCTGAATCATACGGCAGCCGGGGCGCGTGGCGCTGGATTCGCTCCCTTCGAACCTGTTGGCCGTTTACTGCCGGCCAGGGGTGCTGCGATCGCGAGCACGATCCGACCGCAAGCCCGCCGCTTCGCCTGACGCGACATCTTGCACGCGCGCGGCGGCCGCCGTGCGCGTTTCGACGCCGAGCTTACGGTAGACATGTTCGAGGTGCTTCTCCACGGTTCGCCGGCTGACCTGAAGGATGGTGGCCGTTTCCAAGTTGGTCTTGCCCTGCGCGACCCAGGTCATCACTTCCGCCTCGCGGCCAGAAAGACCGAGGTCTGCGGGCGACATCCTGGCCAGCCGGCGGGGCTGCCTCTGCAGCACCAGGAGGCGGCAAGAGTTATGTGCGAGGAGGCGCACGACCAGACATGAGGCTTCGCCCTCGACTGCGAGCGGGGCCATCGGCGGAGGCAGGTCGTCCCGGGATGATGACGCGTGATGCGTGATCCAGCGCGCGATGGTGTCAGGCAAGCTTCTGCCGGTAACGCGGGCACCAAAGAACTCGCTGAGCCACCGGCGCGCGAGCGGTGTCGTCAGGCGCGGCCGGTCATCCTGGTCGAGCAGGACCAGGCCCGCGTCGACGTGCTCTAGACCCTGCTCGACCATGGCCACTTCGTCCCGCAGGGATGACACGACTACTGCGTTCTGATAGCTCTGATTGAGGTGCGGCCGCAGCAGGTTCAGGACCAGCCGATCGCGCTCGCTGAAATCTCGCCGCCCACTGCGATCCAGAAAGACAGCGGTGATAAGTTCGGGTGGCCCCGGCAAGCCCTTGGCGATGCGAAACTCGATGCCGCGCTTGCGGAAGAACTCGTTGTAGAGCCCGGTGTGGTGGAACTCACGACGGGTCAGGAAGTCCGTGTACTTCACCGCCGATCCCAGGCCGCGGCGGTAGGCACGCAGCAACGGGGATTCCTGCACATGCCGTGCGTAGACCCGGGCGTCCTTCTCGTCGAAAGCTCCAGGAATATCGCAGAACCCACGGCTCTCCTTCGTGCGGAGATTGTTCTCACAGTAGATCACCATGTCGCAGGGCACGACCCTTGGGAGCTGGGCCAGCAGTCGTTTTTTGAACGAGGGGAGCCCATCGAGCTCGTAGAGAGCTCGCATCAGGCGCGTCATCGCGTACAGGTCCGTCCGCCCTAGCTGCTCCATCATCTCCCCGGAGCCCGGAGGAACCCAGGACCATACGTAGGGCTACGTATTGACGATAGGCGGCCGGTAGAGGTGAAGTCAAGGTGCCACGGCGGAGTAGGCGCACGGTGCGAGTAAGCGCCGCCGGTCGTAGCCGATGGGCAGGAGCGATGATGCACAGCTCCGCAGGACTTCCTAGGGCAGTGACGTCGTGCACGGAAGCCCGTCAGCCGACCCCCCTTCCCTCGTCCTGCCCGTCCCCGTTTGGGAACTGGAGAGCCGCAGGCCTGCCCCTTCCTCTCAAGGATCGTGCGTGTTGAGGTCGACGTGTCCGCCCTGCCCGATGGAGGACCGCCGTCATGGCACAAGAGCGCAAGAGTTCGTCGTGCCTGCTCTGTGTTCTGATCCCTTTGCTCTCCGCCCCTCGGCCTCCATCAACCAGGCGCATCGGCACTCCGTGTCGACAGGGACACCAAACCCTTGCCGCCGCGCTCAGCTTCGCGATCCGCCTTCGCGAGCACGGCACCGCCGCTCAGACTGGATTCGGGGCTCACACGCCCGTTGCGCAACAGCCAGAGGGCATGCCGGCAGAGCCCGTCTTCGAGGTCGAGTGCCCCCTGGGCCACACCACATTTCCCACCATCAGCGGTGTCTCCACCACCGCCAACGTCTTCCGCAAAGAAGGCGAGTATTGGACCGTCAGCTACGAGGGGACGGTGGTACGCCTGCAGGAATCGCAAGGGTCTGCATTATCTCGATCAATTGCTTCACCATCCGGGCCGCGAGTTCCATGTCCTCGATCTGATACGTATCGATGGGGCATATTCCTCACGGGAACCGGCTGCCCCGCACCGCGTCTTGAACGAGTCGGGACCGGGGGTCACCGCCGCGCAAGGCCGACTCCATGCCCCCCTAGACGCCAAGGCCAAGCAGGCCTACCGGCACCGGCTCACCGATCTCCACGAGACTCTGCAAGAGGCCGAACAATTCGCTGACGCGGTCCGAAGCGAACGGACACGCGTCGAAATCGAGTTTCTCACCCATCAGCTATCGGCGGCCATGGGACTCGGCGGACGCGATCGCCCGACGGGCGCCCCCGCCGAGCGTGCCCGTGTCGCCGTCACGTTGCGCATCAGAGATGCCTTGCGCCGAATCCGGCAGCTCCAGCCGAGCCTAGGGATCCATCTGGACGCGAGCGTGAGAACAGGATACTTCTGCAGCTATTCTCTCCCTCCCTACCGTCCCATCCAATGGACTACTTGACGCCTCGACAGCGCACGGGCGGCAGCGACGCCTCATATCTCTCGACTCCGCCCGTCTTGCCCGGAGCTTCTCACCCCGCCTGAGTTGTCTGGCTCGTCCGCGTTACATCGTCACGTGAATCGTTACGCCCCAACGACTGGGAAGGCAGGTCAGCCCGATAATTGTTGGACACCCAACGTACGCTGCAACAGGTCAAAGGAGACCATCACGCCCGATGGGGTGTTCCTGACGGTCTTCTGTGGGCCCGGTCGCACAAGGGGCGCGCAACTATCGCGACATGCACGGCGCGACCGGCGGCTCGCCGAGCCCGGGTCGGGGACCGAGCCGGCGGCACGGCGCGATTTCCTCACGGGACCGCACATCCTCCGTAGACGAGCGCGACGACGAACCAGGAAACGGAGCCCGCACGAGTGCTTCCTGCCAGATCGTTGAAAAAAGGGAGATGAAAAATGCACGACACTGGAAGCCGATACATCGCGACCGGGCGGTTTGCAATCATGATACTGGTCTTCCTGACGCTCGTGGGTTTGGCCGAACGGCCAGCAGACGCGAACGGGCAGCTGTCGTTCGAGGACTGGCTAGCCGCACAGAGCACACGCTGCAAGGACTACGATGGTGATGGAACGCCATGCGAGCCCTACACCGGCCAGCCCTTCGCCGACCAGTACATTCCAGCCAATCAAAGTTATGTCTTTTTCACGGCACCAGCGCAAGGGCGTGTGGCCGTTGTGGACTGGTTGGGCATATCGTGGGGCTACCTCCTTGACGTGTGCGGCGTCGATCTGGGGACCACAACCACTGGAACCGTGACCGCGCATGGTGTCGGAAACGGCGAGGTGCTGGTAAGCGTCCGAGGGCACACACGAAACGCCATGGCCTTTGTCGCCGACGATCCTAGTCCGAGTCCGAGCCCCTTTAGCTTACCTCTACTCTTCGGCGCGCGCGAAGCGGACATATGCACCGGCGCCGCCGAGGCATCACTGGTGGACGTCGAGTTCAAGGTTGAGTACTACACTGATGCCTCCGATCCTATCGTTGACAATCAGTACTTCGGCAATCCCCCCACCGATCCCCCCAGCGCGGGCGGCTTCCCCGATGATCCGTTTCGATTCCGCAAGATTATGATACGAGTCCACGGTGAGGGCACGCTGGCCGATGGCTCCCCGGCCCGCCTGGTCATAAATCAGACGGGCATATTCCAGTCGCGCAGTAAGTCGCCAAAATTTGACGGTTTTCCGGTCGAGTTCATCGACTTACATCGACTGGGTCGATAGACCCCGCCTCCTTCAAGGGTGAACCGAAGCCGGCGCGTGATGGTCAGTGAAGGGACCCTCTTCGACACCGCGGCGTGTGGGTGAAGGTCCGTCCCATCCCGGAGGAAGGTGTAGGGGAGCCGGCAGAGGCAGTGGGCCACCGCGACGACGCTGTCTTGTGGCCACGCCGGGCACACATCTTGAAGGAGTAAAGGATGGAGCGGATACGACGGGCGGCGGGCATGATGGGCTGCCTCGCACAGCAGAACGGTGCCGGGCCGAGCGCCGCCGCGCGCCGCGTCGACTCGGTCCCCTGCTGGATGCCAAGGCCAAGCAGGCTTGCCGCCGACGGCTCGCCAACCTCCGCGAAACCCAATGCGAGGCCGAGCGATTCCGAGATGTGGCCCAGGTCCGCGGCTGCCGAGCCGACAGCCGCGCCTCCCCTCTGCGGCTCCCGTCCGATTCATCTGCGCTACATCGTTACGCGAATTGTTACGCCCATGCCTGTGTGGGGACAGAAGCTCGCGATCCACAGGGAGCGTGGCATGCAGGCCGAGCCATGCCCGGCTGTGTAGGGCGCTCAGGATGACGAGAACCGCCCGCGGCCGGGGAGGGTGAACAAGATGACGCAACCAGGCATCGTCCACGCAATCATGACGAGGGAGTGATAAACATGATCACGAACACAACCTCGACACGTCCTGGCGGCGGCTGGGGGATCGCCCTTGTCCTGAGTGCCGTCACCTTGGCCGCAATCCTAGCTCACGCCCCGGCCCAAGGTGGGAACAGCAATCCGGGGATTATTCCACCCCACGCCAAGTTTCGCGGACTGACTTATGGTGAATGGGGAGCCAAGTGGTGGCAGGCGGCGTTTGCGTGTCCTGTCGTGGCCGGCGCCCCCCCTACCACCCCGTCCTTTCTGGCGGAGCATTTCGTGGAGATAAAGGAATGCTGTTTCTGGCGGGCAAGGGGGGGAGGCCGCCACCGTTGACATCACGATCCCTCCCGGCACGCCGCTGTTCTTCCCCGTGGTCAACGCAGAATGCTCGGTCCTCGAGCCGGACCCGTTCCATGGGGATGACGAAGCCGAGCTTCGCGCGTGTGCGAACGGTCACATCGACGACACGTCAGGGCTCTTCGCCACGATCGACGGCGTAGACGTGAGGAACCTGAACGCGTATCGCGTCGAGTCGCCGTTGTTTGAGTTCGGGCCCCTCCCGGAGGACAATCTGTTCGACTTCTTCGGGCTGGACGCCCCCGCCGGAACAACGTCGCCCGCCGTCGATGCAGGGGTCTATCTGCTCCTCGCACCGCTCAGTGTAGGCATGCACGTGGTGCACTTCGGCGGCACATTCGACGAGCAAGGTTTTTCGATCGATACCAAGTTCAATATTACCGTGGCGCCGATGAAGAAGTCCCAGAGCAATGCGGACGACTGTCGCGTGCAGTAAGTGAGAGTCGGAGGAGATCATGATCTCGAGAACGAATCATCACAATGAGATATGGCGACGTCGTGGCGCGGCAGAATCGCCTCGCTCATGGCCGTAGGCCTGGTGGGAACCAGGCCGGGCACCGTCGTGGCAGACCCAAAGGGCTACGTCTATACGGCCATCCGCTTTCTGGGCGACCCCCTCCCCGCGGGCGGTAGCTTCGTCAACGACTTCGAGCCCGATGGCCTCAACAATCACGGCGACATGGCCTTTGGCGCCGACGCCCCGTCCGCCTGAACGATCAAGGGGACATGGTTTTCACTTTCGTGCTTGAGGAATTTACCCTACCGTTCGGCGTCAACGCCGGCAACTATCGCTACTCGCACGCCACGCGCAAAGTGACGCCGGTGGTAATTCCGTACCAGACGCCGGTGCCGGGCGGCGGGATGTTTCAAGGAGCTTTCTTTGACCCGACCGTGAACAACCAGAGCGACGTAGTGTTCGGCGGCATCGTCAAAACCGCCCCAGGGCGTGCACAACGTCCCTGACAACGGTGAGCCTTACGTTGGCTTGGGTATCGGTATCTTCCGCGCCAACGCCAACGGGCAGATCTCCACCATGGTCAAGCCGGGAGACACGGCGCCCGGCGGCGGCATGTTCGACTACGCCGTTCGAGCGTGGGTCAACGACGGGTGCGACGTGTCCTTTATCGGTCACATCGCCGGCGAAGAAAGCGTAGTCGCGGGCTTCCCTCCGCATTGGGGTAAACTCGGGCGCCTATCGCTTTTCCCACATGACCCGCACCCAGAAGACAAGCATTGCCTAAGAAAACAAGCGTCGCCCGGAAGCCGCCGCGCGTGACTTCAGGCGGCGCCGCGGCGAAGGACTCGACCGGGCAGGCGCGCCGGTGTGCTCACCCTCGTCGATGACGAGGACACCGTTGACGATGACGGTGGACACCCCGGCCGCGTACTGGTGAGGATCATCGTAGGTGGCGCGGTCGGCGATGGTGGCCGGATCGAACACGGTCACGTCGGCGTGATAGCCTTCCCGGAGCAGGCCGCGCTCCACGAGGCCGAGGGCGGCTGCGGACCCACCTGTCATCTTCCGGACGGCTTGGGGTAAGGTGAGCAGCCCTCGGTCGCGCCGACAGTGCCCCAGCACGCGCGCGAAACGTACCGTAGAAGCGCGGGTGAGGCTTCCCCTGTCCTGTCACGCCATACGGCGCCAACGCATTGCCGTCGGACCCCACCAGCACCCAGGGCGTGCCGGCGATCTCGTCCACGTCCTTCTCGGCCATCGAGGTGATGAGGATCCTCGTGTGCCCCTGGTCGGCGAGCAGG
Organism: uncultured Candidatus Rokubacteria bacterium; assembly: GCA_963754315.1. Taxonomy (GTDB): domain Bacteria; phylum Methylomirabilota; class Methylomirabilia; order Rokubacteriales; family CSP1-6; genus CAVWFS01. The sequence goes on from CAVWFS010000014.1 coordinate 165,706, forward strand.
TAGTCGCAGACCGTGTCGAGGGGATCGCCGCCCCGTCGGCGCGCGATGTCACCCAAAGTCTGTCCGGCGTGCTGGGGCTGATGGGGCGAGACGGCCACGCGCACCGCGTCCCACGATGCAATGGCGCCGAAGTTGTTCAGGCCGACCCGGGCGATGTCCGCCCGCATGCGTGCACGCACGTCGGCGCTCCGCAGCCGCTCGAGCATGGCCGGCACGCCACCCTCTTGCACCCAGCTCGGCAGCAGGTTGCGCAGCGGGTTGGACCCCGTGTCGTACGGATACTGATCGCAGTCGACCTTCACGCCGCGCCGGCGGGCGGCGTCGATCTCGCCGAGGAGCCGCTGGGCGCCGCCCCAGTTGTTCAGGCCGGACAGCTTCAGATGAGCGATCTGGACGTGGATGCCCGTGCTCTCGGCGACCGCGATCGCCTCGCGCACCGCCTCGAAGACCTGGTTGGCCTCGTCGCGAATGTGCGAGGCGTAGGCGCCTCCGTGCTCGCGCAGCACACGGGCCAGAGCCAAGATCTCGTCGGGGCCTGCGTAGCCGCCCGGGGCCGTGAACAGCCCCGACGACAGACCGATCGCCCCCGCCTCCAGCGCCTCGGCCAGCAGGCGCTGCATCTCGGCCAGTTCCTCGGGGGTGGCCGCCCGATTCGCCATCCCCACCGTCATCAGGCGCAGGGTATTGTGGCCCACCTGCATGACGGTGTTCACCGAGGTGGGCGGGAAGGCCGCCATGTAATCGGCGAACGTGGTCTCGCGAAACGGAAGCCACGGCGCGCTCGCGGCCAGGTACTCACGCAGCATCTCGGCGCGTCCCGGCAAGGCCGGGGCCACCGAGAACCCGCAGTTCCCCAGCACCTCGGTGGTGACGCCCTGGCGGATCTTGCTCTCCGCGCGCGGGTTGAGGGGCAAGGTGAAATCGGAATGCGTATGGATGTCGATGAAGCCGGGCGCGACGACCAGGCCCCGAGCGTCGATGGTACGCCGCGCCGCCCGAGCCGAGCCTGGCTCGATGGCGGCGATGCGACCGTTCCGCACGGCTACGTCTGCTTCACGGCCCGGCCCACCGGTCCCATCGATGACCACGCCCCCGCGAATCGCAATGTCGTCCATCGGTCGGTACGCGATCGCTACAGGAGCGCCCCGCGATAGGGGACATCGGGCGAGGCCTGGCCGATCGACCGAGACATCATCGTGCTCGGAACGGTCTCAGGCGCTGGTGCTGGTGAGAACGCATACGGCATCGGGACCGACGGTCTGTGCCGCCACGGTCTCCACGCAGAACAGATGCACGCCCGCCTGGTCATGAGCCCGGTAGCCGACGGAGAGATCGCCCCCGACGGTCAAGACAAAGTCGCCGCCCCGGGTCGAGAACAGCGCTCCCGCATCCTTGATGACAGCCGAGCGGTGGACGCCGACCAGGACGTCGCGCAGGTGACGACTGGCCGGATATCCGTCGTCGGCGGCCCGAAGGTACGCATAGTAGCGCGGCGGAGCCAGGATGACCTCGTAGGGACCCGGGACACCCGCGGTGTCGAGCCGCTCCACCGCCTTTAGCAAGTCCGTCACCACCTGGTTCGCCTTGCCCCAGTCTCCACAGGGCTGACGTGGCGACTCGCGCGCTGTCAAGAATCCCTTGCCTCCCGGCTCACCATAGAAGACAAGACGATCCTCGGCCAGCGCCACCTCGCGCGCGGCGGCCTCGGCCGCGGTCGCATCGAGAGCAGGCGCTCCCCGTTCGACAGCTTCGATGGTCGCCCAGGGCTCGGTGAAGGCCGCCCTGATCTCGGCCAGCAGCACCACGTCGGGGAGCGACACGACAGCGTGGCCCTCGCGCGTCTTATGAGGGGTGACGGTACCGAGGGCTACCGCCACCTGATCCCAGCCGCGCGGGCTTTCAAAGGTCGCCACTCTCCGAGCAGCCATCGTACGGCGGGCCATGTTGGTGACGGCCTCGTCGATTTGCTTCCATATCTCGGCCGAGAGCGGAGCGATGCCACGCCGAAGAATATCCATCACGTGGTCCTCCTCAGCGAGCCGACGGTTGCTCCCGGCTCCGCCCCCGCGGTCTGTCCGTTACGCCCCATGGCCGCCGCCTCCTGCCCGACGATGGAGCCGCTCTTGAACAGATACTCGCGGAGGACGGCGTCGAACTTCGCATCGTGACGCCGGATCCACTCCAGCACCATGGCCGCGTGCTCTTTCTCCTCGTCACGGTTGTGCTTCAAGATCTCGGCGAGTTCCGGATCGGAGGCGGCCTCCGCTCGCTGCTGGTACCAGTCGATGGCCTCGAGCTCTTCCTGAAGGCTCACCAGGGCCCGATGCAAATCGCGCGTATGGTCAGTGAGCTTGTCCTCGTGATAGCTCTGCGATGCTCCGCCCATATCGTCCCCTCTGGGTGCGGTGTGATCGTCGATGGTGAGACCTTCCCGTAAGATATCAGACTCCGCGCGGAGCGCCGAGAGGCGGTAGTATCGAGCCCGACCGTCAACCAAGGAGACCGCTGCATGAAGACGCTCATCCACAGCGGCGACATCGTCGCCCACCACGACGGCGGCCACCGCTTGCTGCGCACGGGCGCTCTGGTCTTCGAGGATGACCGCATCGCCTTCGTGGGCCGGACGTATGACGGCCCGGTCGATCGGCGCATCGATGCCACGGGGCAGCTCGTGATCCCGGGTCTCATCAACATCCACTGCCACGCCGACGTGGAGGCAGGCGGAAGGCTGGTGGCTGACACCGGACGGCGTGACTTCTTCCAGGCCGGCTTCCTCAACTACAATGCCGCCCCCGCGGGCGTGAAGAATCTGCCCGCCCGGCAGGACCCCGTCATCGGCGGTCGCTTCGCGCTGGTCGAGCTGCTACGGAACGGCTGCACGACGGTCGTGGAGATCGGGACGGCCGCCGAGGAGCATGCCGCCATCGTGGAGGAGCTGGGGATGCGGGCGTATCTCAGCCCCGCCTACAAATCCTACGACTACCGTGTCGGCCCGCACGGCGATCTCTCGTACGAGCTGCACGAGGAGGCCGGGCTGCGTGCCCTCGAGCGCGCGCAAGACTTCATCCGCCGGCATCACGGCGCGCAGAGCGGGCGCCTGCAGGGGATGCTGTTTCCCTTCCAGGTCGAGACGTGTAGCCCCGCCCTGCTGCGAGCCACCCGGAAGGCGGCCAACGAGCTGGGGGTGGGCATCGAGATCCATGCCGGGCAGAACCTGCTCGAGTTCCACGAGATCTTGCGGCGACACTGCCAGACACCCATCGAGTACCTGGCCGACACGGGCCTGCTCGGACCCGATGCCATCGTCGGCCACTGCATCATCAACTCCGCTCACAGCCTGGCCGGGCTGCCCGGGGGACGCGACCTCGAAATTCTGGCCGCGTCGGGCGCCTCGGTAGCGCACTGTCCCTTGGTGTTCGCACGGCGCGGCAATGCGCTGGAGTCGTTCCACCGCTTTCGGGCGGCCGGCATCAACGTGGGGCTTGGCACCGACACCTATCCCCGGGACCTCATCAGCGAGATGCGGCTGGCCGCGCTCCTGTGCAAGGTGGTCGAGCACGACTTCACGGTGGCCACCTCCGCCGAGGTTTTCTCTGCCGCCACCTTGGGCGGGGCCAAGGCTCTGCGTCGCCCCGATCTGGGACGCCTGGCCCCCGGCGCCAAGGCCGACATCGTGCTGATCGACCTGCGCAAGATTCGCATCGGACCCTACCGCGATCCCATCAAGGCCCTCGTGCAATGCGGTACCAGCGACGATGTCAGCAAGGTCATCGTCGACGGACGAACGCTCGTGGAGGGCGGCCACGTGGTCGGGGTCGATGAAGTGCAGGTGCTGGCTGACGCCCAGCGCGAGGCCGAGCGCCTGTGGGCTGAGGTTCCCGAATGGCACTGGCAGAAGCTGACGGCCGACGAGCTGTCACCGCCCTCGTTCCCACCGCTCACCACGGACTTGCGGGGCTGATGACGCACGGTGATAGAATCCGTGCGACAAACAACACCGGATAGGAGGGATACGCGAAGGCGACGAAGGGGATCGAGGAGTCGCGAAGCGCAAGCGCCTGATCCGCCTGCGGGCGGATGACGAGGCAGGGACCGATCGAACAATTCGGCGGATGGTCCCTCGGCGGGCACGGCCGTGATGGGGGGAGCAAACCAGCGTGGTGACACGCTGACAAAGGCCACCCAGAGTGCCGGCGAGTCACTTCGGCTCGTCACCTCACTCCCTTTCCCTTGCGATGTCCGTGGCAGGTGACTGCCCACGGATGCCGTGCGCTCTCGAGCCGCAGGGCTGGCCTGACGGCAGCGCCGGACCGCGCGTACCTGGCCCCGGCCAGGAGGGATCATCACATGTGCGGGATCTTCGGCTACGCAGGGATCAGAAGGGACGCGGCAGACATCGTGCTCTCGGCGCTCAGGCTCCTCGAGTACCGAGGGTACGATTCGTGGGGCATCGCCGTCGTTCGCGAGGATGGGGTGGCCGTGGAGAAGCGAGTCGGGCGGTGCTGGCGCTGTCCCAGAGCGGCGAGACCATCGACGTCATCGATGCGGTTCACGCCGCGCGTCGGCGAGGGGCGCGGATCGCCGCGCTCGTCAACGTCGCGGGCTCGACCCTCTGGCGCCTGGCCGAATGCGCGGTGCCGCTCGGGGCCGGCCCCGAGCGCTGCGTGCTGGCCACCAAGAGCTTCACGGCCAAACTCGCGGTCATGCTCCACGCGGCCTGCGCGCTGGCCGGCGAGGCCGAGGCGGGCGAATCGTTCGTCCATGCCGCCGCCGACGAGGTCGAGCGTCTGCTTGCCGATGACCGCCGCGCTCACATTCGCCGGATCGCCGCGCGTCTTCAGCGCCACGAACATCTCTTCGTCCTCGGGCGAGGGGTGAGCTATCCGCTCGCGCTGGAGGCAGCCCTCAAGATCAAGGAGGTCAGCTATCTGCACGCCGAAGGCTTCGCGGGAGGCGAGCTCAAGCATGGGGTAATCGCGCTGATCGAACCGGGTACGCCTTGCTTGGTGTTGGCCCCGCACGACGAGACCGAGGCGGACATGCTGTCCGGGGCGATGGAGGTGAAAGCGCGGGGGGCGATGCTCATCGGTATCTCGCCCGAGCCGCATGAGATGTTCGACGAGCACATCGCGGTCGCCGATCTCGGTCCGGGCACCGCCATCGTCAGCACTGTGCCGGCCCAGCTCCTGGCGTACGACCTGGCCCGTCTGCGCGGCCATGATCCGGACAAGCCGCGTAACCTGGCCAAGAGCGTCACCGTGAAATAGGACCTCTGAACGATCGAGGCCCTGGCCTCGACGGTACACGGGCGTTCCACGGCCGGAGTGTGGCCTGAGCGTCTATACTGCGGGGTAGGTAGCCGGCCACAGCCGGCGCGGAGGGAACCCTACATGGCACAGTCACTATTGGACAAGGTCTGGGAGGCGCACACGGTGCGGATTCTCCCGTCGGGACAGACCCAGCTCCTGATCGGGTTGCACCTCATCCACGAGGTGACCACCCCCCAGGCCTTCGACATGCTGAAAGACCTGAAAGTCAAGGTGCGAATGCCGGAGCGGACGTTCGGCACCCTGGATCACATCATCCCGACCACCTCGCAGGCGCGGCCCTACGCCGACCCGATGGCCGAAGAGATGGCCGTGCACATGATCCGCAACACCCGCGACTTCGGGCTTCCGCTGTTCGACCTCGACAGCGGCCGTCAGGGGATCGTGCACGTGATCGGGCCCGAGCTGGGCCTGAGCCAGCCCGGCATGACCATCGCCTGCGGCGATAGCCACACCTCGACCCACGGCGCCATGGGCGCCATTGCCTTCGGCATCGGGACCAGCCAGGTCCGCGACGTGCTCGCCACCCAGTGTCTGGCCATGGCCAAGCCCAAGCTCCGTCAGGTGCGCGTGGAGGGCACCTTGGCGCGAGGCGTGACGGCCAAGGATGTCATCCTCGCCATCATCCGCCAGCTCGGGGTGAAGGGCGGGGTCGGCTACGCCTACGAATACGCCGGGCCCGTCATCGAGCGGATGACCATGGAGGAGCGCCTCACGCTCTGCAACATGAGCATCGAGGGTGGCGCGCGCTTCGGCTACGTGAACCCGGATCAGACCACGTTCGACTACGTTCGGGGGCGGCCCTCACGCGCCAAGCGGAGCGGCCTTCGATCGCGCGGTGACGTGGTGGAAGAGCATCGCCACCGAGGCGGGAGCCCGCTTCGATGACGTGGCGCGCGTCGACGGCTCCGCCATCGAGCCCGTCGTGACCTGGGGCATCAACCCCGGCATGTCGGTGAGCGTGAGCGAGCGCATCCCGAACCCCGACTCGGCGCCCGAGTCCGACCGCTCGACGTATCGCGAGGCGCTCGCGTTCATGGGATTCGAGGCCGGACAGCCTATCAAGGGCACGAAGATCGACGTCGCCTTCGTCGGCTCCTGCACCAACGGTCGATTGTCCGACCTGCGCGCGGCGGCCCAGGTGGCCAAGGGTCGCAAGGTGGCCCAGGGCGTGCGTGCGCTCATCGTCCCCGGCTCCCAGCAGGTGGCCAAGGCCGCAGAGGCGGAGGGGCTTCCCGAGATTTTCAAGGAGGCTGGATTCGAGTGGCGCCACGCGGGCTGCTCGATGTGTCTTGGCATGAACGACGACAAGCTCAAGGGCCGTGAGGTGTGCGCTTCCTCCAGCAACCGTAACTTCATCGGCCGCCAGGGCAGCCCGACCGGGCGGACATTGTTGATGAGCCCGGCGATGGTGGTGGCGGCCGCCATCAGCGGCGCCGTCGCCGACGTGAGGGAGATCCTCCGATGAGCACCGATCTGCGCCGCCAACAGGTCGTGGGGCGGGGCCTTCCCCTCCACGGCAACGACATCGACACCGACCGTGTCATCCCCGCGCGGTTCCTCAAGTCCGTCACCTTCGCTGGCCTTGGCGAGCACGCCTTCGAGGACGCCCGCAAGGTCGACCCCGAGCATCCGTTCAACCAGAAGGCCTACGAGGGTGCGTCCGTCATGGTGGTCGGCCAGAATTTCGGCTGTGGCTCCTCGCGCGAGCACGCTCCTCAGGCCCTGCTCGACTGGGGCATCAAGGCCCTGGTGGGCGGGTCGTTCGGCGAGATCTTCTTCGGCAACTGTGTCACGAACGGCATGCCATGCCTGGTGGCCTCGCCCGCCGACATCGACTGGCTGCAGCGGGAGGTGGGCCGGCGCCCGACCGAGCCGCTGACCGTCGACGTCGAGCGTCAGGAGGTACGCTTCGGCGGCCGGACGATCAAGGCGACCATCCCCGAGGGTTCCCGGAACATTCTCGTCGACGGTTCCTGGAACACGACGGGGGTGCTCCTCGAGGCCGGGAGCGCCATCGAGGCGACCGCGCGCCGCCTGCCGTACATCAAGGGGTTCTAGCGCTGACCACGCATGAACAGCCCCAGCTAGGGGGAGTCGCGAGGAGGGTGCCGTGACAAGTCACACGCTGACGACGGTCGAGAAGGACTTTCACCAGCGGATGCACGCGGCCGGGCTCTACGGGCTGTGGGAACTGGCCAGCCAGATGACGGGACACCCTGAGCCGCGCGCCGTCGCGCACCTGTGGCCCGCGTCGCTCCTGGCGGCGATGGTCCGGGAGGCAGGCGAGGTCGTGCCGGTCGGCGAGGAGCGCCGGGCGCTCCAGCTCTTCAACCCCGGACTCGACGGTCGGTGGGCAACGACGAACACCATGATTGCCGCCGTTCAGGTTCTGCTCCCAGGCGAAGTGGCCCGCGCGCACCGTCACACGCCGACGGCTATCCGCTTCATCATGGAAGGCACCGGCGCCTACACCTCGGTCGACGGTGAACGCGTCTACATGGCCCCCGGCGATCTCATCCTGACTCCGAGTTGGGCCTGGCACGATCACGGCAACGAGACGGACAAGCCCGTGGTGTGGATGGATGGCCTCGACATTCCCCTCGTGCAAGCCCTCAATGCGATGTTCTTCGAACTCTACGAGCAGCGCCAGATGCCGCTCTGCAAGCCGAACAACGGCTCCGCGCAGCTCTACGGGCAGGCCGGCCTCAGCCCGACCTGGGTGAAGGAGCACCCGGCGGCCTCGCCCCTGTTGCTTTACGCCTGGGAGACGACGTGGCCTGCGCTGAGGGCGTTACGCGATGCCGACGGTGATCAGCACGACGGCATCGCCCTGGAGTACACGAACCCGCAGACGGGCCGCTCGATCTTGCCCACGATGGCCTGCTGGATCCAGATGCTCCGTCCGGGGGAGCGCTTGAAGGCGCATCGCCACACGGGCAGCGCCGTCTACTACGTCGTGCAGGGAACAGGGGAAACAATCATCGATGGCCGCCGCTTCAGGTGGGGCAAGGGCGACATCCTCACCCTGCCGTCCTGGGCGCTGCACGAGCACGCCAACCCGTCCACCCGTGAGCCGGCCGTTCTCTTCTCGATTCAGGATCGGCCCGTCCTGGAAGCTCTCGGCCTGTACCGCGAAGAGGCTCACGCGGACAACCAGGGCCACCAGGTGGTGACCTCGGACTTCCGGTCGTAGGGCCCTTCCGTGAAGGTCGATCCGGTGACGCTCGAGGGACGCTACGTACGCCTCGAGCCGCTGACGGCCGACCACGTGCCCGCGCTGCTCCATGTCGCCACCGGACCCCGCGAGACCTTTGCCCTCACCAACGTCCCCTCCGACGAAGCCGCGATGCGCCAGTACGTGACGACGGCCCTCGCCGAGCGGGAGGCCGGTCGAGCCTTGCCCTTCGCGACGGTGGATCGCAAGGCAAATCGGGTGGTCGGTTCGACCCGCTTCGGCAACATCGAGTTCTGGGCGTGGCCGCCGGGGAATCGCCACCAGCGCGGTGAGCACCTGCCGGATGTCGTGGAGATCGGCTGGACCTGGCTGGCCGGCTCGGCTCAGCGTAGCGGCATCAACACCGAGGCGAAGCTCCTGATGCTTGGCCACGCCTTCGAGCACTGGCGCGTGCACCGCGTGAGCCTGATGACCGACGCACGCAACAGCCGCTCGCGTGAGGCCATCCAACGTCTCGGGGCCCGTTTCGACGGTGTCCTGCGGGCGGCCAGGGTCGCCTCCGACGGCGGGATTCGCGACACGGCCGCCTACTCCATCCTGGACAGCGAATGGCCGGCGGTGAAGACGGCGCTTCAGGCGCGCCTGCGCTGAGGCGTCCCCGTGCGGACCCATTCATCGCCGCAAGACGCGACCACGCTCTCGCGGCCGCCGTGAGCTCAAGCGCGGATGCGCTGAACCCTCCCGCGCGGATCTCATTCACGGCGACGGGCAGCAGCGCCAGCACCCGCTCGACCTCGGCCTCGGTCGTTGGTGCTCCCAGGGTGAAGCGCAGCGCCGTGTGGGCCAGCTCGGGGCTGCGGCCAATCGCCAGCAGCACGTGTGAGGGTTCTTGCGACCCAGCATGGCAGGCCGAGCCGCTCGACGCATAGACACCTGCCCGCTCGAGCTCGAGCAACACGGTCTCGCCCTGCACATCGCCCAGGCAGACGTTCGCGTTGTTCGGCAAGCGACGGCTGCGGTCGCCGTTGAGAAGCGCACCCGGAAGCCGCGCCTGGATGCCCTCGATCAACCGATCGCGCAGCGCGGCCAGCCGGGTGCTGGTGGCGGGGCGGTGGCGCTCGACCAACTCCAGAGCAGCCCCGCAGGCGACCACGCCAGCCACGTTCTCCGTGCCCGCCCGGCGGCGTCCCTCCTGATCGCCCCCGTGGATCAAGGGCGCCACGGCGGTGTCTCGGCGCACGTAGAGCACCCCGACCCCCTTGGGAGCGTAGAACTTATGGGCGGAGAGCGAGAGCAGATCGACACCGAGCCGGTCGACGTTCAGGTCGAGGAAGCCGGCCGCCTGCACGGCGTCGGTGTGGACCAGGGCACCGCGTTCCCGCGCCAATCGCGCGATCTCGGCGATCGGCTGAATGGTCCCGATCTCGTTGTTGGCGAGCATGACGCTGACGAGAAACGTATCGGGGCGGATGGCGGCCGCCACGGCTGCCGGCTCGACGATCCCGCGGCCATCGACCGGCACATAGGTGACCTCGACTCCGAAGTGCGCACGGAGATCGCCGGCGGCGCCGAGCACGGCGCTGTGCTCGATGGTCGTGGTGACCAGGTGCCGCTTACCCGACCGGGCCAGGGCCGCACCCTTGAGGGCCAAGTTGTCGCTCTCGGAGCCGCCGCTGGTGAACACCACCTCGTCCGTGTGGCAGCCGAGCACGCCGGCCACCTGGGCGCGGGCCCGGGCGCACGCGTCGGCGGCCCGTCGGCCGAGCGCGTAGAGGTTCGACGGATTGCCGAATTCGCCGCGCAAATAGGGTTCCATGGCCTGGAGCACCCCCGGATGCACGGGGGTCGTCGACGCGTAGTCGAGATAGATCGGGCGATCTGGTGCCGTCATGCTGGGGCTTCGATCTCGAGGCTCAAATCCAGGGCCTTCGCCGAATGAGTGAGGGCGCCCGATGAAATCAGATCGACACCCGTCTCGGCACGCTCGCGGACGGTCTCCAGGGTGACGTTGCCAGAGCACTCGGTGAGGGCTCGCCCTCCGATCCGGCGGACGGCTTCCCGCATGTCCTCGTTCGACATGTTGTCGAGCAGGATGACGTCCGCCCCTCCGGCCAGGGCGGCGTCGATCTCGCCGAGGGAGGTCACCTCGACCTCGACCCGCATCGTGTGGGGAACGCGCCGCCGGATGGTGCGGACGGCCTCGGCCAGATCTCGGCCCTCCGCACGCAAGGCGGCCAGGTGATTGTCCTTTAGCAGGACGGCATCAGCCAGGTTGAAGCGATGGTTGTAGCCGCCGCCGACGCGCACCGCGTACTTTTCCAAGACCCGCAGCCCTGGCGTCGTCTTGCGGGTGTCGATCAGCTTGGTCGGCAGGCCGCTCAGACGCGCGACAAAGGCCCGAGTGATGGTCGCGATGCCGCTCAGGCGCTGCACGAAGTTCAAGGCTGTCCGCTCGCCGGTCAGCAGCGCCCGTGTCGGTCCCTCGATGCGCGCCGCCACGTCGCCCTTGGCGAACGCGGCGCCATCGGGCAACAAGGCCTCGACCTTGACGGCGCCGTTGACCATGGCCAGCGTCTCGGCGAATACGAGGCCGCCACACAGCACGCCGTCCTGCTTGGCCAGCAGCACCGCCTGCGACCACTGATCGGCGGGAACGCTGTGCTCGGTCGTCACGTCGCCCCAGCCGATATCCTCGTCGAGCGCCCGCTGAACAATGGCCCGCACCTGTCCAAGGGGTGGGTGGACGTGGCTCATCTCGGGCATGTGGCCATCCGTCCCGGGAAGTGAGAGCATGCGGTCGAGAGCTACCCGGGCGGCGGCCTTCACCCGCTCCGGCACCACGATCTCGTTCAGCACGTGGCCCCCGACCAGGGCCTCCAGGACCCACGCCAGGTAAGCCGGATGGATTCGATACATGGTCGAGCACGGACAGATCACGGGGTCGAGACAGAAGATGAGCTTGTCGGGATGGTCGGCCGCGAGCCGGTTGACCATGTTGATCTCGGTGCCGACCGCCCATTGGCTGCCTGGCGACGCCGCCGAGATCGTCTCGAGGATGAATTCCGTCGATCCGTCCATGTCGGCGGCGTCCACAACCTCGCGCCGGCACTCCGGGTGCACGATGACGTTGATCCCGGGATACCGGTGGCGCGCCTCCTTGATCTGGCCCACCGTGAACCTTGCGTGGACCGAGCACCAGCCCCGCCAGAGAATCAGGCGAGCCTGCTCCAGGTCTGCCAGCGAATTTCCGCCGAGCGGTCTGCGCGGATCCCACCGCACCATGACGGCATCGGAGAGGCCGAGCTTGACGCCGGTATTGCGGCCGAGGTGCTCGTCGGGGAAGAAGAGCACCCGCTCGCCCCGCTCGAAGGCCCACTGCAACACGCGCGTGGCGTTCGATGATGTACACACGATACCGCCGCGCTCCCCGCAGAATGCCTTGAGGGCGGCCGCCGAATTCATGTACGTCACCGGGATGACCTTGTCGAGCACACCCGTTTCGCTCAGCTGTTTCCAGCAGGAGAGGACCTGGACCTCGTCGGCCATGTCGGCCATCGAGCAGCCGGCGGCCAGGTTGGGCAGGATCACCCGCTGGTGGTCGCCGGCCAGGATGTCGGCACTCTCCGCCATGAAGTGCACGCCGCAGAAGACGATGTAGTCGGCGTCGCGGCGGCTGGCCGCCTGCTGGGAGAGCTTGAACGAATCGCCGCGAAAATCCGCCCAGCGGATGATCTCGTCGCGCTGATAGTGATGCCCCAGTATCACGAGCCGAGCACCCAGATCGGCCTTGGCGCTGGCGATCCGATCGTCGAGTTCCTCTGCCGACATGTCTCGGTAACGCGCGGGAATCTCCGTCTGCAAGGGAGCCGACGTTGGGATCGCGTCCCACTGGCTGGCCCCAGCGCCGTAGACAGGCAGTCGTGGTTTGTCGGGGCTCGTGTCGTAGGCCCACGGGTCCCATTTGAGCTCGTCGCTACACAGCCCCTTCGCAGGCGTCGTCTTGACTTGCATCTCGATCGAGGATGAGGCCGTCATTGCATCGTCCTCCCGCCATCCATCGTTAGGGTCAGAATGACCTTTACTCGGAGTCACCGCGAGGCGTGTCGTCGTCATGGTTCTAGGAGGTGACCGGCCTCCTGCCGGCCTCGCCGCGGCTGGATCGGAGAGTTCGTCGCGGCCGCAAGGTCTTGATGAGACTGGTCGGGTCGCCGGCGCAGCGATAAAGGGCTGGTGGCCGGTGACGTCCGCCCGAGACGAGCCCGCCGGTGGGCACAATGGTGCCAGCCGCCTCCACCCGCCGACGGAAGTTCGTGGGATCGATACGGCGCCCCAGGATCACCTCGTAGACAGCCCGCAGCTGCGCCATGGTGAAGGCCGCGGGCAGGAACTGGAACGCCACGTGGGCGTACTCCACCTTGCTGCGCAGGCGGTGGAGGGCGTGGTGGAGGATTTCGTCATTGTCGAACGCCATGTCGGTCGGCAACTCGTCGACCGGAAACCAGGCGGCCTCCATCGTCTTGCGACCGGGGGCGATCTCGGTGTCATCGGTGCGGACCAACGCGTAGTAGGCCACGACGGCCGCCTCCAACTGGCGCGCCTCGTCGCACAGCTCGAACGTGTAGAGCTGCTCTAGGTAGGAGGCCCGCAAGGCGGTCTTCTCGGCCAACTGCCGCCAGGCCGCCTCGTCGAGCGCCTCGTCTCCCCAGAGCTTGCCCCCGGGCAGCGACCAGTAGCCCGCGAACGGCTCGACCGCCCGCCGCACCAGCAACACCTGAAGGCGAGATTGTCCAGCCGCATCGGGACGGATGCTGAAGATCACGACTGCCACCACCACCGAGGCATGCACTCCGGTTGGGCGCGTTCTGGGCGGCGCAAGGACGTCAACCTGGGTCATCATCGCTCTCAAGTTAAGGTTAGCACAACCATAACATTCTGCAGTCGGCATAGTGGCCTGCCCAGAGGCGCCAAACAGACTCCGCGGGTCGGCGGAGCGCACTGCGGGGGTGAGCCCCGCCTAGGACGAAGGCCGCTACAGCGCGCGCCGGTGCGAGAAGGTGATCTCCTCACTGGTGATGAACTCGAGCAGGACGGCTTTGCCTTCCTCGTTGGCCTTGCGCGCGCGCTCGAGGGCCGGCACGATCTCGGCCGGCTTTTCGACCCGTTCTGCCTGGCCTCCCATGGCGCGCCCCATGTCGGCGTAGTTGCCGCCGATGTCGCGCGTGCGATAGCGATCGTGCGAGACGACCAGGGCGTGCCGTTCGATGGCCATGGCCGAGTTGTTGAGGACGATGGTGGTGATCGGAATGCCGCAACGGACGGCCGTCTCGAAGTCGAGCCCGGTCATGCCGAAGGCCGCGTCGCCCATGAAGTTCACGCAGAACTTGTCAGGGGCGGCCAGCTTGGCGCCCATGATCAGGCCCAGTCCCGTGCCGAGCGCGTGCGACTTGCCCCACCCCATGTAGCCGCGCGGCGCGGTGGTCCGATAGAAGGGAATCAACTGATCGCGCGGGCTGCCCGAGTCGTGGGTCACGATGGCCTGGCGTGGATTGACCGCGTGCATGAAATCCCAGATGACGCGGTAAGGCGTGATGGGGACCTCGTCCGAGGTGAGCTTGGGCATCCACTCCGCGAGCCAGGCTGCGCGCACCTGTTCCACTTCGCCCGGGGCGTCCGTGGTACGCCGTTGCCTGCCCACGCTGTCCTTCACCGCGTCGATGAACTGGCGCAAGACCAGCTTGGCGTGGCCCAGGATCGGATGCTCGGTGGCATAGCACTTGTTGAGATCGCGCTCGTCGTTGGTGGCATGAATGATGGTCTTGCCGGGCGGGATGTTCGTGGCCATACCGTGCCGCGTGAAGCTACACCCGACACCGAACACGAGATCGGCCTGGCGCAGGAAGTGGTAGACCGTTCTCGGCATCACGGGACCGCCCGTTCCCAGCGCGAGAGGATGGTCCTCCGGGAACGCGCCCTTACCCTCCAGTGTGGTCATCACCGGCACCTGGAGTAGCTCCGCCAGCTCCAGAAGCTCGTCCGAAGCCTCCGCATACATCACACCCTGTCCGGCATGAATCACGGGGTGCTTCGCTTGCACGAGGGCCCGCGCGGCGGCGGCCACGTCGGAGGGATTGCCGGCCGGACACGTGGCCTTCACCGGCTTGTAGTTGAGCGCAGCTTCGTTTACCTCCTCCAGGGCCACGTCGGCCGGGATCTCGACCATGACCGGCCCCGGCCGCCCCATCTTGAGGAGGTTGAACGCGCGCCGCATCACCTCGGCGACCTGGTCCGGCTGGTTGAGCGTCTCCACCCATTTCGTCACCGAGGCATAGGTGCGGGCCGAGCTGAAGAGCGGGAAAACTTGCGCCCGCTCCCGCTGGTGTCCGAGCGGCAGCACCAGCATCGGGACCGAATCGGAGTACGCGGTAGCGACGCCGGGGAAGGCGTTCTCGGCCCCCGGGCCGTACTGCATGGCAAACACTCCCGGGCGTCGGCCATTCGTCGTTCGGGTGTACCCGTCGGCGATTCCGACCCCGACGCGCTCCTGGCGGCACAGCACGGGTCGGATCCCGGCCGCCGCCGCCGCGTCGATGACGGGCGTGGTGGGATACGCGCTCAGAAACTCGACGCCTTCTCGCTTCAGGATCTCCGCAACCGCATCGACGATCTTCATCGCTCCTCGCAGTCTTTGGATTGTGACCAGCATGCCGTCGCCACCGGATCATGGCTCCGGACGGGGCGATCTTCCGCCAGCCGGTGATTTTGTGCAACCCGCCTTGCTCGTCGAGGCCCTGCTTTCAACCACGCGCCACTATGCCTGCGTGACGTTCCGGCGTAGATTCACAATACATTGCGTCGGAGGAGGTGGCTTGAACCATGACGTCAATCGATCCTGTGTGGGCGACAGTCGCCGAGCTATCGGGCGCGTTCGCGGCCCGAACGCTGTCTCCGGTCGATGCCGTCGACGCGCTGCTCAAACGTATCCGCCACCGCAATCCTGACCTGCACGCGTACATCGCCGTCTATGAAGCCGACGCTCGCCTTGCTGCGGAAGCAGCCGACAAGGCCATTCGCGCGGGCCACGGGGTGGGGCCTCTGCACGGTGTCCCCATCGCGCTCAAGGATCTCGTGGACCTCGAGGGACGGGTCACCACGGGTGGCTCGAAGGTGTGGGCTCGCCGCGTGTCGCCGGTCACCGCGACTCTCGCCAAGCGTCTCGTGGCCGCCGGCATGATCATCCTGGGCAAGACCCACACGGTGGAATTCGCCATGGGCAGCTGGGGGACCAACACCCACATGGGCACCCCGCGCAACCCGTGGGACCTCACGATGCATCGCACGCCGGGCGGCTCGTCGAGCGGCTCGGGAGTCGCGGTGGCAGCCGGGCTCGCCCCGGTCGCAATCGGTACCGATACGGGCGGCTCGGTCCGCTTGCCGGCCGCCTGGTGCGGGATCGTCGGGCTCAAGGTGACCGTCGGACGGATCAGCACTCACGGAGTACTTCCGCTCAGCTCCACGCTTGACACGCCGGGCCCGCTGGCGCGCTCAGTCGAGGACGCCGCCCTGATCTTCCATACGCTGAACGGACCGGACCCGCATGATCGACAGACGCTCGCGTGGGGGAGGATCGATCCCCTACCCGCGCTACGCCGCGGCGTCGGCGGTCTCCGGCTGGCCCTTCTGCCCGAGGCAGAACGAGCGGGGGTCGAGGCGGAAGTGCTGCGCGCTTACGATACCGCCGTGGAGCAGCTGGCCAACCTAGGGGCCCGCATCGTCCGCCCCACCCTGCCCCATCGCCTGGCCGACTATGCGGCCGCCACCGGCCGCATCATCGGCGCCGAAGGCTATCGCTTCGTCGGGCACCTTGTCGACGACGAGACGTTACCAGTCGACCCACACGTGCGGCCACGGATTCAGATCGGTCGGGGTGTGTCGGCCCGCGACTATCTCGGGACCCTGGCCGAGCGCGAGGTCCACCAGCGCGAGTTTGCCGAAGCCCTCGCCGACGTCGATGCGCTCCTGACGCCAACGACCCAGACGCCAGCCATTCCGCTCGACCAGGTGGACCAGGGGGGGACGGCCGCCCACTTCACGCGCGCCGGGAACTATCTCGGGCTGTGCGGACTCAGCCTCCCCAATGGCTTCACGACCGGCGGCTTGCCGACGTCATTGCAGATCCTTTGTCATCCTGGTGAGGAGGCCACTGCCCTGCGCATCGGATGGGCCTACGAGCAGGCCACCAGCTGGCGGCAACGCCGGCCCCCCGAGCCCTAGCTCGAACTAGGCGGAGGCGGGCGGGACCTTCTGCTCCTGGCGTCGGAGCAGCGGAAGGGCCAGCAGGGGCAGGAGGCCGAGCGCGGCCACCGTGATCATCAGGCGCCCGAGGTTGGCGTAGTCCTCCTGGCTCACCGCGAACGCGGCGTTGAGGTAGCGCGTGAAGAGCTGACTCGCCGACAGGGCAAGGTTCATGAGCGACGCCATGATCGCGAACATGGTGGCCTCGGCACCCGCCGGCGCCGCGCGGGCGATCAGGACGAGCATCGGCACCATGGTGAGCTGCGCCAGAGGCGCCGAGATGGTCGTGTCCACGAATGCCAAGGTATGCGCGCTCACGCCGATCCATTCGTGCAGGCCATAGAAGAGCCCGATGGTCGGCAGGTACAGGATCGTGGACGCCACGACCACCCAGAAGAGCGTGAAGCTCACCGGCTGGCGCACGATGGTGCGCCGGAAGACGATCAGGCCGAGAAGGCTCACGACCGAGCTGACCTGGGCGAGGAGGCCGAGGAAGCGTTGGTCGAACCCCAGGCGGTCGATGGCCCAGAAGCTGTAGCCCTGGCCGACGGCAGGTGTCGCCCGGAACAAGAAAATCACGACCGCCGCGATCACGACCGGCCGTGACACGCCGACCCGCCTCAGAAGAACGCCGATCAGGGCGCCGGATACGACGAGCACGATCTCCTCGGTGAAGGGCACTCCCGTTGCCTGTAAGACGGCACTGAAGGCGGCGTAGGCGAGCCCGCCCAGCAGAACGACTCGCGCGTTGCCCCCCGCCAGCGGTCCTTTGTCGGGCGGCGGCGCGAGCCGCGTCGATCCACGCGCGAAGGGCAAGGTCGCAATGACCAGCAGCGGCAGGAAGCCGGCTATCGCGAACGTGAGGCGGGCCCCGATCGTCTCAGCCAGCCATCCGCCGAGGTAGCCAACGCTGATGGTGCCCGCGAGGAGCGCCATTCGACCGAGCGCCTGGATCTGCCCCAGCTCCTCGTCCGACCGGGCAACCTCGACACTCATCGCGTCGGCCACTGCGTCCTGCACCATGAAACCGGCTGCGACCAACACGCTCGCCAGCAGATACATGGGCTTGGTGTCGACCGTGGTCGCCAGCGCGGCGTAGCCGGCCAGCGACCCGAGAGCGCCCAGGGACAAATGAAGCACGCCGACTGCGCAGGATCGGATAGCGGTCCGACGCCACACCGGCCACCATTTTCATGCTCCACGGCAGACCGACCCAGAACGCCACGCTGGCGGCCTCGGCCGGCGTGAGGCTCAGCGTGTCCTTCTCGAAGAAGACGAGGGCGATGGCCGTGATGGCGCTTGCGCCGTAGCAGAAGTACGTGACGAGGACCGGCAGATAGGCGAGGCGAACGCTGCTGGCCGCCTGGCGGGCGCGTCGGAGCACGATGGTACCGGCCCCCCAGACGCTTCGCGTTTCGCTCGTCGGCGCAAGCTCAGTTCGATCTGCCATCCGCTCATGGTACCTCGCCGGGGACGAGCAGCCGGCACCTAGAGCGTGGCGATCGCCTCGATCTCGACCCGGGCGCGGCCCACGAGCGCCACACACTGCAGGGTCGTCCGGGCCGGCGGATCGGTGGGGAAATACTGGTTGAAGACGCCGTTCATCTCCATCAGCTCCTTGATGTCCACCAGGTAGATGGTGACCTTGACGACTTTTTCGAGCGATGACCCTGCTGCCTCCAGGACCGCCTTGAGGTTCTCGCACACCTGGCGGGTCTCGGCCACGATCCCGCCCGACGCCAGCGCGCCCGTCGTCACGTCGAGGCCGAGCTGGCCCGATGCGAACACCCATTCCCCGACCTTGATGGCCTGGGAGAGCGGCACGCGCGCGGGTGGCACCTTCGCGGTATGAATGACTTGCTTATGCATGGCTCCTCTCACTGTGCGTCTTGATTTTGCTCCAGCGCTGGCTCCGTGACTCAGCGTCGGCGGCCGAATTGGGCCAAGCCAACGGCGATGTCCGGAAACCGAGCGAGCACCTGCTGATCGGCGGTGACGAGGGGTACGCCCAGGTCCTGGGCGAGCGTGACGAACTCGCAGTCGTAGGCGGAGCACCGGGAGGCGAGCTGCCAGTTGGAGCACCTGGTCCGACGCTACGCTGTACTCGTGGCCCCGCATCCAGTGCTCGGCTTCGCGAATCACCCGCAGGGCCGCATCCACCCCGACCACCCCTTGCCTGAGCATGCCGACCATCACGTTGCAGAACTCGGATCGCCAGAGCAGAGGCGCCGCCCAGATGGGATCGCGGGCGGCCACCGCCTCCGCTTGCTCTGTCCCTTCACCTTCGACGTACAGGTAGACGAGGAGATTGGTGTCGGCAACAATCAAGGACGACCCGCCGACTTGAGGGCGACCAGCGTCCGGTCGGTGAGGCGTCGGCCACGCGGGACGATGCGTACGGCGCGCGCACGAGCGAGCCAGGTTTCCGGGTCGATCCGGGTGGCGCCCACCGTCGCCTCGAGCGACGCGATGACCTCCAGGTTGAGGCTTCGCCGGTTAGCGGCTGCGCGCTGGCGGAGCCGATCGAGGAGGGAAGCCGGCAAGTTCTTGATGGTCAGGCTCGCCATCGATAGGTCTCCGAGGTTCCGAAATGGTTCCGAAACGACACCTAGAATACCCCACGGCTCGGTGCGGGGTCAACGCTGTGCTCTCGCGCCGCCGAGAACGGGGGCGCCTTGTCTAAGGTGAGGGAATGCCGTGGCCCCCAAAGAGGGGTACGCAGTCGGCGCCACACGAAGAGGCGGGGTCGGCAGGGGCGCCCGGCTTGTGGAGGACGGCACGGGTCGGGGTGAGCCACAACGGCTGACCGGTGGCATCGATGGCGGCGGAGCCGTCGATGATCAGGCTGTAGTCGTCGGCGCTGCGCACGGGAAAGAGGAGGGTCACCATCGGCTTCGCCTGGGCGTTACGGGCGGTCTGCGTCCCGACCTCGGCGGCGAGGCGGTCGCCTGCCCAGCGCACCGGTGCGTAGGTCACGTGAGGACGGCCGTCTGCGGATACGGTCATCACGTAGGCCCGCTCCCCTCGTTCCTTCACCGCCGCCTCCAGCCTGCTCAGACTCCCGGCCAGCTTGATCATCCACTGCCTCCCTGGATCGGGCCATCGCCGGCTTGCCGCCGGATCGTCCCCGCCGCTATATACTCTAGCCATGATCGACAAGAAGCCAGACCCCGAGCAGCTCCGGCGCAGGCTTACCCCCGCCCAGTACGAGGTGACCCAGTGCAGCGCCACCGAGCCGCCGTTCCGCAACGAATTCTGGAATCACCACGAGCCCGGACTGTACGTGGACGTCGTCTCCGGCGAGCCGCTATTTGCCTCGACCGACAAGTTCGATTCCGGCACCGGCTGGCCGAGCTTCGGGCGCCCGGTAGAAGCGGCGAACGTCACCGAGCACGCCGATACGTCGCACGGGATGCATCGGATCGAGATTCGTCCGCCCAGGCCGACTCGCACCTCGGCCACGTCTTCCCCGATGGGCCCGGCCCCACCGGGCTCCGCTACTGCGTCAACTCGGCGGCCCTCCGCTTCATCGCCGTCGATAAGCTCGAGGCGGAGGGATACGGCAAGTACCGGGCGCTCTTCGAGAAAGCCAAGCCCTAAGCCCTGCGCGGCGGCGTGGCCGGGGTGCCGCGTCAGCCCTCGTACTTGAACGAGAGCTGGACGCGCGTTCGATAGGCGACAACCTTTCCGCCCTCCACTCTCAGGTCCATCTTGGCGACCTCGGCGATGCGCAGGTCGCGCAGCGACTTCGACGCGGTCTCCACTGCGTTCCTGGCCGCCTCCTCCCAGGACGTCTTGCTGGTCCCGACGACGTCGATGACCCGGTACACCCCCTCGCTGCCACTCTTCTTGGCCATGGGATCCTCCCTCGTGGTGACTGAGCGAATCAGTTCTACGCCAGCGGCAGGCATAGCACAGACGTCCTGGGAGGACCAGACGGATTCTCTGGCGCGGTTGGAGTAGCATGGGCGGGTTGTGAACGAGACGGCGCTGTCTCCCGCCCGTCGCTGGGCCATCACCTGACGTACCGAGAGACGCAGACACAGGCCCAGGTCCTCGCCATCATCGACGACTTTCGTCTGCTCGCCGTGATGTACGCGGGGCTCGTCATCCTGATCTTGCTGATGCGCCGCGTACAGCCCGAGCCCTCGGAGCGCTCGCAGCCCGTCGCCGAGCGCGCCCTCCCGCGCGCTGCTGCCGAGTAGTCCCTGCCGAGCGTGAGCATCTATCCCGGGTGGGGTATCGTGGCCGGGGCCTTCGCGGTCCTCTTCGTCGCGTACGGCGCCCAGTTCTCCTTCGGCATCCTGTTCTCTCCGCTGTTGGCCGAATTTGGCTGGACGCGCGGGGACATCTCCGGCGTGTTCGGGGTTTACACGACCGTGTATTGCGTGTGCGCCTTTCCCGCCGGCCGGTTGACGGACCGCTTCGGTCCACGCCTCGTGATCGCCGGCGGCGGCGTGCTGCTGGGAGCCGCGCTGGCCGGCATGAGCCTCGTCAGCCAGCTCTGGCAGATCTATGTGGTGTATGGGTTGGTGGCGGGGATCGGCATGAGCACCGCCTTCATTCCCTGCAGCGCCACGGTGGTGCGCTGGTTCGTCCGCCGGCGGGGACTCGCGGTGGGGATTGCCGCGAGCGGCGGCAGCGCCGGCGCGATGATGGTGCCGCCACTCGCGCAACTGTTTGTCGGCTCGGCGGGCTGGCGCGTGGCCTTTGTGGCGATCGGCCTGGCGATACTCGTTCTGCTCAATCTCCTGGCTCCCATCATGCGGCGTGATCCTGAAAGCGTGGGCCTGCGTCCCGATGGGGCAAGGGGGCTGCCTACCCTTAGCGCGGCCGTGGACGACGCCGAGAGCTGGACGCTGACCCGTGCTCTGCGGTCGCCTACCTTCTGGGTGCTCGGCAGCCTGTTCAACCTGACCTGGTTCTCGATCTTCATTCCGACCGTCCACCTCGCCGCGCTAGCTCAGGACCGCGGCTTCCCCGCCATGGTCGGCGCCTCCGCCCTCAGCATCCTCGGTCTGGGCGCGCTCCTGGGCCGCCTGGCGAGCGGTGAGCTCTCGGACCGCATCGGGCGCAAGGCGGCCCTGGCCACCTCCGTGGTTGCGCAGAGCATGGCTCTGCTGGGCTTCGTGGCTTTCGGTGGGCTCCCGATGCTCATGGCCTCCGCCTTCGTCTTCGGCGCTGCCTATGCCGGGACCTCGACCTTGTTTCCGGTGATCCTCGGAGACTTCTTCGGACGCGGCCACGTGGGGAGCCTCAGCGGGTTCCTCTTCGCGTTCGGCGTCTTCGCCGGCCTCGGCCCCTTCGTTACCGGCGTGCTCCGCGACGCACGAGGCGACTACGGCTTCGCCTTCGTGCTGGCCGCAGTCATCAATGTCTCGGCCCTGCTGTTGCTGCCCTGGGCTCACCCTCCACGGCGCGGCCGGACCACGCTACACTCGGGTCCGTGAGCATCGACACGACCGTGCGCCGGGTCCTCGACACGCTCGGGACTCCCTACGAGATCGTCGAGATCGATCCCGCCTTTGCCGATACTGCGGCCTTCTGCGAGAAGTACGGCTACGGCCTGGACGTGAGCGGAAACACCATCGTGGTGGCATCCAAGCGCGAGCCGAAGCAGTTCGCCGCCTGCCTTGTCCTCGCCAACACCCGCCTCGACGTCAACCACGCGGTGCGCCGGCTCATGGGCGCCTCTCGCGTGTCCTTCGCGTCCGCCGAGGAGACCATGACCCTCACCGGCATGGAGATCGGCGGCGTCACCGTGCTGGCGCTGCCGGCGGACCTGCCGGTCTACGTGGATGACCGGGTGATGGCCCTCGACTATGTCATCCTCGGCAGCGGCAGCCGTTCGTCCAAGGTGCGGATCGCCCCCGCCGTGCTCGAGCGCCTCCCGAGCGTTCGGGTGGTGCCAGGCCTCGCCCAGCCCCTTGCCTGACCGCCCTGTAGCCTTCACAGTTCTTTACATATCGCACCCCGCCCTCTACGCGCACCTGGCCGCCGAGGGTGACGCGCCTCGACTTTTTCCGGGCCCTGACTCTCGCGTGCTGGGCGCGCTAGGCCCCGAAGGCGCGCCGCCTGTCTACGGATAAATGCGGCGATAGACGCCGGGCGAGCCGGGAGCGTGGGTCATGGCCGCTCGCATCCGTCCCGAGCGCGGCGACGATCCCTCGCGTTGTGCGTTCCAGGCGGCCGTCTCCGACACCTTCTCGTCTTCGAATTCATAGACCGTCGCGTAACGCGTGTCCCCCTCCACCACGCGGAAGCGGCGCGCATGGATCACTCCCGGCACCTTGCGGTAACCCGGGATGTACTCGCCGTTGTACCACTCGTTCCATTCGCGATCCACGGACTCGGGCACCGACATCCGTCCGATCTGGAGCGCGGGTGGAAGCGCGCGCTCCATCAGCTCCGGGCTCGGGGGAAAGATCTGCGTGCCCAGGGTTCGCGCCACATTCCTCCCGATGGCCGTGGGCGAGATGCGGCGGCTCCAGGGGCTCGGGTGGGCACGGAAGTCCAGAAGCTCTCGAGTTTTCAGGGCGTCGACACTCGACAGTTCGTACGCGGCCAGATATTTGGGCCCACCCTTGACGGCAACGTAGCGGGCGGCATCGAGAAAACCGGGCAGGGTCAGCAGGCTCCCCAGCTGCTCGGTGTCGTACCAGGCGTTGAACTCCTCCTCGTACTTCGGGTCGATATCGGTGAAGACGAGGAGGATTCCGCTCCCCTTCTTGGCCATGAGCTAGTGCAACCCACCGTGGACAGCCTGGAAGCGGGCGTTTCGCAGCACACGACCAGGATGGCTGCCCGTGTGTGCGCCCTTCTCCAGGAGGACCTCGCCGTTGACCACAGTGTAGTGAATGCCTTCGGCGAGCTCACGAATCCGCCACCCATTGTTGGGGAAATCGTGGACGACATCTTCAGGGGCCGATCGCACGGTATCGGGATCGAAGACCACGAGGTCGGCCGCCATCCCCGGCTGCACCAACCCCCGGTCGTAGATGCCGAAGGCCGAGGCGGAATCGAAGGTCAGGCGGCGCACGGCCTGCTCGAGCGACATGATGCCCTTCTCGCGCACCCAGTAGCCCAGGAGGCGGGTGGGGTTGCCCACGTTGGAGTGAAACTGGACGTGGGCGCCGCCATCGGAGAGACCCACCACCGCGTAGGGGCTGCCGAGGATCTGCGCCACCGCCTCGGTATCCATGTTGATCTCGCCCAGCGAGAAGACCGTGCCCAGCTCCTCCTCCACGGCCAGGTCGAGGAACGCATCGAGCGGGTCCTTACCTTGCTCCTGGGCGATGGCCGCGATGCTCCGCTGGGTGAGCGTCCGGTTTTTCGGCAGCTGCGGTTCCTCCACGATCATCAAATCCCAGCGCTTTGAGAAGGTCGAATCCGGTCCCAGGGGCGCGTCGACCTCGGCCCGCAGCTTGGCGCGCACGGCGGGATTGGCGTAGGCGGAGAGCTTGTCCGCGTCGGAGCCCTGCAGGATCGGCAACCACGTCGGCATGCTGCGAAAGACCTGGCAGTTTTTCATGGTGAAGCGATTCACGATGCTTCCTGGATTGCAGAGCGGCACCGCCCGAATGCCCTTGCGACCAGTGGCCTCGACATGAGCCAGGTGCGTCTTCCACCGTCCCGGCTGGCGGGCCTGTTCCAGAAGCGTGTTGTACATCAGGGGACGGCCACAGGCCTGGGCCAACCGGCTCAGGAGACCGTCCTTCAGCTCGGGGTTGGTCCCACCGCCGCACTGGATCACGCCAGTGCCGACCTCGCGCAACACGTCGGCCAGGGCGAACAGCTCCGCTTCGGGCGCACAGGCGGCGGGAATGCGCGTCCCGTTGACATCGAAGTGGTTCATGTTGCGCGTGATGGACAGGCCGAGGGCTCCCGCCTCGAGGGCCTCACGCACCACCTGCCGCATGGCTGCCAGCTCCGCCTCCGTGGCCGCCCGTTCCGAGCAGGCGTCGCCCATGGCGTAGAGCCTCACCGCCGAGTGTCCGACGAAGGTCCCCACGTTGACGCCAAGCCGCTGCCCGATGGCGCTCATGTACTCGGGGAACGTCTCCCACGTCCACGGCACCCCCGCCCGCAGCACATCCATGGGAATCGCCTCGACGTAGGAGAGCATCCCGGCCAGCTTTTCGCGGGCGTGGGCCTTGACCGGCGCCAGCGCCAACGAGCAGTTGCCGATGATGACGCTGGTGGCGCCGTGGTGACACGAAAAGGTGCAGAGGGGGTCCCAGAGAACCTGGGCGTCGTAGTGGCAGTGATTGTCCACGAAGCCGGGCGCCACCACGCGCCCGTCGGCTTCGATCACCCGCCCCGCCGGCCCATCGAGCCGGCCCAGCTCGACGATCTTTCCCCGGGCCACTCCGACGTCACCGTGAAAGGCGGGCCGTCCTGAGCCATCGATGATGCGGCCGTCCTTGATCAGCAGGTCGTAGGCCATCTTTCCGCTCCTCTCCCCGGTTTCCGTCGGATTCTCGCCATCAGGGGCCACCCGCGCTCGCTAGCTGCCGCGAGCGTAGTCGCGCCATCGTTCGTCGTCAACAGAAGACTCGGTGCGCCTTTCGATCCAGACCACTGCCTCGGGGAGCCGAACGTTCGAGCCGCCGGGAGGCGAGAAGTTTGACACTGCGGCGAGGGCCCGGCTAGACTCGCCGCGTTCAGTGTTCGGCCCCGGGAGGATCGACGGATGTTCCTCGATCGGGTTGCAGAACAAGACGAATCCTTTCGCGTGGGCGGCGGCGGCGATCGGGCTCCGCCGCGCAATGGCCATTGCCTGCTCCTCCGCACGAGTGTGCGTTCCCTCACCGGGGTTCCCCAACGAAGGAGGGCTTCATGGCGTTCGTCACCGAACGGGCCTCAGCGGCCGCGGCCGGCATGAAAGGCTTGCGTCGTGTCCCGGATCCGTACCCGCTGACCTTGGCCGGACTGCTGGCTGCCCTCGGCCCGCAGGCCATCAACTTCGGCATCTCCATCGGCGGCGGCGAGGCATATCTGCTGCCGAACATCTCCGCGCGCGGCACCCTCGGCATGCACTGGCTGATGCTGGTCTCGGTCGTTCTGGAGACGGCTCTCGTCTATGAGTGCATCAAGTACAGCGTCTGCACGGGCCGCTCGTTCTTCGCCGCGACCGTGGAGCTCGGGCCGCGCCGCTTCTGGCCGTGGTTCTGGGCGGTGGTGACCATTCTCACCTTCGCGTGGCCAGCCTGGATGGGGGGCGCGGTCATTGCCGCCCACCGCTTCACCGGCATCGGCAACCCCTTGCCGTTCGGTCCCCCGCACTACCTGTGGGCCGTGATCGCGCTGGTAGCCGTTCTCGTGGTCTTCTACTTTTCGAACCGCACCTACGTCTTCCTGTCCAAGTTTTTCACCGTGATCATGTTCGCCAACATCGTTCTCGTGCTCGCCATCACCTTGATCGCGGCCAAGCCCCAACACTACTGGCAGGTTCTGATGGGCTACCTCGGGATCACCTTCCTCCTGGAAGGCTATCCGGCAGCCTTGCCCAAGACCGACGCCCTCGCCCTCTTCAATCAACCCGGGGGGAGCCTGATGTGGGTCAGTTTCTGGGTCATCGGAGCCGGTTTCGGGATGGGCCGCTACGCCGGCCAAGTGACCGGCGTCCTCACACCGCCCGAGACGATCACGGCCGAGGAGATTCCCTGGGACGACAGGAATCCCGACGAGCGGCGCAAGATGCAGCAGTGGGTGAAGATCGGCGGCTATAGTCTGATTCTCTGGTGGGCCATCATCGGTGGATTGCTGATGACCTACCTCTACTCGGTGGCCGGACTCGCGTACCTGCACGAAGACTTCTTGAAGACGGGAAAGATCCCGAGTGGCGTGATGGTACCGATCCAGATGGCCACCATCGCTCAGGGCGTTCTCGGGCCCATGGCCGGCTGGCTGATGCTCCTCTTCATCATGGTGACGCTCTACGACGCCCAGTTCCCTCTCTATGACACGTTCGTCGGACGCACGACCTGCGACGCCATCGCCGTCACGACGGACTGGGAGAAACGACGTCCGTACCGCTTTTACTACTTCGTCGTGGTGACGGCAGCCGTGCTGGCCGGCTTCTATCTGATCACCATCGCGCAGCCGTTCATTCTCTGGATCGGGGTGGCCATCTCGGCCCTCGTGTATCGATCCATCGGCGCTTGGCAAATCCTGTTGCTCAACAACCGACGGCTGCCGGATGGCTTCAAGGTGAGCACGCTCAATACGTGGCTCTTGTGGATCACGGTGGTGACTGGCTTCGGCGGCGTCGGCACCTGGGCCGTGACCGTGCTTCCCGCAGGAGCTCTGCAAGAACTACAAGATCCTTTGTCCGTAGTGATCGCGCGAGGTCCGGACGGCGCCGTGGGCGGCTGGCCGGACCTCGCCTCCCTCCCGTTATCCTGATGGCGATCCTGTGGGTTGCCTTGATGGTGCTATGGCTGGCCGGTCTCCTCTTTGGAGTCTGGTGGGTCTGGCCTCACGTCGAGCGCATGAAGATCACCGCTGACTTGATCATCTCCCTCGTCTGGCTGGTCATTGGGGGCGCCGCCTGGGTGGTGGCGCTGAACATGGGGATCCAGCGTTACTGGCGACGATGAGACCGGCCCGGTCGGCCTCAGCGCCCGAGCATGGCGCGCACGAGTGAGGGGCCGTGCTCCCAGGCCACCAGCATCACGCCCATCAGGCTCTCCCCGGCAATCCAGCCCGAGGCCACCGGAAAGGTGAACTCCTGCGCCCACGCCGGGTGCTTTCGTTCGACCCACCAGCCGAGCGCGCCACCCAGGAAGAAGAGCAGCCCGTAGTACCAGTGAAAGGTCCAGGCCAGCCCCACTCCGGCGGCCGAGGGAATGAGGTGCTGGCGCCTCGGAAACATCTGTGTCAATCCGGTCAGCACGATTCCGACCAGCGCGCCGCCGACGATGGACCAGATCTTGACCTGCCCCAGGTCCGCGATCCCGTGCGACAACGCAAGGGCCACGGCGCGCCAGGTCTGAGCAGCCGGCGCGGGAAACTGATCCGACCCCAGCACGCTCGCGTCCGGCACCAGGAGCCTGAAAGCCAGTACGGTCACGATGGTGCCCACGAAGATGCCGGCAAACTGCGCGATGAACTGCTGGCGTGGGTTGGCGCCGAGCAGGTAGCCGCTCTTGAGATCGGTCAACAGGTCGGCGCTGCTGCCGGCGGCGGCCGCGGTGACATTGGCGCTCATGAGGTTCACGTCCACGTTGCCCGGGCTCACTACCCCAAAGGTGAGCTGCGTGATCTTCCCCATGGCGCCCACCGGCGTGGTATCCGTTTCGCCGGTCACGCGGCAGGCCACCAGGGCTAGCACGAACGAAAGGAGCACCGCGACTGCCGTCTGCCAGTACGGCATACCGAAGGTGCGATGGCCGAGCCAGGCCAGCCCGACGAGCCCGACCACTTGGCCCCAGAGGAACCAGGAGCCCGGAGTCTCGATGGCCGCAGTCGGGTCGTCGACGCGCCGACGACCGACACCAAGCATGGCGCCCAGATCGGCGAAGGCGCGCAGGGCGGTTCGCCACTGCAGGGCAAAGGAGAGCAGGCTCGCGCTGACCATGCAGGCCACGCCGCCCCAGAGCGTCCACTGCACCAGCGCGGCGTAGCCGGTGCCCTCGATGAGACCTCCCCCCTGCAGCGCGGGCACGAAGATCATCCAGGCCGTCACGCTTCCGAGGAGCATGCTCCAGCCCACGCGGAGTCCCGTGATGGCGCCGGCCGCGATGAACATGGGCTCCCACGAAATCATCACCGTCCGCCCCATCCAGACGGGTCCGAACAGGCGCTGGTTGAGGGTCGCCATCCACGATCCGATCATGAGCGGCGCGAGTTTCGCACTGACCAGTGACACGCCCTCGGCCCAGAGCTTCCCGACCATCGCCAGCCCCGCTGCCCAGGCAAGAGCGCGCGCCGACCGCATGCCCTGGCCAGCCGTCGAGTGGAGCGCGCGCAGGGTCTCGGCCGCGGCGATGCCGCTCGGGAAGCGCAGCTGCTCGATGTTGATCATCTGCCGCTTCATGGGGATGGCCATGGTCACGCCGAGCACGGCGAGCAGGAAGACCCACCCGAGCATGAGCGGCAGCGACATCGTCGCGTTGCTGATGAGCATCCAGGCGGCGAAGGCCGAGATCAAGGTGCCGCCCGTCGAGTAGCCGGCGGAGCTGGCCGTCGACTGCATGCAATTGTTCTCGAGGATGGTCATGGGAGTCCGCACGATGCCGGCGCGG
Organism: uncultured Candidatus Rokubacteria bacterium; assembly: GCA_963754315.1. Taxonomy (GTDB): domain Bacteria; phylum Methylomirabilota; class Methylomirabilia; order Rokubacteriales; family CSP1-6; genus CAVWFS01. The sequence continues at coordinate 194,751 of CAVWFS010000014.1, forward strand.
TGCAATCCCGTCCAGATGGCATAGGAGAGGATGCACGCGGTGATGGCGACCCCGAATCCCCACCCCGCCTTGAGCCCGATATAGAGGTTGGTGAGCGAGAGCACCCCGCCCAACAGCGATCCCATGAGCACAGCGCGCCAGGTGAGCTGCGCCATCGAGTCGCCGCGCCCGCGGTAGACCTGCTCGTACCACTGCCGCTCGATTTCCTCGGGGGTGCCTCGGAAGCCGTGGACGGGCACGGGAGAAAGTTCATGGCGGGCGCCGCCCCCGGTCGGCGGTGACGTCACCGCCGACGTCGGCTCAGCGTTCTCGGTGATGGTGCCGGGCTCGAGATCTTTGCTCACGACGCTCCTCGGGGCGAGCATGCAACTGCGCGAGACGGCGCGGGCGATGCGGCCAGGGTAGTGTATCCATCGAGCAACGTTGACGTTCGGGAGGTCACCTCGTAAGGTGAGCGCCATGAGGCAGGCGCCCTTGACACTCCGCCGCTGGACGAGGGGGGAATACGAGCGGCTCGTGGACCTCGGGATCTTCCATGGCGAGCCGCTCGAGCTGATCGGAGGCCAGCTCGTGGTGGCCGAGCCTCAAGGCAGCTATCACTCGAGCGGCCTCGGGTCGGCCGCCGATGTGTTGCGCGCCGCCCTGCCGCCGGGTTGGCTGGTCAGGGTTCAGATGCCGGTCGCACTCGACGACGAGTCCGAACCGGAACCCGATGTGGCCCTGGTACCAGGCGCCTGGGCCGACTACCGCAGCGCCCACCCGGGCCGGCCTGCGCTCGTCATCGAGGCGTCGGTGTCGAGCCTCGATTTCGATCGTCGCGACAAGGGAAGCCTCTACGCCCGGGCCGGCTTGCGGGACTATTGGATCCTGGATCTCGTCGCGCGTTTCCTCGAGGTTTATCGCGACCCCGCTCCTGATCCTGCGGCGCCCTACGGTTGGCGTTATCAGTCGCTCGACCGGCTAGTGCCTCCGGCCACTGTCTCACCGCTGGCACTGCCATCGGTGCGCATCCCCGTCCGTGATCTTCTGCCGCAGGAGCACCCGATGGACCCGACCTTGTAAGGGCCCTAACCGCCTCAGCCCCCGTTGGCGAGAAGCTTCGCGACCGCTCCCTCTACCACCGTCCCCTTGAAGAAGTCGGGGTTGAGGGCAGTGTGTAGCCGGACGGGATTGGCGAAGACGAACTCCCGGAAGTCCTCCTCGCTCACCAGCCCGTGCTCGACCAGCTCGTGGGCTTCTTCCAGCACCTCGCTCATATCGACCACGTCAAAGTGGCCAACGTCGGAGGAGAAGATCGGCCGCAGCCGGTGATGTCCGCGCCGGTCGAATGCCCACGCCGTGATGGGGTCGTCCGCCTCGCACCCGAAATAGAAGCGCTCGCCGAAGTGTCGCCGCAACTCGTCGGCTGACCCGACGGGCACCTCGGCGAAATCGTCGAACTTCTGCTGGTAGGCGCGCTCGGTCAACTCCTCCGGCGTCTTGAACGCCTCGGCCAGATTGATGCAGCGGAAGATCTCGTCGGTCTTTTCCTCGTACGTGCGGCCGCCGTACTCCCGGAAGAGATCCTTGAGGCGCTGCAGATCGAGATTGGTCGGCCGCGTCTGGCTTTCCATGGCCGCGCGACGCCGCTTTTCCCAGTGGCCCACCAGGTCGGTGATCAGGTTGCAGGCCCAGCCCACCCCGCCTTCCAGGAAGGCGAAGCGCAGCTGCGGGAAGCGGTGGGTGACCCCGCCCAGGATGAGCGCCTTGGCGAAGGCGTGGCTCGCATTGGCGAAATGGCCGATGTGGTTGTAGGTAAATGACCACACCGATTCGCGCCAATGAGTACCCATGCTGCCCGAGTGGGCGGTGACGGCTACCTTCAGCTCGGCGCACTTCTCCCAGAAAGGATCGTAGTCGTATGCGCTCTCGAAGCCGAGCGAGTCCACGTAGGTGCGCATCTCGTTTGCCTCCGCGCCCTCGCGCATGAAGGCGGGTACGGGGCGGCGGACGTGGTTGGCGATCATCAGCACCTTGAGGCCGAGCTCGCGCACGGCGTAGGTCGCCTCCTCGATGGCCTCCTGAGGCGTGTGCATCGGCACCACGGCGGCGGGGGTGATGCGATGGGCATAGGGGCGGAACATCTCCGCGTTCATCCGGTTGACGGCACGCGACACCGCTCGCCGGATCTCCTCGTCGGGGTTCGAGACGTAGAAGAGCCCGAGCGAGGTATAGAGGACGCAAAAGTCGAGCCCGAAGTCGTCCAGCCGCTCGTAGAAGAGCCGCGGCACCATGGCCGTGGCTCGGTCGAGGGTGCTGGCCGGCTCGCCCCACCAGGTGGGCCGGTGAATCCGCCGGCGCATTCGCTCGTCGGGCGGCAGGTCGTACCAGGTCGTCTCGCTTGCCTTCTTCACGAACCGATCCACCACCGATGGCCCGGCCACGTCACGCAGGTAGTCGAGGAAGATGGGGATCGGCTCCAGCCAGTGGCCGTCGCCATCGATGACGGGATGATCGAGACGCGACCGCACGGCCGCCGACTTGGAGTTCTTCGTGTATGCCATCGCTCGCCTCCTGTGGGAAGTGGGAGCCCCGACAACTGTTCGGGCTAGGCGGTCCTATCGCCGTTACCCCGGCCTCTGATGAGCGCGTCGATTCGGGCGATGAGAGCCCTGATGTCTGCGGAGACGGCCTTGACGTCCGCGGAGACGGCCTTGACGTCCGCGGAGACAGCCCTGACGTCGGTGGACATAGCCCGCTGGCCCTCCACCAGCAGCCGTTGGCCTTCGACCACGGCGTGCAGCACCTGCTGAGTCTCCAGGTGTTGCTCTCGGGAGCGCAGATCGAGCTGGGCGAACCGCTCCTCCTGGAGCCGATTGCCTTCTCGCAGCAGACGGACCATCTCCTCGCTCGTCTCACGCGTGGGCAGGCTACGGAACCCGCTGACAAGGGTTACCTTCAGGTCGGCGAACCCCGCGCGCATCTCCGCGAACCCACGGGCGAGGTCGTCGTGCAGGGTGTCGAGGGTCACAACTCCTGGGCTTCGCTCAGCCATTCGATGGCTCTCGGACCGACGCTATCACGTCCTGCGTGCCGAGAAAATGTCTCCAATTCCAGACAGCTGCCGTGGTGTTACCACCTCACCGTGCTCAGAGCAGGATCCCCGAAGGGGTGGCGGCGCTCGCCCTGCCCACGCCGTTTCCGTCGGCTAGTTCTTGACCGAGCCGGCGGTGAGGCCGGCCACGTAGTGCTCGACGAAGAACGAATAGATGACGGCCACCGGGACGGACCCCAGGAGGGCGGCCGCCATGAGCTGCCCCCAGTAAAAGACGTCGCCCCGGATAAGCTCGGTGATGGCGCCCACCGGCACCGTCCGCACCTCGCTCTTGGTGAGAAAGATCAGCGCGTAGAGGAACTCGTTCTGGGCCAACGTGAAGGCAAAGATTCCCGCGGAGAGCAGGCCCGGCGTGCACAGCGGCAACACCACCCGCGTCATTGCCTGAAAGCGGGATGCCCCGTCGATACGCGCCGCTTCCTCCAGCTCGCGGGGCACGCTCTTGAAGTAGCCCATGAGCAACCAAGCGCAGAAGGGTATGAGCAAGGTGGGGTAGGTCAGCATGACGGCCGAGAGCGTGTTGCCGAGGCCGAGCGTGTTGATGATGTCGGCCATCGGGATGAACAGCAGCGGTTGGGGAACCAGGTAGGTGGCGGCGACCCCGATGGCCACCAGGGCAGCTCCCGGAAAGTTCATCCGGGCGAGCGGATAGCCGGTCATCACGCCGAGCACCAGCGAGATGATCGTGGTGACCACGGCCACCAGCATCGTGTTGTACGTCCAGGTGAGAAAGTTGGTCTGCTCGAAGAGGTCGATGTAGTGCTTGAGCGTTGGCTGATGGACGACGAGCGGCATGATCCGCTGACTGTACAGCTCGCGGTTCGGCTTGATGGAGGTGACGGCCATCCAGTAGAAGGGGAACAGCATGGCCACCAGGAACAGCGCGAGCGGCACGTAGATCCGCAGACATCGTCCCAGCAGCCCGCGCCCGCCCACCATCAGGCGCGCCGCAGGTAGAGGGTCAGGGCCACGATCAGCAGGGCCAGCGCGGGAAGCATGGCCAGGGCCACCGCCGCCCCCATCCCGAGCACACCCGCCGACATCCCGATATCGAAGGCGTAGGTGGCGAACAGGTGGGTCGCGTTGGCGGGACCGCCGTGGGTCAGCACATAGATGAGCTGGAAGTCGGAAAACGTGAAGATGATGGAGAACATGGTCACGATGATGAGGACGGGCTTGATGACGGGGATGGTGATGTGGCAGAAGCGCTGCCAGAGGCTGGCTCCATCGATGGCGGCCGCCTCGTAGAGATCAGGGGGAATCGTCTGCAATCCGGCCAGAAGGGTGATGCCGTAGAAGGGCAACCCGCGCCAGGTGTTGACCATGATGATCGACACCATGGCCAAGGTCGCATTGCCGAGCCACGAGAAGTTCTGGGTGACCAGCCCCGTGTTGCGCAAGGTCCAGTTGATGACACTGAAGGTGGGATCGAGGATCCACATCCAGGCCACGCTGGAGAGCACGGTCGGCACGATGAATGGCAGCAGCAGGAAGGCGCGCGCCAGATTGCGGCCGCGGAAGTACTGATTCATGACGAGGGCCATGGCCAGGCCGCCGACCATCTTGAGGATGGTCGCCGCGATGGTGTAGATGAAGGTGTTCCGGGTGACCTGCCAGAACACGGCATCCTGCAGCTGGGTCACGAAGTTGGCCAGGCCCACGAAGGTCCCTGGGCTGGCCACACGCCGGTCCTGCAGACTCAGGAAGATCCCGTAGAAGAACGGATAGGCGACGAAGGCCAGCAGGAACAGGACCCCCGGCGCCAGCATCACCCAGCTGAAGACGCCTTCCCGCTCGAGGACGCGCCGCCGCGTTGTCGCTCGGCCCGCCAGCGGCGCGGGCCGGGCGACCGACGCGGGACCGACAGCCATGGGACCTACTTCGCTTTGTAAATCTGCTTGAGCTGAGCGGCGGCGGTGGCGATGACGTCCTTGGTGGAATCGCCCCGGCATGCCTTGGCGAACATGTCGACGAGCACGTACTTGGCGACATTCTCCGACGCGGGCTGGCCGATCGGCCCTGGCCAGCAGTGTGGCCGGGACGTCTTGAGCGATTCCTTGTAGGGGAGGTAGCGCGGTTCGGCGTTCCACATCGGATGGTTGTCGTAGCCGTTCAGGAACGGCGCATAGTAGGCATCGGCCGAGACGAGCCAGCGCGACATCTGCTTGTCATCGTAGAGCCAGGTCAAGAACGCTTTGGCCGCCGCCTGGTCCGGGGCATGGACCATCACGGCATGGGACACCGCGTTCAAGACGTGGAAACGCCCCTTGGGCCCTTGCGGGTTGAGGGCATGATCGGTGACCTTGGCGATCTCGGGAAAGTCGCGCTTGCCTACCACGAGAATCGACGACGCATTGTTGGTGCACGAGATCTGCTCGCCGAAGAACGCCTTGTTGTTGTTCACGTCCGTCCAGCCCAGCACGTCCTCGAACATCGTCTCCTGGTAGAACTTGCGGCAGAAGTCGACGGCCTTGGCCGTCTCCGCCGAGTCGATGAGCACGGTCTTGCCGTCGTTGTCGACTTCCCGCGCGCCATACGACCAGAAGAGGGGGTACAGCCAGCCGTGGTTGTCGCCAAAGCCATGCCCGAGCTCGAAGCCGAAGGGGTGGCCCTTCTTCTTGAGGAGACGGCCGGCGGCGAGGAGATCTTCCCAGGTGTCGGGGAACTTGTTGACGCCGACTTCCTTGAACCAGTCGGTCCGGTAGACCTCGAGCTGGCCGATGTTGCCCCACGGCAGCGCCTTCCACTTCTTGTTCACCACCACGACCTCAAGAACGTTCTCGTGCCATCCCCCCAGCTGCTTGCCAATGTTCCCCGCCACGTCGCTGACATCCACGAGGCTCTTGTCGAAGAGGTGCGGATGGTTGATGGCGGTCATCACGATCTCCGGGCCCGATTTCGTCTCGGCGATGGTGGTGAGCCGGGTGAGCATGCCGCCCACGCTGGTCGCCTCGTACGTGATCTTGATCCCGGTATTCTTCTCGTACTCCGTGGCCAAGGTCTTCGCGAAATAGTCGTCGAATGGCTTGATGAACGAGCTCTCGCGGACGACGGTCATGGACTTGGGCGCGGCGGCGGTCGGCCGGGGCAACATGGCGGCGCCGGCCACCGTGAGTGAACCGGCCAAGAATTCACGACGGGAGTTCATTGAGCCCTCCACCTCTCGAGGATTGACAGCCCGAGGTCGTGGCGATAATCACCCCCAGCCTGGGACGTGTCAAGTCCGCGCGGGCGGACCTCGCTCCGAGAGGGACATCACCAGTGGACCGTGTTGACACTCCGTGCACCGGTGTTGTCTAGTGAGGCACCCGTGCCCAGAGGAGACTTCCGTATGCGACAACTTCGCTGGTTCGTCGTCCTGGTGCTGATGGGACTGACCTCGGCCGAGGTGGTCGCGGCCCAGCCCGCGATGGTGGATGGCGTTGCCATCGATTCCGACGCCGAGCTTGTGGTGGCCCTCGCCGACGACACCAACAACATGGATCCCCGCATCGGCATGGGCTCCATCCGGTCGAACTACATTCGTCAGGTGTTCGAGAGTCTCGTCGATGTCGACCAGCAGGGCAAGCCGGTGCCCGGCCTCGCGCTCGCGTGGAAGCCGATCGGCGAGCTGACCTGGGAATTCACGTTACGCAAGGGGGTGACCTTCCACAACGGCGAGTCCTTCGACGCCGACACCGTCCTCTTCAACCTCGACCGGTGGTTCCGGCGCAACCTCGACAAGCACGGCATCAAGGACGTCGCCGCCGGCACCCAGTTCGACAAGACCTACCCGTTCGTGGCGCGCTGGGAGAAGGTGGACGACCACACCGTCCGCATTCACACCAGCGAACCGTCGCCCACCCTGTGGGACTTTCTTGGCCGCGAGCCGATGGTGCCGAAGTCGTACACGATCAAACAAGGGGTGGAGGCCCTCAACGACAAGCCGATTGGCACCGGTCCGTGGAAGATGGTCGAGTGGAAACGCAAGACCCATATGCTTTTCGAGCGCCACGACACCTACTGGGGAACGCCGCCCCTCTACAAACGGATGCGCTTTCAGGTCATCCCCGAGGCGGCGGCCCGCATCGCCGCTCTGCGCTCGGGGCAGGTCGGGCTGATCGAGGCGGTGCCCCCGCTCGACGCCAACGTGCTCGGCCAGGATCCGAAGCTCAAGGTGGTCTCCAGCGTCCAGAAGCTCTACTGCCGGCTCTACCTGAACGCGCGCCCCAAGGACAAGTACGACTCCGGCGGCAAGGACGGGCTCTTCGGCGATCCACGCGTGCGCCTCGCCCTGAACCACGCCATCAACCGTGAGGCGATCATCCGCAAGATCTTCAACGGCTACGCCCTCGCCAACGCCTCTCCGGTGGCCACCGTGTCCTATGGCTACGCGCCCCAGGAGCCGTATGCCTACGACCCGAAGAAGGCGAAGGCCATGCTGGCCGAGGCCGGCTGGAAGGAGACTCCGGCTGGGTGGACGGACACCAAGGGAGAGGTGTTGAGCCTGCAGCTCTTCTTTCCGGCCAAGCACTACGGTCAGGCCTTCGACGAGATGACGCCAGCCGTGGTCGAGATGCTCAAGGAAGTGGGGATACCCGTTACCGTCAGGTCGGTGGACTTCGGCACTCTGCTGCAGACGGTCACCAAAGGCACCCTCCCTCCCAATGGCGGTTTCACCGCCTGCCGCACGAGCAACAACCTCGACGCAGACGACTACGTACGCGATTGGGCAGCCACGACCCTCGTCAACTGGGCACCCTATCCGGCGGATCTGATGGCGCTCTACACGGCCACCCGCAAGGAGGTCGATCCGCGCAAGCGTCTACAACTGCTGGCGGACCTCCAGCGCCAGGTGCGCAACTGGGCTCCGGTGGTATCGCTCTACCAGGAGGTCAAGGTCTACGCTCACAGCGCGCGGGTGCTCCGCTTCGCACCGATCCCCGAACTGAACATGGACTTCCGCGGGGTCGCGCTCCGGAAGTGAGACGGGTCAATGCGCATTGGGGCGCACGGAGGTCGCCGTGCGCCCCACGTCGCCTTCTGGCGACCGGCGGGTGAGCGCTAGGCGGCGTGCCTCGCCTGCATCGGATTCACGAGCAGCCGATCCTCGATCTGAATCTCCCGCCCCAGTCCGGCCGTCTCTCGGGACACGATCCGGATGGCGGTGTCCCGAAGCTCGGGGGACGAGACAGGACCGGCGATGTCGACCGTGATCGGGGACCGCTTGCGCAGAGGCGCATAGACGGTCGCAGTGATGGGGGAACGCGCGAGCGACGGCTCCTGAAGCAGAGCATCGGAAAGCTTCGCTTGCAGCAGCATCGCCGAGTCTTCTTGGCGCCGCTTCATGTCGTAGAGCCGAATCGCCGTGATCAAAACCGCCAGGAGTGCAGCGACGACGACGACAAGCAGGAGACCTCCGCCCCACGAGGCCGTTGCATCCGGCTGCGCGGGGGGCGGGCTCGGGGCCGTCGGCGCCTGAGCGAGGACCCACTCCGCTGCACCGGCGACGGTCGCGACAATCGCCGCTAGGGCAATCTTGGCATGCCGATTTCGCGTCATGATCCACCTCCTCCGCCGACAAGCGAGCATCTGCTATGCCACCGAGGTCGAGCGACGCGCCCACGCCAAGTGTGCATGCCGATGTGGAAGAGCTTGCCATCGGCGTCTTCATCCGCCTGCCCTTTGACTTGTAAGGTCTTCATTGGGACTCTGAAGATGCGTGAAAGCCTGCATCGTGCGCATGGGAAGATGCTAAACCCTCAGAGGATGCGCCTGCTCGCTAGGATGCGCATGGATGGCCTGGAGACTTCAGCGCGAGATCATTCTGCTTCTCGCCTGGGGGCCCGCGATCCTGCTCCAGTTCGCTCATCCTCTCGTTGCCCAGGGGGTTGCCGACCACAGCGCGTTTCGCGGCGAACGTCATGGGCGATGGCGGCGCCTTCACCGCACGGTGAGCGCCATGCAGCAGCTGTGTTTCGGCGACGCGCGCACAGCCCTGGCCGCGGCGACGCGCATCAACGCGATCCACGATCGCGTTCACGGGCAGTTATCCCAGGGGGCCGGTATCTTCCCCGCCGGGACAACCTACTCGGCCCATGATCCGGCCCTGCTGACCTGGGTGCACGCGACCTTGCTCGACATGAATCTGCGCGCCTACGAACTCTTGGTGGCGCCGCTTTGCGACGCGGACAAGGACCAGTACTGCCTAGAGGCCAGCGCCATCGAGGGACACTTCGGCATTCCCGAGGGGCGTCTCCCACGCAGTGTCAGCGAGCTGCGGCGCTACATGGACGGGATGTTCGCGAGCGGGGAGATCACGGTGACGGATATCGCGCGGACCTTGGCGCGCGCCATCCTCTATCCGCAGGTGTTTCCCATAGCCGCGCCCGCCTTCAGCTTCATGCGTCTGACGACCATCGGGCTGCTGCCGCCCACGATCCGGGCCGAGTATGGCCTCCCCTGGGGCGCGCGCCGCGAGGCTCTGCTCCGCCGGTCGATGGCATTCGTCCGCACGCTGCTGCGCCTGACGCCGTCCGTGCTGCGCCACTGGCCGGCGGCGCGGGCCGCCGCACGGGCGGTGCACGGATCCGGTTGCCCGTTGCGCCCCCTCGCCGGCGGCCATTCCTGACCGCCGGTCGGCCACGCTCACCGGAACCGTGAGAGACCGTGAGCCGCCCGCCCCCCGTCCGTGGCCGCGGCCTTCGCGGCCGTGGATCATGGCGCAGTCCTGGCACGATCTTCTATTTGCGCACTGGCCCGTCGCGCCAGAGACCTTGCGCCGAAAGCTGCCGAGGGCGCTCGAGCTTGATACATTCCACGGAACGGCGTGGGTGGGCGTCGTCCCCTTCCGCATGAGCGGCGTGCGGCTGCGGGGCACCCCACCCCTCCCCTGGCTGTCGGCATTCCTCGAGCTCAATGTGCGGACGTATGTCACGTATGGGGAGAGACCCGGTGTGTGGTTCCTCTCGCTCGACGCCGCGCGCTGGCTCGCGGTGGCCGTCGCGCGGGCGTGGTTTCGCCTACCGTATTACAGCGCGCGGATGTCGTGCTCACACGATGGGGAGGATGTCATCTACGCGAGCCTCCGCACGCAAGCGGGAACGCCGAGAGCCGAGCTCGCCGCGCGCTACGGCCCGCGTGGCGACGTGCTCCCGGCTCGGCCGGGCACGCTCGAGCACTGGCTGACCGAGCGCTACGGCCTCTACGCGCTGTCTCGGCGCGGCGAGGTCATGTTCGCGGACATCGACCATCCGCCGTGGCCCCTTCAGCCGGCCGAGGCAATCTTCGGGAAGAACACCATGGCTCAGGCCCACGGGATCGAGCTGCCAACGAGCGCGCCCGTGCTGCACTTCGCGCGGCGCCAGGATGTTCTGGTCTGGGCACCTCAATGACCGCAGCCACGGCGCCGCTGAGGTGCCGCGCCTTGAACAAGGACAACGGTGGAGCGCTAAGCGCAGACCGACCGCAAATGAACAGGCCTGGAGCTGGGCGTGTTGTGGGCAACGGCCCAGTCGGCGTCAAGCGCTTCGAGGGTGGCGGGGCGAGCACCGAGTCGAGTACGGATCGTCTTCGCGATGCTTACTCGCGGGCCGGTCGCACGTCGAGGGAGTTGACGACGCGTCTGACGCCGCTCACGCCCTTGGCCACGGTCTCGGCGCGAACCTTCTCTTCAGTCGAGGGGACGGCGCCGGTGAGATACACCGTTCCGTCGCTGGAGACCACACCGAGCCGGGTCAGGTTCGCGTCATTCTGTGCCACCAGCCGGGCCTTGACCTCGGACTCGATACGAGCATCCGTGTAGGCATCACCGGCCGTTCGGCAACCGCAGGCGGTGAAGACCACGGCCAGACCGACCAAGGCCAGGCACCGTCGCCGCCCGCCTTCCCGAGCGGATACCCTCATCGGCTGGCGTGGTCGCCCGTGATTCCGGCACCGAGCCGGCGCAGGCGCTCGAGCAGGTTGGGGGGTTTTGCACCATCCGACTCGACGAGGTCGACCCGCACGCCGCCGCCCTCCGTCGCCGTTCGCTGTTCGAAGGTCTTGTTCTCAACCAGCCGCGCGGTATCGACCTTGGCCTGCTTGAGCTTCGCGCGGACGACCTCCATGCGCTTGGCGCCGAGGCCGGGTGCTGCATCAGTCGGCAGGGGCTCAGTCTCCATCAAGGCGGTCAGGACCGCTTCTGCCGTTCCGGGTGGCTGGCGATTCGGGAAGCGTTGCGCGAAGAGACGCGCGGCCGCCTCTTCGGGTGAGATCTTGGCGGCGAGCGCCGCCCGGCCGAGGGCGGTCTCCAGCGCGTTGCGCGACAGACGCGCGAGGTCTCCGGAGGTGACAACCGGCGTGAAGGCCAGACGCACCTCGGGCACCTGCTCGAGGAACCCTGCCAGCCGCATGGTGTGCGTCTCACCCGCTGGCGTGAGGGTGGCGGTACCGTCCTGGAAGAAAATCGGATCGATCTGGATCTTTTCAATGCGCGAATCGGCGGTGTACTGGAGCCTGCCGATCCAACTCACGGGTGTGGTGATCGCGTTGATCGCCACCGTGCGGGCCGACTTCCAGATCGCCTCCCTGAAGTCGAAGCGCGGGTCGTTGAGGCGCCCGCTGACGGGGAATGACACGGTGATGTCGCCTTGATTGTTCTTCATCAGCGACACGATGAGGCCGAGCGGCAAACCGATTCGCGTTTGAACCTGGTCATCGGGCCCGGCTCGCTCGACCGTGAGTCGCCGCAGGCGGATGTCGGAGCGGGCATCCAAGGCATCGCCGTGCACGCGGCCGCGGACAGTGGCCAGCAGGCGTCCTTCCCGGGCCTTCCAGGCCACCTGGCGCAGCAAGTAGGGGTTCGTGCGCGGAATGGCAAACTCTCGCACCTCTCCTTGGAGGTCGACGCGCAGCGGGCCCCCGATGGGCCCCACGGTTCCCTGCAGGGCAAAGGCCGCATCCGGAACCAGTTGTCCCGTCAGCTCGAGACGCGCGGACTGGGCACCCGCGGTGGAGAGACCGTCCGCCTTCAAGGCGAGCCGATTGAGATCGACCGCGAATGGGGGCGCGACACTGCGGTCGACGACACGGGCGCCCCCATCCGTGACGGTGAGCTGCTGCACCACCACCGCCACCTTGTCGCCTTTCGTCTGGCGGGTGGCTTCCTGCAACCCCCTCGCCTGGTTGTTGCTCGGAAAACCGTTCGGCTGGCCGTTGGTGGTCGGCGAACCCGTCGTCAACGGCAGCAGAGCGCGCAGTGGCAGCGTGCCCCTCTCGTCCCGCTCGAGCAAGATCCAGGGTTGCTGCAGGGTCAGATCGCGGACCGAGACGCGGTGCGGCCACTGCACGTCGAGCCCCGTCGCCGTCGCGCGCTCGACCTGCATGACGGTCCGCTCCTTATCGCGAACGTCGAGCCGAAACAGCGCCGCCTGGCCACGAACGTCTATGCTTTCCTCAACGGCTCCAGGGAACTTCACAGCCACATCGAGGTCGGCTCGCCCACTGACGCGGGCCGCTGGCGGCAGGTAAGCCTCGAACGGTGCCAGTTCGCCGCCCTTCAACGCCAAGCGCACGTCGGCAGTGGGGGGGCTACCGACGCCGACCTGCCCCACCACCCGAAGTTCACCGCCACGCGGCGGCCGCAGATCGACTTGTATGCCAAGAGGACCGCGCAGCGGCCAGCCCACACCCTTCACCGTCGCGTTGATCCGCGAGAGGTCCAGCTGCGCGAGGGGTCGCACTGCCTCGTCGCGCCACGCGACAGCCCCCTCCTGGACGACAATCTCGCCGATCTCGACCGCGACGGGAGGCACTCCCGGGGTGCTCGCACGATCCGTGGCCGGCGGGACCGGTGCGTGCACCGTCACTGGTGCCGGACGGGGCCGGTGCGCTCGTACATCATCACCGATGCCGGACGGGGCCGCCGCGGAGACCGTCGGGCCATTCAAGAGCGCCCGAAGAGGCAAGCGACCCGCCCGATCTCGCTCAACCATCGCCAGGGGCCGATTGACAAGTACGCGTTTGATGACGACGCGCTTGGGCCATTGGACCTCCAGCCCACTCGCCTCGATGCGCTCAGCCCCGACCAGCTTCTGGCGCGCTTCGGCTACTCCGAGACCGTTGACCGCGATCGACCCGCGGATGCGAGACGGTATCCCCGCTGCGATCGGCTCGTTCACTCGCAGATCGGCCTCCGCGGTACCTGTGATGCGGGCCAACGGTGGCAGATACCGAGCCCACGGCGCCAGATCGAGCTTCGTCAAGCGGACGCGGAGATCGCTCGCCGCCGGCGCTGCCTGCAGCGTGCCGTCCACCACCAGGTGTCCACCACCGGGAACCCCTGTCCGTGCATCGATGCGCGCGGGCTCGCTAAGGGGCCACGTGAGATTGCCCACATGCACGCGCAGGCCCGGAAAGTCAAAGCGCGGGGCCGGCGTCACCCGCGGATCGAATAGGGTAAGCGGGCCCGTAAGCTCGAACTGTCCCAGCCGCACACCGTCACTGTGGAAGCTGACGCCAGCAAGCCGGACCGTCATCGCTGGCGCCAGCACCACTGGATGGGTCTGCCCCGGCTGCGTGAAGGCGACATCTGCGAAGCGTGCCACCGCATCGAGGCGGAGACCATCTCGCGCGTGCAGCACGACGTCAACCGATGTGTTGACGCGCCCTCGGTCGAGGACAACGGGAGCATCGGCGGGCAGATAGAGCCGGGCCAGGGCGAGGTCTGCTCCCTCGACCGCTACGGAGGCTTCGAGATCAATCGGGTATAGCCGAAGGCGCTTCACATTGACCGACACCGGCGCCCCGCCCGTCACCGAGCTGGCCACTGCCGTCCCGTGCGTGTGCAGGGTCGAGACGTTGCGGGCCTCGATGGTGATGCGTTCGGAGGTCCATGTCCGCCCTCCTGGCAACGCCCGGTCCTCGAGGGTCACGGTGCCGCCCACCAGCGCGAAGCGATCGACGCTGACATCGGGCATCCTGTCCGCCGTCGTTGTCCCTGACCGTCGCACGAGATCGGACAGATTGAACTCGTTGCTCGACAGCCGCACGACGCGGACGGTGGGGTTCTGTAGCGTCAGTTCGCGAATCCAGACGTGGCCCCGCAGGAGCGCGCCACGGTTCACGCGGACATCGAGGACATCGGCGTCCGCGAAGGGCTGTTCCCCATCCCGTTCGGTCAGGCGTAACCCCCGGACTATCAGCCGACCCTCTCGAACTGACAACGTGGCAGCGTCGAGGCTGACGTGCCGATTCGTGAGGGCCTGCACCTGCGCGATCACGACCCAGCGGACGATCATCGGAAACATGAGCACGGCGGCGGCCGCTACCACTACGAGCAGGGTGAGAACGGAGACGAGTCGCTTCATGGGCCGGGCCTCGTCATACCTTGCCGTCTAATCGCCCGGAGGACACCAGCTCCTACGTGTAACGCTCAGGCGACGCGCCTCGTTCGCATGGGATTCAGAACCATTCTGTCGTCGATTCTCGCCTCGCGCCCGATTCCTGCCGTTGCCCGCGAGACGATCCGAAGCACGCGGTCCCGGAGGCCGGGTGACGCGACAGGTCCGGCAACCTCTACCACCACGGGCGCCCGCCGCCGCAGAGGCGCATAAACAGTAGCCATGATCGGGGAACCCGACAACGATGGCTCGGTGAGCAAAGCATCCGAGAGCCGCGCCTGGAGCGTCATGGCCGCGTCCTCTTGGCGGCGCTTCGCGTCGTAGAGCCGGATTGCCGTGATCAGCACGGCAAGGAGGACGGCGACGACCGCGAACAACAGGAAACCTCCGGCCCAGGAGCTGGTCGTCCCCGCCGGCGCCGGGACAGGCGGACTTCCCGAGGTTACCGGAGTCTGGGCCAGCGCCCACTCCGCTGCAGCGGCCGCAGTCGCGACAATCGCCACCAGGGCGATACGGGCTTGCCGAACTCCCGTCATGACGCACCTCCTCCACCGTCAGCCAGCATCCGCTATGCCACCGACGTTGCGGCTTGCTGGGGCCAAATCTGCACGGTTGTGGGGAAACTCTGAGTGTCGCGGCGGCTAAGCCTCTCTTTTTGTCTTGTAAGGTCTTCATTCGAGCAGAAAGCGTTTTCGTGAGCTCCTCGCTGCCTGAGTGACGTGATCCCGTCGCGCTCCCGAGCCGGCCCCGTGGAGGTCGGGGCTGGCGCGGGCACGCCTCGCCTTAAAGGTCGATCGCCGTTCGGTCAAGGCTTAGCCGGCGACGTCACCCCAGACGACGTAACGCCGGCGCGGACGCGGTTCCTGTCCTTCCTCGACCATGCGCTGCTCCTGGGCCGCCACCAGATCGAGTAGTGGATCACTGCCCACGTTCACGAGACCATGCGCTCGCAGGAGCGCGTCGATCTCCTCCCGAGGCCGCCCCCCAAGGAAGGGAAGCTGATGGCCCACCGCCGCGTACTCCTGGCTCGCGCGGGCATTCTCCGCCGAGGGTGGCGCGGCGCTCGGGTCGAACTGTCCATCGACCACGACCAGACGCCCGCCCCGTCGGAGGACCCGGATCCACTCGTCGATGGCCGCCTCCGGGTGCGGGAGTGTCCACAGCACATGCCGGCTGATAACGAGGTCGAAGCTGCCGGAGGCGAACGGGAGCTGCTCGGCGTCGGCCTCCTCGAACCGGACGGACACGCCATGCGCGCCCGCCTTTCGCCGTGCCTCGGCTAGCATGGCCGGCGCGAAGTCGACGCCGGTCACGTCATGCCCCCGCGCGGCTAGCTCGAAGCTGAGAAACCCCGTCCCGCAGCCGGCGTCGAGCGTGACGAGCCCAGAGCGGCCGCGAAGAACAAGGTCGAGGATACGGTCCCAGGCGGCGCGCTCGGCGGGGGTACTGATGCTGTGGCCGAAGCCCTCGTCGAAGGAAGGCGCTCGCCGATTCCAGTGGGCGGCCACCTGTTGCTTGACCACATCACCTTGGCCAGACGACATACAGTGTCCCTCCGATGGCTCAGTCTTGGAGCATTCTAGTTCTAGATCCTGACGTCCGGATCACCCCCGTGTCCGTTGCGGTCTCCCGCATTCCGTTGACGGGGCAGCAGGTGCGGGGGCAGTATCACCTTCGCGAGGCGCATCGCGTCTCTGCCGGAGGCGTGTCACCCAGCGCAAAACTGCTCAGGGAGGAGGACACCATGGATCGCCGAGAGATTCTGGCCGAGCGTCCCGTCGAACGAGGGCGTGGCTTCATGCCCGGTGTGAGCGTCAATCCCGCGCGCGTCCTGTTCACGGCCGGATTGACCGGACGCAATCCCGACGGCGCGCTGGTCGCGGGCGGGATGGCGCCCCAGACTCGCCGTGCCTTCGAGCGGCTCGAGGCCGTGCTCGCCCACGCGGGGACGACGTTCGGGAGTGTCGTGAAGCAGCTCGTCTACGTCACCGACATCGACGCCTACAACACGAGCGGACGAGCCGAACGCGGCAAGTTCTTCGGCAACACGCGGCCGGCGTCCACCGGCTTGGTCGTACGGCGCCTGGCCGACCCCGCCATGCTTGTCGAGGTGGAGCTGGTGGTCGATCTGGCCGGAGCGCCGGCGGGGAAGCCCTTGCTGGAGAAGTTCAACGTGGAGAGCCACCCGGGTGATTTCCATCAGGGCGTGATCGTCAACGGTGGCCGACTGCTCTACCTGGCCGGCCAGGTCGCCAACAATCCTGACGGGTCGGTAGCCGGGGCGGGCGACTGGCGGCGGCAGGCCGAGAAGGTCTACGAGAACATCGGCCACCTGCTGCGTGCAGCCGGTGGTGGCCCCGGCAGCGCGGTGAAGGAGACGACCTGGGTGCTCAGCATCGACTCGTGGCGCCAGCAGGGTGCTCCTGTCCGTCGCGACTTTTACAAGGGCGACTACCCCGCCTCGACCCTGGTCGAGATTCCGGGTCTGGCGCGGGCGGAGTTCCTGGTGGAAATCGAAGTGATCGCCGCCGTGGCGTGAAGGGGAGAAACGGTCATGCCATTCAGCACAATCGCGACACCTGAAGCCAAGCCAGTGGCCAACTACAAGATGGCAACCCGCCTGGAGGGCGGGCGGCTGCTCTACATCTCAGGCCAGGTGGCCTGGGATACGAGCGGCAACATCGTCGGAAAGGGCGATGTGCGGGCGCAGGCCCGGCAAACCTTTGCGAACCTGCGCGGCGTCTTGCAGGCGGCGGGTGGGGACTTCGGCAATCTCATGAAGATCACCACGTACATCACCAAGATCGAGGATTTCCCGGCGGTGGCCGAGGCGCGCAGCGAGGTCTTTGGCGGACAGCTACCGGCCAGCACCCTGATCGTGGTCAAGGGCCTGTTCCATCCCGACTTCTTGATCGAGGTGGAGGGTGTGGCCGCCGTGTGACGGGCTTGCGGGCGGGGCTCACTCGGACGCGAGGACCGCCCCATGCGGGCCTTCTTGCTGCGGCGCCTTCTCCACGCCGTGTTCGTCATCTGGGGCGTGGTCACGGTCGTCTTCTTCCTGGTGCGCGCCACCGGCGACCCCGCCGCCTTCCTGGTCGACCAGACGGCCACCCAGGAAGAGATCGCCCACATGCGGCGGTTGCTGGGGCTCGACCGGCCGCTGCTCACCCAATACGTGGACTTCCTGGGCGCCATCCCCCGCGGCGACTTCGGCATCTCGCTGCGCGAGAAGCGCCCGGCCATGCCTATGGTGCTCGAGCACCTATGGCCGGCCACCGTCGAGCTGTCGGTCGCTGCCTTGCTGCTGTCCACCCTCCTCGCCATTCCCCTCGGGGTGATCTCGGCGACCCGCCGCAATCGGGCCGCGGACCACCTGAGCCGCATCGCGTCGCTCTTTCTCCAATCCATGCCGAGCTTCTGGCTCGGCCTCATGCTCATCCTGCTCTTTGCCGTCCAGCTGCAGGGCCTGCTGCCAGCCTATGGCTCGGGAAGTCTGCGTCATCTGATCCTGCCCGCCGTGACGTTAGCCGCCGCCCCGCTGGCCCAGAACGTGCGGCTCATCCGGTCCGGCATGCTCGAGGTGCTCCAGCAGGACTATGTCCGCACCGCTCGCGCCAAAGGCGTCCTCGAGCGCGGCGTGATCTACCGCCACGCCCTACGCAACGCCGCGATCCCCGTCATCACGGTGACCGGACTTTCGCTCGGTTTCATGCTGAGTGGGACCGTGGTCATCGAGACCGTCTTCTCTTGGCCGGGGATGGGGCGGCTCATCGTGCAGGCGGTGCCGGGACGCGACTTCCCGGTGATCCAGGCCGGAGTGTTCGTCTTTGCCGTGATCTTCGTGGTGATCAACTTGCTCGTCGACGTGCTCTACACGGTGGTAGACCCACGGGTGCGCCTGCGGTGAGCCTTCTGACACGGCTCGGGCGCGATGCTTCCGCCTTTGCCGGTCTGCTCGTCATCGTGGCGACTGTGCTCGCCGCCGTCCTGGCGCCGGTCCTGTCGCCCGCTGACCCTGTCAAGAACCAGCTCCTGGAACGGCTGACGCCGCCCATGTGGGTGGCCGGGGGGACGGCCCGGCATCCGCTGGGGACTGACACGCTCGGGCGCGACGTGACGAGCCGGTTGCTCTATGGCGCGCGCGTCTCGCTCATCGTCGGCGTATCCGCAGTGATCATCGCTGGCCTGCTCGGGGTCGTCCTGGGGCTCCTGGCCGGCTACTACCGCGGCTGGGCCGACGACGTGCTCATGCGGATCGGCGACGTGCAGCTCGCCTTTCCGGTCCTCGTGCTCGCCATCGCGCTACTGGCTGTGGCTGGCGCCAGCTTGCTGACGGTAGTATTGGTTCTCGGCGTCACTGGATGGATCACCTACGCCCGCATCGTCCGCGGTGAGACCCTATCGCTGATCACTCGCGAGTTCGTGGAGGCGGCACGGGCCATGGGTGCCCCCGATCGCCACGTCATCTGGCGCCACGTCGTGCCCAACGTGCTGCCGCCCGTCACCGTGGTGGCCACGTTCTCGGTAGCCCGCGTCGTCATCGCCGAGGCGTCGCTGAGCTTCCTTGGTCTCGGCATCCCCCCGCCTGCTCCCAGCTGGGGCGCCATGCTCGACGAAGGCCGCAACTACCTCACCACCGGGTGGTGGCTCGCCCTCTTCCCGGGCCTCGCCATCCTGTTGCTCGTGCTCGGCATCAACCTGGTGGGCGACTGGCTGCGCGACGCGCTCGATCCCCGCCTGGAGCGCGGGATGTAGGCACCCGACGAACGTGGCCGGTCCTCGGCGGGTGGCGGCCCGCCGTCGCGCACGGTGGCTCCGGCGGCAGGTCCATCGACAATCCTCATCATTGCGCGCTCGTCCGATCGAGATGTCGATTGCGAACGTTTGCCAACGGTGGGACGTGGCGCACGCTCACGGGTTCGGCCCTTCGCTCTGCTGCTTGATGTATTGACGGGTGACGCACACGGGGTCGAAGCCGAGCCTGACGTAGAGTCGTTTGGGCTCGGCGGTGGCCAGGGCGCCAATGAGGACCTGATCGGCCCCCTGGTGGCGCACGTGCGCGATGGCGTGCGCGATCAGGGCGGTCGCAAGGACACCGGCGCCATAGGCACAATCCACGCCGTCGACGCGCGCCAGAAAGAACTGATAGGATGGCGCCTTTTTGCGATAGCCGGCCACGATCCCACGCGTGACCTCGGGCGGCATGGCATGCGTCTGCGTTCACTCGGCTTCGGTATGGTCGTGGCGGACAAGCTCTATGAGTCGAATCTGTCGTCGTGACCGTAGGAGATACGCGGCTGGCCGCGACGAACCGTCTCGGACGCGTTGAAAGGTCACATACGAGTCTGCCCGAGTCTTTGGCCCATGAGTTGAACGCGCCGGAGCGAGTCGGAGCGACGCAAGAGCCGGACGTTGTGTCCGAGCCCCTCGCCCTTCTGATTATCGCCGCCCAGGACCGCCGGGCGCCTGGCTCTGCTCTACGCTGAGGCCGCGTCAGGACGCGCAGTCCAGGGCGAGACAACGAGGCTGTCCATGAAGGACTTCGCGGCCCTTGATCGCGAGGTGGCCAGTCGTCCACGTGAGCCTCCAGACATGGGACCTCGCGTGGGCGATCCTCGATCCGTCCGTCGGTCATGAGCAGCGTGGCCGTCGCCCCGTTCTCGTCTTCTGCAACGAGGTCATCGCCACTCCGATCGGACTCATGACCGCGCTACCGCTCACCACCTGGAAGAAGGGACGTCGCGTCTATCCGACGGAGGTGTTGATCCCGCGGGGACGGCTGGGCTTCCGGCTGCCTCCCTCGTCCTCGCGCACCAAGTGCGAACGATCTCGGCCCAACGGCTCTCCGCCGCTCTCGGCGCGCTCGGCGATCCGATCTTGCGCGAGCAGGTGAGCCGAGCGCTCCGACTCTGGCTCGACCTGGAGCGCACTGAGGACTATCCTCCGGGCCGGCGAGGAGGTAAGACATGAAGCGCAGCAGCGTCCGGATCCTGACGAGCCATGCCGGAAGCCTTCCGCGCCCGGACGATCTGATCGAGCTGAACCGGGCCCGCCAAGCTCGCGAGGCCGTCGACGAAGCGGCCTTTCGGGCCCGGCTCGGCGCCGCGGTCGCCGACGTCGTCCGGCGTCAGAAAGAGGCGGGCATCGACATCGCGGGTGACGGCGAGTACGGCAAGGCCATGGGGCACGCCATCAACTACGGCGCCTGGTGGAGCTATTCATTCCAGCGACTGGGTGGGCTTGAGCTTACCGGCCCTGCCCTGCTCGATGTTCCCCCGCCGGCGCCGGTGCCAGGAAAAGTCAGCTTGACCAGCTTCGCCGGCCGACGCGACCGCGAGATCTTCGCGGCGGCCTATGCCGACCCCAATTCCGGCGTGTCAACGGGACCGCTCAGGACCATCAGGCCCACGTGCACCGGCCCTCTTCGCTACATCGGCCATGAAGCCATCCGGAGCGACATCGCCCACTTCAAGGCGGGTCTGGCGGCGGCAGGCATCGACGAGGGCTTCATGACCTCGATCGCGCCGGGCAGCGCCTCCCGCGTCGGCAACACCTACTACAAGACGGAAGAAGAGTTCATCTGGGCGTGCGCCGACGCCATGCGCGAGGAGTACGTGGCCATCATCGAGGCTGGCCTCATCCTGCAGCTCGACGATCCCGCGATCGCCGAGAACTGGGACATGATCAATCCGGCGCCGCCCGTAGAGGACTACCAGAAGTTCTCCATGATCCGGGTGGAAGCGCTCAACCATGCCCTGCGCGGGCTGCCCGCCGATCGCATTCGCTTTCATCTGTGCTGGGGGAGCTGGCACGGTCCCCACGTCACCGATATTCCTATGCGCGACATCGTCGAGGTCATGCTGGTCGTGAACTGTCAGGCCTATTCCTTCGAGGCGGGCAATGTCCGCCACGAGCATGAGTGGAAGGTCTGGCAGGACGTCAAGCTGCCCCCCGGGAAGATCCTGCTGCCCGGGGTCGTGAGCCATGCCACCAACGTGGTGGAGCACCCCGAGCTGGTGGCCGATCGCATCATTCGCTTCGCCAACCTGGTCGGACGCGAGAACGTCCTCGCGTCTACCGACTGCGGTCTCGGGGGCCGGGTGCATCCGCAAATCGCATGGGCCAAGCTGGACACGCTCGCGCGCGGAGCGGCGCTGGCCACCACGCGTCTCTGGCCCTGATGGGCACGCGGCACCTCACGTCATGACACCCGACGACATGCTCATCTTCGGCGGAAGCGGGAGTCCCCGGCTCACGGCCGCGATCTGTCGGCACCTGCGGGTGCCCCCCGCCGCCGGGGAAGTACTGCGCTTCTCCGAGGGCAATCTGTTCGTGCGGGTCAAGGAGAACGTGCGGGGACGCCGGGTCTACGTCATACAGTCGACGGTCTTCCCGGCCAATGATCATTTCATGGAGCTCCTGTTCTGGATCGATGCGCTGAAGCGGGCCAGCGCCGAATCGGTGACCGTCGTCATGCCCTATTTCAGCTATGCGAAGGGCGACAAGAAAGACGAGTCCCGGGTCTCCATCCGCGCCCGGGTGTGCGCCGATGCCATCGAGGTGGCGGGTGCCAACCGGGTCGTCACGCTCGACCTGCACGCACCCCAGATCCAGGGCTTCTTCCGCATCCCGGTCGACGACCTCTACGCCCTGCCGGTCCTGGGCGCGGCGCTCGCTCGTCTGCAACTGCCTGACCTCGTGGTGGTATCGCCAGACGCGGGCTTCGTCAAACACGCCCGCAAGTACGCCTCCTTCCTCAACGCCTCCATCGCCATCGCGGACAAGCAGCGCAAGGCGCACGACGAGCGCGCCGAGGTCTTGACCATCATCGGGGAGGTGGAGGGCAAGACAGCCGTGATCGTGGACGACTTCACGATCTCGGCGGGTACCCTGGCCGCCGCTGCCGAGAAGCTGGTGGAGCGCGGCGCCCGGGCCGTCTACGCCGCGGTGTCCCACGGTGTCTTCAGCGAAGGCTCGATGGAGCGGCTCGACCGGAGCCCGATCCAACAGTTGCTCGTGACGGACTCGATTGAGACCCAGCCCGTGGCGCTGTCACCAAAGGTCGAGGTCGTCTCGGTGGCGCCGCTCTTCGCCGAGGCGATCCGTCGTATCCACAACCGGGAGAGCATCAGCGGTCTGTTCCCCGCGTGAGGGCGACGCTTCAAAGGGCCGGGAGTTCCGCGAGCAACCGTGGTTGTCTCCACCTGGCATCTCTGGCCCCCGCGATCGCGCTAATCTTGTAGGCGGTGGGGCCGGGGCCCATCGAGACCCCCTACACACGAAATGAGCGTTCCGTCAGTCCGACGCACAGATAAGTTGATGCCTGAGTCCAGGGCCCGCGAGATGATCGCGCGTGGCTACTGCGGGCGACTGGGTACGGTCGGCCCCGATGGCTCGCCGTACGTTGTCCCGCTGCTCTATGTGTGGATCGACGGTGAAATCTGGGTTCACAACACGCGGGCGCCCGGGCACCTACGCGCCAATGTGGACCACGAGCCCAGGGTGTGTTTCGAGATCGACGAGCCGGGCGAGGTGTTCGCCTACGGGCGCTTCGAGTGCGACACTTCGGTCGCCTACCGCAGCGTCATCGCTTTCGGCCGCATCCGCGTGATCGAGGATCAGACGTCCAAGCACCGCTTCTTCGCCGCGCTCATGAACAAGTACGGCGATCCGAGCTGGGGCCGCCTGCAGGAATTCTTCCCACGGCTGGATCAGGTGACGGTCTACGCGATCGCGATAGACAGGATGACCGGCAAGGAGACTCCGTTGCCGCCGCTCCAGGACCGGTGGCCCGCTGCCGACCATACGAAGACGCCGGACGCAGTTCCACGGGAAAGGCCGCCGACGATCCAGTGAGAATCCCGCGTCTGGTTTGGGCGGAGCTCACTTCGACGGCGACCCGCCCACCTGCTCCCGCGCCTTGCGCGCCGTCTCCTGGGCATCGAGGGTCAACCGGTAGGCAACACACCCTCCTTGGCACGGATCGTCCATGTCGGCGGGAACTCGGGCCAGACACCGAAATTCGCGGTCATTGTCGCACGGCCCGCCGATTCGTGATTCACCGCCCTGGGCCGCGACGATCTCGCTGGCCGGCGCTGGTGGCCATGCGTCCGCCACGATCGTCGGGTATGATCGAGCGATCCGAGATCCGGAGCCAGACAGGGAGACGCGGCATGCCGGTTGACAAGAGCTTCATCGGCACAAAGGGCGAGCCCGTGACCATGCACGTGGAGCATGGAAAGATCCGCGAGTTCGCCCGCGCCATCAAGGACGACGACCCGCTGTACTTCGACGAGGCGTACGCCGCCCGCGAGGCGGGTGGGATCATGCCACCCCTGACGTTCTTGCAGACGATCAGTCACTGGGACGACGGGGCCGGACGGCCGCGGGTGCCCTTCGACCTCAAGCGTGTCCTGCACGGCGAGCAGGAGTACGAATTCCTGAAGCCGATCCACGCGGGGGACGTCCTCACGGCCGTGAGCACCGTGGTCGATGTGTACGAGAAGCCCGGCAAGCGCGGGGGCAGCATGAACTTCGCCGTGACCGAGACCGAGTACCGGAACCAGGAGGGAACGTTGGTGGCCCGGGCGCGTGCCATCACGATCGAGACGGGCCAGGTCGTCAAGGACTGAAGACCAGGAGGAAGCATGGCTGCCGGAAAGCGCTACTGGGAGGACGTGAAGGAGGGCGACCCATTGCCGGAGGTGCGGGTGGCAAAGCTCACACGCACCGACTTCGTGAAGTACGCAGGCGCGTCGGGGGATTTCAATCCGATCCACCACGACCAGACCTTCGCCGAAGCGTCCGGCAATCCGACCGTGTTCGCCATGGGCATGCTCAACGCGAGCATCCTGAGCCGCGTCGTCACGGCTTTCGCGGGGCGGCCCGCTGTGCGCCGCTACAAGGTCCGCTTCGCCACCCGCGTCTGGCCCGGCGACGACGTCATCTGCCGCGGCCGGGTCACCCGCAAGCTCCAGGAGGCCGGCGAGAAGCTCGTCGAGGGTGAGGTGGAAGCCGTGAACCAGAAGGGCGAGACGCTCATTAGCGGCTCCTTCGTGGCTGCCCTGCCCTCTCGCGGTTGAAGCGGGCAACGGAGATGATCAAGGTCTTCGCCATGCTTCGCCGTCGGGAGGGCGTCTCCCGCGAGGCGTTCCACCGGTGGTGGCTCGCTGAGCACGTGCCCTACGCCAAGAAGCTCCCCGGCCTGAAGAAGTATCGTGTGTGCCTGGTCACGGGCTCCACCACCCATGAGGGGCACGAGCCATGGGACGGGATGGCCGAGCTCTGGTTCGATAACCGGGCGGCGCTGGAGGCGGCGTGGTCTTCGGAGGTCGGCAAGGTCGCGCTGGAACACTCGCGGGAGAATCACCTTGAGCGACTGGTGCTCATCACCGAGGAGCACGAGATCCTCGGCTGAGATCCTGGGCGCGGTCCAATCCGAACACCTCAACGAGGAGGACACCACCGTGACGATGCACAGAGCTTCTTCAGCTGAGATGGGGCACACGCCGAGCGGGATGGAGGCCTAGCCATGGCCGAGGCGGCGTTCGTCTCCTGTGGCGGCGCCGGCGCTCCCAGCGGGCGACGGCGAGAGGTGGTGGTCAACGGCAAGCGCGTGAAAACGGTGGACGTGCACGCCCACTGTGCCGTGCCAGCAGCCATGGCCCTCATGGGGCGAGCGCTCGAGGCCGAAGCGCTCCTCATGACCAATACCGAGACGCGGATTCGCGCCATGGACGAGCAGGGCATCGACGTGGAGGCGCTCAGCATCAATCCCTACTGGTACACCGCCGAGCGGGACGTCGCCCAGAAGCTCATCCAGATCCAGAACGAGACCTTGGCCGAGATCTGCGCGGCCCAGCCCGACCGCTTCGTGGCCTTCGCGACAGTGGCCCTGCAGCACCCGGATCTGGCCGTCGAGCAACTCGAGCAGGGCATCAAGCGCTACGGTTTGCGCGGGGTCAGTCTCGGGGGCAGCGTCGAGGGAGCCGAGCTGAGCGACCCCCGGTTTCACCCGTTCTGGGCGAAAGCCGAGGCCCTCGGCGTGCTCGTGTTCATCCACCCGCAGGGCACGGTCGAACTCGAGCGAACGGGCCGGCTCAAGGGCAATGGTCTGCTCTCCAACACCATCGGCAATCCGCTGGAGACGACGATCGCCCTGTCTCATCTCATCTTCGAGGGCACCCTCGATCGCTACCCGGGCCTCAAGATCTGTGCGGCCCACGGGGGCGGCTACCTCCCGTCGTACGCCGCGCGATCCGACGCGGTGCAGACAACCTTCCCCCAGCGCATGACGGGGGCGCTCAAGAAGAAGCCGACGGAGTACATCCGCCAGCTCTACTTCGACTCGATCGTCTTCACACAAGAGGCCCTGCGCCACCTGGCCGCCGAGGCAGGTCCGAATCAAATCATCATGGGAACGGACTATCCGTTCCCCTGGACGTCGACCTCGGTCGATCACATCTTCGGCACCCCGGGGCTCAGCGACGCCGACAAGATCGCCATGCTGGGCGGCACGGCTGCGAAGCTGCTGGGAATCACCTGAGCGTACTGACGTCCAACGTCTCCCCGTGCCCGCGCACGACGGTGGGGCGACCTACATCAGCTCCTTGACGAGGGCGCGCGCTAGCTCGGGAGCCACACCGAGCGGACGGTGCGCCAGGGGGCCGGCGCTCAGCACCGGTTCCAGCTGATCGAGCGACGGCAGGTCCTCGCGCTTCCAGAAGAGACCGATGGGGATGACATCACCCCACAGGAAGCCTTTCTCCATCGCGGCGTGAAAGTCCTTGGGGTCGTGGCCCATCTCGTCAAGCTTGCGGGTCCGCTGCTTGAAGAACTCGTAATTGTTGTCGTGGTTGTATGTCACGCAGGGGCTGAAGGTGTCGATCAGTGCGAAGCCCTTGTGCTCGATGCCACCCTTGATCAGTTCGACCAGGTGCTTCTGCTGACCGGTGAATCCCCGGGCGACATACGTCGCCCCCGCCGCGAGTGCGAGCGGGATGGGGTTGATGGGGTTCTCCACGCTGCCGAAGGGGGTGCTCTTGGTGGTCATGCCCTTGACGCTGGTCGGGGACAGCTGACCGGTGGTGAGCCCGTAGACCTGGTTGTTCATGACGACGTACGTCAGATCGACGTTGCGGCGCATGGAATGCACGAAGTGGTTACCGCCGATGCCGTAGCCGTCGCCGTCGCCCCCCGTGACCACCACCTTCAGCTCGTGATTGGCCAGCTGGGCACCCGTGGCCACGGCCAGTGAGCGGCCGTGCAGGGTGTGCATGCCATACGTGCTGAGATAGCCGGGAAGGTTCGACGAGCAGCCGATACCGCTGACGGTCAGGACCTCGTGCGGCTGTAGGCCCAATTCCCCGAGCGCTTGCTTGAGGGCGGCCAGCACCCCGAAGTCTCCGCACCCGGGACACCAGTCGGGATCGACCTTGCCCTTGTATTCCTTGATGGTGAGCTTCGGGCGCTCGCGCTTGAGCGTCGACTGTCGCGCGGCGGCGGTGCTCTCAACGATGGTGTCCATGGCGGTCTCCCTCAAACCCGAATCTCGTGCACGGGCACATACTGTCGAGTAGTTCCGGCCAGGATGGCGGTGACCCCTTCCACGATGTGGTGGGGCATGAACGGCTCGCCGTCATACTTCCTAATGTGGCCGTCGGCGGTCACACCCGTCTCCGCGCGCAGATAGCGAGCGAACTGGCCGCTATAGTTGTTCTCGACGATGACGACTTTCCGGCTGGTGGCGAGCAGGCTCGTGATCGCCTCCACGTGCAGCGGGACCAGCCACCGGATCTGGAGGTTGTTGGCCACGATGCCGGCCTCCGTCAGCTGCTGCATGGCCTCGCGAATAACGCCTTCTGTCGATCCCCACCCCACCAGGGTGACGGCGGCATCGGCTTTCCCGAAGAGCCGGGGCGGATCCAGGAGAGGCAGGACCCCGTCCATCTTCCGCATCCGCTTCTCGTGGATGGCTTGCCGTTTGATGGGGTCCGTGAACTCGTCGCTGATCAGCACGCCGTCCTCGTCGTGCTCGTCGGTAGCCACCACATGCGCGTAACCTGGCGTGCCAGGCAGCGCCCGGGGCGAGACGCCACTCTGGGTGATGAGGTAGCGCTGGAAGCCGCCGTTCGCCGGCGGACCGTCCCCATTGAGGCCGATGAGTTCGCCGCGCTCGATGGGCACATTGAAGTCGAGCTCAGCAGGATCGATGCTGGAGCGGCCCTCGGACAGCAACAGATCGGAGAGGATGATCCCCGGACACTGGAAACGGTCGACCAGGTTGAAGAGCTGCGGCACGATCTTGAAGCAGTCGGCGATGGTGGTGGGGGCCACGATGATCCGTGGGTAGTCTCCCTGGCCGGCGCCCAGCACCTGCCAGAGGTCCCCCTGCTCGGTCTTGGTGGGCACGCCGGTGGCGGGTCCCGCACGCTGCACGTTGATACAGACGACCGGGATTTCCATCATGGACGCCGAGCCGAGGGCTTCGCTCATCAGGGCGAAGCCTCCCCCGGAGGTCGCGCACATGGCCCGGCATCCGGCGTGGGCTGCTCCGATGGCCATGTTGATCACGCCGATCTCGTCCTCGACCTGGCGCACCATGATGCCGAGCTGGCGCCCGTGCCGCGCCATCCAGTGCAGTACACCGGACGACGGGCTCATGGGATACGCGCAGTAGAAGCGCACGCCAGCGGCGGCGCCGCCCATGGCCAGCGCCTGGTTGCCCTCGAAGAAGGCCAAGGGCTTGCCCGTGTCAGGCAGGGAGAACGGCAGCGCCCGGAACTGGGCGGCCGCGTAGTCATACCCCGCCCGGGCCACTCCTACGTTCTCGGCCACGGACGCCGGGCCCTTGCGCTTGAACTGCAAGGTCAAGATCTCTTCGAGAATCCCGAACTCCACCCCGATCAGGCGCAGGACTGCGGCCAGGGCGATGGTGTTCTGCACGAGATCGCCCCGGACGCTGGGAGCCAGAGCTTTGACGGAGAACGGACAGAGCTGCGTCCCCTCGGGAACGACACCCGGCTTGATCGTGTCGCTGTTGAACAGCACGAGCGAGCCGGATGTCATCAGGCGTAGATGCCGGTCCATCGTGTCCTGGTTGAGGGGCATGAGCACGTTAATCCGGTCGCCGTGACTCAGCACCGGCTGGTCGCTCGTGCGCAGGGTCAGGAAGATGTGACCGCCGCGGATGATGGACTGGTAGGCGTTGTAGGCGCTCACGTGGAGGCCACGGCGAACAAAGATCCGCGCCAGGATATCCCCAGGCGTGGCGATGCCCTGGCCCGCCGCGCCGCCGATGCCAATGGCAAGGTCGACTTTGCTCAAAGCTCTTCTCCCCTCAGAGACGCATGGTGGCTTCTCATGCCGACGCCATCCTGCTCCGCTCGCGCCCCGCGGTCAAGCGGTCGAGATCGCCGCCCGGATCCGCCTGGGCGGGGCCAGTCTAGCAGCACGCCGAGTTGTTCTGCTATGGTTGCGGCTCGGAGACGTGCCTCAGTACACGAGGCCGAAGAAGCCGAGCAGCCCGGCGCCGGCCATGACGATGAGCGGGTTGATGCGGGTGACCGCCAGCAGCACGGTGGCGATGCCGGTCACGATGAACGCCGGCCAGCTGTGGTCGGCCGCCCGCACGATGATGACGGTGGTGGCCAGCAAGAATCCCATGGCGATGGGGGCCAGTCCCTTTTCCACCGCCACCCGCCACGGAGCCGCCCGGAAACGCTCCCAGGCGAAGCTGGCGACGCAGGCCAGCGCCGCCGCCGGCAGCAGCATGGCCAGCGCGGCGACCAGTGCGCCCGGCCACCCGGCCGCCTTCATGCCGATCAGGGCGGCCATGAGAGCTGTGCTGGGTCCTGGCGCCGCCTGCGCGATGGCGAAGATGTCGGCGAATTCGCCGTCGGTCAGCCACTTGTAGTTCCAGACGCTCTGCACGTGAAGCTCCGGCAACACGGTATTGCCGCCGCCGATGGCCACGAGCGAGAGCGATCCCAGCACCCAGATCAGCGCGAACAGTGTCAGCAGGTTCACGCGCCGCCGTGCCCCTCCCGCCCCGGCCCACGGCGAGGCCAGTACCAACCGAGCCCAATAGGGGCGAGCACACCCAGGATCACCAGGAGCGGCCAGCGCAACACGGCCATGCCGATGAAGGCTGCCACCGCCAGCGCGAGGGCGACCGGATCGCGTCGGTACTGGCCGGCGAGCTTTACCGCCACCGCGAGGGTCATGCCGGCGGCGGCGGCCACCAGGCCGCTCATCGAGTCCTTGAGGGCGGGAACCTGATGATGCCGGAAGTAAAGCCCGCCCAGCACCAGCACGATCAGGAGCGGCACCACAGTGAGGCCGGCCAGGGCGGCCGTTGCGCCGGCCACGCCCCGATAGCGAGTACCCACGTGTACGGCCAGGTTGACCTGGTTGGCGCCGGGTAAGATCCGGCACAAGGTGAGCGCTCCCAGGAACTCCTCTTCCGTGAGCCAGCGGCGTTCCTCGACGAGGACTCGCAGCGCCCAGGCCGACATGCCGCCCCCCAGGCTGACCATGGCGATCTTGAGGAACGTGAGAGCAAGATCGATCAAGCTCACCGGCGGCCTCATGTCTGCCGGCGGCGTGCCCTCGCGATTGACGGCCGGCGTGAGGGCGCCGCTCATCTTCTCGGGATCACTCATGGACAAAGTGGGGGTCGTGCGGCAACTCGTCGTGATCGTGCGTCTCGACGGCGAGGGGGTCAGGAGCTTCCCAGCGGTGCGAGTGATCCCAGTCCTGCTCGAACACCTTCGTCAAGCGTTCCACAATGGGTTCGTCGTCGACAATGATGCCGAGTTCTCGCCGGAGGTCGAAGGCACTCCGGTCAATGTTCATCGAACCGATCAGTGCCCGATCGCCGTCGGCCAGCAGGAGCTTGGCGTGCAGCTTCAGGTGCTTCTGGCGGTGCACCTTGATGCCGAACCGCTCGAGGATCCTGAGGGACGAGAAGGTATCGTTGATATCCGTATCGCTGATGCCATGCTTGCCTCCACAGAGCACCTTGACGTGGGCGCCCCGATCGTGGGCCTCCACCAGCCTAGCCACCACGGTGGCGTCGACGAATTTGGGGTGCTGGACCAGGAGCGACTCCCGGGCGCTATCAATGAACTGGGCCATGATCCGCCGCGCGTTGCTGGTACTCCACAAGAGGCCCGCGTGCTCATCGGGGTGGAATGGCGCGCGGGCCCAGTCGGCCTCGAAGCCGGCCACGATCTGGGCCACCTGGTCCGGGTCCGACGTCACAACCCCGTAGTCGCGCGTCTCCGTGAAGTACTTCTCCACGAAGTTGAAGGTGGCCACCAGGGCGCGGGCACCGTCGACCACCATCGATTTTTCGTGGGTGACCGCAAAGGCAGGATTGGTCCACTGCACGGCGATGCCGGCGTGCGCCAGGGCCTCGAAGGTTTCGTCGTTGGCCCGATCGCCCGAGGAGCGGTGCGGGTTCAGCATGACACGCACCTCGACCCCACGTCGGTGAGCGTCAAGGACGCCCTCGACGAGCCGCGGCTCGAAGAACGTGAACTGCTTGACGGCCAGCGACTGCGTGGCGGACGTCACGAGCCCGAGGACGGGCCGCACGGTGTCGTCAGGCTGCACGATCAGCGTGCGCTGGGCAGCGCGTCGCTTCTTGCTCATGGCGTCACTCCTCAGGGTCGGGTATGGCGTACGCTCTTCGATCCTACCCGAGCTTATGCTTGTGGCCACGATGATCCGATCGGCCATATGCTAGAGGGACCACGCCCTGAGGGTCAACGCGGACCGGACCGGTGAGCAGCCACTCGCTCAGACCGTCGACGCGGCTGGCCGAGCCCCTCGCTGGCTCTTGCCGTACAATCGGACATCGCTGAGGACCCCGGTTCGTGACCGTGAGGAGCGTGAATCGGTGCTGAGCGCAGACCAGAACAAGGCGCTGACCCAGGTGGGCGCGGGCACGCTCATGGGCGAGCTGCTTCGTCGCTACTGGATGCCCATCGCTGCCGTGGCCGAGCTCGAGGAGAGACCGACCAAGCCCGTGCGGCTGCTGGGCGAGGACCTGGTCCTCTACCGCGACAAGGGCGGGAGGTACGGCCTCCTCGACCGCCACTGCGCCCACCGTCGCGCCGACCTGTCGTACGGGATCGTGGAGGACTGCGGCCTTCGCTGCAACTATCACGGCTGGCTGTACGACGAGCGCGGCCAGTGCCTAGCCCAACCCTTCGAAGAGACCGCGCATCCGGCGGCGCGCTACAAGGACCGCATCCGGCTCAAGGCCTACCCCGTCGAGGCCAAGGCGGGCCTTCTGTGGGCGTATCTCGGGCCGGCGCCGGTCCCGCTGGTACCCACCTGGGAGCCGTTCACCTGGACGAACGGCTTCGTTCAGATCGTCTTCGCCGAGGTCCCCTGCAACTGGTTCCAGGCCCAGGAGAACTCCATCGACCCTGTGCACTTCGAGTGGCTGCATGGCAACTGGTCACGAGCTCTGCGCGGTGTGGACGGGGTCCGGCCGCCCGCGCACCTGAAGATCGGCTTCGACGAGTTCGAGTACGGCTTCGTGTACCGACGCGTGCTCGAGGGCCAGGCGGAAAGCGACGAGCTGTGGACCGTCGGCCGCGTGTGTCTGTGGCCGAACTGTCTGTTCACCGGTGCCCACTTCGAGTGGCGGGTACCCGTCGACGACGGGAACATGCTGAGCGTGGGCTGGTTCTTCGACCGGGTCCCGAACGAGATGGAGCCCTTCCGGCAGGAGCGTATTCCCTACTGGTACGGGCCCATCAGAGATCCGCAGACGAACCGCTGGATCACCACTCATGTCATGAACCAGGATTTCGTGGCCTGGGTCGGACAGGGCGCCATCGCCGATCGAACGGGCGAGCATCTGGGCGAGAGTGACCGCGGCGTCATCATGATGCGCCGGATGCTCCTGGAGCAGGCCGAGGTGGTGGCCGCCGGCGGCGAGCCCAAGGCCGTCGTGCGCGACGCCTGCGCCAACGAGTGCATCCGCCTGCCCATCATTGGCCGTGACCGTTACCTCAAAGGCTTTTCAGCAAACACGCCGCACCGGGAAGCCAGTGGCACGCCTGGCCCCATCTTGCCCGAAGGGTTCGTATTCCAGGCTGGGCAGCCGGAGGTAGTCCGCGCCGACTACCGGCGCGCCATGGGCCTGTAATCTGTTCGGCACGGCTCTCCGATTGACGCAATAGGCCGCTACCGCCGATCACTTGTAAAGGTCGTAGACCAGCCCAGCATGTGCTCCGCCCACCCCGTGCTACTGTGACGTCGCCGTGATCCCGATCATCTTGCTGTGGCTGCGCGCGGCTGGGCTTGTGGGCCAGACCGTCGCGCTGGGGAGTTCGGTCTTCGCGCTCGTGGTGCTGCGGCGCGCCGGCGAGCGAGACCCTCCCCGTGCTTTCGACCGGTCCCTTGCCCTCGCCGGGGCCGCTGCGCTCTTCGCCGCGCTGGCGCAGGCCGGCCTGATTGCCGCACAGGCTGCGGCGCTAGCAGACGCCGACGGCCGCTGGCCAACTGCTGCCTTGCTCGGCTCGACCGTAGGCATCGGCGGCCTCGTCCGGATCGGCGCGGCGCTCGCCGTCCTGCCCGCCGCGCTTGCTCTTCGGAGGGAGCCGTCGTCTCGCTTGCGCGGTGCATTCCTCTTGGCCACTGCCGCAGCCCTGTGTATCACCGGAGTGCTGGCCAGTCATGCGATGGGGCGCGCGGACAACCGTGCCTGGCTCCTGCTGGTCAGCGCCGTTCATCAGACGGCCGTCGGCATATGGGTGGGCGGGCTCGTGTGCGCGGCGATGCACGTGATGTGTGCCGATGCCGACGATGACGCCGCCTGGCTGCGCCCATTTTCGGCGGTGGCCGCAGCGGCAGTGGCGGCCGTCGCCGTCACCGGTCTCGCGCTCTCGCTCGCCTATGTCGCCACGTCCGACGCTGCCATCGGTACATCGTACGGGGCCATGGTCCTCACGAAGGTCGTTCTCTTCGGGGCGCTCGTCGCCATGGGTATCCTCAATCACCGCGCGCTCCATCGCGGCTTCAGGCTATGGCCTAGAAGTGCGCGGGGGTCCGCCCCAGGTGCCACGGCCGCCGGCTCGATCCTGGTGCGGCGGCGCGTGGAGGTGGAAGCCGGGCTGGCAATCGTCACCATCCTGGTCGCTGCATCCGTCAGCACGGCTCCGCCGGCGGTCGACGCCAACGAGCAGCGAGCCACGCTGGACGAGATCCGCAGGGTGTTCACGCCGCGGTGGCCGCGGCTGACGACGCCAACCCTGACCGAGCTCGCATCGGCTTCAGATCTCGCCCGTCCCGACTTGCCGCGCACAGCTGAGATGACCGAGTGGTCCGAGTTCGGACACAACGTCGCAGGCATTTTCATTCTCACCATTGGCTTGCTCGCGACGCTCGAAACGGAACTGGCGCGTGCGATGGGCCCGGCACTGGCCGCTGCTGACCATCGTGTTAGCGGCGTTCGTCGCGTACAGTCTGGATCCGGAGGGCTGGCAGACCGGGGCGGTCGGATTTTGGGAGCACCTCCGGAGCCCGGAGGTGTTCCAACACCGGATCATGCTCGCGCTCACCGCGCTCTTCGGGTTCGCCGAGTGGCGGGTACGCAGCGGACGCCATCCAAACTCCCCGTGCCGCTACGTCTTTCCCGTCGCCGCCATCTGGAGCGGAGTGCTACTTCTCGCCCACACCCACGAGTTGGGCGACAGCAAGTTAGCGTTCTTCATGGAGATCTCGCACCTGCTGCTCGGCCTCACGGCCCTCGTGGTGGGCTGGGCACGCTGGCTCGAACTCCGGCTGCCGGCTGCCGAGAGCGGTGCGCCCGGCCGGATGTGGGGCCCGGCCCTCGCTTTCCTCGGGCTGCTCCTGATCCTGTACCGCGAGGGATGAGGGCGGGCCGTCGGTCAGGTTTTCGACAGATTCGCGATCGGCACGGGCTCCACCGGCTCGGCCAGATCGAAGCCGAAGATCTTCGAGTAGAAGTACAGCTCTCCGTCCAAGGCGCGCTTGATGTTCTCCGCCTTGCGGAACCCATGCTGCTCGCCTTCGAAGGCGACGTAGGCAACCGGCAAGCCCTTTCGCCGCACGGCCTCGAACATCGCCTCGGCCTGAGCGGGCGGCACCACCTCGTCCTCGAGACCCTGGAACAGGATCAGCGGGCAGGACAGGCGGTCGGTGAAGTGGATCGGTGAGCGCTCGCGGTACAGGTCCTGGCGCCCCGGATAGGGACCGATCAGACGATCGAGGTAGCGCGACTCGAACTTGTGGGTGTCCTTGGCCAGGGCCTCGAGGTCACAGATGCCGTAGTGGCTGGCGCCGGCCTTGAAGACGTCGCGGAAGGTCAGGGCAGCCAGGGTCGTGTAGCCGCCAGCGCTGCCGCCGCGGATGGCGAGGCGTTGGCCGTCGACCAGGCCTCGCTGGACGAGGTGGCGAGCCGCGTTGACGCAATCGTCGACGTCCACGATGCCCCAGCGGCCGTCCAGGCGTTGGCGGTACGCCCGCCCGTAGCCGGTGCTGCCGCCGTAGTTGACGTCGACGACGGCGAAGCCGCGACTGGTCCAGTACTGGATCCCGAGGCTCAGGGCCGCCGACGCCGCGCCGGTCGGGCCACCGTGGCTCAGGACGAGGAGCGGCGGGCGCTCCTCGGCGGGGGCGGCGAAGTCGCGGTTCCGCGGCTGATAGAAAAGCGCGTGGGCGGTCAGGCCCTGCTCGGTCGGGAACTCGATCGGCTGAGCCGATGAAAGGTACCCTGGATCGATCGTTGCGTTGCTGGACGTTCGGACCACGTCGACCTGGTCGCTGGCGAGATCGAGCAAGACCACCGCGGGGCTTTCGGTAGGCGAGCTACCGATGAACACCGCTCGCTCGCGAGTGGCGCGCAATCCGCTGATCGAGGTGTACGGTACCCCAACCGGAGTGAGCCGGCGCGTGTTGGTATCCAGGCGCGCCAGCCGCCACGTGCCCGCGGTCCAGGTAGGTGCACAAGAGCTGCCCGGGCTCGATGAAGGCGTAGGTCGACATCCCGAAGACCCACTGCGGCAGCCCGAATTCGGCCTCGAGCGGACAGAGCGACTCCACCTGCCCGGCGCGGTAGCGATAGAGATTCCACCAGCCGCTCCGGTCGGAGACGAAGTGCAGCTCACCGTCGGGCGACCATTCGGGTTGGAAAATCGACTCTGCCGGACCACCGGCCACCAGCTCCAGCCCGGCCAGGGAGCCCGCGCCGTCGAAGTGACCGACCCAGAGCTCGGTCCCGTCCCAGGGCATGCTTGGGTGGTTCCAGGTCAGCCACGCCAGACGCTCCGTCCGGGCTCGAGGCGCGGACTGGCGTAGAAATCGTTGCCCGAGACCAGAACCCGGCCGCCCGACGGGTCGCCGTCGAGCGACAGGCTGATCAGGCTGTTCACCGCCGGCCGGGCCTTGTCGGTATGGTCTTCTCGAACACAGATCAGTTGCCCGCGGGCCCGGTCGATCACTCCGTCGGCGTAGCGCAACGCCGCAGCCGGGGTCAGTGGACGGGGCTCGGTCCCGGGCTCCTGGCGATAGAGTCGCTGATCCGCGAAGTTCGAGAAGTACACCCTGCCCGCCTCGACGACGTAGGCCCCGCCGCCATACTCGTGCACGCGCGTGCGGGCGTTGAAGGCACGAGGGGTGAGATCGGTCGTCTCGCCAGCAGCGGCGCGTCGGACGACGACGTTGCGGCCGGCCTCCGAGGGCCGCTGCTCGATCCAGTACACATCCTGTCCGTCGAGACTTGGCTGGCTCAGGCCGATTGTCCCCGCCACGATCAGGTCCGAGGTGATGGGCGAGCGCCAACGTCCGTAGGGTTGAACCTGGGGCTGGCTCACGGCGCCACCTCCTTCACCGAGATCGTACGGGAAGCTGTTGGTCGCCGCACGTCTCCACTCCGCACACGACGGGCCGCGGTATCATCCGACCGGAAGTGTTCACTCCCCGGGAGGAGCGCACGATGGACAAGTGGCACGTCGGCATCCTGATCTTCGACGGCGTCGAGGTCCTCGATTTCGCCGGTCCCTTCGAGGTGTTCTCGCGCACACGGCTCATGCCGGGCCCCGAATCGCGTCGCTCGGAAGAGACAGCGCCGTTCCACGTGTTCACCGTGGCACGATCACTGTCATCCGTGAACGCCACCGGTGGCCTGAGGGTATTACCCCACCACGACTTCGCGGGAGCGCCGCGCATCGATCTGCTCCTCATCCCCGGCGGTTTCGGGACCCGCGCCTTGATCGACGATACCGAGACTCTCGACTGGATCCGCAATTCGGCCGGCCGGGCGCGCAAGGTCACATCGGTGTGCACGGGCTCCTTACTGCTCGCGAAGGCCGGGCTCTTGAAGGGACGCCGCGCCACCACGCACTGGGGCGCGCTCGACTTGCTGGACTCCATGCAGGCCGGCGTGAGGGTGGAGCGTGAGCCTCGCGTGGTCGACGATGGGATCATCAGCTCCGCGGGCGTGGCGTCCGGTATCGACATGGCGTTCTATGTGGTCGAGACGCTGTTCGGCCGCGAGGTGGCGGACGAGACCGCGCACTACATCGAGTATCGAAGGGCCGGCCGCGAGGTCGTCAGCGCCTAGGGACATCACCAGTTCACGCCAGGTGGCAGGCCACCTGCTGGCCGGCCACCGTGCGCAGGGGCGGCTCCTCTGCCGCGCAGACGTCGACGGCGAGCGGGCAGCGCGGGCGGAAGCGGCAGCCGCCCGGCAGATCGCGCGGGTTTGGGGGCTCTCCCTCCAGCGCGAAGGTGTCCGTCACCCGGGGCCCCCCGATCCGCGGCAAAGCCGCCAAGAGTGAGCGCGTGTAGGGATGACGGGGCCGCGCGAAGACGTCCTCCGTCTCGCCGATCTCGACGATCTTGCCGAGATACATCACGGCCACCCGCTGGCACATCGTCCGTACCACGGCCAGGTCATGCGAGATGAAGAGATAGGTCAGCGCGAACGTCTCTTGCAGTCCGCGAAAGAGCTTCAGCACGCTCGCTTGCACGGAGACGTCCAGGCCTGAGGTGGGCTCGTCGAGGATGACCAGGCGCGGCTTGAGGGTCAGGATGCGCGCCAACCCCACTCGCCGCTGCTGCCCGCCCGACAGCTCGTGAGGGTAAAGATCGAGATGGGCGTCGGGCAGGCCGACGAGCTGTAGGATTTCGCGCACCACGGCCGTCCGCTCGCCGCGGGACAACGGCGTGTGGATGATGAGCGGCTCGTGGAGCGAACGTCGGATCTTCCAGCGCGGATCGAGGGAAGCCCCCGGGTCCTGATAGACATACTGAAGATCGCGCGCCACCCGCCGACGCTCGCGTGGCGACACGTGGCCGATTTCGCGCCCGAGAAAACGGATGTCACCCGCCGTCGGTCGGAAGATCCCCATCACCGTCTTGCCGAGGGTGGACTTGCCACAGCCGCTCTCGCCGACCAGGCCGAGCGTTTCGCCCGCGCGGACGTCGA
The DNA here is from genome assembly GCA_963754315.1 of uncultured Candidatus Rokubacteria bacterium. GTDB lineage: Bacteria > Methylomirabilota > Methylomirabilia > Rokubacteriales > CSP1-6 > CAVWFS01. Next base: position 232,675 of record CAVWFS010000014.1, read on the forward strand.
GCGTGACGCCGTCCACCGCGCGCAGCCAGCCCGTGCGCCGACCGAAGGCATTGCGCACGGGGAAGTACCGCGCGAGGTCGACCAGCTCGAGCAGTGGCGCCTCCACGTTCACGGGGACGATGTCACGGGATGGTAGCAGTGGACGCGATGCTCGAATCCGACCTCGCGAACGTGCGGCCGCTCGCCGCGGCACTCGAGGGTGGCCGCCTCGCAGCGCGGATGGAAGCGGCACCCAGGCGGGGGCGCGATCAGGCTCGGGACTTCGCCGGGAATGTCGCGGATCTCGGCGCCGGGCACCGGCAGGCTCTCGAGCAGCCGACGCGTGTAGGGATGCGCCGGGCGTTCGAAGAACGCGGCCGTCGACGCCGCCTCCATCTCCTGCCCCGCATACATGACCACGATCCGGTCGCACAGCTCATAGGCGGTGCCGAGGTCGTGGGTGGTGAAGAGAACCGAGACGCGCCGTTCCTTCACGAGGGCGCGCAGCAGTCTCAAGATCTGGGCCTGGATCGTCACATCGAGGGCGGTGGTCGGCTCGTCGGCGATGATGAGGGCCGGGTTGGGCAAGAGGGCCATGGCGATCATGAGCCGCTGACGCTGGCCTCCCGAGAACTCATGGGGAAGACGGCGCAGGGCGCGCGCGGGATCGGGGATCTGGACCGCGCGCAGCATGTCGAGGGCGGCCTCACGATCGACCCGGTAGCGCCGGCGCGGATAGCGCCGCAGCACGGCCGGCCAGCCGCCGCCGCGGCTCGCCGGTGCGCGGGGTGACTTCCACTTCATCAACTCCATGATCTGGGCGCCCACCGTGAAGACGGGGTTGAAGGAGGTGTAGGGATCTTGAGGAATGACCGTGATGGCGCGCCCCCGCACCTCGCGGTTGACCACGTGGGGGTCCTCCTCGAGGAGATCGCGGCCCTGGAAGCGAATCGTCCCGCCGCCGATGCGGGCGACCCCAACCGGCAGCACGCCCAAGATAGCGCGGGCCAAGGTCGTCTTGCCACAACCGCTCTCGCCGACCAATCCGACGACCTCGCCGGCGGCGATGTCGAGGCTGATCCCGTCGAGGACGCGGGCCACCCCGCGCTCGGTGGCGAACTGCACGCGCAGATCCCGCACGCTGAGCAGCTCAGCCATCGGCAGCCTCGGCCTGGCTCCGGCGGATCCGCGGATCGAGCACGTCGCGGAGCCCGTCACCCAGCAGGTTGAACCCCATCACGGTGAGAAAGATGGCCAGTCCTGGCGCGGCCGCGTACCACCAGGCGGCGGGCAAGAACTCGCGCGCCTCCGCGATCGTCCGTCCCCACTCCGGCGCGGGTGGCGGCGGTCCGAGTCCGAGGAACCCCAGCGCGGCAGCGGTGAGAATAGTGAAGCCCATGCCGATGGAGGTCCGCACGATGATGGGCGAGGCCACGCTGGGCAGCACGTGGAGGGCCATCAGCCTGAAGGGCGAAGCCCCGATAGCCGCCGTCGACTCGATGAACACTTCCTTCTGTAGCGCTCGCGTTTCCGCGTAGACGAGCCGCGCGAACCAGGGCCAGTAGGTTACCGAGAGGGCCAGGATGACGTTGGGGAGGGACGGCCCCAACGTCTGGGCAATGGCGATGGCGAGGACGACTTGGGGGACGGCCAGGAAGATGTCGGACACGCGCATGAGTGCGTCGCTCACCCACGTGTGATAGTGACCGGCCACCAGCCCGATGGGCACGCCGATCAGCAGCGCGGTGCCAACCGCGATGACACCGATCACGATGGTGGTGCGCGCCCCGAACAGCAGGCGGCTATAAATGTCGCTCCCCATGCGGTCCGTCCCGAGCAGATGCTCGGCGCTGGGGGGTCGCAGCCGCTGGGCCGGATGCAGCTCGAAGACGTCGTCGGGATGGGTGGCGAGCCACGGCGCCAGCAGGGCGCTCAGCACGAGGCCAAGGATGAGAACGAGTCCCAGGAAGGCCGACCGGTCACGCATCAGCCGCGCCAGCACGAAGAGCGTGCCGCTCACGAGGCGCGCTCGCGCGGATCGATGAAGCCCTGTGCCACGTCCACCAGCAGATTGACCACCATGAAGATGACCCCAGCCCACACGGTGAAGCCCATCACCGCGTTGTAGTCAGACCGAATGATGGCGTTGACGGCATAGGCCCCGATCCCCGGCCAGTCGAAGACGGTCTCGGTGACCACCGCCCCCGCCAGAAGGATTCCGAAGAGCAGCCCGATCTGGGTAACCGTCGAGGTGAGCGCGTTGCGCAGGATCAGCTTCCAGACGATCACCGAGGACGGCAGCCCCATGGCCCGCTCGTGGAGCACGTAGTTCGACTGCATCACCTCGAGGACGCCCGCGCGCGTGAACCGTACGAGGGTGGCCAAGGCCGGAACGGCCAGGGTGGCGGCGGGCAGGGCCAGGTGGCGCAAGGCCACCGCGAAGGCCCACCAATCCCAGGTCAGCACGGCGTCGACCAGGTAGAGGCCAGTGATACCGGGCGGCGGAAACCCCTGAAAGCGGGCGTTGAGGGGCGTCCAGCCGAGCCGCATGGCGAACAGCAGCTGCAGCATGATGCCGAGCCAGAAGCTGGCGATCGCCAGCCCCGACACGGTGATCACACGCAGCAGGTGATCGAGGAGCGAGTTGCGCCAGAGCGCCGCGATCACGCCGAGCGGGATACCGACGACGATGGACACGGCCATCGCGACGAGAGTCAGCTCGATCGTCGCCGGCAATCGGCTGGCCAGATCGTCCACGATCGGGCGCGTGGTGAAGAGGCTGGTGCCCATATCGCCGCGCAGGAGGCGGCCGACATAGGTGACGAACTGAACGGGGAGCGGCCGGTCGTATCCGAGCTGGCGGCGGAGCGCTTCGACTTGGGCGGGAGTGGCCGTGTCTCCCGCCACCAGCGCCACTGGATCGGCGGGGATGATCCGGGAGACGACGAACGTGATGACCAGCAGCCCGAGCAAGGTGGGTAGGAACCACGCCGCCCGGCGGAGGACGAGGGCGACGAGCCTCATTGCCGCCCCCGTCCCGGACGCCTACTGCGCGTAGTAAACCTGCCGCCTACTGGGCGTAGTAGACCCAGCGCATCTCCTGCCCGTTGCCGATGGGGCTGAAGCGGATGCCCTCGAGGCTCTTGGCCCACGGACCGAAGTACTTCGTGTTGTAGATCCACACGCCGGCCGCCTCGTCCACCACGATGCGGGCGGCGTCCTGATAGGCCTTCTCGCGCACCTTGCGGTCCGTCGACTTCAGCGCGAGATCCAAGAACTCGTCCACCTTGACGTTCTTGTAGAAGCTCGAGGCCTTGAAGGTGCCCCACTGCCCGGAGTGGAACATCTCGCCAATCCAGTTGTTGGGATCGGCGTAGTAGGTGCTGATCCAGTACACGACCATGTCGGGCGAGGTCTCGGGCTTCTTCATCCGCTCGACCATGGCCGGCCACAGCTCGCTGGTGAGCTTGGTCTCGATGCCGGCCTTGCGCAGACCGTTGGCCATGACCGTGGCTGCCTGCTCCGTCTGGCTGAACCCGGTGAGATAGCCGACGATGAGGGGACGGTCGACTTTCACCTTGGCCTTGGCCAGCTCGCCCTTGGCCTTCTCGATGTCGTAGGTGTAGCCCTTCACGTCCTTGGGAATGCCCCACAGGTTGTTGGGAATGGGCACCGGGTTGCGCTCCACGGAACCGCCCAGGATCTCCTTGTTGAAGCCGTCGTAGTCGAAGGCATAGCTGATGGCGCGCCGCACGTGAACGTCATTCATGGGCGGCCGCTGGTTGTTGATCTGGAACATCATGATGCGCATCGACTCTTGCTCGAGGATCTTGACGTTGGCTGCCTCGCGCAGGCGCTTGACCTGATCGTTGGGCAGGTAGCCGCCCGTGCCCTGATAGTCGCCCTTGATCATGCCGAGCACGCGCGTGTTGTCCTCCTTCACCAGCCGGAACTCGATCTCCTCGATGTGCTTGGCCCCCCACGGCATGAAGTGGCCGGGGAAGCGCTTGGCGATGAAGCCGATGGCCGGATCGTAGCGAGTCAGCATGTAGGAGCCCGAGCCGGCCTCGTTGCTGGTCAGCCAGGCCGCGCCCCAGTCGTTGTCCTTCTCGTGCTTCTTGAGGAGCGCCGAGTTGACCACGTGCACTTCCGGCACCACGGCCATGAAGATCGAGACGGGCTTCATCAACGTGAACTGCACGGTCGAGCGATCGACGGCTTTGGTGGAGCCCGGCGCCACCATGGTGGCGAAGAGCGACGCCGCGCCCTTCTTGAGGGCCAGGATGCGCTCGATGCTGTAGCGTACGTCCTCGGCGGTGACCTCGGTCCCGTCGTGGAACTTGGCGCCCCGGCGCAGCTTGAACGTGTAGGTCAGCCCGTCGGGAGACACCGTGTGGCTCTCGGCCAGCCACGGCTGGAGCACGGGCGGGTTGTCGAGCCAGCGGTAGAGACCATCGTAGAGGTTGAGCCGGACCGCCACCCGTCCCACGTCGAAGGCGGCGTGAGGATCCATGGTGTCGTAGGGACTCTCGTTGGCAAACACGAACCGCGTCGGCGCCTGCGCCGGCGCCGGCACGCTCAGGGCAAGCCCCAGCACGATCACGCTTGCCGCCGCCAGCCAGGCTCGGCTCGTTGTGATGAATCGAACCCACGTCCGCCTCATGTCGACCCTCCTGGGAGTGTAGTGAGCATATCGGCGACGACCCGGCGGTGCCAGGACATTTCCATCTCCTCGAAGAGCTTGTCCGCCCGGTCCAGGAGCCTTCGCGCACCCTCGTCCTCGTTGCGAGCGCGAAGGAGGCGAGCATGGCTCACGAAGCTGATCGCCGCCTGCGGCCGCATCCCCTTGTCGAGCTGGAGGCGAATCGCTGACTCGACGTTCCGCTCGGCCTCCGCGAGCCGTCTCGGGTCCTTGCGGAAGAGCGCGTCGCCGTAGCACCGAGCAGCCCGGCTCTCGCCGTAGGCATCGCTGCCCGGTGACGAGAGCGTCAGCGCCCGCGAAGCGGCATCCAGGGCCTGGTCAACCTGTCCCTGGCTCAGGTACGCGTCGCTGAGCCAGCAGAGGGCCCAGCTCAGAAGGTATGTGGTCCCGAGCTGGCCGGCCTGCCCGATACTCTTCTCGATCGTGGCGATTCCTGGCTGCGCCTCGCCGAGCCTGACCAAGCCGTAGCCCAGGACGGCGTTGAGAACATAGACGCGGAAGAGGTCCCCGAGGCGCTCGGCGATCTCCAGACCCGCCCGGGCGCTCTCGACGAGCCGGTCCCACCTGCCCTGTTGTTCGGAGACGATGGCCTGGTAGTAGAGGTTGGCCGCCTCGGCCGGCAAGTTCTGGCTCTCCCGCGCGAGGGTGAGACCTTGCTCGCTGAACTTGAGCGCCCGGTCGAACTCGCCGATCGCAGCCAGGGAGACGCCGAGGATGCTGCTGGCCGTGGCGAGCTCGCTCCGGTTGCCCAGCCGTTCCAGGATCTCCACGCAGCGCTGCAGCATCGCACTGCCTTTGACGTAGTCTCCGATCACGGTGTAGATCCGGCCGAGCAAGTTCGATGGCCACACGATCAGGCTCTCGTCCCGGAGCGACTCGGCCACGGCCAGGCTCTTCTCCGCGAATTCCACCGCGCTGCCGAGCTGGCCTCTCACGTAGTGGGTCCGGGCGATCCAGTACAGCACCTGCGCCGTACGGGTCTCATCCGCGAGGTCAATGGCCAGGGTCAGGGCGTGCTCGAGATTGGCGAGATCTTGCTGGAAGTGCTCGCGGGTGGAGGCGACGCTGGCCAGCTTGACCATTGCATCGATCTGCGCGCTCTGACTCTCGGCCGAGGCCGGCGGCTTCCGGGCCAGCTCGAGGGCCTGATTGTAGTAGGTCCGAGCTTCGGCGTTGGCGTAGAGCCGAGCAGCACTCTCGCCGGCCAGCAGAGCGTACGCGATGCCTCGGGCGGGCTTGTCGCTGCGGGCGTGATGGTAGGCGATGATGCCGGCCTGTTCCTCCAGCCGGTCGCCGTACAGCTCTTCGAGAGCGCGACCGATCGTTCCGTGCAGTTGTTGGCGGCGATGGCTGAGGAGGGTCTGGTATGCCACGTCCTGGGTGAGCGCGTGCTTGAAGATGTACTCCAGCTCCGGGAAGAAGGTCTTCTCGTGGATCAGCTCGAGGTGCTTGAGCGTGTCCAGATAGCGCTCGACTTCCCCCGTCATCTCGGAGATTCGCGACAGCAGCTGGAACCCGAATTCCCGCCCGATGACCGCCGCCGTCTGGACGATGCGCTTGACCGGCTCGTCGAGGCGATCGATCCGTGCTCGGATGATGTCCTGGACGCTTGCTGGCACCTCGACGGTCACGTCGGCGGCCCATCGCGTGCTGCCTTCGTCGTGCACGAGGACATCGCGCTCCAAGAGCGACGCGGTGATCTCCTCGACGAACAGCGGATTGCCTTCCGCCTTCTCCTGGATAATCCGACAGAAATCACTGGGCGCCTCGCGCCCACCCAGGATCGCCGTCACCATGGCCGTCGCCTCGGGCTCGGTCAGCACGTCGAGGGCAACCTGCGTATAGAAGGTCTTGTCCGCCCACCGAACGGCGTATCCGGGACGGTGGGTCGTGATCAGCAGGACCGGGACCGCCGCCAGGCTTTCGACGGCGAAGGCCAGGTAGTCCTCCGACGTCTTGTCGATCCAGTGCAGGTCCTCCACCACGACAACCTGCAGCCGCCGCCGAGCTGCCGCGAAGGTCAGCGCTCGGATGGCCTCGAAGGTCTTCTGGCGGCGATCCTTTGGGTCGAGGTCCTTCAAGGCCTCGGTGTCCGCAGGAACGCCGAACAGGGTGCCCAAGAATGGCACGACGGGCTCCAGGCCGGGATCGATCTGCCGCATCCCCTCCCGGAGCTTTGCGGCTACCTGGAGGGGGTTGTCACCTTCCTCGATTTGAAAGCTCGCGCGCAAGATCTCCTGCACGGCCAGGTAGGGAGTGCTCTGTGCGTAGGGGAGGCAACGGCCCTCGAGCCAGGTGACCCGCTCGCCCTCGAGCGAGCGCCGAAACTCGTAGAGCAGGCGCGACTTGCCGATCCCCGGTTCGCCCACGATGGCCACCACTTGGCCGCGGCCTTCCTTGGCGCGTGCGAGGCGGTCGTGGAGCAGGCTGAGCTCGCGCTCGCGACCCGCCAGCCGCGTGAGGCCCCGCTCCGCGGCGAGCTCCATCCGCGTCCTTGCCCGCTTACGACCAATCACCCGGTAGGCGGCGACCGGCTCGCTGCGTCCCTTCACCTGCAGGAAGCCGACTGGGTAGCTCCGAACGTATCCTTCGACGAGCCGGTGGGTGGGAGCGGTGAGGATGATCGAGCCCGGTTCGGCCTGCGCCTGCATGCGCGCCGCCAGATTGGTGGTGTCTCCGACGGCCGTGTAGTCCATGCGCAGATCGTCGCCGATCCGGCCGACCACCACCGGCCCCGTGTTGAGGCCCATTCGAAGGCGGAGCTCCAGTCCCTTCTCGCGCCGCAGCTGTTCGCTGAATCCACTGATGGTCTCCCGGATGGCCAAAGCGGCTTGCACGGCCCGCAACGCGTGTTCCTCGACGGCTACCGGCGCCCCGAAGAGCGCCATCAACCCGTCGCCCAGGAATTGGTTGACCGTTCCCTCGTAACGATGGACGGTCTCGGCCATGAGCGTCAGCGCCTGATCCACGAGCTGGTACATCGGCTCCGGACCCAGGCGCTCGGCCAGATCCGATGAGTCGACGATGTCGCAGAAGAGAACGGTGACCTGCTTACGCTCTCCCTCGAGGGCTCCGCGTGAGGTCAGGATCCGTTCAGCGAGATGTCGGGGCGTGTACGAGCGCGGAGGCGGCTTCGGCGACTCGGGGGGGCCCTCTGGCGCGACGGTCAGGCGATGGCCACAGCTCGGACAGAATCGGGCGCCCGTGCGTTGGCGCTGTCCGCACTGGGGGCAGGTTGCACCAAGCGCTAACCCGCAGGCCTCGCAATACGCGGCCTCCGCCGGGTTGCCGTGGCCGCATGCGTCGCATCGCATCGACGTTTCTCAGCGCTCCATCGGGGCCCAAGCATACACCCGCGTCCGATTCGCTGGCCTAACGCCGGGCATCCTGGGTGCGCACGTGAGGGTAAGCGAGAATCCGGTCGTCGGCGGTCACCAGGGTCAATCCGTGCCGACGCGTTGCCGCCACCAGCAGCCGAGCGGCGGGGTCCCGGTGGAACGAACCGGGTAGGGCATAGGCTTCCGTGGCCACCTCGTGGCTCAGCGAAACGGTCTGGGCCGACAACTCGCTCATCGACTGCGCGAGCCACTCGGCCAGCGGTATCGACAGTCGGATGTCACCGACAGAGATCAGACGGGCGATCTCCAAGGTGGAGATGGGGCACACCCAGTTCTCGTGCGCTTCGCCGACCAAGAGCCGTCTCGTGCGGGGCCCGAGCCGCTCGGGCTGCTCTTGCGTCCAGACCCACACGTGAGTGTCGAGGAGCACCCTCACCGCAGCATGGCCCAGTCGGCGCCGGTGTCGATCTTGATGAGATCACCGCGGATTCGCATGCGCCCGCGGAGACCCCCCAGACGCTTGCCGGGGCCTCGCGATTCGACGGACTGGACGGTGGCCAGAGGCTTTCCGCGCAGCGTGATCAACATCGGCTCCCGCGTGCGCTGGACCTCTTTGAGGGTCGCCAGGCATTTCGCCTTGAACTCCGACACGGCCATCGTCTTCATGGGCGAATATGAACATGACCAACTGCTATGGTCAAGTCGAACGAGAGGCCGAAGCGTCTAGGAGACCGCGGGAGGACCGAAGTAACCGTTGCGGTGGAACATGCGGAGGGCGGCGCGGGGCTCGGCGCGGCGGCGGGCGGTAAGGTCAAGGTCGACGAGGCCGGTCGTCTCGTCAAGGACGACGCCGTAGTCTTCAGCGGCGGCGCGGCCGGAGACGAAGCCACCGAGCACGTCCTGGCGTACGCGCTCCACCGGCCGCCGAAAGGGGTCACCCCAGCCCCCTCCCCCACTCGTGTGCAGGCGCACCACGTCGCCCTTCCTGATCACGTTGCCGTCCGACATGGGAGCCAGCGCGCGCTCGTCGGCACGCCCGGGGTTGACGAGGCAGCGTCCCGGCCGCCCCGCGTGGCCGCCATTGACGCCGGCGGGCGGAAAGAGGATGTTGTCCTGCCGGATGGCGACGACCGCCTCGTCGGCCAGCAGCTCGATTTCGCGCACGACCCCACAACCGCCGCGGTAGAGCCCAGGGCCTCCGGAGTCCTGATGGAGGGCGTACTGTCGAAGACGCATGGGAAAGACCATCTCCATGAACTCCGCCGGGTAATTCTTCTGGGCCACGTAGTAGATCGCGTCAAGGCCGTCGGCGAAGGGTCGGGCGCCGTAGCCGACCGCCACCCCGTCGCTGCACAGGAAGGGCTCGTTGCGCGCCTGGTCGAAGCCGCGCAGGAAGTAGATGTTGTACACCGAGCTGGGCGCCGGCGCCTGTCCGCCGGTGGCGAGCGCGAGGACGGCCAGGATGTTCGACTGCACCCGCGAGGCCGTGTGCATGCGGTTGCCAAGCGCCGCCGGCCAGTGCGGTCGCAGGATGCTTCCCGGGCGCACCAGCACCTCGTCCACGGCGTCTTGGGCGCCGTCGTTGAGGAGTACGGTGGGGTGTCCCGAGAGCAGGTAAATGCCGATGATGAGCTTGGGCACGCTCTCGTGCATGAGGAAATTGATGGGGCCCCGCGCCTGGTCGTCGCTCTTGCGGGTATCGATGGTGATCCGGCCGCCCTCCTTCGCGAGCTGCATGCGCACCTTGTACGGCCGACCCGTCATGCCGTCGCCGTCTACCGCGTCCTCGCTGGCGTAGACCCCGTCGGGGATGCGCGCCTCCAAGGTCTTTCGAATGGTATCGCGGCACTGCTGCTCGAAAGCCGTCCAGGTATCGAGCACGACCTCCGCTCCGAAGCGCTCGAGCAACTCCTGCACGCGCCGCTCGCCGAGCCGGCACCCGGCGAGTACCGCGCGGATGTCGCCCTGCAGGATGTCCGGGAATCGGGAGTTGCGGACGAACACGCGGAAGGCCTCGTCGTTGAGCACGCCCTCGCGGTAGATGCGAATGGGCGGCACGATGATCCCTTCGTGGAAAATCTCGGTGGCGTCAGGGGAAATGCTGCCCGCGCGCAGCCCTCCGATGTCCCAAAAGTGGCCCCACGTCTGGGAGAACGCCAGAAGTCGGCCGCGGTGGAACACGGGGGCCGCGAAGACCATGTCCGGCGAGTGCGAGACGCCGCCGCGCGAGCCGTGACAGTCGTTGTACCAGTAGATATCGCCCGCGCGCATCGTCTTGGCCGGATACTGCTCGAAGATGGCCGGCATCAGGTTGCCGAAGAGCGGGATCATCGTTCCGCACACCACCCGCCCCCGCCCGTCGAGGATGCCCGCGAAGTAGTCCTTCTTTTCCCGGATGAAGGGCGACATGGCCGTGCGCTCGATCACCGCTTCCATCTCGGCCTGGGCCGCCCGCAGCGCCCCCCGGATGATCTCGCGCGTGACCGGATCGCCCTCCACGATCCGCTCCTTCGCCCCCCGTCTGCGTCTCTTCACGAGGCCTCGTCTATTCGATGACCTTGTCCGCCTGCAGCAACAGGGTCTGAGGAATGCTCAATCCGAGCGCCTTCGCCGTCCTCAGGTTGATGGCGAGCTCGAACTTGGTCGGTTGCTGAACTGGGAGATCGGCTGGGGTGGCGCCCTTGAGGATCCGGTCGACATAGCTGGCAGCACGGCGATAGTTCTCAGCGAAGCCCGGCCCGTAGGCGAGGAGGCCACCGATCTCGGCGAACTCCTTCCTGATATACATGGCCGGCACGCGACTCTTGGCCGCCAGCCTGGAAATTTGATCGAGTTCGTTGCCGATCATCGGGTCGGGCAGGACGAGGAGCCCCCGGCGCGCCACCCCGCCAGCGCCGAAAAAGCGCCCGCCAATTCGTTCGGCTGGCGCACTTCCAGGAGTTGCAGCTCCAGGGCCAGGGCCCTGGCCGCCTCGCGCGCTGCCTGGAGCGCGTCTGCAGCCGCCGGATTCACCGGGTTGTACATGATCGTGACGCGCGAGAGCTTTGGCACCGCCGCCTTGAGTAGCTCGAGCTGTTTCGCGCTCAGCTCGGGAGTAATGATGGACATCCCCGTCGCATTCCCGCCCGGACGGGCGAGGCTGGCCACGAGTCCACTCGTCACCGGGTCGCCTGCCGTCGCGAACACGATCGGCACCGTCGCCGTTTGCGCCTTGGCCACCTGCGCCGAGGTCGTTCCGCCGACCACCAGGATCTCCGCTTTGAGCCGGATGAGCTCGGCCGCGAAGCCCGAGACCCGGTCCAGATCCCCTTGCACATGGCGATACTCGACGACGATGCTCTGGCCCTCGACGTACCCGAGGTCGCGAAGTCCCTGACGGAATGCCACCACGAAGGGATGAGCCGCGGAAAACTCGCTGATCATTCCGATCCGCGGGACTCTTCCCGCCGGCTGTGCCACGGCGCCATGCGCAACGACGAGGACCGCCAAAGCCACGAGAACGATCCGGACCGCGATGCCCCTCTGCCACGCCTTCATTCTCGGGTCCCCCGGCGCGCCCCGAGCGCCCGGCGGCGTGGGCGGCCTGTTCGGGACCCCAAAATGCTCGCGTGTTCCCGAGGGGCGCCACGGGTTCCCCGGGGCGACCCGAGCGCCGGGGGCGTGGGGGGCCTGTTCGGGGCCCCCCAATAATCAGATTTCCATAACGATCCACGGTGGCGCGCTGGCCGGGCAAGATCACGGTGGTCGCATCGAGCTGCTCCACCACCGCGGGGCCGGTCAGCCGCGCCCCCGCCGACAGTGCCTCGCGCTCGTGGCAGGCGCACGCGAGCCACCCTCGGCCTCGAAAGTAGACGGGTCGACGCTCGATTCGCGGGCGGTGCGCGCGCCGCGACGTGGGCAAGCGGGGCAGCGCAAAGCGTCTCACCGTGCCCCTCGCCGCGACGCGCAGGGTGACGATCTCCACCGGGGCGTCGGGAAGCGCGTACGTGTAGAGCGTCTCGTGGCGCCCATGAAACCGCGCGATGAGGGGCGCCAGGGCCAGATCACTCTCGTCCCACGGCACGGTGACCTCGAATCCTTGGTGGCGATAGCGCAGATCGGCCAGCCGCAGAAGACGACGATCGGCCATCGGCACACCCTCGCGCGCCAGCCAGGCGCGCGCTTCATCCTCCAGCTCGCCATAGATCGTCGCCACCGCCGCCAGATCGTAGCGTGGCGGCGTCTGCAAGCTCGTGCGCGCGTAGTCGTTGCGGACCTCGCTGCCGAGCAGCCCGAGCGCGGAGAGCACCCCCGGATGGCGCGGTACCACCACCGTGCCCATTCCGAGCAGCGTGGCCAGCGCGCCGCCGTGCAACGGACCGGCGCCCCCGAAGGGCACCAGCGCACACGCGCGCGGGTCGTGGCCACGCTCGACTGACACCAGGCGTATGGCGCCCACCATGGCGTTGTTGACGATGTCGAGGATGCCGCTGGCCGCCGCCTCCAGGCTGAGCCCGAGCGGCTGGGCCACCCGCTCGGCGATGGCCAAGCGGGCCCGCTCCACATCGAGCCTGATCTCCCCGCCCGCCAGATGTGGCGGAAGGCGACCAAGGACGAGATGGGCATCGGTCACGGTCGGCTCCTCGCCGCCCGCTGCGTAACAAACCGGGCCCGGTACCGCGCCCGCGCTCTCCGGGCCGACGGTCAGGGTGCCGTCGTCGGCCACGCGAGCGATGGAGCCGCCGCCGGCGCCGATGGTGTGGATGTCGATCATGGACACACCGAGCGGCCACGCTCCGATGGTGCCCTCGGTGGTGACCTGTGCCTCGCCGCCCCGGATCAAGCACACGTCCGCGCTGGTCCCGCCGACGTCGACGGAGATGACGTCGGGGAAGCCCGCCGCCGCCCCCACCAGCCGTGCGCCGATCACGCCCGCGGCAGGCCCGCTCAGGGCAGTGTGGATCGCCTGTCGGTGTACCACCTCGGCCGCGACCACGCCACCGTTGGACTTCATGATGCGCAGTGGCGCCCCCACCCCGTAGGCGCGCAGCCGGGTCTCCAGCGTGCCTACGTAGCGGCCCACGAGCGGCTGCACGTAGGCGTTAAGCACGGTGGCCAGGGTCCGTTCATACTCCCGGAAGACGGGCAGCACCTCCGACGACAGCGACACCGCACACTGGGGGTGTTCCTCCAGCACGATCTCGCGCGCCCGCCGCTCGTGGGCGGGATTGGCGTAGGCGTGCAGGAAACAGATGGCGAGCGCATCGGCGCCCGCCGCTCGCAGCCGGCGAACGGCCTCCCGCACCGCCGCCGTGTCCAGCGGTGTGAGGACGTTGCCCTCCACGGTGACGCGCTCCGGGATCTCCACGATCAGCTCGGGCGGGACCGGGCGCGCCGGCTTCACCCACGCGAACATGTTGGCGCGGCGAGGGATGTCGTGGCGGCCGATCTCGAGCACGTAGCGAAAACCGATCGTGGTGAGCAGTCCCGTGCGGACGCCCTTGGCCTCGAGAATGGCATTGGTGGCGGTGGTGGTCCCGTGCAGCACCTGCCCGAGCGACTCCGGGCGCGCGCCGGCCAGGTGGAGGGCCTTGTCGACGCCGTTCAAGAAGCCTTCGGCCGGATCGTGGGGCGTTGTCGGCGTCTTGGTGATCCAGACGGCGCCGGTGGCCGGATCGGTCAAGGTCACGTCGGTGAAGGTGCCGCCAACGTCGAGGGCGATTGCCAACCCGGATGGCATGACGGCGCCATACTGCGCGACGCGCTCTGGGCTGTCAACGGAGGGCGGCGGCAGTAGACTGGCTCACGATGACTCACCCACGCGCAGCGGTGGCCATCCTGACGGCGGTGAGTATCGTGGTCGCGTTCACCGTTACCGGCGAGGGTCAACGCCGCCCCTCGGGAGCAAGCCCGGACGAGCAACGCAAGACGATGGTGTTCACGCAGATCAGTTCCCGCGGGGTCACGAATCCCCTCGTGCTCAAGGCAATGCGCGAGGTCCCCCGTCACCTGTTCGTGCCCGAGGCCCAGCAGGCGCATGCCTACGAGGACCGTGCCCTGCCGGTGGGCGAGGGACAGACGATCTCCCAGCCGTACATCGTCGCGCTGATGACGGAGCTAGCGCGCGTCGAGCCCGGGCACAAGGTCCTCGAGGTGGGCACCGGATCCGGTTACCAGGCGGCCATCCTGGCCCAGATGGGGGCCTCGGTACACACGATCGAGATCATCCCGCCCCTCGCCCAGCGCGCGCGCGCAACCCTCGATTCCGTCGGCTACCGGAACATACAGTACAGGGTGGGAGACGGCTATCGCGGCTGGCCTGAGGCGGCTCCCTTTGACGCCATCCTCGTGACCGCGGCGCCCGATCACGTCCCTCAGCCGCTCGTGGACCAGCTCGCGATCGGAGGACATCTCGTGGTCCCGGTCGGAGGCTCCCAGCAGACGCTGATGGTCATCACACGCACCGGCGATGGAACCCGTAGCGAGCGGACCATTCCGGTCCTGTTCGTTCCCATGAAGGGCGAGGCCGAGCGCGGCCGCCGCTGACGACCTTCGACCAGCCTCTAGTGCCCATAGACTTCCTCCAGAAGGGCGGCCAGGCGATAGCCGGCCCGGGCTACGCGCTCGATCGCCACGGGTGACGCCCACTGGGTATAGGCCGCCGGTGGGTCTTGCCCGCGGCGCAAGGTCGGCGGATAGGCGCGTTTCGCCTCCTCCAGCGACTCCCGGGCCCAGTCCTCGAACTTGCCGGGCTTGAGATCGCCCTCCAAAGAGACTCGAGGATGTCGGGCGACCACGAGGGCGGCCGCCCGTGCCAAGTAGGCCCCGGTCGATTCGTTTGGATACCGAGGGATGGCTTGGTCAAGCATCCGGTCCCAGTAAGTGTGAAGGTCCTCGGTCGACGGGCCGAGCCGAAACAAGTTCCCGCCCCGATCACCGTCGGGTTCCCGGCGCGTTACCCGAGAGCCGCCATGAAGCGGCTGATGGACGTCCCCTACTAAATGCAGCAGCCACCCCTGCGCAATCGCGCGTTCTCCCATGGAGTTCCCCGGCGCCTTGAGCACGCCGCGGAAGTGCTGGAGGCGCTCGACGACATTCTCGGAATTGACGGGCAAGCCCGGCAGGTCTACTGGTCCGTTCGGACCCTGCCTCCAGAAGAAGTGCTGATAGTGCCAGGTCGGGCGATGGTACGTGCGTCGATCGGCAATCTCCAGATAGCGCACACGATCCGGCCAGGTGCTGGCACGGCGGAAGAACTCGCGCTGGCGGGCCGGCCATGGGCGCTTGTCCTGCGACAACAGCCGCGCCAAGCCCGCATCGGGCGGCGCCTGGCGCAGGATGTCGATGACCGTTCCCCGTGTGGAGTCCGACAGTCGCTCCCAGGCGATGAGAGCGATGATCTGATGCGCGGTATCGTTCCACGCCTGCGCGGAGTGAGCGCTCGCTAGCAGCAGGCCGACCACGATAAGGAGCATCGCAGGCACGGCGATCAGCCATCGAAGTCGAGGGCGAGTCGAATGGTGGCGCATGTGACGAAGCGCACCATCGACGAAAGTCACGAGTCGCGGGACGACCATCTCGCTGAGACGATCCCACAACGCGAGAAGGTCAGCAACGCCAGGCGCCGTCAAAGCGAGCATGGACCGTTGTCTCTGCTCATGGTATGACCGGGGAGCAGCCATGGAATTCGGTCTTCAGTTCTTTCCCGACGTTAACCCCGCCGAGCGTGCGGCTGCGGCGTACTGGGACGACGCCCTCCACTTGACGGGACTCGCAGACGAGTTGGGCTACACCACCGTGCGCACGGTGGAGCACTACTTCCACCCCTATGGCGGCTACAGCCCGGATCCCATCGTATTCCTGGCCGCCGCCTCTCAGCGCACGCGCAGGGCGCGGCTGGTGACGGGCGCCGTGCTACCGATCTTCAACAATCCGCTCAAGCTGGCCGGGCAGATCGGCATGCTCGACGCGATCTCTGCGGGCCGCCTCGACGTGGGCTTCGCTCGCGCCTTTCTGCCGCACGAGTTCGCTCGATTCGGACGCTCCCTCGACGAGAGCCGGGCCCGCTTCGAGGAGGGCATCGAGCAGGTCCGGCGGTTGCTCGAGGATCAGAATGTGAGCATGGAGGGGCGCTTCCACCGCTTCCGCAACGTGACGTCGCTGCCACGGCCCACCCAGAAGCCGCGGCCGCCCTTCTATGTGGCCGCGCTGAACACCGAGGAATCGTTCGTGTGGGCGGGCACGCATGGCCACGGGGTCATGGCCATTCCCATGGGCGGCAGCAAGCTGCGCGACTTGCTCGCCGCCTATCGCGATGCCTGGCGATCGTCGGGTCGCCCCGGTCGGGGCACGGTCATGCTGGCTTTTCACATGCTCTGCCATGAGGACGCGGTCGAGGCAGTACGGATCGCGCGGGAGCCGCTGAACCGGTATCTACGCTCGCTGGTCGACGCGGCCTCGGACTGGACGGGCGACGCCCGCTCCGAAAGCTATCCGGGCTACGACAAGATCATCGCCGGGCTCGCCGAGCAGACCTTCGAGATGCAGGTGGCAAGCCGCTCGGCGTGGGTGGGCTCACCGGCCGGGATCGTCGGGCAGATCCGCGACTATGTCGCCGAGGTGGGCGGCTTCGAGCACGCGTCCTTGCAGGTGAACTTCAATACCGTCGGCCGCGTGGAGGCAGAAGCGTCGATGCGCCTGTTCGCGCGCGAGGTGATGCCACGCGTTCGCGAGGTGGTATAAGCCAGCTGGGCACGGGCAATGCGGAGGCTGCGGACGCAGGTGGTCATCGTCGGGGCGGGCCCCAGTGGCCTGTTGCTCTCCCACCTGCTCGCGCGGCGGGGTGTGGACTCCGTCGTGATCGAGCGGCGCACACGGGAGTACGTCGAGCAGCGCGTGCGGGCCGGGCTCCTCGAACAGGGCACCATCGATGTGCTTCGCGACGCGGGGCTGGCCGACCGGCTGGACCGCGAAGGCCTGGTGCACGAGGGCTTCGAGCTTCGGTTCGACGGCGGCCAGCACCGTGTGCCGTTCACCGAGCTGACCGGATGGACGACCTGCATGTACGGGCAACAAGAGGTCGTCAAGGATCTGATCAGGGCACGCGAGGCGGCCGGCGGCCAGCTCTACTTCGGCATCACCGACGTTGCCCCCATAGACGTGCAGACCGACGCGCCACGGGTGCGCTGCACGGTCGAGGGCGAGCCCATGGAGATTGCCGGTGACTTCGTGGCCGGCTGTGACGGCTTCCACGGCGTCTGCCGCCACAGCGTGCCGGCGGGTACGTTCACGACGTATGAGCACACGTACCCCTTCGCCTGGTTGGGCATCCTGGCAGAGGTCGCGCCGTCCACGGAGGAGCTGATCTATGGCGTGCACGACCGGGGATTCGCGTTGCACAGCATGCGGTCGCCGACGATCAGCCGGCTCTACTTGCAGGTAGCACCAGCGGAGCCGCTCGCGGACTGGCCGGATCACCGGATCTGGGCCGAGCTACGGACGAGGCTGGCCCTCGATGACCAGGAGGGTCTGAACGAAGGGCCCATCCTGTCCCGCGGCGTGACCGAGATGCGCAGCTTCGTGCTCGAACCGATGCAGTACGGACGCCTCTTCCTGGCCGGGGATGCGGCGCATATCGTGCCGCCCAGCGCCGCCAAGGGGCTCAACCTGGCGGTGGCGGACGTCGGGCTCCTGGCCGCAGCCCTCACTGCCTGGTACGCCAACGGTAGCTGGGAACTGCTGGACGGCTACTCACGGGACTGTCTCGCGGCCGTGTGGCAGGGACAGGAGTTCTCTGCGTTGATGACCTCCCTGCTGCATCGCTTTCCGGGCGAGGACCGTTACGCGGTCAAGCTGCGACGGGCGCGGCTATGGGAGCTCGTCGTGTCGCGGGCGGCGGCGACGGCCTTCGCCGAACAGTACGTCGGCCTGGCGCGTGCTCGGCTCACCCCGCCCGCTCGGGGAGAGTCTTCCCTGAGGCCGCCACCGAGCTGTACCGGCCCTGCCGCGCCAAGGGCGCCAGTGTTCGCAAATTGATTGACTGCCTGATCGCCGCCGTGGCCATCCGCGACGGGGCAACCTTGCTCCACAACGACCGCGACTACGACGTGCTGGGGCGCCACACGCGCCTCCGGACAGAGCGTTACCGGACCCTGCGGGTCGTCCCGCCGCGCTGAAGCCTCCCTATCCCCGCGGCGATGATCGGATGGAATGTCGCGGGTCAGACCATGGTCTTTGACCTTGGCAAATTCTCCGCCGGCGATATCGGGCAGACTGCTGTCGGCGCCAGCCGCCCGACCGACGGCGCGATCGCCGCTCGCGCCGCCGCGCGCTTGATAATCGACGAGGTTCTGGGACAAGCTGGGGGCCAACTCTGCCGAGGAGGCTTGCTCATGAGAGGTCATGTGGCGCGTCTCGTCCTGATCGCGGATCCTGGCCGGCGCGCTCGCCCCGGTCTCCCCCGCCGAGGCCCAGCAGCCGACCCTCGTCGTCACCGGCTACGGCGGCCGATGGTCGGAGGTGATGAAGAAGGCCCTCGTCGAGCCCTTCGAGAAGAAGCACGGGGTGAAGGTCGAGGTGGTCACCGGCATCACCACCGAGTGGGTGGCCAAGCTCCTGGCCGCCGGCCCCGACAACCCGCCGTTCGACGTGGTCTTCGGCAACGAGCCGCCCTTCCCGATCCCGCGCGAGCGCGGGTTCTTCGAGAAGCGCAACGAGACCCTGGCCCCGAACATCAAGAACCTCTATCCGAAGGCCCTGATCGGCGACACGAGCCTTGCCATGTTCTGGGGACGCATCGGCCTCGCCTACCGCACGGACGTCGGCCTCAAGAGGCCAACATCCTGGAAAGACTTCTGGGACGAGGCGTACGTCGGCCGGCGGGCCACCTACGTCATCGGCAACACGCTCGGCATCAACTTCCTGTTCATGGCCTCCAAGCTCTACGGCAAGGACTACTTCGACATCGACGCCGGCCTGGCCGCCATCAAGCGCGCCCAGCCCAAGCTGGTGGACTTCACGGGCACCGTGGAGAAGCAGCTCGAGCAGAAGGAGGTCGTCATGGCCGTACTCCACGACGCCTCCGCCTACGATCTACAGAAGCGCGGCATCCCGGTGGACTGGGTCGCTCCCGCCGAGGGCCAGCCGATCCTCGACCAGATCGTGCAGGTCACTCGCGGCTCCAAGCACAAGGACCTGGCCTGGAAGTTCATCGACGCCTACATCTCGCCGGAAGTCCAGCTGGCCTTCGCCACCGAGCTGTTCTGGAGCCCGACCAACAAGACGGTCAAGGTGCCGCCCGACGTCGCCAAGAAGCTCATCAGCGGGCCAGCGGACGTCGATCGGCTGGTGCTCTTCGACTGGGCCCAGGTCGCCAAGCAGCGCCCGCAGTGGACCGAGCGCTGGAACAAGGAGATGCGTTGACGGATCGCACCTCGGACACCGTCACCCTGACCGGTCTCGTCAAGCGCTACGGTACGACCCTCGCTCTCGACGGGGTATCCCTCTCGGTCGCCCCCGGCGAGTTCTTCACCCTGCTTGGGCCGTCGGGCTGCGGCAAGACCACGACCCTGCGCTCGGTGGCCGGCTTCGTGACTCCGGACGCCGGCGATGTGGCCATTGACGGCGCGAGCATCATCGGGGTCCCGCCTCACCGGCGCCGGGTGGGGATGGTGTTCCAGCACTACGCGCTCTTCCCGCACCGCACCGTCGCGCAAAACGTGGCCTTCGGCCTGCGCATGCAGCGGGTCGCCAAGCCGGAGATCGCCTCACGCGTGGCCGAGGCCCTCGCCCTGGTGCAGCTACCGGGCTACGGCGGGCGCTACCCGAGCCAGCTTTCGGGCGGGGAACAGCAGCGGGTCGCGCTCGCGCGCGCCCTGGTGACGCGTCCAGCGGTGCTCTTGCTCGACGAGCCGCTGGGGGCGCTCGACAAGAAGCTGCGCGACCACATGAAGATCGAGCTGAAGCGGCTGCAGCGCGAAGTGGGCATCACCACCATCTACGTCACCCACGATCAGGAAGAAGCGCTGACCATGTCCGACCGCATCGCGGTCATGCACCGCGGCCGGGTCGAGCAGGTGGCGTCGCCGCGCGGTCTCTACGAGACCCCGGCCACTCCTTTCGTGGCCAGCTTCATCGGCAACATCAACCTGCTCACTGGCCGTGCGGCCGGGACGAACACCGTGGACTGCGGCACCGCCACCCTGGCCGCCACCGGCGCCGCGCCGAGGGGCGCCGCAGTGTCGGTGGCGCTGCGTCCCGAGCGAATCCGGCTCGATCCCTCGGCGGCTCTGGACACCGTGATCCCCATGACGGTCGCCCACGTGGTCTATCAGGGTGAGACCGTGCGCTATATTTTGAAATCCGAGGCAGGGCTCGAGCTGCAGGCCGTCGAGCTGGGGGAAGTCCGCTTCGCAACCGGCGCAAAAGTGCGCGCCGGTTGGGCGGCCATCGACGCCCGCATCATCCCGGAGGAACGTTCATGACCGACGCCCGCATCACCCTGGAGGAACGTTCATGACCAAGGTCGGCCTGATCACCGTGGGCCAATCTCCCCGAAGCGATGTCGTGCCCGACATGGCGGAGATCCTGGGAGGCGATGTCGAGATCGTGGAGGCGGGCGCCCTCGACGGGCTCGACCGCGAGCGGATCGCGACCTTGGCCCCGGAGGGCGACGACGAGATCCTCGTCACCAGGCTGACCGATGGCACGTCGGTCTTCGTCGGCAAGACCAAGATGATTCCGCTCATCGAGGCACGCATCGCCGCCCTCGAGGACCGGGGCGTCGTCCTCAACGTGCTGCTCTGCACCGGTGAGTTCCCGAAGCTTGCCGCCCGCCGGCCGTTTCTCGAGCCGCAACAACTGTTGCTAGGCCTGCTGCGTGCCATGACGTTCCCCGGCCGCCTCGGCGTGCTAACCCCGTCCGAGCGCCACGTGCCGCAGACCGAGGCGCGCTGGCGGGCCTCGGGCTTCGATGCGCACGTAGCCCCATTGTCCCCGTACGAGGAGCACGATCCGGCCGCCATCCGGCGCGCCGCCCAGGCGCTCCGTGCCGGCAAGGCCGGCCTCGTGGTCATGGACTGCATCGGCTTCCGGCGCAAGACGCGCGACGAGGTGGCCGCCCTCACCGGCGCGCCGACCCTGGTGGCGAACCTGCTCGTGGCGAGGGTGGCCGCGGAGCTGCTCGGCCGCTGAGTCCGTGAATCGTCGCGCCGGCGTCTTCCTGCTGGGGCCGTACGTCCTGCTGCTCGTCGTGTTCTTCGTGGCCCCGCTGCTGCTGATGCTCGGCATCAGCCTCTCGCGGGAGTCCTTCGGCCGGCTCGAGGCGGCGCTGACCCTGCGCCACTACGTGCGCTTCTTCACGGACTCGTACTATCTCAGCGTGCTCGCCGACACCCTGTGGCTGGGGTTGCTCACCACCGTCGCCACCTTGCTCCTCGGCTATCCCCTCGCCTATCACCTGGCGCTCACGCGGTCGCGGTGGAAGCCGCTCCTTATCGTGTTCATCCTCTCGCCGCTCCTGGTCGGGATCGTCATCCGCTGCTACGGCTGGATGATCCTGCTCGCCGACCGCGGCCTCATCAACACAACGCTTGTGGAGCACGGTTGGCTGGCCCGGCCCCTGCCCCTCATGTACAACAAGTTCGGCGTCACCGTGGCCCTCGTGCACGTGTTCCTGCCGTTCATGGTGCTCTCGCTCACGGGTGTGTTGAAACGCATCGAGCCCGCGCTGATCGAGGCCTCCCAGACCCTCGGCGCCTCGCCACGCCGGGCCTTCTGGGAGGTGACCCTGCCGCTCTCGCTGCCCGGCATTCTCGCCGGCTCCCTGCTCGTCTTCTCCCTGGCCATCAGCTCGTTCGTGGTGCCGATCCTGATCGGCGGGCTTCAAGGTGCACGTGCTGCCGATGACGGTCTACGAGCAGGTGCTCTCGGTGTTCGACTGGCCCTTCGGGGCCGCCAACGCCTTCGTGCTGCTCGTGATCTCGGTGGCGCTGATCGCCGTCTACATCAAGGTGACCGAGCGCGCGCTGCGGGGAATCGTGTGATCCTGCGCGCGGCTGTCGGTCTCGTCTACGCCTTCCTGCTGCTGCCCATGGTCGTGGTCGTGCTGGCCGCCTTCAACGCCGGCAACTACTTCACGTTTCCCCCGCAGGGCTTCTCGCTGAAATGGTTCGCCAACTTCTTCCAGCGGCGGGAGTTCATGCAGGCGCTCTGGCTCTCGACCGAGCTGGCCTTCTGGACGGCGGTGGTCTCCAGCGTCATCGGCACCGCGGCCGCCCTCGTGCTGGTGCGCGGACGCTTCCGGGGCCGCGACATGCTCAACGCCTTCGTCACCTCTCCCCTGCTCCTGCCGCAGATCCTCACCGGCGTCGCGCTCTTGCAGTTCTATACCCTGCTCAAGATGCAGGCCTCGTATCCGGCCCTTCTCATCGGCCATATCGTGGTCACCACGCCCTACGTGATCCGCACGGTCACCGCCACCCTCACCCACTTCGATCTGGCCCTCGAGGAGGCCGCCCAGAGCCTCGGCGCCCATCCGGTACGCGCGTTCTTCGAGATCACGCTCGGCGTCATCAAGCCGGGGGTGGCGGCGGGGGCGATCTTCGCCTTCGCCATCTCCTTCGACAACTTCACCTTGTCCTTGTTCCTGACCAGCGCCAAGCTCACCCCGCTCCCCATCGAGCTGTTCGCCTATCTCAAGTACTCCTTCGATCCCACCGCGGCCGCGGTGTCCGCCTTCGCCATCGGGGTGGCGCTGGTGCTCGTGGTCGGCATCGCGCGCTTCATGGGGCTCGAGGAGTTCACCGGGTTCTGATGCGACCCGTCGCCGCCGAGGAAATCGAGAGCCTGGCCATCGGCGCCTGGATCCTCGGCACCGGGGGCGGGGGCAGCCCCTACCTCGCGCTCTTGAACATGCGCCAGCTCTACCGGCAGGGCGTGGTGTGCCAGCTCATGGACGCCGCCGAACTGGCCGACGACGACCTGGTGGCCGTGGTCTCCAACATGGGCGCCCCGCTCGTCGGCCAGGAGCGCCTGACCGACCCGAAGACCATGGCGCTGGCCGTCACCATGATGGAGGAGTACCTCGGTCGGACGTTCCGCGCGGTGATGTCGCTCGAGATCGGCGGCGGCAATTCCATACAACCCTTCATGGCGGCCGCCATGCTCGACCGGCCCGTCGTGGACGGCGACTGCATGGGGCGCGCGTTTCCCGAAGCACAGATGACCAGCTTCGCCATCCACGATCTAAAGATGTACCCGCTGACCCTCGCCGACGTCCGCGACAACGCGGTGGTCGTCTCGCGGGCTGCCAGCTGGAAGTGGATGGAGCGCATCAGTCGCAAGGCGTGCGTGGAGGTCGGCTCCATCGCGTCGACCTGCAAGGCACCCCGGACGGGCCGCGAGATCAAGGACTGCGCGATCCTCGGCTCGACGACCAAGGCCATCGGCATCGGCCGCGCCGTCCAGGCCGCGCGGCGGGCTCACCGCGATCCGATCGACGCCGTGCTGGAGGTGGCGGACGGGCATCAAGCTCTTCACCGGCAAGATCAGCGACATCGCGCGGCGCACGACCGAGGGCTTTCTGCGCGGGACGGCGACCATCGAGGGCCTGGACGGTTACCGGGGCCACACCTTCTCGCTCGCCTTCCAGAACGAGTTCGCGGTCGGCTGGCTCGACGGCCAGCCGCGGGTCATGACCCCCGATCTGATCTGCGTGCTCGATACGGTCTCTGGCGACGCCATCGGCACCGAGACCTTGCGCTACGGGCAGCGCGTGACGGTCATCGCCCTGCCCGCGCCGCCTATTCTCCTCACGCCCAAGGGAATCGAGCACGTGGGCCCGCGGGCCTTCGGCTACGACCTCGATTTCCGCTCGGTCTTCGCGTGAGACGGCGGATCGGCATCGACGTCGGCGGCACCAACACCGACGCCGTCCTTCTGGAGGACGACACGGTGGCCGCCGCCGTGAAGACACCCACCACCTCGGACGTGACCACGGGGATCACCCGCGCCCTGGCCGAACTCGTCGAGCGGGCGCCGGCCGCGCGTGAAGCCCACGCGGCCATGATCGGGACTACCCATTTCACCAACGCGGTGGTGCAGCGGCGCGACCTCGGCCGGGTGGCCGCCGTGCGCATCGGCCTGCCCTCCGGCGCCTCGCTGCCGCCCTTCGTGGACTGGCCGGAGGACCTGGCCAACTTGGTCCGCGGCGAGGTCGTCATGCTGGAGGGCGGCCACGAGTTCGACGGCCGCCCGCTCGTGCCGTTCGACCAGAAGGGCATGCGCGAGGCGGCCCGGCGCATCCGCGCGTCGGGCATCCGCTCGGTCGCGGTCGCCGCAGTGTTCTCGCCACTGAACGCCTCCGGCGAGGAGGAGGCGGCGGCCGTCCTCCGCGAGGAGTGCCCCGACGTCGCCATCACCCTGTCCCACCGCCTCGGCCGCATCGGCCTGCTCGAGCGCGAGAACGCGGCCTTGCTCAACGCCTGCCTGGTCGAGCTGGCCCGCAAGACAACGCGCTCCTTCACGGAGGCCCTGCGTCGGAGCGGCATCCAGGCGCCGCTCTATCTCACCCAGAACGACGGCACCGTCATGCTGGCGGAGGTGGCCGAGGCCTATCCCGTCTACTCCTTCGCCTCGGGGCCGACCAACTCCATGCGCGGGGCCGCCTTCCTCTCCACCCGCGACGAGGCGCTGGTGATCGACGTGGGGGGCACCACTACCGACATCGGCAGCCTCCGCCACGGCTTCCCCCGCGAGGCCAACAACGTGGTCGAGATCGGCGGCGTGCGCACGCTCTTCCGCATGCCCGACCTGCTGTCCCTCGGCCTGGGCGGTGGAACGCGCGTGACCGCGGGGCCGCCGGCGCTCGCCATCGGGCCGGCCAGCGTGGGCTATCGCCTCACCGAGCAGGCGCTCGTGTTCGGCGGCGACGTCCTCACCGTCACCGACATCGCGGTGGCCGCCGGCCTCATCGACCTCGGCGACCGCGCGCGGGTGGCCGCGCTGCCCGCCGCGCTGGTGAAGGAGGCCCTCGCCCGCATCCGCGCCATGCTCGAGGAGGGGGTCGACCGGATGAAGACCGAGGCGGCCGACACGCCCCTGATCGCCGTCGGCGGCGGCTCGTTCCTGGTGCCGGGCGCCTGGCCGGCGTCTCCGAGCATCCTCAACGTTCCCCACCAGGCCGTGGCCAACGCAGTCGGCGCCGCCATCGCCCAGGTCAGCGGCGAGGTGGACCAGATCTTCCAGGATCTCTCCCGCGACGAGGCGATCGGCCGAGCGCGTCAGCTCGCCGAGGACAAGGCGGTGGCGGCCGGCGCCGACCGCAAGACTCTGACCGTGGTGGAAGTGGAGGACTTGCCGCTCGCCTACCTGCCCGGGCAACTCGCTGCGCACGCGGGTGCGGGTCGTGGGGGACATCGCAGGGGAAGACGTCCCCGTAGCACAGGGAGGCCCCGTGAGCAACAACGGTCACCCAACGCCCGAGCAGATCCGCGCGCGCCTCTCCCATCCCGTCGTCGACGCCGATGGACACTGGCTGCACTACGGGCCCGTGTTCCGGGAAGAGATCCGGAAGGTGGGTGGCGACACCGCCCTCCAGGGAGTCCTCTCAGTAAGCAAAGGCACCCGGGAGGCCTTGTCGATGTCCGTCGCGGAGCGGAGGCGCCGGGGCATCGCGCAGGAGTCCTTCTGGTCGTTTCCAGAGAAAAACACGCGCGATCGCGCGACCGGCATGCTGCCGCGGCTCCTCCACGCGCGACTCGGAGAGATCGGCCTCGATTACGCGGTCGTCTACCCCACAGCCGGCAGCGTCCCGCGCATCAAGCACGATGCCCAGCGCCGCGCTGCGTGCCGGGCCTTCAACGTGGTGACCATGGAATACTTCCACAAGCTCACGGACCGGCTCTCCCCCGCCGCCATCATCCCGATGCACACGCCCGACGAGGCGGTCGAGGAGCTCGAGCACGCAACGGAGCTCGGGTTCAAGGTCGGGATGTTCGGCAGTCTCCCGCCGCGTCCGGTGGCGTCGGTCGGTACCGCCGATCCTGAGGCCGCGCGCTTCGCCGTCTGGTACGACACGCTCGGCCTGGACAGCGCGTACGACTACGATCGCGTGTGGAAGCGATGCGTTGAGCTGAAGGTTGCGCCTACCTTTCACACCGGGGTCCGGCGGCAAGGGCTGCGTCTTTCGCCAACGAATTTCACCTACAATCACATCGGGCACTTCGCGGCCGCGGGTCACGCGGTCTGCAAGGCACTCTTCCTGGGCGGGGTGACGCGCCGTTTCCCGAGCCTCCGGTTTGCGTTCTTGGAGGGCGGCGTGGGATGGGCGTGCATGCTCTTCGCTGACCTCATCGGTCACTGGGAGAAGCGGAACCGGAAGGCACTCGAAGAGACCGATCCGCGGTCATTGGATCGCGCGCTCCTCATGCGCGAGGCGCGGAAGTACGGGTACGACGACATCGTCGCCGCGCTCGAGAAGCGTGGTGGATGGCCCGACCCCGAGGCGGCGGACCTTACCGGTGGCCTCGCCGACCTCGACGACTACGCGGCGTGCCGGATCGAGCGCAGGGAGGACTGGCGCGATCTCTTCGTCACGCCCTTTTACTTCGGCTGCGAGGCGGACGACCGGATCAACGCGTGGGCGTTCGACCGTCGCGTAAACTCCTTCGGCGCGCGTTTGAATGCCATCTTCGGCTCCGACATCAGTCACTTCGATGTGCCCGACATGCGCGCGGTGCTGCCCGAGGCCTTCGAGCTCGTGGAGGGAGGTCTCATCACCTCCGACGACTTCCGCGACTTCACCTTTGCGAATGCGGTGCGGCTCTGGGGCGAAGTGAACCCGCAGTTCTTCGAGGGGACGGCGGTGGCGAGGGAGGCGGCCGCAGTGCTCGCGGCATCCGCATCCAGCGCGGAATAGCAGATGATCCGGAGGCGGATGAACCACGACCTGAAGGACAGCGACCTCCCTACCGTGTTGGCGGAGGGCTTCCTTGTCGCCGATGAGACGCAGCGCCTGTTCGGCCGGCTCTCCGGGGCTCAAGTGAACTGGAAGCCGAGCGAGGTGGAGTGGAGCATCGGCCAGTGCTTCGACCATCTGATCATCTCGAACAGCCCTTACGTGCAGATCTTCGAGGACATCCTGGCCGGACGGCGGCGCCCGCGGCTCTGGGAGCGCATGCCCCTGCTTCCGCGTTTCTTCGGAAAGCTGCTCATCACGACGCTCCGTCCCGACTCCGGACGGAGGGTCAAGGCACGGCCAGCCTTCCACCCTTCGAACAGCCACATCGCGCCGGCGATCATCGCCACCTTCCTCGAGCAGCAGGCACGGCTGCTGCGCCTCATGAACGCCAGCCGCCACCTCGATCTCGAGCGCATCACCATCACGTCGCCGGTGCTGCCTGTCTTCATCTACAGCCTGCAGGACGCCTGCCGCATCATCGTCGTGCACGAGCAGAACCACTACATCCAGGCGACCCGGGTCATGGAGGCACCCGGCTTCCCTGGTTAGCCGACGCGCGGCTCGAGCAGCAAGGTCTGGAGCGAGCGTCCCACCAGGCCGGTCGTGTCCCAGAGCCGGGCCCGCGCCAGGCCGATGCCGTGCGTCTCGCCCGTGGCAGCCGCGTCGAGACACATCCATTCACCGACCGGCGCCCGGTGCAGGGCGATCGTCAGGTCGCCGTTCACGAACGTCGCCCGCGCCGGGTCCACGACCACGGCCACGCCGCTCGCGGAGTCGGCGGCGGTGACGAGGCACTCGAGCGGCGGCGTGGGCGTCTCGCCGGCGACGAGCGGAACGCGCGGCCGGAGCCACATCGCCACCGGCCCACCTCCCCACGTTCCCTTCGCCAGCCGCCACTCCATCGCGCGGTGATACCCCTCGTCGCCCGTCATGAGCGGAAGCTCGAACGGGGCGCTCGCCGCCGGGGGGACCGGTGCCGCCAATGTCTCGAGAGTCACGGCGACGCTGCCAGGCGCCACACGCATGATCAGGCACGTTGCCTCGATCACGGCGGCACCATCCTCGGCGAGCACGCTGCCGGCGAGGCGCTGGACCTTGGCGCCGGCGCGGACCACGCGCGTGGTGATTGTCACCGGCGCCAGCGGCACGGGACGCAGGAAGTCGAAGGTCAGGCGCGCGATGTGCGTCTGCGGCCCGGTCTGTCGCGCGAACGCCCGGGCCAGGAGGGCGGCGGGCGGACCGCCGTGCTGGTGTCGCGGGCTCCAGGGCCCGCGCGCCGACGCAGACGGGACAAACCGATCGCCGTCGGCGATGAAAAAGGCGGGGCGGGAGCTCACGCCTCCTCGCCGGGATCGGGCCGCGACATCGCCGTTCCCTCGAGTGACGGATGGCCGTGCGCCTGCGTCAGCGTGAGGGCAGCGACGAGGGGAACGGCGCGCAGCAGGGCGAGTCCGCTCATGCCCGCATGCTAGCATCCGCCGCCGGCGCCTCAGCCATTCACCGGCCGACGATGCAGAATGTGTGGAACGTCACGACGTGCGCGTGCGGGGGTCGAGCACGTCGCGGAGCGCATCACCCACCAGGTTCAGCGAGAGCACGACGACGAAGATGGCGAGCCCGGGCAAGAGCACCACGTGCGGGCGCAGGATCACGAACTGACGCCCGGTGGCGAGCATGCTGCCCCAGTCGGCCGTCGGCGGCTGCGTACCGAGCCCCAGGAAGGAAAGGCCGGCGGTGGCGAGGATCTTGGCGCCCACGTCGAGGCTGAAGGCCACGATGACCGGCGAGAGCAGGTGGGGCAGGATGTGCCGGCCAAGGATCACCAGGTCGCCGCTGCCGAGCGCGCGGGCCGCCTCCACGAACTCGCGTTCGCGCAGGGACAGTACGATTCCGCGCACCAGCCTGGTGTAGATCGGGAAGCCCACGATGGCGAGGGCAACCATGGCGTTGCCCAGCCCGGGGCCGAGCCCGGCCACGATGGCGATCGCGAGCAGGACGAATGGAAAGGCCATCAAGATGTCGGTGAGTCGCATCACGACGGTCTCGATCCACCCCGAATAGAAGCCGCCGAGCACCCCGAGAGCCACGCCGATCAGCATCGCCGCCGCCGCGGTGACGACGCCGGCCAGGAGGGATATGCGACCGCCCCAGATCAGACGCGCCAAGAGATCGCGTCCGAACTCGTCGGTGCCCAGCACATGGCCGGCGCTGAGTGGCGGCCGCAGGCGATTCGGCGTGTTCACGACATCGGGGTCGAGCAACGGCAAATAGGGGGCGAGCACCGCTGCCAGGTGGCCGCCAGCAACGTCAGGGCGGCCGCCACGGCCAGTCGGTTGCTCCGCGCTAGACGCGCGACGGAGCGGCCGAACGAGGGCGCCGCGCTCGCGCTGTCGTCGACCAACCGGTCGCGGCCGACGGCGACGGCCGCTCCGCCACTACTCATATCGGATCCGCGGGTCGAGCCATGCGTAGAGGAGATCGACGAAGAGGTTGATGAGGACGAAGGTGAAGGCGACCAGCAGCACGCACCCCTGCACGAGCGGGAAGTCGCGCGCGAGGATGCCCTGCACCATGAGGGTGCCCACGCCCGGCCAGGCGAAGACGGTCTCGGTGAACACGGCGCCCCCGAGGAGGTATCCGGCCTGCACGCCGACCACGGTGACGATGGGGATGAGAGCGTTCTTCAGCCCGTGGCGCAGCACCACCCCCCGCTCGACGACGCCCTTGGCGCGCGCCGTGCGGATGTAGTCCTGTCCGAGGATCTCGAGCAAGGTGCTGCGCGTGAGTCGGGCGATGATCGTCATGGAGGCGGCGGCCAGGGTGAGGGCCGGCAGGACGAGGTGGGCAAGGAGGTCGCGAAGGTCGCCGCCCCCGTACGGTGCGTACATGCCGGAGGCGGGCAGCCAGCGGAGCCACAACGCGAAGAGCACCATCAAGACGATACCGAGCCAGAAGACGGGCATGCTGGCGCCGAACAGCGAGGCCACCGCACTCAGCCGGTCCAGGAGCGAGTTGCGCCGCGTGGCTGATAGCACGCCGAGCCCGACTCCGCACAGAGTGGAGATGAGAAGGGCAGTACCGGTGAGGATCAGCGTGGCCTTGAAGCGCTCGAGCACTTCCGGGAGCACCGGGCGCTTCATCCACAAGGAGCGGCCGAGATCGCCCCGGATCACGTGGGCGATCCAGCGGATGTATTGGACGGGCAGCGGCTCGTTGAGCCCGAGATCGGCCCGCAGACGGGCCAGGTCTTCCTGGGTCACCTGCGAGCCAAGCATGATCTCCGCCGGGTCCCCGGGGGCCAGGTGGAGAATCATGAAGACGACGATGGACACCCCCACCAGAACCGGCACCAGCAGCAGGAGCCGGCGGGCGAGGTAGCGTCTCACTTCACTGAGATCGTCTCGACACGAAGGTCGAAGCTCGGGTGGAGCTTGAATCCCTGCACGCGCTTGGTATGCGCGGCCACCTGGATCTCATGGTCGACGAAGATCCAGGGCGGATCATCGTGCAGGATCCGTTGGGCCTCGCGGTAGAGCTCGGCGCGCTTGGCCTGATCGGTCGAGATGCGGGCCTGATGCAGGAGATCGTCGAACTTGGGGTTCTTGTAGAGAGCCCGGTTGGGTCCCCCCGGTGTCCACTGCGTCGAGTGCAGGAGCGGGTACATGACCATGTCGGGGTCCTCGTTGCCCGCCATCCACGACAGCGCGAACAGCTCCTGCTCTTTCGTGCGGAGCTTCGCCAGGAAGGCGCCCCACTCCATGGTCTGCAGGGTCACGTTGATCCCGACCGCCTTCAGATTCGACTGGATCACGGTGGACATCGCCACCGAGGACTGCATGCCGGAGCCTGACTCAGGCGTCCACAAGGTCGTGGAGAAGCCGTTCGGGTAGCCGGCTTCGGCCAGGAGCTTCTTGGCCCGTGCCGGGTCGTACGCGAAGGGCTTGATCGTCGGCTCGGCGCCCCACGTGCCCGGCAACACCGGCCCGGCCGAGGCGGCGCCCGTCCCCTTGAGCACATCGCGAACGATCGCCTCCTTGTTCACGGCGTAGTTGAGCGCCTGGCGCACGCGCTTGTCCTCGAACGGTTTCTTCTGGTTGTTGATGCCGAGATACCAGACATGGGCGCCCACCTGCTTGAGCAGGGTGAGTCGCGCGTCCTTCTCGAGTTGGCCGACGAAGTCCGGCGGCACGCCCACGATAAGGTCGAGGGAGCCAGTGAGCAGTTCGGTCAGTCGTGCCTGATCCTCCACGATGGACCGGAAGACGACCCGCTCCAGCTTGACCGGGAACCGCCAGTAGCTTGGGTTCTTCTCCAGGACCACCTTCTGTCCACTGTCCCACTGCACGAACTTGAAGGGGCCCGTTCCCACCGGATGCAGCGCGTAGTCGGCGCCCCACTTGCGGACCGCGGTCGGGCTCACGATCGAGGCGGCGCCCGCCGTCAAGACGGCCAGGAACGACGCCCGCGCCTCCTTCAGGACGATCTCCACCGTCTGTGGGTCAATCACCTCCACGGCCTTGACGGTGCCGAAGAAGTAGTTGGCGAACGGGTACTTGCCGAGCTTGTTGAACGGGTGCTCGGGCAAGATCTGTCGTTCGATCGAGAACTTCACCGCCTCGGCGTTGAAGGGCGTGCCGTCGTGGAAGGTGATGCCCTTTCGAAGCTTGAACGTGTAGCGCAGACCATCCTTCGATATCGTCCAGGACTCGGCCAGCCCCGGCACGATCTGGGTGCTCTCCTCGGGGAAGGTAACCAGGGTCTCGACGATCCGGCGACCGACCCGGTTGGAGTTGAGGTCAGTGACCTGGGCGGGGTCGAGGTTCACCGGCTCCGCCACGAGCCCCACCACCAGCGTGCCCACAGGCTGGGCCGCCGCCGGGGCGGCACCGACCAGGCCGATCAGCATTGCCACCCCTGCGAGCCACGCCGTTGTGACGCTCATGGTGTGCCTCCCTCAGAGACGTTCAGCGGCCGAGAGCGTGGTCACGGTACCTCACCGATGGGGGATCGCGCAAGGCGGCCGTCGTCGTGGGGCGCTCTCGCGGACGTCTCATGATCGCGTCAACATGCGCCCGCCGGATCGGCGCCGCCCGCGGTTCGCGCGACGTCGCCGCCACGCCCGGCGTGCTAGGCTGTCCAGCGCCGTGAGTTCCTCACGGGAGAGTGGCGCAGAAAGACATATGCTCATCAGCCACCTGATAGCGACTAAGTGAACGCCGCGCCCACGGCGGCGCTGGGCAGTATCGCGGGTAAGGACCGGCTGCCGGAGGGGAATTGTCATGACGGTCGCGCGGTTTCCACAGCGGATCGGTCAGGTAATCCTGTCTGTTCAGATTGTCGGGCTGATGATCACGCCGGCTCTCGCCGCCGACGACGCCAGCACAGCGTGGGCGGCGCTGGTCACGGGCGGCCACGTCGCCGTGATTCGCCATGGCAACGCGCCCCCTGGCTACGGCGGCGATCCGCCCGGCTTCACGTTCGACGACTGCACCACGCAACGGAATCTGGATGATATAGGGCGCGCGCAGGCCAGGGCGCTCGGGGAGGCCTTTCGCCAGCGCGGCGTTCGCGTGGACCGGATCGTGTCCTCGCCGATATGCCGCTGCCTGGAGACCGGCCAGTTGATGGCGGTTGGCTCGGTGGAAACGTCGTGGTCCCTTCTTCCTGATACGCGTGGGAGCGCGGTGCGCGTGGTGGGGTTGAAAGAGATGGTGTCCTCGTGGCGCGGCCCGGGCACGCTCGTGCTCGTGACCCACGCGCTCACCGTTGGTCCCCTCGGGTTCTTCCTGGAACAAGCCGAAACGGCCGTACTGCAACCCGCGCCCGGGAATCCCCAGGCGGGAACTCTCGTGGGCAGGATCCCGCCACCCAAACAATAACGCGGTGCGCCATGGATAGCACAGCGACCTGGGACGCAGGCGACGCCTACGAGCAATATGTTGGGCGTTGGAGCCGGATAGTGGCGATTGAGTTCCTTCGCTGGCTCGCACCTCGCCCGGGGCTCGCCTGGGCGGATGTCGGCTGCGGCACGGGGGCATTGACATCCGCCATCCTGACCATGTGTGAGCCGTCCTCTGTCTCCGGCATCGACTCGTCGGAGGGCTTCGTATCCCGCGCGCGGCAACGTATCAGCGACCCGCGGGTCTGCTTCGAGTCGGGAGATGCGACTCAGTTACCGTGGGATTCGGGCGTATGCGACGTGACCGTGTCCGGTTTGGTTCTGAACTTTGTGCAAGATCACCACGCCATGGTGCGGGAGATGGCCAGGGTTACGAGACCGGGCGGATCGGTAGCAGCGTACGTCTGGGACTACGCCGGCGGCATGCAGATGATGCGGCATTTCTGGGATGCCGCTATCGCCGTGAGCCCCCACGACGCGAGGCTCGACCAGGCGGAACGATTCCCTCTGTGCCACCCCGGGCCGCTCCAGGAATTGTTCGAGAGGCTCGAGCTGAAGGGCGTGACGGTTCGCGCTATCGAGATTCCCACCGTGTTCGAGAGCTTCAACGACTATTGGAACCCATTCCTCGGCAAGACGGGCGCTGCCCCCAGCTATCTGGCCTCGGTGAGGGGCGAAGTACGCGAACGCATCCGCCTGAACCTCCAGTCACGTCTCGCCCCGACCCCAGCCGGACCGATCAAGCTCACCGCTCGCGCATGGGCGGTTCACGCCGTTGTCTGATGCTTCGTGGGCCCCCCGGATAGCGAGAGCGGCTCAGCCCTTGCGCTTCTTTACCGCCCGCTTGCGCGCCGCTGCTTTCTCGCCGCCAGTGCGCTTGGCGAGGTCCGCGCGGTGGGCACGCTCGTAGGTCTGGATGTCCTTGAAGCGCCCCCCCGCGTCGCGCACGGCGTAGAGCTTCTTTCCGGAGCCACTGCGGTGGGTGGTGCGGCGTGCTTTCTTGACAGCCATCTCCCGGTTCCCCCTTCTAGGCAACTTCGCCCCTGGGAATCTTCGCAGCCTCCGCGGCTTTCATCTCCTCGAAAACCACACTCCCGCGAAAGTTACTTCATGCCTGCCTCTGGCGCAAGGATGATGACATCTCGGGTCGTGTCGGGAGCGGTGAGGTCATAGCAACAGCACGGTGAGGTCATAGCAACAGCACGGTGAGGTCATTGCCTTGACGGCGCGCGGCGGTGCTCGTATGGTCTGGGCACTCCATCGGACGCGCGGCAGCCAGGTGAGAGACCCAGCTCCAAATTCGGAGACCCGAGATAGCGGAGAATCCAATGGAGGACATCCGGGTGGTGGGTCTTGCCAAGTCGTTCGGCAAGGTCCGCGCAGTCGACGATCTCAGCTTCGACGTGACGGCGGGATCAATTGTGTCCTTGCTGGGCCCGAGCGGCTGCGGCAAGACGACCACCTTGCGTCTCGTCGCCGGCCTTGAGAATCCCGATGCGGGCGAGGTGTACGTGGGTTCGCGGCTCCTCACCTCGGCTGCGCGAGGCATTCATCTTCCCCCCGAGAGGCGCCGGATGGGCATGGTGTTTCAGAGCTACGCCATCTGGCCGCACATGACGGTGTTCGAGAACATCGCCTTCCCCCTGAGGGCCCAGCGCATGGCCACTCGGGAGATCCGCGCGCGGGTCATGGCCATGCTGCAGAGCCTGGGCCTGGAGGGCTTCCACGACCGGCCGGCGCCGCTTCTTTCTGGCGGTCAGCAGCAGCGGGTGGCCCTCGGACGGGCGCTAGTGGCGAACCCCGACGTGCTACTGCTGGACGAGCCGTTCTCGAATCTGGACGCCCGCCTGCGGGAAGAGATGCGCCTCGAACTGAAGGAAGTGCAGGCGCGCGTGGGTGTGACCACCCTGTTCGTCACTCACGACCAGACCGAGGCCATGATTCTCTCCGACCGTGTCCTGGTGATGAACACCGGGCGCATCGCCCAGGACGGCGAACCGCAAGAGGTTTACGAGCATCCGCGCACACGGTTCATCATGGACTTCCTGGGGCAGGTCAATCACGTCAATGCGCGGGTCCGCCACGGGGCGGATGGCGCCTGCGTTGCCCACCTGGAGGACGTCGATGGCGCCGAGGTTCTCTTGCCCGCCAACACCGTCTGGCAGCAGGGAGACACCATCGTCCTGGCCTTCCGGCCGACCGACGTCGCGGTGGGCCCGGCCTCCCTCGACGGCGCCTGGCACGGCGTGATCCAGTCCACCGTGTACCTGGGCGAGCGCGTGGAGTACATCGTCAAGATCGGAACCTCGCAGATCCGCGCCTTCGGGGTGGTGAGCGAGCGCATGAGCAAGGGAACACCGGTACGGCTGCACATTCCCGCCCACGCCATCCGCGTGTGGAGGAGGTGACGATGAGGTCACGGACAGGCCTGCTCGTGTCGGCAATGGTGGTTCTTGCGCTGGCCCTGGTGGTGGGAGCGCGGTCGCTGGCTCAGACGGGCGGCGGCGCGACACCTCCCAAGACATGGA
The DNA here is from genome assembly GCA_963754315.1 of uncultured Candidatus Rokubacteria bacterium. Lineage (GTDB taxonomy): Bacteria > Methylomirabilota > Methylomirabilia > Rokubacteriales > CSP1-6 > CAVWFS01. The sequence continues at coordinate 268,058 of CAVWFS010000014.1, forward strand.
ACGAGGTTCTGGCCGCGGCCAAGAAGGAAGGTGTGGTCGTGTGGTCGCCCTATGCCGCCCCGGGAGCTTCCGTTGACAAGCAGATCGCCGAGTTCGAGCGGCTGCACGGAATCCGGGTCGAGGTGGTACCCGGGCGCACTGGCGACTTCGAGGCGCGCTGGAACGCCGAGCGCGCCGCCGGCAAGCCCAGCATCGACCTGCGCTCCTCGGGCAGCCCCGAGAACCGGCGGCTGGCCGCCCGCGGCCTCGACCAGCCGTTCGGGACCCTGCCCGTGCTCCAGGAGCCCGGTGTGGAGTGGATCGTCGATCCGATGGTGGACGTGAAAGCGGGCCACGGTCACACGTTGCACTTCTCCGCGGGCGGCTACTTCCTGATCGCCAACAACAAACTGTCGCCCCCCGAAATGGGGCCGCGCAGTTACAAGGATCTCGAGAACCCCAAGTTCAAGGGACTGATCCTGCTCTCGGAGCCGGTCGGCCCATCCCCCGGCTCACGGTGGGCCGCGTACGCCTGGAAGGCCTACGGGGACGAGCACCTGCGAAAGGTGATCGGCAACGTGAAGGCGCTCACCCGCACCGAGCCGGAGGCGCCGAAGCAGATCGCCCGCGGCGAATATGGCATCTACGTGCACGCCACTCAGGGATTGGCCGCTGACGTGTGGAAGCTGCCCAAGCCCCACTCGTTCCGCCTCATCGTGCCCGAGGATGGCGTGATGCTTCTCCTCGGCGGCATCAACTTGCTGCAGGGGGCGCCGCACCCGAATGCCGCCAAGGTCTTCATGAACTACCTGCTGACGAAATCGGCCCAGCAGCTCGCCGCCGACGATGCTGGCGGCGCTTTCATTCGCAAGGATGTCAAGCCGGCCGTGCCGGAGCTGGCCCACTTCACAACCGCGAAGCCCTTTCCCAATAATCCAGACACGTTCGAGTTCGGCTCGAAGCTTTTCTTCGAGTGGTCGGCCAAAGCCGCTCCTTTCCTGAAGGAGTACGGCCTGAAGTAGACGGCGCGCACGATGGCCACGCGCGACGTCCTGATCGAGCGCGTGACGCGGCCGGTGGCCGCGGCGTGGGCACGGCGATGGCTCCGCCGGGGGAACCTGCTGCCGCTGGGACTGCTGGCCGTCACCGCGTTCATGGTCGTGTATCCGCTCGGCATGGTTCTCTACGGAAGCCTGAAGGAGGCAGCGCCCGGGCAGCCCGGCGCGCTCACCCTCGAGAACTGGCGCCTCGTCCTGACCGACACCAGCACCTTCCGCGTGTTCTTTACGACCATCGCGATCGCGCTGCCGCGGACGCTCCTGGCGCTGGTCCTGGCCACGATCTTCGCGTGGATCGTGGCCCGGACCACCACGCCGGGCAAGCGGCTGCTGGAGGGTCTGCTCGTCTTCATGTTCTTCCTGCCCGAGCTGCCCTGGGTGCTGGCCTGGATGCTGCTCGGCGCGCCGAACGTCGGTCTGCTCAACCAGTGGCTGCGGGTGCTCGTTCCTGGTGTCGAGAGTTTCGTCAACGTGTACTCGTACGCGGGGCTCATCGTCCTCGGCGCCGTGCGCTCGGCGCCGGTGCTGTTCCTCTTCGTCTATCCCGCCTTCCAGGCCATGGACGCCACCCTGGAGGAAGCCGCCCGCATCGCCGGGGCCGGCGGCTGGCGGACGGTCTTTCGCATCAACCTTCCGCTGCTGCTGCCGGCCCTGCTCGCCTCGGGCATCCTCTCGTTCGTGGTGGCCATGGAATCCTTCGAGATTCCTCAGCTCCTGGGGACGCCGGCAAAGATCTTCGTCTTCACCACCAAGATCTACGATCTTGCCTACGGAGGCCACGTGGCTCGCTTCGGCCCGGCCATGGTGCTGGCCGTGCTGCTCTTGCTGCTCACCTTCAGCCTGATCGTGCTCCAGTGGAAGGCGCTGGGGGGCCGAGCCTACACGACGGTGTCGGGCCGTGGCTACCGGGCGCGCCCTCTCGAGCTGGGGGCGTGGCGCTGGCTCGCGTTCGCCTTCATCGTGGGCTTCTTCCTTGTTTTCGGGGCGCTGCCTTTCGTGGTCTTGCTCCTGAACTCGTTCATGCAGCTCAGCGGATTTCTTGGCTGGGAGATGCTCACGACGAACCACTGGCGGGACGCCCTCGCGCGCTCGGCGGTGCTCACCTCGATCAAGAACACGTTGCTGGTCGGGGTGGCGGCGGCGACCATCGGCGTGATCGCCTCGGCGCTGATCTCCTACGTGGTCACCCGCACCACCTGGCCCGGGCGCAAGGTCCTGGACTTGATGGCCTGGGTACCGTGGGCGGTGCCGGGGCTGGTGATGGCGCTCGGGTTTCTGTGGGCCTTCGTGTGGTTGCCGATCTACGGCAGCGTGTGGCTGCTCGTCCTCGTCTTCGTGGCGCGGGGGCTCCCCGTGGGCTCGCGCTTCTTCACGGCCACCATGGTCCAGATCGGCGCCGAGCTGGAGGAGTCGGCGCGCATCCACGGGGCCTCGTGGCTGCGCACGTTCGCGCGCATCTGGATCCCGCTCTTGCGGCCGGCCGTGCTGGGGGCGTGGATTCTGCTGTTCGTCATCGCGGTGCGGGTGCTGGATCTGGCCGTGCTCTTCGCGGGTCCGGGCACCCGCGTGCTGTCGGTGGACATCTTCTTCTGGACGGTCACCGGCCGCCAGGAAGCCGCCTCCGTGCTGGCCCTGCTGCAGACGGCGCTGGTGCTGGCGGGTTACGTGGTGGCGCGCCTGCTACTGGGCCGGGCGCCCCGCCAGGCCGCGCTCTGAGGGGTGGTCATGGTAAAGACCCAGGCGCGGAACGCGGAGATCATGGGACTGCAGTAGGTGTTCCGGGCGGACCTGGGTCCGTGGCGGGAGGGACTTCAGGGCGAGGCGCCCGGGCGTCGCGTTATGTATGGTATATGTATGGCATGCAGAAGACGACCGTCTACCTGCCCGATGATCTCAAGCGGGCGCTCGAGCAGGCAGCCGCCAGCCGCGGGTGCAGCGAGGCGGAGCTGATCCGGGAGGCAGTTCGCGCCCTCACGGGTGGGGCCGCCCGTCCCCGACTACCATTGTTCCGGAGCGGCCAGCGCGGGCTCGCCGAGCGCGTTGACCAGGCCCTCAAGGGGTTCGGCGAGCGGTGATCCTGCTCGACACCAGCGGGCTTCTGTCGGCCATCGACGAGAGCCAGCGGCAACACGCTCGGTGCGTGGCCGCCATCGGGGGAGCGGAGGGCCGCCTCCTTCTGTCACCATTCATCCTGGCCGAGCTCGACTACCTCCTGGCGGTACGGGTGGGGACGGCAGCCCAGCGCCTGTTTCTGGATGAGGTCGCCCGGGGGGCGTATGTGCTCGACCCGTTCTCGGCCGGCGACGTGGCCGCGGCTCTCGATGTCATCGTCCGCTACGGTGACCTCGACATCGGACTGGCGGATGCCTCCATCGTCGTGTTGGCAGCTCGCCACGGGGTCAGGGATGTGTTAACCCTCGACGAGCGACACTTCCGCGCTCTGCGGACCCTCGACCGAAGGCGATTTCGCCTTCTGCCAGCCGACGCGTGACGCGCGCTGCGAGAGTCCTCAATCCCATTGGAGGCGGCCCCGATGTTCGAGATCCGGAACTATCACTTTGACCCGGCGAAATTCGACGAGTACAAGAAGTGGGCAGCGACGCTGGCGGTGCCCTTCATCAAGAGCCGGATGGACGTCGTTGGATTCTGGGTCGCCAATGACATGGCTCCCGAGTACGGGGGGACCGCTCCTCGGGACGAGACGGTTCGCCCCGCGAATGTCACATGGATCATCCGCTGGCGAGACAAATCGGAGCGCGACAAGGCCTGGGAAGACATTTCGGTCGAACCGGGAATGGCGAGCCATTCTGGCCAAGGTTCCGGGTGGTCGAGCAAGCTATTTCAGGACCGAAGCAAAGTTTGCCACCGAGATCTAGCGACCGGCTGACTTCGTGCTCGGCGAGCCCCGGGCGCCCTCGCTGGCCGCGGTCCGCGTTGACGAGCTCGCGCGGGGAGCCCTAGAATGGGCGGCAACCGCCCGGACCTCGCGGGAGGCACGAAGCCCGCGAGAGCAGACGCGCGAACGAGGCAGCGTGGAAGCACGCGAGGCGATCGATACACGGGAGGGAAGACCGGCATGGCGACGATGACGATCGAGCGGGTGCTCGCGTTCAACGGTCTGGACGTGCTGGTGGCCAGAGACGAAGGCCTGTTCGCGGCAGAAGGACTCGATCTGCGCATCGCCGCGTTAGCCCCCGGGGAGATCCGCTCCACTGCCGAGGGCACCTTGCGTCAGCCCGTCACCAATCAGGGGAAGCTCCAGGAGCGCGGCGACGCCGCCATGTTCCAGGGGTGAGAGTGCGGCAATAACCGCCGGGTGGCGGACAGCGCGGTGGGGGCCCTCCAGATTGGACGGCGAGCCATGATCGTGTGCGGGGCGTTGGTCGTCCCGCCCACCTCGACGGTCTTCACACCCCAGGAGCTAGCGCATAAGCTGGTCGCGCTCGACTACGGCAACGGTACTGCCTACGCCGGCCTGCAGATGCTGGAAGGCGCCATGCCGCGCGAGGCAATCACCACCTGCGCGGCGATGACAAGCCCGGCCGAGCGCTTCGCGGGGCTCATGCGGCGGCGACTTCGAGGCGACTGTTCTGCAGGAGCCGTGGATCGCGGTGGCCCAGAAGGCCGGCTGCCGCCTCGTCTCCACGACCTTCTTCCATGGTACGTGGGTCGCGGACGCACGGGTCAGCCCCGAGGTGTACGCTGCCTTCTTGCGCGCGGACACTCTGGCCGTGAGGCGCATAAACGCCGACAAGCGGCGCTACGTGTCCTACTTCCTGCGCGATTGGGCGGGGTACCCCGAAGTGGATGCCCTCACTCCCGACGACTTCGATCTCGGCCGCATCCAGCTGAAGGTACCAACACCCATCCCCGAGGTGGAGGCTCGCTGGGCGTGGGACTGGATGGCCAGCTGGGGCGTGCTGACCGGAAGCTTCGACGTGGCGGCCCAGATCAACCAGAAGGTGGAACGCGAGGCGCACGAACTGGCCGCGCTCACCGGCTAGCCCCGAGGCCGGCGGTGGCCCAGCGTCCTCACGGCCATTCGATGACATCGGCAGCAACGAAGTCGATCCGCCCGTGTCGGCACGCGGCGCTCGTCCTCTCGGCTGTCCTGGCGTTCGGGCTCGCCGCCGAGGCGCAGCCCCTCCCGAAACCCGCGCGGATCGCGCTCGTGTGCGGGGCGCGCTGCGAAGGCGGCGGCTACGATTCGTTTCGCGAGGGGCTCGCGTACTACTGAATGATGGCGTCGGCTCGAACGAGCAACGATGGTGGGATCGTGAGCCCGAGCGCCTTCGCAGTCTTCGCGTTGATGATCAACTCGAACTTGGTGGGCTCCTCCACGGGAAGGTCGGCGGGTCTGGCGCCCTTGAGGATCTTGTCGACGAGGACGGCGCCGTGCCGAAACATTTCGATGAAGTTCGTGCCGTACGACATCAGCAGGCCTCCCTCGGCCCATACCCTGTGCGAGCCGGACGTCGGGAGTCGGTGCGCAACCGAGAGCTCAGCGATCCGATTGCGCCGGACCCCAAGTGTCGACCAGAGCAACTCCACCTGCTGGCTGCACTGCGATCACCTCTGTCTATCGACCCTCGAGGTAGCTGCGTACGTCTGATCCGCAATCCGTGTCCAAACGAAACCATCGACCGCACAAGATGCTCGCGTAAGGGTTCCCTGGAACTTCCGAAAACTGCCTGCGATCTCGTGGAAGCGGGCTTACGCGATGAACTTCTCGAACCAGTGGTGCGCGTATGGCTCGGCGTTGAAGGCGGGCACCTCGCGGTATCCGGCGCGCCGATAGAGCGCGATGGCCTCCGTCAGCGTCTGGTTGGTCTCGAGGCGAAGCGTGCTGACTCCGGCCTGGCGCGCGTGGCGCTCGAGGTCGCGGAGCAAGCGCCGTCCGAGTCCGAGGCCCCGAGCGTGCGGCGCCACCCACATGCGTTTGATCTCGCCGGGGGCATCGGCATGCAGCTTCAACGCGCCGCATCCGACCGGCTCCTCACGCAAGCGCGCGACTAGCAACAAGCCTGCCGGCGGTGTCAGCTCGTGGCTATCGGCCGAGATGCTGCGGGCCGGGTCGAAGCCGGCCGCGAAACGCTCGGCCAGTTCCGCGAAGTACTGCGCCAAGCACCACCGAGCTTCAGACCTCAGCGGGTCTGCGATCTCGATTGTGACACACGAAGCGAGCAGAAGGCGCTCCACCTCGGCCATGGCGCCGGCCAGCTTAGCTTGCTCCCCTTCGTTGAGCGGCTCCAGCAGGGAGTGAGCAAACTCGTCCGACCGTCGGTCGAGCTCGGCGCGTTCGGCGAGTCCGGGCCCGGTGAGACGCACACGACGGACTCGGCCATCCTTCTCGCTCGCCTCGACCCGGACGAGTCGTTGCCGCTCCAAGGACCGAAGGAGGCGGCTCACATACGCGGAATCGAGGGCGAGCCGACTGCGTAGCTCGCGGACCTCGGCCCCCTCGGCGCCGATCTCCCAGAGCAGTCGTGCCTCGCCGAGGGAACGGTCGCGGCCCAGGAACTGATCGTTGAGAGCCCCGACGCGCTCCGTCACGAGCCGGTTGAAGCTCCGAACCTGTTGAATGAGCCCTGCAAGTAGCACCCCTCGCCGAAAGAGAAGAATCTACAGGGCAGGGCAGAATCTACGCGCGCTCCTCACACTGCGCGTGCAGTGCGCGTGATTCACAGACCCTATCGCCTGGCCGCGGCGTCGTTGCCCGGCACGTTGCCGATGAACTTCACCTGTTCGTTCCCTCTCAATACGTCGGGAGTAATCAGCCACGTTCCTCCACAGCTGGCACCGGCCACTCTGCCGGCAGTTGGCGGGGACACGATCGCCGTGAACGCGCTGCCAACTCCCCCGAGGATGCAGGCACTCGCCTTCAACGGCGAATAGATCAGCGTCCCCAACACGCTCCCGGCGCCGTAGCCAACCTGCCCCAAGGTGCTTTCATCCGACGTGGAACCCGCCCAACTCGCCGTGCTGTGCCCCGCGAGCGTGAGCGCGACAAATGCCGCGACCATGGTCTTCAAGTTTTGTCTCCTTTCTCCGCCCTCTGGTTGGTGGAAAGCGCACGTGCGATGCCAACCGCGCTATCTGAAGCCGAGCCCGTTGTCGCTGACGGAGACCGCGACGAAACCGTCCACCAGTGCGGCGCGGAGTCGATGCGGCCGCCCTCTGGCGTGAATTTGATGGCGTTCGACAGCAGGTTCGGCACGACCTGTCGGACTTTACGCTCATCCGCGCGCATCTCGCCGAGTGAAGCATCCACGTTCAAGTGGAGCGGGATGCTCCTGCGGCCGCGGCCGGCCCGCTCGTGCACGAGGGTCATGGCGTACCACGGCCGGGCACGGCTCCCGGGCGCGCACAAACGCGTTCGCCCTAGCCATTCGGGCGATACCCTTGCCCCGGGGCTTCGTGCATCGTGGATGCAACGTGGGAGCGTCCGAGTGCCGACGCGCCCTGAAGAGGGAGGATCCCGATGCAGACCCTGCTTTCGCTCTCGAATGACCTCGCGGCGGCTGTCGAGCATGCCGCGCGTTCGGTGGTGGCCGTACACGCGCGCCCGCGGCTGCCCTCGACTGGCGTGCACTGGCGCCCGGGCATCGTGGTGACGGCCGAGCACACCGTGCGCGTGGACGATCAGATTCGCATCGCCTGGCCGGACGGGCGCACGGTTCCCGCGAGCCTTGTTGCCCGCGACCCCGGCACCGATCTCGCTGTCCTCCGGGTCGCCGACACCGACTGGCCTCTCGCCGAGGTAGCAGACAGCGCCGCTCTCAAGGTCGGCACCCTGGTCCTTGCCGTCGGGCATGGGCCGCGGGCGAGCTGGGGAGTGGTGAGCGCCGTCGGCGGCGCCTGGCGGACATGGCGTGGCGGCGAGGTGGAGCGCTTCCTGCGCGTCGATCTGGTGCTGTACCCAGGCTTCTCGGGTGGACCGCTCGTGGATGCCTCCGGCAAGGTCGCCGGCTTGGTGACCTCGGGCCTGTCACGCCAGCTAGAGCTGGCCGTGCCGACCTCGACCGTGACGCGGATCGTCGACGAGCTTCTTGCCAGCGGGAGGATCAGCCGCGGCTATCTGGGGGTCGGGCTCCAGCCGGTTGTCCTTCCGGAGGGCTTGCGGAGGCTGGCGCCCGGCGGCGGCGACCGCGGCCTGATCGTGGTCAGCGTCGAGACTGACGGCCCGGCCGCACGTGCTGGCCTGATGCTGGGCGACGTACTGGTGGCTCTCGAGGGGCGGCCGCTGCAGGATCCCGGCGACGTGCAGGATGTGCTGGCCGCGCGCCGCGCAGGCACCGCGGTGACGGCCTCGCTCGTGCGCGCTGGCGAGCCACTGCAAGCCGCCATCACGCTCGGCGAGCGGCCGTCGCGGAGAAGGTAGATGCCGGTCGGCGAAGCGCACGGCCGCGGCGTGTACACGGCGCACGCACTCACGAGCGACCTTGCCGACGTAGCCGCTCGTCTCCAGGCGATCACCGTGGAGCTCCGAACCTCCGCCCAGGCGGGTGGGTCGGGGGTGATCTGGCGCCCCGATGGGCTGGTGGTGACGAGCGCCCATGTCGTGCCGAGCGCCGATCCTGGAGGGGGCGGCCCGCACCATAGCAGCGCCCGCGCCCACGGCGGAAGCGTCCGCACACATGTTGTGCTCGCGGACGGACGGCGCCTCTCGGCCACTGTCGTCGCGTGGGACCGGCAGCTGGATCTGGCCCTGCTCAGGATCGCGGCCCACGACCTTCCAGCCGCCGTTGTCGGCGATTCGGAACGTCTGCGACCCGGGGAACTCGTCCTGTCCGCCGGCCATCCGTTCGGCATGGCCGGAGCGGTCGTCACCGGAGTCGTGCACGCGACGCCGGGCAATACCGCAGCTCGTTGGATTCAGGCCGACCTGCGGCTGGCGCCCGGCAACTCCGGCGGCCCCATGGCCGACGCAGGCGGTAGCGTCATCGGGATCAACGCGATGATCGCCGACAGACTGGCCCTTGCCGTGCCGAGTCACGTCGTGCGCGGCTTCTTACAGCGGTGCATCGATCCGTGATCAGTGTCGCGGTGCGCGCCCCGGGTGCGACGTCGCGTGCCCGGCTCGAGGCGCTCGTCGCTCGGCAGCCGGGCCTCCAGCTGGTGCCACCCCCGCCCGTCGTGGCGGCTCCCGCGGATCACACTCCGGGCGCCGATGCTGATGTTCTCCTGATCGACCCCGGGGAGCAGCCTCTCGACCTTGCCATTGAAGCGCTGCCGCGTCTTCACCGCTTGCCGCCCGTGGTGCTTCTGACCGGTGCCCTGGCTCCGGCGGCCGCGGTCCGGCTCCTGCGAGCCGGCGTGCGCGCCATCTTGCCGCGAGACGCGTCGCCGACCGAGGTCGCCGCCGGTATCGAGGCGGTGGCGGCGGGGCTGCTCGTTCTTCATCCATCGGCGGCGCCTGTTTCGCTCGCGAAGCCGCCGCGCAAGGAACGGGGCGCCCACAAAGCCGGCCGCGACTCGCTCACCCCCCGCGAGCTCGAAATCCTCGCGATGCTGGCCGAGGGCATGGGTAATCGCATGATCGCCCAGCGCCTCGGCATCTCGTCTCACACCGTGAAGTTCCACGTGGCGGCGATCCTCGACAAGCTGAGCGCGCGCAGCCGCGCGGAGGCGGTCGCCACCGGACTCCGCCGGGGTTTGCTGATGGTGTGAGACGGGCGCCGACGCTCGCCGGATGTGCGGGACACGAGCGTGGGGACTTCGTGACGCGCGTATCGGTCAGAGCGCCGCGCGGAACGTAAGGTTGATGCGGCAGCGACCGGTCAGCTCATGCTCGCCGTCGGCGAGCATCCCGACCCCATGGAAGACGAGCCGGGCGGGACCGCCCCACACGACGACGTCGCCGCTTTCGAGGCTGATCCTGCGGGGCCGCTCGCGTCGGCGCAGGCCCCCGAACAAGAAGACCGCGGGCAGGCCGAGGGAGACCGAGACGATCGGGGCGCCGAAGTCACGCTCGTTCCGGTCCTGGTGCAGCGAGAGCTTGCTCCCGGGCTCGTAACGGTTGACCAGACACGCATCCGGCTCGAAGGCGGGGAATCCGCCGCCAGCGGCGGCCCGAGCGGCGAGCTGTCGAAACACCGACGGCATCGCGGGCCAGGGCCTCCCCGTGAGCGGATCGATCGGGTCATAGCGATAGCCAGTCCGATCCGTTACCCACCCAGCCTGCCCGCAGTTGGTCATGGCCACCGACATGCTGTATCCGCCCGGAGTCACCATGTGCCGGAACGGGGCCGCCGCCACGACGTCGGCCAGCGCCTCCATCAAGGCCGCGGCCTCGGGAGCAGCAAACGCCCTCAGCACGATGGCGCCATCGGTCAGGGGCATCGCCCTCGCGTCGGACGGAGGTAGGGCATCGAAGAGGTCACCGGGCGCCTCGCGGCCCTGCCCCACTGCCGAGCGATACTCACCCACTGGCCGAGCCACGCGGCCCGATCACCGCGCCCCCGTCATCGGGCGTCGTGAAAGATGATGCCAAGGGTATAGCGCTCACCCGAGCGCAAGCGGCTCACGCCATGGCGCAGGGTGACCCGATAGTAGCCGCGGGCGCCGCGCACTGGCCGCTGCCGCACCGGAAAGATCACCCCTTCGCCCTGGCGCAAGTGGCACCACGTCGGCTCGCGACTGCATTCGCGGGCGCTGCTCCGTAAGCACGAACTCGCCTCCCGTGAAGTCCCGGCCCGGCACCGAGAGCAGAAGGGTCAGTTGCAGCGGGAAGAGGTGCTCGCCGTAGACGTCCTGGTGCAGGCAGTTGTAGTCGCCGGCGCTGTAGTGGAGCAGGAGCGGGGTCGGCTTCGTCTGTCCAGCCCGATGACAGCGCGCGAGAAACTCTCCATGGTCCTCGGGGTAACGCACGGCCACACCCAGGATCTCGTTCCAACGATTGGCGATGCCGACCAGGGCGGGATAGAGCGCTGCCCGAAGCGCCGTGACCACTCCCGGCAGGGGGTGGGCGAAGTACTTGTACTCGCCGCGCCCGAAGCCGTGGCGAGCCATTATCACCCGGCTACGGAAGCGCGTGTCGACTGCATAGGTCGCGGCCAGCGCCGCACACTCGTCGGGAGCGAGCAGGGGCCCGGTGACGGCGTGTCCATCCGTCTCGAGGCAAGCGGCGATGCCGGGCCAGTCGAGCCCGGCAATCCGCTTGCCGATGTCGGCCCCATCCCTGACGGGCGACGGCGGCTGGGTAGCCGTGTTCACGACGCGGCCTCGCGGGCAAGCAGCGCGCGCTTGCGTTCCACTCCCCAGCGGTAGCCGGCGAGCCCGCCGTCGGTGCGCACCACGCGATGGCAGGGAATGGCCACGGCGATCGTGTTCGCGCCACACGCCGCCCCCACCGCACGCACCGCCTCCGGTGCTCCGATGCGCTTGGCGATGTCGCTATAGGTCGTCGTCGCCCCCGCTGGAATCTCGCGGAGCGCCTTCCACACGCGCTGCTGGAACGCGGTCCCACGCACGTCGAGGGGGAGATCGAAACCGAGGGCGGGCGCCTCGACGAAACCGACCACCTTGGCCACCAGCTGCTCGAAGCCCGCGTCGCCGCCAATCAGGGTGGCGCGGGGAAAGCGGTCTTGCAGATCGCGCACGAGCGCCTCGGGCTCGTCCCCGAGCGAAATCGCGCACACGCCTTTGTCGGTGGCGGCGATCAGGATCGAGCCCAGCGAGCACTCGCCAACCGCGAAGCGGATCGTGGTCCCCGCCCCGCCGGCCCGAAAGTTCGTGGGCGTCATCCCTAAAATCCCCGCGGAGGCGGCGTAGAACCGAGCATTGGAGTTGAAGCCGGCCTCGTAGAGGGCGTCCGTCACCGTCTGTCTCCGCGACAACTCGTCCCGCACCCGCCGCGCGCGATGAGCCGCCCCATACGCTTTCGGCGTGAGGCCGGTGGTGGCCTTGAAGACCCGATGGAAATAGAACCGACTCATCGCGGCCGTCTCGGCGAGCGTGTCGAGAGTCGGCATGTCCTCGGCCGTCTCGATCAGGCGGCAGGCCTTTGCCACCGCCGCCGCCTGGTGCGTGGCGAGCGCGCGCTCGTGCGGCCGGCACCGTCGGCACGGTCGGAAGCCCGCCGCTTCCGCCTCCTGCCGCGTGGCATGGAAGCGGACGTTCTCGCGCCGCGCTCGACGGGCCGCGCAGCTCGGCCGGCAGTACACGCCGGTCGTGCGGACGGAGTAGTAGAAGATCCCGTCGGCGCGTCGGTCCCGACCCGCCACGGCCGCCCACCGATCGTCAGCGCTGGAAAATGGTGATCCTGGCGGCACCTTGCTCATGGTCCCAGAGTTCATGATAGTCCTCCTTCTCGGTCTTGGCGCGCCCCAGGGCGTCTGCCTTCACCGATCTTGGCGGAGCCCCCCGGCGCAAGCACTCCGGCTCTTGCTCTCGAATTCCAGGCACCGGATCTGGTCTGGCGCGGCCCTCCTCGCAGCCAATCCCCCCGCCCTCCCCGGCTGTCGACGTTCGACCCGAAGGTTTGAGAGGATAGAGAACGGCAATGCCCGATATGACGCCCTTGACGTATAGGTCGGCCAAGACCGAAGTGCGGGCGAGCCCCATTCACGGGCAAGGTCTCTTCGCCCGGGATGTCATCGCGGCCGGCGAGATTGTCGCCGTCAAGGGTGGCCACATTGTCACCAGGGCGGAATGGGCAGCCCTCGAGCCGGAGCTCGGCGCCGCCGACATCCAGATCGCGGAGGACCTGTTCATCGCTCCCGTGCGCCCGGACCAGCGACATGGCGGAATGATCTACACGAACCACTCGTGCGAACCCAACATCGCTATCCAGGGCCAGATCGTTTTCGTGGCCATGCGCGATATCGCCGCAGGAGAAGAGTTGACGCACGACTGGGCCACCACTGACGACGACGACTATGTGATGCGGTGCCGGTGCGGGCGCGCGAGTTGCCGCGGCACCATCAGCGGCAAGGACTGGATGAACCAGAAGCTGCAGGAAAGGTACCGCGGATGGTTCTGCTGGTTCCTCCAGCGCAAGATCGACGCGGCGACCGGCCGGCAATCCTGAAAGGACGCCAGGGCTGGTCCACGGCTGACGGCGGGCTCTCGCTCTCCTCCTGCGCTACCATCTCGTGGTGGGCATGAGCCCAGCGAGGGGGCGTGTATGCAGCGGCCACGGCTCACGATCGTGCTGACGGCAGTCAACCTCCTGCTTCTCCTTCTGACGCTCGCGCTGGCAGGGCGCCCGGCGGCGGAGACCACTCCCGCCGTGCTCCGGGGGCGTGCGCTCGAGCTGGTGGATGACCGCGGCCAGGTGCGCTCACGGCTCACGGTAGAGCCGAGCGGCGAGGTTGTGCTGAGGCTGCTCGACAAGCACGGGACCATCCGCGTCAAACTCGGGGCGGGCGAAGATGGCTCGGGACTGGTTCTGCTCGACGAGGTCACGGAGCCTGCTGTTCACGTCATCGCCCGCCGGACGGGCACCTCGGAGAGACCGACCACCACCAGCATCACCCTCAAGGGTGCCGATGGCCAGCCACGAGTGATCAAGCCGTAGTGGACGCCCTCCAAGTAGATCGCTGACATCCATGGCCCGGCGCCGCGATGCCGATGACGAGCTGTGGGCCCAGGAAGTGGCCTACTGGGACGCGGTGAAACGAGCGAACCTCACCGAATGCCTGGCCTTCCTGCACGACGACGTGGTGGCGTGGCCGGACGGGCGATCTGCGCCGGTGACCAAGGACGGGATCTTCCAGATGCTGGTAGCGATCCTGCCTACCGTGCGACCAGGGTCGGTCGGCATCGAGCTCAAGCGACGCGCCGTGCGCGCCTTCGCCGAGATGGGGATCGTGTGCTGCGACGTCCGCGTCCAGCTCCCGCCGGGCGGCGGCGCCGACCCCGTCAGGGAGAAGTGCATCCACGTGTGGGCGCGCACGGGCGACGGCTGGAAGGTCGTGGGAGGAATGAGCGCGCCCCTCGTCGTGCGCGAGCCGTGAGGACATGATCCTCGACAGCTAACCCGCGGCCCGTCCCTCCCTGGCCCCCTCATCGCGCGCCGCCGCCAGCAGATCGACGTAAGCGCCAGCGACGAGATCCTCCGGAGCGATGCCGAGCGCGGTCATGAGCGCGTGAGCCTCGGCGATGCCCAGCTCCGCTGGCTCATCGCTCCCAAGAACGACCTCCAGCTCAAGGAAATTGCCCAGCCCTTCCACGCGATCGAGATGGACACGCGTGCGGCCAACGAGATAGAGCGTTCGATGCTTGCGGACACGCCCCGCCTGCCCATAGGCGCTCGTCAGAGCCTCGCGCATCGCCTCCGGCTGTGACGTGGACGCGATGACGAAAGTCGACTGTTTCGGGCCCAGCTGATCGGGGCGCCGGTAGAAGATGAGCTGGCCCTCGTCAGGAGAGAGCGCGCGAAGCTTCAGCCGGCCACGGGGGCAAGCGAAGAAGGTGTCGTCCTGCGCTATCTCGACAGGGCCATGGTCGGCCAGGGCGGCTGCGCGGGCGGCCAGCGCCTCGACGCTCTCGATGCGTGCCTTGATCTCGACGTTCCGAGCCATCCAACGATGAGTATCGCCGATCGTTCCCCCGCGCGGGCCGGGCGCAATACCGAGCGTTCCACCCCGTGCGCCCCGCGCGCCCGAAACTCTCAGGTGACGGTCGAGAACTCGTCGCGATATCTGACCACGCCGGGCGTCAACGGCGCCCGGTCGAGGGGCAGCACCATGAACGCCTCGTCGGCAACGTCCCACTGACAACGTAGGCCATGGCGACTGGCGAGGGTGAACCCGAGGCGCGGATAGTACTGCGGATGACCGAGCACGACGACGAAGGGACACCCACGCAGACGGAGGCGCTTCGTCCCTTCGGTGACCAGCTTCGATCCGACTCCGTGCCGTTGACATTCGGGCAGCACCGCCATCGGACCGAGCCCCGCCCCCAGCACCGCATTGGGACGGGTCGCTACCGAGACCGGGCTGAACAAGATGTGACCCACCACGCGACCGGCGGCGACGGCGACGAGCGACAGCAGGATGCCTCCGTGGGCCCGCAAGAGGGCGACCAGGCGCGCCTCCTCGGGTCGACCGAACGCCGCCTCGTTGACGTCTCGGATGGCATCGGCGTCCGCAGGCTCTTCCTCCCGGATCGACACGTCCGCCTCCTTCACCGCGCCCGCCTTCGAGCTGGCCGGAGCAAAGGTTCGAGGTCCCTGACCTCAGCGCGCGTCGCGACGCAGCGCGGGCACCGTCTCGTACAGCATGTCGCCCACGCGCCGCGGATAGTCGTCCGGGAAGGTCCACATGCTCCGGCCCGGCAAGTGCGCCAGGCCGCGTCGGGCGGGATCGATGGGGTAGATCATCGACAGGAGGACGTCGGTGGAGATGCGTTCGTTCGCCACCCAGTACCCATGCCCGCGCATGCCGGTCAGCTCGTGGGCACCGTACACGCCGGCGACATCGATGCCCACCAAACGCTCGTTGCTGGCCAGAGTCTTGAGATCCTCGCGCGTCAGCTCATCCAGACGTGGGCGCCCCAGGCGCGAGGCACCCGCTAGCAGGCTCGCAACCTTGAGGGCGATGTCGTTCTCCGACACGTAGACCTGGGTGCGCCACGCGATCTCGGTCAGGGCCGGCACGTGCGAGCGGGCGAAGGTGGTGAGATCGATGTCGGCCGCCACGAAAATGGCGTTGCCGATGCGATAGCGACGCTGCAGCGCCGCGTAATCGTCTGCGGGATGGCGATTACGCAGTCGCACCAGGGCCTCGGCTAACAGTGGCGAGCCGCAGCTGAAGGCGATCAGGTTCAGGCGCCGGGCCCGGCTGCGCTCGCCCACCAGGGCCACCAGCCGCTCGATGTCGGGAATGTCGGCGCGGGCGCGCGGGCAGTCGAGGAAGTAGTTCCACACCCTGGTGCCCGTCGGCCAGCTGAAGGCCATCACGGCCGACGAGCTTCCGAGGTAGTGGGCCCAGCCGCCCATCAGCGCCATGACCTGGTCGAAGCTGGCCCGATATCCGGGCACATAGATCACCGCCTCGCCGGTGCGAGAGGCTTCGACCTGGCGATTGATGGCGGCGATGAAGGCACCGTCCGCGTCCCCGCCCAGCTCGCCAAACGTCTCCACCGCGGTCACGCGCGCCCGGCGCGGGGTCGCGATGGTGCTGGTACGGTCTGAGTCCACGAGATCGGCGAAGGACCAGCCCGCGTCACCGAGCTGCACGTTGGCGAGGCCGAGCCGCACCGTGTCGCCCCGGCTCTGTAGATAGTGCCCGCGCGTCCCCGGCGGCGCCGGCGCGCGGCTGGTCGCGTAGAGGACGCGCACGCTCGTGTTGCGGTTCTCCGGCGCCACGAGGCGGGTGAAGTCGAAGCGCGGGTCGCGCATGATGATCGGGGCCGGCATCATGATCCAGGATCCATCGCTCGGGGTATCGCAACCGGTCACCAGAACGATGAGCAGCAGGGCAAGCCGGCGCATGCCGGCTAGCCGGGGATCTTGGACAGAAAGCGACGGACGACCGCGTTGAACTTGGCCGGTGCCTCGAGGTTCGTGAGATGCCCGGCGCCGCGGATCACAACCGCGGTGGCGCCCGGAATCGTCGCGGCCATGAAGCGGTGGACGGCCAGGCAGTGTTCGTCGCGTTCGCCGACCACCAGCAAGGTCGGCGTGCGCAGCCCGCGCAGGCGGGGCTCGAGCGAGTAGATCGTCGGCCGCTTGGCCAGGACCTCGCGCGCGGTCGCAGCCAACCCGTAGGCACGATGAGTCATGAGACACGCTCGCAGGAAACGCTCCGCCTCCGGTCCCTGGCTAATGTAGCGTGCGAAGAGAGGATTGGCGAACGCCTCGTCGGCGAAAGCCTCGACCCCGCCCCGGTCGAGCGTGTTGGCGAGGCCATGGACGGTAGCGATCCAGTCAGCGGTCGCGTCGGAACCAGCTCCCGTGTCGGCGACGAGCAGGGCGGCCACCATGTCCGGGTGCGCCAGCGCGAAGTTCAAGGCGATGTTGCCGCCCATGGAAAGCCCTCCCACCACCGCTCGCTCGATTCCGAGGTGACCGAGAAGGCCGCGCAGATCGGCCACGGAGATGGCCTGGGAATAGGCCGCGGCTTCGCGCGGGGTCTCGGAGATCCCGTGGCCGCGCACGTCGTAGGTGATCACGCGGTGGCGGAGGGCGAAGGCACGCACTTGGCGGTCCCAGCTCCGGATGCCGCAGGCGAAGCCATGCACAAACACGACCGGTAGGCCGTGTCCCCCGGTCTCGTGCCCCGCGGTCTCGTAATACAGCGAGATCCCGTTTACCGCCGCCGTCGGCATCGCGGGGCGATTGTACAGCGCCCGCCTCGGCCGCGCGCTGTTCGTCGGCAAGCCCTCCGGCGGACGGGAGCTACAATGAGAGAGGTCCGATGAGCTGCGCGTCGTGCGGACACGAGAACCCCGCCGGGTCGAGCTTCTGTAACGCTTGCGGTGAACGGCTGCCGGCGGCTCCCGGCCCCGCGCCGCGCTCGTACACACCGCGCCATCTCGTCGAAAAGGTCCTTGCCTCCAAGAGCGCGCTGGAGGGCGAGCGCAAGCCGGTGACCGTCCTCTTCGCGGACGTGGCGCGCTCCATGGAGCTCGCCGAGCGTGTCGATGCCGAGGAGTGGCATCGGCTCCTCGATCGTCTTTTCCGGATCCTCACCGACGGCATCCACCGCTACGAGGGAACGATCAACCAGTACACCGGCGATGGCATCATGGCTCTCTTCGGCGCCCCCATCGCCCATGAGGATCACGCCCAGCGGGCCTGCGCGGCCGCGCTCGAGCTGGCCCGCCATCTCAGGGCGCTTGCGGACGAGGTGCGGCAGGAGAGCGGGCTCGACTTCGCGGTGCGGATCGGCATCAACTCGGGCGAGGTCGTGGTGGGGCGTATCGGCGACGACCTGCGCATGGACTACACAGCGCAGGGACACGTGGTCGGGCTCGCCGCCCGTGTGCAGCAGCTGGCCCCACCGGGCGGGATCAGCCTGACCGAGCAGACCGCGCGGCTCGCCTCCGGTTTCTTCGAGCTGAGCGATCGGGGAGAGCACCTGCTCAAGGGCGCGAGCATGCCTGTGCGCGTGTTCGATCTGAACGGACCGGGGCCGATCCGGAGCCAGCTCGAGCGCGCTCGCGCGCGCGGCTTCTCGCGCTTCGTCGGCCGCGAGGGTGAGCTGGCGGTGCTCGAGCGGGCGCTGCGCGACGCCCAGTCCGGCCGACCAACCGTCCTCCTCATCACCGGGGAGCCGGGCGCGGGGAAGAGTCGTCTGTGTCACGAAAGCCTCACACGCTCCGGGCCGGTGACCCTCCACCACGTTGGTGCCCTCTCCCACGGACGCCTGCTTCCCTTCCATGCCGTCGTCCAGCTCGCGCGCAGTCTCTTCGGCATCGCCGACAGCGCGTCTGCGGTGGACGTCCGCGCCGTGCTGGACCGCCATCAGACCGCGACGCCGCACCACGATCCGATCGCCCTGACCTTCTGGCTCGAGCTTCTCGGTGCGCCCGATCCGAAGTCGGCGCCCGAAGGGCTCGAGCCCGATGTTCGCCGTGCGCGTCTCGGTCAGTCCCTTCGAGATCTGATTCAGGCGCGCGCGCGGGAAGAGCCCATCGTGCTCTGGCTCGAGGATCTGCACTGGCTGGATCCGGCGAGCGAAGCCGTGCTGGAGATGCTCATCGGACATCTCCTGGCACCGGAAGCGACAGGCACCCGGGCGCTGCTGCTGGCCACGGCGCGTCCGGAGTATCGGCCCGCGTGGGCCACCGGCAGTATGCATCTCGCCCTGGCGCCCCTCGCCGATGCCGACGCGTCGGCCCTGCTCGACGACTGGCTCGGCCCGAACCCCGGGCTGGCACCGCTGCGCGCTCACATCGAGGCTCGGGTCCGCGGCAACCCGCTCTTCGTGGAGGAGATCGTTCGATCGCTCGTGGAGCGCGGTGCGCTGCGCGGCCACCGCGGTGCGTACAGGACGGCCAACCTTGAGGAGGAGATCGTGCTGCCCGAGAGCTTGCAGGCCGTCCTCGCCTCGCGCATCGATCGGCTGTCGCCGCGCGACAAGGACGTGCTTCAGGCAGCAGCGGTGATCGGACGAGACGAATCGACGGAGCTGCTGGGCGCCGTGGTCGATCTGGCCCCCTCCGAGATCGCGGCGGTCCTCGCGCGGCTGGCGACGGCGGAGCTCTTCAGTCCCTCCGCGCCGGCAGGCGCGTGGGCCTTCCGCCATCCCCTCACACACGAGGTAGCCTACCGCACCCAGCTCCAGGATCGCCGGCGCCGGACGCATGCCAAGGTCGCGCGGACGCTGCTCGCGCTGCACGGATCCGCCGCCCCGTCACGCGCCGCGCTGCTCGCCCATCACTTCGATGAGGCGGGCGAGCACCTGGAGGCCGCCGCCTGGCACGAACGCGCGGGCCGGCGCGTCGCCCGCAACGATCCCGCAGTCGGAGCACGGCACTGCCGGAGGGTCATCGAGCTCGTCACGCCCCTTCCCGAATCGTCCCAGACTCTCACCCTCGGACTGACCTCGCGCATCGCACTGCTCGAGATCGGACGCCTGGCGGGGATCGAGGAGGGTCCGGCCCGCGCGCTGTTCGAGGAGGCCGGCGCCGTGGCCGAGCGCCTGGGGGATCGAAGCGGCCACGCCTTCCTGCTCATGTCCTACGGCCGCCTGTGCGGGCTGGCCGGCGACGTGACGGAGTATCTGACGTGTGCGGAACGCGCGGCGAATCTCGCCGAGGAGTCCGACGATGCCGCGCTCGCATTCGAGACGC
>CAVWFS010000015.1:0-280457 GCA_963754315.1 uncultured Candidatus Rokubacteria bacterium
CCGAACGCGGCATGATAGAGGCGCTCGTCGGCTTTTTGGGCAGGTGCACCGGCGATCGGATGAGCGGTGATCGATCCTGAGCGGTCGCGGACATACCCGGACCGTACCCATGCGCTGGCCAACAGACCGCCAGAGCGGACCGGCTGCGTCGGCCGCTCAGCAGCTTCCCGTTATCCGTACAGGGAAAGCTCGCGGCTGAGCTAGCCTGTGCCAGGCGGGAGACAGACTTCGGACTCAGCACTTTGTCGGATGTCTGCTCGAAGAGCAGTCCCCCATTGCGGCGAAATATTCCATCCGCGCCATTCTCATAGGCCCGTCGGGCGGTCGGTGGACCTCGTGAGCGTCTGGTTCCTTTCGCGCGGCGAGGAAGTCCCTCAGTTCGTGACCGCCTACCAGGTCATGAATGTGAAAACCGCGAAGGTGTGCGAGGTATCGCCAATGCGACACGGACGCTCATGAAGAGGGCTTTCGCCATTGCGCTAGCGCTCCTGTTCCTGGCCCTGCCGCTTGGCGGGCAGGCGCAACGAATGCCACGCGTTGGCATCCTGTCGATCTCCGAACGTTCACTGCTGAGCGAGCGCCACGGGGCGTTCGAGCAGGGCCTCCGCGACCTGGGCTGGGTGGACGGCCAGAACCTCGTCATCGAGGCGCGTTTCGCGGAAGGAAAGGCGAATCGCCTGCCAGACCTTGCGATGGATCTGGCGGCCCGGCAGGTCGACGTCGTGGTGGCGCCTAGCTCCCAAACAGTGACAGTGCTGAGGAAGGTCACCTCGACGATCCCGATCGTCATGGCCAACGTGCACGATCCAGTGGGGCTCGGGTTCGTCAAGAGCCTCGCCCGCCCAGGTGGCAACGTCACCGGGCTGGCCACCCTCACCGTGGAGCTAGGCGGCAAGAGCCTCGATCTGCTCAGGGAAGTCCTTC
Organism: uncultured Candidatus Rokubacteria bacterium; assembly: GCA_963754315.1. Classification (GTDB taxonomy): domain Bacteria; phylum Methylomirabilota; class Methylomirabilia; order Rokubacteriales; family CSP1-6; genus CAVWFS01. The sequence continues at coordinate 925 of CAVWFS010000015.1, forward strand.
CCAAGCTCTCCCGCGTCGCCGTCCTGGTGAACCCGGCCAACCCGGCCGCGAGCCCGTTCGCGAGCGATGTCGAGAGGGCGGCCAAGTCGATCGGGGTACAGGCGGTACATTTTGAAGCCCGGAGTGTGAAGGACATCGAGATGTTCTTCCGTGAAGCAGCCAGACAGGATGCGGGTGGGGCTATCGTGTCCACTACGGAAGGCCTCTTCTTCGCCCAGCGACGGCTTATCTCCGATCTCGCGCTGCAGAATCGCCTTCCGCTCGTCTGGGCGGCCCCGGGGGACTATGCCCTGGCGGGTGGGTTATTGGCGTACGGCTCGAGCAGTAACGCCATGTTTCGGCAAGCGGCTCGTTACGTCGACAAAATCCTGAAAGGAGCGAAGCCGGCCGAGCTGCCCGTGGAGCAGCCGACTACGTTCGAGCTGTTCATCAATCTCAAGACTGCCCGGGCGCTCGGCCTCACCATCCCACCGTCGCTGCTGGCGCGAGCGGACCAGCTTGTGGAGTGATGACGCCAGTCTCAGTCTCTCGGCCGCCCAACATCGCGCTTCAACGGCCCGGCGCGGATGACTTCGAGACGCACCTTCATCAGAACCCTCGGCCTCGGCGTGCTGGCGGTACATCGACACGCCCACGCTCAGGCGTCAGCGAAGGCTCCCCGGGTCGGCTACCTCGGCCGCAGCCCGGTCATGTCAACTGGCCTTCGTGGACGGTCTCCGAGCGCTGGGTTACGTCATCGGGGAGACCGTGCTCGTCGACGCCCGAGCCCCGCAGCAAAACACGATCGAAGAATACTCGGCTCTCGCCTCCCAGCTCGTCGCCACGGGCGTCGATGTCCTCCTCGCTGCCAACCCGCAAGCGCTGGAGGTCATGACCAAGGCGACCAAGACCATTCCGATCGTCGGAGTGGATCTCGAGTCGGATCCGGCGGCCAAGGGATGGGTGGCCAGCCTGGCCCGCCCAGGCGGCAACGTCACGGGATTCTTCCTCGACATCCCCGAGATGAGCGGCAAGCAGCTTCAACTCCTCAAGGAGGTCAAGCCGACCCTGGCGCGGGTCGCGGTCTTAGGGGATGGGGCCGTCAATGAACTGCAATTTCGCGCCGCCGAGGGCGCCGCCCGGGGCGGAGGAATCACGCTCCAACTGCTTCCGATCAAGAGCCAGGCCGAGGTCCCCGGGGCGATCGCCGAGGCGGCACGCCAGCGCGCTGGCGCACTGCTGGTGCTCACGTCGCCGCTGCTCTTCACGAACTTGCCGCCCATCGCCGAGGCCGCGGTCAAGCACCGGCTTCCCGCGATCAATCTCTTTGTGCCGTTCTTCGCCGAGGCGGGTGGGCTTCTCGCCTATGGCCCCGACTTCCGCGATCTCTTTCGGAGCGCCGCGGGCTACGTGGACAGGATTCTCAAAGGCGCCAGGCCAGCTGATCTGCCGGTGCAGCGCCCGACCAGATTCGAGTTCATCATCAATCTGAAGACCGCGAACGCGCTGAGCTTGCAGATCCCGCAGTCGCTGCTCCTGCGAGCAGATCGCGTCATCACATGATGGACAACCGGGCGCGCGTCAGGCACAAGGCGACCGGATGCGCGCGCGTGCCGGGGCCTCGTCTTTACAGCCGAGTCGGTACGGCGTCGAACATGGCGCTCGGCGAACGGAGCCCTCGCGTAGAGTGCGTTCGGCGCACTGGGAAAGCGATCGACAGTTGACGTGCCGCTATCGTTGGCACCGAGTCCGACAATCGGCTACGTCGATCGTCGACGTGCTCATCCTCGCTTTCGTGTGTCTATGCGCTGCTGCCAGCTTCGTTTCCGTTGCCCTGCCAGGCGGGGTAGCCCACGCACAGGAGCACCAGGCGGGGAAGGTTTACCGGATCGGGTTCCTGCGTGCGGGCCAGCCGCCCGTGACCTACATCGAGGGTTTTCGGCAAGGCCTGCGAGAGCTGGGATATGTCGATGGCCAGAACGTGGTCGTCGAATTCCGAGCCACCGACGGCAGCTTCGATCAGCTTCCGCGGCTTGCCGAAGAGCTGCTGCGGTTGAAAGTCGATGTCATCCTGGCGTCGGCTGCGCAAGCGGCTCTGGCAGTCAAGAGAGTGACCACGTCGGTGCCGATCGTCTTCGTGGGCGTCACCGACCCGGTCGAGCTCGGGCTCGTCCCGAGCCTGGGACGCCCGGGTGGCAACATCACAGGACTGTCCACCACCTCGGCTGACTTTGCCGGCAAGCGCCTGGAGCTGCTCAGGGCGACCGTCCCCAGGCTGAGGCGAGCCGCCGTGCTCTGGCATCCGGCCAATCCGACCAACCCGATCCAGCTCAAGGGGGCGCAGGCAGCAGCGCGCACGCTGGGCGTGCAGCTTGAGCCGGTGTCGGTCCAGGGGCCAAATGATTTTGAGTCCGCCGGCAAGGCTGTGCGAGGCACAGACGGTCTGCTCATGCTGGAGAGCCCCCTGTTCACGACGCATCGCGCTCGCCTTGTAGAGTTGGCGGCCAGGACCAGGCTGCCGGCGATCTATGGCCAGAGGGAGTATGTCGAAGTCGGAGGCCTCATGTCATTTGGCACGCAGTTTCACGACCTGTACCGGCGTGCAGCCTCTTTCGTGGACAAGATCTTGAAGGGCGCAAAGCCGGCTGATCTCCCCGTCGAGCAACCCACGAAGTTCGAGTTCGTGATCAACGTGAGGACCGCCAAGACGCTCGGTCTAACGATCCCGCCGACGCTCCTGCTGCGCGCCGACGAGGTGCTCGAATGATCGCTCGGCAGACTTTGGTTCTCCTGCCTTCCGCCGTTTGAGCGTCTCACGTGGCGCGTGACGTCGCATCTTGCCGAGCGATGGGCCGGCGAACTTCCCAGTCGAGCGGACCCGGCGGGCCGCTCACCGCGGGCGTTATCCGCCGATGCGGTGAAGTTGCCCTGGCTTGAGTAGCGGGAGAGCCTCCAGGATAGTCGGGACGAGTGGTAGGAGATGTATCATCCGGTTGGAGGGCGCCCGCACGAGGAGCACGCCGACCGACACTGCTGCGATGTTCTGCTGGAACTCGATGCCCCGATCCATCGTTACGAGCACTTCGTACTCGGTCCCCATTCGCCGAGAAGCTCGCCGTTCGTGATGCCGGTCCAGCCACGGCCGACTATGGTATCGACACTGTGGCCTTGGAGTGCTGCGGCAAGGTCTACCGGGAGCTGCTCGTCAAGTAGAACGCGCACCCGCCAAGAGTGTCGCACGCGCAAGGTCGAGCGCCCCGACCGCTTGGTCGCGCTTCACGGATGGGAACTGGCGAAGAAACTCGTCCAGGGTCTCGCCGCCCTCAAGGTAGTCGAACAATGACTGGATCGGGACTCGGGTACCGACGAACACAGGGGTGCCCCCGAGGATCTTCGGGTCGCTGTGTACGATGTCTCTTAGCCGAGTCATCCTCGTCACCGAGTATACAGGCGAACGATCCGGGCGTTGGAGGGGCAGCGTATGGCTGACATGCCCAAACGAATCAAGCGCTTCTTGCGTGAGTACGCGGCCGCCGCGCACGAGGAGGAGCTTCGGCGAGCTCTACTCCCCATTTCAGAGGCGTTTGGCCGGTGGGCGAGGAGAGAACTGGGCAGTGGCGAGCTCAGCGAGATCATCCATCGATTCCACCAAGGGCCGGCAAGGGAGTTGTGGGTACGCTACAACACGCTCCATCTGGAGACGGCCGTCGCGTTTGCGATCACGACCGGCGTGCTGGGTCGCGAGACGATCCCCGCCGAGCTACTGGAGCATCTCGCTGGAGCCTTGCGATTCTACGAGGAAGAGGCGGGCGACGACATAGTGCGCTCCAGGAACCAGAGGGCGATAGCGACAGCTCAGGTCTATCAGTTCAAGCTGGCCCTGATCGGGGTGGAGCCGACTGTCTGGAGGCGAATCCAGGTACCCGAGACCTACAGCTTCTGGGACCTCCACGTCGCCCTTCAGGACGCGATGGGCTGGCTCGACTACCATCTGCACGTCTTTCGCGTGGCCAGGCCAGGAGCGGTCGAGGTGGAGCACATCGGCATCCCGGACGACGACCCGTTCGAAGGCGAGAAGCCTATACTGCCAGGCTGGGAGATCCCCATCAGCCGCTACTTCGCGCGCGCCGGCACGAGCGCTCACTACGAGTACGACTTCGGCGACGGGTGGGAACACGAGCTGACGCTCGAGGCGGTCTTGCCGCAGCAGGCGGGCCAGAAGTATCCCCTCTGCGTCGACGGCGCCAGGGCTTGCCCACCCGAGGACTGCGGCGGCGTGTACGGCTACGAGAATCTCCTGACCGTGATCCAGGACCCCACCCACGAGGAGTACGAGAGCACCCTCGAGTGGCTCGGTGGTCGATTCGACCCCGACAGGTTCGACCCGAAGCGCGTGAAGTTCGACGACCCTGCCCGCCGCTATCGGCTCGCCTTCGAGGAGCCTCGCAAGCGGGCCCCCCGGGGACGCCGCACAACGAAGCCCGGTCGCAAGCGGTCGCGCAGGAACACCGGCTAGACGAACCACCCGAAGTTACAGACCCCGTTGACAGCGCGGGCTCACATTCGCCGGAACTCCCCGCGCTGATTGAGAAAACGCGACGGGGGAACAGAACCCGGCTTACAGTCCTTCTCTGGCGCTTCTTCCTGTCGATGTCGAGCCTCAGCAGACGACTAGGTACTAGCCACGGTCGCCTTCGATCGTGAGAAGGCTCGAACAGGAGAAGCATCATGCCAAGGTTGCAACGGATCACGCCCTGCCTGTGGTTCGATGATCAAGCCGAAGAGGCGGCAGGGTTCTATACCGCAATCTTCAAGAACTCCCGGATCGTCCATGTCTCGCGCTACGGGGAAGCCGGGCGTGAGATCCATGGGAAGGCGCCGGGAACGGTCATGGTCGTGGCGTTCGAACTCGACGGTCACGCATTCACCGCCCTCAACGGCGGCCCCGTCTTCAAATTCAACGAAGCTATCTCGTTGCAAGTCAGCTGCGAAACGCAGGACGAAGTGGACCACTACTGGAACAGGCTTTCGGCCGGCGGCGACGAGCGAGCACAGCAGTGCGGATGGCTCAAGGACAAGTACGGCGTCTCCTGGCAGGTTGTTCCCACCGCCCTGATCGACATGCTCAATGACCCCGACTACGACAAGTCGCAGCGGGTCATGACCGCCATGCTTCAGATGAAGAAGATCGACATCGAGAAGCTGAGGCGAGCCTACGCCGGATAGGGAGGCAGCGTGACGATGGTTCTCGTCATGTCGTCGCGCTGTCGGTGGGCCTCTTCCTCCTGGCGGCGCTCCTCGAGATTGGCGGCGGCTACTTGGTCTGGCAGTGGTGGCGGCACGGCAGTTCCTGGATCGTGGGCGCCGCTGGCGCGCTCATGCTGGCTGTCTACGGGATCGTGCCAACGTACCAGGCTACTCACTTCGGGCGTGTCTACGCTGCCTATGGCGGGGTGTTCGTCGTGGTGTCGATCGCCTGGGGGTGGACCGTGGACGGTGTGCGCCCAGACCGCTTCGACCTCGCGGGCGCGCTGCTCTGCCTCGCCGGCGTCGCCGTCATCATGTACTCCCCGCGGTGAAGTCGGGGCGCCTTCGCACGCAGGCCGGGCGGCGCGACCGCCCGCTGAACGGCCCCCGGCCAGCCTGCTTACCGCTGAACACCCAGCAGGGCGAGGGTCTGCGCGAGGGTGCGGACGCGCGCGTACATCTTCATGGCCTTGTCCAGACTGTAGGCGTGGGCCTCGGAATCACTGCTCCAGCAGCACTCGCGCACCACGATGGTGTTCAGATCCATGCTGAACGCTTCGCGCACGCTGGTCTCGACGCCGCGATTGGTGGCGCCGCCGCCGATCAGGATCGTATCGCGCTTGAGCATGCGCAGCAGATCAGCGACGCCGGTGCCGTAGAAAGCGCTCGGACGGCGCTTGAGAAACACGTAGTCCTCTGCGCGGGGGGCGATCTCGTCGGGGAAGCCGGCCTCGCGGCTGCCCTCCACGCAATTCGTGAGGGAGGGCACACCGCTCTCCGTGCTGAGGTCGGTCGGCAGCAGGGTGACATCGGCGCCGTCGGCGCGGCTGACCGGCGTGGTGTAGATCACGGGCACCCGTAACGGTCGGCAGGCCTCGATGAGCCGGACGTAGGCGTCGAGGACCGGTCGCATGCGCTGGCGTCGCTCGGGATCGGTCGGGGTCAGGTGCCGCCAGCAGGCGTCGTAGGCGATGAAGGCGGTCCGGTGGGGGTCGATCCGTTCCTGGTCCGTCATGGTGCTATCCTAACGCCATCAACTATTCCATCGTGAGGTGTGCGTCATGCTCTACGAACTGCGTCGCTATGATGTCGCCGCCAGCAAGCTGCCGGCTCTGCTCGACCGCTTCGGCAGCTTCACGGTGAACAAGTGGAAGGACTACGGCTTCCGCCTGGTCGGCTTCTGGACGCCGATGCTCGGCGAGAAGAGCAACCAGATCGTCTACATCTGGGGCTGGGAGAGCTACGAGGAGCGAACGCGCAAGAACGCCGCCTGGCGGGCCGATCCCGAACGAGCCAAGAAATGGGCAGAGACCGAGAAGGACGGCCCGCTGGTCAACCGTGTCTACAACCAGCTCATGGAGCCTACCTCGTACTCACAGATCGATCGGGGCGAGGCCTACGGCCCGGATCCGGCCACGCGGCGCCCGTATCTGTTCGAGTTGCGCGAATACCAGGCCATGCCGCAGAAGATCACCAACATCACCGATCGCTTCGGCCGCTTCACCTGCGAGGCCTTCAAGAAGCACGGCTTCCGTCAGGTCGGCTACTGGCTGAACCGCATGGGCGGCAACGATCATCAGCTCATCTATCTGCTGGCCTGGGAGAGCCTGGACGAGCGCGTCAGCAAGTTCGACATCTTCGCCAAGGATCCGGAGCGGGCCCGCGTGTTTGCGGAGAGTGAGAAGAACGGCCCCATCGTGCAGCAGGTGACCACCACCATCCTGCGGCCGACCGCCTTCTCGCCGATGCAGTAGCTAGAACACGTCGTCGCGGTGGCCGCTCTCGAAGTCGTGGGTCCGCTCGGCGAGAGCGCCGGGGGCGAGCAGGCCCTTGTCGACGAGCAGACGCTCGAAGGCGTGGAGCCACCGCTCGTAGTAGCTCGACGGCTCGCCCTCGCGCTCCGCCTGGGCGATCTCGGCGATCAGCTGGGCCTGGAAGTCGCGCCAGGCGAAGCGGGCTTCGTGGCTCATCGCCACCGTCATGCCGAAGATGCGGCCCTGCCATGCCTCGTCGAAGACCAGCTCCCCGTTCTTGCGAGGCAGGGCTGCGGCGCCGGTCATGTCGGCGACCTCCCGGCTGGGGACGGGATCCATCGCGACGCCGTCCGTCAGCCTGACACGGGCGCCGGAGACCTCGCCAGCGCCACACCGATCATCGAGTCGCGGGTGACCAGCTCCGCCAGCTCGGCCTCGCTCAGGCCTTGGGTTCCGGGGGGGCGCTCGGGCAGCACCAGGTAGCGCAACTCGGCGCTCGAGTCCCAGATGCGGATCTCCACATCGTCGGCGAGGTCGACGCCGAACTCCCGCAGCACCACCCGCGGCTCGCGCACCGCCCGCGAGCGGTACTCGAAGGACTTGTACCACACCGGCGGGAGCCCGATGAGGGCGTGCGGATAGCAGGAGCAGAGCGTGCACACGACAAGGTTGTGCACGGCAGCTGTGTTCTCGACCACCTGCAGATCGACGCCGCCGAAGCCCAGCTCCTCGATGGCGGCCGTCCCGTCGGCCAGAAGCCGCTGCCGGTAGGCGGGATCGACCCAGGCCCGTGCGACGACCTTGGCCCCGTTGTGCGGGCCAATGTCTTCCTCGTACGCGCTGACGATGCGGTCGACGGCCTCGCTGGAGACCAGCTTCTTCTCTACCAGCAACGACTCGAGTGCGCGCACGCGTAGCGAGAGGAGCGACTCCGGCTCGCGATGGTGGTGTCCGTGGTCGTGATCGTGGTGATGATCGTGGTCGTGGGAAGAGCCGCTCATGATTGGCTCCCTGCGGGAGACACCGGCTCGAGATAGCGCTCCCAGAGATCGAGGTGAACGGGCGCCTGCGGCTCGGCCGAGCTCCCCCACAGCTCGGCCGCCTCGAAGCGGACGCTGTAGAGCGGGTGGGGTTGCTCGCCCTGCCCGTGGGCGTTGGTATCGGGAAAGATGTACGAGCCGTGCACACGCGCGATGACGCCGCGCTTGCTCCGCGCGTAGCGCGGCAGCCGCGTGTGGCCTGGGGGGGCGTCGTGTCGCGTGAGGACACCCTCGCCGAGGCCGAAGCGCGGCAGCGGCCCTGGCTGACGGTAGGGCGTGCGCTCCGTCAGCATTTCCAGCATGCGCGCGCACAGTTTCGGGTCCGAATGAGGCGGGGCCGGGTCGGACCCCTGGGCCAGCTGCGCCATGCGACGCTCCAGCTCCTCGCGCGTGATCACGCCCTTCTCGACGAGCAGCCGCACGTTACGGTCGAGCCAGCGCTCGTAGTAGCTCGAGGCCAGGTAGTTGGCGGGCGCCATTCGCTCGATCGCATGGCGACTCTCGTCGATGTTGAACAGATGCCGGGCGCTGCAGGCCCGACTGAGCCCGAGGACTCGGGCTTCCCACGCCGCGTGAAAGACCGGCTCGTCCTGCTCGCGCTCCACGCGTCCGAAGCCGTGCATGCCGCCCATGTCGTGGATGCCGTTCATACGCGCCTACCCTCGCCGGGCACTGTGCAACCTACCAGTACCCCTGTCAAGGAACGCCCTCCGGTGGGAGTGGACTCATAGGATACTACTGGCGCCCCGGGCAAGGAGAGGACAACCATGCTACCCACGCACGGACGCTATGAGTACTCGAGCATCACCAGCCGACCCGACTACAGCTGGCCCGGAGGGCGCCGGCTGGCCGTCTACGTCGCCCTCAACATCGAGGCCTTCGGCTTCGGCATGGGCAAGGGCGCCGCCATCGCCCCTCCCGACCAGGCGCACAGCCACAGCGTCTTCAGCTGGCGGGACTACGGCAACCGTGTCGGCATCTGGCGGCTGTTCGATCTGCTGGACCAGCTCCAGATCCCGGCCGAAGCGCAGCTCAACACCGAGATCTACGAAGTGGCCCCCGACATCCCCGCCCGCCTCCGCGCCCGCGGCGACGAGATCCTCGGTCACGGAGTCACCAATTCCGAGGAGCAGGGTCACCTGCCCGAAGAGCAGGAACGCGCGCTGATCGAGCGGGTCACGGCCACCATCGAGCGCCACGAGGGCGTCCGGCCGGCTGGCTGGATGAGCCCGTGGCTGTCCAACAGCGCCCTCACCATGGATCTCCTGCAGGAGGCCGGGTATCGCTACGTGATGGACTGGACGATGGACGATCAGCCCATCTGGATCCGCACCCGCAAGGGCCGGATCCTCTCCCTGCCCTACCCGATCGAGGTGAACGACACGCGCGGGATCGTCTGGTACCACTACACGGCGGCCGAGTTCGCGGGGATGATCGTGGACCAGTTCGACGAGATGCTCGAGCAGTCGGCGCGCCAGCCTTTGGTGTGTCCGATCTCGCTCCACCCCTTCGTCATCGGGCGCCCGTACCGCATCCGCCAGCTGCGGCGCGCGCTCGAGCATATCCTCGAGTCTCGCGACCGCATCTGGTTCACGCGCCCTCGCGACATCTGCGCCCACATCGAGGCGCTTCCCCCCGGCGTCGTCCCCGGCAGCGATGGCCATGTAGTCGGCTCAATCCACCGCGGTGTACATCCGTTCGTCGTAGAGGGCGCCGGTGATGGGAGCGAGCTTGTCGCGAAACCGGCGGGTGGAGGCGGCCATGGAATGCGCCTCCACGGACTTCGCGCCGTTCCAGATCTCCACCACCGTGAAGTGGTTCGGCCGATTGGTCTGCTGCACGACCTCGAAGCGCAGGTTGCCCTCGCCCGAGCGGCTGTCGTCGCCCAGCTGTTTGAGCGCAGTGACACCGTCGTCCTTGCGCGGGGGAATGACGTCGACGTGGGTCACCACGTAGACGGCACCCGCCGCAGGCTTCGACTCGATGGGGCCCACGGACAGGCCCGCGTGCACGCGCTCGTCGGTGGGGGCGTTCCGGATCGCCGCAATCTTCTCCCGCATGCTCGTCGAGCTCGTCGCCTGCCCGTGCGCCGCGAAGGCCTTGGGGTCTCTCCACACTTCGAGGATGACGAACTGGTGAGGCTGGCCGATTCGCTGGATCACCTCGCAGCGCCGATGGCCGTCCTCCTGTCGGGTCGCCTCTCGATAGCGTCTGAGGAGGGCGAGGGCATCCGCGGTGGCGGTGGGCATGATCTCGACATAGAGCACCGCGTAGACGGGGCCTTCGTTGCCGGGCGGCGCCAGGGGTCTGCCCATGGGTTTCGGCGACGGCCACCGCGACGGTCATGGCCAGACCGACGAAGAGAACACGGGTCCACCTAGCCATGGGGTCACCTCGCTCGCCACGCTTTGGCGCCGGTTGGGGTCCACTACTTGAACGTGGGCATGACCTGCTTGGTGAGGATCTCGAGACTCCGCTTCTCCTGCGCGAGGGGTAAGAGTCCCCCTGGATTGAGCTCCGCCGCGATTCCCGTCAGCTGCAGCTCCTCTCTCAATCCCCGCAGGCGGTCGACCAGTCCGTCGGCGGTGCCGAAGGCGACCTTGGTCTTCAAGATGTCGTCATAGGTAAGACTGGACAGCCGTGCCGCTTGCGACTCGCGGACCTGAACCGCCCCCGTACCGGCCCGCCCGAGGGGCGCCCGCGTGAGATCCGCCTGGCGCTGGAAATAGTACGTGATCGTCTCTCGCGGCTCGTCCAGGGCGGCCTGGGCGGTGGGAGCGGCATAGACCGGAATGCGCAGACACACGTCACCCTGACCGGCGTGTCCCCCTTCCCGCCAGGCCGCTCGGTACGCCCGCAGATTTTCGGCGAGCTCGGGCACGTTCATCCCGCGCAGCCCAACGAAGATGGGCAGCCCCATCCGTCCCACTCGCGGAAATGTGTCGGGCGTGGTGGCCGCCATGCGGACCGGCGGATGCGGCGAGCGATATGGACGGGGGGCGACAGCTGCATTGGCGAATCGATAGTACTTGCCCTCATAGCTGAAGGGCTCGCCCTTCCAGGCTTGGAGGATGATCTCCAGCGCTTCGAAAAAGCGCTCCTGACTCTGCTCGTATGGGACCCCCAGCACGTCGTAGGCGCGTGGGGAGCCGCTGCGGCCGATGCCAAAATCGAACCGCCCCTGGCTCAGGTGATCCAACGTGGTGATCTCCCCGGCCACACGAATCGGGTGGTTCAGGGGTAAGAGCTGAACAGCGGTGCCCACGCGCACCCGAGTGGTGCGGCCCACGATCCAGCTCGCCACCAGCAACGGCGCCGACAGGACCGATCGAGCGGGGTTGACCAGCATCTCGGCCAGCCACACGATGTCCAGCCCCCAGTCCTCGGAGGCGTCCACCACCTCGAACATGTCGCGAAACGCCCCGTCCTGATCGACCCCCCGCCGCGTCTGCTCAAGAAAGATCCCGAAGTCCATTGTGCCCCTCTCCGGCTTGTCAGTAGCCTGGTCCGCCGGCAGCGATACTGCGCCGACAGCCAGACGCCGTCAAGGACCCGGGTCGGGCGATCTTCGGCTAGACTGATCCCGTGAAAACAACACCGAGGCCAGTGCCCCCCATTTACCAGCGGCTCGGAATCCATCCCGTCATTCACGGGGCGGGCACGACCACCCGCTACGGTGGCTCGCTCCTGCGCCCGGAAGCCCTGGAAGCGATGCGCGAGGCCTCGCAGGCCCTCGTCAACCTCGACGAGCTGAACGAGGCGGCCGGGGCTGCCATCGCGCGGATGCTGGGCGCGGAATCGGCATTCGTCACCGCCGGCGCCAGCGCAGGGCTCATCTTGCAGGCCGCGGCCTGCATGACCGGCGACGACCAGGCCAAGATCACGCGCCTGCCAGATACGCGCGGGATGCCGAACGAGATCATCATCCAGCGGGCGCATCGGTTTGCTTACGATCAGGCGTACCGGGTGGCCGGCGGGATCTTGGTAGAGATCGGACTGGCGCGGCGGACCCAGCCCTTCGAGCTTGAGGACGCCATCACGGAGCGGACGGCCGCGGTCGCCTATCTGGTCTCGCCCTTTACCAGCCCGCCCGGCATTCTGTCCCTGACCCAGGTGATCACGATCGCCCATGGCCGTGGAGTTCCGGTCATCGTGGACGCCGCCTCGATGCTGCCGCCCCGCGCGAATCTGACGAAGTTCCTCCGGCTGGGCGCCGATCTGGTGAGCTTCAGCGGAGGCAAGGGAATCCGCGGCCCGCAGTCCACGGGCATCCTCGCCGGCCGCCGCGACCTGGTACGCGCCGCCGCGCTCAACGCCAGCCCAAACCAGGCTCTCGGCCGAGCGGCGAAGACCTCGAAGGAGGAGATCGCAGGCCTGGTGACGGCGGTCGAGCTGTTCATGGCGGAGGACGAAGCGGCCGAGATGAAGCGGTTTACCGACGTCTGCGCCACGATCGTCGAGGCGCTGGCGGACATTCCAGGCCTCCGCGCGGTCGTGGAGCACGACCCCGTCAATCGTGTACTCCCTCACGCCGTCGTCTACTTCACCGTGGACTGGGACGGCCCATCCGGACACGCTGTGCAGCTGGCCCTGGCCCGCGGTGAGCCTCACATCTACGTGCAGCAGGGAGCCCACCAGGGCGGCTACGTCGACGAGATCGCCGTCGATCCCATCAACCTGCAGCCGGGCGACGAGGATCTCATCGCCCAGCGGCTCCGGCAGGAGCTCACGCGCCGGTAAACGGTCAGCGCGGCTTCAGGCGCACCTCTTCCAGCGGCGCCGACCACGGGTAGGGATCGATCATCAGCAGCGCGGGCTCGGCCACGCGCGCCCCCACCCCGCTCGGCCAGATGTACTCGTAGATCGGCCCGAATCGCACTCGCTCATAGATGAGCTGCTGGATGCGATGAAGCATGGCCTCCCGCTTCTTCTTGTCGGTCTCGCGTGCCTGCTGCTTGTAGAGCGCGTCGATGTCGGGATCAGCGCCCTTGGCGAACATCCCATCGCTCGGCACGAACTCCGACATGCGCGAGGCGGCGTTGCCATAGAGGGCGCTGATGCAGACGCACACGCCGTTCAGCTTCTTCGAGGCCCAGGCCGACACGAAGGCGGCACGCTCCATCGTCCGAATCTTCGTGCGGATACCGATCGCGCCGAGATAGCCGGCGACGGCCTCTCCCATGGAAAAGTAGGGCGGGTACGGATAGAGATCGCCGGCATCGAAGCCGTTGGGGTACCCCGCCTCGGCCAGGAGCTGCTTGGCCCGGGCCGGATTGTGGGGATAGGGTTCCAGGGCGAGCGTGAACTCGAACGAGCGGGGAGCCAGACTCCCGGTGAGGCGCGAGGCCCCGAGGTTTTCTGCCTCGTTCACGGAACGCGCGTCGATGGCGAGCATGGAGGCCAGCCGCACGCGGCGATCGTGCCAGGGTGACTTGGGATCCCACTGATCGAAGAAGTCCATGAAGAACACCCCGATGGCCCCCGAGAACGCCAGCTTGAGATTGGGATCACGCTTCACCTCCATGGCCATCGGGGCGTCCAGGAGGTAGGCGAGATCGACCTCGCCCCGCTTCAGCATGGCCAGCCGCGTGCTGGCGTCGGGAACCATCTTGTAGACGAGGCGCTTGATGCTCGGCATCTTGCGCCAGTAGCTCTCGTTGGCCTCCATGATCAGCTCCACACCCGGCGTGTAGCTCACGAACCGGTAGGGGCCGAGCCCGATGGGCTGCTTGCGAAAGCCATCGTCCCCCACCTGCTCGACGTACTTCTTGGGCACGATCCAGCCCGCTCCGCTGACGAGGGTGCCGTAGAAGGTCATGAAGTCGGGCCAGGGCTCGTGCAGCTGGAAGCGGACACGACTGGGGCTGACCACCGTGACGTCCTTCACCTTCTCGCGCAGGATCTTGGAACCCTTGGCACGAAGGAAGCTGAACTTCACGTCTTCTGCGGTGAAGGGATCGCCGTTATGGAACTTCACGCCCTCGCGCAGCTTGAACTCGTAGACACGCTGATCCGGGCTCACCGTCCACGACTCGGCCAGGCTCGGGGTCATGAGGTTCCCGGGCATGGGCTTCACCAGCGCGTCGTGCAGCGCGTACAGCACCCAGAACGGCGTGATGATGCCGGTGACCTCGCCCGGGTCGAACCAGGCAGGGGGCATGGTCACGTAGAGCGCCCAGCGCATCTCCCCCTCCGGCTTGGCCTGAGCGCTCGCCGGGCTCTGGCCTCCGATGCTCGCCAGCCACACGCTCACCATCACCGGGACCATCACGACCGACCGTGCCACACGACCCCATGTCCGCTTCATGCTCCTCCCCTCTCGGGCTGTCATCTGACAGCCGACACCACTCGCCTGCGCGGAAGGTCAACCCTGCGCGGTTGGCTCGTCCTCGGACGGGCACGATACTCGTTCGGCCGTCGGCCTCTGTCAAGGTTCCCGGACGTGCGAAGCGAAAATCCACGACTTGACGGCGCCGCGCGGCCAGACTATCAGTACGGCATGGCTCGACACGATACCGATCCGGATCCCTCCTGGCGGTGGGAGGAGCGCCGATGGCGCTCGGCGGTGGACAGAGTTCGTGCTGGGCGCTCGCTCCGCCCCCCGCGCTGGAAGGACAACGCCAGGGTTTGCGTGGCGCTCTCCTTCGACTCCGATCACGAGACCTCCACCTTGCGCGAGGGTTCGGTCTCGCCGGGGCGGCTCTCGCAGGGCCAGTACGGCGCGCGGGCGGCCGTCCCGCGCATTCTCGCCCTCCTCCGCCGCCACGATATCCGGGCCTCCTTCTTCGTGCCGGCCGTGGTGGCCCTCCTTCATCCCGACGAGCAGCGCCGAGTGGTCGACGAGGGCCACGAGCTGGCCATGCACGGGTGGATCCACGAGATGACCAGTCAGCTCACCGAAACGGTGGAGCGTGACCTGATGTGGCGCGCCTACGAGACCTTGGCCAAGGTCGCTGGCCGGCGGCCGGTAGGGGTACGTGTTCCCTCGTGGGACTTCAGCCCGACCACCCTGGGGCTGATCCGCGAACTGGGGCTACTCTACGATTCTTCGCTGATGGCCGACGACGAGCCGTACGAGCTGGTCGAGGACGGCGAGCCGACCGGAATCGTCGAGCTGCCGGTGGAGTGGATCAAGGACGATGCCCCCTACTTCGGCATGAATCGCGCCTCCACCATCCGCCCCTACACACCACCATCGGCGGTGCTGGAGATCTTCAAGCGGGAGTTCGATGGGGCGGTGGCCGAGGGCGGCCTGTTCCTGCTCACCATGCATCCGCACATCATCGGGCATCGCTCGCGCATGGCCCTCCTCGCAGAGCTGATCGAGCACATCAAGCGCGTCGACGGCGTCTGGTTCGCCACCCACGAGGAGGTCGCCCGCTACTGCCGGACCCAGAGCTGAGGTGAACAGGTCGCCTGGCTTGCTCACCAGACGGTTCTCACCACGATGCCGTCCGTACTGGATGCCGCCGGATGGCGGCAGTCGCCGTTGCCGACAAACACCGTGGCTCGAGAGCCAGCCAGAGCCACACATGCGTATCGAGGACGACGATTTACGTGCCCGTTCGCGTGCGTTTTCGCCGCGGTGGCGGGAGCGCGGGACGAAACGCATCCCACCATTCCGGTGGAAAGACCGACGACTCGACATCACCGATGATGGTCGCGGTTCCTGCCATGCAGCCCAAGATCTCCCTCCCGGGCTCATCGGCCGGCACGAGCTTCGCAACCGGTCGCCCCTTCTTCGTGATGACGACCGACACGCGATACTTCTTCACGTCTTCCATCACGCGCAGGCAGCGGGCCTTGAACTCACCGGCCGGCATCGTCTTTATAGCGCGCTCCAGGCGCCCATGGTCATGGGATCGTGACCATGTTAGCGCGTCTGCCGCGGAGGGCTCAGCCGAGCTTCACGCCGTATTTCTCCAGGGTCTCCTCGCGCAGCTCGAGGCCGAGCCCGGGCGCCTCCGGCAGCGCCATGTAGCCGTCGACGATCCGGGGGCGCTCGCGGAACAGCTCGAACCACAGCGGATCGCGCGTGGGATCGGCGAACGATTCCAGGATGAACCCCGTGGGACTGGCGGCCACCGCATGGACATGGATCTGCGGATCGTGATGAGCCGCCAGCGGCACCTGATACAGCTCGGCCACCACCGCCGCCTTGCGCCAGGTGGTCAACCCGCCGGCCCAGGTCGAGTCGATGATCAGGTAGTCGACCAGCCCCTCCACCACCATCGTCCGCAGGCCGAACGGGCTATACTCCGTCTCCCCGGCCGCGATCGGGATATCGACGGCCTCCTTCAGCCGTCGGAGAGTCTGGCGCTCGTCGTACCAGGGCATCGGGTCTTCCAGCCAGAAGATGTCGTGAGGCGCACACAGGCGCGCCGCCTGGACGGCCGTGGGCAAGTCCCAGCCCTGGTTGGCGTCGAGCATGATCGCCACGTCCTTGCCCACCGCCTTGCGGATGACGCCGACGCGCTCGGCGTCAGCTTCGGGTGTCAAGCCTCCTACTTTCACCTTCACGGTCCGGTAGCCGTGCTCCATGTACAGAGACGCCTCGCGCACGAGGTCATCGGGCCGCTCACCGTCCCGGTAGTAAAAGCCGGTGACATAGGCGGGCACCCGCTGGCGCAGCGCCCCGCCCAGCAGTGCGTAGACCGGTCGTCCCGTGGCCTTGCCTTTGAGATCCCACAGCGCGATGTCGATGGCGCTCATGGCCGTCACCAGCGGGCGTTGCTGACGGGCCAGCGCGGGAATGCCCCGCACGCTTCGATAGGTGAGGGCGAAGAGGTCCTGCCAGATCCGCTCGACGTCGAAGGGATCGCCGCCCACCACGAGCGGCGTGATCGCCCCGAGGATGTCGTTCACCGTGCGCAGGCCTTCGGCGCCCTGGAACAGGAAGGGGCCATGGGCCTCGCCGATACCTACCAGCCCCGTATCGGTCGTCAGCTTGACGATGACCTCGCTCACCCGGCTGATCGTATGCGTGGACGTGCGGACCGCCTGCGGCAGGGGCGCCGATAGAAAGTAGGTGTCGAGCGTGGTGACCTTCATCAGATGATGCCGCGGGCGGCCAGATCGGCGATCTGGTCCTTGGTGTAGCCGAGCGAGGTCAGGATCTCCTCGTTATCCTGGCCAAGCTCGGGGGCCGAGGTCCGGATGGGCATCCGCCGTTCTCCGTGGGAGACCGGGTGGCCCAGAATGGTGAGATCCCCGAGGGTCGCAGAATGCACGGGCTGCGCCATGGCGAGATGCCGCACCTGGGGATCGCCAAACGCCTCGTCGACCCGATAGATCGGACCGCAGGGCACGCCGGCGTCGTTCATGATCTGGACCCATTCCGCGCTGGTCCGCTGGCGGGTCACCGGCATCAGGGTCTCCATCAGCAGGTCGCGATTGGTGGAGCGGGCCCGGGACGTCGCGAACCGCGGGTCGGTCTTGAGATCGGCCCGCTCGATGGCACGACAGAACCGCTCGTAGATCTCGTCGCCGGCGGCGGCGATGTTGATGTGGCCGTCCTTCGTCTCGAACACACCGGTGGGAATGCCCGTCGGGTGGTTGTTGCCGGCCTGGGGCGGGATCTCGCCGCTCATCAGCCAGCGGGAGGCCTGGAAGTCGAGCATCGACAGCATCGCCTCCAGCAACGAGGTATGCACCCACTTCCCCTGGCCGGTCATCTCGCGCTCGAGAAGAGCCACCAGGATGCCCTGGGCGAGGAGAATGCCCGAGCAGAGGTCGGCGATGGGAATGCCCACTCTCACCGGGCCTTGCCCGGGGAGGCCGGTGATGGACATCAGACCGCCCATCCCCTGAGCGATCTGATCGACTCCCGGCCGATCACGATAGGGGCCGCTCTGCCCGAACCCGGAGATGCTGCCGTAGATCAGCCGCGGATTGAGCGGGCGCAGGCTCTCGTAGTCGATGCCGAGGCGCCGCTTGACGTCCGGGCGGTAGTTCTCCACCACGATATCGCTATCGCGTACCAGCTTCTTGAAGATGGCCACGCCCTCTGGCTCTCTCAGGTTCAGGGTCAGGCCGCGCTTGTTGCGATGCAGGTTCTGGAAGTCGAAGCCGTGGCGGTTACCGCCCATGCCATCGCCCGAGCGCCCGCCGGGCATCTCGATCTTGATGGCCCGGGCACCCCAATCCACCAGTTGCCTCACACAGGTCGGGCCCGCCCGAGCGCGGGTGAGATCGAGGACCGAGAATCGTCCCAGGGGAAGCGCGCCGCCGTTGTCAGCCATGCCGGTCAGTCTCCATCCGTGGGGTTAGTGCAAGCCGCAGGGATCATAGTG
Organism: uncultured Candidatus Rokubacteria bacterium; assembly: GCA_963754315.1. Classification (GTDB taxonomy): domain Bacteria; phylum Methylomirabilota; class Methylomirabilia; order Rokubacteriales; family CSP1-6; genus CAVWFS01. The sequence continues at coordinate 19,237 of CAVWFS010000015.1, forward strand.
CAACCTCCGTCATCGGACAAATCGCGCCCGAGGACAGTGTCCGGCACCGTCCTTGACGGACCGATGGGGACGGGTCAGTATCGGTCCGGGAGGGGACACCGTGCACTTCGGGCTGTTCGTCGAGGAGATGCGTCAAGGGGCCAGCCAACCCTCGGCCTTCCGCGATATCTTCGAGGTGGCCGACCGCGCCGAGGCGTGGGGCATCGACTGCGTCTGGCTTGGGGAGATCCACTTCACCCCTGCTCGCTCGGTGATCTCCGCCTCCCTGCAGGTGGCCAGCGCGATCGCGGCTCGCACCCGCCGGCTCCACGTCGGCACCGCCGTCCAGGTGCTCCCCCTGAATCATCCCCTGCGCATCGCAGAAGAGGTCGCGACCGTCGATCAGATCAGCGAAGGTCGTTTCGAGTTCGGGATCGGCCGCAGCGGCGTGGTGCGCTCGTACGATACCTATGGCGTGCCCTACGGCGAGAGCCAGGCCCGCTTTCGCGAGGCGCTCACGATCATCCGGCAAGCGTGGACGGGGGAGCCGTTCAGCTACGAGGGCGAGTTCTACCGGGTGCAGAACGCCACGGTGGCACCGCGTCCCTATCGGGTTCCGCATCCGCCCATTCGGATGGCCGCCACCAGCGAGGAGACGTTTCCGGCGGCAGGGCGCATGGGACTGCCCATCTTCGTCGGTCTGCGCGCGACCGAACTACCCGATCTGCAGGCTCAGCTCGCGCCCTACCGGCACGCCTGGCGCGAGGCCGGCCATCCCGGCAATCCCAGCGTCTATCTACGCATCCCGGTCTACGTCTCGCCCACCGAGGAGGGCGCGCGCGAGGAGCCGCGCGAGAGCCTCACGTCGTTCTTCGCCCGTCAGACCGAGCTGGCCCGGGCGGCGGTGGGGCGAGCCGGGGCGGGCCCCGCCGAGCGACGCCGCTTTCAGGCCGAGCGCATGGCCAGCCTCTCCTACGACGACGTCCTCACCAAGAAGGTCGCCTTCGGCACCGCCGCCGGCGTGATCGACCGTCTCACGTACCTGCGCGACGAGCTCGGCCTGGACGGCATCGTGGCCGAACTGAATCCCGGCGGCCGCATTTCGCCCGAGCTGGAAACGCGCAGCCTGCAGATCCTCACTCACGAGGTGATGCCCGCGTTCAGGTGAGCGCGGTCTGATCAGCCCTTCAGCTCGACGTAGAGGTCGCCGGCCTCTTCCTTCAACCGATACCCCGTCAGGCCGACCTCGGCGTCCCCCATGGGCGAGCCCGTTTGCAGGTCGAACTGCCACAGGTGCTCGAGGCAGGTGAGGACGGATCCATCCTGGACCCCCTGTTCCAGCGGCACCGCCTCGTGCGGACACAGCGCTTGATAGGCCACGAAGCCGTTCGCGGTATTGGCGATGAGCACGTTGATCCCGTCCACCGCGAATTCCTTGAGGCCGTTGGCGGGCACCGCGTCCGTCCGGCACACGCGCTTCCAGACGGGCTCTGACGCGCGAGGGGCCGGGCTCGCCGGCGGCGCACTCTTGTGCTCGTCCGTGCTGACCTTGTTGGCCCCACGCACGCCGGGCTCGTAGACAAGGCGATCGACCGGACGGCCGCCCAGGATGTGCGAGGTGAGAATCTCCGAAAGATCGGACTCCTGGACCCCCGCATACCAGACATTCTCTGGATAGACGACGATCATGGGGCCATGGCCGCACTGGGAGAAGCAGCCGGCCTTGTTGATGCGCACCTCGATCTGCTTGCCGGCCTGTCGAGCCGCGTCCCGGAGAACCTTCACGTATTTCTCGGTATCGCCCTGCGTCGGGCAGATCTCACCGCTCGTACACACGAACACGTGACGATCGTACTGGCCCATCATGGCTCCTCTATGGTGCTCGGGGTTCCCATCAGCTGAACTTGTCATAGCGGACATCGGCGGGCGCCAGCCGCGCCTCGCGCAGCAGCAGGCGCAGGCTCGCGTCGACCATCGGGGGCGGCCCGGCCACGTAGGCGCGGACACTGGCGAATCGTCCCTGCATGCGCTCGCCGGCCACGGCGTGGACGAAACCCCTTGCAAACGCGAATCCGGGATAGGCGGCGACCAGCGTGTCCGGGACGTCCTCGTCCGAGAGCGCGACGGTGACCGCGAGCCGCGCCGGGCACTGCGCCCGAAACGCTTCCAGCTCGTCCAGGAAGAACCGATCCTGCGCGGTACGAACGCCGAAGAAAACGTGGCCGTCCCAGCCGTCGAAGTGGCCCTCCTGACAGGCCAGGGAGAGAATCGACATCATGCCGGCGATGCCGCTGCCACCCGCAATGCAGAGCAGGTGCCGGGGCAGGCCGGGCAGGAACGTGGCATGGCCCACCGGCGCGAAGAGCCCGAGGCGCGCGCCGTCGATGCGATCGGCGAAGAGCCACTCGCTGACCGCGCCGCCCGGCTTCTTCTTCACGACGAACGACAGGCTCTTGGCTCCGCGTCCGAAGTTGACCATGGAGTAGGCCCGGGCGCCGACGATTCCCGGCACCGTCACCAGGGCAAACTGGCCAGCCTCGAATTCGAGGGGCTCGTCGAGAACAACGTCGAAGGCGGCGACGTCGTGTGTCAACCGGCGGTACGCGTTCACGACACCCCCGAGAGCGCGCGGGGCGGGCGGGGTCGGCTCACGCGATTTCAGCGCGCCTCCGACCTCGAGGGTGCAATGATCGCGGGCCAGACTCTGGCACATCAGGAATTCGGCGTCGCTCTTGAGATAGCGGCGGCCGGGGGCCTCCGGCCATTCGCTCTCGACTCGTCCGCTGGCCAGCCGAGCCTTGCAGGTGCCGCAGGTACCCGTGGCGCACTCGTAGGGAAGCTCGAAACCCCGCCGGAGGCCGGCGTGGAGGATCTTCTCCTCGGGGTCGCACTCGAAGTCGCATGACCCGTTCCGGGCATTGACGAGGATCTTCATGCCGATCGGCAGCCGTCCTCCCCTACCCGTGCGCGGCCGGCAAGGTTGCCCCGTAGTGCGGCATCACTTCGCTGGCGAACAGCTCGATGGATCGCATGGCTTGATCGTGGCCGAGGTCGCCCCACTGAAACGAACAGACGAAGTAGTTGGCCCCCGTTTCCAGATACTCATCCATATATTCTCGCACTGCCCGGGGGGAACCGGCCAGGGCCACCCCGCCCACGCGATTGGGATGGGGCCGCTGCTTCTGCTGATCGAAACGCTCCAGCTCGGCGTCGATGTCCCGGCGGGTCTCGCGGGTGGGCAGGCCAGCCGGCCGCTCTCCGACGAAACCGAACGAGCCATCCTTGGTGTGCATGAACTGGGTGAGGCCCCGTCGCTCGGCTTCGAGGCGGCGGGGCGCGGCCAGGTTCCAGCGGTATTTCTCCCAGGCCGGGGTGGCGATCCTGATGGCTTCGTCATCAGTTTCCGCCACCACCATGTGGACGACCAGACCGATCAGCGGCGCATCACCCTGGAGGGTCAGCGCCCCGCCCTGATGCTCGTCCCAGGCGGCCCGGTAACGCGGCACCGCGACCTTCAGAGTGTCGAGGGAGCCGACGATGATGGTATGCATGCCCTCCATGGCCGCCGTGATGGGATTGCGCATGTACCAGAGCGGCGGATACGGCTTCTGCAGCGGGCGCAGGTACATGGGCAGGTTGTCGAAGCTGTGGAAACGGCCGGCGTAGGTCAGATGATCGTGGCTGAGCCCCTCCCGCACGATGGCCAGGGTCTCGACGTAGCGAGCGTAGTTGGTCTCGGAGTCGGCCTCCTGACCCCAGAAATAGGCCTCCATGACACCCCCGCGACCAACCCCGATCTCCAGTCGCCCATCGCTCAGATTGTCGAGCATGCTGATCTCCTCGATCAGCCGCAGGGGATGGTGCAAGGGCAAGACGTAGACGCAAGGGCCGAAGCGTAAGCGGGTCGTACGCTGGGCCACGCTACCCAGGAACACGTTCTGCGAGGGGGCCAGGCTGTGGATGGCTGGTGTGTGGTGCTCGGCCAGGTGGTAAGCATGGAACCCGGCTGCGTCGAAACGCTCGATCTGGAGCAATCGCTCGCGGTAGATCCGATCGAGCCCGAGCCCCGGCACGGGCTCGATATGATCGAACACCCCGAATCGTAAGGTCATCGTGTCTATACCTCGCCCGTCACCAGCTTGGGCAGCCACATGTCGAGGACGGCAGGCACGCGGTCGCGCTTCATGGCCTCGAGGGCACGGCGCAACGCGGGGCCAACCTCGTTGGGATCCGTCACCTTCTCGCCGTGCGCCCCGCTCGCCGCCGCCTCACCCGAATAGTTCGGGCAGGGATCGAACCAGCCTCCCGTGAGGTCTTGCCCCTTGGCCGCGTAACCCTCGGGATACGTGCGTAGCACCTCGTTCGTGCCGGTGCGATACCCGCGATTGTTCCACACGATGAAGAGCACCGGCGCCCGGTGAAAGGCCGAGGCCCACGCCGTCACCTGAGGATTGCCGAACATCCACGAGCCGTCGCCCACGCAGGCTACCACCGGACGATCGCCGGCGGCTACCTTGACACCGATGGCGGCGGGCGCGGCCCACCCGATGCTCGAGCCTCCCGTGCCGATCAGGGTTCCAGGGCGCGAGCGGTTGAACATCGACGAGTCCACCAGCTCATGGGTGATGATCGCCTCGGGGTCGATCGTCTGGCCTATCTGGTAGCTGAGCCATAGCGGCGAGATGACGCCTCTCGCACGGTCGGCGTTCGCATGTTCGACGACAGCCTCCAGCCGTCGGCGCCCCTCGGCCTGGTAGCGCTCCAGCCGCGCCTGGCAGCGGCGGCGCCCCTCGCCCGTCATCTGCGAGCGCAGCTCCTCGAGCAGCGCGGGGATGGCCTTGGCCGGGTCCGCAGTGATCGACAGGTCGGACGGAAACTCATAGATGGGTGTCATGCGCTCGATGGGGTCGATGGCGAGCCGGATGATGCGGTTCACCCCGTCGGGCTCGAACGACCACGTCTGCCAGGGAACGACAGCGTCGATGACGAGCATGCAATCCGTATCGGGCGGGGTGGGCGCGATGCCCGGTGCCCCACGGTCCAGTAGATGGCGCCCGGGCAGATTCATGCGGAAGGGATCGGCCATCACGCGGGCACCAAGAGTCTCCGCTAGCTCCTGAAGGGCATGGATCGCGCCTGGATTGTCCCCGTAGCGCGACACACAGATGAGCGGGTTTTCGGCCTCCAGCAGCCACTGGGCAGCCTGACGCAGCTCGGCAGGGTCGGCGACCGGAGTTCCGGCCGGACGCAGTCGATCCGCGATGGGAAACCGCGCCGTCTCCAGACGAGTCATGGCTGACTCGCGAGGCACCGCGAGGTAGGCGGGGCCCCGCGGCTCACTGGTCATCACCTGGACGGCCCGGCTGATCACCAGCCCGGCGTTGTCGTAGGGGGCCAGCTTGTGGTCCCAGCGCACGTACTGACGCAGCAGCTCACCCTGGTCGCGAATCTGCTGGTACCACTGAATGTAAGAGTTGCGCGCTCCCGGCACACTCCCGGCTTCGGCCGATGGCGGATACCCGGACATGATCAGCACTGGATAGCGCCCGCGATCGGCGTTGTGGATCGCCCCTCCCGCATTGATCAGCCCGCACTCCACGTGGAAGGCGGTTGCCGACGGCCGGCCGGTCACCGCGGTCTCGCCGCAGGCAGCCGCCAGGGCCGCGTTCTCGTGCGTCATCGTCATGAGCTGGGGAGCGGGCTTTCCGAGAGCCCGGTGCTTCACCGCGCTTTCCTGGAAAAATGCCAGCTCCGTGCCCGACACGAACCATAGTCGCTCGATGCCGTTCAGGCTCATGGAGGCCATCATGGCCTCGGCAGCCTGGTGGGCCTCCATCCGATATTCGCGCGCTCTTCCCGTTCGGGTGTCGATGCTCTCTAGTTGAGTGGCCATGGCGCTATCGAGCCTCCACTGGAGTGGTCAAGCCGTAGAATCCCAGCGCGTTACGCCCCAGGATCTTTGCTTTGACGGTCGGGGTCAGATCGTCTCGCTTCAGAAGCTCGTCAACAGTATGGGGCCCTCCTCCGTGCTCTGCTCGCCGCTCCCGGAAGCGAGGGAGGCGGCGGGCTCCTCGGAAGTATACTCACTAGCGCTGCCCTCGAGGGGAGGAACCCAATGGCGCCCAAGGTGGTGGTGTCCCGTCAACTGTCGAGAGTCGAAGAGATCGTGCAGGGGCTGACCGCCGCCGGCTGCACCCCGGTTCTCGGCCCGGTGACCACGCCGGGAGAGGTGCATGACTTCAGCGGCGCGGAAATCCGCGAGTACTTCGCCGATGCCGACGCCTTCATCGCCGGGATCCGCGAGCGCTACCCGCGCGAGCTGATGCAGGCGGCCAAGCGCCTCACCGTCGGGTGCAGCACGATCATCGGCACCGAGCACATCGACGTGGACGCCGCCACCGAGCTGGGAATCGTCATCGGCTTCGGCGCCACCCCCGAGAACTACCTCGGTGTCGCGGAGGCGGTGGTGATGCTGGCGGCGGCCCTGATCAAGCGGCTTCCCCAGAAGTGGACCGCCATGCGCGAAGGGGGGTACCGGGTATCACAAGCCGGTCACATGGTCCGTCACAGCACGATCGGGATGATCGGCCTCGGCAACGTGGGACAGGCTGTCGCTCGCCGACTCAGCGGCTGGGAGTGCCGCCTCATCGCCACCGACCCCTATATCTCGAAGGACGTGGCGGCCGAGCTCGGGGTCGAGCTGGTGGATCTGGAGACGCTCCTCGGCGCTTCCGACGTGGTGTCGATCCAGGTGGTGCTGACGGGCGAGACCCGGCACCTTCTAGGAGCCAAGGAGTTCGCGCTGATGAAGCCGGGCGCGTATCTGATCAATACCAGCCGCGGCGGTGTCGTGGACGAGGACGCGCTGATCAAAGCCCTGGACGACCATCTGGGCGGAGCCGCCCTGGACGTCTGGCGCGAGGAGCCATGCCCACCCGGACATCCGCTGCGGACGCACCCCCGGGTCATCGCGACCGCCCATAACGTGGCCCATTCGGAGGAGCTGTACGCACGGTTGCCCGGGGCCGCGGTGGAAAATGTTACACGGGCTCTGCGCGGTCAGGAACCTCTCTACGTCCGCAATCCGGCCGTCATTCCTCGCTGGCGCGAGCGTCTGGCCAGCCTGGGCGGACCGCCACTCCGCTGAACCGGGCGCGGATATCCGACTTAGAATCTGATGGCGAGGCCCCCGAAGGCCGAGAACGGAGCCCCCGGCGTGAAGTGAACGTCCGCGACCCCCTCGAGCGGCTCGTTCTTCAGCCGTGAGACGTAGTAGAGCTGCCCCTCGCTGTAGTTCACGTTGAAGAGGTTGTTCAGGCTCAGGAAGGCCTCGACAGCCTTGTAGCGATATCGGGCGGTCAAGGTCGTCAGCGTGTAGCCTTTGGCGATCACCGAGCGGTCCTCGGTGAGGTATCGGGGCCCCAGATAGAGCGTGGCCAGGTCCACGCTGAGTCCCCACGGCCACCGCGCGGTGAGGTCGGCCAGAGCGGTCCAGCGCGGGGCCAGGGGCACCGCGCCGCCGTCGTTGAAGGTGGCGTTGGTATACGTGAAATTGCCGTTGAAGGTGAGCCAGTCAAACGGCTTGATCTGCGTCGAGAATTCGACCCCCTTGCGCTTGCTGGCCCCCGAGGGTTCCGTCGTCCCCACGTCGCCGACGAACACCAGCTCGCTGGCCAGGTTGAGCGCCCAGAGGGTCGCCGAAGCCTGGATCTTGGGATGGGGCTGCACGCGGACGCCGAACTCGTAGCCCTCGGCCCGGGCCAGCGCGGTCAGCTTCGGGTCCAAGATCACGGCACGCGCGTCGTTGCTGTGGAATCCGGTCCCGAAGTTGGCGAAGAACTCGGTCTGGTACCAAGGGCCGAGGACGAGGTTGGCCTTCACGCTGGGAATCGCCCGGACCTCGGATCCGTTGAGAGTTCCCGCCTCCAGCTGGTCATGAAGATTGTAGGTGAAGATGTCGCCGCGGGCGCCGGTGACGAAGCGCAACCACGGCGTGGCCGCTGGCGCGAGGGCGAACTTCACGAACGGAGAATAGGACTGCTCGAGGATGTTGACATTCTCGGACTGGAAAGGGCTGTCAGGCGGTGGGGGGGGCAGGCGGTGGCGATCAGCCTGCGCAGCAAGGACCAGGTGAGGGCCGTCGATCCGGGACTGAAACCCGGCCGTGCTCGTGGTGTTCACGCCGAACAGGCGATCCTGCCGCTCGTACCGGCCGTCGAAGCCACCGTACCAGCGCCGGTCGTACTGCTGGATGCCGTCCCCGTTTTCGGGGTCGAACAGAAAGAAGGTGAAGTTCGAGAAGAGATTCAAAAAGTAGTACGAGGCATAACCCTGGAGGGAGACCACCTCGTTCGCCGAGGGCTTCCACAGAAGGTTGCTGTTGAAGTTGAAGCGCTGGGTGGTGCCGCCTTGGCTGTTGTCGATGGACCCGAAGCGGTCGATCAACCCCTCGTGGACGGCGCGCAGGGGAATCTCGCCCGAGGCGAACCAGTCGCTGTAGAGATACGAGCCGATGACGCGCAGAGTGAGGTCCTCGCCCAGGGCGGCCGTGGCCTTGGCAAAGACGTTTACGCGTCGGTAGTTCTGCGGGCGATCGAAGGGCCCGTCGGTCGCGTAGAACTCCCCGGCGAAGAGCGTCTTCAGGGCGCCGCGAGTCGGCGAGTACAGCGCGAGATAGCGCTGGGTATTGAACGACCCGCCCCCCGCCTGGGCGAGGTTCTCGTCCACCATGTCGAGAGTGACGAAGTTGATGGCCGCCGCCGTGGCGAAGTCGCCGTACTCCGCGTAGTACGGCCCCTTGAACACGTCGACCCGGGCCAGGGTCTCGGGAATGATGAAGTGCAGATCGGTGTAGCCCTGCCCGTGGGCGTGGCTGCGCAGGTTCACGGGCAGGCCGTCGGCGAAGAAGGCGATGTCGGTGCCGTGGTCGCCGTCGAACCCGCGCAGGAAGTACTGGTCGGCCTTGCCCCCGCCGTGATGCTGGGCGATCACGAAGCCGGGAATCAGGCGCAGGATGTCCGCAGGCCGGCCCTGGGGCCGGAGCTCGAAGCTCTTGCCGGGAATGAGGACCTCCGAGGAGGACGACAGGGCCGGCGGCGCCTCCACCACCAGCGGCGGCAGGACGGCCTCCGGAGGCGGCAGCGGCTCCTCCTGGGTGACGCCCGGGCCGGCAGTGGTGAGAGCGGTCAAGAAGACGGCGGCCGCCACCCACCGCCGCCACGCGGCTCCAGGAGGGAAGGAGGAATCCGAGCCAGGGAGAAACGCCGTGATCGGTCGCGCCATACGTTTCCTCGGCCAAGAAGTATTACAAGAAGTCAGGAAGTAATACCACATTTCAGGCCTTTCATGACATACGATGCCGCTTCGATGGCTGACGATCGCACCATCCGCTTCACGGTCTCCCTCCCCGACCGGCTCATGCGGACCCTGGATCAGCTCCGCGCCGAGCGCCGTTACGTGAACCGCAGTGAGTTCATCCGAGACTTGCTCCGGGCGGAGCTGGTCAAGGAGGAATGGGCGCAGCGGCGGGGGGAGACGGTGGGGGTGCTGCTGCTCGTGTACGACCACCACACGCGAGCCCTGGCCGACAAGCTCACCGACATCCAGCACCACAGCTTTCGCAGCATCACGGCCGCGCTCCACGTTCATCTGGACGAGCATTCGTGCCTCGAGGTCATCGCCCTGCGCGGGACGGCGCGCCGCATCCGCGCTCTCGCCAACGAGCTCCTGGCCATCAAGGGGGTCCGCTACGGTCAGCTGGTGCCGGCCACCCGGGGTAAGCGCCTCTCCTGATCCGGCCCGCTCCATCCGGAGTATTATTCGTGTTGAATTCTTCCTACGATGGATACCGTCCGGCGAGCGAGCGAGCTGCGGCGCCTGGCCGCGCGTACCGGGGCGCGAGCGGCGCCCGTGGTGGCCTCGGGGGTGATCCACGCGCTTCTCATCGCCGCCGTCCTGGCGGTCGGCCTGCCAGTGGTGCCGCGGCTTGTGCCCGTCGTCCACACGGAACTTGTGAGCTTCGAGCGCGAGATCCCGCCACCACCCATGACCGCGCCTCCCCAGGAAACCCGGCAGCCGATCACGACGCCTCTCAAACCACCACCCGTAGTCATGCCGGCCAAGCCGGTCGAGAAGGCGGTGAAACCGCCCGAGGCGCCGGCCCAGCTCGTCGAAGCGCCGCGCCCGCCACCGAAGGTCGAGGAGAGGCCACCGAAGCCCGAGGAGAAGCCGCCGAAGGTCGAAGAGAAACCACCGAAGCCCGAGGAGAGGGTGGCGAAGCCTGAAGATAAGCCAGCCAAACTCGAGGAAGGAAAAGTTCCGGAGACGTCATCGGCTGCACAGCGGCAGGATCCGCCACCTGCGACGGCCACGTTGCGCGTCGAGGAACCGAAGGCGCTCCCGGGAGCACCACCCCAGGGATCGGCTGGTGCCGTGGCTCGCGAGGGCTCCGAGCGTGCGTCGGCCAATCAGCCCAATCGGGCGGGAGCGCCCGGCGGATCGTCCGAGGCGCCGGGGGTGGGTCCGGGGACTGGTGGCGCCGCGAGGGGCGGAAACACGCCGGGCGTCGCCTCACGATCCGGAGATACCTCCGGCACCGGCAGCTCTGGGATCACCAGGTCGGCGATCCCGAGCGGCGGCTACCAGATCCAACCGACGTATCCGGCCACCGCTCGTCGGCTCGGCATCCAGGGCACCTCGCTGCTGCGCGTCCACGTGGCGGCCGACGGCCGCGTCACGGAAATCGTCGTCGCGAAGTCGGCGGGGCATGCAGACATGGATCAGGCCGCTACCGACGCCGTTCGACAGTGGCGCTTCGAGCCTGGACGGCGCGGCAGCGAGGCGGTCGGGATGTGGGTCTTGCTTCCCATCGAGTTCCGCATCAAGTGACGGTCGAGACAGCGGGGCGGCGATGCTATCATCGCCGCGGCTCCAATCTGCTTGGTTCTGAACGGCCCCCGGGCGAGGTGACCTGCCATGGCCTACCAAGATCTTCGCGAGTATCTGAGCGCCCTGGACAAGCGGGGCAAGCTGCACCGCGTGACGAAGGAGGTCGACCCCGACTGGGAGGTGGCTGCCGTCATGCGTCGGGTCTTCCAGCGCATTCCGCCTCCGGCCCGGCCGGCCATGATGTTCGAGCGGATCAAAGGGTATGAGATGCCGCTGGTGGCCGGCGTCCTCGGCGCCTCGCCCGAGGTGTACGCGCTTGGCCCTCGAGACCACCGTGGATCAGATCGCCGACAAGTGGGCGCAGGCCCAGAGCCACCCGATCCCGCCCGTTCGCGTGAGCACCGGGCCGGTGAAGGACGTCATCCTCACCGGCGATCGGGCCGATGCCACCAAGCTGCCGCTGTGCATCTGGACACGCGGGCAGGATCCGGCGCCCTACGTGACGGGTCCCTGCGTGATCTCCTGCGACCCCGAGACGGGCGAGCGCAACATGGGAACCTACCGACTCATGCTGCAGGGGCCGCGCCGCTTCGGCCTGTTCCTCAGCACGACCTGGCGAGACATGTACGCGCACCTCATGAAGAACGAGAAGCAGGGAAAGCCCACGCCGTGCGCCGTGGTGATCGGCTGCGATCCGCCCGTGCCCCTGACGTCGGTGGCGCGCATCCGCGGGGACGAGCTGGGGGTGGCCGGGGCGCTCCGAGGCGCTCCCCTGGAGGTCGTGCGCTGCGAGACCAACGACCTCGAGGTGCCCGCTCACGCGGAGATTGTGATCGAGGGATTCGTGCCGCCTGGTGTCCGCGAGCCCGAGGGGCCGTTCGGCGAGTACACGGGCTACATGGGGGCCTCTGGCCCCAGCTTCGTGATCGACGTCACCTGCATTACCCACCGGACCGATCCCATCTACCAGGCCTTTTTCAGCCAGATGCCGCCGAGCGAATCGAGCTGTATCCGGGGCACCGGACGCGACATCGCGCTGCTCAAGCATATGAGCCGCGACCTGAGGCTCCCCGTACGCGACGTCCATCTCCTCGAGGCCGGAGGCGGCGCTGCCTTTCTGGCCATCTCCCTCCGGCGCGATCATCCGGCCCTGCCCCAGCGAGCCATGTGGGCCGCATGGGCCTACGATCCGTCGTTCTCGAAGTGGATCGTGATTGTCGACGAGGACATCGATGTTCGCGATTACTTCCAGGTGCTGTGGGCCATGTCCTGGCACGTCCAGCCCGCGCACGACCTCTACGTCAACCGGGATACGGCCGGTGTGGCTCTCGATCCCTCCGTCGCCGAGGAGGACGTGAACCAGCTCCAGCGGAAGACTGTCCTGTCCTCCAAGGTTGGCGTCGATGCCACCCGCAAGCACGTGTTCCCGGCCCGCTCCGTTCCTCCGAAGGAGGACCTGGATCGGGTCGACGCGCACTGGCGGGACTACGGTCTGGAGTGATCGATGCTGAACGCCACCCGCGACAAGATCCTGCCCAGCACGATCACGGGCTCCTATCCGCGGCCGCACTGGTTCACCGAAGAGCTGCGCGGACGCGGCTTCAAGGACGCGCTGGGGGACTCGCGGTTCCGCGAGCAGTACCTGGACGCGGTGGCGTGTCTGCTCCGGGAGCAGGAGATGGCCGGGCTCGACATCGTCACCGACGGCGACTCGCGCTTCGATCTCACCGTCGGCGGCAAGTCGTGGTTCTTCTACGTCATCGAGCGCCTGCAGGGAATCACCGGCCACGTGGATCGCGCCGCAGGCGGAGGCTGGCGGGCGCTGCGGCCCGGACACATCCTCTACGAGGTGATGGAGGCCTACCAGCCGGCCGTGGTCGGCGAGAAGGTCACCGGTGGTCCGCTGCAGTACGCGGCCCTCTTCAAGGCCGCTCAGCGGCTCACTCCAGCGACCCGTGAAGTTCGGAGCCATCACCGCTCAGTCGCTCGTCAAGATGCTCCTCAACCGCCACTACGCCTCGGAGCGCGAGCTGGTCCTGGCCCTCGCCGACGTCTTCAACGCGGAACTGCGGGAGGTGGCCGCTTCCGGTTGCCGGGTCATCCAGGTGGAGGAGCCTCAACACCACATCGCCGGCGCCAACGGCACCGCCACCGACAAGGACCTCGAGTTCTTCACGGAGGCTGTCAACCGTGAGATCGCGGGAGTCGACACGGAGGTATGGCTGCACACCTGCTGGGGGAACCCCAACCAGCAGCCGCTGCACTGGGAACGGCCCTCCTACGAGCGTTCGCTACCCCACCTGCTCCGGACGAACGCCGACGTGATCACCCTGGAGTGCGCGTCGACGAACGGCCGCGACCTTCCCCTCCTCGGGAGGCACCGGACCGACAAGAAGATCGCCATCGGCGTGGTGAACCACTCGACGGCCGCCGTGGAGCCGCCCGAGTTCGTGGCGTCCTTGATCCGGCGGGCTCTGGAGTACGTCCCCCCCGAGCGTCTCGTGCTCTCCACGGATTGCGGCTTCGGGCGCGAGGGTCTCGCCCGCCGCATCGCGTTTTACAAGTGCGTGGCCATCAACCTGGGCGCCAACATCGTGCGTCGCGAGCTGAAGCTCCCTGAAGTCGAAATTCCCGTCACCGACCCTCGCTGGACGTTCGCCGGATAGCGCCAGCAGACTCTCTTATAGGTCGTTGCGCTGCGCATGGCCGTCAGGAAATCAAGCATGACGCTCACGATCCGCCCGCTCACGCCCGATCTGTGGCCCGCGCTCGAAGATCTGTTCGGCAAGAACGGCGCCTGCGGCGGCTGCTGGTGCATGTATTGGCGGATCGGCAGCACCTATCTCAAGAGGCCGCGGGCGCACAACAAGGCGGCGTTTCGAGAGGTCGTGAAGCGCGGTCCGCCACCGGGCTTGCTCGCCTTCGACGGCGATGTGGCCGTGGGCTGGTGCCAGCTGACGCCGCGCCATGCCCTGCCGTGGCTTGATCGCGCGTGGCGGGTCAGGCGCGTCGACGGGGTGCCGGTCTGGTCGCTCTCCTGCTTCTATGTGCGCATCGGCTATCGCAGACGGGGCGTTACGTCCGCGCTGATCGCAGCGGCGTTGAAAGTCGCCAAGCGCGCACGAGCTCCCGCGCTCGAAGCCTATCCCCTCGATGCGGATTTGTCTCCAAGCGCTTCGGGCACCGGCTATGCCTCGACCTTCGCGCGTGCCGGATTCAACACGGTGGCTTGCCGCGTGCCGCCTCGCCCCATCATGCGCCACGACCTCAAGGCGATATAGAGCCGCGCGAGGCCCGCTGGGGGCGGGTCAGTTGAAAACCAGTACGGTACGGGCCACTTCGCCGGCCTTCATGGCACGGAAGGCCTCGTTGATGTCGCTGAGCTGTCCGCGGCGGCTCACCATCTCGTCGAGCAGGAGCCGTCCCTGGCGATAGAAGTCGAGGTAGCGCGGAATATCCACCCGGAATCGATTGGATCCCATCCGCGACGTCTGCACGCGGCACTCCGGTCGGATGGCCATCCACGGGAACTCGATCGTCGCGTCCGGCGGCAAGACTCCGACGATGGTGGCCGTGCCCCGGATGGCCAGGCTCTCGATCGCCTGGCGCACCAAGGTCGCATTCCCCACCGCCTCGAACGCGTGATCGACGCCGGCGCCCGCCGTCAACGCGCGGACGGCCTTGACCGGATCGTCCTGCCCGCTGTTCACGACGTGGGTGGCCCCCACCCGCCGGGCCATCTCGAGCTTGGACTCGAAGATGTCAACAGCGATGATCTGCCGGGCGCCCGCCGATGCGCGCGCCCTGCACGATCGAGAGTCCCACGCCCCCGCAGCCGAACACGGCCACCGTCTGCCCCGCTTCGAGGCCGGAGGTTCTCAGCGCGGCCCCCACCCCAGTCAGCACGCCACAGCCCACCAGGGCGGCGCGGTCGAGGGGCAAGTCGGGGTCGATCTTCACCAGAGAGTTCTCGTGGAGCAGCATCCGCTCGGCGTAGCTGGAGATGCCGATGAACTGCCGGAAGGGATCACCCCGCTGGGATAGCCGGGGTGGAGCCGACTCGGGACGGGTGACGATTCCCCCGACGCAGAGGTTCGGGTGGCCCCCGAGACACTGCGCACAGTTCCCACAGAAGCCCGAGAGACACGCCACCACATGATCGCCGGGACGGACCGATGTCACCTCGGTCCCGACCGCCTCCACCACCCCGGACCCCTCGTGACCCAGCACGATCGGTCGATCCAGCGTGAACCGCGAGTGGCCATCCACGACGTGGAGATCGCTGTGGCACACACCCGTGGCCGCCGTGCGCACCAGCACTTCGCGGCTGGTGGGTTTGTCGATTTCTACCGATTCGATCGTGAGGGGCGCGTGCACCTTCCGGAAGACCGCGGCCTGCATCTGCATCGGGTTGCCTCCGTTGTACGAGCTCGGCGCAGTATACTCCCTGGCCCTACCTCCCGGGCCGGAGCCCCAGGAAATCCTCGGCGTTCGTCTCGAGGACGCGCTGACGGGTGGCGGCGTCGAGCGGTGTTTCGTCGAGAGACTTCACGGGATCGTCGTACCCCATCCGGAACGGGTAGTCGCTCCCGAGCACGACGCGGTCCGCACCGTGCGTGTCGAGGATGTAGCGCAGGGCGGGCCCGGAATGGGTGATGGAGTCGACCCAGAAGCGGCTCGCGTAGGCGCTCGGTGGGCGTGGCACGGCCGCCTTGCCTTCGGGCATCACCGCCCACCCGCGGTCCACCCGGCCCACCACGAACGCGAAGGCGCCTCCCCCGTGGGCAAAGCACCACCGCAGGCGTGGCCAGCGATCGAGGAGTCCGCCATAGATCACACGCGTGATGGCGAGCGCGGTCTCCAGCGGATTGCCGAGCACGAGCGGGAGGTTGTACGCGCGGACACGGTCGATGCCCAGAACAGGCGCGGCCGGGTGCACGAAGAGGGCGAGGTCGAGCGCGTCGGCCGCCTCCCAGACGGGGCCGAGCGCCGGATCGTCGAGATCGCGCCCGTCCACGCTGGAGCCGATCTCTATACACCGGAACCCCTGTCGCGCCACGCGCTCGAGCTCTTTCACCGCGAGAGCCGGAGCCTGCAAGGGGACGATGGCCGCCCCCAAGAACCGGGAAGGATGCGCGGCCACCACCTCGGCGATCGTGTCGTTGTGAAGACGACAGAACTCGGCCGCCGCCGTCGGGTCGGCCCAGTAGCAGAACATGAGCGGTGGCGGCGACAGCACCTGACGCTCGATGCCGAGCCGATCGAGATCCATCACCCGCAGGCTCGGATCGAAGACCTGCTCGGTCAGGCCGCGGTCCCGCTCGCTCCCTCGGTAGAGCGAGCAGCCGCCACCTTCCTCGCGGACGAGGCGAGGCCAGCGGGGATCGGCGTAACGGGCGAGAAAGGCGTCCCAGCCACGAGGCAAGATGTGGGTGTGGACGTCGATCGCGCCCATCGTGTTCCGCTAGTCTTCGTCTCCTCGGAAACGCCTGGCCGCCCGGCGCCGCTTCTTGCGCGCCAACGCCTGCTTGCGTTTCCGCTTGACCGATGGCTTCTCGTAGTAGGCGCGGCGCTTCATCTCCTGAAAGACGCCGTCCTTCAGCATCTGCTTCTTGAGTTGTTTTAGAGCAGCCTCGATCTGGTTCTCGACGACTTCGATCTTCACCGGCTCGTCACCTGCCTATCCGCGCTTCGCGTTACCACCGGCCGCGACCACCGCCCCCACCGCCGCCGCTTCGACGGGGTGGTCCACCCTTCCCGGCTGCAGACGACGAGATCTCGACTCTGATCTGACGACCGTCAAGGTCCGTGCCGTTCAACCGGGCAATCGCGGCATTGGCCTCGCCAGCCGAGGCCATTTCCACGAAGCCGAACCCGCGCGAGCGACCGGTGTCGCGGTCGGTGGCCACCGTGACGGACTCGACGGTGCCGAAACCGGCGAAGACCTCCCGCAGGCGATCAGAGGAAGTCGAGAACGAGAGACCACCGACGAAGAGCTTGACCGCCATGGACGGTGCTCCTTGGATGACCTTCCGATAGTCATCACGACCAGAACCCGGAAGCAGCTCAGGGCGCGGCTTGATGGTGAGTCGGGTTCCCGCTGAACACGACACCCAGGCGCCCCCCGAGTCTACACGACTCGGCAGGCTACCGCTCGGCGACTTTACCGCGGATTTTTTGGGACTCCCAGGGAGGCAGTCCTGGTCATGACGCACCGCATCACTACGTGGCTACGGACCCTAGCAGACCGGTCGCTGCAGGACGACGGGGTCGATTCGGCGCGTGAGCTGGCGGCCCCCGCTCAGGCTGCCCAGCAGGGTGCCGCGCTCGACGACCAGGGCGCCGCGAAGCATCGTCATGATCGGCCAGCCCGAGACCTCCCATCCTTCCCATGGACTGTAGTCGGTGACGTGGAAGTCCCCTCGGGTCAACGTCTTTCTGATAGCGGGGTCGATGAAGGCGAGATCGGCGTCGCTGCCGGGGGCAATCACGCCCTTGCGCGGGTACAGCCCAAAGATCCGGGCCGCATTCGTTGATGTGACGTCGGCGAACCGGGTGAGGGCCATCCCGCGCTTCACCACGCCCTCACTGTACGCGATGCCCATGCGCGCCTCCGCCCCGACATTGCCCCCCGTGACGTCCTCGATGGTGCGCCCTCGAAGCTTCAGCTCGAGCGAGGTGGGGTATTCGTCGGTGGCCAGACAGGACAGACCTTCCTTGACCAGGCCCGTCCAGAGCGCCTGCTGATCTTCGGGAAATTTCAGCGACGGGTAGGTATGAGAGCAGAAGCCGCGCGGCGTCTTGTAGTACTCGGCGTTGAAGCACGCGTACTGGTGGAGCGTCTCTCCGTAGACCGGCAAGCCGCTGGCCCGCGCCTCGGCAATCGCCTCGACCCCCTCGACGGCCGAGGTGTGCACGAAGTACACCGCCGCCCCCGTGTGGCGGGCCAGAGCCGTGGTACGGCGGAAGGCCAGGAGCTCGGAAATCTTGTTGTGGACGAGGTGCAGGTTCGTCCCGTCGAGGCGACCTTCGGCGCGGAAGCGCTCGTAGTTGAACTGCACGATGTCCTCGTCCTCACCGTGCACGACCATGAGGCCGCCGTGGGCAGCCACGCGCTCCATCGCGTACTGGATCCGGCCGAAGTCGAGGCGGTTCCCGGCTCGCTTGGGGTGGGGAGGCAGCACGTTGGTGGTGAAAACCTTGAAGCTCGGATAGCCCTGGCGGATAGCCTCGCCAATGTCCTCGAACACCTTGAGATCGAGGGCGCCGCACAGGGTGACGTGAAACGCATAGTCGACGTAGGACTGGCCTTTCCAGCGGGCTGCCCGTGATTCGATGGCCTCGGGAATGGTCGTCCCCGGCCGCACGTAGCAGAAGTCGATGTGGGTCGTGGTGCCGCCGAACGCCATTCCGCGCGTGTCGTCCTCGGGTCCCAAGGTGATGGCGGGCTGCTCGGGATGGCTCATGATGGAGTGCGCAAGATGAGTGTGCGGATCGATGCCGCCAGGAACGACGACGAGACCTGTGGCATCGATGATCCGCGCGGAGCCCGTCGGCAGCACGCCGGACGCCACCACGGCCGCGATGCGTTCACCCTCGATCGCGATGTCCCACGCCCCCACCCCTTGGGGCGTGACCACCTGCCCGCCGCGCACGATCAGATCAATCATGGGCGGAGCCTAACCGAGCCTCCTCCCACCGTCAACGATGCCCCGCGGTCGGGTCCGGAATGTCCAGGCTAGTGACACCGAGCCACGCCCGAATCGGTGAAGGTCCGTCCCGGAACCGGGATGAACTGCCACTCGTAGCTCCTCGCGTGAAGAGTCAGCTTGAGGACGCCGAACGTGTCATTGTTGCGGATCTCGCTGTTGGTCAGGGCGGGTCCGACGAATGGATGATGCGTTGCACCACCGGTACCCACGACGAACTGCCGGAGGCCTCGGCGTGCATCAGCGACCCCATCAGGGCGCTGAGGGACGAAGCGCTCGTAGATGTGATCGTGCCCTCCCAGCACGACCTCCGCACCGCTGTCGAACAGAGCCTGCCAGAACGGGACGTAGATAGGGTCGCTCCCGTGCCCACCCGAGCTGAAGCGTGGGTGGTGCCAGTAGGCGAGTGTGCAGGCGCGCGGCTCCGAGGCAAGCTCGTGGCGGAGCCACCGTTCCTGGGGTGAGCCGGCGCCGCACCCCCCGATCTCGGCGCAGTTGGAATTCAGCACGATGATGCGCCACGCGCCGTGGTCGTAGGCGTAGTAACCCTTGTCAGGGGACCCGGCGGCGGCCCCGAAATACTCGAAGTATCCCGAGGCGCCGGCGGTCAGGTAGTCGTGGTTCCCCGGAGTTGGGCGGGTCCGAGCCCGGTGGCGGCCCCAGCTCTCCTCGTAGCACGCCGCGAACTCGATGGGCGTCCCCGCCTCGTAGGCGTGATCGCCCAGGGTGAACACGATCCCATCTATCGTATCGAGCAGAACCGCGGTGGCCTCGTCACCCTCGCTGAGGCAGGACGCGATGTCACCGGCCCCGACCAACACCACCGCCCCTGGGGCCGCGGCGCCGGGCCGCCGGTCCACGAGCGCTCGCAGCTTCTCGATGAAATCGCCGTAGGAGGAACGTGCGATGAGCTTGGTGAACTGACTGCGGTAGTTGTTGACCAGGCTCACGCCATCGACGTCGAGATCGTAGATCTTCCACGCGCCGCTCGGGTCGCGCCAGGTCTCGTAGTCAACGGGAATCCGGCGTCCCTGCTTGGTGTAGATCTCCGTCCGCACCCGCGCCCGCTCGCCATCAGCCTGCTCACCCAGGTAGGCGAATCGCTCACGATCGGCCAGCTGGATCCGGGACAGGTACGTCCGCTGAAACAGCTGGGAGAAGAGGTCCACGAATTCGGTACGCTCGGCCGGCGTCCGCGCCTCCCAGTGCGGACCCAGGGACCGCTTGGCCATCTCGGTCCAGTCGAACATCTCGTCGAGGACTTTGCGGGCCTGGGCTTGCCTGTCACCAGACGGGGCCCCTCCCGACGCACCCTCCACGAGAAGGTCATAGAGTTTCTCGATGCCGGTTCGGATGGAGTCCGTCGGCGCTCCCGCGCGCGCGGTGGGGGGAACGTCGAGAGCGATCATCAATGCCGTGAAGAGCCCAGCGGTGAGGGAGCGCAGATAGTGCATAGGGTCTCCTGAAGCCCACCCGTATGGTCCGGACGTTACGTGAGCGCCTCAGCCCCGTCAACGCGCCCCCCTTGAGCGCGACTCGGCGCGAGGAAATCGGGGCGAGCTGCGTCTCGCGGGCGATCTGCCAGCTTGCGGGGGCACACTGCCGTGGTCATGGCGTCAATTTGGCGGAGACGCTACCATGAGCGCCACGAGGTCCTTAGAAGGGAGACACGACGATGATCCAGGATCGTGCACCGGCGTGGAGGCGAGCGGTCGGAGAGCGTAAAGCCTGCCGGGCGGTGCTGGGCATCGCGCTGTGCCTCGGACTGCTCGGCGAGGGGCCCTCGGAGGCCCAGACGGCAAGGCGGCAAGGTCACCACGTCCAACGCCATCTCGATGTACGGCGACCTCAAGTACCCCCCGGGCTTCAAGCACTTCGAGTACGCCAACGCCGAGGCCCCCAAGGGTGGAGACGTCAAGCTCGCCGCCATCGGGACCTTCGACACGCTCAACCCCTTCATCGTGAAGGGAGTGCCGGCGGTCGGGCTGGGCGGCGTCTTCGAGACCCTCATGGTCAGCTCGCTGGACGAGCCGTTTTCCCAGTATGGGCTGCTGGCCGAGAGCATCGAGGTGCCGGCCGACCGGTCGTGGGTAGCCTTCACCCTGCGCCCCGAGGCGCGGTTTCACGACGGCACACCCGTCACCGTCGACGACGTGATCTGGACCTTCGAGACCTTGAAGAGCAAGGGCCAGCCGTTCTTCCGTAGCTACTACGCCCAGGTGGTGAAGGCCGAGCGGGCGGGCGATCGCAAGGTCAAGTTCACCTTCGGTCCCGGGGAGAACCGCGAGTTGCCCCTGATCGTCGGCCAGCTCCCCGTCCTTTCCAAGGCGGCCTGGAGCAAGCGCGATTTCGAGAAGACGACCTTGGAGCCTCCCCTCGGCAGCGGCCCTTACCGCATCGAGACGGTCGATGCGGGGCGCTCCATCACCTACCGGCGCGTCAAGGACTACTGGGGGGCCAAGCTCCCCGTGCGCACCGGTCAGGACAACTTCGACAGCATGCGCTATGACTACTATCGCGACATCACGGTCGCGGTGGAGGCGCTCAAAGCAGGCGAGTTCGATTTTCGTCAGGAAAACGTGGCCAAGAACTGGGCGACCGCCTACAACGTCCCCGTGGTCACCCAAGGTCTCCTCAAGAAGGAGGGCATCAAGAACGAAGTCCCCACCGGAATGCAGGCCTTCGTGTTCAACACACGGCGCCCCATCTTCGCGGACGCGCGGGTGCGACGTGCCCTCGGCTACGCCTTCGACTTCGACTGGATGAACAAGAATCTCTTCTTCGGCACCTACACGCGGACCAAGAGCTTCTTCTCCAACTCGGAGCTGGCCTCGCGCGGGCTTCCCAGTCCCGACGAGCTGAAGATCCTCGAGCCCTTCCGTGGCAAGATCCCCGAGGAGGTCTTCACCAAGGAATATCAACCCCCGGACGGCAGCGATCAGCGCGAGGCGGCGCGCGAGGCCCTCCGACTCCTGGGGGAAGCCGGCTGGGTCGTGAAGGGCCAGAAGCTCGTCAATACCAAGACGGGCGAGCCCATGACGTTCGAGATTCTCCTCTCCGATCCCACCTGGGAACGCATCGCGCTTCCCTTCGCCAAGAGCCTGGAGCGGTTAGGCGTGACGGCCAAGGTCCGCACGGTGGACACCGCGCAGTACCAGAACCGCCTCGACAACTTCGACTTCGACATGGTGGTGACCGTGTGGGGGCAATCCTTGTCGCCGGGTAACGAGCAACGGGACGACTGGGGGTCGGCGGCGGCCTCTGCCCCCGGCAGCCGCAACCTCGCCGGTATCAAGGACCCTACGATAGACAAGCTCATCGAGCTGGTCATCCAGGCGCCCGACCGGCCAAGCCTCGTCACCCGCACGCGGGCGCTCGATCGCGTCCTCCTGTGGGGCTCGTACGTGATACCCCAGTGGCACATCAACCTCTTCCGGGTCGTCTACTGGGACAAATTCGGCCGGCCCGCCGTCAGCCCCAAGTACGGGCTCGGCTTCAGCACCTGGTGGGTTGATCCCCAGAAGGAGACGGCACTGGCAAAGCGCCGCGGTGAGGTGCTGAAGAAGTAAGTGCTCGCCTACGTCGTCCGGCGCCTGCTCCTGATGATCCCCACCCTGCTCGGGATCATGGTCATCAATTTCGTCATCGTGCAGGCGGCGCCGGGGGGGCCCGTGGAGCTGATGATCGCCCGCATCAAGGGCACCGCGGTGGAAGCCACCGCTCGTCTCGGCGGGTCCGCCGGCGGCGAAACAGCGGTGGGGCGCGCCGCCGAATCAGCGCCGGCGGCCGAGGTGACCAGCAAGTACCGGGGGGCGCGCGGGCTCGACCCCGAGCTGGTGCGCGCGCTGGAGCGCCAGTTCGGCTTCGACAAGCCCGCCCACGTTCGCTTCATGCACATGCTCCGCAGCTACCTGGCCCTGGATTTCGGCACCAGCTTCTTTCGTGACCAGCGGGTGATCGATCTCATCGTACAGAAGATGCCCGTGTCGGTCTCGCTCGGGCTGTGGACGACCCTGCTCATCTATCTCATCTCGATTCCGCTCGGCGTGGCCAAGGCGGTGCGGGATGGATCCGCCTTCGACGTCTGGACGAGCGGGGTCGTCATCGTCGGCTACGCCATCCCCGGCTTCCTCTTCGCCATCCTCCTCATCGTGCTCTTCGCGGGCGGGAGCTTCGTGGCGTGGTTCCCCCTGCGCGGGCTCGTCTCCGAGGGCTGGGTGGACATGACGTGGCCGCAGCGCATCAAGGACTACTTCTGGCATCTCGCGCTACCGGTGACGGCTCTGGTCGTCGGCGGCTTCGCCGGGCTCACCATGCTGACCAAGAATTCCTTCCTGGAGGAGATCAACAAGCAGTACGTGGTGACGGCGCGCGCCAAGGGGCTCGCCAAGCAGCGCGTTCTCTACGGGCACGTGTTCCGCAACGCCATGCTCATCGTGGTGGCCGGGTTCCCGGCCGCCTTCGTGAGCATTCTCTTCACGGGCGCGCTCCTCATCGAGGTCATCTTCTCTCTCGATGGGCTGGGGCTCCTCGGC
Organism: uncultured Candidatus Rokubacteria bacterium; assembly: GCA_963754315.1. GTDB lineage: Bacteria > Methylomirabilota > Methylomirabilia > Rokubacteriales > CSP1-6 > CAVWFS01. The sequence goes on from CAVWFS010000015.1 coordinate 42,347, forward strand.
TTCGAGGCGGCCCTGAACCGTGACTACCCGATCATGTTCGGCGCGCTCTACATCTACACCTTGATCGGACTCGTGCTCAATTTGGTGACCGACCTCATGTACGTGGCCGTCGATCCTCGCATCGACTTTGCCACGCGCGAGGCATGACCCCGCTCTTCCGGCGGCGGGTGCATAACTTCAAGGCGAATCGCCGGGGCTTCTGGTCGCTCTGGATCTTCCTGGTGCTCTTCGTGGTAAGCCTGGGGGCGGAGTTCATCGCCAACGACGACCCTCTCCTCGTGCGCTACGACGGGCGTTTCTACTTTCCGATCTTCCGTGCCTACCCCGAGACGACGTTCGGGGGTGTGTTCCCCACCGAGACCGTCTATCGCGATTCGGCCGTGATCCGCCTCATCCAGGAGAAGGGATGGATCCTCTGGCCTCCCATTCCGTTCAGCTACGACACGATCAACTACGATCTGCCGGTGCCGGCGCCGGCCCCGCCGTCGTCGGGTCAACTGGCTGGGCACCGACGATCAGGGCCGTGATCTCCTGGCCCGGCTCATCTATGGCTTTCGCATCTCCGTGCTGTTCGGCCTCATCCTCACCGCGCTCAGCTCCGTCATCGGAATCCTGGCCGGAGCCGTGCAGGGCTACTTCGGGGGGTGGGTCGATCTCGCCTTCCAGCGCTTCATCGAGATCTGGTCGGGGCTCCCGGTGCTCTACCTGCTCATCATCCTGGCCAGCGTGGTGGAGCCGAACTTCTGGTGGCTTCTCGGGCTCATGCTGCTCTTCAGCTGGATGGCGCTGGTCGGCGTGGTGCGGGCCGAGTTCTACCGGACGCGCAACTTCGACTACGTGCGGGCCGCCCGCGCCCTCGGAGTGGCCAATCGCCTCATCATGTGGCGCCATGTCCTTCCCAACGCCATGGTGGCCGCCCTCACCTTCTTGCCGTTCATCCTGAACGGCTCCATCACCACCCTGACCTCCCTCGATTTTCTGGGCTTCGGGCTGCCTCCAGGGTCGCCTTCGCTGGGAGAAATTCTGGCCCAGGGCAAGGCGAATCTCCACGCGCCGTGGATCGGCATCACCGGCTTTCTCATCCTGGGCGTGATGCTGAGCCTGCTCGTGTTCGTGGGCGAGGCCGTGCGCGACGCCTTCGATCCGCGAAAGACGGTGGCGTGAGCGCGCACGCGGCGCCGCTCCTGCGGGTGCGCGATCTGTCGGTCTCCTTCTCCACGCCGACGGGCGAGCTGGCTGCCGTGCGCAAGGTGTCGCTCGACCTGGACCGGGGAGAGACCCTGGCGCTGGTGGGCGAGAGCGGCTCCGGCAAGTCCGTGACCGCGCTGTCCATTGTCCAGCTCCTGCCCTACCCGGTGGCCCGTCACCCCAGCGGCAGCATCGAGTTTCGCGGCCGGGAACTCCTCGGCGCCAAGGAGACGGTGCTCCGCGCCGTCCGCGGCAACCGGATCGCCATGATCTTCCAGGAGCCCATGACGTCGTTGAATCCGCTTCACACGATCGAGAAGCAGGTGAACGAAGTGCTCCTCGTGCACAAGCGCCTGCGCCGGGCGGCGGCCCGTGCCCGGACCCTCGAGCTGTTGCGGCTGGTGGGACTGTCCGAAGCGGAGCAACGCCTCGGGGCCTATCCGCATCAGCTCTCGGGAGGGCAGCGTCAGCGCGTGATGATCGCCATGGCCCTCGCCAACGAGCCCGACCTGCTGATCGCCGACGAGCCCACAACCGCCCTCGACGTCACCATCCAGGCGCAGATCCTCGACCTGTTGCGCCGGCTCCAGCGCTCGATGGGCATGGCGCTCCTGCTGATTACCCACGACCTCGGGATCGTGCGCGCGATGGCGGCCCGCGTGTGCGTCATGACGGAGGGGGAGATCGTGGAAGCGGGCCCCACCGCCGAGATCTTCGAGAGACCTCAGCACCCCTACACGCGCCGTCTGGTCGAAGCCGAGCCGCGCGGTGCCCCCAACCGGATCGCCCCCGATGCCCCGGTGATCATGGCCGCTCAGGACGTGCGCGTCTGGTTCCCAGTCAAGAGAGGCGTGTTGCGGCGCACGGCGGGCCACATCAAGGCGGTGGACGGCGTCTCCATCACCGTGCGCGAAGGTCAGACGGTCGGTGTGGTGGGAGAAAGCGGCTCGGGCAAGACCACCCTCGGGCTGGCCTTGCTGCGTCTGGCCACGAGCCGCGGGGCTATTCAGTTCGACGGGCGTGAGATCCAGGGGCTGGGCGGCCGGCAACTGCGTCCCCTGCGGCGTGAGATCCAGGTGGTCTTCCAGGACCCCTACGGAGCCCTTTCCCCGCGGCTGACGCTCGCCCAGATCGTCGGCGAGGGGCTACAGGTGCACCGCCTGGGCGCTACCGCCAGCGAGCATGCCCGACTGATCGATTCGGCCCTGGCCGAAGTCGGTCTCGACCCCCGCATGCGCGATCGCTACCCCCACGAGTTCTCGGGCGGTCAGCGTCAGCGCATCGCGATCGCGCGCGCCATGGTGCTGACACCGCGCTTCGTGGTGCTCGACGAGCCCACCTCTGCCCTCGACATGTCCGTTCAGGCCCAGATCGTGGACCTGCTCCGGGAGCTGCAACGCAGGCACCGCCTAGCCTATCTCTTCATCAGCCACGACCTGAAGGTGATCCGTGCCCTCGCCGACGAGATCCTGGTCATGCGTGACGGTCGCGTGGTCGAGCACGGTCCGGCCACGCAGATTCTCGAGGCCCCGCGCGAAGCCTACACCAAGGCCCTCATGGCCGCCGCTTTCGAGATCCGCGCCGTCGACGGCGGCGTGGTACGCGAGTAAGAGCACCGCGGATTCCGCGACGACTAGCATTCGACATGCCAAGCGTGGGAGGATGCGGACACCGATCATAGCCTCGGCGATGCGAGTCGGGAACGTGGGCTCGCGCTGCGTGTATCCTTTCAATCAAGGCGAGGAGACGATCGCGATGAGCTGGCAACCCGGCTCGGCCGTACCCCACCGTCGCCGGCGACGTGGAGCTCGCCACGCGCATCGCCCGGGACGATCAGGCGGCATTCGAAACGTTGATGCGCCGGCACAATGGCCGGCTGTTCCGAGGTCGACGCGCGCGGATCTCATCCGCGATGACGCGGAGGCTGGGCGAAGACGCGTCCAGGACGCCTACCTCGATGCCTACGCACTCAGGCAGCGACGCGCGACGTCAACCTGGCGACGCCAGCTCGACTCCCCCAGGGTGTGAGCCGCGCATCCTCTGGACCGCGTGGGTGATCGCTGGGCTCGTGGCTTGAACAGGATCCGTTCCCCACACGGCGACCGCGGAACTGCTTCGATTCGAAGACGCCATTCCTGCCGCCACGGCTGGAAATTCACGGCACGCGACCGCGGAGAGTTTGCCTGGCGCGGCATCCTGGACACGACGCACGGTGCACCTTGACAGGATCACGCGGCCCGCGCTAGAAACCTCCTTCCACGCCTATGATGGCCTGGGGATCCTCGAGAGTTCGACACCATGCGCGCTGAGGAGCGGAGGAGGCGGGTCGGGATCATCGGCTGTGGCGCGATCGGGCGTCCCGTGGCCCGGGCACTGCTCGCCGACAAGGCCGGACCGCACATGCTGGCGGCGGTGCTCGCGCGCTCAGCCCGCGAACTCGACGGGTTCCCGGTCACGGCCGACGTCGATTCCTTCCTGGCAGGGTCCTACGACATGATCATCGAGGCGGGGGGGCCCGACGCGTTTCGTACCCTCGTGCCGGCGGCGCTCGAGCGCTCTGAGGTCTGGGCCGTGAGCCCGATCCCACTGGCCGATCCGGGTGTGGAGCGCAACATCCGACGGATCTGCGCGAACTCCGGGCATACCTTGCGTATCGCTCCAGGCGCTCTGGCCGCGTTCGATGGAATTGCCACCGCCATGGCGGCGGGCCTCGAGCGCCTGGAGGTCTTCATCGATCTGGCGCCTGGCCAGGCCCCCGAGCCAGAGCTGCTGTTCGAAGGAAGCGCCCGCGCCGTCGCCCTTCGCTACCCCGAGGGTGTCAACGTCGTGGTCGCCGCCGCGCTGGCCGGTCCGGGGCTGGATGCCACGCAGGTCCGTGTCATGCGGCCCGCACGCGGGACCGTTGGCCGCACCATGGGGTTCACGGTCAGATCGCGGGCCGGCATCTTCGCGTGACGGCGAATCCTCGGGTGATTCCCGCCGAAGACATCCACACGGTGGCGGCGAGCCTGGTTGCCATGCTACGCCGTGAAACAACGGGCATCGTGGTCGGCTAGCCTCGTCTCGTCCCCCCTTTCCTACGCGGCGATCTTCATGGGATCTCGGTCATTACGAGGCCGAGGCCGTGACGGCCTTCAGGACCTCGGCCGGATCCAGAAGATCGAGCGAGTTGTCCATCACCTTCACGAACTTCACTGTCCCTGTCTTGTCGACGATGAAATACGCCCGCCTGGCGTAGCGGTAGACCGGGCTGGCCTCGTCGGTCTGCATCGCGCCGTAGGCGGGAAGCATCTGACGGCGAAAATCGGAGAGCAGGAGCTGCTTGCTTCCGTGTTCCTTCTTCCATGCGGCCAGGGCCAAGTGGTGATCGGTGCTGATGCCCACGACCTGGGCGCCTGCGGCCTCGAACTGCGGCAGAGCCGCCTCGAAGCCGAGCAGCTCTTTCGTTCAGGTGTTCGTGAAGGCGGCAATGAACGTGTAGATGACCACGGGCCCCTTGGCCGTCAGCTCAGACAGCTTGACGGGCTTGCCGTCGGTCCCGTTCAGCGTGAAGTCAGGCGCCTTCTGCCCGACTTCCAGCGCGGTGGCCAAACCCGCCCACGTCAGGCTGAGCAGACACGGCCAAGACGATGCTGCGGAGCAGCGGAGAAATACGCATCGACTCCTCCTTTGGGGTCTCGGCGTAGATCGAAATCCACGGCGGCCCCCGGGCTCTCGCGACAAGGATCGACCCGCTCGGGGCTGTCGTCAACAGTTTCTCGGAAGCCGGCACATTGCCTACTAAAGTCTGCGGCGGCGAGCACTCAGGAAGGCGCCCGGGGCCTTGACTTCGACCACCAGCGGCGCGATCTTGGCACGCGCCCGTCGGCGGCGGTCCGTACGACGCAGAGCGCAGTCTCATGACCCCATTGCTTGGAGGTGCCGTATGCGATCGGATCGGATGCTCGGGACCGTCGATTTCCACACGGCCGGCATCGGGATGCGGCTGGTGACGAGCGGCCTCGGGCGGCTGCCCGGGAGCACCATCGTGGAGAAGCGCCGCTGGTTCCAGGAAAACCTCGACGATGTGCGGACCGGTCTCTGCCTCGAGCCGCGCGGCCACCGCGGCCTTCTCATCGCGGTCTTGACCGAGCCCGTCTCGCCCGGCGCTCACTTCGGGCTTCTGTTCATCTATCCAGGGGGCTACTACGTCTCGTGCGGCGAGGGCACGCTCGGCGCGGCCACCGTGGCGGTCGAGACAGGCATGGTGCCACGGACGGGGGTCGAGACCCTGGTGGTCATCGACACGGAGGCCGGTGTCGTCGAGGCCACGGTCCGTTCCGAGGGCGACCGCGTACGCGAGGTCACGCTCCGGTGGACGCCAGCGCTCGTGGCCCTTCCCGCTCAGATCGTCGAGGTCGATGGGCTGGGCGAGGTGCCCCTCGACATCGCCATGGGCGCCGGCAACGTCTTTGCCATCGTGGAGGCGCCTCGTGTCGGCGTCGCCGTGCGGCGGGAGATGGCCGGGCGGATCGCCCAGCGGGGCGTGGCGGTTCGGGCCGCGGTCAACGAACAGATTCACGTCGAGGTGCCAGGGATCGGCAAGACGAGCGTGGACAACGTGCTCGTCCACGAGCTGCCCGATGAGGACGGTGTCTCGCCCAACGCGCTCGTCTGGGGCCCAGGGCAGGTCGATGCCGCGCCGTGCGGCTCGGGCACGTGCGCGCGCATGGCGCTCTTCCATCACCGGGGGCGCATGTCGGTCGGATCGACATTCGTGAGCCGAGGTCTGCTCGGTCTCGACTTCACCGCCAGGATCATCGGCGAGACGGTGGTCGAGGGACGTCGGGCGATCCTGCCGGAAATCACCGGCACCAGCTATCTGACCGGCTTCAGCCAGTTCCTGTTCGATCCCGATGATCCGCTGCGCGCCGGCTATCTGCTCGAAGGGTAGTGGCATGAAGACGATCGTGCTCGGTGGCGGCGTGGTCGGCGTGACCACGGCCTACTTCCTGGCCAAGGCGGGTCACCAGGTGACAGTGGTCGAGGAGAAGGATGCGCTCGGGCTCGAGGCGACATCGGGCAATGCCGGCATCATTGCTCCCGGCCATTCGTTCGCGTGGGCGTCACCGCGCGCGCCCCGCATGCTCTGGCAGTCGCTCCGCGGTGCGGAGACAGCGCTGCGGGTGAAGCTGGCCCCCGATCTCCGACTCTACACATGGGGGGCGCGCTTCCTGCGCGAGTGCACGAGCACCCGCGCCCGGCGCAACACGCTGGTCAAGCTGCGCCTGTGCCAGTACAGCCAGGGTGTGCTGAGCGACCTCGTGCGGGCCGAGGCCATCGAATACCACGCCGTCACCCGGGGGGCCCTCTATCTCTATCGCGATCCGGCCGAGCTGGAGGCGGGGGCGAAGAGGATGGCCCTGCTTGCCGAGCACGGACAGAAACAGGAAATCCTCGATGCCCGCGCGGTGGCGAAGCTCGATTCAGCGTTCGAGCCGGTGCAGGGCCGGATCGCGGGGGCCATCCGAGATCTCGGAGACTCGAGCGGCGATGCGCACGTCTTCGTGGAGCGTCTGGCCGACAGGTGCCGTGACAAGCTCGGCGTGGTAGTCCAGCTGGGGACCAGGGTGACCGGGCTCCTCGGAGGGGGCGATCACATCGCCGGTGTCATCACGACCCGGGGCACGCTGAGCGCTGACAACTATGTTCTCGCGCTCGGAGTCGGCGCGCCGATCGTCGCCAGCACGGCGGGGATCAGCCTTCCCATCTATCCGGCGAAAGGGTACTCATCCACGTTCCCGCTCAAGCCAGGTGGCCTGGCCCCCACCGTCCCGGGGGTCGATGAGAAGTGGCTGGTGGGTTGGTCACGGCTCGGCGACCGCCTGCGCCTCACCTCGACGGCCGAGTTCGCGGGCTACGACTGGGGCTGGACGCCTCGCGACTTCGCCAACATCCTCCGTCTGGCTCGCGATCTCTTTCCCGACGCCGCCGACTACGATCAGGGTCAGTACCGGGCTTGTCTCAGACCCATGACGCCCGACGGACCGCCGATCCTCGGCCTCGGCCGCCACCGCAACCTGTTCCTCAACTGCGGCCACGGTCACATGGGCTGGACCATGGCCTGCGGAACCGCGCGCATCGTGGCTGACCTCATGACGGGACGCATGCCGGAGCTCGATCTGGGGGGGCTTACCCTGGGTCGTTGACGCTCCGTGGGCTGGCGCCGTCCAGCACCGCCAGGAGGCGATCGAGCGAGCGCTCGAGGCAGGCCAGGATCTCGTCGCGACAGGCACGGTACTTCGCCTCTCCCTGCAACACCGGGTCCTCGATGTCGCCGGTGTCCCCGGCAAACTCGCGAAGCGTGAAGAGCGGCCGGCCATCCGCCTCCTCGAAGGACGCCACCGTCGCGCGTTGCGACTCCGTCATGGTCAGGATCAGATCGGCCTCCCCGACCAGGTGGCGATGACGACGCAGGTCGGTCGAGGTGATGGTGTCTTCTGCCAGGTGGATGCCGTCCTCACGGAGGACGATGCGCGCGTCGAGGGACGGGATCATCCCGTCCCTCGCCACGTTGCCCACCCCACCCGAGCATACCCGCACCGCCTCGTTCGCCGCCCTCTCCAGTAACATCTTCTCGAGGAGCACGTGCGCCATGACGCTGCGGCACGTGTTGGCGTGGCAGACGAACAGAACGGTTCTCACCGCTCCTCGCGCGGCCACTGCCAGAAGCGGACACTGCCGCCGAGATCCGACCATTCGCCGGCCGGGCGCTCGTTCAGGGTCCGCCCGAAGCCCACCGCGGGCGCCGGCTTGAGGTCAGCCCCGAGCGTCTTCGGAAACAGCTGCGCCAGCTGCTCGGGATCGAACCGATGGCCCGCGACGAGGCGCCGCACGGCCTGGGGCTGGGCCAGCAAGGTGTACCCGTACTCGAAGGAATGGAAGACCTGCCCGTTCACCTGGGCTGCTGCTTCGCTGGCGAGATAGACGACCAGGGGTGCCACGTTGTCGGGATCGCGCTCGGTGCCGACCGCCTGCTCGCTCGGCCACTTCCCCGATTGCTCGAAGACCTCGCGACCCCGGGGCGTGGAGTCGATCATGCGCGTGGCACCGCTCGGCATGATCGTGTTGGCGGTGACGTTGTACTTGGCCATGGCGTTGGCCGTGGACCATGTGAGCCCGATGATCCCCGCCTTGGCGGCCGCGTAGTTGGGCTGGCCCGGCGCTCCCAGCGCCGACACCGAGGACATGTTGATGAAGCGCCCGTACTGCTGCTGCCGCATGGACACCGAGGCCGCCCGCATGGTGTTGTAGGTGCCCTTGAGGTGGACGGCGATGACTGCGTCCCACTCCTCCTCGGTCATGTTGAAGATCATGCGGTCGCGCAGGATGCCGGCCACGTTCACCACGATGTCGATCCGTCCCCAGCGGTCGATCACCTGCTGGACCATGGCCGCGGCCTGGCGCGCATCGGCCACCGAGCCGCCGTTGGACTCGGCCTGGCCGCCTGCCTTGCGAATCTCGGCCACTACCTGAGCGGCCGGGCTCGTGTCGACGCCTTCTCCACTCAGGCTCGCGCCGAGGTCGTTGACCATCACCCGCGCCCCGGCCTTCGCCATGGCGATGGCGATCCCCCGGCCGATACCCCTGCCCGCTCCCGTGACCAGCGCGTTCTTCCCGTCGAGCATGCCCATGTTTAACTCATCTCCTCCCGTGAGATCATTCGGTCGTCGGCCGAGAAGCTTACGCCAGGCCGTCCAGGAAGGCCAGCAGCACGCGATTGAAGGCCGCCGGCTGGTCGAGGTTCGACGAGTGGCCGGCATCCTTGATGACCTCCAGCCGCGCGCCGGGAATCTTCTTGGCCATGTACTCGCACGAGGCGATGAACGGCGTGTCCTGGTCGCCGACGATGACCAGGGCCGGCACACGCACAGTCGGCAACGCGTCGATGATGCTCGAGTCCGCCTGGCTGAGCATGCCGCGGGCGGCGTGCGCCAGCCCTTGCGCCGAGCGGTGACGCCGGACAGCCTCGCGCATGTCGCGGCTTCCGCTCGCGAGGGCCTCCAGACCCCGTGCCTCGAGATCGGCCGCCCGCGCCTGCGCGCGCTGGTTCCACTCGGCGCGGGCGCTCGCATTGCGATAGCCCGGCCCCGAATCGCAGATGACCAGGGCCCTCACCATCTCCGGATGCTTCGCGTAGAAGGCGAGAGACATGGTGCCGCCGAGCGAGAGGCCGCCGATCACGGCTCGCTCGACTCCGAGGTGGCTGAGCAGCCCATGCATGTCGCCCACGGTCAATGCATGCGAGTACTGGGCAGGATCGGCTGGGCTCTCCGTCTCACCGTGGCCGCGCATATCCCAGGTGATGAGACGATAGCGAGAGGCCAAAGCCTCGTGCTGGTCGGCCCAGGCGCGACCGGTCGACGAGTAGCCGTGGGTGAGCAGCACCGCTGGGCCGCTTCCGCTGACCTCGTAGTGAAGGCTGATGCCGTTGATGCGGGCACTCGTCATCGGCGTCTCCCAGCGGAAGTCATCTCAGTCTCCCAGGGGGAGATAGTAACGGTTGCCCGCCTTGGTCCAGTCGCCACGCATGGCGCGGAACTCCGCCCCCATGGGATCAAGACCGCGCATCGGCATGGTACCGCGTCGGAGCATGAAGTCGTGCGGTGCCAGTTCCCCAGCTTTGACGAAGTGGCGGCCGGCCGCCTCGGGGCGTCCGCGCTCGTGGAGCCATTGGCCGAGACCGAACTCCGCGCGGGCAAGTTGATCGCTGGCCGATGGCAGCTTCTGGAGCGCCCGCGTCTGCGTCTCCCCCAGGGGGGCCAGCTCGCCGCGCACCCACCCGCGCAGCAACCCCAAGTGCTTCGCTGCCTCGATGCCGGTGATGTGGCGGAAGGTGTCCGTACCAAAGGCCACGTCGTTGGGGCGCACGACGCGCCCGCCTTCATCTATCCAGACCACCGTGGGCACATTCACCATGTTGTAGAGGTCAGCCACGAGGTGCCGGGTATCGACCAGAGCCGGATGCGTCGGCCGAGCGGCTTCGATCCACGGCCGGGCGGCCTCCGCGCTGCGGTCCACGGCTACCGTGAGAACCACGAAGCGGTGCTCCTGCAGTTCCTCGTAGATGGCCTGCCAGACTGGCAGGTCAAGGCGACACCCTCACCATGATCCCCAGGCGACCATGAAGACCTTTCTCCCACGCTGCTCCGCCAGGGAATGCTGGTGTCCCTCGAGATCGGGCAAGGTGAAGTTCGGGGCTTGCAAGGAAGCCAGGCGAGCCGCCCGCTCACGCGCCGAGACGCCGAGAAAGGCCATCCGTTCCTCGACGTCGACGGCAAGCGGTCGGTCGAGGGTCGTCGCTATCGCTTCGAGGTCTGATTCCAGCGTCAGATTGCTGCCGAGCGCGGCCCAGGCGCTGTCGGGCACGAGGCGCGCACGTCCATCGACCACGCGCGCCGGCCCCTCCACTGCGAGGCCGTCGATCATGAGAGTGAACGTCGCCATCATGACGCGGAGGCGCCCATATGCCGAGCGACCTCGATATCCTTGCTCTGGTCGCGCGTTCTGGTGGGACTGATGATCATCTCCTCGATCACCGTGCGGGGAGGCAACGTCACCGCGAGCAGAATCGCGCTCGCGACATCCTCGGGCTGCATCATGGTCGAGCGGGCGGCCGCGTCCGGAGGCAACGGTCGGTTGTCCAGGATGGGTGTATCGACTTCGGCCGGCATGATGACCGTGGCGCGGATGCCCTGGTCGCGCAGCACGGTGTGAACATGGCCCATCAGGTTGTTGGCCGCGGCCTTGGCAGCGCCGTAGGGCGCCCCGCCGATCAGGCCGGGTTTGATGGCCGCCAGGGACGATACCGTCACGATGGTGCCGCCGCCCCGGGCGATCATGCCAGGCAACACGGCCTGGGTGAGCGCGTAGACGGCAGTGAGGTTCACACCCATCACCGCTTCCCACTGATCTTGGGGCACCCATCGGACGTTGCGGGCCCGGCTGGAGAAGCCCGCGTTGTTGATCAGCACGTCGACCTTGCCACAGGTCTCGAGCGTCCAGTTGACCAGTCCTGTCGCATCCTGGTACTTGGCAACGTCGCACGCCCGCACGTGAACCTTGCCGCCCACGCCCTGGATTTCCTTGGCGACCCGCTCCAGCGGATCCCGGCGCCGGCCTGCAATCACGACTTGCGCACCCTCCGCGGCCAGCATCTTGGCCGTGGCCTGGCCGATGCCGCTCCCCCCGCCCGTCACTATCGCAACCTGCCCGTCGAGTTTTGTCATTTATTTGGAGAGGGGGGCCTCGACAGGGCCCCCCTGGCCCCCCTTCGCTCGGAGACGCCCCGGGTAACCCGGGGCGCCCCTCGGTCTGACTCTTGGAAGGGGGGCCTCGACAGGGCCCCCCTGACCCCCCTCGCTCGGAGACGCCCCGGGTAACCCGGGCGCCCCTCGGTCTCACGCTCGGCCTGGGGGCCTCGACAGGGCCCCCTGGCCCCTCGCTCGGAGACGCCCCGGTACCGGGGCCCCTCGGTCTCACGCTCTGGGCCTCGAACTGCTCCGGCGAGAAAGCATAGCTCAAAGATGAGCCGGTTGGCTTGGCATCAATGGCAGGGCGCCGGTCTCGCCGGGTTGCGCCTCTCATTGCCAGGCCCACACCGGTTGCTCGAGGTCGTGCACGCGCGTCGAGCGGCCGTGCATCACCACCTCGCGCATCTGATAGACAACGGCTGCCGTGGGCGCGTGGACCAAGGTACCCAGAATGGGCAGCTGGATCACTGGCCGGTCACTCTCGGGAATCGCGATCAGGCGGGGGACGTCGGGATGGTCGAGATCGTCGAGGGGGACGTGGTGAATGCTGGCCACTTCAGCCGGATCGGCCGCGAGCTGGACGTCTCCTGGCGCCCAGACGACCACCGGCGTGATGACGAAGCCCGAGCGCGTGCCGTAGTCATCGAGCAGTCCCAGCACCGCACCCTCGTCCAGAACGAGCCCGACTTCCTCGCCGAGCTCGCGGATTGCCGCCTGCTCGGCACTCTCGCCAGCCTCGACGCGACCCCCCGGAAGAGCCCATTGGCGCCTGTGGGTCCGCAAGGTTTCCGCCCGCCGTGTGATGAGAAAGCATGCACGTCCTTCGGCGTCGGGAAGAAGAACAACCGCCACTGCCGCAGGCCGTCGGCCATCGACGGGCACGGACCGACGATCGAAGGACGCCAGATGGCCGCGGGCCCGCGCGAGGAGCGCGCCGTCAAAGGGGTAGCTCGACACCCACCAAGCATCGCTCATTTCGAGATTGGTCTGCTAAACTCTCTGCTGTGAATCCCCGCCATCTGCGCGACTTTCTTCAGCGGGACTGGGAAACCGCGGCCACGCGCAAGCGTGAGCACTGGGTGCGCGAGTTCCAGGCGGGTGGCTCCGTGGTCACCCTCGAGGTTTCGGCAGCGCTGTCGCACCACATGCGCGCCGTTCGGCCCGACTGGCCAACCCCGGAACAGCGTCAAGCGGACCTCGGCCACCACATCGCCCTCAAGCGTGCCATCGATCGCGCCGCGCGTGTCTTCGTCGGCGTCGCCCCTCGCTGATCTCCTCGCGGATCTCGACCGCGCCCTCACCGCTCTCGGTATTCGCTGGTATCTCTTCGGAGCCCAGGCGGCGATTCTCTACGGCGTCGTCCGCCTGACGGCAGACGTCGACGTCACCGTCGACGCCGGATCGCTGGCGAATGCGGACCTTGTCGCGCACCTCGGCGGCCGGGGCTTCGAGCTACGCGTTCCCGATGCGGGAGCGTTCGTCGAGAAGACGCGTGTCCTCCCCCTGGTACACGCCAAGAGCCGAATTCCCGTGGATGTCGTGCTGGCCGGGCCCGGACTCGAGGAACTCTTCTTCAGCCGCGTCGAAGAGCGGAACGTCGGGGGGGTTCGAATTCCCGTGGCGGCCGCCGAGGACATCGTCACCATGAAGGTGCTCGCCGGACGCCTGAAAGATCTCGACGACGTCGTGTCGATTCTCCGAGCGTGCTCGCTCGATGCGGAGCGTGTTCGATCGACGCTCAGGCTCCTGGAGCAGGCGCTCGACCGTCGTGATCTGCTCGACGAGTTCGAGCGCCTCCTTCGCCAGGCCAGCGGCCAGCGCCAGTCTCAGTAGGCGGGAAGTTTGCCGCCCTTGGCCGACTTCTTGACCGCGCCTGCTTCCTCCGCGGCGCGAGCAGCCATGAAGCGGCTATCGCTGGCCAACGTGAGGAACTGATAGCCCGCCTCCTTCATCTTCAGCGCGTACCCTGACGTGGCGTTGTGAATACCCGCGACCACGCCGTGACGCTTGCACGCCGCCACGATCTTCTCCTGAGCCTCCACCACCGGCGGATCGGTCTGATCAAGCCTCGGCTTGCAGCCCAGCGCCAAGCTCAGGTCGGCGGGCCCGACGTAGACCGCATCGACTCCTGGTGTGCTGAGTATGTCGTCGAGGTTCTTGAGGGCCTCTGCCGTTTCGATCATCGGCATGACGATCAGCTCGTTGTTGGCGTGCTCGGCATAGTCGGCGCCGGCATAGATCGATGCGCGCACGGGACCGAAGCTGCGATATCCCCGCGGAGGATACTTGCAGGCGCGGACGAGGGCTTCCGCCTCGGCCCGGTTGTTGATCATGGGGCAAATGACTCCGTAGGCGCCGGCATCCAGAATTTTCATGACGTAAGCCGGATCGTTCCAGGGGACGCGGGCGAGGGGGACGACGGACGTGGTGGAGATGGCGGCCAGCATGCTCGCCGCCGCCTGGTAGTCGACGACGCCGTGCTGCATGTCGATGACGAGCGAATCGAATCCCTGATGCGCCATCACCTCGGCCGAGAAGGCGCTCGGGATCGACAACCAGCCGTTGACCGCGGCTCCCCCCTGGGCCCACAGCTTCTTCAGTGCGTTCTCTCTCACGGGGTGCTCCTTTGCGTGGCTAAGTACGATCGGCCGATTCTATCTCAGGAGCCGCCGGACCAGGCCTGGTAGCCGCCGACGAGGTCGACCACGTCGGAAAAGCCCGCCTGCTCGAGCAGACTCGCAGCCGTCGACGATCTGATGCCCGACTGGCAATACACGGCCACGGGGCGCTGGCGGGGAACCTCCCCGAGCCGCTCCCCAAGCTGATCGAGCGGGATGCCAATGCTCCCGGGGATGAACGCTCCCGTCCGTTCCCCGGGGAAGCGGACGTCGACGAGGGTGAGCGGCTCGGCCCTGAGCCGCGCTGCCAGCTCGGCAGCAGTGACGCGCCGGCCCTGTCGGAGCACGTCGGGACGACCCTGTGCCGCGGCGATCCCTCCGTCGAGATACCCCAGCACGTTGTCGAAGCCGATCCGCCCCAGTCTCAGAGCCGCCTCCTCGTCGCTTCCGGGGACAGCTACCACCACAATAGGCCGGGTGGGCGTCAGAAGTTCGCCCACCCAGGAGGCGAAGCGCCCCTTCAGGCTGACGTTCGTGCTGCCGACCAGATGGCTCGCCGCGTAGTCGTCAGGATCGCGCACGTCGAGGATCTGGGCTCCTTCCCGCTGGACGCGCAAGACGACGTCGAGAGAAAGAGGCTTGAGCTCGCGGGCGAGAGCCGCCTCCAAGGTCGGCCGCGCGCGGCGGTTCAGCTTGGCATCGAGGCCGAAGTATGCCGGCGCTTTGGGCTGGTCGTGGGTCACCAACGCGACGAAGGCGTCCTTGCTCATGGGCTGAAGCGCATAGTTCTCCCGTCGCTGGGCGCCCATGGTGGATACCGTCTCCGAGCTGAGGTTCTTGCCACAGGCCGAGCCGGCTCCATGTCCCGGATAGACCAGGGTGTCGTCGGGGAGCCGCAGGAGCTTCTGATGGATGGAGTCGTAGAGCTGGTCGGCCAATCGCTCGGCGCTCGTCCCCTCGGAGGCCATGAGGTCGGGTCGCCCCACGTCGCCGATGAAGAGCGTATCGCCAGTGAGCACCGCCCGGGGGCGCGCGCGGTCGTGAGCAAGATCGTAGACAAGGATGGAGATGGCTTCCGGCGTGTGCCCGGGGGTCTCCAGGATCTCCAGGCGCACCTGGCCGAACTCGAGGACATTGCCGTCGGCAAGCGGAGAGAACTCGTACTCCGCGCTGGCCCCCGCCCCCAGGTGAATGCGCGCCCCTACTCGCTCGCGCAGTTCCAGGTGACCGGCCACGAAGTCCGCATGGAAGTGGGTCAGGATGACGTGCTCAATGCGGAGCCCCTCGGCTAGCGGCATCCTCCAGGTATTCTTCCACATCGCGTCGAGGGTCGACGACAACGGCCGTGCGCGTGACCTCGTCGCCGATCAGGTAGGACGCCTGCGAGAGACACCCGAGGTAGTACTGCTTGAAGATCATGCGTGGCCTCCCCATGGCCGTGCTGGCCCTGTCAATCGTAGCTCAGAACGGGATCGCCCAGCGTGATTGACTTGGCTTGACGCCCCTCCTATGATGCCGCACCAGATCGCTGATCCTGACCGCCGCGGTGCGTGCGACCGGTCAGATCGGCGACCATGCGTGACAAGGAGGCCACTATGGATCGTCGTTCCTTCCTCGGCACCGCCACTGTCACCGCCGCCACGCTCGCGTTCCCGGCGATCCTGCGGGCCCAGGGCGGAGGGTCGATCAAGATCGGGTTCCCGCTCCCGCTCACCGGGCCCTTCGGCGCCATCGCCACCGACCAGCAGCGCGGGGCGATCCTTGCCATGGAACAGGTGAACGCGCGAGGAGGCGTCCTCGGGCGCCAGGTCGAGGTCCTCTTCCGCGACGATCAGCTCAAGCCGGCGGTGGGGGCACAGCGAACGAAAGAGCTGATCGAGAACGAGAAGGTCGACTTCATCGTCGGCGGGCTGGCCGCCCACGTCCAGATGGCCATCAACGAGCAGGCCAAGGCCGCTGGAAAGATGTTCATCTCCATCAGCCAGTCCGACGAGATCAGCGCGAAGCCGGACTCGGGCCCGCTGACCTTCCACGAGGCGCTGAACCCCACCATCACCGGGCGAGCCGTGGGCGGGTGGGGCGTGAAGAATCTCGGAAAAGCCTGGTGGATCGTCTACGCGGACTACGCGTGGGGAAAGCAAAACGACGCGGTGTTCACGTCGGTGGTCGAGAAGGCGGGGGGCAAGGTGCTCGGCCACACGCCGTATCCGCTCGGGAAGCCCGAGTTCTCCACGCACATCCCGAAGATCCTGGCCGCCAAGCCCGAGGTCGTCCTGGCCGCCGCCCCGGGCACCGACAGTGTGGCCTTCGCCAAGCAGGCCATCAGCTTCGGCCTCAAGAAGCAGACCAAGTTGATGATGCCACTGCACTTCGTGTACTTCGCCAAGGAGGGCGGCGCCGATCTGTTCGCGGATGTCTACGCGGGTACCAGCTTCTACTGGGAGCTCGAGAGCACGATCCCGCAGGCCAAGAAGTACGTCGAGGCGTTCCAGAAACGCTTCAAGGAAACACCCGACTCCTATAGTGGTTACGGCTACAGCGGGATCATGGAGGTCGTGCGCGGGGTCGAGCTGGCCAAGTCCACCAACTCGGACGCGGTCGCCACTGCCCTGCTCAACAACCCGATCTACGATCACTACAAGGGCAAGGAGTGGTGGCGAAAGTGTGACCGCAAGGCCTTCCAGGACCTCTGGATCGTCAAGGGAGTCTCGCCGGCCAGGGGAGAATGGGGGTACTACGACATCACCGCCAAGATCCCGGCCGACGAGGTACTCGACCGGACGTGCGCCGAGAAGGGGTACGCGTAGCGCCGGTGGCCGACTTCTCGCTGCAAACTCTGGCGGCACAGGCCTTCACGGGCCTGGTCCTCGGCGGGATCCTCGTCCTGCTCGCGACCGGGCTCTCGCTCATCTTCGGGCTCATGGCCGTGGTGAACTTCTCCCACGGCTCGCTCTACATGCTGGGGGCGTACTTCGGCTTTTTCCTGCTCACGTTCACCAAGAGCTTCTGGGTCGCGCTCATTGGCGCCCCACTCCTGGTGGGTATCTTCGGGCTCTTCATGGAGCGGTTCCTCGTGCGTCCCCTCTACGGTCGGAGCCCGGACGATCCGTTGCTCCTGACCTTCGGGCTCTCGCTGGTCCTCGTCGAAGTCGTGAAGGTGATCTGGGGACGCGTCGGGCTCACCCTCGACCCGCCCCCCGCCCTCGCGGGCGGGATAGATCTGGGCTTCATGGTCTTCCCCACCTACCGCCTGTTCATCCTCGCCGTCACGGCTCTCGCGCTGCTGGGACTGTGGCTGTTTCTCGAGCGCACCAACATCGGGCTCATCGTCCGCGCCGGCACTCGCGATCCAGTGATGGTGCGTGCCTTGGGGTTTGACCTCGGCCGCGTATGGTTTCTCATCTTCGGTCTCGGGGTCGCCATGGCGGGCCTGGCCGGAGTCCTCGCGGGGCCATTGCGGGGTGTCTACGCCGAGATGGGCTTCGAGATGATCATCGAGTGCTTCGTGGTCGTGGTGGTGGGCGGCATGGGGAGCCTGGTGGGAGCGATCGTGGCGGGGCTCCTCATCGGCGAGATCGTCAGCCTCACGACCTTCTTCGCCCCCAAGGCGTCGGAATTGGTGATCTTCATCGTGATGGCGGTTGTTCTGCTCGTCCGCCCCAGCGGGCTCTTCGGCGAGCCCGGGCTGGCCGAGTGATGAAAGGGGCCGTGGGCGCGGTGACCCGAACGATCGCGGCCCATCCCGTGCTCTCCATCGTGATCTTCTTTGCGATCCTGCCCTTCCTGGTGCCCTACCGCTCGCTGGCCACCCAGGTGCTCGTCTACGGTCTCTTCGCCCTCGGCTTCAATCTGCTCTACGGCTACACGGGAATCCTGTCCTTCGGACACGCCGCCTTCTGGGGGCTCGGAGCCTACGGCACCGGCATCACGCTCGCCAAGCTCGGGGTGAAGTCGCTGTGGCTGGGGATGCTCGCTGGCCTCGGCAGCGCGGTGCTGGCAGGGGCCATCGTGGGTGCCTTTTGCCTGCGGCGCCGCGGCATCTACTTCGCCATGCTCACCCTGGCCTTCTCGCAGGTCTTCTACTTCGCGGCGTTTCACATGGCGGATCTGACGGGCGGAGACGACGGGCTGCGAGGTATTCCGAAGCTCCCCCTGGGTTTCTTCGGGTTTGAGATTCCCCTCGACAAACCCATCGCCTTTCATTACTTCGCCCTGGCGTGGGCGGCTCTGGCCGTGGGCGGACTTCGGCGCCTTCTCGATTCGCCCTTCGGGGCCGTCCTGAGAGCCATCCGGGAGAACAGCGACCGGGCAACCGCGTGCGGCTATGACGTCGCCCGGCTCAAGCTCCTGTCGTTCGTCTTCTCGGCACTGATCGCGGGCCTGGCTGGCGCGCTGGACGCACTTCGCCTGACGATCGTGCCCGTGGAAGCGCTCAACTGGGCGACCTCGGGCCAGGCCGTCATCATGACCTTGCTCGGTGGGGGCGGTACGTTCTTCGGCCCGTTCGTCGGCGCCGCCACCTTCCTCGTCCTGGAAGATCGGCTGAGTGTCTTCCTGGAGTGGTGGCAGATCGTCATCGGGCTGATCTTCATGGCCTTCGTCCTGTTCCTGCCCAAGGGAATCTGGGGCACCCTGCTCGATCGCCTCTCCCGCGAGACCACCTGATCAGACCCCTCCCTCGCGGTGCGCCTGCCCGATCAGGCGCTCATTCTGGACACCGACGGTGGTCCGCGCTCAGTCGATGGCGGCGTGCACGAGATTGCTGATGGTGTCCATGCGGGCGCTGTGCCAGGGATCGGGCACACGGCTGTTGGTCAGATAGGCAAACGAGACTCCCGACGCGGGATCGGCCCAGCAGTAGGATGACCCGACGCCCCCGTGACCGAACGTGCGGGGCGAGGCGAGGGCTCCGAGACCGCGAATGGTGTCTGTGGTCCCGCGCAGGTGCGGGCCGAGGCCCCGGTGCATGGGCATTCCCATGTAACCGTCCACTCGATCACCTGTCACGTTTCGCGTGACGTATTCCACCATCCGCGTCGACAGTAGCCGGACCCCGTTCAAACGTCCGCCCCCGAGCATCATCTGATAGAAGGCGGCCATGGCCCGGGCCGTGGCGTAACCCCCGCCCCCCGGCGTGCCCGCCCGCCGAAAGGCAGCGGTGTTGTCCTCGGCGCGCCGGATCTGGCGGGAGCCGTCGGGGCTCGGCTCGTGCATATCCACGCAGCGGACATGGGCCGAGTCGGGGACGCCCACGAAAATCTCCGATCCGAGCCCCAGAGGCTCGACGATGTTCTCGCGGATGAACGCGCGATAGTCGGTCTTCGTCAGCGCCTCGATGAGGGCGGCCGCCGTCCAGTGAGCGGCGCGGCCGTGATAGTGCACGCGAGATCCTGGCGTCCACTCCAGGGTGAAGCCGCATACCGTGCGCCGCAGCAACTCGTGGTCTTCCCAGGCCGCAGGGGGGACATCGGCATTGGGAAAGCCCCCCTGATGCGAGAGAAGCTGGACGAGCGTGATGTCCCCCTTGCCGTTGGCCTCGAAGCCCGGCAGATGGGCCGCCACTCGATCCGTGAAGGCGAGCGCGCCGCGCTCGACCAGGACCCAGATCGCGCACGCCGTCAGCACCTTGGTATTCGAGTAGAGCAGCCACAAGGTGTCGCTCTGGGCCGGTACCCTCTGGGGGTCGAGGCGCGCGTCGCCGAGGCTGGCGAAGACGGCGAGCTTGCCGTGGCGCGCCACCGCGAGCTGGGAGGCCGGATAGCGGCCCTCTGCGATGTGGCGGGTCACGGTCTCGCGCAGTCGGTCGAGTCCACGCTCGTCAAGGCCAAGGGAAGCGACGCTAGCGGAGGCGAGAGGAAAGCTCATGGTCAGTTCTCCAGTTCGCGGATGTCGCACTCTAGCATGATTGACACCCGGGCAAAGGGGCTCCTAAGATTCGAGCACATCACACGGCGGAGGGGCGCATGGCCATCGAGGTGCTCGAGCTGCATCATCACGGCATTCGCATCGGTCCCACCCCGGAGGCTGTCAAGCAGGCGCACGACTTCTACCATGACGTCCTGGGCTTGAGCCCTGATCGGGGGCGGCCCGTCATCCCGACCATCGATGGGTACTGGATGGACGTGGGCGGCACCGCTCAGATCCACTTGATGGGTGTGGATGGCCAGTCGAAGTTCGCCAAGGGGCCCGGGCAGGACCCCTCGGCGCCCCACGTCGCTCTGGCCGTGGCGGATATCGAGAAGTCGCGCGTCGAGCTGGATCGCCTGGGTGTGAAGTACTGGGTGGCCGAGGGTGTTGTGGGGCCGCAATCCCAGCAGATCTTCATGCACGATCCCTTCGGAAACATGATCGAGCTTCACCAGGTCGACCAGTGCCGGTGCGTGACGGCCCGGCGGGCGACAGCGTCGCGCTCGATGCGCTGACCATGCGGGTTGACGTCGTCGAGCGTGCGGCCGAGGTCACGCGCGCGACGATCGCGCCGCGCGCGGCCCGGTACGATCGCGAAGGGGCCAATCCCGTCGAGAGCTGGAAGGATCTCTGGCACGAGGGCTTCCTGGCGGCGGCGATACCGGCGGCGCACGGCGGCATGGGCCTGGACATGCCCACCTACATCGCGGTCATCCGGACCATCGCCCAGGGGTGCGCCAGCACCGCCATGACCCTGCACATGCACTCGACGGTCATGCGCTTCATCGACACGCTTGGCACCGAGGACCAGAAGCGGCGCTATTTTCCCGAGGTCGTCGAGCACGGCCGGCTCTTCGGAAGCTGGGGGAGCGAGCCGGCCGTGAGCCTCTCGCGAACGTTCCTCATCGAGACGGCCATCCGGGCCGACGGCGACCACTGGGTCATCGATGGGGTAAAGCATTTCTGCACGATGGCCCTCGGCGCCTCGTACTACATGGTCTGGTGTGCCATCAATGGCGAGTCGGACATGGGCAAGGCGCTTCTGCAAGCGCTCGTTCCGGCTGCGGCGCCCGGCATTGCCACCGACGGTAAGTGGGACACCCTCGGCATGCGTGGGACATACAGCCCCTCCGTATCGTTCAGGAGCGTGCGGGTCCATCGCGACGCCACCCTCGGCCAGCCAGGCTCCGCCCTGCACGTTGGCGTGGTGGAAGGCTTCGGCCTAGGCTACGCCGCTGTCTATGTGGGTATCGCGGAAGCCACCTTGCAGTTCGCCGTCGACTATTCGAAAAAGCGCGTGGTCAAACCCGAGAACGTGGCGGTGGCCATGGACCCTGCCGTGCAACGGCACATCGGCGACATGAGCGCGTATCTGGAGGCGGCCCGGCTCGTCCTGGAGGCGGCGGCGGCCGAATGGGCGGGGGCGGACCTCATCGAGCGTAGCCACCTCGCCAGCAAGGCCAAGTATCTGGCGACCGAGGTCGGCCTGCAGGTGACCTCCAAGGTCATCCAGGTCGTCGGAGGGCGCGGCGCCTACAAGGACTTCCCGGCCGAGCGGGCGCTGCGCGATCTTCGAACCTCGACCCTCATGCCGCCGACGGTGGACAAGATGCTGGAGACAATCGGCAAGCGCGCCCTCGGCATCCAGGAAGGCATGTTCCGGCTCGGCGATTCCCGGCAGTGACACCGAAAGTTGGGCGTTTCTAGCGGAGAATGCGGTCGCCGTCCGCCCTGTCGAAGAAGACGATTCGATCCCCCCGAAACGTGAAGCCGCGTCGATCTCCGACGGCCAGCTTGTCCTCGGCGCTCACCTTCGCCACGAGAGAACTCGGTCCGCCGTAGTCGAGAAACACGAGCGTCTCGTCGCCCAGCGGCTCGGTCAGGCTGACGGTAGCTCCTCGGCCGTCGCTGTCGGCGGTCAGGCGCACGTGCTCCGGCCGGATGCCGAGCGTGACCGAGCGGGACGCGACAGTCCCGCGCGGCTTGAGGTTGAGACGCAGGGCGGAGGCCTCGAAGATCAGGGTGCTTCCCTCCCCCCTGAGCTCACCCTCGATGAAGTTCATGGCCGGCACCCCGAAGAACCCGGCCACGAAGCGGTTGGCCGGGTCGCCATAGACGGCGAGCGGCGGGCCGACCTGCTGCACGCGTCCCTGATTCATGACCACGATGCGGTCGGCCATGGTCATGGCCTCGGCCTGGTCGTGGGTCACGTAGATGAAGGTGGCCCCCAGGGAGGCGTGCAGGCGCTTGAGCTCGGTTCGCATCTCCACCCGCAGCTTGGCGTCGAGGCTGGAGAGCGGCTCGTCCATCAGGAAGACCGCCGGCTGCACGATGATGGTTCGAGCCAGAGCCACCCGTTGCGCTTCACCTCCGGAGAGGGTCGACGGCTTCTTGGTCAGCAGGTGATCGACCTTCACGGTGGCCGCGACCGCGCGCACGCGCTCGGCGATGGTGGCAGCCGGCAGCTGCTTGATGCGCAGGGGGAACCCGATGTTGTCGAACACGGTCATGTGGGGAAAGAGGGCCAGGCTCTGGAAGACCATACCCAGGTTGCGGTCACGCGGCTCCCAGTCCGTTACCCGGTCCGGACCGATGTAGATGTCGCCGGCGGTGGGGGCCTCCAGACCGGCGATGATATTCAGGGTCGTGGTCTTGCCGCAGCCGGAGGGGCCCACGAACACCACGAACTCACCGTCGGTGATGTCAAGGCTGACTCCCCTCACCGCCTCCGTCTGGCCGAAGCGCTTGGCGATGGAGTCGAGCCGAACGCTGCTCATCGGCGGATCATCCCGAAGCTGAACCCCTTCACCAGATGCTTTTGGATAAGGAAGCCGAAGATCACCACCGGGATGGTGACCACGGTGCCGATGGCCGCCTGCGGCCCGTAGAGGCGCCCCTCGACCGCAGACTGGAATTTGTTCAGCAGCACGGGCAGGGTCAGAACCTTGGGCTGGCTGAGGGTCAGGGCCAGCAGAAACTCGCTCCAGTTCAGGATGAAGACGAAGAGCAGGGTCACCATCATCCCGGAGGCCACCAGGGGAAACACCACCAGACGGATGGTGGCGAACCGACTGGCGCCCATGAGACGGGCAGCGCGCTCCAGCTCGCGGGGAACCTCGTCGATGAAGGCCAGCATCATCCAGATGACGTAGGGGAGAGTGGTGGCGATGTAGAGCAGGGTCAGACCGTAGTAGGTGTCGAAGAACTCGACACGCCGCCCGATGAGCCACTCGAAGAAGTAGGGGATGCTCGCGTAGTAGATGAGCATGGGGATCGCCACCACGATGGGCGGCAGCATGCGGACGGTCAAGATCGTGTACGGATAGTTCTTGCCGCCCGTCCGGAAGCGAGAGATGGCGTAGGCCAGGGTCGAGCCCAGCAGCAAGGACAGCACGGAGGAGATGGTCACGATCACCACGCTGTCGAAGGTGGCCTTCCAGATGTTGTAGGCCTGCTCCGTCTGTTCGCGCCTGAGCGCGCCCGTGTCAGTGGAGCCCCCGAAATAGAAGATCTGACGGTAGTTCAAGAGCGTCGGCTCGAAATCCACGAAAGGCACCCAGCGGGTGGGCCAGCTCACCCAGTCGCCCGCGTCCTTGAAGGAGGTCATGACCATCCAGGCGATGGGAAAGAGCACAATCAGCGTCCACCCGATCAGCACCCCGTGCCGCACGACCGCGAAGACGCGGGCTCGAAGGTTCACCGGGCTGCCTCCGCCTCCAGGCGAGCGCGCTCGCGGCGCAAGAGCCAGATGCTCAGGTAGATGAGGGCGGTGAAGATGACAAGCAGGATGAGCGAGGAGGCCGCCGCGTAGGAGATCTTGTTGAAGATCCACGCGTTCCGAAACAGGTAGATCGAGATGGTCTCGGTCGCGTTGCCGGGGCCGCCCTGGGTCAAGAGCATGGGCATGTCGAAGATCTTGAGGGCTTCCATCGTTCGGATGACCACCGCGATGACGATGACGGGCGTCAGCAAGGGAAGCTGGACGTAGCGGAACACCTGCCAGCGGGTCGCCCCCATGACCTGGGCGGCGCGGATGGGGTCGGTCGGGAGCGCCACCAGACCGGAGACGAAGATCAGAAAGGTGAGCGACGTCCACTGCCACACGTCGGCCAGGATCACCGCGACCTGGGCCGCTCGATAGTCGGACATCCAGCGGACTCGCACGTCGAGACCACTCAGCGCGCTCAGCACCGAATTCAACGGCCCGGTGTCGATGAGGAGCATGGAGAAGTCATAGCCCACCACCACCGGGATGATCATCATGGGGATCAGAAACACCGTGAAGTAGAACCGCCGTCCCCGGAAACTCCGATAGGTCAACAGCGCGAGGCCGAAGCCGATGAGCAGCTCGAGGACGACCGCCGTTCCCGCGAAGAGGAACGTCCGTCCGATGGCGTCGAAGAAGCCCGGATCGGTCAGGGCATCGAGAAAGTTGCTGAGACCTCCCCACGGGGCCTCGGTCCAGAAGCCGCGGGTGAGCCGCCAGCGGAGCAGGCTGATGTAGATGGTGAGCACGAAGGGGACGAAGAGCAAGGTGAGGACAAGGAGCTGGACAGGGATGAGAGGCAGGAGTCGAAACACCCGCTCCTGCTCCAGCCACTGACCGAACGTACGCCGGCGGCGAGCCGCCGCCACCCCGGAACCGGAGGTGACGGCCGATCAGTCAGTACCCTCCGCGTCGAAATACGCGCCCGACTGGACGACCGACTTCCACGCCTCGATCTGCTTCTTGCGGCCGAGGTCGTCGGTGATCTTGTCCCACTGCTTCACGGTGCGCTTCATGGCCTCCTCGGCGCTGATCCGTCCGTGGTAGGCCTCCTGCAGGCTCACATCCAGGGCATCGAAGTACTCGCGGTTGCCCGGCAGCGGGATCATGGGCACCGCGATCTTGGCATTCTCCAGGGTCGCCTTCATGAACTGCTCGCCGAAGCGGGCCACGATGTTCTTGTCGTTGATCTGGCCTACCCGAAACGGCTCCCAGAACCCGTCGCGATCGGCCACGGCGCGGTTACCGACCTCGGGACCCGTGAACCATTGCAGGAACCAGTAGGCGGCTTCCGGGTGCTTGCTGAACTTGCTGACCATGTAGTTGGTACCGGCCGGCTGGACAGAGCGGCGCACCAGCTTGCCCTTGACCATGCTGCCCGGCATCACGCAGCTCACCACCTTGCCCTTCACCACGGTTCCCTGAGCGTTCTGGGAATACCCGACCAGGGAGGGAAAGGTCGCGATGGAGAACGAGTTGCCCTGGGCGAAGAACGGATAGTTCTGCGGGGTGCCCCAGCCGAAGATGTCGTTGGGCATGAACCGCGTGAGCGCCACCTGCTCCTTGGTCGTCTCGATCCCCTCCGGCCCATCGATGAGCGGCTTCATGTTTCGATCGAAGAAGAGCTTCCCCTTGGAGAGATACCGGCCCTGCCACCAGCGGTAGCCAAACTCCCGGGCCCGGTACTCCTGCGCCCCGTAGAGGTCCTTCTCGAGGGTGACCCCGTAGAAATTCGTGCCCTTCTTGCCGTTGAAGAAGGAGGCCAGCTGCTCCCACTGCTTCCAGGTGTCGGGGCACCCGGGTTCCCAGCCAAACTTGGCCTTGAAGGCCTTGCGCGCCTCCGGCAGCTCGAGGAGATCCTTGCGCAGGGCGAGGATGGTCTGGTCGCCGTCCGTGAAGAACGTATAGAGCTTGCCCTTGTAGTACATCTCGGTGCGAAGTGTCTTGGGAATATCGTCGAAGTACGGCTTCCCGCGAGCCGCGTAGTCATCGAGCGGGATGATGGCGCCGGCGTCGACGGCGTCGGGCAGCATGTACATCTGGTGGTTGTAGATGTCGTACTGCCCGCTCCGGGCCACCGCGTCGGCCATGATCTTGGCCGGGATCTCGGTGTAGCCGTACTCGATGGTCTTGATCTTGATCCCGGTCAGCTTTTCCCATTCGTCGAGGTACTTCGGCTGGGCCTTGGCAAGGATGGAGACCATCATCATGGTCAGCTCGATCTTGTCGGTGCCGACCTTCTTCAGATAGGCCTTGGCGCCGTTGACGGCGCGTTCTTCGACGGTTCCTCCGGGCACCACGTCGGCGGCCGCCGCACTGCCGGCCACCAGGACGGCCACGACCATGGCCCCCACCACCATCACCGTTCGCATGACATCCTCCCTTGGGTGGCCACGCCCGGATCCACCCGCCCGGGGAGCGCGCTCGCGCGATCCTGGATGGATCAGGGCGATGCCCCACTTCATACCGGTCCCGCGACGGGCTACTTCAGGTAGCCGTGCTCTTTCCAGATCGCGTACTGTTTGCGGAATGCGGCGTAGCTCTCGTGGGCGCGCTTGAAGTCCGGATCCTTGGCGGACTCTTCCACGATCACCTCTTCCCACGCGGAGCGCATCTTGGCCAAGATCGCCTCGGACCAGTAGTGGATCTTCACGCCGTGCTTATCCACGAGCTCCCGCATGGCCGCGAACTGGCGGGATTCGCTGGTGACGAAGGTCCACGTGAGATTGGCGTCACAGGCCACCTCGATCATCTTTCGATGCTCCTCGGAGAGCTCCCCCCACTTCTTGAGGTTGACCAGAAACTCACCCACCGAGGACTGCTGATGCCAGCCCGGGAAGTAGTAATGCTTGGCGACCTGGTAGAAGCCCTGCTTGAGATCGATGGAAGGGAAGGCCAACTCCGTGGCGTCGATAACTCCGCGCTCAAGGGCCGGGAAGATGTCGCCCGGCGGAAGGAGCTGCGTCTGGACGCCGAGCTTCTGCATCACCCGGGCCCCCAGGCCGAAGAAGCGCATCTTCAGGCCTTTGAGATCGTCCACCGTCTTGATCTCCTTCTTGAACCAGCCCGAGGCCTCGGGCGTGATCATGATGCAGCTGATGCCCTTGACACCGTGTCGGGCGTAGATGTCGTCCTTCAGCTTCTGGCCGCCTCCGTACCTGAGCCACGCGAGGTACTCTCCGGCCTGGGGCCCGAAGGGCACGGTGGTAAACCAGGGGGCGGCCGGAATCGTGTTCACGTGGAAGCCGGGCGTGGTCCACCCCGCCTCGGCGGATCCCTTGGAGACCGCGTTGAATATTTCGAATGCGGGGACCAGGGCGCCGGGCTCGAAGAACTTGATGTCCAGCGCACCGCCCGACATCTTCCGGAGGTTCTCGGAGAAGATCGGGCCGCTCTCACCCACGACGTCGAGCGAGCTGGTGAAGGCGCTCGGCATCTTCCAGCGAACCTTGTTCTGGGCGGCGGCGTCCTCGATCAGGACGAGCGGCAGGATCAGTGAGCTTGCCAGGACGAGCAGGGACCGGCGCAGGATTAGCGATCGCATATCACACCTCCGCGTTGAAGGGTCGGGAGCTCGCGTGGTAGGGATGCTGGGGTAGTGGGCCGAGCGTTGTCAATGACTTTGCGCTGCGGCGACAGGGCGGGTCGCCAGTCCTCCGGAGCCGTGGCCGGCCGCGACCACACCCTCTACTCGAGGAAGCCGGCCACACGTGGCAGCCACAGGATGATGCTCGGGAAGTAGATGCAGAGCGCCAGCCCCACGACCTGCAGCGCGACGAAGGGATACATGCCCCGGTAGACGTCGGTCATGGTCACGTCGGGCGGCGCCGTTCCCTTCATGTAGAACAGGGTGGCTCCGAAGGGCGGGGTCATGAACGCCGTCTGCAGATTGACCGCGACCAGCCCACCGAACCACGTCATGAGGGCGCCCTTGCTCACCATGTGGTCGGAAAAGTCGTACCGCATCATGATCGGTCCGAACACCGGCAGCACGATCAGGCAGATCTCGATCCACTCGAAGGGGAAGCCGAGCAGAAAGATGAGGACCATGACGAAGGCGAGCATCTCCCACTTCGTGTCGATGCCGAACTTCAGGAGCATCGAGAGCATCAGCTCGTCACCGCCCAGCACCCGGAACACGTAGGAGAAGCCGGTGGCGCCCAGGAAGATCAGGAACACCAGCCCGTTCGACTTGCAGGCCGACACGATGGACTCGTTCAACATCGTCAGGGTCAGGCGCCGGTTGAGGGCGGCGATGAGCAGGGAACCGAGCACGCCGACGGCGCCACTCTCGGTCGGGGTGGCCCAGCCCGCGAAGATGGAGCCGATGACGACCACCATCAGCGCTGTCATGGGAAACAGGCCCCGCCACACCGCGGTCCAGAACTCGCCGCGGGTCTGCGGGCCGTACTCCGCCGGGAGCCGGGGCGCCTTGCTGGGCTTCACGATGGCGACCCCGATGATGTAGAGCAGGTACAGCCCCGAGAGCACGAAGCCCGGCATGGTGGCGGCCAGGAACAGCGATCCGGCCGAGGTGGCGAGCATCTCCGCCATCACGACCAGCATGATCGCGGGCGGGATGAGAATGCCGAGGGTGCCGGCGGACGCGATGGTGCCGATGGCCAGCCGCTTGTCGTAGCCCGACGCCAGCATCTGCGGCAGGGCGATCACCGAGAGCGTGACCACCGCCGCGCCGACCACCCCGATGGGCGCGGCCAGGATGGTTCCCATCACCATGACGGCGCACGCCAGCGCGCCCGGGACCCGCTTCAACAGCACTTCGGTTGCCTTCAGCATGTCCATCGCCGAGCCGGATCGCTCCAGGATCGTCCCCATGAAGATGAACATGGGAATCGACGCGAGCACCGGATCGGCCGCCACGCCACCCCACATGCGGAGCACGACGTCGTAGAGGCCGATCATCGAGAACACGCCGAGCAGCGAGCCCGCGATCGCGAAGAACAGCGCCGTCCCGCCCATGACGAACGCCACCGGGTAGCCGGTGAAGATCACGAAGAACATCGTCACGAACATGATCAGGGCCAGGTTGTCGATCAACCAGTCGAGCACGATGTCTCCTCTCGCGGGCTAGGGGACGATCGATATCGGGCCTTAGATCTCCAGGGTCGTACTGCCGATTTGTAGATTGACCTCCGCTTCCGACCGCCCTCCGAACAAGAAGACGATCAGGCGAGCCAGGACACTGAGGATTCCCAGCAGCACCAGCCAGATCCCGGCCGAAAAGATGACCTTGATGATCCAGCGATGGGTGAGCCCGAATGGGCTCTCCGATTGTTCGCTCACCGCGAACGAGGTAGCCACGAAATCCACGGAGTAAAAGGCCACGAGCGCCACGTACGGCAACGCGAAGAGCACGCAGCCGACGAGCTCGATCCACGCCTTGCGCCGGAAGGCCAGCTTCTCGGTGAACGAGTCGACCCGCGGATGCGCATTGATCACGTAGCCATAGCCCATCCACAACGAAAAGATGGCGGCGTGGAAATGCCACTCCAGCTCCTGGAGCTTGGTCAGGGGAACGGGCAGACCCGTCTTGCGCGCGAGCACGTCGAAGCAGGTCACCAGCGCCATGACGAGGAGCAGCCAGCCGGAGACGTGGGCGATGACCTCGAGCAGGCGCCGCAGCCCGTCGGCTGTCCGCAGGAGAGCGTTCAAAGGCGCCGAGCCACGATCATGTTCGGCCGGGCATCAGCGGCGGTGCGCCTTGGCGAGATGTCGCCCCGACGCACACCGCACAGTGAGCCTCACCGACAGTCTCAGTCGCGTTCATGTCTGACGGTCCCCGCCTGCGTGGTGCGCGTCCCGGTCCTGCGTCTGGGAGTCGTGGCCCGTCCCCGGGACGGAGTGGCCCCTACTTGCCACATTCGCTCCCCCGCCGTCAAGGCCGAACCACTGCCGACGCGGTCCTCCGCCCCGGCGAGCTAGACCCCGAGGAAGCGCTGCTGGATGACGGGATTCTGCCGCAAGGTTTGTGGCGTGCCCTCGAACTGGATGCGCCCCTGGTCCATCACGTAGAGGCGATGCGAGAGGGTGAGGGCCACCTCTAACGTCTGCTCCACGAGCAGGATGGTGGTGCCGCGCCGGTTGATCTCGCGCAGGATCTCCGTGAGACTCTGGACGAGGAGTGGAGAGAGTCCCTCGGTCGGCTCGTCCACGAGCATGATCTGTGGACGTGCCACCAAGCCACGCGCGATGGCCAGCATCTGCTGCTCGCCCCCGGAGAGGGATCGGCCCCGCTGGCCGAGGCGCTCGCGCAGGCGCGGAAAGTAGCTGAACACCTCGTCGAGCAGGGGCGCCGGCTCCTTGACGTTGCCACCCAGATAGCCGAGGCGGAGATTGTCGAGCACGCTCAGGTTGGGGAGCACGCGACGCTCCTCGGGCACCCAGGCGATTCCACGCTGGATGATCTCGTGGGTCGGCCGGTGGGTAATGTCCTGGCCCGCGAGTCGCACGACGCCGCGGCGGGGCCGCACGATGCCGATGATGGACTTCAAGGTGGTGGTCTTGCCGGCCCCGTTGCGGCCGATCAAGGTCACCGTCTCGCCTTCCGCGACCGTCACCGACACCCCCTGCAGGATGTGGGCTTCGCCATAGTACGTGTGGATCTCCTCGACCGTGAGCAGGCTCACCGCCCGGCTCCCAGATAGGTCTGCTGCACCCGTTCGTTGGCGCGGATCTCGTCGGGCGTGCCCTCCGCCAGCACCTGTCCCTGATGGAGCACGGTGATGCGATCGGAGATGTTCATGACCAGCTTCATCTTGTGCTCGACGAGCACCACCGTCCGCCCCCGGGCGAGGTCCCGGATCAGACGCATCGTCGAATCTGTTTCCTCGGGACTCATGCCGGCCGTGGGCTCGTCCAGGAGGAGCAGGATCGGCTCGGCGGCGAGGGCAATGGCGATCTCGAGATGACGCTTCTGCCCGTGCGAAAGGTGAGCGGCCAGCACGGTCGCCTTGTCGGTGAGGCCTATGAGCTCAAGGATGGCCAGCGCCCGCTCACGCACCTGGGTGAGCCGGTCGGCTCGTGACCAGAAGTTGAACGAGTGCCCGTAACCCTGAGCGGCCACCCGGACGTTTTCGAGGACGGTGAGGTGCGGAAAGATGTTGGTGATCTGATACGACTTGGCGATGCCGAGCCGGCACACCTCGTGCTGGCTGAGGCCGGTGATGTCACGCCCATTGAAACGGATGCGGCCCGAGGTCGGCCGCACTTCGCCCGAAATCAGGCGAAAGAAGGTGGTCTTGCCTGCTCCGTTGGGCCCGATGATGGAGCGCAGCTCCTGGCGGCGCACGGTGACATTGGCGCGATTGACGGCAAGCAGGCTGCCGTAGGCGCGGGTCAGCTCCTCCGTCTCGAGGAGTGGGGGCCCGGCCATCAGGCCTCCTGTAAGTCCTTGCCGAGCCGGCGGCGGCGTCGACCGTGGCCGCCAATGCGCGCGTGAATCTCCAGCAGATGGCGGGAAAGCTCGCGCTTGGCCGCCGCCGTGTCCCCCCGGCGGAGATGGCCCACGATGCTCCGATGAGCGGCGAGCGTGTGACGCCGCAGCGCGTCGGACACGCCCGTCCGCCAGACGATCGGCTCCATGAATTCCACCACCGACCGGATGAACAGCGGGTACAGAGCGTTGCCGGTCGCTTCGGCGAGGAGCACGTGGAAGTTGAAATCCTCCTCGGTCTGCTCCGCGCGCCGGCCATCGGTGAACAGATGCGCTGCGCGCTCGACGGACTCTGCCAGACGCTCCAAGTCCCCGGCACCGGCGCGCAGGGCCACCGTGTCGATGATGAGCCGTTCGAGCCCCAGCCGCGCCTCGGTGATGTGATCCACGCTCAGCCCGCCGAAGCGCAGGAGGTCGCTGAGAGAACGCGTCACCGCTCTCGTGGTGCCCGTTCCCACGAACGCGCCGCCGCCCTTCCCGGGGCGAATCCGGATGAGGGCGGATTCCTCGAGAATCCGGAAGGCCTCCCGCACGGCACCGCGTCCCATGCGGAACTGTCGAACGAGCGCGCGCTCGGGGGGCAGGCGATCGCCGGGTTTGAGACGACCGGAGAGGATGCCCCCCGCACGTGTTCGACGATTCGCTCGAACACGCGCCGTTCACGCAGCGGAGACAACGCGGTCGCCTTCAGAGGGGCTCTTTCTCCTGATGCGGGCCGCATCGCCCGCATGATGCCGTGTGGCTCCACGACGTGCCGCGCAGTGTCGTATGGAACCCCACCCCCGTCAAGAGAGGGTCGGAGCGAGAACGCGCGTCGCGCTCTGGCCCCGGCCCGGGGCTGTCAATGGGCCGCCAAAAACTCGAGCAGAAGACCGTTGAACAGCAGGGGCTGATCGTAGGGCGTGGCGTGGCCGGAGTCGGGCACGATGCGTACCTGCGCGTGGGGGATGCGCACGGCGCAACAACTCGAGCGAGGCACGGGGCACGGTGGTATCGCGCTCGCCCGCCACGAGCAAGGTCGGGCAGCGGATCTCGCCCAGGCGATGGCGGATGTCGAAGCGGGTGAGGGCCTGTACGGCCGCCCAGTAGGCCCGCTTGTCGTTGCGCCCCAGGCTTGCTGCCGCCGCTGCGCGGAGGTCGGCCTGCGCGGGCTGGGGAAACAGATTGCGCGCGATGCGCGCCGCGATGACGGGCATGGGCGCCACGGTGAGCAGGACCAGTCGCTCCAGCATTCGCCAGGCGCCGCGCCAGCCGGCGGGGCGAAGGCGAGCAAAGGCGTTGACGAGGGTGAGCGAGCGCACGCGCGTGGGAGCGCCGAGCGCCAGGGCAAGGGCCACGCAGCCCCCCAGGGAGAGCCCGACCACATGGACGGGACCGTCCCCCAGGCTGTTCAGGAGGCCGTCCACTTCCTCGGCCATCGCCTCCACCGATAGCCGCCCGTGGCCAGGCACTGCCCCCGACAGAATCGAGCGGCCGTGGGCGCGAAGGTCAGGAGTGATGACAGCGTAGCGGTCGGAAAAGGCCGCCACCTGCCACCTCCAGTCGGCCGAGGACGAGCCAAGGCCATGCAGGAGAAGCAGGGGCGGCGCGCCGGGCGGGCCGTGGCGCTCGTGGTAGAGATCATGTCCACGCGCGAGGAGTTCCCCCGGAGTCACAGGTCCGCTATGATACGCCCTCGCGATGCACGGAAACGAGCCGACGATGCCGCGTGACGTGGCCACCTTCTGAGGCATGGCCAGGCAACCGCTGCGCATCCGACGAGGGACCGTCCGCGACGTGCCTACGATCGTGAATCTCATCAGGGGACTCGCGGAGTACGAACGGCTGGGCCACGAGGCCCTGGCCACCCCGGCCGCCTTGCGTCGACACGGCTTCGGGCGGCGGCCATATTTCGAGACGCTCATCTGCGTACGGGGACGCACACCCATCGGCTTCGCCCTCTACTTCTTCACGTACTCGACCTTCATGGCCCGGCCGTCGCTCTATCTCGAGGACTTGTTCGTCCTGCCCGAGGAGCGAGGTGGGGGCGCCGGACGGGCCTTGCTGCGAACCCTGGCCACGATCGCCGTCCGTCGAGGTTGCGGGCGCATGGAGTGGACCGTGCTCGACTGGAACTCGCCCGCCATCGCCTTCTACGAGAGTCTGGGCGCCCAGTTCAAGCGCGAGTGGATCCTCACCCGGCTCACAGGCGACCCCCTGCAACGCCTCGCGCGGGGTCGGGAGACGGACTAATATGGCGGCCATGTCGGGCGCGCGTGTGGACACCCTGGTGGTAGGGGGCCAGATCGTCGGGGCGGCGGAGGTCTTCAGCACAGCCATCGCCATCCGCGGAGACAAGATCGTGGCACTCGGCCCGGAGAGTCTGCTTCCCGCCGCCGACCGTGTCATCGACGCTACCGGCAAGTACGTGTTGCCCGGCCTCATCGACTGCCACCTGCACATCGGCCCCGAGTACGACGACTGGCAGACGGCAGCCAAGGCGGCCGCTCTCACGGGGCTGACCACCCTCCTGCCCTTCGTCGTCTACAACGATCAGGCGGGAGAAACCCTCCCCCACGCCGTGTGGCGGCTGCGAGAAGAAGCCTCCGCGGCGGCCGTGCTGGACTTCGGCTTTCACTTCATCCTCAACCACCAGCCGTACATCCTGGATGGCATCCCGGAGGCCGTCCGGATGGGCGTGACGTCGTTCAAGATGTTCATGACCTACAAGAAGCGGCCGCACCGCATGGTCAGCGATGAGTTCATGGCCAAGGCCATGGAGATCATCGGCAGCCTCGGCGCCCTGTGCCAGCTGCATTGCGAGAACGGCGACGTGCTGTGTTACCTCGAAGACCGCGCCATCGCGGCTGGCCACACCCATCCGCGTGACTTTCCTCCCACGTGTCCCGACTGGACCGAAGAGGAGGCCATCAATCGCGCCATCCTCGTTGGCGGCCTCACCCGTTGTCCCCTCTACGTGGTCCACCTCAGCACGAAGCTGGGGCTGGAGCGGATCAAGCGGGCTCAGCTCGAGGGGCAACGCGTATGGACCGAGACGTGTCCTCAATACCTCCTGTTGAGCGACGAAGCGATGGAGCGCTTCGGCCCCTTCGCCAAGATCGGCCCTCCGCTGCGACCAGAGCACGGCCCCGATCGTGAAGCCCTCTGGCGCGGGAGTGAAGAGGGGTTCATCGCCACCGTGGCCAGCGATCACTCGCCGCGGGTGCCGAGCGCCAAGGAACCGGGGTGGAAAAACATCTTCGTCGACGCCGAAGGCAAACCGATCCCCTTCGGAGGACCCTCCCTGGAAACCCTTGTCCCTCTCATGTATAGCGAGGGGGTGGTGAAGCGCGGGCTGCCCATCACCTGGCTGGCGCGCGTGATGGCCGAGAATCCGGCGCGGATCTTCGGGCTCTACCCACGCAAGGGCACCATCCGGGTCGGTGCCGACGCGGACCTCACCATCTGGGATCCCGAGGGCGAAACGACGATCCAGGCGGCTCGGCATCTCGGCATCGCGGGGTTCACGCCATACGAAGGGTGGACGGTGCAAGGCCGACCCTGGATGACGTTGCTGCGCGGGCAGACCTTGCTGAGCGAGGGACGCCTCCGGCAAGAGCCGGGTTACGGCCGCTACCTGTCGCGGACCTCGCCGAGGCCGCCGGTAGCCGGCGCCGTTCGCTGAAGCCCCAGTTCCCGAAAACGCACGGGATGACCAGGAGGAGCCGTGGAGGACAGGGAATTCCACACCAGATCGTTCGACGAGGTATCCAGAGAACTCGGGTCGAACCTCGAGCGGGGGCTGAGTCAGGGGGAAGCTCAGGAACGGTTGCGGAGGTTTGGCGCCAATGAGCTGACGGAGCGCCCGCGGCCGGGCTTCCTCGCCCTGCTCTGGGATCAATTCAACAACTATCTGGTCATCTTGCTGATCGCGGCGGCGGTCGTCGCCCTTCTGCTCGGGGAGTACGTCGACTCCATCGCCATCATGTGCATCGTCGTGCTCAACGCGGTCATCGGGGTCATTCAGGAATCGAAGGCGGAACAGGCCCTGACCGCGCTCAAGAAGATGGCGGCCCCCAACGCCCAGGTCATCCGCGACGGCCACCAGCTCACCATTCCCGCCCGGGAACTGGTGCCAGGCGATGTCGTCCTCCTGGAGGCCGGTAACTACGTGCCGGCCGACATGCGCCTGGTGTCGAGCGTGAATCTAAAAATCGAAGAGGCGTCGCTCACGGGGGAATCGGTACCAGTGGAGAAGGACGCTCGGCTGGTGCTCGAGCGCGAGATCCCGCTGGGCGATCGTCGCAACTTCGCCTTCCTGAGCACCTTGATCACCTACGGGCGCGGCAAGGGACTGGTGACGGGCACCGGCATGAACACCCAGCTCGGGCTCATCGCCGAGATGATCCAGTCGTACGAGGAAGAGGATACGCCGCTGCAGCAGAAGCTGGAGCACCTTGGCAAGGTGCTGGGGACGATCTGCATCGGTATCTGCGCGGTCGTCTTCGTCTATGGGCTCCTGCGCGACACCCACCTCACGGACGTCTTCAAGACCGGGCTGCTCAACTACCTGGCTGCCGAACAGAAGGACATCATCCATCTCTTCATGGTGGCGGTGAGCCTCGCCATCGCCGCCGTCCCCGAAGGGCTTCCGGCCATCGTGACCATCTGCCTGGCCCTGGGCATGCAGCAGATGATCAAACGAAACGCCCTCATTCGGAAGCTCCCCGCCGTGGAAACGCTCGGCTGCGCCACGGTGGTGTGTTCCGACAAGACGGGCACACTGACCCAGAACGAGATGACCGTCGTGCAGGGATGGGCCGGAGGCAAGCGCCTCCGGATCACCGGCGAAGGCTATAGTCCGCACGGGCAGTTCCTGCTGGGCGGTCAGCCCTTCGATCCCCGTATGGACCCGGACACAACGGTACTGCTGCACGGGGGACTCCTCTGCAACGACGCGAAACTGGAGGAACGCGGCGATGCCGCCGGCGCCCACTCCTGGCACATGGTGGGAGATCCCACCGAAGGGGCCATGGTGGTGGCGGCCGCCAAGAGCGGATTCCGGCGAGACGACATGGAGCGGGCCCTTCCCCGAGTGCAGGAAATCCCCTTCGATTCGGATCGAAAGCGGATGACCACCATCCATCGCGGTGATGGCGCCGGCAACGGGCCGCCCGACTCGTCCTTCACCTACCCGCACCTGGTGGCCTTCGTCAAGGGTGCGCCCGACATCATTCTGGACCTGTGCCACCGCATCCAGCGTGGCGGGCAGGCCGTCCCCCTCACGGAGGAGCATCGCCGGGAGGTGCTGGAACAGAACCATGACATGGCCAGCAGCGCGCTGCGGGTCTTGGGGGTCGCCTATCGGTCGCTGCCGGCAGTCCCGGACCGCGTACAACCCGAAGACATCGAGACCGACCTCACCTTCGTCGGCCTGCTCGGCATGATCGACCCGCCCCGGCCGGAGGTGGTCGAGGCCGTTCGCGTGGCGCGGGGAGCCGGACTCAAGAGCGTCATGGTGACCGGCGATTACAAGGAAACCGCCGAGGCCATCGCCCGCGAGATCGGCTTGCGGACCCCGGACGGAGTGGTGCTGACCGGCCCCGAGATCGAGAGGCTGAGCGACGCAGACCTGGCTGCCCGCGCCGACAAGCTGGACGTGTGCTGCCGGGTCTCGCCCCAGCACAAGACCAGGATCGTCGAGGCCCTGAAGGCGCGCGACCACGTGGTCGCCATGACGGGCGACGGCGTGAACGACGCGCCCGCCCTGAAGCGCGCAAACATCGGGGTGGCCATGGGCATCACGGGGACGGACGTCACCAAGCAGACGGCCGACATGGTCCTCACCGACGACAATTTCGCGAGCATCGTGGCCGCCATCGAGCAGGGGCGGATCATCTACTCCAACATCCGCAAGTTCGTCTATTTCCTGCTCGCCTGCAATGCCGGGGAGGTCCTCATCATCTTCGGGGCCATGCTGGCCGGGCTTCCCATTCCCCTGCGACCGGTCCAGCTCCTGTGGCTGAACCTCGTGAGTGACGGGGCGCCCGCCCTCGCTCTCGGCATGGAGCGGGGCGATCCCGATATCATGCGGCATCCGCCGCGCCCCCCGAAGGAACCGGTCATCAATCGCGACATGGCCATCGGCATCAGCGTGGTCGCGATCGTCGACGCCATCGCCATCCTGTCCGTGTTCTGGATCGGCTTGCAGCGTTACCCCGGCCACCTCGAGGCCGCCCAGACCTTGGCCTTCGTCACCCTGTGCACCTCCGAGCTGATCCGGGCCTTCGCCGCGCGCTCCGAATACCACAGCGTGCTCTCCATCGGCCTCTTCTCGAACCGGTGGATGATCTGGGCGGTAGGCTTTTCGTTTGCGCTGGTTCTCCTCGTCGTCTACGTGCCGTTCCTGCAGCCGTTCTTCGACACGGTGCCGCTCAGCCTGAATGACTGGCTCTTCATGCTTCCCTTCTTCTTCGCGTCGCCCGTCGCCATGGAGCTGGTCAAGGTCTACTTCCGCCGCCGGGCCGTCCCGGTCCCGGCCTAGATCGATGGAGATTTCACGCTCTGGTGACATCCAAACGTGGCCGGTAAACGTATGATGGGCAGCGGGTAGATCGCACCCGACCCTCGACTCGAGGAGGCAATAGCATGAAGGGCACTGTGCGGCAGCTGGCGCTCGTTCCGGTCCTCGGCCTCACCCTCTCGGTGCTCGTGGTGCCAAGTGGCGCCGGCCCCGACAAAGTCAAGTACCCGGCCGCCTGGAAGGACCACGTGCTCTACACGATCGTGGATCGCCATGACGTCAAGCAGTATCGGGAGCTCTACGCCAGCTCTCAGGCCGCGGTGGACGCCATGAAGGCGGGCACGCCCCTACCGGACGGCACCGTGCTGACCCTCGTTCAGTACAAGGCCCAGGTGGACGGAGCGGGAATGCCCGTGAAGGGTCCTGACGGGCGTTTCGTCAAGGGTGACCAGATCGCGGTGGCCGTCATGGAGAAGCGCGCCGGCTTCGGGACGGAATATCCACCGGAGTTGCGCAACGGCGACTGGGAATACGCCGCATTCAACCCAGCCGGCGTGCTGAACGAAAAGGCCAACTACAAAGGCTGCTTCGAGTGCCACAAGCCCCACGAGAAACAGGACTTCGTCATCTCGCTGGCCGCGCTCAGGGGGATGGCCGGCCCCACCACCGCCCCCAAGCCTGACGTCACCATCGCGGCCTTCGCCTTCGGGCCGAACAAGGTGGCCGGGACGGTTGGCCAGCCGGTCACCTGGGTGAACAATGACGATTCGCCCCATCAGATCACCATCGTCAGCACCAAGGAGCGCTCGCCGATCCTGACCAAGGGGCAGAGCGCCGTGATGGCCTTCACGAGCCCCGGCACGTTCGAGTACATCTGCGGCCTGCATCCGACGATGAAGGGTACGGTGGACGTGAAGTAGCGGCCGGGCCTCGGACGACGCGAGGGCGGAAGGCGTATACTTCAGGCTATGGCGGGTTGGCAATTCGTCGCTCTGGTCGTGGCCGTCCTGGGTGCGGGGTGCACGGCCACGGCCGCCCAGCAACAGCAGCAGCTCGGCTCGGCAGCGGCACGCGAGATGACGCTCGGCATCGTCCAGAAGCAAATCCGGGCCGGGCTCATGCAGGACGAGGTCGTCACCGCCCTCGGCTCACCGAACATCGTCACGCGCGACGCGGCCGGCCGCGAAACGTGGGTGTACGACAAGGTGGCCACCGAGGCCACCTTCTCCCGTAGCGACGCCTACGGGACTATCCTCCTTCTCGGGACCAGCAGCGCGGCGGGGGCGGCCAGCCAGAGCCAGCGCACCTTGACGGTGGTCATCAAGTTTGGCGCTAACCAGCAGGTCGAAACGTTCTCCTATCACGCCAGCCGCTTCTGAGGGGCGTCCATGCGGACGGCTCGTCGCCTCTTCCCTCTCCTCGTAGCGGCCACCCTCGGCGCCGGCTGCGGGGCGGGCATCCAGCCCGCGCGGACGCAGCTCGAGGTACGCGAGTTTCAGACCTACACGTTCGATACCTCGGACAGCAAGCTCATCATGAAAGGCCTGTTCAACGTCCTCCAGGACGACGGCTACGTGGTGCGCAACGCGGTCATCGAGCTCGGGCTGATCACGGCCACCAAGGAGATCGACCTGGCCCCGGGTCGCTCGGGGCAGACCGTGCTCGCCGTGGGCGGCGGTGTCATTCTCCGGGGCGCCCGCGAGATACCCATTCCCGAGAAGCTCGAGGTGCGCGATTTCACCGGCAACGTGACCGAGTTCGGCGAGCGCACGAAGGTCCGTGTCAGCTTCCAGAAGAAGGTGCTCGACAGCCGCGGTCAGCCTGTCGAGGTCACCGCCATCAACGATCCCGTCTTCTACCAGGACTTCTTCTCGCGTCTGGACAAGAGCGTCTATCTGCAGCGGGAACGTCTCTAGGGGGGACGCGGTCACTCGACGGTCGGGCCGGCCTTGCGACTAGTCACCTCGTAGACCCTCATCGGCTGGGCCTTACCCCGCAGTGACGTCTGGGGCATGAGCCGACACTCGAACTCGCCACCAACCTCGGCGTAGGTCGCCTCCGTGATGAGAACGGTGGTGCCGAGCTCCTTGTTGAGCGATTCCACCCGGGCACACGTGTTCACGCCGTCGCCGATGACCGTGTATTCCAGCCGCCGGCGGGAGCCAATGCCACCGCCACCATCAGAACGAGCAAGAAGCCGTGGCGGACCCGGCCGAACAGACGCGCCCGCACGATCGCGATGAAGCAGACAATGCCAAGCCCGACCGCGAGGAACATCGCGACGTGGGAGTGCCCCATGGGCGCCCCGAGTAGACACCACCTGCCAGCGCCCGTGCAACTCGCGGCTTGGGGACGCCCTTCAGCGTTCTCGGCGACAATGTGCTAGACAATGGCGTCGGAGGAGCCCATGCGCCTGCCTACCACGGCACCGACGGTCGAGCATGAAATCGACGGCAGCACCATCGAATACTTCGAGGTCGCGGTGGAGGGAAATCGGGTCGAGCGGCTGATGGTGGAGCTGCTCACGGAACACTGGGCCCAGCTGACCGTCGGCCCGCTCATCCAGGGCGCCGTGTTCGAGATTCGCTTTCCCCACGCGCCGCGGCTTTCGATGCTCGACGGCTACTTGACGGTCGATCTCGGGCCCTGGCACTTCCACCTGTGCGTGAACGACCATCGTGAGACGACCCCGCAGGCGGCCCTCATCCGACGGGTCGGCCGAGCCGCTTTCTTCCGGACGCAGGGCGGTGGCCACACCCCCATGACGTGGGGGCTACGCCTCTGGAACGGACGCGGCGAGCAGATGGTCACCGTCCTCTTTCCGAGCCCTTACTACAACGAGCGGTTCGAGCGGCTGGCTCACCCGGACTGGGACAAGCTCCAGCTCTGGGAGGCGCTACGCACCCGTTACGCGTGACCCTCGCCGCTCTGCTGGAGCAGCTTCGCGACTAGCCCTGTCCACCCCGTCTGATGGCTGGCGCCAATGCCGGCGCCATTGTCACCGTGGAAGTACTCGTAGAAGAGGATCAGGTCACGCCAGTGCGGATCGCGCTGGAAGCGCTCCGCCCCGCCAAAGACCGGTCGCCGGCCCTGCCCGTCGCGGAGAAAGATGCGGGTGAGGCGCTGGGAAAGCTCGGTGGCGACCTGCCACAGGTCGAGCAGCCGCGCGGAGCCGGTCGGATAGGGTACGGTGAGCGTGTCGCCGAAGAAGTGGTGGAATTTCTGCAAGGCCTCGATGAGGAGATAGTTCAGGGGGAACCACACGGGGCCCCGCCAGTTCGAGTTGCCGCCAAACAGGGTGCCCGACG
The DNA here is from genome assembly GCA_963754315.1 of uncultured Candidatus Rokubacteria bacterium. Lineage (GTDB taxonomy): Bacteria > Methylomirabilota > Methylomirabilia > Rokubacteriales > CSP1-6 > CAVWFS01. The sequence continues at coordinate 83,381 of CAVWFS010000015.1, forward strand.
ACTCTGCTGGCTCGTAGTCGACCCGATGCTCCATACCATTCAGCGACAGCACGAATGGGTGACCAAGATGGGCTCGGGACACGGAGCGAATCCCGTGTGGCGCGAGGAACTCATTCTCGTCCAGCATGAAGCGCAGCACGCGCGGAAGCTGGTCGCTGCCCACGATGGAGAGCATTCGCCGCAGCCGGCGCCCCGGCAGCCGCATGGTGGTGATGTGCTTCCTCAGCGCGGGGCGGTTGTCGATGAACCATTGCAGACGCCGCCGGAAGCCAGGGAGCTTGTCCAGGATGGCCGGTTCCAGGGTTTCCACCGCGAAGAGCGGGATGAGGCCCACCATCGAGCGCACCTTGAGACGCGTATGGAGGCCGTCGGCCTTGAGCACGTCATAGAAGAAGCCGTCCTCCTCGTCCCAGAGCTGCAAGCCCTCCCCGCCCAGGTCGTACATGGCGTGGGCGATGTACACGAAGTGCTCGAAGAACTTGCTGGCCACGTCCTCGTAGGCCGAGTTCTCCTTGGCCAGCTCGAGTGAGATGGCGAGCATGTTGAGGCAGTACATGGCCATCCAGCTCGTGCCATCCGATTGCTCGAGGCGGCCGCCGGTGGGCAAGGGGGCCGACCGGTCGAAGACGCCGATGTTGTCGAGGCCCAGAAATCCTCCCTGAAAGACATTCTTGCCTTCGGCGTCTTTGCGGTTCACCCACCAGGTGAAGTTCAGAAGGAGCTTGTGGAACACCTTCTCCAGAAAGACACGATCCCCCTTACCGCGTCGGCGCCGCTCGATGCGGTAGACACGCAGGGCAGCCCAGGCGTGCACCGGCGGGTTCACGTCGCCCAGACACCACTCATAGGCGGGAATCTGCCCATTGGGGTGCATGTACCACTCACGGAGCAGCAGCAGCAGTTGTGCCTTGGCGAAATCCGGGTCGACGAGCGCCAGCGGAATGCAGTGGAAGGCAAGATCCCAGGCCGCATACCAGGGGTACTCCCACTTGTCGGGCATCGAAACGACGTCCTCATGATACGCGTGCGTCCACTCCCGGTTGCGGCCGTGCCGGCGCTGGGCCGGGGGCGGGGGTGGGACCGGATCGCCGGTCAGCCAGCGCTGGACGTCGTAGTGGTAAAACTGCTTGCTCCACAGCAAGCCGGCAAAGGCTTGCCGCATCACCTGTCGCGCGTCCTCGGACAGGGATGAGGGAATCACCGTCGTGTAGAAGTCGTCCGCCTCCCGGATGCGCTGGGCGAAGATCGTCTCGAACTCCACGCCGAACGGTTGACGCGCGAGCGGAGCGTTCGCGAGCCGCAGCCGCACGCTCACCGTCTGACCAGCGCCAAGGGTCGCCACGTAGAGAGCCGCCGCCTTGGTGCCCGTGAGCTGAGGGTTGACGGCCTCCTTGGCGCCGCTGACGACGTAGTCGTGGAAGGCGTCCTTCACATACGGCTGGACCGACGGGATCCCGTGCACGCGCCGCTGGTTCGTCTCGTTCTCGGTGAAGAGCAGCTCGGGTTCTCCCTCGCTGTAGAGCCAGTGGGGGAGGAGGAGCTCGTGCTCGATCTCGATCACGCGATGGCCTGAGGCCGGCCGCCCGGCGCGGAGCGACGGCCGCTCCGTTCCCTCACCCCATGACCATGTGTTGCGGAACCAGACGCTGGGCAGCAGGTGCAGCTCGGCGGCCTCCGGCCCCCGATTGGTGGCACTGATGCGGATCAGCAGGTCCTCGGGCGCTGCCTTGGCGTACTCCACCACCACGTCGAAGTACCGGTCGCCGTCGAAAATGCCCGTGTCGAGCAGTTCGAACTCCAGCGCCCGCCGATCCCGACGCCGGTTCTCCTCCACCAGTTCCGCATAGGGGAAGGCTCCCTGCGGGTACTTGTACAGCATCTTCATGTAGGAGTGCGTGGGGGTGGAGTCCAGGTAAAAGTAGTACTCCTTCACGTCCTCCCCGTGATTGCCCTGGGTACCGGTGAGCCCGAACAGGCGCTCCTTCAGCATCGGGTCACGGCCGTTCCAGAGGGCAAGAGCAACGCAGAGCCGCTGGTGATTGTCCGAGACGCCAGCGATTCCGTCCTCCCCCCAGCGGTACGCGCGCGAGCGCGCCTGCTCGTGCGGGAAGTAATCCCAGGCTCCGCCGTGCGCGCTGTAATCCTCGCGCACGGTCCCCCACTGGCGCTCCGATAGATACGGACCCCAGCGCCGCCAGTGCGCGCTTCGCTTCTCCGTCTCCCGCAACCGCGATTCTTCCGCGGTGAGAGACGACGCCGGCGCCGAGGGGCGGGCGGCGCGTTTCACGCGGGGTTCCACCACGCTCGGCCCTCGCGCTGGAGAAGGGCATCGGCGGCCGCGCGGACCATAGGAGCCGGCCGCATAGTTGGGAAAGTCGCGGGGCGGGATCGTCTGCCATACGTCGAGCATGGGCGTGGCGATCCGCCACGCGGCCTCCACCATATCGGCGCGATGGAACAGCGTGCCGTCGCCGATCATGCTGTCGTAGAGCAGCCGCTCGTAGCCCGTCGCCGCGCTCGTCTCCCCGAAATCCCTGTAGTTGAAGGCAAGCTTGACCGTGGTGAGCTTGACCACCGGACCAGGCGCCTTGGCCTTCACCAGGAACTCGATGCCCTCGTCGGGCTGGATCTGGATCAGGAGCCGGTTCGGATCGATGGTGTCGACGGTGGCCCCCTCGAAGAGGAGCAGGGGCGGGCGCCGGAACTGAATCATGATCTCCGTGTCGCGGCGAGCGAGCCGCTTGCCTGAGCGGAGATAGAACGGCACGCCGGCCCATCGCCAGTTCTCCACCAGTAGCTTGACAGCCGCGTACGTCTCTGTGTTGGAGGTGGGGGAGACCTTGGGCTCGTTGCGATAGGCCCGAGCGCGCTCACCATCGACCTCACCCTCGCCATACTGGCCGCGCACGGTGTCTCGCAAGACCTGCTCGGGGCTCATGGGCCGGATGGACTTGAGGACCTTGACCTTCTCGTCGCGGACGGCGTCCGCCTCGAAGGAGGCGGGCGGCTCCATGGCCACCAGGGCGAGGAGCTGGAACATATGATTCTGGATCATGTCCCGCAGCACACCCGCCGTGTCGTAGTAGTTCCCCCGATCCTCCGCCCCGACCGTCTCCGCCACCTTGATCTGGACGTGGTCGATGTATCGGCGGTTCCAGATGGGCTCGAAGAGGCCATTGGCGAAGCGAAAGACCATGATGTTCTGCACGGTCTCCTTGCCGAGGTAATGATCGATGCGATAGATCTGGTCCTCCCTCAACACACTTGCGATCTCGGAATTGAGGGCGCGTGCGGAGTCGAGGTCGCGCCCGAACGGCTTCTCGATGATCACCCGTCGCCACACGCCGGGATCTTCGCGCACCAGACCCGCGGCGCCGAGGTGGCGCACGACCTCGCCGAAGAAGCTCGGCGGCACTGCCAAGTAGAAGAGAACGTTGCCGCCCGTGCCGTGGGTTCGTGCCACCTCGGTCAGCAAGGTGGCCAGCTGCCGGTACGTCTCGGGGTCGGTGAACTCGCCCGCCTGGTAGTACAAGGCATCACGCAATTCCTTCCACAGCGCGTCGTCCACGCGCACGGTGGCGAAGTCACGGATATCCTGGGACTGTTCCTCGCGAAACTGCTCATGGCTCTTTGGCTTGCGGGTGACCCCCACCACGGCCAGCTGATGAGGCAAGAGACCGTTGGCTTTGAGGTTGTAGAGAGCCGGCATCAATTTCCGCTTGGTGAGGTCGCCGGCCGCGCCGAAGATGACGATCGTACAGGGGCGGGCCGGTCTGAGGAGCCCGGACATCGTGTTCTCGGTCATGGTGCTCGTCCTCCCTCCCGGAGCGTACCGGAAATCGATCTCAAGCGTCTGACCACCGGTGCATCGTGTCGGTTGCCTCGCATGCGGGCAGGACGGGGTGACAGGTACGCCAGACAGACACGCCGCTCGGGTGATCGATGCACGGTGGGAGAACGGAAGGACACGCAGCCGACGACACGCGGGGGGGAGAATCCACGCGCCGCCGGCTGCGCCGGGGCGGGTTACTTCGCGGCGCTCTGGTTAGGGCGCCGTTGGCGGCCGCCCCCGAAGTAGTCGATATATCGATCGATCAGCCGGGGTTGATTCTCGAGAAGCAACGACAGGTACAGTATGGAGTCGACGATGCGTCGCCGGGTGGCTATCTGGGTTGTCATGACCTACCCCTCCCGTTAGCCCTTAGACTCCCGGGGACCCATCCCCATTCACACGTCTCGGAGGGCACTTCCTCGTCGTGCTCCGCGGGCTACAACGTTGCCACGTCCTCCTCCCGATCGCCGCGAGGGAGCCGGGCGGGCTCCTTGCCGCGATGGAGAAGATCACACAGGATGCGGTTGCCCTCGGCCCACCGATCGTCGCCGGACAACTGGTGATGTCCGCATAGAGAAGAGCCGTCGGTGAGCTCGGCTCCGCAGGAGGCGCAGAGGCTCATAGGTCTTCTCCTCTGCCTGAAGAACCTCCCGCCGCCGCCGTTTGTTCCGAAACCTCCTAGCGATACTCCGGCGCCGCCACGCCCTCGATCGCGACGTTGACACAGGCGGGCAGACCCGACCTTAGGGCCCGGTCGAGGGCCGGCGCGAGGTCGTCGGCGTCCTCCACGAACTCACCGTGGGCGCCCAGGGCCTCCGCCAGCTTGTCGTAGCGTGAAAGCAGCAGCCGGCATCCGACGGCGCGCTCGCGCCGTAATGCCGGATCTGCAGCTGGTGCTCGGCGTTCCAGCAGGCGTCGTTTCCGATCACGGTCAGGATCGGCAGGATCTGGTTTCCCGACAGCGAGAAGAGGTGTCGCACGCCGGCCGCCACCAGCGCGTCAACCACGAGGTCAGCTCCTCGCAGGGGCATGGGCGTCACGCGGCCTCTGCGCGTTCGTTACAATACGGCTCCGTGGCCGAGCGCCGGAACCGGCACCACCTGTTTGTCATCGTCCATCTGCTGGCGCTGGCGATCGGGCTCGGCACGGCGTCGACGAGTGCAGCCGCCGATGCCCCCGGCGGCCTGGTTGGCCTGCGTCGGGTGAGTGTGCTTGTCGATCTGGAGCATCCCATCGACCCCGTGTCCGTCGAGGACTTGGTGACGCGCGTGGAGGAGGCCTTGCGGGGGACAGAGCCGCCCCTGGCCATCCACGAACCCGCCACCGACAGGATTCGGCTCATCGTCTCCGTGGGCCCGGTGAGCGCCACGACGCTCCGTGGATTCTGGCTCCCCCTGTCAGGCACGTACGGGATCGGTTCCGTCCGGCTGGCCGTGGAACGGCTGGTGACCCTGCCGGGCGCGCCACACAAGTTGACCGCCACCGTATGGCAGACTGACCGTCGTGTGGCCGGGCCGTGGCGCACGATCGGCCCCGAGACGATGCATGCCGTCGACGAGTTGCTGGCCGAGCTTCTGGAAGCCCGCCGCCAGGTACGGTGAGCCCTACTGAGCTTGAAAGCCGACCTTGTTATGGGTGCCGTCGCAGAACGGCTTTGTCGTGGAGCTGCCACACCGACAGAGGGCAATCCGCGGACGGGCGCTCGTATCGATCTTGTTGCCGGCGGGATCGAGGACCTCGACCTCGCCCTCGATCAGGTAAGGTCCGTTGGGGCGGCAGGCAATCTTGACGGTCATCACGGTCCCCCTTTGTGCGCGGCTCAGCCGCGTCGGGCCTACACTACCACGGTGAGAACGTTGCGTTGCAGCGCACACGGCGTACACTCGGGCCATGAACGAGCCGGGCGCGATCCTGCTCATCGCCTGTTATGAGCTGGGTCACCAGCCCCTTGCCGTCGCCTGGCCTGTCGCCTTCCTGGAACGTGCGGGGTATACGCCGGACGTGCTGGACCTCTCGGTCGAGCCGTTTGATGCCGAGAAGGTGCGGCGTGCACGACTGATCGCCCTCTCCGTACCCATGCACACGGCGCTCCGGCTGGGGGTGCACGTCGCCGAGCGCATCCGCGCCCTCAATCCCGGGTGTCATCTGGCCTTCTATGGTCTCTACGCGACTCTCAACGCCGACTACTTGCGCGAGCACGGCGTCGACTCGGTACTCTCCGGTGAGGTCGAACAGGCGCTCGTCGAGCTCGCGAATGCGCTCGAGGGCAATCACCGTCCCCTGCACTCGCCCGCACCACGGCTCGAGAAGCTCAGCTTCCCTCCCCCGAGCCGTCGTCTGCTTCCGGATCTGAAGAGATACGCCCGCCTCGAGCACGGCGGGCGTCAGGAGCTTGCCGGGCACGTGGAAGCCAGCCGCGGCTGTCGGCATCTGTGCGCGCACTGTCCGATCCCGCCGATCTACGGTGGGCGCTTCTTCGTGGTCCCGCGCGCGGTCGTGCTCGCCGACGTGAGACAGCTCGTTGAGGCCGGGGCCGCCCACATCACCTTCGGCGACCCGGACTTCCTGAACGGCCCCAAGCATGCCTTTGCCGTGGCGCAGGAACTCCACGCCGAGTTTCCTCACCTGACGTTCGACGTGACCGCCAAGATCGAGCACTTGCTCCGGCACCGGCACCGGCTGCCCGAGCTTGCCACTGCCGGTTGCCTGTTCATCGTGTCTGCGGTGGAGTCGCTCAGCGATGTCGTGCTCGGTCACCTCGCCAAGGGCCATTCGCGCGCCGACGTCCTCGAGGCCCTGCACGCGGTGCGCGGGTCCGGCATGACCTTGCGCCCGACCTGGGTCCCGTTCACACCGTGGACCACCCTCGACGACTACCGCGAGATGCTGGACTTCGTGGAGCGGGAGCATCTCATCGATGCCGTGGACCCGGTCCAGTACTCGATCCGGCTGCTGGTCCCTCCGGGCTCCCTGCTTGCGACCAGCCAGGCCATGCGCCCACACCTCGGGCAGCTCGTGGCCAAAGACTTCTACTACGAGTGGACGCATCCCGACCCGTCGATGGACACGCTCCAGCGGGCGGTCGCCTCCCTGGTAGAGGACGCCGCCGCGCGCGCAGAGGACCCGGCGGTCACGTTCGGGAGGATCCGCGACACGGCTGAGGCGGCCGCCGGATGCCCTCCGCGATCGGCCCCGATTCTGCCCGCCGGACGGCCACGCGCGCCCCGACTCAGCGAGCCCTGGTTCTGCTGAGCGGAACCTACTCGGGGCCAGTTGGCCCTCACGGAAAAGTCGGCTACAGTAGGAGTTTGAGACGGTTGGTGACAGCATAGGTTCGAGAGGTGACACCATGAGTGACGAGCTGAAGGCAAAGGTCCAAGAGCTCATCGATTCGACCATCAATCCGGCTGTGGCCGGTCACGGCGGCTTCGTCGAGCTGATCGATATCCAGGATAGCCGCGTTTATCTTCAGCTAGGCGGGGGATGCCAGGGCTGCGGCATGTCGGACGTGACCCTGAAGGCCGGCATCGAGCGGCTCATCAAGGAGGAGATCCCGGAGGTCGCCGAGGTCGTGGACACCACCGACCACGCCTCCGGATCCAACCCCTACTACACGCCCGGCAAGGCCTGAGCGCCCGGCGCTCAGTCGAGGGGCACGTGGATCGCCTGCTGCTCCTCTTACCAACCACGACGTACCGGACCGAGGATTTCCTCGAAGCCGCCAGCCGCCTCGGGGTTGACCTCGTGTGCGCGTCAGAGAGCCCCAGCACCTTCGAAAGCCACGCGCCCGATAGGCTGTTGACCCTGGACTTGACGGATCCGGAGGGGGCGGCCAGCACGACCGCCCGCTTCGCCGAGCGTTACCCAATCCACGGGGTCGTGGGGGTGGACGACAGCACCACGGTCGTGGCGGCTGCCATTGCCGCGCGGTTGGGTCTTCGGGCAAACTCCATCGGCTCCGCGGCCGCCGGCCGAAACAAGCGGCTCATGCGCGATCGGCTGGCCGCCGCTGGCGTTCGTCAGCCAGCCTTTCGCCCGTTGCCTCTGGACGGCGATCCGCTTGCTCTGGCCCAGGAAGTCGACTATCCGTGCGTGCTCAAGCCTCTCGCGCTGTCCGCCAGCCGTGGGGTGATCCGCGCCGACGACATTGGCCAGTTTACCGATGCCATGCTTCGCATTCGGGCGATTCTGGGCCGCGACGACGTCGCGGTGAGTGAAGAGGCGAAGAAAACATTCCTGGTCGAGAGCTTCATCCCCGGCTGCGAGGTTGCCCTGGAAGGGTTGCTGGTCGAGGGCGACTTGCGCGTGCTGGCCATCTTCGACAAGCCCGATCCCCTCGACGGACCATTTTTCGAGGAGACCATCTACGTCACGCCGCCACGTCTTGCTTGTGACGTCCAGAAGGCCATCGCCCACACGACGGCGGAGGCCTGCAAGGCCCTTGGGCTCACCAGCGGGCCCATTCACGCAGAGTTGCGCCTGAACGATGACGGGCCATGGGTGATCGAGGTTGCCGCGCGCTCCATCGGCGGGCTTTGCTCTCGTACCTTGCGGTTCGGGACGGGTATGAGCCTGGAGGAGCTGATCCTTCGCCAGGCCCTCGGCTGGCCCCTGATGTCAACCGAACGAGACGATCGGGCAGCCGGTGTCATGATGATTCCAATTCCGCGGGCCGGTCGGCTGGCCGGCGTGCAGGGAGTGGAGGCCGCCAAGGCCGTCCTGGGAATCGAGGACGTCGTGATCTCGGCTCACCTCGACCAGGAGCTGATCCCCTTGCCGGAGGGCTGGCAATACCTCGGCTTCATCTTCGCGCGGGCCCAGACCCCGGCCGACGTGGAGGCGGCCCTGCGCGATGCCCACGCGCGGCTCCGCTTCGACATCGCCGAGCCGGCCAGGAGACCACTACCGTCATGACCCTCACCGAGATCGCCCAGAGCCTTCAAAGCTCCCTTTCGCTCACCTGGTCACCGGTGGCGATAGCCCTCACCGATTCGGCTCCGGCTGGCGTCCCCGCCTTCAGCGGCAAGGTGGCCGCCGGCTGCCGCTTCTGGCAGGAAGCCGCCACCCGGACGTTCGTGACCGCGCCACGTGACCATGACCTGTGCGCGATCGGGACTTTCACCCATAACCTCGAGGTGAGTGCCGCCCACGAGACCGACCGGCGGGACGCGCTTCACGTTTTCGCCGACCTCGGCTACGTGCGCCCGGAGGATATCCCCAACATTCCCGTACTCGCCCGGCGACCGGCCTTCGTGGTGTACGGACCCCTCGCCGATTCGCCGCTGCCACCCGACGTCGTGCTGCTCTTCGTTCGTGCCGACCAGACGCTCATCCTGTCCGAAGCCTCACAGTCCCTGGAAGGCGGCCTCCCGCCGGCCATGGGCCGTCCGGCCTGCGCGATCATCCCTCAGGTCAAGAATACCGGCCGTGCGGCCCTGAGCCTGGGCTGCTGCGGAGCGCGGGCCTACCTCGACATCCTCACCGACGACGTGGCGCTCTACGCGATTCCCGGACCTAGCCTCGAGGCCTTTGCGCTACGGGTCACCGAGCTGGCCAAGGCCAACCAGACCCTGAGCATCTTCCATCGCATCCGGCGGAAGGACGTGGAGGGCGGGAAGACCCCCACGATCAAGGAATCACTGGCGGCCATGGCCACTGGCGGCGGAGGCTGAGCGCGAGGGCGCCCCGTCCTGGCCCACCGCCCCAAGGAGGTTCGACGATGCCGTCGACGAAATTCGCGAATCTCGTGGAGATGTTCGAGCGCTCCGCCAGCACGTTTGCGTCCCATCCGCTGTTCGGGCTCAAGCGGGGCGGCCAGTGGTCGTGGATCACGTACCAGGACGTCGCCCGGCAAGTCGACGCGTTCCGGGGCGGCCTGGCCGGGCTCGGGGTAAAGCGTGGCGACCGCGTCGCCATCGTCTCCAACAATCGGCCGGAATGGGCGATCAGCGCCTATGCGTGCTTCGGCCTCGGGGCCTCGCTGGTGCCCATGTATGAGGCGCAGCTACCCACGGAGTGGGGCTACATCTGCGCGGACTGTAGCCCGGTGGCCATCATCGCCGCCACCGGTGAGATCTTCGACAAGTGCCTGGCGTTGCCCAAGAGCGTGTCCGCCATGAAGCACGTCCTCGGACTCGCGCTGCCCTCGGATCATCCGAGCTCGTTCGAGGGCGTGCTGGCCGCCGGCACACGGAACCCCACGCCGGCCATACGTCCCGAGCCCACGGACACCGCGTGCCTCATATACACGTCGGGCACCACCGGCTACCCCAAGGGTGTCATCCTTTCGCACAGCAACATCGCGTCGAACATCAGCGCCGTGCACGAGATGATGCCCATGGGCGGCCAGGACAGAAGCCTCTCCTTCCTTCCCTGGGCCCACTCCTTCGGACAGACGTGCGAGCTGCACGCGCTCCTCTCGCTGGGTGCATCCATGGCGCTGTGCGAGGACGTGACCAAGCTGGTCGAGCAGCTGCCCGAGGTGAGGCCGACCCTGCTCGTGAGCGTCCCGCGCGTCTTCAACCGCATCTACGACGGCGTGCACCAGCAGATGGCCAGCAAACCCAAGGCCATCCAGAAGCTCTTCCACAATGGCCTGCGCGCGGCCAGCAAGCGACGCCAGGGCGCTGTCCTCGGCACCGGGGAGAGGCTCGTCCTCGCGCTGGCTGACCGCCTCGTGTTCTCGAAGATCCGGGCTCGGTTCGGGGGACGTATGAAGTACGCCTTCAGCGGAGGGGCCGCCCTCGCGCGCGAAGTGGCGGAGTTCATCGACAGCCTCGGGATCACCGTATACGAAGGGTACGGTCTCACCGAGACCAGTCCCATCGCCACCGGTAACCGGCCCGGTGTTCATCGCATCGGCAGCGTGGGCAAGCCGATCCCGGGAGTGCGGATCGAGCTCGATCAGAGCGCCTCGACCGAGGGTGGTGAGGGCGAGATCGTCGTGTACGGCCCCAACGTGATGCAGGGTTATCACAATCAGGAAGCGGAGAACCGCGCCGTCTTCACGTCCGACCGAGGCTTCCGCACCGGGGACCTCGGGCGCTTCGACGGGGACGGCTTCCTCTACATCACCGGGCGCATCAAGGAGCAGTACAAGCTCCAGAACGGCAAGTACGTGGCGCCGGCCCCCCTCGAGGAGCAGCTCAAGCTATCGCCCTACATTCTGAACGCCCTCCTGTTCGGCGATAACCGGCCACACAACGTCGCGCTCATCGTGCCGGACATGGCTTCCCTCAAGCAGTGGAGCACCCGGCACGGGATCGTGACAACCAGTGACGAGGAGCTGCTCGCTCATCCGCGAGCGCTCGCCCTGATCCAGGAGGAAGTCGACCGGTACGCGGCTGGCTGGAGAGGGTTCGAACGGGTCCACAAGGTGACCCTCATCGCCGAGGATTTCACCACGCAGAACGGTTACCTCACCCCCACCCTCAAGTTGAAGCGGCGGGTGGCGCTGCAGACTTACGGGCCCCGCATCGAAGCCCTGTACCGGGAGTAGGGCCGACGGTCAGTCGGGGTCGGGGTCCGGGTTCGCAGTACCGATGCTAGCCGTTTCCCGCCCCATCCGTCGGAGCCAGGCTTCGACCACGGCGACGAAGCGCGTGGGCGCTTCCAGCTGGGGGACGTGGCCGACGTCATCGAAAATCTCGAACGCCCAGTCAGGGCGCTTTCGAGCCAGCGCCTGGGAAGCGGCCAACGGCACGAGCCGGTCTTTGGTGCCCTGGATCAGCAGGGTGGGGGCAACGATCGTGCTGACCATCGCGTCGTACAGTCGGCGGCGGCGCAATATGCCCAGCAGGGAGCGCGCAGCCTCCAGAAACGTCCGATTCGCCGCTGGCATTGTCGTGAGCCGGTCGGCGGTGAGCGCGACGTGCGCTCGGCGTACATCGTCCGGAACACGGGATGGATCGACACAGAGCAGGCGGAGCACCTCGCGAACGAGGCCCTCGGGACCCAGCCGTTCCCCGCGCCGGCGGAGATACCACTCGCCGACCCATGGGATCGAGTAGATGGCGAAGGCCTGCAAGATCTCGCGGTCGACCCGCGTCCCGGCCGGGAGGGGCTGCGCCGGCGCCACCAGTACGAGCCCGGCCACGTTCTCGGGGTGGAGGGCGGCCTCCATCATCGCGATAAGCCCTCCCATGGAATTGCCGACAAGGATGACGGGCTGGCCAACCGCAGCGAGAAATCGATGCAAGGCATTCCCGATTGGCGGCAACGCGGGCCGAGCGCCCTGCCGGTGGCGTTCGGCCGAATCCTGGGAGATCCGGAGCGATGACCTGTGCCCGCTCCGCTAGCCTTGGCGCCACGGCCAGCCAGTTCGCATGCGAGCCGCCGAGTCCGTGGACGAGGACCAGACGGGAACCGGAGCCGCCGAAGTCCGCACAGTGCACGGGTCCGCCTGCGTCGACCGTTCGCATGTGCATCGAAGACCGCCCCTCCTGGTCCTCCCGGGATCGTACATCACGGTTTGCCGCGACCGTCACGTCTGAGACAATGCGCCCAGACCTCCGGGTCGGCTATGACACAAAGGGGTGCGCCGATGACCACGCACGTGATCGAACCACGGATGGAGCTGGAGCAGAACCTCCACCTGTACCGCCAGATGGCGAAGATTCGCGCCTTCGAGGAGCAGGTCCACGAGCTGTACAAGAGCGCCAAGATGCCGGGCCTGGCCCATCTGTACGTGGGCGAGGAAGGGGTGGCGGTGGGCGTGTGCGAAGCCCTGCGTCGCGACGACCTCATCACGAGCACTCATCGTGGGCACGGCCACTGCCTGGCCAAGGGAGCCTCCGTCAACCGGATGTTCGCCGAGCTGCTCGGCAAGGAGGCGGGCTACTGCCGCGGCAAGGGCGGTTCCATGCACATCGCCGATCCTGACACGGGGAACCTCGGGGCGAACGCCATCGTGGGCGGCTCGGCCGGCATCGCGACCGGCGCGGCCCTGTCAGCCAAGATGCGACGCACCGACCAGGTTGCGGTGTGCTTCTTCGGCGACGGGGCCCTCGGCCAGGGTCTCCTCTATGAAGCGATGAACATGGCAGCCCTCTGGAAGCTGCCGGTCATCTACGTCTGCGAGAATAACCTCTACGGCGAGTACACGCCGTGTGGCGAGACCGTGGCCGGCGAGATCCTCGCCCGCGCCCGGGCCTTCGGTATCCACGCCGAGATGGTCGACGGCCAGGACGTCCAGCTCGTGCAGGCGACGATGCGGCGGCTGGTGGAGCGCGCGCGCCGGGGAGAGGGGCCGGCCTTCCTCGAGTGCAAGACCTACCGCTACTACGGGCATCACGTGGGCGACGTCAACCGCGAGTATCGCTCGCGGGAAGAAGAGCATGAGTGGATGAGCAAACACGATCCGCTCGAGACCCTGGCCGGGCGACTCACGGCCGACGGCCTGGCCGACACGAGCGTCTTCGAGCGCATCCAGGCCGACGTGAAGGCGGAGATCGACACCGGCGTGCAATTCGCGCTGGCGGCGGCGTACCCGGCGGCCACTCAAGTCGACGAGGACGTCTATGCGTGAGGGGTTGGCCGCGGAGGCGTGACCGGTCGCCGTGGCGCCAGCGGCAGCGCGCGCAGACCGTTCAGATCGATCGGGGGCATCTCCAGGCTCAGACTCTGGAGCACAGCGTTGGCGAGCTCGTTGTAGCGATTGAAGGAGCGGCGGAGCCGACCGCGCCAGGCAGGAATTCCACCGTTGGCGTGAAGCTCGAACGCCGACTCCCGGCCGTCCAGGGCAGAGGCGACGTGATCGGCGGCCATCTGAAGCAAGGCCGAGCGCTGCAGAGCCGTGTAGCCGCCGCCCCTGAACGACTCCTCCAGCTCCGCTCCCACCTCGGGTGAGGCCAGGTCCTTGTCGGACGGGGCCACCATGAGCGACGATCCCGGAAGAATGCGCAGGATCTCGGTGATACGCTGCCGCGCCTTCTGCATGGCGATGCTGCCCGCCGCCACGTGGCCGCGCCCGGGAATGCAGTAGCCCTCGGCCGTGAGTTCCGGATCGAGCTCGGCGGCCGTTTGACAGCTTCGGACGGTTTGCACGTCCACGATCAGATCAACCAGGTACTCGATGGTCGGCTCATGCTCCGTGAGCCCCATGGCGTGCGTGCAGGCCAGGGCGAGCCCCAGCGTGAACTCCGCCTTCGAGAGCCAGCAGTAGAGCTGGTGCCAGAACAGCCAGGAAGCCATGGCTTCCGGCGATGGATCGAGGAGAAAGACACGCTCCCAGGGGACGAAGACATCATCGAGCCACATCTGGCCGTCGAGCTCGTCATAGCGGCTGCTCAAGGGGGCGAGGAACGGGTTCGCGTGGCGGGCCGAGATCTTCCGGCACACGATCGTGACGCCGGGAGCATTGACGGCAACGATGAAGGTCGCCCGATGCCCGTCGCGATCAATGCCCGAGTGCCCCCCCACGTACACGTCCTCGGCGTAGGCGGGGCTGGTGTGCATGCCAATCTTCCCCCGGACGATGACCCCGGCATCGGTCTCGCGGACGAGCTGAAGCGCGGCGCGGGCGTCAGGATCGTCGCGCAGGCGATAACCGATGGTGGCGGCCCCCGCCGAAAACGTCAGGAATCGTCCCGTGCGGACAATCAGATCCCGGTACGCGGCGGCGTGGGTAATCTGCTCCCGGGAGACGTTGCGTTGCTGAACGGCGTCGAGAATGCCGAGCGCGATGAGATTTCCGTAGGCCGGAGTGTGGGTGATGTTGCCAGCGCTCAGAAAGGTCGTCGCCGAGAAACACTGACCCATTCCGCGCAGGTGATCGGAGCTCGTGGGGAGAGTGAAGGCCCAGGGCGTACGGCTCCCCTGGGGATCGGCGGGCCCCAGGACGGTGTCGCGCCACGCCGGGTCGAAGTGACGGTCATACCAGGCCACGTATTCGTCCACCATGGCGCGCGTGGCGGGATGCACGGTGACGTCATCGATCAAGCCTTCACCCATGATCCACACCCGGCGACCATCGCGCAGCGCCTCTCGGTACTCGGCTCCCGTCCTCATGGCCGCGTGATCACGTCGACGAGGGCGGGGAGGCCCTCGTCCTTCACGACGCGCAGGGCGCGCCGCAGGGCTGGCCCCACGGCGTCAGGCGTCTCGATGGGGCCCTCCGCGTAAACACCGAATCCCTGGGCGATGCGCGCAAAGTCGGGGGCCGGGTTGTCGATGCGAATCCCCACGACCTTGTTCTCTACCGGGCGACCCCGGGTCTTGGCGACCGCGTCCTGATGCTCCTCGTCGTTGCCGTACGAGCGATTGTTGAACATCACCGTGAGCAGGGGCAGCCGGTGGTGAGACGCCGTGTAGAATCCGCTCACCACGTAGAGAAGGTCGCCATCCGCCTGCAAATTCACACAGAGTTTTCCGCTGCCTCGATGGGCGAGCGCCACTCCCAGCGCGGCCGGAAGGCCGTAGCCAAGTCCAGCTCCGCCGCTCCCGCCATAGCTACGCTCGGGCTGCCAGTCCCAGAGCCGCCGCGCCCAGCCCTTGCCAGTCCCGTTGGCGAGGATCCAATCCTCGTTCTGGATAACCTTCCACACTTCGGCGGCGAGGACGGATGGGGCAATGGGTCGCGCCGAGCGCTCGAGGTCGAGCGTGGTGTCCCATTCACGACGGAGCGCTGCATGGCGGGCCGCCACCCGCGCGGCGCGCGTCTGGCGCTCGGAGGCCCGAGGGTCGTTGGTGAGACGGTCGTCGACCGCCGCCAGCAGGGCGGGCAGCGCCAGCCCGGCGTCGGCAGCGATGGGAAGATCGACCGGGGCCAGCGACTGGTACGTCTGCGCCCAGCTCCGCAGCGCGTAGTCGTCGAGGGAAATTGAAATGACGTGCGCGCCCTCGTTCAGCAGTCGCACCTCGCGGGTGCTGCGATCGGTCTCGGCCAGCGCGCTGAGAAAGCTCGATACGTCGAGGGCCAGAACCACGTCGGCCTCGGCCACGACCTCACGGCGAGCATCGGTCATGTCGAGCGGATGGCGAGAGGAGACACTCGGCCGCCCCTGGGACTCACCGGCGAGATCGATGAGGGGTGCGGCGAGCCGCTCGGCAAGACGACCGAGGGCGGCACACGCATGAGGTCGACGCCCGAGCGACTCGACGAGAATGATGGGAAAACGCGCCTCGACAAGCCGCCGCGCCGCCTCGTCGAGCGCGCGCGGATCGGCGTGTGGTGGTGTGGACGGCCCGAAGCGCGTCACATCGGGCACAGAGACCGGACCGTCGAGAGCTTGCTCCTGGAGCGCAGCATCGAGGCAGAGGTACACCGGGCCTTGAGGTTCGCTCTGGGCCACCCGCCAGGCTCGCAGAAAGGTTTCGGGAATGGCACCGATGCTGGCTGGCTGGTCGTCCAGCTTGACGTAGTCGCGCACCTGGGTGCCCTGCACGAGGGCCGTATGGATCCAGTCGATCCACGGCCGGCGGCGGGTCGAATCCATGGGGCCCGTGGCCCCCAGTACCAAGATCGGCGCCCGGTCGCAGAACGCGTTGAAGATCGCCATGCTGGCGTGCTGAAGGCCGACGATGTCGTGCACCACGGCCGCCATCGGCCTCCCTTTGGCCTTGGCATAGCCGTGGGCGAGGCCGACCGCGATCTCTTCGTGAGTGGTGAGGATCAGCTCGGGCTGTTGGGGTCCACGGTAGTTCACCAGCGAGTCGTGAAGGCCACGAAAGGTCGCGCCCGGATTGATCGCGACATGCTCGACCCCCACCGCGCGCAGCAGGTCAACGACCAGGTCGGAGCCATAGCGAGCCGTCGGCGCCACGGAAAGGCACCGTATGTCGGTCCCCGCAAGGTTGTCAAGCGCGCGCGAGCCATGGCGGCTCCTTGACACCGTCTCGCCCCTGACCTTAGAAATGCGGCGTAATGGCCCTGTGATGCTGGTCCTCGAGGAAAGGCGGCGCGCGTGGCCTACTTCATGAGACTGCTCGAGGACAGGCTGACGGTCGGGGCTTTGTCGAGGCCGCTGCCACCCCTGCACCGTGTTCTGTTCGTGATCGAAGGCGAGTCACGTGTGTCCGCCCAGAAGGTTGAGCGGTCGGTGGCCGCTGGCCACGCCTGGTACGGACACGAGCCCTGCGCGCTCGGGCCAGGTGACGCGAACGCGCGCGTGCTACGTTTCGAGCTGTACCGGGATCGGCCCCCCGCGCTCGACGGCGGCATGCTGAAGCTCGCCCACTCGATCGACCTCGATCCGAAGGCAGCCTGGCTGATGCGCTGCGATCGGGTGGACTTCGAGCCGGCGGGCGAAGCTCCCTTGCATCGTCACCGCGGCGGCGGCATCCGCTGCCTCCTGCGTGGCGCGATCGAGGTCACCGTGGGCGACGAGCCGGCCCGCCGGATTCTCCCCGGAGGGGCCTGGTTCGAAAGTGGGCGCGAGCCCGTCTACGCGGCGGCGGCGCTTGACGAGGAGACGAGCTTCATCCGGGTGACCGTCCAGCCGGCGGAGATCCGCGGACGGAGCTCCATCATGTACGTGAACCCCGCCGACGCAACCCGAAAACCTCGCTCGTACCACGTCTTCGTCGACGAGCCCATCCGGCTGCGCTAGGATGTAGGCCCCGACATGATCCTCAACCTTCTGCGGCCGAACCGCTCCCGGGAACCAGGGGGCAGTTCTCGACGTTCCCAGCATGGTGGATCCTGAGAGACGATAGCCGATGAGCATGTCCGCGCCCACGGTGGGAATCATCGGGCTCGGCTTCGGCCGCGCCCACATCCCTGCCTTCCAGGCCCAGGGCTGTCACGTGGTTGCCCTTTGCCAGCGCGATCAGGCGAGCGCCAAAATCCTGGCTGACCGCTATCGCATTCCGCGCGTCTTCGACCGCTGGGAGGAGATGCTGGAGGCGGCTCGACCCGAGATCGTCGTCATTGCCGCCCCGCCGCATCTGCACCACCCCATCGCGTTGCGCGCGTTTGCCCAGGGCGCCCACGTGCTGTGTGAGAAACCACTGGCCATGAACCGGACCGAGGGCGAGGCGATGCTCAGCGCGGCCGAGCGCAGCCGCCGCACCGCCATGACCAGTTTCAACTGGCGCTTCGTGGCCGCCATGCAAGAACTTCACGCCCGCGTGAATGAGGGCGCCCTCGGTCGGGTGTTCCACGTGAACGGCCGGTGGATGGGTGGGCGCTGGGCAAAGGCGACGGACGCAGCGACCTGGCGCATGGACCGAGCCCAGGCCGGCCACGGCTCGATGGGTGACATGGGAGTGCATCTGGTCGACTTCGTGCGCTGGACCTTCGGTGACTTCGTCCGCGTAGCGGCACGGGCAGGCGTGGCGTTTCCGGAGCGTTCGGCGCCTGGTGTGGAGCGTCCCGCCGACGCCGAGGACTACTGCGCCATCGTCGGAGAGCTCACCTCGGGCGCCACGGTCGCGCTCAGCACGAGCCGGGCCGCGCGGGGGCTCAACGAGCACTCGCTGGATGCTTTCGGGAGCGGCGGTGGCCTCGCGTATCGCTTCGTCCGTGACGGCAGCCGCTGGTGGGACGGAGAGCTGCGCGCCACGGCCGACGGAGATGTCCTCAAGCTCGTGAGCCCGCGTGTCACGTCGGATGGGGCGGGCGAAGGCGACCAGATGGAAATCGTCGGCAAGGCCACCATCGGCCCCCTCGTCGGCCGCTTTCTGGACGCCATCAAGACTGGCACGTCTGCCGAGCCCTCCTTTCTCGACGGTGTTCGGGCCCAGGCCGTCCTCGACGCTGTGCTGGCCGCCACCGTGCGAGGGGACTGGGTGCCGGTAACACGATGAAGGGACGGGTCACGCACCTATGTTGCCGCGCCCGCCACCACCCGGATTTGATAGCGTCGTCCACGCGACGTTCCCGTGAAGTCAACCGTCCACCACAGAAAGGAGTCACTCAGATGATTCGACGCATGCTCACCCTCACCGCCGCGGGTGCTTTCCTCATGTCGGTCGCGGCGCCCGTCCTGGCCCAGCAGCCCGCGGCAGCACCGCCCAAGGCCGATGCCCCCAAGGCTGACATGGCCAAGCCGGACGCCAGCAAGGCCACGGCGAAGCCCGCCAAGGCGGCCACAAAGACGGCGACCGGTCAGCTCAAGAAGGTCAGCGATACCGAGATGGTCGTCATCGTCACCCCGAAGGGCAAGAACGCCGAAGACGTCACCTTCATCGTCGAGAAGGAAACGAAGATCATGAAGGGCGGCAAGGTCGTCGCGGTCAAGGATGTGATGGAGGCCGAGACGGTCACCGTGACCTACGCCGAGGCCGACGGCAAGAAGACCGCCAAGTCGGTCACGAGCAAGGGCGCCCCTGCCCCAGCCGCCAAGAAGTAGCCACACGTCAGGATTGCCGGACCCCCGGGGTCGCGCGACTCCGGGGGTGCGGAGTCGGTTGTCGCTTGCTCTGCTGATTCTGCTCGCCACGGTGCTCACGGGAGCGCTCGTGGCGAGCTACTTCACCTTCTGGCGGGCCGTTCGGCCACCCCGTGCCAAGGTCCCTCTGAAGCCGTCCGATGTCGGTCTCGAGGTGCGCGATATCACGATCGACGCCGAGGACGGTGTCGCTCTGCACGGCTGGCTCGTTCCCCGTCCAGGGGCCCCTGGTGTCGTGGTCCTGCATGGCTATCCGGCCGAGAAAGCGGAGATGTTGCCGATCGCGGCGACATTGGCCCAGCACTTCTCGGTGCTCCTCATGGACCTCCGATACTTCGGAAAAAGCGGAGGTGGCGCCACGACCTTTGGAGTCCGCGAACGTGGCGACCTGCGGCGCGCTGTCGACGTCCTGATGGCACAGGGCACTTCTTCCGTCGGGGTGTTCGGGCTGTCCCTCGGCGGGGCGGTGGCGATCCTGACGGCGGCCGAGGACCCCCGCATCCGGGCCATCGCCGCCTGCGCGCCCTATTCCGACCTGAAGACCCTGGCGCGTGAGCTCCACGAATGGCTCGGCCTCGCGAAGTACCCTTACGTCGAGCTGATGGCGCTGTGGGGTCGCCTCCTCCTGGGCGTCGATCTCGGCGTTGCCTCGCCAGCAACGGCGGCGCGCCATCTCATGACGCCAGTGCTTCTGATCGCCAGCCGTGAGGATGAGCTGATCCGCTTTCACCATGCGGAAGCTCTGCAGGCTGCCCTGCGCGGAAATCCGGCGGCCGAGTTCGTGGTCATGGCGCGCGGGCGCCACGGGGAGTTGCCGGCCGACGTCGTGTCACGCCTGGCGCGATTCTTCCGCGCTCACCTCACCTCGACGAAGCTCGACGCAGAGCCAGTGTCCGAATCTCCCGGCCGCGTCAGCGGAATCCCCGTCACCCGGGCTCCGAAGGGGGCCAGAGCGTCCTCGATTGCCTGGGCTATGAGCGGATGGACCGGCATGATGCCGCCCTCCCCGGCCCCCTTGGCTCCAAGTGGGTTGAGCGGGGTGGGCGACTCCAGATGGCGAATCTCGAATGTGCGTGGGGCGTCGGCCGCCGTGGCCAGCGCATAGTCCATCAGGGTGGCCGTCAGCCGCTGACCGGACTCATCGTAGGCGAGCTGCTCGTTGAGGGCGTCAGGAATACCCTGCACCACGGCGCCATGGATCTGGCCGTCGACGAGAGTCGGTTGCAGCACGCGACCACAATCATGGGCCACGATCCAGCGCAGGATCGTCACCGCGCCCGTCTCCAGGTCGACCTCGAGGACGACCGCATGGGTCCCGTTGGCGTAGGCCGACTGCGCCACCGTGAACACGTGCGTCTCTTCGAGGCCCTCCGCCTCTCCGGGCGCGCGAGCCGCGTGAGCGGCTGCCGCGATCTGCGCCCAGCCAACCGAGCGGCTCGGCAATCCCCTCACGAAGAACTGGCCGTTGTGGTTGATGACGTCGGCCGCGGCCGCTTCCAGCAGACGACCGGCAATGCGGGCAGCTTTCTGCACCACGGCGCGCCCGGCCAGCAACGCAGCGCTGCCTCCAATGGCCGCCGTGCGGCTGCCGTAGGTCCCACCGCCGGTCTCGATGAGCGCCGTGTCGCCCGTGAGAACCTCGATGGCAGACGGATCGATCCCGAGAAGGTCGCCCACGAGCTCGGAGAACATGGTGACGTGGCCCTGCCCCTGGGGGGCGGCGCCCGTGATCACCGTCACCTGCCCGTCGGCCCTCACGCGGACCGTCACGCTCTCGTGGGGGACGGTCGCGGTCGCTTCGATGTAGTTCACGAGACCGATGCCGAGGTAACGTCCCTCCGCGCGCAGGCGCGACTGCTCCTGCCGCGTGGCGGGCAGGTCGAGGGTTTCCAGTGCCAGCTCCATACAGCGAGGAAAGTTGCCACTGTCGTAGATGACGGGGCCTCGGCCCGCGGTCGTGAGTCCCGTGTCGTGCGGATGAGCATCGGCCGGGACAAGGTTACGCCGGCGCACCGCGATGGGGTCGACGGCGAGCTCGCGGGCGAGCGCGTCGATGGCGCGCTCGATCACGGCCGTTCCCTGCGGGCGGCCGGCGCCCCGGTAGGCGCCTACCGGCGTGGTGTGGGTGAGAAGGCCCCGCATGCTCAGCTCCACGCTCGGGATCCGATAGGGCCCCACGGAGTGAATCATGGTGTTCTGGGGCAAGTTGAGGCCAGAGATGGTATAGGCCCCCATCTCGTGCAGGAAGCTATCGCGGAAGGCGAGCAGATCGCCCGCCCGCGTGGCGGCGATCACGAGGTCGTGGATCTGCTCGCGCTCCACGCACGCCACCAAGGTGTGCTCGCGACGGTCCTCGATCCACTTCACGGGACGGCCGAGCTTCATGGCGAGCGCGGCCACCACGATGTATTCGGGATAGTACATACCCTTGGTGCCGAATCCACCCCCCACGTCGGCCGGCGCGATCACCCGCACCTGCTCCTCGGCCAATCCCAGGTGGCCCGCGAACACGGCGCGGTGGCGGTGGACCATCTGGACGGCGGCCCATACGGTGAGCCGACCGTCCGCCCAGTGGGCCACGAGCCCGCGCGGTTCGAGAGGATGGGCGCCGCCGCGCGAGAGTCGAAACCGGGTGCGGACCACGACCTCGGCCGCCCGCATGGCCGCCTCGACGTCCCCCACGCGCTGTTGCCACTCGGTGACGACATTGGTGCCGAGCCAGTCGTGCACGAGCGGCGCGCCGGCCTCCAACGCCGCCTCGACGCCGACCACTGCGGGACGCGGGTCGTAGTCCACGCGAATGGCCTCGAGCGCGTCGTGGGCGCGGTATGTGTCGTCCGCGACGACAGCCGCCACCGGTTCGCCCACGAAGCGCACCACGTTCCGCGCCAGCGGCCTGATCCCGCACGGTCGCGGCAGCGCGGGATGCGGCGCATAGATTGGCATGGGCTCGGCCGCCGGCCCGAGGTCCTCCGAGGTGACGACGGCGATCACGCCCGGCGCGCCCGCGGCCGCCGTCGTATCGATACCGCGGATGACGGCGTGCGCATGGGGTGAGCGGAGGATGGCGACGTGCACCGAGTTCGCCAGGCGGAGGTCGTCGACGAACTGTCCGGCCCCGGTGACCAGACGCGGATCCTCACGCCGGCGAACCCCGTCCGTCCTCACGGCACCTCGCCCTCCACGCGCAGGCGCGCGCGCCAGTCCATCGAACGCGAGATGAGCGGCCGGAGGGCAAGCAACACCAGCACCGCCCCCACGGCCAGCAGAACTGCCGAGATGGGACGGGTGATGAAGACGTCATAGCGCCCACCGGACATGGCGAGGCCCTGGCGCAGGCTCAGCTCCATCATCGGCGCCAGCACGAGACCCAGCACGATGGGCGCCGTCTCGAAGTCGAGCTTGCGCAGGACGTAGCCGAGAACCCCCATGGCCAGCATGATCCAGACGTCGACCACGCTGCTGTTGACCGCGTACACCCCGAGGATCGAGCAGACGAGAATGGTCGGGTACAGCACGGGATAGGGAACGCGCAAGAGATTCACGAAGAGTCCGACCAGCGGCAGGTTCAGGATGAGCAGGACGACGTTGCCCACGTACATCGAGGCGATGAACCCCCAGAAGAGTTGCGGGTCGTTCTTGATGAGCAGCGGGCCCGGGGTCACGCCATGCACCATCATGGCCGCCAGCAGCAACGCCGCCACCGGCGCGCCCGGCACGCCGAGGGCCAGCATGGGCACGAAGGCACCCGAGGTCGCCGCGTTGTTGGCGGCCTCCGGTCCGGCCACGCCCGCCACCGCCCCCTGGCCGAAACGCTCGGGATGCCTGGAGATCCTCCGTTCGACGGCATAGGAGACGAACGTCGAGATGACGTGGGCAGAGCCGGGGATGATCCCAATCAGGAAACCCAGGAGCGCTCCGCGCCCGGTGGGCAGGCCCGACTCCCGCCACTCCTGAGCCGAGGGCAGCAACTCGCGGAAGCGCGGCTTGATGACCTGGGGGGGATTCTTCTGACCGGCCGTGATGAGAATCTCCGCCAGTCCAAAGAGCCCGACCGCTACCGGGACCACGCCGATCCCATCGCCCAGCTCGGTGATGCCATAGGCGAAGCGAAAGTAGCCGCTCATCTGATCGATACCGATCATGCCAAGGAGGAGACCGAGGGAGGCCATGGCCAGCCCTCTCAGCATCGAGCCGGAGTTCATGTAGGCGAGCACGAGCAGACCGAGGAGGAGCAGGGAGAAGTACTCGGGAGGTCCGAAGCGCAGCGCGAACGAGGCCAGCGGCGGTGCCAGGAACATCAGCGCGACCACGCTCAACGTGCCAGCCACGTACGAGCTCACGGCGGCAATGGCCAGGGCAGCGCCGGCCCGCCCCTTCCGGGCCATCGCGTACCCGTCGATGCACGTCATGACCGAGGCAGCCTCCCCGGGATGCGCATCAGGATCGACGTGGTGGAGCCTCCGTACATGGCCCCGTAGTAGATGCCGGCCAGCATGACGATGGCGCGCGTCGCATCGAGACCGAAGGTGGCGGGCAGGAGCAGGCTGATGCCAGCCAGCGGCCCCACCCCAGGCAACACGCCCACCAAGGTGCCGACGAGACAGCCGATGAAACCGTACCAGAGGACGCCGGGGGAGAGCGCGACGGAAAAGCCCAGGTAGAGGCTCTGGAGCGTCTCGAGCACGTCAGATCCCGAAGGGCCCCCGTGGCAGTGGTACGCGAAGAATGATGTCGAACAGCCAGAACGACCCCCAGGAGACGGCAACCGTGAGCAGGAGCGAGACGAGTATCCTTTGACGCTCCAGCACCAGCAAGAGGAAGAGAAGCACGGCAGCCATTGTGAGCCGGTAGCCGAGCCGCTCGAGTCCCCATGCCGCAAAGGCGCAGGCCGCAAAGATGGCGACGGCGTGCCGCCACTCGTCCCAGACGATGGCCGTGAAGCGCCCGCTCTCGGATCTCACGGCGATCAGGATCACTCCGAAGAGGATCAGCAGAAGAGCGAGCAGGAGAGGCATGTAGGCTGGTCCTGGGCGCTGCAGCGAGCCCAGCGGGAACTGGCGGCTCTGCCAGACAGCGATCAGGCCAACGACGACCAGCGCGCCACCTGCCACCCGGTCGACGGTCAGCATCACCGAGCCTGCTACCGCGCGCTCTCGACCTTGCCTATTTTCTGGACCACAGCAGCCAGCTTGGCCGCATCCTGAGCCCACCACACGTTGAACTCGTCGGCGTCCATGTAGGAGATGGGGGTATCGAGCTTGGCGTGCGAGTTCACCACCTCCGGCTCCTTCACCGCCTGGCGCATGCCCTCCCGGAGAATCTTGATCACGTTGGGCGGGGTGTTGCGGGGCGCCACCAGGCCCGCCCACGCCGAGTACTCGACATCGTAGCCGAGTGACTTCAGGACCGGGACGTCCGGATAGGCGCCGATGGGAGCGCTGCCCGTGTGGGCCAGGAGCCGTAGTTTCCCGGCCTTCATGTGAGGCGCGACCAGCGAGTTGGTGCTCATCACAACCTGGGCATGGCCGCCCAGGATCGCGTTCATCATTGGACCGCCCCCTGTCGTGGGCAGGTGGCGCATCGTGAGGCCCGCCGCCAGCAGGAACATCTCCATGGGCACGTGCGAGGCGCCGTAGAGGCCAGAGGAGGTGAAGACGATCTCGCCCGGCCGCCGCTTCGCGTCTTCCACCAGGTCCTTCAGTGTCTTCCACGGAGCATCGACGGGGACGGTCAGGATCGAGGGTTCCGCGTTGATTCGCGCGATACCGGTCAGCTGATCGCGCGTGTACGTCGGCGGACGCCCGAACAGCTTGTCGACCTCCGGCAGTACGGACACACTCACGAGCGCCAGCAACAGGGTGTACCCGTCAGGCTTGCTCGTGGCCACGAACTGGTTGCCGACGGCGCCGGCAGCTCCCGGCTTGTTGGCGACCACCACGGGCTGCTTCAGGAGGCGCTCGAGGGCCAGCGCCACCGGACGAGCCGTGAGATCGGCCAGCCCGCCGGGCGGAAAAGCAACCACGATGGTGATGGGGCGTGTCGGATAGGGCTCCTGCGCTCCCGCTGGCTGAACCACTGCCGCCAAGAGAGCGGCCGTGGCGCACAGGGTTCGCATCATCGTCGGTCTCCTTCCCTACTCCCGACGTCTCTGACGTCAGGCGCCGCCTTCATGGGTCGCGCGAGACTAGCAGCGGGGCGCGCAGAGCGTCAAGGCCGACAGCATACGCCTGTTCCGTTGACGAGCCTGGCGCGCGGTGGACCGCTCTGCCTAGACCAGGCGTGCGCGCAGACGGGAGCTGATGCCGTCGACGACGACCACCATCATCACGGTGACCAGCAGCACGGTGGCCGCCGCCGCGTAGTCGATCATCCTGAGATACGTCTGCAGGTAGAAGCCAATCCCACCGGCGCCGACGAAGCCGAGGACCGTCGCCGCCCGGATGTTCGTCTCGAATCGATAGAGCACATACGACATGAACAGGGGTAGCACCTGGGGCAACACGCCAAAGCGCAAGAGCTGCAGCCGCGTGGCACCGGTGGCGGTGATCGCGTCCACGGGCCCTGGATCGATGCCCTCGATGGCCTCGGAGTAGAGCTTGGCGAGCGAGGTGGTGGTATAGGCCACCACGGCGAGAACTCCGGGAAAGGGACCAAGACCGACCGCCGCCACGAAGAGCAACGCATAGACCAGCGTGTCGACGCTGCGTAGCACGTTGAGAACGGCGCGCATCCCGTGAAAGAGTGGCGGCGGAGCCACGTTGCGCGCGGCGAGGAACCCCAGGGGGAGCGCGAGGACGGCCGCGACGGCAGTGCCCAAGAGGGCGATCTCGACCGTCGTGAGGGCGCCGGCAAGGGCAGCGGGCAGCACACTCAAATCCGGAGGGAGCATGCGCCGGAGGAAATCGAGCATCCAGGGGATTCCCCGCGCGAGCCGCGCGGGATCGGCGCCAGTATCCCAGGCCGTCCAGATCAGCACGGCCGCTCCCACGACGAGGGTGACGGCTTGCCCGCGCCTCACGAGGAACGCTCGTCGCCGTAGATCGCCTGCGCGACCTCGGGAGTCACGGCCGCAGGCGGCCCGTCGAACCCGACACGTCCGGCGCGGAAACCCACGATGCGGCTCGCGTACGCGCGCGCGGTCTCGAGCTGGTGCTGACTCACGACCAGGGTGAGACCTCGTTCGACGTTGATGCGGCGCAGGATGTCCATGATCGTCGCGGTGAGCTGGGGATCGAGGCTCGCCGTCGGCTCGTCGGCCAGGATCACGCCAGGGCGCTGGGCGAGCGCACGGGCAATGGCCACCCGTTGCTGCTCGCCGCCGGACAGGGTGTCAGCGCGACGCCCGGCGAGCTCCGCCAGCCCGACCTGCGCCAGGCACTCCTCGGCCAGATCCCGATCCCGTCGCGGAAAGCGGCCGACCAGGCTCGACCACGTGGGAAGATAGCCGAGGCGACCAGCCAGCACGTTGTCCAGTACCGACGCCCGGCGAACCAGATTGAACTGCTGAAAGATCATGCCGATGTGCCGGCGCACTTCGCGCAAGGCCGCGGCGTCGGCTCCGGTGACCGGCCGCCCGGCAACACGGATCGTGCCCGAGGTCGGCTCCACCAGCCGGTTGATGGACCGCAGAAAGGTCGTCTTGCCGGCCCCGCTGCGCCCGATGATCATCACGAACTCGCCCGGTCTGACCCTGAGATCGACGTCGGCGAGGGCAACCGTGCTGGGTGGGCGTACCACCGTGAGCCCCTCCACCTCGATCATCACGGCTGACGGCTGCCGGCCCCGCCGCGCCCTCGGCGTAGCGGTTCTCCGAGGTGGCGCGGTCTCAGCGGGGTCGCACGCCGAGCAGGTCGACGGCGGCACGGACAGGGCCGTAGTCACCGTCGTCTGCTGGCTCGAAACCGTCGATATCGTAGAGTCGCTTGAGCAGCGGCGCGTACTCCGGTCCGTGCATCCGCAGGAGGGCGGACCGCACCTTGGCCACCACCGTCGGGTCGAGACCCGCGCGAGCGCAAATCCCGCTCTCCGGGATGGGTGGGCTCTCGGCGATCCACACGATGCGCTCGCGTTCGACGGGATCCTTGATGTATTGCTCGCGGGCCAGATCGAACGAGGCAAGCGAGTCCACGTGACCGTTCAGGAGCGCCCGCATGCCAGCATCGTGCGAACCCGCGAAGACAACCTCGCGAAAGAACGTCTTGGGATCGCGATTCTGGACCAGTCCGCGCTGCATGAGGAGCACCATCGGATAGATGTACCCCGATGAGCTGGCCGGATCGATGAACGCGATCGTCCGCCCTCGCAGCGCCTCCAGGGTGGCGAGCCCGGAGTCCTTCCGTACGTAGATCCGCGAGGTGAAGGTCGTCTTGCCGTGCCAGCGGTTTCTGACCACGATCATGGCCTTCGCCTCGCGATTGGCCAGGACGTAGCCGACCGGATGTGCGAAGGCCAGGTCGGCTGTCCCGTTTCTGAGCGCCTCCACCACGGCCGCGTAGTCGGCGGCCACCGTCACCCGCACCGGCATGTCCACCAGTTTGCCGAGCTTCTCCGCGAACTCCTGGCCCGTGGCCAGCAAGTCGGTGGGCTTTTGCGAGGGCGTGAGGACAAGATGAAGCGGCTTCTGGGCTTCCAGACGCGGTGTCCCGGCGAGCAGGACGAGGACCGCCGCCGACAACCACACGGACACACGTTTCGCCATGACGAGGATCATGCTACCGCATTCGGCTGACTGTGTCGGCGACCGACCGTCATGATGTGCGCCCCCACGCCGAGCATGGACGGCTCGCGCTCGACGGCACGCGCGGCCATCAGCAGGTGCTGGCGCCATCCGGGATCTGCCCAGCGCTGCGCGACATCGGCCAGGACCCATCCCGGCCCCTCGATGCCGACCGTCTCGACGATCTCGAAGCCGCCTTCGGCGACCTCGCGCTCCAGCTCCTCCGGGCGATGGAAGAACGATGTGGTGAAGTAGTCGCGCGGGGTCGGGTTGCGATGCTGGCCGCTCCGGAGATCCTCTTCCACGATGCGGGCGGCAGTCGGATCCTCGAGGAGGCCCTCGAAGAGCCCGTCGAGGAGGGAAGCAAACCGGGAAACCCCGACCGCGAAGAGAAGCCCGCCCGGCCTCAGCACGCGCCAGGCCTCGCGGAGGGCGCGTATGCGGTCCGTCCGCTCCGTCAGGTGATAGAGCGGTCCCATCAGGAGCACGGCGTCGGCGCTTGTGTCAGGTGACATCGAGGTGCCGGGCGTCGCCGAGCCTGACGCTGGCCAGGGGATGGTCGGGCTGGTTGGCGGATGCCCGGCGCGCCTGCTCGACGTGGAGCGGCGAGGCGTCGAGGAGGTGCACGGTGTGGCCCCGCGCTGCCAGCCAGCATGCATAGGCGCCGGGCCCACCGCCCACGTCCAGAATATCCTGAGGTAAAGCGGGCAAGTGGCGGAGCAACAACTCGCGCGTGCGCTCGGCTTCCAGCGGGCCGTGGCCGAGCGACAGGCGCTGCTCCTCCCGCCCCTGCCCGTAGTAGGCGAGGATCTCCGGCGGGACGCGGGGAACACTCATGAATCCGAGGGCCAGCGCTCGACGTCGGCTTCGGCCGCCGGCGGCTCGTAGTGGCGGAGCTGAAGATCCAGCACGTCCTCGCGCGCATCGGAGAGATCGCGCCCTGCCGCCTGGCGCTCACGTAAGCGCTCGCGCAGCACCGTCTCCGGCGCCTGGCACCACACGATTCGAAACGACGCAGCCCTGTCGCGCGCCAGCGCCCGGGCCGCCTCCCGCTCGGTCCGCCGGCCGAAGACCCCGTCGAGCACCACGCTCCAGCCCGCCTCCAGCAGCTCGGCTGCGATATGCAGACACGTGGCGTAGGTCCGCTCGGTCATGGCGGCCGTGTACAGGCCTTCACCGACTGCCCCTGTGTGGTGCTGATGCCACGGGACTCCCGCGAGCTGCTTGCGAACGGCGTCGGTTCGTACCACGATGGCGGAGGCGCCGTGGGCGATGCTGCGCGCTGCCGTCGATTTGCCGCTGGCGCTGAGCCCCGTCATCACGGTGAGCGTGGGAGCCCGGCGCCGGTCGGCATAGGAAGCCGCGAGGTCGAAATAGCTCCGCGCCCGTGATACCAGCGCCGCATGGTCTGCCCGATCAGGATCGACCGCTTGCAGACCGTACACCTTGCCCCGGATCCACGCGCGATACGCGCGGTAGAAGCCGAGCAGTGGGACGGCGCCGAAATCCCCGCTCGAATCCAGGTACGCGTTGATGAAGTCGAGGGCCAGGTCCGGGCGCCCGCTGGCGTCGAGATCCATGGCCAGGAAGGCGATCTCACTCGCCGTGTCGCCGTAGCGAAACCGGTGATTGAACTCGATGCAGTCGAATACCTGAACGGGGTCCGTGCAGCACACGTGCTGTGCCTGGAGGTCGCCGTGGCAGTCGCGCACACGGTCAGCTCGCCGGCGCTCGGCGAACCGCCGGCGCTGATCGCGCAGGGTGTCCCGCAAGAAGGTCCCCACGGTCGTGCGCGTGGCCGGGGTCAGTACCTCCGGCGGAAAATGCCCGGTCTGGGTGAGGCTCTCCTCCATGTTCCGCCGGATCACCTCCGGCCGACCAAAGCGGGCGATGGTCGGCCCGGAGGCCGCTGTCGCATGAAAGTCAGCGATCGTCCGACCGATATCCTCCAGCAGACGATGATCGGCGCCGGCTGTCTTCACGAGCTGGTCGAGCATGCGATCCGCCGGCAGGCGTCGCATCCACACCGCGACCTCCAGTGTCCGACCGGAGCCGCCCAGCCGATACGCCCCTCGTCCGCCGGTCACCGCGACGACGTCCAGATACGCCTTGGGCGCGAGCCGCTGGTTCAGGCGGACTTCCTCCCGACAAAAGTGTCGGCGCCGCGCCAGGGTCCGAAAATCGAGAAAGCCGAGGTTGACGGGCTTCTTGACCTTGTAGACATACTCACCAGCCAGGAAAACCCATGAGATGTGGGTTTCGATCAACTCCACGGAGGAGGGCCGGTGGGGATAGAACGTCGGATCCATGAAGGGGCGAACGCGGGCGGGCAGCGCGGGGTCCTTCCCCGGCGACCCCTGCCCCGCTGTCGCCCCGATCCCTGGTGTCACGCGTGGTATCGTAGCGCGGCGCGGCCGTTCGCAGCGCATCGCAAGGAGATCGAACATGATCGTACCGCTAACCCTCGTCGACTTCCTCGAGCGTGCTGAGCTGGCCTATGGAGATCGCGAGGCCATCGTGGACGAGCCGAATCCCCCCGGGGGAGGTTTAGGCAGGATCACATACGCCGACTTTGGCCGCATGGCCCGCAGCCTGGCCACCGCGCTCGACGATCTGCGGGTCGAGCCCGGCGCGCGCGTGGCCATCGTCTCGCCAAACGCAACCCGCTTCCTGGTGAGTCTCTTCGGCGTGAGCGGATATGGACGCATCCTCGTCCCCATCAACTATCGTCTGCGGACAGACGAGATCGCCTACATCCTCGAGCACTCCAGGGCTTCGGTGTTGCTCGTCGACCACGAGCTGGAAGAGTCGCTCCGGCCACTGAAGGTGGAGCACCGCTTCCTGCTCGGCGCGGCCACGGACCCCATCCTGTTCGGCCGCCCGGACGCTCAGCCACGCCATTCGGTCACCGACGAGAACGCCACCCTCTCGATCAACTACACCTCGGGAACCACGGCGCGGCCCAAGGGGGTGCAGCTTACCCACCGTAGCTGCTGGCTCAACGCCGTGGTATTCGGTTGGCACGTGGGTGTCACCGACCGCGACGTCTACCTGCACACCTTGCCCACCTTCCACTGCAATGGCTGGGGCATGCCCTACGCGCTCACCGCCATGGGCGCTCGTCAGGTGATCATCCGAAAGATCGACGGCGAGGAGATCCTGCGTCGGGTGGAGTCGGAGGGGGTGACGCTCTTCAATTGCGCGCCTGCCGTCATCGCCGCCGTCCTCGATGCTGCCGCCGCTCGGCGCCAGCAGGGGCAGGGCACACCAGGGCGGGGGCGGGTTCGCATCGTGGTGGCGGGCGCTCCTCCGCCCTCGAAGACCATCGAGCGGGTCGACACCGAGCTCGGCTGGGAGTTCATCCAGATCTACGGACTCACGGAAACGTCGCCGCTGCTCACCATCAACCGGGCACCACGGGAGTGGGACGGTCTACCCCCCGATGAGCGGGCGCGGCGCCTGGCCCGGGCCGGTGTGCCTGGTATCGGGGTCCGCATGACCGTGGATGGCGAGGGCGAAATCTTGGCTCGCTCCAATCATGTGTTCGAAGGTTACTGGGACCAGCCCGAGGAGACGGCCAAGGCTCTGGAGGGGGATTGGTTTCACACGGGCGATGGGGGTCAGCTCGAAGGCCCGTATATCGTGATTTCCGATCGCAAGAAGGATGTGATCATCACGGGCGGAGAGAATGTTTCCTCGATCGAGGTCGAGGACTGCCTCTACCAGCATCCGGCGGTAGCGGAGGCGGCCGTCATTGGCGTTCCCGACGAAAAGTGGGGTGAGACCATCAAGGCCCTGGTGACGTTGCGCCCGGATGGGCGCGTCACTGCTGAGGAGCTCGTGGCCTTCTGCCGCTCTCGCCTCGCCCATTTCAAGTGCCCCACCTCGGTCGAGTTCCGCGACGGCTTGCCGCGGACGGCCACTGGTAAGCTCCAGAAGTTCAAGCTTCGCGAGCCCTTCTGGCAAGACCGGACGCGGCGGGTTAATTGATTAAATTGAAGGGGGGCCTCGAAGGGCCCCCTGGCCCCCCGCGCTCGGGACGTCCCGGGGAACCCGTGACGCCCCTCGGGATTACGCGGCGATGCTGGGGCCTCGAAGGGCCCCCTGGCCCCCCAGCGCTCGGGGACGTCCCGGGGAACCCGTGACGCCCCTCGGGATTACGCGGCGATGCTGGGGCCTCGAAGGGCCCCCTGGCCCCGCGCTCGGGACGTCCCGGGGAACCCGTGACGCCCCTCGGGATTACGTCGCGGTGTGGGGCCTCGAAGGGCCCAGTTCTACGACTACTTGAGTTCGTCGAGGGTGAGGCGGAAGCTGGGCACGAAGGTGCGGAGGAAGTAGCGCACCTCGGGAAGGTCGATGCCTTCAACGCTTTCCCGAAGGACTTTCTCCGCCTCCACGAACTCCCGGTTTCCGGCGCTGGTCTCCTCCAGACACTTGATGTAGGCGCAGAGCTTGTCAGCGGCCTTGATAAGGTCCACGTAGGGGCCGTCAGCCGCGCCCGGCTCCAGGAGAGCCCGGTAGTCCGGCTGCAGGGCGGCTGGAAGCATGCCGAGCAGCCTTTCCCGAGCC
The DNA here is from genome assembly GCA_963754315.1 of uncultured Candidatus Rokubacteria bacterium. GTDB lineage: Bacteria > Methylomirabilota > Methylomirabilia > Rokubacteriales > CSP1-6 > CAVWFS01. The sequence goes on from CAVWFS010000015.1 coordinate 115,830, forward strand.
ACCCGCTCGATGACGTGGTAGGCACGTTCGATCTCGGGGGTGAAGTACTTCACCGGACGTGGCAAATCTCCCGTGAGCACCTCGCTGGCATCGTGGTAGATCGCCGCCACTGCCGCTCGCTCCGGGCTGACATCGCCAGCGAACAGCCGGTTGCGGATGACGGCCAGGGCGTGCGTGATCATCGCCACCCGCAAGCTGTGCTCCTGGATGTTCTCCGTCTGGGTGCTATGCATGAGTCCCCAGCGCTGGATGAACTTCATGCGGGCCATCCAGGCGAAGAAGTGGCTCATCCGACGCCGCCCTTGGCCTCTCTCAGCGAGGCTTCAGTTCGATCATGTAGCCGTCGGGATCGCGCAGATATAGCGAGGGGCCGGTCCCGTAAGCGCCCCGCCGGCTGGCGATCCCGCCCTGGAGCTGCACGCCGCGCGCCTGAAGGTCAGAGGCCACCTTCGCCAGATCATCACAGTGAATCGACAGACACACGTGATCGACACCCCCGGACCCGCGCGGACGTTCCGCGGTGATCGGGAGTAAATCGATGTAGTGCTCGCCGAAGCGCAGGTGGATGAGCGAGATCCGCTCGTTGACGTGATCGAGCGTACAGCCGAGGACGTCCTGGTAGAAGCGCTGCGAGGCTTGCTGATCGCGCACGACCAGCACCACGTGATCCAGACCAAGCGGGGTGAACATGGGCGCCTCCTGTTGGGACTCTGCCCTGATCATACTCACGCACGGCGCTGGCGATGGATGGCATTGCGGCCGAGCCAGAGGGCAGTGGCGGCCGCCGCCGACAGGGCAGCAAATACCCCCCAGGCCACGGCGTAGGAATCGGTTCCTTCAAGTATGAGTCCGAACAGCGGGGCACCGAGTGGAATCCCGGTGAAGATCACGCCCATCGCCACCCCCGTCAGGAGACCGGCCTGCTCGCGACCACCGAGCTCGGCGCTCACCACCAGGTAGAGACCCACCCAGCCGAGGGTCCCGACACCGGCCCAGAAGGTGACCAGAGCCGCCACCACCCACGATATGGCCGGGGGCCAGGCGAACAGCATCAGCGAGAGAGCACCGATCACACACGTCAGCACGAGCCAGGGAACGCGCTGGCCACCGAGCCAGCGGTCGCTGGCCATGCCGAGGGCGAGGCGAGCCACCGTCCCTCCTCCCTGGGCGACGGCAAGGAGGATGCCCGCACTCACCGTGCTCAGCCCGAAACCCTGGGTGGCGAAGAGCGGCAAGTAGCCGAGCACTGCCGATTGCACCATGCCGAGCACGAGGCCCGTGGCGAAGAAGATCACGAGGGCCGGCCGCCCGAGCCACCACCAGATCGCCGTCTCTCTCGCTGAGCTCTCCTGACGCTCCGGGACGGTCAGGGCGGCAAGTGGGCGCCATGCGAGGATGACCGGGACGAACGCCACCACGGCGCCAAGCACGAGCGCGGCGCGCCACCCCCAGCGCACCGCGACCGCCGGCAGTACCATCGCCGAGGCAATCCCGCCGATGGTCAGCCCCATTTGCTTGATGCCCATGGCGACCCCGCGCTCGCCCAGCGGAAACAGCTCGATGATGGCGCGGCCGAGGGCAGGATTCACGATGCTCCACCCCATCCCCACCAGCGCGAGGCAGCCGAGCAAGACCCCGAAGCTCGACGCGGTTGCGCCCGCCCCGAGGACGGCGCCACAGAGGGCCAGGCCACCGATCAAGCAGATGCGGGCACCGAAGCGATCCGCGAAGCGCCCGGCCGGCAGCGAAACCAGGAACCCTCCAAGATAGACGGCGGGCAATAGCAGACCTACCTCGAAGCGTGTCAGCCCGAATGCAGTCAGGAGGATCGGGGAGAGCGGCGACACGCCGAGGACGCCGAAGGCACCGGCAGCGTAGGCGACAGTCAGGTAGGCGAGCAACCGCCAGCGACGTGGGCTCACGGGCAGGGCTTGGTGGCGCTCTACACGACCCCGCGGGCGCGGAGGCCGGCGAGGTCGTCGCTCGTCAGGCCAAGCCGCCCACAATAGATCTCCTCGTTATCGCCGCCCACGGCCACCGGACCCGGGTGGTCGATGGCCCCGGGGGTCAGGCTGAGCTTCGGCACGATCCCCGCCATGTGAAGGACACCGCCGAGCGGATTGGGCACCTCCACGATGTTCTCGCGGGCCGCCACCTGGGGGTCCGCGAAAAGGTCGGCCACGCTGTTCACGAGCGAGCACGGGACCTGAGCGGCATCGAGGCGAGCCAGTGCCTCGGAGGCGTCGAAGGCCCCTACCCACTCACCCACGATTCGATCGAGCTCGTCTCGGCGCCGGATGCGCTCAGGCATGGACGCGAATTCTGCCAGCAGCTCGGGGCGCTCCATGGCGTGCGTCACGAGTCGTTCGAACATCCGGTCGTTCGTGCACGCGATCGCAATCCAGCTCCCGTCGCGAGCGCGGTAGTGATTGTGTGGAACGACGTATTCTGTTCCCGAACCGATGCGCTCTCGTTGGTGTCCCACCGCCCCGTAGACGGGGATCAGCTCATCGAGCATGCGCAGCATCGGCTCGTAGAGGGCCACGTCGACCACCTGCCCCTGCCCCGTACGCTGTCGGTGCTGGAGCGCAACGAGCGCTCCCAGCGCTCCCATCGTCCCGGCGAGGTAGTCGGGGATGGTAGGGGTCCCAGGGGTTACGGGCGGCCGATCAGGGTACCCCGAGAGATAGCTCACTCCACTCACGGCGGCGGCGATACGGCCGAAGCCGGGACGCGCGCGGGCTGGCCCCGTCTGGCCAAAGGCAGAGATGCGCACCATGACGAGCCCAGGGTTGACCGCGCACAGATCCTCCCAGCCAAGGCACCAACCCTCCATCGTGCCCGGGCGAAAGTTCTCGGCGAGAATGTCCGTCTGGGTGGCCAGGCGCTTCATGAGGGCCTGGCCTTCGGGCGCGCGGAGGTTACAGGTGATGGACTTCTTGTTGCGCGACTCGACCAACCACATGTAGGCGGGCCCCGGGCCGGCTCCGCGCCCGAGGCGCCGCAGGTCATCGCCGATGCCGGGCTGTTCGACCTTGATGACCTCAGCCCCGAATTCGCCAAGCAACGTACAGCAGAATGGCGCCGCGATGAACGTGGCCAGGTCGAGGACACGTACACCCGTCAGGGCACGCGCGTTGGCGCTCATAGCAGGCCGCGCCTGGCGCTACTCCTGCCTGAGCACGGGCAACGGCTTCTCGCCGAGCAGCCGGAAGGTCGCCAGGAATCCCACCAGGAGCGCAACGGCCGCAGTGAGGGTGACGCCGACGACAAGCGCCTCCGGCTCGAACGTCCACGGGACCTCGAGAAGGTAGCGCAAGACCACCCACGAGAGCGCCATGGCCAGGGCGCTTCCGCCCAGGCCCGCCGCCACCCCCACACAGGCGTACTCGACCGCGAAGATGCGCGCCACCACGCCCCGGGTGGCCCCGAGCGTTCGCCAGATCACCGACTCGCGCAAGCGCGTGTAACGACTCGCCGTGAGGGCCGAAATCATGACCACCAGACCGGCGCCGATGCTGAAGAGCGCCATCATCCGAATGGCCACGGCCATCTGATCGAGCACGGTCGCCACTCGCTCGAGCACGTCGCGCACGGGTATGGCCGTCACGTTGGGAAACGCGGTCACGACGGCGCCCTGGACGCGAGTCTCGTTGGCCGCAGGGACTCGGCTCGTCGCGACGAACGTGCCCGGCGCACCATCGAGGGCGCCCGGCGAGAGAATCATGAAAAAGTTGGTGGACAGCGTCTGCCAGTCGACCTTCCGAGTGCTCGTCACCTCCGCCTCGACCGGCACGCCTTGCACCTCGAAGGTGAGGCGGTCGCCCACACCGATTCCGAGCTGCCTGGCCACGGCCTCCTCGACCGAGACGAGGGGCCGCGTCCAGTCGGTCGGGGCGCCACCAGTGCCCGCGGACGAGCACGTTGGCAGGAGGAAGATCGGCGGCGTAGGTCAGGACATACTCGCGGCGGAGATACCAGGAGCCCTCGCTGTTCGGGCCGCCGCGCCGAGCATCGATCATGGCGCGGGTTACGGGCTGACCGTTGATGGCCGCCAGGCGCGAGCGCACCACGGGCGTGAGCACGGGGAGGGCGCCTCCTGCGGCCTCGGCTGCCACCCGCACGAACTCCTCGCGTTGATCGGGCTGTATATCGATGAAGAAGAACGACGGAGCCTCCCGCCGCTGCTCGTGATCGATCTGGCGGCCAAGGCTTGCCTCGAGCAACGCTACCGACACCAGCAGCATCACTCCGACTCCGAGCGCGATGACGATGCCCTCCGTCTGTGACCCGGGACGCGCGAGGTTGGCCACACCCTGCCGCCAGGCCAGCCCGCTCAAGCGCGGCCGCTGGCGCGCCGCCAGCGCCACCAAACGGGCCAGGCTCACCAGGAGCAGGAGTGCCGCTACCGAAGCGCCCACGAAGATCCCACCGAGCTTCCATGATCCGGCCTGCCAGAAGGCCAGCGCGACCAGGCCAAGCGCGATGGGCACGGCCGCGGCCGATGGTCTCCGCTTGGAGGCAGGATCGACCTCGTGACGCAGGAGAAGGGAGGGTCGTACCGTCCGGATGGCGAGCAAGGGCCAGAGGGCGCAAAGAAGTGCTGTCAAGACTCCCATCGCGAACGCTCGCCCGATGGTCAGCAGGTCCGGCCGCGACGATACCTCGATGGGCAGGATGCCGGTCAGGACACCCACGACGATCGATTGCAAGGCCACGCCGAGAACGACTCCCGCCACGCTGGCGGCGACCGCCACGATCTGAGTCTGCAGGAGGTAGCCCGTCAGGAGCACTCGCGAGCTGGCCCCGAGAACTTTCAATATGGCGATCGTCGGACGCTGACGCCTCATGAACGTTGCCACGGCCGAGGCCACGCCGATGCCGCCGACCAGGAGGCTGACGAGCCCGATCAGACCAAGGTACGTCGCCATCTGGGAGAAGAAACGCCGCAGCCCAGGCTGCGCCTCGTTGAAGGACGTCACCCTGATGGTCGGGTCCGAGATTTCGCGCGCGATGGCCTCCCGGCTCTCGCGCGCCGCCATTCTATCGGGCAAGCGAAGCAGGGTTCGGTAGCGTACACGGCTCCCGAACTGGAGGAGCCCTGTGCCTTCGAGTGTCTGGCCGCTGATCAGCACGCGCGGTCCCAGCCCGAAGCCCACCGGGCTGTCCGGCTCCTTACGCACAACGCCTCGGATGGTCACCGTCCCGTTGCCGACCAGGATACGGTCACCGACTCTCATGTCGAGCCGCGCCAGCAACGTCTCGTGCACGAGAGCACCACCGTCGGCGAGCAGCTCTGCCAGTGGACGTTCGGGCTCGGTCTGCATGCGGCCGTACAGGGGATAGTCTGGCTCCACCGCTTTCAGCTCGACCAGCAGGGAACCCCCAGCACGAGGATCGCGGACCATCCCGACGAGCTCCCGCACACGGGTCACGGCAGCTCCGGCCGAGGCAACCCGCTCCACGGCCTGTGTTGCCTCGTCCCCAAGGGGACGCATGGCCCGAAGCTCGAGGTCCCCACCCATGAGCGTCCTGGCCTCACGGGTCAGAGCGCGGTCAACGTTGGCGGCAAGCGTGCCGACCGAGGCCAGCGCCGCCACCCCGACGGCGACGCAGGCGAAAAAGCCAACGAAGTGGCGCCACCCGCCCCGCATCTCGCGCAGGGCTATTAAGATGGGGGGCCCCGACATGGCCCCCCATACCCCCCAACGCTCGGGGCGCCCCGGGACACCCGGGTCACCCCTCGACATGACGCCAGCTTCTGGGGCCCCGATATGGCCCCCATACCCCCCAGCGCTCGGGGCGCCCCGGGATACCCGGGTCACCCCTCGACATGACGCCAGCCTCTTAACGTGGGGGGCCCCATCTCAGAGCCCAGCCTGATCGGCGGGCGGATGGCCGTTGCCGTTGACGAGGCGACCGTCCAGGAGGCTCACGATCCGATCAGCGTGGGCGGCCAGAGCCGGATCATGGGTGACGAGCAGGAGCGTGCTTCCCCGTTCCCGTCTGAGCCGCAGCATCAGATCGATGATGGCGGCCCCGGTGGCGGAATCGAGGTTTCCGGTGGGCTCGTCGGCGAGGAGCAACTTCGGTCGAAGCGCCACCGCGCGCGCGAGCGCCACGCGCTGTTGCTCTCCCCCGGAGAGCTGCGCCGGATAGTGATGGGCGCGCCGGGTCAGGCCGACCTCGCTCAGGAGCCCTGCCGCACGGGTCAGGGCGTCGGCGTGGCCGGCGAGCTCGAGCGGAACCGCCACGTTTTCGCGCGCGCTGAGGGTCGGTATCAAGTTGAACGACTGGAAAACGTAGCCGATTCGTTGGCACCGGAAGCCCGCGAGCATATTCTCCGAGAGTCCGGTGATCTCGATGCCATCGACCTCGATACTCCCCGTGGTCGGCTGATCCAGCCCCGCGATCAGTCCGAGCAAGGTCGACTTGCCACTCCCGGAGGGGCCGGTGATGGCCACGAACTCGCCGGCCGCCACCTCGAGGTGAATTGCGTCGAGGATCGGGACGGGACGACCACCGCTGGCGAGACGCATAGAAAGGTCCCGTACCCGGATCATCTTGAATCCCATACTACACTCGGGTCATGAGACACGCCGCCCTCGCGGTAGTGCTCGTCGCCCTGGCGCTGACCGGCGTGGTCGAAGACATCTCGGCGGAAGAGACGCTCGCCGTGCTGGGTGACAGTCTCACCGCCGGCTTCGGCATCGGCCTTGAGGAGGCATTCCCGGCCCTCCTCCAGGAGCGGCTCCGGCGAGAGGGTTACGACTATCGAGTCGTCAACGCGGGCGTGAGCGGCGACACCACGGCCGGAGGCCTCAGGCGGGTGGACTGGGTGCTCCGCACACGACCGTCCATCGTCATCGTGGCCCTCGGCGGCAACGACGGCCTGCGCGGCCTCAGCGTGGATGCGATGCGCGAGAACCTGGAGGAAATCATCGCGCGTATCCGGGCCAGCGGCGCCCGGGTTCTGCTGGCCGGCATGCGGGTGCCTCCCAACTATGGTGGGGAATACGCGCGCGCGTTTGCTGCGGCCTTCCCGGCGGTGGCGCGCAAGGCTGGTGTCTCCCTGATGCCATTCCTGCTCGACGGAGTGGCCGGCGACCCGGGTCTGAACCAGCCCGATGGCATCCATCCCAATGCGCGCGGTCAGCAGGTCGTCGCTGCGCGGCTCTGGCCCTATCTGACCCCGCTGCTACCGAAGTAACGCCGCCGGTAGTGGATGGGTCAGGGGCCGCCCCCATCCGGCGGTCCCCGGTATTTCCGACGGCTCCGCTCGGTCCGGTCTCTACCATGGGAGAGTGGCCGTTTGGCTTCCCCTGCTCGCGCTCGTTATCACAAGCGCTGCGTGCAGCACGTTCCCGGAGGGCGCGTACCATCCCTTGGCACGCGATCCGCATGCCACCGCTGTGGCACGATCGCTCCACCGCGCAGCGCTGGCCGCTGACGACGACCCCAAACGCTACACGTTCGCCATGATCCAGACGCGGGACATCGCCGCCTATACCACGGACGATGCGTCGTTCTACTTCACCGACGGGCTCGCCCGCCTACCCGCACCGAGCCTAGACGCGCTCGTCGCGCAGCAGGTCGCGCACGAGATTCTCGGCCACCTCGGGCGGCGCCGCGCCCTCTCCCTCTCGATGGCGGCGGGATTCACGGTCTTCGGCTTCATCGTACCCGGGATGGGACTGGTCGACTACCTCGTGAGCCCGCTCGTGGTGCGCGCGTACACGCGGGATCAGGTCCTCGCGGCCGATGGCAAGGCGGTGGAGATTCTCTCTTCAATGGGCTATCGGGCGCCCCGACGCGTGATGGCTGATGCGATCCGGACGGCCACCGCCCACCGTCCCGCTCAGGGAGGGGTGTTGGATACGGAGCCCAGTTCCGATGATCGCCTGACGGCCCTGGAGCCGCTGGAGTCCGTCTCGCGGAAAGCGGGGCCCCGCGCGCGCTGAAACGAGACCGAATCTCTCAGCGAGAACTATAGATCCGACGATACTCGTCCCAGGATAGCATGACACGCTTGACATAGTGGCGCGTCTCGTCGAACGGGATCTCCTCGACCCAGACTTCGATGTCGTCGTTGCGGCGCGCTTGCCACCACTGGCGTGCCCGCCGGGGACCGGCATTGTACGCGGCCAGTGCGAGCCGGGGATCGGTGAATTCCCGCAGGAGCTGCCCGAGGAAGCTCGTCCCGAGCTCGATGTTGGCCGCCGGCTCGTCGAGCAGGTCGCCCCCTCGGAAAGACCAGCCTCGCCCCGCCACCATGGGCTGGGCGGTGCTCGGCATGAGCTGCATGAGCCCGCGTGCCCCCGCTCGCGATACCGCGGCCGGATGGTAGCTCGACTCCTCACGAACCACCGCGGCCACGAGGCACGGATCGAGTCCCACGCGCTCGGCGGACTCTGTCACCTCCACACGCCAAGGCCACGGATAGAGGAGCTCCCAGAACGCGCGTGGAATTGCCGGGTGCCCGCTCGTGGCGAGCCCGGCGAAGTTTCTCCGCATGACTCGCAGTGCCAGGTGATGGCGCTCACCATCGACGTAGGCTCGGCTGAGCCCGTAGAGTCGAACGGTGTCGCCCGCCGAGCGCTGTACGACATCCGCGAGCTCGACGAGAGCCAGCTCGCCAAGGCCGACCCGGCGGAGCAGCTCGACGCGCTCGAAGCCCGGGTCGCCGGCGACGGCGTCTCGCGGGTTGGCAGGCAGACGCAAAGACGGTTCAGGGGGATCGTGAACGGCCGCTCGTGAGCCTGCCAGGCGGCGCTCGGCCAAGAGCCCGTAATAGCTGCGGGGCGCCTCGCTGATGACGCGCTGATACGCTCGCTGGGCCGGCTCGCGCGCGCCCAGCTGGTCCTTGGCACGTCCAGTCCAGTACAGCGCGGCTAACCGGTGAGCACGACTACCCGGCATCTCGGTGAGATGCGTCCAGCTCAGCGCCGCCGCACTCACGTCGCCACGGACGTAGGACAGCCAGCCCAGGCGCCAGAGAGCATTCGCGCTCGCCTCGCGGGCAGGAAAGCGCCGGACCAACGCGCGATAGGAGTCCTCGGCGAGCGACTCGCGGCGCCGATCCTCGAAGAGGCGCGCTTGCAGATACATGGCCTCCGCCGCCTCGGCGTCTGGCCCCGTCCCGATCACCACGGTCAGGACCTTGTGCGCGCCATCCTTGTTACCGCTCCGGCTGAGAAGCCGGGCCTGTTCGAGCTGGAGTGCACTTTTCTGTTCGACGGGAGCCCGCGCCACGGCCGACTCGATGGCACGCACAGCCGCATCGTAACGACCGAGCCGCTGCGAAGCGTCCGCGGCGAGCTTGAGCGCGCGCACGACGATGCTGACATCCTGAGCATCGGCGGCGAGGCGGTCAGCCTCGTCTGCCGCGGCCTGGGGCACACCTCCGCGAAGCAGACGGTCCGCGCGATCAAGGCGTTGCTGGGGCGACAGCGGCGCGATGCGGACACCCCCGCGGGCGAGCGCGGACAGACGGTCTCCGGCGGCCGAGGCGTACGCCCCGGCCGGGGCGATCAGAGTAAGCTCGCGATAGGCCGCCGCCGCTGACTCGAGCTGCCCTCGTCCTTCGGCCGTCATGCCCAGCAGGTACAAGGCCTCCGGCACCTCCTCGGCATCGGGATAGTCGGCGATCAGCTTCACGATCGCCTCCTGGGCTCCCGCCTCGTCGCCGGCGCGCGAGCTTGCCCATGCCGCCACCAGCAGTGCGCGGGGTGCCAGCCGGCTATCGCGATGGTGCGTCGCCACGCTCAGCGCCAATTCACGTGACGCGGTCCAGTTCTCGCGTCGTGCGAAGGCATCGGCGAGCAGCCACCGCACGTAGTCTGCGATGGGGCTGGCCAGCGCAGCTGGCGCATTGACTTGGTCGAGAAGCGGGCTCATATCACCCGCCTGGTAGGCGGCGATCGCCTGGGCCCACGTCCGTTCCTGCGCCGCCATCACCGGCGGGTCGGCCGCGCTCGCGGTCGGGCTGAGGAGGACCGTCGCGATCAGCACGCAGCGGGGGATGGCCGCCGGGCGGGTCGCGCGCCAGGTGAAGGCGATGCGCTGAAGCGCGGTGAGATTGGCGAGGACAGCCAGAACCCACAGGGCCGGTTCCAGCACGTCCAGCAGGGCACCCAGGATCAGGCAGATCATCCGCTCGGGGCGCTCCATGAATCCGATCGTACACTCGACCCCAATCGACGATGCCCGGGCCTTCGTGTAGCTGACCATCACCGATCCCACCAGACCGGCCATGGCCACCAGGGCCCCGCGCGTGTGTGGTGTGCGGGCGAACAGGACGACGATGGCGAGAAGCACCACGATGTCCGAGTAGCGATCGATCACCGAGTCCAAAAAGGCCCCGAATGGCGTCACCATCCCGGAGGCACGGGCCAGGGAGCCGTCGAAGAAGTCGCAGAGACCCGCGATCACGAGGAGTACTCCCCCCGTCCGGATGTGGCCGGTCACGATGGCGGCAGCCGCCACCAAGCTGACGCCAAGCCCGATGAGCGTGAGGTGATTCGGTCGGAGGTGCAGGCGGACGAGGCTCCGCCCGACAGGGTCCGACCAGACGCGAGCCGTCTCGCGGTAACGACTGATCATGTGCTCAGAGGGGCCGCGCCAACGCGTCGCGCAGCGACGCGCGAATCCGCTCGACGACCCCGGTGTCTTCGATCTTCTGCCCCTGACCGTTGGTCACATAGAAGGTATCGACCGCCTTGTCGATCTCGGTGGCGATGCGCGCACTGGTGATATCGAGACCGAGGGCGGCCAGGGTAGCCGTGATCAGGTAGAGGAGACCCACCCGATCGGGACACTTCACTTCCACGACGGTGGCGACGTCGGACAGCTGGTTATCGACGACTATGCGGGGCGGGCCCGCCACGGTCGTGGGCTCTCCCTGCGCAGGGCGCCGGCTTTCCAGCAAGGTCTCCACGGTGCGGTCACCCGCGATCACGGCACGAAGGGCGTCCAGGGTCCGCGTCCAGCGCGCCGCCGCGGAGAGGGGTTCGCCCATAGGATCGTTCACCTGAAGGGTATCAATGGCAACGCCGTCCGCCCGGGTGTGAATCTGGGCGGAGATGATGTTGACCCGGTTGGCGGCCAGGGTCCCCGTGATGAGGGAGAAGAGACCGGACACGTCCCGCGCCACCACCACCAGGTCGGAGGAACCGAGGTCAGGGTGGTGGAACAGCTCGGTCACCACCGGTTGCTCCTCCAGACGCCGCAGCATGGCCAGATGCTCGGCCATGCGTTGCACACTGGTCGTCGTCAGATAGCGATCGGAAACCATGGCCACGTGCGCCCGCACCGCTTGCCGGGGCACGTCGTCGCCCGCGTGCGCCTGGAGCCGCTCCACGAGCTGTTGGCGCGCCGGCCCTTGCTGGTGCCCGCCCGTGAGCTGGGCCAAGGTCCGCGCGAACAGCTCGTGGAGGATCTTCGCCTGCCAGCCAGTGAGCACACCTGGGCCCACGGCGCGCATGTCGGCGTAGGTCAGGAGATAGAGCATACGCAGACGCTGGGGGGTCTCGGCAATGGCCGCGAAGTTGGAGATGGTGCGGGGATCGTCGATGTCACGCCGCTGAGCCACGTGGGACATACTGAGGTGATGGGCAACCAGGAATTCGACGAGGCTCGCTTCCTCCGTGGGAAGGTCGAGACGCGTGGTGAGTTGCCGCACAAGGGGGATTCCCTTGGCGACGTGCCCATGCCCCTTGGCCTTGCCGATGTCGTGCAGCAGCATGCCCAGCATGAGTAACTCGGGCTTCTCCACCTCATGAAAGACGAGGGCTGCTCCCTCCGATTCCGCCGACTGCCCGGGGGCCAGCGCTTCCAGATGCTGCACGGCCAGGAGTGAGTGCTGGTCGGCCGAGAACTTGTGGTAGACGTCGTACTGCACGAGACAGGTGAGGGCCCCGAACTCGGGAAGGTAACGCCCGAGCACACCCAACTCGTGCATTTCGGAGAGCGTCTCGCCAATCCGCCCCCACCGCCGACAGATGTCGAGGAAGACGTCCCGCACACGAGGGTCCTGCTGCACACGCTCGTCGATCGCCTCGACGGCTTCCTCGATCGCCCGCTCGAGGTCCGGAGACAGCGTGCACCCCAGCCGATGCATGTGCCAGAAGACCTTCATGAGCCGAGCGGGCTCGGCCGTCAGATCCCTCGGATCGCGATCGGCCAGATGCAGAGCGCCGTCCAGGAAAACGAGGCCATCGGCGAGGGCCTGTTGGCGCTGGCGCCGCCCGGCCCCCCCCCGTTGCGCGAGCGTGTCCTGGCAACGCGCGATCAGACGGCGCGACAACCGGTGGATCGTCCGCGCGTGAAGGTAATAATCGCGCATGAAACGCTCGACCCCCAGGCTCTGCTCGGTATCCTCGTAACCACCAAAGGCCTTGGCGATTTGCGGCTGCAGGTCCCGGGACAGCACGTCGTTCTTGTGGCCGGCCAGGAAGTGAAGCTCGTTGCGTACGCGCCAGAGAAAGGTCAGGGCGGCGTCGGTGGCGGCCCGCTCGCCAGGGGTGATGAGACCCTTGTCGGCCAGCTCGCGCAGGGTGCGGGCGCCGAACTTGGCCGAGCTCAGCCACATGGCGGTGTGCATGTCGCGCAACCCGCCCGCCGACTCCTTGACGTTCGGCTCGCCAATATAGGGCGAGGCGCCGAACTTGCGGTAGCGCTGGTCGCGCTCGGTCAGGGTCGTGGCCAGGAACTCGCCAAAATCGCGGCGAAAGAGGCTTTCGCGGAGATCGTGGCGGAAACGGTTGAAGAGCCGGCGACTGCCCGCGACGAGGCGAGCTGCCTGCATGGAGGTGAGGCTCGGGAAGTCCGTGCGCGCGATGGCCACGCAATCGTCCAGGGAGCGCAGGCTATGGCCGATCTGCAGCGACAGGTCCCACAGGGTGTAGAGCAGCTCCTGGGTGACGCGGTGAACGTAGGGCGTGCGCTCTCCCTCGTACACGACCATGAGGTCGATGTCCGAGGAGGGGTGTAGCTCCCCGCGTCCGTAGCCGCCCAGGGCCGCCACCACCAGCGGAGCCGGCGCCAGGCCAGCCGCCGCCGCGTCGGACGCGATCAGCCGGGTGAGGGCCCTGATGATCGCGTCGATGAACTCGGCGTGCGCGCGGACGGATTCCCCTCCCGACGCGCCCTCAGCATGCTTGAGCTTGAGAGACTCCAGCCCCTCAGCGAGGGCGGCGCGGAAAAATTCGAGTCGCAGACGGCGCCGATCGTCGGTGCGTTCGGCCTTAGCCTCGGCACGTCGGGCCCGGCGGAACAGCTCGGGCGGCATTTCGAGCACGAGCGTAACAGCCGCCCACAAAGACTGTCAAACTCGGCGCCGACTTACTAGAATCGAGACCGTGCGCTCCCGCTGGCGACCCGTTCTTGACCGCATCACGCCGTATCCGTCTGGCAAGTCGCTCGAGGCCCTGGCCGCGGACCTCGGGATCGCGGACCTGGTGCGGCTGTCTGCCAACGAGAGCGCGCTTGGTCCCTCGCCGCGAGTGGTGGCGGCCATCGCGCGGGAGGCGGGCCGTGCACACCTGTACCCGGACGGGGGCAGCACCGCGCTGCGCGAGGCCCTGGGCCGGCGCCTCGGGGTGGCGCCCGGGCGGATCGTTGTCGGCAACGGCGGCGACGAGCTTCTGTCGATGATCGGAGGCGCGGCGCTGGAAGCGGGCGACGAAGTCGTGCTGCCGTACCCCTCGTTCGAGCCCTATACGACGGTGGCCCTGCTCGGTGGCGCCCGCCCGGTGACGAGCCCGCTCGCCGGATACGAAACCGACCTTGACGACATGCGGCGACGGATCACGGTGCGTACCAAGGTCGTGTTCATCTGCTCTCCTCACAACCCGGCCGCCACCATCGTCCGTCGCGCTCCGCTTCTCGCGTTCCTCGATTCGCTCGGAGCCGAGCCACCGCTGGTCGTGCTCGACGAGGCCTACCGCGACTTCTGTGACGACCCTGAGTACCCGGACGGCGTGACCCTCCTCGCCGACCGTCCGTACCTGCTCGTGCTCCGGACCTTTTCCAAGATCGCGGGCCTGGCCGGCCTGAGGGTGGGCTACGTCGTGGCCAGCGTGGAGGCCGTGGACCGTCTCAACCGCGTGCGGGCGCCGTACAACGTGAACCGCCTCGGGCAGGTGGCCGCGCTGGCCGCCCTGGAGGACGAAGGCCATTGGAGGAAGACCCGGCAGCTCGTGCTCGACGAGCGTGAATTCCTCTCCCGGGAGCTGGCCCGTCGTGGCTTCGTCTTTCCGCCGTCCCAGGCCAACTTCCTGCTCGTGAAGGTGCCGGACGCGCCGCAGGCGCAGGCACGACTGCTCCGGGCCGGGCTCCTCGTGCGGGACGGGAGCGGCGTGGGCTTTGCCAATCACCTGCGCATCGCGGTGGGCCTGCGCGAGACGAACGAACGTGTGCTCGAGGTGCTGGATGCGATGAACACCGCGGGACCTTCTTAGCGCGGTCGCCTCGATGCGGTCGGCCGGCGCCCAGCCGCCAGCCGTCGCTCGAGCTGCTCCACGCGGCGCGCCAGCTCGTCGCGCTCGGCGCGGAGGGTCTTGACGTGCTGCTCACGCTGCGCCTGATGCTGCTCGATCTGGGCGAGCTTCTCGTGGAGTCGAGCCTCCTGCGCGTACAGCGTCTTCAGCTCGGCCTCCAGGTGTCGCGCGCGGTGCTTGGCCGGCAAGAAGCCGGCGAAGAGCACGTAGAGCATGAGGGCGGCGAACAGCACGCTGGCCGCGACGAGGAACCACGGGACGGCTGCGCGCACGCGATCCGCCACCGGCCGCCATACTAGCAGAATGTCCCGAGATATCGGGGTGGCCGGTGCTATCATCGATTCCTCAGAGGGACGCGTGGAGCTCAGACGTTTCTTCGATCGGGCCATTCGCGCCAGCTTCTCCGACCTGGCTTTCCGCGACGATCCAGTGGTGCCGTACCTGGCCGATCTGCTGACGCGATTCGCGCGCACCGAGAATCTGTTCCCGCGCGGAGCCACCGTGCCACGGCTGGAGACGGTGGTGGACATGGTCTCGGAGATCCACGGATTCTGGCAGGAGGAGGCCTCGTCGTTCCGACCCGAGCGCGAAGTGTCCCTCCGACGCCACATCGGTGACTTCACCCTGTTCATGATCGGGATCTTTCGAGAACGGGTGGAGCGGTCCGCGTCGACCACCTACTACATCGTCGAGGGCAAGCGCGCCTATCGCTTCGTGTCCGAGCACGCGCGGGCGAGCGACCGTCAGCCCACGCCGTACCATCGCCTGGCTGACCGCTTCGAGAACTACGCGCGCGTGCTCGACTACACCCGCCGTGTCCACTTCTTCGATCACCCGGCGCACCCGTTCTTTCGTCTGGACGGCACATGACGTCCCCGAACGCCGGGGACGCCGCCCGAGGAATCCTGAACGCTGCCCTCGGCACGGACGGTCAGATCGCACCGGCCGCGCTGACCAGCATCGCCGAGCTGACGGCCGAAGTGCTCGACGAGATGCTTCGAGCCTTCGCCGCCGACGAGGGCGCCGCCGCTCTCCCCGTGCTCTCGACCCTCTCGGAGAAAGCGTCTCGCCCCGTTCGGCGCGCCGCCAAGCTCGCCTTGTATCGTCTGGCTCAGCAGGGAGTCGTCGCCCCGCGCCCGACATCAGCCCGTCACGTCGTCGAGCGTGAGGCCGAGCGGCCGACCCGAGCGTGGATCTCCGCGGTCGACGGCACCGGGTCGCGGGCGGCCTGGATCCTCTTCCAGGGATCGTTTGGCGGGGGCGCCCTGTGTTCCCTGATCTTCAGCGATACGATCGGGATCGTCGAGGTTGCCGGTGGCGATATCACCAAGAAGCGCTTCGAGCGCGAACTCGGTGCGCTGCGACAGTCGCAAACCCTGCCGTGGGTCGAGACCGACCCCGTGCGCGTCGTCAGGCTGGTGGGAGAATCACTGGCGCTGCACGCGGCGCTCGGGACGTCTCCTCCCCCTGCGTTCGCCCGCTGGAAGACAGCGTTTGCCTCCGTCGACGCCGCGCCCGCCCATGACGTCCCCGACCCGAGCCCGGCGGCACCGCTCGATCCCGCCCTGCTGGAACGCTCGGCTGCCTTGCTCGATCTCCCGGAGTTTGCGGGGTGGTTCCTCGATCCGGAGGCGCTTCAGAGCGATTCCGTCGCGCTGCTACAGACTCGCGAGAGCCGGCTGGTCGTCTCCGATCACGTCAAGGCCGAGCGCGAGTCAGCCATCGTGGACGGCGTCATCGTGCGTGAGCTGACGCCCCAGGCGCGCCGGCGATGGGCACGGCGCCTGGAGGAGATGGCGCTGATTCTGGCGTCGACCGATCGCCCCGAGCCGGCGACGTGGGCCGCGGCCGCCGCCGCCGGGCTGCGCGACGAGGCGCGCGAGGTCATTCGCCATCCGTTGATCCAGGCGTTGGCGCGACGCGGGCTGGACGTGGCGGCCGAGGTCACGCTCGGTCGCCGCAAGCTTGCCGACGTCAGCCGCACGCCGAGCCCCACGACGTCGGTGAGGTGATCACCCGCGTCCCCGGCATTCGCGTCGGCCACGCGACCGATACCGCTGCCCTGACCGGGGTCACTGTCGTGCTGTGCGATCGTCCCGGTATCGCCGCGGTGGAGCTGAGGGGCGGTGCCAACGACGTGATCGGACTCGACTACCTCGATGCCCGCCACCTGGTTCCGACCGTGAACGGTATCGTCCTCGGGGGGGGCAGCCGATTCGGGGGGGAGGCCATCTGGGGCGTCCTGCGCTATCTCGAAGAGCGCGGCACCGGATTCGCGGCCGGACCCGCGGTGATCCCTCACGTGCCCGGCGCCTTCCTGTTCGACCTCGGCGTGGGCGACGGACGCGTTCGCCCGACGCGGGAGATGGGCTATGCAGCCGCGGCCGCGAGCACGAGGAGCGACCCCGCAGAGGGTAACGTGGGGGCGGGCACGGGGGCCAGCATCGGCAAGCTCTTCGGGATCACCCGAGCCATGCGAGGCGGCATCGGCTCCGCGAGTGTGGCTGTGGGCGACGCCGTGGTGGGCGCCATCGTGGCCGTCAATGCCGTCGGTGACGTCCGCGATCCCGACACGGGTAGGTTGATCGCGGGCACGCGCGCAGCGCCCGACAGTCTGCGTCTGAGCGACTCGGCGGCGCTGCTGCGTTCGACGGTTGCCCTCGGGCGCTTTGCCGCGCCCCAGAACACGACCATCGGCATCGTCGCCACCAACGCTCAGCTCGGCAAAGCGCAAGCGGCCAAGGTGGCCGCGCTGGCTTTCCTCGGCTTCGCCCGCGCGCTCTCCCCGCCCCACACCGCGTTCGACGGCGATACCTTGTTCGTTCTCTCCGTGGGGGACGTGCCCGTCGATCTGACCCGGCTGGGGTTAGCCGCGGCCGATACGGTCGCCCACGCCATCGCCCGGAGCGTGAGGGCGGCCACGCCCCTGCCTGTCCTTCCTGCCGCCTGCCAGCTTACGGACCCTGGTGCGGCTACGCGGGAGTCCTGAGGAGTAGCCAAGACAACTCCGCCAGGGCCTGGTGTGGGCCCGTCCCGCTCAGCAGCGGGGCGAACGCCGAGAGCCGGCGCCACGTCCGCTAGTCCGGGAGCGGTCGGCCGCGTGTCTCCGGTCCGGCGAATGGCGTGACGATGAGCCCGATGAGATAGACGGCGCTCATCATGACGGCGGCGCGCGCGATACCCCCCAGGGACTCCGCGAGCCATCCGGCGACGAGAGGACCGAGGGCGGCCACGTAGCGCGCGCTATTGAATACCACGGCCGTGCCGGTACCACGCACCGCGGTGGGATAGACCTCGGGCGGATACATGACCAGCCATGCGAACTGGCCGGTGGTGAAGAACCCGTTTACCGCGACCGCGAAGAGGAAGAGAGGGAGGCTCTTCTGCACCAGGAAGGGAGCACCGGCGGCGACCAGCGAGCCGGCAAAGAAGAAAGCGAAGGATCGCTTGCGGCCCCAAGCATCGGCCATGCTCCCCAGGCAGAGATACCCCGCGATCCCTCCTGCGCTCCATAGCAGCCCCGCCCGGGCCCCCCAGCCATCCGGCCCCAGCCCAGCTCGGGTGGCCACCTGGGTCGCGTACTGTGGAATCCACGTGGACACCGCCCAGTAGCCGACGATGGTGGAGAGCGCCATCATCAGGAGCAAGAGCGTTCGCCTCCTGAGCTCGTGGCTGGCGAAGAGGTCCACCACCGTGAAGCGCGTCAGGCGGCGCTCCTCCTCGCTCAGGCGACGCCCCTCCAGCGCCGCCCGACGGGCAGCTTGCCGTCGGCGATCGGCGGCGATCCACACCGCGGGATCGGCAACACCCCGACGCATCCACAGCAAGAGGAGCGCGGGGAGCACTCCGATCACGAACAGGTATCGCCAGGACCCATGCCCCAGGGGTTCGATCAGGAACCAGAGGCCAGCGGCGAGCAAGGTTCCGATGCCGAAGGCCGAGGCAAGGACCCCCGCTGCTCTGCCCCGCCGCGCCGGGGGCCACAGCTCGCCGACCAGGGCGGCCCCTGGACAGAATTCTCCTCCCAGCCCCAAACCGGTCAAAAAGCGGAAACCGAGCAACATCCAGTAGGTCTGTGCCAGCGCGCTCATCCCTGTGAACACCGCATAGCAGAGAACCGACAGCATGAGCATGCGGCGCCGCCCCAGATAGTCGGCGAGCACCCCACCCACGAGCCCTCCGGTGGCCCATCCGACGAGCGTTACCCCGATGAGGCCTCCGAAGTAGAGTGGACTCTGGGCACGCTTGGTCGGGCGGCAGGAGGTCGCCGATGGCCACCGCTCCGACCAGGATCAGGGCGTATGTCTCGTATCCGTCAAATAGCCAGCCGAATGCGGCAGCCAGCAGCGCACGCCACGCGGCCGGATCGAGCGGGCGAGAAGCCTTCCGGTCGAAGGCAGGCGCCGGCGAGCCCTCGGCTGCCTTCGTGGCGGTCATCGTGCCCCGATTGTAGACTGTCACTATGGCCAAGCGAGGTAAGGTTATTCCCTTTCCCGGATCCCGGCCCGTGCTGCCGGAGCCTGGTGTCGAGCGCGAGCTGGCAGAAGTCCACCGGTGCCATCATGCAGAGGCAATCGTCGTGCGGAGCCTGTTCGAGAGCGAGGGGATCCCGACCTTGTTACGCTCTCGGCTCCTCGCGTCGGTTCACCCTTTCAACGTCGGCGATCAGGGAGAGGTGGTGGTGCTCGTCCCCACGCGCGAGGTCGCCCATTGCCGCGTGCTCCTCGAGATGGGGATCATTCGCTGGCCCGACTTCGCCCCTAGCCCATCTCGGCGATAACCGCCTCGATCGCGCCGAGGACGAGGGCCAGGGCTGCCGGCTCGACGGTGACGGTCAGGTCACGCGGCGTATGGTACGTGTCGAACGGTGGCGGTCGTCGCACCACGTGCATGAGCGCGCTCCTTGCGGGGCTCAGCACGAACTGACGCAGAGCCTCTGCCTGGGCCACCGGCACCACGCTGAGCCCGTAGGCAGGAACACCGACCGCTGCGAAGGCCCGATGATCGCTGCCGAAGACGGGGATCCGGCCCACCTGGTGATAACTCTCGTCCGGCCTCAGCCCCGAGCCCTCGAATGCGGCGCGTATCCGGCCCAGGAACGGGGTCTCGGCACCGGCGTCCCAGATGGCGACGCTGTCACCGATGCCGCAGAGCTCCAGACTCAGCACCCCCACGATATCGTCCAGGGAGACGTCGTGGACGTAGGCGCGAGCCCCGAGATAGCCGAGCTCCTCGGCCGCCGTGAAAAGCAGACGCACGCGCAGCCGAGACGTCACCACCTGCGGTAGCCGCTCCAGCAACGTGAGCAGGATGGCCACGGCCGCCGCGTTGTCGTTGGCACCGGGACTACCCGGAACCGCATCGTGATGGGCGATGAGCACGAGGGTCCGCGGGCCAGTCCCGACGTCGACGACAAAATTCTCACCCTGCCCCTCGAAGGTCGCAAAGCGGTGGCGGGTCAGCTCGACCCCGCGCGCGGTCAACCAGCGCGCCACCGCTGCTTCTCTCGCTTCGTTCGATCGCCCCTCGAGGAGGGCCAGGAGAGCCAATGGCGAGCGCGCGGTCCGGATCACGTCATCAACCGGAGGTGGGATGATGCCGTGCGGCCGCGCACGCCCGTTGATGAGATGGCTCAGCCCGCTGTTGAGCCTCCCGCGCACGTAGAACCCCACCTCTCGAAGGCCCACGATGCCCTCCTATCGCAGGCGAAACAGGGTACGAGCAGTCTCGGTCGTGCGCACGGCCAGTTGCTCCAGCGTCTCGCCGCGCAGCTCGGCCACGCGGACCGCGGTCAGGGTCAGATACGCCGGCTCGTTGCGTGTCCCGCGGTGACCCTCCGGCGGCAGAAAGGGACAGTCCGTTTCGACCACGAGACGGTCGGCGGGCACGAAGCGCGCGACCTCGGGAAGCGCGCGAGCGTTCCGATAGGTCACGGGGCCCGCCAGCGAGATGAGAAGACCGAGATCCAGACACTGACGAGCGACGGCCACGTCCCCCGAGAAGCAATGCATGATGCCGCCCAGGTCGCTCACGCGTGCCTCAGCGAGGATGGACAGCGTCTGCGCATGCGCGTCGCGGCAGTGCACGAGCACGGGCTTGTCGACCCGATGCGCCAGCTCGAGCTGACGCCGAAAAACAACCTCCTGGACATCGCGAGGTGAGAGGTTGCGGAAGAAGTCGAGCCCGACTTCGCCCACGGCAACCACACTGGGGTCCGCCGCGAGATGCTCGAGTTCCGTGAAATCCTTCTCGGTGGCGGCGGCCGCGTCGTGCGGGTGGACACCAACCGAAGCCCACACGCCTGGCTCGAGGGCCGCGAGAGCGACGGCCGCCTGCGAGCTGGCCATGTCGGTGCCCACCGTGACCAACCCGGTCACGCCCGCCGCTCGGGCGCGAGCAAGAACGGCCGCGCGGTCCTCCGCATAGTCGGCAAAGTGGAGGTGGGCGTGGGTGTCGAAGAGCACCGGTATGGTCACTGGAGAATTTCCTCGAGAACACGCCCCTCCACCGCGGGGGCCGCAATACCCAGAAGGCGCGCGGCGGTAGGAGCGATATCGACCAGACGGATCCGGTCGAGGACGGTGCCCGCCCGTACCCCGAATCCGGCGGCGATGAAGCCGGTCGCCATGCTGGGACGGAAGGGCAGAAAGCCGTGCGAGCCGCGCGAGATGGCGGACGCCTCCCTCTTGGCGCCAGACCGCGAGCACGAGCCCGACAAGTCGAAACCGGGCGCCGCCTCGATAGCGAAGGCCGCGCCGGGCATGGCGCCCATCGAGTCGAGCTCCTCACGGCTGACGATCGTCAGCCGGCCCGTGGCGGCGCCCCTGAGCGCGGCTTCGGCCTGGCGGGCCGTCGTCGTATCCCCGGCCGGAGCGACGAACACGGCCGCCGCACCTCCCGCGATGTGCACGGTCGCGCGCCACCCATCCCCGGCGCGCGGGCAGTCTCGCAGGCCAGCGGCGGCCAGGATCTGGTTGGGAAAGAGCGTGCGCTCGACGTCCTGGAAGCCGTGGTCGCCGGTGATGACGATGGTCGTGCGCGTGGCGACTCCCGCCTCCTCAAGCGCGCGGCGCAGTGTTCCGATGTGAGTGTCCACTCGGGCCAGAGCCGGCTTCACCCCCGCCCCGGCGCGCCCGCCCCGATGCTGGAAGTGGTCGAGCTGGACCAGGTGAAGCATGAGCAAATGGGGGCGCGCGTCACGAATGATGGCGGCGCTGACGGCGGTGAGAAACGCATCCCACTCGATCGCGTCACGGAAGATGTCCGGGCGAGGAACGAGACCCAGTCGTTCCAGCAAACCGGGCGTGACCGCCGCCCCCATCACATCGAGGGGATCGGGCCGAACATGGTAGTCGCGCTCGGGCAGAAGCCAGTCGATGCGCGCTCCGAGGGTCGAGGGCCATGACACGCCGGCGGTTCGCAGTCCTGCCGCCCGCGCCCATTCCCAGAGGGGCGACGCGCGCAGGTCGGAGGCCTCCTCGTACCATCGGCCGCGGGCGCCGAGGGGATCGAATCGCACATTGAAGAGGATCCCGTGGCGGGCCGGGCGGACACCGGTGACGATCGATGCGTGGGCCGGATAGGTGACCGTCGGAAAGACCCCTTCGGCCGCCCGCGCGGCGCTGCCCGCACGCACAAGGGCGCGTAGCTCGGGAGCCGCGAAGGCATCGTCGAGATAGAACTCGGGACGGAGTCCGTCCAGGGAGATCAGCACGAGGTAGCGCTCCCCGACTTCGTGGGCACCGGCCCCGGTGTCGAGCCCGAGGAGCAGCAGGGCCACGAGGATCGCCCGCCCGCACCTCACGGGCTGACCTGGAATGACAGCCGTCCGATGAGCTGTCCCGAGCCGGTCATCACGTCACTGACCAGCGACCAACCGGATCAGGGGGAAACCCCGTCTTGCGCGAGTACGTGCGGAATCCGCCGGCGCGCCCGCCGCGTACCGCCGACAGCCGCACGACCGTGATCGCACGGCCGTTCAGTCGCCACACGTGCTCGATGGGTTGACCCAGGCCGGCCGGCGCATAAATCGCAGTGTACGCGACGAGGCTTCCCCACCTCGAAAAGCCCTCGGAACTGGGCCAGCATCGCGGCCAGAAGCCATATCAGATATCCGCAGGACGATCCATGCCAGGGTTGGAAGGCCGCGGCGGAAGACGATCAGGGTGAGCAGCCCCGCGAACAGCGAGGCAAGCGAGATCCCCCAGCGACGAAGGAGGCAGCCGGGATGCGTCAGGGGGACGGGCCGAGCCGGGCCGCCAGTCGGTGGGCGAGATCGTCTCCGCGAAGGGCCTCGAGACATTGGAGGACGTCTGCCGAGGCGCGGCGTCCCAGGTGTATTCCGACCAGATCAAGGGCCGCGCGGCGCGCCGCATCATCCAGGGCACAGATCTCACGGAGCACCTTGGCGATCGACTCGTCCCGCGCCGCGACCTGGAGAATGAGATCGACGTCGATCGTCACCTCACGAAGCTCCACGTTGCTATCGTACCTTGGACCCCGGGGGAAGCTCGCGATCGAGCGTCACCAGGGCCAGGCCCCCCGTGCCGGAACCGGCCAGCACCATCCCGTTCGACTCGATCCCCATGATGGTCGTGGGTTGAAGATTCGCCACCACCACCACCCGTCGGCCCACCAGATCGCCCGGCGCGTAGTGCTCGGCGATCCCAGCGAGCACGGTGCGTGGCTCGCCGCCAAGGGAAACGGTGAGCTTGAGCAGCCGCTTCGATTTCGGCACCGCTTCCGCTGCGAGGATCTCGGCCACGCGAAGATCCAGCCGCGCAAACTCGTCAATGGTCACGGGGGCCGGCTTCTCCGCGTCGGTCTCGGCTGACGGCTCCCTCTTCGCCGATTCCTGGCCCGCCCGGGAGCCGACACCCTCGGGAGGATGCGTTCGCGGGAAGAGCCCTGTCAGCTTGCTCACCCGCGTGCCGGCAGTGATTCCGCCCCACGCGAGGTCGGCCAGGCTGAGCTTGCCGGTCTGGCCGAGAGCCGTCCGGATCTTCTCGGCCGCCACCGGCAGGAAGGGATCGAGCACAATCCCGAGGCAGCGCAACGATTCGGCCAAGGTGTACAGCACCGTATCGAGACGCGGCCGCTGGGCCGGGGTCTTGGCCAGGGTCCAGGGGCGTTCGGTGTCGACGTAACGGTTCAGGCCCCCGACCCACTCCCAGATAGCAGCCAGGGCGCGGTGGAAGGCGAAGCCGTCCATGGCGTTCTCGACGTCGACCAGCGCCCTGGTCAACCCGCCGCGCACCTCCGCGTCGGCGGCCGTCTCGGCGTTCGGGGTGGGCACGGAGCCTCCGGCGAAATTGACGATGAGGGTCGTCGCGCGAGACACGAGGTTACCGAGATCGTTGGCGAGGTCGGCGTTGAGGCGTCCGAGGAATGCTTCTTCCGAGAAATCGGCGTCCAGCCCGAACACCATCTCACGTAACAGGAAGTACCGGAACGCGTCGTGACCGTACTTGTCGGTGAGCGCCAGCGCCTCCACGACGTTGCCGATGGACTTGGACATCTTGCCGCCGCCGAGACCCCAGTAGCCGTGGACGTTCAAGTGCCGATACACGGGCAGCCCGGCCGCCTTCAGCATGCAAGGCCAGTAGACGCCGTGCGGCTTCAGGATGTCCTTGCCGATCGCGTGCTGCACGTGAGGCCAGAACGTCGCATAGCTGTCGCCGCCGATCTCGCCGAGGGCGGAGACGTAGTTGATGAGGGCATCGAACCAGACGTAGGTCACGAAGCGGTCGTCGAAGGGAAGCGGAATCCCCCACTGCAAGCGGCTGCGCGGGCGGCTGATGGAGAGATCTTGCAGCGGCTCGCGGAGGAAGCCGAGGATCTCGTTACGATAGCGCTCGGGTCGAATCAGGTCCGGATTCGACTCGATGTACCCGACCAGCCAGTCCTGGTAGGTCGACATCCGGAAGAAGTAGTTCTCCTCTTCGATATAGGTGAGCGGCCGCTGGTGGTCGGGGCACTTGCCGTCGACGATTTCCTTCTCCGTGTAGAAGCGCTCGCAGCCGAGGCAGTATTGGCCTCCGTACTTGCCGAAGTAGATCTCACCGGCGTCCCACAGCTGCTGCAGGATCTGCTGGACGATCCGTGCGTGGCGGGGCTCGGTGGTGCGGATGAAGTCGTCGTTGCTGATGCCCAGCCGTCGCCACGTCTCGCGGAAGGCGGCCGAGATCTCGTCCGTATAGGCCTGGGGTGATACGCCGGCCCGGGCGGCCGCCTGGGCGATGTTGTCGCCGTGCTCGTCGGTGCCGGTGAGGAACCACACCCGATCCCCGCGAAGCCGACGGTAGCGGGCCATCGTGTCGGCGACGATCGTGGTGTAGGCATGACCCAGATGGGGCCGGGCGTTGACGTAATAGATGGGGGTAGTGAGATAAAAGACCGACTCGCTCACGCACCGCTCCGCGGGGCGGGGCGATCCAGGGTGATCTTGATGTGCGCGCGCCCCTCCCAGGTCAGCTCCGATAGCGGCACCTCGGCCTCCGTGCCGTCGGGGAAACCGACGACGACTACTTCCTTCAGGACGCGCAGCGACCGCACCTTGCCCGTCATGCAGCCTCCTCCACCGCAGTCGGCCTGACAGGGCGTGTTCACCTTGGGCAGACGCCCGCGTAGCTCCTCGTAGGTGGAGAACTCGTAGAGCAAGCAGCACTTCAGTCGTCCGCAGTTACCGAGGAGCCGGCTGTCCGTCAGCGGCACATCCTGGATCTTGGCCATCTTGACGGCCACGGGCTCGAACTTCCTGAGGTGCGACGAGCAGCAGAGCTGGCGACCGCAGGGACCGATACCGTCCATGACCTTGGTGGTATCCCGGGCGCCGATCTGCCGCATTTCGATGCGGGCATGAAACTCGCGGGCGAGGTCGCGCACCAACTCGCGAAAGTCTACCCGCTCCTCCGCGTTGAAATACACCAGCACGCGCCGGGCACGCGGAATGATCTCCACGTCGACGACCTTCATGGCCAGGCCGCGCTCGCGGGCCAGCCGTTGGACCGTGTCGACGGCGTCACGCTCGCGCGTGGCGTGCGCGCGGTGCTCGCCGACCTCGCTCTCGGTGGCCACCCGCAGCACGCGACGGTACAGGTGATCGCGCTTGGCCTCCGGGAGCGGCCGCCGGGGGCGCCGAACCTCGCCGATGGCGGGCTCGCCCTCCGTTTCCACGAGACAGAGGTCACCCACGTGCAGGTCGAGATGTTCCCCGAGCCGATAGTCGTTCGCGTTCTGACCCGTGCGAAGGCGAATCCCGATCAGGAATTCATCCATGCCTCCGACCCTTCATGCCGCCCGTGCGGCGAGGCGGCTCAGCAGAACTTCCACGGTGAGCCGCGGCGATACGTTCGTTTCCAGGGCAGCCCGGGCTACCCGGCAGTTCGCCATCTCCTCCAGCAGGTCTCGCATCGTCCATCGTTCGGCCTCGCGCGCAAGGTCCACGATCATACTGGCATGGGCAAGCAGGGCGGGTGGCGCGCCGCTCTGGACAACGAGCAGGTCCCGGCACCAGAACCAGTAGGCATCGATGAGGACGACGGCCTTGTCGCGGTCGACGGTCGGAAGGCGTCTGATGAGGGCGTCGACCCCCTTCGCTCTGACCTCTGCCACCAGGGTGAGCGCTCCCGCCCGGGCCTCCGCTGCGGCGGGATCAGCGTGGGGCGCGCAGCGCACGATCTGACAGCGCGAGAGCACCGTGGCCGGCAGCGCCCGCACCGTGGAAACGCCCAGGATCAGGATGGTGCCGGGGGACGGTTCCTCCAGCGTCTTGAGGAAGGCCTGGGGGGTATCGGCCGTCATGCGGTCGGCGTCCTCCACGATGAAGACCTTATGCCGTCCCATAGCGGGTCGCAGAGCGGCTCGGCGCTCCAGCTCACGAATGGCGTCGATCCGGATGGCCCGGGGGCCGCGCGGGTTCCGCTCGGGAGGGGTCGGCACGATCAGGTGGAGGTCGGGATGCTGGCGTTTAGCCACGAGCGCACACGCGCGGCATTGGCCGCAGCCCCCGACGGCCGAGGCGCGCTCGCAGAGGAGCGCCTCCGCGAAGACCGCCGCCAGCGCGCTCCGGCCGGACTCCGCTGACCCCACCAGAGCGTAGGCGTGGGCGACTCGCCCGCTGGCCAGGGCGCGGCCGAAGAGGGCGATAGCTCTGGGTTGACCCTCGACCACGCTATAGGGCACGCAGATAGGCCTCCACCGTCCTCGCCACGTCTGCGGCAACCTGGTCCGGTGGCCGAACGGCGCGGATCAAGCGGACACGCTTGGGTTCCGCGCGCAGGATTTCAAGGTAGCCCCGACGCACGCGGCGGTGAAAGGCGACCGCCTGCCGCTCGAAGTGATCGAGTCGCCGTCCGCGGATACGCCGCAGTCCCTCGAGTGGGGGAAGGTCAAAGATCAAGGTCAGGTCTGGCAACATTCCGCCAGTGGCCCTCACGTTGAGGTCCCGGATCAGATCACGATCGATCCCGCGTCCATAGCCTTGATAGGCGACGGTGGCGTCGGTGTAACGGTCGCAGAGAACGATCCGCCCTCCCTGGATCCAGGGCCCGATTTTCTCGGCCACGTGCTGCCGCCGTGCCGCCATGAAAAGGAACACTTCGCTGAGCGGCTGCGGCCGGGTGGCGGCGCGCTCGAAAAGGTGCCGAATGGCCACACCCAAAGGGGTGCCATCCGGCTCGGCCGTCCGCTCCACCTGGTAACCCTGCTGCTTGAGCCGCCGGGCGAGACGGATCATTTGAGTCGTTTTCCCCGACCCCTCGACCCCCTCGAACGTGATGAGCGCTCCGCGCACCACTCAACCTCCCAGCACCAGTAAGCCACTCTAGCACGCCCCCTACAAGGGGGCCCTTTCGGGCCCCGCCCTCACGCATTCCCGAGGCGCGCCACGCTCCCCCGGGGCGTGCCGAGCCGCCTTGGGGGGCCAGGGGCCCTTTCGAGGCCCCGCCCTCGCGCATTCCCGAGGCGCGCCACGGGTCCCCCGGGGCGTGCCGAGCCACCCTGGGGGGCCAGGGGGCCCTTTCGGGGCCCCGCCCTCGCGCATTCCCGAGGCGCGCCACGCGTCCCCCGGGGCGTGCCGAGCCGCCTGGGGGGCCAGGGGGGCCCTGTTCGGGGCCCCGCCCGCCGCGCATTCCCGAGGCGCGCCACGGGTCCCCCGGGGCGTGCCGAGCCGCCTTGGGGGGCCAGGGGGGCCCTTTCGAGGCCCCCCTCTACAAACGAAAAACCGGGAAGATCAGGCGGCGGATTGCCTCGATCTGACGCTCGGCGTAGGTCCTGACGGGCTCGGCGAGGTGGCCTGGAATAGGATCGGCGGGGTCCCAGAGATCCCCGGAGGAGAAGTTGTAGCGCTTGAGATCAGGCTCGAAGGCAAGCGGCATCTGGGTCGGGAGGTTCATGTCATTCATGATGGCCCAGGCCACTGTCCAGGCCCGGGCCACGTTGCGTAGATCATAGCCTCCTCCCCCCAGCGCGACCACACGGGGGGACAACGCGACCACGCGCCTGACGGCAGCAGCGAAAGTCTGCACGTCAAGTGCGAGATGCGTGAGCGGGTCGGTCCGATGGGCATCGATACCGAGCTGCAGCACCACCACGTCGGGATTGAATGCCTCCAGCAGCGGAGGAACCACGGCATTGAAAGCCGGCAGGTAGGTGTCGGGATCCGTGAACGCCTCGAGGGGGAGGTTGACGGAGTAGCCTACGCCCTTTCCCTCGCCGCTCTCCTCGACAAAGCCGGTCCCC
Organism: uncultured Candidatus Rokubacteria bacterium; assembly: GCA_963754315.1. Classification (GTDB taxonomy): domain Bacteria; phylum Methylomirabilota; class Methylomirabilia; order Rokubacteriales; family CSP1-6; genus CAVWFS01. The sequence goes on from CAVWFS010000015.1 coordinate 144,068, forward strand.
GGAAACAGGCGGTCGCCGCGCTCATGCGTCGAGATGGTAAGAACGGTCGGATCCGCGTAGAACGCGTGCTGTACACCGTCGCCATGGTGGGCGTCGATGTCCACATACGCGACCCGAAGACCCCGGGCCCGCAACCTCAGAATCGCCAGGACGGCGTCGTTCACATAGCAGAAGCCCGACGCACGAGCTGGCATCGCGTGATGCAGTCCGCCGGCGAAGTGAAACGCTCGATCTACCTCCCCGCGCGCCACAAGGTCGGCGGCATCCAGCGACCCGCCGGCGGCAAGCCGAGCCACCTGCCAGAGGCCGGCAAACACCGGATTGTCTCCCGGCCCCAGACCAAACAGCGCGGCTCGAGGGGGCGGATGGCCGCTGTCGGAGGCCTTCAGCACCTCGAGATAGGCGCGGCTATGAAACTCGGCAATTCGCGCTTCGTCGGCAGGCTCCGGCTCTCGCACGAGCATCCCCGGTAACGTGGTGAGCCCGTAAGCCTCCATGAGCCTCCACGTGAGTCCGAGCCGCTCCATCCGCAGCGGGTGTTCGGGCCCATAGTCGAAGCGCGTATAGGCGTCGGAGTAGAGGAGAGCGGTCTTCGGCATCGGCTATGTCATCCCGGGCCCATTGCGTTTGTCGGCCTATCGCTTCCAGCGGCCGGACTTACCGCCGGACTTCTCGAGCAGCTGGATCTCGGCGATCGTGACCCCCCGCTCTACGGCCTTGACCATATCGTAAACGGTCAGGGCCGCCACGCTCGCCGCCGTGAGTGCCTCCATCTCCACCCCTGTCTTATCGACGGTTCGCACCCGGGCCTCGATGGCAAGCTCACCGCGCCGGGGATCCTCGCGAAACGCAATGTCCACCCCGGTGACACGGAGGGGGTGGCACATGGGAATGAGATCAGCGGTTCGCTTCGCGGCAAGCACACCGGCGGTGCGCGCCACGCCAAGCACGTCCCCTTTGGGTGCATTGCCCTCACGGATGATCGCGAGGGTCGCTGATTTCATCCGGAGGACGGCGCGGGCGACGGCTTCCCGCACGGTCTCCGGCTTGGCGGAGACATCCACCATGCGGGCGTCCCCCTGCGGGGAAAGGTGGCTCAGACCGCGGAACGACTCGACTCGACGGTTCCGCGGCATGGGAAAGCTCGCGGACCGGCCGTCAGGCGCCGACGCTGGCGCGAGTCTGCCGCGCGATGGCCTCCATGCGGTCCTTGGCCATGAGCTTCAACTTCTTGAGCTCGCTGATTCTCCAGTGTTGGTCCGCCGAGAGCGAGGGGATTGTGGTCAAGGTCGCCAGCTCCTGGTCATAACTCTGGTGCTCCGTCCGGAGCCGACGAAACTCCTCGTTCTCGGCCATGAGTCGTGCTGCGATGTCTTCCTGATTCATGCGCGACCTCCCCTAAAAACACAGAAAGCCAGCGCCGTCATGAGGTCGCTGGCCTTTGGGACTGCACTGTCCACCTTGGAGACCCGTTCCTGCGCTCCCATGCTACGGGGAATCGGCACCGGGTGATTTGTTTATACGCCTCGGTACGCGGCGGTGTCAAGCAAAGGGAGAACGCGCGAGTGCGTTCACGAGGGCAAGACATGGATGGATCCGCGATGGATCGAGAACTCCCACTGTCGGTCGTCCTTGATCTCGAGAATTTCGTAGACGAGGCTCGGCACCTCGACCTCCAGGTCGTAGTCACCCTGGGCGGCCGGCCCCGGTTCATCGAGCCGCATGCGGAGCGACCAGGTGGTTCCCCCATCGGCCTCGCCGACGACGCACCCGCGCATCAAGTTCATGTGATGCCCTGCGTCAGGGGCCATCCGATCCTTGCGGATCAGGCGGACGTACTCGGGGCGGATGAAGAACGCGATGGAAGAGCCTGCTGGCGGCAGGTACGCCCGCGTCGGCGAGTTCACCGCCTCGAGGATCTGGCCGCGCCAGTGGAACTGGATGCGATCGGGGCTTGCCTTGGCCACGGTGCCATGCAGCACATTGCGCAGCCCGATCAGCCTCGCCACTCGCTCGGAGCTCGGCTGCCAGAGGAACTCCGTCTTGGACGAAGCCTGGATGACACGGCCATGGTCGTAGACGACCACGCGGTCGGCAAGCTGGTAGGCTTCGGACAGATCGTGCGTCACGAGCACGGCCGGCTTTCCCCAGTCGCGAAGGGTCCGTTCCAGGTCGTCTCGTAGCTGCCGTCGGAGCGGCGCGTCGAGAGCCGATAGCGGCTCGTCCAGCAGGAGCAGGTCTGGATCCACGGCCAGAGCACGGCCGAGGGCGACGCGTTGTTGCTGGCCTCCCGACAGCTCGCGGGGCGAGCGACGCGCAAGGTCGCCGAGCCCGAGCCGCTCCATGACTTCCTGGGCTCGCCGCCGCCGCTCCGCTCGCGGACGGTCCCGTAGCCCGAAGGCGATGTTCTGGCCGACCGACAGATGGGGAAACAGCGCGTACCCCTGGAATACGTAGCCGATGCGACGATGATGCGGCGGCAGGTCGACCCCCAACGCCGAATCGAAGAATACGCGGCCGTTGACGACCATCCGACCAGCATCAGGACGGTCGAGTCCAGCCAGGCAACGCAAGGTCAAGCTCTTGCCCGAGCCCGATGGTCCGAAGAGCACGGCCACCCCGTCGCCGGCGGTCCAGGCGACGTCGAGCACAAAGGCGCCCAGGCGCTTCGTGATCACCAGGTCGACCGAGTCCGCCGGGAGGCCGCTGCCCGGACTCCGCGTCATGACGCGCGGGCCCCGAGTCGACCTGACAGAACGAGGACGATGCACGAGATGACCGTGAGCACCGCCACCAGGACCAGGACTTCGCCCGATTCGCCCGTCTGGACCGCCGTGTAGATGGTAAGCGGGACGGTGGCAGTCTTGCCCGGGATGTTGCCGGCCAGCATCAGGGTGGCGCCGAACTCGCCCAAGGCACGCGCGAAGGCGAGCACGAGCCCGGCCAGGATGCCCTTCCGGGCAAGCGGCAGAGTCACCTCGAACGCCGTGCGCCACTCCGAGCGTCCAAGGGTCCGTGCCGCCTTCTCGAGGTCAGGGTCGATCGACTCGATGGCTGCTCGCGCCGTCCTCACGAGTAATGGCAGCGCCATCACGGTGGCAGCGATGACGGCGGCATACCAGGTGAATGCCACCGTCCATCCGGTGAGGTCATAGAGAGGCGCTCCGAGCCAGCCCTTCCGGCCGAGGACGACGATCAGGTAGTAACCCGTCACCGTCGGCGGTAGCACGAGGGGCAAGGTTACTGCGACGTCCAGGACCGCGTGGCCCCAGAAGCGTCGCTTGGCCAGCAGGTATGCCAACGGTATCCCGAGCAACGCGTTCAGGACCGTGGCCAGGACGGCCACCTGCAGGGAGAGCCCGACACTGCTGAGCGCTTCCTGGCTCACCACCCACGTCCACCCCCCGCCTCGTGCCGAGCTCCCTTCACGGCCGAAATATCCGCCGAAAGCGCCGCCGGGCAACATCATCGAGCCCGGTCCGGAACCGCCAGTACTGGGTCAGAAATAGCCGACCGCGAGTCGTCAAGCGCGTGCCGCCACGGGAACCCCGTCCCGGGTGGCGCTCCAGGAATTGGAAGCCGGCCGCCTTCTCCAGCTCCCTCAGGTATCCCCAGGCGTTACGGTATGACATGTTGAACCGCTCCACGGCCTGCTTCAGGGATCCGAGCTCGTCGATCATCTCCAGCAGCCGGGCTCGCCCATCCCCGAACTTCAATCGATCATCGAAGACCACCCAGAGCCGCATCTTCGGCTCCAGCTGGGACACGGGCGTCTCGGACGTGGGCGGTCGCCGTGAGAGCATGCGGCCCTATCTTAACGTCGGCAGCCCCGAGCGCCGCTCAGGCGTCGGGAAGTACGTGGGCGGCGATCGCCTTGAAGATGGCCACAACCGGTGATCCGGCCACCAGCCGCATGTCCTCGACCGATCGGCGTGTGATCAGAGCCATGAGCGGAAAGCCGCAGTCGACCGTTACCCGTACATGGACGCCCTGAGGCTGGAGACTGATAACGGTCCCCGACAAATGGTTGCCGGGGCTCCCGCCGGTAATCTGCTCCGGGATGGCCAGGGCGACATCCTCAGGCCGCAGGCAGAATCGGACCCGATCTCCAGGCTGCGCGGCGGCGGCTACCTCGACCGTCTGCCCGCCAGCATCGAGAGAGACCAATCCGTCCTCGGCCCTGATCACCTTGCCATCAACGATCGTCTCGACTCCCACGAACCTGGCCACGACCTCCGATATCGGGCTCTGGAAGAGGCGAGCCGTCTCGTCGATTTGCTGGATTCGGCCTGCCATCAGCACGGCCACGCGATCGCCCAGGGTCATGGCCTCACTCCGGTCGTGCGTCACCATGACCGTCGTGATGCGATCGTGGCGCAGAATGCGTCCTAGCTCGACGATGAGCGTCTCGCGGGTCGGCTGATCGAGCGCCGCGAAAGGCTCATCCAAGAGCAGCAGGGCCGGCTGCAGTACCAGCGCCCGCGCAAGGGCAGTGCGCTGAGCTTCCCCGCCTGACAGAGTCCTCGCACGCCGTTCTCCGAGGTGGCCAATGCCGAGTCGGTCGAGCCAGGGTTGCACTCGAGGGGCAAGGTCGGCTCGGGGCACGCGCCGAAAGCCAAGGCCGAGCGCGGCATTCTGGAAGACGGTGGCATCGATCAGCAGCGGATCCTGGAAAACACTCGCCATGTGCCGTCGCACGGCGAGGACTCTCCGCGCATCCACGGGCTCACCCTTGAATCGAATCGCGCCCGTGGCTGGCGTCTCGAGCAGCCCCAAGGTCCGCAGAAGGGTCGACTTTCCCGATCCGTTGGGACCGATGACGACCAGGATCTCCCCTTCGAGCACCTCGAGCCGGTCGACCTCCACGGCCACGGCGCCTCCGTACCGGACCGTTACTCCCACCAGCTCCAGCACGGGTGGGGCTTGGTGGTGGCCCGTCACCGTCCCACGGATCCGCTCTGCTGGATGGAGGTGAGGGCCCAGTTCACGAGGAACACGAGCACGAGCAGGAGAACGGCCAGGGCCAGGGCGATGTCGAAGTTGCCCTTGCTCGTCTCGAGCACCATGGCCGTTGTCAAGGTTCGCGTGTGTCCCTTGATATTCCCGCCGACCATCAGAGAGGCGCCGATTTCGGAGATGATCCCGCCAAAACCGGCCATGACGGCAGCCAGCATGGGCAATCGAGCCTCACGGAGGACGACCCAGGTCATCTGCGGCCGCGACGCCCCCAGGGCCAAGAGCTGCAATCGGAACTTCGCGGGCACGTTCTGCACGGCCGCGAGGGTGATCCCGGTGACGATGGGCGAGGCAATCACGGCCTGCGCCACAATGATGGCCGCCGGCGTGTACAGGATCTCCATGAAGCCAAGCGGCCCGCTTCGCCACAGCGCCAGAGATACGAACAGGCCGACCACGACCGGGGGCAGTCCCATCCCCGTGTTGACCGCGCTCACGATCAGGTTCCTGCCCCGGAAACGCCCAAGCGCGAGCGCGACGCCGGCGGGAATCCCCAGCCCCAGAGACACGAGCGTGGCCGTCGTCGAGACCTGAAGCGAGAGCCACAGCACGGCCCATACCTCGCCGTCGCCGCCGAAAAGCAGCGTGACGGCCTGGCCGAGTGCGTCGAGGAGCAGGCTCACGCGCTAGAGATCTTCGTCCTTCTTGCCGGCGATGGGGACGAACAGCGCCCGTGAGAACTTCTCGACTCCGAACGTCTTGATGACCTCTTGCGTCGCCGGGGACACCATGAAGTCGGCGAACGCCTTGCCGGCCGCCGCGTTGACCCGCGGTCCGTTGGCCGGATTGACCTCCATCACCGAGTAGATGTTGAGCAGAGGCCGGTCTCCCTCGACCATGATGGTGAGCGCCACCCGCTTGGCGAATGCCAGCAAGGTCGCGCGATCGGTGATCGTGTACGCCTGACGATCGTCCGCAATGCCGAGGGTGGCCCCCATGCCTTGCCCTGACTCGATGTACCACGGCGGGCCGGGCGTGACGCCCGCCTCTTTCCAAAGGGCGAGCTCCAGGGTGTGCGTGCCCGACTTGTCCCCGCGCGACACGAAACGCGCCTTCGCCTCGGCGATCCGCTTGAGGGCGGCCACCACGCTCTTTTCCCCCCGAATCTTTGCTGGATCCGCCTCGGGACCGATGAGGACGAAGTCGTTGTACATGACGAGACGCCGGTTGAGCATCTTGCCATCTGCAACGTACTTCTTCTCGAGGGCCGGGGCGTGGGCGAGCGTGACGTCGGCCTCTCCACGCGCGGCCAGGGCCAGTGCCTGGCCGGTGCCCACGGAGACGGTCTTGACGCTATAGCCCGTCTGGCGTTCGAACATCGGCACCAGGACGTCGAGCAACCCCGAGTCCTGGGTGCTGGTCGTCGTCGAGAGGATCAAGGTGCGGGAGGCGGGCGCCTGGGCGCGGGCGCCGCCACTGACGGCGATGACGAGTAGACCAACGAGCAGGAGGCTGAGCCCCCAACGGGGTGCGCAGCCTTGACGCGGATCGTTGCCCATGGATTTGTCCTCATCGAGGCCACGACAGGCTCGTTCGCCCTTCGCGGCCTTTTGTGCTTTTGGAAGCATAAGGGGGAGAGTCGCACAAGACAAGTCGGCTCGGGGCCCGCTTGCTCAGCTCCCTGTCGGCGTATTACGCTCGGCGCGTTCGCTCGAACGAGGCAGAGCCCCCTAGGAGGCAACCATGGCAGACAGAACGGTGACTCTCAGAGGCAATCCACTCACCCTCGGCGGCAGCGAGGTGAAACCGGGTCAGGCCGCTCCCGATTTCACCGCCATCGACAACGGCTTGCAGACCGTGCGTCTCAGCGACGCCAAGGGCAAGGTGGTCATTCTCAGCTCGGTGCCGTCGCTCGATACCCCGGTGTGTGACACGGAGACGCGGCGCTTCAATCAGGAGGCCGGCGCCCTGGGCAGTGACGTGGAGGTCTGGACCATCAGCATGGATTTGCCGTTTGCCCAGAAGCGCTGGTGCGGGGCGGCCGGCGTCACGGCCGTGAAGACCCTCTCCGACTTCCGTGAAAAATCGTTCGGTCAGCACTACGGGGTCGCCATCACCAGCGGGCCCTTGGCGGGGGTGAACGCCCGCGCCGTGTTCGTGGTCGGCAAGGACGGCAAGGTCAAGCACGTGGAATACGTGCCCGAGATTGCCAGCGAGCCGAACTACGCGGCGGCCCTCAGCGCAGCCCGCGCGGCTGGCTAGGGCGGCCTGTGGTGACGCACGACGCGCGCGAGGCGGCCTAGCCCGAATTTCGTCAGACGGCGTTCAAGGCGGGTGCGGAGCCCGTCAAGCTCGGTATGCTCGGCGGCGCCCAGGCGAGACGGGTCTGCGCGTCGCCGCCGCCAGGCCGAACACATCCTCCACGCCAGAGGTCTCCTTGGGATCCGCCCTCCATGGGGCTGAGGAGCATGACGTCGGCGCCGTTGCGTAACACGTCGGCGCCGGTGGCCAGCTCTCCGTCCACCCCGATCGTGACGTCGTACGCGGCCGTGATGCCGATGGTGTTGAGCAGGTCGGCCACGCAGGCGCCGGCGGCCAGCGTGTAGCGCTGCGGACCGTCCACGCCCGGCGGCAGGAACCGGCGCAGATCGGCGAAGAGCGTCACGGTGACCGTGATCGACGAGGTCTCCGTTCCGGGCGCAGTCATCGCCATGTCCTGGGTGTCTGCCCAGGCATCTTACCCGACTTCCCGCCATCAGGCAGCGTGCCCTACAATCGTCCTGCAGCTTGCCCTACAATCGGGCGGCGGCTCATCACTCGTGGAGGGACTTCATGGCGCCACCCGTCGATCCCAATACCGTGCTCATGACCGGAGAGAACTCGTTCATTCGCCTGAGCCGGGACGGAGGGAAGACCCCGTCCGACCGCTTCAGCCACTGGCGCGTGCTGTGGTGCCCGGCCGGGCCCGGCCACGTGCTCTTCGCCCAGAGCGAGCTGACGGGTGGCCAGGTGCGCGTCTGGGCCGACAACCCGGCGGTCGCGCGGTGGCTCCAGACGACGATCGAGACCCTTCTTCATCCTCCCTTCGCGGACCCCAGTCTGCCCGTCATCAACGCGAGATTCGAGCGCGCGGGGGATCCCCGCTCGACGGCCACCGAGCGTGTGGTGTCCGCGGATGCCGAGATCCTGCTCACCTGGTCCGACTTCATCGAGTCGTTCGTTCTCAATGCGCCACCCGGGTTCAACAACCGCCCCATCGGAGTCTTTTCGACGTTCTTCCCCGCCCGCTCCGCCCAGGTCTCCCTCGGTGGGCGGTTCGCGGAAGCCAAGCCATGGCTCGAGATGCGCGGCGATCGTCAGGGCTCGAGCGCATGCCTGGCCTGGTCGGAGACGTGGGTCAAGCCGCGCGGCTAGGTCCCCGGGGAGACAGCCGCCGGCGACGACGGCTTGACGCCGTCGGCAGGCTCGTCTACTTTCGCTCAGGACGTACCAGGAGGGGTGACCTATGCCAGAGCTGAAGATCTGGATGAACGGTAAGCTCGTGCCCGGCGCCGAGGCGGTCCTGCCCGTCAACAGTGCCGCCGTCTTCTATGCCACCAACGTGTTCGAAGGGCTCCGCGCCTACTGGAACGAGGGCGAGGAGGAGCTGTACTGCTTCCGCCTCGACGCACACTTCGCGCGGCTGCGGGAGTCCATGAAAATGATGCGGTTCACGGTGCCCTACAGCGACACCGACCTCGACGCGGCCGTCCGCGAGGTGTTAGCGGGAAATCAGGTGCGCGAGGACATCCACATGCATCTGGTCGCCTACGTGGTGGGAGCGGGCATGGACGCCGTCACCCCGACCGGGCTCTACATCAACCCGCGTCGGCGTGGACGCCTGTCCGAGTCGGAAGGCCTCCGGTGCTGCGTCAGCTCCTGGGCACGCACCAGCGATAACGCCATCCCCATCCGTCTCAAGTGCGGCGCCAACTACCAGAACGGTCGCCTGGCGCTCTTGCAGGCGAAGGCCGACGGCTATGACGCCCCCATCTTCCTGAATCAGCGCGGAAAGGTGGCCGAGGGCACCGGCGCCACCTTCTTCATGGTGCGCAAGGGCAAGCTGGTGACGCCTCCCATCTCCAGCGACATTCTGGAATCGATCACCCGCACCACCCTCATCGAGGATCTCGCGCCCGACGTGCTGGGGCTCGAGGTGGTCGAGCGCGACATCGATCGCACTGAGCTGTATGTGGCCGAGGAGGCCTTCTTCTGCGGCAGCGGCTACGAGATCACTCCCATCGTATCCATCGACCGCTTCCCGCTTGGTGATGGTCACGTCGGATCCATCACCCAGAAGCTCCTGACCGCCTACATGAACACGGTGCGAGGCGTGGACAAGCGCCATCCCGAGTGGAGGACGGCCGTCTACCGCCCTGGTGTCGTGTAGAGTTCGGAGAGAGAGACCTTCACCAGCTGGCCCCGTTTCAAACGATCGCTCGGGGCCAGCCCGTTGACGACGGCGACCATGGCCGCGCTCCAGCGCGTGCCCGAGCGAGCGGCAAGGGCACTCACGGTTTCTCCCTCTCTGGCCTCCACGAGGCGAAGGCGATCCTCGCGAATGCTTCCCCGCTCCTTCTGGGTGAGCGGCCTGAAGCTCTGCATCGTGCTCGCGAACACGGGGCCGAACGCCTCGCTCCGCTCGAGCGGGGTGACCCCAGCGATCTGGTAGATACGTCCCTTGTAGGCGATCCAGGCGAGGAGCGCGGTAACCTCACGCGTGTCCGTGCGCCCTCGGAGTCGGGTGCGGGCAGCCGGTAGGCCGCCGACGGTCAGGCGCTCGGTCGTCGGCAGCACCGGCGCTCGGCTCGCTTCCTGGACGATCTTGGCGCCGATGAGGGGATCGTCTCCCTGGGCGACCACCTCCAAGGTCATGAACCCCTGCTGATCAGGAGCCACGGCCGCTGCTTGCGCTCGGTTGTTCTCGGTGGACCAGCGCTCGGGGAAGAGCACGGTGAAATCGAGATCGGGATGTAAGAATCGCGGCCCCTCGAATACGCCCTCTGCCGCCCGCGCCCCCACCGGGAGCCCCTCGAGCCGCCGGAGGAACGCCGTCCCGATCGGGACTGCATCGGGGCTTCCGGCGCCCGTGCCAGCTCGCGGGCATGCTCGGCGGTTGCGGCCACTCGCTCCGGCGTTGCCGGGTGCGAATCGAGAAAGCTGGGCCGGCGAGGTCCGCCGCCGCTGAGATCTTCTTCCCGGCTGAGCGTCTTCAGAAATGCGGGCAGCCCCGCCGGATCCCAGCCCGCGGCCGCGGCGAGACCCTGGCCCACCCGGTCGGCCTCGCGCTCCTGATCACGGCTGTAGGGAGCGAGGATCAGCTCCGATGCCGCGGCCCCGGCCCCTCCGACCGCGCGGCCTAACCCCGGACTGACCACTCCGGTCACGGCGGCGCCGATGCCCGTCACCACGGCGAGCGGCGCCGCCCGGGAGATTTGCTGGACGGAGTGCCGGGCCGCCACATGGCCGATCTCGTGGCCGATCACCCCGGCCAGCTCGTCCTCGGAGTTCACGAAGACGAGCAGCCCACGCGTCACGTAGACGTAGCCGCCGGGAAGAGCAAACGCGTTGGGTTCAGTGCGGTCGACCACCTGGAACCGATACTCGACGTCGCGCCGGGGCGATTGAGCGGCGAGCCGCTGCCCCACGCCTTGCACGTAGGCGACGAGGGCGGGATCGGCGAGCAACCCCATCTCCTGCTCGACCCGGCGTGCTTCGTCACGGCCCAGCTCCTTCTCGCGCTCGGCCGACACCAGCACCAGCTCCGACCGCCCCGTGACCGGATTGGTGGCGCAACCGCCGGCGGCGACCGCCACCACACCGAGAGCGGCCCAGAGGGCGACGACCCGATATGGACGATCTCCACGCCTCACGGCATCCAGCCCCATCTCATCGAAGCATAGGACTGGTCGGCGTCCCGCCTTGGCCTCCGCGCAGTCTTTCGAGCGGTTGCGGTCAGCGGCCGGAGCGCGCGCGACGCGAGCGGCCGTTTCGCGGCACCGCGTTGTTGGGCGGAGCGCTGAGCGCCGTCTCCCGCGCAATCCGTTCGGCAAGAAACACCTTCAGCAGAGATTGATACGGCACGTCCCGTTTGTTGGCCAGTGCCTTCAATTCGGCGAGCAGCGCGGCGGGAAGTCGTAACGAGATCGTCTCGGTGGACGGCTTCAGGTTGGGAAATACTGCCACGCGAGCCGTGCTCCAATCGACGAACGGACTCGCGTCATGGGTCTCCCAGAACCGACGTTCCTCGGCCTCAGAGCTAAAGGTCGGCATCGTCCTACGGGCGCGTCGCTTGAGCATAACCTCTTCTTTCTCGACGGCTCATCGGGCGCGCTGAGATCACCCGCAGCAGCTGGCCGCGGAGAGTGAAGACGACCGTCAAGAGACGTCCTCTGTCCGTGCGCCCGAAAGCGAAGTACCTCGCCTCCCGACTGGTTGAGTGCACGACGTCGCCGAGGACGACGACAGGCCGGTTGACAAGCGCCTGCTCGGCCTCCGTCTGGCTGACGCCGTGGCTCGTCCAGTTCTTGGAGGAGTTGCCTTCATCCCACTGGAATCCCTCAACAGCGGGGAAGAATTCCGGGATGAGGGCCACAATTCGGAGTATACGTCTGTGATATACACGTTACAAGCAGGAGAAAATGGCGTCCCGGTCCCGACGTCGAGCTGGCGACCCCTGTCGGGACCCTCCAATCACCTAACCAGTCAGCACCCGGCCGGTACCGGCGGCGTTCATGCGCCCGGCGTCGACGACGACAGCACCGTTGACGATCACGTACGGGATGCCGACCGGATAGCGATGGGGATCGGCGTAGGTCGATTCGTCGCGTACCGTGGCCGGATCGAACACGGTCACGTCGGCGGCGGCGCCCGGCCGCAGCAGCCCGCGGTCCTTCAGGCCCAGGCGCCGAGCAGGCATGCCGGTCATCTTGTGCACGGCCGTCTCCAGCGAGAAGAGCGCGCGGTCGCGCGCATACTCCCCCAGCACCCTGGGGAACGTCCCGTACATCCGGGGATGCGGCTTGCCCGTGCGTGGCCCCTGCCCCTCGGAGAGCCCGATGGAATCGGAGCCGATCATGGTCGCCGGATGCGCGAGCACCTTGGCGACGTTCTCGAGATTCTGTGAGAACGACACCATCCCCACCGTCGCCCGTTCGCCCAGGAGGAGGTCCATCAGGGACTCGGCGGGAGCTTTGCCGGTCTGATTCGCCAGCGCGGCCAGGGTGAGCCCTTCCAGCTCGTGCCGACGGCAGGTGGCGATCCGGATCTCGTCGAAGCCTACCGCTCCCTGTGAGACCGTTCGCCAGCGCTCGCCGTCCACCAGGCACTCGTCCACGATGCGACGCCGCGTGGCGGGGTCGCCCAGGCGCTCCAGGAGCTTGACGATCCCGCCGTCGTGCACCCACGCGGGCATCAGGTTGTCCATCTTCGTGCTGCCGGCGTGATACGGGTAGACATCGCCGGTCACGTCCACGCCCCGCGCGCGCGCGTCGTCCAAGAGACGTAGAACCCGGTCCATCTTGCCCCAGTTCTCGCGTCCGCCCACCTTGACGTGGGCGATCTGCACGCCCACGCCGCCCTCTTCGCCGATGCGGATGGCCTCGCGGATGGACTCCTCCACCATGGCGCTCTCGCCGCGCACATGCGAGAAGTAGAGCCCTCCACGCCGAGCCATCGAGCGCGCCAGCGCCACCAGTTCCTCGGTGACGCTGTAGGCGCTGGGCGGATACACAAGTCCCGTGGAGTACCCGAAGGCCCCCGCGTCGAGCGCCTCCGCCAGCATGCGCTCCATGGCGCGCAGATCTTCGGTCGTCACGGGTCTGTTGTCGGGTCCGATGGCGGCCAGCCGCAGGGCCCCATGCCCCACGAACTGCACGACGTTGATCGACGGCTTCTGCGCCCGAAGCGCGTCGAGGTACTGAGGGAATGTCTCCCAGCGGAAGTCGGCCGAGGCGCCGATGCCCCCCGCCCACGTCTGGACGAGTTCCTCCCGCCCCGGTGCGATCGGCGCAGGAGAGAACGAGCACATGCCCACCACTTCCGTCGTGCAACCCTGGCGGATCTTGGACTCGGCCGACGGGCACGCGAAGTAGAAGAGATCGGAATGCGAATGGGCATCAATGAAGCCGGGAGCCACCACGTGCCCGACGGCGTCGATCACTCGCTGCGCCTGTCCGTCAAGGCTGGGAGCGATGGCCGCCACGCGGTCACCTTCAAGGGCCACGTCGGCCACCCTCCGCGGGGCGCCGCTTCCATCGATGAGGGTGCCGCCGCGGATCAGCAGTGACCAGGCCACGCCTATTCCTCGACGATGGCGACCGCGGTCATGCGATCGCCCTGCTTGATGCGGTCCACGTGCTCCATGCCGGTCACAACTTTTCCGAACACCGTGTAGTTGCCGTCAAGGTGGGGGGTGGCTCCGTAGCAGATGTAGAACTGGCTGCCCGCGGAGTCGGGATCCTGGCTGCGGGCCATGGCGACCGTTCCCCGCACGTGCTTGTGCTTGTTGAACTCCGCCTTGATGGTGTAGCCGGGGCCGCCGCTGCCGTTGCCCTTCGGATCGCCGCCCTGGACCACGAAATCGGGTACCACCCGGTGAAAGGTGAGGCCGTCATAGAAGCCCTTCTTGGCGAGGGTCACGAAGTTCTCCACGGTCTTGGGGGCATCCTGCGGGAAGAACTCCATCCGGATCTCCCCACCCTTCTCGAGCGTGATGACGGCTGCCTGCGTCATTGAGAGGCTCCTCAGTCCACGAGTTTGATTGATGCAATGCGGTCGCCGACCTTGATGCCATCGACCACGTTCATGCCGCTGACCACCTTGCCGAACACCGTGTACTTCCCATCCAGGAAGGGGGCCGCGGCCAGGGTGATGTAGAACTGGCTGCCCGCCGAGTCGGGATCGGACGAGCGCGCCATCGCGATGACTCCGCGCTCGTGCTTCTGCTTGTTGAACTCGGCCTTGATCGAGTAGCCGGGCCCACCGGTGCCGACCTTGCGGTCGCCAGGGGCAAGGGTCTTCGACTGCGGATCCCCCGCCTGGACCACGAAGCCCGGCTCGACGCGGTGGAAGAATTGCCCATCGTAAAAGCCCTGGCCGGCGAGCTTCACGAAGTTCTCGACGGTTTTCGGCGCGTCGGCGGGGAAGAACTCGATCCGGATCTCGCCGCCCTTCTGCAGCGTGATCACCGCTCCCTTGGCCTTGTCCTGGGCGACGGCCAGCGACGTGAAGACACCTGAGACGAACACGAGCATCGCGAGACGCAGCAGGGCTCTTCGCACGTTGGGGCTCCTTTCTGAACGTCTGCAAGGTAGCATAGCGCGGCGAGGACGCGCCCGCGTGGTACGATGACTTGATGCATCAGCGTCAGAACATTCGCAATATCGCCATCATTGCCCACGTCGACCACGGCAAGACCACCCTGGTCGATGCCATGCTCTGGCAGTCCGGGCTCTTCCGCGAGAACCAGGCGGTGGCCGAGCGGGTCATGGATTCCATGGACCTCGAGCGGGAAAAGGGCATCACCATCATGGCCAAGAACACGGCCATCACCTATCGTGATGTCCACATCAACATCGTCGACACGCCTGGCCACGCCGATTTCGGCTCCGAGGTGGAACGGACGCTCACCCTGGTGGACGGGGTGCTCCTGCTCGTGGATGCCGCCGAAGGGCCCCTGCCCCAGACGCGTTTCGTCCTCAAGAAGGCGCTCGAGGCGGGCCTCCCGCCCATCGTGGTGGTCAACAAGATCGACCGCAGCGACGCACGGCCGCCCGAGGTGCTCGACGAGATCTACGACCTCTTCATCGATCTCGACGCCACCGAGGATCAGCTCGACTTCCCCGTGCTCTACACCAACGCCCGCGCCGGTACCGCCACCGCGGCCTTGGCGGACGCGGGCCGGACCCTGGAGCCGCTGTTCGAGATGATTCTGGCCACGGTGCCCGCGCCCCGCTTCGATCCCGCCCACGGTCTGCAGTTCCGGGTGGCCATGCTGGACTGGGACGACTACGTGGGCCGGCTCATCATCGGTCGCATCGTCAACGGCTCGGTACGCCAAGCTGAGCGGGTCTCGGTGGTGCACCGCGACGGCTCGGTGGAACCGGCCAAGGTGACCGTCCTCTACGGCTACGAGGGCCTGAAACGGATCGAGATCCCCGAGGCCAGCGCCGGCGATCTGGTCGCCATCGCCGGCATCGAGTCCATCGAAATCGGCGAGACGGTGGCGGATCTCGAGAATCCCGTCGCTCTGCCACTTATCAGGGTCGACGAGCCGACGGTGGCCATGCTCTTCTCCTCGAACACCTCGCCCTTCGCGGGCCGGGAGGGCCGCTATGTCACCTCCACCCAGCTGCGGGAGCGATTGTGGAAGGAGCGACGGGTCAACGTGGGCATCCGGGTGGAGGAGACGGACTCCCCTGACACCTTCCGCGTGTCGGGGCGCGGCGAACTGCAGCTGGCGATTCTCATCGAGATGATGCGCCGCGAGGGGTTCGAGGTTGAAGTGGGGAAGCCGGAGATCATCACGCGTGGCGACGGCGGCCGGACCCTCGAGCCCATGGAGCACCTCGTGATCGACATTCCCGAGGAGCACATCGGCGCGGTGACCCAGAAGATTGGGCCGCGGCGAGGCACGATGACCAAGATGGTCAATCACGGCACGGGGCGCGTCCGCCTCGAGTACCGGATCCCGGCCCGCGGCTTGATCGGGTACCGGACGGAGTTTCTCACCGACACGCGGGGGACGGGGCTTCTCAATCACCTGTTCGACGGGTGGGACGAGTGGCAGGGCGATATCGCTCACCGCCAGAGCGGAGCCCTGGTGGCTGATCGTACCGGCCGCACCACCTCCTACGCCATCGATCACCTCCAGGACCGCGGCGTCATGTTCGTGCCACCGGGCGAACAGGTGTACGAGGGGCAGGTCGTCGGCGAGAACTCGCGCGACAACGACCTCGATGTCAACATCACCAAGGAAAAGAAGCTCACCAATATGCGCTCGTCGACGGCCGAAGATGGCGTGAAGCTCACGCCACCGCGCAGCATGAACCTCGAGCAGTGCCTGGAATGGGTCCGCGCCGACGAGCTCCTCGAAGTCACCCCGAAGGCGCTCCGTCTGCGCAAGCGCGCCCTCGTCGGTCGCCGCCGCTTCTGACACGCGGCCGCGAGGGTCCATGAGCTCCCCTTCCCCTCCTCCCCACCCACGTGATGGGCAGTCATGGGTTCCCGGCCTGGTTCTGGACCGCCCTCGACAAGATCAAGGCGGGGGAGTACGGGTCGACCGACGTGAAGGAGACCTTCGACGATGCCACCCAGCTCGCCATTCGCGATCAGGAGCGGGCCGGCATCGACGTGATCTGCGACGGCGAGATGCGCCGCTTCTTCTTCGTGCAGACCTTCTACGGCAGAATGGACGGGCTCGAGCCGCTCGCGCCGCTGCGCAAGACCGGGCTCTACGCCTACGACAGCGTGCCCCGCTATCGTGCGTCAAGCCGCATCACGGTGCCGCACGGGCTCGGCACCGTGGACGAGTTCCGCTACCTGAAGAGCCAGACGACGAAACCGGTCAAGGCAACCTGTCCCGGCCCCGTGACCCTATCGATCCACGTGCAGACCCGATCTGGCGACGCCTACGATGGTGATCGGCTCGCCCTCTGCTGGGACCTCGTCCCTGTGGTGAACGCCGAGCTGAAGGCTCTGGCCGCGGCCGGGGCCGACTGGATCCAGCTCGACGAGCCGTCGGCGGCCATCGTCCCCGGCCAGGTGGGCGAGTACGTGAAGATGTTCAACGCCTGCGTGGAAGGCGTCCGCGCCAAGATCGGCTACCACGTGTGCTTCGGCAACCTCCTCTCGCGTCCGCGCGGCAAGCGCTCCTATCGGTTCCTGTTTCCTCATCTCCTCGAGACGCGCTGCCATCAGTTCGTCTTCGAGTACGCCAATCGTGAGATGGCCGAGATCGACCTGTGGCGCGACGTGGGGGTGGATCGCGAGATCGCCTGTGGGGTGGTTGACGTGAAGTCCTTCTACCTGGAGACACCCGACGACGTCGCCGAGCGAATCCGCCTCTGCCTGGGCGCCATTCCCGTGGAGAGGCTCTCGCTGGTCCCCGATTGCGGATTCTTCCCCGTCCCCCGCTGGCTGGCCTTCGAGAAGCTCAAGTGCCTGGTGGCGGGGGTCCAGGTTGCTCGTCGCGAGCTGACCGGTTCATCGGGCGCGCCGACGGCGGCTTGACCGTCGGCGCCCGCCGGCTCCGCGTCGGCCCTTACGCGCGCCTGGTCTCCGTCCGGACGACCAGGCGCGTTGCGGAGTGATCGATGATGCGAAGCTCGGCCCCACCTCCCTCGGGGCGGATCACCACGGTGCCACCCTCGTCGCGCCAGGTTGCCGGCCGTTCGACGAGGCGATCGTCCGGTCCTGCCACGAGAACATGGGCTTCACCATCCCGCTTGAGCTCGAGTCGGGCCCGCGGCCGGCGCGACAGCGGGATGGTGTCGTCCTCCGCACGATAGACGGCTCCCTCGGCGGTGTCCTCCTCGAAGACATGTACCCACCGCTTCGCGAACAGTCGATCGCGGGCGCCGCGCTTGGCGGACAGACCGTCCCTCCCTCGCCGAGCTAGAGCAGGCCGCTACGAGTTGTCTCCAGGGCCGTGCGCATGCGCAGGACCTGCTCGCTCGTGAACATGAACATGCCCAGGTCATCGGTGTAGTCCATGTAGTTCATGAACATGTCGCCGTTGGGGCCGTTATTGCAGCTCACCTTGGGAAACGTGGGTTCGCCAAAGTTCGGACCCTCGCAGTTGGGAGTGTCAGCCACCATGTCAGAGCCGCTGCAGTCCGGTGTGTCGCCCCAGATGTGCCGCAGGTTGAGATAGTGGCCAATCTCGTGCGTGACCGTGCGGCCCTTGTGGAAGGGCGCCTGCGCGGTTCCGCTGGTACCGAACGCCAGGTAATTGATGACCACCCCGTCCGTGGAGGGGGGACCACCGGGAAACTGTGCGTAGCCGAGGAGCCCACCGGTCAGGGGACAGACCCAGACGTTGAGATGGGTCTTCGGCTCATAGGGAGCGATCCCACCCGTCGACGCCTTCTTGACCCCGTCATCGTGTGAAAATCCCGTCTTCGTGGTCTTCGTCCGGATTACCTTCGCCAGCTTGAAGTAAATCCGCGAATCGCCGACGAGCCCCTTCCAGGGCTGCCGGGGTCCCGTTCCGATCCGGGTTCGTCGCCCGAAAATCCTTGTTCATGGCCTTGAACTGGGTCTTGATCTGGGCATCCGAGATGTTTTGCTCATCGGTCTTGTACACGATGTTGACGACGGTCTTGATCCCGACGACCTTCGCCCGGGCCAGATCGAGCCCTAGGCTGCGTCGCCGTGAGGTAGCCCCTTCCAGCCGTTGCTGGGCCGCCCGAAAGGAGGCGTTTCGCTCTAGCAGGATCATGTGGGCGGCCATGGCCCCGCATGACCGGCGGAGCGTGCTGCGGCGAGACCTCGTTCTTCTCTTCGCCATCCTGTCCTCCTTCAGAAAGGGCCGTCTCGGCAATGACGGGCAGCCAACGGGGAAGACCTCAGATCAACCGTAGCGCCTCCTGCACACCTATTGAGCATGCGCCAGCGCGCATCGCACCGTCAAGGGTAGGCGGGCCGGCCCGCATTGCCCGCCCGTGCCCAGGGCTTGACGCCATCACTCACCCCGTGCAAGATTCGCCCATGATCGTCGTTCGACCGACCCACGGTTGGTGGTGGCCGCCGCAGTAGGCGGCCTCCCCCACCGATAATGACCCGGGAGCCGCCTCGACCGAGGCGGCTTCGTGTTGTTCAGGACCGCCGCTTCGGGAAGAGGCCGCGGTCCTTCGCATGTTTGGGCTCCGCTCCCGCGGTCGCCAGGAGGGACACGTGAGCGTAGAACGTTACGTCACCCGCGGCGGTATCGTCGTTCACCGAACCATCGAGGCCCTCGCCGTCGAGGGTGCCATCGAGCCTGTCCTCGATGCTCTCGACTGCCAGCGAGGCGTCCTGCTCGCCTCCAGCTACGAGTATCCGGGACGCTACACGCGCTGGGACATGGGCTTCGTCAATCCGCCCCTGGTTCTGGTCACGCGCGGGCGCCACCTTCGCCTCTCCGCGTTGAACGAGCGGGGCCGCGCGATGCTCCCAGGTCTGGCGACTTCCCTTCACCGGCTCGACGCCGTGGCGTGGAGCGCGGCCACTGAGACCGACGTGGAGGGGGTGGTTGCCACCCCCTCCACGCGGTTCGCTGAAGAGGAACGGAGCAAGCAGCCCTCCGTGTTCACCGTGCTCCGGGAACTGATCGACCTGTTCGCGAGCCCGGCCGACCCCCACCTCGGTCTCTACGGTGCCTTCGGCTACGATCTGGCGTTCCAGTTCGAGCCCATCCGGCTGGCCCGACCCCGTCCCGCCGACCAGCGCGATCTCGTCCTCTACCTGCCCGATGAGATCGTGATCGTGGACCATCAGCGCCAGCGGGCGGTGCGCCAGCGTTACGAATTCGAGATCGCGGGACGCTCGACGCGCGACCTTCCCCGCGTGGGCCCCACCGAGCCCTACGGGGGTGCGCGCACGGTCGAGCGCGCGTGCGATCACGCGCCCGGCGAGTATGCAGAAGGTGTGCGGCGCGCGCGCGAAAGCTTCCGGCGCGGAGACCTCTTCGAGGTGGTTCCGGGCCAGATGTTCTTCGAGCCATGCGCGTCCGCACCCTCGGAGGTGTTCCGACGCCTGCGCGAGCGCAATCCAGCTCCCTACGGCTTCCTCATCAACCTCGGGGAGGCGGAATATCTGGTGGGCGCATCGCCCGAGATGTACGTCCGCGTGGAGGCCGACCGGGTCGAGACCTGCCCGATCTCCGGAACCGTGGCGCGCGGGCAAGACCCGCTGGCCGATGCCTCTCAGATTCTCCTCCTTCTGAACTCGGCCAAGGACGAGGCCGAGCTGACCATGTGCACCGACGTGGATCGGAACGACAAGTCCCGCATCTGCCGTCCGGGCAGCGTGCGCGTGATCGGTCGCCGGCAGATCGAGATGTATTCGCGGGTCATCCACACCGTCGATCACGTGGAGGGCCGGCTGCGTGAGGGCTTCGACGCCCTTGACGCCTTCCTCGCCCATGCGTGGGCAGTCACCGTCACCGGAGCCCCCAAGCTGTGGGCCATGCAGTTCATCGAGGATCATGAGAAATCCTGCCGGGCCTGGTACGGCGGCGCGGTGGGCCTGCTGGGCTTCGATGGGAACATGAACACGGGCCTTACCCTGCGCACGATCCGGGTGAAAGACGGCGTGGCCGAGGTACGCGCGGGCGCCACCTTGCTCTTCGATTCCGATCCCGACGAGGAGGAGCGTGAGACGCGCATCAAGGCGGCCGCCTTCGTCGACGCCATCCGGCGGCCTCGGGGGGCGACGGCCCACGTCGCTCCTGCGGCGGAGCGTCCAGGTCAGGGCCGCCGGGTCCTCCTCGTCGATCATCAGGACTCCTTCGTGCACACCCTGGCCAACTACATTCGACAGACGGGCGCTGAGGTCACCACGCTTCGCGCCGGCTTCCCTCTCAGCGTTCTCGACGAGACGAATCCGCACCTCGTGGTGCTCTCGCCGGGGCCTGGGCGCCCGCGCGACTTCGACGTGTCAGCCACCTTGGCCGCGGCCATCACAAGACGGCTCCCCGTTTTCGGCGTGTGCCTCGGACTGCAGGGCCTGGTGGAATACTTCGGCGGCGAGCTCGGGGTCCTCGCCTCGCCCATGCACGGCAAGGCGTCGACCATCCACGTCCGGGGCGGCCGGATCTTCGAGGGCTTGCCGCGTCAGTTCGCGGCCGGCCGCTATCACTCGCTGTTCGCGCGGACCGAAACCTTGCCCGCTGCTCTCCGTGTGACTGCCGAGACCGACGATGGGGTCGTCATGGCGGTCGAGCACACCGAGCTTCCCCTGGACGCCGTGCAATTTCACCCGGAGTCGATCATGAGCCTCGGCGACGAGATCGGCCTGCGGCTGATCCGCAACGTGGTGGCGTTGGCCGCCATGGGTGCAAACGTCGTCCCCTAAAAGGAAGCCCCAAGCGTCCGAGAGAGCCCCAACCGGCCGTTGGTTCCCTGGCCAGGACCCCACGATCTTGGGTGCGTTGCCCGCGAGTCTCCCAAACGGCCGCGAGCCGGCCGGGCGCGTGATAAGGTGGCTTCCTACCTCGAGATTCGACCTTGATTGCGTGACGACCGGAGGACACGACAATGCCACCTCATGCCATCGGATCGGGAGCGATCTCGTTCGGCTTGGTGTCGATACCCATCAAGCTCTACGCGGCCACCGCCTCCGGCTCGGTCTCGTTCAACCTGCTCCATGCGCCGTGTGGGTCCCGCATCCGCCAGCAGCAGTTCTGTCCTCAGTGCAATGCCGTCGTCGAGCGCGGTGAGCTGGTCCGGGCGTACGAATTTGCCAAGGAGCAGTACGTACGCGTGAGTGACGAGGAGCTGAAAACCCTCGAGGGGGAAGCCTCCAGGGCCATCGACATCGCGGAGTTCGTGCCCCTCGACAAGGTCGATCCCATCTTCTTCGAGCGCACGTACTACCTCGGCCCCGACAAGGGCGGTGAGAAACCCTACCGTTTGCTCGCCGACGCGATGGCGCAGAGCGAGCAAGTCGCGGTGGCCCGGTTCGTCATGCGGGGCAAGGAAAACATCGTCCTCGTCCGCGCCGCCCAGGGCGGGTTGTTACTCCACACCATGTACTTCGCCGACGAGGTCCGCAATTTCGGCGAGATCGACAAGGGCCAGTCCGCCAAGATCAAGGAGAACGAGATCGAGCTGGCGCTGCAGCTCATCAGCGGTCTGGCCAGCGACGATTTCAAGCCCGAGCAGTACCAGGACGAGTATCGCCAGCGCGTGCTCGACCTGATCGAGAGCAAAGTTGCCGGCAAGGAGATCACGACCACCCCCACGCCCACCACCAAGACCTCCCAGGTGATCGACCTGGCCGAGGCGCTCCGTCAGAGCCTCGCCAAGCGCGACAAGAAACCGCTCGCCAAGGCCAAACCGGAGGCCGCCGTGGCGCGCCGTCCGGAAGCGGCACCCAGGAAGGCCCAGGCCGGACGCAAGTAACCGGCGAGCGGTTCCCTCCGTCCTTCGGTGCTCATGACTGTGCCTGGCGGTGCGCGTCGCCCGGCCATGATCGTGCTCCTCTGCGTCACCGTCGGCGCCAGCACGTTCTCCATCGGCGGCTTCGCCCCTTTGTTGCCCGAGATCGGGCGAACACTCCGCTTGTCGGACGTCGGGCTCGGTGCCCTCGCCGGGATGTTCGGCTTCGCGCGGATGGCCGCCGACCTACCCGTCGGTCTCTTTCTGCGACGCCACCTGCGCCTCGCCCTCGTTCTCGCCCCCCTGACCGTCATCACGGGGATCCTCTGTCTGAGCGGCAGCACGTCGCTACCGATGCTCCTCCTGGGACGGGCCCTGATGGGGCTCGGCCACGCACTCGGCATGGTCGGAGGCCTCACCGTCCTTCTGCGTGCTCAGACGGGATCACGGCTGGGGGCGGCGCTCAATAGCATCGAGCTCTCGGGAATGCTCGGCCTTCTCGGGGGGGTCACCTTGGTCGGGTGGCTTCCTCACGGCATTGCCTGGAACCGCGCGCTCCTCATCGCGGGCTCGCCGCTCCTGGTCACCCTGGCCGTGCTCCCCGCGCTCCTGGCCTCCACGCGCGAGACACACGCTGTCACGCCGATAACCCGCGAGGTGCCGGCCCGGCGCGTGCTCTCGCCGACCCATCCCTGGCTCGTACCGCTGGCGTTCATCACGGGCGCGACCGTCTCCTGCGCCTACTCGACGGTCGAGCAGTTCCTGATTCCCCTGCGCGGAAGCCGGCACTTCGGGCTTGACCGGTCGGGGATCGCGCGATTGCTCCAGATCGGCCAGCTCTCCGACATCATGGCCCTCATCCCCGTCGGCATGCTCGCGGATCGACGAGGTGCGGCCCCCGTGCTGGCCGTGGTCACCGTAGTCATGGCAGCCGGGATCACGCTCATTGCCTTCGGCAACCTGATCCTGGCTGCCGTCGGCTGCGTTCTGCTGGGGCTCGCCATGGCCGGCTGGATGCTGCCGCTCGGCGTCCTGCGGGCGGCAACGCCTCCCGAGCGTATCGCCTGGCGCACGGCGGTTTACCGGGTGGGGGTGGACGGGGGGATCTTCCTCGGACCGTTCCTGAGCGGGCTGGTCGCCGGATGGAGCCCCGGGCTCATGCCGGGGCTCCTCGCCATCATCCTGCTCACGATCGGAGTCATGACGGCCCTGGCCATTCGCCGATCCGGGCGCGAGCCAGGGCGCTCGACGCCTCAGTAGGGGATGCCCGACGTGTCGATCTCCTCCACGATGACGCGCTTGCCGTCCTTGACCACGGCAACGTAGATCTTCGGCGTCGCCTGCTGGTGCTGGTCGAACCGAATCGGGCTTCCCGTGACGCTCGTGTAGTCCGTCTTGGCGAGGGCCTCGCGGATCCTGGCGGGATCGGTCGACCCGGCCCGCTTGATGGCCTCCGCCTGCAGATAGACCCCGTCGTAGCCCGCCTGGGCGTACTGGTCGGGCTCCTCACCGTTGCGCCGCGCCTTGAAGGCAGCGATGAAGGCCTTGTTACGAGGCGTCTCGAGGGTGGTTCCGTAGCGCACGACCAGCGGCACGCCCTCGGCGGGCTTGCCGGCAATCTTGATGAAGGCGTCGGTGATGGGACCATCGGAGCCCAGCACGGTCGCCTTCAGCCCGAGCTCGGCCATTTGCTTGACCTGGGCGGCGGCCGTCGCGGAGATGTCGACCACGTTGACGCCGTCGGGATTGAGGGCCTTGATTTTCGTGAGGTAGGAATAGAAATCCTTCTCGCCTGGCGCGTAGTAGTCGCTGCTCACGATGGTCCCGCCCAGCTCCTTGAGACGGGCCTGATAGACCCCGGACGTGGCGCGGCCCCAGTCGTCGTTGCGGGCCAGGAAGGCCACCTTCTTGATTTTGAGCTTGTTCGACCCAGTAGTCCACGAAGCGGCTTTCCAGCCGCGGGGTCTGAGCGAACTTGAACAGGTACGTCAGCTTCGTCTCCTTGGCGTCGGGCAGGAACGAGATGCCATTGGTGGTCGGGATCTTCAGCTCCTCGATGGTCGGCAAGGTCGCGATGGTGGAGGAGCTGAACCAGCAGCAATCCACGGCGACGACCTTGTCCTGCGTCACCACCTTCCGGAAGGCGCTGACTGACTCCGCCGGAATCCCGCGGCTGTCGGCGGCCACGATCTCGATCTTGCGGCCTCCGAGGATGCCGCCGGCACCGTTGATCTCCTGGGCGGCCACCTGCGCTCCGATCAAGGTGCTGAGCCCGTCGGCAGCGGCGGGACCCGTGTGAGGCCCCACCACGCCGAGCTTGATCGGTTCCTGGGCGGGCGCGCTTTCGATCATGCCCCCGACCACCAGCATCGCCGCCAACACCGTCACCATCCGCTTCATGGAAATCCTCCTTGTCGGTTCATCCTACATCCCGAGATATGCGCGCTTGACCTCCTCGCTGTCCAGGAGGCTCGCCCCCGCGTCCTCGAGCACGATGCTTCCCGTCTCGAGCACGTAGCCGCGGTCGGCGATGCGCAGCGCCGCCTGCGCTCGCTGCTCGACCAGAAGTATGGAGATCCCCTGATGGTTGAGGGTCTTCACGATCTCCACCACCCGATCGACGAAGAGGGGCGCCAGCCCGAGCGACGGCTCGTCGAGCATCAACAGGCGAGGGCGCGCCATCAGGGCGCGTCCGATGGCGAGCATCTGCTGCTCGCCTCCGCTCAGGGTGGCCCCCAGCTGGCGCGCCCGCTCGCTCAGGACCGGAAAGTGAGCAAACACGGTCTGCATGCGCTCACTGACATCACCAGCGCGGTGCTCGCGAAAAGCACCCAACCTCAAGTTTTCCCACACGGTCAGATCGGGAAAGATCTGACGCCCTTCCGGCACGTGACCGATCCCGAGGGCGAGGATTTCGTGCGGGGCTCGCCCGCCGATCGGCTGGCCCTCCCAGGCGATCCGCCCCCGGGTCGGCTTCACCAGACCGGAGATGGTCCGCAAGGTTGTCGATTTCCCCGCTCCGTTGGCGCCGATGAGCGTGACCAGGGAGCCCGGGGCCACGCGCAGGGAAATCCCCTTGAGGGCTGCCACGGGGCCGTAGTGCACGTGCAGGTCGTCGATCTCAAGCACGGGTCCCGCTCTCCCCGAGATACACCCGAATGACGTCCGGGTTGCGGCGAATCTCGCGCGGCTCGCCCTCGGCGATCTTCTGCCCGTGATCCAGGACCACGATGCGATCCGAGATCCCCATGACGACCTTCATATCGTGCTCCACCAGGAGCACGGTGACACCGCGGCCCCGGATCTTGTCGATGGTGCCCGTGAGACGCTGGGCCTCGGCGGGTGTGAGGCCGGCCGCTGGCTCGTCGAGCATCAGGAGCCTGGGCTGCCCCGCGAGGGCAATGGCGACCGCGAGGTGCCGCTGCTCACCATACGACAGGGCCCGCGCCTGCACATCGCGCAGGGCCGACATCTGCAGGAACGTCAGCACGTCGTCAGCGCGGTCCCGGACCTCCGTCATGTGGCGGCGTTGGGCGGCTGTGCGCAAGAGGGCGGGCCACACGCGCGGCGAGAGACGCGCCTGCTCGCCGATCATGACGTTCTCGTGAACGGTCAGGCGCGGGAAGAGGCTCGTCTTCTGAAAGGTCCGCAACAGGCCCCGGCGGGCGATGCTGTGGGGAGGCAGCCCGGTGATGACGTGGTCCTCGAGCCGAACCTCGCCGCTGCTCGGGGGCAAGAAGCCCGTGATCAGCCCGAAGCACGTGGTCTTCCCGGCTCCGTTGGGGCCGATCAACCCCACGATCTCCCCGGCGTTGACCGCGAAGCTGACATCGTTCACCGCGGTGAGCCCGCCGAAACGGACCGTCAACCTCCGCAGCTCAAGCAGGGGCATGCCGGCGAGTCACCTGGCGCGTGCGGCGCCAGAGTCCGTGGAGTCCCTCCGGCAAGAACACGACGGCTGCCATCAGAAGCGCTCCGAAGATGAGCAGCCGCGCATCCTCGGCCACCCGCAGGTATTCCGGGAGAAGCGTGAAGAGGACGGCTCCCAGAGTCGTCCCGCCGATGCTGCCCTGGCCACCCACGATCACCATGCTCACCACGGTCACCGTGTAATAGAACGACAGTGCGGTTGGATCGACGAAGTGGACGTACCGGGCATAGACGCTTCCCGCCACCCCCGTGAACACCATGCCGATGCAGAAGGCGAGGAGCTTGAACCGAAACGTGGCGATCCCGGCCGAGGCGGCCAGTTCTTCGTTCTCGCGGATGGCGACAAAGGCGTGGCCCACCGTGGAGTCGAGCAGACGCCGCGTGACGAGGACCGCCAGCCCTACCAGGACGAGCACGAGGTAGTAATAGCGGAGCTCGGTGTTGATGACGAACCCGCCTAGCCGGGGATGGGGAATATCGGGCAGCCCCATGGGGCCTCGAGTCACCGAGATCCAGTTGAGCGCGACCAGGCGGAGGATCTCGGCAAAGCCAAAGGTCACGATCGCAAAGTAGGGCCCCTTCAGGCGCAGCGACGGAACACCGATCAAGAACCCGACGACACCAGTGACCAGGCCGGCCAGCAGCAGGTCGAGGGGAAAGGGGGTCTCGAAGTTTCGCGTGAGCAGGGCCGTCGTATAGGCGCCTACTCCGAAGAATGCCGCATGGCCCAGGGAAAGCTCGCCCAGATAGCCGAGGACGAGATCGAACCCCAGCGCCATCAGCACGAAGAGACCCGCCAGCACCAAGAGGTGACGATGGTAGGCGCCCGGCAGGAGGAGGGGAAGGACGAGCGCACCCAACGCGACGGCGAGGCCGCCCATGCGCGATGCCACCAGCTCGCGGCTCTTCACACCCGCTGCCCGAAGAGACCTTGAGGTCGGATCAGCAGAACCAGAATGAGGATGGCGTAGCCGATCCCGTCCTTGTAGCTGCTTCCTCCCGGCAGGTACCCCGCCCCCAGGCTCTCCGCGACTCCGAGAATGATTCCACCCAGTACCGCCCCCGGCACGTTGCCCATCCCTCCCATGATGACCACCGAGAAGGCCTTGACCACGGCCCATTCACCCATCGTGGGCTCTATGGTAAACATCGCCCCCAGCAGCCCTCCGGCCACTCCGGCCAGGGCAGTCCCGCCCGCGAAGGCCATGGCGCGGATCCGCTGGACGGGGACGCCCATGAGGGCCGCGGCATCCCGGTTTCGAGCCACTGCCCGCATGGCCATGCCCCAGCGGCTCAGGCGGATGAAGCACGTCACGGCCAGGATGAGCACGAGACCCACCCCGAGGGCGACCAGTCGCAGCGAGCTGACCACGACCTCACCGATCATGACGGGGCGGGAACCCCAGTCGAGATGGATCTCGCGGGGATCGGGCCCCCACAGCAACAGGGCACCGTGCTGGAGAAAAATTGAGAGACCCAAGGTCGACAGCACGATCGTGAACATGTGGCGTCCCTGCAGGGGGCGCACGCTCACGCGCTCGGCCAGGAGACCAGCCCCGGCCGCGCCCACCACGCTCACCGCAAGGGCGACCGCGTAGGGCAGCCCGAAACCCACACTCAGGCTATAGGTGAGAAACGCGCCGATCATGTAGAACTCGCCGTGAGCAAAGTTGATCACGTCGAGGATTCCAAACACCAGGGTGAGCCCGATGGCGATGAGCGCGTACACGACGCCGATGATGACGCCGTTCGCGATCTGCTGGAGAAGGACGGCGGTCACGCGGCGGTCAGACGCTCGCGGATCGTTCGGCGCGGGCCGGATCGGGGGCTCATCCCAACTCGAGCGCCTGCATGGCGCGCCGGTACGCGACGGCCACCGAGTCGAACTTGAGGTGAAGCTCCTCGCTCAGGTCGAAGGGCACCTCGGCCGGACGCTGGGACTCGACGATGTGGCGATCCTGTCCGAAGATCACGTCCTCGAAATCCTGGAAGACCCGGTCCGGCTGGTCGAGGTTGTAGTTCTGGCCGATCAGGCAGTAGCCGATGCACCGATCGCCGGACACCGGCTGCGATACGAAGAGATACAGGAGCCTCTCTCGGCCCCCCCAGCTCATGTGCACGACGATCGTGTAAGGCAGGTGGAGCGCATAGCGAGTGAGACGTACTGAGCGCTCACGATCCTCGTTGGGAAACAGGGGGTACTGGGAGGTACTTTTCGCTTCCGCGCGCTCGAATTGATAGTGCAAGACGTGTCCGCGCGTCTCCACCTCGGGCGGGATCACCACCACCCGGTTGGGATCGCCGAGCAATCCGGGATGGACCCACGGAAAGTGGCCGAGATCGGTGAAGTTCTCGATCTGGCGCGAGGCTTCCGCGTTCCAGGCGTAGGGCCCGCACAGCACGGTCTTCCAGCCAGGTGATCCGAGCTCGGGCAGCTCGGGGATCGGCCAGCGCGGTTCATCCAGGGCCGCCCACACGAGGCCGTACCGCTCCTGGCAGCGATAGGCCGCCACGCGTGCCTTGGTCGGCACCCGGGAGGGATCCTCGAGCTGCGGTATCGCGCTACAGCGACCGTCGGTCGCGTAGCGCCAGCCGTGGTACGCGCAGACGATCTCGTCCCCGGCCACCCGTCCCCGGGACAGCGCCGTTCCGCGGTGAATGCAGAGGTCCCGAAACGCGTGGGCGACACCACGGCTGTCGCGCCAGAGGACAAGCGACTCCTCCAGGAGCTCGACCCGCAGTGGACTCTCGCCGAGGTCACGGCTATAGGCGACGGCATGCCAGCAGGCGCGCAGGCGCTGGGGGCGGGACGTGAGGACAGACGACACGGCCATCGCGGCCGTAAGTATAGCAGCGCGTCCCCGCGAGGCCCCGCCGTCCGCGATGGGTCCCGCCATCGTGGATGACCATCGCGTATAGTGGGCGGGACACGCGCAGCAGCCGGGGAGGTGATCGACATCGAGCGCATCATCGTGATAGTCCTGCTCGGTCTGCTCTCGTACTTCGTCTACCGCGTCTTCGAGCCGTTCCTGGTCGCGCTCATCTGGGCGGTCGTGCTCGTCGTGTTCTTTCAGCGGCTGCACGCACGGGTCCGCGGCCGCATCATGAACCCGAACCTGGCGGCGCTCACGACCACGCTCATCCTCACCGCGATCCTGATCATCCCCGTCGGGTTCGTCTTTTCCCTCTTCACCAACCAAGCCATCGCGGTGACCCAGTGGGTGGTAGAAGACTGGAAGCACGGCGAGGGCTGGCGATCCATGTTCGCGTGGCTGGAACGGCTGCCCCTGCAGTTCCTGCCCTTCGAGATCAAGCTGGAAGACCTCCGAGGGTTCGCTATTCAGAACCTCCGCCAGTGGGGCGTCGGTCTCGCCGAGCGCGCGGGGAGGGTGGCGCAGAACGTCCTCGGCATCACCGTCAACCTCCTGGTCACCCTGCTTGCCTGCTTCTATCTATTCCGTGACGGCCCTGCCCTCATGAAGACCCTGCGCGACATCGCCCCCCTGGATCCGGACTATCGGGAACGGCTGTTGACCATCACGGAGAACGTTCTCTTCGCGAGCGTCCTGAGCAGCTTCGCGGTGGCGGCCGTCCAGGGAACCCTCGGCGGCATCGCCTTCTGGATCGTGGGCGTCCCCGGCCCGGCGCTGTGGGGCATCGTCATGATGCTGGCATCGTTCATCCCCTTCGTCGGCGCGTCCATCATCTGGGCCCCGGTCGCGCTCTACTTTCTGTTCAGCGGCGACTACCTGAAGGCGGGCGTCCTGGTGGTGGTGGGGGTGCTGGTCATCGGCACCGTCGACAACATCCTCCGGCCGATCCTGATCAGTGGACGCGTGGAGCTGAACGGACTCCTCGTACTCATCAGCGTGGTCGGCGGCATCAGCGCCTTCGGACTGCTCGGCATCGTGCTGGGGCCCGTGCTGATCGCGGTGGCGGTCGCCGTGCTGGCCGCCGAACGGGAACGGCGGGCGGCGCTGTCACCTGCGGAGTCGCCTCCTGCGGCGTAACCGACCAGCTCGACATAGCCGTGCCCGTCGAGCATCCGCGGGCCCGCCCGCCCCTGCACCCGGACGGCCCCCTCCCAGTAGCGCACCGGCTCCGTGAACTCCTGGTCGGCCACCAGAGGCACGACCTCGAGCGTGAGCGCCTCGTGCGGGATGGTGATGCGCCAACGGGCGGGGTAGCGCGTGCCACCTCGCGGGCTTGTCCACCACGAGAGCACCTCCACCGCGACGTCAGCGGCGCCCAGGTGGCGGCCGACACCATCGGCCCCGACGATCGTGCCCGCACTGAAGGGATCGACTGATCCGTCCCGCCGGCGCAGCCGATAGATCATCACATCACGGCCGTCCTCGAGCTGCAGAGCGAACCAGTCCCAGCCGATTTGATCCACCCCGAGCGCGCTCGTCGACCACTCGCGGTCCATCCAGGCGAGCCCAGTCACCGCGAAACGCTCCTCACCCAGACGAAGGCTCCCGCGCGCGGGGAGGCGAGTGAGCGAGTAGTAGTAGGAAGCGTTGCCTTCCTCCGGCCCCTTGCGGCTGAGCCCCTGATCACCCTGCCGCGTGATCGGCTTGCCCTCCTCCAGGAGGAGATCGAGGGCGATATCACCCTCCATCGCCCGCAACCGCATGGGGAACGTGCGCGTTCCTTCACCGTCGACCGCCCAGGCCTCGGTCCAGACACGGAAAGGTCGAACGGTGGCGCCGGCGAGCCCGAGGGCGCCCCGCACGAATCGCACGGCGGGATGGAAGCGCTGCGCAGCGACGTCGGTGACGGCAAAGTGCGCCATGTAAACCTCGGAGGCGGCCCATGCCGACGCCCGAGGCGCCGTCGGGGGCGTCTGCGCGAGACGGAAGAAGGTGAGCTGAAAGCCGAAGCGACGCCCCGTGGCTGTGGCCACGTTGCCCGTGTAGTACCACCACTCGGTCCGGTATGCCGGATGCGGTCCGTGATCCTCCGGGAACACGAAGGGCCGCGGCTCGATCGCTCGCGCATACCCCGTCGTGGACCCTCCCAGTGCCGTCGCGATCGCCACACCAGCCCCGGGCGCTCGCGCCGCGTCCTGGCGCGTGGCGGTCAGCGCGGTCGCAAGCAGGAGCGCGGCACCTCCGAGCGCGAGCAGCAGCCGCTTCATTCGTCTCGCAGGGCCTCCGGAAGCGATTGCCGCGCGCTCCGTCGAGCGGGAGCGATGCTGGCCACGAGGGCCGCCACCACCGCCAGGGCAACGCCCTGGATGAGAATGCCCGGCGCCAGCTCGATCTGAAGCGTCCAGCCGAATGTCCGCTGATTGATGACGAAGACGAGGATGATGGAGAGCGCGATACCCACCGGGATGGCCAGGATACCTGCCGCCGCTCCCATCAGCCCACTCTGGCCGGTGACGAGCGTCCACACCTGGCCCGGCGTGAAACCCTGGGCCCTGAGCACCGCGAGCTCGCGGGCGCGCTCGAAGGCGAGCGCCATCAAGGCGCTCAGCACGCCGACGAAGGCCACAACGGTCACGAGCAACCTCAGTACGATCGTGACCGCGAACGTACGGTCGAAGACCTCGAGGGAGGCTACCCGCAGCGCCCGGTTCGAGCGAATCAGGACCTCCTGGTCAGGGCCAGCCGCCCGACGCAACACCCCCACCAGAAGCTCAGGGTCGATGCCGGGGGCAGCGACAAGGCCGAGGGCGGAGATGGCGCGATCGTCCCAGAACTGCTCGTAGGTCGCACGGCTCATCATCACCACGCCCTCCGGGGAGCCGTAGTCACGCACCACCGCGGCCACCGGGAACTCGCGCTCCCCCCGGTCGGTACGCAAGCGCAGGCGACTGCCCATGCCGAGCGCCCGGTGGTAGGCCAACGGTTCCGAGACCATCACCGCTCCCTCCGTCCAGAAACGAGGCGTGACCGAGGCCTGCTGTCCGCGCACGAAGGAGAAGCGGCCGAGAGCATGGGCATCGACGTCGAGGACGACCAGTGACACAGGCCCCGCCGACGACTCCACCCGGACGGTCCTATTGGTGTTCACGCGGACGAGGCCGGGCGTGGATGTCAGACGCGCAATCAGGGCGGGAGCCAGAGTGGCGTCCGCGCGGTTGCTCACCAGACTGGGCGGCGAGACGTACACGTCTGACTGCAGGGTGGAATCAAGCCAGCGAACGACTGTTTGCCTGAAGCTGCCGATCATGATCCCGACACCCACGGTGGATGCCACCGCAATCATCAGTGCGGCCAGGGCTACCGCCGTGCGACTCAGCGCGGCGACGACCGCGCCTGCTGCCATCCGCCCCGGAAGACCGAACAGCCAGCCCATGGGAGCGCGGGCCAACGTCATGAGAGCGATGGCCGCCCAGGGCGTGAGCAATGCTGCGCCGAGCAGGACCGCAAACAGGGCGGCGTAGGCGACCACGATGGGCGCGCGAGCCGGGAGCAGCGCCAGAATGCCCGCCATCAGCACGCCTATCCCGATCAAGGCAAGCTGGGGGGCGGCCCGGCGAGACCGTCCCTCGACGATCGACCGATGCAGGGCAGCCCGCGGTGTGGTGGCCGTGGCTTCGAAGGCGGGGGCGAGCGTCGCCACGAGCGTGCCGCCCAGCCCGAGGAGAGCCGCCCGTGCCAGGCTCAGGGGCGGCAAGGCCACGTCCCGGACGGCGAGGGTGACGTAGAGATCGTTGATGGTTTGCGCGACGAACCGGACCATGCCCTGAGCTAGCAGGATCCCGAGCAGCAGTCCCCCGGCCGTCGCGATCAGCCCGATCAGAGCCGCCTCGCCGAGAACGATGCCGAAGATCTCGCCGCGGCTGACGCCGAGCGCGCGCAGGATACCGATGAGCTCGCGCCGCTGCACAACCGAGAACGTCATGGTGTTGTAGATGAGAAACATACCGACGACGAGCGCCAGCAGGCTGAGCGCGGTGAGGTTGATGGCGAACGCTGCGGTCATCTGCTCCACGACGGCCGCGCGCCTGCCCGCGCGCTCGATCTGAACGTCCGGTGGTAGCAGGGCCGCCAGCCGCGCGTGCTCGGCGTCACCCTGTGCCCCGTCGGGCAAGATGAGATCGATCCGGCTCAAGCGACCGACCTCGCCCAGGACCTCCTGGGCGGTGGCAATGTCCGTGACGAGCGTGCTCTCGAGGGCGCGTGCGCTCAGCGTGTCGTGCGGGATCAGCTCGCCGACGAGGGTGATTTGACGGCGCTCGGATCCCACCCTCACCGTGAGGGTGTCGCCGCGCCGGAGGCCGAGGCGCCGCGCCGTCTCCCGAGCGATCAGGGCCGCCCCGGGACGAGTGAGCAGCGCGCTCAGGTCGTCGAGGGAGGGGGCCACGCCGCCGCCCAGAAAGGATCGGAAGGGTGACTCGGCGAACGGATCGACGCCAAGCAGATGAAAGGTCATCCCCGGCAAATCCGGCGCCGTCAGGTGGCGCTCCACCACAGGCGCCGAGCGGCGGAGACCAAGGTCGAGCCGGAGCGTTCGATAGACGGATTCGGGGACGCCCGATGGCCCACCCACGATCTGGTGGGTGGCCCGGCCCGCCATGCTCTCCGCGAAGACGGAGAACGACCGTCGGGCGCTCTCGTTCGCGAGGTCAATCGAGAGCGCCACCGCCACCCCGAGCGCGATGCCGAGGATGGAGAGCCCGATCTGCCACGGGTGGCGTGCGAGGTGTCGCAGGCTGGCCCGCCAGAGCATCCAGCTCATGCGACGACACTCCCATTCCTCAAGGTCAGGATGCGGTCGGCTGCCCGCGCCACCTCGGCGCTGTGCGTGACCGCGATCACCGTCCTGCCCTGCTCCCTCGGCAGGCGCCGCAAGAGTCCCAGGACCTGCTCTGCGGATTCCATGTCGAGATTACCCGTCGGCTCGTCGGCGAGGATCAGCAGGGGCTCGTGGGCGAGCGCGCGCGCCACGGCGACTCGCTGCTGCTCCCCTCCGGATAGCCGGTCGGTAAAGGCACGGGCCCGGTCCAGGAGGCCGACCTCCCGCAGCAGATCGCTGGCCCGGCCGCGTGCCGGCCCTCCCGTGCGACCAACCAGCTCGAGCGGCAAGAGCAGGTTTTCCTCGACGGTCAGGGTCGACACGAGGTTGAAGAACTGGAAGATGAAACCCACATGCCGCCGACGGAACAGGGCACGATCGCGTTCGCCAAGCGCGGTGACGATCGTGCCGTCGATGCTCACCGTGCCGCTGGTCGGCGCATCGATACCGCCGATCAGGTTGAGGAGCGTCGACTTCCCCGAGCCGCTCCGTCCGAGCACGGCCACGAAGGTACCGCGATCGACCGCGAGGTCGACGTCCCGGAGCACCACTCGTTCACGGTCTCCCTCCCGATAGATCTTGGAGACTGCGCGTAGCTCGACAAGAGGAAGAGCCGGAGGGGGCAAGGTCAATGCGCGGCGCTACCCCATGAGGCCCGGCGCCGGGGACGGATCCGACGGAGCGATGTCGTGCATGTCGGGCTCGAGCTGGAGCGTGTCGGCGATCTTCGTGTAGCTCGAGAACATCTGGGTCACACCGATGATCTCCATGATGCCACGGTCGCCGACACCGAGCCGTCGCATCTCACCCAGGTGGAACGCGGTGCCGAATCCCGAGCGAG
This sequence comes from uncultured Candidatus Rokubacteria bacterium, assembly GCA_963754315.1. Taxonomy (GTDB): domain Bacteria; phylum Methylomirabilota; class Methylomirabilia; order Rokubacteriales; family CSP1-6; genus CAVWFS01. Next base: position 178,664 of record CAVWFS010000015.1, read on the forward strand.
TGGTGAGCGACACCGCGAAGGCGAGCCCTTCCTTGTAACGACGGGCGAGCGTGTTGTCGGCGAAGGCCCGGCGGACCGCTTCCCACAGATCCCGGGCATAGCCCGGATCGCGCGCCACCAGACGCAATGGCAACGGCACCTGGGCCCCGTAAAAGGCGGCCGCTTCCGCGAACAGGCTGGCCACGTCCTCGCTCCCACCAGTCTCGGGGAGCGGCGTCAGCAGCGGCACTCCGCCCGCGGGCGCCAGACCGTCGGCGACGACGTTGAGGGCGTTGGTCACCCCGACCACGAAGGCGGCCTCGTACCAGCGTGCGTCGCCCGTCATTCCCTGCAGCTTCCCGGCTGCAGTGTGAGCCGTCACTCAGTACGTGCAGGCGTTGACCCCGCTCACGACGGCCGCCACCATCTCCTTCTCGGCACGGCTCCACTCGCCCGGACCCATGACCCGCTTCATGGCCCGGCCGTGGGGACCGCCGAACTCGGGATCCCATGCCATGACCCGGCTCATCGCGGGGGGAGCCGGAAAGTCATGGTTGAACCATTGCTTGGACAGCTCGAACATCTTGCGGACGGGCTCGGGGTACTCCGAGGCGTCTCTCAGCCTGACCGTGGGCATATCGGCTCCTCCCCGCCATGATGAATCTCACCGGCGCGACTGTACACCAGCCCGGCCGCGCTCTGTGGTACGGTGAGCCGGATGCGCGCCCTGGTCCTGTCTGCGCGTCTCACCGATCGCCGTCGTGACGCCTTCCGCGCCCTGGCGCCGGAGGTGACCGACCTCGCCATCGCCGCCCCGGGGGCCGCGTATCCGGATTTCTCCGAGTTCGATGCGATCGTGATCGACGGTCCCCAGCCCGCCCAGACGGCCCACACCCTGGGCGCCCTCCACACCGCGGTCGCGCGGGGCGCGTCGCTGATCGCCATCGGCCTGGCGCCTGCCGAGCCCGATGGATTCTGGGCCAATCTGCTGGGGGTGGTGGCGGGTCCCGAGCCACCCCCGGGTGAGTACTACGCCCGGGTCACGTCCGCTCATTCGCATATCACCGATCGAATCACCCACGAGTTCGCCGTCGTCGATCGGTTCATGCCCCTTGTCAGCCTCGCTGGGGGTCGGACCATCCTGGACGTGAGGGTTGCCCTGCGCGATCTGGCAGCCGTCGTGGAGACACCCCTCGGCGCCGGCCGCGTCGTGGCCTGCGGCCTCGGGAATACCGACGACGCTCTGGGCACACCCGATCTGCTTCAGCTGCTGGCTCGTGCCCTTCGGCCCGACCTTCATTGCTGTGGACGCAACATCGGCATCGCCGTCGTCGGCTACGGGCCGCTGGGAGGCATGGGGTTTCACCACGGCCTGGGGGTCAGCAAGACCTCCGGTCTTCAGCTCGTCGCCGTCGTCGATCCTAGTGTGGACCGGCGCAAGACGGCCGAAGCCGATTTCCCGGGTGTGCGCACCTACGCGTCCGTCGACGAGGTCCTGAGCGACGACGACGTGGAGGTCGCTCTCGTCGCCACGCCGCCCGCTCAGCATTCCGGGCTGACCCTGGCCCTGCTACAGGCCGGCAAGCACGTGGCATGCGAGAAGCCCCTCTGTCTCACCCTGGCCGAGGCGGACCGGATCATCGCGACCGCGGCCGCTCATGATCGCGTTCTCACCGTGTACCAGAACCGGCGCTGGGATCCCGATTTCACCGCGATCCGTCGGGCGGTCCGGGCCGGGCTGCTGGGCGACATCTTCAACGTGGAAACGTTTGTCGGCGACTATGCCCATCCCTGCCGCACCTGGCACTCCGACACTGCGGTGTCGGGCGGCGCTGTCTACGACTGGGGCTCACACCACATCGACTGGATACTCCAGCTCCTCGGCAGCGCCCCCCGGACGGTGCAGACGTATGGGCACAAGCGCGTCTGGCACGACGTGACGAATCTTGACCAGCTGCGGGTCCGTCTCTCCTGGGGCGACGGCCGCGAAGCCGAGTTTCTTCAGAGCGACATCGCGGCTGTCCGCAAGCCGAAGTTCTACGTGCAAGGGACAACCGGCACGCTCGTCGGGCACTATCGGTCGATCGCCCTCGAGCGCCTGGAACCGGGGCGCGGTTACGTGGCTCAGCAGCTGCATCATGCGGAGGCGCCCGCCGAGCTTACCCTGGCCCGCTACGAGAGCGGCTACGGCCTCAGCGAGACCCGGCTGCCACCGGCGCCAGAGCAGCCGTTCGCGTTTCATCGGAATCTCGCCGACCACCTGCATCTTGGAGAACCTCTCGCCGTCACGCCGCAGTCGGTGCGGACAGTGATCGCCGTGCTCGAAAGCGCCCAGCGATCGAGCGACCAGGGCGGTTCGGCCACGCCGATTCCGCCAGGAGTCACCTGACGTGGGACAGGGGCCGGGCTCGCCCCCGTTGAGATGGGGCGTGATCGCCGCGTCCGCCGTGGTTGCCCAGCAGGCCGTACTGCCCGCCATCGCCGCCAGCGAGAATGCGCGGCTGGTCGCGGTGGCCAGTCAGAGCCGGAGCGCGGGGACACTGGACACCTTTGGTGCGCTGCGGACCTATGCGTCCTATGCCGAGCTGCTGGCGGACCCCGAGGTGGAGGCGGTCTACGTGCCCCTGCCGAACAGCCTGCATCGCGAGTGGGTCGAGCGGGCGGCGGCCGAAGGCAAGCACGTGCTGTGCGAAAAGCCTCTGGCCCCCTCGGCCGCCGACGCCCGCGCGATGCGCGCTGCGTGCGCCGCCGCCGGCGTGTTTCTCCTCGAGGCGTACATGACCACCTTTCATCCACGCGCGGCCGCCGTGGATGCGTTCGTTCGTTCGGGACGACTGGGCGCCCTGCGTTTCGCGCGGGCCGTCTTCACAGGTGTCCTTAGTGGATCCGACAACCACCGGTGGCAACCCCATCTGGAGGGCGGCGCGCTGCTCGACGTGGGGATCTACTGTGTGGCGCCGCTGCTGAGCGCTGCCGGCAGACCGCCTCGTCGCATCGCGGCAGCCGCTGTCATGACTGACGCCGGTGTGGACGCGGCTTGCTCCGGATGGCTGGACTTTGGTGATGGGTTCAGCGCGGCGATCGAGTGTTCCTTCGATGCTCCAGAGCACCAGAGCCTGGAGATCGTGGGGACCCAGGCGGCGGTGACCGTGGACCGGGCCCACACCCCCGGCCCTGACGATGTCGCGTTCACCCTCCGAAGTCGCGACGGGCGTCTGGAACAGGTCGTCGTCGGAGGCGGAAATCCCTACCTGGCCATGGTCGAGCACTTTCAGGCCACCGTTCGCACAGGCATCAGCTCGGGATCGCGGATGGCCGACTCGATCGCACGCCTGGAGGTTCTCGACCGGCTCCGGGCGGCGGCCGGACTTGGACGGCCAGCCGTCGATGCCGCAGCTCACGGCGTCGGATAGCGTAGACGCCCATGCACATCCCCGATGGGTTCCTCGATGCGAAAACTGTCGTGACCACTGCGGTTCTTGCCGTCATTGGCGTGGGGACGGCGGTGCGCCGGGCCCAGACTCACCTGCCGCCACGCCGCGTCCCCCTGTTGGGGCTGACGGCAGCCTTCGTCTTCGCGGCACAGATGGTGAATTTTCCCGTGGCGGGCGGGACCTCCGGTCATCTGATGGGGGGCGTCCTCGCCGCGGTTCTCGTGGGGCCGAGTGGAGCCGTCGTCGTCATGGCGACCGTCCTGATCGTCCAGTGCCTTTTCTTCGCCGACGGCGGCGTGCTGGCCCTCGGCGCGAACATCTTCAACATGGGAATCGTGGGGGCCGTGGGCGGGTATGCCATTTACCGGGCGGTCTATCGTGTCCTGGGCGACGACCGCGGGCGGCTCGTCGCCGTCGCGTTCGCCGCCTGGTGCTCGGTGGTTCTGGCTGCCATCATGGTGGCGGGCGAGTTGAGCCTCTCCGGGGTCGTCCCGTGGTCGGTGGTGCTGCCCGCCATGACCGGCGTGCACATGCTGATCGGCGTGGGCGAGGCGCTGATCACGACTCTGGTCATCCTCGCCATCTTGCGGGCGCGTCCGGAGCTCCTCACCGACGGAGACAGCGCCTTGCGGGCGCGAAGCCTCCCTGAAGCGCTGGCCTTCGGGCTCCTCATCGCGCTGGGAATCGCCATGTTCGTTTCGCCCCTGGCCTCGGCGTGGCCGGATGGTCTCGAGAAGGTCGCCGAGACTCTGGGCTTTGCCGAGCGCACCGCCGACACTCCTCTCGTGCCATCCCCGATGCCGGACTACGCCATTCCTGGTATCGTTTCTGCTACGTGGGCTACCGCTCTCGCGGGCGGAGTGGGAACGGTGATCGTCTTCCTCCTCGCCCTGGGGTTGGCGCGCGTCCTCGTGGGAAGGCGACCGGGAGCAAGGACGACTCCGCCGGCGGCGTAGGCTCAACCATGCGTCACGACTTTATCGACCGTTACAGCCGACTCGACAGCCCGATCCATCGCTTACCCGCCGGCCTCAAGCTGGCGGCAGCGCTCGGGGTCGTAACCGTGACCGCGTTGCTCCCCGTGGGTGCCTGGGGGCCCTTCGGCACGATCGCGCTGCTCTTGCTGCTGATCGCCGGGCTGAGCCGGATCCCACCGAAATTCGTGCTGTGGCGGCTGCTCGCCCTTGAGCCGCTCGCACTGGGCGTGGCGGGGCTGGCCATCTTTCAGCCGAGGGGTGGGCGCATCTTCGCGACCATGGTCGTCAAGACCACCTTGTGCCTGCTCACGATGATCCTGCTCTCGAATACCACGCCCTTTTCGGCCCTGCTCGGGGTGATGCAACGCGTCCGGGTACCGCGACTGCTCATCAGCACCTTGGCCCTCATGTACCGTTACCTGTTCGTGCTGACCGACGAAGCCCAGCGCATGCGGCGAGCGCGCGCGAGCCGGACGTTTCAGTCCGGACGCTGGTGGACCTGGAGGACGTTGGCGACCGTGATCGGTCAGCTCTTCATCCGGTCGACCGAGCGAGCCGAGCGTATCTACGCGGCCATGGCCGCGCGAGGGTGGCAATGACCGCGGCCCTCGAGGTCCGCGACTTGCGCTTCAGCTACGCCGACGGCTCCGAGGCGCTGAAGGGGGTCGACCTGTCCGTGGGAGAAGGAGAGTGCGTAGGTCTGATCGGCCCCAACGGGGCCGGCAAGTCGACCCTTCTGCTCCACTTCAACGGGATTCTGCCGGAAGCAGGCGGGCACGGCAGCCGGCGTGATCCGGCCGTGTTCGTCTTCGGCCAGGCCGTAGCGCCCCCACACCTGGCATCGATCCGCCGCACGGTGGGCCTGCTCTTCCAGGATCCCGACGATCAGCTTTTCTGTCCGACCGTGTTCGAGGATGTTGCCTTCGGCCCCAGGCAGTTCGGCCAGGACGAGCTCGAGGTCCAGCGCGTGGTGAACCATGCTCTCGCCAAGGTCGGCCTTGCTGGATTCGACCAGCGCGCGCCGCATCATCTCAGCGGGGGGAGAAGCGGCGGGTCTGCCTGGCCGGCGTGCTGGCCTGTGCCCCACGGATTCTGGTGCTGGACGAGCCGACCAGCAACCTGGACCCTCGCGGGCGCCGAGAGATCAAGGCGCTCCTGAAGCAGATCCCTGCCACCACGATCGTGGCCACCCACGATCTCGAGCTGGTCGTCGAGCTGTGCTCGCGCGCGATCGTCCTCGATGGTGGCAAGATCGTGGCCGAAGGACCGCCGCGCGACCTCCTGGCCGACGAGCCGCTGATGCTCGCGCACGGGCTCGAGCGGCCGCACATCCTTCAGCACCGCCATCCGCATTGAGCGCGGGCGCGGCACTCTATCCTCAGACCGGCAGCTGCATGAGCTGCAACGTATTGCCATCGGGATCGACGAAGGTGGCGACGTAGCCTCCCCACTCCTCCACCTCCGGTGCTCGCGTGAAGGGCACCCCTGCCTCTGTCAAACGCGTGTAGGTCGTGTGGATATCGTCGACGGCAAAGTTCACCATGATTCGCAGAGGGTCTCGGCTCGGACCACGCATGCCGCTGTGGACGCCAACGCTCAGCCGCACCTCACCCCACTCGAAGTTGATGAAGTCCTCTCTGGCTGAGCGCGGACGGAGGCCGAGGGTATCTCGATAGAAACGCACCATGGATTCGAAGCGAGCGGCCTCGGTCCAGACGAGCACACCCGCCATGCGAATGCTTGACGACATGGTCATCTTCCATCCCCCCAATGGCTTACCTCGATTTCGGGCGGCGGTTGAGGCGGAGCCAGCCTCTGATCTAGTATGACGGGCGCGCGTCCCCGTGACGACGGGAGCGCTCAGCGGAGGATCGCTCGACCAATGACCGAGCAACCCAGAGGTGGAACGCCAGCGGGGCCGACCGAGGAGCGGGTAGCGGTGGCGCCGGGCGTGACCTTGCATGTAGAGCGACACCTGGGCGATCCAACGGTTGCCCCGTTCGTGCTCGTCCATGGGCTTGCCTCCAACGTGCGCCTGTGGGACGCGGTGGCCGAGCGTCTGCACGCCCGCGGCCACACGGTCGTCGCCCTCGATCAGCGCGGCCACGGCCGCTCGGACGCTCCCCAGTGCGAGTACGGAAACGACATCGCCGTGGGGGACCTACGGGCCCTCATCGAGGCACTCGGGCTCGATCGGCCAATCCTGGCCGGTCAATCATGGGGTGGAAACGTGGTCCTCGAGCTCGCCTGGCGCCACCCCGACATCGTCCGGGGAATCGTCTGCGTCGATGGCGGGATCATCGAGCTGGCCAACTCTTACCCGTCCTGGGAGGCGTGCCTGGCAGCGCTCACGCCTCCGTCCCTCGGCCATCTGACCCTTGCGGAGCTCGAGGCGAGGCTCCGTGCTCAGCACCCTGATTTTTCGGATCGGGCGATCGCCGCCTACCTGCATTGTTTCCAGGCTTCGAGTGCTGGCCGAGTGGAGCCGCGTCTCGCACGGCCTCGACACCTCGAAATCTTGAGATCGCTCTGGGAACACCGGCCCTCGACCCGATGGGTCACCTTGGCGACGCCTGCCTTGCTGCTTCTCGCTGACACGGGCGACGCCGAGAGAACGGCGGGCAAACGACGGGCCGAGGGCACCGCGCTGGCCTCAGCCTCCAAGATCCGCTCCCAGTGGCTCGTGGGCCACCACGACCTGCATTTGCAGTTCCCGGAGCAGATCGCCGATGCCCTCATGGGAGCAGTCGATGACGGATTCTTCGCATGAGTACGCGTCTGCCGCGCGTGCTGGCGTTGTTGGGCTCAGGCGAGACCGCCCCGACCATGGTCACCACGCATCGCGACGTGGTGGCCCGTCTCGGCCGAGCGTCGGGCGCCGTGCTTCTCGACACGCCCTATGGCTTCCAGGAAAACGCCGCCGAGATCTCTCAGCGGGCCGTCGAGTACTTTGCCCAGCGTGTCCAGCTCGGCATCGAGCCGGCCGGCTACCCGGGGCCCCTGGCAGCCGATGCGACACTCAGAACCCCGCGCGCCGAGGCCGCTGCCCTCGCGCGCCTGCGCACGGCCAGCCTCGTGTTCGCCGGACCCGGCAGCCCCTCGTATGCGCTCTCCGTCTGGCGCAGCTCTCCGGTCCCCGAAGCCTTGGCCAGCAAGCTCGCGCAGGGGGGGGCGGTCGTCTTTGCCAGCGCCGCCGCGCTGACCCTCGGGCGGTTCACCGTCCCCGTGTACGAGATCTACAAGGTCGGGCAGACCATCCATTGGCTGGACGGACTGGACCTGCTGGCCCAGGTCGGATTCGAGGGATCGTGCGTGCTGATTCCCCATTATGACAACGCGGAGGGGGGCACCCACGACACCCGCTTTTGTTACCTGGGTGAACGCCGCTTGGCGTCCATGGAGACGATGCTCCCGACGGACGCCTGGGTGCTCGGCATCGACGAACACACGGCGCTGATCGTCGATCTCGACTCCCGCGAGATCGTGGTCACCGGACGCGGGGTCGTCACCGTGCGTCGGCGGGGTGATACAAGGCGCTTCCCAGCCGGGGCGCGGCTGACCATTGATGACCTCCTGGCGGCAGCGCGGGGCGACACGAGCCTGGCCTCCGGTGAAGGGCCCGCGGAAGCGGCGACGGACGTGGAGCACACCTCGACCGTCGCGCCGCCAGCGGGGCGGTCTCCACTGCTGTCCGAGGTGACGCGACTCGAAAGGGTTTTCGAGGCCGCCCTGACCTCCCGGCGCGCCGACGACGCAGCGGAGGCCATCCGCGAGCTCGACCGCACCATCATCGAGTGGTCGGCCGATAGCCTGCAAACCGATGACCCGGACCGGGCGCGCGCCGTCCTCCACTCTCTGATTCATCGTCTGGGCGAGGTCGCGGCAGTCGGGTTGCGCGATCCTCGTGAGGTCTTGCAACCGCTGGTGGAAGGTCTGATCACGCTCCGCGCGGAGCTGCGCTCGGCGCAAGCGTGGGCAGTCGCGGATCAGCTACGCGCGCGACTGAGCGCGGCGCGCATCGAGTTGCGCGACACTCCTCAGGGCACCAGCTGGGACTTGCGCTGAGCAGGGATCGTCTGGGTCGTTCAGCCGGACTCTAGGCGAGGCGGCGGACCTCGGAGCGGCGGAAGCAGTGGACCAGATGATCGTTCACCAGCCCCACCGCCTGCATGAAGGCGTAACAGATCGTCGGTCCCACGAACCGGAAGCCGCGCTTGGCGAGGTCCTTGCTCAACGCGCGTGACAGGTCGGTCTCAGCCGGAACGTCTTTGATCGACCGCCGCGCAGTCTCGATTGGCTTGCCGTCCACGAAACGCCAGAGGTATGTGTCGAAGCTCCCATGGTCGCGCCGAACGTCGAGAAACGCTCGGGCGTTGCCGATGGTGGCTTCGATCTTGGCCCGGTTGCGAACGATACCCGGGTCGAGCGAGCAACCGTTCCACCCGGGCCCTCGGAAAACGGGCGACCCGCTCCGCATCAAAGTTGCCGAAGGCGCGACGGTACGCCGTCCGCTTTTTCAAGATCGTCACCCAGCTCAGTCCCGCCTGCGCGCCTTCGAGGATCAGGAACTCGAACAGGGTGCGATCGTCGTGGACGGGCACGCCCCACTCTTCGTCGTGATAGCGGATGTTGAGGGGATCCTGTGCCCACCCGCACCGACGCTTTGTGTCTGCACCAGGGAGGAACGCACGCGTGGACATCATCGTGCATTATGCTCCAGAGACACGCGGACCGGAACGCGGCTCGAATGGACAGGACCCTTTCCTCCTGGTAAGGCTTGAGGCGTGAAGTACCTGCTGGGGGCGCTGCTCTTGTTGCTCGTCGGGACCGGGACCGCCGGTGCCCAGGCCCGCCTCGAGCCGATGTCGTCGATCAGGAGCAGGCCCAGGCGCTGGTGCCGCGCATCATCAACTGGGACACCTATTTCCGCATCGACTGGCAGGCGGCCCCGCGCAACGGTCGGGTGGTCGTCAGTGGGTTCATCATCAGCGTGAACAAGTACGGGGCACGCTGGATGCAGCTGCTGATCGACGGCCGGGACGCGCGCGGTCAGCTCGTCGATCAGAGTCTCGTCTGGGTTCCCTCGGAATTCCCCCAGGGAGGTCGCGCCTATTTCGAGGCTCTCGTGACCCCCGCCGCGCACTACAAGGTCAGCGTGTTCGCGTACGAGCCGCCGCCGCGCCCCTGATCATCGCTGATATTCGCCGGCCACCACCCGGCGGCCCGTCTCCCGGAGGAGGGCTCGATCCGCTGCGGGATCGGGGCTGGCCGGGAGCGTGATCACGGTGTCTTGAGTGACGGTGGGGATGACCCCTTCCCTCGCGCAGGCAAGCTGGCGGGGGTCCTCGCCGCGGGCGACGGCACGGATACCGTCGCGGACGATTCGCCGCAGCATCACGACGCCGCGGTCGGTCGAGGCGAGATGCTCGAGGGCATGGACCGCGATGGGCCGCTGGCTCGACTGCGCGTCGTAGTCTGCCGGGTGACGTTGACGTTCCTCGTAGGGCCGATCGGCCGCCTGCCCGAAGCCGGGCCTCGTGATCGCCGCCGCGTCCAGTCCCCAGCCAGGATCGACCTGCGCCAGCTCGAAGTTGGTGGTGTGGCTGTCGTCGTTGGGGACGGCCCACCGGATGATGACCGGACGGTAGAAGACGCTCTCCGCGGCCGCCTCCTCGATCTCCCGCGTGAACTGATGAACGTTGGGAGCCATGAAATCACAGACCCGCACCCACACCCGATCACCCACGCGGCGCGTGGCGATGTAGATCATGCCGTATGGCCGCTCCTGCCACTCGAGCTCGGCCAGCTCGCCGAACGCCTCCGTGAACTGATATCCGCTGCTGAGCGCATGCAGGAAGGACGTGTGTACGGGGTCCATGCTGTTGTCTTTGATCTGGAGCCAGTTGCACGGGAGCTCGAACCTGGCGGCTGGCTTCAGCACGAAACCAGGGACCTCGAAGCTGTCGTAGAGGGGAAACGGCGGGCGCCGATCCGGGGGCCCGAGATAGCCGAAGATCAGCCCAGCATGCTCGAGCGTCGGGTAGGCCCCCTGACAGATCCGATCTTTGAGGCGACTGCCCGCCGGTTCCCCTGGTGTCTCGAGAAGGCGTCCATCCACGTCGAAGAGCCAGCCGTGGTAGCAGCATCGAATCCCGCGCGCGGAGATCAGCCCGAACTCCAGGGACGCTCCGCGATGCGGGCAGTGGAGGTGGAGCAACCCGAGCCGACCATCGCCGGCGCGGAAGAGGACGAGATCCTCGCTCAGGATGCGCACGCGGAGGGGGACGTCGCCGAGATCACGCGCGAAGGCTACCGGCTGCCAGAAGCGCCGCAGGTACTCACCCCCCGGTGTGCCCGGTCCTACCTGCGTCAGCTCGTCGTCGGCAGGTGGCACATTGCGCAGGTGGTATCCCTGGTACGAGCCTGCTCCAGCTCTCATCGAGCGCCCCTTCAGTCTAGTCGGTAGAACCGTCGCGCGTTGGCGCCCAGCACGTGACGCTTCTGCTCGTCGCTGAGATCGGGACGTTCCGCCAGCTCCTTCACCGACTTTGGATAGCTGTGATCCCAGTGCGGGAAGTCGGAGGCGTACATGATGCGGTCGGCTCCCACGTAGGCGAGCGCCTGGGGGAGGAGCGGTTCGTCAGCCTCGCACGAAAAGTAGATGCTCCCCTGGCGCACGTACTCGGTCGGAGACTTCCGGAGGCGCACGGCTTCCACGTGCCCACGCTTCTCGTACTCCTCGTCCATGCGTTGCAGGAAGAAGGGAACCCAGCCCGAACCCGCCTCCAGGTAGGCGATGGTGAGGTCGGGGAAGCGCTCCGGGACACCCTCGAAGATCATCGAGGTGATCTGACGGAGCTGGGCGAAAACATGCGAGCACGTGTGAGCCTGGATGAACTTGGGGAAGGGCTCGTGGCCGGCCGCGCCCATGTCGGTTCCCGCCGCATGCACGCCGAGGGGCACCCGCAGGCGCTGTGCCGCCGCGTAGATCGGGTCGAAGCGAGCGTGACCGAGCAGAAAGTAGCTATCGGCGGAGACCATGCCTCCCACGAACCCGAGCTCCTGCACCGCGCGCTCCAGCTCGCGCGCCGCCGCGGGCGGATCCTGCAGCGGCAGGAGCGCGACACCCTTCAGGCGCGGGCTCTGACTGGTCACGTCCGCATGAAGCATGCTGTTGTAGGCGCGACACAGGGCTACCGCCCACTCGGCGTCTCGCAGAAAGGGCATGAAGAGGCCAAGGGTCGGGTACAGCACTGCCAGGCTCATCCCGCCCGCGTCGAGCGCCTCCACCCAGGCAGCACCGTCACCCGCCCAGTTTCCCTTCGTCCCCATCAGCCGGCGGTCCCAGCCATCCTGCGGGAAGAACGGCGTGAGGTGCGATCGGCCGCGGTAGGGCGGTTGCAGGTGGCGCGCGATCTGCTCCCAGGTTTCCGTCACATGACCGTCGGCATCGATGATCTCGAAGTTCATCGCGTCTCCTCGGTTTCTTCGAGGCTGACACCTCGAGGGGCGGACGTCTACGGCAGGCTAGCGTACTACGATCGCCGCGCGGAAGAATGCCGCTAGCGACGGAGGGGTTCTCCGATCGCGCTCCAGTACGGCAGCGCTACCGTCAGCACGACCAGAGCCGCCAGCAAGGTCATCCAGAGACCGAAGCGGAAGATCTCCGGGGCGCTGAGATGGCCTCGCTGATACACCACCAGAGAGGAGGCGCTCTGGGCAGGGTAGTAGAGGACGGCGTCCCCGGCGATCGTCACCACCAGCCCGCAGACGAGGGGGCTCAGACCGGTCGCGGTCGCGATGGACATGGCGACGGGAATGGTGGTGGCGAGAAAGCCAGTGATGTTGGGGATCACCAGCCGGATGACGGCGGCCGCCACGAGCAAGGTGACCACCACCAGGAGCGGGCTGCGCGCGAGCGAAGGGGTCGTGTTGACAACGAGGGCCGCCAGCCACGCGCTCGCCCCACTGCTGACGAGGGCCTGGGCCAGCGAAAGCGAGGAGGCGATGACGAAGAAGTTGGCCCAGCCGACGCCGCGCTCGAAGTCGTTCCACGACAGGACGCCAACGACCGGGGCGAGCAGACAGACCCAGGCCAGCATGGCGGGCAAGGCTGGGTGGAGCGCATCGGTCAGCCAGAGCAGCGATGCCCCCGCCGTGATGATGGCAGTCCGCCATTCGACCGGCGAGAGGGGCTTCTCGTTTGCCTCCGGCGTCAGGGGCAGCGAAGCCTCGAATCCCCTCCGGTAGCGCAGATAGATCAGTCCGGCTCCTGCCACCAGCAACACCCCGTAGGGAACGCTCATCAACACGAACCAGCGCGGCCAGGAAATACCGCCGATCAATCCCGCAGCCACGATAGGCGTGATGCCGCCGGTCAGGAGCACGGTGGAGGCCAGGCGATTTATCGAGTTCAAGGCCATCATGACCGCCCGGGCGAGCGGTGCCCCTGGCGGCACGCCGCTCAGCTCGAGGGCCTGGTCGTACACGTGAACGAGAATGCCCGTGCGGGTGGTGGCCGAAGGCAGCAGCAGGGTGAGAAGGGGGAAGGCTGCCAGCAATTGCAGATACAGCGTGCGCGGTCGACCCCGGCAGCCGCGCAGGAACAGGTGCGCCACGCGCTCGGCCAGACCGCTTCGCTGTACGGCGAGCCCGATCGTCAGCACGCCGATGAGGAAATAGACGACCGGGTCCGCGAATCCCGCCAGGGCGGCAGACACGTCGGGTACCGCGCCCAGGAGCACAAGGGCCACGACCACGACGATACCGGTGACCCCGGCCGGAAGGGCTTCGCTGCCCCACAGGCCAACGGCCAACGCGGTCACCGCTAACACACGCTGACCGGCCAACGGCAGTCCGGCCGGTGTGGGCACGGCGAGCAGCACCGCGCAGGCCGCCGCCGCCACGGCCGCGCCCGCGAGCGAGCGGTGACGACCCTCGCTTCGCATCTGCTCACGATCCCGCGCGGCCGCTGGCTCGCCGTGCGGAATCCGCTCGGGAGATCTCAAGGGTTGCCTCTCCTAGAACTGCAGGACTATCACGCCGGCAATGGTGACGAGAATCCCCAGAACGGCGCCCAGCGACAGGCGTTCATGCAAGAAGATAACGCCGAGGGGAATGGCAAACATCGGGGCCACGGACGAGAGGATACTGCCGATGGCCACCCCGGCGTACTTGATGCCCGCCACGTACATCACGGAGCTGAACACCGTGAGCAGTGAGAGGAGAGCCATGCGGACCACGAGCCCCTGGCCGCCCTCCACGAGTTGCCTCACCGCCCCTCGCGCCCACGGGGTAATCCAGAGCAAGGCCGCAGCGACCGGAAGGCGCACGCCCTGAATGGCCGCCGCGTCCATTTCCTGCAAGGGTGTCTTCATCAGGATGGGCGCGATCCCCCACGCCAGGGAGGCGAGAGCCGCCGCCGCCACGCCCAGCCGATAGTGCTCATGGCGCTCCGCCCTGGGCTGGCCGCCGGAGATGATGAGAACGACACCGGCCAAGGTCAGGGCGCCCCCGATCACCACCCACATCGTGATCGCCTCGCCGAGCACGAGGGCGGCCAGAACGGTGGTGATCAGCGGATAGCTGGTGGCGATGGTCATGGCGGCGGCCAGGCCCACCATGCGGCTACTCTCGAAGAAGAAATTGTCGCCGACACCCACGGCGATCGCGATGGACAGCGCGAGCAGGCCGAACGTCGTCGCCGACATGGAGGTCATGACGCTGACCCCGTCGACAACCACCACCCACCCGAGCAGCACAACACCAGCCACGGTCGAGCGGATGGCATTGATCGACTACAGAAGTGAGAGGCGGCTGAAGCGTGCGGGCGAGCATGCTCGTCACGGCCCACATGAAGGCCGAGCCCAGCGCGCACAGAGCGCCGACGCTCGGTTCGGCCAGGAGGTTCACGCCTCGATTCTACGGGAGGCGAGGACAACCCGGTCACCTGACCATCGCGCTAAGATGCGGGCGGGAGGATCCCATGGATTACGCTGACTACCAGCATCTGACGTTCGACCTCAAGCCCAACGGCGTCCTGCGCATCACGATCAACCGTCCCGAGGTTCTCAACGCCACCAACGCGCGGCTGCACTGGGAGCTGACCCAGGTGTGGGGGACCATTGATGCCGATTCCAAAACCCGCGTTGCCCTTATCACGGGCGCCGGCAAGGCGTTCTCCGCCGGGGGAGACCTGGGCCTGGTCGAGGAGATCTTCACGAACCCCGCTGCCGTGTCACGCACCATGCGCGAAGCCAGCGATCTCGTCTACAACATGATCAACCTCGACAAGCCGGTCGTCTCCGCCATCAACGGGGTGGCGGTGGGGGCCGGTCTGGTGGTGGCGCTCCTGGCCGATGTCAGCATCATCGCGGAAACAGCCCGCCTCACCGACGGTCACACGCGGCTCGGCGTGGCGGCGGGAGATCACGCGGCCATCATCTGGCCGCTCCTGTGCGGGATGGCCAAGGCCAAGTACTACCTGCTCACCTGTGACTTCATCGATGGCCGTGAGGCCGAGCGTATCGGGCTGGTAAGCCTGTGCGTGCCGCCGGACCAGCTCATGGCACGGGCCTCCGATGTCGCCGAACGCCTGGCCAGCGGCGCCCAGTACGCCGTGCGCTACACCAAGCGCGCGCTGAATAACTGGCTTCGCCAGGCGGGCCCCATCTTCGATCAGTCCCTGGCTCTGGAAATGCTCAGCTTCGGGCACGAGGACGTCCGCGAGGGCGTGCGCGCTCTGCGCGAGAAGCGCCCGCCGCGCTTTCCCTCTGCGCGTTGACGGTGACCCTCAGCGCGCCGCGATCTCCCGCCAGAAGGGGCCGATCTCCGTCCCGATGCGCGTGAGCTGCTCGAGCAGGCTGGCGTCGGGCGGGACCACCGCCACTGGGGTGTCCAGGCCGGCTTCGGCCCAACGCGCGAGCGCCATCCGGCACTCCTGAGGCGTTCCGACAATGCTTGTGCTGTCAATCATGGCCTCCGTCACCAGATGACTGGCCGGGCGTCCGGCCAGCACGGCCTCACGGATCGCGATGGTTGCTTCTTCCGCGATCCCGGCGTCTCGCAGAATCGACTGGCCATGGAGGAATGCCAGATACCGCCCGAGAAATGGCCTGATCGCGTGGCGCGCCCGCTCGCCGTCGGCGTCGATCAGCATCGGCATGTACGCCGCGAGGGTGAACGGGCGCTGCCGCTCGGCCGTGCTGGCGCGGATCCGTCGCACATGGCCGGGTGACGAAAGAATCGAGCAGAGCACACCGTCGGCGATTTCCCCGGCCATCGTGACCGCCCTTTGACCCTTCACTCCGAGGAGGATGGGCAGGGTCGTCTGAGCCGGCGTGAAATCGAGCTTGACCCTCTCGAGCGTGAAGGAGCTCCCCGCGTAGCTGAGGCGCTCTCCGGACCAGAGGCGTCGGACGATCTCGACGGACTCGCGCAGAGCCTGCAGAGGCGCCGTGAACGGGATGCCCATCTGGTCGCGGATCCACCCCGGATTGCTGGTGCCAAGGCCGAGAATGATTCGCCCGGGAGCCAGGCCGGCAAGCGTCCCCGTCTCCATGGCCAGGACGGCAGGATGGCGCGTGAACGGATTCACCACACCAAGGCCGATGGCCACCCGTTCGGTGACGGCGGCGGCGGCCCCGGCCAGGGCATAGGCGCCGGGCTGAAAGTAGTCCTCGATGAACCACACGCTGCCGAGCCCCGCCCGCTCGGCAGCCCGAGCCCACTGGGTCACCAAACGAGGACTGCGAGGACCGATGAGGGCAATCCCGGGACTGGTCAGCATGGCTCGGTCCCCGCATTCTAGAATGAACGCAGGACCGCCGAGGAGGCAGCACCGTGGACACCAGCGCGACGGGAGGCCAGGTACAGGCACGAGTACTCACCGCACTTGGACGGGCCATGGGCCGCTTCTCGATGCTCCGTCCGGGCGATCGCGTCGCCGTCGGGGTGTCAGGCGGCAAGGACAGTCTTTGCCTCTTGCACGCGCTGGTGACTCATCGCCAGCGTGCTCCCTTTCCCTACGAGCTGACGGCGGTGACGATCGAGCAGGGCAAGTTCACGGCGCCGATCCAGGCGTTGAGACCACAGATCGAGCGACTCGGGGTGCCGTGGGTGCTTCGCGAGGAGCCGGCGACCCTGGGGCTCGTGCGAGAGGGTGTGGTACACGGGTGCGACGTGTGCAGTCGGCACCGGCGCCGCGCACTCTATCAGGTCGCCGACGAGCTGGGATGCACGGTGCTGGCCCTGGGTCACACCGCCGATGACTGCGCGGAGGCCCTCCTGCGCAACATCTTCTTCAACGGCCGCATCGCCTCACTGCCGCCCGTGGCGGTCTCCCGTAAGGGCGCCTTGCGTCTGATCCGTCCCCTCGTCCTCGTGAGCGAGGCGCTCACCGTGGCCTATGCGCGCGAGTCGGGTTTCCGGGCCGTCGGCTGTGTGTGTGGCGAGAAGGAGAGTGTCAGGCGCGAGATCCGGTCCCTGCTCGATGGGCTCCGGCGCGGACATCCTGGCGTCCTGGAGTCGATCGCGGCCGCCCTCGGCAACGTCAACCCCTACACGCTCTTCGACCCCAAGCTGTCGAGGGAAGGTGGCGACCCCGCCCCTGCGTTCGCCGAACGAGACGAACTTGTAGGGTCCGGTCGCGCACGATGGTTGAGCGTAAACGAGGATCCTCCGGACGTCGTCTAAGGTCGTAGAACGAATGTTCCTCGGAGGAGGAAAGGGTCATGGTCACACACGGATTGACACGGGGCCTCGCAGCAATGGTGGGAGGCATGTGTTTGCTTGCGATCGCCAGTCAGGCGACCGCTCACGATCGCATGGAACGCCTCAAGGATCACCTCAGCCTGACCGACGCACAGGTGACGGCGATTCGGGAGGTTTTCGCCGACGATAAGCCGGCGCAAGGTCAGGTCTACCAGGCTCTGCGCCAAGCGCAGGGCGAGCTCCGTCAGCTCGCGCTCAATGGCGCCGAGGAGGCCGTTCTTCAGCAGAAGACCGCGGAGATCGCGGCGCTGATGAGCCAGGATCTCCAGCTGCGCGTCCAGCGCATGCAGAAGATCGGGGTGATCCTCACCCCTGAACAGCGCGTGAAGTTCGCTCAGCTCCGAGATGGCCGGCCGCGCATGATGAAGGGCGGCGCGCCGAGAAGTTCCTAGGACAGCGCGTCGGCCGGGGGCTCCCGCGGGAGCCCCCGGCCGAGTTCTCGCAGCACCCCCGAAAACCGGCACGCTTGACGGAGCTGCCGGGCCGCCCTCAGAGTAGGCTCGCGTGGCGCACGCTCAGTCGCCGTTTTTGTACCTGACCACCACGGGCCGCCGGACCGGACTGCCGCGTGAGATCGAGATCTGGTTCACGAGCCGGCGCGGACGCTACTATCTCGTGGCCGAGCAGGGTGAGCGTGCGAACTGGGTGCGGAACATCCGGGCTGAACCTCGCGTGCGCTTTCGCGTCAACGGACGGACCCATCGTGGTCACGCTCGGGTCGTGGCGGCGCGCGCAGATCCGGTCCTCGCCGCCGCCGTTCGGCGTCTCTCCGAGAAAAAGTACGGCTGGGGTCGCGGCTTGGTCGTCGAGCTGGTCGGCGTAGAATAGACGAGCGGACCCGGCCATGCCCAGAACGGTCCTCGACATCCCATTCCAGGTCGAACACCTGTCGATCCTCGACAGCGACGGCAACCTCGATACCGCACTCGAGCCCGAGATCGCGCCCACCACGCTGCAGGCCATGTACCGCAGCATGCTCGTGGGCCGCCGTCTTGATGAGCGGATGGTCCGCTTGCAGCGCCAGGGTCGCATCGGGACCTTTGCCCCCATCAAGGGGCAGGAGGCGTCCCAGGTCGGCAGCGCCTTCGCCATCAGGCCTCAGGACTGGATGGTGCCTTCCTTCCGCGAGACGGCGGCCATGGTCCAGCGGGGCTGGCCCATCGAGCGAATACTGGCCTTCTTCGCGGGCTATCTGGAGGGTGGCCAGCCCGGACCCGAGCAGCGCGACCTTCCGATCGCCATCCCGGTGGCCACCCAGCTCCCGCACGCGGTGGGCCTCGCCTACGCGGCGCAGTATCGCGGTGACGACGCCGTGGTCATGGTGTACTTCGGTGACGGCGCCACCTCAGAGGGCGACTTCCACGAGGCAGCGAACTTCGCGGGCGTGTGGGGATTGCCGGTCGTGTTCGTCTGTCAAAACAACCAGTGGGCCATCTCGGTGCCGCTCAAGAAGCAGACCCACTCGCGCACCCTCGCCCAGAAGGCGCTTGCCTACGGCTTCCCCGGTCTGCAGGTGGATGGTAACGACGTGCTCGCCGTGTTTGCGGCGAGCCGCGAGGCGGTGGAGCGCGCCCGCGCCGGGGCCGGGCCCACGCTCATCGAATGCGTGACGTACCGGCTCGCCATGCACACGACGGCCGACGATCCGAGCAAGTACCGGGCGGAGGAGGAGGTCAGAGCGTGGGAGCGCAAGGACCCGCTCAGCCGCTTCAGCGCATATCTGCAAAAGCGGAATCTTCTCGACGACGGACTGGAGGCGACCATCGACACGGAGATCGCGGCGGCCGTGCGGCGCTTCGAGGACATGCCGCCTCCCGACCCGCTGGTGATGTTCGACCACGCCTACGCGGAGCTGCCGGCCCATCTGGTCGCCCAGCGCCAGGAGGTGGCGGAGCGGCAGCCGGTGGCGCCTGACGTCGTTCCGGAGCAGCCGGCAGCGCCCATGCGAGGCCAGCGATTGACCCGGCGATGAGCCGCGAGCGAGTGCCATGGCCAAACTGAACATGGTCAAGGCCCTCAATCTCGCCCTCATGCAGGAGATGCAGCGCGACACCGACGTCGTGATCATCGGGGAGGACGTGGGCGTGGACGGTGGTGTGTTCCGGGTCACCGACGATCTGCAGCGCACGTTCGGCAGCCAGCGGGTCATCGACAGCCCGCTGGCGGAGGCGGCCATCGTGGGTGCCTCGGTCGGCATGGCCCTCTACGGTCTTCGGCCCGTGTGCGAGATCCAGTTCTCGGGTTTCGCCTTCCAGTGCTTCCATCAGATCGAGAACCACGCTGCCCGCTACCGCATGCGCTCGCAAGGGCGCTTTCACTGCGCCCTGGTCATCCGCATGCCGTTCGGCGGCGGCGTGCGTGCCCTCGAGCACCACTCGGAATCCGAGGAGCAGTTCTACGCGCACATCCCCGGCCTCAAGATGGTCATCCCGTCTGGCCCCCGCAACGCACGAGCCCTGCTCGTCTCGGCCATTCGCGATCCAGACCCGGTGATCTTCTTCGAGGCGAAGGCCCTCTATCATGCCGCGCGGGAGGAGGTGCCGGACGAGGCGGAGGCGCTGCCCCTCGGCCGAGCCCAGGTGGCGCGTGAGGGGCGCGACCTCACTTTCATCACCTATGGTGCCATGCTGCGTGTGGCCCGCGAGGCGGCCGAGACCCTCAAGGACGAGGACGGCGTGGAGGCAGAGATCATCGATCTGCTCACCATCTCTCCCCTCGACCGCGAGACGATCACTGCCTCCGTGCGGAAGACTGGCCGTGCCGTGATCGTCCACGAGGCACCCCGCAGCTTCGGTGTCGGGGCCGAGATCGCGACGAGCCTCATGGAGGGGTGCTTCCTTTCCCTGGAGGCGCCCATCAAGCGGGTCACCGCCTATGACGTGCCCTTCGTCGGTTTCGCGCGTGAGCGCGCCAACGTTCCCGACGCGCCGCGCGTTCTTGCCGCCGCCCGCGAGACCTTGGCCTTCTGATGCCGCGCGCGTTCGTCTTGCCTGACCTGGGCGAGGGGTTGACCGAAGCCGAGATCGTCAAGGTTCTCGTCAAGGAGGGAGATCTGGTCGGCGAGGACACGCCGCTGCTGGAAGTGGAGACCGACAAGGCGCAGGTCGAGATCCCTTCGCCCCTGAGTGGACGCGTCCTCACCATCCACGTGGAGCCTCATCAAACGGTGAAAGTCGGTGCGGTCCTGGTGACCTTCGCCGACGCCGAGGAGAGCACGAGCCCGGCGGCCCGAAACCCGGGGCCACGCCGGCCGCTCCCGCCTCGCGGGCTCCAGCCGCGACCATACCGCCCGCGGCGGCCGAACCACATCGGGGGCCGGTACCCGCCGCCCCCGCCACGAGGCGTCTGGCCCGTGAGCTTCGCGTCGATCTCCGCCTCGTACGTGGCACAGGTTCCGGTGGGCGCGTGACCGACGACGACGTCCGCGCCGCGGCCGCGCGGCCTGACTCCCCAGCTCCGCTGACCTCGCCGCCAGCCGCGGAGCGCGCCAAGCCGACCGAGCCTTCCGCGGTGGCCAAGCCGCTGACGGTGAGTCTCGATGTCCCGCCTCTGCCACGGTTCGAGCAGTGGGGCCCGGTGGAGCGCCAGCCGCTCTCACATCTGCGGCGCACCATCGCCGAGCGCATGACCTTGTCGGCCACGGTCATCCCTCACGTGACCCACTTCGATCGCGCCGATATCACCGAGCTCGAGGCCATCATTGCCCGCAACCTCGAGCCGGCCCGCGCCCACGGCGTGATCCTCACCCTGACCAGCTTCCTGCTCAAGGCGCTCGCTCTGGCCCTCCGCGAACACCCCCAGTTCAACGCGAGCCTCGACGGGGCAACCGGCGAGATGATCCTGAAGCGCTACTACCATCTGGGGGTGGCGGTGGCCACCGAGCGCGGCCTCATCGTGCCGGTCATCCGCGACGTCGACCGGAAGCCCATCCGCGAGCTGGCTGGTGAGCTGGCCGCGCTGGCCACGCGGGTCCGGGAGGGCAAGGCCACCCTTGACGACCTGCGCGGAGGGACGTGCACCATCACCAATCTTGGTGCCCTCGGTGGCACCGGGGCCATTCCTATCATCAACTATCCCGAGGTCGCCATTCTCGGCGTCGCCCGTGGACGCCTCGAGCCGGTCGTGCGCGAAGGCCAGATCGTTCCCCGGATGCTGCTGCCGCTCTCGCTGACCTTCGATCATCGGGTGGCGGACGGGGTCGACGGCGCCCGCCTGGCCGCGGCCATCATCACTCGTCTCGAGCACCCCGAGCAGCTCCTGCTCGAGCTGTGACCAGCCTGACACCATGGTGATGGGAGATCTCGTCCGCGAGGTCGACGTCGGCGTGATCGGCGGCGGGCCCGGCGGCTACTCGGCGGCGTTTCGCTGCGCGGAGCTCGGGCTGGACGTGGTCGTGGTGGACGACGGCCAGCGCCTGGGAGGCACCTGCTTGTACGAGGGATGCATACCCTCCAAGGCCTTGCTCCACGTGGCCGCTCTCATCGGCGAGGTCGAGCGCGCGCGGGAGCTCGGGCTCGAATTCGGTCCGCCCCGCGTCGCGCTCGATCCAATGCGGAAGTGGAAGGACGAGCGTGTGGTGGGCAAGCTATCGCGAGGTCTGGCCGCCGTGGCGCGCAGCAAGGGCGTCGAGGTGATCGGGGGTCGGGCGCTCTTCGATGGATCGCGCGCACTGCGCGTGGAAGGTGAGGCGCCGCAAACGATCCGCTTCAAGCACGCCATCGTGGCCACCGGGTCCCAATCCGTGCGACTTCCCGGCCTCACCCTCGAGAACGAGCGGCTCATGGACTCCACGACCGCCCTGATGCTGGCCGAGATTCCCGAGCGCCTGCTCATCATCGGTGGCGGATACATCGGCCTCGAGCTGGGTCAGGTGTACGCCGCGCTCGGCAGTGCCATCACCCTGGTGGAGATGACCGAGGGTCTCCTCCCCGGTGTCGATCGCGATCTCGTCCAGCCGCTCGCGCGGCAATGCGGGCGGCAGTTCGCCGCAATCCACCTCGGCACTCAGGTCACCGCGCTCCGCGAGGTCGACGGCGGCCTCGAAGCACGCGTGGGGGAAACCGCACAGCGTTTCGACCGGGTGCTGGTAGCCGTGGGCCGCCGCGCGCGGGTCGATGGTCTCGGACTCGAGTCGACGCGGGCGCGCGTGCGGGAGCCCGGCTTCATCGCGGTCGACGAGCACTGCCGCACCGACGATCCGCACATCTACGCCGTTGGCGATGCCACCGGCGAGCCCATGCTGGCCCACCGCGCCATGCGCCAGGGGAAGGTGGCAGCGGAGGTCATCGCCGGTAAGCCAGCCGCATTCGACAATGCGGCCGTACCTGCCGTCGTCTTCACCGACCCCGAGGTGGCGTGGTGCGGCCTCACCGAGCACGACGCCGAACGAGAAGGCCGGCCCGTGCGCCTTGCGAAGTTTCCCTGGGCCGCCTCCGGACGCGCGGCCACCCTGGGCCGGACGGACGGGCTCACCAAACTGGTGGTCGATCCCGACTCCGGGCGAGTGCTGGGGGTGGGCATCGTCGGCCCGGGAGCCGGCGAGCTGATCGCGGAGGCGACCTTGGCCGTTGAAGCGGCGCTCACGGCCGAGGACGTGGCCGCGACCATCCATGCGCATCCGACCCTTGCCGAGACGCTGATGGAAGCCGCCGAGGCCTTCCTGCGAGCGGCCGGTTAGCGCAAGAGCAATGGACGATATCCGCCCCGGAGCCGACGAACGAGGAGGAAGAGAGCCATGGTAAACCGACACGTGAACCGGCGAGTGTTCCTGGCAGGCGCTGCGGCCACACTCGCCCTGACGCCCTATCCGGCGCCCGCGCAGCGCAAGGGGGCCAGCCTGCGGCTCTGGATCCTGAAGACCTACGTGGAGCCCACCAACAAGGCCATCGAGGCCAGCGCCCAGCGCTGGGCGCAGAAGCACGGCGGCACCGTCAGCGTCGAGTACTTCACCTTCGAGGACATGCAGACGAAGTACGTGGCCGCAATCGAGAACAAGAACACCCCGGACGTCGGACAGCTGGAGACAAGCGCGCCGGCCCGCTTTGCCGGAATGGGACAACTGCTCGATCTCACCGGCTTTGTCCGCCAGATCGAGGGGCAGGTTGGCAAGCCGCCCGCCAATGTGGCCCCGGTCACCATGGTCGGTGGTACCCAATACGCCATCCCCTGGTACATCATGGCGGCCTTCTGGTACGTCTGGCGCGACGCCTTCGAGAAGGGCAAGGTCAAGCTCCCCAGCACCTTCGAAGACGCCAAGAATGCGGCGAAGGCCCTCAACCGCCCGACCGAGAATTTCTACGGAATGGGCCAGAGCTGGAATCGAACCGCGGATGGCTACGGTGTCATGCAGAGCCTGATGTACTCGTACGGCGCCGGCTGGGCCACCAAGGAAGGCAAGTACCGCTCGCTGAAGACACCGGCCATGCAGCAGGCGATGAAGTGGGCCACCGATATCTACAAGGAAGGTATCCAGCCCGGCGACACCCTGTCTTGGACGGGGTCCCAGAACAACGAGAACTTCATCGCGAAGAAGATCGCCCAGACCTCCAACGGGCCGAGCATCACCTTTGCGCTGGAGAACGCGGTGGCCAAGGCAACGGACGCTAAGGAGCGCAAGCAGCGAGAGGAAGCGCTGGCCAACCACGTGGCCCTCCCTCACCCGGCGGGACCGGACGGCAGACGGATGTGGGCCATCGCGATGAGCTTCGGGATCTTCAAGAGCTCGAAGGATCCCGAGTCGGCCATGAGTCTGGTGGCCCACCTGCTGTCGCCGGAGGAGACGCTGACGGTCATGCGCGACTCCTACGGCCAGTTCGCGCCGGTCCTCGACAAGGCGCGAGCCGCATCCAAGGATTACTTCAACAAGAACGAGAACTACCGGAACTTCGGCCGCGCCGCCGAGTGGTTCGTGCCCACTGGTTGGCCCGGCCCGGTGACCGCCGCGGCCGCCGAGGTCCAGGCCAGTAACGTCCTCACCGACGCTCCGGCCAAGGTGATCGTGGACAAGCAATCGGTCGATCAAGCCATCGAGTGGCAGGACAAGAAGATCAAGGAGATCTACGATACGCTGGGTGTGGGCTAATTTCCGTCCCCGCTTCGCGTAACGCTCGGATCCGCCCCTACGGCGCGACCGGCGCGCAGGCGCCGGCGCGCCGCCCTCGCAGGCGCGGGGATCTCGTCCCGGCCTTGCTGTTCCTGCTACCCCTCTTCGTCCTGGTGGTGGCCCTGATCGTCTACCCGTTCTATCGCGCCATCTGGCTGTCCTTCACCGACAAGCTCGTGGGCTATCCGGAGCGCTTCGTCGGTCTCAGGAACTATATCTATCTCATCCACGACGACAATTTCCGCCAGGTCGTGCGCAACAGCCTGCTCTTCACCGTGGCCTCCGTCACCTTGAAGATCGTCACCGGACTCGGCATGGCCCTGGTCCTGAACGGCATCTGGCGCTGGCGCAACTTCTTTCGCGGTCTGCTCCTCCTGCCCTGGATTACCTCGACCGTGATCATCGCCCTCACCTGGCGCTGGATGTTCGATTCCTTCCCGGGGCGGGGCTTCTTCAACAGCGTGCTGATCGACGCCGGTCTCTTGACCCGGCCCATCGCCTTCATGGCGACCGCCGAGGGAGCGATGCTGGCCGTGATCGTGGCCAACTGGTGGCGCGGGTTTCCGTTCTTCGGGGTCTCGTACCTGGCGGGCATGCAGACGATCCCGCTCGAGCTCTACGAGGCGGCGTCGGTGGACGGGGCCGGCCCCGGACGCCGCTTCTGGCACATCACCCTCCCCGGACTCAAGCACGTCATCATCGTCACCGTCCTGCTCAGCTTCATCTGGACGATCAACGACTTCAACATCATCTACGTGATGACGCGCGGAGGCCCCGGCACCGCCACTCAAGTGTTCGCGACCTATTCGTACGAGGTCGCCTTCAATCAACTTCGTTGGGGGCGCGGGGTGACCATCTCGATCTTCCTGGTCCCGTTCCTCGTGATCGGGATCGTCCTCATCAGCCGCTACCTGCTGCGGGACAAGGAGTGAGGGCCTAACCCCGTGACCCGAACGACCAAGATCCTGACCATGGCGGGACTGCTGGGCTTCGTGCTGGTGGTGCTGGTCCCCTTCTGGTGGATCGCCAGCATGTCATTCAAGACGTACGAGCAGATCCAGTTCGCGATCAGTATCTACGTGCCGAGCCCGGCCACCTTCGCCAATTACACCGGCCTGTGGACCGAGACGCGTTTCCCACTCTGGTTACGCAACAGCCTCGTCACCGCGGTGACCGTGACCCTGATCACGACCATCGTGGCCACCCTGAGCGGCTACGCGGTCGCTCGCCTGCGGTTCCCGGGGCGCGAGGCGGTGGCCAGCCTCATCCTCATTCTCTATCTGGTGCCGCCCGCGCTCCTGTTCATCCCGCTCTATCGGGTGCTCGGCGAGCTGGGCGCGACCAATAATCTGACCGCCCTCTTCCTCGCCTATCCGACATTCACCGTCCCCTTCTGCACGTGGCTCCTCATCGGCTTCTTCAAGGCCCTCCCGCGCGAACTCGAGGAGGCGGCGATGGTCGACGGCGCCACCCGGACGGCCGCCTTGATCCGTGTGCTCTTACCGCTGGCGGCACCGGGGATCGTGGCCTCGGCCATCTTCGCCTTCACCCTGTCCTGGAACGAATTTCTCTACGCGCTCGTATTCATCCAGGACGAAACGCAAATCACGGTGCCGGTGGGTCTGAATCTGCTGATCTACGGTGATGTCTTCCACTGGGGCCAGCTCATGGCGGCCTCGGTCATCACGACCATCCCCGTGGTGGTTCTCTACATGTTCATCCACCGCTG
This sequence comes from uncultured Candidatus Rokubacteria bacterium, assembly GCA_963754315.1. Classification (GTDB taxonomy): domain Bacteria; phylum Methylomirabilota; class Methylomirabilia; order Rokubacteriales; family CSP1-6; genus CAVWFS01. The sequence continues at coordinate 204,656 of CAVWFS010000015.1, forward strand.
GATGGTGGAAGGGCTGGCGGCAGGGTCGGTCAAGGGCTGAGTCAGCTGGGCGGCTGGACCTTGCCAGCCTGGCTCGCGTACTCTCCAGGCTCGGGGGAATCGCCATGGTGCAGATGGTCGAGGTCCGCTGAAGTGGCCGTCGAGTTCGGCGCTCTGCTGCCGACCCGCGAGGCCATCATGTCCGGTCGTCCCGAGACGGCCTCGCTGCTGGCCATGGCCGAGCGCGCGGAGGCGGCGGGTTTCGAGGCCGTGTGGATCGGTGACTCGATCACCGCGCGGCCCCGGCACGAGCCGCTTACCCTTCTCGCCGCCGTGGCCGCCCGCACGCGACGGGTGCGCGTCGGCACGGCCGTGCTCCTGCCCGCGCTGCGCAATCCGGTCGTGCTCGCCCATGTGGTCGGCACTCTTGACCGCATCGCCGAAGGGCGGGTGATTCTGGGGGTCGGCATCGCCGCCGACACCCCGGCGATCCGCAAGGAGTTCGAGGCGGTGGGCGTTCCCTTCGCCCGTCGCGTGGGGAGATTTCTGGAGACCTTGGCCGTCTGTCGCGCCCTGTGGCGGCAGGACGCTGTCAGCTTTCGCGGCACTCATTTTTCGCTCGACAACGCCACCGTGGAGCCAAAGCCGCATCGCCCCGGCGGACCGCCCATCTGGATCGGCGGCAGCGGCCCCACCGCGCTGCGCGAAGCCGCCCGGTTCGATGCGTGGTTCCCCACTGGCCCAAACCCGGAGTTCTTCGCCCAGCACTGGCCCCACATCCAGGCAGCGGCGCGGGCCGCAGGCCGCGCCCCGGACGCCGTGGCAGGCGCGGCGTACGTCACCTTGGCGATCGACCCCAACCCGGCCGTGGCCGAGCAGCGGCTCGCCGCCTTCCTCGAAACGTACTATGGGGTGCCGGCGCGCGCGATGCTGGCACGCCAGGCCTGCTACGCCGGCCCCCTCGAGAGCTGCGTGGAGTGGCTCCAGCGCTGGATCGACGCGGGCGCGCGCCACCTCTGCCTGCGTTTCGCCGGAGGCGATCAGCTGGCCCAGATTGACGAGGCTGCCACCAGGCTGCTGCCCCGTCTGAAGCGCGTGTGACTCGCCGGTGGTGACATCCCCGCTTCCTCTATCCGGCTATCGTGTCCTCGAGCTGGCTCACCTCGTCGCTGGCCCCGTGGGTGGGCTGTACCTGGCCGACATGGGGGCCGATGTCGTGAAGGTCGAGAGCCCGCAGGGCGGCGACGCGACCCGGAGCGTCTACGGCGCGCAGTATGGCAGCGAGGCCGCCGTGTTCGTGACCGTCAACCGCAACAAGCGGAGCGTGGCGATCGACCTCGCCAAGCCCGAGGGACGCGCCGCCTTTCTCAGGTTGGCGGCGACCGCCGACGTCATCCTCGAGGCGTACAAAGGCGGTGTGGCCGAACGGCTGGGCATCGACTATCAGAGCGTCCGAGCCGTGAACCCTCGCATCATCTACTGCTCGCTCTCGGCCTTCGGGCCGACGGGGCCGTGGAGAGACAAACCCGGAGTGGACATGCTCGTCCAGGCCATGGGCGGGATGATGGCCATCACCGGCGAGCCGGAGGGCGGGCCGGTCCTCTGCAGCGTGCCCGTCATCGACACCATGGGCGCCCTCATGGCCGGCGCCGGCATCGTCACGGCACTCCTGCATCGTGAGCGAACCGGTGAGGGTCAGCGCGTGGACATATCGCTCCTCAACGGCTTGATGCTGGCGCACGCCGCCCGCCTCCCCGTCTTCTGGGCCACCGGCGAAGAGCCGGCGCGGCTCGGCAGCGGACACCCGCACCTCGCGCCCTTCCAGGCTTTCATGGCCAAGGACACCTGGATCTACGTGGCCGTCTGGCGGGACGGGCTCTGGGAGCCCTTCTGCAGAGCCATCGATCGAAAGGATCTGGCGACGGACCCCCGCTTCGCAGGGCGTGATGACCGGGTCAAGCATCGGGCCGCCCTCACTGCCCTCCTGGAGCCTATCTTCCGCGAGCGGACCGTCCGGGAGTGGATGGCAGTGCTTGAGGCCCACGATATCCTGTGCGCCCCCGTCAATCGTTATGCCGAGCTCGAGGGCGACCCGCAGATCAGCGCCAGCGACATCATCGTGGAAGAGCACCATCCGAGGGCAGGACGCTTCCGGACCATCAATACCCCGATCCGCTTCGAGAAGACGCCGGGCACCCGGCGAACGGGGGCGCCCACGCTCGGAGAGCATACCGAGGCGATTCTGCGCGACGCTGGTTTCACCAACGACGAGCTGATCCGGCTACGCGCGGCGAAGATCGTCGCCTAGCAGCTTCCGTTCACGCTTTCGTGTCAGCCGGCAGAATGGCCGAGCCCGTCATCGACGCCGGATTGCGGCGCGTCCAGCGGCCGGCGTCGACGGCCGTCACGAAGTCGAGGACGGCCCGATTGAAGGCATCCGGCTCCTCCAGGTTGATGGCGTGCCCCGACTTCGGCAGAACCACGAGGCCGGCCGTGGGGATCTTGCGCTTCATGAAGATGCCGGGCTCGAGGCACGGGTCGTCCTCATCGCCGGTCATGATCAAGGTCGGTACGTCCAGACGCTCCATCCGGTCTCCCAGCTCGAAGACCGACGGCCGCTTCATCTGGACGCCTTGCATGGTGAGCGAATGCCCGAGGGCGGAACCGGCGGCCAGCTGGGCGCGGAACTCAGCCCAGCCGACCGGGTCCTTGTCCATGAACTGCACGCGCGTCGGACCCTTGGCGTAGAACTCGGTGACCGCTTCCATGCCCTGCGCGAACTGCTTGACCACGACCGCTGAGTCCTGCTTGAACTTCTCCCGGTCACCGCTCCCATAGCCAGCGCCCGCCACCACCAGCGAGAGCGCGCGGTCGGGATAGGTGAGGCCAAAGTGCAGGGTGGCGTAGCCGCCCATCGAGAGTCCGCAGACGTGCGCTCGACGAATGCTCAGGGCGTCGAGAAGGCCCCGGATGTCGTCGGCGGCCTGTTGCTGGGAGTACGCAGCCGGGTCTTCCGGGACGTCCGAGGGCGGGTAACCGCGCGCATTGAAGGCGATGGCGCGGTAACGCCGGCCGAAGAAGCTCATCTGGGGGCGCCAGCTCTGGACGTCCCCGGCGAACTCGTGGACAAAAACAAGGGGCAGGCCCTGGCCTACCTCTTCCCAGTAGATCTGGATTCCGTTCACCTTCGCCTTCGGCATGTCGAACACCTCGCAGGTTTGCGGTTCAGAGCGCGCTGGGGGGCAGGCCCAGCAGGAGATCGGCCGCGCCGCGGGCGGACTGGCCCGAGGCCACTCCGCGCCGGGCGGCCGCCTGATTGACGGCGGAGAGCACCCCCGTCTCCCACGTGCTGAGGGGGTCGCCGATACGAGCCGTCATGGTGTCCACGGCGGCAGCCGCCACCCCGGCCTCGTCCAGAAGCCTGAGCGCACCGACGCCAGAGCGGTCCCGGGCAAGGCCGCCGTCGTTGAAGATCACGCCGCGTGGACAGACCGCCAGCAACGGCAGCGCGTTCACCCGCCCTCCGTGGGAGCCGACACACAGGACGTCCTGGCGATTGGCGGCGGTTGCGAAGCTGGTCGACCCCATGAGCACGACGCGGCCTCCTCCGCTCTCGCGCACGATGCGCTGGCTCCGGTCGACGAGAAGGAGACCTGGCGTGACCCGGCCTGGAGGGGCCGCCAACAGACGCCGCGCCGCCGCGAAGGCGGGCATTCCCGCGTGCACGTCCAGTCCCTCCGCCTCGGCATTCACGAAGGCAACCACACCATCGTCATGCACGCTGCGGCCGTCGCCGAGCCGCGCCGACATGGTCTCCACCGCGGTGGCGGGCATGGCAAAGCGCGCGGCGAAGGCAAGCCCGGCGATGCCAGCGCCGTCCAGCCCCACGCCGGCCGCGTGAGCCACGAGCGCCCGAACGCCACATTCGAGCGCGAAACCAAAGGCCAGCGGACCGGCAAAGGACCCCGTCACGACGACATCGAGGGTCGAGATGCGCGCATCGCAGTGAGTGAGGGAGTCGAGGACGACCACGCGTCCTTCGCTCGCCTCGTGCACCACGATCACCTTCCAACCTCCGTTCCGGTGGCTCAGGCCTGTGCGGTCTCGGCGACCTGGCGAGCGATGCTCGTGTCCACCAGATCCTCGTAGCGGTGCGACGAGCGGATGAACCCGCCGTCGATCAGGATGGACTGCAAGTAGTCGTAGCCGGGCTGGCGCAGGATGGGATCGCGCGCCCAGGTGCCTTGACGCAGGAAGCGATCGACGGCGCGTGTCCGGAGCACGGGGTCGATGTCGGGGAATGACGGCGCGATCAGATCGGCGATGGTCGCCCCCGATTGTTTCGCCAGCCAACCCTGGGCCCGAAACAGGCCACGGGTGAACCGGCGTACCGTATCGCTGTCCTCACGCAGGAAGCGGGGAGTGGTCATGTACGACGAAAACGGCACGGGACCCGTCGCCTCGCCCATGGACACAACCAGATGGGCGGCGCCCTCCATGAGAAGCTGTTCCACCACCGGCTGCCCCTGCTCCAGGAAATCTGCCTGACCCGCCCGGAAGGCATCCACCGCCTGTGGCACGGGTAGATCACGCCGGATGGTCACCTGGGTCGGATCCACGCCCTCCCGACGCAATACCTTCAGCATGCACTGCCACGGCGTGGGGGCTTCCGCGAACGAGATGACCGTTCGCCCCACGAGATCCGCCCACTGGAATCGCGGCCGAGGCACGCGACTCAGCAGGAAGAAGCCATTGCGGCTGTTCACCTCGGCAAAGTGCACAAGGATACCGGCTCCGCGATCAGCCAGCTCGAAACTCCGCATGAGGCCTCCGAGGCTGATCTCGGCCAGACCGTCCAGCAAGGCGCCGGTGGTGCTCAGGCCGTCACCGGCGGTGCGGATGGTCACGGCCAGGCCTTCCGCCTCGAAGTAGCCGCCATGCAACGCGACAAACTGCGGCGCATAGAAGAGCGAACGGAAGGTTTCCACGACGGTGAGTGAGCGGGGCATGGCCGCCCCGAGTATAACGCGCTACAGGAACGTCCGAGTGGCGGTCAGTGCCTCCCGGGCTACCTCGTCGGCCGGACGGGCCCACGCCCCCGGATCGGGCGCTTCGTAGCTCAGATACCCCTCATAACCCTTGGCGGCAAAAGCGGCAAACCATTCCTTGAACGGCACGATGCCGCGACCCGGCGCCAGCCGAGGCATGATCTCCCCCGGTCCCGCGCTGGCCGGCACATCGCTGTACTGCACGTAGCTGACCTCGCTGGGAGCCACGTCCTCCAGATCGCGCGGCCGGCTGCCACTACGCTGCAGATGGTAGGTATCGAGCAGCAGTCCGCACGCGGGATGCGCGGCCATGGTCAGCACTTCGCGGATACGCTCGAGCGAAGCGAGCTGATCCGCCTGCGAGTTGAACTCCACCGCGAGACGCACGCGAGCCGCCGCCGCCAGATCGCCGACCTCTCGGACACTGGCGGCGGCTTGCCGCACACTGCCCTTCCCTTTGTCGACGGGACTCATCACCGTGGTGCAGCCGAGCATGGCCGCCCGGGCGCACTGCTCGGCGAAGACGCGAAGCAGCCGGTGCCGCTCCTCCCCCTCTGCCCACATCCAGCCGAACGCCACGCCCACGCAGGCCACCGCCAACCGACTCTGACGCACAAGGGCGAGGACGTCGTCCGCGGTTTCCCCGCGTTCCAGGGCACGCTCGAAGTCGATACGACGCAGCTCGATCGCATCCCAGCCGGTCTCGCGCGCCACGCGGAGGGCCTCGCCGAGCGGCGTGCTATCGAGCGTCCACGTGTGCAGCGCGAGCCCTCTCACGAGGCACGACCTCCTGATCGGGACCGGCCACGGCTACGCGCGTGGACCAGCTCACACCAGCGACGATTCGCGTCGCCCCCGGCCTCGGCGCTGCCGGAGAGAAAGCCGTCGGCGTTCACCGTGGAGTCATCACTGCCACCCCGGGCAGGCGTATGGAGTTCACACCAGCGCACGTCGAGGATCTCGCAGATCGGGTCAGCATCAGGCTCACAGCCAGGACAGTAGGCGCGGGCGATCGGGGCGCTGTCGGTCAGGTAGTCCGACACAGCCCCTCGCGAGGAGCGATCGCGGTCACGCGGCCCGGGCCTCGATGGAACCCGCAGGCGTTCGCCATCTGAAAATTACTGTAACAAGAAGATTGCGACCGCCGGAAGCTTTTTCGGCCGCTTTCGGATTGACACCCTCCTGCGACGCGCTAGGCTTACCGGCGTGACGTGTCCCCGCTGTCAGCGCGAGACCCCCGCCGATGCCAAGTTCTGTTCGCAGTGCGGGACAAGATTGGGCACCGCGCCCGGTGGCCCGACCCGGACGGCGGTCGTGGCCGAACGGCCTCTGGCCTCGAGTGGCGACAGCGAGCGCAAACAGGTGACCGTGCTGTTCGCCGACTTGAAGGGGTCAATGGAACTTCTGGCCGACCGTGACCCCGAGGAAGCGCAGAACCTCCTGGATCCCGTCCTCGAGCACATGATGGAGGCCGTCCACCATCACCAAGGCACAGTGAATCAGGTCATGGGCGACGGCATCATGGCCCTCTTCGGCGCCCCCATCGCCCACGAGGACCACGCCGTCCGGGCCTGCTACGCCGCCCTCCGCATGCAGGAGTCCGTGGCCGGATACGGAGACAACGTGCTGCGCCAGTACGGTGCGCCCCTGCAGATCCGCGTCGGGCTGAACTCGGGCGAGGTGGTCGTCCGTACTCTCGGCGGCGATCTGCACACGAACTACGCGGCCGTGGGCCAGACGGTGCACCTGGCCGCGCGCATGGAGCAGATGGCAAAGCCGGGCTCAATTTTCGCAACGGTCGACACCGTCCGGCTTGCCCGGCCGTGGATCGAAGCGAAGTCACTCGGCCCGGTGAAGATCAGGGGGCTGGAATCCTCTGTCGAGGTCTTCGAGGTGATCGGCGTGGGGGCCGCCCACTCTCGCCTCCAGGCGGCGGCGACCCGGGGCCTCACCCGCTTCGTGGGGCGCGAGGTCGAGATGAGGATCCTGCGCGAGGCCCTCGACCGGGCTCGGTCCGGCGAAAATCACGTCGTCGGTCTGGTCGGGGAGGTCGGCGTCGGCAAGTCCCGCCTCCTCCGCGAGTTCGTGGGCGCGCCATGGCTGGGGGACTGCCTCGTGCTCGAGAGTGGATCCGTCGCCTACGGCTCGGCCACCGCGTACAAGCCCGGCGTTGAGATCCTGCGACGCTACTTCCGGATCGAGACCGGTGACGATGCACGAATGGCGCAGGAAAAGGTCGCCGGAAAACTCCTGATGCTCGACCGGAGTCTGGAGGACGCGGTCATGCCCCTCCTGGCCGTGGTAGGAGCCCTGCCCGAGGACAGCCCCTTCCGCGCGCTCGCGCCGACAGAGAGGCGTCAGCGAGCGGCGGAGGCGATCCTCCGGTTGATGCAGCGCGAGAGCGCCGCGCGGCCCGTGGTCCTGGTGTTCGAGGATCTGCAGTGGGCTCACCAGCAGACGCGGCGCGCACTCGACGTTGTGGTCAGCGCCCTGCCCCCGCGGACCCTGCTCATCGTGAGCTATCGGCCGGAATACGACGACGGTTGGCTGGGCCGGCCGAACTACACGCGCCTGCACGTCGATCCACTGACCCCCGCCATCGCCCAGGACCTCTTGGCTACCCTGCTCGGCGGCGGGTCGGAGCTCTTGCCGCTCACCCGGCGTCTGATCGAGCGCACCGAGGGCAACCCGCTCTTCCTCGAGGAGTGTGTCCGGAGTCTCGTGGAAACGCGAGCTCTGACGGGGGAGCGGGGCGCCTATCGCTTGGTGGCCCCTCCGACGGCCCTCGAAATCCCCCCGACCGTTCAAGCGGTCCTGGCCGCGCGTATCGATCGGCTCTCACAGGAGGACAAGCGCCTCCTGCAAAGCGCGGCCGTCATTGGCGAGGATGTTCCGGTGGATCTCCTCGCCGCGCTTGCCCGCCTGACGCCGGCTGACCTTCGGATCCCCCTGGCCCATCTGGAACGGGCCGAGCTGCTCGCCGAACGCTGGGGAACAGCTGCGCCCGAGTATCACTTCACCCACTCGCTGACGCATAGCGTGGCCTACGAGACGCTCTTGCACGAGCGACGCCGACAGCTGCACGCCGAGATCGTGACCGCCATGGAGCGGCTCTACGACGACCATCTGGACGACCATCTGGATCGGCTCGCGCATCACGCCTTCCGGGGCGAGGTGTGGGACAAGGCGGCCACCTATCAGCACCGCGCCGGTGTGCGCTCACTGGCCACCTTCGCAGGACGGGAAGCGGTGAGCTACCTGGAAGGGGCCCTGCAGTCCCTCTCCCATCTACCCGATGGACCGGCCGTGCGGCAGCAGGCCATCGACATCAGGCTGGAGCTGCGCAACGCGCTGATCCCGCACGGTCAGCACTCGGAGATCTTTGCGCACCTCCGCGAAGCCCAGCGCCTGGCGGAGTCGCTGGACGATCCCCAGCGCCTCGGCCGGGTGCTCTCCTTCCTCAGCAATCATTACTGGAATGTCGGGGTGCCCGACCTCGCCCTGGACGCAGGTCGACGCGCCCTCGAGCTTGCCGAAGCCTCCGGGGATCTGCCGCTGCAGATCGTGGGCAACTTCAGCATGGGCGGCACCCACCGCGGTCTCGGCAACTATCCGGACTGCATCCACTACATGCAGCGAGTGATCGCCCTGCTCGAGCGCGACCTGACCTACGAGTTTTTCGGCCAGCACGGGCTTCCCGCGGTCCTTGCGCGCAGCCATCTGGTGTGGAGCCTTGCCGAGCTGGGCCAGTTCAGGGAGGCTACCGTCGCCGCCGAGGAGAGCATCGGCATCGCAGAGGCTGCCCAGCACGCATACACGCTGAGCCATGCCTACTTGGGCCTGGGCGGCGTTCTCGTCCGTCAGGGGCGCTTCCAGAGCGCTATTCCTGTCCTGGAGCGTGGACTCACCTCGAGCGAGCGCGCGCCGTTCCTGTTCCCGCCCCTGGCGGCCGACCTGGCGGTGGCGCTTGCGCGAACGGGTGGTCTGATGCGCGGTCTCGAGCTCGCAGAGCAGGCCGTGGACCGCGCCAGGACCATGGGCCGGCTCGGCCGCTTGCCCCTGCTCATCACCCATCTTGCCGACCTCTCGCTGATGGCCGGACGACACGCCGACGCCCTCCGGCTCGCCACCGACGCCCTCGCGCAAGCCGTGGCGCAGAAAGAGCGGGGAAATCAGGTTTACGCGCTCCGTCTCCTGGGCAAGGCGGCCATCTATGCGCCGGATGTCGATCCGGCGCGCGCCGAGGAACACCTCGGGCGGGCGATCTCGCTTGCTGAAGAGCTCGGGATGCGTCCGTTACGTGCTCGCTGCTACCTCCTGCTCGGTCAGCTCGTCCGGGCCAAGGGTTCGCCCGCGGCCGCCGATCACATCCGCACGGCCGCCGCGTTGTTCCAGGACATGAATATGCGTTACTGGCTCGAGTACGCTCAGGCCGAGCTCAGAGTGGTGGCTTAGCTCATCGAAAGATGGGGCCACGCGCGGGGTCGAGGGTGACGAGGCCCATGGGCTGTCCGGCGGCCAGGTGGTCGGGATCGCCCTCGACGCGCGCCGTGATGCGTGGGCCCTCCACGAGTTCGAGGAGACCGACCGCGTAGGGCGCGTCTGCGGCATACCGCGCGGGTGGGACGCGAATCACCGTCCACGAGACGAGTCGTCCGCGCCCCGAGAGGCTGACCGCCTCCCCACCTTCGGCACCGCAGAATCGACAGGTCGCGGCGTTCACGGATAGCTTTCCGCACTCGGTGCAGCGCCGCGCGGGCAGCATCACAGTCGCCCGAGGATGGTGACTGTGCTCACCACGCCCGTTCCACCAAGATTGTGGGCGAGGGCGAACTCACAGTTACCCACCTGGTTTGCGGCCTCGTCCCTGAGCTGCCTGACAAGCTCGTAGACCTGAGCGCAGCCGGTCGCGCCCACCGGGTGGCCCTTCGCGATAAGGCCACCAGAAGGGTTCACCGCGACCTTGCCGTCAGGTGCGGTCCAGCCCTCGGCGACGGCGTGCCCCCCCTGGCCGGGCGCGAAGAATCCCAGGTCCTCGGTGGCGACGATTTCAGCTGTCGTGAAGCAGTCGTGCACTTCTGCCACATCGATGTCACCCGGGGTGACACCGGCCATCGCGTACGCTTCTCGAGCGGCCCGAACGGTCGCCGGAAACGTCGTGATGTCGTCCATCTCCCACAAGGTGGCCGGTCCGGTCGCATGCCCGGTACCGAGGACGCGCACTGGCCGACGATGAAAGTCCCTCGCCTGATCGGCAGGACACAGGACGATGGCGGCTGCTCCGTCGGAGATGGGCGGGCAGTCGAAAAGCCGCAGCGGGTCTGCGATGAGCCGCGAAGTGAGCACTTCCTCGAGCCGCACCGGCTTTCGGAACTGCGCCTTGGGATTCGCCGCGCCCAGGCCATGATTCTTCACCGACACGAGCCCTACCTGCTCGCGGGTCGTCCCATGGCGAGCCATGTGCTCACGCGTGATGACGGCAAACGCACCCGGGAATGTCAGGCCGGACCTCATTTCCGTCTCTTCGTCACCCGCGGTGGCGAGGCCGGCCGTCACCTCCGCCGTCGACGCCGCGGTCATCTTCTCGGCGCCGGCCGCGAGCACAAAATCGTAGAGTCCGAGCGCGATCCCGAGCACACCCAGCCGGAACGCGATGCCCCCGGACGCACAAGCGCCTTCCGTCTTGGTGGCAGGAATGCCGCAGATACCGAGCCGGTTGGCCACCATCCCGGCGAGGGCACCCTGACCAGCCAGCCGCTCACCGATGAAGTTTCCGACGTACAACGCCTGAATCTTCTCACGGGGGACCGCCGCATCGGCGAGCGCCTCGCGACACGCGGCCACCGCGATGTCCACGAGTCCGCGCCCTTCCAGCTTGCCAAACGGAGTCGACCCGACGCCGATGATCGCGACATCCCTCATGGAAAACCCTTTCATTGTATGGGGGGCCCCGAACAGGCCCCCCAGGCCCCCCGCGCTCGGGGCGGCCCGGGGTACCCGGGCCACCCCTCGGTCTCACTCCGCGGCTTGTTGGGGCCCCGAACAGGCCCCCCAGGCCCCCCGCGCTCGGGGCGGCCCGGGGTACCCGGGCCACCCCTCGGTCTCACTCCGCGGCTTGTTGGGGCCCGACAGCCCCCAGGCCCCCCGCGCTCGGGCGGCGGGTACCCGGGCCACCCCTCGGTGTCACTCGGCGGCCGGGTGCCCGATCCGTGCGGCCACGCCTCGAGCCCACACGTTCGAAGCCAGCTGCGCTTGTAGGATGTCACACCTACGGCGGTTGGTCACGCGCTTGACGGTGAGGAGTCCGGTTCGCGGGGATGGAACCCTGTGACTTCCTCAGGAGGGTCGGGGCACGACGACAATTTCCACTCGCCGAGCCGCGTCCGGGCCCCAGCCGCGGACTACTCTCGTCGACGATGGCGAGGGTGCTCGCGACAACACCAGCGTGCTCCAGAGGAGCCGGGAGTACCAGGCGATATCCGCCTCGCGGACCTCTGGTGAGGGATGGCGCGACGACGGCGCCGAGCTCCCGATGAATCGCGTCGGTGACCTCCACCTGCCGCGCGACGCGTGCAGCGCGCCTTTCTTGCAGGTGTCCACTCAGTAACAGGAGAGCGATCGTCAGGACGAAAGGCGCTGCAGTTATCGCCACGACCCCGAGCAGAGTAAGCATCTGCGTCTCCTCTGCTTCTTGCGACACCGGGCGGCGGCTACTGTGAAATCGGATGAAGATCCGGACGGCAATCGGTGCACGGCGCCAGCCCAGCCGCCTCGGCTCGGTTTTGCGAGCCGAAGTATCGCAGGCGTTGCGGCTGCTCGAGGGTGGTCAACCAGGAGCACGACGGCAGGCAGTACGATGCCTCGGCCGGATACGACACATACATCAACCGGCGATCGACCTGAGGTCCCGTCTGGCCAGCCACCGTGCGCACCCCCTCGGTCGCCAGCAGACGCTCCTTGAGGCCAACCTTGTTGCCGGCGTAACCGACCAGGGCGCCGTCGGCACCGACAATGCGGTGACAGGGAACCACGATCGGCAACGGATTCCAGCGCAGAGCCTGAGCAACCGCCCGCGCTCCCGATGGCTTGCCTACCTCTCCGGCGAGGCCTGCATACGACGTCACGGCGCCGTAGGGAATCGCCGCCGTCATGCGCAACACGGCGCGCTGAAAGTCTGAACGGGCCAGCCGCAGATCGAGCGGCCAGTCCAGCCGGGTTCGCTTGCCCTCGAGGAACTCCATCAGCTCGCGGTAGAGGGCTTCGATGTCCGAGCCGTCCTCGACGATCTGCACACCGGCCGCCTTGGCCAGACGCGAGTGCAAAGACGCTCCCGCGTGGTCGAGGTACTCGATCAGGGTCACCCCTTCCTCGGAGCGTGCGATCAGGATCGGTCCCAGCGGGGAATCGAAGACGCGAGCCACCAGGAGGCGTCGTCGCAGGTCGGCCAGGCCCGCCTCGATGCGCTGACGGCTCTGGGCAACCGCGACATCGACGCTCGGGATACGCCAGGTCCCGATGGCCTGCTCGAGGGATCGATACCGCTCGAGCTCGCGGGCGCACGGTTCACATGTACGGACATGTCCGTCGACCCGGGCCACCATCGGCTCCTGACCCTCACCGGTGGCGACGGCAATCAGGTCTTGCTCGATCTCAGCACACACACTCGGCTTTCGGGTCATCGCTCGAGCTCCGTGACGAAATCTTGCTCCTTCAGGCTCTGGCGGATTTTCTTGAGCGCCTGGAAGACGTTGGCCCGGGCGCTCTCGACGGAACAGGTCAGGTTCTGGGCGATGACCTCGTAATCGAGATCGTGGACTTTCCTCAGGATGAAGGCCGCCCGCTGTCGGAGGGGCAGCCTGGACACGACAACGTCAAGCCGCGATTGCGTCTCACTCAGCTGGGAAACGGCCGCCGGGTCGACGCCATCGAGCTCGGTCGTGCTCTCGCGGAGGGCGCTGTGGGCCAGACGGCGACGTCGTTCGGCCCGGAAGTGGTTACGCGTCAGGTTGGTCGCGATCGTGAACAGCCACGCCCGCACGTTCGCATCCGGCGTCAGGCCTCGATAGGCTCGGTAGGCTCGCAAAAACGTCTCCTGGACAAGGTCTTCTGCCTCGCTAGCCCGGTAGGTCATTCGCGCCAGGTAGCGGAAGATCTCGCCGTGGTGCGCCTCGACCAGTGTCTCGAAGGGCTGTTGGCCCATCACCCTATGAGACACCTTCGAGCGCCGAACGTGAAAGCACGGTCCATCGCCTCAGAAGCGCGAGGCCTTGAGGGTCACGTCGGCCCGGCTCCAGGCTTTCTCAAAGCGCAGCTCGACGATGCCTGCCTCGGCCGGGCGGTCTTGAGCGCGGAGACTCTGGGCCAGCCCGAACAATGACCAGCCATTGAGTGGATTACGCTCCAGATCTGCCCGGTAAACTTCCTCGGCCTCGGCAGGACGTCCCCCCTCGAGCAGGGCGGCGCCAAGGGCCTGGCGTACGGGGAAGTACCAGGGGGGCGGCTCCGTGAACCAGTGGCCGTCCTGAGCCTGGATCGCCGCCGAGAAGTGGCGGACGGCGGTGTCGGTATCCCCTCCTCGGGCGGCGATCTCTCCCGCGAGCGTATCGCTTGCCAGCCGTAGCATGTCTGCCTGCTTGAAGAACCCGATCGTCCGGTCGCTCGGCACCCTCTCGGCCAGATTTCTCAGCGCGGTCAGCTCGGCCCGCGCCTGTCCCGCCCGCCCGGTGGCAGCGAACGCGAGGCCCCGTGAGTAGTGCCAGGCACCCATCACGTAGAACTGGCCGGCGGCCGGTGTCTTCTCCTGCAGGATCTCCGTCCACCGCCCGAAGCGGGCCAGCGCGAAATACGGCGCCGCCGGGCCTGTTTCCATCTCCGGCATCGTCCGCACCATGTCCGCGGGAACCGCCGCGCGAAACTCGCGGGCGGCTCGGATGGTGTCCGCGCTCCGGCCCTCCATGCTGGCGGCCAGCCAGATGAAGTCGATGTTGTGTGGGTAGTAGCCCATGCGGTAGGCGGAACTCGGCTGGGTCTTCTTGAAGTATGCGCGGTCCGCCGCCACGGCGCGCTCGTTGGCGGCCACCGCGTCGGCGTACCGGCCCACTCTCAGATAGATGTGCGAGGGCATGTGAACCAGATGTCCCGCGCCAGGCATGAGTGGCCCCAGACGGTCGGCGGCGTCGGTGGCCCGCCCGGGGTCGGGACTCGCCTCCACCGCGTGAATGTACAGATGGTTGGCGCCAGGGTGATCCGGGGCCGCGGCCAGCACCCGCTCGAGGACCTGGACGATTTCCTCGGTACCAGGCTGGGGCTTGCCGTCCTCGGTCCACAAGTGCCATGGCCGCATGTTCATCAGGGCATCCGCGAAGAGGGTGCCAATGTCGACATCGTCCGGGAAGCGTCGGTTGGCCTCGCGCATGGCAGCCGCGTATGCGCGGTCGAGGGCCGCCCGGTCGGCTTTGGTATCGGCCGAGTGCCGGGCCGCCAGCGCCTCGATGAGCGCCTGCTCGCGTTCCGACGCACCACCAGCTCGGGCGCGTGCGGTCTGGATGGCTTCCCAGGCTCCCCGCTCGCGCTCGGGGTCGGTGGGGCTGTTGTAGTTGGAGCCGTAGGTGAGCGCGACCCCCCAGTAACAGATCGCGCACTCCCCATCGAGGCGCGCCGCTTCGCGAAAGGCCCGCTGCGCCTCGTCGTAGTTGAAGGCATACACCAGGCGCAGCCCTTGATCGAAGTACGCCTGGGCCTGGGGCGACGAGGTGGTGATCTTGCGATGGTAGGTCCCGAGATCCTCGAAGAGGGGCGGCGGAGTGTCGGCGACTTCGCGCGCGTGCTGATGGTGGCCCGTCGGAGTCGAGCATCCACTCGTCAACACCAAGGTCATGAAGGGCACGAACCGCCACCAAGCGCGCATGATCAGCTCCCTCGCGTGCGGCCCGCCTTCAGCGGGCTGCTCGGCCGTGAGCGCGGCCGTCCTCGATTGTATGATGGTCAGCCAGGGAGGGCTGCCTGCATGCCTGTCGATCGACCGGGAGCGTTTCCGCGGCTCGTGCCGGGCGCGCCCCGATGAGCGCGCTGGTCACCACCACCTGGCTCGCCGGGGAGCTAGGTGCCCCCGATCTGCGCATCATCGACGGCTCCTGGCACATGCCCGCACTCACCCGCGATGCTCGCGCAGAGTTCACGGCCGCCCACATCCCGGGAGCCGTCTTCTTCGACATCGACCGGATCGCAGACACCTCTGTCGCCCTCCCGCACATGCTGCCAAGCGCGTCCGCCTTCTCGTCCAGTGTGGGCGCCCTCGGCATCGGCAATGATGACCGGGTCGTCGTCTACGACGTGCGCGGTGTGGTCAGCGCAGCCCGCGTCTGGTGGATGTTCCGCGCCTTCGGCCACGAGCGGGTGTCGGTGCTCGACGGAGGCCTTCCAGCGTGGCGCGCGGAGGGCCGGCCCCTCGAGCAGGGCGAGCCGAGACCGACGGCGCGCCACTTTGTCGCGCACTTCCGTCCCGAGCTGGTCCGCGACGTCGCGGCCGTCCGAGACAATCTCGTCACCGAGCGCGAGCAAGTCGTCGATGCGCGATCACGAGGGCGCTTCGCCGGCACGGAGCCCGAGCCGCGCGCGGGACTCCGGAGAGGTCACATTCCCGGGAGCGTGAACGTGCCCTACGAGATCCTGTATCGGGACGATGGGACATTGTTACCGCCCCCCGCCCTGCGCGAAGCCTTCGCGCAAGCAGGCGTGCAGCTCGACAAACCGATCGTGACCTCGTGCGGCTCGGGCATCACCGCCTGCGTGCTCGCCCTCGGTCTGCACGTCCTCGGTCGAGAAGACGCGGCCGTCTACGACGGATCCTGGACGGATTGGGGAGGCCGCGCCGATACCCCCATCGACGGTCCGTGAGCCGCTGAACACCGAGCTCGCCGCGGTCTATGTCGTGGTCGGCCTGCTCTTCGCGGCAGGCCTGGCGGGGTCGGTCCTCCCGTTCGTCCCGGGGCCACCGCTGATCTTCGGAGGCGCCCTCATTTACGCGTTCGCTACCGACTGGACCCCCGTCGGCGCTGGCCGCCTGATCATTCTCGCCGTCCTGGCGGCGCTGGCTTACGTGCTGGGCCATGTCGCCGGGGCGCTAGGCGTCAAGCGCTTCGGGGGCAGCTGGTGGGCGGTGGGAGGCGCCCTCGTCGGCGCCATCGTGGGAGTCTTCCTGGGCCCGCTGGGACTGATCCTGGGGCCTATGCTCGGCGCCGTTGCCGGCGAGTTCTTGCGCGCGGGCGACATCGAGCGAAGCACGCGCAGCGGGATCGGGGCCCTGGCCGGGATGGCAGCCGGCATCGTCGCCAACCTCGGCCTGGCCGTCGTCATGATCGTGCTGTTCCTGTGGTGGGTCTGGCGGGGCTGAGGAGGGATAGCGACATCCGGAGTGGCGCGGCAGCGCCTGAAAGGACGACCATGCGCACGACCACGAGGCTTCGACGGATGCTGCAGGCCCCAGGGATTGTCGTCGCCCCCGGCGCCTACGATGGGTTCTCGGCGCGGCTCATCGAGGCGGCTGGCTTCTCGACGGTCTACATGACGGGAGCCGGCACCGCCGCCTCCCACCTGGGCCAGCCCGATCTCGGTCTTGCCACCATGACCGAGATGGCCGCCCACGCGCGCCATCTGGCCGCGTGCGTCTCGCTGCCGCTCATCGCCGATGCCGATACGGGCTACGGCAACGTCCTCAACGTGGTACGCACCGTGCGGGAATACGAACGGGCAGGGGTAGCCGGTTTGCACCTCGAGGATCAAGTGGCCCCCAAGAAGTGCGGCCACATCGCCGGCAAGCAGGTGATTCCGGCCAGGGAGTTCGCGGACAAGATCCGCGCGGCCGTGGAATACCGGACGGACCCCGACTTCGTGATCATCGCGCGCACCGATGCGCGCGCAGTCACGGGCCTCGATGATGCCATCGAGCGCGGCAACCTGTACGCGGAGGCAGGGGCCGACATCATCTTCGTGGAGGCCCCGCAAAGCGCCGACGAGATCCACCGCGTGGCGCAGGAGGTCAAGGCCCCCCTGCTCGCCAACATGGTGCAAGGGGGAAAGACACCGGCGGTCAAGGTTGCGGAGCTGGAGCGACTCGGATTCAAGCTGGTCATCTTTCCGGCCGTCTGCATGGCGGCAGCGGTGACCGCCATCGAGACGGCTTTGAATCGTTTGCAGGAGACCGGAACGGACTGGCACGATGGCCGGGCCCTCGGTCCGATGGACATCTTCCGCAAGGTCGGTTTCGACTGGTGGCAGGCCATCGAGACGCGCTTCACGTCAGCCTGAGGTTCCGGCGCCAGCCCGCGACCTCTTCGCCCCCTCATACCGAGGCCGCGGTATCATCTAGCAGCACTACTCGTGAGCACAGGAGACCTGTTATGGCAGAAGCTGTCATCGTCTCGACCGCCCGTACCGGGATCGGCAAGGCCTACCGAGGGGCCCTCAACAATACCCACGGTGCCACCGTGGCCGCCCACGTCATCGGGCAGGCCGTGAAACGGGCGGGTCTGGAGCCGGCCGAGGTCGAGGACGTGATCCTCGGCTGCGCCCTGCCGGAGGGTGCCACCGGCGGCAACATCGCGCGCCAGGCGGCGCTGCGGGCGGGCCTGCCGGTCACCACCGGGGGCGTCACCGTCAACCGCTTCTGCTCGTCCGGGCTGCAAGCCATCGCCATGGCTGCTCACCGGGTGATCGTGGATCGTGTCCCGATCATGGTCGCGGGCGGCCTGGAATCGATCAGCCTCGTCCAGAACGAGCACATGAACCTGCACCGCATGCGCGAGAGCTGGCTCGAGGAACGCAAGCCCGAGATCTACATGACGATGATCGAGACGGCCGAGGTGGTGGCCGCGCGCTACGACGTCACCCGCGAGATGCAGGACGAGTACGCGCTGGCCAGCCAGCAGCGAACAGCGGCCGCGCAGCAGGCGGGCCGCTTCGATGCCGAGATCGTTCCCTTCACGACCATCAAGACGGTCCAGGACAAGACGACGGGGCAGCTCCACGAAGAAGAGGTCACCCTCACCCGAGACGAGGGGAATCGTCCTGATACCACCCTCGACGGTCTGAAGGCCCTCAAGCCGGTGACGGGTGAAAAGGGGCACATCACGGCTGGCAATGCCAGCCAGCTCTCCGACGGCGCCTCAGCCTGCGTGGTGATGGATGCTCGCCTCGCCGAGCGGCGCGGGCTAAGGCCACTCGGAATCTTTCGCGGCTTCACCGTGGCCGCCTGTGAGCCGGACGAGATGGGGATCGGTCCCGTCTTCGCGGTGCCACGCCTGCTGGAGCGGTTCGCCTTGAAGATGGACGACATCGACCTGTGGGAGCTGAACGAGGCGTTCGCCGTCCAGGTCATCTACTGTCGCGACCGGCTTGGCATCCCCATGGAAAAGCTCAATGTCGACGGCGGGGCCATCGCCATCGGCCACCCCTACGGCATGAGCGGAGCCCGGATGGTCGGCCACGCTCTCTTGGAGGGCAAGCGGCGCGGCGCCAAGCACGTCGTCTGCACGATGTGCATCGGCGGGGGCATGGGGGCGGCAGGCCTCTTCGAGGTCGTCTAGCCGGCCCGACCCTCCTTGCGACCCGTTGGCGTTCTACCGCACGGCACCCATGGTGAGCCCGCGCACGATGTACTTCTGGACGAGCAAGCTCAGGAGCAGCTGGGGCACGACCGCCACCAGCGAGGCGGCCGCCATCTGCCCCCACAGCACCTGCTCGTAGGAGATGAACTGAATGGCCCCGACCGTCACCGGGAACGTCTGCCGACCCGCCAGCATCAGCGGATAGTTGAACGCGTTCCAGCTGAACATGAAGCCCAGGATGACGGTGACGGCCACACCGGGCAGGCTCAAGGGCAGGATGACCCGCGTCAGCACACCCCACCAGGAGCATCCATCGATCTTGGCCGCCTCCTCCACCTCGAGGGGGATCTCCATGAAGAAGCTGCGCAGCATCCAGATCGTGAAGGGCAAGGTAATGAGCTGATAGGCGAGGATCAACCCTGCGTATGTGTTATAGAGCCCGAGACGCTGATACAGGATGTACAGGGGGATCAGGAACGTGATGAACGGGGCGAAGCGGAAGCTGAGGAACAGGAACGCCAGCCCTTCTTTCAAGGGAAACGTGTAGCGGGCCAGGGCATACGCGGCCAGCACCCCCGCCACGACCGATAGCAGCACCGCTCCTGAGGAAATGATCACACTGTTGACGAAGAAGCGGGGGAAATCGGGACGGGCCGAGGCATAGAGGCCCCGCTGCCGGCCGATGAAGATCGCCTCATAGTTCTCGACGGTTGGGCGAAAGACCAAGGTCGGTGGCACCGACAGCATGTCGCGCGGTTCTTTCAGCGATGTGATCAGGATCCAGAAGAACGGCAGGACCGTCCAGACCACCAAGAGTAGCGCCGCCACCACCAGCCCGCCGGCCCGCACCCACCGCCAGCTGCGGCGCTCACGCAAGGTAGTCGGCCCGCTCACAGCGTCGTCCGCTCCGCGGCGCGCCTCCAGTAGCTCATGAGGACGTAGCTGGCGCTGAAGACGAGCCCCAGCAGGACAACGGCGTAGGCCATGCCGGCGCCCATCTGGTACCACTGAAACGCATAGAAGAACGCCCGCATGTGAAGGTTCATGGTGGCGTCCGCCGGCCCGCCCAACGTCGTTGCATAGATCACGTCGAAGATCCGGAGCGCGTCCATGGTTCGGAAGGTAACGGCCAGAATGATGAACGGCTTGAGGAGCGGCAGCGTGATGTACCGAAATACCTCCCACCCCGCTGCCCCGTCCACCCAGGCCGCCTCATAGGGCTCGCCTGGAAGTGACTGCAGGCCCCCGAGGAGGATCAGGGCCACGAAGGGGAGGTTGCCCCAGGTATCGATGATCAGGATGGAAACCATGGCCGAGTTGACCGCCCCCAGCCAGTTGATGGGGCCAATACCCACAAAGGACAGCCCATAGTTGAGGAGGCCCGCATTGGTCGAGGCCATCATGATCTTCCACATGAGGGCCGTGATCACGGGCGGCATCATCAAGGGCATGAGCATCATGGCCCGGAGCACGCTCCGACCGGGGAACCGCGCGTGCAGAAATAACGCGACCGCGAGGCCCAGCCCCACCTGGATCACCACCGCCACCAGGGCATAGCCCACCGTGAACTCCAGGGAGTAGACGAACACGGGTTCCTTCAGCAAGGCGAGGTAATTGCCCAGCCAGACCACTCGGAAGAGATGGGGATACTGCAGATAGTAGCTCGTGAGGCTGTAGTAGAGCCCGAGGCAGAAGGGGTACAGCATGCCGATCAAGAGCAGAAAGGCGGGCAGAAGCAGCACGTAGGGCACGAGCTGCTCCGGCCGTCGCCGCGCCATCGCCGGTGGGGAGGTCTATTTCTTCAGCCCGACCTCCACCAGAACCTTGTCGATCTCCGCGCTTGCCTTCTTCAACGCCTCCTCGGCCGAGGCGCGCTTGAAGTAGATCTCGTGCAGGGCTCGGGCCCAGATGTCGCCCAGCCGCGTGCGTTCAGGGTGAGGAACCCAGGCGACCCGAGCCGTCTTGAGATTTTCCTGCTGGGTCTTGACGTAGCTCCCGTTTCCCCACGTCCCCATGACCTGCTGCACCTTGGGGTTTGTCATGACCGAGATGCGTGAGGGATTGTAGTTGCGGTATTCGAGCGTCGCGTTGAGCAGGGTCTGGGGGGACGTCGCCCACTGGATGAAGAGCCACGCGGCATCCTTGTTCTTGGTGGCCTTGCTCATGCCGAGCGCCCATGTCCACAACCCCGCGAACGGCTTGCCTCCCGGCCCGCTTGGCACCAGCGCGTAGCCCACCTTGCCGGCCACCTTGGACTTCTTGGGATCCTCGTAGGTGGCGGCGAAGAAGTCGGCATCCACGATCATGCCGGCCTGCCCGGCCGCGAAACTCTCCATCGCGTCGTACCACGTCATGTTGGCCCAGTTGGCGGGCCCGCTTTCACGCATCATGTCGACCCACATCTGGGTGAACTTGACGGAGCGCGGATCGTGGAAGGTCGGATTGAGCTTGTCGTCCAGCTCATTCCACTTCCCGTCGGTGTAGGACTTGATCCCGCTGATGAATCCGGTGGCCACCGTGGCCACCGATGGCGTACCGCGAGCGACGATGCCGTCGATGCCCGCCTGCTTCTTGATGAGGCGGGCGGCGTCTACCATCTCTTCCATGGTGGTGGGGACCTTGATCTTGTATTGATCGAAGAGGTCCTTCCGGTAGGCGAGAATATAGCTCTCGGCCAAGACCGGGATGGAATAGAGAGGCCCCTCGCCGACTCCGCCACCCACCTTGCCACTCCAGCGATTGGCCGCAATCAAGGCCGGGTAAAAATCGTCGAGCTTGTACCAGGTCTTGTCCGTGAGCTTCGGATCGTTGAGGAACGAGTCGAGGGGAACGATCCATCCCGGTGTCACGTATTGCCAGTTCCGCATGGGGCCCGTCATGATGACGGTGAATTCGCCTCGTTGCTGGGAGAGATCGGCCACCAGCTTGGAGAAGTACTCTTGCTCCGGGAGGATCAGATAGTCCACCTTGATCCCGCTCAAGCGCTCGAACTGCGGGATCAGCGGCAAGAGGGATTCGGTGAACGGGTGCTTGTTGAGGCCAATGGTCAACTTTTGGCCTTCGGCTTGCCGCCAGTTTATCTTGGCCTGACGGAAGTAGGCCAACGACGCGTCATCCTGCGCGCGCGCCACGGGCGGCGTGTCGCCTAACCACAGGACGAGTCCGAGGAGCCCCACCAACCATCCGCCCAACGTCCGTCCTGACCGGGTCGCCATGTTTGTCATCCCCCTCGCGAGACGCTTTGTGCGCGCGCGATCACCGAGATGTTCACGCGCCTTCTTACTCCAGGGAACAAGCGCCGTCAACCTGGCTCACCGGCCGCTCAGTCCGGTCACCTACGCCGCTCTGTCCAAGCTGACACTGAACGTGCTACACAATTCGACATGCGCGAGCACGCCGCCCGGCTGCACTGTCGATGAGCATCGAGGAGTCCGCCGCTAGTCCGGACGATCTGCTGGGCAGGGTACGCGCGCGCGCCGTGACGAACCTGTTCTGGCGACACCTCGGGGTCGATGTCGAGGACGCGCGCGAAGGGTGGGTGCGGCTGCGGGTCGCTATCCGCGATGAGATCAGAAATGCGGCGGGGGCGCCGGTGCACGGAGGCGTGTACAGCGCGCTGGTGGACATGGCGGTGGGCGGCGCCCTGAGCACCTTGCACGCGGCTTCGGAAGGAGGCGTTGGCCAGACCACCCTCGACCTGAATGTGAGTTTCCTGGCCTCGGCACGGCAAGGCAATATTTATGCGGAGGGACGCATCATCAAGAGAGGACGGACGATCGCGTTCGGCGAGGCTACCATCACGGACGGCGACGGGAATCTGCTTGCCGTGGGTCGGGCGACCTACATGATCCTCGCGGCGCGTGCATGACCCTCGCGGACTGCGCATGACCCTTGCGGACCGGGTGGGATCCTCAGGCTTCTTTGGCCTGCTCGCGCAGCACGAACTTCTGGATCTTCCCGGTCGACGTCTTGGGAAGTGGGCCGAAGACCACGTGCTTGGGAATCTTGTAGTGCGCGAGCTGGTCGCGGCACCAGCGGATGATCTCGTCTGCGCTCACGGGCGCCGCGTCCGGCTTGAGCGTCACGAACGCGCACGGCGTTTCGCCCCAGCGCGCATCGGGTCGGGCCACCACCGCCGCCTCCATGACGGCCGGATGCCGATAGAGGGCCTCCTCGACTTCGAGAGATGAGATGTTCTCACCGCCCGAGATGATGACATCCTTGGCCCGGTCCTTGATCTCGACGTAGCCGTCCGGATGCCACACGGCCAGATCGCCCGTGTGGAACCAGCCGCCCCGGAAGGCTTCCTCGGTGGCCGTGGAGTTCAATAGATAGCCTTTCATGATCGTGTTGCCGCGCAGCACGATCTCGCCCATGGTGGCGCCATCCTTCGGGACCGGTTCGAGCGTGATCGGATCGGCGACCATCAGCCCCGCCAGGGTAGGATGGGCCACCCCCTGACGTGCCATCATCCGGGCCCGCTCGTCGAGGGTGAGACCATCCCAGTCCTCCTGCCAGGCGCAGAGGGTCGCCGGGCCATAGCACTCGGTGAGCCCGTAAAGGTGCGTCACCCGAAACCCCATTGACTCCATGGCCGCGATCACCGTGGACGGAGGCGCCGCCCCCCCGGTGGCCACTTCCACCACGTGGTCGACGCGCACCTTCACCGCGGCTGGAGCGTGAATCAGCATGGTCAGGACCACGGGCGCTCCGCACAGGTGCGTGACCCGGTGTCGCTGGATGGCCGGAAAGATAGAAGCCGGCTCGACACGGCGGAGGCAGACGTGGGTGCCGCCCACCGCCGTGACCGCCCAGGTGTACGTCCAGCCGCTGCAGTGGAACATCGGCAAGGTCCACAGATAGACAGAGCGCGGGGACAGCCCGAAGGCCAGCGCATTGCCGAGCGCGTTCAGGTAGGCGCCGCGATGATGATAGACGACACCCTTGGGATTCCCCGTCGTTCCCGAGGTGTAGAGGAGGCAGATGGCCTGCCACTCCTCGGCCGGCTCCCGCACATCCATCGCCGGCACTCCCTCCTCCAGCAGGGCCTCGTAGTCGGTCTCGCCGAGGCGTGTTCCCGGTCCCGTATAGAGCGGATCGTCGATGTCGACCACGGGAATCTGTCGCGAGAGGAGTCCGAGCGCTTCGGCAACCGTCGAAGAGAATTCCCGATCGGTGATCAGGAGCCGGGCCCGGCCGTGCTCCAGGATGAACGCAATCGATCGGGCGTCGAGGCGGTAGTTCAGGGGATTGAGGACGGCGCCGGTCATGGGCACACCATAGTGCGCCTCCAGCATCGGCGGCACGTTGGGGGCCATGATGGCAACCGTGTCGCCGCGCCCGATGCCGCGCCGGCTCAGTGCGGTGGCCAGGCGCAGGCAGCGTTCGTGAAACTCCCGGTAACTCAGCCGCCAGTCGCCGTGGATCACGGCGGTCTTCTTCGCATAGACAGCCGCTGCCCGCTCCAGGAACGAGAGCGGCGTCAGCGGAACGTGATTCGCCGGCCTCTGCTCGAGATCGACATCGTAGGGATTCGCCACGTAGTCCTCCCCCGGGACGCTCGGACCCGCCCTACTCTACCGCGGGCCTCTCCTTGACGCCCGGACAGGAGCGACCTAAGGTGCCGGCAGGGAAGGAGCGGGCATGGGCTTCGAGCAGATCATCTACGAGGTGCGCGATTGACCACTCCCGCCGCGCCGGCAGTGGCCTCGGCCCATCACGTCGTCATCGTTGGCGGCGGTTTCGGCGGCCTCACCGCCGCCAAGACCTTGCGACGGGCGCCGGTCCGGGTCACCCTGCTCGACCGCCGCAACTTCCACCTGTTTCAGCCATTGCTGTACCAGGTGGCGACCGGCAATCTCTCCAATGCTCACATTGCGTGGCCGCTCCGGGCCATTCTCCGCCGCCAGGCCAACGTCCAGGTCCTGCTGGCTGACGTACGCGACATCGATGTCGCCGGCCACCGGGTCATCCTGGACGACGGCGGCAGCATCGAATACGACACGCTCGTGGTGGCGGCGGGGGCCAGCCACAGCTATTTCGGCCACGACGAGTGGCACGACCTCGCGCCGGGTCTGAAGTCGCTCGAGGATGCCACCGAGCTGCGCCGGCGAATCTTTCTCGCCTTCGAAACCGCCGAGCGAACGACAGATCTGGAGGCGCGCAAACGCTGGCTCACCTTCGTGATCGTCGGCGGAGGCCCTACTGGCGTCGAGATGGCTGGCGCTCTCGCTGAGATTGCCCACCACGTGCTCAAGCATGACTTCCGAACTATCGACCCCACCCACGCCACCATCCTGGTCGTCGAGGGCGCGGACCGCTTGTTACCCCCCTTCGATCCCGGGCTCGCCGCCAAGGCGGAGCGGGCGCTCACCGCGATGGGCGTCACCGTCAAGACGGGAGCGCTCGTCACGAACATCACCGCCACTCATGTCACGTATCGCGTCGGTCAGGCTACGGAGCAGGTGGCGGCCGGGACCGTCTTCTGGGCGGCCGGAGTTCAGGCCTCTCCGCTGGCCAAGGCGCTCGCGAAGGCGACGGGGGTCACGTTGGACCGCGCGGGACGCATAAGCGTGCAGCCCGATCTCACCATCCCCGGCAAGCCCGAGATCTTCGCGATCGGCGACATGACTCACCTCGTGGAGAACGGTCGGCCACTGCCTGGTGTGGCGCAGGTCGCCCTGCAGCAAGGCCGGCACGCGGCGAAGGTGATCGCGGCACGTCTGCATGGAGACCCGCCGCCC
This sequence comes from uncultured Candidatus Rokubacteria bacterium, assembly GCA_963754315.1. Classification (GTDB taxonomy): domain Bacteria; phylum Methylomirabilota; class Methylomirabilia; order Rokubacteriales; family CSP1-6; genus CAVWFS01. Next base: position 230,030 of record CAVWFS010000015.1, read on the forward strand.
GGGCCCTTCCACTATGTCGATCTGGGAAGCATGGCCGTCATCGGACGAGCCGCCGCCGTCGTGCAGGCAGGTCGGATCAAGGTCTCAGGCCCACTGGCCTGGCTCGCGTGGGCCTTCATTCACGTGATCAAGCTGATGGGAGTCGAGAACCGCCTCAAGGTGCTGATGACGTGGGCCTGGCACTACACAACGTGGAACTCGGATGGTCGCCTGATCACCGGCGGGGGTGGTCGCGAGGCCCCACGCCCGGTGTCGGACGCGACGCCGTAGACCTACCTACTCGAATTCGACGAAATCCTGACGACAGCCCCCGAGCCCGAACGAGGCAGCCGGCTGTCTCGTTCGGGCTCGAGGCGCCGGTTATCCCGTGATCTCGCGTACGGTGATCTGATAGCGGAACGTCGCCGGGTCGAGGCTGTCACGTCTCCCTTCGGCCGTCTCTGCCTGTGGATACATGAGAAACGGCACCGGAGGTCCCGGCGAGTTCACGAGCTTCACATCGTGAGCGTAGTTGTAGGGAAGCCAGTTCATCTCCCACTGACCGAACAGCTTGGCCCGAGCGCGGCGGGCGATTGGATCGGTGAGCGTCAGCCCGCCCTGCTTCTCCTCGAGCACGACCTTTCTGACGTCAGCAGGATCGACGGGAACCCAGCCGAAGTCGCCCAGATACACCTCCGCCCGGCAGTGCTGAGCCCGGCTGATATCGCCACTCTTGCCCAGGCTCTTGAACTCGACGGAATCTGCGCAGCGAACGCCGTACACGTCGCGGGCCGGCAATCCCACCGCGCGGGCGAGGCCGACGTAGAGCGCGTTGAGGTCGGCGCACTTGCCGCCGAAGTAGCGCGTCTCCAGCATGGTCTTGATGTCGCCGAGACCACACCCTCGCACCTTCGGGTCGCGGAATGTGTTCTCGACGATCCATTCGTAGATGGCGCGGGCCTTGTCGACGTCGGATTTGGCCCCCTGGGTGATCCCTTGCGCCGTCTCGCGAACGATCCCGTCGGTCGGAATCAATTGGGTCGGCTCGAGGTATCGCGCGAGCACAGCCTTGCCCTCGCGCACGGCCCCCGTCGGCGCCTTGTCCAGGTCGATGTTGCGATCGCGCGTCGAGAACCGACTGGTGACCTCGACCGCCGGCGCCCGCTCGGTGGCTGGCCACTCGGCGTAGACCATCCCCAGATCGTACTTGCTGTCCTTGACGACCCGTGTGGTGCCGGCGTTACCCGTAAACGTGTCGCCCTGCCGCGTGAAGTAATCCGTATCGGTCAGCAAGGGCAGCGGCACCCACCCACGCGTGATGCCCGTCGGGTTCGCGACCTCGAGCTTTGTGATCACCTCGAACTTCCGCCACGCAGTCGCCGGCGCCGCTAGCACGTGGCGGGGTCTAGAACCAACTGTCAACCCTGCCCACGCACCTACCCCCGCCTTGAGAAACGTTCGGCGCTTCATCGTTGCCCCCCTTTGCGGCATATCGCCGGACAGCGTCGACAGCCTACCGGACGCCTGGGGTGACCTTCAAATCGGATGCTGTGGGCCCAGAGTGTCTCGCCGTGAGCCCTGGGCAAGCTAGACGTGGGCGTCCGGCGGCTCTATCGTTCTCTTGTGATCGTGCACTTGATCGACGGGACGTACGAGCTGTTCCGGTACTTCTACTCGCCTGGCGCCTCTGACCGCGGTAGTGGGGCTGACCTTCGAGCAGTGCGCGGCGTCGTCCAGTCGATGATCGGCGCCCTCGAGGGTGGGGCCACCCACATGGGCGTGGCCACCGATCACGTCATCGAATCGTGGCGCAATGCTCGCTGGCCGGGCTACAAGACGGGAGAGGGTATCGATCCGCTCCTGCTCGCGCAGTTTCAACCGCTGGAGGACGCGCTGGAAGCCCTCGGCCTCGTCGTGTGGCCCATGGTGGAATTCGAGGCCGATGATGCGCTGGCCGCCGCCGCGCTCATGGCCGCGGCGGATACGAGGGTCGAGCAGGTCATCATCTGCTCGCCAGACAAGGATCTGGCCCAGTGCGTGCGCGGAGACCACATCGTGCAGCTCGATCGCCGGACGCGCACACTGCGCAACGAATCAGGCGTGCGCGAAAAGTTCGGCGTTCCGCCCGCCTCGATCCCGGACTGGCTCGCTCTCGTGGGCGACAGCGCCGACGGGTATCCCGGTCTCCCCGGCTGGGGGCCGTCGTCGGCCAGCGCCGTGCTCGCTCGCTACCATCACCTCGAGAGCATCCCTCGACTGGCCCACGAATGGGATATCCCCGTGCGCGGAGCGACCAGGCTGGCGACGACCCTCGCCGCCCAGCGTGAGCAAGCCATGCTGTTCCGGGAGCTCGCCACCCTGCGTCCGGATGCCGAGGTCGGGAGCGACGTGGACACCTTGCGATGGCAAGGACCACGCGCTGATTTCGCGACGTGGGCCGAGCGGCTCGGCGCTCTCGACCTTCACCACCGCGCCAGCCGGCTGGCGACCACGCGCCGAGGTGTCGCGCCCTGAGCGATCCGGCGCCGATCTAGGGCCGCTCGAGCTTCTTCACAGTGTCAGCGGTGGCATTGAGCGCGATGCAGTCGGTAACCGCGCGGATCATGCTCGCGGGAACTCTGGTCTCCGTCGTGAAGAGAAATCCGTGGCGCACGCGCAGGGATGTGATCCGTCCCGTCGTCTCATCGATCTCGACGGCCTCCACGTCCCCGATGCGTTCACCGTTCGTGTCGATCACCGACGTGCCGGCCGCGATGTCCGGTTCGTCCGCCTCAGCGGCAGAATCCACGTCGTGCACGAACGCGTCCGTTCCTGACACCGCGGGCGACGTTCTCTCGGACGGGAGCAGCGCCTCCGTCCAACCATCCCCACCCACCAGGAAGAAGTCGCGCTGGTCGAACCCAACGGGCATCTGCCAATGGTCAGGCATGCTCTGCAGGTGCTCCGAGTGAAACAGGTCGAGTCCTTCCAGCTCCGAGGCTCTCAGCGCGAGGCGGACCTCGTCGCCGAACGCGGCGACCTTCGCGATGGGGACCACGACCTCACGACGGTCGAACACGCCCTGATGCACCACGACCCCGGCCACCTCCCTGGACTGTGCGTGAAGGACCAGTCGGCTGACGGTGCCGACGCCCTTGCCGTTGCTGTCCACAACGCGGGTGCCGAACGGTACAAGCATTGACCACCTCCTGGGTTTCCCAATGGAGAGCTCGATCTGAGCGCACACATCCTAGCCGGTCGTCGCGCTCCGCTTCAACGCGCGGTTCGCGTGGATTGACACACCGCGGCGGCGACCTCTAAGATCCGGCTCGGATGGGCGCGCTCGAGTTAACCCTCGTGCTGGGTGCTGCTTCGGCAGCAGCAGGGTTCCTCGGGTCACTGACGGGGCTAGGGGGCGGAGTGGTCATCGTTCCCCTGCTGACCCTCGCCTGGGGCGTCGACTTCCGCTATGCGGTTGGCGCCTCGCTGGTCTCGGTTATCGCGACGTCCTCCGCGGCCGGGGCGTCCTATGTCAAGGATGGCTACTCCAACATCCGCGTGGGGATGCTCCTGGAGGTCGGCACCACGATTGGCGCCGTGGGGGGTGCGCTGCTCGCGACGGTGTTACCCGTGTCGATCACCACGATCGTGTTCGGCGGTGTGCTCCTGGGCTCCGCGTATTTGTCCCTGCGTAAGGGAGCCCAGGTGGAGTCGGAGGCCCCGCCCGATGCGCTCGCCACACGCCTGCACATGGACTCGAGCTATCCCACGCCGGCCGGGCCACACCCCTACCACGTGACCCGGGTTCCCCAGGGGTGCGCTGTCATGTTCGTGGCCGGCTCCGTGTCCGGGCTGCTCGGCATAGGTTCGGGCGCCCTCAAGGTCCTCGCGATGGACCAGATCATGCGCTTGCCGTTCAAGGTCTCCACGGCCACGAGCAACTTCATGATAGGCGTCACGGCGGCCGCGAGCGCCGGCTTCTATCTGAGCCGCGGGTACATCGATCCCGCTCTCTGTATGCCCGTCATGCTGGGCGTGGTGGTCGGAGCGAGCCTCGGCAGCCGGGTCCTGGCGGGAGCCCGGACCACGATCCTTCGGCGGCTATTCGTCATCGTCCTGATCGCGCTTGGAGTGCAGATGATTTACCACGGGCTCGCCGGCTCACTCTGACGATGCCCGCTCGCCGCGATCAGCCGCTCGAGCAGCTCGTCGGGACAATCCTGAGGATCGGCGTCATCGTCGCGTCTCTCATCACCTTGCTGGGTGGCGTTCTGTACCTCGTGAGCAGCCCCGGCCAGGTCGACTACCACACCTTCCGCGGCGAGCCGATCTTCCTGCGTCGCGTAACGAACATCGTCTCAGACGCTGCGGCCCTCGACCCCCGCGGGATCATGCAGCTCGGAATCGTGCTCCTGCTTGCCACGCCCCTGGCCCGGGTCGTGCTCTCCGCCGTGGCCTTCGCCTTCCAGCGGGACGTTCTGTACGTGGTCGTCACGCTCGCGGTCTTTTCCGTTCTTCTCTTCAGCCTCGTGGGTCCACACCTCTCTCCCTGAAGTCCGCCCGCCTAGCTCGTCAGATCGACACTTCAGGGTACCGCCCCACGCTCTCCAGGTAACGATCGAAGTCGCCGAGATCCTCCTGGAGTACGCGGTAGACCTGAGCATCATCGACTCTGGCATACACGTGCACCAGCAAGTTGCGGAAGCGGGCCATTCTGACCAGCCGGACGGTGAGCGCGCGGTCGATCACGCCGATCTCGGCGAGGACACTCATGCAGTCGGCGTAGTCTTCAGGGCTCCGGCCGCCCCGCCGTGCGGCCAGGTGGTTGCATATGTCGAGCGCCGCTTCGGCGGCCACGATCAACAGGTACTTCGCGCTATTGATGGTGCGGGAGTCGACGAGAAAGCTCTCGCGAGATGAGCTGGCCAGTTCGCGTAGCTGGCGGACCGCATCGCGCAGGTGCCCGGCCAGCTCGCGCAGCCGGTCCAGGTTCACCTCACTCACGGAGGGCCTCCCGCAGGTACTGCCGAGCGAAGGGCAGGAAGTCGAAGTACTCGTCCCAGGTCCGCGCCCGCATCTCGTCGAGAAAATCCGCATCGCGGACGACGAGCAGCCGGCCCCTGAGCGCGTGATAGCGGAAGGCCAGCGGGGCATCGTTGAGAGCGCGCACGTCGACCGGTCGCCTCAGGCCGAGGTGGAGCGCGACCGAGAGATCGAGGGCATAGCGATCCCGCTCGCCGGGGGCGACGCGGGAGGGGTCGACCCAGACGGCGATGTCGATGTCCCGATAGCTCTCGCCGGCGGGGAACGAGCCATGCAGGTAGGCAAACACGATCTCTCCCCGCGCCTCCAGCTCTTGCCGGATCGCCGCCGTGAGGCGTTCGCGCTCGCGGCCCTCGCTCTCCATCGACCCGATGGTAGCATCCGCTCCGCGGTAGCCGCCGGCCGGCGGCGCGCCGCGGCTGATACGCCGCGATAGACGCCAAGCCCGGAGCGCGGTTATCCTGCCCTTGAGTTCCACGCCGGGAGGCCGGGTCGAGGCCCCCAGCAGCGGGCGTGTTCCCGAGGGGCGCCACGGGTTCCCCCGGGGCGTCCCGAGCGAAGGGGGGCTTGGGGGGCCATTTCGGGTCCCTCAACATTGAAAGGAGCTAAGCTCATGCAGCTCGGGATGATCGGCCTCGGTCGGATGGGCGCCAACATGGTCCGGCGGCTCATGAAAGCTGGGCACGAGTGTGTGGTCTATGACGTGAGCCCGGCCACCGTCCAGGGGCTGGCGAAGGAAGGGGCCGCCGGAGCGTCGTCGCTTGACGACTTCGTGGCGCGGCTGAAAAAGCCCCGGGCGGTCTGGCTGATGGTGCCCGCGGCCGTGGTGGACCAAACCCTCGCGGGCTTGACCGGGAAGCTCGAGCCAGGCGACATCGTGATCGACGGGGGCAATTCGTACTACCACGATGACATTCGCCGGGCGGCGGAGCTCAAGCCGAGAAGCCTCCACTACGTCGACGTCGGAACCAGCGGAGGCGTCTGGGGCCTCGAGCGCGGCTTCTGCCTCATGATCGGGGGAGAGACGGCAATCGTCCGTCACCTCGATCCCATCTTCGCCGCCCTTGCTCCGGGCATGGGCAACATCGAGCGGACGCCAGGACGGGAGAAGGTCCAGAGCACCGCCGAGCACGGCTACCTGCACTGCGGACCGAGCGGCGCCGGCCACTTCGTGAAGATGGTCCACAACGGTATCGAGTACGGAATCATGGCCGCGTACGCCGAGGGGATGAACATCCTTCACCACGCCAACGTGGGCAAGGGCGCCCGCGCCGTCGATGCCGAGACGACCCCCCTGCGCAACCCCGAACACTATCAGTACGACCTGAACCTGCCCGACGTGGCCGAGGTGTGGCGGCGGGGCAGCGTGATCGCCTCCTGGCTCCTCGACCTCACGGCCATCGCCCTGCTGGACAGCCCGGACCTCGGCAAATTCGCCGGCCGCGTGTCCGACTCCGGCGAGGGCCGATGGACGGTCATGGCCGCCATCGACGAATCGGTGCCCGCCCCGGTGCTCAGTGCGGCCCTCTACGAGCGCTTCAGCTCCCGCAACGAGGCGGATTTCGCCAACAAGCTGCTATCGGCCATGCGCTACGAGTTCGGGGGCCATCTGGAAAAGGCTCCGGGAGCGGCCAAGGGATCGTGATGACCGCGCCTGTCTCCGACGCGCTCGTCTTCTTCGGCGCCACCGGAGATCTCGCGTACAAGCAGATTTTCCCCGCCCTGCAAGCGATGGCCGGGCGGGGGCACCTGACGGTTCCCGTCGTGGGAGTGGCGAAGGCCGGCTGGAATCTGGAACAGCTGCAGGCGCGCGCCCGCGAGAGCGTCGAGAAGCACGGACGACTCGATCCTGCGGCCTTTCCCAAGCTGATGAGCCTGTTACGCTACGTCGACGGCGACTATGGGGACGCCGCCACCTTCCAGGCCCTGCGAAAGACTCTGGGGACGGCTGCCCGCCCCTTGCACTACCTGGCCATTCCGCCCAGCATGTTCGCCGTGGTGGCGAAGGGTCTGGCCCAGGCTGGCCTGGCTACGAACGACGCGCGCGTCGTCGTCGAAAAGCCCTTCGGACGCGATCTCGCCTCGGCCCGGGCGCTCAACCAGGTCGTGCACCAAGTGTTTCCCGAACGCGCGATCTTCCGGATCGACCACTATCTCGGCAAGGCGCCCGTCGAGAATCTGCTCTTCTTCCGCTTTGCCAACTCCTTCCTGGAGCCGATCTGGAATCGGCACTTCGTGGAAAGCGTCCAGATCACGATGGCCGAGGCCTTCGGCGTCGAGGGCCGGGGCCGCTTCTACGAGGAAGCCGGAGCCATCCGAGATGTCATCCAGAACCACATGCTGCAGGTGGCTGCCCTGCTCGCCATGGAGCCCCCCATCAGCAGCGAGCCAGAATCGATCCGGGATGGCAAGGTCCGGGTGTTCGAGGCCATGCGATCATTGGACACGTCGAGTATCGTCCGTGGACAGTTCCGTGGTTATCGTCAGGAGCCGGGCGTAGCACCCGAATCCCAGGTTGAAACCTTCGCGGCGCTGCGACTCCTCGTGGACAATTGGCGCTGGGCAAACGTTCCGTTCCACATCAGGGCGGGAAAGAACCTGCCCGTCACTGCCACCGAGGTCCTGGTCCGGCTCAAGCAGCCGCCGCACGTCGTGTTCAAGAACGTCCGCCCCGGCCCCGGCAACTACTTCCGCTTTCGGCTGAGCCCTGACATCGTCATCGCGCTCGGTGCCGCCGCGCTCCACGACGCTGAGCAGCTCGACACGCAGGCGGTCGAGTTAGAGCTGACTCGCCATCCGACCGCCGATTCCATGGCGCCCTACGAGCGCCTCCTGGGTTCCGCGGCGAAGGGCGAAGCGATACTCTTTGCCCGCGAGGACGAGGTCGAGGCAGCGTGGCGTGTCGTCGACCCGATCCTCGGGAACGCCACGCCGTGTCACACCTATGAGCCCCACACGTGGGGCCCGGCCGAGGCCGAGCGGTTGGCGCCGCCTGGCGGATGGCATGCCCCGGAAGGCGCCACGGCACATGGCTGAGTCGCATCATCAGGTCTGGCTGGTTCGCCACGGAGAGACGGAATGGTCCGCCTCGGGCCAACACACCGGCCGGACCGACATTCCGCTCACCCCGGCGGGCGAGCGCCAAGCGATGGCCCTCGGGAAGAACCTGGCTGGCCACAAGTTCGCGCTCGTTCTGTCCAGCCCGCTTGCCCGGGCCCGCGAGACCTGTCGGCTGGCGGGATTGGGAGACTCGGCCGAGATGACCGATGATCTCCGCGAGTGGGACTACGGGATCTACGAGGGCCGCCGCACCGCCGACATCAGGAAGGAGGCGCCGGGCTGGACGGTCTGGAACAGTCCCATCCCGGGCGGCGAGAGCATCGAGCAAGTAGCACAACGGACGCGAAGAGTCATCGACCGGGCCGTGGGCGCCCCCGGCGACGTCGCCCTGTTCGCCCACGCTCACGTCCTCAGAGTGCTCACCGCCTGCTGGCTCGGCCTCCCGCCCGACGCCGGACGGCTGCTCGCGCTCGGGACCGCATCACTGAACATTCTCGGCTACGAGCGGGAGACGCGTGTCATCAGTGTATGGAACCAGGACTGGCAACTGCATCGTGGGGAGACCCCCTGAGGTGGAGGAAGGAACATGAAACCGACGCAGCAGCTTCGCGAGGCCGGGCAGAGCTTGTGGCTCGACAACATCACCCGTGGGATCCTCAATAACGGCACTCTCAAGCGGTACATCGACGAGCTGTCGATCACGGGACTCACCTCGAATCCCACCATCTTCGACCACGCCATCAGCAAGAGCCACGACTACGACGGCGCGATCAGCGAGAAGATCAAGGGGGGAAAGGCGGGGGAGGCTCTCTTCTTCGAGCTCGCCATCGAGGACCTCACGCGGGCTGCCGATCTGTTTCGGCCGATCCACGACGTCACCGACGGCGTGGACGGCTTCGTCTCTCTCGAGGTGTCGCCCGTGCTCGCCTACGACGCCGAGAGCACCCTGGCCCAGGCCAAGCAGCTGCACGCGCGAGCGGGACGCCCCAACCTCTTCATCAAGATTCCCGGGACGCGGGAGGGTATCCCGGCTATCGAGGAGGCCATCTTCGCCGGAGTGCCGATCAACGTGACCTTGCTCTTCTCCCGCGGGCACTACCTGGCGGCGGCCGAGGCGTACATGCGGGGTATCGAGCGGCGCATCGCGGCGGGGCTCAATCCCGACGTGCGGTCGGTCGCCTCGGTCTTCATCAGTCGGTGGGACAAGGCGGTGTCGGGAACGGCGCCGGCTGCCCTGCACAACCAGCTCGGAGTGGCGATCGCCAAGCGGACATACAAGGGCTACCGTGACCTGCTCAACTCCGATCGCTGGCAGCGCCTGGCCAACGCCGGGGCCCGGCCGCAGCGGCTCCTCTTTGCCAGCACGGGGACCAAGGATCCGGAGGCGTCGGACGTTTTCTACGTCAAGGCGCTCGCCGCGCCCAACACCGTCAATACCATGCCGGAGGCGACCTTGCTGGCCTTCGCCAACCACGGCGAGCTGGGGCCTCCTCTGCCCGCCGATGGCGGTAACGCCGAGGAAGTCCTCGGCAAGTTCGGCAAGGAGGGCATCGACACCTCGGCCCTGGCCGCCGATCTGCAGAAGGACGGCGCCGCGTCCTTCGTCGCCTCCTGGAACGACCTGCTCGCGGGCATCGCGGCCAAGAGCGACACGCTCCGGAAGGAGCGCTAGTAGAGATGCCGGCGGGGTCGACACTGCTCACCAAGCGTCCGGAATGGAGGCGCCTGGAGGAGCACTTCCAGAAGATCCGTGACGTGCACCTGCGGACCTTGTTCGCCGAGGATCCCAAGCGCGGCGAACGGCTCGGCCTGGAGGCGGTCGGTCTCTACCTGGACTATTCAAAGAACCGCGTGACCGACGAGACGCTTCGCCTGCTCGTCGGCCTGGCCGAGGCGGTGGGATTGCGCAACCGCATCGATTCGATGTTCCGGGGCGACAAGATCAACACCACCGAGCAGCGCGCCGTGCTGCACGTGGCCCTGCGGGCACCGCGAGAGCAGCAGATCATCGTGGACGGTAAGGACGTGGTGCCCGAGGTGCACGCCGTGCTCGACCAGATGGCGGCCTTCGCCACCCGTGTGCGCAGCGGGTCCTGGCGGGGGCACACCGGCCAGCGCATCCGCAACGTGATCAACATCGGCATCGGAGGGTCCGATCTCGGGCCGGTCATGGCCTACGAAGCGCTCCGGCATTACAGCGAGCGCAGCATGACGTTTCGCTTCGTCTCCAACGTCGACGGGACGGATTTCGCGGAGGCCACGCGTGACCTCGATCCCGCCGAAACTCTCTTCGTGGTCTCCTCGAAGACGTTCACGACCCTGGAGACGATGACCAACGCCCAGTCGGCACGGGCGTGGAGCCTGGCCGCGCTGCGCGACGAGGCGGCAGTGGCCAAGCACTTCGTGGCCGTGTCCACCAACGCCGCCGAGGTGACGAAGTTCGGCATCGACACCGCCAACATGTTCGCGTTCTGGGACTGGGTGGGAGGGCGCTACTCGATGGACTCCGCCATCGGCCTCTCCACCATGCTCGCGATCGGCCCCGAGAACTTTCGCCAGCTGCTGGCCGGCTTTCACACCATGGACGAGCACTTCCGGACGGCGCCCTTCGCACAAAACCTGCCCGTCCTCATGGGCCTGCTCACCGTGTGGTACCGGAACTTCTTCGGCGCCCAGACGGTGGCCGTGCTGCCCTACGATCAGTACCTCAAGCGGTTCCCGGCTTACCTCCAGCAGCTCACCATGGAGAGCAACGGCAAGCACGTGACCCTGGACGGAACGATGGTCGATTACCAGACGGGACCCGTGTTCTGGGGAGAGCCCGGCACCAACGGCCAGCATTCGTTCTATCAGCTCATCCACCAGGGCACGTCCCTCATCCCGTGCGACTTCCTCGGCTTTGGCCAGACCCTCAATCCCGTCGACCGCCACCACCCGCTGCTGATGGCCAACGTGTTCGCCCAGAGCGAGGCGCTGGCGTTCGGGAAGACGGCGGACGAGGTGAGGGCGGATGGCGGGCCCGACTTTCAGATCGCGCATCGGACGTTCACGGGCAACCATCCCTCCAACACGATCCTCGCCGAACGGCTGACCCCGGACGTGCTCGGAAAGCTGGTGGCCCTCTACGAGCACAGCGTCTTCACCCAGGGGACGATCTGGCACATCAACTCGTTCGATCAATGGGGGGTCGAGCTGGGAAAGGTCCTGGCCAACCGCATCGCTCCTGAACTGGAGGGCCCAGGGGAACCTGCGCTCAAGCACGACAGCTCCACCAACGCGCTCATCCGACGCTTCCGGCGTCTCAGGGAGGCCCGCTCATGACCGTAGGCTATTCCAAACCTCTCTACATCCTTCCCTTCGATCACCGCGGCTCCTTTCAGAAGGGAATGTTCGGCTGGTCGGGAACATTGACCCCCGCCCAAACGGCCGAGATCGCCGCCACCAAGCGCGTGATCTACGACGGTCTTCAGGCGGCAGTGGCCGGTGGCGTGCCGAAGGACCGGGCCGGCATCCTCGTGGACGAGCAGTTCGGAACGGCGATCCTCGATGACGCCTCCAAGGCCGGATACCTCACCGCCGCCCCGGCCGAGAAGAGCGGTCAGGATGAGTTCGACTTCGAATACGGAGACGACTTCGGCCGCCACGTCGAACGCTTCAACCCGACCTTCTGCAAGGTTCTCGTCCGCTACAACCCCGAGGGCGAGGCGGGCTCCAACGCACGGCAGGCCGCTCGCCTACGTCGTCTGTCCGACTTCTTGCACGGCAGCGGCCGTCGGCTCATGTTCGAGCTGCTGGTCCCCGCGGAGGCCGCCCAGCTCGAGCGCGTGCACGGGGACAAGAAGGCCTACGATCGCGACGTGCGGCCCACCCTGATGGTCCAGGCCATCCAGGAGTTGCAGGACGCCGGTATCGAGCCCGACCTCTGGAAGATCGAGGGACTCGATCGCCGTGAGGACTGCGTGAAGTTGGTCGGGGCCGCCCGGCGGGGAGGTCGAAGCCAGGTCGGCTGCATCATCCTGGGCCGTGGCGAGGACGAGAAGAAGGTCGAGGAGTGGCTGCGTACGGCCGCCGACGTACCCGGATTCATCGGCTTCGCGGTGGGCCGGACGACCTTCTGGGATCCGCTGATGGCCTGGCGGGGCGGCAAGAGCTCGCGGGAGCAGGCCGTGGCCGAGATCGCGCGCCGCTACCGCCTCTGGTCCGACATATTCCAGCACGCGACCTGAGCAATCGGGGCCGGGGGCGAGGTATGGTGGCCGCTCGGCCCTTCCGCTGCCACCCCTCGCACTCGGACGGAGTCTCATCCCTGAGGGGTTAGGCCATGCTTGAAGAGGGCGCCGGGGCTCGCGAGTCTGGTTCCAGCTGGGCCTGGCCGGTGCGGTGGGAACCCGCGGTGCGGCTGTTCCTGGCCCGGGGAGAGCCGCCGGAGGCAGTGCTCGACGATCCCAACCTTGTTGCCCATCGTGTACTCGACCGTCTAGCTGCGCTCGCGCACGATGTCCACTTTGGTGAATCGGGTGCTTCCGGCGCCTTCATTGCCGCCCTCCACGCCCTCATGCGCGAAGCCCCGTGGCTCGTCATGGACGACGACCAAGCGCACGCCACCGCCGCAAGACCGCCAAGCAATCATGAGGCCGGTGGCGCCGCTCGAATAGACGAGATCGTTGGGGAACCGTCGGAAGACGATCTCATTGACATGGGCGGGGTCGCTCTCGTGCACACACTCGCCGCCGCCCTCGCCGGCCGGGACGGCGCGGCGGCCATTGGGCAACTGGCGGCCACCGCGATCGCCGCGGAGAAATGGTTACCCGGCTTGAGTCGGGCGGGTGATGCCCCTTATCGTGCCGACATTGCCCGGCTCGGCGGAAAGGCCGACGCGCACGTGCAGCAAGCGCCGTCGCGGCATCCGGCCGACTGGCCGCAACTCAACATGCTCGCGCGCAGCAGTGCGACCATCTCTGCGAAGGTGCACTGTATTCGCTTCTCCATCAGCTCCTGGACGAAGCAGTGCCACCGCCAATTGCGAGTGGTCCGGTCACCTGGACAACCGGCATTGAATCGGTCGATGTCACCGATCCCTGCGGCGCCACACCGCAGCTGACGATCAAGGGCCAAGGCTTCGGCGCCGCCGCTGCGCCAGGCGTGGGCGTGCTCGCCGCCAGGTGGGACACTCAATCTTCATGTCGAGGAGGAGCTTCATGGAAGAGGTAGTTCGACTTCCTCGGTGCGCCAGGCGGCGTAGGACAGCGCCGCGCGAATGTCATCGGCTTCCAAGTAAGAATAGGCCTGCAGGATCTCCGCGTGAGTTCTCCCGGCCGCGAGCAGCCCGATGATGGTGCCCACGGTCACCCGCATTCCCCGAATGCACGGCCGCCCGCCCATCACCCCGGGGTCGTGCGTGATCCGTTTCAGGAGATCCATGAGCCGAGTATACCCGTCGTTCAGGGCGTCAGGAACGCTCTCATTAGCTCCAGTCAGCTTTGGTTCAACGCCCCGAGAATTGATTTACTCGTGAAAAGAGCTTATAGCCTTTGAAGTACAGCGCTCATCGTGCGGAACGAAATGGAGATTCTCCATGACAGCACACGGCAACCTGGTGGCGGGAGAGTGGGTGTCGAGCGCCGACACCAACCGGAACCTGAATCCCTCGAATCTCGACGATGTCGTCGGTGAGTACGCCCGCGCCGACGCCAGCCAGGCGACCCGAGCCATCGCCGCGGCGGTGGCGGCCGCGCCGGCGTGGGCGCGAGGCAACCTTCAGGAGCGAGCCGATGCTCTCGATCGGATCGGCAACGCCATCCTCGAGCGGCGCAAAGAGCTGGGTACGCTGCTCTCGCGCGAAGAGGGCAAGACTCTGCCCGAGGGCATCGGCGAGGCGGCCCGCGCCGGCTACATCTTCAAGTTCTTCGCGGGCGAGGTCGTGCGCTTGACCGGCGAGCAGGTGCCCTCGGTCAGGCCCGGCGTCAGCGTGGAAATCACCCGCGAGCCCCTTGGCGTGGTGGGCATCATCACGCCCTGGAACTTCCCGCTGGCCATTCCGGCCTGGAAGATCGCGCCAGCGCTCGCCTATGGTAACTGCGTGGTTTTCAAGCCGGCCGATCTCGTTCCAGGGTGCGCCTGGGCGCTGGCCGACATCATCGGCCAGGCCGGACTTCCTCCCGGGGTGTTCAACCTGGTGATGGGGCGGGGGGCGATCGTGGGTGAGACGATCCTCGCCTCACCTGACGTGTCCGGCGTCAGCTTCACGGGCTCGGTGGAGACGGGCCGGGCGGTGGCCCAGAAAGTCGTGGCGCGCATGGGCAAGATCCAGCTCGAGATGGGCGGCAAGAATCCGCTCGTGATCCTCGACGACGCAGACCTCGGCGTGGCCGTCAACTGCGCCACCCAGGGTGCCTACTTCTCGACGGGTCAGCGCTGTACGGCGTCGAGCCGCTTCGTCGTGACCCAGGGCATTCACGATCGGTTCGTGGCCGCCATGCTGGAGCGACTCAAGAGCCTGAAGGTGGACGATGCCTTGCGTGAGGGCACGGACATCGGCCCCGTCGTGGACCAGAGTCAGCTCGACCAGGACCTCCGCTACCTGGAGGTTGGTCAGAAGGAGGGCGCCCGCCTGGCATGGGGCGGCGAGCCGCTCAAGCGCGACACGCGAGGCTTCTATCTCTCGCCCGCGCTCTTCACGGAGTCGACCAACGCCATGCGCATCAACCGCGAGGAGATCTTCGGGCCGGTGGCCAGCGTGATCCGTGTGCGCGACTACGACGAGGCCCTGGCGGTGGCCAACGACACGCCCTTCGGTCTCTCGTCAGGCGTGGTCACCACATCGCTGAAGCACGCCACGCACTTCAAGCGAAACTCTCAGGCTGGCATGGTCATGGTCAACCTGCCGACCGCCGGCGTGGACTACCATGTCCCCTTCGGCGGGAGGAAGGCGTCGTCCTACGGACCCCGCGAGCAGGGACGCTACGCCGCCGAGTTCTACACAACCGTGAAGACGGCCTACACAGCGGCGTGAGCCGCAGCGCGCCGGCCTGACGACGAATCTCGTGAGCCGTGACGGTACGCTTCTCGCTCCGAGGGCGCTGAGGCGCCTTCCCGATCACCATTTCCCTGCTCGTCAGGCGCCACGCACTTCGGTCCCCGCCCACGACTCGAAAAGCTTCACGATGGACGCGAAGTCGCTTTTCCCGTCGCCGAGCGCGCTGCTCGCGTTGTACAGCTGATGGAGGAGGCTCGTGGCCGGAACGGGGACATCGTGGCTCCGGGCCATGTCGACGGCCAACCCTAGGTCTTTCCGAGCAAGGTCCACGGTGAAGCCGGGCTCGAAGTTCCGGGCCAGGATGTTGGGGAGCCGCTTCTCGAAGTGATAGGACCGGCCGGCGCTCGTCCGGAGGATCTCGAAGAGCGTCGTGGCGTCCATCCCCGCCTTGACCCCCAGCACGAACGCCTCGGCCGCGATCAACATGTTGCCCATCGACATGACGTTGTTGACGAGCTTGACGATATTCCCCGCCCCCGACGGCCCGGCGTAGTGCACGGTCGTGCCGAGTACTCCTAGCACCGCCTTCGCCCCCTCAAAGGCGGTGCGTTCACCCCCAACGATGATGACGAGCGTGCCGGTCTCTGCCTCTCGATAGCCACCGCTCACGGGGCCGTCGAGATAGTGGACGTCTCGGGCGCGGGCGGCAGCGTGGACCACGCGGGTGGTCTCCGGGTCTACCGTGCTCGTGTCGATGAGGATCGTGCCCGGGCGCGCCCCCGCGAGCACGCCCCCCGCGCCGAGGTAAACCTCCCTCACCGTCGCGGGCCAGGGAAGGCTCGAGAAGATGAGTTCGCTCTTCTGGGCAACCGCGCCCGGCGCGGTGGCTGCGGTGGCTCCAGCGGCGGTCAGCGCGTCGATCTTCTCCTTGTCGACATCGAACACGTCCAGCGCATATCCCGCGCGGGCCAGGGTCTTCGCCATGCGGCTGCCCATGACGCCCAGGCCGATGAAGCCGATGTGCGGCTTGTCATGCATGGTCCCGTAGCCTCCCTCGGCGCCCCGGGCGGCTCATCCGAGCAGCGGCGTCATCTCGGCCGCATCCTTCACGTCCTCCAAGTGCGTCACCATTTCCACGAAGCGCTCGAGCGCGTCAGCCGGCAGCGGCCGTGCCGCCAAGTCGGCCGCCGCCATGAAGCGTTCGACACACTCCTCGAACGTGAACGGATTGCGAGGATCGCCCTTCACGAACTCCTCGCACGCCGAGAGGACACGTCCGTCGGTCGTCTCGATCGTCACCTCCATCGGCGGGTATAGCATCGGAAGCGCGTCCTTGGCCGGATCGATGCGGGTCAGGACCCGGCCGGCCAGCTCTCTCAGCGCGGGGTCGCGGATCGAGTCCTCGGTGAACTCTGCCAAGGTCACGCGCCGCCGGGCGATGGCGGCCGCCACCGTGAACGGAATGCTGAATTTCGCCGCGTTCGCGGTCTCCGGGGCGGTCTTCGGCGCTCCCGTCGCATCGAAGCCGCACTGGGTCGCCCCCATCGTATTCGTCGCGACCGTCACCCGCTTCACCTGGGCGGCCCTCACATCGTGCCCCTCCACGAGGCGGAGGGCAGTCGCGATGGCGTGGTGCGTGTACTTGCACGTGGGATACGGCTTCAGGCTCACGCCGGTGATCTCGTTACGCTCGCCGAGCTGGCCCAGGAGCGCGGCCTCGTCGTAGTCGCCCCGGAAGTACAGCCGATAGAGCCCGAATTCCCCACAGAGCGGATGGCGCGGGCCCCGGAACCCTTCGCGCGCCATGTCGATGGCGAGCAGCCCGTTCGCGGCCGCCATCCCCGCCGGCACCCAAAGGCTCCACGCGCCTTCGACGGTGGGTTGCACATTGCCGCTACACGACGCGTAGGCCACGCCGATGGCGTCGAGCATCGTCTCGTCCGAGAGGCCGAGCAGCATCGACCCCATCGCGGCGACGCTCATCGGCGCCATCGTCTCGGCCATCCAGCCGATGGCCTTGGACTTGCCGGCCCCCATCCGGAGGCGGCACAGCATGTCGACGCCGAGCGCGATGCCGAGCACCAGCCTCTGCCCGCTCACCGGCGTCTCGGCGCTCTCGGCGAGGGCGAGCGCAGCGGGAACGATGCACACGCCGACGTGCCCACCCCCACCTTCGTGGGTGCCGTCGAGCTCCAGGCATCGAGCCATGACGCCGTTGCCAAGGGCGGCCATCGGTGGGGCGATCTTGCCGCCGTGGACGACGAGCGTGCTGCCAGGGGAGCCGCCGCCGTGCCGGCGGGCCACCCGCGCGATCCCGCGGCCGGCCTCGCTCGCGCTCCCGGCGAGCGCCGCGGCCATAGTGTCGAGGATGGTGATCTTCACGGTCGCGATGACTTCGGGGGACAAGCCCTCGTATCGGGCCGCCCTGAAGTGCGCGACAAACTTCTGCATCGGATCCATGACCGCTCCTGTCCGTTGCTGCGCGATGTCCCGGCCTGGGTGGGCGGCGTGTGCAGTCACCGTCGTCGCGAGCTTACCAAATCGCCTAGGCGCGGTCGGCCAGCTCCTGCAACAGCACCCTGGCGCCCTGCAAGTCCAGCGTTTCGCGCCCGTCGCTGAACGAGGTGTAGACCTCACCCAGGAGGCTGCGGGCTTCCATCTGCCGGCCCTGGCGCTGCCACAAGCGCCCCAGGCTCACCGCCGCCCGGAGCTCAAGCGATCTCGCCTGCTGGCCGCGAGCAACCTCGAGGGCCTGGCGAAAGGCCTCCTCTGCCGCGACCAGTTGTTCCGGATGGCACGTCAGGAGCAGCTCTCCCTGCAGTCGGTGCAGCTCGGCCTCATGGTTCCGCTCACCGGTCTGCCGCGCCGTGACCATTGCCTCCGACAGGAGGCGTTGCGCCTCGTCCGCTTGTCCTCCTTGCCCATAGGTTTCGGCGAGCAACGCTAGATAGTATGGCCGCAACAGCCTGGCGCCGGTCGCTTCCCAGCCCTCGAGCCCCTTGCGCATCTGGGCGATGCCCTCGCTTCGATGCCCCTGCTTGGCCAGCGCCCAGCCATGGAGCAAGGGCCCCTGCGCCTGTTGCTGGGCAAAGCCCTGCGCGGTGGCGATCGCCATGGCCGCCTGCGCCCGCTCCTGCGTAGCTCCGGCGTCCTGGCAGAACTGATGGAGCTGCGCTCCCCAGTAGAGGGCCTGGGTCAGACTGAAGGGATGGGCGAGCTCCTGAGCCCGTGCAATGGCCTCCTGGCTCCGTTGCCGTGCTTGTTCCGGGTAGCCCAGAAGCCACAGGGCCCAGGCCAGATGGGCCAAGCATGCCACGCTGTGGTCCGTGGCGGCATCCTGGACAACGTCCGCGGATGGCCCCGGTGTGCGGGCGAGGGCGAGGCCGTGCTCCAGATGGGTACGCGCCAGAGCCAGCTCGCCGAGATGGTACAGGATGGCCCCCAGAGCGTCATGGGCGCCCAGCAGGAGGACAGGATCGTGCTCCTGCTGGGCGAGGCGGAGACGCTCTTCGGCCAGCTCCCGCACGCGCCCGAGTTCAGCTCGATTGAGATACAGCATGCTCATGCCCCGCAGCACCCGGAAGAGTTGAGGTGTCGCGTGGAGCCGCCGGCACAACTCGCGCGCCCGCACGTAGACGTGTTCCACGTCGGGCGCCGCATGTCCCCTGGTGGCGATCAACGCTGGCCCCAGGGTCGTCAGGAGAGCGAGTTCGGCTCGCTCGCGGTCGGGGGTCTCCGGCAGCGAGGCGAGGATGGTCAGCGCGGTCGTCAGGTGCTCGACGGCTTCCTTGTAGGCGCACCGCTGCAGCGCATTGTCCGCGGCGTGCTGTCGGTACCGCACCGCCCGGAGATGGTCCCGCCCCCGCTCGAAATGGCCGGCCAGCTCGGCGGCACGCTCCCTGGCCGCCGGGCCATAGCCCTCCTCGAGCTGGCGACCGATCCGCCGATGCAACTCGATGCGGCTTCCTTCAGGTATCCGCTCGTAAACCACCTGTTGATGCAGAACGTGGCGGAACCGGTAGCGATCGGCCACCGTCCCGTCCGGCCATGCCTCCACCCCGCTCCTCAAGAGGAATCGCTCCTGCCGCGCCAGGGCCGCACAGCGCCCCTCCGCCGTCGCCACGCCGGTGGCCAGGCCCGCCGCCACCGCCGCCGCCGAGGACTCGATGCCCGCCACGCTCGCTGCTTCGAGCACGCGCTGGTCGTCCTCGGGGAGTGCCTGGAGCTGCTGCTCGATCATCTGCCGCAGGCTGTCCGGCAGCCCCCGTTCGACCTCCGCCATCGCGACCTGCGCTGGCCATGGCCCGTCGACGGCCGCTCGCCATCCGCGCTGCACCAGATGGTCCACCAGCATGACCATGAACAGCGGATGACCATCGGTGCGCTCGTGAATCGCTGACGCCAGCTCCCGGAGAGGTGCACCCTGGGTCGCTTCGTGGGAGAGCCGCGCTGACAGATACTGGGTGACATCCCCAGCGGTGAGCGACGGCATCACCAGCTCCACGCAGCACCGCTGCCTCGCCAGCTCGCCCTTGACCGCCCCCAGGGGATGCCCGCCCAGGAACAGGTCCGCGGCGCGAAACGTGCCGATGAGCAGCAGCCTTGCCGGCTCACGGCGGCGGGCGAGCCAGGCGAGCAGATCCACCGTGGCTCCGTCGGCCCAGTGCAGATCTTCGAGGACGAGGAGCAGGGGGCGCTCGCGGCTCAGGGCCTCCACGGCCTCCGCCAGCTCCCGCAGCATGCGTTCCCGGGTGGAGCCCAGCACGCTGCGCCCGAGCGCGGCCTGCTCGTCGGCGCTCAGGAACCAGGGCATCTGCGCCAGCCAGGTCGGAGCGTACAGGTGCAGGATTGCCTTGACGCGAGCGCCCTCCGGACCTCGGCACAGCCGAGCCAGGGCGTCCAGGACCGACAGGTAGGGCTCGCCCACGCCGTAGTGTTCGATGCATTGCCCCCGGCCAGTCCACACCTCTCCCCGAGCCGCGGCCTCCGCCACGAAGACGTCCACCAGGGTCGTCTTGCCTATGCCGGGCTCCCCGGTCACGAGCGCCACCCATCGCTCTCCCCGCTGGGCTTCCTCCCACCAACCGTGGAGGCGAGCCAGCTCCATCTCCCGGCCCACCATAGGCTCTCGGGGCGGCAGGGGATGCTCGGCGGGGGGTGCAGCACTCGCCGAGGGCGCCGGTGGGCCGATGGTGCCAACGAAGCGATACCCCCGCCGCGGTACCGTCTCGATGTATCGCGGGCTGTGCGCCTGGTCGCCGAGCACCTTGCGCAGTTCGCTCAGGCACACCGTGAGCACCGACTCGCTGACGACGATCCCCGGCCAGACCGCCTCCAGGAGTTCGTCCTTGGTGATGAGCCGCCTGGGATGCTCCGCCAGATACCGGAGCACGGCAAAGCTCTTCGGCCGGAGCCGGATCGCCCGGCCCTCCTGCCGGAGTTGCTCGCTCTCCGGATCGATCTGGAACGGCCCGAAACTGAGGGCGTCTCGTTGGTGCATCGGGCGGGCCCTCCGGCCCTTGAAGGGAAATTGTAGGGTTTTGTAAAGACTCCTGCCCACCCCCTGCCTATAGTCCGCCCGAGGGGTCAAGTTTCCAAAGAGCTAAAGCCCTGTCGTTGAAAGGCGAGGATCATCCATGAAGAGAGAGACAGCTCCGATACTCTTCTTGATCGCGCTGCTCGTTGGGCTAAGCGTCACCGCGCCAACCGCAATGGCAAGTGGTCAGGGCGATGGTTCGGATCAGACTGTCCACGCGCAGGAAGACGACAATGAGGCTGCCGCCACGGTCACCTTCGCGCGCAGAGGGACCATCTACGTTGGCCCGTCGGCATCGGGCGAGGCGCTGCGCATCCTCGCCAGAGCCTACGCACTGCCGCGCCTGAGGTCCGCGTGCCTGACCTGCTTTGGTGTGGGCATAATCATTGGCCCCGCCGACCTCAGGATGCCGTGGGTCGTCGAGCGATTGAAAGTCGCGTACGAAGCGGGTCACGCAATCGGCCTGACCAACGCCACGGCTGCTCGCCTCGAGCGTCTCCGCGATTTGCTCGGACATCGCGGGTCGGCTGAGGCGTTTCACGGCGGCAAGCCGATCCACTTGGCTGCGGTTCGCAAGGCCCTCCGGGCCGATGGTCAGCTCAACTTCAGCTCTCACCTCTTGCTACCCCGGGAGGGCAAGATCCCCTGGCGATGGCAGCGGATCGCGGACAGAAACGACGTCAACGCATTGAGTCGGATCTTCTCGGACACGCCGTTCCTGCCTCCGGCGCCGCCGGACGACAGCCCCCAGCAGAATCTCCTCCTACTCGCCGACTCTTACATCTCGCACGTGATCGCGACCGGATTTCAAGGGAGCCAGGTCGAGATCATCAATTCCGTGTGGGACGCGCGATCGTTTCTGAACTCGGCGGACCTCTACTACGTCCTGCAGCAAATTGGTATCAGTGGCCCGATCTCGGCGGGCGCGACGGCCATTACCGCGAGCAATTCGCTTGTGGAGCCACATGCCGCACCAACGACGCTCCAGCCGAGCCCGCCGACGACGGGGCAAACCACGACCGTGACGAGTGGTGTATCGGAAAGTCTCGGCGGCAACATCGGATACAACCAGATGCAAGGCCTCAATGCCACGGCGTCGGCGGGCCTGGAAATCTCCAACAGTACGACCATTGTCGTACCCGAGCTGGTCGTCCAGTACGAGGGCGATCTCGATACGGGGGAGACAATCTGGCAGACATTGATTCTGGGATTCAACGGCCAGACAACGCTCACCTTCTACAACCAATGGATCTGGCAGGTGCCGTTTACCGCCTACACCACGGCGCAGCAGAATGTCACATTCGCGTCGCAAGCGATACTCGGAATCTTGACCAATTCGGTGACGGCCAACCTCAACTCCGTGGTCCCTCTCCCGTTCGGTGACGTATTTACCCTCCAACAGCCGGTGGTGACCGGTTTGAGCTCATCGACGGTTGAGGAGGGAACCACCTTCACGATTCAAGGCACCGGACTGTATCCTTCGCTGGTCTCGGCCGTGATCATTGGGGGCACGGCGGTGAACTCGGCCAACATCTCCAATGTCAGCGACACCCAGATCGACGTGGTCGCGCCCTTCCTCTGCGTGGACTGCGCCGTGGTAGTTCAGACGACGCAGGGCACCTCCAATCACGACTTCACGATCACGATTTTTTAGGACGACACGAAACGGGGCGGGGCCTCCCGGGCCGCCGAGGAGGCCGCAAAGCAAGGCTCGGCGAGGGTGGCGCGGGCCACCCTCGCCGAGGGTCATCGCTGGATTTCAGCTAGGGGTTCGGGTCGCACTGGGGACCGACCTCGATGGCCAGGCCGGCGACCAGCTCGCCGGTCCCGATCTGCCCGAGGTCGATCGCGAAACCGGACGGCAGATCGATGAAGTACAGCCGGGAGAACGGGCTCCCCACCGGCTGGATCGCCGCCAGCGCCTCGTTGTTGGGGCCTATGTCGAAGGACGCCAGGTCGCCGGCGTCGACACCGAGGCGGCCCACGGTATTCAGCACGCCGGCGTTCGGTGGCACCTGGACAGCCAGCACGTCACCGTTGGCGCCCGGGTCGGTCGCGCGATTGACGTCG
Organism: uncultured Candidatus Rokubacteria bacterium; assembly: GCA_963754315.1. Lineage (GTDB taxonomy): Bacteria > Methylomirabilota > Methylomirabilia > Rokubacteriales > CSP1-6 > CAVWFS01. The sequence goes on from CAVWFS010000015.1 coordinate 252,673, forward strand.
AGATCGTGCAGGACGGTGTTGGTGTCGGGGTCACGGTCGGGGTTCGTGTAGGCGACCGCCACCACCCGCGGCGTCCGGGTCGCATTCGGGTCGCCCATGGCCGGGTACGCCAGCATGGCGTCGGTGCCGGCCACGATCGCGTCGGCAGGACGTACCCGGATGTTCTGACCGGTGTCGCTCACGATCCGCAAGAGATCGGGGACGGGATTGAAATCGACACCGAACGCCACACCGTTCAGCGGGATCGCGCGCGCCCCCACCGGCGTGGCGGCACCAGTGTCGACGTTGATGGTGTAGAGCTGGCCATTGGGGTCAGCGGCAATCCGTCCGACGCCGTAGAGAACCCCGGTCGCCGGCCGGAAGTCGATCCCCACCAGGACCTCGCCGTCCGCCAGCCCGCTGATGGACTTGCGGGAGCGGAGGAGCTGCCGGGGGGTCTGCGCAGGGCGCTCGCTGAGGCTCTCGTAGTAGTCCGCCCAGCGACCGAGGAGGAGCAACTCGTTCTGTGTGTTGACGAGGTGCACGCGTCCACAGGTGAGCGCAGCGGCAGCCGCCGGCGCCGGCAACAACATGGGTGCCAGGCCGATCAGCGCAGTGAAGAGAGAGGTGACAGGGAGACGACGTCCAGCGCCTCCGGACCCGAAGAGACTCATAGCTTCCTCCTTGATCGAGTTTCGTTGCTCGATTTTCTTTGCGATCACCTCTCTCTACGAACCGGGCTCGCGTGCCGGATCGCACGCGGGACAAAGTAGCGATTTCGCGGAAAGATTTACACCCTCGGGGAAGAAACTGCATACCCCTTCCTGCCACGTTGGCATGGCGTGGCCAAGATGCGACTCGCCAAGGGAATGCCATGTCTCAGTGGCAGCTGCTTTGCTGCTGTCGGTAGCAGGATCGAAAGAGCTCCGAATTCGTTCCTCGCCGCTCAGGCACTGAGTTCGCGCCGACATCGACAGTAGGAGGGTCCAGTGAGTGATACTCGGCACGTGATCGCCGTCGCCGACGCCTGGTTGGCCACCGGCAGGAATCTTCACTTGATGACGGATTTCGACGGCACCCTCACCCCCATCGTCGACCATCCGGGTGAGGCGTGGCTCTCGGACGTGATGCGCGGGCACCTACGATCGCTCGCGCAATCGCCGCGCAGCCGTGTCACCATCATCTCCGGCCGCGATCTTGAGGATCTCCGCAGTCGCGTACGCCTGTCGGGAGTGACCTACGCGGGTTGCCACGGGCTCGAGGTGGCCGGTCCCGACTTTGCGTTTACGCACCCAGACGCGGAAGGGCAAGTGGAGGTGCTGCGCGAGATCGCCCGAACCCTCCTGGAGCGGGCGCCCCTGCTCGACGGCTTGCATGTCGAGCCCAAGCGATTCGCCGTCGCCGTCCACTATCGCCACCTCAGCGCCGACTCCCGACGTCAGCTGGAGGATGAGCTCGCCCGCGCGATTCTGCAGGACGGGGCCCGGCTCAAGATCTTCCACGGCACCAAGGTCGTCGAGATCCTGCCCGCCGCGGGCTGGCACAAGGGGACCTGCGCCCTCTGGATCTTGGAGCAGATCCGTTGGGAGCTTGGGAGCGCCGGTAGGAGCGCTCTACCTTGGCGACGACTGGACGGATGAATACGCCTTCGAGGCTCTTCTTGGAAAGGCGCTCACTGTGAGGGTGGGAGGCGATCAGCGCGCATCAAAGGCCGAGTATCGAATAGAGGCCGTTGAAGAGGTTGAGATGCTGCTCGGTACTCTGGCCGCCCGGGTGGGCGAGCCCCATCGAGGATCGGCCGGTATCTTGTAGATCCGGATCTTCGCTTAAGCGAGGACCCGCTATCCGACACCCTTCACCCTGCGCTATCAGCTCGGCACGTCCCCCCTAAGCCGGATGCATTCACGACTCTGTAAGTCGTTTTTCTGTGGTAAAAAGTACTCGTGTATCCACGAATGCTGGAACCGCCCGCTCGGCAAAGCTTTTTCCTGTTTGGCCCGCGCGGGGTGGGCAAGACGGCATGGGTAAGGGCGCGCTTCGCGGATGCGCCCTTCTTCGATCTCCTGGAAGCGGAGACGTACACGCAGCTACTGGCCTCCCCCTCCCGGCTGGCCGATCAGGTGCCAGCCGGATTCAGGGGCTGGGTGGTCATCGACGAGATCCAGAGGCTGCCCGACCTCCTGAACGAGGTTCACCGCCTGATTGAGGCGCGCCGCCTGCGCTTCGTCCTGACGGGGTCGAGCGCCCGCAAGCTTCGGCACCGCGGAGTGAATCTCCTCGCCGGCCGCGCCCTCACCCGCTTCATGCACCCACTCACCGCCACCGAGCTGGGTCGCGATTTCGATCTGCGTCGAGCCCTCCAGTACGGCGGCTTGCCCTTTGCGTGTACGGAACCGGAGCCGAGCCCGTACCTGAAGAGCTACGTGACGACATACCTGCGCGAGGAGGTTCAACAGGAGGGCTACGCCAGGAATTTGGCCGCCTTCGCCCGATTCCTGGAAGCGGCAAGTTTCTCGCAGGGCTCCGTCCTCAACATGGCCGCGATCGCCCGCGAGAGTGCCGTCGGCGCCAAAGTCGTCGAAGACTACTTCGGCATCCTGGAGGACTTACTGATTGCGGTGCGGCTTCCCGTCTTCACCAAGCGCGCGAAGCGCCGTCTCGTCGCCCACCCGAAGTTCTACTTCTTCGACGCGGGCGTATTCCACGCCATCCGTCCCCGCGGCCCCCTGGACGCCGCCGAGGAGATCCGCGGCGCTGCTCTCGAAACGCTCTTCCTCCAGCACCTGCGAGCGGTGAACGACTACCTGGGCCTCGGTTACTCGCTTCATTACTGGCGGACCGCGGCCGGTGACGAAGTGGATTTCGTGCTGTATGGCGACCGCGGCCTCATCGCCTTCGAGGTCAAGATGAGCCCCCGCGTGCGGCTCGACGACCTCCGAGGGCTTCTCCAGCTGCGCGACGATTACCCCCAGGCAAAGACGTTCTTCATCTACACTGGCTCTCGCCGATGGCATGAGCGCGGGGTCCAAATCGTACCGGCCGACCAGGCGCTTCGTACCCTCCCTGATTTGATTCGGTAGCCGCATTCGGCCCGCGATCATGGGGTAGGTTGCTTGCCAGCTTTAGTCGTCGCCCGATCAATCTCGTCAAGGAAGGCGGGTGCCTCGCTGGCTCGGTAGATGTGCTCCTGGCGTGCCACAGCCCCAGCCCTGTCTGCACCGTTGTGTTACAGTGAACACATGGATACCACGATTCGGAACCTGGACGAGAGGGCGTATCGGGAACTGAAGGCGCGGGCGGCCCTGAGCGGGAAGAACATCGGCGAGCTGGTGACGGAGGCGATCCGCTGTTACCTCGCGAGGCCGACCACCCTGAGCAAACGAGGGAGTCTCCGCGATCTCACACCCGAAGCGTATCCGAAGGGCAATGAGCGGCTCAGCGAGCAGGTCGACGCCATCGTCTACGGGGGCTGACAGTGCGGGCGTGATCGTTCTCGACTCCAGCTTTCTCGTGGCCTATCACAACCGACGCGACGTTCATCACGGGGCGGCGGCCGCCACCATGGAAAAACTGGTGACCGGCGAGTGGGGGCCCGCCCTTCTCCTAGAGTACGTGTTTCTCGAGGTCACGACGGTGCTCCTGGCTCGCCGCGGTCTCGACGTCGCCGCGCGGGTCGCCGCCATCCTGCTCCAGGCCCGCGAGGTGGAGTTTGTACCATCCTCAGAGATGTTCCTCGACGTCCTGGAGACGTTCCGCGCGCAGCGCCACGGCCGCCTGAGCTTCACGGATGCCGCGATCGTCACGCTGGCGCGCAGCCGTGCCGCGCGTTTTGTGGCCACCTTCGATCGGGACTTTCGGCACGTGGAGGGCGTGATGACCATACCTGCCTGAGCAGGCCGGTACGCCGGGCGGGGATCCCTTCGAATCCTCTCCAAGCCGGCGCCGCCGCTGGAGCCGCTCGGCGAGGCGGCCGAAGCCAGGTCGCCTGCATCATCCTGGGGCGCTTGCGCGCTGGACGCTGGCAGTGGCGCTGGATACGATGGATCGCGTCGCGGACGAGGTGCGCTCTAAGGTCTGAGGGAGGTGGCCGGCCAGGGGATGACCACGGTGCGGGTGTTCGTGTCGTCGCCCGGCGATGTGGGAGAGGAGCGACGGCTCGCCCAGCGCGCTCTCGAACGACTCCAGCACGAGTTTGCGATTCGGGTGACGCTCGAGGCCACGTTCTGGGAACACGAGCCGCTCCGCTTCACAGAAGCCTTTCAGGCTCAGCTCCCGCTGCCCTCCCGCTCCGATATCTTCGTCGCGATCCTCTGGTCGCGCATCGGCACGCGCCTGCCCGGTGACATCACCCGGCCCGATGGCACGCGGTACGCCTCGGGAACCGAATTCGAGTTCGAGGACGCCATCCGCTCATACCGCGGCCGCGGGGTACCGGACATGCTCGTGTACCGAAAAACCGCTCAACCCCTCGCCGTCATCGACGATACCGTGTTGGAGCGGCTTGCCCAGAAGCGCGCTCTCGACGCCTTCATCGAGACGTGGTTCCACGAACCCGACGGCTCGTTCACCGCCGCCTTCCATCCGTTCGAGGCGCCCGCCGAGTTTGAGGAGCTTCTGGAGACGCATCTGCGGAAGCTCATTGAGGCCCGACTGCCGCGCGGGGTGGCCGAGACCGCCCCGCCTCCGTCGTCATGGGGCAGTGGCTCACCCTTCCGTGGTCTCGCGGCATTCGACACCGAGCATGCCGCGATTTTCTGCGGGCGCACGGGAGCCATTAGCGACGTGTTGAATGCCCTGCGCAAGCAGGCGACGGAGGGTCGCCCGTTCGTGATGGTTCTCGGCATGAGCGGCGTCGGCAAATCCTCTCTCGTGCGGGCTGGCGTCATCCCGGCGTTGACGACTCCGAGTGTCATCGAGGGCATCGGCGTCTGGCGCCGCCTCGTGCTTCTCCCGAGCGACGCATCCACAGGCGATGGCAAGGATTTGTTCGACGCCCTCGCCCGTGCACTGATGCGGGACGGTGCCCTCCCCGAATTGGGTGAAGGGGCGACCGTCGACGAGGTCGCCTCGCTGCTCAGAGAGACGCCGAAAGCAGCCGTGCCGATCGTCAGAAGTAGCCTCGCCCGCATTGCTGCCGACGTGCAACGCGAGGAGAGGCTGGCGCGCCCACCGGCGGTCCGCGTAGCGCTTGTCGTCGACCAGTTCGAGGAGTTGTTCACACTGCCCTGGGTGACGCCGGCCGTGCGAACCGGCTTCGTGGCGGCGCTCTCTGCCCTCGTGCGGAGCGGGCACGTGTGGGGACTGGCGACTCTCCGCAGTGACTTCTACTCCAGATGCACGGACCTCCCGGAGCTTCTTTCGTTGAAGGAAGGGGCGGGTCAGTACGACCTCCAGCCTCCCACAGCGGCCGAGATCGGACTCATGATCCGGCAGCCCGCCCGCATGGCTGGGCTTCGATTCGAGGAGGCTCGCGATACGGGGGAGCGCCTCGACGATCTTCTGCGGGATGCGGCGATGCACGAAGCCGGCGCCCTGCCTCTCCTGGAGTTCACGCTGGAGGAGATATACAAGCGTGCCGAGGGCGGGCTCCTGACGCTGTCGGCCTACCGGGCTCTGGGCGGCATCGAGGGGGCCGTGGCCAGTCGGGCCGAGGAGGTCCTTCTGGCCTTGACGCCGGCCGAGCAGGCCTGCCTGCCAGCCGTGTTGCGGGCCTTGGTCGCCGTGGGCATTGGTGAGGAGGCGCCCGTGGCCCGCATGCGCGCACCCGTGGCCACGGTGGCCCGCGAGCCGGCGGCGCAAGCACTCCTCGATGCCTTCGTCCGCAATCGCCTGTTCGTTGTCCATCGTGGCGACGACGGCATGCCGGTGGTGAGCCTCGCTCACGAGGCCCTCGTCCATCACTGGCCACGGCTCCGGCAGTGGCTGGAGAACGACCGGAAGTTCCTCCGAGCACGGGCGCGCATAGCAGCGGCCGAAGCGTTGTGGGGCGAGGCGGGCGAGGCGAGCGCTTTTCTTCTGCCCGAGGGCGAAGCCCTCGACCAGGCGCGGGAGCTCCTGACGGAGGCCGGGCATGGCGTGACGCCGACGGAGCTGCGCTTCGTCCAGGCCTCTCTCGAGCACAGCCGGCGGCGGCGGCGCCGCCGCCGAGGATTGGCAAGCCTGGGTGTCGGGCTGGCGCTCGCCGCACTCGCCGTCGCGGTGTGGTACTGGCAAGCCTATCTCGTCATCAGGATCGAGCACCACGCCGACGTCCAGCGACGCTGGGGCGTGATGGAAGGGATTGCTCCTCTCAGCGACACCGCCGTTGTGCGCCGCGCGCAGTCTTATCGGATTCAGCGCCGTGGCCGCGCGGGTGTCGTCGAGAAGGTCGAGATCGTGGACGCGGAGGGTAAGTGCGCACGTGTGCGGCTGACGACGACGCTCGCGACCTATCTCGGCGACCGGCCGGTCCTGGAGGACGCTGGGGGGGATTGCGCCTACCTCTTCGAGCGCGATGCCTCCGGGCGGCTCCTCCGGGAGACCGCGCTGGATCGTAATGGCAAGATCCTTTACGAGCTGCAATACACCTCGGACACCACGGCCTATTACAAGGACCGCCACGGCTATGCGCGTGCCCGCACCGGGTCCGGGGCCGCGTACGTGGAATTTCACCGGCCGACGGAAGGGCCCGATCGGGGTCGCGACGTCGAGGTCCGCTACTTCGACGCCGCGCGGAGGCCTCAGGTCAACCACGAAGGGGTGTTCGGGGTGCGACAACGCTTCGACGCGCGCGGGCTCGCGGTCGAAGGGGCTTTCCTCGGCACCGACGGGCGACCAATGATGAGCAATCTCGGGGTGGCGGCGATGAAGCTGACCGCTGACGCTCATGGGCGGCCCACGGCCGCGGCTCTGTTCGATGCGGCTGGCCGTCCCACCGAAGCCGGTTTCTGTGGCTGCGCGCGCGTGGAGTTCGCCTACGACGAGGCCGGCAACCGCACGGAGCGCGCCTTCTTCAGCGGAGACGGACGGGCCGTGGTCGGCAGCGACGGTGTGGCCCGCGAGAAGGTGAAGTATGACCAGCGCGGGTGGCCGATCGAGATCGCCGGGTTCGGCATTGGCGGTGCTCCCGTCCGGCTCAAGGACGGGTTTGCGGTGGCCAGGGTAGCGCGGGACGATAGAACCCGTACCGTCGAGCTGATCTTTCTGGATGATCGCGACAAGCCCACGTGGCATCGGGACGGTTTCGCGCGGAAGAGGACCGCCTACGACGCGCGCGGCAACGCGGTCGACGAAGCGTACTTCGACGTGAACGGCAAGCCGGTTTCAGTCCGACAGGGATTCGCGCGTATAACGCGCACGTACGATCGCCGAGGCAATCCTATTGACGAGCGCTTCTTCGGGGTCCAGGGCCGGCCGGTGCGGGGCCGATACGGGTCGGCACGGATTGTGACCGCATACGACGCCAGCGACAATTGGACGGAGGAGGCCTACTTCGGCCCAGACGGCCGGCCGACGATCACCGATGACGGCTTCGCCCGGAAGACCGCGCGCTATGACAACCGAGGCCAGCGCGTGGAAGAGGCCTATTCGACCCGGACGGCCGGCCAGCCCTGCGTCGAGAGGGGTACGCCAGGAGTACCTTCGCGTATGACGGGCGGGGCAACTCGAGGAGATCGCCTACTTCGGTCCGGAGGGGCAACCGGCCCTGCATCATGACGGGAACAGCCGTATCCGGTCGCGCTACGACGAGCGCGGCCTCCAGGTCGAGGTGATCTACCTCGACGGGGACGGTCGGCCCACCCCCATCCGCGATGGCTACGCCAGGAGGACGCTTCGTTACGACGACCGGGGGCAGGTCGCCGAGGAGTCATACTTCCTTGCCGATGGCCAACCGGCGCTGCTGGGGGAACGGTACGCGCGAGCGGTCTTCGGTTACGACGCGCGCGGGCGCCGGGTCGAGCAGGCGTACGTGGACGCCCAGGGCCGGCCCGCTCTGGGCGACGAAGGGTTCGCGCGGCGCCTGTCGCGGTACGACGATCGTGACAATCTGATCGAGCGGACGCATATCGGGGTCGACGGCCGGCCGGTTCGTCTCCGTGATGGCTACTCCAGCTGGCGCGCCCGCTATGACGATCGTGGCAATCAGATCGAGCTCGCGTGGTTCGACGCCGAGGGGCGGCCGGTTCTCTTCCAGGGCAGGCAGGCCCGATCGCTCGCCCGCTATGACGACCGGGACAACCAGATTGAACTCTTGTTCCTGGGGCCTGACGGGCGCCCAGCGCTCATGCCGGACGGCATCGCGCGCCAGACCTCACGATTCGATGATCGGAGTCAGCAGATCGAGCACGCGTTCTTCGGACCGCACGGCATGCCCACGACGTCACCGGACGGGTACGCGCGGGCCACTCACAGCTATGACGAGCACGGGAACCGGACCGAGACGGCCCTGTTCGGTATCGACGGGAAACCGACGCGAGGTCGAGACGGGTTCGCCCGGATGCGCTTCGACTACGACGAGAGCGGTGATCTCGTCGGTCGCACGTTCTTCGACTCCGATGGTCGTGAGCTGCCCGCCCAGGTGGTGATCGTGGAAGTGCTGCCGCGCTCGCAGGCTGAACGCCTCGGGCTGAGGCCGGGCGACCGGATCGTCGTATACGATGGCACGCCGATCACTTCGGCGGCCGGGTTGCTGCGCGGGGTGCGTGCTCCGGGCGAAGGGACACGCGAGATCGAGGTCCTCCGGGACGGAAGCCGCCTGCGGGTCACGGTCGCGCCAGGCCTCATGGGCGTCCGCATGGAGGAGCGCCCCGCCCTCGTCGATCGCTGATTCCACTGGCTCTTCGCTCACGAGTGACTCCTCCTAGGGCGAGCGGCGGCGGCGGGTCCTGGGCTCTCGCGTCAGGCCGGCTTCCAGAACCCTTGCGATGGGATGCGGAACGCCCGGTTGAAGCGCGAGGACGCGTTCTCCCACGCGATGATCATCGTCAGCTCCGCGATGGTGTCGTCGTCGTAGTGCCGTTGCACGCGCGCGAAGAGCTCGTCGTCGACGTCGCGGTGCGTGTCCGTGATCGCGTCGGCGTATTCGAGCGCCACCTTCTCCGCGTCGGTGAAGAGCGGGCTCTTCGCGTAGTCGTTGAGCGCCTCGATCTTCTCCGTCGCGACGCCGAGCCTGCTGCCCACGGCAGCATTGACGTCCTGTCAGAACTCGCAGCCATTCCACCAGGCGACGCGACGGTTGACCAGCGCCCTGAGCGAACCGGGCACGCGCTTCGTCTCTTGTTGCAGGGCGGCCCACATCTCCTTCGCGGCGCGGAAGAACGCCGCGTTGCGCGCGTAGAAGAGGTATGGGTAGAGTGGCGCGCCGCGGAGCTTGCGCTGTTCCTCGAGCGTTTCGCGCAGGTCGTCCGGGAGCGTCTCGACGTCGACCGGCGGAATGCGCGTCTTCCCCTCCAGCATGGTCACCTCCGTCAGCACGGTCACGATCCTACCGCGGAAACGGTCGGACGCGCCGCTGGACACTTCGACGGTGATCGAAGTGTCTACCGCCGTCCGCGGCGAGTTCCTCAGCGGCGCGACTAGCGTTTCCTGCGCTCGCCTGCTTCGGACGCGTCGATGCCGAAGGTCTTCAGGAAGCCCCGCCGTCCCAACGGGGTGACGATGACCGCGTGGCTGCGGTTCATCCTTTCCAGCCAGCCGAGATCGAAGTAGCGCTTGGTGATCGCGGCACCGACTGCACCCGCGATGTGTGGGCGTCGCTCGGTCCAATCGAGACACAGTCGGCAATAGTGGCGGCGGGTCGAACGCAGCGTGGGAAGCTCGATCCCGAACTCGGTGAGAAAACGGGTGCCTCCGCTCGTGATCTCAGCGACCTCGTCGTCGAGCACGACGTAGTCGCGGGCGACGAACGAATCGGTGAGATCAACACTGAGGCGGCCCGCAAGGTGGTCGTAGCAAATTCGGGCCGCATTCAGTGCGCGTGCTTGACGAGAGAGCGGGCGGTATCGCGGTCGCTTCTCGAGCGCGACGGCGACGATCCCGTCGATCATGTCTGTCACTCTCGGCGAAGCAAACCGGAAATAGCGATGCCGCCCATGACGGGCCACCGAGAGCAAGCCCGCCTCGGTCAGCTTTGCGAGATGGGTGCTGGCGGTTTGAGGCGTGATTCGCGCCGCGACGGCGAGCTCGCTCGCGGTGAGGGCACGGCCATCGAGAAGCGCCCACACCATCGTCGCTCTCGTAGGGTCTGCGAGCAGCGCCGCGATCTCGGCGATGATAGGACCTGTGATCATTTCCTTTATCTAACACCCGAATCGACGCGATCAACCTCGTCGGTATTCAGCGCAGACCATTCCTAAGCGCTTCGGACTCGTTCGACGTGCTTCGCGAGCAACTCATTGATGAGCGACTGGTAGCCCAACCGTCGCCGCTTGGCCTCACGCCGCACGGCGTCCAAGACTTTGGGATCGATCCGAATCGCGATCAGTCGCCGCGGCTCGGAGCCCAACGTCGGCCGGCCTACCCGGCGCATCGCGCGGAGCTGCGCGGGCGACGCTTCCTGAATGTCCGAGAAGTCAATTCTGCGGCGCCTCCGCGTAGGCCGCGCGCTCTTTGCGGCTTGCGCGCCGCGCGCTGATGATGCGGATGTTCTCGCCATCGCCTCGCCTCCTGACCGTATACGCCACCATGAGAACGCGGCCCGTCGTCGCCCGGCCCAGTCGCAGGAATCGCGACTCCTTGTCGGAGTGACTCAGATCCGGGCCCTCCAGCGCATCAGGATCGCCGAATACCGTGGCCGCCTCTTCGAACGACACGCCGTGCTTCGTGCGGTTGACCGCGGCCTTCCGCGTGTCCCACTCGAACACACTTCAGTATATACAGAATACGGGGACGCGTAGGAGTGCGCTGTCGGAAAGGATGACCTGTCCTCGGCGTGCGCGCGTAATGACAACGTAACAGTCGTTTTGCCACCGCCCTTCCCCGACGTCGCCACATCGACTATGATGCCCGGGTCGTGTGACGGGGACTCGCGAGCCGGAGTGGGGATCGAGTGATCGCCATCAGACCGCCTCCGCATCTCACTTCCGCGCAGGGTACGCGGTGCGCCACCGCTCGCGATCGTACGCATGGTGCGGGAGGCCGTGAAACGCTGCGGCCCGGCTCCTCGGCCTTGTTCGGCTCCGTCTCATCCACCCGTGTCAACGCGTCGCGCACCCGTGTCAACGCGTCGCGAACACTTGTACGGCCGCGTCGCATGACCCGGGGCCGGCGTGGTTCGCTACCACCGTCCGCCGTATGACTCCTTCATTCACCGCACCGCGCCGCTTTGACCGGCGCCCGAGGAGGCACACATGAAGACCCTGATCGTGGTGAGCGCGCTGGCGTTGAGTCTGCTCGGCCTGAGGACGGCCCCCGCGGCAGCCCAGGCGACCGGGCCCTTCTGCGTCCGCATCGTCGAGTTCGAGGAGGTCGCGCAGTTCTTCGTCCTGCCCACCGCCGGGGGCCACGTGATCTTGACCGGCGAGAACATCTCGTTCGGCGATGCCTACAGCGGTGCCGGGTATGTGACCGGCGGCCACTTCGTCTTCAGCGTGGTGTCCGGCCTGATGCCGGGGGTACTGGAGGGCACCATCAACCTGAGTACCGGCGAGGGCTTCGGGTCGGTCACGTTCAGCGATACGGGGCAGATCCAGAACGTCACCTACGCGACCTTCGCACCGCCCTGCGCGCCCTGAGTCTGACCACAACCCCTGGCGGGCGGCCGATCGCCAGTGTCGCCTCGCCAGATCTGATCGGACGGAGCGGTATCGGAGTCCGGCGGCAAGCAAGGATGAGTCGATGAAGGAGGCATAGGATGAAGGACGCCGAGATCGCCGAGGCACAGCGAACCATCGCCGAACTGACGCGGACGCCGGTCGGCCGCCGCTGGCTGCTCAAGATGGGGGTGAGCGCGGCGGCGGCCCTGGCACTGCCGGCGTGGGCCGCGGCGCAGGGGCCGGCGCCCGCCGCGCCGCGATCGCGCCGGGGCACCGTGTTCCACTTCGTGCTGGGGTCGGCCGCGGCGCTTGTCGGATCTCAGGGTCGTCGTGAACGGGCGCAAGATCCCGCTGACGCGCCACACGCGTAGCACGCGCAGCGCGCTCCAGTCGCAGGGCACGCTTGTGGCGAAAGATCCGGCTCGGCCAGCTGACCCATTTCGCTCCGTGCCCGTGCCCAGCCACCGGGCAGTCTTGCTGACGGTCTACGGCACCCACGAGGGCCGGACGGTGGTGGTGGCGCAGACGTTCCACGCACCGGCCGCGGCCACCGCCGCGCTCGCCTCGGCGGCCTTCCTGCTGCGGGGGTCGTATGGGTTGGTGGCCGGCTCATCCGAACGGCTGGCCGCCCTGGGACTGGACGCCTCGCAGCTTACCTCCGTGCGCGAGATCGTGGATCTGGACACGGTCGTCGATTCCTACGACCGGCGATCGCCATGACGATGGTGCACCCCAACGTGGCCACGAAGAATTCCACGGCGGTGGCGGCCACCAAGTCGCTGCTCCACAAGACTGCCGAGGTCACCAACCTCGGCAGCTACCTCGGGCAGCCCGGCAATTACCCCGTCCTCCCCGTCCAGGCGATGGACCGCAACGGGCAGCCCGGCCACGATCACGATCAAGGGCACGACCTCCAACTTCTCCACGATCCAGTTCGACAAGGCCGATACGATGTTCACCGAGCTCGCCCAATCCGCCTTCGTGGCCGGTATCCAGGGCGTCCGCGGAGACGGCACCCTCGGCGCCGTGCTCGACAAACCGCTGGCCGAGTCGCCGCAGGATACCAGCACCTGGCACCAGCCCGAGGGGATCGTCATCCATCCCACGCCGTACGCGCCCCACCGGCGCGCTGGGCGCAGGCGGTGCAGGTGCAGCTGCAGAACCCCGGGACGGTGCACGGCACCCAGGTTGTAGTCAACGGGGCCTTCTCGGGCCGGCAGCCTTCCCCTCAAGCTCTACAACAACTTCGTCCGCTGGGTCTGGGTCTATGTCCAGTATCTGAAGGCCGACGGCACCAACTTGTCGCTCGACTCCGACGCGAAGTTCCCCGACACCAAATACGCGAAATCGCTGGGCATGCTGCCGCAGATCTTCACCGTGCTCGGCGTCCCCCTCTGGGACACCAACACCATCGACGTCACCCTCGACTTTCCCGCCCGAGGCGACCAGCGCGCGCCTGCTGTTCTGCGGGCTCGGCAACGACGCGGTGGACGGCGGCTGGCGCCAGTACTTCCCGGCCGACGCCTACACCCAACCATATCGCTCCCCAGGACGAGGTGCTGTTCGCCGCGCTCATGACCGGCATCGTCACCATCGGCCTCACCGGCTTCGCGCTAGCCATCGACATCGCCGTCACGACCGCGTTCGCCACCGCCCGTGACTTCACGGGGCGCCCGACTGAGGCACCGGCGAAAACGCTGAAGATTGGCGATCGACACAGTCGCCGAGGATCTCGGAGGCTCGCAGGGATCGGCGACAACCCCCTCGGGGGCGCCTTCGGCGAGTCCGAGGCCGAGGCCATGCAGTTCCTGGGCCGCGCCACAGCCGCGGTCGACCAGGCCAGAACCAACATCTGGCGGACCGTCGCGGCCATAGCCACGGCGATACCGAAAATCATCTTCGGCCGGCGACGCTGTCAGTCGCCGATGTGGCCAGAACTCGCCGGAACCGTCGCGGCCACCGAGGCGGCGGAGGAGTCGTCGACGCCATCCCGATCATCGGCGAGATCTCGCCGTGATGACGGTGGTGGGTGACATTGCGACGCTCGCGCGAGGCGATTGGCGAGACCGTCGCCTCGCCGTGGGTGATCGCGAACCAGATCGTCGCTCACCTACACGGCGACGGTGACGGTGCAGCACGACCCCGACAGGTCGCGACCTGGCCGCTCACGGCGCGCTCCTGGCGGATCGAGGCCAAGATCGACGGCGCCACCGCCCTGACGCCCATCACCGGGACGATCAACGAGGGCGGCCGCATCCAGTCGGACCGATCTCGTGCTCGAACCTGACCGTGCCCTTCGGGGGAGCACCATCACCTGGTCCATCGTGGTCCTGGACGCCCAGGGCACCAGGTCGGCACCGGGGCGACGCAGCTGCCGAACAACGATTCGAGCAACCTGCCGACCGATCGTGGCCTTCGCGATCACCGAGCTGCCGGAGCCCATCACCGCGGCCACCGTGTTCAAGCGGGATGACACCACGACCTTCAGTCCCACGGCCGGCGGCTACACCTGGTCCGACGCCGTCCCCGACACGGCACCATCGCCAGCAGCGGCGTCCAGGAGGTGACCGGCGTCACCATCGCCACCCGGCTCGGCGTGGCCGGCATCGTCTGGAAGCAGAACGACAAGTACTGGCTGCGCGGCGTCCCCGTCGCCGAGAACGGCAGCCACCATCACCCTCGGCGGCGCCACGCGCCAGGGCTTCGCCCGCCGCCCGTTCCTGCTGTTCGACTCCTTCGTCGGCGCCACCGACGTCGCCAACCACGTGCTGCTCGAACCCGACGACACAGGTCCCGGCTACCACGTCCGGCGCCTCACCATCGACCCCGCCACCGGCGCCCTGAGCTGGGACCCCACCATCTCGCACGGCTTCTTTCCCCTCCCGGTCAGCGCCGCGGCCCTGCATTCCTCCGGGTGGGTCGTGGCCGTCCACACCGACAGCGGCCGGCTGGGACGCGTGCTGCCCGCCGCCACCCCTCTGCCCGCCGCTGGCCGCCTACACGGCCGGGCCCGGCACGCGAGATCGGCCTGCTCTCGTCCCCGACCGCCGTGGCCGTCACCAATCCTGGCATCGTCATCGTCCTGGAAGCCGGCGCCTCGCAGCTGGCCGCCTTCGACCTCAACGGCAACCCGGTCCGTTACTTCGGCACCGCGTCCCCGGCCGACTTCACCCTCCCGCTCCCCACTCCGCCACCTACCTCGACGTCGCCGTCGACGGCTCCGGCCAGATCTACGTGCTCTCCTACCGCGACGACGGCAGCCAGGTCTCGGACTACCGCATCGACGTCTACACCCCCAACGGCACGCCGCTCGCCACCAACAGCCCCGGCACCAACGTCCCCCACCTCGCCGTCGACTACTGGCGCAGCATCTACGCGGCCAACTACACGGCGCTGCTCGACAGCAGCACGGGCAGCCTCACATCGACCCCGCGCTGGGCGTGGCCGAGCCCTCGCTCAGCGTCTTCGATCCGATCACTCCGTCATGACCGGCCCCCGCGCCGCGTGCCTGATTCTGGCCCTGGCCGCGATCCTCGTGCTGGCGGTCCCCGACGCCGCCGTCGGCGCCTCCTGCACAGTACGCCGGACATTCCGCTCCGGCAGCCGCCCGCTCGGCGGGGCCGTGCTGTGGTCGTCAACCTCCGATCCTACGATCCCAACACGCTCGTGCTGGGCCTCGGCGAGCACGTCTGACGTGACTCGACTGCCCGGCTCCCATTCAAACCCGTGGGCCATCCCCGTGGCCCCGGGTGCCGCATTGGTGTTCCTCGGTCACGACACCGAGATCGGGCACGACCTCGCTCGTCTCCCCGTGGGGAGCGGTGAACGTGCCGACGCCCGGCCGGCGCCCATTGACGTCAATCCCCGGACATGGGGGCGGTGGCAGTACTGGGGAACCACGACGGGTGTGGCCGTGGTGGATCCGGCTGACCCTGCTGAGCAGCTACGCGTCGTGCCGTCACTGTGTCATGCCACACCCGAGCGAACGACCCGACCCGATGCGTCCTTCCGGGCCTGCCCGACATCTGTCGTTGGCTTCGTCGGGCAAGTCACGGGCGCCACGCTGGTGAATGTCGAGCTTCAGCGGGAATGGCAACGGCTACGACTTCAGCGACTCCGACCTCAGCGGCTCCACCTTCGCGGCTCCCTCGAGCGCGCCACCTTCAACAACGTCACGGTGCCAGCACCAGCTTCTCCCGCGCAGTTCGAACCTGGCGCCACGTCGACCTTCGGGGCGCAACGTTCGACTCGTTGCAGTTCGGCGCGCAGTTCCTTCCCCTCCCCTTACCCCCGCATCGGTCGGTGCAGGACTCGCTCCCAGCTTCGACGGCGCCTTGCTCGGCGCTCCTTCCCGGCGGCGGGCGAGGGGTTCAGGTGCACCAGCTTCGCGAACACGAACCTCGTTCTGGCCTCCTTCGTCGTCGCTGACGTGGGAGGGGGATGCACGGGTGCTCCATTGTTCCCGGACAGCCAGATCGCGCTGGCGCATCTTCGGCGCTCTTCGTCGACGCCAACGCCGCCAAGAGCGGTCGACCTCTCGGGCGCAACGGTGGTGGCCTCGGCCGACGACCGCGCAGCCCTGGCCGGGGCCGACCTGAGCGGCGTGAACCTGTCCGGCGTCGAATTTCTCGGCGAGGCGTCTCGACCTCACCGGCACCAGGTTCGACGGCGCCAACCTCAGCCGGAGCCAACTTCGGGCTGGCGCGCCTGGCCGGCGCCACCTTTCCAACGTCAGTGCCGCCGGGGCCTCCTTCAACTGTACGCCGACCTGTCGGGGGACAGCACCCACTCCGGCGCCAACTTCTCGGGGCCGCACACCAACCTGCAGGGCGCCAACTTCGTGAACGCCAACGTGAGCGGCGCCAAGTTCGTCGGCGCCGACATCAGCCGGCGCCAACTTCATCGGGGCCCTGGGCGTCGACACCGATTTCAGCGGCGTCACGGCACCCGGCGCCATCTTTTCCCGGGCCCACATCTACGGCAACGGCAACGCCTTCCACGACGCCACCGATCTGCAAGGACATCGACTTCATCGGCGCGGTGCTGGCCGGCGACGCCAGCGTGAGTGGCGGGTTCGACTTCACCGGCGCGCCAGCTGCAGGACGCCAACTTCGACGGCGCCGTGTGCGTGGCCTGCAACCTGACCAACGCCAGGCTCGACGGCGCCAGCTTCACCGGCGCCTACCTCCCGGGTGTCACCCTGTCGGGGCCACGCTCGATGAGCGCCGACTTCGACCGCGCCTGGCTCTACTGCGGTGGCCTGACCAACTCGACAGTGCGACGCGGCTGCCCAGGAGTCCAGCCGCCGCACTGGGACTGGCCGCTCGCCCTGGGCTCGGGCGAAGCGTTCGGCCCGGTGCCGTTTGGCCGCTACCAATCTGACCGCGTGCAACTGTTCGATGACGTCAGCACCTGCCCGGACGGAGCAGCCGGGCGAACGGCCCCTGCGGCCTGCTGGTGGACCGAGGCCGAGCCCCCGGGTTCCGATTCCGGCGCCCTGCTCGGCGGCGGCCCGCGGGACCTGCCCGACCCCCACGTCCACACTGCTCGAACCTCCGCCAGCGTCCCGATCCCCCGAGCCCAGTCCCCTCGCCATGGTGCCCGCCGCGCCGCCGACCTGGAACACCACGCTGTCCACCGAGGGCTACTACGTCGCCTTCGACGATGGCGACCATCCGGCTGATCGGCGATGAGTCGGCCACGATCGTCGCCGGGACCCCGGGCACGAAGTGCGCCGACGGCACGCGCCCTGCGGCGACGGCGGGCCGGCCACGGCGGCGCTGCTGGGCAGCCCAGCGGGCTGGCCGTCGGCCTCGACGGGTCGCTGTACATCGCCGACTCCGGCCTCTTCCGGGTGCGCGTCATCGACCCGTCCGGCATCATCACCACCGTCGCCGGCACCGGCGAGCAGTGCCCGGCACCTTGCCAGGCGATGATTGGGCCCGCCACCAGCCAAGCGGCTCGCCGCCGCCAATGGCGTCGCGGTCGATACCCACGGCGTCCTGTCCTGATTGCCGACGGCGATCGCCGGCGTGCGGCGCGTGGCGCGTGGACGGCACCATCAGCACGTGGCGCCTGGCACGGCAACCGGCATCCGTGTCGGTCACGGTGAGCGCCAACGGCAAGATCTACGCCGCCACCCGCTCCCCGGACTCGATCATCGAGATGGATCTCGTCCACCCGCTCCGTCACGCAGCCGTGGTTGGCACCGGCACCTCCGGCTACAACGGCAGCACCGATCGGTCCAGATCGACCGCTGCCCGGTACCCAGGTCCAGGTGAACCAGCCGGTCGGGCTCTCCGTCGACCTCGACGGCAAGGTGCTGTTCGCCGACACCGCCAACAATCTGATCCGCGCCTACGTGCCCTCCAGGGGCTTCGTCATCGACGACCTCGCCGGCCAGGTCGTCGACAACGACGCCCCAGCGTGGCTACAACGGGGACGGACATTCGGCCACCGATACCCAGCTCAATCGGCCGCTGGGCGTGGCGGCCACCCGCAGCGCGGTCCTCGTCATCGCCGATACCGCCAACCAGCGCGTGCTCCAGGTCGGGCCCGTCGGGGCCCGCCAGCTCCGAGGTGGCGGTCTCGTGCCGGACGGGGCCTACCTGGTCCTGCCGGCGCCTCCCGGCCCCGCCGGCCTCCGTCGCCGCCGAGAGCACCGGTGCCGTCACCGATCAGCCAGGAGGGCGGCGTGTTCGCCACGGGCCGGTCGTTTTTCCTCGCGCGGGAGCCGCCTCCGGCTCCATGTCATCGAGCATCAGCCGCTCGTTCCCGGCCGCTACGACCTCGTCATCACCCAGGCCGGGCGGCCACAGCAACAGACGATCTGGATCGACCAGGCGCCTGACGTCACCGAGCGGGGCCGGCCGTAGGAGACCCGCGTGCGCTCCTAGCGATTCGGAACCTGGACGAGAGGGCGCATCGGGAACTGAAGGCGCGGGCAGCCCTGAGCGGGAAGAACATCGGCGAGCTGGTGACGGAGGTCACGACCGGGCTCCTGGCTCGCCGCGGTCTCGACGGCGCGGCGCGGATCGCCGCCAGAGAACTTCACCTTGAACAATGTGGTCACGTGTGGTCTCATGGAGGGGTGACGAGTGTCGGCATTCGCGAACTGAAGACCCGGCTTTCTTCCTACGTCCGCCGCGTGCGACGGGGCGAAGTCATACGCGTGACCGATCGTGGAGAAGTCGTGGCGGAGCTCCGACCCCCGTCCTCGGCGCAACGGGTGCCCGTCGAGCTGGCGGGTCTTCACGAGCTTGCCAGCCGAGGCGCGCTACGGCTCGGCAAGAGCAACAGAGGCATGCGCTATCCGCGCTCGCCCGTGCGGCTATCCGAAGGGACGGCCAAGGCCACGCTCGACGCCGAGCGTGAGGACTCCGGTTGACGCTCTACGCGGAAACGAGCGCGCTTCTCTCGTGGTTCTTCAGTGAAGCGCGCGGCGACGACGTCCGCCGCGCGCTGGACGGTGCGTCCGCGGTTGTCACGTCGGAGCTGGTGGCGTTCGAGGTGGAGCGCGCGCTCATTCGCAACATCGTGGAGGGGCGTCTCAGCGAGACCGCAGCCGCGCGGGTCCGTGCCCTGACGACTCGCGTCATGTCGGGATGGTCGGTCGTCGCCATCACCTCGGCGGTCCTCGCGTCCGGACGGTCCCGCTTCCCGAAGGAGCCCGTCCGGGCACTCGACGCGATTCACCTGGGAACGCTTCTCGTCACCCGGACGTCTGTCCCTGACCTGCAGGTGCTGAGCCTCGACGACCGCGTCCGCGACAATGCGCGGCTGCTCGGTTTCACGGTATTGCCGTCGTGAGCGTCATGCTTGCTCGACGGTGAGCTCGCACGTCCGAGCCCTCGGGCCGAATCAGCGTAGATGTTGAGAAATCAAAGCCTGACCCCAGATCTCATAACGCCCTTCAGATCTGGGCGGCCGGTACCGGCCGCCGACAATCACGGCGTGAACGTGTAGCCAGGCCGAGGATGCGGCGGGGCTGGGCCTAGCCGTCCGGCTCGGGAATCAGCACGCTGGGACGGAGGGGGCACGTGTCCGATCCGCGGCCGGGTACCGACCGGACGTACCGGATAGACGATGAATGGAGCCGCGCCGTGTTGGCCCGCCGCCCCGGCGAGGTGGCCGCGTTCCTCGCGCCGTATCTGCGAGCAGGGATGCGGCTCATCGACTGCGGGTGCGGTCCCGGCTCGATCACCGCGACCTCGCTCGCACGGTGGCGCCAGCCGAGGCGATCGGCATCGACCTCCGAGAGGACGCCCTGACGCAGGGGCGCACCGGCAATCGGCTGGGCCTGAGCCGGAGCGTCGGAGTTTCACACCGATCGGATGGCGGGCCAGCGACGGACGAGTCGCTATACTGCTTCCGTGACGCTCGATCAGGCGAATTTCCAGGCTCGGATCCGTCTCGCCTTGACCGGCGGGCCGCCGCTACGTCTGGCTCTCCTCTTCGGCTCGGGCGCGCGCTCGGAGCTGCGCGCCGACAGTGACGTCGACGTCGGGATCATCCCTCGCGATCCTGATCTGACCCTCGTCGCCGAGCTCGATCTTCAGGTGCGCCTGGAGCGGGCGTGCGGGCGCGACAGTCGATCTCGTCCGGCTCGATCGGGCCTCGACGCTCCTGCGATGGGAGGCGGCTCGCGCGGGGTCCTCGTGCTCGCGGACCCTCCCCACGAGTTTCCTCGCTTCGTGGCCACGTCGGCCATCGAGCACGCGGACCTCATGACGACCCTGGCGCCCGCGGCGGCGCGCTTTCGGCAGCGGCTGGCCGAACGCGACCAATCGCCGACGGCGCATGGCGGCCGGCCGTCACCATGACGGACGCCGTCCTCGTTCTGCGCAAGCTGGCGACGGTCATTGCAGAGGCGATCAACCCCGACTGCGGGACACGATTCTGGCCGAAGCTCTCCATGCCCCGGGACTCTAAGGTCTATCTGGAGGACATCCTCGAGGCCATCGCGCGTCGAGACATCGTGGAGAACAAGCTGCCCGGTCTTGAAGCCGCGGTGCGCTCGCTCGTCCATCGCTGACTCGTCCTGAGCGTACGGAACGACCCGGGCTGCTGTGAGCGGGCGAAGCGGCCGCTGGACATCTTCCTCGTCCCGGCCCGGAGGGGCTCGAGCGGCTTCACCTACGAGGCGGTCTTCACCTGAGGCGGCGTCCAGCGCATGAGGAGGTAGACGCCGTTGGTGTCGACGTGCTCGAACCCGAGCCGCCGGTAGAGGCGGAGCGCCGGGTTGAAGGACTCGACGTGGATGGTCACGGGCTTGCCGGCGGCCGAGCCGCGGTCCATCACCTGGCGTAGCAACGTCGAGCCGATCCCGGCGCCTCGACACTCCGGCAGCAGCGCGATATCCACAAGCCGAATCTGATCGCGCCATTCATCGATCCATAGCCGTCCCACCGACACACCGTCATGCTCGATGATGTTGCGCTCGCAGGTCGGATAGTGAATGCCGTAGTGCGTGAACTGCGCAGCGAACTGCTGGTCGAGGAACGCGTGCTTCTGTGCCTCGTCGAACGGGAAGTGGGCCATCTCTGCTTCGCGCGTCGAGGCGTAAAGATCGCGCATGAAATCGTAGTCGGCGTCTGTGGCGGGGCGGAGGGCGATGGCCCCGCCGGTGGCGCGATCGTCGTCTTCGGGACTCGTCATCAGCGGCCATCCTACGCCTGCCCCGGCTCAGTCCTCACGTGGTCCTCGAGCTTGACTTGCCTGGCGGGCTCCGCGTCGGCTCTTGACGGTGACCTGACCGATGCTCGACAATGTTGAAGATTTCAACATCGAGTCGTGTGGGGAGATGAGACATGGCCACGATGAACTTCAGCGTCCCGGAGGACGTGCGGGCGGCGTTCAACAAGGCCTTCGCTGGCACCAACAAAAGCTCGGTCTTGACGCAGCTCATGCGTCAAGCGGTGGAGGAGCGCCGGCGCCAGAAGCGCCGCGCGCGTGCCATCTCGCGGCTGCTCGAGTTACGCATCCAGCTCACCCCCGTGAGCCAACGCCAGGTCACGAGAGCGAGGCGGAGCCAGCGTCCGTGACGGCGCTGGCCGTGGACGCCAGCGTGACGCTGAAGTGGCTCTTCCCCCACCGCGATGGCGAAGCCCACGTGGGACAAGCCCTAACCGTGCTCGGGCACATCAAGAACGGCCGGGTGTCGGTCGTACAGCCTCCGCACTGGCTGGCGGAAGTGGCGGCGGTGGTGTCGCGCCTCGAGCCGCGAAGGGCCTCGGAGGTGATCGACGTCCTCCATGCCATGGAATTCGCCGTGTCCGACGGAGCCGAGGTCTACCAGCGCGCGTGCGTGCTGGCGGTTGCCCTGAGGCAGCACCTCTTCGACACCCTCTATCACGCGGTGGCGCTGTCGCAGCCCGACGGCGTTCTCGTGACCGCGGATGAGCAGTACTATCGCCGCGCGGTCAGCGCCGGTCGGGTCACCCTCCTCCGCGACTACCGGTGAGCTCCATCGCAGGCCCGCGTTGAGCACGGCGGTCGCGTCGAGGCCACCGACTTCTGGGCCTCGTCGAACGGGAAGTGAGCCATCTCGGCTGCGCGGGTCGAGGCATAGAGGCCGCGCATGAAACCGTAGTCCGCCTCTGTGGCGGGACGGAGGGTGATCGGCCCCCCGCGGCGCGATCGTGGTCTTCGGAAATCGCCGTCGTCAGCGACGTCCATGAGCAGTGAGCCGGAGAGCTTCGGTCAGGCCGCGAAGTGACACATGGCGGACCATGAGCTTGCCGTAGCGGCGCGTCGACCCGGAGCCTGCGTCGGCGCTCACCACGTAGTTCCGTCCCTCGGGGTAGCGGTTGCGAAAGGCGGCCAGCCCCCCCGGATCGAAACCGGCCGCTGACCACTTGCACTCGATCGCCGGACCGGCTTCCCGCGGGCGGCCAGCACGAAGTCGATCTCGTTTCCGTGCTTGCTGCGCCAGTAGTAGACCGTCCGCGTGCCGATGCGCGCGTGTAGCTCGTTGAGGACGAGGTGCTCCACAGGGGGCCCAGGTCATCGCGTCGGAGCTCATGCCATCCGCGGTGGTAACAGACGAAGCCGGTATCGAAGCCATACGCCTTGGGCGCCGAGAGGATCTCGGCGGCGCCGCCCCCGGCGAACGGACGGACGAGGTGGACGACGAAGGTCGCCTCCAGCACCGCCACATAGTTCGCCACCGTCGTTCGGCTCACCTCGCAGGCGCGGGCGAACGCGGTCGCCTCGAAGAGCCCGCCACTCTGGGCCATCAGCAGTTCCACCAGGCGCTGGAACGAGTGGCGGCGCTCGAGGCGGAATAGCTCGAGGATGTCCTTGGCCCAATAGGCGTCAGCCATTCCTGAAACTCGCGCTCCGGGAGGTGGGTCGGCGGAAGAACGGCGGCAGTCCTCCGCGGAGAAGCCGATAACCGGACGTCGGGCTGCGCGAAGTCATCGAGATCGTCGAGGGTCATGGGGGTGAGCCACACTTTTCCTTCCGTCCCGCCAAGGTGTCGCGGAACCGCGCCGAGGCTCCGAGCGTTGACGAGCCCGTGGCCAGGATCTTCACGTCGGGGAAGTGGTCGGCCGCGAGCTTGAGGATCTCGGCGGGGTTCGGCAAGCGATGGATCTCGTCGAGGACAAGCCGCCGTCCCCGATGGTCGCCCAGAAAGCTCTCCGGATCCTCGAGGAGGCGGCGGACGCGGGGGAGCTCGCAGTCGTAGTAACGGATGTCGGGAAGCGACTGACCGAGCACGGTCTTGCCGGCCCGGCGCACCCCCATCAGCCACACGACGGAGCGACGGCGCCACGCGTCCTCGATGCGACGCCGCCAGAAGGTGCGTGTCACCATGCCATCAGTTTTGCATTTGGATGAACTAAACGAAATCATGATGGCGTGGGGGCAGTCAGCTTCCGCACGTGACGCGCTCGAGGGACTGGGGCGCGTCTTCACCACTGACCGTCGCGGATTTCGGCGTCTTACTCGTGAGGCGCCCCCTGGCTCACGAATGGTTCAGGCCATCCAGGAGTTGCAGGACGCGGGTATCGAGCCCGATCTCTGGAAGATCGAGGGACCCGATCGCGGCGAGGATTGCGGTCAGCTCGTCCGGACTCGTACATGTTGAAAGTGTACGGCGAAGACGTTATCTTCGGGACGCGTGAAGCTCCAGATCCAAGGCCTCGTCGGATTCCAGTGGGACCGCGGAAACTGGCGGAAGTCGGAGCTGAAGCATGGGGTGGCGATCGCCGAGGCTCAAGAGGTGCTGCTCAACGAGCCTCTGTGCCAGGTGGACCCGCGCCACTCGGACGACGAGCAGCGCTACGTGGCCCTGGGAACAACCAGCGAAGGACGGCGACTGTTCGTCTCGTTTACGATTCGGCGGAACCGCGTGCGCGTCATCTCAGCCCGGCCGATGAGCCGAAAGGAGCGAGCAATCTATGAAGAGGTCCAGAAAACGGAGCGAGGCTGAGGTCGCCGAATATTGGCTGACGCACGACAGCGCGGCGGATGTCGATTGGGCTACGCCCGGCGTGCGGCTCGAGTTCGACCCTGAGGTGGAGCGACCGACTCAGCCGGTCACGGTTCGTCTGCCGCGCCGCCTTCTGCAAGAACTCCGAGTGCTGGCGAAGGATCGTGACGTCCCCTACCAGTCCCTCATGAAGATGCTCCTGGCCGAGAAGGTGACGGAGTTGCGGCGCCGCGCCGGCTGAGCCCCCGGGCATCTCGGACTCGGCCTAAGCCGCCGGGCCCTGCCGGACGCCGTTCTTGTTGTTTTTTCTATCCCCGGTCTGCTGCCCAAGCAGATCTAACCGGCTGACCACGAGCGATTCGGCGTCACCTAGGAAGCGGTCTTCACCTGAGGCGGCGTCCAGCGCATGAGGAAGTAGACGCCGTTGGTGTCGACGTGCTCGAACGCGAGTCGTCGATAGAGGCCGAGCGCGGGGTTGTAGGCTTCCACGTGGATGGTCACGGGCTTGCCGGCGGTGGCCCCCCCGGTCCATGACCTGGCGCAGCAGCGCCGAGCCGATCCCCAGGCCGCGACATTCCGGGACGCTCTGGCAACATCAGCGGCCTCCGCAACGCCGCGATCGTCCACCTGACCAAGACCCTCGCGGACGAGCTCGGCGCCCACGGTATCACCGTGAACCTGGTTCACCCCGGCCCCACCCGCACGGAGCGCACCGACGCGGAGACCGAGCGCCGCGCGGCCACCAACGCGATCCGGCGGATCGTCGATGCGTCGGAGATTGCCCATGTCGTAACGTTTCTGGCGTCGACGAAGGCTGCGAATGTCACGGGAGTGGCGATCGACGCCAGCGGGGGGTCCATTCCGGTGATGTTCCAGTAGGGGGAGGAGCTCGCCGCATTGACGCGCGGGTTCCTACCGCCTCGGCGGAGCGACGAAGTCGATGGTTTGCCGATCGTTCCGGCGGTAAACACTGAAGTCTCGCCGATCCACCGTCAGCACCTGACAACGAGGATGTAGCTCGCTCATGACCACGATGGCGGCGTCGGGCAGATCCATCTGCGCATAGCGCGCCATGAGGGTGCGCAGGCGCGGCCAGTGGGTCGAGACGTCGAAATCCAAACGAAGCGCATCGCGTTCGAGCAGTTGAAAGAGCGGATCGACGTCCAGTGCGTCCTCGCGCAGAAAGTACACCACCTCCGTGAGGACAGGTTCGCAGGTCAGCATCGGGGGGCGCACCTGCTTCATGAGGGAGACTGCCCAGGCGTGATGCCGGTCGTGCCGGTTCAGATAGGCGACGAGGGGACCCGTGTCGCAAATCGTGATCACACCCGACCAAACTTGCGCCGTTCGTTGGTGGCAGCCCTTCGGCCCCCGGCCAGGCTACCAGCCAGGTCGGAGGTCACCGCGAAGACGGATCGTCCCCCACGATCCTGATCTGCCTCCACCCGCGCCCGAACAAGCGCGGCGACACTCCGTCCAGTCGCTCGGGCCTCTTGCCTGAGTCTCCGCAACGTCACGTCCGGAAGCTTAATCGTAATGCCCTTCATGGCGGCCATAACGATCAGCGTAACCCGATCATGTCAGCATGGCAACACCGCCTCACCGCCGGCTGTTGGCGATAGAAATGTCATGCCTAATCTAACTGCCCGTGAAAATGTCATTCCATGATCACGGCATCGGTCGCAGTGGGTTCACCGGCGGTGCTCCAGTGCACCGCTTCGAACCCGCGCTCCTCCAGGAACCTGACCCAGGTGGGGGACAGGTTCATGTCGAGGAGGAGCTTCATGGGAGAGGTAGTTCGACTTCCTCGGTGCGCCAGGCGGCGTACGACAGCGCCGCGCGAATGTCGTCGGCTCTCGGCCACCATGGGTGGGAATCATCACGGCCGGCCATCGGGGTGGTTCCAGCGCTCGCGGCTTCCGGTCTGTCGACGCCAACGAAGCCGAGCTGACTCGCCACGCGCTGGAACTCCCGCGCGGTGGCGCTAGGCATTCACGAGGCGCTCGACCGGCCGCCACGGGGTTGATTGGGCGAGCGATCGTATGCCCGCGCATCACGGGGAGGCGGATTTCTTCCCAACGCGCCGCATGGGTACCCGACGGGGCCGGCCCCACTATCGGATCGTAGGGTCTGGTGAAGGTGGTGGGGGCCGCGCGGCGGGGTGGCCGAAGCCAGGTCGGCTGCATCATCCTGGATCGCGGCGAGGACGAGAAGAAGGCCGAGGAGTAGCCGCCATAGCCTGCGAGCCGCACTGTCGTGCTCTGGCGCTGCGGCAGCCGGTAGTCATGGCCCGGCTTGTCGCGGCTGCCCTACTGGCGGTCTCCTTTCTTGGGGGTGTGCAAGGTTCCGGCGTTGGCTGAGAGCCCGCGCCCACCAGAGGTGCATAAGGTCCTAGGGGTTTTGAACGTGGGTTGCTGCACGTCCAGGGGTATGGCGAAGGAGAGCTCTGCAATTCGCTTATTCTCTCTTCGGGCGCGAGTTCGCTTGCGTTACTGCGGCGCGGTTGAACACTGTACAAAGTTGCTGCCATTGATGACGGTCGTTCCACCGCCGGCCGGATTCTGGCTGTCTATGTAGTTCTCGACGTCTACATTGCTGGGCGGATTCTGCGGAATGCCCTGGATACCAAAATCGTTCGTGCCGGCTACCGTCCCCTGCTTGCGCACCCCGATGCCGGTCGCGCCGTTGCTGCCCGCACTAGTGTTGCTGGAGATGTTCAAACAGATAGCGTCATCGGCGCTCGATGCGTTGCCGGCATCCAGGCGGATGCCATCGCGCGCTGAACCGCCGTCATTGTTCGGCGCCTCGACGTTGTTGCCGGTGATCTTCATCTTGGCGATGCCGCTGGTACCGCGCCCGACGAGCAGAATCCCATTACCGTTCGTGTCCGTGATGACGTTGTTGGTGACGGTCAAGGTGAGATCCGTGTCCACGCATTGCCGGCGCCTGCCACGCCGTTACCGCCAGCGATACCGTTGCCTCCACCGCCGGCATCCCCGGGAGTATGGTTGGCATCGATAACGTTGTTATTGACCGTCCCCGTCATCGTCGCGTAGCCATTGTTCCCGATGAGGACGACCGTGCCGATCAAGCTGCCCGTGAGCGGGTTGGCGGTTGGCGCCGAGCAGCCGCCCGTGTTCTTGCCGTTGCACTCGATGAGGAAGTTGGTCCGGGTTGACCCGCTGTTCCCCCCGGAGTTCGCCACCGTGATCGCCTGGGTGCCTGTCCCGTCGAGCGTGACCGAATTGTTGGTGATGTCAATCCTGTTGTTGGTATCACCGGGAATCCCCGCCGTAGCCCCTGGCCCAACGGCGTTCGAGTTTCCGATCGAAATCTGCACTCCGTTGCCGCCGGAACGAACGGCTGTCCTTTGCGGATCTGCTGGCGCTCTTCGATCGGAGCCTGGCCGGCTACACCGGAACTGCCGCGGGGGTTCTTCGCTGTGCCCGTGGGCGCATGCTGCTTCATGGCCTGGGCCGGATCGGGCGCGCGAGTACGTCCCCGGCTGGAGCATGAGTACGCCGGTCACCCGACTCTGTCGCCGCACATCGCCATCCTGGCCGACGAGATCGATCGCTGGCCGCGCGCCGGTTCGCCGTACGAGGGGTTCTACAACGTGGTGTGAATTGCCGCGAGCA
>CAVWFS010000016.1:0-207786 GCA_963754315.1 uncultured Candidatus Rokubacteria bacterium
TACGGCGACCTTGGTCTTCATCGTTCATCCTCCTCCCTGGGTGAGCGCCCTCGGTCCTCCGGGCCGCCGTCTGTCCACGACCATGGGCGGCGATCGGTGACGGCCGGCGCCGGGACCGTCTGATACAGATAGCAGGCGACCGCTCGATGACGATCGGTCTGGAAGAGCGGGGGGGCCGACTGCCGGCACTGTGACATGACCGATGGGCATCGGTCCGAAAATCGGCACCCGCCACCGTCGATCCCGCCCAGGACGAGAGGTGGGGTGGTCTCTTCGTTCGTCCACGTACGCTCGGTGCTGACGAGCGGAATCGACGAGATGAGGAGCTGGGTGTACGGGTGCTGGGGCTGCTTGACCACCAGCTCGGCCTCCCCGGCTTCGACCACCACGCCGCGATACAGCACCACCACATGGTCGCTGATCTGATAGGCGGTGGCCAAGTCGTGGGTTATATAGACGATGGAAATGCCGCGCTCGAGATTCATCGTGCGCAACGAGCCGAGGATGGTGGCGCGCAGAGACGCATCCACCATGGACACCGGCTCGTCGGCCACGATCAGACGTGGTTTCATCAGCAGAGCCCGCGCCACCATGACCCGTTGGCGCTGGCCCCCGCTCAGCTGGTGCGGAAAGCGGCCGAGGGTTTCCTCGGGCCGTAGTCCCACCGCCATCAGGACATCGTCGATCAGTGCCCGCGCGCCCGCCTTCGAGGAGGCCAGGCGAAATTTCGATACGGGGGTCGTCAGGACGTGATCGATCCGGTAGAAGGGGTTGTACACCTCATACGGGTCCTGGAAAATGACCTGAACGTGACGGCGGAAGGCTTGCCAGTCTGGTCGCGACATTGTCTGTAGGTCGCGGCCCGCATACAGGACCTGTCCCCGGGTAGGGGTCAGCAAGCCCAGGAGCAGACGACCCAGCGTCGTCTTACCGCTCCCGCTCTCACCGACCACGGCCGTGATGGAGGGCCGATCGCGGTCGATGGCCAGCGAGAAGTTGTCGAGCGCAACAGTGGGATGACGGTCGAACACGCCCCCCCCGAAGATCTTGCTCACGTGTCGCGCCTCGATCAGCGTCGTCACAGGCGTCGGTCTACAACAAATGGCAGGCGGCCCAGGCATCGCCCGGCGCCTCTCGCAAGATAGGTTCGTCCAGCCGGCAACGGTCCATCGCCAAGGGACATCGGGGATGAAACGAGCACCCGGATGGCAGGTCCCGCAGCGAGGGGGGAAGACCCGGGATTCCCTGCAACGGGCCCTTCTGCACCAGCGAGGGGAGACTGGCAATGAGCATCTGCGTGTAGGGATGCCGCGGCCGCGCAAAGATGTCACGAACAGGAGCCAGCTCGACCAGCTTGCCTGCATACATGACGCCGAGCCGGTCGACGAACTGGGCGATCAGTCCCATATCGTGTCCGACCAGGATCACCGACGCTCCCACCTCTCGCTGCACCCTCGCCAGGGTCTCCATCACTTGCTTCTGCACGACGACGTCCAGAGCACTGGTGGGCTCGTCGGCGATGATAACTCTGGGACGGAGACTGATGGCGATGGCAATGCAGACGCGCTGCTTCATGCCGCCGCTCAGCTGGTGGGGAAACATGTCGGCCACCTCTGGCCTCAGACCTACCGATTGCAGGAGGCCGTGAACACGCTCCGCCAGCGTCCGCCTGGACATCAGGATCCCGTGGTCGCGCAGGGCGTCGGCAATCTGCTCCTTGATCCGGGTGACCGGGTTCAGCGAGTTCATCGAGCCCTGCGGAATGAGGGCGATGCGGGCCAGCCGCACCTGACGCATCTCCTCCTCGGAGAGGGCCATCAGGTCGAGGCCGTCCAGTCGGATTTGCCCGGCCTCGATCCGGCCCGGGGGCTTGATCATGCGAAGGATGGCCAGCGCCATGGTGGACTTGCCGGAGCCAGATTCCCCGGCCAGGCCAAGCCGCTCCGCCGCGTGGAGGTGAAAGCTGACGTTGTCGGTGGCCCGCACGGCCCCGCCCGGCGTGTCGTAGCGCACGCGCAGCCCGTCTACCCGGAGCACGTCGGTCGTCAGACCGCCCTCCGCAGCCGAGGATTGGCGATCTCGTCGAGCCCCACGCTCAGGAAAAAGAGGCCGAGGAACACGACGAGAATGATCACGGTCGGGGCCGTCCACCACCACCACCAGCCATTGATGAGGGCCGCGTTGTAGTTGACCCAGTAGAGCGTCATCCCCAGGGTCGGCGAATCGATGGGCCCAAGGCCGAGCACCTCCAGGCCGATAGAGGCCAGGATGGCCGACGACACCGCGTTCACCAAGGTCGCCGCCAGATAGGGCAGCAGGTTGGGCATCAGCTCCTTGACGATGATTTCCGGTCCGCTCATGCCCGACAGACGGGCCACTTCCACATAGCCGCGCTCTCTGAGGGTCAGCACCTGGGCGCGGATGGTCCGCGTTGGGTTCAACCATGCGAGGGAGGCGACCACCATGGCCATCTGGTCGACGGTCAGGCCTCCTTTGATCGAAACGGCGATGATGATCAGCACCAGCAGCCCGGGCACGGTGAGCCCGACGTCGGCGATGCCACGAATGACCGCGTCGACCCCTCCCCGGTAGTAGGCGGCCACGAAGGCCAGAATCGCCCCGATGCCCACGCCGAAGATGCCAGCGATGAAGCCGATCCTCAGGGTGAGGGGCGTCCCCGCCACCATGGTGGCCAGCAAGTCTCGACCTTGCCGATCGGTGCCAAACGGATACTGCCACGAGGGCGGCCTGAGGATCGGCGCCGATAGCGCTCTGGACTTCGCCGTGTCCACCAAGATCCGGCCGAACCCCACGAACAACACCAAGGCCGAGAGCAGACCGAGACCGACCACCAGCGACTTGTTGCGGCGCATGTAGCGCAGGACCGCTCCCGGGTATGCGCGCCGCGCTGCGTCCGGCCGGAGCGGCGGCTGTGGTACCTGCGCTCTGCCGGCGGCGATGCTCATCTAGCTCCGCTGGTAGGTGATGCGGGGGTCGAGCAATGGATAGAGCAGGTCGAGAATCAAGGTGGTGAGGCCCAGGGCCACGATGACCGTGAACACGATGCCCTGGATGAGGAAGTGATCGTTCTCGCGGATGGCCAGGAACAGAACCGTTCCTATTCCGGGATAACCAAAGATGACCTCCACCAGCACGGCGCCAGCGAAGATGTTGCCGAGGGCCAGCGCGAGGGCCGTGGTCTGGGGGAGAATCGCGTTTCGCACGCAGTAGCGCAGGAAGATGGTGAGATTCCGCAGCCCCTTGGCCTCGGCGAAGGTCACGTAGTCTTCCCCCTGCGTGGTGACCATCATGCCTCGCATGGCCAGCGCCCATCCCCCGGTGGCGACCAGGATGATGGACAGCGCGGGCAGGATCGAATGCCGGAGTACGTCGCCCACGAAGTCCAAGGTCAGGGCGGGAAAGGCGCCCGCGCGATAGCCGCCAAACATCGGCAGCAGCTTGATCTGGAAGGCCAGCAGATACATCAAGAGCAACCCGCACAGGAAGAACGGTATCGCGTGAAACGCCCACAGGGGTGGCATGAGGAGGCCCATCCAGCGCGGGGCGCGAGGCCACGCCAGCAGCGCCCCCAGCAACGTCCCGATGGCAAAGGAGAGGACGGTGGTGGTCCCGAGGAGCCCGACCGTCCACGGAATGGCCTCCGCGATGATCTCGCTCACCGTTCGCGGGTAGTTCGAGATGGAATAGTTGAAATTGAACCTGAACGCATCGTGAAGATAGGCGACGTACTGCATCCAGAGCGGGCGGTCAAGGCCGAACCGGCGCTCATACTCCTTCGCCATGGCCTCGAGACCCGTTTGGACATGGCCCCCAAGCTGCGCTTGCTGAAGCAACGTGGCCCGCACCGGGTCCTGGCCGGACAATCGGGGAAGAAAGAAATTGAGGGTCGCCGCCAGCCACACGATCAACAGAAAGACCCCAAATCGCTTGACCACGAAGCCCGCCTGCATGCCTTATCCGTGATCCGGGCGCGTCGCCTACGAGGCCGACTGGAGGTTCCAGAGCACTATGGCGTACGTCAGGTGCCAGCAGGCGCCGTTGACGTAGGCGTTCTGCTCGGTGGGCCAGTTCGTCCAGTAGGTGGTGTTCATCGGAATGCGGTGAAAATTGTGCACCAGCTGGATATCGGGCAGGTCCGGGATCCAGATTTCCATGGCCTTGTGGAAGAGCTCCACCAGCTTGGCCTTGTTGTTCATGTCGGTGACGAAGACCTCATCCACGATCCTGTTGTAGGCGTCGTTCTTCCACTTGGCGAAGTTCACCAGATGGCCGCCCGGCACCGCCACACTCACACTCTGGTAGAGGCGGAGGGTGTGGTAGGGATCGTTCACGCTCCCCCCGTGGCCGTAGATCGCTCCCGTGTACTGACCCTTTTGAAAGCGGTCGTCAAAGTCGGGGGGCAAGCTGAAGCTCACGTCGACGCCCTGCCGCTTCAACTGCTCGGTGAGCACCGGTCCGATAGCGGGGCCGCTTCCCCCGAATCCGATGATGTCCAGCTTGAGCCGTTGGCCCTGGCCATCCACCCAGAATCCGGCGCTGTCCTTCTTCCAGCCCTTCTTACCGAGAAGCTCCTCGCCTTTCTTGGGATTGAACTCCAGCGTGTCGTACTTCGCGAGAAGGTCCTTCACTGAGTTGATGTAGGGCCGTAGCCCGGGATACTCGGGGAGCGGAAGGGGCGTGGCGGCCGATGCCCCCAGGTATCCCACATCGATGAGCTGCTTCCGATCGATGAAGTAGCTGAGCGCCCAGCGAATGTCCCGGTCGTTGAAGGGCGGCTTTTCGTTGTTGACGTACAGCGAGATCGGCCACCAGTCCATGTACCCGTAGGGGGGCTTCTGGCCCGAGTAGGTGATGATCTTGGGATTCTGTCGCAGCACCGTCGGATAGGTGGCGGGTTGCATGCCCTGGCCGGAGTCGACCTGATTGGTGATCAGGGCCTGCGCCAGCTGCTGCTCGCCCGCCGTGGGAAGCCAGATGGTACGCTCAACCTTCGGCATCGGGGCGAGGCCTGCTTTGGCCGCCCACCACTCGCCTCTTCGGTCGATGATCTTCTGCTGGGGGGACGCGAAGACCACCCTCCAGGGCCCGGTGGTCACCGGCCACTCCTTGGCGAGATCAAAGTGCCTGAAGCTGGTCCAGTCCTGGCCCTGGAAGACGTGCTTGGGGACGATATAGACGCCGATGTCGTACTTGTAGGTCATGAAGTAGAAGAAGCGCGGGGCCGGCACCTTGAACTTGACGACGACCGTGTTGCGGTCGGTTGCCCTCGCCTCCTGCATGAACTGCTGCACGTCCACACCCCATCGCACCTTGGGGCCCAGGTCACGCAGGGTGTTCAGGGTGTAGGCCACGTCCTCTGCACTGAACGGCGTGCGGTCGCTCCACGTGATGCCGCTGCGGGTCTTGATGATCAGTTCCTTGAAGTCGCCGCTGTATTTGTAGCTCTCGGCGAGCCACAGATACTCCTTGTCGGCGAACGCGCTGTAGTACGCCAGGGGCTCATAGAGAATGCCGGGGCCGTTCTGGTGGTTCGACCCGATGGCGTAGGGATTCCACAGCTCGTAGTCGATCCACCGGCCATCGCGACCCGCCCACACGAGGGTGAGCGTCCGGTTTCGAGAGACGTTCTTCGGCTGCGCGGACGCCGACCTGACGGGGGTCAGGGCCACCGCGGCCGCCGCGGTGCCGGCTCTGATGAATCCTCGTCGATCGAGGCGCTCGGGGGAATCTCGCTTCGCCATCGTCGTTCTCCTTTCCCTGCCACCGTTCGCGACCGCCGCGCATAAGGTAGCAAAAAAGGCGCGGTGGCTGGTCACCGCGCTCATCGGGCTCCCGATGGTAGCGAGCACGAGGCGTTCGCGCTAGGATCGTCGCGCCGGTCTGACGACCGGCGCCGGGCGGCAATCTAGGAAAGAGAGACAGCGCCATGGACTGCTGTGGTCACGAAGGACCTGGCGGCGGAGATGCTCGATTTGAGATCCAGAAGGTGGCCGACGGCGTATACGCCGCGGTCGCGGCGCCGGCGTACAAGGTGAACTGCAACACGGCCATCATCGAGAACGACGATGACGTGATGATCGTCGATACGCACTCGAAGCCCTCGGCGGCCCAGGTAATCATCGCGCGGCTGCGCGAGCTGTCCCGTAAGCCTGTTCGCTATGTCGTCAACACGCACTTCCATTGGGACCACTGGCACGGCAACGAGGCGTATCCCGCGGCCTATCCCGACGCGGAGATCGTCACCAACCAGATCACGCGCGAAGCCATGCTCATGAAAGGGCTCAAGCGCATCCAGGACCATGTGCGCCAGGTGCCGAACGAGATCACCACGCTCAAGGCCGATCTGGGCGCCGCCACGGCCCCGACGCAGCGCGCCCGGCTCGAAGCCGATCTGCGCCTCGCTGAGTCGTATCTCGCCGAGGTCCGTGCGCTGAAGCCGGCGTTACCGACGATCGCGTTCGAGCAAACGATGAAACTGTATCGGCGCGATCGCGAGATCCACTTGCTGCATCTCGGCCGGGCTCACACCGCGGGTGATGTGTTTGTCTATCTCCCGCGGGAGAAGGTCGTCATTACGGGTGATGCGCTCATTGGCTGGACGCCCTTCATGGGCGACGGCTACCCTGATGAATGGGGGGCGACGCTCGACCGCCTCGCACAGCTCGACTTCACCCACATCATCATGGGTCACGGCAACGTGACGGGCCGCGAGTGGCTCGGAACCTTCCGGAGTTACGTCCACGACTTGGTCCAGGCCGTTCGAGAGGAGGCCGCCGCCGGCACCGCCCTCGAGGAGGTCAAGCAGCGCGTCACCGCGCGCCTCGCACCCAGATACGAGCAGCCGTTCTCGGCCTACGGGGACTACCGGCCGTGGCGCACTGGCGTCGTCGCCAACGTCGAGCGCACGTTCGCCCTCGTGAGCTAACCCACCCGCGCGCCGCGATGTCATCAAGAGCGCCGACGCGGGAATCTCGCCCTCGACCGTTGGGATGTTCTAGCGGCCGGCCTTGAGCAGGCGGGCGACGCCGGTGAGGCGAAGGTCATCCAGCCGGCCCTTGAAGTAGCGATCGTGGATCTCGCCGGGCCCCAGGTCTTCGACCTGCGTGAAGCCGATTCCTCGCAGGTCGCCGGCCAGGACCGCCGGCTCGAAGTAGGTCAGCCAGGGTTCTCCCCGCGCGGCGACCTGTCGCGCCACGTCGTCGTGCCGATGACGGTCGGTCTCGCTCAGCGCGGATGGAGACACTGCGTAATCGAAGACGATCTCGGTCCCGGACGGCATGGAGGCGACGAACTTCAATGTGCCCATCGCCGCGTCTCGGGTCAGATAGATGACGACGCCCAGCATCGAGAAGAACGCCGGCTCGTCCGCCCTGAAGCCGACCTGCCCCAAGCCACCGGCGAGCGTCTGCGTCTCGAAGTCGATGGCTGCAAACGTGAGTGACTCGGGAACCGGGATGCCGGCGTTCTGGAGGCAGGCCCGCTTCCATGCCTGCGTCGCCGGATGGTCCACCTCGAACACGCGCAGGCGGGCGACGGGATACGGGTTGCGGTACGCAAACGTGTCGAGGCCCGCACCCAGTACCACGTATTGACGGACGCCGCGCTGGACTGCCCGCGCGAGCTCATCCTCCGCGTAGCGGCTGCGCACCGCGACGAACGGCCGGAACGACGCCAGCGCACCCCGTCCGGCGTTCGCCCGCACGGCGGCTTCTGCCTGGGCGCCGATGATCCGCAAGGCCAGCGGGTCATCGAAGATCCGGGGTTGGTCCACGAGCTGGTGGGCCGCTCGAAGGTTGGCCGTAGCCTGCGCGGTGCGGCTCGGACGGCCCTCGGCCAGCCGCGTCGTCGTCGTGCCTTGCGCCCACACACTCGCGCGATTCGCCGCCACGCCGCTCGCCATGAGTCCGCACAGGAAGGTGCGTCGCCGCATGCTCGTCTCCCCAGAGAACCGCCTTCAGGCCCGCCGTCGTGACCGAGGAGGATGGCCGCGATTTAGCGGGCGACGCTGCCCTCAGGGCATTCTACCCAAGGCCGCTCCAATCGTGTCGACACGTTCCTCGATCCCGGCCTCACTCCATTACAGAGCTACCTCCCTACAGCAAAGAGGCCTGTCATGACGTCGCTACGCAGCGAGTTTTCGCAGATACTCGGTGGGTAGGTCTCGAATCAGTCGAAGGAGCATGTCCATCGAGGCCGTCTGAACATTTCGGGCTGCCTCCCAGCGCGCGATCGTGTTGGCGTGGCCAGCTCGGCCTGCGTGAGACCAAAGCGTACCGGATGGAGCGGATGTCGTCCGCGGACAGGAGGCCGTACTTCTGTCGGTAACTCTCAGAGCCCGCTGTCGTAGCTTTCTGGCATCGTCGAACCGCAAGACGACTTCGTGGCGCTTTGGACAGCTCAGGTGTTGTCCGCCAACAGTCTGCCACGCTTCGTTCGCGGGTCCGGGCGGCTACTCGTCTTCATCCCTCTCCCCTTCCTCGTGGAACGAGATGACGACACAGTCCGCGCGAAGGACGACCTTTACATAAACCGACGACCCCGCCGATGACGCGTCCACGAAGAAGCGGGTTGAAGGCGTGAGTAGAGACGCGAGCGGCCTACTGAGGCACCGACGGCGTGAATAACAAGGGCTTGACCGCCAGGCTCACCCGGTTCGCGAGCAGGAAGGGGTGACTTCCCGCCAGGGCCAGGCCTGCGTAGGCGAGGTAGGTCCCCGCCTGGTCGAACGCGCCAAACTGGTGCTCGAAAGGCAGCGCGAGGGGTACCGCCGTGACGTTGGCTCGGAAGGGCACCGGCGTCGAACCGATCACTATGGCCACAACCCCCGGTTCCTGCTCAACGAACGAAAGCAAGGTGCCATCGGGCAGGCGAGTCCCAAAGTAGATGTCCACAGGCGTCTGGGCGAGCCCTGGGTTCACGGTGGCGTGGTAGGTGACGATGTCCCCGGTCTCGAAGGTCGCCCCGTTAAGTTCGACCGCGGCTAGGAGCACGCCGAATTCGAAGGCGCCGACATCACAGGAGGCCCCGAGGGGCCGGCGCGCGCCGCGCTGGTCGATGGCCGGACAGCCGACCCCTGTGCCGAGGTCGATGGCGGGGCTGCCCGGGAGCAGGGCATGGGTGCGCGTGGGCCCCCCATTGTTCTGGAGCGGCCCTAGCTGGGCGTCGGTGTTCGGGCGATCGCCGCCCGCGTTGAACGTGCAGGAGCTGTCGCTGGCGATGTTGAATCCCTGGGAGATGTGCTTGCCACCCTGGGCGATTGAGCACATCGTTCCCGTCCCGCTCACGATGGTATTCAGGAACGTAGTCCGGCCCGTGGCTGAGGTCGTCACCTGGGCGGCTCCGCCCGCCCCGTTCTCGGCCACGGTCGCGTTCCGCAGGTGGATCGTGGCGGCGCCCAGCATGGACACGCCGCTCCCCCCGTTCCGGCTGATCGTGCTGTTGGTGGCGGTCACCTCGGCGGCGCCGCCCACCAAGAGCCCCACCCCCTCGTTCTCGAAGAGGCTGCTGCGCGCCAGGGTCACGGTGCCGCCCGCCACCTGGATGCCCACCGTGTTCCTGGTGAGGGAGGTGTCAGCGATCGACACGTCGCCCTCCACATGAAGGGCCGGGACGCCAAGGTTCTCGGAGAAGACGGAGTTGCGCACGGTGAGCGGCCCGTGGCTCATAACGGCTCCTCCAAGCCCGCTCGTGAAGTGCTCGGTGACCGCCACTGCCTCAAGCGTGGCCCCACCGGATGGCCCGTTGTAGAGCGCGAGCCCTCCGGGCAGGTCCCCCAATCCCAAGCCGTTCTGGCGCAGAGTGCCACTGGTCAAGGTGAGAGTGCCGGCGTTGTGGATGCCCCCGCCCGTCTCGGCCGCCGTGTTCAGAACGATGTCGGTGCCGGTGATGGACAGGATCCCCTCGGGGGCGCTGAGTCCCCCACCGACCATGGCGGTATTCCCCTCGATGAGTCCGCCCTCGATAGTAGTGGTGCCCCTCACGACGAGCCCGCCACCCGTCCCATTCTCGCCCTGCGCCCGGTTGTTGCGGACGATGGTATCGACCAGCACGAGGCGCGGCACGAGGCCGGCGGCGTGGATGCCGCCCCCGTGATCGGACTCGTTGTTCTCGATGAGCGATTCGGTCAGGGTTACCTTGCCGGTCATGTTCTCGATGGCCCCGCCCGTCTGTTTGCCGGTGAGAGGCGTTCCGCTGTTGCGGATGGTGCTGCGCGTCAGCACGAGCGTGCCCCCCTCCACCCGGATAGCGCCTCCGACCCCACTCTGGGTGGCTAGAGGGGCAAAGCCGTTCGTGAGCACCAGGTGCTCGAGAACGAGGGTGGCGTCGGTGAACACGCTGAAGAGCCTGGTGGCGTTGCCACCGCTCAGGGTGATCAGTCCAGCGCCCCGGATTGTGGTCGTTCCGGAACGTATCGTCTTCTGGTTAGACAGGATGATGATGTGCGCTGCCGGCCCGCAGTTGAAG
The DNA here is from genome assembly GCA_963754315.1 of uncultured Candidatus Rokubacteria bacterium. Classification (GTDB taxonomy): domain Bacteria; phylum Methylomirabilota; class Methylomirabilia; order Rokubacteriales; family CSP1-6; genus CAVWFS01. The sequence goes on from CAVWFS010000016.1 coordinate 10,486, forward strand.
GTGATGAGACCACCGCCGGCGAGGGCCGCGTCGAGGGCGGTCTCCGTGCAGCTGGTGGCCGTCCCGTTGCCGACGACCCCGGCCGCAGCGGCTGCCGACGGGAAGGCAAAAGTGAGAAAGAGAACGAACAAGCCCACGGCGAGACTGAATCGATCAGCCGAAACGGGACTCTCTCTCAAGGCGCCTTGGGGAGTGTAGTCCATTCCCATACCCAATGTCGACGTTTCCCGACGCCGGGATGCGTTCGGCTCGGGCCGGCGACTCTTGAGCAAGATCGTGAGGGTGAGCTCGAGCTTCTTCCCGGAGGCGCCCGTTGGATGATGGGCCATCGCCGTCCGCGCGAGGTCCTCCGGGCCGGACCGGCCCTACGGGACATGGCGACGACGTTCGGCGCTGCCCCTCGCTCGTTTCGCCGGCTAACAGGCTTGTCCGACACATCTGGCGGGGTTGTCGGACATGAGCACGCCGATGCGCGTGGCTTTAGGAAACACAGCGTGCAACAACTCGCATAGCCGCCTTGGTCCCGGGGGGTATCTGGGCAACGATGCCGGCGGGTTTCAGCGCGACGAGTTCGGCGACAAGGCCGCGGCGGCGAGTTGCGCGGCGAGGAGGGCTGAGCCTATGTCAGTTACCCCATGCCACGATGAGATCGACCTTGGCGGTCAGCAAGCTCGCGACAAGATCAGCATAGCGCTCCAGACGCCCCTCGGCGCCTCGATACTCGACGATAAGGTTCTGGCCCTCCTCATACCCGAGGGTGCGCAGTGCTGGAGCAATGAGACAGCAGGTGACTACCATATGAGCGGGACTGAGCAAGCCAAGCCGCCATACCTTCCCGGCCGGCTGTTGCGTCACCAACGAGTGGCGCGGCCAGGAGGCCGACAGCCGTCATGATGAAGGTTCGGCGATTCATCACTGGATGATCCCTGAGCGCGGGATGGTCAGCCCGATCGCCTTCGCAGTGTAAGGCAGTTCACCTCTCCAATATAGCAGCCGCGTGATACTGCCGTCGTCGTTCGGCATGACCCGCTGATGCCGGAGAGCGACCCATGCTCCTCGCGGCGATCTGACCCACCACCGCTCGGTGCCGTCTGGCCGAATTGATTCGGCCATAGTCTCCCGTGTCCTATAGTTGGTTTTCTCACGGTCGATTCTCGCCGCCTGCTCCGCTGTCCTGTGTGCCAGTAGAGCTTGCCGAGGCCGAGGTGGCAGTGGGCGACGAGCGGCCGCTGGCCCAGTTCACCGGCTGTTCCTAATCGCGACACCCCAACTTGCGTCGCGTAAGATCGCGGCTCACACGGCAACATACCTGCTACCGCGCCCGCTGCCCTCTGCCCGTTGCCTCATATCGTGCAGGCTCAAGCAACCGAACCAAACACGGAGAAGTCATCCATCCTGCTGCGGTGCGCTACTGCGTGTGTGTCATGCAACTAATCGATTTATGGCGGAGGGCGAGGGATTCGAACCCCCATGGGGCTTGCGCCCCGGTAGATTTCAAGTCTACTGCCTTACCAGTTGAGGCTAGCCCTCCGGGCCCTGCTGCAACCGATCTTTACGATACACCAAGCGGCGTGACCACTTCTGGAGCGCCAAGTTCGTGGCTCGAAACGAGGCTCCCCGGTCTCGCTACAGTACTCTTACTGCCGCGTGGGGGCGGCGTGGGCACCAAAGTAACCCTCCCTCCAAGCCCTACCGCGGCCCATACTTACGCTATCCGGAGCGGGCTCGAATCCGGGCTGTGCTCACTCTCATCCCAAAGTCATGGGCCCCCAGGCGATTCGACCGCATTGGACCATCGGAAGCGTGCTCCTGATAACCTGGCTGATCGTCCGCTTGGTCCTGTGGGTTCATTGGTTCGGATTCAGGTAGCCCCGCTTGAACCGTCGCAAGGCACCCTTGTTGCCGAACACTACAAGGACCTGACTAACGACCGGCCTTCATCAGGCGGACGACCCTCCCGACACGGAGGCCGTCCTGGCAGCTCTTGAAGTAGCGGTCATTAGCCTCGTCCGGCCCTAGGTCCTCCACGTGCTTGCTCGGCCTCGGTGAGCGCCGACGTGGGCACCGAGTAGTCGAACACGACCTCGCCGCCGGCCGGCATGCCCGCCGCGAATTTCAGCGTCTCCAAGACGGCGCCCTTGGTCAGATATATGACCACCCCCAGCAGTGAGAAGACGGCGGGCTCGTCTGCCTTGAAGCCGGCACGACGCAGCCCGTCAGCGAGCGCTTCCTTCTCGAAGTCGACAGGCGAGAAGGTCAGCAAGCCGGGAATGTCGATTCCTGTCTCGTGCAAGCGGGTGCGCTTCCAGGCCTGGGTGGACGGATGATCCACCTCACTGGGCTCTTGCGGCCGATCATCCCGATGGGCCAGAATGTCGTCTGTACCTGAGCACACGCACGCCGGGGAGGCGCAAAGGAGATGGGCATCGTGGCAGGTCGTCTGGCGGCGTTGGCGCTGGTCGCGCTGGTGGCGGGAGGCTGCGCCTACATGAGGTTTCAGAAGCCGCCCGACCCCAAGCTGGTTAAATGTGGGGTCATCCAGGTCCCGTTCTGGTACTCGCTGGACGAGTCTCAGGACGCAGTCTACCGTGAAGCGGGCTGCATCCAGGCTCGCGAGGATGAGGGATACATCACGGCTCTGCCCGAGCCCTACTTCTTCTTCATAAGCTCGGGCAGTCTCTACACTGGCAAGCCCACGTACGATACCCGCTGAGCCGAACCGCCCGTAGCTATTTCACCTCGCGCCCAGCGCCTTGGCCGCGCGGGTGACATCCCTGGGGGCCACCCACAGAATCGCGCCATATCGGCCGGCCCCCGCGCACACTGCGTCGACCGCAGTCACGTTGATCTTGGCGTCGCCCAACGTGGCCATGATGCCCCCGACTGCGCCCGGTCGGTCATCACCCTCGACCAGGAGCGCACGCTTGGGTCCCACCACCTTCCACTTGGCCTTGCGGGCAGCCGCCCTGAACGCACGCGGGTCCTCCGGCACGAAGTCGATCTGGGCACCTCGTCCGCTCGGGAAACCTGAAAATGCCACCAGGTTGACACCAGCGTTTTTGAGCTCGGTGAGCAGGCTGGCCCCCACTCCCGGCTTGCTCGGCGCCTGGACGTAGAAGTACTCGACAATTCGTATCGTGTCGGCCATGGCCTGCCGCCTCCTTCTCGGATGAGCCCATCCGATCTTGACCGGCCCCTACCGCCGGAAGATTAGCACGGACCCGCCGTATCTGGGGCGGCCTACCCCGGTTGGCCTCCCTTCATCACGACCAGGCCGCCAGGAGAGGACGCGCCGCCGGAAGGCTCGACGGTTACGGTGAAGAGATCGGGGCGCTCGGTCCCGGCGGCGACGACGAGCGCTGCGTGGCCGATGGCGTCCACGTCGAAGACGCCCGCCGATCTCGGTTGCTGGCCCGCGGTCACCCAGAGCTGGTACTGCTTATCAGGGGACAGAGTCGGGAGGTTGTGAACAACGAGGTAGCCGCGCTTCCGGGCTGGGCTCCACACAACCCATCCCTCGGCCCGCTCTGCCTGTCCGGTCCCTCGCAGCCCAACGACACTCGTATCCGTGTTCGAGACCAGGGTCGTGAGCGCCTGCTGTTCGGCAAGCTCCCGCTGGAGCTGTTCGATGGAGGCCTGCTGGCGTTCGACGGTGGATCGCGTGTCGTAGATTCCCCATACGAGGATTCCGGCCAACCCGGCCGCTACCAGACTCCCTGCCCAGGGTCCCAGTCGCCTCATCTGGGGCTTCCGCGATCGCGACTCGCCAGGCGATGACTTCTTTTCCTGGGCCGCACGCGCGATGACCCGACCGCGGAGGCTTGCTGGCACCCGCACGTCAGGTAGGGTCAGGGGCAGAGCGGCGGCCACGTCTGCGTACTGACGCTGGGTCTCCTCGCATCGCGCGCAGCCTGCTGCCAGATGCGCCTGGAAGCGAATCCGCTCGTCGGCGTCGAGGGCACCGACGGAGGCGAGCGCCGACCACCCATCGAACGGCTCGTGCGGCATCGGTAACGTGGGTGAGGAGCTCATGGCACGATCCATTCCTTGCCCCGCAGCACCTCTCTCAGGCGCTCGAGCCCGGTTCGCATCCGCGTCTTGACCGTTCCCAGCGGCAGGCCGGTGCGAGTAGCAATCTCCGACTGAGTCAGCCCTTCGTAGTAGGCGAGCTCCAGTAACTCTCGCTGGACGTGCGCTAACTCGTCAAGGGCGCCCTTGACGCGTTGACGCTCCGCCAGCTGAGACACGCTTTCGGGCGCCGGATCGGCGATGTCTTGACTCGGCCGGGCCTCCAGATGCTCTCCTCTGCGCCGGGCGGCACGCAGGGCATCGATCGCGCGTGCCCTGGCAAGGGTCACGAGCCACGCCTCTGGCCCGCCCCGCGCGGGATCGTAGCGGCTGGCGTCGCGCCAGACCTGCAGAAAGGTCGCCTGCACCACCTCGTCGGCATCGGCACGGTTTCGGACGATGCGAAAGACCAAGTTGTACACGAGCTGGATGTGGCGGTCGTAGAACTGCTCGAGGGCGGCGACGTGGCCCAAGGCAATGTCATGGATCAGCGCGCCCGGGTGCGGTGAGACCGAGGCCATTCTCAGACTCGGCCGGCCCGCGATCCCCATGGCCGGGATCGAGGAATCACGCCCCTCCCCCGGGGGGTTCTTTGTGACACGCGCGTCATATGCGGTGAGATCGCTCCGCCTGATCATGTCGCCCGAGCAGCGCTCGAGGCATGCGACCCGCCTGTGAGGCTACCACGAGCGCCGCCTCCCATGCCTCTTAGTAGCTACGTCGAAACAGGACCCCTCGGATTGACCCTGGGGTCGGGGCAATGGCTCCGTTCACCGTGGGCGTGCCGTTAAACGTTCGAGCCCATTCATGTACGGGCGGAGCGCCGCGGGGATGGAGACGGTGCCGTCGGCCTCCTGGTAATTCTCGAAGAGCGCCATCATCGAGCGACCGACGGCGAGGCCGGAACCGTTCAGGGTCGCACACGGCTCAAGCCGGCCCCCGTCTGCCGGCCGGTAGCGAAGGTCCACACGCCGTCCCCCGAACGTGTCGTAGGTGGAGCAGGAGGAAATCTCCCGGTACCGCCCCTGCCCTGGAAGCCACACCTCGAGGTCGTAGCCCTTGGCCGCGCTGAAGCCGAGGTCGCCCGTGCAGCGCTCGACCACCCGATATGGTAGATCCAGCCGCCGCAGGACCTCCTCGGCGTCGGACACCATCGTCTCCAGCTCGTCGTAAGCCTGGGCTGGTGTGGTGATCTTGACCAACTCGACCTTGTCGAACTGGTGCTGCCGGTAGATGCCCTTCATGTCCTTACCGTAGGTGCCCGCCTCGCGTCGATAGCAGGGCGTGAATGCGGTATAGCGCAAGGGCAACTGCCGCTCGGCGAGGATCTCCCCACTATGAAGGGCCGTCAGCGGCACCTCCGAGGTGGGGATGAGATAGAGCGCTCGGTTGTCGTCGGGCTCGACGGTCTTGAACAGGCCTTCTTCGAACTTGGGCAGCTGGCCGGTCTTGAGCATGGTGTCGCCGCTCACCAGGTGGGGGACCCACAGCTCGGTGTAGCCCCGCTCGCGGGTGTGCAGGTCGAGCATGAACTGGGCAAGGGCGCGCTCGAGGCGGGCCGCCGTATCCCAGAGGACGGTGAAGCGGGCCTTGGCGATCTTCACGGCGCGCTCGAAGTCGAAGAGGCCGAGCGCCGTCCCGACCTCCTCGTGTGGCTTCGGGGTGAACGCGAACTGGCGCGGGGTGCCCCAGCGGCGCACCTCGACGTTGTCGTCCTCGCCCTTGCCCTCGGGCACCGAGGGGTGGGGCAGATTCGGGAAGCTGCAGCGCGAGAGTCGCGATGCGCTCGTCGAGGGTCTTGAGGTCGATATCGAGCCCCTTGATGCGATCGCCCACTTCGCGCATGCGGGCCATTTCGGCCGAGGCGTCCTCGCCGCGGCGCTTGGCCTGGCCGATGGCTTCCGAGGACCGGTTGCGCTCGGCCTTCAGCTCCTCGCTTTCTCGCAAGAGCGCCCGTCGCTCACCGTCGAGCGCCACGATCTGGCGCACATGCTCGGCGCCGCCCTTGGTGGCCAGCCGCCGCTCGACCTCGTCCGGGTGCTCGCGGAGCAGCCTGAGGTCGAGCACGTGAAGCTAGGTCGTCTCGGCGGGGGCTTGCTCCGCCTCTACTCGTGCCACGGACCCCACGCGGTCGTCCGCCTCGAGGTCGATGATGCGCACCCCCATGGTGTTTCGGCCCTGGGAGGAAACGTCGCCCGCGTGGAAGCGGATGATCTTGCCCTTGGTGGTCACCACGAGAATGTCGTCGCCCTCACGAACCTGGAGCATGCTCACCACGGCGCCGTTGCGCCCGCCGGTCTTGATGTCGATGATGCCCTTACCGGCCCGGCCCTGCAGGCGATACTCCTCGAGCGGAGTGCGCTTGCCGTAACCGCGCTCGGTCACGGTCAGGATGAGGACACCTTCCTGAACCACGTCGGCGGCAATGACCGCGTCGTCCTCTTCCAGCTCGATGCCACGCACACCGCTGGCGCCTCGGCCCATCGGGCGCGCCTCGTCCTCGGCAAAGCGGATGATCATGCCTGACTTGGTGGCGATCATGACCTCGCGCTGGCCATCGGTGCGCAGGGCTTTGATGACTTCGTCCCCCTCCTCGAGCCCGATGGCCTGGATGCCCCCGGCCCGGGGATGGGAGTACGCCTCGAGCTCGGTTTTCTTCACCTTGCCCTGGCGGGTGGCGAAGATGACGAAGCCACCCGAGGCGAAATCGCGCACCGGCACGCAGGTGGCCACCCGCTCACCCTCCCCTAGCGACAGGAGGTTCACCATGGCCTTGCCCTTGGCCTGGCGCCCTCCTTCCGGCATCTCGTGAACCTTGAGCCAGTGCACCTTGCCGAGATTGGTGAAGAACAACAGGTAGGAATGGGTGGAGGCGATGAACAGGTCCTCGACGACGTCCTCCTCCTTCGTTTCCATCCCCGTCACACCCTTGCCACCCCGCCGCTGGCTTCGGTAGGCCTCCACGTGGGTGCGCTTGATGTACCCGGAGCGCGTGATCGTGACCACCATCTCCTCGTCGGCCAGCAGGTCCTCGATGGTCAGCTCGGTGGTCTCTGTCAAGATCTCCGTGCGCCGCCCATCCCCGTACTCCTCCTTGATGGCGAGCAGTTCGCCCCGGATCAGTCCCATCAGCTTGGTGTCGGAGGCCAGGATGCTCTTCAGCTCCTCGATGAGCTTCAGGACTTGCTCGTGCTCCTCCACGATCTTCTGGCGCTCGAGGGCGGCCAGCCGTCTGAGCTGCATGTCGAGGATGGCCTTGGCCTGGATCTCGGTGAGTTCGAGCCGGGTCATCAAGGTGTCGCGGGCCACGTCGGCATTCTCGGCCTGGCGGATGATGCGGATCACCAGATCGAGGTGGTCCACGGCCTTGCGCAAGCCGGCCAGGATGTGGGCGCGCTCCTCGGCCCGGGCAAGGTCGTAGCGCGTGCGTCGGACGACGATCTCGCGCCGGAACTTCACGAAGGCCTCGAGCATCTGCTTGAGGTTCACCACCTGAGGGCGGCGGTCGACGAGGGCGAGCATGATGATCCCGAACGTGGTCTGCATCTGGGTGTGTTTGTAGAGCTGGTTCAGGATGATCTGGGGGATCTCCCCTCGCCCAAGCTCCATGACGACCCGGATACCTTCGCGGTTGGTCTCGTCGCGGATCTCCGAGATGCCGTCGATCTTCCGCTCGCGTGACAGCTCCGAGATCTTCTCGATGAGGCTCGCCTTGTTCACCTGGTAGGGCAGTTCGGTGATGATGATGGCTTCGCGGCCGCCCCGCAGCTTTTCGGCATGGGCCTTGGCTCTGAGGGTGATGGTGCCGCGGCCGGTGGTGTACGCCTCGCGGATACCGCCCGTCCCGTAGATATAGCCAGCGGTGGGAAAGTCCGGCCCTTTCACCACCTTCATGAGCTTCTCGACGGATGTCTCGGGGTCGTCCACCAGTGCCACCAGGCCGTCGACTACCTCGGTGAGGTTGTGGGGCGGGATGTTGGTGGCCATGCCCACCGCGATCCCGGCCGAGCCGTTGATGAGGAGGTTGGGGACGCGGGCGGGCAGGACTGTCGGCTCCTCGAGAGACTCGTCGAAGTTGGGGACGAAGTCGACTGTCTCCTTGTCGATGTCCTGCAGCATCTCGTGGGCGATCTTCGCCAGCCGCGCCTCGGTGTAGCGCATGGCGGCCGGTGGGTCGCCGTCGATGGAACCGAAGTTCCCTTGCCCGTCCACCAGCGGGTAGCGCAGAGAGAATTCCTGCACCATGCGCACGATGGCCTCGTAGACGGGCGAGTCGCCATGGGGGTGATACTTGCCGAGCACCTCGCCCACCACCCGCGCCGCTTTCTTGTAGGGCCGGTTCCACACCAGGCCCAGCTCCTGCATGGCATACAGCACCCGCCGGTGAACAGGCTTGAGGCCATCGCGGATGTCCGGCAGGGCGCGGCCCACGATGACGGACATGGCGTAGTCCAGGTAGGACTTCCGCATCTCCTCTTCGATCGGAACCGGTACCTGGCGCTCGTTAGGCATGACGTGATCCAGATGGGGGGTGCCACGGGTCCCCCGAGGCACCCCGAACGGGGGGTGCCGGGGGTGAATCTGGACCCCCCATCCGAGATAGTCGGTCGCTTACACATCGAGGTTGACGACGTCGAGGGCGTTCTTCTCGATGAAGTCGCGGCGCGGTTCCACCGCGTCTCCCATGAGGACGGTGAACATCTCGTCGGCGCCCACCGCGTCCTCCATGGTCACCCGGAGCAACGTGCGTGTGTCCGGGTTCATGGTGGTCTCCCAGAGTTGCTCGGGATTCATCTCGCCGAGGCCCTTGTACCGCTGGAAGCTGGCTCCTTCCTTCGACCGCTCGAGGGCAATCCGATGGAGCGCTTCCAGGCTTGGCACCGGCGCCTCCTTGCTGCCTTCGATGATCGTGGTGGGACCCTTCGCCACCGCCGCCACCTTCTCCCAGACTTCCAGGAGCGCGCTGTAGTCGGCCGACTTGAAGAGATCGGTGCTGAACGAGACGGTCGGAGGGCCGGCGATGACGACCGTGTTGCCGGCAGGCGGCTCACCAGGCTGCACGGTGACGTCGTCGCCGTTGACGGCGGCGGCGGCCCGCATCACCGCCTCGCCGATCTCGTCGTGTCCCACCCCGCGCTTGGTGCCCCGGAACTTCTGGCGCAGCAATTCGGCCAGGATAGGCCCCGGTACTCCGCGCCTCGTCAGCTTCCTGAAGAGCGTCCGGTACTCGGACACTTGCCGCAACAACTCCAGCAGGGCCTCCCCGGTGAGCGGTTGCTTGATCCCCGGCACCTTGACGGTGGCGCTCTCCACCCAGGCGCCCAGGAAGAACTCCTCGAATTCCTGGTCGCTCATCAGATACTTCTCGGCGCGGCCCTTCTTCACCTTGAAGAGGGGCGGCTGGGCAATGAAGAGGTGTCCGGACTCAATGATCGCGGTCATGTGACGGAAGAAGAAGGTTAGGAGCAGGGTCCGGATGTGGGCGCCGTCCACGTCAGCGTCCGTCATGAGGACGACCTTGTGGTACCGCAGTTTGGCCAGGTCGAACTCCTCGGTGCCGATACCGGTGCCCAAGGCCGAGATGAGCAACCGGATTTCGTTGTGGCCCAGCACCTTGTCGTAACGCGCCTTCTCGGAATTGATGATCTTGCCGCGCAGAGGCAGCACCGCCTGCGTGCGCCGGTCGCGGCCCTGCTTGGCGGAGCCGCCCGCCGAGTCTCCCTCCACCAGGAACAGCTCTCGGTACTGCGGGTCGCGTTCCGAGCAGTCGGCGAGTTTGGCCGAGAGACCCTCGTCGTCCCGTCCACCCTTGCGCGACAGATCGCGAGCCTTCCGTGCCGCCTCGCGCGCCTGGGCCGCCCGCACGCACTTGTCGACGACCTTGCGCGCAGTCGGTGGGATCCTCCTCGAAGGCCTCCGCCAGCTTGTCGTTGACGATCTGCTGAACCAATCCCCGTATGTCGCTGTTACCGAGCTTGGCTTTGGTCTGGCCCTCGAACTGCGGTTCGGGCAGGCGGACAGATACCACCGCCGTCAGACCCTCCCGCACGTCGTCGCCGCTGATGCCACCCTTGAAGTTCTTGAGGAAGTTGTTGGCCTGGGCATAAGCCGAGAGCGTGCCGGTGAGAGCTGCCCGAAAGCCGGTCAGGTGAGTGCCGCCCTCACGCGTGTTGATGTTATTGGCGAAGGAGAACACGTTCTCCTGGTAGCCGTCGTTGTACTGCAGCGCCACCTCCACCTCGACGTCGCCGCGCTTACCCTCGAAGTAGAGAACCTTCGGGTGGACGGGCGTCTTGTTCTGGTTGAGGTGCTTGACGAACTCGACGATGCCGCCCTTGTAGAGGAAGGTGTGGGTGCGGCCGTCCCGCTCATCCTCGATGACAATCTTCAGTCCACGATTGAGGAAGGCCAGCTCGCGCAACCGGTTCGAGAGGGTATCGAAGGAGAACGTCGTCTCTTCGAAAATGGTCGCGTCGGGCTTGAAGCGAATGATGGTCCCGTGCTTTTGGGTCTTCTCGCCGGCCGTCAAGGGGCCGGTGGGGTTGCCGCCCTTTTCGTACCGTTGCGTCCACGTGCGGCCGCCGCGGCGGATCTCGACATCGAGCCACTCGCTGAGCGCGTTGACCACGGAGACACCCACGCCGTGCAGGCCTCCCGAGACCTTGTAGGCCGAGTGATCGAACTTGCCGCCGGCGTGCAGCACGGTCAGGACGACCTCGGCCGCCGCTTTGCCGCTCTCCTTGTGGGTATCGACCGGGATGCCGCGACCGTTGTCGCCGACGGAACAGGATCCGTCGGAGTGAAGGATGATCTTGATGCTATCGCAGTAGCCGGCGAGCGCCTCGTCGACCGAGTTGTCGACCACCTCGTATACGAGGTGGTGCAGCCCGTAGGCGCTCGTGTCACCGATGTACATGGCCGGGCGCTTGCGGACAGCCTCCAGCCCCTCGAGGACCTTGATATCGCTCGCCGTGTAGGTCTCAGCGCTCATGCCGCGGCAATTCCTCCATCCCTGACCTCCCAGCGCGCGGCCCCCCGCGCCGTCACCGGCTCGGGCGCAGTGAGAAATACCTGCTCCGTCCCCTCGGTCTCACGCAGGACGTTCTCGCGGACACCAGGATCGAGCTCGGATAGCGCATCGTCGAGCAGCAGCACCGGCGATGTTCCCGCCGCCTCACGGACGGGAGTAATCTCGGCCAGCCTGAGGGCAAGGGTGAGCAACCGTTGCCGGCCCCGCGACGCAAACGTTCTGGCATCGACCCCATCGAGCTCGATCAGCAGATCGTCACGGTGCGGGCCGACCAAGGTCTGACCCTGCCGAACCTCGTTGTTATAGGCGCGCTCGAGGGCGGCCACAAAGCTCGCCCGATCGCTCGCCTCGCCGATGCACGCGCGATAACGAACCTCCACCTTTTCCCGGCTCCCGGCCAACCCCGAATACACTCGCGCCAGTTCTCCCTGGATCGCGGCCACCGCCCGCCGACGCCTGTCGATCAACTCGAGCCCGACCGCAACGAGCTGTTCGTTCCAGGGGTCGAGCCGATCACCTCCCGTCCCCGGTCCTCCCTGCAGAAGCCTGTTCCGGCTCGCCAGAACCTTCCGATAGCGAATGAGCGTGGCCATGTGGGTCGGATACAAACGACCAGCAAAGCCATCGACAAAGTCTCGACGGGACGAGGGCGAGCCATTCACGATGGCGAGGTCTTGCCAGTCGAACGCAATGGCGCGCGCCCACGGACACGACTCCCCCCGTGCCCTCCACACTCCCGCTTCGGTCCTCGCAATCGTCCGCCGGACGCTCGAAACCCCGTCACTCCGGTGTAGCTCACCACTCACCGAAGCAGACTGGCAGTCCCACCGTGGGATCTCCCCAAGGCGAAAAGTCCGGAACGATCGTCCAGTCAGCAGCACGCCAAGCGCCTCGAGAAGGTTGGATTTGCCCTGGGCATTGGCCCCGGTAATCAGATTGACGCGGGGGGCTGGTACGTAACTCAGGGTGCAGTAGTTACGAAACTCCGAGAGCTCTATCGAGCCAATCTGCACCCGGTATAAACCTCTGTTATTATTGACTAAAAATGTCTCTAGATGCGCATAGGCATTATAACACAACAGTACCCATCGTCCTCGCCGCTTTTGATCACCCCGGGGCTCAAGCCATCCTTGAACTCAAAGGTCACCAGATCCTTCTCGATCGGTGAGATTGCGTCTTGCAGGTAGCGGGAGTTGAATCCGATGCTGACCTCCTCTCCCCCGTAGTCCACTTCGAGACCTTCCTCGGCGTCGCCCAGTTCCTGGCTGGAGGCAGACAGCTTCAGCAAGGCTGGACTCAATGTGAGTTTGACGGGCTTGTTGCGTTCTTCGGCAATGACGGCCACGCGTCGGAGGGCCGCCTGCAGGGCCGATCTGGACACCTGGAGGCGTCCAGGATGCCCTTTGGGCAGCACGGCGTCATAATTCGGAAACTGACCCTCGATCAGGCGCGCCGTCATCACAAAGTTCGACATCTCGAGGACGAACTGGTTTTCGGTGATGGCGATCTGGACGTCTTCTCCGCTCCCCAGCACGCGCATCAGCTCCGCCACCGCCTTGCGCGGCACGATGCCCGTTACCGACCCTGCGCCGGTGGCGAGGGAGCGCACCGAGATAGCCAGACGATGACCATCGGTCGCCACCAGACGCAGCTGCTTGCCCTGCAAGGAGAAGAGCACGCCGTTCAGGGCGTACCGGTTCTCGTCGTGGGAGATGGCGAAGCTGGTTTGCTGGAGCATCTCCCGCAAGGTACGCGCCTCGATGGGGATCCAGCTTGACGGGGCAGCCGGGACCACGGGCGGAAAGTCGTCGGGAGCGAGCCCCACCAGCCGATAGCTCACCCCTCCACACCTGAGACTCACCGTCGCGTTGTCGCCCACCTTCATGGTGAGTGCGGCCGCCGGGAGCTCCTTGACGATCTCGGCGAGCTTGCGGGCTCCCACGGTCACCGCCCCCTGCGTCGCGACCCGCGCTGGGACTGATACCCGAGCTCCGACCTCGAGGTCGGTGGCCGTCACGCGGACCCGTTCGTCTTCGGTCTGGAGCAGGACGTTGGCGAGGATGGGGAGCGTCTGGCGAGGCTCGACGATGTTTTGGACCATCTGCACGCCTCGGAGAAACGCATCGCGCTCAAGGACGACTTCCATAAGACTCTCCCAATCTGGATGGAGAAAAGAAGAAGTACCGTCGTAGTCGTAACCGTCGGAGTGGTGGATCGTGGGGACGTTGCGCAAGCGCTGGGAAAGGCATGCGATCTTCTCAGAACAAAATGGGGATTGGGTGGGGGCAGCGTGGTGGCCGACCGTGGATCACTGTGCCATGCCCTGGATAAGCCCATCGATGCTCTTGCGTAACTTGGGATCTTCCTCGAGCAGACGGCGGATCTTGTCCACCGCATGCAGCACCGTCGTGTGATCCTTGCCACCAAAGGCGCGGCCGATCTCGGCCAGCGACGCATGCGTGAGCTGGCGGGCCAGATACATAGCCACCTGGCGCGGGAAGGCCACCGTCTTCGTGCGCGACTTGGCCTTCAGCTCGGATACCTTGATGTCGAAGAAATCGCCGACCCGACGCTGGATCTGCTCGATGGTGATGACCTTGTCCTCGTCGCCCCAAAGGTCGGCCAGGACTTCTTGGGCGAGATCCGTTCCCATCTCGCGCCCGGTCAGGGAGCAGAAGGCGATCATACGAGTCAGGGAGCCCTCGAGCTCACGGATGTTCGACTTCACGCGCCCGGCGATCATGTAGGCCACATCGTCGCCGAGGCGCACTCGTTCCAGGGCCGCCTTCTTCTTCAGGATGGCCACGCGCGTCTCGAAATCCGGGACCTGGATATCGGCGATGAGTCCCCACTCGAAGCGCGAGCGCAGACGCTCGTCGATGTCGGGAATGTCCTTCGGCGAGCAGTCGCTGGAGACGACGATTTGCTTGCGGGACTCGTAGAGGTCGTTGAAGGTGTGGAAGAACTCTTCTTGCGTTCGCTCCTTGCCAGAGATGAACTGGATGTCGTCAATGAGGAGGAGGTCGATGGTCCGGTAGCGGCCGCGGAACTCTGCGGTGCGGTCATAGCGTATGGCATTGATCAGCTCGTTGGTGAATCGCTCGGTGGAGACGTAGGCCACCGTCATGCCGGCGAACAACTTGGCCGTCTGGTGACCAACCGCGTGGAGCAGGTGTGTCTTGCCAAGGCCAACCCCACCGTAGATGAAGAGCGGATTGTAGGCCCGCGAGGGCAACTCGGCTACGGCCTGGCTGGCCGCCTGGGCGAACTGGTTCCCGGAGCCCACCACGAATGTTTCGAACGTGTAACGCGGGTTCAGGGTCTCGATGGTGGTGTGGGCACGGGAGGCGTAAGCGACCGGAACGTGGGGAGGGTCGGGCTCCTCGGCCTCGCCCGAACCGTCGATGACGACGGAGACCCGCGGTTGGCCCCCCACACACTCGGCGGCGGCAGCCTCGAGAGCCGGCAGATACCGCTGTAGCAGCCAGTCGCGGGAGAAGCGATTCGGCGCGCCGATCCTCAGGTGATCGCCTTCAAGGGCGAGCAACCTGCACGGGCGAACCCAAGAATCCACGACAGCGGCGGGGATCTTGTTGGATACGGAATCGACGAGACGCTCCCAAAGGCTGGCGAGCATAGGCGGAACCCCCACTTACACACACAGTTATCCACAGATGTGGATAACTGCGATAGCCGGGCGACGAGGACATATACAAACTGGTTGAGTAACGAAGCCGCAACGTATCACAGTGGTAAACGGCGCCGCAAGGATGATCGCGTGGGGCCTGACGCGACCGCGAAGCGACCCGCCACGGTTGACTTGCTCGGGGCCGATGCCTACACTGGACCGGCTCGACGAAAGGATATTTCACCTCGATGAAGCGAACGTTCCAGCCGAATGTCCGCCGTAGAAAGAAGACCCACGGATTCCGGAGCCGCATGGCCACCAAGGGGGGTCGCAAGGTTCTCAAGCGGCGGCGGGCGAAGGGTCGCAAACGGCTGACCGTCTAGCGGGATCGTTTCCCCGACGCGAGCGGTTGACCAGCGGCGCCGATTTCCAGGCGCTGTTCCGGAGCGGCAAACGGATCGATCGGCCTCTGATGGTTGTGCTCTGGCGTCCTGACGAGTCCCGCGGAGTGCGGCGCGCCGGGTTCACGGTAAGTCGTCAGGTGCGTGGGGCCGTGGCGCGTAACCGGGTCAAGCGCCGGTTGCGCGAGGCGTACCGGGAGACGCGGGGTGAGGCGCCGGCCGCCGTGGCAGTGGTAGTCATCGGCCGGCCCGCGGCGTCGAGCGCCCCCATGACAACACTGATCGGAGAGATGCGAAAGGCATTGGCTACCATTCCAGGTTCACGGGCGGCTCGATGATCGCGCGCCTCGTGGTCACCCTACTCGCCGGCTACAAGCTCTTGATCTCTCCCTTCGTGCCGCCCTGTTGCCGCTTTGCGCCGACATGCTCCGAGTACGCCAGGCTCGCGCTGATGGAGCACGGACTGCTGCGCGGGGCGGGGCTCGTGCTCCTGCGGCTCGCGCGATGCCATCCCTTCCATCCCGGCGGGTATGATCCTCCTCCTCCCGCGCGCGGCCGGCTCGCCTGACGATGGAAAGCCGCGCCATCTTGGCGGCCCTCCTCATGGCCGCGCTGTTAATCGTTTACCAGATGTATTTCCTGGGACCCGGGGAACCGCCCAAGCCCCCGCCAAAGGAGCCCCAAGCTCAGGCCCCGACCCGGCGGCTCCGGCCGCACCCACGGCGCCCGCCACACCGCCGCCTGAGGACAAGCCCGCACCCCGATCTCCCCGGCCTCCGCAACGCCTGGCAACGGTGGAGAGCCCCCGCTACACCGCGGTCGTCAGCAGTGAGGGGGGAAGCTGCAGGAGTTCAACCTCAGGTACCGGGGTGACAAGCCGATGGTGCTCGTCGGCGCGCTCGGCCCGACGGGGCTGGCCCTCGAGATGGCGGGCGAGCGCGAGGTCGTTGCCATGGAATTCGCCACCGAGAGGCTCACCCTCGGCCCGGAGCGGCCCACGGCGGACCTGATTCTGAGGGGCGAGGACCGAGGCCTTCGGGTCATCCAGACCCAGCGTTTCGACGCCAACAGTTACGCGATCGGAGTGGGATTGCGCATCGAAAATCCCGGTCAGACCACCCGGACTGTTGGGGTTAGCCTCCCCTGGGTGGCACGCGCAGAACTGGCAGGGCGAGTCCGAGAGGTTCCTGGGTCAGCACCCGACCGAGGTGCTCTGGCAAGTAAACGGGCATATCCAGCGGATCGAGGACCTCACGGCGGTGGGGCAGCACACCGTGAACGGTCAATGGATCGGGATGGGGAGTATCTGGTATCTGACGGCCCTTGTGCCCAAGACCCCTGGGTTCCAGCTCCGGGCGATCGCCGAGCCCCCGCGGAAGAACGGCCAGGGGCCTCCCGCGAAGACCATGATCGCCACGATAGCGACCCCGACGATTGCTCCCGGCCAGGCCTGGGAAGGTCAGGTCTTGATGTACGTGGGCCCGAAGGAACTCGATCGGCTGGAGGCGCTCGGCCTCGAGGGGTCGATCAACTTCGGGGGCTTCCCGGTGCCACGCCAATGGGGTGGGCTGCCGATGGAGTGGCTGGGCATGCCCATTCTGCGGCTCATGAACTGGGTTCACGACCGCCTGGTGCCCAACTACGGGGTAGCGATCATCATCCTGACCCTGATCTCGAAGATTCTCTTCTTCCCGCTCACGGTGATGAGCATGCGCTCCATGAAGGCCATGCAGGCGCTGGGGCCGCAGATGAACGCGCTGCGTAACAAGTACAAGAGTGACCCCCAGCGCATGCAGCGCGAGACGATGGCGCTCTACCGCGAGCACAAGGTCAACCCGCTTGGCGGCTGTCTCCCCATGGTGGCGCAGGTGCCGATCTTTTACGCCCTCTACCTGGCGCTGTCCGTCTCCGTCGATTTGCAGAACGCGCCGTTTCTGTGTTTCGGACGCGCGCCGTCGTGGCTGCCATTGCTGGGCGGCCAGCCGCTGTGGGTCTGCGACCTCGCCGGTCCCGATCCGACCTACATCCTGCCCCTGCTCATGGGTGTCTCGATGTTCGTGCAGCAGAAGATGACGCCGGTGATGGGCGATCCGCGCCAGGCCAAGATGATGCTGATGATGCCCTTCATATTCACGTTCTTCTTCTTCAACGTCGCCTCGGGGCTGGTGCTGTACTGGTTCTTCTCCAATGTCCTGCAAATCCTCCAGCAGATGTACATGAACCGGCCGGAAAGCCCGAAAGGCGCCGGGCGAGAGGTGAAGCACGCCGCCCGGGCGTGATCCGTCCGCCCCCCAGGACACGATTGCGGCGGTGGCCACCGCCGCCGGCGAAAGCGCCGTGGCGATCGTTCGTATCAGCGGTCCGGAGGCCATCCGGATCGTCGCTCCCCTGGTCCGTTCCGCGGGATCTCTCCTGCGGGCGCGCTCTCATCAGATGCGGCGGGTTACGCTCGTCGACCCGCGCAGTCGCCTGACGATCGACGAAGCGCTCTGTACCGTGATGCGGGCGCCGCGATCGTACACCGGTGAGGACACGGTCGAACTGTCCTGTCACGGCAGCCCCGCCCTCGTCCGGTTGATTCTCGAACGGCTTCTCGAGCAGGGGGCGCGCATGGCGGATCCGGGCGAGTTCACGCGACGGGCGTTTTTGAACGGGCGCATCGACCTGGCCCAGGCCGAAGCAGTTGCCCTCATGATCAGCGCCCGAAGTGAGCGAGGCGTCGCGCTCGCAGCCCGAGGCATCGGCGGTGAACTCTCGAGGCGTCTGCACGGCCTGCGCTCTCGCCTGCTTGACGTCGTGGCGAGCCTGGAGGTGACGCTCGATTTTCCCGACGACACGCTCGGAGGCGGACGAACCACAAATAGCCAATGAAATCAGAGAGATATACTCTGATGCGCAACGGCTTCTGGCCTCGGCCCACCTGGGATTTCGAGCCCACACTGGGCTCACCATAGCGATAGTCGGCCCGCCGAACGCAGGCAAATCCAGCCTGTTCAATGCCATCCTTGGACGTGAGCGCGCGATCGTGACGCCAGAGGCCGGCACGACCCGTGATGTCGTCGAGGGAGCGATCGCCATAGCCGGAGTACCGGTCAGGCTCCTGGATACCGCGGGGCTTGGAGAGCCACGTGACCACATCGACGCGGAAGGGATGCGCCGTGCGCAAGACGCGATCCAGGAGGGCGATCTGCTCCTGGTCGTTCTCGACGGGAGCGCTCCGCTGGACCGCGAAGCCTTGCAGGTCCTGGAGCAGACCCAAGAGCGGGAGCGACTCGTCGTCCTCTCCAAGCGCGATCTCGGAAGCCAGAGCCATCCCGCCTCCCTTGACGGCGCCATCCGGACATCGGTGAAGACCGAGAACGGGCTCGAGGAGCTACACACCAGGTTGGGCGAGGAGGTCAAGGCGAGAGCAGGTTCCGACGGCGACGAAGGGGGACTGGTGGCCTCGCTACGCCAACTCGAACTGTTGAAGGCGCTGAGCCGAGCGATTCGAGACGGCCACGAGTGCTTGGCCTCCCAGCCCATCGAGATCGCGCTGGTGGACCTTCGCGAGGCCCTGGAAGCCATCTCCATGCTCGCTCGGCCTGGAAGTTGGCGACTCGGTGCTCGACACCGTGTTCGCAAAGTTCTGCGTCGGTAAGTGACGAGGGCCCTTTCAGACCTCCTCGCTCCGGCAGCAGCAATCCTCGGGCGCCCGTTGAGCCAATCCGAGCTGGAGTCAACTCATAAATATCTGGAAATATTGATAGAATGGAACAGAGTTCACCGGCTTGTGGGCGTGGGTGACCGCAAGTGGCTGGTGGACAACATCGTGCTCGACAGCTTCCTGTTTCTGAAGGTGCTCCCTGCCACGCCGTCGAGGGTGCTCGACGTGGGCTCTGGGGCTGGCGTTCCTGGAGTACCACTGAAGATCGTTCGGCCAGAGGTCGAGCTGGTCATGGTTGAAGCGCGCCGAAAGCGGGCATCATTTCTGGCGGCCGCGATTCGAACCCTGGAGTTCAGCGGCGCCAAGGCCGTTCATGCCCGAATTGAGGAGATAACAACACGCGAGCATGGTGTCTTCGATGTCATCGTTGCTCGCTGTACTGCCAGGCCGACCCGATTTTTCAGCACCGTGGAGCGGCTGTTGTCGGCTGACGGATTGGCTGTCGTCTCGGGACCCCCACGGGTGGGTGGCGCCGGCGAAAACTTTACGTGGACGCAGGTCTTGAATCCTGTTACTGGGCTGCCGCGGAATTTCGCGATCCGGCGACCGCGGCTCGTCGACCCCTGCGGGATGAGGGGTGTTCCACGTGGAACAGGTAGACCCATCCGATTTGTGTATGTGGTCTGCCGGCGCCTCGGTATATGCTGTCTTGAGCCGTTCCACGTGGAACAGGGGTGTGAAATGGCTGCTGTCGTCGCAGTTGTCAATCAAAAGGGTGGAGTCGGGAAGACGACAACAGCCGTCAATTTAGCTGCCGGACTTGCCCTGGCTGGGAAGACAGCACTTCTTGTCGATCTGGACCCACAGGGTAACGCCACGACCGGGTTCGGGATCGATAAGGAAGGCCTCTACCCCACTGCCTACCATGTGCTACTTGGAGGCGAGCCGGTCGGAAAGGCCCTCCATGCGACAGGGATCCTTGGCCTGTCGGTTATACCTGCGGATATCGACCTCGTAGGAGCGGAGATCGAGCTAGTCGGGGTAGATAGGCGCGAGTTCGTCCTCCGTGGGGTACTCAGCGGCATCCTGTCAGAGTTCGAGTTCGTGATTGTCGACTGCCCGCCATCCCTGGGGCTCCTCACGCTCAATGCCCTGACGGCCTCTCATAAGGTATTGATCCCGCTACAGTGTGAGTTTTACGCCCTGGAGGGCCTCTCACATTTGATCAGGACCGTGACACGAGTCCGGGAACGGCTCAACCCGAACCTCGAGGTCCTCGGGATCCTCCTGACCATGTTCGATGGTCGGACTAGCCTGGCCTTGCAGATCAGGGACGAGGTGAACCGGTACTTCCCGGGGCAGATATTCGACACCGTGATTCCGAGGAGCGTCCGTGTGACTGAAGCCCCGAGCCACGGTAAGCCGGTAATGCTCTACGACCTACGGTCAACCGGATCTATAGCCTATCTCGACCTTGCACGGGAGGTGTTGATGCATGGTTCCTAAGCGCGGGCTCGGTCGCGGCCTTGGTGCGCTCCTGTCCTCTTCCCCTGAGGAGGGAGACGCGCTCCTCGACGTCCCCCTCGACGAGATCAGTCCGAACCCGAACCAGCCACGCCGGAACTTTGAGCCACTCGGGCTGGACGAACTGGCTGCGTCGATTCGGTCGTCGGGTGTGTTGCAGCCAGTGATAGCACGAAAGACGCATCACGGATACGAGCTGATCGCTGGAGAGCGTCGTTGGCGAGCGGCAAAGCAGGCTGGACTCGATCGCATTCCAGTGATCGTTCGCGAGGCCACTGATGCCCAAAGCCTCGAGCTAGCGCTCGTCGAAAACCTACTACGCGAGGACCTCAACCCAATTGAGGAGGCCCAGGCTTACCAACGACTGCTCGCCGACTTCGGGTGGTCTCAGGAGGAGCTCTCCCAGAAGATAGGTAAGGATCGCGCTTCTGTGTCTAACACATTGAGATTGCTGAGACTTCCTGACGTCATTCAGGACGGACCTCAGGGCCGGGCGACTCATGATGGGGCATGCGAGAGCCCTGCTGGCGCTGACCTCCCGTCTGAGCAACTCAAACTCCGTGATGAGATCCTCAAGCATTCCTGGTCTGTGCGGGCAACGGAGGAAGGCGTCAATCTGCGGCGGACGGTCAAGTCGCCGCGTCGTCGTCGTTCAATCGAGCTCTCGGCGCTCGAAGAAACCCTGCAACGGGCGTTGATGACGCGAGTCAAGATCGTCGGTAGCGACCGAAAGGGAAAGATAGAGATCACCTACGCGACCCCGGACGAACTCGAGCGTCTCTCTGCAACCCTCACGATCAAGCCAATCATGTGAAGAAGTTCTCAAGCTATACTGCGGACACAGTGAGGAGGGTCGAAGGGCACCGAGCGCCCGTAGCCGAGCGCATCGTAGTCGGCATGAGCGGAGGCGTCGACTCGTCGGTGGCCGCCGCCCTGCTGGTCGAGCAGGGCCACGACGTGGTGGGCGTGACCTTGCGCGTCTGGCCCTGGAAGGAACCCGACGAGCCGACGAAGCGCTTCGGGTCCTGCTGCTCGTTCGAGACGGCCGACGGCGCACGGCAGGTCGCCAGCCGCCTGGGCATCCCGTACTACCTCCTCAACGCGGAGGCGGAATTCGCGCGCACCGTGATCGACCGCTTCGCCGAAGAGTATCACCGTGGAAGAACTCCAGTTCCCTGTGTATCTTGCAACAAGGATCTAAAGTTCGGGTCGCTCCTACGGCGGGCGGGGGCGTGGGGTGCCGCCGCTGTGGCCACCGGCCACTACGCCCGGATCACCCGCGACGAGTCAACTGGTCGCTATCTCCTCTGGCGGGGATGCGACCACCGAAAGGACCAGTCAGACTTTCTCTGGCCCCTCACGCAGGAACAGCTCGGCGCCGCGCGATTCCCCATCGGTCACCTGACCAAGGCCGAGGTGCGCGACCATGCGCGGCGGCTCGGCCTCGCGACGGCGGAGACGCCGGAGAGTCAGGAGATCTGCTTCATCCCCGACGACGATTACCGAGGCTTCTTGCGCCGGCGCCGGCCCGACGCTTTCCGGCCCGGGCCCATCGTCGACGGCGCCGGGGTCCCGCTTGGATCTCACGGCGGCGTCGCGAACTACACCATCGGGCAGAAGAAAGGGCTCGGGCTGGCAACGGGCCAGGCACTATACGTGGTGGACCTCGATCCGGACACGAACGAGGTTAGGGTGGGGCCCTCCACCGACCTCGAGCAGGTTCGCCTGTGGGCTACCGCGGTGAACTTCATCGCGTGCGATCCGCCCGGCGAGCCGATCGAGGTGGAAGCCCGAATCCGCCACAACCATCAGCCGGCGGCGGCCACCGTCCGCATGGTCGAGGCCGGCACGGCCGAGGTCGTGTTCAGGGAGCCCCAGCGCGCGATCACACCGGGGCAATCGGTGGTCTGGTACCGCGGCGATTGCGTGGTTGGCGGGGGGGTCATCGCGCGCGTGCCCCGAGCCCGTTGACTCGGGCAGGCCCTGAGTGATATTTTTCACAAACCTCGTCGCGATCGAACGAGACCGGGAGACCCCGTCATGCTTCACCGTAGATTGATGTGGTTCTCTGTCACCTTGACGGCAATCGGGGCACCGGTCTTTGCCTCCCTGGCGTGGGCGGCCTCCGAGGGCGGCGGGCACGGGGGCGGCCTCATCAGCCTCGACAAGTCGCTGATCATCCAGGGCGTCAACTTTCTGATTCTCTTGTTTCTGCTCCAGAAGATCCTCTACAAGCCGCTGCTGGCCAAGATGAACGAGCGGACCGAAGCAGTCAGGAAGTCCCTGGACGAGGCCCAGCAGGCACGTGCCGAGGCGGCGAAGCAGCAGCAAGAAAACGCTGAGCGGCTTCGCGCCGCCCACGCCGAGGCTGCCGCGATTCGCGCGGCCGCGCTCAAGGAGGCGGGGGAAGAGCAGCGGAAGCTCGTGGAAGCCGCCCGGGCCGAGGCGGCCCGGCTGGTCGAGTCCGCGCGAGCCCAGATGGAGACCGACATCCGCCGGGCGCGTGAGGAGCTTCGTCGCGAGGTGTCCGACCTGGCCATCGGGGTGGCCGAGAAACTGGTACGCAAGAGCCTCGACGACGCAGATCATCGACGCATCGTGGCCGAGGCCGTGAGCCAGTTGAGGAACTAGCAGCTCATGACCCGAGACCGTCGTGCGTTGCCCTACGCCAAGGCCGTCTTCGAGATCGCCAAGGAGCGTGGCCAGGTCGAGACGATCGGGCGCGAGCTCGACGCGGTAGGCGAGCAGATCAAGGCGGAGCCTGCACTTCAAGACTTCCTCGCGCGGCCCTGGGTGGCACCCGCCTCCAAACGGGGTGTGGCGGTCGAGATCGCCACGCGCCTCGGGCTCTCGCAGCTGACGCGTGACCTCGTCGGGCTAGTGGCGACCCAGGGGCGGGCGGCCCACCTGGCTGCTGTCGCGGAGGCCTTCCGCGAACTGCTCGACCGCGATCTGGGTCGCGTCCGGGTGAAGGTGCGCACGGCGGTGGCCCTGACTGACGATGAGCGCGCCATGCTGGCGGCCCGGCTCCAGCGAACCTTGGGAGGAAACCAGGTGATTCTCGAAGAAGTGATCGATCGCGGCCTTCTCGGTGGGTTCATCGCCGAGAGTGGAAGCTATCTCGTCGACGCAAGTCTCGAGGGACAGCTCGACCGGATTCGTCAACGGCTCGTAAGGGGATCCTAAATGATCAAGGCAGGCGAGATCAGCGAGATCATCAAGCGGCAGCTGGAAGGCTACCAGGCGGAGGTCGACCTCCAGGAGGTCGGCCGCGTGATCGAGGTCGGCGACGGCATCGCGCGCATCTACGGCCTGGACAAGGCGATGGCCGGCGAGCTGCTCACGTTCCCTGGGGACGTGGTGGGCATGGTGCTGAACCTCGAGCAGGACAACGTGGGCGCGGTGCTCTTCGGCGAGGACACTGGCATCAAAGAAGGCGACATAGTCAAGCGGACGGCCCGCATCGCCCAGGTGCCGGTTGGCGAGGCCTTGACCGGCCGGGTCGTCAACGCGCTGGGACAGCCCATCGACGACAAGGGGCCCATCGCCACCACGGAGTTCCGCCCCATCGAGCGCTACGCGCCCGGCGTGGTCGACCGCCGCTCGGTCAAGGAACCACTGCAGACCGGGCTCAAGGCCATCGACGCCATGATTCCGATCGGGCGCGGTCAGCGCGAGCTGATCATCGGCGACCGCGGCACCGGGAAGACGGCCATCGGGGTCGACACGATCATCAACCAGAAGGGGCAGGACGTTTTCTGCTTCTACGTGGCCATCGGCCAGAAGCGATCGACCGTCGCCCAGGTGGTCAAGATCCTCGAAGATGCCGGGGCCATGGCGTACACGACCGTGGTCATGGCCAGCGCCTCCGAGCCAGCGCCCCTGCAGTACATTGCACCCTACGCCGGCGTCACCATGGGGGAGTTCTTCCGGGACTCGGGGCGCCATGCCCTCTGCATCTACGACGATCTGTCCAAGCACGCGACCGCCTATCGCCAGCTTTCTCTGCTGCTTCGCCGGCCCCCCGGCCGCGAGGCGTATCCCGGCGACGTGTTCTACCTGCACTCGCGGCTCCTCGAACGGGCGGCCAAGCTCAACGATCAGCTGGGCGGGGGGTCACTCACCGCCCTGCCCATTATCGAGACCCAACTTGGCGACGTGTCAGCCTACATCCCGACCAACGTCATCTCCATCACCGACGGCCAGATCTATCTGGAAGCGGACCTGTTCTACAGCGGGATCCGCCCCGCGGTGAACGTCGGCCTGTCCGTATCACGCGTGGGGGGATCGGCCCAGGTGCGGGCCATGCGCCAGGTGGCTGGCAAGCTAAGGCTCGACCTCGCCCAGTTCCGTGAGCTGGCGGCTTTCGCCCAGTTCGGGTCCGATCTGGACCGGGCGACCCAGCTGCAGCTCGCCCGCGGTCAGCGGATGGTCGAGAGCCTCAAGCAGGGTCAGTACGAGCCTCTGGTTGTCGAGAAGCAGGTGGCCATCATCTTCGCGGGGACGCAGGGCCTGCTGGACGATCTGCCGGTCGACGCGATCCGGGAGTTCGAGACATTCTTCTTTCCCTGGCTGGAGTCCAGGCAGCCCCAGATTCTCGGAGAGATCCGGGACAAGAAGGAGCTGAGCGACGCGATGCGCGACACGCTCACCAAGGCGGTGACCGACGCCAAGGCGGAGTTCGTCGCGGTCAAGGGCCTCAAGGCCGCCTGACGACGCAGGCCCATGCCGACCCTTCGCGACATCCGGCGGCGGATCCGATCCGTCGAGTCAACCCAGAAGATTACCCGGGCCATGAAGTTCGTGGCCGCCGCCAAGTTTCGCCGGGCGCAGGAGCGAGTCCTCGCAGCCCGACCCTACGCGAGCAAGATGGCGGAACTGCTCGGCCACCTCGTGACGGGCACGGACGCCGCCGAGGGGACGGTGCACCCACTGCTCGAGGAGCGGCAGGGACCGCGCCGGCTCATCTGCATCATCACGGCCGACAAGGGCCTGGCAGGCGCCTTCAACGCCAACGTCATCCGTAACGCGCTCGAGTTCATCCGCGACTCGAACGCCACAGCCTTGACCCTCGTGGTGGTGGGGCGCAAGGCGCGGGACTTCTACCGGCGCCGTCCGTGGACCATCAAGAGGGACATGATCGGCTTCTGGGATCGTCTGGCCTATAGCCACGCTACCGAGCTGGCCGACTACTTCATGGAGCAGTACCTCGAAGGCGAGGTGGACGAGGTCCACCTGATCTACAATCGCTTTCGCTCTGCCGCCGTCCAGCACCCGGCCCGCGAGCAGCTGTTGCCCATCCCGCGCTCACACACCGAGGGCGGAGGCGGGGAGGCGCCGGGCGAGGTCGACTACATCTACGAGCCGGATCCCCGGACCATTCTGGGCGATCTGCTGCCCCGGCACGTGCGCACGCAGGTCTATCACGTGCTGCTGGAATCGTTGGCGGGCGAGTATGGCGCGCGCATGACGGCCATGGAAGCCGCGACGGCCAATGCCAAGGAAATGATCAGCGTGCTGACGATTCAATACAACAAGGCGCGCCAGGAGCGCATCACCAAGGAGTTGCTCGACATCGTGGGCGGCGCCGAGGCGCTCAAGCAAGGAGCCGAAGCATGAACGTGGGATCGATCGTCCAGGTGATCGGACCGGTGGTGGACGTCGAATTCGAACCGGGCACGCTGCCGGCGATCTACAACGCCCTCGTCGTCGCCGGGGTGGAGAACAAGGACGTCTTCGCCTACTCTTCGAAGCTCGTCCTCGAGGTCGCCCAGCATCTCGGCGAGGGCCATGTCCGCACGATTGCCATGGCCGCGACCGACGGGCTCTCGCGCGGCATGAAGGTGGAGGACACGGGCGCGCCCATCACCATCCCGGTCGGCAACGAGACGCTCGGGCGCATCCTCAATATCATCGGCGAGCCCGTCGACAAGGGCCCGGCCATCAACGCCAAGAAGCACTACCCCATCCACCGGCCGGCGCCCGTCCTTCGAGGAGCAGTCAACCAACGTCGAGATGTTCGAGACGGGCATCAAGGTGGTGGACCTCCTCGAGCCCTACACCAGGGGCGGCAAGACCGGCCTCTTCGGCGGGGCCGGGGTGGGCAAGACCGTGCTCATCCAGGAGCTCATCAACAACATCGCCAAGCAGCATGGCGGCATCTCGGTATTCGCCGGGGTAGGGGAGCGCACCCGCGAGGGCAACGATCTCTACCACGAGATGAAGGAATCAGGGGTCATCGAGAAGACCGCGCTGATCTTCGGGCAGATGACGGAGCCGCCGGGATCGCGGCTGCGGGTGGCCCTCACCGGGCTGACGGCGGCGGAGTACTTCCGCGACGAGGAAGGGCAGGACGTGCTGCTCTTCATCGACAACATCTTCCGCTTCACCCAGGCGGGCTCCGAGGTGTCCGCGCTGCTCGGCCGCATGCCCTCCGCCGTCGGCTACCAGCCGACCTTGGGTACCGAGATGGGGCAGCTCCAGGAGCGCATCACCTCAACCAAGAAGGGATCGATCACCTCCGTGCAGGCCATCTACGTGCCGGCCGACGACATCACCGATCCCGCGCCGGCCACCGCCTTCGCCCACCTCGACGCGACGACCGTGCTGAGCCGCGCGCTCACCGAGCTCGGGATCTACCCGGCCGTGGATCCGCTGGCGTCCACCTCGCGCATCCTCGATCCGCACATCGTCGGCCAGCGAGCACTACAAGACGGCCCGCGACGTGCAGTCGATCCTCCAGCGCTACAAGGACCTACAAGACATCATCGCGATTCTCGGCATGGAGGAGCTGTCCGACGAAGATAAGCTCACCGTGTCACGCGCCCGGAAGATCCAGCGCTTCCTGTCGCAGCCCTTCTTCGTGGCCGAGACAGTTCACTGGCTCGCCCGGGACGCTACGTGAAGATCGTCGACACGATCAAGAGCTTCAAGGAGGTCGTCGAGGGGAAGCACGACGAGCTTCCCGAGCAGGCCTTCTACATGGTGGGTGATATCGGCGAGGCCATCGACAAGGCCAAGAAACTGCGCGAAGCCTGAGATGACGTCGCCAGTGAGATCGAGGAGCGCCACGGGTCCCCCGGGGCGCTCCGAAGGCCGGGGGGGCCGGGGGGCCCTCTCGAGGCCCCCCATATGCTGACCCTCGAGATCGCGACGCCGACGCGGCTCGTGATCGCCACGACCGCGGACGAGGTCGTCGCTCCGGGGAGTCAGGGCTACTTCGGCGTGCTCCCCGGCCACGCTCCTTTTCTCACGACGCTCGGGACGGGCGAGCTGACTTACCGGATTGGGCGTGACGAGCATCACCTGGCGGTCAGCGGGGGCTTCGTGGAGGTCCGCAACGACAAGGTTATCGTGCTGACCGACACAGGGGAGCGGCCCAACGAGATCGATCGAGCGCGCGCCGAGCGGGCCCGCGAACGCGCCGAGCGGCGGTTAGCCGGACGGGTTCAGGAAGGGGAAGTAGACTACGCGCGCGCGCTGGCCGCCCTCATGCGCGCCCTGACGCGCATCGCGGTAGCCGGTCGCGGCGAGTGATGCGGCACGGCCGGCGTCCACGGAACCGCACTCTCGGACGTTACGTTCGGGCGCGTCAATCGATGATCTGATCAGCCCGCAGAAGAAGCGAGGTCGGGATAGCGAGACCGAGCGCGCGGGCGGCCTTGCCTTCCTGGTAGCCCAACTCCCGCAGGCCCTCGCGCAGAGCGTCAAGGTTCGGAGTCCCGGTCGAGCCGCCCCCGGCGACAACCAGCCGAGGCGAAGCGCGTTGGGCGTTTGTTGAGCGTTCGCGGGCGGGGCGGCCACGGCTGTCCCCAGACTCGCGAGGATGGTCGCGATGAACGCTCGCCGCCCCTGGGGAGTTGAGAGAGCGAGAAAGCGAACGATCGCGAAGGGCATCGGCGGCCATTATGGCCTGGCCTTGAGCGACACTCCAGTGGTGAGTGAGCGGTGCCCAGTGAAGGGGGCACCTGCTCGTCGCGCGTGTCGGTTGCCGCGGCTCGAGCACACCCAAAGTCTCGCGGCACATGACGTCGACTTTGGCATTCGGGTCGCATTGATGGTAGTCATGGTGCTCTCGGTCACGGGTTCCTTTGACGCAGTGACGAGTGCCTATAGGTGGCTGGAGATCGCCCGGAACTACCCACCGCCTCGCGTCCACCGTTCTCCAGACGACCGGGATCAGCGGCAGCGCAGGGTCATGGCCGTCCTGGAGGCCCTTGTGGGAGCATCCGAGCGACAGTGGGGCGAGTCCATCGCCTGCGGGCACGCCGCTCGGGTAGCAGCGCTCAGCCACCGTCTCGCGCTCGCAGTAGGACTTTCTCAGAGGGACGCCGAGGTTGTCGGTCAGGCCGGGTTGCTGCATGACATC
Organism: uncultured Candidatus Rokubacteria bacterium; assembly: GCA_963754315.1. Lineage (GTDB taxonomy): Bacteria > Methylomirabilota > Methylomirabilia > Rokubacteriales > CSP1-6 > CAVWFS01. The sequence continues at coordinate 39,151 of CAVWFS010000016.1, forward strand.
GGCAAGCTCGGTGCCGCCAACGGCCAAACGGGGGTGGAGCCCGTCTTTCTCACCTACCACCCCGGGATCGGTGCGCAACTGGTAGAGCCGTTTGAGTTCCTGGCCTTGGCGGCTCCCATGATTCGACACCACCACGAGCGGCTCGACGGCAGCGGCTATCCCGACGGTCTGCTCGGCCTCCTCATCCCCATTGGCGCGCGCATCATCGCCGTCGCCGACGAGTATGACCGTCTCACGGCTGGTGGCGGCCAGGCCGAGGCACTGACCCACGAGGCGGCGCTGGCAAGGCTGGCTCGCGAAGCAGGGAGAACGCTTGATAGTACGATAGTTTCCGCGCTGATCCGGCTGGCCCTTCCTTGACACTTCGCGTCGGCGACGTGTAGTGTGGGCGCGTCATGTCGCGGCGGGAAGAGGTCGCAAGCCGTATGGCCGACGCCATTCTCAAGCGGCTCTCGGCCCGGCGGATCATCGAGTGCAAGGACGAGGCGGCCGCCCGCGCGGCCGTGCGTCAGCTGGTGCTGGATAACTTGGCCCTGGAAGAGCGCGTGGACGCCGATGCGCGGAAGCTCCTCCTCGAGCACGCCAAGGCCATCAAGGACTCCGGCGCGGAGTACCGGCAGCTGCTCGGCAAGGTCAAAGAAAAGCTTGCGCGAGAACGGGGGTTCATCCTCTGATGCGGATGAGCCGCGAGCGCATCTTCCACCTCGCGGATCTCATCGTGAAGGAGCTGATCGCTACCCCCGGGGTCCAGGTGAAAGCCCCCGACGACGTCCGGCCCGAGATTGTCCGGGTTCTGACCGACGAATCGAAGCTCGACGACTCCATCGACGGTGAGGTCCGGAAGATCCTAGGCTCCTACGCGCGGCCGCTCCCCGAGGGGAGCCGCGAATGGGAGGTCCTGTATCAGAAGACCCGTGAAGAAGTCCTGCGGCGGAGATTTCGGACGTGAAACGGCTGGTGGTTGGCATCAGCGGGGCCACCGGGTCCATCTACGGTATTCGCCTGCTCGAAGTGCTCAAGGCCGTCCCCGAGATCGAGACCCATCTCGTCATCTCGGCGCCTGGGAAGCGCACATTGGTGGAGGAGACCGACTACAGTGTGGCCGACGTCGAGGCCCTGGCCCATCATCGCTACGATCACAGGGACATCGGCGCTGCCATCGCTTCGGGCTCATTCCGCACGGTGGGCATGGTCGTCGCGCCGTGCAGCGTCAAAACGGCGGGCGCCATCGCCGCCTGCCACTCCGACAATCTCATGACGCGCGCGGCCGATGTGACGCTCAAGGAAGGCCGGCCGCTCATCTTGCTGTTCCGCGAAACCCCGCTGCACGCTGGCCATCTGCGCTGCCTGCTCACCTTGGCCGAGATGGGAGCCGTGATCCTGCCACCCATGCCGGCCTTCTATCACCGCCCCAAGGGCCTCGACGATATCGTGAATCACACCGTGGCCCGGGTTCTGGACAGGCTTGACCTGCCTCAGACCTTGGTGAGCGAATGGCGAGGCACCCAGCGGCTCGGTCCTACCCACGAGCGTGCCTGACATAATCGCCGAGGAGCTCGAAGGCGATCTGATCCGCGGTGCAACCGTCTTTGGGTCTGGCGCAGGCCGCATGACATACCAGCGAGCGGACGTCTGCGTCGTGGGTGGCGGTCCGGCTGGGCTCCTCCTCGGCTTGCTCCTGCGGCAGTAGCGCCGATCTGCTCGCCCTCTCGGCATCTCGCAGTCAGCGATCGGTTCGCTGGTCGATCCGTCGTGCTGCGAGAAGGGTGGGGTGCTTCGCGTGGGTCGGGCGCTCACACGGCTCGATGCCGACGGTGCATGGTGGATCGGTGATCCCGCGAATTGGGTCGACGGCGGCCATGGGTTACCATCAGGAAGCGCGACGTCGAAGGCCCTTGGCGTGACGGTGACGGCGATGCCGAAGTGATGGCGTGGACCGAGCACCCCTGGGTTCCACAGCACTCACCGAGAGGAGGCGAGATGACTCAGTTCAGTACACCAATGCTCTTGACGCTGCTCACCGCCTTGGTTCTTGGATGCGCTACCGCTGGCACGGAGGGCACGATCCATGTCAGTGACGCAAAATCCCTGAGTGGAAAGTGGCTGGGGTATGCGACAGGGACGGGGGCCGGGGCTCCTCAGGCCATAGAGCTCACAATCAATCCCGACGGCACTTATGTCTCTCGGATTGGCGCTCAGGTGCAGAGCGGAACGGTAAGAGTCAGCAATGGCAAGGTTAGTTTCACACGCGATGCGGCCTCTGCAACCTCGACAACTGTCATGGCGGCGTCGACGGCAGTCCTCCAACAACGCGAGGGAAGACGCGTTCTCGTCGGTCAGGGCCGATCCGACTATGGTCCATATTCGTACGAGTTCACCGAGCAGAAGTAGCGCTCAGACGAAGACGTCCCCGCGCGGGCTCGCAACGCGCCGGCGTCGGCCCCGGTAACCCATCACCCTGCGGAGCCAGCGGCTGGCTCGCGCCCGCTGGAGTACGGCCTGATCGCCGAAAGGTGGCCGAGATCTACCCCGAGTTGGTGGTGCGGGACAAGCACGGCCAGCCCGCTGGTGTCCGCTACCACGTCCTGCCCGCCATGTTCCTTCAACGAACTGCAACGGCAGCAGCGGGACTCGGAGGCTCGGTTTGCGAGTCAGCAGCGGGAGATTGACGAGCTACGCGCTCAGGTGCGGGCGCTCATCGACGGCGGGAAGGCGACCGCGCGGCAGTGAGCGTGGCACGCGGCGGGGCTAACTGCGTGATAATCTTGGTGCCGAAGGGGGGACTCGAACCCCCACACCCTTGCGGGCACATGACCCTGAATCATGCGCGTCTGCCAATTCCGCCACTTCGGCACTGATGCGGAGAGAGCCCGATGATACCGCTGGGCAGCCAGGCGTTTCAAGCGTGACATGGCCGACGAGAACAACCAGAACATCGCTAACAACCGGAAGGCACGGCACGAGTACGACATCCTCGAGGTGCTGGAGGCGGGGCTCGTCCTTCGCGGCACCGAGGTCAAGGCCCTGCGGACCGGTCAGGTGAGCTTCAAGGACTCGTTTGCAACCATCCGCAATAACGAGGCCTGGCTGCGGGGTTGCCACATCAGCCCGTATAGCCACGGGACCGACGCCAACCACGAGCCGGAACGGGACCGCAAGCTCTTGTTGCATCGCAACGAAATCGCGCGCTTGATGGGCAAGGTAGCCGAGCGCGGGTTGACCATCGTGCCGCTTCGCCTATACTTTAAGCAGGGGCGGGCCAAGGTCGAGATCGGCCTGGCACGCGGCAAGAAGCTGCACGACAAGCGGTCGTCGCTTCGCGAGCGCGAGGTTGCACGCGAGATGGACCGGGCGTCGCGCGGCAGCCGCCGTGAGTGGTAGTCACAAGCGAGCGGTAGAGACAAAGTTAGTGCAAGGGGGCGACAGGTTTCGACGGGAACCAGTGAGGTCCAGGCTGCGTCTCGAGGTTTCTCTCCCCTCGTTAAATAGAGAGAACGGCATAACTGCCGACACTCAGCTAGCCCTGGCGGCCTAACACCCGCCAGCGTCCGCCGGATCGGGCCATCGGGGTCCGGGAACGGGCGTCATATTCCGGTGGCTGGCTCTGAACCTTGTCTCAGGGGAAGGGCGAGAAACATGAGGCTGGCCCCTCGATCCTCCTGCCGGCTGGACGGTCGAGGGGTGAGATGGATGTAAGGTAAACCGGCTATCGACGTAGACGCCTGCGGCTGAGGGTTTTCGGACGTGGGTTCAATTCCCACCGCCTCCACCAATTCCGCTCGCTTGACTTACAGCAATCTCCATCGATAGGATCCTGGTAAGACGATGGAGACGGTGACACTTGTCCAGCAAGTATCAACTCGTCGTGCCCCGCGGCGCTCGCGAGCGGCTGCGACTCCGTCCCGGCATGCGGATCATCGTTGTCGACAAGGGCGGGGTAATCTTCCTCGTCCCCGAACGCCCGTTACCTGCATATCGTGGTATCGCCCGCGGCGTGAACCCCCGAGAGCTCCGCGAGAAGAAGGACCGCTCCTGATCCTGATCGATTCGAGCGCATGGATTGAATATCTGGCCAGCCGTCCGAACGCCGACCGTTTCGCCATCTACATCGAGGGCGGCGAGCCCCTCCTCGTCTCGGCCATCGAGGTCTACGAAGTCTACAAGGTAGTCCGGCGGGACCTCAGCGAGGAACGCGCGGTGGAAGCGGTCTCCGCTCTCCGTCGCGCCACCATTGCGGCGGTCGACGAGTCTCTGGCGCTGGAGGCGGCCGATCTCTCTCTGGTCCACAGTCTGGCCATGGCGGATTCGCTCGTATACGCGACCGCCCGGCGATTCGGGGCAACGCTCGTGACCGGCGATGCCGACTTCGAGGGGCTTCCGGACACCGTCATCATCCGATGACGGGCATCGGGACGCCGTTACCCTAACGCGGGTTAGGTGGTATTTGAGCGATAGGTATGGGCAGCGCTACAGGTGCGCATGATTGTGTTCGCTTCGCAGCCACTCGTCTGCGTAGGCGCGCTTCGCGTCGTCTGTATGTCTCGTAGAGCGAGGCGAGAGGTCCCGCCATCTCAATCACCTCACCAATATAGGCGTGCCCGGATCGGGCCGCTCCACAGTACGTCCAGGTTTTCGATCGAGATGTCGTGGAATCGCCTCTCGATCAGCGCACTCGTAGCCGGTCCGGGTCGGCGAAGGCGAAGATGCCGGGCTGTCGGGTACGGGTGCCGGCAGTTCCATGTAACGCTTCAAGACCGCGAGGGGAATCGCGGCCCACGGGTTCTTGTCCGGCCCCGCCAGGTGGCCAGCGCGAGCAGGGCCCCTGGTTTGATGGCTTGGTGGATGCGCTGCAGGCAGGCGACGGGGTTGGGCATGAACATCAGACCCCAGCGCATGGTCGCGGCGTCGAAGGTGGCTGTCGGTAGCTCAAGTTGCTCGCCATCGGAGACCCGGAACTCGATATTGCTCAGGCCAGCGGCGGCGGCCTTTTCGCGCGCAAAATCCACCATCGCGACGACGAAATCGGTGGCGAGCACCCGGCCCGTCGATCCCACGCGGTGTGCAGCAGGTATCGCCGGCTAGCCCGTCCCGCAGGTGATATCCAGAACATGCTGTTCCGCGCTGATGCTGGTTCGATCGAGCAGTGTTTCGGAGATGTTAAGAAATGTTTATGTTAATTGATGGTTATGTTTGTGCTAATATGGTAAGATAGAAGATAAAGATTGTTGTTGTTTTTTTGTTGTTGCGGTGTACGAGTGCCCTCCAGCTTGAGCTCCTTGAGGCGGGGATAGACCTCGCGCGTGAACATTTGCATGCCCTTCACGGTCTCTTCGTGTTCGAGGTAGCCCGCCTGTCCCATGATGAGCAGGTGGCCGAAGCCGCCCACGTGGTCGTACATCCTTCTGATCTGGCGGTACACCGCGTCGGGGTTGCCCGCGAAAACGAGGCCACGCTCCATGTACTCGTCGAGGGGCGCGGGGTTCCTGAAGAGTCGGAAGATGCCGGCGCTGGCCGAACCCTTCATTGCGTTGACGGCGGAGGCGATCGGGTGATAGCCGGGAGGACTGGTGTATTGCGGGGGGACCTTGTTGGACTCGATGTACCACAAGAGCTTGCGGGCACCTGCGTAGCCTTCCTCGTCGGTCTCGCCCGTGTAAACCAGCGCTGCGTAGGCAAAACGGTCGAGAGCCGGAGCGGGTAGACCGCGCTCCGCGCGGCGATCGCGATAGGCCCCGAAGATGGCCTTGGTCCCATCCCACCCGGTCAGGAAGCAGGCCACGACGTAGCCCTTCTCGCCCACGTCGGCCGCGCTAGACGGGCTCAAGGCAGTGATCCAGATCGGCGGATGCGGCTCCTGGTACGGCCGTGGCCAGATGTTCACTTGTCGGTGGTGGAAGTACTTGCCCTCCCAGTTGAAGGGGCCGTCGTGGCTCGTCCACGCCTTGACGATCAGATCGTGGGCTTCCCAGAAACGCTCCATCATGTGGGTCGGCCGATGGTTCCCGGCGGAGATCTCGTAGGGCACGCCGCGCACGAACCCGCACTCCAGGCGGCCGCGGGAGTAGACGTCGACCATCGCCATCTCTTCGGCCACCCGCACCGGCTCCTTGCGATTGGCGATCGGGTTGCCGAGGATCAGCAGGCGGGCCTTGCGGGTAACTCGCCCCAAGGTGCCCATGACCACCGCCGCGCTCGGGTTCAGGTTGGTGGCCGTCTGGTGGTGTTCGTTCACCATGATCTCGAGTCCGAGATCCTCGGCGATCATCCACTCGTCGATGAAGCGGTGGTAGAGATCGGCGCCGAGCTTGGGGTCGTAATAGCGGTTGGGGAGATGAACCCGGATCGAGTCATACACGCTGGGGTCGGGGAGTAGGTGATATGCGTTCTCGCTGAAGAACCAGGCCTGCATTACGCCCTCCGCTCGACGAGGAATCGCCCGACGCGTTCCACCAGCGCGCGCGGCTGCTCAAGATGTGGGAAATGCCCGGCCTCGTCGATTGTCTCCAGCCGGGCTCCCGGAATGGCCGCTCGATAGGCGTCCCCGTAGTAACCCGCGGTCACGAAGCGATCGTCGGCACCCCAGAGCAGGAGTGTGGCCACGGTGATCCGCCGCAAACGGCGGCGTAGCTTCGGGTTGTGGAAGTACGGTTCCCATACGTACTGGGCCGTCGCTTCGCGATTGCGCGCGATGACGGTCAGCTGATCGTCTGACAGGGTCGTGGTGTCGAGGACTGCCCGCGCGGCATCACGATACTGCAGCCGCGTGACGTCGTCCGGATGAAGGGCGAAGATGTCGGGAATGTCACGGGTCTCCCGATCTCCGACCTTGATGCCCATGGGAGCCACCAGAACGAGGCCGGCCAGGCGGTCGGTACACTTGACTGCCATCTCGGCCGCGATCCATCCACCGAGCGAGGCGCCGATCACCACCACGTCGCGCAAATCACGTCCGGCCAGTAGGTCGAGGTAGAGATAGGATAGATCGTCGATCGTATCGACTCCGTCAATGTCCGGAGAATGACCGAAGCCCGGATGCGACGGGGCAAGCACCTGGCCGTGCTCGGCCAGGAGGTCCAGAAAGGCGTCGTCCGGCCGGAGGCCCTCTTCGCCGTGAAGCCACAAAAGTGGCTGGCCCCGCCCGCGCTCGACGTGTTCGAGGGTGACGTCGGGAATTAAGCCGCCCTCCGCGTATGCGCGCCGGCGAAAGCCGACGCGACCTCACTCATGAACCGATGCATCTCCTCCTTGACCTGGGTGTGCGGCTTCAGGCCGACGTTGAAATAGAGGATCACCTCGGCAAAGCCGGCCGCCTCGACCTTCTTCAGGGTGTCGGTGATCTGCGCGGCCGAGCCGAGGAGGACCGAGTTCTCGGTGAGGTCCTCGGGCTTCACCTGGTGCAGACGCTCGACCATGGCGACAAAGTATCGATAGCTGGGCGGCGCTGTCTTCGGATCACCCGGCAAGGCCGGGATGACGCATTCTTTGTAATAGCGGATCTGGCGCGCCCGCTGCGCAGCTTCCTCCTCCTTGCTGTCGGCAAAGTGGATGAAGTAGCTGCACATCAGGCGCCCGGGGGTAGTGCCGTGCTTGGCGCAGGCGTCGTGGTAGAGGTCGGCGACCTGCTTGAGACCGCCATAGCTCATGGCTGCCGCGAACGGCGCGACGATCAGCCCGCACCCGAGGCGGGCGGCCAGCTCGATGGACGGCTCGGAGAACGAGGCGACGTACACCGGCAGCGGCCGCTGCACCGGCTTCGGGGTGATAGAGACGTTCTCGAACGAATAGTGCGTCCCGTGGTGAGAAAGGGGGCCGTCAGCGGCCCACAGACGGCGGACGACCTCCATGCCTTCCTCGAAAAGGCCCTGATTGTCCTCGAACGACACCTTGAAGGGTTGGTACTCGCGCCGATCGTAGCCGCGGCCGGCCGCGAACTCGACGCGGCCTCCGCTCAGCAGATCGAGCGTGGCCCACTGTTCGGCCACGCGGATGGGATGATGCAGCGGCAGCACGGTGACGGCCGGGGCGAGCCGGATGTGGCGGGTGCGAGCCGCGACGTACGACAGCACGAGGTCGGGGCAGGAGAGGACGCCAAGCGAGCTGAAGTGGTGCTCGCCGATCCAGGCCGAGTGCATGCGAAGCTCTTCCGCGTAGAGCGCCTCGGCGGTGATGTCGGCCACGAACTGATTGGCCGGTCTGGTGTTGTTCAGGTAGTGGTTGTCGCTGAGCGTGAAATAGCCAAAGTCCATACGCCCTCGCGCGGCCTCCGTCGTGGCTCGGTACCCGAGCATACGCTCAAGGCGCTTTGGGAGCCAGAGCGAAGGGGCCGACCGCTCCGGCATCGGCGCCAGGAGCGGGCGAGGCGCGCTCGGGTGTTCTATGATGCCGGAGCGAGACAGGGTGAGGAGGGAATATGCCGAACATTGGTGCCGATGACTTGACCGCATTTGCCGTCGCCGTTTACGAGGCGGCGGGGACACCGGTGAGCCATGCGCGAATCGTAGCCGCCCACCAGGTCGGTGCCAACCTGGTCGGGCACGACTCGCATGGCGTAGTGCTGCTGCCGACCTATGTCGATCGCATCGACCGCGGCCACATCATGCCGGCGGCGCGCCCCGACGTCCTGAGCGAGTCTGCGGCGACCCTGGCCGTGAACGGGCGGTGGGGATTCGGCCCCGTCGTCTCAGAGTGGACGATGGAACGACTCATCGCCAAGGCCGGCCAGACTCAGCTAGCCGCTGGGACGGTTCGTGAGCAAAGCCACGTCGGTCGGCTCGCCGACTATCCATTGATGGCCGCGCGGGCGGGGTTTATCGGACTCATGATGGCCGACTCCGGGCAGAGTCCGAAGGCGGTTGCCCCCTTTGGCGGTCGTGAGGCTCGCCTCGGCACTAATCCCATCTGCATTGCGTTTCCGAGCGACCTGCCTGGCCCAGTCTTCATCGACATGGCGACCAGCGCCGTCGCCGCCGGCAAGCTGAATCTGGCGCGCGCCCAAGGGAAGCCGATCCCGCTCGGCTGGCTCCTCGACCGGGATGGCAAACCGACCACCAATCCCAACGCGCAGCTCGAGGGTGGCGTGATGCTGCCCCTCGGCGGCCCGGAAGGGCACAAGGGCTATGGGTTATCCTTCGCGGTGGAGACGTTGGCATCGGTGCTTCCCGGCCTCGGCTTCGGCGTCGACCCCAAGGGGCGCCACAACGACGGGACCTTCATGCTGGTGGTCGATCCGCGGGCGTTCTCGCCCACCGACTTCAAGGTCGAGGTAGAGGCATTCGTGCGGTACCTCAAGGCGACGCCGCCCGCCGAAGGGTTCGAGGAAGTGCTCTACCCCGGCGAGATCGAGTACCGTACCGAGCAGCGTCGTCGTCGGGAGGGCATCCCCATCGAAGCCGCGACCTGGGCGCGCCTCGGCCAGATCGCCACTCGCTTCGGCCTGCTCCCTCTGCGCGCGCTCGCCTGAGCGCGAGGCCTGAGATCGCCCCAGGGTGCGGGTGGGCAGTCTTACTCAGGGGTCCGTGTACTTACGAATTCCACACCACCTCTTCGGCAAGGAGGTCGCCATGCACGAGATCGACCCTAGCCATGAGAGCTCTGCGCACGGAGCCATGACTCGGCGGGGTTTCATGATCGCCACCGGAATGACGGTGCTGGCGGCCGGAGTGAGCTCGGCCACAGGGCAGACACCCGCTACGCCCCCACCGGTGATCCCCGGGAAAGAGAAGCTGATCGTCCGTAGCTCCCGCCCCATCAATCTCGAAACCCCCCTCGCTGAGCTGACGTCGTACGACACCCCGGACGGACTCTTCTTCGTCCGCAACAACCTCGAGGCTCCCCGTATCGATCCGGCACAGTGGGTGCTTCGGATCGAAGGCGAAGTGGATCAGCCGCTGATGCTGCGTCTGGACGACCTCCGAAAGCTGCCCCTGGTGACCGAGGATGCCGTCCTCGAGTGCGCCGGGAACGGCCGCGCCTTCCACCGGCCGCGCGCTTCGGGCATCCAATGGGAGTATGGCGCTGTCGGCAACCAGTCGTGGACGGGCGTACGACTCGCCGACGTCCTGGCCATGGCGAAGGTCCGAACAACAGGCCGCCATGTGGCCTTCGACGGCGCCGACAAGCCACCAACCCCACAGGCGCCGGACTTCATCAGGAGCATTCCCCTGTGGAAGGCGTGGGACTCGCACACCATCATCGCGCTCGAGATGGGAGGCCAGCCGCTGCCGCACCTGCACGGGGGGCCGGCCCGCGTACTGGTGCCCGGCTTCGTGGGTTCGGCCTCCATCAAATGGGTCGAGCGGATCACGCTTCTACCCGAGGAGTTCGATGGGTTCTACATGAAGTCGAACTATACGGCGCCGCGCGTCGACAACGACAAGGAGCTCTACTCGCTTCAGTCACTCGAAGTGAAGTCGATCATCGTGAGTCCGGCCGAGGGCAGCCGCCTGCGCGCTGGTTCAACGACGGTCTGGGGCTGGGCGTGGTCTGGTGAAGGAGAACTGACGGGAATCGATCTTTCCACGGACGGCGGGCAAACCTGGAGGGCGGCGAAGTTCGTCGGTCCCTGGCAGCGCTACTCCTGGCGGAAGTGGGAGTACGGCTGGGACGCCGCACCAGGGCCCCACAGTCTGATGGCTCGCGCCACCGACAGCCTCGGCCGCGTCCAGCCAGCCAGTCGTGCCCACAACCGGCTCGGCTACCGCTGGAACGTCATCCATGCCGTCAAGGTCGACGTGGCGTAGTTCGGCGCTGGTGGCCGTCATTGCGCTCGGCGCCGTGGCGGCCCCTGTTCCCCTTTCCATCCCCTCGGCCCAGGAGGTTCCGATCCCCCAGACCCCGGGATGGGAGCTGATCATGCGTTGTGTGATTTGCCACAGCGTGGAGATCGCCGTGCAGCAGCGCCTCGGGCCCCAGGGCTGGTCGGAGACACTCGACCGTATGATCAAGTACGGCGCCCCGATTCCGCCCGACGACAAGAAGATGCTCATGACGTATCTGCTTCGCCACTACCGTGATCCGGACGGGCGCTGAGCCCACGTGCGCTCGTTGAAGACGCTAGCCCTCTCGCTCGCTGGTTTCGTCATCCGCCTCGGCCTACCACCCTCGGCCTCCCCCGAAGGCTCGTAATCGTCGGGTTGCCCTTCTCTTGGTGCTGGTGCCGCGTCGGATTGCAGGGGGGCTAAGTCCTTGTCCTGTAGGACGTGGACGAACCGATCGCGACCTTGAATCGCGCCTGGGGCCACATAGATGCCGGTGGCGCCGCAATGTAGCCTTGCGCCCTCGGGCGAAAACCCAGCGTATTGGGTGTCTGTGCCATGGCATGCCCCTTGCCCTATCCCCAGCTGACTATGAGCATCCCTGACCGCGTTCTCATCGGAGTCGACGTGGGGTGTACGACCACGTCCGCAGCGCTCGTCACTGCCGACGGGACTATCCTCTCGGTGGTTCTGGCTGCCACCGGGCTCGGGTCCGGAACTGCCGCCGATACCGTGCTGGGCCTTATCGGCAAACTCTGCGCTGAGGCTCATGCCCGCAACCTCACGGTCGAGGGGGTGGGACTGGGACTGCCTGGGCTCGTGGACGTTGACCGCGGCATGCTGCAGAGCTCGGCCGGCGCCTACCTGGCGGATTTCCATGGGATCCCGCTCGCCGAGCGCATCTCCGCCAAGACTGGCGTCGCCACCGTCGTGGACAATGACGTGAATGCCCTTGCGCTCGGCGAATGGATGTTCGGCCACGCGCGCGGTACCCGCTCTTGCGTTGTCTTCGCCGTTGGCAGCGGCGCCGGCGCGGGCATCATTCTCGAGGGCTGCCTCGTTCGAGGCAAGAGCGGATATGCGGGCGAGTTCGGTCACATTCCGATCGATTTCAATGGTCCGCCGTGCCCGTGTGGGGGACGGGGTTGCCTCGGTTTGTACGTCTGCGGACAATTCCTGGCCAAGGAGGCGCAGGATCGCGTGACCCGCGAACCCTCGTCGCTCCTCGCCTTAGCGAGAGGCGACGCGAGGGCCATTACGACGGAGAGCATCTTCGAGGCGGCGGCGGCCGGGGACTCGATGGCGCGGAGCATGGTGGACCGAGCATGCCGCGCTCTCGGTGCGGGCCTCGCCACCATCGTGAATGGCCTGAACCCGGAGATGGTGATCGTCACCGGCGGCGTGACCAAGTCGCTGCTACCTCTCGAGGGTGATATCCTCCGGCGGACCGGTGAATACGCCCTGGCCGAAGCTCTGGCCAGCACGCGCATCCTCCTGGTACCGGGCCACAAGAGCCAGACGGCACGCGGGGGCGCAGCCCTCTTCCTCTACGAGCGTGCCCGGCGCGTCACTGGGCACCGCGCCGCACGAGTCAACGCACGCCAGCGGCCTCTTCGACATCCTTGTTTCCCAGCGACCGGGGGTGAGTGATGTACGTCTCGCGTGATGGGGTCAAACTCTTCTACCAGGTAACGGGCAGCGGCAGTCGCGACCTGTTCCTCCTGCCCCAGTGCCAGCCGGTGACGTACAGTCGTCAGTGGAAGAATCAGGTCCCGTACCTGTCCCGCTATTTCCGGGTAGCCACGATGGACCTTCGAGGTAACGGGCGCTCGGACCGGCCGGCAACCGGATACGACCTCGACAGCCGCTACCACGACTTTCTCGGGGTCATCGAGGCGGTGGTGCGGCGGCCCTTCGCCCTGGTGGCCTACGCTTGCTCCTCGCTGCTTGCCGTGCGTTACGCGGTCGACCACCCGGGGTGCCTGTCGCATCTCGTGCTCCTTAGCGGTCAATACGCCGAGTCGGTGCCGCAGCCGTTCGACGAGAAGGTCGCGCCCGTTATCCGCAACGACTTCGAGTCCTGGCAGAGCCGGCTGTTCGCCCGTTGCCTCCCCGAACCGCACTCCTTGAAAGGGATCGAGGACTGCATCGGCTGGACACACGAGACCACACCCGACGTCCTCGTCGAGTCGCTCCGTGCGATCGATGGCTCGAACGTCTACGACATGCTTTCGAAGATCCAGGTGCCGACTCTTACGCTCCACGGCACGCTCGACAAGATCGTGCCCTACACCCACGCTCAGAAGCTGGTGGCGGCCATTCCCGACGCGCGTCTGGTGACCTTCGAGGGTGCCGGCCACATTCTGCACGGTCGGCACGCCGTCAAGGTCAACCATATGATCCGCGAGTTCGTGCTGGACCGCCCCGTGGGAGCTCACTCGATCCCGAGCACCACCGAGCGCCAGACGGCAGCCAGGCCGCCGCGGCGAACGGCAGCCCGGCGCGTCCTCTGGCTCTCCAGCCCCATCGGCCTCGGTCACATCCAGCGGGATCTGGCCATTGCCAAGAAGCTCCGCGAGATCGTTCCCGACACGACGGTGGATTTTCTCGCCGCCGATCCCGCCGATCGAGTGGTGCAGGCCTGGGGTGAGCGCCTGCATCCGGCCACCCGGCTCCTGCTGAACGAAAGCGCGCACGTGGAGGGGTGGGGTGGCGACCACGAGCTGCACGCGTTCAACGCAATCTGGGACATGGACGAGATCATGGCCGCCAACTTCATGACATTCGCCGACGTCGTGGAGCGCGAGCCGTACGACCTCTGGGTGGGCGACGAGGGCTGGGACCTCGACTATTTCCTGCACGAGAATCCCGAGCTGAAGCGGGCGCCCTACGCGTTCATCACCGACTTCATCGGGATGCTCCCCATGCGTGACGACCCGACCTCGGTCGAGTTCAAGCGCGCGTGGGACAAGAACGCCGAGAACATCGACCACCTGCGCTTCCATCCCGACGTGCGCGATCTCTCCCTCATGGTGGGCGATGAGGACGACGTGCTGGACCGTGAGTTTGGTCCAGACTTGCCCAATATGCGCCAGTGGGCGCGCGAGCACTTTGGCTTCTCTGGGTACACCTATCATTTCGATCCGGCGCAGTACCGCGACAAGGCAGCCCTCCGCGCCGAGCTTGGCTTCCGAGAGGACGAGCGAGTCGTCCTCGTTTCGGTCGGCGGTACTCGCGTGGGTCGGAACCTGCTCAGGAAGTGTGCCGAGGCGTTCTCTCTGATCGCCGACAAGGTTCCCGACACGAGGATGCTCCTGGTGGCCGGGCCCCGCCTGGCGCCCGAGGAGCTGCCGGGCGGGCCGCGGATCGACGTGCGCCCGTTCGTGCCCAACCTGTTCCGTCACCACGCGGCGGCTCATCTTGCCATCGTCCAGGGGGGACTCACGACGACCATGGAGCTGGCGGCCGTGCAGACACCATTCCTGTATTTCCCCCTGCGCAACCATTTCGAACAGAACTTCCACGTCGCCCGGCGCCTGGATCGGCTAGGCGCCGGGGTTCGCATGGACTACGACCGGACCAGCGTGGAGGAGTTGGCGGCTGCCATGCTCCACCATCTGGACAAGCCGGTTCAGTACCGGGCTGCTCCGACGGGTGGAACCGAGCGTGCGGCCCGGATGATCGCCAACCTGCTCTAATCCCGAGGAGGACGACACATGGCACTCGGAACGAACGACGTGAACGTGGAGAAGCTGAAGGAGACCGACGCGGCCATCAAGGCGAACCCTGGCCTCGAGAAGCTCATCGTCAAGGCCAAGTCCACGTGGTGCGGCGGGACGATGACGCAGGTCACCTTGAGCGAGTGGTCCGCGGGCGGCAACCGCATGACCGCCCGGCCCCGGCGCTTCACGATCATGGTGGACGAGCCGCCCGAACTGGGTGGGGCGGATGGGGGCCCGTTCCCCATCGAGGTGGTCCTGGCGGCCCTCGCGGGTTGTGTCAGCAATGCCACCGCCACCAACGCCGCGCTCTTCGGCGTGCCCATCGACGGCATCGAGATGGATCTGGAGGCCCACGTGGATGCTCGAGGCTTCCTCGGCCACGACAAGTCGGTGCGCAACGGCATCACCGATATCAACTACACGATCACCATCCAGAGCTCGGCGCCGGAAGACAAGGTCCGCAAGTGCAAGGAGACCATCGATCGGAAGTCCGCCGTGCGCGACACCCTGGCTAACCCCGTGAACATCACCTCGAAGTTCGTCTACAAGCCGAGTTAAACGCGGAGACGCTGGCCCGGCACGACGACAGGAGGAACCGATGAACGAGGCCAAGCTCCACGAGTTCATGGGCAAGCTCGTCACCGATATGGGCGGTGCGTGCATGGTCGCCATGGTGCTGATCGGTGACGAGCTGGGCCTCTACAAGGCCATGGCCGACGGGCACCCGGTCACTGCAGAGGCGCTGGCCTCGCGGTGCGACTGCCACCCGCGGCTGGTGCGCGAGTGGCTGAACGCCAATGCGGCGGCCGGCTATCTTGAGGCCGTGAACGGCGCCTACCGGCTGCCGCCGGAACAGGCCATGGCCCTGGCCAACGAAGACTCGCCTGTCTTCGTGGCGCCGGGCCAGAACGTCCTGGCGGCGTGTTTCATGGATCTCGACAAGGTGCTGGCCGCGTTCCGCGGTAACGGCGCCTTTCCCTGGGGCGAGCACCACCACCGGATGTTCCACGGGGTGGAGAAGTTCTTCCGACCGGGTTACCAGGCCAACCTCACCAGCGCGTGGTTGCCCGCCATGGAGGGTGTGGTGGCCAAGCTCCAGGCCGGTGCCAAGGTCGCCGACGTGGGCTGCGGTCACGGCGCCTCAACAGTCATCATGGCCAAGGCCTACCCGAACTCTCGCTTCTTCGGATTCGACTTCCACGCGCCGTCGGTCGAGGTGGCCCGAGCGCGGGCGGCCGAGGCCGGGGTGGGTGACCGCGCGACCTTCGTGACCGCCGCCGCCAAGGGCTACACGGAGCGCGGCTTCGATCTCATTTGCTTCTTCGACTGTCTGCACGACATGGGCGATCCGGTGGGCGCGGCCCGCCATGCCCGCCAGGCCCTCAAGGACGATGGGTCCGTGCTGCTGGTCGAGCCGTTCGCCGGAGACAGCTTGGCGGACAACTCGACCCCGGTCGGGCGCCTGTTCTACGCGGCCTCCAGCATGGTCTGCACGCCGAATTCCCTCTCTCAGGAAGTCGGGCTTGCGCTCGGCGCCCAAGCCGGTGAGGCTCGACTGCGCCAGGTATTCAGCGAGGCCGGGTTCAGCCGCTTCCGGCGCGCGACTGAAACGCCGTTCAACCTGATCCTCGAGGCGCGCAGGTAGGTCGGGAAAATCAAGGAGAGTGCCATGAGCGAGGCGAGCCTGTACCAGCGCTTGGGGAGCGCGGCAGGAATAGCGCGGATCACTGACGATATCTGGGCGAACCATACGCGCAATCCCCTCATCAAGCAACGCTACGCCAGCAGCGATCCGGACAAGGTCAAGCGGCTGGTGCGCGAGCTGTTCGGCTCCGGTACCGGCGGGCCCGAGACGTACACGGGCAAGGGCATGCTGGAGGCCCATCGGGGCATGAACATCAGTGAGCAGGAATTCAATGCCGTGATCGACGACGTGCTGGATGCCCTCGCCAAGAACGGTATCGGTCAGCGTGAGAAGGACGAGGTGCTGTGTATCCTCTGGTCGATGCGCAAAGAAGTCGTGCACGTGTAGCGTAGTCGGGGTTACTGGGATGCCGGGCGAGATCAATTGCCTCTTCACGAAGGGGCTGATCCCTTTCGTGGAGAAAGAGATCGGACCCGAGGGAGTGGCGGCGATCTGCCGCACGGCGGGGCGATCCCGTGAGTATCTCATGGCCGACCACAACTGGCTTCCCCTCGGGCTCGCCAACGAGCTGGTCCGCGTGACGATGGAGCTGAAAGGCGAGCCGGACGTCGATCGCTGGGCGCGGCGCTTCACCGAAGACATGATGGATTGGAAACCGTCTCGCGAGTACCGCCACTACCTCGGCACCTACAGCATGGGAGTCGGCAACCCGCGCGAGTTGTACGAGCGCCACAACGTGATGGCGCAGGCGGTCAGTCGGTTCTGCCGGTACGACGCGGCGGTCCAGCGCCGCTCAGCCCGATATCGTCGGATCGCGGAGGCCGGCTTCACAATCCCGCGGTGGTTTTGCATCTGGGAAGACGTCAAGTGGGAGCGGTATCCCACCAACTGGGGGCTGCCGCGCGCGGTGGTCGTCGAGAGCCAGTGCGCCGCCCGCGGCGCTGACTCGTGCCTCATCACGGTGCGGTGGAAGAACGCCCCGCTCGGCAGGCGCTTCTGGGGGCCCACGGTGGTTGGCGGCGCGGCTTCCGGCATCCTCACGACGGCGCTCGGCACCGGCCAACCGCTACCGTGGGCAGCGGCCGGTCTGGTCGCGACGCTGCCGGTACTCCTCGGAACCGCCGTCGGCTACGGACTGGTCCGACGTGGGCGAGAGCAGCACGCCAAGCGCATGCTCGATCTGCAGTCCGAGGAGATCCTCTACTCCAATAACGAGCTGGAGAAGAAATTCCGCGACCTCGAGACCAAGATCGAGCAGCTCTCACTGCTCGGGGACCTGTCTGCCGCCGTCAACGCTACCCTCGACGTGGAAAAGATCTACGAGCAGGCCCTCGATCGCCTGGTCCATCGAATGGGGTACCAGGGCGCCTACCTTTTCCTGGTGGATCCGGCGCGACAGGTGGTGCGCGGTCACCGGATGGTCGGTGGGGCCCGGCCGAACGCTCCCTTCGAAAATGTGGAGTTCCGAGTGGACGACCCGCGTAGCGGGGCGTCACGCGTCGCGACCTCCGGCTTGCCCATGGTGGTGGAGGACGTGGAGAGCACCGAACAGCCGATCGACCTTTCCACCGCCCGCTCCCTGGGCGTGAGATCGGCGGTGATGGTGCCACTCAGGGTCAAGGAGCGTGTCTTCGGTGTCCTCAACGTCACTTCGAGTGCGCCGGGTGGCGTGGGGGAAGGGGACCTGGAGTTACTCTCCGCGGTGGCCAACCACGTGGCTCTCGCGGTGGACCGGGCCGAGAGCTTTCAGACCATCGAGGAGCTCAGCCGTGGCCTCGAGGACAAGGTGCGCGTGCGGACCGAGCAGCTGCGCAGCGCCCACGACGAACTGCAGGCCGCCTATCGTGAACTGCAGGCCGCCCAGATGCAGCTCATCCAGCGCGAGAAGATGGCCTCGGTGGGCCAGCTGGTGGCTGGCGTGGCCCACGAGCTGAACAACCCTATCGGCTTTGTCTACTCCAACGTCACCACCTTGGAAGACTTTGTCCGGCGGCTCCGGGGCATGCTCGAGGTGTACCGCGACGCGCCTTTGGCCGACGCCGACAAGAGCCGGATCCAGGGCGAGTGGGAGTCACGAAAGATCGACTATGCCCTCAAGTATCTCGACTCGATGACCCAGGGCATCAAGGAAGGCGCCGAGCGAGCCCGGAAGATCGTACGCGACCTGCGCGTGTTCGCCCGGAGCCAGGACGACGTCTGGCAACCAGTAGACCTGCACGAGGAGCTGGAGTCGAGCCTGACATTGCTCAATCACCTGCTCAAGGACCGGGTCGCCGTCCACCGCAAGTTCGGTGACTTGCCGGCCGTGGAGTGCATCCGCTCCCAGATCGACCAGGTCTTTCTCAACCTGCTCGCCAATGCCGCCCAGGCCATATCGGGCCCGGGGGCCATCACCATCGAGACTCGACGCCAGAGCGACGACGCCCTCGTCACTATCAGCGACACAGGTCCGGGCATCCCGCACGAGGTCATGGGACGCATCTTCGACCCGTTCTTCACCACCAAGCCGGTGGGCGAAGGCACAGGCCTCGGGCTCTCCATCAGCTACGAGATCGTCAAGAAGCACGGCGGCGAGATCCGGGCCGAGAGCCCACCGGGCGGCGGGGCCGTGTTCACTCTGCGTTTGCCCCTGGCCCGAGCGGTTCAGCATGGCTGACGAAGCCTCGGTGCTGGTCGTGGACGACGAGGTCAGGGTGCTCGACTCGCTCGAGGCTCTCTTGGCCATGGACTACCGCGTGCTGCGTGCCGATCGTCCAGAGGCCGCCCTGGCCGTCCTGAGCCAGGAGCCGGTGGCGGTGATCGTCAGCGACCAGCGCATGCCCGGCATGACCGGAACAGAGTTCCTGGCCCGGAGCCGCGACCTGGCTCCGGAGGCAGTACGCATCCTCCTGACGGCGTTCACCGACACCGACGCCCTCATGCAGTCGATCAATGCGGCCAATATCTACCACTTCCTCCTCAAGCCGTGGGATCCCACCGAGCTGACGCATACTGTTCGCCGCGGCGTGGAGCGTCACCGGCTTGCCACCGAGCGAAACCAGCTGCTGCGGGATCTGGCGGAGAAGAACGCCAACCTCGAGACTACCCTCGCCGACTTGCGTACCTCCCAGGAGCAGGCCGTGCGCGAAGCGGGCGTGCGTACCCAGCTCCAGCGGTACGTCTCCCCTCGGCTCGCCGACATGGCGCTCGGTAACCCGAGCCTCCTCGATCAGCCCGGCGACTGGCGCGAGGCCACCATCCTCTTCGCTGACATCCGCGGTTACACGCGCCTCATCGAGACCACCCCGGGATCGGTAGTCATCCGGCTCCTGGACGGGTACCTGAGCGAGATGATAGAGATCATCTTCCGTCACCAGGGCACGGTCGAGCAGCTCATCGGCGACGAGATCGTGGTCCTGTTCGGTGTGGCGGAAGACGGCAAGGACGCTCCCCAGCGCGCGGTGCGGGCCGCCGTCGAGATGGTCGCGGCGGTGCAGGGGCTCTCGCGCCGTTGGGCGGCCGGTGGGGTCCCCCGTTTCGACATCGGGGTGGGGATCAGCTCGGGGCCAGTCATGGCGGCCACCATCGGCTCCGAGCGGCGGCGCGAGCTGATCGTGGTGGGACGGCCCATGATCGCGGCGGCGCGCATCCAGCGGATGACGCGACTGTTCGACGCGCATATAATCGCGGCCGAGGGCACGTTCCGCGAGGTGAGCGATCTCGTCCGCTATCGCGAGCTGGGTACGCCGAAACTGAAGGGTATCAAGGACCGCGAAACCCTCTACGAGATTCTCGGGCTTCACGAACGCGCCCCCGTCCACTAGGACGACCACGCCGATCGAGAGAGGGGAGTGGAGCAAGCGACGGTTCTCGTGGTGGACGATGAGCCGCGCGTCTTGGACGCGCTCGAGGCCGTCCTCGCCGCGGAGTTCCGGGTGCTCCGCGCCGAGAGCGGCGAGCACGCCCTGCGGAACCTGGCCGACACGGACGTCGCGGTCATCGTCACCGACTACCGCATGCCGGGCATGACCGGCGTCGAGCTGCTTCGCCGGAGCCAGGACGTGGCTCCCGAGGCCGTCCGCATTCTTCTCACGGCCTATACCGACGTGGAAAGCCTGATGGAGGCGATCAACACCGGGCACATCTACCACGTCCTCC
This sequence comes from uncultured Candidatus Rokubacteria bacterium, assembly GCA_963754315.1. Classification (GTDB taxonomy): domain Bacteria; phylum Methylomirabilota; class Methylomirabilia; order Rokubacteriales; family CSP1-6; genus CAVWFS01. The sequence goes on from CAVWFS010000016.1 coordinate 59,409, forward strand.
CCAAGCCCTGGGACCCGAACGAGCTGTTGCTGGTCGTGCGGCGGGCCGCCGAGCGCTACGCGCTGGCCCAGGAGAACGCGCGGCTCAAAGACGAGCTGGAGCTAGCCCTCAACACATTGCAGCGAGAAGCGGCCGAGGCTCGAGAGCGTCCTCTGCTGTTTGAGCGGCTGGTGGGCGCCCAGACGGGTCTCCGCCCTGCGGTCGAGCTGGCCCGAAAGGTTCTCGACACCGACACGACGGTGTTGCTACTCGGGGAGACGGGTACGGGCAAGGAACTGTTCGCGCGTCTTATCCACGATAACGGACCGCGGCGCACCGCCAAGTTCATCGCCCAGAATTGCGGCGCCTTGCCGGAGTCGCTTCTGGAGTCCGAGCTGTTCGGCCACACAAGGGGCGCGTTCACCGGCGCCGTGGCCGAGCGTCGCGGGCTCTTCGAGGAGGCCGACGGCGGCACCATCTTCCTCGATGAAGTGGGCGAGACCTCACCTGCCATGCAGCTCAGGCTGCTGCGCGTGCTTCAGGAGGGCGAGATCCGTCGGGTGGGCGCCTCGACAACGAAGCACATCAACGTGCGGGTGCTCGCGGCCACCAATGCGGATCTGGAAGCGGATGTCGAGGTCGGGCGTTTCCGCAAAGACCTCTACTACCGGCTCAACGTGTTTCCCATCCGCGTGCCGGCCCTGCGGGACCGCGCCGAGGACATTCCCCCGCTGGCCGATCACTTCCTGCGCGTGTACCGGGAGCGCTCCCGGCGCGCCGTCCCATCCATCTCACCCGAGGCGCTGCGGTGCCTACGCGCCTACCCGTTCCCCGGCAATGTCCGCGAGCTGGAGAACGAGATCGAACGCGCCGTGGCCTTGGCCGACCCTGGTCAGCCCATCGGCCCCGAGCATCTCTCCGAGCGGCTCCGGGGCAGCGCCGCCAGGAGCGTGCTCCCCCAGACGCTCAACGAGGCCATCGAGCAGCTCAAGCGGCGGATGATCGAGGACGCCCTCCGCGAGTGCGGCTCGAAGGCGCGAGCCGCCGAACGCCTAGGACTGACCCGTCAGAGCCTCCAGCAGATGCTCCGCCGCCGTCAAGCCTGAGATCATGAAGGTCCACCGCAGTAACTCGTAATAGCGTTCTTGAGGTTCTCTTCGGTTCCGAAACCAGGCGGGTAAGCATACTGGTGGGCCGCGTCACGGAGACTTGTGTACGTCAAGATCAGGGCTTGTTCGCTCTTCTGTACGCAATCTGGCTGGCGCGGAACTCCGAGGAAAACACCCGGCGGATTGGTTTTGCTCGGGTTCCATTTACATATGACACCTTCATCCCCCGCACCTGCACCGAGGTTACAACCCCAAAGCTGCCCAGAACCGGACGGATGGGCAATGGCATATTGCGCGCCGGCTTGGCGATCGGGACGCTGCAGTTGACGAGGGTTTGCTCGTTGTAGCCGTATATCTTCGGCAAATGAACACACGCCGGCAAACTATTCTGGGCCGGGGTAATGGGAACGGAGGTCCCCCCGGGGGCAAAGACGACTCGGTAGAGCGGAGCGTCACAATCGTACACCTGAGGATCGTTTGGCCAGCTATACGCGCGGGGAAATACCGTGTGCACCCTATCTTCGCCAATGCACTGGGAATCGGTGTTACTGGGGAAGACGTCGCGGCAATGACCCAACGGTGGCTGGGTCGAAGTGGTCCGCACGTTCGTGAAGGGATTGACCCAGCCGAACGGAAAAGTGCACACATCGTCGGGACAGGTCTCGGCCGCGATGAAGCCTCGGAGCTGACAGGTGTTGTTGGTGGCGCTGCCGGGATTCTGCCAGCACGACGCGTGCACCCCGCTTTGCTGCTGGCAGTCGGCGTCACTCGTACAATGCTGCCCGTATTTGGTCCCATTTCCGGCACAAAATACGTTCCAACCGAGGCATCTGGGGTCGGACAGGTCGCAGGTGGGAAGTGGTTCGAGCGGGAACTTGTATTTCCCACAATTGTTGAAGCACGCCACCGTACGGTCCCCACCTTGCGGCTGGCCGCTATCATCGATGATGACATATCCGAAAACTTTTTGGTTGAAGGGGGGCTTGGGTATCCCCGTCAGGTCGGAGCGTTTGAGCCTGAAATCCGGCAGACAGTTCGCGTCGGCCCGCAAATCCTGGCCATGGACCGAAAGGGGAGAGTTCCGAATCTTGTCGTTCGGAACCAGCCAGGTGATGCTTTGAGGATTTCCCGGATCCAAAGCACTGCAGCCCACTTGCTCGATGTCCACGGTGAGGTTCACACCGTTGACCGCGCTGATGTCGAAATTGTCTCTCAGGTAGGTCCCGCCCCCTTGTTTGGGCAGTTGCTGGGCGAAGTTCCACTCGGTAATGGTGGCGCCGCCGGGTGGCCCGAGCTTAGCCTTGCTGACATCATACTTACCGCCAGAACCCCCGGTCTCGCACTGAGCAATGTCCGCCGCGACATCATAACGACAACCAGTTCGCGCCCAGAGAATCGGACCCAGACTCCCTTCGGGGCCGGTGGATAACCACTCTTGCGGTATGTCGATGGTCAGGAAATTCTTACCCGACCCGACGGGTTCCATCACCCAGGTTCCTTCTCGCGGGAACACGGAGGTCGGATTGAGACCGGCTCGGTGGGCCGCGTTCGCTGTCCCCAGCAACGTCTGGTCGGTACAGTTGACCAGTTGCACCACTCTGACGCTGCCGCGTGGTTCGGGGATAGGCACGTTCGCTGCACAGGACTGAGCGTTGGCAGGCCCGGCGGAGAACAACTGGAGAACCGAACTGAATCCAAGAACCAGGCCCGCGACCGGTGAGATCTTGCGAGTCAGCGCAGCCCTGTCTTGACGCTTAACCAACCCTCGCGACGCAGCCGACGACGGACTGACCCACCGAAGGAACCGAGCAGAGATTGCCATCATGACCCTCCCCGAGGAGCACGTCTTGAACGAACTACACTACAGTTGAACAAGTGACAATTTCTGTCAAGCGCCCAGTAATTATTACGTTTCTGAGGCTTTTGTGAGGGCGTCCAGTTTCTGGTACCCGGTTCGGGTCGCCGTGCCCAGCGCGTGAGGGGCGGAGCCCATAGCGTGACGGACGCTGGAAGCGTAGGAAGAGGGAATTTCAGGCCTCCAGCCAGGCTGTCAACCCACGAGGGGATTCACCGTGCGCAATCCCGGGAAACGTGCGAAGTCGCGGTCAGTCGTGCAGAGCACCGCGCCGGACTCGATAGCCAGCGCGGCCAGGGCGGCATCGCTGACGAGGGCCCCCGTCACCTGGGCTTGATGGAGGAGGTCCCTCAGGACGTTCCAGTATTGCTCACCTGGATCGATAGGCGCGACTGACGGCAACGCGAGCCAGGACGAAACCGTGCCTTCGGCCTCGCTCGTAGTGAGCGGCCGCTCGAACACCCGCGGACTCGTGCTGATCCGGATGAAGGCGACGATGGTCGCCCACGGCAGACGGATCGCCGCGCCACTGGAGAACTCCGCCTCCATCCATGCGCGACACCGCTCGTGTTGCGCCGCGCGGGGTGATAGGCGTACAGCAGCACGTTGGCGTCGACGACAGTCAACGCGCGTCGGGGCCATCGACCAGATCGAGGAGTTCGCCGATGTTGTCCAGGGACAAGCCGGGCCTGAGATTACCGAGGTCGCGGGGCTCGATGCGGAAGGGTGCCGGGCGGCTCCGCCCGCGGCCGGCCGTGAGCGCCACTCGCAAGCACTCGTTAAGGATAGTCTTGAATGGCTTGCCGGTTCGGCGGGCCTCGGCCTTGAGCTTAGCGACTACGTCCTCGTCCAGGGTCACCGTCGTCCGCATCTCACGTATGCTATCAGCTTGGCATCAAGATGACAATGTCGAGGATTCATGGTGCGCTACCGGGGCGGCCGTCGAGGCGGACGCAGTGCCATACTTCACGGGCCCCGGTGCTAGTGCGGGCGAATATCGTTGTTGGGGGTGTGGTCGCCGGCGAGCCAGCGCTTGAGGTCCTCGTGCGCGTGCTGGCGTTGGTGGGTGTTGATGCGCTCGACGTCCGGGTGGTCGACGGTGAACTCGAGCCGGAGGTTGTTGGGATCGGTCACGTAGAGCGACACGCAGTACCCGTGGTCAGTCACGCGCAGCGCATGGCCGTTGGCTTCGAGGCGCTCCTTGATCCCGCGCTGGGTCTCGGCATCGCACTCGAAGGCTAGGTGGCCGGGCGAGTTCAGGTCCACTGGCCGCTCGTCCTGGTCGGCGTGCTGGAAGAAGGCCAGCGCGCCGCCGTCGGCAAAGGCGAAGAAGGTGTGAACGTACTCGCGCATGGCGCCACCACCCAGGGGAGCCCTCTCCGCCCAGGTGGCCACCAGGGGTAGCCCGAGGACATCTTCGTAGAAGTGCCGCGTCGCCTCCATGTCGCGCGTAACCCAGGCCGCATGGTGTAGCCGCCGGGGCCGCTTCACGCCCGCGGCTGAAGTGTGAGCCTTGTCCATATCGGCGTCTCCTCGAGGATGCGCTTTGGCGCAGTATAATCCCCCACGGCACATAGGGAGGCGAGCATGCTTGCGATCGAGCCGACGGGACAGATCCTCGGGGCGACGGTCAGGGGTGTCGACCTCGCCAAGCCCTTGAGCGACCCGGACTTCGCGGCGATTCTGCTGGCGCTCGGACACCATGGCGTGCTGCGATTCCCCGATCAGCGGCTGGAGGCGACCGCCCTGAGGGACTTCTCCCAGCGCTTCGGCCGAATCCAGGGCATGTTGAGCGGACGGCATCACGAACCGGGCGTTCCCGAGGTGGGCATTCTCTCGAACATCGTCGAGAACGGCGAGGCAATCGGGCTCGCCGATGCCGGGCAAGACTGGCACACCGATATGTCCTACAACGAGACCATCGGGTTCTTGAACGTGCTCTACGCCGTCAAGGTGCCCCGACGCGACGGCCAGGTGCTGGGAGCGACGGTGTTCGTCAACACCCAGGCGGCCTGGGAGGATCTCTCGCCCGAGATCAAAGGGCGGCTCCAGCACGCGACCGCCACGCACGATTTCAACAAGTTCTGGGAGAACATGCGGCGGCGACCCGGCAGCGCCCGAGGGCCGCTGACCGAGGAGCAGCGCCGGAAACGTCCGCCTTCGGTCCACCCTGTCTTCCTGACCCATCCCATCACAGGGCGGACTGTGCTCTATTGCAATCCTGGTTACGCCATCCGCATCAACGAGCTCGACGAAGTCGAGAGCGACCGGATGCTGGCGACATTGTTCGCGCACCAGCTCCAGCCGAAGTACCAGTACACGCACCGCTGGACCGAGGGGGACGTGCTGGTGTGGGACCACATCGGCACGCTCCACAACGCCATCGCCGACTACCGGCCCGACGAGCACCGGCTGATGAAGCGCTGCCAAGTGATGGCGGACCGGATCTTCGATCCCGCCTTCCTCCGATCCGCGCTGTCCGCGGCAGCCGTGCCCGCGGCCTGAACCCGCGCCCGGCTGGCGTTTCGTGCCGGTCCTCGAGCAGATCGCGCGCTGAGGGCCCTCACGGGCCGAGCGACGGCAGATCACTTTCCGCCGGGTCCGGCCAGCCCCGCTAGGGCCGGAACACGGCGAACACCTTGTCGGAGTTCGTGATCCACGACTCCAGGAACACTGACTCGTCGGGCCGACGCCCCAGCTCGGCCATCGCTCCCGCCAAACAGAACCAGTTCAGCAGCTCGTGGTGGCCGCGGTCCTCCGCCTCCTCGATGACGGTGTTTCGCCACGTTGCCCAATCACCGTCGCGCAGGGCTTCGTAGTAGCGCCGGTCCGACGGGACGTCGGGGAACATCAGCGAGTTCTTGGCGACCAGGAACGAATGGCTCCAGCTTGACGACGCGATGACCGCCACCCGCCACGGGCTCTGCGTGAGTGCGCGGGCCACGGCGGCGCCCACCTGGAAACATCGCCACGGCTGCGGACCAGGTGGATCGAGGTCAGCCTGACCACCGAGCTTCGCCGCCTGCGACGGTGTCATCGGGGCCCCGTGAGCCCCGATCAGCCAGCGTCCGTAGGCATTGACGGTGAACGGGACTACAGGGTAGGGGAATCCCTTGCGGTCGATGTCGAGGTAGAGAACCGAGTTCACGAAGGCGTGACCGAGCGGCTGGTGCAGGGGCTTGTAGGCGTAGGCCATGTCAACCCCTTCGCCGAGGAGTGCTGAGACCAGGGCCTTGGCGCCCGCCCGGTGGCCGGCGATCGTGAATGTCTTGTCCGCGGGCTCATCCCACCAGTTCTCGCCGCGGGCATGCCCCTTCCAGGGCTGCACGTCGACCGAGTCGTACGCGAGCACCGAGAAGGGCGGTACGCAGTCCTCTCGATAGTTCTCGTACTGGTCGTCGCCCCAGAGCAAGACGAAGTCGGGCTGAAACGCATCCAGCTCGGCGCGGGCCTTTCGGAAGTGGTGGATCAGGTCATTGCGGTGCTTCTGGGAGTGGTTCCACCCCTCGTCGGTGCTCCACTGCTCCCGCATGGTGGGATGCCAGTTCTCGGGTGAGCGCAGGCGCTCGGGGAGCAGCGGGTCGGCCAGGAGCAGCTTGATGCGGCTCGACATGTTGCCCTTGTACGACATCGGCGGGTAGTGGGTGATGCCGAGTCCCAGGATCTGACCCATCGGTCCCTCCTTGCTGACGAACCGCCTACGGCACGCGAAGGACCAGCTTGCCGAAGAAGTCGCGTCCGCTCATGACCTCGTGCGCTTTGGCAGCGTCGGCCAGCTCGAACGTCCGCCCCACGACGCCGCGCAGGCCACCGTAGTGCACCATGTGCATCATCGCCGCAAAGCTGCGGCGACTCCGCGCTCCGCTCCCCATCAAGGTCAAGGGCCGGCCCTGGAGAGTCGCGAGATTGAACGGGATCTGGCTCCCCGAGGTCGTCCCGGTGATGACCAGCCGGCCCCCGGGCTTGAGGCTGGCTAGACTCTCGTCCCACAGGGAAGCGCCGACACAGTCGAACACCACGTCCACGCCGCGCCCGTCGGTAAGCTCCTTGACCCGCTGGCTGAATTTCGGAGTGGTCGTGTAATTGATGACCTCATGAGCGCCGAGCGCCCGGGCCTTCTCCAGCTTCCAATCGCTCCCCGCTGTTGCGATGACCCGGGCGCCGAGGCCCTTGGCCATCAAGAGCCCGAAACTCCCGACACCACTGCCGACGGCCTGGATCAGGATGTCTTCCCAGGGCTGAAGCTGCACCCGCTCGATAAGGCAATGCCAGGCAGTGTGGCCAGCGAGCGGGAGGGTGGCCGCCTCTTCGAATCCCATCCAGTCGGGGATGCGTTGCAAGTTGGCGGCGGGAACCCTGCAGAACTGGGCGTGCCCGCCGTCGAGCTCTCCGCCAAGCCGCTTCTGAGCCTCGCAGAATTCGTCGCGCCCCTCCACACATGGCCGGCAGTTCCCGCATTTGACCCGGTTCTCCACCACGACCCGGTCACCCTCTTTCCATCCTGTGACTCCGGCTCCGAGCCGCGCCACTTCCCCCGCCATGTCGAGTCCCAGGATGCGTGGCAACCCGCCCGTCGGTGATCGGCCCGCGCGGATGCTGAGATCGGCGTGATTGAGCGCCGTGCCCTTGACGCGGACGACGACCTCACCCGGCCCCGCCTGCGGGTCAGGCCGGTCGCCAAAGAGGAGCTTCTCCGGCCCGCCAGGCTCGGATATGTAGACAGCTTTCATTCAGTCGGCCACTTTCCGTTCGAGATCCGCTCGCGTGGTGGATCGTGCGCCGCGCACGGAGCGCTCCGTGGGCAGCATCATCGGACAGGGGCGAAAGCCCGTCAAGCCGCAGGGTGAACGACAGCGGTAGCGGGGCTGGGCTACACTCGGGCATGGAATCTGTCCCCCTGCGGTCGGCGGCCTACGAGGCCGACGATGCGTTCGAGGCCAACGAGTTGTTCCAGGCCAACGGATGGACCGATGGATTGCCGATCGTCCCACCGACCGAGTCAGCCACGCGGCGCTTTCTGGAAGCGGCCGGGCTCTCGCCTGAAGACGTCATAGCCACCGAGCCTGTGCGTCGGCGCCGGATCACCGCCGAGAAGGTCGCGATCGCCGCGGTCATGGCCGGCTGCCGTCCGGAATACATGCCGGTGGTCACGGCTCTCGTGCGCGCCATGTGCGAGCCCGCCTTCGCGCTGCACGGCTGTACGGCGAGCACAGGCGGCAGCGCGCCGTTCGTGGTGGTCAACGGTCCTATTCGACGGACCCTTGGCATGCACGCCACCCACAACGCTCTTGGCAATGGCAGCCGTCCCAATGCCACGATCGGCCGGAGCTTGAGACTGCTCATCATCAATGTCCTGGGTGGGATCCCGGGTCAGCTTGATCGCTCCACCCTCGGACATCCCGGCAAGTTCACGTTCTGCCTGGCCGAGGACGAGGAAGGCAGTCCCTGGCTTCCACTGGCGACCGAGCGCGGCGTGCCGGCTGGGAAGTCGGCCGTGACCCTGCTTGCTGCCCAGTCGCCCCACCAGGTGATGAACGAGTGGACCATGGATCCCCGCGAGCTGCTCGAGACCTACGCGGCGGCCATTCGCCACAACATGCTGACCTACTCCATCTGGTCGGGGAACTACGCGATGGTGATGGCTCCCCAGCATCGCGACCCAATTGCCGCAGCCGGGTGGACCAAGCGCGATATCCGCGAGTACGTCTTCGAGCGCGCGCGCGTGACGCGCCGTGAGTGGCGGACAGTCGGCAAGGCGGCCGTGGCAGGCCGCAAGGATGAAGCGCGCGTCTACCCGGCGCTGCAATCGCCGGATGACCTGCTGGTCATCGCGGCCGGCGGGCCGGCCGGTGGGTTTGGTATGGTCATTCCGCCCTGGTACGGCTCGAAGTCCCTGGCCGTTACTCGTGCCATCGAGGAGAAGACGACGTGAGCTTGAAAGTCCTCGACCCACGCCTGGATCCTGAGGGAGAAGCCGTCCGACAAGCACCGGCGCTACGCGGTCTCCAGGGGACCACGATCGGTCTGCTCGACAACGCCAAGATCGGGACGGGGGGCCTCTACGATCACCTGGAAAGAATTCTGCGCGAGCGCCATGGGGTGCGCGCATTCATCCGCCGGCGGAAACCGGACACCAGCCGCCCGGTGCCGGGCCCGATGCTGGGCGAGCTGTCGGCGGCTGACGCCATCGTCTCCGGCATCGGCGATTGAGGGAGCTGCTCGTCGTGCAGTCTGCACGACGCCCTGGCCGCTGAGCAGCGCGGGATTCCGGCGGTCGCTGTGATCACGGACCGCTTCGCGGAGAGCGTCCGCGGCATCGCAGCCGTCAACGGCCTGCCCGACTACCCCTTCGCGATCATCGCTCACCCCATTGCCGACAACGACGGCGAGGCGCTCCGCGTGAAAGCCGAGCAGGTAGCCGAGCAGCTCGTCCCCCTGCTGCTCCATCGCCCAGTGAGCTAGCCGAGGCGCGGCGAGCGGAGGTCGGCTTGGGGAACTCCGGTCGGTGCCGTGATTCCGTCCAGCGGGGGCGCTGGCTTCGGCGAGAAACACGCTCATTGACCGCACTCGAGTGCGAAGGCGAGCGCCGCGCACACGTCACGCATGCGCTCGGCCCCCAACTGCGCAACCCGACGACCCAGGCCATCCTTGGCAACCGTCACCACGTTGTGCAGGTTGACTGCGCACGGCTGCTTCATTCCATCTTCGGTCCCCAAGGCCACCTCGGACGGAACGCCACGGATCGTCGAGGTGATGGGGGCCACCGTGACTCGAGCCAGGTAGCCGAGCGCCGATCGGCGGGTCAGGATGAGGACCGGTCGCTCCTTGTCGGGTGGGCGGAACCGGAAGAGGCGGACCTCGCCTCGCTCTAGTCGTCCGGCCACGCCGCGACCCTGTCCCAAACGCCAAACTCGGCCCTGGCGATCGGGTGTTGTGCGTAACCCTCACGGTCGCGCTGTTCCAGGTCGCGGATCCTGAGTCGGCTCAAGTGTTCGCGCAGCGCGTCCCGGATGAGCGCGGACCGATTCACTTTCAGTCGCCGGACAGCCCGATCCGTCGCCTGGAGCAAGGACTCTTCGAGCACCACCTGAATCGTCGTCATATGTGGATCGTACTCCACATGATCTTCCACAGTCCAGTTCCGGCCAGCAATGGGAGATCGAGGCCCTGGAACCTTCCGGGCGAGGCGGCGCTGAGCGTGGATCCAGAGTGGAGCCAACACCTCATGGAACCTTCATCGGCTGGTACTTGCTGCACGACCACTGACAGCGAATCAGGCGCGGCCGGCCGACACCTCGTCGGCGGATGGGGCCAAACTCATCTCAGCCTCCGCCTTCTCGAGCCAGAACCGCATGTCCATCTCGCGGTACATCGTCGTTGCGGTGGTGAGGTGTTCCTGGGCTTCCGCATGTCGATCGGTGCGCTGGTAGAGCGTGCTGAGGCCGAGGTGGCAGTGGGCGACGAGGGGGCGCATGCCACGCGGCTCGGCGAGCGCCAGCGCCTTGCGGTACTGCTGTCTCGCCGCGTCTCGGCATCGAACCGGTCGGGATGGGTGGCGATGTCGCCGAGCAGATGTAGCGCATGGGCCGCGAACCCGGGCTGAGACTGATTGGCCTCGACCGCCCGGTTGCCCAGGTTCCGCGCCTCGTCGAGCCGGCCGAGCAGCAGGCAGGCGCGTCCCAGCGAGTGGTAGGTCCCGCGGCCGCCCGCACCGGGTCCCGTCGCGTAGAGGCGCTCGATGAGTTGCTCGCTTTCCCGGAGCCGGTTCAGCGCCTCGCTCGGACTCGCCCAGCTGCGCCAGGACCCAGGCGGAGTTCGCGAGAGCAGCAAGCAGGTTGGCGACGTTCGCCGTCCTGAGCACCGCGATCGCGTGCTCGATCAGTGAGCGCGCCCGCGCCGACTCGCGCCTTGTGAAGGTGGAGCGAGCCAGCGGAGCTGTACGCCAGACCGATGATGTGCGCATGCTGCGTCGCCTCTGCGAGCCTGATCATCTCGGCTTCGTACGGAGCCGCCTCGTCGAATCCGCCGAGATGAGCCAGGCTCAAGACCAGCCAGTGGCGATCGTAAACTGATGGCGGCGCCGCGTCCGAACAGATGCTCGTAGACCCAATCGGCAGGCAGGGCCGCGAGGTTCTCGGTGGCCAGCTCGACCGCCCTGCGCGTACTCGCCCCGGAAGTAGTGCGCCTGCTCGAGAAAGCTCGTGGTGAGGATGCGAGTCTCAAGTCCCCAAGGCGCCCCGCGATCTCCAGCGCGCGGCCCCCGTAGGCAAGCGCTTCGTCCAGCTCGCCGAGTTGGGAGTGGATGTTCGCCATGAACGCGCAGACCCGGCCCCGCCGGCTGTCGTCGTTCAACCGCTCGGCGAGGGCCTCGGCCTCGCATAGGCGCGCCCGGGCCAACCGGATTTCACCGCACAAGCTCAGCACCGTTCGCAGCTCGAGGCGGATCTCGAAGGCCTGCTCCAGCGAGAACCGGCTCTCGGGCAGATGCGCCAACGCTGCCAGTGCGCGCTCGAAGCAGGCAAGCGCTTCCCGGTTGGCCGAGCGTTTAACGGCTCTTGCTCCGGCCCAGCTGAGATGGACGACAGCCTGGTCCCAGACCTCGCCTTCAGAGTAATGCAGACCGAGCGCGAGATGATGCGGCGCCAGGTTCTCCGCGTGGAGTGTCGCCAGCGCCTCAGCCACACGGCGGTGTAGCACCTTGCGGCGGGGCGCGAGGATCCGGCTGTACGTCACCTCACGCACCCGATCGTGCGTGAAGTCAAGGCGCTCGCCCACGCTAGGAGCAGGCGACGGCGGGTCAGCTCCTCGACGGCCCGCGCCACCTCCTCCTCGCCAAGTCCGGAGAGGTTCTGGAGCAGAGCGAACTCGAAATCGCGCCCCACGACGGAGGCCTGCGTCACCAGCTCGCGGCTCTGCTCGCCGAGCCGATCGAGCTGGCGGCCAATGATGTCACTGACACGTTCAGGGAGGGGCAGCTCCTCGAGCCCCGGGGAGAGCGCGCGCTGGGTGGCAGCCCGAATCGCCTCGACCAGACTTCGAGCTGAGGCTCCCGACGACCACCTGGAACGGGAAGTTCTACAACGCTGGCGGCGGAGGGTTTGCGGGCTTCATCAACTTCCCCGAGACCTCGAACGTCGCGCTGGCCCGCGGCTACGCGGTCATAGGGACGGACACCGGTCACGTCGGCGCGCCTCCAGCCCCGGGGCTGGACGGGTCGTGGGCGCTCGGCCGTCCCGACCGACAGCTCAACTTTGGCCACCGCGCGATCCATGTGGTCACGCTGGCGGGCAAGCAGATCACGACTGCGGCCTACGGTCAGGCGCCCCAGTACTCATATTTCGAGGGGTGTTCCACCGGCGGCCGTCAGGCGGCGATGGAAGCGCAGCGCTATCCGACGACTTCCACGGCATCATCGCCGGCGCGCCCGCGCTCGACTATAGCGGGCTCATGCTCGGTTTGAACTGGAACGCACAGGCGCTGCAGGGGACGCCGCTCCCCCGGGTAAGCTCACGGTCATCGCCAACGCGGTCCTCGCGCAGTGCGACGGCAAGGACGGCCTGCTCGACGGCATCGTCGAGAACCCGCGCCGGTGCAAGTTCGATCCCGCCGTGCTCGCGTGCCCAGGCGGTGTCGACGGGCCGAATTGCCTCACGTCGGCCCAGGTCGAGGCCGTGAGTCTGATCTACGGGGGGCCGGTGAATTCGGCCAGAGAGCAGCTCCACCTCGGGTTTCCGCCAGGCCACGAAGATGGCCCAACCGGCTGGCAGCTGTGGATCTCCGGGCCCACCTTCTTCGGCGCGTCGTTTCGTTCATCATCCAGGACCACTTCTTCCGCTTCGTCGTCTTCTCCGATCCCGCCTACAACCCCCTGACATTCGACTTCGACACCGACATCTCCCAGGTCGCCGCGACCGCCGAGATCTTCGATGCTACTAGCCCTGACCTCTCGACCTTCAAGGCGGCCGGCGGGAAGCTCCTCATGTGGCATGGCGTAGCCGATCCGGCCCTTACCTCCGACCGCACGATCCAGTACTACAACGACGTCACGAAGGCGATGGGCAATAAGAACAAGAGCAGATCAGAAGAGTTTGGTCGGGTCCTGGATCGTCGACGGAACACCCGATCCGCCAGGGTCACCCCCGTTCAGGGCCCTCGTGACGTTCACCTCGGACGGTCAATCGGTCAACTCAGACCCCGAATTCGGGGGCGGGTCACGGGATCTGGAAGAAGATCGGCCCGCGGGAGGCCAAGAGCTAAGTTCGTCACCTTGATCCCGGTGGGCCACCCATTGGGGGAAGGGTCAATCACAGTGATCTCGACCGGGGCAGTCGATAAGGATGGGGACACGCCAACGGCAAACTTCACGACCGTGATCGACACGACCAACTTGCAGACGACCGTCACCGGGACGGCAGCGCTGACCCGGATCAAGTTCGGTCCGTAGCGGACGGAACGCGCCGCGTCGCCAGGTCGCCGACACCTTGGACCGGGCGCGGCGCGCAACGCCTTGGCATCGGCATGCTCGACCGCGGCACGAATGGGCTGGTTCGCAGATAACCGATGGCCGGTATCGCGCTGACACGATCTGGGACGGGCCGGAACACGGGGATCGCGATCTCGGCAATATGACCTTGAGCGCCCAAGATCGTCCGTGATCAGCCCGCGTACCAGTACGTCCGGAGATGGTCTTCTGGAATGAATCGAGACGCTTGGCGCAGGATCGCGCGGCAGGTTCCTGTGTCCAGCTGGCGATGGGCAGGCACGGTGAGCGTCTGAGTTATGCTGTCGGGAAGGACCCGACGGAGCTTGACGTGACTGCCACGCTGGGAGTGGACCGTGAAGCCGAAACGGCCGAGGATCGCGACAATCTCCGCGCCGGAGAGGCGCCGGAGACTAGGCATTCGCCGGTGTCAGCTCCATCGTGACGATGATCGTGGGGTGAGGGGCAAGTCCCAGGGTGTTCAGGTCTTCGCCTTCAAGGTGAAGGCCGATGGCCTCCTGCAAGTTCCTAGTGACCTCGTCCAGCGTCGCCCCCTGCGTGACGACGGGGACCTCGAGACATTCGGCTACATATCCCGACTGCTCACCGGGGCGGATGACTGCCTTGATGGTACGTTGAAGCTTGTCCATAAGTGCGCGCGCGCACTCAGTATATAGAGGTGACCGAGTTGGCTACCGTGCCAGACTGCGGCGCGTCCGGCCCGGGCGTTTCTTCGAGGGCTTCCCGTCCCGGAACAACTGGTTCAGCAGCTCTTGTGAACGACGACGAACGAGTTCGCGGATTGTCCGGCGAAAGGTGTCGTCGGCGAGCGCGTCGCGGGCAATCTCTTCCGCGATCCGATCCACCGCGACGCTGACGCTACCCACGAGACTCTGTCCGACCCGCTCATCAACGATACGTTCGAGCATGGTGCGCCGAGCCACGGGCGAAGTTTACCATGCGCCTCTCGTGAAGGTACCGAACGCGGCCGAGAGCGTCGGGATTCTCCAAAGCTTGATGAGGCGCGAGCCGCCGGGGGGTGGCGAGGGAGTGTGGAGAGGGCAGACGTGGTGGCGGGATCCTTGGGCAAATCGTGATTGCTGACACCAGGGCTCGGTGCGATAAGAACATCCGCGAGGCGAATCTCGGAGAAGGAGGCGACGATGGCTCTCGGCGCGTTGTCATGGTCGTGATGCCGTGTGCCGAGGTGGTCGAGGTGGGCGGGGCCCTCGATATCTTCCACGCCGTCAACGAGCGCCTCGCCCGCGCGCGGGCCGCCGACCAGGGCTATGCCGTGGAGGCCGTGTCGCAAGTCGCAGCGATCGGCTCCTGGCCGGGGCTCCGGATGATCGCCGACCACTCGTATCGTCAGGTCCGAGGCCCCATCGATACCCTCATCGTTACGGCATCGACGGGCCGCACGCATGCCGCCGGGATCCGGATCCTCATCGGCTGGCTGACGCGGATTGCCCCCCGCACCTGGCGGGTCGTTAGCCTCTGCACCGGCACGTTCGTGCTGGCCGAGGACGGACTGCTCGACGGGCGTAGCGCCACGACGCACTGGGCGTTCTGTGACGAACTGGCGCGGCGCTATCCCCGCCGTCAGGGTCGCAGAACGATCCCATCTAAGCTGCGCGATGGCGGTGTGTACACCTCGGCAGTCAGCACGGCAGGCCTGGGATCTCGACGCTGGCCCTCGTGGAAGAGGACCTCGGCCGCCGCCTGGCGCTGGCCGGTGGCGCAGTGGATGGTTGTCTTCCTCAAGCGGCCGAGCGGGCAGGAGCAGTTCAGTGCTCAGCTTTCGACCGCAAATGGCCGAGCGCGACCCGCTGCGTGACCTCCAGGCCCGAATCTCGGCACCAGGCCGCGGACCTGTCTGTCGAAGCCCGGCGCGGCGCGTCGCGATGAGCCCGCGGAACTTCTTCCGGGTCTTCATGCGCGAGGTGGGCATGACGCCTGGGCGCTTCGTGGAGCGCGTGCGCGTGGAGACGGCACGGCGACTACTCGAGGAGACCTCGCGCGATGTCCCGGCGCGCCGCCGCGTGCGGGTTCGGCAGTCCGGAGACCATGCGCGTGGCGTTTCGGCGCACGCTCGGGATCAGCCCGAAGGGCTATCGCAGTCGCTTCGCCACAACGGCGGCCTCGTAGTCGGCGGCACGGAAGGGGGGGCAATCATGGCCGACGTGACCCTGACCACAATCGTGGGTGATGCAACCTCGTCAAAGAATTCGGCCATCGCGGAGTACAAGCTGCATGTCCGCGGAGAACTGCTCGGGCCAAGGATAGCGGCTACGACGACACTCGCCGGGTTTGGAACGCGATGATCGATAGAAGACCCGCCCTGATCACCCGCTGCACGGGAGCGGCCGACGTCATGGCCGCTGTGCACTTCGCGCGCGAGCATGATCTCCTCGTCTCGATTCGGGGGGGTGGTCATAACGTCGCGGGCAACGCCGTCTGTGACGGGGGGCTGATGATCGATCTGCTCGCGCATGAAGAGCATACGCGTGGACCCCGTCGCGAGGACGGCGCGTGCCGAACCGGGCGTGCTTTGGGGCGAGTTCGACCGGGAGACACAGGCCTTCGGCCTGCCACCACCGGCGGCCTCGATCTCGAGCGACAGGCATCGACGGGCTCACTCTCGGCGGCGGCCAGGGCTGGCTAGCAGTAAGCATGGCTTCACGATCGACAACCTGCTCTCGGTTGACGTGGTGACAGCCGAAGGGAATTTCCTCACGGCCAGGGCCAGCGAGAACGAGGAGTTGTTCTGGGCCATGCGTGGGGCCGGACACAACTTCGGCGTTGCGACGTCGTTCGAGTACCGGCTCCATCCGGTCGGCTCCGTCCTGGGTGGGATGACCGTCCACCCCTTCGACCGAGCCACGAACGTCTTGCGCTTCTACCGGGAATTCGCCGCCGATCTGCAGACGAGCTGACTACGGGAGTGGGGATCCTACCCGGACCTGACGGAAACCTCGCGGTCGCGATGGTCGCCTGCTATACGGGGTCGCTCGAGCAGGGCAGGCGCGTCTCGGCGCCGCCTGCGCGCGCTCGGGCCGCCCCTCGTCGATACGATCGCACCTGTCCCCTGCACCACCGAGCAGACAATGATGGACGCCGCTTTCCCGTACGGGCGCCTCAACTACTGGAGATCCGTGCTGACCGATGAGCTCAACGACGAAGTGATTGCGGCGCTGGTCTACTTTGGTGCGCGGAGGCCGTCGCCGCTTTCGGCGATCCCGATCATGGACTTCCACGGCGCCTACCGCCGGGTGGGCAAGACCGACATGGCCTACGATCACCGCGATCTCCGGTACGATATCGTCATCGCGGCCAACTGGATCGAACGGGCTGACTCGGAGCGAAACGTGCGGTGGACGCGCGAGCTCTACGAGGCCCTCCCGAGCCACACCTGCCGCGCGGCGATGTACGTGAACGACCTCGACTGCGACGAGGGCGCCGACAGGATCGGGCACGCTTACGGCGAGAACTACGAGCGACTCGCGACACTCAAGAGGAAGTATGACCCAACGAACTTCTTCCGCGTGAATCAGAACATCAGGCCGGCACTGTGACGGTATCCCGAGACATCGCGACGGCGACTGCCCATGTCGGCAGCCAGGAACTTCCAAGGGGGGCATGAGGCAGTGCGCGCGGGCGGAGAGGATGTCGCCCCGGACCTCACGATGCGTGCGGCTCGCGTCGTCGAGGTCCGGAGCTCCCACATGACTTCCAGGGGCGCAGGGGTTATCCCCGAGCGCACCAGCGTCTGAGAAGCCTGCGGCGAGGCGCCCGATCAACCGGTCAGCGCGGCCAGGACGTCGTCCGGGTGCTTTTCCGCCTTGGCGACTCGCTTCCAGTGCTTCTTCACCTTGCCGTCGGGACCGATCCACACGGTGGAGCGGATGACGCCCATGGTCTTCCTTCCGTACATCATCTTCTCGCCGTAGGCCCCGTAGGCTGTCATGACCTTGCGGTCCGGATCCGACAGGAGCCTGAACGGAAGCCGGTACTTGGTGGCGAACTTCCGGTGAGACTCGGCGCCGTCGGCCGACACCCCCAGCACCACCGCACCCAACTTGCCGAGTGCCTTGTCCTGGTCGCGAAAGCCGCAGGCCTCTTTGGTGCAGCCGGGTGTGTCGTCCTTCGGGTAGAAGTATAGGATCACGTTCCGGCCGGCGAAGTCCTTGAGCGCGACACGCTTGCCGTCGGCATCGGTCAACGTGAAGTCGGGGGCTGCTTTGCCCTCCTGGATGGCCATGGGGATCCTCCGTCTAGACGAACGGGTTAATGGCGCGAACGGTACCGTAGAACCGTTCGTGCTGGAAATCCTCGGAGATCAGCTCGGAGAGGCCGTACTCCTCCGCGTAGGCCCAGAGGTGGGCGTCGAACCAGCCAAGTTGATACGTGGCCCATCCCCGGATCGCGGTGCGCACAAGCGAGGCCGTCGGGTAGAGAACGACGAACTCCCGGAGGATCTCCTCGGCCTCGCGCCGAGCGTCCTCGGCAGACAACAGTGGGTGTCCGTGCACCAGTGGCCTGGTGACGGCCGCCACGAACTCGATAATGGCCTGGTGCGGAATCCGCACGTGATCGTCGGCAAGGCCGCGGCGGAGGAGACTGGTGGCTACCTCCTGCTTGTCGGGGAAGCGAGGGTCGTAGCGATAAACGAGAACGTTACTGTCAACGAGGGCGGGCACGCTCGTACAGGTCGTCCCGTTTCCATCCTCGGTCACCTCCGGAACGGCGACCGACGCGGGGGGCCTGCCGGTGGCGCTGGCGCTCGGTCGCCGCGTCAAACAACCGAAGCCGGACTTCGAGGTCGGTGCTCGGCTCCACCCGATTCGGAGGCAGCACACGGATCGTATCCCCGGCGGCGACCCACTCGATCTCGTCTCCCGGCCTAATGCCGTAGCGGTCGGCAATAGCTTTGGGGACCGTGACCTGAAGCTTGCTGGTCACCTTGGCCATGTCCTTACTCTATCAAGGACGCTGTCCTTGTCAACGGGGCCGTGCCAACTGGGTCCTCCGGCTTGTCGGCGCCTGAGCGATGCTCGGACACCGCTGTCACCTCTGGGCTGCTGCGTGCGCTCAGCCCGCGCGCGCCATGTCTAGGCGCAGAGCTGGTGCCGCGGGTGCGGTCTCCCCGAAGTAGTCGATATGGGAGTCAATCTGCCGAGGCCTGTCGGCCTTGACGAACAAGCTCCCGTGCTGCAAGGCGGCTCCCCCTCGGGGGGCGTGCGGTCGTGTCACATCCGTGCCGTATCTCTGTCGGTGGCTCATGTCGTTGCACCTCGTTAGCTTCGGCAAGGTGCAACAAGAAGGCCAACCAGGCCGGCTTCACCGGCGACGCTACTTCGGCCAGATTCGCTCGCTCACGATGTAGCGCTTGTTGTGGGTGTAAGGACGCACCTCGGGCTTCCAGCGGCCGATATCGGAGGTCTCGTTCCAGACGCGCGACATCGGCAGGTCGGTCCCCTGGACCTCGTAGGCGGCCAGGTAGCGTGGCTCGCCGGGCGTCTGGGTCCGGTAGCGGACGACGTTGACGGAACCGGGAAGCTTGAGCAAGAGGGGAACATGCTCGCTGTCGTAGAGCTCGTTGAAGAGCGCTTCCCGATGCGGCTCCACGTCCATCATGACCCAGAAGACGTATGGCGTGGAGTGGGTCAAGGTGGCGCTGCTGCCCACCCACTCGTACATGACGAGATGGCGATTCATGGTATGCGGACGTACGTCCTTCGACCAGCGGCCCAGCTCGCCTGCTTTCTTCCAGGCGGCGCTCTCGATGACGGCAGGGCTGTCGATCTCGTAGGCCGCCAGGTAGCGCGGATCGGTGGGCGACGGGTTGCGATAGCGACTGGCGCTGTGCACACCGGGCACCGAGGCGAGGGCCGGGGCATGCTCGGTGTCGTAGATCTCGTTGAACATGGCCTCGTGGTCGTGGGCGACATCCATGCGGACCAGGTAGAGCGCACGCGGAGCCATCGCCATCCTCCTCCTCGCCGTCAAGCACGCGGTGAGTGGGTTATCCGTCGGTCGAGAAGCGCCTCGCCTTCCGCGAGAATCGTATGGGCCATCCGGTCTCCCCTGGCGAGGCGCTCGTTGAGCTCCGCCTCGGTCCACGGGACGATGTCCACTCCCACCGGGAACCTCTCCGGCAGGTAGTCGACGATGCGCTCGCGCGGAGGGCGAGGGTCGTCGCGAAGCACGACGAGAAGATCAAGGTCGCTGCCGGGGACGGCATTGCCGCGGGCAAAGGAGCCAAACAGGTAGACGGCGGCGACGTTGGGATCCGGCCGGTAGCGCTCTTCGATCAATTGTTCGAGCGCCCTACGAATCCTTGGTCGGTCCAGCGAGAAGACCTTCACAGTACCGAATGATCGCCTCAGCATCTGCGATCGCCTTCGTCGAATCCTCCGCGGTGTAGTAGTCCATGGGCGCCCCCGACGGGAACCCGTTGGGATAGCGGGTCGGGATGTAATGCTTGTCGAGGGCTTTCGCCTGGATCATAAGAGGGTCGACTGACGCTCGGTTCCCGAGGAGCGCCGTCAGCAGCTCGGACACGGTGTGACCCCACGCTTCCTCGCCGCGGGAATGAAAAACTGCCTTCAGCGCTTTCTCGGCTCCCTGATGCGCGGCGAAGCACGCCCACTCGTGGTCTCCTCCAGCGTTCGCCCGCCGCGCATGGTCTAGGTCGCGGCGGCCTTGGCGCAGCCAGTCGTCGCTTCGACTCGCCATTGAGCCAGCCTAGCATGGGGACGGGGGATCACCGTCCCCCTCGAGAACTACCGGGCGGTGTAGCCGCCGTCGACGGGCAGGGATACCCCGGTGACGTAGCTGGCGTCGTCGGAGACGAGGAAGAGTCCGGCCTGGGCGACCTCCATCGGCGTGCCGACGCGTCCAAGCGGAATGGCGGCCTTCATGCGCGCGAGATTCTCGTGCTTGTTGGCCTCGACGTCGGGGCGCCCCATGAAGAGATCGAGCATCGGGGTGTCGATCGGCGCCGGGCAAACGCAGTTCACCCGAATGTTGTCGGCGGCCAGCCGGAGGGAGAGCGACTTCGTGAGACCGGTGACGCCGAACTTTGCCGCCGAGTAGACCGGGCTGAACGGCGAGCCGTAGATTCCGGCGATCGAGCTGGTGAAGAGGATACTGCCGCCGCCCCGAGCGCGTAGAGCCGGGATCGCCTCTGTGGTCGTGACGAGAACGCTCCGTAGATTGAGCGTCATGGCCACGTCGTAGTCGTCCATGTCGACGTCTTCGATCCGGCCGGGTCCCGGATGGCCGACGTTGTTCCACACGATGTCGAGGCCGCCGAGCGCGCTGACCGCCTCGCGCACGATGCGTCGAGCATCGGCTTCTTTCGTCAGGTCGCACGGGATGCCGTGGGCGCGGCCGCCCGCCTTGGTGATCTCGGCCACGGTGTCGCCGATCCGACCCCGGTCGATATCGGCCACGGCCACCGTGGCCCCCTCTCGTGCGAAGAGAACCGCACCGGCGCGCCCGATTCCTGACGCCGCCGCCGTGATCAGCGCGAGCTTGCCCTTCAGCCGCATGGTGTCCTCCTTGCCGCGGCCCTTGCGGCCCGGCGTCCCCGGCAGGAACCCTACCGGACTCGGTACTCCTCGATGACCTTGAGGATGCGCTCCCGGGCGGCGCTCCGGACCGCCGGGTCCGTCAGATCACGCCCGATGTAGTCCTCTTCGACGTCGTACATCTTCATGAAGCGCGGAGGCTGACCGGGCGGGACCGTCTCGACGAAGGGGCCCGCCCCGGTGAGCACGCTGTCCCACGTCTCGCGCAAGAGCGCCCAGAAGGCCTCGCGGGGTTTGGCGAAATTTTGAGCGGTCGCGCACTCCGCGTCGGGCAGGCGCACGTACCAGTTCTTGCCCGTTTCGCGGACCAGCGGGGTACGGGCGCCCTCGGCGTGGATGGTCTTGACGTTTTCCTGGCGCTCCAGCCAGCTGCCACCGTACACCACGATCCGGGTGCCCCGCTCGAGCGCGTTGTAGTCCGAGCGGCCCATGTCGCGCGTCTCGCGGCCTGGGACGGGGGCGTAGTTGGAGCACGACCAGTCAGGATAGGCAGTATCCGAGGCCCAGGAGGCCGCGCATTGGTAGCGCAGACCGTCGTCGAGGTTGGTGACGCGCCTTGTCCAGAGACCGGGCGAGGCGCGCAAGTCCCTCACGTTCCAGCGGTGCGGGCCCACGAAATCGTACAGAAATGGCGCCTCGTACTCCCAGTCCTCGGATTGATGCCGTAGCTCGCTGCCCGCTCGCACGGCGCCGCCCAGATCCGTGGCGAACAGGATCCGCTGCAGGCGCAGCCGCCGGGGGGACAGTTGCTCGGCGGAGATCCACTCCTTGACCGACTTGTTGCGGTTGACGTCGTAGACACGGGGGTCGCGGACGTACCCGGGCCGGAGGCTTTCCGTCTCGACGTAGCTGTAATCAACCAGATAACAGCCAGTCATACCGCGAAGGGCCCGGAGCCCCCGGTCGAACTGGCTCTCGGACCCGCTGGCCGGCCACGATAGCAACAGCAGGCCCAGGGTGGTCAGCAGCCACATGCCGGAGGACAGCACCATGCTGATTAGGTGTACCTAACTTCCAGCGGCCGGTCAACGTCGGGCCGCGACGGACTTCGTCACTTAGTAGAGAGCGGCCAGCGACTGGGCGTTGCGGGCCTCGAGCGCTTCCAGCGACATCGCGCCCCGGGTCTGGTCGTAGAGGATGCACGGCATCGACGGCAGCGCATCGGGACCGGGCCAGGTCTCCTGGTCCCAGAGCTTGCCGCGCCGGAACGAGCGGGCGCAGTGGAGAAACACCTCCTCGACCTCGACGCCGATGGCGACGAGCGGGACCTTGCCCTGCGCGGCCAGGGAGCGTAACAAGGTGGGCTCGCGCGTGATGGCGGCGCGGCCGTTCACCCGCAGGGTGAAGTCGTTTCCGGGAACGAGAAAGATCAGGCCGACGTGAGGATTGGTGAGCAGGTTGCGCATCCCGTCGAGGCGCTTGTTACCCGGGCGATCGGGAATGGCCAGATGGTGATCGTCCAGCACGCGCACGAATCCCGGCGCGTCGCCTTTGGGGGACACGTCGCAGCGGCCGTCGGCGTCGGCCGTCCCGAGCAGCAGGAAGGGCGAGCGGGCGATGAAGGCGCGCGCATGGGAGTCAAGCGCCGGCAACTCCTTGCGTCGGGCCACCTCGCTCGGCTCGCCGCCAACGATCGCGCGCAGGCTCTCCAGCGAGGTCACAAGATCGCGGAACATGGCATCCTCCCCCTCGCCCCAGGCGAGGAATCAAAAGTGTGCTACGTCGGGGCTTCAGGGTCAAGGAGCCTTGAGCCGCATGTCCTCGTAGGGTGCCGCAAAGTACAGCAGAGGGTTGAGTCCTACGGCGGGCTCCTCGACCCGAGGACCTATCCCGTGCAGGGTGGCCGGCTCGAAGATCGGCGCGTACGTGACCCGTTCGTGCAACAGCCGCTGAATCTGGTGGAGCAACGCTTCGCGCTTCTTTCGGTCGCGCTCCTGAGCCTGCTCGGCGAACAGTTTGTCGATGTCGGGATGTCCGCCATAGGCGTAGGTGCCCGTGCTGATGACGAAGGCTTCCAGGCGCGCCGCGGCATTGCCGAGCCCGGCCGAGGCCCCCATGATGATGCCCGTCAGCTTCTTGGCACGCCAAGCTTCGAAGAAGGTCGCCCGCTCCATGCTGCGCACGCGCGTCCGGATGCCGGCCTGGGCCAGCGAGTTGGAGATCGTCTCGCCAAAGCTCGTGAACGGCGGGACCGGGGTGAGGTCCCCGGCGTCGAACCCGTTGGGATAACCGGCGTCGGCGAGGAGCCGCTTGGCGTGCGTCGGATCGTAGGGGTAGGGTGCGATGTGCAGGGCGAACTCCATGACGCTCGGAATGATGTTGCCGGTCAGCCGCGAGAACCCCATGCGCTCGGCTTCGTTGACGGCTTGCTTGTCAATGGCCAGGTTCGCGGCCAGCCGAACGCGGCGATCCGCCCAGGGCGAGCCCGGCTTCCATTGCTCCGGGAAGTCCAGCCACCAGGCGGCGGAGGAGATGACCTGCGCCAGGCGCAGCTTGGGATCGTCCTTCACGGTCTGGGCCTCGATCCCGATCATCAGGTAGCCGATGTCGGCCTCTCCGGTCTTGAGCATGGCCAGGCGCGTGGTCCGATCGGGGACGCCCTTGATGATGATCCGCTTGACTGACGGCTTCTTGCGCCAGTACTGATCGTTCGCGTCCAGCACCAGC
Organism: uncultured Candidatus Rokubacteria bacterium; assembly: GCA_963754315.1. Classification (GTDB taxonomy): domain Bacteria; phylum Methylomirabilota; class Methylomirabilia; order Rokubacteriales; family CSP1-6; genus CAVWFS01. The sequence goes on from CAVWFS010000016.1 coordinate 83,094, forward strand.
TCGATCCCGGGTGTCAGACGAACGAAGCGGTAAGGCCCGAGGCCCACCGGCTGCTTCTTGAAGCCCTCCTCGCCTACCTTCTCGATGTACTTCTTCGGCACGACCCAGGCCGCCCCGGTGGCGGGAGTGGCATAGAAGGCGAGGAAATCGGGCCACGGCGCGTGCAGCACGAAGCGCACGCGGTGAGCGTCGACGATTTCAACGCTCTTCACCCGCGTCTGCAGTAACTTGGCGGCCGCTCCCCGATAGCGGTGGAAGCTGAACTTGACGTCTTCGGCCGTGAAGGGATCACCGTTGTGAAAGCGCAGACCCTCCCGCAGCTTGAACTCGTACACCAGCCCGTCCGCACTTTCCTTCCACGACTCCGCCAGGCACGGCGCCATGTCGTTGCCGGGCAAGGGCTTGATCAGCGCGTCGTGCATGGCGTAGAGGAACACGAACGGTGTCCCGATTCCCGGTGTCTCTGCCGGTTCGAGGAACGACGGGGCGATCGAGACATCGAAAGCGATGGTCAGTTGGCCGTCCGGCTGACCCTGCGCCCCTACCTCCGCGCTGGCCAGCGCCAGTAACCCCACGAGGGCTGTCCACACTAAGAATCGACCCATCGCGCACCTCCATGTGTCGGCCGTTAGCTTGTTCAGGCCCGGCGCGCGAAGGAGGGCAGGGGGCCCGGACCCGAGGCCTGGCATGGCGCATCGTTGCCTCTCTGCGGGAACGCTCGGTCGGGACGGTGCGGCGACTCTGCCCCGAGCCGCCGCCCTCGTCAAGGAATTCGTTTCGCGTCACCGGGCGGACGCGGTGTCACCCTCGCGAGCGATCGCGTACCAGGGGCAGACGAGGCGCTCGACCAGCTCCACCAGGCCGAACAGACCGACGGCCAGCAGGGCGAGGATGCCCATGGCCCCGAAGGCTAGGTTGGACTTCCAGTAGGACGTGGCGGAGAGGATGACATAGCCCAGCCCCTTGTCGGAGCCGACGAACTCGCCCACCACCGCGCCGATCACGGCCAGGGTCACGGCCACCTTGAGGCCGCTGAAGAAGAACGGCAAGGCCATCGGGAAGCGGACCTTCACGAAGGTCTTGAGGGCACTGGCGCGATAGGAGCGGCTCAGGTCGAGCAGTTCGGGAGGCGTGGCGGCCAGACCCGTAGCCGTGTCCACCACCACAGGAAAGAAGGCGACCAGGAAGGCCACCACGACCTTGGAGACTTCGCCGGCTCCCAGCAGAAGCAGCAGAACGGGTGCGATGGCGACCTTCGGCACCGCCTGCGCCACGACCAGCAAGGGGTAGATCGCCCGACGCAGGAAGGGGGAGTAGACGATGACGACCGCGAGGGGGGTGCCGACGACGATCGAGAGCGCGAAGCCGGCCAGGGTCTCGTAGAGCGTCACCCACGTGTGACCAAGCAGACGCCAGCGCCACTCCCACGTCTCGGCGATGATCCCAAAAGGAGCGGGAACCACGAAGGTCGGGATCTTGAAGACGCGATAGACAAGCTCCCACACGATCACGATCCCAATCATGACGCCTGCCGGCAGCAGGATCGCCTTGAGGCGGCTCTCGCCACCGCTCCCTGTCATGGCCGAATCCATCCGCGCATGAATTGTGGATCGCGCCAGTCCCAGAGCCGGCCGGGATCCCGGTCTATGGGTACAGGGTTGTTGTTCCAGGCGTATCCCTGGCGGCTGGTTGCTGCTCGTCCGTGGATCAGGACGCTCACCAGGAGCGACGCTGCGAAGCCGATCGTCAGAGCGCGTGCCCCGATCCCCCCCGACCACGACAGCTTCGCCACGACGGGTGCCAGGAAGTACACGAGGTAGGGCAGCATATCGGCGAAGAAGCGAGGTCCGAATGAGTCCCCCGCCCACCACGGCCAGATCGAGGACACAACCACCCAGTGCGCGAGGAGGATCGCGATCAGCCAGCCGTCTAGCTCGTCGCGGTCGACGGCTCTCAGGCGCATCACGGCGCCGGGTACCGCGAAGAGCAGAACTGGTGAAAACACGAAGAGGCCCCGGGCGGGGCTCGCGAGGTTGCCGGTCATGGCCTCCAGGAGATTATCGGTAGCGCGAAATCCGACACCGCGGTAGTAAGGCGAGAGCAACGCGCCATACACGGTCCAGTTGAAGGCGGCGAAGGGCACCAGAACGACGGCCACGGCCAGGAGATACCACCATGCCCACGATCGATGGCGCCGAAGCACCAACGCTGAGAGGCCGAGGAGAGAGAGCGAGTTGGTTGGCCGGCTGACGTAGGCGAAGGCAAGGGCGAATCCGCCGAGCGGCAGCCACCTCGGCTGCGCGCGCGCGGCCAGTAACGCTCGGAGCGCCACGGCCAGGCACAGCACCGACGGGGTGTGCTGCCACATCGCGCGGCTCACCGTCGACCAGGCCGCGGTGCCGAAGGCGAAGACCAGGACGAGAACCACCGCGCGCCACGGCGAGGCGAGGAGCTGAAGGCCCATGCTATAGATGACCACGGCAGTTACGGCCATCAGGACCGAGGCCACCTGACGCTCCAGGTGGGCAGGCAGGTTGGGATTCGCGCGGATCCGCTGATCGAGATCAAGGCCCCGGACCACGCGGTCGTACTGCTCGACGACCAGCATGAAGGGCATCGCCAGCAGGGAGGCCCCGACCGGATAGATCGAGTACGATTGACGCCCCACCTGCTCGATGGCATATCCCTGCTCCCGGGCAATGACTTCCCCGTACTCGTCGAGGTTCGTGTCCCCGCGATGAAGCAGGCTGAGCGCGATATAGAGCGACCAGCGTGAATCGAACGAGCTAGTAACGCTGGAGCCGACGTGGATGCCGAACACGACCAGGAAGACGGCAAGCGGAATGACCCAACGCCGCCGCCTCTCAGCCATCGTGTTCGGCGTCGGCGCGTGTGAAGATCAGCCCGCGAATCTCCTGGCTGAGAGCCTTGAACCGATCGTCGAACTCCATCTCCACTCGACGTGGACGGGTCAGCCCGACCTCGAGTACCCGGGCCAGTCGGCCCGGGCGTGGGGTCATCACCACCACGCGATCGGCGAGCAGGATAGCCTCCGGGATACTGTGGGTCACGAAGAGGATCGTCTTTCGCCGTTCCTCCCAGATCCGCAGCAGCTCGAGGCTCATCTCCTCGCGCGTCATGGCGTCGAGGGCGCCAAACGGCTCGTCCATCAGGAGCAGGCTCGGATCGTGGACAAGGGCGCGGCAGAGGGACACCCGCTGCTGCATGCCGCCCGACAGCTCCCACGGGTACTTGTCGGCGAAGCCGTGCAGGCCCGCCAGCTCCAGCAGATCGCGCGCCCGCCCGCGATACTCCTCACGGGGCCGGCCGAGCATCTCGATGGAGAACAGCACGTTGTCGAGGACGTTGCGCCAGGGAAGCAGCACCGCGCTCTGGAAGATGAACCCGACGTCCGGAAAGGGCTCGCGGACCTCCTGGCCGTGAATGGTCACCCGACCCCCTGTGGTCGGCACCAACCCGGCCACCAGCTTGAGCAAGGTGCTCTTGCCGCAGCCACTCGGCCCCACGATGCTGACGAACTCCTTTTCCTTCACCTCCAGGCTGACATCGGCGAGGGCCTCGACCACGTCGCCCTTTCGCGCGCGGTAGCTCTTGGTGACCGCGCGCAGCTCGATCATGAGACGGGGGCGGCGTAGCGGTTGACGGGATAGGGCAGCGCCACGGCTGCCCGGCAGGCCTGGGCGACATAGGGGCTGAGCTCATCGGCGAGCCGCCAGGCATCGGCGTTGGCCGCCCGGATGCGATCGGCCGCGGCCTGGGCCCGCGCGCGCAGCCGCTCCTCGTCCACCGTGAGCACGCGCCCACCCCGCACGACGACGCGTCCCCCGACGAGCACCGTGTCGACATCGGCCCCGGTCTCCGCGTACACGAGCGCGCCCAGAGCGTCGTTGAGCGGCCGCAAGAAGGTCGAGTCGGCGCGCAGAAGAACGAGATCGGCCAGGCGGCCCGGCGCGACGACACCGAGATCGTCACCCAGGCCAAGCAGACGCGCGCTGCCGCGCGTGGCGAGCGACCAGACCTCGGCGGCCTGCAGCCAGCGCGTGCTGTCGTGGGGAAAGCGCACGTTGCCGACCAGCGCCGCCACCCGCATAGCCTCGAAGAGATTCAGGTTATCGGACGACATGGCGCCGTCCGTACCCAGGCCCACGGTGACTCCCGCCTCCAGCATCTCGCGAACGGCGGCGATGCCACTGCCGAGACGCAGGTTGCTGGCCGGGTTGTGGGCGATGGCGGCGCCCGCGTCGCCAAGCCGCTTGATGTCCTCCGTGGTGAGCCATACACCGTGGGCGCCCACAAAGCGTGGGTTGAGGAGACCAAGCTCCTCGAGGTGGGCGACGGCAGTCTTGCCCCAGCGCTTCTGGGAAGCGATGGCTTGCACTTTCGACTCGGCCAAGTGGGTATGAAGAAGGGCACCGTGATCGCGGGCGAGGCGAGCGCAACCCTGGAGGAAAGCCTCGCTGCACTGGGTGGGAATCGTCGGAGCCAGTGCCGCGCGGATCCGACCACCCGAGGTGCCCGGCCAGCGCCGAAGAATGTCCTCGCTGAGGCGCAGCAGCCCCTCGGTTGGCGCCGAGCGGATGCTGTCGACCGTCTGACGCAAGGATTTCGGCAGGAGATCGAGGAGGCCAGGCACCGTGTTGTAGAACACGAGATCAGCCACCGCGGGCGCGATCACCGCGCGCATCCCCACGTCGTCGTAGGCGCGAGCGATGGCTTCGGCGTCATCGGGCCCCGGCGCCGGCAACCCCATGAAAAGGTCGTAGGCACCTGTGCATCCGGTCTTCAACATCTCCACCGCGCCGATGGCGGCCGATACATAGTGGTCCTCGGGGGTGCGGTTGGCGTTGAGGGCAGGCCCGTGGTTCAGGAGATCCTCGAGCGTCCAGCGGCCGGCGAGGCCTCGCAGGAGGTTGTTGTGGGCGTGGGTGTGGGCATTGGCAAACCCAGGGATGACGAGGAAACCGGCCGCGTCGAGGATCTCGGTGTTTGCGGCAGAGGCGAGGTGAGGCGCGACGGCGTTGATCCGTTCGCCGTCGATGAGGACGTCGGCAAGGGCGAGTCGCCCGCTCTGCGCCGAGGACGTGACCGCCGCGGATGAGCAGGGCCATGGCGCTACTTCCGCTCGGGCAGAAGGTCGTTGGTGTAGAGCTCGTCGCCCGAAGCCTTCCGCTTCAGCTGCATGTACTGGGTGTAGACGTCGCGCGATTTGTCGACGCGAGCGGGCTCGAACTGGCCCACGGCGACTTTCCCGCTGGTGACCTCTTCCGTGAACGCGTAGCGGCTCGCCACGGTGGCGGCGCCCAGGGCCGCGTCGAAGTCGACCTCCGGGTTGGATTTCAGGAGAATTCGCGAGCCCTCCTCCAGGTTCTGGGGCGCGAAGGCGTGCTTCATCCCCCGGATGGATCCGCGCAGGAAGGCTCGGAGCACATCGGCGTCCTTCGCGATGGAATCCTCACGGGCGAAGATCACCAGCGAGTACATGTCGAAGCCGGCATCGGCGTACGAGATGCGCTTGAGGGTCTGCCCCTGGGCCTTGGCCTGCTTTTGCAAGCGCGCCTCGTGGTTGGCGAAGAAGGGGGCGCCGTCGACGCGTCCGGTGATGAGGGCGGGGCCCATGGCGGCCCCGTCCATGGTGACCCACTTCACGCTATCCGCATTGAACCCAGCCAGCTGAGCTAAGAGCGGGAAGAGGATCTGGTGACTGTTGCCCGGCGTGATGGAAAGAGTCCTGCCCGCCAGATCTTTCGCCGAATTGATACCGGTTCCTTCGCGCACGAAGATGGAGTGAGGCGGCCGCCGGAAGTAGGCGGCGATGGCCTTCACCCGGATGTCCTCGTTGGCGCGGGCGCCGGTGAGCGCGCTGAAGTCGGCGCTGCCTGCCTCCCCCTGACCCACCGCGATGCGCTTGATGGTGTCACCCGACCCCGCCCCGCGAAGGATTTTCACGTCGAGGCCTTCCTCCCTGTACCACCCCTTGTCGAGCGCCGTGAAGTAAGGCGTGTATTCGCCGTAGGGGAGAAAGTCGAGGATGAAGGTGAACGGGCGGGCCGGTTTGGGCTGGGCGTCCACCAGGGCGACGAGAGTGAGCAGGGCCGCGACGACAGCTGCCATACGACCGATCATGGCGGACCTCCTTGAGGATGCCGACGGTGGCCCGAAGGTACCATGCCCACCCGCGCGCACGCCGTGGTACCGTCGTGCCGCCAGGCCTGGACGTGCAGGAGGACGGCCGAGGAACTGCGATGGATGACGAGAAGGATGTCGAAGTGGCCAACCCGTCAGACAATTCCACGTTCGCGGCGGTCCTCGAGGCGAGGCTCGGGCGACGTGCTCTCCTGGCCGGTGCCGCCATGGGCCTGGCGGCGGCCGCCTGCGCCCCCCTCGCCGAGCCACGCGGCAGCGCTGACCACGTAGGTGTGGACTTCGCGCCGGTAGCGCCCTCGACCGATGACACGCTGGTCGTGCCCCGCGGGTACCGCGCCCAGGTCCTCTTGCGGTGGGGCGATCCATTGTTCCCCGGTGTCCCCGCGTTCGACCCTACCGCCCAGACGGCGGCGGCGCAGGCTCGGCAGTTCGGGTACGACAATGACTTCGTCGGCTATCTCCCGCTGCCTCGCGGGAGCCGCTCATCGACCCGCGGCCTGCTCGGCGTAAACCATGAGAACGCGCGCTCGGCGCTGATGTGGCCACGCTGGAATGCTCAGATCGCCAGCAAGACTCGCGCGATGGTCGACGTCGAGATCGCCGCCCACGGCTTTACGGTGGTGGAAGTCCGGCGGCACCCGAGCGGCGAGTGGTCGTACGTGCTCGATTCGCCCTACAACCGGCGCCTCACCGCGAACACCCCCATGACGCTCCGCGGCCCCGCAGCCGGCCACCCGCTCGTGCGGACCTCAGCTGACCCTACCGGTCTCTCCGTGCTCGGCACACTCAATAACTGCGCGGGCGGAGTCACGCCGTGGGGGACCATCCTGACCGGCGAGGAGAACCTGTGGGTCTACTTCGACGGCAAGCCTGACGAGCTTGCCGACGAGAGCTTGCGCGCATTGCACAAGCGCTACGGGGTAGGAGGCGGCCGCTACGGCTGGGGTGCTCACCACGGCCGTTTCGATGTTCGCCGGGAGCCGAACGAGCCGAACCGTTTCGGATGGGTTGTCGAGATCGACCCGTACGATTCGAGCTCGGTCCCTGTGAAGCACACAGCGCTTGGTCGCATGGCGCACGAGGGCGCCACCGTCGCCATCTCGAAGCGCGGGCGGCCTGTGGTCTATATGGGCGACGACGCGCGGTTCGAATACCTTTACAAGTTCGTTGCCGACGGTCGCTACGATCCCGACGATCGCGCCGGCGCAATGCGCCTCCTCGAGCGCGGCACCCTCTGGGTGGCGCGGTTCCGCGACGATGGCACCGGGGAATGGCTGCCGCTGGTCATGGGCAGCGGCCCCCTCACCGAGGCGGCCGGGTTCCACTCCCAGGCCGATGTCGTGATCAACGCGCGTCGGGCGGCCGACCTGCTGGGCGCGACGAAGATGGATCGTCCGGAGGACGTGGAACCAAGCCCGGTGACCGGGAAGGTCTACGTCGTGATGACGGGCAACGAGCGGCGCACGGCGGCACAGCTCGACAAGGCCAACCCGCGGGCGAGCGTGAAGTACGGCCACATCATCGAGCTGCTCGAGGATGGCGGCGACCATACGGCCCCGCGCTTCCGCTGGGAGATGTTCATCCTGGCCGGCGACCCTCGCGAGCCAGCGCATCGAGCGGCGTACCAGGGTCGAACTGACGTGAATCCGTTCGCGATGCCCGACAACATCGGGTTCGACGACCGCGGTCGCCTGTGGGTCACGACGGATGGAAACGACGAGACCTTGGGCCCGAACGACGGCGTGTGGGTGGTGGACACCGAAGGTCCCGACCGCGGCCGCGCTCGCCAGTTCCTCTCAGGCCCGATCGGAGCCGAGCTGTGCGGCCCGGCCTTCACGCCGGACTACCGTACGGTCTTCGTGGCCGTCCAGCATCCGGGCAGCGTCCCCAAGGTTACCTACGATAAGCCGGGCAGCCGATTCCCCGACTACCGACCCGACATGCCGCCACGACCCTCCGTGCTGGCGATCTACCGCGAGGCGGGGTCGTCCCGGTAGGCAGCGTCGTGGCCCCTCGATCAGGATTGCGGGCGCGAAGGCTGGTGACGAGCACCCGTACGGCAGCATGATCGACTTGGTCATTCGCAATGGTCGCGTGGTGACGCCGGCCGGCGTCATGCACGGTGGAGTCGCGGTGGCGGGGGAGGCGATCGTGGCGGTCGGAGCCGACCGGACCCTACCGCCGGCAAGACGGACGATCGACGCCCATGAGCAGTATGTCCTTCCTGGCCTCATCGACGCGCACGTCCACATGGCCAGCGAGGAGGATGCCTCCATCGCTGCCGGCCTCGAGGCCAACATGCCCGTCGAGACCGAGGGGGCCCTCTACGGCGGGGTGACGACCTTCGGCCACTTCGTGGGACAGCGCAACGAGCCTCTGGTGCCCAATGTGCTGACCACGATCCGCGAGGGCGACCGATGGTCGCACGTCGACTACTTCATGCACGCGATCGTCAGCACCGAGTCGCACTTCGCGGAGCAGCCCGAGGTCTACGGGCTCGGAGTCACCTCCTTCAAGCACTTCTTCAACGCCTACCGGCCCCGGCCAGGCGAGGGACTCTCGTGGCTCGGTGGGCCGTCCGACGCGGGCATGCTCTTCCGCTCGCTGCGCTTCTGCGCCGACGCCGAGCATCCAGGCGTGGTGATCGTCCACGCGGAGGATATCGATCTCATCGTCGTGCTTGAGGAAGAGCTGCAGGCCACCGGACGGCGCGACCTTGGCGCCTGGAGCGAGGCGCGGCCCAACGCGGCCGAGGCGAGCCGCATCGCCATGGCGATCGAGCTGGCCAAGCAGGCCGGGGCTCCTCTGTATGTCGCCCACCTGTCCACGGGTGAGGGCGCCGACCTGGTGGCAGCCGCTCGGCGTGAGGGCTGGCCGCTTTGGGCGGAGGTGACGCCCCACCACCTGACCCACACCGGGGCCATGGAGGCGGAGATCGGATGCTGGGGCAAAGTGAATCCCCCGTTGCGCGGGGCCCGGGATCTCGAACGGTTGTGGCGGGCGTTTCACGATGGCGGGATCACCTGCCTCGGCTCTGACCACGGGACAGGCGGACGGACGCGGGCGACCAAGGAGAAAGGCGGCGGCAAGCACGACAACATCTGGGCAGCGCGGTCGGGCAACCGCGGAGGGATGGAGCACTTCCTTCCGGTGCTGATGACGTCGGGGGTCAACGCAGGGCGAATCTCGATCGAGGATCTCGTGCGCGTCGGCTCGACGAACACCGCCAAGGCGTTCGGACTTTACCCGCGCAAAGGGGCCTTGATCCCGGGAGCAGACGCCGACATCGTCATCGTCGATCCGGACCTGGAGGCCACGGTGGATGACGATTTCTATCACTGCCTGTGCGAGGTCAGCGTCTACCGAGGGTGGAAATTCAAGGGACTGGCCCGGACGACGATGGTTCGGGGACGGATCATGATGGAGGATCGGGTCACCGTCGGTTCCACGGGGTGGGGCCGCTACCTGCCGCGTGGCCGCGAGGCGAGCACGGTCTGAACGGAGCACCAGGCTCGCCATGTGGGTCGACACGAGGTCAGGCGATGAGCGTATCGGTCCAGAGGCGGTCGGCGAACACCCGCGAGGGGAGGATGTCGATTCCGTCGTCAGTGCGCCGAGGGCGCGACTCGAGACAGACGACGATTCGGCGCTTCACCCGGGGGTACTCCTGGGCGAATTCGCGAAGCCCGACCAGGTGATCGCGGTGCACATTAGTGCTGGCCTTCGCCTCGATGGCGACCTCGGCGGCCTCGATGACAAAGTCCACCTCGATTCCGCTGGCGAGCCGCCAGTACGCAAGGTCCTCGAACGTCCGCCGGTACGCGCGGTATGCAGTCAGCTCGTGACATACCCAGTTCTCGAATGCCTTGCCGAATAGCTCCGCCCCGGGTTGGAGCGGACCTCGACGGGCGAGCAGATTCACCACACCCACGTCCGCGAAATAGAATTTCGGGGACTGGATGACCCGGCGCTTTGGCCGACGACGATACGCCGGGAGCCATCGGCCCAGCAGGGTGTCGATCAGGATCTGGAAGTATTCCTTGACCGTGGGCGCAGATGCTCCACAGTCGCGGGCGACGCTCGCGAAGTTGACTACTTCGGCATCGGAGAGCACGGCGGCCTGGAGGAATCCCGAGAAGGTCGGGAGGTTGCGCACCGAGTCCTTCCGCCGCGATCTCCTCCTTGAGGTAGTCGTCGACATAGGCGCGGAGCATACGCTCGGGGAGACTCCCGAGATAGTGGCGGGGCAGATAGCCGTGGTTGAGCATTCGCACGACGTCGAACTCAGCCCCGATCTCCGCTGAGACTAGGCCGAAGAGCTCGTAGCGCAGGGCTCGTCCCCCGAGAAGATTGGCGGCGCCGCGGCGCACCTTGCGCGCGCTGGATCCGCACAGGACGAACCTCGTGCGGCGGTTCTCGATCAGCCAGTGGACCTCGTCGAGCAGGGCGGGCACCTTCTGGACCTCATCGATCACGACCAGAGATCCGGCCGGCTGGGCGAGCAATTCCTCGCGTAGGAGCGCCGGCCGCTGGGCATAGCGGGCAAAATCGTCCGTCTTCAACAAATCGATCCAGATCGCATCAGGGTACGTCGCCCGGAGCAGCGAGGTCTTGCCTGTCTGGCGCGGGCCCCAGAGGAAAAACGACTGCTCTGGCCGCTCAGGGAGGACAAGCTGGCGACTCAGCATCGATTTACTTTATCATGATAATCAAAACCTAAACTTTGTCGACTCAGCGAGGAGGCCACGATGCGCGTCAAGTTCGGGATCAACTTCATGCCAACCGCCCCGCCCCCGGAGGTGGTGGGCTGGGCTCGGGAGGTGGAGCGGCTCGGCTACGAGATCCTGGGGATCTCGGACTCCCAGTCAATCTGCCGGGACGTCTACGTCACCCTGGCCCTCTGCGCGACTCACACCGAGCGGATCCGCTTCGGATCACGAGTCATCACCCCGCTCACCAGGCACCCTGCCGTGGCGGCGGCGGCGGCCGGCACCTTGGAGGAGCTGGCGCCGGGGCGGACCATGATCGGCATCGGCAGCGGCGACAGCGCCGCCTATAACCTCGGCCTAAAGGCCGCTCCGCTCGCGGAGCTGCGCGAATACACCCTGACCGTGCGCGAGCTGCTGACGACGGGCACGGCCGTCTATCACGACAAGCCGGCGCGCTTGACCTGGACGCGCGCAAAGATCCCCATCTACCTGGCGGCGTCCGGACCCAAAACTCTGCGACTGGCCGGGGAGATCGCCGATGGGGTCGTCATCCGCACGGGGCTCTTGCCCGAGATCGTGCGCGACTCGATCGATCAGGTCCGCGCCGGCGCTCGGGCCGCTGGGCGGAATCCCGAAGAGGTCGACATGTGGTGGTGGCCAGACGTGAACGTCGCGGGTAGCTATCGCGAGGCCGTCGAGGAGATCGCCATGTCCCTCGCCGCGGCTGGCAACCATCTGACCCGCTTCACGACCGAGGGCAAGCACATTCCGCCCGAGCTGCTGCCGAAGGTGAGGGAGCTGGGGGCGCGCTACACGTTCGCCGATCATGTCATGCCGGGCAGCGCTAACTGCCGGCTGATCCAGGAGCTGGGGCTGGTGGACTACCTGGCCGAACGGTTCGCGGCCGTTGGAACTCCGGCTGACTGCATCGCCAAGCTCGAGCGCGCGGTGGAAGCGGGCGCCCGGCAGTTCTGGATGAGCGTCCACTTCGACGACAAGATCCGGTTCATGCGCGACTGGGCCACGAAGGTCATGCCAGCTTTTCGCTGAGGCGCGGGCCCAGGAGGGGCGGCCCATCGACACTCCCCGGTGCTCGACCCGCTGTGCCCGGTGATCTTGTACTGCCGCGCCACTCACCGGATTGTCTTGAGGGAGCGTCTGCGGCCTGGTCCCGCAGCCAGTCGTCTGCACCCGGCAGCGTTCGGATCGAAGGGCCGCAGGCTGTAGTAGGCAATCAGCGGGAAGTAGCGGTCGGCAAGGCGCCGCAGTTCACGCACTGGCTCGGGGTTCAGATCTACACGCAGGTCGACAGTCGCGAAGGGCTCGCGGTCGACGACGTAGAGTCCGGCCGACTGCTCGCCGTCGGGCTGGCCGCCTGCGCGCTTGCCCTCCTCGAGGGCGGCAAGCAGGCGCTCCCACAGCGGTCTGGTCGTGCTCGGCCTGGAAACTGGTGAACATGGCGTCGACCACGTCGGGCCCGACCACCGCGTTGGCGGCCGCGACCACGTTGCGGGCCGCACGGTGCCCGGCCCAGGGGCGGTTGCCGGATCCCGTACGGCCGGCGGCGTGGCCGCTCACGTCGAGGCATCCGAGCTGCCGCCGCTCCGCGTGCGTGTCGCTGGCCGCGATCTCCTCGAGCGCCCGGGGTGCCGAGTAGCCGGGCCGCATCAGGTTGAGGCCGAGAAAGCCGAGGCGTGGATTCGTGCTGGCCTGGGTGAGGACGGCCCCGACGTTGGGCGCCACGTGAATGCAGCGCGAGCCGACCGCCATCTCGCTGGTGGCAATCGCGACGCCCAGCATGCCCGTGCGCTCACACCGCCCGATCAGCGAGAACGTCGTGAACTCGATACCGAGCGTGTCCACGAGCACCTCCAGTCACGTCCGTAGTGCCCATAGAGTAGCCGAGTCGGCGGCCCGTGGGCCCAGACGGTGGGCTAGAATCAGCTCAGATGAGTGAACAGGAACAGCGGAGCAGCGCGCCGGCAGTACCGGAGTCTGTGCCTGAGCCGTTCCGTACGGCCCTGGTAGTCGCCACGGACGCCTGGGTGGCCGAGCAGGGCGAGCGTCTCGTCTCACTCGTTCTCTTCGGATCGGTCGCCCGCGTCAAACCGTCCCGTCTCGGCTCGCCTGTCTCTGCCCTCCCCCACTCCCCCTTTTTGGGCGGCTGGAACCTAGCCTCTGGGCGGCCCGGCTCGCTGGCTCGGGCACGAGCAAGGGAACGACCGCCGAGCTGTCCCAGAACCTCACCGCCCCTCCTGGCGTTCCTCGAGAAGCGCGCCGAGCACGCCCGAAGGTCTCTTCGTGGGCGACAGCTTCCTCGCAATCAAGGCGCGCGGTGGCAGCGCGGTCGCGCGCCGAAGCCCGCCCCGCCGCTCCAGCCTGGCCAGCCGCCCGTCGGGGTCCTGGGCGGCTCCCGTGAGCGCTGACACCAGGCGCGCGACCGGGCGCCCCCGGTCGGTGATCACGATCGTCTCGCCATGCCGCACCCGATCGATCAGCGCGCTCAGCTGATTCTTCGCCTCGGTTATTGTAGCTTTCTTCACATGGCTAGAATAGCTTGTGTCGAGTCGATGGGCAAGACGCAACGAGCTGGCGGGAGCTCCACTTCCTCGGTCGGAGAGCGATAGATCGGGTCGCGCGGAAGCGTCAGGCGGCCCACAGCTCGGGAAACTGGACGGCCAACCACTTGGCGAGTGCGGCATTCACGGCGACGGGCTTCTCCTGCGCCATCCAGTGTCCGGACGGCACAACGACCTCCGTGAGATTGCGACAGTCTCGTCGCATCGGGTCCGCCAGACGGGAATCGACGGTCTCACACGTGTAGTCGTACTCCCCGTGCAGGAACAGGACAGGCATGGCGAGTTGGCCGCCATTCGCCGCCTTGCTCGCGAACTCGAGGTTCCGTCCGTGGTTCATGTACCAGGAGTCCGGTCCGAAGAATCCGTTGGCTTCGAGCGCCGCCACGTAGGTGTGAAGATCGCCCTCCGTCAGCACGTCCGTGTCCAGGGGCACATCGGGCGCGTGACCGGCGCCGCCGAACCAGCCGCCGTCTCGACGCACCTGGGCGGTGCGTGAGGGTTTGCCCTTGCCGCGTGGGCTTCCCTTCCTGAACAGGGCCTTGACCGTGTTGCGGACATTGGCCTCGAACCCCGCCCGTGCGCGGTCGAAGCTCTCCTCGTAGAAAAGCTGATAGTCCCACTGTCCGAGGGGATACTGCGCGGATGGATAGACAGCGCGGTCGACCAACGGCGCCAGTGTGGCCGGGGCAAAGCCTTGCGCGAAATAGGGCACACAGAGATTGGCCACGCCGAGGCATCGCTCGGGATGATGGCTGGCCATGCTCCAGACCACCGGGCTGCCCCAATCGTGGCCAACCCATACGGCCTTGTCACGGCCCAGCCCATCGAGAAGCTCGAGCATGTCCGCCACACTGTGCTCCAGCGCGTAGTCATGGTGGCGTGAATACACGCTCGAACGGCCATAGCCCCGCATGTCGGGCGCCACTGCCCGGAACCCAAGACTCGCGAAACACGGCAGCTGATGCCGCCAGCTGAGGGACAGCTCTGGCCAGCCGTGCACGAACACGATGAGCGGGGCATCGGCGGCCCCGCACGCCAGGTAGAACGTCCGGTGTCGCTCGGTCTGCAGAAGGTCTCGGTGATTGGAAACATTGTGACAACCTCCGCCCTCACGTGGGAACGACGGGGAGCCCGAGCGCGCGACCGGCCTGCCGTACCCTCTCGTCAAGGGTGAGGAGGGCAAGGTCTGGAACACGGGCGCTTGCTAGCACGGCACTGCAAAGATGGAGCGCGTCGAGGGTCCGGATGGGCTCGAGGGGAAATGGGCGCCGAGCGCGCTCCACAACATTTCCCTCGATCCGCATGATGCTCCAGTGCCTGGCTGCGGCGAGCAGGTCTCCATGCAGCCGAATGGCGTGGGCGCCAGAAAGGATGCCAGCGGCTTGGCGTCTGATGAGGATGCGGTCACATTCGACCAGGGTCAGATCGGAGGCAAGGACGATCTCGGCGCGGGCGAGCGTGCGCCGGACGAGGTCGGCCCTGGCTTCGCCAAGCAGCCAGCCGAGGATCGCACTGGACTCCGCGTAGAGGTTCAGCGTCGCCCCGCTCCTCGTCGATGAGCCGTTGCAGCTCGCCGGGCTTGAGAAGCCTCGGCATGGGCCGGTACACCTTGGGATCGTTGGGGAGGCCGAGGGTGACGAGCCCGCGACGCGCGAGCTCGGCCAGGCCTTCTCGACCGGTGGCGGCCTCGCGGGGCGGCACCAGCTCGGCGACGACCTCACCGCGATCAGTGACTTGAATCTCGTGTCCAGCGCGCACCTGACGCACGTAGTGGCTCAAGCGGATTTTCAGCTGCCGCAGTCCGACCCTTGACATATGCCCAATGTAGCTTCATGGAGCCACATCGTCAAGCGAGGTTGACCGTGCTCTCGCTTCACGGCTCGAGGCGAAGCGGGGCGGCCAGACTGAGATTCTGACCGCGGAAGGCCCGCCGATACGCCGTCCGCTCCGACTTGCCGATGCCGTCCTTGACTGCCTCCAGGACGAAGTGGTGGGCATCTTGACCCGCGAAAACGAAGATCCCCGCCCCATCCGTCTGGGCGGTCGCTCTCGGCTCGAGCGTGGTCAGCGTCTTCTCCCTCAGGGTCACAGTGGCGCCGGCGACCGGCTGGCCGTCGGTCCCGATGACTCGGCCGGAGATGCGGCCATGGTTGTGGGTGGCTACGTAGAGGTTCCACGCGATCACCACGAGGGCGAGGGTGCCCAGCACGATGGTGTAGCGACTGAGGAGGATGCGCCGCATGCGCGCTACCCCTTGGTGGCTCCGGCGGTGAGACCTTCAACGAATTGCCTCTGGGCGAGGACGAAGACAAGGAGGCCGGGGAGCAAGACCATGATGCAGAAGGCATAGAGCGCGCCCGTGGTGTTCTCGAGGTAGCTGAGAAACGTCGAGAGCCCGAGGGGGAGGGTCTGCATGTCCTGGTTGCGCACCACGATGAGCGGCCACAAGAAATTGTTCCACGACCAGATGAAGGCCAGGATCACGTTGGTCGCCACCGCGGCTGTCGACAGGGGCAACACGATGCGGGCGAGGATGCGGAGGTCGCCCAGACCGTCGAGACGAGCGGCGTCGAGGAGCGACCGTGGCACCGCGTCGAAGGCCGCCTTGAACACGAAGATGCACACGATGGTGGAGCAGAGCGGCAGGGCCAGCCCCAGGTGGGTATTGAGCAGCCGCAGCTCCTTGGTGATGAGGTAGGCGGGGATGATGGTGGCCTGGAAAGGAATCATCATGCAGGAGAGGAGTACGAGCACCACCGCCCGCTTGCCTCTGAATCCGAGGGTCAACGCGTAACCCGCCATGGCGTTGAAGACCACGTTGCCCACGACCACGATGAGCGAGACCACCACACTGTTGACAAGAAAACGCACGAAGGGGATGTAGTACCAGACGTCGACGTAGTAGTAGAGGTGCACGTCGCGCGGGAGGAGGGCGGGCGGGTAGGCGAAGATGTTGTCGCCGGTGATGCTTGTCCGGAGAACCCAGTAGAGCGGCACCAGCATGGCCGCCGACACGACGAGGAGGGCGAGGTGGATCGGCCAGCTGCGTCCGCGCCGCATCCCGGGCCTAGTCGGCGGCCTCCACGGCGCCGGCCTCGCCTCCCGACACGCGGTTGGCGGCCCAGGTCACCGCGAGGAGCAGCAGGAACAGCACCACGGTCAGGGCGGCCGCATAGTCGAGCTGGCTCAGCACGAAACCCGCCCGATAAATGTAGGTGATCAGCAGCTCCGTCGCGTAATTCGGCCCCCCGCGCGTCATCACATAGATCAGGTCGAAGCTGGTGAAGGAATTGATGATTCCGAGAACGAGGCAGAGGAAGAGCGACGGCCTGAGCAGTGGCACGGTGATCCGCAGGAAGCGCTGCGGGCGATCGGCGCCGTCGATGGCGGCCGCCTCATACAGCGCAGCCGGAATGCTCTGCAGCCCCGCCAGCAGGATGATCATGAAGAAGCCCACGATCTGCCACACGGCGGCCACGATCACGCTCGGCATGGCCCAGGTGAAGGAGTCGAGGAACGGGATGCCCTTGGCGATGAAGCCGAGCCGGATGAGCGCGTAGTTGATGAGGCCGAGCTTCTCGTCGTAGAGCCAACGCCAGATGATGCCGACCGCCACCGTCATGAGGGGATAGGACACGAAGATGATGGCTCGGTAGACGGTTCGCCCGCGAATGCCGGCATTGACCAGGAGGGCCAGGGCCAGGGCGAGCGCGATGCCGAGAGGAGCGCTCGACATGTAGACGAGCGTGTTGCGCAGCGACGTCCAGAACACATCGTCGTGAAGGAGCATCTCCTCGTAGTGGTAGAGGCCGGCGAACTCGGCGGGCCTGAGGGGCGACCACTTCTGGAGGGAGAGCACGGCGTTCCACCCGAGCGGGATGATGCGGTAGAGGAGGAAAATCGCCAGCGACGGCGCCAGCAGGAGCCAGACGATCCCCTGGCGCCGCCACCAGCGAGCGATGGTCACCGCTGGAGCACCCGATTCACTTTGCGCTCGGCCTCGGCCAAGGCCTGGGCGGCCGGCTTGCGGCCGAGAAGCGCGGCCTGGATCTCGGTAAAGAACGCCTCCTTGATCTGGGCATCCTTCGCCTGCCGCCAGTTGCCCACCAGCTTGTCGAGCTGCTCGACTTGCGTCCGGAGGACGGCGTGGGCGAGAGGATCCTCTTTCTGGAAATACTCCAGGACGCGCGTGTCGACCTTGGTGGCCCCGGTCAAGTTCCGGAGCGTCGTGCCGAAGGTGTAACCCCACTTCTCGTTGGTGGCCACCTTGATGAAGTCCCAGGCGAGATCGGGATGCTTGCTCGACTTCGAGATGCCGAACCCGTGACTGTTGGGGGTGGAGAACCCGCCCGGCATGTGGGTCACGCCCAGCGTCTCCGCGCTTATCCACTTCCCGGTGCCGCGCACGTAGAAGAACGCGGGGGCGTGTGCCTGGTACATTCCCACGGTACCCGAAGCGAAGGCGTCGTTGGGTTCCACCCAGCGGCCCGTCCAGCTGACCTTGTTGATGGCGCCGTCGGCGGTAGCCTTGGTCAGGGCCTCCAACACCTTCGTGGCGGCCGGGGTATTAAAGGCGGCCTTCTTGCCGTCCGGGCCCAGCAACTCCACACCGTTCATGGCGAAGAGCGGCCAGTAGAGCCAGTCGAAGTTGAGGGTCATGAAGCCCGACTTCTCTGCCTTTCCCATGGCCTGCGTGAACGCCATCAGCTCGTCGAACGACTGGGGCGGGCGAGTGAGCCCGGCCTCCTTGAACATCGTCTTGTTGTAGAAGAGTAGGGTCTTGCTGATGTAGAAGGGCACCATGTACTGCTTGCCCTCGTAGTTCCAGCTGGGGAGGATGCGCGGGTTGTAGTAATCCTTCAGTTCTGGATCGCGGGCCAGATAGGGGCCAAGATCCACCAGACCGTTGTTGGCGGCGTATTCCAGCCAGAGGCCACCTTGCACGTCGATGACGTCGGGTGCGGTGCCCGCCACCAGCTGCGTCTGGTAGAAGGGGCCCCAGTCGGGGCCCTTCTTGTCGAGCCACTCAACCTGAACATCGGGATGGATCTTCTTGAAGTCCGCGATCCAGCCCTCGATCTTCTCCTTGTAGATGGGAATGTTCCACGTCAAGAGGCTGATCTTTCTCTGCGACTCCGCCGTTCCTGGAAGGCCAGCCAAACCCACCGCGAACAGGACAGCTCCCAAGGTCACCAGACGACCCAGCTTCATGATGTGCTCCTTTCCCATCGTGGCCCTCATCAGAACGTCAGGGCGACCTCGCGCCCCTCGCGCAGGGATCGCTCCACCTCTAGACACACGACGATACGCTTGCGCGCCTCCACCCCTGACACCAGCGCGCGCCGGTCCCGGAAAGCGGCCACGGTCTGGACGATCTCGTCCTCCAGCTCGAAGAGCTCTCCCGAGGAGCGGAGCTCGATCGCCTCGCACTCCGCCCGCCCGCGCCGCTTGACCTTCAGCTCGAAGGCCGGGTGCCGGGTGCGGTCCATGGTTCCCGACCACCACGTGCGGATGGCCCCGGCGCTGCCGATGATCTCGACCGTGTGGTGGTGCTCGAAGCCGGCCAAGGTCTGCGTGATCACGGCGTACAGCGTGCCGGGGAAGCGCACAATGACCGAGAGATTGTCGGCCATCCCGGCGCCGCCCTGTGATCCGTTGCCGACGGCGAGGACGGCGCGCGGATCACCCCGGCCCTCGAAGTACCACATGACGAAATCGAAGAAATGCACGGGCTCTTCGAGAATCCACGAGCCGACTTGGCCGGGCGCGTAGCGCCAATCACCACTGCCACGGCGGTAGGGAAAGCGAAAGAGTGTGACGAGGGCGTAGCGCGGTTCGCCGATCTCTCCCGTGTCGATCAGACGCTTGATGGCACCCCACTGGCTGGAGAGCCGCAGCTCGTGGCCGATGCTCAAGACGCGATCGTGGGCGGCGGCCGCCGCCAGCAGCCGGTCGCACCCCTCGACCGTGGTCGCCATGGGTTTTTCGAGAAGCACGTCCTTGCCGGCCTCCAGAGCGGCGCAGCCGATCTCGGCGTGCAGATGGTTGGGCACGACGATGTCGACGGCATCGATGCGCGGATCACGGAGGAGGTCTCGGTAGTCGAGGTAGACCGGCACCTCCGGGTGATCGGCGCGCGCCGTGGCGGCGGTGGCAGTGCTCGCGCAGGCAATGGCGCCGAGTGAGGCCTCCGAGGCCTTGATGATGGCGGCAGCGTGATGTCGCCCCCACGCTCCGTATCCGATGAGCCCGAAACGCACGCGCGGTCCTCGCTAGAGGCGAGCGTCCACGACGTCTGTGCCGGACCTCACACCATGGCCTCGCCGGCCTGCCATAGATCGCGAAATCGCGTCGCCACCACCTGATCGTAAGCGACCGGGCCTGGCAAGAGGCCGATCGCCTGCGCGAACTCGTTCATCGCCGTCACCGCCGCGTGCGATACCGCCGGGTTGTAGAAGGGCAGATCACGCTTCACGACGGTCGCAATGATCTCGGCCGCATCTGGTGGAAAACGTCGCCGACCCACCTCGGTGGCCCGCTCAGGTTCCTGCTTGAGGATGCGCTGCGCCTTGACGATGGCCTGCACGGCTCCCGCCACGCGCGTTGGATCACGGGCAATCAGGGTGTCGGTCGTGGAGAGCCCGGCGAACGTGTACTGGCCAGCACCGGGTGGACCGTCTCCACGACGAACGTCGACCACGATCTGCCCCACCCCGCGCCGCACGGCAGTCTCACTGCCGAGCGCGTTTGCCCAGAAACCGTCGACGAGACCGCGTTCGAGCGCATCGGCGGCAAGAACGCCGAAGGAGGCACCGGGGTCGTCGGCGCCCGGCACGGGAGCGATGGCGATGCCGTCCCGCTTGGGATCGATGCTAACCGCCCTCAGGAGCTGGAGAAATGCGCGGTCGGGCCCCTGAGCGGCTCCGATACGACGGCCCTTGACCGCGTCGATATCACCGCGGCGTATGTTGAGGTCGCTGCGTAACACGAGGAGCCAGGGGGTTCCCTCGGAGAGCGTCACCACGACTTTTGCGCCCGTCCAGCCCGGAAAGGCAAGCAGAGTGCTGTGGGCACCACCCGCCACGAAATCGACCAGACCGTCCCGCAGCGCGTTCACCGCCTCGAGCGACGGCAGCAGCTCGACGTGCGCGTCGAGTCCTTCCTCGCGGTAGAGCCCGAGCTCCTCGGCGGCAAGAGCTGGGAAGTACGAGTTCGTCACGAGGTCGGGCGTGGCGATCCTGATCATGGCAGTCCTCGCACGGTGAAGGGCATCTGCATCGCGAGTTACGCGGCCGCCGGCGCTACCTCCTTGGCCAGGCGCGCCATTGTGCGCATCATGCCGTGGACGTCGACGCGCGGGAGGTCGAAGGTCAGCCACTCGGCACCCAGCGCCTTGGCACGTCGTACGTCGGCGGCCACCTCGTCGAGCGAGCCCTGGAATGCGGCGCGGCCGGCGCCCTGCGGGCGGTCGGTCAAGTCGAGAAGATTGCGCGGCGCGAGTCCCGGGGCCTGGCGTCGGCCGGCGCGCTCCGCCATCTCGCGCACCGTGGTGTACCCCCTCTCGAGGTCGTCGAGGCTGAGGGAGAGCGGATGCCACGCATCGCCTAGCTCCGCGCAGCGCCGGAGAGCTGCCGGCGAGGCCGCCCCCGGCGAGCCACCAACCCAGATCGGAGGGTGCGGCTGTTGCACGGGGCGTGGCGAGAATGACGCCCCGGAGAAGGTAAGGAATTCGCCCTTGTAGGACGGGAGGTCGGTCGGCCCAGGCGGCCTTGATGGCGCGGATGTAGTCATTGCTCATCCGGCCGCGCCGGTGAAACGGAAGCCCGAGATCGACGAACTCCTCCTGGTCCCAGCCCACTCCCACGCCGAAGATGAAGCGCCCCCTTGAGGCCTGGTCGACCGTGGCCGCAGACTTGGCAGCCACCAGGGCGTTCCGATACGGAAGGACGATGACGCTGGCGCCGAGGTAGAGACGACGCGTGCGTCCCGCGAGGAACGCGAGCAGCGCGAAGGGATCCGGCCAGTGCGCCCCGTAGTGCTGCGTGGTGGCCGGCTTGGCCAGGATGTGATCGGGCACGAAAATCCCGTCGAGACTCAGCTCCTCCGCGCGGACGGCCAGCGCCTCGGCGTCGGCCACGGTGAGCTGCCAGATGGGGAGCACGGCGCCGAACTTCATCGTCCACCTCCTCGTCGAGGTGCCTGCAGAGGTCCTTATACTACGGTGAGGCCTCTGCCCGTCGGATAGCCTCCGCGAGGCGGTCAGCCACGAAGGCGTTGCCGGGACCGGTCATGTGCCGGCGGTAGAATGCCGCGAAGCGCGCGCCATCGCGCGCCTGCACCTCGGCGAGCGGGCCGTGCAGATCGAGCAGCACGGCCGCCGAGCGGTTCAGGCCCTCCAACACCTCCGTCGCGATGGCTCGTTCTTTGACCGTGAGGCCACGTTCGCCCTGTGCCACGACCAGCAGCCGTACCCCCCTCGCGTTGAGATCATCGGAGAGCCCGCGCAGGAGGTGAATGGCCACCCTTCTGCCGTCTTTGTGCACCCGGATGGTGCGTGGCCCTCCCTCCAGCCAGTAGTGAGGAGCGATCTGCTTCATCACGGTGTGGGCAACGAAGCTATGCCCCAGGATCCGTCGGAGCCCATCCGGCGCCATGGGCTGCGGCGGGGGAACCGGCTGAGGACCGGACCGCAACTGGCCGTGCTCGAGGTAAAAGTAGGGCTTGGCGGCGCCGAACTGGCTCAGCTCGCAGCGGACGACGTCGTGGGGAGTGAAGCTCACGATGACCCACTCCGGTCGCAGGAGAGGGACGAGCCTTTGTGCGCGCAGCACCGTCTGATCCAAACCGTAGCCGAACACGCCGGCGTTCAAGACGGGCCGTCGCAAGGTACGCTCCAGGTGAGCGGGCCATGTCTCGGTGTCGGCGACCTCATCCCCGAACGTGAACGAGTCACCGACGGCGAGGATGGAGCGGCCGCCGCTTGGGGGATCGCCGGGCCCGTTCGCGCGCAGGCTGGTGGCAGTGATGGTCACCTGCGTGCGCCAGGCGTTGCGATCACCCGAAAATCCAGCCTTGGGGATCCAACCTAGCTCGGGATCGTAGCTCACGGGATACGCGCTCTTGAGCAGGCCGCGGTTTCTCTCGAGAAAACTGTCGGTCCAGTTCCCCGAGCTGGCGCGCACGCCAACTTCGACGATGACCACCGCGCCCAGCACGCCCGCCAGGATCAGAACGAGCGCGAGAGCCGCGGGCCGCACCCAGAATGAAGGCCGGCGTTCCACGGCCGCTCAGTCTTTGTGACGGCAAGCGGGCACCTTGCGCGCCGACCCGCTGCTCAGCCGCGGTAGGTTGCCGACGGCCGCTTCATCTCGAAGATCTGGTGGATGTGGCTGTAGAGGTTTCCGGTAAGGCGGCCGACCGGACGCAAACGATGCATGTCGAGGCGGCCGGTGGCCACGTCGTAGATGTCGTCGCGCACGTGCCACTGCACGATCTCTCCGAGGACCAGGTGCGCGGGGCCGACGGGGAGGATGCGGTCCACCGTGCACTCCATGCTGATGGGGGCCTCCTGTACGCGGGGTGCTTTCACCTTGACGCCGGGGGCCGCCGTCAGCCCCGCCAGGGCAAATTCGTCAACGTCAGGCGCATACTCACCGGAGGTGAGGTTCATCTGCTCCGCGCGCTCGTCGTCGACAATGTTCACGACGAACTCACGGGCCAGCTCGACGTTGCGCAAGGTGTCCTTCTTGCCGCCCTCTCGCGGCGAGCAGGAGAAGGCGATGGTCGGCGGCTCGGCGGTGATAGCCATGAAGTAGCTGAACGGGGCCAGGTTGGCGACCCCGGCCGCGTCGAGGCTCGATACCCAGGCGATGGGCCGGGGCACGACGGAGCTGATCAAGAGCTTGTAGACCGCAGTCGAGTCGAGTGTCTGCGGGTCGATCTGCACGCAGCCCTCCTTCTGCCCCTCGGGCAGCCGCCTACTTCTTCTCGAACATTCGCTTGATTTCGGTCTCGGCCCAGAGGATCGATTCCTTCGGCTTGGCCTGGTTAGTCACGACCTTCGCGAACATGTTGGGGATGATGTAGCTGTTGGTCACGAGCTGGATCTTCTCGTCGGGCGGCGCCGGCCAGCCGTAGAGGTGCGAGAACTGGGCCAGGGTCTTGAGCGGCTTGTACTTGGGGTCCAGGTCCCACACCGGATGGGATTCCATGTCCCGCCACATCGGGTGGTTGTAGTTGTCGCCGGACATGATCCACTCGTGGTACTGCGCTGGCTCGAAGAACCAGCGCAGGAACTCCTTGGCCAGCTCCGTGTTCTTGCTGTACTTGGTAATGCCCAGGCTCCGGGGCACGCCGACCGTATGGCGCCCGCCCGGGCCCGCCGGCGAGGGGTGGAAGCCCGTGACCTGGGCGATCGGCATCTGCTTTTCCTTGGCGACCACGTAATGGCTGATCGGGTTGTGAATCCACGAGCCCTTGCCCGAGTTCAGCCACTGGTTGTTGGCGGCGTTGTCCCAGGAGAGCACGGCCGGATCCATGGCGTCCGTGTAGAGGGCCCGGACATAGTCGACGGCCGCCTCGGTCTCGCGGGAGTTGATGGCGACGGTCTTGCCGTCCGGGGCCACGTCCTTTGCCCCGAAGGACCAGAGGATCGAGTAGAGCGTACTCACCGAGTCGGTGGT
Source organism: uncultured Candidatus Rokubacteria bacterium (assembly GCA_963754315.1). GTDB lineage: Bacteria > Methylomirabilota > Methylomirabilia > Rokubacteriales > CSP1-6 > CAVWFS01. The sequence continues at coordinate 107,229 of CAVWFS010000016.1, forward strand.
CTGGCTGATGGCAAATCCGACCGGATGACCGAGGGCCTTCAGCTTTCGGCCGGCGCGGAGCAGATCCTCCCAGGTGTCCGGTGCGCGCTCGCCGACCTTCTCGAACAGGTCGATCCGGTGGCTCCCGGGGAACGAGATGTAGAGGTAGGGAACCCCGAGCCATTGCCCGCGCACGAGGGCGTGGTCCCTGGCGAACGGGTACCAGTCGCCGTGCTTCTTGGCGAGGTCGTTACAAATATCCGAGACGTCGACGAGGGCGGGCTGGAAGAGCCAGGGATAGTGCATCTCGAGGCTCACGATGTCGTGGCCGGACTGCGACATCAGCTCGGCCGAGAGCTTGCCCACCATCTGCACGCTCTGGACGTGATCGATGCGCACGTTCGCGTTGGCTTGCTTGGCGAACCGCTTGCCCAGCTCGGTAAGCTTGGCGTCCGACGTCGGCGCGTAGTTCACCGCGGTGAGGAGCGTCAGCTCGCGCGCGGCGCCGCGCGCGGGGGCGGGTCCGCCGGCGAGCAGGGCGGCGCCGGCCAGCGCGCGGCCGCTCGTGCGAAGGAACGCGCGACGACCGACTCCAAGTCGACTATTCCGGGTCATGACGAACCTCCTAGAGCGAAGCAGTGGTGGGGATGACCTTCGCGCCCAGCAGTTCGATCGAGCGCATCGTGGTCGGGTGGTCCATCCGAGACTCCTGGGCCTCCAGGAGCAAGTGGCCGATGCCCAGTTCCCGCTGGACGAGGGCGAAGCGATCGGCCACCTCGTCGGGCGTGCCGGCGATGATGAAGTGTCCCTCCCGCAGTTCATCGTAGCTCATGGTGGCCAGCGAGCGCGGGCGAGCCTTCAGCGCGAACTGCTGGCCGGCCCGTGAGCGCATGCCAACGGGCGAGAACCACTCGGCGGGGGCGCGCAGGGTCGGGCCCATGCGCCAGACGAAGTGACGGCCGGCCTCCACCGCCTTAGCCCTGGTGTCGGCGGTAACGGCACAGATCAAGAAGCCGAGGTTGTCGGGCGTGACCGTTCTCCCAGTCTCGGCGGCGCCCTGACGGTAGTAGTCGAACAGCTCGCGGGCGATGTCGAACGGCACCAGGAACGGGACGTACGTGTAGCCGCGACGGCCGGCCCATAACGCGGTCTCGGGGCTTGCCGTGCCTGGGACCCAGATCGGCGGGTGGGGTTTCTGAAGCGGTAGGCACCAGGGATTGACGTGACGGAAATGGTAGTGACGTCCCTCCCAGCGAAACGGACCGGGGGTCGTCCAGCATTTCAGGATCAGGTCGTGACATTCCTCGAAGCGCTCGCGGTTGTGCACTGGATTGGCGTTGGCCCACCACGTCTCCACTCCGACCCCGCGCACGAAGCCGGAGAGCACGCGACCGTTCGAGATGAGGTCGGCCATGGCCAGCTCCTCGGCCATCCGTACGGGATTGTCCTCGATGGGCAGGATGTTGCCGAGGATGAGCAGCTTGGCCTGCTTGGTGGTACGAGCGAGGACGGCCGCCGTCATGTTAGCGCCCACGTTGACGCAGGATGGCGTCGAGTGGTGCTCGTTGATCATGAGCCCGTGGAAGCCGACCTGATCGGCCAGCTCGTACTCGGTCAGGTAGCGCTGGTAGTTCGCCGCCGCCTTCTCGGGGCTGAAGAACCGATTCGGGAAGGCCAGGCGCAGGGAGGGGTATTTCTCACCCTCGGCATCGGGGAACTCGTGGTGCGGCATCTCGCTGAAGTAGTAGAGGTTCATCGGCCGACGGAGCCTCCCAGGAAGTCGAGAACAAGGCGAGCGAAGACCTCAGGTTGCTCGAGCGGGGGTGAATGGCCGCAACTCTCGAGGATGGTGAGCGCGGCGTTCGGCAGCAGTCGCCGGTACTGCTCGCCGCACTCGAGCGGCACGATGCGGTCCTGGCGACCCCACACGATCAGGGTCGGGTTGGTCACCCGCCCGAGGAATCGCCCGAGCCGAGGATTGTACATGTACGGTTTCCAGGTGAGCCGCGCGGCCATCTCCCGGTTGCGCTCGGCCATGTCGAGCTCCGCCGGTGTGGGTGGCCGCCCGAACAGCTCGTCCCACTCGGGCACCGTGGTCGGGTCGTGCACGGTCAAGGTGCGCATCTGAGCCGGCGAGTGATAGAAAATGTCCAGGATCTCGCCCGTCTCCGGCTTGAGACCGACCGGCGCCACGAGCACCAGACGCTCGATCGAGCCTGGGCTCATGGACGCCATCTCGGCGGCAGTCCAGCCGCCCATCGACTGACCGAGCAGGTGGGGGCGGCCGAGCCCGGCCGCATCGATGAACCAGAGATAGAAGCGGGCAAGATCGTCGATACCCTCCATCCACTCCGCATCACCCGACCGCCCGAAGCCAGGATGGGTTGGCGCCCATACCGTGAATCGGTCGGCTACCTGCCCGAGCCAGCGCGTCCACCCGCGGTTGCCGCCAGCCCCGTGCAGCACGAGCAACGGCGGCCCTTGCCCACCCACCCACGCGTGCACATCGATCCCACCGACCGCGATCGTCGTCTCCCGAGCCTGCATGAACGCTCCTGTTGAGACAGAAAGGGCCATGCCTCGCCTGGACATGACGTGAGGGGATTCTATCGCGGGCGGGGTCCAAAGGGCATGGCGTGCGGTCTAAGCCACGCGCTGGACGAACGACCGGTCCTCGACGAGGATGCAGCCCGACGCTTCGGCGCGGCGCAGCGCCTCGATATTGTCTGGATCGGTCGCCAGTGTTTCGCGATACCGTTCATAGGCCGCGAGGCTGGCGAAATCGATGAGGGCCAGCCCAATGTTGGTAGGGCCGGCAAACTTCGTTGGCGCGTAGTACCCGACCACTTTCCCGCCACAACGCTCGATCGGCACCACCAAGCTCCGCGCGTAGGCCTCGAAATCCGCAAGCCGGGCCGCATCGAGCGTATAGCGAATGCAGAGGGTGATCATGCTGTTCTCCCTGGCGCGCCCGCCGGCGCCGCTGTGTGGGTCGTCGAGAATCTCACGAGCGAGGGCGAGTATGGCGTCAGCTCACGTTGGTGTCCACACCTAACGCTTCGGTCCGGATCGAAGCGTTTTGACTTGCGGGCGGCGCCTCTCGGCTCTAGCGTCTGGGTGATGGGTGACACGGACCTGCTCGCGGGGGTGGCCGCGCTGCTCGGCGAGCCCGCTCGGACGCGCATCCTCACGGTCCACGCCTACAGGGAGCGCGCACATCTGAAGCCGATATGTCCATGGCCATGCCCGGGCGCGCGCGACCAACCGTTGCGGAACACGGGCCGCAGCTTCCTCGGCCCCGTGTCGCGGGAATAGTCGCCACCGCGCGTGACGCGCTCGTCCGGCGCCACCGCGTCTTCCCGGCCGTCGCCGGCGTCGTAGGGATAGGGCCGGAAGAGCGTGCTCGTCCATTCGGCCAGGCTGCCGGCGAGATCAAGCACGCCCTCCGGCGTGGCGCCGGCGGGCCGGGAGCCGACAGGTGCGGTCTGCCCGGGCCGAAATCCAGTATAGGCATGCTCGGCGGCGGCGGCTCGGCTCCCCACGGATAGAGCGGCCGTCATTTGCCTCGCGCCACCGCCTCCCACTCTGCCTCGGTCGGCAGTCGCGCGCCGCGCCATCGGCAGTAGTCTCGCGCGCCCCGCCACGTCACCTCGGCGACGGGTGATTGTCGTAACCCTTCGCGGGGGCAAAACGCCGGTCGTTAATCTCGATCCGCGCGTCGTTGTCGTCCAGCTCGATCAAGGCGGAGATGCGAGCGCCCGGGGGGGTTGTGAGCAGATCCGCGGCGCTGACGGGATGTAGGTGGCGTCGATCGACCTGACCGGCCGGCGCGTCGGTTATGGCCCCGAAGCCCGCACCGTTCAGGAACTCGGCGAACTCCGCGTTGGTGACCTCCGTCGCGTCAATCGCGAAAGCGGCCAGCGCCACGCGATGTGCCGGCTGCGCATCACGGTCGCCCAGATCCGTCCCCATCGGATAGGTGCCGGCCTCGATCTGGATCATGCGGGTTTGAGCCTTGGCCGACAGCGGCGCCGAATCGGGGTTCATTCGGAGCGACGTCGGCGGGCCGGGACTCTGCCCAATCGCTGAGCCCTCCGGCAGAAGGATGCAGCCCGCCGCCAGAGCGAGTGCGGCCGTTCGTGCCGGTTGGCTGACTCGCCGCAGCATAACGCCCTCTGCGCCGCCAAGCAGCATCGGCGCGTCATGCGCGTAGTGTCGGCTCGGAGGCGAGAAATCCCGAGGCGGTGATTGCGAGGGCGTGCATCATCGGGACTCCGAATGCGACGCCCGACGCGGGCGTGCCGAGCCAGAACGGCGAGGCTTTGCCGATACGCGTCAGGTACGCGCGGCGCTCGGCGCCGCGCTGCGGATACCAGCGCGACAGATAGTCGGCGTCGAGCATGTGCTGCCGTGTCTCCGTCCCGAAGAAGCCGGCCAGTTCCGGCAGGGCGATGAACCCCTCCTCGGACTCTGGGCGGAAGAGTTCCCAGCGGCGCGCATGCTCTTCCGAACGGAAGAGATTCGGCATCGCTTACCTCCCTAGAAACCCCGCGGTGACCGTGCGCGGACCGTATTAATTGGTTAATAAGGAACCTTCATGATCTCCGGCCGCGCCGCCGCAATCTCGCGCCGGACATAGAACTCAGGCGCCCACGGCAACTGCACGTAGTTGTTGACGATTTCCCGGTGCACGCAAGGCGCATATTCCGTCGAATCCCCATTTGCCGGAACCTAGCCGGTCGAGCCAGAACACCACCTTGGGCCGCCTCTCAACTACGTCCTTGCAGAGGTCGATGTGGTAGCCCCAGAGCGGCATCTTCGCGAAGGTGGCCTGCGTCGGGGGGTAAAAGCAATTCCCCAACACGGGAGCCGGTCGGCATAGATGTAGACCCCGGGCACGAAAACGACGGCGAGGATGCGCTCGTTCGCCGGTACCAGCTCGCGGATCAGCCGGTATACGCGGTCCTCGCTCGGCTTCGGCGCCCCGCATGGTTCGCCAGTTCGTTCAAGGGATGCCGCGCGGGGACGAACGCCGAACTGATGGACGAGCACGAGTACGACCGCAAGGAGGCCGAGGCAGGCGCGCCCACCACGGTCCGCGCCCGCGAGGATCGCGTCGCGCCGGATTCGCCGCCAAGAGAATCGCGCCCACCAGCGCGCCGATCCGAGCACGCCGGCGACAAAGTCGAGTCGGTAGCAGAGCTGACCGCGTGGATTGAAGAAAGCGACGCCTACGGCGAGCGCTGCCGCGCTCAGGCTCCACCGCAAACGCGCCGGGGTCGCGGCGCGGTGTCGCGTCAGGACGATGAGCGCGATGACGGCTGCGTAGAAGATCGCGACCGCGAAGATGTGTATCAGCGTCCTCGGCCCGAATTCAATCCCGGTCAGCCGAGAAAACGGCGACAGCCACGAGTACTTGATCGAATCCGCGACTACCGTCAGGTTGACCCAGTAGTGATAGACGAAATATCCAGTCCAATCCGAAAAAAGCGTGATCCAGAGTCCGAACACCAGCACCGCCGCCAGCGCGCCCGCGAGGAAGCCGCCGATCGCACGGCGGCGCGCTCCGGCATCGTCCGGCGCCATGGCGATGCCGGCGGCAGCGAGCAGCGCGGCGGAAACCGCAAACGAGAGTGCGGCGAAGACCGCGCAGGCCGCTGCGAATCCCGCCGCAACTGCTGCCCATCGCGGCGGCGTCACGCCGAAGATCGCCGGCACGGAGAAAAGCGCCAGTTCGACCGTCAGCAGTGCGCCAGCCATGCTCTGGTACATCACCATATGAAGGGTGGTCGCCGCATAGACGACCCCCAGCGGCACGAGGAACAGCATCAATGCGTAGAGCCGCGCGCGTGCCTGCGTCAGGACCGGGCTGGCATAAATTGCGGCGGCGCACAGCGCGAACAGCGCCAGGGAGATCAGCCGGTACGACGCGAGGTCCTTGCTGCCGGTGAGCAGCAGCCAGAAGTGGCTGAGTGCGTATGCCAGCGGCCCGTGATTGGCGAAAATGTTCGTGTAAAGCCGGTCTCCGGCCGCGACCATGAGCGCCACGACGATGTGCTCCGATTCGTCGCCAAAGTTCGAGCACGGGCAAGGCCTGCACGGCCTGCGCCAGAAACCACGCCACGGCGCAGGCCGCAGCGACGGGCAAGAAGTAGCGCCCCTGCATTCCGTTCGCTTCTGCCGCCCCTAGCCTCGGCGGCGGCCGATGCGCCCGGCCTCCTCGACGCACTTGGCCGCGCTGAGACTGACTCCGTCTGCCACCGGTCATGGTCCCGGATCGAACTCGAGCCGTGGCAATGCCGCGGTCAGTATGGTGGGCTCGCGCGGCGCCGCCCACCGAGTGGCGACGTTGTGGCTTTGCCGAAAGGTCCAGCGGCGTGCATGCGCGTGGCCGGCCGCGTCAGTAAAGATCACTTCGCCGGGGCCGGTGACTCGACCACCCCGTGGAACCCCATGTGCTGCTCCTCGCCAGTGGCATGGCGGACCTCCAGATATTCGGCAATCTTGGACAGGTCGAACACGGCCACCGGCAGCGCGAAGGCGAGCGACACGGCATTATACAGGTCGACGAGGGGATGCAGGCTTGGCACGGCACCCTCGCCCAGGAAGCGACGCAGGAGCGCCTCGGCCGCGGAGCGATACTGCGTTGGCTTGAGCCCATCCGGGCATAAGCTCGCCGCCACGCGGCCACCTCCGCCAGCTCCGACTCCGACCGGTCGCGCAAGCGTTCGCGGGCGCGTTCATGCCAGCCCGCGAGCAGGGCTTCTACCTCGACATCGGGCCTGATGCCCTCAACCACCAGCACGCCCGGCAACACTCCGGAAACTCCCGCCAGATCGCCGGCGAATTGGCGAAGTGCATCCTCATCGCGACAGCCTACCTCAACCCGAGCATTCGGGTAGCCTCTGCGTGCTCGACCCCGCGCGCAGCGCATCCGCCGGACCTTTGCTGGGTGCGCCGGCCCGCGGCCCTGTTGCCCCTGCTCCACGTGGTCGGCATGGAAATTGATGCGAGGGCTGCCGTGCAGAACAGCCTCTGGAAACCGAGGCCCTTCATGAACACATCGTTCCGGACTATGACCACGCTGCCCTGCGACATACGCGGGATCGGGCTGTCAGTGCAATGACGCTGTTCGGCGGCTGACGTTGCACCGAGCTGGCCCGCCAGTCAGCCCCCCTCAGCGCCGCATAGACTGCAGGAAGTACCATGAGGAAAGGAGGCGCGCGAACATGAGGCGCACGGTCATCGCGAGCGTGGTCCTGATCGGGCTCGCTGGGTGCGGCGGAGGGACGGGAGTCGCATGTCTTGGGCAGCAGAAGATTTATGAGAACCAGACCGGTGCTGACGTGAAGGTGTGGGCGATCCTCAGGAACAACTGTGCGGTGCCCTACCGGGTCGGTGGCTCTGGTCTTGATTTGACGGTCCCACCGGGCGGCGATCGGGCCATCTCCATCAGCATTCCCGACAAGAGCTCTATCTTCGTGACGGGACCTGCGGCGCACGGTAGCTTCGAGTTCGAGATCAAGGAGATGACAAGGTAGCGGCTGGCCCTCCTTCGTCCCATGAAGCGCGATCCGGTGCGGGCCGCCCTGGATCTCCTGGCCGAGGCCGCCCGCCGCCCGCAGGATCCGGCCACCCTCGCTCTCGTCCGCGACGCGCTCGCCCAGCGCAATAACCACGTCGTCGCCCGCGCGGCCCGGGCTGCCCGCGAGGCCGAGCTCGGCGCGCTGGCGCCGGACCTGATCACGGCGTTTCCGCGCTTCCTGGAGGATCCGATCCGGCGCGATCCTGGCTGCACCGCCAAGATCGAGATTGTCCACGCGCTGCTCTCGTTCACCTATTCCGCTCCCGACGTGTATCTGCGCGGGGCCTCTCACGTCCAGCGCGAGCCGGCCTTTGGCCCGCCGATCGATACGGCGGCTGAACTCCGGGCGACCAGCGCCATGGCTCTCGTGGTCACCGGGCATCCGGCCGCGCTCACCACCTGCGTCGAGCTGCTCGTCGATCCCGAGCCGACCGCCCGGGCTGGTGGCCTGCGTGCGCTTGCCGCCAGCGGCCGCCCCGATGTGGCCCTTCTCATGCGACTGTTCGCGCTCCGTGGCGACGCCGATCCGGGCGTGCTTGCCGAAGCGTTCTGGCGCTGCTGGCGCTCTCGGTCGAGGATGCCACGCCCTTCGTCGCCGAGCGGCTCGCGACCGGGGACGTGGACATTGCCCGTGCCGCCGCCATGGCCCTCGGTGAGGTCCGCCGGCCCGAGGCCGTGGCGGCATTGCGCGAACGCTTGGCGGCCGAGAATCGGCCCGACGTCCGGCACGCCATCATTCTTGCCCTCGCCACGTCGCGCGACGAGGCGGCGTTCGACGTGCTGCTGGAGCTCGTTGGGCGGGGCACGGCGACCGATTCGAAGGCCGCCGTCGCGGCGCTGGGAATCTACACGCACGACCAGGCGCTCCAGCACCGCGTGCAGGTCGCCCTCGACCAGCGCCGGCCCGGTTCCCGGCGCCAGCCACGGCGGCGCTGACGTCCCTCACGCGCGGCGGGGGCGGCGCTACACCTGGCCGAAGAAGGCGAGGTACTCCGCGCGCAGGAAGCGCTCGAGCAGGAGCAGGAGCACGGCGCCGGGGGCCATCAACACCAGCGCCGTGACCGAGGCGATCTGCAGCTCGTAACCGACCGACGCGGTGTACATGTAAACGGGCAAGGTCGTGACGAACGGCGCCCCCACCAGCAAGGTCCCCGTGAACTCGTCGAGCGAGTAGAGGAACACGAGGAGGGCACTGGCCACGAGGCCGGGCACGGCGAGCGGGAGGGCAATCCCGAGGAAGGCGCGCGTGGTGGAGGCGCCAAGGTTCCAGGCGGCTTCCTCCAGCTCGGGGGCGATGGCGCGGAACACTGCCGTCATGGTCCACACGGCGAAGACGAGCCCGCCCACCAGGTGCACGAGGACGACTCCCGGCACGGTGCCGGCCAGGCCCCAGCGGTAGAACTCGCGCGTGGCGCTGGCAAACACGGGGAGCTGCGGGAAGGCCTGCGGGAGAAGGAACAGTAACAGCACCAGCGCCCGTCCCGGGAACACGAGGCGGGCCAGCGCGTAGCCAAGGGGCACGGCCAGAAGCAGCGCGAGCACGGTCACCGCGGTCGCGATCATGAGGCCGGTGCCGAGCGGCTCCAGGAAGTCGCCGCTTGCCATCCGCGCCCAGTACCGGAGTCCGAAGCGCTGAGGCCAGGGGCTGCCCGCCGTCCACCGCTCGGCCAGCGACCACACCACCAGGCTCGCCAGCGGTCCCGCGACCACAAAGGCCGCCACGGCCAGGGCCGCCGCCCGCCCGATGAGCCGGCCGAGCCCGGTTGACGCGGGGGACCCAGCCACGTCAGGCTCCCGCCGACGTGAGCCGCCTGACATAGACAAGCGCCGCTCCCATCGCCAGCAGGTACGCGACGACCCCGAGGGCAGACGCGGTGGCAAAGTCGCCATGCTGACCGAAGCGATAGTACACGTCGATCATCAACATCTGGGGGCCTCCGCCCCGGCCCATCATGAGCGGGATCGAGAACGACGCCAGCATCGAGGAAAAGATGAGGATCGCGCTCACGATGAGCGAGGGCGCGGCCATCGGCACCAGCACGTCGCGCGTCACCCGCCCCGTCCCGGCCCCGAAGTTGCGGGCGGCCTCGAGGTAGCTCTCGTCGACGGAGCGAAAGGCACCCAGAAGGAGGAGCACGGCGAGGCCAAGATGCTTCCAGGCCAGCGCCACCGCAATGCCGCCCCATGACGACGAGAACCCCGGCAAGTAGGGACTCATGAAGACGCGCAGTGCGTGGCCGACCACGACGAACGGCACGAAGAGGGGCACTTTCAGGAGGAACTCGACCGGCCCGAAGGCGCGGGACCGGAGCCAGCCGCAGGCCGGGATCGCGACGGCGAAGGTGAGCGCAGTTCCCAGCGCCGCCACCCCGACCGTGTAGGCGACGTCGACGGCGTAGAGGCGGCGCACGGTCTCGTAGTTAGCGAGCGTCAGTGCGCCGTCGCGGGTGAAGCTGGCGACGACGGAGGCTGCCAGCGGCCACAGGAACACGAAGCCGAGAACAGCCAGCGCCGGCGTCGACAGAGCGCGCCCACAGAACGCGCTCGACCGGTGTCAGCGGACGATCTCCTCGTAGGCCAGGGTGATTAGGTCGTGGTACTCCTTGATCGGCATCTGCCGGGAGTACTGGGCCAGATCCGACGCGCTCACCCCCTTGAAGAGTAATTCCTTCGCCTTGGGACTGATGAGGGGCAGCACCCGGTCGGGGTCGACCCCCGGATACCAGCCGAAGCGCTCGACGATGGCCTTGGCCTGGACCTCGGGCGTGGCGACGTAGTCGATGTATCGTGCCGCCATTTCGCGGTTAGCCGCCTCCCGGGGCACCACGAGGTAGAGTGGGTAGATCGGCAGGCCGGGCGCGATCAACGCGGGGGTCATCGATTGATCCATTCGGCCCTCGTTCTTCCAGGCGACGAGCTGGTCGATCCAGACCGCGCCCATCCAGACCTCGCCGCGATTGAGGGCGTCAAGAGTCCCGGCGTTGCCGTTGGTAATGAGGGCGTCGCGGTTGAAGTCGCGGAGCGCAGTCACCGCCGTGCGGATGGCCCCGTCCCTGGCCTTGTCGAAGGGACCCTGGGTGAGCTGGTTATAGAGCCCTGTCTTCCAGTACACCCAGCCCATCGTGAAGCCAACGCCCGACACCCCGCCCTTGATGCCGTTGTAGCCAAACTTGCCCGGGTTGGCCTTGACCCAGGCGGTGAGATCCTCGAATGACTTCGGTGGCATGGCGACCTTGGCTGGGTTGTAGGCGATGGCGATCTGGTTGTGGAACATGGGGACCACGTAGCCGTCGACCTTGACGCCGAACGCTTCCTTGACCTCCGCGCCCTTGACCAGGGCGGCGTTCTTCATCTGCGGGACGTAGGCATGGAGCAGTCCTTCCTTCACCATCTGCGAGGCGACCGCCATGCTCACCAGGGCGACGTCGATGTCCCAGCCCTTGCGGCCGGTGTCGGCCTGCGCCTTGATCTTCGTGTAAATCGCGCGGCTGGCCGGCTCGCCGGTGCCGGTGCCGACCACGTTCAGGTCGACGTCAGGTGCCTGGGCCTTGAATCCTGGACCGAGCACCGTCTTGTGCACCTCGACCACGTTCACGTCAGCGCCGATCGCCACGTTGAGCCGGGTGGCGGCCGACGCCGGGACCGTGAGGATGAGCAGCAGGGTCAGGAGTCTGACGTGCATCGCTACCTCCTTGTCGACGGGCCACCTTGGTGCAGCGGCTCCGCGCTCAGTGTTCCCCTTCCTCGTACACACGCAGGCCATCGGATGCGATCCGGACCGTCACCGGGCCCTCCTCGACCGGCTCGGGGCTATCGGCCAGGAGCAAGGTGTTGCCCACCCGCACGTAGTGGCGGTAGAACGCGCCGAGGAACAGTCGCTCCTCGACGTGCCCGGCCAGCGTATTGCCATCGCCGCTCGCACCTCGCGGCTCCAAGGTCACGTCGGATGAGCGGACTACCACCACCACCGCGCCGTGCGCGGGGCCGTTGTAGGGCAGACACTGGCCAGCTATGTGCAGCACGCCCGTCTCCGTCCGTCCCTCGCAGCGGGTGCTCACGCCCAGGAAGTCGGCGGCGAACACGCTGACCGGGCGGCGGTAGACCTCTTCGGGTGTGCCCGCCTGCACGACCCGTCCGCCGTGGAGGAGCACGACCCGATCGGCGATGGCGAGCGCTTCTTCCTGGTCGTGGGTGACATAGATGGTCGTGATTCCCACCCGCCGCTGCAGACGCCGCACCTCGACCCGGAGACGCTGGCGTACCTTGGCATCCAGATTCGACAGCGGTTCGTCGAGCAGGAGCACCCGTGGCTCGATCACGAGCGCGCGCGCGAGGGCTACCCGCTGCTGCTGGCCGCCCGACAGCGCCCCGGGCCTGCGGCGCGACATCGCCTCGACGTCGCCGATCTCGACGAGGGCGAGCGTGTCGAGCACACGGCGTCGCACCTCGACTGCGCCGACGCGCCGCAGGCGCAGGCCGTAGGCGACGTTGTCGAACACGGTCATGTGAGGCCAGAGCGCGTAGTTCTGAAACACCATGGCCGTGCCGCGCCCCTGGGGCGGCTGCCCCGTCACGTCGTCGCCAGCGAAGCGGATTGTGCCGGCGTCCACGGAAATGAAGCCGGCGATGGACCGCAACAGGGTGGTCTTGCCGCAGCCCGAAGGACCGAGGATCGCCGATAGGCGTCCGGGCTCGAACGCTAAGGTCACGTCACGCAGGGCCTCGACCTGGCCGTAGCGCTTGTAGACACGCTCGACCGTCACCGGGATCATCGGCGATGAGTCTAGCGCGTCGCGCCGCGCGCTGCGCGTGACAGCACCGTTACGGGGCCTTTCCCAAACGATTCCCGACCCGGCCCGCGGAGTCTATTGGGAAGGTGCCGTGCTGTATGATCGCGCCGTGCAGCTGCCGCTCCAGCCGCCTATCCGGCCGATGCTAGCCAAGCTCGTAGAGATCCTCCCCGAGGGCGAGGGATGGCTCTACGAGCCGAAATGGGACGGCTTCCGGGTTCTGCTCTTTCGTGACGGCCAGGAGTGGCTCCTGCAGAGCCGTGATCTCAAATCCCTGAATCGTTACTTTCCCGAGCTCGAAGCCGTCGTCATGGAGCAACTTCCCGCGCGCGCGGTGGTCGACGGGGAGCTCGTCATCGTCGGCCCGAACGGCCTCGACTTCGAGGCTCTGCAGCTGCGCATCCATCCGGCGGCATCACGCGTCAAGCTCCTCTCCGAGGAAAGCCCGGCGTCGCTCGTGCTGTGGGACCTCCTGTGCGAGGGAGACGAGGATCTGAGCACACGCCCCTTCGCGGATCGGCGCGCTCGACTCGAGCGAGCGTTCGCCGCAGCCCGGCCGCCGCTGCACGTGACCCCGATCACCCGCGACCGCGCCGTCGCCGCCGATTGGTTCGAGCGGTTCGAAGGCGCCGGACTGGATGGCGTCATGGCCAAGGCGGCCGATGGAATCTACACGCCTGATCAGCGCACCATGCTCAAGGTCAAGCACAAGCGCACCGTCGACGTCGTCCTCGCCGGATTCCGATGGCACAAGAACGAGCAGGGCACGGCCGTGGGCTCACTGCTCCTCGGGCTGTTTGACGAGCACGGCATCCTTCAGCACGTGGGCGTGGCCGCGAGCTTCACCGCGGCCGAGCGTCGCAGACTGGTCGGCGAGTTGGCCCCCCTTCGAGAGAACGCCGTTGCCGACCACCCCTGGCAGTCGTGGGCCACCAGCGAGCAACGCGTGCCGGGAGCAATGAGCCGGTGGAGTCGGGACAAGACCCTGGAATGGGAGCCGCTGCGGCCCGAGCGCGTGCTCGAAGTCTCGTTCGACCACATGCAGGGCAGCCGATTTCGCCACACCGCGCACTTCGTTCGCTGGCGCCCGGATAAGGAGCCGGCGGCGTGCACCTATGCCCAGCTCGAGGTGACTCCCCCCTACGAGCTCGAGCGGATCTTCTCCCACGGATCGTAGTCCGGATCGGGCGGCTCCTCGGATGGCCGTTGGTCGGGGGGAACTCGGCGCAGGTTGACGCGGATCCGAGTCCAGGTCGTCGAGCGGCCGCGCATGGTGTCCACGAGCACGTCCTCGTCCTCGACGTGGGATGCGGCCTCGGGGTGACGCTCGCGCCATCGAGCCAGTCCGGCCAGGGCGTCCTCCTTCTTCGCCGCTTTGGCTACCGTGATGAGCGGCATCGTCCTTCGCTTCGAGGGCTGGACTCGAGGCGGTTCCCCAGCTTGCTTCCGGTAGTGAGGGGGCCAGGGCGCGTCGCCCAGCCCTTCCGCGTCGTGACGCGCGGCCAGCTCGAGAAGCGACTCCAGCGAGCAGGCGCTCTCGTCCATGCCTGCCGCAAGGTCACCCCGCTGCGCGTAGCGCGCGGGCATTGTCCTCAGCGTGAAATCGCCGAGCTCGCAGGACGGTACTTCTTCCCAGGAGAGAGGCGCCGAGACCCGGCCGTCGGGGGTGGGTCGCACGGAATAGGCCGAGGCGACGGTGCGATCCTTGGCGTTCTGGTTATAGTCGAGAAAGACCCCGTGACGCTCTTCCTTCCACCATTTGCTGGTGACGAGGTCGGGCGCGCGACGTTCGACCTCGCGCGCGAGCGCCAAGGCAGCCCGCCGCACGTCGTCGAACCCCCATCGTGGTTCGATCCGCACGTAGACGTGCATACCCCGGGACCCCGAGGTCTTGGGCCATCCCACGAGGCCAAAATCGGCGAGCGCTTCATGGACGAGGCCGGCCGCCGCCCGAATGCTGTCAAAGCCCACGCCAGGACCGGGATCCAGGTCCACGCGCAACTCGTCGGGGTGATCCAGATCGGTGGCCCGGACGGGGTGCGGGTTGAGGTCGATGCAGCCCAGATTCACGAGCCACGCAAGCTGCGCGAGATCGGTCACGACGATCTCGTCGGCCGTTCGTCCTGAAGGAAACGCGAGCGATATCGTCTTGACCCACTCGGGACGTTTCGTTGGTGCCCGCTTCTGGAAAAAGAAGTCCCCCTCCGCGCCGTTTGGGTAGCGTTTCAGCACGATAGGACGGTTGAAGATGCCGCGAAGAGCCCCGTCACCGACGGCGAGGTAGTAGCGGACCAGGTCCATCTTGGTGATGCCGGCCTCGGGAAAGTAGAGCTTTTCTGGGTTTGAAACCTTTACTGGGCGCCCTACGATCTCCAGGATCTCAGCGTTCATATTGGTCGACACCTCGACTATAAACTCCTGCCGAAGGCGCGGTCAGCTTCCGGGGAGCGCCACCCCACCCGAACCGGCCGGGCTACAATGCCGGACAGACGGTATGCTCGACGAGATCCGCCGCGTCCTCGAGGATGAGGCCGACCTCGCGTTTGCCCTGGTGTTCGGGTCAGCCGGCCGGGGCACGCTAGGGCCGACTAGCGATGTCGATGTGGCGGTTGAGTTCCGCCCCGAAGCCGCGCCCGACCGGGTGACCCTCGGCCGTCTGGCGGCCCGGCTGGAGTCGGCGGCGCGACGCCGGGTCGACCTGGTTCTCCTGGACAAAGCTCCCGTCGCCCTCAGCTACCGGATCTTCCGTGACGGCCGCGTGCTCCTGGAGCGGGATCAGCCGGCCCTGGTCCGGCGCAAGGCACAGGCTATTCTGCAGTACCTCGATTTTAAGCCTGTGGAGGAGCGCTGTGCCGAGGGCGTGCTCCGTGCCGCGGCACGCCGTGGTTGACCGCGCCCGTCTCGCCAAGCAGGTCGCAACGGTCCGCGACGCCGTTGCCAGGATCCGTGCCGTGCTCCCGTCGTCTGTCGAGACGTTCGAGGGCGATCGGACAGCTCGGGAGGTCGTCGTGCTGAATCTGTTCATCGGGATCCAGGCCTGTCTCGACCTTGCCGCTCACTGGCTGGCCGACGAGGGCTGGGACGTTCCCCAGCAGTACGGCGAGATCTTCTTGGGCCTTGCTGATCACGGGGTCATCTCGCGTCCCCTTGCCCTCCGGCTCGTGGCGGCGGCCGGGCTCCGCAATCTCGTGGCCCACCAGTACGGCGCCCTTGACTGGGCACGCATCTATGCCACAGCGTCGGCCTCGGACCTGGACGACCTCGAGGCGTTTTGTGCGGCGCTCGCAGCCAAGCTTCGGTGAGATCGAGCCAAGGTCAGCGCACGGCGGGACACGGTCAGGTCCTGGTCTGAGGGTTGAGCAGCGGGTAGAGCAGATCCACGCCAAGGTTGATGACGACATACACGATCGTGGTGAGCAGGGTGAAGGCCATGATGGCTGGATAGTCCTGGTTCTCGACGGCGGTGACGGCATAGAGCCCAAGGCCCGGCCACGAGAAGATCGTCTCGGTGATGACCACGCCGCCGATGAGCTGGCCGAGCTGGATACCCACCACGGTGACGATCGGCACAGAGGCATTGCGTAAGGCGTGCTTGAGGACCACCCTGGGCTCGGGCAGGCCCTTGGCGCGCGCCGTGCGCAAGTAGTCCTCGTGAAGAATGTCGAGCATGGCAGCTCGGGTAATACGCGTGATCATGGCCAGCGAGATCACGGACAGAATCGAGGCGGGCAGGATGAGGTGACGAAGCGCGTCGCCGAATACCACGAGTTGCCCGCTCAGCAGGGAATCGACGAGGTACAGGCCTGTGATGGTCGGCGGCGGCGTCACCCCGACGGCGAGCCGGCCACCGGCCGGCAGAAGATCGAGCTGTCGATAGAAGACCAGCACGGCCATCAGGCCCAGCCAGAAGATGGGCATGGAGCCGAGGAACACCGAGCCGGGGGTGATCAACCGGTCGAGCCAGCGGCCGGCCCGGATGGCCGAAACCACGCCGAGGGGGATTCCAATGAGCGCGCTGATGGCGATGGCGGCCAGGGCCAGCTCCACCGAGGCCGGCCAGAATTTTCGAAGATCCTCGCTCACGGGCTTGTTGTTGACCATGGACCGCCCGAAGTCGCCCAGGAGCGCGCTGCGCATATAAAAGACGTAGCGGATCACCATCGGCCGGTCGAGCCCCAGGCGCTCTCGGGCATGGGCAATCATCTCGGGTGTGGCGTCCCCGCCGCCGGCAGCGATGAATGCGGGGTCGCCGGGCAGGTACTGGCTCAGGACGAACACGGCCAGCGAGATGGCAGCCATGAGCACGGCCAGGAGCGGCAGTCGTCCGAGGACCAGCCTCATCGCGTGCGACGTGCCGGATCGAGCGCGTCGCGCACCCGCTCGCCCAAGATGTTGAAGGCCAGCACCACGAGGAAGATGGCAAGGCCCGGGAACGTGGCGTACCACGGGTAGTCGAGCAGGTATTTTCGTCCGATGGTCACCATCGCACCCCATTCCGGCAGCGGGGGCTGGGCGCCTACACCCAGGAAGGACAGCGCGGCAAGCAACAGAATGGCCAGACTCACGTCGATGGTGGCCTTGACGAGGACGGGCGCGTAACAGTTCGGCAAGAGGTGCCTCAGCATGATCCACCACGCGTGCTGGCCGAGGGCCTGCGATGCCAGAACGAACTCGCGCTGTCGATAGACAAGGACCTGGGCCCGCATGAGGCGCGCGTACTGAGCCCACCAGGTGAGGCTGAGTGCCAGCACGCAAGTCACCAACCCACGCCCCATGACCGAGGTGATGGCGAGCGCCCAGACGATTTGCGGCAAGGCCAGGAAGAATTCGGTGACCCGCATCAGCGCCTCGTCGGTACGGCGACCCGCATAGCCGATGCCGAGCCCGGCCAGCGAGCCCACCGTGAGGGAAAGCACGATCAGGGAGAGGGCGGCCACGAGAGTTGGGCGCGCTCCGTAGACTACCCGCGCCCACAGATCACGGCCGTTCTCGTCCGTTCCCAGGGCGTGAGCGAGGCTCGGTGGCTGCAGGCGCTCCAGGAACACGATGGCGTTCGGGTCGCGCCGCGTGAAGAGCTGCGGAGCAAAGGTCATGGCGAGAGCGACGAGGACGACGGCGGTCGCGGCCATCACGGATAGGTCGCCGCGAAAGAACGCGACACCGGGCAAGCGCCTGCCCAAAGGCCCTCCGGATATGGTCAGCGAACGCCCAGGCGCGCGAGCAAATCTGCGAGAGGAACGTCGGCGAGCGAGGCGAGCGTGAGATCGGCGGCGGCGAGGTCGAGGCGCGCGGTCAGGGGATTGGGCACCGCAATACAGGTCAATCCGGCGCGCTTGGCAGCCAGCACGCCGTTGGGTGAGTCCTCCAGCGCCACCGCCTGGCGGGCGGGCACGCCGGTCGCCTCGAGGACGGCCAGGTACAGCGCGGGATCCGGCTTCACGCGCGCCACGTCGTCGGCGCAGCGGACCACATCGAAACGATCGCGCAGCCCCAGCCGCGTCAGGTGTCCCTCGACCCAGGCTCGGCTGGAGGAGGAGGCCACACCGAGCGAGAGACCGAGACGCTGCGCCTCGTCCACATACTCGCGAACACCGGGGAGGACGGGCTGCAGCGCGATCAGCGCGTCAGCCCGCAGGCGATGGCTGCGCAGCAGGGGGGCGGTCTCGAGGGGCCGGCCGAGCAGCCCCTGGAGATCGAGGCAGGGATCGAACGTGTCGGCGGTGCCGATGCATTCGGCCCATCGAGCGAAGTCGAGCTGATGACCATGCTCGGCGTAGATGGCCTGCCAGGCGTCGTAGACCGGCGCTTCCGTGTCGAGGATGAGACCGTCGAAGTCGAAGATGACCAGTTGCACGCCGGGTTCAACGCTCCCGGTACATGTCGTAATAGCGGAAGGACACGCGGTCGCCGAGGTACACGAAGCCCTTGACGTCCTTGCGAGCCACAAACTTGTCGACGATACGGCCGTTGACGATGAGGGCGGCGTCGCGCCATACCAGCTCGGCCGCCTGCCGCTCAAGCTTCAGCTCACGGTCGCGCTCGGTGGTGGTCATGGCCTCGTTGACGAGCTTGTCGTAATCGGGGTTGGCGTAGTAGGTGAAGTTCCGTCCGCCCTTCATCGGGCTCGCCTCGGAGTGGTACATGTTGAACAGGAAATCGAGGGCAGTGGGGACAAACATCGGACGGAAGTACCCGAACAGGTGAATGGCCGTGTTCGGATCGCGGGTGGTCCCCCAATCGGTAGCCTTCTTGACGAGAGCCGGCCACGTGTCGTCGTAGAACTCGACGGTGATGTTCTGCTTGATCAGCTCCGCCTGGAACAGCTCGAAGATGGCTCGCTTGTCCACGTCGCCCTTCTGGGACTGAAAGCGTAGGCTGAGGCCGCCGTTTGGATAGCCCGCTTCGGTGAGAAGGTTCTTGGCGCGCCCCGGATTGTAGGGGTAGGGATTCTCGAGCTTCCAGTCCTTGCCCAGGATGGGTGTGAAGAGCGGTCCTGGGTTGGCCGCGTGGCCCGTAATGGCGTTGAAGGCCTCCTGATTCCACAGATGATGCAGCGCCTTCCGCACGCGGAAGTCCTTGGTGGGAGCCACGTTTGTGTTGAGGTAGGTCACCATCAAGCTTGTGCCGAGCTTCTCGTAGACGGTCAGGTTCTGGTTGCGCTTGAGGGCGGGCAGCGAATCCTTGGTGACATTCTCGGAAAAGTCCAGCTCGCCCTTCTCGATCATGAGGCGCTGGGTCTCGGGCTCGTAGACGTGGCGCAGGTTGATGGTGGTGAATTTGCCCGCGGGCCAGCCGCGCCAGTAGAGTGGATTCTTCTTGCCCACGTGGATGATATTGGGCTCCCACTTCTCGAGCACATAGGGTCCTGTCCCCGCGGTGTGATCGCGCAGCCAGCCCTGAGCCTGGTCGCCCTTGTCCGCTTCCTTGAGGGCCTTGGGGCTCACGATCAACAGGAAGCGCAAGCCGGGCAGGAACATGTTATTCGGCTGCTCGAGGTGGAACACCACCGTGTTCGGCGAGGGCGTCTCTACCTTCGTCACCGGCTTGATCCAGAGATAGGTGGCCTTCTTGAGGGCCTGCGCCCGCTCCACGGACTGCTTCACGGCCGCCGCGTCGAACGGGGTGCCATCGCTGAACTTGACCCCGTCGCGGAGCTTGAACGTATAGGTCTTGCCGTCCTTGGATACGGACCAGGAAGTGGCCAGGACGGGGCGCAGCGACGCGAGGTCGTCGTTGACATCGAGCAAGGACTCATAGAAGTTGTTGCCGGTCCACCAGAGAGTGTCGAGGGCGCCGGCATGCGGGTCGTAGGAGCCGAGTTGCGCGTACTTGCCGACATTCAGGACGTTTTCTGACTGGGCCGTGACCCCATGAGGCATGGCGAGGGTCAGCGCGCCCATGAGGGTCGCGACGATCGAGCGGATGTGGGGTCCCATGTAGCATCCTCCGGTTGTGGTGTCAGCTCAGGTAGGGAATGATGTCCCGTCCATACGTTTCCAATGTGGAGAAGTGGAACTCCGGCTCAACGATCCCGAGGTAGAGACACACGTGGGTGACGCCGGCCGCCGCCAGGCGCCCGATCTTGTCGCGCACCTGTTCGGCGGTCCCGATCAGGGTCAGGCGATCGGCCATGTCGTCGGTGACGGCCCTCGTGTGCGGGGCGTCGGGCTGGCCGTGCCGGAGATAGTCATAGCCTGCGACACCCTGCATGCCCTCCACTAGCTCTGACGGCAACTCGGAAGGCTGATAGTGGCGCAGGAGATCCTTGACGTGGTTGGACACGGTTGCGGGGAAACCGCGCACGCGCGCGAGCGCTCGCTCGCGGTCGCCCGAGATATAGGTGGGAGCCGCGGCCACGACCTGGAAACCGTCTAGCCGTCGGCCGGCCGCGGCCGCCCCCCGGCGCGTGTGGCCGAGCGCCCACTCCACCACCTTGGGTGAGGCCAGTTGCAGAATCAGCCCGTCGGCCTCGCCTCCTGCCAGCTCGAGCACGCGCGGACCGTAAGCAGCCAGCAGCACCGGCACCGATCGCGTGAGCCAGGCGAAACGGACGCGGGTGCCATTCACCACCGCCTCCTCGCCGCGGCACAGGGTGCGTGTCAGTCGGAGAGTGTCGCGAAACTCGGCGACTTTCATCGGAGCCAGCCCGAGAGTGCGCACGGCGCTGTCGCCTCGGCCGATACCCAGCACCGCACGTCCTTCGAAGAGCTCGGCAATGGTGGCGAGTGCGCTGGCCACGACGGTGGGATGACGCGTCACCGGGTTGGCGACCAGTGGGCCCACCCGCATGCGCGTCGTCGCGAGCGCGGCCGCGGTGAGATAGGGCCCCACCTCGTGCCAGATGAGGTGCGAATCGCCGAACCAGACGTGGTCGAAGCCCACGTCCTCGGCCACTTTCAGGCACGCCAGCATATGCGGTAGCGGAAAGTGGCCCGGCCGGAACATGAGGCCGAAGCTGACCATGCCCTATCCTCGGCGCAGGTAGCGTCCGCGCGGACGCTCGGCGACGATTTCCCCCTTTTCGTAGACGACCTGGCCGCCGGCGACGGTCGTCTCCGCCCAACCCCGTGCCGCCCAGCCCACGTACGGGCTGAAGTCGACGATCGAATTGAGCGTGCGGAGGTCGACCGTCACCTCGCGGTCGAGATCGACGATCACCAGGTCGGCGTCCGACCCGGGCTCGAGGGTCCCCTTTCGGGGATACAGCCCGAACAGACGGGCCGCGTTGGACGACGTCAACTCGACCACCTGCTCGATGGTGAGGCGGCCCCGGCGCACGCCCTCTGTGAGTAGCACGGGCAGGATCATCGCGCTGCCACCGGTGATGCCGGCCCGGGCTGACCAGAGGTCGTCGCCCTTGACGGCACGCGTGAACGGGCAATGATCGGAGCCGAGGACGTCGACCGTGCCGTCGACGAGTCGCTCCCAGAGCGCCTCGATGTGCTCGGCACTCCGCAACGGGGGATTGACCTTGCCGGCCACGCCACGATCGGTGTCCTTGTCGAAGAGCAGGTAGTGCGGGCAGGTTTCGGTGGCCACCCGGCCGCGGCCCCACTGCTTCTGCCGAAGGAACTCAGAGCCGAGGCCCACGCCCATGTGGGGAATGAGCAGCTGGACGCCGGCGGCCTCGGCGAAGGCCACCATGCGACGAATCGCCTCCAGCTCAGCGAAGACGGGACGCGCGTCCGACCATGCCGCCGTGTCCTGCCGGTTGGCGGAGCGGAACGGCTTCTGATGCAGCTCGATCAGCTCCATGTTCTCGCAGTGGACGATGGCGATGCCCCCGGGGACCTTCGCCACCTGCTGGAAGACGGCGAAGATCTGGTCGTCGCCCATGCCCTGGATGCCGCTCGGCGAGATCTCGCGTCCCTTGTAGGCCATGAAGGTCTTGAAGGAGCCGACCCCGAACTCGTGAGCCACTCGGGGGATCTCCTCGATCTGGGCTTCGCGGATGATGATGGCGTGAAAGACCATGTCCACCAGGCTTCGCGTGTCGACCGCCTTCTGCATCTCGGGCAGGGCCTCGGCGTAAGCGCCCCGGGTGATCACGAAGGGCAGCAAGGTCGTCACGCCACCCGCGACGGCGTGACGGCTCTCACTGGTGCAGTCCTCGGCAAAGGACTGGGCGGAGGTGCCGAGGTGCAGATGGGTGTCGAGGAGCCCAGGTAGGACGTAGCGGCCCCCCGCGTCGATGGTGCGCCGTGCCTCCACAGTTTCCCGGGGCCCTATCACCGCCGCGATGGTTCTCCCTTGGATGGCCAGCCCGCCCTCGACGAGGCCGCCAGGCTTGACTATGCGCGCTCCCTTGACGAACAGGTCGGCGGTCACGGTCAGACCGTGCTCGTCAGGATCTCGCCATAGGCGTCCGGCCGTCGGAACTTGAAGAAACCCCAGAGCTCGCGAACGTCGTCGCATACCTTGGGGTCGATCTCGGCGTAGAGGATCTCGTCCTCCTTGTCCCCCGCCCGCGCCATCACCGCTCCTTTGGGATCGATGAGCAGCGCACTGCCGAAGTAGTGGCGGTCCGGAGGACCACCGACATCCCGGCCTACCTTGTTGACCCCGCCCACGTAGAACATGTTGGCGATGGCATGGCCGCGCAGCTCGATTTCCCACACATCACGGATCCATTCGCGATACGTCGCGGTGGGCACGAGCAGCAGGTGTGCTCCCTGCAGTCCGAGGATGCGCGCGGCTTCTGGAAAGTGGCGGTCGTAGCAGATGAGGATGGCGATCCGCACCCCGAACGGTGTGTCGAAGACGGGGAAGCCGAGGTTTCCCGGCGTGAAGAAGAAGCGCTCGTCGGCGGGAGTCTCGCCTGCCTTCACCGTGCGAAGTATTTGGGGCACAGACATCTTGCGGTAGCGGCCGAGCAGGCTACCGTCAGGGCCGAGCACGGTGGCCGTGTTGTAGAGGGTGCCATGGTCGTTCTCGTAGAGCGGGTAGACGATGACCGTGCCGGTCTCGCGAGCGACCTTGGCGAGGCGGTCGACGGCCGGCCCCGGGATCGGCTCGGCCTGCGCGAACCACTTCGGATCTCGGCCGAAGCAGAAATAGATGGTCGTGCAGAGCTCTGGAAAGCAGATGATCCGGGCGCCGTTACCTGCCGCCTGCCGAGCCAGGTTCTCGGCCTTCTGGATGTTGATGTCCTTTGACTCGTGACCGCTGAACTGGGCGAGGGCCACCCGCACCATTGAAGACCTCCTCTTCGAATGCCGCGATTTAAGCACCGCTGCCGAAGGTCCCGCAAGCCGCGCCGGGCGAGTCAGCGGGGGCGGTGGATGTCAAGAACCAAGCTAGGAATGCATACGGTCGTCGACGGGGTGGCGAAGGGCGAACAACGAGGCTGCCTCGCGACTACCGGGAAGATCGGCCCGGCCGTTGAGCACCAGCTCGGCGAGAATGCGGCCGGTCAGCGGCGCGAACTTGAAGCCGTGTCCCGAGCACGCCGAGGCGAACACGACTCGGGAATCACCCGGCCACTGATCGATGACGAAATCTTCGGTCGAGGTCATGGTGTAGAGGCACGACTCGACGCCAAGTAGCTCCTGAACGGCTACGGTCAGGATCCGTTCGAGCACCAGCCGCAAGGCCTCGCCCTTGCTCGCATCAGGCGTGCTCATCGTATCCGGCTCGGAATGAGGCCCGTTCGTCACGTGATGGCCGGCTTTCAATGCATCGCGGCCGACCTCGGGGACGCCGTAGGTGATGCCGCTCTGGGCGTCGCCGAAGTAGATCCAGGCGGGCACGGAACGAGCACGCACGCCGAGGCGGAAGTACGCGACGGTCTGGGGCACGACCCGAACGTGAGGGCCAGCACTAGGTACGAGCTCGCCGATCCAGGCGCCGGTCGTGATCACCACGCGCTCGGCGTGAAGAACGCCGCGTTCGGAGACGACACGGATCGGACTGGCGGTCCGATCGATGTCCGTGACGCGAGTCTCCTCCAACACATCTGCCCCCCGGCTTGCCACGAGCCGATGCAGAGCCCGGACTGTTTCGGCGGCCGCAATGATGCCACCCGTCCGGTCGTGGAGGATCTCGGTATCGTCGGTGATCCGCAGGGCAGGAAATCGCCGGCGCGCCTCCTCAGGGACGAGGGGCTCGACGTCGGCACCCGTAGCCCGAACGGCGGCCGCGTACGCGCCGAGCGTCGGTCTGTCGGGGCCAAAGAAAACGACATCACCCGGATGGACGAGCTTGGCACCGGTGGCCTGTTCAAGGCGCGGCCACTCCACGGTGTGGACGTGGCGCATCAGGGACGCATAGGCCGTGCTCGCGTACGTGCTCCGCGTCATCCGGCCACTTCCGTGAGAGCTTCCCCGGCCATGGCCGATGCGAAACCGCTCGACGATGGCCAGGGGACGACAGCCCAGCCTCAGCAAATGCCAGGCGGCGGCCAAGCCAACCACGCCGCCGCCTACCACCACCGCCCCGTATGTCCGGGCACGCCGGGCAGGGGAGACCACCGGTCGAATAGAGGGTCCGACCGGGGAGCCTGACGCGCTCAGGATTTCTTGACGACCTTGTCGTAGACGGCCACCGCGGCGACCTGTCGACGCGTCCAGAGTCTCTCCATTGCGCCCTCCCCTCGTGTCGATCTGACACCTGACGGTCAAGTCAGCCGAGGCGACTATGGCGCGGCACCCGCAGTCTCGTCAAGGAGGGCTGCGGTCTTGAGCGTCGTTCTAGAATTGACCATGTGTCAACGCATCCTTCTGCGTCGCCAGGGAGCGGTGTCGCTGGCCGTGGCGCTTCTGTTCGCGCTCGGTGGATGCGCTTCGATGGCTTCGGACTCGTCCGGGGCTCGCACACCGCCTCCACCGAACCTCGACCGCTCGGCATGCTGTCGCCCATGAGGGAGCGCGCGCGGGCGGAGATCTGATATGGTCGGGGGCACGGAGGGCATCTGAATGGAGCAGGTCAAGTTCTACTTCGACCCGGCATGTCCGTGGTGCTACCAGACGGCGAAATGGGCCTGGCGTCTCGAGCAGCTCGGCGAGATCAAGCTCGACTGGGGCGTGTTCTCCCTCGAAGTGGTGAATCTGGCGGCGGGCAAGGATCCTCGCGAGCTCGACGCGCGATCAGGACCGGCCCTGCGGACCTCGCTGATCATCCGTGACCGCGAAGGCCCGAGCGCCGTCGGGGCGTTCTACTCGACTCTTGGCAAGCGAATCTGGGAGCAGCCGCCGCCTCCGGACGATATGGTGCTGGCCGTCCGCGAGTCGCTGCAGGGCGCGGGACTGTCCCCCACGCTTGTCGACAAGGCGGTGGCCGATCCGGCTACGTGGGACGCCGTGCTTCAGGAACATCGGGCCCTCGTCGAGCAGACTCGCAGCTTCGGCGTGCCCACCATCATGCTAGACGGCGGTAAAGGGCCCGCCATCTTCGGCCCGGTGATCAGCGAGCTGCCGAGCGACGAGGACGCCGTCGCGCTGTGGCGGCACACTGCCTGGCTGGTGCGGTATGGAAACTTCGCTGAGCTGAAGCGTAGTCGTCTCGGGCGCCCGGACCTGCCCACCATCAAGTGGAGACAGGAGCAGCAGGCGAGCCCTCCGCCAACCGCCGCCCGGTCCTGATCGAGCGCAGTACTTCAGCGGTTTGCGCGGCTCGCTTCTCCGGAGCGGGCCGCGCGTTTCAGGAGGACAACCATGGGTGTCAGCGGAATCCTGCACACCGGGCTCACCGTCAGCGATCTGGACCGCTCACTCACGTTTTACCGTGATCTGCTCGGACTCGAGCTGATCGCCCAGTGGGACAGCAGCCAACCGTACCTGCGCACCATCGTCGCGTATCCGGATGCCGAGCTGCGCATCGCGCTACTGCGTCTGCCCGGGCCCGAGGGGGCTCCGGGCCACCACATTGAGTTGCTCGAGTATCGCCGACCGCGCGGAACCCGGACCGACGCCAACACCTACAATCCGGGCAACGGCCATGTCGCGTTCGCAGTCGACGATCTCGACCGTACGTACGCCGAGCTCCGCGCCAAGGGCGTGCGCTTCAAGTCGGCGCCGGTGGACATCACCCACGGGCGCAACGCCGGAGGCCGTGCGGTCTATCTCTTCGACCCCGACGACATCACGCTGGAGATGATTCAGTCGGCCCGCCGGGCTTGACGAGTCTGGAGCTCGCCGTGGCTGTCGGACAATCGAGGAGCGTCCCGGGTCACCCCGGGGCGCTCCGAGCGTGGGGGGCATGGGGGGTGAAGTTGGACCCCCCATATCACTAGGGGTCAGGCGCCCTGGAGGGCTTCGTGGACGGCCAGGGTGAGGGCGCCGAAGGCGGCAGTGGCGCGAGAGGGAACGGTACGCGGTCGCGCCAGGGACACGTCGAAGACGCGGGCAAGCCGCCCCGGGCGAGGAGTCATCACCACCACCCGGTCGGCGAGGAACACCGCCTCGGGGATCGAATGCGTGACGAACACGATGGTCTTGCGATCGCGATTGCCCTCGCCCCACACGCGTAGCAACTCCAGGTTCATCTCGTCGCGGGTCATGGCGTCCAGCGCCCCGAACGGCTCGTCCATCAGCAACAGCGGCGGGTCGAGCAGGAGCGCGCGACAGAGGGAGGCACGTTGCTGCATGCCCCCCGACAGCTCGCGCGGGAGCTTTTGCGCGAACTCGGCGAGGCCAACGAGCCGCAGCAACTCACCGGTACGGGCCCGGTACGCGCCCGGGTCGAGCCCGGACAGCTCGGCGGGCAGCAGCACGTTGGCCTCGATGCTCCGCCACTTGAGCAGCACCGGCGCCTGGAAGACCATTCCCACCGAGGGAATCGGCCGTGCTACCGGGCGACCGTCAACCTCCACGCGTCCGTGGGTGGCCAGGCGCAGGCCGGCGATGATGCGCAGGAGGGTGGACTTGCCACAGCCCGAGGGCCCCACGATGGCCACCAGCTCACCGCGGTCCACCGTGAGGTCGATGTCCCGCAGCGCCTCGACCGCGCCGGACGCCGTCGGGTACGTCATCCCGACGCGGTCGAGGCGGATGAACTCGGTCACTCGGTGGGTCAGCGCATGGAGCGGGGCGGCTCCACCTTGGTCAAGAACTCGTTGGTGTAGACCGCCTTGCAGTCGACCTTGGTCGGCACGCCCATGTACGTGTTGACCAGGTCCACCGAGGTGCACATCTTCTGGTCTTCCATCCAGCCGATGCCGTTCTTCGCGTAGCGATCGGTCTTCATCAGCTCGAGGCCCATCATCATGTTGGGTTCGATGATGGCGAGATCGATCTCGGGCACCCGCTTCTTGAAGATCTCGAGGGCCGACTTGGGGTCACTCATCACGTCACGCCAGCCCAAGTAGGAGGCCTCCAGGAACGCCCGCAGCATGGGCGCGCGCTCCTTCATGGTCTTCTCGCTGGCGATGATCGACATGCTGTACATATCGAATCCGTGATCGGCCCAGGGCAGCATGATCGCGTTGCCCTTGCCCATCGCCTTCTCGTAGAAGGGCAGCCCGGTCGTGTAGTCGGCCACCGCGTCGACCCGCTTCTCGGCCAGGGCCGGTACCTTGGCCGCCGGCTCCACGTTTACCCACGTCACCTTGTTGGGGTCGATGCCGTGCAGGCGTGCGAAGGCGGGGAACATCTGGCGTTGTCCGTCCCCGGGCGGCGCCGCCACGCTCTTGCCCTCGAGGTCCTTGGGCTTGGTGATGGGGGCCTCCTTACGGCTCCACACGTTGAGCGGGGACTTGTCGAAGACCATGCCGACCACCTTCACCTTGGCTCCGCGGGCGACCGCCGCGATGACCACCGCGCTGTCGGCCAGACCGATGTCCGCGCGTCCGGTGTCCACCTTGGCGATGGAGTCGCCCGAGCCCTTGGAGTTCTGCATGTCCACGTCAAGGCCGCGCTGACGGTAGTAGCCCTTCTCGAGCGCCACCCAGTAGGCGGCATGGTCACCGACCGGGAACCAGTTCAGCGCAAAGACGACCTTCTGGGGTTGCTGGGCCGACGGGGTGTCGACGCCGAGCCCCACCACCAGGACCAGGCCAACGAGCACAAGCGCAATTCCGAACCGTCGCATGACGTATTCTCCTTCCGAGCCGGGCTAGCCCGGCAAACGTTGCTCTCTTGACTACTGGGCGGATTCCGCCCACGGCGCGATGCGCCGCGCCGCGAGCACGACCAGACCGTACACCGCGAGGCCGACCGCCGAGATCCAGACCAGCGCCGCGAAGGCGACCGGGGTGTTCATGCTGCCCTGGGTGGTGACGATCACGTAGCCGAGGCCCTGCTGGGAGGCGACGAACTCACCCACGATGGCGCCCACCACCGCCGCCGTCGCGGTGACCTTCAGGGCGCTCAGGATGTAGGGATAGGCGTTGGGAATCCGGATCTTGGCGAACACCTTCCACTTGGGAGCATTGAAGACCCGCCCCAGATCCAGCAGCTCCTCGTCAACCTGGGTCAGCCCACCGCGGTATTGATGACCACCGGGAAGAAGCCGATCAGGGCACCGATCAGAACGTTGGGCAGCACGCCATAGCCCATCCAGAGGAGGAAGAGCGGGGCCACCGCCACCTTCGGGAGTGTGTTGACGAACACCAGGAAGGGCAGCAGCGCTCGCGCGAGCAGCGCCGACCACGCCACCGCCACCCCCAGCGCCACCCCGGCGGCCCCGGCCACGGCGAAGGCCCCCACGATCTCCAGTGTCGTGATCCCGAGGTGCCGCATCCAGGGGATCTCGTCGCTCACCATGGCACGGGCTACCGTCAGGGGCGCGGGCAGCAGGTACTCGCGCAGGCCAAAGCTGGTCACGGCGAGCTGCCAGGCCGCCACCAGCGCCACGAAGAGCAGCACCGAGGGCAGGTATCGGGAGAGCGCGCGTCCCCTGCTGGTCATCGGAGAGCAGCGCCATAGTACTCGACGCGACGCTCTTCGGGGTGGCCAATATCCCAGCCGGGTCGGCCCGAGTCGACAGCCGGGGAGAGACTGGAGTGCGCTGACGTCGTCGTGACGACGCTGACCAGAGTGCGCATCGAACGAGTGCTCAGCTGACGCTGACAGACATCCGGAAGGCGCGCGAGATCGCTTCACCATGACCTGATGCAGACGACGCTCGCGCGCCGACATGCCACCGCGCGATTGCCACCGCTGCCGCGTGTCTCGTCGACACAAGGTCCACCGACACTGGTCGACGGACGGGAAATTATTTCCGGATCGTTGCCACTGCGGTCAGCGCCGCTCGTCAGTCCGAGGTCATCATCGCCAGCGGCCATCTGTGAGTGGGAAATTATTTCGCGTCCGCACGTTGTCGTTGTGTCGGCGGGCCTCTGACACGTCGTACTCGTGGCTGACACGCAAGAAATCGGCTCAAGGGCAGTAGAGCGGACGCATCGCTGATCCTTCGAGAACTTGTCGCGCCCTCGAAACCGTGGCACACCCGTTGAACTCAACTTCACACTTGGTGATTGGCAATCTGCGGCACGTCGTCCTCTCGCTCTTCGTCGCGCTGGCGCTGATGAGGAGACATGAGAGGACGCGCTCTGATATGAGAGCGCGAAGTTTTTTCCGTCCGCGCCAATCAGTCCCAGTTCCGCTGAGCGCAGGGCCCTTTCACTGCAGAAAGGAGTACCCCGTGGACATCGACGCCGCCCTCTGCCCAGCCGTCTCAGTCGAAGGACGTTTCTCAGTTCCGCCGCCGCTGCCGCCGTCGCCTCGAGCATGCCGACGGTGGCGCCCGCGCAACAGCCGCGTCGGTTCGTCATCCGGGAGGATCGGTTTGGTCGCATGTTTCCCCAGCTCGATCCGTTTTTCCGTGAGAACAGCTCCAGGCTCCGGGACGCCATGCGGGACATTGGCAAACCTGGAGGCATCTTGGACGCGAGGGACAATCTGGGCGCGGGCGATGAGGCGGCAGCCATCGCCCTGATCGTCGACCCCAACCTGAGTCTGAACAACCCGAACAACCCTGCGCACACCGCAGGGACGACCTTCATGGGCCAGTTCCTTGATCACGACATGACGTTCGATCTGACGTCACGGCTGGCGGTGGTGGCGGAACCGCTCGAGTCGCCCAACGAGCGCACGCCGCGACTGGATCTCGATTCCGTCTATGGTGGCGGGCCCATGGCGGATGAGGGCCTCTATGTCCCCGTCCCTCGGGGGAGTCGGGAGCGGCGGACCAAGCTGCGGATCGGCAGCGGCGGAGTCTTCGAAGACTTACCTCGCAACGGGGACGGCAGCGCCATCATCGCCGATCCGCGCAACGACGAGAACCTCATGATCGCCGGGCTGCAGGCCGCCTTCATCATGTTTCACAACAAGGCGGTCGACTACGTCCGCGACCGCGACCGGCACCAGTCATCCGAGGACGTGTTCGAAAAGGCGCGCCAGCTGACCACCTGGCACTACCAGTGGATGATCGTTCACGAGTTCCTGCCGCTCTTCATCGGCCAGCCAGTGGTGAACGATATCCTCCGTAACGGGCGCAAGTTCTACCGGCCCGAAGTCGGGTTCATTCCCATCGAGTTCCAGGGCGCCGCCTATCGGTTCGGCCACACCATGGTCCGCCCCTCATACCGGGCGAACCTGGCCGGCGACGACGACGGCTCGCCATTTTTCGCGATGGTCTTCGATCCACGCGGAGAGGGACAGTCCGATCCGATCGATCTGCGCGGGGGGGCACGGGCGAAGCGGCGCTTCATCGGCTGGCAAACGTTCTTCGATTTCGGGCCGACGTTCACCGACGGGCCGAACAACCCCAATCCCGCCATCAGGCCCAACAAGCTGATCGATACGAAGATCTCGACGCCGCTGTTCCACCTCCCGGTCGGTGCCATCGCCGGGGGCGTCGGCCCCGGCGACCCCATTTCACTGCCGCAACGCAACCTCCTGCGGCATATCACATGGGGAATTCCGTCCGGCCAGAGTATCGCCCGCGCCATGAGGGTCCCGGTGCTCGACCGCGACGATCAGGTCCTGAAAGAGCTGAGGGAATATCGACTCGACCTCGATGAGTCCACGCCGCTCTGGTTTTACGTTCTCCGCGAGGGCCGCGTCATGGGGAACGAGGGCCGGCAATTGGGGCCGGTCGGCGGCCGCATTGTGGGCGAAGTCTTCATCGGCCTCCTGGAGCTCGACCGCGACTCGTACCTCCGAGAGCGCAACTGGCGACCGACACTTCCGACCAGAAGCGGAAAAGTCACCGGCGAATTTCGGATGATCGACTTCCTCACGTTCGCCGGCGTGGATCCGACCAGCCGGGGCCAGTGATCGGTCGGGTAAATACGTAAGAAGGGCGACGAGGTGATGGCGGGGCGCGGCGCGCGCATGGCCGCTTGCCCCCGCCATCATCCGCAGGAGGGGGTGCGAGGCGCGAGAACGCGCCTCCCGCCGCACTCCGCGGTGGGAGGAATGTCCTCCAGGTCCACCCAGGCCTCCCGTTGGCGGCCGGTCAGGGCTTGATGAAGCCGCGCGGCAAAGCCCTTGTCCTTCCGGGAATAGGAGATGAAGACGTCGGCCATGCGGATGGCTCCTGTGCTAGGGCCGGGCCACGTTGCGCGAGCCGTCGCCCTGGTAGACGTAGCGGAAGGTCACGCAACCGGGCTGAGAGCGCGGGCAGTAGTAGCTGATGATCTCGAGCTTCGCGTAGTGGCCGTTGGCCGTGCGTACCGCCCATACCCGCCGCCGCGGGCTCAGCATGTGAGACAGGTAGCCATAGCTGTACCAGCCCGCAATGGCAGGGTTGCGCGGGTTGGCCCCGCCCTCCGTCACCCGGTACCCTTCGCTGGGTACCGTCGTCACAGCACCGAAGACAACCTCGCCTAGATCGGCGATACCTCCCGAGCCGACGAACTCCGGTCCTCCGTTGGCGATGATCTCGTAGCGGCGGAAGCCGAGATCCCAGTCCCGGGGGCCGGGGTGGTCGATCACGCTGCCGAGGCCGAAGGCGAAATACCGCCAGTCCTCGGGGCGACTGGCGTCCACGGTGTAGACAATGGGACCGACGAGCGCTCGTCCGACGTCGTGCGGAGCCGCCGGCGTCGGTGCGTACATCGCCACGTGCGGCTCGCGCAGCGAGAGGGCAATCAACGCCACCGTGGCCGCGAGGGCGATGCCAACCCCGATGATCAGAAGGATCCTGGCCCGCGCGGCCGGTCTCCGATCGAGCGGAATACCTGCCACTGACACGTGGGCCTCCTCTTCATCTCCACCTATTCGCGTCTTTGCCCGGCCGTTCACCCGCAGGTGTCACGTCAGGTCGCGGTGAGCGAATCAAAGGTCCAGCGCTCGAGGGGGATCATCGCGTCGAGGTCGGGCTCGAAGGCCACGCCGTAGCCGGGCGTGGCGAGCGAGCCAACCCTGAGCCGACCGCCCTCGATAGAGAGCCACGCTTCCCGCTCGTCACCGGTATAGAGATCGCCGTGATAGCGCACTGCCGCCGCCCGCTCGCGCGGCGAGCAGTGGGCGAGACCGCGGACGTAGTGGTGGCCGTTGCGCTCGACGTGGGCGATGCCGAGAGCCCGGACCGTGGCCAGGTCCTGTTGCAGCGGCACCACCGGGACGTTGGTGAGGTCCTCCGCGCTCATGAACAGCCGCTCGGCGGCGGGCCGCCGCCCTGCGTTCAACCGCTCGACGAGGGAACGGTTGAGGAACGATTTCATGATGCCCTTGCAATTCTTGGTAGACACCCCCCGATAGCCGACGTCCACGGCACGCACGAAAGCGTGGAGATCAGCGTCGCTCTCGTCGATGATGATGGGCACGCGGCGACCGAGGGTCACCAGACCTTCGGTGGCGGCGGGGTCCAGTGCGATGGCCCGATCGAGCGGCTGCTCGATGAACGCCGTCGAGCGCCACAGCCGAGCAAGGGCCGGCATTGTCTCGATAGCCTCCACGAGGGCCGCGAACTCGGCCGTCGTCTTGTATTGCTCGTTGCCGTCGAGCGTGGCGAGGTAATCTCCCGCAATCAGCCGGTCGAGGGTGGCCGCGATGCGGGTGAGACGCTCCACGTCGGCCTCGACCTGACCGCCGACCTTCAGCTTGAAGTGACGGAGCCCGTGCTGCTGGATGCATTCCTCCAGGGTCTGCGGTAGGCCGTCGCGCAGCCAGCCGTCGGCGGGTACGTCGTCGGCAACGATGGGATCGAGCAAGCCCACGGTGTGCCGTATCGCGATCGAGTCGAGCGCGGGTCGGCGCGCCCACGCCAGGAGGTCGGTGGTGGAGAGCGCGGGATGCACGGCCTCGGGGCGGATCCCGAGCACATCATCACGCAGCATACCTAGCACATCGCGGCCGGACAGACGCCCGGCCGCGTCGGCCAGGGCGCGCTCGAATAGCGACGACCCGAAAGCGGCAGTGAGTCCGTTCAGGCCGAGCTCGGGGCCACGGCGGGCGCACTCCGCGTAGGCCTGGGCCCATACGTCGAAGAGAGGCCGCGGCGCCCGGGCCGCGTCGAGATATGCGGTGTGCGCGGTGCGGATCGACGCGAGCTGGTCGGTCACGTTGTCGCGGAAGCTCTTGGTCGGATCCTTGTCAAACCACTTGGGGGGGAGGTTGTCGGCGGCGTAGCCGAGGCCGCGTCGGCCATCTCCCGTTTCGACCTCCACCGCGAGGTGGAGCAGCGGAAAATGCGTGAGCGTGACCACGCCGTATCGGAAGGGCAGGCGCGTGCGCAGGTTCCGCACGTGACAAGAGGCGGATTTCAGCGCCAGGGATAGACTCATCGGCACCCGGCCTGGTGGAAGCCCTCCCTCAATTCAGGCCCGGGGCGTGCTAAGGGGCAGGAAAGCGCGGCCCGCCGCGGTGCCGCCGTTGACGGCCAGGACCTCGCCCGTCACGTAGTCCGCATACGGTGAGGCCAGAAAGAGGGCGGCGTTGGCGATGTCCAGGGGCGTGCCGGCTCGCCCCCAGGGAATCTGCGCGGTCAGGGCTGTTTCATACTCCGCGCTGATTGGCGATGTCTCGCTGTCCACCTTGACCAAGCCGGGCGCGATGCAGTTCACGTTGATGCGATGCGCCGCCAGCTCCAGCGCCAGGACCCGCGTGAACATGACCACCGCCGCCTTGGAAGCACAGTAGTGGGAGGCGCCCACCCGCCCGCTGGTGTAGGCGCCGGAGGCCATGGTGATGATCTTGCCCGGGATCCCGCGCGCGGCCATCCGGCGCGCCGCCGCCTGAGCGGTGAGGAACACGCCGCGAACGTTGGTTTCCATCACGCGATCCCACTCCTCGACGGTCATGTCGAGGACGGGCGTGTTGGGATAGATCCCGGCGTTGGCGACGGCAACCGTGACGGGGCCGAGCGCCTTCTCCGTCTCGGCCACGAATCGGCCCACCTCGGCCGCGTCGCGCACGTCAACCACACCAGAGAACACGTCCGGGCCCAGCGCGGCGGCCGCGCGCTTCAAGGCCGCCTCGCGCACGTCGCCCAGGGCCACGCGCGCGCCGGCCTGGTGGAACGCCTGCGCGATGCCGTGCCCGATGCCGGCGGCGGCGCCGGTCACCAGCACGACGCCATCCTTGAAGTCGAAAGTCACCGGGGGTTCTCGTGCCGGCGCCGCGCCCAGACTCCACGCATCAAGCGACTTGGCGCCGCAGCTGCTCGGAGATGATGTCGATCGTCTCGTGGATGGCTGGATAGGTCGAGTACGAGACCTCCAGCGCCACGTGCTGGCAGCCAAGGGCCTGATAGCGGCCTAGCTCCTCGACGATCTTTGCCACCGAGCCCCCGACCACGTGACGCCCACGGATGAGCGCCATGTCCACCGCCGCCCGGTGCACGCCCTCGATCAGGATCGGGATGCGCAGCGATAGCGCGGGGTCGCCCTCGCGCCCGGCCTCCCGCCAGAAACGGCGGAGGGTTTCGACTCCCTGTTGGAAGGCAGCCGGATCGGTGGCCGTCGCATGCCATCCGTCGCCCAGGCGGGCCACGCGCCGCAGCGCGCCCTCGCTGTTGCCACCAACGTAGAGCGGTGGGCGGGGCTTCTGCAGCGGCATCGGAGAGAACGTGACGTCGTGCAGGTGATGACGGCGGGTCACAATCTGCGGGTGCTCCTGCGTCCACAGGGTTCGGAACAGCTCGAGTGACTCCTCGCTCCGGCTCACACGCTCCTTGAAGGGCACGCCCAGGGCATCGAACTCCCCCTCCAGCCAGCCAATGGCCGCACCGACGATCAAGCGTCCGCCCGAGAGCACGTCGACGCTGGCGAGCAGCTTGGCGACCGGGATCGGTGACCGATAGGGCAGGATCACCACGCTCGTCCCCAGGGCAATCCGTGACGTCACCGCGGCCAGCCACGGCAGCACCGCGAGCGGATCGAGCATGTGCTCGCGGTAGATGACATCGACCCGGTTGGGGACGATGACGTGGTCGGTGACCCAGATCGAGTCGAGGCCGCGCTCGTCGGCGCGCCGCGCGACATCCAGCATCCGTGGTACCTCGATGGGGCGGCCGTAATGCGGCAGACAGATACCCAGCTTCATGGCCGGGGAGTATACCGCGTAGAGGGCAGACGCGCCGTCCCAGGCGCGAGGGGGCGCCATGTTGGCGCACGCCCCCTCGCGGCTAGTCGCCGTGCACGTCTTCGCGGGCCACGACCTCCTGAACTAGCCGAGGCTGTGCGAGGCTACGTCGCTTATCTTCGTGACAACGATTTCGTTGACTGACGGTGTCGGTCTCTCCTCCCCGCCCTTCACCTGAGTGGCCTCATCCCTGGTGACTGACCTGCTTACGCTTCGGGAGGTCCTTCACCGAGGGTCGCTTGGTCCTCAACTTTCATGGGCACTTGCCAGCGCGCCTGGGAGACGATGGTGCATGGAAACGAGACCATAGACCCAAATCAGGACCCTGGACGGGGGTGTGTGGCACGCTGCGGCAGAGCCGACGCCTGCGCGGGGTTCACGGCCATCCGGCTCAGCCGCCTGCGTTGGATGCCACCAGCGCGGGCTGTATCCGAAGCGAGACATTGACCCATCCGGGCGGGCGGCCTACGGTGTCGTCTTGAGGGTCAGATGGCCTACCCATTCGAACGCGCGCGAGGATGGACTCGGGCTGACTACGACCGACTGATTGCCGAGGGCGCCTTCGACCACCGAGAGCCGGTGGAGCTCCTGGGGGGCGTGCTAGTGGCGTGTGAACCCCAAGGAAGCTACCACTTCACCACGATCGCCCTGGCCGCTCACGCCCTCGAGCAGGCTCTCGGACCAGGGTGGACAGTGCGGCAGCAGGCCCCGATCACCCTCGATGATGAGTCGGAACCGGAGCCCGACCTCGCCGTGGTCCGGGGCGAGCCGATCGATTTTCTCGATGCCCATCCCGCGCGGCCGGCCCTCGTCGTGGAGGTTGCCGACACCTCCCTCGAGCTTGATCGTGGTCTCAAGGGTGCGCTCTATGCCCGGGCCGGGTTGCCCGAGTACTGGATCATCAACGTTCGAGATCGTTGTCTCGAGGTGCACCGTACTCCCGGGCCGGATCCCTCGCGCTCCCTTGGGTGGTACTACCACCAGACCGTCGTGCTCGTCGCCGCCGACCGAGTAACTCCGCTCGCGCCCGGCACCCACTCGATCGCGGTGGCTGATCTGCTACCACCTCCGCATCGGCCCCCGGTCCCGCCCGGGACCGCAGGCGCGGGTGGGCGTTGAGGATGGGAAGTTATTGATAGACCCGTCACCGCATGGTGTTGGGGAGCCAGAGGACGATCTGGGGGAACACCATGATGAGGATGGTGGTCAGCACGATGGCGATCATCAGGATGCTTGTGCCCGTGTAGACCTTCATGAGGCCCACGTTGCCGCTGGAGCTGACCACGAAGGCGATCATGCCCACCGGCGGGAACACGAGCCCCATCGACACCATGAGCATCGACATGACGCCGAACCAGATGGGGTCGAAGCCGAGCGCGGTGATGAGCGGGAAGGTCAGCTGCAAGGTCAGGAGCAGCAGCGGCAGCTCGTCCATGAACATGCTCACCACGAAGTAGGCGACCACGATCCCCACGATGACGACCCACCGGTTGAGGTTCAGCTCGGTCACGACCGCCACCACCTGCTGGGGGATCTTGCTCATGGCCATGTAGTAGCCGAACACGGTGGCGCCAATGAGAATCATGAAGATCAGGGCCGAGATCTTGATGGTTTGCCGGAGCGCGTCCAAGGCGCCCGCCCACGTGAGACGGCCGAAGGCGACCCCGATCAGCCCCGCCAGGAAGGCCCCCACGGCGCCGACCTCGGTAGGAGTTGCTACACCGGTGTACAGCAGGACGATGACCAGCGTGATCAGCAGCAGGCTCGACCAGATCCGCCGCAGGCTGGCCCAGCGCTCGCGGGCCGTCACCACGTAAGTCTCGGGAGCGTGGGAGGGGCGGACCCGGACCCAGACCAGAATGGCTACGATCAGAAACGCCCCCACGATGAGGGCGGGGACCACGCCGGCGATGAGCAGCTTGCCGATGGACGTCTGGGTGGTGATGCCGTAGATCACCATGCCCACGCTCGGCGGGATGAGAATGTCGAGGGTCGATCCGATCCCGATCGATCCCGCTGCCAGCTGATCGGAGTACCCATGGCGACGCATCTCGGGCATGGCGATGCTCGACATGACCGCCGCCGCCGCCAGGCTGGCCCCCGACATGGCCCCGAAGATCCCGCACGCGAACACGGTGGCGATGGCGAGCCCGCCGCGGACGGACGAGAGCCAGTTGGCCCCGGCCGTGTAGAGGTCGCGGGCGAGGCCCCCGGAGGCCGAGAAGTAGGCCATGAGAATGAACATGGGAATCGTCGTCAGCACGTACTCGGCCGCCACCCCGTAGGGGGTCGTGCCCAAGATGCGCAGGACGACGGTCCAGTCCCCTCCGAGGAGATAAATGCCGACGATCCCCGCGATGGCCAGGGAGAAGGCGATAGGGACTCCCAGCAGCAGCGCGCCGATCATGACGAGGAACGGCACGTAAGCCATGGGTCAGTTGTTCATGAGGAGGCTCGAGCGACCCTTCCGCACTTCCTTGAGATCGACCAGCATCAGCACGGTGGTGAGGAACAGCCCGATGGAGACGAGCAGATGGGCGGGCCACAAGGGCAGCTCGAGCGTAACGAACGTTGTCTTGGTTGCCCACACGTGGCGGGCCTGCTGGAAGGTGGCGAAGACGAGGAGCGCACAGTATGCGATG
Organism: uncultured Candidatus Rokubacteria bacterium; assembly: GCA_963754315.1. GTDB lineage: Bacteria > Methylomirabilota > Methylomirabilia > Rokubacteriales > CSP1-6 > CAVWFS01. The sequence goes on from CAVWFS010000016.1 coordinate 145,192, forward strand.
GACATGAGCTGCACCAGATGGTCGAGGACGAGCCTTGGCCCCCGGCCGAAGCGCTCGACCAGGAATGTGACTCGTATGTTGGCGCCCTGCCGGTAGGCGTACGGCATGGCCAGAAAGACCGCCGCGATCATCAGGTAGTTCGTGGTGAGCTCGTAGGCGGCGAGGATCGGCCGGTTGAACAGATAGCGGCCTCCGGCATCGACGGTGGTGAGGATCATCATGCCGAATGTGGCGACGGCCGCCACGAGGGTCAGGAGCCGCTCGCAGCCGTCCAGCCACCTCCGCATGGGCGCCCGCGTCCCGTCCCGGGGCCTACGGATCGTACTTCTTGACCGCCTCCCGCAGGTCGTTGAGAAGCTGGCGCCCGGGCAGCCCCTTGGCCTCCATGCTCTTCAACCACTCCTCCTCGATGGGCTTGAGGCGAGCGGCCCAGCGCTGGCGCTCTTCAGCGGGGACCGTGTAGATGGTTGCTCCCGCCTTCTTGGCGACCGCGATGCCCTCGAGATCGTTCTTGTCCCAGGCAACGCCGGTGAACTCGGCCCCCCAGGTTCCGCTCAGATCGTCGATCACCTTGCGGAGATCAGGCGGGAGGCTGTCGTACTTCTTCTGATTCATCATGGTGAACAGCGGTGCCGCGTAGAGGTTGACCACCGTGTGATGCTTCAGGACCTCGGCCAGCTTGAAGGACCAGATCGCCTCCCACGGGAAGATTGTTCCGTCCACGGTTCCGCGCTCAAGGGCGGTGTAGGTGTCGGGGGCGGGAATGCTTACCGGAACCGCGCCGAGGGTCTTGACCATGTTGGTGAGCACGGGCGTTGCCGCCCGGATCTTGAGGCCGGCGAGGTCCTCGATGACCTTGACCTGCTTCTTGGCAAGATGGAACTGGCCGGGCCCATGCACCCAGATCCAGAGCAGCTTCACGTCCTTGAACTCCGCGCGGAAGTACTTGTCGACGAGCGACTGGACGGCCAGGCTGCCGCCCTTCGCCGACTTGAAGAGCAACGGTAGCTCGGCCACCGAGATGAGCGGAAAGCGGCCGGGCGTGTAACCGGGGGTGGCGAATCCCATATCGGCGATACCGTTCACGACCATGTCGTAGTGATCGGCGGGCTTGCCCAGGGTGCTGCCCGGAAAGATGGTCACCTTGAGGCGGCCGCCGCTCTTCTCCTCGATCATCTTGGCCCAGGGGACCATCACGCCCGTGTGGTGACCGTGGGCGATGCCGACCCAGCTCGAGAACTTCAGCTCGATCGGCTTGTCCTGACCGACGGCGGGGCCGGGGAAAAGCCAGAGCCAGGCCAGGGCGACGACCAGCCACGCGTGTCTCATCGTTGAGTCCCCCTCTGTCGACCTCGGGATGATGACGCGCGGCAGTCCGGGCCCGCGACGTCGCGGACGCGGCGGATCATAGCACGCTCACTTCGTCTCGATCTTTCCCACCCGTCGCACCCCTTCGGCCAGACGCCGGGCGTCGGCGTCGAAGAACGTGCGGAACTCCTGACCCTGCTTGAAGGTGATCGGCGTCTCCAGCTTGGTCATGGCTGCCTTGAAGTCGGGATCGGCGACCACGGCGCGCATCGCTTCCCGCAGCTTGGCGAGCACCGGCTCCGGCGTCCCCTTCGGCGCGAAGAGCCCGGCCCAGATGTAGAACTCGGCCCCCGGGTAGCCTAGCTCCTTGAAGGTCGGCACCTCGGGCAGGGCGGAGATGCGTTGATCTCCCCAGCCCGCTAGAACCCTGAGCTTGCCCGCCTTGATTTGGGGGAGGACGACAGATGGTCCGGACGCCAGCGCATCGACGTGTCCACCAAGGAGCGCAGTGACGGCAGGACCGCCGCCGGGAAACGGTACGTGCCGGAGTTTGATTCCCGCAGCCTGTTGCAGCAGTTCCATCGCCATGTGCAAGGTGCCGTAGATGCCCGACGAGCTGTAACTGATCTGGTCCGGCCGTTTGCGGGCGTCCTCGATGAACTCCCCGGCCGTCTTCCACGGGCTCTCCGTGCGCACCACCAGGATGGTGGGATCGGCCGAGATCAAGGCGATGGGCTCGAACTGGTCCACCGTGAAGGCGGGCGGCCTCCCAAACAGCTTGTCGGCCTCGGGAATGATCGAGATCGAGGACAGCGCGAGCAGCAAGGTGTAGCCGTCTGGCTTGCTGGTGGCGACGTATTGCATGCCGACAGCCCCCGCCGCGCCGGTCTTGTTGACGACCCCCACCGGGGCCTTGAGTGTCTTCTCCAGGGCGGCCGCCACCGGTCGCGCCGTGAGGTCGGCCACGCCGCCGGGCGGGAAGGGCGCCACGATGGTGATGGCGCGGTTCGGGTACGCTTCCTGGGCGGCCACCACGCCGCCCGATATGCCGAGGAGCGCCACCAACACGAGGATGATCATTGTCGTCATGGTGTTCCTCCCGTTCGAATCGCCGACAGCCTAGCACGCGCCCTTCGCTCAGGTCGTGCGCGCGACGTGTAGAATCCTCGCCACAGGAGGGTGCCATGACGACCGAAACGCGGGGGACCACCGCGAGCAAGACCATCGCCGATCTCATCGAAGACCGTTTCGGTCTGCCGACCGACGCCGGTCGAAGCCATCCAGCCAACGAAACCGTCGAGCTGATCCTTTCCCACCGCACCCAGCGCCGCTACAAGCCCGATCCGGTACCTGACGACGTTTTGCAGATCGTGCTGGGAGCGGCGCTCTCGGCACCGTCCAAGTCAGACCTGCAGCAGGTGGCCATCATCCTCGTCAAGGATCGCGCGAAGCAGGCCACCATCGGTGGCTGGATTCCCGACATGCCGTGGATCGCCACCGCTCCGCTCTTCGCGGTGTTCTGCGGTGATCATCGGCGCATGCGGCGGGTGGCCGAGATGCGTGGCCGGCCCTTTCCCAACGACACGCTCGACATGTTCATGAACGCGGCCGTCGACGCGGGCCTGGTGCTGCAGAACTTCATCACCGCGGCGGAGGCGCTCGGGCTCGGGCTGCTGCCCCATCAGCGTGGTCCGCAACCACGTCGAAAAGCTCGCCGAGCTGCTGGAGCTACCGGCCGGCGTGTTTCCCTGTGGCCGGGCTCTGCGTCGGCTATCCCATCCAGCGCGGCTGGATCAGCATGCGGCTGCCGCCGGCGGTCACCGTCCACACCGATCGCTACGACGACCGCGAGCTGCCTGCCCATCTGGAGGCTTACGACCGGCGGCGCGAGGCGCGCCATGCGACCCCGCGGGAGAGCCAGCGCTACGTGGAGCGGTTCGGCCACACCGAGCCCTACGGGTGGTCGGAGGACAAGGCCCGCCAGTACTCCGTCCCCGAGCGCCACAACTTCGGCCCCTTCATCCGCGGCCACGGTTTCGGGCTCGCGTAGCCACGCCGTTCGGCAGGCGAGCTCGAGAGAGGCCCGGTATGATATCGTTTAGATATCATACAGACGAGGGAGCGTTGCTATGCCCGACATCCTCGTGCGCGGTCTCCGGCGGGAGACCGTCGAACGCCTGAAGCGGCGGGCCAAGACAAGCGGCCGCTCTTTGCAGCAAGAGGTCAAGACCGTCCTTGAGCGGTCTGTCAGCATGTTGACGGCGCCCGAGATGCGCCGTCTCACCCAGTCCTGGCATCGGCGCCTGGCGGGCCGCACATTTTCGGACAGCGCCGACCTTATCCGCGAGGACCGTGAGGCCCGATGACCCGAATGGTCGTGGACGCCAGCGTTGCCGTCAAATGGTTTCTGCCGGAGCCCCTTGCGGCGGCGGCGATGGGTCTCCTCGATGCCAGATACACGCTGGCGGCCCCGGGTCTCCTCTTGATCGAGGTGGCCAATGCGCTGTGGAAGCGGTACCGTCGTCGCGAGCTCGACGCAGGCGAAGCCAGGCGGATTCTTGGTGACTTGACCCGGGCGCCCCTGGAGATTCATCCGAGCGAGCCTTTGACGGCGGCAGCGCTCGATATCGCCGTGCGGCACCACATCAGCGTTTATGACGGCCTCTACCTGGCCCTGGCGGCCGGGCACGGGTGCCAACTCGTCACCGCCGACCGGCGGCTCTATGAGATCTGTCGTGCCACTGAAATGGCGCCCTGGCTCGTTTGGGTGGGTGAGCTGCCCGGCCTGCATCGCTGAACGTGCCTATCCGAGCCATCACGCTCGTCTTCCTTCTTGCCGCCGGCTGCACATCGATCCACCTCACCGAGACATCGCGGAAAAGCGCGGCCTCGGGGTCTCTCTTCATCCGGATCCTGGTGGCGGTGACGGCGGAGGACGCGAACATGGGCCGCGCCCTGGAGAGCGAGGTCGTCGCTCGACTAGCGGACACCGGTACTCGAGGGTTCGCGGCTCACCAGTCCTTGCCGACGGGCTTGGCTGCCGATCGCGCTGCTCTCACTGCCCTTGCGGATCGCCTCGGGGCGGATGCGATCCTCGATGTCAGACTCACCCTCGACACACGCACCGAGCCGCCCTCAGTGGAGGTGACGGTCGTCCCGGCCGTCACTTTCTGGGGCAGTCCGCGCGCGGCGGGCCGCGCGCCCTACGCCTCCTACACTCGGACGGGTGGCCGACCGGTCGAGGAGGCGCGCCTGGAGGCGGACCTCCGGACTGTCAACGACCCGACACCCATCTGGTCCGCCTCCACCGGGGCTTTCTCGCAGACTGATCTGCCGCGGGCTACCCGCGACTTTGCTGACCTCGTGGTGCGTGAGCTGCGGCACCAGCGCTTGATCGCGGCTTACCCGCGCTCACAGTCACGGCCGTCCTCTTTGATGGCGATGCCCCCTTGGAGAGCCTCCATGTAGGAGGCCACGGAGCGCGGATGGAATCCTGGGCGGGGCGAGGCGGCCGAAGGCGTACTACCATAGCGGTAAGCAATAGCGCGGCGTCGTGGACGAGTCGCGCCAGGAGGGACACATGAGCAGCTCCAAGGTGAAGGCGATTCCCGACGGTTATCACAGTGCGACTGCGTATCTGATCGTTGACGGAGCGGCCAAGGCGCTGGACTTCTACAAGCGGGTCTTTGGCGCCTCCGAGAAGATGCGGATGCCGAGCCCGGGAGGTAAGGTAGGTCACGCCGAGATCGTCATCGGCGACTCGATGATCATGCTGGCCGACGAGCACCCCGAGATGGGTGCGCGCGGCCCGCGGGCCTTCGGGGGCTCCCCGGTGAGCATGATGGTCTACGTCGAGGACGTGGACGCAACCGTCAAGACCGCGCTGGCCGCGGGTGCCAAGCTGATCCGGCCCGTGGAGGACAAATTCTACGGCGACCGGTCGGGCACCATCGAGGACCCCTTCGGCCACCACTGGCACGTCTCGACCCACAAGGAGGACGTGCCCGCCGAGGAGATGGCGCGCCGGGCCGCCGCCATGAGCCAGTCAGGGTAGTTCGCGCGCCCTACGCGCCCGGCCGCGGAGTCCGAAGACCGAGAGTGTCGCAGGCGGCGGCGATCTCTGCCTTCTTGCCTCGTAAGTCTGGCGGCAAGGATGTGTCGGACAGGGTAGAGCAGTCGCCCGAGGCTGCCCGGAGAGCCTCCACCGCGGGCTGTACCATGCGCGCAGCTGCGGTCGCTGGTAGCTGATGAATAGGTGAGGAATCACGGCTCAACCCATAAATATGGTAATATGGAAATCCGTATGAAGACGACCGTGGAGCTTCCCGACGACCTGCTGATCTCGGCCAAGAAGCGGGCGGCCGAGCTGCGATGCTCCTTGCGCACCCTCATCGAGCGCGGGTTGCGCCATGAGCTGTCGGACACGAAGCGCGATCGTCCGGGGGGAAAGCGGAGAATACGGTGGGTAACCGTGCCGGGGAAGCTGCCGCGAGGTCTCAACGTGAGGGATCGCACGGCCATGCACGACTGGCTCCGGAGGTCCCGCTGATCGCCATCGACACCAACCTGCTGATTTACGCGCACCGGGCGGGTGTTCCCGAACACGACCCGGCCCGGCGGGCGCTGGAGCGAGCGGCCAACGACGCTGCCGGGTGGGGGTTTAGCCTGGCCAGTATCGCGGAGTTCTGGAGCGTGGTCACGCACCCGGCGGCCGCGGGCCGGGCGTCCACCCCGCGGCAGGCCGTCGCCTTCGTGGAGGCGCTCGCGGAGGCCGGCGCGCAGCTGTGGCAACCTGGTCCTGGTTTCGCCAATCGTCTGCTTCACGCGGCGGAGGAGCGCAATATCCGAGGCCGCCGCGTGTTCGATCTCCACATCGCGCTGACGGCGGCCGAGGCGGGGGCACGGGAGATCTGGACCCACGACGACAAGTTCGTATCGGTGCCTGGCTTGCGCGTGCGTGACCCGCTCGGCTGACATCGCGTGTGGAGTCGGCGGGCCCTCCTTGTCGCGCTGCTGCTCGGTGTGATCGGGTTTGCCGCCGTGCCGCGTCTCCTGTCGCGGCTCGATCATCACCCGCCTCGGCCCACGACGAGCGTGGAGGTCCGGACGGCCGGCGACCTCTACGCGCACCACTTCAAGAACGCACGCCACGAGCGCATGTTCCTGGCCTCGATCGCCTTCTTCGTGACGTTCGTGGTGATCCGAACGATCACGCACTTGATTCGCGCTGGCCGGGGACCGTTTCACGACGTGGTCACGAAGGAGGGACATGTCCACCATCTCGTCTGGGGGATTCTCCTGCTGCTCGGGGTCGGATACCTCTGGCTGCTCCAGATCGGCACCGGGGAGCCGACGGCACGCCCCTGGGCCTCCCCGCTCACCGCGCTCCTGTTCGGAGCGGCGTCGGCCCTCACCCTGGACGAGTTCGCGCTGTGGCTGACGTTTCGCGACGTCTACTGGGAGCGCGAAGGGCGGCTCAGCATTGACGCTGTTGTACTGTTCGGCTCCCTGCTCTCGATCGCCATGTGGGGCGGCACCTTTCTCAGGGATCTGGTCCGGCTGTGGGGCCGCCTGGTGTGACGGCACGGTCGCTCATCGCTAGCGCTTCGGAGGTTTCCAGAACTGATCGACGTCCGGCACCACGTCGAACACGGTGTTCTGGTACTTGCCTCCGACCTTCTCGACGCGGCGCAAATAGGTGGGGATGACGGCGTTCTGCTTGTCGTCGAAGCGGAAGGGGCCGCCCGGCGCCTCGAAGCGCGTCCGGCGCAGGGCCTCCAGGAACCGGGGCTGATCCTCCACATTGCCGCCAACCGCCTTCAGGGCCTCGCCGCTCGCCTTGGCGGCCAGGTACCCGAGATGGTTGTTGTAGACCGGATCCTTCTTGTACTTCCGATTGAAGGCCTGGACGAAGCGCTTGTTCTCGGGCGTGTCCACCGTGGGTGAGTAGGACATCCAGCTGACGACGCCGAGGGCTTGCTCGCCGACCGTGCGCAGGTAGCTCTCGCTCACCGTCTCGCCGAGGGCCAGCAGGGGCAGCTTCCCCTTGAGGCCGTATTCCTGCCACGCCTTGAGCCACTGGGGCGCGCTCGGGCCCCAGAGGATGGCCACCACTGCGTCCAGCTCGCCCACCTTGTTCTGAACCCGGGAGATGTAGGGGGCGACGTCCATGGCGCCGAGAGGCATCAAGACTTTCTCGGCGGACTGCCCGCCGCTCTCCATGAAGGCCTTGATGAAGCCGTCGGCCTGCTCGTGGCCGGCCACGTAGTCGAGGGCGGCCACAGCAATCCGCTTGTGGCCGAGCTTGGCCGCCACGTACCAGCCGCCGGCCGCCTCTTGCTGATAGCTACTCATCGCGCTCCGGAAGAGGGTCGGACTGGCCTTCTCGGCCGTCAGGCTGTTGGCCGTGGCCTGCGTGATGATGAGAGGCACCTTGCGCTCGTGCAGGTAGTCGCGGATGGCGACGGCCACCGCGCTCGACACGGGGCCCAGGATCAGCTGGACGCGGTCGGACTCGACGAGCTTCCTGACCTTGGTGAGCCCGACATCGGGCTTGCCCTCCGAGTCCTCCACGATCAGGCGCACCGCTCGGCCGGCCACCTGGTTGCTCATCTCGTCTTCCCAGTAGAGCTTGATCCCCTCGTTGATCTCCGATCCGTTGACGGCGAGGGGACCGGTGATGGCGTTGAGCACGCCGATCTTGATCGGATCCTTCTGGGCCTCCGCCCCGTGAACGATGCCCAGCACCAAGACGCAGGCAGCGACGACCCCGATGAGCGAATCCCAGAGCCTGAGCGTCGTCTGGTTCTTCATGGTGCCCTCCGGGCGCCGGTCACACCGGCGCGGTGTAGTGAACGAGTCGGTAGGAGCGTCATGGCCACGACACCGGTAGCTCGTGAAGCAGTTTCACCCACGGTAGGTGCGCGGCGACCTTTCGGTGCAGCACGCGGTCGGCGGTGATCAGCTCAACACCGAGCAGGGTTGCGGCCGACAAGAAAGCGGCGTCGTAGACGGTGAGTCCATAGCGAATGGCGTACTGGAAGGCCCCGGGTAGGAGTGAATGCCCCGGGAGCCAGTCGATCTGATCAAAAGGGAATCGCACGATGGCGTGGTTCGCCTCTGCCTCGGTCAGCACGGCGCGCCCGACTTGCTTCCAGAGGACATTGCCGAACTCGTAGACCAGTAGCTCTGGCGCCACGAGCCGGTGGCTTCCCCGTGCCGCGGCCTCGAACAGGGCATCCGCCCGATCCGAGTCCGGCTCCTCCAGAACGGCCTTGATGGCGACGGAGGTGTCGACAACGACCGGGGTCACCGGTGGCGATCTTCGCGAATCAAGGCAACGCTGTCAGGAAACGTGCGGCCGGCCTTCGTCCAGCGAAGCCGCTGCCGTCTGGTCTCCTGGAGCCAGGCCGCCAGCTCTCGATTGGGCCCGGTTCGGGCAGCGAGCAGACCCAACCGAAGGACGCGGACGGCTTCTTGGCTGATGCTTCGGCCTTCGCCAGCGGCGCGCTTCTTCAACTGGTCGTACAGCGACTCGGGGATGTCACGCACATACAGCGTGGCCATCGGTCAGTCCTCCCCACGTAGCTTCTGAACAGAGCCATTTGCTTGCATGATGCAAGCGCTGCGGGAAAGAGTCAATCTCCAGGCCGGCGCGGCCGCGCCAGAAGTCCCCGCCCCCTCACGGCCTCAAATTCCCAGATACCGTGACTTGAGGGCGTGATCGGCCCTGAGGGCGTCGGGTGTGCACGCGTGAACGGTCCTGCCCTTGCTCAGCAGATACACGTAGTCTGCAGTGCGCAGGGCGAACGCGAGGTTCTGCTCGACGAGCAGGATCGACACGCCCTCGCGCCTGAGGTCACCCAGCACGCGACCCAGCTCGCGAACCAGCAAGGGCGCCAATCCCTCGGATGGCTCGTCCATCAGAAGGATGTCGGGATTGCCGACCAGGGCCCGTCCACAGGCGAGCATCCCCTGCTCGCCGCCGGAGAGGGTGGTGCCGCGCTGACGCAGACGCCCGGCGAGCGAGGGGAAGAGGTCCAGCACCCGCGGCATGTCCCACCCGTGAGCGCGGCCGCGATCAGCGCCCACCACAAGATGCTCGCGGACATCGAGCGACGGAAACAAGCGACGTCCCTGCGGGACGAGACGTACACCCCGCCGGGCGATAGCGTGGGTGGACAGCGTGGTGATGTCCTCGCCATTCAGGATCACGCGACCGGCGCGCGGCGGCGTGAGGCCGGTGATGCCCCGCAGCAGGGTCGTCTTCCCGACCCCGTTGCGTCCCAGGACGGCGACGATCTGCCCGGGGTGGACCATCAGCGACGCCCCCTGCACGATCAACGAGCCGCCGTACGCGACCTGCAAGTCACGGACCTCAAGCATCGTCGACACCCAGATAGATCTCGGCGACCCGTGAGTCTCGCTGGACCTCGTCGCGGGTGCCTTCCGCCAGAACGCGCCCCTGGTGCAACACGGTGACCCGGTCGGCCAGGGCAAGGGCGACGTCCATGTCGTGTTCGATGAGGAGCACGGTGACCTCGCGCGGGAAGCGCTGGATCATGGTGACCACGGCCGCCGTCTCCCCGGCCGAGAGCCCGGCGGTGGGCTCGTCGAGGAGGAGCGCCCGGGGCCGCCCCGCCAGCGCCAGCAGCAACTCGATCTGCCGTTGCTCGCCGTAGGAGAGCTCGCGCGTTGGGACGTCATGCCGATCGGCGAGACCCCACTCGGTGAGCAGATGCTCCGCCTGGGGCCTGAGGTGGCGGTCAGCCTTGGTCGAAGGGAGGAACGAGAAACGGGTAGAGTTGGCCCCCTGCACGGCGAGGAGCACGCTCTCGAGCACGGTGAGACGCGGGAAGAGGGTGGTGATCTGGAAGGTGCGGCCGAGTCCGAGGCGGGCGCGGCGGTAGGGGGCGAGCGTGGTGATGTCGTGGTCGAAGAGGCGAATGGCGCCGGCCAGCGGCGCCAGAAGTCCCGTGATGAGATTGAAGAGCGTGGTCTTGCCGGCCCCGTTCGGGCCCAGGATTACGCGCCGCTCCCCGGCCTCGACCGCCAAGGTGATGCCGTCCAGCGCGCGCAGGCCGCCGAAGGCGTGGGTCAAGCGGTCCACGCTGAGCGCGGTCACGATATGTGACTCTGCCGGCGGCGCCGGAACAACCCGAGGAGGCCGGCGGGCGCGAACAGGGTCACGCCCACGTAGATGAGGCCCAGGACGAGGAGCCAGCGCTGGGTGTGCGCGCTGATGAGGTTCTCGAGAAAGACGATGGCCCCGCTGCCCAGCGCCGGTCCGAGCACGGTGCCCGCTCCGCCCAGGATGACCATGATGAGCCCGGTAGCCGAGACCACCACGCTCAGATAGACGGGGCTCACGAAGCCGTTGTAGTAGACAAACAGGTTACCGGCCACCCCCGCCAGGGCCCCCGCGATGACGAACGCCACGTACTTGTGGGCCCACGTGTTGTACCCGAGTACCTCCATCCGCCGCTCGCTCTCCCGGATGCCGACCAGCGCGCGTCCGAAGGGCGAACGCACGAGGTACCAGAGGAAGACCGTGGTGAGGGCGAAGACGAGGAGCACGAAGTAGTAGAAGCGCACGCCGTCGGCGAGACTCCAGGGCAGGCCGGCCGCCGGGCGCGGGACGCCGGCCAGGCCATCGTCGCCGCCGGTGAACGAGCGCCAGCCGAACGCGATGCCCCAGAGAACCTGCGCGAGGGCCAGGGTAATCATCAGCAAGTACGCTCCGCGGGTTCTCAGCGCGAGCAGCCCGAAGAGGCCGGCGGTGAGGGTGGCGGTGAGAAGGCCAGCGCCGAAATCGAGCCAGAAGTTGTCGACCTTCCTGAGGGCAAGCAATCCGACGGTGTAGGCGGCGACTCCGAAATAGGCCGCGTGGCCGAGGGAAGGCAGCCCGGCGTAGCCCAGGATCAGGTTGAGGCTCATGGCGAAGATGGCGAGGATCAGCATCTTGGTGAGGAGCCCAAGCTGGTAGGAGGTCAACGCCAGTGGCCCCAGAGCCAGCGCGAGCGCGGCCAGCCCCAGCGCGGTGCTCATCGGGTGCCGAAGAGCCCGGCCGGCCGGACGGCCAGGATCACGGCCATGGGCGCGAAGATCGTGAAGAGCGCCAGTTCGGGGAACAGGACCTTGCCGAAGTTGTCCAGGCAACCGACCAGAAGGCCTCCCACGAACGCGCCCTTGAGGCTGCCCAGGCCGCCGATGATCACCACCACGAAGGCCAGCAGCAGAATTTCGAAATCGGCGCCGGGATACACGCCCAGCACGGGGCCGGCCATGATGCCGCCCAGCGCCGCCAGCGCGGCGCCGACGGCGAACACCAGGGTGCTCAGCAGCGAGACGTTGATGCCGGTGGCGCGGGCGATCTCCGCGTCATCGATGGCGGCGCGCACCATGGCTCCGAGCTTCGTCCGTTCCTGGAGGAACCAGAGAACTACCCCGATCACCGTGCCCACGATGATCAGAAACAGGCGGTAGGTGGGAAAGACGAGCAGCCCCAGCCGCACCGACGCGGACAGAGCGTCAGGCTTGGGCAGGGACTGCGGTGTGCCCCCCCAGGTCCACAGCGCCACATCGCCGACGATGAGGAGGCAGCCGAACGTGAGCAGCGCCTGGGGTAACTCCTCGTGGGGCGGGAGCCGGCGGAGAAGGAATCGCTCCATCACCACGCCGAGCGCCACCACCACCGCCACCCCAGCCAGGACGGCCAGGGACAGGCTGCCCGTCCCCTCGACCACCGACAGCGCCACGTAGGCGCCGAGCAGGTAATAGGAGCCGTGGGCGAGATTGAGGATGCGCATGAGGCCGAAAATCAGCGAGAGCCCGGCCGCGAGCAAGAAGAGGAGCATCCCGAAGGAAAGTCCGTTGAGGAGCTGGAGAAACCAAAAGGTCACGCGTCCTCGTCAGGGCCCTGTCACGCGCGTTGCAGTTCGGGCAGGACCCGGCTGGCAAACAGGCGAATGTTCTTGGACGCAAGCTCGTGCGGCATGCTGCCGAAATGCAAGAGCGCGATGAAGACACCGACCCCGAGCGCGCGCGTCTGGGCCTGGATCTCGCGGATCACGTAGTCGGGATCGCCGATGACGGTGAGACCTTCCTTCTGGCACAGGTCGAAGTCGAACTCGTAAAAAGGAATGTCTTCCGCCCGCTGCACCACCGCTGGCCGCGGCGGTGGCGACCCGCCCATGATCTTCATGGAGCCGCGGTGGTAGGAGAGCAGCCGCTGCCAGAAATAGTCGAGGTGCGGCTCTGCTTCCAGCCGTGCGCGCTCGTTCGTCTCCGCCACGTAGACATTTCGCACGAGCAGACAGTGCTCGGGAGTGGGCGTCCAGCCGTGCTCGGCGGCGAGCACCCGGAAGCGATCGAGGGTCGCCTTTGTCCTGGCCAGCGACCGATAGGCGGTACCGGTCGGCACCCGCCGGCGGGCGGCGATGGCGAGCCCATCGTCGCTGTCGGCCGGGAGGACGATAGGAGGATGAGGTTGCTGGATCGGTCGAGGCCAGATCACGACACGGTCGTAATTGAAGTACTTGCCACGCCAGGCGAACGGCTCGCGCTCGGTCCAGGCCTTCACGATGAGATCCCAGGCCTCTTCCAGCCGGGCGCGGGCGTCCTCCAGCGGAACGCTCAGGGCCAGAAACTCCTGGGGTACGCCGCGGACGAAGCCTGAGATGACCCGGCCGCCGGACATCACGTCCAGCATGGCCACCTCCTCGGCCAGCCGTACCGGGTGGGCATGCAGGGCGGGAAGATTTCCGAAGATGGCGATCTTGATACGGCGCGTGCGTTGGGTGAGGGCGGCGGCAATGATGTTCGGCGAGGGCATGAGCCCGTACGGTTTGGCGTGGTGCTCGTTGATGCAGATCGCGTCGAAGCCGTACTCCTCGTACAGGTCCATCTGCCGCAGGTGCTCGTCATAGATCTGGTGGCCCCGCAGAGGATCGTAGAGGTCGTTCGGATCGGGATAATGGGAAGGCTTCTCGAGGTACGGCCAGGGCATGAGATCGAAGGCGTAGACTTTCACTTCAGGTGCCGATCGAAGAACTCGATCGTCCGTTTCCACGCCAGCTCGGCCGCCGGCGCGTTATATTCGGCGATCGGGAGCTTCTTGTCCCCGACCAACGTCTCGTTGGCGAAGGCGTGCTTGGCCTGATAGCGGTGAAACTCGAATCGCACATTGGCCGCGCGGAGCTTTTCCTCCAGGGTATTCACGGTCGCGATCGGGAATGGCACGTCTTCGATCGCGTAGTGTCCCAGCAGGGGCGCCTTGATTTTCGTGGCATCGATGTACTCGAGTGGCGGAAAGCCGTACCAGACGACGCCGGCGTCGGCCTCGGGCACGTTGACGACCGCGAGGAGCGTCAACGCCCCGCCCAGGCAGAAGCCGGTGACGCCGACCTTGCGGCTCTGCCCTTTCAAATGCTGGACCGCGCCCCGCACATCTTGGCCGGCCGCGTCGCCGAAGTTGAGATTGCTCATCAGATGCTCGGCTTCCTTCGCCTCGACCGTGACCTTGCCGCGGTAGAGGTCCGGCACCAGCGCTCGGTAGCCGGCCCCGGCCATGCGGTCGGCCACGCCCCTGATCTGGGCATTCAGCCCCCACCATTCCTGGATCACCACGACCCCCGGCGCGCTCCCGGCGGCTGGCTCCGCCAAGTAGCCCTGCACGCTCTGTCCATCCGGCCGCCTGAAGCTGATCATCTGGCCCATGGCTCACCCCCTGCGGGACTTGTCCGGCCCTCCTATGTTACATAGAGGAGCGTATGTCTTCAGGCGCGACCGTGCGGTACTACGACATCTCCCTGAATCTCTCGAGTGAGACAGTTCGCTGGGTGGCAGCGCCAGCCCTGGAGTTCGTGGAGCGTCGACGCATCAACCGGGGCGATGCAACCAACGCGTCGGCCGTCACGATGAGCGTTCACTCGGGAACGCACGTGGACGCGCCCTTTCACTTCGTCCCGGACGGCGCGACCATCGACCTGCTGCCGCTCGAGATGTTCATCGGCCCCGCCCTGGTGCACGCGGTGGACGCCGAACGCTACATAACCGAAGAGCACGTGAACACAATCGAGCTGGGTGGGGTCACCCGCGTTCTCTTCAAGACGCGCAACTCCAACTTGCTTCGTCAGCCCACCTACGACCCGGATTTCGTCGCCTTCTCTCTGGGGGCAGCGCGCGCCCTCGTGAATCGCGGCGTTCGCCTGGTTGGTCTCGACTATCTCTCGGTGGCGCATGCGGACGAGCAGGTACCGGTGCACCGCGCGTTCCTCGACCACGGCGTGATCCTCCTCGAAGGCATCGACCTGCTGGCGATCGAGCCCGGGCGCTACGAGCTGATCTGTTTTCCTCTCCGCCTGCGCGGCTCGGACGGTGCGCCGTGTCGCGCTGTGCTGCGCGATCTGGCCTGATCGTCGATCGCGCCTTCACGGTGCGCGGCGGTAGATCAGGCGGCCGCCGCGGAACGTGTAGCGGACCCGACCCAGGGCGCGAATGTCCTGCTCAGGGTTGCCGTCCACCACCGCGATATCGGCGTCCAGGCCCGGGGCCAGACGGCCCGTCCGGTGGCTTGCGCCGAACCGCTCCGCCGGCGCCGTGGTGAGCGCGGTCAGGATCTTCGAATAGGAGAGGCCGGCTCCCTGCATGAGCACGTATTCGTCGGTCGGGTCGTAGTCGGTCATGTAGCCGACGTCGGTACCGAATAACACCTGGCCGCCGAGATCCGCGAAGGCACGCAACTGCGCCTGCGCGTTTCCGACAACGGCGTCCATCACCTCTCGCGGCAGCCCCAGCTTCGAGAGCTCGAAGACAAAGAGCTTGAGGGTCGGCACGAGCGCCATGCGGCGTTCGACCATCAAGCCAGGTAGCGCGCGATCCCACGGCCTTCGATCCAGCTCGGATGGAAAGGTGTGAACGAGGACATCCACGCCACCCTCGATGGCAACACGCGCGCCCGCGCTGTTGGACGGGTGCGCCACCACGAGCTTGCCGCCGCGGTGGGCGGTCTCGGTGGCGGCACGCACGGTCTCGACCGTCATGACCACGATCAGATCCGGTCGGGCAAAGGAGCCCGTGAAGAGTTTCAGCGCGTCGGCGCCGCGGTCGAGCTCGCCACCGACCACGGCAGGAGTCGCTTCTGCGCTGGTAAGCTCGGGCAGTCGGAGGGGGGCGATGTAGAACGGGCTCCCGCCTGGTGGGACGAAGCCCGTCCCGGTCGTCAGGATGGCTGGACCCGGGATCTCGCCGCTCTCGATGCGCCGCCGCAGCGCCAAGGTCTCCGGGAGCCAGGAGCCGGTGTCGAGCACCCGGACCACGCCGTACGATGTCAGCATCGAGCGCACGCCGTCGGCCAGCCGGTCGGCGGACGCTGTCTCCGTCGAGCGGAACGGTTCCGCGGTGAAGTGGACGTGGCTGTTCCAGAATCCAGCCATGACCGTGCTCCCCGCGCAATCGATCAGGGTGGCGCCTGCCGGTACGCGCACCTCACTGCGACGCCCGACGCTCGCGAGGACACCGTCGCGGACGATGACCACACCGTCCGAAATCACGGGCGCGTCGGGCGCAGGTTGCACGCGCCCACCGACCAGCGCGATCACCGTGGGGGCCGCTGTCGGGGCCGGCGGGCTCGTCGGAAGCCCGCACGCTGCCGCCATGAGAAGCAGGGCCGGGACGACACGTATCAGCGCCCCTGCGGCAATGCCGACCCGTGATTGTCCCGCTGGCGCCATGTCCCACCTCTTGGTTCCGCTGTCTTCGACCGCCATACTAGCGTGGCACACTGACATGAGAGGGGGAAGAAGACTATGAGCACACCACGACCTGGACCCGGCGGGAGGCCGCCCGGTTGGCAGCAGGAGCATATGCGTCGCTACATTGCGAGCGGTGGTCAGGACGGACACCTCTGGGAAGGCGTCACGACGCTCTTGCTGACGACGACTGGCCATCGCTCGGGCCAGGCGCGAACGACGCCGCTCATCTACGGACGCGACGGTGATCGCTACCTTGTGGTGGCCTCACGGGGCGGGGCCCCGAAGCACCCATCCTGGTACGAGAACCTCGCCGCCCAGCCGCTTGTCCAGGTGCAGGTCATGGCCGATCGCTTCAAGGCCAGGGCCCGCACGGCCACGGCTGCCGAGAAACCGGCGCTGTGGAAGACGATGGCCGCCATCTGGCCACCCTACGACGAGTACCAGGCGCGAACGCCCCGCGAGATCCCCGTGGTGATCCTCGAGCGCGTCTGAGGGAGGCCCGACGGTGGACGCTGGCAATTCTGGACTCACCCGGCTGAGTTGAGGCGACCTCGGCGCACGCTGTCGAAGGCCACCGCCACCACGATGAAGGTGCCGACGAAGGCGCCCTGCCAGAACGTGCTGATGCCGAGCAGGGTCAGGCTGTTGCGAATGATTTCGATGAGGGCGGCGCCGACCACGGCGCCCAGGATCGAACCACTGCCACCGATCAGATTGGCCCCGCCGATGACCGCGGCCGCGATCACACTGAGTTCCATGGACTGGCCCAGATTGGTGGTCACGCCGCCGAGCCAGCTTGCCTCGAGGACGCCAGCCACTCCCGCCATGAATCCACACAGCATGTAGATACCGATCTTGATCCGTGCGACCGGCAGGCCGGTGAGGATGGCCGCCCGCTCATTGCCGCCCACGGCCATGATCCGCGCGCCCCAACGCGTCCACCGCAGCGCAAAGCCGACGACGAGCCAGCAGGCGGCCAGGACCACCACCGGATTCGGGATCCCCAGCGTGGATCCGCCGCCGAGCCACAAGAAGGCAGCGTGGTCAGGGCCGAATTGATAGACCATCTTGTTCTGCGAGGCCACCATGGCAAGGCTGCGGGCAATTGACAGCATCCCCAGGGTGGCCACAAAGGGCGGTATCCGGACGAGCGTGATCAGGGCGCCGTTGACCAGTCCGACCAGAAGGGACGCGGTGAGCCCGGCGGCAATGCCCACCCACATGCGATGGCCGGCATGGAGCACGACGCCGGTGACCATCGCCGACAGACAGAGGGTCGAGCCGACCGACAGATCGATGCCGCCCGTGATAATCACCGCCGTCATCCCGATGGCGACAATGGCGACAAAGGCAAAATTCCGGGTCACGTTGAAGAGGTTCTGGGGCGTGGCAAATGCGTCCGTCGCGAATGACAGGATGACGGCGGCGAGGAGAGCGGCCATGAGCACCCAGAACGCCTGGAGGCCAAGCAGCCGCCCGATCAGACTGTGGCTGCGGGTGTCAATGGCGCGCTGAAAATCGCCCGAAATCGATCCCTCGCTCATGACGTCAGGCCGCGTCGATCGCGCCCGTGATGAGTCCTGTGATCTCCTCGGGACTCGTGGCGGAAATGGCCTTGTCGGCGACCTTGCGACCGCGCCGCAGCACGATGATGCGGTCGGCCACCGCGAAGACGTCGGGCATGCGGTGACTGATCAACACGACGGCAATGCCCTGATCGCGTAATCGGCGGACCAGATTCAACACTTCGGTGACTTGACGCACCGAGATCGCCGCCGTCGGCTCATCCATCAGGACGATCTTTGGATTGGACAGACGGGTGCGGGCGATGGCCACGGCTTGCCGCTGGCCTCCGGACATATCCCGCACGACGTCGCGCGGCCGCGTCTCCGATTTCAGCTCGGTGAACAGCTCGGCGGCGCGCCGGCTCATCGCTTTGAAGTCGAGCACGCGCAGCGGCCCCATCCAGCGGGTGAGCTCCCGCCCCATGAAGATGTTGATGGAAGCGGACAGATTGTCGCAGAGGGCGAGATCTTGATAGACGATCTCGATTCCACTCTGACGGGCCTCGGACGGCCGGGCGAACACGGCTGGCCGCCCGTCCACGAACAGCTTGCCGGCCGTGGGAGGAAAATTACCGGCCACGACCTTGACCAGGGTCGATTTGCCGGCGCCATTGTCTCCCATCACGCCGACCACTTCCCCGGCCGAGATGGTCAAGGAGATATCATCGAGGGCCCGAATGGCGCCGAAATACTTTGAGATGGCCCGGCATTCCAGTATCGGCAATGACCTGTCCTCCGCAATGGGCCCGTGCTCATCCGATGATATCGGAAGGACGAGTCATCTTGACCGACGATCAGTAGGTCGCTAGACTCGCGCTGCCCGAGATCAGCCTACTCACAACGGAGTGAGAGCATGAAAACGCTGATAGCCTTGGCCATCGCCACCGTCCTGGCCATCACCACCCAACCAGCCCTGGGGCAGGACAAGACCCTGGCCATCGTGGTCAAGGGCCTCGACAACCCGTTCTTCGAGCAGATCAATCTCGGGTGCCAGAAGTGGAATGCCGAGAACAAAGGAAAGGGCTACCGGTGCCTCTACACGGGACCGGCCTCCAGCACTGATGAGGCCGGTGAGATTCAGATCGTCGATGACCTGCTGACCAAGGGCGTCGCCGCCATCGCCATCTCGCCGTCCAATGCACCGTTGATGGCGAATCTCCTGAAGAGGAAGGCGCCCAAGATCCCGGTCATGACCATCGATGCCGATCTGGCCAAGGAGGACCACGGCCTGAGGAAGACGTACCTCGGGACCGACAACTACCTCATGGGCGTCAAATTTGCCGAGTATCTGAAGAAATTCAAGCCGAAGGGGGGCACCATTTGCCTGCAGCTCGGTAACGTGGCCGCCGACAACATCAACGCGCGTGCCGCCGGTACCCGCGACACCCTGGCCGGCGCCAAGGGGACGGCGAGGCTCACCGGACAGAACGGCTGGAAAGAGATCGACGGTTGCCCGCTATTCACCAACGATCAGGCCGACCTCGCCAACCGGCAGATGGCCGACGTCTTCACGGCCAATCCCAAGCTCGATGCCTTCGTGCTGGAAGGTGGCTGGGCACAGTTCGCCCCCCAGGCGTACTCGCAAGTCACCGGCCAGGTCATGGACAAGCTGAAGAGCAAGGCGCTCGTCATCGTAGCCGGTGATACGCTCCCGCCCCAGATCGAGGCGCTCAAGGCGGGCCGCAGCCACGTCCAGGTCGGTCAGCGCCCGTTTGAAATGGGATATCGGGCGCCATCGGTGATGATCGATTTGATCAACGGCAAGCAGGTTCCGCCCGTGATCTACACCGGCCTCGATGAGTGCACGCTGGAAAATGTGGGTACGTGCATCGCCAAGTAACGTCCGTGCTCATTTTCCCTTGACGGTCGGGAAGCCCGCGCGCGTCCACGCCATCATGCCGCCGAGGACGTTGAAGATTCTCGGGTAGCCGCGCCGGGCCAGCACACTCGCCACGACGGACGACCGATAGCCGCTGCTGCAGACGACCGCCACCGGCCGTTCTGGGGAAAGCTCGTCCGCCCGCTCCTGGATCTGCGCGCCGGTGATGTGGCGCGCCCCGTCGATGTGGCCGGCCATCCACTCGTGCGGCTGCCTCACGTCGAGCACGACCAGATCGCGTTCGCGCTCCAGATGCCGGCGAAGGTCATGCGCTGTCCACTGGGGGAGGAAGGCAAGATCTTGGCCTGACGTCCGCCACGCGTACATTCCATTGGCCAGCCAGCCCTCGGGCAGCGCGAAGCCGATCCTGAGCAGCGACCAGCACACGTCCCAAAGATTCGACGCATGGTCGAGGACCAGCAAGACCCGAGTGTCGACGGGGACCACGGACCCGAACCATGTCGGGAACGAGGGACCCATCCCCACGTTGAGGGAGTGCGGGATGTGGCCGGCGCCGTACGCCTCCGGCGAGCGGCAGTCGACGACGATGGCCCCCCGATCATGGCGCCGGACGAACTCGTCCACGCGCAGGGCGGGTGGTTCGGCGAGCACACCGAGCAGCGGCGGTCCCTGCTGATTCAGCTCCCGCATTCGCCGCCAGTATGGAGGTACCGCCGGCAAGCTCTCGAGGTTCAGGCACTCCGCAACGAAACGCTCGCGTGACGTGATGCACGAGAGCAGGTGGTTGAGGCGCCGCTCGTAGCCGATCGTCGTCGAGTAGCGGCTGCCGATGTTGCCGCCGCAGAGCGAGCCGGCCACATGGGTGGGGTAGACCTCGACGTGATCGGGGAGCGCGAGAATCTTGTCCTGCAGTGTCTGTTGCATGGCCCTCGCCATCTCGAGCGTGTGGTCGTGACTGCCGAGGAGGTCCGGACGAGCCACGTCGCCGACGAGGAGGGCGCCACCGGACAGCAGGAGGGCGGGCGCCTCACCGCGGGCGCGATCGGTCACGAGCAAGCTGATGTGCTCGGGGGTGTGACCCGGTGTGTGAAGCGCTTCTATGAGCACCTCCCCCATCTCGACCCGCTGCCCATCCCCCAACGGACGCGCCGCATACCCGATCTCTGCCCTGGCTCCGGCCAGTAACTGCGCCTCGCCTCGCCCGGCCACTTCACAGATGCCCGTGACATAGTCGTTGTGCTGATGCGTGTCGACGGCATACGCGATCTGCAGTCCATGCTTTCGGGCCGCCTCGAAGTACACGTCGACGTCTCGCCGGACATCCAGCACCAGTGCCTCGCCAGATTGCTCCGAGCCGAGCAGGTACGAGGCCTGACCGAGCTCCTCGAGGACGAACTGCCGGAAGATCATGGCCGAGGGGGTGTCAGAGGAGGCCGAGCTTCAGCTTGGCGGCGTCGGACATCATGTCGCGGTCCCAGGGCGGGTCAAAGACGATATCCACCTTGGCGTCAGTGACGCCGGTTACCGAGCGCACCCGGCTCTCGACCTCGGCGGGAAGCTCCTCGGCAGCTGGGCAGTTGGGCGCCGTGAGGGTCATGCGAACCTGGACCCCACCGTCGGGCGCCACGGTGACGCCGTAGATGAGGCCCAGGTCGTAGATGTTCACCGGGATCTCCGGGTCGTAACACGTCTGCAGCGCCTCGATCACCTGACGCTCGATGGCCACCTGGTCGACCATGCTCGTCCCTTTCTATTCGGTCGAGATGGGCTCGGCGGCACCGCTGAGAGCCGCCTGCAGGGTGTGCCAGGGCAGGGTGGCACACTTGACCCGGCTGGGGAACTCGCGCACGCCGGCAAAGACGGCCAGCTTGCCAAGATCGCCGCCGTGGCCGTTGTCCTCCCCGGTGAGCATCGTGTGGAAGCGGTGGAACAGTGCCTCGGCGTCGGCGGCCGTCTTGCCGACGACGCTGCTCGTCATCATGGACGCCGAAGCCTTCGAGATGGCGCAGCCGCTCCCCTGAAAGGCCGCGTCCTTGATCACACCGTCCTCGACCGTGAGGTAGAGCGTGAGCTGGTCGCCGCAGAGCGGGTTGAAGCCCTCGGCCGTCCGGTTGGCCGTCGGAAGCGCGCGAAAGTTGCGAGGCTTCCGGTTGTGGTCGAGGATCACCTGCTGGTACAGCTCGCGCAGTTCGGACATCAGCCGAGGACCTCTCGAACCTTCCCGACGGCCTGCCCCAGCACGTCGAGCTCGGCCCGCGTGTTGTAGAAAGCCAGCGAGGCGCGCGCGGTGGCCGGAACGCCGAACCGCTCCATCACCGGCATCGCGCAGTGATGGCCGGTGCGCACGGCCACACCCTCCTGATCCAGGATCGTGCCGACGTCGTGCGCGTGCACGCCCTCGACCACGAAGGACAGGATGGCCGATTTTCGGCGGGCGGTGCCAATCAGCCGCACCCCCGGCACGGCGCCCAGCACCTCGGTGCCGTGGGCCAGAAGCTCGTGCTCGTAGGCCGCGATGCGATCCAGGCCGAGTTCGGCGATGTAGTCGAGTGCGGTGGCGAGGCCGATGGCGCCCGCGATATGGGGCGTCCCCGCCTCGAACTTGTACGGCAGGTCGTTGTAGACGGTCTTCTCGAAGGTGACCTGCTTGATCATGTCGCCACCGCCCTGGTAGGGAGGCATCCGCTCGAGCCACCGCTCCTTGGCGTAGAGGACACCGATGCCCGGTGGGTCCGAAAGTCTTGTGACCGGAGAAGACGTAGAAGTCGCAGTCGAGGGACTGCACGTCGACCTGCTGGTGGGGCACGGCCTGGCAGCCGTCCACCAGCACCGGCACGCCCTGGTGGTGGGCGAGGGCGATGATCTCCTCGATGGGGGTGATCGTCCCGAGCGCGTTCGAGACCTGGGGCACGGCGACCAGCCTGGTCCGCGGTCCGAGCAGGCGCGCGTACTCCTCCATGATGAGATCGCCGCGATCGTCGACCGGTACCACCCTGAGCCGGGCGCCCTTCTCCTCGCACAGCATCTGCCAGGGGACGATGTTGGCGTGGTGCTCGATGGCCGTGATGATGATCTCGTCCCCGGCGGTGACGTTCGAACGTCCGTGAGTGGCCGCGACCAGGTTGATGCCCTCGGTGCCCTGGCGCACGAAGATGATCTCCCGGTGGGAGGCCGCGTTGAGGTGACGCTGGATTCGCGCGCGCGCGCCCTCGTAGGCGGCAGTGGCCCGCTCGCTCAGCGTGTGCACACCCCGGTGGACGTTGGCGTTGTCCTGCGCGTAGTAGCGGACGAGGGCATCGATCACGGCCTGCGGCTTCTGGCTGGTGGCCGCGCTGTCGAGATACACGAGCGGCTTGCCGTGGACTTCCTGGTGCAGGATCGGGAAGTCCTTGCGGACACGCTCGACGTCCCAGTGAGTGTCGGTGATCATGCGGTTTTCCTCACGGCCCGGCCGGTCAGCCGTGCCATCAGCAAGCGGTCGAGGTACGCCCGGATCGGTGCGACCGTGATCCTGTCGACGACCTCACGCGCGAATCCGTAGGTGAGCAGAGCGCGAGCCGATGCCTCGTCCAGGCCCCGGCTCCTCAGATAGAAGAGGGCGTCCGGAGCCAGCTGTCCTTCAGCGGCGCCGTGCGTGCAGCGGACGTCGTCGGCGAAGATCTCGAGCTGGGGCTTGCTGTCAACCTCCACGCCGTCTGAGAGAAGCAGGTGCTTGTTGGTCTGGTTGGCGTCGGTCTTCTGGGCGTCCGGCCGGACGATGATCCGTCCGTTGAAGACGGCGCGGGACGAGCCGTCGAGCACGCCCTTGTAGAGCTGCTGGCTCGAGCAGCGCGGCACGGCGTGGTCGACGGTCACGTGATTGTCGACATGCTGCCGCCCGTCGACGACGTAGAGGCCGCTCAGCGCGGCCCGGGCGCTCTGGCCCCCGAACCGTACGGCGAGGGTGGTGCGTGCGAGCCGTCCGCCGAACGTCATACCGCACGTCGAAAAGGAGCTCTCGTGCTCGAGGTCGGCGGCGATCGTGGTGATGTGGAAGGCGTCGGCTCCCTGCTCTTGCAACACGTAATGGTCGACCGACGCGCCGGGCGCGGCATCGATCTCGGTCACCGTGTTGGCGAAGTACGCCTCACCGGTGAAGCCCATGTAACGCTCGACCACCTTGAACCGGCTCCCGGCTCCGGCCACGATCAGAACGCGCGGCTGTACCAGCGCGCCCGGCGACGTCGCCAGGAACAGCAGCTCGATCGGCATGGGAAGCGACGCGTCCGCCGGGACGTGCAGGAATGCCCCGTCCTCGACGAACGCGGTGTTGAGCGCAGCGAAAGCGTTCGTCTCCCACGCGGCGTGCCGGGCCAGATGTCGCTCGACCAGCACCCCATCGTGCGCGATGGCCTCGGCGAGGCTCGACACCCGCACGCCCCCTGGCCGCGGCGTCCTCGACGAGTGCCGAGGGGAGAACCGGCCGTTGACGAAAACCAGGCGTGGCCCGTCGAGGTCGAGCGTGAACTGCTCAGGAGTTCCGGCCGGAAGCTCGTCACGCGTGATGTGCTCGTCCGGCCTGAACGCCATGGCGGCGAGCGGTGCCAGATTGGTGTAGCGCCAGTCCTCGTCGCGCGTCGTCGGGAAGCCGAGCTCCCTGAAGCGGGCCATTGCCGATCGGCGCCGCGCGGCCAGCCACGATGGCGTTCTTTGCGCACCTCGCCGCTCGAGCCGCTCGAACTCGGTGAGATAGTGCTCCTGCTCCCGGGGGGCGACAACGGTGGACATGTCTTACACGCCGGCCGGCTCGGCGGCAGCGACCTCTTCGCGGATCCAGTCGTAACCCCTGCGTTCCAGCTCCCGCGCCAGCTCCTTCTCACCCGACTTCACGATGCGGCCGTCGAAGAGCACATGAACCTTGTCGGGTTCGACGTACTCGAGCATCCGCTGGTAGTGGGTCACCACGATCATCGCGTTGTCGGGCCGGCGCAGCCGGTTCACACCCGCCGCGACGACCTTGAGGGCGTCGATGTCGAGCCCGGAGTCGGTCTCGTCGAGGATGGCCAGCCGAGGTTCCAGCACCGCCATCTGGAGGATCTCGTTCCGCTTCTTCTCGCCGCCCGAGAATCCTTCGTTGACGGGCCGATTGACAAAGCTTCGGTCCATCTCGACCAGCGCCAGCTTCTTCTCCAGCAGCTCGAGGAATTCCATGGCGTCCAGCTCCTCAAGCCCCTGGCGCGCGCGCCTCTCGTTGACGGCGGCCTTCAGGAAGTAGGCATTGTTCACACCAGGGATCTCGACCGGGTACTGGAAGGCCAGGAACAGACCGGCCCGGGCACGCTCCTCGGGCGGCATGGCCAGCAGGTCCTGGCCCAGGTAGGTCACGGTGCCGCCGGTGACGGCGTAGGCGGGGTGTCCCGCCAGCACCTGGGCCAAGGTGCTCTTCCCGGAGCCATTGGGACCCATCACCGCGTGGACCTCGCCCGCCTTCACCTCGAGGTTGACCCGCTTGAGGATCTCCCGGCCCTCGACACCCGCCGACAGGTCGCGGATGCTCAGCATCAGCCGATGCTCCCTTCGAGACTCACCCCGAGCAGCTTGGTGGCCTCCACCGCGAACTCCATGGGCAGATTCTTGAAGACCTCCTTGCAGAAGCCGTTGATGATCATGGAGACGGCGTTCTCACCCGAGATCCCGCGCTGCTTGCAGTAGAAGAGCTGCTCGTCGCTGATCTTGGAGGTCGAGGCCTCGTGCTCGGCGGTGGACGAGGCGTTACCCACCTCGATGTACGGAAACGTGTGGGCCCCGCAGCGACTGCCGAGGAGCAGCGAATCGCACTGCGTGTAGTTCCGCGCATGGCTGGCGCGGGGCAGGATCTTTACCAGACCGCGGTACGTATTGTTGCCACGGCCGGCCGAGATGCCCTTGGAGATGATCGTGCTCCGCGTGTTCTTGCCGATGTGGATCATCTTGGTGCCGGTGTCGGCCTGCTGGCAGTTGGCGGTCAGGGCCACCGAGTAGAACTCGCCGACTGAATCATCGGCCTGCAAGATCACGCTCGGGTATTTCCAGGTGATCGCCGACCCCGTCTCGACCTGCGTCCACGAGATCTTCGCCCCCCGCCCCGCGCACTTGCCGCGCTTGGTGACGAAGTTGAAGATCCCGCCCCGCCCCTCGGCGTCGCCGGCGTACCAGTTCTGCACGGTGGAGTACTTGATCTGGGCCCCTTCCAGCGCGATCAGCTCGACGACCGCTGCGTGGAGCTGGTTCTCGTCGCGCCGGGGCGCCGTGCACCCCTCGAGGTAGCTGACGTAGCTGCCCTCCTCGGCCACGATGAGCGTACGCTCGAACTGCCCCGAGCCCGCAGCGTTGATGCGGAAGTAGGTCGAGAGCTCCATCGGGCACCGGACGCCCTTGGGGATGTAGCAGAACGAGCCGTCGCTGAACACGGCCGAGTTCAGCGCCGCGTAGAAGTTGTCCGTGTACGGCACCACGGAGCCCAGGTACTTCTGCACGAGCTCAGGGTGGTCCCGGACGGCATCCGAGAAGGAGCAGAAGATGATGCCCAGCTCCGCCAGCTTCGCCTTGAAGGTCGTGGCCACCGAGACGCTGTCGAACACGGCGTCCACGGCCACGCCGGCCAGACGCCCGCGCTCCGCCAGGGGAATCCCGAGCTTCTCGAAGGTCTCCAGTAGCTTGGGGTCGACCTCGTCGAGGCTGGCCGGTCCCTTGCCTGACTGCTTGGGGGCCGAGTAGTAGACGATCTTCTGGTAGTCGATGGGCGGGTACTTCACATTCGCCCACTTCGGTTCCCCGGCCGACCGCTCGAGCTTCTCCCAGTGCCGGTAGGCCCGCAGCCGCCACTCGAGCATGAACTCGGGCTCACCTTTCTTCGCCGAGATCAGCCGGACGACGTCCTCGTTCAGGCCTGGCGCGATGGCGTCGGCCTCGATGTCGCTGACGAAGCCCCACTTGTACTCCCGGTTGGCCAGGGCCTCGATTGTCTTGGCGGTCGTGCTCATAACTTGGCTCTCCGCTGCCACCCTCCAAGGCTATACCGAAATCTATCTACGATCAAATTGGTCGCCGTTATTTTGGAGATGGCCATGGATCAGGGTGGAATAGATGTGAAGACTTGTATTTAGACGACATAATCGTGGCCGGAATCACGATTGGGCCGACCTGGCCAGATTCTCTGTCTCGGCGTGGCCACCTACCTTGGCGGCCCGGCGAAGCTATTAAAGGATGAGTCCTAAAGCTAAATAGTGTGCCATGCTGTCAAGCATCGCTGAATAGCGGAGTGGAGCATGAAACGGGGTCCCACCGGGCGGTACGCGGTCACCTGGGTCGGAGGCGAGGAGATTCGCGCCTTCGTGCCGAGTCGGCTCCCGCCCGAGCCTCCGCTTGACCTGACGGGTGCCCGGCAACTGCTTCTTGAACGGGCCCTCCTTGCCCTCGGGCGGCTGGACAGCGTCTCGCTGCTGTTGCCCGCCATGCACCTGTTTCTCTACACCTACGTGCGCAAGGAGGCCGTGCTCTCCTCGCAGATCGAAGGGACCCAGTCGTCGCTCTCGGACCTCCTGCTGTTCGAGCTGGAGGAGGCCCCGGGCGCGCCGATGGAGGACGTGGTGGAAGTCTCCAACTACGTCGCCGCGCTGAACCACGGCTTGGAGCGGCTGAGGGGAGGCTTCCCTCTCTCCAACCGGCTCATCCGAGAGATCCACGCGCAGCTTCTCTCACGTGGGCGGGGGGCCGAGAGGGATCCCGGTGAGTTCCGCCGGTCGCAGAACTGGATCGGCGGCACGCGGCCCGGCAACGCCCACTTCGTGCCGCCGCCGCACCATGACGTCGCAGACTGCATGGGCGCACTCGAGCGCTTCCTCCACGAGGAGACGACAGCGGTTCCCGTTCTCGTGAGAACCGGACTGGCGCACGTCCAGTTCGAGACCATTCATCCATTCCTAGACGGGAACGGACGGGTTGGCCGCCTGCTCATCACCCTCCTGTTATTGCACGCAGGGGTTCTGAGGGAGCCCCTCCTCTATCTCAGCCTCTACTTCAAGCAGCATCGAGCGGACTACTATCGGCTCCTCGACGGCGTCCGTACAGACGGGGACTGGGAAGAGTGGCTCGATTTCTTCCTGGAAGGTGTGCGCGCCACGGCCGATCTGGCGGTGGCGACAGCGCAGCGCCTGGTCACGCTGTTCGGCGAAGACCGCGACCGCATCCGAGGGGGGGACGTGCGGCCGGATCGGCCCTGCGAGTCTACGATCTCCTGAGAGAGCGGCCGCTGGCCTCGCTCAAGATGGCGAGCCAGCGAACCGGACTCTCGTTTCCCGCCGCGACCTCCGGGATGCGGGTGCTGGTCGATCTCGGCATCGCGCGCGAGGTGACGGGCCGCCGGCGCAACCGGGTCTTCGCCTACGACCGTTATTTGGCCGTCCTCAACGAAGGCACGGAGCCCGTTTAGGGTCTGCGCAGTCGACCAGACCGAGCGCTAAGCCCTTTCAGAAAGTGGGCCGCCGGTCGTCGCGCAGGACCAGCGCCAGGAGCCCGCTCGTGTCGGCCAGCAGCTTCACGCTCGCCCTCCTTGGCGCTCTCCTTGGGCCAATCGTAGAGGTAGAAATCGTGGTTGACCGATTCGTCGCCCAGCGAGCCCTCAACGCAGCCAATGATTGCATCGGCGGGATCGTGAGCGCCGGCGGCTCGGGTCTCGTCATCGGTGCGGCCGAGGTAGCGATCGACCGCTTCTCGCACGATGGCCGCCAAGGGGACGCGCCGCCGACCGGCCTGATAGCGGAGCTCCTGGTAGGTCGGCTCGTCGACGGTAGGTTCGCGGTGACCCACATGGGCGATGGGTGGGCCGCCTGCTCATCACCCTCCTGCTGTGCCACGCGGGGGTCTGAGGGAACCCTCTTTGGGTTGATCAGGATGGTGTCCAGAAATTCGGGTGTGGTTTAATCGTACGCGACAGCTCAATCTTGACCACCAGCGCGTCAGGTCATCGAGACCGAGCTGGCCGGGGAGAAGCGATCTTGATGTCCTGGACGTGGGTTGTGGGCGGAAGCCCTTCTATTCCGGGGCAGAGTCTAGGGCCCCACGGCGGCCTCCGCAGATGAGACGCAACGCGAAGCTCATATTTGGCTTCGCGGTCAAGGCCCTGCTCATCATAGTTATTACGTTTCTGGCGGCCGAGCTGAGCTTGCGTTTGTACCATTACTTCAACCCGGTCTTCGTATTTCCATCGAGCTCCTATGAACGATACCGCGGCAAACCCTTCTCTCAAGACTATGCCTTCCGGCTCAACTCTAAGGGCTTCAAGGACATCGAGTTCAACAAGGAAAAGGAGCCGGAACATATCGGATCCTGGGAATTGGTGATTCCTTCACGTTCGGTGCCGTCCCGTATGAGCACAATTATTTGACCCTTTTAGAAGATATGCTCAACTCACCAAAAGCTGGGCACAGATATGAAGTGATCAATATGGGGATCCCTGGCACGAGCGTGAATCATTATCTCGCGCTCCTGCTGCGAGAAGGACTCGAGCTGGATCCGGACCTCGTCGTGCTCTCCATTTTTCTGGGGAATGATCTTTCCGAAACCGACAAGCACCAACCGGTGACGTCCTACGTCGTATCTCTGGTGAGGGTTCTTTGGCAGGTGCCAGAGCATCTTGAAGCGCGCCAAATCCACCCCCTGCTGGCGTATGAGGACGACCAGCCCACGTTTTCCTATGATCGGTTCCTCGACATCGAGGTAGCACGGGCCCCCATCTACCTCGTGCGGAACCCCGACACCGAAAAATGGGTCCGGAATGCCGTGAAATATGTGAAGGAAATCGACCGCATCTGCGTCTTCAAGAAAGTCCGTCTCCTTATCGTTCTCATCCCGGACGAGTTGCAAATCGACAGCGATCTTCAGCGCGCAGTTATCCAAAAGTGGAAGGTCCCCCCTCGGGATATGGATTTTTCGCTGCCAAACAAGATGCTTTCCTTAGAGCTTGAACAAGCTGGCCTAACGTATGTGGACCTCATGGAACCGTTCCGGCGAGTGTCATCTCACACGCGACTATACAAGCCATACGACACCCACTGGAATATCGCCGGCAACCGGCTGGCGGCGGAGATCATCTACCACTATATTGCCAGCGGTGCTCGGCGGATGAGCCTGCTACGTCGCAACGACTGAGAGTAGACGAGCACACTGGTGTCGACCGCCCGCGCGGCCTACCGGCCGTTCATCAGGTCGAACAGGTTGTCTCCGTCCAGGATGTCGACTCCGGGTTGTTCCTGGGGTCCCGGCGTGGGGATCTTGAAGGGTGATCGCCTCTTTTGCCAAGCGTGTGAGTGGCATAGTATGCCCCCAAGGCCCTCCCACGGCACGCGAGTCGGTCCTTCACATCTCCACGATGAGAGGAGATCGCGATGACGCCCGTCACCATCAACGGAAGGCGCTACACCATCGACCTCCCCGACGACACCCCGCTTCTGTGGGCCCTGCGCGACGAGCTGGGACTGACCGGGACCAAGTTCGGCTGCGGCATGGCGCTGTGTGGCGCGTGCACCGTGCACGTCGACGGGCAACCGCTGCGCTCCTGTTTGACGCCGATATCCTCGGTGGCGAACAAGAAGGTCACCACCATTGAGGGAATCAGCGCTGACAAGGTTGGAAAGGCTGTGCAAGCGGCCTGGGTCGAGATGGGCGTTCCCCAATGCGGCTACTGCCAGACCGGGCAGATCATGTCGGCCACCGCCCTGCTCAAGCGCAACCCCCGGCCGAGCGACACCGACATCGACGACGCCATGAGCGGCAACATCTGCCGCTGCGGTACCTACGTGCGTATTCGCAATGCCATCAAGCGGACCGCGAGCCGGCAGGGAGGTGTCGCATGAGCGCGCCGCGCGCCGGGATGCAACCGAGGGCAGACAATCTGGTGCTGGCCAACGTGAGCCGGCGCCGGTTCATTCAAGGTGTGTCGGCCCTCGGCGGACTCGTGCTTGCCGCCGGATTTCCATCCGCCCTGCGTGGCGCCGATCCGCCCAAGTATGGCGCAGACGGCATGCCGAATGGCTGGGTGGACGACCCGCTCGTCTTCGTGGCCATCGGCGAGGATGGTACGGTGTCGATCGTGTGCCACCGCTCCGAGATGGGGCAGGGCGTGCGCACCGGCATGCCCATGATCGTGGCCGACGAGCTCGAGGCCGACTGGCGACGCGTGCGCGTCGTCCAGGCCACCGGTGACGAGAAGCGCTTCGGTAACCAGGACACCGACGGATCGCGCAGCACGCGGCACTTCTTCGAGCCGATGCGCCGCTGCGGCGCTGCTGCCCGCACCATGCTGGAGACGGCCGCCGCCGCCCGCTGGAAGGTGCCCGCGGCCGAGGTCGAGGCAAAGAACCACGAGGTCGTGCATCGTCCGACAGGGCGCCGTCTAGGCTACGGTGCCCTTGCGAAGGCTGCCGCCAGCCAGCCCGTTCCGGCCCGGGAGACCTTACGCCTCAAGACACCAGCGCAGTTTCGATACATCGGCAAGGGACAGCTGAAGCTGGTTGATGCGCCCGACATCGTCACCGGCAAGGCGCAGTATGGGATGGACACTCGGCTGGACGGGATGCTCTATGCCGTGGTGGCGCGTCCGCCGGTCTATGGCGGAAAGGTCGTGCGGTATGACGCGACCGAGGCGCTCAAGGTGCCAGGGGTGGTGCGTGTGGTGGAGATCGAGTCCAACTCGCCACCGCCCATGTTCAATCCGCTGGGCGGAGTTGCCGTCATCGGCCGCAACACGTGGGCCGCCATTCAAGGTCGGCGGGCGCTGAAGATCGAGTGGGAGGACGGCCCGAACGCCAGCTACGATTCGACGACTTTCAAGGTGACGCTCGAGGAGGCCGCCCGCAAGCCTGGCAAGGTCGTTCGCAACGATGGCAACTTCGACGCGGCGGTGGCTACAGCGGCGCGCCGCCTCGATGCCGAGTACTACGTCCCGCATCTCACTCATGCCGCCATGGAGCCGCCAGCGGCGACCGTGCGCATCGTGGGAGGCAAGTGTGAGGTGTGGGGCTGCTTTCAATCTCCTCAAGCGACCCGAGACATGGTGGCCAAGCGGCTCGACATGTCCGCGGCCGACGTGACGGTACGGGTCACCTTGCTGGGCGGTGGCTTCGGAAGGAAATCCAAGCCCGATTTCGCCGTGGAGGCAGCCGTTCTCTCCAAGGCCGTGGACGGTAAGCCGGTGAAGGTGACCTGGACGCGCGACGACGACCTCCAGCATTCCTACTTCCACACGGTGTCGGTCGAGCACCTCGAGGCTGGTGTCGATACCCAGGGCAAGCCGGTGGCCTGGCTGCACCGCAGCGTTGCCCCGACCATCATCTCGACGTTCGAGAAGGGGGCGAACCATGAGGCTCCCTTTGAGCTCGGCATGGGGGTCATCAACGTCCCCTTCGCCATTCCAAACATTCGCATCGAGAACCCGCCGGCCACCGCCCACACGCGCATCGGCTGGTTCCGCTCGGTCTCGAACATTCCCCACGCCTTCGCGGTCCAGTCGTTCGTGGCCGAGCTGGCGGCGGCGGCCGGGCGCGATCCGAAGGACTTCCTGCTGGACGTGATCGGGCCGGCCCGCGTGATCAATCCGCAGGTCATCGGGGATACCTGGAATCATGGTGAGTCCCCGGAGCGCTATCCGGTGGACACCGGGCGGCTGCGGCGGGTGGTGGAGACGGCGGCGCGCGAGGCGGGATGGGGCCGCGACGTTGCCCAAGGGTCGTGGGCTCGGTATCGCCGCCCACTACAGCTTCGTGACCTACGTGGCGACGGTGGTGGAGGTTGCCGTCGACGACAAGGGAGGGCTGACCATCCCGCGCGTGGATCTCGCGGTGGACTGCGGAGCGGTGGTCAATCCTGAGCGCGTGCGCGCCCAGATGGAGGGGGCGTGCGTGATGGGCGTCAGCGTGGCCATGCTGGGCGAGATCAGCTTCAAGGGCGGCCGGGTGGAGCAAAGCAACTTCAACGGCTACGAGGTAACGCGCATGAGCGGGGCGCCCCGTGAGATCCGCGTGCACCTGATTCCGGGTGACTTCGCCAAGCCCCTCGGCGGCGTGGGCGAGCCCGGCGTGCCGCCCATTCCGCCCGCGCTCTGCAACGCTATCTACGCGGCGACGGGCAAGCGCATCCGGCGGTTGCCTATCCGGGAGCAGCTGAAAGCCTAAGCTCGCGCGTGCGGCCGAGGTCTCCGGGCCGGTCGCGGTGTGGCTCTCTCCAGCCGCGGCTCCGTCTCCCTACGGTCACGGGAGCAACTCGAGCGCCCGCGTGAGGCGTGGGCCCACACGGATGGCGGCGAAGTCGCGGCGATCCGTGGTCAGTACCCGGTAGATGTGCCGTCGTTCCGCGACCGCAGCGACTGTTCCGTCCACGAGCCCCAACTTGAGCGGCGCGAATCTGGCGTCGAGCTCGAGGGCACGAACGATGTCGGACGGTAGCGGCAGCTCATACTCGTAGCGCGTGGCGGGATCGAAAATCTCAGCGACGAGTTTCCGCATGGCGGTCCTATGCTCGCCGAGAAAGTAGTCCAGCTCGGCGAGAACGAGGCCGGGCACAATCACCAGACTCGCGGATCTCAGGATCTTCTCGTACTCGGGAAAGCTAGGCTTGCCGTCTCTCGTGCTGGCGAGGGCGCGGAGCAGCCCACCGGTGTCGGCGACGATCGGCGGACTCAAGTCTCAAGGTCTCTGAAGAGCTCGGATTCATCGCCGAGTTTGTTGTCCGTCGACTCGAACAGACGTGTCGAGGGCGGTCGGCGGCCGGCGTAATAGCGGGAGGCCACCACCCGCAGGCCCTTCCGAATGAGAGCCGAGGCGGAGTGGCCAGCCGCGCGGGCTCTCCGCAGCGCGCGGACATCCTCCTCTTCGAGCCGAACCGTCGTCGAAATCAAGCGCGCCATACATTCACCATACATCGCGTAACTTCCCAGCGCAACCGGCCTCTTGAAGCGATCGCGCGCGGCCGGGGAGCGGAGGGTCGAGCCGGAGCTATCGGGACGCCTGGGAAGTTCGGGAGCGAGGCGGGAGCACCGGCTTGATTCCCGTCAGAAGAGCGAAGCGCGCGCACAGCCGATCTCCGAACGACGAGGCGTCGAGGGGATTTGGCGGCGCCGTCGCGGCGCCCGGCAGGGCCACACGACTCTCGGCGGCGCGGACGAGACCGCGCATGCAGGCGAACGTCTCGTAGTACGCGAGGGTCGTGTGGTCGAGCCGCCGGCGGCGCCGGTAGCCGGCCAGGTAGCGGGCGAGGACGAAGCGGAGGAATCCTTCCAGAGCCCATCGCCGCGGAGCCGATACCTGAAGAATCTCCAGTGGAGTCAGCGCCAGGATCACCCGCGTGGCGGCGACGTCGCAGGCCGGATCGGCCACCACCACGTTGGGCCAGTCGAGCACCGCGGTGACCTGGCCCCTGTCGACGAGGAGGTTGAGGGGATGGAAGTCGCCGTGGCAGATCGCGCGCGGGCCTCTGCGGCGCCGGCCGCCGGTTCCGGAGCCAGCGCATGGCCGGGTCAAGACCGTTGAGATGGCGGCGCGCGATACGAGACTCGAGCTGGGTCAGATGACCATCGAGGGTCACCAGTCCACTGGCGCCCGGTGCCTCGCGCTCGAGCGCCTCGAGGAGAGTCTCGGGGTCGAGGGCGTGGAGCCGGAGCTGGGTGTCGACGAGGAGGCGTGCGACGCCGAGGCGCTGCGCATCGAGCAGCGGCCGGCCGGGCCTCCGCTCCATGACGAGGAAGGCGCCGCCCAGAATCTCGGTGTCGGCGCTCGCAAGAAAAACGCGCGGTGCGGGAAAGCCCAGGTCCGCGAGAGTGTTCTGGGTGGCGCGCTCGCGCAGCGCTCGGCCGGGATCGTGAAGCGGGGAAAGCACCCTCAGAATGAGCGGCCCCGTCAAAGCCGGCGCCGCTCCGCTCAGGCGCATAGT
This sequence comes from uncultured Candidatus Rokubacteria bacterium, assembly GCA_963754315.1. Classification (GTDB taxonomy): domain Bacteria; phylum Methylomirabilota; class Methylomirabilia; order Rokubacteriales; family CSP1-6; genus CAVWFS01. The sequence goes on from CAVWFS010000016.1 coordinate 179,598, forward strand.
GAAGATCTGCGTATCGAAGCCGCCGCTGAGCGGAACCGGCGGCTCGACAAAATCGAGGCTCGGACTCTGAAGCTCTGCCCGGAGATAGTGCAGGAGGCGCGCAGGGAGATCTCTTGCGGCGTCGCTGACCGTGGCGCTCAGCCCTCACCCACGGCTCACGTGCCCTCGCGGGCGTCGCGGATCCGCCGGGTACCTTGCACTACCTGGACTTCGGGGTCCATCACTCGCGTGTCCACGGCCACGGTACCGAGATCTCGGAGAAGAGTCCGAATTTCATCGCGTCTCCTGGCGACCCGCCCCCGCCGGGCTGGTCACATCGATTCTATGGGCGCGCGGCCCCCGGGAGCCAACCCCGCCGGGACCGCCCCTCCGGCCCTGGCTCGTCATGCATTTGTCGCGCAGACGTGAACTTCCTGCAATGCCCCGTCCGTAGGCTCGGCCGGTCGAGCCAATCCTATCTCTTCTGGAGGGGGTCCCATATGCGCATTCTCGTGAGCTGCACCGCCGTGGCCGCGCTCGGTGCCGCCGTTATCGGCCCCGCCGCCGCCACCGAGGCCAGGTCGTTCCGAGCGAGCGAGCAGTTCGAGCGGGTCGCCACGTTCGTGGTCTGCGAGAACACTAGCTGCGACCGCACCAAGGTGCCCCTCACCGCGGCCGAGATAGTCGCCGCCAGCGAGGACGGCCGAACGCTCGTGTACAGCGACAGTCCGAACCAGTCGCTCGGTTTCGTGGACATCAGCAAACCCGGCCAACCGAAGGCGCTGGGAGCCCTGTCGCTGAAGGGCCTGCAGGTCGGGGCGAAGGCTGAGCCCACCTCCGTCGCCGTGGCCGGCAAGTGGCTACTGGCGGTGGTGGACACGTCCGCCGGCTTCACGACGCCGTCCGGTTACCTGGCCGTGTTCCCGCTCGACACATGCGCCCAGAACGTGGCGGCCTGCACCCCGCGCACGATCATTCCTCTCCTCGGCCAACCCGATGCGGTGGCGGTGAGCCCGGATCGCCGATTCGCCGCCATCGTCATCGAGAACCAGCGCGACGAAGAGGTCAATGACGGTGAACTGCCACAGCTTCCCGGGGGCGCGCTACAGGTGCTCAGGCTCGACGGCGCTCCCGAGAACTGGACCTTACGCACCGTCGATCTGACCGGACTCGCGCAGATTGGCCCCACCGATCCAGAGCCGGAATTCGTGAGCATCAACCATTTCAACGTGGCGGCAGTGACCCTGCAGGAGAACAACCACATCGTCTTTGTCCACTTGCCCACGGCCAAGGTCATTCACGACTTTTCGGCCGGCGCCGTGAATCTCGTCAACGTGGACACCGAGGACGACGGCCTGCTCAACCCAACGGGCAGCCTGTCCAACCTGCTCCGCGAGCCCGACGCCATCGCCTGGCTCAACGAAGCCTGGGTGGTGACGGCAAACGAGGGCGACCTCGACGGCGGCAGCCGCAGCTTCAGCATCTTCAATGCGCTCGGCCACGTTGTCTTCGACTCGGGTGTGGAGCTCGAGTATCTGGCACTCGAGCACGGCCACTATCCGGAGGGTCGCGCCGACAACAAGGGTACTGAGCCGGAAGGCGTGGCCGTGGCCCGCTACGGCCATCGGACGTATCTGTTCGTGGGCACCGAGCGGAGTAACTTCGTGGCCGTGTACGAGCAGCGCGGGTTCGGCCGGCCAGAATTCGTGCAGATCCTCCCGACGGGAATTGGGCCCGAGGGGCTCTTGACCATTCCCGAGCGCAACCTTTTCGTGGTGGCTGCTGAGGACGACGAGGCCCTGCGGTCCACCCTCACGATCTTCGAGCTGAAGTCCGGCCAGGCCAGCTATCCAACCATCGTCTCCGAGACTCGCTCCACGGGGCCCCTGGCGGGCAAGGCTCCAATCGGTTGGGTGGCCCTGTCGGCGCTTGCAGGCGATCGCTGGAACAAGAATCGTCTCTACACCGCCCACGATTCTTTCCTGAACCAGTCGCGCCTTTACGTCGTGGACGTCTCCGAGCGTCCAGCGCGGATCACGGATGAGATCGTGCTGATGAAGAACGGGGCCACGGTGAACTACGACATCGAGGGGGTCGCCCAGCGAGAAGACGGGTCGTTCTGGGTGGTGTCGGAGGGCTCAGGAAACGCCCCCGCCGGCACGCCGAACCTGCTGGTCGAGGTGCAAGCCAACGGGGCGATCGTCGGAGAGATCGCGTTGCCCGAGGAGGTCGCGGCCCTCAAGCGGAGTAATGGCTTCGAGGGCGTGACCGTCACCGGCGCCGGCGCCACCGAGAAGGTCTACGTTGCCTTCCAGCGGGAATGGACTGGCGATCCAGCCCAGCGCGTCCGTATCGGTCGCTACACGCCGGCGACGAACGAGTGGCGCTTCTTCTACTACCCGCTGGACGCTGTCGAGTCCCCGGCCGGAGGCTTCGTGGGGCTTTCGGAAATCACGGCCCTCGACGACAATACGTTGCTGGTGCTGGAGCGCGACAACCAGGGTGGTCCGAACGCCCGCATCAAGCGGCTCTATACCGTCTCGATCGCCGGCCTCACGCCGGCCCTGCAGGGTCAGCCCTTTCCGGTGCTGACCAAGAAGCTCGTACGCGATCTCTTGCCCGACCTGGCCGCCCCCCGCGGTTGGATCCAGGAGAAGGTCGAGGGAGTGGGTGTGGCCGCCGACGGTGATGTCTACATCGTGACGGACAACGACGGCGTGGACGAGAATACCGGCGAGACGCAGTTCATCCGCCTCGGCAACCGCAACCGCCTCGGCTTCTGATCACGGGACGCCGGGCGAGCGCTCGAGACGCTCGCCCGGCGCACTCTCACGCGAGCCCCGACCTGATCCCTGCGATACACTTTGCTCATCATGGCCTCCGCGGAGGTGTGGGCCAGCGGCGATGCCTACGAGCCTTGCGATGGTCCACGGCTAGGCCTCCCACTGAGGGATTTGACACGTGACACGGACCTCCGTCAGGGTCATGTACTGGGCACCGGCGCTCAAGGGGCTCATGCTGGCCATGGCCCTGGCCTTCCTTCTGGTGGGAATCCGCCAGCCCGTGAACATTCACGACGAGGGCTATGTCCTGTACGGGGCGACCCGGATCTCGACCGGGGAGATTCCGTACCGGGACTTCTGGCTCGTCTACACTCCCGCGCAATTCTACCTGCTGGCCGGCCTGTTCAGGGTGTTCGGCGCCTCGGTGCTGCTCGCCCGTGGCTACGACGCCCTCGTCCGCCTTGCCATCGTGGTCCTGGTCTACCGCCTCGCGCGCGTGCTGGGCGGGCCGGTGGTGGCGCTGGTGCCGGCGGCCGTCGCCCTCCTGCTCCTGGCCACGGTCGGGTTCTACGGGTATCCGGTATTCCCCGCCCTCGCGCTGGTGCTCGCCAGCGTGGACCGCCTCCTCGCGTTCTTCGCCATTCGAGCGTGGGCGACGTTGCTCGGGGCGGGGCTCCTCCTCGGCCTGGCGGCGATGTTCAGGCACGACATCGGGTTTGCCGGGCTCGTCGCGGAGACGTTGGCGCTGGCGGCGCTGGCCTGGAGGTCGCCCGGAGAGCATCTCGACCAGGGTTCCCGGGGCCCGCGTCGCCGGTGGCGGGGTCTGGCTCCATTCGCTCTCGGAATGCTCCTGGCCGTCGCGCCGTTCGCGGTTCCGCTCATGTGGACCGTTCCCGCGCGCGAACTGTGGTGGGGGCTCATCGGGTTCCCGGCCACGGTCCTGCCCGAGCAGCGCGCGCTGCCGTACCCAGGGCTGCCGTACCCCGGGATGACCCGGGCTGCGGTGAACGAGTTTCTGGTGTTCTATGTGCCGCTGGCGATCTTCGGCGCCTCGCTCTGGACGCGCGGCACCTTGGGGACGTGGCTGCTGACCGCGCTCGGTCTCGGCCTCTTCAGGCTGGGCATGAACAGGGCGGACGTCGTGCATCTCCTGCCCGGCACCCTCGTCGCCCTCGTGCTCTCGGCGGCGCTCCTGGTCAGAGCGGAGAGGGTGAGGCCACGGCTGCTCTCGGTCGGCCTTCTCGCGCTCGGGGCGGCGGTCGTCGGTGACGCGTATGTCGTTCAGCCCGTGCGGAGCCTGCTCTCGCTCGGGACGCGGTACCACCGCCCGCAGCCTCCGTCGTCGCTCGAGGTGAGCGCGGGCATCAGCGGCTTCGAGGACCAGGAGGCGGCTGTCCGATATATCCGACAGCACACGGCCGGCCGCGAGCGGATCCTGGTCGCCAATACGCGGCATGACCGGATCTTCGTCAATGACATGATGTTCTACGTTCTGGCCGGGCGGGGCAGCGCCACTCGCTATCACCTCCTGGAGCCCGGGGTGGTCACCACGCGACCCGTCCAGCAGGAGATCATCGCCGCCCTGGAGGGCGGGGCGATCTCGTACGTGGTGCTGTTCTCCACCTTCGAGGATCACGTGGAGCCCAACGCCAGCGGCCGGAGCAGTGGTGTCGTTGACCTCGATCTGTACATCAGATCGCACTACCGGCCGGTCGCGCGCTTCGGCGGCTACGCCGTCTGGAAGCGGATCGCCCCGTGAACGGAGTGTCGGGCGTGCGATCTTGACGTCTCGAGACGTCCCTCAGCATCATGTAGTCACAATTGTGGTCTCAACGGGGGGCGACGGGAATGCGAACGGTCGGTGTCCGGGAGCTCAAGGCGTCGGCCAGCCGGCTCCTGAAGCGGGTCAGGGAACGCGGCGACGAAATTCAGATCACGTACCGGGGGCGGGTCGTGGCGCGCATCGTGCCGGTCCAACAGCGGCGGACCTCGGAGCGCGGGGACCGTGGCGTCTGGGCTGATCTGGACCGGCTCGCCGTCGAGATCGGCACGCGCTGGCCCAAGGGCGTCACCGCGGCCACGGCAGTGGCAGAGGGTCGCCGGGACCGGTGATCGTGGTCGACGCCAGCGTATGGGTGAGCCGGCTCGTGCCCGACGATGTCCACCACGGTGCCAGTCGTCTTGGCTCGAGCAAACGGTCTATCGCGGCGAACCGCTGATTTCGCCGGCCATCCTGCTGGCCGAAATCGCCGGGGCGGTGTCGCGACGGACCGGCGAGCCCGGCCTCGCGGAACGGGCCGTGCGCGACGTCCTGCAAGTTCCCGGAGTGCGCTTGGTCTCGATCGATCGCCGACTAGGACAAGAGGCCGCGCGGCTGGCCGCCCGCTTGCGTCTGCGGGGCGCTGACGCCGTCTATGTGGCCACCGCGCGCCTCATGCGGCTTCCTCTGGTGACGTGGGACAGCGAGCAGCACTCGCGAGCCGGCGCTCTCGTATCCGTGCGTACACCGGGGATCGATGAGAGTGCACCGAGGTCATGACGGAGGGTGGGGAAGGGCAATCGAGGAGGGTGAATCATGAACCGTGATCAGCGCGGAGTCCCGGTGTCGTGCGCGAACCGGACGGCACTGGATCTTTACGAGACGGCTCTTGGGCAGTACCAGAGCTACGTCGGCGATCCCATCGCCACCATCGACCAGGCCCTGGCCGCGGCGCCGGATTTCGTCCTCGGCCACCTGTTCCGCGCCATCGTGCTCATGACCTTCACCGAGCAGAGCTACGCCACTCAGGCGCGAGGAAGCGTCGAAGCTGGCGAGAGGCTCCTGTCGAGCGCGAACGAGCGGGAGCGCGGCCTCGCCCTCGCGGCACGTTGTCTGGTCGACGGTGACTGGGACGGCGCCTGCGTGGCGTTTGACCGTATCCTGGTCGACCATCCGCTGGATGCCTTCGCGGCTCAGTCGGGGCATCTCATGGATTTCTTCCGCGGCGATGCCCTCAACCTCCGCAACCGCATTTCGCGTATCCTGCCCCACTGGACCCCGGTGGTCCCTGGTTACTCGTATCTGCTCGGGATGCACGCCTTCGGCTTGGAAGAGTGCAACCAGTACGCCCAGGCCGAGGAGGAGGGCCGCCGCGCCCTGGCCCTCGAGCCGAAGGACGGCTGGGCCGTGCACGCCGTGACCCACGTCATGGAAATGCAGGGCCGCATCGACGAGGGAATCACGTGGCTGGAGTCGCGGGAGAATGACTGGGCGCCCGACAACGGCTTTTCCTTCCACAACTACTGGCACCTGGCCCTCTACTATCTTGACCGTCAACGTTACGACCGCGCGCTCACCCTCTACGACACCCGTGTGCATCCGGAGCCACCCCAGACGGCCCTCCAGTTGCTCGATGCCACTGCGCTGCTGTGGCGTCTATTCCTGGATGGTGTGGACCTTGGAGGGCGGGCCGGTGTTGTCGCCGATAACTGGGCAAAGCGGCTCGACGTGGAGCGTGGGTTCTACGCGTTCAACGACCTCCACGCCATGATGGCCTTCGCCATGGCCGGCCGCGCGCCCGAGGCGGTGCACCTCCTGGACAACCTGCAGTGGACGGTTGAACACGGTCGGGGTACGAACGTCGCGATGACACGCGAGGTGGGCTTGCCCGTCTGCCAGGCGATGCAGGCGTTCGGCCAGGGGCAGTACGCGGCCGCCATCGAGCGGCTGCAAGCAGCACGAGACGGGGCCCACCGCTTCGGAGGAAGCCACGCTCAGCGAGACGTGCTGACCCTGACCCTGATCGAAGCAGCCCTGCGTAGTGGCCAACCTGCCATCGCGCGCCACTACATCGCCGAGCGCACCGTGCACAAGCCGGCGAGCCGCTGGGGCTGGCGCCTTCTCGCTCGCACGAAGCCCCGCTGACATCGAGATCCCGGGCGTGCCCTCATCCCTGAGCGCGCCCGGGACGGCGCGACTACTTGCTGGCCTCGTCCAACCGGTATGATTCATCCTGAGGCACGAACGGCACCGGTGAGATGAGCCATGAGAACAACGACCGATGTCTTGATCGTGGGAGCGGGCCCGGTGGGCCTCATGCTGGCTGGCGAACTGCAACGCCGCGGGGTGGACTATGTCCTCGTCGAGCGCGAGCGTGAGCCCGTCCCCTTCTGTAAGGCCCTGGGCGTCACTCCGCGCACGCTCGAGATCTGGGACCAGATCGGAGTGCTCGAGCATGCGCTGCATCGCGGACGGTTCATGGCCGGATTCATGGCACTTGTCGAAGGTCGAGCGGCAACCGAGGAGCGGATCGCGCTGGGCTCCATGCCCTATGGGTTCCTCACCATCAGCCAGTTCGACACCGAGGCCATCCTGCGAAGCCATCTGCAACGCCACGGCGGTGCGCCCGCAGTCCGGCTGGGCACTGGTCAGCTTCGAGGCAACCGATCGTTGCGTCCGGGCTCGCCTCGCAGGGCCGGATCGGACGGAGTCCCTGGTGGAATGCCGATACCTGGTGGGTTGCGATGGCGCCCACAGCACGGTGCGCAAGGGGGCGGGCCTCGAGTTCGCGGGTGACAGCTATCCGATGACCTTCATGCTGGGGGACGTCCGCCTGCATTGGAGCTTGCCCCGCGGGTGGGGATATCGCTCACCCCATGTCGTCGACGGGGAACTCAGGAACACGCTGGTGTGTATTCCGGTTCCAGGGGACCGGGAACGCTATCGCCTATCCATGGCGGCGCCGCTCGCCTACTGGGACGACGGGGCCGACCTGAGCACTCCGCCGTCGCTGGCGCTGCTGACCGAGACCATGGCACCCATGGTGGCCAGCGGCACGACGATCTCCGACCTGCATTGGTCGTCGTTCTACCGCATCAGCCACCGCATCGCTCCCCGTTACAGCACGGGCCCCATTTTCATCGCTGGCGATGCCGCCCACATACATCCCCCCGTCGGCGGTCAGGGCATGAACACCGGCCTGCAGGACGCATTCAACCTCGGTTGGAAGCTGGCGCTCGCCGTGCAGGGCCGCGCCGGCGCCGACCTGCTCGATAGCTATGATGCCGAGCGCCGGCCGGTAGGACTCGATGTCGTGAATCGAACGACTCATCGGATGGATGAGGCTATAACGAACCAGGGCGACGTGAAGTTCGACCAGTGGATGCAGGACTCACAGCTGCTCGTGAGCTACCGAGGCACCCGCTGGGTAGCGGAGGACGTCGCCCAGTCGGCCATGGCCGGCGGGCCCCGTCCGGGCGACCGCGCCAGAGAAGCGACCGGCCTGCGGCGCGAGTGGGTGTCGCAGCCGACTCGATTGACCGAGCTGCTCCGCCACCCCGGCCACACGCTCGTCATCTATTTCGGCCCGGAGACGATCGAAGCCCATTATCAGCAAGCCACGGTCCTGGCCGATGCGCTGCGCAGCCGACACGGCGAGGCCATCGCGATCTATGGCGTGGCAGCGGCCGGCGCTCAGATCCTCGACCTCGAACGCCTTGCCTTCCTCGTCGACGCGGACGGGACGTTCAAGGCTGCCTACGACCCGACGCCAGCCGCGCTCTACCTGTTCCGGCCCGACGGGCACGTCGGCTATCGCTCCGACCGGATCGACCGCGAGCGACTGGAGGCCTACCTGCAGCGGATATTCGGCGAGCGACCCGGTATGATCCCTCCAGGAGGGACGAAACGCGCATGAGCGTCCACGATCACCTGCCTATCCCCGATCTCGGCCTCACGGGCGCCGAGGCCGATATCGTTCCGCAGTTGCCCTCACCGTAGTCAGGCGAGAATATTCCAAGGTGCCACGCCCCCCGGTCGTCCTGGCGGTCCTGCCTCAGCTCATCCCGTCGACCATGATCGGCGTGGTGAAGCCCCTGCGCGCCCTCCACCGTCAAGGACGCATCGTCTTCGATGTGGCGCTCGAGGCGTGGGTTGGTCAGCGGCAGCTGGTCGCCGCCGATGTCGTCGTCTTCTGTCGTAATACGGAGCCGCGGTTTGGCGGGACCCTCGAGGCGGCCTTGCAGCGGCACGTGCCCATCATCTATGAGCTCGACGACGACTTCTTCGTGATGCCCCCCGAGGCGCCGGGGGGTCAATATCACCGCGACCCGGCCCGACTCGCCCAGCTCGAGCGCTACCTGCGCGGGGCGGCGCTGGTGCGGGTCTACTCGGAAGCGCTCCACACCCGGCTCACTGCCTTGAACCCGCGCGTGCATCGTGTGGAGGCGCTGGTCGACTGGGATCTGATCCCCACCATGCCGGCCACGCGCTCGTCCGCGCCGCTCAGGATCGTCTACGCGACGAGCCGGATAGCAGACCCCGTCGCGAAGATCTTCATGGTGGACCTGCGCCGCGTGCTGGACACGTACCGCGGGCGCGTGGAGGCGTGGTTCTGGGGCTACCAGCCGCCAGAGCTGGCCGGGCGGACGGACGTCCACTTCATGGACTTCCTGCAGGATTACGACGCCTTCTATCGCCGATTCGCCGGCTTCGGCTTCGACATCGGGTTGGCTCCGCTCCCCGACGACGAGTTTTATCGCGCGAAGAGCAACAACAAGTTTCGCGAATACGCGGCGAGCCGTGTTGCCGGCATCTACTCCGACATGGTCGTGTATCGAGACTGCGTGGACGATGGCCGGACGGGCTTGCTCGTGCCCGACGCCCCCGACGGCTGGTTCACCGCCATGAGGCGCCTGATCGACGACGGACCCCTCCGGGCCCGCATCCAGCAGGAGGCCTGGACGTATGCCAGAGAACGCTATGGGGTTGCGCAAGCCGCCGAGGCGTGGCTGGCCCACATCGACGCCGCCCGTAGCCGCCGGGCGGAGACGCCCTCACCGACGCCGCGCGGTTGGGCAGCCTATCGACCAGGCGGGCCCCCGTGCCGCCACCACCCCGGCCCGGATGACGCGCGTGGCGCGCCGTGTCGTCGAAATCCTGCAGGGACAACCAGCGCCCGCCACTCTTGCCCTCGCGGAAAGGATCACATGGCATCTGCGTTCGCTCGGTCTCCTTGGCCCGGCTCCGAAGAGGAGCTGGCCCGCGAGGGACGGGCGGCCCGCCGCTCGACGTTGAGATCGGCCCACGACTCGCTGTGAAAGCCGAGGTAGCAGAAAGGGGACCACCTTTGCGGGTGAGCCGGCTCAGGACGCGGTTGATGAGGGAGTCGGACCGCAGGCCGTGCTCGTAGAGGCTGATCCGCGTATCTGGGGCCCGCTTGCTCGAGGTCGAAGCGCAGGAGCATTCGGCGGTGGCGGCTGTCGGCGATCGGAGGGAAGACGAAACGAAACAGTCCGTTGTCCACGGCCTCGGTCAGGTCACTGGCGATGCGGCGAAGCGGTCGGTCAACCACGCCGTCGGCGTAGATCGACAGCACCAGCTGGCCGGCGGCCTGCCGCTGATGCAGACCGAGGATCACGTCCAACGTCGTCCAGCCATCGTCCTCTGGCACCAGCTCGTAGAATCGGGTGCCCATCAGCCGCGGAGAGGCCGACATTCCGGTCACCGAGACACCGCGCCTGGGTTGCCGGGCTCGCAGCACGTCCCGGTGGAGCGGTGGCGAGCGATTCGCCAGAGAAGTTGATGCCAGGCGCAGAGGGTGGCGTCGAGGGTATGAGCCTGGGTGAAGAGGTCGCGGGCGGCCCGGCGGAGGCGGCGGCGGAGGGGGCCGTCCTCGATCAACTGCGCCATGGCGCGTTCCCAGGCAACCGCCGTGTTCTCAACGAGCAGACCGTGAATGCCGTCGATCATCGGGCGCTGGTAGGTCGGAACGCGCGAGCAGACGATCGCCAACCCGGCCCAGGCGTAGTCCCGAAACTTTGTGGCCTGCTTGGCGACGTTGAACTCCGTGTCATCGAGGGGCGCGAGGCCGATGTCCCAGCCGCGGCTGCGCAGTAGCTGGAGGCTCTCCGCCCAGCTCATCACGCGCGTGGACTGCCACGTGAAGAGGTCGGCGCTGTCACGGGGGATCTCACGGCTCGAGATGATCTCGAACTCGATCCTGGAGCCAAATCGTTGCTTGATGTTGCGGACCGCCTCGCGGACGCAGGGCGGCGCCACGTCCCATTGAAGCCCGAAGAAGCCAAGCTTGAGCGACTGTTTGTCCTCGTCACCGTCAGCAGGAAGGGGCTCCAGGGGGAGCTGGCTCGTGTCGAAGCCGTAGATGGCCTCCATCACATTCGGGTTGTAGCGACGGCTCCGCTCGCTCAGGGGCGGCGTACTGGTCGCGACCAGAGAGCACTCCCGCAAGAAGCGATCCATGGCCACCCGGACCATCACATGGGCGTGATACTTGCCGAGGGGAGTGGTGGGCGGCAGCGCGTAGAAGTCATCGTCCCAGGCACAGACGACGGCCGTGTCCGCCTCCTCGGCCCACGCGAGCAGCGGGACGGTCTCCGGCACGAAGGCGCGAACGAGAAGGACCGCATCGCAGCGTTCCACGTCGGCGCGGCGAGTCTCCGCGGGCTGAACATACTTGAACCGTATTCGGCCTTGTTGCTCGAGGGCGCGCGCGGCGGGCAAGGCGTCGATATGCGTGCTCGTCACGCTCTCGTGGGCGATCACCAGGAGACGGACGGAGGAGTGTCGCCGTGAGGCGAGGAACGACACCTCCCGCAGCCACTCCTGTTGCATGGGAAGCAGGGCGTAGGTGGTGGCCGCATCTTCCAGCGCGCGCCGTCGAATGCGCTTCCGCAGATCGGCGTCGCAGACCAGGGCCCGCATGGCCTCGTACATGCCTTGCTCGGTGTGGGGGGCCAGGTAGCCCGTCTCGCCGTGCCGGACCGACGATGCGTAGACCGGCATGTCCGAGTAGATCCCGGGAATGCCGAGCGCCGCGTACTCGCGATACTTGTTGTTGGTCTTCGCTCGGTTCTCGGCGCTATCCCGTAAGGGAGCCAGCCCGATGGCCCAGCCCGCGCTTCGCAGGTAGCCGTGGTACTCGCGGATGTCGTCGACGTACGGCAGGTGCGTCACCTTTTGGTGGTTTTGGAGACCCACGGGGAGACAGTCGACGAACTCGGCCCGCACGGGTCGGTCGGACGAATCCAGAATCTGGCGCAAGGGCTCGACGATCACCTCCAGATCGGGCGCGTGCAGGTAGCGGCCGCCGTAGCCGATGGTGAGAGGCCCGTCGACGTCGTTGTCGTCGATGGATCTCAGGTCCCACCCATGATCCTCGACGAAACTGGGAAGACGGCCGACATGCACCTGACGGCACCGGTCGCGAACGCGATCCGCCATTTCGCCCGTGAACACCCAGACCAGGTCGGCCTGTCGGATCATTTGGTCCCGGCCGTCCTTCATCTCCGGCTGACTGTAGAACTGGCCCAGCGGCGTGGCCGGGTCCAGGGCGTCGAAGTCGTCGTCGGGACAGTACACGGTGGGCAGGCCGCGTTTCTGGGCCAGCTCCAAGAGCGCTGCTTCCTCCGGCCGGGTGCAGCGCAAGAAGAGGACCGCGTCCGCCGTCTCGATCGCGTGCTTGAGATCGGTGAAGGAGAGTTCTGACTCGTCGCAGGCCTGATAGTCCCAGGCGCCCTGGAGGTGGAGCCCGGTGAAGACCCGGTCCAGAATGGACGCGGAGGCGATTCTTCCCTCCGTCACCATGACGAACCTCAACGGCGTCAAGGGTCTCATGGAATTTTCCGTGGCCTATCTTGCCTTGGCCGTGGAAGCTGGGTCAAGGTGCGCGCGCAAGAATCGGCGCCGGTTAGGGTTTGGGAGGTTCTTGCACAATCGAACGGTGGAGACCGTCGTCTGGCGCAAAGTCTCCGTTGACGTCGCGCCATATCGTGGGATAGCGGCGCGCGACCCGGCGCGCATGCGGCGTGGCCGCGTCCCGGAGATTGATATAGTGCTCCTGGGCCACCCCGTACATCTGGTGGACGCCCGGGAGGTACCAGAATGCCTCCTCCTCGCTCAACACTAGCTTCTCTGGATTAGCGAGATAATAGCGGGCCTCGCGTTCGGCGCGAACCATGAGCTCGTTCCACAGTTGTCGCGTCTGGTGTGTCCCGGGCAGCACCACAGCGAGAACGACGAGCAGACCGACCAGCTGTCGCCTTCTCGACAAATACACGGTCGCCAGGTAGCCACCCCATGCCAGCATCAGCATGTGGATAACAAAGGGAACGCGATACCACGGGCGGGGTGGCGCATACGCGTGCAGGATGGCGTAGGCGACAGGGTATATGGCGGCAAAGGCGGCGGCGATCAGCAGCCCCATCAATATGGCCACGCGGCGGCTGTCGGCGCGGGGAATGAGGACCGAGAGCAGGACGAGACCGACGATGCCGGCATAGACCACGTGACCCCCCAGTTGGCGGAAAAGGTGAATGGAAATACCGCGAGCGAGCGCAGATAGTCAGCCGGACCTAAGAATGGCATGGTGTAGGCGAGGCTGTGGCCGAGCGGCCACAGCCGGTAGGGCACATAGAGTACGAGCCAGGACCACAGAGACGAGGACATAGGCGGGCGGCGGCGAAAGAGGCCGGCGATAAGCAGATAGACGGGGACAATGGCCACGAAAATTTCTTTGTAGAGCATGGAGGTCGCTGCCAGCAACAGGATGGTCAGCAGACGCCACGTGAGACCCCATCCGCGGTGCTCGGCGGCCGCCGTCTTCTCCGCGACGAGGGCGGTCGCGAGGGCGAACAGCAGCCCTTCCATGTAATGACGCGTTGCCAGGAACTGATGGACCACCAAGGTTGGGGGGAGGATGAGCCAGAGCACCACGATGGTAAAGCTCACGACGCGATCCGCGAACCAGTGGACCAGCACGGTGTAGAACAACAGCGTGGTGGCCAGGAGCGACAGAGCGAGTGGAGATAGGCTACGAGGGGAGAATAGCCGGCCAGCTTGACGTCGAGCCAGTATGAAAGCAATTGCATGGGGACGAGGGCGTGGCCGCTCCCAAAGCCTTGCAAGGTCGTGTGGTCAGTGAAAATGTGAAGGGGGTTGGTGATCTGGGCTGCGTAATAAAATTGAAGAGGGTCGTCTTCGTACCACCACTTGAAGATTGAGCGCAGGTACGCGACCGAGATGGCCAGGGCAAGCCGACCAGCGCGCTGCGAGGGGCGTCAAGGGATCGCGGAGTGCGCATACGCGAGTTTGGCGTCGAGATACTGGCGGACACCACCCCACCCGAAGCGGAGCTGGGCGCCCTCGCGCAAGGATCATGGGTGATGCGTTTCGAAGATGCCCACGGTCAGGGGCGCGGGCCGGCGAGGGCGCCCCAGGTCTCGGGCCTGATCAGGCGTAAGATGAGCCGATGAGACTCAACGCCCGGCGCATCGTGCGCGGCTCGGCCAAGATCCTGCTCCTCATCATCATTACGTTCCTTTCCGCCGAGCTGAGTTTGCGGTGTGTACCATTACTTCAACCCCGTCTTCATATTTCCATCCAATTCCTATGACCGGTTCCGCCGCAAACCCTTCTCCCCGGACTATGATTTCCGGCTCAACTCGAAGGGCTTCAAGGATATCGAGTTCAAGAAGGAAAAGGAACCGGGAGTCTATCGCATGCTGGGAATTGGCGACTCCTTCACGTTCGGGATCGTCCCGTATCAGCACAATTATTTGACCCTTCTGGAAGGCATGCTCAATTCACGCAAGGGTGGGCCACGATATGAAGTGATCAATATGGGCATCCCGGGCGGGAGCCTGGACGACTATCTCGCGCTGCTGGTGCGAGAAGGACTCGAGCTGGATCCGGATCTCGTCCTGGTTTCAGTCTTTCTGGGGAACGATCTTATCGAGACCGGCCAGCCCCGAAGGGTGACGTCCTACGTCGCCTCCCTGGCGAGATTTCTTTGGAAGGTTCCAGAGTTTCTGGCCGCGGGCCAAATCAACCCCTGGTCTACGTATGAAGAGGACCAGCCCACGTTTTCTTATGAGCGGTTCCTCGATATCGAAGTAGCACGGGCCCCCATCTACGTCGTGACGAATCCCGACACCGAAAAATGGACTCGTAATGCCGTGAAATACATGGATGAAATCGACCGAATATGCGGCTTTAGGAACATCCGCGTCCTGTTCGTTCTGATCCCGGACGAGTTGCAAATCGATGCCGGTCTTCAGCGGGCGGTCATCCAAAAAGGGAAGGTACCCGCTCGGGAGATGGAGTTTTCGCTGCCCAACAGGATGCTCGCCTTAGAGCTTGAAAAAACCGGCATAGCGTATGTCGACCTCCTGGAACCGTTCCGGAGAGTGTCCGCTCACACGCGGCTGTACAAGCTATACGACACCCACTGGAATATCGCCGGAAACCGGCTGGCCGCGGAAAGTATCTACAGGTATATGGTCAACGGTGCTCCGCGATTCAAACCATTGCAAGGCGCCGTCAATCCCTGAGAGGCGAGTTTGTCGAGGGCAGGTGGCCACGCCGCTCGACCGCCGGCGGACGACCGGAGAGAGCAGAGGCTGGGGGGCAATCAACGGGTGCTTACTGCGCATACTGGAGCTTGGCGTAGGTATACTGGCGGACCCCTTCCCACCCGAAGCGGAGCTGGGCGCGCTCCCGCCAGGAGCGTGGGTGGTGCGTTTCGAAGATGCCAACGGCCAGGGGCGTCGGGCCGGCGAGGCGGAGGGTGAGCACAAGGGCCTGCCCGGCCGAATGCGCGAGGGGTTCGAAAGGCAGCTCGATCCACGTGCCGGCGGCGCCGATCACCGTGAACGGGACTTCGCCCTGGCGGAGAGGGTGCGCGCCCGGGAGGCCGAGCGTGAAGGCGAGGTGGCCAGCGAGAGGCGCCTCGAGGGGGCTGCCCATCAGCACGGCCACGCGGGTCAAGCCATCGAGCTGCGGCCGTAAGGCGTACGCGCGCGCCCGCTCGAGGGAGACGTAGTCGAGCGGAGGGGCCCCGATCGTCTGGACGATGTCCAGGGGCGCGGCCTGGTCCGAGGCAGGGACGGAATCGGCGCCCGGCGTCGGGAGCAGGGGCGGAAGCCGCGTCGGGAGCCGCAGCGGAATCCGCGTCGGGCGCAGCGAAGAGTCAGCCGCCGCTCAGGGCGTGAAGCGCGGCGGCGGCTCAAGAGCCTTGAGGTACATCGTCAGCAGGTCATTGGCCGCCCGGTTGGGATGGAACTCGGCCCGGGCGATTCGGCGGGCGGCCTCGACGATTCGACGATAGGCGGCTTCATCGAGAGCGGCCGCGCGCCGGATGCCCTGGGCGATGGCGTCGACGTCGGTTCCCGCACACAGGATGCCGGTTTCTCCGTCGAGGATGAGCTCGGGAATCCCGCCAATCGGGGTGGCGACCACCAAGAGGCCCGCCGCCATGGCCTCCTTGAGGGCGCTGGGGAAGCTCTCTTCCGTGGAGAGGCTGAGCACGGCATCGGCGTCGGCGAGGACCCGCCACGTCTGGGCCACGAAACCATGAACGGCGACGCGCTCCTGGAGGCCCCAGTGGGCGATGAGCTGCTGGCAGCGGGCGAGGTAGTCCGGGAAGAAGTGGGTATATCCGTAGAGGTCGAGGCGGCAGTCGAGTCCGGCCTGGGCCAGGCGCCCCACCGCCTCAATGGTCTCGGCTTGCCGCTTGCGCGGCTGGAGGGTTCCGGTGACGACGAGGCGCAAGGGGCCGGCCCGCCACGGCTGGTCGGGGGAGCGGCGGCGAACGGAGCGCTCAAAGCCGAGGCGGAAGAACTCGGGCGGGGCCACCTCGCGGGCGCAGAAGCCTTCGGTGCCGAGCAGATCGGACCAGCGGGCGGTGAAGCGAAGGCTGTCGGACTGCGTGAGCCGGCAATGGGGCGCGGTCAGGGTCGCGGGGGAGCGAGGGAACCTCGTCGCCGACGTAATACAGGGAGGCGACGTGGGGGAGGTTGAGGTTCCGGCAGGCCTGACCCACGGCGGGAATGTAGGTGACACTGTGGACGAGGGCGGGCTGGTATTTCTCGAGGAGGCCCTGGATCTCCGGGATTTCTGGGTCCGGGGTGAACTCAGCCGCGTCCGGCGGGGCCGCGAAGCACGTGTAGTGCGCGGAGGCGAGCTCGATGTTCTCGCTGGCCAGCTCGGCCGCGAGCCGCCCGGCGTCCTGGGGAGTGCCGGACCGCTCCGGGGGATCACCACCACGGGCTCGATCCCATACTCGCGGGCGAGGCGGAGCCGCCGCCAGAGCTGGAGCTCGCCGCCCCCGTAGGCGGCGGAGTGCAGAAAGTACACGACCCGCGGGCCGCCCGTCCGGGTGCCGCTGCGCGCGCGTGCGGGCATGGAACTCGGTGGCCCGCCAGGCCGCCTCGTGGCGGTCGATGAGGGCCGCGTTGGAGAACTCCTCGCGCACGTGCTGGAGGCACCGGCGACGCAGATCGTCGAAATCGCCGGCGGGCATGTCGATCAAGGTTTCCAGAGCTTCTTCCCACTGCGCGGGTCGTTGGCCACCTTGAGACAGGTGAGCCCATGGGGGAGGGCGGCATAGGGGGGGACGTCGGAGAACACCCCCACGGCGCCGGCCACGGCGGCCTCCAGGTACTTGATGAGCGACTTGCCGAGCCGGGGGGTGGGGTGATCGAGGAGCGGGCAGAGGAGGATGTCGAACTGCGCCTTGTGCAGGCGGGTGAGGTACTCGAAGTAACTGAAGGTGAACGGCGTCTGGCGCACGGGAGAATCCAAGGGGGGGAACTGGCTCACATCGATCCCCCAGAACTCGAAGCACAGCCGGTCGCCATACTTGCGGGAGATCGCTTGCAGGGCCCCCCAGATGAGGGAGAAATCCTCCAACGATACCCTGACCCGGCGTATCCGATGCGCAGGGGCTGGCGGTCATCCCGCGGTGGGGGATCAGCGGCGACGTACTCGAGGGGGACGCTGTTGAGGTGGGGCACGGTCCGCGGGTTGTAGGGGGCGACCGAGCGAGGCGATGGACTCGGTGGTGACCCAGACCGCGTCGGCGGCGCGGAGCATCTCGGCAAGATTCTGAAAGCCGGCGGTGCCAGGGGCGAGATAGTCGAAGGCGGAGCCGAACTGGTGAAAGGTGAGGAGATCGTCATCGAGATAGAATCCGAGCGGCTTGCCGGCTCGCCGGCGCTTGGGCGGCGAGCGGTTTGCCCTCGTCTCGATGACGCGCACCAGGAGGAGGGCGTCGGCCTCGGTGGTCCATCGTTCCGTCACCTGGCCGAGGATCTGGAAGTGGCTCTTGTAGGAGCCGCGCCGGGCGGCGAGCGGTGTCGAAGTTATTCAGGGTGATGTCGTTCGAGACGTCGTAGGAGTTCTTCGTGTAGAGAACCGTCTTCGCCTGGCCCGGCAGCGAGGGCTGGAAACCCTCGATCTGGGGAAACTTGGCGCGGAAGCGTAGGTAGTAGGGCAGGATGTGGTGCGTCCACACGCGCCGGCGGAAATCCTTGGCGAGCGGGATGCCGCCAATGGTGAGCGAGTCAACCTGGTAGTCGTGCCAGGCGGCGGGTGTCAGAAGCGCATCGCGGGGGATGTCGTGAAGGTAACGGAAGAGGGCGAGGTCCCACGGCACCGTGGTGCCGATGGAGCCGGGGTTGCTCTCATAGACGTCCGCGATGATCTCGTCGACGACGACGAACGGGATGTGCTTGATCAGCCGTAACCACAAGTCCCAATCGCACAGCCGCCGCATCGCGAGGTGCGGGTCGTACAGGCCAAAGCGGTCGAGGATCTCCCGCGCCAGCAGCACGCTGTTGTTGGCGAAGCGGTTCTGATGGTAGAGCGTGACGAGGTTCAGTTCCCCCTCGGGGATCACCCATTGCCCCGACGGCCCCGTATAATTCGCCTTCCCGATGGCCACGGCGGGGCGGTCCAGGTGGGTCGAGCGCTTCGGTGAGTCGGGCGAGCGCGTGCGGGCGCCAGGCATCATCATCGAACTGAAAGGCGAGGTAGCGGCCCCGCGCGAGCTCGATGCCCTCGTTCACACGCAAGCGGGGGGATCCCGCAGTTCACCTCGTGCCGCACGTGAACGACGCGGGCATCCCTGGCCCGGATGTCGTCGATGAGATCGGCCGACCCGTCGGTCGAACCATCGTCCATCACCAGCGAGCTCCAGGTCGTCGAAGGACTGGGCCAGCACGCTCTCGATGGCCCGCTGGAGCTGGCCGGAGGCGCGGCGCCGGTAGGTCGGCAGGACCACCGACACGGCGGGGGAGGAGGGGGCCTCGCGCAGAGCGGAGGACCTGCTGGCCTTCGAGGAAGTCGACTGACGCGCAGCACGCTTCAGGCCCCTCTGGTCGTGGAACGTCCGGAACCAGAGCTCCAGGGAGACGAGCGCGTGCAGGCGACGGTCGTACTCGTTGTCCTCGGGCGTCTCGATCGGGATCTCGAGCTGTCGCCGCCGCAGCGATTCGACGAGCGCCTGACTCCACCCCCGCAGCTCGCGCTGCAACCAGATGGGCAGGGGGCTGACCATGCCCATCTTGTCGCGTCGGTCGACGAGGTCGGCCGGCAGGAACTCGCGGGCGACCTCGCGGAGGATCCATTTCGTCACGCCGCCCTCACGGATCTTCATGCGCCCGGGCAGACGGAAGGCGAACTCGACGATGCGGTGATCGAGGAACGGGGATCGGCTCTCGAGGCCGACGTGGGCGCAGCCGCGGTCGTCCATGGTGATGAGGTCAGGCAGGGTGATCGTCACATCGGTCCAGCCCATCTGGGCCACCAGATCGCGATGCTGGGCAAAGCATTGACGCACGAGCTCCAGCGGGCGTGAGGTCTGGGGCGGCACGCGCTGGTTCATCTGCAGATAGCGGAGGGCCGGCTCGCCGAACATCGACGGGTGCCAGAGGCGTCGGGCCACGGCGGCGTACTGGACGAAGAGAGGGTCTTGGCCGAGCGCCGCCTCGTGGTGGAGCAGGACGTAGCGGATGTAGCCGCCAAAGAGCTCGTCGGCCCCCTGGCCATTGAGAACCACCTTGACGTGTGAGCGGGCCGCCCGGGCCAGCACGAAACTGGACAGCAGCGAGGCGGCGATGGGCTGATCGATATGATAGGCGATCGTCTCCAGGAGGGCCGGGGCCTCCTCCGGCTGCAGGGTGGTGAAGATCTGCTCGGCCTCGATGTGCGCGGCCACCCGGCGCGCGGGCTCTCGCTCGTCGAACTTCCCGGGTAATCGTAGTAGCTGGTGAACACCACGCCCGGCCTGCGCGATGCAGGCGATCAGAGAACTGTCGAGCCCGCCGGAGAGATACATACCCACCGGCACATCGGCCTGCAGACGCATCTCGACTGCGTCGACGATCAAGTCGCGCAGCTCGCGGATGGCCGCCGCCTCGGTGATTCCCTCGTCGACCCGGTCAGGGGGCGCCCAGTATCGATGAACGGCGACCCCACCGTCTCGGACAAGAAGGAAATGAGCCGGCGGCAGGCGCATGACCCCCTCGAAGAGGGTGTCGTCTGAGAGGGTGTTTTCGAAGACCAGAAAGTCCGGCGGAATGCGGGGGACGGCAGGCACCTGGGTCAAGAGGCTCTTGATCTCCGACGCGAAGTAGAAGGCCCCGGCGTAGCGGGTGTAGTACAGGGGCTTCTCGCCCATTCGGTCGCGCGCCGCAAAGAGCTGACGGCCGTCCCAGATGGCGAAGGCGAACATGCCGTTCAGGCGGTCGAGGAGTCGCACCCCCCATTCCTCGTAGGCGTGCACGAGGATCTCGGTATCCGATTTCGTCCGGAAGCTGTGGCCCGCGTGGAGAAGCTCTCGCCGGAGCTCCTGGTAGTTGTAGATCATCCCGTTGAAGACGACGTGAATGCGATCGTCCTCGTTCGACATCGGCTGGTGCCCGCCGGCCAGATCGATGATGGCGAGCCGCCGATGGCCGAGCCCCACCCCTCGGTCCAGCCACATCCCCTCGTCATCGGGACCGCGATGGGCCAGGGACGTCATCATGGCCTGGACCGGCGCGGGGGCGACTATCGACCCGTCGAAGCGTACGATCCCGCAGATGCCGCACATGGCTCAGCGCGTCTCAGGGCTCGGCAGGACGCTCCCCTCGAGCGAATCTGACCCCCATTCGGGCAAAATCGTAGCATAATCTTCACCGTAGCCTTGCCATCGCAGTAGAGGAGCGGCCGATCGATGGAACCGATCCAGCTGTTTCTTCCAACCTTCCGCATCGACGAGACGCTGGCGGAGATCCGCGAGTGCTTGGAGAAAGGCTGGACAGGCCTCGGCTACAAGACGATTGAGTTCGAGGAGGCGTGGCAGCGGTACACGGGTCTCCCCCATGCCCACTTCTTGAACTCGGCCACGGCCGGACTGCACCTGGCCGTTCGGCTGCTGAAGGAGCACCACGGCTGGGCCGACGGCGACGAGGTGATCAGCACGCCGCTCACCTTCGTGTCGACCAACCACGCGATCCTCTACGAAAACCTCCGGGTGGTTTTCGCCGACGTGGACGAGTACTTGTGCCTCGATCCCGAGTCCGTCCTGGAGCGCATCACGCCCCGCACGCGGGCCGTGATGTTCGTGGGGTTGGGGGGTAACACGGGGCGCCTGGAGGAGATCGCGCAGCTGTGCCGCGCGCGCGGGCTCTCGCTCATCCTCGACGCCTCGCACATGGCGGGGACGCGATGGCACGGCCGTCACGTGGGCGCGGAGGCCGACGTGGCGGTGTTCAGCTTCCAGGCGGTCAAGAACCTTCCGACGGCGGACTCCGGGATGATATGTTTCGCCGACCCCGAGCTGGACGCGGAAGTGCGCCGATGGACGTGGGTCGGGATCAGCAAGGACACCTACACGCGCACCGCCAGCCAGGGCGCCTACAAGTGGCATTACGACGTCGACCACCTCGGGTTCAAGTACCACGGCAACTCGATCATGGCGGCGATGGGCCTGGTGGCCCTCAAGTACGTCGACTACGATAACGCCTACCGGCGCTCGTTGTGCGGCTGGTACGATGAGCTGCTCGACGAGAAGGTGCAGCGCGTTCCCGTGCGGGACGGTTGCGAGTCAGCCCGCCACCTCTACCAGATCCTGGTCGAGCACCGGGATCACGTGATGCTCGGTCTTCATGAGTACCAGATATATCCTGGCGTGCACTATCGGGACAACACGACGTACCCCATGTATGCCTCCATGCGCGGCACCTGTCCCCGTGCCCTGGACGCCAGCACCCGCATCATCTCGCTGCCGCTGCACATGCGCCTCACCCGGGAAGACGTCGCCCGTGTCAGCCAGGCCCTGAGGGAGATCTTGGCCCGGTAGGGCGCACGCGTCCGACACGACCGAAGGTGGCCAAGCGAACCTTTCCGCCGCTCGTCGGCGACCGTGTGCGATTGCGGCTGCTCGAGGAAGCGGACTTGCCGCAGACGCGCGCCTGGCGGAACCAGGCACACATCCGCCGCTGGTTTGTGAACTCCAGTGTGATCGAGCCCGAGCAGCATCAGAGGTGGTTCGAGGCCTACCGCGACCGCGACGACGACTTCGTGTTCATCATCGAGGAGACGCAGGATCTGCGCAAGCCGATTGGTCAGGTCGCGCTCTATCGGATCGACTGGGATCGCGGCCAGGCGGAGTATGGACGCCTCATGATCGGCGAAGCTGACGCGGCGGGCCGCGGCCTGGCCCACGAGGCCACGGACGTCCTCCTTCGATTTGCCATCACGACTTTGAAGATGCGCGAGATCGAGCTGGAGGTCTTCGCCGATAACGCGGCCGCCATCCGGATCTACACCGAGGTGCGGCTTTCGTGTTCAGGAACGATCCGGCCCCTGCTCCGTATGGTGCGTGATGGCGTGCCCACCTGACGAGGCGCTGACCATGTCCATGCGCGTCAGCGTCGCCATAGTCACCTGGAACTCGGCGCGCTTCATCGACGCATTGCCTGAGAACTCTGGCCCAGCAGGACCACCCGGGCCTCGAAGTCATCGTGGTGGACAATGGGTCCACGGACGCGACACAAGACCTCCTGCGGCGATCCTCGGTGCCGAGCCACGTCCACTTCAACCCCGATAACCGTGGGTTTGCTGCCGGCCAGAATCAGGCCGATGGCCAAATCGCTGGGTGATGTCGTGCTCGTGCTCAACCCCGATACCTTGCTCACCCCGTCATTCGTGGGAGCCGCGCTGACGGGATTTGCGGCGGCGCCGCGGGTGGGCATGGTCGCGCCCAAGCTCCGGCGAACCACGGACGCCTTCGACATCCCGGCTCCCGGCGACGCCTACATCGATTCGGCGGGGATGTTCCTCACGGCCTCGTTGCGGCATTTCGATCGGGGAGCAGGCGAGCGGGACCGGGGACAATACGAACGCCTGGAGCGCGTGTTTGGCCCGACCGGGGCGGCGGCCTTCTACAGCCGTGATCTCATCGAGGACGTCAAGGTCGACGGAGAGTTCTTCGACGAGCTCTTCTTTGCCTACCGGGAGGACGCCGATCTCGCCTGGCGGGCCCGCCTTTTGGGCTGGGACTGCGTCTATGTGCCGCACGCCGTGGCCTACCACATGCGCCGGGCGCGCCCCGAGTCAGGACGTACGCAGCCCGCCGACATCAATCGTCACTCGGTCAAGAACCGGTTTCTGATGCGGATCAAGAACATCACTCCGGACCTCTACGCGCGGGTGCTGGTGCCGGCGACCTTGCGCGATCTGATGGTGCTGGCTGGCGTGCTCACCATCGAGCGCCAGTCGCTGCCAGCCCTGGTGGCAGTCGCCCGCAATCTGCCGCGGCTGCTGCGGGCTCGGCGAGAGATCCAGAGACGTCGCCGACCCCAGCCTCTCCCATTGCGGCGGTGGATCGGCCGCCGATCGATGGCGCTGGGAGAGTGGTGAGAGCGGGGGCAGAGGGATCAGCGGATCGAGGCGGCTTGCATCTCTGTTAGAGAAGGCAGACAAGGCCGCTCATCGTGGAGGATCGGGCAATTGGGTTCGGGGACGATCGAAACCCAGCGCGATGCCAAGCACGGCCACATACGCGCGGGCCGCATCGCCACGGGACGCTGGCGCCGCGAATCGAAATGGGAGCCCCAGGAGCCGCAGGACCATGCCGGTCGCGAGAAGCGAGCGGTAGGCTACGCGGGCGGGTAGGCCGTAGCGGACGCGCCGATACCGCATGGCGTTGCGATAGAAGAGAGGAAGGAAGCGCTGGTAACCAAGGCGTAGAGCCGACACGCCCCCCCGATGCCGCACGCGTGCCTCCGGCAGGTAGAGAATCTTGCCCTCCCTCCCGAGCCGGGCGCAAAGGTCCACATCCTCGTACCAGGCCGGAGTGTAGCGTTCGTCAAAGCCCCCGCAGCGGACGAAGGCGTCTTTGCGTACCGCGAGCGCGGCCGCGGCCGCCTGCTCGACAGGGAATGTGGTGCCGCGATCGGCATCTCCGTACCGGGAGCGCCGGCGGCCACGGTGGTTCGGCGCAAGGTGGTCGATCAACAGGAGCTCGCTGGCATCCGCGGCGAGCGTCGGCAACCGTCGAAGCTGGAACGTTGCCTGGTCTTCCTCGTCTGGCGGCGCCAGCCGCAGCGGGCCGTCGGGAGCGGTCGAGCCGTCCATCTCGACGAGGCGCGGTGCGACGGCCACCACGTGAGGATTGGCCGTGAAAGCCCGAGCGATCGCGGGAAACAGGTCGCCCTCGGCGAGCGTGTCCGGGTTGAGAAAGAGCAGGATCTGCCCGGCGGCGACCTGCGCCGCCTGGTTGGCGGCCGGTCCGAACCCCCGGTTGTTCTGGTTCACCAGAATGGTGGCGTTCGGCCAGAGCGCGCGAACCGTGTCAGGCGACACTCGCCCGCCGCTGTTGTCGACGATCACGAGCGACACCGAGGGGCCGTTTGGACCGACCCGGGCCTGGGCCGCCGAAAGCGACGCGACCGACGCCAAGAGCTCGTCGGCGTCGTGCCAGGAAACGAGGATCGCCGTAATTTCGCGGATGGTCACTGAGTCCCGGCGGAGCCCACAGATTTGGCGCATGCTAGCACACGCCTCGGAGCCCGTTGGAGGGGTTTCGCCTGCCCTACGAGAAAGACGTGGCACCCAAGCGTCTCCGGAGACTATTCTTGCCTCTCGGGGTGAGCGAGATCGACCTTTCCGTCGTCATTCCAGCGCTCGACGAAGGGAAGAACCTTGCTCTCTTGCTGCCCCAGCTCCAGGAGGTCCTGGAGACGCTCGACGCGCGGACCGAGATCATCATCGTCACCCAGCGGCCCGACCGCGCGACGGTGGAGGCCGCCGCGGGTGCCGGCGCGCGGGTCGTCGAGCAACGGGAACGCGGATATGGCGGGGCGCTTCTCACGGGGTTCGCGAGCGCCAAGGGAAGCCACGTGCTGACCATGGACGCGGACCTCTCACACCCCCCCACCTTCGTCCACGAGCTTTGGAAGCGCCGACACCAGAGCCCAGATCACCATCGCCTCCCGCTACATCGCCGGGGGGACGGCCGAGATGCCACGGGTCCGCTACGTGCTGAGCCGCACACTCAATGCGCTCTTCAACCGTGGACTCAGCGTCGGTGTCCGAGACCTGTCCAGCGGGTTTCGCCTCTACGACACGGCTGTCATCCGGCACCAGTCCTACGAAGGGCGGGATTTCGATATCCTCCAGGAGATCCTCGTCCGAGCCCTCGCCGAGGGCTGGCGAATCCAGGAGGTACCATTCGCGTACGCGCCGCGCAAGCACGGCGGTTCGCACGCTCGCGTGTTCAAGTTTGGGCGCGCCTACCTTCGCCGATTCTGGTCGCTCTGGAGGCTTCGTAACTCGATCCTGGCCGCCGACTACGACGATCGCGCCCATGATAGCGCCATCTGGCTCCAGCGTTACTGGCAGCGACGCCGCTACCAGCACGTGACAGAGCTCATCGCGGGGCAGGGACCCGTCCTCGACGTCGGCTGCGGGTCGAGCCGAATCATCGGCGCCCTGCCGCCGGGCAGCGTGGCCGTCGACATTCTTCTGCGCAAGCTGCGCTATGCGCAGCGATTCGGCCGCCACCTCGTGCAGGCATCGGGTTTCCAGCTGCCCTTTGCTGATCGATCGTTTCCCTGCGTGGTGTGCTCGCAGGTGATCGAGCACGTGCCGAAGGATTCGCCGATTCTCGATGAGCTGGTCCGTGTCCTCCAGCCTGGCGGCCGGCTCGTTCTGGGCACGCCCGACTACGGGAACTGGCAGTGGGTCTGGATCGAGAAAGCCTACGCGCATGGCCGCACCCGGCGGCTACGCTCACGAGCATATCGCGCACTACACGTACCAGGAGCTGATGGAGATCGTGCCACGGCGGGGACTCACGTTCGAGACCGCGCGCTACATCCTTCGCGGCGAGCTGATCATGGCGTTCAGGAAGAATCGCGAGGGGGCGGCGGCTCTCGCTGATGAGGGAACGAGGCGGCCTTCCTCGCGATGCTGATGGCGGCGGCCGGCTTGCTGGTGGCTTGGTCCTTCATCGTCCCCATCTTCGAGTCCCCGGACGAACCGCACCACTGGCAGTACGCGCGGCATCTCCACGACGAGCGTCGGCTCCCGCCCTTCAGCGCCTCGTTCGTGGAGGGAAACTCACCGCCCCTCTATTACGCGATCATCGCACCCGTGGCCGAGGCTACCGAATCCCCGCCAGGTCTGGTGTGGCACGACGCGTTCGGCAAATTGGTGATCCCTTTTCCTCCGAGATTCTTCCACAACGCCGGTGGGGACCTGGCGCGGTATTGGCCCCTGCGGCTGGCGCGGCTGATCACGGTGCTTCTCGTGCTCGGCGCCGTGGCCTTCGTGTATCTGACAGGGCGGGAGCTTACAGGCCGCCCCACGACGGCGCTCCTGGCGGCGGCCCTGGTGGCGTTTCTCCCCCAGTTCACGTTTCGGGGGGCGACCATCAGTAACGACTCGCTGGTGACCACGCTTGGCGGCGGCCACGACATACTTCATGGTGCGCATCCTGCGTCGTGGCTTCACGTGGCCGGTTGGCATCCTGGCCTCGATGGCTCTGGCGGGTGCTTACCTGTCGAAGATCAACGCCATCTGTCTTGTCCCCCCGCTGGCACTCACGCTCCTCATGGGACCGGGGCCGTGGCCGGCGCGCCTCGCGGCGGCTCAGCGTCATGGGGGTGGCCCTGGCGCTCGTCGCGCCGTGGTCGCTTCGCAACGTTGTCCTCTACGGGGACCCCTTCGCGTCGGAGGCGATGCGCACCGCGGTGGCGGTTCTTGTTTCGGAGAAGCCACTGACCTCACCTTACTTCTTGACCGTCTTTCCGGCCTGGATAGCGCGATCGTCTGTCGGTGCCTTCGGCTGGCTCAACGTTTGGCTGCCCCGTTGGGCGTATCTCAGCTACTGGCTACTCGGCGTGGCCGGCCTGGCCGGCGCCGCGTCGGTATGGTTCCGACGCGAGGTCGATCGCCGGATCATGTTCGTTCTGGCACTGACGGTGGTCCTTGCTCTCGCCGTCGTCGTTCACATCAATCGCACGTTCGACCAGCCGCAGGGACGCTATCTGTTCCCGGGCCTCCCGGCCTTCGCCGCCTTGGTCGCGGTTGGCCTCGAGGGTCTTCCTGGTTGCCGGCGGTGGCGCCGAGCCACCGCGGTTGGCATCGCCGGCGGGCTAGCTATCGCGAACGGTGTCATCCTGACCAGAACCGTGATGCCCGCTTACTATCCTCCCGTGACCGCCGGTCTATCCACCCGATCGGTCGAGCTCAAAGGTGATGAGCTGCTGAGCTTCGCCGCCAACCTCCCCGCGCGCGACTTCCGGTTCCTCCAGTTCGAGCTCAGTGGGCACGCGCCCCTAGCAATCGCGGAAGGCAGCGTGTACATCACCCAGGACGGCCACGGGCGAGACGAGCGCAGAGAGAATTCCGTTTCGCTGGCGTCCTGACGGCGTGCCCCGCCAGGTTACGATCCCGCTCCTTCGCCAGCGCGCTTGGCAAGGGCACATCGCGGTCATCCGGATCGACCCCTTCGACGGCCGCCTGGAGGCGCCTGTTCGCCTCGACCGTGTCCGACTCCGTGGGAG
Organism: uncultured Candidatus Rokubacteria bacterium; assembly: GCA_963754315.1. Classification (GTDB taxonomy): domain Bacteria; phylum Methylomirabilota; class Methylomirabilia; order Rokubacteriales; family CSP1-6; genus CAVWFS01. The sequence goes on from CAVWFS010000016.1 coordinate 207,194, forward strand.
TCTCGACCGCTGAAGGTGAACGGATCTGATAGACACGAATCACCTCATCTTCAAACTGCGGTCGCGCCCACTTCCCGAAGGCGCCTTCGATGAACTCCTGGGTGGGCACGGCGCCCTTCATATCGGTCTGCGTCTTGTGCCAGATGACATACCGATAGCCCAGCCGACTCAGCTCCGCCTGGGCCGCCGCAAACGCTCCTGAGTCTGGCCCGCCCTCGATCAGCCTTCTCACCAACGGGATCGGATGCGCCCGATAGGGACGCGACAGATAGCCCCAGGCGATTCCCTTGCCGTGCGAGAGCTGGTACCACATGTACCGGACATCACCACTGCCCGGCGGCCAGAAGACCGGGAGATCGAGGACGCCATACGTGTCTCGGTCGCGAGCCATTTCTGTGTGGAAGCGAGACGGAGGGAATAGCTCGGCAGGAGACCATTGCGGCCACCCCCTCGGCCAGCCCTCGACGAGGACGAGCGCGATGGCCACGACCACGATGAGCCCGCGCCAGCGTGGAAATCGCGTCTGGAGCCACGTCACCCCGAAGCACGCCAGGACGCCCAGGCCGATGGCACCGACCATCATGAATCTTCCG
>CAVWFS010000017.1:0-20500 GCA_963754315.1 uncultured Candidatus Rokubacteria bacterium
CTCAAGACCGCCCGCGCTCTCCGCTTGACCCTCCCGCCCTCGCTGCTAGCCCGAGCTGACCAAGTCATTGAGTGACCGCCGCCGGGCGTTCATCGTGGCCGGCTGTGGAGATCATCGCCGCGAACTTCGGAATTCCTCGCGCAGACGATGGTGGCGGGTTGGAGTACACTCCCGGCAAGGGAGGAGAGAGCATGGCCAGCAACGGTTCGTCCGAGGCACGGAAGCTCCGCGCACGCCTGAATCATCCCATCATCGATGCCGACGGCCACTGGATCGAGTACGGTCCGGTGATGCGCGAGGAGTTCCGGCGCATCGGTGGGAACGACGCGGCCGAGGCTCTCGAGGTCGCCAGCCAGCGCATCCCGAACTCGCTCAAGATGTCCCTGGCAGAGCGCACGCGGCGCCGGGTAGGCCAAGAGGCGTTCTGGTCGTCCCCCAGCGAAAACGTGCGGGACCGGGCGACGGCCATGCTGCCCCGTTTGATGTACGAGCGTCTGGACGACCTTGGCATCGACTTCTGTGTGGTGTACCCGACGGCCGGCCTCTCCTACCATCGCATGCAGGACACCCGTCTGCGTCGCGCCATCTGCCGCGCTTACAACGTGTTCACGGCCGACCAGTTCCGCGATCTGTCCGACCGCATCATCCCGGCCGCCATCATTCCCATGTACACGCCGGAGGAGGCCATCGAAGAGATGGAGTTCGCCTCCAAGCAGCTCGGCTACAAGGTCATGATGGTGGGCGGCCTCATGCGGCGCCCGGTGCCCGCCCTGGCCGAGGAACAGCCCGACGCCTCGCGCCTCATCGAGTGGTACGACGTGATCGGCATCGACAGCCCCTACGACTACGATCCGGTGTGGGAGAAGTGCCGGGAGCTCAAGGTGGCGCCGAGCTTTCACAACGGAGCGCGCTCCATCCTCCTGCGCAACTCGCCGTCGAACTTCTGCTACAACCACATCGGCCACTTCGCCTCTGCCGGCCACGCGGTGGCCAAGGCCATCTTCTTCGGCGGGGTGACCCGCCGCTTCCCGGACCTCAACTTCGCCTTCCTGGAGGGAGGAGTCGGCTGGGCCAGCATGCTCTACGCCGACCTCATCGGTCACTGGGAGAAGCGCAACCGGCAGGCTATCGAGAGCACGAATCCGAGCAAGCTCGACCGCGCGGCCCTGCTCGAGTTCGCCCGGAAGTACGGCCGCGAGCCGGTGGTGGATGCCATCGCCCGCGGTGACGGCCTCGACGACAACTCGAACCAGACGGGCGGGGTGGAAGACCTCGACGACTACTTCCGGTGCAAGATCACGCGCAAGGAAGATATCCGCGACCTGTTCATCCCGCGTTTCTATTTCGGCTGCGAGGCCGACGATCCCATCAACGCCTGGGCGTTCAACAAGCGGGCGAACCCCCTGGGCGCACGGCTCAACGCGCTCTTCAGCTCCGACATCGGCCACTTCGACGTCCCCGACATGGAAGATGTGGTCCCGGAGGCCTACGAGCTGGTCGAGCATGGGCTGATCACCGACGACGACTTCCGCGACTTCATGTTCACCAACGCGGTGCGTTTCTGGGGTGAGGTGGACCCGAGCTTCTTCAAGGGCACCGTGGTCGAGAAGCAGGCGGCCGAGGTCCTGGCGGCACCGGCGCCGCGGTAACAAGGAGGCTGGCCCCGGCACGGGTGCGGGCGCCGATCAGCACACATCAGGAGGATCGCGCGAAGGTAGAGACCGACAGTCTCGGAGGAGGTTCCGGCTCGCCGGAAGGAGGGGATATGGCGATGGTGACCCTACCCGATGACATGTTCACCGCCGACGTGATCGCCGATCCGTATCCGTACTATGGGCGCCTCCGGGAGGAGGACCCCGTCCACTGGAACGAGCTGTACGACCTGTGGGTCATCACCCGGCATGACGATGTGGTCTGGATGACCCGACACCACGAGCTGTTCTCGAACGCGGTCTTCCGGAACGACCCCCGCTCGGCCTATCCGGCCATCGACGAATCGGACCTCGGCCTCTACGAGTACGTCAGGAACTACCAAGCCGACCAGTTCATCCAGCATGACCGCCCCGAGCACCTTGAGATGCGCAAGGTCGTCCATACCTATTTCACCCCCCGTGCCATGGAAACCTGGCGCCCCTTCGTCCAGAAGGCCGTGCAGGAGCTCCTCGATGCGGCCGAGGAGAAGGGGCACATGGACGTCATGAAGGACGTGGCTACTCCCCTGCCCGTGCTGGTCATCGCGCAGATGATGGGCGTCCCCTCCACCGACCGGCCCCATGTCAGAAAGCTGGCGGAGAAGCTCCTCAACATCGGGCGGGGTGAGCACGATCGCATGAAGCCCCTCACCGAGGGCATGCAGGGGATGATCGACTACGTTTCCCCGCTCGTGGACGAGCGACTGGTCAACCCCGGTGACGACTTCATCTCGGTGCTGGCCTCGGGGGAGAAGAAGGGCGTCTTCACCAGGCATCAGGTGCTGGTGAACACGTCCTTGCTGCTGCTGGCCGGCCACGAGACCACCATCAACCTCCTGTGCAACGGCACCCTCGCCCTCATCCGCCACCCCGAGCAATGGGCATTGCTCAAGACGGAGCCGGAGGGCTTGGCCCCGCGGGCCACCGAGGAGTGCTTGCGCTACGATGCGCCGGTCAAGTCGATCCAGCGCATCGCGACCCAGGACGTCGAGATGCGGGGCAAGGTGTTGCGCAAGGACGATCGGATCCGATGGTTCATCTCGGCCGCCAATCGCGACCCGGAGGCCTTCGCCCAACCGGAGCGGTTCGACATCACCCGTGACCCGAATCCGCACGTGGCCTTCGGGTCGGGTGTCCACCACTGCCTGGGAGCAACCTTGGCCAGAGTCGAAGGGCAGGAGGTGTTCAAGGCGCTGGCGGAGCGGTTTCCGTCGTTGCACGTCGAGACGGAGGCGCTCGAGTACCAGCCGAGCATCACCTTCCGCTCGCTCAAGTCGTTGCCGGTGGCCTGGAGCTAGGGCGAAGTCATGGCTCGCGCCTTGCGCGTGTGGGTGGATCACCACCGGTGTGTGGGCAACGCCATGTGCGAGGCGCTCGCCCCGGCCGTGTTTCGCCTCAATGCCAACCGGCAGTCGGAAGCGGTCGACCCCGCCGGCGACACGGAAGAAAAGGTGCTGGAGGCGGCGGAGAACTGTCCCGTCAGCGCCATCTTCGTGGAGGACGCCCAGACGGGCGCCCGTCTGTTTCCGTAGTGTGTCCGGGGTGGCGATGTAACCCGCTAGGAGGTGTCATAGGGAGTGCCTTCGGCGTGTTCGGCGAACGTTGGTCTCAGGAGACAGGGGGACCTCATGAAGCATTGCACTGTTATCGTGATCGCCATTCTCATCGCCGTCGCTACCGGCACTGCGCACGCCGATAGCGTAACCGACTGGAACCAGACCGCGATCGAGGTCATGAAGGTTGCGAGGGTCGCGGGCAACCCTTGGTCACGCACGTTGGCCATGATGCATGTGGCGATGTTCGACGCTATCAATTCGGTACAAGGTCACTACACGCGCTACGTGGCGACGGTTCCCCTTACGCCCAGCGCGTCGGCCGAGGCGGCGGCCGCCGCAGCGGCGCGGCACATCCTGGTCCAGCTTTTTCCCAATCAGAAGGCTATCCTCGAGGAGGCATATGCGGCCTCGGTCAAAGCCATCCCGGAAGGTCCGGCCAAGAGTCAAGGCATCGCACTGGGCGAGCAGGTCGCGGCTGCGGTCCAGGCGGACCGCGCGACCGACGGCACCAACGCCCCTGACACCTACCGGCCGGTCACCAGCCCGGGTGTCTGGATCCCGACGACACCGCCGTTGTTCGCACAATATGCCCGGGCGAAGCCATGGGGGCTGACCAGCGCCGACCAGTTCCGGCCCGGCCCGCCGCCGCAATTGTCTGGTGTGCTCTACGCCCGCGATTACAACGAGACGAAGAGTCTCGGCGGCGTCAAAAGCACCACGCGAACGGCGGCGCAGACCGAGGCGGTGAAGTTCTGGACCCAAGCCAATCTTGGCCCGGCGTGGCAAGCTGCTGCGCGCCAACTCTCGGCGACGAAGGGAATTGATCTCGCCGAGAATGCGCGCCTGTTCGCGCTGCTCAATATGGGCGTCGCCAACACCTTCATCACCGACTGGGATGCCAAGTTCACCTACAACTTCTGGCGACCGGTCACCGCGATTCGCAACGGCGACATCGATGGCAACGACGCCACGGAGCGTGACCCCAGTTGGACCCCGTTGAACGACACACCCATGCATCCGGAATATCCCTCACAGGCGGCCATCATCAGCGGTTTGGCGGTGGGCGTTCTGGAATCGGTGTTCGGAGCCAAGCCGGCCATTCCATTCACGACGGCCGACCTCTTTGACCCGAAGGTGACGCGGCAGTTCAACAGCATCGCGGAAATGGACGCGGAGCACAAGAATGTACGCGTGTGGGGCGGCATCCATTTCCGAAATTCACTGGAGGTCGGCCATGACATGGGCAAGAAGATCGCCGCCCATATGATCGCTAACTCGCTCAAGCCGGTGCGTTGAGGGAGGTTTCAGCGGCTACCTGCCCTTGCCGCCCGTTGAGTGATCGTCTGGTCTCATAGGACACAGCATCGGCTGTCGGAGGCGCGCCGCCGCGGACGTTAGCCGGAGGGGCGTGGGTCCGATCTCCTATGGCGGGCGGGATATGAAATCCGCCCATCACGAGCTCGGGATCACCGCCGGGAGCCAAAGTGCACTCCCGAGTTCGTTCCGCCGCTTCGGGCTGGCTCCGCACCCGAAGGTGGCGTATCTTCGAGGCGTTGCCGACCACGTGGGAGGTGGCCTATGCAGCGTCGAAAGATACTCCGGCTGGGGGTGGTTGGCGGTGGTGTCTTCGCGCTCGGCGTCGCCGGGCGGGCCGCCCGAGGCATCGGAGTCGCTCAGACCCCCAGCGTTCCCACCGTTGACCGCCTGGTCATGACCAACGTCGTCGACAACATCTACGACATCTTCGCGAAGGCGGGGAAGCTCGACACCATCACGGTGCAGCGTACGTCCCTGCGGTTCGGGTCCCCCGCCCTGGAGGCCGAGCACGGGCTGGCCTACCACCTGGAGTCGGTGCGCGGCGGCGAGCGTCGCGAGGTCCTGCTCGATTTCAGCCTTACGGAGAAGAACCTCTTTCACAACTTCGGCGTGCTCAAGCTCGACCCCACGCGTGCGGACGCACTCGTCCTGAGCCACGGCCACGCCGATCATTACGGGGCCTTGCCGGACTACGCGCGGATGGCCCAGGGCAAGGTCAAAGCGGGTCTCACGCTCTATGCCGGCGGCGAAGACACGTTCTGCCACCGGGTGGTCACCACCCAGGCCGGAACCATTGACCAGGGACAGCTGGACCGAGCGGCGCTGGAAGCGCGCGGGATCGCGGTCGCCCTCGCGCGCCAACCGACCGTCATCGCCGGTCACGGCTTCACCACCGGCCAGATTCCCCGGCTCACCGACTTCGAGAAGCCGCCGGCGGCCTCGCGGCTGATGGCAGGGGCGATGGACTCGGCCTGCTCGGCCACGCATTTCGGCCCCACCAAGGTCGAGACGAAGCCGGGCGAGCTCGTCGCCGACAGCTTCCAGGGCGAACACGCTACCTGCTACCACGTGAAGGATCGGGGGCTGGTGGTCATCACCTCGTGCGGACACGCCGGCGTGATCAACTCCGTGCGGCAGGCACAGAAGGCGAGCGGCGTCAGCAAGGTTCACGCGGTGGTCGGTGGGTTCCACCTCGCTCCCGCTCCCGACGAGATCGTGGCCAAGACGGTGGCCGCCTTCCGGGAGATCGATCCCGACTACATCATCCCTGCCCACTGCACCGGCTTGAACACGATCATCGCGGTGCACCAGGCGATGCCGAAGAAGCTCATCATGCCGTCCACCGGCACGCGGGTGATCTTCGGGACGTAAGCCACGAGGCCGGACTGAGACGGACCGAGGGTGCTCCTCAGGGCGGGCCGCGTCGCTCCGAGCAGGGGGCACGCCTCGATGGCCACCCTGTCATCAGGTACGCACCCAGAATGCCGACCCGGTCATGAAGGCGTGTCCGATCGATGGTCCGGACTGGGAGACGTTGACGACGCTGGCCCGGGGAAGCCCCGCCTCACCTGCCGTAGCGCACATTGCCCGGCATGGCCCCCAGCCGGAGGTTCGATGTCACGGCGGCCACGACCGCCGTGGAGATGGCGCTTCGGTTGAAGCGGTCATGCTGCACGACGAGAGCAGGTCGGCGACCAGCAGGTCCTGAACCCTCAGGCGGACCGAAATGAAGCCAGTAGACCTCGCCCTGTCGGATCACCAGCGCTCATCCGACCAATCGGTCCCGGCCTCGTCCAGTTCTGATGCCTCTCGGCTGTGCCCTTGGGCAAGGTCAGGTGTGGCGAACAACTCGTTGAGCCGGCGTGTGATCTCGGCATCGCGCCGCGCCCGAACCGCATGCCGCAGGACACGGGTCACGAACCGACTCCGCGACTCGTGGCGCTCGCGGGCCGCCTTGTCCACGGCCACCAGCAGGTCATCCGGCACGGCGATCGCAGTCTTTCGCAGAGCCATTGGTACTCTCTTTGGTACTCATAAAGAGCATACCACGACGACGACACATGGATCACGGTTCGAGCCCTCCGTCGAGAGCTGTCATGCCGCTGGCCTTCGGATGCTTGCCCTGTACGAGGAGCGGGCCTACATACTCGGAGCCATGCCCCTGCTCGACGGTCTGCGCGTGATCGATGCGGCGAGCTTCATCGCCGGTCCGGTGGCCACTACTATCCTGGCCGACCTCGGGGCCGACGTCATCAAGCTGGAACCACCCGAAGGCGACACCTATCGCCATCGCACGGGAGGGCCAGGGGTCCCCGAGAGTCCCTACAACTACCGCTGGATCGTCGACAACCGCACCAAGCGCGGGCTCGCCCTCGATCTCAGGAAGCCGGAAGGGCTGGCCGTGCTTCACCGCCTCGTGGCGCGGGCGGACGTGTTCGTCTGCAACACGCCGCTCGACTCACGCCGGCGTCTGGGGATCCGCTGGGAGGATCTGGCGCCCCTGAACGCGCGCCTCATCTACGCCTCCGTCACCGCCTACGGTGAACACGGGGAGGAAGCCCCCCGCAGCGGCTTCGACGCCACTGCCCTCTGGGCGCGGACGGGCCTGATGGATCTGGTGCGGCCCTCACCGGACTCGCCGCCCTCGCGCTCCTTGCCGGGGATGGGTGACCATCCCACGGGTGTCTCGCTCTTCGGCGCGATCATGACGGCCCTCTACCAGCGCGAGAAGACCGGCCGGGGCACCATGGTCTCCACCTCGCTCATGGCCAACGGTCTCTGGTGGAATGCCATCCAGGTCCAGGCCGCGCTTTCGGGCGCCAAGGTCGCGCCGCGCCCGTCGCGCGAGGAGCCGGCGACGGCCCTGGCCAATCTCTATCGGTGCGCCGACGGCCGCTGGTTCCTGCTGAATCTGGTCAACGACAGGCGCGACTGGCCCATGCTCCTGCGCGCCATCGAGCGCGCCGACCTCGATCTCGATCCGCGCTTTGCCAGCCCATCCGCGCGCCAGGCCAACGCCCGCGCGCTTGTCCCCATCCTCGACGCGATCTTCGCCGCGCGCCCCTTTGCCGAGTGGCAGGCGATTCTCCACGATCATGGGCTCACCTTCGGAGCGGTGGCCTCCATCGACGATGTCCGTACCGATCGGCAGATGGTGGCCAGCGGCGCCCTGGTACCGATAGACGATGCGCGCGCCGGCGCCGCGCTGACCGTGGCCAGCCCCCTCTGGCTCGAGGGTGTCGACAAGGTGGCGCCGCGCCTGGCCCCGGAGCTGGGCGAGCACTCGGTCGAGATCCTGCGGGAGGCAGGCTACGAGGAAACGGCCATCGCGGCGCTGCTCGCTGCGGGCGTCGTGGTGCAAGCAAAATAGCCGGTCACGTGCCCGGGCGAAGGAAGACAATGTACTCCCGAAGGGAGGCGCCATGAGCGTCAACGCTCCGCCAGCTGTCACCACGCCCTATCTCGATCTTCATCGCGGCGCCGAGGGCCCGCGGCTCGACCGCGCCATCACCGATCGTCGGGCCTGGACGCGCGAGACCTTGAGCGCGTCGGACTGGACGGTGGCCATCGACGACGCCGCAGCGGCCGAGATCCGCGAGCTAGCGGCCGCCCTCGCGCGCGATCCGCTCCCCACCCTGCTGATCACCCCGGACCAGTTCCGCCTGGACGCCTGTCGCGCCGTGATGAGCCGCGCCAAGTCCCTTCTGACCGACGGGATCGGGGTGGCCCTGGTCGATCGGCTTCCCCTCGACGAGCTGGAGGTGGACCACGCAGTGGCCACCTATTGGGTGCTGAGCCAGTTCCTGGGTACATTGGTTGCCCAGAAGTGGGACGGCACCATGATCTACGACGTGCGCGACACCGGCCGCGCCTATGCCTACGGAGTGCGCGGCTCGTGGACCAACATCGAGCTGACGTTCCATACCGACAACGCGTTTGCCGTGGCCCCACCCGACTACGTCGGCTTGCTGTGCTTGCAGTCGGCGCGCCGCGGGGGCATCAGCCGCTTCATCAGCCTCTACGCCGTTCACAACCGCATGTTGGCGCGTCATCCAGGAGCCCTGGCCCGCCTCTATCAGCCGATGTTCATGGACCGCCAGGCCGAGCACGCACCGGGAGCGCCCAAGGTCTCGTGGGTGCCGATGTTCAGCTGGGACGGACGCCGACTGCGCGCGCGCCTCTCGGCGGGCCTCGTGCGCAAGGGCTATGCGCTCATGGAAGCGGTGCCGCCCACCGACGTGCAGGACGCGCTGGCCGCGCTCACGGAGGTCCTCGACGATCCTGCTCTGACTATCGAGTTCACCATTGGCCGCGGTCAGATCCAGCTCCTCAACAACCGTGAATTCGGTCACTACCGGAGCGCCTTCGAGGACGATCCGGCCGCCCCCCGTCACCTGGTGCGGCTCTGGGTCAGAGAGCGCGGCCGCCGCAGCTACGACGGCTGACGGGCGCCAGGGGCCACGCGCCGGCCACCACCAGCACGCTCGACATGGGGTAAGATAAGGACCCTGCAGGACGTACGGGCCTGCGTGCACTCCCCACCACTGTCGGACTCTCGGGCCGACGTCAGACGACCAACGTGGAGGAGCACCATGGGCGCAACGCGTACCGAAGTTCCACTGCTCGTCACCTTCGTCGACCTCACCCGCTTCTTCACCCAGAGCCAGCGCGTCAGCGACCTCGATCTCGCCGACACCCTCGATGCCTTCTACGAGCTCGTGGCGGAGGCCGTGGAGGGAGCGGGTGGCGTCCTGGTCAAGTTCATCGGCGACGCGGCGCTGATCGTGTTCGAGGAGGAGCGCGTCGACCGGGGCGTGAGCATGCTCCTGGACCTCAAGCGCTCCGTCGACGCCTTCATGGCCGAGCGCGAGTGGGAGTGTCGCCTGGTCGCCAAGGTCCACTTCGGGCCGGTGATCGCCGGACCGTTCGGCGGCGTCAAGGCCAAGCGCTACGACGTCGCCGGCAAGACGGTGAACACGACCGCCGCTCTCGAGGGCACCGGCATCACCCTGTCCGCGGCCGCCTTTCGCAAGCTCGGCCGAGATCTACGAACCCGCTTCAAGAAGCACACGCCGCCGATCACGTACATCCGCGCGGAGGATCCGCACCGGCTACGGTCAAGAGCCCGTCCCTGATCCCTCGCCCCCGGCGCGCCTCACGCTCAGACCGAAGTGTGGCGCTACGCCAGAACGAGGGGGACGTCACGCTCAGACCGATCCGGCGTCGGCGGACGCGTGGCGCCGGAGTCACGGCGGAGCAGACCCGGCCGTGTCACGGCGGCCGGCGTCGCTGGCGTGCGCCGCGTGGGTGAAAAGATTTCGCGCCATTGACGATGGCTGCCGCTCGGCGCGGATCCGATAGATCTCCCGCCGCAGCGCGTGGGCGGCCGCCGATCCGGGCTCGGCCATGACCGCGAACTCGATCAGGTGACAGGCCAGGCGCTCGTTGCCCTCCGCCAGCAAGTCGGCCGTGCGACGCAGGACGGGCTCGAGACCGCCCGCCAGCGCGATCCACTCGCGTGCCTGTTCGGCCCGCGGCGCCGGCAGCAGGTTGTCCGGCTCGCCGTCGTACCAGCCCCCGTAGAGCCGCCAGACGTTGCGGACGATGAACTGCGGGTCGTCGTACACCGGACGCAGGTAAGGCTTGTCGAGCAGACGTGCCGGCACCTGCACCTCGTGGATCACCCGGTCGAGCGTCACGCCCTTGTTCATCAGGGCGAGCACCTGGCCCTCGATCGCCTCCAGCAACTCCGCGGTGTCAGTGAGCGCGGCCGCGATGCGCGCGGCGCCGAACACGGGGAGGCCGTGACCCGGGATCATCAGCTCGGCGCCGAGGGCAGCCATCTCGCGCAGGGCAACCGCCCACTCGCCCGGATAGCGCTGCACCTTCTGCGGGTTGCCGGCGTTGGGGGTGGCCCAGATGAAGAGATCGCCGGGGGCGAGTATCTTCCGGTCGGGGATCCACGCCCAGACCGCGTCCTCCGTCTCCCCGCGGGCGTGGTGAAGCTCGAAGGTCAGATCGCCCGCGGTGAAGGTCAACCGATCGTGGAACTCGACGTCAGGGTAGCGGTACTGATCGGGCCAGCGGAAGCGATCGGGCGGCAGCCCGAACTGGCGCAGGTTGATGGCGGTGTTCCAGCCGAGCGTCTTCAGGTAGCGATCGAAGTTGCGGCGAACGAGCGCATGCGCGTAGACGCGCGGCCGAGGCCAGGCGCGGGCGGCCGCTTCCTGCTCGAAGGGGGTCACCCCGAAGATGTGGTCCACGTGGTGATGGGAGAAGACGGCCGCCATGAGGGGAGCCGTCGGGCGCCAGCGGCGAACGGCTTCGTACAGCGGACGGGTGTCGGCCCGGCTGCCGGTGTCCAGCATCACCAGGCCGGCGCCGGTGTCGAGTGTGTTGGCGCTGGCGATGCCCTTGTAGAAGAGCACCCCGGCCGCGATCTCCTCGCCATCGCTCTGCAGTCCTCCCACCGGATGGTGCGAGCGCGTGTCGATCTCGCCCTGCCAGAGCTGCTCGGATAGTGTCCGCACGTCGGGCATCGCGTGGCCTCCTGCCGGAATTGTTCCGTCAGCCTACCCTCCCCAAGCGAGCGGCGCCAACGCCAATGTCGGTCCTTGCCGCCGCGATCGGGTGAGACGTACTCTTCTTCTGATCGCCACGGTCGACGAGCGACCCGTTGCCATACGTCTGGTCGCTGGCAGACCTGCGTGGCGCCGTCCGAGGGAGGGTGACATGGCGTTCATTCGCACGATCGCGCCGGCCGACGCGGAGGGGCCGGTGCGCGAGATGTACGAGCAGGTTCAACGCCACTTCGGCTTTGTGCCCAACTGGGCACAGGCGTTCAGTCTCCGGCCTGGCGTCAGGGACGGGTGGACATCGCTGCTGAACTCCATCCGAAGCAATCTGTCCCAGCGCAGCTACGAGCTGGCCACCTTGGCGGCCGCTCGAGCGCTGCGAAGCTCCTATTGCGCCCTGGCCCACGGCAGCGTGCTGGCCGACAAGGTGTTCGATGCGGCGGCGGTGGTGGCCATCGCAACGGGCGGCCCCGAGGCTCCGCTCGAGCCACGCGAGCGGGCGATGATGGCGTTCGTGGACAAGCTGGTGCGCAACGCGGATCAGATCACGGCGGCCGACGTCGACACGCTCAAGGCTCACGGGTACCGGGACGAGGAGATCTTCGATCTGGCCGCGGCAGCGGCCGCCCGCTGCTTCTTCAGCAAGCTGCTCGACGCGTTGGGAGTGGAGCCGGACTCGAGCTTCAACGATTTGGCGCCGCCCCTGCGGCAGGCACTGACGGTTGGCCGGCCCGTGGCCGCGGAGCCCGCGGCAAGACTTCCCGAAAGGGAGTGACCTATGGCGGCCCAAACGGACGACACTAGGGTCGCTGAGCAACGCTAGACAGGGAGAGTCGAGTCTAGCCGTACATACTCGAATAATTATTCGAGTATAATCTACAGAGTGGACTACCAGGGCTGCCGTCGCCTCCTTCAGCAACGTCTCGCCGAGCCCCCACCCACGCGGATCCAGCTTCTCGCCGGCCCGCGCCAGGTGGGCAAGACGACGCTTCTTTTGGAGCTGGCTGGGCAGCTCGCTCCGGCGAGCCTCTACGCCGCGTGCGACGGCCCGGAGGCTGCGGTGCCCGGCTTCTGGGAGAGCATCTGGACGCGGGCCGAGGCGACCGCGCGCACCCATCGTCGAGCGGTCGTCCTCCTCGACGAGGTGCATGTGCTCGGCGACTGGGCGGCACGGCTGAAGGGCGAGTGGGACCGGCTGCGTCGGCGACAGATGCCGATCCATGTCGTGGCCACCGGCTCCTCCAGCCTTCGGTTGGGCCGGGGCTCGCGCGAGAGCCTCGCGGGGCGATTCGAGCGGCTGATGCTCACGCACTGGTCACCAAGCGCGCTGGCCGACGCGTTCGGTCTGTCCGCGGGCGAGGCGGTGAACACATGGGTACGACGCGGCGCCTATCCGGGAGCCTACGCGTTGCAGAGCGAGGCCGGACGCTGGTCGGCCTACGTACGTGATGCCATCGTCGAGCCTGCCATCGGACGAGACCTCCTGGCGCTGGGGCCCGTGCGACGGCCGGCGCTGTTGCGGCAAGTCTTTGGGGCATGCATAACTTCGCCAGCCCAGATCGTCTCCCTGAAGAAACTGCAAGGACAGCTCGAGGAGCGGGGAGCTCTGGAAACGATCGCGCACTACTTGCACCTCCTGGAAGAGGCATTCCTCGTGGCGTCCCTCCCCAAGCATGGCCGCCGGGCCGCCCGTCAGCGCGCGGCGCCGCCCAAGCTGATCACGCTCAACCAGGCCTTGCTGGCCGTCGCCCATCCCGAGGGGATTCCCGAGTTCGACCGTGAGCCTGCCCGCTTCGGCGCATGGATCGAGAACGCTTGTCTGAGCTACGCTTGGAACGCGGAACAACATGTCGCCTACTGGCGCGAGGAGCCGCTGGAGGTCGACGGTGTGCTCGACGGGAGCTGGGGGCGTTGGGCCATCGAAGTCACGATCGGCCGCGTGACGGCGCGGGAGTTGAAAGGCCTCGGGGAATTCGTTCGGCGCTTCTCAGAGTACCGTCCCCTCGTGATCTGCCAGTCGGAGGACCTGGGCGCAGCAGAACGGCTGGGTATCGCCGCCATGAGCTGGCAGGACTTCCTGTGGGAGGGGCCGGCGAAGCGAACACCATGATTGGCCCTTGATGCCGCCCGCAAGGAGGGAGTGACGGATGGTAAAAGTGGTGGCGTTCTTCAGGCGCCGGCCGGGAATGGCCGTCGAGGACTTTCAGACCTACTGGCGCACCCGGCATCCCGAGGTGGTCACGAAGCTGGCGGGCGTGAGGCGCTACGTCCAATCGCATACGCGGCAGGCAGCCTACCGCCAGGGGGAGCCCGTATACGACGGTATCGCCGAGCTCTGGTTCGACGACACCGCCGCCATGCACGCCCTGCGTGACACTCCCGAGATGGCGGCCGTCCAGGCGGACGAGGCGCGGTTCATCGACCGATCGACCATGGGACTGATCATCACCGAGGAGCACGTGATCAAGGACGGCGCCGCGTCACCGGGGATGGCCAAGAGCGTCGGGTTCATTCGCCGAAAGCCCGGCACTGCCAGTCGAGGCGTTCCAGCGGCACTGGCGGGAGGTGCACGGGCCGCTCGGCGCCGCGATTCCCACCATGCGACGCTACGTGCAAAGCCACACGCGGCGGGCCGCTTACGACCGGGGGCGGGAGCCGGCCTGGGACGGCATCGCGACCATCTGGTTCGATGACTCTGCCGCCCTGCGCGCAGCCACCACGACGTCCGCCTGGGATCGCGCCCAGGCCGACCATGCGAACTTCATCGCGCCGGGGCCGATACCGTTCATCATCACAACGGAGCACCCCATCATCGCCTGAGCTTTGCCCGGACTGGAGGTCGCGGGGCGAGGTGTTGGTGGGAGATCGTGATTGCGCTCGCCCGTTTTTCCCTATGGCTCAGAACGCAGCCGCATGCGCTCGAAGATCTCGCGCGAGTCCGGGCAGAAGTCGAGCTCAGTAAGCATTTGCCGGAGCTGCTCCGGCGTGACCCACGCGATCCAAGCTACCTCGCTCGCCTGCGGCTCGACCGGACCGTCCCAGCGCGCCTCGTAGACAGCGCCCCATGCCTGTCCGCTCGGCCCCCGGTAACGGTGGCGGAACAGGAACCGGAGATCGACGCCCACCACGCCGAGCTCCTCGGCTGCCTCCCGCCGCGCACAGTCGTCGTAGGATTCTCCGGCCGCACAGACACCGCCCGCGAAGAGATCGTAGGCGCCCGGATCAACGTCTTTGGTGTCCGTCCGCCGGTGGACCAAGACTTCACCCGACGGCCGGCGCACGAGGACGTACGTGCAGCGATGCAGGAGGTCGCGCGCGCGAATCTCGCGCCGGGTGACCGTGGCTACCACCTTGTCGTTCTCGTCGACGACATCGACCAGCTCCAGTCCGGGGTCCATGACAGGAAGGCTACACCACGGTCCCTGCTGCTGCCAGACGAGGTGATTTCGGGCCGCGTCGGTCCGATCAGGCCAAGACAGGTATCACTTTCGTGTGGACAAGGAGGGCGACGATTGCAGCCGCCCAGCCAATGGGTAGCGAACCGGTTATGCCGATCAGGAAGCCGAAGTCATAGAGCCAACCTGAGTTGGGAACCTCGTACATTTTGATGGGAAGGAAGGCTCGGAGAATGAGGGTCCACGGAGCTAGCAGCCCATGCCACACGCCAACGAAGAAGCCCGGCGGGTTCCCGGGTTGGACAGGGGCTGAGCCCGCGAAGCCGCAAGCACTGAGCAGGGTCGTCACGAAGACGAGCAACACGATCGAAGCTATCGACCGCATGATCTACCCTCCCTTTTTTGGGAGCCCAGGGTGACGGGCTGAGGAGGAGGCTCCGGCGCAAATACCATCCCTCCGAGGCCTCGACGATGCTTGCCGAGCGTCAGGTTGAGTTGGCACCACGGAGTATCGCGTTTGCCGTCTTCTCGAGACGTCGCACGCGAAGTGACAGGAGCGAGAGAATCCGCCTGACCAGCTCCGGTGTCTCATCCAGCAGTCGCCAGAAGTGAGAGCGGTCCACCATGAGCAGCCGGACATCGGTCGTTGCCGTGATCGTCGCTGATCGGGGCTCGCCATCGAGCAGGCTCATCTCGCCAAAGAAGTCACCCGGCTGTAACTGGCTCCCGGCTCCGATCGGGGTGTGCACCGCTACCGTGCCGTCGATGATGATGAAGAATGAATCGCCCGGCTCTCCAATCTGCGTCACCACGGTTCCCGCCGGTAACTCGACGATCTTCGAGAGCTCGGCGACCCGATGCAGCTCGCCCTCATTGAATCCGCTGAACAGCGGGGCTCGCTGCAGATGCCTTATGCGCGCATCCGGGGAGGGCGTCATCGCGCCAACTTGTGCCTGCTCTGCCTTGTCAGGATCATGGAAGGGCAAGCGATCGGTGGATCGCGGATCGGATTCGAGGTGCTTCGGGGTGTACGCATGGGGGGACGAGGGCTTCGTCTGGGAGGTCGCGGCTCCCAGCGTCGCCCCGCACTCATGGCAGAACTTGTTACCCGGCGGGTTCCCGCTTCCGCACTGCAGACATCGCGCTTCGAGCTTGGCGCCGCACTCGCCACAGAACTTCACGGCAGCGGGGTTTTCGTGCTGGCATCGGGGACACTGCATCCTGGAGCCCCCTTCGCCCCAGCCAAGGTTGGCCAAAGCTTTCGCCCACACTAGCCGGGATGCGCCGGATGGGCAAGCGCAGGAGGCCACGAGCTCTCGGCGTATGATGAGGCGTGGAGTCTATGTGATCCACCCAGAGGATGCTGGACGCGTGCCCGACGCCACGGTCATGCGCCTGAGTCGTCGGCAGCTGCTGGGGATGGCGGCGACCCTACTGGCCTCCCGGCCCCGCGCGGCTCTCGGGCAGCCCCGGGTTCCCATCGCCGACATGCACAGCCATTACGGATTGATCACCCGGCGCATCGCGGACTCCGGCCTTGCCGAGGACATGCGCGCGCAGGGCGTGGCCATCGTGGCCTGGACGAATGTTCCTGACGGTCCGTGGCTTCGCGTCACGAGCACGGGCATCGAACAGGCAAGCGAACCCACCCCAGGTGATATCGCCAAGCGGTTCGCCAGCGTGCTGGATCGCATGAAGGCCTACGCAACGGACCAGCGGCTGCGCGTGATCTTGACACCCTCCGATGTCGACGCTTGCATTGGAGGTGAGGCGGGCATCGTTCTGGCCTCTGAAGGTGCCGATTTCCTGGAGGGCCGCCTCGACGGGCTGGATTCCGCCTACGAGAAGGGTCTCCGGCATCTGCAGCTCGTCCACTATATCCGCACTCCGGTCGGGGACTTCCAGACAGCGTCCCCGACCCACACGGGCCTGAGCCCCTTCGGTCAACAAGTCGTCAAGGCATGCAATGCCAAAGGGATCCTGGTCGACGTTGCCCACTCGACGGCCCCCTCGGTCGAGCAAGCCTTGGCGCTGTCGACGGCGCCGTCTGGTCTGGTCGCACGGCTGGGTCGAGGGAGACGGGGGTAGCTGGCAGGATCCGTACGGATACCTCAAACGCAGATTGTCCGTGGCGCTGGCCAAGAAGATCGCCGCCCGCGGTGGCGTCGTCGGTCTGTGGGGGTTCGGCCTTTCGCGACCGGGGCAAGGGTGGACCGTCACCCGTGGTGACACGAAGGGATACGCGCGCGAGCTGGCCCGTCTGGCCGACACCATCGGCCCCGATCACGTCGCCTTCGGCACCGATATCGAGGGGATGGGACCCAACTGGACCGTCAACGACTACGGCCACCTCCGAAAGGTGGTCGATCATCTCTACGAGATGAAGGTCGACCCCTCGGTGATCGAACGGCTGGCGTACAAGAACTACGCGCGCGTCCTCAGGGCAGCTCTTTCGCCGTCCTGACGCCTCTACAGTTGGTGCCGCTTGAGCTTGGCGTACAAGGTCGACAGGGCCATGCCGATCGCCCGGGCGGCGGCGCGCTTGTCGCCGTCGTGATCGCGGAGCACCTGGCGGAGCATCTCCTTCTCGGCGGCATCGAGTTGCGCCTGGTAGGTCGACACCGGCCCGTTCGCCGAGACAGCGGAGGCCGGAAGGGCTAGATCTTCGGCGTGGATCTGGTCGCCACTCGCGAGCACGACGGCGCGCTCGAGAAGGTTCTCCACCTCACGAACGTTCCCCGGCCAGTCGTATTGTTCCAGGAGCCCCAGGGCGGTCGGAGAGAAGGACAGCCCGGGCCGCTTGAGCTCGTGGCTGTGCTTCTTCAGGAAGAACTCGGCAAGCAGCCGGATGTCACCCCGGCGCTCGCGCAGGGGCGGGAGCGTGATGGGAATGACATTGAGCCGGAAGAACAGATCCTCGCGAAATCTTCCATCCTTCACGGCCTGGGTGAGGTCGCGATTCGTCGACGAGATCACCTGGATATCAACCTGGATGGTCGTGGTGCCGCCGACCCGTTCGAAGGCGTGATCCTGCATCACCCGCAGAAGCTTGGTCTGAAGCGTGGGGTGCATCTCACCGATCTCGTCGAGGAAGACGGTGCCGCCGTCGGCTAGCTCGATCTTGCCTTGTTTACGTTGATGAGCGCCGGTGAAAGCCCCTCGTTCGTGGCCGAACAGCTCACTGGCGATGAGCTCTTCGCCCAGGACAGCACAGTTGACGATGACGAACGGGCGCGCGTGCCGCGGGCTCCAGGCATGGATGGCGCGCGCGAACACCTCCTTGCCCGTCCCGCTCTGGCCGAGCAAGAGCACGGTGGACTGGCTCTGGGCTGCCCGGCGGGCGCGCTCGATCGCGCGCTGGATGACGGGGCTCTCCCCAATGATCGGCTGAATCTTCGCGTCGAGTTCCTCCTGGGCCAGGCGCTGCGCCCGCTGCAGCTCGTTGTGCTCGAACGCCTTCTGGACGACGAGCTCGAGGTGACCGGGTGTCAAGGGTTTGGTGAGAAAGTCCCAGGCGCCTTCTTTCATCGCCTCCACCGCCTTTTCCACCGTCGCGTAGGCAGTCATGACGATCACGGTCGTCTCGGGCGACGTTTGCCTGGTGTGGCGGAGCACGTCGAGGCCGCTCATCCGTGGGAGCCGCAGGTCCAGGAACATGAGGGAGGGAGCCTCGGCGGCCAGCTTCGCGGTCGCCTGGACACCGCTGCTGACGGTCGTCACGGCATAGCCAAGCTGATCCAGGCGACTGCTCAGTAAGAAGAGGACATCCGGATCGTCGTCGACCACGAGGATCCGGGCTCGGGGTTGATCCATGCCGTGGCTTACGGTATCCAGCCGAACGAGTCGCGGAGAACCGCCTGGAGCCGCTTCGACTCGAACGGTTTCGGCAGGTATCCGTTGGCGCCGCTCACCCGAGCCTTTTCGGCTGTGTCTTCGTTCGTGGAACCCGAGATCATGATGATCGTCAGGTGCGGGTGCTCGCGCCGGATGGCCTCGAGTGCGCGGAAGCCGTCCATGACGGGCATGCGTACGTCCAGGAAGATCCCGTCCGGCGCGTCGGACTTGACCTGTTCCAGCGCCTGCCGCCCGTTCGCCGCCGTTGCCACCGCAAAGTGGTGCGCCTCAAGGACCATCCTCAGCATCTCGCGAACATCCGGATCGTCGTCGACTACCAGGAGCTGCTTCATGGCTCAGGCCCCGCCGCCGGCAGGGTAAAGGAGAATTCGGCCCCCTTGCCGGGCAGACTCTCGACCCAGATCGTCCCACCGTGCAGTGCCACAAGCTTCTGGGTGATGGTCAACCCCAGGCCGCTCCCCTTCTTCTGGGTCTCCGAGTCCCCGACCTGAGCAAATTTTTCGAAGACGAGCGGAAGCTCCTCGGGCCGAATGCCCTCGCCCGTGTCCCGAACCGTGGTCATGACAGTCCCGTCTCCCCGGGATGACACGACGACGCAGACCCTCCCGCCGGGCGGGGTGAACTTGATGGCGTTGTGAACCAGGTTCAGCAGGATCTGATGGAGCTTGTCGCAGTCGGCGCGGACGAAGACGTCTCCCTGGGGGGTCTCGACACCGAGGTCGACACCCTTGTCCGACGCGAACGGCTGCAGCAAATCGATCACCTCACCCGCGACCTCCCCGAGCGGCTGTCGCGCCAGGTGCAGGTCCACGCGGCCGGCCTCGATCCGCGCCAGGTCGAGGAGGTCGTTGATGAGCCGGATCATCCGTTCCGTGCTGCCGCGCACGCGGTCGAGGCAGTCCTTCTGGACGGGGCTCAGCTCACCGGCCATGCCGTCCAGCAGGTGATCGACGTAGCCAGAAATCGAGGTGAGCGGGGCCCGCAGCTCATGGGAAACATCGGAGACGAAGTCTGACTTCAGGCGATCCAGCTCCTGGAGCCGCGTGTTGGAGGCCTCGAGCTTTTCATTGAGGGCAGCCAGCTCCTTGGTTCGCTCCTCGACGCGCTGCTCGAGGGTTGCCCGGAACTCCTGCAGCGTCTCGTTGAGCTGCCGCAATCGGCCGCTCATCTTCAGGAGCAGCCGGAACTCAATGTCAGGGTGATCGTCCATCAGCTCCCGGAACTGCGGGCCGTGGATTTCCAGGATGATGGACGGCTCTTTCGCCCGCACGGTGGCAGATCGCGGCCGACGTTCGAGGAAGGCCATCTCGCCGAAGACATCGCCAGCCGGCATAACCGAGAGCGAGAGTTCCGAGCCGTCGCCCGCCTCGAGAAAAGCCTCGGTCGCCCCCGAGCCCATCACGAAGACTGAGTCGCCGAGGGCGCCCTGGCGCAGAATCACCTCGTCGCGGCGAAGGATCCGCTCGGTCGAGGCCGAGTCCTCCAGCAGGGCCTCGAGCCTTCGATCGTCCCGAACCGTAGAGAACATTGGGTGCTTGTGGAGGAATTCCTTCCAGGGATACGTCTTCAAAGACGAGGTCTCCTCTTGCGGGCGCCGCCGCGCAGTGTCGAGCCTGCCGCAGACTTTCCGCTTACACCTCCCGCCTTGTCAAGGTGCTCTTATCGCGGAAACGCCACCGGGGAGTCTGGTGCTCTTTTCTCCACGCTTACGGCCAGAAATGGGACATTTTGTCTACTTCGGTCCTATCGCCCCGAGACCTTTCAGAGGCGCGCTTTCATCCGTCTGCCTGCGTCATTCCGGCGAGCGTTCTGCATTCCCGGAATGGTTTCTCGGAATCCAGAACAATCCTTTGCGCCGGCACGCTCGCTTTACGCGAGCGTGCAACGGCAGCGACAATATCTCGTACTCGAAAATTAATGGCACGCGGCTTGTAGGTGACATAGAACCGATCACGCATGACGCCGGCACCCCAAATGATGGTTGTTGGGCGAGGAGAGACCGCGAGTTGCCGGCTCCACAGCCCTCACGATGCGCTCTCGAGCGCTCGTCATATCTATCTCTAACGAAGAAGCTCGGAGGTGAGCGATGGGCAACACGCGCATTTTGAGGG
>CAVWFS010000018.1:0-920187 GCA_963754315.1 uncultured Candidatus Rokubacteria bacterium
CATTCGACACAGTCGTCGTCCTGATGATGGAGAACCGCTCGTTTGACCACCTGCTCGGGTGGTTGCCTGGCGCGAACGGCAAACAGGAGGGGCTTACCTACAAGGACCCGCAGGGTCAGGAATATACGACCTGGGCGCTTGCCCCCGATTTCCAGGGCTGTCTATACCGCGACCCAGACCACACCTGGCCAGGCATCGCGGTGCAGTATGCCGACGGGGCTTGCGACGGCTTCCTGAAGACCGCCCCACCCTCGAACGCGGCAGGAGCCGCGATCGGTTTCCCATTGGCTACTATCGGGAGGACGACCTACCGATTCTGAGCGCCCTCGCCAAGGGATACACGACCTTCGACAACTACTTCTGCTCGATGATGGGTCCGACGTGGGAGAACCGTCTCTATCAGCTCACGGGAACCACCCAGCTCATCGACGACTGCGACTTTCCGGGAGAAGGTGAGCCTCGCCCCGTCACAATCCCGCTCGCGATCTTCGATCGCGTGCTCGACGCGCGTCTGACGGCCGCCTACTACTACCACACCTCGCCCATCACCGGGCTCTTCCAGAGCGGGCGGTACGACCGTATCTCCTATCCGATCACGCAATTCTGGACGGACGCTCGGGAGGGCAAGCTCGCCAATGTGGTGTTCATCGATCCTGACTACAGCGACCTCGCCGAAGACATGGGCACCTCGAACGACTATCACCCATGGGGTAACGTCCTCGTTGCGGACGGGTTCGTCGCCCAGGTCCACGATGCTCTGAAGGCGAGCCCCCAGTGGGAGCGCATGGTATTCGTGCTCAACTTCGACGAGCACGGAGGATTCTTCGACCATGTGCCACCGCCTGCCTGCCAGGACGACACAGTGCTGAAGGGAGAGGGACCGGACCTCAAACGCCTCGGCTTCCGCGTCCCGGCCATCGCCATGGGTCCGTTTGCGCCGCGCCGGATCGAGAAGGCTGGGCCGTACGAGCACTGCTCGATCTTGAGAATGATCGAGTGGCGCTGGGGCCTGGAGCCCTTGCGGCTGCGCGACCGTCATGCGAAGAACCTCGCCGAGGCGCTCGACTTCACGAGTCGTCGTGAGGCTATCAAACTTCCGGCTTTTGTCGCCCCGCCGCCCCTGGCCTGCGAGAAAGACGGGGGCTGGACGCAGCTGGCCGTCTCGCGGACGGGACGGGTGCGAGTGCTGATGGAAGCCGAGGATTCTCAGGGCGCTGTCTACACCGCCCGGATCTTGGCTCGCGGCGATGTTGAGGTGGCCAGCGGGTCGGGGCGGACCATAGGCAAGAAGGTCCTCTTCGAGCTGAATCTGACTGAGAGTGGTCTCAGACTGCTGGCCCAGAGACCGAATCGCCTGCCCGTATTTCTGGAGACGCTAACAACGGCGCCCGATGCTCCGGCCTGTCGCAGCACGTCGCCGGCCCTTCTGCACCACAACCTCCGTGGGCCCGCGCGTGCGCCGGGCGCGCGCGAGTAGGAACGGTCGGTCGCGTCCGTCTTCCTGCCACCATTCGGCTTCTGCGCCACCAGCGCCCTCCAGATCGGGGTCACACGTCCACCACACCGTCGGTACTTATGGAGATCTCTCACTGCGACGTGCTCGCACGCTTGGGAGGGAACAAGCGACGAGCCGCGCGCGTGCTGGGGCCTCGCGCTCGACCCTTGACCGCAAGCTCGCCCAGTAGGTTACCGGCTGTGTCCGGGATGTGCCCCCCACCTGAAATGAGACCATGCCGGCCCTGGGATGCGACCAACTGGCTCGTTACCCACGCGCGTGCTGCGTGTAAGGTTTTAAATTCACAGGGAAATCGGACCTGGCACTGGTGTTGCCTCAAACTCCGAGTGACGGCGCCGTGGGCAACGAACAGTCGGTCCGGCGGCGAAGGAGGGGAGGGCGGCGCCTCACCGGTTCTGTTTCAGCGGTGCGCTGCGGGTCAGCACATAGACTCACCGAGTGGCGGGCCCAACATCCGAGCCAACTGAGCGGCCTGGAACGAGGGCTAGGGAGGACACCGTGGCCAAGAAGAGCCAGAAACAACCTAAACAGAACAAGGCTAAGAGAGTAGAGGATCTGTCGCCCGGCACCAAGACCAGGAACGTCAAGGGCGGCTGCAGCAATAACTTGAAGCAGATTGGCCTGGCCAGTCACGGACACGTGGAGTCGAGATTCTGAACGCTCCGAGGCCGGCGCGTAAGCCAAAGCTCCGAGACGAGATAGTCCGGGTGAAGGATCTCGCGCCCCGCACGAGCGTCAAGGGCGGCGGCAAGTTGAGGTTCGGTGAGCGCCGAGAGGACGGCGATGGCCTGAGCCGAAGCCGTCAGATCCGGCGCGCCCCCGCCGGCTGGGCAAAGCAGAACAAAGAGTCTCAGATGGCCTGCGCGAGGAGCGATCCGAGCATGGCCAAGAAGAGCCAGAAGCGGGTGGCGGCGAAGGCGAGGAAGGTCGAGGATCTTCCCCTCGCAGAGGTGCCAAGCCGTCAAGGGTGGCGAGGGTTGGGGCAAGTGGGAGGTAAACCCGGGGAGGATCCTTAACCGTGGTGCCGAGGGCTAAGACGAATCGGCGGCCCTTCCAGACTCACTCTCCTTCCGTGCCGCATAGAGGCCCCACGCGCCGGGCACGCCCTTGAGCTCGTGCGACCCGCGGTCGGCGAACGTCAGGTCCGATCCGACCATGAGATCCCTGACGGTCTGGGAAACCAGGACCTCCGACGGACCGGCGAGCGCCGCCACGCGGGCGCCGATATTGACGGCCAGCCCTCCTATCTTCTCCCCGATTCTCTCCACCTCTCCGGTGTGCAGCCCAGTGCGGACCTCGATCCCGAGAGGCCGGACGGCGTCGGTGATCGCCATGGCACAGCGGACGGCGCGTGCCGGGCCGTCGAACGAGGCGAAGAAGCCGTCGCCCGCGGTGTCGATCTCGATTCCGCGGTAGCGGGCGAGCAGCCTTCGCACCGTCGCGTGGTGCCGCAGGACCACCTCGCGCCAGCGTCGGTCACCGAGCTCGGCGGCGCGCTTCGTCGAGTCGACGATGTCGGTAAAGAGGACGGTCGCGAGGATTCGGTCGAACGACGCCTCCTCGTCGCCGATCTCGGTCAGGAAGCGCCGCACCTCGCCGACGATCGCCTCGCCACGAGCATACCAGTGGAAGTGCGGCCCTCCACGGCTCGAATGCTCGATAACCCGGGCGCCTGGGATCTTGCTTGCCACGAAGTGCCCCGTCTCGGGGAGCACCTCGTAGAAACGGTCGCTATCGACCAGAACGAGCGTGGGCACCTGGATCGTG
This sequence comes from uncultured Candidatus Rokubacteria bacterium, assembly GCA_963754315.1. Lineage (GTDB taxonomy): Bacteria > Methylomirabilota > Methylomirabilia > Rokubacteriales > CSP1-6 > CAVWFS01. Next base: position 3,284 of record CAVWFS010000018.1, read on the forward strand.
GGGAGCACGGCGCGGATGTCCGTGTACAGGTAGCGGGTGAGCTCCGCCGCGAGCGCGCCGGGCGTGACCGAGCTTCGGGCGTAGCGGGCGAACCACTCGCGCTCCGGCCCGTCGGGTGCGTCATGCCAGTCCAGCGTGCCCCAGGTGTCGTGGACGGCCTGGATCTGCTCCTGCCAGCGTGCGAGCGGGGGCATCCAGGGCATCTCCTCGGTCGGAAGGTACGTGACCTGGGGGTCGACGAGGATGAGGGATCTCGTCTGCTCGGGGTACGTGGCCGCGAAGAGCGAGGCCACGATTGCCGATTCGTACGTCGCCATGATTGAAGCGCGCTCCGATCGCGCTGCCTTCAACACGGCGAGAATGTCGTCGGTGAGGGTGTCGACGTCCGGCACGTGCCCCGGCGTGAAGCGCTCGGAGCAGCCCCAGCCGCGGCGGTCGGTCACGATCAAGCGGGCGTGGCCCGCGAGACCACGCAAGAAGCGCGAGAGATAAGGACTCTCCCAGTTGGTATCTGCGTTCGAGCAATAGCCCTGGAGATAGACCAGGTCGGTGGGGCCGTCTCCGCAAACCTGGTACGCGAGCGAGACGTTCCCGTTCCATGCAAAGCACGTCTCGGGCCGGTCCATGCCATATGATCGGGCAGCGGCCCTGCCGCCGCAACCGTCGGCGAACAGGGAAGCGTTGTGGCCCTCCACTCACACGGATCGGGCAGCTTTCGCCGAGCGTGCGTGATGGTCCGTAGCGCTGGCGGCCGCGTGCATCGCATTCGCCGCCGCGGCCGTGACGCTGCAGCGGCTCACTGTCCCCGTCATCATGCTGGTCGCGATCGTCGTCGTCGCCGCGGGCACGCGGCGTCTCGTCCACCGCCGTTGAAGTCGCCGAGCCCCCCACGGTCCAGGCGACGGGAGCGGCGCCTGATGACCCCGTGCCCCGCGCCACAAGCGGGTGAGTAGGGCGACCTTGTGTCCGGCAGGGTCGCGGGTCAGGTCGGCCTATGCGGCGGTGTGGACGAAGTGATGGTACTCGGGCAGGGGTGACTGCGGACAGCCGGCCGAGATCTACCCAGATCGCCGGCCCGCAGTTTCCGCTTGACACCTTTCTGTATGGTCAATGGTCAGCGATTGCGAGCACCGTCGGGATGCCGCTCCAACGCGTCCTGGAGCCGTGCAGCAGCCGCTTTGGTTCGGCAATCGCGAAAAATGTCGATCGGCGACTAATCGCGCGCGGGCGCGTCACGAGGAAGCAAGCGAAACCCGGGTGTAGAGTCGTCCCAGCAGAAGGGGGACTCGCCCGTGGAGATCTACACGCTCGGGACTGCTGCCGCGGAAGCATCCACCGCTGACATGCTCGCCCCCTTGGGGCCCAGCCCGGAGCTGGAGCGCCTGGGCGACGAGATCGCGGAGTTGTCAGCCCACCTCGACGCCGCCACCGCGCGCCTGCTCGATCTCATCCGCGAGTTCGATGCGCGCGGCGGCTGGAACAACGGTTTCCCCTCCTGCGCCGCCTGGCTGACCTGGCGCATTGGGCTGGCGCCGGGCGCCGCCCGGGAGCATGTCCGCGTCGCGCGCGCTCTGGCGACGCTGCCCCTGCTGGCCGAGGCTCTCGCTCGCGGGGAGCTGTCCTACTCCAAGATCCGAGAGCTGACGCGCGTGGCCACGCCGGAGACCGAGGAGCGGCTCCTCGCGGTAGGTAAGGCCGGCACGACTGAGCATGTCGCGCGGATCGTTCGCGGCTGGCGGCGAGTCGACCGTCAGGCTGAGGCCCGGGAGGCGGCGCTACAGCACGCGAGCCGGGCGCTGCACGTGTATCCAGACGGCGACGGCACGGTGAGGATCAAGGGGCGGCTGACCGCCGAGGTCGGCGCGCTTCTCGTGCAGGCCCTCGCTGCCGCCTGTGAAACGTTGTACCAGCAGAGGCGGGAGAAGGACCCGGACGCTGACCCGCCGACGATGGAGCAGCAGCAGGCAGACGCCCTCGCCCTGCTCGCGGAGACGGCGCTCCACCAGGGCCTCGACCCGGGGAACTCGGGCGAGCGCTACCAGGTGGTGGTACACGTGGACGCCGAGGTCCTCGCGGATGTGGACGCGCCCGGCCAGTCGGCCCTGGAGGACGGCGCGCGCGTTCCAGCTGGAACGTCCCAGCGCCTGGCCTGCGATGCGAGCAGGGTGGTAATGCGCCACGGCCGGGACGGCCGGGTCGTCGAGGTCGATGCGCGAACCCGGACGATTCCACCGGCGATCCGACGGGCGCTGCATCATCGCGACCGCGGCTGCCGCTTTCCGGGCTGCGGCGTGCGGTTCGGCCAGGGCCATCACATCCGCCATTGGGCGCAGGGAGGCCCCACCACGTTGTCGAATCTCGCCATGCTCTGCCGCCGGCACCACCGCGCAGTCCACGAGGAGGGCTTTGAGGTCGAGCGACTGCCCGATGGCGCGCTCCGGTTCCGCCGTCCGGATGGCCGGTTCTTTCCCGAGGCACCACCCGCCCCAGAGGTGCCCCATGACCCTGTGAAAGCGCTCCGGGCGCGGCACGAAGCGGACGGGCTCGACCTCCATGCGCGAACGGCGATGCCATTCTGGACGGGCGAGCGCCTCGACGTCAGCTGGGCGATCGATGTCCTGCACCCACTGGCGAGTTAGGAGTTTGCCCCCTACGCCGACCAGCCCAGTCCCGGGCGCGCTTCAGCCGCGCGCGGCGGGCGGGCCGAAGACCGGTAGGTGGTACTCGCCGAACCGGTCGGCGGCGTCCGCCCACCGAACCTCCAAGGTCATGCCCTCGCGCAACTCGTTCGGCTCGAGGCCCACGGGATAGGAGATGAAGAGCGGGCCCTCGGCCAGCTCGAGGGCGACGACCGTGTGGGGCGGCGGATACTCCGGGAAGTAGCCGCGGCGGAACGTCGTCCACGAGAGCACCGTGGCCACGCCGCTGAGCGCCGACCACGCGAAGTCGTCGGAGAGACAGCGGTCGCAGGTCGGGCCGGGGGGCCAGCGGAACTTTCCGCACGCCGAGCACGCTTGCAGGCGCAGCTCGCGCTCCCGGGTGAAGGCCCAGAATTGCTCGGCGTAGGGGTCCATCGCGCGGACCGGGCGGGCGGTGGCCATCGTCACGCCCCCTTCGTGTAGATCAGGCTCTTGCACTTGCCGGCGACGTCGTGGACGTACTGGGCGACCTCGGCGCCGTCTACCTGCCGCGGGCCGAGACCGCCCCGCAGCTGGCGGACCAGCTCCGGCTGGTGGTTCCAGCTCTGCATGTAGCTCTCGGACAGCATGCCGCCGCTGGTGTTGCACGGCAGATCGCCGCCAATCTCGATTCGGCCTCCCTGCACGAACGGGCCCGCCTCACCCTCCTTGCAGAAGCCGAAGCCCTCGAGCGAGGCGAGCAGGTGCACGCTGAAGCTGTCGTAGGTGGCGAACACGTCGACGTCCTTCGGGCTGACACCAGCCATCGGATAGACCTGGGCGGCCACGTCGTGGTGAGCGCCGTGGTAGAAGGTCTTGAGCCGCGGCCGCAGCTGGGTGGCGTCGACGTTCTCCTCGGACCAGCCGAGCCCGCTCACCATGATGGGCCGCTGCTTGAGATCTCTCGCCATGTCCGCGCGGCGCACGATGATGGCCACGCCTCCGTCGTTGATGAGGCAGTAGTCGTACAGGCGCAGCGGCTCGGCGATGTACGGGGCGCTCAGGTAGTCCTGGATGGTGAGCGGCTTCTGCATCACCGCGTTGTCGTTCAGGCAGGCGTGCTTGCGGAAGGCGACCGCGACCGCGCCGAGCTGCTCCTCGGTGGTACCGTAGAGCAGCTTGTGGCGCTGGAAGAAGAGCGCGTAGAGCGCGCCCTGCGACGTCATGCCCCACGGGGCGTAATAGAAGTACGAGGTGATGGCGCCGCCGGTCACCCGCGCGCCGCCGTAGGCCGTGTCCATCGAGCGCTGCGCGTTGCCGTACACGAGGGCGACGGTGGTGCAGAGTCCCGCGTTGATGGCCAGGGTCGCCTCGATGATGCATTGCGCGGCGTCGCCGCCGCCGCTCCAGCGCGGGTTCAGGCCCCACAGCTCGCTGGCCCGCTCGCCGGACAGCGTGCCGGAGGTGCACAGGCCGTCGATGTCGTCCTTCTTCAAACCCGCATCGTCCAGCGCGCGCTTCAGCGCCCTCGACGCCAAGGTGTACGAGTCGTACCGGGCCTCACCCTTGCCCACGGCCTGGCCGCCGGCTCCCCGGTAGTCCTTCGCGTAATCGGTCTCGCCGACGCCGACGACCGCCACCGTGTCTTTCAGTCGCCCGAGCCGCGCCCCATCGAAGCTCACCGCCATCGTTTTCCTCCCATGGGGGGCTCCGGGCGCCCCCGAAGCCCCCCGAACGCTCGGGACGCCCCGGCGGAGCCGTGGCGCCCCTCGATCATCCGCTCCGCTCAGATCACTTTCTCGTCTTCGAGCGTTTTCATTTCTGCGTCGCTCAGGCCGAGCAGCTCGCCGTAGACGTAGCGGTTGTGCTCGCGCAGGAGCGGCCCCCGCCCGTGCACGAAGGCCGGCGTCCGCGAGAGCTTGACCGGGTAGCCCTCGTACTCGAAGTCGCCGATCTCCGGATGGTGGACGACCGGGTGCATGTCGCGGTGCTTCAGCTGCGGATCGTGCTCGACCCGGTCCTCCGCGCTCTGCACCACCGCGGCGACGATCCCGGCTTCCTGGCAGCGCCGCATGACGTCGTAGCGTCGTCGCGGCCGCACCCATCGGCCGACGATTGCGTCGAGCGCGTCCTGGTTGGCCACGCGGGCCTCGTTGGTGGCGAAGCGCGGGTCCGCGGTGAGCTCCGGCTGGCCCATGAGGCGAGCCAGCGACTCGAACTGCGCCTGCGTCTCGCAGGCGATGAAGACCCACCAGTCCTGCCCGACCCGATCCTTGCCAGAACAGCGATAGGTGTTGTGGGGCGCCACCGCGGGCCAGACGGATCGATTGCCCGGCGGAAATCCCGGGCGGCGGGTGGAGCGGCCGTTCACCTGGTAGTCGAGCATGTAGGTCCCGAGCAGCGACATCGCGCCCTCGGTGACCGCGTAGTCGACGTAGAGGCCCTGGCCGGTCTTCCTGGCCTGGAGCAATCCCATGATGAGGGCCAGGCTGCCCATCCATCCGCCCATGACGTCCATGTAGGAGAAGCCCCAACCCGCCGGCGGCTTGTCGGGCAGCCCGGAGGTCAGCGAGAGACCGGACTGGGCGGCGGCGGTGGGGCCGAAGCTCCGGTAGGCCTTGTAGGGGCCGGAGTGGCCGAAGCCCGATGTGCTCATGTACACGGCGCGGGGATTGATCTCGTGGATGCGCTCCCAGGTGAGCCCCCAGCTGGGGAAGACCTCGCCGCTGAAGTTCTCGACCACCGCGTCGGAGATGCCGATGAGCCGCGTGGCTAGCTCGAGGCCCTTGGGATGACGCGTGTTCAGGCTGATCGCCAGCTTGCCGTGGTGCAGGATCGTGAAGTACGGGGTGGAGTAGTAGGGCTTCTTGCCGTCGGCGTGCCCTCCGCCGTGCAGGGGGCCGGTGCCCTGTCCCGACGTGAACTCCTGCTGCGGGCCCTCGATGATCGGGCTCGGGTGGGCCGCGTAGCGGTGATCGTCCCACGACCCCACGCGCTCGACGTGGATGACCTCCGCGCCGAAGTGGGTCAGCAGGCGGGGAGCCCACGGCCCCACCGTCTTCCACGTGAAGTCGAGGATGCGGACGCCGTTGAGGATGCCCTTGGGCAGTGTCCCCGGGGCGTTCATCGAATGACTCCGGCCGCGGCGAGCGCATCGATCTGAGGGGCGGGCAGACCGAGATCGGTTTCCAGAACTTGCCGCGTGTGCTCGCCCAGACGGGGCGCTCGTCCCCGTGGGGTGATCCCGAGCGCTTCCGACATGAACGGGCCGCGCGGGTAGGGAATGGCCCGGCCGATCTCCGGGTGCTCGACGGCACGCCAGAAGTCGCGCTGCTGGTAATGCGGGACGTCGTAGTTCTCCTCGGGCGCGCGGACGAGCCCCCACGAGATGCCGTACGCCTGCGCGCGGGTGAAAACCTCCTCGCCCTTGGTGGCGGCGATCAGCCGGCGAATCCCGTCGCGGACGGCCGTCCCCTGGCGATAGTCGGCCATGCGAACGGCTTCGTCACGGTACTTCGGGTCGGTCAGCTCGCCGGCGACGCCCTTCTCCTCCATCCACTCGATCAGCTTGGCCCAGCCCTGGTCGCCAAAGGTCTGGTTCACCGCGATCACGTACATGCCGTCGGCCGTGGGCAGCTCCAGGTCGGGTTGCCGCCGCGTCGAGGCGTGCATGCCGGTCTGCCTGTAGAGCGTCGCGCCGTTATACAGCCACTCGGGCACCGCCGACTCGGTGCCGATCGAGCAGGCGTCGTGGATCGAGACGTCGATGTACTGGCCCTCGCCGGTCGTCATCCGATCGAAGAGCGCCGAGCGTGATGCCGTGCAGCGCGAAGACGCAGCCCATGTGCCACGCCTGGTGACCCTGCCCGCCGATCGGTGTGAGGCTCGGGTCGGAATATCCGGTGCTCGCCATGTGGCCGCCCAGGGCCAGGTGGGCGGCGTCGTTCATCTGGTAATCGCGCCACGGGCCGTCCTGACCGAAGTCGGTCAGCGACGCGTAGATGAGCGCACGGTGGCTCGAGACGGACCCGGAGTCGAGGCCGTACGGACGCAAGGTTCCCGGCGGCGTGCTTTCGAGGAAGATGTCCACCCGGGCCAGCAGTTGCCGGAGAAGGTCCTGGGCCGGCCGGCGGCCGATGTCGAGGGCGACGCTCTGCTTGCCGGTGTTGTACCACCAGTAGTCGAGGCAGCGGTCGGGATCAACCTTGTCGTCGACGAAGGGGCCGCACCACCGTCCCGGACTGCCACCCGGTGGCTCGATCTGGATCACCCGCGCGCCGCCGTCGGCCAGAAGCTTGCCAGCCCACTGGTTGCGGCGATCGGCCAGCTCGACCACGGTGAGGCCGTCGTACACACCACTCATCGCCCTCCTCCTCCTCACGATGGATGCTTCAAAGCGTTCGTTCCCTGCGCGCCCTTCACGGGCGGCCGCACTTGACCTTCGCCACGGGCTTGCCATCCGCGTGGGCCCGGTGCATCGGCCACCAGCCAGTTGTAGGTGGTCGGAGGGTCTCAAGTCAAAGAGGCGGGAAAGCTGGTGGGCTCGACCGGCGCGGCAGAGCGTCTGGGACTACATATGCTCTACCTGGCGGGTGAAGTGCGGGTGAGAGTGCTGGCCGCGGTGTCTCCGTAATCGCTCGAGGCGAAGGAAGCGCGTGAGCCTCAGAGGGTGCGCGAGCAGATGCTATGATCGGCGCGTGAAAGCGCCCGCCGCGCGAGTCATGCTCGCCGCGCTGCTGGTTGCCGTCAGCTTTCCCAGCGCCCGCGCGGGCGACCGGACCGAGCGCGGCCATCGCCGGCAAGTGAAGGTGATGATCATCTCGACGTTCGGTTCGGAGGGGCAGGTCTGGCTGGATCGTCTCGAACCGCGGCGCGCCATCAGGGTACCGGGCCTGGCGCCGGACTACCCGGACGTGCACTGCAATCAGTCCGAAGTCTGCGTCGTCACCACCGGCATGGGGCACAGCAACGCCGCGGCGTCGGTCACCGCGCTGGTGTTCTCGCGCCTGTTCGATCTCTCGCTCACCTACTTCATCGTGACCGGCGTCGCCGGAATCGATCCGGCCCAGGGCACCCTGGGCTCGGCAGCTTGGGCGCGCTACCTGGTGGAGTTCGGCCTTCAATGGGAGATCGACGCGCGGGAGATTCCGCCCGACTGGACGACCGGGTATCTCGGGATCGACACCACGGGTCCGACGCAGAAGCCGCCGCTGGAATATGGAACCGAGGTGTTCCAGCTCAGCGAGGCCCTGCTGCGCAAGGCCTACGCCCTGAGCCGCGACGTCCCGCTCGCCGACAGTGCGCAGGCGCAGGCGACTCGCGCAAAATTCAACTATGCGCCGGCGAACCTGCCGCCGAGCGTCCTGCAGTGCGACACCGCGTCGGGCGATACCTGGTTCGCGGGTACGCTGCTCACCCAGCGGGCGCGCGACTGGACGAGGATCTTGACTGACGGCAAGGGCATCTTTTGCACGGCGCAGCAGGAGGACAACGCCATCTACGCGGCGCTGAAGCGGGGCGCGAGCGCCAAGCTCCTGGACCTGGACCGTGTCGCCGTGCTGCGCGCAGGCAGCGACTTTCTCGTGCCGTACGAGGGTCAATCGAGCGCGGACAACCTCGTGAAATACGCCTCCCAGGGCGGCTTCCCGATCGCGCTGGAGAACCTCTATCGGACCGCCAGTCCGCTGATGCAGCAGATCGTCAACAACTGGCGGACGTGGCGGCGCGGCGTCCCCACCCAGTGACGGGCGATCACGAACCGGGCTCGTGAGGGCTGTTGTGACTCAGTCCTCAGCGCCTGGGCTGCCACGAGACCACCGATCAGACTACGCCTTCGCTCTTCAGCGCGGCGACGGCCTGGGCGTTCAGGCCGAGCCATTCGTTCAACACTAGGTCCGTGTGCTCGCCGAGCACGGGAGACGCTTTGACGCGCGTGGGCTTCCCGTCGACACGTACGGGCCAGCCCGGCATCTTGAAGGGCCGATGCACGGGATGGACCATGGTCTGCATGATCCCGCGCTGCTCGAACGTGACGTCCTTGTTGAGCTCATCCGTATCGAGCACGGCGCCGGCCGGAATACCGGCGTCGCCGATTAGCTTCATGGCGTCGAGCTTGGTGTGCGTGCGGGTCCAGGTGGAGATGATGTCGTCCACCTCGGCTTCCCGCGCGACGCGGTCGGCTGGAGCGCGGTAGCGCTCGTCGCCGATCAGATCCTCGCGTCCCATCAGCTTCAGCAGGCGGTCCCAGTGGTCGGGGTTCGCCCGGCTGGTCATGATGTAGACATAGTCGTTCGGCCCGCCGGGTGCGCAGGGATAGAGTCCCATCGGCGCGTTGGTCACCCCCGGCACCTTGCTGCCCCCGCGCTCGGCCGCCTTGCCCGTCAGGCCCTGGGTCGCGAAGTTGATCCGCATGTAGTGCAGCATGGCGTCCTGCATGGCCACTTGCAGACGATGGCCCTCGCCCGTCTGGCGGCGCTTGTACAGGGCGCTCACGATGGTGATGGCCATCAACATGCCGGTTCCGGTATCGCCCAGGGAGATGCCGGGCCGGATGGGTGGGCCGTTCTTGTCTCCGGTGACGCTGAACGTGCCGCCGCAGGCCTGGGCGATCATGTCGAAGGCCAGGTTCTGCTCGAACGGGCTGCCCTCACCGAAGCCCTTGACCTGCGCATAGATGATCCCCGGATTGAGGGCCTTCACGACGTCGTACGACAGGCCCAGCCGCTCGATGGCGCCGGGAGCGAAGTTCTCGATCATCACGTCGGCCTTCTGGATCAGGCCCTTGACCAGCTCGAGCCCCTTGGGGGACTTGAGGTTGACCGTGATGGACTGCTTGTTGGCGTTGAAGGCGTGGAAGTAGTAGGGGTCGTCGTCCGGCTGACCGGGGCGGAGACGGCGGCCGGGATCGCCCATCTTGGGGTTTTCGATCTTGACGACATCGGCACCCATCCAGGCGAGGGCCTCGGTGCAGGACGGACCGGCCTCGAACTGAGTGAAATCGACGATCTTCACGCCCTGCAGGAAAGTGAAGTCGGACACGTTCGCGGACATGGAGCCCTCCCCGAGGTGCGACATTGGCTCCAATATACTCGACGGGTGCCGGTCCTCCTCGCCGCGCTGGGCATGCTGGTGGTTTCGCTCGATTCCGCTGTCAACGTGGCGCTGCCGGCCATGGCGGAAGCCTTCGCCATCGGACCGGCCGAGATTCGCTGGGTCATCATCTGCTATGTGCTGACCTACGCCATCACGTCGGTGGCTGCGGGCGTGGTAGCTGACCGCCTGGGGCCGGTGCCCGTGTACACGGCGGGCATGTGGCTGTCCGTCGTCGCCTTCCTGCTCTATTTCCTGGTCACGGACTACCCTCTGATGCTCGCCACACGGGTGGCCCAAGGGCTAGCCGGTGGCCTCGTCTATGGCACCTCACCGGCGCTGGTCACGCTCTCGCTGCCTCGTGAGCGGCATGGCCGGGGTCTCGGCATGCTCGCGGCTGGGCAGGGCGTGGGCGGGATCGCCGGGCCGCTCGTCGGGGGCGTCATCGTGGCCTGGGGCTGGCCCTGGGTCTTCGTCTTTCGTGTGCCCCTGGCGTTGGCAGCCGGCGTTCTGGCGCCCTGGCTGCTGCCGCGCATCGCGGGGCGCCGGGGTGTGGAGCTTGCCACCCCGACGGGAGTGGACGACCTGGCCGGTCATGCAGGGACTGACCTTGGCGGCGATGGCGAGCTGGGCGCAGTTCTCGGTTTGGCTCCTCGCCTCGTTCTACCTCGTCTCTCTTCGGGGACTATCGGCGGCCGCCGGTGGGCTGCTCTTCGTGCTCTCGCCGTTCGGGGCGGCCGTGGGCGGACCGGTGGCCGGGTGGGTGACCGACCGCGTCGGCCGGCGGCGGCCCATGATCCTGGGACTTCTACTGGAGGCCGCGGGCCTTGGCATGCTGGGGCTGGCGGACAGAACGACGCCGCTTCCCGCGGTAGCGCTGGCCCTCTTCCTGGTGGGGTTCGGGGTGGGCAGCTTTCAGGTGCCCAACCTCGCCCAGGTGATGTTGGCTTTTCCCCGGGCTCGTCAGGGCACCGCCGGTGGGCTGGCGCACCTCGGCAGGACGCTCGGCGTGGTGGCCGGGGTGCAGGCGGCGGCGACGATATATGGGTCGCTCCAGACGACGCTCGGGTCCGCCGTGGCTTTTCGGGGGGCCTTTGGCGCGGCGGCCGCCATCTGTCTGCTTGCCGTCGTCCTCGCGCTGGTACCGGGTCCGCGGACGGCGCGGCCGCGAGCGGGCGAGGGGCTCGGATGAGGTTGTAACGGGACGCTCAGCCGACGAAAACGCCGCCCGAGGGGTGCAGGAGCTCGCCGGTAAAGTACGACGCGTCGTCCGAGGCCAGAAAGAGCGCGGTCGCCGCGATCTCCTCGGGCCTGCCGTACCGCCCCATCGGCGTCAGCCCCATCGCCCACCGCGAGCGCGCCGAATCTTCGCGCATGGCTGCCGTCATGGGTGTCTCGACGAACCCGGGACCGATGGCGTTGACCCGGATGCCGTGGCCGGCGAGCTCCTGGGCCAGGCATTTCGTCAGCATCCAGACCCCAGCCTTGCTCACGCTGTACGGCGCGCTCGTCGACGGCATCTTGGACATGATGGACGCCAGGTTGATGATGCTCCCCCGCGCCGGTTCTCGGTCATCCAGCGAGCCACCGCGCGGTTCGAGAACAGCACGCCGTAGAGGTTCACGTCGATGACCCGCCGGAACTGGTCCATCGGAATGTTCAGCACCGTGTACGTCTGGTACGACGTGGCGCCCGGCACCCGCGCGCCGCCCACTCCGGCCGCGGCCACAAGGACATCCACCGCCCCGAGCCCCTCGACGCACCGCCGGACCATGGCCTCGCAGGCGGCCTCGTCAGTGGTGTCGACCTGCACAGCCAGCGACTTGCGCCCGGTCGCGTCGACCTGCCGCGCGGTGTCCGACGCCGCCGCCAGATCGATGTCGGCGGCGCAGACATTGGCCCCTTCCTGGGCGAATCGCACCGCGCACGCCCTCCCGATGCCACTGCCCCCACCGGTCACCAGCGCTACCTTGCCATCGAGCCGTCCCGCCATCGCCCCGTCCTCCCGGTCATCTGACCACGGAGCTTGCTCCGGTGGGTTTCATCGCGGAGCGTGCTCCGGTGAATTCGGGCACGAGCCTGCGGCCTCGGCTGAGCCTCGTCAAGTCCATCACGTTGCCCGGCGGCAGTTACGTCCTCGGCTGGCCCAGCGAGGCGGGGTTGATCGGGGTCGGCATGGCCTGTACGGCGGGCAGGACCTTCTCTGCGAACAGCCGGAGGCTCTTCTCCGCCTTGGCGCGGGGCATTCCTCCGTAAAACATGTGGATGACCAGCATCTCGAGGCTGATGGCCCGCTGCAAGGTCCGGATCTTCTCGATGATCTCGTCGGGGGTACCGATGGGCTGGGTGGCGCGGCGCGCGGCGAGGCTCGCGTCGGCAACGCCGACGTCGGCGGTCTGGCGCTTGAGGTACTCCTCGTAGCCGGGAATGCCCGCGAAGCCCGGGTTGTTCCACTCGAAGTAGTGGTGCTGGGCGGCGACGAGCTGGTTCCGGAAGTACTCCCACCCCTCCTCGGCCTCCAAGGCGGTCTCCGCGCAGTACATCCACAGCAAGGTGGTCGGCTGGTCCGGCGGCAGGCCCATCTCCGCTCGGATCGTGTTGAACTGCCGAACCTGGGCCGTCATCTCGTCGAGGCTCGCGCCGGCGACGAACATCTGTCCGAGCCCGTTCTCGGCGGCCAGCCGCGCGGAGGCCTGGGTGGTGAACGCCGCCTTGATCCGCGTGGTGAGATCGCCCTTGTGGCGCGCCTGCGGGCGGATGGTGGTCGGCGGAATCTTGTAGACCTCGCCGTCGAAGGTGAAGCGCTCCGCTCCGTCGGACGCCTTGAGGGCTCTGACCACGTCGTAGAAGTACGCGTGCGATTCTCCGATCGGGTACCCGAGCGAGGCGTACTCGTGGGGAGAGATGCCGCGCCCGATCCCCAGGTGGAGGCGACGGCCCTTGAGCAAGATATCCAGCATGGAGATCTCGCTGGCCAGCCGCACGGGATTCCACCACGGGGCCACGATGACCGCCGTCCCCATGTCGACCCGGGTGGTGCGGCCGGCCCAGTAGGCGAGGTACTGGAGCGGGTTCGGTTGCATGGAATACGCGGAGCCGTAGTGCTCGGTGGCCCAGATGGAGTCGAACCCGAGGGGCTCGACGAGCTCGCCCATGTAGAGCGTGTCGTCCATGTTCGCGGCGTCCGACACCGCGGGCGGGCGGCTGTAGTCCTCCGCCAGAAGGCGCGCCCAGTCGCCCTGATTGTAGCCAGTCACCATCACGCCGCAGTGCATGCCTGTGCGCCTCTCTCGCTCATCGGATTTCCGGCAAGCGGTCGATCGAGAATTGATCCCCTACAGCCCTGCCCGGGATCCCCCACGGGAAGCCCACGGATGCTTGGGATGATGGCGGCGGCAAGCAGCGGGAGTCAAGGTCCGCGAGGAACGCGGCGGGGTTGCCATCGGGCGCGACTTCGACTAGAGAGGAGGCATCGTCCGAGCGATCGGCGCCCACGTGCTCGGTCTCTGCAAGGGGCGCGTTCGAGAGAGAAAGGGATGAGATGAACGACAACGCCATAGCGCCGGAGTGCCTGTCCGGGGTCCGCGTCCTCGATCTATCGCAATTCGAGGCCGGGCCGTCCTGCACCGAGGTCCTCGCGATGCTCGGGGCCGAGGTCGTCAAGGTCGAGAGCCCCAAGGGAGGCGAGCCCGGCCGCGCCATCGGCACCGGACCCGCACCGGGCGCCGACGGCTACTACTTCATGATCTACAACGCCAACAAGAAGTCGGTCACGGTCGACCTCAAGAGCGAACGTGGCATCGCGCTCGTCAAAGAGATGGCCGGGCACGCCGACGTCTTCGTCGAGAACATGGCGCCGGGCACGATCGAGCGTCTGGGTCTCGGCTGGGATGTGCTGCACGCCCTCAACCCCCGCCTGATCTACGCCCAGGTCAAGGGCTTCGGCGAGGGCAGCCCGTACGAGCACAACCTGGCCTTTGACATGATCGCGCAGGCCTGCGGGGGCACGATGAGCATCACCGGCGAGCGCGCGGGCCGTCCCTGCAAGCCGGGTCCGACCATCGGCGACACCGGCACTGGCATGCTTCTCGCGATCTCCATCGTGAGCACGCTCTTTCAGCGCCAGACCACGGGCCGCGGACGGCGCATCCAGATCGCGATGCAGGACGCGATGCTCCAGTACATCCGCGGCGCGCTCGCCCAGCACGCGCGCACCGGCGAGCCGGCCATGCGCAACGGCGCCAAGACCCTGGCTGGCGGCATCGCGCCCTCCGGCATCTACCCGTGCGCGCCCGGCGGCCCCAACGACTTCGTCTATCTGTTCACCAGCAACACCAACCCCGAGCACTGGCGGCGGCTCCTCAAGGTGATCGGCCGCGAGGACCTGCTCGACGACCCGCGCTTCGCGTCGCGCGAGGCACGCGGCGAGCACGAGGCCGAAATCGACGCCATGGTCAGCGAGTGGACCCGCCGGCACGACAAGCACGAGGCGATGCGCCTCGTCGGTGCCGCCGGCGTGCCGGCGGGAGCGGTACTCGACACAGGAGAGTTGCTCGGCGAGCCGAGTTTCGAGGCTCGCGGCATCATGCAGACGATGCAGCACCCCCGCGGCGCGCTGAAGATGCCGACCTTCCCGGTGCGGTTCGACGGCGCCCCGCCCCGCGTCACCGCGGCGCCCCTGCTGGGTGAGCACAACACCACTGTGCTTGGCGACTGGCTGGGCATGAAAGCGGACGAGGTCGAGGCGCTGAAGCACGACGGGGTACTGTGAGAAGCGCGAGTTGGCCGGCGGCGACGGCGGCCTCCAGCGCGAGTGGTCGGCTCACGGTCGGTCGTAGAGCCGGCCCCGCTGGAGCGCCCGGTGGGCGTGAAAGAGCGCCCACTCCATGGCGCGCGCGCTGACGCCGCGACGCTGCGCCTCGGCGCGGAGTCTCGCGAGGTAGCGCTCCCAGTGCGCCACGGTGAAGCCGCGCCCGCGAGGATTCCCGATCGTCGGGTCGAGCGCATGCAAGAACTGCCACACACGGATGTCGAGCACACCGTAGCGGCGTGGATCGATCAGAGTGAGGATCGCCGAGGCCACGGAGATGGACACGCCGGTCAGGCGCATGAGTTCCGCCATCCGCTCGTGCTCGCTCCGTGCCGCCAGTGCCGCGCGGGAGACTGCTCGCACCAGGGCCGGTGAGTTGCGCAGGTAGTGTGGCCGCGCGCGGGGGCTCTTCCAGGTGGCCATGCAGCAGTAGCTCTGCCCGGTTAAAGACGCCGCGCCGTCGCACGCCAGCGAGACGGGCGATGAGCGCGGCCGTTGCCGGATCCTCCGCCGGGACCGGCAGGTCGGCGAGCCGAGCCGCCATCGCGCCGCGGCTCAGCCGATGGAGCGGCATGCCGGAGGCGGACAGATCACGTCACTTCGACTACAATCCGCCGGAACGTGATCCAAGATCGAACCTACCGACGGGCTCGGGTCATCGTGCGACCGTGATGCCGCAGGGGCGGGCGTGAGAGTCATTGCGCTGGGCACCGGCGGCCCGCGGCCGGATCCGGACCGGAACGCGTCGTGCACGGTCGTGGAGGTCGGCGGGGAATACCTCGTGTTCGACACCGGCCGCGGCATCGTGCGGAGCTTCGCTCGCAAAGCGATTGCGTTTGCCGACGTTGCCGCGCTGTTCATCACCCATCACCACTACGACCATATCGGTGAGCTGGCCGACTTCATGATCTCCAGCTGGCTCGATGGCCGCCGCGTTCGCCTGCCCGTCTTCGGGCCCCCGGGTACCGCGCGGATCCATTCGCTGCTCCTCGAGCAGGTCTACGACCGCGATCTCGAGTTCCGGACGGGTGAGCACGCCGACGAGTTCGCGCACGGTGACGTGACCGAGGTGCGCGCCGGTCCGGTGCACGAGACTCCCGGGTGGCGCGTGTCGTGCGAGGAGATGCTGCACGGGCACGCACTGTTCGGGCCGGGCTTCCGCGCGCGCTGGATCTGTCTCGGCTACCGCATCGAGGCGCAAGGCCGGACCGTCTCGATCAGCGGTGACGGTGTGCGCAGCGATGCCCTCGTCCGGCTCGCCCGCGGCGCCGACCTGCACGTGCAGTGCTGCTACCTCCCGGCCGCTGCGCTCACGACTCCGGAGTTGAAGGGGCTTGCCGAGCACACGATCGCCTGTTCGGACACCGCGGGCAGGATCGCCGCCGAGGCGGGCGTGAAGCGGCTGGTCCTGACGCACTTCCGGTCCATGACGCCGGCGATGCTCGCAGAGCTTGAGCGCGACGTCCGGCGCGATTTCAACGGCCCGGTGGCGCTGGCCAGCGACCTGGACGAGTTCGTCGTCTGACATGGTGGGGCTCCGGGCCCCCCATCCCCCCAGCGCTCGTCGCGCCCGGGAACCCGGGGGCGTCCTCAGCCCGGATGGTTCCAGCCCCACCAGGCGCACACGGCCTCGCCCATGACGAGCTCCTTGTCCCGCCCTGACAACCAGGGTAGCTCCTCGGTGAACATCGTCACGCACTGCCGCCAGGAGCACGGCATCTTCGTGATGTCGGTTCCCCAGAACATGCGCGCCGGTCCGAACGCGTCGTAGATCTGCCGCAAGTATGGGTGCATGCTCCTGAACGGATACGGTCCGCTGCAGTAGCCCGGTGCGCCGGTCGCTTTGACCGCCACGTTGGGATGCCGGGCCAGCTTGATGAGCGCCGCCATGTGCTCCATGGCGGCGTCGTCCTTCAGGGTGGTGGTGCCGCCACGGCCGCCCAGATGGTCGATGGTCAGCCGCAGGCCCGGATGGCGCTCGGCGATCCGGCCGATATGCGGAAGCGAGTCCGTCGCCAGCATGGCGATCGGCACGCCGGCGCGCTCGGCGGCGGCCCATAACCAGTCGAGCGTCCCGTCGGCCAGCCAGCCCCGCATCGGCTCCTGAAGAAACCCATAGCGCAGGCCGAGCATGCCCGTCTGGTTCCGCCACGTTTCGACGAGGGCGCGCTTGTCCGGCTGGTTGAGTGGGAAGGCGCCGAGGATCGCGAAGCGGCCGGGAAAGTCCCGCACCGCCTTGAAGGCCATCTCGGTGGAGTTCGGATCCCAGCCCGGCGGGTGGATCACGGCGGCGTCGACGCCGCCCTCGTCCATCAGCCCACGGGCCTCCTCGGTCGTGAACGAGGTGACCTGGCGATGGGCCATGTTGCTGGGCAACCCGCTACCCCAGAGATGGATCTGAGCATCCACGATGCGCATCGCGCGCCTCCTGTGTCATCGATTCTCCACGGCTGCCTGCACGCGCCGCCTGAAGTCCTCCGCGCCGAGACGCAAGAGTCCCAGCGACGAAATCGTGACGAAGTTCGCTCCCAGCCTGATGAACTCGGCGACACCCGCAGCATCGGCAGGGGAGTTGCCGCCCACCCCGACCAGTTTGCCGGCGGCCCTGATTCTGGGAACGACCTGACGCATGAGCTCGCGCACCACCGCCGCATCCGGATTGCCCATGCTCTGACCGAGATCGCCGGACGCGACGTGCAGCACATCGACCCCGGGCACCGCGAGAATCGCGTCCAGATTCTCGACGGCTTCGGTTTCTTCGATCATCGGAATGACCAGGAGCTGCGCGTTGATCCAGCGCGTGGACTGCTCCCGCGAGACCCCGACCCCGTAGTCGTGGGGGCGCCCACCGGCCACGCCTCGATGGCCATCCGGATGATATCGGGCCGCTCTGGCCACCGCCTCGGCCGCCTCTCGGGTATTGACGTGCGGCACGATGATGCCCTGCACCCCCCGATCCAGAAAACGCAAGATCGTGGAATCCTCGTGATCAGGGATGCGCACGATCGGGGTGATGCCGAACACCTCGGCGGCCCGCACCATGTGTTCCACCTCGTCCAGACTCATCGGGCCGTGCTCGCAGTCGATCATGACGAAGTCATAGCCGATCAACCCGAACAGCTCCACCAGGTCTGGGGCATGGCGGCTGATGATGGCGCCGAACACGACCTTGCCCTCGGTCAGCTTCGCCTTTGTCGCATTGGTACGCATGGTGCTCGCGTCCTCCATTCCGCCGCAGGACGGGCTATCTCGGCGGCAGGCAGTTGGGGGTCACACCGACCCAAGTTCCAGAGGAGGCTTGGCCAGCGCAATGGCCTTCGGATCGGCGTTCTACCGCTCCGCGCGGAGCCCGTCGCTGAAGAGTGAAGGAACGAACGTGTGGGGATCCGCCGGCTCGGTGAGGAGCGCTTGCTGCCGAGGGGTGAGCGGGACATCGGGTGGCGGAAGCACCCGCGCCCGGGACCAAGCCATCTGGGAGACGCAATACTTGTAGAGCAGAGTCCGGCGCTCGTGGTCGGCCGTCCACGGGGCTGTTCCGTGCATGATGGCCTCGGAGAACAGGACGACCGACCCCGCCGGTACGTCCGGAATGACCACGCAAGAGGCTTTTTCCGGGGCCTCGTGGATCTGGCGCGGCAGCTTGAAGTGACTCTTGTGACTCCCTGGAATGCACCAGAATCCCCCGGATGGCGGCCCGGCATCGGCAAGATTCCAGGCCGCTACCGTGAACCCCTCGTAGATGCCGTTGCTGGCAAAATGAAAGCGCTCCCCCGGCTTGGTGAAGGAGTTGCGGGCCGAGGCGCCGTAGTCCGCGTGCATGGCCCCCATGGTCTGCCCCTTGTGCATGCGGATCCCGTAAAGACGGTCCAGCCGGAAGCAGTCCCCGAGCCGAAAGCGAAGAACTGGCATGATCGCCTCATGATCCAGCAAGCGACAGAACGGTTCCCCCCAGTTGAGGAAGCCATGATCCGGACCGTGCACGCCAGCGGCGGAGCCAAAGCGAATACTTTCGCGAGGGCTGGGGAGCCGCTGCCCATCGATCAATCGATTCAGCTCGGCCAGCTCCGACGCACCTAGGACGTTGTGGATCACCAGATAGCCCTGAAGATCGAAAAGGTACTGTTGCAGCTCCCGGTCCGAAGCGTCCACGGTCAAACCCTCCTTGCATGTCAACGCTAGCATGCCTGCGCTGGCGCTGCTGCGCTCTCATCCATGCTCTCGGACGCGGTCGCTGACGAGCTGCTCGAGGCCCAATCCTGCCTCCAGGTCGGCGCAAGAAACGCCGCGGGGATAGCCCTTCTGGTCGGCCTCGTCCTCGGGGTAAGCTACTGGGTGCTTGACCAGATTTGCCCGGGATCGTTCGCCATCGCGTGCCTGTGCGTCGGGCGGATGATTCGACTCGGCGCTGCGGGCCGGCTGGGCCGCGGCCATGACGTGCGCTCATCGTCCCTGCACCCGGCGTCGCCGCAGTCGGCACGCGCGGAATCATCTGGCAACAATTCTCACTCATCGGAGGCGCACATGAGGCA
This sequence comes from uncultured Candidatus Rokubacteria bacterium, assembly GCA_963754315.1. Taxonomy (GTDB): domain Bacteria; phylum Methylomirabilota; class Methylomirabilia; order Rokubacteriales; family CSP1-6; genus CAVWFS01. Next base: position 22,330 of record CAVWFS010000018.1, read on the forward strand.
CATGGTCGCTCTGCTCCTGACCGTCACGGTGGCCGTGGGTTGGGCCCCTGCAGTCACAGCCACAGGCTCCGTGACCGAGACGACGCTCGAAAAGATCAGGCGGACCGGTGTCCTGGTCATCGGGACCAGGACCAGTTCGGCGCCCCTGGCGTACATCAACAGGAGCAACGAGTGGGTCGGCTTCTCGATCGATCTCGTGGAGCAGGGAGTGCTCCCGGCGGTCACCAGAAAGGTCGGCAAGCCAGTCAAGCTGGAGAAAAAGGAATCGAGGCCAGCCACCCGGGTCAGTCTCCTCCTCACGCGCAATGTTGATCTGATCGCGGGGACGATGACCGATGCTCCCCAGCGCCGAGCCGATGTCGACTTCAGCCTGACCTTCTTCGTGACGGGGGGCCAGTTCCTGGTGAAAGAGGGGAGTCCCATCAAGGGCATCAATGACCTTGCGGGCAAGCGTGTGGCCGCCCTGGTGCACTCGACCTACGCCAGGATCATTCGCGAGCAGGTGCCCAAGGCGATCCTGGTCGAGTTCGAAGATCAGCCCGGCGCCTTCCGGGCGCTCGTGCAGGGAAAGGTCGATGCGTACACCAGCGACGGCGTGCAGCTCTACGGTCTCAAGTACACGGCGCCAGACCTGAACGCCTACGAAGTCGTGGGAGGCCTCTACACCAAGGAGCCCTACGCCATGGCCATGCGCAAGGGCGACCACGCGTTTAGGAACGTGGTGGACAGCGGCCTGCGAAACCTCCTCGAGTCCGGCAAGTACTTCGAGCTCTACGAGAAGTGGCTCGGGCCGAAGAGTGAGGCGCCCTATCCGTTGACGCCCGAGGCGAAGGAGTTCCTGATGGCCCAGCTGAAGAAGTAGCGGAGGAAGAGTCGGATGCGCTCGGGATGAATGCGCGAGGGAATGGAGGGTCGGGACCCTGTCCTTCGCCGTGGGACATGTCCTCGCGAGAGATCCTACCCACAAGCCGATCCGCCTTGGTCGCAATCGCCGCCCGGACCGCGCTACACTGCGACATTCTGCGGGCCTCGGAGCTACGTCGACCGAGCTAGCGCGAGCCCGAATTGTAGTTCGCCAGAGCAGGAAGCGCCAGAACTGCGTTACGCTTGAAGCGGAGGCAGGAAGACGCATGCGAAACGAGTTCACCGGGGTAGTAGAGCGGGACAGACGCTGGTACATCGCCTACTGTCCGGAAATTCCCGGCGCGAATGGCCAGGGTAAGACGAAGGCAGCCGCGCTGAAGAGCCTGAGCGGAGCCATCGCCCTGATTCTTGAGGATAGGCGCAAAGACGGCCTGCGCGGAACCCCCAGGACGGCGACCCGAGAAAAGATCGTCGTCGGGTGAAGCGGGGCGACCTGCTTCGTCACTTGAGAAAGCACGGGTGTCATCTGAAACGCGAAGGCCGGGCGCATTCTCTTTGGACCAATCCCACGACGGGAGCTGTCGAGGCGGTGCCGTTGTAGGCCACCTCGCCCAATGTCTACGGCCGCGCAGGAGAACAGATGATGGACGACTCTTCCTCGACGAATCGCCGGCTGGCCGCCATTCTTGCCGCCGATATCTCGGGCTACAGCCGCCTGATGGGCGAGAACGAGGCCGCGACGGTCCGCGACCTCAAGGCGCACCAAGCGGTGGTCCTGCCGCTGGTTGGCCGCTACGGTGGCCGCATCATCGATACGGCGGGCGACGGCATCCTGGCCGAATTCCCGAGCGTGATCAATGCGACCGAGTGCGCGGTCGAGATGCAGACCATCATGGCGACACGCAACGAGGCGGTGCCCGAGTCGCGCCGCATGCGGTTCCGTATCGGCATCAACCTGGGTGACGTCATCCACGATGAGACTCGGATCTATGGCGACGGCATCAACGTCGCGGCGCGGCTCGAAGGGATCGCGGAGCCCGGCGGCATCTGCATCTCCCGTCAGGTGTTCGACCAGGTGAGCCGCTCAATCAAGGCGGACTTCCAGGCGCTCGGCCCGCGCACCTTGAAGAACATCGCGCAGCCGGTAGACGTCTTCGCGATCGCGCCCGTGGATCGCGGCGCCGGGCCAGGCGTGACCGCCCCCAACGCCGTCGACCTGAAGCAGGAGATCCGGTTCTGCGCCGCGCCCGACGGGGTCCAGCTCGCCTACTCGATGATCGGCCAGGGGCCGCCCTTGATGAAGACGGGCAACTGGATGACCCATCTGGAATTCGATCTCGAGAGCCCGATCTGGCGGCATCTCTATCGGGAGCTTGCGAAGGACCACACGCTGGTTCGCTACGACCCCCGCGGCAACGGGCTGTCGGACCGGACCGTCGACGAGATCTCGTTTGACGCCTTCGTGGGTGATCTGGAGGCGGTGGCCGACGCCGCGAAGGTCACGCGGTTCGCGCTGCTCGGGATCTCCCAGGGCTGCGCGGTCTCGATCGCCTACGCGGTGCGCCATCCCGAACGGGTGTCGCATCTCATCCTCTACGGCGGCTTCGCGGTGGGCCGGAACAAGCGCGCCCGCAGCGCAGACGAAAAGGAGGAGGAGGCCGCCATGCTGACGCTGATGCGCGTGGGCTGGGGCAAGGAGAACCCGGCCTTCCGCCAGCTGTTCACCTCCCAGTTCATCCCCGGCGGCACCAAGGAACAGGCCGACTGGTTCAATGAGCTGCAGCGCATCACGGTATCGCGGGAGGTGGCCGCCCGGATCTACGAGGCAAACGGCGAGACCGATGTCACCGCGCTGCTCCCGCGGGTGAGGGTGCCGACGCTCGTGCTGCACACGCGCGATGATGCCCGTGTCCCGTTCGAAGCCGGGCGCCGCATGGCGGCCGGAATTCCGGGCGCCCGCTTCGTGACCTTGCCGGGGCGCAACCACCTGTTCCTCGAAACCGAGCCGGCTTTTGGCCAGTTCCTGGAGCACACGCGGGCGTTCCTCGCCACCTAAGCGGCCGAGTATCCCGCCGAACAAGCGACGATGGAGTAGACCCTAGAGGACGCAGGGCTTTGAGATATGGCGACGGACAGGCCTGCGATTTGCGCACGAGCGACGGGGCGAGTATAGAGGAGTCTCATGGCCACCTTCGCGCTCGACCATCCGGATGTCCGATCCAACGTCGATCTGTTGAGCGCCTGGATCGAGGGGCAGCTCGCCTATCGCGGGTGGCCCGGACTTTCGATCGCCGTCGTCCACGAGCGCGACGTCGTGTGGTCGCGGGGATTCGGCTGGGCCGACGTCGCTGGGAAGGTCGAAGCCACGGCGGAGACGCTGTACCGGGTGGCCTCGATCACGAAGACGTTCACCGCCACCGCGATCCTGCAGCTCCGGGACGCGGGCAAGCTCCGCCTCGACGACGAGGTGCGCCACCATCTGCCGTGGTTCACGCCGCCCACGTCGTACACGGACGCTCCGCCCATCACGCTCCGCCATATCCTCACACACACGACTGGCCTCGCGCGTGAGGCGCCGTTTCCGTACTGGACCGATCTCGAGTTCCCGGCGATCGACGCGATCCGCGCCGCCGTACCCGCGCAGGCGTCCGTGCTCGCGACGGAGGATCGCTGGAAGTACTCCAACCTCGCGTTCGTCGTCGCGGGCGAGGTGGTGTCGGCGGTCAGTGGGATGCCGTGGGCAGCGTACGTCCGCTCGCACATCCTCGATCCGCTCGGCATGCGGACCTCGCTGGTCGAACATCCAGCGCTCTCGCACCCCGGGCTCGCGCGCGGCTACACGCGGCGCCTGCCGAGCGGCGAGCGGAGCCCGGTCGGTGCGTACGATCTGCGCGGCGTCTCGGCCGCGGCCGCGCTGACGACGAGCGTGACCGATCTCGCGCGCTTCGCGATGCTGCAGTTCCACCAGGGCCCTGCGGACGGCGATGGGATCCTCCGCGGCAGCACCCTGAGGGAGATGCAGCGTGTGCAGTGGCTCGAGCCGGAATGGCAGGCCGGCTGGGGGCTCGGCTTTCATATGTACCGTCTGGGGCAGCGCACGCTGGTGGGCCACGGCGGGTCGTTGCGTGGGTATCGCTCCGAGATCCGGTTCTGTCCGGCCGAGCGCGTCGCCGTCATCGTGCTCATCAACGCCGACGACGGTGAGCCCCAGCTCGTCGTGAACAAGACCTTCGAGTGGGTCGGGAGCGCGATCACGCGCGCCACGATGCCGCCGCCGCCGACGGCCGATCCCGCGTGGCAGCGCTATGTGGGGCGCTATCGCAACGCCTGGGGCGACCTTCAGGTCCTCGTCGTGGGGGGCCGCCTCACAATGATCGGTCCCGCGCTGCTTGATCCCATGCCCGTGCACGCGACGCTGACGCCGATCGGCGCCCACACGTTCCGCCTGGAGAGCAAGGACGGGTACTCGAGCCACGGCGAGCCGGTGGTGTTCGAGATCGACGGCGCCGGGAAGGTCGCGCGGGTCACGATCGGTCCGAACGGGTCGCTTCCGGTGGAGGCGTGGTGAATCAGCGGCCTTCGCCGACGAGGCCGGCAGACCGAGGGATCAGTCCAGCCTCTTGAAGTACCTCAGCGCGCGCGGCATCGCCTGGATCCAACTGTTGACGTGATCGAAGCCCGGCAGCGTCTTGACGGTAATGTCAGCGCCTCGATTCCGCAGCCTGTTCACGGACACGAGCGCGTCGTCGAAGAAGACCTCCTCGTCGTCGGGGCTGTGATAGACGCGGATCGGCGCCGCGGGGCGCCACTGGTCGACGGCGTTCTGGCGCAGACGGACGCGGAGGGGGTTGTTCGGGTTGTTGCTCACGTTCGCGTAGTACGACGGCCTGAGGAGGTCGCGCGAGGTCGGCGGCAGGCCCGCGAGGACGTCGTCGAAGAAGTGCTGCATATCGAACAGGCCGGGCACCGTGGGGGCATACGGCTGCCTGAAGACGTCGGAGGCGTGGCCGTACACGTTGTAGATGTCGTCGTAGGCCAGGAGCATGTACGAGACGTAGAGCGGGAGCGTCACCGTCGTCGTGTCGGCGATCGACGAGAGGAAGAAGCGCTCGACGTCGAAGACTCCCCCGACCGTGGCCGTGGCGGTCACGTTGACATGTTCATGTTGTAATTCGCGATGAAGAGCGAGCGCCGCGTGAGCTCCCTGCGAGAAGCCGAACATGAAGAGCTCGTCGTCCCGCTGCACGTGCAGGCTCGTCAGCACGTGGCGCGAGGCTGCGAGCAAGTCGACCGCGGACGAGGCCTCCGTGGCGGCGTGGAAGTAGCGATGGCGCGGCACGGTCGAGTCACCGAGGCCGAGGTAGTCCGGAGCGATATAGATGAAGCCGCCGCCCGCGAAGATGGAGCTCGACGGCGGTCCGTCGAAGCTCTCGCCGTTCTCGTTGAACTCGCCGAAGATGTTCGGGTTCGAAGGCGCGTCATAGAAGGAGACCGACGTGCCGTGCAGGTACACGACGGTGGAGAGCCGTCCGGAGCGGCGCGGTAGGGAGATGTTCCCCGTGGCGATCGTGGGCGGAGCGGTCGCGTGACCCGGAAGCACCGCATCGACGGTGCAATACATCACCTTGTACGTGTCGAAGCCGTAGTCGATGCTGACGGGGAGGCTGGGAGGGAACCCATAGAAGTCGCGGTAGAAGTCGATCCACGAGTCGAAGTACGCGCGGGCGTCGGCGGCCGTCGGATGCGACGCGACTCGCTCGAAGCGGAGCAGGCGGCCGCGGTCACCGGTCCTGCACTGGCTCGAGTCACCGCCGAGCGTGGGGGTCGGCACCCATACGCTGACGAAGCCGAACGTCAGAAGCGCCACCCAGCCCTGCGACAGTCGCGGAAGTAGACTCATGGGTATTTCTCCTTCGCCACAACCTCATCGGTTCATCTACAAGAGCCCCATCCATCGCCACACCGGCACGCTCAGGGTGACGGCAACGAGCGTCCAGAAGCCATACGCGATCGCGGCCGGCGTGGCCTGACCGTGATTGAAGACCTCGCCCCCGGTGCCGGCGTACAGCGCAAGGTAGGTGGTGCTTTGATACGGCACCCAGAAGCCGTTGCAGGCGATCACGGCGATCACGCCCACGATAAACGGGTGTACGCCGGTGGCGCTGGCGATCGGTGTCATGGCGATGGTGATGAGCGGGGCCGCCGCTTGCCACCGGACGACGAAGCTGATGGCGAAGCAGAAGAGCGCCAAGAGGACGAGGAAGGCCGTCCGGCTCGCCTTGAGGTCGCCCATCGCGACGGTGACATGCTCGGCGATCCAGCGATCAAGGCCGGTGCGCGCAAACACGGTGGCCAGGCTGATGAGGACGCCAAACAGCAGAGCAAAGTTCCAGTTGACGGCGCGCAGCGTCGTGGCCGTCACCACGCGGGTTGCCGCCAGCACGCCGGTGGCCAGGACCGCGACCCACGCCGGGTGGATGCCGTGAAGTGGCCCGGTGATGAAGCCTGCCAGCAGGCCGATGCCGACGCCGACGGCAATCTTTTCGTCGCGCGACATCGGGCCCAGCAGGGCACGTTGCAGCTCGAGCGACTGCTTTCGCTGGCTCGATGCCTGCCGTTCTCCCGCCGCCGGCCGATAGATCCAGAATATGGATGCGACGAGACCGATGAACAGGACCGTGTTAAGCGGTGAGCCATACACGGCCCAGGTGATCCAGTTGACGTCGCCATGCGCCTGGGCGGGGAGCACCGCCGACACCAGGACGGCCGTGGTGGAACTGGTCAGAAACATGGCCGCCATCTGTCCGAAGCCGATCAGAGCCGCCATCGCCAGGCCCGCCGCCGGCTTCGATCGCAGACCGTAGCCCAAAGCCTCGACGAGTTCCCTCAGCATGGGCGCGATGATGATCACCCGGCTGGTTGCGTTCGGCACCGCTGGTCCCATCAGCACTCCGGCACATGACAGCGCGATCACTTCGCCTGCGAACCCGCCTCGCATGTGTGTGATCGTCTCCAGGGCCAGCCGGTAGAGGACGCCGGTCGCCGTGATGGCGGCACCGATGATGAGGACCGCGACGACGAGCACCCAGCTCGGACTGGCAAAGCCCGACAGCGCGACAGCAGGAGTGGTGATGCCGAACACCACCCAGGCGCCGGCAAGCACGAGCGCCAGCACGCCCTCGAGCAACGCGTCCAGCAGGAGCGCTGGCAATGCCGCGAGCAGCACGACCAGGGCGTGCCAGGCCACGGGTGAGAGCCCGACCGGTGGCGGCACCGCCCAGCCAGCCCCGAGCACCGCGACGGCGGCTGTCAATGCGATGCCGGAGCGGCCTGGGCGCCATCGCGGCCGGGTAGCGGCGGCGGCCGCTGCTGCCACAGCTCCCTCGACAGCCCGCGGTGGCGCCGCGGACAACGCGGCGTCCAGGCCGCCCGGCTGATCGAGCATGTCGGCCAGGCGACGGCTGAGCGTCGCCGCCACGGCCAGGGCGACCGTCGGCTGATCCCGGACGAGGTCCAGGAACGAGCTGCGATCCAGGCGCAAGACATCGCAATCCGTTTCGGCTCTGATGGTGGCAGAGCGCGGAATGTTGCTGAGCAGCGCCATCTCGCCGAACGGCTCGCCGGCATGCAGCACGGTCAATCGCGTCTCGGCGGCGCCCCTCCTGTCGGTGACGTACACGCCAACGGTGCCGCTCGCGACGACATAGAAGGCGTCGCCCGCATCCCCTTGGCGGAAGACGATCGAGGACGACGGGTAGGCGAGCGGGCGCAGGTGTGCCGCAAGCTTGGCCAGCACGACCCGATCCAGTCCCCCAAAGAGGTCGATCCTGCGAAGCAGGCGCGCGTACTCGCGGTGGTCCCAAGTTCCCGATTGCTGCTGGGACCCCTGGGCGACGGCCTGTCGCTCGCTGCTCTCCGGCTCCGAATGATCCGCCGGCATGGCCTTTCCCCTCTGCGCTACCCGGGCGCTGCATCGAAGACATCAGCGCTGCATCGAAGACATCAGACAGAAACAGCGCGATCTGATCGGCCTTGTGGGCCCTGAGACTAGACGATGGATCTTCGTCGTGCAAGGTCACTCCAGCATCCGTCCGGGGGGCGGAGAGCAGTCGGCCACGGCGCTGGAGTATGGGCCGTCCATCGGGGACACTAGTCCCGGGCTCCCGGCGATGGATCTCCTGCAGCCGCACATCGACTTCCTGGCGGACCACCTGTACAGCATTGTCTTCGGGGCCTTCGTGATCGAGGGAGCGGGTATCCCGTTCCCCAGCCGGATCATCCTCCTGGTCGCGGCCACCCTGACTGAGACACCCCGCGAATTGACGATGTTGGTGCTGGTCAGTACGCTCGGCGCCGTGATCGGTGATCACGCGCCATATCTGGCCGGCAAGGTCGCAGGTCCCCGGCTGCTCACGTTGTACTGCCGCATCACGCTGGGTTCCGAGCAGTGTGTCGAGAAGACCGTGGCGTACTTCGTTCGCCATGGTGCGGCGGCGATTCTTCTGAGCCGGTTCTCCGCGAGCGTCCGGATATTCGCGGCTGCGCTGGCCGGTTGTGGTCATCTCTCATACGGGCGGTTCCTAGCCTACGACGTCGCAGGCAGCATGCTGTATGCGACGGCCCTGGTTGGTATGGGGTACCTTATTGGCGATCACGCGGCCGAGGTCGTGAAGCGCTTCGGAGGTCCCCGCGTGTTCCTGCTCATCGGTCCCGTTGCCATGATCTCTCTCTTCGCCTACCGGCTGTGGCGACGATCTCGCTACGGCCGGGCCCGGGCGGACGCGTTGAGGGCGTGGCCGTGCGACACCAATGCTTCGTCGTGAGCGCTTGAATCAAGGAGAGATGTCAGGGTGCGTACGTGCCTGGCAGCAGCCGGACTGATTCTGACTCTCGCTGCGGTCTACCTGCTCGTCTGGCCGGTGCCGGTCAAGCCGGTCGCATGGCAGGCACCGGTCGCTCCCGATTACGTAGGCCCGTTCGCTCGGAACGATCGCCTGAAGAGCCTCGAGACGCTTCCAATCGGCGACAACCATGGTCCCGAAACCGTCGCGCTGGACGCGGAAGGGCGGATCTATACGACCACCGACGAGGGGCGCATCGTCCGGCTGCGGGCCGACGGCTCCAACCCAGAGAACTGGGTTACGACCGGCGGCCGCCCGCTCGGCATTCGCTTCGACCCGGGGAATAATCTGCTCGTAGCCGATGCCTTCCGAGGACTCCTTCGGATCGCGCCTGACGGGACCATCACCGTACTGGCCACGGAGGCCGACGGCAAGCCAATCCTCTACGCCAACAGTGTCGACGTCGCAGCAGACGGCAAGGTCTATTTCTCGGACGCATCCACAAAGTTCGGCGCGAGCCAGTCGGGCGGTACGTACCCAGCGAGCCTGCTGGATATCCTCGAGCACGGCGGACACGGTAGGCTGCTCGTCTACGACCCCGAGCAGAGGAAGGCGACGAGCATCGTGGCCGGGCTCAACTTCGCGAACGGCGTGGCCGTCGCCCACGACCAGAGCTACGTGCTCGTCAACGAGACGGGTACGTATCGCGTGCTGCGCCACTGGATCGCTGGGCCTCGGCGAGGCCGCACTGAACCCCTGATCGAGAATCTTCCGGGCTTCCCCGATAACCTGAGTACTGGGCTTGACGGGCGCTTCTGGCTCGCACTCATCTCGCCCCGGAACAGACTGGTGGACCAGCTCTCTGGCGCACCATTCGTGCGCACGATGATCCAGCGTCTGCCGACGTTCGTGCGCCCGAAGGCTGTCGCGTACGGCCATGTGATCGCCATCGATGGGATGGGGCGCGTGCTCGCGAGCCTGCAGGATCCTGACGGGACCTACCGTCTGACGACCGGCGCCACCGAGACGAGGGACTATATCTACGTCGGTAGCTTGGTAATGCCTTTGCTCGGCCGGCTGCCGAAGGCCAAGGCCGGGCTCTGAGCAGCGACTCCTTTGGCTGTGGCAGGATGGCGCAACGAACCCAATGAGTGGTGAGCTCCTCGTCAAGAATGTGCGGCCGATGGCCGGGGCTGTCGTCGACGTCCTGACCACCGATGGGACGATCACGCGCGTGGCCGCTGGGACCGAGCCGGCTCCCGGAACGACCGTGATCGACGGACTGGGCGGCATCCTCCTGCCCGCGTTCGTCGACGCGCACATGCACCTCGACAAGACCTTCTGGGGCTTGCCCTGGCGGCCACACCAGGCCGGGCCGTCGGTGCTCGACCGGATCGAGAACGAGCGGCGCCTTCGGCGAGAGCTCGACCTGGCCCCGGATGTCCAGGCCGACCGCCTGGCCCGCCAGGCGATCAGCCGGGGGACGGTTCACATCCGGAGCCACGTCGACATCGACACCGAGATCGGCATGCGGAACTTCGACGGAATCATGGCCGCCCGAAGCCAGCTGAAGGGCGTCGTCTCGATCCAGGTCGTGGCATTTCCCCAGAGCGGCGTCGTCACCCGTCCCGGGACCGCTGAGCTCCTGGAGCGCGCTGTGAGGGAAGGCGCCGAGTTGATCGGCGGCGTCGATCCCGCGGGCATCGATCGCGACCCGACCGGTCAGCTCGACGTCATTTTCGGAATTGCCGGGCGCCATGGCGCTGGTGTGGACATCCATCTCCACGACGGGGGCGAGGTCGGGGCGGCGCAGATCCGAATGATCGCCGCGCGCACGCGGGCACTGGGACTCGCGGGCAAGGTCTCCATCAGTCACGCCTTTTGTCTCGGCACGGTGCCCGACGTCGAGCTGGGGCGGTTGGTGGAGCTGCTCGTGGACAACCGAATCTCGATCATGACCAATGCGCCGGGCGACCGGCCGATGCCGCTCCGGCGCCTCTGTGAGGCCGGTGTCGCCGTCTTCTCGGGCTCAGACGGAGTGCGGGATGCGTGGACGCCCTTCGGCACTGCCGACATGCTCGAGCGCGCCATGCTCCTCGCCTACCGGAACGGGTTCCGGACCGACGAGTTGCTGCACTCGACCCTCGACATTGTCACGCGCGGCGGCGCCACCGTGCTCGGACTCCAGGGCTACGGCCTCGAGGTCGGATGCCGCGCCAACTTTGTCGTCATTCCCGGCGAAACGCTGGCCGAGATCGTGGTAGCGCGGCCCACCCGGGCGTGGGTGGTGAGCGCGGGACGCGTTATCGCCCGGGACGGCCACTGCACGCTCTGAGCGGCTCGCACCCGGCAGAGATCCTGGCGCCGTCGACGAGAAGAGCCGGACCGTCACGGCCGACAGATCGGCTCAGCCCTCAATGGCTCGCCAGCTTGGTGGCAATGGTGGCTACGTGTCGGCCTTGAAATCGGGCCGCCTGCAATTCGTTCTCGCTCGGCATCCTTTCACCTTTCCCGCCGGTAATCGTGGAGGCCCCATAGGGCGAGCCGCCCGTGATCTCGTCGATCCTCATCTGGCCGGCAAAGGTATAGGGCAGCCCGACAATGACCATTCCTTGATGCAGTAAGGTTGTATGGAAGCTCAGGATGGTCGATTCCTGGCCGCCGTGCTGCGTTGCGCTGGCGGTGAAAACGCTTCCCACCTTTCCTACGAGAGCACCCCTCAACCAGAGCTGGCCGGTGGTATCCAGAAACTGACGCATCTGGCCGCACATGTTGCCGAAGCGTGTCGGGGTTCCGAAGACGAGCGCGTCAGCGTTGATAAGATCGTCAAGGGTCGCGATCGGAATGTCAGCCTGCTGCTTCCTGGCCTCGACGGCTCCCATCTTGACCAGGACTTCGTCAGGCAACGTTTCCGGCACTTGCCGTAGCTCAGCCTCGACACCGGCGACCGACCGAGCTCCTTCCGCCACCGCCTGTGCCATCCGATAGATGTGTCCGTACAGGGAGTAGTAGACCACCAGAACTTTCATCGCACCCTCTCCGAGCTTGTTCCTCCCGACTTTACGCACCAACCCCGACCCCTTCAATGGGTGCGCTCCAGCGGGCGGAACTCTGGCGGGGACAACCCCCGGTGCAACCGGGGGGCGAGGCACACAACGCGCTTGACAGACCTGGAGGGGCAGTGCTCTATTCGGCCATCTCTCGTGGAAGTTCGGCCTGGCGCCTGAGAGGCCGCAGGCCCTTCGTTCGCTCGGACCCGCAACGGCGCGGAGCGCCACCTGCGTGGCGCGAAAGGAGCGATGCATGGCAACGCGCGAGAGCGCTGCAGGTCTCAACCGGCGAGCATTCCTCGGAGTGGCCGGTGCGGCAACCGGCGTCGCCGTGGCGGGGGGGATCCCGGCGATGGTGGCCGCCCAGAAGGCCCCCACCTTCCCGAAGGGCACCAAGCTCAACATCCTGGAATGGGTGAGCTTTGTCCCGGCCTCGGACGTCGAGTTCAAGCGGCTGGCGGCGGAATTTGGGAAGGTGGCCGGGGTCGATGTCACCGTCGATCTCATCAACATGAACGACCTCAACCCCAGAATCGCCTCGGCCATCGAGACCAAGGCCGGTCCCGACATCATCATGATGATCTCCAACTGGCCCCACCTCTACGCCGACGGTCTGGCCGACGTGGACGACCTGGCCGAGGAGATCGCCAGCCGGGACGGCGCCTTCTACGAGCACAACAAGAAGGTCAGCGTCGTCGGCAACCGCTGGAAGGCAGTCCCGCTCTGCTCCGTGCCCTCCACCTGGGCGTACCGCGAGGACTGGTTCAAGGAGGCCGGCGCCCAGAAGTTTCCCGAGACCTGGGACGAGTGGCGCAAGGTCGGAATCGCCCTCAAGAAGAAGAACCAGCCCATGGGCCAGGCCTTCGGCCACAGCCTGGGCGATCCGAACAACTGGGCCTACTCGGTGACCTGGGGCTTCGGAGGCTCCGAGATCGACCAGAGCGGGAAGGTCATCATCAACAGCAAGGAAACGCTCGAGGCCGTGAAGTTCACCGTGGCCGCCTGGAAGGACTGCCTCGACGAGGGAGGGCTGGCCTGGGACGACAGCAGTAACAACCGTGCATACCTGGCCGGGACGATCTCGGCGACGATCAACGGCGCGAGCATCTACTTCGTGGCCAAGCGGCAATTCCCCGATATCGCCAAGGTGACTGCCCACGCGCAAATGCCGAAGGGACCGGGCGGGCGCTTCTACAACATCGGCGGCCAAGGCCGCGCCATCATGAAGTACTCCAAGAACCAGCAAGTTGCCAAGGAGTTTATCCGTTGGTTCATGGATCGACCGCAGTACGACAAGTGGATGGCGGCCAACGACGGCTACACCGTCGGGCCGACGCCGTACTGGGAGAAGCACCCTCTGTGGGAGCGAGATCCCAAGCTCATTCCTTTCAGGGAGGCGTCCAAGTTCGGCCGCTGGCCTGGCTATCCCGGCCAACCCAGCCGCAAGGCGTCCGAAGCACTCGTGAAATACATCCTCGTGGACATGTACGCCCAGGCCATCAAGGGGATGAAGCCCGAGGACGCCGTCAAGTGGGCCGAGGTCGAACTGAAGAAGGCGTACACCGCCTAGGGTAGGGCCAGGCCAATGGCCGATCAGCGCATCGAGTCCATCCTGGCGGAGAGAGCCAGTCCGGGCGCCGTCCTCCCCGCGCCAGTCGTGGTGGCGATGCCCGAGGCCCGCCGCACGACCCGGCTCGGGCAGCTGCTCGAGCGGGAGCACGTCCTGGCCGGCGCCCTCCTCGCGCCCACCCTCATCATCCTGGCCCTGTTCATTGCCTATCCGTTTCTTCTCGGCATCTGGCTGGCCGTCAGCGACAAGGTGGTGGGACGACCGGGAAACTTCATCGGACTCGAGAACTTCAGGGTGAACCTGAACGACTCGATCTTCCTTCGCGCGTTCCAGAACACGTTCGTCTACACCTTCATCGCCACCATCCTCAAGCTCATCCTGGGGATGCTGGCGGCTCTGCTCCTGAACAACCACTTCCGGTTCAAGCGAATCGTCCGAGCGTCGATGCTCCTTCCTTGGATCGTCCCCACCGTGCTCAGCACCCTGGCCTGGCAGTGGATGTTCGACGCGACCTTCAGCGTTTTTAACTGGTCGCTGATGAACGTCGGATTGATCTCCAAGCGCATCCTGTGGCTCGGCGACGGGGTCTTGGCCATGGGGTGTCTGATCGCCGTGAACGTCTGGCGCGGCATGCCGTTCTTCGCCATCACCCTCCTGGCCGGCCTGCAGACCGTCAACCCCGACCTGCACGAGGCGGCGGAGATCGACGGGGCCAACGCCTGGCAGCGCTTCTGGCGCGTCACCCTCCCCCTGATCAAGCCCATCATGCTGGTGGTCGTGCTGTTCTCGATGATCGCCACCTTTGCCGACTTCCAGCTCATCTACGTCCTGACCCGCGGCGGGCCGTACAGCAGCACCCATGTGTTCGGTACCTACGCCTACGAGATCGCCATGCGGGCGGCCAAGCTCGGGCAGGGCGCCTCGATCTCGCTCTTCCTCTTCCCGTTCCTCCTCACCGTCATCGTGTTCCAGCTCTGGTACATCCGGCGGAACGACTGACCCCATGGCCGTCCGGTACGGCAGCCCACTCAAGCGCGCGCTTACCTTCCAGATCCCCCTGGCCTTGCTGGTGGGGGCGACCTTGTTCCCGTTCTACTGGATGGTGATTACCTCCATCCGGCCCGACACCGAGCTGTACAACGTCCGGGCCAATCCCTTCTTCACCCTGCATCCGACCGTGAAGCACTTTCAGGACCTGTTCGCGCTGACCATGTTCGCCCGCTGGGCGTGGAACACCCTTTTCATCGCCACGGTGTCAACGGGGATTTCGCTCTTCTGTGGCCTGCTTGCCGGCTACGCCCTGGCCCGCCTGCAGTTCCGCTGGGCTGCCCCCCTGGGGACGCTGATCTTCATCACCTACCTGGTCCCGCCGACCCTGCTCTTCATCCCCCTTGGCGATGTCGTCAAAACCTTCGGGCTCGGCGACACACCCTGGGCCGTGATCCTCACCTATCCGACGTTTCTGATCCCGTTCTGCACCTGGCTGCTGATGGGCTACTTCAAGACCATTCCGCGGGAGATCGAGGAGTGTGCCCGGATCGACGGGGCCAGCCGAGTCCAGGCGATGGTGCGCATCAGCTTCCCGCTCGCCGTCCCCGGCATCCTTTCCGCGGGCATCTTTGCCTTCACGCTCTCTTGGAACGAGTTTCTCTACGCCCTCGTCTTTCTGTCTTCGCCGCAGCAGAAGACGATTCCCATCGGAGTCTTCACCGAGCTCGTCCGGGGTGATGTCTTCTACTGGGGCCCGCTCATGGCGGGCGCCCTCCTTGGCTCGATTCCGGTCGCCCTCGTCTATTCCTTCTTCGTCGAGTACTACGTCACCGCTCTCACCGGCGCCGTCAAGGGGTGAAGAGCTGGGCAGCGAGATCGTCCGTCGCTGAGGCCGCAGGGGGGCCTCGGGGAGCGGTTTCTGGACCCCCTGCCCATTGCGGTACTGCCTACGGCAAACTAGGACCCTTCCGCCTCGGAATGAAACCAGAGAGTATCGGGCTGGAGCTATTTGACAATTGCGGAAGTGTTCATGATTCTTCATTATCGAAGCGTTACGGCGAGTCTCCGTCTGGCTCGCACGTTGCTCTACGGGGATCGCCAGGGACCAAAGGAGAGGAGGGCTACGATGGCGAAGCCACAGGCGAGCAAGCGAACATCAAAGAAGGCGGCGCAGGATCTGAAGGACCTCCCAACCGGTTCGCGAGGTAAAGCGACCGCTGTCAAGGGAGGGATAATTATCAACGGCAAACCTACCAGCGCTCCCGCACTCGGCGGTCCTGACACGCGTTCAATTTCTGGAGATATTTTGCGCCAGTAGCCGACAGGGACGCTGTAACCGGGCGCGGCCTCGGAAGGCGCGCCCGGCCAGCGCCGATGATCGGCAATCAGGAAGCCTTTTCGTTCTCGTGGGCCGACCCGCTCCTGGTACGCTTTCACGCAGCGACTTCGCCAATCGGGGATGCTCCATCGGTTCACTGCGGGCGCGGGGTCGGGGCTGGTCCCGAGCGCCTCAGGTGGATCTTGTAAGGGCAGCGGGCGGCACTGGTCAAAGCGGGAATGTCCAGGACGCCAGCCATTTCATCCCCATCGACCGTCACGGCGCCCGTAACCGTAGATGATCCAATGATGCTGAAGCCGAATGACTCGCCATTGAGGACGCCCTGGACGGCCCCCTCGGGGCGGGGAGATTCCCTTGCGGGGCCACGAACGCGTCGCCCGTTACTCGCGGCCAAAGCCGGGCTCTGAGCAGCGATGAGAACCCTGGGTCCGCATCCGCGCCCATGTCGAAAGGAAGTTTCTGATCGGAGACATAGTTCCGGAGGATGAAGTAGGCTTCCGTGCATGCAGATCTGGGTCGACGCGGACGCCTGCCCCAAGGTCATCAAGGAGATCCTGTACCGCGCCGCGGAGCGTGTGCAGGTTCCCATGATCCTGGTTGCCAACAGGCTTCTCTGGACTCCGCCGTCGCGCTTCATTCGGGCCCTGCGGGTACCGCGTGGCTTCGATGTTGCCGATCGGGAGATCATGGAAAAGGTGCAGGCGGGGGACCTGGTGGTGACGGCCGACATTCCCCTCGCGTCCGCCGTGATCGGGCGCGGCGCCCACGCGCTCGACCCGCGCGGCGCGCTCTATACACCGGATAATATCCAGGAGCGCCTGGCTGTGCGTAATCTCATGGACCAGCTGCGCGGGAGCGGCGTCGAGACTGGCGGCCCGGCGCCCTGGCACCAGGGCGACAGCCGCGCATTCGCCAATCAGCTGGACCGCCTTCTTTCGGCGCGGCGGACAGCGGGCGACGGTACCTCACCGCGCTAGGCCAACAACGAGTCGATGAGATGACGATGATGGCGGGGAGGGGCTCCTTGGTGCGCGGGGCGTTCGCGGGGTTCGTGGGAGGGCTGCTGGCGGCGGGGGCGATGAGCCTCGCCCATCGCCTCGTGGCCGACATGGTCCCCAAGCCGGAAGCGTCCGAGACGCAACCAGCGGACGATGCCACGGTCAAGGTCGCCTCTCAGGCGTTGCGGCTGATAGGTCGCCCACTCGCGGAGGACGAGAAGCCCCTGGCGGGGAGCATCGTGCACTACGGATTCGGCGCGGTGACCGGCAGCGTCTACGGCGCCGTCGCCGAGGTCGTGCCTCGTGTGACGGTTGCGCTTGGGCTGCCGTTCGGCATCGCTGTGTGGTTGGGGGCTCACGTCATCGCGGTCCCTGCGCTCGGATTGGCCGAGCCGCCGATGCGCAGGCCCGTAGGCAAGGAAGCGGAGGAGTTCGGGCTGCACCTGGTCTATGGCCTGACGACTGAGCTCGTGAGGCGTCTGCTGCACCGCTAAGCCGTGAAGGATCACGGAGCCCTGAAGGGGTGACGCACGAAAAAGGCAGCCAGCGCCTCCGCCACGGCACGAGGATGCTGGACATGTAGAAGATGCGTTGCATCGGCCAGGACGAAGCCTTCCGCATTCGGCAGCCACGCGAGCACCATCTCGTGGCGCTCGCTCCAGATCGGCGACAACTGCTGGCTCTTCGCGCCGACGATCGACAGGGTGGGCTGGGTGATGCGACCTGCATCTTCTCGCCTGAGCGACCATTGCTGCAGGGACGGAAGCTCCTGGCCGAAGAACGTATCCGCGTCGACTACGGCTTGCTCGAATGCGCCGGGAAGCACGTGCTCTAGCAGGACACGGTAGCCTGGTCCGGAAACGAAACGCATGAAGCCGTCTATGGCGCGGGCCTTGTCACCGGCGCGATATGCCTCGAAGACCGGCTCCATCGCCGCCCGCGTCGAGAGCATCCGCTCCGGGCCGAGCGTCGTCACCGGTAGCGCCGGTTCCATCAACACGAGGGAGTGCACCATCTGCGGCGCGTCCAGGGCTAGCTGGAGGGCGATGTTCCCGCCGGAGGAATGTCCGACGACGTGCGCCCGCTCGATCCCCAGGTGGCGCATCAGCCCACGAAGGTGAGCGGCCTGCTGGGCGATGCTCACTGGCCCGACCGGGCGGCTACTGCCCGCATACCCAACGCGGTGATAGCTCACCACGCGGTATCGGCTGACGAGGGCGGGTTCGTCCACGAGTGGCTTGAACCAGTCGGCGAAGATACCGGCGTGGATAAGCACGACCGGCTCCCCGCTGCCCCGGGACTCGTACTCGAGCTCGACACCGTTGACGTTCGCTCGGTTCATTGGCTTCGCCGCTCCATCGCGGGCAATCCGGGCGTCTTGCGCCATTCCGACCTCCGTTGCGGCCCACATGGTGACGATCGCGATGCACGATGCGGTGGACACTTTCATGGTGCGCCCTTTCCTCTCTGTGCGCGAGTGCGCACGGCACCTTTGTACCGAGCTGGGTGTGAAAGGATCGTCGACGGAGCGTGAAAGATTCAGCGAGGACGGCAATTGGCGTGGCCGGTGAGTGGTAGGATCGTGATCAACGGATCAGGCGCTATGAGACGGGTGAGCCTCAGCCTTTTCGGTGGCTTTCAGGCTCGGCTGGAGCGAGGTCCAGCCCTGACCTTCCGGACGAGGAAGGCGCAGGCCTTGCTGGCCTACCTGGTTCTCCACCGCGGTCGCGTCCATCGCCGCGAGAATCTGGCTGCGGTCTTCTGGGGCGAGATGCCCGACGAGCAGGCGCGGGGGAGCCTACGCCACGCCTTGTACGAGCTCAGAAGAGCCCTTGCCGCCGCGCCGGCCGTCCTTCGCATCGAAGGCGACACCGTGGCCGTCAATGCCAGCATCATCGATCTCGACGTGGCGACCTTCACGCGGCTCCTGGCTGATGGCACGACCTCAGGCGCTCGAGCAGGCAATCGCGCTGTACCGCGGCGACCTCTTGACGGGATTGACCGTCAAGGAGGAGCCGTGGGAGCATGTGGTTGAGGAGCGAGCGTGGCTGCGTTAACCGCCAGCCGGAGGTCGGCGACGGTCGTGCCGCCCGGGGTGGAGCACCTGGACACCTGACGCGGAGCTGGACATCGCCCCGATCCTCGAACAGGTGAAGGTGCCGACGCTCGTTCTGCACGGCACGAACGACCGACGGGTGTCGGTGGCTGCCGCGCAGCACCTGGCCCGGCACATCCCGGATGCGCGGCTTCATCTTTTCGAAGGCCGTGGACACTTGCCGATCTTCACGGCCACCGCTGAGTTCTGCGAAACACTGCGTCGGTTCGTCAGAACAGGCGACGTGATGAGCCTTACGGTCGGCTACCATCAGCAGTGATCGTCAGCAGCTCGCGAATGACCCGGCCGTCCCCGCTGGCAACCGTTTCGGGGCCCGAGTGGCGATCGGAAGAGGACGTTCTGTGACTCTTGACAGAGTCGCGCATATCGGAAATCCTCGCCCCGAGGTGATCATTCGGTGCTCCGCCGCCGCGTTGCTGGTGACGATTGCCGTAATCTCGGCGGTCACGCCGGTCAGTGCCGAAACCCTGGGGTCCGTCTTCAAGCGGGTGAACCGCTCAGTCGTCGTGGTACGGACGAAGGAGACGGACGTGACCGGTCCGGGCCCCGGGATCCTCACCAGCTCGCGTGGTCTCGGCTCGGGAGTCCTCGTGTCGGCCGATGGCAAGGTGATCACCGCCGCCCATATCGTCCAGACGGCTGATGAGGTCAGCGTGGAGTTCCTCACCGGTGAGGCCGTGCGGGCGCGCGTCATCGCCTCCGAGCCCAGCGCCGACGTCTCGCTCCTTCAGCTCGAGCGAGTGCCCGCCGGCGTCCGGCCGTCGACGCTCGGCGACTCGGACAAAGTCGACGTCGGTGACCAGGTCTTCATCATCGGCGCGCCGTACGGGATCAGCCACACGCTCACGGTCGGCCACGTCAGTGCGCGTCACCGACCGAACACGATCTACAGCGAGCTGGCGGGCGCGGAGTTCCTGCAGACCGATGCCGCCATCAACCAGGGCAACTCGGGCGGTCCCATGTTCAACCAGGCGGGCGAGGTGGTCGGAATCGTGAGCCACATCATCTCGAAGTCCGGTGGCTTCGAGGGGCTGGGGTTCGTCGTCACCTCGAACATGGCCCGCGCGCTTCTCCTCGAGCGGCGGTCGTTCTGGAGCGGCGTGCAGGGCTTCGTCCTGCGTGACCATCTCGCCAAGGTCTTCAATGTGCCGCAGTCGACCGGTATCCTCGTCCAGCGGGTGGCGGCGGGATCGCCGGCGGAGCGAAGCGGTCTGCGCCCGGGGACGCTGAAGGCGACCATCGACGGCCAGACGTTCGTGGTCGGGGGCGACATCATCCTCACTATCGGCGGCATCACGGTCGGCGAGCCCGGTAGCCGCGAGCGCATTCTCGCGCTGCGCCGGTCGCTCGCTCCCGGCTCGACGTACACGATCGTCGTCCTCCGCGATGGGCGGCGGGTCGAGCTCACCTCGCACGTTGAGCCCTCGGAGTGAGCGGACACGCCGGTGAAGTCACGCGCCTGAAGCGGGCGTCGGCGGAGGATCCTGAAATCCCGCGCTGCGGTCAGCCTGGGAGTTCCTTCAGGATCTCCCGGTACTCGGGCTCGGGGAAGGCGCGCATGGTCAAGGTGCGCACGTTGCCGGTCGAGCCCAGGGTCAGGGCCAGCTTCGCCACCGTCTCGTCGTCGGGCAGGTTGACGACGGCCACCGTGTCGTAGGGTCCGAGGGTCAGGTAGAAGGCCTTCAGCTCGCCCCCCATCTCGGCGAGCCGCTTCTTGAGCCCGTCCAGGCGGCCGCCGGCTTCCCGGATAGCGCGGATCCCTTGCTCCGTGTAATTGAAGAGAATCATGTAGGTGGGCATGGGCTCACACCATCACGTAGCCACCGTTGACGTCGACGGTGGCGCCCGTCATGTGGCGCGCGCCCTCGGAAGCGAGAAAGCGCACCACAGCTGAGATATCTTGAGGTTCCGCGTAGCGGCCCAGAGGGATGTCCTGGCGCAGGCGCTCGCGCGCCGCCTCGTCCATGATCTCAAAGTTCCGCTCGACCAGGGCTGGCCCCGGCGCCACCGTGTTCACGAGAATCTTGTACGAAGCGTACTCCTTGGCCAGGTGGCGCGTGAGCCCGAGGACACCAGCCTTGGCCGCGGTGTAATGCACGCCGAGGGCCGGGCTCGAGGTGCGGCCCGCGTTCGAAGAGAAGTTGATGATGCGGCCCCCGCCCGCCTTCATCATGTGGGGGAGCACGTGCTTGCAGCAGAGGAAGGTCCCCTTCAGGTTAGAGTCGAGGACCATGTCCCAATCGGCCACCGTCATCTCGTGAGTCTTGCGCCCGAGGGTGTAGCCGCCGGCGGCATTGACGAGGACGTCGATGCGCCCGAAGACGCGCACGGTCTGCTCCACCATCTCCTGCACGGACGCTTCGTCCCGGATGTCGCAGATGAGGGCGAGAGCCGTTCCGCCCGCCGCCGCAATCTCCTCGGCAATGCCCTTGGCCCGCTCGGGCACGAGGTCGACGCAGGCCACCCGCGCGCCCTCCCCCGCAAAATCGAGGGCCACGCGCCGGGCGATCCCGCGCCCGGCCCCGGTGATGACAATGCTCCGACCCGGATCTGAATTCGTCTTCATGTCAGCCACAGTGTCGTCTCCATGATTGAATTGATCGCTCCTGAATCCGCTTGGCTCCGCGACAGGTGCCATGTCGAGGCGCGCCCGGGGACCCGGGGCGTGTCCGAGCGGGGATGGGGGTGAAGTTGGACCCCCATCTTCTTAATACCCGAAGAGGCGCGGGATGGCCAGGGGCATCGCCGGCCACAGGGCGGTGACGAGGGTGACGCCGAGGACGGCCGCCACGAACGGCCACACTTCTCGATTCGCATCCTGCATTGGAGCTTTGACGATCGACGCGACCACATAGAGGCTGAGCGCGACGGGCGGCGTGAGCAGCGCGGTCTGCACGGTCATGACGATAACGAGACCCAGGTGGTGCGGGTCGATGCGATAGGCGGCGGCAGCCGGGGCCAGCACCGGGATGAGCATGATCATGATGGGCACCGCCTCCAGCGCGGTGCCGAGCACGAACAGGACGGCGATGGTGACGATGAGAAACACGGTGGCGGAGCTCGTCAGCTCCAGTGACCATGCGGCCACCGTCTTGGGCACCTGGTTGCGGACGAGGATCCACGACACGATGTTCGATGTCCCCAGCAGGAGATAGACGACGGCGCTGGTCTTGGCCCCTGTCATCAGCGACGCCGCAAGATCGCGAGGGCCGAGGGTGCGCAGGACGAACACGCCCACGAGGACGCCGTAGAGGACGGCCATGGCCCCGGCCTCGGTCGGGGTGAAGACACCGCCGAGGATGCCGCCGAGAATGATGACCGGCACCATCAGGCCCAGGCCCGCGCCCCGGAACGCGCGCAGGGCCGCGATGAAGGAGAATCGCTGGCCGCTCCGGGGAAATTGCCGCCGGCGCGCCACCAGAGCGACGAGGGCCATGAGGGCCAGCCCCACCACGACGCCGGGCACGATGCCCATGAGGAAGAGCTTTCCCACCGAGATGCCGCCCCCGTACACATAGGCGTAGATGAGCATGGCCACGCTCGGGGGAATGATCGGGCCCATGACCGCCCCTCCGGCGATCACGGCCGAGGTGAAACCACCGGAGTAGCCCTGGCGCACCATGCTTGGCCCCACCATCGAGCCGATGGCGGCGCACTCGGCCAGGGCCACCCCCGTTACCCCGGCGAAGAACATGCTGGTGAGGATGACGACGAAGGCCAGGCCCCCGCGCAGGTGTCCCACCAGGCTGTTGGCGAAGTGAATGAGCTTGGGCAGGATGCCGCAGCGCTGCATCAGGTCGCCCGCGATCACGAAGAAGGGAATGGCGAGCAGGGGAAAGGAGTCCATGCCCGCGAACATCAGGGTGGGGAGCACGGCGATCGGCACCACTCCGGAGAGCACGATGAATGCGAGCCCTCCAAGCCCGAGACAGAAGGCGATGGGCACGCCGAGAATCAAGGTCACCCCGAACACGGCCACGAGGAGGATGATCAGCATCGGATGCGTCAGATCTCGGGCACGGCCGACACGCCGGGTTCTACTTCATCCCACCCGAGGAGGCGAAGCCCGACGACCAGTGCCATGAGGCTGGCCCCGACCGGGATCGCGAGATAGAACCAGAAGATCGGAACCTTGATTGTGGTCAGGTGCTGGTCGAGCTGCGCCGGCAGGACCTGGAAGCCGGAGACGGCGAGGACCACCAGGAACACGAGGGAGAGCAGATCGGCCACGACCGCTACCCGCCGGCGGCCGGCGGCCCCGAGCCAGCCGCTCAGTCCCTCGGCCGCGATGTGGCCACGCTCGTAGATAACCAGCACCGAGCCGAGGAACGCAACCCAGACCATCAGGTACCGCGACAGCTCCTCGGTCACGACCAGTGACTGGCCGAGCGTGTAGCGCAGGACGACCTCGACGATGACGACGATGGCCACCACGGCCATGGCCACCAGGACCAGAGCCTGGAGCGCTCGCGCGAGGGCCCGGACGAGCATGCGCCGCTTACTTGTTCATGGCGAGCCCGATGTCCACGAGCTCCTTGCCCTTGGGGCCAAGATCCGGGAGGGCCTCGGCGTAGATGCGTACCGCGACCTTGCGCAGCTCGGCGATGGTCGGCTCGTCCACGGCATTGACCTGCATGCCCGTGCCCGCGAGCTTCTTCAGGATCTCCTCGTTGTCGCGCTGGCTCTCCGCCCGCTCCCAGGCCGCGGTCTTGCGCGCGGCGTTGAGGACGGCGGTCTGGAGATCGGGAGGTAGCTTGGCGAACACGGCCCGGCTCATGAGCACGTTACCCGGCTCGTTCACGTGCTTGGTGAGCGAGTAGTACTTCTGCACCTCCGGGAGCTTCTCGAAGTAGACGACACCCGGCGGATTCTCCTGTCCGTCGACCACGCCCTGCTGGAGGGCCGAATAGACCTCGGCCCAGTCCATGGGCACGGGCGAGACACCGAGGGCCCGGAAGAAGGCGATGTGGACTTTGGTAGGCAGGGTCCGGAGCTTCAAGCCCTTCAGGTCTTCGGCCGCGCGGATGGGCCGCTTGTTGTTGGAGACGTTGCGAAAGCCGTTGTCCCACCACCCCACGACCTTGAAGCCCTTCTCCCACAGGAGGGGCTCCAGGGTCTGGCCCATGCGGCCATCGAGGGCGGCGAACATCGTGTCGGTGTCCTTCCACAGGTAGGGGAGGACGAGGGTTCCCATCTCCGGCACAAAGCGGCTCACGTGGGCCACGCCGCAGAGAACGAAGTCGAGGGTGCCGAGCCGGACCATCTCCAGGCTCTCCCGGGTGGCGCCGATCGCGTTGGAGTGGAAGACCTGGACGTCAACCTGGCCGTTCGTCGCCTCCGAGACGAGTTGCTTGAATTTCTCCGCGCCTCGCCCCCAGGCGTGATCCTTCGAGTTCGGTGACGAGAACCGCAGTACGTGCTTGGGCGGCTGGGCGAGGACGTCGCCCGCGAGGAGCGCCACCGCGAGCAGCGCCACGAAACCGAGCTTGTTGCGCATCATGTCCTCCTGTTCTGACTGCTGTCCTGGGAGATCCGTTCGAGGCGATAGGGAAGCGCGCATGCGTCTGCGCGTTCGACGAGCAGGACCAAGGCGAAGCGGGGAGCGGTCGCCAGCACCCCGACCCGGAGAGGAACCACCAAAGTGGCCTAGTTCTATCACCATCGGTCCACTTGCTGTCAAGGGCCCCGGTGGACTGTCGACTAGCGCACGGGCACCGAGCGAATCGCGGAGATTGCCGCCTCGAATGCACCCTCGGCGCAGAGCCCGCTCGCCGACGCGTCCTCGTAGGCGGCAAGCGCCGCGTCGATGCACGCGCGCCGCACCGCCTCGCCCACCGTTCGCGCGGACGACTCGGCGCTATGTGGATCTCGTCGGAGCGCGGCGCCGCACTGGCGACACGTCGACGGCTCGCGCTCCGACCAGCCCGGCCGCGCGCTCGTCCAGCGGCCGCAGCTCGCGCACTTTCGCGCGCGGTCGTGGTCGACGGCGAGCGCGAACTCGCTGAACGATCCCTCGACACACCAGCGCCGGAAGCCGGGCATCAAGGTCGTGCGGTGGAACGCGTTCGCGACCCAACGCCGAACGGCGTCGCCGTCGGTCCAGTACGTCGTGAAGAGGAAGCGGCGCTCGGCCGGCCGCTCCCAGACGGTGGCCTCGAGACAGCCCTCGATCGCACGCGTCTCGTCGAGCGTTCGCTCGAGATGCTTTCGTAACTCCGCGTCTCCAGTCTCGGAACACCCGAACTCGGCCAGTACCAGCAGCGGCGTCATGACGATTCTGAGGTCGAGGGCCGCGACGAAGCGGCTTCGGCAACCTTCGCTTAGCGTCCGGCGGTGACGGGTTCGTGCGACTTGAGGAAGCGTCGCGCGTGCGCCACGACTTCGTCGATGTGCGCCGGCGAATCCTTCCAGGGATAGATGGTCACCTCGGCGTTCGGAGCGAGGCTGGCCACCTCCATCGCGACCTTGTATGGGTGCGCGGGCACGTCGTCAGGCGCGATCAGGAGCGGCGTCTGGATGGAGCGTACGAAATCACGCGACACGGTGAACACGAAGTCCGCGCGGTTGGTGTACATGCTGGTCAGGAAGTCATGGACCATGGTCATCGTGAGGTCGGGGCGCTTCTCGCAAAGCGCCGGCCCCCAGCCCTTGATGTTGTTCTGGTAGAAAAGGTCCGGGATCTCAGGCCGAAAGCCGCTGGGCTGCATCATCGCGGCCGCGACGACGCGGTCCGGAGCTCGCCTTATGAGGTTATGGATCATCGGCCCGCCGATGCAGAAGCCCATGACCATGAACTCCCGGATGCCAAGGTGGTCCATCAGCCCGAGCTGGTCGTCGGTATAGGCGTCCCAGGGGCGGTCGACCTCCAGCGGGCCGCTGGACTGGCCCGGGTTGGCGTTGCGTAGGTCAGCGCAAATACAACGGAAGTCGGTCTTGTACCTTTCCATCGGGTCGAACGGCGAGGCGGTCTGCCAGGATGAGAGGGCTGAGTTGAGCCCGCCGCCCGGGATCAGCAGCAAGGGGAAGCCGGAGCCGACCTCTTCGTAGTGGATGCGGACGGGTCCTCTCTCGTAGAACGGCATGGCGATTCTCCTCCCTCAGCGAGTCGCCGTTACTCTAACGCACGGCGCTGACATTTTCACCCATCGGTCTGGCACTGCGCCGGCGCCGGGCCCAGGGCGCCCGGCGATGCTCCCATGAGCGCCGCCGGCTTCGGGAGGGTTACCGGGGCGCGTCGGGCCGCAGGAACGTGCCTCGGTCGAGCTGCTCGAAGGCGTGCCGGAGTTCCTCCTGCGTATTCATGACGATGGGGCCGTACCAGGCAACCGGCTCCTCGAGCGGTTGGCCTGAGACCAGCAGGAACCGGATGCCTTCCTCGCGGGCCTGGACCTCCACCTCCTCACCACGATCGAACAGCACGAGGGTGCGGTTGTCCGCGTGAACAGGCGGCTTGGTGTCCGCCCACCCGGAGGACTCGGTCGGTACCGAGAGCGGCCCCGACGCGTTGCAGAACCTGCCCTCGCCCGCAAATACGTATGCGAACGCGTGGCGCGTCGTCTCCACCGGCAACGTCTTTCTCTTGCCAGCCGGAATGGACACGTCCAGATAGACGGGCTTCGCCGCGATGTTGTCCACCGGCCCACGCGCGCCCCGATAGCTGCCGCACAGGACCAGTACTTTGGTGCCATCGTCATCGACGGTGATGGGCACGGCCGCCGCCTTCACGTCCTGATATCGCGGCGCCGTCATCTTGAGCGACGCGGGGAGGTTCGCCCAGAGCTGGAAGCCGTGCATCCGCCCTTCCGCATCGCCCGTCGGCATTTCCTGGTGGACGATCCCCCGACCTGCCGTCATCCACTGAATGTCACCCGCCTCGATGCTGCCACGGTTCCCCATACTGTCGCCATGCTCCACCGTACCTGCGAGGACATAGGTGATCGTTTCTATGCCCCGGTGGGGATGCCACGGGAAGCCGGGGAGATAGTCCTCCGGGCGGTCGTTCCGGAAGTCGTCGAAGAGGAGAAACGGGTCGAAGTCAGACGTCACGCCGAAGCCGAACGCGCGATGGAGTCGCACACCCGCGCCCTCCAAAGTCGGTTTGGCCTTCACCAGCCGCTTCACGTGTCGCATCGCCATGGTTCGCTCGACTATCCCCGCGCCCGCGCTGACCGTGCCCGCCTCGTCATGTCGATCCGCCCGTCTTGGTGTAGTCCACGGTCAGCCATCGCTCCGGACGCATGCGTACGACCATGTTATCAGTGTGCTCCTCCCGGGTGGCCGTGATGTAGGCGTCGCCCCCTTGGGCGCCAAGGTACCGGCGCGCCAGCGGTCGGAGATCCCGCTCGAGATCAGCCGCCTCGATAGCGGTGATAGGCCCCTCCACGCTGACGTACTTGTAGGGCGGTGTCTCCGTCTGGGCGCACAGGCTGAATCTGCCCGCCCGCTGGAGCAATTGCCCCTTTCGAGACGTCCGACTGGTGACCAATCGAAGTTCTCCCCCCGAGTCGTAGGCGTACCAGACAGGGACGGTGAGGGGCCCTCGTCCCTCCTCGGGGATGCTGATGACCCCCACGTGCAGATCAGACAGAAACGATTCCCGCTCATGCATCGTCATTGGGGGCATCACGGCTCCTCCCTCGTGCTGCACAATGTGCCAGGTCGCTGACGATTCGACCATGGGCGACCCAGGCGCCGCCGTCAACCCGACCGCCACGGTTGATCCGTCCCCAGAGTGGTTGCTGGGGTGGCGATCGATGATAAAAGATGCAGCATCATATCCCGCGGGGAGGGTCCCATGGCCACGGGCCGTGTCCACATTGCCGCGCCTCGTTCCGTCACATCAGCCGCTCTGGTGCGCAGCATCGCCGTATCTTCGACACTGCTACCTGTGCTCATCCAGGCCGTGCTTCTTGGTGGCTGCGCGTCTGGCCAGACGCTCGCCTACGGCGACATCGTGGCTCGCGTCGATGCAACCGGCGCAGCTCCCGTCGCGGTTGCGGCCCATGACCAACGAAAGCTCATTACCTCTGGACAGGAGAATCCCACGTTTGTCGGCAAGATCCGATCCCAGCACCACATCGCGGGCGTCAACACGGCCAGCGGCAAGCCCCTTGGTGATGACCTCACGACCGTCCTGGCGACATCGCTTGCCGCCAAGGGGTTCAAGGCGATCCCGGTCGTCGTCTCGCATTCCGAGAGCCCCGAAGGTGTTGCCCAAAGGATGGCGCTCATGCGAGTCGACCGAGACGTCGTGCTCACGGTCGCGGAGTGGAGGACCGACACCTACTTCAAGACCCAGCTCTTCTACGAGCTCGACCTCAAGGTGTTGGATTCGAGCGGTAAGGTTCTCGCGCAACGGCGCCTGGCTGGTCACGAGGACGAGATGAGTGGTAGCGCCCGCGACGTGTTCCGCCAGAAACTCGAGCAGTTGATCAACGATCCCGAGGTGACGCAAGCTCTGACCTTCAGCGCATCCCCAGCGGCCGTCCAACCCGCGGCGCCGCCACAGCCCGCGCCACCGCCTCCGCCAGCCGCCAGCGGCCCACCGCCGGCAGTGCCCATCAGTCCCGATGTGGCCACTCAGCTACAGAAGCTGAAGGAGCTCTATGAGAAGGGCCTCGTCACCGAGGATGTGTACAAGGAGAAGATGCGGGAGATCCTGAACAAGCTGTGAGTTCACGCCTGGGGTCTCCCTGCTGTGGAGTTGACGTCAACAGCGCAGGTCAGTGGGCTCTGAGCAGCCCGTCAATCCGGTCGATCAGCGAAGGGAGCCCGACGTGCACGGCTTCGGCTCGGGCCTCGCCGAGGTGCGCGATCGCTGACGCCTGATCGCCCTGCGCCAGGGCGAGCTCGCTGAGGTCAACCCGCGTCCGCGTGGTCCACACTCCCGCCGGAATCGCGGTGAAGGCGGCGAGCGCCTCGCGTAAGGCCCTCTCCGCGGTGGCGACGTCACGAAGACCGAGCGCCGCGCGTCCGAGGGCCCGCAGGGCAACGCCGGCGACCCAGGGAAGCTCCATCTCACGCGCAAGCTCGAGGGCCCGCTGCGCGAGCGGCTGGGCTCGGGCAGGCTCACCGCCGAGCGACCACGCCTCGGCCAGGCACGCACTGAACCAGCTCTCGTGGGGGCGCACACCAGCCTCGGCGGACAATGCGAGGCCCTCTTCAAGCCGCCCGATGGCCCGCCCGACATCGCCGGCCGTCAGGTACGCATAGCCCAGGAAGCCGGCACAGAGGGCCCGGTTGTACGTGTCAGCGACGAGACCGAGGGCGCGCTCGGCTTCGGCAACCGCCGTTTCCGCGTCGCCCGTCTCCGCGGCGAGAAACCCCGCCCACCAGGATCCCAGCATCAGCAGGCGCGGATCGGCAACCGAGTCAGCGAGCGGGACGATCTTGTGCAGCTGCTCACGGGCCAGCCCAAGTTCGCCGAGCAGATAGTGGTTGACACTTACAC
This sequence comes from uncultured Candidatus Rokubacteria bacterium, assembly GCA_963754315.1. Classification (GTDB taxonomy): domain Bacteria; phylum Methylomirabilota; class Methylomirabilia; order Rokubacteriales; family CSP1-6; genus CAVWFS01. The sequence continues at coordinate 51,548 of CAVWFS010000018.1, forward strand.
CCCAGTGGGCGGTCGCGAGCCAGCCGCGGTCGCGGCTTCGTTCCAGGCACGCGACGGACCGATGGCCCCAGCCGATGCCTTCGCGCGGTCTGCCCGACCACCAGCATTCGTACGCCATCACGTGACAGGCGCGGCCCAGGGCAGCCACCTCGCCCGCTACCTCGGCGTCGCCGACGGCGCGCGAGGCCCATTCCCTGGCTTCTCCCAAGTTGCCGCGCAGGCAGTGGAGATTGGCGATCAAGTACCCGAAGCGCGCCGTAAGGCGCTGGTCGTCGAGTCGACTCACGCCCGCGCCTTCTGCAGCGACCCGCGCGAGGGCCTCGCCGATGCGACCGAGGTAGGTCAGGGAGCGGGACAGGCGCATCATCACGTCAATTCTCAGGGCATCACGCTGGGCCACTGGCAGCCGACCGGCGTGCTCGCGCGCTCGCTCGAGCGCGGCAACGGCCTCCTCGTGCGATGAGCCGCGGGCCGCGCGGTCGGCGAAGCGGACCAGCCAGGTGACGGCCCGCGCCGAATCGTCGGTGTGCGCCCAGTGGTAGGCCAGGCGATCGACGACCTCTGCACCGTGCGCAGCCTGAGCCTCCAGGACGTCTCCAGCCAGCGCATGCAGCCGCCGTCGCTCACCGGGCTCGAGGCGCGCGTAGGCTAGCTCCTGCGTCAGCGGGTGCTTGAAGACGTACCCCCGCTCCGCGGCAGCCACGCGGGGGAGCAGGAACTCCTGGCATACCAAGGTATCCACCTGCGGGTCGAGCGAGCCGCCGCAGACGGCCTCGAGGAGATCGTGAGAGAACCCGCGACCGAGCACGGCGGCCGCGCCGAGGAGCCGACGCGGCTCCGGGGCCAGCCGGTCGATGCGGCTGCCGACGACCTCGTCGATCGTAGCGGGAATGGTCGGCTCGGCCTCGAGTCGACCCTGATCGCGGACGGTGATCGCGAGCTCCTCGAGGAACAGCGGATTTCCCTCGGCGCGAGCCAGGACGGGCTCGGCCAGCTCTCCGGCCGAGTCGCCCAGGATCCCCTCCACGACGCGGAAGCTGTCCTCGCGGCCCAGCGGTGCCAGCGACACCTGCGTGGCGTACGAGTGCCCGATCCAGCCCGGCTGGTAGCCGGGGCGGTAGGTGGTGACCAGCAGAAGGCGGCTGCCGCCCAGCCGCTCCACCAGCGCCCGAAGCCACTCGTCCGACGTGCGGTCTATCCAGTGCAGGTCCTCGACGAAGATGGCCTGGGTACGGCGGGTGCTCGCGCCCAGGAAAAGCTCCAAGAGAGTCTCGAACGTCCGGGCGCGGAGCACCTCGGGGCTCAGGTCGTCGAGCCCTCCGCCGCGATCGCGGACTCCCAGCAGACGGAGGAGGAAGGGAAGTCGCGGGCCAGAGTCGAGCCCAGCCTCCCCGAGCGTCGTCGAGAGTCGCTCGACTGTCGGGCCCAGGGGATCGCCCTCCGAGAGGGTGGCAAGCTCCCGCAGCACGTCGAGCACCGGCAGGAAGGGAATGGCCCCACCCTGTGGTACGCAATGCCCTACGACGCACTCCACGGATTCGCCCGCCACACGCTGACGGAATTCCCAGACGAGGCGTGATTTCCCGATGCCGGCGTCACCCACGATCCCGACCACGCGCCCGCGCCCGCTGGCGGCCACGGCGAGCTCGCCGGCCAGGGCGTCGAGCTCCCGCTGCCGGCCGACGAACGTCGTGAGACGGCTGCGGTGATCGAACGCCGTACGCGGCCGATGAACGAGGCGGAGCGCCTTGTGTCCAGTCAGTGGTTGATCGGCCACCAGCGCGAATCTGCGCGAGAGCAGAGCCTCTATGGATTCGGCCACGACCACGGTGTTTGGTTCTGCCTCCGCGACCAGCGCATCGATCTCCGTCACGATTTGACCCAGGACTTCCGCGTCGATCCGCGTCCCGTCCGGGTCGACGGCCAGCGGGGCCGTCGCGACGTGGAGCGCGGCCTGGACCCCCACGGGCGGGTCGTCATCCCGGGCGGCAGTCACCGCCGCCAGCGCGGCATGAGCTGCGCGCGTGGTCACATCCTCCGTCGGCGTCGTGCCAAAGGAGGCCAGTATCGTCAGCGAGCCCTGGCTCTCCAGCCGGCCCCCGAACGCTCGCACTGTGTCGGCGATCCGCTCAAGCCGGTGCGCGCTCGTCGAGGCCGGCCAGACGTCGTCGCCGACGAGCCGCACCCGGAGCAGCGCGATGTGCCGGTGCTCCCAGCGAGGCCCTGGGATGGACGCGCCGACGCTCTCGGACGGCGATGGCCCCCGCACGCCCGGAAACGGTGAGAGTCCTAGACGTCGCATGCGGTAACGCAGGGTGTTGCGGGGAATGCCGAGTCGAGCCGCCGCCTGAACGACGTTGCCGCCTGTCGCCTTCAGTGCGGTCAGAATGGGGTCCGCGCCGGCCATCCGCCAGGGCATCGTCGAGCCACGAGCGGCGCCCTCCCCTGATGCGCCGGACGAGGGCGCCGGTGGCGAGGGGGACGCGTCGAGAAGAAGGGCAGCCGCGGTGATCTCCGCTCCGTCGGCGAGCAACGCGGCGCGCTCGAGCACGTTCGCCAGCTCGCGTATATTCCCGGGCCACGCGTGCCGGCGCAGGACGTCCAGGGCGCCGGCGGCCAACTTCATGGGCCCGAGCCCGTAATTCTCGGCGACGCGCTGCAGAAGATGCTCGGCGAGGAGACCAAGGTCGTCGCTCCGCTCTCGCAGGGGCGGCAAGGTGAGGGTCACCAGGGAGAGGCGATGGTAGAGGTCTTCGCGGAAGCGCCCGAGACGCCGCGCGGCGGCCAGGTCATCGCTGGCGGCCGCGATGATCTGCATGTCGAGCGGCTCGTCCCGCGTGGCTCCGAGGCGCCGCACCGTGCGTTCCTCGATAGCAGTCAGGAGCTTGGCCTGCAGCGGAGGGGAGAGCAGGCTGACCTCGTCGAGCAGTACGGTGCCATGCTGGGCGAGGTGGAACAGGCCGGGCTTGGCCTGGCGAGCGTCCGTGAACGCCCCCCGCTCGTAGCCGAACATCTCGGCCTCGAGCATGGTCTCGGGGATCGCGGCACAGTTCACGGGCACGAAGGGGCCGCTGGCGCGCGGGCTCAACTCGTGAATGACCCGCGCCACCAGCCCCTTGCCAGTACCGGTCTCGCCGAGGATCAGGATCGGCGGGAGTCGGCGGGCCGTCCGCTGACGCTCGACGAGGCTCTGGATCGCTTGCCGGACGGCGACGATACCCTTGCTCTCGCCGACGAGCCTCTGCATCGACTTCGATTCTACGTCCGCCGCGCGGACGGCGGTGGCAAGTGGCCAAAGTGGCGAAATTGGCCACATGGTCCGTGGCCAAACATCTCGAGTGAGAGCGTAAACCCCTGGTTTCATGTCCATTCTAGCCTGGCATCCCTCCTGCCGCTAGTGGTTGCGGAGCGGGTAAGATGATCGATCTGGACTGGGTCAACGTCGCCGGGTACAGCGCCTCCTTCCTCGTCTTCTCCGCCTTCTACATGAAGGCCATGACCCCCCTCCGCGTGATCGCCATCGCCAGCAACGTCGCCTTCATCGCCTACGGGCTCGGTGCGGGGCTCTATCCCGTCCTCGTTCTGCATGCGGTCCTGCTGCCCCTGAACTGTGTACGCCTGCTGCAGGCGCGAAGCCTGGTCCAGCGGGTGCGCGCCGGGCTGCGGAGCACCTTCGGCCTCGAGTGGTTAATCCCGATGATGACCTGTCACTCGTTCAGGTCAGGCGACGTTCTGTTCAGGATCGGCGACCCCGCGCGCTCGACGTTCGTGATTCTGTCAGGGTCGGTCCGTGTGACCGAGATCGGGGTCGTCCTCGGCCCCGGCTCCGTCATTGGAGAAATCGGGGTGTTCGCGCCGGACGGCTGCCGGACAGGCACCGCTCTCTGCGAGACCGATGTCGAGATCGGGTCAATCAGTGACCAGCGGCTGCTTCAGCTGTGTGTCCAGGACCCCACCTTCGGCCTCTATCTGATGCGTTTGGTCGTCCAGCGCCTGCTGGACAACGAGCGGCGATGGGCAGCGAAAGCGGAGTGTGACGCACGGCCTAGGTAGCAGGGCAACAGTGCTCGTGGCGTGGTCGGCCCCGACCGACGCGGCGACCCTGATCGTGAACTCGCTGAACGACAACACAACTGCCGGCGACGGCGCCTGCACCTTGAGAGAGGCGATCGTGGCGGCGGCAGGCGGGCATCAGCGACCACTGGCGACATTCCTTTGGCTCCGGGAAAACTCCTCATGCCAAATCGTTCCGCGGCGGCCGCCGCGCCCAGGTAGCCATACTTGCGCAAATAGCCCTGGAGATCGGTCGTGTCTGCGCCTCTCGATCCATTCCTCGGTCCAGCCTTGATTTCGACAGCCATACGAGCCTCCTCTGTCACGCTAACCGGCCAGGACGTTAACCGAACAGGGCTTGGCTGCTGAGAGATCGAGACGCGAGAGGCACATGCGGTCCGTGGTTACGCACACGCCCTACGCCCTGGCGATGTCCCCGAGGGTCGGTGGGATGTAGAATCCGAGTAGCCCGCGGGAGGGAGTTCATGAAGCGAATCACCAGTCGTAACGGCAGGATCGGCAAGCCATGAAGAGGGCCATGGTGCCGCTGGCGCTGATCTGCTTGACCGTGATCTTCACCGCCTGCCTCCTGCCCGGGCCCGGCCAGTCGGCGCCGGTGGGCGGGGTATGGAGCACGCTGGCCCCGATGCCGACCCCGCGGCAAGAGATCTCCGTCTCGGTGCTCGACGGCAAGGTCTTCGCGATCGCCGGCTTCGACACGCAAGGGCAGTCGACGGCCACGGTGGAGGTCTATGATCCGCGGACGAATACGTGGCGGCAGGCAGCGCCCTTGCCGATCGCTACCAACCACAACGCCGCCGCCACCGTCAATGGCCGGCTGTACGCGTTCGGGGGGACGAGCCCGCGCGCCTTTATCTACGACGCCGGCCGCGACGCGTGGAGCGAGGTCGCGTCAATGCGGTACTCGCACGGGGGGACCCCGGCCGTGGCCGTCATCGCCGGGAAGATCTACGTGGCCGGAGGCACCGGGTCCGATATGGTCGGCAACGAGCTCGAAGTCTACGACCCAGGTGCGAACGCGTGGCAGGTGCTGGCCCCAATGGCTGTACCCCGCAACCACACTGCCGGCGGCGCGATCGGAGGCCGGTTCTACGTCGTGGGGGGACGGGGCAGTCCCGATGCCTCGACGGCGCATGAGGTCTACGATCCGACAACAAACGTCTGGACGAGGCGGGCGCCGTTGCCGACCGGCCGCTCCGGCATCGCGGCCGGCGTCGTGCGCGGGCATCTCTACGTGTTCGGCGGGGAGCTTCCCCGGCTCTTCGGCGAGGTCGAGGTTTACGATCCGGCCATGGATACGTGGCAGTCGCTGCCGCCCATGCCCGTTCCTCGCCACGGCATCTTTGCCGGCGTGATCGGAAGCGTCATCTACCTCCCGGGCGGTGCAACCCAGCAGGGTCTGGGCGCGACCAGCGCGAACTCGGCGTTCCGCGCGAGGGGACCCCATCCCGAGTAGGGCCCTTCCCGAGACCTCGCGATTCGCGCCCCTCGGCGCGGTCTGAGCGCTGCCGCGGGAATCACTCTTCCTCCGGGGGCTTGACTCTTGTTCCGGGGGACGCGATCTTAGCTCGGATCAGGGAAGGAGAGAGGCTGGCGGCTGCGAAGGCGTTTTCATGGTACATACGACGACCGCACTCTGACAGGAGGAGCTCATGGCCGAAGTTGACGGCGCAACCTTAGTGGCGAGGAACCTCAAGCGGCAGGGCGTCGAATTCATGTTCGGGATCGTCGGGTTTCCGGTGCAGCCGATCGCTGCCGCCGCGCAGAAGGAAGGGATTACCTATGTCGGGATGCGCAACGAGCAGTCCGCCTCGTACGCCGCCCAGGCTGTTGGCTATCTGACCGGGCGTCCCGGCGCCTGCCTCGTGGTGTCGGGCCCCGGCGTCGTCCACGCCCTCGCCGGCCTCGCCAATGCGCAGCAGAATGGCTGGCCGATGGTCCTCATCGGGGGAGCGTCGGAGACGTGGCGTAACGGCATGGGTGCGTTCCAGGAAGAGCGCCAGGTGTTGATCGCGACGCCATTCTGCAAGTTCGCGCATGCGATCGAGCACGTCCACCGAATCCCGTTCTATGTCGAGATGGCGGTCAGGAACTCGATCTACGGCCGGCCCGGCGCGAGCTATCTCGACATTGCAGACGACATCATCACCGGAAAGGTCGACGAGGTGATGGTGGAGGAGCCCGCGCGCTGTCCGGATCCCCCCCGCACCCAGGCCATTCCGGACGACGTCGAGCACGCACTGGACGCGCTCCGGTCGGCGGAGCGGCCCCTCGTCATCATCGGCAAGGGTATGGCCTATTCGCGCGCCGAGACCGAGGTGCGCGCCTTCATCGAACGCACCCAGCTGCCGTTCCTGGCCTCGCCGATGGGCAAGGGTGTGATGCCCGACGCCCATCCGCTCTCGGTCGGCGCCGCGCGCAGCCACGCGCTCCAGAATGCCGACGTCGTCTTCCTGATGGGCGCGCGGCTCAACTGGATCATGCATTTCGGCCTGCCCCCGCGGTATCACAAGGACGTACGCTTCATCCAGCTCGACATCGCGGCGGAGACGATCGGCCAGAACGCGCCGACCGAGGTCGCGCTGGTCGGCGACGGCAAGGCGATCGTCGGGCAGCTCAACAAGGCCCTCGAAAAGCGCGAGTGGGTCTATCCCAAGGAAATGCCCTGGCGTGCCGCCATCGCCGAAAAAGCGGCGGCGAATGCGAAGCAGATCGCGCCTCAGCTCGTCGACGACGCGGCGCCGGCCAACTACTACCGCGCGCTGAGGGACGTGGCCGCCTGGACGCCGGAAGACGCGATCATCATCGGCGAGGGCGCCAGCACGATGGACATCGGCCGCACCCAGCTGTTCAATTCGAAGCCACGGCACCGGCTCGATGCCGGTAGCTACGGCACCATGGGCATCGGCATGGGCTTCGTCATCGCGGCCGCGGTGGTGCATCCCGACAAGCCGATCATCTCGGTCTCGGGCGACTCGGCGATCGGCTTCTCCGGCATGGAGATCGAGACGGCTTGTCGCTATCAGCTACCGGTCAAGATCGTCGTCTTCAACAACGGCGGCATCGGCCCCGGTCACGCCGAGCCGCCGGCCGACCCGCTCAAGAACATGCGGCCGAACGCGCTGATCTACGGCGCCCGCTATGACAAGATGATGGAGGCCTTTGGCGGCAAGGGCTGGTTCATCGAGAACCCGAAGGACCTCAAGGCCGCCTTGCAAGAGGCGATGGACTTCCGCGGCCCGGCGCTCGTCAATGTCATGATTTCCCAGGAGTCCGCCCGCAAGCCGCAACAGTTCCGCTGGCACAGCTGATCGGCCGAGCGGTACGGTCAGGGGCCGCTCCTAAGGGGCGGCCCCTTTCCCCCGATCACAGAGCCTGAACAGGCGTCACGACTATTTGGCAGGCGGTGGGTAAGCCAGGATGAAATTGCCCCGATTGGGCATCTGCACCTGAGGGAGCGTCTGCGCGTTCATCGCTTCACCCTCCGCGATGACCCCGTTCAGGTAGAGCAGATAGGCGGTCACCGCGTAAACCTCATCGTTTGTCAACGACTGCGGCTGGTGGTACGGCATCGATCGGCGGACGTAGTCGAAGACCGTGGTCGCGTACGGCCAGTAGCTGCCGATCGTTCGCACCGGGGTCGGTCCGGCGAGGGTCCCCTGACCACCGACGAGACGATCGTTCGGCTGGCCGGCGCCCTTCTCCCCGTGGCACGACTGGCACTTGGCGGCGTAGACCGCAGCTCCAGTCACGGCCGCCCCTCCGCCTGGCGGCAGACCGTTGCCGTCGGGTGCGATGCTGATGTCCCACCCGGCGATCTCGGAAGGGGTGGCCTCGCGGCCTAGGTTGGGTCCGTCGGCAGCGCGCGCGGGCGAGATCACGACCGCGGCGAAGCCGAGGATCGCGAGCGCGGCCCGGCTACGAGTAGACATTCGTCACCTCGCCGGTTGCGGCGACGTTCCAGGCTTGGATGGCGTTGTAATGGTAGAGGAACTGCGTGCCCTTGTCGGCCACGAGTTTGTCGCGTGAGGGCTGGACCACGCCGGCTTCGTCGGTGGACCGGCTCTTGAGCACGGCCGGTCCCCCGTTCCATCGCCACGCCATGCGGAACCGCGTCAGCGCCTTCGACAGAACCGGCTCCTCCAGCATTGCCTGGCCCCAGGTCTGGCCGCCATCGGCAGAGACCTCCACCTTGGCGATCTTCCCGGACCCCGACCAGGCCAACCCGGAGATCTCGTACAGCCCAGGACCCTTCAGCGCGAGCCCAGGCGAGGGGACGGTGATGACCGATTTGACCTCCATCGCGTACGTGAACATCAGCGCCTTGCCGCTGGCGAGAAGGTCGGTGTATTTCGACGTCTCGTCCTTGGTCATGGTGGGCCCGGCCGTGACCTTGATCCGTCGCAGCCACTTGACGCTCATGTTGCCCTCGTAGCCCGGGAGGAACAGGCGCACCGGATAACCGTTCTCCGGGCGCAGACGCTCTCCGTTCTGGTAGAAGGCGAGAAGGGCGTCGTCCATTGCCTTCGCCATCGGCACGCTCCGACTCATGGCCGCCGCGTCGGCGCCCTCGGCCAGGAGCCATTGCGCGCTAGGGTCCGCTCCGGCCTCCGCCAGCACGATGGCCAGGGGCACGCCCGTCCACTCGCTGCACGAGACGAGGCCGTGGATGGCGCCACAGGACGCCGCCGGAGGCGCGGGGCTGAGGTTGGGCCGGCTGTTGCCGGAGCATTCGATGAACTGGATGCGCGACACCATCGGATATCGCAGCAGAGCATCCATGGTGAATACGAGGGGCCGCTTGACCAGGCCATGAATCAACAGCCGGTGGGCACTTGGATCGATGTCCGGCACGCCGCCGTGATGGCGCTCGAAGTGCAACCCGCTCGGCGTGATGATCCCGTTGAGACGCTCGAGCGGCGTGCGGGAGGCACCGCTGCCGGTCGTGCCCGGCTGGGAGCCGATCCCGGTGCGCTGGACCTTGTCCTCATACTTTGCCGGCGCCCCATACCCGCTCATCCCTGCCCCCGGCGCCAGCATCCAGGGTGGTATGCCCGGCGGATCGGCGGCGGCCGCTGACCCTGCTGACAACACGGTCAGGCCTCCCGCGCCGATGAGGGCGATGCCCTGCGTCAGAAAGATGCGGCGGTGCAGCAGTCCGTTGCCAGCGACTTCCTCGAGGGGGACGTTGGGCGTGCTCGAGCTGGGCATGTTGTTCTCCCGTTCTCGGATCCGCGACGACATGAGAACCGGACCGGCCACCCGAGTGGGCGGAACGTATCACGCTGGCCAGGCTTCCGCAACTGCGCGCGGTCCGTTCGCGCGCCATCATCGCCTCCGCAGCCCGCACGACACCTCCTTCAGCGTGTTGATGCGGACGGCGCCGAACGCTCCATGAGCAGGGTCTGTACGTCGTTCAGCACGGTCTGGGGATGGAGGAACGTGGAGCTGTAGATCTCGCGGACGAAGCCCTCGGGGTCGATCAGGAAGACCTTGAGCACGTGCGAGAGCTCCCGGCGGGGCTTGCCGCTCGACCGGTCGATCGTGTAGCGAATGTCCTGACCAAAGCCCTCGACGAGAGGCGCCAGCTCCCGGGCCGAGCGGGTGGTCAGGAAGTACCAGGGCGGCCCCGAGCCGTCGCCGCGCAGGCGGCTGCCCGCGTAGCGTCGCATGACCGAGGGCGGATCACGTAGGGGATCGAAGGAGAGCGTCACGAGCTGGATTTCTGGCATGGGGGGCCTGGCCACGGGTCCCCCCGACCCCCCTGGCGCTCGTCGCGCCCCGCCGAAGCCGGGGCGCTCCTCGATCGACTGTCTCACCGACTCGAACACGCGGTAGGCAAGGGGGCAGCCGGCCGGATCGACGCATGTGGTGTAGATGAAGCCGAGCAGGGTGATGCGGCCGCGCGTGAAGTGAGAGAGACGCCGCGGGCGGCCGTCAAGGTCGAGCACCTCCCCGTCAGGAGCAGCCATGATCCGGTGCAGCGTGTAGGTGCCGGGCGGCGGCGGGTTGAAGTCGAGCGGGGGAAGCGGCGCGACCTCGTGGCTGGCGGCCGCCGACGCCGCCAGGCACGCGATTACCACCGCCACCCCGACCAGGCCAAGCTTCATTTCGCGCGGAGGGTCTTGGAGCCGAGCTTCATGTGGTGGGCGCGCCCGAGCTTCTCCTGGGTGAAGTCCACCTCGAAGACCTGCTTGAGCTCCTTGCCGTCCCAGGTGAAACCGCGCAGGAACTGCTCGTTGTCGGCGCCGCCCTTGTCCCAGTTGGCGAGCAAGGACGAGGTGATGTACAGCGCGCTTGCCGTCCCAGCTCTGCGAGATCATGTTGACCTGCTTGCCGGTGACCTTCGTGTAGGTCTGCTTCGGCGCCTCCGGGTTACTGAGGTCGAAGTAGCGGGTCATCCCGTCCATGAACGTGTTGACCCAGAGCCCCTTGCCGTCGCGGGTGATGCTGATGTCCACGGGCAGCGGGATCTTGGCGGGGTCGCCGACGGTGGCCACGTCCTTGGCCTGCCACTCGCCCTTGCTGTCGGGCTTGATGAGCCAGAGCTTCGAGGTGAGCGCGGCGGCGGTGATAGCCCAGTTGTCGCCGGAGTTGAGGGACCAGCGGATCTCCAGCGGCGCACCCGGCACGGCGAAGACCTTCTGGGGCTTCATGGCCTTCAGGTCCCACAGGACCATGGTGTTGCCGAAGCGCTTCATGGCCTCCGCGTCCTTGATGAGGTCGCCGAGCGGCCGCATGTAGTTGTCGTAGCCGGTGAAGCTCGAGGTGAGCAGGACGTTCTTCTTGGGGTTGACCGCCAGGTCGTAGCCGTAGCCGTCGCCCCCGCCGTCGGTGGGCATGGCGTGGGCGGCGACATACTCGCCCTTGTTGTTGTAGAGCGCCATGCCGGTCACGCCGCCCTTGTCCTTGGTGTTGGACAGCGCCTGCACGAGCATGCGACCGGGCAGCGCGTAGTAGGTGTGCGGGCCGAGGTAGCCGGTCTTCTCGGCCATGTTGGTGATGGTGTTCACGAGCTTGGGCTTGGCCGGATCGGTCGCGATGTCGAACACGTAGATCTTGGGCTCGGCCAGGCCGCCTGCCCAGATGAAACGCCGATCATCGGTGAACCCCATGTGGTGGGCCTCGCCACGGCCGCCGACCGAGACGGATGCGATCACCTTGCCGTAGCTCTTCGACTTCGGGTGCACATCGACGGTCACCAGCTTGTCGGAGCCATCGCCGACCCCCTCGACCCCCAGGGCCCAGACGTAGACGTAGTCTTCCTGGCCCGTGATGAGCTTGGTGATATAGGGCGAGTTGCACGTCTCGTCCGCGCGCGCCGCGCCCACGCTGCCGGCGGATGCCACGATAACTCCCACGACCAAGGAGATCCCGCCACGCCAGATGCGCTGAAAGGTCATATCCGTCCCTCCCTGAGCAGGAGATTCTACCCCAGCCTCTTGACAAATTCCGCAGGCGCCACTACTCCCAAGAGGGCCGAGTCGGGTGGGTTCACGGAGGGGAGATGTCGTTTCTCGATTCGCGTGGGTGCGTCGCCCGTGAGGGTATCGGCAAGCCGGTCCCGCGCAAGGAAGATCAGCGGCTGATCACCGGCCGCGGTCGCTTCAGCGACGACGTGAGCCTGTCGGGCCAGGCCTATGCGTGCCTGGTGCGCTCACCGTACGCCCACGCGCGCATCCTGGGCATCGATGCGAGCGATGCTCGGAAGGTGCCTGAGGTGATTGCGGTGCTCACCGGCCGCGATGCGCTGGCCGATGATCTCCAGCCGATCCCGCACCGTCCCGTGCCGACGAACCCCCACGAGGTCCCGCTCCGGAGCCGCGACGGCTCGGCATTCTTCATCGCGCCGCACCCGCTGCTCCCGGTCGACCGCGCGCGATTCGTGGGCGAGGCGGTGGCGGTCGTGGTCGCCGAGACACCCGCGGCCGCCCGCGACGCCGCGGAGCGGGTGACGGTCGACTACGACCCCTTGCCGGTGGTCACCGCCACCGCGGCCGCGGCTTCTGCGACGGCGCCGATCGTCTGGGACGCGGCGGCGTCCAACGTCTGCGTCGACTCGGAAACTGGCGACGGAGCGGCGGTGGACGCGGCGTTCGCTCGCGCTGCGCACGTGGTCCGGCTGGAGACGCGCATCAACAGGGTGGCCGGTGTCCCGCTGGAGCCGCGGGCGGCCGTCGCCACCTACGACGACGTGAGCGGTCGCTACACGCTCTACGCGGGCTCGGGCGGCTCCCAGCGCCAGCGCGGAGATCTTGCTGCCGTGCTCGGCGTAGCGGAGAGCGCTGTGCGTGTCGTGGCCCACGACGTGGGCGGCAACTACGGGACGCGCAACAGCTTCTATCCGGAGTTCGGTCTCGTGGCGTGGGCGGCGAGGCGGTTGGGACGGCCGGTGAAGTGGACCTGCGAGCGGCGCGAGGCGCTGCTCACCGACTACCAGAGCCGCGACCTCGTGTCGCAGGCCGAGCTGGCGCTCGACGCCGACGGCACGTTCCTGGCGTTTCGTGGCAGCAACACGAGCAACCTGGGCGCCCACGCCGTCTCGTTGACACCCCTCGCCAAGGGGGTGGCGGTGTCGTCGAGCGTGTATCACATCCCCGCGTCGTCGATGCGCGCTCGCGCGGTGGTCACCAACACGTCACCGACGTGCCCCTATCGGAGCGCCGGGCGGCCCGAAGTGATGTTCGTGATCGAACGGCTGATCGACCTCGCCGCGCGGCGTCACGGGTTTGATCGCGTGGCGCTACGCCGGCGCAACCTGGTCCCGGCGACGGCGCTGCCGTATCGCAATCCCCTCGGGCTGATCTACGACAGCGGGGATTACGCGGCGGTTCAGGATCGGGTCGTGGCGCTCGCCGACTGGGCCGGGTTTGAGGGCCGCCGAGCCCAGGCCCGCCGTCGCGGCCGATTCCGTGGGATTGGGCTGGCCAACTACATCGAGCTGAATACGGGCGTGCCGCGCGAGCGGGCCGAGATCACGCTACGCGCCGACGGCGGGATCGACGTGGTCATCGGCACGCTGTCGGCGGGGCAGGGGCACGAGACGAGCTTCGCCCAGCTCGTCGCCGAGTGGTTCGACGTGAGTATCGAGCAGGTGAGGATCATCGCCGGCGACACCGACGTGGCGCGAGTCGGCGGCGGCTCGCATTCGGGCCGCTCGATGCGTCTGGGGGCGGTGGTGATGGCCAAGGCGTCCGACGAGATCGTCGACAAGGGGCGGCGGCTGGCGGCATGGCTGCTGGAAGCCGCCGAGGCCGACATCGAGTTCGTGCGTGGGCGCTTCGTGGTCAAGGGCACCGGCCGAGGTGTCTCGCTGTTCGCCGCGGCGGCGGCCGCGCTCAGGCCGGACGCGCCGGAGGACTTGCGCGGACCGCTCGGTGGCGTCGGGGATGAGACCATGAGCGTGCCGTCATATCCATACGGTTCGGCCGTCTGCGAGGTCGAGGTCGATCCGGAGACGGGCCTCGTGGAGATCGTCCGCTACACGACGGTCGACGACGTCGGCCGTGCCGTCAATCCGTTGATCCTCCACGGCCAGACTCACGGCGGCATCGCCGCCGGCGTCGGCCAGGCGCTCTGGGAGCTCTGCCACTACGACGCCGTGACAGGGCAGATGGCGTCGGCGACCTTCATGGATTACCGTCTGCCGCGCGCCGACGTGTTGCCGCCGTTCACGACCGAGATCAGCGAGGTGCCGTCGACCACGAATCCCCTCGGGCTGCGCGGCGGCGGCGAAGGCGGGACAACACCCGCGCTGGGCGCGGTGATCAACGCCATCGTCGACGCCCTCGCCGACCTCGGCGTCGAACACATCGAGATGCCGGCAACGCCCGAGCGCGTCTGGCAAGCCATTCAAGCGGCCGCGCCGGCCCGGGTGAGGAGGACCGTCAGCCCTCAGCGCTGATTCAGCGCGCGGTCGGCGACCTCGACGGTCTTCTTCTCGGCGTCGAACTTCAGGGTCTTCTGGACCTCGACATCTCCGCCCGTCACCCTGATGAAGAACGTGTCGTCCCCGAACTCGATCGAGTGGATGTCACCCACAGCGAACACCGCCGCCTGACCCGGCTCGTTCAGGAACTCCTTTTGCAGCTCCACCTCGGCATAGCCGGGCCGGTTGCCGTCGTCCAGCCGTCGCCACCGGCGCATGCGGGTGGGGTTCTTGTAGTTCCCGTAGATCACCCAGCAGGGCCCGTGATCGTGGATGGCCGACGAGCCGGCCTTCTCACGCCCGTGCACAAGCACGTGCACGTCGGTCTCGGGGTCGTGGCCGATGGTGGCGCGCATGGTGTAGGGGACAGGGTCGCCGAGGTGCTTCTTGAGCAGATCGGGGTTGTGGAGCAGCTTCTCCAGGTGATCGCGGACCTCGGCCAGCCCCGAAGGGATGCCCTTGCGCGCGATGGTCGCGCGCGTGTCGGCCAAGAACTGATCCAGCGTGTAGTGGCTCATCGGGCCGCTCCTTTCCGCGCTGCGGGCCTTGCTCCTTCATGAAACAGCTCAACGCATCATAGCACCCAGCGCGAACGCGCTTCGAGGGATCGGCGACCTGACCCCCTCAACCCGCACGATAGATCAGCCATCGCCGATGACTCATAATGACGCGACGGATCCAGTGACCCGCTCCCTGCTCGCTCGGCTTCATCGGTGGCTGGTCTGAGCTCCCTCGGCGCGGCGCTGGACCGAGTGGTCAGGGCCATCGATGCCGTGAGCACAGCCGCCGGCTGGCTCGCGGGCTGGCTCATCGTGCCGATGACGTTTGCGGTGGCGTACGAGGTGGTGGCTCGCTACGCCTTCCACGCCCCGACCAAGTGGGCCTACGAAGTCACCTACATGACCTACGGCGCCCAGTTCATGCTGGCCTCGGCCTACACATTGCTCAAGGACGGCCACATCCGGACCGACGTGTTCTATCAGGGCTGGTCGGCGAAGACGCGAGCCACGATCGATGCGCTCAGCTACGTGCTCTTCTTCTTCCCCGGGCTGCTGTTCATCCTGTACGCCGGGATCGTCGAGGCGGGGTTCGCCTGGGAGATCGGTGAGCGGACCGGGCTGAGGATCGGCAGCGTGCCGTTTCCAATGTATCTGTTCAAGGCCGTCATCCCGCTGAGCGCGGCCCTCCTGCTGCTCCAGGGCCTCTCCGAGCTGATCCGGTGCGGGCGCGTGATCCGCGGGAGGCCCCGGTGAGCCACGAGCTGCTCGGCTTCGTCCTGCTCGGCGTCTTCTTCGTGGCGATCTTTGCCGGATTTCCCATCGTCTTCACGCTGATGTTCCTCTCGCTCACAGTCGGCTATCTGGCGCTCGGCGACGTGATCTATTACCTGGCCGTCCTGCAGACCGTCGGACTCATGAAGGAGCAGGTCCTCGCCGCAATCCCCCTGTTCATCTTCATGGGCTATCTCCTGGAGGAGGGCGGGCTGATGGAGCGATTGTTCCACGCCCTCCGCCTTCTGCTGGGTCCCTTGCCGGGCTCGCTCTACGTCGCCGTGCTGGTCACTGCCACCATCTTCGGAATCGCCGCCGGGACGGTGGGCGCGACGGTCGCGGTCGTCGGCATCATGGCGGCGCCGGCCATGCTCAGGGCAGGATACAGCCCTCGGCTCTCCGCCGGAGCCATCACCGCGGGCGGCAGCCTCGGTATCCTGATCCCGCCGAGCGTGATGCTGGTCGTGATGGGGCCGATGATGGGCGTGCCGGTGATCTCCCTCTACGCCGCCTCGTTCGGTCCGGGCTTCCTGCTGGCGGGGATCTTCACCGTATGGACGATCGTCCGCTGCCTGATCGATCCGCGCCTGGGCCCACCGCTGCCATCCGCGGAGCGCGCGCTTCCACTCCGGACGCTCGCCGGCGAGCTGATATACGGCATGCTTCCTCACGTCCTCCTGACCGCAGTGACGCTCGGGCCCATCCTGGCCGGCATGGCCACGCCGACCGAGGCGGCCGGAGTGGGGGTGGTGGGCACGCTCATCATGGCCGCCCTCTACCGAACCTTGACCTGGACACGATTCAAGAACGCGGTGATCCAGACCGCCCAGCAGTCGAGCATGATGCTCCTGCTGGCCGTCGCCTCGAACATCTTCGGCGCGGTCTTCGCGCGTCTCGGCTCGGCCTCGCTCTTGACCGACACCATCGCCGGGCTTCCCCTGCCGCCCACGGGCACCTTGCTCGTCGTCATGCTCTTGATCTTCCTGCTCGGCTGGCCGTTCGAGTGGCCGACGCTCGTCTTCGTGTTCGTGCCTCTGCTCCAGCCCGCGATCATGGCCCTCGAGTTCGACCCCCTTTGGTTCGCGGTCCTGATCGCCGTGAACTTCCAGACGACGTTTCTGTCCCCGCCGGTGGCAACCGCGGCGTACTACCTCAAGGCCGTGGCGCCGGACTGGACGCTCACCGATATTCACTGGGGGATGGTCGAGTTCATGATGCTCCAGCTGATCGGGCTGCTGCTGGTGATGCTCTTCCCCGGGATTGCCCTGTGGTTCCCTCACTGGCTCTACGGGAAGTGACAGGTCAGCGTGTTAGAAGTACCGTAAGTCGGGCGAAGGGGAGCGTGACCAAGTAGACTCTAGGCTCTCGCGGTCGCTCGAGTCCCTGGGAGGGGAGACGCCGATGGTCGAGACACTCGCAGCTGACGTTCACCCACCGTACCTGTATCCCGCCTACAGGAGCACCCAGCTCCGGGCCCCCTCGCAGCCGCCTGTGCGAGTGGCGCCGAGTCCGCTGGAGGCGGTGGGCCCGGCGTTTCCCAAGCACTTCGTGAAGGACAGCGAGGTCGATCTCACAACCTGGGGGAAGAGCGCGCCACTCGGCGAGAAGATGGTCCTCGTCGGCCGCGTGCTCGACGAGGATGGGCGGCCGGTACGGCGGTCGCTCATCGAAGTGTGGCAAGCCAACGCCTCGGGGAAATATCCGCATCCCGTGGACGATCACGAGGCGCCCCTCGATCCCAACTTCCTCGGCAAGGGGCAGTTGCTCACGGACGACGAGGGCCGTTATCGGATCGTGACGGTCAAGCCCGGCGCCTACCCGTGGCAGAACCACGCCTTTGGGTGGCGGCCCGCGCACATCCATCTCTCGCTCTTCGGGAACGCGTACGCCCAGCGGCTCATCACGCAAATGTTCTTCCCCGGCGACCCCTTGCTGGCCATCGATCCGATCTTCAACAGCGTTCCCGAGGCCGGACGCGAGCTTCTGATTGCGGATCTCGATCTCGAGCACGGTATCGAGGGTGTCGCGCTCGGGTACCGCTTCGACATCATCCTGCGCGGGCCGCGGGCCACGCCGATGGGGGTGTGATCATGGCGAAGCCCACGCCCTCGCAAACGGTCGGCCCCTTCTTTGCCCGCGAGCTCCTCTGGAGCGACGGAGGCAAGGTCCTGTTCCCCGGCCACGGCGATCGGATCACCTTGACGGGACGGGTGTTCGACGGCAATGGCGCTCCCATCGTCGATGCCCTCATGGAGACCTGGCAGGCGGACGCGGCCGGCACATTCGCGTCGGGGAGCGATGGAGCCAGGCCATGCGGCTACGGCCGCGTGTCGACGGACACGGACGGACGATATACGATCGACACGGTCATGCCCGGATCGTTCAGGGGCCCGGGCGGCGAAACGTACGCCCCTCAGATCAGCGTGATGATTTTCGCCCGCGGACTCCTGAAGGCCGTGAGCACGCGCGTGTTCCTCGCGCCGCTCGACGCGGTCAAGGACGATCCGCTGGCTCGCGCCATCGGCGATCCCGATCGGTTGCGCACCCTGATCGCGGCTCGTGATGCGGGGGATTCGAAGGTCTATCGGTGGGATGTCCGGCTGCGGGGACCCGGCGAAGCGGTGTTCATCGAGTTCTAGCGCGAAGGCACCGATTGGCGTGAACCTGGTCGGCCGGAGCTTCGCCCGCGACACGTTCCTCCAGGCGTTTTCCGGCGAGGCGGTCGTACGGGCGATGCTCGATTTCGAGGGCGCGCTGGCCGCCGCCGAAGCCGAGGCTGGCGTCATTCCGCAGGAGGCCGCGCACGTCATCGGCAAGGCCTGTAGCGAGCTGAGCCTGTCGCCCGAGACCTTGGCCGTCGAGGGCAAGCGCTCGGGCTCGCTGGCGGTGCCGCTGGTCAAGGCACTCACCGAGCACGTCGCTCGGGCAGACCCGCGCGCGGCAGCGTTCGTGCACTACGGCTCGACGAGCCAGGACGTTCTCGACACCGCGCTGGTCCTGTGCCTGAAGCCGTGCCTCGTCGACGCCGACCGTGTCCTGGCCACATCGGTGAGCCACCTGGCCGATCACGCTCGGCGCCACGCCGGCGTCGTGATGCTCGGCCGGACGCTCATGCAACCCGCCACGCCGATCACGGCCGGCCTCAAGATCGCCCGCTGGGCGGCGGCGCTCCATCGGTGCCGGTTTCGCCTCTGCGAGGCACGCGAGCGGGCCCTGTGCGTGCAGCTCGGCGGGGCTGTCGGCACCCTGGACGCCCTCGGCGGCAAGCGCACGGACGTACGCCGGCGCGTGGCCGCGCGCTTGCGTCTGGGTGAGGCACGTGCGTGGCACGATCACCGAGACGAGCTGCTGCGCCTGATGGGCGAGCTGGCCATCGTCACCGCGACGGTGGGCAAGGTCGCGCGTGACATCGCCCTGCTCTCACAGCCCGAGGTCGGCGAGATGCTCGAGTCTCTCCCGACAAAGGGCGTGGGCGGCTCGAGCGCGATGCCCCACAAGCGGAACCCCGTGGCCTGTCTGCAGGCGCTGGTCGCCGCTGCCCGGACGCCCGGTCTGATCTCGACGCTTTTCACCGCCGCACTCGGTGAGCACGAGCGCGCGCTCGGCGGCTGGCAGGCCGAGCTGGTCACCATCCCTGACCTGGTCGACGCCGCCGGCAGCGCGCTCGATGCCCTCGAGCGGATCGCCGGCGGTCTCGTGGTGAACGCCGAACGGATGCAGGCCAACCTAGAATCGCTGCACGGCCTCGTGTTCTCCGAGCGCCTGGCTCGCCTGCTCGCGCGCGACACCGATCGCGCCAGTGCCCAGGCTCTCGTCGACGACTGGTCCACGGTCGCCATCGGGGAGCACCGACATCTCAGGGACATCGCGATCGCTGCCCGGCCATCGCTGACGGGAGAGATCGACGCGATGTTCTCACTCGAAGCGATCGTCACCGAGCTGGCGCCGGTCCTCGATGAGACGCTGGCCAGTCTCGCGAGCGACGGCGGAGCCAGCCACGGGGGAAGAACGAACGAGGCATAGGATGGGGCACGTCAACCGTGTTATTCGACGAGAGTTTTTGGCGGGGATGGCCGCCTGGGGGGCGGGCGCGCTCCTCGGCCGACATCACGCGGAGGCCCAGATGGCGACAGTCAAGCCGCACCGGATCGACGTGCACCATCACCACACGCCACCGCCGTACGTCGCCGCCCTCACGGCGAGGAACATTCCGGGCCCGGTGCGTGATTGGACACCCGAGAAATCGCTAGCCGACATGGACAAGGCCGGTGTGGCGACCGCGATGACATCCATCACGACGCCCGCCCTTCGTTTTCTGGACGACGCGGGCGCACGGAAGGTGGCGCGGGAGTGCAACGACTACACGGCAAAACTGGTCGGCGACTCCAAGGGCCGCTTTGGCATGTTCGCCGCGATGCCGATGCCCTACGTCGAGGGCACCTTGCTCGAGATCGCGTACGCGCTCGATACGCTCAAGGCCGATGGCATAGCCCTCCTCACGAGCTACGGCGACAAGTGGCTCGGCGATCCGGCGTTGGCGCCGGTCATGGAGGAGCTGAACCGCCGGAAGGCGGTGGTGTACACGCACCCCACCACGGCCAACTGCTGCGGCAATCTCATTCCGGAGGTTCCGGAGTCGATCATCGAGTGGGGGACCGACACGACGCGCACCATCGCCAGCCTGGTATTCAGTGGCACCGCCGCGCGGCTGCAGGATATGAAGATGATCTTCTCGCACGGTGGCGGCACGCTGCCATTTCTGACTGAGCGCTTCGTGCGGCTCCCGTTGACGAACAAGAGCCTGGCGCCACGCGTGCCCAACGGCGTGGAGGCGGAGCTCAGGCGTTTCTACTACGACACCGCGCAGGCGGCCCATCCATACGCGCTGGCGTCGCTGACCCGGCTGGTCCCGGTCTCCCAGATCGTCTTCGGCACCGATTTCCCGTATCGCACCGCCAGCGACCACGTGAAGGGGCTAACGGACTATGGGTTCAGCGCGGCCGACTTGCAGTCAATCGATCGCGACAACGCGGTACGGCTCATGCCGCGGCTGAAGGCGTAACGGCGTGAAGTGGAGGCGGTCCTGACGGGGTATACTCGCGGAGCATGACCCGACATTTCGGCGTTCTGATTCCCTCCACGAACACGACGGTCGAGATGGAATGCCGGCTCTTGCCGACAACCTACCAGGCGCATATCGGTCGCCTCAAATCGAGCGGCGGTAGTTTTTCGCCGAGCCGCGATGAGGACATCGACTATCAGTCGCGCCTGCTGGGGACGGCCAAGGTCGAGATGGTGATCCTGGCCCAGACGTCGGCAAGTCTCTTTGCCGATGACTACGACGACGTCGTCACCAAGCGGATGAGTGGCGGCGCCGGTGTTCCGGCGATCACGTCGGCGCAGGCGGTCGGCCGCGCGGTGCGGGCTCTGGGAGCGCGCCGCATCGCCATCGTGTCTCCCTATTCGGATGCCGTCAATGAACGGGCGGCCCACTATTTCGCGACGACGCATGGGCTCGACACCATCGCCCTCGAAGGATTCGGTGCGACCGACGCGTATGCGATCGGGCAGCTCGGTCCCCAGAACGCGCGCGACGCCTTCGGGCGGGTCGATCGGCCGGAGATCGAGGTCTTCGTGGTGCCCGGGGGCAATTTCCCGACGATGTCGTCGGTGGCCGCCTGGGAGCGGGAATTCAAGAAGCCCGTGGTGACCACAAACCAAGCGTCGATGTGGGCGATGCTGCGCGCATTCAACAGCGGCGACCGCCTGCCGGCCTTCGGCCGTCTCCTGGCGGAAGTGCCGGCTCGACGCATCATAGAGGGCGCCACAACACCCTAAGGCCGTTGGCGGCCCTGACACGCTGGGCAGCTGACGAACGCCGACCACGTCGGGCGGGTGTCGCGGGTCGTGCGCGACGCCCCCTTCACCCCTGGTGAAAGATCCGGGCGACGCGCGCCTCGAACTCCGCGATCTCACCCGAACGGCCGGAGAGAGAGGCAAGCTGCGCCGTGAGGTAGTCCACCACAGTCGCCACCTCGGCCGCCGACGGGTCTCGCCCAAGCAGGGCGCGGTACAGGATCCGCACGTGCTGAGCGAACGTGCGCGGCGTGCGCGTGAACTCCTCGGAGTTGAGGACCGCGGCGAGCCCGGGGCTGATGTCGTCCGTCTCGTTCAGGTACTGGCTCCCTATCTGGATCTCGACCGGGTTCGCGGCGCGCCCCAGCGCCTCCTGGAAGAAGTGAGAGACGAGGGCGTCGGGCGGCATCTGCCGACGCGCCGCCATGAACTCGGGTGAGCCCAGGAACAAGGGGAGAAGCGTATTGAAGCGCACCAGTATCTCGCGGGTGTAAAAGGCCAGGCGTTCGCTGTCGGGGTCCTGGCCGAGCGCCGCGCGATAGAGGGCGGTGACGTACGCCGACGGCGTCACGGCGATCGCGCGGAAATCGGGGGAGTCGAAGAACGCGCGGATGGCTAACCATACTCGAGCCGCCCCGGGGGCGACCCCGAGAGTGCCAAGCCATGTCTGGACCTCCGCCTCGCTCGCCGCGCGCTGCAGAACGTGGTAGTAGAGACTCTTCACGAAGACGGTCGCGCACGAGGGGAGCTTTATCGAGCTGATGTGTTGCTGGTCCAACGCGTCCCGCGGCTGGGCGCCTGCCTCCGCGACCACGCGGTGGGCAGCCAGACAGGTGTCTTCGGTGGCGATGGGACTGGCGGCAAACGGGACTGCTCGCGTCGCCGACATGGTTGACGGCAAAGGCGGGCGGGTCGGCGCTGAAGTTCCCGCTCGCGTAGAGGTTGGCGCTCAGCGGGCCAGGCGGATTCACGAAGAGGGCCTGCTCTTGATCCCTTAGGGGGCTCGTGGGCGAGGCGTAGAAGTTATTGATGGCGTTGACCCGCGCCCCGTTCTCGACGATCGTCCCCGAGCCCCCCTGCCAGTTCGCGACGAGGTTGTTCCGGATGTCGGCGGTGGTGTCGGTGGGCGGGGTGGCGGCATTGTCGGTGCTCACGAGGGGATTGCGCTGGGTCGAGTCGGTGAAAAGATTGTGATGCAGGCTGATTCGACTGGCATTGAACTTGATGAGCATGTTCTTGTCGAACGTGGGCGCGGCAAAAATGCTCCAGGAGACCGTGACGTCGTGCGCGGTCTCGGTGATGTCGAGGTTACCGTCCCCTGAGCCATGGATAGACACATGGTCGATCACCACGTTGTGCGCCCCGGAGGAGACCGCGATTCCGTCCGCGGGGGCGCCGCGGACCCGGATGCCGCGCACGATGACGTCGTGAGCCCCATCGTTGCCGCGGATGAACAGGGCCCCGCCTCGGAGTGTGATGCCGGGAGGCGGGGCGGAGAACCCATCGATCGTCACGAAGGCCCCCCTCACGAGTACCATCCGCGCCAGCTCGATGACTCCTCCCACATCGAACACGATCGTGCGGTTGCCGTGTGACACGGCATCCCGAAAACTTCCCGGCCCCGCGTCATTGAGGTTCGTGACATGCACGACATCACGCCCCGATCCTCCCGGCGTGGCCGCGCCGAAACCCTCATACGCCGGGGCCTGCGCCCATGCCACGCTGGACGACCCCACCGCGACGGCGCACCATTCCAGCCCCGGAACGTGCAGAATGACGGCAAAACCCAGGAGGACTACGGTGAGGAGACGGACGGGCCCTCGATGAAACGGCTGCGCCAGGTGCATCGCTCCTCCCCAACGTTCCGGAAGGGCGAGGAGAAGGCTGCCACGGGTACGCATATGTTCCTCCAGCTAGCATTATCTACCCGAGGTCTCGCCGCGGTCCGCTGACCTTGACGATGGTGACGAGGGCACTCTAGGGTAGAAGCGGGACCTGGTGACGAACTCTGTGATGCCTGAGCTCTCGATGGGAACGGTTCGTTAGAGTGTACCATTCGGCGTGGTTGTGACGCGCGACGGAACGGTCGTGCTCGGGCGTGAACCCGACGAGCCGGCGATGGGGCGCCCGCGTTGGTACGCGCATCGTTTCAATCGGGTAGGACCCTATCAGCTGACGGCCACCGTGCTCGACCAAGCGTCGGAGGCGAGGAACACCACCGCATTGGCGACTTCCTCCGCCGACGGGGGCCTGACGTAGGGCGCAGAAGCCGCCGCGCTGACCGGAGCGGGTGGCCTGTTTGAGCGGAGCCATGCCGGAAGAGGACAGCGTCTTGACCGGCCTGATGGGACACGCCGAAGCCACGAAGGTGGAATTCCTGCGGGAAGTTCTTCCCGCCGAGCTCCAGTCCGTCTTCGATGTCTCGTTCATCCGATCCCACCATCTCTACGGCGAATTCGTCTGCCGGCTGGTGCTGCAGGTCGTGCGCGGGACTGGAATCGAGGCAGCGCTTGCACAGCCGGGCAGTCCGGCCGACATTGCGGCGCGCTCCGGGCTCGAGCACCGACAGGCCGTCGTGCCACTCGACTGGCTGCTCCGATTCCTGAGCGCGCGAGGACTGATCGAAGCGACCCCGGGCGACACCGGCGACCGCTACCGGCTCCGTGACCCCTTGCCCTCGCTTGATCCTGCGCCCATACGGCAGGAGCAGCTCCGTCACGACCCCTCGTGGATGCCCGCGTATGAGCTGGCCGAGACCGTCGCCCGAGATTACCCCGCCTTTCTTCGCGGCGAGGTTGCCGGCGAAGAGGTGCTCTTCGCACCGCGTCGACTCCGCCTCTGGATCGACTACTTCTCCAACGACCATGGACTCTACGCTGTCAATAACCTCGTCGGCGCGGTGGCGGCCGAGGGCTGGCTGCGCGGGTCTCGCGAAGTTGTTCTCGAACTGGGCGGAGGGCTCGGCAGTGGAGCGCTCGCGCTGCTGGGCCGACTGGAGGCAACCGGCCGGCTCGCGGCGATCGCTGGTTACCGATTCACGGAGCTGGTGCCGGCATTCCTCCGGCGCGGAGAGCAGACCCTACGGAACCGTTACCCGACCTTCGCAGGCTTCGCGTTCCAGCTCCTCGACATGAATCGGCCCTTCGCGGATCAGGGGGTTGAGCCCGGAGGCGTGTCGGTGGTGTACGCGGTCAATACCCTGCACGCCGCCCATGATCTGGGCTTCACGCTTGACCAGGTACTCCAGGCGCTCGCGCCCGGCGGTCTGCTCGTCATGTCGGAGTGCGTGCGCCCGCCGCAGCCGATCTATGCGGAGTTCGGCTTCCACCTGACGCAGGCATTCCAATCGCCGCGGCTCCACTCCCTCTACCGCCCGCGTGGCGGATTTCTCACGCCCGAGCACTGGAAGGCCGCCCTCGAGGCAGCCGGCTTTCTCGACGTCAGCTTCGTGCCAGATGTGGCGCGAATCCATGCCACGATCCCAGACTTCGCCGTGGCGGCCATTGGCGCCACCCGTCCGGGACGAAGGGAAACGGGATAGCGGGCCTGCGGGCTCAGGCAATCAAGCGTAACAGCTCGTCCGTCGAGAACAGGACCTCGGGGCCGTGAAGCGGTCAGGGACGTGGGGTCATACGACAAGCCGCTTCGGCTGTTCGTCGGCAAATATCGGCATGACGTCCCGGGCGAAACGGCGCAGACTTTCGCGGCCGCGAGCGCCGCCGCCCGAGCCGCCGCCATTGATCAGGACATAGCCGACCCCGGCGTCGCGCAGTTCCTCGAGCTTTTTCGCGATGTCGTCGGGACTGCCGTACATAGCGCTGATCTCGTTGATGACCCGAGGATCGCCAGTGGCTCGGTCCGGTCCACCGTGGACCGTGCCGTCGGGCCGCGTCGCCAGCTTCAGCTGCCGCACCCGATTCTGCAGCCGGCGCTCCAGCGCGGCGTCGCGTTCCTCCGCACCGTCGGCAACGAAAAACGCGCGGGTCACCCCGACCTGCATCGGGTCGAAGCGACGGCCCCGCGCTTCGACCTCGGACTTGAAGGCGGCAATGTGCGAGGCCACATCCGTTGGCGACGCGTATTGCCCGAGCAACAGGTTGAAGCCTTGGGCGGCCACCTGACGGATCGAGCGCTCGCTGCCGGCGCCCATCCAAATTTGCGGGTGTGGTTTCTGCGCGGTCGGAGGTTCGACGACGATGCGGTCGAACTCCCAATACGTGCCCCGGTGGGAAAAGGGCTCATTTGACGTCCACGCCTTGAGGATGACCTCGAGGCACTCATCAAACCTCGCGTCGGCTTCCTCCATCGGCACGCGAAAACCAGCGAACTCGTTGTACCGGTAGCCCTTGCCGATACCGAAATCGAGCCGTCCCCCGGACAGGAGATCGAGCGTAGCGGCCTGTTCAGCCAACAGCACCGGGTTATGCCATGGCAGCACGATCACCGCCGTGCCGAGACGCAGCCGGCGCGTGCGCGCCCCAAGCCAGGTCAGCAGGTTGAGGGTGGCCGAGACTTGTCCGTAGCCGGTGAAGTGGTGCTCGACGACGAACGTGCTGTGAAAACCCAGTGCCTCGGCCTCGATGTTGTATTCGATGAAATCACGGAATCCTTCGCTGCTGTCGAATTCCGCACCACCGCGCCTCGCCGCCGCACTGCCGAACAGGCCAAATTGCATTCGGCTCACCCTCCGTTACGGGGCCATGAGGTTGCGACCCGGCACGCGACATTCAGCATGCCGTATCGTGATCATGGGCCGGATCATACCATCTGCTCTCGCGGTTTCGGCTCCCGTACGGTCCAGGTGCCTCTCGTAGGCCTTGCGAGGTCGGTGGCGCTGCCGGTGGCGTCGGCACCGCGCGGTTGCGAACGCGCGGGGCGACTTGGTAGATTGCCATGCGCTTGGCAGCGGGGTTCGTTCGACGTGCCGCACGGCTTTTTCACGTAAGGGACGGAGCGGGTGGAGGAGACCACGAACGGGGGCAGCACACCAGCCCAAGGAACTGCGGCCTCGGCCGATTCCCACGACGCGGGAGAGCTCAAGCGTGCCATCTCGCCGGCGATGCTGATCCTCTTTGTGGTCGGCGACATCCTGGGCGCGGGTATCTACGCTCGGGTGGGCGCCGTGGCTGGTGAGGTTGGCGGCGCGATCTGGACGTCGTTCGTGCTGGGGATAGGAATCGCCGCGCTGACGGCCCTCGCCTACGGTGAGCTCGCCAGCAAGTATCCGCGTGCGGGCGGGGCAGCCCTGTTCATCCACAAAGCCTTTGGCAGTCCCGTGCTGACTTTCGTGATTGCGTTTGCCGTGCTTGCGTCCGGCGTGGCGTCCGCGAGCGCGGTCGCCCGCGTATTCGGCGGCCGCTACCTCCAGGAATTCATCGCCGTGCCGCCGGTGCCGGTGGCCATCGCGTTCGTCCTCGTGATTGCTCTGGTCAACTTCCGAGGAATCTCGGAGTCGGTGACCTTGAACATGTTTCTGACCGTGGTGGAGCTCAGTGGACTCCTCCTGGTCATCGTGGTCGGTATCGTGGCCCTGGCCGGGGGCACCGGTGATCCCGGGCGCGCCTTCACGTTCAAGGCGGACGTGAACGTCCCCATCGCCGTGCTGGCCGGAGCGGCCATCGCCTTCTACGCCTGCCTGGGCTTCGAGGACGTCGCAAACGTTGCCGAGGAGGCCCAGGATCCGGTCCGGATGCTTCCGACGGCGCTGATCGCCGGCCTGGGGATCGCGGGTTTCATGTACGTCGTGGTCAGTTTCACGGCGGCGATGGTGGTCGACCCGGCGACCTTGGCGAAATCATCCGGACCGCTGCTCGAGGTGGTGAAGGCCGGTCCCGTTCCCATCCCGCCTCGCCTCTTCGCGGCCATCGCCCTGATGGCGGTCACCAACACGGCCCTGATCAACATGATCATGGCCTCGCGACTTCTCTACGGCATGGCGGAGCAGGGTATCATGCCGAGAATCCTCGGACGGACTCACAAGACCCGGAAGACGCCGTGGGTGGCTATCCTCTTCACCACCGTGCTCGCGCTGGGCCTCGTCGTCACTGGCGACATCGGCGGGCTGGCCAACACCACCGTGCTGCTGCTGCTCGTGGCGTTCACCCTGGTGAATATCGCGGCACTCATTCTGCGCCGTGACCGGGTCGAGCACCGGCACTTCTCGATTCCCGCGTGGATTCCGGCGCTGGGTGCGGTGACGTGCCTGATCCTGATGACCCAGTTCACGGCGGACGTCTACCTGCGCGCGGTCGTCCTGGTCGCCATCGGACTGGCGCTATGCGGCATCAACTTCCTCGTCTCGCGCCGGCTCGAGACGAGACCTGTGCCCCGGCAGCTCACCTGAGCGGTCGTCAGGGGTTCGTGACCTCAATGGCGCGGGGGCCTCCTTCCTTGGCGCCATCGAACAGAACGAGGACTCGAAGTCCCGCGGGCGTCTGATCGAGAGGAAGAATCGCTTCCGGTCTGAGATCGATCCCATTCTCGCGGTAGCGGGCCAGATCCTTCAGGAGCTTGGGCGTGTCGCTCGCCCCGTCCCACCAGTAGACCGAGTAGTGGCCGCCCCGGTCAGCCATCGGCCCCGCCAGGACGAGCAGGCCGCCCGCGAACGCCGCCAGATCGCGGACGCCGCGGCCCCGGCCCAGGGAAAGAAAGTGGAGCGTGGTGTCGGGGGCCTGTTCCTCGAAGAGGGCCGCGAGCGAGACGGACAGGATCACGGCGCGCTCGTCGTTCAGGACCGGGCCCCGGAATCCCGCAAACAATCGATGGCCACGGATAGCGATGCCCTCGATGGTCACGCCGTTGAGTTCCAGACGTTTGTCGGCGAAGGGAGCGAGTGTAGGATCGGCCAGAATCAGGGCTCTGAGCTTTGGCGTGCGGGCGAGCTCGGGCACCCCCGAGACGGAGCCGGTTGCCGTGAGGGGACGGCCGCTCGCCGGATCGACCCGGATACGGATCAACTGGCTGGCGGCGGTGATCCCGGCCCGTATCCGGGCGGCGTCCCGGACGGGGTCGAGCTTTCTGTCGGTATCGCGCGGATGTCCGTGAGAGCCGATGACGTAGAAGAAGCCGCCGGAGTACGCCACGCCCTCGCCGTCGAGCTCGAGCCATGTTCCCGGGAAGCGGTCGTCGATCAGGCGAATAGACCTGCCGGCGACGATCTCACCGTCCCTGAGCGTGACCAGCTGGCTACTCTGCGCATCGTCGTCGATGATCAGGCACGAACGCGGGAAGCCGGTGTCAGAGGTACATGCGATGCCGCTGACGTTCACCGATTTCTTGTTGTCCTTGCCCATCAGCTTGTCCCTGACGCTCCACACGCGTTCGTGCTGCGCGGTCGCGGCACCAGGTGGCCAGCTTCCCAGCACCACGAGCAAGGCCATGACAACAAGACGGTTCAGGATCTCCATGGCGTGGACCCATCTCTCGGCCTGGACGACGGCGCCGTAATTACCCCATCGTGCGAACGTTCGATCCGACGGCGACGTCCATCTCCGTGAGGGCGAGCACCTCATGGGCAGTGAACCCCGGCGCCACTTCATCGAGGACGAAGCGGGTGCGGTCCCAGCGCAGCAGGGCGAGGTCGGTCACCACGTAGCTGACGCAGGCCTTGCCCGTCAGGGGATACGTGCATGCCCGCCGCAGCTTCGGGCGACCCTTGCTGTCCACGTGCTCCATCACGATGATCAGGTCGCCCCTGCCCGACAGCAGGTCCATCGCGCCGCCGATCCCACCGCGCTTCGCGTCCGCCGTGCTCCAGTTCGCGACGCTGCCGTGCTGATCGACCTCGTAGGCCCCGAGGATGACCGTATCGATCCGGCCTCCGCGCGCCATCTCGAAGGAGGTGACGCTGTCGAAGAACGACGCGCCGGGGTGCAGGGCCACGAACTGACCGGCCGCGTTGTAGATGTCCGGATCGATGTCGCTCTCTTCGGACACCATCCGGCCGTAGCCGAGAACGCCGTTCTCGGCGTGGAGTATCACGTCGCGATCCTCGAGATAGTTCGAGACCATGGTGGGGATGCCGACCCCGAGATTGACGTAGGTGCCCTCCTTGACGAGCTTGGCCGCGTTCCTCGCGATCCCCTCGCGTGTCAGTGCCGGCTTGCCGTTGTAGAGGCGCGGCTGATCCGGAGGCCGTCGCACCGGCCGGCGCCATGCCTTGCCGTCGACGACGTGCGTCGTCTTGACGACGCGCGACACGAAGATTCCGGGTAGGTCGATCAATTCTGGAGCGATCTCCCCGGGCTCCACGATCTCGTCCACCTCCACGATGGCGACGCGCGCCGCCTTCGCGAAGCTGGGGTTGAAGTTCTGGCTGCCTCCGCGGAACTGGACGTTACCGAGACGGTCCGCACGATAGCCCCTCAGCAAGGCGTAGTCCACGCGTATCGCATGCTCGAGGACGTGCGGTTTGCCATCGAAGTCGCGGATTTCGCGGCCGAGCGCAAGGTCCGTCTCCACGCCTGTCGGTGAGTAGAACGCCGGGATCCCGGCGCCGCCCGCGCGGCATCGTTCGACCAGGATCCCCTGGGGGACCAGCTCCACCTCCATCCTGCCGGCAGCGATCTGCTCCTCGCTCGCCGTCGGCGTGCCCGGCCGCACAGAGAATGCGGCGATCAGCTTTTTCACCTGGTTGTTCTCTGCGAGAATCTGGCCGCGGGTCGCCCCCGCGTCACCGAGGGAGTTGCAGACGAGCGTGAGGTCCTTCGTGCGCTGATCCCGGAGAGCGCAGATCAGACTCGTGGCGAAACGGTGGGCGACACCGAAGCCAGCGATGGCGATCGTCGCGCCGTCGGGGATGTCCGCGACTGCCTGCTCGGGAGATTCCACAATCTTGTTCATGAGAGTCCTCACCAGGCTCGGGATAGGGTAGCCGGTATTGTAATGTGCGGCGTGGCTGGCGGCGTGACGGCATTGCGCTCGCCGCCTGAGAGGGCCGGGGAGAGCATCGAGGGATGAAGGTGGCGCGAAAGGAGCGAGCCATGAGCATCAAAGGCATCGATCACTGGGTCATCGTCGCAGGTGATCTTCAGCGCACGCTGGACTTCTACAAGGGGCTCGGCTGCACGATCGCCTGGGAAAAGCGTCCAGGCCGTCCGGACATGGCGACGATCCGCATCAACGACGCGCAGAAGATCAACGTTCATGGACCGGAGGCGCCAGCCCGCCCCGGCTACCTCGGCGCGCGGCGGCCAACGGCAGGGGGCGCCGACTTCTGTCTCGAATGGGACGGGACCGTCGAAGGGATCCTGGCTGCGCTGAAGAAGAACGGCGTGGTGCCAGAGGCCGGACCCGGACCGCGCACGTGCGCGCGCGGTGTGTCAACGAGCGTGTACTTCCGCGACCCGGATGACAACTCGTCGAGCTCACTGTCTACGACCGGTGAGCACCAGTGGGGCGCATCGGGGCTTAGTATGGTGCGGGGAGAGCAAGGTCAAGCAGGGGGAGGCGCCGACGCACATGGTTACCCGACGCAACATCCAGCCCGAAGGACTTTCGCAGCGTGTGGTAGCCGGCCAGCAGCTGTATTCCCACGTGGTGACGGTGGAAGGACGCCGACTCATCTTTGTGGCCGGCCAGCTGGCCCGCGATCGCGACGGCAACCTCGTCGGCAAAGGGGATATGCGGGCGCAGCTTCGTCAGGTGGGGGAGAACATCAAAACGGCCCTGGCCGCCGCCGGGGCGGGTCTGGCCGATCTGGTGAAGACGACCACGTTCGTGACGGACATCGACGAGTACTTGCGGCACGTCGACGTACGCATGGAGTACTTCGGGGCCGCCCTGCCCACCAGCACCACGGTGGAGGTGCGGCGCTTATCCCATCCGGACTTTCTGGTCGAAATCGAGGCCATGGCCGTTACCGATTGAGGAGGCGAGGCTGGTCAGGAGGACGTGACATGCGGTTCGATGGCAAGGTGGCGCTCGTGTCGGGGGCGGGGTCGGGGATCGGGCGGGCCACGGCGCTCGGATTCGCCGAGCACGGTGCGAAGGTCGGCGTTGCCGATATCGACAAGGCCAAGGCAGACGCCGTGGCCGACGAGATCGGCAAGGCGGGCGGCGTGGCGCTGGCGATTGCGGCGGACGCCGGCGCGCCAGACGGCATCGAGGCAATGATCGCAGGGACTGTGAAGGCGTTCGGTGGCCTCGACATCCTCCACAACAATGCCTTCGGCCAGCCGGCGCTGCCAGGCGGACAGCGCCGCCTGGCGTTTCTTGGTGACCTTGACGAGCGGGTGTGGACCCACACGATCGAGCTGGGGCTCACCGGCGTGTTCAGGGCGATGAAGCGGGCGATTCCCGAGCTACTGGCTCGGCGCGGCGGCGCCATCGTGAACACCGCGTCGATCTCGGGACTCTTCGCCGACTTCGCCATCGGCGCCTACAACACGGCGAAGGCTGGCGTCGTCAACCTCAGCCGGGTGGCCGCCATCGAGTATGCGTCGCGCGGTATCCGCGTGAACTGTGTGTGCCCGGGGGCCATCGACACACCCCTCCTCGCGCCATCACTGTCCATCCCCGGCTTCGCGGAGGAGACCACGCGCATGATCCCGATGCGGCGGCTGGGTCGGCCGGAGGAAATTGCCGCCGTCGTGATGTTTCTGGCCTCGGACCTGGCGTCCTACGTCACCGGCGCCGCGTTCGTTGCGGACGGGGGGCTGACGGTGCAGACCGGGCTACCGACGCGGATTCCATTGCCATGACGACGATGGCCGCGCGGTTCCGTGACCAGGTCATCACCTTCATGCTCGCGTTCTGGATGTCGACGTTCGCCACTCGCTGATCGTCACCGGGTGGAGAGGAGGCAGAGCTGGCTCGCCTTGCGCGCGACGGCCCGCGTGCCCATAATGCGCCGTCGGACCTGCCGGACGGCGTGAGGGGCTCCCGTCGCGGCCGAGGAGAGATCGAATGGGTCGCGTCCAAGATCAGGTGGCGGTGGTGACGGGCGCGGCCAACGGACTCGGGCGTGCGATCGCGTTGCGCCTGGCGGAGGAGGGTGCGCGCCTGGTCCTCGGCGACATCGAGCGCGACGCTCTCGAGGGCACGGTCTCGTACATCATCGAGCGCGGCGGACAGGCGTGTGGCCTCGTGGGCGACGTCACCGATGAGGCTCCCGCCGCCCGGCTCGTCAACGATGCGGTGGAACGTTACGGCCGCCTCGACATCCTCATCAACAACGTTGGGGGTAGCCGCTCCGCCCGGATCTGGGAGATGACGGCCGAGCAGTGGGACTTCGTCATTCGCCTCAACCTCCGGAGCGCCTTCCTCTGCACCCGGGCGGCAGCCCAACACATGATGAAGCAGCGCTCCGGTCGCATCGTGTGCCTCTCGTCAGGCGCGCGTGAGGGCACGCCGTGGACCGCGTACTACCAGGGCGGCGCTAACTACTCGGCGGCCAAGGCGGGCATCCACGGGTTCATCCGGGACGTGGCCCTCGAGCTGGCCGAGTACAACATCATGGTCAACGCCGTGGCTCCGGGGCCGATCGACACCGAGCGCGCCGGTGCGAGCCTGCGCCAGCTGAACGAGACGGTTGAGTACAGCCCGAACCACATGACACCGTTGCGCCGGCTGGGACTGCCCGGCGAGATCGCCAATGCCGTGCTGTTCCTCGCCTCCGAGGAGGCGAGCTACATCACCGGCGTCACCCTGCAGGCGACCGGAGGCCGGTAACCCCACGAGCACCGGGTTAGGAGACGCATGACATGACGAAGACAGAGCGGGCGAGCGGCGGGCAGTCCACGAGAGCAGCGCGGTGCTGCGCGTCCTGATCGGCGCGACGCTGATCGACGGCACTGGCGCGGCCCCGGTGCCGGATGCAGCGGTGCTGATCGACGGCGAGCGCATCTCGGCCGCCGGCCCCCGGACGGCCGTCAGATGGCCCGCGGACGCCGAGGTCATCGACGTCCGCGGCCGTACCGTCCTCCCTGGGCTTATCGACGCCCACGATCACCTGGCCTCGCATGGCTACGGCCTTGCCACGCGCCTGGGGCTGGACGAGCCGGCGAGCACTGCTCACCTGCGCACGGCGCGCGTGCTCGCGGAGACGGTGGCCATGGGCTATACCACTGTCCGCGACGGCGGTGGGCTCGACCTCGGCTTCAAGATTGCGATCGAGCAGGGCCTCATCCAGGGGCCGCGCCTCGTGCTCGGCGTGCAGATCGTCTCGCCCACAGGTGGCATCGGCGATCGTGTCAGTCCATCCGGCCATGCCTGCTGTGCCGCCTATGACCCGCTCCTGCCCAACAGCGTCGGCAACGGACCCGACGGGGTCCGCGACGTGGTGCGCACGATGGTGCGCGCGGGGGCCGACGTCATCAAGACCGCGACCACGGGCGGCGCCAGCTCGCGTGCCGGCCATGGGCCGCTCGACGCCGCCTTCACCCTGGCCGAGATGAAAGCCCTTGTGGCAGAGTCGCGCGCACTCGGGCGGCGGGTGATGTGCCACGCGCTCGGCGGGCCCGGGCTGAGAACGGCCATCGAGGCGGGGGTGAATTCAATCGAGCACGGGTGTTACCTCGATGAGGACTCGGAGCTTCTGATCCGGATGGCGGCGCAGGGGACGTTCTTCGTGCCCACCCTCCTCGTGTACGAGTACCATCGTGAGAGCCCCGCGCCCCACGTCCGTCAGCGCGCCGTGGATCTGCACAAGCATCATCTGGCCAGCATTCGCCGTGCGCTCGAGCTGGGGGTGCCGATCGCCGCCGGCACCGACGCGGGCGGCCACGGCCACCCGCGGAACGCACGCGAGCTCTCGTGTCTGGTGGAGGCGGGCCTCACGCCGATGCAAGCTCTCCGAGCGGGCACGCAGTGGGCAGCCCAGTGCCTTGCCCTCGAGCGTGAGGTCGGCACGCTCGAGAAGGGCCGCCTGGCCGACGCGGTCGTCGTCAATGGCAACCCGCTCGACGATATCACCATGCTCGCCGATCCAGCGCGGATTGAGCTGGTGCTCAAAGGCGGCGCCATCTGCGCCGACCGCCGCCCAGCCACATTCCGCTAGCCCGGCTGTCTTTCGCCGAGACCTCATCCGATCGGCATCGTGCCGACTCGACCTCACTGCCGAGGAACGTTCCGCATGCACGAGCTTGGCTCGGGGCTGGGCCCCGGCGGGGCCCCAAGTTCAGGCCTCCGAATGGCGTTCCGTCACTGAGGCGCGGAGGCGCTCATCGACAGTCAGCAGCTCCAGTCGCCTTTTGACAGGCTCGGGCGGGTGAGTTCCCCTGCCTCCGCCAGGGCCTGGAGCCGGTCGTCGATAGAAAGCCCAGCCGGTCCGTGTCGGTGCGCGGCACGAAGCTCAGCCACGACCTCGTCGCGGTCTGTGATCAGCACGGTTTCCCCGGTTCGGACCAGGCGGATGTATTCGGAAAGACGCGCCTTGAGTTGCTTGACGCCGACTGACTTCATACCGCCATGGTAGTCACCGGTGGCGTCCGCCTCGGCGCCGATCGGCCACCTGTGTCTCGGTGACGCACATCGCGCGGATCCCGCCACTTAGTGCATCTGCGCCCCGCCGTCGACGACCAGGGTCTGACCGGTGATGAAGTCGCTCTCGGCCGAGCAGAGGAACAGCGCGGCGCCCACCACGTCCTGCGGGACCTCCGTGCGCTTGATGGCGCGGGCGGCCAGACGCTGCTGGTTCTGCGCGTCGCGCGCGGGGTCGACCTCGTCCGTGCTGATGATCAGTCCGGGCGCGATGGCGTTGACGTTGATGTTGTGCGCACCGAGCTCACGGGCCAGTGACCGGGTGAGGCCAATGACCCCGGCCTTGGACGTCACGTAGTGCGCGGCGTTGGGCGCGCCGTAGAAGACGGTCCCCGAGCTGATATTGACGATCTTGCCAGACTGCTGGCGCTTCATAGCCGGCACCACGGCGCGACAGCAGAGGAAGATACCGCGCAGGTTCACGGCCATGAGCCGGTCCCATTCCTCCACGGGAATCTGCTCGAAGGGCACCCGTGACATGGCCGGCCGCTGGAACAGCGCCGCGTTGTTGATCAGGCCGTCGATGCGGCCGAAGCGGTCGAGGGTCGCCCGCGCCATCTGCTCGGTGTCGGCTGGCTCGGCCACGTCGGTGCGGATGGCCAGGGCGTCGTGCCCCTCCTTGCTCAGGGCGCGCGCCAGTTCGTCGCCGCCGCCGTCGTCGAGATCGGCGACCACGACCCTTGCTCCCTCCCTCGCGAGTCCCTGACAGTACGCTCGTCCGATCCCGTGCGCGCCGCCGGTGACGATGATCACCCGATCCTGGAGCCTGCCCATGGTTGTCTCCTGCGCTTGCCCGAGACGGGCTGACCGGACTCGCTCGTACGCGGTCCTATCCGAGTGCGTCGAGGAGCGAGCGTTGGCGGGCTAGGCGCTGCGGACGCTCCCGAGCAAAGCGCTGCACGCCCGCCAAGATCGAGTCCGCGTCCAGATGAGCCTCGGCGATCACGTCCGCTTCCGTGCCGCCAGTGAGCCACTGGTTTTCCTGGTCGGCGGTGAGCGAATAGTCGTCGGCCAGGGAGCCCACGTTGCACAGCGGCCACATGCGCCGAGTGCCGCTGCTGACGAACATGAGGTCCTGGCGCGCCTCGGCCGGCAGCACGGCGCGGCGATAAGCGTCTGGCTGGCGGTCGAACAGTTCCTCGCTGATGGCCGCGATCACCTTCACGTTGACGCCGGCCGCTGCCAGCTTCGGCAGCACAGACACCAGATTGAATGTCGAGCTCGATCCCTGCGCCACCACGTAGCCGTGCCGGGGCTGGCCGGGGGCGAAGTCGCGAATGACGTACAGGCCCTTGGCGGCCGCCCTCAGGTCGGGGTCCGCGAACGTACTCCGATCGGCCACACGAAAGTCGGGGCGGGCCACCTCGATGATGATGATGCCCACCTTCTTCTCCCTGGCGGCGATCTCCGCCGCTGCGAAGTAGCCGGGCGCCACGTCGTTGTAGTCCCAGAAGCTCAGGTTGATGACCTGGTCGCGCGGGAAGAGCTTCCACACCTGGGGCGCGAAGATGCCGAAATGCGTGCGCGCGTCGGCAGCGGTCTCGGGGCCCGAATGCCCCGCCAGGATGTGCAGGACACCCGTGCGGAACTTGCTGTCCTGGTTCTGCTGACTCCACACGCGCGCGGGCAGGTACATGAGCGGGGTGAAGGCGCCGTAGGTGCCACTGATCGCCCATACTCCGGCAAACTTCTCAGGGTCCACCGACGCGTTCTGGCCGACGAGGCCGATGGCGCTGGACACGTTACCCGCCTCCTGGATGGCGGCCTTGAGACGCGTCCCCAGCGGGTTGGTCTCGGGATTGTAATGTCCCCAGATGCTACCGTGCTCCAGGTTAACGGATTCCGACAGATCGGCGGCCAGGGTCAGCACGCGGTTGTCTGTGGCGTAGTTCAGCCACTTTACGATCTCCGAGATCGCCCGGCGGGCCCCGGCGACCTCGCCCGCCTTGCGAAACAGAGCGATCTTGAGCGACTTCTCCCCGCCGGACAGGGGGTTCTTCACGGTGAGGGTCTGCGTCTCTTCGGGGAGATTGGCGACGCGCAGACGCTCATCGAGGAAGGGATCGCGCTTCGGGTCGATGCGGAGCGGAATGTGGTCCTTGACCGAATCGCCGAGCGCGACCAAGCGGTCGGCCAGCCAGTCTCCCAGGCCATTGCGCTCTAGCACCGACATGGCCACGTCGATGTTGGTCTTGAACTGGATGAGGCGCTCGCGCGGGTCGGTCACCGGCCCCTGGTCGAGGCCCGAGAACTTCAGGCCGTAGCGGTCCTCGAAGGTGCGCGCCAGGGACACGAAGTATTCCGAGTTCATTTTCATCCCATACGGATGGCTCGGATACCCCACCACCTGATCACCGGCACCGGGGATCTTGCCGTTCACGGCGGCGGGCCAGTACCCCTTGGTGGTCGTGCCGATCACGACCATCGGACGGCGATCCGCCGGGTCCCATTCCTCCATGGTTCGGAGAACGTCAACGATCTGGTCGTAGTCGTGACCATCGGGCAGCGAGAACACATTCCACCCGTAGGAGGTCCACTGGTCGATCAGGCGGTAGCCGGCGAACGCTTTGGACACGACGCCGCCGATCAGCGAGTCGTCGATGCCGGCATTGTTGTCGGACAGGAAGATGCGAAGCCGCTTGCCTACCTGCAACGCGATCGCCTGCGTCTTGAGCTCCTGGGCGTGGCCCTCGGTCATGGCGAACTCGCCCTCGAAGGCGATGATCTTGGGCGTCCCCATGGGGGCGCCCACGATATCCCAGAACGCGGCCTTGCCGGCCGCCGACGCGATGCCTACGCCTGACGGACCACCGTTGACGTCGTTGGTGACGTCGGTGGACTCGATGTGCCCGGGGAGGGCCCGGATACCACGCCCCTTGGCTTGAGCGAACAGCGGATGATCCACCAGCCCCTGATCCGCGAGGAGCGATTTCAGCGCTCCCGCGCCCCGGCGGAAGCCCAGCGCGTCGACGGGCAGCATGGCGACGTCCGGCGCGACGTAGTAGCGGCGGTCGCCCGTAGCCTCGGACTTCCGGTACAGCGCCTGGCCCATGATCATCCAGAGCGCGTAGCAG
Source organism: uncultured Candidatus Rokubacteria bacterium (assembly GCA_963754315.1). Lineage (GTDB taxonomy): Bacteria > Methylomirabilota > Methylomirabilia > Rokubacteriales > CSP1-6 > CAVWFS01. Next base: position 89,230 of record CAVWFS010000018.1, read on the forward strand.
GTGGGGGCGCAGTGTCCCCCAGCCAGCATGAACTTGTCGCCATATGGATGCTTGGGACGCCGATAGTCGTAGCGGAGCCCGCCTCGCTCGGGCCCGACCAGGTGCGCGGCGACGTTGAAGGGTGTGTAGGCAAGCGGGCCGCCGAAGTGCCCGGTCTGGGCGTAGTTGCCGAGCAAGGTGAGAGTCATGCAAGTCATGAAGCCGACGTCTTCCAGGCGTTGCCGGTCAGGCAAAGGCTGTGATGCCGTGCGCGACAGCGGCGAAGTCTGAACGCTCATCCTGAAATCTCCCCCTTCATGGACTCGTACTCTCGGCAAGCAGTCTGGGGGGCATTCTACGGTTGACCGGGCAAGAGGGAAAGCGGCCTAGCGAAGGCGCGGTCCGGGGTCCATCCCCAGGTAAACCCGGCCGCCAATCGGGTACCACTCTGGCGCGATGGTGACCGTCTGGCCGACGACGTGGAGGTCGCGCCAGCACTCGGCCAGGCGGCTCTCGCGCTCGAACGACGTGCTGCCACCGTGTCGGTACATCAGGTCCATCGCCTCGCGCGCGCTGTCGGCGGCGTAGACTGCGGCCAGCCGGCAGCGAGCGCGCTGCTCGAGGGTGGTCTCTTCGCCGGCCGCGACAATGTTCCAGAGCTCCGCGATCGTGGCGCTGCGGTAGACGCGGCCGGCGTTCAGGATCGCGTCGGCTCGACCGACCGCGTCCTGAACCTGCGGATTCTCGCAGAGCAGACCGGTTCGGCCTCGCGGCGTCTTCCCCCCGGCTAGCTCGATCAGCGCGTCGATGCCGGCCCGAGCGATTCCGGTGATCACGGCGCTATGATGGGGCCCGACCCAGGCCTGGGCGGGCAAGGCGTAGGGGATTCCCGGCCAGCGCTTCCACTGATTGTCCAGGGGGACGCCGGCGTGGACCATCGTCCGCCGCTGGGGCAGGAAGACGTCCTCGACCGTCCAGTCGAAGCTGCCGGTCGCGCGCATTCCGGTCACGTCCCAGCTCCCATCCACGACCTGCGTTTCGGAGCGCGGAAAGACCCCCCGCCAGTAGGCCGAGCTACCGTCCGGGCTGCGGCGCGGCTGGTCACCGTCGAGGATCTGGAAGCTGCCCAGCATCCAGGAGCTCTCCTGACAGCCGCTGCCGAAACGCCAGCGACCGGTGACTCGGTAGCCCCCATCGACCGGCACGGCGCGCCCGCCCCCCTGCACGGCAGTACCGGCGATGACGGTGTCGGCCGCATGCTCGAAGATCTCGTGGACACCCTCGTCCGGCAACCCGAGCGTGACGAGCTGGACGATGCTGTTGTTTGCGAGATTCCAGCCAACCGAACCGGCCGCCTCCGACAGCAGTTCCACGACGCGCAGGTACGTGAGCGGGTCGACCTGCAGGCCACCCAGCGCACGCGGGATCACCAGGCTGTAGAAGCCGGCCGCGTGAAACTGCTCGACCAGCGCTTTCGGCAGCCGCTGCTCGCGCTCGATCTCCTCGCGATAGCCACGGATGGCCGGCCGCATGGCGAGGGCCGCCTGGACCGGGGGGTGAGCGTCGATATTGGCCGGTAAACGCGTGTCCTCGATGACCCGCTGCATGGGATGTCCTCTCAGATCGGCGGAATTTCTGGCGCGTTCGCCCGCGGGCCTGGTCCCAACGCTCACCTCGCTTCGCCCGAGTCTTGCAGCTTGAGCGGATGTTCCGCTGGCGAAGCCGGGGTGTCAAGGGGCTGACCAGTGGTAACGTTGAGATGGGAGGAACCTTCTCATGCCGCGCCTGAGCTTTGGAGCTTTTCTCGCCCCGCACCACCCCATCGGTGAGCACCCGATGTTGCAGTTCCGCCGCGATCTCGACCTCGTCGAGCTTCTGGACAAGCTCGGGTACGACGAATTCTGGTGCGGCGAGCACCATTCCAGCGGCTGGGAGACGATAGGGTCGCCCGAGATGTTCCTGGCCGCGGCAGGCGAGCGATCGAAGCGCATCAAGCTCGCAACGGGGGTTGTGTCCCTCCCCTATCACCATCCGTTCAACGTGGCGCAACGGATAGTCCAGCTCGATTACATGACCGGCGGCCGGGTGATCTTCGGCACCGGGCCGGGCGCACTCGCGTCGGACGCCCACACGCTTGGCATTGATCCGATGCTGCTCCGCGACCGCCAGGACGAGGCCATCGGCATCATCCGCCGCCTCTTCCGCGGCGAGCGGTTGACCGTCAAATCCGAGTGGTTCACGTTGCAGGACGCTGCCCTCCAACTGTTGCCGCTGCAGGAGGACATGCCCTTCGCCGTCGCCTCCCAGATTAGTCCCTCGGGCATGACCTTGGCCGGCAAGCACGGGATCGGCGTCATCTCGATCGGGTCGCTCTCGGAGGAAGGCCTGAATGCCCTGCCGACGCAATGGAGCTTCGCGGAGGCCGCCGCCACCGAGCATGGCCAGACCGTCGATCGCAAGGACTGGCGGGTGCTGATGAGCTGGCACATCGCGGAAACCCGCGACAAGGCCCGTGCCGAGGCTCGCGACGGCTTGCTGCGGCATCACAACGAATACATTACCGGGACCCTGCAGCGCCCCGGCGCGCGTCCCTACAGGACTCCCGATGAAGCCGTGGACAAGACCGCCTTTGTCTCTGGCGCCGTCGCCACCATTGGGACTCCGGACGATCTCGTGGAGCGGATCAAATCGGTCCTCGACATCTCCGGCGGGTTCGGCACCGTGGTCGGCTTCGTCCACGATTGGGCAAACCCGGAGAACACGATGCGAAGCTGGGACATGGTGGCGCGCTACGTGGTGCCCGAGATCAACGGCTATCTCGCTGGCCTGCGAAAGTCCCGCGAATTCGTGGCCACAAACCGAGAGTATTTCAACCGCGCTCGCGAGGCCGTGATGGCGAAGATCACCGAGAACGAGGCCGCGGCCGCCGCGCTCAAGGTCACGAAGTCGCCGCTGCTGGCCGCTTCGTCTGGCAACGTGCCCGATCTGGAGGAGGCGCGCTCTCGTGTGGCGCCGCGCTGACGGCCGCGCCAGGACACTAGGCGGACCGGACAGCGTCCTTTCCCCAGCGTAGGCGCAGCCGAAGGCACTCGGCCTCGCGGATGCCACTGGTCAGGGTGAGGTCGTAGCCGGTGAGGCGGCAGAACGTTTCGATGGCATAGTCGCCGAGATCGACGCGCCGAAGGGCCGCGTGACGCAGGCCCAGCACCAACCGTGCGATGCCCGCCAGCTTCATGGCTCCCGCGCACATCGGACAAGGCTCCATCGTCGAGTAGATGGTGCCGCCGGCTACTCGGTCGGCGCCGTGCGCGCGCGTGGCGGCTCGGATCGCGTCGAACTCGGCGTGCCAGGTGAGGTCGAGTTCGGTGTTCTGCCGGTTCTGGCCGACGGCGAGGACAGCTCCGTCGCGGACCAGCACGGCGGCCACCGGCCAGTCGCCGCGCGCGAGAGCCTCCTCGGCGTGTCGGAGGGCAAGGTCGAGGTAGTCGGTGTCGGTCATGGCGAGAGTATTCGTCACCAGCCGATCGCGTAGCCCATCCGACGGGGATCGGCGCCGGCGGCGAGGACACCGCGCGCATGGTCGATGGTGATGGTGCAGACGCCACCCGCCTTCCAGGTCCAGTCCGGCCAGGTCACGACTGCGTGGCCCTTGCCGGCCATGGCGTCGCCGACCTCGGCCGCGAGACCACGCTCGATGCGCAGCTCATCCGGGCGGTACTCGTGCGGCTCGAACGAGCCGGGATAGCTGTAGGTGGCAAAGCGCGGCGCCTCGATGGCCGCCTGGGGCGCCATGCCGAACACGGCGATGTTGAGGAACACCTGGAGCATGGCCTGGCATTGCACATCGCCGCCTGGCGTGCCGAGCGGCATGAACGGCTTGCCGTGCTTGAAGACGATGGCCGGGCAGGGGGTGAGCCTCGGGCGCTTGCCGGGGGCTACCGAGCTCGCATGGCCCTCCACGACCCACGACTGCGAGCCGCGCGAGGACACGCCGAGGCCCGTGCCCGGCGTGATCGGCGCGTTGAGGCAGCCGTCGCTCGGCGTCGCGGAGAAGATGTTGCCGCGCTGATCGACGGCGCACACGTATGTCGTGTCCAGAGTTTCCACCGTCGCCGCTTGGCCCGGGATGAGGGGGCTCACGGGCGCCGCCGAGGCGTTGATGTGCCGCGGATCGCCGGCCGGCGGCATCCCGGCGTGCGCGCGGGCAGGATCGATGAGCTGCCGCCGCGCGTCGGCATAGGGTTCCGAGAGCAGGGCGCGCATCGGCACGTCGACGAACTCCGGATCGCCGTAGTAACGCTCGCGGTCGGCGAAGACGAGCTTGAGGGCCTCGGTGAGCAAGTGGACATAGGCCGGCGAGTTGTGGCCGAGCGCGGCGAGGTCATAGGGCTCGAGCAGGGTCAGCACCTGTGCCAGCACCGGCCCCTGGCACCAGGGACCGCACGTGAAGACCTCGTACTCGTGAAAGCGTGCGCGTACGGGCTCCTCGACCTGCACGTGTGAACGCCGCGAGATCGTCATAGGTCAAGAGGCCGCCCTCGGCCGCGTAGAACGCGGCGATCTCGCGCGCGATGTCGCCGCGATAGAACAGATCGCGCGCGGCGCGGAGTCCCGCCTGCCGCCCGGAGGGCCGGGCGCCCGCCTCGGCGTCCAGCAGCCGGCGCATCGTGCGCGCGAGGTCGGGCTGCGCGAAGATCTCTCCCGGTTCGGGCAGACGGCCACCGGGCATGAGCACGGCCGCGCTCGACGGCCACCGCGTGAACTGCCCGACGGCATCGCGGAGGTTCGACGCCATGAACGGATGCATCGGGAAGCCCTCGGCGGCCAGGCGCAGCGCCTCCTCCATGACCACTTCCAGGCTCAAGGTGCCGTAGCGCTCGAGCGCGGTGATCCAGGCATCGGGCGAGCCCGGCGTGATGCAGCGCAAGACGCCGGGCGGGATCTTGCCGCCGCAATGCTCCTTGAAATAGGCGACGCTCGCCGCCTGGGGCCAGCGCCCCAGCCCGCTGATGGTCACGACGCGGTCTTCCTCGGCGAGGTAGACGATGATGGGAGCGACCCCGGCCAGGTTCACCATGTCGATGTGCAGCACCGTGAGGCAGAGGCCGGCCGCCACCCCCGCGTCGATCGCATTGCCCCCGCGCGCGAGGATGCGCGCGCCCGCCTGCGTCGCCAGGTAGTGGCCCGAGGCCACCATGGCGTGGGTGCCCATGATGGTCGGGCGGTATGAGCCGGAGATCGGTCGCTCACTCATCACGTCCTGCCTTTCGGGTGGTGACGGTCGTCACGAGGGGCCTCGGCCAGGCCGTCATGTCAGTTCGCTCGCTTGCGCCTCGGTTTCCGCCTGCTCGAGCCAGAAGCGCATGTCCATCTCGCGGTACATCGCCGTCGCGGTGGTGAGGTGCTCGCAGGCCGGCGCCCGCTTGCCGGTGCGCCGGTAGAGCTTGCCGAGACCGAGGTGGCAGTGGGCGACGAGGGGGCGCATGCCGCGCGGCTCGGCGAGGGCCAGCGCCTGGCGGTAGTGGGCCTCGCCGCGCTCGGCATCGAACCGGTCGGGATGGGTCGCGATGTCGCCGAGCAGGTGCAGCGCATGGGCCGCGAACCCGGGTTGAGACTGATTGGCTTCGACCGCACGGTCGGCCAGGCTCCGCGCCTCGTCGAGCCGGCCGAGCAGCAGACAGGCGCGACCCAGCGACCGGTAAACCGCGCGGTTACCCGCCACGGACTCCCCTCGCGGCGAGGCGCTCGACGAGTTCCTCGCCTTCCCGGAGCCGGTTCAGCGCCTCGCTCGACTCGCCGTGCTGCGCCAAGACCCAGGCAGAAAACGCGAGGGCACCAAGCAGGTTGACGACGTTCGCCGTCCTGAGCACCGCGATCGCGTGCTCGATCAGTGGGCGCGCCTGTGCCCAGTCGCCCCTCTGGAGGTGAAGCGAGCTCGCGGCCCCGTACGCCATGCCGACGGTGTGCGCATGCTGCGTCGCCTCCGCGAGCCCGATCATCTCGGCTTCGTACTGAGCCGCTTCGCCGAATCTGCCGAGCTGGGCCAGGCTCGAGACCAGCCAGTGGCGATCGTAAACCGATGTCGGCGCGGAGCTGCCCAACAAATTCTCGTAGACCCAGTCGGTAGGCAGGGCCTTGAGGTTCTCGGTGGCCAGCTCGATCGCCCGCTCGTAATCGCCCCGGAAGAAGTGCGCCTGCTCGAGAAAGCTCGTGGTGAGAATGCGGAGTCTCAAGTCCCCGAGGCGCCCCGCGATCTCGCAGCGCGCGGCTCCCGGAGGCAAGCGCTTCGTCCAGCTCGCCGAGTTGCGAGTGGGTGTTCGTCATGAACGCGCAGACACGGCCCCGCCGGCCGTCGTCGTTCAATCGTTCGGCGAGAACCTCTGCCTCGCGCAGGCGCGCCAGCATCAACGGGAGTTCACCGAGCCAGCTCAGCACCAGCCGCAGCTCGAGGCGGATGTCGAAAGCCTGCTCGAGCGTGGACTGGTTCTCGGGGAGCGTTTCGAGAATGCCGAGCGCCTCCTCGAACCTGGCCCGTGCCTCCGGGAGCACCGATCGCGCGGACGCTTTCAGTCCGGACTGGCGGAGATAGTGCACCGCCTTCTCTTTCAACTCGCCTCGACGGCGTGATGGGCGAGTCGCTCGATCTGCTCGGCAAGCCGGTCGCGATAGAGCGTCTCGATCGCCTCGACGATCCGCGCGTGCATCTCTCGTCGCCGCTCCTGCAGCACGCCGCCGTACGCGACCTCGTGGGTGAGCGCATGCTTGAAGGCGTACTCGAGGTCGGGAAACAGCCCGGTCTCGTGGAGGAACTCGGCGGCCTGCAGGTGGTCGAGCCCGCGACGGAGCGCCTCGTCCGGCAGCTCAGCGATCGCCCGGAGCAGCGCCAACGGGACGTCGACGCCGACGATAGAGGCGACCTCGAGGAGGCGTTTGTCCTCCGGCGGAAGACGATCAATGCGCGCCGCCAGCATCACCTGGACCGTGGCCGGGACCTGGACGGGATGCAGGGGTTGCGTCAGCCGATACCGGCCGCGCTCTCCAGCCAGCGCCTTCGTTTCGACCAGCGTCCGCACGGTTTCCTCGAGGAAGAACGGGTTCCCGCGATCGACCAGGACCCGCTTGAGCGGTTCCAGCGCGGGATCGTCCCCCAGGAGCGCGTTCAGCATATCCTCGGCGCTCTCGGGCGGCAGTGTGTCCAGTCTGATTTGGTTATAGGACGCCTTGCTGCCCCAGGCGTGCTCGTACTCCGGGCGATAGTTCACGAGCAGGAGCAGGCGCGCCGATCCGAGGCTCTCGACCAGGCTATCGAGCAGCGCCTGTGTCTCGACGTCGATCCAGTGCAGATCCTCGAACACGAGAACCAGCGGCTGCACCTGGCTCTCCCGCAGCACGAGGCGCTTGAGGGCGTCGAGGGTGCGCCGCCGACGGCCGGCAGGGTCGAGCGCCTGCCACGCCCGGTCGTCCACGGGGAGATCGAGCAGTGTCAGGAACGCGGGAAGGGCGGCCTCGAATGCCGGGTCGAGGGCGAGGAGCTTACCGGTGATCTTTTCACGGATGGCGCTCCGGTCGTCGCGCTCGCCGATTCCGCAGTAGGCCTTCAGCAGCAGGATCGCGGGGAGATAGGGCGTGGTCTTGCCGTAGGGGACGGCGCCCGCTTCAAGGACGCGCCAGCCGTCGACATACGGCGAGCGGGTGAACTCCCAGAGGAGGCGTGACTTGCCCACCCCAGGGTCCCCCACGACAGCCACGAACTGGCCGTGGCCACGTCCCGCCGCGGTCAAGCGGTCCCGTAAGATCTCGATCTCGTCGCGACGGCCCACGAACTGGGTCATCGCCCCCCACAGCCCCAGGCCTCTGCGTTCTTGCCCGGTGAGGCGATAGGGCTGGCCCGCGCGCCCGTCTCCGACGTCGATCGGGATGAGCTCGAATCGGCGTTCCAGGAAAGGCGCAGCCTCCGCGCTCACGACCGTCTCGTCCGTCCTCGATGGTCTGCAGGAGCTGGCCGAGGACCGACCACTGCGCGCGCTTCGCCTCCGCGTCGATGTCAACCCTGGCTCTCCGACCGTCCGATAAGCATGTGCGCCACGTGGATGCCGATCTTGACCCCCGGCGCCCGGCTCGTACGCTCACCCGCGCGGGCGGCACCTTTGTGGATGGTGAGCGCGGCATGGACGGCGCGCCGCGGCGCATCGTCGAGCGGATCGACTCCGAACGAGGCCAGGAGGCCGTTCGGCGTCAGCTCTTCGATCCGTCCGCCGAACGTCTGCAGCTTGTCGATCACGATATCAAGGGCACGGCTCGTGAGCGACCAGGCGTCGACGCCTTCCGGTTCGACGAGGGTCGCACGGAGCAGCGTGATTCCTCGCTGCTCCCAGTGCGTGCGCGTGCCTGTCGGCGCCGGTGTCGACGCGACATTCGGCCGGCTGGGTCGACGGAGAGCAGGCTGAGGAAGGCGCTGGCCGCGCACCCCAAACTTCTCCAGACGGGCATACAGCGTGTTGCGGGCGATGCCCAGCCGGGCGGCCGCGTGCGAGATGTTCCCCTCGCTCTGCTCGAGCACAGCCAGGAGGTGCTGACGCATCGCCTCCTCTGGCGTGACGGCCGGGGTGCTCACTCTCGTCGCGGGGGCCGCCGGCGGTGATTCCGCCTCCGGCAGAGGGTCGAGCATCGCGCCGGTGATCACGGAAGACTCGGCGAACAGCGCCGCTCGTTCGATCACGTTGGCAAGCTCGCGGATATTCCCGGGCCAGGCATACGCGAGCAGGCGCGCCTGGGCTTGCGCGTCGAGCCGCTTCGGCGGCAGACCATAGTCAACGCAGGCACGGGCGAGGAATCGCTCGGCGAGGAGAAGCACATCGCGTTCCCTGTCCCGGAGCGCGGGAAGGTCGAGCGTGATCACCGCCAGCCGGTGGTAGAGGTCTTCCCGGAAGTGCCGATCTCGGCGAGCCGCCTGGAGATCGACGTTGGTGGCGCTGATGAAGCAGGCGTCGACCGACTCGGGCCGCGTGCTGCCGAGGCGCCGGACCGACCTCTCCTCGATGGCGGTGAGGAGCTTGGCCTGGATGGATTCGGGCAGGAGGCCGACCTCGTCCAGAAAAAGCGTGCCCCCGTGCGCAGCCTGAAACAGGCCAGGCTTGGCCCGGTGGGCGTCCGTAAACGCTCCCCGCTCGAAGCCGAACAGCTCGGCTTCCAGCAGCGTCTCCGGGATCGCCGGGCAGTTGATATCCACAAAGGGACCGCCCTTCCGAGGCCCCATGCGATGGACCAGCCGCGCGACGAGCCCCTTCCCGGTGCCGGTCTCGCCCCGGATGAGCGTCGCCGGAAGGCGCCGGCCAGCCGGCTGGCGCTCCACCAGCTGGCGCAGTTTCTCGCGGACGATGTTGATGGCCGGACTCTCACCGAGCAATTGAGCCAGCTCGTCCATGCGGCTCCTAACCTACTCGTTTGCGCAGGTCACTGCTCAGATTTCGGAACAGTCTGAGCACTCTGAACAGTGACGAGCGTGGTGGCTTTCCGCGGAGAATGCTGCGCCGCGGCCGTTCGCGACCAGTAAGTCCGCGCAATACCTGGACGTGCCGTATCAGGTCGCGCCAGCCCGCGGCTGGCACGCCGTTCGCTCTTACGGGGAGGCCATGACGAGTCGAGGATCGGCCCTAGCGGTATCGGAATCCACTCGGCAACGTTATGCCTTGGAGGAGGGGGCATGGACTGACGGAGGAGCCGCAATGAATCGTTTTGAACCCATCACGCCGATCGGAGGGAGGAACGAGATGCGTTCAGTCAGAAGTCTCCTTGTCGTCGACCGGCACCATGCTTGCCCTCGCCGCCGTCCCATCGGGTGCGGCGGCCACCGACCCCCAACCCTTAGTTATCAACAAGGAATGCAGTGAATTCACCGGCCGCGTGCCTAGCTTCTGCACCATTCGTGAGCTCGACGCTCTCGGCGATCCCGGGAGGGACCAAGGTCTACTACTTCGGCCCAGAGATCGACGATCCCGACTACACGAGCAGCGTGGTCGTCATCAAGGCAGGGCACGGCAGCAGAGCAACTGGCTATTGCAGCCTCCTTGGTGACCGGTCTCGGAACGTGCTCATTCTGGGAAGGGACCGGGACGTTAGCCGGGTTCCATGCCGCCGTGCAGGTCACCGCATCTCGGTGGACCTGACTTCACTTGGACCGGGACGTACCGCTTGGACCGCCGCCACTGAGCTGAGATCGAAAGCCACCACCGGCCGCGGACCGCCCGTGGCCCCACGCCTCAATCGCCGTCATGGGCGAGATCGCGGGGGGCGCGCACCTCTGCCCTGGAGGGCGTGATCTCCGGCTCCCTCGCACCCGCGGGTGGTGCTCCTCTGTACACCGCCGTCATCGAGGCGGGCCTTCGTCATGCGCTCGATCCGTCTGGGGGGCCGCCGGCTGAGGGGCCGGGTTTCGTGGATACTGCAGATCACACGAAAGTGCGGCTGGAGTGTTCTATGGCCAAGCGCAAGCGGCGAGCGTTCACGAGCGAGTTCAAGGCTGAAGCCATCGCCTGGTCGGGATCGGTGACGGCCGGCAGCGGCGCGTACTCGACCGCCATCCGAACCAGCGGGCCGGCGTCCGGGCCTCAGCGCTCCTTCAGGCTCTCCGGGGACAGACGAAACGGGTTGACGACCCGGACCGTGCCCAGCATCAGATCGCTCTGGAGATCCTCGGTGAGGAGATACGTGCAACCGGCGACCTGCGCGGCCGCGGCAATCAACGAGTCCCACCACGAGAGACGATGGCGATCCTGGACGCTCCACGCGGCTTCGAGGACGCGGGTGTCGACGGTGACCGGCCGCCACGAGAGGAACGAGCGCACGTCCCGCCGCGCACTCTCACGGTCGAGCCCTGGGTCGAGCTTCTCCGTGACGGTGACGTAGAACTCCTGGAGAACCTGGTAGCTGAGCCGACCCCGTCGGGTTGTCCACAGGTGAGACATCCAGGTCCTGGCCTTCTGGTGCTTCTCGCCTTCGGAAACGTCACGACTGTAGACCAGGACGTTGGTGTCGACGAAGATCTCACCGGCCATAGAGATCGGCGCGCCGCGGGTACTTGGTCCCGTCCTCTTGAGCTTTCGCGCGGGCCGCGCCAGGTACTCGCGCATCGCCGCTTCGTAGCTCTGGTCCTCGAGCATCTTCTCGCGCAGCAGCTCGCCGACCAGGCGGGAGACGCTGGTGTCGCGCTCGGCCGCCCGGATCCTCGCCCAGCGGGCCACATCCTCGTCGAGAGTGATGGTCACGTTCTTGAGGCCCACGATATCAGTGTAACACGAGAATCGTGTCCGGCCGGGCCTGGGTGGGGATGCCGTTCGCCCAGACGGGACCACACGGCTGGTTTCGGGGGCACTGCGGATCGCGAAGAATCGGACGCCGGCCTGCGTCCGATGAGAACGCGAGGGACATGAAGCCGCTCGATCATTTCAGGCCGAGTCTGGACACGCCCGGCCGGGCACCCTATCATCGGCACTCCAGTCGTGCGAGCAGGAGGACATCATGTCCTGGACCCGCCGTGACGTGCTCGCTCTCGGGAGCCTGGCCCTCGCCGGCGCCACCCTGGCGCCTTCCCGCACCGCGGCGCAGGCTCCGAAGCGCGGCGGTACCCTCACCATCCGCGGGTGGGACCCGCCGCTCTTCGACCCGATGCTCACGACCGCCTATCGGGTGCAGATTCCTCTGAGCTTCACGCACAGTCGACTCGTCAAGCACAAGGCGGGACCGTCCGTCGCGCCGGGGACGTTTCCCATCGAGGGCGACCTCGCGGAATCGTGGACGCAGCCGAACGAGACGACGTACGTCTTCAAGCTGCGCCGGGGCGTGCGCTGGCATCCGAAACCACCGGTGAACGGGCGCGAGCTGACGTCGGCCGACGTGAAGTACACGCTCGAGCGCTTCCTGACCGTCAAGGGCAACCCGAGCGCCTACATGCTGCGGGCCATCGACCGCGTGGAGACGCCGGACGCCTACACGGTGCGGATCGTGTTGAAGGAGGTGAATGCGTGGTTCCTTGAGATGCTCGCCAACCCGATGACGGTGGCCGTGGTGGCCCGGGAGGCGGTCGAGAAGTTCGGTGACCTCAAGAAGGCCGAGTCCGTCATTGGCACGGGACCCTGGATGCTGGACGGCTACCGGCCGAACGCAGGGCTCACCTTCGTGCGCCACCCGCAGTACTTCCAGGCCGGTTTGCCCTACATCGACCGCGTCGAGATGATCGTCGACGAGGACAACGCCTCCCGGATGTCCGCGTTCCTGGCCGGCAAGTACGACCTCGGGTGGGATCTCCCAGGTGCCATCGGCCGCACCGACTGGGTGCAGATCAAGGAAACACTGAAGCAGCGGCGGCCGGGCCTGCGCTCGACGGAGTTCGTGTCGAACGTGGAGACCCACATCTCGATGCGTACCGACCAGAAGCCTTTCAGCGACCCCCGCGTGCGCCAGGCCATCTCCCTGGCCATCGACCGTCAGGGCGTCCTCGACGCCACCGCGGAAGGCGTGGGCATCTTCAATCCCGCCATTCCCGCCGCCTTCAAGGAATGGTCGCTGCCCATCGACCAGCTTGGCGAGGGCGCCCGCTACTTCAAGCACGATCCCGCCGAGGCCAAGCGTCTCCTCGCCGCCGCCGGCTATCCGAACGGCTTTCCGGGGAGTCTCTGCTTCACCACATACGGCTCCACGGTGTTCGTCGACACTGCCCAGCTCATTCTCAAGTATCTCAAGGACGTCGGCATCGAGACGAAGCTCGATCAGAAGGAGTATGGCGCCTTCATCGCCACCTGCTACTTCGGCAAGTTCGACTCCATGACCTACGGGCCTCAGACACCATTCGTCGATCCCGAGAACTACATCTACGGCATGCACTACCCGGACGAGCTGAAGAACCAGAGCCACGTGAACGACCCCGTGGTAACCGACTTGCTCGTCCGCCAGCGCCGCACCGCCGATCCTGTCCGCCGCCGCGACGTCCTGGGCGAGCTGCAGCGACATCTCGCCCGCCAGCAGTACTACGTGCAGCTCGCCTCGCCCGTGACTATCGCGGTGTGGGACGGGGCGCTCAAGAACTACGGGCCGAATCTCGGCTACGACTACGGCGGTCGGCTCGTGGCGTCGTGGCTCGATCGGTAGGCTGACGGCCGCGGTGGAGGATGGTTGGCGGAGGCCCGACGACGCGTGTGACCCGTGGAGGCCATCAGCCGGCGAATAGACGGATCTCGCGATGGCTCCTCCGCGTCAGCGGCGCGGCTTGTTTGGGTTGATCAGATATTTTTCGCCGGTCGCTTGCTTGCTGTAGACGGCGATCTCGTCGAGTGCGAGGGCGCCGGCGAGGGAGACTTCCTTTGTATACGTGCTCGCGAACGTGGTCTTGATCTCGGCGGCGACCCGCTCGCGCAGCTTCTGCGCAGCCTCGAAGCCGATCTTCTGCAAGAACGGGGTGAGGAGCCAGCCGCCGATGCCCCACGCCATGCCGAAAGTGCGCTGGAACTGGGTCGGCCCCCGGTCGAGGCCCCCGTAGATGTAAACCTGCTTATGCGTGGTGGACCCATAGCGGCTGTATTCCTTGGCCGTCCTGGTCGCCGCTGTTTCCATTGCCGTGAGGATCTGCCCCGCCAAGGTTCCGCCCCCGATGGCGTCGAAGGCCACCGTGGCCCCGGTGGCGACCAGCGCTTCGGTGAGGTCGTCCATGAAGGTGGGCGAGCTCGAGTTGCACACGTGAGTGGCGCCTACCTGTTTCAGGACGTCCACGTGCTCACGCTTGCGCACGATGTTGACCAGGCCCACGTTGTCCTTGAGGCAGATCTTGACGAGCATCTGGCCCGAGATTCGAGGCGGCGGCCGTGTGCACGAGCGCCTTGTGACCTTCCGTGCGCATGGTGGCGACCATGCCTAGCGCGGTGAGGGGATTGACGAAGCAGGAGGCGCCCTCGGCCGGCGTGGTCCCCGGCGGCAAGACCAGGCATTGCACGGCCTTGATGCAGCGGTACTGCGTGTACATGGAGCCACCGAGGATGGCGACCGTCTTGCCCATCAGCGTTTGGGCGGCGGGAGATTCGCCCGCCTGGACGACCACCCCCGCCGCTTCGTTGCCGACGGGCAGGGACTGGTCCAGGCGGCCGGCGATGGCCTTCAGCGCCGCCGGCGGAATGGTCGCCGTCACCACGGGCTGGTCGGCCGTGCCGGACGCCTTCGCCGTGCTCATGTCCGCCCCAGCGAACAGCAGCCCCTGGTCGGAGGGATTGATGGGGGAGGCGTCGATGCGCACGATCACCTCCTCCGGTTTTGGCTCGGGCGTGGGAACGCTGACGAGCGAGAGCTCGAGGGTGCCGTCCTTCTTCGCGGTTGAACGAAGCTGAAGTCCCGGGCCTAGGCTAGCGGGTGCCATGTGTCATCGTCTCCAGGTGTCGCGAATCGTGGTGGACATGGCGTTCACTCTACCAAATCGACCTTCCCGCTGGCAGTGGGGGCTGCGTGCCATGATTGGCCGCGGCAGTTGGTCTCGGGCCTCGGAGGTAGGATCATGAAGCCAGGTAATCGCGCGCTGAGATGAAAGGGGGAAGGAGGAAACGGGGCGGCGAGGTTCGCGCCCCTGGCTACCAATGGAGACATCACTGGCAGGCAAGGTCGCGTTGGTCGCGGGAGCAACGCGAGGAGCGGGACGAGGCATCGCCGTGGAGCTCGGTGCGGCCGGGCGCGACCGTGTACGTGACCGGCCGGACAACGCGCTTCGAGCGCTCGGAGATGAACCGGCCGGAGACGATCGAGGAGACCGCGGCTCTCGTGGATGACGCGGGCGGCCGGGGAATCGCGGTCCAGGTTGACCACCTCGTGCCCGATCAGGTGTCCGCGCTGGTGGCTCGCATCGAAGCGGAGCAGGGTGGCCTGCACGTGCTCGTGAACAACATCTGGGGAGCCACCACGATGGAGTGGAACAAGTCCGTGTGGCAGTCGACGTTGGAGATCGGGTTGCGCACGCTGCGCCTGGCCGTCGACACCCATGCCATCACCAGCCACTTCGCCATCCCGCTGCTCATCAGCAAGCCGGGTGGCTTGGTGGTCGAGGTCACTGACGGAACGGCCGAGTACAACCTTACGAACTACCGGGTCTCCTTTTTCTACGACCTGGCCAAAGCGTCGAACCTTCGCATGGCGTTCGCGCTCGCGCACGAGCTGAAGCCCTACGCCGCGACGGCCGTGTCTCTCACCCCGGGTTGGCTGCGATCAGAGGCGATGCTCGACGCGTACGGCGTGACCGAATCGAACTGGCATGACGCGACCAGGAAGTCGCCCCACTTCGCCATCTCCGAGAGCCCGTCGTTCGTCGGCCGGGCCGTCGCCGCGCTGGCGCGAGATCCCGATGTGTCGCGCTGGAGCGGACAGTCGCTGTCCAGCGGGCAGCTGGCGAAGGTCTACGGCTTCACCGATCTCGACGGCAGCCAGCCCGATGCCTGGAGGTATGTCCGTGAGGTGCAAGACGCCGGCCGACCCGCGGACACGACGGGCTATCGCTGACCCAGCAACAACGAGTTGCGTGGGCCTGCGGCGAGCAACGACGGCTGTCCTTCGCGAATCAGGTTCGGATCGCTGGCCCTCTATCTCGACGGTGCCGCGGGCGGGCGGGGTGTTGGCACCACGATGCCAGGCGCGAGCGGAATCTCCTCCACGGCCGTCACGCGTGTGACGAAATGTCGGGTTTCGCCGAAACAGCTCGTCGGGAGCCCGATCTTTTGCTCGTAGTGAAGGGTAACCCGCCGCCCCATGAGCTTGTTGATCTGCTCGGCGACGGCGTCGTTCCGCACCGTGAAGAAGAACTTCTCGGTGGTCGCGCCGGGCATCGATACCATCGCCATCTCGCCTTCCCACGTCTTGCAGATCCAGCCCTTGTGCGAGAACTTCTGCACCCATCCGGCGCGCTCGCCGGAAGAGTAGCTCCACGCCAAGGCGGCCCAGAAATAGACCGCGACCAGGGACACGATCAGCAGCAGTCCGACCAGGACGCCCAGCGCGCTGACGCCACGGTGATCGGGCATATTCATCTCACGCTCCTCCGCCGGACCGCACGAGGCCCGGATGGCGATATCGTAGCCTGGACCCGGTGCCTTCGGGCTCCGGCCAGCGCATGCCGGTCGCATTGACACAGTGTGTCGGTCAGCGTACGGTTCTAGGCGGTTCCGCTTCTCGAGCTTCACGGAGGAGGCGCGGATGCGTGCTACCCCCTTTCTCCCCCGAGGGTCTTCGATCTGGCTTCCCATCGCGCTGGCTCTCTCGGTCCTGGGTGCTCACCCCGCCCATTCCCAGCCAGCGCTCGGTATCGAGGTCAGCAGAAACCCCGTGTCACCGGGCGAGAGTGTCAGCATCACCTTTTCCGCCTCGGGGACCGCGCCGGCCGTCGATCTCTACGTCGGTGTGCTCCTGCCGATGGGATTCAGTAGCATGGTCGGCTGCGCCAGTGGCGATGCGCTGCTCTTTCTGACCCCGCCCCGGCCATCCGCTGCCGTAGCGGGAACACGGCAGAGTTTCTTCGACACGCGGTGAACGTACCCTTCGGGACCACACCATCGCCCATCGGGATCGCCGTTCCTTCCGACCGTACCGCCCGGCCCCTATGTGGTCTTCTTCGCCGCGACCTCGACCGGATCGTTGCTGGACGGGACACTCGGTGGCGGCGATCTGGTCGCGCTGGCGACGACGGTCGTGACCGTGAACGCGCCGGCCGGCGCTGCCACCGACGTCACGATAGTTGATGAACCGGCGACCTCCGAGACGATGATGGCGACATTTGGTGGGATCCGGACACATGGGCGCGCCCAGTGGCTCCCGTCGCGGTATGGGGGCGACGGCCGAGGTCGATGAGCCGGGGACCATTCGTGCCAGCGTCGAGGCCATCAAGTCACCAGACAACATCCCGGTGGAGGTGACAGCGGTGAGGCTCCGGGATGCCGATGGCAGCGAGACGTCGGCCCGGTTCGAGGAGGGGCAGTTGCGGAGCATGATCGCCAAGAGTGGCCTGGCCTTCGACTTCTCGTGGATCTCCGCGTCACAGGCGGTGGTCTCTGTCGTCACTCCCGGCGGCTCCTCGCAGACGAATCGGGTGATAAGCTTTCCCGGTGTGCCCGGCGCCCAGGTTGCTGGTCCCTCAGCGCAGCCGCGGGCCGAGCGCGCAGCCCTGACCGTCAACGTCGAACGCTGCGGGGTTGCGGTCGAGGATGCCGTGGTCACCGCCGACGTCGTGCCGGCCGCCCTGTTGCCAGGAGAGTACCCCGAAGTTGGATACCGACTGCTCCTCCGGCAGACGTCGCCTGGCGTCTACGAAGGCGGGTTCGCGAACGCGCCGGGCTCCGTCGAGTCGCTCAGCAAGTGCGCGTCGATCGCGGCCAGGACCATCAGGCCGTGCGAGATCGGAGCACTGATCGGCGGTGTCATGGCCTCGACGGGCTGTGCGACGCTCGCGCAGGGCATCAAGGAGACACAGGATGGCACGCTCGACATGGATGTCCTGGAAGCGTGCCGCTTCGCGGCGGAGGGGCTGGCCGCCGTCTGCGGAGCGCTGTCCAAGGAGACGGCACCGAATGAGATTTGCCGCTCCGTCCAGGACGTGACGAGCTTCTTTGATCCCGTCGGGGCAAGAATCACGGTCTCGACGAACATACCGTTGGTGACGCAGTTCTTGCGACTCCCGACCGGGATCTTTGTCGCTTTCCTTCCCGACTTCCTGACAACGCAGGTCAAGGATGTGCCGGCGGGGACGGGCGATGTCGGCTTCGACTTCCAGTTCGGCGGGGTTCCACGAGTCGGATCGTTCGGCATCGTTCCGGCCGACCCCGCACCCGGTGAGGAATACGTGGCGACCGCCACCTGCAGTTGCCTGACTCCGGAGTCGAGGGTGGGCATCAAGGTGGAGGGCTCGGACGGGTTCACCCGCGCGACCGAATGCGTCGGGGAAGACCGGGCGTGCTCCCTCACGGTGCCGGGCGGCGAGTCAGGGGTCGACGACATCGTCGACAGTGACCATCGACGGTTCTGTTCAGCGAACGATCTCGCTGAGCTTTAGAGCATCGAGCCAGGCGCAACGGTCGCCGTGATACCCTTGCTTCACGATGATCACGCACAGTGACGCGGAGTCCTATCGCGAGCGCGGTTACCTCGTGGTGCCCGATGTGCTGGACGCGGCGACGGTGCAGGCGCTGCGCACGGACCTGACGGAGATCCTCGCCGGCGCCCGCGATGTGACGGCGCACACCGACGTGTACGACCTCGAGCCCGGCCACCGTCCCGGTGACCCGCGCGTGCGACGCGTCAAGACACCACACAGGTTCTTCCCGGCCTTCGAGCGCCTCTACCGTCACCCGGGCCTGGTACGGATCCTGACCGCCTTGCTGGGCCCTCGTGTCCGGTTGCATGGCTCGAAGATCAATCTGAAGGCGCCGCGTTACGGCTCGCCGGTGGAATGGCACCAGGACTGGGCCTTCTATCCGCACACCAACGACGACCTCCTGGCCGTGGGCGTGATGCTGGACGACTGCACGAGCGACAACGGGCCCCTCATGGTCGTCCCGGGCTCGCACCGGGGCCCGGTGTTCGACCACCACGCGAACGGACACTTCTGCGGCGCCGTCGATCCGTCGTCGATCCGGGAGGAGATCGCGCGTGCGGTGCCGCTGACCGGGCGCGCGGGCTGGATGAGCTTCCACCATGTGCGCCTGCTGCACGGCTCGGCCCAGAACGTCTCGTCGCTGCCCCGGGCGCTGCTGCTCTACGAGTACGCGGCATCGGACGCGTGGCCCCTGATGGGTGTGAAGGACCTGGCGGACTTCGACGCGCGTCTGGTGACGGGTCAGCCGACGATCGAGCCGCGCGTCACGCCGGTCCCCGTGCGGATGCCGCTGCCGCCGGCGCTCCACCAGGGCTCGATCTACGAGAACCAGACGACGGCGACACGGCGGTATTTCGAGGTGACTGCGGAGCGGTAGGCGGCAAGGCGCCGGTGTCGCCGTTCAGCGGGCCTTCCAGTTGGGTTTCCGCTTCTCAGCGAAGGCGCGGGGGCCTTCCACGGTGTCCTCAGAGCGCCGCAGCGCCTCCACGTCGGGAAACTGCAGGTTGAGCGCGATGTCCAAGGGATGGCCGAGCCCCTGCATGGCCGCTTGCTTGCTCGCGCGGATCGAGAGGGGGGCACACTCGAGGATCTCGTGAGCCCACTTCATGGTGGTGGGCATCAGCTCCGGAAGCGGCACGACCTCGTTGACCACGCCCAGCCGATGAGCCTCCTGGGCGGTCATGTGACGGCCGGTCAGGATGTAGCCCATGGCGATCTTCTGGGGAATCATGCGCGGCAGACGATGGACGCCACCGGCGCCGGCCATGAGACCCACCCGGGGCTCGGGCAGCCCGAGGCGGGCATGGTCGGCCGCGATGATGATGTCGCAGGCCAGTGCCATCTCGAACCCGCCGCCCAGCGCATAGCCGTTGATGGCCGCCAGGATCGGCTTGGAGCACGTCATGCGTTTGGCGAGACCGCCGAAGCCGGACTCGGCGAAGCGGATCGTGTCGCGCCCGTGCTCGGCGGTAAAGCGCAGATCGTTGCCGGCCGAGAACGCGCGATCACCGGCGCCGGTGAGGACTCCGACCCACAGCTCGGGATCGCGCTCGAACTCGTTCCAGATTTCGTGCAGCTCGAAGTTGGCCGGCGGATGGAGCGCGTTCATCCGCTCCGGACGGTTGATGGTCACCACGGCGATGCGGCCCTTCTTTTCGAACGTCGCGAACTGATACGCCATCAGGCTCTCGCTCCTTCGTACCGTACTCAGCCAGCCACGGGCGCGGGCGGCACGCCTCGGCGGCTACGACGCAAAGCGATCACGAGCCAGAGGCGCGCGCACGTCGGTGCCCGAGAACAGCAACGTGACGATGATCTCGACCGAGGCATTGCCGCCAAGGCCCTGGCAGCCGATGGCTGCTCGTGTGGGCTTGCCGCGCTCGCCAAACAGCTCCACGAGCAAGTCGGCGGCGCCGTTGATGACGCGAGGCTGATCGCCGAATCCCGGGGCCGAGTTCACGAACCCGAGCAAATGGACAATCTGCTCCACGCGATCGAGGTCGCCGAGGGCATACTTCACCGCCGCCAAGGTCGTGAGCACGGCGTAGCGGGCCGCCTCGTAACCCTGGGCGACGCTGAGATCCTTGCCGACCACCCCGGGCAGGTAGGCCTGGCCGTCCTTGCGGGGCGTGGTCCCCGAGAGGTAGAGCAGGTTCTGCATGGGAAAGTGAGAAATGTAGTGGGCCCCCGACGGGTTCGTGCGATAGAGCGCTTCGAGATCGGGCACGGCCATCCCGAGCTGGGCGAGCGTCTGCTCGACCTTCATGGTGGTCTCCTCGGTGTCCGGGGTTCGACCGCGCTGCGGCTCAGCGGGTGTTGACGATCTTTTCCCACATCTCGGCGTACTGTTGCCGGTACTGAGGCCAGATCTTCTCCTCGGCCACCTTGCGAAAGGAGGCCACGTCCGCCTGATTCACCTTCATGCCTTTGGGCTCCAGGATCTCCTTGGCTTTCTGGAAGCTATCCACTGTCTCGGTGACCTCGCGAATCTTGGCCTGGGTCTCCTTGCCGACGTCGAGGACGAGCTTCTGCTGGTCGGGCGGGAGCCCGCGCCAGATGTCGAGGTTCATGACCAGAACGGTTGGCCCGTAGTTGTGGTAGGTCATCGACGTGTACTTGGCGACCTCGTAGGCCTTGAGCGCGTTGATGTTGACCACCGGCAGATCGGCACCGTCGATCACGCCTTGCTGCGCCGCTGGGATCACTTCGCCCCAGGGCATGGGAACCGCGCTGGCCCCGAGGCCGTTCACGGTGTCGGCGAATACGCGGCCCTGCTGCACGCGCATCTTGAGCCCCTTCAGGTCGGCGGGGGTCGCAATGGGGCGCCGATTGTTCCAGAAGTGACGGAAGCCATAGTCGTAGAAGAAGAGGACCTTGACCTTGTACTTTTTTTGGAACGTCTCGTCGAGATTGCGCCCGATCTCGCCGTTGAACATGGCGTAGGCGTGGTTGTAGTCGCGCACGAGGTAGGGCGTCAGGAAGACGCACATCTCGGGGAACACCGTGCAGGCGGCACCGCCCGGGTTACCCATGGCGATGTTGCCGGACTTCACGGCGTCCATGATCTCTAGTTCCTTGGTGAGCAGGGTGCCGCCGTGAAAGACCGCGTTGAGGGAGCCACCCGAGCGCTTGGTCAGCTCCTCGCACATCCACTTGAAGCCGATCGCGCTCGATTCGGGTGGGGCCGTGAGGTGCGCGAAGTCGAGCTTCTTCACCCCGGGCTTGGCCTGGCCCGAGGCCGGGCTTTGCCAGCCCACGAGTGACATGGCCGCCACCATCAGGACCACCACCGCCGCACCAATGAGCCGCCCTCGCATGAGTCGTCCTCCTCGGCTTCGACCTCGCTGGCTTGACTTCGACGAGGCCGCAACTCTACCATGCGCGCGCCATGCGCGGACCACTGAGCTGGATCGCAGCCGTGCCGCACGTCGTGATCACCATCCTCATGGTCGTCGTCATCGTGGACATGCTCGTCGGCGTGTTCCTGCGCTACGTGATGACCTGGATCTCGGCTACCTTCGACCTGCCCTCCGTGCGGTTCTTCTGGGTGGAGGAGGTCGGGGAATGGTCGCTGGCCTGGCTCACCTTCATCGGCGCTGCCCTCGGCATCCGCCGGGGTATCCACTTCGCCGTCCATCTCGTCATCGATCGGTTCCCCGCGGCCTGGCGGTCGGCGATTCTCGCCGGCCAGTGTGTGGTGGTCGTCACCTTCGGGGCGCTGGTGGCCATCTTCGGCTGGCAGGTGGCCGAGCTCAACAGCCAGTCCTTCTCGCCCGCCCTCGTGCTGAATCTGCGGTGGCTCTACCTGTCCTCGGTCGTCGGCGGTGTGCTCATCGTGATCTACGGTCTCATCGCCCTCGCGGATGTTCTGCGCGGGCGTGAGCCGTGGGGCGCGCCCTCGGTGGAGCCCCACTAGACATGGTGGCGGCGGTCGTTGTGAGCTTCGTGGTTCTGGTTGCCTTGTCCACGCCCATCGTGTTTGCCCTCGGGCTCTCCGGCGTGATCGGCCTCATGCTGGGCAACTTCTCGCTGCAAAAGCTCCCATCGGCGCTCGTGGCCGGCTCGCAGAGCTGGGTGCTCCTGGCCGTGCCGACCTTTGTCTTTGCCGGGAGCCTCATGGAGCGTTGCGGGATGTCCTACGCCCTCGTCAACCTCGCGCGCGGGCTGGTGGGCTGGGTGCGGGGAGGGCTCGGCATGTCGGTGGTTCTCGCCGAGTACTTCTTCTCAGGAATCTCCGGCTCCACGATTGCCGACGTCTCCGCCATCGGCTCCATGCTGACGCCGCCCATGCTGAAGGCTGGCTATCGGCCGGAACACGCGGCATCCCTGGTTGCTTCGGCCACGGCCATGGGCATCCTCGTCCCGCCCGCCATCTTCATGATCGTCCTCGGCCAGATCATGGACACCTCGGTGGTCGCGATCTTCCTCGGCGGCTTCATTCCGGCCGCCGTGACGGCGGTGTGTCTGTTGACCGTCATCTTCGTCCAGGCCCACCGCCTGGGCTGGCCCAAGGACGAGCGGCCGACCTGGGCAAGCCTGTCCGTGGCGGGGCGGGCGTCGCTGGTGCCGCTGGTGGTCCCGGTGGTGATCGTGCTTGGGTTCTTCTTCGGCGTGTTTACGGCGACCGAGGCGGGCGCACTGGTGGCGGCCTATGCGGTGGCAGCCGCCGTCCTCTATTACCGGAACGTGACCTTGCGCGAGATGGTGATCTTGCTCCACGAGACCGCGTTGCTGACGGCCGCGGTGATCTTTCTCCTCGCCGTGGCCAGCATCTACCAGTTCCTGATGGGGATGCTGGGTGTCCCCGCGTTGCTCGGAGAGATCCTGCGGCCCCTGCATTCGACGCCGTGGCTCTTTCTCGTGGCCGTGTCCGTCCTCGTCATGCTTTTTGGCATGGTGCTGGAGGGGCTACCGGCGGCGGTCGTGCTCATCCCGGTCGTGTTCCCCATTGCGAAGCAGATCGGCATTCATCCTGTGCACTTCGCCACCGTGCTGACCGCGGCGGTGGGCATTGGCCTCTTCCTGCCCCCGATCGGTGTGGGCCTCCTGATGGCGCTGCGCTTCGCCAATATCTCGGTGGGGCGCCATTTCCGTGCCTACTGGCCGTATTTGCTTTCGCTCTTCGTTGGCTTGCTGATCCTGATCCTGTTCCCGGAGTTGACGCTCTTCTTGCCGCGTCGGGCCGGCCTTGTCCGTTGACCTCACCCGGGTGCACCTGGTCGTGCCTGGCTATGTGGGCGGCGGGCTCTCACCGCCTCCGACGACCACTTGATCTGGATGACCGTGCGTGGGTGGCGAGGTCGCCCAGGGCTACGCGCGATGAAACAGGTTCAGCGCGGAACCGCGCCGGAACCACTCGAGCTGTGACGCACCGTACGAGTGCCGCAGCATCAGCGTCTCGGTGGTCCCATCTGCGTGGGCGACGCGGCATTCCACGGGCTTGCCGGGCGCCATGTCAGCAAGGCCCACCAGGCTGAGACGGTCGTCCTCGCGAATCTTATCGTAGTCGGCCGGGTCGCTGAACGTCAGGGCCAGCAGGCCTTGTTTCTTCAGATTCGATTCGTGAATGCGCGCGAAGGCGCGGGCGATGACCGCGGCGCCGCCGAGGAGCCGCGGCGAGAGCGCGGCGTGCTCGCGGCTCGAGCCCTCGCCGTAGTTGTGGTCACCGACCACGACCCACTTGACCCCACGCGCCTTGTAGTCGCGCGCCACCTTCGAGACCATCAGGCCGCGCTCGCCGGTGAACACGTTCTTCGTCTTCCCGGGCTCGCCCGTGTACGCGTTGATGGCGGTGAGGAACATGTTGTCGCTGAACTTGTCGAGGTGGCCACGGTAGCGGAGCCACACCCCCGCCGGGGAGATGTGGTCGGTCGTGGTCTTGCCCTTCGTCTTCAGCAGCACCGGCATGTCGATGAAGTCCCGGCCGTCCCAGGCGGGCCATGGCTCCATGACTTGCAGCCGCTCACTGGTCGGGCTCACGGACACCGTGACCTTGCTTCCGTCGGCGGGGGGCGCCACGTACATGTTGCGACCACGATCGAAATTGCGCGGGGGGACCTCGGGGGCCGTCTTCGGCGCCTCGAGCGTGAACGGCTTGCCGTCGCCGCCGACCAGCGTGTCGGTGAGGGGGTTGAACGAGAGCCGGCCCGCTACCGCGAGCGCGGTCACGATTTCGGGGCTGGCGATGAAGTTCATCGTGGTCCGCTCGCCGTCGTTGCGCGCGGGAAAGTTGCGGTTGTACGACGTCACGATCGTGTTTGCGACCGTGGCCTCGTCCTTGGCGCGGCGCCACTGCCCGATGCACGGACCGCACGCGTTGGCGAGCACGGTGGCGTTGATGTCGCGCAGCGATTGCATCTGGCCGTCGCGTTCGATCGTGGCGCGCACCTGTTCGGAGCCCGGCGTGACCATGAACGGCGTCGCCACCGTGAGACCATGCGCCTTCGCCTGCTCGGCCACGTCGGCCGCGCGACTCATGTCCTCGTAGGACGAGTTCGTGCAACTGCCGATGAGGGCGCTCGAGATCTTGTCCAGGAACCCGTTGTCCGCGTCGCGCACTTCGGCGGCGAGCTTGCTGATCGGCCGAGCGCGGTCGGGGGAGTGGGGCCCGACGACGTGGGGCTCGAGCGTCGAGAGGTCGAGTTCCACCACGACGTCATAATGCTTCTCGGGGTGAGCCTCGACGTCCGCGTCTGGCGCGAGCAGGGCCTGGTGACGCTCCGCAAGCGGGACCAGGTCCGCGCGACCCGTGGCGCGCAGGTAGTCGGCCATTTTCGCATCGTAGGGAAACATCGAGGTGGTGGCGCCGAGCTCGGCGCCCATGTTGGTGATGGTCGCCTTGCCGGTGGCGCTGAGCGTCCTGGCGCCGGGGCCGATGTACTCGACGATCGCGTTGGTGCCGCCGGACACGGTCAGCTTGCCGGCCACGTAGAGGATCACATCCTTGGGCGCCGTCCAACCGCTCAGTCGGCCCGTGAGGAAGACGGCGATGTGACGCGGGTAGAGCACCTCCCAGGGCAACCCCGCCATCACTTCCACGGCGTCAGCGCCACCGACACCGACCGAGCAGGCGCCGAGCCCGCCGGCATTCGGCGTATGAGAGTCCGTCCCAATGATCAGGGCGCCGGGGAACGCGTAGTTCTCGAGGACGACCTGGTGGATGATGCCTGCGCCCGGGCCCCAGAACCCGGCGCCGTACTTGGCCGCCGCCGACTTCAGGAAGTCGTACACCTCCTGGTTCTCGGCGAGCGACTCGCGGAGGTCGCGCTCGCCCTCCACGCGCGCCTGGATGAGGTGATCGCAGTGAATGGTCGTCGGCACTGCGACACGGTCGCGCCGCGTCTGTCGGAACTGGAGCATCGCGGTCTGGCCGAGCACGTCCTGCAGGACGACGCGATCGGGCCGCAGGAAGAGGTAGCTGTGGCCGGGGTCCATCTCCTGATGCTCGGGGTCGTCGAGATGCCCGAGAAGCACCTTGTCGGCCAGGGTGAGCGCGCGGCCGAGCCGCCGGCGAGCGACGACAAGGTTCTTCTCCATCGCCGCGTACATCGTGGCGGCCGCCTCCGGGGTCGTGTCGATCGTTGCCATGGGCATGTGGCTGCCTCCTCCAAGACTCTCCGCACCGAGGACTATAGCGTAAAGGCGTTCAGCGCCGGTGTCCTTCGCGCCCCCGCCCCTCGGGTCTCCCGCTGCTTGACAACGCCTCACCTCCGTCCCCACGATATACATGAGCCGTCCGCTCTGGGGGTGCTTCCATGACAATCCGCCTCGACCACCTCATCGTTCCGTCCCGTAACCCGATCGAAGGGGCAAAGTTTCTCGCGGGCCTCCTCGACGTGCCCTGGGAGGAGCGCCTGGACCCGTTCGCGCCGGTCCACGTCAACGACACGCTCACCCTCGACTTCGCCGATCGCGACACGTTCGAGAGTCACCACTACTGTTTCGGCGTCGGCGACGCCGAGTTCGACGCGATCCTCGGTCGCATCCAGGCGGCGGGGATCACGTACCGAAGCCGGCCGCGCGGCGAGAACGACATGAGGATCAACACTCGCGTCGGCGGGCGGGGCGTCTACTGGGAGGATGCAGACGGGCACCTCTGGGAGATCCTCACGGCCAGCTATGCGCACGCGGGGGCTCCGGCGTTGACCTCGTCCGCGTAGTCGGACAGCCCCGGGAGCAGGAGACCACGCTAGGTCTTCGGCCTGCTCACCAGGAACGTGACCGACCTTCCGTTGCTGAATCCTGATCCAGTAAGAACCTGGATCAGCTGACGGTTGTCCATTTCCTCGACGAGCATCGCTGTCGCGACGTAGTTGGGCGCCTGTCCGTCACCCGCCTGGAAGCCTCCGGCGAAGTAGAGCCCTCCATTCTTGACCTGCACGAGACCTTGCGTCGCGTAGACCGTCCCCGTCGTCGTGAACGTTCCATCCGCGTTGATGATTATCGTGATCGGCCTGCTCTCCGCCAGCAGGCCGCGCGCCGTTCCCTCCCACGGCCCAGCCACGGTCGCCAGGTCACTCGGCCCGAGGGATTTCACAGAGAGATCGCCGGAGGAACACGCCACCGCGGATAGGGCCAGCGCCACGACCAACAACAGGCTTCTCCTGCGATTGTCTGCGCCCATGAGGTTGGTATCCTCCGCCTGGTCTGATGGGCCACTTTACGCCAAGCGGCGGAAGGATGTACATGCCGGGACCCGCCCTCCCCAGCAGCGCGGCCAACTCGCCGGGATCGGGGAATCAGTAGATCGGCCGGCCCGCACTCGTGTAGTCTCGCGGCGGCGCGACGGGAGTGCGCGCGAGCCAGGCGGCGATGTCGCCCGTGTCCCTGATGGAGCCGCGCAGAATCGCCAGCACGAGGTCGTGCGTGACCAAGGTGCTGAACACGGCGTCTACGTGCGCTGCGCGGCCACCGTCAGGTGGCCGCACGAGGAACGGCACCCGGTGGTCCTCCTGGGCATCGTAGCGCTTCGACGCTCTCCACCACTGAGCGGCGCTCACGACGAGCCAGGTGCGGTCGCCGAGGCCCGCGCGCTGGAGGCCGCGTCGCAGGTTGGTGATCATCCTGTCGACCAGCGCCAGGTTGTCGAGATAGCCTCCGCCGGCGCCGGTGAAGTTCCACGGCGTGAGACGTGCGGTGGCGCGATCGTAGATGCCGGGCGGGCGTGGAACGGGTAGGTGAAGCAGCACGAGCCCGAAGCGATCGTCGGCGGCGGTGCGGATTGCCAGATCGCCAAGCTCCGTGGCTCTCTGGGAGACCAGCCGGCGGACGTTCGCCGGCGGCGCCAGGCTGCCCCATTGGTTCAAGAGCGTCTGGCCGAACGTGTCGCCGCGCGCCTGTTCGTGGGTGTGGGACGGCCTCCAGTCCGCAAGTCCGAGCGAGCCGCCGAGGACACGAGGGTACGGCAGGTGCCAGCCGATCACGGCCGTGTCGTAACCCATGGCGCGCGCGCGCGCGAAGACGTTCGGATGAGCGCTCCATCGCACCGCCTTGCCGTCGCTGAATGTGAGCTCGAGGTCGTTCGGGCTCACCGGCGTGACGGCGACGACCGGGCGGCCGGTGATGAGCGCAGGCATCGAGACTTCCGATACACCCGCCGGCGGGCGCGCGGCGTCGGCATAGAGCGACTCGCGGCGCAGACGATCCAGTTCCGGTAGCTCGAGACCCGTCGGTCGCGCCTCGAACGTGATCCGCTGATCCAGTTCTTCCAGCACGAGCCAGACGACGCGCCGAAGACTTGGCGGGGCCCGGCCAAGGGGGGCGGGATCGGCCGTACGCCACACGGGACCGGCTGCCACCTCGAGGAACATCCATAGAGCGTGTCCCAGGGTGAGCACCGCCAGCGGTGATGCGCCCAGGGCCAGACCTCGAATCACGCGCAGGGCTCGATCGGGCCAACCGAGTGATGCCGCGAGCATCAGGACGGTGAGGGCCAGCAGCCCGGGGCCGCCGATCGCGTCCATCCATCGGTCGATGGTCGCGTGTGTCATGCGCACGAAATTCAGCGCGATCAGGAGCGTGGCCGCGGCCGTGAGGGCGGCGAGGCGCCGCCCGGCCGGCCGTCGGACGTGTCGGATCATCTGCGCACACAGGAAGCCGATGGCGGTAAGCCCGACGATGTTGAGCAGGAACGCCCAGAGCACCGGGGCAGCGAGAGGCGCCCGGTTGTAGAAGCCCCAGTCCGCGAGGAACAACACCTCGCGGCGCGCCTGGCTGAACCAGAGCGTGGCAACGGAGAGGCATGCGAGGAGGTCGACGGTGCGTTCGCGTCGAGTGGACCCGCGGCGATCGGGGGCGGGCGAGGCAGGTTTGCGGACGTCGCGGTACCACCACAGCCGTTCGGCAACGGACCGGTCGTCCGGGCTACCGCGGGGATCGACGCTGGACATCCTCGATCCTCACCAGCACTGAAACGCTGCGCTCAGTGCATCACCACTCCCCCGTCGACGTTCCATGCCTGGCCGGTGATGTGATCGCTCTCCGCGGACGCGAAGAACAGGGCCAGGCGGGCGATGTCGTCGGGACGAGCGACGCGACCAGTGGGAGGAAGAGACAGCACCGGGGCAGCCGCGTCGCGCTCGGCCAGGGCGCGCTCGCGCCGCGAGGTTGATTCGCGACGGCTGGTGTCGACGCTGCCGGGGCAGATGGCGTTGACGGTGATGCCGTGCGCGGCCAGCTCCTGGGCCATGGCCTGAGTGAGGCCGATGACACCGAACTTCGAAGCCGTGTAGGCGCCTCGCCGAGAGGTGCCTCGCTTCCCCGAGACGGAGGCCATGTTGATGATCCGCCCGCTTCCGCGTGACAGCATGTGGGGAATCACGGCGCGGCTCATCAAGAACGTCCCCTTGAGGTTGACGTCGATGACGAGATCCCAGGCTTCCTCCGGCACTTCCCAGAGCAGCCGACGATCGGCACCGTGCGGGGCAGCGGCGTTGTTGACGAGGACGTCGATGCGGCCGAACTGCGCGAGAGTGTCCGAGACGAAGCGCTCGGCGTCGGCAGCGCGGCTGACGTCACCGATGAACGTCAGGATGCGGCGCCCGAGGCCCTGGATCTCTCCGGCCAGGCTCTCGAGGCCCTTCCACCCGAGACGGATTTCTGCGAGCCCTTCCTCGTTTTCGTTCCGCGTCCCTGCGGACGCCACGTCCGTCGCGACGACGTCGGCCCCGGCACGGGCGAACGCGACGCAGATTGCCCGTCCCATCCCTTGCGCCCGTGCACACCCAGTGATCAGCACGACCTTGCCGTCGAATTCGCTCACCGGAGCACCTCCTTGCTCAAGGCCGTCGCACCGCTGGCGGCCGTGCGATCTGCCTCACGTGCACAGCGGTGGGTCGCTGTCCTCTGGGCCCCTCCATGGCGGGTAGCATACGCGAGTCCCCCTCTTGGCACCCGGACGCGGGTGGACTAATCTAGCGGCCAGAACAGCCCCGATACCATTGGCCGGGAGGACATCACATGAGCTCTGAAGGGCATCCGACCGCGAACCAGATCCGTTCCCGCCTGAGCCATCCTGTGATCGACGGGGATGGCCACTGGGTCGAATTCGACCCCGTCTTCAGCGAGCGTATGCGAAAGGTGGGCGGTGACAGGGCCGCTGACGGTTTCCTGGCCGCGATGCAGACCACGCGCGACGCGCTGAGCATGCCGCTGGCCGAGCGCAAGCGACGGCGCATCGCCCAGCCGGCATTCTGGAGCCGGCAGGCCGAGAATACGCTCGACCGCGCCACGGCCATGATGCCGCGCCTGCTTTACGAGCGCCTCGACGAGTTTGGCACCGATTTCGCGGTCGTCTATCCGACGGCCGGTCTGCGCCTGCCGCGCATCGGCGACGACGAGACTCGCCGTGCGGTCGTCCGCGCCCACAACGTCGTCACCGCCGAGTACTTCCGCGATCTTGGCGATCGGATGACCCCGGCCGCCATCATTCCCATGCACACCCCGGACGAGGCCATCGCCGAGCTCGAGTACGTGACCAGGGAGCTGGGGGCAAAGGTGGGAATGTTCGGCAGTGGAATGTCGCGGCGCGTGGCCTCGACGGGGACGACCGACGGCGATACCGCGCGTTTGGCCGTCTGGTACGACATGTTGGCCCTCGATAGCGACTACGACTACGATCCCGTGTGGGCCAAGTGCCTCGAGGTCGGCATCGCGCCGACATTCCACAGCGCGGGTAGCAACCAGGGGCTGCGGCTATCGCCAAGCAACTTCGTCTACAACCACATCGGACACTTCGCCGCCGCCGGCCACGCCGTTTCCAAGGCCATCTTCCTGGGCGGGGTGACCCGGCGTTTCCCGGGTCTCCGCTTCGCCTTCCTCGAGGGCGGTGTCGGCTGGGCCTGCCAGCTATTTGGGGACCTCATCGAGCACTGGGAACGACGCAATGGCAGAGCACTCGAGCGCATGGATCCACGGAAACTCGATCGAGCGCTCCTGATGAGCTTGGTCGAGAAACACGGGGATGCCGACATGGTGGCGGCCCTTCACGCTCGAGACGGTTGGCCCGACCACGACCCCGGGCTCACCGGCGGCATCGAGAACCTGGATGACTTCTCGGCCTGCCAGATCACGCGCAAGGAAGACTGGCTCGACCTGTACGCTCGACCCTTTTACTTCGGCTGCGAAGCCGACGATCGCACCAATGCCTGGGCCTTCAGCAAGGGCAACCCCTTCGGGTCAACGCTCAACGCCCTCTACAGCTCGGACATCGGTCACTTCGACGTCATCGACATGCGTCATCCGCTGCCCGAGGCCTTCGAGCTCGTGGAGGATGGTCTGATCAGCCCCGACAACTTCCGCGACTTCACGTTTGCCAACGCTGTCCACCTGTGGGGAACGCAGAATCCACGGTTCTTCGAGGGGACTGCAGTGGCCTCGGCCGCCGCCGAGGAACTGACTCGGTCGCGCACCCCGGCGAGCACGCGCTAAGGCCAGTCAGGCTCTGTTGCCCAAGCTGCGCCCAGCGAGCGCAGCTTGGGCACACGGTGGGGAGCGGCCGCCGACCGCGGCACGCAGCTGCGAGGGGGATTGCCCACATGGACGAGGTCGTGATCGAGACGGCAACGGGACTCGGGTACGTCGAACTTGTCGAGGGTACCGGCGTCCGGCCCAAAACCGGTGACTCGGTGAGCGTCCACTACACTGGCTGGCTCAAGAGCGGCCAGAAGTTCGACTCGTCTCACGACCGCGGCGAACCGCTCGTCTTCCCTGTCGGACGCGGGCGGGTCATCAAGGGCTGGGACGAGGGCGTGGGCTCCATGAAGGTCGGGGGAAAGCGAAAGCTCATCATTCCCGCCCATCTCGGCTATGGCGAGCAAGGGGCCGGGCGCGTCATTCCCCCCGGCGCCACCCTCATCTTCGAGGTGGAGCTGCTCGGGGTCACCCCAGCCTGATTGTCATACTCGATGTCCCTCAATTCATTCCTGGCCGAGTCGAGGATGGATTTCCGGGATGATTTCGACGGGGCGGATCTCGAAAGGGCCGCCGAGCCGGACGCCTGGATGCTTCGACATCAAGGCGACGGCGTGGTCCATGTCCCGGGCTTCCAGAAGCAGGAGCCCACCCAGCTGCTCCTTGGTTTCGGCGAAGGGGCCGTCTGTCACCAACACCTTGCCGCCCTGCCAGCGGAGGGTCTTGGCGGTTCGCACGCTCTGCAGTGCTTCCCCGCCGGCAAAGTGACCATTCTGACGAAGCACGTCGTCATAGGCAAAGCACTCCTGCATCAGGGATTCTTGCTCGCTTGGCGACATTGCGTCCCATCGCTTCTCGTCCATGTAGCCTAGGCAGAGAAATCTCACAGCGTCCTCCCTCGGGGCTCTCTGTCACTAGTCGTACGTTGCGGCTCCGAATCGACAGGCGGCCGCGGGATCGTGATGAGGGTCAGCGGTTTCGACACTGCCCGTCGTGGTAGGCGGCGGCGGCGCACGTCTTGCCGTTCCGGAACGTGCATGCTCCCGCTTCCTCACGCGTATTGCTGCCGCTCGTGACGGTGTATTGGCCACCGGTGATCGCGCAGTAGCGGGCGGCGGCGGTCACGTAGCCGGCCACTCTGATGCCCCCAGCCGGGCATTCTCCGCGGAGCATGGCCCACTCTTCACACTGACGATTGTCGAGAAAGGAGCAGACCCCGTATTCGGCTCCTGCCCGGTTCTTGTGGATGGACAGGGTGCCGCCCTGTTGGAGGCAGTGCTGGGATGCCGGATTCGCGAGCCCCGGCGAAATCGACGCCACGCCGCTCGACGTGGGTGGATTCGGCAGCACGCAGGCCGTCACGAGACTGGTAGATGCGAACGAGAGCGCCACCCTGCGCAACCACCTGCAGGTCCTGGATCGAACCTCAGCCACCCAGATCGCGATGCGCATCGGCGAGCAAACGCGTGAAGTGCTCGGGCACGACAATCTCGCGCCCGATGACAGCCGGGCTGTATCCTTGCAGCCAGTAGCTGTTGGTCGGATGGCCGCCGCCGGCCACGATGAGGACGAAGTTGTCAGCTGAGGCGGTGATTGGCCACGGGTCCTGGGTCAGGCTGGCGCGCGTGACGGGGCTGGCGTCGATTTCGATCCAGGCCTGGCCGCCGGCCCTGCGCAGATGCTCGCTGGGGATTCTCGAGTACTGCCAGAAGAACTCGCGCATCGAGCGCTTGCTCCAGCCGAGCCCGGTCATGGCCTGGACCACCACGCCGGGGATCATGAGGACCCCGGGGGTACCGCGTTCGTATCCGGCCAGTCCGGCCAGATTCGGCATGCGCATGAAATCCGCCATGCGGTACATGCCCTGGAGTGCGTCCTCCTCGGGCGTCTCCTTCTTGGCGCCCCGACGCCTGATATTGGTGGCGCCGTTCGCGAAGGCGAGCGAGATCGAGTTGCACCCGGGCGCAAAGCCATGCCGTTCCGTTCCGTGGGCAGGCCAGCCGGCGGGGAGGTTCGCCTCGTCCTCGGCGAGGACAACGTTCGTGTAGCGCAGGCCTCCGTAGTTGGCCATGGTGCCCACTCCAGGCCGCGCGCCACCGACGTTCTGCTGCATGAGCCTCAGCGCGCGCCCGATGCTGGCGCCGGCCGGGTGCTGCGGATCGGGCCCGAGGCAGCCGAAGCCGGAGTTGAGCCGAATCTGCCCGCCGATCGGCCCATTGACGATGATCACCGGGAAGGCGCTACCCGATGCCGCCTGCAGCTGCTCGCTCCCAGAGTCGGGGTCGAGGAACGCGTCAACCGCCGCCACCAGCACCGGGAGATATTCGGGGCGCCCCCCGGCCATGGCCAACGCAATGGCGCACACCTCTACGGTTGCGAGCCCGCCACGCGGCGGGAACGTCCCGAGCAGGTGGGTACGTGGGAATGGGGTGCCTTGAAGGATCCAGTCCACGCGTTCACGGGTCGCCGGCCACAAGGGCAGGCCGTCGCCCCATAGCTTCGCCAGCATCACGTTGTTCGCGCGAACCAGGGCATCTTCAAACGTCGTCCCCTGAACGGAGACCATGGGATTTGCCGCACCTGCGTGGCGCGCGAGAGACGCTGTCCACCGGGTCAGGCCCTCGTAGAACTCGTGTTTGCGGGTCTCGACGCCGGTGATGTCGCTGCCCGGCAAGAACAGTTCGATGGGGAAGATCACCATGGCCGCGTCCGGCGCGAGCCCGAGGCCGGAGACAGCATTGCGCATCACGCCCACGAAATCCGAGCGTGTCAGCGTGACCGTCGGAATTCCCTGCGCTTCTAGCCTAGCGGCAGCACGGCCGCATGCGGTTGCGCAGGACCCTCAGGCGGCGTTGCCGATGATGACGCCGTCGACCCCGCTCCGCTTGACCTCGGCCGCCGTCTCCTCGGTCCCGATCAGGGCGTTGCCCTGCGGAAAGGCGTCGATGGGCAACACCTCGATCCCGGCGAAATCTCTCTCGAGGAGCGTTTTCAGGAGGGGCAGGGCGCGGTAGGCTTGCCACTGCTCGTTGCTGACGAAGCCAATGCGCTTGCCCGCGAGCGAGTCCAGCCGCGGCGCGTGCGGTTGCTTCACCTCGAGGCGGCCGCACGGGTCATGGAATTCGAGCGTGACCATGTTTCCTCCTGACATTCGATGCACGCGTGATCGTAGCACGGGGCTGTAAGCCGAGATCACCAGCATCACCAATTGGCCGACTGCGTGACACCAGGAACAGGGCGAGCATGAGCCCGGCTTCCAGGTACGGGTCGGTGCTCGGGTCGTTCTCGTCCCAGCGCACTAAGCGAGGATCGACATCTCTGCGTCGCTGGCTGAGTCGTTCTTAAAGGGGATCGTTGACTGGTTCGACAACTTCTCAGTGCTGCTGCGCCGTACCGACCATTCGCAGCTTGTCTACAAGAGCACGATCTCGACCATCGTGCCGCTCGCGCCAGTGCGGCTGTTCGACGGAGATAGATGGCCGCAGCAGGCTAAAGCGCCGGATGCAACCGCGGGCTACCGACGCTCGATGCGCTCCTAGCGGCGCCGTTCATTGCGCTTGGGCGTGTACCCACAACCACGGGCTCTGGCGAAATGTCCGCTTCTTGAGGCGAAGCGGAAGGGGCCGATCGGCAAGGCCGCTGAAATCGGTAGCGAATGACCCAAAGCGCACATCCATCGATGGGCTGATCAACGTTCAGGGGTGATGCCCGGCCTACCGGGAGACCGACAGCCGGCCTCTGCAGCGATTGAGCATCGGTGCGTCGCGCGGACGCTGCAGTGCTGAGACGGTCTCACTAACACCCAAGAGGCGGCCTCCGTAAGCAAGCCGCTCCAAGCAGTTAAGTGCGCTCGCGCAGGCGGGCACCACGCCAAATCACTTCGGGGTTCCGACGTGTTTGAAGACCCAATCGGCCACCTTCGTTCCCTGCTCCCGACCTGCTACGTCAGCGAAACGGAAATGAATGCCTTGGTAGATGCGCACATTGACCACATCGGTTTGCATGTCCGAGAAGCGGTTATAGGTGCGTGTCTTTTGCTTTGCCGGGGGAGATCCGCTCGTGACCGTGAAGGTCATGTCGTCTTTCCCGAAGAACAGCGCGAGCGTGTGAGTTATCGCCGCCGTGACCGCATTGGCACCCGAAGTGTAATCGGAATAGGGCGGATCGTTCAAGAAAGGCCGCCACGCAGGGTCGCCGGCCGTTGCTGGATTGCCGTCGTTCTCGCCTTGCTGGATGGCGGTACTCGGCCGCCAAAGACCAAAGTGCCTCTTGCTATCCCAGGCAGTGATGAGTGCGTCGGCGACCGCCATATTGACCAGGACCAACAAGCGAGAACTGTCATCGATATTCTTGACATGTTCCGCCGCAACACCACGGGCAACGCTCTGGAACGTCAGACAAAGGTGGTCCGAATGGTAGAAGTTGGCGAGTTCGGTCTGCTCCGGCGTGCGGGTACTGTTGATGGCGGCACCCACCGCCTTCACCTCGTCATAGTCCTTGGTGTATTGTTCGCTGGTCAAAGCCGGCGGCGGGTTTGACCGGAATTGGCTGCCACTCTGAATGGAGAAAGGCTTGGTTGTGCCCATCCATGACGAAGCCATCGGCGCATTCGCCGCTGGCGACGAGCGCCACTTTGGTACAACGTTTTCTCCGTAGAATGGAGGCGGCATCGGATTCGGTACACGTCCGTCATCGGCACGGAGGGCACTGATACCGGCCGCCGCCTTCTGGCCAACCGCCACTCCCGGGTCGTCTTCTTTCAGCCCCTTCTTGGTGAGGTATTCCTTGTAGGTGGTGTTGAGGGACGCAGCCTGCGTCGGGTAGAGGTTGACGAGCACATCGTGAGCGGCCTTGGCGGCTGCTGCCTCCTTCGACCCGGAGGCTCCGGGTGTTTGTACGTGGTACGGCTTGTACTTCCCGCCGATAGACTGGACAGCGTCGAAGACGGCGGCCTGGACAACCGCGAGATCGAGGAAGCCATGCGGTCCCGGCCGGAGTGGTGGGGTCGTCCTACAGAGGGTATCCGCAGCGATGGCCTGCCAATCGACAGCAGCATCCGCACGAGCAGCATCCGGCCAGCCGAGCGCCCCGAGTAAGGCCATGGTGCCCGCAACCACCCATCTATTCCAGTTCCAGCGTGTTGTGATGTCGTGCATTTCGCTTCTCCCCGTTTGGGTGGAACGCTTGCGCTTTACGCTACGCAATGATGAGGACGACCGCGCGTCACGGCATGGAGGGCGGCGCGCGGCGAGGGAAAGAGGCGTCGAACGCGCGCATCCATGTTCCAGGGCCGGTCCAATGGGATTTCCGAAGAACAGGAAGCCGACAACCGGCAAGGACTGTGCGCCGCAACGTCACGCGGCAAATGCGCTGAGCCTCCGCCGAGAAGCAGCAAATTTCGGCGTCTCATTCGCCCGACCAGCACATGCGTCGTATCTGCATTGCCGTCTCGCCTTCCTGGTGAAACGGTTGCACAAAGGATGCAATTCGTCAAGTTGATGATGCCGATCGACGCCATCATGCCGCGCAGATAGGGGCGGAGAGCATGAACGAGGCCCCTAGCCCGAAGGCGAGTGCCAAGATAAAGGGTCTAGCCGGGATTTCCAATATGGACCGATTCCCGCCCCAGTGGCGGCGTCCACTGAGCGAACCGTCCCGTCAGTCCGCTCGTGAACGCGTCCCAACACCTCAACGGCAGTCATTTCGGCGACCCTAGTGAATTGTGCCCCCGTCGTTCCCCGGGGTGGTCACTCCGACCGTCGCGTTCAGAGACACTCCTACCGGATCGCCAACTCACTCGTCATCGCCTTCACTCCGTGGGGCTCGTGATCACGTCGGATGCCACGCGAGCCGCTCGATGCGCCCGACAATCTGCCCAAACAGGCGTGATGTCAAGTGGCTCTCGGCGAGCTGCAGGACGAAGTACCGCGCATGCCGGATCAGGCGCCCACCGGTCTTGAACAGCCGCTGTTGCAAGCTCGTCAGTGACCAACTCTGGATGGCGAGCGGCAAGACGAGCCGCCGCAGGAGATTGCCGAGATTGTAGGCGATGACCCCGAGGAGTAACCGCACCTCGTTGGCCCGGAACCGGTGGCAGGAGAGCCGGGTCCAGTGGGTGGCTTCCTTGCCCTCCTTGATCCACTGCTCCGCCGTGCCGCGTTGGTTGTAGAAATTGACGACGGCTCGGTTCGTCCCGGTGAGCGTGGTGACGATGAAGCCGACCCGAGGGAAGAGTTCTCCGAGGTGATGCTCGATCTTGGCGATCACGCGTCGCGGTCGGTCCCAGGAGGCGGCCTGATACGCGAAGCTCCGATACCGGACCAGCGGCGCGTAGCTGGGTCGACCTCGGGGCCGGGTCAGCAAGTCCTCGATCCTCCGCTCCAGTACCTGATTGGCCGGAAGCCGGATGGCATAGGCCACGTCCCGCCGTTCCAGTGCCTCGTACAGCGCGGGGAGCGCGAAGGCCGCGTCTGCACGCACGACAACGGTCTGCTTCTGAGCCTGGTAGCGGTCAATGACGGGCAGCAGGACCTCCTCCCACCCGTCCGCACTGTGGACGTTGCCGGGTCGGAGCGTGGCGGCCAAACAGTCGCCGTGCTGGTTGAAGACGAAGAGCGGATGATAGCAGACGGACTCGAAGTGACCATTGTAGGCTGATTGCTCTTGGGCCCCGTGGACCGGACTCTCGGAGCTGTCGATATCCAGGATCAGACGCCGCGCGAGCGGGCGGGCGGCCTCGCGCTGCACCAGGGCCGTGTTAAGGCGCACGAGCCCCTTATAGTTCCGATCCTCCGCGAGGACTTCCGTTTCGAACCAGTGCAGGGTGGACGTCAGCGCGACGCTCATCTCCCGCCGCTTCCGCGAGGCCAGCATCCGAAACGTCGGGTCCTCGGCCAGTCGCTCCGCGTCGTTCGTGTCCTCGTACCCGGCCAGGCGACTATAGATGGACTGGCGAAAGAGATCTGGCAAGGGGAACTGATAATTTCGTCCGGTGCGAGGATCGGTGAGGTGTCGCTCGATCAGGGCGCTCAGACCGAGGCGCTCGTCCAACTCGCGTGGCAACAGCAGCCCGGCGTCGGAGGTCACCGTGGCTCCCCGGAACTCGACGCGAAGTTGGGGATTGAACGAGAGGCGAACTGGGTTCGATTTCGCGTCACCCATTGGGTGGTACCCTCCGCGCCAGCGGGGAGCCCCCGAGAGCCGCATTTCCTGCGGGGTCTGACGCGATTATGGCCTGATCTGTTCGCCTCTCAAAACGAAAATGCGGGGTAAGGGGTAAAGTGGGCTACATGACGACCCATGAACGTGACGCGGCCACGCCGATGAACGTCTTCCAGGCCATTCGCACCTTGCTCGCCGTGCGGAGCTACAGGGACACGCCGGTGCCTGATACCGTGGTCCGTCGGATCGTCGAGGCGGGGCGGCTGACCGGCAGTGGGATGAATGGCCAGCCCTGGCACTTCATCGTGGTCCGGGACGGCGAGACATTGCGTCAACTCGGGGCCATGGCCTCGAGCGGGGCGTATGTCGCTCAAGCGCCGCTGGCGATTGTCGTGGCCACCGACAAGAGTCGGTTCGCCGTCTCCGACGCGAGTCGCGCGATCCAGTCAATGTTGCTGGCGGCGTGGGCCGATGGGGTGGGCTCGAACTGGGTAGGGTTCGGGGGCCTCACGAGAGTCAAGCCTCTGCTCGACATCCCAGCCGGCCTCGACGTGCTGGCGATCCTTCCGTTCGGGTATCCGGCTCGCACTGTGGGCCGGGGCAAGAAGCAGCGCAAGCCGCTGCGCGAGGTGGCGCATCTCGAGCGATATGGGCGCCCCTTCGAGTGAGGACCGGCCTCACGGCGTATGGCTCCGCCGCGACGGCGACGACCCTCCCTAGCCGGAAGGCGCCACCCTTCGCCAGGACAGCCTATCTCGTCCGCCCCTCGACCTCAGAGGGCTTGCTGACGGCGCAATCTCGTGTATCCGATCCCGATCAGCACCAGCACCAGCGCGAGCATGGCCCACTCGGAGAGCGTGGGCACGGAAATCGTGCCCAGCCGGTTGCCAAAATTGTTTTCCTGGAGGTTTTGATTCTCCGTGAGGGTGAGGGCGTAGCCAAACCCGCTGACACCGTCCCGACCGGAACAGTCGACGGCGGTCGGCGCGGTCTGAACCCAGCCGACCTGCACGGTCTCACACACGGTGTAGGCGCCGGGCGCCAGCCCGGTGAAGTTGTAGGTGCCATCGGCTCCCGTGGTTGCCTGCTGATGGAAGCTCGGGTCGGCATTGCTGAAGAGGTGGATCTGCCAGCCCGCCAGCACGGGCTCGTCCGCCTCGCGGGTGCCATTGCCGTTCAGGTCATTCCATTTGAGGCCGCCGATCTGCCCCGTGGGCGGCACGATGGTCTGCCGGTTGCCGAAATTGTTTCCCTGGAGACTTTGATTCGCCGTGAGGGTGAGGGCGTAGCCAAATCCGCTGACGCCGGTCAGGCTCGAGCAGTTGGCTCCGGAGGTCGGAGCGGTCTGAGTCCAGCTGGCCTGCACGGTCTCGCACACCGTGTAGGTGCCGGGCGCCAGCCCCGTGAAGTTGTAGGTGCCATCGGCTCCCGTGGTTGCCTGTTGATGGAAGCTCGGGTCGGCATTATTGAAGAGGTGGATCTGCCAGCCCGCCAGGCCGGGCTCGCCCGCGTCGCGGGTGCCGTTGCCATTCAGATCATTCCACTTCAGGCCGCCGATCTGGCCCGTGGGCGGCACAATGCTGAGCCGGTTTCCGAAGTCGTTTCCCGAGATAGTCTCGTTCGACCTGATGAGGAACGCGTAACCGAGACCGCTGACGCCGGAAAGGCCCGAGCAGTCGACGACCAGATCGCCGCTCACCAGAGCTCTCAGGAGTTCGGCCGGCGCCGTCTGGACCCATCCGGACTGAACGGTCTCGCACGCCGTGTAGAGGCCAGGAGCCAGCTCGGTGAAGCTATAGTCGCCATTGTCGTCCGTGGTGGTCTGCAGATGGAAGCTCGGGTCGGTGTTGCTGAAGAGATGGATCTGCCAGCCTGCCAGCCCCGGCTCACCTGGATCCATGACGCCGTTGCCGTTCAGGTCGTTCCACTTCTTGCCCGTCTTGACGCCGGCCGATGGCGTGATCAATCGATTCCCAAAGTCGATTCCGCTGACGACCTGCCCGCCCACGATGGTGACGAGGTGGCCGAAGTCGCTGCCGGTCAGGGCTTGGCAGCTCGGCCCGCTGGTCGGGAAGGTCTGGGTCCAGCCCGCGATCAAGGTCTCACAGACCTGATAGCTGCCATCGGCAAGATTCGAGAAGGTATACGAGCCGTCCGCTCCCGTGAAGGTGTTGGCCACTTCGGAGCCGCCCATGAAGAGGTGGATGTGCCACACCAGCAACCCGGGCTCACCCGCATCCTGGATGCCGTTGCCGTTCAGGTCATTCCACTTGGTGCCCGTGATCTGCCCGGTCGGGGGATCCTGCCGGTTTCCGAAGTCGTTCCCCTGGAACGTTTCAGTACCCTGCGTCACGAGGAACCCGTAACCTAGCCCACTGACGCCTGGGAGACCCTCACAGCTGATGATCAACTCACCAGGAGGCGTGCTCACGAGGGTCGGAAAGGTCTGGGTCCATCCGGGCTGCAGCGTCTCGCAGGTCCGGTAGGAGCCAGGAGCGATGCCCGTGAAGCTGTAGTTGCCGTTCGCGTCGGTGGTGATCTGCTGATGGATGCTCGGGTCGCTGCCGAAGAGGTGGATCTGCCAGCCCGGAAGATTGGGCTCCCCCGGATCCTGGACGCCATTGCCGTTCCGATCGTCCCACTTTCTGCCCGACTTGCTCGCGCGCGACGGCAGGGGGAACTGGTTCCCGAAGTCGATGTTGCTCACGGTCTGCCCGCTCGTAACGGGAACCTGGTGGCCCCACGGGCTGCCCGTCAGTGGACGGTCGAGGCAGTTCAACCCGCTGGACGGGAACGTCTGGGTCCAGTCCACCTTCAGGACCTCGCAGACGTCGTAGGTGCCGGGGGCAAGCCCCCCGAAGGAGTACGAGCCAGTGTCGTCCGTGAACGCACTGCCAATTCGCAAGGGGCCGAGGAAGAGGACAATTTCCCACCCGGCGAGCCCAGGGTCACCGGGTTCTCGCACGCCGTTGCCGTTCAGGTCATTCCACTTGACGCCCGTGATCTGCCCGGTCTGTGGTGGGCCGCACGTGGCGCTGCAGGTCGAGGGAAGCGTCACATAGCTCGGGAGCATCGGCGCGCCCCCACATGCAGTGCTGATGACTGGGCTGAAGCTCCCCTGCGTCGCCGGAAAGTCCGCGGTGGCGGTGACGGATCCGCACCCGCTCAGATTGATGACCCCGCTAGCACCGCCCATCAGGGGACTGCCCGTGGGCTGTGCGTTGCCGATGCCGGTCGCCCAGCTCAGCGGGCCGTTGAACGCGCGGATCGGGGCAGCAGCAGTCCCGATCTGGCCGCCAATGCCGAAGCCACCCGTGCCGACGATGTCGCCCTGGGCGGAGATATTGGCCCCATCCAGCGTGACGTTCTGGCTGGCCTGAATGTGAACCTGGCCGCCGTCGCCTCCGGCAGGCGTCGCATTGGCCTGGGCGACGTTGCCGGAGGCGATCACATCGGACGTGGTCGAGGCGATGTTGATGCGTCCGCCGTGCCCCGTGTTGACGCCCAGCATGTTGGCGTGAACGGCGAACTGGCTGAAGAAACCCTGGTTGTTCCCCGGAATCGGCACCGTGCGATCGTTGCCGGGCCCGTCGTTGATCGTGATCACACCGTTGGCAAAGATATCGATCCAGCTGCGCCCGCTCGACCCACCGGCGAAGCCGATGTCGGCGTTGATCTCGCCGTGATTGGTCCCCGTGCTGTCGATCAGAACGGTGTTTCCCGACCAGATCTCGACACAGGCCACCGAATTCGCAGGCTTGTCCGCTCGCGCGCAGTGATTCGGTGGCAGCGCGTGACCGTTGCCGGTGGACTCGACCCGGCCAAGGATGGTCACGTCGCAACCCTCCAGATGCACGAGATCCGCTCCCGGATCCAAGCCTCGACTGCTCACCCGGCCAGCCCCGTCGATCGTCAGCCGGCAGCCGGCCTTGATCGTGATCGGCCCGCCACCGGGCGGCTGCACGGCGCCCGTGCCGGTGATGCCCCCGACCGATTCGACCAGACCTCCGATCATGATCTGACCGGCACCCAGGGTGGTGATGGAGATGGGCCCGCCCGAGCAGGCATTGGACCGGATCTCCGAGCCGAGGCTGGTGACCACGTCTCCGTTCACCGTGATCGTGATGGGGACGCCGTTTCTCGGATTGCCACCGGCGCACTGCCCGTCCCCACCGGTGATTGCGCTGCCCGGGGCCATCACCAGGTCGCCTGACGTGATGTTGATCGTCAGCGGAGTCGGGGCGACGCCCGGAAGGGCCCTGATGGTTCCGCCCCCGAGCAGGCGCAGCGTCGTGTCGAAGGTCAGCACGCCGCTCACGACAGGGCTCAGGACCGAAACCTGACACTCGCCGGCGACGACCACCCCGCCCACGGTCCCACAGTCATCGGCGCGCGCGCTCGCCGTGAGCCCAAGAAGCGCAGCCAGCGAAATCGCGAGAACGAGTGCTGCCGCCCTTGGCCGTCCGAGCATAATACGCTCCCTCCGCCATCTTTCGCGTCGCTCGGACTGCAAAGGTCCGCGCCACGCTTCTGAATGTCTGGTCAGCGAGCCTAGGTCAAACTAGCATAACCAGGGCGGGGACTTAGAATCTTATATCTCATACGTCACCCGATGTGCCCTTCGGCCTTGTCCCGTTGCGCGCTACCATCGATTCGACCGGGCCCCTTTGTGCCGCGTCTCCCCCATCAGCTTCGCCGCTGCACGTCATTCTCACCCGCAATTATTCGGGTGTACCCACCCGCGGCGGACTGCACCGTCAGCAGGCTCGACCTGGGCGACGGGGCGCGATACCTTTTACCTTTATCTGGTGTGCGGGACTTGGCAACGCCAGTCGGCAAGGAGCGCGTGATGGGAGAGCAACTCGGGCGCCGGGATTTTCTCGAGAAGACGACCGTGTTGGCTGCGGCCAGCATGCCAGTCGTATCCATCTTGTGGTCGACCCCCGCTCGGGCGACGGGTGGGGCAGGAGGATCCCTCATGAAGACAGCGTATGATCCAGCGGCGAAGTTCGACCTCAAGGTGAGCGACGTCGAGTTTCGGCGCACGGCGAGCGGGCGAATGCTGATGGCGCGTCTCTATCAACCGCAGGGTGTCGGACCGTTCCCGACCTTGCTCGATCTGCACGGGGGCGCCTGGAACAACAAGGACCGCCTGGCCAACGAGCCGATGGACCGCGCGGTGGCGGCAAGCGGGGTGCTCGTGGTGGCCATCGACATGACCCTGGCGCCGGAAGCCCCCTATCCGGCTTCGGTGCAGGACGCGAACTACGGAGTCCGCTGGCTCAAATCGAGAGCGGCCGAGTGGAACGGAGACGCGGCGAATCTCGGCGTGCTGGGTAGCTCCAGCGGCGGGCACGTCGCCGAGCTGCTGGGCCTGCGCCCGCGCGACGCGCGCTACAACGCGATTCCGCTGGTGTCGACCCCAAGCGTCGATGCGACAGTGGCGTACGTGGCCACGCGGTCTCCGATCAGCGACACCTACGCGCGCTTCCAGCAGGCGGAGAAAATGAAGCGCGAGGGGATGATCAAGAACAACAAGACCTACTTTCAACCGTGGGAGACCATCTTCGAGGGCAATCCCCAGCAGATCCTCGATCGTCGCGAGGCGGTGACCCTTCCGCCGCTGCTGATCATGCAAGGGGGCCTCGACGACAACGTGTTGCCGGCCCTCCAGGAGAAATTTGCCGCGTCCTACCGAGCGGCCGGCGGCGAGTGCGAGCTTCACGTCTTCGAAGGGTGCGAGCACGAGTGGGTCGCCAAGCCGGGACCGCAGACCGACCGTGCCCACGAGATGGTGAAGGCGTTCATCGCGCGCAATCTGGCGGCGGCCGCTCGCGCTCCTCGCGGAGCCCCTCGGTGAGGGTGTCCGACCACCGACGGCCGAAGGCGAGCAACAGGAGAACTGGGTGACTGCCGCGACCATCGAGACCTTGAAGAGGAGGCGCGCATGCATGCCGGCCTGGTGATGGAATGCGACTATCGCGAGGGGAGGACGCAGGAGGAGGCGTTTGCCGAGGCGATGGACATCGCCGAGATTGCGGAGACGCAAGGGCTCGACGGCGTCTGGCTGGCCGAGCGGCACTTCGCCATGCACCGGAGACCGACCGATCCGATGGGCGCCGGCATCCCGTCGATCGCCTCCGTGCCGCTCGTGCTGGCCGCGGCCATCGCCGCCCGCACGTCCCGCCTCCGGATCGGCACCGGCGTCAGCGTCCTCCCGCTCTGTCACCCCATCCGCACGGCCGAGGAGGCGGCCACCGTCGATCAGATCAGCCAGGGCCGGCTCGACTTCGGCGTG
Source organism: uncultured Candidatus Rokubacteria bacterium (assembly GCA_963754315.1). Classification (GTDB taxonomy): domain Bacteria; phylum Methylomirabilota; class Methylomirabilia; order Rokubacteriales; family CSP1-6; genus CAVWFS01. Next base: position 133,683 of record CAVWFS010000018.1, read on the forward strand.
GGACGCAGCGGTTTTCCCCGCGCCTACGCTGGCTATGGCATTCGCTACGACGAGAGCCGCGAGCGGTTCCAGGAATCACTCGACGTTATTCTCAAGGCGTGGACACAGGACGGGTTCTCGCACACGGGGCGATATTTCACGTTCGACAATCTGACCGTCGTGCCGCGCCCCTATCAGAAGCCTCACCCGCCGATCTGGGTGGCGGCCACCACTCACGACACGTTTCCCATGGTCGGTCGCATGGGCTTCTCGCTGGTCACGGGCCTGCGCGGCTTCGATGCCCCCGAGGCTGTCCAGCACCTGCAAGCGTACCGTACGGCGTTGCGAGAGGCGGGACATCCGGGCGATGGCAACGTTTACTTGCGCATTCCGGTCTACGTCGCGGCCACCGCGAGCCAGGCGCGCGCAGAGCCGGAAGAGAGCACCATGAGGTCGTATCGCCGGTTGGCCGAGAACTTTGCCTCGTCGGTCGGCGCGTCGGGGACAACCGTTTCGGAAGAGCGGGCAGAGCGGGCTGAGCGCCTCGCCAACCTGACCTACGACGACGTGCTGCGCGATCGGGTGGCCTACGGCACCCCCGACATGGTCGTCGATCGGCTGAGTCAACTGCGCGACGAGCTTGGCCTGTCGGGGGTTATCGTGGAGCCGAATGTCGGCGGGCGCATCCCGCTCGAGCGCGTCCTCAGCTCGATCCGCCTCTATGCGCAGGAGGTCGCTCCGCGTCTGCATTGACACTTCGCTCGCCTGCGTCGCGGCGGTCGGCAGGCGGCGGCGCCTGCCTCAGCCCCACAGCCGCTCGGAGGCGATCCGGGCACCCTGCACGAGAGCCTCGAACTTGGCCCACATGACGGTCGGGTGCTGGCGCTGGAACAGGGCGCCCTGAGCAAAGCCGCAATCGGCGCCGGCAATGACGCGTTCGCGGCCCACGATGCTGGCGAAGTTCACGAGGCGCTCGGCCACCGTCTCCGGGTGCTCGACCACGGCAGTGGTGTGGGCGATCACCCCGGGGATGAGCACCTTGCCCTCGGGCAGCCGCACATCCTTCCACACACGCCACTCGTAAGCATGTCGTGGGGTGGCAGCCTCGATGGAATAGGCCTGGGCACGGACCCGTAACACGAGATCGACAACGTCACGCAGGCCGAGGTCATGAAGGTGCGGCCCCTGCCAGCTCCCCCAGCAGAGGTGGTAGCGGATTCGGTCCTCGGGAAGGCCGGCCAGGGCGTGGTTGAGGGCGTCGAGATTCCTGGCCTGCATCTTCCGGTAGTCTTCGAGGGGCGGGGCTGGGATCAGCATGTCCCACGTCTCGCCAAGACCGGGATCGTCGATCTGAAGGATAAAGCCGGCGTCGACGATGGCCCGATACTCGACCTTGAGGGCCTCGGCGATGGCGAAGACGTAGGCCTCCTCGGTCGGGTAGAAGCGATTCTGGCCCCGGCCGACCATGGCCGGCGCGATGGCGGGCACGAAGGCTTCGGCGACGCCCACGCCCTGGAGGGCGGCGCGGAGGGTCGCGAGGTCCCGCTGCAATAGCGCTTGGCCCTTATAGGTGATAGGTCCCTCGCACACCGTGGGGGGCGAGGCCAGCGGCATCTCCCGCGGCAGGTAGTCCGCGTAGTACTCGCGGAAGGCGCGCCACTCGCGTCGACTGTCCACGCGTCGCGCCCACAGGCCGGCGCCGGTCAAGGTGGCGCTCGGGTCAGTCCCGGCAGCCGGCGCGAAGCCCGTCAACCGCTCGTCGGTGTACGCGAGGAAGCTCGTCTTGCTCATCTCGCCGTCGGACACGATATCGAGGCCGACTTCGGCCTGCCTCCGGACCACGTCGGCCACGGCCTCGGCGGCTCGGGCCGCCAGATCGCTCTCGTCGATCGACTGGCCGGCCAGGCGTGCCCGGAGGAGGGCCCGGATGCTCTCGGGACGCGGAATGCTTCCGACGTGGGTAGTCAGGATGCGATCGGTGCTGGTCTTCATCCCTTGAGCCGTGGGCAGAGGCGCAGCGCGTTTTCGCCTAGCATCTTGCGCTTGGCGTCTGCCGAGAGACCAGCGCGCGTGGTGACCTGCTGCACGCTCTCCGGCCAGGCGCTGTCGCCATGCGGCCAGTCCGTGGCGAACAGCCACAAGTCCTCGCCCAGTTCGCTGACGCAAAATTCCATCGAGCGCTCCCAGCTGTCGATGGCGTGAAAGTAGCGACCCTCGGCAACGACCTCGCGCGGAAGGCGCTTGAGGTTGGGCACATGGTCGGGCGACATGACGTAGTGGGTATCCAGTCGGTCGAGAGCCAGGGGCAGCCAGCCGCCGCCGGTCTCGATAATGGCCACGCGCAGATACGGGAACTGCTCGAACACGCCGCCACCGATGAGGGCCCCCAGGGCAGCCATGCCCGCCCAGGGGTTGCCGAAGCTGTGGAGCAGGAACCAGGCGCCGTCGAGATCGAAGGTGCCCGGCGCGTACGGTGGCCGCGCGGTGCCACCGTGGACGAGGATGGGCAGGTCGAGGTCCTGAGCAACCTGGTAGAGCGGGTGCAAGCCCGGGTAGTCGAGGAGCTTGCCCTCCGGCGCCTGCGGCGAGAGGTAGACGCCGACCAAGTTTTGGTCGCGCTCGGCCCAGTGCCTGATCTCGAGAACGCCGGCGTCGACGTCGCGCATGTTGGCAACCAACGCCCACTTGAGGCGGCTGGGGGCCTTGGCGCAGAAGTCAGACACCCAGCGGTGATAGGCGCGGTACAGCGCGTTCTCGAAGCCGGTGTCGCGCAGGGCACAGTAGCTGGAGACGTGCGTGGGGTAGAGCACGGCCACGTCAACCTGAGCACGGTCCATGTCCTCCAGCCTGGCGGCGACATCCCAGCTCACCTCGGGGCGGATCGGTGGCAGAGCCTCGGTCCGCCCGGGCGGGAAGGCCAGCCGGCCGCGTTCCATCCCCGAGCGGCGGCTCAGGCCAAAGGTGTCGCGTACGCCGAGCGGCCGTCCGGTCTCGATTGGCTCGATGATCGCCGTGCGCCGGCCCACGAGAGCGTACGGCTCACCGGCCCTGGCCTGGGCGGCAATCGCCTCGCACAGGCGCTGGTAGGGCTCGCGGTAGGCGGGGTCGATATAGTCCCCGTAGAACCTGTCGATACGTTCGCGGATGTGGGCGTCGAGGTCGATCACCGTGTGGCCGTTCCAGCTCATGGGTTCCTCCTGATGGATCGCAGTCCGCCGCGGCCCGGGAGCATCTTGCCACCGAAGCCACCCCGCCGTCGCGTGGTACGAGAAGCGGCCAATCGCGACGGCTCTGGCAGCTACCGGGCGGGAGTGATCTCGTCGATGAGGCCGTAGTCGAGCGCCTCTTGCGCGTCGAGATAGCGTCCACGCCGCATGTCCTCTGCGATCTCCTCGGCAGGTCGACCCGTGCGGTGCGCCAAGCGCACATAGAGCTTCCACAGCAGCTCCTGCTGCTGGCGGCTTAGCGCGGCGATCTCCGCGGGGGGGCCGGTAAACCGCGCTGACGGCTGGCGCAGATGGAAACGCGCGTGGGGTACGGCGGCGCGGTGATCGGCGGCGGCGGCGACGCCCACGGCGGGACCGCCGACCTGACCGCGGCACAGGGCGCGCAGCATCGAGCGCAAGGTGTCAGCCGTGTCGATGAGGACGAACGCCGCTTCGAGCGTGCCGTCGGGACTGTCCAGGTGGAGGTCGATAACCTGGTTCTCGCGAGCGTCCAGCGCCAGAAGGGCAGCGGCCCCCCGAGCCGCGGCGTCACCGTCGAGGCGGCCCGTGACGAGCACGATGCGGCGCTCGAAGAGCTGTTCTTGCAGCCATCCTTCGAGGCTCATACCCCGAGCGTACCGTACGTAACATTCCCAGAATGCAATGGCTTCTCCCCACTTACTTCCCGTGATCGCAGCGCCACCTGCCAGGCCCGGAATAGCCGAGCAAACCTTGACCCGCGGCCGCGGTCGCACGACAATGCCAGCCGATCCCCGCGCTCGCCCAGGGAGGGAGTTGACCCGATGCCAAGCCACGCGCAGTTCTTGCCCCAGATCGAACAGTTCATTCACGACAATCCGCAGGGCGTTCTGACCTCGTTCAGGCGCAATGGCATGCCCCAGCTCAGCATTGTCACCGTGTATCCGCGCGACGGCGGCGTGGGGATCTCCATCACCGAGAACCGGGCGAAGTTCAAGAACCTCTTGCGTGACCCCCGCTGCTCGGTCCTGATCTCGCACGCCGACTGGTGGTCGGGTTTCCTGGTGTTCGAGGGCAAAGCGGAGCTGACCCACTCTGGCAACACCGACCCCGAAGCTCTGCGTCGGGCACGTCGATACATCTTCAGCGCGACGACCCGACGACGCAGCCGCGACTGGGACGAGTACGACAAGATCGCGGAGGCAGACAAGCGGGTGGCCATGGTGCTGAGACCGGAGCACGTGTACGGCTCCGCCCTGGTCCGCATGCGCGAAGCGCTGGCGAAGTAGGGCTCCACATGGGTGCGCAGGACGAGCACCCGACGGCCGGCGCCGCGCGGCGCCGGCGCGGTCCTCTCGCCGGCATTCGAGTCATCGAACTGGCGGACGAACAGGCGGAATACTGTGGACTGAGCCTGGCTGGGCTCGGCGCCGATGTCGTCAAAGTGGAGCCCCCCGGCGGAAGCCCCACGCGCCGTATCGGACCCTTCTACCAGGACCGTGAAGACCCCGAACGCTCGCTGTTCTTCTGGCAGTACAACCGCGGGAAGCGCTCCATCGTGCTCGATCTGCGCCAGCCGGCAGAGCGTAACCGATTCCGCGCACTGGTCACGACCGCCGACGTGCTTCTGGAGTCCACGCCGCGGGGAGAGCTCGACAGGCTGGGTCTGGACGCTGAGACACTGCTGCGGCAGCTTCCCACCCTCATCGTCGCGCGGATGTCTCCCTTTGGTGACCACGGCCCGTGGGCGGACTTCAAGGCATCGGACCTGGTGCACCTCGCTCTCGGTGGCGTCATGATGAACTGCGGCTACGATCCGGCCCCGGACGGCCGGTACGATCTGCCGCCAATCGCCCCCCAGATGTGGCACGCCTACCACATCGCCGGGGAACAGCTCACGGTCGCGATCATCGCTGCGCTGCTCTATCGCTGGCGGACAGGGAAAGGCCAGCGCCTGTCCTGTGCCATCCACGAGGCGGTAGCGAAATCCACCGAGGTCGACCTCATGTCGTGGGTGATGCGACGGGTCCTCGTCGTCCGCCAGACCTGCCGTCATGCCCGGGAGACGGTCTCTCCACACCCTTCGATTGTGCACACGAAGGATGGACGCTGGGTGATGGCGAATCTTGGAACACGCCCCGGTGAAGCGGCGGCGCTCATCGGCCTGCTCGAGCGCTACGGCATGACGGCCGGGCTTGACGTGGATCAGGGTGTTGTGGGGCACGGCAGCAGGTTCGTGCCGGGCACCGCGCCTACGACCGGGAAACGCGACCTCGCGATGGAAGCCATGCAGCGCTTCGTGCGTTCGTTCACCTACCAGAACGTGCCCTGGCGCGAAGCCCAGGAGGCAGGGATGCTTTGGGCGCCCCTCCGGAAGCCCCACGAGAACGCCGTGGATCCGCACTGGCTCGCCCGCGGGAGCTGTACGGACATCGAGCATCCCGAGCTAGGCTGCTCCTTCCGCTACGCCACGAGCAAGTGGCTGGCAACGGGCACGGCCTGGTCGATCGGCCGGCGCGCTCCGCTGCTCAACGAGGATGCCGAGGCTGTGAACATCCCGCCGGTTCGTGACCTGCCAGTGATCAGTGTCTCCGCGCGTGCGCCGGTCGGTGAAGGACTCTCGCCACGCGGCAACCCGTTCCCACTGCACAACACTCGGATCCTCGATTTCACGTGGTTTCTGGCCTCTGCCGGTGGCACGCGGTTCCTGAGCGCCTTCGGCGCCGAGAGCATCAAGGTGGAGCTGAAGAGCCACCCAGACACCCGGATGGCCGCGATGGCACCGGTCGGAGGTCGAGCCGCGCGCGAGCAGGCCACGGGGCCGCTCCCCGGCGTCACCGACCCGGACATGGGCGGGCAGTTCAACAACAAGAACCCGGGCAAGCGAGGAATCTCGCTCAATGTCAGGCATCCAAAGGGTCTGGAGATCGCGAGACGCCTGGTGGCGATGTCCGATGTCGTCGCGGAGGGCTTCTCGCCCGGCGTCCTCGAAAGCTGGGGACTGGGATACGACGCGCTGCGCGCCATCAAGCCGGACATCATCTATGTCCAGCAGTCGGGTATGGGAGCGCAAGGCACCTACGGCCGCTTTCGTACCGTGGGTCCGATCGCCAACTCCTTTTCCGGCCTGTCGGAGATGTCGGGGCTTCCCGAGCCAGCGATGCCGGCTGGCTGGGGCTATTCCTATCTGGACTGGATGGGGGCCTACAGCTTTGCCCTGGCCATCCTCACGGCGCTCTTCCATCGCGCGCGCACGGGCGAGGGACAATGGGTCGATGCCTCGCAGTGCGAGGTGGGGCTGTTCATCAGCGGCACCACTATCCTGGACTGGTCTGCCAACCGCCGCATCTGGTCACGCTACGGCAACCGCTCTCCCTACAAGCCGGCGGCCCCTCACAACGTTTATCCCTGCGCGGGGGACGATCGGTGGCTCGCCATCGCCTGCTTCACGGACGCCGAGTGGCGTGCGCTGACTCAGGTTGCGGGACACGCTGAGTGGGCTAACGATGGCCGCTTCAGCGATCTCGCGGGCCGCCTGGCGCACCAGGACGCTCTCGACGATCTCGTCGGAGGCTGGACGAAGTCGCACGATGCCTACGAGAGCATGCTGGCCCTGCAGGGCGCCGGCGTGCCGGCCGGAGTGTGCCAGACGGCAGCGGATCGTTGCGATCATGACCCGCAATTGGCGGCCCTCTCGTGGTTGACCGAAGTGACGGGCACGAAGATCGGTCGCTGGCCGATCGCCGAGGTGCCCGTCAAGCTGAGCGAGAGCCCAGCCTATATCGGCGGCCGCCTCGACCGCGGCGCTCCCTGCTACGGCGAGGACAATCACTACGTGTACGGCGAGTTGCTGGGGATGTCGTCGCGCGAGATCGACACTCTGGCCGCCGAGGGCGTGATCTGACCGCTGCGTCAGTAGGGTTCTCTGACGAAGATGAAGGTCGTGCCCTGCACGACAGGAGCGCTGGCGCCGACGAAGGAGACCTCGACGTTCTTGACCTGACGTTCCTCGGCACGTCCGGACGCTTGCAGAGCGCCCTCGATGATGTGCCACAGACCGTGAATGCGTCCGGTGCCCAGGCTGCCCCCGAAGGTGTTCAGGGGAAGCTCGCCGTCGAGCTCGATACGTCCGTCCTGGATGAAATCGAGCGCGGCGCCCTCCGGACAGAATCCGTAGGATTCCAAGCCGTAGATCACCGAGGCCGAGAAGCCGTCGTAGATCTGGGCCACATCGACGTCGCGCGGGCTGAGCCCTGAACGCTCCCACGTGAGGCGTGACGAGCTACGCCCGCCCTCCATGTAGTCGCTCAGGCTCCCGATGCGCCCGGCCACCTCGAAGGCGAGCCGTTGACCGTACCCCGCGAGGTAGGCGGGCCGCGGCTTCAAGTCGCGCGCGCGATCGGCCGTGGTCAGGACAATGGCAACGGCTCCCTGCACGGGAATGTCGCAGTCGTAGAGGCAGAACGGATAGGCCACCATCCGGGAGCTGAGGTAGTCCTCGCGAGTGAGAGGCGTTCCGTAGAAGTAGGCGTGGGGGTTCTTCTGGGCGTGGCGGCGCTGGGTCACGGCGAGGGTGGCCATCTTCTCGCGGTTCTGGCCGTGCCGTTCCAGCCAGCGCGTGTACGCGACCGCCATGCCCTGTCCAGGCCCACCGAACCCGTAAGGCGCGGTGAACTGGGCCGGGCCCGGGGCGTGGGTGCCCGGCAGGTTCTGATAGGTGCCGCGAGGGTTGTGCATCGCGCGCCAGACCACCGCATGGGTGCACACGCCGGCCAGGAGCGCGTTGACGGCCTGCTGGACGGCTCCTCCGATATTGACCGTGTCCACCTGAACCTGCCAGCTGAGGTTGGGGAGCTTCAGCATCGCCATCATGCAGTTGACCGATACGATGGTGATGCCGTCCACCACTGCGTGCCCGGTGGCTGGCAGCTCGGGATAGGTCGCCAGCCCATCGATGTCGGACAGGGCCAGCCCAGAATCGTCCACGGCGCTCGTGACCGCCTGTCGAGCATGGGCAGCGAGCGGGATCTCCGCCGACCGAGTGACGCGAGAGAATCCCACGCCGCTCACGGCGACCTTGCACCGGTGCTCCCACATGTGGCCCATGTCCTGGAGCTACGAGGCTGAGGGCGCCAGCCGAAACTGGGGCAAGGTGATGTCGTCGTTCAGGGGCTCGAAGACTACCTCTACTCGTCGTCCCACCTTGGCCTCAGTGTAGGGAGCATCGAGCAGGTTACCGACCAGGAGGGCGCCGGGGGCGTCGTCGAGCTCCACGATGATGCTCGCGTAGGGTATGGCTCCCGCGAATCGCCGATCGCCGGCGTGATACATGATGGTGTACGCGTAGATGGAGCCCTGGCCTCGTACGGGCTCGAACTTGAGATCGATGGCCATGCAGGTCACGCAGGTCGGGTAGGGAGGATGCTGGAAATGCCCGCATGCCTGACAGCGCTGCAGGGCCACCCCCCCTGCTTGGCCGCATCCCAGAAGGGTTTCGTCCACTCATTCGGAACAGGGATAGGCCTGGTCACCGTGCTCCAGTCGCTCATCGCCTCGGCCTCGATGAAAGGGTGCTCGCCGGCATGCTGGTGCCTCCTTGATCCGCGCGATGGTAGCATCGCGTGGCGGTCGAATGGCTCAGCACAGAAGACGAATCGACGAAATTGCGTAGGCAGGCCACTCGAAGTTGGCGCTTGACCACTAGTCCGAGCCCGTTGTAGAGCAGGGACGATAGGAGAAAGAGTCTTGTTGCCCGTTGAGAGGAGAGCGCCATGGCACGCCGATGCCCGACACTGCTTACCCCCTTCGCCATCCTGGTCCTCCTAGCGGCCGGCACCGCGTCGGCCCAGGATTGCAGCGGGACCATCACCGCCGACGAGGCGATGAACGCCGAGACCGCTCGCTACGCCGCGCAGACCGCCAACGACTTCGCGGCCATGGAGAAGATGTTCGGGACCGACCTCACGTATAACCATTCGTCGGCCGCCACCGATGACAAGAAGGCGTACATCGAAGGCATGCGCTCGGGACGCGTGAAGTACCGGAAGATGACCCCGAATAGCGACATGAAGACGCGTACCTATGGCTGCCTGGCCATCATTACGGGCACCGCCGTGTACGAGGTGACGGCGAGTGGTCAGGACCGCACCGTTCCTCTCCGCTTCACCGCCATCTGGGCGAAACGGCCGTCCGGGCTCGAGTTCGTGTCGTGGCAGTCGACCGGGATTCCGCCGAAGCAATAAAATCAGGATTATGGCGTGTGTTTCCCGAGGAAATCCTTGATGCGAAGTTTGGCCGCCGTCAGGGCGGCGCCTTCCTTCCACTCGGGGATGAACTCGCAGTTGGGGAGCAGCTTGGCGACCTCCTCGGAGATTGCGAACGGATGCGCCTCGTCGTTGCCGGCCAGCACCAGGCACGGCGTCCGGCAGCTCGACACGAACGCACGGTCCACGCTGTAGACAAACCCGGGACCGTACAAGTTCTGATGGAACGCATCCAGCACCTGCTGGCTGGCCTCGGGGTGTTTGGCGAGCGACTCGGCCCATGCGTTGAACCGGGCGGAGCGTCCCGCCGGCATGGGGCCTACTCGCCCGATGGGCTGCGCGAGCACCGCGCACGCTACGCGTTGGGGCTGAGCCTTAAGCAGGTTCAGGATGAAGGACCCGCCGATGCACTGACCATATAGGTGACAGCGCTCGATGCCCAGGTGATCCAGCACTGCGATGTGATCGGCGGTGTAGGTGTGCCAGCCGTCTTGTCCCGTGATGGGAGCTACGGAGCGTCCGCCCGCGTTGCGCTGATCCATCGCGATCACCCGGAAGGATGCCGCGAATTCCTTGATGGGGTTCACGGGGGCGGCGGGGCGGTTCCAGACCTCGATGACCGACTGCAGGCCCGCGGGCGCGAATGTGAGGATGGGGAAGCCTTGGCCGAACTCCTCGTAGTAGATGGACGCCCCCTGGTGCTCAATGCTAGGCATGCGCGTGTCCTTTCAGCTCTTGTCCCGAGGAGTGCTCTCGCGTATCGCCTCTTTAGCCCATATCCTGACCCTTTTCAAGGGTGGGCGTCGATGTCATTCTCGTGTGAGCCAGTCCGACAACGGGGGTTTCGATGGCACATTCTGTTCGGGGCGTCGTTGCCAAGAGCAAGGGGCGACCGGTCGAGCTGACCTCGATTCTGGTGCCCGATCCGGGTCCGGGAGAAGCTCTGGTTCGGGTGCAGGCGTGTGGGGTCTGTCATACCGACCTCCACTATCGCGAAGGTGGTATCAACAACGACTTTCCCTTCCTCCTTGGGCACGAGGCGGCCGGGCTCGTGGAAGCGGTGGGCGCGGACGTGACCAAGGTGAAGCCCGGCGACTTCGTGATTCTCAACTGGCGGGCGGTGTGCGGCACCTGCCGGTCGTGTCGTCGCGGCAAGCCCAACCTCTGCTTCAGCACGTTCAATGCGACGCAGAAGATGACCCTGGCCGACGGCACTCCGCTGTCGGCCGCCCTCGGTATCGGCGCCTTCGCGGAGAAGAGCCTGGTCGCGGCCGGCCAGTGCACGCGAGTGAATCCGGCGGTGAAGCCGGAAGTGGCCGGCCTCCTCGGCTGCGGGGTGATGGCCGGCATCGGGGCAGCGATGCTCACCGGGGCGGTGCAGCGCGGAGACAGTGTGGCCGTGTTCGGCTGCGGTGGCGTCGGCAACGGGGCCATCGTGGGCGCGCGGCTGGCCGGCGCTACCACGATCGTGGCCGTCGATATCGACGACCGCAAGCTCGAATGGGCGAGACGGTTCGGCGCCACCCACACGGTCAACAGCAAGCAGGCTGATCCGGTCGCGGCCGTTCAAGCTGCCACCAACGGCCACGGCGCCGACGTCTGCGTGGAAGCCGTCGGGCATCCCGAGGTGCTGCGGCAGGCTTTCTTCGCGCGCGATCTCGCCGGGACGGTCGTTCAGGTGGGTGTTCCTACGCCGACGATGAAGTTTCCCGACATACCCATGATCGAATTCTTCGGACGAGGCGGTGCCCTGAAGCCGAGCTGGTACGGCGACTGCCTGCCTGACCGTGATTTTCCTCTCCTGGTCGATCTCCACCTGCAGGGTCGGCTTCCGCTCCACGATTTCGTCACCGAGACGATCGGCCTCGATGACGTCGAGGAAGCCTTCCATCGGATGGAGCGGGGTGAAGTGTTACGCAGCGTGGTGGTGCTGTGATCGAGCTCGTGACCACCGAGGGCATCTTCGCCCTCGACGGGGGTGAGTGGGCGGTCACCAACAACGTCTGGCTGATCGGTAACGACCGCGAGGTCATCGTGATCGACGCCGCCCACGATGCGTCGCCGATCGTGGCGGCGGTGCACGGCCGGCGCGTGCGGGCCATCGCGTTGACCCATGGTCACAACGATCACATCAACGCGGCGGCGGCGCTACAAATCGAAGTCGACGCGCCCATCCTGTTGCATCCCGACGACCGGATGCTGTGGCGCGTGGTCTATCCCGATCGGGATCCCGACGGCGCGCTGGTCGATGGAGGACTGCTGGAAGCCGGCGGGGCCAAGCTGGGCGTGCTGCACACGCCGGGTCACTCGCCGGGCGGGTGCTGCTTTCACCTGCTGGACGGGGCTGCGGAGGCGCGCGGTGTGGTGTTCACCGGCGACACCTTGTTCTGCGGCGGGCCCGGCGCGACGGGCCGCAGCTTCAGCGACTACGATACGATCGTCGCCTCGATTCGCCGCCGTTTGTTCGCGCTTCCCGCCAGCACGGTCGTTCACACTGGCCACGGCCAGAGTACAACCGTGGGCGCCGAAGCGGAGTCTCTGGGCCGGTCCTGATCGCAAGCGGCCGTTACCTCAACGTCGCAGTGCGACGCCAGCCGTATCGAGGCGCCGGCCGGCATGGTACGCGTGCGCCGAGCCGGCCAAGAATCGCGCGTTTCCCACACCGTCAGTGCAGAGGGGTCCCTCCTAGCTGACATCGTCGGAACGAGACTCCGACGCAGCCCGCGAGACCGAGTAAGGCATGTCCCTCTCGACACGGCGTGCTGCAACGGGTATGTCGAGGAGCTTACGCGCTTCCGCGACCGGGGTATCGTCCAGCGCTGCAGGTCGGTGGCAACTGGCTTGCATGTTTCGCACAAGGCGGGACTGCCGCAAACCTTGCAGATATGGAGGCACTCATGAGAAGCGTGGGCTGGATCGGGATCGCCGTAATGACGACAGGTTTGTTTTGGGCTGCTCAGGCTGCCGCCGGGCCAATGAGATACGCGGGAACCGTTCGGACGGTTGACCTCACGACGGGGTCGCTGGTTGTGGAGGACGTGGGGCCGGCGACGCGCGAAACCGACACTCCGGTCACGCCGCGAACGATTGCCCTGGGGCCCTCGACTGAATACTTCGTGGCTGAGCGTGCCGACAAGGGCGACAGCGGATACCGCAACGATTGGGCAACGGTCAGGGCGAGCCGTTCGGAGATCAAGGTCGGGGAGTTCGTCGCGGTGGAGTGTCAGCAGGAGGGTGATCGCTGCACGGCTTCGAAGCTGGTCGTCGTTCGACCCAGCGCGCCCTGAAGATCGCGACTCTGTGTCGTCCTCCAGTCACAGCGGCACGCTTGCCGGCGTTGCCTGTGGAGGTGTGCAATTGAAAAAGCGCGTACCGACGTCGAAGACTCGCACAACCCGTGCGAAGTCACGGGCAGCAAAGGCGAAGCGCCGGCCCGCCACGACCAAGGCCCGCAGCGAACCGCCGAAGCGTCGGACGACGTCGGGCACGGCGAAGCCGAGGAAGAGTCGCCCAGAGCGGAGCCCCGGCTCGGCGGCTCGGGTCAGACTGTCCCAGCATGCTGTCCGGCGTCCCCGGCTGGCGCCTCCCCTTCAGGGCCCCGAGGATGCTGGCCGTATCACGCGATTGCATGAAGAGAGACTGCTCCATCATGAGGTCAGCCCTACCCTCAGCGGGGGAGATATCGATGCGGATTGGGTGGACGCCGAGGGCTCCGGCGAGGAGTCCGTAGGCGGCAGCGTGGCCACGCCCGATCAGGATGTGGTCGACGAGATCGGCCGTGCCCTCGGGGTCGAGCAGGCGCCGACTCAGCCCGTGACCAGCTCGGAAGAGATTCTTCGTGAGCGCGCGGCGCACCGCTGGGAACTCGAGCGTGAGGCCAGCGCCGAGGACGACCGCCGGGAGCGATAGGGATGTAATCAAGGCACCTCGTTCATGAACACCGTGTAGTCGAGGTCACCCGGGGAGTGGCCGAGGCGCTCGAGCAGCAGCCCCGTCTCGGCACGATGGGCCGTCCCGTGGTTGGCCAGGTGCAGGATGAGCTCGTCGAGCGGTTGCGCCCGGGGCACACCGCTGCGCGGGGTGTATTTCACGATGCGCGTGAGGTCGACGCCGCTCAGGCTCCCGAGGTACTCGCGCAAGGCCTCATGCGACGCAGCGTAGGCCGCGCGCCAGGACGGGATCGGCGGACGGTCCACCGGCGGGAGCGGGTCGCCTTTCCACCTAGCCAGCCAGAGGCGCTGCACGATGAGCATGTGCCACAGATTGTTGGCCACGCTTCCGAAATATGCCTCGCGCGGTCGTTCCAGCTCTTCCACGCTCAGGCGCTCAGCAGCGGCCACCAGTTTCTCGTCCGCCCACTGATTGTACGCAATCGTCCGACGCAGTTGCGCCAGGTCCACCATTCCAGGCTCCTCGAGCGGCCGGCTGCTTGACGGGTAACGGCCGCCAGAGGAGTATAGCGGCGGAGGGCGTCCTTGAAGAAAGACATCGGGAGCCTGCGCTCGACCCTGGAGTATCTGGAAGCCATCGGTGAGGTCGTGACCACCGACGTGGAGGTCGATCCCCATCTCGAGGTCGCGGCCATCCAGAAGCACTTCGACGGCGGGGCGGCTCTCCTCTTCAACAAGGTCAAGGGGTACCCGAACGCGCGGATCTGCAACAATGTCTTCGCGAGCGCCGAGCGGCTGGCCAAGCTTCTCGACGTGGAGGATCCCCGACGGATCAAGCACCGGGCGGTGGAAGCGCTCCGCAATCCGATCCCGCCGGTCGAGGTCAGGGACGGGCCCTGCCAGGAAGTCGTGCTGACCAACAATTTCGACGTGTGGGATATCGTGCCCATGATCTCCCACGCCGACAGCGATCCCGGGCGCACGCTTGGCGCCGGCACCACCGTGGTTCGCGGCAAGTACTTCTGGGGTGGCTCCCACATCGGCTACAACCGGATGAACTTCCGGGGACCAGACTTCTCGAGTTTCCAGATCTCCCCCGGTTCCCACATGGACCAGGTGGCCACCCATTGGTTCCGGCAGGGCCCCATCCCGATGACCATCAACATCGGAATACCTCCGACATGCACGATGATGGCGGGGGCCGGCTTCACGTACGTGATCTTGCCGCGCGGCTGCGACGAGCTCGGTGTGGCCGGCGCGCTGCAAGGCTACCCGGTGGAGCTGGTGAAGGCGCGCACGCAGGATGCCTGGGCAATCGCCAACGCCGAGTACGTCATCGAGGGTTACCTCGACACGAGCCAGAAAGTGTGGGAGAGCCCGCTGGCCGAGAAGGACGACGCCCAGGGAGTCCATCCCTTCCATCCGGAATGGTCGGGCTATATGGGTAAAGCGTACCGGACGTACAAGTTTCAGGCGACGGCGGTCACCCATCGCGCCGACCGGCCCCTCTACTACGGCCTTATCGTCCACGGAATGGACGAGCACTTCATCGACGGCCACATGCGCGAGGCGTGCTTTCTCGAGCTCGCCGAGCGAATCGTGCCTGGGCTCTGTGTCGACACGCACATCCCCATGGGCATGACCGACTGGGGCGGGGTCATCTTCCAGGTTCGTAAGCGACGAGCGCGCGACGAGGGACTCCAGCGCAACATCCTGAGCGCGGCCCTGTCGATCTCGTTGGGGGCCCGTCTCGGCATCGTGGTCGATGAGGACGTCGACATCTACAACATCGAAGACATCTTGTGGGCGCTCACCACGCGGGTGAACCCGAAGGAGGACATCCTGACCGTCTGCGAAGGTGGCTTCGGCCAGACGTTCCAACCGGCCGAGCGCAGCTCGGCCGGTGACCGCCAGTGGACGCAGGCCAACATCCGATTCTCAGGAGCGATGGGGATCGACGCCACCCGACCGTTCATCTACAAGGATGCCTTCGAGCGCGCCCGCTACAACATCGAGGTCGTGGACCTCGCCAAGTTCTACTCGCCGGAGCAGATCCGGCAGGCCCGGGCCGGGCAGCGCGACTACGCGAAGTTCCTGGCCGACCGCGGGATTTGATGAGCATCGGGGGGAGCGAGATTTGATTGAAATCGGGGGGAGCGGCGGCTCGCTCCCCCCGATGCCCCCCACCGGTTCGAACCGGAGGATTGCGCGGGCAAGCCCGCGCTCGAAAGCGCACCCACGACACGTGCGCTCTGTTGAATTGGCTTGAGCGATGACCGACTCTGGTCCCGGCGCCTACACTGATTTCAACACCCTTCTCGAGGAGCATGCGCGCCGGCAGCCGGACAAGATCTTCATCGAGAGTCCGGATCAAAGATCGTCCATCAGCTTCGGGGAGTTCGAGGCGCTGACGCGTCGGCTGGCCAACCTCCTGGCCGCCGAGGGCCTCCATCCCGGTGACCGCGTCTCTATCCTCTCGGGGAACGGGATCGAGGCGCTGGCGATCTTCTGGGGGGCTCTTCGCAGCGGCGTGATTGTCAACCCCATCAACGTGGAAATTCGCCAGACCCACGTCCAGCACATTCTCCAGGAGGTGGCCCCGCGGCTCATCTTGTGGAGCCGTGAGCTCGGAGAAGAGGTGCGGGCGCTTGGCCAGGATGTGGCGGCGACGATCGCGTTCGGGTCCTGGAACGCCGCCGACCCGGCCGCCGACGACCTCTTCGCCCGCGTGGGCGAGGCGTCGGACGCTTCGGTGGCCGCCCGCCCCGAGCGGGGCGACTGGTCGCTGATCGACTACACCTCGGGTACCACCGACAGGCCCAAGGGCGCCATCTGGACTCAGGAGGCGTACTACGCGATGTGCGAGTCGACCGTCGACCGCCTGGGGATCACGGGGACCGACACGATCCTCGACTACCGACACTTCAGCTGGTCGTCCCCCCAGATTCTGTCCATCGGCCCCAGCATGCTGACCGGCGGCACGTTGGTCCTGGCGCAAAAATTTTCCCAGACGCAGTTCTTCGGGTGGGTCCAGAACCACGGCGTCACCGTCGCCGTCGGCATTCCCGCCGTCATCAACATGCTCTTGGCCCGCCCGGTGGCGATCACCAAAGCCGAGCTGCCGACACTTCGCTTCATGACCTCGAGCACAGCCCCCCTCTCCCTCGACAAGCATCTCGAGTTCGAAGCGACGTACGGGATTCCCATCGTCCAGCTCGCCGGCGGCACCGAGACCGGCTTCATGTGCGGCAACCATCCGGATCTGCGCAAGCACGGCTCGATCGGCCGGCCCACCCGCAACATGCGGGTACGCATCCTCGACGATTCGGGCGCGGAGCAGCCGCCGGGCGAAGAGGGCGAGATGGTGGTCAGCGGCCGGCAGATGGCATCGGCCTACTGGCAGGGTCCAGACCGGCTCGTCACCATCCCGCAGGACGGCTTCCGGACGGGCGACCTCGCTCGGCGTGATGCGGACGGGTACGTCTACATCACCGGACGGAAGAAGGACATCATCATCAAGGGCGGCGTCAACATCGCGTCGCTGGAGATCGCAAACTGCCTGCTGGAGCACCCGGACGTGGCCGAGGCCGGCGCCCTCGGCGTCACGGACGACATCTACGGTGAGGTGCCGGTCGGGGTCGTGAGCCTTCGCCCGGAACGGAGCGCGCCGGAGGCGGCATTGCTGGCGCACTGCCGGACGAAGCTGGTGGCCTTCAAAGTGCCCGCCGCTGTCCTCGTCGTGGCCGCGATCCCCAAGAACGCCAACGGTAAGATCGACCGCCAGGCCCTGACCACTCTCTGGGAGGCGCGGAGGCCCTGAGCCAGGCCCTGAGCTATTGGTGCGACTACGTGTGTCGTGCTCGCTTCTGTTACCGGCCCCTTCTCCTCGAGAAAGGCTTCGCATATACTCGGGCAACTCAACCCCGCGTCGAATGCCAATCCTGAGTGTTCGGAACATCACCGTTCGCTTCGGCGGGATCGTCGCACTCGACGATGTCTCGTTCGATGTCGAGCCTCGTCAGATCGTCGGCTTGATCGGGCCCAACGGAGCTGGCAAGACGACCTTATTCAATTGCCTCTCGCGCCTCTACCGTCCGTCGGCCGGGAGCATTCTCTTCGAAGGTCATGACCTGCTCCAGGCTCCGTCGCACCGGATCGCTCGGCTCGGAATCGGGCGGACGTTCCAGAACCTCGCGCTGTTCGGGAGCATGACGGTCCTCGACAACGTCAAGGTTGGGGCACACTGCCGGACACGAAGCGGGTTTCTCGCCAACGCCTTGCGGCTGCCGGGGGTTCGCCGGGAGGAGCAGGCGCAGGAGAGCGCCGTGGCCGACGTGATCCGGTTCGTGGGCCTCGAGGACATTGCGGGGGTGCCAGCGGCAGGCCTGCCCTTCGCCACTCTCAAACGGGTCGAAGCGGCGCGGGCCATGGCCGCGCAACCCAAGCTTCTCCTGCTCGATGAGCCGGCCGGCGGTCTCAACCACGAGGAAGTCGAGACCTTGGGCCGCCTCATCCAGCAGATCCGGGACCGGCTCGGTGTGACCATCCTCCTCGTGGAACACCACATGAACCTGGTCATGCAGGTGTCCGACCGGGTCGTGGTCCTGGACTTCGGCAGACGCATCGCCGAGGGGACGCCGGCCCAGGTGCAGCGCGATCCCGAGGTCATCAAGGCCTACCTGGGCGAATAGATGGGAGTCATCCTCGAGGTCGAGAACCTGGAAGCCTTCTACGGGCGCACCAAGGCCTTGCATGGGGTCAGCTTCTCCATGGAGGAAGGCGGGATCACGACCGTATTGGGCGCCAACGGGGCCGGCAAGACCACCACCCTGCGGGCCATCTCGGCGATGGTACGGACCGCCGGGTCCATTCGCTTTGCCGGCAACCGGATCGACGGCCGAACCACCGAGACCATCGTCGCGCTCGGCATCGCCCAGGTTCCGGAGGGCCGTGGGACCTTCGTCGACCTCACCGTGGAGGAAAATCTCCGGCTGGGCGCCTACGCGCGACGCGACAAGCGGGGCTTCGGCGCAGATCTGGAGCGCGTATTCGGCTACTTTCCCATCTTGCGGGAGCGGCGACGGCAGGTCGCGGGCACGCTGTCCGGAGGCGAGCAGCAGATGCTGGCGGTGGCCAGGGCCCTCATGCTTCGACCGCGGCTCCTGCTGCTGGACGAGCCGTCGCTAGGACTGGCGCCCCTCATCGTCCGGGGGATCTTTCGAATTTTACAAGCCATCAACCGTGAAGCCGGTGTGAGCGTGCTGCTCGTCGAGCAGAACGCGTCGCTCGCGCTCGACCTCGCCGACCACGTGTTCCTGCTGGAGACCGGCCGCATGGTGCTGTCCGGGACGTCCGACGTCCTCAAGCAAAACGACGCCATTCGGCGCTCGTACCTCGGGTACTGACAATGGAGGTCTTCATCCAGCAAGTGGCGTCGGGGCTCGCCACCGGGGGTATCTACGCGAGCCTCGCGCTCGCCCTCGTCATGATTTACCAGGCCACCGACGTCGTGAACTTTGCTCAGGGCGAGATGGCGATGTTCTCCACCTACCTGGCCTGGTCCATGCTTCAGGCCGGAGTGCCGTACTGGGTGGCTTTTCTCCTGACCGTGATCTTCGCGTTCACGGGCGGGATCGCCATCCAGCGGGTGATTATCCGGCCGGTCGAGAACAAGCCGATCCTCACCATCGTGATCGTGACCCTCGGCCTTCTCGTGATCTGCAACAGTGTCGCGGGCTGGATCTGGACGTACGTGCAGAAGCCGTTTCCGAGCCCGTTTCCGGCCAAGCCCTTGCGAGTAGGCACCATCGTCTTCGGCGCCCACGACCTCGGCGAGATTGCGGTGACCCTGGTCGTCCTTCTGCTGCTCTACGGCTTCTTCCGCTACACTCCCCTCGGTCTGGCCATGCGAGCGGCAGCGCAGAATCCCGTGTCGAGCCGGCTCGTCGGCATCCGGGTGAGCTGGATGCTTGCCCTCGGCTGGGGCTTAGCGGCGGCCTTCGGTGCGGTGGCCGGTCTGATGGTGGCTCCCATCCTGACGCTCGAGCCCAATATGATGGGCGGGATCCAGATCTACGCCTTCGCGGCCGCGACCCTCGGCGGGTTCACGAGCCCGGTGGGGGCGGTGGTGGGTGGCTTCATCGTGGGCGTCGTCGAGAACCTGGTGGGGACCTACGTGAAGTTCATCGGCACCGAGCTCAAGCTCACCGTGGCCCTGGCCATGATTATCGTGGTGCTCCTCGTCAAGCCGAGCGGACTCTTTGGCCGCTCCCAGGTGAGGCGCGTGTGAGCCGGGGTCTGCGGGTCGGACTGGCGGTGGTGGTCGTGGCCGTCGCAGCCATCCTGCCCTTGTTCCTGAGCGGGTTCCGCCTCTTTCAGTTCACGCAGGTCTTCATCTATGCCATCTCGCTGATGGGCCTGAACCTCCTGACCGGCTACAACGGCCAGATCTCTCTCGGCCACGGCGCCTTCTATGCCCTCGGTGCGTACACCACGGCGATCCTGATCGAGCACTTCGGCGTCGGCTACGGCTGGACCATCCCGCTGGCGGGGCTTCTCTGCTTGATCGTCGGCTTCCTCTTCGGCCTTCCCGCTCTCCGCCTCGAGGGACTTTACCTCGCGCTGGCAACCTTCTCCCTCGCCCTGGCCGTGCCCCAGATTCTCAAGTATTTCGAGGAGTGGACGGGGGGATCGCAGGGCATCGTGCTCACCAAGCCCAAGGCGCCCTGGGGGCTCAAGCTGACGGAGGATCAGTGGCTCTACTACCTCACCCTGACGGTCACGGTGGTCATGTTCGTCCTCGCCGCCAACCTGATCCGGGGGCGCATCGGGAGGGCGATGATCGCGATCCGCGATAACCACATTGCCGCCGAGGTCATGGGCGTCAATAGCGCACTGGTCAAATCCGGTACGTTCGGGGTCAGCGCGGCGTATACGGGGGTGGCCGGGGCCCTCTCGGCGGTGGCCATCGCCTTCGTGGCCCCCGATTCATTCAACGTCTTTCTCAGCATCACCTTCCTCATCGGCATCGTCATTGGCGGACTGGCCTCCGTGTGGGGAAACGTGTTCGGCGCCCTCTTCGTCCAGTTCGTGCCGAACTGGGCGCAAGACATTTCCAAGGCCGCGCCGTGGGCCATCTTTGGCATTTTTCTGATCGGGTTCATGTACACCATGCCCTACGGTATCGCCGGGGCCATCCGGCGGCTCTGGATCCGCTGGAGCGTTTCGCCAGTTTCCAGGAGAAGGGGAGGTGACGCGGTCGCCTCGCAGGCGAAGTTCCCCACGAGCTGACATCATCTACTTTCAGGGAGGACAAACATGATTGGACGCAAGCTTGCTGCCCTGGCCTTGGCCTCGGCTCTGGCTGGGATCGGTGGCGCTGCGGTCGGCGACGCCCAAACGGTGGTCGGTGTCACGGCCACCGAGATCAAGGTCGGCAATACCAACCCCTACAGCGGCCCCGCTTCGGCGTACGGCACCATCGGGAAGGTCATCGGGGCCTATTTCAAGAAGGTGAACGATGAGGGCGGTATCAACGGGCGCAAGGTGAACTACATCACCTTGGACGACGGCTATAGCCCGCCCAAGACGGTGGAGATGGTCCGGCGACTCGTCGAGCAGGATCAGGTGGCGCTCGTGTTCCAGACCCTGGGGACCCCCACCAATACCGCCATCCACAAGTACGTCAACCAGCAGAAGGTGCCCCACCTCTTCGTGGCCACCGGCGCCACCAAGTGGAACGATCCGAAGAACTTCCCGTGGACGATGGGCTTCCAGCCCAACTACCAGACCGAGGGACGGGTCTACGCCGCCTACATCCTCAAGAACATCCCCGACGCGAAGATCGGCATCCTCTTCCAGAACGACGACTACGGCAAGGACTACGTCAAGGGCTTCGAGGACGGCCTCGGGGAGGCGGCCAAGAAGCTCATCGTGTCCAAGCAGAGCCACGAGGTCACCGACCCGACCATCGATTCTCAGGTCATCAATCTGAAAAGTTCGGGGGCCAATGTCTTCTTCAACGTGACCATCCCCAAGTTCGCCGTGCAGGCAATCAAGAAGGCGCACGACATCGGCTGGAAGCCGACGCACTTTCTGAACAACGTGTCGAGCTCGCTCAGCACCGTGCTCAAGCCGGCCGGGCTGGAGGCCTCCAAGGGCCTCATCACGGCGCTGTACATGAAGGAAGTCACCGATCCTCAGTGGCGCAACGACAAGGCCATGCAGGAGTGGGTGGCCTTCATGAAGAAGTACTACCCGGAAGGGGCTCTTGATGACCAGTCGAACGGCTACGGTTACAACGTGGCCATCCTGATGACGCACGTCCTCAAGCAGTGCGGCAACGACCTGTCGCGCGAGAACATCATGCGGCAGGCGGCCAACCTCAAGGACGTCGACCTACCGCTCCTCCTGCCTGGCATCAAGGTCAACACGAGCGCGACCGACTTCGCACCCATCGAGCAGGAGCAACTGGCCCGCTTCGATGGCGAGCGCTGGGTGGCGTTCGGCGATCTGTTCGACGCGTACCGCAGGTAAGGATTGTGCGGCGGCCGGTGCCTTCGCCTCCAAGGGGGTGGGGCACCGGTCGCGTCGTGGCGCCAGGGATCAGCGCGACCAGATCACCCACAGCCCGATCAGGATGAAGGCGAGCCCCGCCACCATCTTCACGTGGCGGGCTGGGAGCCATGCGCCGAGCTGGCTACCAACCAGGACCGCCAGCCCGCTGGAGATCACGAGGGCAGCCGCAGCCGCGAGGAACACCCCCGTTCGGTTGACGTCGGGGTTGGTGGCGAACATCAGAGTTGCCAGCTGCGTCTTATCACCCAATTCAGCTAAGAAGACACTGACGAACACCGCCGCATAGCTTCTCATCGGCCTCTCCACGGAGCCCTCGACGGGAGTCATGTGCCTGTCGACATTCCTTGCCCGCGCCGACTCTCCGGCACCGGCTGGCGGCGCCTCGCCTTCCGGAAGGCCACCTCCACCTATTGCCGAAATTCAAGGAGGTGGTACGAGCGTCAGTGAGCCACGCTCGGAGTGGGCAACCCAACCGCCAGCGGCCGCGGTGGGCGAAACGTGAACGCGATGGCCACTGCCCCCAGCCCAATGCCAAACGAGCCGATGAACAGCCAGAAGTAGCTGCCGAACGAGTCGTATAGCCAGCCGCCCGCCCACGGCCCGAGCGCCATACCCAGGGTTGACACAAAGGCGACTGCGCCGAGCACCGTCCCCACGATCCGGGCGCCGAAGTACTCACGAACGAGGATCGCGTAGAGGGGCATCACGCCGCCGTAGGCGAGGCCGAACATCATGGCGAGCGCGTAGAAGCCCGCGAGCTCACGCACCACGAGGTAGAGGCTGACGGCGGCTGCTTGCACGGCGAGTCCGGCCAGCAGTGTCCGCTTGGCGCCCACGCGGTCGGCCACGAGCCCGCAGATGATGCGCCCGCTCAGTGAGGCCAGACCCGCCACTCCGAAAACGGTCGCGGCCGCCATCGCCGGCACGCCGTGATCGATCGCGTTGGTGACCATGTGGAAGATAGGGCCCGAGTGCGCCGCGCAGCAGGCAAAGTGCGTGAGCGAGATCGCGACGAACTGCGGCGTGCGTAGGGCTTCGGCCGCCGTGAATTCCCGGCCTCCCGTGCTCGCCGTTGACGTGGCCACGACCGCCGCCGTCGGGGCGGGGCGTACGAGCAAGGCCGTGGGAATGATGAGGAGCCAGGCGAGGTCGCCGAGCACCATCATGGCGGTGCGCCAGTCGTAGTTGGTGATGATCCAGCGAGCGAGGGGGGCCATGGTCATGGAGCCGAGGCCCATCCCCGCCGAGACGAGGGCGACGGCGAGGCTACGATGCTGCGTGAACCAACGGGTGGTCACGGCCGTCATGGGAGCGTAGAAGCTGCCGGCGGCGGCCCCCACCAGCACTCCGAAGAGGATCTGGAACTGTACGAGGGTGGCCGCCTGGCTGGCGGCGACCAGACCGAGTCCCAAGAGGGCACCGCCCGCGAGCAGGACCACGCGTGTCCCTAGCCGATCGGAAAGCGCTCCCCAGAAGAACGACGCGATGC
The DNA here is from genome assembly GCA_963754315.1 of uncultured Candidatus Rokubacteria bacterium. Classification (GTDB taxonomy): domain Bacteria; phylum Methylomirabilota; class Methylomirabilia; order Rokubacteriales; family CSP1-6; genus CAVWFS01. The sequence continues at coordinate 157,066 of CAVWFS010000018.1, forward strand.
CCATGCTGAGGAAATTGAGCAGCGCGGCCGTGGAAACGCCCATGCGCGACCAGCCCATCGTGTCCACCATGGGCTGCAGGAACACGCTGAGCGACATCATGGTGCCGATCCCGATGCAGGTGACGACGATACCCACGCCGACGATGACCCAGCCGTAGAAGAGCTTCATGGCTGCTGGCCGGCCTTCACACGATCACGCATGCGGTTCCCCTCCGCTTCTATAGTCGCAAGGTCGGCGTGAGATCGACAGAGCCATCTGGTCCCATCCGTGCCGGCCAAGTCGGGTGGCCCGACCTCGTGGCTGGTGAGCGCCCTCTTGCGATCGACTGACTACGGCGCGAGGAGCGTGAACTTGTGAGCCTCCTTGGCCTCGCCATCGATCAGCAGATCCAAGGTGTACTCACCGTCAGGGTCTCGAGCAGACGCCTGCGCTGCCACGCGCTGACGTTGATACTGTTCGAAGCGCTGCGCTCAGCGCATGTTGCCGGTGTGGCCGAGCGAGTAGCGTCCGGGCTGAGGCCACACGGTCAGGCCATGCGGCTCGCGCCCTACGGGAATGACGGTCACGGCGCCGGTGGAGGTGTCGATGGCGTAGACGACGTTGTCGTAGCGGCCCGAGAGCCACAGCACCTTTCCGTCGGCGCTCACATTGCCCATGTCGGGACTGCCTCCCCCCGGAATAGGCCAGTTCGTCTCGATCTTGCGGCTCGCGAAATCGATGACGGACACGCTCCCCTTTCCCTTGGGGGGTCCCCCGATGTGAGAGGAACCGCGGTTAGCCGCGTAGAGCTTCCGGCCGTCACGGCTCGGATAGAGGCCGTGCGTCCCGATGCCAGTGGGAATGAACTCCACCTCGGTGAAGGCGTCCCCGTCGATCACGTAGACACCGCCCGCCATCATCTCGGCCACGAAGAACACCTTGCCGTCGGGCGACACTCGGATGTCCTGGGGCATGCCTCCCTTTGAGAGCCGGAGGTAGCCGAGCACCTTGCCGGCTACCATGTCGACCTTGACCAGGCTGCCCTGGAACTCACAGGTGAAGATCGCGTAGCGCCCGTCGATGGAGAAGTCCGCGTGGTTCACGCCGGCGCACCGCGGAACCGCCACGGACCGCTGGAGCTTCATGGTCTGAGGGTCGCGAAAGTCGAGCCGCTTCAGGGCCTCGGCCACCACGATGGCCGAGCGACCGTCCGGACTGAAGTACATGTTGTACGGATCGTCGACAGCGATGGGCTTTCCTGGCTTGCCGGTCGTGGGGTCGATCGGGGTCAGGCTGCCGTCTTTGCGCCCCTCGGCGTTGTTGGTCACCCAGAGGGTCTTGAGGTCGTGCGACGGCACCACGTGCTGCGGATTGACGCCCACGCGAAACCGGTCGACCACCTTCAAGGCGACCGGATCGATGACGTACACGTCGTTCGACTTGACATGCGGCACGTAGACGCGCGGGAGAGCGCCAGCGGTGCCGGGAGCGAGCTTTCCGGCCGCCGTCTCGCTATAGAGGTTGGCGGGATCGATGACGGGCGGCATTCCCGGGATCGTAGCGATAGAGCTCGCGGACCCGGTGGCCCCGGGTTGTCCTGGAGCGCGGCCGGAATCGAGGGCCACCCCGAGCAGCAGAAGCAGCGCGAGCCCTCCACGCGAGACACGTCGGGGATGGAGCAGACTCTTCACGAAACCCTCCTGGGTCGTTGTTCGGTTCCTGGCCCACCCCGCGCGCCGACCTGCTCAGCGATGGGCGATCGCCTTCTGGATCGCCTGCACGGTGCGCGACACGATCACTTCCACGCCGAGCCGGCCCAGCTCGGCTGACGAGGCCCGCGGGTCGCCCTCCACTCCGTCCGTCGTCGACGCCTCGGGGCTACGCGCCAGCCGGTCGACTCGAACCAGGCGGGGATCGATGGCGAGCATGAGTGAGGTGTCCGCCAAACCCGCATGACCGCCGATCTCGGCGTCCCCGTAGCCACGTGCGCGTAGAATGTCCCGGAATCCCTGGGTGCCGGCGCGATAGTAGTCATCGATCGCATGCACGCGCACAGGCGTTGCCTGCCCACTGCCGATTGAGCCGCGCCGCCACCGCCCGCTGCCCTGGCTGATTCGACCCGCTATCGCCGAGCAGAACGATATCCCGGAAGCCGTGAAGGCGAAGACTGCGGGCACCCGATTCGAGCACGCTCTGGAACGCTTGCTCGCTGAGCGTGATAGTGCCAGCGAAGCGCATGTGTCCGGTGGGTGGCGCCAGGCCGCCCTCCGGCACGTAGGCGAGCACGGGGGCCACCAGCGTCTTGCCGAGGGTCCGGGCAATCCGCTCGGAGAGGATACGTGCCCGGACGTTGTGCTTGCCCAGCGCCATGTGCGGCCCGTTCTGCTCGGTGCCGCCGGTGGGGAGGACGATGGTCGTCCACCCGCGCTGGATGACGTCGCGCAACTCGGTCCACGTCAGGTCTTCGACGAACACGCTATCGAGGACGCCGGCCTGGACCCGCGCTCCCGCCAGCACAAGAGCGACTCCCACCACGACGGCCAGGCCCGTTGCCAACACGCCGGTAGCCTACAGGGCAAGCGTCCCGGAGTTCAACGAAACAGTGGCGGCGTGGCGCCGTCCCGGCCTATGGGGTATCGTCGAAGGAAGGCGCGGGTAGGACGAGACGAAACGTCATGAGCCAGCTCAACGCCAAGGGGCGTGCGCGGTTACCCAACAGCGCCTTCGCCTACGTGGATGCGCGAGGGCGGAGGCGACTGCCCATCAATGATGAGTCGCACGTCCGCAACGCTCTGGCCCGCTTCAACCAGGTGGCCTTCGAGGACGACGAGGCTCGAGAGCGCGCCCGCAAGCGTTTGCTCATCGCCGCCAAGCGGTACAGCATCGTCCCCGTCGGGTTCGTGACCGGTCAGCTCCGCTCGCAGATGAGTGCGGCCACGGCGGGCCGGTTGGTGATCGAGCTCGGCCAGGTCCCCACCCCCGCCGAGTTCGAACGGCGGCTGCGCACCGCCCTTCGCGATCCTACCCTCTCGGTCCTGCACTGGTCCGATGCCGCCGCTGGCTACCTCGACGGGGCCGGTCGGCCGGCCGCGCTGCCAGCCGGAAAGGCCCGGGCGGTGACCTTGCTCGAGCGGCAGGGTCGACCCATGGCTGCCCTCGTTCACGACCGCGCGGTCCTCGAGAATCCTGATCTTGTGAAGACCGTGACGGCGGCGGTCAGGCTGGCCCTCGAGAACCAGCGTCTGCGGGGTCAGATCGAAGCCCGAGCCAGCGAAGTGCGAACGTTGCCCAGAGGGTATGTGACCTTTCTGTTGACCGATATCGAAGGGTCGACTGACGTGCTGCACCGACTGGGCGATCGGTACGCTGCCCTGCTGGCCGAAGTGCGTGCGATCATTCGAGGCCACGTCGATCGAGGAGGCGGGCGCGAGGTCGATGCGCGCGCGGACGAATTTTTCGCGGTCTTCGATCGCGCTCCGGCCGCGCTGGAGGCAGCCCTGGCCATCGAGCGGAGCGTGCACGGACGGACGTGGCCCGCAAGCGTCGAGGTACGGCTGCGCACGGGAATCCACAGCGGGCGGCCCTTGCTGACCGATACCGGCTACGTCGGCCTCGCCGTACACACAGCCGCCCGGATCTGCGCAGCCGCTCACGGCGGCCAAATCCTGCTCTCGTCCGCGACGCGCCGGGCAGTGGGCCGCCACCAGCCGCCCGGTGTGCGACTCCGGAACCTGGGCCCGCACCGGTTCCGGGGCTTGCGCGAGCCACAGGGACTCTTCCAGGTCGAGGCGCCCGACCTGAAGGCCCACTTCCCGCCGCTTCGGACGTTGGCCGTGGCGCGCGGTGATGGCGGGAAGCGGCGCGGCTAGCGCCGCGGGCGCGTCGGGTCAGCGCTTGCCCTTCACGGTCATGACGGGACAGGGCGCGCTGCCAACCACACGCTCGGCGACACTGCCCAGGAAGATCTTGGCCAGTCTGGAGCGACCGTGTGTTCCCATCACGATCAGGCTCGCGCGTCGGCTGCGGGCCGTGCGCACGATTTGCTCCGCCGCCACTCCTTCCAGCAGGAGGCCCGACGCGCGGACGCCGGCCTTCTTGGCGGTCGCCACCAGCGCGTTCAGACGCCGCTGGGCGTCGACCTGGGTCGCTCTCATCAGCTCATCGTAAGTCCGCGCCGACATGTAACCGTCGCCGGCCAGGGGAATGATGGTGGCCTGGACATGGACAACGAGAAGCGGCGCCCGGTCCTTCTTCGCAGCCGCGATCGCCTGGGTGAAGGCTGGCCGAGAGGCGGGAGAGAAGTCGGAAGGATGGAGAATCGGGCGGGCTCGGCTCATGTCGTCACTCCTTGTTGTGGCCGCCTTCCTGTCCCGCGGCGCTGGGTGCGTTTTCAACCGCCGAAAACGGCACGGGCCGCCGCCAGCGCGCGCTCGACCTTCTCGGTGTTGACGTCGAGGTGGGTAACAGCGCGGATGGTACGGACGCCCATGGCGCCCATGCGAACGCCGCGCGCAAGCAGGGCCGCCACCGCGGCCGGTGCGTCGAGGGCCCCCGAGAGCTCGAAGATGACGATGTTGGTCTCAACCGTCGAGGGATCGAGCGCGATACCCGGCAGGGCGGCCAACCCGTCGGCCAAGCGACGCGCGTTGGCGTGGTCCTCGGCCAGCCGCTTGACGTGATGGCGCAGAGCGAAGAGGCCGCCGGCGGCGATGATTCCCGCCTGGCGCATCGCCCCGCCCATCTGCTGCTTGAGTCGCCAGGCATCGGCAATGAAGTCGCGCGAACCGGCAAGGGCGGCTCCCACCGGGGCCCCCAGACCCTTGGTGAAGTCGATCCACACCGAGTCGAAGGACGCCGCATAGTCGCAGGCCGCGGTGCCGCTCGCCACGACCGCGTTCATGAGTCGCGCCCCGTCGAGATGCGTCCGCAGACCGCGCTGGCGCCCGGCGTCGGTGACGGCCGCGATGCGGGCGAGCGGCCAGACGGACCCACCCCCCAGATTGCTCGTCTGCTCCACCCAGAGAAGGCGGCTGCGTGGCATGTAGCGGCTCTCGGGACGGATGGCTGCGCGCACCGCGTCGGCGTCGTACTGGCCGCGCGGGCCGTCGAGTGCGCTCACATTCACGCCAGCCAGCGCCGCCGGACCGCCCCCCTCGAAGTGGATGGGGTGGGCCGTTCGGTGCGCGAGCATTTCGTCACCAGGCCGGCAGTGCACGCGCAGCGCGATCTCGTTGCACATGGTGCCGGATGGAAGGAAAAGGGCGGCTTCCTTGCCCAGCAACTCGGCCACTGACTCCTGAAGTATGTTGACCGTCGGATCCTCGAATTTCTGCTCGTCACCAACCTCGGCTTCGCACATGAACTCGCGCATGGCACGGGTCGGGCGGGTCACGGTGTCGCTGTAGAGATCGACCTCAATCACCGCCATGGAGGATCTCCCCTTGGGGCTTGCAGTTCTCAGAGCCCGAGGCGCTGCCGCACATAGTCGCCGATTTCGAGGGTGCAGGCGAGACCCTGCGGGATCGCCTTCGTAAGGGACACGAAGGCATGGATCTGGCCCGGATATTCGCGATAGACGACCTCGACTCCCGCCGCTCGCAGCCGATCGGCGTAGGCACGTCCTTCGTCCCGTAGTGGATCGAAGCCAGCGGTAATCACGAGCGCGGCCGGCTGACCACGCAAATCGGCCGCACGAAGCGGCGACGCACGGAGGTCGGTGCGATCAGCATCGCTGCGCAGGTACTGCTGCATGTACCAGGTGATCCGATCGCGCGGGATGACGTGGCCGTCCGCGAGCTCGCGATGCGACACGGTGTCGAGGGCGAAGTCGACCGCGGGATAGATGAGCACCTGGCAGGTGGGCGGCGCCCCACCTGCACTCACGGCCTGCTGCGACACCACGGCGGCGAGGTTTCCGCCGGCCGAGTCGCCGGCCACCGCCACCCGCGAGGGGTCGGCCCCGATCTCCTGGCCGTGCGTCAGCAGCCAGCCGTAAGCGGCGAGCGCGTCCTCGACGGCCGCGGGAAACTTATGTTCGGGGGCGAGCCGGTAGTCCACCGCCACCACGAGGGCGCCTGAGCGCTGCGCAAGCCGCGCGCAGAGGCCGTGGTGGGTTTGCAGATCACCTTGGACCCAGCCCCCGCCGTGGAAGTACGCCACGACCGGCCGCGCGGCGGCCACCTTGCCTGGTACCCCGGTCGGGTCGTACACGCGAGCGGAATCGGTCCTGCCGGACCGGGAATCTGGATGTCCTCGAGCCGTGGCAGCGCCGGCGCCGGCTCATCCATCAGGGTCACCATGGTGCGCAGTTGCTGGCGCAACTCGGGCAGCGGTGGAAAGTAACCGGGCTGGCGGATGGACTTGACGAACTCACCCACGATCTGGGCCTTCGGGTCCATCGTGCGGGGACCCCGACTGATGCGATGCCCGTCGAGAAAGCGCAACGCTTCCTCCTCACTCATCGCCGTGTGGGCTAACTCCAGGGTCGGGGGGTGGCTCTGCTCGCTCATGCCGCGTCCCTCCAGATGACCAGAACCTGATGGCCGGCGGGCTCGGGCCTTACCAGCCGCGCCCGCGTCCTACTTCAAGGCGTCGATCCCAGCCTGACCGATCTGGGCGTCTTGCTGCGAGGTGACCCCCGATACCCCGATGCCGCCGATGACCTTGCCGTCTGCCATGATTGGAATGCCGCCCTCGAGCATGCTGGCCCCCGAGACGTTCAGGAGCCGGAGGTTGGCCCCTCCTTGGCCGATGAGATCCTGGAATACCTTGGTCGGCCTGCGAAAGGCGACCGCCGAGCGGGCCTTGTCCTTGGCTACATCGATGCTGCCCCACTGGGCACCGTCCAGGCGATTGAGCATCACGACGTGACCACCCGAGTCGAGAATGGCGATGACAACGGGCCAGTTGTTCTTCTTCGCCTCGGCTTCGGCCCCCGTCATCACTTTCTTGGCCTGCTCGAGGGTGATCGCAGGACCGTAGGCCGGCGGTGCCTGGGCGCTGGCCACACTGGTCGCAGAAACCAGCGCGATACCGATGATCAAGGACACGAGGCGTGCTGTCGTCATTGCGTTCCTCCTTGAGGGCCGGGGCGCCCCCACGATCATAGCTTGGGCATGACGCGTTCGGCGAAGAGGCGCATCGTGCCCTCCACCGCCGGTCGCGGCAGCCGCGAGCCCTGGTCGAACCAGCAGATGATCTGCGAGAGCCCAAACTCGTCCCGCGCCGCTACCAGCCGGTCGAGCACTTCGGCAGGGTCGCCGAACACCGCCTGATCGCGACAGAAGCGTTCATAGGGAAGGCGGGTCACGTTCTCCTCGATCGCGCGCAGGCGCGGTAGGTGCTCGCCATAGGAGTCCGGCAATTGGGCAAAGATGGTCTGGAGATTCCGATAGTACTGGTGCACGCCCGCCCGCATTGTGTCCCGGGCGCCGACCCCGGTGGATCCCACGTGGACGGGTAGCATCAAGGCCATCTGGTCACTCTGCCACCGGTGTCCGGCGCCCTCGAGGTGCGCTCGATACAGTGCCATGTACTCGCGCAGCTGGGGCAGGGGTGTAGTCGTCGTGCCCGAGTAGATGGGCAGCCCCTGGGCGCCGATGTGGACGAAGCTCTCCGCCGTGTGAACGGCAACTCGGATAGGCGGGTGAGGGCGCTGGAGCGGTCTCGGCACGACCTCGAGGTTCTCGACCTGGTAGAACGTGCCCTGGTAGCTGAAGCGCTCGCGCGTCCACGCCAGCCGAATGATCTCCAGCGCCTCGTCGAAACGCGCGCGATTCTCAGCCAGTGGAATACCAAAGCCGTGGAACTGCGTCGGGATGGACCCCCGGCCTACCCCGAACTCCAGCCGACCACCCGAGAGGACGTCGGCGGTGGCCGCCTGCTCCGCCAAGGTCAGCGGATGGTGCAGCGGCAGCAGAGTCACGGCCGTGCCAATGCGTATCCGCTGGGTACGCGCGGCGATCAGGGGCACCATCATCAGCGGATTCGACAGCAGTGAGAAGGCGCCGCCAAAGTGCAGCTCGGCCAGCCAGGCCACGTCGAACCCGAGCTCCTCCGCGTAGGCGATGAGCTCGAACATCTCCCCATAACGCTCGGCGTGCGTGTGCCCCGGCGCCGCCGGCGCCTGGAAGAAGAGACCAAACCTCATGGCGTGCCAGCATACGGAGGAAGAGGCCGCCGCGCCAGACCCACCGCGGCGCGGCTACTGCGCGAGGGCCCCTCCGTCGATGACCAGTTCGCTGCCCGTGACGTATGACGAGTCGTCGGATGCGAGATAGAGGACGGCCGCCACGATCTCATCCACCGTGCCCATCCGACCTAGCGGTACGCGCTGCAGACGCCGCTGCAAGACCTCGCGATCCGGCATGGCGCTGTGGAGCATCTCAGTGTCGACGGGCCCTGGGTGCACGGAGTTGCAGCGGATCTTGTCCTTGGCGTGCTGGCTGGCCGTCACTTTCGTGAAGATCCGGATGGCGCCTTTGCTGGCGGCGTAGGCGGGTTCCTGGTGCAGGGACTGTCCGATCCCCGCCACCGAGGAGATATTCACGATCGAGCCGCCGCCCGCTCGCCGCATGGCGGGAATGGCGTATTTGGTGCCCAGGAAGACCCCTTTGGCATTGACGGCCATCACCCGATCCCACTCGGCGGTCGTGCGCTCTTCGATGGGGACGCGCGGGATGACGATGGCGGCATTGTTGATGAGGATGTTCAGGGCCCCGTACCGATCGGTGGCAGTTCGCACGGCGCCCTGCCAGTCAGCCTCGCTGGTGACGTCGAGATGCACGTAGACGGCCTCGCCCCCGGCGGAGCGTATGGCAGCTTCGACTTTCTGGCCCTCGGCATCTCGGATGTCGCCGAAGACGACCTTCGCGCCTTCCCGGGCGAAGCTCGCCGCTTCGGCCGCCCCCTGGCCGCGGGCTCCGCCGCTGATCAACGCCACCTTTCCATTCAACTTTCCCATGGCACTCTCCCCGCTGGGTGCGCCCTCATCGTGGACGACCCGCTCGGTCGACCCGAATCAGGCGCTCGACCCTGGACGATCATAGCCGATCGACCGCCACCGCGACCTCGTTGACAGCCAGCGAGCGCCGTGCGAAAGACTCTCGCGAGACCGTCACCCCGAGGAGACATCGCCCATGCTGGAAGAACCGACTTCGCTTCGGATCGAGGACCCTGGTGTGCGCGCACTGTTCACGGAAGCGGCCCGCTTCCAGTCCTGGCTCGACGTTGAGGCGGCGCTCGCGCAAGCGCAAGCCGAGCTGGGAGTCATCCCGGAGGCTGCCGCCCATGAGATTGCGGACAAGGCGCGGTTGGTGAACCTCGATTTGGAGGCTGTCCGGGCCGCACTTGCCCGCACCGGTCATCCCCTGGTCCCCTTGGTATGGGCGCTGGATCAAGCGTGCGTGGGTGAGGCGGGGGGCTATGTGCATTGGGGAGCCACGACCCAGAACATCACCCAGACCGGCCAGCTGCTCCAGGTCCGGCGGGCTCACGACATTTTTCTTCGCCAGCTGGCCACGATCCTCACGACCCTGGCCGATCTCGCGGAACGGACCAAGGACGTCTTGCTGCCCGGCCGCACCCATGGCCAGCACGCAGTCCCCGCCACCTTCGGCTTCAAAGTGGCGGTGTGGATCGATGAGCTGTGTCGACACGTGGAGCGGTTGCGCGGCTGCCAACGACGCGTGTTCGTGGCCATGCTGGGCGGTGGCGCGGGGACGCTCGCCTCGCTGGGCGAACTCGGCCTGGCCACTCAGGACAAGATGGCGGCGCGCCTTGGCCTTCACGCCATGAGCCTGCCAGCCCGCACGATCGGCGATCACCAGGCCGAGTACGTCCTGCTCCTCGGCATGCTCGCCTCCACCGGCAGCAAGATCGGTCGCGAGATCTACACGCTGATGAAGCAGGAGTTCGGGGAGGTAGAAGAGCCGGTCCCGCCGGGCACGGTAGGAAGCAGCACCATGCCCCAGAAGCGCAACCCAAAGCTGTCCCAAGACATCATCGCCGCCGCAGCGCAGATCCGTGCCCTCGTCCCGCTGGCCCTGGAGGCCATGCAGACCGAGCACGAGGCTGACCGGACCACCAGCATCATGATGAGCCGGGCGCTCACTCAGGCCTGCGAGCTGACCGGTGACATGCTGCAGCGGTTGATGGTGCTGCTCGAGGGGCTGCAAGTATTTCCTCGGCGCATGCGCGAGAACCTCGATCTGTCGGGCGGGCTCATCATGGCCGAGGCACTCATGCTTGAGCTCGGAAAGCAGATCGGCCGGCAGCGGGCCCACGACGCCGTCTACGAGGCGGCGCAAGCCGCTGTCACCCAGGCGCGCCCGTTTCGCGACGCGCTGGCCGAAGAGCCGCACGTCAAAGCCCATCTCACGGCCTCCCAGATCGAGGCCTTGCTCGACCCCGCCCGGTACACCGGGTTGTGCAGTCAATTCGCCGAGAGGGCGGCCGCGTGCGGACGCGAGATCGCCACCGCCATCCGGGGATCGCAGAAAATGGCGTGACGTTCGCGCTTGGGCCGCCGTCCAATGATTCACAGGGACTCTGCTCCTGACGGGTAGACCGAGAAGGGGAGCAGAAGCAAACTGGCCTCGCTACTTATTACTGGGGCGCTCTCAGATAGTCGGCGAGCCTGGATCGAGGCCGAGCAACAGGCGCCCGGCCAGTTCGAAGTTGTCGGGTGCGACCCACACGTGAGCGGCGGCCGTGTGGGCGTCTCGCAGGCACCGATCCAGGCGGCTGACGGTATAGATCGCGCTCGCACCGCCGAGACTGAACATGAGATCCACCGCCTGGACCGCGTTGGCCATGGCCTGCGCGATGGAAAGCCGGTAGAGCGCGCGCTGCCGGGCGGACAGTCGCTCTCCACGGGCGACCGTCTCCCAAGCGTCGCGGGTGGTGTCGCGCACGTAAGCGCGGCCAGAGCCGACGAGGGCCTCAGCCTGGGCGACCTTGGCCTGGATCGTGGTTCGGGCCGCCAGGCGGCCCTCGGAGGCGTGCCACGTGGCCTCCTTGCCGCCCGCGAGGCTGATGAACTCCTCGACGGCCACGCGGGCGATGCCCAGCCCAACCGCAGCGTGGGCGACGTGAGTCCAGCCCTCGAACCGGTAGAGCGGTTGGGGACGGGGCCACTGGTCGATCACACCGTGCACGCGTTCCTCGGGGATGAAGACGTCGCTGAGTGCCCAGTCGTGACTGCCCGTTCCCCGCATGCCAGTGGTGTCCCAGGTGTCGATGACCTGGGCCTCGCTGGCGGGCACGACGCAGCGCAGATAGATGGGGCGGCCATCGGGACCGAGGCGGGGCTGATCGCCATCGTAGAGATGACAGCCCACGTGGAGCCAGGCCGCGATAAGGATGTTACTGCCCTGCGACCATCGTCCTGTGAGCCGATAGCCGCCTTGTGTAGGAATGGCCCGGCCGCGCGGCGGGCCCGAACCGGCCATGACCGCCTGGCGTGGAGACGTGAACAGCTCAGCGAGCAGAGTGTCGGGAAGGCCACGCACGGTGCCCGTCATGGTGCTGGTCGAGATCAGCACGCTCCAGGCAGCGGCGCTGTCGGCTTGCGCGAGCGCCTCGGTCACGTCGAAGTAGGTGAGCGGATCGATCTCGCCGCCCCCCAGCGCGCGGGGGAGAAACATGCGATAGAGGCCGGCCTCAACCATGGCCTGCACCAACGGCTCGGTCAATGAGCCTCCGCGTTCGACCTCATCCGACGCAGCCCGCAATCTCGGGGTGAGCGCGTCCACGGCAGCGAGCAGGTCACCCCGCTGGTAGCTCGGGCCGGTCAAGGGATGCGACGAGGGGGCGCCGTTGCTATCGGCGGTGGGCCGGAGCCCGGTGGCGCGGATGCCAGGAGTCATGACTCAGGGCTGCTGCGCGGGAGCCGTGTCGGGCCGCGCAAGGGAGGACGGGGCACGGGAATCGGGAGTCCTCGAACCCAGGCCTGTCGTAGCAAGCGCCGACGTTCGCTCTCCAGCTTCTCGATGGCTTCCGCCGCCGAGACTGCCTCGGCCACGCAGCCCGGGAGCTCGGGGTACGTGGCGCGGCGCCACCATTCGCCCGCCCGCTCGATCGATTCGACCACGAGAAGGTAGGGCACCGCCTCGTAGAATTCTAGGCCGCGCGGCTCTTCCGGCGCCGATTCGTCGGTCGTCACGAGGCGAACGGCACCCACGCGATGGGAACTCCGGCGTCGGACTGGCGCGCTTTCTCGGTGGCCGTGATCCAGCTCTCGCCCTCCGGCAACAGGATCGAGGCGGGCCGCACGCGGCAGAGGGTCGGGTCGTCCACGTTGGCGGGCACCGCTCCCTCGTCGCGTAGCGCCCGAGCGGCGTTGATCAGCTGACGCCGCGCGAAGATCACCATGGCGTCCGTGGTGCCGAGGTGTTCCTGCGTACGGTCGTAAATCGGGCCCATCGTCTCGGTCATGGCCCGATCTTGGAGGTTGACCAGGAAAGGGATACCGAGCACGAGGTCCGTCCTCTGCAGCTCGTAGTCGACGAGATAGTCGTTGTGCAGGTTGGCCTTGGTGTAGTAGCGCGTGCGCGGATCGCTGGTCGGCGTGAGGTAGCCACCCCAGGTGGCGAACGGATCGACAAGGCGCTGACGCTCCTCGTCGGTCACCGGCCGGTCCAGCCGGGCGCGAATGGCGAACTGCAGATTGTAGTGATCATCCAGCGGCACCCACGCCCGTGCGTGGACGATGTTGGGATCGCTGGCGGCGATCATCGTGAAGAAGGGCAGGACAAACTGCGTGATGCGGTGCCAGTACAGGCCGTCGACGTCCGCGCGCCGCCGGGCCGAGTAGCATGCGCCATAGTCGGTGGGGAGCACCTCCAAGCGTGGCCGTTTGTCGCGGTGGAACGTTCCGCGCTGCGAGCTCTCCGCCCGCAGCTTGGCGTGGACGAAGTCGATGTGCGAGGAGTCGATGTCACCCTCGAGGGCCTGCATCCAGTTGCACTCCTCCAACATCAGGTGGGGTGGGTAGACGTACTCGGGTGGCAGGGTATTGATCTCGAACGCTGGGAGCGGCGGCGGTGTCTCCCGCGGCCCCATATAGACCCAGATCACACCGTTCACGTCCCGGCAGGGATACGCCCGCGCGCGGACCTTGTCCCTGAAGCTGCTCTCCTCTGGCTCGTTGGGCATGTCCAGGCAGCGGCCATCCACGTCGAACTTCCAGCCGTGGTAAGCGCAGCGCAATCCGCACTCCTCGTTGCGCCCGAAGAAGAGCGACGCCCCGCGGTGCGGGCAGTTGGCGGCGAGCAGCCCAACCTCACCTCGCGTATTTCGGAACGCCACCAGATCCTCGCCGAGCAGACGCACCTTCTTCGGGGGTCCGTCGGGAGTCGGTAACTCGGCGGAGGGGAGACCTGGCATCCAGTATTGGCGTAACAGATCGCCCATTGGCGTGCCCCGCCCAATCCGGCACAGCAGCTCGTTGTCCTCTTTCGAGAGCATCGTCGCCGTCTCCTCTTCGCTTCCCGTTGGCCAGCTCACCGAGCCAGGACGCCGCCCGCCTTCCGCTCAGCGTGCCCGGCACTCAAAATGGTAGCAGAAACATCGGAAGGCGTCGTTGTCACGAATCCAAGTCCCCGTGGTTCGCATCAAAGCGCAAGCGCGGTCGGACCCCGCTTCACGCCGGCTCGGAATCCCTCGACGATGGAGGTCGCATCCCAACATTGGAGGGATAGAGTCGACATGGCAAAGCGAATTCTTGTCCCGCTCGACGACGCCGAGTCGAGCGAGGAGATCATTCCTGTGGTGTCGGCGCTGGCGTCGGGGGCCGGGTCAAGCGTGCGGCTGCTGCGCATCGAGCCCGTGCCGGAACGGGTGATGGGCCCTGCTGGCCGTACGATTGCCTACGTCGATCAGGAGATGGATCGTCTGACGGCGCAAGGTCTTCGGGACTTGAGCCGCCACCAAGCCCGGTTCGCCGGAGTACCGGTCGAGAGCACGGTCCGCTTCGGCGAGCCCGTGGAGGAGATCCTCCTCGAGAGCGAAGCATTCGACGCCGATCTCATTGCCCTGGTCACCTCGAACCGCAGTAGGTTGCGCAGCGCGCTCTCGCCTGACGTTGCCGAGCGGGTGATGCGCAAGGCCTCGACGCCGGCGTTGATTCTCCGGGTGTGATCGCCAGCGACGGGACTGAAGCGCCTTGAAGTGAGCCCCGCCGCCCCTCACAGGGGCATCTTGACGATGCGGCCATTGGCCTCGACGTACCACCGCTCGCTCGGGAACGTCCGGCCGTTGAGGGTGGCCGCCATCCAGTCCGCCATGAGCACCGGCGGATAGGGGCCGAGGTTGGCGGCGGGGACGTTGCCCACTGAGTGGCGCGAATCCTGATAGACCACCAGGCGCTTCGGCCCCGCCAGCGCCCTCATGAGCCGCTCGGTATGCTCAATCGGCGAGAGCTCATCGGCCTCGCCGGCCAGGCAAAGATACGGCGCGCGGATCCTGTCGGCGTGCCCTTCCCAGGTCATGCGGCGGCGGAACTCGTCGAAGAGGGCCTCGTCCGTGATGCCGGACATGTACATGAAGCGCATCTTGAACGTCGGCGAGGCCTCTTCAAAGATCGTGTGGAAGCCCGGTTCGTGGCAGACGGATGCCACCGCCACTGCCCGCAGCCGCGGCTCGTGGGCGGCGGCAATCGTGCCGAAGAATGACCCAAAGCTGGTCCCGCTCAGGCCGATGCGAGCGGGGTCGATCTCGGACCGTCGGGTCAGCCAGTCCACCGCGGCGGCGCCGGTGGCCATCCAGGCCGGCATGCTGAAATAGATCTCAAGCAGCGGACTCTCGTACTGGCCCGGCCCGTCCAGAGCGAGCACGGCCATACCTCGCGACAGCCAACGGTCGCCGTACAGCGCGACCCCCATCTCCTTGAAACTGTCCATGCCAGGCAGCGACACCACCGCCGGAATCGATTCGCCCCGATAGCCCGGCGGCAAATGAAACCACGCCGGTAGCGACCGGCCATCCGGAAGGGGAACCCACGCCGCCTCGACCTGGTGGTCAGCGAGGGCGGCGTACTTCGTGAAGCAGGCGCGCTTACGCGCGTTGTAGAGACGGTTCTGTGCGTTGTTCTCGTCGATCGGCCACTGGGCGGCGCCCCAGTGAATGCTGGCCATGAAGTAGTTCTCGCGGGCGGTGACGAGGTCCTGGATTTGCTCGGCCGCCTCCGCCTTGTCCTGCCGGCGACGGGCAACCGCCTCGAAGGCCGGGGAGGCGTCGGCGAGCTTCGTGATGCGCTGACGTAGGCCTGCAAAGTCGGCACTGGCTTCGGGGCCGCAGGGAGCGGACAGATAGATCGAGCGTGGTTGGTCCCAATCCATCCCCACCGATCGGATCGTGTTGTCGAGCAACCAGCGCTGCGCAGTCCAGCGGCGGGTGAGGGGATGCACGGGCGCCGTCTCCGGTGGTCCCATGCTTCCGTCAGCGGCGCTGATGAATGCCGGCCCCCATCACGTAGTCGTGCAGGTTAGCTACGTTCATCTGCATCACCCGGGGCGCCATACCCTCTTGCTCGACGTCCATCGGATAGCGGTCCGTCAGCGCGGTGAGGTCGGCGACACACTGGTCCTTTGTCATCCCACGCTCGATTCCCTTGCGCACGTAGTCCACCCACTCCCGGATGAACGCGTCCTGTTCGTTCAGGTACCGCTTGTCGCAGACGGGGCCGTGACCGGGAACGAGGGTCTCGGCGCGTAGCTCGCGCAGAGACCCGAGGGCCTGCGACCACAGGTCAGGGTCGGCTTCCTGGAGCCAGGTGTGCACCTTGCAGAAGACGTTGTCGCTGGTGAAGACGACACCTTCTTCCTCGACGACGACGGCGGCCTGGTAGGGCGTATGGCCCGGCATGTTGATCATGCGGAAGGTGTGATTGCCCACGTGGAGCGTCATCTCGCTCTGGAAGGTGATGACCGGCGCATTGGCGCGGTAACCCTCGAGGAGTCGGGGCTCGTCCGGTCCAAAGGTCGCGACCCGCGCCAGGTGGGCTGTCATGTCGGTCTCTAAGATTCGCGAGCGCACTCCTTCGTGCGCCACGACGGGGACGTCGAAGAAGGCGTTGGCCGTCCAGTGATCGCCGTGTGGCTCCGTGTTCAGGATGTACCGAAGCGGACCGCGCCGCGCGATGTCGGCTTTAAGCCGCAGGGCATCGCTCGGCTTGTGCGGCCCGTCGATCATGACCAAGCCATCGGAGGTGGTGACCAGCCCGTGATTGGACCCGCGTTGCTCGGTCTCGACGAAAACGTTGGCCGTGAGCTGCTTCATGGGGCTCCTCCAGGCTCAGCGAGTTGGCCAGGCGCTGACCGGCTCCGGATGCCGATCCGTCCCCGCCTGGACGCGATAGAGAACCATACGGGTCAGACTCTGGACTCGATGCACCTCACCCGCGCGAAAGATGACGGTGGCGCCGGGGCCCAGTCGCATCTCCTTGTGTCCGTCGTTGAAGAGGCCCTCGCCCTCCAGGACGTAGTAGATCTCGTCAGCTCCCGGATGGGAGTGGATGGGCGAGGTCTGCCCCGGCTCCCAGCCGACCACGCTGATCGAGCAGAAAGGGGTCTCGGCCAGGAACTTGTAGACGTGTCGCTCCGACGAGAACTCCCTTGACCCCTGCAGATCGAGAATCTCCATGTCGGCGTCCTCCGTTGGTAGGAACCCGGGGAGAGCGTAGGCGACCGGCGCGCGTGGTGTCAAACGGGCCCGTCATCCCGCGAATGGCCACAGCGGCAACGCCACCCGTGCTACGCTGCGTAGGCAGCAACGGCAGAAAGGAGGAAGCACCGTGCCCAAGTTTGTGATCGAGCGCGAGATCGCCGGCGCCGGGAAACTATCCGCTCAAGAGCTCAAGGGCATCTCCCAGAAGTCGTGCGGGGTTCTGCGCGAGCTGGGTCCCGAAGTGCAGTGGGTCGAGAGCTACGTGACCGACGACAAGGTGTACTGCGTCTACGTCGCTCCGAACGAGGAAGCCATCCGGGAGCATGCGCGCCGGGGCGGTTTTCCCGCTAACCGGATCTCCGCCGTCCGGCGGATGATCGACCCGACCACCGCGGAGTAGCTGCGCCGGAGAACTAGTCCTCGCGAACCGTCACCGAGAGCGCTCCTGTTCGGCAGGTGGCCAAGGTGTAGGTGGCGTAGGGGGCCTGACAGGGCGAGCCCTTGGCGGCGTGAAGCTCGCGATTCGTGAGATCGCCGATCACCGAGACGACGGTCTGCAGATTGCGGCCGGGGAACGGGTGGGCGCACAGGCTGTGGGGCGCGTTCGCATGGTCCCGGTAGAAGCCTTGCAGATCGGCAATCGTGAGCGGCCCCGTGGCGCCGGCCAGGAGTTGCCCGAGGCGCCGCCGGCGTACCAGCGAGTTTTCCGACGCTTTCTCATAGCCCTCGAACTCGGGCGCTTCCAGATGATTGGCGTGCACGAGGAGGCCATCGCTCGTCCGCAGAACTGCCGCCTCCTGGCGCAGTGCTTCCACATCGAGGAGCGCTCCCCGGTCGTCGGCGATCAAGAGATTCCGGGACGCCGCGCGCGGCGGCGTCAGGGCGGCCGCGCAGGCTGACTCGGCGCTCTCGGCACGCAGGGCGAGCCGAGACAAGAGATAACGGGGAAGTCCCGCACCCCATCCGCCCGGGTCGTCGATGAAGTTCGCACAGACCCCCACGCCCGCCTCGTTGAGCCCATTGTGGCCAAGGAGGCCCGCGGTCGTGTACAGAAGGGCAGCCGGCGCGCCCGTCGGGTACTGGCGGATGATGACACCGAACTCTTCTACGAACGGGACCAGGTCCACGTTTTGACCGAAGAACGTCACGTCGCTCGCGGTGCGCCTTCCGGCGAGACCGAACGTGGTGCATTCCAGCGCCGGTACGGCCGCCTTGTTGGCGCGCATGACCTCGGCGCGAGCCTGGAGGATCAGGAGGCGCGAGATCGGGAGGCCTGATCCGTGCGCCATCCCCTCGAGCTCCTCCCAAAGAAACGGGGCGTGCTCGCGGACCGGTTCGGCGAACGGGGCAGCCGCTTCTTCCACGGCCTGGCGGGAGCAGCCCGTTTCGCGCATCACGTGTCGTGTCCAGGCGTCGAGATGACGCTCGATGGAGGGCGCAAACATCCGGCCGACCTGATGCCCGATCTCGCCCCACGAGCCCTGAGCGTGGATGAAGGGAAGGACCGACGGGCTCATACTCGGCCAGTATGGCAGATCGGCCACGGGGAGGCTAACGGGAGAGGCCGGACACGTGGAGTATGATGCCCGAGGCATGCCGGGACCGACTTCCCACACATACTTCTCCCAGCGTCTGCGGCTGCACTATGTGGACTGGGGGCATGAAGACCGCCCGCCTCTGCTCTTGATCCACGGCGGCCGCGATCACTGTCGCAACTGGGACTGGACGGCGGCAGCCCTCCAGGACGACTACCACGTCATCGCGCCGGACCTCCGGGGGCACGGGGACAGCCAGTGGTCCTCCGACGGGAGCTACACGATGGCCGGGTACATCTACGATCTCGCCCAGCTCATCCATCAGCAACGATTGGCGCCCGTCACCATCATTGGCCATTCCCTCGGCGGCAATATCGCGCTTCGCTACGCTGGCATCTATCCGGAGACGGTGGCCAAGCTGGTGGCCCTCGAGGGACTCGGACCGCCGCCGCGCGTGCTGGCCGAGCACAGGGCCAAGACGATGGCCGAGCGCATGGACGAGTGGATCCGCGAGCAACGCGGTCTCGCGGGCCGCCTGCCCCGGCGCTATGCCTCGATCGAGGACGCCTTTCATCGCATGCAGGAGGAGAACCCGCATCTATCCGAGGAGCAAGCGCGCCATCTCACCGCTCACGGCGTCAACCAGAACGAGGATGGCACGTACAGCTGGAAGTTCGACAACTACGTGCGCGCCTGGCCGCCGTACGACATGAGCGGTAGGGATATCCAGTTCCTGTGGGCGCGGATCAGCTGTCCCACCTTGCTCGTGTTCGGCAAGGAGAGCTGGTCTGGCAACCCCGCCGAGGATGGTCGAGCCAAGCTCTTCCGGGACCCTGGTGTCGCCGGCATCGACCGGGCGGGCCACTGGTTGCATCACGATCGTCTGGACGAGTTCCTTCGGATTGTGAGAGAGTTCCTTCTGCGATGAGTTCTTCTGCGCGCGGGGATGAGAGTCTGCTCCGGGCCGTCGAGCACCTGGAGACCGGGGCGTGGCAGCAAGCCCACACGATCGTCCAGCAGAATCAGTCGACGCTCGCCGCCTGGCTCCACGGCATCGTCCACATTCTCGAGGGCGACCTGGACAACGCGCGAGGCTGGTATCGGCGCGCCGGGCGCCCCTTTCCTGACCCGGGGTCGGTCTCGGCGGAGATCAGCGCGGCACGGCGCGCGGTGGCCGAGGGGAGCTCGCCCGGAGCCTGAAGAGGTGCCGTCGTTCCGCGGCCACGCCCCATCAAGAAGGAGCCGATCATGGATCTGAACTACTCTGCCGAAGAGCTTGAGTTTCGAGACGAGGTGCGAGCCTGGTTGCGCGCGAACCTGCCCGCTGACCTGCGGCAGAAGGTTGCGAGCTACGAGGAGCTCACTCGAGACGATCTGCTGCGGTGGCACCGAATCCTCGCCACGAAGGGCTGGGTGGCCCCGGATTGGCCCCTCGAATGGGGGGGCACGGGCTGGAACGTCGTCCAGCGCTACATCTTCGAGGAGGAGTGTGGGTACGCGGGCACGCCGCCGCTGGTGGCGTTCGGTCTCAGAATGTGCGCTCCGGTGCTGCTGCGCTTCGGGTCGGAGGCCCAGAAGCAGCGGTTCCTCCCCCGCATCTACAAGGGCGATGACTTCTGGTGTCAGGGGTACTCCGAGCCCGGCTCGGGCTCGGACTTGGCATCGCTCAAGACGCGCGCGGTACGGCAGGGAGATCACTACGTGGTGACAGGCCAGAAGATCTGGACCACCATGGCCCAGCACGCCGACTGGATCTTTTGCCTCGTCCGCACCGACCCCAGCCGCGAAAAGCGCCAGGAGGGCATCTCGTTCCTTTTGATCGATATGCGGACACCCGGCATCACGGTCCGCCCCATCACGCTCATGGACGGCGGCCACGAGGTCAACGAAGTGTTCTTCGACGAGGTGAAGGTACCCGTCGAGAACCTCGTGCACGAAGAAGGCAGGGGATGGACGGTCGCCAAGTACCTGCTCGGGTACGAGCGCATGGGGACGGGGCGTATTGGGCAGTGCAAGCGCGAGCTGGCACGACTGAAGGAGCTGGCCACCGATCAGCTGAAGGACGGCAAGGCGCTCCTTACCGACCCACGTTTTCGAGACAAGCTCTCACGCGTCGAGGTGGAGCTGATGGCTCTGGAGATCACCAACCTGCGCTTTCTCGATCAGATGCGCCGCAGCGGGCGGCCTCCGGGTGCCGACGTGTCGATGCTCAAGATCAAGGGTACCGAGGTCCAGCAAGCCATCACGGAGCTCATGATGCAGGCCGCGGGCCCCCTCGCGCAGGCCTTCCGGCCCGTCGACAGCATGGACTTTGATCACTTCACTGCGCGCCTCGCCCCCAGGTATTGCAATCTTCGCAAGGCCACCATCTATGCTGGATCCAACGAGATCCAGCGCAATATTATCGCGAAGATGACCCTCGGTCTCTAGGATAACGCTAGAGAATCCGATGAACTTTGACCTGAGCGAGGAGCAGCAGCTTCTTGCCGATACGCTCAGACGTTACTTGAACAATGACTACACCTTCGAGAAGCGGGCGACGATCGTCGCTTCGCCCTCCGGCTGGAGCGAATCCGTGTGGGCCGCCCTGGCCGACATGGGCATCCTCGGCGTGCCGTTTGCCGAGGAGCATGGCGGCTACGGCGGAAGCAGCGTGGATATGATGGTTGTGATGGAGGCGCTGGGAGAGGCCTTGGTTGTCGAGCCCTTCATGGCCACGGTGGGGCTCGGCGGCCGGTTCGTTGCCCGTGGCGGATCCCCGTCGCAGTGCAAGCGGATCCTCCCTGCCCTCGTGCAGGGCAAGCACCGTCTGGCCTTTGCGCACACCGAGCAGGCAGCCCGCTACGACCTGCGACACGTGGGCACCCGGGCCCGACGCTCGGGCCGCGGCTATGTCCTCGACGGCGAAAAGCGAGCGGTTCTCCACGGCGCCGGCGCCGAGACGCTCGTAGTCTCTGCGCGCACGGCGGGGGGCGACACCGACGCCAGCGGCATCAGCATCTTCCTGGTCGAGCGCAACACTCCAGGAGTCACCGTCAAGGAATACCGGACCATCGATGGGCTGCGAGGGGCGGATGTCTGGCTCTCCGAAGTGGCCGTGCCCGAGGAAGCCCTCCTGGGGAGCGAGGGCGCCGCGCTCGCCCTGATCGAGGAGGTCACGGACTATGGCATCGCGCTGCTCGCGGCCGAGGCCGTCGGGGCCATCCGCTACGCCAACGAAGCGACCCTCGAGTACATCAAGACGCGGCGACAGTTCGGCGTGCCCATCGGTAGCTTCCAGGTCCTGCAGCACCGCATGGTCGACATGACGATCAGCTACGAGCAAGCGCGCTCCATGGCGTGTCTCGGTTGTGTCAAGGTGGATACTGCGGAGGCTGCCGAACGCCGGTGGATCGCCTCCGCCGTCAAGATCAAGATCGCGGACGCCTGCCGACACGTGAGCCAGGAAGCCGTGCAGCTTCATGGTGGGATGGGCATGACGGAGGAGCTTAAGATCAGCCACACGTTCCGCCGGTTGACCATGATCGCGCAGACCCTGGGCGACGCCGAACACCACCTCGAACGGTTCGCCGACGCCGAGGCCCGCGGAGCTCGCCGATCCTGACCGCCGCGCTCGCTCGGTTCGTCCGGCTTGTCGCCTACCGCCCCCTGGTCCGGTACCTCGTGCTCAAAGAGATCAAGGTCAAGTCGCGCGGCACGTATCTCGGTATCGCGTGGACCCTCATGAATCCGCTGATCAACATCTTGACGTACTTCATCGTGTTCCGATTCATCTTCCGCGTGGAGATTCCCAATTTCCTCGCCTACTTCCTGGTGGGGTTTCTCATGTGGGTCTTCTTCTCGCGCTCGGCCAGCGCAGCTGCCACTTGCATCATCGTCAACGAGAGCATTGTCAAGCGGGCGACCTTTCCCCTGGAAACCGTCCCCCTGGCCACGGTCCTCTACGAGCTCTTTCATCATGTGGTTGCCCTCTGCCTGGCCGTGCCCCTCATGCTGGCGTTCTGGGGGGCCCAGGTCTCCTGGAACCTCCTGTGGGTGGGCCCCGTCCTGCTCGCGTTCGTGTGCTTCACCTTCGCCGTGGCGTTGTCGCTGGCCACCTTCGGCGTCTTCTTCCGGGACACCCGCGACATCCTGGAAGTGGGGCTGCCCATCCTCTTCTGGACAGCTCCCATCTTCTATGCAGTGGAGATGCTGCCCCCTCCACTGCGGGTTCTCGCGATGGCGAATCCTGTCTCGGCCTTCATCGTGGCAGCCCGAACACCGCTCCTGGAAGCCTCGGCGCCGGCGCTGGCCGATCTGGCCGCTCTAGCGGGCTGGCTGGTGGCGATGGTGGCCTGCGGAGCCTTCCTGTTTTCGAAGTACAGTCCCCGCTTCGCCGAGGAGCTCTGATTGCCTCCCGCCGTCGAGTGCCGCGGGGTCAGCAAGATGTTCCAGTTGAGGACGCGCTGGCCCCTCTTTAAAGACCGCATCCTGGCCACGGTGCGCCCGCACCTGCGCGAATCGCGCCAGCAGTTCTGGGCCCTGCGCGACGTCGATCTGGTGGTTGAACCGGGAGAAGCCCTTGGCCTCATTGGGCCCAACGGTGCCGGCAAGACGACCCTGTGCCGGATCATTGCCGGTATCTTCCCACCCACGGCGGGCACCGTGCACGTGCGGGGCCGCATGGCGTCGCTGCTGGCGCTCGGCACGGGATTTCACGAGGAGCTGACCGGGCGCGAGAACATCTACCTGGCGGCGGCGCTGCTGGGGTTCAGCACGCGGCAGATCCGGAGCGTGGAAGAAGCCATCATCGAGTTTTCCGAGCTCGGCCAGTTCATCGACACCCCGACCAAGACCTACTCGGCCGGCATGCAGATGCGCCTCGGATTCTCTATCGTCGCTCAGCTCACCCCGGACGTCTTCCTGCTCGACGAGATTCTCGCCGTGGGCGACGAGCACTTTCAACGCAAGTGCTACGCCTACCTCGAACGCCAGCGCGCCGCCGGGCGGACCTTCGTCGTTTGCACCCACAATCTGGGCTTCGTCGAGGAGATGTGCGATCGCGCGGCGCTCCTCGTCGCCGGCCGACTGACGGCCGTCGGTGCTCCCCGGGATATCACCAAGCGCTACCACGACCTGATCGCGGGCGGGTCGTGAGTCTTTCTCAAGAGAAGCTCGTCTCGCTCGGCTAAGGCCAGGATCCTTGTCTCCCTGACCGCCTCACCATCGCCGCCAGGGCAAGGAGGGCTCCGAACGCTCCCAGGGCGGCGGCCAGAGGGGCGGCCACGAGTGGCAGGACCGTTCCGACGAGGCCGGTCATCGCCAGAACGAACACGGTGGCGGCCAGAGTGGCGCCTCCCACGGTCAGCCAGCGCCGGAGATGGGCGAGGCGGACAGCGCGATCGACGGCGGATGATCCCACGCGCCGGGCAAAATCCACTGTCTGGAGCAGCAGGAGCAGGGCGAGACCGAAGCCCGCAGCCCTGACGAAGTCGACGGGCGCGGCCGACACCGACAGCGCCGACGCATATTCCACGAGAAAGGCACAGGCGGCGGTTGTGACCGCCCATCGCCAGCGGACCGCGATTCCCACGAGAGCCAGGACAACCGCCACGAGCCCAATCACCGCTACGAACGAGAGCGGGGCGGAGAGGAGGGGCAGGACGAACAGCACGCTCGCGACGACTACGGCCAACCCACGCATCATCCGACGGCCACCACACGCGGCCGTCGGCGTCCGGCAGCGGCCAGGGCCAGCTCCAAGGGGTGTGGTGGGTGCCACTCGAGGACCGGAAGTCCGCGACGACGCAGATCATCGAGCTGAGCCCTGCGCTCCAAGGCCCATAGCCGGCAGGCCAGGTCCGTGCGCGCCGAAGGCGGGAGCGAGGCGCGCGTCACCTCGACCGGCGACACAACGAGAGTGACCAGATCGAAGCCGCGGCCGGCGAGGTCGACGATCGCTCGCGTGAAACGACGGTCGAGCAAGGAGGTGAGAGCGATCACGAGCGCGTTCGGAGGGAGGACCCGCGGTGGCACCAAGGCAAGATCCTTAGCCACGTAGGTGAAGACAACGGAGGCCCCGAGCAAGGCGTCGGCGAGGCGTTCATACTGGACCTGTCCGGAACCTGGTCTAACCCAGTGAATGAGCCCGCCATAGTTGATAAGGCCGACCCGATCCTTGCGGGCGAGATAGGCGGCGGCCAGCGAGGCCGCAGCCCGCACGGCAAGATCGAGGGACGTGGCAGGAGGCCGGCCAACCTCGGCCAGGGTATCGAGCATGAGCACGACGTCGGCGTTACGCTCCCGGTGGTGCTGGGTCACGTACAGCCTGCCCAGACGGAGCGACGCGCGCCAGTTGACCTGCTTGATGCGGTCACCAGGGGCGAATTCGCGAATATCACCGGGCTCGATGCCCTCACCCAGCTCACGGGACACGTGGTCGCCGATCGAGGTCTGCGTCCGGCGGGGGCGAGGGAGGGTCCGCAAGGGCAGTATCCTCGGGTAGACCCGCACGCGGTGCGGCTCGCTGTGCGACCGCTCCCAGGCTCGAAGGCCAAGACCGTCCCAGGTGCGGACGAAACAGGTGCCGAGCTCGAACCGGCCCCGCGCTGTGCAACGAACCTCATGGCTCCACTGCGCCGTTTCACCAGCCCGGAGGGCGAATACGGACCGGTTCCGTGCGGGCACCAAGGAAGATTCTGGGGCAAGCGGCTCGACCAGCTCCATCAAGGGGATCGAGGAGCGGGCGGTCACGGCCACCGTCACGGTCACACTGTTGCCCTCGAAGACACGGTCCCCCGAGATCGTGTGGGTCAGGGCATAGCTGGGAGCCGAGGGGCGCAGGCCGAGGGCGGCCAAGGTGATGAGCAGGGGCAGGGCGACCACGAACAGCTCCGGTCGCGCGGCGAAGACGGCAAGCGAGAGCGCCCAGGCGGCGACGGTGAGGATGGACAAGCTGAGCGGCGCCACGCGCTCGATCATCGTGCGTCTACGCTGGGTGTCGCCACCTGGCCGAGCAGGTCAGTCACCACCTGGGTTGCCGAAACTCGTGAGGCCCACAGCTCGGGCTTCAGAATGAGCCGGTGAGCGAGCGCGGGTACGCTCATGGCCTTGACGTCGTCCGGGAGCACGAAGTCCCGGCGGCGCAGGGCGGCTAGTGCTCGCGACAGCTTGAGCAGGGCGAGGGTCCCACGGGGTGAGGCCCCGAGAGCCACCCTGAGATCGGCTCGCGTGGCCTGGACCAAATCCACGATGTAGCGTTCGATCACCGCGGCCACGTGGATGTCCTCCAGGCTGGCTTGCATGGCCAGGAGCTCCGGGCGCGAGGTGACGGCGGGGACGGCGACCGCGTCCTCGCGACGCTGGCGCCGACGGGCCAGGATCTCGACTTCATCGGACGCGTCGGGATAGCCCACGGCGAGCCGCATCATAAAGCGATCCAGCTGCGCTTCCGGCAACGGATAGGTGCCTTCCAGCTCGATAGGGTTCTGGGTGGCGATCACCAGAAACGGAGCCTCGAGGGCGAAGCGCTCGCCTTCGATCGTGACTTGCGACTCTTGCATGGCTTCCAGGAGCGCGCTCTGTGTCTTGGGAGTAGCCCGGTTGATCTCGTCGGCGAGAAGCAGGTTCGTGAAGATCGGGCCCCGGCGAAACTCGAACCGGCTCTCGCGCTGGTCGAAGAGGAAGCTGCCCGTGATGTCGCTCGGCAGCAGGTCGGGCGTGAACTGGATGCGCTTGAAGCCGAGATCGAGGGTCTGGGCGACGAGCCGGGCGATGAGCGTCTTGGCCAGCCCCGGATAGTCCTCGATGAGGATGTGCCCGTTGGCGAGCACACCGGCCAGCATCCGCTCGAGGACATCCGTCTTGCCGACGACGACCTGAGATAGGGTCGCGAGGATCTCCTGACAGCGGTCGGCGACGACGTCGATCTTCACGGACGCCTCTCGATCTCAGCGATCAGACGCTCGATCATGGCTCGCGAAGGGCCGAGACGTGAGAGCCAAGGTCGCCGGGGCGGCAAAGGTAGCGGTCGTCCAGCCAGTGCCAGCAGCCGAGGCCACAGCACTGCGTCGAAGTAGCGTCGGCTCCGGACACTGTAGGTCAGCTCGTCACGACGCCTCATGAAGACCTCATCCAGGATGGCGGGGGGAGGCGCGACCAGCAGTGCGTCGTACGGCGACGTGGGATGGACAGTCACCGCGCGGCGCACGCTGCGCACGAGCCGGAAGCTCCCCATGGTCACCGCCAGGGCGCAGGCCAGGCGGACGAACAACGAACGCCATCCGGCATCCACGGCGAGATAGATCGGGATAGCCGCCAGAGCGAGCAGGCCGAGAGGGATACCGTAGCCTGCCAGGCGCAGCGACCGCGGATGCTCAGCCGGCGACGACATCGGCCGGCCGTGTCTCGAGCGCGGTCCTAATCGAGAGTAATGCCTCGATGGCCACATCGCGCTCTCGTGGCCCCAAAGCATGATGGCTGAAACGAGCAAGCTCGAAGAGGCCGGTCAGTGTGCGGACTGCCGCGGGCGGCGCCGGCAGCCCCCTCAGCGCCTCCCCCATGAATTCCATCGGCGTCCACCAGGGTCTTCGGGCGAGACGGGAGTCGGCGGCCACGTGTTCGAACTTCCGGTAGCAGCCGATGATCGCGCGGCGCGCATCGGGATCGGCGCGCAGGTCATCGAGGCTCTCCTCGACGATCTCGGCCAGGGGGGCCACGCGCTCGTCGTCGGGGGCGTGATCACCGCTCCACCATGCCGGCCGGCCGCCGAAAACAACCACGAGGACGACGACAAGAGCGCCCAATGCGATGCCGAGCGCCACCAGCCCGAACGTCCAGTTGAGGAACGGGGGAGCACTCAGCGGGGCCGGCTTGGACAGAGCGGAGCCGATAGCGTCCACCGAACCATGACCGAGCGTCAGGATGTTTTCAATTGGAATGAGGCCGTGCCACAGCAGATAGACGCCAGTCGCGAGGTACAGAAGCGGAAGAATCCGCATGATGGCCCGGACCCAGGGGGGAAGGGGGGGGCCAGCCGCCAGGCGCTGAAACAGCTCGTCCTCCTCCTTCGGCCGACGCAGGGCGCGGCGGATGGCGTGGGCGAAGAGCACGAGGGCCGTGAGGCTGAACACTGTCATGATGGCGATCGACAAGGGCTCGGGCAGGCGAATGACCCTCGTCGCGGCATCCAGGGCATCGGACGTGGGGCCGCCCAGCCGGACGAGCGCCGCCAGGCCTATCACAAAGCTCACCGCGGCCAGACTCATCCAGCCGACAGCCGACGATTCCGAACGTTCGGTCACCGGTTACTCCCGCGACGGTCGCTCCGGAACGGGGGGACGCTCCGGCTGGACAAGGCCGCAGGCCCGGCACGTGCGGAGCTCCAGCGCTCCGTCAAACGCTTCGATGGCTGCCTTCAGCTCCCGCTCGATGTCGGCCACATGCATGGTGACCTTGTGAAGTTGCGCGTCACAGCGGTCACAGAACCAGAGCAGCGACTCGACCTGCTCGGGCTTTCGTTTGACCTCGACCACCAGACCCCAGGTGTCGGGTGGGCGGTGAGGAGAGTGTGGGGTGAAGGCGGGGACGAGCAGGAGGCCGCCTTCACGCACGACTTGTTTACGCCGCCGACCCTCCTCAATGAATTCG
Source organism: uncultured Candidatus Rokubacteria bacterium (assembly GCA_963754315.1). GTDB lineage: Bacteria > Methylomirabilota > Methylomirabilia > Rokubacteriales > CSP1-6 > CAVWFS01. Next base: position 184,873 of record CAVWFS010000018.1, read on the forward strand.
ACCACCATGTCCCCCTTGAGCATGTAGAAGATCTCGTCGGACGGATCCACGTGGAAATCCCGCCGGGCGTTGGGGCCGCGAACGATCATCGCGGTGAACTGGGAGTCTTCCCAGATGACCTTGTTCCCTACCGGCGGTTCGAAGGCGAGCCGGTTCCTCTCGACCCATTCCCACAGATCGAAAGCGATCAATGACCGCATGACGCTGGTCTCCTTCTCGAGCCTTCTACCCTAGTGGGGTCCCCTTCGACTGAGCAAGTACAATAGCGCAGGGAGACTTGTCCGATGGCGACCACCGACGTTCTCTTCAACCCGTTCCTTCCCGAGTTTCACGCCGATCCGTACCCGGCCTATCGTCACTTGCGGGAGCTCGATCCGGTGCACCAGACGCCGCTTGGGCTGTGGATCCTCACCCGCTACGACGACGTACTCATGTCCTTGCGGGACGCCCGCTTCGGGCGGGAGGGGTTCGCGCCCTTGCTGGAGGCGGCCTACGGTTCCCCCGGGGAGGCCGGCACCCTGCCCCGGTCCATGCTCTTTCAGGATCCACCCGATCATACCCGGCTACGCAGTCTGGTGAGCAAGGCGTTCACCCCGCGCGTGATTGAGGGTATGCGCGCCCATATCCAGGAGATTGTCGATCGGCTCCTCGACCGCGTGAAGGGCAAGGGGGGCATGGATGTCATCGAAGACCTTGCCTATCCGCTCCCGGTGACGGTTATCTGCGAAATGCTGGGTGTACCCGTCAAAGATCACCCTGCCATTCGTCAGTGGTCGGCCGACGTGGCGCGAAGCCTCGACGCCCTCGGGCTGGGCGCCTCCGACGAGGTCGTCGAGCGTGGCCGGGCCGGGCGCCGGGCTCTGGGAGATTACTTCCGTCGACTCGTACCCGAGCGACGGCGCCACTTGGAGAACGACCTTCTCAGCGGGTTGATCGCTGCCGAGGAGCAAGGTGACAAGCTCAGCGAGGGCGAGCTGATTTCCACCTGTATCCTTCTGTTCATTGCGGGTCACGAGACGACGGTGAATCTGATCGGGAACGGCATGCTGGCGCTCCTTCGCCATCCTGACCAGCTCCGACTCCTCCGGGAAGAGCCGGCTCTCATCACGAGCGCGATCGAAGAGCTACTGCGCTACGACAGCCCCGTCCAGCGGACCGCCCGCGTCTGTAGTGAACGGGTCGAGGTGGGTGGCCGGACGATCGACAAGGGAGCCATGGTGGTCGCGGCCATCGGCGCCGCCAACCGAGACCCGGCCCATTTCTCCGATCCCGATCGCCTCGACATTATGCGGCGGGACAATCGGCACGTCTCCTTTGGCTTTGGCATCCATTTCTGTCTTGGAGCGCCTCTCGCCCGCGTCGAGGGGCAAGTCGCCATCGGCACTCTCCTGCGGCGACATCCGCGGCTCGCGCTCGCCACTGCCACCCCCGAGTGGCGAGAGTCGTCGACGCTCAGGGGCCTGAAGACCTTACCGCTCTCGTTCTGACGGCGTCGCCGGCGGGGATTCAGGGAGCCGGAGAGGAGACGTCTCCGAGTCTGAATCCGGGCGCCACAGCTCTGGGTGTCGTCTGAACACTCGGAGGGGGTACCAGAACGACCAGCTCATGAGGGCAAGCGTCAGTGGAATGCCCGTGAGCACGCTGACGAGGATGAACAGTTCGACGCTGCTCCACGCCAGGACCAGTAGTCTGACGATACCCCGGACCAGCATGTAGCCGCCCCAGACAAGGGACACTCGCGAGAAGATCCGACGGAACGTCACCGACTCTTTCACGCGCGGCGGGAACGGGAAGGTCTCCTGAGCGAGGACTCCCGCCAGCGGTCGCCCGAGGGCGACCGACCCGAGGAAAGCGACTCCGTACAGCCCGTTGGCGATCACGGCCGGCGCGAAGTAGGCGCCGACGCTGCCGGACGCCAGTCCCGCCAGGGCCTGGACGAGGGCGATGCCGAGGCCGAGGGCAGGCATGATACCTGACGCCGCACGTCGCCGCTCCCACCAGAATGCCACGAGGGCGACGAGGGTCGCGGCTAGGATTCCGGCGGCGAGACCTGCGAACCTCCAGACGATGTAGAAGGCGAGCACGGGGCCAAGAGCATCGCGGGCGAAGCGCGGCCCGGCACCAAGAAGCAGCCCGCCGAACGAGATGCGTCCGAACGCCTGAGGTGGACTAGCCATGCTTCAGTCTCTCGCGAGACCGCGCTCGCGACTCCAGGATTTACCGCTCACGCGTCGGGCCGCTGCCCCGTGATTCCCCAGATCAGACGCTCGAAGGGATCGGGATCGGTGAGCCGAAAGTCGACCCAGGTCATGGCACGGAGGAAAACAGGCAGCTTGGGGGTGGCCGGGGCGTCGGGCAGGAGCACGGGGATCACAGGGCTGTGGCGGGCCACGAACTCGCGAAGAAACGCATTGAGCTCCTGTTCTTGCCAGGGACCCACGCCGGCACCGCCCACGAAGACCGCCGCCGACTTGATGCTCGCGATGTGTTGCTCGAGGAGCGGCTGCCAGGGTTGTCCAGGGGGCAGCTCCCATTCATCCAGCCAGGGGAGAATCCCTCGCTCGTGCAGCCGATGAGCGATGGTCTTCACGGCTGGTTTGTCCATTCCGTTGTGACAGAGGAAGACGTCGAAGGTGCCGGCTGCTCGCTTGCGTTCCAGTTCCAGTCGGCAACGGGTGGCCTCCGCCTCCACGGCCAGCTCCGCGGGAGAGGGCGGAGCTACCGCTGGCGTCTGGGGCACGGCGGCAGCGGCGACCGCCGCCGGCGCCTGGTCGACGGAGAAGAGCCGACCGTCAGAAGAGTCCGCGTGCAGCGCGACTTCAATCGAGGCCCCCACGTTCTCGACGGGTGAGGGACTCTGCACGCTGGCCAGGATCTCCGCCACGCGCGATCCGACGGCGAGCCCCGCATAGAGCGCGTGGACGAGCGCGGTGGTTGCGGCCTCCGTCAGCGATTTCCGTGTCGCCACCACGACGGGAATCCCCTGCTCCGTCAAGGTGCGCGCCGCTCCTGCAAACGGATCGCCGTCCGCGCACGCCTGCAACATCACCAGACGCAGCGAGCCATGGGGTTGCAAGAGCGTGCCGAGGTACTGCACGTTCACCGAGCGGGCCCGCCGCCCCGCCCCTTCGAGCAGCAGGGTCGTGTACTGGGCTCCCGCCCGGGAACGGGCGTGCCCGATGAAGTGCAGGACATGGTATGGCCCGGCGGCGAGACGCTTACGAAGGGCAGCTTCGGTCGGCTCGGAGAGGCGCTCGAGCTTCACGAGCCCGGCGCGCTCGCAGGGCGCCAGCGCGCCCGCGAGAACCTGCCACGCACGCTCGGTATCGAGGGTGGGGCCGTCGACCGGTCCGGCGATCATGACGAGCACACGGAGCGGTGGTACCGCCGGACGGACCTCAGTCGATGACATGCTCCTGGCTGGTTACCGATCGACCGGCGCCGCGCGCTGCTTGACCCCGCAGCCGGGGCAGAACAGCTCTGCGCCGGTCAGGGCGCACCCGCACTGCGTACAGAAGCGCGCCCCCACTCCGGGGGCCGGGGCGGGTGCAACATGGCGCATCGTCCGCACTCGTTCGTATTCCCCGCCGTCGATCCATTGCAGTAGCTCGTGCGCCCGCATCACGGTCCAGGGATGAGTCTGCCCCAGCCCGCTCAGAAGCTTGGCCGCCCAGTCGATCCAGGTGTCGTCGAGGGCCTCGAACTGACGCGCTTGCGCGATGAAGTCTTCCGTGTTGATGGCGCTGTAGAAGCGCTGGGGGAGTCCGGCCAGCTTCATCATGGCGCTGATGGCCGCCGAGACGTCTTGGCCGCCGAGCAATCCGGCTCGATCGGCGGTCAGCTCGGACATTTGCTGCCATTTGAGGATAGCCAACTGCAGCGGCGTCCAGAGCAAATTGCCGATGCCGAACGTCGCCTGCCCGATCACCTCGCCGATCACGGGCAAGAAGGCGGCGATCTGGTAGTAGAGGACGTGACCGCTCTTGATATGACCGAGCTCGTGGGCGATGACGAAGTCGAGCTCGGCTGGCGTGAGGGCGTCGACGGCCGACGTGGTGAGCACCAGGATCGGGTGCTCGACCCCGGCCGTCATAGCGTTGATCTCTCCTGGTTGGATGTAGATCTCCGGAATCCTCGGCAGGTCGAGAATCTCGCCGGCCTCCAGCACTTTGCCGTGAATGTCGGGGAAGTTGTCACTGGTGACCCGCAGGTAGCTTCCCGTGTACTGCACGCGCATCAGCCGCTCGAGGCCGTACTCGTTGCACGCCCGAACCAGGCTGTCCAACCCGGTCGTGCCCTGCAGGGCGTCGAGCGCTTGTTGATCCGACGGGTGCTCGTAGGTCTGGGGTCGAAGCCCGGCCAGCTTCTGGCGCTCCATGGCGGGGGCTACCAGAGTGGTGACTTGCCGCTGGCGACCTTGTACGCGTCGAGTGCAGACCAGATCGCCACGGCAAGATAGACCAGCCCATACGTGAAGACGCCCCCCACGATGGCCACCGCCAGCATCACCAGTCCTTTCTTGACGTCGCCATTGTAGAACTGCCCGACACCGGCGAGCACGAGCGAGAGCACCACGGCGATGGTCGGGTTCTTTCCTGCGGCGTACCGCTTGCCACCCGCGGCAGTGGGAACACCCCCGCCCCGCATCCGCGGATCGGGGGCCGAGGGAGCCGCCACCGGCGGCGGCGCGGCGGTGGCAGTGCCACACTTCTGGCAGAACTTGGCCGTCTCGTCGTTCTGGGTGCCGCAGCGTGGGCAGAACATCAGCTGCACCTCCGGTCTCGGTCGACGCTTAGAGCCCTTAGGGCGGGGCGCGTGACCCCGGCCGGGGATGAAGATAGCACCTGGCGGGGCCGGATCGAAACGAGGATTTGCCGTGCTATCGTGACCAAGACGGGAGGTCGCCGAGGATGAGCGAGTCGCTGCCCTTTCACCTGCGTGGCAACTACGCGCCTGTTCGGCAGGAGGTCAGCGCCTTCGATCTCCCGATGGAGGGCACCCTCCCTCGTACGCTACGGGGGCGATATGTACGCAACGGCCCCAACCCGAAGACGGGCTTTTCCCCCCACTGGTTCGTGGGGGACGGCATGCTGCACGGAGTGGAGTTGCGCGACGGCCGCGCCGTCTGGTACCGGAATCGCTGGGTCCGCACGCGCGCCCTCGTCGAGGATGCGCCCGCCCATGGCCCTACGGGCGAGCGCGATCGAACGGTAGGTCGGGCCAACACCCACGTGATCAGCCACGCCGGGCGCATCTTCGCGCTGGTGGAGTCGTCGTTTCCGACCGCGGTCACTCCCGAGCTAGACACGCTTGGCCCCTTCGACTTCGAGGGGCGTCTCACCACGGCCATGACAGCCCACCCCAAGCTCTGTCCTCGGACGGGTGAGCTGCACTTCTTCGGTTATGCCTACCTGCCACCCTTCCTGACGTATCACCGCGCGGACGCGAGTGGTCGGCTCGTCCAGAGCGAGGTCATCGAGGTGCCGGGCCCGACGATGATCCACGACTTTGCCATCACCGAGGGGTACGTGGTGTTCATGGACCTGCCCGTGATCTTCGATCTCGCCCTGGCCCAGGCGGGCACCATGCCGTATCGGTGGAGCGACGACTACGGGGCGCGCCTGGGCATCATGCCGCGTGGGGGGACGAGCGCCCGCGTGCGCTGGTTCGAGATCGAGCCCTGCTACGTTTTCCATCCCCTGAACGCTTTCGAGGAGGCAGGGCATCTCATAGTCGACGTCGTCCGGTATCCGGAGTTGTGGCGGCAGGGTGCTGCGACGTTTGCTCAGGCGAGCTTGCATCGCTGGCGTCTCGACCTCGCGGCCGGCGGGGTGCGCGAGCAGATGCTGGATGACCGCGCCATCGAATTTCCGCGCTGCGACGACCGTCGGATCGGCCTCGCGAATCGCTACGGCTACGCCGTCTACACCGAGCGCGGAGCAGACGAGAACACCGGGACCTCACTCGTCAAGTATGACCTCCAAGCGGGGCCCTCCGAGATTCACGACTTCGGAGCGGGCCGCGTCCCCGCCGAGGGCGTCTTCGTCCCCGCCTCGGCGGGAGCCGCCGAGGACGACGGCTGGGTGATGACGTACGTCTACGATGCTGCCCGCGACGGCAGTGACCTCGTCATTCTCGATGCCTCGGACTTCGCGGGGAAACCGGCGGCGACCATCAGGTTGCCTCAGCGTGTGCCGTTCGGCTTTCACGGAAGCTGGATACCTGACCCCGCTGACGCTGACTGAAGAGATGATACGAACGCCCGCGAGGGCCCTGGCTCGTTAGGCGCCCCTCCTCAAGCCCGGCGCTTCGTCCGGCCCGGTGGCTGGCCTCGCCCTCGAACGTGCCGTCCGCGCGCTCGTCGGCTGGTCTTCGTTCGTGCGTCCTGGCCGTGTCCCCCGAGCTTGGTCCAGATCGCTCGAAGGGCATTGCAGGCGGCGGCACCTTCATTGCCCCCGAGCTTCCGGAGCAGGTCGGCCGTGGCTTTGAGCTGGCTCAGGGTCGAGTCCAGCTCGCGGACACTCGGGGGGGTGCTCCGCCGGACGGCCTCGTACTCTTGCACGAGCGAGGCCACGGTGTCCGACGCGGCTAGGGTGCCATCGAGCAGCGCACGAAGAACGGCAACGTCGGCCGGCCCCACCGCATCCCAGAAGCTTCGCGTGACGGTGAAACGCGCGGCCGCGCCGGCCTCCATCCGGGCCAGCCAGACATCGGCCGCAGGCACGCGCCCTCCGAGCAACGCCTCGCCAGTGATCCAGTTCAGGACCGTGTAGTGGTCGGTAGTGTTCGTTCTGCGAGTCGCCTGTACGGCCTTGCGGTAGCAGTCACGCGAGGCCGTAAGGGCGGCCCGGACCTCGGCCGGGTCGGTGAGGACAAGGGCGAGTCGCTTGTGGGCACTTCCAAGCAGAGCCAGACGTTCGCTGGTCTCGCCGATCTTGAGCAGGAGCCCGAGCCGGCCGATCGCGTGGTCGATGGGTGCTCGCGCTCCGGTCTTCTCCCCCCAGCGGGCTTCCAGGTTGGCCCACTGCTCGACCTGGCGCACGCTCACCCGAGCTGTGCCGCTGGGAGCAGCGAGGGCACGCTGATAGTGCCAGGTCGCTTGATCGAAGTCACCGAGCTCGCCGTAGGCTTCGGCGAGCGCGGCCAGGACGTCTCCGCGTGTAAGCCACTCCGGTGGACAGTTCTTCAGCAGACGCGCAAGACGCGTGGTTTGTCCCCGTTTAGGATCGAGGGCGGCCCGCTCGGCGATCGTGTTCAGCTCGTTGACGACCTCCTCCGGGGCCACGAAAGCGAACGGCTCTTCGGCGTCAGCGGACTCCGACGCCAGCCTGAGCCTGAAATCCGGGTCACCGTACGCCTGGTAGGCGCCCCAGGTATTGCAGTCGGGGAAGGCGTCGTAGGTCTTCCGTCGCGCCTCGAGAAGGGAACGCCCGAACGTGTCGCCGACGAGCATCCGCTCATAGAAGATCCGCGCGAACACCTTGGCCGGATCGTCTCGAACGGCCCAGCCGGCCGCCACCACAGCGCGCACACCCATCTGGATGAGCTCGCGGGAGACGCTGGCGGCTAGCTTGTTGAAGGGAACCTCGACTCCGACCTGACCGATGTGACAGCAATTCAGGAAGACGAGATCGGGCACCTGCCGCATCTGGCCGATCTCGACGGCGCTGAGGAACACACCGTCCTGCAGCACCAGGCCGCTGCGCCCCTCCGTGTGACCCGGCCGAGGAGGTTGGTAGTAGCCGTGCCCCGCCAGATGCAAGATGCGATAGGGGCGGGCAAAGAGGTCGTTGAGGACCTCGAGGGCGGTGGGACGCTGATCGCTGTGGGTCACTCGATAGCGGTGCCGCGTGAGCAGATCCGCCACCAGGACAGCCTCAGCCCGCGCCTGAGGCAGCTCCGGGATGCCGGGGCCGGTGAGCGGATCACCGACCACGTAGGCTTCGTTTGTGGTGCTGGCGCGGATCTGCTGGCGATAGGTGGCGGTGGCGAGCTGGCGGACCATGCCGATCTTGGCGCTCAATGGCTCCTGACGGTCCACCATGAGCTCCCACGGGTAGATGGCGGTGCTGCTGTCCACGATCAGGACGAGCCATGACTGCTGGGCCAGCGTATCCTTGAGCTCGTTGGGCACGAGCAGCTCGAAGAGGGTGTTGGCCGCGTCGGACTTGAACTGTATCTCGCGGACCGAGGTGGCGACCAGGCGATCGATCGCCTCGAGCTGGCGTGGCTGCATGATGATCTCGGCGCGAGCCCGGTCGGACAGGGCGAGGAAGCGGAGTCGGCCCCCTGAGCTCCCGCGTCTCCAGGGTCGGGCGAGGAAGTCGAGGAAGGGCTCGGCTTGCTGGGGCTGATCCTTGATGGTCTGGGACACGCTCTCGATGAGCTGTTCGAGTACCGCGGGTTCCATGGGAGGCGTTGACAAACCCTCGCCGTCCTCGACCAGGGTGATCTCGACCCGACGCCAGTAGTCGCGATAGCGCGCGTGGCGCAGGCGTTCTTGCCGGCCTCGAGCCGTGCGCAGACGGGCAGCCGCCTCGATGGCCACGCCGAATTCCCGCTCGAGAAGGGGAACGAGTCGGGTCGTGGCCCGACACGCCTCGATGGCGGCGTCGGCAAACAGCTCGACGATCTCGAGATCGGTGAGGTGGACGTCACCGCCGAAGAGCTGGCTGACCTCTAGATTCGCGCGCGTCACCCCCCGCACGATGGCTCCCACCGAATCCTCGACCCCGATGCTGCTCGAGGAGGTTACCCCGATGAGGAGGACGCTCAGCCCCAGGGGGGCGGTGGCGGAGGAAACCCCGCGTCCGCCCAGCAGGCGGCGCACTTCGGCGATGTGCATGATGTAGGTCAACGCTCCCCGCCGTGAGACTTCGGCCAGCGTGTTGGGATTCAGGTCTCCCATCTTCCCGAGCCCGATCACGACGGCTCCCTCCGGGCTGTCCTCACGTCGAAGCCCTCGGGACAGGCCGCCAAGGAACACAGCGGACGTGCCGAGCTCGCCGGGGTAGAGCCCCAGCTGGTAGCGGTGGGACAAGCCTCCGTCGAGTCGGCGGTCGATGTGCGCTTCCGCGCCGGCGATGGTGTCCCCTTCGTAGTGACCCACCATGACCGGGTAGCTGGCGTAGCGGAGATCGCCGTGCAGTACCCAGACTCGGAGCGCGGGTGAGGCGGGCACGCGTACTAGCGGGAGCGGTCGACCACGCGAGTGGCCGTCTCGATCAGCGAGCGGAACATGATCGTCATCTCGAGACCGCCTCCTGTCAATTCTCGTCCGGCGTAGCGACTAGCTTCGTCCAATTCGTCGGCCGAAACAACTGTCCTTCGCGTAGCATCTCCCTGATGGCTGCCACGCGTCGCTTCGACTATGACGAAGGTGACATCCACCAGACCTACCGGACCGGGCGGGCGCTGAGCCGCGAACAGATCGATTTCTGGTCGGCTCTGCTGCGGGCCGCGGTGACGTCTCGTCCCCGGCTGATCCTGGACGTCGGGTGCGGGGTCGGACGCTTCTCAGGAATGCTCCGCGATCTCTTCGAAGCGTCGGTTGTCGGCCTCGACCCGTCCGAGCGGATGTTGGCCGCCGCCCGGCTCGACCCGGCCCTGGCCGGGATCGGATGGATCCGGGGAAGCGCGGAAGCCTTGCCGATTGGTGTCGAGCGCGCCGATTTGCTGCTCCTGTTTCTCGTCTATCACCACCTCGCGGACCGACCGGCAGCGCTCCAGGAGTGCCGCCGGACGCTGGCCAGAGAGGGGGCCCTCCTCGTCGTCACCTCGACCCTCGAGACTCTCGATTCGTATCTGTGGCTGCCGTTCTTCCCGTCAGCACGCGACATCGATCGCGCGCGCCTGCCCGGTCGCGCCGGACTCATCCATACTGCCCAGGAAGCACGACTACGCCTGCGCTGGCACCGCACGGTGGCCAACCCGGTGGCCAGCAGTCTTCGTGCTTACGCCGCCCGCATCGCCTCCCGCACGATCTCGACCTTGCAGGTCGTGCCCGACGACGAGTTCGCGCGCGGCATCGTCGAGTTCAAGAATTTTTGCGAGAGGGAGGATCGTGGGCAGCCCGTGCACGATGAGATCGATGTCTTTCTCTTCGCCAGACTCGAATAGCCCCATGGAATTGTCCGCGCCGAGCGCTGCAGGGCCGCGCAGACTCGACGCCCTCAGCCCGTCCCGTCTTGAACGTGCAGGGTCGACAGCTTTTGCCGGAAGGCTTCTGGAATGCGCACGGGGCGTCCCGCTTCCGTGATGAACGCTCCGGTTACCTCGGCCGTGGCCAGCACTCGCGCGTCGGCCGCCGCACGAGCCTCCTGCACCCATCGCGTACGGGCGCCATGGATCTCACGGATGTGGGTCAGGATCTCGAGTGTGTCACCGCTGCGGGCAGGGGCGAGAAACCGAACGGAGAGGTCCGTTGCCACGAGCAGGTAGCCGAGCTTTCGCATCGCCTCCAGACCCAGTCCGAGCGATTCCAGGGCTTCCACCCGCGCCGTCTCAAAATAGTGGACGTAGTTGGCGTGATTGACGTGACCGTAGGCGTCGACCTCGTAGTACCGGACTTTCAGGCAAAGCTGCGCCGGTGCTCCCATCCGGCAATCTTACTCCGGACGGAGGGATGCTCGGGCCTACCAGAGGCCCTCGTTCCTCGCCGGGGCACGGCGGGCCCGCCCCCGCTATACTGAGCTGACCATGAGTTACAACGCGTGGTTTCAGTGCATCAACGGCTGTCCCGGACAGTACAGCCTGCTCGAGGTGATCTATCGCTGTCCCACGTGCGGGGACCTCCTCGAGGTTCAGCACGACATCGAGGCGCTGCGCAGTCGCTCGGCGGCGGCGTGGATCCAGCTGTTCGACGACCGCTACCGGCGCAACATCTATCCCTATGGTTCGGGGGTGTGGGGCAAGAAGGAATGGGTGATGCCCTTCCTCGACAACGAGAACGTCGTGTCGATGTATGAGGGAACATCCAACCTGTTGTGGGCCGACCGCTACGGAAAGCAGCTCCACCTGGATGATCTGTGGGTCAAGCAGTGCGGGAATTCCCACACGGGATCCTTCAAGGATCTCGGGATGACCGTGCTCGTATCCGTCGTCAAGCAAATGATGGCTCAGGGGGCGCCGATCGACGCCGTTGCCTGCGCCTCCACCGGCGATACCTCGGCCGCCCTCGGCGCCTACTGCGCGGCGGCTGGGATCCCGGCCGTGGTCCTCCTGCCGAGGAACAAGGTCTCGATTGCGCAGCTCGTGCAACCTCTGGCTAATGGGGCCCTCGTGCTCTCGCTGGACACCGACTTCGACGGGTGCATGGCCGTCGTGCAGGAGATCACTCGGGAGCGGCGGATCTACCTTGCCAACTCGATGAATAGCCTGCGTATCGAGGGTCAGAAGACAGTGGCCGTCGAGATCGTCCAGCAATTCGACTGGGAAGTCCCAGCGTGGATCATCATTCCAGGTGGCAACCTGGGGAACGTGCACGCGCTCGGACAAGGCTTCGCCATGATGCATGACCTCGGGCTGATCCAGCGCCTCCCGCGTATCTGTCTGGCTCAGGCCGAACGGGCGAACCCGCTCTACCGGGCCTTCCAGCATGGGTTCCAGCGCTTCGAGCCGGTGGTGGCCCAGCCGACACTGGCTACCGCCATCCAAATCGGCAACCCCGTGAGCGTCAAGCGAGCCATCCGGACCCTCCAGCGGTTTAACGGCGTTGTCGAGCAAGCCTCCGAGCAGGAGCTGGCTGATGAGGCGGCGCGCGCCGATCGTACCGGCATGTTCAATTGTCCGCATACCGGCGTGGCGCTCGCGGCCTTGCGCAAGCTGGTCGAGCGCAAGGTCATTCGCGCCAGCGAGCGGGTCGTGGTACTGTCCACCGCGCATGGGCTGAAATTTGCCGATCAGAAAGCGGCCTATCACATGAGCGGCCTCGACGATATCCGACCCTCTCATCGCAATGCTCCCCTCGAGTTGCCGGCTGACGCGCGCGAAGTGGCGCGGGCTATCACCCGTCATGTCGAGCGGGCTCGCCTGCTGGTACCGTGACCAGCCGCCGGGCCACCGTCAAGGGAGGAGTCAAGACGCGTCGCCCGCTCCCGGGCCCCAGCACGCTCTCCGTGCACGCCGGCGAGCCCCGGCCCAAGCCCGGCCACGCGTTGGCAACGCCGATCATGCAGACGGCGACCTACACGTTCGCGAATACGCAGGAGCTGCGGGACCACTTCGACGGCAAGATCGAGCGGGTGGAATACGGTCGCTATGGCAACCCTACCCAGCGGATCGCAGAGGCGAAGCTCGCTGCTCTCGAAGGCGCCGAGGACTGCCTGCTGTTCGCCAGTGGCATGGCTGCGGTTACCACGACCCTGTTCGCCATCCTGTCGCGGGGAACCCACGTCGTGGTGACGGATGACAGCTACCGCCGAACCCGGCAGTTTCTGAACCAGACGCTCCACCGTTATGGAATCGAGGTCTCGACCGTGCCCTCTGGCGACTATGCGGCCTTGGAGGACGCCATTCGACCGACGACGCGGGCCCTGGTGAGCGAGTCGCCCACCAATCCCTACAACCGCATTCTGGACCTCGACCGCTTCGCCAGCATCGGTCGCCAGCACCGGGTCAAGACGGTGATCGATGCCACCTTCGCCACGCCGTACAACCAGCGTCCCCTCGAGTTCGGAGTGGACATCGTCATTCACTCCGCCACCAAGTTTCTGGGGGGCCACAACGACTTGCTCGCTGGGGCCGTTCTCGGGTCGCGGGAGCTGGTGGGAGGCGTGCGGGCCCTCCAGGCCGTCACCGGCGCGGTCGTCGACCCCTTTGCCGCGTATTTGCTCGTCCGCGGGCTCAAGACGTTCGCCCTGCGCCTGGAGCGGCAGAACACCAACGCGCAGGCCCTCGCAGAGTTCCTGGCCGCTCATCCCAAGGTGGTTGCCGTGCACTATCCGGGGCTGCCGAGCCACTCGGAGCACGACATCGCCCGCAAGCAGATGCGCGGCTTCGGAGGGGTCGTGTCGTTCGAGGTGCGCGGCGACCTCGAAGCGGCAGCGCGCGTGGTCGACGGTTGTCGCCTCCCCCACATCGCTACCTCGCTGGGCGGGGTGGAAAGTCTGATCGAGCAGCCGGCCGTCATGAGCTTCTACGAGCTGACGACGGAGGAGCGCCTGCAGATCGGGATCAAGGACAACCTCATCCGCTATGCCGTGGGCATCGAGGACATCGACGACCTGGTCGCCGATCTCGCCCAGGCCCTGGAGACCGTCTGATCACATGAGCGAAGACACACTCCGCACGCTCGCGGAGCAGGTTCGCAACTGGGGACGGTGGGGCGTAGAGGATGAGATGCCGCCGATGGGCGGTACGCGTTCCTGCTGGTCGCGCCGCCTTTGCCGGTCACCGGTGCAGTGGGTACGCCGATCAATCCGTACGCGCTGAAGTGATCAGGCGCGATACCAGAGTGTCGAGAGTGAGGACGACATGGGTTGCGGTTCCGCTTGTCCTCGTGGGTGGCAATCATGCTCTCGCGTCCGATCCCCCGCGCTCGGGGCCCGTTCTCATGGCTCAGGTCCCCCCCAGTGCCATCGAGCTCGAGCGCTATACGGGCCTGCATGCGGCGGCGGCCCGCGGCGATGCCGTCGAGATCCGACGTCTCCTGTCTCAGGGGCTAGCTGCCGACCTACGGGATGGACATGGGCGCACGCCGCTTCACGTGGCCGCCTTCCAGTCGCGGTATGAGGGGGCGCGTGCCCTCGTCCAGGGCGGCGCCGACCCGAACGCTCTTGACGCCCAGCGCTACGACATCGTCACCATCGCCGCCGTCAAGGATGACGTGGCCATGGTGAAGCTTGCCCTCGCCCTGGGGACGAGATCGGGCAATGTCACGAGTCCCTACGACGGCACCGCGCTCATCGCGGCGGCTCACCTTGGTCATGAGGGTGTGGTGCGTGAGCTGATCGCAGCCCGCGCTCCCCTCGACCACGTCAACAACCTGGGCTGGACGGCGCTCATCGAAGCCGTGGTGCTTGGCGACGGCGGCCCACGGCATGTGGCCACCGTGCGGGCCCTCGTGGAGGCGGGGGCCAGGACCGACCTGGCCGACCGCCAGGGGGCCACACCACTCACCTTGGCGCGACAGCGAGGGTACGCGCCCATGATCGCCATTCTCGAGCGGGCGGGCGGCCGCTGACGGCACGGACCTACAGGACACCGGGAGGCGACTCCAGGGAGGACCAGTGATGACTACCGACGCCAAAATGATCAGCTACCTGTGGACTCACAAGACGCAGGATCATCCCTGGCTATCCGACGAGGAGCTGCTGATCGATCGGGCCGAGGGAGTCTGGGTCTGGACGCAAGGGGGCCGGAAGCTGATGGACGCCTTCGCGGGCCTCGCCGTCGTCAACGTGGGCCATGGGCGCCGGGAGATCGCTGAGGCCATCGCTGAGCAGACCGTGCGCCTGGCTTACTATCCAACCACGCGCCAGTTCTCCAACCGGCCTGCGGCAGAGCTCGCAGCCCGGCTGGCCGCCCTCACGCCCGGTGATCTCACGTACACGCTGTTCGCGGTCAGCGGCTCCGAGGCCAACGAGCGGTCGATGCAGATCGCCCGCCACTACTGGCTAGCCCGGGGGCAGTCCGGCAAGCACAAGGTCATCTCCATGCAGGGCGGATACCACGGCGCCACCACCGGAACCTTCGCGGTCTGCGGCCTGCCGCACATGGTCGAACCCTACGCGCCGCTCCAGGTACCTGGTTTCGCCAAGGTGACCGCGCCGCATCCATTCCGGGACCGCGGGACCGGCACCGATGATGAGCTGGTCGAGCGTCGAGCGGCCGAGCTCCGGCAGGCCATCCTGCGCGAAGGCCCGGAGACAGTCTCGGCCGTCATCCTGGAGCCGGTGCTGTCCTCAGGGGGCTTCATCATCCCACCGCTCGGGTGGCTTCGCGCCGTGCGCGCGATCTGCGACGAGCTGGACGTCCTCATGATCGCCGACGAAGTCATCACGGGCTTCGGGCGCACGGGGCGGTGGTTTGCCTGCGAGCACGAGAGTGTCGTGCCAGACTTAATGTCAGTGGCCAAGGGCATCACCTCCGGCTATGTGCCGCTCTCGGCCAGCATTGCGCGCCGCCATCTGGCCGACGCGTTCCCGGAGGGCGGCACCCAGGAGAACGTCCACCCGAACACCTATGCCGCTCACCCGGTGGCCTGCGCGGCCGCCCTGGCCAATCTCCGCATCATGGAACAGGACCGCCTCGTCGAGAATGCGGAAACGATGGGGGCACATCTTCTCAAGAGCCTGAAGATTGCCGTGGGGCACCGTTCGATCGTGGGCGAGGTGCGTGGTCGCGGGTTGATGGTCTGCGTCGATCTGGTGGATCCGGATGGCTCCGGCCGACCCCTCGAGGCCAAGCGCGTCGCCGACCTCGACCGTCACGCCTGGGAACGGGGTGCCATTGTGTATGCGCGGGGGAGCGTCGTGCGATTGGCTCCGCCCCTCTGCATCTCCCGCGCAGAGGTGGATGAGCTCGTCGCTATCGTGGCTGACAGCGTGGATGCTCTTGCCAAGGATGCTGCGGCCTGAGAGCCGTCCTGGATTGTGGTCGGCGGCTGCCGGGCGGGCACTCGCAAGTGGAAGCTCGGGCGAGTCCTTGCTACGCTGAGGGGACGATGAGGGTCCTTCGCATCGTGGCAATGCTCGTGCTCGCGGCGGCCCTGGATTTCGGGGTCCCTCCTGTCTCCGAAGTGCGGGACGTTTCAGAAGAAATTCAGGAGGTTTCCCACGGCAGCCGGCGCCGCCCCCACCAACACCCCCTGATCCGAGAGACGAGCCTTCCTCCGAAGGCCGGGCAGGGTCCGCACGAATCGATCCAACCTCGGTCACGGAGCACCTCCGTCTGGGTGCCATCGCTGGCGGGCGACCATCGCCCGCGAAAGGTGCCACCTTCGTCGGCCGATTCTGCCTCACCTTCGGACGACCACTAGCCGCTCGGTTGTTCCCGTTCGCTGACTGAGCGGGTCCGCCCGCCGATTCCCCGGTGTGACTCCCGGGAGACGTCCGGAAGTCGGCCCCAAGGAGATTGCTACGTCATGCCCACTCACGACAAATTTGAAGGCCGCTTGCCGAGAGGCAAGCGGCCAGGAGTCTGAGATCGATGCCCGTCCTCTTTCCACTCGCCGAATCCTGGTGGCTCTATCTTGGCTTCACGGCTGTGGTCGTCGGCCTGCTAGCCCTCGACCTCGGTGTCCTTCACCGCCGTTCACGGGAGGTTAGCTTCAAGGAGGCGGTGACGTGGTGCCTGATCTGGGTGAGCCTGGCCCTCCTCTTCAACGTTGGCTTGTATGCGTACGCCCGCTGGAGGTTTCCTCAGGACGGACGGCTCGCCCTCATCCCCAATTTCGATCCGGAGGCCGCGGCCTGGCAGGTTGCCCTGGAGTTTCTCACCGGGTACCTAGTCGAGTACTCCCTGTCCGTCGACAACATTTTCGTCTTCGTCCTCGTCCTCGGATACTTCGGTGTCCCGGCCCGCCACCAGCATCGGGTTCTCTTCTACGGCATCCTGGGGGCTCTGCTGTCCCGGGCCGTCTTCATAGCGCTGGGATCGGTGCTGATGCAATTCCACTGGGTCGTATGGCTGTTCGGGCTGCTTCTCATCTTCAGTGGCATCAAGACGGCATTCGCCTCCGAGCACGCCGTGGAGCCCGAGCGAAATGTGGTCATCCGCATCCTGCGGGTTTTCCTGCCGGTGACAGCGGGGTTTCGAGACCAGCACTTCTTTGTCCGCCAGGACGGACGAATCTGGGCGACACCTCTGCTGGTGGCCCTGCTGTGTCTGGAGGCGAGCGACATCGTCTTCGCTATCGACTCCGTGCCAGCGATCTTCGCGCTCACACGGGAGCCCTTTGTCGTGTTTACCTCGAATATCTTCGCCATCCTGGGTCTTCGATCGATGTACTTCATGCTCGGAGGCGTCGTGGAGAGGTTCCACTTGCTACGGTACGGATTGGCTCTCGTGCTTGTCTTCGTCGGGCTCAAGATGGTCTGGCTCGATGCGTGGTTCGGGGGAAAGTTCCCCATTGGCCTCTCGCTGACCGTCATCGGTTCGGTGCTCACCCTGTCACTGGTCCTCTCGCTCCTTTGTCCGCGATCGGCCGAATCCACCAACGACACCGCGGCCCGAGCGCGCCGAGTCAAGCCGCGACCATCATGAGTCCAGCATCTCCTCGATGCGCTATGCTACCTGCGGCGCGAACCACGCCTGAGCCCGTCGAGCCCCCGCGCATGGGGGCTGTCGAGGCCGCGGCGCAGCGGCGGGTCGAGGGGCGCGCCGGGTTCCCCGGCGGGCCCTGAGCGTCGGGGGGTATGGGGGCTGTCGAGGCCCCGGCGCGCGGCGGGTCGAGGGGCGCGCCGGGTTCCCCGGGGGCCCCGAGCGTGGGGGGTATGGGGGGCCGTCGAGGCCCCCCATTATGATCAGGAGGCGAGACATGGATGTTCGTCAGCTGTTTCTCGACCAGCACAGCGCCATGCACTCGGTCGCGGTAGCGGGCAACAAAACATCGGCGGCGGACCGGGCCTTTGGGGGGCTCAGCGATGAGCAGATGCGTGTGCGCCCACGCGAGGACCTCAACTCGTTGGCGTGGCTCATGTGGCACATCGCACGCGCCGAAGACATCATCGTGAACCCGGTCCTCGGCGCGCGCTCTCAGGTCTTCGACGACGGGTGGCTCCGGCGGCTCGGCATCGAGCGCCGCGACTTCGGCATCGGGATGAGCAGCGCCGAAGTCTCGGAAGTTGACCCGGCAGGTAGACCTGGCAGCGCTGCGCGACTATCGCGACGCCGTGGGGCGCCGCACGCGCGAGGTCGTTGGTGCCTTTCAGGCTTCGGATTGGGCCGGGGAGGTGTCCGCCTCCTCGCTGGAGGCGGCAGGCGCCGCAGGAGCCTTTGGCACGCGTCGGGAGGGCATGGTCAAGGCCTTCACGGGGCGTCCCCGTGCGATGGCTCTGAGCGGGATCGCCCTATTTCATCCGGCCGGGCACCTTGGCGAGGCGGTCACCGTCCGCAGCGCGGGAGGCTTCGGTACCGGTATCTGAGCCGTGAACGCCCCTTTTCGGCGCTTGCTCGGGCCGCACGGTACTGTTCGGCCCCCACCAAGTCAAACGGAAGCCGTGGGATCCTCCGGGATGCTGACGCAGGCGGTGGGTGGGAGCCAGAGCGAGATCCGGTCGCCTGGCTGGAAAGGTGCGGTCGATTTGGCTTGAACCCGCATTCGTGTCCCGCCCGCTTCGACGTGGTAATCGATGTGGTCACCCATGTAGACCCTGCTCGTTACGGAGCCGTTCAAACGATTGTCCGCATCGGGACCCGGAGGACCGATCTCCACGTCCTCCGGGCGGATCGAGATCAGCACTGGCGTTCCTACCGACGGCGCGGCCCCCGACACGACCGCACGCAGGACGGTCTGTCCTCCGCCGCCGAGAACCAGCGTGGTCTGCACTGACCCGTTCGAAGGCGCTGCGGTCACCTTCGCCGCGAGCAGATTCGTCAACCCAATGAACTCGGCCACGAATCGATTGGCCGGCCGCGTATAGATTGTCCGAGCATCGCCCTGTTGCTCGATCCGACCCTGGTTCATCACGATGATCTGATCGGAGATCACGATGGCCTCGGCCTGATCGTGGGTGACATACACGGAGGTGATGCCGACCTCACGCTGGAGCCGCACGATTTCCATCCTGAGCTGCTCGCGCAGCTTGGCGTCGAGATTCGACAGGGGCTCGTCGAAGAGGAGGAGGCGGGGGTTGAAGATCAGGGCGCGGGCGAGGGCGACACGCTGCTGCTGGCCCCCGGAAAGCCTGCTGGCGTACTGGTCACGGAACCGGGCTAGCCCGACCATGCCGAGCACTTCCTCGACGCGCGGGGCGATCTGAGGTCGCGGCCACTTCCTCACCTCAAGGGGATAGGCGACGTTCTGCGCCACCGTCATGTGGGGCCAGACCGCGTACGACTGGAAGACCAAGCCTACGTTCCGCCGTTCGGGCGGCACGACGATCCCGTCGGCGGTCGAGGTCATGGCCTCGCCGTCGATGGTGATGAGTCCGGCCTCGGGCTGCTCGAGACCCGCGATGCAGCGCAGCGTCGTTGTCTTCCCGCATCCGCTTGGCCCGAGCAAGGTCAGAATCTTCCCCCGCTCCACCCCGAAGGAGACTCCGGCCACCGCTGCCTCGCGCCCGAAGCTCTTGCGGAGCCCCTCCACAACGAGGTAGTCGGCCACCGGAAGCCGGAACGAGACGGCCTGTCGACCCGCTAGGTGATCAGACCGTAGAACTTTCCGGCATTCTCGCAGGTGATCTTGTGGGTGACCTCCGGCGGCAGGTGGCCGAATTGTTCCTGGATGTACTTGGACGACTCGGGCCAGACGCCGTCGCCATGAGGATAGTCAGAGCCCCACATGAGAGTCTCCACGCCCATGTCGTCGATCAGCTTGGTGCCGATGCGGTCGAACTGGAAGGTTGCTTTGCACTGCCGGCGCCAATAGTCGCTGGGCTTCATCGTGAGGCCGAGGTCACGGAAGCGGTCCTCCCACTCGAAGTCCATCCGGTCGAGGGCGTAGGGTACCCACCCGATGCCGCT
This sequence comes from uncultured Candidatus Rokubacteria bacterium, assembly GCA_963754315.1. GTDB lineage: Bacteria > Methylomirabilota > Methylomirabilia > Rokubacteriales > CSP1-6 > CAVWFS01. The sequence continues at coordinate 204,499 of CAVWFS010000018.1, forward strand.
CTCGCCGAAGGCGATGCGGATGTTGGGATAGCGCTCGAGGACGGCACTGCCAATGACGGCGGCCAGAATGTTGATGAGATTCATCTGGAATCCCGACACCACGGTGAAGAAAGCAGCGCGTCGGGTGCGGCCCGTCTGCTGATCGAGCTGCCCAGGGGGCAGGGCCGGGAAGGTGTGAAAGTGCAGAGGCAGAGCCACGTCGTTGACAGCCTTCCACAGGGGCTCCCAGACAGGATGCCACATGGGCTCCATGTCCCAGGAGCAGGACAACTCCATGCCCCGCAAACCGAGGCGGGCAACCCGGTGAATCTCCTTGACGGCGGCGTCGATGTCGCCGTAGGGCAGGCACGCCAGACCGATAAAGCGACCGGGATCGTGACGACAGAAGGTGACCAGCCAGTCGTTGTAGATCTGGAACATCTCGTTGGCGGCCTCGGGGTCATTGAGCCGGGTGGCGGCCCCCAGGATGCCGTAGATGACCTCCGCCTGGACGCCATCGCGCTCCATGTCCTTGGCGCGCAGCGCGGGGTCCGTCGGCCGCCGGATTCCCTTCTTGCCATCCTCGTAGAGGCCCGTGGAGGCCATCACATCGACGCGGTAGTGCGAGCCGGGCACGAACTTCTGCCCGGCTGGCCCCACCCCGTTGACAAGGCCGAACGAGGTGCCGTTCTTACACGTCCAGTAAGGGCCGTCGGGCCCCTCGGCGACATACGGCATGCGGTCCTTCATGGTGGCCGAGGCATGGGCCGTAAAGAGATCAGGTGGAATCCAGGGCAGATCGATGTGGCAGTCGGCGGAGATCCTGGTGTAGGACATGTGGCTCCTCGATTGCGAGTTCTTACCGTTCCGGGGACGGTCCGCCGTCCACGGGCCGATCCGGCATCACACTAGCATGGACACCTCGATAGCGTAACCGGGCCCCACGGACAGGGCCCGGCCGAATAATGCTCGCCGCACCATCAGCCGCAAGCGACGGCGTACACGTCCAGCACCCCGTCCGGCAAGGTCGACTCCTGCCAGGTTTGGCCTCCGTTCTGCGTGCCGAAGACCTGACCACATCGACTGACGCAGTAGATCTGGTCCGGATCCTGGCCATGCAGTGCGACCGCCATCATGGTTGCCCGGGCCTTGACCCCGTGATCGAGGCGTGTCCACGTCTGACCGAGATCCTGGCTGCGATAGAGCGACCCGTCCTGACTTCGCGAGGCCGGGCTGAGGCACGCGTAGAGAACGCGCGGGTCGTGGGGAGATACGCGGACGTCGCGGCCATAGGTCAGCGGGGAGTACCGCCCGATCGCCATGTCCTGCCAGCTCGTGCCGCGGTCCGGACTCCGAAAGAGGCCCATGCGGACGGCAAGGAACACGGTTCCCGGCTGGGCCGCGCTCACGCACAGAGCATGGGCATCCAGCATTCCCTCGGTCTCGGTGTCGCTCTGGATCTTGCTCTTCAGGTGCGACTGATCGGCCAAGCCGATCAGGTCGCGGCTGCAGTCCATCCAGCTCTCCCCGCCGTCCAGGCTTCGCATGACACCAGCCACTTCGAGCGCCGCATACAGGGCGTCGGGCTGATTGGGATCAGCCGCCAGACGCATGACGCGCGAGGCGAACGCCATCTTGACTAGTTCTGGCTGAACCGCCTTCGGGAGTCGCCGCCAACTGTCGCCGCCGTTGTCGCTGCGGTACACCGCGACTGGCGACGTGCCCGCGTAGAGGATTCGCGGATCTCGCGGATGGACGAGGATCGACCACACCTGCCTGTCGTCATCGGGGAATCCGAGCCGCTCCCAGCTGGCGCCATGGTCCGTGCTCCGGTAGGGCCCGTTCTGGGTACCCAGATAGACCACCTCGGGGCTTGTCGGGTGGACGGTGATCGCCTGGACGTCTGTTCGCTCGGGCAGTCCCTTGCTGACCGCCTCCCAGTGGTCGTCGCCCACGGCCCGTCGGAAGAGGCCTCCCACGCTCCCACCCGTCCACTGCGCCGCACCGACGTACACGTATGAGAGAGCTGACCCGTTGGACATTATCGTGTCCTTTCTTGCGCTTCGCCTATGTATGCTCGTTCGTCTCTGCGCTTCGCCTATGTATGCTCGTTCGTCGCGCGTCTACCTCACCGTGTGACCACGCCTCGCTCGCCCTCGGCGTCTCTATGCGCCCGGCCCACGCTCCATGGAGTAGGGCTGCCAGCGCCTGAGGCCCGACTTTTCCAGCACCGAGGGGTTCACGCAGCTGCGCGGCCACTTGCCGCTCAGCACGAGGGCGATCTCATGACCCACCCGGCGCAACCTCGCGGGATCGAACCGAGCCGACGCCGAGGCCACGTGGGCGGTGAGGATGACGTTTTCCATTCCCAGCAACGGGTTGGATGGGGCAGGGGGCTCCTGCTCGAGCACGTCGAGCCCGGCGCCGGCGATCCAGCCCTCCTGCAACGCTTTCACCAGCGCCCCTTCGTCGACCGTCGGACCGCGCCCCGTGTTGACGAAGAGTGCGGACGGTTTCATCAACCGGAAGTGCTCCTCCCTCAGCATGTGCTGGGCTTCGGGTGTCGCTGGCGCGTGCATCGAGACGATGTCCGAGCGTTGCAGTAGCTCGGTCAGACCTACCGGCTCCACCCCGTACGGACTCATGACCAACTCCTCGACGAAGGGATCGTAGGCCAGCATGTGGACGCCGAAGGCACGGGCCCGCGTCGCCACCGCCCGCGCCACGTGACCGAAGGCGATGAGCCCTAGGGTCTGTCCCATCAAGCGGGGGATGGGCAAGAGCATCGGCCGCCCCTCTTTCCATCGACCCTCACGCACGAGCCGATCCTGGACGACCAGTCGGCGGAAGGTGGCCAAGATCAGCATCATGGCGTGATCGGCGACTTCCTCGATGAAGGTGTCTGGAACGTTGGTGACGGGGATACCCCGCGCGGTCGCGGCGGCCACGTCCACCGAGTCGACCCCCACGCTGCCGAGCGAGATGACTTTGCAGCGCTCGAGTCCGTCGATCATGCGCTTGGTGATCCGCCGACCCTTCGCATAGAGCGCATCGGCGTCCTTGCTGACTTTGGCGAACTCCTCATCCGTGCCCGCCTGGATCTCGACGATCTCTGCGCCGAGCGGCCCGAGGGCTTCCATCTCCAGCGCGTACCCTGCACCCGGCACCCCGTAACTCACTCCGCCTGGTGTGACCACCTTGAACTTCGCCACGCCCGTCCTCCTTGTCAGATGATCCGTGCCACGTCAGATGATCCGCGCCACCCTCCCAACCTCACCACGCCCGGCTCGAACGAGCCAGGCGGCTCCGGGACCATAATACTAGGGTTGCCCCTTCCCCGGCGGCCGGCGGTGATCGGGGTATACTCTCGGGCAATCATGGACTATCGAACACTCGGACGGACGGGGCTGCGCGTCTCGGCACTCGGTTTTGGCTGCGGGAACGTGGGCGGTCTGATTATTCGAGGTACGCCCGCGGAGCGCGAGCGGGCTGTCGCCCGCGCCGTGGAGCTCGGCATCAACTACTTCGACACCGCGCCCGTGTACGGGGACGGGCAGTCGGAGCAGAACCTCGGGCAAGTCATGCGTGCGCTCAAGCCCGCCATCTACATCGGCACCAAGGTTCGCGTGCCGCCTGTCCCTCCAGCCGAGATTCCCGCCGCAATCACCCGCTCGCTCGACGAGAGCCTCCGTCGGCTCGGTCGCGAACGCGTTGACCTCCTGCAGCTGCACAGTCCCATTACCCTCGAGCGGAGCGGCCGCTCCGTGTCGGCCAAGGACGTCGCGGACGCGGCTGTGCCAGCGCTCGCCAAGCTCGTCGAGGGGGGCAAGATAGGGTTCTATGGCATCACTGCGCTCGGAGACACCGCGGCGCTGCTCGAGGTGATCGGGGCGGGGGTCGTGCATACTGCCCAGGTTTGCTACAACCTTCTGAATCCGAGCGCTGGCCACGTGGTGCCGGGCGGCTTTCCTGGTCAGGACTTCGGCCGGCTCCTGACGCGATGTGGGGTGAGTCGCACCGGTGTCATCGTGATCCGTGTCATGGCGGCCGGAGCCCTCAGCGGGCTAGACAGCCGCCACCCCATCGCCGTACCCACTGTCGATCCGATTGCCTCGGGGCCCGACTACGCCACCGACGTGCGGCGAGCTCGTCGTCTCGGTGCGCTCGTCGACGAAGGCCATGCGGGGAGCCTGGTAGAGGCGTCCCTGCGTTTCGCGCTTGCTGCCGAGGCTGTTTCCACCGTGCTGCTCGGCTACTCGAGTCTTGAACACCTTGAGTACGCGGCAGCCTCTGTGGCCAAGGGTCCACTGCCGGCGGCGGCGTTGGCGCGTCTGCCTGCCCTGTGGGGTCGTCTCGTCGACGCCTAGCCCCTTCTTGTCGCACGACCCGTCTCGAGGAGCCTGAAGGATGTCCGTGCCGGTCGGTCTGAACGTGTGGTCCCGCCTGATGGAGGATACGTTTCCGTACCTCGACCAGACAGTCAGCCCGTTTGACTCGCTCTGGTTTCCCGACCACGTCCAGTACAACGGCCACAAGGTGGCCGAAGGTTGGAGCCTGCTGGCTTACGCCCTGGCCCGGTATCCGGACAAGCTGTGCGGCCATGAGGTCCTGTGCAACAGCTTTCGCAATCCGGCCCTTCTGGCCAAGATGGTCGCCACCGCCCAGGCCCTCTCGGACGGGCGGGTGATCCTGGGAATTGGCGCCGGGTGGAACGAGGAAGAGTATCGGGCCTACGGGTGGCCCTATCCATCGACCCGGGTCCGCATCGCGCAACTCGCGGAAGCGATCGAGCTAATCCGCGTGATGTGGACGGATACTCCGGCCACGTACCAGGGTGAGCACTATCAGGTGACGAACGCCTTCTGCGAGTCCCGACCCGACCCCATTCCGCCGATCATGGTGGGTGGCTCCGGCGAGAAGTACTTGCTCCGGGTGGTGGCTCGCCACGCGGACTGGTGGAACTACAGCTATAAAGGACGTGCCGCTTACGCCCACAAGCAAGAGGTCCTCAAGCACCACTGCCGCGACGTCGGTCGAGACTATGACGAGATCCACCAGGTCATCAGAATCGGGATCCTGATGGCAGAAACCGCGCCCGAGCTCGAGCGATTGAAGGCCCAGCCGCACGTCCGGCCGATGGAGGAAGGGCGGCTCGTCGGCACTCCGGCTCAGATCACCGAAGCCCTACGCGAGGTCGTCGCGCAAGGGGCCCACCGCCTCACCGTGCACTTCGCCGACTCCCCGCGACCAGAGGGCACGTGGCTGTTCGCGGCCACGGTGCTGCCGCACCTAGAGTAGAGAACCCTTATCCCCGGCGGGCCGACCCCGGGGGGACCTCCGCAACCACCATCGTGGGCGGATCTTGCCGGCCTCACCGTTGTTACTTGAACGCTTGGTGGGGTTCGGGCAGAATCGCGGCGCCCGTAGGTCCGCGGGCTCCCAGGCCGATGCCAACGCGCTCCACCAAGGTTCTCTTGACCGATGTCAGCGTGACGTTCGGGGGTCGCGGACAGTTGACCGCCGCGCTGGACCGGATCTCGCTGGAGGTTGGTGCCGGCGAGTTCCTGTGCATTGTAGGGCCAAGCGGAAGCGGGAAATCCACCCTGCTGCGGATCCTGGCCGGCTTGCTCCGTCAGGACTCGGGGCAGGTGACGATCGTTGCCGAACGGCCCGGGATGCCCCTCACGGCCATGGTTTTTCAGGAACACGCGCTCCTGCCGTGGCGCACCGTGCTCGACAACGTGACGTTCGGTCTCGAGAACCGTGGTGTGGGGCGCGCCGTGCGCGAGAGGCGCGCCCGCGAGATGTTGGACTTGGTGGGGCTCGGTCAGTTTGCGCGTCACTATCCGCACCAGCTCTCGGGCGGGATGAAGCAGCGCGTTGGTATCGCCCGCGCGCTTGCCATGGATCCCGAGGTGCTCCTGATGGACGAGCCCCTCGCCGCGCTCGACGCCCAGACACGGACGTTGATGCAAGAGGAACTTCTCCGGATCTGGGCTGCACTCAGAAAGACCGTCATGTTGCGCTCGCGTTCACCCTGGCCGCGGTGCCCGGAGTCGTGACCGGGCTGCTCATGGGGATGATCCGGCCGGTCCGGGAGGCGTTCGAGCCTTACATCGCCTTCCTCTTTCCGGTCCCGAAGATCGCGCTTCTACCCTTCTTGCTGATCCTGCTAGGCGTGGGCGAGCTGGCCTTCGTGCTCACAGGCGCCCTCTCGGCTTTTTTCCAGATCACCATCAGCACCCTGGCCGGGGTGCAGACGATGGATCCGCGGCTGCTCGAGGTGGGCCGGAACTACGGGGCCCACGGCGCACGCCTCTTTGGCAAAGTGATCTTTCCCGCCGTGCTGCCCTCGATCCTGACCGGGCTTCGGCTGGGGCTCGGTCTGGCCCTGGTTGCCATCGTCGCCGTCGAGTTCATCGCCGCCAAGGCTGGGCTTGGTCACCTGGTCTACCGTCACTGGCAGATGCTGAGCACCACCGAGATGTATGCGGCATTCGCGCTCGTGGGCGCCCTCGGTCTGCTTCTCACGCGCGGTCTCGGTGCGCTCCAGCGGCGTCTGCTCGGCTGGCAAGCGACTATCGATATCCTCTAAACGAAGGAGAATTCGCATGAAGGCATTTCGTCTGGTGATGCTCCTGAGCTTCTGGCCGTGGTTGCGGTGGGCGGGTTGGCGGCGCAGGCGCCTACCGTCAAGATCGGCTATATCCCGTCCGACTCCTTCGCGGTTCTCTACCTGCTGGCCGACCGCTATCTGACGCCAGCCGGGACGAACGTCCAGATGGTCCGCTTGCCGGGGGGAGCCGAGATCACGACGCAGGTGGCGACGGGACAGCTCCAGATGGGCGGTTCCGGGATGGGGGCGGCCGGGTTCAACGCGGTGGTGGCCAAGCTGCCCGTCGAGTTCGTGGCGCCGCTGCACATGGGCTACGTCGAGGACTACTTCACGGTGCGCAAGGCAGCGTGGGGTTCGGAAGTGAAGCGGATCGCCGATCTCAAAGGCCGGCCGGTGGCCCTGAACACCCGTGGCGCGGCGGTAGAGTGGATGCTCGACCAGGTGCTCCGCCGCGATGGCCTGACCATCAAGGACGTGCAGGTCAAGATCATGCCGTTCCCCGACATGGTGCCTGCCCTCGAGTCTGGCGCGGTGGAGGCGGCCATCCTCACCGAGCCGTTTCCCACGTTGGCGGAGGACAAAGGCGTCGCGGTGCGGCCGCTGCCCCGTCCCGCCGGAGCCAAGGCCACTCCGATCACGGCCGCCTTCTGGAATGCGGACTGGGCCAAGGCCAACCCCGACCTGGCCCAGCGGGTGATGGTCGGCTACGTCCGGGCCGTGCGCGATCTGGCTGCTGACGGCGGCCGCGGCTGGACGGAGGATCGAAACGTCGACATCATCGTGAAGTACACGGGGGCCAAGCGCGAGGTCATCAAGAAGGCCCGGCCGCACGTGGTCGACCCGAATCTGGAGCTGGATCCGCGCGTGCTCGACAGCATGCAGAAGTTGAATGCGGACCTCGGCTACCTCAAGTACACGGACTTCCTGTCGGCGGACAGGATCTTCACCTTCACTTACCGCGACCGGGCCCTGCAGGAGCTCGGCCGTCGCTGAGACCCTGATCGGACAGGGCTCTGCACGGAACGGTTCTGATCTGGTCGCCGTTCAGGTCTAATTATGATACTGTTTCTGTGTGAAAACGGTCTCGATAGACGAGCTCAAAAGAAACCTCTCCGCGTTCATCGACGCGGCCGCGGCCGGGTCGCGGATCCTCATCACGAAGCATCGGCGGCCGGTGGCCTCGTTGTCTGCCGCCAACATGGAGCATGTGCAGATCGGCGGGCGGTTTGGCCGCGGGGCCCTGAAACCCCTGTTCCGCTCGGCGACGCAGGGTGAGTATCTGGAGGTACTGACCAATGACCGTCGGCCCCGGGACGGGCAGCGTTGAGCGACGATGCCGGCCAAGCGATGCTACGTCGATACGTCAGCCTACTTGTGCCTGCTTCTCGGCGAGGCCGGATGGGCGCGGCTGGCCGAGGAGCTGAACGGCGCTCAGCTGCTCTCGAGCGTGCTGCTGGCTCTCGAGGCGGAACGGACCCTCGTGCACCTGTCCCGTGCGGGTCGGCTGACTGCCACCGACCTGCAGAACGCGCTCGACCGACTGGGGGCCGATCTCGATCAGTTCGCTCTACGGGATCTCACACTCGATCTCTGCCAGGGGCGGGTCATGCCTATCGTATCGACGCCCCGATCCCTCGACCTCGCCCACCTACGCACGGCGCTCTGGTTCCACCAGCGGCAAGGCTTGACCCGCTTCGTGAGCCTGGACGCCCTGCAGAACCAGGCGGCCCGAGAACTGGGCCTTCCGGTCTGATCAACCTTCACGGAGACTCCGGACTCGTCACTCCATGAAGAACCGTGGCGAGCCGAGAGGAAGGGGTTGCTCGCCGAGGAGGCTTGCCACCATCACCTCGCGCACCGCCTCCGGATCGAGCCTCTCGCGCTCCACCTGATCGCCGAGTTCGGCCAGAACACGGTCGACGTCCTGCATCACCTTCCACTGCTTGAAGAGATCGGGGCGCGTGATCCCCATGGCTTCGCCCACGATCTCTAGGAAGTTCACAATCCGGAAGGGCATGGTTGCCTCGTGAGCGCACAGCTCGCGGTGGCAGGCATGGTAGATGCCGACGAGCGAGTCCACCCTGGCCGCTTCGGCGGCGGCCAGCTCCCGCGCATGAAGGACCCGCTTGTACGCAGCCACCGGGGCCAGAGAGTTGCACATGTAGCCGACACGGGGCTGGGCGAGGTCGACCACCTCGAGTCCCGGGATTGCGCCGAGAATCTTCAACACACCCTCGGTCACGCCGGGCACTCCTGGGTGCTCGTGCAAGGCCACCCGCTGCGGCACCGCGTGGATAAAATGTGGTCGCAAACGCTCAAGCCGATCGGCAATGTACGGCACGACATGCTCGAGGGCGAAGCCCGGATTGGTGGCCGGCATCACGATCTCGCCGAGCTGGATATTGCACGTGGGGCACCAGGTCAGGACACGGGGGGCTCCGGTGCCGGCGAACCCCGCCACCGTGCTCCCACCCACCCGGCCGGCGGTAGCCGTGTCGCCGGCGCGGAACTGGAGAACGCCGCAGCAGTTGGCCGGACCGCCGAACACGGCATAACGTGTGCCCAGCCGGTCGAGCACCTCGAGGCAGAGCAGGGCGATGTGCGGGGTCTTCAGCACGTTGCAGCCGAGGTACATCACGACCTCGGGGGCGGGGCCCTCTTGCGCGCGAGCCGCTCGTGTCACGCGCCCCACCACTTCTGCGGGTAACTGCAGTCGCGAGAGTACCTTCACACCGCGCGACATCGTGTGAAAGGCCTTCTGCCCGGTGGTCCTCCGCTCTTCATCGGACCGTCGCTCGTTGAGCCGCACCCGGGCGAGGGCGAGCATGAAGCGAGGATTGATCCCATCGTCGCACGCCTGGCGGCACGCGCCGGAGCCGGTGCACGTCTCGGCCCAACGGGCCCCGGCGCTTGCTGGATCGCCGGCGCCGCGCAGCAGGTCGAGCACTTGGGTCACCACGGCTTGGGGATCGCGGCGGTCAACCTCGGCCGGACCGGCCGTGGGGCAGACCTCGACGCACCGTCCGCATCGCGAGCATTGCGCCACGATGTCGCGACCCCGCGTCTGGAGGCTGGCCACGAAGGCAGTCTCGCGCACGGTCGAAGCCATCCGTTGCACGCTGTCATCCATAGCGTCTTATACTACGCCTGCCCTTCCTACGACCCTTACCGAAGGCAGCCTGACCATGACGTCAGGCTCGCTGGCGGCTCGTCGTGTCGCGACGGACGGCCGCGGCCGGAGTGGGGAACTCGTCCGGGTCGATGGGGATCTCGACGACGGCCGGCCGGCCAGAGCGTAGTGCCGAACGAACGGCGTCCCCGACCTGGTCGGCGTGCTCGGCGTAGTATCCCTCAGCCCCGAAGAGGCGGGCGAAGTGGTCGTAACGCGGGTTGCCGATGTCACAGCCGATGTAGCGCCCACCATAAAAGTGCCGCTGATACGCCTTCTCCGATCCCCAGCAGTTGTTGTTCATGACCACCGTGACCACGTTAATGCCGTGTCGGACGGCCGTCTCCAGCTCCTGGGCGTTCATGAGGAAGCCCCCATCGCCGTGAATGGCCAGGACCGGGGCCGCCGGACAGCCGAGCTTGGCCCCCAGCGCGACCGGAAACGCGAAGCCGAGGCCGCCCAGGTCGAGAGGCGTGAGAAACGTGCGCGGTCGCGTGAAGTGCAACCGGTCGTAGCCATAGGCGGGAGCGGCGCCAGCGTCGAGGGCGACGATCGTCTCCGGCGGGAGCACACGACGCAGCTCCGCGTAGACACGCTGAGGCTTGAGGGGCTTGGTGTCGAGGCCGACCTCGGATGCCAGGCGGGCTTGGCGCTTGTCGCGGAGTGCCTCGGCTTCCTTTCGCCACGCCTGGCGATCCGGACCGGCTCCGTCGCCCCTGAGCGCCTGCGTGAGAGCCAGGCAGGCTTCTCGGGCGTCCGCCTCAATGCCGAGCGCCAGAGGGTAGTACCGACCGAGGTCGCGGCTGTCAATGTCGATCTGAACGAGCAATGTCTCCGGTCGAATGTACCGATCGTCAAAATGGGTGGTGAAGTGCGCCAGCCGCGAGCCGACCGCTATGAGCACGTCAGCCCGGCGGCAGGCCGCCGCGGCCTCGGGCGAGCCGGCCCGCCCAAGCGGTCCCACGTACAAGGGGTGCTCGTTGGGCACGGCATCGTTGCGGCCGTATGCCGTGATCATCGGGATCGAGTACTGCTCGCTCAGGCGGACAATCAGATCGCCGGCGCCGGCCCAGGTGACTCCTCCGCCCACCAGCAGCAGTGGGCGCTCCGCCCCGCGCAGGATACGGGCGGCCTCACGCACGGCCTCGGGGTGGGGAGGCTGCGGATGGGTCGGGCGATAGCGTCCGGGAGCCAGGATCGACGTCGCCGTCACGCCTTCGCTCAGGACATCTCGCGGGATCTCCACGAGCACGGGCCCCCGGCGGCCGCTCATGGCCGCGCGCAGCGCCGCCCGTAGCTGCTCGGCAATACGCTCGGGCTTGGTGATCTGCACGGCGAGCTTGGTGACGGGACGGAACATGCTGATCAGATCGAAGTCCTGGAAGGCATCCTTCTGCGTGTGCTCGAGAGAGACGCCTCCCACGATGATCACCACCGGCGAATGGGCGACGTAGGCGGAGGCTACCCCCGTGAGAAGATTCGTGGCGCCCGGGCCGCTCGTGACCAGGCAGGCGCCCGGTGATCCGGTCACCCGCGCGAGCCCGTCGGCCATGAAGGCGGCCGCCTGTTCATGGCGAACGTTGATGTACTCCACGCTTCGATCGTCATAAAGCGTGTCGAGCACATCCAGGAAGGTGGAGCCCACGATGCCGAAGATGTAGCGCACTCCCTCGGCCTTCAAGAGCTCGACCACGGCTCGTCCGCCTGTCCACTCGGTCATATATGATCCTCCCTGGGCGCCCGGGGCGATCATAGCGGACCCTGGTGGACGGCGAATGGGCAAATGACGGGGGTCAAGCAGGCGGTGCTCGGCCCCGCCGTAACTGACTTCTGCCCGTCAACTGTGCCCGGAGGCGGCTCAGGCATAATACGATCATCCAGCCGCCTTGGCAGTTGGCGTTCAGGGCTGGCGGTGGCCGTCTACGGGCAGGTGACGATCCAAACGGGAGGGGAAAGCGTGAGCGCGCAGGCGTGTGTTCTCGAGTTCGGAATGGGGGTGGATGTACACGGCGGCGATTCGACGAAGGCCGCCCGCCGGGCCGTGTCGGACGCCATTCGGCACTCGAGCCTGCCGCTGTTCCAGCAGGTGCGAGCGCGTGGTGGCAAGATGCTCGTGGACGTGACGGTCGGCGTCCCCGACCCGGCGTCGGTCGACGTGGAGGCAGTCCGGCGCGAGCTGCCTCACGGCGAGGTGAGCGTCCGCGCGGTACCCGGCGGTTTGCGAGTGCCGGGCGCCGACGTGCTCATCGCCTGCGTCGGCATCACGGTCAGCGTCGAATATCCGGCCTCGTCATGAGCGCAGCCAACAGAGGAGTGTAAGCATGACCACCGCCACCACCGGTATTGGTCTCAAGCGGTTACAGCATCTCGTGCTGTGGGTCTCCGACGTCGCGCAGAGTGTACGCTTCTATCGCGACGTGCTGGGCTTCGAGGTGAAATCCGAGTCGCCTCGCGCGGCCTTCCTGAGGATCGCCGGCAGCTCCGAGGATCATCACCTCGGGCTGTTCGAGCAGTCGGGGGTCGCGCGTCCGGATGAACGGGTGGCCCGCATGTACCACTCGGCCTGGGAGGTCGGCGAGCTCACCGATCTGGTGCGAGCGCGCGAGCGCCTGCGGGAGGCGGGCGCGCTCGTCGGCCAGTCGAGTCACGGCGTGAGTCTGTCGCTCTACGCCAAGGATCCCGATGGACTCGAGTTCGAGGTCTTCTGGACGGTGCCCGACGGGCGGTCCGGCCCGACGCGGGAGCTGAACCTCGAGGCGGAGTTGGCCCGCCGCGGGATCACGATGGTGTGAGGGCCGGGTCCGGAAACGCCAAGCTCACGGGGGCATTCGCCTCGAAGGGACTCCAGAGGCCGAGCTCCTTGGCGATTTCGCGCAGGGCAGGCAGAACTTCCTCGCCAAGTAGGCGAATACACGATCGGGTGTCCTCGTTCGGGACGAAGCCATCGCTTGCCCAGAGCCCAAGAATGGACGGCCGTGTCTCCTCCAGGAGCCGACGGAGCTTGGGGATGACCGTCTTCGGCGTGCCGGCCACGATTTGCTGGTTCTCGATCTGGTCCTCGAAGGCAGCTCCGCGGGGGTTCGGTCGGCGTCCCACGGCGTACTCGACGAACGCGGTTCGGTACGACGGCGAGAAATAGCCGGACGGGCTCGACCAGACGGGATGGGCGAGGCCGGTGAACTCGCCTTGCATCCACATGAACTGCCGGGCATTGGCCATGGCCTTTTCCTCGGTCTCTGCGACGTGGCACCGCTGCAGATACCCGCGATACTCGGGTCCTCCCGCATAGCCCGTTTCTGTCGCGACCCGATCGTAGAGCTCCCAGATCTTCTTGGTCGCGTCGATCGCCGTGCTGAGGGCGATGTAGGGATAACGCTTCTGCGCTGCCCACACGATCGTCTCCTTGCTGAGCACGCCGGGGATCCACACGCGCGGGTGGGGCTTCTGCAAGGGAAGCGCCCACGGATTGACCACGCGATGCTGGTAGTGCGTCCCCTCCCAGCGGAAAGGTCCCGGCTGGGTCCACGTCTTCACGATGAGCTCATGCGCTTCCTCGAAGCGCTCGCGGTTGTAGGCGGGATTGACGCCGGTTGCGAGCTGCTCCTGCCCGCCGCCACGCACGAAGCCCGACACCAGCCGCCCGCGGGACACCATGTCGATCATGGCCAGCTCCTCGGCCAGCCGCACCGGGTTGTCGGCGAGCGGAAGGGGATTGCCGAGGAGAACGATCTTCACGCGCTTGGTGGTGGCGGCCAGGATGGAGGCGAACACATTGCACTTCGCCTGCATGCAGAACGGCGCGTTATGGTGCTCGTTCAGCATGATCCCGTCGAAGCCGACCTCCTCGGCGAGCCGATAGTCCTCCAGATACTCGTTGTACAGACGGCTGCCCGCCACCGGATCGAAGAAGCGGTTCGAGAACATGAGGGCGGTGGCGCCGAACTTGCGCCCCTCGTCCGCGGGATAGGCCGACATCGGCTGCTCGGTGAAATACATGAGGTGCATTGGCGATCCCTCTATTTCTTGCTGGTTTTCGTCCGCCTCTTGGGCCCGGTGATGAAGTCAGTGACCAGCTGGGCGAGCTCGTGCGGTTTCTCCATCTCGACGAAGTGGCCGGCACCCTCGATGATCTCGAGCCGGCCGTGGCGGAGGGCCTTCACGTAGCGCTCCCCGCACTCGAGGGGAACGATGCGATCGTCGCGTCCCCACACGACGAGAGTGGGCGTCCCGATTCCGCTCACGAGATGGCCGAGGGTAGGGCTGTACATGTACGGCTTCCAGGCGATGCGAAACGTCATCTCCCGGTTCAGATCCCACTGCTCGAGAATGCTCGTGGACGGTTCGGCCCCGTAGTAGCGCTCGAAGGCGCTCGCGTCCGCGAAACCCAGACGCGCATAGTCTATGTAGGAGATCAAGGCCTGATCGGCAATCTCACCGCGCTCGGGTCGAAGACCCATGGCTCCCACCAAAACCAGCCGGCGGAGCGCCTGCGGGGCCATGGTGGCCATCTCGGCAGCGATCCACCCACCGAAGCCGAGCCCGACCAGCGAAACCGTCCCTGCCTTTCGGGTAGCCTCATGTTCGGCAAGCAGCCACTGGTACAGCACCGCAACGTCGCGCACGCTGCGTATCCACTCGGGCCGGAGTGACTTGTCGTATCCCGGGTGGGACGGCACCAGAACCGTGAAGTGACGGGCCAGATCGTCGTAGAAAGCCAGGCGTTCGAGGCTCCCGATATCGTGATGGAGCACGACCACCGGGGCGCCGGCGCCTGCTCGCGCAATGTGCAATCCCACCCCGGCGATGGGAACAGTCTCCGAGACCCAGTTCACGGCATCGGCGCTCACCGTCGTGATCGTCCTCTCCGTCATCGCGCCTAGCGACGGCAATGACCCGAAAGCAGCCTACATGTTCTTCGCACGTCCTGGCAAGGCGAGACGCAGCGACAGGCGGACCAGCGACAGGCGGCGATGGGTAGGTGTGCGCGTTGGCGAACGAGCAGATCTAGAAGCCGAGGAACTCCTTCAACGCGGTGAGGACAGCGTCCGGATTGTCCTCGTGCAACGTATGGACGGCCCGTGGGATCTCCACGAATCGCCCGTGGGGAAGCTCCTTGGCCATGCGTTCGGCCACGTCGCGGTCCAGGATGCGGCTCTCGGCCCCCCGCAGCACGAGTGTGGGCGGCGTCACCGATCGTAGGATGGCCCACCAGTCCAGATCGGGTTGAGAGCGGCGTTCCTTGACGCTCGGATGCCAGGCCCAGACGAGGGACCCATCGGGGCGTGTGCGAAGGCTATGAGAGGCCACCCAGCGGTAGTAGTGGATGCCGGGATACGGGTTTCCCTGGTACAGATGCTGAGCGGCCTGCTCGATGCTGTTCCAGGTGTCGGGCTCGGGAGGTCCGGACGACGGTTCCATGGCGCGCCGGCTGATCTCCGGCCCGATGTCGACGATGATCAGTTTCTGCACGAGATCCGGCCGCTTGGAAGTGAAGTAGATGCCGTTACGACCACCCATGGAGAGTCCCATCAGGACGAATGACTTCAACGCCAGCTGCTCGACCACACCGGAGATGTCATCGAAGGCAACGATGGAATTGTACGTATCGGCGGGATCGCTCTCGCCGTGACCACGCTGGTCGAGGGCATAGACATGAAAGTGTGGTTGGAGCGCGATGCTGAGCGTGTCCCAGGCGTGGGCGTGGCCCGTGAAGCCGTGCAAGAGCAGGAGCGGCGTGCGGCCGTCGCCGCCCCAGTCGAGCAAGTGAAACCGCAAACCGTTGACCGTGAGGTAACGATCCCGGGGCCGCAGCAGGTTCATGGGCCGAACGCTCCGTCTATTGAACCGGCGAGAACGATGCGGGCATGAGGATCTTGTTGGCCTGTGTAAACAGCGTGTCGCCACCGCCGGGGGGCGGCCACACGCCAGTCTCACGCGCCTTCTTGCGAACGTCCATTCGCTGATCGAGGCTCTGGTAGGCCCAGATGTGAATGAAGCGGTTCGCCTCGCCGAACTCCACGTGCCCGGCCAGGGCCAGCGGTGACATCTTGACGCGCGGGCCAATGGCCCCCTTCCAGCGCTCGATGAGCCCCGGGAGCGTTCCCGGCTTGATGGCGTAGCAGCGCATCTCGAAGTAGGGGCCCATCTTACCAGGCGTCAGCTCGGGCAAGAACGGGAACGGCACCAGGACCTCCGACTCCATGTGAAGGATGAACTCCTGGATCTTCGGTGGCCAGTTGGGGTCCTTGGCGGCCTCAGCGCGCACGCGCACCCGCTCGGCCAGGTCCGGGTACGGCCACACGTGGATGATCTCGTTGAGCGGGCCGACCTCCGTGTGCCAGAAGGCGGCCAGGGGCGAGTACTTCTTGCGGTATTCGTAGGCTTCTCCGAACCGCTTCTCGACTTCTGCCTGGCTGCCGGGCTTGATCTGATACGTGCGGATCTCGTAGATCATCGTGAGCCCTCCTCCCTCTCGGGTGAGGCGAGAGTACCCCATCGGGGCCGAGCGCGACAATCCCCCCTTGCGCGGGACGGGCTGACGAGATACACCCTAAGCGGCGAGGGCACGCGGCCTCGACCAGGAGAACGCCATGAGCGAGACACCGAAGCTGCTGCTGGAGAAGGACGGGCCGATTGGTTGGATCATCTTCAACCAGCCGGAAAAGCGCAATGCCGTGAGCCAGGAGATGTGGCAGCTCATGCCCGAGTACGTGCATGACCTGGCCACCGACGACAGCATCCGGGTGGTCGTCCTGCGCGGGGCCGGCGACAAGGCCTTCGTGGCCGGGGCCGACATCTCGCAGTTCAAGGAGCGCCGCCGCAACATGGCCGACGAGGCTGAGTACAGCCGCACGTCGGCCCGCGGCCAAGAGGCGCTGTCCAGCTTGGCCAAGCCGCTCATGGCCATGATCCATGGATACTGCGTGGGCGGAGGCCTCAGCATCGCCATCGGGTGCGACATGCGCATCGCCGCCGACGATGCGCGCTTCGGCGTCCCGGCGGCGCGCCTCGGTCTCGGCTACCACTACCACGGCATGGAAAAGCTCATGAAGCTGGTGGGGCCCTCCTTCACCAAGGAGATCTTCTTCACGGCCCGCACTGATTTCAGCGCCCAGGATGCGCTCCGCATGGGGCTGGTGAACCAGGTGGTCCCCAAGGCAGAGCTGGAGAGCTTCACCCGCGACTATGCCCTCACCATCGGACGCAACGCGCCGCTCACCATCCGTTCGGCCAAGGCCAGCGTGGATCAGTTGCTCCGCCCGACCGATCAGCGCGACCTGGCCCACCTGGATCGACTGCTCGCGGACTGCTTCAACAGTCAGGACTACCAGGAAGGGGTCAAGGCGTTCTCCGAGAAGCGGCGCCCTCAGTTTCAGGGCCGCTGAACCGGTCCGGCCGCGAGCAGGATCGCTTATGCGTGTTCAGAGCATCGAAGCCATCGCCATCGACATCCCGCTCACCAGGAACTTCGGCGGCAGCACGTACGCCGTGCTCAAGCGCAGCACGGTGATCACGCGCCTGCGCACCGACGAGGGCCTGCTACGTCGAGTGCTTCGCCGACCCCGAGCGCGATCCGGTTTGGCAGGCGATGTGGGCTAACCGTCCTCCGATCAAGGACGGCATGATGGAGGTGAACCCCGATCCCGGCTTCGGCGTCATCCTCGACAATGCCATGGTCAGCCGCTACCGCGTAGCCTGACGCGTCAGCCCTTCCAGGCGTGCTTGCGGAGGGCGACCTCGTTCAGGTCGGTGCCCCAGCCCGGTCCGGTGGGGATGCGCATTGTCCCGTCCTTGATCTCGGGGAGCACGGTGACCAGCTCGTCGCGCCAGGGCGTGTGCTCGGGATCCGATTCCATGATCTTCACGTTCGACACCGAAGCGCAGAGGTTCAGACTCTGAAAGGTCGAGAGGTGGCCATTGTAGTTGTGCGGGGCAATGTTCAGCTCGTAGGACTCTGCGAGGTCGGCCACCTTCTTGGCGGTCGAGAATCCTTGCCACGCTACGTCGACCATCACCACGTCCATGGCGTGCCGCTCCAGATAGGGACGGTACTGCCGGATGGTGAGTAGCTGCTCGCCCGAACAGATGGGCACCCGGACCGATGAGCGGAGCTGGGCGAGGGCGTGCGGGTCCTGGTTGTCGATCTCCAGCCAGTAGAGGCTGAACGGTTCGAGCTCGCGGGCCAGCCGCACGGCTTCGCTCGGCTTGAAGTTCACGTTCACGTCGAGGCAGATGTCGATGCTCGGCCCTACCGCCTCCCGCATCGTCCGGATCTGGGCGACTGCCTGGTCGATGATCTCGCGGGCGGCCAGCTGGTCGTGGGGACCAGTCGTCCCCTGAGTGATCCGACGGGCCGGCTCGCCCGGCCAGATGATGTTCGTCTTGAACGCGGTGTAGCCGCGGGCCACCGCCTCCCGCGCCACCGCGGCCAGATCGTCCATCGTCCGCAGAGGCTTCGTCCCCAGGAGCTTCCAGTTGGTGACCCGGTAGGTGGCGAGATGTGACCAGTACACGCGCTGACTCTCCCGGAGTGGTCCACCCATGAGCCGCCACACAGGTACCCCAAGCGCCTTGCCGGCCAAATCCCACAGCGCCAGCTCCAGCCCCGCGATGGCCATCTGGGTCGCGCCGTACGACGCCTGACGCGTGTGACGGTAAAGATCGATGTAGTGCTTCTCGACCGCCGTCGGATCCTTACCAATCAGGCGCTCGCCCAGATCGTCCACCAGGCCCAGCAGCCCGCGCACCAGGCCAGGGCTCCCGAACTCGCTATAGCCAGTGAGTCCCTCGTCGGTGCGAATGGCGCAGTAGAGCCACGGCCGTGCAGGCGTGAAGCCAGTATCAACCACGAAGGTGTCGATGGCGGTGATCTTCATGCCTGGCGGTTCTACCCCAGAACCGCGAGCGAGGCAAGCGAGCCGTCGATTGGGTCGAATGTCTTCACGACCATCGATTGACGGGAACGCGGCGCTGACGCAATACTGCCGTCGGCGCTAGCGTGATCGCCCCTCATGCTCACGTTGATGCGGCGGCTCGAGAACGCCGCGGCGAGGAGTCCCATGAACGTGTTCGTCTTCGACCTGCTGCCCTACGGAGAGCATCTCGATCATCTGAAGGAGGGACCGGAGCTTCCGTGGCCGCTGCTCCGCCGCCACTTCAAGCCCGAGGTGGCCGTGCGCACCTACGCCGAGCACCTGGCGGCGTGGGAGGCCCTGGATCGGCTGGGGTTCGACGGTGTCGGATTCAACGAGCACCACACCTCCCCCTACGGGCTGATGAACTCGCCCAACCTGATGGCGGCCTCCGCCGCCCAGCGCACGCAGCGGATCAAACTCCTCATCTACGGTAACCTGTTGCCTCTGCACGATCCGCTTCGGCTGGCCGAGGAGCTGGCCATGCTCGATTGCCTGTCGAATGGTCGCATCGTCTCCGGCTTCGCGCGCGGCATCCCCCGTGAGTACAACGTCTACAAGGTTCCCCTGCGCGAGTCCCGTGCCCGCTTCGAGGAGGCGTGGGAGATCATCCTCCGCGCCTGGACAGAGGAGGAGTTCTCCTATACGGGCCGGTTCTGGTCCTACGAGAACGTCGCCATCTGGCCTAGGCCGGTGCAGCAGCCTCACCCTCCGGTCTGGGTGCCCGTCTCCGGCAGCAAGGAGACCATCGAATGGGCGGCCCGCTACAACATTCCCATCACGCCAGGCTTGGTCCCTACCCGCGGCCTTCGGGAAGACATCATTCGCCACTACGCCCGCTGCCTTCAGCAGCACGGCCATCGGCTAACCCCCGAGCACCTGATCATCCAGGCCAGCGCTTATGTGGCCGACAGCAAGGCCCAGGCTGTGAAGGAGGCGGGACCGTATACGCTCTACTTCAACCAAACGCTGTTCAGCCACGGCAACATCAGCGAGGCGAATCTACAGCGGAACGCCGGTTATCTTAGTACCTCCTCCTTCGACTACGTGCGTCCCGAGAACCTTGCCGCCGTCTCCGGTGCCCGCGAGCGCTACCGGGGTATGACCATGGCCGACATCGAGCGGGAGGCAGAGCAATTGCCGTGGGGCACGCCGGACGAAGTGGTAGAGCGAATTATCGCGGCGGCCGACCACGCCGGCGCCGCCACCGTGCTCGTGAACATGAACCGGGGCGCCATGCCGCACGAGATGTTCATGGAGCAGATCCAGCGCTTCGGCACCAAAGTGCTGCCGGCCCTCCAGGCCCACCGCGTCCGCGACGTGGCGCGCTGAAAGAGTCGACCAGATCTCGAGGTCTGAACAACCAGACCGCCAAGCCGTCAACCTCAAGGGCAAGAGGTCTCCGGCCTACCTGGTCGACGCCGTGAACCGGCTCATCGTGCCGAGGCCATGTTCGGCGGCCGCGGGTGGGGCCGCGCCGACGGGGAGCCCGTCGCGGTAGACGACGGTGTTGGTCCCGAGCGCCGGCACGCGTGGTCCAGGGGTAAGGATGCCGACCAGGTTCAACGGATCCACGGCCGCCACGCGGACGATCTCGCCCGTCCGCTCGAGGCGGCGGGTCTGACGCAGGGCTTCCACCGCTTCGGGGAGCGCGTACTGCTCGCCAACGAAGCCGGTGACGAACCGGCCTCCGCGCGCGGTGCCGCGCGCCTCGAGCCGGCGTAGGGCGCGGTGGACTTCGCGCCAGGGCAGGGCCAGGGTCTCTCGCGCGGCGAGATCGCGAAAGACCACGCCGTACCGGGCCAGGAGCTGCTCGGCCACCGCCTCAGCCAACGTCTCGACGTCGCCGTCGATCTCGTCGTTCGGCAGCACCGACCAGCGCCCCTCCGAGCGTCGCCCACCTAGCGCTGGGCGCCGCAGTGTCCCTCGGGAGAGCGCGTGACCGGCGCGGCGTGCCCAGCGCTCGCGGGGCGAGAGGAGCGCCCGGACGCTCCCGAAGCCGTCCGCGGTGACGAGACCACGCGCGACCAGCTCCCATAGCCCCTCCGTGGCCTGAGCACGTAGACGGCCTGTCGCCGCGACGATCTCTTCGTAGAAGAGGGCGCCGCGGACGCGCAGGCACTCGAGGACGTCCTGCGCCACGCTCGTGCGGGGCGGCGCGGCCGGCCCCTGACCACGTGTGGCCCGTAGCAGCCAAGGGAGGTTGTCTCGTACTAAGAAGCTCATCGGGGTCGCCCGCGATGAGGTGGGGGCACCTGCATCAGCAAGGTCGTTGCCCGTTCGGACGCCGAGACGGGCCCACATGGCGGTGCCCGCCAGGCACAGATCGTCCAGCCAGGCGCCGCGATACTCGGCCACGCGGGCAGGGAGGATGGTGGCCTCCCAGGCGCCCGCCGCGATCTCGAAGCCCTGAAGCTGTTCGATCACCGCCAGGACTCCTTGGCGCCCTTCGAGCTGCGTACCCGGAGCCACGTGCTGCCAGCGGAAGAGAAACCGCAGGAAGTCCTGGGCAGTTACCGGCTCGATCTCGCGCCGCAGTCTCTCGGTCGTGTAGCGATGGATGCGAGCGAGCAGGCGACGTTCGCAGATCTCTGCCCGATCTTCCCCGGCCGAGCTGTCTGGATCGAAGCGACCCCTCAGGAGGAAGCCTTCCGATTCCAGACGGGCCACCGCCGCGTCTACCACGTCGAGACCCAGTCCGGTTCGCTCTGCGATCTCGGAAGCCACGCACGGCCCCAAACCGCCGAGATGTCCACGCACCGCCGCCACCGCGGCTGTCTCCGCGTCCGGCGCGTGGGCAGCCAGCCCACGAGGCAGACGGACATCGGGTCTGATAGTTGCGTCGGGGAACAGCGCCTCGACGGCGGTCCGGCGTTCAGTAGCCAGCCACAACAGACCGGCCGCGGAATCGGCGGTCGCGGCGCGGCCCTCATCGACCAGCTCGTCGAACCAGACGGCCCAATCCGCCTGCGGCCGCAGCACCAGCAGCTCGAGCAACACATCGTGCAGCTCCTCGACGTCGCGCGGTACCGGGCGCGCCTCGTCGCGCACACGGGCGATCGCCTCCCGATCAAGCTCGCCCAGATCACGCACGCTCTCCGGCAGGCCGCGGCGGAGCGCGACCGCGCGCGTGCGGCGCTCCTCCAGCGGGGCGTCGTCGAGGAACGTGTACGGCCGCCCATTCAGGATCTCGTGAGCAAGAGGCGAAGGCTCAGTCGACTCACGGAAGTGAGTGCGGATCGTTCCCGCCTGAATGCCTTCGAGGAGTCGGACCAGCCCGTCCACGTCGGTAGCTTCGTGCAGGCAGTCGTGCACGGTCTGCCGTACCAGGGGGTGATCCGGGATCTCCACTGGCCCTGCAGGGGCGTTGTCTTGGCACGCAGCAAGGCCAGGGAAGACCGCCGCCATCAGATCGTCCGCCTCCATCCGCTGAATGGGTGGCGGGTTACGCTTGCCGCCCCGCATTCGCAGCACGGCCAAGGCGCGGCCGAGGTTCCAGCGCCAGCGCACCTGGAACATCGGCGAGAGGAGCAATGCCTGCACGAGGGTGTCGCGGACTGTTTGAGCGGAGAGGAAACGCGAGATGGCCGAGAGCGGCATGCTCTGCTGGGGGCCGAGGGACAGCACGACCGCATCATCGTCGGCGGCCGCCTGCAACTCGAAATCGAAGGACCGGCAGAACCGCTTGCGAAGCGCCAGGCCGAGCCCGCGATTGACCCGGCCGCCGAACGGTGCATGAATCACCAGCTGCATGCCTCCCGTCTCGTCGAAGAACCGCTCGAAGACGACGTCGCGCTGGGTCGGCAATACTCCGAGGGCGGTCGCGCCCGCCCACAAGTAGCGGACGATCTCTCGGGCTACCTCCGGCCCCACGCCGCTCTCGCTCTCGACCCAGGCCCGGGCCGCTGCCTCGTCGCCGCTGGCCAGCCGAGCGCCGACCCGCTCGCGGAGATCGGACACTTCGCAGGACAGCTCGGCCGTTCGAGCGGGCGCCTCGCCGAGCCAGAAGGGAACCGACGGTGGCGCCCCCGCGGCGTCGACCACGCGGACGATGCCTGCTTCCACCCGCCGAATCCGCCATGAGGTGCTGCCGAGCAAGAAGATGTCCCCGGCCATGCTCTCGATGGCCCAGTCCTCGTTGACGGTACCGACCACGGTGTCGTCGGGATCGGCCACGACTTTGTAGTCAGCCGTCTCTGGGATGGCGCCGCCGGAGGTGAGGGCGGCCAGGCGGGCCGCCCGCCGGCCCCGCAGGACTCCGTTCACCCGGTCGCGATGGAGATAGGCGGCCCGCCGTCCTCTTCCCGTCTGCATTCCTTCCGCGAGCATCTCTACCACCGACTCAAAATCCTGGCGCGTGAGCTCGGCGTAGGGCGCGGCTTGCCTTACGAGGGCAAAGAGCGCGTCCTCGTGCCAGGGCTCCGCGGCGCAGGCGGCCACGATCTGCTGGGCGAGAATGTCGAGCGGCGCCTGGGGCGGTTCGATCGTATCGAGCTTACCTGCGCGCACCCCGCGCAAAAGCGCGGCGCTCTCCACCAGCTCATCGCGGCTGGTTGGATAGAGGCGGCCCTTCGGGGTGACTCCCAGCGCGTGTCCCGAACGTCCTACGCGCTGCAGGAACGTGCCGAGACTGCGTGGAGAGCCGATCTGACAGACCAGCTCGATGGGCCCGATGTCGATGCCGAGCTCGAGGGAGGCGGTGGCCACCAGCGCCTTGAGATCACCGGCGCGGAGGCGTTCCTCCAGACGTAGGCGCCGGTCGCGGGACAAGCTGCCGTGGTGCGCGGCGACCTGGTCGGGGCCAAGGCGTTCGCTGAGGAGATGGGCGATGCGCTCGGCCAACCGGCGCGTGTTCACAAAGATCAGCGTGGTGCGGTGCGCTTTGACCTCACGCGCGATGCGGTCCAGCACGTCGGCCCACTGCTCGTGTGAGATGACCGCCTCGAGCTCGCTGTCGGGCAGCTCGATAGCCAGGTCGAGGGCGCGACGATGCCCAAGGTCGACGACCTCGCAGGCGGGGGCCCCGTTCGCGGTGCTGCGCCCCGGCCCTGTCCCGACCAGCAGCCGCGCGATGGTCTCTATGGGCCGTTGAGTCGCCGAGAGCCCGATGCGCTGAGGACGATGCTCGCCGAGCGCATCGAGCCGTTCCAGGGTCAGGCTCAGGTGCGAGCCGCGCTTGTCCCGGGCCACGGCGTGGATCTCGTCGACGATCACCGTCCGCACCCGGCGCAGTTGCTCTCGGCTCCGCTGGGCCGTGACCAGGAGGTAGAGCGACTCGGGTGTGGTCACCAGGATGTGAGGTGGACGGCGCGTCATGGCCGCGCGAGCGCCGGCCGAGGTGTCGCCGGTCCGGACCTGCGCGCGCACGTCGGGGAGGACGATCCCTTGCTCGCTCGCCAGGCTCCGGATCTCGGCCAGGGGAATTTCCAGGTTCTGGTGAATGTCACGGGCTAACGCCTTGAGGGGTGACACGTAGACGACGTCGATCGCCTCGGACACGTCCTCGCTGACACTGGCCTGCAGAAGACGATCGATACAGACGAGGAAGGCCGCCAAGGTCTTGCCCGATCCGGTGGGCGCCGCGATCAGGACATCGCGCCCCGCCCCGATTCGCGGCCAACCCTCGACCTGGGCGGGGGTCGGCCCGCCCGGAAACCGACGGGTAAACCACTGCTGGACGACGGAATGAAACGCCGGGGACAGCTCCATACGCCTAGCCTACGCTTCTTCCCATGACTTGGCCGCCCAAGGCTAGGGGAGGGAGTACCAGAAACCCTTCCTGGGTGAAGGGAGCATCGAGGGTGATGGCGCGGGCGGCGGTCAGAACAAGAAGGTCAGGAAGTCGCTCCGCGCGCTACCTGACCGGCTTGAACGCGGCGGGCAGCCGTTTGATGCCACGGATGAAGTTCGAGCGAAGCTTCTCCGGCTTGCTGGTGGCCTCGATGTCGGGCAGACGGCGCAGCAGCTCGGTGAACATGACGATGATTTCGCGCCGGGCCAGGTGAGCCCCCAGGCAGAAGTGGGGTCCGCCGGTGCCGAAGCCGCCTTGCTCGTTCGGCTCGCGCGTAATATCGAAGCGATAGGGATCGGCGAAATGCGCCTCGTCGCGGTTGGCCGAGATGTACCACATGACCACCTTGTCGCCCTCGCGCATGTCGACGCCGGCGAAGGTGGTGTCGCGGGTCAGGGTGCGGCGCATGTGCATGACGGGGCTGGCCCAGCGGACGATCTCCTCGGCTGCGGTGCCGGCGAGACCTTCCAGGTCGACCAGCCACCGCTGCTTCTGGTCCGGAAACTGCGTGAAGGCCCACAGGCCGTGGCTGAGAGCGGTGCGCGTGGTCTCGTTGCCGGCCGCGATCAGCAGGAGCACGAACGGGCCGAGGTCCTCGGGCGGCATGGCCTCCCCATCGACCTCGGCGTGGACGAGCGTCGTGGTCAGGTCGTTCTGAGGGTCCTCCAGACGGCTCCGGCCTAGCCAGAGCCCGTAGTCGCGCAGCTCTTCCCCCGCCTTTCGGAGGGACTCCTTGGTGCCGCCGTACTCTGGATCGCCGCCAGCGAGGAGTTTGTTGGTGAGGTCGAGCAGCCTGGGTCGATCCGCCTCGGGCACACCCATCATGTCGCAGATGATGGCCACCGGCAGCACGTCGGCTACCTCGGACACGAACTCGATCTCGCCCTTGGGGGCAATCGTGTCGACGATCTCCCGGGCTCGGCGTCGAACCGACTCTTCGGCCTTGGCGACCATTCGTGGCGTGAAGCCCCGATTGACGACCCCACGCAGCTTGGTGTGCTTCGGAGGATCGGTCGAGATCATGGAACGAATGGCGGTGAGCTGGGCCATGTCCTCGGGATCCATCATTGCCTGGATCCCGAAGGCGGAACTGAAGGTGTCCCAGGCGCGGGTGGCGGCGGCCACGTCAACAAAGCGGGTGAGCGACCAGAACCCCTTGCCAGAGTCGGCGTGCTGATGCCAGGCGACCGGCCGCTCGCGACGCAGCTTGGCCAGCGCGCCGTCCACGTCATCGCGCATCCAGAAGTCGAAGCTCGCCAGGTTGATGTCGTCCACGGCGAGGGTGGTCGTCGGGGTCGGGATTATGCTCATCGCATGCTCCTTCCGCGTGCGTCTCGGCCTTCCTCAAACCTGCCTCTTCCGACTACTCTATTGGCGATACTCTCGTCAAGACGGATCAGCGGAGGGTCGTGAGGACACTCCTCGTGGAGGAACGCGGGATGCAAGTGAAGGTGGATCACGATCTCTGCGAGAGCAATGGGGTGTGTGCGCGGCTGGCGCCGGAAGTCTTCGAGGTCGGCGAGGACGACCGGCTTCACCTGAAGCTGGAGCGGCCCCCCCAGACACTCCGCGCGCGGGTCGAGGAGGCCGTGCGGAGGTGCCCCAAGCAGGCCCTCTCCATCGTCGAGGCGCCCTGAACCTTCAGAAAAAGAAGGTCAAGTTCTTGGCGAGCAGGACGCTCTGATCGAGGACGATCTTGCGTCGGGCAATTTTCCAGTCCCCGCTGATCCGGCGCAGCAGATCCTCACGCTTGCCCACCAGGAGGTCCGTCTCCGTCTCCACGCGGTTACGGTAGATCAGAAAGCGGCACTTGACCTCGACCTCTGACGGCGTCGGCCCCGGCGGCGCTGTCCCGACGAGCTGAACGTTGGAGACCATGTGACAGATGCGGGAAGGGGGCTCCTCGGCCCAGTGGATGCCGGTGAGGATCTGGCGCACGCGCCGGGTGAGGGTGTCCTTGCCCTCGTCGAACCAGTTGACGTCCCGCCCCTCGCGGGTGAACTCGCGCTCGGGCGCGTCGTGGGGGACGTTGCGGCGCATCGGCATCCAGTAGTGGCAATCGTCTGTGAGAAGCTCGAGCCACTCCTCGTAGCGCCGCTCGTCCAATAGCTCGGCTTCCCGATACAGAAACTCCTCGACCTCCGCCTTGACGAGCAGGCGCCCGAGAGTCTCGCTCAGCTGCGCCAGGCCCTCCGTCACGAGGATCGGCGCGGCGGCAACCCCTTGGGTCCAAGCTCCGCCCAGCTGCCGGCTTCCATGAACTGGCGCCAGCGACAGTAGAAGCCGCGCTGATTGTTCTCGCTGGCTGTCCCCACCGGCACGTCGTTGATGACTCCGGGCAGCCGAAGGCCATGGTCCTCGAAGGCGTGAGTCTCCCGCCCGAGGCCCATCTCGTAGTTGTAGGGATACTGGCGGGCGATGGTGCCACGGCTGGCGGCATGGGCGTAGTTCCAGTTCTCCATGTCGTCCTGCTCGGTCAGCCCTGCCGGACCGGAGTAGCGGATGTAGTAGTGGCGCAAGTAGTCCTTGACCTCGGCCGGAGCATCGGCGTCGACGAGATACCAGCGCCATACTTCAGTGTGGTGAGGGCCACGCGGGTGCCACACGGCAAGCGTGCGCGGCTGGCGGGCCAGGGGCGACATGTTGGGGAAAACGGTGCCGGGGCCGCCGAAGAGCCGCCACAGCTCACCACGCCGCAGGCGGCGGGCCTCCTCGCAGCCTCGGAAGTAGTCGGCCACGGCGGGCGCGTCCTGGTAAGCCGGCGCGACGGCCGAGTCGGGTGGCCGCAGGAACGTGATCATCGAGTGCCCGAGGTCGGGAAACGAGACGTCGAGCCACCGCGACTCGTTTCGCTCCTGATTGTCGCGGCGCCCCTTGCCGCTGGGTCCGATGCCGACCATGTCGACCGAACGGTGGCTGACCCCGTGGTACCGGTCGCCGGAGAAGTTCTCAGCCGGAAACTTCCAGTTACTGGGGATGCGCCACTTGTGGATTCCCCCGATCACCTCGGTGCCGCCCTCGCGACCGTCCCAGGCGTCGAGCAGCAGGTCGAGGTAGAGCTTGTAGCCCCCGATGTAGTCGAGGAACGGGGGCGCTGCCGGGTCCCAGGTCGCCCAGATCGCGCCCTTGTAGTTTTCCATCAGGGCGACCTCGACGAGCCCCCACCGTGACCGGTCGAGTTGGGCCCCGTAGGCATCCTTGGCGAACGGCACGCCGACCAGGGCCCCGTCGGTGGCGTAGCTCCAACCGTGGTAAGGGCACATGAACTCCACAGTATTGCCGTCATCGTAGCGGCAGACCTTCATGCCCCGGTGTCGGCACGAGTTCAGGAATACATGAATCCGCCCCGCCCGATCACGGCACAGGATGACCGACTCCTCACCCATCGACGATACGAAGTAGTCGCCGGGGCGCGGAATCTGGCTCTCATGTCCCACGAAGAGCCAGGCCCGCGCGAAGATCTGCTCCTGCTCACGCCGGTAGATCTCCTCACTCACGAAGATCTCCCGGCTGATGATTCCGCGCTCGACGTCGACCAGCTCGTTCACCTTCCCGGACTGTCCGCTGGCCATGGTGCTTTCTCTCCTGCCGGGCGCCTCAGGCCGGGGCGAAGATGCCTCCCGGCGCCACCGAGGCCGATGCTCCATTCGGGGTGGCGGCGGCAGCCGGTTCCGCAAAGGCCCGATCGCGCTGGAGGGTCGGCATCACGCGGTCGGCGAACAGGCGCATGTTGAGCTCGGCTTCCTCGTGAGGCATGCCGCCAAAGCCGAATTCGGTGACCAGGTGATCGAGCCCGGTCAGGCGCTGCAGCTCCCCGATCTGCTCCAGGCAGTCCTGGGGGGTGCCGACGACCTGGATCTTCACGTAGAACTCAGCCGCTTTGCGTCGGTAGCCCTCGTCCTTCATCTTGGTGTACGTCTTGGCCATGCTGCCGTAGAACTCGTAGCCCTTCACGGATGCCAGGTGCCCGTCCGAGAAGTGATAGTGATTGTCGATCGAGTCGAACTTGCGAGACAGATACGTGAGGGCGCGCTCCTGCGCCTCCTCCCGGCTCTCCGCGACCGAGATGTTGGTGAGGATGATGGGCGGGCGCGGCGTGTACCCGACACTCGTGGCAATCTCCCGGTAACGATCGATGTCGGCGGCCGCCTTCGGCCACTCGTTCTGCATGACGACCAGCACGCCGAAGCCGAGCTTGGCCATGATCTCCGCCGACTCCGGGCTCACCGACGAGGCATAGAAACGTCGCTCCGGATGCGAGATGGGGCGGGGACGTATGGAAGTACTCGGGATGTGGAAGAACTCACCGTCCCAGTCGAAGACCTCGTGGGTGAGTGCCTTGACGACCACCTTTGCGGCCTCCACGAAGCGTGGGCGAGCCTCGTCCATCGGAACGCGGAAGCCGGCATACTCGACGCTGGCCGCCCCCCGCCCGAATCCGAAGAGGCATCGGCCACCCGATAGGACGTCCAGGAGGGCAATCTCCTCCGCCACCCGAACCGGATCGTGCCAGGGCAGGACGATGACGGCTGTCCCCAGGGTGATACGCCGGGTACGTCCGGCGTAATAGCTCAGCAGCTGGGTCGGCGCCGGGGACATCGCATAGCCGGTGAAGTGGTGCTCGAGGGCAAACAGCGAATCGAAGCCGAGCGGCTCGGCCAGGTCGCCGAGGGCCAGGTGCTCGGCGAACACCGAGGCATCCGAGCGCCCCTCCTTGGTCAACATGTTGAGGGCGATGCCGACTTTCATGGAATCCTCCGGGTGACGCTATCCGTCAGCCAGCTCGTCGGTTGCGAAGCACGCGGCCGGGGAAGGCACCAGTGTGCTTGCCGTGATCGAACACCGCTTGACCACCGACGATGACGTGCTCCACACCCTCTGCCCCTTGCACGCGCCGTGGTGATCCGGAAGGCCCGTCGCGGGTAATCTCGTCGTCCTTCACTCCGATACGCGCCAGGTCGAAGACCATGAGGTCGGCCACCATGCCTTCCCGGACAAGCCCGCGGTCGTTCAGACCCATGATACGGGCGGGCTGGAAGGTGAAGCGGCGGATCGCGTCCTCCAGGGTGAGCAGCTGGCGCTCGCGCACCCATTCGCCGAGGACATAGCTCGACTCGCCGGCCGTGCAGTAGTTGGTGTTGAGGTGGGCGCCGGCGTCGGTCTGGGAAGGTATCGCATGCCCGGTCTTCACGTACTCGGCCAGCTCCACGTCCTCCTCGGGCGACCGCGACTGCTGCAGGAACTCGGTCTCGAGCTTTTCCTCGACGGCGAGATCCAGCATCATGTCGGCCACGTGCTTGCCGTGCGCCTCGGCGAGCTCGGTCAGGCTGCGTCCCTCTAGCGCCTGGTTCTTGGCGAGAGCCGCCTTGCTGACGATGATCGACTTCCACTTGATGAACCGTCCAGGGACACCTGGCCGTCGCCGCTGGCGCTGCAGGGCCGCCTCCCGCAACTCCGCCCGCTTCTCGGGATTGGTCAGGAGCGTCATCCGCTCCTCGAAGGGTTTGGCCATCACCACATCCCACACATCGAGGTTGCCGAAGTAGGTCGTCTTCTTCAGCCGGAATCTCGGATTGAACGGGATGGCCCGGAGCAGGTTGTAGAGCTGGGCGCCCTGGCGGGCTGCCCCCTCCACGTAGCCACGCGCGCTCGCGTCGAATCCCAAGAAGAAGACCGGGCGCCCACTCGCCTGCGCCACCTCGAACAAGTGCTGTCGATCAGCCTCGTCGGGCTGGCCGGCACCGGGCGGCAGGATCTCGATGATGCCGCGGTTGAACTCACCCAAGGTTCGACCGAGAGCGACCCGCTCGTCGTTGGCGGCCAGCCGGGTGGGCACCGGCTCTCCGCGCGGACCAGCATGGGTTGGCGAGACCGTGGTGCTCCAGCCCCAGGCTCCATCCGCCAGGGCTCCCCGCAAGAGCTCCTGCATGGTGGCGATCTCGTCGGCGGTGGCCGGGCGGTCCCAGGCAGCCTTGTCCATGGCGCTCAGGCGCAGAGGATTGTGGCCGACGAGCGGCATCATGTTCACGCCGAGCCCGATGTCGATCGCATCGAGGTATTCCCCGAAAGTCTCCCAGCTCCAGGTCAGCACGCTGCTGAGCGACCGTATGGGCAGGTCTTCCACGCAGCAGAATGTGGCCAGCATCGCCTCGCGGTGTTCCGGCCGAAGCGGGGCCAAGGTCAGCCCGCAGTTGCCAGTGAGGACGGTGGTCACCCCGTGCCAGACCGACGACGTGCACAGCCGGTCCCAGAAGGGCTGGGCATCGTAGTGCGTATGAAGATCGATCACACCCGGCGCCACGAACAGCCCCTCGGCGTCGATCGTAGTGGCGGCCCCCCTCGTATCTTGCCGATCTCGACGATCGTCCCGTCCTTGACGGCGACATCGCCGCGATAGCGAGAGAATCCCGTTCCGTCGACCACCATGCCGTTCTTGATCAGCAGGTCGTACGCCATGACGTCTCCTCTGCCTACTCGGGGCTTAGACTACAGTTTGTACAGCCGCGCACAATTGTCCCACAGGACCTTGCGCTTGCTTGCTTCAGACAGATCCGCCTGACCCAGGAACGAGTCGATGGCGTGCGGAAAGCGCGAGTCGTCGTGGGGCCAGTCGGTCGACAGCACGAGGTTGTCGTCGCCGACCTCCGTCACCACGTGCTTGGCCAGTTCCTCCTCGGGCTCGACGGACACGAAACACTGGCGTCGGAAGAGCTCGGAGGGCTTGGCATCTTGCTGGAACAATTCGCGATCGCCCCACTCTTCCCAGCGCTCATCGAGGGCCCACAGCCACCAGGGCAGCCAGCTGCAGTTGCCTTCCAGGAATGCCATCCGCAGGCGCGGAAAGCGGGACAGCACGCCCCCCGTCACCACGGCGCCCAAGGTGAGCATCATCTCGACCGGCTGCCCGCAGGCATGACTGAGGACAAGGTTGTCGAGATAACGCTTGGCTAGGTGGTCGGCATAGGCGGCATGGTTGCCGTGGAAGGATACGGCCACGTCCAGCTCCTGGGCGGCTGCCCACAAGGGGTCGTAGTAACGGTCGTAGATGGGCCGGCCGTTGATCATGTGCGACGGCAGCACGAGCGTGATGGCCCCCAGATCGTGGACGGCGAAGCGAGCCTCGGCGACGGCGAGATCGATGTCTTGAAGAGGCACCAGGGCGGAGGCCTTCAGGCGCTCGGGGCTCTCCGTGCAGAAATCGGCTATCCAGCGGTTCCAGGCGCGACTCATGGCGGCCGCGAAGGCGGGCTCCAGCCCATCGATGTTGATAGCGTGGGTCGCCCACGTTCGGAACAAGATCCCAACGTCGACTCCCTCGATGTCCATGGCCTCCACAACCGACTTGGGCGGCGTGCTTCCCCGACCGAGCCGTTCCCATCCCGGAGCCCGCATGCGGAACGACCAGGCGCGCTCTCGTTCAGGACGGTCGGCGTAGGGGGGAAGGACCATGCCGTCTACCCGAGCCCGCATCTGCCCCTGGCGATCCGGGATCGTGGTGATGCGGGTGCGGAACTTCGGATCAAGATAGTTGTCCCACAGCGTTCCGGGTTCGACGACGTGCAGATCACTGTCCATGACGCGTAAGCCATTCTTGGCCATATCCGTCTCCGGTCAGGGGCCGCTCGAGGAGGCGTTTTGCCCGTTGTCGGGGCGCTTCCATGAACCAGGCCTGACGGGCCGATTGTAATGCAGTCCGGTCAGGGGGGCGCGGTGGTTCTCCCGATCGCCTTGCGCGCCCACACCACGTACAGTGGGTCGCCGTTACCAGGCGAGCGATCCTCCTTCTTGAGGTCAATCCAGCCGCCTGCGCTCTCGAAATACCTGGCCGACGAGGCTGAGATGCTGCTGGTCGTCGGTGCCGAGCCAGACGGCCACGGCTTTGGTGTGAAAGCAGCGGTTCGAGAAGGAGACCACGAAAGGGGCCCCGGGCCGCAGCACACGGCAAACCTCACGAAAGACCAGCAGCGGATGGAGCAGGTACTGGATCGACACCGCGCACATGGCGCCGTGGAACTCTTCGTCGGCAAACGGCAGCCACGGCTCGCGGTTCAAATCGTGGACGACGTGTCGCGTCAGCTGTGGATTGTCGACCATCTCCTCGGCGTTGAGCCCGAGGCCTACCACGGTGCGCGCCGGCAGGCCTGGCGGCAGATGACTGCGCCAGCTGCTCATGAGGTCGAGGAGCGGCCCGTGGGCGGGCAGCACGTCGGCATAGGCGTGGCACAGCGCCGCGATGGCTCCGTCGTCGATGTGGACAACCTTGCGGGGATGGGCATAGAACTCGGGGTCGGCTCCCTCATCGTCGCGGACGTAGGCGCTCGGCGGAAGCAGATCGTCTCCTCGCAGATGGTTCGGGGCTCACCGTGGGCCCGCCGTGGAAGTCAATACAGGTGACAGGCTGTGAAGCGCCCTGGCTTCACCTCTTGCCACGACGGCTCTTCGCTTCGGCACTGCGGCATCGCCCGAGGACACCGGGGATGGAAGCGACAGCCGGGCGGTAGATTCATGGGATTGGCCACCTCGCCGGCCAGGACGATGCGCTGGCGTTTCGCCGACGGATGCAGGGGAAGGGCCGCCGACAGGAGCGCCTCCGTGTAAGGATGCAACGGCGTCGTGTAGACACCATCGCACTCTCCGGTCTCCACGAGCTTGCCCGCGTACATCACGGCGAGACGCGTGGCGAGGTAGCGGGCGGCCGCCAGATCGTGCGAGATCATGATGTAGGCGAGGCCCAGCCGGTCCTGCAGCCCCTTCAGGAGATTGAGTATCTGGGCCCGGATGGAGACGTCGAGAGCCGAGACCGGCTCGTCGAGCATGATGAACTTGGGATAGGTCACCAGAGCGCGGGCAATGGCGATGCGCTGGCGCTGGCCGCCGCTGAACTCGTGGGGATAGAGGGCGGCGCTGGCGCGTCGAAGGCCCACCAGCTCCAGGACTTCGCCGACCCGCTCCCGCACGGTGGCGCGGCTGCTGGTACCGTTCTCCCGGGGAAGCGGTTCGGCCACGATTTGCTCGATGCGCATCCGGGGATTCAAGGAGCTGTACGGATCCTGAAACACGGCCTGGACCGAGCGGCGATATCGCGCGAAGTCGGCACGACCGAAGTCCCGCACCTCCTTGCCGTCGAGGAGCAAAGATCCCTCGGTGGGTCGTTCCAGGAGCAAAAAGAGCCGGGCCAGAGTGCTCTTGCCGGACCCCGATTCGCCGACGATGCCCAGGGTCTCGCCCTCGGCCACCTGAACGCTGACCCCGTCGACGGCTTTGATCCAGCCGCGCACGCCAGCCACCCCGAAGCCTCCCGTCACCGGAAAGTGCTTCTTCAGGCCGACACCTTGCAGCACCATTTCAGTTGTGCGCCCCCGGCGCGGGGGCGAACCAACAGTGCGCGGTATGCCCGCTTTCCACGGACACCATCGCCGGAAACGCCTCGTCGCAGACGGGCTGGCGCAGGGGGCAGCGGGGGGCGAAGGCGCAGCCGGGCGGGAGGCGAGCCAGATCGGGAGGCTGTCCCCCGATCTCGATCAGCTGTTGACGCTTCAGCTCGACATCAGGCAAGCAACTCAGAAGCGCTCGCGTGTAGGGATGCGCGGGCGTATTGAAGACCTGCAAGGTGCTGCCCATCTCCACGATCTTCCCCGCATACATCACGGCCACCCGGTCCGCGTTGGCGGCCACGATCCCGAAGTCGTGGGTGACCAGGATGACGGCCACCCCGGCTTCGCGCTGCACTTCCTTGAGCAGCTCCAGGTACTGCGCCTGGATGGTGACGTCCAGGGACGTGGTGGGCTCGTCCGCGATGAGCAGGCGCGGCGCGCATGACAGAGCGATGGCGCTCGAGACACGCTGCCGCATCCCTCCGCTGAATTGATGCGGGTATTGCCGCAGGCGCGTGTCGGGGGCGGAGATACGAAGGCGCGAGAGCGCTTCCCGTACCCGCCCCCGCAGGGAATCCCCGCGCAGCGCCTGATGCAGTCGCACGACCTCGCTGACCTGGGTGCCGACGGTGAGGGACGGGTTGAGCGAGGTCATTGGGTCCTGCAGCACCATGGCGATCTGCTTGCCTCGCACATGTCGCATGTCGGCCGGACTCTTCTGGAGCAGATCCTCGCCCTGGAAAAGCACGCGGCCGCCCACGATCCGTCCGGCCGGCTCGGGAACGAGCCGCACCAGCGACAGACACGTTACCGACTTGCCCGAGCCCGACTCTCCCACCAGGGCCAGGGTCTCCCCGGCGTTCAAGGTGAAGCTGACTCCGTCCACGGCCTTGGTGACGCCCTGGCGGGTGAAGAAATACGTCTTGAGATCCTCCACGACCAGCAGGGGGCCGGACTCGGCTCATTCGCGTTCCTATTTGCCCTTCAGCTTTAGATCTTCGTAGGGAGCGGAGAACGCGTAGCCGGCGATGAGGCCGAGCCCCGACTCCTCGATCCTCGGGCCGACGCCGTTGAGGCCGGCGTTGAGCCAGATCGGCGCGAACATCACCTTGTCGTGAATCAGTTGCTGGATTCGCTCGAGCGTCGCCGATCGCCGCTTTGGTTCTAGCTCGCTGGCTTGCTCCCGGAAGAGCCCGTCGATGTCGGAATAGCTCCCGTAGGCGTAGGTGCCGCCCGCCGCGACGAAGGCCTCGATCCGCGTGGCCGCGTTCCCGAAGGCGCCGCTGGCGCCCTGAATCAGCCCTTTGTATTTCTTTTCCGCATAGCCCTTGAAGAAGGCCGCCCGCTCTAGCGGCCGGAGCCTGGCCTGCACCCCGGCCCCCCGCAGATAGTTGAGGATGGGTTCGGCGATGTTGGTGAAGGCCACGTCGCACGTATAGTCTCCGGCGTCGAAACCGTTGGGATACCCGGCCTCCGCCAGGAGCTGTCGCGCTCGGCCGGGATCGTAGGGGTGGCCCGGTGGCTGCCAGTAGTATTCGAAGCTCCTCGGGATGATGCTCCACGTCACCTTGGCGAAGCCCAGGAGCTCGGCCTGGTTCACGGCGGCCCGGTCGATAGCCAGGTTGGTGGCTAGCCGCACGCGCCGGTCGTGCCATGGCGACTTCGGGTCCCACTGGTCGGGGAAGTACAACCAGAAGGTAGCCTGCCCCACGACGGGCCTCAGAGTCAGCCCGGGTGTACGTCGAAGCTGCTCGGCCAGCTCGCCGCGGACTGAGTAGGCCACGTCCACCTCACCCCGCCTGAGGGCGGCCAGCCGGGTGGACTCGTCGGGGATAGCCTTGAGCACCAGGCGCTTCACGCTCGGCGGTTTGCGCCAGTACTGATCGAAGGCCTCGAGGACGAGCTCCACACCCGGCGTGAAGGAGACGAACTTGTAGGGGCCGGCGCCGACGGGCGCCTTCTTGAAGCCGTCGTCGCCCACCTTCTCGACGTACTTCTTGGGCACGATCCAGCCGGCGCCGGTGGCTTCTGTGTAGAAGGTCATGAAGTCCGGCCACGGCTGCTTGAGGCGGATGCGCACGCGGGTCGCATCCGGCGTCTCGATCGCCGCCACCCGCTCCTTGAGCGTCTTGTGGGCGGCGCCCCGGTAGCGCTCGAGCGAGAACTTGACATCCTCGGCGGTGAGGGGGTCGCCATTGTGGAACTTCACCCCCCGCCGCAGCACGAAGTCGTAGACGAGCCCATCGGGGGACGCGCTCCACGACTCGGCCAGACTCGGAGCCATCGGGTTGCCCGGCATCGGCTTCACCAGCGCATCGTGCAGGGCGTACAGCAACATGTACGGCGTGATGATGCCGGACGTCTCCGCGGGGTCGAACCACGTCGGGGCGAGCGAGACGTGAACGGCCCAGGTGATCTGACCCTCCGGCGTAGCGCCCGCGGGCGCGGAAATGGCTGAGACGAGAAGGACGAGCGACGCGGCCAAGAGTCCCCGAACGTATCTCATGGAACCCTCCTTGCTCACTTGCCCTTGAGCTTCACATCCTCGTAAGGGGCGGAGAACGCCCAGCTCGTGATGAGGCCCAGGCCCGACTCGGCCACCCGCGGGCCGGAGGCGTGGATGAAGCCGAGCTCCCAGATGGGAGCGTACATGGCCTTCTCGTGCATGAGCTGCTGGATCCGGTTGAGCATCGCCTCCCGCCGCTTGCGGTCGAGCTCGTTGGCCTGTTCGCGGAAGAGCCCATCGATGTCGGGATAGCTTCCGTAGACGAAGGGGCCGCCGGCAGCCACGAAGGTTCCCGAGGCGGGTGGCCGCGTTCCCGAAGGCGCCGCTCAGGCTGTAGACGACATTCTTCAGTTGCTTCTCCCCGTAGCCCTTGAAGAAGGCCGCCCGCTCGAGCGGCCTGACCTTCACGCGGATCCCGGCCGCTTGAAGGTAGCCCCCCACCGCCTCACTCATGGTGGCGGTGGCCGCATCGCACCAGAGGTCGCCGGCATCGAACCCTTTCGGATAGCCGGCCTCGGCCAGGAGTTGCTTGGCCTTGGCGGGATCGTAGGGGTAAGCAGGCGGCTGCCAGAAGAAGTCGAAGCTCTGGGGGATGATGCTCCAGGTGATCCTGGAGAATCCCAGGGTGATGGCCTCGTTGACGGCCTGACGATTAATTGCGTGATTGGCGGCCAGGCGTACCCGCTGGTCGGCCCACGGTGACTTCGGATCCCACTGGTCAGCGAAGACGAGCCAGTGCGTCGACACAATGGGGGTAGGGCGCAGGGTGAGCCCCGGGCTGCGTTTTACCTCTTCGGCCAGCTCGCCCTGAAGCAGGTAGATGACGTCGGCCTCGCCGCGCTTGAGCATGGCCAGACGCGTGGCTTCGTCGGGGACCACCTTGAACACCAGCCGTTTGACGCTGGGGACCTTCCGCCAGTACTGCTCCTGGGCCTCCAGCACAAGCTCCACCCCAGGATTGAAGGAGACGAACCGATAGGGCCCCGCCCCCACCGGTGCCTTTTTGAAGCCGTCGTCGCCGACCTTCTCCAGGTACTTTCGTGGGACGACCCAGCCGGCACCGGTGCTGAGGCTTCCGTAGTAAGTCATGAAGTCAGGCCACGGCTCCTTGAGTCGGAAGCGGACGCGCTGGGGATCCACGGTCTCCACCACCGCCATCTTCTCCTTCAGAAGCTTGGCGGCCGCCCCCCGATAGCGTTCGAAGGAAAACTTCACATCGTCGGCGGTGACGGGATCACCGTTGTGGAACTTCACGCCCTGGCGGAGGACGAACTCGTAGACGAGGCCGTCCTTCGAGGCGGACCACGATTCGGCCAGGCTGGGTGCCATGGCGTTGCCAGGCAGCGGCTTCACCAGCGCGTCGTGCAGAGCGTAGAGGACCAGGAAAGGGGTGGCGATCCCCGGGGTCTCGGCGGGGTCGAACCAGGTCGGGGCAAGCGAGATGTGAAGGGCCCAGGTCATCTGACCTTCCGGCGCGGCCGTGGCTGGTGCCGAGGCGACGAGGATTCCGAGAAGAGCGACGAGGACTGACAGATGTTTCATCGATCGTCTCCCTTGACGTCGCGCTGAGATCGAGTCCCGCTCCTACAAAGGCTCCGTATGGCCCCACACGATGGCCAGCACGGTGGCGCCATTCTTGGTGGTCACCGTGTGCACGCAACCGTTGGGTCGATAGTTCATGTTGCCGGTGGTTACCGGACCAGATTCGTCGGCGTTGGCTCCTTCGATGAGGAAGATCAGCTCATCCCCCACGTGGCGATGACGGGCGAGGGTGGCGCCTGGCTCGAAGCGCGCCAGGATCGCCCGCCGCTGGTTGACCGGGTCGTCCCAGATCTTCTTCTGTCGCACTCCGGGACGGGTCTCCACCCAGGGCAGGTCGCTCACGGTGAAGATCTGCGAGGGCGGAGCACTGCCTCGCTCGGTGACGGGTTCGATGCCGCCAGTGAGGATGGCCAGCACGGTGGCACCGTGCCGGGCGGAGACGGTATGAACGCAGCCGTGGGGACGGTACCCCATGTTGCCCGCCGTCACCGTCCCGAACTCATCGGTGATAGCGCCCTCGATGACGAAAACGAGCTCATCGCCGACGTGGCGGTGGAAAGGCAGCTTGGCGTCGGGCTCGATGCGGGTCATGAGAGCCCGCCGCTTGGTTTCTGGATGCTCCCAGATGCTCTTCATCCGGACTCCAGGCTGCCGCTCCTGCCAGGGAAGATCGCTGAGGGTGATGATCTCGGACAACGGCGTCTTTGTCGTCGTCATGCTGGTCCTTTCCGGGTTGCGCCCCGTGAGATCAGGGAGAGTGCACGGTGACCTGCTTGCACTCGCGTTCCGACGCATCCTTCGAGGTGAGAGTCCTCACCCCCGACGAGCCCCACATCAGCGCCACTTCGAGCAGGGCGTGTGCGAAATTGGCCAAGCGTAAGGCGATGCTGGCGAGGGGTCAAGTCAACGTTGGCACCCGTTGCGGGTGCGTGTCCACTCAGCCTGGAACGAGGACGAGATCACTCATACAAATGCCTGGGGAAGCTCTGCCTCCGCCTGCGCAAGCCAGTAGCGCATGTCCATCTCGCGGTACATGCGTGGCGGTGCTGAGATGCTCGCAGGCGTTCCCCGGCCGAAGCGCCCGTGGAGCTTCCGAGGCCGGTGCATGGCTCGAGGGTCGTAGTCGCGCGGCTCGGCCAGGACCAGGGCCTGGCGGTAGTGGGCCTCGCCGCCTCGGAGTCGAACTGGTCGGGATGGATCGCGATGTCGCTGAGCAGGTGTAGCGCGTGGGCAGCGAACCCGTGGTGGCCGGGGGAGGATTCGATGGCACGCTCCCCCAGACCCCGCGCCTCCTCGAGCCGGCCCAGCAGCAGCGAGGTGCGACCGAGCGACTGATCGGCCCAACCACGAAAGCCCACCACCCCACTGGCCGCCAAACGCTCACCGAGCTCTCGGCCTTCCTGGAGCCGGTTGTGCGCCTCGTTCGCGTCACCGAGCTGGGCGAGCACCCACGTGGACGAGGCGATCGTCGTACGGAGAAACATCAGCGCATGTCCCGCTCGAAACACGGCCAGGCCGCGCTCGATCGCGGGCGCGCCCGTCCTCAGTCACCATTGATGAGGTTGCACGCCGGCGGCGAGGGCGCCAGCCGACGGGCGCAGGCTGCGCGCCAGAACGAGGCCGAGGGCTTCGGCCTCGTAGACAGCGGGCTCGCTGAATCTGCCCAGACGGGCGAGGCTGTGAACGAGCCAACAGCGATCGTCGAGACCGACGCGGGGGCGACGTTGCCGAAGGACTCGTAGATCAGTCGGCCGGCAACGCCGCCAGGTTGTGGGTGGCCAGCGCGACCAGCCACGCTCGTAATCGCCCCGGAAGAAATGCGCCTGTTCGAGATAGGTGGTGGTGACGAGGCGGAGGCCTCAAGTCGCCGAGACGGTGCGCGATCTCCAGCGCGCGCTCACCGGTTCCGAGCGCTTCCTCGAGTTCGCCAAGGTTGTTATAGGCGGTGGTCATAAACGCGCAGACACGCCCGCGCCGGTGATCGTCGTTCGAGCCGTTCGGCCAGCACCTCCGCTTCGCGCAACTGGGCGAGGGCCAGCCGGATCTCCCCGAGCTGGGCGAGCCGTAGCGCGCCGCAAGGCGTGATCCTCGTGCGCGAGGGGGGCGCCAGAGAAGGCCATGATGCCGCCGCCGATCCGCGTGGTTGACGGTGCCCGCGTAATGCTGGACGGCCTCCATCATCCGCTCGAGTGGCGGATAGAGGATCCGGCGCGCCTCCTCCGGATCGCGGTCGGCAAGTAGCTCCATCGAGCCCTTGAGGTCGGCGAACCACAGCGTGACCTGTTTACGATCCCCTCGAGGGCTACGCCGGAGCTCAAGATGCGCTCGGCGAGATGCTCGGGGACTTACGCGCGAGGGGAGGCGAAGCGGTCCGGCGAGGCGGGCTGCGGCAACCGCGCTGCGCCACACGCTCCGCAGAACTTCATACCGGGCGTACCTCTGCCGCCGCAGGAGGCACAGCCGGCTGGCCAGGCGCGTCCGCAGTCCTCGCGGAACATGAGGCCGTGGCGGTTCTCCGCTTGGCAGCCAGGGGCACGTCATGGGCGCATCAGCCGGTCTTGGCGACCGCACGGATCGGGCGTCATGTCCCTGGATGTGTGACCATCGGCCAGTCCTCGCGTATATCATAGGAATACTGGACATACCTGATCATGATACTCAGGAGGAATA
This sequence comes from uncultured Candidatus Rokubacteria bacterium, assembly GCA_963754315.1. Taxonomy (GTDB): domain Bacteria; phylum Methylomirabilota; class Methylomirabilia; order Rokubacteriales; family CSP1-6; genus CAVWFS01. The sequence goes on from CAVWFS010000018.1 coordinate 245,058, forward strand.
TCGATGAGCGTCATCTCCCTCAAGCTACCTGACGACCTGCTGGAGGCGAGTAATCGCTGCGCAATCGCGCTGAAGCTGTCGCGGGCGGCGTACATCCGGCGAGCCGTGGAGCGCATGAACCGGGAGACGCAGGCCCGGCTCCGGGCCCGCCGGCTCGCCGACGCGTCGCAAAGGGTCCGCGCCGAGAGCATGAAGGTCAACGCCGAGTTCGCTGCCGTCGAGCGCGTCCCGGATGCTTAGCCGGGGCGAGGTGTGGCTGGCTAGCCTCGATCCCCGACGGGGAACCGAGCCAGGCAAGACCCGACCTGTCCTCGTCGTCCAGGCGCAGGCGCTGCTTGACGCCAGTCACCCGTCCACCCTGGTCATTCCCCTTACCACGAGCCTGATCGAGGACGCCGAGCCGCTGCGCATCCGGGTCCCGGCGTCCCGAGGTTTGCGGCAAGCGTCCGATCTGCTCGTGGACCAACTCCGGGCCATCGACAATCGGCGCCTCATACGAGGGCCACTCACTCGCCTGTCTTCCGCCGTGATGACGAAGGTTGAGGGCGCCATGCGCGAGGTCCTTGAGTTGGCAGAGGGATAGGCGGTCGGCCGCGCAGCGGGCCCGCCCGGCGTGATCCTCGTGGGCAAGCGGCGCGCCGACGAGGAAATGAGGCCCGCGTCGGCGACAACATCCTCACCCCCTCACGCCAGGGCGAGGTTGTAGAGCCTGGCCACGTTCTCGCGCACGATTCGCCGCTTGTCCGTCTCGGGAACGTCTTTGAAATCCCGCTCCACCACCTCGCGCGAGTGCGGCCAGGTGGAGACGGTGTGAGGATAGTCGGAGGACCACATGATGTTCTCCACCCCGATGAATTCCCGGGAGGCCACGCCGACTCGATCGTCGATGAATGTGGCGAAGATCTGGCGTCGGAAATACTCACTCGGCCTGAGCGTGAGCGGCGCTGGATAGAGATACCGGTATTCTTCCTGGGCCTGGTCCAGCTTCTGGAGGAAAAACGGCAGCCAGCCGACCTCGTTCTCGGCGGAGACAACCTTCAGGCGCGGGAAGCGCTCCAGCACGCCGGAAAAGATCAAGGTGACCAAGGTGCGCTGCACTTCGTGGCTGAGGACGGTCGAGCGGACGTAGCGATCCAGGGGCTGTTTGATGGCCAGCCGGCTCTCCGCACCCATCCCCGTGATGCTGTGCAGGCTGAGGGGCATGTTGAGCTCCTGCGCCTCGGCCCAGAACGGATCGTAGAGCGGAGGAGCTATAGGGCCGGTCTTCGGGCGGGGAGGCCCAGATGACGGCGCCCTTGAGGCCTCCCTTGGCGCAGCGCCGCAGCTCCTTCACGCCCTCATCGATGTCGTAGAGGGAGATCAGGGCGAGGCCGGCCAGTCGCGTCGGCGCGTAGGCACAGTACTCGGCCAGCCAGTCGTTGTAGACCCGAAAACACGCGCGCTGGAGCGCCGCGTCGGTGAACCAGAACTGGCGAAAGCCGAGGGTGGTGTAGATCACGTCGGCCTCGACCCCGTCGAGATCCATGTCCTTGACGCGCTCCGCCGGGTCCCAGCCGCCAGGGCGTCCATCCTTGTACGTGGACGCCTGAAAGAACTGGGGAAGTTCCTCGGGCGTCTTCCCGGCTCCCATGCCCTGGGCGAGATGGACGGGAGCGACTCCCTCCAACAGCAGATAGGCTCCCGGTCGTTGCCCGGGCGGGTTCTCGACGACCCGGGGCGCACGCTCGCGGAACGGCTTGTCGATACGCTCGACCCACAGATCGCCCGGTTCGTTCACGTGAGAATCGGCGGAGATCAGCTTCACCTCACCCATGCCGCACCTCCAGCGGGAGCGCTACGCTCCGCCTGGCCTCACTTCTTGATGAGCTGCTTCAGGAGCGCGCCACCTTCTGGTAGTCCTGGTCCCACCACTTCTCGAAGTCCTCGCCGCTCATGTACTGGACCCGCTCCCCCAGCTTGCCCATCAGGGACTTGAACGCCTCGTCGTCGACCATGCCCTTCAGCCCCTGGCGCAGCTTGGCGACCACCTCGGGAGGTGTCCCGGCGGGGACCATCAACGTGTGCCAGATGGAGTGTGTCACGTCGTAGCCCAGCTCCTTCAGGGTGGGGACGTCCGGATAGGCGGGCAGGCGCTTGTCCGATGTCATGGCCAGCAAACGGATCTTGCGCGCCTCCACCTGGGCGGCGCACACGGCCGGTACCACACAGTGGCTGATGTCGACGTGCTTGCCGAGCACGGCCATCATGATCGGGCCACCCCGGTGGTGGGCATGTGGCGGGCCCGCACGCCGGTGGCCTTCAGGATCTGCTCCCACATGAAGTGCGTCGTGCTATAGACACCGGCGGAGGCGTACTGGAACTCGTCGGGCTTCTGCCGCGCCTCGGCCACGAACTCCTGGAACGTCTTCCAGCGAGACTCGGTATTCACCATGACGGCGAACGGCGTCACCGTGACCTGCCCGATGGGGATGAACTGCTCCTTCTTGAAGGCCGGGGTCCGCCCCAGCATCTGATCGACCTGGGGCAGCTCGGTCAGCACGTTGAGGCCGTGCAGGAGCGTATACCCATCCGGCTTGGCATTGGCCGCGTACTGGGCGCCGACGGCCCCACTGCCGCCCGCCTTGTTGATGACGACCATGGGCTGGCCGAGGTGTGTATGAGCGACGCTGGCCAGCGGGCGCGCGACGGTATCCGTCCCGCCGCCAGGCGGAAAGGGAACGACCAAGGTGATTGGCTTCGTCGGGAAGGCCGCGGCGGCAGGTACGAGAAGGCTCGCGCCGGCCGCCAGGGTGGCGGCGAGGATCGCGCCGATGACGACGAAGGGTCGAGCGTTCAGCATCATCCTCCTCCTTTCGCAGTGAGAGGGCCTTGGGGTAGGGCTTGGGTGGGCTTCTCACCGCGCCGCGCCTGCGCATGCTTCAGGGACGAGACCACGTGAGCGACGAGGATCAGGACGGCCGCGCTCAGCATCACCGCCGAAATGGGCCGGCTGACAAAGATCCCGAACTCGCCCCGGGACATCATGAGCCCCTGCCGGAGGGCCTGCTCCATCATGGGCCCCAGCACCATGGCCAGGACGATGGGCGCCGTGTCGAAGCCGACTTTTCGCAAGAGATAGCCGGCCACCCCGGCGATCCCCATGATCCAGAGGTCGGTGACGCTGAGGTTGACGCTGTAGACGCCGACGAAGCAGACGAGCAGGATGCCGGGGAAGAGAAAACGCTGGGGCACGCGCAGAAAGTTGATGAACAACCCGACCAGGGGAAGGTTGAGAACCAGGAGCATGACGTTGCCGATGTACATGCTGGCGATCAGCCCCCAGAACACCTCGGGTCGCTGCTCCATGAGGACGGGTCCCGGTTTCACGCCGTGGATCAGCAGCGCGACCATCATGGTGGCCGTGGCCGGCGATGACGGAATGCCCAGGGCCAGGAACGGGATCATGGCGCCGCCGGTGGCGGCGTTGTTCGCCGACTCCGGCCCCGCCACCCCTTCGATGCGTCCAGTCCCGAACTCTTCCGGGCGTCCGGACAGGCGTTTTTCCATCGCATAGGAGACGAAGGTCGAGATGACATGGGCCGCGCCGGGAAGGATGCCGATCAGGAACCCCACCCCCGAGCCGCGGACGATGGGCCCGAGCGAGCGCTTCCAGTCCTCGCGCGTGGGCAGGAGCGCGGAGAGCTTCGGCTTGATGACGTCCCGCACCGCCGTCTGCTCGATGGTGGTCAGGATCTCCGCCACCCCGAAGAGGCCCATGGCCACCGCCAGGAAGCTGACTCCATCGCCAAGGTCGGCGCGGCCGTGGGTGAACCGCGCGAAGCCTGACAGGTGGTCGATACCGACCATGGCCAGCCCGAGCCCGAGAACGATCATCATCAGAGCCTTCAACACCGATCCAGTCCCCATGTAGGCCAGGATCACGAGACCCAGCACCATGAGGGAGAACTGCTCCGGGGGCCCGAACTTCAGCGCCAGGCGAGCCAGGAGCGGGGCCAGCAGCATCAAGCCCAGCACGCTGAGCGTCCCCGCGATGTAGGAGCCGATGGCGGCAATCGACAGCGCCGGTCCGGCCCGCCCCTGGCGCGCCATCTGGTAACCGTCCAGACAGGTCACCACTGAGGCGGCTTCGCCCGGAATGTTCACGAGGATCGACGTGGTGGATCCTCCATACATGGCGCCGTAGTAGATCCCGGCCAGCATGATGATGGCGGACACGGGCTCCATCCCGAAGGTGGTGGGGAGCAGGATGGTGATGCCACCCAGCGGGCCGATCCCGGGCAGGACGCCCACGATTGTTCCCAGCAGGACGCCCAGCGCGCAGTACAGGAGGTTGGTCGTGGTCAGGCTGACCGAAAACCCGTAGAGGAGACTCTGCCAGGCATCCATGCGCGACCCGTCAGAACGGCACGATGCCGGACGGCAAGGCGATCCGGAGCGCGCGGCTGAACACGACGTACGACAGTAACGGTTCCGACCAGCGCTCCCACCACGACGGTGGCCCAGCTCTTCGTCCCCAGCGCTCGCATGGCCACCCCGAGAAATAACGCCATCGCGATGGGGAACCCGGCCCGCTCGAAGAGCCACACCGCGGCGACGAGACTCCCTACCAGGTAGAACACGGCGGGCTGCTCTGGCCACAGCCGCTTCGAGTCGGGGGCCGGGCTGGCGAGGCTCTGCACCAGGAGCATGATGGAGAGGACGCCCAGAGTCAGACCGAGAAAGAGTGGAAAGAAGCCCGCCCCCGGCATGCGAAAACTCCCGAGCGGAACCTGGAGCGCCTCGACGCAGATCCACGCGCTCAGAAGCAAGAAGGCGCCAGCCACCGAGCTAGCCTTGGAGTCACTTGCTCCTTGAGCCTGATGTCTTCGTAGGGGGCCGTGCCCGCCATGTTGGTGCTCAGGTGCCATAGAGCGGGGCGGGCCAGTAGAAGTCGAAGCTCTGCGGAATGATGCTGGCCGTGACCTTCGAGAGCCCGAGGGTCTCGGCCTGATTGATGGCCGCGCGGTCGATGGCCAGGTTGGCGGCGAGGCGCACGCGGCGGTCCGCCCAGGGCGATTTGGGATCCCACTGCTCGGCGAAGAGGAGCCAGCTGCGTGACGGGCAGGTACGTCGGTTTGAGCGTCAATCCTGGCGTCCGCCGCAGTTCCTCGGCCAGCGGTCCGCGGAACAGGGTCGAGATGTCGGCCTCGCCGCGCTTGAGCATGGCTAGGCGCGTGGCTTCGTCGGGGACTGACTTGATCACGAGATGCTTGACACTGGGGGTCTTGCGCCAGAATTGCTCGTGAGCTTCCAGCACCAGCTCCACACCGGGCTTGTAGGCGACGAACTTGTAGGGACCGGCGCCGACCGGCGCCTTCTTGAAGCCATCGTCGCCCACGCGCTCCACGTACTTCTTGGGCACGACCCAGCCGGCCCCGGTGGCGGGTGTGCCGTAAAAGGTCATGAAGTCGGGCCAGGGCTGCCTGAGACGGAAGCGAATCCGTCCGGGGTCGACGACCTCCACGGCGGCCACGCGAGCGCGGTAGGTGGCGGCCGCCGCCCCCTTGTAGCGGTCGAACGAGAACTTCACGTCCTCCGCGGACAGGGTGTCGCCGTTGTGAAACTTGACCCCCTGGCGCAGGACGAACTCATAGGTGAGCCCGTCTGGCGACGTCGTCCACGACTCCGCGAGGCTGGGCGCCAGGGGCTTACCCGGCATGGGCTTCACCACGGCGTCGTGGAGGGCGTAGTAGAAGAGGTAGGGGGTGATGATGCCCTCAGCCTCGGCGGGATCGAACCAACGGGGGGCGATAGATACCGCCTGCAGGGAGACCACCTGGCCCTCGGGGGCAGCCGCGGATGGCAAAGCCCAGGCCACTGCCGTCGCGCCGATGAAGGCAAGCGCACCAAGCCGTCGACCGATTCTCGTCATCGTCGTCCTAGCCTCTGGGGATTTTTCCTTCTTGCTATCCTCCGGCGGCGGCGCCACGCGTGGGCACCTCGCCGACGGCGGGCCCGATCGAGGCTGCCGCCACCGTGTCGGGCACGGCGGCGCGCCCGACGCTCTGGCGCAGCTTGGGATCCAGGTGGTCGCGCAGCCAGTCACCCATCAGGTTGACGGCCAGCACGGTCAAGAGCATGGCCAGCCCTGGGAAGAGCGTGATCCACCAGGCGGTAGCCAGGAACCCGCGCCCGTCGGCGATCATCAGCCCCCAGGCCGGATTGGGCGGCGGCACTCCCACACCAAGGAAGCTCAGGGTGCCCTCCAGGAGAATGACGTAGCCGACCTGAAGGGTCGAGATCACCAGCAGGGTGGGGACCACGTTGGGGAAGATATGTCGCGAGATGATCCAACTGCTCGATCGCCCGGCCACGACCGCCAGCGCCACGAAGTCCTGCTCCTTGATGCCCAAGGTCTCGCCGCGCATCTGCCTGGCGAAGCGCGGCCACAGGAGCAGGGCAATCACCAGGATCACATTGCGAAAGCTCGGCTCCGACACCGCCACCAGCACGACCGCGATGAGAATTGTCGGCAGCGACAGGCCGATGTCGGTCAGCCGCATGAGGACGGCATCGGTCAGACCCCCGCGATAGCCTGAAATCAGGCCCAGCAATGTGCCCAACGTCCCGGCGAACCCGATGGCGATGATGGAGACGATCAGCGAGATTTGGCTCCCGTAGATGATCCGGCTCAGCACGTCACGGCCGAAGCGATCGGTCCCCAGCGGATGCGTCCAGTCACCTCGTTCCATCCACACGGGCGGGATCAGCTTCTGGGTGATGTCGCCCTCGGTCGGGCTATGGGGAGCCAGGTACGGCGCGAACAGCGCGGTGAGGACCAGCACGGCCAACACCACGCCGGGGAACCAGGGGATGTCGCGCCTACGCGGTGTGATGGCGGATCCTCGGGTTGAGGTAGCTATACAGCATGTCGACGAACAGATTCCCCGTGAGGTAGAGGCCGCTCAGCACGAGCACGCCGGCCTGCACAACCGGATAATCGCGGGTGGTGATCGATTCGAGGATCAGCCGCCCCAGACCTGGCCACGCAAACACGGTCTCCGTCACCACAGCGCCTCCCAGGAACTGCACGAAGAGCATGACGGCAAAGGTGGTGACGGGGAGCAGGGCGTTCTTCAGACCGTGCTTCCAGAGCACGACCTGTTCGTGCAGACCCTTGAGGCGGGCAAACTTGATGTAGTCCGAGCCCAGCACCTCCAGCATGGCCGATCGGGTCAGGCGCAGGATGGCCGCTGAGGTGAAATACCCCAAGGTGAAGGCGGGGAGGATCAGGTGCTGCAGGCCGCCACGGCCGCCGGCCGGCAGCACCCCCAGCACGACCCCGAAGAACAGGATCAGCATCAGCCCCAGCCAGAAAGCGGGCATGGACTGTCCGAGCACGGCGAACACCCGCGCCCCGGTGTCGAGGGGTCGTCCCCGGCGCACGGCTGCGTACATGCCGAGGGGAACCCCAATGAGAACGCTCAGGAACATGGCCACGAATCCCAACTCGACGGTGGCGGGCAGGCGTTCCCAGATGTGCTCGGTGACGGGTCGCCTGGTCAGGACGGAGTTGCCGAAGTCTCCCAGGGCAATGTTCTTGACATAGAGGCCGTACTGGACCGGCAGCGGTTGATCGAGACCCAGATGGCGCATCAGGATCTCCTGATCGCGCTCGCTGGCGTTGACGTCCAGCAACAGATGCACGGGATTGCCGGACAATCGAGTTAACACGAACACGATGCTGATTACCACCAGCATGCTGAGCAAAGTCTGCAGAGCCCGTCCGACCAGGTAGCGCCCCATGTCGCCCTCAGTCCTCCTCGGGCATCAGCGTCGGGTCACGAACTCCCAGTTGTGAATGCCCATATGACCGGGAATCAGCGGCCACTCGCCCACCTTGGGCCCCACCCCGGCAATGGAATGGGCCGCCGCGATGCTGACGCCCGGAAGGTACTCGTAGAGCCAGGGTCCCATCTCTTCGCGCATGATCCGAGCGCGCTCGGTGGGATTCGCCTCTGTCCCCAGGCGCTCGATGAACCCGTCCAGCTTCGGATGCTCCACCAGTAGATGCACGGCGGCCTTCGTCTGGGCGATACGCGCGAACAGTTCCCACGGCTCGGGCGCGATGATAGGTCCGGCGTAGGCCAGCGCGACCCCCGGGTATGACCGTGCCCGGAAATCGCCCGCGAACACGGCGCGGTCCACGGGGCGACGCTTGACCTTGAGGCCGATCTTCTCCCAGTAGGTCGCCACCGCCTCTCCCACATCGGGCAGAAATCCTCGCCCGGGCCAGGCCGTCAGGTTCATGGTGACCTCGAAGCCGTTCGGATAGCCCGCTTCGGTGAGCAACGCCTTGGCGCGGGCCGGGTCGAAGGGCAGCGGCTTGAGCAGGGCCTCGCTCGCCCACGGATCGGTGGGGTAATAGTTCACCGTCCCCACCGGAGTTCCCAAGCCGCCCAGCACCTGCTGCACGATCGCCTTCTTATCCACGGCCAGATTGAGGGCCAGCCTCACCTTGCGCGCCCGCTCGGCGTCGGGCTGCGCCCACGGCACCTTCGGGTCGTAACTGGGCTTGGTCGGCCATTGCCCGCCGAGGATTACCCACACGGCCACCACGTTGGGCATGGTGAGAGTGCGCATGCCCACTTTCTTCAGCTCGTCCACGTACTCGCCGCCGACCTCGATGACATCGGCGCTCCCCGCCCGCAGCATGGCCATGCGCGTGGCCGGCTCCGGGACCTTCAGGAACACGAGCCGCTTCCAGTGCGGGACCGCGCGCCAGTGGTTGTCCACCGCCTCGTAGACGATCCGATCGCCGCGCACGTGCTCCACGAACTTCCAGGGCCCGGTGCCGATGGGGCGCCGCTCGCCCGCGTCCCCGCCGGCCTCGACGTGCTTCTTCGATTGGATGTAGGCCACGGAGGCGAACAGCCCGTGGTTGACCCGGTTACCGAAGGTCACGAAGGGCTTCTCGAAGCGCACGGTGATGGTGTAGGGGTCGGTCACCTCCATGCTCTTGATCAGCCGAAACTCCGGGGCCAGCGAATTAGCCGAGCCCTCCTTGGCGAGGGATGTGAACGTGAACTTGACATCCTCGGCGGTCACCTCGCTGCCGTCGTGAAATCGGACGCCCTTCCGCAGATTGAAGGTCCACGTGCGGCCGCCATCGGTGACGCGCCAGCGCTCGGCCAGCATGGGGATCGGCTCGCCGGTCTTGGGATCTCGCGTGAGGAGGTTTTCGTAGAGCGGCTTGAGGACCACGTCCTCCGCGCCCACGTACAGATTCGGCAACCAGCGCTCGTTGCCAAAGGTGGCCACCGCCACCGTCAGGGTGCCCTCCGGCCCGGCCGCGGCTGGTCTCAGCTCCATATCGCCGAACAAGACGGTCACAAGGGCCGCCGCGGTGACGACGAGTCGCGTGTTCATATCCGCCCTCCTCCGTCGATTCGGTGTTCGAGCGCAAGCCTGCCCGCACAATCCCTCGCGGGAGAGGTTCGAAAGAGGGCGCGCAGCCCCCGATGTTCTAGCGCGCCCGGGTCACATACTCCCAATTGTGAAAGCCCATGTGCCCGGGGATGAGTGGCCATTCCCCGACTCTCGGCCCCACCCCCGCGATGGCATGGGCGGCGCCGATGGCTATCCCGGGGACGTATTCGTAGAGCCAGGGGCCCATCTCGTCGCGCATGATGCGAATTCGTTCCTGGTAGCTGGCCTGGGTGGCCAGACGGTCGAGATACTCGTCGAGCTTGGGATGCTCGATGAACAGACTGAGGGCGGCCTTGGTGTGGCCGGCACGAATGAGTACCTCCCAGCTCTCCGGGGCTACCAGCGGAGCGGCGTACGCCAGCGCAACCCCCGAGTACGCGCGCGCCCGGAAGTCCGCAGAGAACACCGCGCGGTCCACCGGCCGCCGCTTCACCTTGATGCCGATCTTCTCCCAGTAGGTCGCCACTGCCTCGCCGACGTCAGGCAAGAAGCCTCGCCCGGGCCAGGCGGTGAGATTCATGGTCACGTCGAACCCATTGGGATAGCCCGCCTCGCTCAAGAGGCCCTTGGCCCTGGCCGGATCATAGGGCAGGGGTTTCTTCAGCGCTTCCGTGGCCCAGGGATCGGTGGGATACGCGAGCCAGGACCCCACCACGGTGCCGAGCCCACCGAGGACGCGTTGCATGATGGCCTGCTTGTCCACTGCCAAGTTGAGGGCGAGCCGAACCTTGCGGGCGCGTTCCGCGTCGGGCTGCGCCCACGGCACCTTGGGGTCGTAGGTGGCCTTGGTGGGCCACTGCCCTCCGAGGATGATGTAGACCCACGACACGTTGGGCATGAGGAGTGTCCGCACGCCTACCTTCTTCAGCTCGTCCACGTACTCGCCGCCGACCTCGATGACGTCCACGCTACCGGCCCGGAGCATGGCCATACGCGTGGCCGCCTCGGGCACCTTCACCAGGACCAGACGCTTGAAGTGCGGCGTCGCCCGCCAGTGGTTGTCCACCGCCTCGTACACGATGCGATCGCCCCGCACGTGCTCCACGAAGCGCCAGGGGCCGGTCGCGACCGGATTCCGCTCGGCCCCCTGCTCGCCGGCGCCCTCGATGTGGCGCTTGGACTGGATGAAGGCCGACGAGGCGAAGAGCCCCTGGGTCACCTTGTTGCCGAACACCACCGACGGCTTCTCGAAGCGCACAGTGATGGTGTGGGGATCCTCGACCTCCATGCTCTTGATCAGGCGAAATTCGGTAGCCAGGGAGTTGGCCGAGCCTTCCTTAGCGATCGAGGCGAAGGTGAACCTGACGTCCTCGGCGGTGACCTCGCCCCGGCCGCCGTGGAACTGAACCCCCTTGCGCAGGTAGAACGTCCACGTGCGGCCGCCGTCCGCCACCTTCCAGCGCTCGGCCAGCATGGGAATGAGCTCACCGGTCTTTGCGTCGCGGGACAGGAGGTTCTCGTACATGGGCTTGAGGACGACGTCCTCGGCTCCCACGTACAGGTGAGGCAGCCAGCGCTCATTGCCGAACGTGGCTACCGCCACCGTGAGCGTTCCCTCCGGGGCGGCCTCGGCGGGCGCAACCGCCGCCCACAGAGATGCCATGACGGTGAGCGCGAGGAGCACGAACCGTTGCCTCATGACCTCCTCCTTCTGCTTGTATGGACGGAAATCGGTCGTTCGGGGTCGTCGTACGAGACGCGCAGACGCTGCCCGGGCGGGCAGCGTGGGGCGGTGACGCGGGGGGCGCCGTCCGGGCCGGGAAAGCTTGACTTGCTCATGGGCGTCTCCACGTGGCACCTCGAGAGCCCTCGCAGCTTGGCCGGGGTGCCGGTATCCTACTCCAAGATTCCCTCGGCGACCCCCGAGACTTTTCTCTACGGTGCCCTGCGCGCTCGGACTAACTGCGACCCGGGGACGGCCGAGCCACCAGGAGGAACAGATGGCATCAATTGCTCCGACGGTCAGGCAACTCGCCTCAGGGCTCCGCTTTCCCGAAGGGCCGGTGGCCATGCCTGATGGCTCGATCATCCTGGTCGAGATCGCTCGCCAGACACTCTCCCGCGTGACCCCCGACGGCAAGGTGACCGTGATCGCCCACCTGGGCGGGGGACCCAACGGAGCGGCCCTCGGCCCCGGCGGGAGGATCTACGTGGCCAACAATGGCGGTCTCAAGTGGGTGGAGCGGCCGGGGCGACTGTTCCCGGTGCTGCAGGCCGACGACTATGCGGGAGGAAGCATCCAGGTCGTCGCCGCCGAGACAGGCAAGGTGGAGACCCTCTACGATGCGTGCGACGGCCAACGCCTGCGCGGGCCCAACGATCTCGTGTTCGACCGGGCCGGGGGCTTCTGGTTCACCGATCTTGGCAAGACGCGCGAGCGCGACGCGGATCGGGGCGTCGTCTACTACGCAAAGGCCGATGGCTCGACGATCAAAGAGGCGATCTTTCCGCTGGAACGACCGAATGGCATCGGCTTGTCTCCAGACGAGAAGACACTTTACGTGGTCGAGACCCCGACGGCGCGCTGCTGGGCCTTTCGCCTTTCGGCGCCGGGGCAGATCGAATCCGCAAACGGACCGTACCGGGGAGAAAAGGGCACGGTCGTCGCGGGTCTCGGTGGCTACCAGATGTTCGACTCGCTCGCCGTCGACAGTGAGAGTCACATCTGTGTGGCGACCCTGATCACCGGCGCCATCAGCGACATTTGGCCCGACGGTAGTCGGGTGGACCAGTACACCTTGCCCGACATGATGGTCACCAACGTGTGCTTCGGGGGGAAGGACATGCGCACGGCGTTTGCCACCCTGTCGATGGGCGGCACCCTGGTGTCCTTCCAATGGCCGCGGCCCGGTCTACGCTTGAATTACCAATAGGATGGCCTCGACGGTAGGAGGGGCCCTTGAAGGGCCCCAACCAGCGCTCTGGTTTTTTGCGGGCGGCTGGCGTAAGGTGCCGAGGTAAGGCAAGGTCGCAGCGCACATTAGCCGGCAGAGGAGAGACGACATGGCGAAGATCAAGCACATCGCCCTCTCGACCCAGGATGTGGACAAGACGGCCAAGTTCTACATCGACGTCTTCGGTATGAAGGAGATCGCCAAGATCGATAGCCCCGGCGCGCGCGGCTACTACCTGAGCGACGGCGACCTCAACCTGGCCATCCTCAACTTCAAGAACGACGCGGTGGCGGGGGTGGAGCGCGGCAAGGACTGGAGCGGCATCCACCATATCGGCTTCCAGGTGGACAACCTCGAGGCCATCGCCGAGAAGCTGGCCGCCGCGGGCTCGAAGCCGCGCGACGACGTCAACCAGGCCCTCGGCGTGGGCCACCACGGCCACCGCTATGCCAACGTCGAGGTGAAGTACAACGGTCCCGACAACGTGATGGTCGACGTCTCGGAGTCGGGTTGGGTCGGGACTAGTTGAACATGGGGGGGTCGAGGACGACCCCCCCAAACCCCCCTGGCGCTCGGGGTGCCCCGGCGGAGCCGGGGCACCCCTCGATCGTGCGTGTGGTGTTTGGTGCGTCCTCCCCCCTTCGCTCGGGATCGGCGCCATCTCGATCAGCCACGGTAGCAGCCACGAGCCACCGAACGGTAGCAGCCACGAGCCACCGAACGGTAGCAGCCACGAGCCACCGAAGTCGATGGTGAGTCCCCGGCGGGCGAAGATCTCCGAGAAGCGCGCGTGCTCGGAGGCTTCGGTGAGGTCGCAACCGCGGTCGCTGAGGTCGGCGCCCGAACAGAACGCGTCACCCGCCCCCGTGATGACCAGCACGCGGTCGGCGGTGGTGTCGCTGACCATGGGGCGCCCGGTCGACGCGCACTGCTTCCATGATCAAGCCTCCTTGTTGTCCAGCGGACGCGGCGCATAGCCCAGCCTACCTCGATCTCAAGGCGGCGCCGGTAGCATCTGGTCGATGGCACAATCATCAGCAAAGGTCGTCACCCCCTCAAAACTCCACGAAATACAGTCTCCGCTGCGTATCCGTCTGAAGACATTGACGGCTGGCCGGTCGCCGTCTACCGTGCTGGCATGGCCTCAGTGAGCGAGCCATCCGAGGATCCGACGACGGGTGTGATACAGGGTTCGGTCACGCTGCGGCGGTGGCGGCGAGTCGAGTACGACCGGCTCACCGAGCTCGGTGTCTTCGAGGGCGAGCCTATCGAGCTTCTCGGTGGCCAGCTCGTCGTGGCTGAACCTCAGCACCCCTATCACGCGTCCGCGATCACGGCCGCCGACTACGCGTTGAGAGGCGTCCTGCCACGGGGCTGGATCGTAAGAACTCAGTTGCCCATATCGCTCGACGACGAATCCGAGCCCGAACCCGACCTGGTCGTGGTGGCGGGCGGGCCCGCCGACTATCGCCACGACCATCCGGCGCACCCGACCCTCGCAGTCGAGGTGGCCACCTCGAGCCTCCGCCTCGACCGCCATCACAAGGGCAGCCTCTACGCGCGGGCGGGCGTCGCGGACTACTGGATCGTGAACCTCATCGATCGCCTTCTTGAAGTCTACCGAGACCCCGGGCCCGATCCCTCAGCCCCTTACGGCTGGCGGTACCGGTCGGTCGCAACCTTGACGCCGCCGGCCGTCGTGATTCCGCTGGCATTCCCGTCGAGCCCCATCGCCGTCGCCGACCTGCTGCCCTAGCCCGTGGGCCTGGCCGCCCTGCCATGAGCCAGTGCAGCGTGTTTCATCCCCCGTAGCGAGGCTCACCCGGGAGTCCAGGAACCTGGCCCGCGGGTCGAACGCGGTGGTGCTATCCTTCGCGCATGGGTGAGCCGACGACGAAAACTCGGACCTTGCGCGGCACGGTGGCCGTGGCCGGGATTGGCGAGACGACCTACTACAAGCACGGGAAGTCGCCCGATCCAGAATTTAAGCTTGCGCTGATGGCGATTCTCCGCGCCTGCGAGGATGCCGGGATCTCCCCGCGGGAGATCGACGGCTTCGCGTCCTACTCGAACGACCGCAACGAGCCCTCACGTCTGGCGGCGGCGCTCGGTCTGCCCGAGTTGCGCTTCGCCAACATGCAGTGGGGCGGGGGGGAGGCGGCGGAGCAGCGGCCGTGGGTAACGCCGCCGCCGCCATCGCCGGCGGGCTGGCGGACTGCGTCGTCGTGTTCCGGGCGCTGGCCCAGGGCCAGTTCGCGCGCTTCGGGCGGGGAGCGCCGACGGTGACGGTGACGGGCGAGCCGGCCTTCACGTTCCCCTACGGGCTCATCTCCCCGGCCCAGCGGTTCGCCATGCGGGTGATGCGCTTCATGGACGACCACGGTGTGCGGCAGGAGACCCTGCGAGCCATCGCGCTCGCCTCGTACCACCACGCGCAGGCCAATCCGCGGGCCGTCATGCACGGCCGTCCCCTGACGCCCGAGATGTACGACGCCTCCCGCTGGATCGTGGAGCCGTTTCGCCTCTTCGACTGCTGCCTCGAGAACGACGGCGCGGCCGCCCTCATTTTGGTTCCTGCCGAGCGGGCTCGTGAACTTCGGGCGCGGCCGGTGTACCTCCTCGGCGTTGCCCAGGGCTCCGAGCACCGGAACGGGGCGCCCGTCCACAACGCGCCACTCTATGCAACGTCGAGCTTCACCACGGTGGCCCCGCATCTCTACGCCATGGCCGGGGTCAGCCCCAAGGACGTCAACGTCGTGCAGAGCTACGAGAACTTCACGGGAGGCGTGCTCATGAGTCTGGTCGAGCACGGCTTCTTTGCGCCCGAGGACGCCAACGAGGCGTGTGCGGCCGAGCATCTCATAGCCCCCACGGGACGACTCCCCCTCAACACGAGTGGTGGCAATCTGGCCGAGTGCTACATGCACGGCCTCGAGTTACAGCTGGAAGCGGTCCGACAGATTCGGGGGGAATCGTCCAACCAGGTGCCCGACGCGCACGTATCGATGGTGTGCTCCGGCCCCATGGTCACGCCCGTGTCTAGCCTGATTTTTGGCTCCGAGGCGACCCTCTGAGCGCCGCGCGCCCGTACTGTCTGCCCGAGGGGCTTCCTCGCCCCGCGCCCGAGGCGGATGGGCTCAGTCGGCCCTACTGGGAGGGCACGCGACGGGGCGAGCTTTGGGTCCAGCGCTGCCAGAGCTGTCGCGCCTGGCAGTGGGGGCCAGAGTGGATCTGTCACGCGTGCCTGTCGTTCGACGTAGGCTGGGAGCGCGTCGACGGCTCGGGGCGGATCTATAGCTGGGAGCGCGTCTGGCATCCCGTGCACCCGGCCCTCACCGAGGCCGGCCCCTACGTGGTCCTACTCGTCGAGTTGCCCGATGCCGACGGTGTGCGCATGGTGGGCAATCTCGTTGGCGATCCGCTTCAGCTGGTACGGATCGGTGCCCCGGTGACGGCCGTGTTCGAACACCACAACGATGGCCGCCCCCCATATACCCTGGTCCACTGGAGGTGTGCATGAGCACCCTGACCGCGAACGACATCGTCGTCAACGAGCCGAACCGCTGGCGTCTGGCCACCCCCGGCAACTCGGGCTGGCCCCGCACGGCCCGGCCTGGAACGACGAACAAGTACTTCGTCGTCTCGGCGGACTGCCACGCAAACGAGCCGGCGAATCTATGGGCGGAGCGGATGGATCGGAAGTATCGCGACCGCCTGCCGCGGATCGTCACCGACGACAAGGGCGTCCAGTGGCGTGTCACCGAAGGGCATCGCCCCGATCGGATACGCTTGAGCGACCTCGAAGGCGAAGACCTCGTGCGCTCGAAGGCGGGGGCGGATCCGCGGGAGCGATTGCGCGACCAGGCGCGCGATGGGATCGATGCCGAGGTGGTCTTCCCAAACAAGGGGCTTTCCATGTGGGCCACCCCCGACGCCCAATTCGCGATGGCCCAGTGTCGGGTGTGGAACGATTGGGCCTGGGAGACTTTCGGTCCGTACGTGGACCGCATGTCGCCGGCGGCGGCGCTGGCCACCGCGGACCTCGAGGGTTCCCTGGCCGAGGTGCAGCGCGTGAGTGCGCTCGGCTTTCGCGTCCTCACGCTTCCCTGCAAGCCGGTCTGGGGCGGTCACGACGTCGAGCATCCGAATTACAACCTGCCCCTGTTCGATCCGCTGTGGGCGGCCATCCAGGAGGCCGACCTTGCCATCACCTTCCACGTCTCCACGGGGCGGGACCCGCGCGCGTCCCGCGGCAACGGCGGCGCCGTCATCAACTATGTCTCGCACTCGCTCTCGCCCACCATCGAGCCGGTGGCGAACCTGTGTGCCTCCGGAGTGCTCGAGCGCTTTCCGCGCCTGCGCTTCGCGACCATCGAAGCGGGGATCGGCTGGCTGCCCTGGCTTCTGACGGCCATGGACGAGGCGTATCTCAAGCATCACTTTTGGGTCCGGCCCAAGCTCGCCAAGCTCCCCAGCGAGTATTTCCGTCTCCACGGCTTCGCGTCGTTCGGGGAGGACCGCCCGGGGCTGGATCTGGCCGAGCCCTGCCGTCTCGTCGACAACCTCATGTGGGCGAACGACTACCCGCATCACGAGGGCACGTGGCCGCACTCGGCCGAGGCGATCGAGCGCACGATGGGCCATCTGACCGACTCGGCCCGCGCGAAGATCCTTGGGCTCAATGCGGCGAAGCTGTTCCGCTTCGAGGTTCCCAAGGGCTACGCGGCCTAGCCGGTTTGCCCGATTCCCCCGTCAGCGTCGCTCGACGGCGTAGATCACGACCGACCCGTCGTGATAAATGGGGCGGAGCCAGGGCGGATGTCCCTCGGGCGTCGCGAGCGCGGTGAGGCCCTTGCGGAACCGTCCCCAGCGGTCGTAGACGAGGTAGTCCGGCGGATGTTCATCGAGCATGCGTCCGAGTTCCTCGACTGAGCGTGCGTCGGGAAGCTCCTGCCACGAGCGCCGGCTCAAGTAGGCAATCTGAGCGCGCACGGCCATCACGGCTGCCCCGGTCGGGGCCACCCCCGCCAGATAGCGAGCGGCGGGTAGAAGCTCGATCGGCTGTCGGGCCAACGTCGTGCGTACCGCGTGCCAGGAGCGGGCCACGGACGGGATGAGGATCAGCAGGGCGAGGGCCGCGACCACCGCGGAGCCGATCAGGGGCCTGCCGACGGCGCGCCCAATGGCTCCGGCGATCCGGATGATCGCGAAGGCTGCAAAGCCGCTGTAGCAGGCCAGCAGGAAGAGGAAGTATCGCCTCTCCCAATGGGTAAGCGACATCAGGAGAAAGAACGCGAGCGCTCCAGCCAGGACGATGAGCACGGCGCGCTGCCGATATCGAGCCAGGCTGACGACGATGCCGAGGGCGGCCAGCGGACCGACCGGAAAGAGGGCGAGGCTCGCCCCGAAGGAGTTGATCAGGAGTGGACCGAGATGCTGGGCATAGCTCCGGGCGAAGACCAGGGGGTCCGCGAGGAACACGTCGGCCAGCGAGGAGATCGTCCGCGCATCGATGTGCGCGATATGCTCGCGGGCGACGTCTCGGTAGTTCGTACTGTAGAGGGCGGACCCATGCTGGGCGTAGTTCAGCCCGAGCCAAGGGGCCACCATCAGGAGGAAACTACCGAGGTAGAGCGCGGCCCGATGCGCACGCTCGGTCTTCGACCCCTCTCCGGAGAGGACACCGGCCAGGCCCGGTACCAGCAGAAACACGCCGTTGTATCGCAAGAGGTAGGCGGCGCCACAGAGCGCGCCGGCAAGAGCGGCCGCCTGCTTGCGGCGCGAGCCCTCGTGGGTGATGACGAATCAGCGCGCCCAGACAGACACACACGAAAGGGACGTCGGTCATGGCGGCAATGGCGTACGTCGTGAACGTCGGGGATGACAACATGATGAGCACCGCCAGCAGCGCCGCCGTGGCCCCGAACAGGCGCCGGTGGAGATAGAAGGCCAGGACTCCCGCCAGCCCTGCCGCCAGAACGGAGAGCCACTTGCCCGCGGCGAACCTATCGTCCGTGAGCGGCGACAGGAGCGCGAGCAGCAGAGGATAGCCCGGCGGGTTGTAGGTGTTCTGCGGGAGTGCTCCGATGGCAATCCGGTCCGCATCGGGTGCATACCAGCGATAGAAGTCCGAGAACACACCCACGACATGCTGGTGTACCGGATAGGCGAGGGCGAGAACGTAGACCGCACTGATGGCGAGGGCGACTCCTCCCACTCGTCGGGTGGACCATGCCGACAGGATCGCGGTCCTCATGGCCTCGGCGCCGCCGCCAGCAGTTCCTGGACCACGGGGAGCAAGCAGGCCGCGACCGCAGCATTACCGAGAGGCGAGTAGTGGCCCGGCCCAAAGAGGCGGGCTGGATTCTGCTTTGCAAGGCACGGTGTCACGTCGGTGTAGGGCAGACCGCTGCCGCGGAGGGTCGTCTGGGCCAGACTGTGCCAGCCAGCATCTTCTGCTCGCCGACGAAAATCGCGATCGGAAGGAAAGTACACGAGCAGGGGACGGGCCCCAGCGGCCGCCGCCTCGCGCGCGAACGCGCGCAGGATCGCGCGATTGAGCTCGAGCACCCTCGTGTCCGACCGCCGTGGGTCCGGCCCCGTCCACGCGCGCGCGCGCGAGACGATCAGGCGATAAAGGTAAGACGAATCGAGGGTGTGCCACTCCCAGTCCTCGGCGCGATACCCAGGGTCGTACTCGATGAAGGGGAGCTCACGAATCGACCGGGCAGCCACGATCGATTCGGGCGAGGGTAAGGGCACGTTCAGCAAGGCGAGCCGGTCAAGGTCGGTCACGAAACGCGGCTTCGCGAACGGGAAAGGCCACCCCGGAAAGCTCACGAAGCTGTAGACGGCCAGCGACCGGAACAGGTCGTGGTTGATGAGCCCGAGGATCACCACGTCCGGCCGCCAGGGGCGGACATCGCGCGCATACCGCAGATAGGCCTGATCGACCCCGTAGCCGTCGACCCCGAAGTTGAGGACTTGCACGTCGGGGCCGAGCGCTCGCTCGAGCCGATGCCCCCAAGAATCGGCGTAGCTGACCTCCAGGCCGAAGGTGAAGGAATCGCCGACGAGGGCGATGCGACGAGAGGCGGTACGCTCCCGGAGCGCCATGCCTGATGACGGGCTGCGCAGCCCTTCCGCGCTGCTGAAGTACAAACCGTCTGCGCTCCGACGGTTGGGCCCGATCACCCAACCAAGGTTCTCATCCGCCACCAGGTACGATCCGTCCCGCGCCGCGCGGGCCAGGATGGCTTGGTTGTGGGTGACGACGTCCGACCACCTCCAGGGCAAGAGGTGCGTATTCATCACCACGGGCCCGCGTGGTGTCGGGCGGGCCAACAGACGAAGCGTGAGCTCCGCGGTCGCGAGAATGAGCAGGATCGAGACCAGGTTGAGCACCATTGTGAAGGCGACCCGCTGGCAGTCACCGCCTGCTCGTGTCCGGTACCGCTGCACGATGACCGCCGCCGCCCCCAGGAGAGCCAGACCGGCGAGGACGGAGAGGGTCAGTGACGAGACGACCAGCCCTCTGACCGGCAAGGACCAGCAGCAGCAGAGCGGAGCCCTCGAAGACGTACAACGAAGCCAGGAGGCGGACGTCGGGAGCAACCATGGACGGACGCGCGGGAAGAAGGCTCGCGCTCCTCACGATTTCACGTCGTCGAGCTCGGGCTCGGCCATGGTCGCCGGGCGTGCCGAGAGCGCGCTCAGCAAGGCGAAGCCAACGGTGATCCACACGATCTCGCGCAGCCGCCGTACCAGCGTATAGGTGAGGCCTACGGCGCCGCCCAGGCCGAAGGCCGCGAAGATGGCGATGTTGCCGCCTTCCAGAGCGCCCAGGCTGGCCGGAATCATGAAGCTGAAGAATTTCACGGCGCTGCCGAAAGCCCCGATGGCCAGGGCCGACCACGGAGAAATGGGGACGTCGAGCAAGCGGACAACCAGGTAGATCTCGAGCGAGCCCAGCGCGAACGCGAGGAGGTGGAACAGGACCGAGATCACCAGGCGCCTCTGGTGCCCGAGGTAGGTCGCGCGCAACGTCTCGTCCATTCCCTCGAGCACGGCCTGGCCTCGGGCGGGAGCCAACCTGAACTTCGCGAGCCAGCGTCCCCCGCGGCCCAGCACGCCCGCCAACTGCAGAATCACGAAGCCCGCCACGCACACGATCTCGAGCCCAAACAGAGTGAGCATCGTGATCATGATCGGACTCGAGAGCGGCAACAGACTGGCCCCCACCAGCAGCCCAACCGCGAGGAACAGGACCAGGGAGGTGACGGTCGTGGTTTTATCGACGATAACGGACGCCAAACCCTCGCGGAGAGGGACGCCGGGACGAAGCAGATAGGCCTTGACGGGCTCGCCGCCGACGGAGGCGGTCGGGGTGCCAAGATTCACGGCCTCGCCGGCCAGACGCACTCCGAGCAAGTGGTAGAGTGCGCACGGGCGCCGGAGGAACGTGAAGCGCCAGCCCACCGTGTCGAGAAGAACGACGACCGACGTGGGGAACAGGAAAACCAGGAGCAGCCGCCACGACAGACTCCGCAGGGCGCTCCACACCACCTCGGGGCCGATCTGGTTGACCAGGTAGCCCACGACCGAGAGTCCGGCTACGAGGAGGAGCAGGCGGACGAGAGCCCGAGTCGACACGCGCGCTGCGCGGTGCAGCCTCAGTCCGCCGAGAGCACGACGTTCGCTTCCCGGTACAACACCAGGATGAACGCGATGATGAGCATGGCGACGCTCGCCGCTGCTCCCGCCACCTTGTGCAAGGGCGGGGTCAGGCGGAGCTCGAGCCAGCGCGCGGTCACCAGGAGGCCAGTGACGGCGCCCATGGTCGAGTGCGTGACCTTGCGGCGTGTCCACCATTCCACCAGCCCCAGGGCCACCACGAGCGCGGCGGTGAGGCCCATCGCGACCAGGATGAGGCCGGAGACGTTTTGGCTGAAGCTTGGACCACAGATGGACCTCACGGGTTCGCTCGCCGCGCACCCAGAATCCCCACGCGATGCTGCCAAACGCCAGTGACAGACTGACGAGAAGAGCACCGCGAAGAAGGCTGTCGAGAAAGTCGGCGAGGACCAGCACCGGTCAGGCTAGAGATCGGCTCAACGCTCCGCGGCCTGGGGCGACCCTCCGCGGGCGTTCGCCTCCAGAGGCGCCGTTCGCGCCGCCGTCGCCGCGACACGGGGGCGCGTCGCGAGGACGCTGAGCCAGTAGAGGTGAGAACCAAGTGCGGCGAAGAGGACGAGGTGCGGGAGAGCTGCTGGCGCCAGTGCGATCGTCAGCACGTAGAGGAGCAGGAGCACGTAGAAGCCGTCGCGGGTCCCCAGCGCGCCCAACGGTCCGAGCGAGACCGTGGGCAACCTTCGGCCGCGGCAGGGTCTTCGACACGAGGGCGCTCGCGATGAAACCGATCGCCGCGAGACCCCCGTAGAGCAACCCGGTGCCCTCCAGCCGTTGCGCGGCCAACCCCAGAGCCACGGCTCCGCTGGCATGCACCAACGTGTCGCCCAAGGTATCGAGCCAGGCGCCCAGTCGGGACTCGGCAAAGGTCAGGCGAGCCACCTCACCATCAGAGTGATCGAGGACGACCGAGAGGAGATAAAGCGCGAGGCCCAGGAGCGCCCCGCCCACGCTCGCCCGCGCCCAGCACCAGGCGCCGACGAGACCGATGATGACGCTCAGCACGCTGATCGTGTTCGGCGTCACGCCGAGCGCTACCAAGCCCCGCGTGAGCACCCGGGATAGTCGACGATGCACGACGGTGTCGAGCCGGGAATCGATGGCGGATCCCAGATCAGACAGGAGCCGCCGTTCCGCGTTGCGGCGTGTCTGCTCCGTGGTAGCACGCACGCTCCACGACCCTCGCACGACGCGGCGCCGGGGCGGCGGCGAGCATGCTTCGCAGGGCGGCGCCGACCGGAGCGCCCGAGGTCAAGCGGTCGGCGAGTGGCTGGCACAGGGGGCGGGACACGAGGGCAACGGGCGCTTCGTCCTCAGACGGGGACAGAACGGTGACGGGCTGCGCTTGGAGCAGCTCGCGCAGGCTCGGAGCGGGCAGGATCGACGTCGCCGGAATCAAGAGAATGGTCGTCCCGCCCGCAAGCCACTGAGACCCATTCAGCCACACGACCGCCTCGCGCGGACGCGGGTGGGCGGCGATGGCGCGCTCGACCTCCGTTCCGCGGAACACCGACGGCACCGCCACCGACGTGCATCCGGCCCGCAGGGCGGTCATGAGCGCACGGTAGGCAACAGGGCGGCTGGCTAGGCTCGCGCACCCTGCCTCGAAGTCCTCGTGGGCAGGGAGGTAGAGTAGGCCCTGGACACCGTGGTGGTCTTCGCGGTTGGGGCCGCTCATCCGTCCTCGAGCCGGGCGATTTCGGGAAAGACCTCCACCTGAGCGCGCCGCAAGTCCTCGGCGAAATCCACTTCCGTCCACGGCAAGCCGCTCACGTCCACCGCCTGGACTGGCCGTCGGCTCACGAGGAGGTGCAGGGCATCTTCGTACTCACACATCCCGTCGCTCTCGTCGATCACCCCTTCGAGCAGGGCCACGAGCTCGCGACCGGCCTCGGCTCCGCACTTGAAGAAGCCAATACCTTCCCCGACGCCATCCCAGGACTCCGGTACCACCTTTTTGCCCAGGGCGATGACATGCTGGCCCCGGCTGTAGATCTTCACTTCTTCGCCGGTGTCGGCGAACTCCCGATCCACTAGGAGCGCATTGGGAGCGGTCGATCCAACCAACCGGCGGAGAAACTCCCGCGGGAACACGACGTCGGCGTCCATGATGAGCGTGGGCTCGGCGCCAATCAGGTCACGCACGGAAAAGAGGGACAGCGCCGACCCTTTCTGGTACTCGGGGTTGTGACGGCACTTCACCACCACGCCCGGCGGCGTCGCTTTCGCCAAGGTCTCCACTTGATCGGCGCAGTGGCCCACCACGATGACGATATGTCGCACGCCGACGGCGGCCAGCGCGTCGATCATTCGCGCGAGGATCGGCCGGCCCCCGACCAGGAGGAGCGACTTCTGGGTATGGTCGGTGAGGGGCGCTAACCGGCGCGCCACGCCGGCCGCCAGAATGACTGCCGTCACTTCACCGCGGCGCATGACGCCGGCCCGCCAGCGATTGGACAAGCGTGCACACGGCGCGGGTCCGGCCTGCACGCGCGGTCGTCTGCTGGTGGCTCACACATGATGTCAGGGTCTCGATTCCGACTCACGTAAGGGTCGCACCGGAGGACCCGAGTGTCCATAGGATCGTGAGAGAAAGAGCTGGAGCAGAACGGGAAGCACCACCAGCGATGCGACCAGGCTGGCGCTGGCCCCGAGGGCCAGCAACAGGCCAAGACCGAACATGCCCTGATGTTTGGCCACCATGAGGCTTCCGAAGCCGGCGATGGTCGTGAGCCCGTTCAGCATCACCCCCATCACTGCGCTGCGGGCCAGCAAGGGGCCGCCCGTCTCGCGCCCCTCCATGAACCGGACGTATACGTTGAGCCCGAACTCGGCGGCTGTTCCAATGATCAGCGGGACCGCCCACACGTTGGCCATGGTAAACGGCAGGCCCAGCCCGTCCATCGCCCCTAAGGTCCACAGCACACCGAGCGCGACCGGTATGAGAGCGAGCATTGCCCCGAAGACTGTCCTCAGGATGGCCACGGTCACGAGGCTGACGAGGCCGAGCGCATAGATCGTGCCCTCCAGATAGCCCCGCCGGATGAGACCGATCGCCTCGAAGCTCGTCACCGGGGGACCGGCTACGGCGGGATCGACGGAGCGCAGATCGGTGACGAAACGCTCGGCCCCCGCTCGTTCCCAAATGTCGACGGCAGGTCTGATGCGCAGGAGATAGCGACCACTGGCGCCTACATACCGCTGGCGTAGCTCCGGCGGTACCTCGCCAAGGGCAACCGGGCGCGGCCGGAGGTTGTTCTGAAAGTTGCGGAGCTTATCAGCGAAGTCACGCGCAAGGTCAGACTGGAGTCGGTCGAGCGCGACGGTCGCCGTCGACACTGGCACCCCGTCCAGCTGGCCCAGCACCGCGTCCACGTCACCCAGCACCGCACGTAACTGACCCTCCCCCTTCGTTCCGTCGGATGCCTCCAGGGCGAGCTTGAGGCGTCGTCGGAGGGTTTCGAGGGCGGCCCGGATCGCCTTCAGGTCTACCGGCCCCGGCTGCGCAGCCATGGTGACCGGTTCCAGCAGGGGGGCCAGCTCTCCGATCATGGCCGCCTTCTCCACCTGCCGATCGGGGTAGAGCATCAGCACGCTCTCGACCTTGGCCACGCTCGGCAGTCGACCGAAGGCCTCCTGCTTGCGCTGGAGCTCCTCCAGGTTGCCCGCGGAGGCCAGGGCGGCCATGCCGGAACGTCCCGCCACGGCCAGGATGCGTTCCTCCCACTCGACCGACTCGACGCCCCGCGCCTGGAGCTTCAACAGGTTGTAGCTGAAGCCCACCCCGGTCGCAGCCCACAGCGCGAGCCCGCTGAATCCCACAGCGAGCGCGAGGATCGTCTTGCGGTATCCCACGATCCGCTCGAGCCAGCGCGTCTCGCGAAGGGCGTCGGCGGATCGATCGGCTGGCGCGGCGCGCCCCCCGTCCACCATGGTGATCAAGGCGGGCAGCAACGTGATCATGGACAGAAAGGCCATCAGGATGGCCGTGCCGGACACGAAGCCGAACTCGCGGATGCCGGTGAAGTCCGTGAGGATGAGGACGAAAAAGGCGCCCGCCGCGGTAAGCGCACCGAGGAGCATGCCGGGCCCGGTGCGCTCGGCCGTCCGCTCGAGCGCCCGGGGCACGGTGGCGCCAAGGGCCCGCTCTTCTTCGTAGCGGAACAGGAGGTAGATGCCGTAATCAATCCCGATTCCCACCACGATGGAGATGAACATCACCGAAAAGATGCTCAAGTGCCCCACGCCGAGCGTGATCAAACCCATGGCCCAGGCGAGGCTCACCGCCAAGGTTCCCAGCATGAGCAGAGGTTTCGCGAAGCG
This sequence comes from uncultured Candidatus Rokubacteria bacterium, assembly GCA_963754315.1. Lineage (GTDB taxonomy): Bacteria > Methylomirabilota > Methylomirabilia > Rokubacteriales > CSP1-6 > CAVWFS01. The sequence goes on from CAVWFS010000018.1 coordinate 270,431, forward strand.
GCGGAATGCGATCAGCAGGATCGCGAGGACGCTGGCGAAGGCGAGCACGGTCGCCACTTTGCTGTCGTCGAACGCCGCCGTCATCTCATCGTGGGATAGCGCCGGCCCTCCCGTCACGCCCGCCTGCACCTCGGGAAACTCGGTCCGCAGCCGTGCGATGGCGGCGCGAATGCCCTCGATGCGCTCGCGGTTTTCCCTGAAGTTGCCCTCCTGACGACGCGCCTCGACAAACAGGAAGAGCAGGCGCCGGTCCGACGAGAAGAAGTAACCGGCGTCGGATGCATCGAGACGTCCCAGCGCAAACGCCAGGGCCCAAGGAGAGTCGTAGCGGGACGCCCCATCCAGTTGGCTCCGCATCTGGCGAAGGAGGGCCGAAAGGAAGCGCAAGTCGGCAGCGTCCTTCTGGTCTAGGCCGAGATCGATGAAGCCGAGGGCCATGGCGTTGGCCATTTGCACGTTGAGCCCGTCGAGGAGTCGCGTCAGGGTGGGTCGAGCCGCGTAACGCTCGAGGAATTCCTCGTAGTCGTGGAGGCGCTCGCGGAGTTTGCTGAGCTCACCCGGCGATAGGTACAGCAGCGCTCGTCCCTCGAAATAACTCGGGTCGATACGGTACATGACCCGCCCGTCCACCCCACCCGTCTGGAGCAGGCTGGCCAGGCGGTCGGCAAACCGCGTCGCCTCACCCGGGGTCGGTGCCTGGACGGCGACCACGATGTCGTTCATTTCTCCGAAGTCGCGCTGGTACTCCCGGAGCGTCACGACATACGGCGCCTCCTGCGGCAGGAGGCGGTACGGGGAGGTTAGGAAGGTGAGAGTGTGGGCGGTGTAGGTGAGTCCCACGACAGCCAGCGCCAGTGACGCCAGCACGGTCAATCGTGGCCGTCTCACCGAGAGGCGAATGACCGCCGCCATCGCGCGCCCGATTCCCGGTCGCACAATCATGGCAAGGCGAGACGCGTGGGTCGGGACATACTGGTAACCCCGTTACTCGCTGGATTTTTCACGGAATGCCTGGCATTCTGGCCGGCGGACCCGTTAAGACTAGCACGATGCCTCGTGGTCCGCCTGAGACTTTGGTCGTATGGTCGTTCCCCACACCTGGCACACTGAGAGTTACGGGACAAGGAGGATCCGAGACCCATGACCGCGATATCGACCGCGCTCGGTGCCGCCGTTCGAACGGCGAATGCGCTGGGCGCGCTGCTGAATCGCAGTGGTCTACCACTCATCTCACTCGCTGAGCAGGACCTGCTGGCCGCCGCCCGACGTCGCACGCGACTGGAGGACTTCGGCGAAGAGGATTTTCGCGAGCCGTTCCGGATTGTGCTCCAGGGCTTGGAAGACGAGGCTCGCCTCACTCTCATCGGGCGCATCGTCGCCCGGGAGGACATTGTCGGCCTCCTCACCAATCGTCTCCGGCTGCAGGAGGACGGCAAGCTCCAGCCGGAAATCGGCGTGGAGCAGGTGAGACAGCCGCTCTTCATCGTGGGGATGCCGCGCACGGGCAGTACACTGCTCCACCACCTCCTGGCCCAGGATCCCGCGAGTCGGGTGGCCCAGGCCTGGGAAGTGTTGTCGCCATCGCCCCCGCCCGAGAAGGCGACCTATGGGACCGATCCCAGAATCGCCAGCGCCGCCCGCAGGCTTGGTTGGTTCGACGCTCTCGCCCCCGAATTCAAGGCGATCCATCCTCTGGGGTCGCAGCTGGCCCTGGAGTGCATCGCCATCATGAGCCCGTCCTTTCGCTCCTCACGCTTTCATACCAGCTATCGAGTTCCCACCTACCAGAGCTGGCTCGAGGAGCAAGATCTCGGTCCCGCGTACCGCTTCCACCGACGTGTGCTTCAGCAGCTTCAGTGGCGGGGTCCGGCCAGGCGGTGGGTTCTGAAGGCCCCCTCTCATCTCTTCGCCTTCGACGCGCTATTGCAGACGTATCCCGATGCGCGGATCGTCCAGACACACCGGGACCCCTTGACGGCGTTGGCCTCGGTGGCCAGCCTGACCGCAATCTTGCAGAGGGCGTTCAGCCACCAGCTCGACCTGGCCGAGATCGGACGCGAAGTCACTGACCGCTGGACGAACGGCCTCGAGCGGGCCATGCAGTTTCGGCAGAGTGGCTCGATGGCGGCCGACCGCTTCGTCGACATCCACTATCACGATCTGATTCGGGACCCCATGGCCGCCGTGCGTCGCATCTATTCGAGCTTCGAGATGGCGTTGACGGAAGCGGCCGAGACACGCATGCGCCAATTCCTCGAACAGAATCCCAAAGACAAGCACGGCGCTCATCGATATACCTTGAGTTCGTTTGGACTTGAGTACGATGACCTGATCCGTCGCTTCAAGGCCTACCGTGAGCACTTCGGCGTGCCGCCGGAGGCCGCGCCGGCCTAAGCATACGGCGGCCAGGACGGTCGAGCCCGGCTAGCTTAGCTCACGAGACCCAGACCCTCGAGGTAGCGCAGCACGAGCCGCGCGTTCTGATCGGCGCTCGATTCGATTGTGTCGAGCGTAATCTCCGGGTTGTCCGGGCTCTCGTAGGGATCGTCGATCCCGGTGAATCCCCGGATCTCGCCGCGTCGGGCTTTGGCATAGACTCCCTTGCTGTCGCGCCGCTCGCACACGTCGAGCGGTGTGTCCACGAAGACCTCCACGAAGTGCTCGGCCCCCACCATGTGGCGGACCTCATCGCGTGTCGCTCGGTAGGGGCTCACCGCCGCGCAGAGCGCCACCCCGCCGTGGCGGACGATCTCGGCGGCGACGAACCCGATGCGCCGGATGTTGGTGTCGCGGTCCTCCTTGCTGAAACCGAGGCCCTTGGACAGGTGGGTGCGTACCACGTCGCCGTCGAGGAGGGTGATCTGGCGGCCGCGCTCGAGCAGGAGCACGGTGAGGATCTCGGCCGTCGTGGACTTGCCGGCACCGCTCAGACCGGTGAACCATACGCACACGCCCTGGCGATGCCGCGGTGGGTAGGTATCCATGAGGATCTGGGCGACCTCGGGCCGGGTGAACCAGCCGGGGAGCTTCTGGCCGGCGTTGAGGAACTCCTCACGCACCTGGGTGCCCGAGATGGATGCCGTGCGCGCCGAGCGAGGGACGCGCGACACCTCCTCGTACCGATCCTCGTCGGGCAGATACATCATCTCGCTGAACGGGAGCATGCCGATCCCGAGCTCCTCCTTGAAGCGCGCCACCAGCTCCTGAGCCTCGTAGGGTCCGTAGAAGGGTTTGCCAGCCGAGTCCAGGCCGGGACTGGCATGATCGCGGCCCACGATGAAGTGACTGGCCCCGTAGTTGCGACGGATCAGCGCGTGCCACACCGCCTCTCGTGGGCCCGCCATGCGCATGGCAAGGGGCAGCAGGGCGAGCAGGACGCGCCCGTGCTCGTAGTAGCGCTCGACGAGGACCTTGTAGGTGCGCACTCGCGTGTAGTAGTCCACGTCACCCGGCTTGGTCATCCCCACCACCGGATGCAGCAGGAGCGTACCGTTGACGAGATCCGCGGCCCGCTTGGTCAACTCCTCGTGGGCTCGATGCAACGGGTTGCGAGTCTGGAACGCGACCACATTGGCGGCGCCGAGGGCATTGAGACGCTCCCTGGTCTCGACCGGCGTCAGGCGCAGGTCGCGGAAGTCGTGGCGCGGCGGGAGCGCAAGAACGCGCAGGCTGCCGGAGAGCGCCACCTCACCCCAGCGGTGCATCTCGGCCACCAGGGGGTGGCGCATGTCGAGCGAGCCGAGCACTTGCTGGGCCGTGGCCGTACGATCCCACGGATACGCTTCCTCGATGGTCATGGTGCCCAGAAGCTCATTGCGGGCATCGCGCAGTGCGACCTCCGCGTCGAGCTGTATCTCGCGCGTGCGCTCCACGGTCAGGGTGAGGGGAATGGGGAAAAGCTGACCACCAGCCAGGCGCATCTCCCCGACCACCCGCTCGAAATCGGCGCGGCCCATGAAGCGATCGAGCGGCGAGAATCCGCCGGTGGCCAGTAGCTCGAGATCATACAGGGCTCGCTCCGAGAGCTGCAGCGAGGGCAGCCGGTTGGCCCGAGCGCGTAGATCGGCCTGGGCCTCGGCCGGAACGATCAAATCAACGAGGGCGCCCCCTGCCGGCTCAATCAATCGGGTTCTCGACGTCGTCACTGAATTCTCCTGATCAGATGGGGTTGACGGCCTCAGCGTGGGTGCCGGGGCGACTGGCGTCGACGTCCGAAAACGGTGCCCACTCCGAAGTAGGCAATGGCGTCCTTCATGTTCGAGACGAAGCGCCGCCCGGGATGCATCGACGGATCGGTCACGTACTGCATGGTCAGGCTCACCCGCTCCTCGCCGGGCCCAAGCGGCGTGACCGCGTGCCACAGGGCATCACCGTTGAACAGAACTAGTGTGCCCGGCTCGGTGGCGAGACTCAGCTCCACGGGCTCACGGTCCGGCGCGCGGCGATGAAGCTGACAGACCAGGCGGCTCGAGGAGCGTTCGATAAGGCCGAGGAGCACGGTGTAGCGCGCTCCCCGATAGTACGACGTGTCATAGTGAAAGCCGATGTGGTCGCCCGGCTCCGTGTAGAAATAAAGAGCGCACGCGTGGGGATCGCTCTCCGGGCAGGGCTCGAGCCGCTGGTCCGTCACTGCTTGCAGCCAGTCGATAAAGGCGGGCGCGTGATAGAGGGCGAGGGTGGCCGGGGCCAACTCGCCGAGCGTCCACGCGCTGACGCTCCCGCCCTTCTTGTGCCCTGGGATGTAGTTTCTATGGACACGGGGTCGGACTCGCTCGACCTCGGTCAGGAGCGGCGCGATCACCAGCGGCGGGAAGCACGCCTCGAGGTACACGAACTCACCCTGCCGACGGTACCTCGCTCGCACGTCTTCCCGGTCTTGCCGGGCAAGAGCGTGACCAATATCGTCGGCAGAGGCATGCGGCGGCGCAACACTGGGCACCTCGGGCATGGCAAACTCCTGAGTAGACGGGGCGGGGCGAGGACCCGTCAACACGTCGTGAACGCTCCCGATATGGTACCGCATCGAGGCCGAATCGCTGTGTTCTGCGTGAGGGACTTCTAGCGGATGCGTGGACGTTGAGCTAGCATCGCGGCAATGCGTTCTGAGCACGCCGCTCCTGGCGCGAGCGGACACGACCATCCAGTGACCAGCCGGCGGCGGTGTTGACACCAGTGAAGACGCGCAAGGTCGTGCGGACGCTCGTCGTGGCGCTGCTGCTGGCGGTGGCGATCGCGCCCCATGCCCTGCCTGCGGCCAAGGTTTATCGCATCGGCTTCCTGGGCACGACGTCCCCTAAGACACATGGGGCCTTCATGGATTCCTTCCGCGAAGGGCTGCGCGAGCGAGGCTACATCGAAGGCAAGAACGTCACCATCGAGTACCGCTGGGCCGAGAGCGACTATAGCCGGCTCCCGGCCCTGGCCGCGGAGCTCGTCCAACTCAACGTCGACCTCATCCTCACCCACGGTACGCCGGGTGCCCGGGCGGCGAAGGAAGCGTCCACGACTATTCCCATAGTCGTGGCCATCGCAGGCGACGCCGTCGCGACCGGGCTTGTGTCGAGCCTGGCGCGGCCCGGGGGTAACCTCACGGGGTCGACCTTCTTCTTCCCGGAGCTGAATGCCAAGCGTCTCGAGATGCTGAAAGAGGCGCTTCCGAGCCTCAAGCGGGTGGCGGTGCTCCTGAACGACGACAACCGCGGCAATGTCGTCACGTTTGACGCGATGACGAAGACGGCACGCTCCGTCAACGTGGAGGTCGTGCAGGTGGCCACCCGGAACCCGGACGACTTCGAGCGCGCGTTCGCCCAGATCGCGCGCTCGGGCGCTCAAGCGGTCGTGGTATACGAGGACGCGCTCTTCCTTGCCCAGGCCGCGCGTCTGGCGGCTCTGGCGGAACGGCATCGGCTCCCCAGCATCGGATTCCGGGAGTACGCGGACGTGGGCGGCCTCCTCGGGTTCGGTGTCGACTTCCCGGCTGTGTGGCGCCGTGCCGCTGGTTTCGCGGACCGGATCTTCAAGGGTGCTCGCCCGGGAGATGTCCCCATGCAGCAGCCGGAAAAATTCGACACGGTCGTCAACCTCCGGACCGCCAAAGTTCTCCGGCTCACGATTCCCCCAAGGGTCTTGCAACGTGCCGACAGGGTGATCCAACCGTGAGGGCGGCCTGACGTGTCGGCCCTTCGGTAGCGCATCATCGGCCGAGATTCTGCAAAGCGTTGCGAGCCACGGGGCGCCGCGGGGGAGCCCTCAGAGAAGCTCGATGCACGACGAAACGCCGGGGTGTGGACTGCTCGATTATCGCCCGGCCCGGTCAAGCGCGCGCACTGCGTCGGCGATGTCGTGGCTCAGGCGCGCCACCGCGCGACTGTGGGCAGCGGCGAGTGCGTCGTAGCTCCTGTCCGAGGTCGCCTCGCGGGCCGTGGTGCGCCCCGTCCGGGCGAGGCCGTCCTTGGCGCGGCTCACTGTCCATACGGCATCCAAAATCGCCGCCCCGCCCAGCGTCGATTCGAAGCGCTGTACCTCGATGGCCACCCGATAATCAGGGGTGGTCAACGCCTGCGGTGACAGCCGACACGCGGCGTGCCCAGGAAAGCCACCAGGTTCTCGACCACCACGCGGGCGATAGCACTCTGGAGCGGGGCATCCCAGCGGTTGAACTCGTCCAGCCGAACCTGGTTCGGGCCGATGGTGACCACGATCTGGGCACGGTCCACCGCCGCTGGGACCGACACCGGGCCCACCGTCACCGACAGGTCGGATGGCGTGGCGGGAGGCGATGGGGCCGCGCTGAGCGTGTAGAAGCGCGACGGTTTGGACGCGCAACCGCCGACGAAGATCCCGAGCGCGCACGACATCGCCACAGCAGCTCGGCAGCGCATCGTGACTCTCCTCAGTCCTTGCCCCGGATCAGCGATTCGGGATGGCGTTCGAGATAGTCGGTCAGAGCCCGCAGCGACCGAGCGGCGCGGGCAACCTCCAGCAGGGCATCGCGCAGCTCGGCCTGGATGGGGGCGTTCCTGCCGAGCAAGGTCCCGTCGGCATCCGTTGAGCACCCGGTCGGCAGTGGCGATGGCGCGTCGCAGCTCCTCCAGCGCCGAGTTCACTTGGTTGTTGAGTGTCCCGTCCGCGGTGGCGAGGACGCGCCGCGCTTCGGCCAGGGCCGTGTTCAGCTCGTTCTTGATCATCCCGTCGGCGCTCGCGAGCACGCGGCGCAGCTCTTCGAGCGTCGTCTTCAGCTCGGGCGTCAGGTCGGTGTCAATGCGTCCTACGGCCTTGTTTGCTCCCTCTAGCATCTGGTTGAGGGTGACCAACACCTTGGTGACGTCGGCCCCGATCGCCTCGTACGGCAGCTTGTCGAGCTTGGCAATGATGCTGGTGAGCTTGGCCTCGACGTCGGGGATGGTGCTCGGCACCGTCGGCAGCACCGGCGTGGTTTGGTTCCAGTCGACCTTTGCCTTGGCCGCCCCCGGGTGATAGTCGAAGGCGACGTAGAGCTGCCCGGTGAGCAGGCTTCCACTCTGGAGCTGGGCGCGCAGGCCCCGCTCCTGGACCAGCCGCTCGAAGAACGCGTGGCGCTTCTGGGTGCTGCTCACGAGCGCTTCCCCCGCCCCCGGAGCCTGTAAGCGCGAGATCAGGCGCTCGGGATACGTGACGATCTCGACACGCCCGCGCAGGCCCAAGGTCTTCGGATCGATATCGAGCCCCACGTCGGTGACCTGGCCGCCCGGGAGGCCGAGCAAGGTGACCGGCGCCCCGACCGACAGCCCGCGCAATGACTCGTTGAAATAGAGCACATAGTGCCGGGCGATGGACTCGGGCTGTTTCATGGCGGTGGCCCGGTCGCTGTAGAGGGTGAAGACCGTCTTGGCGGCGGCGGGCTCAGCCTTGGGGGCGTAGGGCGGCATGTCAAAGGCGACACCGCCCGCGATCAAGGCGACCAGAGACTCCAGCCGCACGTCCACGCCCCCCGCGCCGACCGAGACGCCGATGCCACTGGCGTTCCAGAACCGAGTCCCGGAGTTGACGAACTGGTCGTAGGGGGCGTTGACGAAGATCGTGACATCCAAGGCCTTGCCATCGGCCGCCAGGTCATAGGCGACGATCTGTCCGGCCGGCAGACTGCGGTAGTAGACCGGGGCGCCCACCCCCAGCGAGCCGAGACTCTCCGTCTTGAGCACGAACTGACGGCCCGCCTGCCCGCCCGTGATGATGGGGGGCACATCGAGTCCCCTGAACGTGCGTTGTTTCTTGCTGGACGTGCCCTGCTCAAACCCGATGTAGTTGCCGGAGAGCAAGGTGCCGAGACCGGAGACCCCGCCCAGGGTGATGCGCGGCTCCACCACCCAGAACTTGGCGTCCTCGACCATGAGCCCCGCCGCGCTCTTGGCGATCTGCGCCTTCACCTCCACTTGCTTGAAGTCAGGAGATAGCTGGACTGACGTCACCTGGCCGATGTTCACGTCCTTGTACTTGACGAAGGTCTTCCCGGCCTCGAGACCCTCGGCGACCTTGAAAACGATGGTGATGGTCGGGCCTTCACTCAGGATGCGCTGGACGGCGACCCCGATGGCCACCACGGCGGCCAGGAGTGGGATGATCCAGACGACCGAGATCCGAGCGCGGCTGGGCGGCACCAGGGTAGCCTGCGGCACGCTCGGGCGATCGGGTGTGTCAGCCATGCTGTTGCTGCAGACTTCGGTTGGAATCCCACACGAGGCGGGGATCGAAGGACTCGGCGGCCATCATGGTGAGGACGACCACCGCCGCGAAGAAGAGCACGCCGGGACCGGGCTCCACCGACATCAACGGCTGGAGCTGAACGAGAGCGACCGTGAAGGTGTCGACGAACACGTCCAGCATCGACCAGCGGCCGATGAACTGGACCAGGCGATAGAGCCGGGTTCGCTCGCGGTTGCTCCCGCGCCAGCCGCGTTGCGCCACGATCAAGAGATAGCTGAGGGCGACCAGCTTGCCGAGGGGGATCATGACGCTGGCGACCAGCACGATGAGGGCGAGCAGCCACGATCCTGTCGTATAGAGGAGTACCACTCCGCCCATGATCGTATCGGATTCAGTGGATCCGAACGCGGTCGTGGTGAGCACAGGCAGGACATTGGCGGGGATGTAGCAGATGGCGGCCGCGATGACGAGCGCCCACGTGTATTGCAGGGAGTGATGGCGGCGCCTCGTGAGCTCGGCTCCGCAGCGCGGACAGTAGCCCGGCTCGGACGGCGCCGCGGGGCGCGAGAGCAAGTGGCACGTCTCGCACGAAACGAATCCCGCCTGAGCGGCGGTGAGAGCGCCAGCGGTCATCCCTTCGCCTCGGCCGGTGGCGCCGCGCGGGTCCCGGATCCAGGTGGCGTCCTATCTTCGGCCCACGCCACCCGGTTCCAGATCTCGCGCGGGTCGACGGCCACATGATCGCGGCGAAGAGTATCACCAGCGCGCCGATCGCATACATCCCGATGCCGGGCGTCACGGTGGCCAGTTCCGCGATCTTGATGAGGGCGACCAGGATGCCGAGCAGCATCACCTCGTTCATCGACCAGGGCCGCATCGCGTGGGCTCCGCGGAGCATTTCGCCGATCCATCTGGGCGCGGGCGGCCGCCGCACCGCCACCAGAATCGTCATCATGAACAGGATGTAGCCGGCGGGAGCGATGACGGCGCAGAAGGCGACGATGACGGCGGTGATCTTTTCATCCTGCGCCCACATCTCGTAGGCCCCGCCGATGATGGTCGTGCTCGCGTGGCGGCCCACCGCCGAGAGTCCCATCAGCGGCGCCGTGTTGGCGATGATCAGCACGATCGCGGCCGCGACCGTGAGGGCCAGCGGGCGGTCAAGGGGATCGGCGGGCCTGTGTGGCCAGACACATGCCCGCACCGAGAGCATCGCGCTTTGCCGCCGAGAGGCAGATCCGGAAGGCTGCTGCAGCAGATCGCAATCAGGGCACGCGACGGTTTCCACGCGGCCTCAGTATATTCCTGGCTGGAGAGCAGTTCCGGAGGATCGCGGACACGCGGGAGCGTCCGCTTTCTCCCCGCCTAGAGCGGCAGACCAGAGCGCCCCGATCGGATTGTCAGGCCCCGTCAGGGCCCCCATTACAATATCCTCCGCTCATGGCCGATCCCTCCCGGTGGCGCATGCTGCTCTTGATCTGTCTGGCGGAACTCGGTGCGCTCTCGCTCTGGTTCTCGGCCACGGCCGTGATCCCAGCGCTCAGCACGCCCTGGATGTCGCCCTCGAGCCAGGCGTGGTTGTCCATGGCCGTCACCCTCGGATTCGTGGCCGGCACCGCCATCAGCGCAGCATTCACCCTCGTCGACTGGATCGGGGCACGCTGGCTCTTCTGCGTCGCTACCGTGGGTGGCGCGCTGGCCAACGCCGCACTCCTGGTCTGGATGGACGTCCTCGCTGTCGTCATCATCTGCCGCTTCCTGACCGGGCTCATGCTGGCGGGAGCCTACCCGCCCGGGATGAAGCTGGCCGCTAGCTGGTTCGTCGCGGAACGAGGATTCGCCGTCGGCAGTCTGGTGGGCGCGCTCACCTTTGGAACAGCGCTGCCTCACTTCTTCAACTTCCTCGGAGGACTGGCGTGGCCGCCTGTCATCGCGGGCACGTCGGTGGTGGCGTTGGCGGGCGCGGTCATCATGCTCGGCTTCGTGCGTGATGGGCCGCATCTGCAAGGGCGCTCGCCGTTCAACCCGCGCGCGGTGATCCAGTTGGCGCGAGCGCGCGGAGTCGTGTTGGCCAGCCTTGGTTACTTCGGCCACATGTGGGAGCTGTACGCGATGTGGACGTGGCTCGGCCTCTATCTCGGCGTCGCATTCGCCCAGGCAGGTGTGGCGGACGCTCCTGGGCTGGCCAGCCTCGCCACGGCCGCCGTCATCGCGGCCGGTGGCGTCGGCTGCATCGTGGCCGGCCGGATGGCCGACCGCATCGGTCGCACGGCAACGACCATGCTAGCCATGCTCGGCAGTGGTGCCTGCGCTGCCGGAATCGGGTTTGCCTTCGGGCACCCAACCTGGCTGGTGCTCGTGGCGCTTCTGTGGGGACTGACCGTGGTCGCCGACTCTGCCCAGTTCTCGACGGCGATCAGCGAGCTGGCGCCTCCCCAATACGTGGGAACAGCGCTCTCGCTCCAGACATGCCTCGGCTTCTTGCTCACGATTGTGTCCATTCGCCTGTATCCGGCGCTCGTGGCGCTGTGCGGCTGGCCGTGGTCGTTCGCCTTCCTGGCGCCTGGCCCATTTCTCGGGACGCTGGCCATGTGGAGGCTTCGAAACCTGCCGGAAAGCCGAGCGCTTGCGGGGGGCAAGCGCTGAGAAAGCTCGAGCAGTTGGGCCCTATGAGAGATACGGTCTACGTCAACGGGACGTAGTCGTACTCGCCGATTCCCTGCAAGACCAGGAACGTCGCCGACCTATCTCCATCGTTGGTGACCAGATGCGCCCGGCCGGGCCGGACTGCATATGTCTCGGCAGGCCCGAGGCGAACGTCTTCCTTCGGGTCGCGCAGAAAGATGCGCAGTCGCCCCTCCAGCACATAGAAGGTGTCCTGCACACGGCTGTGGTAGTGCCACGGAACTGTCTGGGTCGGACTGAGCTGAAGCTCGGTGATGCGGAACCCTGGCCTCTCGGCGTGACGCGCACGCCGTTCGACCTCGTAGAGATGGCTGGCATCCTTGACGGCTTCCATGGTTGTCCCTCCCGCGGTGATTCTACGGGTGCACCGCCGCGCTATGATAGTCGCTGAACGTTTGCAGGAAGCGATCCGCGACGCCGAGGATCGGCCGCGCTTCGTCTGGAGGAAGTCATGAGCGACCTGCTGGAAACCGTCAAGGATGGGGTGGCCCTGCTCACCCTGAATCGTCCCGATCGTCTGAATGCCATGTCGGCCGGCATGCTCGATGCCATGCTGGAGGCGCTGCCCCGCCTGGCCGATGATGCTGCAGTGGGAGTCGTCGTGCTGACCGGCTCCGGGCGCGGCTTCTGCGCGGGCGGCGACGTGAAGGCCATGGCCGAGGGGCGTGAGTTCGGCGGCGACACCTTTGAGGAGAAGGCGTCGGCCCTTCGCGCGCAGATGGAAGTGTCGCGCTGGCTGCACGAGATGCCGAAGCCGACCCTCGCCATGGTCCGGGGAGCGGCGGCCGGCGCGGGGCTGTCTCTGGCCATGGCCTGCGACATGCGGATCGCGGGGGACAGCGCGCGGTTCGCCCCCGCCTTCGCGCGGGTGGGCTATTCGGGGGACTTCGGCGGCAGCTGGTTTCTGACCCAGCTCGTGGGGACGGCCAAAGCGCGGGAGCTCTATTACACGGCGGAGATCCTGAGCGCGGAGGTGGCACTGGCCCTTGGGCTCGTGAACCGCGTGGTGCCTGATGCCCAGCTCGAGGAGGAGACCATGGCCTTGGCGCGCCGGATCGCGACCGGACCGCGTGTGGCTCTGCGGTACATGAAACGCAACATGAATGCCGCCGAGGCCGGCACGCTCAAGGACCTCCTCGACCTGGAGGCCTGGCACCACACGCGCTGCGGCATGACGGAGGACCATCGCGAGGCGGCCCGCGCGTTCGTCGACAAGCGGGAGCCCGTCTTCCGGGGGCGGTGATGATCGGACCCCGGGTCGAAATCTTCGTGCCGGATCTGCCGGAGCCAGCCAGCCACTACGCCCACGTGGTGCGCGCCGGTGGGTTCGTATTCGTGTCGGGCTGCAGCGCCCTCGACGCCGCGGGCAAGGTGGTCGGTGGGCGCGATGTGGTGGAGCAGACGCGGCAGGTCTTCGAGAATCTCAAGCGGAGCCTGGCCGCGGCGGGCGCCAGCTTCGCTGATGTCTGCAAGGTGACGATCTTCCTGCGGCACGGCGCCGATCGCGACCGCATCAACGTCGTGCGCCAGGAATACTTCGGGCCGACCCGCCCCGCCAGCACCTTGGTGGAGGTGGCGGGGTTCTCGCGCGACGACTTACTCGTGGAGATCGAGGCCATCGCGGTGGTGCCGGCCGCCCTCTCGCCGTGGGGCGTGCCCAAGGAGGCGCCTTGATTCGATGGGCCGGCCAGCCTACGATGGCGGCATCGTGGAGCGTCGCAGGCGCATCATATTAAGAGCGACCTGACGGAAAGGAGATCGTACGTGGCCTCACGTATCACCGTCTATACCAACATCGGCTGAGGGCCCTGTCACAAGGCGGTAGAGTATCTATCGCAAAAGGGCGTCGAGTTTACCGAGAAGAACGTGGGGCGCGATCCCGAGGCCCGACAGGAGCTGATCACGCTAGGGCTGCTCTCGTTGCCGGTGCTCCTCATCGGCGAGCAGAAGCTCACCGGGTTCAACCCGAACGCCATCGACGCGGCCCTGGCGGCGCTCGCATAGACGCCGCTGCGCACGTCCGATCGGGCAGGGAGGTCGCATGAACCAGCCGTCGCAAGCGAACATTGACAAGATGTGGGCGTACGCGCGGAAGTACGCGGAGAAATCCGGGACATCGCTCCACCCTGACGTGGGCGTGACCGAGACGGTCGTTATGGGCTTGGCTCGCCACATCGAGGAGGTAGGACGGCCGCTCTGCCCGTGCAACTTTTACCCCGATCCGAAGGAAGAGGCCAAGCTCCGCCGCTGGATTTGCGCCTGCGACGAAATGCAGAAGTACAAGTACTGCCACTGCCTACTGTTCGTCACGCCCGAGGGCGTGCCCATCACGGAGTACTTGCCGGAGGGCCACGAGGGGCGCGACGCCTATGGGATCGTCAAGGATCCGACCCCCGACAAGGGCCGCGCCACGGCCAAGGTCCTCGAGCGTCAGCACCAGGAGGGAGAGCGCTAGGCGCGACGGGTCAGACGGGCCAGGCCTCTCGCCGCCAGCCCATGTCCCAGAACATCCACTCGTAGCGGCTGGTGGTCAGGAAGTGGCGACGCATTGTGTCCTGCTGCGGCGCCGTGAGGCTCGCCGCCGTCTCGTTGGTAACCTCGAGCACGGCCTTCACCAGGCTACCAAAATCATCGGCGGCATAGGTGCCGATCCAGCGCGCGTAGAGCGGATCGGAAGAACCGGCGCGCTCCAGCTCTTTGCCCACCTCCCAGTAGATCCAGTAGCACGGTAGAAGAGCGGCCAGTCCTTCGTGGAAGGGCGCGCTGTGGGCGACCGCGATCAGATAACTCGTATAGGCGAGATTGGTGGGGGCTAGCGGTGTGCTCGTGACGTCGCGTGCGGTGAGACCCCACTCGCCGAAGAAGCCCTCGTGCAGGGAGCGCTCGACCCGGAGCGCCCCCGCCGCGTGCTCGCTGAACATGATGATCCACTCGTCACGCGGAGCCCGCGCCGCCACCAGCGCCAGCGCCCGCGCGAAGTCGCGCAGGTAGAGGGCGTCCTGGATGGCGTAGAAGCGAAAGCTCTCGCGGGACAGCGAGCCGTCGGTGAGGCCTCGTACGAACGGATGGCCCAGGATGGCCGCGTAGATCGGCTCGATGGAACGCCAGAGTTCACCGGTGAATGTCATGGCGTCTATCATAGCTGCATGAGCGTGTATCACCCCATGAGCGTCGGTCGGATGCGGACGGCCCTGATCATCGTGCTTCTGCCGGTCTTGGCGACCTGCCGCTCTGGTGGCGAATGGGTCTACGACAAGCCCAAAGTGACGCCGGCTCAGCTCGACCGCGATCTGGCCCAGTGTCGCCAGCTCACGATGCCCAAAGGGGCGATGGCCTTTCCCGGGCTCACCGGACCCGATCGCGAGGCCTTCAACGCCTGCATGGCAAAGCGCGGCTACGAGGTGACGCGCCAGTAGCCGCGACCCACCGTTCGACTCTTTTTCGCCCCGCACATCCAACTCCCGTTGTCCCTACGTACTGCCTGATAACGAAACAGTTGCGGGAGCCTGTCCCGACTGTCCAACGATGATCAAGGAGGGAAGCATGAAGGGGGGGCTCGGGAGTCTCCTGTCTCTGGCCGCGGTTCTGGCCGCGTCCGTCCTGGCCCCCGGACCCGCGCGAGCGCACCCCTTGGGGAATTTCTCCATCAGCCACTACACGGCACTCCGGGTGGAGCCCGACCGCATCTCGATCACCTACGTCATAGACATGGCCGAGATCCCGACATTCCAGGAGCTGCAAAGCAAAGGTCTCGTTCCTGATCCTAGCCACCCATCGGTGGCGTCCTACCTCCGCCCCGCGATCGAGGCCTTGGGGGCTGGCCTGCAGCTCGAGGTGAACGGCGCGCAGCTGATCCTCCACGCACGGTCGAGCGGTGTGGTCTTTCCCCCCGGAGCCGGAGATCTGCCGACCATG
Organism: uncultured Candidatus Rokubacteria bacterium; assembly: GCA_963754315.1. GTDB lineage: Bacteria > Methylomirabilota > Methylomirabilia > Rokubacteriales > CSP1-6 > CAVWFS01. The sequence goes on from CAVWFS010000018.1 coordinate 285,713, forward strand.
AGGATGGAGGCGCTCTACCAGGCGAGCCTGGACCGAGTAGGGCTGCGGGAGGTTAACGAGCTCAAGTATCGGGACGAGAACTTTACGGGCCGCGCCGGCTGGAAGGAGATCGTCGCCGTGGCCGGTCCGCGCACGAGCCTCGCGAGAAGCTCCGTTCCAGAACAGGATCGGAGCCATGCTCTGACCGACTACCCAACCGATCTCCTCGACAGCCCCCCCCAGGATGTCGAGGCCCGTTTGCTCTTCTCACTCACAACCGTGGCGGCTACCGGCACGATCCCTTCGCCTCCTCCGTTCGATACGCTCGCCACGCGGGAGCGAACGCAGAAGCCGACCATAGCGACCGTGGCGCCAGTCCGGAGAGCAACGACGTCCGGGGAGTCGGTCGACCCCGCCTGGATTGCGCGCGACGTTGGGGCGACGGTCCCGGTTGCAAGCCGGCCGCCCACTCCGCGCTCGGCCTTCACTCAACTGGTGACGGCGGAGGAGCTGAGCTTTGGCGTGATCGTTCTGGCCATGCTCACCGCTCTCGGCGTGGGAGCCGCTCACGCCCTCGAGCCCGGACACGGCAAGGCGGTGGTGGCGGCGTATCTCGTAGGATCACGAGGGACGGCATGGCACGCGGTGTTCTTGGGGCTGGTGGTTACCGTTGCTCACACGGCCGGAGTCTTCCTCCTCGGGCTTGTCACCCTCTATGCTTCCCGCTTCATCGTGCCCGAGCGTCTTTACCCGTGGCTCGGAGCCGCCTCTGGTCTAACGATTGCCGGCCTTGGCGCCTGGCTGTTTCTGCAGCGGTACGCGACATGGGACGCGCAGGGGCACCATCACCCCCACGGCGACCATGACCATCACCCGCATGGGCATCATCACGATGACCATCACAACGCTCGCCACGGTCACCACGACCATCACGACCACCACCATCACGCGGCCGCCTCGCTACGACAGCTGTGCACCTTGGGGATCACGGGAGGCCTTCTCCCGTGTCCGGCGGCGCTCGTGGTGTTGCTGAGCGCGATTGCCCTTCGCCGGACAGGTTTCGGGCTTCTGCTTATCGTCGCCTTCAGCTTCGGGTTGGCGACGGTCCTCATTGCCATCGGACTCTTGATGGTCTATGCGCGGCGCTTCATGGCCCGGGTGCACGGCGACGGGCGCATCGTAGGGCGCTGGCTTCCCCTGACGTCGGCGGCCGTCATCACGGTGCTGGGAGTGACGATCGCCATCCAGGCGCTGATATCGGCCGGAATTGTGCAGGTGCGTCTCTAGCGGACGCTCGAATCCCGCGGCCCGTGACAGGCTTGGGCACGGGGGGGCTGTCTTGGTAGTATCTGAATGGGCAACTCGCTGCCGCACTGAATCGGATGGAGCGATCGCGTCGGCGAATTCTCAGCGCATGATGATGGCGGTCCTCGTGCTGGCTCTGGTGATGGGCCTGAGCGGTTGTGCCGTCAACCGCTCGGTACGGGCGGTCGATCTTACGGCGCACACTCTGGCTCGCCCCACGACTGCCGACAGCCTGACGTCCCCCGAAGCAGCGGTCCAGGGAATTGCCGCCATCATGGTGGCCGACCTGGGGTTGCCGGTTCCCGAGCGTGTCACGGTGTACCTCTACTCCGGTCGCGAGGTGTTTGAACAGGGCCTGATCCGGGACGCCAACATCGCCCCCGTCCGCGCCGCTGAACTCAGCGACTTCGCGGTCGGGGTGGGCAAGCGACGCCAGCTTCTCCTGCACGACGAGCAGGGCATGGACCGCGGTCGGGAATGGCTGCGGCTCATCGCCCACGAGCTCACCCACGTCGTTCAGATCGAGCTGGCTCATGGCGAGGGCCGTGTCGAACAGTGGCTGGCCGAGGGCATGGCGGAATGGGTGGCCTTCACGGTGCTGGAGCGGCTGCAGCTCGATGCCGTACGCCGCCGGCATGAGACGGCCGTGGCCGGTGTCCGCTCGCAAGCTGCCCTGCAAGCCGGACGACTCGACCTGGAGACCTTGGGTACGCCCCGCGGCTTCACCATGCGGCATCTGCGCGAAGGATCTCTCCCTACCTATCAGCTATCCTTCCTGATGACCGAGTATCTGATTCATCGCGAAGGCTTCCCGCGGATCCTCGAATATTTCGCGGCAGCGGCTCGCCCCCGCGACCGCCAGGCGACCTTTCGGAGCGTGTTCGGGCAGAGCCTCGAGCAGTTCGAGCGGGAAGTACTGCAGTACCTCCAGCTGCTCATCAACGAACCGGAGCCAAACCACCCGGTGGCAGCATCCCCGGGGCCACGATCGTCTCGTTGAACGTCGGAAGTCGACCAGCTGGCCAAAAGCGCAGATGTCGGCCGCCAAGCGGCGGGGCCGTCCTTGAAGTCGCCCCTGCCACGTCAATATAATCGGCGCGCAGTCCGGGGTTTAATCCGCGCTCGACGGTGAGGTCGCGCCATGGCCAAGACAGGTCGACAAGCTGAACCCATCGAGGCCCTCCTCAAAGAAGGGCGCAAGTTTCCACCTCCTAAGCCGTTCGCCAAGGGGGCGCGGGTCTCCTCGGCCGCTGTCTACAGGGAAGCCAAGCGGGATCCCCTTCGCTTCTGGGAAAAGCAGGCGAAGAACCTCCGCTGGATGAAGCCCTGGAGGAAGGCTCACGAGTGGAAGCTGCCGTATGCAAAGTGGTTCATTGGCGGCAAGCTCAACGCTTCCGACAACTGCGTGGATCGCCACGTTGAGGGCCCGCGGCGAACGAAGGCCGCCCTCATCTGGGAGGGCGAACCGGGCGACACGCGAACCCTGACCTACTATGACCTCTACCGTGAGGTCAATCGCTTCGCGGCCGCCCTGCGCCAGCATGGCGTGAAGAAGGGCGACACGGTGACCATCTACCTGCCGATGATCCCCGAGGTGGTGGTGGCCATGCTGGCGTGTGCGCGTATCGGGGCCCCCCACAGCGTGGTCTTTGGCGGTTTCTCCCCGGAGTCGCTGCGGGATCGCATCAACGACGCGAAGTCGCGTGTGCTCATCACTGCCGACGGTGGCTACCGCCGTGGCGGCACCGTGCCGCTCAAGCGAAACGCCGACGAGGCGCTCAAGGAATGCCCGACCATCAACACCGTGATCGTGGCCCGGCGGACGGGACAGGAGATCGCCTGGCAGAGCGAACGGGATATCTGGTGGGACGACTACATCAAGGAAGCGCCGGCGTTCTGCAAGCCGGAGCCGATGGATGCCGAGGACATGCTGTACCTGCTGTACACCTCGGGGTCCACCGGCAAGCCGAAGGGCATCGTGCATACGACCGGCGGGTACCTGACAGGCACCTCGGCCACCCACGCCATGATCTTCGACTTGAGGGAGGACGACACGTACTGGTGCACGGCCGACGTCGGGTGGGTTACCGGGCACTCCTACATCGTGTACGGACCGCTCGCCAACGGCGCCACCGTGGTCATGTACGAGGGCACGCCCGACTGGCCGGACAAGGATCGCTTCTGGCGGATCGTCGAGCGTCACGGTGTCACCATCCTCTACACCGCCCCCACCGCCATCCGGACGTTCGTGCGCTGGGGCGAACAGTACCCGGCCCGCTGCGATCTGTCGTCTTTGCGACTACTCGGCTCGGTGGGCGAGCCGATCAATCCCGAGGCCTGGGTGTGGTACTGGAAGGTCATCGGCGGCGGCCGCTGCCCCATCGTCGACACGTGGTGGCAGACAGAGACCGGACAGATCCTGATCTCGCCGCTGCCGGGCATCACGGTGGCCAAGCCGGGCTCAGCCACCTTCCCGTTCCCGGGCATCGAGGCCGACATCGTCAACGAACGCGGCGAGTCCGTTCAGGCCGGATACCTCGTTCTGAAGAGGCCGTGGCCCGGCATGCTGCGCGGCATCTATGGCGACCACGAGCGCTACGTGCAGACATACTGGAGCCAGGTCAAGGGCATGTACTTCACCGGCGACGGCGCCAAGCGGGACAAGGAAGGCTACTTCTGGCTTCTGGGCCGGGTCGACGACGTCATGAACGTCTCGGGCCATCGAGTGTCCACCATGGAGGTCGAGTCGGCGCTGGTCGAGCATCCGTCGGTCGCGGAGGCGGCTGTCATCGGCCGCACCCACGAGATCAAGGGGCAGGCCATCGCGGCCTTCGTGACCATCAAGGAGGGCCGCGGTGAGATGACCAAGGACCTCCAGGAGGACATCAAGGCGCACGTGGCCAAGAAGATCGGGGCTCTCGCCCGCCCCGACGACGTCATCTACTCGGCCGAGCTGCCCAAGACGCGCAGCGGCAAGATCATGCGACGCCTTTTGCGCGACATTGCGGAGGGGCGGGCGCTCGGCGACACCACGACCCTGGCCGATCCCAACGTCATCGCCGTCCTCAAGAAGAAGTACGAGGAAGAGTAGGCGGGTGTCGGGGCGATCGACCTCGAGGGAGACATCGACCTCCGCGGTGGCGCGTGTCCCGGTGGAGGTCGTGTCGTGGGTGACCAAGTTCGTCGGGGGCGACGGTTCGGGGCGGCGGCTCTTCGAGGAAACGCTCACGAACGGAGCGACCGTCCGGTCGGTGCTCCATGGTCTCTCGGCCCGCTTTCCCGAATTGGATCACGCGCTGTGGAATGGTGCGGAGCTCGGCGAGCACATCGAGGTGCTGGTGAACGACGCCGTTCTCGACGTCCACCACACGCTCGATTCCCCCATCACTGCCGGCGACCGCATCACCTTGCTCGGCCAGTACATGGGCGGCTGAGGCTGGAGCATAGACCGGAACGTCATGCCCTGAGGGCCGGCGCCGGGCGCCCCTCGCGCGTCCACGGTCCGTCAGAATACGTAGCGGCTGCCGACCGCTGACGGGGTAACCACCGATTCCCCGAACTCCTTCAGGAGCGCGTAGACGGCACGCCACCCTGTGCAGTGCGCGGGCATGATCTGGCGCAGGCCGAACTGCCTCAGGTGCGCCACCGTATCGGGGATCAAGACCTCGAGCGCGGTCCCGGACAGATGAAGCCCTCCGAGCACACCGTAGAGCGGCACCTCCGGGAATACGTGACGGGCATGCAGCAGAACATTCACGATCCCGGCATGGGAGCAAGCACTGAACACGAGCAGCCCCTTCCCGACTACGTGAACCGCCAGGTACCGTTCATCCATGATGAGGGGGTCTGGCTCCCATGCCGCCTCGGGGGACCGGCGGCAGAGATGGTCAGGGCGGCCCTTCTCGAAGGCCGACACCCTCGGTATCTCGCCGCTCAGGTAGAAGCACCCCTCGGCCAACGCCCGGGCCTCGCTGCTGTTGATCACCCTTGCCCCGTGAGCGGTCAGGGCCGCGGGCGAGGGGACGGGCTGAAAGGGAGCGATCTGACCGGTCGTCAACGTCGCCGCGCGCTCCAGGAACATGCCCGGATTCACGTGACACGGTATCGGACGGCCCGGGCTGGTGGGTACGATGTGATCGAGGGCGTCCAGCAACGCTCCCATGTGATCCCAGTGCCCATGGGAGACGGCGATCTCCTCCACCGCGGCCAGCCTCACCCCGAGATTGTGACAGTTCCGCACGAAGAGCACGCCCTCCGGTCCTGCGTCGAAGAGTATGGTGTGCTGGCGGGGGCCGACGTGCGCGGTCAGCACGAGAGCCAGACCGAGCTGAGCACAGCAGAGGGTGGGGCCGGAGAGCTCCCTTGCCCCCGCCGCCATCACGTTGTTGAACTCGGGCGAGACGTGCGGCGGCTTGCTCGAATAGCTGTCGCTCAGATTGTCGAGCGCAATGTCCACCACCAGCTTGTCTACGGGCCTGAGCTGCGCCATGAGTTGGGCCTCCGATCCGCCCCGATATTTCGGGTAGGTTCCGACTATTTTGGCGCGGCGGCCGGGCAAACGCGTACGGTACGTGGCCCGCCCGTTCGTGGAGATGTCCCGTGCATCACTTGACTTCCCGGGATCCCGCCTCGAAGATCGCGGAATACAACGTGTCCGCCGTGCGGATCGAGCTCGCGCGGAGCTGACGACAACGCCGACCCTGTTCCTGGGCCCAATGTCGCCGGGTCAGCCTTCTCCGGTCATCGTGGCGCCCATGTGAGGAGAGCGCCCGATGGGGAAGAGCGACATCGAGATCGCCCGCGAGACGAAGCTGCAAGCCATCGCGACCGTTGCCGAAGGCCTGGGACTGACGGACGGCGACCTCGAACTGTACGGGCGCCACAAGGCCAAGGTCCGTGTCGAGACCTTCGAGCGTCTGCGCACCCGGCCCGACGGAGCGCTGGTGCTGGTGACGGCCATGACGCCGACGCCGGCCGGCGAAGGGAAGTCCACCACCACGGTGGGCCTTGGTGACGCCTTCCGGCGGCTGGGCAAGCGCTCGATCGTCACCATACGCGAGCCCTCCCTCGGTCCCTGTTTCGGGGTGAAGGGAGGCGCCGCTGGCGGGGGGTACGCACAGGTCGTACCCATGGAGGACATCAACCTGCACTTCACGGGCGATCTACACGCCGTCACAGCCGCCCATAACCTGCTGGCCGCCATCGTCGACAACCACATTTTTCAGGGCAACACTCTCGGCCTCGACGCGCGGCGCGTCCTCTGGAAGCGCGTGCTCGACATGAACGACAGGGCCCTGCGCAACCTCGTGATCGGGCTGGGCGGACCTATTCACGGTGTTCCGCGGGAGTCTGGTTTCGAGATCACGGTAGCCTCGGAGATCATGGCCATCCTCTGTCTGGCCAACGATCTGGCTGATCTCAAGCGGCGCATTGCACGGGCCGTGGTGGGGGAGCGTGCCGACGGAAGCCTGGTGAACGCGGGGGATCTCGGCGTGGCGGGAGCCCTCGCTGTCCTCCTGCGCGACGCCATCAAACCGAATCTGGTGCAGACGCTCGAGGGAACGCCGGCCTTCGTGCACGGCGGCCCCTTCGCCAATATCGCGCACGGCTGCAACAGCCTGATGGCGACCCGGTTGGCCCTCAAGCTGGGCGAGGTCGTGGTGACGGAGGCAGGATTCGCCAGCGATCTCGGCGCCGAGAAGTTCTTCGACATCAAGTGTCGCGCGGGCGGACTGACGCCGGCGGCGGCGGTGGTGGTGGCGACGGTGCGTGCGCTCAAGATGCACGGCGGCGTGGCCCGCGAGCAACTCGAGCGGGAGAACGTGGACGCGGTACAGGCGGGTCTCGCGAATCTAGAGAAGCACGTGGAGAACGTCAAGCGCTTCGGCGTGGCCCCGGTGGTGGCCCTCAATCACTTCATCGCAGATTCGGACGCCGAGATTGAGACCGTGATGCGCGCGTGCCAGCGTCTTGGGGTGCCCGGCTGCCTTTCCCGTGTGTGGGAGCGGGGCGGGGCGGGCGGGACAGACCTGGCCGAGGCGGTCCTGCGCGCCATGGGGGCACCGAACCGACCATCCTTCCGGCCCCTCTATCCCGATGAGCTGCCGCTGGTGAAGAAGATCGAGGCCATCGCCACAAGTCTCTATGGCGCCGATGGCGTCAGCGTGCTGCCGGCGGCGCAGACGAAGCTGACGAAATACGAGAGTTTGGGGTATGGCCAGCTGCCAGTCTGCATCGCCAAGACTCAGAATTCCCTCTCTGACGACCCCCGAAAGCTCGGCCGTCCTCGAGGCTTCACGGTGACGATCCGAGACGCCAAGCTCTCGGCGGGTGCCGGCTTCGTGGTGGCCTATGCCGGCGACATCCTGACCATGCCCGGACTGCCAAAGAAACCGGCGGCGGAGTCGATTGACATCGACGAGAGCGGGCAGGTAGTCGGGCTCTTCTAGTTTCATGGCCATCATCCTCGACGGCAAGGCAGTGGCGGCCAGCATCCAGCGTGAGGTGGCATCGGCCACAGCCGCGCTACGAGCCAGGTGGGGCGTCGTGCCAACTCTCGCCGTGATCCTGGTGGGGGACGACCCGGCGTCGAGGATCTACGTGGGCCGCAAGACACAGGCGTGCCGCGAGGCGGGCATCGAAGCCCGAGACCACCTCTTTCCCGAGGGTATATCCGAAGAGTCACTGCTGGCGCTGGTGCGGGAGCTGAACGACGCGCGCGACGTGCACGGGATCCTCGTCCAGCTTCCCCTCCCCAACGGTATCGACGAGGCGCGCGTGCTGGACGCCATCGACCCCGCCAAGGACGTCGACGGCTTCCATCCCCAGAATCTGGGGCGATTACTCATCGGTCAGCCGATCGTCGTGCCTGGCACACCGGCCGGGATCATGGCGATCTTGGAGCACTACCAGATCGGCCTGCGGGGGCGTTTGGCTACCGTGGTCGGCCGCTCACGCATCGTGGGCAAGCCGGTGGCTCAGCTTCTCCTGGCTCAGGACGCCACCGTCACCACGGCTCACAGCAAGACGCCTGACCTAGCCGCCGTCACGCGCCAGGCCGACGTACTGGTGGTCGCCACCGGACGAGCTCACCTGGTGGGCGCGACGCACGTGAAACCTGGCGCAACCGTCATCGATGTGGGTGTCAATCGCCTCCCGGACGGCAAGCTCGCCGGCGACGTCGACTTTGCCGCCGTTTCGCCCATTGCCTCCGCCATCACGCCTGTGCCGGGCGGGGTCGGCCCGACCACGGTGGCCATGCTGATGCGCAACACGTTGCGCGCCTGTCGTCGCCAGCTCGGTGATTGATGTAGGTTCCCGTATGAAGTGTTTTCGGGGGGATTCGAGTGTCTCGCCGACCGTCCCTGATCCCTGATCCCTGGCGCCTGCGTCGGGAGCTGCTCGTAGCCTTGGTGGATGCCGGGAGCTCGGCAAGGGTGATTGAACACACGCGTGGCAGTGGTAGACTTCCCGGCCATGCTCAACCCGTTCAAGCAGCCCGAGCTCATCAAGGCCGAGTCGTTTGCCTCGATGCCGGTGAAGTTCCGCGTCAAGGGCCGGACGGCGTGGTCGGATCCGAACCGGCAGGGCGCGGAAGTGGACAGCTTCCTGGAGGGGCCGTCCTTCGATCGCGCGGGGAATCTCTATGTCGTCGACATCCCGTTCGGACGTGTCTTCAAGATCACCCCGGCCCGCGAGTGGGAGCTGGTGGTCCAGTACGACGGGTGGCCCAACGGGCTCAAGTTCCACAGCGACGGCCGCATCGCCATTGCCGACTACCGTCGCGGCCTGATGATCTTGGACCCTGGTCCGGGAACGATTGAACCTTTGCTCGAGACCGCCTACAGCGAAGGCTTCAAGGGGCTGAACGATCTGCACTTCGCGTCCAACGGCGACCTCTATTTCACCGACCAGGGACAGACGGGTGTCGCCGATCCCACGGGACGGGTATTTCGCCTACGCGCCGACGGGGTGTTGGATCGCCTCGCGAGCAATGTGCCGAGTCCCAATGGCATCACGCTCAACACGCGGAACACCCAGGTCTACGTGGCGGTCACGCGCGCCCAGCAGATTTGGCGACTGCCGCTGATGGCCGATGGGCAGCCGTCCAAGACGGGCGTCGCTATCCAGCTATCCGGGGGGCATGCCGGCCCCGACGGCATCGAGATGGACGCGGAAGACGGTCTTGTCGTGTGTCATCTCGGCGTGGGAGTGTGGCGCTTCGACTCGAATTGCCTACCCACGCACCTCGTCCATGCCGAGGGCCACCGGCTCCTCACCAACGTGGCTTTTGGCGGCCCGGACCGCCGGACGCTTTACATCACGGATTCGCTGAACGGGGAGATTCTCACCGCCTCCATGCCGGTTGCGGGCAAGCTCATGTTCGGCCTTGGGTAGGCACTGAGCTGGCCGCGTCCCATGGCCGGCGCGATATATGATCAGCGGCGCGGCCATGGCAACCTACGAGATCATTTCCTGGCGCGGCGTGCCCGCTATCGTCGAGGCACGCGACGAGCAGGGGGCGGTCACGCGGCCCCTCAGCGACCGCTTCCAGATGCTCATCGATAGCGCCGCCATGCAGCTCGGACTCCAGGGCTCGGAAGAATACCTGGAGCAGTGGAGCCGCAGTTCGGCACTCGAACGGACAGGGTCGGCCGAGCAGGTGGCGGACGCGGTCGCCGCTGACCTCGAGGGGCGCTTCCCAGAATTCATTGGCCAGGCGTTCGGCCGCTCTTGACGGGAGCGCACGCCGGTCGCGAAGAGCCGGTCTATCCCGGGGCGATGATGGATGCTTGACGCTGAGGGTAGCCCTCAGTAGGGTGGCGTCAACGGCTGCCGAGCGGGAGACAGCATGGGAACGATCCCGATAAAGCTCATCGAGGATACGGCGCGGGAGCTGATGGCCCGAGCTGCCATCGACATTCCGACCGACTATCGCGAAGGCGTGCGGCGTGCCCGAGATCGGGAGCACAACCGGCTCGCGCGCTTCGTGCTGGACGAGATGGACGCCAACTGGGACATTGCCAGCGCCGATCGCCGGCCGATGTGCGCGGACACGGGGCTGCCGCGCTACTACGTGCGGGCCGGAAATGGGGCCATGGTGGAGGGCGGCTTCGTAGCCCTCGAACGTGCCCTGCGGGTCGCCACGGCTGATGCCACCGCCTCCATCCCACTCCGACCCAATCGGGTGCACCCGCTCACCCGCGTCGATCACAACAACAACGTGGGGATGCACGCCCCCGAGATCACCTACGCCTTCGAGCCGGACGCCGAGTGGATCGACCTCACCGTGGTGCACAAGGGGGGCCTCTTCGGAAGTGACTACCGCATGCTCTTTCCGGCCGACGGCGTTCCCGGCCTCAGGCGCTTCTTTGTGGATACCCTCGTGCAGTTCGGCAAGCGAGGCCTGGCCTGTCAGCCCGCCATCGTGGGGGTCGGCATCGGGGGGAGTAAAGACACGTGCGTGAGACTCGGCAAGGAGGCGGCGTGCTTGCGCGCGGTGGGTAGCCAGAACCCGGATCCGGAGATCGCCCGGCTGGAGTCGGAGCTGACCGAGCTCGGCAACTACATCGGCATCGGGGCGATGGGCTTCGCCGGCACGTCGATGGTGGTGGCGACTCACATCGAGGTCGCTTACACCCACACGGGAGGGATGCCCGTGGGAATTCACCAGTTCTGCCTATCCTCCCGCCGGGCGACGGCGCGCGTGCATCCCGGCGGCCGCGTCGAGTTCCGTGGCGATCCTCGGTGGTTCACCGACTACTATCGCCGGACCGGGATCGAGTGAAGCAACCCGTAAACTGCTCGCGGTCCATGCGCCTCGACGACATCGCGATGGACGAAGTGCGGCTTACCACGCCGGTGAGCGAAGAGGCAATGGGCCGCCTGAAGCTTGGCGACATCGTCTACCTCGACGGGGCCCTCTTCACCGCGCGCGAAGGCGTCTACCGGAAGGTCGTCGACGAAGGACACGAACTGCCCCCCGCTGTCCGCGCCCTCACCAACGTCAATTTCCACTGCTCGCCGGCGGCCAGTCGGCGCGCAGACGGGCGCTACGCGGTGGAGGCCGTCACGGCCACCGCCAGCTTCCGCTTTGGCAAATCGTTCGTGCGCTGGTTCGAGCGCTCGGGCACCAAGGTCATCGTGGGCAAGGCTGGGCTGACGGAGACGGCCTATCGCGAGTGGTTCGTCCCTCACGGCGCCGTGTACCTGACCACCGTGGGTTACGGCCTGGGGGCGGCCTACGGGCGGGCCATCAAGCGTGTGGTCGACGTGCACTGGCTGGAGGAGCTCGGGATCGCGCAGGCCCTCTGGGTCCTGGAAGTGGAGCGGCTCGGTCCTTTCCTGGTCGAGGGCGACCGCGACGGACGGAGCCTCTTCGCGCTGGCCAACCGTGAGATCAACCTCCGCCTGCAGGAGGTCTATGGGGCATTGCCTCCCTATGCCATGAACCGCTTCGGCGAGGTCTCCACCCTCGACGAGGTGGTGTAGCCACGTGATCCCCCTGCCTTTGCCGAGTCCGCGGACTCGCCCCGAAGCGTCTGCGTGGGCACGGAGCTGGCGACGTCAAGAACGAACAGTACCGGGTGATGAATCAGTCGCTCCCACCACGGACCGAGCCAGTCTGTGCGGAGCACCCGGAGGCCGTGGGCGGCGAACAGAGCTGCCCACTCATCGCATGTCCGGAAGGCGAGGGGAACGTTCATGGCGCCGCCGTGCCGGAGCGCGTTCAGACGCCGGTCGAGGAGATCGAGCCAGAACCTGTCGAGGCGATTGCGGGCGACCGACTCGGTCACGATGAGCCGGTGGCGGGTGACCCGACGCGCCTCGTCCAGCACGCGCTCCGGATCGGCGCAGTGATGCAGGGTGAGGAGGAGCACGGTGGTGTCGAACGCGTGGTCCGGAAACGGTAGCCGCTCGCCGTCGTAGACGACGTACGGACCGGGGGTCTGGGCAAAGGGCCCGACGTCGCTCGCGCAGACCCACACGCTCCCCGGCGCTCGCGCATGCGCTGTCTCCCCGACACTATTCAGCTCATTGCCGAGGACGCTCCCCACATAGCCTTCGCCGGCGCCCAGGTCCAGCACGCGTCGACCGACGACGAAGGGAGCCACCGCCATCGCCTCTGCGCGTGCGTAGCGGCGCAGAAACGCCTGCAGGAGTGGCACGCCCCTATGACTCCCGATCACTTTCCCGTGAGAGACTCGAGGAGCTTCCGGGCATCGCGGGTGTCCTTCATGGTCCAGTCGGCGGGATTGGAGGGCGTCGTCTCTTCCAAGACCGCCTGAGCCTCGCGTCGGGCTTCTGCGATCTTGCCCTTCTTAGCAAGGGTTCTGGCCAGGCCCACTCGCGCCGTGGTGAAGGTAGGGATCTGGTTGAGGGCGGTACGAAAGTTCTCCTCGGCCTTGTCGAGGTCGCCGCCAAGTACGAGCGGGGACCTCGTAGTAGACGTAGCCCATCACCACGTAAGCGCCCGTGAAATTGGGATCGAGCGCGAGGGTGGTGGCGAGCTCCTCGCGAACGGTCGGGAGCAGAAACAGCGAGCGAACGACCCCGTTTGTCTGACCCCACCGCCCGGTATTCGTTGCATACCAGAAGCGAGCCTTCGCATCGCGCGGGGCCAGCTCGATGGCCCGTTTCCCGGCGTGGCGTCCCCGCTCGTAGGCTTCGAGCTTCTGCTCCTTGGTGGCAGCGCGGATGTCGCCCCAGAGAAAGGATATTCTGGCGAGCCCGATCCAGTTCGTCGGATGGGGGTCGGCGGCCACCGCGCTTTCCAGGTCCGCGCGGAGGCGGTCGAGCTGGGCGGGATCCTTGTGATACTGAGAGGCAGCCACATCGAGCTGCTCGAGCAAGTGCGTCTGGGCATGCGCCTGTCCCAGGTTCAGCGCGATGAGCACGATCGCCACGATCGTGTGCCGGGCGGAGCTCATCACGACGGTGCGGGGACTCGCGGGGCCCACAGCGCATCATTGATGAGGCGCTGGACGTCGGCTGGACCTAAGGTGGGCGGGCCCACTCCATGACGGGCCAGGGCCCGCCGGGCGTGAGTGTCGTCGAAGCGCACCTCGTGATTCAGATAGTCCCGGTAGCGCCCGAGTATCGTGCGCAGGCGGCGCTCGAGCACCGACAGGTTCGGGAGCGCCGCCGTTCGCCTGTCCACCAGGGTGAAAACGCGAACGCCGAGGTGCTCGGTAATCATGTCGAGCATCGATTGCTGCCGGGGTGCTTCGGATACTACCAGATGAAAGGTTTGCCGGGTGCTCTGCCGACACCGAGTGAGCCGGACGATGCTACGCGCGACATATCCGAGCGGCACGACATTGAAGCACGCTCGGGGGGCTGCCTCGATGCGAAGAGGCATGCTCGCCCCTGCCGCGTGATGCGCCAGCGCCGCCGCCATGCGGATGAAGCGGAAGAGCAGGGTGGATGGCGCGCCACCGAAGGTGGCGGGTCCGCGACCCACCACCGCGCTGGGACGGAAGATGCGAACATCGATGCTCTGTCGGAGCCCCGCCGCGCGCATCGCCGTTTCTGCCTCGAGCTTGACGCGCTCGTACGGATTGTGAAACTCCTGGCCGACATCGCCCTCGCTTTCCAGCGCCACCCCCGTGCGACGCCCGCACACCCAGGCCGTAGACAGGTGCGCCCAGGTGACGAGGCGTCCGCCGGCCAGCCAGTCCAGGAGACTTGTCGGTCCCTCGACATGGCCGGCCCGAAATCGGTCCAGATATTCGGGAAAGAACACGGTCTCACCCGCGCAGTTGATCACCGTCGTCACGCTGTCACGCAGTCGGCCGCGCGTGGCACGCGAGAGGCCGGCCTCTGGCTCGGCCAGGTCTCCTTCGACGACCTCGAGGTTGGCCAGCCGCCCGGCGGCCCCTAGGGCGGATCCCACACGGGTCGCCGCGCTGCGGCCACCCTGGGCGCGGGCGAGCGCCGTGACCAGGTCGCCGCCGGCCAGAAGACGGCGCAGTACCGCCCTGCCGATAAAGCCGGTGGCGCCGGTTACCAGCACGCGCCCAGCAGGGGGGCGGTTCATCGCGCGGGGTTCTGCCGGTGTGATGCTCCCCACGGGCTACCCGGCTGGCGATCGGCCGGGCCGCGCCAGCGGCTCGCGTAGCGCTCGGTGTCAAGTCCAAGCGTGTGCAAGAGCAGAAGCCAGACGATGAAGCCCAACGTGCGCCAAGGCCCGCGGGCCAGGAAGCGGCGGCCCGAGGTGAAAAGTGGAGTCTGGATGAGGGCGGTGGGCCCTAGACGTTTGAGGCGCTGGCTGAGGATCAAGTCTTCCATAATGGCGACGTCGGTGTAGCCTCCTAGGTCCCGGAATACCTCGGCGCGGACGAAGAGACCCTGGTCACCATAGTGGTTGCTGGTGAACCGGTAACGGACCCGGTTGATGAAGCTGATGACGACGAGGCTCCAGGCGGGCTCGCTGAAGCGGTGGGCGAAGGCGCCCCCCACGACCCGCTCGTCGTGCACGGCCCCAGCGATGAGCGCGACTCCGTTACGCGGTGGCAGCGAGTCGGCGTGCAGGAACCAGAGAACCTCCCCGTTCGCGACAGCCGCCCCGGCATTCATGAGCGTGGCGCGCGTGGACCCTCCAGGCACAAGCAACCGGGCGCGCCCATGGATGGCCGACACGGTGTCGGCCCCGGCTTCCGTCGCCGCCACGATGACCTCGAGGTCCTCACGTCCCTGCAGCTCATCAAGATGGTCGAGGCTCCGCCGCAACGCCTCCGCATCGTTCCGCACCGGGATCACGATCGAGATCATCCGTCTAGCATGCCTGATCTGCCAGCCCCCATGTCACGACCCGGTAAACTCGACTGCGGCTGACTGTCCGGAGGCTTGTCGCCCGGGGTGCTATAGGAACGCTTTTGCGGCAGAAGCTGGTGTCCTTACCCGGGGATCCCAGGCCGCGCGAGCGCGTGGGGGGGCGGGGTCCGTCCGACCCCCTCAAGTTCACACGCTTGTGACGTCTCCCGGTATGGTGGGGTGCAGACTACTGGCATGATGACGCGACGCCAAGCTCGAGATTGCTTGATCGCGGCGGTAGCCTTCGGTGCGTTGGTGGTGACCGGGGTCCACGCCCAGGCGCTCAGAATCGGCACCCCGGCTCCCGACCTTGCAGGCGGCCCATGGATCAACAGCGCGCCTCTTACCATCGAAACGTTGCGCGGCCGCGTGGTTCTGGTCGACTTCTGGACCTACGGGTGAATCAACTGTCAAAATGTGATCCCGCAGTTGCGGGCCTGGCACGCGCGATACGAGGCACGCGGACTCACGATCGTGGGCGTTCATAGCCCGGAGTTTCTGTGGGAGCGATCGTACAACAACGTCGTGGCCGCCACCGAGCGGCTGGGCATCCGCTACCCGGTGCTCCAAGACAACGATTTCACGGTCTGGAAGCGCTACGGCGTGCGTGCGTGGCCGACCGCTCTCCTCGTGGATCGCAAGGGGATCGTTCGTTTTCGTCACATCGGGGAAGGTGCCTACGAGGAGACGGAGAATCTGATCCAGCGGCTGCTCGCGGAGGGCGGGTGAGCGCCTGCTGACCTCCCGCGCTCGCTTTCCTCTTTTCGCTCTGCTCGCCATCGTGGTTCCGGCCACCATCGTGGCCGCCCTCGGGTATGTTTCGCTCCGCCACTGGCAAGCCTCGGCCGAGCTACTGTTTCGCGAGCAGGCGCGCGACACCGCCGTCATGGCGGCCGACAAGATCGAGATGACCCTGCGTGAGGCCGAAGATACGCTGCTCGATCGCCTGCAGACAGCCCTCGCCGGCGCGCACTCGTTGTCGGGAGCGCTCGCGCAGTTTCGGGCCGACCATCCGCTCGTGCACCGGCTCTACCTCTTCAACCGTCAGGGCGAGCTTTTGTATCCGGCGAGCCGCCACGAGGGCGACGCGGCCATCTTCGCCCGCCTCCTGGCCGAGGTCTCGCAGGGGTTCTGGGAACGCGGGGGGCGGCGGGAACTGACGGGCGGCGATCAGATCGCGCTGGCGTCGGTCCTGCGCGGTCCCGACGAGCGTCCCGTGCTGGCGACCATCACCTGGAACATTGACGTCCTGTGCGAGGCGATCCTGGCCCGGACCTTCCGCGCCCTGGAAGCGCCGACGATCCTCGCCGTCATCGACGAGCGGGACCGTCCGCTGTACAGCAAGGAACCGCTGGATGGGGCTGATCGCGTCCTCGTCGTGCCTTTCCGCGAGCGCCTGGCTACCTGGCGCCTGGCTGTGTATCAGGCGCCCGGCCTGTCGCCACGTCAGGCCGTCCGGCGGCAGGTCATGCTGTTCACCGCGGCCTTCGGCGTGCTCCTGGCCGTTATCGTGGTGGGCATTGCTGTGGCCTGGCGCCTCATGCGACGCGAAGCGGAGATGGCCCAGCTCAAATCCGATTTCGTGGCCAACGTGTCTCACGATCTGAAGACTCCGCTCTCGGTGATCCGAATGTTCGGCGAGACCCTCGAGATGGGGCGGGTGACCGAGGCGAGCCAGCGACAGGAGTACTACCGGGTGATCGCCCGCGAGAGCGAGCGCCTGTCGCGCCTCATCGAGAACGTCCTCGACTTCGCGCGCATCGAAGGCGGCCGGCGGACTTACGCCATCGTCCCTACCGCCGTGGAACCGGTCATCCGGGACACGCTTGACGCCTTTGAGCACGCGCTGACCAGTGAGGGCTTCAAGCTCGATGTCCTGATGCCGCCAGACCTTCCCGAGGTCCCCCTGGACGGCGAAGCCGTCGCGCAGGCCCTGGGCAACCTTGTCGACAACGCCATCAAGTATTCCGGTGAGCACAAGATTCTCACCGTGGAGGCGCGCCTGGTCGGAGCCGAGCTCGCCCTCTCGGTGGCCGATGCTGGAGTCGGGATTCCCCGCGAGGAGCAGGGCAGGATCTTCGAGAAGTTCTATCGCGCCGGCCGTAGCGAGACCCAGGGCCGCCGGGGAAGCGGCGTCGGACTCACCCTGGTTCGCCACATTGCGGAGGCCCATGGGGGGCGCGTTACGGTGGAGAGCGCCCCGGGGGCCGGCAGCCGTTTCACTCTGTGGTTGCCCGTGCACTCCACGGCACGTTGAGCGCATCGTGCCGCGAATCCTGATCGTGGACGACGAGCCCGAGATCGTGCGAGGCATCGAGGACAATCTTCGCTTCGAGGGCTTCCAGACCCTTTCCGCCACCAATGCAGAGACGGGCCTGGACCTGGCGTGCCGGGAGGCGCCTGATCTGATCCTGCTCGACATCATGATGCCCCGTGTGAGCGGCTGGGACGTGTGCCATGAGCTGCGCCGCCGTGGCATCGACGTTCCCGTGATCATGCTCACCGCACGCGCGGAGGAGGCCGACCGCGTGCGGGGACTGGAGTTGGGCGCCGATGACTACATCACCAAGCCCTTCTCCGTGCGCGAGCTGATGGCGCGCGTCCACGCGGTGCTGCGTCGGCCAGGTCCGCGGCGCAAGGCGGAGACCCTGGCCTTTGGCATCGTCCGCATCCAGATCCAGGCACGGCAGGTGTTCAAGGGGGGGCGCGAGGTGCCCATGACCCGCAAGGAATTCGACCTGCTCGTCTATCTGCTCGAGCACCGCGGGGAGATCGTCACCCGCGAGCGACTCCTCGACCACGTGTGGGGGTACGAGCGTTTTCCCACGACGCGCACCGTCGACACCCACGTTCTGCGTCTGCGCCGGAAGTTCGAGGCCGATCCCGACCGGCCTGCCTTCATCCTGACCGTCCATGGCCAGGGGTACAAATTTGCATGAGCGTGCGATGCTAGGTCGCACACGGGAGGACACCGTATGCTGGTTCGACACGCCCCAATGTTCCGCGACTCCGACACGACCCCCGAGCTTGTCTACGTGAACCGACGAGCCTTCATGATCGGCCTCGGGGCGGTGGCCCTGGTCGGCCCTTCGGGGAACGCCGAGGCTGCTGCCCCGACACCGGCCCCCCTGTCGTCCGCTCCCAACCCCGCCTATCGGCTGTCCGATAGCCCGACCAAGTGGGAGGACGCGACGAGCTACAACAACTTCTACGAGTTCGGGGTGAACAAGGACGATCCGGCACGGCTGGCCCACACCCTCAAGCCGCGCCCATGGACCGTGCAGGTGGACGGATTGGTGGCCAAGGGCCGCACCTTCGACGTTGACGATCTGATGAAGGTCGCACCGCTCGAGGAGCGGATCTACTCCCTCAGATGCGTGGAAGGCTGGTCGATGGTCATCCCCTGGATTGGCATACCGCTGGCCGCGGTCCTCAAGCGCGTGGAGCCGACCAGCCAGGCCAAGTACGTTGAGTTCACGACCCTCGTCGACCCCGAGCAGTTTCCGGCGCAGCGCAAGGGGTTATTCAGCTTGAGCAGCCTCGACTGGCCGTACACGGAAGGGCTCCGGCTCGACGAGGCCATGCACCCGCTTACCCTGCTCACGTTCGGCATGTATGGCAAGGTGCTGCCCAATCAGAATGGCGCTCCCGTGCGGATGGTCATCCCGTGGAAATACGGCTTCAAGAGCGCCAAGTCCATCGTCCGTATCCGTGTCGTGAGTGAGGAGCCGAAGACGGCGTGGAACAAGGCGCAGTCCAGCGAGTACGGGTTCTACTCGAACGTCAACCCTGCTGTCGATCATCCGCGCTGGAGCCAGGCCACCGAACGCCGCATCGGGGAGTTTCGGCGACGGAAGACACTGATGTTCAACGGCTACGCCGACCAGGTGGCCTCGCTCTACACGGGCATGGACCTCAAGAAATACTACTGACGGAGCGGTGGGTCGCCGCGCGCGCCTGGCCGTCAAGACGCTGGCCTGGGTCCTCTGTCTTCTGCCCCTGGCGTTTCTCCTCGTGTGGGCGGGCCAGGGTGATCTCACGGCGAATCCCATCAGCTTCATCACGAACTGGCTCGGCGACTGGGCCCTGCGCATCCTGCTGGTGAGCCTCGCCCTCACCCCGCTGCGGCTGATCACGGGCATGGCGTGGCAGATGCCGTTGCGGCGCCTGCTCGGTCTCTTCGCCTTCTTCTATGTCGGTCTCCACTTCAGCGTGTGGCTCGCGGTGGATCATTTCTTCGACTGGCATCAGATGGGCACGGACATCGCCAAGCGACCGTATATCACGGTGGGCATGGCAGCGCTCCTGTGCCTCATCCCGCTCGCGGCCACGTCGACGACCGGCATGATCAAGCGCCTGGGCGCGCCGATGTGGCGGCGGCTGCATCGGCTTGCGTACGTGGCGGGGCTCCTGGCGTCTGTCCACTTCCTGTGGCTGGCCAAGGTGGGGCGAGTCGAGCAATATGTGTATGCGGGGACCTTGGCCGTTCTTCTGGGCGTGCGGCTCTGGTTTTCCGGCCAGCGGTTTGTGCGGAGCCGGATGGCCCACGCCCGGGAGGCATCCTAGGACCGCCGGGCCATCGCGCGTGCGCCTGCTGACCAAGCTCCACACTCTGTACCCCGACAGTTCCGGACGCGCCCGCAAGCGATGGGTGGCTGCTGGGCGTGTCCGTGTCAACGGCCAGGTCGTGCGTCGTGGCGATGTCGAACTGGGGGCGGCTGACAAGGTCGAGCTGGGCATCGAGGTCCCGCGCGACGCTGACCGCCTGCGCCGCCTGCACGAGGATGACGATCTCATCGTGGTCGACAAGCCGCCCGGATTGCTCACCATTGCAACGGAGCGTGAGCGGGAGCGAACCGCGTACCGGATGCTGGCGGGCGACCGGGCAACCCACGCGGAGCGGCGGCTCTACATCGTGCACCGGCTCGACCGTGAGACGTCGGGGCTCATCTGTTTCGCCAAGTCTGTTGCTGCCAAACGGGCGCTTCAGGCTCAGTTCGCCGCGCGTTCGGCCACGCGCATCTACGTGGCCGTGGTCGAGGGGCGGGTCACCCAGGACGAGGGCGTGCTCAGGGCTCGGCTCCATGAGGACCGCTCTCTGCGCGTGCGCACGACCACCGACCGCCGGGCGAGCCGCGAGGCGATCACCCGCTATCGCGTGCTGGAGCGTCACCGGGAGACCACCCTTCTCGAACTGAGCCTGATCACCGGACGGCGCGCCCAGATTCGCGTCCAGCTGGCGCAGGCAGGACACCCCATCCTTGGGGATCGCGTGTATGGCAGTCGCCGTGACCCATTGCGCCGCCTCTGCTTGCACGCCACGCGGCTGGCGTTTCGGCACCCGAGGGACGGCCAGGCGGTGACCTACGAGAGCACCCCTCCGGCCGCCTTCCGCCGAGTCTGAGACCGCGGCGCGAGCCTTACTCCCGCCGTGCGCGGGCTTCGTCGGCGGCCCGGATCTCGTCGGCGAACATGCTGACGTTCAGGGGGCAGGGGGGCTTATTCTCGTCGACGTACTGACAATCCACCTGGTTGCACTGTACGAAGTGGCCCTGCGGCCGGCCGAAGCCCGGCAGACGCTTGAGACGGATCAGCACGGTCTCGGACACCACTGGGCACCAAAACTCACGGGGTCGGCTACGCGGCATGACCCCAACCTTACTCGGCCCTAGCCCCCTTTGACAAGGCGGCCGCACGGCCGTGGGGCGGGGAATTCATCCATCCGCCTGCAGGATCGCATATAGTGAAACGGCGTGCGATCTAGGCGAACCAGGAGGAGTGAGTGCGTCGACTCGCCCGAAAATCGAGTAGCCACGACCGTTCTGCTCGCCGCTCTCGTGCTGCTGGCGACCGGTTGTGGCACGTTGTCCGAGGTGTTGGCACCGCCCCTCGTGTCGGCGCCACCGCCGCCGCTGGTCGGCGAGATCAGTGCTCCGGAAGCGGCACCGACTCATCACACTTGCGACTGCCTACGAGGTCGCGGACCGCGTGGCCGCCGCACCACCCGAGCCGACGCGAACGTCGGCTCGCGTCCCAGAGACGCGAGCGGATCCCGCGAGGGCCGCCATCAAGTGAACCGACGCTGGCGACGCCGGAGACTGAGCTCCGCGGGGAGATCATCCGGAGGAGCCGGAGGTGGAATCGGAGGCCCCGGATGGAATGGCTCAGGTGCGGGACACGCCCGTCACCGAGGCCGATCCCGAGGATTACGATCCCTGGGAGCCCTACAACGAGCGGATGTTCGCGTTCAACTACAACGTTGACCGGTACGTACTCAAGCCGGCGGCGAACGTCTACCGGCACATCGTTCCCGAGCCGTTCCAGATCATGATCAGCAACGGCTTCGATAACATCCGGTTCCCGGCCCGCTTCGTCAACCTCGTGCTGCAAGGACGGTTCCGGGGAGCCTTCCTCGAGACATCCCGTTTCGTTATCAACTCGGTGCTCGGTGTCGGGGGTCTCTTCAATCCGGCGACGGACTACTTCGGGATTCCGAGATCGTCTGCCGACTTCGGCCAGACGCTCGCTGGGTGGGGGGTAGGGCCCGGGCCTTTCTTCGTCCCCCCCTTGCTGCCGCCGGCCACCGTCCGGGACTTCATCGGTCGCTTGGCCGACTCAGCGATGAATCCGATTGCGTGGTTTCTCCTCGACTTCTGGCCAGAGGGGCTCGCCATCGGGGCTGGAGAGATGCTGAATCAGCGCGCGGTCACCTACGAGCTCTTCCAGGGGGTCGAGGAGACAACCCTCGATCTGTATACCGCGGTCAGGGACGGCTACCTGCGCCGTCGCGAGCGACAGCTCCAGCGACTCGAGGAATGATTCGGTGCGGCTGGTTGCTACCCTTGTCGCCGCCGCGGCGCTGATCGGGGCGATAGGGGCGCTCGCCCTGCGCGGGCTCGCCGCGGCGCCGCATTCAGCAGCGCCATCGCTTCCGGGCCAGGCGCTCTACGTCATGCAGTGCGCCGTCTGCCACGGTGCGACCGGGAAGGGTGATGGACTATCAGCGAGCGGCTTTGCCACCAAGCCGTCGAACCTGACGGAGGGGAGGCGTCTCAACCAGCTTCCCGAAGAGTTCTTCGTGAATATCGTCCTCAACGGCGGGCCGGCAGAGGGGCTCTCACCCGGGATGCCTCCTTTTCGGGGCAACCTGAACGAAGGCCAGGTCCGCGAGATCACGGCCTACCTCCGGACCTTGGCGGAACCCCCTTTCCGCCCTGGGGATCCCCAGCCGATCGCGACCGTGGCAGGAGCGCCGTCGCAGCCCATCTTCTTCAGCCATCTGATCCACGCTGGCTCCTATCGGATCGACTGCCAGTTCTGTCACACCGGCGCCCGCCGCTCGTCGCACGCAGGGATGCCATCGGTGGAGAAGTGCATGGGGTGTCACAAGATCATCGGTGCCCAGGACAACCCGGAGATCCGCAAGATTCATGGCTACTGGGAACGCCGTGAGCCGATTCCCTGGGTGCGCATCTTCCGGGTGCCCCAATTCACGTACTTCTCGCACAAGCCCCACGTGCGGGCGGGTATCGCCTGCCAGAACTGCCATGGCCCGATCCAGCAGATGCGGGTGGTCGGGGCGAACACGGGGCCCTCCCTCGCCAACGACCTCCTGAACCTGATCGGGCTGCGACCGGCCGCGAGGCCTCTCTCCATGGGATGGTGCGTCGATTGCCATCGCGAGCAGAACGCCAGGGGCAAGCAGGCCCCTCTCGATTGCGTGACCTGCCACCACTAGTCTCGAGGTGGTACGATCCGATCTGGACGTCACTTCAGCAGAGGAGAGATGATGCAGCTCTCGCTCGACGGCATCCGCATCATCGACCTGTCGCGCGTCCTGGCCGGTCCGTTTTGCTGCGCCCTCCTGGGCGACATGGGGGCCGATGTGATCAAGGTGGAGGACATGGCCAGCGGCGACGAGTCGCGCACGTGGCCGCCCCACCAGGACGGCGAATCGGCCGGCTTCATCGTCAACAACCGGAACAAGCGTGGCATCGCGATCGACCTGAAGACGGCTCCTGGCGTCGAGCTCGTCACCCGTCTGCTCCGCGGGGCGGACGTGGTGGTGGAGAACTTCCGCACCGGGACCATGGAGCAATTTGGTCTGGGCTACGAGACCTTGGCGACCCTCAATCCGCGTCTCGTTTACTGCTCGATCTCCGCGTTCGGACGCCAGGGACCGCGGGCTCACGAGGCCGGGTACGAGGCCCTCATGCAGGCCTTCAGCGGGATCATGAGCATCACCGGTGAGCCAGATGGGCCTCCCGTACGCTGCGGGGTCTCGTTTCTCGATTTGAGCACGGGCATCCTCTGCGCATTCGGCGTGGTCAACGCGCTGTTGCTGCGGGAGCGCACGGGGCGCGGTTCACGGGTCGACGGGTCGCTGCTGGAAACGGCCGTCGGGTTGCTCAACTTCCAGGCGGAGGGCAATCTGCTGGTGGGTAGCGTGCCGCGGGCCCTCGGTTCGGCGCATCCGTCGCTTTCGCCGTACCGGAATTTCCGCTGCGGCGATGGGCAGTGGATCTTCATTGCGGGAGCCAACGACCGGCTCTTCCGGCGGCTCACCACCGCGCTGGGCCTGACCGCCATGGCCGACGACCCTAGATTCGCCACCAATGTGGAGCGCGTGAGGCACCGCACGGAGCTGGAGACGACCCTCGCGGACGCGATTGCCCGCCACGATCGCGCGCAGCTCATGGAGATGCTCCACAAGCACGACGTGCCGGCGACCCCTGTCAACACCGTGCCGCAGGTTTTGCAGGATGCGCAGACCCAGGCTCTTGGCATTGTGCAACGTCTCGATCATCCGCGCCTGGGAGACATCCCGATTGTCAGCATGCCGCTGACGTTCTCCGGTGAGCGGCCACCCGTCCGACGAGCGGCGCCCGCTCGCGGTGAGCACACCGACAGCGTGCTAGAAGAGTTCGGCTATTCCGCGGCCGAGGTCGCCGCGCTTCGGGAGCAGAAGGTCGTCCGATGACGAGGACGTTCCCGTGAAGGTGGCCCTGGCCGCCCTGCTCGGACTGGTCCTGCTCTGTCCGGCCCCGGCCGTCTCGCAGATCTACCAGTGGACCGACGCCGCCGGTGTTGTGCACTACACGACCAATCCAGACAGCATCCCCGGGCAGCACCTTGATGAGGTCCGGATCATCGATGCCTGGCGTCCGCCGGGGGACCCCACGCCGCCAAGTGGGCCGGGGGCGACCATCCCGATGAGGGGCGGGGGACCGATCATGGTGACGGCGCACCTGAACGGCGTTCCCCTGACCCTGATGCTCGACACGGGCGCCGACCGCACGATGTTGGCGCCGGGAGCACTCACCCGGGCCGGCGTGGATCAGGGGTCGGGACGCCGCGTGAGAATCATCGGGGTGACCGGCGAGAGCGAGGGGCGAGAGGTTACCCTGGCCCGGCTCGATATCGCCGGGGCCCAGCTCGGCCCGGTAGCGGTCGTAGTTCACCAGGTGCCGGCGCCCGAGGTGGACGGCTTGCTCGGCCGCGACCTGCTCGACGCCTTCACCGTCACCGTCGACCCGGTCGGCGGCCGCGCGATCCTGACCCCGCGCTAGGCCCGCGCGCGACGCGGCTAGGCCCCGGGTTTGGCGCTCGGAGTCAGGCCGCTCATCGCAGCCAGCACGTCGAAGACAACAGCGAAGTCGAAATGCCCTACCCCGAGGCCACGCGCGGCCGTCATCATCTCCTGAGCGATGCCCGTCGCGGGGAGGGGCACGCCGAGGCTGCGCCCAAGCTCAAGGGCAAGGCCGAGATCCTTCTGGATCATTGGCACATCGAAGAGCGCCTCGGCGGGCATCTGCAGGACGAACGGGCCGCGGTATTTCACCATCGGTGACGCCACCACGCTGCGCAGCAGGGTCTGCACCGCCCGCTCGCGCGAGATTCCTGCCTTCTCGGCGAGTGCCACCGCCTCGCTGAACGCCAGCATCTGCACGGCGAGCCCCAGATTGGTGGCAATCTTCATGGTGGTGGCGAGGCCGATCTCGCCGACGTGGGTGATGGTAGGGCCGATGGCAGTGAGGTATGAGCGGACACGCTCGAGGACAGCCGGATCGCCGCCCACCATGAACGAGAGCTGGCCCGCTTCGAGGGTGATTGGACTGCCCGAAACCGGGGCCGCTAGCATGGCGGCCCCGGCCCGTGCGACCTTCTCCGCCAACGCGCGCGAAGCCTGCGGGCTGACCGTGCTCATGTCGATGAGAACCGCTCCCGGTCGGAGTCCGGCCAGGATGCCGTCGGCGCCCTCGGTGACCGCCTCGAGCGCCGCGGGATCGGTGACCATCGTGAAGGTCGCTTCCGCGTCAGCCGCCACCTCGCGCGGTGTGGCTGCGAGGCGCAGCCCCGCTTCGGTGAGCCAGCGGGCTTTCGCCGCGGTGCGGTTGTAGCCGATCACGGTGTAGCCGGCGTCCAGAAGGCGCTTGGCCATGCGCCCTCCCATGGCCCCAAGGCCGACGAAGCCGAGCGCGATCGCGTCGCTCATCGCTTCCGGCGCCCGGGCCTCCGGCCTGAACGGGTCCGGGCGCTTCGACCGGGCACCACAGCGATGGCGCTGATCTCGAGCTTGCACCGTGCGTGAGTGGCTAGCCGTGCCACCTCGACCGTGGTTGTGGTGGGCAGATGCCCCCCCAGGAACGTAGCCCACACACGATTGAGGTCGTCCTGCTCGCTCACGTCGGTGAGATAGCGTGTCACGAATACAAGATCGCTCAAGGTGCCCCCGGCGGCCTCGACGGTTTTCTTGAGGTTTTCCATGGCCAGCACTGCCTGCTCGCGCATGGACGCGGGTAAGTCGAATTCCTCGTCGCGATGCGGATGGCTATGGTAGACGGGGGCCGCGGTCACACCGGCTAGAAAGACGAGGCTCCCGCCCCGGACTGCAATGGCCGGCGCGTACGGCATGATCACGTCAGTGCGCCGATCGGCGTGATGAACGATCTCGAGGTGCTTTGCCATCGCCTCCTCCCGCTGGCGTCGCATCCTAGCACGCCGCACGGGACCGTTGACCCGACCCGCCAGCACGGCTACCCTCCTGAGGGT
Organism: uncultured Candidatus Rokubacteria bacterium; assembly: GCA_963754315.1. Classification (GTDB taxonomy): domain Bacteria; phylum Methylomirabilota; class Methylomirabilia; order Rokubacteriales; family CSP1-6; genus CAVWFS01. The sequence goes on from CAVWFS010000018.1 coordinate 311,864, forward strand.
ATGGACGTACTTCATGGGCGGGTGGCCGTCGTGACCGGTGGTGGCTCGGGGATAGGCCGAGCCCTGGCCGAGGCGCTCGCCCGGGAGGGCGCTCGTCTCGTGGTGGCCGACGTGGAAGAAGCGGCGGCCACCGGGGTTGCGGAGGGAATTCGCAGGCACGGCGGTGACGCCATCGCCGTGCGGACCGACGTGAGCGATCTCGGGCAGGTGAGGGCGCTGGCTGATCGTGCCTTTTCACACTTCGGGAGTGTCCACGTTCTCTGTAACAACGCCGGGGTGGCCTTGCAGGGCGCGTTGCAAGACGCCACTCACAAGGACTGGCAGTGGGTGCTCGGTGTCAACCTGTGGGGCGTCATCCATGGCCTCGAGGCGTTCTTGCCTCGCATGATCGCGCAGGGGCAACCCGGCCATATCGTCAACACCGGCTCCATGGCCGGGCTCATCGCATCGCAGGGGCTCGGAATCTACAACGCCTCGAAGTATGCCGTGGTCGGAATCTCGGAGACCCTCGTGAAGGACCTTCGCCCTCATGGCATCGGGGTGAGTGTGCTTTGCCCCATGGGCGTCTCCACTCGGATCGGGCAGAGCGGGCGCAACCGTCCCGCTCATCTCCGCAACGCCGAAGAGCGCGCGGTGGCCGAGGTGGAGCTGATCGGCAAGTATCTCGAGCCCGAGAGCGTGGCTGCCATGACGGTGGCGGCCATCCGCGCCAACCGGCTGTACGTCCTCACTCACGACGAGAGCCTCGAACCACTGCGCCGTCGGTTCCAGCGTCTCCAGCAGGCGATCCTCGATCGACCTCGCTAGCCCCGCTCCGGACGCGCCTGCCTGGTCCTGGGTCAGGACCACTGACGAGCTGGAACGCCTAGCTCGACGCCTGGCCCTGGCGGGGGAGATCGCCCTCGACACCGAGGGGGACAGTCTCCATCACTATCCCGCGCGCCTCTCGCTCGTGCAGATTGGCATCAGCACGGGTGAGGTATGGCTGATCGACTCGCTGGCCTTGCCCGATCTCGGCCCGCTGGCTCGGATTTTCGCGGAGCCAGCACAGCTCACCGTGGTGCACGCGGGTGACAACGATCTGGCTCATCTCAAGCGGCGCCACGGTCTCACCTTCGCCGGGCTGTTCGATACGTCGATCGCCGCCCGCTTTCTCGGTCTCCGCGCCCTCGGCCTGGACGTTCTTATCGCGGAGTATCTTGGGGTTGGGGTGCAACTGCCACCGTCCCGCCAAAAGGACGATTGGTCGGCGCGTCCTCTGTCCCTCGCCCAGGAGCACTATGCGGCCTCCGACGTCCAGCACCTCATTCCCCTGAAGAATCGGCTCGTGGAGGAGCTTCAGCGCATAGGCCGGCTCACGTGGGTCGAAGAGGAATGCGAGGCGCTCGCCGCCGACCCGGCTCTCGAGGCTCCCCCTGACCCGGAGGCGTACGCGAACCTCAAAGGCGCGCGCGAACTGTCGACGCGGGGTCTGGCCGTTTTGCGCGCACTCTACGAGATGCGGGACCGCCTGGCCCTCGAGACCCGCCGGCCGCCGTTCAAGATCATCTCGAACGAGACGCTTCTGCTGGTCGCGACGGCCCTGCCGGGTGACGAGTCGGCCCTGGGCGCCATTGCCGGGTTCACGCCGCGCGCCGTCCAGCGCTGGGGAGCGGCCGTGCTGGGCGCGGTGAAGGAAGCGCTCGACTGCCCCGAGGCGGAGCTGCCCCAGCTGACACGACCGCGCCGGCCCCAGATCGATGGCCCCACGCGGCGGCGGATCGAGGTGCTTCGTGGGTGGCGATCCACGGCGGCGCCGCGTCTTGGGTTGGATCCAGGAGTGGTTTTGCCGAATCGGCTGATCGGCGAGGTGGCCAGGATGGCGCCTCGCGATCGCACCGAGCTCGCGCGCGTAGACGGCTTGCGACAGTGGCGGGCCGACGTCCTGGGCGACGAAATTCTGGAAACCCTCGCCCGAGGCTCCTCACGATCGGCTTGAGACTCCCTGTAGGATAGGAACACATGGGTGATTGGCGAGCAAACCTGGTCGATGACGATTCCGGTCTGGCGCGAATCTTTCGCGAGACCAAGCGCGTTGCGGTGCTCGGAGCCAAGGCCGAGCGGGGGCAGCCCGCGTTTTATGTACCAGCCTATCTGCAGGCGCAGGGCTTCGAGCTATCCCTGGTGAACCCGAAGCTCGGCGGCCGAGAGGTGCTAGGTGTTCGGTCGGTGGCAAGGCTGGCCGATCTCGACGGGGCCGACGTGGTTGACGTGTTCCGACGTCCGGAATTCTTGCCCGGGCATGCCGCGGAGATCCTGGCCCTCCCGTGGCGCCCCCTCGTGGTCTGGTTCCAGCTCGGAATCCGCCACGACGGGGCGGCCGAGCAGCTCGCGCGGGCCGGCATGCGGGTCGTGCAGGATCGCTGCATGATGCCCGAGCATCGCCGACTCGTGGGCTCCCGGTAACGCACATGGCGCATCAGTTCGTGTACGTCATGAAGGATCTGCGCAAGGTCGTTCCCCCGAAGCGCGAGATCCTGAGGGGGATCTGGCTCTCCTTTCTGCCCGGCGCCAAGATCGGCGTGTTGGGGGCGAACGGCGCGGGCAAGAGCTCCCTGCTCCGCATCATGGCCGGAGTGGACGACGACTTCCTCGGTGAAGCGTTCGCTGCCGACGGGCTCCGCGTCGGGTTCCTGCCGCAGGAGCCCCAGCTTGACCCGACCATGGACGTGCGGGGCAACGTCGAGGAAGCGGTGGCGGAAACGCGTGCTCTGCTACGGCGCTTCGAGGAGATCAGCACGAGGCTCGGCGAACCGGTCGAGGCCGACGAGATGGAAAGGCTCCTGGACGAGCAGGCGCGCCTGCAAGACTCGATCGACGCGGCGGGGGCCTGGGACCTCGATCGCACGGTCGATATTGCGATGGATGCCCTGCGGTGTCCGCCTGGCGACGCCGAGGTCGCGACGCTTTCGGGCGGCGAGCGGCGCCGAGTCGCTCTCTGCCGGCTGCTGCTCGAGAAGCCCGACATGTTGCTGCTCGACGAGCCGACCAATCACCTCGATGCCGAGTCGGTGGCCTGGATCGAACGCTATCTGAAGGAGTATGGGGGCACGGTGGTGGCCGTCACCCACGACCGCTATTTCCTCGACAACGTGGCCGGTTGGATCCTCGAACTGGACCGCGGCCACGGCATTCCGTGGGAGGGCAACTACTCATCCTGGCTCGAGCAGAAGCAACAGCGACTGGAGCAGGAGGAAAAGGCCGACCTCGCCCGCCAGCGGACGTTGGCGCGCGAGCTCGAGTGGGTGCGCCTGGCCCCACGCGCGCGGCAGGCGAAGAGCAAGGCGCGCCTGGCCGCCTACGACACAATGGTCAGCGAGTCGTTCGAGCAGCGCGCGACGGCCCTCGAGATTGCCATCCCGCCAGGTCCGCGCCTCGGCGACGTGGTGGTGGAGGCGGATCACCTCGCGAAAGGATACGGTGATCGCATCTTGATCGACGACCTCAGCTTCAAGCTCCCGCGCGGAGGGATCGTGGGCGTCATCGGTCCTAACGGAGCCGGCAAGACCACGCTCTTCCGGATGATCACTGGCCAGGAGAAGCCGGACCGCGGAAGCCTGCGCGTGGGCGAGACGGTGCAGCTGGCCTACGTCGACCAGAGCCGGGACATCCTGGACGCCAAGAAGAACGTGTGGGAGGAGATCTCCGACGGGCAGGACACGCTCACCCTGGGTGGGCGCACCATGGCCTCGCGCGCGTACGTGGCGGCCTTCAACTTCAAGGGCTCGGACCAGCAGAAGAAGGTCGGCACCCTCTCCGGCGGTGAGCGCAACCGCCTGCACCTCGCCAAGATGCTGAAGAGCGGCGGCAACCTCCTGCTCCTCGACGAGCCCACCAACGACCTCGACGTCGACACCCTGCGCGCTCTGGAGGATGCCCTCTTGAGCTTCGCGGGCTGCGCGGTGGTCATCAGCCATGATCGCTGGTTCCTCGATCGCATCGCCACCCACATGCTGGCCTTCGAGGACGAGGGCCAGGTGGTGTGGTTCGAGGGGAACTACGCCGACTACGAGGCCGACCGCAAGCGGCGTCTCGGCGCGGAGGCCGACCAGCCCCACCGCCTGCGCTACAAGCGTCTGCACCGCGGGTAGCGGCCAACTGTCAGCGGGCCGCGCAGAGGCGAGTCAGGACCAACCGGTGAGACCCGGGCTGCTGTTCGAAACGAGTCTGGTCGTGATCCTGGTCGCCCTGGTGGGGGCGTCTCTGCTCGCCGCGGAGGCGGGCTTCCGCCTCGGGCGCCGTCACCGCCGGTTGCGGGGCGACGCCGGGAGAGCCAACGTGAGCACCTTGCAGGGGGCGCTCCTCGGGTTGCTCGCCCTCCTGCTCGGATTCTCGTTCGCCATGGCCCACTCTCGCTTCGACACGCGAAAACTGCTGGTCCTGCAGGAAGCCAACGCCATCGGCACGGCGATCCTGCGCGCGCAGCTTCTCCCGGCCCCCGAAGGACAGCAGGTCGCGGATCTCTTTCGCCAGTACGTGGAAGTCCGGCTCGTATTTCACGAGGCTGGCCTCGACGAGGGTAAGCTGCGCTATGCGCTGGCGGAGACGAACCGGCTCCAGGCCGAGCTGTGGGCCCGCACCGTGACGGCGGTGGAACGGTCGCCCCGGCCTGCCACCACGGGGCTGTTCGTGCAGGCCGTGAACGCGGTGATCGATCTGCACGCGATGCGGGTGAATGCGATGAGGAATCACATCCCTGAGGGTGTGCTCTGGCTGTTGTACTTCGTCACAGTGCTTGCCATGGGCATGACTGGCTACGGCTCGGGGCTTGGGGGGGATCGGAATACCTGGCCCACCGTCACCACAGCCGTCCTCATCTCGGTCGTGGTCGTCGTGATCATGGATCTCGACCGGCCACGCCGTGGCTTCATAACGGTCGGTCAGTCGAGCATGCTGGATCTTCGGGAGAGCCTGCGGCGACCGGCCCCCTGACTGTACGCGCCCGGGGTCGCAACCGGCTGGCGCACACGAGGATGTTGTCGGCTTCCCGTCGCACGCGATAGAGACGGATCTCCGCGAAGGCTGACGCGAGTGCGCGTGCTGTGTCGCGCGCGTGCAGGCGACGATGGCGGTTCACGACAAGGACACCCCGGCGGCTGAGAAGCCTGGCCAGGCTCAGAGCCAGGGGAATCGAGCGCTCTGCCGTCTGGTCGTACGTGCAGTCCTCCATGATGAAGTCGAAGCGCCCCCGCCTGCGGAGGAGTGCAGCCACCGCCGTCTCGGCCTCAGCGCAGAGAAACTCGAGGCCCGGCATGTCGCCGAGGCCAAACCAGCGCTGAGCGATGCCCACGATGAGGGGGTCCCGCTCGATCGCCGTCACGTGGCGTGGCCTCACTTGCTGACGCAAGAGGTGGAGCTGGGTCCCGCCCCCCAGGCCCACGAAGAGCACGGAAGGGCGCGGCGGCAACTCACCCAGGGCGAGCGCTTCACCCCAGTACTCCAGCCGCGCACGCGTCCAGTCTCCGTCACGCGCGTAGGTCGAGAGGACGGAGCCGTCGATGACGAGCCGCCGATCGGAGCCAACGTCGATCACCTTGACGAGGCCCGAGAGCGGCGAGTGCGTTTGGTAGACGATGCGTCGGTTCACTCGGGGCGGGGGTCTCCGTTCATCGCGGTGCCATGCGGATGGCCCCATCGAGCCGGATCGTCTCCGCGTTGAGCATGACGTTCTCGATGATGTGGGCGGCGAGGGCCGCGTACTCGTCGGGACGGCCCAGCCGTGACGGGAACGGCACCTGCTTGCCCAGCGAGAGCCGTACTGGCTCGGGCAAGGTGGCCAGCATGGGCGTCTCGAAGATGCCAGGGGCGATGGTGACCACCCTGATACCGAGCTCGGCGAGATCGCGCGCGATGGGCAAGGTCATACCGACCACACCGCCCTTGGAGGCCGAGTACGCCGCCTGTCCGACCTGCCCGTCGAAGGCGGCCACCGACGCGGTGTTGATCATGACGCCACGCTCTCCGTCCTCGGTGGGCGCATTCCTGGCCATGAGGACGGCGGCCAGCCGGATGCAGTTGAACGTCCCGATCAGGTTGATCTGGATGACCCGGGCGAACTCTTCCAGCTTGGCTGGTCCGGAACGGCCCAGGGTCTTCATGGCGGTGCCCACCCCCGCGCAATTCACGAGGACGTTCAACGCGCCCAGACGGTCGTGGGCTGCCTTGAGGGCAGCCTCCACCTCGTCGCCGCTGGTCACGTCGGCGGCGACGAAGACGGCGGAAGGTCCCAGGGCGCGCGCAACCTCGGCCCCAGCCGACGTTGCCCGGTCGAGGATGGCCACACGCCCGCCAGCGGCAACCAGGTGAGCGGCGGTGGCCCGGCCTAGCCCCGAGGCTCCGCCTGTGACGACCGCGCTGACAGACTTGAGCTGCATCGTGTCCTCCTGCATCGGATGATCGGCAGTTCTGATCGGCAGTTCTATGTAGCACGGTCGGGAGGGGATGTTCGAGCCGGTCTGGGGACCGGGCGCCCCTGACCCCTGTATGTCGAGTGGTACCTGATTCTCGAGCACAACATGTGCCCGCTTGTCACATTAGACTTAACATGTGTTAAGTATCAGCATCGTGAGTGGCCAGGGTTCCCAATCCGGCCCGGAGATCGCGCGGCTGGTGCGACCGGGGACGATCACCGAGGTGGTTGGGCGCCTATCCTCTGGCCGCACAAGCCTGCTCATCGCCTGCCTCGGCCACGCCACGCGCGAGGGGGCGGTGGTCGCACTGGTAGACACCGATCATGCGTTTGATCCTGGGGCTGCCGCCCGCGCCGGGCTCGATCTCAGGCGCCTCTTGTGGGTTCGTTGCGCAGGCCGGCGCCAGGTGGCGTTGCGGGCTACCGATCTCCTGGTCCGTTGTCCAGGATTCGCCCTGATCGGGCTCGACGTCGGCGAATCGCCGCCACGCCTGCCGCTCGGGGATGGCTTCCGGCTCAAGCTCGCCGTGCGGCGCTCCGGCGCCGCCTTGTTCGTCATCGGAGCCAGACGCATCACGGGAGCCGGTGCGTCGCTCGTCTTCGAGAGCGAACGGGAGGCGCTCGTGTGGGCAGGACCGGGTCCGATCCCGACCCGGCTGGCGCGCATGCGCTCGCGCCTTAGCGTGCGACGCGGCCTCGGCAATGGATTGACCGTCGAGTGGACGGCATGAGTCGGGTCGCCTGCGTGCTCGTTCCCCACTTCGCGGCGACCGCGGCCGAGCGCGTGGAGCCGGGGCTCTGCGAGAGGCCGTTGGCCATCGTGACGGGGGCGCCGCCCCTCACGCGCCTTGTCGAGGCCAACTCGGCCGCGCGTGAGCATGGGGTGGGACCGGGGATGACCGAGGCCGAGGCGCGTACCCGTTGCCCCGCGCTCGCCGCGCGTCCAGCCACGCCGGAACTCGTCGAGGCCGCCACCCAAGCACTTCTGCAAGCGTGTCTCGCGGTGTCCCCGCGAATCGAGGACGCGGGGTCGGGACTGGTCCATGTAGACATCGACGGACTGCAGCGACTGATCGGTCACGATCGGGCCATCGGCGACCGGTTGGCGCGACTGACAGTGAGGGTGGGGTTGCCGGCGCGGGTCGGGATCGCAGACAGCCGTGTGGCGGCGCGCGTGACGGCCCGACGGGCGACCGCACGCGTGAGCGTGATCCCGCCTGGGGCTGATCAGTCGTCATTGGCCTCCGCCTCACTCGAGGTGCTCGACCTTCCGGACGATCTGCGTGCCACTCTCGCTCGCTGGGGGTTGACCACGCTCGGCGAATTGGCTGGGCTTCCACGGGTAGGCCTCGCCGACCGCCTGGGGGTGGCCGGCTTGCGAGCTCATGACCTCGCGTGCGGCCGTGATCTCGAGCCCTTCAGGCCTTACGTGGCGCCACCATTTTGGGAAGAAGCGCTGGGGGTGGACTGGGAGATCGACACCGTCCCCGCGCTGGTGGGAGCGCTCGAGCGCATCGTCATGCGACTCACCGTGCGTCTGGGGATAGCTCACCTCGCCGCCGATGCCCTCTCGCTCAGGCTGGAACTCGCGAACGGTGGAGGGGACCACCGTCTGGTGCCGCTCGCGTATCCGCTCCGCGAGCCCGAGCCGATGCTGACCTTGCTCCGGCTTTCCCTGGAGGCTCATCCGCCCTCGGCGGCCGTCACCCGCATCACCCTCGGCGCCAGTGCCGTGAGTCCTCGTCCGGCGCCGCGTGAGTTGTGGGAGCCGGCCGGCCCCCCCACGCGCGACCTCGAAGCAGTGCTCGGGCGACTGGTCATGCTGGCGGGACCTCAGAGCATCGGCTCGCCCGTCATGAACGATTCACACCGCCCGGATGCGTTCACGTTGATGCCGTTCGTCCCGCCGGCAGGGGGGCTCCCGCTCGGCACCCTTCCACCACCCGCCGTTCGCCTCGCGCTCCGGCGTCTGCGCCCACCACGCACTATCGAGGTCGAGCGGGACCCCCTGGGCCGTGGTGAGGGCCAGCGTCCTGCGCGGATCAGGCTGGATGGGCGTGGACCCATCAGCGTTCTCACCTGTGCCGGACCGTGGCGCCTGTCCGGCGAGTGGTGGGACGCCGACCCTTGGGTCCGCGAGGAATGGGACGTCGAGCTCGCGAACGGTCTCGTCTGCCGGCTTGCCCGCGATGGGCTTCAGGGTGTCTGGTACCTCGACGGCATCTACGACTGAGCCATGTTCGTGGAGCTGCACGCGCAATCAGCCTTTTCGTTCCTCGAGGGGGCCGAGCATCCCGAGGCGCTGGTGGCGGAAGCGGCGCGTTTCGAGATGAGCGTGCTGGCCCTCGTCGACCGCAATGGTCTCTCCGCCGCGCCTCGCTTCTACCAAGCGGCCACGCGGGCGGGGATTCGCCCCCTCATCGGCAGCGAGCTGACCCTCCGTGACGGCTCGCGGCTTCCCCTACTCGTCGAGGACCGTGATGGCTACCGGAACCTGTCACGGTTGATCACCCTGATGAAATTGCGCGCGCCCAAGGGCGAGGGGGCCCTCGACCTCGAAGAGATCGCTCCCTACGCGTCTGGGCTCGTGTGTCTGACGGGGGGAGCGCACGGCCCGCTTGCCCGTTTCCTCGCTGCCGGAGAGCATGGAGCCGCTCACACCGTGCTCGACAAGCTGGCCGGAATCTTCGGTGCCGGGAACTGTTTCGTGGAGATCCAGCGTCACCGCGATCGTGCCGAGGAACACCGGCTGCAAGGCCTGGTTTGTCTCGCCCGCCACGCGCGCATCCCGCTCGTCGCAACCAATCAGCCGCTCTACTGCGGCGAGGTGGGCGCCTCGGAGGCAAGAGCGCTCGATCGTGCCGCGTGGTCAGGAGGGCGGGCGCTCGCCGATGCGTTGACGTGCATTCGCGAGAAGGTCACCCTGGACGCCGCGGGCCGCCTGCTTGCGTCCAATGACGAGCGCCGTCTCAAGCCCGGTGTCGAGATGGCGCAGCTGTTCGCCGATCTCCCCGAGGCTGTCACCAACACCGGTGAGCTGGCCCTCCGCCTGGCCTTTACGCTGAAGGATGTCGGCTACCGATTCCCCGACTACCCATTGCCTCCCGGCCAGGGACCGCTCGAGCACCTCCGGGTCCTGGCTGAGCGCGGGGCAAGGGCGCGCTACGGCCAAGGACCGCTCGCGGCGAAGGCCAGTCGGCAGATCGCCTACGAGCTCGACATCATCGGGCGCCTTGACCTCGCAGGTTACTTTCTCATCGTCTGGGATCTGGTCGAGTACTGCCGCGCCCACGACATCCTGGTGCAGGGGCGGGGATCGGCGGCCAACAGCGCCGTGTGCTACGCGCTCGGGATCACCGCCGTCGATCCGGTGGGCATGGGATTGCTCTTCGAGCGGTTCCTGTCCGAGTCGCGCGGTGAGTGGCCCGACATCGACCTGGACCTGCCGAGCGGGGAGCGCCGCGAGGAGGTCATTCAGTACGTCTATCGGCGTTACGGCCGTCTGGGCGCCGCCATGACGGCGAATGTCATTACCTACCGCGGGCGCAGCGCCGCGCGCGAGCTGGGCAAAGTGCTCGACCTTCCCGCCGACCTCCGGGAGCGGCTGGCGCGGCTCGTCCCCATCTGGGGCTATCGTGACCCGGCCGACGTGCTGACGCGGCACCTCGCCGCCGCCGGCTGCGATCCCACGCATCCGCGCATCCGGGCGTTCGCCGCCCTCTGGACACGCATCCAGGATCTCCCGCGCCATCTCGGTCAGCATTCCGGCGGGATGGTCATTGCCGCCGGCCGGCTCGACGATGTCGTGCCATTGGAGCCGGCCACCATGCCGGGCCGGGTGGTCATCCAGTGGGACAAGGAAGACTGTGCCGCCGTCGGCATCATCAAGGTCGATCTCCTGGGATTGCGGATGATGTCGGTCATCCAGGAGGCGATCGAGATCGTGGGAGCGACGGGGGGCGAGATCGACCTCGCCCACCTCCCGGCCGACGATCCCACGGTGTACGCCATGTTGCGGCAGGCCGACACCATTGGGGTCTTCCAGGTGGAGAGCCGCGCCCAGATGGCCACCCTGCCGCGTATCCAGCCCGAGCGCTTCTACGACTTGGTAGTCCAGGTGGCCATCATCCGCCCTGGCCCCATCGTGGGCGACATGGTGCATCCGTACATCAATCGCCGCCGCGGACGCGAACCCGTCACCTATCCTCACCCGAGCCTGATCCCCATCCTCGAGCGCACCTTGGGGGTCCCGCTGTTCCAGGAGCAACTCCTGCGCATGGCCATGGCTACCGCCGGCTTCACAGGCTCGGAAGCGGAAGAGTTACGCCGTGCCTTCGGCTTCAAGCGCAGCGAGGCGCGCATGAAGGAGGTGGAAGCCAAGCTGCGGGCGGGCATGGCGCGCCAGGGAATCGCCGGGGATGCCGCTGAGCAGATCGTGCATGCTATTACCGCGTTCGCCCTCTACGGCTTTCCGGAAAGTCATGCGAGCAGCTTTGCCCTGCTCGCGTACGCCAGTGCGTACCTCAAGGCCCATCACCCGGCTGCCTTCTACGCGGCCCTGCTCAACAACCAGCCGATGGGCTTCTACCACCCGGCCACGATCGTGAACGATGCGCGGCGGCACGGACAGCGTATCTTGCCCATCGACGTCACGCGGTCGGATTGGCTCTGCACGGTCGAGGAGGTCGGGGACGGCGGGTTGGCCGTGCGTCTCGGCCTCCGGTACGTGAAGGGACTGCGCGAAGAGGTGGCCAAGGCACTGGTGGCCGCGCGAGCCACGCGCGCCTTCGCGTCCGTCATCGAGGTCGCGCAGCGTGTCTGCGCTCGACCGCGCCGAGCGGGAGACGTCTGGCGGCTATCGGCGCCTTCGCCCGCTGCGGGGGACGCGGCGTCAGAACGTGTGGGCCTTGGCGGAGCCCCCGGCCGGACCTCTCTTCGCGACGATCCAGAGCGAGATCCGCCTGAGGCAGGGAGGGGCACCAGCCCCCACCTCTCACTCACCGCTTCCTGAGATGACCGAGATCGAGCGCCTGGAGGCCGACTATGCGGGGACCGGTGTAACCATCGGCCGCCATCCCATGGCCCTGCGCCGGGCGGAGCTGGTCGGCGAGGGAGTGACCCGCGCCCGCGATCTCGTCCGCGGGCGGTCTGGCCAGCCTATCCGAGTGGCCGGCAGTGTCATCGTGCGCCAGCGCCCGGGAACGGCCAAGGGCTTCCTCTTTCTCAGCCTGGAGGACGAGACGGGTATCGCCAACGTGATCGTGACCCCGCAGCACTTCGAGCGCCACCGGCTGGTGCTGGTCAGCGAGCCCATTCCTCCTGGTGGAAGGCGTGCTCCAGAGGCAGGACGGCGTGGTATCCGTCAAGGCCGGACGCGTGCAGGCGCTCCCGCCCCTGACCCACAACGTTCCCTCCCACGACTTCGGCTAGTCTGCAATGCGAGAATGCCAGCGTGGACGCCACTGATCGAGAAGCCCCCGTGACGCGCATGCGGATTGCGGCGATCGAAGTGAGTCACTGGCACTCGCTCTACGACTCGGCTTACCTGCGCCACCTCGCCGACATGCCCGACGTGGAGCTGGTCGGCCTTCAGGATCCCAGCGCCGAGATCGCGCCGCAGCGGGCCGCGGCCCTCGGCAACCCTCCGGTGTTCACCGACTATCGGCGAAATGCTGGCGCGCACTCGGCCGGACTTTGTCATTGCCCTCGGGCGGCATCGAGGCATGGCGGAGATCGCCCACCACCTGCTCGACGAGCGGCTATCCCTTCCTGATGGAGAAGCCCATGGGAGTGAGCGCGGCCGAGGTCCGGAGCGTCGCGGAGAAGGCAGCAGCGACCAACGCCTTCGTCGCGGTGCCCCTCGGCCAGCGCTACCAGCCAGTCCGTGGTGCGCGCTCAGGCAGCTGCTCGCCGAAGGGCGGTTCGGGCCGCTCTCGCACATCTACTTCCGCTTGAATCGGCCCACCTCCGCGCGCTATTCGGCCTGGGACGCACCCTGGATGCTCGATCCGAGCCGAGGCCGGTGGGGGCTGTCTTCGGAACCTCGGTCCCCATGGGCTGGATCTGTTCCTGTTCCTCACCGGTGAGGACGCCCAGGTCACCGGCGCCCAGCTGAGCTGGCGAGCGCGAGGCCAGCCGGTCGAGGACTATGCCTCGGTCCTGCTGCGCTCGTCGAGCGGTGTCCTGGGAACGATCGAGGTCGGTAACACGTTCCCTCGAAATGGCACCGACGGCGGGTGGAAGATCGCTGGTCGCGACGCAATCCTCTCCGCTCACCGACGGCGTGATGCGTCTGGTCACCGCGGACGGGGAGGAGACGATGCCGGGCGAGCCTGACATGCCGCTGGCGCAGACGGCCCTTCGCGACGCCCTCGACCACTGGCGGCGCGGTGTCCCCCCCCGATCAGCGTCCACGACTGCGCCCGGGTCGCGACGCTCATCGACCGGGCATACGAGGTGGCGGGCCGCCCGTACGGCTAGACCCCGGTCGTCGGGGACGGTACAGTGCCTCCGAACCTAGCAGGCGGCACAACTTGTTGTTGACACCGAAAGTCTGCTGTAAAGTACCCGCCAATCGTCGCAGTGACCGCTCGTCCGCTCCGTCCCGTTCGATCAACGTTGGATCTGAGACAGGAGGAAAGACGCTATGCGCTCACGACGCCTCCAGGTAGGCCTCGCCATACTCGCCAGCACGCTGCTCTCGACCGCGGTAGCCTCAATACCCAGCGATGCGCAGACGCCGAAACGTGGTGGCACCCTGCGCGTCTCCTATGGGAACGAGATTGCCAACCTCGATTTCCACACCGCGCCCGGCTACGAAATGATGTGGGTGGCCATGAACGTCGGGTGCGGCCTGGTGAACATCACATCCGACGGAAAGTTCGTGGGTGACGCCGCCGACTCTTGGCAGGTTTCGTCCGACGGGTTGCTCTACACCTTCAAGCTCCGCCCGAACGTCCTCTTCCACGACGGTACCAAGGTGGACGCCGCCGCCGTCAAGTTCAGCATCGATCGCCTCATGGACCCCGCGACCAAGTCCGGGATGCGAAGCTTCTACTCAGCGGTCCACAGCGTGGAGGTGCTCGACCCGCTCTCGGTGCAGATCCGTCTCAAGCATCCCTACGCCTTCATGCTCCACATGCTGGCCGCGTACCGCACCGGCCTCGTCCTCTACTCGCCCGCCGCCACCCAGAAGTATTCGGTGGAGGATCGCAAGGCGGGCAAGCCCGAGGCGGTGGTCGGTTGCGGACCCTTCAAGCTCGTCGAGTGGGTGAAGGGTAGCCACCTCGTCATGGACCGGTTCGACAAGTACTTCGTGGCCGGCGTTCCTTACCTCGACCGCGTGCACATCCGCACCATCAAGGATCCGGTAACCGAGATGGCCGCCTTCAAGGCCGGCGAGGTCGACTTCATCGCCTCGTTCTCGCCCGAGCACGTCGACACCCTGAAGGCGCAGGTACCCAAGGCCCAGATCATGACGGGCAAGGAAACGACACCGATGATGGCGACCATGAAGGTCACCATCCCCAAGGACGGCAAGCCTATGGCCAAGGAGCGAGTGCCGCACCCGTTCTTTGGCGACATCCGCGTGCGCAAAGCGGTTGGCTGCTATGGTATCGACCGGAGCGAGATCGTGAAGATCGCGTTCAAGGGCCAGGCCACTCCATGGGTCGGCATGATCCCGCCCGGCACGATGGATTCGGTCGACCTCAACCAGATGTGCCCGTACGACCAGACCAAGGCGAAGGCGCTGCTGGCCGAGGCCGGCTATGGGCCCCAGAAGCCGCTGACCTTCGAGCTGATGACCAACACCGAGAAGTCGATCTTCAGCATCATCGCTACCGTCATTAAGGAGCAGATGACGCGCATCGGGGTGACCGCGAACATCCGCCTGGTCGACAAGGTCACCTGGATGAACACGACCCTCCAGGACGCCCCGTGGGACATGTATGTGGAGGACTTGCTGTCCCTGATCACCCTGGACAGCAACGCCTATCTGACGACGACACCATCGACGTGGAACACCTCGCGCCACACCGACGCCAAGGTGGACGAATACTACGCTCGCTACGCCAAGGAACTGGATGCAGGCAAGCGCAAGGCCATTGCCAAGGAGCTGGCGGAATACATGGCCGACAAGGTGTACTGGAACGTCGTCTCGGGCTCGCCGTTCTACATGGTGGCCCAGCCGTGGATGAAGGGATACGTCTACAACGCCGAGTTCGAAGTGCACTACCACAAGGTGTGGCTGGACAAGTAGTCGGATAGCCGGATGCGGATCTACGTCCTCCGGCGGCTGCTCGGGATCGTGCCCACCGTCCTCATGATCACCTTGGTGGTGTTCGTGATGATGCGCTCGATCCCGGGCGACCCGGTGGTGGCCCTCCTCGGCGACGCTTACACCGAAGAGGACGCGGTCAAGGTGCGCGAGGCCTACGGGCTGAACAAACCGATCATGATCCAGTACCTGATTTGGCTGGGCAAGTTGGTCCAGGGCGACTGGGGCACTTCAATTCTGAGCGGGCGCCCGGTCCTCCAGGACGTCGTGTTCCGCCTCCCGGTGACCCTGGAGCTCATTGTCCTCTCCATGGTGGTGGCGCTGGTGATCGCCATTCCGGCGGCGATCATCGGCGCCAAGCGCCAGAACACGTGGGCTGACTACTCGGCCACGTCGATCGCCATGATCGGGGTATCCATCCCGGAATTCTTCCTGGGCGTGCTGCTCCTGCTGGCCTTCTCGGTGGGGCTGAAGGGGGCCCTGCCCAGTTCGGGCTGGGTCTACCTGCCCGGCACCTGCACGAGCGTGGTGTGCGCGGCCGGCCTGGTTGGCAACCTCCAGCACGTGCTCATGCCGGCCATCGCGCTCGGCGTGGGTCGGGCGGCCATCCTGACACGCTTGCTGCGCTCCAACCTGCTGGAGGTCATTCGCACCGAGTACGTCACCACCGCCCGCGCCAAGGGGCTCGGCGAGCGGGACGTCGTCCTCAAGCATTCGCTCAAGAATGCCCTCATCCCGACCGTCACCGTGATGGGCCTCCAGGTCGGCTTCCTGATCGGCGGCGCCATCGTGGTGGAGACGCTCTTTGCCATGCCCGGTCTCGGCACCTACGGGATCGACGCCATCATTTCGCGCGACTACCAGCAGGTGCAGGGCTTCGCGCTGGTAACGGCGTTCGCCTTTGTGGTAATCAACCTGCTCGTGGATCTCACATACTCCCTGCTAGACCCTCGGATCCGCTATGGCTCCTGAGGGGAGCCTGGCGGGCCATTAACGATGCGGAGACACCGCTCATGAGCTCGGTGCACGAGATGCAGGTGGGTGCGGTTGGCGAACTGGTCCTCGAGCGTCCCGCCGTCCCGCGCTCGGAGTCCCCGTTCGCGCAAGGGCTACGTCGCCTCCGGCGCAGCACGACGGCCTTGGTGGGCCTGGCCATCGCGACGCTCCTCGTGCTGGTGGCCATCTTTGCCGACGTGCTGGCGCCCCAGAGTCCTATCGCCAGCGACCAGGCCAAGACGTTCCAGCGCCCGAGCTGGGCGTATCCGCTCGGGACCGACCAGCTGGGGCGCGACATGCTGAGCCGCATCATCCATGGCACGCGCATCTCCCTGGCGGTCGGCGTAACGTCGGTGCTGCTGGCGCTTCTCGCGGGTGTGCCCCTCGGGCTCATCGCCGGCTACTACGGAGGGCGCATTGACACGGGGGTGATGCGGGTGATGGACCTCATCCTCGCGTTTCCAATTTATCTGCTGGCGATCATCCTGATGGTCATCTTCACCCCGACGGCCGGATTGATCGGGACGATCAAGGTCGTCGGCGCTATCGCCATCGTGCGCATTCCCATCTACGCGCGACTGGTTCGAGGAAGCGTCCTCTCCGTGAAGGAAAAGGAGTACATCGAGGCGTGCCGGGCGGTCGGCGTGCGCGACCCGTGGATCATCGTTCGCCACGTCTTGCCCAACTGCCTGGCGCCGATCATCGTGACCACCACGCTCGGGATCGCGACCTCCATCATCGTGGAGGCCACCTTGTCATTTCTCGGGCTCGGCACTCAGCCGCCCACGCCGAGCTGGGGCTGGGACCTGAAGGCCAACGTGTCCTTCATCCACGACTATCCGTGGCTGTCGCTCTTCCCGGGCCTGGCCATCTTTGTCACCGTGCTGGGCTTCAACCTGTTCGGCGACGGCCTGCGCGACGCCCTCGACCCTCGCCTCAAGTAGGCTCGGGTCGGGAGTCCGCGCGCGCCGACGCGGACCCCGTCAGTACTTGTTGGCGATCGGCAGCTCCTCGGCCGGGAACAGCGTGATGATCTGAGCACCGGCCGGGGTCACGATCACCTCCTCTTCGATGCGAGCCGCGGAGACACCGTCGGTGGCCGGGCAATAGGTTTCCACCGCGAACATCATCCCGCGCTCGAGCTCCATGGGGTCGTCGAACGAGTTGAGGCGGCTGATGATGGGCCGCTCGTGCAGCCCGAGGCCGATCCCGTGGCAGAAGTTCAGTCCGAAGGCCGCCATCTCGCTCTCGAAGCCGATCTCCTGGGCCTTGGGAAAGGCGCGGGCGATCTTGTCGGTGGCGACCCCCGGCTTGATGAGGGCGATGGCCTCGTCCATCCACTCCCGCGCCTTCTTGTAGGCCGCCACCTGGGGCCGGGTGGCGCGGCCCACGCTGAACGTGCGGTAGTAACAGGTTCGGTAACCGACGTACGACATGATGATGTCGAAGAAGGCCTGATCGCCAGGCCGGATGAGACGATCGGTGAAGTTGTGGGGGTGCGGGCTGCACCGCTCACCGGAAATGGCGTTGATGGCCTCCACGCAATCCGAGCCCATCTCGTAGAGGCGCTTGGTGGCCAGCGCGACGATCTCGTTTTCGCGTGCGCCTGGCTTCAACGCCTCGAAGATGTCCTGGTAGACTCCGTCCACCATGGCCGCCGCCATGTTGAGCAAGGTTAGCTCGTCGTGGCTCTTGATCATGCGTGCCTCGAGCATCACCTGTTGACCGTCCTGGATCTCGAGGCCGGCCTCCTGCAACGCGAAGAGAAACGGAGGTTCTACCAGGTCGATGCCGAGGGGCTGACCAACCACGCCTTCCGCACGCAGGATGTCGCGGATCTCCTGGGCCGCGCGACGGAAAAGGCCAGCCTTGGGGGAGACGGCGCCCCGCATCCCCACCATGCCTGCCAGCGACTGCTTCTCGGGAATCCAGGGCGCGTAAAGGCGGTGGTGACGGGCCGCCGATCCGAAGTCCCAGACCCAGGGTTCGCCGTTGCCGGTGAGAAGACACCACCGGGTGAGCTTGTCGCGCGCCCACTCGCCGATGACAGTGCCGGAGAGATAGCGGATGTTGTACTGGTCGAAGACGAGTACGGCACCGAGCCCCGAGCGGGCCAGGGCCTGACGGGCTCGCCCCAGCCGATACGCGTGTAGGCGGCGGAAGTCCACGCGCTCCTCGAAATCCACTTGCGTGTGACCCGGTGCCTGGAGCGGTCGGTCCCAGCGATGACGCGGGTCCACATCATCGGGCGTGACGGGCATGGGCGTCGGTGCCGCATTCCTTCGAGCCATCCGTGCCTCCCCGTGAGCCTTGTCGACGGCTACTCTACTCCAGGAGCACGCTGCCAGCCCCGCCCCGCGGTTCGCCTCGGCGCGCCCACCGCGCCGCCCCGAATCGCGGCCCGGATCAGCCCCCCATCTCCCACACCGACCGCACTCCGCGTACACTACCCGACAGTCTGGAGCTCCGGAGTCCGAGGGTGCCTGACGCTGTAAGACCTCGACGAGCCACGTGAGGTCGGGGCACCCCAAGCAGCAGAGCCCGGCGTGCGAGGCCGGAGACTTCGAGAAGCCGCGTGAAGCCGGGGCACCCAAACCAAGCGTACGATCGAGGGGGGCCCGGGGTCCCCCGAGCGCGGGGGGTTTGGGGGCCCCTTCGAGGGCCCCCATGATAATAGGACCGAGGGGGCGGCGCGGGTTTCCCGGGCCGTCCCCGAGCGCGGGGGGTTTGGGGGCCCCTTCGAGGGCCCCCATGATCAACAGGAGGCAAGCGTGTTCGATCTCAAGGGCAGAGTAGCAGTGGTGACGGGCGGCAACGGGGGGATCGGGCTCGGCATGGCGCGGGGCCTCGTCAGCGCGGGCGCCCAGGTGGCGGTCGTGGGACGAAACGAAGAGAAGTCCAAGGCGGCGGTCAAGGATCTCGAGCAGCGTGGCGGCCAGGCCTTCGCGCTCACCGTCGACGTGACGGACGAGGCGGCTGTCGGAAGAATGGTCGACGCGATCGTGCAGCGTTGCGGCCGGCTCGACATCCTGATCAACAATGCCGGCACCAACATCCGGAAGCCGCCCCACGAGCTGACCCTGGCGGAGTGGCACCTCGTCCTCGATACCAATCTCACGAGCGCCTTTCTGTGCTCCCGGGCGGCCTATCCCGTGATGAAGCGCGAAGGCGGCGGCAAGATCATCAACATCGGCTCGATGATGTCGATCTTCGGCGCTTCCTTCGCTCCGGTGTACGCCGCCAGCAAGGGCGGTATTGTGCAGCTGACGAAGGCGTCCGCCGTGGCGTGGGCCCGTGACAACATCCAGGTCAATGCTGTGCTGCCCGGTTGGATCGATACGGAGCTGACGCAGCGGGCACGGTTGGAGGTGGCTGGCCTGCACGAGAGCGTGCTGCGTCGGACACCGGTAGGCCGCTGGGGTACCTGGGACGACTGCGCCGGCATCGCCGTGTTTCTGGCGGCCCCCGCCTCGGACTTCGTGACCGGTACCGCGATTCCACTCGACGGCGGGTACTCGATCCAGGCCTGAGCGCAGATTTCCCTGCCCAATTTTCTTGGGTTCCGCTCGGCGTGCTTGCTAGGCTGCCAGCCATGAAAACACATCAGTGCGCCATCGGAGTGTTCGCTCTGCTTCTCGCGACCGGATGTGCCTCCACGGCGTCGAAGCCGGCGTACACGGCCTTCGAGGGGCTTCCGATCCCCAAAGGGCTCGAGTACCAGGCCGCCGATTCGACGATCATCGAGACCCACGACATCAAGGCGGGTCGCGTCATCTACCGTGGGCGGATCGAGCCGGCGAGCCTCGCTCAATCCATGCGGTCGACGTTCGAGGCGGATGGGTGGAGGCTGATTGGCAGCACATTGAGCGCCCAGTCCGGCTCGACCCAGCTCTACGAGAAGTCCGGTATGTCCCTGCAGGTGCGGATCTGGGAGGGGGGAGCCTTCTCCTGGTACACCTACGTCGAGCTGGCGGCCATCGAGATGACCGCGAGCCGACCGACATCGAGGTACGTCCCCGTGCCTGCCCCTGAGGCGATTCCCAGGATCGTGCCGGCCCCCGCGGTGACACCCGTGCCCAGCGTGGCGCCCGCTCCCAGTCCGCCGCCCATGCCTAGCGCGTCAGCGGAGCCGGTGACGCCCCCTATCACGGTCACGCGCTAGGGCAGACCCGGGCCGGCTGCGTCAGGGCGCCGCGACTCTAGACTGTTGGCGGCGGCCCGGTCGAGCAACCAGTCCACGGTTCCCTCGACCGGGCTTATCATCCGCGCTGGCACCCGCGTGCCGTCCTGGAGAACAGCCCGGATCGCTCTGGCCTTCTCCGAGCCCGATGCCAGGAACATGACCCGTCGGGCCGCGTTGAGGACCGGCAGGGTCATGGTGAGACGAGCGGGAATCGTGGCTGCAGCGGCATGGACGGAGACCACCCACCGGATCGTTTCCTTGAGGGCAGCGGAATAGGGAAACAGCGACGCAGTGTGACCATCCACGCCGACCCCGAGCAGAACCATATCGAAGCGCGGCACCTCGCCGCGCTTGGTGCCGAATACCCGCCGCATGGCCTCGGCGTACTGCGTAGCGGCGGCTTCCTGATCCTCAGCCTCTCCCCGCATGCGAAAGACCTGGGCGAGGGGCAGGGGTACGAGTGAGAGCAAGGTCTGATGGGCCATCCGGTAGTTCGACTCGGCATCCTCCGGGGGAACCGCACGCTCGTCTCCGAAGAAGACCCAGGTACAGGCCCAGGGCATGACATCGCGTAACGGCGGCCTGGCAAGCTGACCATAGGTGTCCCGAGGGGTTGCGCCGCCGGCGAGGGCAACCAGAAAGCGACCGCGGGCGGCCACCGCCTCGACGGCGGTTTGGACGATCAGCCTGGCCGCCGCCTGGGCCAAGGTCGACGCATCATCGAGCACGGTGACGTTTGGTAATCCCGCCACGCTCAGATCATACCCTCTCGTCGAGCTCGCGCTGTCGCGTACGAGCTTCGCGATAGCGCGCGTGCCGCGCGAGGTCGGGCACGACCGTCGCACCCGACAGGGGCGTTGTCGATGAGGCGGGGCGACCGAGCGACTCCAGCGCTAGCAACGCGCCTCCTCGGCTTGTCGCCTCCTCTTCGTCAGAGACTATCAGGGGCCGTCCCAGCGCATCCGCGATGATCTGCGTCCAGGCGCGCGACCGGACAAGCGCCCGACCTGAGCCGACGATCGTGTGGTCGGCAGACGCCAGAGGAGTCAGGAGGTCGTACACGATGGCCAGCCGTAGGGCGACGGCTTCGAGGCCCGCGCGAACGATCTCGATCGCGCTCGTGGCCAAGGAGAGCCCGGCCACGGTTGCCCGTCGCTCGCTTCGCCATCCCGGTGAACGCTCACCGGCGAGGAAGGGGAGCATGGTGAGGCCATGAGCGTCAGGCTTTTGACGCATCAGGGCTGCCTCGAGCTGGTCATCGTCGGGAAGTTGCAGAATGCTCCGCAGCCAGGCGTAGACGTTGCCCCCTTCCGACGTTGCGCCGCCCAGGAGGAGGCGCTGCCGGTCGAGACGGTATTGCCAGAGCCCGCGCGGCGGCGGCAGCGGCGCATCGGTGACCACACGCAGGGCCGCTGACGTGCCGACATTCAAGGCCACACGCTTGTTGTCGATGCAGTTGGACCCGATGTTGCTTCCCGCGCCATCGCCCACAGCGGGAAACCAGCTGGCGGCGGCGAGCGGTGGCCAGCGATGCCTCCAGACAGAGCGCAGGCCGTGTCGGGCCTGGTCACGGTCGCACAGAGGGAAGAGCCTTTCCTCATCGGTCCCGGCGGCCGCAAGGATCGCGGGGTCCCAGGCCAGCCGACTCTGATCGAAGAGCCCAGTTCCGGACGCCATGGACAAGCTGGTGGCCGCCTCTCCAAAGAAGGTCAGCTCCAGATACTCGCCGATCGAGCCCCACCGGATGACTCGACGAAAATCGGCGGAGCGTGCCTCACGAAGCCAGCGGAGCTTTGCAGGCCAGTAGCAGGGATGAAGGTGGCACCCAGTGCGAGTGTGGACGGCCTCGTCCCCAAGGGCTTCCTGAAGCTCGCGAGCCGCCTCGACTGCACGCGTATCGGCCCAGGTAAACACGGGCGTGACCGGCTGACCGGCAACGTCAAAACCGAGGAGGCCGTGCCAGAAGGTCGTGACGGCGACCCCAAGGATCGGTGAACGAGGCGAAGAGCCGAGGATGTTGTCAAGACATGTCACCACGGCCGCGAGGAGATGACGAGCGTCATGCTCCGAGCCACCATCGGCGGTGGTGGTCGCCTGGTAAGCCTCATGATGAAAGGCCCTTGCCACCGGACGCCCATCGGTGTCGTAGAGAGAGGCGCGGGCCGAGGACGTACCAACGTCGAGGCTCACGATCATCGGATCATCCTCCGGGAAGTCTGGCGCCAAGGCAACTCGCCCCCCGCCATCGACCGTGCGGTAAGATGGCGGCACTGTCGCAGGGCATGCGGGCTTCGCTTCGGCGGCCCCATCTGAAAGGACACGGATATGACGCGCATTCGAGTGATGAGCCCGATGGGCGAGGTCAAGGAGGAGCGTTTCTCCGTCCCATCCTTGCCGGGTGACTGGCAGGGTCGAGTCGTCGGCTTCATCGACAACACCAAGCACAACTTCGACAGGCTCGCCGACGGGCTGGGCACCCTGCTGCGCGAAGGCCACGGTGTCCGTACGGTTGTCCGTCGAAGGAAGGCCAATGCCTCCACACCGGCGCCGCCGGAGCTGATTGCCGAGCTGGCCAAGGAGTGCGACGTCGTCTTTACCGGCTCGGCTGACTGAGGGTCCTGCACGTCGTGGAGTCTCCACGACGCTATCGAGGTCGCCAAGCTTGGAACGCCGGCGGTCCTCATCGGAACGACAGCCTTCCAAGGCCTCGCGGTGACCGAGATGAGCTCGCTGGGAGTAACGGGGCTACCCCTGCTCGTCATTCAGCATCCGCTCGGGGGTGAGCGTCCGGAGTCCGTCGCGCGCCGGGCGCAGCAGGCGCTCGAGCAACTCATGAGCCTCGGTGGATCTGGTCGATGACGTCCGAATCGATCATCGACGTCGACGACGACCCCCAGGCCATCCTCGCCGAGTTCAGCGAACGTCGCTGGTGTGATGGCCTGCCCATCGTGCCGCCCACCGAAGAGCGCGTCCGGATCATGTTGGCCGGCGCCAACCCCGAGCGGTCGCTGGGTGCCATGCCTCCCCTGTGGCGCCAGGCCACGCTCGGAAAGCTGGCCGTCAACGCGGTCATGGCGGGCTGTGAGTCGAGCTACTTTCCCATCATCGTAGCCGCGGTCGACGCCATGCTCGACCCCGCATTCAATCTCTACGGGGTTCAGGCGACCACTCACCCTGTGGCACCGCTGGTCGTGGTGCATGGCGACTACGGGCGCTCCATCGGCATCCACGCGGGGAGCGGATGCTTTGGGCCCGGCTTTCGCGCCAACGCGACCATCGGGCGCGCGATTCGCCTGATCCTGCTGAACATCGGCGGCGCGTGGCCGGGACGCTACGACATGGCCACCCAGGGGAGTCCCGCGAAGTTCTCCTACTGTATCGGTGAAAACGCGGACGCTTCGCCCTGGGGTCCGCTCCAGGCCGGGAATATTGTCACCGTGTTCGGCGGTGAGCCCCCGCACAATGTCAACGACCACGTGTCAACCAGCGCCAGCGGAATCCTTACCACGGTGGCCGACACCGCGGTCTCCCTTGGTTCGAACGTCGGATGGTTCATGTCGCAGAGTCAGCTCATGCTCGTCCTCGGTCCCGAGCACGCAGCCACCATCGCTGGCGACGGCCTGTCCCGGAGCGACGTGCAGCAGTTTCTTTTCGAGCACGCGCGCCTGCCGCTGCGGCTCCTGAAGCTCTGCGGCATGTGGGGCATGCACGACTGGCCCGCCTGGATGATGGCGACCCTCGACGAGGACGCCCTCATGCCGCAGGTGCTGAGTGCGGACGAGATCCTGGTCATGGTCGCCGGGGGTCCGGGGAAGCACTCGGCAGTCGTTCCCAACTGCACATTCAGTCGCGCCGTGACTCGTCCAATTCGAGGGGAGCGTGTATGAGGATCGCATTCGTCGGGACTGGCACCATGGGCGGGCCGATGCTCGGCAACCTCGTGAAGAAGGGCCATCGGGTCGTGGCCTACGACGTCGCCCCCACCGCCCTGGCGACCGCCGTGAAGCTCGGGGCGACGGGTACGGGCTCGGCCGCGGAGGCGACCACTCAAGCCGACGTTGTCATCACCATGCTGCCGTCGTCGTCCCACGTCGTCTCTGCCTTTCTGGGCGATGGTGGGGTGCTGGCCGGCGTGCGCTCCGGCCAGCTTTGTGTCGACATGTCGACCATCGATCCCAGCACGTCACGAATGATAGCGGGCAAGGTCCGCGAGCGCGGCGCGCGGTTCATCGATGCCCCCGTCTCCGGCGGTGTCCCCCGCGCGGAGGAAGGGACCTTGGCCATCATGGTCGGCGGCGAAGCAGAGGACGTCGAAGCGGCACGGCCCGTCCTCGCCTGCATGGGTGCCAACATCTTTCACGTGGGCCCGGTGGGAAGCGGCGAGGTGGCCAAGCTCTGCAACAACCTGATCGCCGGCGTGGCCGCGGTGGCGGTGAGCGAGGCGTTCCGCATTGCCGAGGGTTTCGGGGTCGACGCTGGCATCCTCACCGACGTCATCGCCAAGTCGTCCGGCAACACATGGGTGATGGAGGCCATGCATCCCGTGCCCGGCCTCGTGGCCAAGGCGGCCTCCACGCGAGACTATGCCCCGGGCTTCATGACGGACCTCATGGCCAAGGACCTGGGCCTCGCCGTCAACGCCGCCCGTGAGTTGCGGGTTCCCGTGATGGTGGCGCCAGCTGCCCAGCAGGCCCTGCGCCTGGCCTCGTCGCACGGCTGGGGCCGCAAGGATTTCACCTCGATCTATCAGTTCCTCAGGCCCTCCAGCGACCAGGCGCCCGTCTGACGGTGCGCACGCTCATCGCGGCCCGCCATATCGTCGGCTACCAGGGCGGGGGCCACCGTCTCCTCAACAACGGTGAGGTCGTGGTGGAGGATGACCGCATCGTCTACGTGGGGCCGCGCTACGAGGGAACGGTCGACCTGCGAATCGACGCGCGCGACAAGCTCCTGATTCCAGGGTTCATCACCGTCCACAGCCATGTGACCAACAGCCCCCTCACCAAGAGTTTTCTCGAAGATTGCGGCAACCCCTTTCATTACATGTCCGGGCTCTACGAATACCTGGCGGTGACCGAAACCACTCCCGCCGATGGCGTCATCGCCGCCACATTTTCCCTGGTGGAGATGCTGAAGTCCGGGATAACCACCGTCGTGCAGTTCGGGAGCCTCATCGCCGAGCGCATCGTGCACATCGCGGGAGAGCTGGGCGTGCGCGCCTACGTGGTGCCCGCGTTCAAATCAGGGCAGTGGTATACCCCCGACGGTCGGCGGGTGGAGTATGAGTGGGCCGCCGATCAAGGTCTGCCCGATCTCGAGCGGGCAGTGGAATTCGTGAAAACCCACACGGGGGCGCACGACGGGCGCGTTCGCAGCTTTCTCGGACCTGCGCAGATCGACACGTGCACGCCGGAGTTGCTCCGGCGCACCGCAGAAAGGGCCGCGACCCTGGATGTCCCCGTGACCATCCATGCCTCGCAGGCAACCATTGAGTTCCAGGAGATTACCCGGCGCTACGGTCGAACGCCCCTCGAGCAGCTCCACGAGGTCGGACTCCTTGATCGGCGGCTCATCATCGCCCACTGCATCTTCATCAGCGGCCACCCCCTCGTGGCCTTCCCGGGCGGGCGGGATCTTGAGCTGCTGGCGGCGTCCGGGGCCCACGTGGCCCACTGCCCGTGGGTCTTCGGTCGGCGCGGGATCCTCATGCAGTCCTATGCGCGCTACCGCCGAGCCGGCATCAACGTCGCGCTCGGCACCGACACCTTTCCCCAGGATATGGTCCATGAGATGCGCCAGGCGGCCATCTTCGGCAAGGTCGCGGAGACGGATCCCCGGGTGGCGACGGCCGCCGACGTCTTCACATCGGCGACCCTGGGCGGGGCGCGCGCCCTCGGACGTGATGATCTGGGGCGCATCGCGGTGGGTGCCAAGGCTGATCTGGTCCTCATCGATCTCGAGACCCTGTCGATGGCGCCCCTCCGTGATCCCATCAAGAACCTCGTCTTCAGTGCCAGCCGCAACGACGTCGACACGGTCATGGTGGATGGTCGTGTGCTTGTACGGGGCGGCGCCGTGAAGGGTGTGGACGAGCGTCGTCTCGCGCGCGACCTCCAAGGAGCGGCGGAGAGGATGTGGGCTCGCGTCGGCGCCACCGACTGGGCGCATCGCTCCGTCGACGAGATATCCGCCCCGTCCTTTCCGCCCTGGCAGCAGAGTGCGGGCTGATTGGTCGTCGTCTTGCGCACGCTGGCTCGCCGGGGGGCCCACGTCAGCGTGCTATACTACGGCCGCGCGCGAGGCCGTTCGCGCACATCAGGCAAGGAGGCCCCGCCGTGAGTCTGTACGTGATGCTCAGCACGCTTTCGGAATCGGGGCGCAAGGTGCTCCGTGAGCGTCCAGGCTGGATCCGCAAGGTCAACGCTGACGTCGAGCGGATGGGAGCGCGGGTCGTCGCGCAGTACGCGGTGCTCGGCCCCTACGACTTCATCACCGTGATCGAGGCTCCCGACAATGCGGCCGTCTCGCGTATCTCGGTAGAGCTCGGCGCGCGCGGATCGGTGCAGATGATGACCATGGCCGCCATTCCCCTCGACGAGTTCATCGGCCGCCTGGAGGGGACCGGAAGCCGCCCACTCGCATCACGAAGAAAGCGATGAGATGAAGGTTCTCAAGATCGTCCCCGAGCGATGCACGGGCTGCCTGCGCTGCGAGCTGGCCTGCTCCTATATGCAGACGGGTGAGTACCGTCCGGCCAAGTCCGTCATCCGCGTATCACCCTTCGAAGGGCACACGTCTTACGCACCCTACACCTGCACCCAGTGCGACGAAGGTTGGTGCATGACGGCCTGCCCGGTGGGCGCGATCACCATCAGCGCGGTGGGAGCCAAGGACGTGGTCGACGATACCTGCGTCGGCTGTAAGCTGTGCACGATCGCCTGTCCGTACGGGACCATGTTCTACAATCCCGACACCCGCAAGGCCTTCAAGTGCAACCTGTGCGGAGGCGCTCCCGCGTGTGCGGAGGCCTGCCCCACCGCCGCCATCCTTTACGAGGAGACGGTCACCGAGGACTGGCTGGGCCGCTTTGCCGACGAGCGATTCGGCCACGCCCTCGCCCTGGAGGGTCGCTGATGCCGCGCCGTCACCTGGTCATCGGCGGCGGCACTGCGGGCGTGAACGCCATGCGCACGATCCGTACGGAGGAATCCGAGCCGTCGGACATGACGCTCGTGAGCGCGGAGAAGCCCTATTCGCGGATGGTATTGCCCTACTATCTGGATCGATCCATTGCCGAATCGCACGTCTACACAGCGACCGCTAAGGTGCTGGCCGGCTGGGGGGTGAAGACGCACCTCGGTCGGCGGGCAGCCGCCCTCGACACCAGGGCCAGCGTGTGCACCCTGGACGACGGCACGACCATCGAGTACGACGATTGTCTGATCGCCACCGGCTCGTCCCCGGTGCGCGCTCCCGTCCCGGGCGCCGATGGCCGCGGGGTCCACTCCTTCTGGACGCTCGATCAGGCGAAGAGTGTGCTGGCCGAGATCGCGCCAGGTAGTCATGTGGTGATGGTAGGGGCGGGCTTCATCGCCTTCACCATTCTGAATTCCATCCTGGCCCTGGGGGCCAAGCTGACCATCGTGGAGATCGCTCCTCGCATCCTGCCCCGCATGGTGGACGAAACCGGGGCGAGATTGGTGGCGGATTGGTTGATCCGCAATGGAGTCAGCATTCGCACGGGGGCCCAGCTGGTCAGCATCGATGAGGTGGGGGCAGGGAACCGCCGGGCGGACGTTCGAGGCCGCAAGCGCCTGCGCTTTGCGAATGGAGCGGACCTCGTGGCCGACGTCGTCATCATGGCCACCGGTATCCGGACGAACCTCGAGTGGCTCAAGGATTCCGGTGTCGTCATCGAACGAGGGATCCGGGTCGATGCGCATCTGCGATCGAGCGTACCGACCGTGTACGCGGCGGGCGATGTGGCTGAGGGACGTGACCTCGTCACGGGCGCTCCCGCCGTGCACGCCATCGAGCCGACGGCGCAGGAGCACGGGCGGGTGGCGGGCGCCAACATGGCGGGCAAGAGCGTGACCTACAAGGGTAGCCTGCTGATGAACATCGTCGAGGTCTGCCACCTGGACGTGGCCTCATTCGGGGCGTGGGACGAGACACAGGCGGAAGTGATGACCGGGTTACAACCGGAACGGCCTGCCTACCGCAAGTTTCTCTGGCGTGGAGACCGCCTGATTGGCGCCATCATCCTCGGACCCTCCAACCAGATCTGGACCACCAACGACATCGGGATGCTGAAGGGGCTGGTGCAATCGGGGGCACCGGCCGGGCGCTTCAAGGAGCGCCTCGGCCGCAACCCGTTCGACATCAAGCCTGTCTACATCGCGTCCGGGACCACGACCATGCTGCTCCCTGAAACCGTGCTCGGGCGCCCGGCCATCGCGCCCGATGACACCCCGGTGGCCGTATGAGCCCAACAGCCGTTGCGCGAGCAAGAGGGAGGAACCACGAAGCCCTCGAGTCGCAAGAGACCGGAGTTGGCCCGCACGCTTCCCGGCGCCTTTGCGGGAAAGCTTCTGCGGGTTGACCTCACGGCCGAGCGCTGTTGGGCGGTGCCGTGGGGCCCTGACGAGATGCGCACCCAGCTCGGGGGCGTCGGACTCGGTGCGATGATCCTCTATCGGGAGACGGCTACGAAGGGTGGCCGGGGCAACGTGAGCTGGGACCATCCCGACAACCGGCTCGTCCTCGCCACTGGCCCGCTGGCGGGACTGCCAGTATGGGGTACGGGGGGCCTCACCGTGGTGACGATCGGGGCGGGGACGAATGGGCCCACCTCCACGCAGGCCAACGGCTTCTTCGGGACGAATCTGAAGTACTGCGGTTATGACGCCATCATCTTCCAGGGCGAGGCCAAGCGCTGGGTGTATCTCTACATCGACGACGACGTGGTGGAATTGCGCGACGCCGCGGACCTGAAGGGCCTCGATACCTGGGACACGCAGAACGCCCTCAGCCAGAAGCTGGGCCTCTCCGGTCATGCCCTCTCCGTGTACTCCATCGGCCCCGCCGGCGAGAACCTCGTGCGCTTCGCCGCCATCCAGGGAGACTACGGCCACGTCGCCTCCAAGAACGGGGTGGGCGCGGTCATGGGCAAGAAGCGCGTCAAGGCGGTGGCCATCGTCAAGGGCACCAAGGGATTGCGTGCGGCCGACCCGCGCGGAGTCATGCAGGCGGCGGACGACATCGCCCACGATCTCAGGACGGACCCGTCCGCGCGTTCACTCTACGAGTACGGAACGTTGCCAGGCGTGGTGAACCTGTCCAAAATGGGCGCCCTGCCCGTCAAGAACTACACGACCAACCTCACCCTGGGCGTCGACATGACCCCCTGGGAGGCGCCGAACCTGCGCGAGGGATTCGATCACCGTGGCCACCAGTGCAACGCGTGCGGCATGCATCACTGTCACATGTCGGTGATCCGGAGCGGTGAGAACAAAGGCAAGATCGTCGATGAGCCCGAGTACGAGGGCTGGTCGGGGGCCGGCTGGACGATCGGCCTCACCGACCCCCAGGCGGTGGCCTGGCTGAACACCGAGCTCGACCGGGCGTGCCTTGACGTCAACGAGTTCGGCTGGATGTGTGGCTGGGTGATGGAGTGCTACGAGAAGGGCTACATCACCAAGGAGCAGCTTGGCTTCGAGCTGCCCTGGGGAGATGTCAAAGGGGCGGCCCGCCTCATCCGGATAATCTCGACGCGCGAGGGCTTCGGTAACGTCCTCGCCGAGGGAGTCAAGCGCGCTGCCGAAAAGCTCGGGAGCCCCGCCAAAGAGTGTGCGGTCTACATCGAGAAGGGTGCGGTACCGCGCGGTCACGATCACCGGGCCCGCTGGGAGGAGATGCTCGACACCTGCACGTCCGGTACCGCTACTATGGAGACCGGGAACCCGGTGCATCCCACCGAGCTGGGGCAGCCTGCCCGCATCAACCCGTTCGACGGCGTCCAGGTAGCGAAGTACGTGGCGAACCTGCGAGGGCGGCGCAATTTCGAGGATTCCCTCGGCGTGTGCATCTTCACCATCCGTACGCGTCTGGAGAACGTCTGCCGGGCCCTCAGTGCCGCCACCGGCTGGACGTATTCGATCGACGAAGCCATGCGCTTCGGGCGTCGCACGGCGGCCATCAATCGTGCGGTGTCGCTCCGCTGCGGTCACACGGGCGCCCTGGAGTATCCCTCGGCACGCTACGGGTCAACCCCTGTCGACGGCCCTGCCAAGGGCCAGGCCATTCGTGATCAGTGGGAGACGATGCTCGACACCTGGTATGCAGAGGTCGGCTACGACCGTAAGACCGGCAAGCCTCTGCCACAGACGTTGAGGGATCTCGGGCTCGACGACCTGGCCACCGCGCTCTGGAGCAAGAAGAGCTAACTAGGTCAGCCCCTACTCGGTCTCTCTTACCGCCAACACCTTTACGGCGTCACTTGACCCCCGGCCCGGGGATGTGATAAGTCTCTGCCGCGTTCACGTCTAGACACCCGGGGGGAGTATGCCGGAAACCATTGGATTCATTGGGCTCGGTATCATGGGGCGCCCAATGGCGAAGAATCTCTGCAAGGCCGGGTTCCCGCTCATCGTGCACAATCGCAGTCGTGCGGCCGTCGAAGACCTCGTGCAGAGTGGGGCGAAGGCCGCCCCCTCGCCACGGGAAGTGGCCGCGCAGTCGGACGTCCTCATCACCGTGCTGCCCAACTCGCCCGATGTCGAGGCGGTCGCCCTCGGGAAGGACGGCGTCATTGAGGGTGCACGGCCTGGCCTCGTCTACATCGACATGTCCACCATCTCACCGATCGTTTCCCAGAAGGTCGGTCAGGCCTTGGCCCAACGTGGCGTCCGGATGCTCGACGCCCCGGTATCGGGTGGCGAGAAAGGTGCCATCGACGGGGCGTTGTCGATCATGGTCGGGGGCGAGGCGAGCGTCTTCGAGGATGTCCGGCCCATCTTTCAGGCCATGGGCAAGACCATCACCCTGCTTGGCCCTCTGGGCTTTGGAGGGTTCACGAAGCTCGCGAATCAGATCATCGTTGCCCTCAACCTCACCGCCCTGGGTGAGGCACTCACCCTGGCCCGCAAGGCCGGTCTTGACCGCGAGCTCACCCTCAAGGCACTGGCGGGCGGGCTCGCCGGCTCGCGATGCCTGGACCAAAAGACACCCAACTACGTTTCGGGGACTTACAACCCAGGCTTCAAGATCGACCTGCACTTCAAGGATCTTGGACTCATCATGGAGTCTGCGCGCGCCCTCGGTGTCCCACTTCCGACTACCGCCGTCGTCCAGGAACTGTTCAGCGCCCTCCGGGTCAAGGGGCGGGGAGGGCTCGACCACTCTGGGGTGATCACCTTGCTTGAAGAGCTCGCGGGCATCTCTGCGTGAGGGCGACGGTCGACAGGGCCGGCCTCGATTCGCACGGACGTTCCTCGAAGGTGCAGATCCGCAGGATCCGCAAGGGCGATCTCTCGCGCGCGCGCGATGTTCTCGAACAAAGCTTTGCCGATCTTTTCGAGCGACAGCTCGGCACCCGTCCCCGTCAGGCGTTCGGAGGCGCGCAGTACGTGCATCACCGCTGGCTCATGGAGCCCTGGGGATGCTTCGTGGCCGAAGAAGACGGAGGACGAATCCTCGGGGTCGCTCTCGCCGTCACCTGGGGCAGCCTTGGGCTGGTGGGACCGGTGGCCGTCCTCACCAACCATCAGAACCAGGGCATCGGTCAGCAACTCATCGGTGCCGTGGAAGGCTTCTTCGACGAGAACAAGGCCACCCTGCAAGGGTTGGTGACGTATCCGACAAGCGCCAAACATCTGATCCTCGTCCACAAGTTCGGCTACAAGCCGAAGTGCCTGACGGCCATCATGAGTCGCGCCGTTGATCGCGGGCCCGTGCGTCCGGCGTCGCCAGCCAAGCCGGTTCGCCCCGCACTGACCGTCCGGAAGTTCTCCACCCTCGAAGAAGCGCGGAAGAAGACCGCGCTCATTCGCGTGAATCGCATCGTCGGCAGCATCTGCCGGGGGATGGATCTGTCCAAGGAGGTCGAGATCGTCGACGGTCTGGCCCTCGGGGACACCATGTTGCTGGAGCGCGAGCGGGAGATCATCGGGGTGGCCGTCTACCATGCCCCGGGCGTGAGCGAGGCCCCGGCCGGCGCGCTCTACGTCAAGTTCTTAGCCATCGACCCGCAGGCGCGCCGGTCGGATGTGCTCGAGCACTTTGTGGCGGCGCTCGAGGAAACCGCCCAGGAACTGGGCCTGACGCGGGTGATCCTCCCTGTCTATCTCCGCTACTGGCTTGCTTATAGTACGCTGATCCGGTGCGGCTATCAGATCGACTCCACCATGGTACGGATGCAAAAGGGCAAGGGGGAAGACTACGAGGACGAGCAACATCTCGTCCTCGACGACTGGCGCTGATCGCCGGGGCCCTCGGCGCGTTCCTCTCCTTCTCGGCAGTCCTGGTGCCGGGCGGACCTGGGCTGGCCCACTCTCTCCTGATCGAATCCTCTCCTGGCGCCAACAGCACGGTGGGGACCTCCCCCGGGGAAATGGTTCTCCGCTTCAACAATCGCATCGAGAAGAAGCTCTCCAGGATTCGGCTGGTGGGGGCGGCCGGCGAGACGCTGGACCTTGCCGTGGCAGTGACGGGGCGCGCCGACACTCTCAAGGCGGGTGTACCGGTTCTGAGCCCGGGCCCCTGGCGCGTGGAGTGGCAGGTTCTATCGACGGACGGCCATGTCGTCAGCGGCGTCTTCTCGTTCCGGCTGGCCCCGGAGGCGGCCGCGGACCGGGAAGCCGGTGCCGCGATTCCTTCTGGACGTAGCACCGCGCAGCCGCGATAATCGCAAGCCTGGACGCACACACCACCCCCCGCACGGAGGTGTGGTTGATCACTCCCCCCGGTGAATGGGACGGGGTCCCCGGGGCCCCAACCACTGCATCCCTCACGTGGGCACTCGTCCAAGCGCCGCGTTTATCCGCGAAGGAGGACCCTCACTGTGGTACGACGCATTCATCATGTCGGGATTGTGGTGCGACGGCTGACCGACGCCTATCGTTTCTATCGCGATACCCTCGGTCTGCCGGTCCTTCGGCAGGCTGACCTCCCTGATCAAGGGGTACGGGCGGCCTTGCTTGCGGCCGGTGACAGCGAGATCGAGTTGCTGGAACCCACCGATCCAAGTAATGGGGTGAGCCGCTATCTCGCCACGAGAGGCGAAGGGCTCCACCATGTCTGCTTCGACGTGGCCGATGTTGCCGCGGCCCTGCGTGACCTCGCAGCCCGCAAGGTGGCCCTGCTCGACACCACTCCGCGCCCAGGCCTGGCCGGTCAAATCGGCTTTCTGCACCCCAAGGCATGCGCGGGCGTCCTGGTGGAGCTGGCCACCCCGTTCGACCCCGGGAGCGAAACAAAGAGAGCCCCCTTGCGGCTCAAGCGGTTGGTCATCGGTGGGCGTGAGCCCAAGCAGACGGCTCAGGTGTTGCAGGGACTCTTCGGCTTTCCTGAAATCATCATGAACGGTGGGTCTCGCACGATGCTGAGCGTCGGGAGAGGCGCCTTGCTTATCGTACCGGCCGACGAGGTGGGAGGGACCGAAGGAATGGTGGCGCTCTCGCTCGTCGCGAACGACTTTCCCGGGCTCACTGCGGCCTTCGACCGTGCCAGGGCGCGCTGTATCCGCGGCACCGGCGAGATCACTGTGGAGCCGGCGTCCAGCCATGGCGTCCACTTGCATATCTCCCGCTACGAGTAGGGGCGGCTGCGGGCGTCCCCGATCGTGGTATAGAGATCGAACACCCCGGCCCAACGCGAGGAGATTACCTGATAACGCTAGAACGCTTCGGGAGCAGCCGCGATGCGGTCGAGATCGGCGCGGGTGTATGAGCCGAGACTGCGGAAGTCGAGTTCAGTGTAGTTCTTGATCCAGCGCAACGCGATCCGGGCCGCCTTGCGGTAACGATCCTCTGCCTCCGCGAAAGCCGCCCGCCCACGATCATCCTTCACGCCGTCCCGCAGCAGACGCAGGATGTCATCCGTCTCCTCCCGCAGGAGTTGCTTCACGAGTGCGAAGTCGTGGACCGCCGCGGGTCCCGCCGTCGTGCCGGCTCGGTGCCGGATGCGCTGGGCGATCTGCGCGACCGACATCCGCCCGGTGGCGAGGTCCTCCATCAGGGCGGGGTGGATTCCCGGTTTGCCGGCCAGGCTGTCGATCCCCTTGGCGCCACGGCCGTTCAACCAGCCTTCCAGATACTCCACGACCATCCTGACGTTGCGGCGGGTACCTTCCAGGCTGATTGGTCCTTCCGGGACCTTGATCTCGACCGGGTAGTGGTCCGGATCGGCCATCGCGGGGGTCGGTTTCCACCCGGCGTCGTGCACCCGCTTGAATGGCTCGGCTGCCGTCTTCATGTGGAAGATGTGGGCGACCCAGGCCCGGATGAATCCCTGCTCGGCTTCCCATTCCTTGTCCTTGCGGATGGCGTCTGCCGCCGCTCGATTGACCTCGGGATCGGGGTTGGGCAGGGCGGTGGCCATGCCTCCGATGGGCACCGCGCCGCGTTTTAGGCAAATGGCGACCAGGCGGCGGAAGATGTTGGCAAGAAACGGGGTGGTCTTGATATCCACCCCGAAACGGTCCGGCCACACCGCCTTCGGGTCGTTCATGACGAATTCGAAGATGCTGGCCTTGAGATCCCAGCGGGCGGCGTTGAGGCCGGCCGCGTAGGGGCCAAGCTCATACAGCATCTCCTCCATCTGATAGACGGCAGGCAGCGACTCTACCAGGTGAATGCCGCGGATGGTGGCCCCTCGGAGATAGGGAAGGGCCTCGCGGCTCGCGTCGAAGAGGTCCCGGTACCAGCGTGCTTCCGCCGCCGATTCCAGTTTGGGCAGGTAGAAGTAGATTCCCTGGCCGCGGTCGGCCTGGGCCCGGCCGGCATAGAACAGCGTAAGGGCGGTACCCAGGAGGGCGGCCGGCACGGGTTGGCCGTCGATGGTCACGTCAGGCTCGTCGAGGTGAAGGCCGCGCTCCCGATGCATGAAGAAGGGAATCTCTCCCTCGGCGATACGATACTCGCGGTTGCGCTCACGATCACTATAGGTTAGCTCTCGGTTCACCGCGGCCAACCGATAGTGAGCGGCCCGCACGGTGTCGATCAGGCGATGCCCCCCCGAATCCTCGTCGTCGTCGAGATCGCCCTCGGCCCGCTCCCCTTCAGGACCGGGATTCAGCGCGTTGATGAACATGTTTGGGATCGAGCACGGACCCGAGATCTCGATGCCGGGCAGTCGCAACTGATCGGGCACGGGCGGCACCTTCCAGTCGCCCGTGTTGATCGCGCTCGGCGGGGGATGGCCAGGCAGGGCATGCTCGTGCAGCGCGCGTCGCAGCGCTTCCGTGCGCTGCTGCCGCAGTGCGTGCACGCGCGGGGTCAAACGGTCATGGAGGCCGACGAGGTAATCGAGAAACGCGGGTGAGAAGAGCCGAGCCGCACCCTCCACAGAAGCGAAGCGCGCGCGGGCAGCGGCCGAGGGCGACGAGCCGGTAGTTGGGGACACCAGAATCATCCTCCTTGGCTGATTACGCTGTCTTTTCGCATGGCGATGCAAAGGCTGTCAATGGCAGAATGCGGCTCACGCACGGCATGGGTGCCCGACGACGCGGAGGTAGAGCCGCAGGCGGTGCGTACCGTCGCTATCGCGGACTCGGACGAGGACGAGCGTCCCGACGCGTCCTGGCGACGGGAGGAACCCCTCTCGCGCGTCGCCTCAACGACACGCTGGCCGGATGGGCCCAGGTTCGAATCACGCCGTCGTTCGGACGCTGGGGGTACTTCGTCGGCAACCTGCTCTTTGCGTGTTTTCCGCTGGCTCCCCGCCAGGACGACCTCTGGGTCCGGTTGCCGCTGCCCGAGCAGGCGCGGGCGGTCGCGGAGGGGGGAGTGCGACCGCATCGGCGTTTCGGGCGTCGCGGCTGGATCGAGATCGACGTCAAGGATGGGGGTGACATCGCGCGTGCGCTGCGCTGGTTACGGCGCGCTCACGCGGCAGCCCAGGAGCGCGTGTCCGGCGAGCCCGGCCGAGAGGACGACTTCGCCTGAGGATGCCTTACGTTGCCGCAAGCGGGGAGCTGGCGCCGACTTCGGCCTCGATGCGCTCCACGTTGACAAGCGGAACCAGGGCCCACGCCAGCGCGGTCATCACCGCTGAAATCAGAATGAGCGGGGTGTAGCCGACCCAGTCGTAGAGGCGTCCCCCCACATTCTGCGAGAGCTGGGTACCTCCGTTGGAGATCGACATGAGGAGCGCAAAGAACGTGCCTTCCACGTGGCGGGGGCAGACCTTGGCGGCGAGGTCGAGAAAGGCAAGCTGCGTGAGCATCGAGACGAAGCCTCCCACCAGGTCGATGGCGATTGCCGATGCTGGCCCCTGATATCCGAGATAGGCGAGCATGCTCACGACGCTCGCGCCGATGGTTCCCCCGATGATCGGCCGGAGCCGATGGCGTCGGGAAAGGGGCGCGTACGTGACGGCGCCCAGGATGGCCCCCACCGAGGCCAGCGAAGCGAGGACCCCAATGAACTCCTGGCTGAAATGGAGGACGTCGGTCTGGTAGTAGAGAAACGCCGGTCCTAAGGATGGGCTGAAGTTGAAGAAGAAGATGAAGCCGCCCACGAGCCAGATCTCGCGGCGCCTGGAGCTCTCCTGGATGACCTGCCACCTGGCACGAAAGGCGGACCGATCGCCCGGTGCTCGCGGCTCTCGGATGAACACGAGCGCCATGATCAGCGAGAGGAGCGGGAAGCCGGCAGCGCAGGCGAAGGCTACGTCGAGGCGTCGCCCTCCTGCCAGGTACCCGCCCCCGATGCCAACCAGGAGCGACGCAAGGTAGATGGCCGCCCACTGCACGGCCTGGAGGGCGCCCGTCAGACCGCGTGGCCGCCCATGCTCCACCATGAGGGCGTCGGTGAGGACGTCGGTGAAGGCAAGTCCCAGCCCCATGAGCGCCACGAGCAGGGCGGTGGGCCAGTACGCATGCTCGCGCATCAGGGCAAGCGCGAAGCCGGCTGCTGCGGCGAGGGAGGTGGTCAGCAGAAAGTAGCTCAGGCGTCGTCGGCCGCAGAGCGGCACGAAGTCCGACAGGAGCCCGTAGGCGGGCTTGATCAGCCAGGGGATGGTCGTGATCAGGAAGAAATCGGCGACCTGGCCTGCTGATAGACCCCGGTCCTTGAAGACGATGGTCAAGGCCTGGGTGGGCAGATACCACATGCCCTGCGCGAAGTACACGACACCGAAGAGGAGGGCCAGTCGCCTCCCGTCTGGTGTCGTGAAGGGGTTGAGCCGGACGAGGGTGGCGAGCACTGGGCGGCATGATACCGTAGACGGCGCCATGCGCTCGGTGTGTCCACACGACTGCCCTTCGGCCTGTGGCCTCCTGGTGTCCGTGCAGAACGGACGGCTGACCGACGTCACCGGTGACCCCGCGCATCCGTTCACACAAGGGGTCATCTGTGGCAAAGTCCGCGCCTATGTCGAACGCGCCCACTCGCCTCTGCGCGTGCTCACGCCACTTCGTCGGGTCGGACCGAAGGGGTCTGGTCGCTTCGAATCGATCTCGTGGGCCGACGCTCTTACCGAGATCGTCGCTCGCTGGCGCTCGATCATCGCCGAGGACGGCCCGGAAGCGATCCTGCCGTACTCCTACGCCGGCACCATGGGACATGTTCAGTACCATGCCGGCCATCCCTTGTTTCACGCACTGGGGGCCAGCCGACTCGCTCGGACGATCTGCGTGTCCACGGCTTACGCGGGCTGGCGCGCCACCGTGGGAACCCTCACCGGCAACGACTCCGAGCAGATGGTGGGCGCCGATCTGGTCGTCCTCTGGGGGATTAATGCGGCATACTCCTCGATCAATGTGATGACGCTGGTCAAGCAGGCGCGTGGGCGGGGGGCCTGGGTGGTCGCGGTCGATCCCTACCGAAACTCGACCGTCCGGCAGGCTGACGAGCATCTGATGGTCCGTCCGGGGACCGATTCGGCGCTGGCCCTGGCCATCATGCACGTGCTGATCGAGGAGGGGCTTGTCGATCAGGAGTACGTCGCGCGGGCCACCCTGGGCTACGATCGCTTGGCCGCTCACGTGCGAGGCTACGCGCCGGCGGCGGTGGCCGACATCGTCGGCTTGCCGACGGAGACGATCGTGCGCTTCGCGCGCCGCTACGGAGCGAGCCCGCGTTCGTTCATCCGGATCGGCATCGGACTGTCCCGGCACGACAACGGCGGGATGACCTGCCGAACCCTCGCCTGCCTGCCAGCCCTCACCGGCGCCTACGCCGATCCACACGGGGGCGCCTTGCTCTCATCCAGCCAGGCCTTCGATTTCAGCATGCGGCTTCTGGAGCGGCCCGACCTCCTGCGGCGACCGGCGCCGAGGGTGATCAACATGATCCACCTCGGACGCGTCCTCACCGATCAGGCGCTGACCCCGCCCGTCCGGGCGCTCTACGTCTACAATTCGAATCCGGCTGCCGTCTGCCCTCATCAATCCCTGGTCATGCAGGGACTGGCCCGGGATGACCTCTTCACGGTCGTCCACGAGCAGATCATGACCGACACGGCCCGACACGCCGATCTCGTATTGCCGGCCACGACCGACCTGGAACACGTGGACCTCTATGGGTCCTATGGACACCTGTATGTCCAGCTCGCGGAGCCGGTCATGCCGCCCGCCGGCGAAGCGCGCTCGAACTGGGAGGTGTTCCGGGCCCTGGCCGGCGCCCTCGGGGTGGCCGAGGAGCACTACGCACGGACCGAGGAGCAGTTCATCCGGGAGATCCTGGCCAGCGGTGGTCCGGCCACCCGTGACATCACGTGGGAGGGGCTTCGTGAGGCGGGATTCGTGCGGCTGAACGTGCCGCGGCCCTATGTGCCTTTTGCTGATGGCGCCCCTACCCCGTCCGGGAAGGTTGAATTCTACTCGGAGCGTCTCATGCGAGCGGGCCTTCCGCCCCTGCCGACCTACGTGCCTCTGAGGGAGGGGCCTGACAATCCAGAGCTGGCGGGGCGCTACCCCCTGCAGTGTATTGTGCCTCCCAACCGCTTCTTCCTGAACTCATCGTTCAGCCAGTCCACGCGTCTCAGGTCGCGCCAGCGGGGAGCGGACGTTCTCGTGGCGCCGGCCGACGCCGCCCGCCGAGCGATCGGCGAGGGCGACGAAGTCCGTGTGTTCAATGGCCGGGGAGAAGCGCGATTCCGGGCACGCATCACCGAGGACACACGACCCGGCGTGATCGTGATCGAGGGGGTATGGTGGCATCGCTTCCAGCCGGGCAGTCGCAACGTCAACGTCCTCACCAGCGATCGCGTTGTTGACATGGGCGGCGGACCTGCCTTTCACTCGAACCTCGTGGAGATCGAAAGGGTGCCGGCATGAGCGTGGCGCGGGCGGGTGTTCCCCTCGTCCAGGTCGACGCGTTCACCGGCGCCCCATTCGGGGGCAACCCGGCCGCGGTGTGCCTGCTGACGGGCCCGGCGGACGAGGCCTGGATGCAAGACGTGGCGCGCGAGATGAACCTCTCGGAAACGGCGTTCCTCTATCCCGAGGGGGCCGGATACCGGCTACGGTGGTTCACGCCCACGGTGGAGGTGGACCTCTGCGGCCATGCCACCTTGGCCAGCGCCCACGTTCTCTGGGAGAGCGGCCGCGTTGGGCCCGAAACCCGCATCGACTTTCAGACCAAGAGCGGATGGCTGTCGGCAGAGCGCCAGGACGGGTGGATCGAGCTCGACTTTCCCGCCAAGCCGGTGGAGCCGGTGGCGGCGCCACCCGATCTCCTCCCTGCGCTTGGAGTCCCCGCGCGCTTCGTGGGGCGCAATCGTCTCGACTATCTGGTGGAGGTAGAGGGCGAGTCGGCCGTGCGCGCGCTCCGGCCGGATCTGACTCGGCTGGCGTCGCTCCCGGTGCGGGGGGTGATGGTCACAAGCGCCGCGGACGATTCCCGATATGATTTCGTCTCTCGGTTCTTTGCGCCCGGCTCCGGTATCGTGGAGGACCCGGTGACCGGTTCGGCGCATTGCGCGTTGGGCCCCTACTGGATGCCGAGGCTGGGAAAGGAACAGCTCCTCGGCTACCAGGCCTCGGCGCGGGGAGGGACCGTGCGTGTTCGCGTGGCAGGGGACCGTGTGCGGCTGGGTGGCCAGGCGGTTACGGTATTGCGTGGCGAGCTCGTCTGAGATGGTGTCGTCGAACGGGCGACAAGGAGGGGAGGAATCGCTCGTGAGAATCCTGATCATCCTGTGCTTGGCGAGCGCTCTCGTAGCCGTCGCGGGCGAGGTGGGGTGGGCCCAGGACAGCGATCGTCCGCGGGCCTACCTCGGACTCAAGTTCTTCGACACGAATCCCGCGACTGGTGTGCACGATCTGTTCGGGTTCTCGCTCGGTGCGAACGTGAACAAGTACTTCGGCG
The DNA here is from genome assembly GCA_963754315.1 of uncultured Candidatus Rokubacteria bacterium. GTDB lineage: Bacteria > Methylomirabilota > Methylomirabilia > Rokubacteriales > CSP1-6 > CAVWFS01. The sequence goes on from CAVWFS010000018.1 coordinate 352,300, forward strand.
CCGAGCTGTCGTTTCAGGAGTACGAGGTCTTTCCCGATATCTCGCCGTACGGGACCATCGGCGAGTACGGTGTGTTCACCATCATCCCGCAAGCGCGCCTCCGGTACCCGCTGTGGAACGACCGGCTCGTGCCGTACCTGTTTGGCGGGGTGGGAGTCGGTCTCACCCGCTTCAACGACCGCAAGCCCCGTGGATTCGGGCTCCAGATCCAGGATGGCACCAAGACCACGGTGGCGGGGACGGTCGGCCTCGGCATCGAGTATTTCGTTGCCGACAATATCGCGCTGGGCATGGAGGCCGGCTACCTGTTTGCGCCCGATGCGACGCTCATGGTTCAGGGCGTACCCGAGAAGGTGAAGATCAGCGCTCCCCTGGTGACCTTCGGGATGCGCCTCCTCTACCCGGAGGTGGTTCCGGCGCCCATGGCCGAAGCGCGTAAGGATGTGCCGGCCCGCCTGTACATCGGCGCTCGTGCGGGAGGCGCCCTCAATCTCGACACCGACCTGATCCCTGGAGTCCAGGCAGAGCCGAGCAACAACGCAATTGGCGGAGCGCTGAGCCCGACCTTTGGGGCGTCGCTGGGCCTGAACTTCGGCCGCTACTTCGGCGCGGAGCTCGCCGTCGACGGGTTCGAGGTCAACATGAATGTGAACGGCCTCGGCAATGTCGGTGAGTGGGCCATCTACACCATCATTCCATATTTCAGGCTGCGCTACCCCATGGTCAGAGACCGCGTGCAGCCCTATCTGCTGGCTGGCTTCGGCTACGGTCACACCGAGTTCAATGACCGGAAGCCACCGGGCGCGGATCTACGGTTCAATGCCGACAACGACACCTGGGCCATGGGGGTGGGGGCAGGGATCGAGTACTTCGTGACGAGCAACATCGCGCTCGGCTTTGAGATGAAGTACCTCTACTCGGGGGGACAATCCATCAAGATCACTCCCACATCATCGGCGACCCCGCCAGCGAGTGGAGTCAGTGCTTCCGGCAATGCCAACGTGTCTGCCCTGCTCTTCAGCGTCGGCGTCCGTGCCTTCCTCTTCGACTTTCCTGGCTGGAAACCGCGCGGCGGGTCTTGATGGATTGGGGGCCTCGACAGGGCCCCCGCTACACCCCGACGGGGGCGCGAGTGTCGGGGGCGAGGGTGGGGGTCGTCGTGGCTCTCAGTCGAGGCCGTATCAGCTGGAGGATGACGGGGAGGACTACGAGGGCCGCCACCATGCTGGCGGCGGTACCGAGAGTGAGGAGCAGCCCCAGGCCAAAGATCCCCCGGTGGTCGGCGAGCATGAGGCTCCCAAAACCGGCCACGGTGGTCAGGCCGTTCACGAGCACAGCCATGATCGTGCTGCGCGGGATGAGGGGGGCCCCGGGGTCGCGCCGCGTCTCCATGTGGCGCATCACGATGTTGAGGCCGTACTCGGCGGCGGCCCCCAGCATCAGCGGCAGCGCGAAGATGTTTCCCATGGTGAAGTCGAGGTTGAAGGCCGCCATCAGCCCGCCCGTCCAGATGAGGCCCAGGGCGAGGGGGAGCAGGGCGAGCAAGGTGTCACGTACACGGCGCAGCAGGGCAAAGATGGCGCCGGTGACGAGGATGATGGCGTAGATGGTCCCTTGCTTATAGGCCCGTTGCATCAGGGTGATGGACTCGTAGGTGATGATAGGGGTCCCTGTCACGTCGGGATCGACGCTTCGCAGCTCGCTCACGAACTGGGTCGCGCCCGCCCGCTCCCAGATGTCGACCTTGGGATGGATTTGTAACAGGAAGCGCCCTCGCTCGCTGACGAACTTTCGCTTGAGCTCCGGCGAGATACTGTCGAGCTCGATCGGACCCGGGTTCAGGTTGGCCTGCAGCCGCTGAAACTTCAGGGTGAAGTCACGCGTGATCTGCCGCTGCAGGTTGTTCAGGATCGGCTGGCTTGTCTCGGGATCAATTCGCCGGAGCTTCTCGACGAGCCGTCCCACCTCGGCCGTCACCCGCGTGAGCTTGCTTCTGACCTCGCCAGCCGGTGCCTCGACCGCCGCGATGTCGAGCCGACGCTGGAGCGACCCGAGCTCCTCGATGAGACGCGGCACGTCGACCGGCGCGGCGCGGCCGATCCGGACCGGGCTCACCAGTTCCGCGAAATCCCCGATGATCTTGCGCTTTTCGGGCTGGTCATTGGGAATGAACAGGAGAGCGGAGTCGACCTCGGAGACACTCGGGAGACGGGCAAAGGCATCACGCTTGTCGCGCACCTCTTCCAGGGATCCCGCGCTGGCGAGGGCGGCGAAGCCGGAGCGTCCAGCCGAGCTCAGAATGCGCCTCTCCCACACCACGGATTCGGTGCCGGCGGCCTGCAGGTTCAGAAGGTTGTAGTCGAAGCGGACATTCCGCATTCCCCACAGGGCGAGCAGCGTGAGGATGGCCACCATGGCCAGTACCATCCGCGGATGGCGGGTGATCTGGTCCACGAGGGGCACCCGCATGCTCTCCAGGCGCAGGGCGCGTGGAATGGCAGCACCTGCGGTCGCGGAGTGACGGCGGTCCACGATGACAAGCACGGCCGGGAACACGGTCATCATGGAGACCCAGGCGAGCAGGATGGACACCCCGGCGATGAAGCCCAATTCCTGGAGCCCGCGAAAGTCGGTGAGCATGAGGACGAAGAACGTCCCCCCCGCCGTCACGGCGCCGAGGAGCATTCCCGGCCCACTCCGCCCCGCCGTGATCTCGATAGCTTCCCGCAAGCTGCGCCCCAGGAAGAGCTCCTCCTCGTAGCGGAAGAGGAAGTAGATGCCGTAATCGATGCCAATGCCGACCACGATCGAGATGAACATCACCGAGAAGAGCGAAAGATGCCCGATGACGAGGGTGGCCACCCCGATGGACCAGCACAGGCTCAGGGTGAGAATGGTCAGCATCAGCAGAGGCTTGCCCACCCGAAGGAAGGCGAGGAGGAGCAGGGCGAGCGTGAGGGCGAACGAAAGAATGCTGGCGTGTTCGCTGTCGCGGAAGGCCGCCGTCATTTCGTCGCTGGCCAAGGCGGGCTTGCCGGTCACGCCGACCTGCACGGCGGGGAAATCCCCCTTGAGGGAGGCGATCACCTCGCGGATGCCCTCGATGGCCGCCCGGTCCTCGAGGAAACTCTCCTTGGTGCCGATCGGCTCCGCCAGGATGAACAGCAGGCGCTGGTCCTCCGACAGGAAGTAGCCGCCACCCCGCTCATCACCCTCGGGCACGGAGAAGAGGGATCCGAACGGCGAGCGGTAGGGGAGAGGGCGGTCCAGACGCTGAGAGATCTGGCTGACGAGGTCCTCGATGAAGCGAAGATCGACTGGCCCCTTGGACTCGGACAGGCCGAGGTCGAGAAACCCCGAGGCGAACGCGCTCGCGACCTGCGTCGAGATCCCCTGCACGAGCATGTCGAGGGTCGGCCGACCGGCGAAGGCCTCCATCAACTCCTGGTTGTCGTAGAGCTTGTCCCGGATCTCGCGCAAGCGCTCGGGCGAGAGATAGAGGAGCGCGCGGCCCTCGAAGTGCTTGGGGTCGATGCGAAACGCCACGCGCCCCAACGGGACCTTTCGCGCCCGCAACTCGCCCACCAGGCGAGTGGCGTAGTCCTTCGCCTCGGTGAGGGAGGTAGCCTCCACCACGATGGCGACGTCGTCGAGATCCCCGAAATCCCGGCTGTACTCTACCCAGCGGAGGATGTAGGGCCGGTCCTGGGGAAGAAGGTCCCGCGTGTGACGTCTTGAACGTCATGAAGGCCAGGGTGTAGAGGAGGCTGACGCCCGCCAGAGCCACGGCCACCCCGACCGTCAACCATGGGCGCACGCACGACAGGGAGGTCAGACGGCGCAGGAGCCGTCCGATCGTGGAAACCCGTACCACCGCCGGTAGCCTATTCTTCGCCGGCGATGAACCTCTCGAGCCGATGGTGAGCCAGGTCGTCGGCCCACTGCTCGGGAGGGGACTTCATCAGGTAGGCCGAGGGTGCCAGAAGGGCACCCTTGAGCCCGCGATCGAGCGCCACCTTGCACGCCCGGACGGCGTCGATGACGACACCGGCGGAGTTGGGCGAGTCCCACACTTCGAGCTTGAGCTCGACGTTGATGGGCTGATCGCCGAAGCCCCGACCTTCCAAGCGGATGTGCGCCCACTTGCGGTCGGCCAGCCACGGCACGTAGTCGCTGGGCCCGATGTGGATGGCCTCGGGAGGAAGATCATGACCGAGTTGGGAGCGCACCGCGTCGGTCTTGGAGATTTTCTTGGACACGAGCCGCTCCCGCTCGAGCATGTTGTAGAAGTCGGTGTTGCCCCCGAAGTTCAACTGGCTGGTGCGGTCGAGGCGGACGCCCCGATCCATGAACAGTCGGGTGAGCACGCGATGGATGATGGTCGCCCCCACCTGGGACTTCACGTCATCGCCCACCAGGGGTAAGCCCCGCTCCTCGAACCGACGGCGCCAATAGGTCTCGCGAGCGATGAACACCGGGATGCAGTTGACGAAGGCGCAGCCTGCCTCCAGCACCTGCTCCACATACCACTTGGTCGCCATCTCGCTTCCCACGGGCAGGAAGTTGACCACCACATGGGTACCGGTCTCGCGCAGGATACCGGTGATATCGGCCGTCGACCCCTTAGCCTTCGTGATCATCTGGGACAGATAGAGGCCGAGACCGTCGTGGGTCATCCCCCGCTGCACGGGCACCCCCAGGGTCGGGACTGAGGCGAACTTCACGGTATTGTTCGGTTCCTGGAAGATGGCCTCGGCCAGGTCCCGGCCGACCTTCCGCTCGTCGATGTCGAAGGCGGCCGAGAACTCGATGTCTCCTACGTGATAGCCCCCCAGGCGGGGATGCATGAGACCGGGGATGAACGTGTCGTCGGCGGCCTGGCGATAGTACTGCACGCCTTGCACGAGCGACGAGGCGCAGTTGCCGACGCCGATAATGGCCACACGTAAGGAGCTCACTGGATCCTCCTCCGAGCGCAGTGACACAGCGTGTCAGTTTAGCACGGTCGACGGCGGGCGCCCCTCATTGCAGCTGCCCCCCTCGATCCGTGCCGCGCAGGAACCCTACGTCTTCTTGTCGTCCAGGATCAGCTCGTTCTGCTTGTTCTTCATTCGATCGACAAGGGCCTGGTAGGACGACGTCTGGATGATCTTGTTGAACTGGGTCCGATAGTTGTTGATGAGACCAACCCCCTCGATCACCACGTCGTAGGCGAGCCACCGATCGTTGCGCTTGAGCATGCGATAGTCGACGGGGATGTCGGTCCCTTGCTTCGTGATGATCTTGGTGCGCACGAGGGCCACGTCGCCCTCGATGGTGTCTCCATTAAAGGCGATCTTTTCCCCGCCGTAGTTCTCGATCCGGGACACGTAGGCTCGCTCCAGAAGATCGGCGAAGAGCTTGACGAACTCCTCACGCTCGGCCGGCGTGCGGGCCTGCCAGTGACGCGCCAGCGCGCGCTTGGACATTTCGGTGAAGTCGAATGTCTCGGCCGCGATGCGGCGGACGGCTTCCCGCCGTTCGGTGGCCTTCCCCGCCTTCTTGAGCTCTGGATCTTCCACCGTCTTGAGCACCTTCTCGATCTGAGACCGCAACTGGTCAGTCGGCGCCCCGGCCCCTGCGTCCTGGCTCGCCACCAGGGCCAAGAGCAGAGCAAGCCCTATTGCCACGCGAAGTGGGCGTGACGTCATCGGTTGGTCCTCCCTCCCGTTTCTCACACTTTGCCGAAGACGTACTTGGAGAGCAACTCCTCGAGATCGACGGGCGGTTGGACCTCGCGCAACTGCCCGTTGGGTGGCACGACGCGCTCGGAGCCGCCCGGGCTGATGTTGACATACCGCTCACCGATCAGGCCCTTGGTCTTGATGGCGACGATGGCGTCTTCCGTCAGCTTGATCTGGGGTTGCATCCGGAGCACCACGTGCGCCTGGTCGTCCTTGAGGCGTATGGACTCGACACTCCCTACCGGTACTCCGGCGATCTCGACGTTGGCTCCGACCTTGAGGCCGGACGACGTGGGAAAGTCGGCGCTCACCAGGTAGCCGCGGCTGCCGAACAGGGACACGCGTCCCAGCTTGATCGACAGGTACGCGAGGGCCAGGATGCCCAGGACGAGAAAGATTCCGACCGTCACGTTGACCTTGGTGCGCTCCATGTGCTGGCTCCTCTTCAGGGATTGTAGGGCGCCGTGCCGGGTTCGGCCTCGCCGTGGATGAATCGACGGATCACTGGGTTCGTCGAGCCCTGAATGACAGCGGGGGGGCCCGTTTCGATGATTCTCCCCTCGTGGAGCATCGCGACGGTGTCCACCACCGTGAAGATTTCAGGGATCTCGTGACTCACCATGATCGCGGTGAACCGACTCCGGCGGTGGAGGTCGCCGATCAGGTTATGAATGGTATGGACCAGCACGGGGTCGAGGCCTGTGGTGGGCTCGTCGAAGAAGACGATCTCGGGTTCCGTGATCAGGGCGCGGGCGATGGCGACCCGCTTGCGCATCCCGCCCGAGACCTCGGCCGGATATTTGCCCCCGATCTCCGCCAGGCCGACCGCAGCCAAGACCGCCTGGACCCGCCGACGCACCTCGGCCCGGCCCACCCGGAACTTCTCCCGGAGGGGGAAGGCCACGTTGGCGGCGCACGTGAGGGAGTCGAAGAGGGCGCCTCCCTGGAAGACGACACCGTAGCGGCGGCGAATCGCGTCGAGCTCGTGGCCGGAGAGTCGGGTGATGTCCACGCCTTCCACCAGGATGCTGCCCGCATCAGGACGGAGAAGGCCGATGAGGTGGCGGAGCAGGACCGTCTTCCCGCCCCCGCTGCGCCCGATGACCCCGGTGATGGAACCAGTTGGAACCTCCAGGTCAATGCCGCGCAGCACGGGCTGGCCGCGAAAGGATTTGGTCAGCCCCTGGACCTTGATCAAAACGGCAGCACGGAACCCATGAAATAGTCCCAGACGAGGATGAGCACGGAGGCGAGCACCACGGACTGGGTCGTCGCCCGCGCCACGCCTTCTGCACCATGACCGACGTAGAAGCCCTTGTAGGTGGCCACCCACGTCACGATCACGCCGAAGCTCAGCGATTTCCAGAAGCCAGTCAGGATATCGCCCATGTCGACGAAGGTCTTGATTTCGCCGAAGTAGGTCCCACTCGAGAGGCCGAGCAGCTCGACGGCAATGAGGTGGCCCCCCAGCAGCCCCATGGCGTCAAAAATGGCGGTGATGAGCGGAAAGGTCAACACGCCGGCCAGGATGGAGGGCGCAACCAAATAGCGCATCGGGTTGAGGGCCATCACGGTCAGGGCGTCGATCTGCTCGGTGATTCGCATGATGCCGATTTCCGCGGTGAGGGCCGAGCCGGCGCGTCCGGTCACCATGAGGGCGGACAACACAGGCCCCAGCTCACGGATGATGGAGATGGCCAGAGCTGGGCCCAGAAACGCTTCGGAGCCGAAACGAGTCAGAGTGAGATAGAGCTGCAGGGCGAGGACCATGCCCGTGAAGGCCCCCGTGAGCAGGATGATGATCAGCGATCTGTAGCCGATGAACTGGATGCGGCGCAGGAGCGCGCCAACCTTGAGGGGCGGGGTGAACAGGACCAGCACCGCCTCGCCCAGGAAGGCCCCGAAGCGCCCGAGGTTCTCGAGACCGGCGATGGTGGTGCGCCCGAGGGTCTCGAAGGGGCGCAGGAGCCAAGGCAAGGTGGTGTCGCTCATGCTCCGGCACGCCGATACACGCCCAGCGCCCACAGCGGAAAGTACGCCGCATAGTAGTGGTATTTGAGGAAGAACACGCGGGGGAATCCCGTGCCGTTCCAGAGAGGATCCTCCCAGGTGCCGGTCGGGCCCTGCGTCCGGAGTAAGTACTCGACGCCGCGCGCGACCGTCGGACCGCCGGTGATCCCGGCGGCGAACAGGCCCAGGAGCGCCCACGCCGTCTGGCTTGGCATCGACGGGCCCATGCCTGCCAACTCAGGCCGCCAGTAGCTGTCGCAGCGCTCGCCCCAGCCCCCGTCGGGATTCTGCCGACGCACGAGCCACTGGATGGCGCGCTGGACGTATTCCTGCCTCGGATCCTCGCCGATCGCCCGCAAGCCCCGGAGGACCGACCACGTGCCATAGATATAGTTGACGCCCCAGCGGCCATACCACGGCCCGTCGTGGCGCTGGGCTCGGCGGATCCAGGCTACGCCCCGCGCGGCGGGCTCGAACCGTACCGACATCCCGAACGCGCCCATCAGTTCCAGAACCCGCCCGGTCAGGTCTTCCGTTGATGGGTCGAGCAGAGCCCCGTGATCGGCGAACGGAATGTTGTTCAGGTACAACCGGTTGTTGTCGGCCTCGAACGACGCCCAGCCCCCGTCGGTCCCCTGCATACCGAGCACCCACCCGAGGCCGCGCTCTTGGGCCGTCCGCGCGCGATCTGGATCGAGGCCGCGAATGTTGTCCAGGGCCATGAGGACCACCGCGGTGTCGTCGATATCGGGGTAGAAGTCGTTGGCGTATTGGAATGCCCAGCCGCCGGGCGGCGCGTGTGGCCGCTTCACCTGCCAGTCGCCCGGTACCAAGACTTGGCGGTCAAGCATCCACTCGCCGGCCCGCACGAGGGCTGGGTGATCGGTACTGAATCCGCTCTCCACCAACGCCTTCACGACGAGGCAGGTGTCCCACACAGGCGACGGGCAGGGTTGGTAGTGCAGTTCGTCCCCGCGCTCGATGGCGAGGGCCTCGATCTCCTTGAGCTGACCCAGCACCAGCGGATGGTCGTCGGCATAGCCGAGCAACCGCATGGCGAGGACGGAGTTGACCATGGCCGGGAAGATTCCTCCGAGCCCTCCGGGGACGGCCAGTCGCTCTTCCAACCATTGACAGGCGGCGGCTACCGCTCGCTTGCGTAGGGGGCGGGGTGAGAAGCGCTCCCAGACCTTGAGCCCGTCGTCGACACCGATGAAGAAGCTCTTCCAGAACAACGCACGCCAGCCGAATGGCACGGGGCGGCGAGGGAAGCGCAGGCTCGTCCGCTCACGGGGCTGTGGCCACAGCTCGTCGAGGGACTGATGGGCCGGAAGCCAGCGCACCGGTTTTCGATCGAGGATGACCAGAAGGGGCACGATGACGGTGCGCGACCAATAGGAGATCTCGTAGAGATTGAAGAGGAAGAAGGGGCGGGGTAGCAGCATGATTTCGACGGGCATGGCCGGGATGCCGTTCCAGTCGTACTCCCCGAAGAGGGCCAACTGGATCTTGGTGAAGACGTTGGCCTTGACCGGGCCGCCCATCGCCCGGATACGATCGCGCGCGCGGATCATGACCGGATCATCGACGGGCTCGCCCGCCATCTTCATGGCGAAGTACGCCTTGATGGTGGCCGACAGGTTGGCCGGGCCCTCTGCGTACAGGGTGAACCCCCCATCCGGGAGTTGCCGGCGTCGGAGGTAGCGGACCATCCGTCGATCCCGCTCGGGATTGGCGCGGTCGATCAGGTGGGAGAAGAGCAGGTACTCGCTGGTGATGGTGGTATCGGCTTCGAGCTCACCGACCCAGTGCCCATCCGGTTGTTGCTGCTGGAGGAGGTATCGCTGCGCCCGTTCGATCGCCGAATCGACCGTCGTCACGACCTCCGATGCTAACATGGCACGAGAACCTCACGAAGCCATGGACCTCGTGATCGGCACCATCCTCCTCCGTCCCTACGTGTTCGGCTTTCTGCTGGCGTTCGTCGCGGCCGCCCTCGCTGACCTCGGTGGGCGCCGAGCACTGGTGTTCGTTGTGTCGGTGTGGCCAGTGGCGTGGCTGGCGGAATTCGCCTCCACCCGGGTGGGCATTCCGTTTGGCCTGTACCACTACACGGAGGCCACGCGCGGACAGGAACTCTACATCGCCAACGTGCCCTTCTTCGACTCGCTCTCGTTCGTGTTTCTCGCCTACGCAGCGTTCTGCGTTGCTCGCTTGATCGTGGGAGGAGAGCCCGGGCCCTTCACCATGGCGAAGCTGGCCTTGGTTTCCGGGATTCTCATGATGCTGCTCGATGTCGTTATCGACCCCCTCGCGGTGCGGGGTGACCGCTGGTTCCTCGGGCGCATCTTCTACTACCCGGCCGGCGGCGCCTACTTCGGGGTGCCGGTCTCCAACTTTGTGGGTTGGGTTACGGTGGGTACGATCGGGGTGGGGCTGTACCTGCTCAGGGCGGGACCTGCCCCCAGAAGGGCGGGTCTGGCCGGGCATCGCGTTATACTACGGGGTATTGGCGTTCAATTTGTCGGTCACCGTGTGGATCGGTGAGTGGGCGCTGGCTGTACTCGGCTTCCTCATCCACGCGGTGGTTGCGGTGGGCTTGAGAGTGGGCTGTCAACGCGGAGCGCGCCAGCCCCGGCCCCTGAGGAAGGATCTGCAGGAGGTATGAGTGTCCCCCTATCCCAAATGTGGACGGTCAGCACCTACGTGCTCGGCCAGAAGCTGCGAGGGCGCAAGCGCTATCCGCTCGTGCTCATGCTCGAGCCCCTTTTCCGCTGCAATCTGGCCTGCGCCGGATGCGGCAAGATCCAGTACCCCGCCCATATCTTAAAGAAGCAGCTGACCCTCGAGCAGTGCCTGAGCGCCGTGGACGAATGCGGGACGCCGATGGTCTCCATCCCGGGCGGTGAGCCCCTGATGTATCCGCATATTGGCCGCCTAGTCGAGGAGTTGGTCAAGCGCAAGAAGTACGTCTACCTCTGCACCAATGCCATCCTCCTCAAAGAGAAGCTGGAAGGGGGGGTGTTCACGCCGTCGAAGTACCTCAGCTTCAGCGTCCACATGGATGGGTTGCGCGAAGAGCATGACGATTCGGTCTGTCGGGAAGGTGTCTACGACGAAGCGGTGGCGGCGATCCGAGAGGCGGTTCGTCAGGGCTTCCGGGTGACCACCAACACGACCGTGTTCGACGGCACCTCGCCCATGCGGATGCGACAGTTCTTCGGGGAAATGATGGACCTGGGGGTGGAGGGCATGATGCTCTCCCCGGGCTATAGCTACTCGAAGGCGCCCGACCAGGAGCATTTCCTGCGGCGTCAGAAGACGCGAGATCTGTTCTCCTCAATGCTCTCCCGACCCGACAAGCGCTGGAAGTTCAACCAGTCGCCCATCTTCCTGCAGTTCCTGATGGGCAAGCGCGATTTTGAATGCATGCCGTGGGGAATGCCGGCCTACAACATCTTCGGCTGGCAGCGTCCGTGCTATCTCCTCCAGGAAGGCTACGCGGCAACCTTCCAGGAACTCATGGATACCACACGCTGGGACAACTATGGTCGCGCCAGCGGCAACGAGAAGTGCCAGGACTGCATGGTGCACTGCGGCTATGAGACCACGGCCGTGGACTACACGTTCAGTTCCTGGCGCGGGCTGCGCGAGACGGTCACGGCCACCCTCGGCTCGCCCTGATGGCGACCTCGGAGGGACCGTCGCGCGGTGGCAGTCTCGAGGGCTGGCTGGCCGAGGTCACTGACGCCAGTGGCCTCGTCGAGATCGTCGAGAAGGCGTTCGATTACCGGGGTGACGTGACGGTGGTGACTCGGGATGGAGGTCGCCAAGTCGGCTATCTCTTCAACCGTAACCGCGATGTATCCCACCCGTTCGTGCAGATGCTCCCGACCGCTGGTGGTCCCGTCGAGTCCATTCTCTACGCCGACATCCTTAGCATCACGTTCACGGGCAAGGACACCGCGAGCGGCAAGTCGTACGCGGCTTGGCGTAAGCGCAAGGAGGCCGAGCGCACCGGGGGGATCCTGCCACCGGATCCACCGTCCGCCACCGACGGGTGAGTCGGATTCTCGTTGTCACTGCCGTTGCCGTGGAGGCGCGCGGACTGGCCCGCCATCTCGGTCTGGGGCATTCTGTTTCCGGCCGCGCGCGCCGCTATGGTGGCCCCGGCGTCGACCTCGTCTGCGGGGGCCCGCGGGCGCGGGGTCTGAACGAGCTCACCCCTCTGGCCCGCGGCGCCGCGCTCGTCGTGTCCGCCGGCACCTGTGGAGCGCTGGCTCCCCACCTCGACGAGGGAGACTTGGTGGTACCGCAGGTGGTGCTGAGTCCGGTCGGGCGGCGGCACCTCGTGCCGACAAGCGGCCGGCTTGCCCCGACGGGGACCTTGCTCACCGTGAACGCCGTGGTGGAGACACGAGAAGAGAAGGTGCGGCTCTGGCGCCAGACGGCGGCCCTGGCCGTGGACATGGAGTCTTCGATGATCATCGAGTGGGCTGCGACCCTCGGGATTCCCGCGGCGGTCGTTCGGGGTGTAGCAGACACGGCGGTAAGGGGAGTCCCCGCCCTCTTCGCCGAGGCACTCGACGAGCACGGCCGCGTCCGGATGGGGCACGCCTCGCGGATGCTTCTCGTCCGGCCCCGGGTGCTCGCGGAGGCCCTCGTGCTACGCCGGGGGACGGCGGCTGCCCTCAGGAGCGTGGCGACGGCTCTGCGCGTCCTCACGCCGTCAGGGTGATATGGACGCGCTTGTCACCGGTGCCACCGGCTTCGTGGGCGCCAATCTCGTGCGCGAGTTGCTCGGGGCGGGGATGACCGTGCGCGCCCTCGCTCGCCGTGGCAGCGATCGGCGAGCGCTGGCGGGCTTGCCCGTTGAGATCGAGGAAGGCGACTTGCTCGACCGCGCCTCGCTGCGCCGGGCCGTGGCTGGTGTGCGCCATCTCTATCATGTGGCCGCCGACTACCGCCTGTGGGCGCGTCATCCCGAGGAGATCTATCGGTCCAACGTGGACGGAACCCGCGCGATTCTCGAGGAGGCCGTGCAGGCCGGGACCCAGCGCATCGTCTACACCTCCACCGTGGGCGCGCTGGGGCTCCCGAAGGATGGCTCGCCGGGCACGGAGGACACCCCGGTACGGCTCGAGGACATGGTGGGGCCGTACAAGCGCTCGAAGTTCTTAGCCGAGCAAGTTGCCCTAGAGCTTGCCAGCCGCGGCGCGCCCTTGGTGGTGGTCAATCCCTCCGCTCCGGTGGGACCGTGGGACATCAAGCCCACGCCGACTGGCCAGATGGTGGTCGACTTCATGCGCGGCAAGATGTTCGCCACCATGGATACCGGGCTCAACCTCGTGCACGTGCGGGATGTTGCCCGGGGCCATCTGCTGGCCGCTGAGCGCGGGAGGATCGGCGAGAAATACGTTCTCGGTCACCAGAACGTCTCGCTGCACACCATCGGCTCACTGCTGGCGGAGGTCACCGGCGTGCCGCCTCCACGCTGGCGCGTGCCATACGGGGTAGCGTGGGGCGGAGCGCTCTGCCTGGAGACCGTCGCGCGCCTCACCGGAGAGGCCCCGCGCGTGTCCTTGACCGCCGTGCGCATGGCGAGAAAACGCATGTATTTCAGCACGGCCAAGGCCGTGCGCGAGCTGGGACTTCCCCAGACGGACATCGGGATCGCCCTCGGCGACGCGGTCGCGTGGTTCGCCCAGCACGGGTACGCTCCGCTCGATGCCGCGCCGGCGGCCGGCTCCCCCGGCGGCGTGAGGATGCGTCCGGCCGACCTCGTGGCCCGTATCACCCGCCGCAGCCGTTCGAACTTCTTCTATGGTTTCCTGGCCCTCCCCCGGCCCCGCCGGGACGCGCTCTACGCGGTGTACGCGTTCTGCCGCACGGTGGACGACATCGCGGATCTTGGCCAGGAGCGCGGAGACGATCCGGTCGTCCTGCGCGAGGCACTCGGACGATGGCGTCACGAGGTGTCGCGCTGCTTCACCGCGACGGGAGAGCTCGACGATCCCATCGCCCGGCGGCTGCAGGCCGCGGTGCGCGCCTATCCGATTCCCCGCGCGGCTCTGGAAGCGATCATCGATGGGGTGGAAAGCGACCTCGAGCGACCCACATACCAGACCGCCGAGGATCTCTATCCGTATTGCTATCGCGTGGCCTCGGCGGTGGGGTTGTGCGCCATCGAGATCTTCGGCTACACCGATCCACGCGCACGGCAGTATGCCATCGACCTCGGGATGGCGCTCCAGCTCACCAACATCATGCGCGACGTGGGCACGGACGTCCGGGCCGGCCGTGTCTATTTGCCCCAGGCCGATCTGCGCGCGTTCGGGGTGTCAGTCGAGGATCTGCACCAGGCGCGCTACGACGATGCCGTCGTTCGCCTCATGGAGCATCAGGCCGAACGCGCACGCAGCTTCTTCCGCGCGGCGTGGCAGAGCTATCCGTCACGAGACGCGCGGTCGCTCGTCCCTGCCGAGATCATGGGTCGGATCTACTTTGCCCTGCTCGAAGAGATCGAAGCGCGCCGTTTCCGCGTCTTCCACGAGCGGATCACCCTGTCCACCTCGCGCAAGGTGGCCGTCGCCGTCGGATGCTGGCTACGCGCCCGCATGCCGCGCGCCGCCTGACGCATGGCGCTGACCCACTCATGAGGGCGGCGGTGTTGCGCGGGGCAGGTAGGCTGGCCGCCGAGGACTGGCCGTGCCCCTCCGTTGGCGAGGGTGAGCTGTTGCTGAGACTTCGGGGCTGCGGCCTCTGCGGCTCCGACATCGCGAAGATCGTCGCACCGCGCACGGCAGCCCCTCAGGTTCTCGGGCACGAGGTGGTCGGAGAAGTGGTCGCGGCCGGGGCCGGCGCACCCTTTGCGCTCGGGGAGCGCGTGGTGGCCGCCCACCACGTGCCGTGCGCGGACTGTCACTACTGCCGGCGCGGCAGCCCATCGATGTGTCGCCGCTTCAAGGAGAGCAACCTCGACCCCGGGGGGTTCGCCGAGTATGTGCGGGTGCCATTCGCCAATGTGCAGCACGCTACCTTCCGGATTCCCGGGCACGTGAGCGACGAGCAAGCGTCGTTCGTGGAACCCCTGGCATGTTGCCTGCGCGCCGTCAAGCGTGCGCGCGTTGAGGTCGGGGACACGGTGGTGGTGGTTGGCCTGGGCTCGATTGGGTGTTTGTTCGTCCAGCTGTTCAAGCGTGTGGGGGCGATCGTGGCCGGCGCCGATCTTCTGCCGGCACGAGCCGGCCTCGCCCTCAGCCTGGGGGCCGATGCGGCAGGAAGTGCGGCGGCGGCGGCCGCGGCCGCCCGTGAGGCCAGCGCCGGGCGCGGGGCGGACCATGTCATCGTCACCGGTGGTGGTCCGGCGGTCTTGCCGTGGGCGGCCGACACCGTCCGGGATGGCGGAGTGATTCACGTCTTTGCAGGGGGGGAGGGCGAGAACCTGCCCCTGACCCTCCATGCTCTGTACGCGCGCGAGCTGACATTGATGACGACCTATTCATCGTCACCCGTCGAGCTGAGCGAAGCCTTCGATCTGATCGTTCACGACAAGGTCCGCACGGCAGAGTTGGTGAGCCATCGACTGCCCCTCGCCCGGCTCGCGGACGCGGTGGCTCTCGTGCAGAGCCACGAAGCCCTCAAGGTCTACCTCACGCCATGAGAGCCATGGTTTTCCACGGCCCCGGCGACCTTCGGTATGAGGAGGTGCCCCGTCCCGACCCATCTGAGGGGGAGCTCGTGATGAAGGTCGAAGCGGCGCTCACGTGCGGGACCGATGTGAAGACGCTCCGGCGAGGTCACCCTGTCATGATTCCCCGCGTGCCGACCGTGTTTGGCCACGAGTTTGCCGGGACCGTGAGCGCTGTGGGCGCGGGCGTGCGGCGATTCAAGGAAGGGGACCGCGTCGTCGCGGCCAACTCGGCGCCCTGCGGACGCTGCCGCCTGTGCCTCGCTGGGCGGCCCAACCTCTGCGAGGAGTTGCTGTTTGTCAATGGCGCGTACGGCGAGTTCATCGCGCTTCCTGCCCGACTCGTCGACACCAACACCGTAGCCCTCGTGAACGGCACCCCGGCTGCGCGAGCTGCCTTCGCGGAGCCGCTAGCCTGCGCGCTGCTGGCACTCGAGCGTGCCCGGGTTGAAGCCGGGCAGACCGTGGCCGTCTTTGGCCACGGACCACTCGGCTGTCTGTTGGCTTTGGTGGCGCGCGCCTGCCAGGCGCGCGTGCTGCTGATCGGCCGCGGTGGCTGGAGATTCGAGCGGGTCCGTAGCCTCGGCCTCGGCGAATGTCTGGACGCTTCGATCACGGCCGATGTGGTGGAGGGCATCCGCGCCTACACCGACGGGCGGGGCGCTGAGCTGACTGTCGACGCGACCGGTCAGCCTGAGGTATGGGAGCGAGCGGTGGCGGCCGCCGCGCGCGGAGGTACGGTGCTGTTCTTCGGCGGCTGCGTTCCGGGGTCGGAGATCCGGCTCGACACGCGCCGTGTCCATTACGAAGAGCTCACCCTTCTCGGCGCCTTCCACCACACCCCCGAGGCGATTCGCCGAGCGGTGGCCCTGCTGGAGTCAGGCACGTTTGTCCCGGACGGGTTGATCACCCACCGCATGGGCCTCGAGGGGGTCAGGGAGGCGCTCGATCTCATGGCGAGGAGTGCGGCACTCAAAGTGCTGATCGAACCCTGATGTGGTCAGAGGGTTGGGGCCGTGGTCGTCATCGAGTAGAATCGGGAGCATGAGCACCCCTGCGATCGCGCTGCCCCTCGCCGAGATTGTCTTGGCTGGTCCCCGCGGCTTCTGTGCGGGCGTCGAGCGGGCGATCGACATCGTGGAGCTCGCGCTGTCGGTGTGCCCCCCTCCGGTCTACGTGCGTAAGGAGATCGTGCATAACCGCCACGTGGTGGAAGACCTGAGGACGAAGGGCGCCGTCTTCGTCGATGAGCTCGACGAGGTGCCGGACGACGCGACGGTTATCTTCAGCGCCCACGGAATCTCGCCCGAAGTGCGTCGTGATGCCCGGCAACGGAGACTGCGCGTCATCGACGCCACCTGTCCCCTGGTGACGAAAGTGCACCTGGAGGCCATCCGTTACGCCCGGGAGGGTTACACCATCATCTTGATCGGCCATGCCGACCACGACGAGGTCATCGGGACCTTGGGCGAAGCGCCCAACCGCATGGTGGTCATCGCATCCGCGGAAGCGGTCGACTCCCTGGACGTCCCCAACCCCGACAAGGTCTCCTACCTCACCCAGACCACCCTGTCGGTGGACGACACGCGTGACGTCATCGAGGCCCTACGCCGAAAGTTTCCCAAGATCGTGGGCCCGTCGCGTGACGACATCTGCTACGCGACCCAGAACCGGCAAGCGGCCGTCAAGAACATCGCTGGGGACGTCGACGTGGTCCTGGTGATCGGCGCCGCCAACAGCTCCAATGCGAACCGACTGGTGGAAGTGGCGGAGACGGTGGGAACCCGCGCGTACCTCATCAACGACGTGCGCGATATCCGGACCGAGTGGCTCCAGGGGGCGCAGCGCATCGGAGTGACCGCGGGCGCCTCAACCCCGGAAGTCCTGGTGACGGAAGTGGTGGAGGCGCTCCATCGCCACGGGGCCAACGTGCGCGAGGTGCGCGTGGTGGAGGAGGACGTGCGCTTTGCCATACCCCCGGAGCTGGACCAGGTCGCCCGCGAGCGGGGTTTGACCCTGCCGTCCCGAGCCACCGCGCGCCAGTCGCTGTAGTCGGCGCCTCCGCCGACCTCGCCGAGGAGCAAGCCATGAGCTTCGTGTCCCATGTCGAATGCTCGGTGTGCAGCCGCCGTCATGATGCGAAGCGAACGCTGGCGGTGTGTGAGTCGTGCGGTCAGCTGCTGGCCGTCCGCTACGATCTGCCACGCGTGGCGGCGGCTGTGTCGCGGGACACGCTCCGGAGGCGCCCCTCCGGCATGTATCGTTTCCGCGAGTTGACCCCACTTGATGAGGGCGAAGAGCCGGTAACACTCGGTGAGGGCGGCACCCCGCTCCTGCCGCTGCCGCGTCTGGCCGCGCATCTCGGGGTGCGGCACCTCTGGGGAAAGGATGAGGGACAGAATCCGACCGGCTCGTTCAAGGCACGCGGGCTCGGCATGGCCATCACACGAGCGCGTACCCTGGGCGCGCGGGGCTTCATCATTCCGTCGGCGGGTAACGCAGGTGGCGCGGCGGCCGTGTACGGCGCACGCGCCGGGCTCCCCGTTGCCGTCATCGTCCCGCGCGGAACTCCCCCGGCCGCGGTGGCCGAAGCGCTCATCGCCGGCGCCCACGTGTTCACCATCGAGGGCTCGATCGCAACGGCTGGCAAGGTCGTGAGTCGGGTGGCGTCCGAGATCGGCTGGTTCGATCTGTCCACGTTGAAGGAGCCCTATCGCCTGGAGGGCAAGAAAACCATGGGCCTCGAGCTGGCCGAACAGCTCGACTGGTCGATGCCCGACGTGCTTCTCTACCCGACGGGCGGGGGTACGGGGTTGGTAGGCATCCCGAAAGGGTATGACGAGCTCCGGACGCTGGGCTGGATCAGGGGAGTCCTGCCACGCTTCTACGCAGTGCAGGCAGAGGGTTGTGCGCCCGTCGTGAAAGCCTTCCTGGACGGCACAGAGACCACCACGGCCTGGGAGAACCCTCTCACGCACGCGGCGGGGCTGCGGGTTCCTTCACCGTTTGCCGGGCGGCAGATGCTCCGGGTACTCCGCGATTCCGGGGGCGGAGCGGTCGCCGTCACCGAGCGGGCCATCGCGGACTCTCAGCGACTTCTGGCACGGCTGGAGGGTATCTGGACAGCGCCGGAAGGGGCGGCCCTAGTGGCGGCGCTCGGTCAGCTCAAGGACCGCGGCGAGATCACGGCCGAGGCCAGGATCGTGCTCGTCCTGACCGGGACGGGGATCAAGTACGATCCCCCCGCGCTTCCCCTGCCGATCGATCTCAGGGGCTCTGACGATGACATCGCGGCCCAGGTGAAGCGCGCCGTGATGTAGCCAGAAGCAGGGCACCGGAGCGCGCCTGCTTCAAACTGGCCGGTTTGCCGTGATATCCCACCCCGTCGCGACCGGGGGCCCGCTGGCAGCACCGTCCTGGCCGAGAGGCTGATACGTCCACCTGATGAGCTCGTAGGCGAGGGCGACCTCATCCAGCAGGGCAGCATGATCATCCCCGGTGTCCATCGCGGCAAACGAGAGAGGATAGTGGGCGCCCGCGCCGGCGATCTGAACTACCTCCGTGATCAGAACCGTCCCCAGGACAACCGTGTACAGTGCCGGACGGGCGGGTGGCAGCCGACGAAACGAAAAAGTTGCCGACTCGAACCGGCGGCCGGATGCACAGGCGTGCAGGAGCTCCGGTGAAGCCCGATCGAGAGCCTTGCGGAAGCGGACATCGGGGAACTCAGGCCGGCCGGCAGCCATGCCGCCGCCACCCATACGGATGATCGTCTGCTTCACCTTCTGCTCGTAGGAGAGCACCTCGATCTGCCGAGGGAACTGCGTGTCGCCGCTCTCGCCCTGGACTCCTTGCAGGTCGAGGAAGATGTGGAGGGTCGGGGACGCGGAGAGGGGGGGCACTGTCACCCTCAGTCCTGCCCGTTGCCGTAACCCTGCCCGGTCGATCCGCCTCCCGTCGTCACAGCCGAATCATAGGCTGGCGGCGTGGGCGCGGCAAGAAGGGCGCTCTCCCTCAGCCTCCTCCGCGCCGTAGCGCTGTGGTAGCATTTCGGCTACCGCATCGTCCCCGGGAGGCCGGTCAATGACGATCGAGATTGGAAAGATTCGCAACGTCGGCGTCGTCGGTCACGGCGGCGTGGGCAAGACGACGCTCGTGGAGTCCCTGCTCTTCGCAACCGGAGCCGTCACTCGTCTCGGGCGAACGGACGACGGCACAACCACTACCGACTTCGACCCCGATGAAATCAAGCGGAAGATCTCCATCAACGCGGCGGTCGCCTACGTCGACTGGAAAGGGCATCGCATCAATTTCGTCGACACGCCCGGTTACGGCGATTTTATCTCGGAGGCTCGGGCCGGGCTCCGAGTGGTGGAGGCCGCCCTCGTCGTCGTCGACGCGGTGGCCGGTGTGCAGGTCCAGACCGAGAAGGTCTGGAAATTCGCCCACGAGTATGAGCTGCCCCGGGCGGTTGTCGTCAACCGTCTGGACCGTGAGCGGGCCGACTTCTACCGAACCCTGGAATCGCTGAGCCGCCGCCTCAAGGGCCGGCTCGTTCCGATCCAGATTCCGATCGGGGAGGAAGCTGGGTTTTCCGGCGTGGTCGACCTGGTGACCATGAAGGC
Source organism: uncultured Candidatus Rokubacteria bacterium (assembly GCA_963754315.1). Taxonomy (GTDB): domain Bacteria; phylum Methylomirabilota; class Methylomirabilia; order Rokubacteriales; family CSP1-6; genus CAVWFS01. Next base: position 372,348 of record CAVWFS010000018.1, read on the forward strand.
GACTGTGTATGCGGACGGGAAGCCCAAAGAAACTGACATTCCTCCCACCCTGGTCGACCGAGTCAAGGAGTATCGTGAAAAGCTCGTAGAGGCCGCGGCCGAGACCGACGATGACCTCCTGAACAAGTACCTGGAAGAGGGAGCCCTGGGGGAGGCCGAGGTTGTTCAGGCTCTACGCACGGGTATCACGACCGGCAAAATCATTCCTGTGCTCTGCGCGGCGGCCGCCAAGTCTATCGGCAGCCAGGTCTTGCTCGATCTGATCGTCGAAGACTTCCCGTCACCCCTCGACGCCAAGGACATCGCAGGCGTCGACGGCAAGACCAAGCAAACGAGCACGCGGGCCGTGGAGACCAAGGCGCCGGTCACCGCGCTCGTCTTCAAAACGCTCTCCGATCCGCACGTGGGCAAGCTGTCCCTCTTTCGCGTCTACACGGGTACCCTCCGATCGGACTCGACCCTCCTCAACGTCTCTCGAGGTGGCCGAGAGCGCATGGGACACATCGCCTGGCTTCAGGGAAAGAATCAGAAGGCGACAGAGACCTTGGGCCCCGGTGAGATCGGAGTGGTGGCAAAGCTGAAGGACACCCTCACCGGGGATACCCTCGGAGAGGAGGCGGCCCCCTTCGAGCTGCCGCGCATCACCTTCCCGGAGGCCGCCATCTCGTTTGCCATCCAGCCCAAGACGCGCGGCGACGAGGACAAGATCTCCAACGCCCTGGCCCGCATCGCCGAGGAAGATCCGACCGTCCACTACCACTTCGACCCCGAGACGAAGCAGCTCCTTGTGTCGGGGGTGGGCAGCCTCCACGTGGAGCTCGTCGTCGAGCGTATGAAGCGAAAGTACAACGTCGACGTCAACCTGCTCCCGCCGCGCATTCCTTACAAAGAAACGGTCAAGGGACGATCTGAGGGACAGGGTAAGTACAAGAAGCAGACAGGCGGCCGGGGCCAGTACGGTGATGTGTGGCTGAAGGTGGAGCCGCTCCAGCGTGCGAGCGGCTTCGAGTTCGTGGATGACATCTTCGGGGGAGCGGTGCCCCGTAACTACATCCCCTCCGTGGAGAAGGGGGTCCGCGACTGTATGAAGAAAGGGATCCTGGCGGGCTATCCGGTGGTGGATCTCAAGGTTACCCTCTACGACGGCACGTACCACGACGTGGACTCGTCGGACATGGCCTTCCAGATCGCGGCCTCCATGGGCCTGCAGAAGGTGTTCATGGAGGCCCACCCTATCCTTCTGGAACCCATCATGAACGTCGAGGTGACGACACCGTCCGACGTGGCCGGTGACATTATCGGCGACCTCAACTCACGACGCGGCCGGATCGTCGGCATGGAGCCCGCCGGCGAGACGTCGCTCGTGCGCGCCCAGGTCCCCATGGCCGAGATGCTGACCTATGAGTCGTCGTTGCGCTCCATGAGCGGTGGGCGCGGGGGCTATTCCATGGAATTCGCCCACTACGAGGAGGTGCCGGCGTTCCTCGCCGACAAGATCATCAAGGAGGCCAAAGCCGAGAAGGCCGAGAAGCACTGACCGAGAGGCGACCTACTTCGAGCCGCGCAGCCTCGGGTCGAGCACGTCGCGCAGCGCGTCGCCCAGCATATTGAAGCCGAACACGGCCAGGGAAATGGCCACCCCTGGCCACACGGCCATCCAGGGGGCGCGGAACATGTACGTGCGGCCCGACCCGGAGAGCATCGAACCCCACGAGGGATAGGGCGGCGGCACCCCGAACCCGAGGAAGGACAGCGCCGATTCGGCCAGGATGGCCGCTCCCAGGCCGATGGTGGCCAGGATGATGATGGTGGCCACCACGTTGGGAAGAATGTGGCGCACGATGATGCGGCGCGTGGCCACAGCCCATGGCCCGCGCCGCCTCCACGAAGGAATGCTGGGCCACCGCGATGGTCGTCCCCCGGATCACCCGCGAGTTGGTGGCGGTGATGATCAGCGAGAGCGAGAGGACCACGTTGAGCAGACCCGGCCCCAGGACGGCCATGACCGACAGGACGATGATCAAGTAGGGAAACGAGAGCCAGGCGTCCACGACCCGCTGGACGACCAGATCGTACGCGCCCCCGAAATAGCCGCTCGATACGCCGAGCGCGGTGGCCATCAAGGTGGCCAGGCCGATGGTCAGGAATCCGACAGTGACGGACACCCGCGCGCCGTAGACGATCCGACTCCACATGTCGCGGCTGAGATTGTCGGTCCCGAGCCAGTGGGTGGCGCTGGGCGACTTCATGCGGGCGCCGCGGACCGTTTCATCGTAGCCGTACGGCGCGATCCGCTCGGCGAAGACGGCCATGACCAGCATGGCCACCACCAGGAGGCCTCCGATAGCCCCCAGCGGTTTGCGCCGTACGAATCGCAGGAGGCCCACCAGGGCTCGCCCGATTCGGCGGGAGGCCCCGGCGGTAGTCGGACCGGTAGTCTCGAAGGCAGGCGGCGCTTGCGCCACCCCGGCCGGAGCGCCGGCGAGCCTAGTAGCGGATTCGCGGATCGAGGACGGCATAGAGGGCGTCCACGGTGAGGTTGACCAGGATGACGGCCGAGACCACGACCAAGTTCACGCCCTGGATCACCGGATAGTCTCTTTGGTTGATGGCGTCGAACAGAAAGCGGCTCATGCCAGGCAATCCGAAGATCGTCTCGATGATGACGGTGCCGCCGATGATCTGGGGCAGCTGGGTGCCGAGGAGCGTCACCACCGGAATGATGGCGTTGCGCAGGCTGTGCTTGGCCACGATGATGCCCTCCCCCAGGCCCTTGGCCCACGCGGTGCGCACGTAGTCCTGACGCAGCACTTCGAGCAGCATGCCCCGCGTGAGCCGCATGAGGGCGGCCGCCGAGGCGATGCCGAGGATGAGGGCGGGGAGCAGGAGCTGGCCGATGTGCCCCCACGGATCCTTGGAGAACTCGGTGAACCCCGTCAGGGGGCGCCACCCCCACCAGATGGCGGGCAGCACGATGAGCAGGGTCGCGAGCCAGAAGCCCGGAACGGACAGCCCGAGGATGGCCGCGCTCCGAGCCACATAATCGCGCACGGTGTCCTGGCGCGTGGCCGAGAGAATGCCCACCGGAATCGCGATGAGCAGGGCGATCACAATGGCCAGCAAGGCAAGCTCGAGGGTGATGGGAAGTCGGCGCCCGATCTCCTCAATGACCGGCCGCTTGGTCCACAGAGACTCGCCGAGGTTCCCCCGTATGGCCCGGCCCGCCCACTCGAAGTACTGGATGTACAGCGGGCGACTCAACCCGAGCTTCTCGCGCAGCTCCTCGATATCCTTGGCATAGGCCTTTTCCTCGAGCATGAGTTGCACCACGTCGCCCGGAATGAGGCGCGGCAGGGTGAACACGATGAGCGAGGCGATGAGGAGCGAGGGGACGGCGATGAACAACCGCTTGACGAGATAGCGTCGCAGCATGCCGGATTACGCCGGGCGGGAGGGCCGGGACGTTGCCCGTTCCCTCCTTTCCCGTGCCACGAGGCTTTCCGGCGATAGGACCACGAGGATCAGCGATCGAGCCAGGCGGCGGTGACGCGCCCGCCCCAGTCGTAGCCGAGGTTCGGTCCGTAGTTCTTGAGGGCACCGTCCCAGACGGCGATGATGGTGGTGCCGGAGGTCGCCACGTAGTACTGCTGCCTGGCCAGGTAGCGCTGGATCTCGTGAATGATCTCGCGGCGCTTGGCCACATCGTACGTCCGTCGCTGCCGCACCAGCATGTCGGCCAGGACGGGGTCGTTGATGTGGCTCTGGTTCTTCGGCTCCCCCGGGTAGTACTGGGCGAACAGGAAGTTATCGGGATCCAGGAACGGCGTCTGCGGCCCGTACGTCATCGAGGGGAAATTGCCGTTGAAGCAGCTGGCGATGTAGGCTCCGTACTCCTTCTGATCGAGCTTCGGCTCGATACCGACATCCTTGAGGTACTTGAGCACGAGCTGCATCGAGTCGACCAGGATGGTCGATCCGTAGGTGGTGAAGCACACAGTCGCCGGAAATCCGTTCGGATAGCCGGCGGCCGCCAGCAACCGCTTGGCCTCGGCCGGATCGTGCCGGTAGTACTTCGCTCCCTCCCCGAGCTGGCTGACGGGCAACGACCAGTCCTTGAGCCCGGCCGGTACCGGAGGGTTGGGGACACCCACGCCCTCGGCCACCGCGTCGAGGATGCCTTGGCGGTCGATGGCGAGGGAGATGGCCTGGCGCACGCGAGGGTCGCTGAAGGGCTTCTGGTCGGTGCGCATCGAGATGTGGGTCAGCTGGTTCGACGCGAACTCCAAGGTCTGCAGATTCGGCCGCTTCTGCTTGAGCGTGTCCTTGATCTGCACCCAGTCCGTACGATTGATAATGCCCGGGTTCTCCCATCCGATGTCGTACTTGCCGGTGAGGAAGGCCGCGATGCGGGAGGCGTTGTCCTCGTCGACGGAGACCTCGACGCGGTCGATGTACGGCAGCCCCGCCTGGAAATAGGTGGGGTTGCGCACGAGCGTATAGCCCTGGTTGGGACGGTAGCTGTCGAGCATCCAGGGCCCGGTGCCGATCACCGCCTCCGGCTTCTTGAGGTCGCCGAACTTGTCCACGACCTCCTTGGCCACGATGGCCACCGCCATCGGCGAGGCCAGCATGTCGAGCAGCCACGCGAAGGGTTCTTTCAGGGTGATGCGGACCGTGTACTTGTCGAGGGCCTCCACCTTGTCGATGGACTTCAGCATGTAGGCGTTGGAGTTGCCCTTGACGGTCAGGAAGCGTTCCAGACTGTACTTGACGTCGTCGGCCGTCAGCTCCCGGCCGTTGACGGGGGGCTTGTTGTGCCAGCGCACCCCGCGCCGCAGCTTGAAGACATAGGTCGTGTCGTTGGGCTGTGTCCAGGACTCCGCCAGGTCGCCTTCCAGGGGGAACGTACCGGGGGCGATGGCCGGTCCTGCCTTCTGCTTCACCAGACGGCTGTGGGTGAAGGAGAGCGCGATGTTGGTCTTGTACGAGATGATCGTCATGTGATCGAAGTGGGGCGGGTCCCACAGGCGCAGGGAGAGCGTGCCCCCGCGCTTGGGGGTCTGGGCGCGGGCAACGGCGGGGCCCAGGGCAACCCCGGCCACGGTGGTACCACCGAGCTTCAGCAGGTCACGACGGGTCAGATCCATTCCGAAGCGTTCTCCTTTTAGCGATCGAGCCAGGCGGCCGTCAGGCGGCCACCGTAGTCGTAGCCCAGGTTGGGCCCGTAGTTCTTGACGGCGCCGTCCCACGCGGCGACGTAGACGACCGACGGCATCTGCACGTAGTACTGCTGCTTGGCCAGGTGGCGCTGGATGTCGTAGATGACGTCGCGGCGCTTGGCCAGGTCGAACGTCCGCCGCTGGCGCACGAGCATGTCGGCCACCACCGGGTCGTTGATGTGGCTCTGGTTCTTGAGCTCCCCCGGGTAGTACTGGCCGAACAGGAAGTTGTCGGGCTCCAGGAACGGGGTCTGCGGGCCGATAGGTCAGCGACTCGAACTTACCGTAGAAGCAGGTCGAGATGTAGGCCCCGTACTCCTTGGTATCGACCTTGGCGTCGATCCCCACGTCCTTCAGGTCCTTGACCACGAGCTGCATCGAGTCCATGAGGATGGAGGACCCATAGCCGTGGAAGCACATGCTGGCCGGAAAGCCGTTGGGATGACCAGCGGCCGCCAGCAGTCGTTTGGCCTCCGCCTTGTCGTGCTTGTAGTATTTCGCGCCCTCTCCGAGCTGGGCCATGGGAATCGACCAATCCTTGAGGGCGGCCGGTACAGGCGGGTTGTAGACGCCCACACCCTCGTAGACCGAATCGATGATGCCCTGACGGTCGATGGCCAGCGACATAGCCTGCCGGACTCTCGGGTCGTTGAACGGTGGTTTGTCCGTGCGCATCGAGATGTGGTTCATCACGTTCGCGGGAAACTCGGCGGTGCGAAGGTTTGGCCGCCGCTGCTTGAGAGTGTCCTTGATCTGCACCCAGTCGGTGCGGTTGATTTGGCCGGGGAATTCCCAGCCGAGGTCGTACTTACCAGCCAGGAAGGCGGACATACGGGAGGCGTTGTCCTCGTCGACGAACATCTCCACGCGGTCGATGTAGGGCAGCCCCGCCACGAAGTAAGTCGGGTTGCGCACGAAGGTGAGGCCGACGTTCGGCTTGTAGGTGTCGAGCATCCAGGGCCCGGTACCCACCACCGACTCCGGCTTCTTGAGATCGCCGAACTTCTCCACGCATTCACGGGCAACGATGGCAACCGCCATTGGATTGGCTAGCACGTCCAGGAACCAGGCGAAGGGCTGCTTGAGCGTGAAGCGCACGGTGTGGCGATCGACGGCCTCGACCTTGTCCACGTCCTTCAGCATGTACGCGTTGGCGTTGCCCTTCACGGTGAGGAAGCGGTTCACCGTGTAGACCACGTCGTCAGCCGTCAGCTCGCGGCCGTTCACGGGAGGCTTGTTCTGCCACCGCACGCCGGGCCGCAGCTTGAAGACATACGTCGTCTCGTTCGGCTGACTCCACGACTCGGCCAGGTCTCCCTCGATCGGGAAGGTGCCGGGCTGAACGGCGGGCCCCGCCTTGTGCTTGAGCAGCCGGCTATGGGTGAAGGTGTAGGGGATGTGCGTCTTGAAGGCGATGGTCAGCATGGGGTCAAAGTGGGCAGGGTCCCACGTCCGGAGGGCGAGGGTGCCGCCGCGCTTCGGCGCTTGACCGAGGGCAATCTGGGGGGACAGCGAGGCCGCGGTGAGGGTGGCACCGCCAAGGGCCAGGAGATCACGGCGAGTCAGGGTCATCAGGTCCTCCTTTGGAACCGCCTCGTCAATGAGGGCACAGTCCTAACTGCCCGGGGCCGGACGAAGTTGCCGGATAATACCCTGGCCGCCGGGCCCCTCCAAACGGATTCCGCCTGGATGACGCAAAGCGCAATCGGAGAAGGAGGTGGGATCGGTCCGGAGCCTTCGACGGCTTCGACGGCATTGTGCTAAGGTTCGGCAGCCGGGGAGGAGAACGATGACGAGTGTGTCACGGCGACGGTTCCTGAGTGTGTCCGGAGCCGCGCTTGGATGGGCAACTCTGGCAGGAGTGGCGGGCTGCGCGTCGTCGATGCGGGGCGACTTCGCCCCCAAGCGCGGCAAGCGCGTGGTCGTGATCGGGGGCGGCTGGGGCGGGGCCACGGCATCGAAGTATGTGCGCCTGGCGGATCCCTCGACAGAGGTGATCCTGCTCGAGCCGAACAAGCAGTTCATCTCGTGCCCGATGAGCAATTTGGTCCTGAGCGGGGTGCGGACGATCGAGAGCTTGACTATCTCGTACGACGGGCTGCGCCGGCACGGGGTCAAGGTCATGCACGAGCGAGCGTTGGCGCTCGATCCGGCCGCGCGCCGAGTCCGGGTAGGGGAAGGCTATCTCGAGTACGACCGGCTCATCCTCTCGCCGGGTATCGACTTCCAGTGGGACCAGGTCCAGGGGCTCGCGGAAGCGCAAGACGTCGTCCTGAATGCGTGGAAGGCGGGCCCCCAGACGGTGGCGTTGGCGTCGCAGATCCAGTCCATGGCGGACGGTGGTGTCTTCGTGATGACGGTTCCCCCGGCCGCCTACCGGTGCCCGCCCGGTCCCTACGAGCGGGTTTGCCAGGTGGGATGGTACCTGAAGAACCACAAACCAAAATCCAAGCTCATCGTCCTGGACGCCAATCCGAACATCGTGTCCAAGGCGGCACTGTTTCGGGAGGCGTGGAAAGCCTATCCCAGCATCGACTACCGGCCCTCCAGCAAGGTGGTGAAGGTTGACGTGAGCACACGCACGGTGAGCACAGAGCTCGGTGACAGCGTGAAGTATGACGTGTTGAACCTGATTCCGCCCCAGCGGGCGGCCGCCATCGCGGTGGAGGCCGACCTGGTGGGCGGCGACCGGCGCTGGTGCGAAGTCGACCATATTACCTATGAATCGGTGAAAGCCAAGAACGTCCACGTTATCGGCGATTGCACCATCGGCATTCCGGTACCGAAGTCGGGCACCGTTGCCAACGCCATGGGAAAAATCTGCGCCAACGCTGTGGTCAGCCTCGTCAACGGCCGGCCCGTGATTCCGATGGCACCCATCAACGTGTGCTACAGCTGGGTCAACGATCGGGAAGCCGTGGCCGTGATCAATGCGTACCGGCTGGAGAACAGCAAGGTCGTCCAGATCGAGCAGAAGCTGACACCAGGGCAGTCGGTAGCATTCGGCGAGAACGCCTTGAGCTGGGCACAGAGCATTTGGGGTGACGTCCTTGGCTAGCGACGACGGCTCGAGGACGGCGGGGACGGGACTATGAGAGTGACGCGAGCCAGGCTGAGCGGGCTGCTGGTGTTCGCCGCCACCCTCGCCGTGGCCGGCGGGGCCGCGGCAGGGCCGCTGGATCCTCCCGGCTACCAGAAGGCGTTTTCCTGCAGCGCGTGCCATGGCTTCGCCGGCAACAGCCAGACGGCGACCACACCAATCCTGGCCGGCATGGCTCCCTGGTATTTCAAGAAGGCCACCGAGGACTATGCCAGCGGCAAGCGACCGTCGGCAGAGATGGAGTCGTACGCGAAGATGGTTACCATCCTCGGCGTGGACGAGGTCGCCGCGTACTTTGCGGCCCAACCCAAGCAGCCGAGCCCCATCAAGCTGGATCCGGCCGCGGTGGAACGCGGTCGCGCCGCCTCGGCGCCGTGCGTGGTCTGTCACGGGCCGGCCGGCAGAGGCGATCCGAGCCGGCAAGTACCCGACATCACGGGTCAGCCGCCAGGCTATCTTCAGCTCCAGATGCTGAAGTTCAAGGCCGATACGCGGAGTCCCCAAGATCCAGCTTTGAAGGCTCTGAAGACGCTGATGGCGACGATTCCCGACGCCACCTTGAGCGACTTGGCCGCCTATTATTCGAGCCTGCGCTAGGCTGGGGCCTGGTCGCCGGCCGCGGGTTCGGGGTGCGGATGGCGTTGGGCGGCGGCACCACTGATGTCTCCCGACAGCGTTCCGTGGTGGGTGTGGCCGTCGGTCCTCTTCGTCGTTACCTTCGCGCTCGGCCTGGTGGCGGTGGTGGGTGGGCTCGGCGGCGGGACGATCTTCGTCCCCATCGTGGCGGGATTCTTCCCGTTTCATCTCGACTTCGTGCGGGCGGCCGGGCTTCTCGTCGCATTGTCCGGCGCGTTGGCGGCCGGGCCCCACCTACTCCGCATGAACCTGGCCGACCTACGGTTGGCCATCCCGATCGCGCTCGTCACCTCCGCTTCTGCCATCGTGGGGGCACGGGTCGGCCTCGCCCTGCCGACGGCCCTGCTTCAGATCTCGCTGGGACTGATCGTCTTCGGTCTTCTCGCCGTCGTCCTTCTGGTGCGGCGCGCTGACGTGCCTGAGTCGGCGCAGGGAGACTCCCTCTCACGTTGGCTCGGCATCGAGGGGGTGTACTACGAGGCGACCTTGCAACGTCTGGTCGAATGGCGCGTGCAGCGGACGGGTCAGGGCCTCGTCCTCTTCGTCTTCATCGGCATCATGGCCGGGATGTTCGGCATTGGTGCGGGTTGGGCCAACGTCCCCGTCCTGAACTTGGTCATGGGAGTGCCCCTGAAGGTTGCGGCCGGCACCAGCGTCCTCCTGCTCTCGGTCACAGACACGACGGCGGCCTGGATCTACCTGCACCAGGGAGCGATCCTGCCGCTGATCGTGGTCCCGTCGGTGCTGGGGGTGATGCTTGGCGCTCGCGTCGGAGTTGGGCTCCTGGACACGGCGAAGCCGCAGACCGTGCGGGCCATTGTCATCGTGGTCCTCTTCCTGTCGGGTATCCGCTCGCTCCTGAAGGGACTCGAGGTGTGGCCGTGAGACCCGTCGGCCACCTTCCGCCGACCCGGGAGGCCCTCCTGTTCGCGCGTACCTTGCAGGTGGGGACCTGGTTGAGCCTGGCCGTTCTCATACTGGCCTTTGCGGGCTACGTGAGCGGCGCCGTGAGACCGCTGGTGGCCATCGAGGAGCTGCCGAGTGTTTGGGGACTCCGGGCATCAGACTTTGCGGCACGGGCTGGTGTACCCCGGGGCTGGGGTTGGATCAGCTTGCTCCGCTACGCGGATCTTCAATCCTTGCTGGGGGTGGCGATGCTGGCCGGACTTTCCTTCGTGGCATACCTGACGCTCCTGCCGGCATTCCTGCGCAAGGGTGACACTCCGTACGCGCTGATCAGCGCCGTTCAGCTGGTCGTCCTGCTCTTGGCCGCGAGCGGCCTCGTCTCGACCGGCCACTGAGAAGTCTGGCGGGATTGCCGCGGGGGGCGGGCGTAGCCCGAGGCCGACGGACCTCGTAGCGTTGAAGCTCAAGGCAGGGACAGATCTTGACGGTTTCTTGCCTTGCTCGCCCTGGGTCTTGATGGCGACCTGACGTGCGTTCAACCCACACTTGTAATTGACTTGGGGGTTAGGAATGTATCACGTCGGGAACTCGAGCGGGGCTCCACGGCCGTCATGGTGGAAGCTCTATGCGTTCGTCTTGGCCGCTCTCATGCTGGTCGCCCTTGTGGAGATGAAGGTGCCGGCTGGACCGGGGCACACCGGCATGCAGATCATCGCGGCCCTCATTCCCTTTGGCGCGATGGCGCTGTGGGTCCGTGCCAACAAGGTTGGGCTCGCGCTGGACGGCCGGCGCAGGGGAGACTGGCGCCGCGCCGCTCTGGAGGCCACCAGTCTCGCGTGGCCCGTGTCGGATGCCGACGAGACGGATCATGGCGATCGGCCGGCGGCCGGGAGCCTCGCGAAGCATCGAGGAGAGTCCACAAGAGGCAGGGGTATTCCTGATTTCCATCTGAGGGAGGTTAGCGATGAGCGCGGTGCTCTCGCGGTTCGTGGATGACGTTCCCGTGGTGCTCCACGCCGACCCGAACGCGGCAGGCCGGCCCGTGACGCGGGTAGGCGACATCATGACCTCTGTCCCCATCACGGCTGATGCTGCCATGTCCGTCGACGAGGCCGCGCGACTGATGCTTGAACACGGAGTCACCGGTCTCCCGGTCACGCAGGACGGGGCGGTGGTCGGCGTCATCACGCAGGCGGATCTCGTGGTGCGTCTGGTCCCACGAGGCCGTGTCTCGTGGTGGACGGTGTTCATCGACCACGAGCGCCTCGCCCGTGAGTGCCAGCAGGCGAGAGGGGCCACGGTCGGTGAGGTCATGAGTCGCCCTGCAGTGGTGGCCGCTGCCGATGATCCATTGGAGATGGCCGCCCGACTTCTCGAGGAGTATCGGATCGGTCGGCTGCCCGTGCTGGATCACGGCCGTCTGGTCGGCATCGTGACTCAGTCAGACTTACTGCGGGCGTTGGCTGGATCGCCGTCAACCTTGCCCAAAAGCTGACCCCAAGCCGCCCACCGGGGTTGGCCATGACACGCTCTTGCCGCCCCGCCCCCTCATCTTGACGCTCTCTTAACGCACTGCGGGCATCTCATGAGTCGATCGCGACCCGAGGGGACGCACGGGAGGGAACAGTCATGACACTCGAACTGAGCCACGCGGAGACTGAACAGCTCCAGCACGCTCTGGGCGGCTATCTGTCGGAACTGCGAATGGAGATCGCCGACACCGACAGCTATGACTACCGCCAGAACCTCAAAGCCCGAAAGTCCGTGCTGAACGGAATTCTTGCGAAGCTGGCGGAGCCGTCGCACGGCTCGATCTTGGCGGTTCCTTGCCACACGGCGGCCTCTTCTTGACGAAACCTTGATGGCGTCTTGCGTCATTGTGCCTTTGCACCACGGGGGCGCGACGAGGACGGTGACAGACATGCACGGGACACAAGCGGAAGCGCCAAGGAGTCCGATTGGCAGGTCGCTGATCGGGGACGTGATGACGCCAATGCCAGTCACTGTGGACACTGGGGCGTCTATTCTCGCCGCCGCGCGACTGATGCTGGGGCACGAGATCGGTGGCCTGCCTGTCTTGCGTCACGGCCTGGTGGCGGGCATCATCACGCGGACGGATCTTGTTGCGCGTCTGGTCCCGCGAGAGCGAGTCTGGTGGTGGAGGGCGTTCGCCGATCAGGAGCGCTTGACTCGCGAATGCCAACGGGCGGGGCAGATCACGGTCGGTCAGATCATGAGCCAACCCCCCGTCACCGCATATCCAGACGACACCATCGAGACGGCCGCGGGTCTTCTTCACCGCTATGGGATTGGCCGGTTGCCGGTGATGGACCACGACCGCCTGGTCGGCATCGTGACCAACTCCGACCTACTGCGGGCCCTCGTCCAAGGATGTCCGGGTCTGGCGTCTGCAAACGGGAGGGTGCAATGAACGACGTCCTCTACGTAGGTCTTGCGCTCGGCTTCTTTGCTCTGTCCTGGGCATTCATCAGGCTGTGTGACCGATTGTAGGAGGCCTCTATGCCAATGCTCTACGTGGTCGGTGCGATCGTCTCACTCGGCCTGCTGGTCTATCTCGTGCTGGCTCTCCTGAAACCGGAGCTGTTCTCATGACTGCCAACGGATACTTCCAGCTCGCGTTCTACATCGTCGTCCTCCTGGTCCTCGCCAAGCCGCTCGGGGCCTACATGGCGCGGGTCTACGAGGGCCGGCGCTTGGCTCTCGAGCGTGTCTTCGGCTGGCTCGAACGGCTCATGTATCGGATCTGCGGGGTGGCTCCAGAGGTCGAGATGGGTTGGAAGGGCTATGCGATCGCGATGATGCTCTTCAACCTGGTCGGGCTCCTCGCCGTCTACCTGCTTCAGAGACTGCAGGGAGGTCTCCCTTTGAACCCGCAGGCCTTCGGCGCCGTCTCGGTGGACTCGTCCTTCAATACGGCCGTGAGCTTCGCCACCAACACGAATTGGCAGGGTTACGGCGGCGAAACAACGATGAGCTACCTCACCCAGATGCTGGGTCTCACGGTCCAGAACTTCGTTTCCGCCGCCGCCGGCATGGCAACCTTGGCCGCGCTGATCCGTGGGCTGGCCCGTCGCTCCGCCCAGACGATCGGCAACTTCTGGGTGGATCTCACACGCACCACCCTCTACATTCTGCTGCCCCTGTCCTTCATCGGGGCCCTCGTCCTCGTCTCGCAGGGGGTGGTACAGAACTTCAGGTCCTACGAGAAGGCGGCCGTCCTTCAGCCCATCGAGTACGACGAGCCGGTCACCGATGATCAGGGCAAGCCGGTCTTGGACGAGAAGGGCCAGCCCAAGACCAAGAAAACCAAGCTGACCGAGCAGGTCATCGCGGTGGGACCGGCCGCGTCGCAGATCATGATCAAGCAGCTCGGCACGAACGGCGGCGGCTTCTTCAACGTTAACTCGGCGCACCCCTTCGAGAACGCCACGCCGCTCTCGAACTTCATCGAGCTGCTGGCGATCCTCGTGATCTCGGGGGCGCTGTGCTACACCTTCGGAGTCATGGTCAAGGACACCCGGCAAGGATGGGTGATTCTGGCGGCCATGACGGCGATCTTCGTGGTGCTCCTGGCCGTATGCGTCATCGCCGAGCAGCGCGGTCACACTCTCGCCTACCTCGGCGTCGATCACGCCGCCACCGACCTTCAGGCGGGTGGCAACATGGAGGGCAAGGAAACCCGCTTCGGCATCGCCAACTCGGCGCTGTGGGCCACGGCCACCACCGCCGCCTCCAACGGCTCGGTGAACTCGATGCACGATTCTTACACTCCCATTGGCGGCCTGGTCCCGATGTGGCTGATGCAGCTCGGCGAGGTCGTCTTCGGGGGCGTGGGCTCCGGCCTCTACGGGATGATCGTGTTCGCCATCATCGCCGTCTTTGTGGCGGGCCTGATGGTGGGCCGCACACCCGAGTACCTGGGCAAGAAGATCGAGGCCTACGAGATGAAAATGGCTTCGCTCGTTATCCTGATTCCGCCGGCGATCGTGCTGATCGGGGCAGCCGTCGGGGTCGTGGCGCCGGGGGGCAGGGCGACGATCTTCAACCCAGGCGCCCACGGCTTCAGCGAGGTGCTCTACGCGTTCTCGTCGGCCGGCAACAACAACGGCAGCGCCTTCGCCGGCCTTGGCGCCAACACACCCTTCTACAACACCGCGCTCGGCTTCGCCATGCTGTTCGCGCGGTACTGGCTGGCCATTCCTACCCTCGCGATCGCGGGGTCCCTGGCTCAGAAGAAGATCGTGCCGGCCGGCGCCGGCACCTTGCCGACACACACGCCCCTGTTTGCGACCCTGCTGGTCGGGGTAGTGGTGCTCGTGGGAGCCCTGACGTTCATCCCGGCGCTGGCGCTGGGGCCGATCGTGGAGCACCTCACCATGGTCGGAGCCAAGTGAGGTCGACTCTGATGATTGAAAGCAAGAAGCGTCCTCTGTTCGATCGCGCGATCCTGTGGCAGGCGGTGCTCGACTCGTTCGGCAAGCTGACGCCGCAGCGCCAGGTTCGGAATCCCGTGATGTTCGTAGTCTACGTCGGATCGATCCTGACCACCTTGCTGTGGTTCCAGGCGCTCGTCGGCCGTGGAGAAGCGCCGGCCGGCTTCATCTTTGCGGTATCAATCTGGCTCTGGTTCACCGTGCTCTTCGCGAACTTTGCCGAGGCCATGGCCGAGGGGCGGGGGAAGGCGCAGGCGGAGTCGCTGCGCAAGGCGCGCCGGGAGGTCCAGGCCAAGCGCCTGGCGAGTGCCCATCGCGGAGCCCCGGTCACGATGGTTCCCGCCACGTCGCTGCGCAAGGGAGACGTCTTCCTGGTGGAGGCTGGCGATGTCATCCCGGCCGATGGCGAGATCCTCGAAGGCGTCGCCTCGGTCAACGAGAGCGCGATCACGGGCGAGAGCGCGCCCGTCATCCGGGAAGCCGGCGGTGACCGCAGCTCGGTCACCGGGGGCACCCTCGTGCTCTCCGACTGGCTGATCGTGCGGGTGATCGCGAATCCCGGTGAGGCGTTTCTCGATCGCATGATCGCGCTGGTCGAGGGGGCCAAGCGCCAGAAGACTCCGAACGAGATCGCGCTCGACATCTTGCTGGCCGGTCTGACCATCATCTTCCTGCTGGCCACGGCCACCCTCCTTCCCTACTCGATCTACAGCGTCCAGACGGCTGGACAGGGAACTCCGGTGACGGTCACGGTACTGGTCGCCCTGCTGGTGTGCCTGATCCCGACGACCATCGGGGCGTTGTTGTCCGCCATCGGTATCGCGGGGATGGATCGCATGATCCAGGCCAACGTCATCGCCACCTCGGGCCGCGCGGTCGAGGCGGCCGGCGACGTGGATGTGCTCCTCCTCGACAAGACGGGCACCATCACACTTGGCAACCGACAGGCCACCGCCTTTCTCCCGGCCCACGGGGTCACCGAGCAAGCCCTGGCCGATGCCGCCCAGCTCTCCTCCCTGTCGGACGAGACGCCGGAAGGGCGGTCCATCGTTGTTCTGGCCAAAGAGAAGTACGGCATCCGCGAGCGTGATGTCGAGAAGCTGGGCGCCAAGTTCATCGCCTTCACGGCCCAGACGCGCATGAGCGGGGTGGACCTCAACGGGCACCAAATCCGCAAGGGAGCCCCGGACGCCATCGAGGCGCACGTCGCCCGCCTGGGTGGCGAGTATTCGGTCACCGTGCGTGCGCTGGTGGAGAGCATCGCCAAGGGTGGGGCGACCCCCTTGGCGGTGGCCGATGGACCGAACGTTCTGGGCGTCATTCAGCTGAAGGACATCGTCAAGGGCGGCATCAGCGAACGCTTCGCCGAGCTTCGTCGTATGGGCATCAAGACCGTCATGATCACCGGCGACAACCCACTCACGGCAGCGGCCATCGCCGCCGAGGCCGGGGTGGACGACTTTCTCGCGGAGGCGACGCCGGAGGCCAAGCTCAAGTTGATCCGGGATCTGCAGGCCGAGGGTCGCCTGGTCGCCATGACCGGCGACGGAACAAACGACGCGCCGGCGCTGGCCCAGGCCGACGTGGCGGTGGCCATGAACAGCGGGACCCAGGCCGCCAAAGAGGCCGGCAACATGGTCGACCTCGACTCGAATCCAACGAAATTGCTGGAGGTGGTCGAGACGGGCAAGCAGATGCTGATGACGCGCGGGGCGCTCACGACCTTCAGTATCGCCAACGATGTGGCCAAGTACTTCGCCATCATTCCGGCGGCGTTTGCGACGACCTATCCCGCTCTGGCCGCGCTCAACATCATGCACCTCGCCACGCCCCACAGCGCCATCCTGTCGGCGGTGATCTTCAACGCGCTGATCATCGTCGCGCTCATCCCGCTCGCGCTGCGCGGGGTGCGTTACCGGTCCATCGGGGCCAGCGCGCTCCTGCGTCGTCACCTGTGGATCTACGGCGTGGGAGGCATCATCGTTCCGTTCATCGGGATCAAGGCGATCGACATGCTGCTGGTCGCTCTCGGACTGGTCTGAGAAAGGAGTCGTGACATGCTGGCCTATCTGCGACCGGCCATTCTCATGACCCTCGTGATGACCGTGCTCACGGGGCTCATCTACCCGCTGGTCGTCACCGGAATCGCTCAGGTTCTTTTCCCCCGGCAGGCTAACGGGAGCCTGATCATCAAGGATGGCAAAGTGGTGGGCTCCTCGCTCATCGGACAGCCCTTCGATGACCCTCGGTACTTCTGGAGTCGCCCCTCGGCCACCTCGCCCTTTCCGTACAATGCGGCGGCCTCGTCCGGCTCGAATCTGGGCCCGACCAACCCCGCCCTCCACGACGCAGTGAAGGCGCGCGTGGAGGCGCTGCGGGCGGCGGATCCCGGCAATACCACTCCGGTCCCGGTCGATCTCGTGACGGCGTCCGGGAGCGGGCTCGATCCGCACATCAGCCCTGCCGGGGCCTTGTACCAGGTCCGGCGGGTGGCCAAGGCTCGTGGGCTCGGCGAAGAAGCCGTGCGTGCGCTGGTGGAGCAGCACATCGAAGGCCGCCAGCTCGGCTTTCTCGGCGAGCCGCGCGTGAACGTACTGGCGCTGAATCACGCCCTCGATGCCCGGTGACCCGACGGCGCACACTCGTCGAAGCGCCCTCCTTCGTCTCCCCATGAGACGACGACCAAGCGTCAACGCGGCGTCAAGAGGTGTTGTTGTTACGTCAAGGTGAAGTCAAGCCCAGTCGCAGCATTCGACGATCACCTGCGACCTGCGACGGTTCGCTCCTCACCGCTGCGCGGGGAGCCCGTGCCTTTCGCGCTGCGCGAAAACGTGGTGAGCGTGAAGCGTCCGAACTCGTCTTCTTACTTTGCCACAGAAGGAGGGGCGACCATGAAGCCGACCACGATCGCAAACCCGAGGATCACGGCCGCCATGATGATGGCGATCCCGAGATTCCCCTTTCTGAGTTCCTCCCACTCGTCTACGGGTGTGAGCCACGTGAAGACTTTTAGCAAGATCCAAAGGGAAACGGCCATCGTCACGGCACCCACGATCCCCCAACCAAAGGTCTTCAGATAGTCAAGCAACAACTCCATGCCACCCTCCCTGCGCGCGCCTCACTCGAGGTGCTCCGCGATCCGCCACGGCGGTTACGTGGTCTGAATGGCCGAGAGTCCCACCACGACCACGAGGGTTCGACGGTTCCTGGAAGCACCTCCAACACCGTATTGTACCCGCGGTATTGTACCCGCGCGCCCGAGGAGCCGACGGGGGCGCTCTCGCCGGAGGCTGCGACTGAGCATGGGTGCGACGGGCGGTGCGCTCCGCTGGCCACGAGCCGGAGCATCCCGCAATCGCTCAAGACCCGTCCTGACTTTTCCTTGACGTGAAGTGCCGCGAGTTTGACGGCAGCTTGACCTCATGCGCCCGTCTTATGGGGGGTGAGGAGAACGGTGCGATGATCAAGATTGCCACGGAGCCGAATTCACTCGACCAGCGAAGGGTTGGTGTCATGCTGAGCGGGCTCAATTATCTGAGCCTGTGGCGCGACCGAACCGTAGTGATCAAGTACGGCGGCGCCGCGATGGGACGTGACGAGCTCCGGACATCCTTTGCCCGGGACGTGGCGCGTCTTCGCGCCGCAGGCGTCCATCCCGTCATCGTCCACGGCGGAGGGCCCCAAATCGACACCCTCATGCGACGCCTCGGCAAGACTCCGCGCTTCGTCGATGGCCTCCGCGTGACCGACGACGAGACGATGGAGCTGGTGGAGATGGTTCTGGTGGGTCGCATCAACCCCGAGATCGTGGGGCTTATCAACCAGCACGGCGGCCACGCGATCGGTCTCAACGGCAAGGACTCCGATCTGATCGTCGCCCACCCGCGGCCGCACCGGCTGCCCAATGGCGAGAGCGTGGACCTGGGGTTCGTCGGCGACGTCGAGTCGATCAATCCGGATCCGCTCCGGCTTCTCGATGGGCACGGCTTCATCCCCGTCATCGCCCCCATCGCGACCGGGCGTGACGGGGCAACCTACAACGTCAACGCGGATCACGTGGCCGGCATGGTCGCGGCGGCCCTTGGCGCGGCGGTCTTTCTCCAGCTCACGGATGTTCCCGGCATCCTCGACCGCGAGGGCCACGCGCTCGACGTCGTGAGCCGGCGGGACCTCGAGCGTCTGGTGCGCGAGCGCGTGGTCGACGGCGGCATGCTGCCGAAGATCGATGCGGCCATGAGCGCGCTCGAGGGCGGCGTGGCCCGGGTGCGGATCATCGACGGGCGGCGACCGCACGCGGTTGTCCTGGCGCTGCTCGCGGGCGAGGGCTTCGGCACGGAGGTCGTCCGGTGAGCGCAACGCTGAACGGCGGGCCTGCCGAGTACATGAGGCCTTCGCCCTAGAGTGGTCCGCGACGACAGCATCGGCACTCGATTCGCCCAATCATGGGGTGGACGCCAGCAGGCTAGGACGACTGTGTTACCAAGCTCGCCCTGAGCTCCTGACGCGTCAACCGAGCCTGCCTCGGCAAGGGAGAGAGGATCACTCTCTCGAGGGCGAATCAAGAGGTCGAGTTCGTGGGCCGCGCCTGGTGAGGACTGTAAGAAGGGATCGGGGAAGCGGGGGCGAACCGCGCGGTCGACGCTGACGAACTGGGCGCGACGGAGCGACCAGGTCCTGGCGAGGAGGAGGCGGACGGTCCTTCACAATCGTCCGAGCAACTCGCGTGGCAAGCGAGCGGCGTAGAATAGAGGCCGCTGAGCGGAGGCTTCCGTCATGAGCGAGAAGCGGCCCGACCCCGACGCGTTGCTGGCGCACGTCAAAGAGCAGGAGGCGCGCGCGGCCCGGGGCAAGCTCAAACTCTTCTTCGGGGCAGCGGCCGGTGTCGGGAAAACATATGCCATGCTCGAGGCGGCCCGCGAGCGGCAGGCGGAGGGGATCGACGTCGTGGTCGGGTACGTCGAAACCCATGGTCGCGCCGAGACTGAGGCGCTTCTCCAGGGGCTGGAGGTGCTTCCCCCGCGGCTGATCGAGTACCGAGGCGCCACCTTGCGGGAGTTCGACCTGGACGCTGCCCTTGCCCGCCGGCCCGCCATCATCCTCGTTGATGAGCTCGCCCATACCAATGCCGCTGGCTCCCGCCATACCAAGCGCTGGCAGGACGTCCTCGAGCTGCTCGGGGCCGGCATCGATGTCTACACGACCCTCAACGTGCAGCACCTCGAAAGCCTCAATGACATCGTGGCCAAGATCACCGGGGTGGTGGTGCGGGAGACGGTCCCCGATTCGGTGCTCGACGAAGCGGATGAGGTCGAGCTGATCGATCTGCCCCCCGACGACCTCCTGGAGCGGCTCCGGGAAGGAAAGGTCTACGTGCCGGAGCAGGCCCAGGAGGCCATTCGCAACTTCTTCCGCAAGGGGAATCTGATCGCCTTGCGGGAGCTGGCGCTCCGCCGGACGGCGGAACGAGTGGACGCGCAAATGCGTGTCTACATGCGGGACCACGCCATCGATCAGATCTGGCCGGCGGGGGAGCGGTTGCTCGTCTGCATCGGTCCGAGCCGCCACTCGGTGCGGCTGGTGCGGGCGGCCAAGCGCATGGCCGATCGGCTGGAAGGTGAGTGGATCGCCGCCTACGTGGAGACCCCGGCCCACACCAGGCTCTCGCCGGAAGCCCGCGAGCGAGTGGTCAACACGATGCGGCTCGCCGAGCAACTGGGGGCGCGGACGGTCACCCTGAGCGGCGAGCGCATGAGCGCCGAGATCCTCGCCTTCGCCCGCGAGCGGAACATCACCAAGATCATCGTCGGGAAACCCAGCCGCCGGCTGTGGAGGCGCATCGTCTTCGGCTCGATCGTGGACGCCCTCGTGGAGGGCAGCGGCGAAGCCGACGTCTACGTCATCAGTGGCGAGGCGGAGGGCCCGTCGCTGGCGGTGCCCCGACCCCGGCGACCTCGGGCCACAGACTGGTGGCAATACGCACAGGCCGTGAGCGTGGTGGCCGTCGCCACAGGGGTGGCCTGGCTCATGTTTCCCCTTTTCCAGCCGGCGAACCTCATCATGACGTACCTCCTCGGGGTCATCCTGGTGGCCACGCGCCAGAGCCGCGGGCCCTCGATCCTTGCCTCGGTGTTGAGCGTGGCGGCCTTCGACTTTTTCTTCGTCCCCCCCTACCTCACGTTTGCCGTCTCCGACGCCGAGTACCTCATCACCTTTGCCGTCATGCTGCTGGTGGGCCTCGTCATCAGCAGTCTCACCGTGCGCATCCGGAGCCAGGCAGAGGTCGCGCGGGAGCGCGAGCAGCAGACCGCCGCGCTCTACGCCATGAGCCGTGAGTTCGCGAGCACCCGAGGGATCGATGCGCTCCTGGCCATTGCTATTCGGCACGTCAGCGAGGTCTTCCGGAGTCAGGTGGTGGTGCTCTTGCCCGATAGCACGGGACGTCTTGTGCCCCGCGGCGGGGGCCAGTTCGAGGTCGATGCCAACGAGATGGCGGTCAGTCGATGGGTGTACGAGCATCGCCAGGCCGCGGGTCTGGGGACGGCGACCCTCCCTGGCGCCCGCGCGCTCTACCTGCCGCTGATGGCACCCCACGGGCCCGTTGGTGTCCTCGGGGTCCGGCCGCCAGCCACGCACGACCTCGATGCCCCCGAGCGACTTCATCAGCTCGAGACGTTTGCCAACCAGACAGCCCTGGCTTTCGAACGGGCGCGTCTGGCCGACGAGGCGCAGGAGGCTCAAGTCCGGGCGGAGTCGGAGCGCCTGCAGAACTCCCTCCTGAGCTCGGTCTCCCACGATCTGCGCACGCCACTCACGGCCATCACCGGCGCCGTCAGCACTGTCCTCGACAACGACGGGCGGCTCGACAGCGACACGCGCCGCGATCTCCTGGAATCGGTGCGCGAGGAAGCCGAGCGTCTCAGCCGGCTCGTCGCCAACCTGCTCGAGATGACGCGGCTGCAGTCGGGCGCCCTCCGGCTGCAGAACGAGTGGCATCAGGTGGAGGAGGTGGTGGGGGCGGCGCTGCGCAGGCTCCACCGGCGCTTGGGCCAGCGCACGGTGACGACCCGCATCCTGCCCGATCTGCCCGCCGTCCCCATGGACGACGTGCTCATCGAGCAGGTGCTGGTCAACCTTCTCGACAACGTCATCAAGTACACGCCGCCCGACAGCCCCATCGTCATCGTGGCGACCGCCACCGAGGAAGCAGTGACCATCGAGGTGGCCGATCGAGGGCCAGGCTTGCCCCGGGGTGAGGAGCAGCGGATCTTCGAGAAGTTCTATCGCCTGCCGTCCGATACGGAACGCGGCGCCGGCCTCGGGCTGGCGATCTGCAGGGGCATCGTCGAGGCACACGGAGGTCACATCTGGGCGCAGAACCTGCCCGGAGGCGGTGTAGCCTTCCTCTTCACCCTTCCGCTCAAGGCGACAGTGGCGAGCAAGGTTCCGGCGGGTGCCTGATCCAACCGTCCTGCTCGTCGAGGACGAGTTGGCGATTCGACGGTTCCTGCGCCCGGCACTCACCAGTCAGGGTTACCGCCTGTTCGAGGCGGCCACGGGAGCCGATGCGCTGGCCGATGCGGCCACCCGTCAGCCCGACGTGGTCATCCTCGACCTCGGCCTCCCTGACATGGATGGCCTGGAGGTCATCCGCCGGCTTCGGGAATGGACGTCGGTACCCATCATCGTCCTCTCGGCCCGCGGGCAGGAGCGCGACAAGGTCAGCGCGCTGGATGCCGGGGCAGATGACTACGTGGGCAAGCCTTTCGGGCCCGAAGAGCTGCTCGCCCGAATCCGGGCGGCGTTGCGTCGTCGGGCCACGGGAGCGGACGACGAGCCCACGTTCGCGGTTGGTGAGCTCAAGGTCGATCTCGCTCACCGCCGCGTCTCGGTCGGGGAGCGCGAGGTTCACCTGACGCCCATCGAGTACCGGCTGCTCGTCTCGCTGGTGCGTGACGCCGGTAAGGTTCTGACGCACCGGCATCTACTGCGGGAGGTGTGGGGGCCGCACGCCGAGGACGCCCACACGTTGCGCGTACACATGGCGCAGCTGCGTCGCAAGCTGGAGACAGAACCGGCGAACCCGCGCTACGTGCTGACGGAGCCTGGGGTCGGATATCGGCTGAGCGCGGAATGACACTCCAAGCCAGGACCGGGCCGGCGCGCACGTACGTGGACGCCGCTCATGAGAGTACGCTATAAGCGTCATCGCGTATGGTTGCCGCTATGGAGCGCCGGGAAAGGAGCGTCACGATGGGGCGGGCCAGAACCATCTTGTTGGCCGTCGTCGCCGCGAGCCTCCTCTGCTGGCTCGGCTCGACCGAGAGCCAGGAACGGCTGATCAAGGGAGAGGACGGCGCCGACATGGTTCTCGTGCCGGCAGGGGCATTCTGGATGGGAAGCGCACCCGAGGACATCCAGGTCCGGATCGACGAGTGTGAGCGGACTGTGAAGCCCGAGAACCGGACCAAGTGCAGCGAATGGTTCGGCGACGAGGCACCCCAGCGGCAAGTGTTCCTCGACGCTTTCTACATCGACCGATACGAGGTCACCAACACGCGTTTCGAAAAGTTCGCATCGACCAATTCCTACCGGACCACCGCGGAAGCCGAGGGCTGGGGCTGGGTACACCAGCAGAAGAACGGCAAACCGCAGTGGGAGAGACTGAAAGGTGCGACGTGGCGAGCCCCGGGCGGACCCGGCACGACCGCGGCCGGCATGCATCCTGTCGTGCAGGTCTCGTGGTATGACGCCGACGCGTACTGCAAGTGGGCAGGCAAGCGACTCCCGACCGAAGCCGAATGGGAGAAGGCAGCGCGAGGGGTCGACGGGCGACGCTATCCGTGGGGAGAAGACTGGAACCCCTCCCGATCCAACGGCGACATGGGAGTCAAGGCTACCCGTCCCATCGGCAGCTATCCGGCCGGAACGAGTCCCTATGATCTCCACGACATGTCGGGGAACGTGTTCGAGTGGGTGGTGGACTGGTACGATCCAGCCTTCTACCGGAAGGCGCAGGACAGAAACCCGTCCGGTCCCGCCAGCGGCGACCAGCGCGTCCTGCGCGGAGGCGCCTGGCACTCGCGCCCGATCGCGCTCCGGGTGGCCAGCCGCGGCAGCGGCGTTCCGGAGTTCCGGTACAACTACACCGGCTTCCGATGCGCCCGGGGAATCCGTTAGGAGCCCTCGAGCGGGACGCCTGATGGCGGGGGCGTTCAAACAGCAGTACGAGTCGCTGTTCGGTCAGCCGTGGGCGGTGGGGAGTGCGGCCATCCTGGTCGCGGCCATCAACGTGTTCCTCTTTGCCTTCGACCGCCCCTGGACGGCCTCGGATGGCGTGCGTAACTGGGGGGACTGGATCTTGACCTTCCTCGGCGTGCTGAGGCGGCCCGATCTGGTGGCGCCCTGGTTCTACTCGGGGTCGCTCATCGACATCGGCGTGCTGCTGGGTGGCCTCGTCGCCGCCCTGCTGGCCCGCGAGTTCGCCATCCGGGTGCCTCCCGTCGGCGAGCTCATCAAAGGTGGCATGGGCGGCACCTTGATGGGCACGGGCGCCATGCTGGCCTTCGGCTGCAACATCGGGGGGTTTTTCAGTGCCACCAGCGCGCTTTCGCTCTCTGGTCTCGGCATGATGCTGGGTCTCCTCGGGGGGGCCTGGCTCGGGCTCCGCTACATGGTCTGGGAGATGGAGCATCGCCCCGATTGGTCCAGCGGCCGGGCGCGCGTTCTCGCTCGCGCCCGACCGGAGGGTAGCCGCCAGCCGATCGTCGGGGCCCTTGTCTTGTTGCTGCTGCTGCTCATGCCGTTCGTGTACGGACGCAGCGGTTACGTCCCACAGGGAGTGTTCCTGCTCTTCGGGGTGGCCTTCGGCTTCGTGTTCCAGCGCTCTCGCTTTTGCCTGGTCCGGGCGTTCCGCGAGCCATTCATGACGGGAGACGGTGAGCACACGCGCGCGGCGGCCCTGGCCGTCGTGCTCAGCATGCTAGGCTTCGCCGTGCTCAAGTTCACCGACCTCAAGGATCGAGGCGAGTGGGTATTCGCGAGCGCGGGCATCGGTGCCCTGCTCGGTGGGCTGCTCTTCGGGGTTGGTATGACCTTGGCGGGAGGATGCGGGGCCGGCGCGATCTGGCGGGCCGGGGAGGGACAGGTGAAGCTCTGGGTGGCGGTGGCCTTCTTCGGTCTGAGCGCATCGCTGGCTCGACTGATCCTGCAGCACACGGGTGCGCTGCAGAAGCTCGGGTGGGCCGTATTCTTGCCGTCGACGGTGGGTTGGGCAGGCGCCATCCTCCTCGTGGTGGCGGTGATGGTGGCGTGGGCAACCTGGGCCACGTGGAACGAGGACTCGCGAAGGTTCAGCCTGCTCTAGACTAGGACCCATGCGCTACGGGTTCGTGATCGATCAGCGGAAGTGCATCGGTTGCCACGCGTGCACGGTGGCCTGCAAGGAGGAGAATCGGGTCCCGCTCGGAGTCTTTCGCACGTGGGTGAAGTACATCGAGCGTGGAACGTTCCCCGATACGCGCCGGTACTTCTCGGTGCTGCGCTGTAATCACTGCGACACAGCGCCCTGCGTGGCGATCTGTCCGACCGTCGCCCTTTATCGTCGCCCCGACGGCATCGTCGATTTCGACGGCAGCCGCTGCATCGGCTGCAAGTCGTGCATGCAAGCCTGTCCGTACGACGCGCTCTATATCGACCCCGACACCAACACTGCGGCCAAGTGCAACTACTGTGCGCACCGCGTAGAGGTCGGTCTCGAGCCGGCCTGCGTCATCGTCTGCCCCGAGCAGGCCATCGTGGCCGGCGACCTCGATGATCCGTCCACCACCATCGCGCGACTGGTGGCCACCGAGCAAGTACAGGTGCGAAAGCCCGAGCAGGGTACCCGCCCCAAGGTGTTCTACCTCGGGGCCGATGCTGCCGCCCTGTCGCCGACCTTACAGAAGACCTCTGAGCGCTTCATGTGGGCGCAGCGGTCGGCCGCGGATCTCGACCTCGTGCGCATGGTGGCTGCTGCCCACGACCCCGTCGAGGCCGACGGGGCGCTGAGCCGGCCCGTCTACGACGTGTCGCACCTGCCGCGGCCGTGGGGCAGCCGGGTCGCCGCCTATCTCTGGACGAAGTCAATTGCCGCCGGGGTGCTCATGGTTGGAGCGGCAGGGGTGCTGGCCGGCAGCGCGCAAGGGGGTCGCCTCACCGGCCTGGCGGCACCGGTGATCGCCCTGCTGTTCCTCGCCCTCACGACCGGGCTGTTGATCGGCGATCTCAAGCGGCCGGACCGCTTTCACTACATCCTGACCAAGGGCAACCGCACCTCATGGCTCGTGTGGGGAGCCTGGATCCTCATGGCCTACGGGGCGGTCGGTCTCGTCTGGTTGCTGGCCGCCTTCACCGAAAACGTCGGCCTCCTTCGGCTGCTCGCCATACCGGCCATCGTTCTGGGAGGGGCGGCAGCGGGATATAGCGCATTCCTGTTCGGGCAGGCGGAGGGGCGTGACTTCTGGCAGAGCCCCCTGCTCCTACCTCAGCTCCTGGTGGCGGCCCTCGTGGCCGGCGCTGCTTCGTTGATCCTGTTGCACGTGATTCTTGGCGGCGAACCCGGCAAACTGGCGCCCCTCGCCCTTGTCTTCGCGGCGAGTCTCGTGCTCCATGCGGTCGTGCTCCTGGCGGAGCTGTTCGGAGCGCACGCGAGCCTCGACGTCGGGCGCACCGCCAAGCTGATCACCCGGGGGCCCTTCTGCCGCGCGTTCTGGATCGGGGTGGTGGGTACAGGTCTTGTCCTTCCGTTGATCCTGCTCTGGTTCGGAACTCCCGGCGCGGTGGTGGCCGCCGGGCTGGCCCTGGCCGGGCTTTGGATCTACGAGGATCTGTGGGTCAAGGCCGGTCAATCGCTTCCATTGAGCTGAGGAGATGAGCGAAAGGATGACCATCGAGCCCTTACATCCTGCCGCACGCGAGTTGCCGGCGCCCGGGGGCGGCCTCGCCAGCTACCCACCGGTTGAGCGCTGGAACGACTGGATGGAGTACGACCCCGTCGCGTGGCCGCGAAAGGTGGAACGCCGGTACGCGCTTATTCCGACGATCTGCTTCAACTGTGAGGCGGCCTGCGGGCTGCTCGCCTACGTTGACAAGCAGACCCTGCAGATCCAGAAGTTCGAGGGTAATCCGACACACCCCGGCAGTCGCGGCCGCAACTGTGCCAAGGGCCCGGCAACCCTCAATCAGGTCTACGACCCGGAGCGCATCCGCCATCCGCTTCGACGGGTGGGCCCCCGCGGCGGAGGGCAGTGGGAGACGGTCACGTGGGACGAGGTCCTTGACGACATCGCCGGCCGCATCCGGCTGGCGCTGCTGGAGGGCCGTCCGAAGGAGATCATGTACCATCTCGGCCGGCCGGGCCACGAGCTCGTGTATCTGCAGCGCGTGTTCCATGCGTGGGGGATCGACGGCCACAACAGCCACACCAACGTCTGCTCCGCGAGTGCGCGTGCGGGTTACGCCTTCTGGCACGGCATGGACCGTCCCTCGCCCGACCATGCCAACGCACGAGTCATCCTGCTCCTCTCGTCGCATCTGGAGACGGGCCACTACTTCAACCCCCACGCTCAGCGGATCATCGAGGCGAAGATGCGGGGGGCACAGGTGTGTGTCATCGACACGCGGCTCAGCAACACGGCCTCCATGGCTGACTGGTGGCTGTCGCCGTGGCCGGGCTCGGAGGCGGCGATCCTTCTTGCCATTGCTAACCTCCTGGTTCAGGAACGGCGATACGACCGCGAGTTCGTTCGCCGGTGGACGAACTGGGAGGAGTACCTACGTTCCGAGCGCCCTGACCTCCCCCTGACCTTCGAGGCTTTCGAGCAGGCGCTACGGGAGCTGTATGCGGTCTACACGCCAGAGTTTGCGCAGGCGGAGAGCGGCGTGGAGGCGGTCAAGATCATCGAGGTGGCCAGGGCTATCGGGCGCGCGGGCTCGGCCCTCGCCACGCACATCTGGCGGAATACGGCCGCCGGCAATCTCGGGGGATGGCAGGTGGCACGTGCCCTCGAGTGGATCGTGGTTCTGATGGGGGCGGTCAGCACGGAGGGTGGAACGGCGCCCAGCGCGTGGAACAAGGCCGTCCCGGCGCCACCGATGATGCCGCCGCCCGGGAAGATCTGGAGCGAGCTTCTGATGCCGAGGGAGTACCCGCTCGCTTTCTTCGAGATGAGTTTTCTGCTGCCCCACTTGCTGCGAGAGGGCCGCGGCAAGCTCGCCATGTACTTCACCCGCGTCTACAACCCCGTGTGGACCAATCCCGACGGCATGTCGTGGGTGGAGATGCTCTCCGATGAGGCCAAAGTGGAGCGCCACGCCTGCCTGACACCCGTGTGGAGCGAAACGGCTTGGTTTGCGGACTACGTGCTGCCCATGGGTGTCGGCTCGGAACGCCACGATCTCATGTCCCAGGAGACGCATGCTGCCCGCTGGATCGGCTTCCGACAGCCCGTCCTGCGTGTCGCCCTCGAGCGGGAGGGGAAGACCTTCGATTGGACGTGGCAAGCCCACGAGGCGGCCGGCATCGGCCAGGTGTGGGAAGAGGACGAGTTCTGGATTGCGCTCTCGTGGCGCATCGATCCCGACGGTGCGCTCGGCATCCGGAAGTACTTCGAATCACCCTACCGGCCTGGACAGATGCTGCGGGTGGAGGAGTTCTACCGCTGGATCTTCGAGCACAGCGTGGCCGGCCTTCCCGAAGCCGCCCGCGCCGAGGGCCTCACGCCGCTTGCGTACATGCGCAAGTATGGGTCGTTCCTCGTGGAGGACGGGGTGTACCGGACGCACGAGCAGCCCATTTCGGCCCACGAACTCGAGGGGGCCGTGGTGGATCCGCTCACCAAGATCGCGGCCAAGAATGGAACCGCGGTCGGTGTCGAGATCGACGGGCAGGTGTGTCTCGGCTTCCCGACGCCGTCGCGCAAGCTCGAGTTCTTCTCCCCGACCTTGAAGGCGTGGAAATGGCCAGAACAGGCGGTGCCAGGCTACATCCGCAGCCACGTCGCTCGGAAGGCGATCGATCGCGAGCGGGGAGAAATGGTCTTGCTTCCCACGTTCCGGCTGCCAACCTTGATCCACACGCGCTCGGGGAATGCCAAGTGGCTCTACGAGATCTCGCACACGAACCCGCTGTGGCTCCACCCCGAGGATGCGGCGCGCGTGGGCGTGGCCACCGACGATCTCTTGAAGGTCTCCACGCGCATTGGCTATTTCGTCGACCGGGTCTGGGTGACGGAGTCGATCCGTCCCGGGGTCGTCGCCTGCTCGCATCATCTCGGGCGCTGGCGGCTCAGCGAGGATACGGGCGGCGAGCGTTGGTCGACCGCCCTCGTCGACCTGCGCCAGACGGCGCCAGGGCAATGGCGCATGCGGCAGATTCACGGCGTCCGCCCCTTCCTGAGCGACGATAGGGACTCGCAGCGGATCTGGTGGCAAGACGCGGGTGTGCACCAGAACCTTACGTTTCCCGTCCAGCCCGATCCGGTCAGCGGTCAGCACTGCTGGCACCAGAAGGTGACCGTGACCAAGCCGGGCCCCGACGACCACTACGGCGACGTCTTCGTCGATACCGCCAAGTCCTTCGAGGTGTATCGCGAGTGGCTGGCACTGGCTCGCCCCGCCCCTGGCCCCGCTGGCTTGCGACGGCCGCTCTGGTTACCCCGTGCCTTCAAGCCGGACGCGTCGGCGTACAAGCTTTCCTGACCCGGCTCTTCCCCAGACGGGGGAAATGTTGTGCTGGACCGAGATTTCACGGAAACTGTGCTGGAGGACAGCAC
The DNA here is from genome assembly GCA_963754315.1 of uncultured Candidatus Rokubacteria bacterium. Lineage (GTDB taxonomy): Bacteria > Methylomirabilota > Methylomirabilia > Rokubacteriales > CSP1-6 > CAVWFS01. The sequence goes on from CAVWFS010000018.1 coordinate 401,473, forward strand.
ATGGGAGGAAGGCGCCGGATGCGGAATGCCGATGGGAGGGCCGAGGAGGCCGCCTGACCCGACGCTCGATCCTCAACGGGTTAGGAGTCCTGGGGGCGGCCGTGGCCACTGGCGCCTTCGGGGGGCCTTCAACGGCAGTGGCGCAGGCCCTCGGAGCACAGGAGCCGGTCGAGGCTGCCCTGAAGCGATTTTTCGGGACACGACCGCTGAAGGACGGCAGTGGGCTAGTCAAGCTCGAGATCCCCCTCATCGCCGAGAACGGGGCGGTCGTCCCGGTATCCGTCGAGGTCAGTTCCCCCATGACACCCAATGACCACGTGAAGCACATCTACATCGTGGCGGACAAGAATCGGATCCCGATTGTCTCGCGGGTGACGTTGACCCCGGCCGCTGGGCAGGCGTACGTGGCCGAGAACATCCGGCTGGGCGAGACCGGTGATGTGCGCGCCATCGTGGAGCAGAGTGACGGGACACTGCTCCAGGTCAAGCGCGCAGTCAGGGTTACCGTGAGCGGCTGCGCCGCCTAGGGCACGAGGAGGCCATGTCAGACGTCGGCAAGGTCCGCCTGCGCGTTCCCTCGGCCATCAAACAGGGAGAGGTGGTGCGGGTCCGGGCTCTCATCATCCACCCCATGGAGCGGGTAGAGGTCGACAAGCAGGGCAAGGCGATCAACAGGAATTACAATTACATCAACAAGATGGTGGTGACGTATCTGGGCAAGACGATCGCTACCGCCGAGACCAGCCAGAGTATCAGCGAGAATCCCTTCTTCACGTTCGCCTTTCGCGCGACCGATCCCGGCCTACTCAAGGTGACGTTCACAGACACCCACGGCGGCAAGTACGAGGGCACGGCCGACATCACGTTCTCCTGAGGAGACGGAGAGTCAGTGAGACGCGCGTGGGTAGGAGTGTTGGTCTTGGCGGTGTTGGTTCAACCCCTGATGGCCGCCGCCCGGACCCCGCTCGACACGCTTCTCGGGGATCTCCGCATCGTCCCCCTGGAACCGACCATGGCTCCGGCCTTCTCAGGACGAGACCTGGCCGGAGCGTCCATCACGCTGGCCCAGTTTCGGGGCCGCCCAATACTGCTCTATTTCTGGGCCACCTGGTGAACGTACTGCGCGAGGGAGTTGCCCTCGACCATCGAGGAAGTCCAGCGCGCCTACTCTGGCCGCGGACTGGTCGTCCTCGCCGTCAACATCGCGGAGAGTGAGCAGAAGGTGCGAGCCTGGGTGACTGAGCGCAAGCTGACCATGCGCGTTGTTCTCGACCCTCCAGGCGTGATCTCGCGCGCCTACCAGGTGACCGCCACCCCGACGGTCTACATCGTCGACCGCGACGGAAAGCTCGTCGGCAGGGCCCTCGGGAGCAAGCCGTGGATGGGCGAGAAGGGACGAGCCCTTCTCCAGGCGCTGCTCGGCCCGTGATCGACGTCCTCGACACCGACGTCCTCGTTCTCGGCGCGGGTGGGGCGGGCCTCTGTGCCGCCCTGCACGCTAGCGATGCCAGCACGGCCCTGCGAGTCATGGTCGTCGCCAAGGGCCTCCTGGGACGTGCTGGCTGCACGCGGATGGTCCAGGGTGGCTATAACGCCGTGCTGGCCGAGCCCGACTCGCTGGCGGCTCACCTGCTCGACACGCTCAACGGAGGGGGCTGGATCAACGATCAAGAACTGGTGTGGACCTTGGTCACGGCCGCGCCCGCCCGGCTCCTCGAGCTGGAATCGCGTTACGGCTGCTTTTTCGATCGCACACGCGAGGGTCGCATTCATCAGAAGCCGTTCGCCGGCCAGACGCACGACCGGACCATCCACAAGGGGGACCTGACCGGCATCGAGATCATGAACCGCCTGACCGAACAGATTCTGAGGCGCGAGCGAATCCGGACGTGGGAGGAGTGTCGGGCGGTCGAGTTGCTCCGTGACGATCACGGGCGGGCGGCCGGGGCTCTTCTTCTCGATATCCGCTCCGGCGACTTCATGGCCGTGCGAGCCCGCGCCACCCTGCTGGCCATGGGCGGCGGGCCCACGATGTACAAGATCGTCGCCTGCTCGGCCGACAAGTCCGCTGACGGCATCGCGCTCGCCTACCGAGCTGGTCTCTCCCTGCGCGACATGGAGATGGTGCAGTTCCATCCCACCGGGCTCATCGTACCGGGATCCCTCATGACGGGCGCACTCCTCGAAGAGGGGCTGCGTGGGGCGGGAGGCCAACTCCGCAATGGCCGGGGCGAGCGCTTCATGGAACGCTACGACCCCCTCCGGCTGGAACGGTCGACGCGTGACCTCGTGTCGCGCGCGGCCTTCCTCGAGGTGGTCGAGGGGCGCGGGACGCCGAACGACGGAGTGTGGCTCGACGTCTCGCACCTGGGCGCCGAGGTTGTCGAGCGAAATTTTCGAGGTATGGTCAAGCGCTGCCGTGACTTCGGTCGCGATCTCGCGCGCGAGAGGGTGGAGGTGGGACCGACCACCCACTTCATGATGGGCGGCGTGGTCATCGATGCGGACTGCCGGACCGAGGTGGACGGCCTTTTTGCGGCGGGCGAGGACGCGGGTGGGGTACACGGGGCCAACCGACTGGGCGGTAACGGTGTCGCCGAGTCGACCGTCTTCGGCGGTATCGCGGGCGATGTGATGGCGTCGTTCGTGGAAGGCCGTCGGCACTCCGCGCTTTCGGTCGCGCGCCTGGAGGACGCGGCGCGGCGGGTCCAGGCGCCCTTAGGACGAGCCTCACGCCGCGACTTGTATGCGCTCCAGCGGAGCCTCCGGGAGAGCATGTGGGACAAGGTCGGTCTCGTGCGGGACGCGGAAGGACTTCGGCGTGCCCTCGCCGACATCGATGGTCTCGACGAGGCTCTGGGCGAGGTCGGCGTGACGGGCGGCCCGGCCTTCAACACGGCGTGGCAGGACTGGCTCAACCTGACCAACCAGCTCACGACAGCCCGCGTGATTGCCGAGAGCGCCCTCGCGCGCCGTGAGAGCCGCGGGGCTCACTATCGACGTGATTATCCAGAACGGATTTCTGGACCGCCCTACGCGGTCTACGTGCGCCAGGCGGGAGCGGGGCCGACCGTGTGGGAGGCGGCGGTTGCCTTCACCCGAGCGATGCCGCCGGCGCCGAGCGCCACCTCGATCGCCGTCGAGATCGGCGACTGATCCCGATGAGGGTGGAATCGAAGGTCCTCAAACGCGAATGGACGACTCGCGAAGGCTGGCGCGACACCAAGCTCGGGATGTGGGCCTGGCTCATCCAGCGGGGGGCAGCCGTCGGGTTGCTCGTCGTCATCACCCTCCATCTCGCGAACCCATTCCGACGCCCGGTGCAGGCGGCCCTCCTCGCTTTAGCCCTGCTGCATGCGCTCCTCGGTGTGCGCTCGCTGCTGCTCGAGTGTGGGCTGTCGCCACGCTGGCACCGTCCGCTCTTCGCGCTGGCCCTCGGGCTCGCCGGCATATTCTTCGTGGCGTTCTGGACGTGGCGCTGGTACTGAGCGGCGGCTGGTCGTATCCTCTTTAGGTTCTCATGAGTGACTCTTCGATCGCCGCCGCCCACCGCTACCCGCGTCATCGCGCCAACGTTGTCGATACAGAGATGGCCTATGTCGACACGGGGACGGGCGACCCCGTCGTGTTTCTGCACGGGAATCCGACCTCGTCGTACCTGTGGCGTAACATCATCCCGCACGTAGAGCCGCTGGGAAGGTGCCTCGCCCCCGACCTCGTGGGGATGGGAGAGTCCCATCGTGCGCCGAGCGACTCCTATCGCTTCATCGATCATGCCCGCTACCTGGATGCATGGTTCGACAACCTCGGGCTTACGCGACGGGTAACCCTGGTTGCGCACGACTGGGGTTCGGCCCTCGCCTTTCACTGGGCCAAGCGCTTTCCCGACCGCGTGCGGGCCCTCGTGTACATGGAGGCGATCGTGCGCCCGATGGCCTGGGAGGAGTGGCCAGAAGCGGCCAGGTCCATTTTCCAGACCATGCGGTCGCCAGCGGGCGAGGAGGTCGTGCTCAGGAAGAACGTGTTCGTCGAGCGCATTCTGCCGGCCAGCGTTCTCCGTCGCCTGACCGACGAGGAGATGTCCGTCTATCGGCGTCCCTACCTTGAGCCTGGCGAAACCCGCCGGCCCACCCTGACATGGCCACGCGAGATTCCGATCGGCGGGGAGCCCGCCGATGTGGTCGCCATCGCGAGCGACTACGGGACGTTCCTGACGGCGAGCCCGTTGCCGAAGCTCTTCATCAACGCAGATCCCGGCTCGATCCTCGTGGGGGCTCAGCGCGAGTTTTGCCGGCGCTGGCCAAATCAACACGAGGTGACGGTGAAGGGCGCACACTTCATCCAGGAGGATTCGCCCAGAGAGATTGGCATGGCCATCGCCGCGTTCTTGCGCCGGCTGCCCCGGTGAGGTTACGGGCTTCGCGGATGGGGTGGCTTATCGTCGGTCTGAGCGTGCTGATGGCGGTGCTGGCACCGCCCGTGCCCGCCCAGGAAGGGCAGGTATACGGCGCTGATCAGTTCTTCCAGCTCATCTGGGAGCCCGTGGAAGATGGGGGCCGGCTTCTCGGTCGGGGGGTACGTCATCAACAACTACGGCCTGGAGGCGATCAATGTCCGGCTCATGGTGGAGAGCCTTGATGTCCACGGCCGGGTTGTCGCCAAGACCATCGGCTACGTGAACTATCCGATCCCTCCCTCGGCGCGAGGCTTCTTCGAGATCTTTCCGCCTGACAAGTCTTCGAGCTTCCGGGTGTACGTGCTGTCATGGGACTGGCGGCGAAGCCCATCCGGCTGATGCGTGTTCTCCGCTGGGCACCCGGCGAGGCCGAGCGTCAGCAGGTGTACTCGATCGCGACGGGACCGGACACGACGGTCCTCGACGCCCTGGTCGACATCCAGCGCGGGCAGGACCATACCCTGGCCTTTCGCTACGCCTGCCGCGTAGGGATGTGTGGGTCCTGTGCCATGGTCGTCAATGGACGGGAACGGTGGGCATGTCGGACGCGCCTGACGGCGCTCGACGCCGACGTCATCGATGTGCGGCCCCTCTATCACTTGCCGATCCTGCGAGACCTCGTGGTGGACATGGCGCCGTTCCATGAGAAGCTCCGCTCGGTCGGGGCCGCGTTCGTGCCGGAGGCGGACGCGCCGGAGTACGCGATCGTCTCGGGTGAGTCGGCCGAGCGGCGAGAGATCGACGAGGCCATCGAATGCATTGGCTGCGGTATGTGCGTCTCCGCCTGCACCATGGTCGCCCATGCGCCGCGATTCCCGGGCCCGGCCGCTCTCAACCGGACCTTCACTCTCCAGCGCGATCGACGGGACGCGGCTGAGTCCGTGTCCTGGTCCATCCTCCTCTCTGACGACGCGCTCGTCCGATGCCACGGCCAGGGCAACTGCACGGCAGTTTGTCCCATGGAACTTTCACCAGAGAGATCGATTGCGCACCTCAAGCGCCTCGGAGTGCGCAGGCTTTTTGGCCAGCGGCGAGATCGGCCGGTGGTGGGACCGGTCGCTTGACGCCGCGCACGTCGGACGCTAGAGTCTGGCTGCATCCATACCGCCTCCCCGATCCGGGAGGCGGTCGTGTGTCAGCATCCCTTTGTCACCCGGCGAGGTCAGCAATGGGGGGTAGTTTGGGCGTCTCGTTCAGGGTACGTGTCCCGCCGGCCCGCGACCTGGTGGTGGGGGTGAGGCCATCCATGTACCATAAGGTGTGGAGCCGTTAGCGACATGTTGAGAGCATTCGCGCCGATCTCTCGAGGACCCGCCACTCTGATGCGACCGAGACAGGAGGCCAGTGCTCGCAGTTCGGCACCGCCATCGTCGAGAACATGGCGACGCTGTAGAGGCCGCGCGTGCAGGCGGACAAGGCCGAAATCATGAACGTGCAACAACCGCGTCCGAAGATCACCGTGGTGGGCGCCGGAAACGTAGGGGCCACCGCCGCTCAGTATGCCGTGGAACGGGAACTGGGCGACGTGGTGCTGGTGGACGTCATCGAGGGCGTCCCTCAGGGCAAGGCCCTGGACCTGGCCCAGGCCGGTCCCGTGCACGGGTACGACTCGTCGATGGTGGGTACCAACGGCTACGACGAAACAGCCGACTCTGACATCGTGGTCATCACGGCGGGCCTGGCTCGCAAGCCGGGGATGACTCGCGATGATCTGCTCTTCAAGAATGCCGAGATCGTAGGAGGCGTGGTCGAGCAGATCGTGGCCCGATCCAAGAACGCCACTCTGATCCTGGTCACCAACCCGCTCGACGCCATGGTGCAGCTTGCCTGGAAGAGGTCTGGCTTCCCATCCTCACGGGTGATCGGCATGGCCGGTATTCTCGACTCCGCGCGCTTCCGGACATTCATCGCGCGCGAGCTGGACGTATCGGTCGAGAATGTTACCGCTTTCGTACTGGGCGGGCATGGAGACACCATGGTTCCCCTGCCGCGCTATTCGACGGTGGCCGGGATTCCCATTACGGAGCTGCTGTCCAAGGAGAGGATCGAGGCTCTCGTCGCCCGCACCGCCAACGGTGGCGCGGAGATCGTGAACTTCCTCAAGACCGGGAGCGCGTACTACGCGCCGGCCGCCTCCGCCGTCGAGATGGTGGAGGCGATCCTGAAAGACAAGAAGAAGATCCTGCCCTGCGCTGCGTACCTCGACGGTCAGTATGGAGTGAGGGGGCTGTACGTGGGAGTTCCCGTGAAGCTGGGCCGGCGGGGGGTGGAACAGGTCATCGAAATCACCCTGACGACCGAGGAACAAACGGCGTTCAACAAGTCCGCGGCCGCCGTCCGTGAGCTCGTCGAGAAGCTGAAGCTGTAGGGACGAGCACGTCCCATGGTCGACTGGGCGAGCGGGAGAAGCGGGAGGCCACAATGAGCCAGGATAGCGAAGTAGGGCATGCGTGAGCTCCACGTAAGCGCCATCACCGATGCCGTCAAGAAGCTCTGCATGGAGGCCAATACCGTTCTCGAGCCGGACATGCTCCGCGCGTTCGATCGGGCTCTCGGCACGGAGCGCTCGCCAGCTGGACGGCAGGTGCTCCAGATCCTCAAGGACAACGCAGAGCTGGCCCGGACCAGGCGCATTCCCTACTGCCAGGACACGGGCATGGTGGTCATGTTCGTGGAGCTGGGTCAGGACGTGCACGTGACGGGCGGCTCCTTCGGCGACGCGCTGAACGAGGGTGTACGCCAGGGCTACACCGAAGGCTATCTGCGTGCCTCGATCGTACGCTCGCCCTTCGACCGCGTGAATACCGGCGACAACACGCCCGCGGTGATCCACGTCGACGTCGTCCCAGGCTCGCTGCTCAGGATCATGGTCATGGCCAAGGGTGGGGGGTGCGAGAATCGCTCGAAATACAAGATGCTCACTCCGGCCGAGGGGATCGCTGGGGTGAAGGACTGGATCCTTGAATGCGTGCGCACTGCGGGTCCCGATGCCTGCCCACCACTCATCTTGGGGGTTGGGGTCGGCGGTACCTTCGAGAAAGCGGCCATCCTCAGCAAGAGGGCGCTGTTCCGGGAGCTGGGCACGCCGAATCCGGATCCGGCCGTCGACACGCTGGAGCGTGAGGTGCTCGACCGGGCAAACCGTCTTGGGATTGGACCTCAGGGCTACGGGGGCGACACGACCGCCTTCGGGATCCACATCCTGACCTATCCGTGCCACATCACCTCGCTCCCAGTCGCAGTGACCATCGAGTGCCACGCCCACCGGCACAAGGAGGTCACCCTGTGAGACCCAGCTCTCGAGTCGGCGAGGTGGTCAGCCTGTGAGTGTGAGCATGGCCGCGGACGGGATCAAAGAGGTCAGGCCGCCCCTGAGCGACGCTGACGTGACGGTGCTCCGCGCCGGCGATCGTGTCCGTATCAGCGGTGTCATGTACACGGGACGGGATGCCGCACACGGACGGCTGCTTCCGCTGATCGAGGAGGGAAAACCGCTTCCCATCGACGTGCGCGGGCAGATCATCTACTACACGGGCCCGTCACCCGCCCGTCCCGGAGACGTGGTGGGATCCATCGGACCCACGACGGCTGGGCGGATGGACACGTACACCCCCGCCCTCCTTCAGCTGGGTCTCAAAGGGACGCTCGGTAAAGGGGCGCGGGGAGCGGCGGTCAAGGACGCGTTGCGCAAGCACAAGGCGGTTTACTTCGGCGCGATCGGGGGGGCGGGCGCGGTTTTGTCCCAATTCGTGAAGAAGCTTGAGATCGTTGCTTACGAGGATCTGGGCACGGAGGCAATCCGTCGCCTCGAGGTCGAGAACTTCCCGGCCATCGTGATCAACGACTGCCATGGAGGGGATCTTTACCAGGACGGGATGAAGCAATACGCACGGGAGACATCATGAACGGACGCGCGGTCGGGGCAGCGCGGGCCCCCATCGCGGCCCCGCATCTTCGCCGGGACGCTTGGTGGGCCCTGCCAGTCACCGTGGTCATCGTGCTGGGGTCGTTCATCATCTATTCGACGTGGGCGGCCCTGCACAACGCCCATTACTACGTGGCGCCCTACCTGTCGCCCTTCTACTCCCCGTGCCTGACGAAGTCGTGCTTGCACCCGACCTTCGGTGGGGGATTGCCGGACATCGCGGTGCCCATCATTGGGATCGTCTCGCCTGCCTTCCTGATCCTGTGGGGTCCTGGTCTCTTCCGGCTGACCTGTTACTACTATCGCAAGGCCTACTACCGCTCGTTCTGGCTGGCACCGGCGGCCTGTGCGGTGCGCGATGTGAAGAGCGGCTACACGGGCGAGACGCGCTTTCCCTTGGTGCTCCAGAGCCTTCACCGCTACGCGTGGTATGTGGCCGTGATCTTCATCATCCTTTTGACCTGGGATGCCATCCTGGCCTTTCGCTTTCCTCTTCCCGGGGGCGGTCATCAGTTCGGCATCGGGGTAGGCACCATCGTCATGTGGATCAACGTGCTCTTGCTCGCCGGCTATACCTTCTCCTGCCATTCGTGTCGGCACGTGTGCGGGGGGTACCTCAACAGCTTCTCGCGAGCACCCATCCGCTACAAGCTCTGGCACGTGGTCTCCCGGCTCAACGAGAAGCATCCCGTCTACGCGTGGCTTTCCCTGTTCAGTGTCGGCTTGACGGACCTCTACATCCGGCTGGTCTCCATGGGCGTCATCCATGACGCGAGGATCCTGTGATGGCACAGCTCGACTACGAGACCCACGAGCACGACGTCATCGTCATCGGGGCGGGGGGGGCCGGTCTGCGCGCGGCCATCGAGGCGGCCGCCCAGGGAGTCTCGGTGGGCCTGGTCTGCAAGTCGCTCCTCGGCAAGGCTCACACGGTCATGGCCGAGGGGGGTATCGCGGCGGCTCTCGGCAACGTGTGGCCCGAGGACAACTGGCAGGTGCACTTCCGCGACACCATGCGCGGCGGCAAGATGCTGAACAACTGGCGGATGGCCCAGCTCCACGCTCAGGAGGCACCCGAACGCGTGCTGGAGCTGGAGCGCTGGGGGGCGCTTTTCGACCGGACCAAGGACGGCCGGATCCTGCAACGCGATTTCGGCGGTCACCGCTATGCTCGCCTCGCTCACGTCGGCGATCGCACCGGGCTCGAGATGATCCGGACCCTGCAATACCACGGCATCCACCAGGGCATCGACGTATACATGGAGTGCACGATCGTGCGCCTGCTGAAGGATGGCGACCGGGTATGCGGAGCCGTCGGCTACTGGCGGGAGAGTGGCCGCTTCGTAGTCTTCAAGGCGAAGGCGATCGTGCTCGCCACCGGCGGCATAGGGAAGGCGTGGAAGGTCACGTCCAATTCCTGGGAGTACACAGGGGACGGGCATTCGCTTGCCTTGTGGGCTGGCGCCGACCTGATCGACATGGAGTTCGTCCAGTTCCATCCGACCGGGATGGTGTGGCCGCTCTCGGTGCGGGGCATCCTCGTGACGGAGGGCGTGCGGGGGGACGGCGGGACGCTCAAGAACAGCCAGGGCGAGCGCTTCATGTTCAACTACATCCCGGAATTCTTCAAGGGCGAGACGGCGGACAATGTGGCGGAGGCCGATCGCTGGTACGAGGACAAGACGAACAATCGGCGCACTCCCGACCTCTTGCCCCGCGACGAGGTGGCCCGCGCCATCAACGCCGAGGTCAAGGCCGGACGGGGCAGCCCCCACGGTGGTGTGTTCCTCGACATCTGCACGCGCCGCCCGTCGGATTACATCAGGAAGCGCCTGCCGTCGATGTATCACCAGTTCAAGGAGCTGGCCGGCGTCGACATCACCAAGGAACCGATGGAGGTCGGCCCGACCTGCCACTACGTGATGGGTGGCGTTCGCGTCGATGCCGACAGCACCGAGTCCACGGTGCGCGGGCTCTTCGCGGCGGGCGAGGTGGCGGGAGGGATGCACGGCTCCAACCGGTTGGGGGGTAACTCGCTCTCCGACCTGCTCGTCTTCGGTCGCCGCGCAGGCCTTCACGCCGCCCTCTACGCCAAGGATTTCGGGGGCCAGCTCATCGTTGATAGCGGGCAGGTCGAATCGATCACCCGGGACGCCCTCGCCCCCTTCGAGCGGGCCGGTGGCGAGAACCCGTATGCCATCCAGTTCGACCTGCAAGAGACGATGCAGAATCTGGTCGGGCTCATCCGGGTCGAGCGCGAGATGCAGGACGCGCTCGCGCGAATCGAAGCGCTCAAGGTGCGGGCGGGCAAGGTTCGCGTGGAGGGGCACCGCCAGTACAACCCCGGCTGGCACACGGCTCTCGACCTCGACTCGCTCTTGACGGTGGCCGAGTGTTCCGCACGGGCGGCCCTGGAACGCAAGGAGAGCCGCGGCGGCCACACCCGTGACGATCATCCCTACACCGACGATCAGTGGGGCAAGGTCAACGTCGTGCTCCGCCTGCGCAACGGCGACGTGCAGCTCACCCGCGAGCCGCTTCCCGAGATGCCGCCCGAGCTGAAGCTGCTGTTCCAAGAGAGAAAATGATGCCGACCTTCACCATGCGCGTCTTCCGGGGCACGGGCGGCACCGGCGGCTTTCAGGAATATCGGGTGGCGGCCGAGGAGGGCATGGTCGTTCTCGACGTGATCCATCGGCTGCAGGCGACCCAGGCCACCGATCTGGCGGTTCGCTGGAACTGCAAGGCCGGAAAGTGCGGCTCCTGCAGCGCGGAGATCGATGGAAAGCCTCGCCTGATGTGCATGACCCGGATGGACCTCTTCCAGGAGAGCCAGCCCATCACGGTGGCGCCCATCCGCGGCTTCCCGCTCATCCGCGATCTTGTCACCAACCTCGCCTACAACTACGAGAAGGCCAAGGAGATCCCCCCCTCCGACTCAAGGCCCCGGAGCCGGACGGGACGTATCGGATGATGCAGGAGGACATCGACCGCATCCAGGAGTTTCACAAGTGCATCGAATGCTTTCTCTGTCAGAACGTCTGTCACGTCATCCGTGACCACGAGGAAAACAAGAAGGCATTCGCCGGGCCCCGTTTCTTCATCAAGGTAGCCGGCTTGGCCATGCATCCACTCGATACCCGCGAGCGAGCGACCTTCACCAAGGAGGTCACCGGTATCGGGCTCTGCAATATCACCAAGTGCTGTTCCGAGGTATGCCCCGAGCATATCCAGATCACCGATAACGCCATCATCCCGCTCAAGGAACGGGTCGCTGACGAGTTCTTCGATCCGGTTTTGTGGGTGCTGCGCAAGCTCGGCGGCCGGGACAAGCCTGCCCGTTCGTGAGGATCCACGAGTTTCAAGCTAAGGCCCTCCTGCGCGAGTTTGGGGTGCCCGTGCCGCGCGGCGAGGTGGCCGACACCCCGGCCGCTGCCCGGACCGTGGCCGAGCGGCTCGGCGGTCGAGTCGTGGTAAAGGCCCAGGTACACGCCGGTGGCCGTGGCAAGGGAGGCGGTATCAAGGTAGCGGAGGATCCGGCGGGGGCAGAAACGGTCGCCCGGCAGATCCTTGGCATGATGCTGAAGACTCCGCAGACGCCGCCCGGCGGCGTCGAGGTACGCAGAGTGCTCGTCGAGGAAGCGTTCCCGATCGAGCACGAGCTATACCTCTCCATCACCCTGGACCGCGGACGGGCGACCCACGTGGTGATGGCCTCGCCAGCGGGAGGAATGGACATCGAAGAGGTGGCCGCCGTCAGCCCCCAGCAGATCCTGCGGGAATGGGCCCATCCCGCCCTCGGGTTTCAGGAGTTCCAGGCGCGGCGGCTGGTCTTCGGCCTCGGGCTCGACGGCGACCGGTTCAAGCAGAGTGTCGGCCTCATCAGGAATCTCTTCGCCCTGTACCTGGCCCGGGACTGTTCCCTGGTCGAGGTCAATCCGCTCGTCGTCACCGGGGACGGCCGCGTGCTCGCGCTGGATGCCAAGCTGAGCTTCGATGCCAACGCCCTCTATCGGCAGCCGCAGATTGTCACCCTGCGCGACGTCCACGAGGAGGATCCGTTGGACGTGGAGGCTTCGAAGCACGGCCTCAACTACATCAAGCTCGACGGGAATGTGGGCTGCATGGTGAACGGGGCCGGCCTGGCCATGGCTACCATGGACATCGTCAAGCTGGCCGGGGGTGAGCCCGCCAATTTCCTCGACGTGGGGGGCGGTGCTTCGCCCGAGCAGATCGAAAACGCGTTTCGCATCCTCTCGTCGGATCCCCGTGTGAAGGCCGTCTTCATCAATGTCTTCGGGGGCATTTTGCGGTGCGACCGGCTGGCCGAAGGTGTCATCGCCGCGGTGAAGAAGCTGGGGCTTCGGCTGCCGGTGGTTGTTCGGATGGAGGGCACCAACGTCGAGCTCGGCAAGAAGATGCTGACCGAGTCGGGCCTGTCTCTGACCAACGCCGACGACATGGCGGACGGTGCTCGCAAGGTGGTGGCTCTGGCCCGAGGCCGCGCATGATCCTGGTCGACCGCTCCACCCGCGTGGTCGTGCAGGGGATCACCGGCCGCGAAGGAGCTTTTCATGCGGCGCGGTGCAGGGAATACGGCACCACTGTCGTGGGCGGCGTGACACCGGGTAAGGGCGGAAGCACCCACGAGGGCTTCGCCGTATGGAACACGGTGGCGGAGGCGGTCGACAAAGAGGGTGCCACCTGCGCGTTGATTTTCGTCCCGCCGGCCGCGGCGGCCGACGCCATCATGGAGGCGGCTGCAGCCGGAGTGGCCCTCGTCGTCTGCATCACCGAGGGCATCCCGGTGGTGGACATGGTCCGCGCCAAGCAGTTTCTGTCGGGCACGACGAGCCGGCTTATCGGACCCAACTGCCCGGGCCTCATCACCCCGGGGCAGGCCAAGATCGGCATCATGCCCGGACACATTCACAAACCGGGCCCCATTGGCGTCGTCTCCCGCAGCGGCACCCTCACCTACGAGGTGGTGGGCCAGCTCACCGGGCGCGGGCTCGGCCAGTCGACGTGCGTCGGCATCGGTGGTGATCCGGTGAACGGGACCACCTTCGTCGAGGTCTTGCGCCTGTTCAACGAGGACCCCGAGACGCGTGCCATCATGATGATCGGCGAGATCGGAGGGAGTGCCGAGGAGGAAGGGGCGGCCTACATCAAGGCCCACGTGCGAAAGCCGGTTGTTGCGTTCATCTGCGGCCAGACGGCGCCGCCCGGGCGGAGGATGGGGCATGCCGGCGCCATCATTGCCGGTGGCAAAGGCACGGCGGTCGAAAAGATGAAGGCACTCGAAGCGGCAGGGGCGACCCTGGTCAAGAGTCCGGCCGACATGGGAGCGACAGTGGCAAAGGTCATCGGGATATGAGCAACACCGTGCCGCAGCGCACCTTGGCCATCATCAAGCCCGACGCGGTGGCCAAGGGCGTCGTGGGCGAAATCATCACGCGGATCGAACGAGCCGGCTTCAGCATCCGAGCCGCCAGGTTCCTCCGGTTGTCTGCCGCCGAGGCGGGCGGTTTCTACATCGTCCACCAGGAGCGGCCGTTCTACGGCAGCCTGTGCGCGTTCATGACGCAGGGCCCGGTGCTGGTGATGGTCCTCGAGGCGGAGGACGCCATCACACGCTGGCGGGACCTCATGGGCGCCACCGACCCCGCCAAGGCAGCGCCCGGCACCATCCGTCGCGACTTTGCGTCCTCCATCGAGGCCAACGCCGCCCACGGCTCGGACTCCCCGGCCTCGGCCGCCTTCGAGATCGGTTATTTCTTCAGCGGCCTCGAGATTCCGCCGCGGTCGTGATCTGGACGTGAGGGTAGGACGACCCTGCCATCCCTGGCAAGGGGCGCTGCCGTCGTTCATGAACTGCCTGCGGTCGGGGTAGCCCGCGATGGATCTGCCCGACCGATTCAACGCCACGACATTCTTTGTCGATCGCCATCTCGCCGAGGGCCGAGGCCTTCACACTGCCTTTCGCGTGGCCGGAGGTTCGATCAGCTACGCCTCCCTTGCATCGACGGCCGACCGCCTGGGGAGCGCGCTCGGTGAACTTGGTGTCGAGATGGAGAATCGGGTGGTGCTTGCCCTCGGCGATTCGTCGGTCTTCGCCGCCAGCTTCTGGGGAGCGGTCAAGCTGGGGGCCGTGGTCGTGCCTCTCAACACGCTGATGTCCGGACCCGAGTACGCGTTCATTCTCAACGAGAGCCGGGCCCGAGTGGCCATCGTCGACGACGACGTACTGGCGCGAATCGTGGCCGTGCGAGGCGGGTGTCCGTTCCTCCGTCACGTCATCGTGAATGGGCGGGCGGCCGATGATGCGCTCGAATGGGAGGATGTGCTCGCTCACGCCCCTGCCCGTCTCGACCCCGCTCCCACCGCGCCCGAGGACGTGATGTACTGGGGCTACACGTCGGGCTCAACCGGGCGCCCGAAGGCGGCCGTTCATAGCCATCAGGACTTCGTGGCCGCGGCGGACCTGGTCGGGGTTGCCGTCTTTGGCCTCGGCCCCGACGACCTGGTGTTGTCGGCCTCCAAGATGTACTTCGCCTTCGGCCTCGGGAACTCCCTGTACTTCCCGGCGAGAGTGGCGGCCGCCTCGGTGCTCGTGCGTGAGCGGCTGCCGGCCGACGCGCTGCTGACCACCATCGAATGCGAGCGGCCGACGGTGTTCTGTGCCGTACCCACGCTGTACGCCCGCATGCTGCAGGTTCCGGGGCGCCACGACCTCTCGTCGCTGCGCTTGTGCGTCTCGTCGGGCGAGGCCCTGCCGGCGGTCCTCGTCGACGCCTGGCAGGAGCGATTCAGTCTTCCCCTGATCGACGTGATGGGTTCCACCGAAGCGCTTCACGATTTCATCGCCAGCCGTCCGGGCGCCCTCCGACGGGGTGCCATCGGCCAGATCGTGCCCGGCTTCGAGGCTCGTCTGATCGATGACGAGGGCCGTCCGGTGGAGCCGGGACACATCGGGCACCTGCTCATCAAGGGGCCGACCACATCGGCCTACTACTGGCATCGTCGGGAACGAACGCGGCAAGTCATGCTGGGTGAGTGGATTCGCACTGGCGACATGCTGTGGCGGGACGGCGACGGCTACTTCTATTTTGCGGGACGCGCCGACGACATGATCAAAGTTGGCGGGCAGTGGATTTCACCGAGCGAAGTGGAAGCCCGCCTGGTCGAGAACCCCCTCATCTTGGAGGCGGCCGTGGTCGGTCGCGAGGACGAGGAGGGCCTCATGAAGCTGGAGGCCTTCGTGGTGCCCAAGACCGGTCAGCCCGTGGATGAGGCGGCGCTCAAGACGTGGGTTAGATCCGGCCTCGCCGGCTACAAGGTTCCCCGCTGGATCACCCTCGTCACCGATCTTCCGAAGACCGCGACCGGAAAGATTCAGCGATTCCGTCTCCGGCCTCCACCTGGGCATGCGCATTGTTCTTGACCGGGTGGCGCAGACCTACGTTGATCGGCGTGGGAACAGCTGCATGCCCTCGATCGCATTACCCTCACCGCCGCCGACGAGGAGTTCGTGGCGCTCCTCGGCCCCTCCGGCTGTGGCAAGTCCACCCTGCTCAACATCGTGGCCGGGGGGTGCGCGAGGCCGATCCGCTCCTCGTCCGGGCGGCGGTTGCCTTCGGAGCCCGGCGCGTGGGCGTGATCCGCAAGGTAATCCTCCCGTCGGCTCTCCCCATGATCTTCGCGGGATTGCGTCTCGGCGCCGGCACCGCCCTTGGTGCTGGTGGCGGCCGAAATGATCGCTGTTGAGTCAGGCATCGGCTTCCTCGTGTTGCACGCAGGCAACATCATGGCCACCACCAAACTCATGGTGGGCATCGTCGTGCTTTCGCTGCTCGGCCTCCTGTCGAATTGGGGGTTGACACGCCTCGAGCGCGTGGCCATCCCCTGGCGGCGGGGCTGAGCCACCCCGGAACCTGCTCCTTCCACCTCCTGTTACAATGTCAAGCAGTCTGTCGAAAATCAGAGAAGAACAACCATGGCCCGGCTGATCACCCTCGGTACGCTCCTCTGTCTGCTGGTGGCGAACGCAGTTTCGGCCCAGGACAAGGTGAAGGTCGGGGTTCTCAAGCTGACGTCCTCGGCGCCGCTGTTCGTCGGCGTGGAGAAGGGATTCTTCAAGGAATTCGGAGTCGATCCCGAACTGGTCTACTTCCAGGCGGCCGCGCCCATTGCCGCGGCCCTTGCCGCGGGGCAGATCGAGGTGGGCGCGACCGGCCTCACGGCGGCCCTCTATAACATCGTGCTGGGAGGCGAGCAGATCTGGATCGTCGCCGACAAGGGTCGCGAGTGGCCGGGCTACCCGCTCACCGCACTCGTCGTCCACACGGACCTCTACGAGCGCGGCACGCGGTCGATCAGCGACCTCAGGGGCAAGCGGATCGGGATCACCCAACTCGGCTCGACCTTCCACTATCAGCTTGGCAATATCCTGGACAAGTTTGACCTATTGCTGGCCGACGTGAAGCTCGTGTCCCTGCAGGCCATGGGGGCGGCCATGGAGGCCCTCAAGGGCAAACAGGTCGATGCGCTCAAGGACTGACGGTGAACGAGCGGTTGAGAGACCGGTGAGGGTGTCGGGGAAGAACGGCGGGCGCTCGCCGCGCCGACGATTGCCCACATGATCCACAAGGTGCTTGTGGCCAATCGGGGGGAGATTGCCGTGCGTGTGATGCGCGCCTGCCGCGAGCAAGGGCTGGCCACGGTCGCTGTCTTCTCGGAGGTGGACCGCGAAGCCTTGCATGTGCAGCTGGCAGACGAAGCGTATCCGATCGGCCCCGCTCCGGCCCGGGAGAGCTACCTCGTCATCGACAAACTCGTGGCCGTCGCTCGGCTGGCAGGCGCGGACGCCGTGCATCCCGGATACGGCTTCCTGGCCGAAAATGCGCACTTTGCCGAGGCCTGCCAGGCGGCAGGGCTTACCTTCATCGGCCCCCCACCGTCGGCCATTCACGCCATGGGGGACAAGACGAGAGCGCGCCAGCTTGCCCGCCGGCTTGGGGTGCCCATGGTGCCCGGGACATTGCAACCCCTCACCTCGGACGAGGAGGCGCGTACGCTCGCGCGTGAGGTTGGCTTTCCTCTCATGGTCAAGGCGGCCTTGGGGGGTGGTGGTAAGGGAATGCGGCTCGTCCAGCGCGAGACAGATTTGACCGACGCCCTCCGCTTGGCCCGCGCCGAAGCGCAAGGGGCCTTCGGCGACGCGGCCGTATACCTGGAGCGCCTGGTGGTCGATGCGCGGCATATCGAAGTCCAGATCCTGGCTGACACTCACGGCAGGGTGATCCACCTCGGCGAGCGCGAGTGCTCGATCCAGCGTCGACATCAGAAGCTGATCGAGGAATGCCCAGCACCCGGGGTAGATGCCGCCATGCGAGAGCGCATGGGGGAGGCAGCGTGCCGACTCGCGCGGGCGGCTGGGTATGTGAACGCCGGAACCGTGGAATTCCTGGTCGACGGATCGGGCCACTTCTACTTCCTGGAGATGAACACCCGCCTTCAAGTCGAGCACCCCGTCACCGAAATGGTGACCGGCATCGATCTCGTCCACCAGCAGCTTCGGATCGCGGCGGGTGAGCCGCTGGGATACACGCAGCCCGACATTAGCTGGCGTGGTGCGGCCATCGAGTGCCGCATCAACACCGAGGATCCCTTCGCGGGATGGCTGCCGTCACCCGGCACCATCACTGGGCTGAGGCCGGCAGCTGGCCCCGGAATTCGCGAAGACGCCGGGGTGTACGAGGGTTTCACGGTGCCGGGTGACTACGACACCCTGATGAGCAAGCTCATCGCGTGGGGCGCTGACCGCCCGGCCGCCATTGCCCGCATGGGGCGCGCGCTGGCGGAGTACAGAGTGGCGGGTGTCCGCACGACAATCCCGATCCTGCGGCAGATCATTGCCCACGAGGACTTCCGGGCCGGGCGACTCTCCACGAATGTCCTCGAGCGCCTGCTGCCGGGGTTGCAGGCGGCCGAGGATCGCCACCGCTCGATCGCCGTCCTGGCCGCCGTCCTGTCAGAGTACGAGCGTCGGGGGCACGCCAGCTTGCCGGCGGTGACCATGGGTGACGGTGCGGTCTCCGCCTGGCGCAGTGGCGTCCGCTCCAGCTGGATCCGCTCGTGAAGTTCGTGGCGACCATCGGGCCTCGAACCGAGATGGTCGAGGTGACGGCTGAAGCCGGACGCTACCGGGTGACGATCGGGGACGACATCTGGGACGTGGACGCGCGCCTCACCCGCCAGGGTATCGGCTCGCTGCTCGTGGACGGGCACTCGTATGTGGTCCAGATAGCCAACCACGAGGGTCTCTGCGCGGTGGAGGTCAGGGGCGAGACCTACACCGTCGCCGTAGAGGAGGCCACGCGTCACGTGATCCGCACGCGAGGCGGTGCGATCAAGAACGGGGACGCCCAGACGGTGAAGGCGCCCATGCCGGGCAAGATCACTCACGTCGCCGTCCGGGTAGGGGACCGGGTGGCGCTGGCCGATACCGTCGTGGTCATCGAGGCCATGAAGATGGAGAACGAGCTGAAAGCAGTGGCCCCGGGCACGGTGCGCGAAATCCGCGTTGGGGCCGGGCAAGCCGTCAATGCCGGCGACGTGCTGGTGGTCATCGAGTAAGTATGGCCTCTTCTGCCGCTATCACCTTCACCAACGTCAACAAGCACTTCGGGACGTTGCACGTGCTGCGTGACGTCACCCTGTCGATCGCGACCGGCGAAGTGGTGGTGGTGTGCGGCCCGTCGGGCTCTGGCAAGAGCACCCTCATCCGATGCGTGAACGGGCTCGAGAACATCCAGGAGGGCGAGATCACCGTGCTCGGGCAGTCCATCACCCGCGACCGGATCAATCTTCCCAAGCTCCGAACCCACGTCGGCATGGTGTTTCAGTCCTTCAACCTCTTCCCTCACATGACCGCGCTGCAGAACATCATGCTGGCGCCCATGAAGGTCCGGGGCGCCTCGCGAGCCGAGGCGGAGCGTAGTGCGCGGGCGCTGCTGGAGCGGGTCGGCATTCCCGAGAAGTTCGCGAACTATCCCGCAAACCTCTCGGGAGGGCAGCAGCAGCGGGTAGCCATTGCACGGGCCCTGGCCATGCAACCGCAGATCATGCTCTTCGACGAGCCAACCTCAGCCCTCGATCCCGAGATGATCAACGAGGTTCTTGACGTCATGACCCTCCTTGCTCGGGAAGGGATGACCATGATGGTGGTAACCCACGAAATGGGTTTCGCGCGGCGGGTCGCCGACCGGGTCATCTTCATGGACGGCGGGGTCGTCGTCGAGCAGGCCGATCCCCAGACGTTCTTTGCCGCCCCGCAATCGGAGCGTGCGAAGCTGTTCCTGTCAAAAATTCTCACACACTGACGGAGGTCCTTCATGAGACGCGCACTGGCAATCCTACTCACATTGGCGCTGGGGGTGAGCCTCGCGGCGCCGGCGCTAGCCGAGACGACCCTGGAGAAGATCAACCGCACGGGTGTCCTCACCATCGGGACCCGGACGGGATCGCCCCCCTTTGCCTATGTCGACAAGAACAACGAGTGGGTGGGGTTTACCATCGACCTCGTCGAGCAAGGTGTGATGCCCGCCATCGCCAAGAAGCTGGGCAAGCCGGTCAAGCTCGAGAAGAAGGAGTCGACACCGCCCACGCGTATCCCGCTCCTCTCCTCGAACGCGGTGGATCTCATCGCGGGCACCATGACCGATACCCCCCAGCGGCGAGAGAGCGTGGACTTCAGTCTCACCTTCTTCCTGACCGGCGCCCAGTTCATGGTGAAGAAGGGGAGCCCCATCAAGAGCATCAACGACATCGCCGGCAAGCGCATCGCCGCCCAGCAGGGCTCCACCAATGCCAAGATCGTTCGGGAGAAGGTCCCCACCGCCATCCTGCGCGAATTTCCCGACCAGCCCGCCGCCTTCCAGGCTCTCATCCAGGGTCAGGTTGATGCGTTCACCAACGATGGCATCCAGCTGTTCGGCCTCAAGGCCAAGGCGCCAAACCCGAACGACTTCGAGGTGGTCGGTGATTTCTACTCCCAGGAGCCCTACGGGATGGCCATGCGAAAGGGCGACCCCGAGTTCAAGCAGGTGGTCGATGCCGGACTGAAAACCCTCCTGGAGTCGGGGAAGTATTTCGAGATCTACGACAAGTGGTTCGGTCCCAAGAGCGAGGTGCCGTACCCGATGAGCCCCGAGACAAAGAAGTTCCTCCTCGCTCAGATCGGCAAGTAGTAGCGGGCGGACAGCGCCGGCGCGGCACGTGAACTACTCGTTCACGTGGAGTGTGCTGTGGACGGGCCAGTCGGGGCACTGGCTGCTGCATGGAGTCCTTACCACCTTGGCGCTCTCGGTATTGGCCTGGGTCCTCGCCGTCGTCCTTGGGCTGACGGCGGGGGCCCTGCGCACCGTACCGTTCCGGCCGTTGCGCGCGGCAGGAACGGCCTATGTGGAGTTTTTTCGCAACGTGCCGCTCATCGTCTGGATGTTCTTCTGGTACTTTGGCGTGCCGCCACTTCTGCCCCTGGCCCTCCAGGACTGGCTCTTCAGCCACGGCGCCGAGTTCTGGGCGGGTACGTTTGCCCTCGGCGTCTATCACGGAGCCCGAATGTCCGAGGTGATCCGCTCCGGCATTCTCTCCATTCCGCGCACCCAGTTCGAGGCGGCCCAGGCCATGGGACTCACCACATGGCAGGCCTATCGGCTGGTGATCCTACCCATCGCCGTCCGGCTCATCGTGCCGCCCGCCACCAACGAGTCGCTCAATATCCTGAAGAACTCCTCGGTCGCGCTGACCATCAGCGTCCCCGAGCTGACCTTTCAGACGCGCCAGATCGAGACGTACACGGCCAAGGCCATCGAGGCCCTGACCGCCGGGACCCTCATCTATCTCGCCATGTGCCTCTGCATTGCCTGGATCATGGCTCGCGTGGAACGGCGGATCGCCATTCCCGGCATGATCGCCCGCGGGGGTGGCGGTTGATGGACCTCACGGTCATCGCCCACAACTGGAAATTCCTGATCCTTCAGGGCTTGTTGGGGATCGGCAACTTCGCGGGGGGCACCTTGCGATTGGCCATCCCCGCCATCGTCCTCGGCTTCCTGTTGGGCATCGTCATCGGGCTGGCCCGGCTGGCCCCGTCAGCGGTGGTACGGGGAGTGGCCACCGCCTACGTGGAGTTCTTCCGCGGTGTGCCACTGGTCATGGTGATCTTCTGGATGTGGTTCATCATCCCTCAACTGCTCCGCCTGCCTATTCCGGAGTACGGGGTGGCCCTCACGGCCTTCGTCATCTTCGAAGCCGCTTACTTCGGCGAGATCGTGCGCGCGGGTGTGCAGTCCGTGCCGCGGGGGCAGGTAGAGGCTGCCCGCGCGGTGGGGCTCACCGGCGCTCAGACCATGCGCGTGATCGTCCTGCCGCAGGCCCTGCGCAACATGGTGCCCTCGCTGGTGACCCAGATGATCGTGCTGTTCAAGGACACCTCCCTGGCTTCCATCATCGGATACGTCGATCTCACCAAGGCCGCCCAGATCGTCAACAATCGCGAGATCAAGCCCTTTCAGCTGTACCTGTTCATCGCCATCGTGTACTGGCTGTGCGCCTATTCCATGTCCCGGATGGCGCGTCGGCTGGAGAAAAAGACCGCGTAGCCGTGCGGGCGGCCATCACACTACTGCCGAGGCTGGGCCTCGTGGCGAAAGGCGAGGTATCATTCACCCATTCGATCATGCGCTATCGCCTGACTGCACTCGGCGTCGTGGCGGGGCTGATCCTCGCCGCCGCGGGATGCCAACGAGACAACCCTGCAACCGCCGCCCAACCCTCCAAGCCGGCCACGGCTGCGCCCCGGCCCGTGCGTCTCGTTGCCGTCGCGCTCGACAAGGTGCCGCGTACGGTGGAGGCCACGGGGACCCTCGTTGCCGACGAGCAGGTCGTGCTGGGGACGAAGGTGCCGGGGCGGCTCCGGGAGATTACGGTTGACATGGGCACTCGGGTCCAGAAGGGCCACGTGGTCGGCCGTATCGATCCCGGGGACTATCAGCATCGGCTCGAGCAGTCGGTGGCAGCCCTCCAGCAGGCACGCGCCCGTCTGGGCCTCTCGCCCGACGGGACCGATGACCGGGTCGATCCAGAGCAGACGGCGATCGTGCGCCAGGCGCGTGCCGTGCTCGACGAGGCAAAGCTTACCCTGGACAGGATGACCCGGCTGTGGGACCAGCAGCTCATTGCGCGCGCTCAGCTCGACTCGGCCCAGTTCGGCCTGCAGGCGTCGGAAGGGCGCTACCAGGACGCACTGGAAGAGGTGCGCAATCGCCAGGCCGTCCTGGTCCAGCGCCGGGCCGAGGTGGATCTGGCTCGCCAGCAACTCACGGACACCGCGCTTGTGTCTCCGATCGATGCCGCCGTCAGTCAGCGGCAGGCGTCGGTCGGTGAGTACCTGGGAGCGGGCGCGCCCGTGGTCACCCTGGTGCGCACGCATCCCCTGCGCCTGCGATTGTCGTTGCCCGAACGAGAGGCTTCATCGGTGAAGATCGGGCAGACCGTACGCGTCAGAGTGGAGGGGGATCCCAACGGCCACCAGGGGTCGGTGGTGAGGCTCTCACCTCAGATCGCCGAGCTGAATCGGACCCTCTTGATCGAGGCCGAGGTACCGAACGAGCGCGGGCTCCTGAGGCCCGGGGCGTTCGCCCGGGCGGAGGTGATCACCCAGATCGACCAGCCGATGGTGACCGTCCCGGCCTCGGCAGTCGTCGTCTTTGCCGGGGTCGAGAAGGTCATGAGCGTCAAGGATGGGAAAAGCGTGGAGATTCGGATCCAGACCGGACGCCGTCAGGGTGAACGGGTTGAAGTGGTGGCGGGGCTGCAGGGAACCGAGCTGATCGTGGCCCAGCCGGGGAATCTGGCCGGGGGGCAAGCAGTCACGGTGGAGAAGTAGATGCAGAAGCTCGCTGAGGTCTGCATCCGTCGACCGGTGTTCGCCACCATGATCATCATGGCGCTGGTCGTCGTGGGGGCGGTCAGCTACTTCAGGCTCGGCGTGGACCGCTTCCCGTCAGTGGAACTGCCCACCGTCTCCGTCCGCACAGAGCTGCCGGGCGCCTCGCCCGAGGAGATGGAAACGCAGGTCTCACAGAAGCTGGAAGAAGCCATCAACACCATCCAGGGCATCCACGAGCTGCGCTCCATCACGAGCCCCGGAAATTCCATCGTCATCGTCACCTTCAACCTGAACCGTCCCATCGACGTGGCTGCGCAGGACATCCGCGAGAAGGTGGCCATCGCTGTTCGCAACCTGCCCCGCGACATCCGACCACCGATCATCTCCAAGTTCGACAACGATCAGGCGCCGGTGCTGACCCTGGCCGTCTCCGGCAACCGGTCATTGCGGGAGCTGACGGAGATCGCCGACAAGACGGTCAAGGTCGACATCGAGCGTGCGTCCGGGGTAGGGGAAGTGCGCCTGGTGGGGGGACTCTCACGGGCCGTCAACGTGTGGGTGGACGCCAACCGGCTGGCCGCCTACCAGATCCCCATCGCCTCTGTGCGCGACGCCATTGCCCGGCAGAACGCCGACCTCCCGGGAGGCAACGTCACCACCGGGCGCAGCGAGCAGTCCTTGCGGACGATGGGGCGCATCGTGGACCCCAGGTCGTTCAACGATCTGGTGGTCGCCACCGTCAACGGCGCACCCGTCCGCGTTCGCGACATCGGGGCGGCGGAGGACGGCACCAAGGAGCAGCGCTCGGCCGCCCGCATCAACGGGGTGCCGAGCGTGGTGCTGGAGGTACGCCGGCAGTCGGGGGAAAACACGGTGGCCGTCATCGAGGCGGTGAAGACCAACCTGGCCCGCCTGGCTCCCCGTCTGCCCGCCGACGTCAAGACCGAGATTATCCGCGATCAGTCGAGCTACATCTACAACGCCTTGCACGAGATCAACCTGCATCTGGTGCTGGGCAGCATCCTCGCCTCCCTGGTGGTGCTGCTCTTCATGCGGAGCCTGCGCTCGACCATCATCGCGGCGGTAGCCATTCCCTGCTCGGTCATTGCTGCCTTCGGCATGATGTGGGCGCTCGGGTTCACCCTCAACAGCGTGACCATGCTCGCCCTCGTGCTCATGGTCGGCATCGTCATCGACGACGCCATCGTGGTGCTCGAGAACATCTACCGGTTCGTGGAAGAGAAGAAGATGCGGCCGTTCGAGGCGGCCCGGGAAGCCACCGCCGATATCGGCCTCGCCGTCATGGCCACGACCTTCTCGTTGGTGGTGATCTTCGTGCCCGTGTCGTTCATGTCGTCGATCTCGGGACGCTTCCTCTACCAGTTCGGCCTCACGGCGGCCGTCTCGGTCCTGGTGAGCCTCCTCGTGTCCTTCACCCTGACCCCCATGATGAGCGCGCGCATGCTGCGCGCCGAGGACGCCAGCGCCCACGGGCATGGCGAAGCACGGTCTCGGCGTGGCTTCTACGGGGTGATCGACCGGGGATATACCTGGCTCTTGCGGCTCTCCATGAGTCGGTGGGGTCGTCCCGTGGTGGTCGTGCTCGCCCTGCTCGTGCTGGCCTCCACTATCCCCCTCTACGAATGGGTCAAGCGGGAGTACGTGCCGAGCGACGTGGACGAGGCCGAGTTCGAGATGCTCATCGAGGGCCAGGAAGGGATGAGCCTGGCGGCCATGGACGAGGCGCTGCAGGCGATCGATCGGGAGGCGCGCGCGGTGCGCGGGGTGCGGCTGGTCGTCCTGGTGACCGGGACGGGAGGACTGGCGCGGGTCAATCAGGGCAATGGCTACGTGCGCATCGCCCCCCATGCCGAGCGCACCGTGACCCTGACTCGTCTGTGGGACGGGGTGCGTCGGGGGGATCCGTTCGCCGCTTTCCGCGACAACTATTCTCAGCGTCAGGTCATGACGGAGCTACGCCAGCGCTTGCGCAAGTTCACCGATATGCGGATCTCAATCCGGAACATCCCGGGTTTCAACATCGGAGGCGGTAACTTCGACATTGACTTTGTCTTGCGGGGGCCCGACCTGGAGACGCTGGCTCGCTACGGCGAGCAGCTGCGGCGCAAGGGGATCGAGCTTGGCGGCATGAATGACCTCAACACCACCCTGCGTCTCGATCGGCCTGAACTCCGGGTGCAGATCGACCGGGAGCGGGCGGCCGACCTGCTCGTCGACACCGAGCAGATCGCGACCACCCTGCGTCTCATGGTCGGTGGAGACCAGGAAGTCTCGCGCTTTCGCGATCCCGTCATCAACGAGGACTATGACGTCCAGCTTCGCCTGCGCGAGGAGGACCGGCGCGACCCGAGAACCATCTCACGCCTGTTCGTGTCACGCCCGGGAGCCACCTCCGGCACGGGGGTGGGCGCCGCGCCGGCCCTTGGGCTGGCACCGGGCGGCGGGTTGGTCCGTCTCGACAGCCTCGTGAAGATCGTTCCCACCCGGACGGCTCCCCGTATCGATCGGTCTGATCGTCAGCGCGAGGTGCGGCTGCGGGCTTCGGTGGCGCCCGGGTACGGCCTCGCCGACCGGATCGACGCCCTCCGCCAGGCGGCCGTCCAGATGGATCTTCCGCCCGGCTATACCACGGCCGTGTCAGGGCGGGCGAGCGAGTTCGAGAAGACCTTTAAGGAGTTCCTGTGGGTGTTTCTTCTCGCGGTCATCTTCATGTACATGATCCTGGCCTCGCAGTTCGAGAGTCTCATTCACCCGCTGACGATCCTGCTCTCGCTCCCTCTTGCCGTGCCGTTCGCACTCTTCTCCTTGTGGTACACGGGCAACACGCTGAATCTGTACTCGGCGCTGGGAATCCTGGTTCTGTTCGGCATCGTGAAGAAGAACTCGATCTTGCAGATCGACCAGATGAACGCCCTGCGCGAAGCCGGTCACGATCGGGCCTACGCGATCATCGAGGGTAACCGCAACCGACTCCGGCCGATCCTCATGACCACTCTGGCTCTGGTGGCGGGCATGCTGCCGCTGTGGCTCGGTACTGGTCCGGGCGCCGAGGAGCGTCGCGCCATCGCTGTCGTGGTCATCGGCGGTCAGTCCCTCTGCCTGTTGCTCACTCTGCTGGTCACGCCGGTGGCCTACTCGCTCTTCGAGGACTTTGCGCGAGCCATGGGCTGGCAGGGTCTCTCACGGCGGAGTCGGCGCGTGATGGACCGGCTCCGGCCAGCAAAACGGCTGGTGGCGGCCCCGCACGGCCAATGGCTCGGCCCTCGGGCCCGGTATACCAGTCGCCCCCTTCGAGGACGACGACCGCGAAGCCCCTGCGCCGAAGCCCGAAGCCGGACACCGCTAGGCCTCCAAGCCATCGAGGGCAGATACATGTACCCACATCAGAACGAACGTCTGACCGTGGCCCTGGACCGGGCTGGTGTGGAGGCCCTGGTGGCCACGTCGGCCGCCAACGTCGCCTATGTGGCCGGGTTCGTCGGTGTCGGCGACCCCGGAGCCACTTCGAGCGGATCGGCCATCTTCACCCGGCAAGGGACGGCCCTGGTGCTCCCGGCCATCGCGGCGCCGTCGGCCATCAGCGAGGGGCTCGAGGTGGACCACCTCGTGTGTTTCGGTGATTTTCAGGCGGCATTCAAACAGCCTCGGGATGCCTCCCTGTCTCGCTTGCAGTCGGTCCTGGACCAGCGGGCGGCGAGCCTCCCCGAGGCGCTCGGACTAGCCCTCGGTCTGTTGGGTGTACGAAGTGGGACGGTCGGCGTCGAGATGGGCGGGCTTGCCCCCCTCGAGTGGGAACGCGTGAACGAACGGCTCGTTCCCCTCAAGATCGTAAGCGGCGCCGACCACCTCGCGGCCGCGCGCCGTGTGAAGGCACCGTTCGAGATCGAATGCCTGCAACGCGCTCTGGGCATCGCCGAGGAGGCGCTCAACGAGGTGATTCAGACCATTGCTCGCGGGACCACCGAGCGCGAGGCGGCCACCGCGTATCGGGCGGAAGTCGTGAAGCGAGGCGCCGATCCTTGCCGCGTTCGGGTCTTGATGGGCGAGCGTACGGGCCTTCCCCTGGCCCGGCCGACTGACCGGGCCTTGCGTCCGGGCGAGCTGGTGCGTTTCGATGTCGGCTGCGTCTATCGCGGGTACCATGCGGGTGTCGCCCGGACGGGAGTGCTCGGCGCTCCCACGAGCGAGCACGACGCTTCCTATGGAGCCCTCCTGGCCGGTATGGAGGCGGCCATCGCCGGCGCGGCGCCTGGGCGTTCGGCGGGCCACGTTCCGACGGCAGCGGACCAGGCCGTGCGTGCCCACGGTCTCGAGCGTTACCGACACGGTTCTGTCGGCCACGGGATCGGCCTCGAGCCCTGCGAGCCCCCGTCCCTCAGCGAGGGCGACCGAACGGCGCTCGAGGCGGGGGAGGTCCTTCAGATCGACGTCTCATTTTGCGAGATCGGCGCCTGCGGCTTCGCGGTGAAGGAGACGGTTCTGGTGACGACGACAGGGGCCCGCTCGCTGAATCGATCGGCGCGCGGGTTGGTTACCCTGGACTGAGTTGTGGGACTGAAGAGCGTATGGTAGTTTGAGCCATTTTATCCGAACGTGCTGCACTCCTGTCCTGGGCGTGCGTGCAGGACCACTTTCACGGGAGGGACACCATGACTTCGTTCAGGATCATGTTCCGGCGTCGTCCGCTGACACTGGTCGTGCTCCTCTTCGCCGTCGTCCTCGGCGGCCCCTTACCGCTGACGGCGCAGCAGGCGCCGGCGGGGCAGGTCACCATGGCCTGGCATGTGACGATCGCGCCGAGTTGGTTCGACCCCTCGACGGCGCCGCCTCAGATCACGCCCTTCGGCCTCCTCTATGCGATGCACGACGCCCTCGTGCGGCCGTATCCCGGCCACAAGATGGGGCCAAGCCTCGCCGAGTCGTGGCAGGAGAGCGCTGACGGCAAGACCTACGAGTTCAAGCTGCGGCCTGGGCTCAAGTTTCATAACGGTGATCCGCTGACGGCCGAGGATGTGAAGTTCAGCTTCGAGCGCTACAAGGGAGCCGGTGCCACCATCATGAAGGAGCGCGTACGGGAGGTGGAGATCGTCAATCCCCTCCTGGTGCGCTTTCATCTCAAGGAGGCGTGGCCCGACTTCATGACGTTCTACGGCACCACAGCCACCGCGGCCGGCATCGTCGTACCCAAGAAGTACCTCTCCCAGGTGGGAGACGACGGTTTCAAGAAACAGCCCATCGGGGCAGGCCCCTACAAGTTCGTGAGCCACAAGCCTGGCGTGGAAGTCGTGCTGGAGGCGAACCCCGGGTACTGGCGCCGTGTGTCCAACGTCAAAACGCTCGTCATGAAGAGTGTCCCCGACGCCAACACCCGGGCCGTGATGCTCAAAACCGGAGACGCTGACATTGCGGTCGCGCTGGATGGTCCCGACGCTGAAGACCTCAAACGCGATCCCCGTATGCAGGTGGTGGCCTCCAAACACGCCTCGATCTTCTGGGTGGAATTCGCCGATCAGTGGGACCCGAAGTCTCCCTGGCACGACAAGCGAATGCGGTTGGCCGTGAACTATGCGCTGAACCGCAAGGCTATCAACGACGCCGGCTGTATTGGCCTGTGCCCGCCGGCTGGCGTGATCGTCCCCCGCGTCATGGACTTCGCGCTGCAGGTGGAGCCCCTCCCGTATGATCCGCAGAAGGCCAAGCAGTTGCTCACCGAGGCCGGCTATCCGAACGGGCTCGACGCCGGTGATTTCGGGGCGATCCCTGGGTTCCCGACGGTGGCCGAGGGGGTGCTCAACTATCTCAACGCCGTCGGCATTCGACTGAGGATGCGCTCCATGGAGCGAGCAGCCTTCTACGCGGCCTGGAAGGACAAGCAGTTGCACGGCCTGTTCCTCACCGCGGTGGGAAACTCCGGCAACGCCGCCAGCCGCGTGGAGTCCTTCATCCAATCCAAGGGCGCATACGCCTACGGCGGCTATCCCGACATCGATGATCTGTTTCAACAGCAGGGGCGTGAGCGAGATGTCAAGAAGCGAGAAGCGCTCCTGCTGAAGATTCAGCAGCTCACGATCGACCGGGTGATGTTCGCGCCGGTCATGGACCTCCGCGCCTTGATGGGGGTCGGACCGCGCGTGGCCAAGCACACGATCACGGAAGTCTGGATGAGCCCGTTCCCGTCCTACGAGGACATGACATTGAAGCCATAGGCGAGGCCGGCCAGGGGCGGCCGCGTCTTTCGCGGCCACCCCTTGGCTGGCGAACGCCTACGACGGTCTCTGCTTGTCAGTCAGCTGGTCGGCGTGACGGTGCAGCAGCTTCCAGGCGTCGGCCTCCCTGTCCTCCTACGCATCGAGGCACCTCCTGCCGATGGCCCGACCCTAGGGACAGGCCGTCATCCCGTCAAAGAGTTCGGGAGGCGCTCTTTACAGGAGGGGGCATGCGCGCGATATAGTTCGCCGACCCCTATATCACACATGGAGAACCGGGCCCCGCTCACTTCGGCCACCGCGCTGGCCCGAACCCCGCTGTTCTCCCAGCTCAGCCGCGTCGATCTCGCCAAGCTCGCCGGTGAGCTGGAGGAGCGGCAGTTCGAGGCGGGAGCAATCGTCGTGCGGGAGGGGGAACCCGGTGACGCTCTCTATGTGATCAAGGCGGGTGAAGCTCGGATCGTCATCGGTACAGACGGCGACCATCTCCGTATCGTGTTGCGGGCCGGGGAGTGCTTCGGTGAGATGGCGCTCCTGACTCACCTGCCACGCACAGCTTCGGTCGTGGCCCATACAGACCTCACCGTCTGGCAACTCTCGCGTGCCCGCTTCGATACCCTCGTCACCAATGAGCGGGCCATCGCGAAGAACATCGAGCGGGTTCTCACCGAACGGCTGGCTCTCAGCAACCGCCAGCTCGCTGCCGCGCGCGCTGCTGCTCATACCTTGGCGCGGGCTGCGCTGCGGCTCCTGAGTCCAGGTGCGATCGCGCTGCTGGGAGGTCTGCTCACGCGGCCCCGCTGGGAGGCCGAGGTGCTCGCCCGGATCTGTGCGCGCACAGGGCAGGAGCAGGCCCTCGTCGACCTGGAGCAGGTGCCCGGCTTCGTCGTGCGCGGCGAATCGTGGGTGGCGGCCGAGGCGTCGACGGCGGAACTGATCAGCGAGGCACTGCCGGAGCCGGCGCCGACGTGGCTCGAGGTGGCGAGTGACGAGTTGGCCCGTGCTGGCGACGCGGTGGGCGCCGTGGAGCTCGCATTGCGCGGGACGGCATTCCCGCGGGCGGCTGCCCTCCTGGCCGCGGAGCAGGCTCGGCTCGCCGCGACCGTCGCGGTGAACGACGTCGACCGCTGGGTGCTCCGCGCTGCCGCCGACGATGCCCTCGGCGCCCTGCTCGCAGAACTGCGTACCATGGTCCTGGCTCGCCGCCCTGGTCCTCGCGGACGCAGCAGGCAGCCGCGCGGGCGGTCAGCGCTGAATCGATTGCGCGTGCGCCTGAGGGTGGTCGGGTTGAGCCGTATTGTCGCCGCCGTGCTGGCCCTGGCCTTCGTCGTACTGGGCTACCTGCTTCCGACGCCGGAGGGACTGGAACGCGCGGGGCTCGTCACCCTGGGCGCGATCGTGGCCACGGTTCCCCTCCTCGTGGTCGGCCTCCTGCCCGACTACGTGGTGATGCTTCTGCTGGCCATCGTCCTGGTGGTGCCGGGGACGGTGTCGCCGGCCGTAATGCTCGGCGGATTCGCGACCCCCGCCTGGTTGATGATTCTCACACTGCTGGTGGTAGGAACGGCCGTGTCCCGCTCGGGGCTGATGTTCCGGCTCGTGCTGAAGTCACTCGAACGACTTCCCGGCAACTACCTGACGCAGAGCCTGGTGCTGTCGGGGACGGGCATCTTCCTGGCGGCGGGGATCACGAGCGGGGCGACCCGGGTCGCTCTCGGGGTGCCCATCGCGCGGGGCATCGCGGAGAGCCTCGGCTTTACGCGCCGCAGTGCGGGCGCAGCGGCCATCGGACTTCTGACATTCTTCACCTTCCTCCAGCTGGACACGCTCTTCCTCACCGGATCGTTCACGGCCCTCGTCGTGCATGATCTGCTCCCGCCTTCCGCCCGGAGCCAGATCACCTGGTGGCGCTGGTTCGTCCTCGCCCTGTCCCCCGCTCTGCTGATGTTCGTGGCGTACTACGCATTCCTGTTTATCCACTTCCGCCCGCGCAGTCTTCGTCAGGTTGACGTCCGGGCCGTGCGCCTGCAAGAGGAGCTGCTCGGATCGCTCACGCGGGCCGAGATCTGGAGCGTCGTCGTCCTGGTGGGCTTGGTCGTCGGCTTTGCCACCCGGCCCTATCACGGCATCGCGCCGACGTGGTTGGCGGTCTCCGTCTTCGTGGTGTTGTTCATGGTCGGCGTTCTCGATCACTCAGCGCTGCAGACAGGTGGTAGCCTCGGCCTGCTCGTCTATTCCGGGCTGATCCTCAGTCTGGGAGTCGTGTTCGCTGGGCTCGGCATCGACAGCTGGCTGTCCTCGCTGGTGCGCAGCGGGATGCCTCGGATCGTGGCGAATCCGTATGCGTTCGTGCTCGTACTGTCCCTGGTTGCCTTCGCGCTCCGCTTCTTCGTCCCGTGGATGACGGCGTCCACCCTCCTGGTCCTGGTCACCATCCCGCTGGCCGAGGGCCTCGGCTTCCATCCAGTCATCGCGGTTCTGGTCAGCCTGATGGCCGGCGCCCACAGCTTTCTCCCGTACGTCAACATGGGGTACTCGATCGTCTACTTCGCGAGCGACGGGGAGCTGTTCAGCCACGCCCAGGCGCGGCGTCCCCTCATGGTCGAGTCTCTCATCCGGATCCTGGCCTTGGTGGCCAGCGTGCCTATCTGGGACGCTCTCGGAATGATGTGACAGCCTCGAGGCCCGGCGATGCTCGAGCAGACTCGCGCGGTGAGGCCTCGCAGGCCTGTCGGACGGCCGCCGCCTGGTCGCGCGGCGCCGGGTGCGACGCGCGCCACTCGTTACTCACAGGGCCGAGATCGGCCAGTCGGGCCAAGACGCTAGCCAAGCCCCGGCAATGCTCCTTGCCGCCGACACGAAGGAGAAGCACGATCGCGACCTGATCGGCTTGACGCTCCTGGTCGACGCTGTAGGGAGCGGCAGCCCCATGGCGCCGCCCGAGGTGACCGAGCTGGTGGGCAAGGAGGCCGCGGAGCTCTCCGGAAGAGAGCTCCCTTAGGGCTCCTTCCGTCATGAGCAGGGCCACGGTCTGTGGACAGCGGGGCTCCGACCGGATTGCCACCGAGACGTTGATCTGAGGGGCGGGCAGTATGCCGAGCCGCACCACGCAGCCGGACGGAACGCTGATCTGCGCCGCCTGGAGCAGCGGCAGCATCACGCCTGTCAGCCGTGACTGCTCCTCGGCCGAGGCCTCGCGGAACGGCGCGGATGGCCGAGGGCTGGCGCACCCCATCGCCATCATGCCGGCTAGCAGCAGACCCCGCCAGAAGGCGGCCAATGCTTGACCCGCCGGATGTTCCGTCAGTACTTGTGAAAGTGCTGGGCGATCTCGAAGGCGACATCCTGGCCCTCGAAGCCGCGAACCTCCGAACGCTTCACCGTGAGATAGGCCTGAACGAGCACCTCGCCCAACGCCGCGCGTAGGATATCGTCGTGTTCTAGGGCGTCGAGTGCCTCGCTCAGCGAGCGGGGCAAACGCCTGATGCCCCGTCGCGCTCGCTCATGGTCCGAAAGGCTGTCCGGATCCACCAGGGTGGGCTCCCCTGGATCCAGCTTGCGTTCGATGCCGTCGAGACCGGCCGCAAGCAGTCCCCCAAGCGCCAGGTAGGGATTGTTCGAGGGATCGCTGGGCTTCAATTCCAGGTTGGTGGACTCCACTTCCAGGCCACGCCGCTGCGACGGGATCCGGATGGCTCCCTCGCGGTTGTCGGGGCCCCAGGCGGTGTAGGCGCTCGACCAGAAGCGTGGTTGCAGCCGACGATAGGAGTTGACGCTGGGCGCGGTCAGGGCCACCAGGGCGGGCAGGTGAGCCAGCACCCCGCCGATGAAGCTGTAGCCCGCCTCGGACAGACCATAGCGGTCACGCTCGCTGTGAAAGTGGTTGGCACCATCCGAGAGCCGCCACAGGCTGAAGTGGATGTGGGCGCCGTTCCCGGCTTCGTCCGGGAAGGGTTTCGGAGCGAACGAAGCGATGAGACCGTGCTTGAGGGCTACCCCACGCGCGGTCTCGCGCACGGTGATCTGGTTGTCCGCGGCACGGAGAGCCTCGGTGAAGCGGACAGGCAGTTCCTGCTGGCCCGGGCCCAGCTCGGCGTAGTATTGCTCGGGGTGGACCCCCTGGGCGATGAGCGCCTCGATGAGGTCGGACATGACCGGTGCGGCCGAATCCATGCCGATCGTCGAGAAGCAGTTGCTGTGATCCAGGGGGACGAAGGCGCCTCCCTCCCGGTGGGCGAGTGTGAACTCGGTCTCGAAGGCGGCGCGGCAGCCAAGTCCCTGGCTGGCCGCCTGGGTGATGGTTCGCTTGAGGAAGCTGCGCGGGCAGGCGCCCCACGGCTCGCCCGCGAGGGTCAGCATGTCGCACAGCAACCGCGCGGAGCGTGGCGCGTATGGCAGGATGGCGAAGGTGGCGGGGTCGGCCATGAGCCGGATCTCACCCACCGGACCGAACGCACCGTCCGTCGCCAGCTGATCCAGCATGTTCATTGACTGCATGGCGACCGTCAACCCGATGCCCGACATCAGGTAGGACTCGAGGAACTCGGTCGCGCACGCCTTGCCGCGGATGACGCTGTCGTTCCCGCAGTAGAGGAACCGGACGAGCTGGATTTTCTCGTGACGGCTCTGTCGCACGATGTGACGGTGCCGACGCTGGGTGTCGCGCTCCTGGCGGGTCTGATCCTCGGTCATGACCGGGCGCCCTCCTCTCGTCGGCGCTGGCATCGCACGTCCGGCGATATTCACGGCCGGTCGGAAAGATATCGTGCGATGGCAGGGCCAGCGCTACTTCACCGCCCCCGCCGTGAGACCCGACACGTAGTAATCGAGGAAGAACACGTAGAGGATGACGATAGGAACAGAGCCGAGGATGGCGCCGGCCATGAGCTGGCCCCAGAAGTAGATATCACCGCGGATGAGCTCGCTGGTGACACCCACGCTGGCCGTGATCTGGTCGGACGACGAGGTGAACGTCAGCGCGTAGATGAACTCGTTCCAGGACAATGTGAAGGCGAAAAGGGCCGCGCACACCAGTCCGGGAATGGCGATGGGCAGCACGATGCGGAGCAACGCCTGCACACGCGTCGCGCCGTCCACCATCGCGCACTCTTCCACTTCCTTCGGCACCGTCCGGAAGTAGCCCATCAGGAGCCAGGTGCAGAACGGCACCAGGAAGGTGGGGTAGGTCACGACCAGGGCCCATTTGGAGTCGGCCAGTCCGATCCAGTTGACCACCTGGGCCAGCGGCAAGAAAAGCAGGGAGGTCGGCACCAGATAGGTGACAAAAATCCCGGTTCCGAAGGTGCCAACTCCGAAGAATTTCATGCGAGCGAGGGCGTAGGCGGCAATGGTTCCGATGACCACCGAGATGGTGGTCGCGAGCAGGGTCACCAGCAAGCTGTTCTTCGTCCACGTGAGGAACGCGCTCTCCCAGATGAGCTTCGTGTAGTGCTCGAGGGTCGCCCCCTGCCGAATGAGAAGGGGGTTCGCCTGTCGGTCATAGAGCTCCCGGTCCTGCTTCAGCGACGTCAGCGTCATGTGATAGAAGGGAAAGATCGCGAAGATCAGGAACGGCACCAGCAGCAGGTGGTTGGCAACTTTCCGGCCCAGTCGCCGACTGTTCCACGGCATCAGTAGGCCTGCTTTCGGACGAATCGTAGCTGCGCCCACACCACGAGCACCAGCACCGGGAAGAGGTAGAGAGAGATGGCGGCGCCTTCGCCGATCCGCCCCGTCTCCAGCCCAACCTGGCGGGCGAGGGTGGCAAAGAGGTGGGTGGAGTTGATGGGCCCTCCGTGTGTCAGCACGTACACGATATTGAAGTCGCTGAAGGTGAAGATGGTCGAGAACAGGATGACGATGGCCAGGACGCCCTTGAGGAGGGGCAGAGTGACGTACCAGAAGCGCGCCATCGGGCCTGCCCCGTCAGCTTCGGCTGCCTCGTACAGTTCTTTGGGGATGGAGACGAGGCCGGCCAGGATGGTGATGGCGAAGAAGGGCAGACCGCGCCACACGTTCACGGCGATGACGGCCGCCATGGCGTGGTACTTCTGCCCGAGCCAGTTCGGACCCGGCGGGTCCATGATGCCAAGGGCGATACCCGTCCAGTTCACCACACTGTAGAGCGAATTGAACATCCACCACCAGCCCAGGGTGGACAGGGCGGTCGGAATGACCCACGGCAGCAGCACAGCGCCGCGGATCAGCCGTTTGAACCAGAGCTGCTGGTTCAGGAGCAGGGCGAGCGAGATGCCCAGGACGAGCTTGAAGCCAACAGCGACGCCGGTGAACACGAAGGCATTCTGAAAAGTTTGTCGGAAGGCGTCACTCTGCCAAAGCCCCACAAAGTTCCGGAAGCCGACAAAATAGCTCGGCCGCCCGACGAAGGCGTTTGACAGGGAGAAGTACACGGCCATGACAAACGGATAGGCCACCAGCACCAGCAACAGAATGAGGGCCGGCGTCACGAACGCCGGCCCCAGGATGGGCTCGCGGTCGAACAGTTCCCGCAACCGGACATTCAGCGGGCGTGGGGCGGGGGAGGCGACGCCGATGCTTCCGATGGCCATGTCAACTCACCCGGCCACGATCTTCTTCATCTCACCCTCCGCCCACGCAATGGACTCTTTGGTGGACGTTCCGGTGACCGCCTTGGCCAGCATGTTAGGCAGGATGAAGGAGTTGGTGATGAGCTGGATCTTGTCGCTGGGCGGCGCCGGCCAGCCATAGCAGTGAAATTGAACTCCCTCTTGCTTGAGGGCGGCGAATTTAGGATCGGTCTTCAGCACCGGGTGTTCCTGAATGCTCGCATACACCGGAAGATTGAAGGCATCTCCCGACATGATGTACTCGTCGTAGAGCTCTTTCTTGCCGAGCAAGTAGCGGATCCATTCCTTGGAGGGCTCGACGTTCTTGGAAAACTTCCAGATCCCGATGTGACGCGGGACGTCGGTCTCGTGGCGGCCAGCCGGACCAGTGAGACTCCGATGGTGGTTGATGCCATCGGCCGTCACCATCTTCCGATTGCGGGCGAGGATGTAGGCGCTGAGGGGGTTGTGGATCCAGCCGGCCTTACCGGCCACCAGCGAGTCGTTGTTACTGGCGTTGGTCCAGGACAGCACCTCGGGCTCCATGCAGTCCTTGAACATCTTTTTGTACCACTCGACGACCTCGGCCGTCTGGGGCGAGTTGATGCGGACCGTCTTACCGTCCTTGTCGACCTCCATGCCGCCGTAACACCAGAGCACGGCCCCACCCGTCGAGATCGTGTCGTAGTTCTGGCTGATGGGGATACCTACCGGGTGCCCCATCTTCTTGAGCTCCTTGCCGACGACGTAGAGCTCTTCCCAGGTGTCGGGCACCTTGAGGCTTGCCTTCTTGAAGAGGTCTTCCCTGTAGGCGGCTACGAAGAAGGTGTGGTACTGAGGCACAGCCCGCCACACACCCTTGACGTTGGCAGTCTCCTTGGCCGACGCGAGGGCCGGTCCGTACTTCTTTTCGAGCTCACCCGCCACGTCGGACACGTCGACCAGTTGCGGCTCGTAGAGCCAGGGGAAATGCATGCGCATCTCGACCAGATCATGGCCAGCCTGGGTCTGCACCTCGGAGGCGTACTTGGCGGCCTGCTGCTCGGCGTTGATGTGGTCGATCTTGATCTTGATGCCGGTGTCCTTGGTGAAACGCTGGCCGATCTCGGCCAACTTCTTGTCGGAGGCGGGCGCGAAGTTGTTCCAGCAGAGATACGAGATTTCCCGCTGCTGGCCGCGGGCTGGTGGAATGCGGGTGGCCAGGATGCCGGCGAGGCCGGTGCCGGTCGTGGCGACGAATTGACGGCGGGTGACCTGTGTCATGACTCCTCCACGTTGAGCGAGCGGTTGAAGCCGATACCCGGATCGAGCAAGCTTGGCGCGACTGTAGACAGCCTTTCGCCGACTGTCAAGGTGAGCACGGGCCAAAAAGGGCCGGCGTAGTCAGGACGAACTCTCGGCCGGCGGCGACCAGTCCTTGAAACGCTCCCGCAGGACCTTCTTGTCGAACTTGCCGACGCTGGTCTTGGGGACCTCCTCGAGGAAGACGACCTCGTCGGGCAGCGCCCATCGCGCTAGCTGCGGGCGCAGGAACTCGATGATCTCGGCGGCGTCCAGGTGCGCGCCCGGCCGCGGAACCACGCAAGCGAGGGGACGCTCCATCCACTTGGGGTGAGGGACGGCGATGACGGCGGCCTCCAGCACCTTCGGGTGGGCCATGATCATGTTCTCTACGTCCACGCTGGAGATCCATTCGCCGCCCGACTTGATGAGGTCCTTTGTGCGATCGGTGATCTGCAGGTAGCCTTCCCCATCCAGGGTGGCCACGTCCCCTGTCTTGAACCAGCCATCCTCGGTGAAGCGGGCGGCGCTCTCCGGATTGTCGTAGTAGGCGCCGACCACCCAGGGGCCGCGCACCTGGATTTCGCCCATGCTGCGACCATCGCCCAGGAGCTCGGTTCCGTCCTCGCCGACGATCCTGAGCTCGACGCCGGCCGCGACGTAGCCTTGCTTGGCCCGCGCGGCGTAGCGCTGTTCGTCCGGCCAGCCTTGCATATAACTCTTGAGACGACCGATCGTTCCGATGGGCGAGGTTTCCGTCATCCCCCAGGCATGAACGAGGGGCACACCTAACGCCTTCTCGTAATACTCGATGAGGCTTTTGGGCGCCGCCGAGCCGCCGCAGGGAACGCAGCGCAGGGAGGACAGATCGTATCCCTCCTTCTCGATCAGCTCCTTGACGGCGATCCACACGGTGGGCACCG
This sequence comes from uncultured Candidatus Rokubacteria bacterium, assembly GCA_963754315.1. Classification (GTDB taxonomy): domain Bacteria; phylum Methylomirabilota; class Methylomirabilia; order Rokubacteriales; family CSP1-6; genus CAVWFS01. Next base: position 439,828 of record CAVWFS010000018.1, read on the forward strand.
CCCCCGTGAAGGTGACCTTCTCGCTCTGCACGAGCTCGCAGATATCGCGTGGTTGGGGACTCGGCCCGGCGAAGATCTGGGTGGCCCCCACCATGACCCCGGTGTGGGGGACGCACCAGGCGTTGGCGTGAAACATGGGCACGATGTGCAGGATGATATCGCTCTCGGAGAGGGCGAACAGATCGGTCATGGCCATGGCCATGCAGTGCAGAAAGAGGGCACGGTGCGTGTAGACGACGCCCTTGGGGTGGCCGGTCGTCCCCGACGTGTAGCACATGGCCGCCGCCCACCGTTCTTCCAACGCAGGCCAGGCGGAGACCGGGCGGGCGGCCGCCAAGAGGGTCTCGTAGTCGTCGGCCCCGGACGGCAAGGGGACGTCAGGCGTATCGGGCATGACGATGATGCGCTTGACGGTGGGGATCTTGTCGCGCAACCCGGCCAGGATAGGCAGCAGGCTCGCGTCCACGAAGATCACGCTGTCTCCGGCGTGGTTGATGATGTACGCGAGGTCCTGCGTCGAGAGGCGGAGATTCAGGGTGTGCAGAACATATCCCGACAGCGGCACGGCCCAGTACAGTTCCAGGTGGCGGTGGCTGTTCCAGGCCAAGGTGGCTACGCGGTCTCCACGCGCGAGCCCGAGACCGCCGAGGACGTTGGCAAGTCGCATGGTTCGGGCCGCAAAATCGGCGTACGTATAGCGGAAGAGGGGGTGTCCTGGTATCCGCGTGGCCAGCATCTTGCCACCGAAGAGTCGCCGGCTCCGCTCGAAGAAGTGGGTGAGCGTGAGCGGGAAGTCCATCATGAGGGCGTCGAGAGAGGGTTGCATCGTATCGGCCTCCTAGATCTTCCGAGGTCGAGAGAGCGTCGGAGTCATCGGTGGCAATTTATCACGACGAAATCGGTCGCCGGTGGTCGTGATATGGTGATCGCCGATGCGCTCCCTCTGGAACGAGGATGAGGTCACGTCGCTCTCGGATCTCGATCGTCTCGTGTACGCCTCCCGCCTGATCGGAGCCGAGACCTCCCTGGTCGTCTGGGGAGGCGGCAACACCTCGATCAAGGGTCTGGAGCGTGATCACCGGGCCCGTGAGATCCCCGTCCTGCGCGTGAAGGGCAGCGGTTCGGATCTCAAGTCGATCCAGCGGAAGGATTTCCCAGGGGTGCGGATGGACGACATCCTGGTGCTGCTCGCGCGCGACGAGATGGGTGACCAGGAGATGGTGTCCTACCTCGCCCACGGCCTCATGGAACCAGGCGGCCCCCGACCGTCCATCGAGACGTTACTCCACGGCTTCCTTGCGGCGCCGGCCGTCATCCACACGCATGCCGATGCCATCGTCTCGCTCACCAACAACGACCATGCAGCCGAGACCCTCGCCTCTGTCTACGGTCGCGAGGTGATTGCCCTGCCTTACCGGCGACCCGGCTTCCGCATCTCCAGGGATGTGGCAGACGCCATTGCCGCCCGACCCGAGGCGCGCGCGCTCCTCCTGGAACGCCACGGGACCATCACGTGGGGCGCGACCGTGCGCGAGGCGTACGAGGCCACCATCGAGCTGATCTCGCGCGCCGAAGAGGCGATCGCTGCGCGTCGGCGGGGGCGGCACGTCTTCGGTCCCCCCAAGGTGCCCCTGCCGGAGCCCTCGGCTCGTCGGGCGGCGGCAGTCGCCATCGCACCTCGCCTGCGAGGGCGGCTCAGCCGCGAACGACGGGTCGTCCTGGCTTTCGACGACACGCCAGCCGTCGGCGAATTCGTGGCCTCGGCTGATGCCCGATCGCTGTCCCAGATAGGGCCGGCCACTCCTGATCACACCATCTTCACGAAGCGGGTGGCCTGCTTTGTGGACGCCGAACGACCCGACGACGCCGAGGCCGTGAGAGCTGCCATCGAACGCGACGTGGAGCGCTACGCCGAAGAGTACACGCGCTACTTCGAGGCCCATCGGTTCGAGGGGACGGAACTCTCCGATCCGTTGCCTCGGGTCGTGTTGGTCGCCGGTCTCGGAATGTTCACGGCGGGCAAGGATCGACGCACGGCTGGAATCGTGAACGACATCTACCACCACACGATCGACGTGATGGGCAATGCTAGCGCCTTCGGCCGGTATGTCTCGTTGAGCCCGCGGGACGCATTCGACGTAGAGTACTGGCCGCTCGAGCTGTACAAGCTCACCTTGGCCCCGCCCGAGCGCGAGATGGCGCGTCGGATCGCCCTTGTCACCGGCGGGGCGGGAGGTCTCGGAAAAGCTGTGGCCCGGCGCCTGGCCTCGGAAGGCGCCCACGTCGTGGTCACTGACCTCGATGGAGCGGGTGCGCGTAAGGTTGCCGACGAGATCGCCGCCAAGGTGGGCAGCGGGCGAACGCTCGGTCTCGCCATGGACGTGACCAGCGAGGCCTCGGTCCGGGCCGCCTTCGAGGAGACCGTCCTCGCCTACGGGGGCGTGGACGTGATCGTCTCCAACGCCGGCATCGCTCACTCGACGCCTGTGGTTGATCTCGCCCTGGCCGACTGGGAGCGCTCGTTCGCCGTCAACGCGACCGGCCATTTCCTCGTCGCGCGGGAAGCCATGCGGATTTTGATGGCCCAGGGCATCGGCGGTGCGCTGGTGTTCATCGCTACCAAGAACGTCATGTCGCCCGGCAAGGACTTCGCCGCCTATTCAGCGGCGAAGGCGGCCGAGGCCCAGCTGGCCAAGGTGCTCGCCCTCGAGGGTGCCCCTCACGGGATCCGGTCCAACATCGTGAATCCCGATGCGATCTTCCAGGACTCGGGGCTCTGGTCGGCCGAGGTGCGACGCGAGCGGGCGGCCGCTCAGGGCATTGCCGTCGAACAACTCGAGGAGTTCTACCGCAAGCGTAACCTGCTGGGAGCGCGGATCCTACCCGACGACGTGGCGGAGGCCGTGCTCTTTCTCGCCTCCGACCGATCATCCAAGACCACAGGATGCACCCTGACCGTGGACGGCGGCGTCAAGGACGCCTTCCCACGCTGACCATGATCGACGTCGGTGTGTCGCTCTCGCTCATGCCGCCTCGCCAGCAGCTGGATCTCGTCCGGGCCATCGAAGCCCTCGGGTACGACTCGCTCTGGTGCGGCGATCACCTCTCCTTCCATGGCCCATGCTACGAGTCACTCACCCTGCTTGCCGCGTGGGCGACCGTTACCACCCGCATCAAGCTCGGTACCGCGGTGCACTTGCTAGCCCTGCGCCCACCGGCGCTGACGGCCAAGCAGACGGCCACGGTGGACCAACTCTCGGGTGGCCGTCTGATCTTCGGCGTCGGAGTCGGCGGCGAGAACCCCAAGGAGTTCGAGGTGGTTGGTGTGCCCCACAAGGAGCGCGGGGCCCGGGTGACGGAGGCCATCGACGTGGTACGGACGCTTTGGCGGGAGACGCCAGCGACCTTTCGCGGTCGGTTCACCTCGTTCGAGGGCGTTTCCCTCGATCCCAAGCCCGTCCAGCGGCCGGGCCCGCCCATCTGGATCGGCGGGCGCTCGGACGCGGCCCTCGTGCGCGCGGGTCGTCAGGGTGACGGGTGGATCTCCTACGTCGTCCAGGCGGATCGCTTTGCGCAAAGCCTGGCCCGGGTGCGCGCGGCCGCCGACGAGGCAGGCCGATCTCACGAGGCTTTCACCCCCGCCCATCTGGCGTTCGTCACGCTTGGCCGCGACCGCGAGACGGCCGAGGCCATGTGGACCAGGATCCTCTCCAGGCGGTACAACCAGGACTTCGCGCCCTTGGCTCGGAAGTACGGGATCATCGGTACCGCCTCCCAGTGCGTCGAGCAGCTTGAGCCGTTCATTGAAGCCGGCTGCCGCTCATTCGTGATCGGAATCATCGCGGACCCTGACCTGCAACGTGAACAGCTCGAGGTTTTTGCCGCTGACGTCCTTCCGCGCCTGAAAAGGCGCTGAGGGGACGGTGACCGATGCCCGCGAAGCCCCAGGAGTGCCGGGCGCGGGTGGCCGTCGTGAGATGGTTGAGCTCCGGACGTCATCGAGGTGGACCTCCAGCTGGAGGATCCGCCGGGGCTTGAGTTCGAGGCTGGACAATGGGTCTCGATCCCTTTTGGTCCCAAGACCGTGCGCGCCTATTCGATCGCCTCGACTCCCGGTTTCCCCGAGCTGATCACCTTGACGGCCGATCTGGAACCGGGCGGTCTCGGCTCTGCCTGGTTCCGGGGACTGCGACCCGGGACGATGGTGCCCTTCAAAGGCCCGCTGGGCGGTTTTGTCCTCGTTCGGTCGGACCCTCGCCACCCTCTGTTCGTCGCCGAGGAGATCGGAATCGTGCCGATTCGATCGATCCTCAATGACCTCCAAACCTCGGGCGATAGCCGACCGACACGGCTCGCGTACTGGGCTCGCCGGCCGAACGGGCTTATCTACGACGCCGAGTTCCGCTCGCTGGCGCGCCGGGCGCCGACGTTCGCGTATCATCCCCTCGTCGGCGCCGCCGATCCCTCGGGCGCCGCCGGGCCCGAAGCGCTCGGTACCCTGGTGGATCAGCTGACGCCGTCGGTCGAAAATATCGTCAGCTACGTGGCGGGCAGTGAGCGGACGATCCATCGGGTTCGTGAGGTGCTGACGGCGAAGGGCCTCGCGCGCAAGGCCGTGAAGTGGGAGAAGTTCTGGTAGCGGCAGGAGGGGGTATGGCCGACCTGACGGGCGGCGACCTGGTGGCGCGAGTCCTCTCCGACTCGATGGCCATTTGAAAATCACCTTCCTGTGTCCGCACCTCCGCATCGCCGGAGGGGTGCGGGCGATCCTCACGTACGCCGATCGCCTCGTCGGCCGGGGCCACCAGGTCGAGATCATCGTCCCCGGCCGGCGCACGGGGATGACCTTCTGGCGGACGCGCGAGCCTCCGCGGCCCGCCTGGATGCCCGACTGCCGCGCGGGCATACGCGTGGTGTCCGAGTGGGCCCCCGCCGAGCTTCCCGCTGCGGACGCGGTGGTCGCGACTGCCTGGCAGTCCGCCCCGACGGTGGCCGCGGCGGCCGCCTCGCGAGGGGCCAAGTTCTACCTCGTACAGCACTACGAGAGTCTCTATCACGGCCAGCCCAAGGTCGTGGATGCGACCTATAGGCTACCGCTGAGGAAGATCGTAATCTCCTCGTGGTTGCGCGAGATCATGCACGAGCGTTTTGCCTCTGAAGCTGACGTCGTGGTCACGCCCGTAGACGATGGCCTCTTCCGTGTCGTTCCGGTGACCGTCACCGGCTTCCGGCCCCGCGTCCTCATGCTGCATCACGATTACCCCTGGAAGGGGGTGGCCGAAGGCCTGGAGGCGGTCGCGAGCGCGCGCGTACGTGGGGCGCGCCTACACCTGGTAGGCTTCGGCGTCAAAGCCGCCGCGGGGCCGGATGCCGTACGACGAGTTCCACACGAACCCACCCCAGCACGATCTTGCCGCCCTCTACAGCGGAGCGGATATCTACCTGTGTCCCTCATGGGATGAGGGGCTGGGGATGCCGTCCATGGAGGCGATGGCCTGCGGGGCGGCGCTGGTCACCTATGACAATGGGGGCTGTCGTGACTACGCGGTGGAGGGCGTGACGGCCCGCGTGGCGCGCCGGCGCGACGTCGATGATTTGGCTGCCAAGATCGCCAGCCTGGTTCTCCAGCCGGCCCTGCGGGCTCGGCTGGCAGCGGCGGGGCGCGAGCACATCACCACCGCGTTCAACTGGGATCGCGCGGTGAGCCGAATGGAGTTGATCCTGGGAGCCGGATGAAGGGGGCCGTCCCCGCCGGCATGGGCTCAGACCCACGGTACCGCGAGCCGTATCGGCCAATGCTAAAATGGACGTGCCTTGCCCATCTACGAATACGACTGTCACGATTGCCGGCGGCGCGTGAGCTTGCTCGTCCTCCGACCCTCGACCGCGCCGCCACCCACCTGTCCGCGCTGCGGCAGCGCCTCCCTCGGTCGGGTGATGTCACGCTTCGCCCGGATCAAGTCCGAGGACGAACGGCTTGAGTCCATGGGGGATCCCGGCAACTTCAGCGACTTCGATGAGAACGATCCCGCCAGCGTCGGGCGGTTCATGAAGAAGATGGGCAAGGAATTCGGCGACGATCTCGGCGACGATTTCGGAGAAGCCCTCGACGAGGCGATGGCGGAATCTGCCGGTGATGAGGCGGGTGCCGAGTCGTCCGATGCGGATGTTGGGACTGGTGACGATCTGTGAAGGTCGACCTCCACGATCGCCTTGAGGCGGTTGGCGCGGCCGCCTGGGATGATTTGCTCGGCCGCACCGCTCTCCGGTCGCCCTTCCTGTCCTGGACCTGGCAGCACCGCTGGGCACAGGTCTTCGCCGAGGGGCGGCGGCTGGAGATCCGAAGCGTGGTCGATGGGACCGGCAAGCTCGTCGCACTGCTGCCGCTCTATGAGGCCGAGCCGGAGGTCTTTCGCCTCCTCGGTGGTGTCGACGTCTCCGACTATCTGGATCTGATCGTTGAGGCTGGGCGTGCGGACGAAGTCTGGGCCGCCCTGCTCGCCGCGCCCGGGGTCAGCCAGTCCGTTTGGGATCTGCACGCGGTGCCGGCGGCTTCACCCACGGTTACCATGCTGCCCCAGCTCGTCACCGCATACGGTCGCGCAGCCATGGTGATGGTGGAGGAACGCTGTCCTGTCTTGACCCTGCCCGTTTCGTGGGAAGGATATCTCGCCTCCCTCTCGGGCAAGCATCGCCACGAGTTGACGCGCAAGATGCGCCGCCTGCGGCGCGAGGCACCGGATGCCCGCGCGACCTCGCTCGGTGCTCGGAGCGACGTCGAGGCGAGGTTCGGCGATTTTCTCCGGCTTCACCGCCGCTCACGGGTGGGCAAGGCAAAGTTCATGGACGAGCGCATGGAAGGCTTCTTCCGCGCCGTCGCCTCGTCGCTGGCGGAGCGCGGCGTGCTCCGGTTGTGGTTCCTCGACACGGCCTCCGAACCCCTGGCCAGTTTCATCACGCTCGAGTGGGATGGCACCGTCGGCCTCTACAATTCCGGCTTCGAGCCCTCGCGGGCGGCCCTGGCCCCGGGCCTCGTGCTCCTGGCCCACATGATCGAGGATGCCATCGTGCGCGGCAAGACACGCTTCGACTTCTTGCGCGGCGAGGAGCGCTACAAATACGAGTTTGGCCCGACCCCAGAGGACGTGTGCCAGGTGAGGATCACGTGAGTCTGCGGCTCGCCATGCTGAGTGTCCACACGTGCCCGCTGGCCGCCCTCGGCGGCAAGGAAACGGGCGGGATGAACGTCTACGTGCGCGAGTTGTCGCGCGAGCTCGGGCGCATGGGGGTGGAGGTCGACGTCTACACCCGCTCGCAGAATCCGGCCATTCCGCGCGTCGTGTCTCTCGGCGAGCGCGCCCACGTCATCCACGTGGCGGCGGGACCGGAGCGTCCGCTGTCGCGCGAAGGATTGGCGGGACACCTGGACGAGTTCGTGGACGGTATCGAGGACTGGCGCATCGTGCGGGGCGACTACGACCTCATCTACGCGCACTACTGGCTCTCCGGGCTGGCCGGTCTCGCCTTGCGAGATCGGTGGACGGTGCCCGTCTTGCAGATGTTTCACACACTGGGCCGTCTGAAGAACTCGGTGGCACGCTCGGCCAGTGAGGTCGAGCCCCTCCGTCGCATCGAGGCGGAGAGCCGCCTGGTGGGCGCCGTGGACCGGATGGTCGCGGCCAACGTCGTCGAGCGGGAGCATCTGCTGCGCTTGTACGGGGCCGACCGTGCACGGATCGCCGTGGTTCCCTGTGGCGTGGACACCACGCTCTTTCGGCCCGGCGACAAGATGGATGCCCGGCGCGGTCTCGGGATCGCCGACCACCCGGTCATCCTCTACGTGGGCCGGCTCCAGCCGATCAAGGGCCTCGATACGCTCCTCGACGCCGTGGGGCAACTGAATACTGGCGGGGTTGGCGCGGAGCTCCTGGTCGTGGGGGGGGACACCGACGATGTGCCGGCGGGACGCGAAGCTCAGCTTCGTCAGCGCATCGGCACCCTGGGCCTGGCGGCCAAGGTACGCTTCGTGGGTGCCCAACCGCAGGAGGCATTGCGCGCGTACTACGTGGCCGCGGACGTGACCGTTCTGCCCTCCTACTACGAATCATTCGGGATGGTGGCGCTGGAAGCGATGGCCTGCGGCAGCCCCGTGGTGGGATCGCGCGTGGGAGGTCTCACCACCACCGTGCGCGACGGGGTTACCGGTCATCTCGTGCCCGAGGGCGACGTCAACGCGCTCGCGCAGCGGCTGGCCGACCTGATCACCGATCCCGATGCCTGCGAGCGACTGGGCCGCGAAGGCGCGCGCTGGGCAGTCCAGCATCGCTGGCCGTGCGTGGCCGAGGCCATCTGCCGTGAGTTCGCATCCCTGGAACCTCTGGCCGAGGTCCACCTGGCCTCCGCGCGCTGCCGGGAGTGAGGCGGGTGCCGCCGCTCCTGGAGGTCCGCGGTCTGCAGACACAGTTCCTGACGCGCGGCGGAGTGGTTCGCGCGGTGGACGGGGTCTCCTGGGACGTGCAGGAGGGGGAGACCGTCGCTCTTGTCGGCGAGTCGGGATGCGGCAAGAGCGTGAGCGCGCTCAGTATCATGCGATTGGTATCGGAGCCGGCCGGCCGGATCGTGGGCGGGCAGATCCTCTTCAAGGGGCGCGACCTGCTGACCTTGACTGAGGAGGAGATGCGCCGGGTCCGCGGCCGTGAGATCGGCATGATCTTCCAGGAGCCGATGACCTCGCTGAACCCCGTGCTCACCGTCGGTCGGCAGCTCACCGAAGGGCTCGAAATTCACCTCGGGATGACACACGCTCAGGCGCGGGCCCGCGCCGTGGAATTGCTGGGATTGGTGGGCGTACCCGATGGTGGCCGCCGGCTCGCCCAGTACCCACACCAGTTCAGTGGTGGCATGCGCCAGCGCATGATGATTGCCATGGCCCTGGCCTGCCAGCCCGCCCTGATCCTGGCTGACGAGCCAACCACAGCCCTCGACGTCACGATTCAGGCCCAGATCCTCGAGCTGATGCGGAACCTGTCGCGCGAGTTCGGGGTGGCCATGCTGATGATCACCCACAATCTCGGCGTGGTGGCCCGATACGCCGATCGGGTGAACGTCATGTACGCGGGGCGCATCATCGAGCAGGGCACGGCTCGCGCGTTGTACGCGAATCCCCGCCATCCCTACACTCTCGGTCTGCTGCACTCCGTACCCCGCCTGGATGAGCCGCGTCGCGCCCGCCTCGATCCCATCGAGGGTCAGCCGCCAGATCTCACCCGGCTGCCCCGGGGCTGCGCCTTCGTGCCGCGTTGCGCCTTCCGCGTGGAGCGGTGCGCAGAAGAGATTCCCCTCCTTCGTCGTATCGGTGACGAGGATCGCGTGAGCGCCTGCTGGGAGGCCGAACACCTTCCAGGTCGCGGGCCGCGCACGCCGATGGCGCCAGCCAGCGCGGGGGGACGATGAGCGAGGGAGTGCTCCTGCAGGTTCGCAATCTGGTCAAGCACTTCGAGGTCGGTGGGAGACTGTTCGGCGCGCGGGGAACGGTGCGCGCTGTCGATGGTGTGAGCTTCGAGATCTCCCGTGGCGAGACCTTGGGCCTCGTCGGCGAATCGGGTTGTGGGAAGACGACCACCGGGCGTTGCATCCTTCAGCTCGAGCGCCCCACGAGCGGGTCCATCGTGTTCGAGGGCAAGGAACTGACGGGGGTGACCGAGGGCGAGCTACGCCTCGTGCGTCGTCGGATGCAGGTGATCTTCCAGGATCCCTACAGTTCGCTGAACCCGCGGATGACCATCGAGCAGATCATCGAGGAGCCCCTCTTCGTCCACGGCATCGTGAGCGGCGCGGTGGAGCGGGCGGCGCGGGTTCGTCGGTTGCTGGAGCAGGTCGGACTCCTCCCCCAGCACGGACGGCGCTATCCCCACCAGCTTTCGGGTGGTCAGCGCCAGCGGGTCGGCATCGCGCGTGCCCTCGCCATGGAGCCGTCCCTCATCGTGTGCGATGAGCCGGTGTCGGCGCTCGACGTTTCCATCCAGGCCCAGATCATCAACCTCCTCGAGGATCTTCAGAGTGAGTTGGGTCTCACGTATCTGTTCGTAGCCCACGACCTCTCGGTCGTGCGCCACATCTCCGATCGAGTCGCCGTCATGTATCTCGGTAAAATCGTGGAGATCACCGATCGAAAGGTGCTCTACGACGAGCCCCTGCACCCCTATACGAAGGCCTTGCTCTCGGCGGTGCCCATCCCGGATCCCGAGACGGAATCCTCCCGTGAGCGCATTGTGCTCAGCGGAGAAGTCCCGAGCGCGCTCCAGCCCCCTTCGGGCTGCGTGTTCCATCCCCGTTGTCCCATCGCCGTCACCCGCTGCTCCCAAGAAGTCCCACTCCTCCGCGAGATCAAGCCTGCCCACTGGACCGCCTGCCACCTCGCCGCCTGAGGCGTCAGGCTCCGGCCGCGCCGCTCCTAGCGCGTCATGTAGCACCACCCAAAGCAAGCGCGATATCGAGGGGCACCGGCTTCCCGCCAGCGCCGCTCCTAGCGCGTCATGTAGCACCACCCAAAGCAAGCGCGATATCGAGGGGCGCCCCGGGTCCCCCGGGGTGCCCCGAACGCCCGGGGGGCTTGGGGGGCCCTTTCGAGGCCCCCCAATATACCGGTCTGACCATCGGTCCGCCTTGACACGGCAAGGGGCTGCGGGTACGGTGTGCGAAACCTGCGGCCGCTGCCGCGGATTCTTGAACAAAGCCCAAGGAGTCGCCACAGGAGGTGGCCCTCATGTTTCGCGCACTAGCACTCATTACCGCACTATCCGTTGTGACCCTTGTCGGTCCGGTCGAGGCCCAAGACAAGCCCCGCTACGGCGGAGAGTTGATCTTTGCCGTCCCGTCCGAGCCTCCGTCGTACGACGCCCACCAGGAGGAGACCTTCGGGCTCATTCACCCGATGGCACCCCACTACAGCACCTTGCTGCGCGTCGATCCGTCCGATCGGACGGGGACCAAGCCGGTCGGAGATCTGGCCGAGTCGTGGACGATCGCCAAGGACGGTCTCGTCTATACCTTCAAGCTGCGCAAGGGCGTGAAGTTCCACGACGGCAGCGAGATGACCTCCAAGGACGTCAAGGCGTCCTACGACAAGATCATCTTCCCGAAGGATGGGATGAAGTCCTCCCGCCGCACGACGTACCAGGCGGTGGAGGTCGTGGAAGCGCCCGATCCCACCACGGTACGGTTCCGCCTCAAGTGGCCGGAGTCGTCGTTCATGCTCAACCTGGCCTCGCCCTGGAACTGGATCTACAAGGCCGACATCCTGGCCAAGGATCCGCGCTGGTACGAGAAGAACGTGATGGGCACTGGGGCCTTCAAGTTCGTCGAGCACGTGAAGGGCTCCCACTGGGTGGGCAAGAAAAATCCCGACTACTGGGACAAGGGCAAGCCGTATCTGGACGGGTACCGGGCTCTGTTCATCACCTCGTCGTCAGCGCAGGTAGCGGCCGTGCGGGGCGAGCGTGCCCACATCCAGTTCCGGGGCTTCAGCCCGGCCGAGCGCGACCAGCTGGTGGCCGCCCTCGGGCCCAAGATCGCCGTGCAGGAAAGCCCCTGGGACTGCGTGCTCATGGTGGCCATGCACCACGAGAAGAAGCCCTTTGATGACAAGCGCGTCCGACGCGCCCTGAGCCTGGCCCTGGATCGCTACGAGGGGTCGAAGAATCTGTCGAAGATCGCAATCGTCCGCGACGTGGCGGGCATTCAAGTGCCAGGCACACCGTACGCCACTCCGCCGGCCGAACTGGAGAAGCTCGCTGGCTACGGGCGCGACGTCAATGCCAACCGGGCCGAAGCGCGGCGGCTGCTCAAGGAGGCGGGGGTGCCGGAGGGCTTCGCGTTCACCTTCAAGAACCGGGGAACGCCCATGCCCTACGAGCCCGTTGCCATCTGGCTCATCGATCAGTGGCGGCAGATCGGATTGAACGTGAAACAAGAGGTCATCGAGGCCTCGGCCTACCATCCCATGCTGAAGCGCGGCGACTTCGAAGTGGCCATGGATTTTGCCTGCGGCTTCATCGTCGAGCCCGATCTCGATCTCGGGCGCTTTGTGACCAACTCCGACGCCAACTACGGCAAGCACAAGGATGCCCTGATCGATGAGCTGTACATGAAACAGGCCCGGGCTTCGGATCAGGAAGAGCGAAAGAAGTATCTGCGGGCTCTCGAAAAGCGCTTGCTCGATGAGGAAGTGCACGTGTTCTACACGCTCCAGTGGCACCGCATCATTCCTCACAACTCCAAGGTGAAGGGCTGGACCATTACCCCCAGCCACTACCTGAACAACCAACTCGATGCGGTCTGGCTGAGCGAGTAGCCAGACAGGCGGAGCGCGCCCGGTCCGCCGGGCGCGCTCCCGGTAACCCATGTGGCGATACCTCTTGAAGCGGTTCTTCCTCATGTTCCCCACCCTGCTGGGGGTGGCCGCGCTGATCTTCTTTCTCATGCGGGTTGTCCCTGGTGACGTGGTCGAGCTCAGAATGGCGGGCGACCGTGGGACCGTGTCCCAGGAAGCGGTCGAGAAGGAGCGGGTGCGCTACGGTCTCGATCGACCCTTGTGGGAGCAGTTCCTCACGTGGCTATGGGGCGCGGTGCGTCTCGATTTCGGTCGATCCATGTGGACCGGCGCGCCCATCTGGGAGGAGATCAAGCTCCGGTTCGCGCTCTCGCTGCAGGTGGCGATCATGGCCACCGTGGTGGCGGTGCTGCTCGCCATCCCTCTCGGTGTGCTGGCAGCGCTCAAGCAGGATACGTGGGTCGACTACGCCGTGCGCATTTTCTCCACCGCCGGCCAGGCTACCCCGTCCTTCTGGCTCGGCATCCTCTTCATCCTCGCCCTGCTCATCGTGTTCAAGTGGTTGCCGCCGATGGTGTACACGCCGTTCTGGGTGAACCCCTGGCAGAATCTCGCCCAGCTCATCTGGCCGGCCCTCACCGTGGGGTATCGTTACTCGGCGGTGGCAACCCGGATGACCCGCTCGGCGATGTTGGAGGTGCTCCGCGAGGACTACATCCGCACGGCGCGGGCCAAGGGTCTTCTGGCCAAGCTGATCCTCACCCGTCACGCGCTCAAGAACGCGATGTTGCCTGTGGTGGCGGTGGTCGCGCTGGAGTTTGCTTTCCTCATCGGGGGCCTGGTGGTCACGGAACAGGTCTTCAACCTCAACGGGATCGGCCTCCTGTTCGTGCAGGCGGTCGCTCACCGCGACTACACGCTGGTGCAGGCCTTGGTCATGGTGGTGGCCGGGGCCTTCATCGTCGTGAACTTCTGCATGGACGTGATGTACGCCTGGCTCGACCCGCGAATCCGCTACCGGTAGATCATCATGGCCGCCAACCCGCCCCTTGAAGGCTACCGCGACTTCGTCGCCCCGGTCGCGGAACGAGGGTGGAGCCACGCCATCCTCGATTTCTGTCGCGAGCGGCAGCTGGGCGCGGTGGGGGCCGCCATTATCGTCCTCATGTTCGTGGTGGCGGCAGCAGCGCCCTTGCTCGCTCCCTACGATCCGGTGGCCGTCGATTTCGGCGCCATGCTGCAGTCGCCGAGCCGGAGCCACTGGCTCGGGACTGACGCCTTCGGGCGCGACGTGCTCTCGCGCCTCATCTACGGATCGAGGACCGCCCTTGTCGTGGGCTTCGGGTCGGCCATCCTGGGGGCCACCTTGGGAGCGGTGCTCGGGGTGGGGAGCGCCTACTTTGGCGGACGCATTGACCTCTATCTGCAGCGGATCATGGACATCTTCCTGTGCTTCCCACTCATCATTCTGGCCCTGGCCATCGTGGCCATGATGGGCAACAACATTCCCAACCTCATCGTCGCCATCACGGTGCCGATGGTCCCCCGCTGTGCGCTGGTCATCCGCGCCGCCGCCCTCTCCATCCGCGAGCTTCCGTACGTGGACGCTGCGCGGGCGGCCGGCTTCCGCCCTGCGCGGATCGTACTGCGGCACATGCTTCCCAACGTCATGGCGCCCTACCTGATCATGTTGACCTCGTTTCTTGGTCAGGCGATTCTGCTGGAGGCCTCGCTCTCGTTCCTTGGGCTCGGGGTGCAAGAGCCTATCGCAGCATGGGGCCTCATGCTCCGTGGAGCGGCCGTCGAGTTCGCTGAGACGGCGCCGTGGATCGCCATCTTTCCCGGGTTGGCCATCAGCCTCTCGGTCTTTGCCTTCAACCTCTTCGGCGATTCTTTGCGCGATGCGCTCGATCCGCGCCTGCGCACGCAGTGAGGCCGAGCGGCCTGTTGACACGTCCCGGGAAGTACGTTACAAAACGATGGTTTTGACCGGACGCAAGCGATGGGAAACGTCTGAAGTCGAGGGAGGGTTGGATGCCGTACGTCATTGCTGAGCCCTGCATTAACGTCAAGGACAAGGCGTGCGTGGAAGTGTGTCCGGTCGACTGCATCTACGAGGGTGAGACGATGCTCTACATCCACCCGGATGAATGTATCGACTGCGGCGCCTGCGAGCCCGTGTGTCCGGTGAAGGCCATCTTCGCGGAGGACGAAGTCCCCGACCAGTGGAAGAACTTTACGGAGTTGAACAAGCAATTCTTCACGGATCACCCGGACGTCAAACCCGCCACCAAGACCTGATCTCGATCGGGTTGCCACCTCTGCGGGCCCTCGTTACGGCGAGGGCCCTTTTCTTTGCCCAGGGCGGGGGGCATGACGCCACGGTCGCTGTGCACGCGTCCGCCGTGTCCCCCCGGATCGCGCACCGGAGTGGGGACGAGGCGGTGGCACTTCGGTTGCTGCGCTCGTCTGCCGTGGAAATCTCAACGTGTGTGGCGGGGCCCCGTCCCGATTCCGGGAGCGTGGTTGGCTATCACGGGGCAGTGTCGGAATTCAAACGGCGGCTCATCGAGGCCACCCTCCATCAGATGCGGGGGAACCGTACGCATGCGGCCCGAGCGCTCGGACTGCAACGCACGTATCTGTTACGCCTCATCCGGGACTTGCGAGTCAGTGCCCCGCCACCCCCTCCGCGGCGAAGTTAAGGCGGGGGAGACACTCACGAGACACAAGATTCGATCACGCCAGCGCCGCCCGGCATGACGGGGGCGGGTTGACGTTCGTGACGGTACCCGGCAAGCTTGGGCCGCCATGCTCGATGTCTTCGTGGGGGGCGCTGGGATGACACGCCTCGGCCGGCGGACCGAACCGCTGGCGGACTTGATGGCGGAGGCTGCCCACAGCGCACTCGGCGCGGCCGGCGTGCAGGTGCCGGACGCCATCGTGGTGGCGGCCATGAACCCCGAGGAGTTCATCGGTGACGGCAATTTTGCCTCGAATATCGCCACCCATATGGGCTTCGCCGAGGTGCCTACCTGGCGCGTGGAGACGGCGACCTCCTCGGGAGCGGCCGCCCTCTACGCTGGCTTTGCCCAAATTGCTGCGGGACTGCATCGGTCGGTCCTGGTGGTGGGCGGTGAAAAGATGACCCACCTGAGCACCCCCCGCGTGTCGGAGGTGATCGGACGTTCCATCGATCCCCATGAACGCTCCTATGGGGCTACCATGCCGGCGTTAGCTGGCCTGGTCACGCGCGCGCTCATGGCCGAGCACGGTGTGTCGGCTCGCGAGATCGCGCAGGTTTCGGTGAAGAATCACAGCAACGCGACCCGCAACCCCTATGCCCATTTCCCGCACGCGGTGTCGATGGAAGAGGTCATGGAGAGCCGGATCGTGGCCGATCCGCTGCGGCTTCTCCACTGTTGTCCCATCTCCGATGGTGCGGCGGCCGTGGTGCTCACGGCGGTACGCACACACGTTCGCATAGCGGGGATCGGTCAGGGCACGGACACGTTGGCCGTCCGCCACCGTCAGATGCTGACGCGCTTCCCGGCTACCCAGGCGGCTGCTGCTGCCGCCTACGCGATGGCGGGTTTTGGTCCCGAGCGTATCGATTTCGCCGAGGTTCACGACGCGTTCGTTCCGTTCGAGCTGATCTCGCTGGAGGATCTGGGCTTGGTGCCGTACGGCAAGGCCGGACGCGCCACCCTGGACGGCGAGACCTCGCGCGAGGGACGATTGCCCGTGAACCTCTCGGGGGGTTTGAAGGCTCGCGGCCACCCGTTGGCGGCCACGGGCCTGGCCCAGGTCGTCGAATGCGTTTGGCAGCTCTCGGGGACGGCGGGCGAGCGTCAGGTGGAAGGCCGCGTGGCACTCGCCCACTCCATCGGGGGTCTTGCCACCAACAACTGGGTCACCATCCTGGAAGCTTCCTGACATGATCGAGACCATTGCGGGGTCGCGCTGTCCGCGCTGCGCGATGGTGGTGGTGCCGCCTGCCGCCTACTGCCCTCATCATCCCGTGGCCATGACCTCCACGGATCTGCCCGGCGTGGGCGAGGTAGTCTCCTACACGACCCTGCACTCAGCGCCCGAGGGTTTCCGGTCACCCCTTCACCTTGCGATCGTCGAGCTCGACGGGGGCGCCCGTTTCGTCTGCCACGGTGCAGAGACCCGGGGCATCAGAATCGGTTCCCGAGTGGCGGTGGAGGCTATCGACAACGTCTTCTACTTCGCGCAGCTGGGCGCGCTCGACCGCGCCCGCCTCTTCTGGCGTCGTGCCGGCCGGGCCGGTGATCGCGTCAACGCCATCGCGCGGAGCTGGGCCAAGCGGGCCTGGAAAGGAAAATCTCGTGCCGAAGGCTGATAGGCGCTCCCCGTCCGCGTCGCCCCTGACGGGCGTTCGCGTGCTCGATCTCACTCGCGTGTTGGCCGGGCCGTTCTGCTCGATGATGCTCGGGGACATGGGTGCCGAGGTCATCAAGGTCGAGGAACCCGGCAAGGGGGACGATACGCGAAGCTGGCCGCCGTTCGTGGGCGGTGAAGCCACGTACTTCATGTCGGTCAATCGCAACAAGAAGAGCATCACCCTCAACCTCAAGGACACCGAGGGACAGGCGATCCTGCGCACCCTGATCGGGAAGAGTGACGTGCTCCTCGAGAATTTCCGGCCTGGCACCATGGAGAAGCTCGGCTTCGGCTACACCACCCTCGCCGACCAGAATCCCAAGCTCGTGTATTGCTCGATCTCCGGCTTTGGCGAATCGGGTCCGGAGGCCGGACGCGCCGGCTACGATCTCGTGGTTCAGGCCGAATCGGGCCTCATGGACATCACAGGCTTTGCCGATGGGCCGCCCGTGAAGGTGGGGACGTCGATCGCGGATCTGGTGGCGGGTATGTCGGCCGCCCACGGTGTCGTACTCGCCCTCCTGGCGCGAGGTCGCACCCGGCGCGGCCAAAAAGTCGAGATTTCGATGCTCGACACGATGGCCGCTCTGCTCACGTACCAGGCAGGAATCTATTTCGCGACGGGCCAGCGGCCGACTCGGCGCGGGAACGCTCATCCTTCGATCGTTCCCTACGAGGTCTTCACCGCGTCCGACGGTTTCGTCGCCCTCGGTGTCGCCAACGACTCGCTGTGGCAGCGGTGCTGCAAGGCCCTCGAGCGCCCAGACCTGGTCACTGACCCCCTGTACGGCACGGTGTCCAAACGCGTCGAGAACCGTGAGGTGCTCATTCCCCTCTTGAACCAGATCATGGCCGTGCGCCCGGCTGCCGAGTGGCTCGAGCGATTCGAGGCGGCCGGCGTCCCGGCCGGACGCATCAAGAGTGTCCCCGAAGTGTGCGAGAGCTCTCATCTGCGGGCTCGCGGTATGATCGCCACCTTGCCCCACGCGGCGGCCGGGCAGGTCACCGTCATGGGAGTTCCCATACAGCTTCACGGCACACCGGGTGGGCTCCGGCAGGCGCCGCCACGTCTCGGTGAGCACACCGCCGAGGTTTTGCGCCGACTGGCGAGGGTGCCCGCCCGCCAGATCGCACACCTTCGTGAGCGTGGCGTCATCTAGGGTTGGGCGCGCCATGTTGACAGCCTCTTCGTGGATCGCTGATCATACGGGGCAGGCGTGAACGAGGAGGGCAAAATGCGCCGTCTTATCAAGATTTATGACACGACTCTTCGAGACGGGACTCAGGGTGAAGGTGTCTCGTTCTCCATGGAGGACAAGGTCCGGCTCACCGCGCGTCTCGACGCGCTCGGCATCCACTACATCGAGGGGGGCTGGCCGGGGTCGAACCCGAAGGATCTACGCTTCTTTCGGCGTATGCAGGACGCGATCTTCAAGCACGCCAAGCTCGCCGCATTCAGCATGACGCGCCGCGCAGGGGGCACCGCGGACACCGACCCCAACATGCAAGCTCTCATCGAGGCCGGCGCACCGGTGGCCACCATCGTGGGCAAATCCTGGGACTTCCATGTCACCGAAGCGCTCGGCACGACGTTGCCCGAAAACCTCGCCATGATTCGTGACACGATCGCCTTCCTGCGACCCAGGATGGAGGAAGTCATCTTCGACGCTGAGCACTTCTTCGATGGCTTTCGCGCCAATCGAGACTATGCCCTGGCCACCTTGCGGGCGGCCGAGGAGGCCGGGGTGCATTGGCTCATCCTCTGCGATACCAACGGCGGCACGCTTCCCTTCGACCTGGTCGAGATCATCCGGACCGTCAAGGCGTACGTGCACACACCGCTGGGAATCCACGTCCACAACGACGCTGAGTGTGCTGTGGCCAACTCGCTGGCCGCGGTGGGGGAAGGCGTGGGCCAGGTGCAAGGCACCTTCAACGGCTACGGTGAGCGCTGCGGCAACGCCAACCTCGTCTCCGTGATCCCGAGTCTTGTCCTCAAGATGGGGCTCGACTGCATCCCGGAGAACAACCTTCGCGAGCTCCGCTCGACCGCGCGGTTCGTGGCGGAACTCGCCAACCGGAAGGCCTGGGATGCCCAGCCCTACGTGGGAGATTCGGCCTTTGCTCACAAGGGAGGCATGCACGTGTCCGCCGTCCTCAAGCACCCGGAGACGTACGAGCACATCGATCCCCAGGCCGTTGGAAACCATCGACGCGTGCTCGTGTCGGAGCTGAGCGGCAAATCCAACATCATCTGGAAGGCTCGCGAGTACGGCATCGACCTGGACCGCGAGACCCCCGATTCGCGCCGCATCCTCGACCAGCTCAAGGCCCTGGAGGATGAGGGCTTTCAGTTCGAAGGTGCGGAGGCCTCATTCGAGCTGCTGATGGAGCGAGCGCTGGGGCACCATCAGCCGTACTTCCACCTCGATGCCTATCGCGTCATCGTGGAGGAGCAGAACGCCAGCCAAGATCCGGTGGCCGAAGCCACCGTGCGGGTGCGGGTGAAGGGCGCGCTCGAGCACACGGCCGCCTCCGGTAACGGGCCCGTCAACGCCCTCGATCATGCCCTGCGTAAGGCCCTGGAGGAGTTCTACCCGAATCTGCGCGACATGCGCCTGCTGGACTACAAGGTGCGAATTCTGGACGAGTCGAAAGGGACGGGCGCCAAGACGCGCGTGCTCATCACCTCGGGCGACGGTGAGGAGACATGGAGAACGGTGGGTGTCGCCGACAATATCATCGAGGCGTCCTGGCAGGCGCTGGTGGACTCGATCGAGTACAAGCTGCGCTGCGACGAGCGGCGCAGCGTGTGATCGTCGGGCCAGCGCCACGCCGAGGTTCCCGACCGAGGAAATTTAGAGATCACGGGCCGCTCGCCAGGTGCGGATCTGCTCTCCGTGCTCGAGGTAGTGGTGGGCGCTGTTGAGGTCGATGATCCGGTAGGCAGTTCGGCCGGGCTGCACGCGCTCGTCGGGCACGCCGGCGGCCATGTGCATGAAGTATTCATGGCTGCGGTCGAGTTCGAGCAGGACTTCGTCGAGTGGCCAGGCTTGCTTGGCGGCGACGAACCTGGCGTTCCAGGCGTTCGACCTCGTCGTAGGAGACGCCGTCGGGAAGGGGTTTCGCACCACGAGCAATGCGCCCGAGGGCTGGCCCCATCTCGCGATGCCAGCCCGACATGTGGGCCACGATCTCCCGGATACTCCACGTTCCCAGCCACACCTCGGTCAGCTGCACCTCGTTGAGTCCGTGGATGGCTGCCTCGAAGGCGTTGTATTCGCGGGCCGCCCGATTCAGAAGCTCGTCTTTTGCCGTCACCGACGTTCTCCCTCCCTTGTCACCATCCGCGTTGGCAGTCAAGCGCGTGAGGTTTTCCACAAATAGCATCGCCCCTCCATGGTAGCCCCAAGAGCGCAACCGAAGGTGGGATGGCCTTGGCCCGTCGCCGTCCAGTGTAAGATCGTCCACATTTGAGCCAGGGGAGGACGCCTATCAACCTCGAGTCGCTCTTGAGGCCCCGTTCGGTGGCCGTGCTGGGCGCCTCCGAACGACCGTCGCCCGGTCAGATGATCGTTCAGAGCCTGGAGCGCATCGGGTTTCCCGGCGCGATCTATCCGATCAACCCGAAGTACGAGACCCTGTTTGGTCGTCGGTGCTACGCCTCGCTCAGCGAGGTTCCGTCCGGCGTCGACGTGGTCGCCCTGTGCGTCAACCATGCGAGGATCCTCGAACATCTGCCGGCCGCTGCCGAGCGGGGCGTGCGAGCGGCGGTGATCTTCGACGGCGGCTTCGCCGAGAGCGGCGAGGAAGGCGCGCGCCGCCAGGAGGCGCTTGTTGGGCTCTGCCGAGAGGCAGGAATCGCGTTGTGCGGTCCGAATTGCATGGGGTTCGTCAGTCCCCACGCGCGTGCGCTCGTCTACATCCAGCAGCTGCGCGACCCGGCGCTGCTGGCGGGTAACGTGGGGCTCATCTCGCAAAGCGGCTCGGTGTGTATCGGCCTCTTGGCCGATTGTCGGCGCTTCGGCTGGAGCCACGCGATCTCGTCCGGCAACGAAGCGTTGTTGACCGCCGCCGATTTTCTCGACTATCTGGTCGACGATCCCGCCACCCGCATCGTCGCCCTGTTCCTCGAAACCATCCGTCAGCCGGAACAATTCGTGAGCGCGCTGGATCGGGCCGCCGATCGTGGCAAACCGGTGGTCGTCCTCAAGGTCGGGCGATCGGAGCGGGCGCGCCGGGCGATCACCAGCCACACGGGCGGTCTGGCCGGAGAAGCTCGCGTGTTCTCGGCGATGCTGAGAGCCCATCGCGCCATCGAGGTGAACGATCTGGACGAGATGGTGGAGGTTTTGGCGTGCAGCCAGGCCGAACGGTGGCCCCGTGGTCGACGGCTGGCCGTGATGACAGCCTCCGGTGGTCAAGCCGAGCTGATCCTGGACCTGGCCGCGAGCGCGGCCCTGCACCTACCGCCGCTTTCCGACGACACCCGCGCCAAGATCGGCGCGGTGCTCGGCTCGGTGGCCGGCGACGGTAATCCGCTTGACGCCTGGGGCCACGGGGACTTCGCCGTGAACTTCCCCCATGCGTTGTCGGTGCTCGGACGGGATCCTGACCTGGACGCGGTCGTGCTGAGCAGTGATAGTTTCGATGACCAGCCCTTCGGCACGCCCGAACGCCTCCTGGCCTATGCGCGCATCCTGGCCGAGGCGACGACGACCTCGCCAAAGCCGCTCTACTACATGACCTCGCGGTCGGGCATCTTTCGCCGGGATCTGCTGGCCTTTCTCCGCGGGCACGGCATCCCGTTACTCGGCGGCACCCGGCAGGGCCTGGCCGCTGTGGATCGACTCGCACGCTGGGCGGAGCCCCGCGCGGCACGTCTGGACCCACCGGAGGCCAGGCGGCGCATCGAAGGAGCCCTGGCGGGCCAGAGGCGGCCGACGATCCACGAGTACGACACCAAGCGGCTGCTGGCGGACGCCGGCGTGCCCGTGGTCCGTGAACAGCTGGTGAGCACCGTATCCGATGCCCGCGCGGCCGCTGCCGCAATCAGATACCCGATCGTCCTGAAAGTGGTGTCTGACGAGATTCCTCACCGCTCCGACTTTGGACTTGTCGCGGTGGGCCTGCGCGACGAGCAGGAGCTGGACCGCGAATGGCAGCGGATGTCGGCGCGCCTTCGCGAGATCGCTCAGGAGCCTGGAGCGCGCTTCCTTGTCCAGGAACACGTGGACGGTGGCCTCGAGGTCTTCGCTGGTGTGAAGAACGACCCGTCGTTTGGGCCCGTCCTCGCCTTGGGTGTGGGTGGCCTCCTGGTAGAGGCTCTGGGGGACGTCACCCTTCGTCTGCTACCTCTTCGTAAGGGGGAGGCAGAGATCATGGTGGGCGAGACGCGGGTCAAAACACTTCTGACGGGATTCCGAGGTCGGCCGCCGGGCGACCTGGCGGCGCTGTGCCGCTGCCTGACTGCCCTCGCGGATTTCGCATGGGCCGAGCGAGCGCAGTTGAGCGAGCTCGACGTTAACCCGATCGTGGTCCGCGAACACGGCTGCACCGTCGTCGACGCCCTGATCGTGCCCCGCTAGTCAGTCAGTTTCGAGGCCCGTTCGAGGCCCCCGCGAGTGCGCGCATGATCGAGGGGCGCGCCGGGATTCCCGGGGCGTCCCGAGCGCTGAGGGGGCCCGGGGCCCCGCGAGTGCGCGCAGGATCGAGGGGCGCGCCGGGTTTCCCGGGGGGCCCGAGCGCTGGGGGGAGGGGGCCCGTTCGAGGCCCCCCTTCTAATTGGCGGCCCCCCTTCTAATACGTCCCGGGCCGGATCTGCTTGTAGAGCGTTTTGAGCTTCTCGGCCGAGAAGTCCGACCCTTGGCAGACTCCGATGATCTTGCGCTCATCGGCCTCCACCTTGGCCACCGCCTCCGGAATCTTGTCGGCAATCTCCTTGGGAATGGTGACCACGCCATGGTGATCGGCGTGAATGAGATCGCCCGGCTTCACCCACAGCCCCCCCAGCTTCACGGGCAAGCCGAAGTCCACCATGTGGACGTAGGCGTGGGAGACCGAGACGTGAGCGGCGGCGAACTGAAAGCCGAGGCTCGACACCTCATCGAGATCGCGGACCGAACCGTCGGTCACCACACCCGTGCATCCCAGAGCCTTGTGGATGTTGGCCTGAACCTCGCCCCACTGGGCGCCCTGACCGCGAGGCTCATCGAGGTCGTGGACCACGACCACCCGCGGGGCAGGGATGGAGAGCACGTAGTCCCACCAGGCGAACGTGCTCGCGCGATGCCCCTCGATGGGCTCCGGCTCTGCCCGGATAACAGCGGTCACCGCGAATCCAACCAGCGGCCCCAGGGCGGGGAACAAGGTCTTGATCTCCGACGACATCTGCCCCTGGTTGCGCGGACGGACCTTGAACGTCTCGATGGCGTTGGCCACGCTCGGGCTCGAAATCTTTCGAAGCGCGTCGATCACAGTGTCCTCCTCGGATGATCTCCCGTCGATTGTAGTGCGCCGGACTGCCCTGTTATCCCCAGAAGACCGGGCTCGTCTAGGATCGCCACCCCGAGCCGTCGAGCGTCGTCGACCTTGCTTCCGGGAGCGTCGCCGGCGACGACATAGTCGGTCTTTCGCGACACCGAGCCGGTTACCCGTCCTCCGAGGCGTGAAATGAGATCTCGCGCCTCCTCTCGCGTCAGGGTCGGCAAGGTTCCGGTGAGAACAAAGGTCTTCCCAGCCAGCGGGCGAGGCTGGTCGGCGACGCCCTTCTCGCCCGTGACGACACCCGCCGCCGCAAGCCGTTCGGTGAGAGCGCGGTTGGTCGCATCCGCGAAATAGGTTGCCACCGAGCGGGCAATTTCAGCCCCGACCCCGTGCACCTCGGCTAACTCGTCTGCCGACGCCCTCACCAAGCGGTCCAACGCCCCGAAGCGCACAGCCAGTAACTGCGCCACGCGCTCGCCCACCAGGCGAATGCCGAGAGCGTTGAGCAGACGGGCCAGGCCACGCGTGCGCGAAGCAGCGATGGCCTCGATCAGGTTACTGGCGGACTTGTCGGCGAAACGCTCGAGCTCCGCCACCTGCTCGAACGTCAGCTGATAGAGATCGGCGAAGTCCTTCACCAGGCCCTTGGTCACGAGCTGCTCGACGGCGGCCTCTCCCAGCCCTTCGATGTCCATGGCCCGGCGCGAGGCGAAGTGACGCAGGCGCTCCTTGAGCTGAGCCGGGCACGCGCTGTTCATGCAGCGCCAGTACGCCTCTCCCTCGGGCCGGAAGGCGACGCCTCCGCAGGCGGGGCAGGTCGAGGGAAAGTGAAAGGGCGTAGCCTCTGACGGGCGCTTGCTCATGATGACCTGCACCACGTAAGGGATGACATCGCCCGCGCGTTCGAGGAGAACGGTGTCACCCATCCGAACGTCCTTGCGTCGGATCTCATCCTCGTTGTGCAGGCTCACGTTGCGGATCGTGACCCCGGCCAGTTCCACCGGCGTCAGCTTGGCAACGGGGGTGAGAATGCCGGTCTTCCCCACACCGACTTCGATGTGTTCGATGATCGTGGTCGCCTGGCGTGCCGCGAATTTGAAGGCGATGGCCCAGCGAGGATGGTGCATGGTCGAGCCGAGATGACGTTGCTGCTCGAGCGAATCCACCTTCACGACCGTGCCGTCGGCATCGTATCCGAGGCCATCACGGTCGCGTTCGAGGCGTCCGCAGTAGTCGATCACGGCGGCCAGGGACGAGCAGCGCTCGGTGTGAGGGTTCGTCTTGAAGCCGGCGGCGCGGAGGGCCTGGATGCTCTCCCAGTGCGTGGTCAGGCCTAGCTGGTCGGCGCGGCTCACGTGATAGATGAAGATATCGAGGGGCCGCCGGGCCGTGATGCGAGGGTCCTTTTGACGGATGGCGCCCGCCGCCGCGTTGCGAGGATTGGCGAACACGCTTTCGCCGGCGTCCTCCAGGCTGCGATTCAGCGCGTCGAAGTCGGTGCGGGGCATGTAAACCTCCCCACGCACCTCGAGCTCGGCGGCCTCGGCTAGCCTACCCCGTAAGGCCACCGGTATGGCGCGGATCGTCCGTAGATTGGCGGTGACGTCTTCGCCTACCCGACCGTCGCCGCGGGTGGCACCCCGCACGAAGCGGCCCCGCTCATAGAGAAGCGCCACACCCAGCCCATCGATCTTGGGCTCGCAAACATAGGCAAAGGTGGCTCCCGGCATGATCCGGCCAATGCGCGCCTCGAACTCGCGGAGCTGGTCAGCCGTGGTCGCGTTGTCGAGGGAGAGCATCGCCACCCGGTGCTCGACCGGGCGGAAGACGTCGACGGGAGTTCCGCCGACGCGCTGAGTGGGGCTATCCGGCGTGACCAGTTCGGGGAACTGCCCCTCCAGTGCCGCCAGCTCGCGCACGAGAGCGTCGTACTCGGCATCGGCGATCTCCGGGCGCGCCTCGACGTGATAGAGGTAGTCGTGACGGTGAATCTGCTCACGGAGCTCGGCGAGCCGCTGCTGGGCATCGGCCCGGTCCATGGAAAGAAGGATAGCTCAGACGGAAAGCCCGGCGCCTGATTTCTCCCTCAGCGCGTCGAGGGCCCCGCGCTGAGTCGTAGCGCGAGAAAAACGGGCAGGAGGCCGGCAAGCACCAAAGCGAGGGATGGCACGGCGGCCTCTGCCCACAGGGACTCCGAGGTTCGTTCCCAGACTTCGGTGGCCAAGGTGCTGAGGCCGAAGGGGCGCAGGAGGAGAGTGGCTGGCATCTCTTTCATCGTCTCCACGAACACCAAGATCAGCGCAGTCAGCAGCCCGCGTCGGAGCAAGGGCAGATGTACTCGGTACAAGGTGCCACCCACTCGCGCCCCCAGCGAACGCGCGGCGTCGTCGAGGCTACGCGGGAGGCGGCCAAGGCTTGCGTCCAGAGTCTGAAAGCCGACGGCCACGAAGCGCACCGAATACGCGAAGAGCAGGCCGGCCACCGATCCCGTCAACAGGAGCCCGAGGGGATAGCCGAGCACGCGCTCTGTCTGAGACACGAGGATGTGGTCGACCCAGGCCATGGGCACCAGAACACCCACCGCGATCACAGAGCCCGGCAGCGCGTAGCCGGCGGCCGCCACCTGGGTGGCAAGCCGTACACTTGCCGAGGGATGCAGCCGCCGGGCGTAGGCAAGTACGATGGCCAGGGCAGCCACGAGCAGGGCGGCGGCTGCAGCGAGCGCGAGGGTACGGAGGAGGGTGGCATTGAAGTGAGGCACGGGGGGCCAGCCAAGGAGAAGAGGCCCTGCCCACACGAGCAGCTGGGTCACCGGGAGAATGAACGCGATACCCAGGACCACCGTGCAGCTGCCAGTGGCAGCGATGGCTCGGGCCCCCCGGAGCGCGACCGGGGTCACGCCTTGACCGCGCCGACGACTCTGACTGAAACGTGCACGTCCACGCAGGGAGCGTTCCACGACGACGAGGCCGAGGGCAAACAGGAGAAGCAAGCTTGCCAGCTGGGTCGCTGCGATCCGGTCGAACATGCCGTACCACACCCGATAGATGGCCTCGGTCAAGGTCCGATAGCCAAATGTAGCTACCGTACCGAAGTCGGCCAGCGCTTCCATCATGGCCAGGGCACTCCCTGCCACGAGCGCCGGACGGGCCATGGGAAGGGTGATTTGCCGGAAGGCTCGCAAGCGGGTGCAGCCCAGACTTCGAGCCGTCTCC
The DNA here is from genome assembly GCA_963754315.1 of uncultured Candidatus Rokubacteria bacterium. GTDB lineage: Bacteria > Methylomirabilota > Methylomirabilia > Rokubacteriales > CSP1-6 > CAVWFS01. Next base: position 466,267 of record CAVWFS010000018.1, read on the forward strand.
AGGGTGGCCGCCCCCTGCTCGGTGAAGGCCGAGCGGGCAAGCAGATAAACATAAGGGTAGAAGACCAAGGTCATGGCTGCCACGACCCCGCCGAAGCCGCGCGGATCGATGGTGAGCCAGGCGCCCAGGCGATGGCGGACCAACGTCTGTAGAGGACCAGCGAAGTCGAAGAAGCCCAAGAAGGCAAAGCCGACCACGTAGGCGGGCATGGCCAGTGGCAGCACCAGCGCCCATTCGAAGAGACTGCGCCCAGGGAATCGATAGTGCACCACGAGCCATGCGAGCGTTGTACCGACCACGAGGGTACCGAAGCCCACCGCTGCCAGGAGAAAGACGGTATTCGCTATCAGCTCAAGGAGCTGCGTCCGCATCAGATGGGACCACACCTCGACGGACGGCGTAGCAAGCGACGAGAGGACGGCCGCGATCGGTACGGTCAGGACGGAGACGATGCCGAGCGCCCCCAGAGTCCACGGCGACCACACGCGGGAGATCACATCCAGCCCCGCGATCCCCGGGCGGACGTGCTCGGGTTACCCCGGGATCCCGGGGTAACCCGAGCACGAAGGTGGGCATGGGGGCCCGTTCGGGGCCCCCCTCATTAGCGATATCCGGCTCGGTCGGCCAGCTTGGTGGCGGCGGCCTGGAACTCACCCGCTGCGGCCACATTGACATCGTCCTGCTTGTACTTACCCCACTTGGCCACGATAGGATTCACGCCCGCCTGAGGATTGACCGGATACTCCATGGAGACGTCGGCGAACATCTGCTGCGCCTCGGGGCTGGAGAGGAACTCGAGCAGCTTGATGGCATTGGCGCGATTCTTCGCGTGGGCTGTCACCCCCGCCCCCGACACGTTCACGTGGGTGCCGGTGGTGGCCTGGTTGGCCCAGAAGGGCGCGACCGGAAAGGTGGGAGTCTTGGCGAGGATGCGCGCCAGATAGTAGTGGTTCGTGATACCGACGTCGCACTGACCGGCGGCGATGGCTTCCAGGATCTTCGTGTCCCCGTTGATGAGTACAGGCTGGTTGGCCGCCCAGCCGCGGACGATCTCCTCGGTGCGGGCCTCACCATACCGTTTGATCATGGTGGCGAGCATCGATTGATTGTAGATGTAGCCCGACGTACGCAGACAGATCCGACCTTTCCACTTCGGGTCGCCCAGGGCCTCGTACGTCGATAGCTCGGCCGGCTTGACCTTGTCGACGTTGTACATGATGGTCCGGGCGCGCGCGGTGAGCCCGAACCAGCGGTTCTCGGGATCGCGAAAGTGCGCCGGAATGTTGGCCACGAGATCCGGGGAGTCCACCTTCGCCAGCAAGCCGGCGCGGGCGGCGTTCCAGAGATTGCCGGCGTCGATGGTGAGCAGCACGTCGGCGGGCGTCTTGTCACCTTCAGCCTTCAGGCGCTCGAAGACCTCGCCACTACTGCCGTTGAGGATCTTGATCTCGATTCCGGTCTTCTTGGTGAAGGCTTCGAAGGCCGGTTCCTGCCCGTAGTGGCGGGCGGAGTAGACGACCACCTCGGGACCGGCGGCGGGAGCGCCGACCCCGGTCAGTCCCACCGTGAGCGCTGCGAGGACCAGGATTGCCGTAATGAGCGTTGCCTGACTGGTGCGCATAGACGACCTCGTCTCGTGCTAGAGTGGCCACCGCCCCGATCCACGTTGCCCGCGCGCGCGGGATGGCGCTATAGTGGAGGTGGCTTGAGGCGGATGGCTACCCGATTAGGTATACCTAAGATGAAGAAGGTGTCAAGCCTAGAATCCAAGGCCCGGGCAGCCTCCATGACCGCCACCGCGTCGGTTCAGGATTATCTGGCCGCCATCTACGATCTGGGGGGGAGCGGCAAGCCCGTGATCGCTGCGCGGCTGGCCAAGCATATGGCCATCTCTGCGCCGGCAGTGACCGAGTCGGTCCAGCGACTCTCGCGGGGCGGGTACGTCCGCGTGGGGCGCGGCAAGGAGTTGCTCCTCACCGTGAAGGGGCGCGAGGTGGCCGAAGTCATGGCTCGTCGGCATCGACTCCTGGAGCGCTGGTTGACGGACATTCTCGGTCTCAACTGGACAGACGCCCACGAAGAGGCCCATCGTCTCGAGCATGCGCTCTCGCCACGGGTAGAGGATCGCCTGGCGACCCTCCTCGGCATGCCGAGCACCTGTCCCCATGGCAACCCCATTCCGGGTATGGCCGCCTCGCCCCATGTCGAGGTCTTCCCGCTGAGCCAGGCCCGGGAAGGAAGCACAGTGGTCGTCGAGCGAATTACCGAGGAGGCCGAGGCCGACAAGAATCTCCTCGAGTACCTCTGGCGGAACGAGGTTCGACCAGGACGGCGCCTACAAATCACCGAGGTGGCACCCTGGGCGGGTACCATCACCGCGTCCGGTGATGGTAGAACGGTGGCGCTCGGCTTCCCCGCCGCCGCCAAGATCTGGGTCTACCTCGAGGCTTCCGCCTAGCGGCGCGCCTTCGCTTGGTCGAGCAACTTCACGACCCGGTCGCGATCCTCGCCCGGGGGCACGACCGCCACGAACTTCTCCCACGACGTGATCGCCCCCTGAGCATCCTTCTTGGACTCGATGAGAATCTGCCCTCGGTAGAGTAGAGCCGGTGGGTAGTTCGGATTGATGGCGAGGGCGCGGTCGAGCGTCTCCAGGGCCTGGTCGACGTGACCGCCGAGGGCCACGATCAACCCGAGGTGCGTCATCGCATCGACGTTCTTCGGGTCCCGCTTGAGTACGGCCTGGTAGGCCGCGATGGCCTCCCCATATCGCCCTTCGAACAAGCTCGCGCGTGCTGCCTGCAGCATGCCCTGCAACATTTCGGGGCTGAGCGCGCGTGGGGCGGCCCCACCGCCCCCTGGCGCGGGGGACTCGCCACCCCCGGCTGACAATGGCGGGGCCAAGGGCCGTGAACCTACAGCCGCGGCATTCGCGCTCGGATCAGGGGCGGTGTGCCGCACGACGCCGGCCCCGAGAGCGATGCCGAAAACGAGGAGGCCCAGCGCGCCCGCGGCGATGGCCGCCGGGTGACGCCAACCTCGGGACGGGCTCACCTTCGCGTCCAGGGATTCAGACACCCCCACGGGAGTGGGGGCCGGACCGAGACGATCCAGTTCGGTCAGGGTCTCGGATGCCTCGGCCTCCGCCCGAGCCCGGAGATCACGGTAGTCGTCGTCAGAGATGTGACCCGACTCGAACTCGAAATCCAGCTCACGCAGACCCCGGAGCAGCTGCCGCTTGCGCTCGAGCAGTTGCTCGCGTGCGTCTGGCGGGAGGGGAAGCAGCGCTCTCGCTCTGCTCCGGGAGAGCAGGGGCCAGAGGGCAAAGGCAAAGGCGGGAAGGCCGATGAGCAGAGTGGCCACCACCGTCGCCCTCACGGCTCGGTCTCCAGCTCGCGCCGGATGCGCTCGCTCATCGACGCCTCGATCGTCGACGGCGTCGCTGGTGCGCGAGTTGAGCGCGGGCGAGTCCACCTCCGGAGACGGACGGCTACCAAGGTGAGCCCGACGAACAGCGCCACGAAGGGCACGACCCAGACGAGCAAGGTGAAACCGCGTGGACGCGGAGACAGCAGGATCCACTCCCCGTATTTGTCGACGAAGTACTCGATGACCTGGGGCGGTCTGTCTCCCATGGCTAGCCGCTCTCGGATGATGGCCCGCATTTGATTGGCCATCTCGGAGGGCGAATCGGCCACGGAGAGGTTCTGGCACACCACACAGCGCAGCTGCGCGGCAACCTCGTACACCTCGCGCTCGTTGACGTGCACGGCCGGTTGCTGCGCGTGACCGAGCGTCGGGCCGAGAACTCCCATCAAGCCGATCAGCATCAGGGTGCTCAGGGTTCCCACGTCAGGCCGGCTCTGCCAGCAGGCGGTCGAGCTGCTCGCGCAGCACGCGGTCGGTCACGGCCCCGACATGCTTGGCACGGATGCGCCCGGCTCGATCGACGAAGAACGTTTCGGGTACACCATACACTCCGAAGTCGACCGAGACCTTGCCAGCTGGATCTGGCGCGTTGGGGAAGGTGAGTCCGAGGTCACGGATGAACTTCTCGGCCGCCTCCGCCTTGTCCTGGATGTCCACACCGAGCACGATCACGCCGCGGTCACGGTACTCACGCCATCCTCGCTCGAGGACGGGGGCTTCTTCGTAACAGGCCGGGTAGCACCAAGAGGCCCAGAAGTTCACCACGACGACCTGGCCGCGCAGCGACTCCAGGCTCACGGGGCGGCCGTCGAAAGTCTGCAGCGCGAAGGGCGCAGCCGGCCTGCCGACGAGCGGCGACGGGATGTCGCGCGGGCTCAGCCGAAAGCCGTAGGCGAGCAGGGCGAGCACGGGGATGGCGGACAGCGGGAGCAACCATCGCCACCCGCGCTTCACCCTGCCCTCCGGCGTTCGGGCAGGATGGCGAGGATGGTTCCCAAGGTGAGGATCAGGCCGCCGACCCAGATCCAGCTCACCAGGCGGTTGATCTGGAGCTTGATGGTGGCATGCGACCCGTCCCGGGCAAAATCGCCGAGGACAAGGTACACATCCTCCATCAACCCCAGCCGATAGTCGACACCTGCGATGGGCGTCTGCTCCTGGGGATAGAACTTCTTGGACGGATGCAGGACGGCCAAGGTCGGCCGGTGGTTGGACACGGTGAACGTCCCGACTACTCGGAAGTGGTTCGATTCCTCACGGGCAGCGAGGCCGTCGAAGCGAACCTTGTAGCCCGCCAACTCGGTCGCCTCGCCGCGCTTCAGGGTGGTCTCGTTCTGCACCGACCACGCGTGTGAGCCCATCACGCCGAGGGCCACGGTGAGGATGCCGATGTGAACGACGAAGCCCCCATAGCGACGATTGTGTCGTATCAGCAACCCTCCCATGGCTGACCCCAACCGCTCTCCCATGCGAAGGCGCGCCCGGGTGGCGCGGGTGAAGTCCACGACGAGCGTGGCCGCGGTGAACACCGTCAGGCCGAAGGTGAGCACGGTGAGCGCCGATGCGGTGCCCGCCATCCGGAAGATCGCGGCGGCGGCGACTCCGATCACCACCGGGGCCAGGAAATTCCGCTTCAGGTTCTCGAGAGAGGCGCGTCGCCAGGCGATGAGAGGACCGATCCCCATCAGGAAGATCAGGGCCAGGAACAAGGGGAGATTCACCAGATTGAAGAACGGCGCGCCCACGCTGACCTTTTCCCCGCGTACGGCTTCGGCCAAGAGCGGAAAGACCGTGCCGAAGAAGACGGTGAAGGCCGACGCCACCAGGAACACGTTATTCAGGAGGAAGGCCGACTCGCGTGAGACCACGGAATCGAGCTCGCCCTGGGCGCGCAGTGCATCCCAGCGCCAGGCGATGAGCGCGAGTGAGGCCAGGACCACCAGGGCCAGGAAGGCCAGGAAAAAGACGCCGATCGAACCCTGGGTGAAGGCATGGACGGAGGCGATGACGCCGGAGCGCGTGAGAAAGGTGCCGAAGAGAGTCAGGCTGAAGGTGAGCACGACGAGGGAGATATTCCAGAGCTTCAGCATCCGCCTCCGCTCCTGGATCATGACCGAGTGCAGGAAGGCTGTCCCTGTCAGCCATGGCATGAAGGCCGCGTTCTCCACGGGATCCCACGCCCAGTAGCCCCCCCAGCCAAGCACGTGGTAGCTCCACCATCCCCCGATGAGGAGGCCGAGCGAGAGGAAGTACCAGGCCACCAGCGTCCACCGCCGCGTGAGGGTGATCCAGGTATCGCCCACCCGACCCGTGGCGAGGGCGGCCACTGCGAAGGCGAAGGGCACGGTGAAGCCGGTGAAGCCGAGGTAGAGACACACCGGGTGCGTGATCATGCCGGTGTCCTCCAGGAGCGGGTTGAGTCCTCGCCCGTCGTTGGGAATCGAAGCGATGCGCTGGAAGACCGGGGCCGGCCCCGTCATCACCAGGAGGAAAAAGGCCAGGACGCCGAGCATGACGGCGAGTACCCACGGATACAGTTCCCGGGCGTTCTGACGGTGGCGTACCACCACGATGAGCGTGTAAAGGGCGAGCATCCAGCCCCACAGGACAATCGACCCCTCGAGGGCTCCCCAGACCGCGGTGATCCGGTAGTAGAAGGGGGTACCGAGGTTCGTGTTCATGGCCACGTAGCGGATGGAAAAATCGAACGTAAGGAAGGCGTAGATGAGCATGCCCAGCGCCGCCGTCACCAGCAGGAACACGCCGAGTGCCGCATGCTGTGCGGACAGCACGAGACTCGTGCGGCCGGTGCGAGCGCCGGCGGCCGCTGCCACGCTGCCGTACAGGGCGAGCAGGAGGGCGACCATGACCGCCCCCGCGCCGATCTCGGGTGTCACGGTTGGGTTCCTTTGAGCGTCTTCATGAGCTCCTTGTAGCCAGGCTGGGAGGCGTTGTGGGGCGCCTTGTACTCCTCCGAGTGCTTGGCGAGAATCAGCGTGGCCCCAAAATGGCCATCCTGCTGCCAGCGTCCTTCCACCACCGCCCCCCGCCCTTCCCCGAAGAGGTCGGGAGGCGTACCGCGGTGGCGAACGGGAATGACGGCTTGGCCGTCGGACAGCGTGAATCTGAGATTGAGAGTCTGAGGCTCCCACACGAGGCTTCCAGGGACGACCATACCTCCCAGACGATACGATTTGCCGGCGACTGGTGCTGCGCGCAGCTCGGTCGGTGTGACGAAGTAGACCGCCGACTGGGTAACTCCGGCGTAGATGAGATACGCCAGGGCCAGCGCAATCACGGCTCCCCCCGTTACGAACTTCAGACGGCGGCTCATGGGGCGGGCGCGTGCGAGCCGCGCTTCGGATCGCTCATCGCCGGTCGGGGACGGCGGCGGAGGTAACGAGTGTCGAGCTGTCGCGCGCGGCGGGTCAGGTAGCGCCAGTAGGCACCCAGAAAGACCGCCGCCACGGCATAGGCGGCGACAACATAACCCCAGTTGTCTGGCATCAGGCAAGCGCCTCCACCTCGCGACGCAGCAGCCGCACGCGGGTGGCCACGAGGTACGCGTAGAGGAGTACAAAGGCGGCGAGGTTGATATACAGGGCGTACTTGATCGCATCGCCCGAGATCATCGACGGACCCGGCTTGAGGAGCGACGGAGGCTGGTGCAACGTGCGCCACCAGTACACCGAAAAGTGGACCAGGGGGACGTTGAGGGGGGCGAGAATGCCCAGGACGGCCGCGAAACGGGCGGCGCGCTCGCCATCCTCGATCATCCCCCGCATGAGCAAGTAGCCAAGGCCCATCACGAACAGGATCGTCACGGTAGTCAGCCGCGCGTCCCAGGTCCACCACGTACCCCAGGTGGGCTTGCCCCAGATGGAGCCAGAGACGATCGTGATGGCCAACAAGACAACGGCGACCTCGGCCGAGGCGCGCGCGAGCCGGTCGGCAAACTCGGACCGCGTCAGGAGATAGGCAATGGAGGCGAAGAACAAGACTCCGAAGCCGATATACTCTCCGACAATTGCACTCGGCACATGCAGGTACATGATTCGCTGAACGTTGCCCTGGGTGACCTCTCGCGGAGCCACCCCAAAGCCCCAGACCAGGCCAGCCACGAGCCCCAGCGCGGTCATCCAGCCCAATGCGCGCATGGTCATTCGTCTCAACCTTCGAGGATGAACTCGAACGTGAGAAATCCTGCGACCAGGAAGATGACGTCCGCTGCCCCCAGAAGCCCCAGCCAGTGGCTGACCGAGGCCAGCCCATCCCTGGAGAGAACGGCCTCGGTGGCCCTCACGGTTCCCAGCAGCAGCGGCACCTGCAGGGGCAGCACGAGGACGGGAAAGAGCAGCTCCCGGGCCCGGACGTGCGCGGTCATCCCTGCGAAAAGAGTTCCCAGGGCAGCCAGCCCAACCGTGCCCAGCCCGATGACGGCCAGGAGGGCGGGGAGCACGTCGGCAAGGTCGACGTTGAAGAACACCACGAAGAGTAACAAGACCAAGGCTTCGACCGCGAACATCAGCAAGAGATTGCCGGCCAGCTTGCCCAGATAGATCGCCGACTTGTCTCCCGGAGCGAGCAGGAGACCTTCCCAGCAGTCGTTCTCGCGCTCGATCAGAAAACTTCGCCCGAGTGCGAGCAGACCGGCGAGGACGAAGCCGAGCCAGAGTAACCCGGGCAGCGCGGCGGCCAGGTGGTCACGATCTCCTCCGAGGGCGAACTGGAACAGAAAGAGGAGCAACAGCGAGAAGAAGACGAGCGCGTTGAGCGTTTCCTTGGAGCGGCATTCGATCAGCACGTCCTTCCACAGGACGACGAAGGCGCGGCGGCCGAAGCTCATACCTGACCCTCGACGTGCAAGGCATACAACCGCTGGAGATCGTCGACGGTAAGACCTTCGCGAAGCACGGTCAGCTGCCACCCGGCCTTCGGCCAGGATCGCTACGCGGTCGACCACGTCGAGCTCGCGGCCGAAACTGTGCGTGCTCATGACAATGGCCGCGCCCCGAGCCTTGCGCGCGAGGAGATGCTCCTGCAACCATTTCGCCGCTCGCTGATCGAGGCTGGCGAACGGCTCGTCGAGGAGAAGGACGCGGGGCGACGCCAGCGCGAGCCGCGCCAGGGAGAGCCGGCGCTGCATTCCCGCCGAGAGTGTCCGGACCTTCTCATCGGCCACCGTCTCCAGCTCGACCGCGGCCAGTGCGCTCAGAATCGCCTCCCGCCCCACCCGTTTGCCCGTCAGCTCGGTCCAGAAGCGGAGATTCTCGGCCGCCGTTAGGTCCTCGTACAGATGGGAGCCGTGGGCCACATAGCCGATCTCGCGGCGCACGCGCTCAGCCTCCTGCACGCAGTCATGGCCGGCCACGGTGACCGTTCCGGCAGAAGGACGGGCGAGCGTCGCGATGATCCTCAGGAGGGTCGTCTTGCCAGCCCCGTTGGCCCCGAGCAGGGCGAGCGACTCTCCCGGCTGAACCTCGAGACCGACGCCGTCCAGCACGAAGTGAACGCCGTACCGCTTTCGGAGGTCGGCGACGCGGATGAGGGGAACCAAGCGCCGTCATTGTCCCCTAGGGGGCAGGGCTGGTCAAGAAACCCGCAGGGTTGCCCGTGGGAATTGGGCCCTATTTCGGGCCCCCATCTAACTCAATTCAAATCCGCATGGTCTGAAGACGAGCGATGCGCTCCTCCAGCGGTGGGTGCGTGGAGAACAGCTTCATCAAGGCCTGACCACTGAGCGGGTTCACGATGAACAGGTGGGCGGTCGCCGGTGAGGCGCCCATTGGGGCCACTTGGTTCGCCATCTGTAACTTTCGAAGCGCGTTGATCAGCCCTGGGGTTCGCCCGGCGAAGCGGGCTCCGGAGGCGTCGGCCTGATACTCACGGGCGCGGGAGACAGCCATCTGCACGAGCATGGCGGCGATCGGCGCCAGGAAGGCCAGCAGCAGGGCCGTGATGGGGTTGGTTCCACCCTCCTCATGGTCCCCACGTCGGCCGCCGAACATCGCGGCCCACTGGGCCATGTGCGCGAGGTAGGTGATGGCACCAGCCAGGGTAGCGGCGATGCTCGAGATGAGGATATCCCGGTTGGCCACGTGGGCCAGCTCGTGAGCGAGCACCCCCTCCAGCTCGTCCTCGTCGAGGATGCGCATGATCCCTTCTGTCACCGCCACCACCGCATGCTGCGGATTGCGGCCGGTGGCGAAGGCGTTGGGCGTATCATTCGGAACCAGGTAGACGCGCGGCATCGGAATGCCGGCCCGGGTTGCCAGGCGCCTCACGATCCCGTACAGGCGAGGCGCTTGGCTCTCTTCGATTGGCTTGGCACGGTAGGCGGCCAGCACGATCTTGTCGGAGAACCAGTAGCTCGCAAAGTTCATGACGACGGCGAGCCCGAAGGCCATGACCATTCCCTGCTGACCACCGATGGCGCCTCCGATGAGCACCAGCAGGACGGTGAGCACGGCGAGCAGAAGCCCCGTCTTGAAAACGTTCGACATACCCCGAGTCTCCTCGAGCGCGAAGCAGTTTCAGCGAGGGTATCAGAGGACCCCTGGGGGGTCAAATCGAAGGGTAATTGCCTTGACTTGGGCGCGCACGGTCGATATACTGGCCCGGTTTCATAGAAAGATCTTTTCTGACGGACACTTACCAGGAACGAGCGGTGATCATCCGGGTTTCGGATCTCCCAGGGGAAGGCCTGACCATCGACGACCGGGCCAGGCTAAGCTTGGCCTACCAGGACCGTTCTTGGCACCTGGAAGGTGTGCGCCTGCACGTCGCCCGCAACGGGATGGAGGTAGTGGTGACGGGCGACGTCGACGCCACCGTTCCCCAAACATGTGGACGCTGTCTCGAAGCGTTTCCGGTCGTGGTGCACGCGGCGATCGATCTGCGCGTCATGCCTCGACCGGCCAGCGCGGACAGCCACGAGCTGTCGCCTGACGATTTCGAGACAGACTTCTACGCCGACGACCAGCTCGACCTCGCTGCCATGGTGGAGACGGAGACGACACTCGCCCTTCCCATGAAACCCCTGTGTCGTTCGGATTGCCGGGGACTCTGTCCGGCGTGCGGAGGCAACCGTAACCTCGTCGCCTGTGCGTGCCCCGAGCACCCGCCGGACCCCCGCCTAGGTGGGCTTCGTGGTCTGGCGGCGCGGCTCGATCACTCGAGATCGGATCACTGAAGGGAGAATTGCCTCATGCCCCTGCCGAAGCGACGACACTCGCGGGCACGTGGACGCAAGCGCCGCACGCACTACAAACTGGCCGCGCCCACAGCCTCGCAGTGCCCGCAGTGTCGCGAAGTCAAGCTGCCGCACCGGATTTGTCCGCACTGCGGGTACTACCGAGGCCGGGAGATCGTCGCCACCGAAGGCGCCTGAGCGGGCCCCGGCTGCTGTATGAAGATCGCCGTCGACGCCATGGGAGGTGACCATGGACCCGCGGTGGTCGTCGAGGGGGCGGTCGTCGCTCAACAGGAGTTTGGCGTGTCCGTCATCCTGGTCGGAGACCAAGGGGCCATCAAAGGGGGGCTCGACCGACTCGGCGTGCGCGGGCCGGCCGTCGAGATCCGACATGCCTCGCAGGTGGTGGGCATGGCCGAGAGCCCGTCGCAAGCTCTGCGTCGTAAGCGTGATTCCTCGCTGCGCGTGGCAGCCGAATTAGTGCGGGATGGTCATGCCTCGGCATTCGTGTCGGCCGGCAACACGGGCGCGGCCATGGCCATCGCAATGTTCACCATCGGGGTCCTGCGGGGGGTGGACCGACCAGCCATCGCCGCCGTCCTGCCGAACCTGAAGCGTTACATGGTCCTCCTCGACGTGGGCGCGAACGTCAATCCCAAGCCGTGGCATCTATTCCAGTTCGCGGTGATGGGGCATGTCTATGCGCGGGACATCCTCGGTATCGAGCGGCCGCGAGTCGGCTTGCTCTCGGTGGGTGAGGAGGAGGGCAAGGGTAACGACCTGACGCGCGAGGCCTACGACGAGTTGCGGGAGTCGTCGCTCAACTTTGTAGGCAATGTGGAGGGGCGCGACATCTATAACGGGACCTGCGACGTGGTTGTCACCGACGGGTTCACCGGAAACGTCGCCCTCAAGATCTCGGAGAGCCTCGCCGACATGCTGGGGGTCATGGTCAAGGAGGAACTGGGCCGCGACCTTCGTTCTCGCATGGGCGCTGCCCTGGCGCTGCCGGCGTTCCAGCGAGTTCGAAAGCGCGTAGATTACACCGAGATGGGAGGAGCACCCCTGCTGGGCATCGACGGGGCCGCCGTGATCTCGCACGGTTCGTCGCCGCCCAAAGCCATCAAGAACGCCATACGGGTAGCTGCTGAATGGGCCAAAGCGGGGCTGAACGAGCACATCAAGGCGGCGCTGGACGCCGAGCTCACGCGTAGCCAACGGGAGGGAGGCCGCGAATGACGCGGGCCAAGATCATCGGGGTGGGAGCGTATGCACCCAAGCGCGTCGTCACCAACGCCGACCTCACGCAGTTGGTCGACACCAGCGATGAATGGATCGCCCAGCGCACCGGGATCCGTGAGCGCCGAGTGGCCGACGAGACGGAGACGACCTCCGATCTGGCCGTGAAGGCGGCTCAGCAGGCGTTGGAGCGCGCCAATCTCACTCCGGACGACATCGACTTCATCGTGGTCGGTACGACCAGCTCCGATATGCAATTTCCCTCCACCGCGAACTATGTTCAGTACAAGCTCGGCTGCCGCAAGACGGGTTCCGTCGACGTGTGGGCTGCGTGTACGGGCTCCATCTACAGTCTGTCCATCGGAGCCCAGTTCATCCAGACTGGGAAGTATTCACGTGTGCTCTGTATCGGGGCCGAAACCCTGTCGCGCATCACCGATTTCACGGACCGCGCCACCTGCGTGCTGTTGGCAGACGCGGCAGGGGCGGTGATCCTCGGCCCCTCGCCGGACGACGGGCGGGCTGATCGACGCCGACCTTTATTCGGACGGCGCGCATTGGGAGCTTCTCTACATGCCCGGCGGCGGCTCCAAGCACCCGGCCTCCCACGAGACGGTCGACGCACGGATGCACTTTGCCAAGATGAAGGGAAGCGAGTTGTTCAAGGTCGCGGTACGGATGTTCACCGAGTCGGCGGCGACGATCTTGACCCGTCACGGCTTCACGGCGGCCGATGTGGATCTGTTCGTACCCCACCAGGCCAACCTCCGCATCATCGAGGCGGCCGCCAAACGGCTTGAACTGCCGATGGACAAGGTCTTCATCAATCTCGACCGCTACGGCAACACCGGTGCTGCCTCCGTCTACCTTGCTCTCGAGGAAGCCGTCAGCGCGGGCCGGGTCAAGCCGGGCAATCTCGTGCTCATGGCCGCCTTCGGGGGTGGCGTCACCTGGGGTGCCGCGCTATACCGATGGTGATCGCCTTTCTCTTTCCGGGTCAGGGTTCACAAGTCGTCGGCATGGGTCGGGGATTTTATGAGAGCTCGGCGCGGGCCAAGGCCATCTTCGAGGAGGCCAACGACGCTCTGGGCACCGACCTCACCCGAATCATCTTCGAAGGACCCGAAGCGGATCTCGCGCTGACGACCAATACGCAGCCGGCCGTGCTGACGGTGAGCATGGCAGCGGCGGCCGTGTGCGACGAGCACGGATTGCGTCCTGCTTTCGCGGCCGGGCACAGCCTGGGTGAATACTCGGCGTTGGTGGTGGCCGGCGCCCTCAAATTCGCCGATGCCGTGCGGGTGGTACGCAAGCGAGGCGAGTTCATGCAGGTGGCGGTGCCAGTCGGGACCGGGGCCATGGCCGCCCTCATGGGACTCGATCTGACCGCAGTGGAGGCGCTGTGCGCGGAGGCGGCCCAAGGCGAGGTGGTTGACGTCGCGAATATCAACTCGGCAGCTCAGATCGTGATCGCCGGCCACCGGCCGGCCGTCGAGCGCGCGGTTGCCCAAGCCAGCGCCAAGGGGAGTCGTGTCAAGAGCGTGTTACTCCCCGTCAGTGCTCCCTTCCACTGTGCGCTCATGGCGCCGGCGGCCGAGCGCCTGGCTGACGAGCTGGCCGACGTGCCCGTCGCCGACCCGCGCCTGCCTGTTGTCCGCAATGCAGACGGGGGAGTCACGCGGACGGCGGCCGAGGTCAAGCCCTTCCTCCTCCGTCAGGTGGCGAGCCCCGTGCGCTGGGCGGATTGCATGCATCGGCTGGCCGACGAGGGCGCCACCACATTCGTCGAGGTGGGCCCGGGACGCGTGCTGTCCGGCCTTGTGAAGCGCATTGTCGAGGGCGCCACGGGATGGTCCGTTGAGGATCCGGCCGGACTGGACCGAGCCCTGGCCGCTCTCGGGCCCCGGTGAGCGAGCTCCGAGGCAAAGTCGCCGTGGTGACGGGCGGCAGCCGCGGCATAGGGGCAGCCATTGCCGCCTTGCTGGCCGAGCGTGGTGCGGCCGTGGTAGTGTCGGGCCGCGACGAGAACCGCTTGAAGGCGGCCGTGCAGGCGATGGAGGTGGAGGGGCGTTCCGTGGTGGGTGTCGTGGCGGACGCCGCGCGCCGTGAGGACGCCGAGCGCCTGGTCGAGGCAGCTCGGTCCGAGTTCGGCCGGCTCGATGTCCTGGTGAACAATGCCGGGATCACGCGCGACGCGCTCCTGGTGAGAATGAAGGACGACGACTGGGACCGCGTCATGGAGATTAACCTGCGCGGAGCGTTCCTGATGACCCGGGCCGCCGGCCGCGTGATGATGCGGCAGAGGAGTGGTCGCATTGTCAATATCACGTCGACGGGGGGCGTGATGGGCAATGCCGGTCAGGCCAACTACTCGGCGGCCAAGGCGGGTCTCATCGGGCTCACCAAGGCCACCGCCCGGGAGCTGGCGCACTGGCAGATCCTCGTCAATGCGGTGGCGCCGGGACTCATCGAGACTGACATGGCGGCGGCTCTACCAGCCGCCGCCCGGGAAGCCCTGCTCGCTCAGATCCCGCTGGGGCGGGTGGGGACGGTGCGCGAGGTGGCCGAGATGGTAGGATTCCTGGCCGGAGAAGGCTCCGCCTACGTGACGGGACAGGTGTTTCACGTCAACGGCGGCTTGTACATGTAGCGAGACGTTCAGCGAATCTCTCGTTGGAGGAAACGAGTTCATGGCGAAGTCGGTCGAGGAGAAGGTGAAAGAGATCATCGTCGAGCAGCTTGGCGTCGAGGAGGATGACGTCACCCCCAACGCCAAGTTCATCGAGGATCTAGGAGCGGACTCGCTGGACACGGTCGAGCTCGTCATGGCGTTGGAGGAGCACTTCGACATCCAGATCCCCGACGAGGATGCGGAGAAGATCTCCACCGTGGGCGAGGCCATCGAGTACATCAAGGAACACATGTAGTGGTGGACACACGACGAGTCGTCGTCACCGGCGTCGGTGCCCTCACGCCGGTGGGGAACACGGCCGAGGAGTTTTGGTCGGCCCTCGTCGAGGGGCGGTCGGGAATCGGCGCCATCACCCGATTCGACGCCTCAGGCTATCCGACCCGTATTGCCGGCGAGATCCGCAACTTCGATCCCCTGAAGTACGTCGACAAGAAGGAGGCCCGTCGCCTCGATCCCTACCTTCACTACGCGATGGCCTGCGCCTGTATGGCGGTCGAGGACGCCAGCCTG
The DNA here is from genome assembly GCA_963754315.1 of uncultured Candidatus Rokubacteria bacterium. Taxonomy (GTDB): domain Bacteria; phylum Methylomirabilota; class Methylomirabilia; order Rokubacteriales; family CSP1-6; genus CAVWFS01. The sequence continues at coordinate 481,329 of CAVWFS010000018.1, forward strand.
GACACCGCGTCCGTCGACGGCGAGCGTTTCGGGGTGATGATCGGCTCAGGGATCGGGGGGATCACGACCCTCCTGGAGGGCGAGCGCACGCGCATCGAGAAGGGGTTCGATCGCGTCTCGCCTTTCGTAATTCCCATGCTCATCATCAACATGGCGTCGGGGCTGGTCTCCATGCGTTTCGGGGCCAAGGGGCCCAACTCCTCGGTCGTGACCGCGTGCGCGACGGGCAACCACGCCATCGGTGACGCCTACCGGATCATCGCGCGCGGCGAGGCCGATGTGATGATCGCGGGAGGGGCCGAGGCCATGATCGTCCCGCTCACGGTGGCCGGCTTCTGCGCCATGAAGGCCATGTCGACCCGCAATGACGAACCCGAGAAAGCCTCTCGACCCTTCGACGCGGGGCGGGACGGGTTTGTGTGCAGCGAGGGTGGGGGCATTCTCATCCTGGAGGCGCTCGACCACGCGCGGGGTCGCGACGTCCGTATCTACGGCGAGATCGTCGGCTACGGTATGAGCGGAGACGCTCACCACATGACCGCGCCCGATCCGGATGGGGACGGTGCCGCCAGGGCCATGCGAGCGGCCCTCCGCGACGCCCGCGTCGCACCGACCGAGGTGGGCTACATAAACGCCCACGGCACCTCGACGCCCTACAACGACAAGTTCGAGACGCAGGCGATCAAGCGGGTCTTCGGGGAACACGCGGCGCGACTTGCGGTGTCGTCGACCAAGTCGATGACCGGTCACTTGCTGGGAGCGGCCGGCGGCATCGAAGCCATCGCCACCCTGCTCGCCATTCACAACGGGCTGCTCCCCCCCACCATCAACTATGAGACGCCCGACCCGGAGTGCGATCTCGACTACGTACCGAACCATGCCCGGAAACAGGAGGTCGAGGTCGCGCTCTCGAATGCCTTTGGCTTCGGCGGCACCAACGCGACCCTCGTCTTCCGCAAGTTTCACGGATAGGTGGAGCGCGCCCGTCGCGCCCACCTCGAGGAGCGCCTCGGGCACCAGTTTCGGGACGAGCGTCTGCTGGACCGCGCGCTCACCCATTCCTCGTACGCGCACGAGTCCCCGCCCGCCCCGCACTACGAGAGTTTAGCCCTCTTGGGTGATGCCGTCCTCGGCCTCGTGGTCGCCGAATATCTGCTCGGGGTCGCACCCTCCGCCTCGGTCGGAGAGCTGACCCAGCGGCGCGCCCAGCTCGTGGCGGGGGCCACCCTCGCGCGCTGGGCACGCGAACTCGATCTGGGGGCGCTCTTGAGACTTGGTCGTGGCGAGGACCAAACAGGAGGCCGCGCGCGCGAATCCAACTTGGCTACCGCCCTGGAGGCTGTTCTCGGCGCGGTCCACCTCGAAGGCGGACTGCCGGCGGTGCGCACGGCAGTGGCTCGCCTCGCCCTATGGTAGCCTGACTCATGCGGTTCTGGTCGTCTCGGCAACGTTCGGTGGGGGGGCCCTCCGACGAGCTTCTCCTTGTCGAGGAGATCTTGCGGCGGCACACGGAGGATCTGTTGAGCATCCGCAAGCGCGAGGTGCAGGGTCGGGTCGTGTTCTTCAAGGGTGAGCTGCTCGTAGAGCCCGCTCATGCTCTCGAGATCCTGCTCGAGCGCTTCCGGCCTCTGGGCTATACGCCGGTCCTGCGGCGTGACGGCGCGGGGATCGCGCTGGAGGCGTGGCCAGTACGCCAGGTGGCGCCGCCCTCTCGCATCGGCCTGAACGTGATCCTGTTCATGCTTACCTGTGCGACCACCTTGGTGGCCGGCTCCGGTGCTTTTCTCACCTTCGATCCCTTCCAGAATCCGACCCGGATCCTGACCGGAGTGCCTTTTGCCTTCACCTTGCTGGCCATACTGGGCACCCATGAATTCGGTCACTACTTCACCGCCCGCTACCACGGCGCCTCCGTCTCGCTGCCGTACTTCATTCCGGCCCCACCCCCATTCCTGTTCGGAACTTTGGGTGCCATCATCCGGATGGGCTCCGCGGTGCGCGATCGCAACGCGCTGTTCGATATCGCGGTGGCGGGGCCGCTGGCCGGGCTCCTGGTTGCCGTCCCAGCATTGATGCTCGGGCTGGGATGGTCGGTGGTGGCGACGATTCCCCCGGGTGGCCACATCGTCTTCGGGGACTCGCTCCTCATGCGGCTATTCGTGTACCTCACCTTCGGGCCAATCCCGTCCGGGATGGACGTGTTCGTCCATCCGGTCGCGCTCGCGGGCTGGGTAGGGCTCTTCGTGACGGCTCTCAATCTGTTTCCGGTGGGTCAGCTGGACGGGGGACGCATCGCCTACGCGCTGTTTGGAAGTCGTCACCGGCTGGTCGGGTACTTCACGGTGGGGGGCCTGGTGGCGCTGGGACTCGTGACCTGGTCGCCCAACTGGTTCGTGTGGGCGGCCCTGGTGTTCTTCTTCGTGGGCTTCCGTCATAGCGCCCCGCTCGATGACGTGACCCCCTTGACCCCGTCGCGCCGTCTGCTCGGCTACGTCTGCCTGGTTTTGCTCGTTGTCCTGATCCCCCCGGTTCCCGTCGAACTGGGATGATTTTATTGGGGGGCCTCGAAAGGGCCCCCCAAGCCCCCCATCCGCTCACTATCGCAGCGCTTCAAGAACCTCGGCGACGACCTCGAAGCGCCCGAACGACGGCATCAGGTAGACGCCGGGATAACGAGCGCGAATTCCGAGCACGAGCTCCTGTCCCATCTCGATGCCGACCCGAAGCGCGCCGTCCCCCGCCAAACGCAGTCGCGTGCGGATCGCGTCAGGGATGGTAATGCCGGGGACCTCGTTGTGCAGGAACTCGGCGTGCCGGAAGCTGTGCAGGGGAAGAACGCCCACCACCAGGGGAACCGACAGTGTTCCGCACCTCGCGAGGAAGCGTTCTAACTGATCCAGGTCGTATACGGGTTGCGTCTGCAGCCAGCGCGCGCCCGCCTCGATCTTCCGATGAACTCGCTCGACCTCCCGCCCTACCTCAGCGGGGTCCGGATTGAGGACCGCCCCCGCGCAGAACGACGTCGACGACCCGATACTGGTCCCGGTGGCGTCGAGCCCCTCGTTGAGCCGTCGGATAACCTCGAGCAGTCCGACGGCGTCGACGTCGAAGACGGCCGTGGTGTTGACGTAGTCGCCGGTGCGGGGTGGATCACCGGTCATGGCCAGGATGTTCCTGATGTCGAGGGCCTGGGCGGCCAACAACTCGGCCTGGATACTCATGAGATTTCGGTCGCGACAGGTGAAATGCATACTGACGTCGAGACCCGTCGCCTCTCGGATGAGGAGAGCGGACGGGAGGACGGCCATGCGCACGCGACCGAGGGAGCCGTCGTTGATGTCGACGATTTCCACCCCACGCTCCTTGAGCAGCTTGGCGCCCTGCACGAGCTTGTCGATGCCATGGCCACGCGGCGGGTCCAGTTCGACCGTCACGACAAATTCGCCGGCCTCGAGCTTCCGCTGAAGCAGCGTGGGCTCGGCGGGGGCCGCGGCGTCGGCGACCACCCGTGCCTCTCGGACGGCCACGCGCGGCGGCCGCGCAACACGCCGGGGCGTAGCCAGGCGTCGATCGATGACCTCCCGCATGGCCGCGATGTGAGCTGGGGTCGTTCCACAGCAGCCACCGACGATGGTGGCACCGGCGTCGAGCATGCGGCCCGCATACTCGGCCATGTAGGCGGGGGAGGAGATGTAGATGAGGCGTTGCCCGATTTGCGTCGGGAGGCCCGCGTTGGGCTGGACGGTCAGGGGGGTCGCTCCCGCCTCCGGCAGCATGTGCTCGAGCACTTCGTGAAGGATGCTGGAGCCGACCGAGCAGTTCGCACCCATGGCCTGGACGCCAAGATCCCGGAGTGTGCGGGCGACATCGGCCGCCGTGCGGCCGGTGAAGGTCAGGCATTCCTCGGTGAAGCTCATCTGGGCGACGATAGGAAGGTCGGCCACCGAGCGGATGGCCTCGATGGCCAACGCGATCTCCGTCAGGTCGGCGAAGGTCTCGACGATGAGCGCATCGACGCCCCCCTCCGCCAAGGCTTCCGCTTGCTCGCGGAACGCTGCGCGCGCCTCATCCGGGGTCACCGTGCCTAGCGGGACCAGATAGCGACCCAGGGGACCGATGGAGCCCAGGACGAAAACGTCGCGACCGCTGCTCTCGCGCGCGTCGCGGGCAACCCGCGCGCCTTGCGTATTGATCCGGCGCACCTCGGCGTCGAGCCCGAAGGCGGCCAGCTTGAAGCGGTTGGCGCCAAACGTATTCGTCTCGACCGCGTCCGCGCCAACCGCCATGTACTCCGTATGAACCGACTGCACGAGACGTGGCTGGGTGACGTTGAGGACGTCGAAACAGGGATCGAGCGCGACCCCGCGCGCGTAGAGAAAGGACCCCATTCCACCATCGCAGAGGAGGGGGCCCTGGCCCAGGCGCCGGGTGAATGCGTGCATCGTGCTTGAGGGTAGCACGGCGGCCATTTAGACGAGATGACTCCCGAGAGTACTCCTCAATGCGGTGGGCCCGCCGGCTCGCACCCGCACGACAAGGGCGAGTCCGACCAGGAACAGGAGGCCAACCACGAGGATGGCGGCCCGCTGATCCCCGCCGGAGACCCAGGAAACACTGCCGAACAGGAGTGGCCCCATGATAGCGCCGGCCTTTCCGACCAGCGCGTAGAATCCGAAGAATTCCGCCTCGCGACGAGCGGGGATGAGCGTGGCCATGAAGGTGCGGCTCGCCGCCTGGATGGCACCGAGACCGGTGCCGGCCAGCACCGCCACGATCCAGAACTGCCACTTGTCCTGCACGAAGAACGCGATCACGGTGATGGCCGTCCATTGCACGAGGTTGACCGCCACCACGAGCTTGGGGCCTCGAGAGTCGATGGCCTGCGCCCAGCCCACGGACCCCACGAGCGCAGTGATCTGCACAACCAGGAAGAGACCGATGATCTCGGTGGTCGAAAACCCGAGCGTCTTCGAGGCGAACACCGCCGAGAACAGGATGATCGTGTTCACGCCGTCCTCATAGACGAGATAGGCGAGGAGGAATCGTCGCATCTGAGCCAGCGCCGGCTCGCGCGTGAGATCACGCAGGGTAGACAGCGTGTCGGCCACCCCCCGGGCCACGGCGGAGGCCAGAGGGACGGTGGAGCGGTCGTCGGCAGGCAAGACGGCAAACGCGGGCAGGGCAAAGAGCACGTACTGGGCGGCGGCGGCCAGGAAACTGGCGTGGTAGGCGCCGGCGGACACCAACGGATAGGCGACGGCGAACGCGGCCAGGGAGCCCGCGTATCCGACAGCAAAGCCGAGGGCGGAAGTGCGCCCCATACTGTCGGCGGTGGTAATACGCGTGCAGATACGAGTTGTAGTAGACGCATGCCGACTCGAAGGCGACCACGCCGATCACGATCAGGGTGAAGCCCCACGCCAGCATGCCCGGGCCCACCGTGGCCAGGAGGGCGGTGGCCGCCACCGAGGCCAGGGTGAAGCCGATGAGGAACGCCTTGCGCACACCGGCGTGGTCGGCGACACCGCCCAGAATCGGCGCTGCCGCCGCCACCAGGACCATCGACAGGGAGCTGGCCAGCCCCCACCAGAAGTCGCCCCGTCCGTCGCGGTTGCCGACCACGACCTCCGTGTAATACACGGGGAAGATGGTGGCCACGATGATGGCCGAGAAGGCGGAGTTGGCGAAGTCATACAGCGCCCACACCAGCACCATCGGTCGCGACCAGTTCACGGCGCGCAGGATGGCACAGGGCCCTCGCTCGCGCCAGCGCCGGCTCGCCCGTCGCAGAGTCTTACCGCCGTCGGCTTGGCGAAGCCCACTCGGTGCGCTACCATCCGCGCCATGTCCGGCCGGCTCACCTTGGCAACGCTCGGGTCCCTCGTCGCGCAGGACGAGGTCGACACCGTGCTCACCGTGGTGCCGGACGGCTTCGGGCGACTCATGGGCAAGCGCCTCGTCGCCCGCTTCTTTCTGGAGTCGGCGGCTCGCCATGGCCTCCACGCCTGCATCTACCTGTTCACCGTCGACATCGACATGGAGCCGCTTCCCGGGTTCACGCTGACGTCGTGGGAACGAGGTTATGGCGACATGAAGCTCGTTCCCGATCTCTCCACCCTGCGTCTGATTCCGTGGCTGCCGAGGACGGCTCTGGTGTTTTGTGACGTGTACGCCGAAGACGGTCAACCCATCGAGGAAGCGCCGCGCTGGATGTTGCGGCGGCAGGTCGAGCGCGCGGCGGCTATGGGCTACCTGGTGAAGACGGCGGCCGAGCTCGAACTCTACTGTTTCAAGGAATCGTTCGGCGAGGCGCGGAGCAAGCGCTATCACGGCCTCACGCCCGTCTCTGCCTACCTCGAGGACTATCACATCCTCCAGACCTCGCGCGAGGAAGGGCTGATCCGCGCCATCCGCAACGGGATGGAGGCGGCGGACGTGCCCGTCGAAGGCTCCAAGGGGGAGTGGGGGCGGGGACAAGAGGAGATCAATCTGCGCTACACCGACGCGCTCGAGATGGCCGACCGGACAGCGCTGTTCAAGCACGGCGCGAAGGAGATCGCCGATCAGCACGGACGCTCGGTCACCTTCATGGCCAAGTACGACATGGGCGCCGCCGGCTCATCCTTTCACCTGCATTCGTCCCTCTGGGACAAGGGGGAAGGCGGCCCCTGTTCGCCAGGGGGGCGACCGCGCCGCTGTTCGGAGCGTGGCTGGGCGGCCAACTGCTCTCGCCCGCGAGCTCTCGTTGTTCTACGCGCCGTCGATCAACGCGTATCGACGCTATCAGGCGGGCTCCTTCGCACCGACGCGCATCGTAGCCGGGATCGACAACCGGACCTGTGGTTTCCGGCTATGCGGAGAGGGCGCGAGCTTCCGGGTCGAGAATCGCATCCCGGGTGCTGATGCCAACCCGTACCTGGCCTTCGCGGCCACCATCGCGGCCGGGCTTCACGGCATCCGGAGCAAGCTGAAGCTGCCCAAGCTCTACACGGGCAACGCGTACGAGGACACCACCCTGCCTCAGGTTCCCAAGACGTTTCGCGAGGCGCTCGCTGCCCTGGAAGGCTCCCGGTCAGCCGCGGACGCCTTTGGCAAGCGGGTCGTCGACCACTATGTACACGCGGCACGCCTCGAGCAGCAGGCCTTCGACGCGGTGGTCACGGACTGGGAACTCATGCGCAGCTTCGAGAGGATCTAGCCCTTGGCGCGTCTTGCCAACAAGGTCGCCTTCGTCACCGGCGGCGGCAAGGGTATCGGCCAGGCGGTGGCGATGCTGTTTGCCGAGGAGGGTGCGCGCGTGGTGGTGGCTGACCTCGACGAGGAGGCGGCTCGAGCGACGGTCGCTCGGGTGGAGGACGCGGGGGGCGAGGGGCTGGCCGTGGTGGGAGATGTCGCCGTCGAGACAGACGTGGCCCGCATGCTCGAGCTGGCCGTGCGCCGCTTCGGAGGCCTGCACGTGCTCGACAACAATGCGGGTGTGCTCTGGAAGGATCGTGATCGCTCGGTCCTCGAGACTGACGAACGCTGGTGGGACCGGGTGATGGCCGTCAACCTCAAGTCGGTCTTCTGGGTAACCAAGCACGGGATTCCCCACCTGCAGCGGGCCGGGGGCGGCTCCATCATCATGATGGGCTCGGTATCGGCGCTGGCGGGCTTCACGCGCGCCCAGGACGCCTACACGGCGGCCAAGGGTGCCCTCATTTCCCTCACCAAGTCCCTGGCCATCCAATTCGCTCGAGACCGGATTCGGTGCAACGTGATCCATCCCGGCATCGTGGATACTCCGCTGCAGGCGCCCTACCTCACCGCCGCCATCCGCAAGGAGTTCGAGGCGGGAATCCCGCTCGGCCGTATCGCTCATCCGCGCGAGATCGCCCAGGTTGCGCTGTTCCTCGCCAGTGACGAGTCGTCGTACATGACGGGCGCGGAGCTGGTCGTCGATGGTGGTTTCACGGCCGGCTAGGGAGTGGAAGCTGGCGAGGCGACGGATGCAGACGTGGCGTCGGCTCTCGACGCGTTATCCTAGCGGGCAGTGGCTCTTGCCCAGACTCAATGAAAGGCGAAATGCATGAGCGAAGCGCGACGCTTGGAAACGCTGGCCGTCCACGCCGGACGACGTGTCGATCCGGCCACAGGAGCGGTGACGCCTGCCATCTACCCATCCACGACCTTCGAGCGTGATGCAGACGGCGGCTATCCACGCGGGCATCTCTATGCGCGCAACAGCAACCCCACACGATCGATGCTGGAGGAGTGTCTGCGCCAGCTCGATGGCGGAGAAGCCGCGGTTGCCTTCGCCTCGGGCTCGGCAGCGACCGCCGCCGTCTTCATGGCCCTCACCCCGGGTGACCATGTGATCGCGCCGACCGACGCCTACTACGGCACCCAGCGCCTCCTGCGTGAGCAGTTCGGTCCGTGGGGATTGGAATACAGCCTGGTTGACATGACCGATCCAGGGCAAGCGGAGGCGGCGCGGCGTCCCCGCACGCGCCTCATTTGGGTGGAAACCCCCTCCAATCCCCAGTGGAAGGTGACGGATATCGCGCGGCTGGCCAGCATCGCGCACCAGGCTGGGGCCAAGTGCGTGTGCGACAACACCGTGGCCACGCCCGCGCTCCAGCGCCCGCTCAGCCTCGGAGCCGATCTGGTGATGTACGCCTCGACCAAGTTCCTCGGCGGGCATTCGGATGTCATGGGTGGGGCTCTGGTCACCCGTGAGCTCGACGACTTCTGGGCGAAGGTGGCGCGCATCCAGGTGGCAGCGGGTGCGGTGCCCTCTCCGTTCGATTGCTGGCTGGTCCTCCGCGGCCTTGCCACCTTGCCCTATCGGGTACGCGCGCATTCCGAGCATGCTCTGCAGGTGGCCCGCGTTCTCGAGCACCATGCCGCGGTGGAGGCCATACACTATCCGGGCCTGCCGAGCCATCCTGGGTATACCGTGGCTACCAAGCAGATGGCCGCATTCGGTGGGATGCTCTCCGTCCAGGTGAAAGGCGACGCCGCCCGGGCCATGGCCGTGGCCGCCCGGCTACGCCTGTTCACGAGAGCCACGAGCTTTGGCGGCACCGAGAGCCTCGTGGAGCATCGTGCGTCCATCGAGGGCGCGGGCACCAAGACTCCGGAGAATTTGCTCCGTCTCTCGATCGGCCTCGAGCATCCCGACGACCTCATCGAGGATCTCGCGCGAGCTCTCGGGTAGCAGGTATCCGCCGTGCCGTTGACACGTGGCGACGGCCACCGGTATCGTAGCTTCAGCATGCCGCGCGAGCGCCCTCTTGACGCCCTCGTGAAGAAGCTCCTGCACACGATCGAGGTCTCCCTGGCCGCCACCGATGCCGCCCGGGATGCCGTGCAGGAGATTCTGCGGCGTGGGGCCGAAACGGGGATCTTCTTCGCAGGAGCGCGCGGGCGCGGCAACCCATCCTTCGAGCTGACTGCTCAGGACCGCGAATTCCTTCGGGCTGTCTCCATCAAGCCCGACCGCTGATTCTCATGCGGTTGGTTCTGATCCTAGCCTGGCTGCTGGTCGCGATCGGTATCGCGTATCTGTGGATGCGTCGTGCCCTCCCCCGCGCTCAGCCACCCGCCCTCCGCTACGATGAGCTGGTCAAAGACCCTGTGTGCAACACGTACGTCTCCCGCTCGCGGGCCGTGTCGCACAGCGACGCCACCGGACGTCACTACTTCTGCAGCGCCGAGTGCGCGCGACGCTACGCCAGCCTGGGCTGACGTCGCGGCGTCCGGACCCCTCGGGCCCGGGCGAGCCCATGTGGCGCCATCCCGATCCCTATCGTGACATCGATACCCAAGCGGACCCGCTCCGCTTCGTCGAAGCACTGGAGACGCGCGGGCGCACGCCCACCCAGCGGCGCCTTCGGCGTCGGTTTCTTCGGCTGGCCGCCGTTGAGCCCGGCCACGTGGTCCTCGAGGTTGGCTGCGGAACAGGCGTGGTCTTGCGCGATCTCCTGAGCATGGTGGGCTCCGGCGGGCGCGTGGTCGGCATCGATCCGAGCCGACTGGCCCTGCGCGCGGCGCGGATGCTCGCTCGTACGCATTCGCTGCGCTCGCGCTTGGCTCTGCGTGTCGGGGACGGGGCCCGACTGCCGTTTCGCAGCGGCCGCTTCGATCGTGCCCTCGCCATCACCGTGATGCTCCACGTGGCGGAACCGCTGGTCATCGTCAAGGAGATGACCCGCGTGGTCCGTCGGGGAGGGCGGGTGGGTCTCCAAGATCAGGACTTCGGGACGGTGGCTGTCGAGCATCCCGAGAGCGCTCTCACGGCCCGTATCCTCGACGAGGTGGCCACCCGGCTCTATCCCGAACCCTGTAGCGGGCGCCGGCTGCCGCGCTTGCTTCGGGACGCCGGCCTGGACGATGTGCGCGTCGTGACCGATGTCTACCAGGACACGACCTTGGAGCCTTACACGAAGGGCTTTCTCGAACGTCGGGCCGAGAATGCGGTTCGCTTCCAGATCGTCGATGCGCCTACCGCCCAGCACTGGCTCGATGGCTTCACCGATCTGGTGGCGCGCGGTGCCTTCCTGTTTACGACCAACTACTACGGAGCTACCGGGAGGAAACCCTGAAGCGGCGCCTCCTGGCCAGCGGACTCCTCCCCCTCATCCTCACCGCCCATGTCGTCGCCGCCTGGTCGTTCAACGGAGACTCGGCCATGGTCCACGTGGAGCGCCTGGTCGCCATCGGCCCTCGCGTAGCCGGCTCGGCCGGAGGGGCCAAGGCGCGTGACTATATCGTTCGTGAGCTCAAGAAGGCCGGCCTCGAGGTCCGCGTGGAGCCGTTCGAGGCCGACACTCCGCAGGGGCGACTCCGGATGGCCAACGTCGTGGCCATCATTCCCGGCCGGCGGGCCGACGTGATTCTCATCGGCGGCCACTACGATACCAAGTGGTTTAACGACCGCCATTTCCTGGGGGCCAACGATGGCGGTTCCAGCGCCGCCCTGCTCATCGAGCTGGCCAGACAGCTGGCCCGTACTCGGCAAGAGTTCACCTATTGGGTCGCCTTCTTCGACGGGGAAGAAGCGCGTCATTCGTGGACGGCCACCGATAGCCTCTATGGCTCACGCCGGATGGCGACCGACCTCGCACGGTCGCAACGCCTGCCCCGGGCGGTCATCGTGGTGGACATGATCGGCGACCGCGATCTCAACATCCGGCGCGAGGCCTTCTCTACGGACGTGCTGACCGATCTCATCTGGCAGGCGGCAACGCGTCTGGGCTATCAACGACACTTCCTCTCCGCCTCCATCCCCGTCGAGGATGATCATGCGCCTTTCCTGCGGGCGGGGGTGCCATCCGCTCTCCTCATCGACTTCGACTATCCCCCGTGGCACACCGCTGACGACACGGTCGACAAGGTTTCGCCACGGAGCCTCAAGGTGGTGGGGGACGTCCTCCTGGAGGCGCTCCCCACCGTCGAGCGCTGGCTGCTCGACTCCCCGCTTCGGCGTCCATGACGGTATAATCTGTCCATGCCGCGCGTGCGGGAGATCGAAGAGCCCGGTGACGATCCCACCCTTCAAGAGCAGTTCGAGCGCGACCGTCAACTTTTCGGCTTCGTCCTCAATACCACCAAGGTCCAGGCTCATTGCCCACCCATTCTGAAGGCCGCCAAGCAGCTCTCCGCGGCGATGGAGAGATCGGGCCAGCTCCCCGCCGAGCTGCTCGCCCTCGTCTATCTCCGGGTGGCACAGATCAACGGCTGCCCCTTCTGAATGGACATCAATGCATCCCGGGGGATGCAGGCGGGGGCGTCGCACGATAAGATCAGCGAGGTCGCGGAGTTCGCCACGAGCCCGCTCTTCTCCGAGCGCGAGCGGACCGCGTTGAGCCTCGCCGAGGCCATGACCATCACCGGCCAGAAAGTGACCGAGGAGCTGTTTGCCCGCGTGCGCGCGAACTTCTCGGAAGCGGAGACCGTCGAACTGGCCGCGGCGGTGGCCGTCGAGAACTTCCGGAGCAAGTTCAACGTGGCCCTCGGCGTGGAGGCCCAGGGCTTGGCTGCGTCCTGCCGTAATTACAGGAAACGGCCGAGAGCCGCGAAGAGCATCGCGCACGCTCAGAGACGATTGAGTACCGCGGAGTACGACCGCTGCTCGCTTCACTCCCAACCGATGATCAAGACCTTCTCGGCCTCCGGCGTGGGTGTCCATCTCTTGCCGGTACCGGGCCTCGAGCGATCTACTCCTCGATAGTCGCATCGGAAAACTCGGTCGGCTCGCTCTCCCAGGCTTCCTCCTGGGCTGCGATCTCCGCCGCCTGCTCGGCGCTCAACAGCTGCTTGTACGTGGCGTACTGGCTGCGGCTGCCCACGTACACGCACTGGCAGCGGTCAGGTTCGGCGTACGCGTAGACGATGCCGCCGCTCTTGCGCTTCCACGGGACGACCTTGTACGGCGTGAGCGTGTTCAGTCTCGCCACCCGCCCCGGCGTGTCGGCCTTCAGGACCTTGAATCCCGCCTGCGTCAACAAGCTCGTGGTCTCCGGGGCTCGGTCGCGTCGGATCGCAGTGCATCCGCCCATGATGCTCACCGCGACGATCACGATCGCTGAGAGCCCGATCCTCGTCCAAGACGCGTGTCCCATGGTCTCCCTCGCGCGCCGAAGGCGTGCCTCTGACGTGCGTTGCGGTCAAACACCGCTACCGCAACGTTTCTCGCCCTCGGCGAGAGTTAGGGCCTGGAGGTGTCGCCGACGAAGTTGACGGGCTCTTGGCCGCTGACGACATCGGGACTGATAACCCAGGTTCCCCGGCAGCTCGCGCCCACAACCTTCCCGGCCCTATCCGTCCCGAACGGCAGAACCGCGACGCTGGTGAGGGCACCCAGGATGCAAAACGTCGCCTTGACGGGAGCATAGACGAGGGTTCCCAGCACGCTGCCCATGCCGTACCCGACCTGCGCGGGTGTAGTCTCCGCCTTCGTGGATGCCGATCCACTCACTATCTGGGCCGAACTCGGCGCCCCGAGGCCGACGAGAAGCAACCCCAGCACCACCGCCACGAACCTTGTCACGGCGTTCCCGCCCGTCCCACCCTGGCCATTGCCGAATGGTAACGGAAGGCCGCAGGGTTCGCTAGGATTCGGCGGGAGGGGGCTAGAGTCCATTCGAACTTCCCGATCTACGGGTCCGCCCATCCCTTGGCGCGCTCGACCGCACGTCGCCATCGGGTCAATCGCGCCTCGCGCTCGGCCGCGGGCATCCGGGGAACGAACGTCCGGTCGACCTGGCTGCGGCCGGCAAGATCGGCGATCCCGCGCCAGAGGTTCACGCCAAGCCCGGCGAGGTAGGCGGCGCCGAGCGCCGTCGTTTCGGTGACCGCTGGTCGCTGAACGACCACACCGAGAACGTCCGCTTGGAACTGGAGGAGCAGGTCGCTGGCAGCGGCACCTCCATCGACGCGCAGCTCGGTCACGGACGTTCCCGAATCAGCCACCATCGCTTCCAGAACGTCGGCGACCTGATAGGCAATACTCTCGAGCACGGCCCGGGCAAGGTGAGCCGCTGTGGTACCACGCGTGATGCCCACAAGGCAGCCGCGCGCGTAGGGATCCCAGTGCGGGGCGCCGAGACCCGTGAAGGCCGGGACCAAATAGACGCCGCCCGCGTCGGGAACACTGGCGGCCAGATTGTTGATCTCGGGCGCGGAACGGATGAGACCCAAACCATCGCGGAGCCATTGGATGGCCGCTCCGCCGACGAAGACGCTACCCTCGAGGGCATACTCACGAGGCTGACTTCCGAGCTGCCAGGCCACCGTGGTCAGCAGACCGTGGCGACTCGCGACCGGCTCCCGCCCAGTGTGCATCAGCATGAAGCAACCGGTGCCATACGTGTTCTTCACCATCCCGGGTTGGCCACAGAGCTGACCGCACAGCGCCGCCTGCTGATCGCCGGCCACGCCGGCCACGGGGATCGAGCGCCCCAGGAGAGCGGGATCGGTCTCGGCCACCACACCACTGCTGGGGCGGATCTCGGGCAGGAGCCCCCCCGGCACCTTGAATAGCTCGAGAAGCGTGTCGTCCCAGCACGCTCGTCGGATGTCGCACAGCATCGTGCGCGAGGCGTTACTCACATCGGTGACATGGACGGCGCCCGCCGAGAGGCGATTGATGAGCCAGGTGTCGACCGTTCCCACCGCCAGCTCGCCACGCTCAGCGCGCGCCCGAGCGTCCGGGACATGATCGAGGAGCCAGGTAATCTTGCTGCCCGAGAAGTACGGGTCGAGCACCAGTCCCGTCCGCTCGCGGATCAGGGGCTCGTAGCCTGCGCGACGCATGTCTTCTAGGAGCGACGCTGTGCGGCGGTCCTGCCAGACGATGGCGCGGTGAATGGGACGCCCGCTCCGGCGCTCCCACATCACCACCGTCTCCCGCTGGTTGGTCAGCCCGATGGCCGCGATGTCGGCGGCGCCGACACCAGCTTCGCGCATGGCCTGCCGTGCGGTGTCGAGCTGGGTGGACCAAATCTCGTCGGGGTCGTGCTCCACGAGACCCGGGCTCGGATAGAACTGGGAGAGCTCACGCTGGGCCATGGCGGCCACGGCGCCCTCCTCGGTGAACACGATCGCGCGGGAACTGGTCGTTCCCTGATCGAGAGCCAGGAGGTAAGGCATCAGAGGGTGTAGGTCTTGTCCTGCTCCAGCAGCACGAGGCGACCAGCTCCCTCGATGCGCGACAGTTCCTCGGTGGTTTCCTCGTAGAACGGGGCCTTGATGTGGAAGATCCACACGGGCACATCGGGCGGAAGCTTGTCCAGCTCGCGCTGGATACGCTGGGGCGTCATGTGTTTGGCCACTTCGGCCAGCTTCTCCAACCGGTTCGGAAACGAACATTCCAGGATCACGGCCGCCAAGCCTTTGAGCTCACACGCCGCCTTCCAGATAGCACTCGTGGGACCGGTGTCGCCGGAGTAGACGAGACCCGTGTGGTCGTCCCGCACGATGAACCCTGCGGTCGGCACCGTGTGATTGACCGAGATGGGTGTGACCCACACATCGCCCACCCGCTGCTCGCGGCTCTCCGCCATGCTCTGATACGTGAGAACGGGCGCGTGGGGGGGAAGAGCCGCGAAGTCGGGCCAGACCACATTGTTGAAGACCGAGGTGCGCAAGGTGTCCACGACGGGTTCGATGCTCGTGACGTTGACAGGGCGGGCCGCCTCGACACAGGCCAGGGTCTCGGCCAGGAAGGCGAGGCCAACCGTGTGGTCGAGATGCGAGTGCGAGATGACGGCGTGCTCGATGGCGAACTGCTCGGGCACCGTAAGCGCTCCCGGTACGGTGCCGGCGTCGATGAGGATGCGATTGTTCACGAGGAACGCCGAGGGACGCTGACGGAGGCCCACGCTGCCGTAGCCGCCCAGAACCCGAAAGTTCATCTGGCGCCGAATCCTAGCAGGTTGCCGCCCTCTGCGCCATGTGCTAGAACACGCGCATGAGTGCGGAGACGTTCGATTTTCCCGCGATGGCGCGGGCGCTCATCCTGGGAGACAAGGACACCGTGGCCCGCAAGACGCGCGAGGGCCTCGACGCCGCCATGGACCCCAAAGAGCTGATCTTCAAGGGACTCATCCCGGGCATGGACGTGGTCGGTGAGAAGTTTCGTCGCAACGAATACTATGTGCCACAAGTGCTGCTTTCCGCGCGGGCCATGTACGCCGGCCTCGACCTCCTGAAGCCGCTCATCACGGCCGCCGCCAAGGGCGACGACTACCTTGGGGTGGTGGTGATCGGTACAGCCCAGGGGGACCTGCACGATATTGGTAAGAATCTGGTCGCCATGATGCTGGAAGGGGCAGGGTTCAAGGTCGTGAATCTCGGCCGCGACGTGGCCCCGGAGAAGTTCGTAGAGGCGGTGACCGAACATCGGGCGAATATTGTCGGGATTTCCGCCCTCATGACCACCACCATGCCGGCCATGAAGCGGACCATCGACGCTCTCGTCAAGGCCGGCCTCCGTGAGCAGGTGAAGGTGATGATCGGAGGCGCGCCCGTCAGCCAGGCCTTCGCCGACGAAATCGGAGCCGATGGCTACGCCAGGGACTCCACCCTGGCGGTGATCAAGGCCAAAGTCCTGATGCGCGTGGAGGAGCCGACGGAGGCCGTCCGGTGAGGGCGCGAGGGTGGGAGGTCCTCGAGCGTGTCAAAGCCGGTGAGGTCCTCCTCTTCGACGGTGGATACGGGACCATGCTCTTCGCGGCGGGTTTGCTGAACGGGGCCTGCCCCGAGGCCTGGAACGACACCCATCCCGACGTGGTTCGTGGAATCCACCAGGGGTATTTCGAGGCCGGAAGCCACATCGTCGAGACGAATACCTTCGGCGGCACCCGGCTCAAACTCAAAGAGTACGGGATCGGAGACCGCACGCGCGAGCTGAACGAGAAGGGCGTGCGATTGGCCCGCGCCGCGGCCCCCACTGACCGCTTCGTGGCCGGTTCCATCGGCCCCACGAGCTGCGTGCCTGCCGAGTTCGGCGTGGGGGATAACGTCGCCACCGACGACGAGTATTCCGAGAGCTTTCGCGAGCAGGCGGAAGCCCTGGCTGAAGGGGGCGTCGATCTGTTCGCGGTCGAGACGATGATGTTTCCGCAGGAGGCGACGGCCGCCATCTGTGCCTGCAAGGCGGCCGCCGATCTGCCCGTCATGGCCACCATGTTCTTCCAGTTCGAGGAGCTCCACGATCGCGACCGGACCATGTGGGGGGAGAGCCCAGCCGAGGTCGCCAAGAACCTCATGGCCGCTGGCGCCGATATCGTCGGCATGAACTGTGGCCGGGGCCCCGACCGTGCCATCGTGATCATCCGTGAGATGCGCCAGGTCGCTGACACGCCCCTGATCGCGTACCCCAACGCAGGTCTACCTGTTACCAAGGGCGACCACGTGGAGTACGAGCTCGGACCGGAGGAGATGGCTCGAGAGTATCCGGCCCTTCTCGACGCCGGCTGCAACATCGTCGGGGCGTGCTGCGGCTCCAATCCCGAGCACATCCGTCGCATTGCCGAGGTCGTGCGCGCGCGAGCGAAGTAGGGCCGCCCTGGACGACGAGACACCGCGGGTTCTTTCCGACATCGCGCTCGACATCGATCCCGCCGACGTCCTGCGCTTCCAGGGCTACAAGGCGGGGGCGGCGCCGCCCGGACCCGACGTCGTAGCCCTCTTCGACGAGGCCCTGGCCCTCGGACGGCGCCTCATGTCGCCGCGTGCTGTCGTTCGCTGGCTGCCCGTCACGAGCACGCGTCATGACGAGCTGGACGTCGCCGGTGAAGCGCTCCATGTGCCGGGCATCGGCACACGGTGGGGCCCGATCGAGTTCGCGGCAGTGGCCCTGTGTACTGTTGGCGAGGCCGTGGAGCAGCGGGTTGCCTGGTTGTGGGAAGCGCGCGAACTGCCTCTGGCCTCCATGCTGGACAGCGTGGGCTCGGGCGCCACCGAGAGCCTCGCCGAATATGTGAACGACGTGCTCTGCCAGGAGGGTCTGGCGTCGGGCCTACGAGTCACGAACCGGATCAGCCCCGGCTACCGCCCCTGGGACGTCGCCGAGCAGCAGACGCTCTTCCGGCTCTGCCCCGGTGTTTCCATTGGAATCACCCTCAACGACGCGTGCTTCATGACACCCGGCAAGAGCATCTCGTTCCTGGTGGGCGCCGGCCTGCACGCTCGTGTCGATGACTATTTCAGCCAGTGCGCGCGTTGCTGGATGACCGCCTGTGCCTTCCGGCGGGCTCCAGTCGGCCGGGTCGTTAGGTTGGGGGGCCTCGAAGGGCCCCCCAAACCCCCCGGGCGCTCGGAGCACCCCGCGGGGGACCCGTGGCGCTCCTCGGGGGGTACGTGAGGCGTTGGGGCCTCGACGGGGCTCCGTAGGCCGGTCAGGGCGATCTGGTAGCATGCAAGCGATGTCTGCCGCGGACAACGTCATCCTGGTTGGCTTCATGGGAGCGGGGAAGTCCTCGGTGGGCCGCCTCCTGGCGCGCCACCTTGGACGGTGCCTGGTAGAAACGGACGACATGATCACCGCGGGTGAAGGCCGCACCATCGCCGAGATCTTTCGTAGCGACGGTGAGGTGCGGTTCCGCGAGCTCGAAGCTGAAGTCCTGGACGCCCTGGCCCTCAAGTCCGGAGAGGTCATTGCCACCGGCGGGGGCTTTCCCTGCCGAGGCGACCGCATGACCAGACTACGCGGTCTGGGGACTGTGATCTGGCTGAAGAGCGACCTCACGGTGGTGTACGAACGGGCTCGGCGGTCTGGGGTCCGTCCCATGCTGGCCGGCCGTTCCCTAGCGGAGATCGAGGATCTCTACCACCAGCGCGAGCCCTACTATTCGCAGGCGCACATCACCATTGACACCACCGGGCTTGGCGTGGATCAGGTCGTTGCGCGCGCGGTGTCGATGTTCCGGAGGACGCATGCCGCCCGCCCTTGACCGTGAGCCCGCATTCCTCGGAGCCGCCGCGAGTGCCCGCCTCGTGCGCGACGGGACATTGTCGCCGGTCGCGCTCGTGGACAGTTGTCTGGCTCGCATCCGGGCCCTGGACGGCGATCTGCAGGCCTGGGTGCACGTCGATGAAGTCGGAGTGCGGGCGGCTGCTCGGCAAGCCGAGCAGGAGGTAAAGGCCGGTCGCCTACGAGGTGTTCTGCACGGTATCCCGGTCGGCATCAAGGACATCATTCACGTGGCCAAGATGCCCACGCGAGCGGGTGCCGCATTCGCACACTCGGTGCCGGCCCACGACGCTGCCGTGGTGACCCGACTGAGGGCGGCCGGAGCCGTGATACTTGGCAAGACTCACACCACGCAGTTCGCCCTCCGCGATCCTGCGCCCACCCGCAATCCTTGGAATCGCGAGCACACGCCGGGAGGCTCATCGGCAGGTTCGGCCGCCGCAGTCGCCGCGCGCATGATTCCCCTCGCCCTCGGAACCCAGACCGTGGGATCGGTGCTGAGACCGGCCGCCTATTGCGGCGTTATCGGCTACAAGGGGACGTACGGGCTCGTCCCTCTCGATGGGGTGATCCCCCTGGCGTGGTCGTACGACCACGTCGGGGTGTTCGGGCGGTCGATAGAGGACGCGGCTCTGGCCTTCGAAGTTCTGATGGGCGAGAGCATGCGGATCGCCGCGCCGTCGCAGGCGCCCCGGATTGCCCTGGCGCCTGAACTGCTGGCGGTTGCACAGCCTGACGTTGCTGCGCAGGTCACGGCGACGGCCGAGGCTTTCGCCCGGGCCGGCGCCAAGGTGACCGAGATAAAGCTTCCGGCGTCGTACGCCGGGCTCCACGCCGCCGGCCAGGTCGTGCTGGAAGCCGAAGCGGCTGCCTTTCATGCCGACATGTTTGCCCGCCACGCCGCGGACTACGCCCCCGGAATTCGAGGGACCGTGACGGCGGGCCTCGCCCATCCGGCGACAGCCTACATCGTCGCCAACCGCGCGCGCTTGCTATTCCGTACGGAGGTCATGCCGCTCCTCGCAGCCCATGACGCTCTCTTGAGCCCGGTCGCACCATCTCCGGCACCCGCCGGACTGGGCTCGACGGGTGATCCCTTATTGTGTGCAGCCTGGAGCTGGGCGGGAGTGCCAGCCGTGACGTTGCCGAGCGGACTCAGCGCTGGCCGGCTCCCGCACGCGGTCCAGCTGGTCCAGGCGGCGGGGGCGGATGCTCACCTGCTCAGTGTGGCCCTCTGGGGTGAGCGCGTGCTTGGCTTCTCCGCCGAGCCTCCCTCCTGATGTGCCACGTAACGAGGGGCCGCGAGGCTGATCCGACGAACGGCGGAGTGTGCCCGTGAGGAAGGGTCGCGTGTTCCTCGACTTGCTAGCCCCGCTCGATGCAGACATTTCAATCGACGAGGGGTTGAGGCGGATGCTGCGTCGCCTCGTTCGCATCACGCGCGCAAAGGCGGGACTGCTCGTGTTCGACCCGCCCCGGCGAAGCCGTCTCATGGTGACCGCCTCGACCCGCGCGAGCGACGCGAGGCTGGAGGCCACGCTCCGGGAGCGCGTGAGTGCCGAGCCTCGGCCCACGCGGCGCGTGCGTACCATCTGTCCCACGCGGGTCGGCGCTCTCCTGCGGATACCGCTACCAAGCAGCGCCGGTCAGATCGGTCAGATCGGAGAGATCGCGCTCATCGGCCCCACGCGGGCCATGACCTTGCGCCCACTTCCACCGAGCTTCTCGCGCGAGCTGGGTGCGGCCCTTGAACAGGTCTGGTGGCTCCACCGGCGCGCCCTCCGCATTCAGGTTCTCAACCGTGTCACCGAGTTCGGTAGCTCGCGGCATTCGCTGGAAGAGGTCCTCGCCGTCGCCGTGGACGCGCTCGCCCGTCTCGTCGACTTCGACACGATCGGCGTAGGTCTGCTGGACACCGACCGTGACCCGCCGCTGTGCGTGGATTTGCTTGCGGGATCGGCGCCAGGTTCTGACAGCTGGATCGTCCGACTCCCTCTCGACGGCGCCCTCCTGGGGCGCGCAATGTCGCAGAGCGATCCGATCCGGGTCGACGACGTTGCCGCCGCTGACATGGGAGCGGACCCAGGCTGGGGGTGCCTTCTCGCCCAGGAGTGTCGGGCGGCTCTCCTTGTGCCCCTGGTATCGCGGGCCGGGGTCTTCGGGGCGGTGGTCCTGGGTTCGCGCAAAGTCGGTGCCTTCGATCGGGGGGACGTCGAGATCGCGGTGCAGATCGCGCGGCCACTCGCTGCCGCTATCGAGCAGCACCGTCTCGTCGATGAGAGCCAACGACGTACCGAGGAGCTGGCCGCGCTCTATCGGACGAGTCAGCTCATCGCGGCGCGCCTCGATCTTCCCTCGGTCCTCGACGAGATCAGCCGGGCCGTCTCCGTTCTCATCGGGAGTACGGGCTGCGGCATCGGGCTTCTCGATGAGAGCCGGGCGAACCTGGTGCACGCGGCGGCGCACGGGTTCCAGACCGACGCGTGGCGGGCTTTGTCCATGCCCGTAGGCGAGGGGATCATCGGGCGCTGCGCCGAGGGTGGGGTGGCGATCCGCGTGAGCGACATTCGGTCTGATCCGCGCTCGGCTCGCCGCGATGTCGACGAACAAGAGGGTATTCGCGCCATGCTGTGTGTCCCCCTCAAGGACGGGCGTGAAACCATCGGTGTCATCTCAGCTTTCTCCACGCGACCCGGTGTCTTCACCGCTCACCATCAGCGTGTGCTGGAGGCGTTCGCCGAGCAGGCCGGGATCGCCATCCACAACGCTCAGCTTTTCGAACGGAGCGAGCGACGGGCTCGGGAGACGCGCGCCCTGCTGGAGGCTGGTCGCTCGGTGACGGCCAGCCTGGACATCGGCCGCACCGTGCAGGTCATCATGCAGCAGGCGCGCGGCGTGCTCGGCGTCGAGTCGTGCAGCATCATGCGGATCGATCCCGCCTCCAGCGACCTCGTCACTCTGGCCAGTCTGGACCTTCCCGAGAACATGGCGACTCAGATCCGGCTCAAGATGGGTGAGGGGATCGCAGGCATGGCCGTCCAGGAACGCCGGCCCGTGCAATCGGCCGACCTGGAGGCGGACGCTCGTGTGCGCTACCCGCACCTGTCCCGTGGCGGCGGATTCCGATCCATGCTCGCGGCCCCGCTGCGAGTGGGCGACCGTGCGGTGGGCTGCATCAGCGTGTTTCGGCGGGATGCGCACCGTTTCTCAGTGGCCGAGGAAGAGCTCTTGCTGGCCCTCGCTGACCAGGCGGCCATCGCCCTCGAGCATGCGCGTCTCTACACAGAGCAGGAGCGGATCGTAGCCGAGCGCACGCGTGAGCTGGACACACAGAAGCGCTTCGTGGAAGTTGTCTTGGAGACGATCCCTCTCGGCGTATTCGTCCTCGACACCGGATTTGGTGTTGTCCATGCGAACGCGGCGGGGGCACGCGTCCTCGGGGTGGCCCATCCGGCTGGCCAGACCTTCCCGTGCCTCCTCCCCGAGGAGCTGGACCTCCGCCTCTGCGAATTCCTGCAGGGTGCGCTGCGCTCTCCGCATACGACCTTTCTGGAAGCTGAGGTCGTTCTGGCGGCAGAGGCGCGGACCTTGCGGTTCACAGCGGCCCCACTGGGGGCGGCGGGCGAGAAGGCGACCCATCTCGTGCTTCTGGTCGACGATATCACCCTGGCCAAACGCCTGGAACAGCGCATGCTGCTCACGGAGCGATTGACCACGGCGGGCCGGCTGGCGGCGGGGGTCGCCCATGAACTCAACAATCCGCTGGCCACCATCGCCGGCTGCGCGGAGTCGCTACAGGCGCGGACCCGGGACGGGGCGTTTTCCTCGTTTCCAGATGCCGACGACCTTCGCCACTATCTGGCGCTGATCGAGGAGGAAGCGTATCGCTGCAAGGAGATCACAAGCAGTCTGCTCCAGTTCGTTCGCGATCCCGGCGTGCGCCGGACGCCCACCGATCTGAACGGGTTGGTCCAGAAGGCGGTCGAGTTGCTCTCCCACCAGTCCCGCTTCTCGGGTCGGCGGTTCGTGGAGGAACTCGATCCCGAACTGCCCCTGGTCACCCTCAATGAAGGGCAAATGCGACAGGTGTTCCTGGGACTCGCCTCCAATGCCCTGGAGGCGATGGAAGCCGCGGGTACCCTCACCGTTCGCTCGCGGCAGCGACGGGGAGAGATCGAGGTTGAATTCGAAGACGAGGGTCAAGGGATTTCCGACGAACTGCTGGGAAGGATTTTCGACCCCTTCTTCACGACGAAGCCGCCTGGCCAAGGCACCGGACTCGGCCTCGCCATCGCCCAGGGGATCGTGGCGGACCACGGTGGCCGGATCGAAGTGACATCGCGGCTCGGAAAGGGCAGCCTGTTCCGAGTGGTGCTACCTGCGTGAGCCGGCCCATCCGTGTTCTCGTGGCTGACGACGAGAAGAACCTGCGCGAGTTGATGGTGCGCGAGCTGTCCCGTCAGGGCCATCAGGTGGAGGGGGTGGCGGACGGGGAGGCCGCGCTCGATCGTCTGCGGGAGGCGCCTTACGACGTGGTCATCCTCGACATGAAGATGCCGCGCAAGGAAGGCATTGAGGTCCTGCGGGAGCTGGCCGGTTTTCCCGAACAGCCTCAGGTGATCGTGATGACAGGCTTCCAGGAGGTTTCGAGCGCCGTCGAGGCCATGAAACTGGGCGCCTATGACTACCTGACCAAGCCCACCAGGATCGAGGAACTCGAGGTGGTCGTCCGCAAGGCAGCCGAGAAGGGACAGCTCCTGCGCGACAATGTGGCCCTTCGCTCGCGCCTGCCAGGAGCCGAGCCGTTCGGCGGCATCCTGTCTCGTACGCTCCGGATGCAGGAGGTCCTCCGCATGGTCGAGCGGGTGGCCCCCACGGACTCCTCCATCCTCATCCTCGGGGAGAGCGGGACCGGCAAGGATTTGGTGGCGCGGGCCATCCACGAGCGGTCCCAGCGTGCGAGCCGCCCCTTCGTGCCCATCCACTGCGGCGCCCTGCCCAGAGAGATCTTGGAGTCGGAGCTGTTCGGTCACGAAAAGGGCGCGTTCACCGGCGCCGTCGGGGCCAAGCCCGGGCTGCTCGAGCTTGCGGATGGCGGAACCCTCTTCCTGGACGAGATCGGGGAGATGGAGCCCGACAGCCAGGTGAAGCTCTTGCGTGTGCTGGAAAGCGGAATGTTCTTCCGGGTCGGTGGCACTCGGCCCCGGCGCGTGGACGTCCGCTTGGTAACCGCGACCAACCGGGACCTGGCCGAGGCCATGAAGCAGGCGGAGTTTCGTCAGGATCTGTACTACCGGATCAACACCATCACCATCCAGCTGCCGCCCCTGCGCGACCGTCGGGAAGACGTGGCCCTTCTGGCTCGACACTTCGTGGAGAGCAACGCTGCCTACGGCGCCAAGCGCCTTGGCCCCGCGGCCCTGACCGCGCTGGAGGGCTATTCGTGGCCTGGCAACGTGCGGGAACTCCTGCACGCCATCGAGCGTGCGGTCATCCTCTCCAAGGGAGAGGAGATCCAAGCCGAGGACCTTCCTCCCGAGGTCGCGGGGGCATCCCTGCAGCCAAGCGGCGCCGTGAGCGGCAGCCTCGAAGCGATGGAGCGTCAGCACATCATCTCGACCCTGCGCCAGGTCGCCGGGCACCGAGGCAAAGCGGCAGCGCTGCTGGCAATTGACCCAAAGACTCTCTACCGAAAGATCCTCACGTACGGAATCAAGCCCGACGAGTACAACTGATCTCGGGCGTTGTGCCTGAGCCTGCCTCGGGCGGTCGCGCCCGCAAGCACTGGGAGCCGTTGGCTTTCTCACCTCGCATCGATATGGCACGAGGCTTGCCTCTGTCATAGGCTTGGAATTGGACCAGGACCAGGAAAGGGAACCCATGAAGCGAGTCTTACTGATCGATCAGGATGCGACCGTGATGCAGCGGATCGGTCTGCAGTGTCTGGAGCGCGAAGTAGGTGTGGTGATGGCGGACAACCTGTGCGAGGGGGTCCGAGCCCTGCTGCGCGCGAGCGTCTCGCTCATCGTCGTCGATGCCGCCCTGCTGCGGCTTACTCCTAAGGAGCACGCCACCCTCTTCGAGCGGGTGGCCCCATCGGTGCCCGTTGTGATCGCCCTCCGGCCAGACGCCGCCCTCGAGACGAGGGTGGGATACGAGGTCCTCGGATTCAAGACGCTGACCCGCCCGCTGACGGCCGAGGACATCCTCGACAAGGCGGCCGTCGCTGACCCGCCCGTGGGGTGAAGGAGGTGCCGTGATACGCCGGCTCGTGATAGGTCTGGCGATTCTGGGGGTGCTAGCGTTGGCTGCCCTGGAGCTGGCCACCGAGCGGCGTGTCGCGCGCGTGAGCGATCATGGCGCCTTCACGGAAACCAGCGACCCGCGGCTGCCAGCGGCGAGCGAGTGGGAGTCACACGGAGCGGTCCGACCGGTTCTGACCCGCTGACCCTGCCTACTGACTTGCACCTGTCCCTGGCCCGTGTACACTCGGGTATCGGCCGCGTTTGGTCGAATCTCGCCTCCAATGTGTTCTTCCGCGTTCGCGGGGCGTGTACGGCATCGGAAGAAAGGTTCAGGAGGACACACCATGGCTGCAAAGCTCTACGTCGGCGGCCTGTCATACTCCACGACGAGTGAGGCTCTCCGGGAGTTCTTCGCGCAAAGCGGTAATGTCCAGTCGGCTACCGTGATTACTGATCGCTTTTCGGGCCAGTCCCGTGGCTTCGGCTTCGTGGAAATGGCCACCACCGAGGATGCCCAAAGCGCCATCTCGCAGCTGAATGGCCGCGAGCTTGATGGGCGCCGGATCACCGTTGAGATCTCGAATCCGCAGGCGCCGCGCCCAGGCGGAGGACGATCGGGCGGCGGTGGGGGCGGGCGCGGCCCCGGTGGTCGCGGGCCCGGCGGTCGCGGTCCCGGCGGTCGTGGACCCGGCGGCGGCGGTCGCGGCGAGAGCGGTTACGCCCACCGCCCGTCCAAACCCGTAAAGTGGTAAGCCGCTAGCGCGAGCCAGCCTAAGAGCTGCGAATCAGGCGCGTCCCGGGTTCCCCGGGGCGCGTCCGAGCGAGGGGGGCCAGGGGGCCCGTTCGAGGCCCCAAAAGGACGAGCGTGAGACGAGGCGCGTCCCGGGTTCCCCGGGGCGCGTCCGAGCGAGGGGGGCCAGGGGGGCCCTTTCGAGGCCCCCCTCTCTACAGTATCCGATCGTACCGCCCGAACTCATGGGCGGCGTCCATGAACCACTTCACCGCCTGCGGGTCCGACCGTGGAGGAATCTCGCACGAAGTCGAGAGAATGAACCCGGAGTGGCGGGCCGCCGAGTCGAGGCAACGCCGGACGTCAGCTTCCATCTCCTGCCGGGTGGTCTTCTCGAATCGCGTGGCATCGACGTTGCCGATGGCAACCGCCCGTCCTTTCGCGACCTCCATGAATCGGCGCAGCTGGTCAACGTGGAGCGTAGGATCCGCTTGCTGGTCCAGGTCGAACGACACGGTGGAGAAGCCGCACTGGATCAGGTCCTCGTAGATGGGATAGGTCGTCCCGCAGATGTGGGTCGTGACCCCGACCTTCTTCGCCTTGAAATGGTCGACAAGGGCCTTGTGGTAGGGGGCGATGAATTCACGGTAATTGTCGGGTGAGATCAGGCTGATGGAGGCCGTGGGCTCCGAGAAGCTGAGTCCAATTCCGGTCTTGACGATGGCGTCACCCCACCGCTTGCAGAACTCCGTGGTGACCTGCATCAGGTCGTGGATGAATTGCGGGTCCTCGAAAGTGTCGAGCAGCATCGTCTCGGGATTACGCAATAACATGGCGATCGTCCATGGTCCAACCGCCACCGCCCCGATGGCCGCCGGCGGCTTGGCTTTGACGAGCGCCTCGCACTGCTCGAGGAATCCGGGCAGCCGTCCGGTCGCATACGGGTCGGGCATGACGAGTTGGGCGAGCCGGCCCTTGTCATCGTTCAGTACGTGAGCGTCGATCGAGGGGACCACATAGTCCGAGTACTTCACCCGGCAGCCGAACGCTTCGGCCTCCTTGGCAAGATCGTTGTAGGCGAGGATCACGTCCGGCTGATACCGCTCGAAGTAGTTCAGCATCGCCCGGATGGCCTTGGGGACGTCGGTGCAATATTCCTCGATGCTCAGGCCATCCAAGGTGCCGGCGAAGGAGGCGACGATCGGATATACCGGTACTCGGTCGGCAAACGAGCGCTTGTAGGCTGCCACCACCCGGTCGCGGTTGGTGTACGTCGCTTGTCCTTCGATCACGAGCCTTGATGGTACTCCCCACCGTGTAGGTGTCGCAATGGCCCGCGAGGGGGTAGAATACCGCCGCTCGCGCGGCGGTTTACTCGGCGCGTCATCGGACTCTCGAGGACGCGAACGAGAAATGCGCCGTCAAACACCAGGGAGGGCAGGAATGGCCAACGCACCTAGCGCAAGTTACAGCCTCACGGTCCGCGTGCGTATCGCGAATCGACCGGGCATGCTCGGAAAAGTGACCTCCGTCATCGGCAAGGCGGGGGGCGACATCGGCGCGGTCGACCTGGTCGAGGCGGGGTCGTCGACGATCACGCGAGATATCACGTTCAAGGCGAGCGACGAGCGGCACGGTGAGCGCGTCACGGAGCGCTTGCGTGCCATCGCGGGCCTCACCGTGGTGAACGTCTCCGATCGTACGTTCCTCATGCACCTCGGGGGAAAGATCGGCGTGCACGGCAAGATGCCCGTGAAGACTCGTGACGACCTCTCCATGGCCTATACGCCCGGGGTGGCGCGGGTGTGCATGGCCATTCACAAGGACCCGCAGAAGGCCTACACCCTGACCATCAAGCAGAACACGGTGGCCGTGGTCACCGATGGTTCGGCCGTGCTGGGGCTAGGCGATATCGGGCCCAGTGCGGCCCAGCCCGTGATGGAGGGCAAGGCCCTCATCTTCAAGGAGTTCGCGGGGGTGGACGCGTTTCCCATTTGCCTGGCCACCAAGGACGTCGATGAGATCGTCTTGATCGTGAAGGCCATTGCCCCCGTGTTCGGCGGTATCAACCTGGAGGACATCTCGGCCCCGCGCTGCTTCGAGATCGAAGAGCGGCTGCAGCGCGACCTGGAGATCCCCGTCTTTCACGACGATCAACACGGCACCGCCGTCGTGGTGCTCGGGGCTCTTGCCAACGCGCTCAAGCTCGTGAAGAAGAAACTCCCGGACGTGAAGATCGTCTTCACGGGAGCGGGGGCGTCGGGGATCGCTACCGCCAAGCTGCTCATGCGCGCCGGGGCGCGGCACATCATCGCCTGCGACCGGGCGGGGGCTCTCTATCGCGGCCGCACGGAGAACATGAACTCCATGAAGGAGTGGTTCGCCGAACACACGAACCCCAAGCGTCTCAAGGGGACGGCCGGTGATGCCCTGGCCGGCGCCGATATTTTCATCGGCCTCTCCGGCCCCGGTGTGGTCACCCTCAAAGATGTCAAGCGGATGGCGCGAGACCCCATCGTTTTTGCCATGGCCAATCCGGTACCGGAAATCCAGCCTGAGGAGGCTGGCCCTCACGTCCGGGTCATGGCCACTGGCCGTTCGGACTACGCCAACCAGATCAACAACTCCTGCGGCTTCCCGGGGTTCTTTCGTGGAATGCTCGACGTGCGCGCCAGCCGGGTGAACGATGAGATGAAGTTGGCGGCAGCCAACGCCCTCGCCGCGATCGTGACCAGCAGCGAGCTGAGCGAGGAATACATCACCCCGTCGATGTTCGATCCCCGCGTGGTGCCGGCCGTCTCGACTGCCGTGGCCGACGCGGCGGTGAAGACAGGGGTGGCCCGACGTCAGCGGCACGGGTAGCAGGGGAGAAGCCGGCGCTGCGGTGAGAGCCAGGGAGCTTCTCGGCGCCTGCTTCGCGCTGTTCGCCGCTCTCCTGGTGTGGCCGCTTCTCAGCATCCGCCAATCGGCCGCTGCTCGTGGCCGCTACCTGGTGTTTTCTTCCTGGTCGGTCGCCGTGGCCGAGCGCTTCGGGCCGGCAGCCTCGCCAATCCACGCCGTCAGACCCTCACCCTACCACCTCCGGAAGGCGGGCCCGGCTGACGCTGTGGAAGGAGGGCGACGCCCTCAGCGCGATGCGTCCAGGAAGCGCTCCACAGCCCGAAAAATCTGGCCCGTATTCTTCGAGACTTGTCGCAGACTGCGATGGGCACGCCCCGTGCGAAGTGTCCGGATCCGTCTTGGCACGGGTCGTAGGCGGGGGACTCGAACAACGCGGTTCAGTTCTGAGGAGGGTCTATGGCCGACCTGACAGAAAGGCAGAAGGAGGAGTACTGGCGGTACAACGCCGTCTGACCACGATCCTGCTCGTGATCTGGTTCGTGGTCACCTACCTCATCTCCGGCCTCTGGGCCGGGGCGCTGAATCAGTACAGCCTCCTCGGATTCCCTCTCGGCTACTACATGGCGGCCCAGGGCGCGCTGGCGATCTTCGTGGTCGAGATCGCGGTGTACGCGTACCTGATGAACAGAAGGACCAAGAGTACGGCATCCGCGAGGAGGGCATAGGCGCCACGATGAGCCTGGACAAGATCTTCGGTCTCTACACGATCTGGGCTTTCTCGGGGTCACCGTCCTGATCGGTATCGGCGAACGCCTCGGGTTGTTCAGCAACCAGATGATCGGCTGGATCTTCATGGCCCTGTCCCTGGCGATCTACGTCTTCATCGGTATCGTGACGCGGACCTCGAACGCCGACCAGTACTACGTGGCCGGGCGCGGCGTGCCTGCTCATCTACAACGGCATGGCGACCGGGTCCGACTGGATGTCGGCGGCGTCCTTCATCTCCATGGGCGGACGCGATCTCCGCGCCGGGTTTTTCGGTCTCGCCTACGTGATGGGCTGGACCGGCGGCTATCTCCTGCTCGCCGTCTTCCTCGGGCCGTATCTGCGCCAATTCGGGGCTTACACGATCCCCGACTTCCTCGGGGCCCGCTACGGGGGAACGCGGCACGCGTAGTCGGCGTCATCGGCGCCATCGTCTGCTCGTTCACCTACCTCACCGCCCAGGTCACGGGCGTTGGTCTCATCGTCGCCCGATTCATCGGTCATCGACTACAACATCGGGGTGTTCGTGGGTCTCGTCGGTGTACTCTTCTGTTCGGTGCTGGGCGGGATGAAGTTCCGTGACCTGGACCCAGGTGGCTCAGTACATCATTCTGATCATCTCGTACCTGGTGCCCGTCGTGTACTTATCGTGGACGATGTTCAGTATCCCGATTCCCCAGCTGACGTACGGCCAGATTCTGCAGCGCAACAACGCAGACCGCGCTCCGGATCACGGCGGACCCGGCGGAGAAGGAGACGCGGGCGGTCTGGAGGAAGGAAGCCGACGAGGCCGCGGCGAAGATCAAAGCGGGCGGCCTGCCCGGAGTCCGAAGTCGATAAGCTCGAGGCGCAGCGGCGGACGGCGCTCGCCCAGGCCGGCCGCTCGCGTCCAGTGACACATGCCCAGTTCGGGCGCACGCTCACCGTTGCCACCGGCACCGGCATGTGGAACTTCCTGGCCCTCACCTTCTGCCTGATGGTCGGCACCGCGGGTCTCCCGCACATCTTGACCCGCTACTACACGACGCCCTCGTTCGTCAAGGAAGCACGCACCTCGGTGGCGTGGTCGCTCTTCTTCATCTTTTTGCTGTACTTCACGGCCCCCGCCTATGCCGCGTTCGCCCGCTTCGCGGTGTTCACCAAGCTGGTCGGGGCGAGGATCAGTGAGCTTCCGCGCTGGGTGAAGTTCTGGCAGCCGGCGGGCCTCTTCACAGTGGTCGACAAGAACGGGGACGGCATCGTGCAGTGGGCGGACTTCGTCGTCCGGTAGACCGACTTCGTCGTGCTCTCGATGCCGGAGGTGGCGGGGCTCCCGTTCGTCATCACCGGGCTCGTCATGGCGGGAGGCCTGGCCGCGGCGCTCTCGACGGCAGACGGCCTGCTCCTCACGATCGCCAACGCCATCTCCCACGACCTCTACTACAACGTCATCGATCCCTCGGCGACGCTGGTCAAGCGGCTGACGATCACGAAGATTCTGCTCGTCGTGACCGCGCTCCTGTCGGCCTACACGGCGACCTTCCGGTTTGCCGTCATCGCGGAACTGGTGGCGTGGGCGTTCAGCCTGGCCGGCGCGTCGTTCTTCCCGGCGTTGGTCATGGGGATCTGGTGGAAACGCGCCAACAAACAGGGCGCGGTGTGGGGGATGATCGCCGGTCTCGGTTGTGACGACGTACTACCTCATCGGCAGCCGCTTCTTCGGGGTATCGTGGTTCGGTACACAGACGATCGCCTCGGCGATCTTCGGGCTGCCGATCGGATTCCTCGTGATCTGGATCGTATCGCTGCTCACGGCGCCGCCGCCGAAAGAAGTGCAAGACCTCGTGGCCAGCGTGCGCTACCCCAAGTCCGGGCAGGCCGTGAAGGGAGATCCGCTCGGCCGGGACCTCAAGGAGGTGCCCGTCCACTAAGCGGATCGTCGCGCAGCAGCGGGCAGGGGACGTGCCCCTGCCCGCTGCTATCATCGCGACATGGACGGGTCGGCGGTTCGGCTCCTGCTCCTCCTCAACGTCGTCGTGCCGCTGCTCTTCTTCATGGCCTGGATCTATCTGCTGCTTCATATCCTCTTCGCCAGCCTCATCCGGCGGCCGGACAGCCCGGTGCTCTGGTTCTTCGGCATCGTGACCGGTCCCCTCACGCGCCCTGTCCGCTCCGTTCTTCCGACCGGGACCCCCGAACCTCGGGTGCGGACGATCTCCCTCGTCGTCTACCTCCTCCTCTGGATCGTCGCCCGCGTGGTATTGCACCAGATCGCGGGTGGCCGCGCCGTCTGAAGCGGCTGTGCTCGCGATGGCGACCGCCAACGCCGTAGGAGTGACCCTCTTCGGCCTGCTCTACGCGGTGGCCGGCGCGGACCTCATGCCCCAGGCGGCCTTTTTGACATGTCTCGTCGTCCTGTTCACCATGGTCACCGCCATGTGGGTGCGGGCGGAGGCCCGCCACCGGCGGCGGCAGACGCTGAGCCGAGTGGGTCGGGCCGCAGGCGGGCTGCTGCTCGTGATGATCGCGATCCCGATCTTCATCCTGATGCCCCTGTTCTGGCTGGACACGCAGCTCCCGCCCGAGGCTGGCCTTCGGCGGCTGCTGGCTCCGATCATGACGTTGGTCCTCTTCTCGCTGGTGCTCGTGGCGCTGGCCAACGTGGTCGGTTCGGTGGCCATCGTTGCCCGCGCCGTTCTTGGCGGCGGACGCGCCCGGCACTGAGCCCCGAGCCACCGGCGGGTTCGGCTACACTATCGGTGACCGAACCGTCGTGTGGGCGGGGGTGGTTCCGCAGCATCCGCCGGCGCAACGCCGCGTTCCCGCGGGGGGCAGAATGGCCAAGGTGGGAAGATTCGTCGTCGATCCCAAGGCCGGCGCGTATTGCCAGATCACCCTCGACGGCGGCGACAAGATCGTGGTCAACCACGACAAGGGGGGCTTCAAAGGTGGTCGGCTCACGATCGAGAAGACCAAATGGTGGGGCTCTGGCGAGCAGCTCTTCGTCTGCGACCTGGAGAGCCCGGGCGGCAAGGCCGCCCTCGCTCGACTCACTCAGGGAGCCCGCGAGAGCAGCGCGGATGCAACGCCCCTCGGCGCCTTCGTGAATTTCGTCAAGAACTGCGCGTCAGCCGCCGACGTCAAGTCGAAGTGTGCCGGTCTGATCGAGGGGTGAGTCGGTTCCGGGTACGCCATCGGCCCGGCTGAGGCGCGATGTCAGCGGTGCCGCAGGACGGGATGTCGCCCTTCGTCGGGCGGGTTCTCGACTTCGTCAAGCGCCCGGCCCTCACCTGCGCGCCCACGATGTCTGCCGTCGAGATCGCGCGCCTGCTGTCCCGCCACGGGATCGGCTCGGTCGTAGTGGAGGGGCCCGACGGTACGCCCATCGGGATCGTCACTGACCGCGACCTCAGGCGCAAGGTGGTGGCCGAGGCGCGCGATCCCAACACCACACACGCGGCCGACATCATGTCGTCGCCACTGGTGACGATTCCGCCTGCGGCCTTCGCCTTCGAGGCGATTCTCGAGATGACCCGGCGGGACATCCGGCACCTGGTCGTCATGAATGATGGGCGGCTGGTTGGGGTGGTCTCGATGTACGACCTTGTCCTGGCGCAGGGCCTCCACCCGGTGCTGCTCGCGCGGGAAATCAGTCGGGCTGCCTCGCTGGAGGCCTTGGCCGCGCTGGGCGCACGAATCATCGACCTCGCCCGGCAGCTCGTCGAGCAGGGGGGCACGGCGCACGGCGTCGGGCAGCTCATCTCCGAGCTCAACGACCGGGTCGTCGTGCGTGTGCTCGGCTTGGCGGCGGGCACCCTCGAGGAGTCCGGCGAGGACGCCCCGCCCGTGGCCTATTGCTGGCTGAGCTTCGGTAGCGAGGCTCGACGCGAGCAGACGCTTCGGACCGACCAGGACAATGGTCTCGTCTTCGACGACCCTCCCGCTCACCTGAGAGAGCGAGTGACCACGTACTGTGCGCGGCTGGCCGACGCGACCGTACGTGGGCTCATCAGTGTTGGTGTCCCTTCGTGCCCCGGCGGGATCATGGCGTCCAACCCGCGCTGGTGCCAGCCGCTGTCGGTGTGGCGGGACTACTTCCACCGCTGGATCACCGATCCGTCGCCGGACCAGGTTCTCGGAGCGTCCATTCATTTCGATCTGCGCCCGCTGGCCGGAGCGAGCACGCTGGCAGAAGCCCTCTCCACCGTGGTGCGCCAGGAGGCCCCACGGCACTGGGGCTTTCTACGGGTTCTGGCGAGCGACGTCGTCGAGCGGCGTGTGGCGCTGACGCTGTTCGGAGGCATTGGCATCCACCGTCGAGGCCCCCGTCGCGGCGCCCTTGATCTCAAGGGCGGAGGCGCCCTGCAGCTCGTGGGTGCCGCGCGCGTGCACGCGCTGGAGCTAGGGCTAAGCGAGACCAACACGATCGATCGGTTCCGGGCGGCGCAGGCCCGAGGGCTCTACACGCCCAGCGAGGTCGGCGAGATCGTCGACGCCGCTCAGCACCTCATGCGGTTGCGGCTACTCCATCAACTCGACCAGCACGCGCGCAACGAGGTCGCCGACAACTTCGTCACCCCCGCCGAGCTGTCTCACGCGGACCGGGTCTTGCTGCGCGAAGCGCTGCGCACGGTGGGGCACGTGCAGGCCAAGATGCGGCAGCGCTTCGCCACCGACTTTGTACCGCGACTTCTGGGGGGACTGCTGTAGGACTATAATGCCCACGCCACCAATGCACGCTCACTGAGGCTGCCGTGAAGCCCAGGGTGCTCATCATCGAGGACGAGCCGCACATCGTGCTGTCGCTGGAGTTCCTGCTTCAGCGCGCCGGGTATGAGACGGCCGTGGCCGTCGAGGGGGAGGACGGCCTCGCCCAGGTCCGGCGCCACCGCCCCGACATCGTGCTGCTCGACGTGATGCTCCCGAGAATCAACGGGCACGACGTGTGCCGCGCCATCAAGGCCGACCCCGACCTTCGCGACATCCCGGTGATCATGCTGAGCGCCAAGGGACAGGAGGTCGAGGTGATGAAAGGCCTCGAGCTGGGGGCGGTAGCCTACGTGACGAAGCCGTTCGGCAACGCCGAGATCCTAGAGGCGATCCGTGCGGTCCTCCCCTCTCGAGCGTAAGCTCGTCCTCGGCGTTCTCCTCCTGTTCCTCGTGCCGACGCTTGTCGCCGGGCTGATCCTGCTCGTGCTCTACCGCCGCGGGACCTTCCAGGATCCCTTCGCGTTGGTCATGACCGTTGCCGTCGGGTTCGTCGCGATGATGAGCTACCTCGGCGTGGTCGCGCACACGATCGGCCGCTCGCTCGTGCGCACGCTGCAACAGATCCAGCTCGGGACCGAGCTGATCGCCACCGTGAACCCCGACCACCGGCTCGACGTCCGTACCGGCGACGAACTGGAGGCGCTGGCCGCGGAGATCAACAGGATGGCCGACAGGGTGCGCGAAGCTCACGTGGGACTCGAGGCCGAGGTGGTCCGAGCCACCCACGAGCTCGCCATCGAGCGGTCGAAACTGTCGGCCGTGCTGGAGACGCTCGGCGAAGGCGTGGTGGTCGCCACGCCCGACGGCCGGGTGACCCTGGCCAATCGAGAGGCGCAAGAGCACCTGGGCGTGGGCGGAGCGACCCTGCTTGGACGCAACCTCTTCGAGGTCGTAGACCGCGAGACGGTCACGTACTACCTGGAGCGCCTCCGGACGACGGCAGGTGGAGCCGAGCGGTTCCGTCTCCATCCTGGCGGCGAGGCTGTCCTCGACACGGTCATGACGCCCTTTTTCGACGCCGAGCGACTCGTGGGGTTCGTCCTCGTCCTGCGCGACGTCACTTCTCCTGCCCGCCTCGACGAGGCGCGGCGGCGGCGGCTGACCGACGCCCTCCGGGACTTCCGCGGTTCCCTGGCCTCGATCCGCTCGCTCTCCGAAAGCCTTCTGGCGGAGGGGCCTGCTTTCGGTGACCCGGCGAGCCGCCTCGTCGGTGCGATCCACGCGGAAGCGGTGCGGCTCTCGGGGCTCCTGCGCGCGGTAGCCGAGCCGGGGTCGCTGGGGCTCGGCGAGGCGCCCAGGTCTTTCGAAGAAGTCACGGTGGCCGACGTGACGGCCATGGCTTTGCGTCGCCTCGCCCAGGATGGGGTGACGCCGGGCCGCGTGGACACCGACCATGGTCCAGAATCCACGTGTCCTGTGCGAGTCGAGGTCGCCCAGCTGAGCGGCGCGCTCGCCAACCTGGTACGCGCGATGGCGGGCCGGATAGCGCCGGACGCGGCCGTGCGGGTACGCTCGACGTTACGCGGCGGCGTCGTCCAGATCGATGTCGGCTGTGTCGGTCGCGGTCAGGTCGAAGAACTCGAGGCGGTTCTCGAGACGCCCCTCCGCACCGGTGCCGAGACGGTCTCCATCCGCGAGATTGCCCAGCGCCACGCCGGAGAGGTGTGGGCATACGTTGACCCGCCTCGGGTTGGGTTCGCCCTGAGCCTGCCCGTATCCGTCCCCGGCGATAGCCCGCGCCAGGGTCAGGGCGGGAGGCTCGCGTTCGTGGGCGCCGGCACCGTCTCGGCAGCGCGGGCTGGCGAGCGGAAGGCGGCGCGGCCTGCCTTCTATGACTTCTCGCTCCTCGAGGACATGGAGCGCCACCTGCAGCCCGACGATCGCGCCCGGGTCCTGGACCAGCTCGATTGCGTCGTGCTCGACACGGAGACGACGGGCCTCGATCCGGATCGCGACTGCATCGTCTCGCTGGCGGCTGTTCGGGTGCGGCGTGGCGTCGTCAAGCGCGGCGAGACGTTCGATGCGCTCGTGAACCCCGGCCGCCCCATTCCGCCCGGCAGCAGCCGCTTCCATGGGATCACGGACGACATGATCGCCAATAAGCCGACGATCGATGTCGTTCTCCCGGCGTTCCTGGCCTTCGCCGAGGGCGCGGTTTTGGTGGGTCACCAGGTCTGGTTCGACCTCCGCTTCCTCGAGCGGGAGACCAGACGCCTGAGCCTCCCGTCGCTCACGGCATCACACCCTGTTCTCGACACCCTGTCCCTCAGCGAGATTGTCCACGGCCCCCTGCCTGGCCACGAGCTGGACTCGGCGGCCGGCCGCCTCGGCATCACGGTCCATGGTCGGCACTCTGCCCTCGGTGACGCCCTGGCCACCGCCGATGTCCTCGTCCGCCTCCTACCGCTGCTCCGCAAGCGTGAGATCGTCACCATCGGACAGGCCCTTGCGGCGACGCGTCGGGCCCGTCGCGGGCGTTCGGCCCACGATCAGGCGGAGGCCGCCCCGTGAGTGGCATTGGCAGCAAGCTCGCCCTCCTGTTCGTGCTGGGGGCACTCCTGCTCAACTTCCCGGTGCTGGCCATCTTCAACCGCGCCGCGACGGTGGCGGGCATCCCGATCCTTGCCCTCTACCTCTTCGGTATCTGGTGCGCGGGTATCGTGGCCGTGTTCGTTCTGGCCCGGACCTCGCGGGACGACGAGGGATGAGCCGGTGCTGACCGCCTGGAGCATCGCCAGCGTGGCCTTCGCGTATGTGCTCGGCCTGTTCGCCATCGCGTACTACGTCGACCGGCGTGCGCGCGAGGGGACGAGCCTCATCGCCAGCCCCGTCATCTACTCGCTGTCCCTGGCGGTGTACTGCACCTCCTGGACCTTCTACGGGAGCGTGGGACGGGCCGTGGCCTCCGGCGTGGGATTCCTGCCGATCTACCTCGGCCCCACGCTCATGGCCGTCGGATGGTGGTGGGTGCTCCGCAAGACCGTTCGCATCGCCAAGGCCAACAACATCACCTCCATCGCCGACTTCCTCGGCTCCCGCTACGGCCAGTCCACGCTGCTCGGCGGCGTGGTGGCGGTCATCACCGTGGTCGGCATCACCCCCTACATCGCGCTGCAGCTCAAGGCGATCTCCCAGACCTTCGAGGTGCTCCTGCAATACCCGGCCGTCACCACCACCTTGCCGGCGTCGGCAAGCCGGCCGTTCTGGGCCGACACCGCCTTCGGGACGGCCGTGCTGCTGATCGCCTTCGGCATCATGTTCGGCGCGCGCGACCTCGACTCCTCGCGCCGGCACGAGGGACTGGTGGCCACCATCGCGTTCGAGTCGCTGGTGAAGCTGCTTGCGTTTCTGGCGGTGGGGGTGTTCGTCACCTACGGGGTCTTCGGCGGCTTCGCCGACATCTTCAGCCGCGCCGCCCAGCGTCCCGAGTACGCCCGCATGCTCGGCGGCGACCCGGCGTTCTCGTACGGCGACTGGGCGGCCCTCACCTGGCTCTCGATGATGGCCATCCTGTTCCTGCCGCGCCAGTTCCACATGGCCGTCATCGGCAACACGCGCGAGGGCCACATCAAGACCGCGATGTGGATGTTCCCCGTGTACCTGCTGCTCATCAATGTCTTCGTGCTCCCTATCGCCTTCGGGGGAGTGCTGATCTTTCCCGACGCGTCCGTGACCGCTGCCGACTACTTCGTGCTGACGTTGCCCATGGTCCAGCACCAACAGGGGCTGGCCCTGTTCGCGTTCATCGGCGGAATCTCGGCGGCCACCGGCATGGTGATCGTCGAGTCAATCGCGCTGTCCACGATGATCCTCAACAACCTGGTCGTTCCCTCGCTCGTCCGCCGCGGCATGACCCGCGACATCTCCGGGCTCCTCATCAACGCCAAGCGGCTGGCCATCGCCGTCACCATCCTGCTCGGCTACGCGTACTACCACCTCATCGGCGAGTCGTACACGCTGGTGAACATCGGCCTCATCTCGTTCGCGGCGGTGGCCCAGTTCGCCCCCGCCTTCTTCGGTGGCCTCTACTGGCGCCGGGCCACGCGCCAGGGCGCGCTGGCCGGACTCTCTGCCGGGTTCGGCATCTGGGTCTATACGTTGCTCCTTCCCTCTTTCGTGCGCTCGGGCTGGATCCCCGAGAGCCTCATCGGCGAGGGGCCCTTCGGGATCGCCTGGCTCCGCCCCGAGCAGCTCTTCGGGGTCACCGGGATAGGCTCCTGGTCCAACACGGTCTTCTGGTCGGTCGCCTTCAACGTCGCCTCCTTTGCCGCGGTCTCCCTCTACACGCGGCCCTCGTTGCTCGAGACGTCCCAGGCCGAACGCTTCGTGGGGGTGTTCGAGGGCGAGCGGGCCCGGGCGGCGGCACCCGTGGGTGTCCACGGACTCACCGCCGAGCGGCTCGAGGAGCTGGTGGCCAAGTTTGTCGGGCGCGACAAGGCCCAGGAGGCCTTCGGCGGCTTCGTTGACGCCCGGGGCATCACCGACGGGCGTCCGCTGACCGAGGCCGACCGGCGCGAGCTCCTCCAGTTCACCGAGCGTACGCTGTCGGGCGCCGTCGGGACTGCGTCCGCCCAGGCCATCCTGGAGACCCTGGCGCAGGGGGCCACCGCCCGCTTCGAGACTATCTTCGACGTCTTCGGAAAGGTGTCGCAGTCCCTGGAGCAGAGTCGTGAGGACCTCCAACGACGGGTGCGGGAGTTGAGCCTGCTCAACGAGGCGACCCGGCGGATCGCCTCCACCCTGGATCCCCAACCGATGATGGACGGGGTCGTTCAGCTCCTCCGCCAGGAATTCGAGTTCGACGTGCTCACGATCCGGCTGCGGGACCCCGACGGGCATCTCCGGATCAAGAGCCACGTGGGTCTGCCGCCTGGAACCGCCCTCTCTCAGGGAGACCCGCCCTCGCGCGACACATATTTCGGCGAGTGCTTCGTGGACAACCGCGTGGTGGTGGTGGAAGACGCGGCGCTCATCCGCAAGCCGGTGGTCTTCCCCACGCCGGAGGCGCCGGAGCCTCGCTCCTTCGTCCACGCGCCCATCGCGGTCGAGGAGCAGCCTCTCGGCGTGCTTTCCGTGTACTCGTCCACCGGCCGCGTCTATTTCTCTCCGGAGTTCCTCCAGTTCTTCCGCACGCTAGCCGTCCAGCTTGGCCTGGGCATCCAGAATGCGCAGCTCTACCGCGAGCTCGGGGACTTGTCGCGCGAGCTGGAAGCCAAGGTGCGGCAGCGCACGGCCGAACTGGAAGAGGCGAACCAGCGGCTCACCGAGCTGGACCGGCTCAAGAGCGACTTCGTATCCACCGTGTCCCACGAGCTGCGCACGCCGCTCACCGCCATACGCTCGCTGTCCGAGAGCCTGCTCGAAGGTCGCGCCAACATCTCCGGCGAGCGCCAGCAGCAGTTCCTGGCCATCATCACCCAGGAGAGCCAGCGCCTGTCGCGCATGATCAATCAGCTGCTCGACCTGTCGAGGATCGAGGCCGGCAAGATGGAATGGCGCAGCGAGAGCTTCGACCTTCGAGAGGTGGTGGCTCAGGCCGTGCTGACCAACCACGCGCTCTTCGACGACAAGGCAATTGAGCTCGAGACGTCGCCCTTCCCGGACCGCGTGCCCGTCCTGGCCGATCGCGACAAAATCATCCAGGTCCTCACCAACCTCCTCTCCAATGCCGCCAAGTTCACCCCCCCTGGCGGGCGCGTTTGGGTCCGCGCACTGAGCAGCGACGGGCGCGCGGTCGTCGAGGTGGAAGACACGGGAGTCGGGATCCTACCTGAGCAGATGGAAACCATCTTCGAGCGCTTCCGTCAAGTGGGGGACACGCTGACGGCGAAGCCAGAAGGCGCCGGGCTCGGGCTGCCGATCAGCCGAGAGATCGTCGCGCACCACGGCGGCCTGCTCACCGTCCGGAGCGCGCCGGGACGCGGGTCGTGCTTCCAGATCACTCTGCCTCTCTCGGACGCGTAGCGTCCTGCTCGTGCTCAACGTGATCGTGACGCTGCTGTTGTTCATGGCCGCGGGTCTCGACAGTCCAGGAAGGCAAGGCCGCGATGGCGCGGCTCACGGGAGGCGAGCCCGTCAGCTAGCCCCTGTCTGAACCGGGAGAGGACGCCCTTGGCTCCAGGATCTGCGCTGCCGCTCTACGCGTTGCTGCCGTTCTGTCTCATGCTGCTGGGAATCGCGGTGTTCCCGCTGTGGCGGCCGCACTGGTGGGAGAGCAACCGGAACAAGCTGCTGATGGCCTGCGCGCTGGGTCTGCCCATCCTTGGCCTCTACCTGAGGCGGCGGCCCGGGGCCCTGGTGGCGATGGGCGAGGAATATCTCTCGTTCATCATCCTGCTGGCTGGCCTCTACGTCATCTCGGGGGGCGTGTTGCTTCGGGGCGACCTGGTCGCCACGCCCCTCACCAATGCCGGGTTTCTGGCAGTCGGGTCGGTGCTGGCCTCCTTCGTCGGTACTACGGGAGCGTCCATGCTCCTCATCCGCCCACTACTGCAGACCAACCAGGAGCGGACACGAGTCAAGCACACGGTGGTCTTCTTCATCTTCACCGTGTCGAACATCGGGGGCATGCTGACTCCGCTCGGCGATCCTCCCTTGTTCCTGGGCTACCTGCAGGGGGTCCCGTTCGTGTGGACCTTCCGGCTATTGCCGCACTGGCTCGTGATGGTCGCGACCCTGCTGGTGGTTTACTTCGTCTGGGACTCGACCCAGTACCCGCGCGAGCCGATCGCGGCAATCGTCCGGGATCGGACCCGGCTCGAGCCCCTGCGGGTGCTGGGGGGCCTGAACGCGCTCTGGATGATCGGAGTGCTGCTGGCGGTCGCCTTCCTTCGGGCGCCTGTGCGGGAGCTCATGATCGTGGCGTTGGTCGGGATTTCGCTCTGGGGGACACCGCGCGAGATCCGCCGTGCCAACGGCTTCACGACCTATCCCATCGTGGAGGTTGCCGTCCTCTTCTTCGGGATCTTCCTGACAATGATTCCGGCGCTGGAGATGCTGCACATGCGGGGGCGGGAGCTGGGCGTCCGCCAGCCCTGGCAGTTCTTCTGGGCAACCGGCGCGCTCTCATCCTTCCTAGACAATGCGCCGACCTACCTCGTGTTTCTCGCCCTTGGTCAGGGCCTCGGGCTTGCCGACGAGGTGGTCGGGGTGCCCCATGCCATCCTGAAAGCCATCAGCGTGGGCGCCGTGGCTATGGGCGCCAACACGTATATCGGCAATGCCCCCAATTTCATGGTGAAGTCTATCGCCGAGGGGGCGGGAGTCAGGATGCCGAGCTTCTTCGGCTACATGGTGTACAGCGGCTTCGTGCTGATTCCCCTGTTCGCCGCCGTGACCTTACTCCTTTTTGCCTGATGCTCTGGCTCACACGATATCGGCCGACGCGGTGGATCACCGTCACCATGCTAGTCTGACCGTCCTGGATGCCGTGTGAACGCGCGGGTAGCGGCGCCTGAGTTCCGGATCCACACGGCGTTCCAGTCGCGCACGACGGTGCGAAGAGGGGTTCGGCCCCTCGGGGAGGCCTTGAAGCGATTGCCGCGGATCTTCTATCTCGTCTGGGACTCGACCCAGTACGCACACGAGCGCCCAGCGCATCGTTTCAGGATTGGACCCGGCGCGAGGCCCTTCGGGTTCTGCGAGACCTCGGGGGGCTCTCGATAATCGGAGTGGGGCAGCGGTGCGCGCGGGGGGCGGTACGGCAAGTCATGTTCGCAGCGCTGCTCGGCACTCGGTGAGGCGTTGAGGACCGCCGAGGTCCTGGTCAGGCTGTTCGGGCTTCTCGACAAGCGGGACGTCCGGTCGTTAGGCCAGGCTGTGGCGGCCCGACACCTACGGCTGGACCTCCCGAGGTCCGCTAGGCGCCCCGTTGCCCCTCTGAGGGGCATCCTGGCTGTAGCAGGGGCGGGAGAAAGCGCCCGGGGATCGGGCAATTCGCCCTCTCCCGTCTCTGGCGGGTCGCCCCCGGCCCTTCCATTCTCTTTTGTTTCAGATAATTGCGAAATTCTTGCATCCCAGCAACCGACGGCACCTCCGTTGCATCTTACGAAGCGCCAGAAAATGAATGCAATGGGAGGAAGATCGATGAGAGGGATGCGGGAGCGGCTCGAGAAGGACCTTACCCTGGCAGTGAACCGGCTTCGTCATATGGGCGGGGTGGCCCTGGAAGAGCTTCCCGGTTCAAACTGGGACAACACGCCGTTCGCCGA
This sequence comes from uncultured Candidatus Rokubacteria bacterium, assembly GCA_963754315.1. Lineage (GTDB taxonomy): Bacteria > Methylomirabilota > Methylomirabilia > Rokubacteriales > CSP1-6 > CAVWFS01. The sequence continues at coordinate 523,329 of CAVWFS010000018.1, forward strand.
CGAGGTCGATGAGATCGTGGCTAACGAGGAACGCGAGATCCGGCTCGGCACACGCGAGTTGCTCGTCGAGCGGGTGAACCGTATCACAGCAGCGTTGGATCGCCTGGGCACCGGGGAATACGGTACCTGTGTGGAGTGCGGCGAGGCCATCGCGCCGGCTCGCCTGCGCGTTATGCCCGAAGTCGAGACGTGCGTGCGTTGTCAGGATCGCATCGAGCGCCTGGGTCGCAACATGCAGAGGTTCGAGGTGGAGGTCGGCGTCGACGACGACTAGAAATCAAGGCTGACACAAGCGTTATCTTCTTCGGAGGGGGCGGGATCGACATCCGCCCCCTCTGGCGTTCCATCGACTCCAGTGCGTCCTCGCGGTGGGGTCGTGTAAGTTAGGGCCGTGCGCACGCCCGTCCTCGATCTTCTGCGACCCGGGTTTCATGCTCTCAGCCGCGCCTATTTCGGGCTCGAGCTGGTCGGGACCGAGAACATTCCCTTGCGGGGGCCCCTCATCATCACGCCCAATCACCAGACCTACGCGGATCCGCCACTGGTCAGCATTCCCGTTCGACGCCCCATCTACTACATGGCGTGGGATCGGCTCTTCCAGATTCCCCTCCTGAGCTGGACGATCAGGCGACTGCGCGCCTTCCCGGTACGCCTGGAGTCGCAGAACCCAACGGCGACGCGGGAGGCTGTCCGTCTTCTCGAAGCTGAGGAAGCCCTGATGATCTTCCCGGAGGGAGGCCGGAGCCCAGACGGCTCCGTGGGGCCCTTCAGGCCTGGCGCCTTCCGGCTCGCCGTCGCCCTCAACGCGCCGATCCTTCCGGTGAGCATCCACGGCGGAACGGCGTCGTGGCCCCCGGGACGACTCCTTCCCAGGCCGGGGAACCTCAGGATCACGTATCATCCACTGCTGCACTCAGACCGCAGCCTCGAACCTCGTCAGGCCGCCATCGAGTTGGCGCGACGGGTACGCGATCTCATCGCAGGAGCCCTGGCCCCTGCCCGGGCAGGATGAACAACTCAGAAGGTCGTGACAGGCTCGGCGACACTAGGGCTCATCCAGGCGACTGGCATCAAGGGCGTCGAGTGCGCGAATCCTATACGCCCCCGCCAGTCGATCAGGATCAATCCCCCGGCGCCGCGTCCTTCCTCGACGAGGAGGTCAATGGCGACTCGAGCGGCGTACTCCGGGTCCGCCGCTTCCTTGAGGTACTCGAGCGCGCGTCGGGCCAGGGTGACTCGAATGATGGCTTCCCCGGTCCCGGTGCAGGAGACGCCGCCGATCGTGCTGTCCGCATACGTTCCTGCTCCGATGATGGCGCTATCCCCCACCCGGCCGGGCCGCTTGCCGGCTAGCCCGCCCGTGGACGTCGCCGCAGCGACCGTTCCGTGGCGGTCCAGGGCCACGGCGCCCACGGTGCCACCGGCGAGCGTGCCGTCGGCTGGGCGGGCGCGCTGGTTGTCCGTCACCAGGGAAGCGGGATCACACTCGGGAAGGCACATCTCGCGGGCGAACCGGTGCGCGCCGTCCGCCACCAACAGCACGTGGCGCTCGTCTTCGAGGACGTGGCGCGCGAGGACGATCGGGTGCGCGACCCGAGAGACCGCACCCACTGCACCACAGCGGAGCGTGTCTCCCTCCATGATCGAGGCATCCATCTCGATGGTCCCCTCGGATGTCAGCACCGAGCCGCGCCCGGCGTTGAAACGTGGGTTATCCTCCAGCACGCGGACGGCGGCCTCCACGGCGTCGAGAGCGCGCCCGTTTTCGACGAGCACCCGCCAGCCGGCCAGGACGGCGGCGCGCGCGCCCGCCCGCAATTCGATGCGCTCCCCCTGCGGATCGGCACCGGCCCCGCCATGAACGATGATGGAGGGTACACGGAGGGAAGCGATCGGCGTGATCGTCATCGTTCAGAGACGGGGCGGGGGAGGCAGGGAAGGTCCCTCGCGCGTCTCAACGCGAGGATCGTTCGGTGCCGTCGCTGTCCGCGCCTCGTCGCGCACCGCGAGGCCGTCGCCGCAAGTCCGCCGCCCCGCCACCATGACGAAGACTACTGGGCCCGGCCCTTGCCGGGGTTCGGAGATCCGCGAGCGCGGCTCTTGCTGGTGGGGTTGGCGCCCGCTGCCCACGGTGGAAACCGCACGGGTCGGATGTTCACCGGTGACCAAAGTGGAGCGTGGCTGTTCCGTGCCCTCCACGAGGCGGGGTTCGCCACCCGTCCGATCTCCGAGCGGCGCGATGATCCTCTGAAGTTGCGCGACACGTACATCACCGCGGCCGCCCGCTGTGCTCCTCCCTTGAACAAGCCGTCGCGCGAGGAGTTGGCTGCCTGCCAAGGGTATCTGCTGGAGGAGTTGAGGCTTCTGCACCGGGTCAGGGTGGTGGTGGGTCTGGGCCGCATCGGCTGGACCGCCTACCTCAGGGCGCGCCGCGTGCTTGGCGCGCCGCCCCCCTCTCTCACCCCGACCTTTGGTCACAACGTCTCCACCGGCTTCGTGGATGGGTGCGTCCTGATCGGTTGCTATCATCCCAGCCAGCAGAACACGTTCACCGGAAAGCTAACCCGGTCAATGCTACTCGACGTGTTTGTCACCGCGCGGCGGCTGCTGGAGCAACCCCGTCACACCGGCTAGCCGATCATATGGGGTGTGTGCCATGGAGGAGCTGAATCGTCCCGAGGAGCGCCCCAGGGGTCCCCGTGGTACCCGGCAGGGTGGGCCATTTGCGCCGCAAGGTCAATCGACGAGATCCGAGGCCAGGCGAGGCCGCTCGGCGACCGTGAGAGTCAACTCTCGGTGTTGACCGTCCCGCAGGAGCGTGACCTTCACGCGCTGTCCGGGACGCAGGGTTCTGACCTTGTTCAAATAGTCGAGGTGGGAGCGAATCGGTGTGCCGTGAATGGACGTGAGAATATCCCCGCCCAGCAGATACTCTTCGCCCTGGATCACCACCGAGAGGTTGCCACCCCGGATGCCTGCCCGTTCCGCTGGACTGCCGTCGTACACCACTTCGACCAAGTATCCCGGCGTGACAGGCAGTCGAATAATGCCGCCGAGCCGGTTGTCGATCTCGCGCCCCTGGATGCCCAGCCAGGGCCTGACCACCCGACCCACCTCCCGGAGATCCTTCAGGATGGTCTTGGCGGCATTGACGGGCACGGCAAAGCCAATGCTCTGGGCGTCCTCCGAGATGAATGTGTTGATGCCGACCACGTTGCCACAGCGATCGAAAAGTGGGCCCCCGGAGTTTCCCGGATTGATCGGCGCGTCCGTTTGGATCATCGGCTGATCGGATACCCCTGAGAGGAGCCGGTTGAGCGCGCTCACGATGCCACGCGTCATGGTTTGATCAAGCCCGATGGGATTACCAATCACGACCACCTCCTCGCCAACCTTGAGGGTTGCCGAATCGCCCAGACGAGCCGTGCTGAGGACGGTGTTCGTCTCCAGGCGTAGCAAGGCGAGGTCGAGCACGGTGTCGAGACCAACGATGCGGGCTGGAACCTTTTCCTTTGAATCGAGGGTCACCGAGAGAGAGGCCGCCCCGTCCACGACGTGGGCGTTGGTGAGAACCTGGCCGTCGCGCTCGATGATGACTCCGGAGCCCACCACGGTCTCGAAGCGCCGGTGAGGCTTGGCCTTGTTGATCTTCATGGCCTGGATCGATACGACGGATGGCGAGGCGCGTTCGAAGAGGGTGGTCAATGGCTCGTTGCAGGTGGCCGCAAGGGCTGGCGGGGAGGTGAGCAGGAACAGGGCAATCGCCAACCGGACGTGCATGCAACGCGATGATACACCAGGCGGGGGGACGTCCAGGGGGCGGTATACTTTCCGTGTGCTGCGCGTTCTCGTTGTCGGCTTAGTCCTACTGGGATGGTCGGCGCCGACGCTCGCCGCCGACGCGGTGACAGCGACGACCCTGGCCAACGGGCTGCGTGTCCTGCTCGTCGAGGACCACCGCAGCCCCGTGGTGTCCTTCCAGGTGTGGTATCGCGTGGGATCGCGAAACGAGCCCCGCGGCCGGACCGGTCTGGCCCATTTCCTCGAGCACATGATGTTCAAGGGCACACCCACCCATGGGCCTCGGCAATATTCCCGGTTGATCGAGCAGAACGGTGGCCAGGACAACGCCTTCACCAGCCAGGACGTCACCGCCTACTACGTCAGCATTGCGGGCGACCGCCTCAACCTCGTGATCGATCTCGAGGCGGATCGTCTCCAGAATCTCTTGCTCGACCCCAAGGAGATCGACTCCGAGCGCGAGGTGGTGCTCGAAGAACGACGGACACGGACTGAGGACGATCCCGCCGGTTTCTTGGCGGAGGAGGTGAGCTCGATCGCGTTCAGGGCGCATCCGTATGGCCAGCCGATCGTCGGATGGTCGGAGGATGTAGCGCGCGTGACTCCCGAAGCGATGCGCGCCTTTTACCGAACCTACTATGCTCCCAACAACGCGATGGTGGTGGCCGTGGGAGCCTTCCGCGCGGCGGAGGTTCTCGAGAGGATCAAGGCCCGTTTCGGGCCCATCGCGCGGGGTGTCGACCCTCCGCCGGTTCTGGCCATCGAGCCGCGCCAGAACGGCGAGCGCCGAGTGGTCGTGACACGGCAAGCCGAACTGCCGATCGTCTACATCGGGTATCACGTGCCCACTCACACGTCAGGCGATGCGCCGGCCCTCACGGTGTTGTCGACGGTGCTCTCCGGCGGTCGAGCCTCACGCCTATATCGCTCCCTCGTCTACGAGACCCAGGTTGCCCTGGAAGCGGGCGGCGACTATTCCTCCTTCATGCTCGACCCGTACCTCTTCTGGTTCTGGGCCACTCCGCTTCCGGGGCAGACACCGGAGAAGGTCGAGGCCGCATTGCTGGCCCAGGTGGAGCGACTGAAGGCCGAGCCCGTGCAGGACGAGGAGCTCCAGCGTGCGAAGAACCAGCTCGAGGCCGATTTCATCTTCGCGCAGGACTCCGTTCACCGACGCGCGACCCAGCTCGCCCGCTTCGAGCTGACGGGGGGCTACGCGCTCCTGGCGACGTACCTCGACAGGATCCGTGGGGTAACCGCCAGTGATCTGATGCGGGTGGCCGGCACCTATTTCCCGCCCGAGGGGAAGAGCGTCGGCGTGCTTCTGCCCAGGCGCTGAGACGGAGAGGGGCCGCGTGGGCTTGCGTCGGTCGTGGGGGGTGCTAGGCACGGCCCTTATCGTCTTCGCCTTGTTCCCGACGCGCGCCCTGGGCGCGACAACCGCCCTCGCGCAGCGGGAGGTGCTGCCGAACGGAATCGTCCTGCTGGTGTCCCATCGTCCGGCTGTCCCCATCGTGGCGGTCCGGGTCTATGTGCGGGGCGCCGGCGCTGCCTTCGATCCACCCGATCGCCAAGGGCTAGCCAACCTCACCGGGACCCTCCTGAGCCGTGGGACAGCGAAGCGCAACGCCACCCAGCTGGATGCGGCGATCGAGTTCGTCGGGGGAAGCCTGGAAACCGGCGCCGATCGCGACGGGCTGATGGTGGCCGTTGACGTGTTGAGGAAGGACCTCGTCCTGGGACTGGATCTGCTGAGCGAAGTGCTGCTGGCGCCGGCCTTTCCCCCCGATGAGCTGACACGCAAGGTGAAGGAGATCCAGGCGTCCATCCAGCGGGTGGAAGAGAGCCCGGATGGCCTGGCTGCTCGCGCCTTGCGCCGGCTTGTGTTCGCGCCCCACCCGTACGCCTGGCCCGCCGAGGGGACACGCGAATCGGTCGCGAAGCTGACACACGCGGACGTTGTCGGGTTCTATCGGAGGCACGCGCGGCCAGACACGACCGTCATCGCCGTGGTCGGCGCCGTCACGGTGGACGATGCCCGTCGCGAGATTCTCGCTCGCTTCGGCCGCTGGGTACGACCGGCGACCGCTCCGCCAGACTTGCCCATGGCCAGCGCCGGTGGACCTCGTCGCACCGAGGCGATCAGCCGTGAGCTTGCCCAGTCGACCATCCTCATGGGCCGTCAGGCCATCCGGCAGACAGACCCCGATTACTTTGCCCTGGCCGTGGCCTCATACATCCTCGGCGGGGGGTCGTCTTCGCGTCTCTATGGCCGGGTCCGCGAGCAGGAGGGACTGGCGTACTCCGTGTGGAGTGATGTCGCCCCCGCCCGCTACGGAGCCTGGCTGACCGTGGGGGCTCAGACACGGGCCGCCGCCGGCGGGAAGGTCATCGATCTCCTTCACGACGAGCTGGCACGCATGGGCCGCGAGCCGGTCAGCGACCGTGAGCTCGAGCTGGCCAAGGCGTTCCTCATCGGAAGCTTCCCTCTCCGGTTAGACACGACGGCCAAGGTCGCCAACTTCATTGTCGCCACCGAAGCGCAGGGATTGGGTCTGGACTACGCCGACCGATATCGCGAGGCGGTAGCTCGGGTAACGACGGCGGACGTCCAGCGGGTGGGCGCTCGTTTGTTCGCCCCCGACAGCCTCAGCCGGGTTGTGGTGGGGCCGACTCCATGAGACGGCTTGCGGCAGGGCTGGTGGGCATTGCGCTCGTCACGTCGGCCGTCGAAGCGGCATCGTTCATCCTCGACGAGCACGAGGCTGGACGAGCCATGGCTGTGGGCCAGCGCAGCGTCACCAGCGAGGCCCCCTTCGACACTGAATGGAGAGTGACCAATGCGGCCGGGGACGTGGCGACCGTGGTGACGCCCTTCTACCGAATCGCCTTGGCTGCCCGCCACGCGGCTTTCAAGAACGAGCCGTTCAGCCCCGCCGAGCGCGAGAAGCTCTTGCGCGAGCACAAGGACCGCTTGCCGGTCTGGGTGCAGTTGCGAGGCACCCGCGAGGATTTTGCCCGTCACTATGCGCCACGCTTTGTGGTGGGCGACCGCGATGGCGTCGAGCGCGAGATCGCGCCCTCCTTCGTCCAGAACGAGCGGACGGCGCTCAAGCAGGACGGGGGGACCTTCCTCGCGCGCTGCGTCTACGGGTTTCCCACCAAGGAGTTCACGGGGACGAGTCGGGGGACGTTGGTGGTTCGTGATGCCGAGGGCCGCGAGGTGAGCCGCTTTGCCCTCGATCTGGCGCGGATGCGGTGACGCGTCACGTGTGGATCGACCTGGAACACATGGAGTAGCCATCCCACTGCTATAATTCACCCGCACCCAGTCGTGCCACTCAGCGGAGGAGGCCCAGCCATGAAAGCCGTGCGCATCCATGCCCCCGGCGGCCCCGACACCCTGCGATACGAGGACGTTCCCGAGCCCACGCCCAAGCCCGGCCACGCCGTGGTCAAGGTTGACGCGGCCGGTCTCAACTACATCGACGTGTACTACCGCGCGGGCCAGTACAAGGCTGAGTTGCCCATGACGCTTGGTATGGAGGCGGCCGGCACCGTGGCCGCCGTCGGCGCCAACGTGAGCGAGGTCAAGGTCGGCGACAAGGTGGCCTACACGGGAACACCCGGCGCTTACGCTGAACTCGCGCTCGTACCGGCTGACCGGTTAATCGTCCTACCGGCAGGGCTCAGTACCAAGCAGGGAGCGGCGGCCATGCTCCAGGGCATGACCGCCCATTATCTGGCCTGCACCACGTGGCCGCTCAAGGGCGGCGAGACCTGCCTCGTTCACGCGGCGGCAGGCGGGGTGGGCCTTCTCCTGTGCCAGATCGCGAAGATGCGGGGGGCGCGAGTCATCGGCACCGTCTCGACAGAGGACAAAGCAAAGCTCGCCCGCGAGGCGGGCGCCGACGAGGTCATCCTCTACACGGCGCAGGACTTTGCAGAGGAGATCAAGCGGCTGACGGGGGGCCGGGGGCTCCAGGTCGTGTACGATTCCGTAGGCAAAGACACGTTCGACAGGGGCTTTGCCTGCCTAGCGGCGCGCGGGATGATGGTGCTGTACGGTCAGTCGAGCGGACCAGTGGGGCCGTTCGATGTGGCCCGGCTCGCCGCCGGCGGCTCTCTGTTTCTCACCCGTCCCAGCCTGGTTTCCTACACGGCGGCTCGGGCCGAACTCGTCCAGCGCGCCGGCGAGGTGCTCGGCTGGATTCGCGATGGGAAGCTCAAGCTCCGCACGGAGTTTGAGTTCGCGTTGAAGGACGCGGCGGAAGCTCACCGCGCGCTAGAGGGACGGCGAACGACGGGCAAGGTGCTCCTGATTCCCAAGTGATGTGAGCCCGCGCCTGTCTGCGCTACAATTGACGCGGGACGATATAAGCCGTCGAGGGCGAGAGGTGCGACCATGACGCGTCGAACAGTGCTATCCATGCTAGCCATCATGCTGTTCGCCGTCCTTGCCGTCGAGACGGCCGAGGTGTGGGCGCGCGCCGGCGGGGGAGGGAGTCGTGGCTCGCGCTCGTACTCGGCCCCCGCCCGTCCTGCCCCGCAGAGCCCCGGTGTGCCGTCGAGCCCCTCTCGAAACTTCAATCAGCCCGGCCCCGCTCCACAGCAGCGCTCGGGGTTGTTCGGGGGTCTCATGGGCGGCCTTGCTGGATTCGCCCTGGGGGGGCTACTCGGCAGTTTGCTCTTCGGCGGACTGGGGCACGGGTTCGGCATCGGACTGATGGACCTCCTCCTGATCGGGGGCGGCATTTTCCTCTTGATGGCCGTGCTACGTCGGCGGCGTGCTAACTTGCCGCAGCCGGCCTATGCCACGGCAGGCGCCTATGGGTCTGGCGCCTATGGCACCGATGTGGGAATGGGGGCGTCACGCTACGGGGGTGGCGCCGCCACCATGGAACCGCCCCCGGCGCCGACGGATCTCGAGCGGGGCCTCGGGCATATCCGCCAAATGGATCCGGGCTTCGACCCGGATGCGGTTGCCATCATGGCCCGCAACGCGTTCGTCGAGGTTCAGCAAGGAATCGCGGCGCGCAACGTGAGTCGGCTGCGGGACCGCGTCGCCCCCGAGATGTACACGGTGCTTCAAGCACAGTGCGACCGGCTGCAAGGGGCACGACAGAGCAATCGTCTCGAGCAGATCCAGATCACGCGGGCTGACGTCAGTGAAGCGTGGCAAGAGAACGGGCGCGACTACGTGACCGTCTGCGTCGGAGCATCCATGCTGGACTACATCGTCGACGATGCCACGGGTGGGCTCGTAGAAGGCTCGCGGAGTGTGCCCCAGCACGTCGAGGAGTTCTGGACGTTTGCGCGCCCGGTGGGTGCCCGCGCCTGGCAGCTGTCGGCTATCCAGACGGGGTAGACCGACCGTGCTCTGAGCCGTGAAGCGTCTCGCCCTGTGGGGTGGCGCGATCGCGGCGTTTTTCGTCGTTGTCGCGCTCGCGGTCGCGCTCCTGCTACCCTACCTGGTCGACCTACCGCGGGTGCGAGGTCTCATCGCGAGTAGCGCCAGCCAGGCCCTCGGGCGCCCCGTACGCTTTACCTCAATGGTGGTCCGCCTGTTCCCGTTGCCCGCCATCGAGCTGCGCGGTCTGGAGGTGGCGGAGGATCCCCGCTTTGGGAAGGTTCCCTTCGTTACCCTGGAACGGGGACGCCTGCGTCTGCGCCTGTCCCCGTTGCTCCAGGGACGCGTCGAGTTCAGCGGTCTGCTCTTGAAGCGTCCGCTGATCAGGCTGGTGGAGGGTTCCGACGGGCGCCTGAACGTGGCGAGCCTGGGGGTGGTACGTGATGCGGCCGGTGCCCTGCGATCCCCGGTGCCTGCTCGCGAGTCCCGAGGGAGCGACTCCGCGACCACGGTCTCGCTCCTGGCGGCGGGAGTCGTCGTGGAAGACGCTGAACTCGTCTATCTTCCACGTCACCTTGCCGGCGAGTATCGGGTGAGCGGTCTCGACATTCGACTGCGTGGGTCTGGCTCTATTCTTAGCGTCGAGGGCAAGGGCGTATTGTCACCCGGCGATGTGGTCGTGCAGCTTATCGGGGGAAGCCTGGACCTCGGCGGTATACGCTCGCTGAGCGAGGCGCCTCTCGGTGGCACGATCACACTTGAGACGGGCGCGCTGGGCTCCCTCGGCGGGCTGCTACGGGCCTCCGGGCTCGGCGTGAGCGGGGGGATCCGAGCCACCTTCAAGCTCGCTGGTGTTCTCGGCTCTCCCCAGGCCTCGGGCGAGGTGATGCTCCCGCAACTGGCGCTAAGTCGGACGAGCCGGTCGTGCGTGCCGCCCGACCGGACGCTCGCTTTCGAGAGTATCGCCATCACCGCGAGCCTGGACGAGCATCGAGTCCAGGCGACGCCCATTACCGCCAGAATTGGCGGTGGCTCCTTGCGGGCAAACGCCACCTTGGCGCCGGACAGCGGGCTTCTCGTCACCTTGGCCGATGTCAGCGTCCGTGGGGTCCCGGTGGAGCGCGTGCTCGTCGACTTCCTGTGTGACGGGTATGCGGTGACGGGGTCTCTCGACCTGACCGGGATGCTGGCCTTTCAGGCGGCCGACGCCAGCGGTTCCCTGTCCGGAGCGGGCCGCTTTGCCGTCGGCCGCGGGCGGGTGGTGGGTGCGCAGGCCGTAAAGCTTTTCGGTGACGTGCTCAAGGTCAGCGAGACAGTCGCCGCCGTTTTGGGGGAGGACGTGGCCTCGCCCCTGGAATTCGAGTCCATCACGGGAACCTATCGCGTCGCCAACGGTGTGGCCACCTCGCGGGATCTTCTCTATACAGGCCGGGGGTTCAGCGTGATGGCGGCCGGCGAGTACGCGTTCGTCCACGACGGCCTCAACGTCGACATGGTGGTTCGGCATCGGCGGGGCCAGGTAAAGGCTCGGATCACGGGGACGGCGTCGGCGCCCGCACTTCAGGTGGACGTGGCCGGCGCCCTGCGCGAGGTCGAGACCCGGGGACTCGAGCGCGATCTCCGAAATCTTCTCAAGCGCTTTCGATAGCGGCTCGACGAATCAACGCGCCCCCCAGAAGCGCCCGCTCCCCAGCTTGCCTTGGTCGACCAGGGCCAGGAGGTATGCGTAGAGCTGGTCGTACTCGTGATAGCGCGCTTCTCCCAGCCGGGTGACCAGGTCATGGCGAAGGCTGCGATAGCGGGCGACCCGATGTCGCAGGATCGCTCGCCACTCTGCGGTGAGGTCTTCCGCCTCCGTCCACGCAAAGCCAGCGTGCCGCAGCAGGAGCGGATAGCTGGCCAGTGTCTGCAGGCTGGTGGCGGCCATCCACTCGCGAAGGCGCTCGCGCTCTCGATCCGCCAGTCGAGGGTGGGCGATCCAGTCGGTGAAGGCCAAGCGGCCGCCCGGACGGAGTACGCGGCAGCAGCCCGCCAGGGTGGTCGCCTTGTCCGCGATGTGCAGAAGCGCCTCCTGACTGATACAGGCGTCGAAGGTCGAATCGGCAAACGGCAATTGCTGGGCATCGCCACGTATCAGCCTCACGCGTCCGGCGAGGCCGACCCGCCGCGTCAGTCGTGCCCCGCCCGCCACGCGGTTCGCGTTGACCTCGAGGGCGACGACTCGGCACGCGCGACGACTGGCCAGGAAGCGAGCCGGGCCCCCGAGCCCGGCCCCGAGGTCAAGGGTCCGTGATCCCGTCGTGATGCGAGCACGGTCGGCCAGCGCCTCCACGGCCCCTAGGCCTCCGTAGTGATCCTGGTCGAACTCCAATAGATCGTTGACACTCAGCGTCCCCTCCATCCCGCCCCGCCTGCGGGCGACGGCGGCCAGGACCTGCGCTTCGCTGATCGGATGACGGTTGTAAAAGTCGAGAATGTCCATGGGTCCGTGCCTTGAAGGGGCCCGGGACCTATGATAGAAGAAGCCGTTCTCAACCGACCGCGGCGAGGGGAGCGTATGAGCAGCGAGTTCAAGGCTGGCCTCGAGGATGTCGTCGTTTCGACGTCGGAAATTTGTTTCATCGACGGACGCGAGGGGCGTCTTCTCTACCGTGGCTTCGACGTGAACGATCTGGTAGAGCATTCGACCTTCGAGGAGGTCGTCTATCTTTTGTGGCATGGAGCGCTGCCAACCCGGAAGGAGCTCGACGCGCACACCAAGGCGCTGGCCGCTACCGCCACCCGCCGGCTGCCGGCGAAGCTCATCGATATGCTACGACTGCTTCCCCGGCGGACGACGCCGATGGAGGTGCTGCGTACCGGCGTGTCGGCTCTCTCGGCCTTCGATCCGGAGCCGGGCGACAACTCGCGCGAAGCCTCCCTTCGCAAGGCTCTGCGGCTGACGGCGCAGATTCCCACCCTGGTGGCGGCCTGGGAGCGCATCCGGCGCGGCAAGCCGCTCATCGCGCCGAATCCGCGCCTTAACCTGGCCGCCAATTTTCTGACGATGCTTACCGGCAAGATTCCGAGCCCATTGGCGGTGAAGACGTTCGACGTCGCGCTCATTCTCCATGCGGATCACGAGTTCAATGCCTCCACGTTCGCCGCCCGCGTCACCGCCGCGACCCTGTCCGATATGAACTCAGCCATCACCTCGGCCATCGGAGCTCTCAAGGGCCCGCTCCACGGTGGGGCCAACGAGCAAGTGATGCTCATGGTCGAAAAGATCAAATCCCCAGCCAGGGCCGACGCGTGGATCCGCAAGGCCCTGGCCGACAAGGCACGGGTCATGGGCTTCGGCCATCGCGTGTATCGCGTCGAAGATCCGCGCGCCAAGCACCTGCGCCGACTGGCGACCGAGCTCGGCCAACAGGCCGGGAACACCGCCTACGTCGACATTCTGAACACGGTGGTCCGCGTGGTGGGCGAAGAGAAAGGAATTTTCCCCAACGTCGACCTCTACTCTGGAGCGGCCTACACCATCATGGGCCTCCCGACCGATCAGTTCACACCTGTCTTCGCCATTAGCCGGGTCGCGGGATGGTCGGCTCACGTCCTGGAGCAGCACGCCAACAATCGCCTGATCCGCCCCCGCGCCGAATACACCGGACCTACCCACGCCACCTACATTCCCATCGATCGCCGCTAGGCGCGTGGCGGCGCCTCGGGGACGGGGCGGGAACGCCCCGAGGGGAGAGGCCGGCCGTGCCAGTGCCTTCTGGGCGCGGCCGGCGGCCTTCCTTGGGGTGACCCATCCGCGGTGATGGCCATGCTACGCATCGGGCGGCGCCGGAGGACGTCGAGGACTGGTCGGTGGCGGTCATCACCTTCGAGGATGGCACCAAGGCTACGATTCACGCGAACGACGTTACCCTGGGCGGCGTCCGCAACAGCGTGACGGCTTACCTCTCCAATGCCGTCATCCAGGCCAATCTCACCCCCAACACAGCGGTGGTAGCCTACACGCCGGAGGCGGCCGTATGGGGAGAGGCGTACATCACTGAGAAAGTCGAGACCAAGGCGGGCTGGCAGTATCCCAGTCCGGAGGAAGACTGGATGCGAGGATATCCGCAGGAGCTCGAGGATTTTGTGGATGCCATCCGTGATGGCCGACCTCCACGTTCCGGGGCGGCCCTAGCGCGCGACGTGGTGGAAGTGATCTACGCCGGCTATCTCTCGGCGGCTACCGGACGTCGGTGGAGCTAACCGATCCATGATTCCCTTCGCGAAGGGCCACGGGCTCGGCAACGACTATCTCGTCATTGACCAGGCGAACCTCCCGGGTCCGCTGTCAGAACGGGCGATTGTCCGGATCTGTGACCGCAACTGGGGGGTCGGGTCCGATGGCATCCTTTTGCTCGTGCCCAGCCCGCGGGCGGCGTTCGGGCTTCGAATCTTCAACCCCGACGGCAGCGAGGCGGAGAAGTCGGGCAACGGGTTGCGCATCTTTGCCAAGTACCTGCGGGACCATGGGTACGCGCGAACCCCGACCTTCACGGTGGACACCAAAGGCGGACTGGTGGAGTGCGAGTGTCGCGAGGAGGCCGGTCGGGTCACCTTCGTCACTGTGGAGATGGGGCATGCGACCTTCCGGAGCCGCCGATATTCCCATGAACGGCGTGGCGGAGGAGGCGGTGGGCGTGCCGCTCGTGCTGTCGGGAGGCCCGCGGCTCACCGTGACCGCCGTATCGGTCGGGAACCCGCACTGCGTTATCTTTCGCGACCAGCTGGACGAAGCGGAGGTCAAGCACCTGGGCGCGGCCATCGAGCGTCACCCGGCCTTTCCCCACCGTACCAACGTCCAGTTTGCCCGCGCGCGCGGGCGCGACGTGGTGGAGATCATGATCTGGGAACGCGGCGCGGGGTGGACGCTCGCCTCTGGGTCCTCGTCCTGTGCCGCGGCCGCGGCCGCCGTGCGGAACGGTCTCAGCGACCACGGGAGAATCCGCGTGGGCATGCCGGGCGGCGAGCTGATCGTGCACGTGCGAGGGGACTGGTCGTTACGGCTGGAGGGCCCAGTGGAAGAGGTGTGCACCGGCGTCCTCAGCGCCGAGTTCGCCGAGGCCTACCTCTCGGCCTCGACAGCGTGAAGCGCGTCTGTGTCTTCTGCGGATCGAATCCCGGACTTCGCACGGAGTACGCCGAGGCTGCCCGAGGGCTGGCGCGCGAGATTGTAGAGCGCAAGCTGGGCCTGGTATACGGGGGCGGCTCGGTGGGACTCATGGGTGCTCTCGCCGATGCAGCCCTCGCCGCAGGGGGAGAGGTCATCGGCGTCATTCCTCGTCCTCTGGCCACGCGCGAGCTGGCCCATCGGCATCTCAGCGAGATACGCCTTGTCGAGAGCATGCACGAGCGCAAGGCCACGATGGCCGCTCTCGTTGATGGCTTCATCACCCTTCCTGGCGGGCTCGGCACGTTCGAGGAGACATTGGAAATCTTGACGTGGGCGCAGCTCGGCATCCATCTGAAGCCGGTGGGCATCCTGGACGTGCTCGGCTACTACGAGGGGTTGCGGCGCTTTCTCGGCCACGCCGAGCGCGAGGGATTCGTCCGGCCTGAGCACGCCGCCTTGTTGCTCTTTTCCCCCTCGGCCCCAGAACTCCTCGACACGATGGCACGGTGGCGACCGCCCGGGATCCGGCGAGCCTGGCTCGGACCCCGTCAGAGCTGAGGAGCGAGTCCGGATCCTCTCGGCAATCTCGCCCTCGGTGGGGCCCCCGACCACGAAGGGTTCATCACCGTGAGGTCTGCCCGACCACGGCTCGGACCCCCGCAGGAGGTCGGGTCCCTGGGCTCCCGGCGGGGGAGGCGGTCGCGAGATCCACGGCCACCCGCAGCGCACGCAAGCCATGGACGCCCTGCAACTCGGCGATCTCCACCTCTTCTACCGTTCCCGTCAGGTATCCACGGGCGACCAGATAGTCCAGATACTGGCGGTACTCGAGGGCCTCCACGCCCTGCGCATACACGATGGCAAGGTGCCCGGGTTGGGTGACCCGCTCGTTGGTACCCCGGATCACGGCCTTGTCGATACGCTTCTTGATGACCTCGTAGCGCACGTTGTAGGCCCCGTCGACGTCGAAGCGCTTTTCGTCGAAGCGGAAGCGGATCGACAGGGGAGCATGATGGGCCAAGATCAGATGAGTGGTTTCCAATGGCAGCGGTAGTCGCTGTCGAAGCGCTTCTGTCTGGCGCGCGATGCCGCAGGCGACCAGGAGCTGCCAGAGGCGGAGATTGCGTAGGTACAGGTCGTCGTACGGTCGTCCGTCGACCAGCGCGGCCCCCACGTAGATGCTGTAGTCGACGCCGTCCGTCCGCTGCTTCTCAAAGTAGTGCGGCAGCATGGCCTGGGCGATCTCCTGCTCCGCGTCGAGATACGAGGAGACCGCTTCGTTGATGGCGGTCACGCTCACTTCGTATTCCTTGCGCTTCCGATAGACGGTCCCTACCTGAGGATCGAGGGTGGCGCGGTAGGCCTCGATCCGCTCCTGCACCGAGGGATGGAATCCCCCGAGATGCGCCAGGAGCGGCTCGACGTGCTGACGCAGGAAGGCAAGAATCGTGATCTCGTCGCCAGAGTTCAGATTCCGCTCGATCTGGGCCAGGAGCTTGTCAATGCGGTAACCAAGCTCGTTGAGAATTGGGAGGGGCTTGACGGCGCGCGCTCGATCCACCACCGCGCGCGCCAGACCCAGGTGCGTGCTCAGGTCTGCCTGGATGGCCACGTTGCGGTGGGTGGAGGAGCCTCGGATATCACAGGCGCCGTAAAGGGGGTACACATCTCGGAAGACGATCGGTTCCAGTTCGGGGGTGGCGCGGTCGGCCTGGCGCTCGATGGTGTCGAGAACGGCTTGCCGGAATCGCCACTCAACCGAGGGATGGATGGCCGTGCATTTTTCCTTGATGATCGCCTGCACCCGTGTTTCCAGCTCCTCCAGCGCGCGACGGACGGCCATGGAGAACAGCGGCAACACTTCGCGGAGCTTGAGCGTGCTGGCTGCGTCCAGGTCTCCCGGATGCGGAGAGCCGAGCTCGAGGATGCCAATGGCTCGGTCTTGATAGTGCAGAGGGGCCACCACGATATTGCGAAGCCCCGCCTCGACCAGGCTCTCCTCGATGCGCCCGCCGTCCCTGTAGGCTGTGAGGTCGTCCACGACGAGAGGCTGCCCGTGGGCTACCGCTCGCGCGTACACGGAACCCGCGAAGTCATGGATGCTCAGATGTTGGGAGTCAGCAAAGATGCAGCGGTGCTCCAGCTGCGCGCCGTCGTTCAGGACGAGAACTCTTTCTCCGTGGAAGGCGGCCAGTCCCAGGCGGAGCTGGGGGCGGCGGAGGTACGTGCGGAGCTGGCCCTGCAGCCGCTCGAAGCGCGGGCCGGACACGATCGACTCCTTCTCGATGAGGTCGCGCTTGAGAGAGGACAGGACCTCCTGGTCGGTGATATCGGTCGCCTTGACCACCGTGAACCCGCGGAACACGAAGCGGTCAGGAGGGATCAGCTCCATGAGCGTCCGCGGATCGGTGAGATTCTCCTGGAGGCGGCGGCGATTGGCGTCGGAGAGGATGGGCAGCTGGCCGTTCGTGTCCACGTCCAGGAAGCGGGGATCGAGGTCGAAGCGGAAGTGGCGCTCGAGCGCGCACTCGGGGTCGTTGGTGGTGATGACGAGTGGGTAGTCCAGGTTCAGACCGATCTCGTAGTACTTGCGGAGAATCAGGCCGTACGCGCGCAGCAATCGTCCGGTCGCCCAGCTCTCCGCGTCGATATTCAGGCGCCCGCGTAGGGCCCCGCTCCCGTCGAGGAACAAGCGCCGGAAGGAGGGCGTGGCGTAGACCACCCGGACCGCAAAGGGAGAGAGCAGGGCGGCATAGTCGCGCTCCCACGAGGCCATCGGGAATATCTTTGCCATCAACACGTCGACGAGCGCGGGATGCTTGGCGAGAACGGTAAGATCGTCGAGCGGGGCCAGCAATTCGGGGGTCGTGCGGAGCTCCTCCCGGACGAGCCGCCCCATCGACGCGATCAGACCATCCTCGCTCTCCGCCGCGTTCCACCACACGTTGACGAGGGGCGCCAGACTCAGCTCCCGCTTGAAGGGGAAGTTGTCGGTCTCGGGGCTCACCGGCGCGATCGGAAAGCGCCCCTCCGTCGTGGCCGGGGGCGAGCTACTCATGTCACCCTCCATCACCAAGGTATCCGAGCCTTAGGATGATTCTACCAGGGGGAAGGGTGCGGGTAGACCGAGGCTGCCGGCTTTCACCCTGGAGCCCGTGGGGAGTACACTGTCAATGATCCGCCAGGGGTCGGTCCGGGCACCCAGAGAAAGGAGTGCGTGATGACCGTTCAGACAGGCGCGACCGCTACCGAATCCACCAGCTCCCCATCTGATGTTCAATCGCTCTACCAGGAAGGTATCGTGGCTGGTCTCCTCGCCGCCGTCGCGGTGGCGATCTGGTTCCTGATCGTGGACACCGTGGCCGGACGCCCTTTTTATACTCCGTCCGTACTGGGTACTGCCCTCTTCGGACGCGGGATCGGGCTCGAGACGGCGCCGGTGTCCTTCTCCATGGTGGCGATGTTCACCTGGGTGCATGGGATGGTGTTCGCCGTCCTCGGCGGCGTCGCCTCCCGCCTTCTGGCCGTAGTCGAGAAGAATCCCAGCATGGGCTTTGGCGTCCTCCTCCTCTTCGTGTTGCTGCAGGCGGGATTTACGGTGACGGCAGCCTTCCTGGCCGCTCCCATCTTTGCCGCACTGGGTTGGCCCTCGATCTTCGTGGCCAACCTCCTGGCGGCCGGGGTCATGGCCATATACTTCCGCCTGCGACATCCGAATCTGAGCGTGCGTCCCTAGTCGTCAGGGGAGCTCGCCCGGGCTCCCCTGGTCTACTCTCTTCCCGTCACTGAAAGAGCTTCGCCACGAGCGCGGTCCAGCCCGTCTGGTGGGTCGCCCCGAGGCCGGCGCCGGTGTCGCCGTGGAAGTACTCGTAGAAAAGGACGAGCTCCCTCCAGTGCGCGTCAGTCTGGAACTTCTCGACGGTTCCGTGGGCCGGTCGCCGGCCCGACCCGTCACGCAGGAACAGGCGGGTCAGGCGTCGGGAGAGCTCGCTGGCCACCGCGGCCAGACTCATGAACTGCCCGGATCCCGTCGGACATTCAACGTTGAACCCCGATCCGTAATACGAGTCGAAACGCTGCAGGGCGGTGATGATCACGTAGTTCAAAGGGAACCATACCGGTCCCCGCCAGTTGGAGTTGCCGCCGAACATCCCGGTCGTCGACTCGCCCCCTTCGTAGTCGATGGAGTACTGCTGGCCGCCGATCGTCACGGTGAAGGGGTGGGCCCGGTGGTATCGGGAGAGCGAGCGCAGACCGTGGGTGGACAGAAACTCGTCCTCGTCGAGCATGTAACGAAGGACCTGCTTCAGTCGCGTTCCGTTCACGAGCGCGAGGAGCCACCGGTGGCGGCCGTCGGGCGTGTCCTGACGGGAGACGTGCTGACCGAGGAGGGGACGATGTTGCAGAAACCACATCATTCGACGCGAAAACGTGGGAAGGCGATCCATGACGTCGGGCTCGAGCGTCATGACGGCGATGAGGGGCATGAGGCCTACCATGGAGCGTGCGCGGACGGGAACGGTCTGTCCGCCAGGAAGGAGGAGGACGTCGTAGAAGAAACCGTCGCGCGTGTCCCACAGCTCGATACCCTCGCCGGCCATGTTGTTCATCGCGTGACTGATGTAGACGAAATGCTCGAAGAACTTGGAGGCAATATCCTCGTAGACGGGATCGTCGAGGGCCAAGATGGCCGCGATGGAGAGCATGGTCAGGCAGAACGCCCCTACCCAGGCCGTTCCGTCCGACTGCTCCACGCTACCCCCGAAGGGTAGAGGCGCGCTTCGATCGAAGAGACCGATATTGTCGAGGCCGAGAAAGCCGCCCTCGAAGACGTTCTTGTTCCCCTGATCTTTGCGATTGACCCACCACGTGAAGTTCAACAAGAGCTTGTGGAAGACCCGCTTGAGGAAGGCCGAGTCGCCGGTACCGCGCCGGGCCTTGTCCATCTCGTACACACGGAGCGCGGCCCAGGCGTGCACGGGCGGGTTGACGTCACCCAGGGCCCACTCGTAAGCGGGCAGTTGGCCATCCGGGTGCATATACCACTCGCGCAGAAGGAGGACGAGCTGGTCCTTGGCGTACTCAGGGTCAACCATGGCCAGCGCCACCGTATGGAAGGCCAGGTCCCATGACGCATACCAGGGGTACTCCCACTTGTCAGGCATCGACACCACGTCCTCGTTGTAGAGGTGGGCCCAGCCGTGGTTGCGACCGGATCGCCGGCCAGGCGGCGGTGGGGGCTGGGCGGGATCCCCCGCGAGCCAGCGGCGAACGTCATAGTGGTACCACTGCTTCGACCACAGCAGCCCCGCCAGGGCCTGGCGGACGATCGAGGTGGCATCCTCGTCCAAGTGGCGTGGGATCACGCTTGCATAGAAGGCATCCGCTTCGGCCATGCGGGTGGCAAACACTCGATCAAACTCCTGGCCGAGAGGAGCACCTGAAATGTCTCCTTCACAAAGGCGGAGGCGGAGGGCCACCGGTTGGCCAGGCTGGAGGATGAGTCGATAGTGGGGAGTCGCTTTGGTTCCCTCACGAGCCGGGTTGACCGCACCGACCTGGCCATTCACGACGTAATCGTGAAAAGCGTCCTTGACGAAGGGCTCCGGGTTCTCGGCGCCGTAGAGTCGCCGGCGGTTCGTCACGTTCTCCGTGAAGAGCACCTCGGTCGGCCCCTGCGCGTAGAGGCAGTAGTTCCCCAAGGTCGGATGCTCGGCCCGCACCGACATCCAGGCGGCGCCCGCGGTCCCGCGACGGAGCCGCGGGCGAGGGGTCTGCTCCTCCCACGACCACGTGTTGCGAAACCACAACGTCGGCAGCAGATCCAGTGACGCCGGGCTTCCGCCGCGGTTGGTTACGGTGATCCGGATGAGGAGGTCGTTGAGGCGAGCCTTGGCGTACTCGACCTGAACATCGAAGTATCGATCGTCGTCAAAGCACCCGGTGTCGATCAGCTCGAATTCCCCTTGGCCACGGCTCCGCCGGGCGTTCTCGTCAAGCAGTCGCTGGTAGGGAAACGCAGTCTGGGGATACTTGTAGAGCCCCTTCACGTAGGAGTAGGTGGGGGTAGCGTCGAGGTAGAAGTAGAGCTCCTTGACATCCTCTCCGTGATTGCCCTGAGGGCCGGTCACCCCGAACAGGCGCTCCTTGAGAATGGGGTCATGGCCGTTCCAGAGGGCGAGCGCGAAGCAGAGACGTTGGTGGTTGTCCGAGATGCCGAGCAAGCCATCCTCTCCCCACCGGTAGGCGCGCGAGCGTGCGTGATCGTGCGGAAAGTAATTCCAGGCATCGCCATTGCCCGAGTAGTCCTCGCGCACGGTTCCCCACTGGCGCTCGGAGAGAAACGGTCCCCAGCGCCGCCAGTGCACAGTGCGGGCCTGCGCCTGCGCCAGTCGGCGTTCCTCCTCGGTCATCGTCTCCTCCTTCCCGGAGAACGGATCCCATCATGGATGGCGTCCTCGGCCGAGTTACCGTACCATCGGGTGGCGAATCGTCTAACATCTCTGCGGTTCGCGATCGAGTGTAAACGCACGGGAGCCTGCCCATGAACGAGATTGCACTGCGCTTCACCCAGCACGTACGTGCGGAAGCGGTCCGCCTCGGCGATCTGTCGATCGTCCTTTACCAGCTGGCGCTCGCGGGCAAGCTGATTGCTCGCGAGCTGGCGCGCGCGGCCTTGATCGGTCAGCTTGGCCAGGCCGGGAAGGTCAACATCCAGGGCGAGCAGGTGAAGAAGCTCGACCTGTGGGCCAACGAGACGGTCGTTCAGGCACTGGACGCGAGCGGGCTCGTGGGTGTCGTCCTCTCCGAGGAGATGGACGAGCCGCTCTACCTCGGGGAGGGCCGCTACGTCGTGTGCATCGATCCCGTCGATGGCTCCTCGAACCTAGACGTGAACGGTATTGTCGGCACCATCTTCTCGGTGCGGCCACGGCGAAACAAGGGGCGCCAGGGCGCAAGCGACGACGCCATGCAGCCTGGCACTGCCCAGGTGGCGGCCGGCTACATCATGTACGGGCCGGGCACGGTCCTCGTGTACACGGCGGGAGGGGGTGTCCACGCCTTCACCTTGGAGCCGAGCCTCGGCGAGTTCATCCAGTCGCACGAGGACATTCGTATTCCGCATCGCGGCCACATCTACAGCGTCAACGACGGCAATGCTCCTCTCTGGCCCGATGGGGTCCAGCGTTTCATCGAGTATCTGCGCGCCTCCGACAAGGCCACGGGGCGACCCTACACGGCGCGCTACGTGGGATCCATGGTGGCGGACGTCCACCGCACGTTGCTGGAGGGCGGGATCTTCCTCTACCCGGCGGTGATGGGCGCCGACGGCACCCGGAGGGGCAAGCTCAGATTACAGTACGAGGTGGCGCCGATGGGGTTTCTTGTCGAGCAGGCGGGCGGCTCGGCCAGCACGGGGAGCGAGCGCGTTCTCGATATTCGCCCGACCTCCCCCCATCAACGCGTGTCCATCATCCTCGGCAGTCGGGACGATGTGACGCTGGCCGAGGAATTCATGTCAGGCCGACGCTGAAGACCATGCCCGGGTTGATGCTCGCCGGAGACGTCGGTGGCACCAAGACTGAGTTAGCGCTCTTCGAGGTGCCGCGTTCCCGGACCCCCCTGCGCGAGGCGAAGTATGCCAGTCAGAATTTCCCGGACCTTGGGGCGATCATCCGGTCGTTCCTGGAGGCGAAGCCCACCGTCTCCATATCCGCCGCCTGCTTCGGGGTGCCCGGGCCCGTCATCGAAGGACGTTCCACGACCACCAACCTGCCTTGGACTCTCGATGAGCGCATGCTGGCCAGGGATATTCCGACCCCCCGCGTGAAACTGCTGAATGATCTCGAGGCGATGGCCTGGGGTGTGATGGATCTGCCTCCCCATGAGATGGTGATTCTACAGGAGGGAATCTCGCGCCCGGGTAACATGGCGCTGGTCGCGGCGGGGACTGGCCTCGGGAAGGCGCTCATGATATGGGACGGCACCCGGCACGTGGTCGTCTCTTCCGAGGGCGGGCATGTCGACTTTGCGCCGCGGAACGAATCGGAGATGGGTCTGCTCGCGTCTCTCCAGCGTCAGTTCGGCCGCGTCAGTGACGAACGAGTCGTCTCGGGACCGGGTCTCTTCAACATCTACCGCTATCTGCGGACGGTCCGTAACGTGGCCGAGCCGGCGTGGCTGACTGAGCGGATCGGCCGCGGGGACCCCAGCGCCGCGGTCAGCGAGGCGGGCTTGGCCAACAAGGATCCGGTATGCGTGGAAACGGTCGACCTCTTCGCTTCCGTGTATGGCGCGGTGGCCGGCAACCTGGCCCTGACCGTTCTAGCGGCGGGCGGCGTTTACCTCGGCGGCGGCATCGCCCCGAAACTCAGGACGAAGCTCTCGGATGGCACCTTCGTTCGCGCCTTCCGTGACAAGGGTCGCCTGGCCTCTCTGCTGGAATCGTTCCCCCTCCGCCTGGTCTTGAACGAACGAGCGCCACTGCTGGGAGCCGCCCGCGTGGCGAGCGAGCTATTTTCGCGGCAGGAGGGAGCGCGATAGTCCAAACCCGGTAGCCGTTCTGGTTATCGCGGGCCCTCATCACACGAATCCCGACCGCACCAGCTCGACCATCGAGCGTGGCCCTACCACGTAACTCGGGGAGGTCACGGTGGTCTCGGTCCCTGGCGCCGGCGGTCACGCCGAGCTCGGTGAGGTGGGGATCTTGTCGGATCACCGGACATATGTTCCCCGGGGCGCCCTCCACCGATTCCCAGCCTCGCAAGACAGCTTCGCCGGCCGACAGGATGGCAGGCGGAGTCCGCCGGACCGGGCGGAGGCGCTCAAAACTGGATGATCAGCTGCGCGCCCACGACGAGCGCGTTCTTGATCGTGCTGCGCCCGCTGGGATTGATGATGTACTGGATGTCGGGCTGTACCGTCAACCACGGTGTGAGGGCAATCGCGTACGTCCACTCCAGCACCATCTCGTAGGTCTGCCCCGGCAAGTGGCGGCTGAATCCGCCATAGAACACGGCCAGCCCCGACGTGTCCTTCTGGCGGCCCGGCAGCAATCCGCGATAGACGAGGCCAGTGCCGGCGAACCAGGGCAGCGTGTTGATGTTCTGGTCGGGGGCCACCGTGAGGGCAGCGAACACGGTCAGCCCCTGGCCGTTCTCCGGACCGCCTTCGCGGAAGACCATCTGCTCGCCGAGGGCATAGGCGCCGTAGTTCCCGCGGTGGCGCCGGGTGGGGTCGGAGAACGGCGCATAGAGGTTCGAATCGTAGTAGGCCCCGATGCGATAGTGGCCGCGGAGCCCTTGCGCTGCTTTCTCGTGGTGCAAGCGGTATCCGACCTCGGCCACGACAAAGTAGCCCGCCTTCGTGCTGATCGCGAACTGCGCCCCGTTGGTGGCGTCCTGGTCCAGGGCCGGATCCGAATAGAAGGCGCCCACGGAGACCTCGAGCGGCTCCACCGGTATCACGCGGACGCGCCCACCCCATGTGGCCACGGGCCACGCGGTGACGCCGGGGACGTTGATCTCGACCGCATACACGCTGGGGTCGAGGGCGGTGTTCACGAAGAGGCCGGCGATGGGCAGGGCCAGGAAGTCGTCGGTGGTGGCAAAGCGACCGGCCTTGATGCTGATGCGCTTGCTGAGAAGCGTCTGCTCGAGGAACAAGGTGTAGAGACGCAGCCGGTCGCCGGCAAAGAGCTCGGCCACCGGAAAGATGTTGCCGATATCGTCGGACAGATCGGAGCCGGTCGACCAGACGCCTGAGACCTGGAAGGTCAGACCGTGAAACCCGAGTAGTGTCTTCAGATCGACACTCACGCCGGCCTCCAGGGCGCCTGCGTAGGCCGCCCGCTGGCGCTGTCCGCCGATTGGATTTCCCTGGAGATCGGTCGAATAGACGATGGTTGGCGTGATGCCGGCCTGCGTGAGTGCCTCCCTCACGCCGAACCAGCTCCCGGTCATCGCCGGCTGCCCGAGCCACGACTGGACCCAGGAATTCTCGCCGGCCGGCGCCGGCGTGACGGTCGCCGCGATGATCGTCAGGACGATCAGCCAGCGCACGGGGCTGCGCTCAGAACTGGATCGTGATCTGGGCGCCGATCACGAGGGCGTTCTTCGTGCTGGACCGGCCGGCGGGATTGATGACGTACTGGATGTCCGGTTGGACGGTGAGCCACGGGGTGAGCGCGCATCGTGTGGGTCAGCTCGAGCACGGTCTCCACGCTCTGCCCGGGCAAGTCGCGGCTGAACGCCCCGATGTACGCGGCGAAGGCGGTGATGTCCTTGGGGCGGCTCCGCAGCAATCCGCGGTAGACCACCCCAGCGGATACGAAGAGGGGGATGGTGTTGATGCTCTCGAGGGGAGCGAACACGAGGCTGCCGCCCACGCCCAGGACGCGCTGACTCTCCGGGCCGCCTTCACGGTAGACGATCTGGTCGGCCAGCACGTAGACACCCCAGTTTCCCCGGCGCACGGTTTGCGGATCGCGGAACGTCGGGAACCGATTGGAGTCGTAGTAGCCACCCAGCCGATACGTACCGGGCATCCCGCCGGCGCCTTCCCCCCGGTTGTGCAGGTACGCGAGCTCGACCATGGCGAGGTAGCCCGTCCCCGTCACATCGATTCCGAAGTCGATGCCGGCGGTGGTGGCCAGATCCCGAGCGGGGTTCGAGTAAAACATTCCGACCGTCGCCGTGAACCAATCCAAGGGCTTGGCGCGGACTCGTGCGCCCAAGGTTCCGATGGGGGCCGCCGTGAAGCCCGGCACGTTGATCTGGGTGGCAAAGATGGCCGGATTGAGCGCGATGTTGACGAAGAAGGTGTACTGGGGCCAGCTCAGGAAGTCGTCGCCAGGCGCGAAGCGCCCCAGCTTGATGTCCAGGCGGCCCTCGAAGAGGGACTGGTCCAGGTACAACGTGTAGAGTCGTACCCGATCGCCCGCAAAGGATTGGGCCACCACGAAGAAGTTACCGATGTCGTCGTTCGAGAGGTCGGTGCCCGAGGCCCAGTTGCCCGAGATGTTGAAGGTCAGCCCATCGAGGCCCGCCAACTTGCCGAGGTCGAACGTCAGGTCCGCGTTGAGCTGGCCCGCATAGGCTATTCCCTGCCGGCGGCCGCCCACCGGATTCCCGAGCACATCGGCCGTGTAGCTTATCGTGGGGGTGATACCCCGCTGGGTCAGCGTCTCCCGCATACCGGACCACGCGCCGGTGAGACCAGGCCCGGTGAGCCAGGCTTCGATCCATGAGGGCTCGCTGGCCTGGGCCTCCTGGGTGTCGACCGTGCACAGCAATCCCACGACGACCCCGAGCAGGTGAAGCCAAGCAGCCGCGCTGCGGTTGGCAGACATACGGGTGCTCTCGATGGTCCGCCACGGCTTCGTGACAAGTCAAGATTGCCGACAACGCGGGGAAACTGTGCCACACTTCCGCCATGCGTTCCGCCCGATCCCCGAACCGTTCGTGAGTGGTCCGCGCGCGCTAGCGACCGTCCAGCTCGACAACGCTCGGGTGCGAGTGACGGAGTGGCGCTTCGAGCCGGGCACGGCCACCGGTCATCACCGGCACCAGTACGACTACGTGGTCGTGCCGCTCACCACGGGTCCCTTGACCATTGTCACCGCGGCCGGAGAGACGACAGCGGACCTGGTGACTGGCCGCTCATACTTCCGGCAGGCGGGTGTGGAGCACGACGTGCGCAACGCGAATCCGTTCGTCTTCGTCTTCGTCGAGATCGAGATCAAGCACATGGCTGAGGGTGGCCATGCTGAGTGAAGAGGCTTTGATCCTGTACGCCTTCTTCATCGGTCTTGGCCTGCTCGCCCTGGGCATCTGGGAGACGCTGGCGCCTTCGCGGTCCCGGATACCGCCGCGGCCACCGGTCCCCGACCACGTGGCTGAGGACGCGGTTGGCCCTCGCGCTCCTCACGTCAAACCACGCTAATGGCACGCACGAAATCCCGGCGCAGGGTCAGACCGAGCCCTGGACGTTCGGGCACGCCCACGTAGCCATCCTCGAGCTCGAAGGGTTCCTCGACCGCCCGAAGTCGCTCGTCTGGGCCCGCTCAGGGGGGATGAGGGCACGGAGCCAGGAGGCCCGAACGGACGCGATCTTCACGACGGCGCCAGACTCTGGCGGCGGATCTCCTCGAGAAGCGCGTCGGGAATTTCCAGGAATGCCTCGACGATAGCGGGGTCGAAGTGCGAGCCTGCCGAGCGCCTGAGCTCGGTGCGGGCAGCATCGACGGCAATGGCCGTCGAGTACGGGCGGTCCACGGTCATGGCATCGAAGGCGTCCACGACCGCAAAGATGCGCGCGCCCACCGGGATCTCGTCCCCACGCAGGTGGTCGGGGTATCCCGTGCCGTCCCAGCGCTCGTGATGGTGGCGGACGATGGGCAAGGCGCCTTCCAGAAACGGGATGTCGCGGATGAGTTGCGCCCCGATCTCGGGATGTCGGCGCATGACGGCCCACTCCTCGCCGGTAAGCTTTCCAGGCTTGAGGAGAATGGCATCGGGAATTCCGATCTTGCCAATGTCATGCAGGAGCACGCCGTGGGCCAGATGGGTCATCTCGTCTTCCGACAGCCCGTAGGCCCTGGCCGCAGCCAGCGCATAGCCGTGAACCCTTCGCGAGTGGGCCTCTGTCCCGACGTCGCGCGTGTCGAGGGCCGAGCCGAGAGCGCGCAGGGTGGCCCGGTACGTCGCCTGGAGCTGATGGTAGGCGGCCTCCAGATCGCGGGTCGCCTCTGCCACCCGCCGTTCCAAGGTCGCCTGGTAGTCTCGTCGCTCGATGAGGAGCTGGCGGCGCTCGAGCGCCCGCTCGGCGGCCACCAGGAGCGCGTCGATGTCCACGGGCTTCATGATGAAGTCGTGGGCACCACGCTTGAGACAGTCAATGGCCGTCTTGATGTCGCCTGCTCCAGTGAGGACGATGACAGCGGCGTCGGGATCCTCGTTGCGCAGCTCGTTCAGCAACGCGCTCCCGTCCATCAAGGGCATACTCAAGTCGGTCACAATGAGGGGAGGACGCCAGGCGCGGAAGGCCTCCAGCCCGGCCTGGCCGTCGGACGCCTGCTGGGTGCGATATCCCGCCGTCACGAAGATCTGCTGGAGCACATCGCGAATTTGGGGGTCGTCGTCGACGATCAGGACGCCCTTGGCCTCGACCACCTTCAGAACGTCTGTTCCACGGGCGGATGTCCACCCGCCACTTGGTTCTTGCCGCCGCGCTTGGCGACGTAGAGAGCCTCGTCGGCGATCCGGACGAGATCCTCGGAGGTTTCCGCCTCATCGTCGGGCAGGCTGGCCACGCCGAAGCTGGCGGTGACCCGCATCCCATGGGCGTATGGAAAGTTCGAGATGATCTGTCGGATCCTCTCCGCGTAGAGCGTGGCCCCCGCCTTGGAGGTTTCCACGAGCAGGATCGAGAACTCGTCACCACCATAGCGAGCGACCACGTTGATCCCGCGCGAGTACCTCATCAGGACCTGACTGATGTCGCGCAACGTCTCGTCGCCGATCATGTGGCCCTGCTCGTCGTTGACCTCTTTGAACCCATCGAGGTCAAAGAGGACGACCGCCACCGGGTGACCGAAACGCCGATGCCGAGAGATCTCCTCCTCCAGGCGGACGAATAGGAAGCGTCGATTGTACAGTCCAGTCAACTCGTCCTTGAACGATGTTTCCTTCAGCCTGGTGTTGGTATTCTCCAGCTCCTTGAGGGCCTCGGCCAAACGCTCCTGGGCGCGGGTCAGCTCGGCTGCCTGCTGGGCCACCGTTGCCCGAAGCTGGGCGAGGGAATCGGAGTCGGATCCGGCGGGATCAGCGGGTGGCTCGCTGTCCCCGTAGCGCTCCGGGGGCAGGGCGCGATTCAGGGCGGCCAGGAGGATCCCACGAAGCCTGGAGCG
Organism: uncultured Candidatus Rokubacteria bacterium; assembly: GCA_963754315.1. Classification (GTDB taxonomy): domain Bacteria; phylum Methylomirabilota; class Methylomirabilia; order Rokubacteriales; family CSP1-6; genus CAVWFS01. The sequence continues at coordinate 551,541 of CAVWFS010000018.1, forward strand.
GCTCTGGCGTGCGCGGGTATCCGGTTGAGCGTCCGCCATCGCTCGGATTATTCGGTTGCCGCCCCCGCCTGTCAATGTCAGAATTCCTCCAGCCCCATGGTGATCGTTCCGGATCGAAAAATCGACTGTGTGGGGCTATTTTGCCCGATGCCAATTCTGAAGACACGTGAAGCCATGAAGCTCATCGAGCCGGGGCAAGTCCTCGAGATGACGTCCGACGACCCGGCGTCGGAAGCCGATGTCAAGAGTTGGTCGGCACGGACGGGGAACCAGCTGGTGTCGATGGAGCGGAGCGGGCCCGTATTCCGCTTTCTCATCCGCAAGACCTGAGCGAGTTGCACGCATACCTCGACTACGCGGGCTTCGCTCCCGTTGATCCGCGTGTTACCGCCGTCATGCGCCCCTTTCTGGAAGGGGGGGCCGGGAACCCCTCGGCTCCGCACTCGCTCGGCCTGGAAGCGCGCGAAGCGCTTGACGGATCCCGTGCCAAGATCGCTCGTTTGATCGGAGCCACTCCCTCCGGGGTCATCTTCACGGCCAGTGCTACCGAAGCCAACAACCTAGCCCTCAAGGGCGTCGCTCAGCTCGTGCCCGGGTGCCACGTGATCACCTCCGCCATCGAGCACATCTCGGTGCTGCACGCCTGCCGCGACCTCGAGAAGCGTGGCCACACCGTGACCTACCTATCCGTCGACAGCGAGGGCTACGTAGATCCAGCAGCGGTGGAGCGGGCGCTCCGTCCCGACACGCGCCTGGTCTCGATCATGGCGGCCAACGGAGAGATCGGCACGATTCAGCTCATCCGACAGATCGGGAGCCTCACGCGTGGTCGAGCCGTGCCGCTTCACGTTGACGCTGTAGGAGCAGCCGGCCGCATTCCTCTCTCGGTCGACGAGTGCGGCATCGATCTACTGACTCTGTCGTCCAACGACATGTACGGTCCACCCGGAACGGGGGCTCTCTGGGTGCGCCCCACGGTACAACTGATGCCCCAGATCCTGGGGGGAGCGCAGGAAGGTGGCCGGCGGGCCGGGACAGAGAATCTGCCCGCCATCGCCGGCATGGGGGTGGCTGCGGATTTGCTGCGCGTCGAGGGACCCGCCGAAGCCGTCCGCCTGGCGGGCTTGCGTGATCGCTTGCTACAGGGAACTTTGGAGCGCATTGCAGGGGCTGTCGTCACGGGCGCGCGGGCGCGCCGGCGGCTCCCCCATCAGGCGAGCGTGGCCGGCCTAGGCGTCAAGGTCGACGCGTTCCTGCTCGAACTTGACCTGTGTGGGGTGGCCGCCTCGTCGGGATCGGCCTGCGCCGGCCTGACCGGTGAGCCGTCGCACGTGCTCCGTGCTATCGGCTGCGACCCGGTCACCGCCGAGGGTTCGGTGGCATTTACGCTCGGGCGCTGGACCACGTCGGGCGAGATCGACTACGTCCTCGATATCTTGCCCGTGGTCGTCGATCGACTCCGTCGTCACGCATCCTGACGGTGGGCCTCTTCGTGCCCGACCGCGTCGGGATGCTCGCGCTGACCCGCGGGTGAGACTACTCGTTATCTGGCTGCATCTGCTCGCCGTCGTGGTGTGGATCGGCGGGGTGCTCCAGCAATCCTTGCTCTGGCTTCCCACGGCGCGAGCCCAGCGTGCCGATGCCTTCCTGGTCGCTGCCCGGCGCGCGCGGCGGCTGACGTGGACGGCCGTGACGACCGTGGTTCTGACGGGCTTCTACAACGTCACTCAGCTCGGCCCCATCGAGCAGGTCATGCAGAGCGGGGTGGCCCTCACCTTGGCCGGCAAGTTCATGCTGGTGATCCTGGCGGTTGCTCTCGCCGGCCAGCGTGACTTCGCAGAGCTTCCACGTGCCGAGGCGCTCCTCGCCGCCGGTCAGGAGCCGACACCAGCGCTCAGGGCCATGGCCCGACTGGATCGCCTCGTCCTGGTCCTGGGAGCCGCTATGATCTACCTCGGCCTGACCCTTACACCCCGGTGATCTTGATCCCGGAGTTCTTGAGCTTGTAGCGCCGGTTGATGGTGGCGAGGACGGCGGTGATGCCCTCCAGCGGACCGGCGTTGGTGAGGGGTCCGACATCGAGGCTGCGTAGTCCCATCGAGTCTGCCAGCTCGATCACGACTTGCTTGGCCGCAAGGTCGCCGCCGCACAAGAGGAGATCGCATTCGATTGCGTGTTGTGTGGCGGATAGCTCGTGGGCCGCGATGTGGTGAAAGGCGGCGACCACCTTCGCGTGGGGGAGCAGGTCCTGGACCTCCTCCGCCGCCGATCCGGAGGGCGGTGGCGTGAACAGCCGTCCTCCCCCGAAGGTGAGGGGAACGACCGTGCTGATCACCACCTTGTCCCGACAGCCGTCGCGCAGCTCGGGTAGGGTGCGCGCGAGGCCCTCGGCAGGCAAGGCGACCACGACGACCTGTCCTCGTCGGGCCGCCTCCGCATTGCTTTCACCGGTGATCGACTCTCGGCCCGTGAGCTGGCGTAGCTCCGCGGCCTTGGCCCTCGCGCGTTCGGTATCGCGCGACCCGATTACGATCGCGTGCCCGGCGCGGGCCCAGCGGGCCGCTAGGCCCGCTCCCTCTTTGCCTGTGCCACCGAGGATCGCCACGTTCATTCAGGAGTTCTCCGGACCAGACGACGTTATCGAAACAGATCCCGTGCCGGATCGCGTATGAGACTCTTCGAACCCTCCTCACTGGTAGCCAGGGTCAGGCCTCGGACGATGGCGGCCGGAACGCGATCCAGTTTGCCCATGACGGGTTCGGCCGCCCCCGCCAGCTCGTCGGCAATGGCGATAATCGTGGCCTGGAGCGGCCGGCCGGCCGAATCCAGCTCACCGAGATAGCTTTGCAAGGGCGCGAAGCCCGACAGCCCGACCGTGATGTTGGTCAGGCCCTCACGCCAAGGCCGCCCGAAAGTGTCGGCGATAAGGACGGCCACCTCGACCTGGGCCTGCAGGCGAATCGCCTCTCGAAGATCGCGTGCCGAACGGTCGCAATCCTCGGGGAGGAGCGCCACCGTGTCGACGTCGACGTTGGACTGGTCCACCCCGGCGTTGGCGCACACCCAGCCGTGGTGTGTCTCGGTGATGAGGACGCCGCGGTCCATGCGGACTACTCGCCGCGATTCCCGCAGGATGATCTCGATCAGACGGGGATCGCGCCCGAGTCCGGCCGCCATGGTCTGCGCCACTGCCGAGGGAGTCACAGTATCGAGCCGCAGCAGCCGGCCCTCGGCCTTGGAGACGATCTTCTGACCAATGACCAGGACATCGCCGTTGACCAGGGGCGTCTGCTGACGAATGGTGGCGTCCACGATGACACGCGCCAGAGCATCACCTGGACGCACTTCCGGGATGCCCTCGATCCCGATGACTTCGTAGCGCTTCATGGCGCCTATGCTCCCAGCGGATGAAGAGTGAGACGGTCGGCGATGGACCACGCGGCGAGCAAGCGTCCGCTCTCGGTGTCGGGACCATTGCCGAGGAGGGCGCGGAGATCGCCAGGAGTGTCGATGTCGAGGCCAAGACGCGGCAGACGCAACACACGCGCAACCAAACCATGGCGTGCGGCCGTCGCGAGATGATTTTCGAAGGAGGGCTCACCGAAGGTGAGGGGCATGAGATCTGGGGGGGAGAGGGCGACCCCGTTGGTGCCGAGCCCGGAGCGGGAGGGCGCGAACGCAGCCCCTGGCGGCCAACCCACGGCGCTCACGAGGGCGCGGATCTCCTCGGCGGTCACACAGGGCACATCGCCGGGCACCGTAGCGAAGACTCGCGCTCCCCGGCCCGCGGCCTGCGTCTGGGCGTGGGCCACCGCCGCCGTGTGTCCCGCATTGGCCGCTTCCGAGACGATCTCGGCTCCGAGCGGTCGCGCGGCGGCGATCACCGCAGGGTCACGGGTGACCACCCAGACGGCATCGAGATGCGCTCCGGTCAGCGCGTGTAGGACATCCCGTAGCATGGCTTGGGCAAGGGCGGCGCGCTCAGCTGGCTCCAGAATCGGGAGGAGGCGTTGCTTGGCGTTGACGAGGTCCTTCACCGGCACCGCCATCACGATCATGCCGGCCCAGCCTCGAGAAGGTGCCGCGCCAGCGCCACCTCGCGTCCGCGGTCCGTCATCAGGATGGGGGCGATCAGCGGCCTGACCCCGGCCTTGTCGAGCACCGGCGCCTGCGCTCGGTCTTGCTCATCGAGGGCGAGCGCAGTCAACCAGGGATGATAAGCCGTCGCCACCCCGAGCGGCGAAACATCGAGCCCTCGCGCCCGCATGAGGTTGGCTGCCGGTCCCGACACGGCGGTACCGGCGATGATTGGACTTACCGCCACGATCGGCGCCTTCGCTGCCCGCAGCGCGGCTACGATACCGGGAACTGCCAGGATAGGTCCGATGGAGGTCACGGGGTTCGAGGGGCACACGATGATGAGGTCGCTCTTGATGAGCCTCTCGACAACTCCCGGCGCCGGACGGGCCTCGGCCGCGCCTGCGTACTCGACGCCGACGACCTCTACCAGCCCTTTCTCGCGTACGAAGTATTCCTGAAAAGATAGCCATCCTCCCGGCGTCGCGATGCGCGTGCGGACTGGCTGATCGCTCATGGGCACGATCGGCGTCCGTACGGCGAAGCGCCCGGCAATCTCGGCCGTGACCGCGGTGAGCGTGGCACCTGCGCGCAGGGCCTGGGTGCGGACAAGATGAGTGGCCAGATCACGGTCTCCTAGATTGAACCAAGTGGGACCGCCCAGCTCGGCCATCGCCTGCAGGCATCGGAACGTTTCGCCCGCCAATCCCCAGCCGCGCGCGACATCCAGGCGCCCGGCGAGCGCGTACGTCAGCGTGTCGAGGTCGGGCGAGACGTGAAGTCCCCAGATCTCAGTGTCGTCACCCGTATTGCCGACGATGGTGAGGTCGGATGCGGGTAGGCAAGCGGCCAGGCCGCGGACGAGCTTGGCGGCGCCCGTTCCCCCGGCGAGGGCGGTCACCCGCATCGGTCACTCAGTATCGATGCTGCGCAGAGACCACACGGCACTGCCGCCCCGCCATGCATACAGCCCCTCGCCGGCGCGGCCGGACAATCCCTCGGGTAGTACGCCTTCTGGAAGGGGAATGAACCCATAGCGCACCCAGATACGATCCAGCCCCTGCGGCTGGGCGAACAGGGTGGAGGCCCCTGCCGCGACGGCATGATCCAGGATGGCGCCCACGAGCTCTGCAGCAATCTGCAGAGGCGTGTGAGTGCTGACGACCACGGGCCCGTGGAGCAGGGCGGATCGGCCGGCCTGCTCGGCGACGACGCCACCCACGAGTTCCTCCCCATGGCTGGCCGGCTGAAAGGCGCCCCAGGCGAGAAGGGGGCGCACCTGCCTCGGCCATGACAGAGCGGCGTAGTCGAACAGACTCCTGACTCGTGCAGCATCATCGAGCGACCGGTACACCAATCCCTGGCCCGACCTGGGTAGAGTAGCCGAAGCCAGCGAGGTGGCCAGAGCGCCGGCGTCTGCCGAACTGGGAGCGTGGAGCCGCGCCGCCGCGCGCGCGGCGGCCGGTCGGCGCCCCCGCGCGCTACTTCTTCCCAAGCACCGTGTCCTTGAGGCTCTTGGACAGACGGAACTTGCACACGCGCTTGGCCGGGATCTTGATGGGCTCGCCCGTCTGCGGGTTGCGTCCCATCCGGGCCTTCCGATTGGCCAAGACGAGCTTGCCGAAGCCCGGGAGCACGAACCCGTTCTTCGCTTCCTTGGTGGCGAGGGCCAGCGTCTGGTCGAACAGCTCAGAGATCTGCTTTTTGGTGAGGTTGCTCTTCTGAGCGAGGTACGCGTACGTCGCCGACTTCGTCATCATTTTGCTCACAGGCGTCCCTCCGTCAGGGCGAGTGAACCAGCGTGAGAGGCATTAATACCACAGGCGCTCCGGGTGGGCTACCGAGTCGTGAAGCGGAACTCACCCGACGCGATGAGCCGCCGATAGGACCCAAAGCGTGTCTCCGCATTCTCGATCTTGTCGAGGGGCGAATCCTCGTCTACCTCATCGCCGCCCCGCAGGACCGTGTAGAGGGTGTCGCGCTGAGCGGGTACTCGACCGGCGTCACGAATGAGACGACGAAGCTCGGCGGGAGATACGAGCTGCCCATACTGGGCGCCGGCCGAGGTCGAAATCGACTCGTTGATGAGCGTGCCTCCCAGATCGTTGGCTCCCACCGCCAGCAGAAGCTGGGCGAGCTTCGGCCCTTCCTTGACCCACGAGGCCTGAACGTTACGGATGCTCGGTCCCAGCATGAGGCGAGCGAGGGCATGCAAACGGATGACCTCGGCCCCGGTGGCGCCACGCCGCACGTTTGGGACGAGACCCTTGGCGTACATCGGGGCTTCCTGGTGAATCAACGACAACGGGACGAATTCCGTGAAGCCGCCGGTGTCCTTCTGGATCGAGCGAAGGAGCGCCATGTGGCGCACCCAGTGAGCGGGGGTTTCCACGTGGCCGAACATGATGGTCGATGTGGTGCGAATGCCGAGGGCGTGAGCGGTGGTGATGACCTCGATCCACTGCGGCACGGTGATGCGACCCCGGGCGATCAGGTCGCGGACGTCCTGATCGAGAATCTCGGCCGAGGTGCCGGGCAACGTACCCAGCCCCGCCGCCCGCAACTCGGTCAGATACTCGCCGATGGAGAGCCCCGAGCGCACCGAGCCGTACAGCACCTCCTCCGGCGAGAACGCATGGATGTGCATGTCGGGCAAGGCGCGCTTAATGGCCCGGGTGAGGTCGATATAGTAGCGGCCGTCGAGCTTGGGTGGTAACCCCGCCTGGATGCAGACCTCGGTGGCGCCCATCTGGGCCGCCTCTTCCGCACGCCGGACGATCTCCTCGATGGGCAGGAGATACCCCTCCTCTTCGCGGTGATCACGGCTGAACGCGCAGAAGGTGCAGTGCTTGATGCACACGTTGGTGAAATTGATGTTGCGGTTCACCACGTAGGTGACCACGTCGCCTGCGTGCTGGCGACGCAGCTCGTCGGCGACGAGGCCGAGAGCGTGGAAGTCGCGTCCCTCACTGTGGGCGAGGACGAGGGCATCGTCGGGAGCCAGCTCCTGCCCATCGAGACAGCCGTCCAGGATGCGGCGGACGGTCGGGGAGGCCCACTCGAGCCCGATGCGCGTGCTACCAGCGTCGCCAGTGCTCATGCGATTCCTCTACGAGACCTTGGCTGTCGATGAGCGCGCGCACCCGCGGCCGCAGCCCTTCGGCCAAGAATTCCGGCCGCGCCGTGAACTCGGGGTAGATCGCCAGGCGTTCCCGCAGGACGAAACCTTCGCCCTCGGTGGCCCGACACAGATCGCGGATCATCGGCCACGGTCGCTCGGGGTTGATGTGATCCAGTGTGAGGGGCGAGATACCGCCCCAGTCGTTGAGGCCGGCCGCGAGCAGCCGCGGGTAGACGTCGACCGAGAGGTTCGGGGGCGCCTGGATATTGACCTCGGGGCCGAGCAGCAGGCGCGCCACCGCGAGCGTGCGCAGCAGCTCGACCAGCGACGGATCCGGCGCCTCGCGCATGGCGATACGGGGCTTGGCACGGAAGCTCTGGATGATAACTTCCTGGATGTGCCCGTGGCGTTCGTGCAGATCCCGGATGGCGGTGAGGGCATCGATCCGCTCGGCCCGCGTCTCGCCGATCCCGATCAAAATGCCGGTCGTGAACGGAATTTGCAGCTTACCGGCCAGAGCGATGGTTTTGAGCCGCCGGGCAGGGACCTTGTCCGGCGCCCGATCATGGGCCATTCCCGGCGCCAGAAGTCGCTCGGACGCGGTCTCCAGCATCAGGCCCATGCTGACCGCGACCTCGCGCAGAGCGGCGAGGTCGCGCTCGCCCATGAGGCCCGGGTTAACGTGTGGCAAGAGCGGCGACTCCTGAAGGGTCAGAGCGGCCATGGCTCGCAGGTACCCGAGCGTGGTGCGCTGACCGTGCCGACGTAGAAACGCTCGCTGCTCGGGGAACACTGCCTCCGGCTTGTCGCCGAGTGAGAACAGGGCTTCCTTGGCGCCGAGGCGGCCGCCGGCCTGCGCGAGCGCGATCACTTCTTCGGGGGTCATCGTGTGGCCGCCCGCCTCGCCCGGGTCGCGGCGGAACGTGCAGTAGCCACAATAGTCGCGGCAGAAGGTGGTCAACGGGATGAACACCTTCGTCGAGAACGTGACGATCCGTCCGCGACCACGGTCGCGGACGTCGCCGGCGGCGGCGAGGAGATCGGGCAGCTCGACATCAGGACGGTCGATCCAGGTCCGCGCGGTCTCGTGCGAAATGGTGTTCACGAACGTTTCGCGCGGCCCGCGGTTGGCGGCCGGCGCCGGGCCAGGTGGGGACGGACCTCGGTGGCGAAGCGCTTCATGTTGGCGAGGACACCCGCCACGTCCGTGCTGACGTGGTCGAAGATGAAGTGGCTCACGCCGAGAGCAGTGTAGCGTCTGATGTCGCCGGCAACTTCCTCAGCGGTACCCTGAAAGAGGGGGCGCTCGCCCGGGGTCGCCTGGGTGCGCGTCGCCCGCACTTGCATCGGTACCCGGAAAGTGAGGGTGATGGCGTCGGGGTCGCGCCCAGCCGCGCGGGCCACCCGCCGGAGAAGCTCAACCTTGGCCGCGTACTCGTCGGGGAGAAGCTCTGCGGGAGGGCGAAGGCCGATGGGATGCCAACCATCGAACTGCGCCGCACGACGCACCGCCGCCTCGGTGTGGCCACCAATCCAGACCGGAATGCCGTCCTTCTGCGCGGGCTTGGGAAGGACATGCACGTCACGCACGGAGTAGGAGGACCCGGAGAAGGTCACGGGGTCAGTTGTCCACGCCGCTTGCATGAGACGGAGATACTCGTCGGTCACCCGGCCCCGTTCCTCGAACGGCGGCGCCGCCAGAGCCTCGAATTCCTCCCGCAGCCAGCCTACCCCCGCTCCCAGGATGACGCGTCCGCGTGAGAGAACGTCGATGGTGGACAGCATCTTGGCGACGACGAGCGGATTGCGGTACGGGATGACGAGCACGCTTGTGCCGAGCTTGATCCGCGTGGTGGCGTGAGCGAGATAGGCGAGAAGCGAAAAGGGCTCCAGGTAGTCCTGGGCGGCGCCGCCGGCGAGCTTGCCCGTAGGTGAGTATGGGTACACGGAGCGCGCCGAGGACGCCGGCAGCACCACGTGGTCGGTAACGAAGAGGGACCCGTAGCGTAGGGCCTCTGCCTGACGCGCGATCTTCAGGAGAAGATCGGGGCGGGCGAGGGGGCCGCGACCGGGAAGGGCAAAGCCGAACTCCACGAGTGTCCTCCGCCTCCAGAGCGCCAGAGCGCGAGCAACGGGACTTATCGTAGGCCTTCCCCGAGTCCATTGCAATTGCCAGCCGTCGCGTGCTCCGCTTCCTTCAAGACCGTGCCCACCCATTCGTTGCAAGATGGTGGCCTCTCTGTTATGCAATAGCGCGATGTCCGAGTTCGACGTGATCGTCATCGGGGCCGGCCACGCGGGGCTCGAGGCCGCGCTCGCGGCCGCTCGTCTCGGCTGCCGAACCCTGCTCTTGACCATGAACCTCGACGCCATCGGGCAGATGTCCTGCAATCCCGCGGTGGGCGGCACGGCAAAGGGACATCTGGTCCGGGAGATCGACGCCCTCGGAGGGGAAATGGGGCGCGCCACGGATCGCGCCGCCATCCAGGTGAAGACGCTGAACGCCTCGCGCGGCCCCGCCGTGCGCTCCACGAGGGCCCAGTGTGACCGCGCGCGCTACCGGGCGGCCATGAAGCAGACCGTCGAGCGTGAACCGCGGCTCACCGTCCGCCAGGGGCAAGCCGCGCGCGTCATGGTTACGGGCGGTCGGGTGATCGGCGTGAGTGACCAGCTTGGCGCGTCACACGTGGCGCCCGCGGTGGTGATCACCGCGGGCACGTTTCTGCGCGGTCTGATCCACGTGGGGCTGAACCAGCACCACGCCGGGCGTGCTGGCGAGTTCGCGGCGATGGATCTGTCCGGTTCTCTGCGCGACCTCGGACTCGCTCTCGGTCGGCTGAAAACGGGGACATCACCGCGTCTCAAGCGATCGAGCATCGCCTTCGAGGACCTCGAGGTGCGGCATGGTGATCGCGATCCCTGGCCCTTCCACTGGGCGACGGAGACCCTGCCGCTGCCCCAGGTCGCCTGCCATCTCACCTACACGACACCGACCACGCACGCCATCATTCGCGACAATCTCGACCGTTCGCCGCTCTACGCGGGAACCATCGAGGCCGCCGGGGTACGCTACTGTCCGTCGATCGAGGACAAAGTCGTGCGGTTCAGCGACCGCGAACGCCACCAGGTCATCCTGGAGCCCGATGGTCTCGAGACGGAGGAAATCTACGCCAACGGCATCTCCACGAGCCTCCCCCTCGATGTCCAGGAGACCATGGTGCGATCGATCCCTGGCCTCGAGCGTGCGGAGATCATGCGACCCGGCTACGCCATCGAATACGACTTCGTGCCGCCGACGCAGATGCGTCCGACCCTGGAGTGCCGCGCTGTCCCCGGTCTGTACCTAGCGGGCCAAATCAACGGGACCACCGGTTACGAGGAGGCCGCCGCCCTTGGCCTGTGGGCGGGCATCAACGCGGCCTCGGCGGTGCAGCAACGCGAGCCATTCCTGCCGGATCGGTCGGAATGCTATATGGCCGTGCTCGTCGACGATCTGGTGACCAAGGGGACACTGGAACCGTATCGAATGTTCACGTCGCGCGCGGAGTACCGGTTGCTGTTGCGCGAGGACAACGCGGACCTCCGCCTGACCTCGCACGGCTACCGTCTCGGTCTGATCTCGCGTGAACGCTACGAGGCTGTCGAGCGCCGACGAGCCCAGGTCGAGACGGAGATCGAGCGCCTGCGAGCGTGCCGTGTGGATGGGACGCAGCTCTACACCATGCTGTGCCGGCCCGAGATGAGCTACGCGGAGCTGGCCCGCTTCGACGCTGGCCTGGTGGAGGATCCTCAGGTGGCTCGCCAGGTGGAAATTTGCGCCAAATACAACGGCTATATCCGACGCATGCTGGACGAAGTCGCGCGTTTCAAGAAGGCCGAGCAACGCCTGATCCCCGACGGCATGGACTATGCGGTTCTGCCCGGGCTCTCCACGGAGATCCGCGAGCGCCTGATCGAGGTCCGGCCCCGCTCGCTCGGCCAGGCGGCCCGCATCCCTGGGGTCACCCCCGCCGCCCTGTCCGTTCTGGCCGTCTGGTGTCATCGAGCTCAGGGATCGGTTCCTCGGTGACCCGGAGACGTTTTATCATCTTTGCTTGATCCCAGGCTCAAAAGCGGGCACCCTGACGGCGCGCCATGCGGTTGGCCTCAAAGATCTTCCTGACCTCGGCAGTTCTGGTGGTGGTACTTGCGGTCGTCGGCCTCCTGAGCCTGTACGCGGTGGCTCGGCTGGCGTCGGTCAATCGCGAGATCACGACCCGACGGTGCCTATCGTCCGGCTCGCGTCGACCCTGCGGGACGCCGTGCGCGCGTTGAGCCGCCTGGAGGCGCGTTACGTCATCCGCCGTGACCCCGAGTTCGCCACCCTGTGGGACGAGACGGCGGCTCGGGTCGAGGCGGATCTTGTGCAGGTTCAGGCGGCGGTCACGACACAAGGCCAACGCGCGGCCACGGCGGAGGCGATCGCCGCGTTCGAGCAGTATCGTGAGCTGGTCGCCGAAGAGCGGGCCCTGCTCGCGCGGGGAAACCGCCAGCAAGCGCTGCGCCTGGCCGATACTGAGGGCCGCGTGCGGGCCGATCGGATGGACTCGATGCTGGAGAGGTTGGCCAGGGAGACCGACGCGGCCGTGAAGAGTGCCTTGGCCGAAGCCACGCGTCTCGAGCAGCGGACGTGGACGTGGGTCATAGCCAGTCTCGGCATGGCCGTGGTCTTGGCCCTGGTCGGGAGCGGACTGGTCGCCTTCCGGCTCACTCGGTCATTGCGGAGGCTGTCCGTGGCGACGCGGGCACTTGCGGAGGGGTCGTTTAGTGCTCCCATCACGATCAAGGACAAGGATGAGGTCGGGGAGCTGGCCGGCTCGTTCAATGCCATGGCCCAGCAGTTGCGTCAGATCGACGACATGAAAGAGGAGTTCTTCGCCACGATCTCGCACGACCTCAAGTCTCCCCTCGGTTCCATCGCCGAGGCGGCCTACCTGCTCCGTGACGGCGTAGCTGGTTCCCTGAACCCGCGCCAGGCTCGACTGATGTCTATCATTAACGCCAGTAGCGACCGCATCCTGGGTCTCGTCAACCGCCTCCTACACCTCTCACGCCTGCGGGCGGGGATGCTGCCTCTCGAGCGTCGGCCCGTCAATCTGGCGGTGGTGGCCGAACGGGCGGTGGAAGAGCTCCGACCCCAGGCGGAAACGGCCGAGATTACCCTCGAACTCGAGCGTGTAGGCGACGCTTTCGTCGTGGAAGGCGACGAGGATCGCTTGGCCGAGGTCGTCATCAACCTCGGTGTCAATGCTATCCAGTTCACGCCGAAAGGTGGATTCGTGCGGGTCCGGGTAACGGATGCGGGATCCGAGGTCACCCTCGAGGTCGAGGATACGGGGATCGGGATCCCCGCCGCGGCGCTGCCAGGCATCTTCGAGCGCTACCAGCAGGCCCGGCGAGACCGCGGAGGAAGTGGCCTGGGTCTCGCCATCGTACGGGGAGTGGTCGAGGCCCACGGTGGCCGGGTGGCGGTCGAGTCTTCCGACGGCAAGGGCACGCGATTCACGGTGACTGTGCCACGGGTCGCCGACGCGCGATGAGGGTGGTGGGCCGGAGATGGGGAGGCAGGGGACTTACCGTGGCGTTGATCGTTGCTCTGGCTCTCGCTGGGTGCCGGGCAGCGTCCCCTCCCGACCCGCGGCCTGCCGTCCAACCCCGCACCGGCGCCGGTGACAGCGCCGGTACCAGCGGCGGTTCCGCCGCCGATGCCCATGCCCACCGCCCACACCGGTGATGCCATCGGTCATATTGCTGGCTGAGGCCGACGGGCTACTGTCCGAGGGGAATCACGTCAATGCCGTCCTCGCTTACGAGGATTTCCTGAGCGCGATTTCCCGACGACACCGCGGCCGCGCGAGTCCGTGCCACGCGCGACATCCTCTCGTCCTTGGAGGAAACCAATGCCGAGGTGCTCCGCTTGCGCGAGCAAACCCAGGCGGCGGAGCGCGATCTGGGCCGACTGCGGCGCGATCTTGTGGTGCGCCAGGCCGAGGTTGGCCGTCTGCGCCAGGAACTGGCCGAGCGGCAAGCGGAGCTGGCTCGGCTGACCGAGGAAGCCGATAACCTGCGTCTGGATCTGGAACGGCTGAAGAGCGTGGACCTCCGGCTCGAGCGACCCCGGTGAAGACGCGCGCCCTCGTCGTCGACGACGACACGATGATGCTGGAGGTGCTCGAGCTCCGCCTGGCCAGCCTAGGCTTCGCCGTGACCGCTACCAAGGATCCCGAGCACGCCATTGCGGTCGTTGCCGGCACACGTTTTGACCTGGCCTTTCTCGATCTCCGTATGGAGCCGATGGACGGCATCCGCCTGATGGAGGCCCTGCACAGCTACCACCCTCATCTGCCCGTTTTGATCATGACCGCCCATGCCACGATCGACTCCGCCGTCCACGCCATCCAGCGTGGCGCCTACGACTATCTGACCAAACCGTTTGTGACGGACGAGCTGCGGGGCAAGATCGCGCGTGCGCTATCCGTAAGGCGATGGGCACGAGATCGGGAGCGCTTACTCGCCATCGGGGAAATCCTGGCCTCCTCGGGTAGCCTCGAGCTCGTGTTGGAGGCGGTCGCGAATGCCGCCATGGAAACGATCGACGCCGAGCGGTGTGTTGTTTTCCAGCGCGGCGAGGGACGACTGGTCCCGGTGGCGAGTGTCGGTCCGCCCGCTTCGTCGTGGGGCGCGTTCGCGGGCGCGGCCGCGTTGGCCATGGAGCGCGGGGTGCCCACGGCTACTGTTGGCGCGGAAGGACGACTGCTCGTAGCGTCCCCTCTCGTTGTCCAGCGCGGGCCGGCGGGCGCCCTCGTCATCGAGACGCCGTCCGATGTGGCGCCGAGCGAGGACGATCTCGAACTGCTCGCTCTCTTCTCGGCTCAGGCCGCGGTGGCTATTCACAATACCCACGAATACGAGCGCCTGCGCAGTGGCGCGCTCGCCGCGCTCGGACGCATGGCGACCCAGGTGGCTCACGAATTGAAGAATCCACTGGCCGGGATCCTGCTGTACGCGAGCCATCTGGAGCATCGCGCCACCCGAAACGACGATGCGGAGGGCGCAGAGACCGCGCGCAAGATCAGCGTGGCGGTAGAGCGATTGGGAGCGGTCGTGGCCGAGATCACCGCGTTCGGGCGGCCTTCGGAGCTGCACCGGGCGCCCGCGAGCCTGCCGCCCCTGCTGGATGAGTGCCTTGCCTTTGCCTGTGCTCGCCAGGGCAGCGACGGAGCGGAAATCGTCCGCCAGTACGACGCGGCATGCCCGGAGGCGCTGGTAGACGCCCGCGAACTGCGCAAGGCCTTCCTCAACCTGATCCTCAATGGTCTGGAGGCCATGGAGGGGGAGGGACGACTGACCATCCGCATCAACTATGCTCCAGATCGTCATGTGATCAGGGTGTCCATCGAGGACACCGGGGTGGGCATGAGTGAGGACACGCTCTCCCGAGTGTTCGACATGTTCTTCACCACGAAACCACAGGGAACCGGCCTCGGCATGGCCATCGCACGCTCGGTGATCGCGCGCCACGGGGGCGACCTTCGCCTGCAGAGCGCCCCCGGCCTCGGGACCAAGGTCGTGGTGAGCCTGCCCGCCGATGACCACATCGTCGTCTCGCAGGTCGGGCCATGAAGCGAGGGGGATCCACGGTGCTCGTCGTCGACGACGAGCCGACCATCACCGACGGGCTGCGGCTGACCCTGGAGGCCGAAGGCTACCGCGTCCTCACGGCGAGCAGTGTCCAGGCGGCCTTGGTCGAGGCCACGCGCTCGGAAGTTCAGGGCGCCATCGTCGACCTCATGCTCCCAGACGGGGACGGCATCACCCTGACTCGGGAGCTGAAACGACAGGATCCCTCCATCGAGGCGATCATCATCACCGCCTACGGTTCCGTACGAAAGGCGATGGAAGCCACCAAGGGAGCGGGGGCCTTCTACGTCCTCGAGAAGCCCTTCGATCCCGACGAGGTGAATACCTTGATGCGGGCCGCCCTCGATCACCGGGCGCTGGTGGCCGAGAACTCCGACCTCCGGCGGCGGCTCGCAGAACGGGGCGCCGACACGGAAATCCTGGGTGGGACCCCTTCCATGCAACGAGTACTCGATACAGTAGCGGCGGTGGCTGATGCGGACGCCGCGGTGCTGATCGTGGGCGAGAGTGGGACCGGCAAAGAGCTTGTCGCCAACGCACTGCACGAACGGAGCCGTCGGCGGGGTGGTCCCTGGATCAAGATCAACTGTGCCGCACTGCCGAAGGAGCTCATCGAATCCGAGCTCTTCGGGCATACGCGGGGTGCCTTTACTGGCGCCACCACTGAGAAAGTAGGCCTCCTGGAGGAGGCTCACGGCGGATCGCTCCTCCTCGATGAGATCGCCGAGATGCCGATGGACCTGCAGGCGAAGCTGCTCCGAGTGCTCGAGGAGCGCCTAGTGCGCCGGCTGGGGAGCGGGAAGGCGACGACCGCTGACTTCAGGCTGATCTCGTCCACGAACCGTCAGCCTGAGGCCGCCCTCCGCGGAGGCTTCCTGCGTCACGATCTGTACTTCAGGATCAACACGGTCACCATCTCGGTGCCTGCCCTGCGGGAGCGCCGCGAAGACATCCCATTGCTCGTGCGCGCCTTCCTCGACCGTTACCGCGCCAAGCACGGACGCCGGATCGAGGGGATCGAGCCCGAAGCCTATCGGCGCCTGCTGAGCCATGGATGGCCGGGCAACATCCGTGAGCTACAGCACGCGCTGGAGCGCGCGGTGCTTGTGGCTCGTGGATCGCACATCGCGGCGGAGGATTTGCCGGAAAGCCTGCAGGCGGCGGCCACGGGCGCCGAGGATGGCATTCCGCCTGCGGCCGTGCCCTCGGGCTCCCTGGAGGCGATCGAACGCGCCTCCATCCTCAAGGCTCTTGAGCATACGGGCTGGAACAAGCAGGCGGCCGCGGCGCTCCTCGGCCTTCGCCGCCCGACCCTCTACTCGAAGCTGCGTAAGCACGGCATACCGCACCGACCTCGACTGGCTTGACAGGCCTCCGGGACGCGCTCGAAACGCGGGCACTCCGAGAACGATTGCCTAATCATTAGGCAATCGGCTTGCGGAGACAGGCGGGCAAAGCCTTGTAACTGCATGATTCATCAATCCAAACTCAAGTCGGTCCCCTCGGCATGCCTGTTGCTGCCGCCCTCGCTGGGAGGACCGAGATGAAGAAGATCGAGGCGATCATCAAGCCGTTCAAGCTCGACGATCTCAAGGAGGCGCTGACCGAAATTGGGGTCATCGGGATGACTGTGTCAGAGGTGCGCGGGTTCGGACGGCAGAAGGGCCACACCGAGCTCTATCGAGGCGGTGAGTACACGGTCGATTTCCTCCCGAAGATCAAGGTGGAGGTCGTCGTCCCCGATCATCTGGTGGCCAAGGTATCCGAGGTCATCGCGGCCGCCGCCAAGACCGGCAACATCGGCGACGGGAAGATCTTCATCGAGCCCGTCGAGTCGGCGGTCCGGATCCGAACCGGCGAGCGCGACGAGAGCGCGCTCTAGCCATCTGCAGACGGAGGACAGCGTGAAGCGGATAAGCATCTGCGTGGCAATTGTGCTCGTGCTCTTCACCGCAGTAGCGGTAGCGGTGGCTCAGCAAGCCCCGGCCCCTGCTCCGGCCCCGTCCGCGAGCACTCCGGCGGCAGCGGCCCCGGGTCCGACCGTGGCGAAGATCGACAAGGGTGACACGGCCTGGATGCTGACATCGTCAGCGCTCGTCTTGCTCATGACGGCCCCCGGACTCGCGCTCTTCTACGGGGGACTCGTCCGTCAGAAGAATGCCCTCGCCACCTTGATGCAGAGCTTCATCATCATGGCGCTCATCTCGATCCAGTGGGTGTTGTGGGGTTACACGCTCGCCTTCGGCCCCGACAAGGGGGGGATCATCGGCGGCCTCGAGTGGGTTGGGCTACGCGGGGTCGGCGGGGACCCCTTCGACGCGTACGCCAAGACGATCCCACATCAAGTATTCATGCTGTTCCAGATGATGTTCGCCATCATCACGCCTGCCCTCATCACCGGCGCCTTCGCCGAGCGCAAGAAGTTCTCGGCCTTCATCCTCTTCACCTTGCTGTGGGCGACCTTCGTCTACGATCCCTTGGCGCACTGGGTGTGGGGAGATGGCGGCTGGCTGAAGAAGCTGGGCGCGCTGGATTTTGCCGGCGGGACCGTCGTGCATATCTCGTCGGGCGTGTCGGCGCTCGTGTGCGCCATCATGCTCGGCAAGCGACGGGGTTACGGCCACCACCCCATGCCGCCCCACAACCTCCCCTTGAGCGTCATTGGGGCGGCCCTGCTGTGGTTCGGCTGGTTCGGGTTCAATGCCGGCAGCGCCCTCGAGGCCAACGCCCTTGCCGCCAGCGCCTTTCTCGCCACCAACACGGCGGCGGCAGCCGCCGCCCTGGGCTGGATGTTCACGGAATGGATGCTGCGAGGGAAGCCCACCGTGCTTGGAGCGGCGACGGGGGCCGTGGCAGGACTGGTGGCCATCACCCCCGCCGCTGGTTTCGTGGGACCGGTCGCGTCCATTCTTATCGGCGCCGTGGCTGGTTTCCTCTGCTACAACGCCTGTAACGTCAAATCGAGGCTTGGCTACGACGATTCGCTGGACGTGGTCGGGGTCCATGGCGTGGGAGGCACCTGGGGCGCGTTAGCCACCGGACTTTTCGCCACGAAACTCGTGAACGACGCAGGGGCCGATGGGCTCTTTTATGGGAACCCGGGCCAACTCTGGACTCAGATTCTCGCGGTGGCCGCCACCATGGCCCTGGCCGTGGTGGGAACTGCCGTCATCCTCAAAGTTGTCGATGCGATCGTGGGTCTGCGCGTCTCCGACGAGGAGGAAGAGGCCGGGCTCGACCTCTCGCAGCATTCGGAAACCGCCTATTCGATGGGTGGCGGCGGCTACGGAGAGCAATCGGGCGCCGGCGCCTTCGCCGAGAGCATGCGGACCGGGGCCAAGCCTCGCGCGGCACACTGACGACGGGCTTGTGATTCCACCCGAGCCGTTCATAGGTTTAGGCCGGCCGGCGGCGCCAGCGGCACCGCCGGGCCCCTTTTGATCACCTTTATTCGCCTTACACAGGAGAAGGAGCGCCCATGACCCCGAAGGATGTGCTCAAGTTTGCCAAGGAGAAAGGCGTCAGGATCGTCGATCTCCGCTTCATCGACCTTCCCGGACTCTGGCAACACTTCTCGATTCCCGTCTCCGAGCTGAGTGAAGGGATCTTCGAGGACGGCCTGGGCTTCGACGGCTCGTCCATCCGCGGCTTCCAGACTATCGACGAGTCCGACATGCTGTTGATCCCGGATGCGAGCAGCGCGGTGATGGATCCTTTCACGGCGGTTCCCACCCTCGTGCTCATCTGCAATGTGAAGGATCCCGTGACCGGCAAGCCCTATACGCGCGACCCCCGCTACATCGCCCAGAAGGCGGAGGCGTATCTGAAGAAGACGGGTGTCGGTGATACCGTGTACATCGGCCCTGAGCTGGAGTTCTTCTTCTTCGACTCCATCCGCTTCGACCAGAGCTACAACTGCGGGTACTACTTCATCGATTCGGAAGCCGGCGCCTGGAACACCGGCAAGGAAGGCACGCCGGAAAGCCCGAACCTCGGCTACAAGCCACGCTACAAACAGGGCTATTTCCCGGTGCCCCCTATGGACAAGTTCCAGGACATTCGCTCGGACATGGTGCTCGCTCTGGAGAGCGTGGGAGTCCGAGTGGAGGTGCACCACCACGAAGTCGCCACCGGCGGCCAGACCGAGATCGACATGCGGTACGACACGTTGACCAAGATGGCCGACAAGGTGTGCTGGTACAAGTACTGCGCCAAGCAGACGGCCCGCAAATGGGGTAAGACGGCGACCTTCATGCCCAAACCGCTTTTCCAGGACAACGGTTCCGGCATGCATACGCACCAGTCGATCTGGAAGAACGGCAAGAACCTCTTTTACGAGCGGGGGGGCTACGCCGACATCTCCAAGACCTGTCTCTATTACATCGGCGGTATCCTGAAGCACGCGCCGGCCTTGCTCGCCTTGATCGCTCCCTCGACCAACTCGTACAAGCGGCTCGTGCCCGGCTACGAAGCCCCGATCAACCTCGTGTACAGCCAGCGGAATCGGTCGGCGGCCATCCGCATCCCGGTGTACTCCAAGTCGGAGGGAGCCAAACGGATCGAGTTTCGGACCCCCGATCCCACCTGCAACCCATATCTATCATTCGCGGCCTGCCTCATGGCCGGCCTCGACGGGGTCGCCAACAAGATTGATCCGGGCAAGCCGGTCGACAAGGATCTGTACGAACTTCCTCCCGCCGAGCAGCGCAGGATCAAGCAGCTCCCGGGCGCACTGGATATCGTGCTCGAGAATCTGGAGAAGTCCCACGACTGGCTGCTCAAGGGCGACGTCTTCACCCCCGACGTCATCGAGACCTGGATCGATTACAAGCGCAAGAACGAAGTCGACGCGGTTCGGCTGCGGCCGCACCCGTGGGAGTTCGCCCTGTACTTCGATATTTGAGTTGGGGTGTCCGTTGAAATGGGGGCCTGGAAAAGGCCCCCCGCGCCATTCGCGCAGAATGGCGGCGGGATACTGCGCCGAGAAAGTGAGCAGAGGATTCGGTCAGTTGCCCCTTGCTTATACAGGGGCCTCAGGTATTCGACTCTAAACGGCTGATTCTTTGCGGCTCGGCAATGGCATCATCTTTGCGCATCGATACCGGCATGGCTACGGTGCGTTCGAACAGACTTCCTCGGTGGCGTGTGGTAATCGTGGACGACCATGAACGTTCGAGAGCAGCCGTTCGGGCTGCCATCTGGGCCGCGGGCGGAGAGGTTGTAGGAGAGACCACCCGCTCGGGTGAGGCACGAGATCTCGTCAAGCAAAGCAGTCCGGACGCGGCCATCTTCGCGGTCGGTCTCTCGGACGGCGATGGCTTGGAGGCGGCACGCCTTGTCACGGCGAGCAACGGCTGCCCGGTCGTACTCTGCACGAGCCGGACAGGTGACGACCTGGTCGAGCGGGCGCGCGAGGCGGGTGTGATGGCGTTTCTCCTCAAGCCGCTACGTCCGGCTGAGTTGGCTCCCGCTCTCGATCTGGCGATCGCCCGGTATCGGGAGGCACAGGCCCTGCGTCAACTGCTCGAGGATCGCAAAATCATCGAGAAGGCCAAGGGCGCCCTCATGGCCCGTTTCGGGCTCACGGAGGACATTGCATTCCGTCGGCTTCGCAAGGCGGCGATGGACAGTCGAAAGCCGATGGTGGAGATCGCGCGTGCCCTGCTCGTCTCCGAGTCGGTGACGCGCGAAGTGCCAGCCTAGCCCACGCGGCCTCGAACCCCGACAAGGAGGTCTGGGGTGCTGATTGAGTCGCTGGGGGGGAACGCTGCGGCAAGGGAAACGGCTTCCCTGGTTGTGCTCCTTCAAGACGCGGTCGAGAGCGGGGCCTCGGTTGGGTTTCTGCCCCCACTCGGAGCCGACGCGGCAGCCGCGTACTGGCGATCGGTGTTTGCCGCCGTGAGGGCCCGGGCGCGTCTGCTGCTCGTGGCCCGAGCGGATCGTGGCACCCTGGTCGGCTCCGCCCAGCTGGAACTTGCGCTCAGGCCAAACGCCCTGCATCGCGCCGAGATTCAGAAGGTCATGGTCCTTACCACGGCCCGGAGACGTGGGATCGGGCGTGCCCTCATGGTGGCAGTGGAAGCGGAGGCCCGACGGCTCGGTCGGACTACGCTCGTGCTCGACACTCGGCACGGCGATCCTTCGGAGGGGTTGTATCGCGGCGTCGGCTACCAGTGCGCGGGCATCATTCCCCGCTATGCGAAGAGCGCAACCGGCGCCCTAGACGGCAGCGCCTTCTACTACAAGCTCTTGACATAGGCGCTGTCTGCCTCTCGACCTCGCTCGTGTGCGATGGCACAATCGGCCCGTTTCCGTTACACTCGCGGCGGCCGGGCATGGTTACTTTCTCTCCCCAGGGCTGTTTCCTTCACGGCCACGCCACGCGGCGATCGCCTCGGCCACGCGGGTAGGCTGCCGACCATGAGCCCCGAGGTGCTCGTGGTCGAGGATGAGCCCGACATCAGAAGCCTGATCGTGTTGAATCTCACCCGCGATGGGTTTCGGTGCCGGACGGCCGCCACTGGCTCCGAGGCCCTGCGCGCCGTCAAGGCGAGTCTGCCCGATCTGCTAATCCTTGATCTGATGCTGCCCGAGCTGAACGGCCTCGAGGTCTGCCGTCGCTTGCGCCAGGAGCCGGTCAGCGCGTCCCTGCCCATCATCATGTTGACCGCGAAGACCGATGAGGTCGACCGTGTCCTCGGTCTCGAGCTGGGAGCTGACGACTACGTGGCCAAGCCGTTCTCGCCTAAGGAGCTGGTGGCCCGGGTGCGTGCGGTTCTGCGCCGGACGCGCCAAGCCCGAGGTCACGCGGGCCTTCTCGTCGGGTCCACTCCGACTGGATCCCGCCCGCCACCTGGCCACCCTGGCCGGACGGCCGCTGACCCTGACTCCAAAGGAATTCGACCTTCTGCAGGCCTTCCTCGAATCGTCCGGTCGGGTGCTCTCGCGCGAGCACCTGTTGAACCGGGTCTGGGGCTACGCCCATGCCGACGAAATCGAATCGCGCACGGTGGACGTCCACGTACGTCGCCTTCGTGCGAAGCTCGGCGGGGAGGGATGGCGCATCGCCACCGTCAAGAGCATCGGCTATCGAATGGAGGAAGCGACGTGATACAGCCCAAAGCCACCCGGCCGAGGAAGGCGGCGCCGGGGGCGCCCTGAGCGCTCCCCGCCTGGGCACATGTTCGGCCTCGTTCGCAGTCGCATCGCCATCAAGCTCACCCTGACCCTCGTGGGCTTCGTGGCCCTGACCATGCTGCTGGTGGGCCTGGCCCTCAATCGCTCGCTGGAGTCCTTCGCCGGGGAGTCGCTGGAGGCGCGCCTACGCATGGTCGCGGCCAGTTCCCTGTCCGATACCATGCGCCAGGTCATGCTCGTCAGTGGCCTGGTGGCCGTGGCGGTGGCGTTCGCCATCGGAGTTTTCGTGGCCAGGCGGGTCACCAGACCGGTGGTCGAGATGCAGGCCATCGCTCGCCGCATGAGCGAGGGTGACTTTGCTGTGCACGCGCCGGTTCGCTCCCCGGATGAGATCGGCGCCCTCGGGCGGGCCTTGAACGTGATGGCCGGGCGGTTGCGCGACAAGATCCGCGACCTCGAGCAGGAGCAAGCGAAGGCGACCGCGATCCTCGACGGCATGGTGGAGGGAGTGATCGCCGTCGACGGCCGCAACTTGATCCTGCTCATGAACGAGCGGGCCCGAACCATCTTTGCCTTGAGCCCCACCCCGGTCGCCGGCCGGCCATTCCTGGAGGTCATCCGCAACGCCGATCTGCACGAAGTCCTCCGGCAGAGTCGTAGCGAGGACGGTGTGTCCCGGCAGGAGATCCGCGTGTCTACCCCCGTGGAACGCCGTCTCCAGGTGAATGCGGTGCGACTCGCCTTGGTGGGTGAGGAGGTAGGGGTGGTCATGGTCCTCCACGACGTCACCGAGCTGAGGCGTCTGGAGCACGTACGGACGGAATTCGTCGCCAACGTGTCGCACGAGCTGCGCACACCGCTCACGGCCATCCAGGGCTATCTTGAGACTCTCTTGGCCGGCGCGTTGGAGGAACCCGAGCACGCCCGAAAATTTCTGGAGATTGCGTTTCGCCACACCGAACGCCTGGGGCGGCTCCTCAACGACCTCACCGACCTGTCCAACATCGAACTCGGCAAGGTTTCGTTGCGGCTCCACTCGGTGTCGCTGGTCGACGTCGTGGACTCGGTGCTGGCCATTATCAAGCCCAGAGCCGAGGCGGGTGACGTGACGCTCACCAGCAACGTTCCACGCAATCTCCCCCTCGTTCGGGCCGACCACGACCGACTGGCGCAGATCATGATTAACCTCGTCGACAACGCGGTGAAGTACACACCGCCCGGGCGACACGTCACGGTGCGGGCCCAGGGGCACCAAGCGGGGATGATCGCGGTGACAGTCGCCGATACCGGGGTGGGCATTTCGCGGACAGACTTGCCGCGCGTCACCGAACGCTTCTATCGCGTCGACAAGGCACGCTCCCGAGAGCTCGGTGGTACCGGCCTCGGCCTGGCCATCGTAAAGCATCTCGTCCTGGCGCACGGGGGCGAGCTGGCCATTGAGAGCGAGCTCGGGCGCGGCACCGAGGTCACCTTCACCTTGCCCAGTGAGGACTGACGGGCTCAAGCTGCCCCCGTCGGAGCGCGTCGCTGACTCAGTTTTAGGCTTGCCTAATCATAATAGGTAGGCTAGTTTAATCACCGTGACTCAGCCCGACGGGACCGCGCCCCGCGAGACAGAGCCTCTGCCTCCCACGGTGCGGCGCCTGGACGCGGCGTCGGTGTTCGCTGGCCACCGCGAGGTCCTTCTCGTCCATCACGGGCAGGAGTACCGGTTGCGTATCACCAAGGCGAACAAGCTGATCTTGACCAAGTAGCTGATCGACCCCCCATACGATCGCACGCCGCAAAAGGAGAAGCGCATGACCCGGATGACCGTCAAGCACATGACGGCCGGCCCGAACGGCGATGACGCCATCCTTGTCCTTCAAACGGCGGATGGCGCTCGTTATCTCGGATTTCTTGTGCCCATGAACGAGGCCACCCGGCTGGCCCGTGTGCTCGGAATGACCGGCTGCCGGTGCTCGCCCATCTATGATCTGCTGATGGCTCTGGGAACGGCGGTCGCGACACCCATCGGACGCGCCGTGCTTGATGCCACCCCCGAAGGCATCGGCGCTGCCCTGGTGTTCCGGCATCAGCAGGACGACATCACGATCGAGTGCCATCCGGCCGATGCGGTGGCCCTCGCTGTCCGGGCCCATGCCCCCATCTACGCGACCCTCGCCGCCATGGCGCACGCCTGCCCGGCCGGCGCGCATCCAGAAGTAGCGGACGATGCCGCGCAATGGCTGGCGACCGTCCGCCCCGAAGACTTCGGCCGGCCCCCAGAGGCCATCGCCTAGTCGGGCTTGCGCACGGCGGCCGTCGGCTGACGAGAAGCCCGAACCCGGTTCAGGGAAGCTTCTGTATGCCGGTGACGATGAGGTTCGGCAATGTCCCGCGCAGGAGAAAATGGACGCTGTCACCGACCGCGACGTTCTCCAGGAGCGTGGGCGACGCGGCTCGGAAGCCCATGGTCATGGGCGGCATGTAGCCGGGAATGTCATTGTGCGTGAGGACAACCACGTTCAGCTCGGGCAAGATGGCGCGAACCACGCCTTGGCCCTGGAACTCGCGCTCGCCGCCAGTGGGCGCCATGGACCGTGCGGCCGCCAGTTCCCCACGCAGGCGTGCCGTCTGGCGTCCTCCCAACAGGTAGCCGCTCCCGAGCCCGATCACGAGCGCCAGATTGATCAAGAAGACGACCTGCCAGACTGCCATCAATGCACGTGCTCACCCGGGTCGGGGGCAGTTGTCTTTTCGTCGTTGAGTTGGTGGACGACGGTAAGGAGCCCACCAACGTCGGGCCAGCTCCGCTCGCCCGCCGAGATGGCCCGTAGATACCCCTGGCGATCAATGAGAAATTCGGCGTGGGGCTCACGCGCGAAGAGTCCGTAGGCGGCGACCAGGTCGCCGGCACCCTCCGTGACTACGGGAAACCAGATAGGGGGGACCGCGCCCAGGCGACGGATCGCGCCAGGATCCGCGTCGCGCGGGACGGCCACCACCTCCACCCCCTGGACTACAAGGTTGGGGTAGTTCTCGGCCAACTCCGCGAGTCGGGCCCTTGATTCGGGCAACGCGTAGAGCACGAGCAACACGACCTTGCGCCCTCGGTAGTCGCGCAGAGAACGTGGGGGAGTGGGGCCCACCGCGAAGCTGGCGTCAGGGGCCACGATACGAGGTGAGTCCGGCCTCAGCTCAGGACCAAGGCGCCGAGCCTCATTGGCGGCGGCCAGCGCGCGAACGAAGTTCACGAGGTCCCAACGCTCCTCCTCGTTGAGGCGCCCGCCGAAGCCCGGCATGCCGGCGACTGGAATGCCCTCGGAGATCCACCAGTAGAGGTCGCCTGCGGTGTGGTGCAGGGTGTGGGCGGCACGGAGATCGGCGGGGGGACGAGGAAGGCGAAGGCCGGCCATGCCGTCGCCCGCGCCGGCTGGACCGTGACAGGCCGCGCAGTGCGCGGCGTAGAGTTTCGACCCGGCCGCGATGGACGCCGCCGTATATGGCACCGCGGAGCGTCGATACGTGAGCGGATAGGCGTCGATGGCCAACGGAGGCAGGGCGAGGCCCAGACCGAAGGCTAGAAGGACGACCGATCCGGCGAGGAGCGAAGCCCGGACACGGCGGCTGACGAGCGCGCAGAACGCGATGACGACGCCGCTCACAGCGAGCTGGCTGCCTACCAGCACGCGCAGGGGGAGGGCGGGCGTCTCGGCCAGGGCGTCCGTGGAGAGGCGGAACGAGAACGGCCAAGTTGGAACCTGGTGGCGAGCGGGCGGGGTTCCGACGAGCACGGCGACCACGACCAGCAGGCCGAGCGCCAGCACACCTTCGATCGTGACGAAGGTGGCCAGCCGGCGCATGGCCGGGCGACCGACGGTCTCCCCATCGTGGGACAGCGCGGGGAGTGTGCGGCGATTGATCCAGGCGAGGACGAGAATGGGCGTCAGGATGACAAGCTTGATGAGGAGCCATCGTCCATACGATGTGCCGACGAGCCCTGCCACGTCTCCCACGAAAAGAGCGGCGTTGAGCACGCCGCTGCCGAGCAACACGAGCATGGCCACCAAGGCGCACTTTGAGAATCGTCGTGCCACGAGAACGGCATAGGGGCGGGCATCGGCGCCGGCGGACGTGCTGGCGCCACGCAACAGCACGGCCAGCGGCCACAGGCCTCCGATCCAGACACCGGCCGCGACCAGGTGCATCGCATCATTGATCAGGGCCCGGCCGGTATCGGGTTCCGCGGCGGCCGCGTGTCCGGCCAGACCCAGAAGGGACGCCGCCAGCACCGCGAGCAGCGCCACCTCACCCCGCGCAGCCAGCCAGTCGGCCCGCGAGCGCAGATGCGCTTGTCCCAGCAGGAAGGCAAGGAGGAGCACGAGAAGGCCTTGACGCGCGAGCCATACGTGACCGCTCTGGGTCTCGAGGGCGACTTTGCGCAAGGCATCCAACTCCAGCAGGGCCGCGGCTGACCGGCCTTCGAGGATCACCGTCTGGATGGCGAGGGTGCCGAGCCCGGACGCGAGGGCGAGCACCGCAAGGATGCGCGACCGGGCCACCACTCGCGCCTGCCAGGCGCGGGCAGTCGGACGATCGGAACGGCCCGCCAGCAGCAGGATCATCGGACCGCCCACCAGCGCCAGGGAGGCCGCCAGGTGCACCCAGCGCGTGGCAATTCCGAGCGCGGTCATTTGCGAGCATGATACTCGACACTCCACGGGGTATCTTCGAAGCATGGAGCTGAGCACGAGCAGCGCTCTCCGCGCGATCTTCTTCGACGCCGGCAATACCTTGGTCCGGATGAACTACGCGGCCATCGTCGCCCAGCTCGCCGTCCTCGGTTACCCGGTACCGCTGGACGTCGTGCGGCAAGCAGAATGGCGCGCTCGGGTGCGACTCGACGACGAGCTCCTGGCCTGCCCGGGAGCCTCCACGGAGAGCGGGTCATCGCGCCATGCTTACCTGAAGCTTGTGCTGGAGGAACTGGGGCTTACCGATGCGGCCACTGCGCAGGCGATGATCTCGTGGCGGGACCGTTACCATATCCCGGTCGGGATCTTTGACGTCGTCGATCCTGGCGCCGCGGTAGCCCTCACCTTGGCGCGGCAGGCCGGCCTGGGCACCGCAGTCATTTCGAACTCCAACGGTACTGTCGAGGGTCTCCTCACCTCGCTGGGGCTCGGGGCGCACCTCGACTTTGTCATCGACTCCTTTGTGGTGGGCGTGGAGAAGCCCGATGCCCGCATCTTCCAACTGGCTCTGGCGCGGGCGGGGCTCGAGCCCTCCCAGGCGGCCTACGTCGGTGACCTGTACTCGGTCGACGTCGCGGGAGCTCGGGGCGCCGGCCTGGAGGCGGTGCTGATTGATCCGGGGGGCCACTGGGGAGCGCGGGATTGCCTGCGAGCGTCAGGGCCCGTAGAGGCGGTACGCCTGATCCTGGCCGACGATGGGCGCCGGGCAGGTTACTCGGGAAGGGAGACGAGAGGATAGCGGCGGAGGGCGCCGTAAATGACGCGTTTCATTTCCTCGATCTCGTGCTCGGTATGGGCCTCGAAGCGGAGGGTGAGGTAGGGATTCGTGTTGGAGGCACGGACGAGGCCCCAGCCGCCGCCGGGAAAAAGAACACGCGCTCCGTCGATGTCGATGGTTTCGTACTGCTGGCGTAGCTCGCGGACGAGCTGATCGACGACGCGGAATTTCTCCCCGTCTGGACAGGGTGCCTTCAGCTCAGGCGTGGCCTGCAGGTGGGGCACCGAGTCAAAGAGCGTGGAGATGGGCGCGGATGTGCCCGCAGCGATCTCGATGATCTTGGCCGAAGCAAGGATGCCGTCATCGACCCCGTAGTAGTCTTCCGCGAAGAACATGTGGCCACTGACCTCGCCCCCCAGCAGAATGCCCTCCTCCCGCATCTTGCGCTTGAGGTGCGAATGCCCAGTTTTCCACATGACGGGGACGCCCCCGTGCCTGGTGATGTCCTCCACGAGGGCCTGCGACGACTTGACGTCGAAAACGATCTTGGCGCCGGGGCGTCGTCCTAGCAGATCGCGCGCGAGAAGGACAAGGATAAGGTCGGCCTCATGACGGCGGCCTCGCTCGTCGATGACTCCGACCCGGTCCGCATCGCCATCGTAAGCGAGCCCGAGATCGGCACCCACCGCCAGCACGCGGGCCTGCAGGTCGCGGACGTTCTCCGCGTCCTCCGGGTCGGGCAGGTGGTGGGGAAAGGTGCCGTCCGACTCGCAGTACAGTTCGACCACCTCGCAACCGAGCCGACGGAGAACATCGGGCGCCCACTCGCCCGCCACGCCGTTGCCGGCATCGACGACGACTTTCAAGGACCGGGCTGGACGAACCAGGCGTGCGATCGTGTCCAGGTAGTCGGCCCGGGGACTACGCGCAGTGACGGTGCCTCGGCCCGTCTCGAAGTCACCAGCCTCGATGAGGGCGTACAGCGACTGGATCTCGTCCTCGGTGAGGGGCGCCGCCCCGGGGTGGACCATCTTCACCCCGTTGTACTCGACCGGATTGTGGCTGCCCGTGATATTGGCGCCGCCATCGAGCCGCCAGTGCGCAGTGGCGAAGTAGAGCAGTGGCGTCGGGGTCAGGCCGATGTCGATGACGTCGACGCCGGCCGATCCCGCGCCGTCGACAAAGCGGGCCTTCAGCCCATCGGACGAGACGCGGTTGTCCTGTCCGACGGCGATGGTCCTTCCCCCTGGCGACGGATCAGCGTGCCGTAGGCGGCACCGACCTGTCGGAAGACCTCGGGGTTGACGTCGTCACCGAGCAACCCGCGCACGTCGTATGCCCGAAAGATGTGAGGGTTGAGTGGGGTCATGGAGTGTAGCCGGGACGCTCCTCGATGGTTTTACCTAGCCTATCATGGCCGCTGTGCACATCGTGTCGCTTGGCCGTAGACTCGAGGCTGGGCGTGGGACACAGTCTCGCGGGAAAGGACATCGCATGGACGAGACGGAACTCAAGGAGCGGACGAAGCGTACGGCGGCGATGCTCTTCCACACCCTCAAGGAGGGGTCAGGTTTCGAGACATGGCGCAAGTTTGATCGAGAGCTGGCGCGGGAGCTGTCGATGTTCTTCGCCGGCAAGCTCTACAGCCGGCAGGTCATTTCCCAGAAGCAACGCGAGCTGTGCGCGGTAGCCTCGTTGACCGTGCTGCATCGCCCTCACGAGTTGCGGGCGCACTTGCACGCCGCCCTCAACGTCGCCGCCACTCGTCAGGAGGTGGCGGAGGTCATCTTCCAGCAGGTGACGTACGGCGGCATGCCTGTCGTGGTCGATGCCCTCGAGGTGTTCAAGGCCGTGCTGGTGGAGCGGGGCGAATGGGAGGCGTGACCGTTCTCGAGGCCATGATCGACGCCGTGCGGGCGGCCGGCGAAGTCGCGCTCAGGTACTATCGCGGCGGCTTCGACGTGGTCATCAAGGACGATCGGACACCGGTCACGCAGGCCGACCGCGAGGCCGAGCAGCTGATCGTCGAGCGCCTCCGTCGTGTGTTTCCGGATTGCGGCTTCCTGGGCGAGGAGTTCGGCGACTGGGGACCCAAGGACCGGCGCTTCATCATCGATCCCATCGATGGGACCAAGAACTTCGTGCGCGGCATCCCCGTGTGGGCCACGCTCGTGGCTCTGGAAGAGGGCGGGGAGGTCACGGCGGGGGTCGTCCACAATCCCGCGTTGGGCGAGATGTTTTGGGCGTGCCGCGGAGGTGGCGCCTTCCGTAATG
This sequence comes from uncultured Candidatus Rokubacteria bacterium, assembly GCA_963754315.1. Taxonomy (GTDB): domain Bacteria; phylum Methylomirabilota; class Methylomirabilia; order Rokubacteriales; family CSP1-6; genus CAVWFS01. Next base: position 581,284 of record CAVWFS010000018.1, read on the forward strand.
GTGAGCGGGTCTCGGTATCGGGGATCGTGCGGCTTGGCGAGGCCCAGCTCATTCACTCCGCGCTGCGTCCCCTGCGGGCGGCGGGCTACTGGGAGGGCCTGGCGCGGCTTGTCGACGCCACCGACCGCCAGCGCGGGTTTGGCGACTACATGGGCTACACCCTGGTGGCGGAGGGCAAGGCCGAGATCTACGCAGAGATCTACACCCAAGGTGGGGGCCTCAAGCCGTGGGATCTCGCCCCGTGCAAGATTCTGGTCGAGGAAGCTGGCGGCGTCTTTACGGATCTGGACGGATGCGCGACGATCTACACGAGCTCCGCGCTCGCCACCAACGGCCATCTTCACGAGGCCGCGCTCGGACTGCTACGCGCCCCATAGGCTACAGACCTTCGGCGTTCCCTGGTCTCGAAGACGCTAGGCCGGGACCGCGCGGCTCACCGTCGTGATCGGGATGAGGGGCTTCTCGCGTCACGCCATGATCGAGGTCGGCGCTACCCTCGCCATCCATCCCGGCGCGCTCGGGGACGTGCTGCTCGCCGTCCCCGCCCTGCGTGCCCTTCGGGCCCAGCGGCCGGGCCAGGTCCTCGCGCTCGCTGCGCAGCCGCGGCTAGCACGGCTGCTCACCGCGCTCGGTGAGGTCGATCGGGCACTGGATTTCGAGTCGCTCGCTCTCGACGCGCTGTTCACGACCGACCCGGCCCGCGCGCGGCCACTCCTCGCGCATGTCGGGCGGCTGGTGTGCTGGTTCGGTTCGCGCGATCCGCTCTTCGCGGCCAACCTATGCACCATTGTTCCGGGCGCGCTGGTGGCCTCGCCGGCCGCCGCCGATGTGCCCGTCTGGCAGCACCTGCGCCGAAGCGTGAACGCGCCGCTCGAGGGCGAGACGGCGCCGCTCCGTGTGCCGCCGGTAGTGGCGCAGACCGGGCGGCAGGCACTCCTCAACCTGGGTTGGGATGGCGCGCGGCCGGTGATCGTGCTGCACCCTGGAGCGGGCAGCGCCGCCAAGCGCTGGCCGGTCGATGGTTTCGTGAGGGTGGCGCGCGATGTCGGCGAGGGGAGGCCGATTGCCCTCGTCATCCATGAGGGTCCAGCCGACGCCGAAGCGGCCGCGGCCCTAATGGCCGCGCTGGGGCCCACAGCCATCCACCTCCGAGAACCCACCTTGGAAGTGCTGACCGGTGTGCTTGCTTGCGCCGCGTTGTACCTCGGCAACGACTCCGGCGTGAGCCACCTCGCAGCCGCCGTGGGCGCGCCGAGCGTGGTGCTGTTCACGCGGGGGCTTCTCGGGTGGCGCCCGTGGGGGGCTACGGTTGAGCTACCCGTCGTTTCGACTGCGAAGATCGTCCCCGCCGACCTCGAAAGGGTCCTGGCCGCCGCCCGGCAGGCCATGACGTAGACTCGACGGCATGCAAGCGTGGGCGGCGGCGGTCCGAGGCCGGGCTCGTGCTCGCGGCGGCTGTCATTGTTCTGGCCGGTTTCGGCATCGCCCTCGTCGAGATGTACCGATTGCCGAAAGCCTCCCACTGGGGCGTGGTGGGAGCGGCCGTGCTCCTGGTGGCCATCATCCGGGCGGTGTCGACACGGAAGCCGTGACCTGGCGGGCGCCGGACGCCTGCTCGACAATCGTCAGCGGTCGGGCTTGGCCCAGATACCGCGCTCATGCATCAGCCGGATTTGCTTCTTGATGACCTTCTCCCGGTATTCCTTGTGCTTCATGGGCGCGCGATTGAGGTAGAGGTTCTTCGGGTAGATGGGCTTTTCGTAGAGGATCTGGTACAGCTCGGTACGGAGGTCCTTCATCCAGTTGTCCCACTGGGCGCGGGCCCGGTGGTCGCGCAGGGCCTCGATGTCGATGACCCCGCCCACATAGGTGGACCCCGCCCCATAGTCCTGGCGCCCGACGATCTGGCCCTTGTAGTTGATGACGAAAGAGCGTCCCCCAAAGGTGTCGATGGGGGTGGTCTCCTCGGGGAAGAGATAGTACGTCCCCATGTTGGGAGCGACGAGGTACATGTTGTTATCCAGGGCGCGGGCCCGGCTCTGAATCTCGAAAATCTCGTTACCGGTGGCTGGGTGCGGATAGGAGGCGCGGTACACCACCTCCGCCCCATTGAGGGCCAACGCCCGTGCGTTCTCGGGATACGAGCCCTCGTTGGCCATCATGATGCCGAGCCGGCCAATCTCTGTGTCCACCACCGGCCAGAAGGCCTGCAACGAACGCCCATACTTCTGCACCCACCAATCGTAGACGTCATGCGGGCACACGGAGTGCTCGACGGGAAACAACGGTGAAACCTTGTAGTGCTGGAGGATCACCCTGCCTCGGGGATTGATGATGAAGCCGACGTTGAAGAACCGATCCTTGAGGTCCGGGTGACGGGCCTTGGCCTGGGCCATGACGAAGGCGTTGTACTCCTTGGCAATGCGGCCCAGCTCGTCCGTCTCTTCCCCGGGGATGTCGATAGCCCCCTCCCTGGCGAACTGCACGTGGTCGAGATCCAGGACCTCGTCATTGAAGCCCTGGAGCGCGCCTTCGGGGAAGGCAATGAGGCGCACGGGCAGGTCGAGGCTGGACAGCCACGACGCAGCCTTGACCAGGTGGTGCAGGTGCTCGAGGTTGACCTTGATATCCTTGCGCTTGCGGATCCCGCGCACGGTGGGGATCAGTCCGACCGCGGTGTAGGGCTTGATCATGCATGGGCCTCCAGGGTGGTAGATGAAAGCTGGCCGCCTTACCCGGCGAGCCTCAGCCCGACGCGCACGAACCTTCGAAAGTCGGCAGGGTTGGCGGTCGCCAGGATCGCGCCCGCCCGCACGGCGGTGGCCGCGATCATACATTCCACCAGGCTACCGCGACGTCGTCCCCCCAGGTCGAACAGGCGCGCGGCCAGGGCGGCGTCCTCGGCGAGGAAGGGGACGGGCGGCTCGAGGATCCGCCCGGCCAGGGCGACGTGGGCGGCCTGAACGGGACCACACAAGAACTCGACCCAGCCCACCGCGCTCACCGCGAGCGTTTCACCCTCGCCCAACCAACGACGAAGGCAGCGATCCTCCACCGTGCCGCGGGCCAAGGCGCGAATCAGGAAGCTCGTGTCGAGGTGGATCACACGCGGCGGGCTTGTCCGCCGGCGGCGCGACGCTCGGCGCGCGTTCGGTGCGCCCACGCCCGAACGCGGGCAGGGGTGAGGTGCAGATCGCGCTGGAGGCGGTCGAGAGCCTTCAGAGCCTCTACTGCTTGGGGTGAAGCGACCCCGGCGGCGGCGCCAATGGCACGGCGTAGCGCCTCCGACTTGGAGACGCGCCAGCGCCGGGCAAGTTGCTCGAGGCTCCGGACGCTCCTTGCGTCCAATGCATAGGTGGACTTGATGGACGTTACGGCCATAACACGTCAGATATGGCCATACTCAGACGACCGGTGTCAAGAGAAGAGCCGCGCGCCCGGCGGCCGTTGTGCTCTTCGCCGGCCTTGGCCGGCGCCGACACGGTCAGCCTGCTGTTGCAGCCGGACTTGACGTCGGAGCAGATCGACCTGACCTTGAACGCGTTCGTAGAGTAGATGGCGCCCGAGCCCGCAAGGAGGGAGTGATGGCGGACAGCGAAGCAGCCGTAACCGGACGTCAACGGGTGGCGGCCGCCTACAAGGGCGGCTATGCGGATCGGGTACCAGCCTATCCCATCGCCGGCTCCTTCGCCGGGTGCCTCGATGGTCTCTCCATCCAGGAGTACTGCACGACCCCCACCAAGGCCACCCCGGGGATCATCGATGGTGTCCGAGGCACGTCTCCGGGTCGCTTCCGAGCCGGCGCTGGGGGGCTAGGGGGGCCCTTTCGAGGCCCCCCGAAGGTGAAGCGTGCGAACGAGGAGCGTCCCGGGTTTCCCGGGTCGCTTCCGAGCCGGCCCTGGGGGGCTAGGGGGGCCCTTTCGGGGCCCCCCTTACAATCGACTCGACCGTGTACACCGCGAGACGTCCCGCGCGGTTCCTGACGGTCAGCTCGTGGCGTGGCAGATCCCTCGCGTCGAGGCCAGCCCACCGCGCGGCGTCTTCCGAGATCACCAGCTCGCAGTCGTACTCCTTGGTGAGCTGTTCGAGGCGGCTCGCGAGATTCACCGTGTCGCCGACCGCGGTCAGATAGACTCCGGCGCCGTATCCCATGCGGCCGACCACGGCCGAGCCGACGTGGATCCCGATGCCGATCCGGAGCGGGGCTGGCAGCTCGTGCGCCAGCTCCCGGCTCAACTCACCGAGCGCCAGCACCAGATCACGCGAGGCCGCCAGGGCCTGGCGTGCTCCGGCCTCCGGGCCGGTGTCGAGCCCGAAGAGGGCCATGACCCCGTCACCTGTGAACTGGTTCGCAACGCCGCCCGCTTTCTCGATCGAGGTCCCGACCACCTCGAAGTAGCGGTTGAGCAGGAAGACGACGTCGTAAGGGAGCTTGTGCTCGGCGATCCTGGTGAAGCCCCGCAGGTCGGCAAAAAGAACGGCGATCTCCTGCTCCAGCCCCGGCCGGTGGTCCGCCGCCACGATCCTACCTGGGGGCGGCATGGCAGGGAGCAGGGGAACGACGGCCACGTCGGTGTGCGGGCGCAGCTGGCAGGCAAGCCTCACGTTGGGCGGGGCATTGACTCGCTGGAGCACGCGCGTTTCGGCGGCGCTCGGCGGAGGTAGCTTCTCGAGCCCGAGCCCGATCCGTACCCGGCACGTCGAACAGCGTCCGCGACCGCCGCACACGGAGGCGTGGGGAACACCGGCGCCGCGGCTGGCCTCGAGCACCGTGAAGCCCCGCGTCACCTGGACGATCCGTCCGTCCGGATAGACGACACGGATCGTCCGGCGGCGCGCATGAAGTGCCCGTATGGTACGGGCGAGCAGCACGACTCCGAGGGCGCCTGCATACCCGTGCAAGAAGCCGCGCTGGATGCCTCCCAAGGTCGCGCGCTGGTCGGGGCCAGGTTGCCGGGTCTTCTGCAGTGTGGCCTGGGTCCAGCCCGGCGCGGCGGCCAGCCGTGAAACCTCGCGCGCCGCCTCAGCGAAGCCGAGCAGCGCGAGCGTCGGCATCAGCACGGCAATGCCGAAGAGCCACGTCACCGCTCGGGGATACCAGGAACGGAAGCGCAGCCAGTAATGGAGGCCGATGCATCCGTGAATCCAGGCGACGCTCAGGACCAGGGCCTGCTTGATACCCAACTCGGGACTGAGCTGCCCGTAGATGAGGAGTATCCGAGCGTAGGGGTCGGCGGTGTCGAACATGACGTGAGCCACCCGCGTTCCCAGAACGTGACCGACCAGGAGCGGGGGAAGGCTGAGCCCCAGGGCGATCTGGATAGCTTGCCAGGGCGGCATGCGCAGGGTGCGACGCTCGTAGAGAAACCACAGGGCGAGGAGCCCATGGGTGGCCAGAGCGCCGTACAGCCCGACTGTCCCTACCGGGTTGCGCCAGATGCGAAGGAACCAATAGCGTCCCTCCTCCATCGCGGCAAGCGACACCAGGCCCAGGGCATGGTTCAGGAGGTGGGTCGATACGAACGCGAACAGCACCAGACCTGCGCCGAGCCGGCACTGTCGAAACCATGACGGAGCCACGCTAGCCGCCCGATACTCGCGGCGGAGGCGACGTGACCGCCTAGCCCTTCACGGCGGGCAACCCCCGCAGGGCTTCCTCGACTTTATCGGCCGGATACTCGTAGTCCTGGAGCTTTCCTGCCAGGTACGCCTCGTAGGCGCTCAAGTCAAGGTAGCCGTGACCACACAGGTTGAAGACGATCGTCTTTCTCTTGCCTTCAGCCTTGCAGCGCAGGGCCTCATCGATCGCACCGCGCACGGCATGGGCCGCCTCGGGCGCGGGGAGGATGCCCTCCGCTTGGGCGAAGGTCAAGGCGGCCTGGAACGTGGCCAGTTGCGACACGGCCCTCGCCTCCAGCATCCCCTCGTCGTACAACTTGCAGATGAGCGGGGCCATGCCGTGATAGCGAAGGCCGCCTGCGTGCATGGGGGCGGGCACGAAGCTGTGGCCGAGGGTGTGCATTTTAACGAGCGGGGTGAGGCCGACCGTATCCCCGAAGTCGTACACGTACTTGCCCTTGGTGAGGCTCGGACACGCGCTCGGCTCGATGGCCACGACCCGGAGCTTCTTGCGCTTCCCCCGCAGCTTGTCGGCTAGGAAGGGAAACGAGAAGCCTGCGAAGTTCGAGCCGCCCCCGATGCAGCCTACGACCACATCGGCTTCGGCGTCTGCCCGGTCGAGCTGCTTTTTCGTCTCCAGCCCGATCACCGTCTGGTGCATCAGAACGTGGTTCAACACGCTCCCCAGCGAATACTTGGTATCGTCGCGCTGAGCGGCGTCCTCCACCGCTTCGCTGATCGCGATACCGAGACTGCCCGGGGAGTCGGGATGCTGCTCGAGCACCTTCTTGCCGGAAGCGGTGTCGGGGCTGGGGCTAGCCACCACCTGGGCTCCCCACGACTCCATCAGAATGCGCCGGTAAGGCTTCTGCTGAAACGAGACCTTCACCATGTAGATCTTGCATTGCAACCCGAACATCTGACACGCCATGGCCAGCGCGGATCCCCACTGTCCAGCGCCCGTCTCGGTGGTCAGGCGCTGGACACCTTCCTTCTTGTTGTAGAACACCTGCGCAACTGCCGTGTTCGGCTTGTGGCTGCCGGCGGGGCTCACGCCCTCGTACTTGTAGTAGATCCGCGCGGGTGTGTCGAGGGCCTTCTCTAGGCGTCGGGCCCGGTAGAGGGGCGTGGGCCGCCACAGCCGCAGGACGTCGCGCACCTCGTCTGGGATCTCGATCCAGCGCTCCTGGCTGACCTCCTGCTTGATCAGCTCCATGGGAAAGAGCGGAGCCAGATCGGCCGGTCCCAGAGGCTTGTGGGTGCCGGGGTGCAAGGGAGGAGGCAGCGGGCTTTTGAGGTCGGCCTGAATGTTGTACCACTTGGTCGGAATGTCCTTCTCACCCAGAAGGAACTTCACCTGATGCTTGTCGCTGCCCATGGCGGCCTCCTTCGGATCGATGGAACGGAAAATCCCGCGCGGAATTGCGGTAACGATACCACGATCCGCGGCCGGGAGCGGTCCGCCACGGCCCCGATTGTCGACCGATCGAACAGCCCGGAGCGCTTTGACCGCGCAGGGCTTAGAATGAGCGAGACCTGACCGGCAAAGGAGTACACCATGGCCCAGTCCTTGCGCCTCCCCCGTCTCGATGGGGCGATCGTTTCCTACGCAGCAGGCACTCCGCAGGCGCTACCGTCGACGGCGACCGCCATCAAGAGCCGAATCGCCTACGCCGCCGTCCACGTGGTGGCGGACCCGCTCGCGCATGTCAACCCGACTCTCGAGTCAGCCGTAGACTGGGACGCGACGCTCGCGTATCGTCGCCATGTTTACGGCCTTGGGCTGGCGGTGGCTGAGGCCATGGATACCGCCCAACGCGGGATGGGCATGAGCTGGGAGACCACCAGGGAGCTCATCCGGCGCTCGCTCGACGACGCCCGGGGCACGGCCGGTGCGCGCATCGGCTGTGGTGTCAGCACGGACCAGCTCGCGTCGGCGGGTCCCTTCACCCTCGAGCAGGTCGAGGCGGCCTACGAAGAGCAGATCGAATGGGTCGAACGTCATGGCGGTCAAGTCATCCTGATGGCCAGCCGCGCGCTGGCGGCGTGCGCGCGGGGGCCCGAGGACTACGTCCGTGTGTACGGAAAGCTGCTACGCCAGGTGAGCCGGCCCGTGATCATCCACTGGCTGGGCGACATGTTCGATCCCGCCCTGGAGGGGTACTGGGGATCTCCGAGTCTGGACGTGGCCATGGAGGTGCTGCTGGGTATCGTGCGTGAGCACGCGCCCAAGGTGGATGGAGTCAAGCTGTCCCTCCTCGACCAGAAGCGTGAGATCGTCATGCGCCGGCAATTTCCCCCTGGCGTACACATGTACAGTGGCGACGACTTCGACTATCCGACCACGATCCTGGGTGACGAGCACGGCTACAGTGACGCCTTGCTCGGGATCTTCGACGTCATCGCGCCCGCCGCCTCCGCCGCTCTTCACGCCCTCGACGCCGGCAACCTCATCCGCTACGAGGAAATCCTGCGTCCGACCCTACCTCTGTCTCGCCACCTCTTTGGTTCCCCCACGCGCTTTTACAAGACAGGGGTGGTGTTCATGGCGTATCTCAACGGTCACCAGGGACATTTCCGCATGGTGGGCGGTCTCGAGAGTGCCCGCTCGATCATCCATCTGGCCGAGATCTTCCGACTGGCCGATCAAGCGGGACTCCTGCGCGATCCCGACCTCGCCACCGAGCGGATGCGGCGCGTGCTGGCCGTGGCCGGCCTCGACTAACTGCCCCGTTCGATCACCCCGCACGCGAGCGGGGGCCCGCTGTTGCCGGCCGGATTGGTGTGCATGTCGTCGGCATTCGCGTGCACGACGAGGGCACTTCCGTCGGCATCAAAGAGAGACGCCGAGCCCTTCTCGAGGCTCACGCGTTTGATGGTGACCTCGAGGTGCCCGCGGCCGCTCGCGTCGACGGTGATGTTGGGCAGGTCTCCCACGTGGGGCCCGCGTGGGTTGGCGGTTCCGTGTTCGGCTCCGGTCGGGTTGAAGTGGCCGCGGGCGGAGTCGAAGGACGGCGGATCGCATCGCCCGACCTCGTGGATGTGTAGGGCCTTGTCACCCGGCGGCAGACCGTTAACGTCGAGAAGGAGACGAACCTCTCCACCGTCTTGCAGCAAGACGGCGGTCCCTACGACCCGTCCGTTTCCGTCCTTGAGGTGAGCAGCCGCCGATGGCGGGGGAGTGCTCATGAAGGGGATGGGGACGTAGGGGTTGGGCATGTACGGCATTCGGCAGCCGACAAGCGGGAGCACGAAGGCGATGAGCAGGGCGGTAGAGTGAGGACGAATCACGTGGCTCATGGGTAGGGGAGTCGTTCCCCGCGCGCGTGCCAGGTCGGCTCCACGCCCCGGCGGAAGACCCTCACGCGCCCGCGCCCGTCCACGATGGCCGCCCCGTCCTCGATGCGAATCATCGTCTCTTCCTCGATCCCGAACACGGGGTTGGCGTTCACCGCGTGATACTCCCGGATCCGGTCGTCGCGCGTCTCACTACCGGCCGCCCGGAGCGGGTCGACCTCGAGATAGTGGGGGTTGATGTTGAACGGGACCAGGCCCAGCGCCTCGAAGCGGTCGAGGGCCACCACGTTCCAGTCGTTGGTGGTCAGGATCGTCGGCCCCGCCACGTTGGCGCCGGCACTGCTTCCCATGTAAGGCACGCCGTGGTGGACGCGCTCCCGGAGCGCGCCCAGCAGGTGGGACGCCCGCAGGCGCTGCAAGAGCGCGTACGTGTTTCCGCCCCCCACGAAGATCGCCTCGACGGACTCCAGTGCCTTGATGGGATCCGTCTTCCAGTAGACGTGGGTGACCTCGAGGTCCAACGGGGCCAGAGCCTCGCGCACCCGCTCGCAGTAGAGACGCTCGTCGCCGAGGCTGGCCGCGCTCACGAAACCGACGTGCTGCCGGGGGGCCAGGAAGCGGGCCACGGTCTCACGACAATGCTCGAGCAGCGGTCGGCCCGAGTTGCTGATGAGTAGGATCCGCATCAAAGGACGTGGAGAAGCGAGCGAGTGACGAGGGTCTCGCGCTGCCAGAAGCCACTCTCGGCGAGCCAGGCACGCGCCTGCTCGGCGTCCCCGCTGCGGACCAGGGCGAGCACGCCGCCGTCCTCGAAGAAGCCGCCAAAGGCGATGCGGCCCGCGCCACGCAATTCGATGAGGGCAAAGGGAGCGGCGGCCAGATCGGTCGTCGGCCCCTCGACAAGGGTGGCCTGGCGCGAGCCATCGAGGACGATTGGTACCATCTCCCAGGGCTCTACGAACTGGCTGAAGCTGCGCGGCGTGTAGGCCGTCCACACGCCGCCTGTCCAGTAGGGGTCTTCCTCCAGTGCGTTCTTCACCTGCCAGGGCTGCTGGAGGCGGTAGAAAAGCTCGGCGGTCTTCCCGTCGGGCGCGGGTCCACCCCCCACGAAGATTCCCGCCATGCGCAGCCCCTGCAGTCGTTCGAGATGCGCCCGGCGATGGGCTGTACGGCCCTGCAGATAGTCGTCAGCAGCGGTGACGGCGATGTGATAGACGATCACGCGGTGATACACCTCCCGGAGCGCGCGGGTCTCGACGGCAGGATACCATCCCCCGTGCTACTGTGATTCGTGATGGAGATCCTCGAGCGCTTTCGCTCGAAGTACCCCTTCCCGCTCGATGACTTCCAGGTGGAGGCGGCCCGGGCCATCATGGCTGGGCAATCCGTGATCGTCTCTGCCCCCACTGGCGCCGGCAAGACGCTGGTCGCGGAGTTCGCCATACAGGCTGCGCTGGAAGGCGGCCGGCGCGTAGCCTACACCACACCCCTCAAGGCCCTTTCCAACCAGAAGTTCGGAGATTTCACGCGGGCCTTCGGCGAGGAGGTTGTGGGGATCCTCACCGGCGATGTCAAGGTCAACCCGCGTGGTCGGCTCCTGGTCATGACCACGGAGATTCTCCGGAACATGTTCTACTCCGGCGGTCTGGCCGAGCTCGGCTACGTGGTGCTGGACGAGTGTCATTACATGGGCGACGAGGGACGCGGCACCGTGTGGGAGGAGATCATCGTCAACGCGCCCCATGACGTCCAGCTGGTTGCGCTTTCGGCCACGGTGGCCAACGTGAAGGAGATCGCTGACTGGATCTCCATCGTGCACGGCCCCATCACCGCCGTCTCCCATCCTCAGCGCCCCGTCCCTCTTGCGTATGCGGTGGCGGATCTAGCCGGCGACATCCACGACATGGCCCGCGTGCGGGACGGGCGGGCTCGCCTCATCGGCGACGAATCGCGCGGCGCGGACGCCCGCGGTCGCTGGTACACGCGTCGGGTCGTCGATCCGGTGGTGCTCATCGAAGCGCTGGAGGGGCGCGGCTGGCTCCCGGCGATCTACTTCATCTTCAGCCGGGCCGGGTGCGAGCGCGCGGTCGATGATGTGCTCACCGAGGGTCACAGCTTGTTGACTCGGGCCCAGCGCCAGGAGGTCGAGGTCGCTCTGCACGAGGCTCTCCGCGATACGCCGTCCCTCGGTGAGTCGCCGCTGAACCAAGGCATTCTGCGTGCGCTGGGCCTCGGGGTCGGGCTTCACCATGCAGGCATCCTCCCGACCCTCAAGCGAGTGATCGAGACGCTCTTCGAGCGGGGACTCTGTAAAGTGGTGTTCGCGACCGAGACCATGGCGCTCGGCATCCATATGCCGGCCCGGAGCGTAATCCTGCAGGGGTTGACCAAGCGTAGCGAGCGTGGGTTCCGCACGCTCTCCCACAACGAACTGACACAGATGGCGGGGCGGGCGGGCCGGCGGGGGATCGATAGCGAAGGGCAGTGCGTGATCGCCCTTGACGTCCGGGATGGCGTGGAAGACATCTTGCGTGTCGTCGATGGCGCGCCAGAGCCTATCGAGAGCCAATTCAAGCTCGGGTACGGCTCGGCCGCCGTGCTGCTCGGAACAGGGGCGCCCCCGGAGGCATTACGCCGCCGCATCGAAGCGTCGTTTGGGCAGTATCAGAATTTGAAGCGGATCCGCGACGTTGAGCATGAAGTGGCCCGTCTCGAGAGTGCCCGCGAAGAGGCACAGCGCTACGAAGCCCCGTGCGGCCACTTCGAGCGTATCGGTCGCTACCGTCAAGCACGCCTAGAGGTCGAGCAGCACCGCCAAGCGCTCGGGCGGGGAGCACGCCGCGGCGAGCGGGGCCCGCTGGAGGCCGAGGCGGGACGTCTGGCCCTCGTGCGGCGCAAGGGAGCCCCTACCTTGGCCCTCATTCTCGGAGTTCACTCGATCCGTGGCCACCGGGCCATCGTCGATGCGCTGTTGCCGCACGGTGCGGTTATCCGCGTCAAGGCTGGAGTGATCAAGCGGATCTTCTGGGCCACCCCACCCCTGCACCTTCCGCTCGATCGGGGGCGGGAGGGTCGGGGACTGCGGCACCTCGCCCAGACGCTCTCCCAGCTCTCAGTGCCGGAGCTGATGGAACGCGAACGGGCGCGGGGTCCGGAGGCGAGCTTGTCCACCATCGAGTGCCATCGGTGCCCGTGGAGCGCGACGACGCGATGTGATCAGGCCTGGCGCCAGCTCGAGCAGACGGGCGAGCGCCTCGCGCGCGGCCGGCAGGCGCTGGAGGCGCTGCGGAGCGCCTATTGGCGGGAGTTCCTCAGTGTGGTGGAGGTGCTCGAGCAATTTGGTGCCGTCCACGAGGGAGCCCTGCAGTCGAAGGGGCGGCTCATCGCCGGCCTGCGCCACGACAACGAGCTCCTGGTGGCGGAGGCGGTCGGACGTGGGATCTTCGCCGACGTGAACGTGGCGGAGGCGGCCGCTCTCTGTTCGGCCTTGCTCGAGGAGTCGCGCTCGGGCGATCCGAACATCGCACGGGGCTTTCTGCGTGCCCACCCGCGGCTCAGGAGGAAGCTCGAGCAACTCATTCCTCTGGCCGACACGGTGGCCGCCGCTCAGCGGGCCCACCATCTCGTGATCCCCGTGGGAGTCAACAGCGGATTCGTTCCTGCCGTCTTTCGGTGGACGTCCGGAGACGACGACTGGGCCGGAATCGTGGAGGCTTCATTCGGCGGTCACGAGGGCGACCTCATACGCGCCATGCGGCGCCTCATCGATCTGCTGCGTCAGCTGGCCGAATCCGACGAGGTGGCAGCGGAACTGAGCCGGCTCCTCGCGCAGGCGGCGCGGGTCGTCGACCGCGGGATCGTCCTCGAGTCGGCGCTGATATGATCGGTGGTCGACACCCATGATCCGCTCACGGCTGGTGGTGACCAAGCAGACGCCGCGCGCTCCGCGCGGTCTGGTGACGGCCGAACACCCGCTGGGGGCTGAGGCGGGCGCGCGCGTCCTGAAAGCGGGGGGCAACGCGGTGGATGCCGCGGTGGCCACAGCCTTTGCCATGACGGTGGTGGAGCCGTTCATGAGCACCTTGGCTGGTTCCGGCACGATGCTCGTGCATTTAGCCCGACAGGGAACGACCAAGGCTCTCGACTTCAACGGCTGCGCGCCCCTCGGTGCACATGCCGAAATGTTCCCGCTGACCGCCGGCGTTTCCACTGCGCTGTTTGCGTGGCCCCGAGTACGGGATGACGCCAACGTCTACGGCCCGCTGTCGGTGGCCGTGCCGGGATCGGTGGCCGGTCTCATCTATGCTGTCGAGCACTGGGGCACGATGGAGCTGCCCGACGTCCTGGCGCCGGCCATCGAACTCGCGCGCGAGGGGTTCGTGCCCGATTGGTACCTGGCGCTGACAACGGCGAAATACCTCGAGGAGCTGAGCGGCTTTCCGGAGAGCGCGCGCACGTACCTCCGCAACGGTCGCGCGATCTACCGCCCGCCCACCGCCGAGTACGCGGATCGCACCGCGTATCCTGACCTTGCCCGCAGTTTGGAGCTGATCGCCCGCGAGGGTAGCGACGCCTTCTACAAGGGCGCCATCGCCGACGCCATCGCAGAGCACATGAAGCAGACGGGCGGGCTCATCACCAGGAGCGATCTGGCCGCCTATCGCGTGCGCCTGGGGGAACCCGTGACGAGCGCCTACCGGGAACTGGACGTCGCATGGTCGCCGGGGGCGACGGGCGGCATCAGCGCGCTCCAGATCCTCAACACGCTCGGCCAGCTCCCGGCCGCCCACATCGGCTGGCGGACGGCGTTGGGGCTTCACAATCGGGCGCAGGCTATCTGCCGCGCCTTCGTCGACCGTTTCGCGCGTCTGGGTGATCCCGAGGTCGTCAATGCCCCGTGGGAACACCTCGCCTCGATCGACTACGCTCGCGCGATCGCTTCCGAGATCCGGCGCCATGGAAGTCCGGCTGATCGCGCTCCCGGTGCGCGAGGGGGTCTGAGGGCTGCGCGCGGAGGTCTGCAGGGGGCGGCCCGCCCCCTGCAGACGATGGATGACTGCACGACACACGTCTGCGCGGTCGACCGTGACCGAAATATGGTGTCGCTGACCAACACGGCCGTCTCGACCTACGGCTCACGAATGGTCGTGCCCGGCACGGGAATTCTCCTGAACAACGGGATGATCTGGTTCGATCCCGAGCCCGCCAAGCCGAACTCGGTGGGGCCGGGCAAGCGCGCGATGGTCAACATGGCGCCCGCCCTCGCGTTCAGAGGAGGGCGCCCGTACCTGGCCGTGGGGGCGCCGGGTGGGCGCAAGATTATTTCGGCCGTCCCACAGGTCATCGCCAATCTTGTCGACGACGCTCAATCCGTCCAGGCAGCCATCGAGGCGCCCCGCGTCCACATGGAGGGCGACACCCTCGAGGTCGACGACCGGGTAGGCGATCGCGCGCTGCGTGAGCTCAGCCGCCGGGGCTACGCGGTGGTCGCTCGCGAGGAGACGTATGCCAGTTCGTTCTTTGCCAAGCCCATTGCCATCCGTGTCACCCGCGGTGGACTCGAGGCGGGTCTCGACCATCTGCGCCCGGCAGCCGCCGCCGGCTATTGAAGGAGAGGACCATGCCCGATATCACGCTGACCGCTGCCTTCTCCACGGTGCCTTCCGGCGAAGCCGAGGAGATCAAGCGGGTGATCGTAGAGACGGTCGAGCAACTCGCCCGCGACGACGGAGCCTTCACGCGGGCCAAGATCGTCTTCACGGAGTCTGATGAACGCTGTGGGCTCACTGCCGAGCTCGACGGCGTGAAGAAGGAAGGTGTCCCGCTCCAGCTGGACCTCGAGCAGCTCGAAGACGCCAAGACCTCGGCGGGCTCGCGCGCCCAGCTCAAGGAGGCACTCCGACTCTACTTCCGGAAGGTCCAGGGAAGGTGAGGTGTAATCTGACGCATAGGGGTCTCAAGACTTTGAAATAATGCGTGTTCTTATCGTGAATGCCGATGATTTTGGCCTCACCCCGGGCGTGAGTGCCGGCATCCTCGGTGCCCACCGCCACGGAATCGTGACGAGTACCACGGCCCTCGTGAACCGAGCGATTCCGCCCGCGCAGATCGATGCCGCGCTGGGCTCAGGGATCGGGATCGGTGTGCACATCAACCTGACCCTCGGTGCTCCGATCACGGGCGCGCCCTCGCTGGTGGATGGTTCGGGACGGTTCGTGCGCGATGCCCGCCAGGCGGCAGCCCGGGCACGAGCGAAAGAGATCGAGGCCGAGATCGAGGCCCAGCTCGAGCGGTTCGAGACGCTCTTTCGACGTCCGCCGACGCATTTCGATACGCACCACCACATCGGGCTGTTGCCGCCCGTGCGGGAGATCGTCCTCTCCTGGGCGGTACGGAGCCGGTCGCCCGTTCGTAGCCAAAACGCCGAGGCTCGCCAGGCAGCGCGCTCGGCCGGTCTCGCCACACCCGATCACTTCTTCGGCGAGTCTGGCCCAGATGCCTACTGGACACTAGCCCGCGCGCTGGGGCATCTTCGACGACTGCCGGTGGGCGTGTCGGAGTTCATGACTCATCCCGGGTACTGCGACGAGGAGTTGTCCTACAGCCGCTACGGCCGCCAGCGCGAAACGGAGCTCGTCGGCCTCGGCGCCCAGGCCCGGGCGGCGGCGGCGACGCTCGGGATCCGACTCCGCGATTTCTCCAGGATCGGCCGCGGCTTCGCGTCATGAAAGGCGGACACTTCGTCACGCAGCACCTGCCGTGATGTCGCTCACGTGAGCGACATCACGGTCCTCGAGCCCCCCTCGAGGTTCCCCGACCTCGACGTACCCCGTCGGTCGGTGGAACGCTCCTGTCCGGGGCGATCCTTCTGCTCTTCGCCGGCTGGATGACCTGGGTGCATCTCACCCAGCCGCGCATCGATGCGGTGGCGGCACCTGAGGAGGCGCTCGCTCTCGTCGTGTCGCGGGGCATGGATCTCAACGAGGGGCTCCGGCGGATCTCCCCTTGGGAACGACGACTGCACCAGCTCATCTCCGCCGACGGCAGCGATGATCTCAAGCAGGCGATTGCCTGGTACGAGGAGCTGGCGGAACGGTCGGATGATCCCAAGGTGGACGCTCACCTCGCCATCCTCTACGGCGAGGCCGGCAATACGGACCGCGTGGGGAAGCTGACGGCAGCTTGGACGGGCGACGGTGGCATGCTGGCCGTCCTCGCCCCCATCGTCAATACCGCCTACCTGGGCGGGGTCGATGCCGAGGAGGACGCCGAACGGGACGGGTCTTCGTGAGGCGCTTGTGGACGGGTGGTTCAGGGACCGCCTCGCCCTGGCATGGGCAACCCGCGTGGGCGACGCCTCGTTGCGGGCGGAGGCGAACCAGTCTCTGGAAACGAGCGCCCGGGCCCTCCTCGGGCGCGCCCGCGCCCTGGCCGTTATGAACGTGACCCTGGTGGGAGCTGGCGTCGTGGCGCTGGTGGCCATTTGGCGCCGTCGCCACCGACCGGGCGCACTGACGGTGGGGCGCGCGGCCCTGCCCCCTCCCTGGCCCGGGAAGCTCGGCGTCATTGTCCTGATCCGGGGTGGGGCCGGCGCCGCCCTCGTCATCGTCGTCCTCCTTTTCCTGTCCGGCCTGTTCGGCTCCTGGTTCGATCTCGACCATCCGATGCTCGAGGCCATCACGTGGCCTTTGATGTACGTGCCCCTGCTCCTGCTCGTGCAGAATTTTCTCCTGGCGCCGGCCGGCATTGGCTTCCGCGACGCGCTCGGGCTCCGACTGGTGCCCGGGGCCGGCCGCCGCGTCGTCATGATCGGCGTCGCGCTGGTGGCGGCGGGAGCCCTCTTTACGACCCTCATCACTCTCGGCGGAAGCCGGCTCCATTTGACCAGCCACTGGAGCGAATGGTTCGATGAGGAGCTGGCCTTCGGAGACCCCCTCGCCGTGGTGGCGAGCCTGGCGGGAGCGGTAGTATTCGCTCCTCTCTTCGAAGAGATCGTGTTCCGGGGGATCCTCTTCGCAACCCTTCGCCGCGGAATGGGGGCGGGCCCGGCCATCGTCACGAGCGGGGTGGTCTTTGCTTTCGCCCACGGCTACGGCGCGCTGGGTTTCGTCGACGTCCTGTGGAGCGGGGTCCTGTGGGCCTGGGCCTTCGAGCGGACGGGTAGCGTGCTGCCGGGAATGATGGCGCACGCGCTCACCAACCTCATGGTGTCGGTCACCGTGCTGACCCTGCTGCGCTGAGGGCCGAGCCGCCGCGTATAATACGCGGCGTGAATGATCTCGAACACGAGCTCCGGAAGGTCATCGCCGGCGACGTCCGTTTCGACACTTTCTCGCGTCTGCTCTACTCGACTGACGCCTCCATGTATCAGATGGAACCGATCGGCGTGGTCATCCCGCGCGACGCCGCCGACGTGCAGGCAGTCGTGGAAGTGGCGCAGCGGCAGCAGGTGGCCCTGCTGCCGCGCGGAGGGGGCACGTCGCTCACCGGACAAACGGTGAACCGTGCCCTCGTCCTCGACTTCTCAGCGCACATGAATCAGGTCCTGGAGGTCAACGCGGAGGAGCTGTGGGCGCGGGTGCAGCCGGGCCTGGTGCAGGACGAGCTGAATCATCACGTCCGGTCGGCGGGGCTCCTCTTTGGCCCGGATACGTCCACCTCCAACCGCGCCACCCTCGGTGGCATGATGGGCAACAATTCCGGAGGGTCGCATTCCATCACGTACGGACTAACCGTGGAGCACGTGATCGAAATCACGGCGCTCCTCGCCGATGGCTCGCGGGTGGTCTTCCAGGAGATCACCCCAGAGGCGTTCCAGGCCAAGTGCGCGCTGCGCGGGCTCGAGGGGCAAATCTACCGTGAGGTGGCGCGTCTCGCCGAGACGTACGAAGACGAGATCCAACGCCGCTACCCGCCATACTGGCGCCGAGTGGCGGGCTACAATCTGAGCGAGCTCATCACCGGTTCAGAGGGAGCGGTGTACCGCCATCCCAGCGGCGGCGCCGCCCCCACCGGCGCCGAGCGGGGTCGGCTGCTGAACATGGCCCGACTCGTCATTGGCTCCGAAGGCACCTTACTCACAATCCTGGAGGCCAAGGTGCGTCTGTGCCGACGGCCGCGGGCGACCGCCCTCGACGTCATCCACTACCGCGATATGCAGGAAGCCCTGGAGTGCTCGCAGGCTATCCTGGAAACGGGACCGCACGCGGTGGAGTTGACCGACAAGATGATTCTCGATCTCGCCCGCGGGAATATCGAGCAGTCCCAGCGCATGGGTTTCGTGCAGGGTGATCCCGAGGCCATCCTGATCGTTGAATACGCGGGGGAGAGCGAAGCCGAGGTGCGAGCCAAGGTGGACCGGCTGGAGGCGCTCCGCCAGCGGCAGCGTTTCGGCTATGCGTCGTCGCTCGCCTATGAGGTGGGGGAGCAGCAGTCCATCTGGAAGCTTCGCAAAGCCGGCCTCGGTCTCCTCCTCGGCATGAAGGGGGACAAGAAACCCATTGCCTTCGTGGAAGACACGGCCGTCCATCCTCGCCACCTTGCGGAATTCGTGCCGCGCTTCAAGGAGATCTTTGCCAAGCACGACACGGTGGGCGCCTACTACGGCCACTGCTCGGTGGGGTGCCTGCACATCCGTCCCGTCATCGACCTCAAGACGCCGCGCGGGCTCGAGCAGGTCAAGGCCATCGCCGACGAGATCTTCGACCTGGTGGCGGATTTCCACGGCACCATCTCGAGCGAGCATGGAGACGGGCGCGCTCGCAGCCCATACCTCGAGCGGATGTATGGCCCGACCATCATGCAAGCCTTCCGGGAGCTCAAGCGCGCCTTCGACCCCGAGAATCGGCTGAATCCCGGCAACATCGTGGCGAGCCCCGCCGTCACCGACCACCTGCGCTTCGGAACGTCCTACCGGACGTGGGAACCCAAGACCCTCCTCGACTTCTCGGAGCAGGGAGGGTTTGCCGCCGCCATCGAAATGTGCAACGGAGTGGGCGTGTGCCGCAAGAAGCTCGAGGGCACCATGTGTCCCTCGTACATGGTCACGAAGGACGAGGAGCACAGCACGCGCGGGCGCGCCAACGCGCTGAGGACGGTACTGTCCGGCAAGGTGCCGGCCACGGAGTTCACCGGGCGACGGCTCTACGAGGTCATGGATCTCTGCCTGGAGTGCAAGGGATGCAAGGCCGAGTGCCCGTCCAACGTGGACATGGCCAAGCTGAAATACGAGTTCCTGCACCACTACTACCAGGCCAATGGCCTCCCGCTGCGCAACCGCCTGTTCGCACGCATCGCGCAGCTGAGCGAATGGCAGGCGCGCGCGCCGCGGCTCACCAACCGGCTCGCGCGCCTGCCCGTGAGCCGTCGCCTGCTGGAACGGCTGGGTATCGACCCTCGGCGTCCGCTGCCCACCCTGGCGGCCGAGCCGTTCACGGTCTGGTTTGCGCGTCATCGCCAGCCCACCGCTGCGCCTCGGGGCGAGGTGGTCCTGTTCCACGACACCTTCGTGACGTACAACACCCCGACCATCGGCCAGGCCGCGGTGGCCCTGCTCGAGCATGCGGGATATCGCGTCGTGCTCGCCGACAAGAAATGCTGCGGGCGGCCCATGATCTCCAAAGGGTTACTGGCAGACGCGCGCGACCACGCGCGCTGGAACGTGGAGCGCTTGCACCCATTCGCCGCCCGCGGGGTGCCTATCGTGGGGCTCGAGCCGTCGTGCCTGCTGACCCTGCGTGATGAGTCCGTGGATCTTCTCCGCACCGAAGAGGCAAGGGCGGTCGGGCGCGCCAGCTTTCTGCTCGAGGAGTTTCTCGTTCGCGAGCGCCGACGTGGGCTCGAGCTCCGCTTCCGGGACCATGGCCGGCGTGCCCTTCTTCACGGGCACTGTCACCAGAAGGCGATCGTGGGCACTGCCCCCACGGTCGCGGTTCTACGCTGGGCCGGCTTTGAGGTCGCCGAGGTCGACTCGGGTTGCTGTGGGATGGCCGGCTCGTTCGGTTTCGAGAAGGAGCACTACGATATCTCGGTCGCGGTGGGCAATCGCCGACTCGTGCCCGCGGTGAAGGCCGAACCCGCCTCCACGGAGATCGTGGCGCCGGGAATCTCATGCCGACAGCAGATCGATCACCTGGCCGGTCGTCGGGCCAGGCATCCCGCGGAAGCCCTCTGGGACGTGCTCGCCCGCTGACCATGGGCGCTGTGTATCAGCGAGGAAGACCATCATGACATTGACCCGACGCGCAATGTTGCAGGCAAGTGGTGGGACCTTTGCTGGCTACGCCGTGGCCGCCGACCCGTTCAGACCCCCTTCGCGCCCTGGCGCTCGACCAGCGCGCGCGCCCACGCCATCCTCTCGGCGGGCATCACCAGCTTCTCGGCGAACGGAAGCCCGAAGGGGCGCGTAGCGTCGACGCCCAGCTTGGCGGTCACGCCGCGCTCGTCTGCGCTGGGGTCCAGTAAAGCACCCAGACTCCCGGAGATGACGACGAGGTCGCGGTCGGCCTGCATGCGGGTGGCGACCGCCCACATCACATCCGATTCGTCGAAGACGTCGACGTCGTCGTCCACCACGATCACCAGCTTGAGGTAGTGATCCACTCCGAGCACGACCGGGATGACGTGCTTGGCCTCGCCGGGCCGACCCTGCTTGATGGATACGTAGGCGGTGAACGATGATGTCCCCGAGAGGGGCACGTGGACGCCCGTCACGTTGGGAATGACCCGGGTGAGAGCATTTCTGATCTCCGCTTCCCGGATGAGGCCGAGCGTGGTGATGTGATCGCCCGCGCGCCCGGAGCCAATGGACTGAAACCAGGGCCGTTCCCGCATGGCCAGGGCCCTGGCCACAAACACGTGCTCAGTGCTGCGACGGGAAAAGTACCCGGTGAATTCGCCGAACGGACCTTCGGGCTCACGCACCCCGGGGAGGATTTCGCCCTCGACGACGATCTCGGCGGCAGCGGGCACGTGCAGGTCGATGGTCGTACACGGCGCCACCTCGAGCGGTTCGCCGAAGAGCCCACCGACCACCTCGAACTTGCCGACATCCGCCGGGGGATAGGCCAGCGATCCCATGGATACGAGCGGATGGAGGCCGAGCACGATCGCGCAGGGCAACGGCTGGCCCTTGGCCTCCGCGCGGCGCTGGTACTCGAACATCCGGCGACGCGAGTGCAGGCTCACGCCCAGTCGATTGGCGCCGCGAAGCTGGAAGCGATGGTAGCCTTCCGTCTCTACCCCGGTCTCCGGATCGCGCGCGACGAGCATGCCGGCCGTCAGGTAGCGCCCGGCGTCACCCGGGAAATAGGTGGGGATAGGCAGTCTCGTCAGGTCGACCTGAGCGCCGCGGACCACGTGGGCTCGAAAGGGTGCCTGCGCAATCACCACGGGCTTGATGGGCTCGGTGAGCCGACGGGCATACTCGACCGGCAGCGCAGGCTCGGTGACGCCGAGGGCGAAGGCGAGGGCGCGGCGGCTGGCCACCACATTGCACACAATCGGAATATCTGTCCCCATCACCTTCTCGAAGACCAGGATGGGATAGCGGCGCCGGCGCTCGTATTCGAGGACGAGCGCCATCACGTCGTGGTCAAGAGACACGGGTTCGACGATCCGGACCACCTCGCCCGGATAGGCCGCCGCGTAGGCCTCTATGAAGGAACGCCAGTCCTGGCGTGCTTCCATGGTGGTGCCTGGGCTACTTCACGGGGCCCACCACCATGTCGCGCGGCTGGCCCTTGAGGAAATGCTCGACGTTCTCCACTGCTCGCAGCAACCCGTCGCGGACGACCTCGGGCGTTTGCCCCGCGTTGTGCGGCGACAGCACGACATTGGGGAACTCGAAGAGAGGATCGGATTGCTTGGTCGGCTCGTCGTGAAAGACGTCGAGCCCGGCGCCGGCGATCCGGCCTGTTCCGAGCGCCTCGAGAAGGGCCTCACGCTCCACGAGGGCGCCGCGTGCTGTATTGACGAGGATGGCCGTGCGCTTCATGAGGGCGAAGTCCTTGCGCCCGAGGAAGCCCCGCGTCTCGGGGATGAGACGCAAGTGAAGGCTGATGAAATCGGCAGTGCGCAGGAGTTCTTCCTTGGCGGCGGAGGTGGCGCCAAGGCCCACGATGGCCTGAGAGTCGCCGCGCATGCTCCAGGCCAGGACGTTCATGCCGAGAGCGCGACCGAGCGCGATGACCCGCGCCCCGATTGTTCCCGTCCCGAACACCCCCAGCGTCTTGCCGGAACACTGGGTGAGCATCTCGCGCGGCCAGGCCCCCCCACGCATCTCGCGGTCGATACGGGGGATCTTCCGACCCTGCGGCGAGGATCAAGGCGATCGTGTGCTCGGCGACGGCGAAGGCATTGACCCCGGGGGTATTGCACACGGTGATCCCGCGGCGGCCAGCGGCACCCAGGTCGACGTTGTCGGTGCCGGTGCCCCAGATGGAAACCAGCTCAAGCTTGGGGCAGGCCGCGAAGACTGCGTCGCTGAAGCGGGCATGGGCCCGGATGTTGATGGCGATGCGCGCGCGGTCGATACGACGAACGAGCTCGTCCTGGTCATCGGCGCCTCGCTGGCTGTATACGCGAAGGTCACCGAGCTTGGCGGCTCGCTCGTGGGCGGCCGATTTCTCGAACACGGAGGGAAAGTCATCGGGGACGACGATCAGAGGGTCGGGCATGGTAAGACCTCGCTATGTGGTGTCAGCGAAGACCGTCTGGGCGGCTGCCACCCCGGCTCCGAGCTGGCCCTTCGCTCCGAGGTCACGCAAGGCCAGCTCCAGCGCGGACAGGGTGGGCAACACGTAGAGGGGACTGGCGGTGACCCCCATGGTTCCGATACGCAGGGTGATGGTCCTGATCTCGGCGAGACCGGTCCCGATAAGGATGCCGTAATGGTCGCGCATGCGGCTGACCACCTCGGCCGGCTCGATCCCTTTGGGTGTCCTCACGCACGACACGGTGTTGGACAGGATGGCTGCGTCCGGGAACATCTCGAGCCCCATGGCCGTGAGCCCCGCGCGAAGGGCGGTGGCGGCCACCTGGTGCCGACGGACGCGGTGGGGCATTCCCTCATTGAGGATGAGACGGACGGCTTCGCGCATGGCGGCTGTGAGATGGGTCGGGATCGAGACGGGTTGGCGACGCGACGCCCCATCGGGCACCTTGCCGCCTCGCGATTCGGGGATCCACCACTCGCGCCACAAGAGTAGATCGTAGGCTCGGGTGGCCGGCTTGCTCTTGCGGGACTCCATGGCCTCCCATGCACGGGCGCTCACGGAAGCGAGAGCAAGGCCGAGAGGGGCGGCCAGGCACTTCTGCGAACCGGTCAGGTTGAGGTCAACCCCCCATTCATCGGTGCGGACGTCGAGACCGGCGATGGACGATACCGTATCGAGCATGAAGAGGGCTCCCACCCGGCGAGCGAGAGCTCCGACGTCAGCCGCCGGATAGGTGGTGCCGGTTGACGTCTCGTTGTGCACGAGGGTAATTGCCTTCGGCCGCACGCGCTCGGCCTCACGGGTGAGCCGGTCGAGATCGAGACGAGCCCCGAGCTCTACCGTGAACTCGGTGACGGCCGCCCCCAGCCGGGTCATGATCTCGCGCATGAGGAGGCCGAACTGCCCAGCCACCACCACGAGGACCGGATCACCGGACTCGATGACCGACGCTGCTCCCGCCTCCAGGGCCGTGCGGCCAGAACCCGGCAAAAGGATGACCTCGCTCCGGGTCTGGAACACGTCGCGCAGGGCCAAGGTCGTCGGCTCCAGGATCCCCTCGTCGAAACTCTGATCGTACTGGATGATGGGCGGCTGGTTCATCGCCTGGATGACCGAATGGGGAATCTCGGTGGGGCCTGGAATCATGAGGACTGGGCGGCCGTGGGGCACGGCCCAGTTGAGTGGTGGTGACACGATCGTCCCTTCCTTTCCGCTGTCCGGCCGTCCCCTGTCGGGGCGCCGCGTGGCATCAGCGTAGCTCAGTTCACCAGTGAGCGGAAGGGCCTCGGCCGTGACAGCCGGCATCAGGTACGTCAGGCCTTCTCGGTGAACATGGCGCGCAGCACCGAGTATGCCCGGCGGATGTCGGCGGGCCGCCGCCGCCCCGCGATGAGCGCGAAGACCTTCTGGGCCTCGTGACTGGGAACCGCCTTCTGTCGTTCCGCGTGAACGTCGGTCAGCTCTCGGAGCGGAATGTCGAGAGCCACCGAGACATGGTAGAGGCTGTCCACGGAGATGGACTTCTCGCCACGCTCGACCTCGCCGATGAACTTTCCGCTGAGCCGCGAACGCTGCCCGAGCCGCTCCTGGCTCAGCCCCCGCTCCTTGCGCAGCGCCCGCAAGCGCTCACCGAGGAACTTCCTGACGTGCTTGACTGCTCGTTCCGTCACAACCTATCTCCCATGCGTACGGGCCCGCGGGCATCGGAGCGCGCGCGGTGGTGCCCGCCGCGAAACAGGGTTACGCGAGCGGCTCGGTTCCGCCGCCCGGGATGGTTGGCAGTACTACGGTATCCTCCGGGCTCGTGACCGTGTGGCGGCGCCATCACGGCAGATCTACCTCCACTGCATCGTCAGTCACCCGCACTGCGAACACCGCGATATTCAGCTGAGGGTCGACCCGGCAGTGTCCCGTTTCGAGATCGAAATCGAAGCCATGCCAGGGACACACGACGGCATCGCCCTCCAGCCACCCCTCGGCGAGGGGGCCGTCCTCGTGTGGACAGACGCCCCCACAGGCATAGAAGCGACCGTTCCCCCCGTTGAACACGGCGAGGCTGAGACCCTCAGCCTCCACGGAGAGCCCTTGACCCGCGGGAATGTCACTGGGCGACGCGACCCGTCGAAAGGGCATCAGCGTTTCCTGGCCAGGGCTTCGTCAATGACACGCCGGAACGCCTCCACTGACTGGGCTCCAACCAGCATCTGCCCGTTGACGATGAACGTCGGCGTACCGCGAACACCGAGCGCCCGTCCTTGCGAGACATCGGCTTCCACGGTGGCGGCGAACGTGCGAGCTTCCAGGCACTGCGCGAACTGCCGCCTGTCGAGGCCTACCTCGTCCGCGTAACGCATGAGGTCCTCGCGCTCGAAGCGCGGTTGCGCCTCGAAGAGGCGATCGCGATAGGGCCAGAACCGCCCGCCCTGGGCGGCACAGCGGGCTGCCTCGTGCGCGGGACGAGCCAGGCTATGTGAGGCGAGAGGAAAATCTTTCACGACCAGACGTACCTGTCCATCATACTCTTGCACCACTTGGGCCAGCGACCGCTGGACCCGTCGGCAATGAGGTCACTGGAAGTCGGAAAACTCCACGATCGTCACCGGCGCCCCCGCCGACCCCTTGGTCATGGCAGGGTCCACGGTCAGGTTCACCTGGCCGTCGGCGCGGGCACCCACCGCCAGGAGAAGGACGATGAGGAGACTATAGTAGACTCGCGAGCGACGCTGGAGTGCTGCCGGTCCACGATTCACTGACGACAGAATACGCCGCGCCCGAGCCGCGCGCAACGGTCGTAGGGGGAGTTGAGCGGGCATGGGTTTCCTCATTCGCGTCCTCATTAACGCCGCCGCCATCTACGTGGCAACCACCCTGGTGTCGGGTTTCCGCGTTTCCACCACCGCCACGTTGCTGCTCGCGGCGCTGGTCCTCGCCGTCATCAATGCGGCCGTGCGCCCGATCATGGTGGTTCTCACCCTGCCCCTCACCGTGCTCAGCTTGGGTCTCTTCCTTCTCGTCCTCAACGCGATCTGCCTGTGGCTGGTGACAGTGCTGGTGCCGGGTGTCGAGGTACGGTCCTTCGGCGCCGCCTTCTTGAGCGCGCTGATCATCTCGATCGTGAGCTGGGTGCTGTCCATGGTCGTGGGAGGCCTCGACCGGAGCGCCAAAACCTCCCGCCGCGCGTAGCGCTCGAGGAATGCGGCGCGCTTCTCGTCGTGCCCTAGGGTGATGATGCGATGGTCGGCGCCGTCCGCCAGTCATCGTATGCCTCGGCTCGTCCGCCGTGTATAGTGAGAGCGCTATGGCTCGGCTCGTGTACGAACTCTGGAGGACCCGACGCATGAAGCAGGCCGACCCCACCCAGGCGGAGCGCATTCCCCCAGGCCAGGTGCTGACCACGAAGTGGCCCGTGCTGACCTATGGCCGCGCGCCACGTTTCGACGCCGCGCGCTGGACGTTTCGGTGTTTCGGTCTGGTGGAGAAGGAAGTTCAGTGGACGTGGACGGAGTTTCTCGCACTTCCTCGCGTGCGCCTGACCTCCGATATTCACTGCGTGACCCGATGGTCCAGGCTCGACAACGAGTGGGAGGGCGTCCATGTCCGCGAGATCATGAAGCACGTCACGCCCTTGCCGGAGGCCACATGGGTGCTCCAGCACGCGGATCCCGACTACACCACCAACATCTCGTTGGCCGACCTCGTCGACGACGACGTCATCCTTGCCCTCAAGCATAACGGACGCGATCTCGCGCCTGAGCACGGCGGCCCGATGCGTCTGGTCGTCCCGAAGCTCTATTTCTGGAAGAGTGCCAAGTGGTTGCGCGGCTTCGAGTTCCTGGATGTCAATGCCCCCGGGTTTTGGGAGCAGAACGGGTACCACATGCACGGTGATCCGTGGAAGGACGAGCGGTACTCCGACCAGGAAACGCGCGCCATGCAGCAGATGCGAGCCGAGGCCGCGCGCAAGCTCCGCGAGAGGTAACGAGACCGGGATCTCCCGGTCAGACCCGTCCACGTTCGATCATCACCGCCATGGGCCACGATCACCATGCGGACGGTCGGCACCCGCGGCGCGCTCTGTTGGGCGCGCTGGTGGTCAGCAGCGTGTTCCTGGTGGTCGAAGCCCTGGGAGCGTGGTGGACGAGCAGCCTCGCCCTCGCCGCGGATGCTGGCCACATGTTCGCCGACGTGGGCGGGCTGGCCCTCGCGCTCTTCGCGTCGTGGATCGCCACCCGTCCCCCTACGCCCGCCAAGACCTACGGCTACCAGCGGGCGGAGATCCTGGCCGCCCTCCTGAACTCTCTGGTCCTCTTGGTCCTGGCCGCCGTCATCCTCTATGAAGCCGTCCAGAGGTTGCGTGATCCCCATCCGGTGCCCGGCGGACCCCTGCTGGTGATCGGGAGCCTGGGCCTGGCCGCCAACACGGCGAGCGCGTGGATGCTCCGCCGCCAGGCGCGAGGCAACCTCAACGTGCGGGCAGCGTACCTGGAGGTCTTGGGAGACGCGCTCGGATCCGTCGGCGTGCTGGTGGCGGCCGTGGTCATCATGCTCACTGGATGGAGTCCCATCGATTCCCTGGTCAGCGTCGCTATCGGTCTGTTCATCGTCGTTCGAACGTGGCGACTGCTGTCCCAGGTCGTGAACGTGCTCCTGGAGGGAACGCCGCCCCATCTCGACGTCGTGGAGATCGAGGCCGCCATGCGGAGCGTGGTCGGAGTGCGGCGGGTGCACGAGCTTCACGTGTGGACGCTTACCTCCGGGCGTGACGCCATGAGCGCCCACGTGGTGGTGGACGACCTGAGCGAGAGCGACCGGCTCCTCGACGAGCTGCATCGCGTGTTACACGCGCGCTTCGGCGTCGACCACACGACCCTCCAGCTCGAGCGCGATCCCCATGGCGCCTTGCAGATCAAGCGCCCGGTCGCGGGGGGCAGGTAAGGGTCGCCCCGACCGGGTCCGCGTTGCTGTGAGGGCGCCGACCGCCGTAGACTACCGCAGACTCGCGTGGCGAAAGCGTGACTGTGGGTGAGGGGGACAAAAGATGGCAACGTTCGCACTGACCGAGAAGGCCATCGTGCTCAGGCCCGAGGACGACGTGGCGGTGGCGAAGGCCGAGATCTGTCGGGGGGACGTGCTCGAAGACGAAATTGGCCACATTACCGTCCGCCAGGATATCCGACCCGGACACAAGATCGCCCGGCGCTCACGTCGGGAGGGGGAACCGACGCGCCGCTACGGGCAGGTCATTGGCTTCGCCACCCAAGACATCGCTGTGGGAGACCATGTCCATACCCACAACCTCGGGGTCGGCGAACTCTCCCCCGATCGATACGAGATCGGCGTCGACGTGAAACCCGTCGAGCGGTACCCGGCTCATCACATGCGCTTCTTCGACGGCTTCCAGCGCGATGACGGACGGATAGGCACCCGCAACTATGTGGCCATCATCTCGGGCGTGAACTGCTCGGCCAGCGTCAGCCAGTTCGTCAAGGACCGCTTCCGCGACGTAACGAGGGACTATCCGAACATCGACGGGGTCATCGCCGTTACCCACAAGTCGGGTTGCGGCACCAAGCTCTTCGGTGAGGACCACCTGGCGTTGCAGCGCGTGCTGGCCGGCTATGCCAAGCATCCCAACGTGGCCGCCTACATCCTCGTCGGTCTCGGCTGCGAGGTGAATCAAGCTGCGGTCATGGTGGAGCGCCAGCGCATGGCGGTGCCAGGCCACCCCGAGCGCAGGCCGTTCCTCGTCAACATCCAAGAGGCGGGCGGGATCCGCAAGACGGTGGAGCGCGCGACGGCCGAGGTGGCCAAGCTCTTGCCGATCGCCAACGAGGCCAGGCGCACCAAGCAACCCATCTCCGAGCTGGTCCTGGCCACCAACTGCGGCGGCTCCGACGGCAACTCCGGTATCACGGCCAATCCCGCCCTGGGCTGGGCCGTCGACGAGCTGGTGCGCTATGGCGGCACCGGGGTCCTGGCCGAGACGCCGGAGATCTACGGCGCCGAGCACCTGCTCATCCGACGCGCTATCAACGAAGGCGTGGCCAAGAAGCTGATCGACCGTTACAAGTGGTGGGAGTGGTACTGCCGCGGCATCGAGGCCATGGACAACAATCCGGCCCCCGGCAACAAGGCCGGCGGCCTCACCACCGTGTTCGAGAAATCACTGGGGGGCGTGGCCAAGGGGGGCACGACTCCCATGATGGATGTCTTCCAGTACGGGGAGCCCATCACCACCCGTGGTTTCGTCTTCATGGACACGCCGGGACACGATCCGGTGTCGATCACTGGCCTCGTGGCTGGCGGTTGCAACGTCGTCTGTTTCACCACCGGACGCGGCAGCGTGTTCGGCTGCAAGCCGGTCCCCTCGATCAAGCTGGCCACCAACTCGATCATGTACCGCCATCTGGAAGAAGATATGGACATCAACTGCGGGGTCATCCTCGAGGGCACGCCGCTCGCCGCGGTGGGGCGACAGATCTTCGAGGAGATCATCGCCGTAGCGTCGGGCAAGCGCAGCAAGAGCGAGCTGAGCGGGGTAGGGGAGGAGGAGTTCGCGCCCTGGATCATCGGCCCGGTGATGTAGCCGCACCGGGCGTGGCCAGGGTCAGCGCCGCGGCCCCTGAGCCTGGCCGTCGCTGGCTTGCCTACTACAAGTTCGGGAGCGGCGCCCTGCTCTTCCTGATCGGTGTGGAGGCCATCCGCCTGCTGCACACCGACGTCCAGTTCATGGTCGAGCATTGGGCCGCGTGGCTTCACGCCGATCGCCTCCGCTACGTTCGGACCGCCCTGGGCGAGATCGGCCACGTGTCGAGCCGCGAGCTGTTGGGGATGAGCCTCGCCTCGTTCGCCTATTCAGGCCTGCAAATGCTGGAGGGCATCGGGCTCTACCTGGAACGTCGGTGGGCGGAGTATCTGGCCCTGCTGGGCACGGGCGGGTTTCTGCCCATCGAGCTGTACGAGCTCGCGCATGCCTTCTCGTGGACCAAGCTCGGTGTCCTCGTCTTCAATGGCCTGATCGTCGCCTACCTCGTGCGCCTTCTCCTCAGGAGAGGGGTCAGGACTGGACCACGGTGACGATGAGGCCAATGGAGGCGAGGATGTTACCCACGCGGACACACTCCGCCTCCGGCGCGACCTTCACCACGGCCTTGCCCGTGTTGTGAACCTGCCAGGCAATCTCCCAGCCCTCGGCTTCAGTACAGGCGATGGCTTTCTGGAGCTGACGGACAACCTGCTCGAAGGTGTGGCATTCACAGTTGTGGAGGATGGTCATCCACGGGGGCGCCGCGGCGACTTCGGTGGTCTCATCGATCTCGGTCTCCGGCGAGACGCGTTCCGTGGCCATCGCGTCCTGATCATACAATAGGGATATCGATGTCCCTGGATGACCTGTTTCTCGCGCTCCAGCGCGGTCTCGATCGGCTCGTTCGTCGGCTGCGCCTTGGCCCGCCGCCTCCGCCCGGGCGATCACGGCTACTCATCGTCCAGATCGACGGCCTGTCGCGCTCGGTGCTGGAGCAGGGAATGGCCAATGGATACGCTCCTTTTCTGAGGAGCCTTCACACCCACCACGGCCATCGGATGCGGCCGATGGCTGTGGGGATGCCCACCTCGACCCCTGCCTTCCAGATGGCGGCCATGTACGGGGTGCGGCCGGACATCCCGGGGTTTCACTATCACGACAAGCGTCGACGCAGGGATGTCCACTTCCCACGTGTGGGCCATGCGGCCCGGGTGGAGTCGGAGCAGGCGGCGGGACGGCGCGGGATCCTCCACGACGGGAGCGCCTATGGGTGCATATTCACGGGAGGCGCCGCCAACAACTTCTACAACTTTGCGCGGCTCACGCGGCCGACCGGTGATGGCCTGGTGCGCGCTCTATCCGCGTTCATCGTTCTCGCCTACGTCTTCGTGAAGAGTTTCCTCCGTACGGTCCTGGAGCTGGTGCGTGTGCTACTCGGCGTGATCGCGAACCCGGTGGGAGGCACACGTCACGGCTGGCAATGGCTCGGTATCAAGATCGGCGTGTCGATCTGGGTGCGTGAGCTCTTCACCCTCTCCACGTCGCGCGACCTCTATGCCGGCGTACCCGCCGTGTACGTGAACTACCTGGACTACGATGTTGCCGCGCACGCCTTCGGACCACGCAGCCGCCGCGCGCTTCGCTCCCTCCGGCGGGTCGACCGCTCGATTCACCAGCTCTGGCGCGTGCTCCGCCGGATTCCCGAACACCGATACGACCTCTACGTCCTTTCGGATCACGGCCAGGCGGAGTGCCGGGCCTATCGTGCCGTGACCGGAGGGGCAGCCATCGAGCATCAGCTTTTTGACGAATTTCTGGATCGCGACCACGCCGACGGACCCCGGGCGGAGGCAGCGGCGCCGCCCCGCCTCCGGGGTCGTCTGCGCGCCTATCGCCAGGGGGAGAAGGCTCTCTTCCAGCGCTTCGTGAACTACCTCGAGGAGGATATCCTCGGGGAGTCCAGCGCCTATGAACGGGACGGCATTCGGATCGTCTCGGCCGGGCCCAACGCGTTCCTCTACATGCTCGACACGCCTGAGCCGGTGACCATCGAAGTGCTCGAGCGGCGCTTCCCCGAGCTCGGCGAACAGATCTCACGCAGCCCGGGCATCGGGTTCGTGTTGGCCCGTTCGGAGAGCGGGCCCGTGTGCTTCTGGCGCGGCCAGCGCTTTCAGCTCGGGCCGAAGGAGCCGGGGCCGTTCCGGGGCCGCCCTGACACGGATGTTGTCGTGCGTGGCATCCTGGATCTCATGGCGATGCCGAGCGCCGGCGATCTCGTGCTGTACGGAATCGACGCGCCGGGGGGTCATGTGTCGTTCATCCCCGAGGTGGGTGCCCACGCCGGGCCCTCCCCCGAGGAACTGCATACGTTCATCGTGGCTCCTCCGGCCGCCAGACTGCCGACCGCCATTGCGCATCCAATCGAACTCTATCCGCATTTTCTCGCCTATCAGGAGGAGGCGTGAAGCCGTTCCGTCTACCGGAGGACCTGTGAACCCCTGGTCATCGCGAGCTACAACATTCATCGGGGCATCGGGCTCGACCGACGGCGCAACCTCGATCGCATCGCGGACGTCATCGAGGAAATGAGGCCCGACGTGGTGGGCTTGCAGGAGGTCATCCGGGCGCCCGGCTCTCCAGAGGCCGATCAAGCGGGCTATTTGGCGAAGAGACTCGGCATGGATCTGGTTATGGGTGTCACCCGGGAGCTCGGGGGCGGCAGCTACGGCAATGTCGTGCTCACGCGGCTGCCCGTCCTCGGCTCCGCCACCCACGATCTGAGCCATGGCCGGCGTGAGCGACGGGGGGTCGTCCGCGTCGACCTCGCCGCGGAAAGCACGACGCTGCACGTCTTCAACTGTCACTTTGGGCTGGCTTTCCGCGAACGTCGCCGCCAGCTCTTCCTGCTGGGGGCTTTCATGGGGATATCGGCGGACCTGGTGGGACCCCGCGTGCTGGTGGGGGACTTCAACGAGTGGCATCTGGGCCCCATCACGCGCGGACTGCGGCGCGAGTTCACCTCGCCTATGCGGCGGCTGCGACGCACGCACCCGGCCCTCTTTCCGCTCTTTGCGTTGGACCGAATCTACTGGGATCTGGATCTGGAGGGTGACGAGTTGCGGGCTCATCGCAGCCGGCTGGCCAAGGTGGCGTCCGATCACTTGCCCCTGGTAGCGCGTCTGCGGCTCCGCCGACGCCCAGCGGTACCTGCGCCCTACGTGGTCGGCGAGGCACTCCCGCCGGCCGAGTGACGATCCGGGCATCCATCCTCCCGCGCGGTCGCGTAGACGGAGCACATTGAAGGTGGTGACGGGGCGCAGGAAGCCTTTGAGGTTGAGTTCGCCGACCGGCTCCACCTCGACGAGGTCCTCCACGGTTCCCAGAAAGCGCTGGGAGACGAGGATCTGACCGGCACGGGCTTCTCCGCAGAGGCGAGCGGCGAGGTTCGTCACGGTGCCGATGGCGCCATAGTCCAGGCGCCCCTCGAAACCGATGGCGCCGATGGTGGCGTAGCCCTGGGCAATGCCCAAGCCGACGTTGAGGTCGTAGCCGCGCTTCTGCCAACGTACTGCGAGCGCCCCCACCCCATCACGAATGGCGACCGCCATGCGAAGGGCGCGGAGAGCCGGGTCAGGCACGGGCACAGGATCATTAAAGAAAATCATGAGCCCATCCCCTGTGAATCGCTCGAGGGTCCCCTCATGGGTGAGGATGTAAGTCCCCATTTCTGCATGGTATTCACGCAGTACACCCATGACCTCCTCGGGGTCGGCTGTCTCCGCGAACGCTGTGAACCCTCGGAGGTCGACAAAGACCACCGTGACTTCGCGCCGGTGGCTCTTGAGGGGATCCTCGGCGTCGCCGGCCACGATCAGGTCGGCAAGGTGCGGAGAAAAGAAGCGCTTGAGGCGGGCGAGCCGATCGAGCTGCCCGACCTGGTCGGCCACGCGCTGCTCCAAGGTGCGGTTCAGCTCGGCCAGCTCCCTCGCTTGCGCCTGCACGGTGTCGTAGAGCTGCTTGATCCGGAGCAGGGAGCGGACGCGGGCCAGCAGCTCGGGCTGGTTGATGGGTTTGCTCAGGAAGTCGTCGGCGCCGGCCTCCAGCCCCTTGATGCGCTCCTGGGCGGGATCGAGGGCCGTGACCATGACCACCGGGAGGATCTCGGTGTCGGGATGGGCGCGAATCTTCTGGCAGACCTCGTAGCCACTCATCCCGGGCATGACCACGTCGAGCAAGATGAGGTCGGGCGGCGCCGATCCGATGAGGCGGAGCGCCTCGGCCCCTGACGAGGCCGTGATGACCTTGTAACCACGACCAGTCAGGAGAGCCTCGAGCAAGAGAACGTTCTGCGGCGTGTCGTCCACCACCAGGATGGTCGCCGCTTCCCTCATGGCGACGTCTGATGACGCGGCTGCTCGAGCAGCCTCCGCACGGCCTCCAGAAGCTCCCGCACGCTGATCGGCTTTGTCTGGTAACCGTCGAAGCCGGCGGCGAGGATGCGAGGGCGATCGTGTGTCATGGCGGAGGCGGTGACCGCCATGACCGGGATGCCCTGGGTGGCCGGGTCGCGCCCGCAGGTGCTGGAGGGCTTCGATGCCGTCCATGCCGGGGAGTTGAATGTCCATCAGGATCAGGGCAGGTCGTGATTCCTTGGCCAGGCGGATGCCTTCCTCGGCCGTCACGGCTTCAGTCGTCTGGTAGCCCGTAGCTTGGAGCACGTCACGCACGAGCATGCGACTCGGCTCGTTGTCCTCGACGATCAGGATCAGCGCTGGTGGCCGTCATCGGCGGGGAATGGTGAAGGTGAAGGTCGCAGCCGCGGCCGACCTTGCTCTCGACCGAGAGGCGCCCGCCGTGAAGCTCGACGAAGCGCTTGGCCAGCGGAAGGCCGAGGCCCGTTCCCTCACGCGGCCGGCCCTCGCGCGCGCCCACCTGGCGAAATTCCTCGAAGATGCGCTTGCTGATCCTCCTCCGCGATCCCGATGCCGGTGTCGGTCACCGAGATTTCGACATGGCCGTCGCTGCGGGCGGGCTGCCGACTGTCGACCCGGCCTCCTTCGGGGGTGAACTTGACGGCGTTGGCGAGGAGGTTGAGCAGGATCTGCTTGAGCTTGCGCTCGTCAGCGGTGAGCGATCCGAGTTGCGTTGTCGAGTGCGGTGCGTGATGGTGACACCGTGACGAGCCGCGCGGTCGCTGACGAGGGCCAGGCGTGTTCTGCACGGCGCAGCGGGCAGATCGAAGGCGGCCAGCTCCAGCTCCATGCGGCCGGCTTCGATCTTGGAGAGGTCGAGGATGTCGTTGATGAGGGAGAGCAGGTGGCGGCCGGAGGCCAGGATGACCTCGACGTACTCGCGTCTGCTTGGCGATTCACGTCGCCGAACATGCGGTCGCGCAGCACCTCGGAGAAGCCGATGACCGAGTTGAGCGGCGTGCGCAGCTCGTGGGACATGTTGGCCAGGAACTCGCTCTTGTGCCGGCTCGCCACCTCGAGTTCCCGGCTCTTCTGGGCCAGCTCGCGCGTGCGCTCGTCGATGCGTTGCTCGAGAGTCGCGTACGATTCCTGAAGCCGGGCCGCCATGCGATTGAACTCCTCCGCCAGCACTTGCAACTCGTCGCCGGTCTTCACGTCAAGACGGTACTCGAGATCCCCGCTGCCGATCCTGGCGGCGCCCTGGCGGAGGGCCTCCACGGGCCGGACGATCCGACGTCCGATGAGGAGGCTGGCCAGGACCGCCACGCCGAGCCCGACCAGAACGAGGATCGACGTGCGCAGGATCGAGCCGTAGAGAGGCGCGTACGCCTCGGCCAGGGGACGCTCGACCACCACTGCCCAGCCGAGGCCCGGGATTGGTGCGAAGGCGGGCAGAACCTTCTCGCCGGTCAGGCTCGGCTGTGGCGGCAAGACTCCCGGGGTGCCAGCGAGAGCGGCCTGGACCTGGCCGAACTCGCGCAAATTGCGCTTCTCGAGAACGAAGCTGAGGTCGGGATGGGCGATCAAGTCGCCGGCCGGGGAGACGACATAGGCGTATCCGGCTTTCCCTACCGCGATGCCCGAGACGACGTCGCGGACGTAGGTCAGATTGACCTCAGCCACGAGCACTCCCAGAATCTCACCGCCCACGGGTTCGATGGGGATGGCGACCGTCATATATGGTTCTGACTCGCGGACGAAATACACAGGACCGAGAAAGGTCTTCCCGGCCCTCGCGCTGAGGAAGGCAGGATCCCCGCTTCGGTCTGTCAGGTCTTCCGGGAGAATCGGCCGCACGCGGGACACTCTCAGGCGCTCGCGACCGGCCTCATCTACCGCGGCCGCCTCGGTGATGGCTGGCGCCGTCTTAAGAAGCTTAAGTAGCTCGAACCGGTACGCGTCGGTGAGCCCGCCGACCACGACGTCCTGCCCTTGGGCGGCCGCACGCATGGTCCTCTCGATGTCGGCAATGAACTGCTGGATCTTGGCGGCGGCCCCTCGAGCCATCTCCGCCTGCAGTGTCTCAATAGCCTCGACGCTCTCGCGGTAGCGGAAGAAGAGCTCCAAAGCCCCGCTGGTGAGGAGTCCGCCGCTCACCAGGACAACCGCGATGACCAGGGTTCGCCGAAGCAGACGGCCCGGCGGCGGCGTCATCGGATGATCCGGTCCGCCTGGTACAGGACTTCTCGAGGAATGGTGAGACCGAGAACCTTCGCCGTCTTTAGGTTGATGGTGAACTCGATCTTCGAGCTGACCTCGATCGGGATCGTCGCCGGCTTGATGCCTTTGATGATTTTGTCGACGAGACGCGCCGCCTGACGACCCGAAGCGTGCCAGTTTGGACCGTAATTGGCCAGACCTCCCCGTTCGACGTAGAAGCTCCCCATGAACATCGACGGGACGGCGAGCCGCGAGGCGGCCTCCAAGACGAGTCCGGGAATATTCGACGTAAGCGAGTTCGGCCCGAGCATTCCGTCGACCTCACCTCGCTGCAGCTGAGAGAACAAGGCTTCGGCTGCGACCCGCCCGCGGATTGGTCGTTCGACGAGCGTCAAACCGAGGCGGTGGGCCCCCTCGCGATACGCGGCGGCCTCGGCGCCGGAATAGCGATCTGCCGAGTCGTAAGCGAAAAGGACCCGGCGGAGCCCAGGGACGATCTCCCGAAACATCTCCAGGCGTTTGGCGGCAAGCTCGAGATCCAGGTCGGTGATGCCGGTGAGATTGCCGCCAGGGCGGGCGTAGCTGTGGGCCAATCCTCGTCGTACCGGATCGCCGCCGGTTATCATGACAATGGGGATCTGAGTAGTGCGGCAAGGGCGGCCAGCGCGGAGTCGCCCTCGCCCGCGACGAGGATGTCCGCTCCCTGCGTAAGGAGGTCGCGGGCGGCGGCCTCGAACCCGGCAACGTCACCGCCTGTGAAGCGCACCCCGATGACGAAGTCCTCGCCCTCGCGGTACCCGAGCTCGAGCAAGCCTTCTCGCAGCCCGACGAACCCTGGCGTCCAGCCCCAGGACACCGTGAGGCCGCCGATCCGTACGGGTCGCGCCCGTCCCTGGGCGAGCGCTGCCGGAAGCCCGCAAGTGAGCGCGATCAGCAGCGCGATACCGAGTGCGCGCCAGCGCAACGCGTCAGTTCTTCGCGGCGACCTCGCGCGCCGCCTTCAGGAGAACCTCGTTCGGGAAGACGGACATGTCCTCGCCAATCCAGCGGCCCCGGACGATGCCCTGGCGGTCGATGAGAAAGAAGGCCCGCTTGGAGACGAGTCCGGCCAGCTCGGGATAGTCGCTTTTACCGGTCGTTTTGCCGTAGACGACACCGTAGGCACGAGTGGTCTTGAGACCGAGGTCGCTCAGCAGTGGGTAGGGCAGCTTCAGTGAATCGGCGAGCGCCTTCTGCGAGAACGGGTTGTCCACGCTGATACCTAGGATCTGGATGCCGAGCCCTGCGAACTTCTCGTAGTCGGCCTTCCTGGCCGTCAGGTTATCCATTCAGACCGGGGCAAAGTCCGCCCCATAGAACTCGATCGAGCACCGCCTTCTTGCCCTGGAACTGGCTCAAGCTGACCTTTTCCCCAGTGGTGCTGGGGAGCGTGAAGTTTGGCGCTTTCTTACCCACCTCGAGAGCAGCAGCCGGCTCTGGGTCGGAGCTCCGCCGAACACCCCCAGGACTACAAGGGTCAGACCAACGAGGCGCACGAGCCCTTCAGAAGTTCAGTCCGCATAACTTCTTCCTCCTCCTTGCAGGCCTCAGCACAATGATAGCAACCCCACGATGTGCTTACCTTGTGCCATCGGCTCAGCCAACGTGTCTACTACCCCGTGCGTCGCTCAGAGCAGCCATCTCGGCGTGACGCTCCTAGGCTCCACTTTACGTATTCTACTGAGTCCTGCATTATACAGACATGAAACAGCGTATCTCCGCAACCGAGTTGGCGCGACGACTGGGCGATGTGCTGGGACGGATTCGCTACCGAGGGGAGTCATTTGTCATCGAGCGCAACGGCACAGCGGTGGCGCGGCTGGTGCCCTTGCCCGAGCAGTCAACGACGACCGTGCGTGAAGCGCTGGCGGCTTGGCGGGGGACCGGGCGTCCTGACGGAGCTTTGGCGGCGGCACTCGAAGCAGTAGGACACGCGGATCAACCACCGGATAATCCATGGGGCTCGTGATCGACACGAGCGCCCTGGCGGCGGTCGAGCGCGCGGCGGGCTCCTGGGGCGAGGCGTTGGCATCGTTTGGCAACGAGCCCGCTGCGCTTCCTGCGATCGTGTACGCCGAGCTCTTGGTCGGGGTGCACTTGGCTCAGGGCCCAGGCCGCGCGGAGGGCCG
The DNA here is from genome assembly GCA_963754315.1 of uncultured Candidatus Rokubacteria bacterium. Taxonomy (GTDB): domain Bacteria; phylum Methylomirabilota; class Methylomirabilia; order Rokubacteriales; family CSP1-6; genus CAVWFS01. The sequence goes on from CAVWFS010000018.1 coordinate 619,241, forward strand.
TCGAGTCAAGATCCGTTCCCTGCTGTCGGCGTTACCCATCGTGGACTTCACCGCCGAGGTTGCCGAGCACTGGGCCGCGTTGTTCACAACGCTGAGCCGGCGTGGCCAGCTCATTCCGGCCAATGACTTGGCGGTGGCCGCCACCGCCAAGCATCTTGGCTTCGGCGTGGTCGTCGGTCCCCGGGACGAGCGTCACTTCCGAGCTGTGCCCGGGCTCCGCGTGGAGGTGCTGAGCTTCGAGTGACAGCCGCTCTCGGCGGCATTTCGCCCGGACGTCTGAGCGGGGTATTCGGGCATTCTGGGCGGCGCCCAGATCAGGAAGATCTTGTCGAAAGCCACCTCGAGTGGCGGGGCGACCGCAAACGGCGCGCGCATGCGCTGGACGAGAGGAACAGGGCTTGGCCGCGGCCAGGAGCGCGGGCGGTCGAGCGCAATCGCCTGGCTTGGTGCCCCGATCTCGGCGGCGACACCGAGGCTGCACCGGAAGTAAGCCATATTGCCTCATACACACTGACTGACTACCCTATACACATTAGGGAGGAGCGTGATGCGCACGAATGTCCGTGATTGGCCGCGAAGCCACACGAGGTTCTCCCGGCTCAGGGTCACCGAGATCCGCTGCTTCCGCATACGATATTTCATCAGATGATTAATCGTGGCTGGGGCCGTCAAGGCCGCGCGCCCCTACAGACCGAGATATGCGCGCTTGAGACGCTCGTCGCCCAGCAGGTCGCGGGCGGGGCCGGACAGCACGAGCTTGCCGCTCTCCAGCACGAAAGCACGGTGGGCGATGGTGAGGGCCTGGCGGACGTTCTGCTCCACGAGCAGCACCGTGACCCCGTCCGCGTTGATGGCCTTGACCGTCTCGAAGATGCGGGAGACGAGGACGGGGGCTAGGCCCAGGGTCGGCTCGTCCAGCATGAGCAGCCGGGGGCGCGACATGAGGGCCCGGCCGATGGCGCACATCTGTTGCTCGCCTCCCGACAGCGAGCCCGCGAGCTGGACACCACGCTCGCGCAGCACGGGGAAGAGCGAGTACACGTAGTCCAGCGTGCTGGACGTGGCGGCCCGAGCGTGCCCGGTATGGGCGCCGAGCAGTAGGTTTTCCCGCACGGTCATGAATGGAAAGAGGCGCCGCCCCTCGGGGACCTGGACGATCCCGCTCTCAACACGCCGATGTGCTGAAACCGCACTCAGATCCTGATCGGCGAACAGCACGCGCCCGCCGCGCGGCGCGACCAGGCCTGAGATGACCCGCAGGGTGGTCGACTTGCCGGCCGCGTTGGCGCCGACCAGGGCGATGATCTCCTTCTCGCGCACTTCGAGGGAGATGCCGAAGAGCGCTTGCAGATCGCCGTAGAAGGCGTCGATCGTCTCAAGCTTCAGCAAGGGAGAACTCCTCGCCGAGGTAGGCATCGATCACCCGGCGATCGCTGGCGATCTCTACCGGCGTCCCCTCGGCGATGCGCTCGCCGTGGTGGAGGACCACGATCCGCTGCGCCAGACGCATCATGGCGGCCATGACGTGCTCGATCACGATCAGAGTCAGGCCGTCGGCGTGCAGGCGGCGGATCAGCTCGATCATGCCGGCCAGCTCGGTGGGATTGATCCCCGACATCACCTCGTCGAGCAAGAGCAACCGCGGCCGGGTGGCCAGGGCCCGGGCGACCTCCAGCCGCTTGCGCAACCCGATGGGGAGCGCCTTGGCGTGGGCCGAGGCATAGGAGGCGAGCCCGCACGTCTCGATCACCTGCTCTGCTTCCGCGCGCGCCTCCCGCACGCGGGCCACGCGGGTGAGGGCCCCGATGGTGACGTTTTCCAGCACGGACAGGTTGCCGAAGGGCTTGACGATCTGAAAGGTTCGGGTGAGGCCGCGCCGGCAAATGAGGTGTGGCGCCAGTCCCGTGACGTCGCTCCCGTCGAGCTGGATGCGTCCCTCCTCCGGCCGGTAGTAGCCGGAGATCACATTGAAGAGCGTGGTCTTGCCGGCTCCGTTGGGCCCGATGATGCCCAGCAGGTCGCCCTGACGCACCTCGAAGCTCACGTCGCGTACCGCGATCAGTCCACCGAAGCGCTTGGTCACACGCTCCAGGGTCAGCATGCCTGGTCGCCGAGCGGGCTCGCGGTCATGACGGGCTATCCATCAGACGGAGCCGGCAGCGCCCACGGCCCGAGCGCGGCTGAGGCGGGTCGCCCGCCAGCGGTGGGCGATACCGGCCAGGCCCTCGGGGAAGAAGCGCACCACGATGATGAGGACGGCTCCGTAAAGGATCAGGTAGATGCCCGTGAAGCCCGTCTTGAGCCCCGAGAACTGGGCGCGCAGATACGTCTCCACGGTGGTGATGAGCATGGAGCCGAGGTAGGGACCAAGCGCGGTGCCCGTTCCGCCGATGATGGTGTTGAGGGCGAAACGCACCGAGAGGTCGACCGAGAACACGTAGGCGGGGTCGACGAAGCCCACGTACTGGGCCCAGAGGGAACCGCACACGGAGGTGAGACCCGCGCTGGCGGCGATGGCCACCACTTTCAGGCGACGTGAGGCCACGCCGATAGCCTCGGCCGCGTCCTCGTCCTCCCGCACGCCGGCCAGCTGAAGGCCCAGGCGCGAGCGCTCGAGGTAAATCGCGACGAGGTAGTAGAGGATGGCCACCCCGAGCGCCATGTAGACCCACGCCACGTGACCCAGTCCCAGGGTGGCAAAGCCAGGACGAAACGGAACCGGAATACCCTCGGCACCCGCCGTGAAGCCGCGCCAGCGACTCACGGCGATGAGCAGAACTTGAGAGAACGCGATCGTCGAGAGAGCGAAGTAGGGACCCCGCAGTCGGTTCGAGAGGAAGCCGATGACGAGCCCGGCCACGAGTGCCAGCCCGACGCCTAACAGCATCCCCAACCACGGATTGCGCCCGAAGCGCGTCACCATGAGGGCGGCAGAGTAGGCGCCGATCCCGAAGAAGGCGGCGTGGCCGATGGAGACCTGGCCCGCGTAGCCTCCGGCCACGTTCCAGGCTGCCGAGAGGGAGCCCCACAGGAGGATCAGGACCAGGCTGTCGAGGAAGAACGCGTCGCGAACCACCAGCGGGATGAGGGCCGCTACGCCGAAGAACATGACGGCGCCCCGGCGGTGGGCGAGCAGAGCGAGCATCAGACGCCGAGGGTCTCGGCGCCGCGCTGACCGAAGAGCCCGGCGGGTCGGAACACGAGCACCAGGATGAAGAGGATGAAGTAGAAGATCTCCTTCCACGCGGCGCCCACGAAGTAGGATGCCCCCACCTCCACCGCGGCCACGATCAGGCTACCCAGCATGGCTCCCACCATGTCGCCCAGTCCACCCAACACCACCACCACGTAGGCGAGTAGAACGAACTGCAAACCGGCCGTGGGGTACACGGCGTAGAGAGGCGCGACGAGGACGCCGGCGGCGCCGACGGCGGCGATCCCGATGGCGAACGTGATCCGATATACCCGATCGGTGTCGATTCCCATCAGGGTGGCCGCGTCACGATCCTGGGCGGTGGCCCGCATCACGCGTCCGGTATGCGTCCACTTCATGAAGGCGAACAGGGCCACGGTCAAGACCATGGCGATGAGGAACGCGACGACCTGGGACAGGTTGAAGGTGGCTCCGGCCGCGCGGATGACCACGTACAGCTCCCAGGGCCGCACGTAGCGGAAGTCACCGGTGAAGGCCACCAGGGCGACGTTCTGGAGGAGGATGGACAGCGCGAAGGTCGTGAAGATCTGGACGTTGTGCGAGGCGTGGATGACGCCTCGCATGACGAGCACGTAGGTGAGCAGCCCGATCAGAAAAAAGAGGGGGATGGCAATGACGAGAACGAGGTTGGGGTCGAGGGCGAGCGCGGTGAACGCCCAGTAGGCGAGGTACATGCCGAGCATGAGGTATTCGCCGTGGGCAAAGTTCACCACGCGCATGACGCCGAAGATGAGGGTGAGGCCGACCGCCACCAGGGCATAGATCCCCCCGAGGAGGATCGTCGACACGATGAGCTGGCCGAGCGCGTCGATAGGGGCGGCGCTCCCCGCGGACTGGCCCGGCTACTTCCGTTGGTCCCAGGCCGGTAGCGGGATCCACTTGGCCCGGAGCGTCGTGAACTCCTCCGGCCACACCGTCACCAGCTGCCCGTCCTGCCACTGCAGCATGTAGTGCTGCACGCGATCGTTGGCATTCTGGCCGACGTCAGAGAACTTGATGCCCCAGCCATTCATGATCGAACCTACCGGCAGGTCAAGCGCCATGACCGCCTGACGGAACTTCTCGGGATCGTCGCTCCCGGCCCGGTCCAACACGAGCTTGAGGATCCACAGTCCGCTCCCGGCGAGCTGATGCCCGCCGAGGGGGATGCCGCCCGTCTTCTTCTGAACAGCCTCGCGGAAGGCCTTCTCGATGGCTTGTCCCTCGGGCCGTAGAGCCTCGATGCGAAAGCCAGGTCCCGGTTCCAGGAGGGCGAACACGCCGTTGGCATCGTTGCCGAGGGCCTTGCCGAAGTCGGCCCCGCCATAGCCCGTAGCGCCGGCGTGGACGAGAGCCTTGAACAGGAAGTTCTGCTCACGCGACTGCCGCCAGAAGAGCACGGCGTCGTTGCCAAAGCCTATGTGATGGACGATGTCGGGCTGGAGCTGCTTGAGTTTCAGCACGACGGGTGTCATGTCGTTGATGGTCGTCCAGTTGTAATACTCGAGGGCCACTTCCTGCATGCCGAACTCTTGCTTGGCGCGCAGGCGCGCCGACTCCGTCACCCCCTGCCCGTAGGAGGAGTCCTCGCTGAGAAAGGCGATCTTGAGCTGGTTCGGCTTCATGTTGAAGCGCGGGACCAGGTGCTTGGCGATGAACTCGATGTTGTACCAGCCGAACCCCGTTGCGTCGATCTCGGTGCGGTAGGCGTTGCGCAACCCTCGCTTGTTGAAGCGCGGGTCGACACAGGAGCTTTCCCAGTAGATGACGTTGTGGCGGGCTGCCGCCTCGCTGGCCGCCCCGCACAGGCGCGAGGAGAAGGTGCCGGTGATGATCTTGACTCCTTCCCGGGTGATCAAACGGTTGGCTTCGGACGCGGCGGCGGTGGGATCGGTGGCGTCGGCCACGGCGAAGACGAGCTTCTTGCCCATCACGCCGCCCCGCTCGTTGATCATGTCGCGGACGATCTCGTAGCCTTCCAGATGGCGCTTACCCTCGAAAGCAAGCGGACCAGTCAAAGGCTCGAGGATGCCGATCTTGTACTCCCCAGAGAGCGTCTGGGCACTGCTGCCGGCGATGAAGACACCAAGCCCGAGCAGCAGGACGAGGGCGGTGAAAGCACAACGACGCGTACGCATCGGCAATCCTCCTTGTATCGGCGAGGGCCACAACATGTGGCTCGACGGCGGCGGCGACCGTGCTCGGTTCTAGCACCCGGCGCGCCGGAGTGTCAAGGAGCGCGGGAGCCGGTGATGCTACACTCGTCGCGTGTCCGATAGCCACGGCCATCGCGTCCTCTCGCCGTCGACGATCCGCTTCTGCCCGCTCTGCGGAGCGCCCCTGGCCCGGGAGCCGGTACCGCCCGATCATCGCGAACATGCGGTGTGCTCGGGCTGTCGCTTCGTGTTCTATCTGAACCCGAAGCTGGTCGGCGCCACCATCCCCGAGCAGGATGGGCAGGTACTGCTCACCCGCCGCTCCATCGATCCCGGCCGTGGTCTCTGGACCTACCCCGGGGGGTTTGTCGATTACGGCGAGACAGTAACCGACGCCGCCGTGCGCGAGACGTTCGAGGAGACGGGCCTGAAGGTGGACCTCACGGGACTGTTGAATGTCTACACCTACCCCGGGGCTCCGGTCATCGTGGTCTACCGAGCCGCCGTCGTGGGAGGCGCCCTGACGACGTGCAACGAGAACGATCGCCTGGAGTGGCTGGCGCCCGAGGACATTCCCTGGCCGACATTGGCCTTTCAGTCCACCCGCGAGGCCCTTCGCGAATGGATGGGCACCCGGGGTCTCACCCCGGGTGGCTGAGGAGCACTTAGCCGGGGAAGAGCAGGAAGTGCAAGCCCATCAGGATCAGCAACACTTCGACAGCTCGTAGAAAGGTCCTCTCGCTCATGCGGTCAACGATTCGTCGTCCGCACCATGCCCCCACGAACATGACCGCGCCGAGGGTCAGACCCAGGAGGACCGTCTCCCGAGTGAGAAGGGCGAGCTTGGCCAAGCCGACCCCGCGGACCGCATGCATGGCGAGGGCGCCGGAGGCCTCGGTCGCTATGTAAGCACCTCGTCGGAGACCATACGCCAGGAAAAACGGCGTGACGACGGGTCCGGTGGTTACGACGAGGGCTGACAGGACCCCGATCGCGGCTCCCAGCGGTCCAAAATGGACGAGGCGAACCCGGAAGTTGCGGGTCATGAGCAGGCGGCGCAGAGGTACTGCAGCCAGCAGGAAGACGCCGATGATCACGCTGAGTCGAGTGCTAGACGCTCCGGCGAAGAGGAGGACTCCGAGGGCGGTGCCAGGCACGGCTCCCATCAGGAAGCGCGACAGGACGGCCCAGTCGATGTCTCCGCGGCTCCACCAGATCCGGGAGACGTTCCCGAGCAGCATGCTGATCGTGAGAATGGGCACCGCCGCGCGCACTCCCATGATTGCAGCGACCACGGGCAACAGGATCACGCCGGCGCCGAAGCCTGCTACGCCGGCCACCGTCGAGCCGACGAAGGCCGTGCCGGCAAGAATGATCCAGTGCAGGGGGTCGGGCATGGAGTCCGTGCCATCATACGCGGAATGCCGAGCGTCGAGATGGTCTCCTGGCCGTGCGAGACGGGACCGAGAGCCGCCTGCCCGGATCGCCGTGCCTGGCGAGCCATGCGGTGAGAAGGGCACGATGGTAGCGGCGGCGACGGCAGTGGCGCTTGGAGCGCTTCTGGGGATATTGCGAGGACGATGGGCGAAGTGTTAGCGTGCCCGTCAAGGAGGCTCACATGCCCTCTGTCCTGACTTCGAAGCGCCACCGCGTCGCCGACGTCGGCGACGCCATCGAGTTTTGCTTCCAGCAGGGATGGTCCGACGGGCTCCCGGTGATCCCCCCGACCGAGGATCGTGTTCGGACCATGCTGGAGGCCGCGCACCTCGACCCCAAGCAGGAGATCGGCTACGTCAGAGACCGGGCGGTGTCCATCTCCGCTGAGAAGGTTGCTGTCAATGCGGTCATGGCGGGCTGCAAGCCTGACTACATGCCGGTGGTGGTGGCGGCGGTGGAGGGCATCAGCGACCCGGCCTGGAGTTATCACGGCCCTGGCACGTCAACCGGGGGAGCCGCGGTGCTGATGATCGTCAACGGCCCCGTCGCGCGGGAGCTCGACATCAATGCCGGTGACAACCTCTTCGGGCCGGGCTGGCGCGCGAACCTCACCATCGGGCGCGCGGTGCGGCTGGTGATGCGCAACGTGTGCGGCTCGCGGCCGGGCACGCTCGACCGCGGCACCCTTGGCCATCCCGGCAAGCTCTCCTACGTGATCGCCGAGAACGAGGCGGAGAGCCCGTGGCCGCCGCTTCACGTCGAGCGCGGGTTCCGGCCGGAACAGAGCACGGTCACCGTGATGGCCGCCGAGGCGCCGCATCAGTTCTACAACCAGCTCTCGCGCACGGCCGAGGGCGTCTTGACGACGTTGGCGGACGACATGCGCGTGTCCGGCAACGTGATGGGGCAGCCGTACTACTGCGTGGTGGTGGCCGGCGAGCACATGCGGACGATCGCCGGCGACGGGTGGAGCAAGGCGAACATTCGCACGTTTCTCTTCGACCACACCCAGAACTCGCTCGCCCACCTCAAGCGCACCGGTCGCATGGCGGGCGCGATCCAGGGGAGCGACGAAGCTACCATGCGGCCGCTGGTCGCCTCGTCGGACAGCATCCTCGTGGTCGCCGCCGGTGGACGGGCGGGGACCTTTTCGTGCTACATCCCGGGATGGGGGAGTGCCCGGAACTCACAGGCGGTAACGAAGGAGGTCAAGCGATGATCGAGCTACTGGATCCCACCACCGAGGCGGCCAGCCAACCGCTGGCCTACGCGCCCCGGCCCGAGGCGCTGGCCGGGAAGCGCGTGGCTCTGGTCGAGAACACCAAGTTCAACTCGGACAAGCTCCTGATCAAGATCGGCGACATTCTCAAGCGCGAGTACGGGGTGGCCGAAGCGACCTTGTATCACAAGAAGAACGCCAGCGTGCCGGCTCACGAGGAGATCATCGCCAGCATCACCAAGAGCTGCGATGTCATGGTCGCCGGCGTCGGCGATTGAGGGTCGTGCTCGTCGGGCAGTGTGCTCGACGGAATCCTGCTGGAGAAGGCGCAAATCCCCTCGGCCTCGATCGTGACTGACGTGTTCGAAGTGACCGGCCGCGCGATGGCCGAGCAATGGGGGATGCCGCACTATCGGTTCCTCTTGATGCCGCACCCGATCGCCAATCTCACCGAGCAGCAGCTTGACCAGCGCGCGCGTGAGATTGTCCCGGAGGTGGTAAAGCTCCTATTGCAGGGACAGCAGTAACCTTCAGCCCTCCCTGGTGGTGTCGTAACGGGCACCTGCAGACCGTGTGGGGCGCGCTCTTCCGCCGGGGGAGCGTGCCCCTCCGACGCGAGAGGGTCAACACCCCGGACGGGGACTTCGTCGACCTCGATTGGCTCGACGGTCCCCCCGCCACCCCCCTCGTGCTCATCCTGCATGGCCTCGAGGGTTCGGCGCGCTCATCCTACGCCATAGGGCTCCTGAGGCTGATCCGCCAGCAAGGATGGCGAGGAGTCGTCATGCACTTTCGCTCGTGCAGCGGCGAGCTCAACCGCCAGCCGCGCTTCTATCACTCGGGCGAGACCGAAGACCTGGCCCTCATCGTCGACCGCCTCGTGGTCCAGGAGCCGAGCATTCGGATTGGCGCCGTGGGTACATCGCTGGGCGGCAACGTTCTTCTCAAGTGGCTAGGCGAACGCGGGGAGGCGATACCACGGCAGCTGCGAGGCGCCGTCGGCGTCTCCGTGCCCTTCGATTTGACCGCTTGCGCGCGCCGCCTGGATCGTGGTGTGTGCCGTATCCTCTACACGCCCAACTTCCTGCGCACGATGCGGCGCAAGGTTCGCGACAAGGCCCGCCACTACCCTGACTTCGTCGATGTGCAGGCCGCCTGGCGTGCTCGCACCTTCGCGGAGTACGACCGGGTGGTGACGGCACCGCTCAACGGGTTTGCCGATGAGCTGGACTACTGGCGCCGGGCTAGCAGCGGGCCCTATCTTCCGGGTATCAGGAGGCCCACGCTCCTGATCAGCGCGCTCGATGACCCGCTCGTCCCCCAGGAGGTGCTTCCGGACCCCGCTCGGCTACCCTCACAGGTGACGGCGGAGTTCGTGCCGAACGGCGGTCATGCCGCCTTCCTCGAGGGAGCCTGGCCGTGGAAGTCGACCTCATGGGCAGAGCGCAGGGCCTTGACGTTCCTGAACACGGTGCTCGTCGGCGATCGAGGGATTTGCTAGCGTAGCGTCATGCCGAGTGATCAGTTTGGCCTGCCCGTCACGACCGCCTCCCCGAGCGCGCTCCAAGCCTATGATCGTGCGGTCCACGGGCTGCTCGGCTGGGACGGGGCCACCCTGGACTTGTTCAACGGCGCGCTCGCCCTCGATCCGAGTCTCGCCGTGGCCCACGCTGGCGCGGCGGTCTGCCACTTCCTCGACGAGCGTTTCCCCGAGGCGCGGGCCAGCGCCGAGCACGCGCGGAGGGCGGTGACCGGAGCGACGCCGCGGGAGCGCGGCCACGTGGAGGCCATGGCCCAGCTCGTCGCCGGCCGCCCGGATCGGGCCGAGCAGGCTATGCGCGAGCACCTCGCCAGCTACCCGCGCGATCTCGCGGTCTTCCAGCGGCTGTACTACATCTGGTTCTGGCAGGGGCGATTTCCCGAGATGCTTGCCATGACGAGCCAACTCGCTCGGCACTATCCCGGGAACTCTTTCATGCTGGGGCTGCACGCCTTTGCCCTCGAGGAGGCCCAGCGCATTCCTGAGGCCTTCGCGACCGCCGAGGTCGCCGTGGCTCGCAACCCGCGCGACGCGTGGGCCGTGCACGCCCTGGCTCATACCCTCTACGAGATGGGTGCTTCGCGGGCGGGCACGTCGCTGCTGCCGCCGGCCATTCATCCCTGTACGCACCTCGGCTGGTTTCGCAATCACCTGGTCTGGCACCTGGCCCTCATGCACTTCGCCACCGGCGACTACGGGAGGGCCAGCACGATGGCCCGGGCGGCCTTCGAGCGGCGTCCCTCGTCGGTTGCGGGAAACCTGCACGACTCTATCTCGCTCCTCTGGCGGCTGGAGCTATGCGCGGTCAACGTTGGCGAGCGCTGGCAGCCCTTCGCGGCCATTGCCCGCGATCGATTGGATCGTCAGGGCCTGCTCTTCCACGCGGCTCATCTGGCAATGGCCCTTGCCGGGGCCGGCGAGTGGGCGACCGCCGAGCGGCAACTCGACATGCTCCGCGAGCGGGCCCCAAAGGACCGCACGGGGCTGGTCGGCGCGGTCCTGATTCCGCTGGTGGAAGGGCTTCACGCGTTCGCGGCGGGAGACTACCGCTGCGTCATCGAGAGGCTCGAGCCGCTGCGCTCACGCATCGTGGAGCTCGGGGGCAGTCGTGCTCAGCGCGATGTCTTTCACGACACCCTCCTCGAGGCGTGCTTCCGCGCGGGCGACGCGGGTCGCGCCTGGCGGTGGCTGGCTGAGCGAGTGGCCCGGAGAGCCGACGCCTACTGGTTGACGCGCAAGGAGCGGTCCTGGGGAGTGTAGTCCGTCTGACCTTGGCGGCCCTTGGGCTCGTCGGGTCTAGCCTCGTGCTGGCGGCGACCCCAAACCTGGTCGAAGCGCCTCGAACCTTTCTCTTCTTCTTTGTCCTCATGTTCGCCGCGTACATCGCGGTTCTCTCCGCGCTGCCTCGACTCGGACAGGGTAGAACCCTCGGCGTGCTGCTGGCGGTTGCCGTGGCCGCCCGCCTGGCCTGGCTGGTGGCGTCGCCGACGCTCTCCACAGATGCCTATCGCTATGTCTGGGATGCGCGAGTGGCCCGGGCGGGGATCAATCCGTACGCGTATGCAGCGACGGCTCCGGAGGTCGCGCACCTGCGCGATGCGACGATCTACCCGCGCTTGAACCACGCCACCTGGCGCACGATCTACCCGCCCGGCGCTCAGGCATTCTTCCGCGCCGTGTACGCCGTGGCTCCCGATAGCGTGCTGGCCATCAAGATCGCGCTGGGGGCGGTCGAGCTTCTCGGCCTCGGCGTCCTCGTCGCGTTGCTGCGCGCGCTTGACCTGCCACGGAACCGGATCGTCGTGTACGCGTGGAACCCACTGGTGCTCGTGGAGGTCTGGGGAAGCGCGCACCTGGATGCTCTCGTCGTGACCGGGGTGATCGCGATGGCCCTGGCCTTGGTGACCCGTCGCCCTGCCGTGGCGGCCGCGCTTCTCGGCTTGGCGACCCTGGTCAAGCTCTATCCGGTCATGCTGCTTCCCTTGCTTGCCCGCCTGGCTGGTGTGCGTGTGGTGGTCGTCTTCGTCCTCGTGGTTGCCCTCGGCTACGCGCCAGCCCTTGGCAGCGGCGTGCTCGCGCTCGGGTCGCTGCCGCGCTATCTGGAACAGGAGTACTTCAATCCTGGTCTGGCGCGCTCGGTGATCGACGCGCCGATGGTGTCCATGCTGGCCATGGCCGCGTGGATTGCTTGGGTAGTCTGGTGGCGGAGGCCGTCGACGTTCGTGGACGGTGCCGTGCCGCTCACGGGTGGCTTCGCGGTTCTCAGTCCCAACGTGTTTCCCTGGTATGTCTTGTGGGTCGTGCCCTTCCTGGCTGTGAAGCCTTCCCCCATGTGGATTGCCTTCACCGGGACGATCGCGTTCGCATATGCATTTTTCCTCTACCAGCCATGGGCGATCCCGATCTGGGCGCGCCTGCTGGAGGTCGCTCCTCTCGTCCTCGGAACCGGAGGGGCGATCGCTGCGCGCGTCTCGGTCCACTGGCGAGAGGGGAGTTCACAACGAGATGACATTCCGCGCGTGGCCGGTGCTACGATCGTTGGCGATCCCAAGGATGCCCGGCAGGGGAATGTAGCGGATGGAGTTGAACGTCGGGGTAGGGCTCACCAACGCCTGCGACTTGGCCTGCGCCCACTGCTACCGCGAGACCGAGCGGATCGATCAGCTGACCCTCGACGAAGTGCTGGGGATCTGTGACTGTATTCCCGTCCGTTCCCTCAACCTCGGTACCGGCGAGAACGGCCTGCATCAGGACTACGAGGCTATCGTGGCGGCCCTGGCCCAGCGCGGCGTGAGGCTTTCGCTCACCTCCAACGGCTACACCATCGACCGCTCGACGGACGAGACCCTGCGATCGTTCCGCGAGGTGGAGGTGTCGATCGACTTTCCCACCGAGGCCGAACAGGATGCCTTCCGCGGGGTGGGGAACTGGCGCCGGGTCATGGCTGCCATCGAGCGCGCCCGCCGGCTGGGCGTGACCGTCACCGTCCTCTCCGTGATGATGAAGCCCAACTATCGACGGCTGGCCGAGATCGCCGCCATCGCCTTCAGCGCCGGAGCCAACTACCGGGTCAACGTGTACCAGCCCGTCAAGACGGACCGCTTCACCTTGAGCTACGACGAATACTGGGAAGGGTTCCGCCGCCTCCTCGCCGCCACGCGCCTGGCCAGCACCACGGAGCCGATCCTCAATGCCATGCTCGGGGCTCCCTTCCCAAACGGGTCGGGCTGCGGCCGGCACACCGTGCGGGTGACGCCGACCGGAGATATCATCCCGTGCGTCTACTGGGGTTCCTCCGACGTTCGTCTCGCGGACCTCGAGCGCCTCGGGGCGACCGGTGTCCTCGACTCTGCCGAGTTCGTACGGGCGCGTACCCTGCCCGACGCCTGTCGGAGTTGCCCGTTCATGGCCACGTGTCGGGGTGGCTGCGCGGGCCGGCGCGCACTCGCCGGCGCGCTCTCGGAACCCGACCCGTACTGCCCTCTCGTCCGAGGTGATCGAGTCGAACTGCAATGGGCACCCGCCGAGGCAAGGGATCTCTTGAAGATAGGCAGCGCTTGCACGACGGTCCTGGCTCCCCGCTAGGTGTGGAGCCCGATCGTGAGAGCGACGCTCATCATCCCGGCCCTTGACGAAGCCGAGGTGATCGGGGCTCTCGTCGCACGAGTGCCTCGTGACATCGTGGACGAGGTCATCGTGGTCGACAACGGTTCGAGCGACGCCACCGCCCGCGAGGCTACGCAGGCGGGAGCGCGCGTGGTGAGCGAGCCTCGCCGCGGCTATGGCTCGGCCTGCTGGGCGGGGGTGTGTGCCCTCGGCGCCGGCACCGAGGTGGCCGTCTTCCTGGACGGGGATGGAAGCCAGCGCCCCGAGGAAATCCCCCGGGTCCTCGGCCCCATCGCGGACGGTCGGGCCGACTTCGTGCTCGGAGCCCGGGTGTTCGCGGGTCACCATCCATGGCATGCCACCCTGGGCACGCGCTTGGTGGCGGCCTTCGTGACCTGGCGGTTTGGTATTCGTCTGAGCGATATCGGTCCGCTGCGCGCCATCCGCGTGAGTCTCCTGCGCGCGCTCGGCATGCGTGACCGGGCCTTCGGCTGGCCGGTGGAAATGGTGGTGAAGGCGGCCGCCCATCGGGCGCGCGTCACGGAGATTTCGGTGACGCATCGACCGAGGCTGGGCGGACGATCGAAGGTAGCGGGAACCTTCGGCGGGAGCGTCCGGGCCGGCTGGGCGTTCATGACGGTCGCGCTGCGCGCGACCCGCGAAGTCTCATGACCAACCTCACCTTGCGGCCGCCGTTGCCCCGCTCGCTCTACCTGGAAACGACGAGCCGCTGCAATTCCCTGTGCGAGACCTGCATTCTCACCTTCGGAGGCCGAGAGCCCGCCAAGGACCTCGCGTGGGAGGAGTTCCGCGCGGTGGTCGACCAGTTTCCCGCGCTGGACCGCGTGCTCCTGCACGGGATCGGCGAGCCATTGCTCAATCGCCACCTCGCCCCGATGGTCGCCCATCTCAAGCGACGTGATGCGCAGGTCATCTTCAACACCAACGCCATCACGCTCGACGGCCGCATCGCCGACGCGCTCATCGAAGCACGCCTCGACGAGCTGAGAGTCTCGCTCGACGCCAGTACCCGGTCGACGTACGCCAGAGTGCGAGGCGTCGACGCCTTCGAGAAGGTCGTCGCCAACCTCGAGCGTTTCGCGACCCTCCGACGCGAGCGCGGGGTGAGCAAGCCCGCCGTCTCCCTGTGGTTCACCGCGCTGCAGGAGAACATCGAGGAGATCCCGGGACTGGTGCTGCTCGCCGAGCGCACGGGGGCGGATGCCATTCACCTGCAACGGCTCGTGTACAACGGACTCGGGCTGGCGCGGGCCGACCAGTCCCTCTACGGGCGGCTCGAGGCGCGTCAGCGCGAGTTGTTGCAGTGGACGGCAGACGCGGCGTGCACGGCGCGCATTCGCTTCTCCGCCTCCGGGGCCACGGCACCTGAGGTGAGCCTGGCTCCCGCCGATGACGCGAGTCCGTGGAGCGCTTGCCGCCGCCCGTGGGCCTTGGTCTATGTCACGGTCCATGGCAACGTTCTGCCCTGCTGTATCGCCCCGTGGATCACCGGGCACTACGAGGGGATCATTCTCGGCAATCTGTTTCGTCAGTCGCTGAAGGACGTCTGGTGGGGCGAGCGGTACCAGGTCTTCCGAGAGCACATCCAGACGCCGACACCGCCGGAGCCATGCCGGGGCTGTGGCGTGAAGTGGAGCCTGTGATCATGGGGGGTGACCCTCGGCGTGTGGGCAGCGCATGAGGCCAGCGGTGGCAGTCATGGCCAAGACGCCAGGGCTGGGGCCGGTGAAGTCCCGGCTGCACCCGTCGCTGACGCCGGAGCGGGCGACCGATCTCTACCGGTGCTTTCTGCTCGACCGCCTCGACGGGGTGACGGCCGTGGACGGAGTCGAACCTGTGATTGCGTTCACGCCCCCGGAGGGTCGGCCGCTGCTGGCAGCGATCGCCCCGACGGGTTTTCGCCTCGTCGCCCAGCGGGGACGTGATCTCGGCGAGCGGCTCTCGAATCTGCTGAACGACCTGCTCCGGGAAGGACACAACGGGGCAATGGCCATTGACAGCGATAGTCCAACGTTGCCGATGAGTTATGTCTCTGACGCTGCGAGACAACTCGAGATTGGTGCGAGCGACATCGTCCTTGGCCCCTGTGAAGACGGCGGGTATTACTTGATCGGGCTCTCGCGGCCCTGTCCAGCGCTTTTCGAGGGCATTCCGTGGAGTACCGACCGCGTCCTCGGCCTCACCTTGGACAAGGCGCGCCAGCAGGGACTTCGCACGCATCTGCTGCCCACGTGGTTCGACGTGGATACCGAGCCGGATCTACGCCGGCTGGCTGCCGAGATGATGGCAGCCGGAAACGGTCCTCGCCGGACCTTTGCATTCGTGAGCCAACTGTTCAGGGAGGCCGGGTAAACCGCCCAAGAGTGGGGTTGCACGTGGAAGAGCGCGTTCCTGCGCGAGGGTATACCGCGGTCGGGTGGCTCTCGGTGACGGCTCCGCTCTGGCCGCTCGGCCTCATGCGGATTCTCTACGGCGTACTCTGGTGGCAACAGTCAAAATGGAAGGTCCCGTCCGACGATTTTGGACGGAAGTCGGGAGGCGGGCTCTGGTACTGGGTGCACCAGGAGATCCAGCATCCCACCCTCCTTGCCTACCGGGACTTCCTGGTCAACGTGATGATCCCCAACTGGACCTTATTCGGATGGATGACGCTCGTCACCGAGACATTTATCGGGGCCACGCTCATTCTCGGTCTCTTCACACGTCTCGGGTCATTGGTCGCCTTCGGGATGGCCCTGAACATCACGATCGGCATCGTGAGCGTGCCCCACGAGTGGGTGTGGACATACGTCATGCTGATGGCGTTCCCTGTTCTCTTTTTCTTCACCGATGCCGGACGCAGCTTCGGTCTCGACTCTCTCCTCGCTCCCTGGCTCGAGCGCGGCGCGGCCGCGGGCAGCCGGCTGGCCGGCGTGGTGCGCTGGCTGGTGTGACCACTGAGGGCGCCCGGTTGACCACGTGCCGCCGCGGACGCGACCGTTCGGGGGCGGGGCCGGTCGCCCTGGGGTCGCGCGGCCTGCGCTCACACGCAGTATGATCACCCTCGCGCGGGCGGACGCCCCGCGCAGGAAAGGATGGCGTCATGAGCACAGTGACGGGTTCCGAGGTACTCGCGCGGGCGCTGGCGGCGCAAGGGATGGATACTTTGTTCTTTCTCATGGGCGGGCCCATGCTGGAGACCGAGAGCGAAGTCATTCGACTCGGCCTGCGCGCGATCGACACGCGCCACGAGCAGGCAGCGGCCATGGAGGCTCACGCCTGGACGCGACTGACACGACGCCCCGGCGTGTGCATGGCCGCCTCCGGGCCGGGCACCACGAACCTGCTCACGGGCGTGGCCAATGCCTTTGCTGACGCTGCGCCCTTGGTGGCGATCGGGGGGTCCAGCGCCACCATCCAGCTCGGAATGGAGGCGTTTCAGGAGATGGACCAGGTCGCGTGCTTCAGGCCCGTCACCAAGTGGGCCGAGCGCGTCCTCGACGTCAAGCGCATCCCCGACATGGTGGCTACCGCCTTTCGCCAGGCGACGGCGGGCCGGCCGGGTCCCGTGTACCTTGACCTCCCGGGTGACGTGCTGGGCGCGAAGATCGACGAGGCGAGCGTCACCTACTCGGCGCGGTGGAAACCATCGCCGCGCTCGCTCGGCGATCCCGCCGCGATCAAGGAGGCCATCGCGCTGCTGGCGCAGGCGCAACGACCGCTCGTCATCGCCGGCAGCGGCGTGTGGTGGTCCGAGGGCGCGGCGGCGCTCCAAGCTTTCGTGGACACCACGGGGGTGCCCTTCTATACGACGCCGATCTCGCGGGGCCTCATTCCCGAGGACCATCACCTGGCGTTTCTCAACGCCCGGGTCCGCGCGTTCTCGGAAGCCGATCTGATCCTCGTGGTCGGGACCCGTTTCAACTACATCATTCAGTTCGGCCGACCCCCACGCTTCGCCACCGACCTCAAGGTCGTCCAGGTGGATGTCGACGCCGCCCAGCTTGGACAAAATCGGCCCGTGGACGTGCCCATCGTGGGCGACGCGCGGGCCGTCCTGGAGCAGCTCACGGCTGAGGCGGCTGGCCGCGTGGATCCTGCGCGCTTCAGGGCGTGGGTCTCCAAGCTGCGTGTGCTTGACGCAGAGAAGCAGGCGGAGATGGACAAGGCCATGAGCACCGACCAGCTTCCCGTCCACCCGCTACGGGTGTGCAAGGAGGTCCGTGATTTCCTGCGCCGCGACGCGATCCTTGTCGTCGATGGACAGGAGATCCTCAACTTCGGCCGTCAGTCGATCCCGACGTTCGTGCCCGGGCACCGACTCAACTCGGGCGCATTCGGCTGCATGGGCGTTGGGCTGCCCTTTGCCATCGGTGCCAAGATAGCCAGGCCCGAGGCGCAGGTCGTCGCGTTGCACGGCGACGGGTCATTTGGGATCAATGCCATGGAGATCGACACGGCGGTTCGTCACCACGTACCGGTTGTCGTCGTGATCAGCAACAACGGAGGTTGGACAGGCGATCCTCAGAAGAACAAGCCGGGCCGAAACCTCGGCTTCACGCGTTACGACCGGGTGGCCCAGGAACTGGGGGCGCACGGCGAATTCGTGGAGAAGCCCAATGACATCCGGCCCGCTCTGGAGCGCGCCTGGGCGTCGGGCAAGCCGGCCGTGGTCAACGTGATCACCGACCCGTCGGTTCGCGCCCAGACCGTCCGCTTCTCCGCCTACACGACTTGATTAGACATGGGGGGCCCAAGATGGCCCCCCAAGTCCCCCAGCGCTCGGGGCGCCCCGGGGAACCCGGGGCACCCCTCGGTCCTACGCTAGCTGTCGGGGCCTCGAACGGGCCCCCCAAGCCCCCCAGCCACGCTCGGGGCACCCCGTCGGCCCGAACCCGGGGCCTCCTCGAGATTGCTCGGCGGTCAGCTCCGGCTATGCTCGCGACGCCGCGCGGTCGAGGGACAGGGCTCGTCTGGCCGCGGCTCACTGCGAGATGACCTTTCGCGGGTCGAGCGCATCGCGCAGCCCATCACCGATGTAGTTGATGGACAGCACGGTCAGAAAGATGGCCGTCCCCGCGATGATGGCCCAGTGGGGAGCGAAGTCGAGATTGTCCTTGGCGTCGGAGAGGATGCGTCCCCAGGTCGGCGTGTCAGGGGGAAAGCCCAGACCGAGGAAGGACAGGGTGGACTCGGCGAGGATGGCGGCGGCTACATCGAGGGATCCGGCCACGATCACCGGGCCCACGGCGTTGGGCAAGATGTGACGCACGACCTGCCGTAAGGGCGGCGCGCCGAGAGCCTTGGCGGCTTCGACAAACTCCTTCTCGCGCAAGGACAAGAACTGGGCGCGCACGAGGCGGGCCACCCGCATCCACTGCAGTCCGCCGATGACCACCACCACCAGCACGAACATACCGGTCTCCGGGCCCAGTGCCTTGCGCAAGGTGTCCCGGAAGAGGTAGACGACGAGGAGGAGCAGAGGAAGACCAGGCAAGGCCAGGAAGAGATCCGTCAAGCGCATGAGGCCATTGTCGACGGCCCCGCCCAGATGCCCCGCCACGGCGCCGATCACGGTCCCTGCGATGACCGCAATGAGCATGGCCGCCACTCCGACCGCGAGCGAGATACGCCCGCCGTACAGCATCCGTGCTAGGAGGTCCTGACCGAGATCGTCGGTGCCCAGTGGGTGGGCCCACGACGGCCCTTTCAGCTTGGCCTTGAAGTCGATGGCGTCGATCGGCACCCGGTAGACGAGGGGGCCCACCAAGACCGCCATCACCATCACGAGAAGAACGACGCTACCCCCCAGGGCAAGTCGGTGCCGCCGGAAACGGTGCCACGCTTCGCGGCCGAGAGACCGACTGACTTGGGGCACGATCCTCGGCACCCGGCCGACGACAGTCTCGGCGGCGGTCCCGGTGGTCAAGGTCGCCGAGGGCTGGCGGTTGGCCGCTGCCGGATGTCCGGCGCCGGATGGGGAGAGACTCATCGATACGAGATCCGCGGATCGAGCCAGCCGTAGAGGAGATCGGCGACCAGATTGAACAGTACCACCAGGACGGAGAACACGAAGGTGATGGCCATGATCACCGGGGTGTCATTGGCCAGGACGGATGCGATGAGCAGGGACCCGATGCCGGGAACCCGGAAGATCTGCTCGGTCACGATGCCACCCGTGAAGATGAAGGGAATCTGCAGCGCGACCAGGGTCACCACCGGGATGAGGGCGTTCCGCACGACGTGCTTCACCACCGTCACGAACTCCGGAAGCCCTTTGGCGCGCGCCGTGTTGATGTAGTCGAGCCGGATCACGTCCAGGACGGACGAGCGCACAAACCGGGTGAGGGAGGCGGCCTGGGCGAGGCCGAGCACGCTGATGGGCATCACGCTCTGCTTGAACTGCTCCCAGAACCAGCGCCACCCGGTCGCGTTCAGATCGGCCCGGTAGATGAACGGGAGCCAGTCCAGATAGATGCTGAACAGGAGGATGAAGAGCAGCCCAGTGAAGAAGGTCGGCAAGGAGAACCACACGAAGGCCAGGGTGGTGGCGACCTGGTCGAAGGGGGAATACGGTCGCCGCGCGGAGTACGTCCCGATGGGCAACGCGATCAAGATGGCCAGGAACTGGGCGCTTCCGAGCACGAACAGGGTCGTGGGAAGGCGCTGGAGGATGAGGGTGTCAACGTTCACCCGGCTTACGAATGAGAACCCCCAGTCGCCCCTGACCATTGCGGTGAACCAGCGCAGGTAGCGGAGGTAGATGGGGTCGTCCAGACCGTACTGCGCCCGAAGGTTGGCGCGTACCTCGGCTGGCACGTTGGGATTGGTGGCGAGCTCTTCGAAGGGGTCACCCGGCGCCAAGGCCAGAATAGTGAAGAGGACCAGACTGATCCCGAGCAACAGTGGAAAGGCCATGACCAGCCGCCGGAGGAAGTACTTGGACATCGGCGTGGAGGCCGGACGGATCCGTCCGGCCTCCCACCTCCGTGGCTACCCGTCGCGGTGCCAGTTGGCCAAGTTCCAGAGATTCGAGTCCCATCCAGAAATCTCCGTGCCCTTGAGGCGGTTGGACACGGCCGAGATGACGCTGCGCCACAGGACGGGGACCACCACGACGTCCTGGATGACCAGATCGTTCATGCGGATGTAGAGCGCCGCGCGCTTCACGGGATCCAGTTCCGCCTCGCCGGCCCGCCAGAGCTTGTCGTACTCCTCGTTGCGCCAGCGAGTGATGTTGCGGCCCTGCCACTTGTTCTCCTTCGACGAGACCTCCCACGTGGTGAACTGCTCCATGAACGTCTGGGGATCGGGGGCCCCCATGGTGGTCGTGTACATCTGGATATCGGTGTAGAACTTGGCGTAGGTATCCGGATTGGCCACGTCTGACGAGAAGTAGACGGACGCCACCACCGACTTCAGCTCCAGCTCGATTCCCGCCTTGGCCGCGGCCTGTTTCGCAATGGCCTGCGTCTTCTGGCGAGGTGCGTTGATGGCGGTCTGGTAGACCATCTTGAGCTTCTTGCCGTCCTTGGCCCGGATGCCGTCGGCGCCACGCTTCCAGCCCGCCGCCTCGAGAATCTGGTTGGCCTTGTCGACGTTGAACTCCCACTTCATGTTCTTCGAGTGAAAGCGCGAGGGCGCATTGAGGAAGTTAGCCGAGCTCTGGCCCAGCCGCCCATAGATCTGCTCCTGGATGGAGGCTCGGTCGATGATCAGGTTGAGGGCCTGGCGGACGGCCGGATCGGTCAAGAAGGGGTGGGTCGTCTTGATGCTGGACCGCTCACCATCGACCTCTTTCCAGGGGTCGGTTTGGTTGCACTGGATGTGCTCGATGTTCCCGGCCACCGCGATGTCGACCCGTCCGCGACCGCCCTGCTCCATGCGCCGTAGGATCTCGTCTTCGACCTGCAAGTTCCAGGCGAAGTCGAATTCCCCCGTTTGAATCACGGCCCGGGCGGCGGAGACGGCGTCACCGCCGCCCTTCATCTCGAGGGTGTCGAAGTAGGGCCGGTTCGGCATGTGGTAGTTCGGGTTGAGCTCGGCCCGGACGATGTCTCCGGGCTTGAAGTCGACGAACTTGTAGGGACCGGTCCCGACCGGCTTGAGGTTGGCGGGCGCCTCACGCGACTTGGCCCCGCGGTAGGCCTCGAACAGGTGCTTCGGGATGATCATGCCGCGGTTGCTGCAGAAGGCCTCCGCCCAGTAGGGCAGCGGCTTCTTAAAGGAGATCTTGAGGGTGTGGGTGTCGATCTTATCGATCCGCTCGATGTCCTTGTAGGAGCCGATGGTGGTGGCGGCGGTGGCAGGGTCGGCTGCGTACTCCCAGTTGAAGACGACGTCGTCAGCCGTGAAGGGCTTGCCGTCGTGCCAGGCCACGTTCTTCTTGAGCCGCCAGGTGACCGAGCGCCCGTCCTTGCTGAGCCCGCCGTTCTGCGTGCTCGGAATCTCGGCGGCGAGGATGGGGACGAGGTTACCGTCGGGATCGTAGGCGGCCAGCGGCTCGTAAAAAATGCGCGAGCCGTCCTGGTCCTTGGTGCCGACTGCGAAGTGGGGATTGAGCAGGGTGGGGGATTGCCACCACAGCACCTTGAGGGCGCCGCCCCCGCCGCGCTTGGTGGGGGTGAAGACGGGCCTCGGCTGAGCGTGGGCGATGCCCACGGAAGCGAACATCTGGCTCACCATCGGCGCAGTCAGCCCGAGCGCGAGCATCGTCTCCAGGAAGGAGCGTCGGGGCAGGTGGCCCGCCTTGACCTCCTTCAGGAGTCTACGTAGTTCCTTTTCGTCCATGTGAGAATCCTCCAGTTGGGGTAGGTAACGTTGGAGACGGCTCTGTCTATCGTTGCGGTGGCGACCAGGCCACCCTTGTTCCAGAAACGAAGGGAACGGCTCAACGGTTCAACCCCGGCCCTCCAACATCCGTACGGCTACCTCGATGGCCTCGACCATGCTCTCCGCATTGGCGCTGCCCTTCCAGGCCCGGTCGAAGGCGGTGCCGTGGTCGACGGACACGCGAAGAAACGGCAGGCCGACGGTGACGTTCACGCCTGACAGCCCGGTCCACCGTCGGCTGGATTCGTCATACGTGAAGCCCAGGGTCTTGACCGGGATGTGCCCCTGATCGTGATACATGGCCACGACGATATCAAACTCCCCGCCCCGAGCGCGGGAGAACAGGGTGTCGGCGGGCAAGGGCCCGAAGACGTCAAGGCCGTTGCTCCGGGCCGCCTCGATGGCGGGAACGATCGAGACCTTCTCCTCGTCGCCGAAGAGGCCGTCCTCGCCCGCGTGAGGATTGAGCCCGCACACCGCGATACGCGCTCGCGGACGGCCAAGCCCCTCCATCGTCTGCTGAGCGAGACGGATGGTGCGAAGGACCCGTTCCCGGGTAACCAGGTCCGGCACGCGCCGAAGGCTCACGTGGGTGGTGACGTGAATCACTCGGAGGTCTTTCCCCAACAACAGCATGGCGTAGTCGCGGGTGTTGGAGAGCTCTGCGAGGATCTCCGTGTGCCCGGTGTGGGGTAGACCTGCCGCCGCCAAGGCCTCCTTGTTGATGGGGGCTGTCACCATGCCGTCGATCGCGCCCGCCTTGGCCAGGTCGACGGCGCGCAGGATGTACTCGTGGGCGGCCCGGCCGGCTGCGGCGCTGACCTCGCCGCGAGGCAAGGTCGTCATGTCGACGTTAGCAAGATCGAGGCATTCCAGGGTCCCGTGGGCCCACCGGCAGGCGGCCACGTCGGTCACCGGGTGCAGGGTGAGCGGGGAGCCGATGAGCCGCAAGGCGTCATGCATGGCCGAGGCGGCGCCGACGACAACGGGGCGGCTCTGGCTTGCAACCAGGGGCTCCGCGGCAGCTCGGGCAATGATTTCTGGTCCCACACCCGCGGGGTCTCCCATGGTGATGCCGAGGATCGGGCTTTTCATGCGTGTGTCTCCCCAGCGGTCGCCTCTGCGGCGAGCGCCACGA
This sequence comes from uncultured Candidatus Rokubacteria bacterium, assembly GCA_963754315.1. Taxonomy (GTDB): domain Bacteria; phylum Methylomirabilota; class Methylomirabilia; order Rokubacteriales; family CSP1-6; genus CAVWFS01. The sequence continues at coordinate 642,362 of CAVWFS010000018.1, forward strand.
ACAGATCATCTGGACCGAAGCCGCCAGCCTTGGTCAGTATGGGCAGCTGGGGGTGATTCGGGGCACGGACGTAGCCGAGGGCGAGTCCTGGGCGGGGCGCGCCGGCGAGGTCCACCTGCTTACAGCCCAAACTCTCGAGAAGAGCGACCGCCGTCTCGCCCCCGGTCACTGCAACAAGGTCGATGTCCTCGCGTTCGATAACCCGCCGGGCCTCTTCGGCAAGACGTTTGGCGACCCCTGGACGATCGCCTTCATCCGTCTCTCCCGTTGTCAGCACGCTCATGCCAGCGGCCGCGGCGACTTCGGTCTGGCGGCGGGTGACGGGATGGAGGCTGCCCGCCACGATGAGCCAACGCCGGGCGTATGGCATCGGGATTTGTTCGGCGAGAACGCCAAGGCGCTGCGCGAGCGGCCGCGCCAGCCCAGCCGAACCGACGAGTAGGACTTCGAGCGTCCCCCCGAGCGCGGCGGCCACGAGAGCTTCGAGATCACTGTCTGTCTCGGCGTCGGCGAAGACCACCCTGTCGCTGAGCACGGCTCAGGCGCTCAACAAGCGGCTTGACGTCTCCGCGCACCACGTCGAGCGGAAGCCAAGCCAGCGGTCGCTGGAACTGAGGGGCTAGCAGCTCGAGCATGTCGGGGACACGAAGCCTTGTCGTGGCGGGAATCTCGGGAAATTCGGGGTCCAGGCCGATGGTGGTGGCGCTCACCGGCGTTCCGCGTACAAGCAGGACGCGATCGACGACGACCCGTCCTTGCGCCGGGAAGGCCGGGCACACGAGGGCGCTGCACACGCCGGCGGCCGACATCAGGGCCTCGACCTCAGCGCCGATCCGGCCCCGGAGAGTGGAGTCGATCTTCTTGAACAGATGTGTGGCCGGGGCTCGAGCAACGGCCGAGAGGACCCGACGGGCCGATTCACCACCAGCGAGCGCGCGCGATTCGGTATCGATGACCCGGACCTCTCCAGGGGAAGGAGCCCGCGGCCAGATCGCGAGGGGCACGGAGGATCGTCCTGCGAACAGGGTGCCGGTGTCGCAGGCGCCGGTGAGATCGTCAGCGACGATCGTCAGCATCGCCGTCACGGGGCAGGCAGCTCTCCGACCGGGGAGGCACCCGAGGCCGCTCCCGTCCCTTCGAGGCGCGCGACGATCCGCCCGAGCAAGCCGTGCATCTCGATAAAGACGAGGACGACCTGTCCCAGCACAATAAAGGGAACGCCAGCCAGAACGCCCGACAGCGCCAGGAAGAAGGCGACCAATGTCACCTCGAAGACCGCGTGACCGGTGATGCCCCCCCACGGCATGTCGATGACGAGGGCCACCGCGGCCAGGAGCACGCCGCCGCTGGCGAGCACGAGACCGACGAACACAAGGATACGAGCCCAGAAACGGGTGAAGCTGGGATTCATAGCGCCCCCGCGGTTGACGACGCCGCCATCGATATTAGAGGGTATACTTCGCAGTGTTTCAAGGGACCCGGAGACTCATGTGGGACGCGCGCTCACGTTGCTCGCTTCGCTTGCACTCGCCGGGATCATCGTCGTTGCCACCGTGCTGGTGTCCGTGAAGCTGTCGGCCCGAAGCGCGTCAGTGCCGCAGCCCGCACCGGTGGTTGACGGCGGACCGGGGCGGGCTCTGCAGGAGACCGAGGCTCGCAGTGGAGCGTCGCCCCGGGCGCTCACCTTGAGCGTGGATGCGGCCATGCGGGAGCTGGATCTCATCAAGCCCCCGCGTCCGACCCCGGCCGAGGATTTCAGCCTGCCCATGCCGGATGGGCGCACGTTTCGACTGAGCGATCAACGCGGAAAAGTCGTGTTCATCAATTTTTGGGCGACGTGGTGCCCGCCGTGCCGCGAGGAGATGCCGGCGATGGAGCGGCTCTATGCGGAGCAGAAGAACGGTCCATTCACCATGGTCGCCGTGTCGCTGGACGCGAACCCGGCCCTGGTGGGACCGTACGTCGAGCGGGCCCGCTTGACCTTCCCGGTCGCCCTCGATCCCAAGATGGACCTGGCCAATTCCTACGGGGTACGGGCCCTGCCGGCCAGTTTCGTGGTCGATCCGCGCGGGATGGTGGTCGCGATGGCACTTGGTCCTCGGGCGTGGGACAGCCCGGCAGCGCGCGCCCTGATGGCGGGGATCGCGCGCTAGCATGGGCGAGTCTGTTGGCGTCCTCGTGGCCCTGAGTGCCGGGCTCTTCTCGTTCCTGTCGCCCTGCGTCCTGCCGCTGTTCCCATCCTATCTCTCATTCATCACCGGGATGTCTTTGGCCGACCTCTCGGGGGAGCTGACGGGCGCGGTTCGCCGGCGCGTTCTCTTCAACGCCCTCGCTTTCGTGGTGGGATTTTCGGTGATCTTCGTGGCCCTGGGCGCCTCCTTCAGCGCGATGGGCCAGATTCTCCTCGACCATCGTGACTGGATCCGGCGCCTCGGGGGCGCCTTGATTGTCGTTTTCGGTCTGTACATCGCCGGGGTGCTGAAGATCGGCCTCTTCGGACGCAGCACGCAGTGGCAAATCAGAGAGAAGCCGGCCGGTTATCTCGGCTCGTTCGCGGTCGGCGTGACCTTTGCGATAGGATGGACGCCCTGCGTGGGGCCGATCCTCGGCGGCATCCTGTCCCTGGCCAGCACCGCCGAGACCCTGCAGCGTGGCATCGGCCTCCTCATCGCTTACTCGGCCGGGCTCGGGCTGCCGTTTCTGGTGTCGGCGTTCGCTCTGCAGTCATTCCTGCGCTTCTTCAAGAGCTATCGTCCATACATCCCCGTCGTCGAGCGGGCAGCCGGGGTCGTGATGATCGTGGTTGGGGTGCTCGTCTTCACCAATTATTATGTAGTCCTCAACTCCTGGGCCATTTCGCTCACGCCCGAATGGTTGCTACGCCGACTATAGACGCTCTGCGGGCCAATGCCGCCCCGAGGCGCTGGGCCCCGATGCGGACTGGAGACACGGGGTCGATGCCGACGGTAGGACGCTGAGGTCCGGTGCCCGTCCGCGTCCGCGTTCCCGCCACAACCGCGAACCTAGGGCCGGGCTTCGACACGCTCGGGTTGGCCCTCGCGTTCCACAACGAAGTAGTCGCGGCGCCGGCCGATGGGGTGACGGTGCGGGTCGAGGGAGAGGGAGCCGGATATCTCCCGACCGATGAGCGGAACGTGGTGGTCCGTGGCATCCGGCTCGCCTTCGAGGAGGTCGGCCATCCCTTCACGGGCTGCGTGCTCCACTGTCTCAACCGCATTCCCGCCGCGCGGGGCCTCGGCTCTAGCGCGGCAGCGTGGGTCGGCGGTCTGGTGGCAGGCAACGCCCTGATGGGCTCGCCCCTGTCGACCGAGACCCTCCTCAAGCTCGCCGCGCGCGCCGAGGGGCATCCCGACAACGTGGCGGCAGCCCTCCTGGGGGGCCTTACGGTTTCCTGCGATGTCGACGGCCGCACCATCGCCTTGCGACTGCCGGTGCCCTCGGGCTTGCAGTGGATCGTCCTGGTCCCGGAGGTAACTAGCTCGACGGCCGAGGCCCGCTCGGTTCTGCCGGTGACGGTCCCTCGCTCCGATGCCGTCTTCAATGTGCAGCGAGTGTCGTTACTCCTGGCCGCCCTGCAGGTCGGCCGTGGCGAGGTGCTGGGAACGGCGATGGACGACCGTTTGCACCAGCCGTATCGCAACCGCCTGTTTCCATGGATGCCACGGGTCACGGAGGCTGCGCGTGCAGCAGGGGCTCTCGGCTGCGTCTTGAGCGGAGCGGGCCCATCCCTCTTGGCCGTAGTCGGTGACGGGGCCGAGCGCGTCGCCCAGGCGATGGAGACCACGCTTGCCAAGGCGGGCGTGCGGGGTGCCACCAAGGTGCTCGCCGTCGACGAGGTAGGCGCCATCCTGGTGAGCGGCCCATCGTGACACGAAGCGAAGCGCCGAGAGCGCCGCGGTCCGGCGTCCTCTCGGACCGCGAACTGTGGATGGCTGTCCGCGAGGGCTGGATCACGGCCACCGAGCCGATCGCGGACGTGCAGGTCCAGCCGGCCAGTCTCGATCTTCGCCTCGGTGGCGAGGCATACCAACTGCGCGCCAGCTTTCTGCCGGGGGCGCAGACCGTGCTGGCGCGCTTACGCCAGACGGATTCGGTGGACGACCTCGTGATCGATCGAATCTCACTGAATCCCGCCGCCACCTTGCAGCCACGTTCGGTCTACATCGTTCCGCTCGTGGAATCGTTGCAGCTTCCGCGGACCGTGCGGGGTCGCTGCAACCCAAAGAGCACCACGGGGCGTCTGGACATTTTCACGCGCGTCATCACCGACGAGACCGAACGCTTCGATGAGGTGCGTCCTGGCTATCACGGGCCCCTGTACCTTGAGGTCGCGCCTCAGTCGTTTCCCATCCGCCTCCAGGCCGGCGTCTGCCTGAGCCAGTTGCGGCTGCTCGCGGGCTCTCCTGCCCTCTCCGACCGCGCGTTGAGGCGGCTCTACCGAACCACGCCGCTCCTCTACGACGACGAGGATCGTCCCCTTGCTCTCCGCGAGGTCACGTTCCACGAGGGACTCTGCATGAGCATCGATCTCTCCGGTCGCCTGACGAACGGGGTCATCGGTTACCGCGCGCATCCCCATCCTCCCGTGGTGGACCTCAGCCGGCTCGGCTTCTACGATCCGACGGAATTCTGGGAGCCCATCAAGCGCCCGAATCGCGACGCCTTCATCCTCGAGGCCGATCGGTTTTACATCCTGCTCTCCAAGGAACGGATTCGCGTGCCCCCGGAGTTCGCGGCGGAGATGGTCGTCTACGACGCTGGGGCTGGCGAGATCCGCACCCACTATGCGGGATTCTTCGACCCCGGATTCGGTTTCGGCGATGGCAGCGTGCTGGGGACGAAGGTTGTGATGGAAGTGCGAGCCCGGGAGGTCCCCTTCATGGTCTACGACGGTCAGACCTCTTTTAAGGTCTGGTTCGAGCGGCTCTGCGGACCACCTGCACGCGTGTACGGTGCCGGCCTGGGATCCTCCTATCAGCACCAGGCGTTGACTCTCAGTAAGCAATTCCGGCGAGTTCCCTGAGCGAAGGGCAAAAACGTTGCGAGCGCCCCTCGATCAGTTAGAATTGCCTTGGGGCGAGGGCGTCCGGCCCCGGGTCGTGGCGCCGAGGGAGGGCACTATGGCTGAGCAGAGGAAGAAGGAAACACGACCGACCAAGCCTTCGGAGAACGGCGACGGCGCCGTCGGCAATCCCGAGCTTGCCAAGAAGGGCAAGAAGATCAAGGAAGACATCGACAAGCTCCTGGACGAGATCGACGACATTCTGGAGGAGAACGCCGAGGAGTTCGTGAAGAGCTACGTCCAGCGAGGGGGCGAGTAACCGATGCCGATCTACGAATACCGTTGTCGGGGCTGCACGAAGGACTTCGAAAAGTACCTGCACTCGGCCGCGGTGGCCGTGGCATGCCCCTCGTGCGCGAGCTCCGACGTGATGCGCAAGCTTTCCGTCTTCGGCCTCAAGAGCGACGGCGCTCCCGTGGCGTCCACGGTCCAGGGGGGCGGGGGCTGCTGCGGCGGGGGATGTTCCTGCCACTGAGCGCTCATCGGGCCACCGCTGCGCGCGGCTGAGACGTCGCGCGCTACCCACCAGTTCGTCCCTCTTCCTGATGGAGTTGCACCGACTCGAGATCTTCGCCAAGGTTGCCGAGCGAGGAAGTTTCTCACGCGCTGCCGAGGCGCTGTTCTGGGCTGCCCCTTCTCGATCGGCAGCGGCGCGACTCCTACTCGGGCTGGACGGGGGGAGTACGTGCTTCCAGCCCTCGTGGGGCGGTTCAAGCGCAAGTACCCCGCTAGCTCCGTTTGCCTCCTGATCGAGACGCAGTCGGAGGTCGGCGGGCCTAGCTGGAGCTCTCCGCGATTGGCGGCGTCTCGCGGTGGTGCCGGCTGGCCTGGGTGCTTCGGAGGACGGCGATCAGGCGCTGCTTCAGTTCGGGGGGAACGGGAGGGGCCTCGGCGAGAGTCCGCACCGCCTTGACGGTGCTCCGGAAGGTGTTCAGAAACGCCACGCAGGGTCCGCAACCGTCGATGTGCCAGTCGATCAGCTCCCGCGTCGCCGGTGGGAGCCGGCCCTCCACATAGTCCGTCAGGAGTTCGGCGATCTGCCGACACTCGATTCCCGCGGACTCTGGCTGCTCGCTCATGGGGCACACTATACCCAGATGCGTCTCCGACCGCGCGAGATTCTCGGAAACGTGGACGGCGGCCCGGACGCCCGGTATGCTCCGCAGGGGGAGGTCGTATCCGCGCACGGCCCGCTTCCTTTCACCCAGAAACCGTAGCCGTCCGTTGACGGCGCCCCGACCCGGTTCGATAATGACGGCATCGCGGCCCGCGCCACCATAAGGAGACTCCATGATCCACGACGCCAGAGTTGAGGATTTTGTCAGGGCCTTCGGAGCCTTGCGCTCGGAGGTCGAGAAGGTCATCGTGGGCCACCGTGAGATCATCGACAGCGTCCTCGTGGGGATGTTCGCGGGAGGCCACGTTCTCCTGGAAGGGGTGCCGGGCCTGGGCAAGACCTTGCTGGTCAAGACCCTGTCGGAGGGTCTCGAACTGTCCTTCTCACGGATCCAGTTCACACCCGACCTCATGCCAGCCGACATCGTGGGCACCAACATCATCGTGGAGGATTCGGAGAACCGGAAGCACTTCCAGTTCCAGCAGGGACCCATCTTCTCCCACGTCCTGCTTGCCGACGAGATCAACCGGGCCACCCCGAAGACACAATCGGCCCTTCTCGAGGGGATGCAGGAGGCGTCCGTCACCGTGGGCGGGGTGTCACGACCGCTGCCCATGCCCTTCTTTGTGCTCGCCACCCAGAATCCGATCGAGATGGAGGGCACCTATCCGCTTCCGGAAGCCCAGCTTGACCGCTTCTTGATGAAGCTCCGGGTGCGTTACCCGGCCGTCGAAGAGCTCAACGCCATCATCGACCGCACCACTCAGGCCCGCGTCGTTTCCGTCGACCGCGTCATGACCGGGCCGGCCGTGCTGTCGTTCCGGGAGCTTGTCCGGGAGGTTCCCATCGCCTCCCACGTGCGCGACTTCGTGTCGGCGGTCGTCATGGCCACCCACCCAAAGTGGGAGCATGCCCCCGAGGTCAGTCGGCGGTTCATCCGCTACGGTGCGAGTCCCAGGGGTGCGCAGGCGATGGTGCTCTCCGCCAAGGTGCGGGCGTTGGCGGCGGGTCGCTACAACGTCAGCCTCGAGGACTTGAAGTCGGTGGCGCTGCCCGCGTTGCGCCATCGCCTCATCCTGAACTTCGAGGGTGAGGCGGAAGGGATCGATGTCGATAACCTGATCGAGCAGATTATGGAGAGCGCCAACGTCGCGTCGCTCGTGGGCAAAGAAGCGTTTCTGCGCTGAAAAGGAGAACCCGATGGGCGTCGAGGCGCTTGATCGATTCGTTCAGCAGGTCGTGTCGCAGGTGCGGTGGCGACGCGCGGAACACTACGGTCTCCGCGGCGCCTTCTATGGGGCCCTGGGCGCCGTGGTCGTGCTCATCTTCAAGGAGACCTTGGGGGCCTGGACGCTGCCCACCGCGGCGGGAGCGTTCGTGCTGGGGACCGTGATCGGGATGGTCGTCGGGCTTGCCAAGAAGGTCCCCGTGGCCGACGCGGCGCGCCTGGCCGATCGGGCCTTCGGGCTTGATGAGCGGGTTGCGACCTCGATAGAGTGGGCGAACCGGCCCGATCGGTCGCCGCTGGTGGCGGCGCTGGTGGCTGACGCCAGCGAACGAGTCGCGACCTTACCCGCTCGGCAGATCATCGGTCGTCGTTCGTCACGCGAGGCCAAGCTCGTCGCCATACCCCTAGCCGCGAGCCTGGCGCTCGCGCTGGCCCCGGCTGTTCCCGTGCCCTCCTTGCGGCTGCCCGACTTCGCGTCGACGCGCGAGCCGGACAAGGCAGCTGACCGCGCCGAGACCGCGGTGATGCAGGAAGCCTCGCGGGCTTTGCCCAAGGACGCCCTCAAGCGGCCGTCCTTCGAGGAGCGCGACCTGGTGCCGCGGGCGGGGACCGGTGGCACCACCACCGCCGGCGACCTGTCGGCCATCTTCAAGGATACGTCCCTCGCTAACGCCCGGCCCGATTTCAACAGCTTTCTCAAGAAGGGCGACGAGCGGCTCAAGATGCTCGAGCAAGCCGATCGGCTGCCCGATCTGCAGTCTGACTTCACCTCGAGCCAGTACAAGGTCATTTACCGGCAAGCCAAGGAGCTGCGAGGCGGTCTGACTCCGGATATCTCTCCCCAGAAGCTCAAGGAGCTGCTCGAGGAGATGGATCGGTTGGGCCGAAAGGGAGGCAACAACTGGAGCCCCGACGCCGCGGAGGGCATGGAGGCGCTGGAGGGTGGCCAGACGGATCGTGCCATGCAGGCCATGGAGAAGGCGCTCAACAAGATGCGCGCCATGGACGAGCAGCAGCGCTCAGGGAAGAACCTGCGCGGCGGGCGCGAGAGCGATCGAGGGGCGGGGCGTGAGCGCGGTAGGGGGGGAGAAGGCGGCGGGCCGGAGGACCAGGATTTCGGCGAGGGTGAAGGCATGCTACCCGGGCGGGGTCGGAGCGCGTCGCCCAAAGGAGAAGCGAGCCAGCGTCTGCGCGCTAATCCCTTCGATGTCGGTGTCGAAGGCGAGTCGCGCCGAGGGAAGAAGGAAGGGTTCGATACCAACATGGTAGGGCGCGGAGGTCAGATGCCGTCCCGGATGCAGTACCTCGGGGTGATCGGACAGTATCGGAAGATGATGGAGGATGCCATCACGCGGGAGGCTATTCCGCGCGATCACCATGCGCAGATCAAGGAGTACTTCCAGTCTCTCGACGAGCGCTAGGCGTGCCGGTCAGCGCTCGTCAGAACGTATTCAGCCCCGAGTTCTTGGCGCAGTTGGAGCGACTCTCTATCGCGTCGCGCCGCTCGTTCCGCGGCCGCGTGAAGGGAGAGCGCCGTAGCCCCCGCAAGGGACAGAGCGTCGAGTTCTCGGACTACCGCGCCTACGGCGTCGGCGACGATCTCCGCTACGTCGACTGGAACATCTACGGGCGGACCGATCGCCTGCACGTCAAGCTCTTCGTCGACGAGGAGGATCTGTGCGTCCATCTGCTCCTCGACGCATCGGCGTCGATGGGGTTCGGTCGTCCCTCGAAGCTCGAGTACGGCGGGCGGCTGGCGGCAGCCCTTGGCTTCGTCGGGCTCGTCAACCTCGAACGGGTAGGGGTGGGTGTGCTACGCGAGCAGATCGCCGAAGGGTGGCCGCCCATGCGAGGCCGTAACCAGTTCATGGCGCTCACCAACTTTCTGGCAAATCTCCGGGCCGGCGGCCGGACCAGTCTCACCCCCGGGCTGGCCAACTACGCGGCCCGCGGACGGGAGCCCGGGATCGCGGTGGTGATCTCGGATTTTCTCGATCCGCAGGGGTACGAGGCGGGGTTACGTGCGCTCCTCGAGCATCGCTTCGAAGTTCACGTCGTGCATCTGCTGGATCCGGCCGAGATGAACCCCCAAATCGGCGGAGATCTACGGCTGATCGATAGCGAAACCGGGGAAGTGCGCGAGTTGACCGTCGACGGTGATGCATTGCGTGCTTATCGTGAGCGGCTCCGGAACTTCCTGGACGGACTGGAAGGCTTCTGTCGCGCCCAGGAGATTGGACACCACCGGGTGATGACGGATCTCCCCGTGGAGAGCGTCGTTCTCACCCATCTGCGAGGACTCGTGTTCGCATGAGCTTTCTGTCCCCGCTGGCCTTCGCCCTCATCGGCCTCACCCTGCCCCTCGTCCTTCTGTACTTTCTGAAGGTCCGACGGCGAGAGCGGCAGGTTCCCAGCCTGCTCTTGTGGGACGCCGTCAAGCGTGACCGGGAGGCCTCCGCCTTCTTCCAGCGCCTGCAGCGCGACCCCCTCATAATTTTGCAAATTCTTGCCCTGATCGCGCTGGCCACGGCGCTGGCCCGGCCGACCATCACCGTCACCGGTCACGGCGCCCGCAAGGTAGTGGTGGTGCTCGACCCGTCGGCGTCCATGCAGACGCGCGACATTCCCCCCTCGCGTTTCGCCCAGGCCAAGGCAGAGGCCGCTGCTCTCGTGAGCCGTCTCGGCGAAGGCGCCGAGGTCATGGTGATCGAAGCGGGGGTGCAGCCAAAGGTGGTGGCGGCGCTCTCACGAGAGCGCGAGCGGGCGTTAGGGGCCATCAGCGCCGCCCAGGCCAAGGACATGCCTAACCGGGTCGGCGAGGCAGTGCGCACGGCGCGTGCCCTGGTGGCCAACGATCCCGCGGCTGAGATCTACGTCTTCACCGACGGGGTAGGTCCCCTGGCGGAGGAGCGCGATCTCAAGGACACCCGCATTCGCTGGGTCGGGGTGGGGCGGGGCGGACGCAACGTGGCCATCACCAACCTGGCCGTGCGAAAGAACTACTACGGAGCCTTCGACTACCAGGCCTTCGTCTCGCTGGTGAACTACACACCCGAGACGCAAGAATTTACCTTCTCGCTCGACATCGACGACAAGCCCATTGCCGAGAAGTCGGTGACCTTGGAGCCGAGCGTGCGTCGGTCGGTGGTCCTTCCCTTCAGCCACACGGGAGGGGGCACGGTGGCTGCCCGCCTGCGCATCAACGACGATCTGCCCGTCGACAACGTGGCCTATGCCGTGCTCCCGCCGGCGAAGAAGATCCAGGTTCTGCTCGTGAGCGGCGGGAACCTCTTCCTCGAGAAGGCCCTCAAGACCGACCCCCAGGTGGAACTCGAGACGCGGAGTGTGGATCAGTACGAAGGAGGGATGGCGGGGGCGGACGTGGTCGTGCTCGACTCGGTCAACGTGCCGCGCGTGGGGCCCGGCCGCTTCGTGTTCGTCAACACCGTGCCGGGCGACGTTCCCCTCGAGGTGATGGGGCGCCTTGAGCGCCCGGCCATCATGGACTGGGATCGAAACCACCTGATCATGCGGTATGTCGACTTCGCCAAAGTGGTGGTCGAGGATGCCATGCGCATCAGACCGCTGGCGGCCGGGCGGCCTCTCGTGGAAGCGATCGGCGGTCCTCTCATCTACGCCATCGAGGAGCAGGACCGGAAGGCGATCTTCGTGGGGTTCGACCTCTTCAAAACGGACTTGCCCTTGCGGGTGGCGTTTCCTCTCATCTTGTCCAACGGCCTTCGCTGGCTCCATCCGTCGGGCGCCGATCAGGCAAGCTTCCAGCTTGCCGCGGGACGGCCGATCTTGCTCCCGGTGCCGCATGGGGTGGCCACGGCCACCGTGACCACTCCTAGCGGGCGCAGCGTCAAGGCGCCAGTGACGCGGGGCGTGGTCAGTTTTAGCGAGACCGAGGAAGTCGGGACCTACACCCTGGCCACTGCAAAGGGTGAAACGAAGCTCGCCGTCACCCTGATGGACGCCGACGAATCGAACGTGACTCCGCGCGCCTTGCCAGCTTCGGCACCTCCGGGCGCGGTCCCGACCCCCTCCGTGCCTGTTCAGCGTGAATTGTGGCCGCTCTTCGTCCTCCTCGCGGTCGTGCTGCTCCTGTTGGAGGGCCTCCTCTACTGGCGTCGGCAGAGCGCCGGCCGGTTCCGGCCCCCCGTCAATTCGGGGGATCGGTGGGCGCTGGCCCTGCGGGGCGCTCTCGTGCTGGTCCTGGCGTTGACGTTCCTGCGCCCCAACCTGCCGCGTTGGGTGGATCGACTGAATGTGGTCTTCCTGCTCGATGTGTCAGACAGCGTAAGCCTGGCCGCTCGCGAGCGCGCCTACCGGTTTGCTTCCGAATCGACCAAGTATGTCAAGGGCGGTGATCGCAACAGCGTGATCGTGTTCGGCGAGGAGGCGGTCGTTGATCAGCCCCTCGCGCATCGAGCCACTCTCGAGAGGCCCAGGGCGGCAGTGGGTGGTCGAGGCACAGACCTCTTCCAGGCAATCCAGCTTGCCCAGGCCGCGCTCCCGCCCGGGCAGGCCAACCGCATCGTGCTTTTGACGGACGGCCGCCAGAACGCCGGGAACGCCTTGGCGGCGGCTCAGGCGGTCAAAGATGCCGGGGTCGACCTGTACTACGTGAGAGCCCCACTCACGTTCACGCAAGAAGTCGTGGCCGAGTCCATGGTGCTGCCGCAAGAAGTCAAGTACGGGGAGCCCTTCCAGGCCAAGGTGGTGGCGTGGAGCTACAAGGACACGCAGGGGCGCGTTTCTCTCTTTCGTAACGGAGAGTTTCTCGGCTCTCAGGTCGTCCGCCTGACCGCCGGCAAGAACGTGTTCAGCTATCGGCAGTCCCTCGACCAGAGCGGCATCCACGTCTATCAGGCTGCCGTCGAGGTGGATGGTGACACCATCGAGGACAACAACCGCGCGGTAGGAACGGTCGTCGTGCGCGGCCGGCCCCAGGTCCTCCTCGCCGAGAAAGACAAAACCCACGCCGCATCCCTGGTGGGTGCCTTGCGATCCCAGAACATCGAGGTGACCGTGGTCGAGCCGTCTGGGATTCCCAAGGACATTGCCGGCCTGCAAAAGTACGACGGGGTCATCCTCTCCAACGTCTCTTCGCTCAAGCTCGGTCGTGACCAGATGGTGAGCATCCGCGATTACGTCCGCGACCACGGCGGCGGTCTGATGATGATCGGGGGTGAGGAGAGCTTTGGTCTGGGCGGCTATTACCGCACGCCCGTGGAGGAAGCCCTTCCCGTCACCATGGAGGTGAAGCAGAAGATCGAGATCCCCAGCCTGGCCGTGGTGCTCTCAATCGACCGGTCGGGCTCGATGGCGATGTCGACGGACGAGAAGGTTACGAAGCTCGACCTGGCCAAGGAGGCGGCGCATCTCGTCATCGACCTCCTCGACGAACGGAATGAAGTCGGCGTGCAGAGCTGGGATACCGAGTTCATCTGGGACTTCCCGGTCAAAGCCGCCAAGGACAAGGGGGCTGCCCACCACGCAGTGGCTACCATCAAGGCCGGCGGAGGTACCGACGGCTACCCGGCGCTCAAGGAGTCCTATTCCGTTCTCTTCGACCGTCCGGCGCTACTCAAACACGTCATCTTTCTGTCCGACGGTCAGATGACCCGTGGTGATTTCGCGGGACTCTTGCGGCGCATGTCTAAGGACAAGATTACCGTCTCCACAGTCGCCATCGGCAAGGACGCAGACGTCCAGCTGATGGTCGACATCGCCAAGTGGGGGCGAGGCCGCTTCTACTACACGGAGGACTCCCAGACCATTCCCCGGATCTTTACCTTGGAGACCCAGCTCGCCTCCAAGGCCTCACTCGTTGAGCAGCCTTTCAAGCCGGCCCTCACCTCGGCCAATCACGAAGGGGTGCAAGACATCGACTGGAAGGCTGCCCCCCCGCTCGGCGGCTACGTAGCGACGAGTCTCAAGAGCACGGCTGAATTGGTGCTCATGAGTCACCAGGAGGATCCCGTTCTCGCGACCTGGCGGTTTGGGCTCGGGCGGACAGCCGCCTTTACCTCGGACGCCAAGGCCAAGTGGGGCGTCCTCTGGCTGCGCTGGCGAGACTTCAACAAGTTCTGGGCGCAGATCACGCGCTGGACGTTGCGGAGCGGCACGCGCAGCGACACGGTGGCGACCGTGGACCGCCGAGACGGCACCGGCGAGGTTGTGGTGGACGCAGTCGACGGCAAGGGGGAGTTCATCAACTTCCTCGACTCCCAGATCGGTGTGGTAGCGCCCAACCGGGAACGGACCGTGATCGACCTGGAGCAGATCGGTCCCGGCCGCTACCGTGGTCGCTTCCCCGCTCCCCAGGAAGGAGTCTACCTGGTAGGGATGGCCCAGCGCCGCAGCGACCGCGTGATTGGATCGCAGCTGGCCGGGTTGGTGGTACCGTATGCACAAGAGTTGCGCGACCTCGGCGTCGACGATGCGTTTCTGCGTGAGCTGACCGAGTTGACGGGAGGGGGTGCCGTTGACGACCCCAAGGACGTTTTCGAGCGGGGACGGCGGCAGTCCCGGATTGCGGTGGAGCTATGGCCCTGGCTAGTCGGGTTCGTGACCCTGATGATCGTCCCGGAGATCGCCCTGCGGCGGCTCGGTCCGAACGCGCTCTCGTGGTTCGGGCGTCGGCGCCGCGGGGGAGACCCTCCGGTGAACTCACAGGAGGCGTGACGACATGATTTGGCACCGTCGACGGCCCTCACCGTGGGTAGTCCTGGGTATCCTGACCGGCTTGGTCCTATTCGTGAGTGCGGCGAGCGGGGCGGCCAAGCCGCGAATCGTGGTCATCGTGCCGTTCAATACGGAGACGATCGATCGTGACAAGCAGTGGATGGGAGAGGGCGTCGCCCAGGTTCTGGCCCTCGGGCTGACCCAGCATCCGGCAACGGTCGTCGTGGAGAGCGCCCGCCTGCGCTCCTTCGCCAAACCGGAGGGTTGGACCGAGAGCAGCGTCGTCCAGGCGACACGAGGGATCAAGGCCGACGCCGCGCTCTTCGGCCAGATCGTCCGCAAGGGCCCTGATTTCGTGATCCAGCCCCGCCTGCTCGAGATGAAGGCGAGCGGCCCCGACGTGGTGAGTCTCGAGCCCATCACCAGCTCCGAGCCCGAGTTCCTGAGCCGCATCTCGGCCCTCCCCGTGACGTATGTGCGGACGATGAAGGTCGCCCTCAGCGAGGCGGAGATGGCGCGGATGGACCGAGCGTCTCGCCCGACGCAGTCGCTGCGCGCTTTCGAACTGTTCGCCCGCGGCGCCATGGCCGTCCAACGCGGTGGTCAGGACGGTAACGAAGCCGCGGTGGAGATGTTCACCAAAGCCATCGAGGCGGACCCCACCTTCGCGGTGGGGCAATACACTCTCGGTACGGTTCACCAGGCGCTCAACAATCGCTGGAAGGCCACCGCTCAGTTCCGGGCCGCCGCTCAGCTTGATCCCGCGTATCCGGAGCCCATGAAAGCATTGGGTGACCTGTTTCTGGTGGCTCCCCGTCGGCTCTTCGACCAGGCGGTCGAGGCCTACACCAAGGCCATCGACCTGCGCCCGTTTTACGCGGACGCCCACGTGGGGCTCGGCGACGCACGAGCCGCAAAGGGCGAGGTGGACGGCGCTATTAGCGCCTACCAGAAGGCCCTGGTCTTCAATCCTGCTAATCCCAGGGTCTACATGAGTCTCGGCAAGATCTACTACAGCGAAAAGGGCCTGTACTACGAGTCAGTCACCGCCTACAAGAAGGCCATCGAGCTGGATGCCCAGTCCGTCGAGGCGCGCATGGGACTGGGTGAGGTCTACGAAGACAAAGGACTCTATCGCGAGGCAGTCGACGAGTACAAGAAGGTGATCGAGCTGGAGGCCAAGCATACGGGGGCCCTCTACAACCTCGCCCTCGTCTACGAGAAGGTCGATCCGAAGGAAGCGATCGTGCAGTGGGAAAAGTACATCGCGCTGGCCTCGCAACTCCCCTCCGAGAAGGACTGGGTGGACGTGGCCCGACAGCACCTCCGGAAGCTCAAGAGCCAGGTGAAGGAGTAGACCGTCGCCACGTGGACGAACTGAGAAAGGACACGACGAGCGGCCGTTGGGTTCTCGTCCGTCCGTCGTCCAAGCCCAACTCCGAGAGCGAGTGTTCCTACTGCCCGGGAGCGGAGCACCTGTCCGGCCCCGAGATCGCCGCGTACCGAAAGGACGGACCCCACCCCAACGGCCCAGGGTGGACGGTCCGGGTCGTACCGGAACGCGATCCCTACTTTCGTATCGAGTGGGAGCTCGCGCGCGAGGGGATCGGTATGTTCGACATGATCACGCCTCGGGGGGCCAGCGAGCTGATCATCGAGTCGCCGACACATACCGACACCTTGGCGTCGATGGACGCCGAACACCTGGAGTCGATCCTCTGGATGTATCGGGACCGTATCATCGACCTCAAGCGCGACGGGCAGATCCGCGACATTCTGATCTCGCGTCACCACAAGAAGCCGGGGGTTCCGAATCACCACCCGTACTCGCGGGTGTCAGCGATCCCCATCGTGTTCGATGCGACCCGCCGAGAATTGCGGGAGGCGCGCGAGTACTACCAGTACAAGCGCCGATGCCTCTACTGTGACATCCTCCGCCAGGAGGTGGGGGCCGAGGAACGTCTTGTCCGTCTCACAAAGTTTTTCGCCGTCATCATCCCCTACGCCGCCCGCACCCCCCTGGAGACGTGGATCTTACCTCGACGTCATGGCTGCTCGTTCGAGGACGCCGTCAATCCTGAGACGACTGCAGACCTGGCCCGCCTGCTGTCAGGGTTCTTTCGCGCGCTGGCCACCGGGTCTGGAAGACCCGAGTTACGAGCTGGTCCTTCACAACGCTCCCAACATTCGTTCGCGAGTCATGCAAGGGGACTGGTCGAGTATCTACGATGACTATCACTGGCACATCGAGGTCATGACTCAACTGGAGAGCGCCAATCGAGTGGGAGGCATCTACGTCAACGAGACGCCACCCGAGACATCGGCCGCCGCGCTGCGCGGTGCCTGGCAGGCGACCGGGGACGGTCTTCAGGGGTAAAGACCACGGATTCGGTGACCCTCTGACACCCGGCGGATGCCCTCCATGAGGGCAGCGGTTCGCAGATCGACCCCTTCTTTGGATGCGATGGCCCACACTCGGTTGAAGGCTCGCGTCATGACCTCCTGGAGCCTGGACACGATCTCCGTCTCTCGCCAGAAGTAGTACTGGAGGCCCTGGACCCACTCGAAGTAAGAGACCACCACACCTCCGGCGTTGGCCAGAATGTCGGGAACGACCGTCACCCCGCGTTCACGAAGGAGCTGATCGGCCTCCGGCGTCGTGGGGCCATTCGCGCCCTCCACCACGATGCTGGCCTTGATCCGCTCGGCGTTATCCTGGTGGATCTGCGAGCCGACCGCGGCCGGAAGCAGGATGTCACACGACTGCTCGAGCAGTTCCGAGTTGGTCATGCTCTCTGTCCCTGCAAACCCCGCCACCGTACCGGCCTCGGCCACGTGACCTTCGAGAGCTCGAATGTCGATTCCGCGCTCGTTCCAAATGCCGCCCTGCACGTCGCTGACACCAGTGATCAGGGCGCCGTCGCGCCAGAGCAGGCGCGCCGCGACGGCTCCGACATTGCCAAATCCTTGAATGGCCACCCTCCGTCCTCGCACTTCCTGCCCCAGGCGCTTGGCGGCCTGGTACAGCACGTACACGATGCCGCGGCCAGTCGCCTCCCGGCGGCCAGCGGACCCGCCAACAATCAAAGGCTTACCGGTGACGACGCCGGGTACGCTCTTGCCCTGGGTCATGGAGTAGGTGTCCATGACCCAGGCCATTGTCTGCTCGTCAGTGCCGAGGTCAGGAGCCGGGATGTCGAGGTCGGGGCCGATCATCAGGATGATCTCGGCCGTGTAGCGCCGGGTAAGGTTCTCGCGCTCCTGGACTGACAGCGCTCGGGGGTTACAGCGGACCCCACCCTTCGCCCCCCCGTAGGGCAAGTTCATCAGAGCGCACTTCCAGGTCATGAGCATGGCCAGGGCCGTGACCTCGCCCAGGTTGACGTCGAGGTCATAGCGGAGTCCACCCTTGGTCGGACCCAGAGCCGTGTTGTGATGGACACGGTACCCAATGAAAACGTTAGTTTTTCCGTCATCCATGCGAATCGGAATCGAGACCACCAGAGCCCGCCGAGGATACCGGAGGCGTTCGTGAACATCGCTCTCCAGCCCGATCTTGGAAGCCACGCGGTCCAGCTGGGCGACCGCGGTATGGTAAAGATGTGAATCGAATTCAGGATTTGCGGTCATGGGACCTCTTTTTCTCTTGACGCGCATCCGGGATCGATGTGAAAATACGACTAAATGAGTCGGCGATCATAAAGATCGCCAACGGTTCGGGCTGTGACGCGTTCGAGCCGCCTCGGGGTGAGGGATATAGATGCTCCGTTTTACCAAGCGTGCCGACTACGGGTTGATGGCGATTCATTATATCGCCGTCCACGAGGCAGTCGGTCCTGTCAGCGCGAAAAGGATCTCCGAGCAGTTCAATATTCCGCCGGAACTGCTGGCCAAGATCCTCCAGCGCCTGGCCAAGCGGGGACTGATCGCCAGCCAGAATGGGCCCAAGGGCGGCTATGTGCTGAGCCAGCGCTCGACCCAGGTAACGGTGGGGGATGTGATCCGGGCTCTCGAGGGGCCTGTACGCATCGTGAGCTGTTTGGAAGAATCGAGCGACTGCCCGCAACTGACCCGTTGCAATCTCCGCCGTCCCGTACAGAAGCTGCAGGTTGCCATCACCCAAATGCTGGACTCGATGAGCTTGGCCGAGCTGACCAGCGACGACGTGCCAGAGATGCTTTCGATCGCCGGAACCAAGGAGGCCGACCGATGGCGTTGAAGTTCCCGATCTTTCTGGACGCGCAGTCGACCACACCCGGCGATCCCCGGGTGATCGAGGCGATGATCCCATACTTCACCGAGAAGTTCGGTCATCCAGGCAGTCGTAACCACTCGTTCGGGTGGGAAGCGGAGAGCGCTGTCGATCGCGCACGCGAACAGATTGGCAAGCTCATCGGTGCCCGCGATCCCAAAGAGATCGTCTTCACCTCCGGAGGGACGGAAGCGATCAACCTGGCCATCAAGGGTGTCGCCGAGATGTACCGGGAGAAGGGCAATCACATCGTCACCACCGCCATCGAGCAGCGCGCCGGTCTCGATGTCTGTCGGCGACTCGAGCGCCAGGGCTTCGTGGTGACCCACGTTCCTGTCCAGGCTGATGGGCTGGTGGACGTGGCCGAGATCGCCAAGGCCATCACCGACAAGACCATCCTGATTTCGGTGATGTTCGCGAACAACGAGATCGGGACGATCCAGGACATCGCCGCCGTGGGCAAGCTGGCCAAGGACAAGGGAATCATCTTTCACACCGACGCAACCCAGGCCGTCGGCAAGATCCCTGTCAACGTGGAGAGCATGGGCGTCGATCTGCTCTCGTGTACCGCGCACCTGCTCTACGGGCCCAAGGGGGTGGGAGCTCTCTATGTCCGACGCAAAGCACCACGCGTTCGCATCGCGCCGCTTCTCGACGGTGGGGGGCACGAGCGCGGCATGCGATCGGGAACCCTTCCCGTTCCGCTCATCGTGGGCTTCGGGCGGGCGGCGGAGATTTGCGGCGAGGTGATGACGGAGGAAGGTCGCCGCCTGGCACGGCTGCGCGATACCCTGCAAGACACGATCTTGTCCAGCGTGGACGAGGCGTTTCTCAACGGCCACCCGGAGCGACGATTGCCGCACAACCTGAACATCTCGTTCGCCTACGTGGAGGGGGAGTCGGTCCTGATGGGGCTTAACAAGGAGACGGCCCTGTCGTCGGGGTCGGCCTGCACCTCGTCGACCCTGGAGCCATCCTACGTGATCGCCGCCCTCGGGGCCAGCGCCGAGCTCGCCCACTCCTCGATCCGCTTCAGCTTGCACCGGTTCACCACGGACGAGGAAGTGGCCTACGTGGGGAAGCGCACCATTGAGGTTGTGCAGCGTCTACGGGACATGTCGCCCCTTTACGAGCTGGCCAAAGAAGGTGTCGACCTGAAGACGATTCAGTGGAAAGCTGAGTAAGGGAGGAGCCGGGGCATGGCGTACAGCGAAAAGGTCGTAGACCACTACAACAACCCCCGCAACGTGGGGTCCTTCGCCAAGGATACGGCCGGAGTGGGGACAGGGCTCGTGGGGGCGCCGGAGTGCGGTGACGTCATGAAGCTTCAGATCAAGGTGAATCTCGAAACCGGGGTGATCGAGGACGCCAAGTTCAAGACCTTCGGGTGCGGGAGCGCCATCGCTTCCTCGAGCCTGGCCACCGAATGGTTGAAGGGGAGAACGGTGGAAGAGGCGGGGAAGATCAAGAACACCGACATCGTGAACGAGCTGAAGCTGCCCCCGGTCAAGATTCATTGCTCGGTTCTCGCCGAGGACGCCATCAAGGCGGCTCTGGCGGACTACCGGGACAAGCAGGCGAAGTCGGCGGCGGGGACGGCCGCCCAGGGCTAGGAGGGGATCAGTCATGAGTGTCGCGCTCTCGGAAGCTGCTACGAAGCAGGTGAAGGAGCTCAAGCAGGCCCAACGCCTTCCCGACAACGTGTTCCTGCGCATGGGGGTGAAGGGCGGAGGCTGCTCGGGCATGGCGTACGCGCTGGAGTTCGACTCGGAGATCGGACCCCACGACAAGGAGTTCGAGGTCGATGGGGTGAAGGTTGTCGTCGACCGCAAGAGCTATCTGTATCTGAACGGCACCACGCTCGACTACGTCAAGCAGGGGTTGACAAGCGGCTTCACGTTCGTGAACCCCAACGCCAAATCGAGTTGCGGGTGCGGGACATCGTTCTCGGCTTAACCGGGTGAGGCGACCGCAACGCCAACGGGCC
The DNA here is from genome assembly GCA_963754315.1 of uncultured Candidatus Rokubacteria bacterium. GTDB lineage: Bacteria > Methylomirabilota > Methylomirabilia > Rokubacteriales > CSP1-6 > CAVWFS01. Next base: position 662,722 of record CAVWFS010000018.1, read on the forward strand.
CGGCTGACCGGGCCCGTTGGCATTTTTGGACATGCGTCGTGGGAGGGACATGGACTACTTCGAGATCTTCGGGCTGCCCCGGCGGTTGGCCGTTGACGAGAGCAGCGCTGCAGCGGCGCTTCTATGAGCTATCCCGCCAGCATCACCCTGACTTTCATCTGGGTGCCTCGCCGGAGGATCAGGCGCGGGCCCTGAGCACATCGGCCCTGGTCAACGCCGCGTACCGCGCTCTGCGTGACCCCATCCGACGGATCGAGTATCTGCTTCGCCTCGAAGAGGGACGCGACGCGGAGGAGGGTGAAGCGGTCAAGCCCAAAGCCAGCCCTGGTCTGCTCGCCGAGATGTTCGAGATCCAGGAGGCACTCCAGGAAGCCAAGGGGGGCGGCGTCGACGAGGCCGGACTGGAGGCTCTGCGTCGGCAACGCGACGAGCTGAGCGCGCGCTGCCGCGCCGAGGAAACGCGCCTACAGGAGTCGCTTTCGCAGGCGTGGGACGCCGCCCCGCTCGTCGAGCGACCCCGAGCGTCGGCCGCTCTGCGGGAGGCGCTCGCCACTCGCGCCTATCTGCGGACCGTCATCGATGATCTCAGCCAGGTCCTGGGGGAGGAACAAGAGCCGCATGTCGCGCATCATCGGCATTGATCTGGGGACGACCAATAGCCTCGTCGCCTATGTGGACGAGGGGACGGGGCTTCCTCGCGTCATTGCCGACGCGAGCGGGGAAGTCCTGTTGCCATCCGTGGTCTCGTTCACCCCTGGCGGGATCCTCGTGGGGCATGCCGCGCGGCGCGCGCTGGTCAGGGAGCCGCGGAGCACGATCTATTCGGTCAAGCGGTTCATGGGGCGAGGTTTCGACGACGTCCGCGACGAGCTTCGCTACTTTCCGTTTACCGTGCGGGCGGTCGACGGCGTCGTCCGTCTGGTGGCCGGCGACCGTGAGGTGACGCCGCCCGAGGTGTCGGCCGTCATTCTCAAGTCCTTGCGGGAGCGGGCGGCGGCACACCTCGGGGAATCGATCGAGAAGGCGGTGGTCACCGTGCCCGCCTATTTCAACGATAGCCAGCGGCAGGCCACGCGTGACGCGGGCCGCATCGCGGGCCTCGACGTCGTCCGCATCGTCAACGAGCCCACGGCGGCTTCCCTCGCCTATGGGTTGCAGCGGCGCCGCGACGGCCTGATCGCCGTCTACGACCTTGGGGGCGGAACGTTCGATATCTCGATTCTGCGCGTGAAGGACGGAGTGTTCGAGGTGCTGGCCACCAATGGCGACACGCACCTCGGCGGCGACGACGTCGACCGGGCCATCCAGGTGATGTTCTTGGGGGACATCCGAACCCGCCACGGGGTCGATCTGGGGGATGATGTCGAGGCCCTCCAGGAGCTCCGCTTGGCGGCGGAGGCAGCCAAGATCCGGCTGTCCACCGAGGAGCGGACCGTGGTGACCATCCCCTTCGATGGCTTCGTGTACCAGCGGCAGATGAGCCGCCGCGAGCTCGAGGTGCTCATGGAGCCCCTCGTCGCGCGAACCCTCCAGCCGTGCCGGGGAGCCCTGCTCGATGCGGGGCTCACGGCAGCTGATATCGACGAGGTCGTTCTCGTGGGCGGATCGACCCGGGTGCCCCTGGTGCGCCGCCGCGTTCAGGAGCTGTTCGGGCGGACCCCGCACAGTCAGATCAACCCCGACGAGGTCGTGGCGCTCGGCGCCGCCGTGCAGGCTCACATCATGTCGGGAGGGATCGACCACATGCTGCTGCTCGATGTCACCCCGCTCTCGCTGGGGATCGAGACGTTGGGCGGCATCGTGAGCGTGCTCATTCATCGCAACACGACCATCCCCACCAGTGCCAAGGAGCTGTTCACGACCTCGGTCGACGGACAGCGGGTGGTCGACCTGCACGTGGTGCAAGGCGAGCGCGAGCTGGCCAAGGACTGCCGCTCCCTCGCTCGCTTCGAGCTCTCCGACATCGATCCCATGCCGGCCGGTATGCCGAAGATCGAGATGACCTTCCTGATCGATGCCAATGGCATCCTGCAAGTGACGGCGCGTGAGCTCCGCACGGGCAAGGTGGCCTCCATCGACGTGCGGCCGACGTACGGGTTGGCGGAGGCGGACGTGGCGCGGATGGTGGAAGAGTCGTTCACCTACGCGGAGGCGGACGTGGAGGCGCGCCTGCTCATCGAGACCCGCACGGAGGCCGAGACGGTCATCACGCACGTGGAGCGCGCCCTGCGGCAAGCGGGCGACCTCGCCACCGCCGAGGAGCGCGAGCAGATCGCCGCCGGGCTGGGGGAACTCCGGCGGGCGTGCGAGGGCACGGATCGAGATCTCATCCGCGACAGGACCACCGAGCTCAACCGGATCACGGCCAGGCTGGCCGAGGAGATGATGGACGCCGCCCTCCGCGGGGCGCTCGGTCAGACGACGGCCGGGCAGAGGGAGGACCCCGCCTGATGGCCGTGCACAAGGTGACGTTTCTCCCCGCCAATGTCACCATCGAGGTCGACGATGCGAAGTACCCCCTCGCCGATCACGGCCGACCTGGCTCCCTCCTCGACATCGCTCTTGCTCACGACGTCTCTCTCGAGCACAACTGCGGCGGAAGCTGCGCCTGCACCACCTGTCATGTCATCGTGCGCCAGGGCGAATCGCATCTCTCGGCGATGGAAGCCGACGAGGAAGATCGACTCGACATGGCCGAGGGGCTGACCATTCACTCCCGTCTTGGCTGCCAGGCGATCGTGCAGGGCGACGTGACGGTGGAGATTCCCAAGTGACACAGATGGGTTGGCGCGACGCGGAAGATATCGGCATCGCCCTGGCCGAGCGTTTTCCCGACCTCGATCCCCTCACGGTGCGTTTCACCGATCTGCATCGCTGGGTGACCGAGTTGCCCGGGTTCGGCGATGACCCGAAGGGGTCGAACGAAAAGATCTTGGAAACCATTCAGATGGCCTGGCTGGACGAGTACCGGAACCGCTAGGGTCTCTCCACCCGATGCCTCACCAACTGATCACTTGATCGGCAGCGAAGACGAGATCCAGGAGTTGGTCATACGAGAGGTCGGCGGGAACACGATGTGTGGTCACCCCGGGCGGGAGCGCGAGGAGTCCGGGGCCGGTCACGGCCACCGTCACCGTATCGCCGGCCGCGACCTGTCCGCGGATGACGTCGAGAGCACGCGACCAATCGGGCTGGCCGACAATGTGGAGCACGGCCGCCATCAGAAGCTGAGGACGCGCCGGCTGGCACGCACGAGGTCGACGATGGTGGCTGCGTTCACGAGTCTGACGGGATGGCCATCGGCGTTCCAATCGGACTCGGACGGCCGCGACGCCTCCTCCACGTGGAAGGGGATTCCAAGGGCCTTAAGGTTGGAGCGAAACTTGGCAATGTCGTCACCATCGACGAGGTCATCGGTATCGCCGTCGAGGAGGTGGACACCGGGACCCGTGAGCACGAAGGTGACCTCGTTCTCTCCCGAGACGATGCCAAGCCCGATCCGCATGGCCTCATTGGCCCGGTGGGACTGGCGGGGATCGAGGGAGATGAGCACGAGGACGGGGCCCTGGTCGGTCACGAGACGGCGAGGGGGCTCAGTTGAGCGCGATGAAGCGGTCGGTGCCGTTGATGATGTCGGTCAGCACCACCAGACCGCAGTACGTGATGTCGCTGGCGTCCTCCAATGGGATCCTGCGCTTCTGGCACCCGTAGGCGCAGACGAAGAGCTTGGCTCCCTGTGCGGGCAGTGCGCGCACACGCGGTTCGGCGAGGGCGGTGACCCCGTCGTCGATGAGGTAGAGATACACGGACGCCCCACGCCCGAGGGCAGCGGTGGCCAGGCCGAGGGCCGTTTCGAGGTTCACATGCTGGGGCCCGGTCGAGAGCATCAGACCGAGCTTTTTTCGGGCTAGATCCATCCGGGGGAGCCTAGCATCGGGTAGGGAGGAGAGCAAGCGCATGAGTCGTCGAGTGTACCTGGATCACAACGCGTCGACGCCGGTCCATCCCGAAGTCGTGGCGGAGATGCTGCCGTTCTTGACCGAGCGTTTTGGCAACCCGTCGAGTGTGCACGCCTTTGGCCGCGAAGCGCGGGAAGGGCTCGACCTGGCTCGTGAAAAGGTGGCCCGGCTACTCGGGGTGCGGCCGGACGAGGTCGTCTTCACGTCGGGGGGGACGGAGTCGGACAACTTCGCGCTCAAGGGGCTGGCGGAGGCAAGAGGGAAGGGACACATCATCACCTCGCGCATCGAGCACCACGCGGTGCTTCGGACATGCCAGGCTCTGGAGAGCCTCGGCTTCGCAGTCACCTATCTCCCAGTGGACAAGCACGGTATGGTCGACCCCGACGACGTCCGCCGCGCCATTCGCCCGGACACGTTCATCGTCAGCGTGATGCACGCTAACAGCGAGATCGGTACCGTTCAGCCCATCGCTGCCATCGGGGCCGTGGCCCGTGAGCACGACATCACTTTCCATGTGGACGCCGTGCAGACCTTCGGGAAGATCCCGATCGAGGTGGAGGGTTGGGGAATTGACCTCCTATCTTGCTCGGCGCATAAGATCTACGGTCCAAAGGGGGTGGCCGCCCTCTTCATCCGACGAGGGACTAAGATGGTCTCCATCCAGCACGGGGGCGAGCACGAACGTCGCCGCCGAGCCGGGACAGAGAACGTGGCCAGTATTGTGGGCTTTGGCAAGGCGGCGGAGGTGCGAGCGCGTGACATGGTGGAGGAAGGCAAGCGTCTGCGCGCCCTCCGTGAGCGCCTGTGGGAGGGGATCAGCGCACGCGTGCCCGACGTGCGGCTGAACGGCCATCCGACGGCGCGCGTGCCCGGCACCGTCAACCTGGGTTTCCGCCACGTGGAATCGGAGTCCATCGTGCTGGGCCTCGACCTGAAAGGTATCGCAGTCTCCGCTGGCTCTGCCTGTACCTCCGGGAATGTCGAGCCGTCCTACGTCCTGGTGGCCATGGGAGTTGCCCTCGAATGGGCCATGGGGGCCGTGCGCTGTTCGCTCGGACGCGAGACCACCGCAGAGGACGTGGACTATGTCATCGACTGTGCGGTACCCCTCGTGCGCAAGCTCCGTGAGGCCCTTCCGGCGGCCGCCGTCTGAGGTACGAGACCATGTTTGACTCGATCCGCCGCGACATTCAAGTGGTCCTCGAGCGCGATCCAGCCGCCCGCTCAGCTCTGGAGGTTCTGGTTTGCTATCCGGGGGTCCACGCCCTCGCCTTTCATCGCCTCGGGCATCGCTTCTGGCAGGCAGGATGGCCGACCCTGGCCCGTTTCACCTCCCATGTCGCACGCGCCCTCACCGGCATCGAGATCCATCCCGCCGCCCGGCTCGGGAATGGTCTCTTCATCGATCACGGGATGGGGGTGGTGATCGGAGAGACGGCGGAGGTCGGGGAAAATGTGACTTTGCTCCAGGGGGTGACACTCGGCGGGACCAGCCTCAAGCGTGAGAAGCGCCATCCTACGCTCGGCGACAACGTGGTCGTGGGGGCGGGTGCGGCCGTCCTCGGCGCCATCGCCATCGGTGACAACAGCCGGATCGGAGCCGGTTCGGTCGTGGTGCGCGACGTGCCGGCCAACGCCGTGGTGGTGGGTGTCCCGGGGAAGGTGACCTACAAAGACGGCCAGCGGGTGAGCGCCGGGATTGACCTGAACCAGACGGATCTGCCCGATCCGGTCGCGAAAGCGATCGAGCATCTGCTCGACCGCATCCAGACGCTCGAGGGGGAGGTCGAGGCGCTCCGGCGCGTGACGGAGTCGGAGCGGGTCGAGTGAACTGCCGGGTGACCTGACATGAACCGGGAAACGGCGTGGGCGATTCTGACCGAATTCACCCAGGGCGATAGCCTCCGAAAGCACGCTCGGGCCGTGGAGGCCTCCATGCGCGCGTACGCGGTCCGCTTCGGAGAGGATCCCGAGGTGTGGGGCACCGCCGGGATCTTGCACGACTTCGACTACGAGATGCATCCACTTGCCCCGGCCCACCCACTGAAAGGGGCCGAGATCCTGCTCGCCCGCGGTGTCTCCGACCCTGTCATTCGCGCCATCGTTGCCCACGCTGACTACGCTGGCATGCCGCGGGTGACGTTGCTCGACCGAGCGCTTTACGCTTGCGACGAGCCCACGGGTTTCATCCATGCCTGCGCCCTCGTCCGGCCGGGTCGCGTCATCAGTGGCATGCCCGCTTCGTCGGTGCGCAAGAAGCTCAAGGACAAGGGGTTTGCACGCACGGTGAACCGCGACGATGTGTATCGGGGCGCGGTCGAGTTGGGCATCGAACTCGACGAGCACTGCGACTTCATCGTGGCGGCCCTGAGCGAGATCGCCCCCGAAATCGGTTTGCGCCAATCTTCCGAAACCTAGCCGGTTCGACTCCGGCTCTCGGGGGCCTGTCAAAACTCCGCTGCAAGCCGCGATAAGGTCTCGAGGGCGTCCTGAGCGAGGTGGGGTTTGGGGGGGGGCCCGCCATTTCGGGGCCTACGAGAGCGAGCGCAGGACCGAGGGGCGCCCCGGGTAACCCGGGGCGTCCTGAGCGAAGGGGGGTTTGGGGGGCCATTTCGGGGCCCCCACGAGCGAGCGCAGGACCGAGGGGCGCCCCGGGTAACCCGGGGCGTCCTGAGCGAAGGGGGGTTTGGGGGGCCATTTCGGGGCCCCCCAATAAAACAATTGCCCATCGTTCACGTCGACATGGACGCCTTCTACGCGGCTGTCGAGCAACGCGACAGGCCCGAGCTACGCGGTCGCCCCGTCATCGTGGGCGCCAACCCCCGTGGACGGGGAGTGGTGTCAGCAGCTTCTTACGAGGCGCGGCCGTTTGGCGTTCGCTCGGCAATGCCCATCGGCCAGGCGGCGCGACTGTGCCCCGAGGCGGTGTTTCTGCCCGTCGACATGCCACGCTACCAGCGGGTCTCCACCCAGATCATGGAGCTCCTCGCGACCTTCTCGCCTCTCGTGGAGCAGATCTCGGTGGACGAGGCGTTCTTGGATCTTACCGGTACCGAGTCGCTGTTCGGCGACCCGGTCGATGCCGTGCGGCGAATCAAGACGATGATCCACGCCGAGACGGGACTGACCGCGTCGGCGGGGCTGGCGTCGAACAAGTTCGTGGCAAAGGTCGCCTCCGATCTCGGGAAGCCTGATGGCCTTGTCGTGGTCCCATCAGGCGAGGAATCCGCGTTCCTGGCTCCACTTCCGGTCGAGCGGCTGTGGGGGGTGGGACGCGTCATGGCGAAGGAACTGCAGGCGCTCGGGATCCGCACCATCGGCCACCTGCAGGCGCTGCCGCGCCGCGTGCTTGCCCGACGGTTCGGTCAACATGGTGATCACCTGTTCGAACTCGCTCGGGGACGCGACCGACGGCCGGTGGAGCCGGACGTGACGGCAAAGTCCATTGGAGCCGAGGAGACCTTTGCGCGCGACTGCCGGGATCCGGGGCGACTCCTGCTCGTTCTCCGCGCTCACGCCGAGCGAGTAGCCGCGGAGGTCCGGCGCCAGAATCTCGCCGCTGCCTGCGTCGCGGTGAAGGTTCGCTTCGCCGACTTCAGCACCGTGACGCGACGCTCCAGTGGGGACCCGACCCAGGACGGCCTCGAACTGTATCGGCGGGCGACGATTCTCCTGCGCCGCGTCTCGTCGTCCCAGCCCGTAAGACTGATCGGTCTCTCTGTGTCGCAGCTGACAGCCGCGGGGCGAGGGCAGCTTCCCCTGCTTGACGGTGCTGCCCTCCGGCGAGAGCGGTTGGCGCGGGCGGTCGACGGGCTGACGCAACGGTTTGGTCTCGACACTGTGCGGCCCGCCTCGCTGTTAGAACGGCGCGAGGACGACTCGCGGCCTCGCCGTTCGACCTGATCCGCAAGTTGCCTCGTCGCGAGACTTCGAATACACTGACTGAACAGCGGTTCAGTCTGGCCGGAGGTGCCTCTCGAATGGATCGGCCGATCTCCTATGACAAGCTCGCGCGCGAGGACCGATTCGTCAGGATGCGTGCCAGGGATGTGGCCGCCCTGAAAGTCGAGCAGGGACTTCCGCCTTTCCCCGACCTGGCTAGCCGCCCGTCCATGTGCGAGCGGGTGCACGGTATCTTCGTGGGCGAGTTGCAGGCAATGGAGGGCGCCGGGCGTACGGTCTACGACTTCCCGGACGCGCCCTGGGAGTTCACCATGGACATGGCGCGACAAGTGTGGGATGAATCGCGCCACGTTGAGATCTACCTCGGTCTCCTCGACCACCTGGATGGCTACGTGGGCGAGTTTCCAGAGACGACCATCCTGTGGCGCTGCGCCTGCGCCGAGGACGCCGCAGCGCGCGTGGCGGGTGTCAACCGCGGACTCGAGGGGCTCGCTTGTGACGTCTTCAACCAACTCATTCACATCGCGGGCAAGATCGGCGATCCGATCATCGAGAAGTCGGTGGACTATGTGCTGGCCGATGAGATCACCCATGTGCGCATGGGATCGAAGTGGCTCAACAAGCTGACCGAGGGCAATCCGGAGCGGCGCCAGCGCGCTATTGAATTCCAGGAGTCGATCGACGATCGCTTCAATCTGGGCGGGGTGCGCCAGGACGGACAGCACGAACAAGTCCAGATTTCCATCGCCAAGGACGCCCGCCGACTAGCCGGATTCACCGACGAGGAAATCGAGCGTCTGATCAAGAGCACACAGCGTTCGCCCGTCTATTGATGGACGGTCATCGCCTCGCCGGCGACCTGTCGGTCGACGCCTCGGCCCGCCTGATCCGCCACTACCGCTACGTCGAGGAGCGGATGATGCGTGTGATGGGCGGCTGGATCGCTCTCACCCCCGAACTGCCTGCCAAGCTCTTGCTCGGTCGTCACGTGTGGGATTGCGCCCAGCATGCCGACCTGTGGGGGCGTCGCCTTCCCGAGTTGCGCACAGCCACGCAGCAGTCGGAACCGGCTAACGAGGCGGTCGTCCGCTTCATGGATACTCTGGAGGCCGAGGAGGGTTACGCCGAAACGCCAGAGCGCCTGGCCGGGATCTACCGTGTGCTCAAACCCCACCTGCTGTCGGTGTACATCAACCACCGTGCCCGGGCCAATCCCGTGTTCGAGCCACCCACGCGGCGAATCCTTGATCGCTGTGTGGACGAGGAGTCTCGGCACGCCGCTGCTGGCCAGATCGTGCTGGAGGCCTTGACCCGTGAGCCGGATCCCCGCCGGCGAGCCGAGGCTTGGGAGGAGCAGCTTCAGCGAGCCCTGCAGGAGGCAGGGGGGATCACCGGTAACACCCCCGTTCAGCCGGGTGCGAGGATCACCCACCCCCGCGCCTACGATGACGTGATCTCCCTCGGCCGGGTTTTGGCCAGGCCGGACCTGCCCGTTGAGCTGAAGCGTGAGCTCGACCGCCATCGGCGCGCCGTCGAAGCCGGCGACCTCGCGTCGCTGGCGGCGCAGGTCTTCGAGGCCGAATGGGAACACGTGCAGACCGAGTATGGGAGGCTGTCCGTTCCGCTCACGGCCTCCGAGGTCGTCGCCGTCGCAAAGATCGGCGCCTATCGAATGGTCAAGCTGGCCTTCAAAGGTCCACGTGGCCTCGCCGTCGTCCAACAGCAGTGGCGACAGGCCGACGACGCCTGGCGGCTCTACAGCGCGGAAGTGGTACGTATCGAACCTGCCGCCTGACCCGGTGATTTTCCCTTGAAAGCCTGGTGCGGTTCCCATGAGCCCCCAGCATCTCCCGTTGGCGCCCTCGGGCCCCGAGGCGTTCGAGCGTCGGGTGGGGCGGCATGGGGGGGCCCGTTCGAGGCCCCAGCATCTGGCGTGGGATCGAGGGGCGCCCCGGGTTGCCCGGGGCGTGCCGAGCGTTGGGGGGGCATGGGGGGCCCGTTCGAGGCCCCCCATCTAATGTTCAAGACCGTCCTCGTCGCTAACAGGGGCGAGATCGCCCGTCGCGTCTTTCGCGCGTGCCGGCGCCTCGGGGTCCGGACGGTAGCCGTCTTTTCGGAGGCTGACGCCGACTCGCTTCACGTCCGGGAGGCCGATTCAGCTGTGCTCATTGGGCCTCCTCCCGCCCGCCAGAGCTATCTGGCCATCGACAGGATCATCGCGGCGGCCCATCGAACCGGTGCCGATGCCGTGCATCCTGGTTATGGATTCCTCTCGGAGAACTGGCAGTTTGCGGACGCGTGCGTACGCGCGGGCTTGGCTTTCGTAGGGCCGTCGCCGGATGCCATCCGCGCCATGGGCGACAAAACAGAGGCACGCCGGATCATGAGGGCGGCAGGCCTGCCCATCGTGCCCGGCAGTCCGGGACCTGCCGGCGATCAGGGCGAGGTCGCGCGGATTGCTACGGAGGTCGGCTATCCGGTGATCCTCAAGGCTGCGGGTGGGGGCGGTGGTATCGGTATGGCCCGGGTGAACAAAGGATCCGAGCTGGCCTCCGCTTACGCCACCGCGGCGCGACGAGCCCAGGCGGCGTTCGGCACGGACACGCTCTATGTCGAGCGCTATCTCGAGCGGCCGCGTCACGTCGAAGTTCAGGTGTTCGGGGACAGCCATGGAGCACTCCTACACCTGCACGAGCGGGAGTGCTCGATCCAGCGCCGCCACCAGAAACTCGTTGAGGAATCGCCGGCCCCTGTGCTCGCGTCCCCCACACGCGCCGCGCTCGCTGCGGCCGCTGTGACGGGGGCTCGGACCATCGGGTATGAGAATGCGGGGACCGTGGAGTTCCTCGTCGACCAGGCCGGTCACTTCTATTTCCTCGAGATGAATACCCGGCTGCAGGTCGAGCATGCCGTTACCGAGGAAGTGACCGGCCTCGACCTCGTCGTCGAGCAGCTTCGGGTGGCGGCGGGTGAGCGCCTTAGCTGGTCGCCCGAGACTGTCGTCTCGCGCGGGTCGGCCATCGAGTGCAGGGTGTACGCTGAGGATCCCGACCGAGCGTTCCTTCCGTCGCCTGGAACGATCGGCCGTCTCGAGCTGCCGACCGGGAAGGGTGTACGGGTCGAGTCGGGAGTCGAAGTGGGCAGCACGGTGTCCGTCCACTACGACCCTTTGTTGTTCAAGCTCATCGTCCATGGGGATTCCCGGGTGGAGGCCCTCGGACTGATGGAGGATGCTCTACATCGCTGCCTGGTCGACGGCGTCAAGACCAATCTGGCCTTCCTGCGGCGCGTGATAGCCTCGGAGGCGTTTCGCGTCGGACAGACTCATACGCAGATGGTCGAACAAGGAGCCTTCAATGCCTGAGGAGATCAAGGCGCATATCACGGGTGTCGTCTTTCAGATCACTGCCAAGCCCGGAGACTCCGTGGCCAGCGGCGATCCCGTGATTGTGCTGGAGTCCATGAAAATGGAAATCCCTGTAGAGGCGCCGCGCGCCGGCTCGGTCCTGGAGGTCTGTGTTCAGGAGGGGCAGACGGTTCAGGAGGGCGATACTGTTGCGCTTCTTGAGTGATCTGATGCCGATCTAGAAGCTCCGGTCCTCCGGGCCAAGCACCCGGGGGGGTGGGGGCCCTTTCGGGGCCCCCATGAGGCTAATTCTCTACGAAGGCGCGCAGATTGCGGCCTCGCAGCGGGTGACGAAGCTTTCTGAGCGCCTTGGCCTCGATCTGGCGGATGCGCTCACGGGTCACCGCAAAGCGCTTGCCCACTTCCTCCAAGGTGTGCTCTCCCTCTTCGCCGATACCGAAACGTAGGCGGAGGATTTCCTTCTCTTTGGAGCTTAGGGTGGCCAAGGCCCGCTCGACCTGCACGCTCAGGTCTTGGGTGAGCAGGGAGTCGTTGGGGGACCCGGCCGATTTGTCCTCCAGGAAGTCGCCAAGCTCGGAATCCTCACCAATCGGCGTCTCCAGTGACAGGGGCTTACGCGACGACTCCAGGATCAGCCGCACTTTCTTGGCCGGCACTCCCGTGCGCTGAGCCAGCTCCTCGGGGGTGGGCTCGCGTCCGAGCTCGTTGATGATGTTACGGTTCACACGCGAGATCCGATTCAGAGTCTCCACCATGTGCACAGGGATCCGGATGGTCCGCGAATGGTCCGCAATGGCCCGGGTGATAGCCTGACGGATCCACCAGGTCGCATACGTGGAAAACTTGAAGCCGCGACGGTACTGGAAGCGGTCGACGGCCTTCATCAGCCCGATGTTGCCCTCCTGCACGAGGTCAAGCAACGACAGGTCGCTGCCGAGGTAGCGCTTCGCCACCGATACCACCAGGCGGAGGTTGGCCTCCATCAGTTCACGCTTGGCCTGTCGGACGATGCGATCGCTTCGCTCAATCTGATCGAGCAGGGCGAACAGATCCCGGCGCGGGAGTCCTGCCTCTTCTTGCAGGGCCCGTAGCTCCCGGGTGATGCTCGCCGAACGGTTGCGCTTCGTCTCAGCCGCCCGCTGCCGGATGCGATCACCATGGCGGCGTACCTTGGCCACCACGTCCTCGATCAGCGAGGGCTTCAGGGACATCTCGGCGACGATCTTCTGGATGGCCTCCCGGTTGGCAGCGATCCACTTGAGATAGTTGGTTCGCGTGGTTGTGGATCGACGGCGATCCCGGAGCGCGAGCCGGAGCCGATCGATCTCACGATCGAGACGGCGGATACGGCCAAACGCCGTCAGGACAGGCTTGACCTCGGCGGCGTCCAGCTCACCACCCTCTGGGAGGACGATCACGTCGTCGGCAGGAATCTCCGCCCGCCGGAGCCGGTCGCCAACCTCGAGCAGAGCGCGTATCGCCAGGGGAATGCCGGCCAGAGCCCTGCGGAGCGCGATCTGTCCAACTTCGATGCGCCGCCCGATCTCAACCTCTTGGCGCGCGGTCAGGAGGGAAACCTTGCCGATTTCCTTGAGATAAAGCCGGACCGGATCCTCCCCCCGCGTGGCGCCCGGGGTCAGGACTTCCTCGGGAAGGGCCGGCGTGATCTCCTCGGTATCCTCGTCGGGGAGAGCTGACAATTCAGCTTCGTCGCCGGCAAGGGTTGCCGGAGCGATCGTGCCGGACTCGAACTCTCTAGCGCTTTCTCTGAATGTCATGATGGCACCGAGTTTGGGTTTTCATCTGTTTCGATGCATTAAATGTATCGGGCGGTTCCCCGTCAGTATCTGACTCAAAAATCGGGCCAGGCTGGTACGCGGAGCGCGGGCGGTCAGGGCCTCGCTCCGGGTCAGCAGGCTGTCGATCGTAAGACCGTGCCAAGGCAGAGAATATTCACTCGTGTCGCCTCTGGCGCGCAGTCGCGAGCAAGCTGGTTGATCCCGGGCGACTCTCGCGGAACGCCAGCCTCATGGCATGTTTGCCATATCGTGTTGAAACGATGTCCTACGGACGGACGTTCCCTGCGTTCCTCCTCGACCTGAGGGGACGAAGCCTGTAGCCTGCGGAAAGGCGCCGGTTTGGCGCAAACACTACCAAAAGCGGGAGGAGCGGCTGGATGGGCGTTGCCCCAAGTGCGAGCTATAGCCTCACGGTACGTCTGGAGATCACCAACCGGCCTGGCATGCTCGGTCGGGTCGCCATGGCTATCGGGGGGGCAGGGGGGGATATCGGAGCTGTTGACATCGTGGAGTCGCTGCCCGCCCGCGTCATCCGGGACATCACCATCAAGGCCCGTGATAGCCATCACGGACAGCAAATCGTGAACCGTCTGAAGCGACTGGCCGGTGTCAAGGTCGTCAACATCTCGGACAGGACCTTCCTGCTGCACCTTGGTGGCAAGATCGAGGTCCGCAACAAGGTGCCGATTCGCACCCGCGACGACCTTTCAATGGTTTACACCCCCGGGGTGGCCCGTGTCTGTCTGGCAATCCGGGACGATCGCGAGCGAGCCTTTGCCCTCACCATGAAGCACAACAGTGTCGCCGTAGTGACAGATGGCACCGCCGTCCTGGGCCTGGGCGACATCGGACCGGAGGCCGCCTTGCCCGTGATGGAGGGCAAAGCCATGCTCTTCAAGGAGTTTGCGGGTGTCGATGCCTTTCCCATCTGCCTCGGTTCGAAGGACGTCTCCACCATTGTGGAGACCGTGAAGCTCATTGCCCCCGGCTTCGGGGGCATCAATCTGGAGGACATCGCGGCTCCTCGCTGCTTCGAGATCGAGGATCGCCTTCGCAAGGAGCTCGACATTCCGGTGTTTCATGACGACCAGCACGGCACTGCGGTCGTCGTTCTGGCGGCCCTCCTCAATGGTCTCCGGATCGTTCGCAAGGAGCTCCGGCGGCTGCGGGTTGTGGTGACCGGGGTCGGCGCGGCGGGAACCGCCACCATCAAGATCCTGCTCTCCAGTGGCGTGTCGGACATCATCGGGGTCGACGAGCACGGAATCATTCATGGCAACCGGGACCGAGGCCTCGACTTCATGAAGCGATGGGTGGCCAGCACTACGAATCCGCGCAATGTGAAGGGGGGGCTGGCCGAGGCCCTTGAGGGCGCCGATGTCTTCATCGGGCTGTCGGTGCCGCGTCTGCTGACGGTGCGCGGCCTCAAGCGCATGGCGCGAGATCCTATCGTGTTCGCCATGGCCAACCCTGTGCCCGAGATTCAACCGGAGGAGGCAGGTCGCCACGTTCGCGTCATGGCCACCGGCCGCTCCGACTATCCGAACCAAATCAACAATGTGCTGTGTTTCCCGGGCTTCTTCCGCGGACTGCTCGACTCGCGAGCGCGGGCAGTGAACGACGAAATGAAGCTGGCGGCCGCCCGCGCCATCGCCGCCTCGGTGACCAAGAGCGAGTTGAGCGAGGAGTACATCATCCCGAGCGTCTTTAACAAGAGCGTGGCGCCCGCCGTCGCCGAGGGGGTGGCGCGTGCCGCCTCCGCCACCGGCGCGGCCCGGCGCCGTAGACGGCTGGACCTGTCCAGCATCTCATGACCTCCCCCCGGTGGTCGGTCGTCATTCCGGCGCTGAATGAAGCCCGGCGCTTGCCTCCGTACCTCGCCCGGGTCGTGAGTTATTTCGATGCCCGGAGCGAGCCCTACGAAATCATCGTGGTCGACGACGGGAGCACCGACGACACGCTGGCCCGGGTCGAGAGCTTCGCGCGCGAGCACGGGGCCGTGCGCGGTCTTGCCTTGGCGGGCCATGAGGGCAAGGGCGCGGCCGTCCGCCGCGGCATGCTGGCCGCGGCGGGGACATACCGACTCTTTACCGACGCGGATGGCGCGACGCCCATCGAGGAACTGGATCGTTTCGAGCCGGCCCTGGTTGCAGGAGCCGACATCGTCATCGGCTCGCGCACGGTTGGGGACGCGTCGGTAGCGGTAGTGTCTCGCTTGCATCGGTCCGCAGCGCGTAGTCTTTTCAGCTGGATGGTCAGCCGCCTCGGCCTGAAGGGCGTGTCGGATTCGCAGTGCGGCTTCAAGGCCTTCGAGGGAGCCGTGGCCGAGGCGCTCTTCGGAGCGCTTCGCACCCCAGGTCTCGCGTTTGACGTCGAACTGCTCATGCGCGCGCGGACGGCCGGCTACCACATCGTGGAGGTGCCGGTGAACTGGACCGAGCAGGCGGGTGGCAGGGTCGGCATCCTCCGGCACGGACCGTTGATGGCCCTGGAGATCCTGCGCGTCCGGCGGCGGCTCAAGGGTTTGTCGTGAGACGGGCGCAGCGCGCGCTGGCGGTCGAGCCGTTCCTCGCCGTGGAGATCGCCGAACGCGCCCAGGCCTTGGAGCGCGGCGGCGCCGACATCGTGCACTTCGAGTTCGGCGAGCCGGATTTCCAGGCACCCTCCGTCGTGCTCGAAGCCGCCGCAGAAAGCGCTCAAAGACGGACGGACTAAGTACACGTCCAGCCTCGGTATCCTCCCGCTGCGGGAAGCCATCGCCGAACACTATCTCAGTACCTACGGCGTGGCCATCTCGCCCGATCAGATCCTGGTCACGCCGGGAACGTCACCGGCCATGCTCCTGCTCTTCGGGCACTTGCTGGATCCGGGGGACGAGGTGATTCTGAGCGATCCCTACTACGCGTGTTATCCCCACTTCATCCGGTATGCGGACGGCGTCCCGGTCTTCGTACCCATCTTCGAGGCGGATCAGTTCCAGTACCGGCCAGAGGCGATTGACCAGCAACGGGGGCCGCGGACGCGCGCGGTCCTCGTGAACTCGCCGGCAAATCCGACAGGGGCTGTCCTCAGCGCGCAGCGGATGGCGGCCGTGGCGCGACTGGCGGACCAGGAAGGTCCCTTCATCGTTTCCGACGAGATCTATCACGGTCTCAGCTACGAGGGGCGTGACCACTCGATCCTGGAGTTCACGGAGCGTGCCTTCGTCCTCAACGGGTTCTCCAAGGCGTTTGCCATGACGGGGTGGCGGCTCGGTTACCTGATCGGCCCGGCGGACCATATCAGGGCCCTGCAGACGCTATACGGAAACTTCTTCATCGCGACCAACGAATTCGTGCAGTGGGCGGGGGTGGCAGCGCTGCGCGAGGCCCACGAGGACGTTCGCCGTGCTCGCGCGATCTTCGACGAGCGGCGTCGCGCCATGGTGGCCGGTCTTCGTGAAGTCGGACTGGGGGTGGGTTTCGAGCCGACCGGGGCCTTCTACGTGCTTGCCGACGCCCGCCGGTATACGAATGATTCGGCCCGTTTCGCCTACGAGATCCTGGAAAGGAGCCACGTGGCAGTGACACCCGGCGCTGCCTTCGGCCCTCGGGCTGAGGGATACTTGCGATTCTCCTACGCCACGTCGGTTGATCGGATTGGGGAGGGGCTGCGCCGTATCAGGCGTTTTCTGGACGATCTAGGGTGACGCGAGCGCCAAGAGGGCGGGAACGTCGACAGGCTCTGTGGGCGATGGCTGTGGGGTTCACGGCCCTCTCGTTGGTGGCGGTCGTTTGGTTTTCCCTCGATCGCCGACCACCTGAATGGGACTACGCGAACCATCTCGAAGAGGCCGTCCGCTGCGCCCATGGATTCGCCCGGGCAGACTGGGATGCTGTTCTCGGTCACTCGGCGTTCTACCCCCCCCTCGTTCCCTGTGCAGCCGGTCTCGTCTATTTGGCGGTTCCGACCGATGTCGCCGCGGCGGCGGTGGTGCTCGTCACCGCCCTGGGGCTCGGCATGCTGGGGACCTACCTGCTCGCCCGCCCCGTTGCCGGCGAGACAGGAGGAGCTGTGGCCGCCCTGCTGTACGGTACCGCTCCGTTCGTGGTGTTCTCGATGCTCCACTTCCAGCTTGATCTGCCCCTCACGGCGATGGTCGCGCTGATGCTCGTCGTGGCGCGACGAGCGGATGGTCTGCGCCAGCCGGGTTGGGCCCTGCTGGGTGGTGTGACCTTAGGGCTCGGGTTGCTCGTCAAGCCTCCGTTCATGCTGTATGTCATGCCAGCGCTCCTCTGGCTGCTACGGGGAATGCGAGATGGGCGGGGTGCCTTCAACGGTCTCCTGTTGCTCATCACGGGCGTGGGGATCGCGATTCCTTGGTACGGACCACGACTCTTCGGTCTTCCGACACAGGTGGCTTGGCGCTCGGTGTCGGCCGGCGAGTCGGTCCATCTCGATCCGCAGACATGGGCGGCGCTCACGCGCTACCTCACGTGGTTCCCGACGCAGTTCGGCGTGGCGGCGGCCGTCGTCTTCCTGGTGGGGCTGGCCGTGGCCATCGCCCAACGACACTGGTGGCTGCTCATGTCGCTGGGGGCCCCCTTCCTGGTCTTCGAGTTGCTGCGCAACAAGAACCTGCGCTACACGCTACCGCTCTTGCCTGTGGCCGCCGTGGTGGCGGCCCTCGGGTGGCGCGCACTACCTCGTCGGGGGCGGATGGCGGTGGCGGCTGTGCTGGCGGTGGTGGCAGTTCTGCAGATCAGCGCCACCGCCTTCGACCTCCCACGGGCGGCGACGGTGCCCGGCCTGGCTCTCCCCCTCGGTGTCGGCTCTCCGCCAGTGAGGGATGATTGGCCCTTGCGTCGGATCTTGGCCCTCATCGCACACGACAGCGGAGGGCGCTCGGCGACGGTGAGCATCGTGGCCAACCACCCGTTCTTCTCGAAGTCGAATTTCAGCTACTACGCCGTCCGGGAGGGGTTGCCGTTCGAGTTTGTCCGCGCCTGGGATGACACGCCGCTCGGCATCGACTACATGGTCCTCAAGACGGGCGACGTAGGACCGGCGTGGACGGAGAAGAAGATTCGCCACGTCATGACACGGATGGAAACCGAGGCCGATCTCGCCCAGGTCTTCCCCGTGATTGGGCGCTTCACCCTGCCGGACGGTTCCCAGGCGATCGTTCGGGCTCGGCGACTGACACCGGTCCTGGACGTCACTCCGGCGATGGTGGCGGAGGCGGCCGAGCGAGCGTTCTGGAAGTGGGTCGACAACTACGCGCGGGACGTGGTGGGAGGGCGAGTGAGTCTCTCGTACGGCGCCGATGTGCGCGAGGGACGCTTCAGGCGTGTCGAGCTGGCCGCGGCAGGCGCGACGTTCGCCGAATTTCAGCGGCGACGCGCCGCACGCCTCCGGGTCGAGGATGTGAGGATGGTCTTCGACGACGTGGTCATCAATCCGTTCAGCGCGGTCCGCGCGGCGCACCTGGATCTGCTCGCGGTCGGGGGCCTGCGGCTCGAGCGGGCGATGATCAGAGCAGACGATCTGGCTCGCTTCCTCGGCGAACTGCCCAAGATGCACACCCAAGTGAGACTTGACCACGGAGCCCTGGAGGTCGTGGTGAGCCAGTTCGGACCAGACTTCACGGGGAGGGTCCGCGTGCTGCCGGCGGCCGGCGTTCGGCCGTTTACGCTCATCGCCGAGGACGTCCGGGTGGGACCTCTTCCGTTACCAACCGCGCTCGTGCGTTGGGTGACGCGGCAGTTCGATCCCACGGGACGCATCGCTCGGCGCCTGGTCATGCCCGTAACCGTCGGGCGGATCACCATCGAGCCTGCCGCCGTCACCATCTCGTCTGACTAGTGGATCTCCTTCGCGCGGGAGGTGTCGCGGTATGAGGGAAACGAAGCAGGCCAAGCGGGCCCGGGTGCGCACGATTTTCCGCCTTCTCGAGCGCGCGTATCCCGATGCGAAGATCGCGCTCGACTTCACCACCCCGCTCGAGCTGCTGGTGGCCACCATCCTCGCCGCGCAATGCACGGACGCCCGCGTCAACCTCGTGACCCCTTCCTTGTTCCGCGCCCACCGTTCGGCCCGCGACTACGCCTCCGCCGATCCGGGCGTTCTCGAGGAGGAGGTCCGCTCGACGGGCTTCTTTCGGGCCAAGACCCGCGCCATTATCGGGATGGCGCGCGCGCTGCTCGAGCGCCACGGCGGCGAGGTGCCGCGCAGCCGGCAGGCCCTGACGGCCTTGCCGGGGGTGGGACTCAAGACTGCGAACGTGGTGCTTGGCAATGCGTTCGGCGAACCCGCCATCGCCGTCGATACTCACGTGCTGCGCATCGCGCAGCGTCTTGGCCTGGCGCGGGGGGGCGATGCGGATCGCGTCCACGACCAACTCGTCGAGGTGCTTCCGCGTGCGACCTGGACGCGGTTCTGCCATCTGATCCAGGCGCACGGCCGTCGCACGTGCACGGCGTTGAAGCCAGCCTGTCCGGTGTGTCCCGTTCGGGCGCAGTGCCCCTGGCCAGGCAAAACGTCCTCGCCCAGGACGAGCAAGAGGCGCGCTCCTTGACACGGGGTAGGGGTTGGTCTAACGTACGTTTTTGCGTGTTTTTGGGCGGCAGCACGCCGAGGACGGTTCGATGACGTCGAAAGAGTGTGAAGCTCAGCGGAATTGGTTCGTGATCAACGCCGAGGGTAAGGTCCTCGGGCGGTTGGCCTCCCGCGTAGCGACCCTGCTGCGGGGCAAACACAAAGTCACCTTTGTCCCGCATCTCGATGTCGGTGACCACGTCGTGGTCGTGAATGCCGAGAAAGTGCACCTCACGGGGCGCAAGAGTCGGCTGAAGCTCTATCGCACGCATTCGGGATACATCGGAAGCCTCCGTGAGGTCACGGCCGAGCAGATGCTGATCCGTCACCCCGAGCGCGTGATCGAGTGGGCGGTGCAAGGTATGCTCCCCAAGAACCGCTTGGGGCGGGCCATGGCCCGAAAGCTCAAGGTGTACCGCGGGGCCGACCACCCGCACCAGGCCCAACAGCCCCAGACCCTGGAGATCCGCTGATGGCGGTGCTGGAGCGTTCGTACGGAACGGGTCGTCGAAAGACCTCCGTGGCGCGTGTGTGGATCAAGCCCGGATCCGGCCGCATCGTGGTGAATCGTCGGTCGTTCGAGAACTACTTCCCGCGCGAGACCCTGCGCATGATCATCGCCCAGCCGTTTCAGGTGACTGGTACCGATGGTCAGTTCGACGTCGCTGTGAACGTGGGCGGTGGCGGGCCAACCGGCCAAGCGGGAGCCGTACGTCACGGCATCGCGCGCGCTCTGGTGCGCCACGACGACAAGCTCCGCCTACCCCTGAAGAAGGCCGGACTCCTCACGCGTGATCCGCGGATGCGCGAACGCAAGAAGTACGGGCAGCCGGGCGCCCGCCAGAAATTCCAGTATTCGAAGCGGTAGGGCGGGGCCGGGGTGATGTCGATTCGCGTGGCCGTCGCCGGGGCGAGCGGATACATCGGTGCCGAGCTCATCCGGCTCCTGCTCCGTCATCCACGGGTTGAATTGACGGCGGTGACGTCGGAGCGGCTGGCCGGGGAGCGGCTCGATCGAGCGTATGCCCACCTACGAGGTCTCACCGACCTCGTGTTCCACGACCTCGATGCCGACTGGCTAGCGGGGGCGGCCGACGTGACCATGCTCGCCCTGCCGCACTTGGAGTCGCAACGCGTGGTTCCCGTTTTGCGCCGGCACGGCCGTCGGGCGATCGACCTCTCAGCGGACTACCGCCTGCGCGATGCGAACGACTACGTCACCTGGTACAAGGCGGCCCATGTGGATCCATCGGGGCTAGCCGAGGCGGTCTACGGGATGCCGGAGTTGCATCGCAAGGCCATTGTCGGCGCTTCCCTGGTCGCCGTGCCGGGGTGCTATCCGGCGGGCGCCATTCTGGCCACGGCGCCGCTATTCAGAGCGGGCATGGCGCGAGCAGACGGTATCGTCGTGGACGGTAAGTCGGGGGTGACGGGGGCGGGGGCCCAGGGTCGAAAGATCGACCCCATGTATCTCTATACCGAGGCCAACGAGAATGTGCAGGCCTATGGGCTCGGTTTCCATCGACACACTGCGGAGATGGAGCAGGAGATGAGCGCTCTGCTGGGGGAGACGATCCGGGTGTCCTTCACCCCGCATCTTCTGCCTCTCAACCGAGGGCTGTTCACGACCGTCTCGGTTCCACTGGCCCGCTCGATCTCGACTGCCGAGCTCGTCCGCTGCTACCGCGAGTTCTATGCCGGGGAGCCGTTCGTGCGCGTCGCGGACGAGGGGGGCTACCCCACCACGCGGCACGTAGTCGGCTCCAACTTCTGCGACGTCACGGTGATCGCCGACCCCCGTACACAGCGCGCCACGTGTGTCTCCGCCCTCGACAACCTCGGTAAGGGCGGATCGGCGAACGGTATTCACAATCTCAACGTGATGATGGGATGGGACGAGCGTACCGGCCTCGACGCTCCGCCCACGTATCCCTAGCCGCCACCATGCTGAGTCCAGGACCGGGCGCTCGGTAGATGCCCGAATTGGAGTGGCTAGACGGCGGAGTGACGGCCGTCCCCGGGATTCTGGCGGGGGCGGTGGCGGGGGGTATCAAGCCGAGCGGCAAGAAAGATTTGGCCTTGGTGCACTCCCCAACGCCAGCGCGGGTCGCCGCGGTCTTCACCTCGAACCAGGTCAAGGGGGCGCCCGTCCTCGTGTCGATGGAGCACGCCCGCGGTGGCGTGGCCCAAGCCATCATTGCCTCCAGCGGGTGTGCCAACGTCTGCACGGGCGAGCAAGGGATCCGCGACGCGCGCGAGATGACCAAATCGGTGGCTGACCTCTTGCGGATCTCGCCCCAGCACGTCTTGATCGCGTCCACCGGGGTCATCGGCGTTCCGCTTCCGATGGATCGAATCCGTGGAGCGCTGCCGAAGCTGGTCAAAGCCCTCTCCCCCCAGGGGGGTCGTGCGGCCGCCGAGGCCATCATGACCACTGACACGCGGCCCAAGGAGGCGGCGCTCCGGGTGGAGGTAAGCGGGCGCCCCATCACGCTCGGTGGCATGGCCAAGGGGGTGGGGATGATCGAGCCACACCTGGCCACCATGTTCTGTTTCGTCACCACCGATGCCGTGATTGCGCGCGACGCCCTGGCCGGTATCACGCGGCGGGCGGTTGACCGATCGTTCAACCGCATCAGCGTGGATAGTGATCAGTCGACGAGTGACACCGTCGCCGTACTGGCCAACGGACTGGCCGAGAACGCCGCCCTCGAGCGAGGCAGCCGAGGGCTCCGCCAGTTCGCGCGGGGGCTGGAAGCCCTGATGGACCGGCTGGCGCGTATGCTCATCGTCGACGGGGAAGGGGCTACCAAGCTGGTCACGATCAGCGTGCGGGGGGCGGCCTCTCGCCGCGATGCCACCGTCGCTGCCCGCAGCGTGGCGAACTCCCCGCTGGTGAAGACGGCCATCAACGGGCAGGACCCCAACTGGGGGCGCATCATGATGGCGCTCGGAAAGGCGCCCGCGCGGGTGGAACAGGCGCGGGTGAGCATCGCCTTCGGCGAGGAGACCATCGTCGAGCGCGGGATGCTGCGCGAGGGCGTACGGCTCGAGAAGATCCACGAGGTGATGACCCAGGCCGAGTACGCCATTACCATCGATCTGGGCCTGGGCTCGGGTGAGGACAGGGTGGTGACGTGCGACCTCTCCGAGGAATACGTCCGCATCAACGCCAAGTACACGACATGACGCACATGATCACGCACGCCGCGACACCATCGGTGCGGAGCCCGGGTGGCTCCGAGCGCGCGGCGGAGGCACAACCGAGGGAGGAATCATGGCCGCATTGACGATGAAGGAATTGTTGGAGGCCGGCGTGCATTTCGGCCACCAGACCAAGCGTTGGAATCCCAAGATGCAGAAGTACATCTTCGGCGAGCGCAACGGCATTTACATCATTGACTTGCAAAAGACGCTCAAGAAGTTCCGCGAGGCCTACGCCTTCGTGCGTGACTTGGCGGCGGGGGGCGGGACGGTGCTCTTCGTGGGCACCAAGAAGCAGGCGCAGGAAACGGTGCTGGAAGAGGCCGCGCGGTGCGGAATGTTCTACGTCAACCAGCGCTGGCTGGGCGGGACGCTCACCAACTTCACCACCATCCGCAAGTCCATCGCCCGCCTCAAGCGCCTCGAGGAAATGCGGGATACCGGAGAGTACGACCGGCTACCTAAGAAAGAAGCGCTCGAGCTGGAGCGGGAGCGCCAGAAGCTCGAGAAGGCCCTGGTGGGCATCAAGACGATGGAGCAGCTGCCGGCGGCAGTGTTCATCGTCGATCCGCGCAAGGAAGCCATTGCGGTGGCGGAGGCGCAGCGGCTGGGGATCTCCATCGTGGCCATCGTGGACACCAACTGCGACCCCACTGGAATCGACTACCCCATTCCCGGCAACGACGATGCGATCCGGGCCGTGCGGCTGATTGCTTCCCGCGTGGCTGACGCCATCAACGAGGGTCGGGGCACCTTGGCCAAGGACACTGACGAGATTGAGCCCGGCGATGGCGGGGTGGATCTCGAGATGCCCGTCGCAGTCGCGGAAGCCTGAGCCGTGGCGACGGACGCGCAGACGGTCAGGGAGCTCCGGGACCAAACCGGAGCGGGAGTCATGGACTGCAAGGTCGCCCTGCAAGCCACGAGCGGCGATCTCCAGGCTGCCCTCGAGTACTTGCGCAAGAAGGGATTGGCCGACGCCGCCAAGCGCGGGCATCGGGAGACACGCGAAGGACTGGTAGAGGCGTACATCCATCCGGGTGGGAAGCTCGGCGTGCTGGTCGAGGTCGCTTGTGAGACGGACTTCGTGGCGAAGACCGATGCCTTCCGGGAGCTGGTGCGCGACCTGGCGATGCAGGTCGCAGCCGCCAATCCTGCCTACGTGTCGCGGGACGAGGTCCCGCCCCACGTACTCGAAAAGGAGCGTGAGATCTATCGTGCCCAGATGGCCGACCAGAAGAAGCCGCCGCCCGTGCTCGATAAGATCGTCGAGGGCAAGCTCGAAAAGTTCTTCAGTGAGCAGTGCCTCCTCGAGCAGGCCTTTGTGAAGGACGCCTCCGGCAAGACCCGGGTCAAGGACGTGGTCGATGGGGTCAACGCCAAGACCCAAGAACGCATCGTCATCAAGCGCTTTGCCCGCTTCAGGATCGGCGAGGGGGGGTAGACCATGGCGGCGGACGCCGGTTGCTCACGCCCGGCCTACCGCCGAGTAGTCCTGAAGCTCTCGGGAGAGGCGCTGGCCGGGAACCTCGGCTACGGCATCGACCCTCCCGTACTCTCCCGGATCGGCCAGGAAGTACGCGACGTGGCCGGGCTGGGAGTTCAAGTGGCCATCGTCATCGGAGGCGGGAACATCTTCCGTGGCATTGCCGCCAGCGCCGGGGGGATGGAGCGGGCCACCGCAGACTACATGGGTATGCTGGCCACCGTGATCAACGCGCTCGCGCTCCAGGACGCTCTTGAGAAAGCCGGGCTACAGACCCGAGTTCTCTCGGCCATCGAGATGCGTGCGGTGGCGGAGCCGTACATCCGACGGCGCGCGATTCGCCACCTCGAGAAGGGGCGGGTGGTCATCTTCGCGGCGGGTACCGGCAATCCCTTCTTCACCACCGACACGGCGGGCGCGCTGCGTGCAATCGAGATCGGGGCCGACGTGATCATGAAGGCCACCAAGGTCGACGGCATCTACACCGCCGATCCCAAACGCGACGCCGGCGCCGAGCGCCTGGAGCGGGTGACGTACATCGACGTCCTCAGCCGACGGCTCGAGGTGATGGACACCACCGCTATTTCGCTGTGTATGGAAAACTCACTGCCCATCGTCGTGTTCGACCTCACCAGCACGGGGAACATCAGGCGAATCGTGCTCGGCGAGCCGGTCGGTTCCATCGTGTCGTCCACGGGAGGGTGACATGCAGGCACTCATGAAGGAAACAGAGGCCCGTATGGTGGCCGCCGTCGATGCCCTGTCCCGCGAGCTGGCTTCCATTCGCACAGGACGGGCCTCGGCCAGCTTGCTCGATACGATCCGGGTCGACTACTACGGGACGATTACCGCGCTCAACCAGATGGCGTCGATCACCGTCCCCGATGCACGCACCATTACCATTCAGCCCTGGGAGATTGGGCAGCTCAAGGCGATCGAGAAGGCCATCGTGGCGTCCGATCTCGGCCTCACCCCGATGAACGACGGCAAGATCATCCGCCTCACCCTGCCCACCCTGACCGAAGAACGCCGCAAGCAGTTGGCCAAGACGGTGGGCAAAGTGGCCGAGGAAGGACGCGTGGCCATCCGCAATCTCCGGCGCGAAACGAACGACAAGCTCAAGGCCATGGCCAAGGACAAGAAGGTCTCGGAGGACGAAGAGCGTCGCGGCCATGAACAGATCCAGAAGACGACCGATCGCTTCATCGCCAAGGTGGACGAGCTGCTGAAGAAAAAGGAAGGGGAGATCCTCACCATCTAGTCTAATGGGGCCATCGATGGCGGCTCTACGATCTCGGGGCTCGTTGCCGGTGAGACCGGTCGGCGAAGAGGCAAGGCTTCTCGACGCTTTGCGCTCGCACCCTGTACCCGAGCACGTGGCCATCATCATGGACGGCAATGGCCGGTGGGCCACTCGGCGCGGGCGGCCGCGGATGGTTGGCCATCGAGAAGGCGTGAAGACCGCCCGGCGCATCGTGGCGGCGGCGGGGACGGCCGGCCTCCGCTACTTGACGCTCTTCGCCTTCTCCACCGAGAACTGGAGCCGCCCGCAGGCGGAAGTCCTGACTCTCATGAGCTTGCTCGAGAAGTCCGTCGCGGCTGAGCTACCCGACCTCATGCGACAGAACGTCCGCCTGCGCGTGCTCGGCCGACCCCACCGGGTCCCCGAGGCCGTCCAACGCGGTATCGACCGCGTAGTCCGCGAGACGGCTGACAACACAGGCCTCACCCTGCTCATGGCCTTCAATTACGGGGGGCGTGACGAACTGCTCGACGCCGTGCGGGCGATAGCCCGCCAGGTGAAGACAGGCGAGCTTGACCCTGACGACATCGGCGAGAAGCACGTGGCGCGCGCCCTGTACACGGCAGACGTGCCGGACCCCGATCTGCTCATCAGGACCAGCGGGGAGATGCGGATCTCGAACTTCCTGCTGTGGCAGATCGCGTACACCGAGCTGTGGATCACGCCGATCCTGTGGCCCGATTTCGGAGCGGTCGATCTGTATCGGGCTATCGTGGAGTTTCAGGGACGAACGCGCCGTTTCGGCGGGGTGTGATGGAGACCGCGGAGGTTGCTTCCGTACAAGGTGCCGGCGTGTCCAGCGGGCTGAGGAAGCGCGTGGTGAGCGCCGTGGTTCTGGTCCCCATCATGGTGTGGATCGTGGCGGGGGCTCCCGCCTGGCTGTTCACCACCGTCGTGGTCGTGGTGAGCGGCGCGGTCGCGTGGGAGTTTGGCAGGCTCTTCGAGCGGGCCGGCCACGCCATCCAGCCGGTGCTCATCGTGCTCTGCACGGCGGCGGTGACGGCAAGCTTTCTGGTGCCTGGTGCTCCCATTGCGGTGCTGGTGGGCGTCACCGTCCTCCTCCTTGCGTCGCCTCTGGTGGCCGCAGGTCCCGTGTCGAGTGAGGGAACGACGGTCGGGCTCACCTGCCTGTGCTACGCGGGTGTTCTTCTGGGACATGCGCTTCTCCTACATCAACTGCCCGATGGCCGGGCGCTGATCCTATTTTTGCTCGCGGTGACCTGGGCCGGCGAGAGCGCCGCCTATGTGGTGGGTTCGACCGTTGGGCGACATCAGCTGGCGCGGACCATCAGCCCTGGTAAGACCGTTGAGGGCGCGGTCGGTCAACTGCTCGCCTCCCTGGGGGTCGCCCTTGGGCTCGGGTGGTTGGTGCCGGGCTGGTCGCCAATCGAGTCGGCGGGGGCCGGCCTCCTGTTAGGGGTCGTCGGACAAATCGGGGATTTGGCAGAGTCTCAGATCAAGCGAAGCGTCGGAGCGAAGGACGCGGGGGCCCTCATCCCAGGCCACGGTGGCCTGCTGGACCGAATCGACGGTCTTCTGTTCAACGCGCCTGCGCTCTTCTACTACTGGGTGGGCGTCTTGGGAGGGCGCGCATGAAACGTCTTACCATCCTGGGCGCCACCGGGTCCGTTGGCCTGCGAGCCCTCGAGCTGGTCTCGAGCTTTCCCGAGGAGTTTCGGGTGGTTGGCCTCGCCGCGCGGGGCTCCAACATCGACCTGCTCGCCGATCTCTGCCGCAAGTACGGACCCAAGGCGGTGGCCCTGCTCGATGAGGGGGCCGTCGATCGCCTCGCCGCCGTGCTGCCGGCTCCGCGGCCGGAGCTCCTCCGCGGGCCGGCCGGACTGATTGAGCTGGCTGGCCAAGTGGACGCCGATATCGTGATCTCCGCGCTGGTGGGGGCGGCAGGCTTGCTTCCCACCATGGCCGCCATTCGGGCGGGCCGAACGCTCGCCCTCGCCAACAAGGAAACTCTCGTCATGGCGGGCAGCCTCATGACGGCGGCCGCCCGCGCGCGGGATGTAGCGCTTCTGCCCGTGGATTCCGAGCACAGCGCAGTGTTTCAATGTCTGCAGGGGCACAACCGGCAGGATGTGCACCGCATCCTCCTCACGGCGTCCGGTGGGCCTTTCCGTAATCGGCCCAAGGACGCGTTTGAGTCCATCACCGTGGAGGATGCCCTTCGTCATCCCACCTGGAAGATGGGCGCCAAGATCACCATCGATTCGGCAACCCTGATGAACAAGGGTCTCGAGATCATCGAGGCACGCTGGCTGTTCGACCTGGCGCCTGACCGCATCGCGGTCGTCGTGCACCCACAGTCGATCGTCCACTCCATGGTCGAGTACATCGACGGATCGATCATCGCGCAACTCGGGGTCGCCGACATGGGGGTGCCTATCCTCTATGCCTTGACCTACCCGGAGCGTCGCCCCACGCCCGCCGCTCGGCTCGACCTCGCGCGGATTGGCCAGCTGACCTTCGAGGAGCCCGACACCGACCGGTTCCCCTGCCTTGCTCTGGCGCGTGCCGCCCTGACGCAGGGTGCCCGGGCCCCGGTCGTGCTCAACGCCGCCAACGAAGTCGCGGTGGCAGCTTTCCTCGAACGCCGCCTCGGATTTGCGGATATCCCTATACTGATCGAGCGGGCTCTCTCGGCTGATCCCGGGGGAGGCTTAAACTCCATCGAAGAGTGTGTCGCGGTCGACGGTGAGACACGTCGGCGCGTGCAGGCGCTCGTCGATCAGCGTGCGGGAGGGCGATCGAAGTGACCACGGTCGTATCGTTCATTGTCGTCATCGGGGTCCTGATCCTGATTCACGAGCTTGGCCACTTCATCATGGCGCGGCTGACCGGGGTCGGTGTGGAGCGGTTTTCCATCGGCTTCGGCCCCGTGCTCCTGCGCTGGCGCGGCAAGGAGACCGAGTACTGCCTGTCCGCGATTCCCATGGGCGGATACGTAAAGATGGTCGGCGAGGAGAACCCGCTCGAAGGCGGTGGGTCGGCGGCCTCCGATCCTGCGAAAGCCTTTGCCACCAAGCCCCTCTGGGCCCGCTTCCTCATCGTCTTCGCTGGCCCGGCGATGAACTTCGTCCTGGCCGCCGTGATCTTCGCCATCGTGCTCGGTACCGTGGGCCGCCCGGTGTGGCCGGCCGTGGTGGGTAAGGTCGCACCCGGGGGACCAGCGGCAGCTCTGCAGAGCGGAGACCTTGTCGTGCGGGCGAACGGCGAGGCCGTCCGGAGCTGGGAGGATCTGGATCGGGTGATCGCCGCGTCGCATGGCCGCCCCCTGCAGCTTGTGGTAAAGCGGGCCGGCGTCGAGCAGACCCTGATGCTGACCCCGCGTCACTCCGTCACGCGCGATCCCATTTTCAAGGAACCGCGGGACACATGGGACATTGGGGCGGGTCCCCAGCTCACCCCGCAGATCGGTATCGTGAACGGCGGCTCGCCGGCAGAGCGGGCGGGGCTCAAGCCGGGGGATGTCATCCTCGCCGTGTCTGGGGAACCGGTCTTCACGCCCGAGGATCTGATGCTGGCTATCCAGAAGCGGCCCGGGCAAACGTTCGACCTCACCGTCGAACGGGGCGGGCAGCGCCAGACGCTCCCCGTGTCCGCCGAGCGCAAGATCGACAAGAGTCCATCCGGCGAGGAGGTCGAGGTCGGCCGCATCGGCGTGTCCATCGTCACCCGGACCGTGAGGTACGAGCCCTATTCGCCGTTGGCCGCCGTGTGGTACGGCGGCGTACGGACGTGGGATATGACGGCTGGTGACGGTGAAGGGGTTGTGGAAGATTGTCTCCCGCCAGATCGACTCCTCGAACATTGGTGGTCCCATCCAGATCGCATCCGAAGCGGGTCGGCAGGCTCAGGAAGGGCTTGGTTCCCTCGCTCTCTTCACGGCCATCATCAGCGTGAACCTGGCCGTGCTGAACTTGCTGCCGGTGCCGATGCTCGACGGTGGCCACTTGTTGTTCTTCGTCATCGAAGCCGTGCTGGGCCGACCGCTGTCGCTCCGGAAGCGCGAGGCCGCTCAGCAGCTCGGATTCGTGCTCCTGGTCCTCCTCATGGTGTTCGCGCTCTACAACGACCTTGTGCGGATTGACGCCTTCAAGTTCCTACGCCAATAGAGGATCTATGATCACTCGGCGAAAGACTCGTCAGATTCAGGTGGGCGCGGTGAAGGTCGGAGGTCAGGCTCCGATTACCGTGCAGTCCATGACCAAGACGGACACCCGTGACGTGCAGGCAACGTTGCTGGAGATCTGGGCGTTGGAGGCGGCCGGGTGCGACATCGTACGCTGCGCTGTCCCCGTGCGGGAAGCGGCGGAGAAGCTGGGCGAGATCAAACGGCAGATCCGCATTCCGCTGGTGGCCGACATCCACTTCAACTACAAGCTGGCTCTGATCGCCCTCGAGCAGGGCGTGGACGGGCTGCGCCTGAACCCGGGCAACATCGGGGGTGTCGCCTTCGTGCGCGAGGTCGTCAACCTGGCCAAGGAGCGGAAGATCCCCATCCGGATCGGAGTCAACGCGGGCTCACTGGAGAAGGATCTTCTGACCCGGTACCAGGGGCCGACCCCGGAAGGTATGGTGGAATCAGCCCTCCGCCACATCCGGATCCTGGAGGACCTGGACTACCCCGAGCTGAAAGTGTCGTTGAAGGCCTCCGATCCGCTGATGATGATCGAGGCGTACCGGATGCTTGCCGAGCAGGTCGACTATCCGTTCCACCTCGGGGTGACCGAGGCGGGGACACCGGGGGTGGGCACCATCAAGTCGGCCGTAGGGCTGGGGGCGCTGCTCTCGGAGGGAATCGGCGATACCATCCGGGTGTCCCTGTCGGCCGATCCGACGGAAGAGGTTGGTGTCGGCCTCGATATCCTCAAATCGCTCGGGCTTCGCCGCGGGGGTCTCACGTTCGTGTCCTGTCCGTCGTGCGGACGAGCGGACGTGGACCTCGTGAAGCTGGCGCGCGAGGTGGAGGCAGAGTTCAAAGGCCTGAACGAGGAGATCCACATCGCGGTGATGGGGTGCGAGGTCAATGGTCCCGGCGAGGCCCGGGCCGCCGACATCGGCGTGGCCGGGGGACGGGGGATCGGGCTGATCTTCAAGAACGGCGAGGTGATTCGCAAGGTACCGGAAGCGGACATCGTCCGCGCCATGCGGGAAGAGGTGAACAGGTTCCTCGAAGAGCGGCGGGCGACCAAGGTCTAGGGTGCGATTCACGCGGTCGCTCGTTCCCACCCTTCGGGAGGTCCCCGCCGACACCGAGGCCATCAGCCATCGCCTCATGCTGCGGGCCGGGTTGGTGCGACAGCTGGGTGCAGGGATCTACGTGTATCTGCCACTCGGGCAGCGCGTCCTCGACAAGATCAACGGCATTCTCCGCGAGGAGATGAATGCGATCGGCGGGCAGGAGATCACCATGCCCGTGCTGCACCCGGCCGAGATCTGGCGCGAATCCGGACGATGGGACGCCGTCGGCGAGGAGATGTTCCGTCTGAAGGACCGCCACGGGCGCGACCTCTGCCTGGGGATGACTCACGAGGAGGTGGTCGCGTGGCTGGCCGCCCGGGAGATCCGGTCCTATCGCGATCTTCCCCAAGTCTGGTACCAGATCCAGACCAAAGAGCGCGACGAGGCCCGCCCGCGCTCAGGCGTACTGCGCACGCGGGAGTTCCTCATGAAGGACTCCTACACCCTCGATCCCGACGCGGCGTCGCTCGAGCGCTCGTATACGGCCCACGAACACGCCTACCGACGCATCTTCGACCGCTGTGGGCTCCGTTACCACGTCGTGCAGGCCGACCCTGGGATGATGGGGGGACTGGGTTCCCACGAGTTCATGGCGCCTAGCGCGGCCGGCGAGGACGAGATCGCCCTTTGTGCGGCGTGTGGTTACGCGGCCAACGTGGAGCTCGCCAGGGGGAGACCGGCCGTGCCCGAGTTCCCGGCCGAGGAGCGTGCCGAGGTGGCGACACCGAACGCGCGCACCATCGCCGAGGTTTCGGGCCTGCTCGGCATCGATCCGCGTCGCACGATAAAGTCGCTTCTCTACGTGGCCGAGAAGTCCGGCCCCATCCTCGCCCTCGTCCGAGGAGATCACGCGATTCACGAGCGGAAGCTCGCGCGCGCGCTGGCCGAGCCGTTTCGTCCGGCGCACCCGGGCGAAATCCAAGAGCATCTGGGCGCACCCGCCGGGAGTGTGGGACCGCTGGGAGTCAGCCTGCCTGTCCTTGCCGACGAGGTCCTTGCCGACGGCCGTTACGTGGTCGGCGCCAACCGCGAGGGCTTCCACCTGCGCGGGG
Organism: uncultured Candidatus Rokubacteria bacterium; assembly: GCA_963754315.1. GTDB lineage: Bacteria > Methylomirabilota > Methylomirabilia > Rokubacteriales > CSP1-6 > CAVWFS01. Next base: position 694,630 of record CAVWFS010000018.1, read on the forward strand.
TGGTGCCTGGCCGAGATTTCACGTGCCGATTCGTCGATCTGCACACGGTGGCTCCCGGGGAAGCGTGCCCGCAGTGTGGTGGCGCCCTGGTGGTGGAGCGGGTCATCGAGATCGGCAACATCTTCAAACTCGGCACGACGTACTCGGTGCCGTTGGGCGCCATGTACCTGGACGAGGCGGGCAAGGAGCAACCCGTCGTGATGGGCAGCTATGGCATCGGGCCGGCACGCATCGCAGCGGCCGCCGTTGAACAACTGAACGACGACGACGGCATCGTTTGGCCGTGGTCGATCGCGCCCTTCCACGTCCACATCGTTCTCGTCAGCGGCCGTGATGCCGAGCAACGGAATGCCGCCGAGACCATCTATGCCGAGTGCTGGCGCCATGGTCTGGAGGCCTTGCTCGACGACCGGGATGAGCGGCCGGGGGTGAAGTTCAAGGACGCGGATCTGTTGGGAATTCCCCTGCGGATTACGGTGGGCAATGCCCTCACCCGCGAGGGAGTCGTAGAGATCCGAACGCGACGCGATGGGGCCCAGTGGCGCGCCCCGAAGGATCAAGTGTTTAGTACCCTCCTCGACCTCAGAGCGACACTGGCCGGAGGGTCCGCCACGCGCTGAGCTTGCCTGGTCCCCAACCTCGTGCTAAAGTCTTGAAAAAGTGGGCGTCGCCCACTTTTTTACTTTTGGTGATCGCCGATGCCGGACGACGCTCAACTCGCGCGGATCGAGAAGGTCATCCAGCCGGTGCTGGGAGAGCATGGCTTGGAACTGGTCGATCTCGACTGCAGAGGCGTCCGTCCGCGTGCTGTGCTGCGGGTGTTTGTCGACAAGGTGGGTGGAGTGCGGGTGGCTGACTGCGAGCGGTTAAGTCGGGAACTGGGGGATATCCTGGACGTGGCGGGTGTGATCGAAGGCGCCTACGACTTGGAGGTGTCCTCACCCGGCCTGGACCGGCCCCTCCGCAAGGAGCGAGAGTTCCGCTGGGCGCTCGGAAAGCCCGTGCGATGCTGGGTCGCCGGGGGAGAGGAGTTCGCCGGGCGTCTGGCCGAAGTGGCGGATGAGCGGCTCGTGCTGGAACGCGCGGGGCAACGAGTGGAAGTCTCCCGTGCGGCATTGACCAAGGCTCGCCTCGACATCGAGATACCCTGGTCGCGGCGACCGTGACGATAGCGTGAATCGCGAACTGATTACCGTGATCGAGCAGATTGGACGCGAGAAGGGGATCAATCCCGAAATCCTCTTCGAGGCGCTGGAGTCTGCCCTCCTGTCGGCCGCCAAGAAGACCCCCGACAGCGTGCGCATGGAACTGGATCGCAAGACGGGGGCCCTGCGCCTGTACGGGCGGAAGAAGGTCGTCCAGGAGGTCGAGGATCCCTCCATGGAAGTCGCCCTAGGCGAAGCGAAGGCCCTCAACCCGGCCGCCGAAGTGGGGGACGAGCTGGAGCAGGAGCTTCCCCCCCAGCAGTTCGGGCGCATCGACGCCCAGCGCGCCAAGCAGGTGATCCTGCAGCGCGTGCGCGACGCCGAGCGCGAGAGCATCTACTCGGAGTTTGCCAACAAGGAAGGGCAGATTGTCCGGGGCGTGATTCATCGGATCGAGAAGCGTAACGTGATCCTAGAGATCGGGAAGGCAGAGGCCGTTCTCCCCGAGCGCGAGCAGATTCCCGGTGAGCGCCACAATCCAGGCGATCGCGTCCGCGCGTATGTCCTGGAAGTGCGGCGCACGGCCAAGGGGCCTCAGGTGGTTCTCTCACGGACGCACCCCGGATACCTGGTTCGACTCTTCGAAACGGAGATTCCCGAGATTCAGGAGGGGATCGTGATTGTGAAGGCCGCTGCTCGCGAAGCAGCGGAGCGAGCCAAGGTTGCGGTGGCGTCGACCCGGCGCGACGTCGATCCGATCGGGGCCTGCGTCGGACTGCGGGGCACGCGGATCCAGGTCATCAGCCGGGAGTTGCGGGGCGAGAAGATTGATATCATCGAGTGGTCGCAGGATCCCTCCACCTTCGTGGCCCGAGCGCTGTCCCCGGCCAAAGTCTCGTCGGTGACCATCGCCGAGTCAGAGGGTCAGGAGGACACTCCGGCTGCGCTCGTGGTGGTTGCTGATAACCAGCTCTCGCTAGCCATCGGCAAGAAGGGGCAGAACGCGCGGCTGGCCGCCAAGCTCACCGGGATGCGGATTGATATCAAGAGCGAGTCGGAGCTTGAGGCCGAGGAGGCGGCGACGGGCACGGAGCCGCGTGCCGCGCTCCTGAGTCTCCCCGAGGTGTCGGTGGAGATCGCCGATGCGCTCGTGTCAGCTGGCCTGGGTTCGCCCGGTGCCATCGTTCATGCGGGGGTCGATCGTCTGCGGGAGGTTCACGCGATCGGCTCACACTCCGAGACAATCTATCGGGCGGCTGAAGAGTGGGTGGCGGCCCGACGCTCCCCGGCGGTCTCCCCAAGCGCGGAGGCGTTCACGCCGGATCCGCCCGCGGACCAGACGTGAGCGAACCTCAGCGCACCTGTGTCGGCTGTCGTCAGGCCCGGCCCGCGCGAACCCTGATTCGGCTTGTTCGCCGCCCATCGGGTGAGGTGGTGGTGGATTCGACGAAACGGCTGCCCGGGCGCGGTGCCTATCTCTGCCCGGGGCCTGCATGCCTCGCGCGCGGTCTCGAGCGTGGCCGTCTCGCGCACGCGTTCCGGAAACCATGTGAGGTCAGGGTCAACCTGGCCGAGGAGGTGAGCGAGCGGTGGCCGCAGCCAAGGTGAAGGTGATCGAACTCGCCAAGGAGCTTGGCGTGACCAGTAAGGACCTGATGGTCGCCGCCGAGGAGATGGGGCACAAGGGCGTGCGCGCCATGACACCCCTCGATAGCACGCTCGCCAACGCCCTCCGCGTCAAGCTCGGTAAGGGCCGCGATCTGCCCGAAGAGCCGAAACCGAAGCGTCCCGCCCGGGTCAAGACAGCCGAGGGCAGCCGAGGGCAGTGGAGTTGTTGACGGGGCGCCGGCCAAGATCGTGCGCCCGCGACGGCCGACACAAGCCACCGAGGAAGAGCCGCTCGAGCTACGACCGGCCGCGACCATTGTGAAGCCCAAGCCGGTCCCTGTTAGCGTTGAACCTCTCGTCGAGCCCACCCCCGCCGTCAAGTCCGAGGTCAAAACGGAGCCGGAGCCTCCACTTGTGGAGCCTGTCACGCCTGCTGTGGTTCCAATCGAACCCCTTGTCTCTCGCCCCCTCCGGTACCTCCTCCCCCGCCCAGGAAGCCGGAGCCGAGGATCGTGCCTTTCCGGCCGAGCGAGCGGCCAGGTCCCACGCCCCCCGCCCGCACACCACGCCAACCCTTTGGACCGTTCTCACCTCCGCGCGTGACGATGGGTCCGCCGAGGCCGGCGGCACCGCCTCTGCCTCCGCGTCAGCCTCGTCCGTCTGCGGAGCCCGTGCCGGTGGTCGCACCGGCCGCTGCAACCTTGTCGCCGACGGCTGCCATGCCATCACCGTTGGCCGCCCCGCCCCCATCGACGGTCGTGGAGGCTACCGCTCCACCGGTCGTTCCCGAGACCCTCGTCGCCCCGGCTGCCGTCACCGAGACGCCGCCAGTCGAAGTCAAGCGCGAGCTCATCAGGGTGCCGGAGTCGGTCACCGTGGCCGAGTTGGCCGAAAAGATGCGCCGCAAGTCGGGTGAGGTCATCAAGGCTCTGCTCGAGCTCGGCGTCATGCGGATGGTCAACGACTTGCTCGATCCGACCGAAGCCAAGCTGGTTGCCGACAAGTTCAACGTGGACCTCGAGATTCGCTCGATGGAAGGTGGCCTGGTGGAGGAGGACGAGGTCGATCCCGCGCAGCTGACCCTGCGTCCGCCCGTCGTCACGGTCATGGGGCACGTCGACCACGGCAAGACCTCTCTGCTCGATGCCATCCGGCGCACCAAGGTCGCCGAGAAGGAGTTTGGTGGCATCACCCAGCACATCGGCGCCTACCAGGTGATGACCTCGCACGGCAAGGTAACCTTCCTCGACACGCCAGGTCACGAAGCGTTCACGGCCATGCGCGCCCGCGGAGCCCAGGCGACCGACATCGTGATCCTCGTGGTAGCCGCCGACGACGGCGTGATGCCGCAGACCGTGGAGGCGGTCAGCCACGCCCGAGCCGCCAACGTCCCGATCATCGTCGCTGTCAACAAGGTCGACAAGCCCGAGGCCGACCCGGATCGGGTCAAGCGCGAGCTGGCCAACCTCAACCTCGTTCCCGAGGAGTGGGGCGGGCAGACCATCTACGTACCGACATCGGCCAAGAGAGGGACGGGTATTGATCAGCTCCTGGAAATGACTGCGCTGCAAGCAGAAGTCCTCGAGCTCCGGGCCAACTCCAACCGTGCCGCCAAGGGTGTGATCATCGAGAGCCGTCTCGATCGTGGACGCGGTGCGGTGGCGACGGTGCTGATCCAGAATGGGGCCCTGCACGAGGGCGACGCTGTCGTGGTCGGTTCACACTCGGGGCGCATCCGGGCCCTGGTCGATCCGGCGGGCAAGAAGGTCAAGACGGCGGGGCCGTCCGATGCGGTCGAGGTCCTGGGGCTGTCCGGGGTGCCCTCGGCCGGCGACGTTCTCGTGGCAGTCTCCGACGAGCGCAAGGCGCGGCAGATTGCGGGCATGCGTCAGGATCGCGACAAGTCCAAGACAAAGGCGGCGACCCGCATCACCCTGGAAGGGCTGCACAAGCAGATTCAGACGGGCGAGGTGAAGGAGCTGCGGCTGATTCTCAAGGCCGACGTGCAGGGCTCGGTGGAGGCCCTGACTGAGTCACTGGAACGACTGTCGACGGACGAAGTCAAGCTGAAGGTCATTCACGCCTCGGTGGGGGCGATCAACGAGAGCGACGTCATGCTGGCGTCGGCCTCCAACGCGATCGTCCTCGGCTTCAACGTCAAGGCAGAAGGCAAGGCGGCTACCCAGGCGCAGTCCATTGGGGTTGACGTGCGCCACTACAACGTCATCTACGAGGCCATCAACGACCTGAGGGCAGCCCTGGCTGGTCTGCTGGCGCCGGAGATCCGTGAGACGATCATCGGCCGCGCCCAGGTACGGCAGATGTTCAGCATCTCCAAGCTGGGCCCGATCTGCGGCAGCTACGTGGAGGAGGGCAAGATCACCCGAACCGGACGCGTCCGCGTCAAGCGGGGGACCGAGGTGTTTGGCGAGGGCACCGTCTCGTCCCTCAAGCGCTTCAAGGACGAGGTGCGTGAGGTGGCGGCTGGCCTCGACTGCGGAATCGGCGTCACCGTCAGCGGGGTACAGGCCGGCGACGTCCTCGAGATCTTCAGCACCGAGGAAGTGGCGCGCACGCTCTGATCGCGGAGAGGGAACGATGGCCGTCGCACGTGTGGCCCTCGGCACCATCGAGCTGCACCTGCCCGGCGCCGACTCGCTCAAGGGTAAGCGGCATATCCTACGGTCCCTCAAGGACAAGCTTCGGAATCGTTTCGCCGTCGCGGTGGCCGAAGTGGACCATCACGATGTGTGGCAACGGGCGACCCTCGCCGTGGCCTACGTGTCCCACGACGCGCGACACGCCGATTCTGTGGTGGCCAAGGCCATCGACTTCATCGAGACGCACGTGGACGGGGAGGTCCTGGACACGTCGCTGGAGATTCTGTGATGCAGGGCAAGCGGCTGGATCGTGTGAATCAGCTCATCAAGGAAGAAGTGTCGTTGCTCCTGCAGCGGGAGCTGAAGGACCCGCGCCTCGGTTTCGTTACCGTCACCGATGTTGAGACGACCAAGGACCTACGGCAGGCCAAGATCTACGTATCAGTCCTGGGCAACGAAGACCAATGGGTGGCCTCCCTCAAGGGATTGTCGAGCGCGCGCGGCTTCATCCGCCATTGGCTGCGCGATCATCTCGACCTGCGCGTGACCCCCACCCTGGAGTTTCGGCCGGACCGCTCCATGGAACACGCCGCCCACATCCAGAGCCTTCTCGCGCGTCTGGCCACCGACGAGCGCCCGGCGTGACCACGCGTCGGGTGCCCGACGAGATCCTGGCCCTCCTGGGTGGCCACGGTGGGCGGGCTCTCATGCTCGGACACGTCCATCCCGATGGGGACGTGCTCGGGACCCTGCTCGCCCTCGGACTCGCACTGCAGACGCGCGGTTGGCAGGTCGTCTACGGAGGCCCCCATCCGGCGCCAGCCATTCTCGATTTCCTCCCCGGGGTCGAGCACTACCGTGTTCTGGAGGGCCTTCAAGGGAGCTTCGAGGTGGCCGTGCTCACCGACTGCCCGAACCCTGATCGTACCGAGGGGTTGATCGGCCAGGCACGCCAGGTTTCGGGCCGAATCGTGAACATCGACCACCATCCTGACAATCGGCGCTACGGGGACGTGAACTGGGTGGTTCCGCAGGCGGCGGCCACCGGCGAGTTGGTCTACGAGCTGCTGGTTGCGTTGGGAATTGCCATCACGCCGGCCATGGCGACCAATTTGTTCGCGGCCATTCACACCGACACGGGGTCCTTTCGCTATTCGAACGTGACCCCAGATACCCTTCGCATTGCCGGGGCCCTCGTGGCGGCCGGTGCCGACCCTGCGATGGTATCGGGGAATCTCTACGAGCGACGCGCACCAGAGGCTCTGCGCTCGCTGGCCGAGGTCCTCGGGCGTGTTCAGATGAGCGAGGACCGCCGGGTAGCCTGGCTGAGCCTGCCGGGCGGCCTCGTTCCCGATGACTTCATCGATGCCGAAGACCTCGTCACCTATCCACGCTCCATCGGATCGGTCCGGGTGGCATGCCTGTTCCGGGAGCGCGACGGGCGTGTGAAGGTGAGCCTTCGCGGCAAGGGAGAAGCTGACGTACGTCAGATCGCAGCCAGGTTCGGAGGTGGGGGGCACCCGAACGCGGCCGGCTGTAGCGTCGACGGCTCGCTGGAGGGGGTGACCAAGGACGTGCTCGCCGTGGTCTTCCAGGCGGTGGCCTCCACCGACCCGAGCCTGGACTAACACATGAAGCGAACGCGGATCGCGGCGCATTCCGGCGTCTTGGTGGTCGACAAGGCCGCTGGTCTCACCTCGTTCGACGTCGTGGCGCGCGCCCGGCGAGCGCTCGGGGAGCGCCGCATTGGCCATGCCGGCACCCTAGATCCAGCAGCGGTGGGGGTCCTGCCTTTGCTCGTGGGCGAGGCCACGAAGCTGATGGCCTACTTGATCGAGCAGGACAAAGAGTACGTCGCGATCGTCCGACTTGGCGTGGCCACGGACACGCAAGACCTGAGCGGACGGATCATGGCCACCAAGCCTGTACCAACGCTCGATCGAGGCCAGCTGGAACGCGTTCTCAAGAGGTTCGTCGGCCGCATCCGTCAGGCCCCCCCCATGTACTCGGCTGTCCATCACGAAGGGCATCGCTTGTACGAGTTCGCACGCCAGGGTATCGAGGTTGTGCGGGAAGCGCGTGAGGTGGTGGTGCACGCAATCGAGCTTCTCGACATGCTGAGTGACCAGATCACCTTGAGGGTCGTCTGCGGCAAGGGGACCTATCTGCGCGCAATCGCGGCCGACGTCGGGGCAGACTTGGGCTGTGGCGGCGCCATCGAGCATCTGGCACGGGTCCGAGTGGGACCCTTCAACCGTGTCGAGGCGCTGCCGTCAGACGACCTTGATCGGCTGGAGCGATCGGCCTTGCTGGAGCGCCTGCTTCCCGTCGATGCGCCGCTGGCTGCTTGGCCGGTGATCGCACTGGGTGACCGTGACGCCACCGCCTTCATACATGGCCAACCGGTGCCGTTACCCCGGGGTCGGGCCCAGCAGGGGGCGTTCGTCCGGATTCAGCACCAGGAGGGCCAGTTTCTGGGGGTGGGTGTGGCCGTTGCGGGAGGTACTCGCGTCAGGCCTGAACGAGTCGTCCATGCGGATTGTCCGGGGTATCGAGTCCGCCCCGCCTGAGTCGGCCGGGGGCGTCGTTGCTCTCGGCGTCTTCGACGGCATTCACCTTGGTCACCGCAAGATCCTGGGGTTTGCGGTCGGTCGGAGCCGCGATCTGACAGTGGCCTCGCTTGCCTGCACATTCGATCCGCAGCCGGTCGAGGTGCTCCAGCCGGAACGGGCGCCAGTGCCCATCACGACTCTCGAGGAGCGGCTTGAGCTGATCGCCGAAGCCGGTGTTCAGATGACGATCGTGCTGCCCTTCACGGCGGCTCTCGCCGGCATGGAGCCGGAGGCATTCATCGAGGACGTGATGCTCAGGAAGCTCGGGGTGCGGGAGATCGTGGTGGGGTTCAATCATCGCTTCGGCCGGGGTGCGCGCGGCGACCCCGCCTTGCTGGAGGCCCTCGCCGCCCGACTGGGTTTTCGCGCCCACGTGGTGGCGCCGCTGATCGTGGATGGGGGGCCCGTGTCGTCGACGGAGATTCGCGCGGCCCTCCAGCGAGGCGACCTCGACCGTGCCCACCGCTTGCTCGGGCGCGACTATTCGCTCGGCGGTGAGGTCGTTCGCGGCGCCGGTCGCGGGCGAACCCTTGGCTTCCCAACCGCCAACGTCAAGCCCGAACGGCCCCCGCTCATCCCTTTCGGGGTCTACGCCTGCTGGGCTTGGGTGGCCGGGGAGCGCCTCAAGGCCGTCGTCAACGTTGGAAGCCAGCCCACCTTTGGTGAGAATGCGGTGGCCATTGAAGCCCATCTCCTCGATTTCGAAGGCGATCTCTATGGGTGCCGCGTCCGTCTTGCTTTCGTCCGTCGCCTCCGCGCTGAGATGAGGTTTCCGTCGGTTGACGCGCTCCGGAAGCAGATTGGCACGGACGCGGCCGAGGCCCGAAGCCTCCTCTAGGCGGCTACGCCGTGGGCATGGTACACTCTGGAGGTATCTGCTGGTCACGTAAGGGTTTTTGAACCCGTCCCGGCGGATTCCATCCTCGGGGCGAGGCGATTGCACGGAGGCCCACCACATGCCGTTGAACGTTGAGAAGAAGCGAAGCGTGATCGAACAGTTCAGGACGCACGAAGGCGACACGGGGTCGCCGGAGGTCCAGATCGCCCTGCTCAGTGAGCGAATCAACGGGCTCACGGATCACTTCAAGCAGCACGCCAAAGACCACCACTCCCGGCGCGGCCTGCTGATGCTCATTGGCAAGCGTCGGGGTCTGATCGAGTACCTGAAGGCGAAGGATCCTGAGCGCTATCGGACGGTGCTCGACAAGCTCGGGATCCGTCGGTGATTGACGGTCTTACCACGAAATCGGATTGGTCCTCGGACGGGGAGCTCCCGGGGGCCCTCGGGCGGACACAGGTCCGGCCCGGCATTCATGACGGTCGCCGACAGACGGCAGACCCACGAGGACAAGCATTCGTATGACTCATACCGTATCGATCGATATCAATGGTGTTCCCTTTTCGATGGAAGCAGGCCACGTGGCCAAGCAGGCCGACGGTTCCGTAGTCGTTCGCCACGGCGGAACCATGGTCCTCGCCACCTGCGTGGCGGCCAGAAGCGCTCGTGAGGCGCAAGACTTTTTTCCTCTCACCGTCGAATATCGTGAGCGCGCCTACGCGGGTGGGCGCATCCCCGGTGGCTACTTCAAGCGGGAAGGAGCGCCCGTCAAGAAGGAGATTCTGACCTCGCGCCTGATCGACCGGCCGATCCGGCCGCTCTTTCCCAAGATGTTCCGCAACGAGGTGCAGGTCATCTGCTTGGCCATCTCGGGCGACCATGAGAATGATCCAGACATTCTCGCCATGAATGGCGCTTCGGCTGCCCTCTGCCTGTCCGGAATTCCATTCGGTGGCCCGGTGGGCGCCGTCCGGGTGGGGCTGGTGGACGGCAAGTTCGTCGTGAACCCGACCAACAGTCAACAGATCGGTGCGACCCTGGATCTGGTGATCGCGGGGACAGAGGAAGCCGTACTGATGGTGGAATCGGGGGCCAAGGAGGTGGCCGAGGAAACCATGCTGGAGGCCATCGCATTCGGCCACGCAGCCTGCCAGAAGCTCGCCCGTGGCCAGCGAGAACTGACAGAGCGAGTTGGCAAGCCACGCTGGGCTTTCGATCCCAGCGCCGGTCGCGACGAGGTCCTCGCCGCGCGCGTGCGCGAGGCGGTCGGCGCCAAGCTCGCGGCCGCGCTCGAGATCCACGACAAGCAGGCCCGGGGGGAGGCGGTCGATCGGGTGCTGCAGGAGGTCATTCAGAGTCTGAGCGTAGAGGAGAGCCAGCGCGGCGCGGTCCGGGAAATCTTCGAGAGTCTGGAGAAGGCAGAGGTCCGCCGGCTGATCGTGGAGCGTGGGGTCCGGGTCGACGGCCGTAAGGTCAACGAGATCCGCCCGATCAGCATCGAGATGGCGTACCTTCCGCGGGCCCATGGTTCAGCCCTCTTCACCCGAGGCGAGACGCAAGCGCTGGTGGCAGCCACCCTCGGCACCAAGGCCGACGAGCAGAAGATCGAGGCATTGGAAGGGGAGACTTACCGCCACTTCATGCTGCATTACAACTTTCCCTCCTTCTCGGTCGGTGAAGTACGGCGCTTCGGATCGCCCTCGCGGCGCGACATCGGTCACGGAGCCTTGGCCGAGCGGGCGGTGGAGGCGATCCTCCCCCCCAAGGACGAGTTCCCCTACACGGTCCGGGTGGTGTCCGACATCCTGGAGTCGAACGGCTCGTCCTCGATGGCGACCGTCTGCGGAGCCTCGTTGGCGCTCATGGATGCCGGGGTGCCGCTCAAGCAGCACGTGGCTGGCATTGCCATGGGGTTGGTCAAGGAGGGCGATCGCTTCGGAATCCTGACCGATATCATGGGGACCGAGGACCACTACGGCGACATGGACTTCAAGGTGGCGGGGACGGAGAAGGGCGTCACCGCGCTGCAGATGGACATCAAGATCGCCGGGGTGTCAATTGACATCATGCGGACGGCGCTCCAGAACGCGCGCGACGCCAGGCTTACCGTCCTTGCCAAGATGCGAGAGGCCCTCGAGAAGCCTCGCCCGGAGCTTTCCCCGTATGCCCCCCGCTTCGTCACCATCAAGATCCGTCCGGAGAAGATCCGGGAGATCATCGGTCCAGGCGGCAAGGTCATCCGTGGCATCCAGGAGCAGACCGGCACCAAGATCGACGTGGAGGATGACGGCAAGGTCACGGTGTTCTCGCCGGACAGCGCCTCTGTGCAGAAGGCCATCGGGATCATCCAGGACATCTGCCGGGAAGTGGAACTGGACCGGATCTACCTCGGGAAGGTGAAGAAGATCGTTGAGTTCGGCGCCTTCGTGGAGGTGATTCCGAATACCGAGGGGTTGCTGCACATCTCACAGATCGCCGAGACGCGGATTCGAGCGGTGAGTGACGTTCTGACCGAGGGAGACGAAGTACTGGTGAAGGTGATCGAGATCGACGGGAATGGCAAGATGCGCCTGTCCCGGAAGATGGCCCTCCGAGACCAACCTGCTCTGGCCGATCGTGAAAAGCTCAAGAACGTAGGGGCGACCGCGGGCCGTGACTGAAGAGTATCGCAAGAGCGTCCTTCCCAACGGGATCCGCATCCTCACCGAGCGTATGCCGCACGTTCGCTCGGTCGCGGTGGGAATCTGGGTGGGCACAGGCTCCCGACGTGAACCGGACGATCGGGGCGGGATCTCTCACCTGATCGAGCACCTGGTGTTCAAGGGGACGGCCACCCGGAGCGCGGAAGACATCGCGCGCACCATGGATTCGGTCGGTGGCCAGATGGACGCCTTCACGACCAAGGAACATACCTGCTTCTACGTGCAGGTTCTCGACGAGCACCTGCCATTGGCTGTGGATCTGCTCACCGATATCCTCCTGCACCCCCTCTTCAACGCCGAGGAGTTGGAGCGCGAGAAGTCGGTGGTCCTGCAAGAGATCAAGATGGTGGAGGATACGCCGGACGACATTATCCACGATATCTTTGCCGAACAGGTCTGGAAAGGGCATCCCCTGGGACGGCCCATCCTGGGAACTCGTGACGGCGTGAACGGGTTCACGCGGTCGACAGTGACCTCCCACTTCACTGACGAGTACGTGCCCCCCAAGATCATCGTGGCCGTCGCCGGCAATGTCGAGCATGCGCGTGTCGTCGATCGCTTCGCGACCGCTTTCGGCGGCTTCCGGCGGGCACCCCTCGAGCGTGCCGACTCGCTTCCGCAGATGACCCCGAGCGTGCAGATCGTGAGCAAGAGCCTTGAGCAAGTGCACGTGGTCATGGGCTTCCCGGGACTCGCGCACGCGGCCCCTGGGCGTTACGCGCTCGTTGTCCTGAACGACATCATGGGGGGAAGCATGTCGTCTCGGCTCTTTCAGGAGGTGCGCGAGCGCCAGGGCCTGGTGTACTCGATCCATTCCGGGGCCCAGAGCTACCTCGACACGGGCCTGCTGTACCTCTACGCCGCCACCGAGGCGTCGAACTTCTCCAAGATGCTCAAGTCGATCCTCAAGGAGTTGCGTGAGCTGAAGAAGAACGGTGTCTCTGCCGAAGAGCTGGTCCGGGCCAAGGATCACCTCAAGGGCGGTCTCATGCTTGGCCTCGAGTCGACGAGCAGCAGGATGAATCGCCTGGCCAAGCACGAGATGCACTTCGGCGCGTTCATGTCCATGGACGCCATGTTGGCCGCCATCAGCGCCGTCCGGCACGAGGAGGTCCAGGCGCTGGTGGGAGAGCTGCTGGATGAGGAGCGGCTGGCCCTCGCCACCCTCGGTCCGCTCGACCGGCGCAATCTCCCACGCGAACTGCTCCACCGCTGAGCCTTCCATGATCGAGCGCTACACCCGTCCGGATATGGGGCGGATCTGGAGCGAGGAGACCAAGTACGCCACCTGGCTGCGGGTCGAGCTGGCCGTGTGCGAGGCCTACGCGCGCCGGGGACGCATCCCTCCCGAGGCCCTGGCGCGAATCCTGGCCAAGGCGCGAATCGACATCGGCCGGATCCAGGAGATCCTGGTCCGGGTCAAGCATGAGATGATCGCGCTTCTCACCAGCCTCGAGGAAGACCTCGGGGAGGACTCTCGCTTCGTCCACATCGGCCTGACCTCGTCCGACGTGTGGGACACCGCCACGGCGCTGCAGCTTCGCGATGCAGCCGACCTGCTGATCGCGGGCCAGGAGCGCCTGCGCCGCGTGCTAGGGGACTTGGCCCTGCGCCACAAGGACAGCGTCATGGTGGGGCGGACGCACGGGGTGCACGCCGAGCCCATCACCTTCGGGCTTAAGGTCGCTGTCTGGTATGCCGAAGCCGAGCGGAATCTCGAGCGCTTGCGCCGGGCCCAGGCTGCCATCGCCGTGGGCAAGCTGTCGGGGGCAGTGGGAAGCTTTGCCCACGTGGACCCGGATCTCGAGGAGGAGGTGTGCCGCGCGCTCAGTCTGGCGCCGGCGCCCGCGTCGACCCAGGTCATCCAGCGAGACCGTCACGCCGAGTACTGTGCCGCGCTTGCCATTGCCGGTGCCTCTCTGGAGAAGATCGCTCTCGAGATCCGCGGCCTGCAGCGCACGGAGGTTCTCGAGGTGGAGGAACCGTTTGGGGAGGGGCAAAAGGGTTCCAGCGCCATGCCTCACAAGCGCAACCCCGAGCTGGCCGAGCGGATCTGCGGGCTGGCCAGGCTCCTGCGGACCAATGCTCTGGCCGCCCTGGAGAACGTGGCCCTCTGGCACGAGCGGGATATCAGCCATTCGTCGGTGGAGCGCGTCATTTTTCCCGACTCCACCATCCTGCTCGACTACCTGCTGGATCTGACGGCGTCCGTGCTGGAGGGATTGCGGGTGGATCCTGCTCGCATGATCGAGAACTTCGACCGCAGTCACGGCCTCGTGTACTCTCAGCGTGTGCTCCTGCGACTGACGGAAGCAGGCTTGGCCCGGCAGGTAGCGTACGAGCTGGTCCAGGGCCTCGCCATGCGCGCCTGGCGCGAGCGGCGCCCCTTCTTCGACCTGCTGGCCAGCGAACCCGCTGTCACCCGCCACATCAATGCCGAAGAGCTCAAGGCATGTTTCGAACCCGCCTGGTACGTGCGGAACGTTGACGCGGTCTTTCGGAGACTCGGCCTCACGTGACCTCCGGGCAGCGGAAGCCCACCACCTCCCAATCGGCACCCCGCACGTCGTCCAAGCTCTACGAAGGCAAGGCCAAGATCGTGTACGCCACAACTGATCCGGCCCAGGTCATCCAGTACTTCAAGGATGACGCCACCGCATTCAACGCGCTCAAGCGCGGGACCATCGTCGGCAAGGGTGTGGTGAACAATCGGATGTCGGCCATCGTCTTCAAGCGGCTCGAGCGGGCAGGCGTACCCACTCACTATCTGGGTACCCCGTCCGACCGCGAGATGCTCTGCCGGCGGCTGGACATCATCAAGGTGGAGACCATCGTGCGCAATGTGGTGGCGGGTAGTCTGGCCAAGCGAACAGGGCTTGCCGAAGGGACCGTCATGGCCCGGCCCGTCGTCGAGCTGTATCTCAAGTCCGACCCGCTGGGCGATCCCATGATCAACGACGATCACGTGCGTCTGCTGAATCTGGCGACTCCCCGGGAGCTCGCCTGGATGCGGTGTACCGCGCTCCGCGTCAACACCGTCCTGCGGCCCTACCTCGAGCGCCGGGGACTGTGTCTCGTCGACTTCAAGCTCGAGTTCGGCCGGCGGGGCCGGCAGCTCTATCTGGGCGATGAGATCTCGCCCGACACCTGCCGTCTGTGGGACGTCACGAGTCGGGAGAAGCTCGACAAGGATCGGTTCCGGCAGGATCTGGGAGGAGTTGAGGAGGCCTACCAGGAGGTGTACCAGCGGCTCGTGAAGCGGCCATGACCTTGCGGGTTCTCGTCCGGCTCAAGCCCGGGATCATGGACGTGCAAGGCACGGCAGTGCAGCGCGCTCTGGTGGGGCTCGGCTTCGGTGATCTCACGGGGCTCCGGATCGGCAAGGTGATCGAGATGGATCTCGAAGCCCCATCGCCCGAGAGGGCGCGGGCGCGCGCGGAGGACATGTGCAGGAAGCTTCTGGCCAATCCGGTCCTCGAGGACTATGAGGTCCACGTGCTCGGCGATGTTGCGACACCAGGGCCAGGACGCTAAGATGAGTCGGCTTTCATGAACTTCGGTGTGGCCGTGTTCCCCGGTACCTGGAGTGATGCCGACTTTCACCATGTCATCGCCGATGTTCTCGGCCAGCCCGTCCGTTACGTCTGGCACCGAGAAACCGACCTCACGCAGCTCGACTGCGTGATTCTGCCCGGCGGGTTTGCCTACGGCGACTATCTGCGGGCGGGGGCGGTGGCAGCGAGGTCACCCCTCGTCCGCGTTCTCCCCGAGTTCGTGGCAAGGGGGGGCTTTGTGCTCGGATCGTGCAATGGCTTCCAAATCTTGTGTGAGGCAGGGCTTCTGCCGGGCGCGCTCATGCGCAACGAGTGTCTGCAGTACCGATGTCAGATGGTCCACCTGCGCGTTGAGAACACCGATACGGTCTTCACGCGGGCCTGTCGGGAGGGGCAAGTGCTGACCATGCCGATCTCCCACGGGGAGGGCAGGTACTACGCCGATCCAGGCACCCTGGAACGGCTGCAGAACTCGAAGCAGATCGTGTTTCGCTACGCTACCGCCCACGGACAACTCACCCCTGAGACCAATCCCAATGGATCGCTGGGCGCCATCGCGGGAGTCGTGAATGAGTCGGGAACCGTGCTCGGTATGATGCCGCATCCCGAACGTGCGGCCGAGATGATTCTTGGAGGAGCGGATGGCCTCTTGATCTTCCAGTCTCTCCTCGGACTGCTCGTCGAGGCGGGCACCTTCACGCGTCGGTAGCCATCGCCACCGAGGTTTCGCCCTCCGTCACCGCCGAGCTCGCCGGGTCACTCGGTCTGACTTGTGACGAGTACGAGCGTATTGTGACGCGTCTGGGGCGGCAGCCTACCTACGCAGAGCTCGGGCTGTTCTCGGCACTGTGGTCAGAGCATTGCTCGTACAAGCACTCGCGGGTTTTCCTGCGCCGGCTGCCGCAGACCGGTCCGGCTGTCCTGCAGGGTCCGGGCGAGAACGCGGGAGCGATCGACATCGGGGACGGCTGGGCTGTGGTCTTCAAGATCGAAAGTCACAACCACCCTTCCTTCATAGAGCCCTTCCAGGGGGCGGCCACCGGGGTGGGGGGAATCCTGCGCGACATCTTCACCATGGGGGCACGGCCCATTGCGCTGCTCGATTCGCTCCGTTTCGGGGATCCCGCCGACCCTAAGACCCGGCACCTCATTCAGGGAGTCGTAGCGGGCATCAGCTGGTACGGCAACTGCTTTGGCTGCCCGACGGTGGGGGGCGAGATCGCCTTCGCCCCCGAGTATTCAGGCAATCCCCTCGTCAACGTCATGTGTGTCGGGCTCGTCCGCGCTGACAAGATCTTTCGGGCTCGGGCCGAGGGGCTCGGGAACCCGGTCTTCTACGTGGGCAACAAGACGGGTCGGGACGGGATCCACGGGGCGACCATGGCCTCCGCCGCTTTTGACGAGCGGGCCGCAGAGCGGCGCCCCACGGTCCAGGTGGGCGATCCCTTCACCGAGAAGCTCTTGCTCGAGGCGTGCCTGGAAGCGATGGCCAGTGGAGCCGTGATAGGGATCCAGGATATGGGGGCGGCCGGGTTGGCCTGCTGCACCTCGGAGATGCCGGCGCGGAGCGACACGGGAATGGACGTTGACCTCACCCGTGTTCCCCGCCGCGAGAGCGGGATGTCGGCTTACGAGATCCTTTTGTCGGAGTCCCAGGAGCGCATGCTCTTGGTGGCGGAGAACGGGCGGGAGCCGGAGATCGGGCGCATCTTCGCCAAGTGGGATCTCGATGCGGTCGAAATCGGTCGCGTGACCGCGGGGCCTGATCTCGTCGTACGGCTCGATGGAGCCGAGGTGGCGCGAGTGCCGGTTGAAGCGCTGAACGCAGCGCCGATCTATGAGAAACCCACGGCGGCTCCGCCGTGGCTGGCCGCGCAGCGGGCGGTCGATCCCCTGGCCTTCGCCGAGCCAGCTGATGGCACCGAGGCGCTCGAGGCGCTGCTGGGCTCGCCAACGATCGCGTCGAAGGCCTGGGCGTTTCGTCAATACGACCAGCAGGTTGGCCTCAACAGCCTGGTGGCCCCCGGCTCCGACGCGGCGGTGCTGCGCGTCAAAGGAACGCGGCGAGGCTTGGCGGTTGCCACTGACGGCAATGCCCGCTATGTCGCACTCGATCCGCGGCGCGGAGCGGCCATGGCGGTGGCCGAGGCGGCCCGGAACGTGTCCTGTGCCGGCGGTCGCCCTCTGGGAGTGACGGACTGTCTGAACTTCGGCTCGCCGGAGCGACCGGAGATCCTGTGGCAGTTCGTCAACGCCATCGAGGGCATTGCCGAAGCGTGCCGCGCGCTCCAGCTGCCGGTAGTGGGGGGCAACGTTTCCTTCTACAATGAGACCAGTGGCCACGCTATCCCACCCACGCCGATCATCGGGGTGGTGGGGGTCCTGGATGAAGTCGAGCGGCACGCCACCCAGTGGTTCAAGGGTGATGGCCATCGGATCGCGCTGTTGGGCGGCGCCGACATCAGCCTCGGGGGCAGCGAATACCTCTGGACCCGACATGGCGTGTTGGGAGGAGAGCTGGCGCCGCTCGATCTCGACCTGGAGGGGCGTGTCCAGGCGGCGGCGCGGGCTGCCGTGCAGGCCGGTCTGGTTTCGGCCTCTCACGACTGCGCCGAAGGGGGGCTAGCCGTTGCGCTGGCGGAGGGATGCGTTTCCGGACCGGAGCTCATCGGGTGCACGGTGACGCTCGCCGAGTCCCACCGGGCAGACCTCGCCCTGTTCGGCGAGGGCCCGTCACGGCTCGTGGTGACGGTCGAAACGGAGCGAGCCCGGGCCTTCGAGGCGCTGATGGCCGAGTGGCTCCTCCCGTGGTGCTGGATCGGGCAGACGGGGGGGCCGCGGATGGTAGTGGCGATAGGGGGGCAAACGGTCGTGAACGCGGATCTCGGTCGGCTCCAGACCGCGTGGAGGAACGGATTTGAACGTCACGTGGGGTGACGACAAGTTCCACGACGAATGTGGGCTCTTCGGTATCTGGAACCATCCGGAGGCCGCCAACGTGACCTATCTCGGCCTCTATGCCCTCCAGCATCGTGGACAGGAGTCCGCGGGTATCGCGGCTAGTGACGGCACCGCCTTTCACACCGAGAAGGCCATGGGCTGGGTGGCCGACGTCTTCAGTCCAGAGCGGCTGCGCCGGCTCCCCGGCACGCGAGCGATCGGACACGTCCGCTATTCGACGGCAGGCAGCTCGAACCTGCGCAACGCCCAGCCCATCACGGCCAGCACGGCGCGGGGTCCCATCGCCATCGCCCACAACGGCAATTTGACGAATGCGGACCACTTGCGACGTGAAATGGAGCGCGACGGCGCCATCTTCCAGTCAAATTCCGACACCGAGGTGATTCTGCACCTCCTGGCGCGGGCCCCGGCTGCACCGCTCGAGGAGCAGCTGCCCCACGTCCTCGCTCAGGTTCAGGGTGCCTATTCGCTGCTCCTGCTCACGCCGGACGCCCTCTACGCCGTGCGCGATCCGTATGGGTTCCGACCGCTTTCGCTTGGGCGCCTCGACCACGCGTGGCTGGTGGCCTCCGAGACCTGCGCGCTCGATCTCATGGAGGCCCAGACCGAGCGGGACGTGGAGCCGGGAGAGCTGGTCGTCGTGAGCGACGCCGGGATCAAGTCGATCCGGGCCTTCGCGCCGCGCGCCCGGCTGCAGTGCGTGTTCGAGTACGTGTACTTCGCGCGCCCGGATTCGATCCTGTGGGGACGCAACGTGCATACCGTGCGCAAGGCGCTCGGTCACCAACTGGCGCGCGAGCATCCGGTTCTGGCCGATATCGTCATCCCCGTTCCCGACTCGGGCGTGAGCGCCGCCCTCGGCTACTCCGAGGAATCGGGGACACGCTACGAGATGGGGCTGATCCGTAACCACTACGTCGGCCGCACCTTCATCGAACCAAAGCAGGGGATCCGCCACTTCGGGGTGAAGGTGAAGCTCAACCCCATGCGCACGATGCTGGAGGGGAGGCGGGTGGTGGTCGTGGACGATTCGATCGTGCGCGGCACGACGAGCCGCAAGATCGTCAGGATGATCCGCAGTGCTGGCGCCCGCGAGGTTCACATGCGCATCTCGTCGCCCCCAATTCAGTGGCCGTGTTACTACGGGATCGATACACCCACACGGAGAGAGCTCATTGGGTCTAGCCACGACGTGGAGGAGATCCGGCGCTACCTGAGTGCCGATAGTCTGGGTTATTTGTCGCTGGAGGGGATGCTGAAGGCCACCGGGGCCGATCCCGAGCACTTCTGCCACGCATGCTTCACCGGTGACTACCGCGTCGGGATCGAGCCCGAGCCGGCCGCTCAGCTCCGACTCTTCGAACCATAGCCGAGACCAGGAATGACTTGACCCGGATGAAGCCTCTGACGTATCAGGACACGGGTGTTGACATCGACCGCGGGGAGGAGGTTGTTCGCCGCATCGCGCCGCTGGCGCAGGGAACACGCCGTCAGGAGGTCCTCGGTGGGATCGGTGCCTTCGCCGGCTTCGTCACCGTCCCCCCCGGATTCCAGGAGCCGGTGCTGGTGTCCTCCACCGACGGGGTGGGAAGCAAGCTCAAGGTGGCTTTCCTGGCTGATCGTCACCACACCGTGGGTGTCGACCTGGTGGCGATGGGTGTCAACGACTTGCTCGTCCACGGGGCGGAGCCCCTGTACTTTCTTGACTACGTGGCTCTCGCCCGGATCGATCCTGCCCGCGTTGAGAGCATCGTACGGGGGGTGGCGGACGGGTGTCGGCAAGCGGGGTGTGCCCTCATTGGGGGTGAGACCGCCGAGCTGCCAGACCTCTACCGGGACGGTGAATACGACCTGGCCGGGTTCGCGGTGGGCATCGTCGAGCGGGCCAAGATCATCGACGGAAGACGCGTTTGTCCCGGCGACGTCGTGTTGGGGCTCGCATCGTCAGGTCTTCACTCGAACGGCTACAGCCTGGCCCGCCGCATCGTCTTTGGCGTGATGGGTCTGGGGGTCGACGCGATGCTTCCCGGCGTGGGCCGCTCAGTCGCCGACGAGCTCCTCGAGCCCACGCGGATTTACGTCCATGCCGTTCGGACGTTGCTGTCGAGGGTCGACGTGCATGCGATGGCCCACATCACGGGAGGGGGTCTCTCCGGTAACGTTCCCCGCGTCCTCCCCGAGAATTGTCGCGCCGTTGTGCGCCGTCAGGCGTGGAGCGTCCCACCCGTCTTCCGGACGCTGTCGGAGGCGGGCATGGTCAACGAAGGCGAGATGTTCCGCACGTTCAACATGGGTGTCGGTTACGTGGTAGTCATCCCCCCTTCTGCGGTGGTAGAGGCCCGGGCTGTCCTGGCCGGCACCGGGGAAACGGTTTACGAGTTGGGTGAGATCGTGTCCGGTGAACGAGGAGTCGAGCTGGCGTGACGGGACGGCTGCAAGTGAGTGTGCTCGCCTCGGGCCGAGGCTCGAACTTGGCGGCCATCCTCGCGGCTGCCGCCTCTGCCGATTTCCCCGCCGAGGTGGCACTGGTTGTCTCGGATCGGCAGGGCGCGGCCGCCCTCGATCGGGCGCGTCACGCCGATGTACCCAGCGTCTTTCTCGATCCTCAACGTCATAGTGATCGGGACGCCTACGAGTCCGCACTGCTTGCTCTCCACCGCGAGAGAGAGATCGGGCTGGTATGCCTGGCGGGATACATGCGCATTCTGGGCCCGCGCTTCGTGCGGGCGTTCCAGGGCCGGATCTTGAACATTCATCCGTCGCTCCTGCCGGCCTTCCCGGGCTTGGCCGCTCAGCGTCAGGCCCTGGAGTACGGAGTCAAGGTGACGGGAGCCACCGTGCACTTCGTCGACGAGGGTATCGACACCGGTCCCATTGTTCTCCAGGCGGCCGTCCCCGTGCTCCCGGATGACACAGAGGCCTCGCTGTCGGCACGTATTCTCGCCCAGGAGCACCGTCTCTATCCCGAGGCCATCCGACTCTATGCCACGGGCCGACTCAGAATCGCTGGCCGGCGAACACTGGTGGGGGCTCTGACATGAAGGTCCAGCGCGCGCTGCTCAGCGTTCATGACAAGGCGGGCGTGGTGGATCTCGCCCGAGCCCTGGCCGGGTTCGGTGTGGAGATCCTCTCGACTGGAGGGACGGCCCGGCTCCTGCGCGAATCCGGCGTGACGGTGCGCGAGGTGGCCGACGTCACGGGGTTCCCGGAGATGCTGGACGGTCGGGTCAAGACCTTGCATCCCAGGATCCACGGGGGGATTCTGGCCAGACGCGACCGTCCCGAGCACTTGACGGCGCTTCGGCAGCACGGGATTGACCCCATCGATCTCGTGGTGAGCGGCCTCTACCCCTTCGAGGCCACGGCGGCGCGACCGGGCGTCAGCCGCGACGAGGTCATCGAGCAGATCGACATCGGCGGGCCGGCTCTGATCCGAGCGGCCGCCAAGAACCATGCTGGTGTCGCCGTAGTCACGCATCCGTCCCAGTATGCTGGTGTCCTGGCCGAGCTCTCCGCGACGGGGGGGCAGCTGGGCGAGGACACGCTCGTGCGCCTGGCCCAGGACGCCTTTCGCCGCACAGCCGACTACGACGCCGCCATTGCCGCCTTTCTCGCGGCCGACCGGGAATCGTCCGCGTTTGCCGAGTCCCTGCGCGTGGACGCAAGGCGGGTGACGACCTTGCGGTACGGTGAGAATCCCCACCAGAGCGCAGCCTTCTATCGAGTGACCGGTGAGGTGCCTTGGGGTTTGGCGGCCCTCGAGCAGCTGCATGGGCCCGAGCTGTCTTACAACAACCTCCTCGACTTCTCGGCAGCCCTGGCGCTGCTCGTCGAGCTGGAGGCGCCGGCGGCCGTGGTCATCAAGCACACGAACCCCTGTGGCGTGGCCATCGGCTCGACCGTCGGTGAGGCGATGGCCAGGGCCAAAGCGTCGGATCCGGTGTCGATCTACGGCGGTATCGTCGGGGTCAATCGCCCCCTCGATATGCCGGTCGTGCAGGCGCTGGCCGGGATCTTCGTGGAGATTCTGTTCGCACCCGCCTACACCGAAGAGGCACTGGGAGAACTTCGGCGCACCAAGAGGAAGGTACGGCTCTTCCGCCTTCCCTGCGAGGCGACAGAGTGGCCCGCGCAACGCGTGGAGTTGAGAACCGTCCTCGGCGGGCTGCTGGCTCAGACGACCGACCCGCCCCAGGCCGCCGAACCGCCGCTCAAAACGGTGACGCGGCGGGAACCCTCCGCACACGAGCTGGCCGCCCTCCGTCTCGCCTGGCGGGTAGCCAAGCACACCAAGTCCAACGCCATTGTGCTGGCCCGACGGGACCAGGTCATCGGCGTGGGGGCGGGACAGATGAATCGTGTGGATTCGGCCCGGCTGGCCGTGTTGCGGGCTCAGGAGGTCGGCCTGGTCACGAACGGTGCTGTCTGTGCATCCGACGCGTTCTTCCCGTTCCGGGATGCCCTCGACGTCGTGGCCCAGGCGGGGGCCACCGCGGTGATCCATCCGGGCGGTTCGCTCCGTGACGACGAGGTCATCACGGCCGCCAATGAGCACGGAATGGCCATGGTGATCACCGGTATTCGTCACTTTCGCCACTGAGGTCATCGGGTGGCGTCCACGGAGCGCGTGTACGGGCTACGGGAATTGACGCGCGTGCTCGCGCTGACTCCCAAGCGCGTGGCCCAGCTCAAGCGGCTCGACCTTCTCCGGGAGACGAGCTATTCCTTCCGCGATTTGGCTGCCCTGCGGGTGGCGGCCGCTCTGCTGGACGCAGGCGCGTCCGTACGACAGATCCGGGAAGCCCTGACCGCGTTGCGGCGTCATGACCCGGCTCTGGAGCATCCGCTGACCGAGGTGCGGTTTGTCGTGGAGGGCCAGCGGCTGCTAGCCCAGTCCGAGCGAGTCCGCTTCGACCCTCGCAATGGACAGATGGTGCTCGACCTCGACGTTCACGGGCTCCGGCACGAGGCGGACGCCACCTTGCGCAGCGGACTCGTGCGGCCTCTGGCCCCGCCCCTCGAGCAGGCGGAGACCTGGTTTGAGCGGGCCTCGGAGTGTGACAACGATCCGGCCCGCTGGGACGAGGCCATCGACGCCTACCGGCGCGTGGTGGCCATCGATCCCACGTACGCTGCCGCCTGGAACAACCTCGGATTAGTTCTGCACCGAATCGGCAAGTATGCGGAGGCTCGGTCGGCCTACGAGTCGGCGCTCGAGCAGGAGCCACGGTGTTGCGAGGCCGCCTATAACCTCGGCTCTCTCGACGAAGACGAGGGCAACGTCGACGAGGCGATCCGGCACTATCGACGGGCGCTGAAGCTCTCGGGCGACTATGCGGACGCGCACTTTAACCTCGCCGCGGCCTTGGCGCGCTCGGGGCGTCCGGCGGAGGCGATTGGGCACTGGCAGCGCTATCTGGAACTCGATGGCGGGAGTCCGTGGGCGCGCATCGCGCGCGCTCACCTCGAGATCGTGGAGCCACCCGAACCATGAAGGTGCTCCTCGTCGGCGGTGGAGGGCGTGAAGATGCTCTGGCTTGGAAGATAGCCCAAAGCCCTTGCGTAGACACCCTCTATGCGGCGCCGGGCAACCCCGGCATAGCCCGCCACGCGCACTGCGTGATGATCGCGGCGGATGCCGTTCAAGATCTGCTGCACTTCGCGCAGAGGGAGCGGGTCGATTTGACCGTGGTCGGACCCGAGGCGCCGCTCGTGGCCGGTCTGACCGACCGGTTCGCGACCGAGGCCTTCACCGTCTTTGGGCCGGTCGGCCGGGCCGCTCGGCTCGAGGGCTCCAAGGTCTACGCAAAGCGGCTCATGGCCGCGCGGCGAATTCCCACGGCGCGCTTCGGGGCTTTCGAGAATCCTGAGGAGGCGCGCCGTTTTTGTCGCGAGCTGGGGGCGCCCGTGGTGGTCAAGGCTGATGGCTTGGCGGCGGGAAAGGGGGCCTTGGTCTGCACCACTCTGGACGAGGCAAGTGAGGCGGTGGCCGCCTGCATGGAGAAACGCGTCTTCGGTGAGGCTGGCGCGGCGGTCGTGGTCGAGGAATTCCTCCGGGGAGAAGAGGTCTCGTTTCACGTGATCACCAATGGACGGGAGGTTCTTCCTCTGGCTAGCGCCCAGGATCACAAGACGATCTTCGACGGCGACCGAGGACCCAACACGGGCGGTATGGGCAGCTACTCTCCCTTCGCGCCCATGGGTGGCGCCCTCGAGGCCCGGATCATCACCGATATCGTTCAGCCGATTTTCGCCGCCCTCTCCGAGGAGGGGGCTGTATATCGCGGGGTGCTCTACGTCGGACTCATGCTCACCGCGGACGGGCCCAAGGTCGTAGAATTCAACTGCCGGTTCGGCGATCCGGAGTGTCAGGCGATCCTGGTCCGCGCCGAGGGCGACCTCGTCCCCCTTCTTCTCGCAGCGGCCCGCGGGGAGCCATTGCCCAAGGATATCAACTGGGCGGGAAACGCGGCCGCGTGCGTCACGCTTGCGTCCCCCGGCTATCCCGGTCCGTGCCCCACTGGTCTGCCGATCAGCGGTCTGGATAAGGCGGAGAGCCGGCCCGGGGTTCGGGTCTTCCACGCAGGAACCGCGGAGCGAGATGGTCGGTTGGTCACGGCCGGAGGGAGAGTGTTGAATGTCACCGCCGTGGCGCCTAGGCTCGACGAGGCCATTTCGAGAGCGTACGCTGCCGTCGGCGACATCCGCTTCGAGGGGATGCAGTATCGGAGGGATATCGGACGCCGTGCGGGTCGAGGCGACCCCTGACAACCAGAATCCTACCCGCGGACGCCGCGCAGTCACTTCTCGAGAGCATCGCCGAAGCGGCCGCGATCCTCGCGAGGGGTGGCCTCGTGAGCTTTCCCACGGAGACCTTCTATGGACTCGGGGCCGCCATAGAGTGTGAGGGTGCGGTGGCGAGGATCTTCCGCATCAAGGGCCGCCCCGAGTCGAAGCCTCTTCTCATCTTGGTCGAGTCCGTGGCCATGGCCGAGGCGGTGGCCGAAGTGTCGTCCGACGCACGAGCCCTCATGATCCGCCACTGGCCGGGGGCCCTGACGCTTGTCCTGCGAGCGCGCTCGGCCGTGCCCACCCTCGTCACCGCGGGTACCGGGACGGTCGGTGTCCGACACTCGGCCCACCCGGTGGCGTCGGCGCTCGTCCGGCGTCTTGACTCTCCGGTCACCGCGCCGAGCGCGAACCGTTCCGGGGAAGCGCCACCCACCACAGCCGCCGAGGTCCTACGGGTCTTCAACGACCAGATCGAGGCTGTCATCGAC
Source organism: uncultured Candidatus Rokubacteria bacterium (assembly GCA_963754315.1). Taxonomy (GTDB): domain Bacteria; phylum Methylomirabilota; class Methylomirabilia; order Rokubacteriales; family CSP1-6; genus CAVWFS01. The sequence goes on from CAVWFS010000018.1 coordinate 719,930, forward strand.
GGTGGGCGAACCGCAGGTGGTCTGCCTTCGACCGTGCTCGACCTCACGGTGACTCCTCCGTGCGTCCGGCGTCAGGGAGCGGTGGTCCTGTGAGGATCACCGGCGTCATCCAGGCCGGGGGCCGCAGTACGCGCATGGGGGGCGAACCAAAGGGTCTCATCACGGTGGGCGGTCGACGCATCATCGAGCGTGTCATACGTGCGGTTGCTCCCGCCGTGGATGATCTGCTGGTCGTGACCAACACTCCAGACCTCTACGCGTTCCTCGGGATACGGATGGTACCCGATGCGTTCCCCGATCACGGCTCCCTTGGTGGCATCTACTCGGGTCTGCAAGCAGCTTCGGGAGAAGCCGCCTTCACGGTGGCCTGCGACATGCCCTTTGTCTCACCTGCCTTCGTGAGGTTGGTCGTGGCGCGTGCCGGCGAGGCCGATGTGGTGGTCCCTCGTGTCGGCGGCCAGCTCCAGGCGCTGCATGCCCTGTACGCAAGGGCGTGCCTTCCCTACGTCGAGCAGCGGCTGCGGGCGGGGCGGCTCAAGGTCTCGGGTTTTTTCGAGCATGTACGAGTCCTCGAAATCGCCGAGGCGGACCTGGCGGGCTTGGATGATCCTATTCGCGGCTTCATGAATGTCAACACCCGGCAGGAGCTCGAGCGCGCCCGCGCCTTGGTCGATCCTCCAGAGGAAGAGCGTCAATCGTGGCCGCCCCGGCCGGTGGGCAATGACCAGAACAGCGCGCCTCGCGCCGGGATCTCGCCGCGATGACCGGTCGGCTGGAGGACATCGGGCTCAGTAGCATGGCCGAGATCAACGTGCTCCCCTCGCGCGTGCGCGATGAGATCTATCTGCGGCTCATTCCCGACCGCCTGCTGGCGGTCGTCTGCATGGATCGCCAGATGCTGATGGGCAACGCAGGGCACGTCCCGGTACGGATCACGGCGCCGGACGGCTCAGCCTGGGCGCGTGTTGAGCTATGGGCGAAGCCGGAGGATCGCGACCCGACATTGCTCCTCGATATTGGGATGTCGGCGTTTGCCGTGCCCGAGCTTTCGCTCGTGCAGATCAACGATCCCTCGGCGCCGCGGTTCGCCATTGACCGCGACGAGGAGGGTCGAGACACCCTGCTCGGCACTGTCTGTCGCAACCAGGTCGAAGAGGGTCGCGCCTTAGCGGCGGGACTGGCGCCGGGACAGGTGCGACGTGGGCTGCGCATGCTCGGGGCGGTGCTGGAGTCGATGGATGAGTTTTGCCGGCTTCTTGGCTCCGAGTTCTACCTGCTGGAGCCACTCTTCTATCATTCCGCCATCCTCTACGAGCGACAGCGCTGCGGCTACTTCATCGGCCGCGAGCGCATGGAGCAGATCCACGCGGGTTTCCAGCCGGGAGGTGAGCTGCATCGTCGTCTGGACGACTCCTCGCCGTTCCGGGGGGCGGGGCTCGAGCGAACAGCCCGCGGCCGCAGCTGGGCCATCCACGACGGCATCCTGGGAGATCCCTGGCAAGGCGTGAAGATGTTCCGGGCGCCGCAGGCTCTCTCGCGTATCTCCACATTTCCCGGTGGGGCCTACTAATCCAGGACAAGACGGGGACAGCCATCGCACGCCTCGGACCGCGTCGCTATCGTCCACTACGCGGAGATCAGCCTGAAAGGGGGCAATCGGCCCCTGTTCCTGCGCCAGCTTCGTCAGAACGTGGAGCGCGCTATCGCCGACCTCGGAGCCACCACCGTCCGCCGGCTTCCGGGACGCCTGGTCGTCGACCTCGATGGTAACGCCGACCCGGGGGCAGTGCGGGACCGCATCGCGCGGGTGTGCGGGGTGGCCAGTGTGAGCCTGGGTCTCCGTGCCGGGGCGTCTGCCGACGCCATGAAGGAGGCCGTGGCCTCCCTGGTAGACGGACGTGAATTCGCCTCGTTCCGCATTACTGCCCGTCGCGCCTTCAAGACATATCCGCGGACCAGCGTGGAGCTCAACCGCGAGCTGGGGGCGTTCGTCCTCACGCGCGCGCGCACCCGGGTGGATCTGCGCGACCCTGCGCTGAACATCCATGTGGAGGTTCTGCCGAGCGAGGCCTTCGTATACACCGATCGTTTTCCGGGGCCTGGCGGCCTGCCCGTGGGGGTCAGCGGGCTGGTGACTGCACTGCTCTCGGGCGGGATCGATTCTCCGGTGGCGGCGTGGCGAATGATCAAGCGGGGTTGTCGCGTGACCTTCGTGCACTTTCACAGCGTGCCGTATCTCCCGGCGACGTCGCAGGACAAGGCCCGTGCCCTCGTGGAACGGTTGAGCGAGTGGCAGTACGCGTCGTGCCTGAGTCTGGTCCCGTTCGGCGAGATCCAGCGCGAAGTGGTGCTGAGCGTGCCTCCTCCCTTGCGGGTGGTGGTCTACCGCCGGCTGATGATTCGCATCGCCGAGGCCCTCGGGCGTGAGGTCGGCGCGCAGGCCATGGTAAGCGGGGAGAGCCTCGGCCAGGTGGCCTCCCAGACGCTCACCAACATCGCCCGTATCGACGAGGCCGCCGCCATGCCCATCCTGCGACCGCTTGTCGGCACCGATAAGCTCGAGATCGTGGCGGAGGCGAAGCGGCTGGGCACCTACGAGATTTCGATCGAGCCCGACCTCGATTGCTGCACGCTGTTCACCCCAAAGCATCCGGCCACAGGGGTCGGCGCCAGAGAGCTCGCGCGAGCCGAAGAGCGTCTCGACATGCCACGCCTGATCGGCCTCGGCTGTGCGGGTGTGGTCCATGAGCGCTTCGCCTTCCCGGCCCGGCAGGCAGCGCTCCCCCCAGGCTGAGCAGTCCCCACCACTTGGTGGTGGCTTGACACTGAAGAGCCCCTACCAGTATGGTCGGACCATGACTCGCCTCAGCGAAGTCGATCCCGAAATTGCCAAGGCCATCGAGGACGAGACCCACCGCCAGAATCGCAACCTGGAACTCATCGCGTCGGAGAACTTCGTCTCGGAGGCAATCCTGAACGCGGTCGGCTCCGTCCTCACCAACAAGTACGCCGAGGGGTACCCGGGCCGACGCTACTACGGTGGGTGCGAGGTGGTGGACGTGGTGGAGGAACTGGCCATCGCCCGCGCCAAGGAGCTGTTCGGCGCCGAGCACGTGAACGTGCAGCCTCACTCCGGGGCCCAGGCGAACATGGCGGTGTACTTCACGGTGCTGAAGCCGGGCGAGGTGGTCCTCGGACCTAACCTAGCCCATGGCGGACATCTCACGGCGGGAAGTCCCGTCAACTATTCGGGTAAGCTCTATTCGATCGTGGCCTACGGCGTTCGGCGCGATACCGAGCGTATCGACCTCGATGAGGTACGCGACCTCGCCCGGCAGCATCATCCCCGCCTCATCATCGCGGGCGGTTCAGCGTTTCCCCGGGCCATCGACTTTGCTCCCTTCGCCGAGATCGCCCACGAGGTGGGGGCGACCCTCATGGCCGACATCGCGCATCCGGCGGGACTGGTGGCGGCGGGCCTGCATCCCTCGCCGGTAGGGCTTGCTGACTTCGTTACCACCACCACTCATAAGACCTTGCGCGGTCCGCGTGGTGGCATGGTGATGTGCCGAGCTCACCATGCGGCGGCGCTCGACCGCACGGTGATGCCCGGTGTTCAGGGAGGGCCCCTCATGCACGTGATTGCCGGCAAGGCGGTGGCCTTGCGCGAGGCGCTCACGCCTGAGTGGAAGGCGTATCAGCAGCAGGTGGTGGCCAACGCACGCGCCCTGGCCGAGGCCCTCCTGGGGCGGGGCTATCGCCTCGTTACGGGTGGCACTGACACGCACCTGGTGCTCGTGGATCTGACCGAGCGCGGGATCACCGGCAAGGATGCTCAGGAAGCGCTCGACCGGGCCTGGATCACGGTGAACAAGAACACGGTCCCCTTCGACACGCGCGGGCCCATGGTGACGAGCGGGGTACGTCTCGGTACTCCGGCCGTGACCACGCGCGGCATGCGCGCGACAGAAATGCAACTGATTGCGACCCTCATCGACCGCGTGCTGAGCCACCTCGGCTCGGCGAGCGCCGAAGCAGCCGTGCGCGGCGAGGTTCAAGGTCTCACGGGGAGCTTTCCGCTCTATCGCGTCGGCTAGGGGGAGGGGGTGGGAGCGCCATGAAGTGTCCCTTCTGCGGCCACACCGAGGATAGGGTCGTGGACTCGCGCGTCGGCCGGGACGGTGAGTTCATCCGGCGGCGTCGGGCCTGTCTCAAGTGCCACCGCCGATACACGACATACGAGTACATCGAGGACGTTCTCCCCCACGTGGTGAAGCGCGATGGGCGCCGGGAGCCCTTCGACCACCAAAAGCTCCGCGGATCGATTCTGAAGGCATGTCAGAAGCAATCGGTGGCGTTGCAGGCAGTGGACGACATCGTGGCCGACATCGAGGCCAAGCTTCACGATCGGGCCGACAAGGAGATTCCCAGCCGGGATCTTGGCGAACTGGTCATGGAGCGACTGCAGCGGCTGGACCAGGTTGCCTACGTACGCTTCGCGTCCGTCTACCGGCAGTTCAAGGACCCGTCGCAGTTCATGGAAGAGCTAAAGGATCTCCTCAAGGAGGACAAGGGCAAGCCGCCACCCCGACCGCGGACGCTCGCCAAGACCCGTTAGCACTCCGGCCGGGGCTCCTCCACCGAGGCAGGCCGGCGATGCCGTCGGCGCCGCACGAACTCCTCGTTGAGCGGGACGCCCTTCTTGCACAGAGCGCACGCCTCCGGTGGGTAGGTCGGGAAATCCCGGCTGACCAGGCTGAAGACTGGCGTATCCCCGACCTCGACAGAGGTCCGGCGCCAGAGGCAACCGATCCCGGCGACCTGTCCTCCGTGCCGCTCGACCAGGTGAACGAGGAGCTTCAGGGTCGAGCCCGACGAGACCAGATCCTCCACGAGCAGCACCTTGGTGCCCTCGCGAATGAGTCTTCGGAATTCCGCGGGTAAGCTGACGCGCCGCTTGCCGCCGACTACTCGCTTGAGCCCGTACACCACGATAGGGCGGGAAGGATGTGCCCGCGCCACGCAGTGCGAAAGGATCAGCGCGCCCTGACCAGTGGAGAGCACGAGGTCAATGGGCCAGGGGGCAAAGTGCTTCGCGATCACGGCGCCGAGCCCCTCGGTGAACGAGGGTTCGGTCGTCACCAGGGTCTTCTCGATGAACTCACTGGTGTGATGGCCGGAGGGAAGCAACACATGATCGTTGGCGTGGTACGCACCGGTCCGCTTGAGGATTTCCAGGTGGATCTTCTCGCGGACCTCGGCCTCCACCGCCATGGGATCTTGTCTGGGAGCGGTCGGCATCCAGGGTCTCCTTCGCCAGCCATTATCGCATGCGGGGTGGGGGTCGTGCCCGGCTGCGTGCTACACTGGCCGGGCATGCGCGTGCTCGCCCTGGACACCTCGACGTTGGCGGGAAGCGTCGCGCTCGTCGAAGGCGATCGCACCGTGGCGGAGTCCTTGCTCGACATCCGATTGACGCACTCCGAGCGACTGATGCCGGCCGTGGACCAGCTCCTGCGCGAAGCTGGCTGGCGGCCAGGCGACCTGGAGGGCGTGGCGGTGGCCACGGGTCCGGGATCCTTCACGGGGCTCCGCATCGGGGTGAGCGCCGCCAAGGGTTTGGCCCTCGCGTTGTCGATTCCCCTGGCGGTCGTGCCCACCCTCGACGCGATGGCGGCCGCGCTGCCCTTCGCCGAATGGCCGGTATGCCCTGTGCTCGTCGCGCGCCGAGACGAGGTATACGTAAGCCTCTATCGGTGGGACGGGACGGCCATGCGGCGCGAGTGGGACTACCTGGCCTTGTCTCCCCATGCAGTAGGCGAGCGTCTTCAGGAACGCGTGATCCTCACCGGGGACGGGGCGACGCGAATCACGTCGCCCTTGGCCCTGCTGGCGCCGCGCTGGCGGTGGAGCCCGTCGGCAGCCATCGTGGGGCACCTGGGTGCACAGCGCTTGCGAGCGGGGGAAAGCGTGGGGGCGGCCGAACTGGTACCCCTCTACGTTCGCCCGTCGCAAGCCGAGCTGACCCGCCGTGCCGTTGCGATCTCTTGAACCGATGCGCGTGGGGGACCTCGATGAGGTCCTCGAGATCGAGCGGGCATCGTTCGGCATGCCGTGGTCGCGCGGGGCCTTCGTCTACGAGATCGAGCGCAATCGGGTGGCGCGCTGCTGGGTCATGCGAGAGGACGGTCAGGTGGTCGGCTACCTGTGCCTGTGGGAGATCGCGGACGAATTGCACATCACCAACATCGCTGTGCATCCCATACACCGCCGGCGAGGCATTGCCCGGACTCTGCTGGCCAGCGTCTTGGAGGGGGCTCGTCAGCGATCGCCGTCCGTGGTCGCCCTCGAGGTGCGTCCCACGAACGTGGAGGCGCGCACTCTCTACGAGTCGTTCGGGTTTCGCGTGATCGGCCGACGTCGCGGCTATTACTATGATACCGGCGAGGATGCGCTGATTATGGAAGCCCGCCTCCCCGTGGCCGCATCGTCGGGGAGGGAGCGGGAACATTAAGACACGTTTTGCCGTTGGTGCGGAATACGTGTACACGCGACGACCGCCGGTGCGATTCGCCTGGCACGTGGCCGTGCTCACCTCGACGCTGATGGTCGTGCTTACTTCGTGGGGTTACGCCGCCACCCCAGAGGAGGTGGCCCACGGTAAGTACGTCTTCGGCGCCGCCGGGGGATGCGGATGCCATACGGAGAAGGACAGGCCCGTCAACAGCGGTGGCCGGCGCTACGACGGCCCGTTCGGCACCGTGTTCTCCACCAATATCACTCCCGACACGAAGAGCGGGATCGGCGGCTGGACCGACACCCAGATCATCGAGGCGATTCGATCGGGCCGCCGGCCGAACGGTGAGCGCCTCATTCCAGTCCACCCCTACACCGTCTTCAATGGCATGGCCGAGGCCGACCTCAAGGCCATGGTGGCCTACCTGCGCTCGCTGCCTGCGGTCAACCGTCCGAACCAACCCAAGAAGATCACGGTCCCCCTCTTCGAGACGGTTTTCCTCCCGGCCTGGCTGGCCGCCTTCTCGCCTCGCGAGACGCCGCCGGCGACCGCACCGGCCTCGGGAGTTGCCCGTGGTGAGTACCTGGTGCGTGCGATCAGCCACTGCGGCGAGTGCCACACGCCCCGCACTGTGACCCAGGCCGTGGACAACACCCGCTTTCTGGCCGGCAACCCGCGCGGGCCAGAGAACTCCGTCGTATCCAACATCACCCCCGACAAGACCACCGGCATCGGCGGCTGGTCGGAGGAGGACCTTGCCGAGTACCTCGCGACCGGTAACAAACCCGACGGGGACGTGTCCAGCGGGCTGATGGAAGAGGTCATCCACGGCACCACGGCCGGCTACAAGGACATGACCAAGGCCGACCGGCTCGCGATCGCCCGCTACCTGAAGTCGATTCCGCCGATTCAGAACAAGGTCCGGAAGCCGTCGTCATAACCCACTCGAGGGAGGAAATCATGAGCGAGAGCAGGCACGGACGGCGTCGCATCGTACTCGGAAGTCTGGCCATCGTTGCGCTGGCGGGATGCGCGAGCATGGAGGAACCGAAGCGGATGACGACGGCGCAGGTCATTGCGGAGCGGCAGGAGTTGATGAAGTCTCAGGGGGCGACCTGGCGGTCGATTCAGGAGAAGGAGAAGGCCGGGCAGATCGGGGCGATCGCCGCCGAAGCCGACGCCCTGGCCAAGAGCGCGACCAAGATCGACGCGCTCTTCCCGCCCGGTTCGCTTGACCCGGCAACCTCCCGCGCCAAGCCGGAGATCTGGCAGAAGTGGCCGGAATTCCAGGGGCTCTCCAAGGGCCTGGAGGCGAAGGCGAACGCGCTGGCCGCCACCGCCCGCACCGGTAACGCGCAGGCCACAAGCGCCGCCGTCACCGAATTCGGCAAGACGGCGTGTGGGGCCTGCCACACCCCGTTCCGCGGCCCCGAGATCAAGAAATAGGGGCCCCGGGCGATACAAGGAGAATCCGGAAAATGACACGTGCTGTGCGTGGACTGGCGTGGGCCCTGGCCGGATGCTTAGCGGCGCCGGCGGCAGCCTCGGCCGACACCATGAATTTCAAGCTGCTGAAGAACTACTCCCGGGCGACCTTCAAGAGCGATGCGCCGCTGGAGACGTTCGTCGGAAACACTGCGGCCGAAGGGGTCGACGGGACTCTCACCGTTGACCCCGACCGACCTCAGGCGGCGAAAGGCAGTGTCAAGGTCGATATGAACACGGTCAAGACCGGCATCGAGAAGCGCGATGCCGACATGCGCGGCAAGCCCTATCTCGAGACCGAGAACGAGGCGAACCGCTGGGTCACCTTCGAGATCACGAGCGTCGAGATCGTAGGCCCCCTCGAACCCGGGAAGGCCATTCCGGCCAAGGTCCGAGGAATCCTCACCGTCAAGCAGAAGCCGGTGGAGCGCGTGGTGGACGCCACCGTGACCTATATCAGGTTGTCCCCGGAGCAGGTTGAGGCCCAGAAGCGCTATGGTTTCACCGCCGACAACATCAAGGTGCGGGCCAAGTTTCACTCAACCTTCACCGACCATGGCATGCAGGTCCCGCAGCTATGGTTCCTGAAGGTCAACAACGAGTTGCAGCTCGAGACGGACCTGGTTTTCGTTCGCGCACAGTAGGGTCGGAAGTCTCCGTTTGCGAGTAAGATGGGGGGCCCCGACATGGTGGCCCCCCTCAATCCATGAACCGCGACCCTCTCGCGCTCGTCGAGCGCTTGCTGCGCGGTGACCGCTTAGCCCTCGCACGCCTCATCACACTGGCCGAGAACCGATCGTCGAGGGTTCCCGCCATCATGGAGGCGGTGTATCCACGAAGCCAGGGCGCCTATGTCGTTGGGATCACCGGCCCGCCCGGTGCTGGCAAATCCACGGTGGTCGACCGTCTCATCGCTCTGCTTCGCGCCGAGGGGGCCATGGTGGGTGTGATCGCCGTCGACCCCTCGAGCCCTTTCACCGGCGGCGCCGTGCTCGGCGATCGCATCCGGATGCAAACGCATACGCTTGATCCCGGAGTCTTCATTCGGAGCATGGCCACCCGAGGATCCTTGGGAGGATTATCCAGGGCGACGGGGGACGTCATCCGCCTCATGGCCGCCTTCGGTCATTCGTGGGTTCTCCTGGAGACAGTCGGGGTGGGGCAGACTGAGCTCGAGGTGATGAAGCTGGCGGACACCACGGTCGTACTGCTGGTTCCGGAATCCGGAGATGCGGTGCAGACCATGAAGGCCGGCCTCATGGAGGCCGCGGACATCTTCGTGGTCAACAAGGCGGATCGTTCGGGTGCCCCCGGCCTCATGGCAGAGCTGAAATTTGCCGTGCATCTGCATCGAGCGAGCCCGGGCGCTCCGACCGACGTGGACTGGGAGATCCCTGTACTCTCGGCCGAAGCTCAAAACTCGGTCGGAATGGCGGATCTGCTCGCCGAGATCCGCCGACACCGCGGGGCCCTGGAGGCGAGCGGCGCACTGCAAGCACGGCGGGCCAGCCGCCGTCGTGCGGAACTGCAGGCGTTGCTGGTCGAGGCCCTCACCGAGGCGGTACGCCGACGGGTCGACGCCGCTGACCTCGCGACGATCCTTGAGCAGGTCGCTTCGGGCGCAACGGACCCCTATGCGGCGGCGCGGACGATCCTGGCCCGTCCCGACCTCCTGACGCCGTCGTGAACCCATGTTATCGTGAGTGACCGCATGACCTCGGGCGTACCCTTCCGCGATACGTTCTGGAACGTTCCCGTGTGGGCCCAGATCGCGCTGTACGTGGGCGGTCTGGTGGCCATCGCCATCTGCGCTTACGGCACCTGGCGCCGGATCCAGCACATCCAGAAGGGGGGTCCGGAGCCTCGGCTCGACCGAATTTCCGAGCGCCTGGCGCTGGTGGGTAAGCACGTGCTCGGACAGGCGCGCACGCTCTCCCAAGCCTACCCGGGCATCATGCACGCGGTGATGTTTTGGGGCTTTCTCGCCCTCTTCACGGGCACCGTGCTGGCAACCATCGACTGGGACATCACATTGCCCCTGTTCGGTTACAAGCTGCTCAAGGGCGATTTCTACCTCGCCTACGAGCTGATCCTTGACCTGTTCGGGCTTTTCTTCGTGATCGGTCTCGGCATGGCTGTGTATCGCCGGTTCGTGGTCCGGCCGGCCAGGATCGACCCTACCGCCCGCTTCGCGAAGATTCTGGCCTTGCTCTTCCTGATCAACCTGACGGGATTTGTCATGGAGGCCTGTCGGCTCGCCGTCACCAAGCCGTGGTGGGCGCCGTGGTCTCCGGTGGGCTATGTTCTTGGTCAGGGCCTGCTGGCCGTCGGCCTCACCGAGGCTCTACTGCGGGCGACCCATCTCAGCGTATGGCTCTTCCACGCGGTGATCTCGCTCCTGTTCGTTGCCCTGCTGCCATACTCGTACTTCGTTCACCTGGTGCTCACGCCGCTCAATATCTTCTTTGCCAAGCTGGGGCCGCGCGGCGCCATCGCCCCCATCCCGAACATCGAAGAGGCCGCCGAGCACGGGGCCCTTGGCATCTCGAAGCTGGAAGAGTTCTCGTGGAAGCGACGGCTCGACTTCGAGGCGTGTCTGGAGTGCGGGCGCTGCCAGGACGCCTGCCCTGCCTATCTATCCGGCACGGCGCTCTCGCCTAAGCAAGTCATCGTCAAGCTCAAGCGGCACCTGCGCGGAGAACTGCCAGGCCCCATCCACGGCGAGCTGATCAAGCCCGAGGAGCTATGGGCGTGCACGACGTGCATGGCCTGCGTACAGGAGTGCCCGGCCTTCATCGACATCGTCGACACCATCGTCGATCTGCGTCGCTTTCTCGCCCTCTCAGAGGGGGCGTTGCCGTCAACGGCTCCTCAGTCCCTCCAGAACATCGAGCGGGCGGGCAATCCCTGGGGATTGCCGGCGGCCGAACGGCTAGCTTGGGCGGAAGGCCTGGACGTGCCAATCCTCGAGGCGGGGAAGGAGGTCGAGTACCTGTACTGGGTGGGATGCTCGGCGTCCTACGACAAGCGCAACCAGGCCATCGCCCGCTCGGTGGTGCGCATCCTGACTCGAGCGGGGGTGAGTTTTGCGGTCATGGCGGAGGAGCGCTGCCACGCCGAGGTCGGCCGGCGGCTCGGGGAGGAATATCTCTACCAGACCCTGGCGCCGGTGAATGTGGAGGCCATGAAGCAGTACCGCTTCCGGAAGGTCATCACCCATTGTCCGCACTGCTTCAACACCATCCGCAACGAATACCCCCAGTTCGGTGGGGATTTCGAGGTGGTCCACCATTCCCAAGTCATCCAGGAGCTCATCGCCAGCGGCCGGATCCGTCCGGTCAAGTCGCTGGCGGCCACGGTGGCCTTTCACGATTCGTGTTATCTCGGGCGCTACAACGGCATCTTCCAGGCGCCGCGTGACGTGGCCAAAGCCGTGCCAGGGCTTCGCCTGGTGGAGTTACCCCGCCACCGGGAACGGGGGCTCTGCTGCGGCGGAGGTGGTGGCCACATGTGGATGGAAGTTCAGGCCAAGAAGCGCGTGAACATCATCCGTGTCGAGGAGGCCCTGGAGGCCAAGGTCGACACGGTGGCGGTGGGCTGTCCTTTCTGCCTGGCGATGCTCGACCTCGGCCGCAAAGTGAAGGAAGCCGAGGGACGGCTGAGCGTCAAGGACGTCAGCGAGCTGGTCGCCGAGAGTCTCGACCAGACGTGACGGAGTTCTTGCGCGCGCTGCCGCTGATCGGCCGCGCCGTCGTGCGCCTCGCTGCGGATCCGGCCCTGCCGCGGGCGGCCAAGATCGCGCTCGGGGTCGTCGCCGTGTACCTGGCCAGCCCCTTCGATCTCCTGCCCGATGTCATCCCATTCCTGGGGTACCTCGACGACGTGCTCGTGCTGGCCATTCTGGTCGATGGCGTCCTCAACCACGTCGACCGCTCCCTCGTGCTCCGCTACTGGCCCGGTAGCTCCACGGCGCTGGAGAAGGTCGCGCGGGTCACGCATGCGCTCGCCATCTGGGTCCCCGCCCGGGTGAAGGAGCGCATCTTCTCGCGGCGGAGACATTGAGGAGACCGATGCAGTGGCGCATCCTCCTGGCGGTCGTGCTGGCCACGGCATTCCTGCCCCCCGCCACGCTCCCTGCAAGTGACAGCGTTGACGACACGCAGGAGGCGCTAGGGGCGGCGCGCGTCCAGCTCCTCGAAAGCACGCGCGCGTATCGCGCAAGCCTGGAGCGGCTGATCGTCCTCCAGAGACAGGCGGCGGCGCGTGCCGAGCAGGAGGCAGCCCATCGTCGAATTCTCCTCGAGCAGGGGATTGTCTCCCGACACGAGAGTGAGGAGAGCGCCCGCGTGGCGGCCGCAGCCCGCAACCGGCTCGAGGAGACCCATCAGCGCCTCGCCGAGACCGACGCCGTTTTGGCCGAGACTTGGGCCGCCATAGAGTTGGCCCGCTCAGCACCGCCATCTGTGAAGGGCGTGGTCGTGAGTACTCCCCGCGCCATCGGCGCCCCCGGCAAGATCGAGCTCACCGCGTCGATCGTCACCAGCCTCGACCAATTCTTTCGAGGACGTTTCGCGCGCGCGCTGCCGGTGAGTGCCCGCGGTCAAACCCTCGTTCACGATCGACTCGGACTCGATCATCATCACGCCGTCGATGTGGCTGTCCATCCCGACAGCGCCGAAGGGCGGGCGCTCATCGAGCACCTGCGTCTCCTCCGCGTCCCGTTCCTGGCCTTCCGGAGCATACTGCCCGGATCCTCGACCGGCGCGCATCTGCACATCGGGCGAACGTCGCCAAAGCTTGTTCCCGGGGCCTCGGGGGCGACTGAGCCGGCTCCGTGACCGAGAACGCGCCTGAGGCGCCTGAGCGAGAAGGCAGCGATCGAGCGACCCCAAGAGAAGCGCGAGTATGGCCGGTCTTCGTCGCGTGGGTCATGGCGTTCGTCACCATCGTCCTCCTGTCTGTACTGGCGGCGGCGCTGGTTGCCTCTGTGTACCCTGATGTGGCGCCGAGCGAGCTGCTCCGGAGACTTCCCGGCCTCCTGGCAGGCGCCAGCGCCTCTTCGTTGGGCCTCATCCTCACCATTCTCCTCGTCGATCGCACACTCGACCCCGCCCGCCTGCGGCTGCGGCCGGGACGGGAGACTGGTCGCGATCTGGTCCTGATGATCCTCGGGATGCTCGCGCTCGGTCAGACCTTGGATTCCCTCACCACCTTGGTTGGTCTCGGACGGCGCGGGGCCTTATGGGACGCTCGCCAGACCTTGGCGGGTGTGACAGGGGAGGATCTCTTCGCGGCGGTGCTGGTCATCGGCCTGCTGGCGGGATCCGCCGAGGAGCTCTTCTTCCGGGGCTTCATGCAGACACGCCTACGCGCGCGATGGCCAACCGTCTGGGCGGTGTTGGCCACGAGCGTCTGCTTCGGGCTCATGCATATCGAGTGGCTCCATGCACTGCTCGCGTTCCTTCTAGCGCTCTATCTTGGGTTCATTACCGAGCTCTGCGGAAGTGCGCTGCCTGCGATGGTGGCCCACGTCGTCAACAACACGCTCTTTACCTTGCTCACGGCGCTCGGCGGGACGGTCTCCGCTTTCCTACCGAACCTCGTCCTACTTGGAGCCGGCGTTGTGATCTTCGTGGCCTGCATCGTGTTGCTGCGGCGCGCGCTGCCGCTAAAGTCCGCCTGAGGTGGCGGCCCTCGGCCGCACCAAGGTGGACCTTGCGGTCTTGCCACGTGCGTGGCGACGGGCGTAGGCTTGGGCTCCGGAGGAGTGGCGATGTCCGAACTGACACGACGGTACGTGGTCATGGCCATGGCGGCGGCAGCGCCTTTCGACCCTGCCGACTACGACGCTCCGTTCGTGCTGAAGCCATGGAAGGATCCGGCAGCCCTCATTGCCCTCAAGAGTTATCGTGACCACTGCTATCCCGAGCTGGCCCGCGATCTCGACGAGTGGATTCGTCTGGTCGAGGCGGGCCCGCTGGTTCTGGGTGGCGTCGGCCGCCAAAATGAGGCGCATCTGATGTCCGAGAAGCGCGTGTCCGGGCCGAGGGAGAAGCCGAGCGGCCGGGACGGGAGGAAGACCGTCGCCCAATCGCGCCCGAAGGGCAAGGGCAACGCCGGCCGCTCGGCCGCGCGACGGTCACCGAAGCCGAAGAAGCGCCGCCGATGACCGATCGATGCGTCGCGGCGCTCCTGCGGGCCCGCTCGCACCGCGAGCGCTGCGCTCCGCCGAGCGAGGAGCAACCCCTCACCCTGGTCGAGGCCTACGCGATTCAGGACCGTCTGCGTGACACCCTCGTGGGCCAAGGGGAGCAGGTGATAGGTTGGAAGGCCGGCTTCACGGGCAAGGCGGCCCAACAACTGTTCCAGTGCCCTGAGCCCGTGAGTGGCTTTCTCCTCGGGTCCGGCGTGTATGCGAATCGGGCGGAGGTCCCTGTCGCGCACTTCGTGCAGCTTGTAGTCGAGGCGGAGATCGCCTTGGTCCTGAAGGCGGACCTCGCAGGGCCAGGCATCGCGCCACTGACGGCGCTCGGCGCGGTGGAGGGGGCCGTTCCGGCGCTCGAGCTGGTCGACTTTCGCTATTCAGGTAAGCCCATCGGTAGCGACCTGGTGGCAGACGGGGTCTACGCGAGCGCCGTCGTCCTAGGGGCATCCCTGACCGATGTCCGCTATCTCGACCTCGCGCTGGAGGGGCTTGTCTACGAGCACAACGGCGCGGTGGTGGCGACCAACACCGCGGCCGAAGTGCTGGGTAACCCACTGAATTCGCTGGCGTGGCTGGCCAACGATCTCGGTCGACGCGGACTGTGGTTAAAAGCCGGCCAGGTCGTCATGACGGGCTCGGTGTCCGCGCTCGTGCGACCCCGGGCGGGGGACAGCGTGCAGGCTACGTACACACGGCTCGGCTCGGTATCCGCGCGCTTTGTTTGACGCACGTCATCCCCGAGCCCGACGGACATGAATGACGCTCGATGACCTGGTGGCGGCCACGCGCCGCCACCTGGCCACCCGGACCCGACGCGTCGTGCCGCGCGGCCCACTGGTCCAGGCGGCCGTGCTCGTCCCCATCGTCGACCGTGGCGAGCCGCATCTCGTTTTCACCAAGCGATCCGAACGCGTCGGTCACCACAAGGGCCAGATCTCCTTCCCCGGCGGAACACTCGATCCCGACGATGAGTCTCTCCTGAGTGCCGCCCTCAGGGAGTGCGAGGAGGAAATCTCCCTCCCGCGAGAGGCCGTCGAGCCTCTGGGCGCTCTCGACGACACGGAGACCGTCGCCACCCAGTTTGTCATCACACCGTTCGTGGGGGTGGTTCGGCGGTCGATGACCTGGCGGCCTGACGGCTACGAGATCGAGAAGGTGATCGAGGTCCCATTCGCCACCTTGGCCGACCCGTGCAACTTCCGCGTAGAGTATTGGGAGCGCGATGGTGTCACCAGGCCCGTGTACTTCTTCGACTGGGGTGGGGATCCGATTTGGGGGGCGACCGCCCGAATCGTGAAGCACTATCTCGACGTGCTCAGTTCGTGAGCTCTCGAATCCTCCCAGAGGCGGGCCTGTGTACGTCCTGTCAACATGCCCGGCGCGTCGCCTCCGCACGGGGTTCGATCTTCATCCTGTGCCGCAAGAGCGAGACGGACGCGCGCTTCGTCAAGTATCCGGGGCTTCCCGTATGGCAGTGTGAGGGCTTCGCGTCGGTCTTGGGGGAGGCGCGTCAGGGCCACCAGAGGTAGAGGAACCGCGGTCCCGGCACAACCAGCTTAGCGACGTGGGCGAGCGAGACATCGAGGTCGCCTTCGCTCCTCGCCCCTGCAAAGTACGTGGCCCGGTACTCTCGGGGGCGCTGGTAGACGATGACCCGCGCTTCGTTGAGCCCGGCGGCCTGCCGGGCAAGGGCCAAGGCGTCCGGAATGTAGCCGATGCGATCGACGAGCTTCTCGGCCAGGGCCTGCTGTGCTGTGTACATGCGACCGTCCGCCAGAGTCTTGGCCGTTTCCAGCGGGATCTGACGACGCTCGACCACCTTGGCCACGAACTGGCCATGGAGATCATCAATGACCGATTGGAAGATTGCTCGCTCCTCCGGTGTCAGGCTGCGCAGCGGACTTCCCATGTCCTTCAGGGGCCCAGACTTGATGGCGGTGGTGGTCACCCCGATCTTCTGCAGAAGGCCGTCGGCGTTGACGGTGAGCAGGATCACGCCGATGGAGCCGGTCACGGTCGTGGGATGGGCAACGATGGTATCGGCGGCCAGGGCCAGATAGTAGCCACCGGAAGCGGCCACATCCATCATCACGGCGACGATGGGCGTCTTGTTGCGCCGACGGAACGTGTCGATCTCGTGGAACAGGATGTCGGAGGCCGTCACCGTACCGCACCGGGACTGTTGATCTTGATGACGAGAGCCCGGACCTTGGGGTCTCGCGAGGCCTTCTGCAGTTCCTCTCGAACACGGACGAGGAGGGGAACGCGCGGCGGCGCAGTACCCAAGGTGAGGCTGCCTGACCCGACCTCATCGGTCAGCAAGCCCGAGAAATCCATCAAGAGGATCTTGTTCTCTCCTCGGCCCTCCACCGTCTGCTCCTCGAGAGGCTGGATGCGTGGAGTGAGGTCGATAGACACGACCGAGCAGCCGCCGGCGAGGACGAGCAGGATTGCCACGAACGACGAGCGCAGCATGGTCATGCCTCAGTATACTCGGAGGATTAGGAGCCTTCGCGCAATGACAGACAACGTGACTCTCGACCAGGTACGTGCGGCCGCCCACCGCCTGGCGGATCGCATCGTGCGAACACCGGTGGTCGTTTCGCAGTCGTTCAACACCGCCAGTGGCTATTCGGTCTTCTTCAAGTGCGAGAATCTCCAGCGCGCCGGATCGTTCAAGATCCGTGGAGCCCTGAACAAGATCGCCAGCCTCAACGATCGCGAGCGGGCCCGCGGTGTGGTCGCTTTCTCGTCCGGTAACCATGCCCAGGGCGTGGCATTGGCGGCGCGCATGCTGGAAACCACCGCGCTCATCTGCATGCCCAGGGACGCCCCTACCCTCAAGGTGGAGGCGACCCGGAGCTACGGCGCCGAAATCGTCTTTTACGACCGTCTGACGGACGATCGTGAGGCCATGGGACGTCGCCTGGCCGAGGAGCGTGGGGCCGTCTTGGTCCCGCCCTATGACGATTACGTTGTCATGGCCGGGCAGGGCACCGCCGCCCTCGAACTGCTCGACGAGGTGGGGACGCTCGACGGGATGGTGACGCCGGTGGGTGGAGGGGGCCTCATGGCCGGGTGCAGCACGGTAGTCCGTGCGCTCGCGCCCGGGGTTCTCGTGGTGGGGGTGGAGGCGGAGTCCGCCAATGACACGTTTCTGTCGTTCGCGAAGGGGGAACGAGTGGCAATCCCACCTCCGGCCACCATGGCCGATGGAATCCGCGTGACCGTGCCGGGCGCACTGACCTTCCCGATACTGCGCCGGAACGTGGCCGAGATTGCCCTCGTGTCCGAGAAGGAGATCGCGGCAGCGGTGCGCTTCCTGGCCCTGCGCGCCAAGCTCGTGGTCGAGCCGACGGGCGCCGTGGGCGCCGCCGCTGTCCTGTCCGGCAAGCTCCACCTTCCCCGCGGGGCTCGTGTGGGAGTTGTTCTCTCCGGCGGGAACATCGACCCGCCGCTCCTGGCCGAGCTGCTGACGGGATCCTAGCGCTTCTGCGTGCTATCGCGAGTGGAAATCGGGGACGACCTCGGCCGCGAGGCGCTCGAGTTGCTCGAGCACGCGCTCAGGCGGGCACATCGGGCGGAGGATGAACTTCGAGCCTCCGCCCTTGACATATTGCTCGAGTCGCTCCCGCACGAGTTCGGGAGGTCCGAACGCTGTGCACTGCGCTAGGGTCGCGTCGTCGACCCGGTTGCGTGGTACGAACGGGGCAGCGCTGGCGGCTGCCGCTCGCGGGTCGTCGTCCAGGCAGTAGTAGAAGAGTGCTCCGAAGTGGTCCAGCGGAACCTCGCGCCCGGCCTCGGCTGCAAAGGCAAGGGTCTTCTCCACGCCGATGCGAAACGCTTCGGGGGTGATGAACGATGGAATCCACCCGTCGCCGAGGCGGCCGGTGCGACGCATCGCTGCCTCGCTGTTGCCGCCGATCCAGACGGGCATGGGCTCCTGCACGGGGCGCGGGAGCACGGTGATGCGATCGAGATCCCAAAATTCGCCGGCGAGGGTGGTCTCCTCGCCGCTCCAGCAGGCCCGCATGATGCGGATGGCCTCATCCGTCCGTCGCGCGCGCTCCCGGAACGGCACCCCGGCGGCCCGGAACTCGCGGTCCTGCTCGACGCCCACGCCGACCGCGGGCAGCATGCGGCCCCCGGACAGGTAGTCGATCATGGCGATCTCGCGGGCGAGGACCACCGGCGAGCGAAAGGGCGCGATCAGCACGCTCGGACCGAACTTGAGCCGTCGCGTCCGCGCGGCCACGGCGGCCATGGTCGTCATGGGCTCGGGGACGGGAATCGGCGAGGAGAGCCGCTCCGAGAACCACACGGAGTCGATGCCGCTCCGCTCGCACAGATCGATGAAGCGCCAGAGAAAGTCACTCCCCGAGGGACCCCCAGGCCACGGGCCCGGCATCACGCCGATGCGGTACTTGATGTCCATGGGCGGACTGTAGCACGAAGGATTTCTGCCAGGTACCCTGGGAGTGTGCTGCTCGACTTCCTGAACGAGCACTTTGGCCATCCCGGGATCGTGTGGTTCGAGCAGGGGAACGGCGGGCTGCTCAGGGCGGTCCATCACGACTTCGTCCGCCTCTGGCCATGTCTATCTCCAGGGCGCGCACGTAACGCACTACCACCCGCACGGAGCCCTTCCCGTGCTGTTTACGAGTTCGCGAAGCCGCTTCACCTCCGGTCGGCCCATCCGGGGGGGCGTGCCTATCGTCTTTCCCTGGTTCGGTCCGCATCCGAGCGATCCCCACGCGCCTGACCATGGGTTCGCCCGGATTCTCGAGTGGTCGGTCGAGGCCGTGGAGCCTTCCGACGAGACGGTCACTATGACCTTAGGTCTGTCGGCCACTCCGACGACGCACGCGACCTGGCCCCGTGACTTCGGGCTTCGCTATCGAATCACGGTGGGGGCCACCCTCGACCTCGCTCTGGAAGTCGAGAACCGTTCGGGCGAGACCGTCACCTTCCAGGAGGCGCTGCATACATATTGCCTGGTGGGCGACGTCGAGCTGGTGACCGTGCACGGACTCGACGATGTGACCTACATCGACAAAGCGGACGGCATGCGGCGAAAGGTGGAGGGTTCAGGCGGCGCCCGAATCCGAAACCTCACGGACCGGGTGTACCTCGATACACGGACGCGCTGTGTCGTCGACGACCCTACCTGGGAACGGCGACTCCTCGTCGACAAAGAGGGCTCCCACTCCACGGTTCTGTGGAACCCGGGTCGAGAGACCGCGCGAAACATGGCCGATCTGGGCGATGACGAGTGGCGTTCGATGATCTGTGTGGAGACCGCAAACGCTGCCGACAATGCCGTACGCCTCGGCGCGGGCCAGCGTCACCTCATGCGTGCCTGTATCTCGGTGCAGGGTGGAGTCGCGTCGCACCCATCCCGTGCGTCGTGATCCAACGAAGTGGCGCGGGGAACGGGTCTCACCGCCCGAGAATGCGCTGCGTGAGCGCCTGGGTGGCGGCGGCGAGCATCTGAGTCCGGTCTCGCCGCTGCGAGCGGCGCGGGTTCGCACAATCGGCCTCCAGTTCGGTCACATCGAGATCCCCTCCCGGAGCCACCGCGACGCGGGACGCCCCGTCGCTCACCCGGACAACCTGCACCCCCTGACTCCACACGGTGGTGATGGCGCGGAACGGGCGGGGGCTGTCCGTACAGAAGGCGGCGTCGCGCCGCGAGACCCTCAGGTCGATGATGATCACATGATCAGCTTGCACCTGCCGGGCGCGGGCAAGAGCGGTCCGCGTGTCGAAGCGCTCGCCGGGCGCGACGCGTTGGAGGTCAGTAGGCGGGGAGCCGTACTCGTCGAAGGCGGCCACCAGCGCTCCCTCGTACGTGTCGGCAAGCGCCTCGCGTTCCCGGTCATTCAGATCCGGCCAACCCGCCACGCGTATGAAAACGGCCGGCTGACGGATCTGACGAGCGCTGAAGTCGGGAGCCCTCGGCAAGGAGGTGGGAGTGGAGCCAGGAGAGGTACAGGCCGCAGCCAGAAGCGCAATGCCGAGCAGGACTCCCCGCACTGGACGCGACCCCCGAATACGATACAATGATCCCATGAGACGGGTGGTGGTTCTCCTAGCCCTTGGATTCGTGGTGATGGGCATCCTCCCCGTCCAGGCCCAGGAGGTCAGGATAGATCGCACGCCGTTCGAGCGTGAACTGGGCATCATCCCGCCGACCACCGAGCCTGCCCGGAGTCGCCCCGAAGATGCCGACTACCATTCCGGCAGCGGGTCGGTCATTCTCGACCCCGGCTTCTTCGAGAGGCTTTCCGTGAAGACGGAGACCGGTCGCTTCGGGTTGGCCGGCTGGACCTCTCCCAACTCACCCAGAGGACCCGACTACAGAGAGATCAACGGCTGGTTTACCTTGGGTCTGGCCTTCACGTGGTCCTCGCCTCCCCTGCCCGGGAAGCGACCCGCCAACCGCTGACCGGACCGCTCCCGAGACGGTCCTGATCGATGGCACTCCTGCGCGGCAACCTTCACGCGCACACCACGTTCTCGGATGGGGTGCGCAGCCCGAGCGCGCTCCTGCGTGAGTACGAGGTCCTCGGGTACGACTTTCTTGCCATCACCGATCACGAGGACCACGAGAACCTGAACTATCCGGCGTATGAGCGAGCCCTGGACACGTTGACCTCGCACCTGCTCGTCTTTCGCGGACTCGAGCTCGACTACGCGCCGCTCTCGCAGCACGTGGGCCGCATCGTGGGCGAACGCGAGATGCTGCATGTGCTGAATCACCCCGCCCGCTACAAGCTCAGCGTACGGGAGACCATCGAGCGCATGCGGACCATCTCGGCGGCCGGGCTTCCGCTGGACGCGGTGGAGGTGACGGACACCGGATTCTATCGTCCGCTCTATGATACGGACGAGATCCCGCTTGTGAAGATCGCCACCGATGATGCCCATCGCCCTCCCCACTTCGGCCGCGCCTGGATCGAAGTCGAGGCGCGGCCCGACAAGGATGCCATCCTGCGCGCAATCCGCGCCGGCGATTGCCGCAAAGTCATCGCCGCCTCGGAGTAGAACCTCGGGAGCGTCGCGCGGAGCGTGGGCGGCTCCGCGGGGAGGCCGCTCCGACGGAGCGCAGGAGCAACTCGGTGAGAGGCGGAGTGATGTCGGTCGTCCACGAGCGCCCTGTGGTAGCCTTTGGCGGCGAATACCTCCAGAGCAGCTTGGAGGATGCGCTCGCGCGTGGCGGAGCGCGAGGACTCCGCTCCGTCTTTTAGAGGAGACATCGATGCGAGTAGTGCGGATCGGTCACAGCCCGGATCCTGACGACGCGTTCATGTTCTACGCGCTGACGGCAGGCAAGGTGACCATCGGGGGGATCCGCATCGAGCACGTCCTCGAAGACATCGAATCGCTCAACCGGCGTGCCCGGACGGGCGAACTGGAGGTCACGGCCGTCTCCGCGGCCACCTACACCATGGTGGCCGACCGCTACCGGATGATGGATCCCGGTGCTTCCATGGGAAAGGGCTACGGGCCTATCCTGGTCGCGCGCGGGGCGATCGCCCCCGGCGTGCTGCCCGAGAAGGTCATCGCCATTCCGGGCAGCCACACCACGGCCGCGCTCCTGTTGCGCCTCTACGTGGGCGATCCTCCCCTGATCGAGGTGGCCTTCGACAAGATTCCCCAGGCGGTCCTGGATGGGCAGGCGGACGTGGGCCTCCTCATCCACGAGGGTCAGATCACCCACCGCCACCTGGGGCTGACCAAGGTCCTGGATCTCGGCGAGTCGTGGGGAAAGGACACCGGGCTTCCGCTGCCGCTCGGCATCAACGTCATGCGACGCGATATGGGGGACGACGTCCACCGCGCGCTGTCGCAGGGATTGCGTGACTCCATCGCGTGGGCTCATGCCCACGTCGATGAGGCGCTCGAGTACGCCATGCGTTACGGGCGAGGGATCGACAAGGAGACGTGCCGCCGCTTCGTCCTCATGTACGTGAACGACTACACCGTGACCCTGGGGACGGAAGGGAGAGCGGCCCTGGAGCGGCTCTTCACCTTGGCTCATCAGCGGCGCCTCATCCCCGCCGTCCCGCCCATCGATCCGATTTGACCGGCGCCCGCTAGTACGTTTTCAGTAGCTCGTATTCCGTGGTGCGCTGGGCGGGCGTGAAGCCCGCGTCCCGGATGAGGTCCACCATCTCCTCGATGCCGATCGTATTCACATAGGCGGCCGCTTTGTGGACATTCTCCTCGAACAGGGTTCCGCCCCAGTCATCGGCGCCGAAGTGCAGGGCGATCTGCCCCGCCCGCTTGCCCTCCGAGAACCACGAGGCCTGGATGTGGTCAACGTTGTCGAGATAGAGCCGGGAGGCGGCCAGCATGCGGAGGTACATGTTTGGACCCTGGTAGTGCTTGATCCATTTCTCGAGCAGGGTGTGTCCAGGCTTGAACGACCACGGGACGAAGGCGGTGAAGCCCCGGTGCTCGTCCTGCAGACTCCGCACGGCCTCCCAGTGATCGATCACATCGTCCACCTGCTCGACGTGGCCGTACATCATGGTGGCCGTGCTCTTGAAGCCGCGGCGATGCGCGTCCCGGTGGACGTCGAGCCAGGCGGCCGGGCTACCTTTCTTGGGTGCGATGCGCGTTCGCACCCGCGCGGAGAGGATCTCGGCGCCGCCGCCGGGAAGGGTACGCTGGCCGGCCTCGTACAGCCGATCAAGCACCTGACCGATGGTGAGGCCGCTCACGGTGGCCATGGTCTGGATCTCGGAGGCGGTGAAGAAGTGTGGCGTCACCTCGGGAAATCGCCGCCGCGTCTCCCGCACCAGACTGAGATAGTACTCGAGCGGGAGGGCGGGGTTGTGGCCGCCCTGGAGGAGGACCGTAGTCGCACCTCGGCTGGCCGCCGACTCGATCTTGGCCAGCACCTCGTCGACGGTGAGCGTATACGCTTCGGGGTCGCCGGGTCGTCGGTAGAAGGCGCAGAACTGGCAGTCGGTGATGCAGACGTTCGTGTAGTTCGGGTTGGAGTCGATGACGAAGGTCACTCGGCGCTCGGGAATGCGTGCGAAGCGGGCGGTCTGGGCCAGGGACCCGAGCTCGAGCAGCGGTGCTTCGGCCAGGAGCCAGTGACCGTCGGTCCGATCGAGACGCTGCTGGCGTTCGACCTTGGCGCGCACCTCTGCGGCGGTGGCCCTCATCGTCAGTTCCATACGTGCAGCACGTTGTAGAGCGCGTCCCGCTCCACCGGAACCTTGCCGGCATCCCGAATCATCCGGAAGAGCTGTTCCCGCGCCACTCCGGCCGGCGTCTCTGCCCCGGCCATGTGCTGGATGCGCTCGTCTTCTAGGGTGCCGTTGATGTCGTCGGCGCCGAAGTGCAACGCGATCGACGTGGTCTCCTCCCCCAACACCACCCAGTAGGCCTCGATGTGCGGAAAGTTGTCGAGGAGCAAGCGGGCTGCGGCAATGGTGCGTAGGCTATCGGTGGGAGGCGTCTGGCGCGGCACCAGCTTGGTACTACCAACCTGGTAGGCGAGCGGCACGAAGGTGAGGAAACCGCCGGAGCGGTCCTGTTGCTCGCGCAGGCGGATGAGATGCTCAACCCGCTCGGCCATCGTCTCCACGTGGCCGTACAACATGGTGGCGTTGGTCTTGATTCCGAGGGTGTGGGCGATGCCGTGGATCTCGCACCAGCGGTCGGGATCGGCCTTGCCTGTATAGTGGAGAAGCCGGGCGAGGCGCGCGGAGAAGATCTCGGCGCCGCCGCCGGGCATCGACTGCAAGCCCGCGGCCTGCAGGCGTCCCAGCGACTCCTTGGGCTCGATCTTCCAGCGCCGCCAGAAGTAGTCGATCTCGGCGGCCGTGAACGCCTTGATCTGTACCTGGGGATGCGCGGCATGGATGGCGCCGATGATGCGCTCGTAGTACTCGAAGGGCCAGTCGGGGTGGTGGCCGCCCACGATGTGAACCTCCCGGCAGTCGGGCTTCACCATGGCCACCATGTCCTCGATGGTGTGCTCGTAGGCGCCGACCTGCCCCTTCTTACGTGCGAAGTCGCAGAAGCGGCACGACAGCACGCAGAGGTTGGTCGGGGTGATGTGGCGGTTCATGACAAAGTACACACGCTCGCCCTCGCGCCGTGACTTCAGAGTGTCCGCCATGCGTCCGACGCCCAGGAGATCCTGGGTCTCGAACAGCAACAGACCGTCCTCGCGGCTGAGCCGTTCGCCCGCTCCGGCCCGATCCCAGACTCCCTTCAGGCGCGGATCGCTGAAATGCACCCCTTGGCCTCCTTCGGCAGACGGGAGCAGGACTGGTTCTCTCCCGACCGACCAGTCGGTCTGACTCTAGCCAGGGCTCCCTGAACCTGTCAAGAAAGGAGGCGGACGGGACCGGATTCGCAGGCCCCTGGGGCGGGTGCCCCGGCGGGGCGACGGCTCGCGGAGCGGGAACAGCGATCGTCCGTGGTATCCTTTGCCGGCATGGCCGCGGACTCGCGCCGTTTTTTTGATGAGATAGCGGTTGGCGAGGAGTACGAGTCGCCCGGCCGTACGGTCACCGAGACGGATATCGTGATCTTCGCGGGCTTATCCGGCGACTATAACGTCCTGCACACCGACGCCGAGTTCATGAAGACGTCCATCTTCGGCGAACGAATTGCCCACGGCCTTCTCGGTCTGGCCATCCAGTCGGGACTCCTGGGCCGTGCCATGCCACCCTACGCCACCCTGGCCTTTGTCGGTGTCCGGTGGAAGTTCAAGGGACCGATCAAGATCGGCGACACTATCCGAGTGCAGGCGAGAGTGGCGGCGAAGCGCGAGACCTCCAAGCCGGACCGGGGACTGATTACCCTCGAGCGGAGGGTGCTCAACCAGCGCGACGAGGTGGTTCAGGAAGGTGAGACGGATCTCCTGATAGAGTGCCGCCCGTGAATGACCCCCCTTCGCCCCACCGAGCCTACTTCGAAGACGTCAGGATCGGGGAGTCCGTCGAAACGCCGGCCCTGACTGTTACCGAGGCCCACATCGCCCTCTATCGAGGCCTCACCGACGAGCGGAGCAGTTCGACCTCGTCTGTACCCGATCTGTTACCGCTCTGCTTGTCGACGGGCCTGGGCTGGCGCCTGAATCGCGCGCCCCTGGCCGTTCTCGCCTTCATGAGTATCGACTGGCGTATCGAACGAGCTCTGCGGGCGGGTGACACCATTCGCAGCCGGGCCCGCGCGGTGGCCAAGCGATCGCTGCGGGAAAATGGCGTCCTCATCGAGGAACACGCAATCGTCAACCAGCACGGTGAGGCTGTCCAGCATGGGCGCTTCACCTTTCTCGTCGCCAAGCGACCCTCGTCATCATCCTGACTCAAGGAGAGCATCATGGCCTTTGACCCTCGCCACGCCAGCCGTACCCTCGTCGATGGCGCCGACCGGGCCGCCGCTCGCAGCTACTTCAAGGCTATCGGGTTCACGGACGAAGACCTCAAGCGTCCGCTGGTCGGCGTGGCTCACTGCTGGATCGAGATCACGCCCTGTAACTGGAACCACCAGAAGCTGGCCGAGAAGGTCAAGGAGGGTATTCGTGCCGCCGGCGGGACCCCCATCGAGTTCAACACGATCTCCGTCACGGATGGGATCGCCATGGGCACGGAGGGGATGAAGGCGTCGCTCATCAGCCGAGACTGGATCGCGGACTCGGTCGAATTGGTGGTGCGCGGTCATCTCCTGGATGGGCTGGTCACCCTCACCGGCTGTGACAAGACGATCCCCGCCATGGTCATGGCGATGGCGCGCCTGAACGTCCCGAGCGTGATGCTGTACGGAGGCTCCATCATGTATGGGGAGCACCGTGGACGGCGGCTGACCGTGCAGGATGTGTTCGAGGCCATCGGGGCCTTCAACGCGGGCAGGATCGACGCGGCCGAGCTCAACGCCATCGAAAGCCGCGCCTGCCCCGGGGCGGGCGCGTGCGGTGGCCAGTTCACGGCCAACACGATGGCCACCGCCTTCGAGATGCTCGGGGTGTCGCCCATGGGCTGGAACGGTGTTCCCGCGGTCGATCCGCGTAAGGAGGAGGTGGCCTTCCAGACAGGACGCCTGGTCATGGACGTCCTCAACAAGGGCCTCAAGCCACGCGATATCATTTCCAAGA
The DNA here is from genome assembly GCA_963754315.1 of uncultured Candidatus Rokubacteria bacterium. Classification (GTDB taxonomy): domain Bacteria; phylum Methylomirabilota; class Methylomirabilia; order Rokubacteriales; family CSP1-6; genus CAVWFS01. The sequence goes on from CAVWFS010000018.1 coordinate 746,264, forward strand.
AATCCCTGCAGAACGCCATCGCCGGCGTCATGGCCACCGGTGGCTCGACCAACGCAGTCTTGCACCTCATGGCCGTGGCCAGGGAGGCTGGCATCAAGCTGACGATCGATGAGTTCGACCGCATTTCGCGGAAGACCCCACTGCTGGCCGATCTGAAGCCTTGGGGCACCTACACAGCGCCCGAGATGCACGAGGCGGGGGGCATGGCCGTCGTCGCCCAGCGCCTCTTGGCCGCCGGCCTGCTAAGCGAGGACGAGATGACGGTGACGGGGCGAACGATCGCCCAGGAGGCGCGAGCCGCGCGCGAGCAGCCAGGCCAGAAGGTCATTCGGCTGCTCAACGACCCCATCAAGCCGGAGGGGGGATCGTGATCCTACGCGGGAATCTCGCCCCGGATGGTTGTGTGGCCAAGGTGTCGGGACAGAAGCGAGACTTTCATCGCGGTCCGGCCCGGGTCTTCGAGCGCGAGGAGGATGCGTTCCAGGCCGTGAAGGCGGGGAAGATCAAGGCCAATGACGTGATCGTCATCCGCTGGGAAGGGCCCAAGGGGGGCCCTGGGATGCGCGAGATGTTGCACGTGACTGGCGCCATCCAAGGTGCCGGTCTGGGGGAGAGCGTCGCCCTGATGACGGACGGTCGGTTCTCAGGAGCAACCCACGGCTTCATGATCGGCCACATCGCGCCGGAGGCCGCCGAAGGTGGCACCATTGCCGCTCTCAAGAACGGTGATATGATCGTTGTCGACATCAAAAAACGCAAGCTTGAAGTGGAACTTACAGCTGGAGAGTTGAAGAAACGCTTGAGATTAGTGAAGCCCCCGAAGCCACGCTACACGTGGGGGGTGATGGCTAAGTATGCGCGCCTCGTCTCCTCCGCTTCGGACGGTGCCGTCACCGGTTAACCCCAGACTTCTCGCCTGGCTCGCAAGCGAGCCGCTTGGCGACGCGACTGCCCTGGATGTCGGAACCGGTTGGGGTGCCTTGGCGCTCGCGCTGGCACCGCGATGTCGAAGGGTCATCGGGGTGGACCGCGACGCGACGGCCATCGCTGAAGCCAGGCGCCGAGCAGAGCTTGCTGGCATCAGAAACGTCGAGTTCGTGGTGGACGACGCCGAGGCCGTCGAGTACGCGGCCTTCGCGCCCGATTTGGTGGTCGCTCATCTCTGCATGTCGGACGCGATCGTGGAGCGATCGAGCCGCGCGCTTCGTCCGCAAGCCGTACTCGCCTTCGTGTGTTTTCACTCCGACCAGTGGCGTGAAACCGGAAGGCGATCCCGCTTTTCCTACGACGAAGGTCAAATGCGATCGCTTCTGACGCGGACCGGCTTCGCCCTGGAGTCCATGGAGGTGGACCGGGAGGTACGGGAATTCCGCACGGTCGAGGAGGCACTGGCCGCCGCGGTTGGCCTCGAGGAGCGATGGAGAGCCGATGGGCGCTGGTTTCACTTCATCAAGTTCCTCGAGGAGGGCGGTCGTAGCCTCACCCGCAGTCATCTCGTGGTCAAGGCTCGACGGCAGTGAAGCTGACCTCGCTTGCCTTGGCCTCCGCCGTCAAAGTGCGAGCCGACGAGCTTGGCTTTTCCCGCGCGGCCATCGGACCCGTCGGCCCTCCCGAGCATGGCGACGCCTTCGACCGCTGGCTGAAGGCCGGCTACGCGGGGACGATGGCCTATCTGGCCCGGACCCGCGACGATCGGCTGGACCCCCGGCGTCTGCTGCCGGGAGCGCGCTCGACGGTGGCGCTGGCGCTGAGCTACGGCGCCGGCCATACGGACGATCCGAGCTGGACTCCGGTGGCCCGCTACGCTCGTGGGCGCGACTATCACGAGGTCATGCGTCCGCGACTGCAGGAGCTCGCCCGGTTCATCGCGGCGGCGGCGGGCGTGGACACCACCACGCGGGTAGCCGTCGACACCAGCGCCGTGCTCGAGCGCGACCTCGCTGCTCAGGGCGGGCTCGGATGGATCGGCAAGAACACGAACCTTCTGACGCCGTCGCTGGGATCATACTTCCTCATCGGGATCATTCTGACCACGGCGGAGATGGCGCCAGACGAGCGGCTCACCGACCGCTGCGGAACCTGCACAGCCTGTTTGGACGCCTGCCCGACGCAAGCGTTCGTCGCCCCGTACGTTCTCGACGCGCGCCGCTGCATCTCATACCTCACCATCGAGCACCGGGGAGACATTGCCGAGGAGCTCCGCCCGGCTCTCCATGGCTGGCTCTTCGGCTGCGACGTGTGCCAGGAGGTGTGCCCCTGGAATCGCAAGGTCACGGCCTCGGCCGATCCCGCGCTGGTTCCGTCACAATCGCTCGGGCAGCTTGAGGCCCTGCTCACGCTCGACGAAGAGGGCTTCCGTGAGCGCTTCCGCGGCAGCGCTCTGCGGCGCAGCAAGCGGGCTGGGCTCCTGCGCAACGCCGCCCTCATCCTGGCCGGAAGGCGCGATGCGGAGGACCCGCTCCGGCAAGCGGCGCGAGACGGCGACGAGGTCGTGCAGCGGGCGGCCCGCTGGGCTCTGGCGCGTTCGCGCTGAAGGGGCGTGCTACACTTTTCGATGTCATGGCTATCCTAAAAGTCGCCAGGCTTGGCCATCCGATCCTGCGCCGGCCGGCGCACCCGGTGCCCCTGGAGCGCATTGGCTCCTCCGAGATCCAGCGTTTCATCGACGACATGGTCGAGACCATGCGCGAGTACGACGGGGCCGGCCTGGCGGCCAATCAAGTGCACACGTTGCTCCAGATCGCTGTCATCGAGGTGGAGGGAAACCCGCGTTACCCCGAGGCTGCCAATATCCCGCTCACCGTCCTCATCAATCCTGTGGTGACCCCGCTCGGAGAGGAAATGGTGGACGGGTGGGAGGGCTGTCTCTCCGTGCCCGACATGCGGGGGATGGTGCCCCGGTACACAGAGGTCCGCCTGCAAGGCTTTGACCGCGCTGGTGACCCTGTGAATCTCGTGGCCAAGGATTTCTTCGCGCGGGTGATCCAGCACGAAACTGACCATCTCAACGGAATCGTCTATCCGGACCGCATGCGAGACCTCTCCACCTTGTCCTTCATCGCCGAATGGAACAAGTACTGGCTCGGGCTCAAGGAGCAGGCGGATTAGGGTGGGCGGACCAGTGGGCGGGGTGGTCGCCGTGGTGAAGGATCTGTTCTTCGTGGCCCGCATTCGAGAGACGGCACGCCTGGTCGGAGTTCCGCTCGTGTTCGCGCGGGACCCAGATGAGCTGGAGCAGGCCGTGGGGAGCGCGCCACGCTTCGCCCTCGTCGATCTCACCTCAGACTTCGATTACCCCCGCCTCTTCACCGTGGCCGAGCGCGCGCAGCTCCCGGTGCTGGCGTTCACCACCCACGCGTTGGCCCGCCAAACCCAACCGTGGCACGCGCGTTGTCAGCGGGTGATTACCAAGGAAACGCTGAGCCAGGAGCTGGGATCGCTGCTGCAGCAGGGGTACGCCGCGTGACCGCCCAGGAGTTCGTCGCGCAGCTGGCAGCCTCAAATGAGGCGCTGCTGGCCCGGCTCGCTCCGGACGCAACCCTGAAGCCCGAGGTCGAGGGCCAGCTCACCGTGGTCAATCTGCTGAAGGTCGCCCTGAAGAACGAGATCGAGGCTACCGAGATCGCTGCGCGCTGGCTGGTGACCACGGATGATGTGAGAGTGAAGTTGGCTCTTGCTCGGCAGGTCGGCGACGAGGCGAGGCACTTCCGTCTCATCGCCGACCGCCTGCAGGCCCTCGGGTTCGCCGCGACCACGTTTGACCCGCTCGCCAAGGGGTATGGTCCCCTCTTTCACTTCCTCGACGGTCTCCAAACCACGGTCGAGCGCGTGGCAGCCGGTCAGTTCACACGCGAGGCGATTGCCATCGTGAAGAATCGTCAGTTCATCGAGTTCTGCGAGGCGGCCGGGGACGGCGCGACGGCCGCGCTCTATCGCGACGTGATCGAGCCCGACGAGCGGCATCATCACGAGCTGGGACGCAGCTTGCTCGGCCTGCTCGCCACCACCCCTGAGGCGCAGGCGGACGCCACGCGGGCGGCACGACGCACGCTCGAATTAGCGGAGGAGCTTCAGCACCAGGCTCTCCGGACGGCAGGTCTGCATCATGCTCCGGGGTGCTGAGTGATCGAGTAATGGACGCAGACCTGCGAACCTTCGGTGATATCGTACGCGTTTCGGCTCCTGAAATCGATCTTGCCCTGGGCGCGCTATGTATTGCCCGCATCGAGCATCCGCAGTTGATCGCCGAGGACTCACTCAAGCGACTCGACGAGTTGGCCGCGCGCTCGGGGGCGGCCGGGCTCGGCGACGAGCTGCGCATCCTGCACCGGTTGCGCGAGTTTCTCTTCGCCGAGGAGGGATTCCGGGGCAACAGCGAGGACTACTACGACCCGTGCAACAGCTGCCTCAACGACGTGCTTGAACGCAAGCGGGGCATCCCCATCAGCCTTGCCCTCGTCATGATGGAGGTGGGCGTCCGGGTGGGATTGCGTATCCTTGGTGTCGGACTGCCTGGTCATTTCGTGGTGAGTGCCCATGTGGGGGGCGATTCCGTGCTGCTCGATCCCTTCAGCGGGGGGGCCCTGCTCACCAGGGAGGGAGCACACAAGGTGGTGGCGCGGGCCGTCGGTCGTCCGGTTCGGCTTACCGAGGCGAGCTTTGCTCCCTGTTCCCGTTTGCAGATGCTGGCGCGGATGCTGGGCAACTTGAAAGCCGTCTACGTCAGCCGGTGCCAGTGGGACAAGGCTCTGGGAACCATCAATCACCTGCTCATCGTCGATGGGGAGTCGTCGAACCATCTACGTGACCGGGGCTCCGTGTTGGTCAAGCTCGGTCACTTCCACCGGGGCATCGCCGACTGGGAACGGTATCTCGGGCAGAATCCCGAGGCGTCGGATGTCGAGGTCGTGCGCCAGCAAGTGAGGCGAGTCCGCGAGGGGCTCGCGGCGCTGAACTAGCTCGCGAGGTGGTCGCGAGAACCCCGAGCCCTCACGATCAGCCCGACCTTCAAGGATGGGGTGCGAGATGACGAGCTCGTACATGCCGCTGCGGCGCCTTCTGGCGTGGTTGCTGATCCTTGCCTGTTCTCACCCCGGCCTGCGCCTCCCGTAACGTGGCTCCCATCGGACATGCCGGGAAGCCTTTTCAGCCAGAACCGGACGAGGTGCGGCTCTGGGAGCAAGCCGAGAAGGAGGAGGCGGCACTTCTCAAGAAGAACAAGCCGTACGACGATCCGCTGCTCGAGGACTACCTGGCCAAGATTGGTGACCGGCTTCTTCCCGATAACGTCCGGGCCGCCGGCGGCCCCGGGTATCGCTTCGGTGTCATCCGCGACCCCACCCTGAACGCCTTCGCCATGCCCAACGGGCGCGTGTACATCCACACGGGCCTGCTGGCCCAAGTTCAGAACGAGGCACAACTGGCCACGATCCTCGGGCACGAGATGACCCATGTGAGCAACCGTCACGCGCTCAGCTTCACGCGCGACGCGCAGACGAAACAGATCATCTACACGGTCGCGGCCATCGCGGCCAGCATCGGGGTGGCGGCGGCGGCGGGCTCGGTCGCCAAGAACAACCCGGTGGGGGGCGCCATGATCGGTCAGACGGCCAACGCCATTCTCGGCCTCGGCTTGCAGCTCGCCACCATCGCCGCCATCAACGGCTACGGGCGCGATCTCGAGCGCGAGGCCGACGCGGAGGGCCTCGCTCGCATGGTGCGGGCCGGCTACGACCCGAGGGAAGCGCCCAAGGTCTTCGCGCTCCTGAAGGATAGCAGTGGCGATCGGGGCTCCCTGGAGACGTTCTTCTTCGGTAGTCATCCTCGGTTACAAGAGCGCGTCGAGACGACCGAGGAGCTGATACGTACGAAATATGTGGACGCGGCCGGCTCGTCGTCGGCGATCGCGAACAGCGACGAGTTCGAGCTCCGGATGCGGACGGTGGTGCGTGACAATGCCCGCCTCGACATCGCGGCCGGGCGCTTTACCCTGGCCCAGCGCCAGCTCGACCGGGTGCTGACCATTACCCCCAGAGACCCGACCGCGCACCTTTACTACGGCGACCTCTATCGCCTCCAGGCCCAGCGGGCGAAGTCACCGATCGAGAAGGCGGAGCTGGCCCACTTGGCGTTGGTGAGCTATCGGCGCTCGGCCGAGCTGGACCCGCAGGCGCCGGAGCCTTACCGTCAGCTTGGCTTGCTCTACTACCAGCAGCGGCTGCCCGACCGGGCCCGCGAGGCCTTCCACCAGTATCTGGCCCTCAAGCCCGACGCCCCCGACGCCAAGCGCATCAAGGAGTACCTGGTGGAGTTGGAGCGATAAGATTGGAGGACCTCGAGAGGCCCTTCAAACCCACGGCGCTCTCGAGAAATCGACGAGCTTGGATTTGAGAATCTTCCCGGTGGCGCTCCGGGGGAGCGTCTCAACCACGCGCACGAGGCGAGGGCATTTGAACGCAGCCAGGCTCTTGGCGCAATGGGCGATCAGCTCGTCGGGGCCTGCGTGGGCGTGGGGATGGAGCATGACAAACGCCGCGATGTCTTCGCCCAGCTCGGGGTGGGGTTGTCCAACGACTGCGGCCTCGGCGACGGCAGGGTGGGCGAGAAGGGTGGCTTCCACCTCTCCTGGTGATACCGAGTAGCCGCCCCGGAGAATCAATTCCTTCTTCCGCCCGACGATGGTGACAAAGCCGTGAGGGTCGATGCGTGCCAGATCACCCGTGCGGAACCAGCCATCGCGCAGGACGACCGGCGTTTCCTCCGGGGCACCCAGATAGCCGTCCATGACCGCAGGACTCTTGATGAGGAGCTCACCCGCCTCGCCTGAAGGCAGCGCTTGCTCAGCCTCGTTGACGACTCGAAGGGTGACGCCGGGGACGGCCCGTCCGATCGCCTCCGGAATTTCGGTGGGATCGTCTGCCAGGTACGAGATGGGTCGGAAGATCTCCGTACTGCCGTAACCCCGGAGGATCCGTATCCCCGTCTTTTCTCGCCATTCCTGCGCGAGCTCTCCGGGGCATGGTGCGGCGCCGGAGACGGCCAGTCGCAAGCTCGCCAAGCGCTCCCGGGCAAAGCCGGCCGCGTCGAGGAGACGACGGAACATCGTGGCCACCCCAGGAAATACCGTCACCTGATGCTGCTCGATGGCCTCCAGAACGGCATCGGGCGAGAAGCGCTCGAGGAGGACGACGGTGGCGCCGGCTAGGAGTGGAGCCAACAGAGCGCCGTTGATTCCAAAGGAATGGGCGTAGGGGAGGACGCCCAGGACCACGTCGCGCGAGGAGAGCCGCATCACGGGTCCTGCCCAGGACTGGTTAGCGAAGCTGAGCGCGTCGTGGGATAGCAGAGCACCCTTCGGCCGTCCGGTGCTTCCCGAGGTGTAGAGGATCAGGGCAGGAGAGGAGACCGCCCTTCGCGACTGAGCGGGGGCACCCGTGCAGTCGGGCTCGGCAATGACCAGGGCGGGGGCGAGATCGGCAAGGATGGTCGCGCGCTCCTCGGCGGTGAGCAGGGGATTCAGCGGGGCCGCGATCGCGCCGGACTTTGAGGGCAGCGAGGAGGGCGACCACAAAGGACCACGTGTTGGGCAGCGAAATGGCCACTCGATCTCCAGGTCGAAGGTCGCGCGCGGCCAGAGCGCCCGCCGCGCATGAAGCCCGACGGTCCACTTCCTCGTACGTCAGAGTCCCTTCTTGCCAGGCGAGGGCGGGTTTGGCCGGCGAGGCGTGCGCGCTGGCCTCGATGAGGACGGCGAAGTTATCAGGCAACTCTACACGATGCTAGGTGAGGAAATCCTTGAGGTCGATGCGCTGCCAGACCTCGGCGGGTATCCGATGGCGCGGGGTGTAGGCGGCCAGCGAGGGCTTGGCGGTGGCGTCCACCCCCCACTTGGCCGTGTAGCCATCTTCTTTGGCAGAGGGATCGAGATCGGATCCGCGTGCTTGGGTCACGATCAGGATGTCCCGATCGGGCTGACAGCGGGTCGCCAGAGCCCACGTCATCTGACGGTCATCGAAAACGTCGACGTCGTGATCGACGACGACGACCCGCTTCATGTAAAGGTCTGCTCCGAGGACGGCCAGGAGTGCGTTCTTGGCCTGACCTGGGGCGCGCTGCTCGATGGACACGTAACAGGTGAAGGGCCCGGGAACCCGTACTGCTTTCACGGAGGGCACCATGGCCCGCACGGCCCGGAAGAGATTGGCTTCCATGGGAATCGTCGAGAGGAGCAGGTGATCAAGATGGGCAACCGAGATATCGTGGAAGAAGGCGCCTGCGCGATGGGTGATCGCGTTCACCTTGACCACCTCGCGCGGCCGCTGCCCGAGGCTGTAGCCGGTGAACTCGCCGAAGGGCCCCTCGGGCACGCGTTCATCGGGAAGGATTTCGGCTTCGATCACCATCTCGGCATGGGCCGGCACCAGGATCTCGGAGGTTTCACAGCGCACCAACTCCAGCGGTTCGCCGAGAAGGGCGCCCATGATGCCACGTTCGTCCTCGTCGATAGAGCCGATGGCGAGGGCCCCGAGGGCGACGGCGGGGTGCACCCCGAGCGCGAAGGCTACCGGCAGCGCCTCGCGTCGGGCCTCGGCCGTGCGGTGGAATTCCCACAGGTGCTTGCCGGTGGTGAGGTGGATCGACGTCCGCGCCCGTCCCTGGATCATCAGCCGGTTGTAGGCGCAGTTCCAGATGTCGCGGGTGGGATCCTTGGCGAAGGATATGGCAGCCGTCACGTATGGCCCCGCGTCGCCCTCGTGATGGACGATCTGCGGTAGCTCGTAGAGATTGATCCGATCGCCTGTGATGATGACGTCCTTCACGGGCCCCCGCGACACCACTTTCGGCGGGAGGGGACGCTCCATGGCCGCCAGGTACGTGCGGAGCATGTCCTGGGGCTTGGCGTTCATGGCAGCGGCTAGACGTGAACGGCTCGCATGCAGGTTGGTGAGGACGGGGAATGGTGAACCCTTCACCTTCTCGAACACGAGCACCGGTCGCCGCCGCGCTTCCTGTTCGAGCTTGACCACGATGGCGGTGAGTTCATAGGCAGGATCCACCTCGCGGGAGACGACCAGGACCTCGTGCGGCTGGCTTCGCCTGACGCCGTCGAGGAAACTCCTCAGATCCTGCCCCATGACCACACTCCCCCTTCCCCAATGATCCTCGGACCTATCGATTAGCGGCCCGTTCGCGCGTGCGCTGGAGCATCGCGCGTACCAAGGATGCCGCCGCGTCGCCCTGCACGCGGTTGACCACCCAGGTCGGGATCGCTCCTCCCGGCTCGCTGAGCACCTCGTAGGTGACCCGGGCCCCCTTGTTCTCGGGACCGAGCTCGATCAGCCAGCGTCCTTGGATTTGCGCGACGCGCACGTGGCTCCCGTCCGGCGGAGGGCCGGCCTCGTTGGCGGTGGCAAAAACGATCTCGTAACGCTGGGCTTCTTGATCCACACGCTTCCGGAGGCGGACGGTGTAGTCGCGATCTTTGGCCAGTGGCACCGCCACTTGCTCGTAGGACAGGCGCTCGTCACCGGTGTCCGAGAGGAGCTCGAGCCGCTTGAGATACGGAACGAACTCTGGGTGCTCCCGCTGCCGCCAGATCGTCTCGAAGATGGCGGCGGGTGACAGCGAGCTATTGGTCGTGGCCCGGACCTCGTAGAATCCCGAGCCCGATTGGGTGGTGCGGCGCTCTACCAGCATGCCGTCCTTGTCCGAGAGCATCTGCCAGTCCGCGGCATGGGCGATCCCGAGCGGCAACAAGACCACGACAACGAGAACGCCGAGGGTCAGCAGGGAGGAGAGCCGCCCTCGGGGGGCGCGTCCTCTCATCGAAGCACGGGGGGCCGAGTGGTGAGGCGGTCGCTTGTGCCGGCGGTACCGAACACCAGGTCCCACAACGGGGAACTGACGCCCCAGCGGGCCCCGGGCGTCGCGTAGTGATGGAGCATGTGCTGTCGCCTCAGGTGCCGTCCCCACCGCGTCGGCAATGTCGCCCGATGCAGGGCGAGATGCAGATAGTCATAGGCGAGATAGCCTACCAGAAAGAAGGCGAAGAACGGCTCGATCCAGAGACCGCCGAGGACCACGCGGAAGAGGCCAAAAAAGGCGGCATGGGCGATGAGGGCGGGGGCGGGGGGGATCAAGAGGCGGGTCACGTCGTCCGGATTTGCGTGGTGGATCCCGTGCAGCGCGAACTGTAGGCGCTGGCGGCTCGGCGTGCTCGGCCGCAGGTGGAACACGAAGCGGTGCACGAGGTACTCGGTGAGGGTCCACGCGACCAGACCCCCGATCCCGAGGATGGCGACGGTGGCACCGTCCAGCCGGTGGACGGTGAGCGATCGCCACAGCAGGCAGGCGATGATCGGCGCCCAGAGCAGGACCGGTGTCAGGGGATGCACCCGCGACAGCCGTTCGAGCAGGCCGTTGTCGAAGAGGCGGACGCTCTCCTGGCGCGCAAGCATCGAGGGACCCTACCCCCCCAGGATACCTCGGGGACCGCCTGCCAACAATGCCCGTGAACTAAGAGTCCGCTTTCCCGGCGGTTTTTTGTATCATAATTAGGGTGCTCACGCTCTTCCTCAGCGGTGGCACGGGATTCGTTGGGAGCCACGTCGCCAGGGAGTTCCTTGCCCGGGGCTGGCGTGTCCGGGCGCTGGTGCGGCGGCCAGAGCGCCCCGGGCTGTTGCCCGGCGGGGTGGAGACAGTGCGCGGAGACCTCATCGACACCACCGGCTATCGGCCTCACCTGACGGATTGTGCGGCCGTCGTCCATTGTGCGGGCGCCACCCGTGCCCGCAGCCTCACAGAGTTTCGGCGGGTGAACGTCGCTGGCACCGAGGCTCTCGCGACGGCCGCCAGCGAGGCATGCCCGGAGGCGATGTTCATCCACGTCTCGTCGCAGGCAGCCGCCGGACCGTCCCGGACTGGCGTGCCCGTGCGGGAAGGCGATGCTCCCGATCCGGTGTCCTGGTACGGGCGCTCGAAGCTGGAGAGCGAACTCGCGGTAGCGCGTCACTGCCATGGCCGGTGGTGCGTGGTGCGCCCTTCGATCGTCTACGGTGCGGGTGATCCCGGCTTGCTCCCCATGTTTGCGATGGTCGCGCGGGGGGTGGCTCCCATCCTGGCCGGCGGATGTCATCGTGTGCAGCTCCTGGCGGTGGAGGACCTCGCTCGAATGCTCTTCGCGGCCGCGCAACGGCCCGATCTGCACGGTCGCCGTGCCTTCGCGGCCGGAGATACAGTGACCATGGGCGAATTGATCCGAGAGGTGGCAGCCCTCCGGACACCCCGCGCCCGCACCGTCGCCGTTCCCGCCGCGGCTGTCCGCTTTCTGGGCCTGGTCGCCTGGCTGGGTGAGGGACTCACCCGCACGTCCTCGCCGTTCAATCGCGACAAAGTTAGGGAGATTCTCCAGACCGATTGGCTCTGCGAACCCGAGCCGTTCCTGCGTGATCTCCAGATTCAGCCAACCACTCGCTGGCAGGACGGAATCCGACGCGCGTGCCGCTGGTACGTCGACGCGCGGTGGCTGTCCCCGCAGGCCTTCGCCAGCGTATGACCTGGCCAGCCTCTTCCCCGCACGTCGGAGCTCACTCGATGCCAGACTCGGAAGTCGCGCCGCTTGCCGCCGCCCCTCGACCGCCCCTGTTCGACAAGTGCCAGATCGTCGCCGGACGCATGGAGGCCGCTCTCGCTGCCGACACCTACTGTTACTTCCGGACCATCGAGTCGGCCCAGGAGCCGGAGGTCGTGGTGGGCGGGCGCAGCCTGGTGATGCTGGGGTCCAACAACTACCTGGGGTTGACCAGCCATCCAAAGGTCAAGGAGGCGGCCATCGCCGCCGTGCACCGGTATGGGACTGGCTGCGCGGGCAGTCGCCTTCTGAACGGCACCCTGAACCTGCACGAGGTCCTCGAGGCGAAGCTGGCCCAGTTCATCGGCAAGCCGGCGGCCGTTACGTTCTCCACCGGGTTCCAGGTAAATCTGGGCGTAATCTCCTGCCTGCTTGACCGCGGGGATACCGTTTATTTGGACAAGCAGGACCACGCCTGCATCATCGACGGAGCGCGCCTGTCGTTCGCCAAGACGCGGAAGTTCGCCCACAATGATCCGGCGGAGCTGCATCGTCTCATGATGGTCGAGCGGGGCACGCCGGGGCGTCTGGTGGTGGTGGATGGCGTCTTTTCGATGGAGGGAGACATCGCGCCCCTGCCCGAGATCGTGAAAATCGCGCGCGACTTCCAGGCGGCAATCATGGTCGACGACGCCCATAGTCTGGGTGTGCTCGGCCGCCGGGGCAGGGGGACCCCCGAGCACTTCGATCTCGAGGACGAGGTCCACCTGATCATGGGAACCTTCTCGAAATCGCTGGCCTCCATCGGCGGATTCATCGCCGGCGAGCGAGAGGTCGTCGACCACATCCGCCATACCGCGCGCAGCCTGATCTTCTCGGCTGCCCTCGCCCCCGCTGCCGCCGCGGCCGCCGGGGCGGCCCTCGAGATCCTCGAGAGCGAGCCAGAGCGCCGGCATCAGCTGTGGCGCAACACGCGGTTCCTGATGGACGGGTTCTCCAGTCTCGGATTCTCCACGGGGGACTCGCGCACGCCGGTCATTCCGATCATCGTTGGCGACGACGAGCGCGCCTTCGCGATGACACGGCGGCTCCACGAAGAGGGCGTGTTTGTCAATCCCGTGGTGTCGCCGGCCACTCCCCCGGGCCGGGCGCTCCTCCGCACGAGCTGCATGGCCACCCACACCGAGGCCCACCTGTCGCGGGCCCTCGAGGCCTGCGCCAGGGTCGGGCGGGAGTTCGGCGTCATTTCGTAGAGGCTACCGTGGCCGCTGCCCCGCGTCTCGTGGAGCTGTCGCGCGATCGGGCGGGTCTCAGACGGTTTCTGCGGGTCCCCTACGGCGTCTATCGGAATGATCGCCACTGGGTAGCCCCGATGCTGAGCGACCGCCGCCAGGTGCTCGGGCCCGACAACCCCTTTTTCGCCCACGCCCGCTTGGCCCTGTGGGTGGTGAGCCGGGCCGGGCATGACGTGGGCAGCATCGCGGGCATCGTGGACGAGCACCACAACGCGCGGCACCGTGAGGCCACCGCCTTCTTCGGGTTCTTCGAGTCGGTCAACGACCCGGCCGTGAGCGGGCTATTGTTCGGGGCGGTGCGGACCTGGGCGCGGGGCCTCGGGATGACGCATCTGCTCGGCCCCATGAACCCATCCATCAACGAGGAATGTGGGTTGCTCGTGGAGGGCTTCGACGCGCCGCCCGTCATTATGATGACGTACAACCCGCCCTACTACGCCGAACTATTCGCGCAGGCCGATCTCAAGCGGCGCAAGGATCTGCTGGCCTACCGCATCGTCCTCGATGACTCGCGGCTGGCCCGGCTCGAACGCCTGGCCGCGCGCGGGCTGGCTGCGGGCGGGAACCGTGACCGTCCGCCCGGTCGACCGGCGATCGCTGGCGACGCGACCTCGCCAAGATCCAGGAGGTATTCAACGCCGCCTGGGAGGACAACTGGGGCCACGTTCCCATGACGGATCCCGAGATCGAGTTCATGGCGAAGCGGCTGATACCGGTCCTGGACGAGGAGATCGTCCTCTTGGCCGAGGACCAGGGTGAGGCGGTGGCCTTCATCCTCTCTCTGCCCGACTTCAACGAGGCGCTCGGACGTTTGCGCGGGCGACTGCTGAGCCCGCGTCTTCCGCTCGTCCTGCCCTACCTGCTGGGGCTCAAGCGCCCACGCTTCGTGCGCGTGATGGCCATGGGCATCAAGCGAGAGTACCGTCAGCGTGGCATCGACGCGGTTCTCATCGGCAGGTGCTTGCGCGTGTTGCTGGACCGGGGGTTCGAGCTGTGCGAGATCTCCTGGATCCTCGAGGACAACCTGCTGATGCGCCGCATCGGCGAGATGTTCGGCGGCAGCCTCTACAAGACCTACGCGCTCTACGACGGCCGGGTCTGATGGCCCTCCCTCAGTCGTAGGCGATCAACGACCCCAGACCAGGCCCGCCGTCTCCGCCACCCGGGTGAGCTTCATCCGCTGCACCTCTGGGGAGATGCGGTTGCCGGCCATGGTGGACGCGAAACCACACTGCGGGCTCAGAGCGAGGCGTTCCAGCGGAAGGTAGGTCGTCGCTTCGGTCAGGCGACGGCGGAGCTCGTCGACGGATTCGAGGCGCGGCTTCTTGGTGGTCACCAACCCCAGCACGGCCACTCGGTCGTCGGGTAGGCCCCGCAGGGGCTCGAAGCCCCCCGACCGCGCGTCGTCGTATTCGAGGAGGAAGCGCTGAAAGCGGCTCTTGCCGAAGACCCTTGTGATCGGCTCGTAGCCGCCGCTGGCGTAAAACATGGACTGATTGTTGCCGCGGCAGATGTGCAAGCCGAAGGTGACGGTGGGGTTGCCAGCGATCACGGCGTTGTCCATCTCGATGCAGGCGTCGATGAGCCGATCGGGATCGCTGCCCCGCTGGCGATATCCCTCGCGCAAGGTCGGGTCCAGGAGGGCGGCATACTGGGGCGCATCGATCTGGATATAGGTGCAGCCCAGGCGGACCAGCTCGCCCACTTCGCGTCGGGTGAAATCGACGATGTCGGCCAGATAGGCGTCACGGCTCGGGTAAGCGCCTTTGGACTTTTCGGGGTCGTAGTAGGCCGCCGCTTGTTGGGTGCTCACGAGAGTCACCTTGGCGAGCCGCCGGGCGCGTGCCCGCAGATAGCTCCACTCCTCGGCGCACATGCTGCGACGCCAGCGGAGCTTCTCGACCACGACCGGCCGCTTGAATACCAGTTCCTCACCCTGCTCGCTGCGGAAGGGGATGGCCCACCCCCCAAACTTGTCGAAGCCGTCCAAGGCCTCGATGAGGTGCCCGAAGAAGGCATAGCGACGCATCTCGCCGTCGGTGACCACCTCCAGGCCCGCTGCCTCTTGGAGCGCGACCGCCTCGTCGACCGCGCGATCCTCGAGGCGTTTGAACTCGACCGGAGAGAGCCGACCATTTTCCAGCGCTTCCCGGGCTTCCATCAGATAGGCAGGCCGCAAGAGGCTTCCGACCACATCGCTCCGCATGGTCACGGCCGTATCCTCACGCGGGCTTCTTGCAGATAACGTTGAGGAGCGCCTGGCGGCGTTCGTGGCGGACCGCTCCCAGCGCACGCTCGAGGGCGCCGGGCAGAGACGCCGGATCCTCCACCCGCTCGCCGTAACCGCCGTTCGCCTGACAGATCAGCTCGTAGTCGGGCGCGGGGTCCAGATCGCTGAGCGGCATCAGGCCCGTTCGTGCCGCCCACCCCTGAGGGGCGTACGACCGCACGGAGCGCTTGACGGCATTCCATGCGCGGTTGTTGAAGACCACGAAGAGCACGGGCAGATCGTACGCCCGCGCCACGAAGTGGGCGGCGGTGGGCGCGCCGAAGATATAGGCGCCGTCGCCCACCGTGCAGATCACGGTCTGGTCGGGTGCGGCCAGCTTAACGCCGAGGGCCGCCCCCAGTCCCCAGCCGAGACCGCTCGAGGCCGGGGCCGCGAAGTATCGGCCAGGGTGACGGAAGCAGGTCTGTGATGCCTGCAGATCGTACTCGTTGACGACGATGGTGTCGTCTCCGATGACCTGGCCGATGGTGCGCGAGAGCCAGAGCATGTCGATGGGCGAGTCGTTCTGGACGCGGCGCGCTGCCTCCGCCTGCGCCGTGCGGCGCCGAGCGCTCTCCTCGGCCCATCGCGCTCGTCGTTCGGCCACGGCCTGCCCGTCGCGCAGGCGTACGCCCGCGTCGGCGAGGGCGCGCAGAGTAAGGCGCGGCAGGCCACCGAGGGCGATGTCGCATGGAAAGCTCCGGATCGGATAGCGAGCATAGAGAGGGTCGACTCCGATGTGAATGAAGCGCGCATCGGACGAGGGGCGTTTGAGGTCAGGGAACCAGGGTGCGTCCGACTCGAGGACGACGATGACGTCTGCTGCCTCCAGGTCGGTGGCCGTGTCGAAGCCGGCGTGAAGGGGATGGTCCTGGGGGAAGTTCAGGTATGTGTGAAAGTTCTCCACCACCGGCGCCCCATACGCCTCGGCGAACTGCACCAGCGCGGGAACCGCTGCAAGGTCACGGCCGGCCGCTCTCGCGATCACGAGGGGGAACTTCGCACCGGCAAGGAGGCGGGCCGCCTCCTCGATCGAAGCCGGGTCTGGCATCAGCGGTGACGGCTGGCCGGCCCGCGACGACTCCGAGTATTCGAACAACTCTTGCCGCTCAGCCAGTACCTCGCGGGGCAGCGCCAGGTAGACGGGGCCCTGTGGTTCCGTGCAGGCCACGGCCAGAGCCCGGTCGACCACGGTCTCGAGCTGGGCGAAGTTCCGCAGCTCGTAGTCCCACTTGACCCATTCGCGGAACATCGTCCCCTGATCGAAGGACTCCTGTGCCCAATGGATATGACGGTCGCGCGATCCGGGTAGACCGCTCTCGGTAAGAGGGGTACGACCGGCCGTCATCAGGATGGGAACATTGGCTCGCGCGGCGTTGATGACACCGCCGAGCGCGTTGGCGCCGCCCACGATGACGTGCACCATGACAGCCTGCGGACGCCCCGTGATCATGGCGTACCCGTGGGCCATGGCCACCGCCGGCACCTCGTGCGGTACCGTGAGGGGCCGGGGCAGGGCATGGCCCTCGGCCAGACGCTTGGCGTACGCCTCGATGAGGGGAGCGAAGTCGGTTCCGGCGTTGGCAAAGAAATAGTCGACACCACGCGTGGCCAGCAGCTCCAGATAGGCCTCGGCCACGCTCTCGATGCTGACTCGCTTAGTCATCGGTCTCGTTCCTCCGTCATGGGAGCCGGAGCCTCAGCATCCGGCGGGCGTTGCCCTCGTAAATCTTGGCTTTGTCCTCTTCGGAAGCCCGCATCCGTTCCATGGCGCCGATGGTATCGCGGATGAAGCCCGGCCCTCCCTCCGGATCGAAGGGAAAGTCGGTCCCGAAGAGGATGCGCTCGGCGCCGAAAAAAGCCAGTCCACACTCCATCGCGTGGTGCGCGCCAAAGAGGGCGGTGTCACCGTAGAACATCCGGAAGTACTCGATCGGTCGTCGACGGAGGCGCCCGAGGGCCGTAAGGTCATCGGGGTCGTCGCTGCGTCGCCCGAGCTGATCGAGCCCGCCGCCCACTCGTCCTTCGAAGTACGGGATCATCGCCCCCATGTGGTGCGTGATGATGGCGAGACCGGGGAATCGATCGAACAGGCCCGAAAAGACCAGCCGGCCCATGGCCAGGGTAGTCTCGTAGGGCCATCCGAAGGCCCACCAGAGATCGTACTTGGAGCGCGTTTCACCGGCGTAGTCCGCCACCGTGGCCCCTCGGGCCGGGTGCAACCAGATTGGAAGCCCCCGCGCGGCCATCTCGCCGAAGAGCGGTTGGTAATCCGGCGCGTCGAGCGGTCGTCCGGCAACGTTGGTGAACATCTGGACACCGGTGGCCCCCAGGGTGTCGATGGCGCGCGCCAGCTCGCGCAGGGCCGCCTCAGGGTTGTTCATTGGCAGGGAGGCCACGAAGGCCGGGAAACGGTCGGGATGAGCAGCCACGATCTCGGCCATTCCGTCGTTGGCCATCCTGGCCAGGTCGGGACTGAGCGAAGGGGGGGCCACGATCTCGATCGGAGGATTGGCGAGGGTCAGCACCTGGAGGTACCCCTGGTGACGATCCATCATGCGGAGCCGCTGCTCGAGGTCGACCAGCACGGGTATTCCCGACATGCGCTTTTGTAGCGCGAGCCCGGGCGGCGCCACCGCCAGCATCCGGTCGAAGTATTTCCGGGGCAGGATGTGCGGAAAGACGTCAATCTTCATGCGAAGCAGGTGTCCTTCCCGACGTTCGTGCGCTCTCGATCGAGAGGGCACGTTAGCCTAACGCCGAGAGGAGAGACGATTCAAGGATCCCGTTCAATGTAGATTAGAAGGCAGTGCCGGGGCGCCGGCGGAGGAATCACCATGTACGACGTGACGATGGGGCGTGTTCGCGGAGGATTCAATCAGTACGGCTTCACGGTGGGCATTCTCATGCTCGATACGCGCTTTCCACGAATCCCGGGCGACATGGGGCATGCGGGCACCTTTTCCTTCCCGGTTCGCTATCATCGCGTGGCGGGCGCCGCGCCCGACCTCGTCGTGCGCAAGGGGGCGGCCGCGCTGCTGCCGGGCTTCATCGAGGGTGCCCGCGCGCTCGAGCGAGAGGGGGTGGGTGCCATCACCACCAACTGCGGCTTCCTCATCAAGTTCCAGCGCGAACTGAGCCAGGCGGTGGCGGTACCGGTCTTCACGTCGAGCCTGCTCCTGGTGCCCCTCGTGCACCAGATGCTCGCGCCCGGTCGTCGCGTGGGCATCATGACCGTTGATGCCTCCAGCTTGACCGCCGAGCATCTGGCAGCCGCCCACATCGGCCGGGAGATGCCCATCGCGGTGGCGGGCCTCGAGACGGAAAAGGAGTTCACCCGGGTCCTGCTTGACAACCAGCTGGAGCTGGACGTCGAGCGGGCACGCGCCGAGCATCGATCGGTGGCCCGTCATCTTCTGGCCACCCATCCCGATGTTGGAGCGATTGTCCTCGAATGCACGAACATGCCGCCCTATACGGCTGATATACAGCGAGAGACAGGGTTACCCGTCTTCGACATCGTTTCTCTTGTCACCATGGTGCACCGAGCCCTCGCCCTCAGCCTCGGCCCCCGTCCTGCTTGAGCATGGTGGGCCTCTCACGCGTGCTCGAAACCCCTCGACTCCAACTCCGCCCTTTCACCGCGGCCGACGCCGCAAACCATGCGCGCATCTACGCCAAACCCGAGGTCACCCGGTTTCTTGCCGGCGGACCGTTTCTTGGCGAGGCGGCGGCACAGCGTTCACGGGCTGCCCTTGACTTGTTCATCGCACACTGGGTGGAACATGACTTCGGGGTGTGGGCCGTGGTCGAGAAAAGGGCGCGCGTCCTCATCGGGCAGTGCGGCCTCAAGTACTTACCCGACCGCCCCGAGGTCGAGATTCTCTACGCGCTCGACAGCCCGTACTGGGGCCGAGGTCTGGCCAGCGAGGCGGGGGCGGCGGCCTTGCGCTACGGTTTCGAGGTCGCGCGTCTCGAGCGCATCGTGGCGGTCGCGCTGCCCGAGCACGCGGCATCGCAGCGAGTCATGAAGAAGCTCGGCATGACGTACGAAGGGCTTGTGGAGGTCTACGGCGGGATACGCGCCGTGCTCTACGCGGTTTCCCGTCAGGAATTCATGAGATGGGCGACCAACGCCTCGTCAGCCGGGGGAAACGCGTAGTCGCCCAGGCGCTCAGGGGCGACCCACGCCAGTTCCTGGCCTTCACGGGGTGCGATCGTACCGATCTCGAGGCGACAGCGAAAGAAGTGCAGGACGACAGCTCTCTCGCCGTAGTCCCAGGGGACAGTCTCGATCTTCTCTTCCACAGCGAAGGTGGCGTCCAGCTCCTCGGTCAGCTCTCGACGCAGACACTCAACGGTGCTCTCCCCAGGCTCGCGCTTCCCTCCGGGAAACTCCCAGAGTCCTGCCAGGTGCGTTCCCGGACGACGGCGTACGATGAGATAGCGTCCGGACGAGTCACGGATGACAGCGGCCGCCACCTCCACGATCGGCCCTGGGTTAGCCAATGGGGAAACTGGCGCAGAGGCGGCGGAGCGGGCAAGGGCCGCAACGGGGACGGCGCGGCGTGCACCAGAGGGCCCCGAAGTCCATAAGCGCCTGATTGAAGTCGTAGCCGCGCCCGCGCGGCACCAGAGTGCCGGCCAAGTCCCACAGTGCGCGATCGCCAGGCGGACGTCGTCCAGCGCGGGTGCCAAGAAACACGCGGGAGAGCACCCGCCGCACGTTGGTATCAAGCAAAGCGGCGTCCTGCCCGTAGGCGAACGCGAGCATGGCCCCCGCCGTATAGCGGCCGACACCCGGAAGTCGACGCAGCCCCTGCGCATCGTCGGGCAGGCGACCACCGTACCGAGCGACCGCCTCTCGGGCGATCAAGTGGAGCCGAATGGGCCGGATGTTGTAGCCAAGCGGATACCACAGCTGCCGTACCTCGCCCACCTTGGCCGCCGCCAGGCTGCGGAGGGTCGGGAAACGCCGGAGGAACTGGCGGTACTTCGGCAGCACACGCTCGACCTGCGTTTGCTGCAGCATGATCTCGGAAACGAGGATGCGATACGGCTCGCGCGTGCGGCGCCACGGGAGATCGCGGCCGTGCACGGCGTACCATGCAAGCAGCCGTCGTTGAAAGGCACGAATCTTGTGTGAATCCGGGCGGCGCACCGCGCGCAGTCTACCACGGGCCCTCGTGTAGAATGACCTCATGGTGAACCGCCTCCCGCTGCACGCGCTCCACCTCGCGTCGGGAGCGACCTTCGCGACGCGCGATGGGTGGGAGTTGCCCGATTCTTACGGCGATCCCGCCGCCGAATACGCGGCTGTTCGCCAGGGGGTGGGGCTGATCGACCGTGGGGACCTCGGCGCGTTCGTGGTCACCGGGCGGGACCGCGCGGTCTTTCTACACGCGATGCTCACCAACGACGTGAAGTCGCTGGCGTCCGGACAAGGTGGGCGTGCTGCGCTTCTCGACATCCACGGCAAGGTGCAGGTCATTGTCCTCCTCCTGGCCGACGCCGAGGAGATTGTCGTGCTGACGCCGCCCGGCATGGCAACCCCCACCCTGGAGGCGCTCGACAAGTATCTCTTCTCCGAGAAGGCGTACTTCAAGGATACGAGCGCAGAGCTCGCGCCGATCGTGCTGGCCGGGCCAGAAGCCCCCGCCCTGGTTCTGAGACTCGCGGGCTCCCTGCCCGGTGAAGCGCGTTGGTCACATGCGTCTGCCTCGATCGCGGGCTTGACGGTGAAGCTCATCCGCGGCGGTGTCGACAGCGGCGAGCCGGAAATTTGGCTGCTCGGCCGCGCGGCGGACGGGCCAGCTCTCTGGCGGACGGCGCTGGAAGCGGGCGCACGGCCAGTCGGCCGTGCCGCCGAGGCGGCGCTGCGCATCGAGGCGGGAGCCGTGCGCTACGGTCTCGACGTGGACAATACCGTGCTCTTGCCCGAGATACCCGCAGCGGACCTCGTGTCTTATGCCAAGGGCTGCTACATCGGCCAGGAGGTCGTGGTCCGCATTCGTGATCGTGGGCACGTCAACCGTCTCCTGCGCGGTCTCCTCGTGGAGGAGAATGTGGACGTGCCTCCGGTGGGGACGGGAGTCACGGTGGGCGATGTGGAGATTGGAAAGGTGACCAGCGCCGCGTGGTCCTACAAGCGGGCACGGCCGGTCGCGCTCGCCTTCGTCCGGCGCCAGCACGCGGAGCCAGGGACGGCCGTGACCCTGTGTGCCGGCGCGCGCCGCTGGGCGGCGGCCGTCAGCGACCTGCCCTTCCCGTCGTAGCCTGGTCGTCCATCGGACCTTCTCATATGGGGACGAATCGTCTGGCGGGAGAGACCAGCCCATATCTTCTTCAACACGCCCACAATCCTGTGGACTGGTATCCGTGGGGCGAGGAGGCCTTCGCGCGAGCGCGGGCCGAGGACCGCCCGATCCTGCTCTCGGTTGGCTACTCGGCCTGCCACTGGTGTCACGTGATGGAGCGCGAGTCATTCGAGGACTCCGCCATTGCCGACCTCATGAACCAGCATTTCGTCAACGTGAAGGTCGACCGCGAGGAGCGCCCCGACGTCGACCACATCTACATGGAGGCGGTGCAGTCGTTGACGGGACGGGGAGGGTGGCCCATGACGGTCTTCCTCACCCCCGAAGGCACGCCGTTTTACGGCGGGACCTACTTTCCGCCTGTTGATCGGCACGGGCTGCCCGGGTTCCCGCGTCTGCTGGGAGCCATCGCCGAGGCCTGGAAGGGACGGCGGAGTGAGGTCCTCGAGGCTGGCCGACGAATCTCGGAGCACCTCGGTCAAGCCGAACGACTGCGAGGAAGCGTCGCCCTTCTCACCGAGGACGTTCTCTCGTCAGCCCTCCAGTCGCTCTCCGCTCAGTTCGACGACGCCCAGGGTGGCCTGCGAGGGGCGCCGAAGTTTCCGCAGCCGATGATCTGGGAGTTCGTCCTGCGCATGTGGAAGCGAACGGGCAACCCCCGCGCGCGCCAGATGGTGATGACCACGCTCACCCGGATGGCCCGCGGCGGAATGTACGACCAGCTCGGAGGTGGGTTTGCCCGCTACTCCGTGGACGACCGCTGGCTAGTGCCGCACTTCGAGAAGATGCTGTACGACAATGCTCAGCTGGCCTCGCTCTATCTCGGGGGATGGCTTGCTTTCGGCGACCCCGAGTATCGGCGCGTCTGCGAGGAGACGCTCGATTATGTGCTCCGCGAGATGACCGACCCTGCCGGCGGTTTCTATTCGGCGCAGGACGCGGACTCCGAGGGACACGAAGGCAAATTCTTCATGTGGTCGGCCGACGAGATCCGTGCCCTCCTCGGGCCCGCAGACGGGACCGCCGCCCTCAGCTATTGGGGCTTGGAGCAAGGGCCGAACTTCGAGGGCAGGAACATCCTCTTTGTGGCCGGCGAGCCGGACCCGGATCGCATGGCGGAAGCGAGGCGGCGGCTCTTCGCGGCGCGCGCGCAGCGCGTCCCTCCGGGACGTGACGACAAGGTCCTGGCGTCCTGGAACGGTCTGGCCTGCCGTGCCCTTGCCGAAGCCGGTCGCGCACTCGAGCGCGCCGACTGGGTGAGGGCAGCGATTCGCAACGCCGACTTCGTGCTGTCCGCCATGCGCCGTGATGACGGCCGTCTCTTGCGTACCTGGAAGCAAGGGCAGGCACGGCTGAACGGGTATCTCGAAGACCACGCTATGGTCGCCCTGGCGTTACTCGCTCTCTACGAGGCAACATTTCAGCGCCGCTGGCTTGACGAGGCGAGGGCGCTGGCGGACGCCATGCTCGCCCTCTTCTGGGATTCGAAGCTCGAGGGATTCTACGATACCGGGCTCGACCACGAGCCGCTCATCGTGCGTCCCCGCAATCTCTATGACAACGCGGTGCCCTGTGGTAGCTCGGTGGCCATTGAAGCCCTTCTGCGCCTCGGCGTTTTCACGGGTGACGCGCGATACGAGACCATTGCCCTTACGGCTCTACGTCCCATGGCCGACCTGATGGCAGGCCACGGCGGTGGGTTCGGCCGCTTCCTGGCCGCCCTCGATTTCCATCTGGGCCCGGTCGTCGAGGTGGCACTGATCTCACCCTCCGAAATCGACTGGCCGCCCCTGGCCGCGGAAGTCTTCGGCCGATATTTGCCCAACCGCGTGGTGGCGGGGATGGCGGTGAATGATGCCGGTGCGGCGGCCGGCATTCCACTGCTCGAAGGTCGAAGCGTCATCGACGGGCGGGCCACCGCGTATGTGTGCCGCCACTATACCTGTCGGATGCCCGTGACCGACCGCACCGATCTTGCGCGATTGTTAGATGGGGGGTCTTGAGAGCGCCCGTCGACCCTCCGGACATCCAGAGGTTTCAATGGACGTTCGATTACCGGTAGGCGCAGGGGGGGACGACGGTGCGGTACGGGGCCTGAGTGAGATGTCCCCCCGGCGGAAAGAGGCGAAGCTGCTCGGGGGCGGGACGCGTGCCCAGTCGTCGGCCACGTAGACTGACACACCAGGCGGCACGAACGGTGTCGACGCCAAGCCGCCGGAGATCCAAGGTATCGCGTATCGTTGCCGCGTGCCGCTCCGTTACCAGCGCCCGCGCAGCCCGTGGACCAATACCCGGTACGCGGAGCAGCAGCTCGTATGGGGCCGAGGTGATCTCGACGGGAAACGTATCTGGATGCCGGAGCGCCCAGGTCGTCTTCGGATCGCGGTCAAGGGCAAGGTTACCGTCTGGCTCGAAGACGAGATCGTCATAGCGGAAGCCGTACTGACGCAACAGGTGCTCGGCCTGGTACAGTCGTAGCTCGCGGGCGGGGACCGTGGCCGGCGACCCTTCCATCGGCGTACCAACCACGGGCTGGAACGAGCTGAAATGGGCATGATGGAGCAGCCGCCGCGCTTGCAGGCGCGCGACCAAGGCGAGAATCTCGTGATCGCGTTCCCCCGCCGCCCCGACCACGAACTGCGTGGTCGTCCCGGCCGTTCGGCGGCGGTCCGGTTGCGGCTCGAGACGCTCCTCGAGCGAGAGCCGTCCCGCCAGTTCCAAGGTGGGCAGTAGATTCCCACTGAGGTCCTTCTCTGGAGCGAGCACCCTCACGTAGGCGTCCGTCGGTGCTTCGAGATTGATGGACACACGATTGGCCAGCGCTGCGGCGGCCTCGACCTGGGTCCGTTCGATGCCTGGCAATAGCTTGACGTGGATGTAGCCGCGGAAGCCTTGGCGGCGTCGCAGGATCTCCAGAGTGGCGAGCATGCGGTCCATCGCTCGATACGGACGGCCGGGGACTCCGGACGTGAGGAAGAGACCCTGCGCCAATCCTTTTCTGTTTGCCTCGACGAACGTGGTGGCGATCTCCTCGGGCGCGAGGGCCGTGCGTCGTACCTTGCCACCGCAATAGGTCGGACAATAGCCGCAGGAGAGCGAGCAGGCGTTGGTCTGCATCACGCGCATGAGCGTGGTAGACCCGCCGCCGGGAACGCGCACTCGCGTCACCCCAACCGGGCTTGCCGGTCCATTGAGGGCGCTCGGCACGCCATGCTCCCGATCGAGAGAACCAGCCTCGGTCAGCAGGGTCACTCGCTGTCGCCGATCCACGTCCCTATACTAAACATAAGACGAGTATAAGAGTCAAGACGCTCCAATGAACGGGAGCCAATTCGCTGCCAGTCCGGATGGGCCTTGCGGACATGGAGGCAGGAGCCCTGTTGGTGGAAGCCCCGGAGCGCGCGTAGGATCGCGTAGGGTCGAGGGGCGGCCCGGGTTTCCCGGGTCGTCCCCGAGCGCAGGGGGGCATGGGGGGCCCTTTCGAGGCCCCCCTCTTAAACGGGAGACGCAACATGTCTGAACGCAGCGAGATCATCTGGCAACCGCCGCCGGGCTTCGCCGAGCGGACGCGAATCGGGCGGTTCATGGAGAGACTGGGGATCGGGTCGCTGGCCGAACTTCAGCGGCGGTCGATCGACGACCCTGAATGGTACTGGAGGCAAGTCAACGAAGAGTTCGGCCTGCGGTGGACGAAGCCGTTCCACCGTGTTCTGGACGCTTCGCGTGGGGCGGCATGGCCTCACTGGTTCGAGGGGGGAGAATTCAATCTTGCAGGGAATTGCCTCGACAGAAATATCGACCTTGGCCGCGGGGCTCAGGCCGCCATCATCTGGGAGAGTGACGCGGGAGAAACTCGAACCTTGACGTATGCAGAGCTGGCCCGTGAGACGGCGCGTCTGGCCAGCGGCCTGAGTGGGCTCGGCGTCGGCGCTGGCGACCGAGTAGGGATCTTTCTCCCGATGTGCCCGGAGGCAGCCATCGCTGTCCTCGCGGTGGCGCGTCTAGGCGCGATCTATACGCCCTGCTTCTCCGGCTACGGGGCTCAGGCGGTGGCTTCCCGTCTGCAAGACTGCGAGGCGAAAGTCCTCATCACCGCTGATAGCTTTCAGCGTCGCGGGCAGGTGGTGCGAATGAAGCAAACTGCCGACGAGGCGGCCGCCGCTTCGCCGTCAGTTCGTCACGTTGTGGTCGTGCGCCGCCAGGGCGCCGACGTTCCCTGGATCGCGGGTCGCGATCGTTGGTGGGATGAGGTCGTTGCCGGCCAGCCAGAGACCATCGCGGCTGGGGCCACCGCGGCCGACACCGCCTGTCTCATCATCTACACTTCTGGGACCACCGGCCGCCCCAAGGGTGCTGTTCTCACCCACGGTGGCTTCACCATCAAGACCGCGCATGATTTCGCGTTTGTCATGGACGTACGCGAAGGCGATCGCCTCTTCTGGCTCTCCGATCTCGGCTGGCTGATGGGTCCTATGCTCATTACGGCTGCCCTCGTGCATGGCGCCACCGCCGTACTGTTCGAGGGTGTTCCCGATTTTCCCGAACCAGACCGCCTGTGGGCGCTTGCTGAACGGTGGCGGATGAGCGTCATGGGGCTGTCCCCGACTGCCGTGAGGGCGCTGATGCCGCATGGCGACAGCTGGCCGGCGAGCCACGATCTGACGTCGCTGCGCATATTCGGCTCGACGGGCGAGCCATGGAACCCCGAGCCGTACCGCTGGCTCTTCGAGAACGTGGGGCAGGGCCGCGTGCCCATCATGAACTACTCGGGAGGCACCGAGATCTCGGGGGGCATCATCGGGTCATTTCCGATCACGCCCATCAAGCCCTGTTCCTTTGCTGGACCGATCCCGGGCATGGCGGCCGAGGTGTTTGACGACGACGGCAAGCCGGTCCGTGGCCAGGTCGGTGAGCTTGTGGTCACGCGGCCCTGGCCTGGCATGACGTCGGGCTTCTGGAAGGACCCGGCGCGATACGAACAGACGTACTGGTCTCGCTGGCCCGACGTCTGGGTCCATGGTGACTGGGCGTACATCGACGACGACGGGTTTTGGTTTCTCCAGGGGCGGTCCGACGACACGCTCAAGATCGCCGGCAAGCGACTGGGACCGGCCGAGGTCGAGTCGGTCCTCGTGGGACACGAGGCGGTCGCCGAAGCGGCGACTATCGGCGTTCCCCATGAGATCAAGGGCGAAGCCATCGTGTGCTTTGCCGTGCTCAAGCCCGGGCATTCGCCATCGGAGGCGCTGCGCACGGCGTTGTCGGACCGTGTGGCACAGCAAATGGGCAAGGCCCTCAAGCCGGAGCGGGTGCTGTTCGTGCGCGAGTTGCCGAAGACGCGGAGCGCGAAGATCATGCGCCGGGTAATCCGCGCCACCTATCTCGGCAAAGACCCGGGGGATTTGTCGTCGCTGGAGAGCCCTGGCGCGGTACGCGCCATCGCGAGCGCTGTGTAGGGTATACTGCCATTGATGTCGTGGGGGGAGGTCACCTGAGAACCGGGTGCGGCCCGGGACCCCTCGAACCTGATCTGGGCAATGCCAGCGAAGGGAACACGACATGCGAAGCGATGAGCGGCCGCGCCCTTTGGCAGCGGCCGTTTGTGTTTTTAGGAAACGATGAAGGGTGCCTGATGACGATAACCGTCAACGGCAAGGCTATGGAGGTCGGGGAGGAGCTGAGCGTGGAAGCGTTGCTTGCCCAGCTCGGGATACCGCGGATGTTCACGGCTGTGGCCATCAACCGTGACATCATGCCCAAGAGTTCCTATGCGTCCACTCGACTTTCGGCCGGCGATCGCGTGGAGATCGTTCGGCCCATGGGGGGTGGCGCCTAAGCGGTCTGGCGCGGGCGGCGCCCAGGCAGGAGATCAGCCATGTACGACACCAACCTGACGCTTGGGAGCAAGGAGTTCACGTCGAGGCTCATCGTGGGCACCGGCAAGTACTCGTCTCACGACGTTATGCGTCGCGCCATCGAGGAGTCCGGGGCCGAGGTGGTCACGGTGGCCATCCGCCGGGTCAATCTCGACGGAACCGGCGAGTCCCTCCTAGACCATCTCGATCTGAAGCGCTACACCCTGCTGCCGAATACGGCTGGATGCTACACAGCGGATGACGCGATCCGCACCGCCTACCTCGCCCGCGAAGCGGGGCTTGGCGAGCTGGTCAAGCTTGAGGTCATCGGCGACGCACGAACGTTGTTTCCGGACGCGGCGGGTCTGCTGGAAGCCACCCGCGTTCTCGTGAAGGAAGGCTTCACTGTGTTGCCGTACACCAACGATGACCCGGTGATGGCCAAGCGTCTTGAGGATGCGGGGGCCGCGGTGGTGATGCCACTGGGCGCACCCATCGGGTCTGGTCTCGGCATCCGAAATCCCTACAACATCAAGATCATCCTGGAATCGGTGTCTGTTCCGGTGATCGTCGATGCGGGGGTGGGGACCGCGTCGGACGCGGCGGTCGCCATGGAGCTAGGCTGCGATGGGGTGCTGATGAATACGGCCATCGCCAGCGCGGGTGATCCCGTGGCCATGGCGCGCGCGATGAAGTTGGCGGTCGAGGCAGGGCGCCTGGCATGTCGTGCGGGACGGATGAGTAAGAAGCTTTACGCGAACGCGTCCTCTCCACTCGAGGGCGTCCCCGATTGGACCAGCTGAGGCTCTGCCTCGTCACTGACCGTCACCAGACACGCGGGCGTGACCTCGTGACCCTCGTCGGCGATTGTGTCGCCGCCGGGCTTCCGTCCGTTCAGGTGCGTGAGAAGGATCTCGGCGCGGGCGCCCTGGCGGCGCTCTGCCGACAGCTTCTCTCCGTTACCCTCCACAGTCTCTTCATTGTCAATGACCGTGTGGATGTCGCGCTGGCGACTGGCGCTGGAGGCGTCCAGCGGACCTCCACGTCGCTGGCCGTCCGGGACATACGGCAGGTGGTGGGACGATCTCTCTACGTGGGTGGGTCGGTCCATTCGCTGGAGGAGTCGATTGAGGCTGAGACCGAAGGGGCCGATTGGCTTATCTTCGGTCCTGTGTACGACACGCCATCCAAGAGAGCCTACGGGTCCCCGCAAGGGCTCACGGCGCTGGCACGAGTCGCCAAGACCGTGACCATTCCGGTCATCGCCATCGGTGGCATCACGCCCGAGCGCGTGGCGGAGGTTCGGGAGGCGGGCGCGCAGGGCGTGGCGGTCATTTCTGCGGTGCTGTCCGCCCCATCACCAGGGGACGCGGTGCGCCGTTTTCTAGACGCGCTGGACCACGCGAGGTCATGAAGCTGGCAACCCCACGTCGATCCCCGCGAGTTTTTCTCCGACCGTTTCTTACGAGGCGACACTCATGACGCGAGACGAGATCAAGCGAGAGGTCTTCCGAGCCATCGACCGGCGGGCAGAGGACATCATCGGGCTCGGCGAAGCCATTCGTGGCCACCCTGAGCTCGGGTTCAAGGAGGTGAAAACCGCTCGGCTGGTTGAGGAGACGCTGAGCCGGTTGGGCCTGAGCCCGAAAACAGGGCTGGCCCTCACGGGAGTTCGGGCGGATCTATCGGGGAAGGCTGGCGCCGGCCCGACCCTCGCCCTGTTAGGCGAGCTGGATGCCCTGGTTGTGGCCGGTCACCCCGAGGCCGACCCCGGAACCGGAGCCGCGCATGCCTGCGGTCACAATGCTCAGATCGCGGGACTACTCGGCGCAGCCATGGGGCTTGTCGAGGCCAACACCTCCGAACATTTGGCCGGCCGGATTGCGTTCTTTGCGGTTCCGGCCGAGGAGTATGGGGATATCGCGTGGCGGGTGGAGCAGACGCGCCAGGGCAAGCTGGAGTTTCTCGGCGGTAAGCCGGAGCTGCTGAGGCAGGGCCATTTTGACGATATCCAGCTGGCCATGATGATTCATACGACCTCCCGGCCCGAGGATGGCAAGGCGGGTGTGCCGGGCTCGAATAACGGTTGTATCGTCAAGACCGTCCGCTACACCGGCAAGGCCGCCCATGCCGGGGGGGCCCCCCACCTTGGCGTGAACGCTCTCTACGCGGCGACCATCGGCCTCAATGCCATCAACGCCATCCGTGAGACGTTCCGCGATGAGGACACGATTCGCGTGCACCCGATCATCACCCACGGTGGCTCGCAGGTGAACGTGATCCCGTCCGACGTGCGGATCGAGACCTACGTTCGAGGACGCACAGTTCAGGCCATTGCCGACGCCGAGCTCAAGGTGGACCGCGCGCTCAAGGCGGGTGCGCTCGCGCTGGGCGCGACGGTGGAAATCGAGACGCTGCCTGGGTATCTTCCCATGCAGTGCGACGCAGTCATGGCGCGGTACTTCAGGGAGACGGCGACGGCTCTCGTCGGCGCCGAGCACTACCGTCAGATCGGTCACCGGACTGGTTCCACCGACATGGGTGACCTCAGCCAGATCATGCCAATCCTCCATCCCTACCTAGGAGGGGCGCGTGGCTCAGGGCACGGCGCGGATTTCGCCATCGTCGACAAGAACCTCGCCTACGTGGCGATGGCGAAGGCTTTGGCCGCTATGGCGGTGGACATGCTGTCTGATGGTGCCCACGGCGCCCAGGAGGTCCTTGCCCAGTCCCGACCGAACATGACCCGGGAGGGTTACCTTGCCTTCCAGCGGGGGCTGGCGCGCCGAGAGACGTACTCCGGCTGAGCCGAGCACGATGTACGGGCGTCCGAGCGTGACCTTTCCGACGCGGGTGGTTTGTCTCACCGCAGAAACGACCGAGATCGCCTTCCTGGTTGGCGCGGGGGATCGCGTGGTCGGAGTTCCCGGCACCGTCCGAAGGCCCGAGGCCGCCCGGTCGAAGGCTCGGGTAGGAGGTTTCACCACGTTCAGGCTCGAGCGCATTCTGGCGCTCGAGCCTGAGCTGGTGCTGGCCTTCTCAGATCTCCAGAGGGACATCGTGGCCGAACTGGTGGCGGCCGGGCTCAACGTGCTCTGCACCAACCAGCGGTCTTTCGATGAGACCTTGACGGCCATCATGCTCGTGGGAGGGGTACTTGGTTGTGAGGCTGGCGCCCGCGCGATCGTCGCCGACATGCGCGACGAGGTCAGGCAAATCCGAGAATACTCGAGTGGGTGGCCCGACCGCCCTCGAGTCTACTTCGAGGAATGGCCCGAACCACCCATTGCTGGCATACGCTGGGTATCAGAACTGATCGAGATAGCGGGAGGGCAGGATATCTTCCCCGAACTTCGCGCTGAGCGCGCCGCGGCTGGACGACGGGTCACCGTTGAGGAGGTTGCACGACGCGATCCCGAGGTCATTCTCGCGTCCTGGTGTGGTAAACCGGTCGATCGCAAGGCGCTCTTGGCCAGGCCGGGCTGGGAGCGAATCACCGCCGTCCGACTCGGACAGGTCTACGAACTGGAAGGTGCCGACGTGCTCGCCCCCGGCCCGTCCTTGATGGTCGGTCTCCGCCAGATTCACGAAATCATTCAGGTCTACCAGGCCGCCCGCTGAACACCCACCCCCCACGGCCAGAGCCTTCTGCGAGGGCAAAAGGACCATAGCGGCGCGGAGTAGCGGCGCCTAACTGCCGAGGGGGATCGGGAGACACCCGGGGTAGGGAAGCGCCGTCGAGGCCCCATGTACAATAGTTTTGGGGAGTCGGACTGGGTCGCGCTAGCATTGGGACCCGCCGCACCATCCTGGGGAGCCAGAACGAATGAGTGACCTTGTCAGACAGCGTCCGGAGAGTTTCTTCTCCGATCGATTCAACGTCACCAACCCGCTCATGGAGCGCCTTCTCGGATCGGCCCTCCGCGGGCGCGTCGACGACGCCGATATTTACCTCGAGTATCGTATTAACGAAGAGCTTGTACTCGAGGAAGGTACCGTCAAAAAAGCCTCTCGTCATGTGAGTCAGGGAGCGGGCGTGAGGGCCCAGGCTGGAACGCGGACCGGTTATGCCCATACCGACGATATCTCTGTGGATCGCCTGGAGGAGGCCGCCCGGCAATCACGCGCGGTGGCCGATCAGGCATCGACCTCGGCGATCGTCGCGATCCCCGGTGGGCAGCCCCACAACCTCTACCACCTTGATGAACCACCGGTAGTCACAGATCTCGCTCGCAAGGTCTCGCTTCTCCGGTCCGTCGACACTGCCGCCCGGGCCGCGGATCAGCGGGTCAGGCAGGTCATCGTCAGCCTCGCCAGCGAGGAAGTCGTGATGCTCATTGCCACTGCGTCTGGGTGGACAGTTGGCGACGTCCGGCCCCTCACCAGACTCAATGTCTCGGTGATCGCCGAAGACAACGGCAAGCGCGAGATCGGAGCCTTCGGCGGCGGAGGTCGGGTGGCGTTCGACTTCTTTCTGGAGGAGGATCGCTGGCAACGGTTCGCGCGAGAGGCGGCCAGACAGGCCACGCTCAAGCTCGCAGCGGTGGACGCGCCGGCAGGCGCCATGACGGTGGTGCTTGGACCGGGCTGGCCCGGAATCCTCCTCCACGAGGCGATCGGCCACGGTTTGGAGGGCGATTTCAACCGCAAGGGAACCTCCGCTTTCGCGGGACGTCTGGGCCAGAAGGTTGCCTCGGAGCTGGTGACGGTCATCGACGACGGGACCATGCCCAATCGCCGTGGCTCGCTCAACGTGGATGACGAGGGAACGCCAACCGGCCGCACTGTCCTCATCGAGAAGGGCGTGCTCACTGGCTATCTGCAAGATCGACTGAATGCTCGGCTGATGGGCATGGCACCCACTGGTAACGGACGGCGCGAGTCGTTTGCCCATCCACCGCTTCCCCGCATGACCAACACCTTCATGCTCGCCGGCGAGGAGGATGCCGGCGAGATCATTCGGTCGGTCAGACATGGCCTCTATGCGGTGGCCTTCGGCGGAGGTCAGGTCGACATCACGAGCGGGAAATTCGTTTTCTCAGCCAGCGAGGCCTATCTGATCGAGGACGGGCGGATCACAGCACCCGTGAAGGGGGCTACCCTCATCGGCCACGGGCCTGACGCGCTCACGCGTGTGACGCGGGTGGGGAACGATCTCGCGCTCGATGAGGGGGTGGGGACCTGCGGCAAGGACGGCCAGTCCGTGCCGGTCGGCGTCGGCCTGCCCACGATCCGGATCGATGGGATGACCGTAGGCGGCACCTCCGTCTGATGGCACGCGAAGACTTGCTGCTCGGGGTTCTGGACCGCGCCCGCGCGCGGGGCGCCACGGCCGCCGACGGTTATCTCGTGGAGGAGCGTCACTTCGGCGCGTCGGTCCGCCTGGGCGAGGTCGAAACGGTGACCCACGCGCGGGACCAGCGTCTGTCTTTGCGCGTGTTCGTGGGTCGGGCTTCGGCAGCGGCATCCACGTCCGATCTGTCGCGCGAATCGCTGGAGCGCGTGGTTGACGAGGCGACGGCCTTGGCCCACGTGACCGCCGAGGATCCCTATGCAGGCCTGCCGGATCCCGACCAACTGATCGGCGCCCTGCCCGTTCTCGACCTCGAAGACGATGCGGCGGACGACGCGAGCCCCGAGGCCAAGATCGGGGTTGCGCGCGATGCGGAAGCGGCGGCCCTGGCCAGCGATCCCCGCATTAGTAATTCCGAGGGCGCGGAGTATGGCGACCGGCGCGCCCGCTATGCGTATGCGACATCGCACGGGTTCGTCCGCGCCTACTCCACCTCGAGCTTCAGCATCAGCGTAGCGCCGGTGGCCTGCCAGAACGGCGAGATGCAGCGAGACTACTGGTACTCTACCACCCGCAAGCGGGCACGCCTGGACGATCCGGCTTCGGTGGGGCGGACGGCGGCGGCCCGTGCTCTGCGACGCCTGGGTGCGCGCAAGGTGAAGACGGCGGAGGTCCCGGTCATCTTCGACCCCGAGAACGCGGCGGGCTTGGTACGGATTCTGGCCGGTGCGGCCAGCGGTCCGAGCCTCTATCGGCGCGCGTCCTTCCTGCTCGACCGACTGGGAACCAAGATTGCGGTTCCCGGCGTGAACATCGTCGACGATGGCTTGATTCCCGGAGCCCTGGGCTCGCGCCCGTTCGATGGCGAAGGGCTGGCCAGCCAGCGCACGGTGCTGGTGCGCGACGGCGTACTGGAGTCGTATCTGCTCGACAGCTACAGCGCGCGCAAGCTGGGCATGGCGTCGACGCACCACGCCGCGCGTGATGGCAGCGGAGTAACCGTCGGGACCACCAACCTCATGCTGCTGCCCGGCACTGCCGCTCCGGCTGACCTGATCGCCTCTGTCAAGCACGGCTTCTACGTGACCGAGCTCATCGGCTTCGGCGTCAACAGCGTCACCGGTGACTACTCACGCGGCGCCGTTGGTCTGTGGATCGACAACGGCGAACTGGCCTACCCGGTCGAGGAGGTCACGGTCGCCGGTAATTTGCTGGACATGTTCACGCGAATCGAGGGCATCGGCAACGACTTGACCCTGCGCGACCGGACAGCGTCCCCCACTTTGCTCGTCGGTCGCATGGTGGTCGCCGGGAACTAGCACGGAGAACGCCCGCATGATCATCGATAGCCACTGCCACCTGCACGATGCCGTGTACGCGGATGCCCGCCAGACGCTGCGGGTGGCGCTGACATACGACGTGTGGGGTGTTGTCGGCGTGGGATGCGATCCTGCCAGCAACGAGAAGACCTTGGCGGCGGCCGCCGTGCTTCCGAAGGCCATCTGGGCGTGCCTCGGTTTCCACCCTGACTGGAAGCACCTGACCGACGAGGATCTCGACCGGGTGGAAGGCCAAGTGGGCGAGCATCGCGCACGTATCGTGGGCCTGGGAGAAATCGGCTTGCCGTGGTACTCGCTCAAGACGGACCCTGATGCATTGGCGAGACGGAACCGGGGGCAGGCCCACCTCGACCGGCTGCTAGGCGTGGCCGCCCGGTGGGACCTACCCGTAGCCTTACACGCTCCGCACGCTACGGCAGGTGAGGCGTTGGCGGCTCTCAAACGACACGGAATCGAGCAGGCGGTCTTTCATTGGCACAAGGCACCGGACGATGTCACCCGGGCTATTGTCGACGCAGGCTACTTCGTGTCGGTGACACCCGAGGTCGTGTACCGCGAACGTGACCGTCAGATGGTGGAAGCGGTCTCGCTCGACTCGCTCGTCGTGGAAAGTGACGGCCCGTGGGCCTATCGGGGCGAGTTCGAGGGCCTGTCCTCGGGACCGTGGTTAGCGAGCCGAGTGGCCGAGGAGATCGCGAAGCTCAAGCGCATGCCCGTCGACGACGTGATGTTCCGTCTCTCCGAGAATACCTGTCGACTCTTCGACCTGCCCTGGATCTGAAGCTGCGAACCTTCGGGTTCTGATCGGGAACGAAAGGGTCGAGGCATGGCATGATCGATCGCGAACGACTCGTCTCAGAGTTTCTGGCGCTTGTCCAGATCTCGAGCGCCTCTCGGCGCGAGGGCGAGGTGGCTCGACGTCTGGTGGCGACCCTGGAAGGCATGGGCGCCAAGGTGGAGACTGACGACGCCGGAAGCAAGGTGGGGGGCGAGACCGGCAACATCCTGGCCCGTTTCACGGGGACGGCGAGCCACGCGCCCCCCCTGTTGCTTTCGGCCCACATGGATACCGTTCCTCCATGCGAGCACATACGGCCGGTGGTGCAAGGTGCCATCATCAGGACGGACGGCACCACGGTGCTCGGCGGAGATGACAAGGCGGGGATCGTGGCCGTCCTCGAAGCCGTGCGTACCGCCCGCGCGCGCCGCATCGCTCACGGATCGATCGAGGTACTCTTCACCATCTGCGAAGAGGTCGGGCTGGCGGGCGCCAAGCACTTTGACCTGGGCCGGTTAACGGCTCGCACGGGTCTCGTGCTGGATGTGGACGGTGTGCACGATCTGGTTACCGATGCTCCCGCCGCCAATGCCCTCCTGGTCACGGTGGAGGGGCTGGAGGCTCACGCCGGGGTGTGTCCCGAGCGGGGCCTGAGCGCGATCGCCATCGCCGCCCAGGCCGTGGCCGGCATGCGGCTCGGTCGGATCGATGCCGAGACGACGGCCAACCTCGGGGTCATCGAGGGCGGGGTGGCCACCAACATCGTCCCCAACCGGGTGCGGATTCGCGGCGAGACGCGCAGCTTGTCGGTCGAGAAGCTGGAAGCTCAGACCGCCCACATGCGCGGATGCTTCGAGGCAGCGGCGGCGGCCCACCGAGTGCTCCTAGACGGCCACGAGCATACAGGGCGGTGTGAGGTCCGCGTGCAGCGCAACTACGAGCGGCTCCATCTCGGTGATGACGCACGCATCGTGCGACTGGTCGGACTCGCTGCCCGGCGACTGGGCCGCCCCTTCCGTACTCGGGCCACCGGCGGCGGCTCCGATGCCAACGTTTTCACGAGCCGGGGGCTGGAAGTCGCCAACCTGGCGTGCGGCATGCGTGACATCCATACCGTCAACGAATGGGTGGACGTGGAGGATCTCTTCGCCACGGCCGAGCACCTGGTGGAGTTGCTGCGGGTGAATGCCGAGCAACCCGATTGATGGCATCGGGCGGCCGAGGGCATCTTGCGCTCCGCTTCTCAGCGAAGGAAGCCGCCGAGCACCAGGAGGGCAATCACCGCCGCCAGGGCAAGCCGGTAGATGACGAAGGGCCGCAGCGAGCGCGTCCGTAGGTAGTTCACGAGAAACCACACCGCGAACCAGCCGCTTGCGAAGGCGGTCAGGACCGCCACCAGGAGGGGCCCGACTTCGCCCGACGGCATCCCATGACGGACGAGGTGCAGTGTCTTGAAACTCCCCGCGGCGGCGGTGATGGGAATACTGAGCAGAAACGCGTAGCGAGCGGCGGTGGCCCGATCGAGCCCGGTCAGAAGTCCGGCGGTGATCGTGATTCCCGAGCGTGACGTGCCAGGGATGAGAGCCAGAGCCTGCGCGATGCCGATGATGAGGCTCTGAGTCCAGGTCACGTGCTCGAGGGGCTCACCGGTGATCGCAAGTGATGCGACTGCTCGCCGGTCCGCCAGCCACATCACGATTCCCCAGGCGGCGGTGGTGACGGCGATCACCAAGGCCGAGCGCACATGCGTCTCGATCCAAGAACCGAGGGCGACCCCGGCGATCCCGGCGGGAATGGTGGCCACGATGATCAGCACCGCTAGGCGCCGGGACAGCGCTCCCGTCACCAGTGCCCGGAGCTCCGTGCGGAAGTACGCGAGCAGGGCGGCCAAGGTTCCGAGGTGCGTGACCGCATCGAAGGCTAGCCCCTGGTCCGGCCAGCCGAAGAGCAGGGGGACGAGGATCAGGTGTCCCGAGGACGACACGGGCAGGAACTCGGTGAGGCCCTGAACGAGCCCGAGGATGATGCTCTGGGTGTACCTCACCCGACAATGTCCTCGCCGCCGTCCACACCGATGACGTTGCCCGTCATCCAGTATGTGTCCGGATGGGCGAGGACGACCAGGGCCCGTGCGACATCGGCGGTGGTGGTCATGCGGCCATGGGGATTGCGTCGTCGAGCTTCGGCCGCGATCGACTCATATCCTGGAATCTTGTGAGCGGCGGGGGTGGCCGTCACGCCGGCCCGGATGGCGTTGGCGGTAATGCCGAGGGGCGCCAGCTCGGCGGCGAGCTGGCGCACGTGGGACTCCAGAGAGGCCTTGGCAGCCGATACCGGGCCATAGTGAGGGAGAACGCGGGTGCCGCCTGCCGAAGTCATCGCGTAGACACGACCACCCGGCCCCATCAAGCCGTGTCCCACGACGTCTTGGGTCCAGTACACGAGGCTGTGAGCCATCACGTCGAGCGTCATGTCCATTTGAGCCGGCGTCACCGCCTCTTTCATGGGATCGGCGATGTAGAGCTTGAGGGTCCCGAAGGCCAATGAGTGCAGTAGCACGCACAGGGTCCCGAGGGCGTTTCGCTCTTCCAGCACACGCCGCATGGCGGCGACCGTCTCTACCCGTCTCTCGGGATCGGCCGCGTTGATGTTGAAGAAGACGGCCGTGCGGCCCAGGGCGTGGACCTCGCCGGCGATTCGCTCGGCGTTGGCCAGGGTCGCCTTGCGGTCGAGATGGACGCCGAAGATGTCAAGCCCGGCCCGGGCCAAAGCAAGACTGGCCGCCTCGCCGAAGCCAGACGACGCGCCGAGGACCAATGCCCAGCCGTGCAACCGAACAGGCTCGCTCTGCAGAGGGAGGGGCGGTTCGCTCACCACGGCATTCTACCACCGCGGAGTCGACTGCTCGCCAGCCCGCTGCCTCAAACTGGTAGAATTCCACCGATGCCGCGCGCGGGAATCATCCTCGTCGGTAACGAGATCCTGTCCGGGAAGATCATCGACGCGAATGCTGCCTACCTCTGCCGCGAGCTCCGAGGTCTTGGCGTGGACGTGCGGCGTATCACGGTCATCGCTGACGACGTGGAGGAGATTGCTCGGGAGGTGGCGGCCTTCAGCCGAGAGTTCGACCTGGTTTTCACCTCGGGCGGAGTGGGGCCGACCCACGACGACGTGACGATCGAAGGGGTGGCGCGGGCCATGTCCGTGCCCGTCGTACGACATCCCTTCCTGGTCGCCACTCTCGAACGCTACTACGGGGGCGTATTGCGGGAAGCCCATCTCAAGATGGCGGAAGTTCCCGAGGGGGCAGAACTGCTACGTGACGGCGACGTGCGCTTCCCCACCGTCCTCATGCGAAACGTCTACATCTTGCCCGGAGTACCCGAGATCTTCCGGCAGAAATTCGACGTCCTCCGTGAACGCTTTCGGGGCCAACCCTTCCACCTCCGCCAGGTCTTCGTGAGCATCGGCGAAGGGTCCCTGGCCGCCCACCTGAACGGGCTGCTGGCCGCCTTTCCCTCGCTCTTGCTCGGTTCCTATCCGGAGTTCTCCAATCCCGAATACCGCGTGAAGGTCACCCTGGAATCCCGGGACGAAGCGTACCTGCAGCAGGCACTGGACGTCTTTCTCGCGCGGCTGCCCGCCGGTGCCGTGGTCAAGGTCACCTAACCCAAGCCCGAAGCCGGCTCCCGCCCGCGCGCTCAGGGTGGGGGTGGTACCATCCTCGTCATGCTCGCGATCGAAGCACGGGACGTCGTCAAGACCTTTCACATGGGTTGGAGGGGACAGCGCCGTACCGAAGCCCTGCGCGGCGTTTCTCTGAGCGTTTCCCGCGGTGTGATTTTTGGCCTCCTCGGCCCCAACGGCGCCGGCAAGACGACCCTGCTGTCCATCATGGCTACCCTCCTCGAACCCGACCAGGGCACGGTCAAGATCCTCGGTCACGACGCGAGTCGGGAGGCCGCCCTGGTGCGCCGGCGCCTGAACATGGCTAGCGGCAACGCCTCGTTCGTGTGGAGCATGCATGTGTCCGAGATCGTGGCATTCTACGGGCGTCTCTACGGTCTCGCGGGCGCCCTCCTGCGGCGTCGCGTTGAAACAATTCTCGAGTTCTGTGAGTTAACGCCCTATCGGCACATGTCGTATCAGGAGCTGTCCACCGGCCTCAAGCAGCGGTTGGCGCTGGCCAAGGCGCTCGTGAACGAGCCTGAGCTCCTCTTCCTCGACGAGCCGACTCTGGGGCTGGATCCGGATGTCGCGGCCCGCATCCGCCATCGAGTGGCCGATCTGTGCCGGGAGCGCGGGATGACCATTGTCTTGACCACCCACTACATGCGCGAAGCCGAGGAACTGTGCGACGAGATCGCCTTCATCAAGCGCGGTCAGATCTTGGCCCAGGGTACGGCGGACGACCTCAAGCGGCGCATTCGCATCGGTGACGTCATCGCCCTGCGTCTGGATCCGCCGCCCCCGGTCGCGCTGGCGAGGCTACCGGGAATGCTCCGGTACACGGAGAACGATGGGTGGGTGGAGTGCACGGTGGACACCGCGGACAAACGGCTTCCCGAGATGCTTCGCCTGCTACACGAGGAAGGCGCCGTCGTCCGCGCCCTCCAGATGCGGGAGCCGGAACTGGAGGAGGTGTTCGTTGAGTTGGCGAAATGAGCTGGTGGCCGTGTGGGCGTTCGCCCTGCGGAACATGCTGATGGCCTCACGGAACGTCTTCTTCGCCTTCGAGCTGATTTTCTGGCCTGTGGTGGGCGTGCTTTCCATCGGGCTGCTGTCCCGCTTTCTCACCCTCGGTCCGGCCGACGCGGCCTTCATTCTGACGGGAACCATTGCGCTCTCCACCGTCCAGGTGTGCCAGCTCGACGTGGCCTACGCCGTCCTCTTCGACGTGTGGAGCAAGTCGATGAAACACCAGTTCCTGGCGCCCATCGGCGTCCGCCACCTGACCACGGGCTCCTGGCTGGTCGGGGTGATCCGGGGCCTCATTGTGTTCACGGTTCTGGCTGTGCTGGCCCGGGTCGCGTTTGGGTTCGACGCCCTCCAAGGGGGGCCGGGGCCATTGGCGGTATTCCTGCTCGGCTGCTTTCTCATGGCGTGGATCATCGGGGTCGCCGTGTGCGCGCTGGTCATGCTCTTCGGAACCCGGGCGGAGGCGACGGCGTGGGCCAGCGCCAACCTCGTCCTTCTGCTCGCCGGAATCTACTATCCGATTTCGGTGTTGCCGGGGGCAGTCGGCGTCTTGTCGGCGGCCGTGCCCCTCACGTACTTCCTCGACGCCTACCGATCGCAGTTCGGGTTTCCCTCGATGTCGGCGGCGCCGGTGAGTATAGGGCTGACTCTGTCCGTCCTGTACCTCGTCCTTAGCCATTGGAGCTTCGTGCTGGCGGTGCGACGGACTCGACGCTCGGGGTTGCTGCTCAGGATGTCTGAGTAGGTGGCCCGCGGTGCAGAGCGTGGCGCCGATTACCTGGCCCCGGCGCCCGGCCCCGGAATGCCGTGCCGAGTTTCGCTGGTTCCCGGGCGATTTGGAGGCGTCGGCTGAGGGAGCGAAGCTTGCTGCTCGTGGAAGACGAAGGAGAGGTCGCGGCCTTTCTACGCGATTTGTTTGTGCTGGATGGGTGGGTCGTGGACGTGGTGGTGGATGGCCGACGGGCCCTGGAGGCCCTGCGGGAACGAGACTACCGGGTCATCGTCAGCGACATCGTCATGCCCGATGTGGATGGGGCGGGACTGTATCGCGAGGTGGCGCGCTGGCGCCCCGAACTGCTACCCCGCTTCATCTTCATCTCTGGCTTCGCCGATACGGACACTGCAGACTTCCTGCGCCAGACGCGGGCGCCCATGATCTCGAAGCCCTTCCGCTTCGACGAGATCCGTCAGGCCGTCGACGAAGTGCTCGGGGCCGAGCCTCCCGCTTCTTGAGGTCGCCGTGACGGAGGATCTCTATCGGGAACTGCTGGACGGATCCATCGAGGGGGTCTACATCCTGGATGACGAGGGCATCATCCTCACCAGCAACCACGCCATGGCTGAGATGTTCGGCTACGACCGTCCCGATGAGCTGATCGGTCAGTCGAGTACGATCCTCGTGGCGCCTGCCGAGCGCGAGCGGCTGCAGCGCTACTACCAAGCGCGCCTGCGAGGGGAACACGCCCCCCGGCGGCACATCATGCAGGCTGTTCGACGCGACGGGTCGCTGCTCTGGATCGAGAGCCTCGTGTCCATCATCTCGTGGCAGGAGGGACGGGCGGTACTGGTAACCGTCCTCGATGTGACCCAGCGCAGCCGCGCCGAGGAGGCCGAGCGGCGCGCCGAGGCCCTCCGCACGGTGGCCCAGCTGGCCAGCGCCACCGCCCATGAAATCAACAACCCGCTCGCCGTAATCCTGGGTAACTGTGAGCTGTTGGCGCGCGAGGTCGATGCGGGGAGTCAGCGCCGTGTGCAGGCCATGCTGGCAGCCGTGGAGCGCATCCGCAAGATCGTGGTGCACATGTCCCACATCACGCGGCTCGAGCTCGCGTATCACTCACCGAATCTCCCGCTGATGCTCGACCTGCAAAAGTCCAGTGGCGAAGGGGGCAAGGGAGAGCCGCCAGGGGCCGAGTCCCTCGTCAGCGAATCTCCGCCATGAATCCGGCGATCTGGTCGACGTGGACGCCTGACACGGCCAGTTCGGGCGCGTACACGACCTCGTCGGCGGCCCACACGATGGTGCCCCTGACGGTCGCGCCGACCCCGATGACATTGTTGAGAAGGGTGGCAAGGTTGTCATTGATGCGGATCGTGTTGGGCCGGATGGGCGAACCCAGCTGCCCATCACGGATGATGTAAGAGTCGGCGACCACCGTACAGGTAAAGTCGCCGGCGCGCAGGCTGTTGATCGGATAGGTGTACCAGATGCGCCCGATATAGAGGCCGTGGCCGACCCGTCGCAGGAGGTCGGGAAGGGAGCTGGGGTCGCGGCCCTCGACGACTACGTTCGTGGCCGCTACCCCGGGGCGAATGTCGAAGCGACGGCCGCCTCCCGAGCCGAACCGGAAGCCGTTACGCGGCGTGAGGGCCTGGGCCGCTACCGCTCCCGTGACGCCCAGCTTCACCGGCCCTTCGGGATCGCGCTGCAGCCGTTGTGATTCGTACCAGTTCGCGAGCAGACCGACGAGAATCCCGTCTCGAATGAGATCCGTGCGTCCCGTGGGAAGGCCCTCGCAGGTGAGCCCCTTCGAGCCGAGGAGGCCTCCCCTCGCTCCGTCGTCATAGACGGACAGGCCGGCTGCGGCCACGGCACGGCCGACCCGACCGAGAAATGGGGTGTTCGACGCGTAGAACATGTCCGCCCGACAGGCGGGAGCCACGATGTTGTTCACGATGTCGGCGACCGGTTGCGGACCGAAGATCACGGTGTAGTCGCCGCTCGGGACGCGCTCACCGCCGAGGGCCTTGACCGCATTCTGGGCCGCCTCGATCCCTGCCTCGTCGGTGAAGTGGTCGAGACGGGTGTTCAGCGAACATGCGGAACCCTTGGCGTCGTACGCTTCCACCATGGCCGTCACGAACGCGGTCAGAAGCGCCGACTCGTCTGTTTGCACCTCGGGCAGGCTACTCGAGACCACGGCCATCCGCTCTTGAAGGATGCTGACGTCGCCCCCCAGGATGAGACCAAGCCGGCCGAGCGCCTCATCGTCGCCGGCCAACTCCCGCAGGCGCGGCGAGGTGAGGAAGGCGCGCAGGGCGCCGTGAACGATGGACCAGCCCACCTCCACAAGCTGATCGTCCGAGATGCGCATGAGGTCGGGGTCGTGATAGCTCGCCAGCGTTCGGCGCTCTCGGTCAGGTCGGGGGAGTGAGACAAACGCGGGGTCGACGATGGCCGCCCCTCGGGCCTTGCCGAGCGCGCGGCGCGCTCCGTCTGACCCCAGATCGCCCGCTTCGCTCCCGAAGCCCACCCGCGGTCCATCGGGATGGTCGAACACGACATGAAGTCCGAGCCCGTGGCCGTCAGTCGACTTCGGTTCCTCGACGCCGTTACAGGGGATGTGCGAGGTGTAGCACAGCCGGGTCAGCAAACTCGTGTTGGCGGCCGCGAACACCTCGACCTCGCGCACGTCGGGCTCGGTGCGGGCGAGTTCGAAGGCACCGCGCGCGGCGCGGGCCAGCTCGGCGACCGTGGTCATGGCCGTTCAGCGCGTCCCGTCTGTCTTGGTTTCGGTTCCTGCCAGCGGGTAGCCCTTGGCCTGCCAGCCCGGGAGTCCTTCATCGAGCACGCGTTGGTTGCGATAGCCCATCTCGTACAGCAGGTTGCTGGCCCCCCGAGCCAGCGCGTGGGGGCACGTTCAGTAGAGGACGACGAGGCCAGAACGCGCAATGCTGGTGGCGCGCTCTCGCAAGGCGCGCAAGGGGATGCCGCGGGCACCCTTGATGTGCAGCGCCTCGTACTCCGCGCGGGTCCGCACGTCGATGATGTCCACGCGCGCTTTCTGATCGAGGACCCCCTTGAGCTCGTCGACCGAGATGAAGCTCACCGGGAAGTCGGGCGGAGCGGCCGGAGCGGCCCCCGTGAGCAGGAGGCCGGCTACGGTCACGGCCATCAAGGACTGTCGCACCATCAGACTCCTAGCACGCGGGCCCGGCTGCGCATAGTGGGGCCGCCATTGCCGAGGCGACGGGACTGCATGGGCTGTCCCTTTCCACAGTTGGCGATCGGGTAGATCCGGAAGTCGTTTCCCACTGCGTCCACGTTCATGAGGTAGTCACGACTGTCGGCGGCCAGGCCCCCGTCGCGAAAGCGACGCCCGAGCTGACCGTGCTCGATCTCGTACACGCTCCGTGCGGAGATGCGAAAGTTCTCGCGGCTCTCGGCGATGGACGGTATGCGATGCCCGGCGATGAAGTAGCCGTGGTCGACCTC
Organism: uncultured Candidatus Rokubacteria bacterium; assembly: GCA_963754315.1. Taxonomy (GTDB): domain Bacteria; phylum Methylomirabilota; class Methylomirabilia; order Rokubacteriales; family CSP1-6; genus CAVWFS01. The sequence goes on from CAVWFS010000018.1 coordinate 789,894, forward strand.
GCGCACGATGTCGGCGGGCGGGCGCTCGCCGCTCGCAAACACCGTGGTCGACATGCGGACGAGCGGTACCAGGGAGAGGTCGACCGCCTTCCAGTGTCCGTTCGGCTCTCCGCCGAAGATAGCCGACGTCTGGCGACTGTTCATGAAGCCCTTGAGGATCCCCTGATCGATGTGCACGACGCGGCGTCCCGGGGTGCCTTCGTGGTCGTAGGTGTAGTGTCCATAACCTGGCAGGGCCGGGTCGGAATAAGCGGTGACGAGGGGCGAGGCCACCCGTCTGCCGACCTGGTGCTCCCCGAGACCGCGCAGGAGCCAGGAACGGCCGGCGTACGCCGTCTCCATCTTGAGCGCGCGATCCAGCTCGACAGGATGGCCGACGATCTCGTGCGAGAGCAGCGTGTTGTAGTGGGGGTCGGTGACAACAGTCACCTCGCCCGAGGAGCTTGGCAGGGCGGGGGCCTCCACCAGCTCCAGGCTTTCGCGGGCGAGGTCGAGGGCGAACTCGCGGAACGTCGGGAAACGCAGGGATGCATCGTCCACACCGCGCTCCAGGATCTCCCAACCCCGCTGATGACCGAGCACGTCGTCGAGCTCCTGGCTGACGGGCCCGGAGACCGCCACCACGGCCACCAGCCCCTGGGTGAGCGCGAAGGCCTGGTCGATGAGGGCGCCCTCGGTCGAGACGAACAGCTCGCGTGAGAGCTGGGTCAATGTCGACACGTAGCGGTACTTGAGGCGATGATCGAGAGCGCCCACCTGGCGGCACACGTCGAGGGTGTAACGGCTCATGGTGTCCAGGGAGACTTCACGTGGATCGATCTCGTAGACGGCAGCGACCCGGTCGCGCCGGACGTCGACCGGGTGCAGCCGCGTGTCGACCAGGCTGCGCCCGAGGACGCCGAACTTCTCTCGGGTGTTTGCCTTCATCTCTCCATTCACCAGCGCGCGGCGGTGGGCCTGGGCGAGGCTTTCTCGGACGACCCGCGCGAGAGCGTCCGTGTCGTGGACACCCAAGGTCAATCCCACGTAACCCGGGCCGACCATCCGTTCCCCGGCCAGCGCCCGCACGCCGAGAGTGAGGCGCGTGTCGGCGCGCGCGGAGCGGCTGCCGTCGTTCTCGGCAGAGGTCGACTTGACCTCGACGATCTCCACCCGCACGTCGGCGTAGGTCAGGTGGGGTAAGCGCCGCTGCTCGCTGGCCACGAGATCGGGAAGGGTGCGGGCGAGGCTGTCGATCAGTTCGAGCCTTGTGCCCTCGCTCATGCCGGCCACGGCCCCGAGAACGGCTCGACGAGCACCAGCTCACCCGGCGCCACGTCGCTCCGATCCTCCTCGAGCACGACGAGACAGTTGCCAGCGACCATTGAGGAGAGGATTCCCGATCCTTGAGGCCCCGTGGTACGGACTTCCCACCCGTCGACACTCCAGCTGAGCACGCCGCGCTTGAACTCACGCCGACCCCGCTTCTTGGGCAGCGGCTCGGCCGCTCGGGCCGGACGGAGGATAGGGAAGAGCGTGCTCCGGCCCCCAAGTTTGTAGAGGACGGGTCGCACGAAGAGGAGGAAGGTGAGCATCGATGCCACAGGATTGCCGGGCAACCCGAAGAAGTGCGCGGAACCCAACCGTCCCACCGCGAGGGGACGTCCAGGCTGCATGGCGACCTGCCAGAAATCGATGCCCCCAACCTCCGTCAGCACGTCCTTCACCAGATCGTACATGCCCACCGACACGCCGCCCGAGCTGATCACGATATCAGCCATCTCGCCAGCCTCGAGCAGGCGAGCGCGAAGCTCCGCGCGCTGGTCAGGCACGATACCGAGATCGGTGACCCGCCCGCCGCACTGCTCGACCGCCCCACGCAAGGTGAAGCGATTGGCGTCGTAGATCTGTCCCGATTTCCGGGGGGTACCGGGCTCGGCCACCTCGTCACCCGTCGAGAGCAGCGCCACCCGCGGCTGAGCGTAGACGGCGACCTGGCAGAGGCCGAGCGACGCGCTCAATCCGAGTTCCTGTGGACGGAGGACCGTCCCCCGTTCGATGACCACCGTGCCGCTCTGGACGTCCTCACCGCGGCGGCGTACGTTGGCCCCAAGCGGACTGGGGCCGATACGCAGTCGATCTCCGATTCGTTCTACCACCTCTTGTGGGTAGACGGTGCCCGCCCCGGCGGGCAAGGGAGCTCCGGTCATGATGCGCACCGTCTGGCCGGGGGCGAGGGGACTGTCGAAGACGGAACCGGCGGGCAGGTTGCCCACCACCAACAGCTCCCGCGCGCCCACGTGCGGCACGTCGTGGTCCGTCACCGCGTATCCGTCCACCGCAGAGTTGTCGGCGGGCGGAACGTCGAAGGGAGCGCACAGGCGCTCGGCCAGGACGCGCCCGAGAGCGCTGGCGATAGGAATGATCTCACTGGGTGCGACGGTCGTGACCGAATCGAGGATGTGATTTTGACCGTCAGCCACGGAAATCATGAGCATATTATACGCGCCATGATGGAGACGCGACCGGCGGGCTTCTGGATTCGGACAGTGGCCGCGCTCGTGGACTTCTCGCTGTTGTTCCTGGTGCAGGTGTCCCTCGGATACATCGCGGGCAAGGTCATCGGACCGGACGTCGAGGATTCGATGGCTTTGGTGCCGCTGGTGTGGGTGTTCACATTGCTCTTCGCTGGCGCGTACACCACGGTGCTCCACGCGCTGGTGGGCGGTCAGACGATTGGCAAGATGCTCGTGAACATCCGTGCGGTGAACGTGGACGGCACGACCGTGTCCGTGGGCGCCGCGCTGTTGAGGTTTGCCGGCTACTTCGTCTCGCTGGCGATGTTTGGGATCGGGTACGCGATGGCGGGCCTGCGGCGCGACAAGCGGGCCCTCCACGATTTGCTCGCGGGCACTCGGGTCGAACGCATGCTATCGCTCCAGGAAGGGGATCCCGAGCGCGATGCGGTCGGTCCGGCATCTGCCCTCGGCATGTGAGGCCGGCTCTCCCTCCCCGGCTTCGGCATCGACTGGCAGATACGATCCTGGCAGCTCTGCACGATGAGCGGGCCCGCCGCCAGCTTATTCGGCTGGGTTCGGACGAGGACCGCGCGCGGCGCTGGTGCGCTCCTGATGCCGCCTATGGCGCGGTTGTTCGCGGGCGCGCCCAGCTGGCCACCGAGGCCTTGAGGGCAGTGCCGCTGCGCCGCCCCCGCAATCTCGACGAAACCTTGGAGGTCGCCGCCGTCCTGTTCGATGCCGGCCTATTCTTCGAGGTGCATGAGGCGCTGGAGCCGCACTGGCGGGTGGCCACGGATGACACACGCGAGGCGCTTCGAGGCTTGATCCAAATCGCTGTCGGCTATCACCACTGGACGCACGGCAACGCGCGTGGCGCACGGACACTGCTCGAGGCTGGCGCCGCGCGTGTGCGCCGCCGCACGGTGGGGGGCCTCGCCTTGGAGGATTTCGGCGCTGCTGTAGCGAAGTCTAGCAGGCGGCTCGAGGCGGCCCTGCCGTCCGCCCCGCCCTTTCCGCATCGCTGAGGGGCTCGCTCCGAACCCCGGCCCGGAGTGCCTCCGAACACTCCTGGACCAGGCGTTTTAGGGCCGGTTCGGACTCGCCTTGACATGCGTTACCTGCTGTCAGTACTCTTGGGCACGTTTTCCTGACCAGGCCCCAGGCGCCTGCAACGTCAGGGCGAGGAGGATCGTGAGATGGCCTCAAAGCTCTTCGTCGGTAACCTGTCCTTCCAGGCAACAGAAGAGGATCTTCGCGAACTGTTTCAACAGTCGGGTACCGTCGAGAGCGTCCGCATCATCACCGATCAGTTCACGGGGCGCCCTCGCGGATTCGGCTTCGTGGAGATGGCTACTAAGGAGGAAGCGACCAAGGCAATCGAGATGCTCAACGGGCGGCTGTTCCGTGACCGAAACCTCGTCGTCGACGAAGCTCGCCCCCAACCTCAGCGAAGCGGCGGCGGTGGTCCACGCGGAGACCGAGGTCCGAGGTCCGGTGGCCCGGGCGGAGGAGGCGGGGGAGGCTGGCGCCGGTAGTCGCCGCTGGTGACCGTTGGTTCTCGGAGCGCTTGTCAGGCCCGCTCGGGAAAGAGATCGAGCTGTACCGCCGTCTCGGACAGAGAGGCCAGGGGGTAGGGGCGCAATCCTTCGAACTCAGTGAAGGGGCGGAAGCGCGTCCAGATCTCGAGGACCTTGCCCTGGTAATACCCCACGTGCTCGTCCGGCTGCGCCGGGTCCCACAGGCTGGCTGACCGCGCCAGTTCAGCCACGGAAGCATGCCGGCCGCGTCCCGCGACATAGTAGGTGATCTGGTCACCGACGAGGAGGTCCCGGCCCGACGCCAAGGCGACTTCGTAGGCTGCGGAGATGTTGCGTACACCGGCGCGGACGCGCTGCTGGTAGACGTCCAGCGGGTCCTGCAGCGTTTCCGTCCTTGCGAACAGACGCACGGGTACCCGATGGGCCGCGAAGTCGTGCGTCCATCGATCGATCACGGATTTCACCTCGTCGGACCGTCCCGTGATGAGCAGACGTACCAGTTCTTCGATCAGCAGGCGTACGAAGGGTTCCAGGCCCCGGGAGCGCAGGGCCGAGCCTTTGAGGACGAGTCGCCCGCGTTCGTCGAGCAGCGCATAGGACTTCATCTTGTAGCTGAGCATCGCGGCGTACCGTCCTGCCAACTCGAGCTGAATACCGGGCGGCAGCGCGTCCGCGACGCGGGCCAGGAGCGATTCTTCGTTGCTCGATGAGGCGGCCGCCGGCGGGACGAAGTACACGCCGTCCGTGTCGACTTCCACTGGGCTGGCACCTACCTCGGCGAGGCGCGACAGCACCGCTGTCACGATACGCCGTCCCTCGGCCGTGACACGGTCCGCCACCGCGAAGTCGTTCCAGTGCCCGCGGCTGTAGGCTAGATAGCCGTAGAAGGCGTTGATCAGGATCTTGAAGGCCTGCTGGAGTGCGCCCAGATGGGCCCGATCTCGAGCGTCGGCCGAGTCGCGCAAGCGCTGCTTGGCAGCCACCCTGAAGTCGGTCAGGGCGCGCAGCAGCTCGAGGAAGGCGCCCACGGTGTCCGAGGCGGGGGCCAGACCGCCGGTCAGCATGACTGACGGGTACAGCGATGTGACGTCGGCATGCCAGACAGGCTTGGCCACTCCCTGCTGCAGGATCGCGGTATAGCCCCCGCCCACCGGGGCCGAGGGACCCGGCAGGGGGATGGCCCGTCGACGGCGCAGGTATTCCCGGACGAGGAGAGCGTCGATCTTGGCGGCGGCTCCCCGGAGCACGGTCGCCTGATAGTCGAAGGGCAACAACTGCGTCTGGACGAAGTACGGAGGGGCCAGGATCGCCGACAAGGCGAGGGTCTCCACCGCGTCGTCACACGCGTATGCCATGAGCTGCTCGGGGGTCTCCCGGAATACTTGGGGAATCGAAGCAGGATCCAGATAGGTCCGATCATCCTTGGCCAGTCCGAAGTGGCGCGCAAGGTCCTTGAGCCCGAAGGAGGGCAGGTCGCGCGCCCCCGCGTCGTGGAGCTGCGCCAGGAGGTAGGTATCGATGATGTGGCGCCCAGGGATCTCGTAACGTCGGTAGCCGATCGTCCGCTCAGCGACCGAAAGCTGTGCGATGCGGCCGCGTAGCGTTTCGCCGCCGCGGCCCCAAGGCAGAGTGAGGCCGTGCCGCCGCGCGCGAGCTTCGAGGTACTCGAGGTCGAACCGGAAAATGTTATGCCCCTCCACGACGTCGGGATCACGCTCACGAATGAGGCGTGAACACTCCTCGATGAGGGCGGCTTCCGTCAGGAGGTCGCCCCGCAGGACGTGGCGGAACCCGCAAGAGTCGACCAGGGCGATGGCGATGATGCGGTCGTCGGGGCGGGCCGCGCTCGGAAAGTCATAGCCATCCCCCGTGAGCACCTCGATATCGAGGGCAAGGCGGCGGAGGTCGCCGAAGCGCAGACCTCCAAAGAGGGTATAGCCGGTGGCGAGCAGAAATTGATGGACGGGATCGGCGGTGAACCAGAGGGGAGCGGGGCGAAGCCGATCGCGGGCAGCGCGGGCGTGCTCCCAGGCGTCGAAGTGAGCCAGCCAGCGGAGCGTTCCGGGCCCGGCGAGCGCGGTGACCTCGCGGAGGCCGGGCGCTCCCTCGAGAGGGGCGACATCGCCGGCGAGCAGGAACGGCATGAAGGGCGCGACGTGGGCGGTGAGGCTCTGGCCATGCCGCTGATAGAGACGGATGGTCCGTCCGCCGGGCTCGAGCGTACAGGCCACGAGACCGGGAAAGGGCTTCGCACCGGGCAGCCGCGGTGCCTCGGCGGAAGGGAGCACTCGCTAGTTCAACGTTCCCAGCAGACGGTGGAGTTCGCGAATCTGCTGGCGTGCCCCCGCGTGGCCGGGCTCGATCGTGAGAGCGACCTTCAACTCGCGGATGGCCTCGTGCAGGCGGTTCTTCATGATGTACACCCGGGCAAGGTTGAGGTGAGGAAACTGGCGCGGCTCGTAGCGTGGCGCGCGCTTGGCACGCTCGAGCCATGGGATGGCCTCGTCCGGTCGCCCGAGCTCGATCAGATAGGCGCCGATGTCGTTGTAGGGATTTCCGAACCCCGGATCGAGCCGAATGGCGATGTGACACTGCGTGATGGCCTCGTCCAGCCGGCGTAGCGCGCTGAGAGCCCAGCCGAGGAAGGTGTGGGCCTCGGCGGTTGGCTCAACGTCGATGGACTTCTGGTACAGAGCGACCGCGTCGTCCAGGCGGCGCTCCATCTGAGCTTCGTAGCCGAGCTCGAAGTAGCGACGAGCCTCAGCGTCCGCGTGCTCCAGCACCGACGCCTCCATCCCGCGGACGGCGGCCACGGCGAGTGAGTGGCCACTGGACACCAACCGCGATCGGATATTACGCCCGGTTCCGGTATATTCTCAACTCCATGCGATGTCGAGCGTGGCTGGCGATCGGGATCACGGTGCTGGCGTTGGGATGCGCGACCACGCGCACTGGCACCGAATCTCTCCAGTTCGCGAACGCTACACCGGGGGCTCCTCGTCAGATTCCAGCTACGATCTACAGGCCGACGGGCAGCGTGCCGGCTCCCGCCGTCGTCCTCTTTCACGGATGTCACGGCGTCTCCGCATCTAATCACGCCTGGGCCCGCTGGCTCCAGGAGCGTGGTTACGTAGCCCTCGTGGTGGACAGCTGGGCGGCGAGGGGCATCACCGACGGATGCGCCGCCGATAAGCCAGACGTGCCGAACACCGAGCGGTTGGACGACGCCATGGGCGCCCTCAGCCTCTTGCAGGGCCAGGCGGGGGTCGATCCCGGACGAATCGGCGTCATGGGCTGGTCCAATGGCGGGGTGTTCGCCATGGCCGTGGTGAATGGACCGAGTCTGGAGCGGGCGCGCGCGCGAGGAGTGAGAGTGCCGGAGCCTGGTTACCAGGCGTCGGTCGCGATGTATCCGGGCGGGTGCGCCTCGCTGACCCGCGAGCAGGTCGTCAGGCCGCTTCTTTTACTCATCGGTGATGCCGACGACTGGACATTGCCCGGACCGTGCCGTGCGATGGTGGAGGCCATGCGGTCACGCGGGGCGCCAGCTGAGATCGTGCTCTACCCGGGGATCTACCACTACTTCGACGTCGAGGGGCAGGCCAGGGCGTTTCTTCCTGATGTCGGCAACGACAATCGCCCAGGCGGCGCGGGCGCGACGGTGGCTTTCGATGCGGCCGCCCACGCCGACGCCCAGCGGCGGGTCGAGGTGTTCCTGGCCCGCACGTTGCGGGGGCGCTGACCGTGGACGCCTCGGTGGAACTCGTTCGCCATCTCACGGAAAGTGTGGTCAACATTCATGTGACGGTGGCGCGTGATCATCGATCGGTGCCGATCCTGGGGAGTGAACGCATGGGGAGCGGGGTGGTGATCGATCCCGCGGGGCTCATTCTCACCGTCAACTATGTCGTCATGGGAGGCCAGAACCTTCAGGTTTCCTTCATGAAGGGCCGGCGGGTACGGGCCGAGATCGTCGCCCAGGACTTTGACGTCGGCTTGGCGCTCGTCCGCATCAAGCGGCAGGGACTGACAGCGGCCATCCTTCGAGCCGAGCGCGAAATGGAGCGGGGCGATCCGGTAATCTCCATCGCCACCACGGGTGCTCAGGAACGGCGGGTGGCGGGCGGCTTGGTGACGTATCTCGGGGAGTTCGAGGCGCACTGGGAGTATCTTCTCGAGAACGGTATCATCTCGAACACGTCCAACCCCGGTTTTGGGGGTGGGGGCCTGTTCACCATGGGCGGGCACCTGGCCGGGATAGTCTCGCTCAATCTCAACGAGCTGATTCGCAACTCGCTGGCCATCCCCGTGGACTGCTATCGCGAGCATGAGCGGGAGTTGCTGCAATTCGGGCGCGTGATGAGTCGCCCCCGCCGTGCCTGGCTCGGCATCTTCGTCCAGACGATCGAAGAAGGCATCGTGGTGGCGGCGCTCGTCCCGGATGGTCCGGGTGATCGAGGCGGGCTCCGCGAGGGGGATTTCTTGGTTTCCCTGAATGCCGAGAAGCTGGAGAGCCGTCGCGACTTGTACCTGTCTCTCTGGCGGCACGAGCCCGGGGAGGCCATGACGTTCGAGGTGAAGCGCGAGAACACCCTGCGTCGGGTCAGCGTGGCCGGGGGGGATCGCGCCGAGTTCTTCCGTCAACCGTGAGTGTATCGTAGGAGAAGAGCGGGCCATGGATCTCGGACTGAAGGGCAAGGCGGCCCTGGTGACTGCTGCCAGCAAAGGTATGGGCAAGGCTTGCGCGCTCGGGCTGGCCAGCGAGGGGGCGCGAATCCTCATGTGCGCACGCACGGAAAGTGACGTGATGGCTGCGGCCGACGAGGTGCGCGGCAAGACGGGGGTCGAGGTCGTAGCCATGGCTGCCGACGTGACCCGCGTTGCCGACGTGCATGCGCTCGGCCAACGCGCCCGCGACGTGTTCGGCGGGGTGGATATTCTGATCGCCAACGCCGGGGGCCCGCCGCGGGTGGACTTCGACCAGACAACTGACGAGCAGTGGTACGGTGCCTTCGACGTGTCCGTGCTGTCCGTCGTCCGGTTGATTCGTGAGGTGCTTCCCTCCATGCGCGCCCGTCGCTGGGGGCGCATCTTGACCATCCAGTCCGTCTCGGTCAAGCAGCCGGTCGACGGACTGGTGCTGTCGAACGCCGTCCGCCCGGGGGTGGCTGGCCTCATGAAGACCCTGTCGGAGGATCTGGGTCAGGACAACATCACGATCAACGTCCTTTGTCCGGGTAAGATCCTCACCGATCGGTTCTTGAGCGGCGCTCGACGCGCAGGGCTTCCTGCGGACGAGTATGCCCGGCAAGCTACGTCCGATGTTCCACTGCGCCGCATCGGGACACCAGAGGAGTTCGCCAACGTGGCCGTCTTCCTCGCCTCGGAACGTGCATCGTATGTGACGGGGGTGGCCTTGCAGATCGATGGCGGGGTAGTGCGCGCTAACGTATAGCGCTCTCGGTGTTCACGGGGATTCGTGGCGCCCTTTCCCGGTTCTCCGAGGCCGACGGCTTCTTTCTGAGCGCGGGTCTCGCCTTCTTCTTCCTGGTCACCTTGATTCCCATCATTTTGCTCGCCGTCTCTACGGTGGGCTTCGTCCTCTCGACCAGCCGGGCGGAGGATGTGATCATCGGCCAGCTGGCCGCCAACTTTCCCGTGTACAGACGTGAGATCATGAGCGTGCTTCGCCGCATCGCGGAGACCCGGGGGCTCTCGGGGCTGCTAGGCACGGTGACCTTGCTCTTTTTCGCCACCCCCCTCTTCTCGGCGGCCCGCCACGTTCTCGACATGGTGACCGGCGTGAGGGCTGACGTCCACTTCATCCGGCGAGTCTTCGCCGACATGGCACTGGTCGTGCTGTTGTGCGTGTTGCTATTCCTGGCTACCGTGGTTGCCTGGTTCTATCATTGGTTCTTGGTCGTTGTCCTCCAGCCGGCGGGTATGCCCGGCGAATGGATGGGCACGGCCGGAACCCTGCTGAGCCTCGCGCTGTCCGCCTCCCTTTTCTATCTTGCCTACCGCTATGTGCCCCACCGTCCGCTCAGCCCCAGTGCTGCCGTCGCGGGGGCCGCGATGGCCACCGTTCTGTGGGAGATCGCGAAGCAACTCTTCCGCCTCTACATCCGGCGGATCGGCCTCTACGACCAGATCTATGGAACGTTGGGCGTATTGGTGGCCGTCGTCATGTTTACCTACTATTCGGCGATAGTTTTCGTGTTCGCGGGCGCTTATGCTGCCGCCCTCGACGCACGACGCCCCCGCTAACCTAGCCGTGCGCGCACTCGGCCGCGGGTTTGGGCCCCTAGCAAATCTGACGTAGTATCCCGGGGCGGGCGTCCCCGAGCAGTGGGGGGCCTGAGGCCCTGAAGCCCGTAACCGAGGGGCCACGGCTTGCCGGGGGTAATGGGGGGCCCTTTCGAGGCCCCTGAATGCCAGCGTAGGACCGAGGGGCGCCACGGCTTTGCCGGGGTGTCCCCGAGCAGTGGGGGGAATGGGGGGCCCTTTCGAGGCCCCTGAATGCCAGCGTAGGACCGAGGGGCGCCACGGCTTTGCCGGGGTGTCCCCGAGCAGTGGGGGGAATGGGGGGCCCTTTCGAGGCCCCTGAATGCCAGCGTAGGACCGAGGGGCGCCACGGCTTTGCCGGGGTGTCCCCGAGCAGTGGGGGGTAATGGGGGGCCCTTTCGAGGCCCCGGAATGCCAGCGTAGGACCGAGGGGCGCCACGGCTTTGCCGGGGTGTCCCCGAGCAGTGGGGGGTATGGGGGGCCCTTTCGAGGCCCCCCATTTGGAAGGATTGCATGATGCTGAAAGACAAGGTGGTGGCGGTAACGGGAGCGGGGCGAGGGATCGGGCGGGAAATCGCCTTGCTCATGGCCCGACACGGAGCGCGGGTCGTGGTCAACGACTACGGGGGTAACGCCGCCGGTGCGGATAGCTCTCCAAAGCCGGCCGACGAGGTCGCGGGGGAGATCAAGACGGCGGGTGGTCAGGCGGTCGCAGTCTACGATTCGGTGGCAACGATGGTTGGTGGGCAGCGCATCGTCCAAGCCGCCCTCGACACCTTTGGTCGGATCGATGTGGTGGTGAACAATGCTGGAATTCTGCGTGACCGCATGATCTTCAACATGACCGAAGAAGAATGGGACGCCGTGATCAACACCCACCTCAAAGGCACCTTCGCGGTGACGCGAGCCGCCGCGCCGCACCTTCGAGAGCAGAAGTCCGGGCGGATCATCAACATGACGTCCACCTCGGGGCTGGTGGGCAACGTGGGACAGGCAAACTACGCGGCGGCCAAGCTCGGCATCGTGGGGCTGACGCGGGTCACCGCGCTGGACATGGTCCGCTACAATGTGACGGCCAACTGCATTTCCCCCTTCGCGTGGACGCGAATGATCGGCACCATCCCCACCGAGACTGACGTGCAGCGGACCCGGGTCGAGAAGATCAAGAAGATGTCGCCCGCGCACATCGCCCCGGTCGCCGCCTGGCTGGCCAGCGACGCGGCGAAGGACGTGACGGGGCAGATCTTTGGGGTCCGAGGTAAAGAGCTGATGCTCTTTGGTCACACGCGGCCCATCATGCGGATTCATCACGCGGAAGGCTGGACGGTGGAGCGGTTGGCGGAGATGGTTCCCGGAAGCCTTCAGCACCACTTCGTACCATTGGAGACGTCCGGCCAGTACTTCAACTACGATCCACTCGTCTAGATGAGGCACGGCCCACGAGCAACGCCAGCCCGACCAGGGCCGCGGTACCGCTGACGGCGACGCCGGTCCACTCGATGGCGCAAGGGCGGTAGGTCAGGTCGACCGGCGAACTGGACGCGGCTAACCTGACCTCGAGCTCGCCGAGTGAGCCCCGGCGGACGGGAAGGGGCCTGCCTTCCTGTGTCGCCCTCCAGAGTGGGTAGTACGCACTGCGGGTGGAAACCCAGGTACCAGGCGTGCCGTCGAGGGTGACGCGCCAGTGGCCGGGTTCCACCTCGGTTGGCAGTGGGCACGGCTGCCGCCGCGTGTATAGAAGGAAGGGTGGGGTTGACCGCCACTGTCGGAACTCCGGATTCTCCTCCATGGCGTGCCGCACGAGTACGTCCGCGTCGAAGACGACCACGGTGCAGATGCCGAACCGATCTGCAATTCCGTTCAACGTTTCGGGATCCAGATCGGCCAGCGGGCGCCCAAACAATCGATTGCCGTCCAGACGCTCGGCGAGCTCGTTGATCGCCCCTCGACCAGCATCGCCGCGGTAGACCAGAGCGGCGACGGGCGAGGGGTGGGTGAATGTCCCGTGGATGACTCGCCGGCCGGCCCCGAGTGGGGCCAGGGCAGTCGCGTGAGTGTGCGGTCGGTACCACTCCGGGCCATGAGCGAGCGGAAGGCCTGAGCGCGTGAACAGCACGTGCCCCTCGGGCGCCGCCTGCAGGGCCGTCCAAAGGGCGGGTAGGCGGAATCCCCGCTCGACGTTCTCGAGGGTGGGCCACGCGGTCGAGTGAGGCCACACGGTGAGGACCTGGCCAGGCAGTGACAGGATAACGACGACGAGGATCGCGCCGAGCGACCACAGCGGACGTGTGAGGGGCCCAAACCTCGCCAGAAAACGCCCTGCGCTGTACCCCGCAGCCAGCACGAGCGCCATCCAGCCGCCGTCGGCAACCCGATCGGATGGCAGCCAGCGGATCCCAAGCGGCTCGACCAGATAGGCGTCGACCGCGACGACGAGGATCATGATCCACGGAAGCCGCGCGAGTAGGGTGACGGTACGGGAATGAGACCCAGCTGGATGCGCGAGAGCGACGACGGCAAGGCCCAGAAGTACGAGCGGCAAGGGCCGGCCGAGGGTCATGGCGGGGCCGGTTTCAAGGGTGCCCCACGCCAGGGCACGAGTGTGCCCGAGCCGGGCGAGCAGGGGAAGCGTCCAGAACGCCGTGAGCCCGGCGGCCAGTCCAAGGGCCAGCAGGCTGGCCCTCAGTCGGTGCCGCCACTCGCGTGGCCGCGCGGCAGCCGCCAGCAAGAGGATCACGACAGCCGTGGGTAGATGGGCGGGATGGGTGATCACGACGGCCGAGACAATCGCCGGCGCGAGCAAGGGGAGGGGACGGTTCGCGTCGATCCACGGCGAGAGAACGAGGATCAGAAGGGGGAGCAACGCCCACGCCAGCCTGGCAGCGACCATCCCCCAGTGGACGCCCCCTTCGACACCGCTCGCCGTGCCGGCCGAGAGGGTAAGGGCCAGGAACGCGCCGACCAGGGCGCTCCAGCCTTGACCGAGCAGACGCGTGAGCAAGGCGAACGTCGTCAGGGCGGGGGCGACGTACGCGATCCAGGTCAGCGTGTGGTAGGCGGCCGGCACGGCGAGCGCGCCGAACGATCCAAAGTGGAGCAGAGCCCCGAGATATGCGAAGCCGGGAGGGTAGAACTGTAGCTCAGGGTAGCCAGCCCACCAGCCGGGATTCCAGGCCCAGGGTGCGAAGCCATGCTGCAGGACATGCCACAGTCGGTAGAGCTGGCCCGGATGGTCATCGAACGCGATGACCGGCGAAAGCCCGAGGGACGTCGCCCCGAAGGCAGAGGCATAGGCGAGCAGCAGAAGGAGGGGAAGGACAACGTCGCGATACACGACGCTGGATCATACCGTAGTGACGGGGAGACGGCCCTCGTTTGACTTGGCACGTGATTTGTTGATAAGTAGGTTCGCTATCGTGCTGTCGGTGTTGTACACACTCGGGGCTCAAATCCCCTACCGATGGAGACGAGTCGATGGACAAGCTGAAGGGGTTGAAGTGCCGCGAGTGCGGCCGCGGCTATCCTGCATCGCCCGTTCATGTCTGTGAATTCTGCTTCGGCCCTCTCGAGGTCGACTATCGGTACGAGGCGCTCAAGGGGCTTCGTGACGCGTGAGTCGATCGCCGCTGGTCCGCCGAGCATGTGGCGGTACAAGGACTTGCTGCCGGTGGAGGGCGAGGTGGCCGTGGGTCATGCCGTCGGCTTCACCCCGCTGATCCGCGCCAGGAATCTGGCCAGGGCCTTGGGCGTGGCCGAGGTCTACGTCAAGAACGACTCGGTGTGCCATCCCACCTGGTCGTTCAAGGATCGAGTCGTGTCCGTGGCCATCACGAAGGCCCGGGAGTTCGGCTTCGAAACGGTCGCCTGTGCGTCCACCGGCAACCTCGCCAACTCGGTGGCGGCCCACGCTGCCGAGGCTGGCTTGGCATCCTTCATCTTCGTCCCCGCCGATCTCGAAGCCGGTAAGATTCTGGGCACGCTCGTCTACAACCCCACCCTCGTGGCCGTACAGGGTACGTACGACGAGGTCAACCGGCTCTGCTCCGAGATCGCCGACAAGTATCGATGGGCCTTTGTGAACGTAAACTTCCGCCCCTACTATGCTGAGGGGTCGAAGAGCTATGGCTTCGAGATCGTTGAACAGCTTGGCTGGCGGACGCCTGCTCACATCGTGGTTCCTTGTGCCGGTGGCTCACTGATCACGAAGATCTGGAAGGCCATGACAGAAATGGCTGCCCTCGGACTCATCGAGGGCCCCATCCGAACCAAGATGCACGCGGCCCAGGCTGAAGGATGCGGACCGATCGTCACCATGATCAAGGACGATACGGACGTGTTGAAACCGGTACGTCCGCGCACCATCGCGAAATCATTGGCTATCGGCAACCCGGCCGACGGGTATTACGCGTACCGAGTCGCGAAGGACAGCGGCGGCTTCGGAGCGCACGCCACCGACGAGGAGATCATCGACGGCATGCTCCTGCTGGCCCGGACGGAGGGGATCTTCGCAGAAACGGCAGGGGGCGTCACCGTGGCCGCCACCCAAAAGCTTGTCGAGGCCGGGATCATCCCGCGAGACGAGTCGGTGGTGATCTGCATCACGGGCAGCGGCCTCAAGACACCCGATCCCTTGGCCGACCGTCTCGCTCCCCAGGTGACCATTCGCCCTTCACTGTCCAACTTCGACCGGGAGCTGGCCCGTCTTACATCTCACGCTACCCAGGAGGAACGCTGATGCCCGTACTCGTGCGAATTCCCACCCCGCTCCGCTCCCTCACGGCCGGTAACGCGGAGATCCACGCCAAAGGGGAGACAGTGGGCGATCTCGTCGAGGATCTCGAGCGTCAGTTCCCTGGTCTTCGGGAGCGGTTGCTCGACGACCAGGGGGCGATCCGACGCTTCATCAACTTTTACATCAATGAAGAGGACATCCGGTTCCTCCAGGGCGCGCAGACAGCCCTCAAGGATGGCGACCAGGTGTCGATTGTGCCTGCCATCGCCGGAGGATCTTGATCGTTCAACCCTGAGGCTCTGGTCACCGATCGGTGGACCTCCGTGTCGCTGCCGAGGCCATCTGGCAGGCCGCGCTCGCCGCCGGTGAGGTAGGCCCCCTCCTTCGCAGGAGCTTCCATCGGCGCGGTGACATCGTACAGGTTGGCGACCGGGCCGTCGACCTCTCTCGTATCGATCGGGTGTTCGTCTTGGGATGCGGCAAGGCCGGTGCCGCCATGGCCCTCGCCGTGGAAGACATCCTGGGTGACAGGGTCAGCGCCGGGTTTGTTGTCGTGAAGGATGGTCACCTGGCCGCCACCCGTACCGTCGTCCTTGCGGAAGCCGGCCATCCGGTGCCTGATGCGCGCGGCGTGCAGGCCGCCAGCCGTCTCCTGGAGCTGGCCTCTGGTGCTGCTGTGAATGACCTGGTCATTTTCCTTGTGTCGGGCGGCGGGTCAGCCCTGACGCCGGCGCCCTCGGCGTACGTCACCTTGGCCGAGAAGCAGACCCTGACCCGCTCTCTGCTCGCGGCGGGCGCCGCCATCGGCGAGCTCAACACCGTGCGCAAGCATCTCTCCCGCTTCAAGGGCGGCCAGCTGGCGAGAGCAGCCGCACCGGCCCTCGTGGTGACCCTCGTGCTGTCCGACGTCATCGGAGACCCGCTTGATGTGATCGCTTCAGGCCCCACGGCGCCCGATCCATCGACCTTCGCGGAAGCCCTCAGCATCCTGAGGATGCGAGGCCTCCTGGCAGACGCACCGTTCTCCGTGCGCGAGAGGCTCCACGCCGGGGCCCGGGGTGAAGTCCTCGAGACTCCTAAGCCTCGAGATCCGATCTTCGGTCGCGTGGGTCATGTGATCATCGGCAATAACCAGCTCGTCGTCGACGCGGCGGTGGAGCGTGCGCGTTCGCTTGGTTACCATTCGGAAGTGTTGACACGTGAATTGCAAGGGGAAGCGCGACACACGGCCCAGGTGCTCGTCGAACGCGCGCGCGCCCTGGAACCGCCGGCGTGCTTGATCGCGGCTGGCGAGACAACGGTGACTGTGCGAGGTCGGGGACGGGGAGGTCGCTGTCAGGAGTTCGCTCTGGCGGCAGCGCTGAGCATCGAGGGCGACGACAGCCTCACCGTCCTGGCCGCTGGCACCGACGGTACCGATGGACCCACCGACGCGGCTGGCGCTGTCGTCGACGGGTCGACGATCACAAGAGGTCGCCAGGCTGGTCTCGACATGCAGGCTGCTCTCGACGACAACGACGCGTACCGCGTGCTGCGGGCGACGGGAGACTTGATCGTCACCGGCCCCACGAACACCAACCTCCTTGACCTCTACCTCGTCGTGCGTGGGTCTGCTCGCTGAATGGGCGAACCGCACTAAGTCCTAGAAAAATCGGGAACAGGGGCGACTTCCGCACAGCGTTATCCACGGGACCCTCACAGACTCGGTGGAAAAGAGGGACCGAGACCTCGTGCTATTCTGAGGTTCGTGTCCGCCGTGAATCTGCTCGGTCTTCTGCCCGCAGAACTGGAAAGCTTGGCCGTCGAGCTGGATCATTCGCGGTATCGCGGTCGGCAACTCGCAACGTGGATGTATCGCAAGGGTATCGTCGAACTGGCGGCTATGAGCGATCTCCCGAAGGAGTTTCGGGTCGCCCTCCTCGAACGCGCCACCATCTGCGTGCCACGCCTCGAGCGCCTGACACCCTCGCAGGACGGCAGTGAGAAGCTGGTTCTTCGGCTCGGTGACGACGCGCTGATCAGCGCTGTGCTGATGCCTGATGGGGACCGCCTCACGCTCTGCCTCTCCACCCAGGTGGGGTGCGGATTTGGCTGCGCGTTTTGCCTGACGGGGAAGATGGGCGTCGAACGCAACCTGACGTCCGCAGAGATCCTCGGGCAGGTTCTCGTTGCGAACGGGCTGGTGCCGGGCACCCGTGTCACCCACATGGTGTTCATGGGAATGGGCGAGCCGCTGGCGAACCTGACGGGGGTGGTCAAAGCGATCCGCATCCTCACCGACGCTCGACTCGGCTTCGGCTATTCTCCGCGACGTATCACCGTCTCGACTGTCGGCCTGGTGGGGGGGATCGAGAAGCTCGGGCGCGAAGCCCTGGGGGTCAACCTGGCCATTTCTCTGCACGCGGCGAGTGACGACGTCCGGTCGCGGCTCATGCCCGTGAACCGGTCCTGGAACCTCGAGGCGTTGCTGGCCGCTGTGCGCAGCTACCCGCTGGCTCCCAGGCAGCGGGTTTTCTTCGAGTATGTCCTCCTCGACGGCATTAACGACGCACTTCAGGACGCGAGCGCGCTGGCCCGGCTCCTGCGCGGTATTCCCGCCAAGGTGAATCTGATCCCCTTCAATGACTGGGCGGGTTCAGGGTTCCGGCGGCCACCGTTACCCCGAATCCTCGCGTTCCAGTCCCTTCTCCTGAAGGCGGGAATAACCACCACCGTGCGGTGGAGCAAGGGTGAGGACATCGGGGCAGCGTGCGGGCAGCTCCACGAGGCGGTCGTCGCCTGATGCCGACCGTGGCCTTCGCCACGCTCGGTTGCCGCTTGAACCAGGCAGACACCCAGGGGCTGCAGGGTGCGCTCGAAGCGCGCGGGTACCGGCTGGCCCACGGCGATGAGGCGCCCGACGTCGTGGTCGTGAACACGTGCACGGTCACGGTCCGGGCAGAGGCCTCCGATCGGCAGACGATCCGGCGATTCGCCCGCGCCTACCCGTCCGCCCGCCTGGTCGTGACAGGATGCTGGGCGCAGACGGACCCCGACACGGTGGCCCGCCTGCCTGGTGTCGATCTGGTCGTCGGTAACGGTGAGAAGTATCGCCTGCCCGACTTGCTCGATGAATCTCTCTCGAGCGCAGTCGCGGGAGGAGTGCACGTGAGCGACGTGTCTCTCAGCCGCACGATCCCGTTGATGCCGCTCGGCTCGGTGGCGGGCCGCTCTCGGGCCTTCCTGAAGGTTCAGGAAGGTTGCCAGCATCGGTGTGCATTCTGCATCGTCCCGCGGGCTCGGGGTGCCAGCCGCAGCCAGGACCCGGCGGTAGTGCTCGATCAGATCCGGTTTCTTGCAGAAAGAGGGCATCGTGAGGTCACCCTGACCGGTGTCGATCTCGGGAGCTATGGGGCCGATCTGACGCCACGGATGTCACTCGTGGCACTGCTCCGGAAGATCGTCGACGTTCGTGGCCTCAGGTGGGTCCGGCTCTCGTCGCTCCTTCCGGCCTACTTCACACGAGAGTTACTCGACTTGATCGCTGCTTGTCCGGTCATCGCGCCACACCTGCACGTTCCGCTGCAAAGCGGGAGCGATAGGATACTGCGCCAGATGCGGCGACCATACACGACTGCCATGTACCAGCGTCTCATTGAGCGGCTGATCGAGGTACGCCCGGCCCTCGGACTCGGTGCCGACGTGATGGTCGGACACCCGATGGAAACCGAGGCCGAATTTGCAGAAACCATGGCATTCGTCGACATGCTGCCCTTTTCGTATCTCCACGTGTTTCCCTACTCGGACCGGAAGGGTACGGAGGCGGCCTCCATGGCCGGCCATGTCGACCGTGTCAGCATTTCGTCTCGTAGCCGGACCCTTCGTCAGCTGGCGTCCCGGAAGAACCGGGCCTTCCGCGCCGCCCTCGTCGGGTCCGAGCAGGAGGTCCTCGTTCTGGAGACGCGCGACCCGATGGGCCGCCTGGTCGGGTTGACCGGTAACTACGTGGAGGTGACCTTCGATGGACCGGACGGGCTGATGCGAAGTTTGCAGGCGGTGAGAGTCACGGAAGTAGGGACCGACGAGACCCGGGGGGAGCTGGTGTGACTGCTCCTGGGGGAGCGATCGGCATCGTTGGCGGCAGCGGCTTGTACGAGCTGCCAGGACTCACCGACGTCCGCTGGCGCCGGGTCAGGACCCCTTTCGGAGAACCCTCCGACGAGTACTGCGTGGGGCGGCTCGGGCACCGGCCCGTGATCTTCCTGCCGCGGCATGGGCGTGGACATCGATTGCTACCCAGCGAGCTGAACTTCCGCGCCAACGTCTGGGGGCTGAAAGCCCTGGGGGCGGAATGGGTCGTATCGGTGTCCGCAGTGGGGAGTATGAGGGAGGCGATCCATCCCCTCGATCTGGTGATCCCCGATCAGTTCTTCGATCACACCCGGCGGCGTGTGTCGACGTTTTTCGGCGACGGTATTGCCGCGCACGTGGGCATGGCCACGCCAGTATGCCCCGAAGTCGCCGACAGCGCTTGAGAAGGCCGCTCGGCAGACGGGGGCGGCGGTTCACCGCGGGGGGACGTACATCTGCATCGAGGGGCCACAGTTTTCCACCCAGGGCGAGTCGCGCGTCTATCGGAACTGGGGGGTCGACGTCATCGGCATGACGAACATGCCGGAAGCCAAGCTGGCCCGGGAGGCGGAGCTATGCTATGCCACCCTTGCCTTGGTTACCGACTACGACGTCTGGCACGATACGCACGCGAGCGTGTCGGTAGAGGCAGTCGTGCAGAACTTGCTGCACAACGTGGCCACCGCCAAGGACGTGATCCAGCGCGTGGTTCCGATGCTGCCCGCGGCTCGCGGATGTGCGTGTGCGAGCCTGCTCAAGAACGCCGTGATCACCGATCCCGGCGCGTTTCCGTCCGCCACCCGCCGCCGGCTCGACCTCCTGATCGGCAAGTACTTTCCCCCGGCGCCGGGCCATCGCCCCCGCCCAGCCCGGTCGGGGATCGCGCGAAAAGGCCCGTCAAGGCCCCCGACCCGGCGTCGTGGCTGATCTTCTGGTGGTGGGCTCGGTCGCCCTCGATTCTGTGGCGACTCCATTCGGGAAAGTCGACGAGGCGCTGGGAGGGTCCGCCACGTACTTTTCCTATGCGGCGAGCTTTTTCACGACGGTGCGATTGGTCGCTACGGTTGGTGCCGACTTTCCCGAAACCCATGTGCGCCTGCTAGCGGAGCGGGGTGTGGACGTGGCCGGGCTTCAGATGACCCCAGGCGGCCGCACCTTTCGCTGGGTGGGCGAGTATGGTTACGACCTGAACGAAGCCCGGACCCTCGACACCCAGCTCAACGTCCTCGCCAGCTTCCGCCCGGACTTACCGCCTGCCCTGCGTCAGATCCCCTATCTCTTCCTGGCAAACATCGATCCGGAGCTGCAGCTCGACGTGCTGCGTCAGATGAGCGCTCGACCGCGACTCGTCGCGCTCGACACGATGAACTTCTGGATAACGAGCAAACGCGCCGCACTGCTGCAAGTTCTGCGCGAGGTTGACGTTATCACCATCAACGACGCCGAGGCCCGCCAGTTGGCCGGGGAGCCCAATCTGGTCCGCGCCGCCCGGGCCATCGCCGCGCTGGGGCCCCGGGTAGTGGTCGTGAAGCGTGGAGAGTACGGTGCCCTCATGCTGGCCAGCGACACATTCTTCGTTGTCCCCGCCTATCCCCTGGAATCCGTCTTCGACCCCACTGGAGCGGGGGATACCTTCGCGGGTGGATTTATGGGATACCTGGCGTCCCGCGAGGTGACCGACCGCGCAAGCATGCGGCGGGCCATTGTGCATGGCTCGGTCATGGCCTCCTTCACGGTGGAGGACTTCTCTCTCAACCGTCTCAGCCGCCTGACACGCGCGGAGATCGAGGCCCGAGTCGCCGCCTTCCACGACCTTATGAGGGTCGAGAATCCCTGATCGCGAAGGCCGTTGACACACGTGGGGCGGAGGCTTACCCTCTCTGACGCCACGACCGTTTCCGAGTGCCGAAAACCGTCGCACGAGTCTGGAGGACGAGCCGTGAAACTGCCAGTCAAGATGACCATCAACGGTCAGAGTTACAGCCACGAGGTCGAGCCACGACTGCTGCTGGTCCACTACATCCGCGAGGTCGTCGGGCTCACCGGAACCCATGTCGGGTGCGACACCAGCCAGTGCGGCGCCTGCACGATCGAGATGAACGGGCAGGCCGTCAAGGCCTGCAACCTATTCGCCGTCCAGGCCGACGGTGCCACCATCATGACCATCGAAGGCCTGGCCAAGAACGGCGAACTGCACCCGATCCAGTTGGGTTTCTGGGAGAAGCACGGGCTGCAGTGCGGCTTCTGCACACCGGGGATGATCATGGCAGCCAAGCAGCTACTGGAACGCTATCCGAAACCTACCGAGCAGCAGATCCGGCATCAGCTCGAAGGCAACCTGTGCCGCTGCACCGGCTACCACAACATCGTGAAGGCCATCGAGTGGGCGGCCGAGCACATGGCCGCGAAGTAGGGGGACGTCATGGCGACGGCGTCAGTCTACGGGCAATCCATCAAGCGCCGCGAGGATCCGCGATTCATCACCGGTCGCGGTCGGTACGTCGACGACATCAAGCTGCCCGGGATGACCTATGCGGCGTTCGTACGCAGCCCGCACGCGCACGCCCGGATCCGGGGCATCGACACTTCGAAGGCCAAGGCGCATCCGGGGGTGGTGGCCGTCTTTGTCGGCAAAGACATGGTCGGGGTCAACTCTCTTCCCTGCGGGTGGGATCTCAACAAGGGTAAGAACATCCCAGGAGTCGTCCAGGACCTCAGCATGCCCCCCCACATGCCCCTCGCCTCCGACGAGGCACGCCATGTGGGCGATCCTGTGGCGGTGGTGATCGCAGACAGCCAGGCGGCGGCCCTCGACGGGGCCGAGAAGGTGGTGGTGGACTGGGAGCCGTTGGGGGCGGTCACCAGCACAGAGCGGGCGCACCAGCCTGGTCAATCCCTTGTCCACGCGTCCGTGTCCGGCAACGCGGCCTTCAAGTGGGAGATCGGTGACCGCGCTGCCACCGACGCCGCGTTCAGGTCGGCAGCCGTCGTGGTCAAGAAGCGGATCGTCAACCA
Source organism: uncultured Candidatus Rokubacteria bacterium (assembly GCA_963754315.1). Taxonomy (GTDB): domain Bacteria; phylum Methylomirabilota; class Methylomirabilia; order Rokubacteriales; family CSP1-6; genus CAVWFS01. The sequence continues at coordinate 812,072 of CAVWFS010000018.1, forward strand.
GCGTCTTGTCGCGAATGCTATGGAGCCCCGAGCTTGCGTGGCGCGCTTCGACGAGGCTACCGACGAGCTCACCTTATGGGTGACGTCGCAGAATCCCCACGTCCATCGCCTGCTCATGGCGGCGTTCGTTCTGGGGATTCCCGAGCACAAGATGCGGGTGATCGCGCCCGACGTCGGCGGCGGCTTTGGCTCGAAGATCTTTGTCTACAACGAAGAGGTGGTGATCTCGTGGGCCGCCCGCCAGATCAAGCGACCGGTCCGGTGGACAGCCACTCGGCGAGAGGCTTACCTGACCGACGCCCAGGGCCGTGACCACGTGACGGACGCCGAGATCGGCATGTCCCGGGACGGCAAGATCCTCAGTCTGCGCGTGAAGACCACGGCGAACCTGGGCGCGTACCTCTCGACCTTCGCCCCCGCCGTGCCCACGTTCCTCTACGGCACCTTGCTGAACGGTGTGTACGCCATCGGCGCCATCCACTGTGAGGTCACAGGCGTCTTCACCAATACAACGCCGGTCGACGCCTATCGTGGAGCCGGGCGGCCCGAGGCGGCCTACGTGGTCGAGCGGATGGTGGAGGCAGGGGCGGCTGCCATCAAGATGGACGTCGCCGAAGTCCGACGGAAGAACTTTATCCCCAAGTTCTCGGGGGCCTTCCAGACCCTGGTGGCGGTGTCCTACGACAGCGGCGACTACGCCGCCGCCTTCGACAAGCTCCTGCAGATCTTCGACTACCGGAAGTTCCGGGCTGAGCAGGCGGAGGCCCGCAAGCAGGGGCGTCTGCTCGGCGTCGGTTTCTCCGCCTACATCGAGGCGTGCTCCATCGCGCCCTCCAAGGTGGTCGGTGCGCTCGGCGCCGGCGCCGGCCTGTACGAGTCGGGTGTGGTTCGTGTCCATCCCACCGGAAAGGTGAGCGTGTTCACCGGCTCCCACTCCCACGGACAGGGACACGAGACGACCTTCGCCCAGCTCGTGGCAAGCGAGCTCGGGGTGGCCATGGACGACGTCGACATCATCCACGGCGACACGGGCGCCATCGCTTTCGGGATGGGGACCTACGGGAGCCGTTCCGCCTCGGTGGGAGGCACGGCCATTCTCATGTCGCTCAACAAGGTGAAAGAGAAGGGCAAGAAGATCGCGGCTCACCTGCTCGAAGCCTCCCCGGCCGACATCGAGTTCTCGGGTGGCCAGTTCTCGGTAAAGGGCGTGCCCGGCAAGTCGATCGGGTTTGCGCAGGTGGCGCTGACCGCCTATGTGCCCCACAACTATCCGGAGGGACTCGAGCCGGGTCTCGAAGAGACCAGTTTCTACGATCCCTCGAACTTCTGCTTCCCCTTCGGGGCGCACGCGTGCGTGGTAGAGGTCGAACCGGAAACGGGGCGCGTCAACATTCTGCGCTACGTCGCCGTGGATGACGTAGGCAACGTCATCAATCCCATGATCGTTGACGGGATGGTGCACGGCGGCATCGCCCAGGGCGTCGGCCAGGCGCTCTGGGAGGGCGCGCGCTACGACGAAGAGTCGGGTCAGCTCGTGACCGGAAGCATGATGGACTACGCGATGCCCAAGGCGGATCAGCTGCCGTTCTACGAAACGGCGACGGACAGTGACGCCGACACCCGTCAACCCACTGGGTATCAAAGGTGCGGGCGAAACGGGCACGATTGCCTCGACCCCAGCCGTCGTCAACGCGGTCGTCGACGCCCTGTCCGGAATGGGGGTCGACCACATCGAGGCCATGCCCCTCACTCCCGAGCGGGTGTGGAAGACCATTCAGGCCGCCAAGGCCGGTCGATAGGAGCCAAGCATGTACCCAGCCGCCTTCGAGTATCACGCCCCCACCAGCGTCCAGGATGCCCTTGGCCTTTTGACCCGCCTCAAGGACGACGCGAAGCTTCTGGCCGGAGGGCACAGCCTCATCCCGATGATGAAGCTACGATTGGCTCAGCCGAAGCACCTCATCGATCTGCGCAAGGTTCCGGGGCTCGGGGGTGTCAAGGAGGAGTCAGGCGCACTTGCCATCGGGGCGATGACCACCCACTACCAAGTTGAATCCTCGGCCTTGGTGAAGTCCAAGATTCCGGTTCTGGCCGAGGTGGGGGGAATCATCGGCGACCCGGCAGTGAGAAATCTTGGCACGGTTGGAGGCTCCCTGGCCCACGCCGATCCTGCTGCGGACTGGCCCGCGGCCGTGATCGCCCTCGGGGCCGAGTTCGTGTGCGAGGGCCCGAAAGGTCGGCGTACGGTCAAGGTCGACGACTGGTTCCAGGGTTTGATGTCTACCGCCGTCCGCGAGGACGAGATTCTCGTCCAGATTCGCGTGCCCATCTGGCCGGCCGGAAGCGGTGCCGCTTACATGAAGTTCCCGCATCCTGCCTCGCGCTTCGCGGTGGTCGGTGCCGCTGCTGCCTTGACCTTGGACGCCAAGGGGGCGTGCACGAAGGCAGGGGTGGGGATGACCGGCGCCGGTACCAAGGCCGTGCGGGCAAAGGGCGTGGAGGCCGGTCTCACGGGCAAGGTTCTCGATGCCGCCGTCATCGAGGCGGCTGCGCAGAAGGCGGCCGAGGGGGTGGACGTTCAGGCAGACCTGCAGGGCTCGGTCGAGTACAAGTCGCATCTCTGCCGGGTCTTCGCCCGGCGGGCGATCGAGGCCGCCGTAAAGCGCGCCAAAGGGTAGTCACCAGGGCTGCATGCACGCCGATCTCGGAGTCTAGGGCTGGCCTCGGGCCCCTGCGCGTCCAGACTTGGTAGGCGCTGTCGTTCTCGCTGCGGGCCTTGCGCGGCGCATGGGTCGCCAGAAGCTGCTACTTCCCCTCCGCGGGAAGCCCGTCGTCCGCTGGAGCGTCGACGCGATTCTTCCCCACGCGGATGAGGTCCTGGTGGTGACTGGTCACGAGGCGGCTGACGTCCAGGCGGCTCTCGCAGGTTTGCCCGTGAGGTTCATCCATAACCCCCACCCGGAGGCTGGCCAGGGGAGTTCTATTGCGGTCGGGGTGGCTGCATTGGCGCAGACGACCGACGCCGTCCTGATCGCTCTTGGCGACCAGCCCCGGCTACCCGACGGCGTGATTCCGGCACTTCTGGAGGCTTTCCGTCGCGGCGACGCGGCGATCGTGACCCCTATCTATCGAGGAATCCAGGGCACCCCGGTTATCTTCGGAGCCGAGGTGTTCCCTGAGCTTCGGGCGCTGACGGGCGACGGCGGGGCGCGGACGGTGGTTCGAGCCAATCTGGGGCGAGTCCGCGAGATCCCCTTCGATCTGCCCATGCCCGACGACGTGGATACCCCCGAGGACTACGCACGGCTCATGTAGAATCGAGGACTATGCGCGACGAGATCAGAAAGATCCAGGAGTTGATGGAGGCGGCCGAGTATGTCACGGACGCCCCGGTAGCAACCTCGGTCCACCTGGCCATGAGCCTCCGGAAGCCCCTTCTCATCGAGGGACACGCGGGGGTGGGCAAGACGGAAGTGGCGAAGGTCATGGCGCGGATGCTCGGGACCAACCTCATCCGGCTGCAGTGTTACGAGGGGCTCGACGCCTCGAGCGCCCTCTACGAGTGGAACTACCAGAAGCAACTCCTCCACATCAAGCTCAACGAGGGGGGGCGGCGTTCCACCGACGACACCGAGCACGAGATCTTCTCGGAGGCGTTTCTCCTCCGACGCCCACTGCTCCAGGCTATCACCCAGCACGAGCGGTCACCGGTGCTGCTGGTCGACGAGGTCGACCGGGCCGACGAAGAGTTCGAGGCTTTTATGCTAGAGGTGTTCTCGGACTGGCAGGTGACCATCCCCGAGGTGGGTACCATCAAGGCCACCCATCCTCCTCACGTCATCCTGACTTCGAACCGGACCCGTGAGCTGTCCGATGCCCTTCGCCGCCGCTGTCTATACCTCTGGATCGACTATCCAGGCTTCGACAAGGAAATCCGCATCGTCGAGCGCAAAGTCCCCGGTATCAACCCCAGGTTGGCCGGTCAGATCGCGCGCTTCATGGAGTCCTTGCGGACCATGCGCCTGGCCAAGGTTCCTGGGGTGGCCGAGACCCTCGACTGGGCCCAAGCGCTGACGGCGCTCCATGCCGATCATCTTGACGAAGTGGTCGTGGCGGAGACGCTTGGCTGCGTGCTCAAGGATGCCGACGACATCCGACGCTTCAAGACCGAGGTGTCGAAGAACGGCCTGGCGCCCTTCGTACCTGTGGAACGCTGATGGCCCTGCGGCACCTCGGCGCGGCCGTGGTGCGCTTCGGGGCCATGCTCCGCCGGCAGGGGCTTCCCGTCACCCTCATCCACGTCACCGATGCGGTGCGCGCGCTCGATCACCTCGACCTGGCGGACCGGGGTGAGTTGTATCTCGGCCTGCGCGCAATCTTCGTGGGCCGCCCCGAAGATCTACCTACCTTCGACCGGTCCTTCGAGGCGTTCTGGCGCTTCCAGAACGAGGACGATCAGGCGCTTCCAGGATTGCTCGACGCGACCCCGTCGATCGAGACCGCCAACGGGTCGACGCCGGAGGGGACGGCCCGTCAGGAGAGCGCCTCGCTTGATTCCTGGGGCGAGGAAGCCGGGGAGGAGAGCGACGAGCCCCTCGGCGTGCCGGGCGTATCCGATCGCGAGGCGGTGATGACCCAGGACTTCTCCACCTTCGGCGCGGACCAACTCGAGGAAGTGTTCCGTTTGACCATCCAGATCGCCAAGCGTTTGGCCCGTCGAATCAGCCGCCGCCGCCGACCGGTGCGCCGCAAGGGCCGGGTCGATCTCCGTCGTACGTTACGCGCGAATCTCACCCGGGGTGACCTCATCGACCTCCGCTTCAGAGCCCGGCGACGCCGCAAGGTTCGGCTGGTCCTCCTGTGCGATGTTTCGGGGTCCATGGATCTCTACAGTCGCTTCCTTCTTCAGTTCCTCTTCGCCTTGCAGAACGTGTTCGGACGGGTGGAGACCTTCACCTTCTCGACGCGACTCACGCGGATCACCGAATACCTCAAGGCGCGCTCGTATCGACAAGTTTTGCGTCGGTTGACGGAGGTGCGCGACTGGTCGGGGGGCACGCGGATCGGCGAGTCCCTGGCTCAGTTCAACCGTGAGTGGCCAACCCTGGTGGATCGTCGCACCATCGTGATCATCCTGTCCGACGGCTGGGATACCGGCGACCCGGAGCTGCTGGCTGCCGAGCTGCTGCGGATCAAGCGACGGGCCGGCCGGATGATCTGGCTCAACCCCCTCCTCGGGAACCAGTCGTACGAGCCGCTGACGCGCGGCATGGCGGCCGCGCTGCCCCTCGTGGATCACTTCGCCGCTGCTCACAACCTCGCCTCCCTGCGGGCGCTGGCAGGGCAACTGGTGTTGTAAAGCCGGGAGCGTGGTTTCCCCCGGGCCGCGGCCCGGCGTATCATTGAGCCATGGCCGAACTCTTCGAGCACCTCGATCAGTTACGTAGCTCTCCGGGAAAGGTCGCGGTGGCCACCCTCGTGAATACGCGAGGGACGACGCCGCGAAAGGAAGGCGCCAAGATGGTGGTGGGCGAGGGCGGGGCCGTCCTCGGATCCGTCACCATCGGAGGCTGCGTCGACGCCCAGGTTATCGAGGAGTCTACGCACGTCCTCGAGACGATGCGGCCCCGGCTGCTCGAGCTCAACCTTGGCGACGAGGAAGCATGGGAGATCGGGTTGACGTGTGGCGGCACCATCGAAGTATTCCTGGAGCCGGTGCGGCCCGACGAAGCGGGGCCGGGAGCGGGGCGTCTCTACGAGCGTGTCCGTGCGCTTTCGGCGACAGGCCGGCGCGGAGCGGTGATCACCCGGCTCGACGGGGACGGTGCCAAGCTTCTCGTCCTCGACGACGGTACTACTGAAGGATCGCTGGGTGAGGCGCTGCTCGATCAGCGATTTGCGGCGGAGGCACGGGTCGCGCTCGACCAGGGAACCTCGCGCACCCTCATGCTCGAGGACGTCCGCGCCTTCGTGGAGGTGTTTGCTCCGCCCGCGTTACTCCTCGTGGTCGGCGCCAGCCACGTGGCCATGCCGCTCGTCAGCCTTGCCAAGATTCTCGGTTACCGCACGGTAGTGATAGACGGTCGGCCGCGCTTCGCGACGCGTGAACGCTTTCCCGACGTCGACGAGTTGAAGATCGGGGTACCGTCGGAGCTGGTGCGCGAGTACACGCTGACGCCGGCCACCGCCCTCGTTCTCGTCGCCCACGACTACAAGTACGACCTGCCCATCCTCCGCGAGGCCCTTGCCACCGACGTCGGCTACGTGGGCATGCTGGGCTCGACCAGACGGGGGGCGGCCATTCTCAAACTCTTGCAAGAGGAGGGCGTGGCCGACATCCAACTCAAGCGGGTCCGCGTCCCCATCGGCCTCGATTTGGGGGCGCGCAGCGCCCCGGAGATCGCGCTGGCCGTCCTGGCCGAGATCCAGGCCGTCCGCGGCGGTGGCTCGGGTCAGCCGATGAGCGCCCGCCGATGAAGGTGCTGGCCGTGCGGCGGGAGGGTGCTCAGGTGACGTCGTTGCGCGATCGCGTACTCTGCCACGACGTTCGCGACGCAGGGGGCTCCGTCGTCGGGCACAAGGGAGCGAAGGTGTCCGAAGAGTTGGCCGCCACGATCCTGGCCGCTCCCTGGGACGAGATTCACCTCATCGCGGCGGAGCCGGGCGATCTGCACGAGGAGGACGGCGGGCGGCGACTGGCGCACGCGGTGGTCGGGGAGGGGGTTGAGGTCAAGGGCTATACGGGTGGCCAGTGGACCCTTGCTGCCAACCGGCGGGGGCTGCTGCGCATCGAGCGGGCCCGCCTTACGGACGTGAACGTCCTGGACGGGATTTCGGTCTTCACTCTTTTCGACGGGCAGCCCGTGGAGCCGGGGGAGACCGTAGCCAAGGCCAAGGTCACACCGCTCGTCCTCGCCGAGAAGACGATCGTTGCCGTCGAGGAGATCGCGCGTGTGACCTCGGGACTCCTCAGCGTCCTGGCCTTCCGTCCGGAGTGCATCGGCGTGGTAGCGCGAGAGCGGCTCGAGGCCCGCCAGCGAACCCGCTTCGAGGCGGCACTGCAAGGAAAGGTTGACTGGTTCGGGGGCCGCCTGCTTGGCATCCGTTACGCCGGTGATTCGGCTGCAGCAGTAGCGAGCGACCTCAGGTCTCTTCGCGACGACGGGGCTCGTCTGCTCGTCGTGGCCGGGGCCAGCGCGCTCGACCCGCTGGACGCCGTGTTTGGTGGCCTGAGCTTGGTGGGGGCACGCATGGAGCGCCACGGTGCCCCTGCCCATCCCGGCAGCCTTCTCTGGCTGGCCGATTGGGAAGGACTCCCCGTCCTTGGGATGCCAACCTGCGGTATGTTCTCCCAGGCGACGACGTTCGATCTCGTCTTGCCGCGCCTTCTGACCGGCGAAATGATCGACAATCGCGCGCTGGCCGCGCTCGGGCACGGTGGCCTCCTTTCTCGTGACATGGCCTATCGCTTCCCTCCGTACCGCGCCGGTGTGGTGCGAGGCGAGCTGGAGTGACACCGCCTGCGGTTCTCTATAGCGACGTGATCCGCGAGCGGTGGCGCCGGCCGCGCTTCCGCGGCGATCTGCCCGACGCCACCGGAGTGGCCGAAGACGTCAACCCTCTGTGCGGCGATCGTGTTCGAATGTCCGTCCGCGTGGAGGATGGCACGGTCGCTGAGGCTCGCTTCATCGGGGACGCCTGCGCCATCTGCATGGCCTCAGCCGACGTCACCGCCGAGCTCGTCCGGGGCCGGTCCACCGCCGAGGCGGAGTCGGTGGACGCGGCAGACGTCCTGGCCGTGCTCCAGGCCGACATCCGTCCAGCCCGCATGCGCTGCGTGACGCTTCCCGTGAGCGTGCTCGGCATGGCTCTGGGGAGGGCCCGATGAGACTGGATGAGCTCACGCGGCCCGATTTTCCCATCCTCGACCGGGTGGTGAACGGTCGCCCCCTCGTCTACCTCGACTCGGCGGCCTCCAGCCAGAAGCCGCGTCAAGTCGTCGAGGCCATGGTGCGTTACTACGAGCGCAGCCACGCCAACGTCCATCGATCCATCCACACGCTTGGTGAGGAGGCCACTGAGCTGTACGAGCTGGCGCGCGACCGGGTGCAGGCCTTCATTGGCGCCCGTCATCGTGAGGAGATCGTCTTCACGCGCGGAACCACCGATAGCCTGAGTCTTGTGGCTGATGCCCTTGCCCATCGGCTACAGCCCGGTGAACGAGATCGTCATCACCGAGATGGAACACCACTCCAACATCATCCCGTGGCAACTGGCCGCTCGCGACTCAGGCGCCGTGATCAAGGCCGTGCCCATCACCAGGGAAGGGCACCTTGACATGGATGCCTTCCTCCGAATCCTCGGGACGCGGACCAGGGTGGTAGCCGTGGCCCACGCCTCCAACGTGCTCGGTACGCTCAATCCGGTCGGCAAAATCGCAGATCTGGCGCGCTCGGTCGGCGCCATCAGCGTGATCGACGGAGCTCAAGCGATTCCTCATCTTTCCCTCGATATGACCCCGCTGAATTGTGATTTCTACGCAGTATCGGCCCACAAGATGCTCGGGCCCACCGGCCTGGGGGTTCTCTACGGGCGGCGTGAAGTCCTCGAGGGGCTCGAGCCCACCCGGGGAGGCAGCGAGATGATCAAGGAGGTCTGGATCGACCGGGCCCGGTGGAACGACCTCCCCTGGCGCTTCGAGCCGGGCACTCCCCCGATCGCCGAGGCAGTTGGGCTGACGGCGGCCATCGAGTATCTGGACAAGCTCGGGATGCACCGCGTGGCGGAGCACGAGCAGGCCCTGACGCGCCGGGCGCTGAAGGCCCTTGGTGCGATCGACCGGGTAGCGCGTCTTCGGGCCTCCTCCAACTCACGAACGGGGAGCCGTGGTGGCCTTCAGCGTGGAGGGTCTGCATCCCCACGACGTGGCCGCTCTGCTCGACGCCGAGGGAATCGCGGTTCGTGCTGGTCACCACTGCGCCCAGCCCTTGATGCGCGCCCTCGGGGTCGTGGGGACCTCCCGGGCGAGTTTCAGTGTGTACAATTCCCCCGCCGAGGTCGACCTTGCTGGCGGGGGCGCTCGAACGCGTACAGTCGGCCTTGTAGGCCATCCGGGATCACCCTGGGATAGAGGGGTTCCATGAGCGAGTGGCGTCCTCGAGATCCCTTCCGCTCGCCGCGTTTCGGTCAGATCGCGACCTTCATGCTCTTGCCAGCCGCACCGGGGCCCGAGGGGCTAGACGTGGCCCTCCTTGGCGTCCCCTATGACGGCGGTACCTCCTATCGTCCCGGGGCGCGCTTCGGTCCCCGCGCGGTGCGGGAGCAGTCCTCGCTGATTCGCTCCTGGCATCCCGTGTTGAAAGTGCATCCGTTCGAGCGCCTTCGGGTGGCGGACTGCGGGGACGTCGACGTGATCCCCATCTCGATCGAGGAGACCTTCGCCGCCGTGAGCGCGCGAATCGATGCTGTGACTGCGGCGGGAGCGCGCCCGCTCTCGGTGGGGGGAGACCACTCGGTGACCTTGCCCATCTTGCGCTCCCTCGCCCGGCGCCATGGCCCCCTCGGCGTGGTTCACTTCGACGCTCATCCCGACACGTGGGACGAGTACTTCGGGCACAAGTACTTTCACGGGACTCCGTTCCGGCGCGCGGTCGAGGAAGGCGTGGTCGATCCCAGGCGATTCATCCAGATCGGGATCCGCGGGCCGCTCTACGGGCCGGAGGATTTCGCCTTTCATGACCAGCATGGGATCGAGGCGATTCGAATCGAAGCCGTGAAGGAGCACGGAGTGCCCTGGGTGGGTGAGCGGCTTCACCGCCTGCGGGGTGGGCCCGTGTACTGCTCGTTCGATATCGATGCGGTCGATCCCGCTTATGCTCCAGCGACGGGGACACCCGAGGTGGGGGGCCTGACGTCGTACGAGGCGCTGTCGCTCATCCGCGCGCTGGCTGGAATATCTCTGGTCGGTGCCGACATCGTGGAAGTGTCACCGCCGTACGACGGCCCGGGTCAGGTCACGTCTTTGCTCGCCGCCAACCTCCTGTTCGAGCTGGTCTGCCAGTTTGCGCTGGCGTGACGGGGGGGTGATGGAGGGCCCGGCTCCGGCCCCCCGACTCTCCTGGGCGCTCCGGGCTCCCGGACATCTGCGCTGGGGTCTGATGGTGATCGTGGCCGCCTGGCTGGTGGCGGGGGTGGCCGCCCAGAGCGGCTCGATGGTGGCGACCCTCACGATCGATGGCGTGATCAGTCCCGTCACCGTCCGGCTGGTCGAGGCGGCCATCGAGCGGGCGCGCGCAGACGGCGCGCGCGCCCTCGTGATCCAGCTCGACACGCCGGGCGGGCTCGAGAAGTCGATGCGGCTGATCGCCCAGCGCATCCTCAACGCGGAGGTACCCGTTGTGGTGTACGTGGCCCCGACGGGGGCGCGCGCGGCCTCGGCGGGCGTGTTCATCACGCTGGCTGCCCACGTGGCGGCCATGGCCCCTGCCACCAACATTGGCGCTGCCCACCCGGTGGCCATGGGTGGTAATGCGGACAAGGAGAGCCTGCGCAAGATCGCCAACGATGCCGCCGCCTTCATTCGGACCATCGCCGCCGAACGCGGGCGCAACGCCGACTGGGCAGAGAAGGCGGTGCGCGAGTCGGTGTCGATCACCGAACGGGAGGCCCTGCGCCTTCGGGTGATCGACGTGGTGGCCGAGTCGCTGCCGGACCTCCTGGAGAAGATCGACGGGCGAACGGTCAAGACCAGCAAGGGGCCGGTGACCTTGGCCACCCGAGGGGCGGTGACGAGACCAATCGAGATCGGCTATCGCGACCGGTTCCTCGCCATCATCAGCGATCCCAACGTGGCGTACGTCCTCATGATGCTCGGGGTGCTCGGCCTCTTCTTCGAGCTCTCCAACCCGGGTGTGATCGCACCCGGGGTGATCGGGGGCATCTCGCTCATCCTGGCCTTCTATGCCTTCCAGAGCTTGCCCATCAACTTTGCGGGGCTCCTGCTCATCGGCCTCGGCGTGGTCCTCCTGGTGGCGGAGATCAAGATTGTCAGCCATGGCGTGCTCGCCATCGGCGGCGTCATTGCCATGGCGCTCGGCTCCGTCATGCTGTTTGATGCTCCCGAGGTCAGCTTCCGGATCTCATGGTGGCTCCTCGTGGTGACCGTGGCCGTGGTGGCGGGGACGTTCGTGGTGACCATGACCGCGGGTGCCCGAGCGCTGCGGCGGCCGCCGATGCTGGGATCGGCGAGCATGATCGGCACGACTGGCGTGACGCGTGGGCGGCTGGATCCCGTCGGGCCAGTCCACATCCGCGGCGAGATCTGGCGGGCGGTGACCCCGGGTCCTGCGGTCGAGGAGGGGCAATCTGTGCGCGTGGTGGGGGTGGAGGGCCTCACCCTCAAAGTGGTGAAGGCAGACGAGGAGGGAGGCGCGGTATGAGCGGCCTGGTCAGTCTGGAATCCGTGCTCTGGCTCTTCGGTCTCGGCGCGCTCCTGTTCGTCTTCTCCTCGATGGTCCGCGTCCTTCGCGAGTACGAGCGGGCCGTCATCTTTCGTCTCGGCCGCAGTGCCCGGGCCATCTTCAATTTGGGCGGGCAGGGCAATGGACCCGGCGTGGTCTTCTTGCTGCCGCTGATAGACCGCATGGTCAAGGTGAGCCTGCAGACGGTCGCTCTCGACGTGCCGCCGCAGGACGTCATCACCCGCGACAATGTCTCCATCAAGGTGAGCGCGGTGATCTATTTCCGCGTGATCGACCCGGAGCGGGCCGTGATCGCGGTGCAAGACTATCTCTACGCGACGTCCCAGATCTCGCAGACCACCCTGCGCAGCGTGCTGGGCCAGGTCGAGCTGGACGACCTTCTCTCCGCGCGCGACAAGATCAACCAGCAGCTACAGCGGATCATCGACGAGCACACCGAGCCCTGGGGCATCAAGGTGGCGACGGTCGAGGTCAAGCAGATCGATCTTCCTCAGGATATGCAGCGGGCGATGGCCAAGCAGGCAGAGGCCGAGCGCGAACGCCGGGCCAAGGTCATCAACGCCGACGGCGAGTTTCAGGCGGCGGCCAAGCTGTCGGAGGCGGCCGAGGTTCTGACCCGTTTCCCGGTGGCCATCCAGCTTCGCTTCATGCAGACCATGCGCGAGATCGCTTCGGAGCGGAGCACGACGACGTTCTTCCCGATCCCCATCGAACTGTTCGGGCCGCTCCTCAACGCTATGAACGCCGGCCGCCCGCCGTCGGGCTCAACACAGGCGCCGTGAGGGCGTGCCGAGGCGATTGTCAGGCGGCGACCGCTTGGGTAGACTACGGACGTTGCCCTGACGGGGGGTTAGCTCAGTTGGGAGAGCGCGGCGTTCGCAACGCCGAGGTCGAGGGTTCGAATCCCTTACCCTCCACCACCTACTAGATCATCTGTCCCTGGCCATAGTGCGACGACTGGCGCATGAAGAATGCCTACCTGCACGGCATGCTGGTCATGAAAACGGTGGCCGGACAGTGCGCCACGCATCCATCACGAGTCTGTTTCTACGGCGTCGAACCGGATCTCGGGCCGACCCACGTGGTCGCTGGACTGGTCGCGCTTGCGATACGCGTAAGCCACGGTGCCAGGTCGTCGATGCGCCGGTGGCCGCACCGCGGGCACACCGAGAAGCCCTGGTCGAGTACGATCTCGCAGGAAACGCATATCCGCGCCCGTGCCAAGGGGATGAAGCAAAGGCCGTGAACCACTGATTCTCCGTCGTACTCATAGACCATGGGCATGGTTCTTCTCCCGGCCCGTCCGACGTTCCGGGGTAGGGCGCCGCGCGGGGTGCGGCCGCGGGGGATGCCACACGACGCTGCCTCGCGCGCTAGAAGATGCCCGGAGTGAGAGCGATCAGGATTTCTTGCCGGCCGGCCTCGGGGGACATGCCTTGTGATACCAGGTACTGCCAAGCTTGATGTGATTGCCGTTCTTGCGGATCCGCAGCTTGCAGTGAGGACAGGTTCCCATCCTCTCACCCCCGTTCCTGATGCGTCTCGCCGAGCGCTCGAGTGCCCCCGGCAAGGGTTCATAGTATAGCAAGGCCAAAACGTCGCATCCGCTTGGAGGCGCATGTGCCTGATTGCCTGTTTTGTCGGATCGCGGCCCACGAGAATCCTGCCGACGTGGTCTACGAGGATGAGGCCGTGATCGCCTTTAAGGACATCTACCCGAAGGCACCCGTGCACTTTCTGATCGTCCCCAAGCGGCACGTCGCGTCCATCATGGATCTCGAGCCGGCCGACGCGGAGCTGATTGGCCGCTGCTTTCTGGTGGCGCGTCAGCTAGGAGAGCTTACCGGCTTCGCGCAGCGAGGCTATCGAATCAGCGTGAACTGCGGCCCTGAGGGGGGCCAGGTCGTCTACCACATTCATTTTCACTTCACGGCGGGCCGTCATCGCGTCGGGTAGTGACGGCGGCGTGCCGCGCACCCAGGTACTGGCCCAAAAGCGGAAGGGCCCCAGGGAGATCCCCTGGGGCCCTTTTTGACGTCGACTTCTACGACTTACTTCAGGGCGGAGATGGCAGCGTCAGCCTTCTCCTTCGCCGTCTTCATGTCGCCGGCCTTGCAAGCCGCCTCGGCGTCCTTGACCATACCGGCGATCTTGCTCAGGTCCGTCGCGCCGCTGGGAGCACCAGCCGACGACCGCGGGGCCTGCACATCCTGACCGCGAGGAGCCTGGACATCCTGGCCACGCGGCGCCTGCACGTTCTGACCACGCGGGGCCTGCACATCCTGACCACGAGGAGCCTGGACATCCTGGCCACGCGGCGCCTGCACATCCTGACCACGCGGGGCCTGCACATCCTGACCACGAGGAGCCTGGCACATCCTGACCACGAGGAGCCTGGACATCCTGGCCACGCGGGGCCTGCACATCCTGACCGCGAGGAGCCTGGACATCCTGGCCACGCGGGGCCTGCACATCCTGACCGCGAGGAGCCTGGACATCCTGGCCACGCGGGGCCTGCACATCCTGACCGCGAGGAGCCTGGACATCCTGGCCACGCGGGGCCTGCACATCCTGACCGCGAGGAGCCTGGACATCCTGGCCACGCGGGGCCTGCACATCCTGACCGCGAGGAGCCTGGACATCCTGGCCACGCGGCGCTTGCACATCTTGGCTACGCGCACCCGCGAGCGACCGTGGGGCCTGGATATCCTGGCCACGCGGCGCCTGAATGTTCTGCCCACGCGGCGCTTGCACATCCTGACCGCGAGGAGCCTGGACATCCTGGCCACGCGGCGCTTGCACATCCTGACCGCGAGGAGCCTGGACATCCTGGCCACGCGGCGCTTGCACATCCTGACCGCGAGGAGCCTGGACATCCTGGCCACGCGGCGCTTGCACATCCTGACCGCGAGGAGCCTGGACATCCTGGCCACGCGGCGCCTGCACATCCTGACCGCGAGGAGCCTGGACATCCTGGCCACGCGGCGCCTGGACATCTTGGCTACGGGCGCCTGCTAGAGACCGTGGGGCCTGGACATCCTGGCCACGCGGCCTGCACTGCACGCGGGCCTGCACATCCTGACCGCGAGGGGCCTGCACATCCTGACCACGAGGGGCCTGCACGTCCTGGCTACGGGCGCCGGCCAGCGACCGCGGGGCCTGGACGTCCTGCCCGCGTGCGATGCCGCCCTTCTTGGCCAGCATTTCCTTCGCCTTTGCGACCTCCGGTGGGCAGGCAGCCTCACCCACGGGAACAAAGGCAACCATCACCGCCACACTCATGACCGCTGCAAAGAATCTCTTCATAATCGACCTCACGACGTCTCTTGGGTGAACTGCAATGACTCCGCCTCCGTTGACCTCTGGAGCATCAAGTCCAGCCTGTCGCCTCCCGGCACGCTTCTGCCTCCTTGCAACATTGCTTGCCCTGTGATTAGGCAAAGAGAGTGCCAAGGACCCAGGTAGGGTATAAGCTGTCTAAAAAGATTGAAGTTTATGGATGTTTACCAAGCTGACACGGGACGCCATGCCCGGAGGCGCCGTTGCCGTCAGCCCGGCATTCTGCCCGTGTCGGTTCGATGACCCCGACCTCCTTCCGAGTAGAGGCTGCGCTGTCCTGACGTTTCGTGTCATTATCGGTCCGCACGGATGTTTCCGCTGAAGGACGACCTGCCGAGCCGGACGTTTCCGATCAGCACGGCATCCTTGATAGCAGTCAATCTAGCTGTCTTCCTCTATCAAGCTCTCCTCCACCTCGGGGCAAGCCAAGTTGATCCTGGGGCGAGCGAGGAGTTCGTCCTCGAGTTCGGTCTTGTCCCCTGTCGGCTGGTCCGCTCCTGTGGCTCACCGATGGAGTTCCCGCCCCCCATGCTGACGGTGCTCTCGTCAATGTTCCTACACGGCGGGTTGTTGCATGTCGCGGGGAACATGCTCTATCTCTGGATCTTCGGGAACAATGTCGAGGATACCATCGGCCACGGACGCTTTCTGGCCTTCTACTTCATGGCTGGGGCGGTGGCCGCCCTTACCCAGATTGCCTCTCACCCCGAGTCGCCCATTCCGATCGTGGGCGCGAGCGGAGCGGTAGCGGGAGTGCTTGGCGCATACCTACTCCTCTTTCCCCGTGCCACTATTCTGACGTTACTCGTCATCGGATTCTTCATTCGGCTCGTGCACATGCCTGCCCTCGTCGTACTAGGCTTTTGGTTCGTCATGCAATTCCTGAGCGGGTTCCTGGCGAGGTCCCTGGCAGAGGTCTCGGACGGGGTCGCGTGGTTTGCCCACATCGGCGGCTTCCTCTCGGGCATGGTCCTCCTAATTCTCCTGCGACCGCGGCGGTTGGCGCGCCTATAATTCCAGCATGCCGCAGCGCGTCCGGATCGATCGTCTGCTCGTCGAGCGGGGTATGATTCCTAGCCGCGAGCGGGCCTCCCGCCGGATCATGGCCGGCGAGGTGCTTGTCGACGGGCAGCGTGTTGACAAGGTGGGTGCGCTGGTGGCGCCGACCGCCTTCATCGAGCTGGTCGGCCGTCAGCGCTTCGTGAGCCGAGGAGGCGACAAGCTGGCCCACGCCCTCGAGCACTTCGGGGTCGATGTGAAGGGGCAGGTGTGTCTCGACGTGGGAGCTTCCACGGGAGGATTCACCGATTGCCTGCTCCAGAAGGGTGCGGTCCGCGTGTACGCGGTAGACGTTGGGACAGCCCAACTCGACGGACGCCTGCGGGCCGACGAGCGCGTGATCGTCATGGAGAACACCAACGCGCGGACCCTCGATCGTCGGCTCTTCGAGGAGGCGCCTTTCCTGGCCGTGGTCGACGTGGCGTTCATCTCTCTGGAAAGAATCCTCCCGGCCGTCTTTGGGGTTCTCGCCTCGCGCGGGCAGACCATTGCCCTCGTCAAGCCACAGTTCGAGGTGGGACGGGGGGCCGTCGGCAAGGGCGGGGTGGTGCGCGACCCTGCCCAGCATCGGGCCGTCGTCGCGCGCCTGGCCCGCTACTCGATCCTTCGCGGCTGGCACGTGCTGGGGGTGACGCCCTCGCCCCTGCGCGGGCCCAAGGGTAACCGCGAGTTCTTTTTGCATTTGTCCACGCACGGGCGGACGGCAGGGAACCTCGAAACTCTCATCGAGCAGAGCGTGGAAGCGCTGGCATGAAGCGCGTGGGCATCGTGGCGAAAGTGGATGCGGCGGAAGCGCCGGCCGCCTTGGCCCGCCTCGTCGACTGGCTCACTGAGCGGGGTATTGGGGTGGCCCTCGACAAGGAGACGGGGGCACTGGTGGACAGCGCCACGGTGCCGACTGTCCGCCGGGAGGACCTTCCGGGCCAGGTCGATCTGCTCATTGTGCTTGGGGGCGACGGCACCCTGCTCTCCATGGCGCGTGCCGTGGGCGAGCTCGGGGTGCCCATCCTGGGCGTGAATCTGGGGGGTCTGGGCTTCCTCACCGCCACGACTCGCGACGAGATGATTGCCGCCGTGGAAGCCATGCTGGCGAACGGGATGACCATCGAGGAACGTATGCTCCTCGCCGTGCGTGTTCGGCGGCGTGGTGAATGGCTGGCCGAGCACAGCGCCCTCAATGACGCCGTCATCCTCAAGTCGGCCATGAGTCGCATCATCAACCTGTCGGTGTCCGTGGAGGGACGCTACGCCACCGCGTACCGGGCAGACGGCCTGATCATCTCCACCCCGACCGGCTCCACCGCCTATTCGCTCTCGGCAGGGGGGCCGATTCTCTTTCCGTTGATGGACGCCGTACTCTTGACGCCGGTGTGCTCGCACACGCTCACCAATCGGCCCATCGTCCTTCCCGGGCACGACCGCATCGCGGTCACCCTCCGCGGCGCGTCCCAGGTCATGTTGACCGTCGACGGCCAGGTGGGATTCGAGCTGGAGGAAAACGACACGGTCGAGGTCAGACAGGCGGCGTCTCGCATCCGGCTCGTCCGGTTTCCCCACAAGGACTTCTTCTCGGTGCTGCGGACGAAACTCAAGTGGGGTGAGCGCTAGCCCGTCTCGCGCGAGATACGCGTTGAGCCCCGGGGGGACGCGGCTAGCATCGGCTGATGCTCCGCGAACTGCGCGTTCGTAACTTAGCGGTGATCGAGAACGTCACCGTGACGTTCGAGGCTGGCCTCAATGTGCTGAGTGGCGAGACGGGAGCCGGCAAGTCGATCCTCGTCGATGCTGTCTTGCTCCTGTGCGGCGGTCGCGCCCAGGCCGACGTCATCCGGGCCGAGGCCGAGGCGGCGCTCATCGAAGGGCTGTTCGAGGTCGAGACCGAGAGCGCGGCCGGGCAGATCCTGAGCGAAGCGGGCCTTGCCACCGACGACGGACAGATCGTCGTCCGTCGAGAGCTGGCGCGTTCCGGACGTCATCGCGCGTTCGTCAACGATTCGCCGGTGACGGTGGCTCTCCTCGAGAGCGTGGGGGACTCCCTCCTCGAGGTACACGGCCAGCACGAGCATCAAGCGCTTTTGCAGTCGGGACAGCAACTCGCTCTCCTCGACCGTTTCGCGGGTACGGACGAGCAGGCAAGCCGGGTCGCTGGTCTGCACAGCAAGCATCGTACGGCGCGTGAGGAACTAGAGCGAACGCGGGCGGTCGAGCGCGATCGGGCGCAGCGGGAAGACCTGCTGCGATTTCAGGTGGGCGAGCTCGACGCGGCCCGCCTCCGGCCCGGCGAGGAGGAGGAGTTGCGGGTGGAGCGTCGCCGCCTGCAATCGGCCGAGCGGTTGCTGAACGGACTGACGGAGGTCGAGGGACAGCTCGACGACGATCGCGACTCGGCCCTTGCCCGGCTTGCCCGTGCCGCCCGGGGACTCCGAGATCTCGGTCGAATCGATCCCGCGTTCGCGGCGCCGGCCGACACCTTGGACTCCGCCAGCGTGCTGCTGGACGAGACCTTGCGAGCGGTGCGCGCCCTGCGCGCCGCGACCACCGAAGAACCCGGTCGCCTGGAGGCGATCGAGGAGCGGCTGGATGCCCTCGCTCGGCTCAAACGGAAGTACGGCGATAGCGAGGCGGCCATGCTCGCCTTCCGTGGCACGGCCGGCCATGAGCTGGAACGGCTGGCACGGCACGACGAGGTCGTCATGGAGCAGGAGCGATTGCTGAATCAGGTCGAGGCGGAGCTGATGGCGGTGGCGACCGAACTGTCCGCGCGGCGGGAGGTCGCCGCGCGGCGACTGCAAGCTTTGGTGGAGCGTGAGATTCGGATCCTCGGCATGAACCGCGGTGTCTTCCGGGTGACCCTCGAGCGGGCCGGCCTCAGTGGGATCACCCCCCGCGGCTGGGACCGCGTGGAGTTCCGACTCTCCGCGAATCCCGGCGAGGCGCCCAAGGCCCTGGCGCGGGCGGCGTCGGGCGGCGAACTGTCGCGCGTGATGCTTGCCGTACGTGCGGTCCTGGCCGCTGCCGACGAAGTCCCGAGCGTGATCTTCGACGAGGTAGACGCCGGCATCGGAGGACAGACGGCCGGTGTGGTCGGCGACCGGCTGGCGGCGGTCGCCGCCCGGCGGCAGGTCCTGTGCGTGACCCACCTGGCCCAGATCGCGGCTCGAGCCGGCCACCACGTGCGGATCACCAAGAGCGTTCAGGGCCGGCGCTCGCGGGCGAGCGTGGAGACGTTGCGGGGCGAACCCCGAGTGGCGGAGATCGCGCGCATGCTGGGCGGGGAGACCAAGGCCGGCCTCGAACACGCGCGCGAACTGCTGGCGGAAACCCGCCGAAGCTGAGAGTGTCGCCGTCCGCGGGTTTGCCCGCGAGGACCCGGTATAATGACAGGGACATGCTCGACTTACTGTTGAAGAAGATTTTCGGGACCAAGCACGAGCGCGACGTCAAGCGCATGCAGCCTGCGGTGGTGAGCATCAACGCTTTCGAGGAGAGTCTGCAGGGGCTCTCCGATGCCGGGCTCACCGCCAAGACCGACGAGTTTCGTCGCCGACTGGCCGCCGACCAGCCCCTCGATGACCTGCTCCCCGAGGTCTTCGCGGTGGGACGGGAAGGGGCTCGCCGATGGCTGGGGATGCGGCATTTCGACGTGCAGCTCATCGGGGGGATGGTTCTTCATAGCGGGGCCATCGCCGAGATGGCCACCGGCGAAGGCAAAACGCTGGTGGCGACGCTCCCCGCGTATTTGAACGCGCTGAGCGGGCGCGGCGTGCACATCGTCACCGTGAACGACTACCTGGCCAAGCGCGATGCCCAGTGGATGGGACCGCTCTACCAGGGGCTTGGCCTGACGGTGGGGGTCATCCAGCACGAGGCCTCGTTCCTGTACGATCCAGCCTACGTCACCTCGGACATTCGCATGACGGCCCTCAGACCGTGCACGCGCCACGAGGCATATCGCGCCGACATCACGTACGGGACCAACAACGAGTTCGGCTTCGACTACCTCCGTGACAACATGCGCTTCACCCTGGACGAGGTCGTCCAGCGTGCTTTGCACTACGCCATCGTCGACGAGGTGGACTCCATCCTCATCGACGAAGCGCGTACCCCGCTCATCATCTCGGGGCCAGCCGAGGAATCGACCGACCTCTACTATCGGATCGATCGCATCATCCCCAAGCTCAAGCGGGCCGCCACCATCGTGGAGGGGAAACTCTCGGAGGTGGAGGCCCAGGCGGTCGGGGACTACATCATCGACGAGAAGTCCAAGGCGGTTGCCCTCACCGAGCAGGGTATCCAGAGCTGCGAGAGCCTCCTGCACGTCGACAACCTGTACGATCCCCAGCACATCACGGTCCTCCACCACATCCAGCAAGGATTGCGCGCTCACACGCTGTATCGCCGCGACGTGGACTACGTGGTCAAGGACGGCGGGGTGATTATCGTCGACGAGTTCACGGGACGGCTGATGCCGGGACGGCGATGGTCGGATGGTCTGCACCAGGCGGTGGAAGCCAAGGAAGGTGTTCGCATCGAACGCGAGAACCAGACCTTGGCCACCATCACCTTTCAGAATTACTTCCGCATGTACGGGAAGCTCGCGGGCATGACGGGCACGGCAGAGACGGAGGCGGAGGAGTTCGCCAAGATCTACAAGTTGGGGGTGACGGTCATCCCGACCAACCGGCCTCTCATCCGACTCAACGTGCCTGACGTCGTGTACAAGACGGAACGGGAGAAATTCGACGCGGTGGTGGAGGACATCATCGCTCGCCACCAGAAGGGCCAGCCTATCCTGGTCGGGACCGTGTCCATCGAGAAGTCGGAAGGGGTGTCCAAGCTACTCAAGAAGCGTGGGGTGCGCCACGAGGTTCTCAACGCCAAGTATCACGAACGCGAGGCGGAGATCGTGGCCCAGGCCGGTCGGGCGGAGGCAGTGACGATCGCCACCAACATGGCGGGTCGCGGCACCGACATCCTGCTGGGCGGGAACCCCGACTTCCTGGCCAAGGAGATCCTGCGCAAGCGGGGACTCGATCCTATCCTGGCCCCTCCCGAAGCGCGGGCGAGTGCGTTGGCCGAGGCACGCCGCATCACGGAGCCAGAGCACGAGCGGGTGGTCGGCCTCGGCGGGCTGCATATCGTGGGCACCGAGCGGCACGAGTCGCGTCGCGTCGACAACCAGCTGCGCGGCCGATCGGGACGCCAGGGAGATCCCGGCTCCTCGCGCTTCTACCTCTCGCTGGAGGACGACCTGCTTCGCATCTTCGGGTCCCAGCGCATCCAGAAGATCATGGAGCGCCTGGGCATGGAGGAAGGGGAGCCCATCGAGCACAAGCTGGTCACCAGGGCCATCGCCACGGCCCAGAAGCGCGTGGAGACCCATAACTTCGAGATCCGCAAGCACCTGCTCGAGTACGACGACGTGATGAACAAGCAGCGCGAGGTCATCTACGGGATGCGCCGGCAGATTCTGGATGGGGAAAGTCAGGAAGCCACGATCGCCGAGTGGATGGACGACCTTGTCCCGACCGTCCTCGAGAGCTACGCGGCTGCCGACGCCCACCCCGAGGACTGGGATCTGGCCGGTCTCGGGGAAGCTCTCTTCCAGCAGTTCGACGTGCGCATTTCACCACCCGAGTTCATGGAGATCGCCAGCCGCGAAGGGCTCGAGCAGATGGTGGTGACGGGGGTGAAGGAACGCTATGACGAGCGCGCGCGCGAGCTCGGCAGCGACCTGCTGCGGGCTCTGGAGCGGCACGCGATGCTCATGGTCATCGACCAGCAGTGGAAAGACCATCTGCTGTCGATCGACCACCTGAAGGAAGGCATCGGCCTGCGTGGTTACGGGCAGCGTGATCCCCTCATGGAGTACAAGAAGGAGGCCTTCGATCTGTTCCAGGACATGACTGAGCGGGTGAAGGCCACCGTGGTCGAGCGCCTCTTCAAGATGCAGATCGTGGCCGAGGCCCCCCCTGAGATGCCGGCGCCCCGGCGAACTGTCGAGGCGCGTGAGTCACGAGGGGAGAGCCCGCTCGACACTCGTCGGCCTGCGGGTGAGGTGACGTCTCTCCGGACTTCCGCCCCCGTCAGCCGACCAGCGACCAGCCAGAAGGTCGGTCGCAACGATCCGTGCTACTGCGGGTCCGGTAAGAAGTACAAGAAGTGCTGCTACCTGAAGGGGGCCTGAAGGCCCATATCTAGAGCCTAGCCGTCGGTCGTAGCACTAGGGATAGTGCTTTTTTTCTAGGGTTTGAGCATGGGGCCGTGCTACATAACCTCATGCGGCTCGAGCAGATCACGCTGCACGGGTTCAAGTCCTTCGTCGACCGGACGGTTCTGAAGGTCCTCCCCGGCATCACTGGCATCGTCGGCCCGAACGGGTGCGGCAAGAGCAACATCGCGGAGGCGGTGCGCTGGGCCCTGGGTGAGCAGAGCGCGAAATCGCTCCGGGGGCAGCGCATGGAGGATCTCGTCTTCCATGGCTCCTCCTCGCGCAAGCCGATCGGTATGGCCGAGGTCAATCTCACCTTCAGCAACGACGGAACCCTCGCCGTGCCGTGGACCGAGATCGAGGTAACCCGCCGACTCTACCGGACGGGCGAGAGCGAGTACCTGCTCAATAAGACCCCGTCTCGCCTGCGCGACATGCTCGACCTCTTTGCTGGAACGGGAGCCAACCCGCGCGCCTACTCGATCATGGATCAGGACAAACTCAACCACGTCCTGACCGCGAAGCCTCACGAGCGCCGTGTGTTCATCGAAGAGGCGGCGGGCATCGCCCGCTACAAGCAGCAGCGCCACGAGACGGAGGGCAAGCTCGACGGGGCGCGCCAGAACTTGGTGCGGGTCCGTGACGTCATGGACGAGGTCAAGCGTCAGCTCACGTCGCTCGAGCGCCAGGCCAAGCGGGCCGCGCACTACAAGGCGCTCGAGGCAGAGCGCCGGCAGCTGGCTCTCAGCCTGGTGGCAGCAGACTATGCGGCTCTGGTGACCGAGGCTGAGCGTGTGGCCGCGCTCATGACCGTACATCGAGATCGCGAATTTGTCCTTCGGGCGGACGCGTCCCAGCACGCCGCGCGCGCCGCCGCTCAGCGTGTCCTCATCCAGGAGAGCGATCACCGGCTCGCCGACCTCCGCCAGGCGGTGCAAAAGGTCCAGGGGGACGTCGAACGGCTCCTGGAGCGCCGTGAACAGCTCGGGGTACAGCTTCGCGAGCTGGTGGCCGAGGAACGACGCCTCGACGAGGATCTGCGTCTCACCGTCGAGCGCCTGGACGGCATTACAAGCCAGCGTGCGGCTCTGGGAGAATCGGCGCGGGAGGCAGAGGTGCTCGTGCAAACCCGCAGCCGGGCGGCGACCCAGCTCGAGGCACGTCTGGATGAGCATCGCGGGGCGTTGACCGCCGACCGGGACCGCCTCGAGGCCCAGCGTCAGGAACAGATCCGCTTGGGTGCCGAGAGAACCGATCTCATGCGCGGCGCTGGCGAGCTGCGCGAGCGACTGGCCCAGCTCACCTCGCGCCGGGAGCGCCTGGCCGGCGAACTGGAAGGGGTGAGCGTCGAGGCTGCGCACTTCGTCACCCTTCGGGAGGGTCTCGAGGCGCATCGAACCCGGGCCCTGGGTGAGATCGCATCGCTCGGGGCGCAGCGCGACGGCCTTACGCGAGAGCTGGAGGAGCGCGCGCGCCTGCTCGCGGAGACTGAGCGGCGGTTGGCAGAGGGAAGGCTTGCCCTCGCTGCACGGTGCTCGAGCCTCGAGGCGCTGCGGGAGCTGGAGCGCGCGCGGGAGGGATACGGCGCCGGTGTGCGTGCCGTGTTCGGGCAGAGCGCGGGCGGCGAGGTCGATGGCGCCATCGCTGGAGGAAGGCCCCTGACCGGAGTGGTCGGAACGGTGGCCGATCTCCTCGAAGTCCCGGCGGGTCTGGAGCGCGCCGTGGAAGCCGTCTTGGGAGAGCGCCTGCAATGGGTCGTCGTCGAGCGGTTTGATCAGGGGCGGGCGGCCGTCACCTACCTGCGCGAGCAGGGCGCTGGCACGGCGACGTTCCTGCCGCTCGACCACTTGCCGGAGGCATCGGAGCCGCTCCCGGACGACAGTGGCGTGCGGTGGGTAGCCCACGCAGTCACCGCGCCGCGTGACGGCCTCGTACGCTACCTGCTGGGCCGGGTTGCGGTTGTCGATCACCTCGATCACGCGGAGGCACTGTGGCGGCGTAACGGCGTGGTCGCCACCTATGTGACGCCGACGGGAGAGGTGCTAGGCCCGACCGGTCGCTTGCGTGGGGGAACCGAGGCAACCGACGCCTCGTCCGAGCAGTCGCTGCTCGCGCGCAAGCGTCGCCTCCGCGAATTGGTCGATGAGGTGCAACGCCGGGTGGGCGAGGTCGAACAAGAGGAAGAGGCGACGAGCACGCTCGCCGTCGAAGTGGCCAACCTGCGTGAGCGCGGGGCCGCCCTCGAGGCAGCTCTTCAGGCCCGACAGGCGGAGCGGCTCGCGGGAGACAAGGACCTCGAGCAGGCGACCCGCGAGCACGATCGCCTCGAGCGTCACCGCGAAACCTTGGGGTTCGAGACGAGCCAGGTGACCCGCGAGGCCGAGGAGACAGCGCAGACTCTCGCTGCCCTCGAGCGCCGACTCCAGCTTGCCCACGAGGCGGAGGTGAAGCACGAAACGGCGATGGGGACCCTGCGTGCCGCGATCGAGATCTCCTTGGCCGAGAACGCCGTGCTGAGCGGCGAGCTGACGGCGTGTCAGGTGGACCTGGCCTCGGCTCGCGAGCGCGTGGAGGCGCTCGGGCGCGAGGGCTTACATCTGAACGAGATGGAGGCGGACTTCACGGATCGAATCGAGTCGGGCCGATCACGCCAGGTCGAACTGCGAGAGCGCGTGGGATCGGTCCAGGGCGAGCGTGAGCGCGCGGACGAGGCCGCCCAGGCGGCCGCCGGCGAGCGCGATCGCCTGGAGGGGGAGGTGCGGGTCAGCGCTGAGCACCACGAAGATCTCCTCGGGCAGCTGGCCGCTGTGGAGTCGGAGGTCCGGCGTGTGGACGGCGATGTGGCAGCCCTCACGGCGGCTATCCATGAGCTGGAACTGCGCGCGACGGAGGGACGCGTGCGGGCGGAGGAGCTTGCACAGGAAGCGCGGCGCACGTATGGCGTGGAGGAACCCGCCTTGCGCGAACTGTCGGGGCCGGCCCCTGACCTCGAGGCAGTGCGTGAGCGCTGCGCCTTCCTCGGTGAAAAGCTGCAGGCCCTCGGTCCGGTCAATCTGGTGGCTGACGAGGAATACCGCGAGCTGGACGAGCGGCTGTCCTTTCTGCGCACCCAGTACGACGACCTGGTAGCCTCGATCAAGGATCTCGAAAAGGCCTTGCGCGGCATGACCCGCACTGCCCAGGAGCGCTTCAGCGAAGCCTTCGCGCAGGTCAACCAGCACTTCCAGGAGATTTTCGGCCGCCTCTTCGAGGGGGGGCGGGCGGAGCTTCGCCTGGTCGAGCCGGAGGAGGGCAGTGATCCACTGGAGATCGGGGTGGAACTCATGGCTCAGCCGCGCGGCAAGCGACTGCAGTCGGTCACCCTGATGTCGGGCGGAGAACGGGCCCTCACAGGGCTTGCCTTGCTCTTCGCGATCTTCTTCTTTAGGCCAAGCCCGTTCTGCGTGCTAGACGAAGTCGACGCGCCGCTGGACGACGCCAATATCCATCGCTTTCTGCGCGTCCTGCGGGAGCTGACCAGCCAGACCCAATTTCTCGTCATCACCCACAATCGCAAGACCATGGAGGCGACGGATGCGCTCTACGGCGTCACCATGGAAGAGCCGGGGCTCTCCAAGGTCGTTTCCGTTAACCTCCGGTAATGGGGGGCCTCGAAAGGGCCCCCCAAACCCCCCGGCGTTCGTCGCGCCCCGGGGAACCCGTGGCGCTCCTCGATCGCTCTCGCGTGCGTGAAAGCCGGGCGCGGATACGCTAGACTACACGGTGCCGGATGGCGTCGACAGGCAGTCTGCTCCGTGAGCTGCGCGAGCAGCGAGGCGTTTCCCTCGAGGACGTAGCCCGCTCCACGAGGATAAATCCTCGATTCCTCGCGGCGCTTGAAACGGACGATCTCGCGGCGCTGCCGGCGGGCCCCTTCGCCAGGGGATTCATTCGCGCCTACTGTGAGGCGCTTGGTGCCTCATCGGATGCCGTCCTTGCCCAGTATCCTCTGATGTCCACCGATCCCGGCAGCCTTCCTCGGCCGCCGTCCGGCCGTCGCCGGGTCCCGCTCGGCGGCGCATCCCCCCTCCTCGTCAGCCTGGCCCTTTTCGTCGGTCTTGGTCTCGCCCTCGCGGCGGTGACCCTGGCTCTCCGGCCCACTCGAGACGAGGCTCTCCCGCGCTCGGTGCCGCCGAGGAGCCACGCCGGGAGCGCGGCAGCCTACACGGCCGAGGCCGTGGTGCCCGGACCCCTCGGCGAAGCCCGCACGTCGTCGGTCGCCACCGGCGCGACGGTGGAGCCCGCGCCTCCTCGCCTCGTTCCATCGACGGATCAGGCGGCGTCCGCGGCAGCGCCGCGGACGCCTCAGGCGGCTCTTTCGCCTTCGCGCCCGTCCACCGCTTCCAAAGTCAAGTCCTATCGGCTGGTGGCGCGGACCTCCCAGGCAACCCGGATTCGGGTCCGACTCGATGGGCGTCGCACAGTTGAAGAGACGATTCCGGCCGGAGCCGTACGGGAATGGATCTCCAGCCGGCCCTTCGAGCTTCGTATCGTGAACGCCGGTGGCGTCACCCTTGAGCTGAACGGTCGGGTGCTGCCGCCCCTTGGTGCCCGGGGAACCACCATACATCATCTGGTGCTACCCACGGAGCCGCGGTGAAGTTCTTTGCCGGGCTCGGCGATCGCCTGCGTCAGGGGCTCAGACGATCGCAGCAACTCCTCGTCGGTGAGCTCACGGAGATCTTCGCGCCGGAGCGTGCGCTCGACGACGCGCTGTTTCAGGAGCTCGAGGAGGTCCTGATCGCGGCGGATCTCGGAGCGCCGCTGGCCGCGGATTTTGTCAACCGAGCGCGTGAGGAGGTCACGTTCGGCACCGTGACAAAGGCCGATCAGCTGCGACCCTTGTTCCGGCGCTTTCTCCTGGACATCCTGAAGCCAGCCTCGCAAGCGCTCGACCTCGACCATCGTCCCGCGGTCGTGCTGATGCTTGGTGTCAATGGCTCAGGCAAGACCACGACGAGCGCCAAGCTGGCCGCAGCGATGAAGGCTGACGGAAAGCAGGTCATTCTGGCGGCGGCGGACACCTTCCGTGCTGCCGCCATCGAGCAGTTGGTGAGCTGGGGAGATCGGGTGGGGGTCGAAGTGATCCGTCAGACCGCTGGCTCCGACCCGGCCGCCGTCGTGTTCGACGCCCTGAAGGCGGCGAGTGCGCGGGGCATCGATGCCCTGGTGATCGACACGGCTGGCCGGCTTCACACCAAGTCCAATCTCATGGACGAGCTGGGCAAGCTGACGCGCGTTGTAGCTCGCCAGCTCCCCGGCGCTCCTCACGAAAAGCTGATGGTGCTCGATGCGATCACAGGGCAGAACGGCTTTGCCCAGGCGCGCATGTTCCACGAGACCATCGGGCTCACTGGTGTTTGCCTCACCAAACTCGACGGGACAGCCAAGGGGGGCATCGTGGTGCGCATCGTGCGCGAGCTGGGCCTGCCCCTGAAACTGATCGGTGTGGGCGAGAAGCTGGAGGACCTTCAGCCTTTCGAGCCAGAGCGCTTCGTCGACGCCCTCATGCCCGAGCCATGACATCAGCAGTGGGCGACGAGGTGTTCATGCGCCGGGCCTTGGAATTGGCGGAGCAGGCGGCGGGGCTAACGTCCCCCAATCCCCTCGTGGGCGCCGTAGTCGTGAATGAGGGCAAGGTCGTGGGCGAGGGATTCCATCGCGGGGCGGGCGAGGCGCACGCCGAGGTCGACGCGCTGTCCGCCGCTGGCGAGCGCGCCCGGGGCGCAACCCTCTTCGTCACCTTGGAGCCCTGCGCGCACTGGGGCCGGACACCGCCGTGTGCCCCGCAGGTCGCAGCAGCGGGGGTCCGACGCGTCGTGGCGGCGCTGACCGACCCTAATCCTCAGGTCGCGGGGCGCGGCCTGACGATCCTGCGTGGGGCAGGGGTCGAGGTCGTGGTCGGTCTGCTGGCGGACGAGGCTCAGCGACAGAACCGGGCGTTCCTCACGTCGATGCGGCTGGGACGCCCGCACGTCACGCTCAAGATCGCGATGACCCTCGACGGCAAGATCGCCGACCGGGAAGGCGCCTCGCGGTGGATCACCGGGGCCGACGCCCGGGTTGAGGCGCATCGCCTGCGCAGCCAGTCCGACGCTATTCTAGTCGGGATTGGTACCGTGCTGCTTGACGACCCGGAGCTGACCGTACGCCTCGGCAAGCCGTGGCCACGCGAGCCGTACCGGGTGGTGCTGGATGTGGGTGCCCGAACACCGTCGGACGCCCGTGTCGTGAAAGCGGGCACCCATGCCCGCACGCTGGTGATGGTGGGTCACGACGCGCCCGCCGAGCGCGCGGCGTGCCTGTCGGCGGCCGGCGCAGTGGTGGTGCGGGGGCCGGAACGGGACGGCCACGTCGACCTCAAGACCGTGCTGTCCGAGCTGCACAAACGAGAGGTCCGAG
The DNA here is from genome assembly GCA_963754315.1 of uncultured Candidatus Rokubacteria bacterium. GTDB lineage: Bacteria > Methylomirabilota > Methylomirabilia > Rokubacteriales > CSP1-6 > CAVWFS01. The sequence goes on from CAVWFS010000018.1 coordinate 840,602, forward strand.
CCTTGCTTGTGGAGGGTGGCGCCGAGGTTCACGGAGCGTTTCTGGAGGCTGGGGTCGCGGATCGGATCGTGGTGTTCATCGCCCCCCTGCTGCTTGGAGGACGGGCAGCACCCTCGGCCATCGCCGGGCTCGGGCTTCCGTTGAAGGGCGCTCAGCGTCTCGGCTCCCTCACGGTCCGCTCGGTGGGCTCCGACCTGCTGATCGAAGCCGACGTGGCCGCCCCGCCGGTCTGATGTTCACGGGCATCGTGGAGGAGGTCGGCGCAGTCCTGGACGTCACTCGCGGCAAACAGTCGGCGCGGCTCGAGGTGGAGGCGGCGCTCACCACCGAAGGCAGTGAAATCGGAGCGAGCGTAGCCATTAATGGCGTTTGCCTCACCGTGGTCGCCCGGCGGCCCCGCGGTTTCGCGTTCGATCTTGGCCCGGAGACCTTGGCCGTGTCAGCCCTGGGCGAACTGGCGGTGGGCGACGGCGTGAACCTGGAGCGCCCGCTTCGTTTCGGCGGCGCCTTGGGGGGCCACCTCGTCCTGGGTCACGTGGACGGGGTGGGCACGGTGGAAGAGGTGAGCCGTGTAGAATCAACGGCCAGGGTAAGAATTGCGCTGGCCGGTGGGGAGCTGGAGCCGCTCCTCATCGCAAAGGGATCGGTGGCGGTGGACGGCGTCAGCTTGACGGTGGCCGCACTTGGACGACAGGCGTTCGAGATCATGCTCATCCCGCACACGCTGTCGGCCACCACCTTGGGGCGACTCCGCGCGGGGCAGCGAGTCAATATCGAGACCGATGTCATCGGGAAGTATCTGCAGCGGGCGTTGGCGCTCAAGGGGATTGCATGAACCTGTTCGCGACCGTCGAAGAGGCGATCGAGGAGATCCGCCAGGGGCGGATCCTCGTCGTCGTGGACGACGAGGATCGCGAGAACGAGGGTGATCTGGTCATGGCCGCCGACGCGGCCACCCCCGAAGCCGTGAACTTCATGGCGAAGTATGGACGTGGTCTCATCTGCGTCCCCATGACGGGCGAACGGCTCGACGAGCTGAAGATCTCCATGATGGTCACGGACAACACCGCGCCCATGGGTACGGCGTTCACGGAGACGGTGGACGCCCGGCGAGGCGTGACCACGGGAACGTCAGCCTACGATCGCGCGGTCACCATCCGCACCCTGGTCGATGCGACGACCAGCCCCAGCGATCTGACTCGCCCCGGCCACATCTTTCCTCTGCGCGCGATGCCGGGCGGTGTGCTGCGCCGGGCCGGGCACACCGAAGCGGCCGTAGACCTGGCCCGGCTCGCCGGACGAGCGCACGCTGGCGTGATCTGCGAGATCCTCGACGAATCGGGCGGCATGGCGCGCGGGCCCGAGCTGGCCGAGTTGGCCGAGCGGTTCGGCCTGAAGATGATTACCATCAAGGGTCTCATCGACTATCGGCGCCGTCACGAGAAGCTGATACGCCGGATTGCGACGACCAAGCTCCCCACCGAGTTCGGCGACTTCGTCGCGATCGCCTACGAGACGACGGTATACAGCCGCGTTCATCTTGCCCTCACGATGGGCGACGTGAAAGGGGAGGAGCCCGTCCTTGTCCGGATGCACTCGGAGTGCTTGACCGGTGACGTTTTCCGCTCACGGCGCTGTGACTGCGGGTCGCAGCTGGAGAAGGCGCTCGCGCTGATCCGGGCCGAGCAGCGCGGCGTCGTGGTGTACCTCAAGCAAGAAGGGCGGGGGATCGGCCTGCACAACAAGATCCGCGCGTACGAGCTGCAGGATCAGGGCAAGGACACCGTCGAGGCCAATCAGGCGCTCGGCTTTTCGGCGGACCTCCGCGACTATGGCATCGGCGCCCAGATCCTCGCCGATCTCGGGGTGAGAAACCTCCGCCTGCTCACCAACAACCCGAAGAAAATCGTCGGCTTGGAGGGGTACGGACTCCACTTCGTCGAGCGCGTGCCCATCGAGATCCCGGCCACCGACGCCAACCGCAAGTATCTCAGCACCAAGCGCGACAAGCTCGGCCACTTGCTGTCGTCGCTGCCTGACTGACCCAGAGAGAGGACATGGGACGCGCTCCGCGCTCGCGGCCGCTACCCTCGGGTCGAGGTCGGGCCTGGCGGTTCGCGATCGTGGCGGCTCGGTTCAACGAACCGATCAGTGCCCGCCTGGTGGAGGGAGCACGCCAGGCATTCACGGCGGCGGAGGTGCCGGCGACGGCCGTCGAGGTGCACTGGGTGCCGGGCTCGTTCGAGCTACCCCAGGCCGCTCGATACCTGGCCACCAGTGGACGCTACACGGCCATCGTGTGTGTGGGCGTGGTCATCCGCGGCGAGACGCCGCACTTCGAGCACGTCGCACGCGAGGCGGCGAGCGGGATCCAGCACGTGGCGCTGACTACTGGAGTGCCGGTCATGTTCGGCGTCGTCACCACCCACACTGAGGAGCAAGCCTGGGCGCGGGCGGGCGGCAAGGTGGCGAACCGCGGCGAGGAGGCGGCGCGGGCGGCCTTGGAGATGGCAGGGTTCGTCCGGCGCCTCCGGACGCGGAAGGATGCGAAGCGTGGGACGGCGTAGGAAAGCGCGTGAGGTCGCCCTCCAGTTCCTCTACCAACTCGACGTGAGTGGGGACGTCGAGCCGGCTCCCCCCGCGGCCGAGTTCTGGTCGCGCCATCCTGTCGATGCCCAGACGCGCGCTTTCGCCGAGGAGCTGGTCTTCGGGGCGAAGCAGAACCAGGGCAAGATCGATGCCCTCCTCGCTCAGTCCGTGGAACACTGGGATCTCGAGCGGATGGCCGCCGTGGATCGCAATATCCTGCGCGCGGCGGTGTACGAGCTTCTGTGGCATGCGGAGGTGCCCCCCAAGGTGGCTATCAACGAAGCGATCGAGATCGCCAAGAAGTTCGGGACGCAGGAGTCCAGCCGCTTCATCAACGGCGTCCTCGATCGCATCGCCCGCGAACTGCGGCCGACCTGCTGACCTCGGGTGCGCTACGCGATCCTGTCCGACATCCACGGTAACTTCGAGGCGCTCCAGGCGGTGCTCGACGATGCCGCCATGCGCACCGACGCCCTGCTCTGTCTGGGAGATGTCGTCGGCTACGGCCCCGATCCCGAGCGCTGTGTGGACGCGGTGGCCGCGCGTGCGGAGGCGATGGTGGGGGGTAACCACGAGCACGCAGTGGCCGGCCGCCTGAGTCTCGACTGGTTCAATCCGTACGCGCGGGCTGCCGCCGAGTGGACGTCAGAGCGCCTGGACGACGACCAGCGTAGCTATCTCGGGGAGCTTCCTCTCGTCGCCGAGGTCTTGGACGCGACCATCGTGCACTCGTCCCCCGTGCACCCCGAGGAATGGCACTACCTGGTCGAGGCCGAGGATGGGTTCGAGGCGTTCCAGGCCTTCACCAGCCGCCTGTGCTTCGTGGGGCACTCTCACCGGCCGGCCGTGTGGTCGCTTGGATCGTCGGGCCGGGAGTATGCACCGGGAGGGATCGACATCCGTCTCGACGCGGGGCGACGCTACATCGTGAACGTGGGGAGCGTCGGGCAGCCTCGTGACCGTGATCCGCGGGCGGCCTATGTCGTCTGGGACGTCGAGGCCCGCCGAATCGAGGGGCGGCGGGTCGCTTACGACGTGTCCGTCACCCATCGGAAGATCGTGCAGGCAGGATTGCCCAAGTTCCTCGCCGATCGCCTCCGCGTCGGCACCTAGCGCGCGTGCCTTCCACCGAAACCCTGACGTACGCGGCGGCGGCCGCCGCCGGCGGACTCGCGCTCGCGTTGGCATATCCGAACTTCGAGTTCACCGCCCTGGCCTGGACGGGGCTGGCCCCGGTCATCGTCATAGCGCTGTGGCAGCGCCCGGCCGCGGCCTTCGGCTGGGGCTGGCTGGCTGGTCTCCTGTTCTTCTTCACACTTCTCAGCTGGCTTAACTTCACCTTCAGCGTGTACAGCACTATTCCCGGACCGCTCATCTACGTGCCCACCATTGCCCTCGCCTCCTACTGTGCGCTGTACGTCGCCCTCTTCGCGGCGGCCCTCGCCTGGGTGGCCGGACGCGGCACGATGGCGTGGGCCCTGCTCTGCGCGCCCTTCTTCTGGGTGGCCGCCGAGTGGGTGCGCGGACATCTCATGGGCGGATTCCCATGGGGGCTCTTGGGGTACTCGCAGTATCGCGAGCTGCGGGTCATCCAGATTGCCGAGCTCGGCGGAGTCTACGCCGTGTCGTTCGTGGTCGTCGCAGCCAACAGCGCGCTCGCCGGGCTTTTCGTTCTCCGCTGGCGGCCAGCTCTCATCGGTCTGGTTGGTGGAAGCATGCTCGTCCTGGCCACCCTAGGCTTCGGCGCGATGCGCCTCGCGCAATGGGGGGCCGCGCGCGGCGAAGTTCACATCGGCATCATGCAGCCGGCCATCGAGCAGCCGCTCAAGTTCGATCCCAACCATGCCGCCCAGACCTTGGGGATTTACCTGGAACTCACGCGGCGTGCCGCACGCGACCGGCCCCAGCTCTTGGTGTGGCCCGAGACGGCGATGCCAACTGCCCTGCGCCGCGACACGATGCTGCAGCGGCTGTTGACCGACACGGTAGGGGCCCTGGACATGCCTCTGCTCGTCGGCTCCATCGATGTGACAGAGGGCCGCCCCGTCCGGTACCAGAACACCGCGTTCCTGATCACCCGAGACGGGATCGCCCAGCGATATGATAAGATTCAACTAGTTCCCTTTGGTGAGTACGTGCCCTTTTCCGCTCTGCTGGGGTTCGTGCGAGGCTGGGCTGAGTTCGTCGCCGATCTGGAGCCCGGTCTCCGGCCGGTCGTCTTCAGCGGCCCTCCCTCGCCCTTCGGTGTCGTGATCTGTTACGAGGGTATCTTCCCCGAGCTGGTGCGCGAGTTTGTGAAGGATGGTGCACGCTTCATGGTGAACATGACGAACGATGCCTGGTTCGGGCGGACGAGCGGTCCTGCTCAGCACCTGGCCATGTACCCGTTGCGCGCCGTTGAGCATCGCCTTGCCGTGGTCCGTGCGGCCAATACAGGGATCTCTGCCTTCATCGCCCCGACGGGGCGCATCGTGCGTCGCTTGCCGCTCTTCGAACGCAGCGTCATGACCGACACGGTGCCTCTGCGGGAAGGCCGCACCCTGTACACCCGCTTCGGTGACTGGTTGGCCTGGCTGTCCTCTAGGGGTGACAGGGGTTGCGCTGGCGGTGGCGTGGCGACGGTCGCCGACCGGGGAGCGCGCGTAATGCATGCGGACAGCAAGCGCGAACTGGCCGAGCTGACGCGCCGTCTCGACGAATTTCGGAGGCATCTTTGACGTTCCGGCCAAGGAGAAGCGACTGGCTGAGCTCGAGAAAGAGATGGGCTCGCCCGCATTCTGGGAGGACAATCGGCGCGCGCAGGAGCTGATCCGCGAGCGAAGCGAGTTGTCCCGGCTGACGGGGACCTTGGCGGATCTGGCCAACAGTGCCGAGGATCTCTCCGTGCTGCTCGAGCTAGCCTCCGAGGAGGATGACGGGTCCCTTGACGGCGAGATCGCGACGGGGCTGGGTCGCCTCCGCCAGGCTCTGGACGAGTTCGAGCTCAAGATCATGCTGTCGGGCCCGCATGATGGGAAGGCCGCTATCGTCTCTATCCACCCCGGCGCCGGTGGCACGGAATCCCAAGATTGGGCCCAGATGCTCATGCGGATGTACCTGCGCTGGTGTGAGCGAGTGGGGCTCAAGGGCGAGGTGGTGGATTTGCTCCCGGGTGACGAAGCAGGTATCAAGTCGGTCACCATCGAGGTCAGCGGCGAGTACGCCTACGGGTACCTGCGCGGGGAGACAGGAGTACATCGCCTCGTGCGCATCTCACCGTTCGATGCGTCCAAGCGTCGGCAGACGAGCTTCGCTTCGGTGGCAGTTACCCCCGAGGTCGACGACGTCGAGGTGGTGGTCAAGGAAGAGGACATCCGTGTCGACGTCTACCGGTCGTCGGGGCCGGGAGGGCAGGGAGTCAATACGGCCGACTCCGCTGTCCGGCTCACCCACTTGCCGACCGGCATCGTGGTCGCCTGTCAGAACGAGCGGTCGCAGTTAAGGAACCGGGATACGGCCATGCGGATTCTCAAAGCCAGGCTCTACGAGCTGGCCGAGAAGAAGCAGCGGGAGGAGCTGGCCGAGTTGACCGGACACAAGAAGGAGATCGCCTTCGGCAGCCAGATCCGATCCTACACTTTTCACCCCTACCAGCTCATCAAGGACCATCGGACGGCGCTGGAAGTGGGCAACGTGGAGGCGGTGATGGACGGCGCGCTCGACGAATTCATCAAAGCGTATCTCCTGTGGTCGCGGGGACGCGCGTGAGCGAGTCGGGCCTCCCCGAACAGGTTCGCCAGCGGCACGAGAAGCTGGCCGCCCTGCGGAGGCGGGGCATCGATCCCTTCGGGGGGCGCCATGCCGTGACCCACTGGGCGAAAGGGCTGACGCAGGCGCTGGGGGCGGCCAGCGACGACGAGCTGAAGGCCTTTGGGCCTGTGAGCATGGCCGGTCGCATCGTCGCCCTGCGCGACCACGGTAAGACCTGCTTCGCCCAGCTCATGGATCATAGCGGCCGCATTCAGCTCTATGCCCGCGCCGATCAGCTCGGCGAGGAGTATCGGCTCTTTCGCGACCTCGACATCGGGGACTTCGTCGGCGTGACGGGGGAGCTGTTCCGCACGCGCACGGGGCAACTCACGGTGGGAGTGAAGGTCGCCACCTTCTTGGGTAAGGCCCTGCGGCCCCTGCCCGAGAAATGGCACGGCCTGCGCGATGTCGAGACCCGCTACCGCCGACGCTACGTCGATCTCATCGTGAACCCGGACACGCGTGAGATCTTCGTCCTCCGCAGCCGACTGGTCCGTGCCCTGCGCGAGTTCCTCGATGTCCGGGGGTTCCTCGAGGTCGAGACGCCCATGATGCAGCTCATACCCGGCGGGGCGACCGCGCGGCCGTTCGTGACCCATCACAACACGCTCGGCCTCGATCTCTACCTCCGCGTCGCGCCCGAGCTGTACCTCAAGCGGCTCGTGGTGGGGGGATTCGAGCGCGTCTACGAGATCAACCGGAACTTCCGCAACGAGGGAGTGTCGACCCAGCACAATCCCGAGTTCACCATGCTCGAGTTTTACCAGGCCTATGCGGACTACACCGACCTCATGGAGCTGACAGAAGAGCTGTTCGGGGAATTGGCCCAGAACCTGGTCGGCCGTCTCGACGTCACCTGGGGCGAGCACGCGATCGATCTGACGCCACCCTGGCCGCGCCTGCCGTTCTTCGCCGGTCTCTCGCGCGCGCTGGGGATGATGGTGACGCCGGCCACCGAGCGCGGCCTCCTGACGGAGGCGGCCCAGGCGCGCGGCGTGAACAGCGATCCCGGCGCCCCCCTCGCCACGCTCTGGAAGGACGCCTTCGAGGCTCTGGTGGAGCCGACCTTGGTCGCCCCGACCTTCGTCGTCGATTTCCCGGTCGAGTTGTCGCCCCTTTCCAAGCGGAAGACGAGTGACCCAAGGCTGGTGGACCGCTTCGAGCTGTTCATCGGACAGCGCGAGCTGGCCAATGCCTATAGCGAGCTGAACGATCCTATCGACCAGCGGGCGCGCTTCCTCGAGCAGGTGGCGGCCCGCGCCGACGGCGATGACGAGGCGCACTGGCTCGATGAGGACTACGTTCGCGCGCTCGAGTATGGCCTTCCCCCCACGGCCGGAGAGGGCATCGGTATCGACCGGCTCGTCATGCTCTTCGCTAATCAGCCATCGATCCGGGAGGTCATCCTCTTCCCCCACCTGCGCCCCGAGCGGGGACGGCCCGCCGAGGACGACGGGACGGAGGACGTGTGAGCCGGGGGGCCTCGTTCGAGCTGTTCCTTGGCCTGCGTTACCTGCGGGCGCGGGGTCAACGGGCGAATATGTCGCTCTTCGTGTGGATCGGGGTCGGTGGCGTGTTCCTCGGAGTCGCCGCCCTCATCGTGGTCCTGGCCGTGATGACCGGTTTCCAGGACGGGATTCGCGACCGGATGATCGCGGGCAATCCCCACCTGATCGTCCTGCAGGTGGGCGGCCGCGGTCTCAGTGACGCCAACACGGTCGCCCGGCGCGTGGAGCGCGTGCCAGGGATCGTTTCGGCGACTCCCTTTGTGCTCCAGCAAGCCCTCTTCACCAGCCAGGGCGGAGGCGCTCACGGGGGTTTGGTGCGCGGCGTGGATCTCTCGGCGCCGTCCATGGTTGCCATCCTCCAGGGACAGCTCAGACGCGGTACGTTGGGACCCCTCGTCAAGGGCGAGCCAGCCATCCTGCTCGGTGCGGAACTGGCCCGGACCTTGGGGGTGACCGTGGGCGACTCGGTCACGCTCATCTCTCCCCAAGGGGCGCTCACTGCGGTCGGCATGGTCCCCAAGATGCGGCGCTTCACCGTGGCGGGAACGATCGGTATCGGGATGCACGATCTGGACGCGTCGATCGGGTACGTGCCCCTGATCGCCGCCCAGGAGTTCGCGGGGCTCCCCGGGGCCGTCACCGGCATCGAAGTGAAGCTCAACGATCCGTTCGCCGCCAAGCGGGTGGGGCGCGCGGTGACCGCCGAGCTTGGGCGCGGGTTCTGGGTGCGCGACTGGATGGACGACAATCGCAATCTATTCGCCGCGCTGCAGCTCGAGAAGCTCGCCCTCTTCATCATCGTGACCATGATCGTGCTGGTGGCCGCCTTTGCCATCATCGGGCATTTGGTGCTTCTGGTGGCGGAGAAGCGCAAGGAAATCGGGATCCTGAAGGCCATCGGGGCGTCCAATGCCAGCATCACCACGGTGTTCTTCGTCATCGGAATGACCATCGGGCTGGTGGGCACCGTGAGCGGAAGCGCGGTAGGTCTCGCCATCATCTGGCTGCAGAACACGTTCAAGATCATCCGGCTCGCCGGTGACGTGTACCAGATCGACCACTTGCCGATGAAGCTGACCGCGGGCGACTTCGCCCTGGTGGTCGGCTCCACCCTGCTCCTGTCCTTTCTGGCGACCGTCTTCCCGGCTCGCCGGGCTGGCTCTCTGGCACCCGTCGACGTGCTGCGCTATGAGTGACGGGGAGGGGGCGCGCTTGCTCATGGCAGACGAGCTCGAGAAGGAGTATCGATCTGGCCCGGAAGTCGTGCGTGTGCTGCGAGGAGCCTCGCTCAGCGTGAGCGCAGCAGAGGCCGTCGCCCTAGTCGGCGCCTCCGGGGTGGGCAAGTCGACCCTGCTCCACATTTTGGGCGCCCTCGATCGCCCGACGGCGGGGCGCGTTCTGTTCACGGGTGAGGACATCTTCACCCGCAGCGAGGCAGGACTCACGCGCTTCCGCCGCCACGAGGTAGGGTTCGTGTTCCAGTTCTACAATCTCCTCGGTGAGATGACGGCCCTGGAGAACACGATGCTCCCCGCGCTGCTCGAGCGGACCTCCGTGGGCGCGGCCCGCACGCGCGCGGCCGAGGCACTCGCCGAGGTGGGGCTGGCCGATCGTCTCCGCCACCGTCCGGGAGAGCTGTCTGGAGGCGAGCAGCAGCGGGTCGCCATCGCGCGCGCGCTCATGAATCATCCGCGCCTGATCCTGGCCGACGAGCCGACGGGGAACCTGGACCCGAAGACGAGCGAGGTCATTTACGAGCTCTTCCTGAGGCTGCAGGCGGAGCGGGGCATCGCGTTCCTCGTCGCCACCCACAATCCCGAACTCGCTCGGAAGATGGATCGCTCGTATCGACTCGTCGAGGGACGCGCGCTGGAGGAGCCTCGTCGGGAGGGGGGCACGTGAGGGTGGCTTTGAAATTTCGCGGGGTTCGACGACAGGTGACGAAAAAGTCTGGCGACGTTCTTGACGGTGGGGTATAGTGGATTCGACTAACTAGCCGTCCGCCAAAGGAAATTTAGCTGCGGGGGCGCCGAAAAGGGGTGAGGGGGCCAACCTGTGTTTGAACGGTTCACGGAACGGGCGCGGCGAGTAATCATCCTGGCACGTGAAGAGGCGGGGCGTTTCCGCCACGATTTCGTTGGTACGGAGCACGTCCTCCTCGGCTTGATCCGTGACGGGGAGGGTATTGCGACTGCCGTGTTGCAACGCCTGGGACTGCGGTTGGAGACGGTCAAGGCTGAGGTTGAGCGGGCGCTGGCGGGGTTCCCCAAGACGCTGACGTTCGGCGAGGTGCCTTTCACGCCCCAGGCCAAGCGGGTTCTCGAGCTGTCGATCGAGGAGGCTCGTCAGCTCGGCCACAACTACATCGGGACCGAACATCTCCTCCTGGGCCTCATGAAGGAAGGCCAGTCCATCGCGGCCAAGATTCTCGAGTCGCTGGGCGCTCGTCTGGACGAGGTGCGCCAGGAGACGCTGGCTCTTCTGGGTGACCAGTACTATCCCCGCCCCAAAAAGCGCTCGCAGACTCCCGTCCTGGACGAGTTCGCCCGCGACCTCACTCAGCTGGCCCGAGAAACGAAGCTCGACCCCGTCATCGGGCGCGAGCAGGAGATCGAGCGGGTCATCCAGATCCTCGCCCGTCGTACCAAGAACAATCCCGTCCTCATCGGGGAGCCGGGCGTGGGCAAGACGGCCATCGTCGAGGGGCTGGCCCAGAAGATCGTCGCCCACGACGTGCCCGACGTGCTCGTGAACAAGCGCCTGCTGCAGCTCGACCTGGGAGCCCTCGTAGCCGGTACGAAGTACCGCGGCCAGTTCGAGGAGCGCCTGAAGGCCGTGATGAAGGAGATCCGCCAGTCGGAGAACGTCGTACTCTTCCTCGATGAGCTGCACACGCTCATCGGGGCGGGGGCGGCCGAGGGCGCCATCGACGCCTCCAACATGCTGAAGCCCGCCCTGTCGAGAGGTGAGATCCAGACCATCGGCGCCACGACCCTCGACGAGTACCGCAAGTACATCGAGAAGGACGGGGCCCTGGAGCGGCGCTTTCAGCCTGTCATCGTGCGCGCGCCCAGCGTGCCAGAGGCCATCGAGATCATCCGCGGTCTGCGTCACAAGTACGAAGCTCATCATCGCGTGAAGATCACGGAGCAGGCCATCAACGCCGCCGTGATGCTGGCGGACCGCTACATCACCGACCGTCAGCTTCCCGACAAGGCCATCGACGTCATCGACGAGGCTTCGTCCCGGACGCGGCTCATGGCCCTGACCCCTCCGGCCGAGATCAAGGATCTCGAAAAGGAGCTGGAGACGGGTCATCCGCGAGAAGGACATGTACCTGGAGGCCCAGGAGTTCGAGAAGGCGGCTGCGCTCAGGGAGAAGGAGAAGGTGCTCCGCGCCCGCGAAGAGGATCTGAAGCGGGAGTGGGAGAAGAACAAGGGCAAGGGTACCCAGTCGGTGGGGGAAGAGGACATCGAGTTCATCGTCTCGCGCTGGACGGGAATCCCCCTTGCCAAGCTCGAGGAGAAGGAGTCGGAGAAGCTCTCACGCATGGAAGAAGCTCTCCATGGCCGCATCGTGGGCCAGAACGACGCGGTGACGGCAGTGGCCAGGGCTATCCGCCGCTCCCGGGCAGGGCTGAAGGACGCCAAGCGACCTGTAGGCTCGTTCGTCTTCCTGGGCCCGACCGGGGTGGGCAAGACCGAACTGGCCCGGACCCTGGCCGAATATCTCTTCGGCGACGAGAACGCCCTGATCCGCGTGGACATGTCGGAGTACATGGAGAAGTTCTCGGTGTCGCGCCTGCTCGGCGCTCCTCCTGGCTACGTCGGTTATGAGGAGGGCGGCTACCTGACCGAGAAGGTGCGACGGCGCCCGTACTCGGTCGTGCTGTTCGATGAGATCGAGAAGGCCCACCCCGACGTCTTCAACATGCTGTTGCAGGTGCTCGACGACGGCCGCTTGACCGATTCTCTCGGGCATGTCGTCGATTTCAAGAACACCATCCTCATCATGACCTCCAACCTGGGAACCAGCCTCATCGGTAAACGCACCTCGCCCGGGTTCCTGCAGGAGTCCGACGAGGCCTCCTACGAGAAGATGAAGGATCGGGTGATGGAGGAGTTGAAGCGCGCCTTCCGCCCGGAATTCCTCAACCGGATCGACGATATCATCGTCTTCCACGCCCTGTCGCTGGACCATATCAAGGTCATCATTCGCTTGATGGTGGACCGCATCAACAAGCAACTCGTGGAGAAGGGCATCGAGCTGGCCCTGACCCCCGGCGCCGAAACGGCCCTGGTCGAGAAGGGCTACGATCCCACCTACGGAGCGCGGCAGCTCAGGCGGACCATCCAGAAGCACGTGGAGGATCCGCTGGCGGAGGCGATCGTACGCGGCCAAGTGCCAGAGAGCGCGCGGATCGAGGTCGATATCGAGGGAGGGGCCTTCGTGTTCCGTGAGATCCGGGCGATCGAGACACCCCTCGCCCTGGCTGAACACTAGTCGGCCGCTGCCGAGCCACGAAGTGGCGGCCGGCGCCCAGCGGCGTCGCGTGGGTTGGGTTACGCTGCTGGTGGGTCTCCTGACGTCGGTTGGGTGGGCCGCGCTGGCTCATGCCCAGCAGCAGCAGCCGCCCATCACCATCAAGGACGTGACCGTCGAGGGCAATCGCCGCGTGCAGGAGGCGGTCATCCTCGGCCGAGTGCGGAGTACGGTCGGCGGCACGTTCAGCGCCACTCAGCTCTCGGACGATATCCGCGCCGTCTTCGCGCTCGGCTTCTTCGACGACGTGCAGGCCCGCGTGACCGACTTCGAGGGAGGCGTGCGCCTGACCTTCGCGGTGAAGGAGCGGCCTTTCGTGCGGGACGTGACCTTTGCCGGCAACAAGACGTTCAGCACGGCGACGCTCCTGGAGAAAATCGACGTCAAGCTCGGGAGCGTGTACAACCCGGTGGACGTGCAACGGTCGGTCGATTCCCTCAAGACCTACTACGAAGAGGACGGGTACCTGGAGGCGCGGATCACGCCCGACATCGAACGCTTCGACGACGGCGACGTCCGGGTGACCTTCAGCATCAACGAGGGGCGCCGCATCACCATCAACCGCGTGGTGATCATCGGGAACCAGGGGCTCACCGCCCAGCAGATCAGACTGGCGATGAACACCCAGGAGCGCGAGTACTTCATCTTCCGGGGGAAGGTGCAGCGGCAGAAGCTCGACGAGGACGTGGAGCGAATCCTCGCCCTCTACAACGACCACGGCTTCATCCAGGCTCGGGTAGAGCGCACCGACATCACGCTTGACCGCGCCCGGGCCGAGGCCGTGGTCACCATCACGGTAGTGGAGGGGCCGCAGTTCCGGGTGGGTGAGGTCAACGTCACCGGGGTGACCCTGCTTCCAACCTCGGAGGTCGAGCGGCAGTTCAAGCTCAAACCCGGCGATGTCTTCTCGCGGACGAAGCTGCGGGAGACCGTGGGTGCCATCACCGATCTCTTCAGTACCATCGGCCGGGCCTCGGTGGATGTGCTCCCCCGCACGGAGAACATTCCGTCGCCCCCCACCGTCAACATCACCTATGAGATCACCGAAGGCCCCGAAGTGTACGTCGAGCGTATCAATATCGCGGGGAACACCCGGAGTGAGGACAAGATCCTCCGCCGCGAGATCCCCATGGCCGAGGGTGAACTGTTCACCCTCAAGAAGCTGACCACCGCCCGCCAGCGCCTGGTCAACCTGGGGTACTTCGAAACGGTCAACGCCACGACCCAGCCCGGATCGGATCCCGCCAAGATCATCGTGAACTTCGAGGTCACCGAGAAGCCGTCCGGGATCTTCAGCATCGGCGGCGGGTACTCGTCGGCGGACAGCTTCGTAGGGACCATCGATCTTGCTCAGAACAACTTCCTGGGCCGCGGATACCAGGCATCCATTCGAATTCGGGCGGGGGAGCTGACCCAGCAGGGGATCATCAGCTTCACCGATCCGTGGTTGTTCGATATGCCGCTGGCCGGAGGCTTTGATCTGTTTCTGACCCAGCGCGACTACACTGAGTATACGTACGCATCGCTGGGCGGCGTCGTCCGCCTCAGCAAACCCTTCGAGGAATTCTGGCGCGCGACGGCCTCCTACCGGCTCTCCCGGGACACGGTCTCCGATGTCAGGCAATTCGACCCCCCCTCGCCGTTGCAGGAGCAAGAGGGAACCACCATCACGTCGATGGTCTCGAGTGCGGTTGTCCGCGACACCCGCGACAGCACGGCCTCGCCCAGCAAGGGCGGCCAGTTCTCGCTCGCCGGCGACTTCGCCGGGCTGGGGGGCGACAATCGTTTCGTCAAGTTCATCGGGTCGATCTCGAATTTCTGGTCTGTCTGGTTTGGCCACATTGTCGCTGGCCGGCTGGAGGGCGGATACCTCGCCGGAATCAATCAGGCCACCCCACTGTTCGAGCGCTTCTTCCTGGGGGGGCCGAACTCTCTGCGGGGATGGAAGTTCCGGGATATCACGCCGCTGGATCAAAACAACCAGCAGACAGGCGGAAACAGTCAAATCCTGGCGAACGTTGAGTACTTGATCCCGCTGCCCTTTAACTTGCGTCTCGCGCTCTTCGTGGACATTGGCAACGTGTACGGATTCTCGGCCCCGTTTGACATCACGAGACTCAACGCCGATGTCGGCGCCGGCCTGCGCTGGCTCTCCCCGTTCGGGCCCCTCCGTGTGGACTATGGAATCAAGGTTCTCAAGGATTCGCGCACCAGCCAGGATAACGACTTTGGCGCGATCCAGTTCTCCGTGGGAGCTCCGTTCTGACGTCGATGTCTCGGCAAAGAGCGTGACCCTGTTGATCGCGGGGCGGGCCCGGTGCGGGCGGCCGGGTGCCTGACAAGCTCGTCGCCGCCCCTGTTCTTGGGATACCGTGGAGTGTCGGGGGGAGCGGCGCTCGCGGTGGCCCGCGATGAATCGCGTAGGGTCGTCGAGAAGCGGCGGGGGGGGTCGGGGGGAGCGGTGCTCGCTCCCCCCGACATTCATAAGGAGGATTTGATGAAGAAGGCAGTGGTGATAACCGTGAGTGTGATCGCGGCGATGACGGTTGGAGCCTGGCTGGCCGGTGCTCAGGCCCCGGCCCCTGCCCCCGCCCCCGCCCAGAAAGTCGGCTCGGTAGACGTGCAGCGTGTGCTGGCCCGGGCCCAGGGAGGTGTGGCCGCCCGCGAGCAACTCGAACGCGAGAAGGCCACCATGCAGAAGGAGATGGACGGCCGCCGCGTCGAGATCGAGAAGCTGAAAGAGGAGATCGAGAAGAAGGGCCCGCTCATGACGGTCGAAGTGCGCCGAGAACGGCAGGACCTCTTCGAGCGCAAGCGCCGCGACGCGGCGCGACTGGCCGACGATCTCCAGAAGGAGCTCGAGAAGAAAGAGTCGGGGTTGCTTCAGAAGGTTCTGGCCGACCTGGCGGGAGTGATCGATCGAGTGGGCAAGGCGAAGGGCTACTTGCTCGTGGTTGAGCGCGCGCGGGGTGGGGTGCTGTACGTGGCCGCCGAGGCAGACCTCACCGATGAGGTCATCCGCGCCTACGACCAGGATTTGCAGAGCAAGGGAGGCAAGAAATAGCGATCCATCCCACAGCCGTCGTGGATGCCCGGGCAGAGATTGGCCCTGGGGTCGACATCGGCGCCTTCACGGTGATCGACGGCGAGGTGACTATCGGAGCCGAGACGGCCATCGGTCACCATGTCGTGCTCGAAGGACGGGTTGTGATCGGCCCGCGGGTCCGAATCGGACACGGGAGCGCGCTCGGCGGCATACCCCAGGATCTCAAGTTCAAGCCGGGCACTCCGTCGGGCGTCCGTGTCGGAGCGGGCACCGCTCTTCGTGAGTACGTCACCATTCACCGGGCCACCACGCCACACGGATGGACGGAAGTCGGCGAGGAGTGCCTGCTCATGACCATGTGTCACGTGGCCCACGACTGCCGTCTCGGAGCCGGGGTTATCCTCATCAACTACGCGGGGCTCACCGGGCACGTTGACGTCGGGGACCGGGCGACGGTCGGAGGTCTCACCGGCGTGGCGCCGTTCATCCGTATCGGCAGCTTCGCCTACGTGGGAGGCTGCTCGAAGGTGACGGCGGACGTTCCTCCCTACGTTATCGTCAGCGGCATTCCCGCCACGGCGCGCGGGGTGAACGTGGTCGGGCTCCGCCGAGGGGGTGTGGCTATGGCAGAGCGTCGCCTGGTGCAGGATGCGTACCGCGTCTTGTACCGGAGCGGGCTCGCTCCCGCGCGGGCCCTCGAGACGATCCGGGCAACCCTGCCCGCCACACCGGCCGTGACCCACCTCGTCGAGTTTGTGGCCGCCGCCCGCCGGGGTGTCTGTGGGCCAGCCCGTCGGTTGTCGTCGATGGTACCCGACCAGGGCGAGAGCGAGCGGGTACCCTGATGGACAACTCCGAGCGCCGCGTACGGGCCGGTGTGGTGGGGGCTGGCCACATGGGGCAGTACCATATCCTGGTGTTCGCCGAGTTGTGGGAAGTCGACCTGGTCGGGGTCGTCGACGTCGACGAGGAACGAGCAACCAGCATCGCGCGCAAATACGAAACGCTGGCCTTCCATGACCATCGCGATCTCATCGGCCGGGTAGACGTGGCGACGGTAGCCGTGCCGACCGACCAACACTTCGCGGTAACGCGGGATTTGCTGGAAGCCGGCGTCAGTGTGCTGGTGGAAAAGCCGATGACCCCGACCTTGGAGGAGGCGCGCGCGCTCTTCGAGATCGCTCGGCGCAACGGTGTTGCCCTCCACGTCGGCCACGTGGAGCGCTTCAACGGGGCCGTGCAGGAGCTGCGCAAGATCGTCGAGCAGCCCATCCTCATCGAGTCGCGTCGTCTCGGACCCTTTGTGCCGCGCGTCCAGAACGACACGGTGGTCATGGATCTGATGATCCACGACATCGATATCGTCCTCAACCTGGTCGAAGCTCGACCGCGTGTCCTGGCCGCTCTCGGCTCCTCCGTGCACTCCGGGTTCATCGACGTGGCCACCGTCCAGATCTCGTTCGACTCGGGGGCCATCGCCATCATTACCGCCAGCCGAGCTACCGAAGAGAAGATCCGCACCCTGGCCGTGACTCAACGCGAGGCCTACATCGTCCTCGACTACAGCGATCAGAGCATCGAGATTCGGCGCCGAGCGGCGCAGGAGTACAGCCTCAACCGTGAGGCCATCCGCTATCGGCAGGCCTCGTTCGTCGAGCACGTCTTTGTCCACAAGGACAATCCGCTCAAGCACGAGGTTCTCCACCTGGTGCGGGCGTTTCGACGGATCCGGACTGGCGAGGCGCCCGTGTTGGCGGAGGGTGAGGATCTGCGCTCGCTGGCCGTCGCGCTTACCATCGAGCGCATGATACGGGAGGGACGCACGGAGACGGCCTTCCCCGCCGACCTCCCGTGGAGCGGACGCTCGCATTGATGTGCGGCGCCGGTCCGTTGCCGGCGCGGATGGCACGAGAGGCCCGACGCCAGGGATGGCGGGTGGTCGCCTTCGCGTTCGC
The DNA here is from genome assembly GCA_963754315.1 of uncultured Candidatus Rokubacteria bacterium. GTDB lineage: Bacteria > Methylomirabilota > Methylomirabilia > Rokubacteriales > CSP1-6 > CAVWFS01. Next base: position 858,032 of record CAVWFS010000018.1, read on the forward strand.
CGAGGCGGAAGGGCTGTCCGAGCACGTCGAGCGCGTGATACCGAGCCGGGTTACCGAACTCGGCCCTGTCCTGGAGGTGCTGCAAGGAGAACGAGTCTCCGCCGCGCTGTTCGCGGGGAAGTTCTGGATGCAGACGCTCGTGACCGGTGACCGCGCCACCGCTGACGCGGTGACCGCATCATTCGAGCGGCAGGCACAGTCACGGACCGACACGGATCTGTCGCGCGTCGTGGTCATGACCCTGGCTCAGCTTGGAATCAGCGTGCTAGATCAACGGGATTTTCTGGGCGACTGGCTGGCGCCGGCCGGGTGTCTGACCGAGCATAGCCCGTCCGAGGAGCAATGGCGTGACGTGCGGACGGGGCTCCTCGTTGCGCGTCGCGTGGCCGAATCGGGGGTCGGCCAGACTGTAGTCGTTCGGCATGGAGTCGTCACGGCTGTGGAAGCGGTGGAGGGGACGAACGAGACAATCCGGCGCGGCACTCGGCTGGCGGGTCCAGAGGCGGTCGTCGTCAAGACCGTCGCGGGCCATCACGACTATCGTTTCGATCTGCCGGTAATCGGTCGCGAGACGGTGGAGGTGGCGGTAGCTGGAGGCGCGAGTGTGCTGGCCTTCGAGGCGGGCCGGGTCCTCCTCCTAGAGCCGCAGCCGACACTCGAGCGAGCGGAATCGGCCGGGATGGCCGTGGTGAGCGTGGATGGTGATGGCGCGTGAGGTGCTCGCGCGGGCCGACCTGATCGCTGCTCAGTCGGCGCCGTCGCCAGGGGCTGGGACCATCATGATCGTGGCAGGAGAGCCGTCAGGGGATCTGCACGGAGCGGCCCTCGCCCGCGCCCTGCGCGCCCAGGCGCCCGATATTCTCCTGATCGGGATGGGGGGACCGGCCATGGCCGGGGCCGGTGTGGAACGCGTGGTCGACGTGACGGCCGAGGCCACCGTCGGCTTCAGCGAAGTCGTCGGACGCGTTGGACTCCTCTGGCGTGCGTTCCGACGATTGCGCACCCGCATGGGAGGATTGGCGCCGCCCCGCGCACTTGTGCTGATCGACTTTCCCGAGTTCAACCTGCGCCTTGCCAGGGTGGCGCGGCGGGCCGGCATCCCTGTCGTCTACTTCATTCCGCCTCAGATCTGGGCCTGGCGCCCCGGGCGTATGAAGACGATCCGCCGCCTGATCTCGCTGGTGCTGGTAGTGTTGCCGTTCGAGCGCGACCTCTACCGGGCCGCTGGCGTCGGGGTCGAGTTCGTGGGGCATCCGCTCCGGGATCACATGGCTGACGCGCCTTCGCGCGCCGCTGCGCGCCGTCAGTTCGGCCTCGAGGACGATGACGAGATGCTCGCCCTTCTGCCCGGAAGCCGGCGCGTGGAGATCGCGGCGGTGCTCCCGGCCATGCGCGATGCGGCCGTCCTCATTTCATCTCGGCGTCCGGCCACGCGCTTTGCTCTCGCGCTGGCTCCGACCGTCGAGCGCAGTGTGGTGGAGGCTGTGCTGGGGCCGGGGTCGCCCATCCAGGTCGTCGAGGACGGCACGTACGCGGTCATCCGGGCCGCGGACTTGCTTTTGGTAACATCGGGAACGGCCACATTGGAGGCTGCATTACTGGGCACACCGATGGTCGTGTGCTATCGACTGAGCGCGTTCAGTGAAGCTATCGCGCGGGTTCTTGTGCGCGTCCCCTGGATGAGCTTACCCAACTTGCTGGCGGGGAGGGTGGTGGTTCCCGAGTTCTACCGTCGGGCGACCACTCCGGCCCAGCTCGCCGACACGACCCTGAAGCTCCTCGACGACGCAGCGGCGCTGTCCGCGCAGCGTCAGGCGTTCACCGAGATCGCTGACCAGCTTGGTGAGGGCAACGTGGCCGCGCGCGCGGCAAGCCTAGTGCTGGCCATGGCGACGAGGATGCAGTGAAAGGTGGTCCACTCTTCCAGCGCCTGACGCCGCCGCTGGCGGCGACGCTCGTGCGCGGCCTTGGTATGACCTTGCGCCTCACGGTCGAGGGTGTGGCGGAACTAGCGCCGCTCTGGCACAGCGGCCGCCCCGTCATCTACGCGCTCTGGCACGGTCAGCTTCTCATGGTTCCGTGGCTGAACGCTCGCCTGCGCCGGGTAGCCGGTGCGCGGCCGGCGCGCGTGCTCGCGAGCCGCTCGCGGGACGGCGAGATGGTGACGCGCTATGTCCAGCAGTTCGGGATCGAGGTCATTCGGGGCTCCACCTCGCGTGGAGGGGCGGGCGCCGTGCGCGCCCTCCTCGCGGCCCTCGAGGCCGGCGAGGATATCGCGGTCGTTCCTGATGGTCCTCGGGGACCACACCGGCACGCCCAGCCTGGCGTGGTGGCCCTGGCCGCTCTGAGTGGAGCCCCGATCGTGCCCCTGGGCTTCGCGGCACGCCCGGCTTGGCGCCTCTCCACGTGGGACGACTTCATCGTCCCCGTGCCCTTCGCGCGCGCGGCGGCCACGATCGGCGCGCCCCTCGTGGTGGGCCGCGACACCGATCGCGGGCGCGCGCTGAAGGATCTCGAGCAAGCCCTGGGCGAGATGGTCGCCACCGCGGAACACCGGGTGGGGACGTGATCCACGGCCTGTACACGGCAGCGCTGACCGGTGTCATCACAGCGTATGCCCCGTTTGCCATTGGCCGTCGACTGACGAAGGGTGTCCCTCTGAATCTACGAGCACGCCTCGGATACGATGCCCGGCCTCCCCGTGGGCGCCCGGCGGGATGGATCCATGCCGTTTCTGTGGGCGAAGCGATCACCGCGGCGCCGCTCGTGATGGGCTTGCGCGAGCGCTATCCCGAACTGCCGCTGGTTGTCACCACGGTGACGGAGACCGGTGCCCGGGTGGTGCACGAGCGCCTCGCCATCGCGGCCGAGCACCGCTACTTTCCACTTGACCTTCCGGGTGCGGTCGGCCGCGTGGTCGCTGCGATCGACCCCCTCTTTTTCGTCTGCATGGAGACCGAGTTGTGGCCGAATGTGCTGAGGGACCTCCATCGTCGCGGGGTTCCGGTGATCATGGCGAACGGTCGACTCTCCGATCGGTCGTTCCGACGCTACGCACTGGTGCGCACCATGATGGGCCCCATGCTGAGCTCGATACGGGTCTTTGCCATGCGGTCCGAGGAGGATGCCCGACGCATCATTGCCCTCGGTGCGAGTCCCGAGCGTGTGGTGATCACGGGCAACATGAAGAACGATGCGCTCCCAAGTTCCGCGGACCGGGTGGACAGCTGGCGACGGCAGCTTGGTCTGGTCGGGGCCCGGCGTGTGTGGGTGGCGGGAAGTACACATCGCGGGGAGGAAGAGGCGGTCCTGGAGGCCCATGCGGCAGCCAAGACCGATCACCACGACCTCGCCCTGATCATCGCTCCGCGACATCCAGAACGCGCCCAAGAGGTGCAGACCCTCGTGGAGGCGCGCGGATGGCGCGCCGTCAAGCGCAGCAAGCTGTCCGCGACGGAGCGTGCCGACGCGGTGGTCATTCTCGACACCGTCGGCGAACTGGCCGAGCTGTACGGAGTGGCCGACGCGGTCTTCGTCGGCGGCAGCCTCGTCACTGCGGGTGGCCACAACATGCTAGAGCCGGCCCGCCTGCACAAGCCGGTGCTGTTCGGTCCGCATACGACGAACTTTCGTGAACCCGCCGCCGCGCTCACAGCCACCGGTGGTGGTTTCGTCGTGATGAACGCCGAGGAGCTCGGTGAACGCCTGCGGTATCTGTTGGCCCATCCCGCGGAACGCCAGCGTGCGGGAGAAGCGGCTCATGCGACCGTCCTCTCCCGGCAGGGGGCTGTGCAACGCACCCTCGCCCTGCTCACCCAGCTCATCGATGCGCTTCCTCAGGCCTCATCGAGCCGACGACCAGGAGCGAACGCGTGACGTCCCGAGTCTCCGCGCGCTGGGTGACGGCGTGGGAGGGAGGTCCCCGGCCCGCGCCCCGTCCCCTCCTGGCCATGCTATCCGGGGCCTACCGCGGTATGGTGACGACCCACAGGTGGCTCTACCGGACCGGCGTGTTTCGCTCGAAGGCTGTCGGATGCCCGGTCGTTTCCCTCGGGAATATCACGGTGGGTGGAACGGGCAAGACCCCGGCCGTGGAACTCGCCGTACAGACCCTGACGCAACTCGGCTACCGGCCGGCTGTGGTGAGCCGAGGATACCGACGGCGTAGCCGTGGTGTGCAGATCGTGGCCGATGCCGCCTCGATCCGGCTCGAACCCGAAGACGCGGGCGACGAGCCGTTTCTGCTCGCCCGGCGGCTTCCGGGTATCCCCGTCGTGGTGGGCGACAATCGTGCGGAAGCAGTCCAGCTGGCGCGGGATCGCTTCGGGATCACGGCCGTGGTCCTCGACGATGGATTCCAGCATCGCACCTTGGTGAAGGATCTCGAGATCGTCATGGCCCGCGCCCGAAAACCGTGGGGCAATGGCCGGCTGCTGCCGAGCGGTCCGCTGCGCGAGCCTCTCGGAGCGCTGGCTCGGGCTGACCTCGTGGTCGCGGCGGGCGCGCCGTCCCTCGAGGACGCGCCGGAGGTCGTCGAAGCCGTTCGCCGTTACAGGCCCGACTGCCCGGTTCTTGCTGCCCGTTACGTCCCCACCGAGTGCTGGGAGGCGCAGCGGGTGCGCCCGGTACCCCTTGGACAGCTGGCGGGCGCTCGGCTCGTCGCCTTCGCCGGTATCGCTTCTCCGCACGGGTTTCAAGCCACCCTCGACGAGATCGGGGTGCACGTGGAAACGGCGACCCGATTCCGAGATCATCATTGGTACAGCGAGCGGGATCTCACCGCGCTGGAGGCTCAGGCGGCGGAACCCGGAATCGACGGATTGGTGACGACGGAGAAGGACTGGGTGAGGCTGCGCGCGCTGAGACCCTGCCGGCGTCCCCTCTACGTTGTGAGCGTGAGGCTTGATCTTCGCTCCGGTCAGGCTGAATGGCTGAGCGCCTTCGAGCGAGCGTGCCGCAAACGGTAGTCGTCAGGTTGCCGAACTGGCTCGGTGATACCGTGATGGCGGTTCCCGCAATCCGCGCGCTGCAGGCCCGATGGACCGAGGCCCGGCTCGTCCTCGCGGGCCCGTGGGCCTTCCTCCTGGCGGGCCAGGAGCTGGCCGACGTTCTCGTCGACTATCCTCGATCTTGGGCGGGCCGGTTGCGGAGCGCGGACACCGTGCGTTCTCTCCACGGGGACGTGGCCGTACTCCTGCCGAACTCGTTCGAAGCGGCCGTGGCCGGCCAATACTGGGGAGCGCGCCGGCTCGTCGGCTTCGCCGCGGGTGGGCGCTCGTGGCTCCTCACCGACGCGGTCCCCGTTCCTAGCTCGCGCCGACATCAAGTCGACGAGTACATCCTTCTCGTCGAGCATCTTGGTGCGGTCGTGGAGGAACGGATGCCGCGCCTGGTGGCCCCTGACTGGCACTCCGTGGGGCGCCACCGCGTGCGCGCGCTCATCGAGGAGGCGGGCGGGGCACGACATTCTTGCAACCGTCCGTGGATCGGTCTTCATCTCGGAGCTGCCTTTGGATCGTCCAAGGTGTGGCCGCACGAACGGGTGGTGGAATTCTGTCGGGTCGTCGAGGCAAGAGGGATGACAACCGTCCTTCTCGGGTCGCCGGCCGAGCGGATGGCCGCGGAAGCGGTGGTCGGCCGCGCGCCTGCGCTGAGCCTCGTGGGTCGCGACCAGCCCGACCTGCTGACGGCGGTACTCGCGGAGATGGACGTTCTCGTCGGCGGTGACACCGGCGTGGGGCACCTGGCGGCGGCGCTCGGTACGCCGGTGGTGACCTTGTTCGGCCCCACTGATCCAGCCCTCACCGCGCCACGAGGCCCCGGGTGTGTTGTGCGCCATCCGGTGCCCTGTGCGCCATGCTTTTACCGGGTATGTCCAATCGATCACCCCTGCCTGAGGAGCATCGACCCGACGATGGTGGTAGACCAGGTCCTCAGCGTGCTGAGACCGGAAGCTCGAGGGCGAGGGCGATGACGAGCCAGCGCTCACTCGGCATTCTCCACTTGGCTGCCAATCGCTGGTGGACGGGCAGTGCCGATCCCGTCATCCGCCTGGTGGTTGCCTTGCGGGAGCGTGGCCACCGAGTCATGCTCGGAGTGATTCCGGGCGATCGCTTCGAGCTCAAGGCGCGCGAGGCGGGTCTCGAACCGATCGCCGATCTTCATCTGCAGACTCGTGGTGGACCGCTTGCTCTGCTGCGTGACCTGCGCCGGCTGCGCGCGATCGTGGAGGCCGAGAGCATCGACGTCATCCACACCCACCACTCACACGATCACTGGCTGGCGGTACTCGCACGCGCGCGCCGTCGTAGCGGCGTGCGCGTCCCCGTTGTTCGCTCCTTCCACAATCTCCGGGCCGTGAAGCGGGATGGACTGGCGGGGTGGCTCTACCGACGGACGAGAGCCGTCGTGGTTGTCTCGCGCCAGATCGAGGCGCGATGTCGCGAAGTCGGGTTCAGGGCGGATCGGGTGTTCTGGACGCCGGGGATGGCGGACCTCCCGCGGTTCTCTCCCGATGACACCGGTCGGGCCATCCGCGAGGAATTCAAGCTCGGCGACGCTCCAGTGGTGGTCGCCGTGTCCAGGCTGGCCCCCAATCGGGGCCACGAGTTGCTCCTCGCTGGCTTCCAGCGTCTTCTGGTGGATGTGCCCGAGGCGCGCCTCCTGCTAGTCGGCAAAGGCGAGACGCGGGCGCGGCTGGAGTCACTCGTCCGGGAGCTAGGGCTCGGGGAGCGGGCCGTGTTCACAGGTTATCGCGACCGCGATCTCCCCGCCGTTCTGGGAGCGGCGGACTGCTTCGCCCTCATGGCGGCGGGGTCGGATGATTCGTGTCGGGCAGCCCTGGAGGCGATGGCAGCCGGACGCCCCGTTGTCGCGCGAAGGGTCGGAGCCTTGCCGGAGACGGTGGTCCATGGCGAAACCGGGCTGCTCGTCGGCGAGGACACCGCCGATGTCGCGGTAGCCCTCGAGCGGGTCTTGGCCGACCGTGCTCGCGCGCGGATCATGGGACTCGCCGGTCGGCGGCGGGCCGAGCAGGAGTTCGGTCCCGAGCGCGCGGTGGCTATCGTGGAAGAGGTCTACCGCACGCTGGCGTGAAGGTCCTCCAGCTCATGTCGAGCCGAGGGTGGTCCTCGGACGCCTACTTGGCGGCCCGCATGACGTGTGATCTTGCGCGGCGCGGGCACGAGGTCTGGCTGGGCTGCCGACGCGGCAGCGAGGCGCGCGTGATCGAGCGGGCGCGCGCCGAGGGCGTGGAGCGCGTCGTGACGTTCGCCTTCCGAGGTGGCCTCAGTCCTGGAGCAGACACGGCGGACGTTCGCTGCCTCCTTCGCTGGCTGCCCCGCGTCGATGCGGTTCACGTGCACCGCGGCAAGGAGCACTGGCTGGCCGCGGTAGCCAATCGGTTGAGCCGAACGCCTCGTCCCGTGGTGCGCACCCGGCACATCGTGCAAGCCGTTCGTCCGCACGCGCCTAACCGCTGGCTCTACCGCCACGCCACGGCGCTGGTTCACACGGTCACCGAGGCGATGCGGCAGCAATACGTCGCCTCCGGCCTCTTGCCGGCAGACCGTATCGTGACTTTGCCAGGCGGAGTGGATGCGGATCGGTTCCGACCGATGCCTCCGGATCCGCATCTGCGAGCCCGTCTAGGCGCGGGTGAGGGGATGCCCTTGGTTGGCGTGATCGCAGGCTTGCGAGTCATGAAAGGCCATCACGTTCTCATCGAGGCCGCCGTGCCTCTTGCCGCGCGGAATGACCGCCTTCGGGTAGTCCTCGTCGGCCGTGGCAGCATGGAAGCGTCCATCCGGGAGGCCCTGCGGCATCATGGTCTCGAGGCACACGTGACCCTTGCCGGATTCGTCGAGAATCTTCCAGCAGTGCTGGCAGCCCTCGATGTCGCCCTCTACATCCCTCTCGAGTCCGAGGGCATGTCACGCGTCGTATTCGAGTACCTGGCGTCCGGATGTCCACTCATCGCGGCGCGTGTTGGCGTCGTTTCCGAAGTGCTGGTCGATCGCGAGCACGCCTTGCTGGTTCCCGGGGGCGATGCGGAGGCTCTGAGCGCGGCGCTGGCGGAGATGCTCGGCGACGTTGCGCTGCGCCGGCGCCTGGGTATCGCCGGGCGTGCGCTGATCGAGGAACGCTACGCGGGCAGCCGGGTCGCCGAGGCGCTCGAACGACAGTATGTTCGCCTGGCCGCCGCGTGAAGGTCTCCATCGTAGCCTTCGACCTCTCGGACAACGCTACCGGCCGGGCAGACTTGCTCGCGCGACTGCTCAGCCCTCGGTATCAGACGCATGTCGTTGGGCCTCGCTTCGGGCCGGAGATCTGGCGCCCGGGACGAGACGGGGGTGTGGAGTACCGTGCTCTCGCCGCCTCCCGCTATCCTGGCTTCGCAGCACGCGTACCCGCGCTGCTCGATCTGATCGACGGAGATCTGATCTACGCCTCGAAGCTCCGGCCGACCAGCTACGGCCTGGCCCTGCTGGCGCGCGCGCGCCGCCGCCGCCCGCTCCTCGTGGACATCGACGATTGGGAGCTCGGTTTCTACTATCGATCGGGATTGTGGCGAGGGATCGGCCGGGCGCTGAATCTCGCCAATCCGAATGGTCTTCCCTGGACATGGCTGATGGAGCGCTGTGTGAGCGGCGCCGACGCCCGCACGGTGGCGTCGCGTTTCCTGCAGACGCGGTTCGGCGGCACCTTGATTCCCCACGTGCGCGATACCGAGGCTTGGGATCCCAGGCGCTACGACCGGCAGGCCGCCCGAGGCAAGCTCGGGCTCCAGGCGCAACCGCTGGTCATGTTTCTCGGTACGCCACGGGCTTACAAGGGCGTCGACGATCTCGTGGAGGCGGTGGCGCGCCTCGAGGATGACACGCGGCTGGCCATTGTCGGTGTCAAGCCCGCTTCGGCCGAGGCCCGGCGCTGGACGGCACGTCCCTTCGTGCGGGTGGTACCCGAGATTCCCTTCGATGAGGTTCCCCACTACTTGAGTGCGGCCGACGTGGTGGCGGTACCTCAGCGCGCCACGACCGATACGATCGGGCAGGTGCCTGCCAAGCTCTTCGACGCCATGGCCCTCGGACGACCGGTGGTCTCGACGTCCGTGTCCATGATCCCCGAGATACTGGACGGTTGTGGACTCGTTGTTCCGCCCGGAGATGTGCGGGCCCTCAGCGACGCGTTGCGTCGTCTGCTCGCCGACCGGGTGCTGGCAGAGGCGCTAGGCCGTCGCGCGCGCGCCCGCTGCGAGGAACACTACAGCTTCGGTGCCGCCCGCCGCCACTTGTTCCCCCTGCTCGACGCGCTTGCCGCGGGTCGCCGCCAGCCGTGAGGATTCTTATCATCGCCCGGCCCTTCACGTTTCACGGTGGTGTGGAGCGCGCGACGGCCGGACTCCTGCGGGGCCTCGTCGAGTCTGGTCAGGACGTCGATCTGCTCACCCCCGGGGTTCAGATCCCCGTGCCGGGGGTCACCCTCCACCGTTTGTGGCTACCGTCGCTGCCCGCCGCGGCCCGCGTGCTGTCCCTCGCGGTTGCCGCTCGTCTGGCGGTCCGGCGCGGGCGGTGGGACGTTGTGCAGAGCCACGAACGGACGCTCGGGCAGGATGTCTACCGCGCGGGAGAGGGTTCCCACCGCGCGTACCTGGCCAGCACGGGCGAGAGGCGCGGGCGGCGTCTCTACCACGCCGTGGTGCTGGCGCTCGAACGCGAGGTCTTCGCGCGCACCCCTCGGGTCGTGGCCATCGCAGCCCGGGGCCGTGCGGAGATCGAGCGCGACTACGGCCTCTGCCGAGCTCCCATCGCGGTCGTCTACAACGGCGTTGATCTCGCGCGGTTCCATCCGAGTCAACGGTGTCGTCACCGTTCGACTCTTCGTCGCGAGGTCGGGGTGGCGCAGGGGGCCTTCGCGCTGCTTTTCGTGGGCAGCGGCTTCGAGAGGAAAGGGCTGGCGACAGCCATCGAGGGCCTGGCGGAGCTCGAGGATGGCGAGGCACGGCTCATCGTGATCGGGAAGGGACGTCAGGGCCCCTACGTGGAGCTGGCGACCCATCTCGGCGTTCGGGACCGAATCGTGTGGCTAGGGCCACGTGTCGACGCCGATCGTTGGTATGCGGCCGCAGATGCGGTGGTGCTCCCTACTCGATACGAACCATTCGGCAACGTTCACCTGGAGGCCCTTGCCTCGGGCGTGCCCGTGGTGACGAGCACCCGAGCCGGCGGGGCCGAGCTCATCCAGGAAGGCCTGAACGGATTCACCGTCGATCCGCTCGACGCGAAGGCAGTGGCCCGTGCCATCGAGCGCATCCGGAGTGCTCCCGCCGCGACGATGGCCGAGGCCGCTCGGCGGTCGGCCGAGCCCTATACGTTTGCCGCGCAGGCCGAGGGATTCATGAGGATCTACAGGGAGTTGCGCGCTGGAGTTGCCCAGAATCCTTGAGAACGAGCCGTCGACAGCATACACTTGCGCGGTGAACCGCGTGCGGCTCCGCTCGGCCGTGGAAGCTTTCCGAGACCGGTCCATCGCCGTGGTGGGAGATCTGATCGTCGACGAGTACTTGTCCGGCAAGCCCGCCCGCATCTCCCGCGAAGCCCCGGTTCTCATCCTGCGCTTCACCGAGCGCGACGTCCGGCTGGGCGGTGCTGCCAACGCGGCGAACAACGTCCATGCCTTGAGCGCGCGTGTCGTTCCCATCGGGGTCGTCGGGGCGGACCGGGCGGGCGACGAGATCCTTGGGCTCTTCGGAGGGGCCGGCATCAGTACGGACGGGATCGTGGTTGAACGGGGCCGTGATACGCCCGTCAAGACCCGGATCATGGCCGGAGGCTATCGGGCTACACGACAACAGGTCGTCCGCCTCGATCGTGAGCCACAGGGCGAGCTGGCCCCCGTCACCGAGGACGCGCTCCTGGAGAGGCTTGTGGCCCTCGCGGGGGACGTGGACGCGATCTTGATCTCCGACTACGGCTACGGCACGCTGTCCCCCCGCGTGTTGGAGGGCATCCGGGCCCTCGTGCGTCGGCGTGCCATCATGCTTACCGTGGACAGTCGGTACGACCTGCCACGATTCACGGGGGTGACGGCGGCCACCCCGAACGAGGCCGAGCTCGAGCAGTTGACCGGAACCGCAGTGGAGGACGAGCGCGCCGTCGAGAAGGCGGGCCGGCAGCTCCTCGAGCGCCTGAATGCCCAGATCCTCCTGGTGACGCGAGGCAGCCAGGGGATGGCGCTACTCGAGCGGGACGGCGCCACCACGATCATCCCCATCGTCGGGACCGATGAGATCGCGGACGTCACCGGAGCCGGCGACACCGTGATCAGCGCGTTCACGGTTGCCCTCGCCTGCGGCGTCTCGCCACTCGACTCAGCCCTCCTCGCCAACATGGCGGGGGGACTCGTCGTGATGAGGCGAGGCACCGCCACCGTGTCGCGAGCCGAGCTGGCGCGGGCGGTCGATGGACGTCCCACGGCATGAGCCCGAGCCGGATCCAGGGACGACTTCTGTGACGGCGCTGTTGACATTGGACGAGGCGTCCGTCGCCGCCGATACACTGCGTCGTCAGGGGCGGCGCATTGTTCTCGCCAACGGGTGCTTCGATCTCCTCCACGTGGGCCACCTCCGCTATCTTCAGGCGGCGCGCGCCCTTGGCGATGTCCTGTTCGTCGGGATCAACTCTGACGCTGCCGTGCAGCGTCTCAAGGGCGCCGGGCGCCCCGTGATACCGGTTCGCGAGCGGGCTGAGATCCTGGCCTCCCTCAAGAGCGTCGATCACGTTGTCGTGTTCGAGGACGACACCGCCGATAGCCTGGTGGCGGCCGTGCGCCCGGCCGTTCATGCCAAGGGCACCGACTACACGCCAGGCGGCGTGCCCGAAGGCTCCACCGCGCGCGCCATCGGCGCCACGGTAGCCATCGTGGGTGATCCGAAGGAGCACTCGACGCGCGACCTCATCGCGCTCATCGTGGAGCGGTTCGCGCGGCGGTGATCCGCGGGCGCGTATGAACGTCGCCATCGTCAAGCTCTCTTCGGTGGGCGATGTCGTCCACGCGCTGCCCGTGGCGGCTGCCCTGCGCACGCGGTTCCCGCACGGGCGCATCACCTGGGTTGTCGAACGGCGCGAGGCGGTCCTGGTGGAGGGGAATCCCGACCTCGATGAGGTGGTGAGGGTCGACACACGGAGCTGGCGGCGCTTGCAGGAGCTGACCACCATCCCCGACGTGCTCGGACGTCTACGCCGCGCGCGCTTCGACGTGGCCGTCGACCTTCAGGGGAACGTGAAGAGCGGTCTCCTCACCGTGGCCACTGGCGCCCGCGTCCGCATCGGGTTCACGGCGCTCCGGTGTCGCGAGCCGGCGAACGCGCTGTTCACGAATCGGCGAGTCGAGCCGCCCGCGTCGGCTCGCCACGTCGTGGATCAACTGCTCTCACTGCTCGCTCCGTTCGGCGGGACCACGGGCTCGCCGACGTTCTGGCTCCCATCGTCGCCGGCCGCCGAGAGGGCCGCCGAGACGTTCTTCGTGGGCCACGGCCTGAAGGAGATGGACCGCATTGTCGTGCTGAATCCGGGAGCAGGCCGCGCCGACAAGCGCTGGCCCCTCGCGCGCTTCATCGAGCTCGGGCGGCGGCTGAGGCTGGAAATGGGCGCCACGGTTGTGGTGGCATGGGGCCCCTCTGAATTTGATCACGCGCGCGCGCTCGCCGAAGGAGCCGGAGCGCTGCTGGCGCCGCCGACGAGCCTTGAGGGGCTCCTCGCCCTGCTGCGCCGGATCAGCGTGATGGTGGCCGCGGACACCGGCCCGCTCCACATGGCCGCCGCGCTCGGGATCCCCTGTGTTGGCCTCTATGGACCGACCGATCCGGCCCGCAACGGACCCTACGGCCCCGGGCATCGAACCCTGCACGCCCCCGAGGGCACCATGGACTCCTTGACGGCCGACACGGTGGCGAGAGTGGTGCTCGACCTGGTCGATGAGCGCCGGTGACCAACTCGCGCAAGACATGCTCGGCGGTGGTCATAACCTGGAATGAAGAGGAGCGCCTGCGCGCGTGCCTGGCCAGCCTGGCCTGGGTCGACGAGATCGTCGTGGTCGATGCTGAGTCACACGACAAGACGGTCGAGGTGGCCCGGGAGTTCACCGACCGGATCCTCGTGCAGCCCTGGCTGGGTTTCGCCGCCCAGAAGAACTTCGCCGTGGACCAGGCCCGGGGAGAGTGGATCCTGTCGGTCGACGCCGACGAGGAAGTCAGTCTCGAGCTGCGCGGGGAGGTCGAGGCGATTCTGGCTGCACCAGTGACCGCCGCCGGCTACGCCGTCCCGCGTCGTAACATCTTCTGGGATCGATGGATCCGTCATGGGGGACTCTATCCAGACTGGCAGACACGACTGTTCCAGCGCGGCCAGGGGCGCTTCGTCCAGCGCGCGGTGCACGAGTCGGTGGAGATCGCGGGCCCGCTGGCTCGCCTGCGCGGCCCGCTCGTGCACAAGAGCTATCGGAGCATCGGTGAGTTCCTGGAGCGGGCCAACCGCTACTCGTCCCTGGCTGCTGACGATCTCGCTCGGAGCGGGACACGGGTAGGAGGCGGGCAGGTGGTCCTGCGGCCCCTGGGCCGCTTCCTGAGCATGTACCTGCTTCGGCGCGGATTTCTCGACGGGATGCCGGGACTTCTTCTGGCCGGGCTCTACGCGTACTATGTTTTCATTCGTTGCGCGAAGCTCTGGGAGAAGACGAGGCGCTGATGGCACACGTTCGGGACCGGGTCCTGTCCGGTATGCGACCGACTGGGAAGGTACACCTGGGCAACTATCTGGGGGCACTCGACAACTGGGTTCGACTTCAAGAATCGGCTGACTGCTTCTTTTTCGTGGCCGACTGGCATCTGCTGACCGATCATCTCGACACGCGCGAGGTCCCATCCAACACGATAGAGATGATGGCGGATTGGCTGGGGGCGGGACTCGATCCCGAGCGCAGTGTGTTGTTCCTTCAGTCTCTCGTGCCCGAGCATGCGGAGCTGCACTTGCTGTTTTCGATGGTGACCCCGGTGAGCTGGCTCGAGCGCGTGCCCACCTACAAGGAGCGCATCGAGCAGCAGGAGATTGCTTCCCCTTCCTACGGTCTCCTGGGCTACCCACTCTTACAATCCGCTGACATCCTGATGTACAAGGCACGTTGGGTGCCCGTCGGTATCGACCAGGTACCGCACATCGAGCTCACGCGCGAGGTGGCTCGCCGCTTCAACAATGCCTTCGGACCGGTCTTCCCCGAGCCCGACGCCCTGCTGACCGTGATCCCGAAAGTGACCGGTACCGACGGCCGGAAGATGTCGAAGTCGCTCGACAATTGCATCTACCTCTCCGACACGCCCGAGACCGTCGTGAAGAAGATCAAGCCGATGGTGACCGACCCCGCGCGCAAGCGACGCACCGACCCCGGCGATCCAGAGGTCTGTCCGGTGTACGATCTGCACAAGATCTTCTCTCCGGCGCCTGAGCGGACGACGGTGGCCACAGGCTGCCGGACGGCCAGCATCGGCTGCCTCGATTGCAAAGACGTCCTCTTGCGACATCTGCTGCCGACCTTGGATCCGATTCGCGAGCGGCGTCAGAGTTTTGCCGACAAACCTGAGCGGATCATCGATATCCTGCACGAAGGGTCGCGGCGAGCCCGGGCGGTGGCGGCCGGGACGATGGACGAGGTGCGTCGCGCCGTCCGCCTCACTCCGTGAGCACCGTTGAGTCCCCAGGGGGACTGACGCTCCGAGTCGGAGACTTCGAGGGTCCTCTCGATCTCCTCCTGCACTTGGCCCGGAGCCAGGAAATCGATCTGGCGACCTTGCCGGTTCGCGCCATCACCGATCAGTATCTTGCCCACCTGGAGGCGATGGAGTTTCGCGACCTGGAAATGGCCGGTGCCTATCTGGTCATGGCGGCCACTCTCGTCTACCTGAAGTCGAAGCTCCTTGTCCCGCCGGATCCGTCGGCGGAGGAGATGCTCGATGAGGAAGGAGAGGCCCTGCGCCTCGAGCTGGAGGAGCGACTGCGCGAGTACGCCCGGGTCAAGGTGGCCGGAGTGTGGCTCGCGGAGCGAGAGGCCGAGGAAGCGTTGCGCTGGGGGCGGCCGGGGAGCACGTTACCTCCGATCGAGGATATCCCGCTGGAGGACCTCAGCGTCCACCTGCTCGAGCGTACCGTGCGCCGGCTCATCGAGGAGCAGCGGCGCCGACGTCCACGCGAGGTCGAAGCCAACCCGCCTTCCGTCCTCGAGCGCATGACGGAGATCCTCTCCGTTCTCCGTGACGCCTGGTCACTCCTCTTCTCGTCGCTCCTCGGCCAAGAGCGGCAGCGTTCCGAGATTGTGGTCAGCCTGTTGGCTGTCCTCGAGTTGGTGCGGCTCGGTCATGTCCGCGCGCAGCAAACGGAGCTGTTCGGAGAGATCGTCATCGAACGCCAGACGGAGAGACCGCCCAATGCCTGAGCCGATCGACATCGTGGAGGGGCTCCTCTTCGCTTCCGATGTGCCGCTGGAGGCGGAACGGATCCGCGAGGTGCTCGACCTCGCGAGCGTGGCCGATGTCCACGCCTTGATGGCCGCCCTCAAGGAGCGCTACGAGCGCGACGAGCATGCGCTCGAGGTGACGGAGGTGGGCGGGGGCTATCGCATGGTCACCCGGCCCGCCCTCGCCCCGTGGCTCGTGCGTCTGGCGCGGACTCGAACACGGGTACGTCTTTCCCGGGCAGCCCTGGAGGCTCTTGCCATTGTGGCGTACAAGCAACCAGTATCGCGGCCCGAGATCGACGGGGTACGTGGGGTCAACTCGGAGGGCGTGCTCGACAACCTCCTCGAGCGCCGTCTTGTGCGCATCGCGGGCCGCAAGGACGCTCCCGGCCGACCCTACCTGTTCGAGACGACACGGGAGTTCCTGGTCGCCTTCGGCCTCCGCGATCTCGATGATCTTCCGAAGGTCGAGGATGAGCTGGTGCTCCCCCAACCCGCGGCAGAAGAGACGGCGACGGGAGCGGAGGCGGGCGATGGCCAAGCTCCGGCTGAACAAGATCCTAGCGCAGGCGGGTCTGACCTCGCGGCGGGGCGGTGACCGTCTGATTCTCGAGGGTCGCGTGGCGGTGAACGGCACCGTCACGCGAGAGCCGGGCACGTTGGCCGAGCCGGGCACTGACCTGATCACCGTCGACGGTCGTCCGCTCCCGGCCCCAGAGACCCTGCACTATGTGCTCTTGCACAAGCCGCGCGGTTACCTCGCCACGCGCCGCGATCCCCGCGGCCGCCCTGTGGTCACGGACCTGGTCGGGGCACCCGTACGCCTCTATCCCGTGGGTCGGCTCGACTACGACGTCGAAGGAGTGCTCCTCTTGACCAACGACGGGCCGCTGACCCATCGTCTTCTCCACCCCAAGTATCAGATCACGAGGGTCTACGAAGCCACCGTGCGTGGCCGGGTGACCGCTGGGGAGGCTCGACGGTGGTCGCGCGGGGTGATGCTCGAGGACGGTCCCGCCCGACCTACCGACGTACAGATCCTCAAGACGGCTACCGAGACGAGCCGGTTGCGTCTGACCTTTACCGAGGGCCGCAAGCACGAGATCAAGCGGTACTGCGAAGCACTCGGCCATCCCGTTGTGCTACTGCGCCGTGTCGCGTTTGGACCGATCCGGCTCGGTAACTTGCCGGCCGGCCGGAGCCGCTCGCTGACCGGAGCCGAGATCCGTTCGTTGCGGGCGGCCGTCGTTTGACATGGGTGTGGATGGTTTGCCTATAATGCGTGGTCCGCGAGAGCGACCGCGGCGGGAGTCTCTATGAACCTGGGCGATTGGCGCTCCAGGATTGACGACCTAGACGACCAGATCCTCAGCCTTCTCAACCAGCGCGCCGAGGCCGCCCTCCGCATCGGAGACCTCAAACGACGGCAGGACGCGCCGTCGTATGTTCCCGAGCGCGAGGCCGAGATCCTCCGCCGGCTAGCCGCGCAGAATCCCGGGCCCCTCGGCGCCGATGCCGTACGGGCCATCTGGCGGGAGATCCTGTCGGGGTGCCTCGCCCTCGAAGCCCCGCTCACGATCGCGTACCTTGGCCCTCCCGCTACCTTCACCCACCAGGCCGCCCTTCAGCGCTTCGGGTCGTCGGTACGATATCGGCCGATCCGCAATACCGCGGAGGTGTTCGACGAGGTCGAGCGCGGCCGCGCCCAGTACGGTGTCGTCCCCGTGGAAAACACCACGGGAGGGGCCGTCGACGTAACGCTCGACCGGCTCACCGATTCGAACGTCATGATCTGCGGTGAACTGACCCTCGACATTGCCCAGTACCTGCTCTCCCAGGCTGCCGATCTGGCAGAGGTCAAGCGCGTGCTGTCCCACCCCCAGGGATTGGCCCAGTGCCGCGAGTGGCTTGGCGCCAACCTGGCGGACGTGGTGCGTGAAGAAGTGGCCTCCACGGCGCTGGCGGTCGAGATTGCCGCCAGCGACCGCACGGTGGCGGCCATCGCCTCCGAGCTGGCGGGGCGGGTCTACGGTGTTCCTGTGCTGCGCGCCCGCATCGAGGACAATCAGCACAACTCGACCCGTTTCCTCGTCATCGGCCTCTCGCCGGCCGGCCCCACCGGCCGCGACAAGACGTCGATCCTCTTCGCCATGCGCAACGAGCCGGGTACCTTGCACGGGATCCTGGCGCCGCTGGCGCGGTTGGGGATCAATCTCACCAAGATCGAGTCCCGGCCCGCCAAAGGTCGTCCGTGGGAGTACGTCATCTTTGTCGATGTCGAGGGGCACCGTGAATCTTCGGCAGTGGCGAGCGCCTTGGCCGAGATCGCCGAGCGTACCTTGTTTCTGAAAGTCCTCGGATCGTACCCGGCGGCATAAGGAGAGAGCATTGAACACGCAGTGGGAGTCGCTCGCCAACGAACACATCCTGGGGATCGAGCCCTACGAGCCCGGCAAGCCCATTGAGGAGCTCGAGCGTGAGCTGGGAATCCACGATGCCATCAAGCTGGCCTCGAACGAAAATCCACTCCCGCCGTCCGCTCGTGTGCAGAAGGCGATCGAGGCCGCCATCCCCCAGCTCAACCGCTATCCAGACGGGAGCGGGTTCTACCTGCGCCAGGCGCTCGCCAAGAAGCACGGGGTGACTGCCGAGCAGATCGTGATCGGCAGCGGGTCCAACGAGCTGATCGAGCTTGTCGTGCACACCTTCGTCAAACCTGGCGACGAGGCCGTCGTCCCCCATCCGTCGTACGTCGTGTACCCGATGGTCGTGCAGGCGGCGGGGGGCATCCGGGTCATGGTCATGCTGAAGGACTACCGCCTCGACCTGGAGGCGATGGCTCGAGCCGTCACCCCCACCACCAAGCTCGTGTTCGTCGCCAATCCGAACAATCCCACGGCCACGATCGTCACCGCGGACGAGGTGGAGCGGTTCATGGCGCGCGTTCCGGACCGCACCATCGTTGCTTTTGACGAGGCCTACATGGAGTTCGCTCTCGGCCCCGACTTCCCTGACACCCTCAACTACGTCAAGCAGGGCCGCAAGGTGGTCGTACTGCGGACCTTCTCGAAGGCGGCAAGCTTGGCCGGGCTCCGGGTCGGTTACGGTGTCGCCGATGCCGACGCGGTCGCTCTGATGAACCGAATCCGCCAGCCGTTCAACGTGAATGCGCTGGCACAGGTGGCGGCGCTGGCGGCCCTGGACGACGAAGCCCACACGCTCGAGTGTGTGCGCATGATCGAGGCGGGTCGCCACTTCCTCTACGACGGATTCCAGACGCTCGGCCTTCGCTACGTCCCTTCCCGGGCCAACTTCGTGCTGGTTGACGTGGGCAGAAACGCGGGAACCTTCTTCAAGAAGCTATTGCGGGAGGGTGTCATCGTCCGTCCCATGACCTCGTTCGGGATGGAGACCACTCTGCGGGTGAGCGTGGGGACTCCTGAAGAGAATCGTCGCCTGATCAAGGCCCTGCAGGTGGTGCTGGCGGCCGGCGCGAAGTGATCCCTCGTCTCGTCATCGTCGGGGTCGGGCTCCTCGGTGGCTCCGTCGCCAAAGCGGCGCGGGCCCGTGGGCTGGCGCGTACGATCGTGGGGGTGGGGCGTGACCAGACACGACTGGCCGATGCCCTCCACGACGGCGCGCTCGATCAGGCCACCACGGACCTGTCGGTCGGTCTGCGCGGGGCGGACCTGGTGGTGCTCGCCGCGCCGGTGCTCACCATCGAGCGGCTGCTCGGGTCGGTAGCGTCCGCTGTCGGCCCGGAGACGCTGGTGACCGACGTCGGGAGTACGAAGGGGAGCATCGTGCGCGCGGCGGACACTCTGGCGACTTCACGACCGTTCACCTTCGTGGGGAGTCATCCGATGGCCGGCTCGGAGCGCGCCGGCTATGCGGTGGCGCGGGCCGACCTCTTCCAGGGGGCCACCGTGATCGTCACCCCGACCGACGCGACGATCCCCCGCGCGACGAAAGAGGTCAGCGCCTTGTGGGAGGGGCTGGGGGCACGGGTGAGCCACCTGGACCCCGGCACCCACGACCGAGTGGTTGCGGCCATCAGTCATCTTCCCCACTTGGCCGCCTTCGCCCTCGTGGCGGGAGCCCACCGCTTCGAGCCGCCGGCCCTCGGTTTCGCCGCGCGTGGCTTCCGTGACACGACGCGGGTGGCGGCCTCGGATCCTGTAGTCTGGCAGGAAATCTTCCACGGTAACCGCGCGGCGTTGCTGGCCAGCCTCCGGAGCTTTCGGGATATGCTCGACGAAGTTGAGCGCCTGGTGGTGGCCGACGATGTCGGTGCGCTCCAGGCGTGGCTGGCCGAGGTCAAGGCGCTCCGCGAGACTGTCCAATGAGTGAGCGCGAGCCAGTGGTGACCATCGACGGGCCCGCCGGAGCGGGCAAGAGCACGGCGGCGCGCGCGCTCGCGGAGCGCCTCGGGTATCGGTTCCTCGACACGGGGAGCATGTACCGTGCGGTGGCCTGGAGCGTGGCCAGCGACGGAGTCCCTCCGGTGGATGGTCCGGCCCTGCGCCACCATCTCGCCCGCCTCACAATCGCGCTGGACGGTGGCCGCATTCGGGTGAGTGGCCGTGACGTGACGGACGAGATTCGCACACCTGAGATCAGCGAGCTCACGTCGCGTCTGACCATGTTGGCTGTCGTGCGTGACAAGGTCACACCGCTGCAACGGGCGCTCGCCGCCCCCGGTGGGGTGGTTCTGGAGGGGCGCGACACCGGCACCGTGGTGTGCCCAGATGCGGACGTGAAGTTCTACCTCGACGCCTCGCTGGAGACGCGAGCGCTGCGCCGACAGTCCGAGCTGCAAGCGCGTGGCCTGAGGGTGGGGCTTGAGGCGGTCCGCGAGCAGGTCCGCGCCCGCGACCGGCAAGACAGCGAACGGGAATTGGCCCCGCTGCGCTGCGCTCCCGACGCCATCCGGCTCGACACCAGCGCGCTCACGGCGGCACAGGTGGTGGAGATCATGACGCAGGCCGTAGAAAGGCGACGAATGTGCTGTACGAGTTCCTGAAGCCATTCGCCGTCTTGCTGATGCGATGGATGTTCGGCCTCACCAGCGTGGGGCGGCACCACGTGCCCGCCACCGGACCGGTCCTGGTGGTATCGAATCACTCGAGTGTTCTCGATCCTGCATTGGTCGGAGGCGCCGCTGCGCGGCAACTCTCCTTCCTCGCCAAGGCGGAGCTGTTCGAGATCCCGGGATTCGGGCGGCTCATCCGGGGCCTCAACGCGCGGCCGCTCAGGCGGGAGGGCGCCGACGCCTCGGCTTTACGCGAAGCTCTGCGCATACTGAAGGAGGGGCGGGCGCTCCTCGTTTTTCCGGAGGGGACGCGGGGGCCAGAGGGGGAGCTGCGCGCCCCCAAGGCAGGAGCGGGGATGCTGGCCGTGCTGAGCGGCGCTCCGGTGGTGCCGGTCTACATCAGCGGATCAGGTGAGGCGTGGCCTCGGGGCCGTCGCTTCCCGCGACGGAGCCGGGTGACGGTTACCTTCGGCGCCCCGCTGGTCTTCGCGGCGGATGAGCTGACGGCGCGAAAGGAACGCTATGCGGAGGCCACCCAGGCCATGATGCGTGCCATCGCGCGCCTGCGCGATCAAGTCATCGGCACCGCCCCGGCAGACCGGTTACCATTGGAGCACGTCCAGGCGACGGGCGGGGCGGGCGCGGCGGCCCAGAGCCCGACCCACAATACCTAGGGGAGGAAGCAGCGGTATGGAGAAGGACGAGACTGGCGCCCGTCCGGGCGCGGCGCGAAAGGAGGTGGCCCGAGAGGCCGAGGAGCGCATGGAGGATTGGTACCGGGAAGGGGCCACCACCGAGGTCGAAGAGGGCGAGGTCGTGCGCGGCCGCGTCGTTCATATCGGGACGAGCGAGGTCCTCGTTGACGTCGGGTACAAGAGCGAAGGGGCCATTCCCATCGACGAGTTCCATCGAAGCGGCTCGTTGCCTCGGGTCGGCGACGAGATCGAGGTCTATCTCGAGGCCAAGGAAGACGCCGAGGGCTTGATCGTCCTCTCCAAGGACAAGGCCGACAAGATCAAGGTCTGGGACGCCGTCACCCGCGCCTACGAACGCGGCGCGCCCGTCGAAGGCCGGATCGTGGAGGTCGTGAAGGGGGGCCTGGCGGTGGACGTCGGGGTAAAAGCGTTCCTTCCCGGCTCCCAGGTGGATCTGCGTCCGATCAAGAATCTCGGCTCCATGCTGGGCCAGACGATCCGGGCCAAGGTCATCAAGCTGAATCGCCGCCGGGGCAACGTGGTGCTGTCTCGGCGAACCCTCCTGGAGGAGGAGCGCGACGAGAAGAAGAAGCACACGCTCGAGGTCCTGGCCGAGGGGATGGCGATGACGGGCGTGGTCAAGAACCTGACTGACTACGGGGCCTTCGTCGACCTCGGCGGGATCGACGGTCTGCTGCATGTGACCGACATGTCGTGGGGTCGGGTCGGGCACCCGTCGGAAATCTTCCAGATCGGCGATCAGATCGAGGTGGTCGTGCTCCACTTCGATCGCGACACGGGTCGGGTGTCGCTCGGGTATAAGCAGAAATCGTCCGATCCATGGGAGCGTGTGGAACAGACGTACCCACCCGGGACCAAGATTCACGGGCGCGTGGTGAGCCTCACCAACTACGGCGCCTTCGTGGAACTCGAGCCGGGGGTGGAGGGTCTCGTCCACGTGTCCGAGATGTCATGGACCCGCCGCGTGCGCCACCCCTCGAAGATCGTCAACGTCGGTGACGAGATCGACGTGGTCGTGCTCGAAGTCAACAAGCAGGCCAAGCGGATCTCGCTCGGGATGAAACAGGTCGAGGCCGATCCCTGGGAGACGATCGACGAGCGCTACCGGCCCGGCGAGCGGATCATGGGCAAGGTGCGCAACCTCACGGACTTCGGGGCCTTCGTGGAACTAGAGGCGGGGGTCGACGGGTTGTTGCATATCTCCGACATGTCCTGGACCCGCAACGTCGGCCACCCGTCGGAGATCCTCAAGAAGGGCCAAGACATCGAGACCCAAATCCTCAACGTCGATCGCGACAACAAGCGCATCAGCCTCGGGCTCAAGCAGATCCAGCCCGATCCGTGGGCCACCGTCGCCCAGCGCTACCCGATGGGCTCCCGGGTGATCGGGAAAGTCGTCCGGTTGACGGACTTTGGCGCTTTCGTGGAGCTGGAGCCGGGTGTCGATGGGCTCCTGCACATCTCGCAGATGTCCGGTCGCACGATTACTCGGCCCGACGAACTGGTGACGGTGGGCGACGAGTTGACCTTGTTGGTCATCCGCGTCGATCCCCACGAGCGCCGCATCGGGCTCAGCTTGAAAGAGCTCGCGCATGCGATCGAGCCGCCGCGCGAGATCGACGACCGCGGTCAGGGCCGCCGTGGACGACGAGGCAAGCAGCGGGACGACTACGACTACGACGACGAGAACTAGGCCGGTGGCGAGGCGGGCGGCCGTCATCGGCGTGAGCCTGCTCGTCTACCTCGTCGTCGCCGCGCTCTTCGTGGGGATCCTTCGCTCGTGGACACAGCCGGGGGGCGAAGGCTTTGCCTTCGGGCCACGGGTGGCTGTTGTCGAGCTCGAGGGCATCATCGTCGACACCAGTGACCTCGTTCGCGACCTGCAGCAACACCGCACGAATCCGCTGGTGCGGGCGGTGGTCATCAGGATCAACAGCCCGGGGGGGGTGGTGGCGCCGACTCAGGAGCTGCACACCGCCCTCGTGCGGCTCCGCGAAGCCGGTAAGCCCGTGGTGGCGTCCTTGGGGGCCGTGGCCGCCTCCGGCGGCTATTACGTGGCGGTGGCCGCCGACCGGATCTACGCGAACCCGGGAACGGTGA
The DNA here is from genome assembly GCA_963754315.1 of uncultured Candidatus Rokubacteria bacterium. GTDB lineage: Bacteria > Methylomirabilota > Methylomirabilia > Rokubacteriales > CSP1-6 > CAVWFS01. The sequence goes on from CAVWFS010000018.1 coordinate 881,381, forward strand.
CTGGCTCCATCGGCGTCATCATGCAGATGGCCAATCTCGAGAACCTTTTCAAGAAGGTCGGCGTGGACTGGGTGGTCGTGAAGTCGGGGCAGTTCAAGGACATTGGTAACGTGGCGCGGCCCATGACCCTGGAGGAGCGCCGCCTCCTGCAGGCGGTGCTCGATGACGTGCATGGGCAGTTCGTGACGGCCATCGCGAACGGGCGAAAGATGGATCAGGCCCAAGTCGTGACCATGGCAGACGGCCGGATCTTCTCGGGCGCCCAAGCGAAGGCCAACCAGATGATCGACGAGCTCGGTGGCCTGGAGGATGCCTTGAACGGCGCCGCTTCGCTGGCTGGCTTGCCGAGTCCGCCTCGCCTTCTGCTTCCCCGGCGCCGTTTTTCGATCTCGGAGTTTATCCGTAACCAGTTCGGGATTCCCGGGCTGGCCATCCTGCGGCCCGAGTTACCAGTGTTCAAGACCCCCCTTTACCTGATGGATTAATCGTCGCGAGCTGTCTCATAAATGCCTGGGAAGTTTGACATTCTTCCTGGCGACATGCTACGGTCCCTTCGGGTTGTCGCCGATACGGAGGAAACGGAGTGGAAGATGACCAAAGCGGAGTTGATTGACGAAGTTTCCCGGTTGTCCAATCTGACCAAGAAGGAAACGGAAACGATCGTCAACACTATCTTCGACAACATCACGGATGCCCTTGCGCAAGGCGACAAGGTCGAGCTTCGGGGGTTCGGGAGCTTCCGGATCCGCCAGCGGAACTCCCGCAAGGGACGGAATCCCAAGACGGGCTCCACGGTCGCCGTGCCCGAAAAGCGCGTCCCCTTCTTCAAGGTGGGCAAGCGCCTGCGCGAGCTCGTCAACACCTGATCGGTCGTCTCCAGGAGTGGATCGCCTCTGGGCGCCCTGGCGGATGGTGTACCTGAGTACAGACCCGGCGCCGTCGTCCCCTTGCTTTCTCTGCGACGCTCGAACCGCATCCGATGACCGCGCGGGCCTTGTCTTGGCACGGCGCGGCGGTGCGTTCCTCGTGCTCAACGCCTATCCCTACGCCGCGGGTCATCTCATGGCCGTGATCAACTCTCACGTGGGCGCCATCGCGCGCGTCGATACCGCAGAGCTGGAGGACGCGATGGCCCTCGTGCAGCGAGCGACGACGGCGCTCATCGCGGAATACCGTGCCGATGGATTCAATATCGGACTCAACCAGGGGAGGGTGGCGGGAGCCGGCGTGCCGGATCATCTGCATATCCACGTCGTACCGCGCTGGCAGGGGGACCTCAACTTCATGCCGGTTCTCGGCGAAGTTCGCGTGATGCCCGAGACACTCGAGCGCACCTGGGAGCGCCTACGAGGACAGCTTGCCTGAAACTCCCTTCGCAGCCACGCCGATGATGCGGCAGTACCACGAGCTGAAAGGGCGCTACCCGGATTTCATGCTGCTCTTTCGGCTCGGTGATTTCTACGAGATGTTCTTCGAGGACGCCCAGCGTGGAGCGCGCCTGCTGCAGATCGCCCTCACCTCCCGCCAAGGGGCGCCCATGGCCGGAATCCCGCATCACGCCGCCGAGGGCTATATCGGACGGCTGGTGAAGGCCGGCCAGAAGATCGCCGTGTGCGAGCAGCTGGAGGTTCCGGGCAAGGGCAAGAAGCTGCTACGCCGCGACGTCGTGCGGGTCATCACCCCGGGGACGATCACGGACACCGCCTACCTGCCGAGCGCCGCCAACAACTTCCTGCTAGCCGTCGTGCCCGGGGCCGAGGCCGACCGGCGCCGGGTACGCGGCGCCGCTCTCCTGGACGTGTCGACGGGGGACTTCTGGACGGGGGAGGATACCGGGGAGGAGGATGGTGTCCTCGCGGCCGCCCTGCTGCGGCGGCCCGCGGAGATTCTCCTGCCGGAACCGGTGCGTCAGTCCAACCCTCATCTCCTGGCGCGACTCGAGGCGGTGGGGGCCGCGCTGACGTTTTGCGGTTCACCGGTGCCCCCGCCTCGCCAGGCGGCCGAAGCGCTTCGCACGCAGTTCGGGCCCACGTCGCTCGACGCCTTCGGGCTGGCCGGGATGACAGCGGGCCTCCAGGCCGCCTCGGTGGCCCTGGATTACGCGCGATCGACGCAGGGGGCCTCCTCGCTTGCTCATCTCACCCGGGTGCAGCGGCTAGCACCGGCCGACGCCGTGGCGCTGGACGAGACGGCCGTGCGCACCTTGGAGCTTCTGGAGAGCGCCAGCGGCAGTGCCCGCTCCTCGCTGCTCGAGGTGCTGGACGTCACCGTGACCCCGATGGGCGCCCGTCTGTTGCGCCAGTGGCTACTCCGGCCGCTCGTCGATCCGACCGCGATCGAAGCCCGTCAGGCTGGCGTGAGCGCGCTCGTCGAGGACCCGGCCGTCCGCGCTGCTCTCCGCCGCACTCTCGGTGGTCTCGGCGACCTCGAGCGCCTGACCAGCCGGGCCACCCTCGGCACTGCTCACGCCCGAGATCTGGTCGGACTGCGGGCTTCGCTGGCTGTGCTCCCGGCCGTGCGCGAGGCGGTACCCAACGCGTCGGTACCGTGCCTGGCGGATGCCCTCGCGCAGATCAATCTTCTGACGCCACTTCGGCAGATGCTGGAGGCGGCGCTCGTGGATGACCCACCGCTCGTCCTCCACGACGGCGGTCTCATCCGCGAGGGCTGGAGTGACGCCCTGCTCGCCATCGTGGAGGATGCCCGCGAGGCACGGGCATGGATCGCCGGCCTCGAGGAACGCGAGCGTGTGCGCACGGGCCTGACAGGGCTTCGCGTGCGCTTCAACCGTGTGTTCGGGTATGGCATCGAGGTTACGCGAGCCCAGGCCGAGCGTGTGCCGGAACACTACGTGCGCCGGCAGACGTTGACGACCGGCGAGCGGTTCGTCACCCAGGATCTCAAGGAATACGAGGCCAAGGTCCTCGGCGCCGACGCACGGCAGCGTCGGCTCGAGTACGAGCTGTTCGAGGAGATCCGGCGGCAAGTGGCCAGGGAGTCAGCGGCCCTGCTCGCCACCGCACGGGCGCTCGCTCTCCTCGACGTGATGTCCGCCCTGGCGGAGGTCGCCCACGTCCGCGGCCACACCCGGCCGTTCGTGGATCGCAGTGATACCCTGCTGATCGTCGACGGCCGCCACCCGGTCCTGGAGGCGCGCGGGGAAGGACCCGTCACTCCCAACGATCTGTCCCTCGACGAGGGCACGCGGATCATGATCCTGACCGGGCCCAATATGGCGGGCAAGTCCGTCTACCTTCGTCAGACGGGGCATATCGTGCTCATGGCTCAAATCGGCGCTTTCGTGCCGGCGCGCGAGGCCCGCATCGGCGTGATCGACCGGCTGTTCACGCGGGTCGGTGCCCAGGACAATCTCGCCCGCGGGCAGAGCACGTTCCTGGTGGAGATGGTAGAGACGGCGACCATCCTGCACAACGTGACGCCGCGCAGCCTTGTTCTCCTCGACGAGGTCGGACGAGGTACGTCCACCTTCGATGGGCTGGCCATCGCGTGGGCGGTGGTAGAGGCTCTCCACGATCGCGCCCCTGGCCCCAAGGTGCTCTGCGCTACCCACTTCCACGAGCTGACCCGGCTGGCCGACCAGCGGCCCGGCGTGCGGAACTTTCACGTCGCGGTGCGCGAGTGGAACGACGAGATCGTCTTCCTCCACAAGGTCCGTCCAGGCGGGACGGATCGCAGCTACGGCGTCCAAGTCGCGCGGCTGGCGGGGCTTCCGGCCTCTGTGATCGTGCGCGCGCGGGCACTCCTGGCCGAGTTCGAGCGCGAACGCGAACGGCGGCTCGACACGGGCGATGCCGCCCAGCTTGGGCTCTTCGCGCCCACCGAGCATCCATTTGCCGCGGAGCTGGCCGCTCTGGATCTTGCTCACGTCACACCCATCGAGGCGCTCAACCTGCTGGCCAAATGGCAGGAGCGTGCACGGCCGGCGCGCCCATGATCCGCAAGCTGCCCGAGTCGCTCATCAACAGGATCGCGGCAGGGGAGGTCGTGGAACGCCCGGCGGCGGCCGTCAAGGAGTTGGTAGAGAACGCGCTCGATGCGGGTGCAGGCAGCATTAGCGTCGATTTGCGCGATGGTGGGAGCGCGCTCGTTCGCGTCACCGACGACGGCAGCGGCATGACCGCGCACGAGCTCCCGCTGGCTCTTGAGCGCCACGCGACGTCCAAGCTTGCGCGCGACGAGGACCTCGCCGCCATCGCCACCCTCGGGTTCCGGGGCGAGGCTTTGCCGGCCATTTGCGCGGTGTCCCGCTTCACCATCACCAGCCGCGCCCGCGGCGCGGCGGAGGGGCTGCGCGTGGCGGGGGAGGGCGGAGTGATCACGCAGCGACTGCCGGTCCCCGCCGAACCGGGGACCTCGGTCGAGGTGCGTGATCTTTTCTTCAACACGCCGGCCCGCCTCAAGTTTCTCAAGAGCGCGGCGGCCGAGACTGCGGCGAGCCTGCGCACGTTGAGCGCGCTGGCGGCAGCGCACCCGCGGGTGCAGGTTCGGGTGGCTCACAACGGCCGGCCAGCCATCACGGCGCCGCACGCCGTCGACCAGCGCGCGCGGCTGGCGGCGCTATGGGGGTGGGAGGTTGCCACGCGTTTGCTCGTCGTCGAGCGCGCCGAGCATGGCGTCCTGGTAGAGGGGCTGGTGGCGCCCCCCGATCTCGTCCGTGGAAATCGCGACGATGTCCTGCTCGTGGTCAACGGACGTCCCGTGCGGGACCCCGCCCTCGTGCAAGCGATCCTCGAGGCGTATCGGCCCCTGCTGGCCCGTGACCGCTACCCACTGGCGGCCATCCACCTGCGTCTGGATCCTGCGGATGTCGACGTCAACGTGCACCCGACCAAGGCCGTCGTCCGCTTCCGTCACCCGCGCCTGCTGAACGAGATGCTGGTGACGGCCATCCGGGAAGCCCTGGGTCGGAGCGAGGTCGTACCCGCAGCGCGCACAACGTCGCCTGCGCCCGATGTCTCGCTCGGCATGAGCGCGGCGGTACCGCCGGCGCAGACGGGGCTCTTCGCGGAGGAGATGGCCCCCTACACGCCCGCTCTCTTCGGGCGTGTGCTCGGGCAAGTGCAGGATACGTTCATCGTGTCGACCTCCGAGCGTGAGGTTTTCTTTCTCGACCAGCACGTGGCCGAGGAGCGTGTGATCTTCGACCGGTTGCAGGCTGACCTGCGTCGAGGCCCGCTCGCCTCGCAGACCTTGCTGTTCGCCGACCCCTTGAATATCAGTCCGGCGGCCCAGGCCCTGTTGGACCGGTGGCGCGAATCGCTGGAGCGACTGGGCTTTGCCTTCACGGAGGAGGGTGGAGGTCTGGCGCTGACGGCGGTGCCAACGCTTCTGAAGGCCGAAGACCCCGCGCGGCTGATCGAGGCGGCGGCCGACGACCTCGGCGGAGCCCGCGTGGGCGCGCCTGCGCTCGATCGCGCGCTCGCCTTCGTGGCCTGCCGAGCTGCCGTGAAGGCCGAGACGCGGCTGAGCCGAGAGGAAATGGAGCGCATCGTGAGTGACCTGGCGCTGACCACGTCGCCCTACTTCTGCCCTCACGGCCGGCCCATCGTGAGTCGCGTCTCCCTGAGCGAGATCCGCAGGGAGCTTCGCCGTACGTGGTGACCGGCACGGCACCACTCGTTGTCATCGCGGGGCCGACCGGAGTCGGCAAGACTGCCACGGCCGTGGCTCTCGCCAGTCGCCTTCCCATCGAGGTGATCAGCGCCGACTCGCGCCAGGTCTATCGCGGCCTCGACCTTGCCACCGGCAAGCCCACCGCGGCGGAGCGGGCTCTCGTCAGGCATCACCTCATCGATATCGTGGACCCGTCCGATCGCTATCACGCCGCGCGCTTTCGCGGCGACGCCCTGAGTGCCGTTGAGGCGATCCGCTCCCGCGGCCGACTGCCGGTGCTCGTCGGCGGGACCGGGTTCTACATCCGGGCCCTTCTCCGGGGTCTCGATCCCGCTCCCCCCGCCGATCCCCAGTTCCGTGCGGCGTTGGCAGCCGTGGCCAAGCGGGGCAGGCCGGGGGCCTTGCACGATCGGCTCCGGCGGGAGGCGCCGGCGTTGGCCGAGCGGCTGCACCCGAACGACTCCGTTCGCATCATTCGGGCCCTTGAGCTCGCCCGCGCCGGGCCCGTGCGGATGCAGGCGTGGGGCCGCCCCACGCCGGACTTTCCCGTGCTGTACATCGGGCTGACAATGGACAGAGCCCGACTGGTGCCCAGGCTGCGCGCCCGCTGTTCGGCCATGGTGGCGGCTGGGCTCGCGGCCGAGGTCGAGCAGTTGCTTGCGCGCGGGTATGACGAGACGTTGCCCGCGCTGCAAGGCATCGGCTATCGGGACTTCGTGGGGGTGGTACGGGGCGGCGGGAGCCCGAGCGCGGCGCTCTCGACCATGCAGCGCGACACGCTTCGCTACGCGAAGCGGCAGCTGACGTGGTTTCGGCGAGAGCCCGACATCGAGTGGGTCGACGTGGAAGGCGAGGGTGGGCCCTCGGGGGTGGCCGCCCTCGTGGAGGAGCGCTTGACGTGAAGGGGCACAGCAACGGCCGGCGTCCGGAAGGGGTCATCATCGGAGGATTGCGGTTCGGAGGGGCGCGCCGCTGGCAGATCGACGAGTCGCTCGATGAGCTGTCCGCCCTGGTCCAGGCGGCAGGGGGGGTGGTCGTCGAGCGGGTCGTTCAGGAGCGGATGGCGCCGTCGCCCGCGCTCTACTTCGGCAAGGGCAAGGCGGCCGAGATCGGCGAAATCGCCCGGCAGCGCCGGGCCGATCTGTTTGTGTCCGACGACGCTCTCTCGCCCGTACAGGAGAGAAACCTCACGCAGGCTCTCGGCATCAAGGTCATCGACCGGACGGCTTTGATTCTCGACATCTTTGCGCAGCGGGCGCGTACGAGCGAAGGCAAGCTCCAAGTCGAGCTGGCTCAGCTCACCTATCTCATGCCGCGTCTGGTCGGGCAGTGGAAGCATCTGGAGCGGTTGGGGGGCGGCATCGGGACGCGGGGACCGGGTGAGACGCAGCTCGAGTCGGACCGTCGCGTCATCCGCGCACGGGTGCGGCAGATCACGCACGACCTCGAACGGGTGAAAGTCCACCGGCGCGTGCAGCGCGGGGGGCGGCAGCGAGCCGGATGGCCCGTGGTCGCCCTGGTCGGCTACACCAATGCTGGAAAGACCACTCTCCTCAATCGACTGACCGGAGCGTCCTTGACCGCTGCCGATCAGCTGTTCGTCACGCTCGATCCGGTGGCACGGTTGGTGAACGGCGATGGCCGATCGCCATTCGTGTTAACCGACACAGTAGGATTCATTCGCAAGCTCCCACACGAGCTGGTGGCGGCTTTTCGGGCCACGCTGGAGGAGCTGGCCGAGGCGGACGTGCTGCTGCACGTGGTTGATGCCAGCCACCCACAGTTCGAAGAGCACCTGACCGCGGTGGAGACCCTGCTGGAGGAGCTCCAGGTACTGGAGCGTCCACGCCTTCTCGTGCTGAACAAGCTCGACCGCCTGGAGGATCCGGTCATGGCGGATGGGCTGGTACGCCTCCGAGGGGGCGTGGCTGTATCGGCACGCACGGGAGAAGGTGTGCCAGAGCTCCTCCAGGCCATCGGCGCGCTCCTGCCGCGCCGGAACGAGCCCGTGACCCTCCGCATCCCGCACTCCGAGGGGGCTGCCCTTGCTTTCTGTTACACGCGGGGCCGGGTCCTCACCCGCGCTGACGAGCCGCAGCACGTCCGCGTGCAAGTAGAACTGCCCGGCGACCTCCTCGGCCCTCTCGGTACGTACCGAGTGTGAGGGGCGAGAGGCGGGTCGGCTGTGCGGACGGCGATGCTAGACTGAGTGACTCCTATGGGACTTGCCAACTGGCTCACCGTTCTGCGTATTGTCCTGATTCCCCTCTTCGTGCTCCTACTGCTGTACAAGCGCCCGGGTCTGGCGCTCGTCGTGTTTGCCTCGGCTGCCCTCACGGACCTGCTCGATGGTTACGTCGCGCGACGGCGGGGAAGCCAGACCCGACTCGGTGCCTTCCTCGACCCGATGGCCGACAAGCTTCTGCTCACGGCCGCTTTCGTAACCTTGACCCATCTGAGGGTTCTTCCCGCTTGGATTACGGTCGTCGTGATCAGTCGCGACGTCATCCTCATGATGGGCGCGCTTCTCATTCACATGTTGGGCGGACGTATCTATCCGCGACCGACCTGGGCCGGCAAGGCCGCCACCTTTTTCCAGATCCTGGCCGTGCTGGCCGGCATGATGGCGCGCTACTTCCGTCCCTGGGGTCCGAACGCCCTGGTGCTGAGCTCGTTCGTGTGGCTGGCGGCGATCTTCACGATCGTCTCCGGACTGCAGTACCTCGTGCAAGGCATGCGGTACCTCAGCGCCACCGACGCGGCCCGAGAGGAAACCAGTGAGAGCGTGTTCTTCCGCTGACGGGGTCGTGGTGGCCTCTGTTCGCCGCCGATCCCCCGCGGCGGTGGCGGGCCTCGCGGCGGGTGACCGCCTCCTCGCCATCAACGGCCAGCCCCTGCGGGACGTCATCGACTTTCAGTTCCACGCCGGCGAGGAGATCCTAGAGGTAGAGCTGGAGCGCGCGACGGTACGCACGTCGCTGACCCTGATCCGAAAGGGCCACGACATCGGCCTCGAGCTCGAAGCCCCCCGCCCCGGTGAGATCGCCACCTGCGCCAACAAATGTGTCTTCTGCTTCATTCACCAGCTTCCCAAGGGAATGCGACGCAGCCTCTACGTAAAGGACGACGACTTCCGGCTGTCGTTCCTGCACGGCAACTACATCACGCTCAGCGATCTGGACGAGGAGGCCTTCGCTCGGATCATCGCGCAGCGCCTGTCGCCGCTCTACATCTCGGTGCATGCTACGGATCCAGCGCTACGCCACGCCTTGCTTGGGCGGCCGCGTCACTCCGCCGAGATCCTTCCCCGTCTCGAGCGACTGAGCAAGGCGGGTATCCGGCTGCACGCTCAGATCGTCCTCTGCCCGGACTGGAACGATGGCGAGCACCTGGAGCGTACGGTCTTCGATCTGGCTCCTCTCTCGCCCCAGGTGGCCACCACGGCCGTCGTCCCCGTGGGCTTGACCCGCCACCGAGAGCGCCTGCCCGCCCTGCGCCGGCTACGGGACGAGGAGGCGCGGGCGCTTGTGGCCACCGTTGCCCGTTGGCAGGAGCGCTTTCTCGCGGCACTTGGCACCCGCTTCGTGTTCCTCTCAGACGAGGTGTATCTGCAGGCTGGTGTTGAGGTGCCTCTCGCCGCCGACTACGAAGGCTTCCCGGTGGCCGAGGATGGGGTGGGCCTGGTGCGACGCTTCGAGGATGGGTTTCGGCGCGCGGCAGCGCGACGTCGGAACGGTCGGCCCTCGTCACCGGTCACTGCGGTGACTGGTGCGATGTACGCGCCTCGGCTGGGTCGCTTGCTGGCCGGACTCGAACCCCGCGGGGTGCAGGCACGCGTGGTGGGGGTGCCCAACGATTTCTTCGGCCATGACATTGCGGTGGCAGGACTCCTCACGGGGGGAGACATCCGGCGTCATCTCGGATCCCGGGCCGATCTCGGGGCGTCGATCCTCGTGCCCGCGTCGGCCGTCCGCGACGGCGAGAACGTCTTCCTGGACGACCTCACTCCGCGCGACCTCTCACGCGATCTTGGGGTGCCGGTACGAATCATCGAGCCGACCGCAGAAGCGCTGGTGCGCGTCCTGCTCGGGACGGCATGACACCCCGCCCGCTGATTGCCATCGTCGGCCGGCCGAACGTCGGCAAGTCGACCCTGTTCAACCGCCTGGTGGGAAGGCGGTCGTCGATCGTGCGCGACATTCCCGGCGTGACGCGTGACCGACTTTACGGACGCGTGAGTCTGGGAACGTGGAACGCCACCGTGATCGATACCGGCGGATTCGACCCGAGCTCGGAGGAGTCTCTGATCGAGGGCGTGCGACGTCAGGTGCTGGCCGCCGTGGAGGAATCAGATCTCGTGCTGTTCGTCGTCGATACGCGGGCCGGTGTCACTGCTCTCGACGAGGAGCTTGCCCGGACCCTGCGCCGGTGTCGTCGGCCCGTGCTGCTGGTGGCCAACAAAGTCGACGGTGGAGGCATGGAGAGCGGGCTGGCCGAGCTCTATCGTCTCGGCTTCGGTGATCCGTTGCCCGTCTCGAGTGAACACGGGCGCGGAGTCGCCGAGATGCTTGAGGTCGTACGCGCGCGAGTTCCGGCGGAGCCCTCGACACCGTCCCACGAGGGCGGTGCCCGTCCAGATCGCAGTCATCGGACGTCCCAACGTCGGCAAATCGTCACTGGTGAACGCCGTGGTTGGCGGCGACCGTGTGCTCGTCGACGCCGCCCCCGGCACGACCCGCGACGCCGTCGACACGGCGTTCGTCTACGAGGGACGACCGTACGTTCTGGTCGACACCGCCGGTATCCGCCGCAAGGGACGAGTGACGGAAGTTCTGGAAAAGCTTGCAGTGGTCATGGCCCGCAAAAGCCTCGAGCGCTGCCAGGTCGCGCTCCTCGTTCTCGACGCATCCACGGGCGTTGCCGCCCAGGACGCGCACCTGGCCGGCTATGCTGATGCCGCGGGCCGGGCCACCGTCGTCGTGGTCAACAAGTGGGATCTGGTCCCCGCGGGCATGGTCCGCAAAGCGGAGGTGATCGAGCAGATCCGCGATCGGCTCCCGTTTCTCGACTACGCGCCGATCTGTTTCACCTCGGCCCTGCACGGGAAAGGGATAGCCGACCTCTTCGAGACGATCGACATGGTCGCGGCCGAGGCTGGCCGCCGCCTCCCGGGTGCAGAGGTACTGGCCACGCTCCGTCAGGCCCTCGAGCGGCGCCCAGTATCGGTGGCGGGTGGTCCTCTGACCCTCCAGTCGGTTTCCCAGATCGCGGTGCGACCTCCGAGCTTCGCCCTTCGCGTGAGTCGGCCCTCTGGTATTCACTTCTCCTATGAGCGGTATCTGGTGAAGTCCCTGCGGCGCGCGTTTGGTCTGACAGGATCGCCGATTCGCCTGTCGTTCCGACAAGGTGCCCCGGCCCGTTCTCGGGTTCGGTCCACGAAGCGCCGAGGGGTCGGCGGCAATCTCCCACGTTGACGTGAAGCCTCAGCCGTGCGACTGCACACGCTGATCGTCGTGGTGGCCGTGGTGCTCGTGGGTGCGACAGCTTCCGGGTTTCTCTTCTCTCGGTTGGATACGGGGGCCCGGGCCACCAGCATGCGCCATCCTGGTGGAGCCGTGACACAGCCCGACGTGGTTCGTCCCACCGAGAGGACCATCGAGATTCCTCTCACCGACCGCATGCCCGTCCGCCTGCCACTGGAGGGGGTTCCACCCGGATGGCATCTGAGGGAGTTTGCGGGGCGCGCAAACGTCGAGCTCGTACGAGACGATGCCCTGGCGCTCAGGCTCCGCAGTGATCGCTCATCGTACGTTCTCTACCGCGACATTCGGGTTGATATGCAATCCCATCCCTGGCTGTCCTGGTCGTGGAAGGTCCTCCGCCTTCCGAGCGGCGGTGACGTGCGGACCCCGGGTACCGATGACCAGGCAGCGCAGCTTTACGTCGTGTTCCCGCGCTGGCCCGCGCCCCAGGAGCGCAGTGAGGTCATCGGGTACGTGTGGGATACGACGGCACCCATTGCCACGCACCTGCCGAGCCCCCGTGCGTCGAATGTCCGGCTGATCGTGGTGGCGTCTGGCCCGGCAGGCCTCGGACGGTGGCAGCGATTTCAGCGAAATGTAGCGGCCGACTTCCTGGCCCTGTTTGGTCGTGAGCCGACGCGGGCCGGCAAGATCGGGCTGATGATCGACAGCAACGACACCGCTTCTGTCGCCGAGGCCCTCGTCGCGGATTTACGCTTCTCGATCGGCCTAACAGAAAGCGCGGAAAGACCAACGCCCATGCTACGATAGCGGCGAATACTTCGCCGAGATCGCCAGGGAAGGGGGCATAACATGAACACAGGCCGCGCGCTCTGGGAGGCGCGCTGGTTTCGGGCTGTGGCTGTCTTTTCCCTGACAGCGATCGTCGCCGTCGCAACGGTGCCCTCCGTGGTTCGGCAGGCGACCGAGCGCGAAGATGCTCATGGATTACTCGTATGGGTGGAGGATCTGGAGTCTATTCCCCTGATCACGCGGGTCGCCGCCGCGACACCCGCGGAAGTGTACTGGGTGCAAGTGGGCGTGTACCGGGATGGGGCCGCCGCCAAACGGGTGGCACAACGGTTGCGTGAGCGAAAATACCGGGTCGAGGAGTCGGTCGTGCCGCAGCAAGGCACGGCTGGAGGAGGCGGCGGACCCCCGGCAGCACCCTCATCGGAGAGCCGGGCGCGCTATGAAGTCGTCGTGTCGGGCGGCGTCTCGAGCGAACTGACGGCCAAGGTCGCCGCCATGGGGCTTGCTGGCCGTCCGAGCCCGGACGGGGTTGTCATTACCCCGAGCCTGCCACTGAGCGAAGCGGTAGCGCTGTCGAAAGACCTTACCGACAACGGCATCCCCGTGCGGGTACGACGGGTGGGTTCTCCGGCTGTCGCGGCCGCTCAGGGGCCCGAGTCTCACGCTCTGACCGCCGGTGGATCGGCCGCGGTGCATCGTGTGCGGGTGGGCGGCTTCACCGAGCGGTCGGCGGCCATGGCCGCCCTGCGCGAATTGGAGGCGCTAGGGTACAAGCCGTTCCTGGCGCGAGGGAGCGAGTAAGCGAGCGCCAATCAGCCACAGGGGGTGATCAGTCACCGTGACGAAGAACGACCTGGTGAACGCCGTCGCAGCCCACGGCCTCTCCAAGAGGCAGTCCTCCTCCGTGGTGGAGTCCGTGTTTGACACGATCTTCAACTGCTTCGAAAAGGGCGAAGACGTCAAGATCGTTGGCTTTGGTCACTTCCGCATCCGGCAGAAGGCGTCGCGCCGCGGCCGCAACCCGCAGACCGGGGACAGCATCGAGATCACTGCCCGCAAAGTGCTGACGTTCAAGCCAAGCAAGGGTCTGAAGCAACGGATCAATAGTCCCTCGGTCCGCCCAGCCCTGACCACGCCCACCGCGCCCCCGGTACCACCGCACCTCTGAGGTGAGCTATGGCGGCTGAGACAGCCGAGAAGCTCTACTACCGGATCGGAGAAGTGGAGTCGATCACCGGCGTCCCCGCGTATGTCCTGCGCTACTGGGAATCCGAGTTCAAGCTGCTCCGGCCGAAAAAGAACTCAGCGGGGCAGCGTCTGTATCGTCATCGCGACCTCGACCTCGTCAAACGGATCAAGACCCTCCTCTACGACGAGCGATTGACCCTGGAGGGGGCCAAGAAGCGGCTCCTCGCGGAGTCGCGCAAAGGAGGGGAGCAACTCGAGCTCGGCATGCGTGAGGCCTCGTATGCTGCCGCGCTGCGCCGCATTCGCGAGCACCTGGTCGGGCTGCGGGCCAAGCTCAGGGGTTGAAGGTCTTCCACGCATCTGCGAGAATCCAGATCGAGGTCGGGGCGTGGCGCAGCCCGGTAGCGCACATGACTGGGGGTCATGGGGTCGGAGGTTCAAATCCTCTCGCCCCGACCATGAACGATGACGGGGCTACGAGGCGACTCGTAGCCCCGCGTTCGTTCGAGAATTGACATGCCCGTACTGCTCGTCACCAATGATGACGGCATCCACGCCGCTGGTCTCGCCGCCCTCGCGCGCGCCGTCGAGGAGCTGGGCGAGGTGTACGTCATCGCGCCCGAGCGGGAGCAGAGCGCGTGCGGGCACGCGCTCACCCTGCACCGCCCCCTCCGGGTGGAGCAACTCGGTGACCGGCGCTTCGCCGTGAATGGCACGCCGTCGGACTGCGTGAATCTGGCTGTGCTCGGCTTCTTGCCTGAGCGGCCGGTGCTTATTCTCTCGGGCATCAACCACGGCTCCAATCTCGGAGATGACGTCACCTACTCGGGCACGGTGTCGGCGGCCATGGAAGGGACACTGCTGGGTGTGCCATCCGTTGCCGTCTCGCTGGCGGCGGGTGGTGACTTCGAGGAAGCAGGTCGCATCGCGCGGCTGGTGGCCATGCGCGTGCTGGTCAGCAACCTGCCCGACAAGACCTTGCTGAATGTCAATGTGCCCGAGGGGACGCCGAAGGGTGTCCGGTTGGCGCGTCTCGGGCATCGCGTGTACGAGGGCAAGATCGTCGAGCAACAGGACCCTCGGGGACGCACTCACTACTGGATAGGTGGGGGGCCGCCACAGTGGAGCCTGCTCGAGGGGACCGACATGGGTGCTGTCCACTCGGGCTTCGTGGCCGTGACCCCTCTGCACCTCGATTTGACCCATCATCGCGCCATGGCCCAGATGAAAGACTGGCCGACCTGGCTCGGCGCCCGTCGCGAAGCCGACGGTCCTGACTCTCCGTGAGCACCGACGATCTCTTCGAGCGGGAGCGCCAGCGGATGGTGGACGAGCAACTCGTGCGACGAGGGATCACGGACGAACGGGTGCTGGCCGTCATGCGTCGGGTCCCGCGCCACCTCTTTGTTGAGGAGGCGTTTCGGGAGCGCGCCTACGGTGATCATCCCCTGCCGATCGGCCAGGGGCAGACGATCTCTCAGCCCTACATCGTGGCCCTCATGACGACGTTGCTCGCACTCAGCGGCCGCGAGAAAGTCCTGGAGGTCGGCACGGGCTCCGGCTACCAGACGGCGGTCCTGGCCGGGCTGGCCCGGCGGGTGTGCTCTGTCGAGCGGATCGCGGCCCTCGCGCTGCGGGCGCGGGCCGTGCTGGAGGGCCTCGGCTACGCCAACGTGTGGGTTCGCGTAGGCAATGGCGCCCTCGGTTGGCTCGACGAGGCACCGTTTGATCGCATCCTGGTGGCGGCGGGGGGGCCGAGCGTGCCGCCTCCGCTCTTCGACCAGCTGGTGGAGGGGGGACGCATGGTTCTGCCCCTCGGGGACCAGACGAGCCAGACGCTGACCCTTGTGGAGAACCTGGGAGGTCAGATGCGCACGCGGGGCTGCGGCGACTGCAGCTTCGTGCCGCTCGTCGGCAAGTACGCGTGGAACGCGTAACTTGTATAATCGGGGATGGTAGTTCGGGGCGTAGCGCAGCCTGGTAGCGCGCACGGTTCGGGACCGTGAAGTCGGAGGTTCAAATCCTCTCGCCCCGACCACTCTCCAGGCCGCCGCCGATCGAGTGCTTCCGATCGGCGAGCGACCATGACCTGACGAACTGTTGGGCGAGGACACACAGCTGAACGCGGCCGATATCACGGTGGAGGGCCTCGTGCAGGGAGTCGGGTTCCGCGAGTTTACTCGACGCCATGCTCGGGATCTCGGGCTGTCCGGGTACGTGCTCAATGCACGCGATGGGTGCGTGCGGGTTCGGGCCGAGGGGGGACGGGAGGCCATTGAGGCCCTGGTCAGCCTGCTCGAACAGGGGCCCCGGCTAGCCCGGGTCGAGCGGGTCGCGCTCAGCTGGTGCGAAGCCACCGGCGCTTGGCCGACCTTCAGCGTGCGGAGCGAGGATCGAGACAGGTGAGCGAGCGCCAGCGCAGGAGAGTGGCGTGGCAGGCCGGACTGATTGGCACCCTGGTCGTCACCACCGCGCTCGTGTCGCCGCTCTGCGCCGCGCCCCACTTCGGCGGAATCACGCACGAGGTGAAGCGGAGCGAGACGCTAAGCGGAATTGCCCGCCAGTACGGGATAACGGTCCGGCAGATCGTACTGGCCAACCGCTTGCCCAGTGCGCGGGCGCCTCTGCATCCGGGGCGAACCCTGACCATTCCCGACCAGAAGGGTGATCCACCTCAAGAGACCCTCAAGCGAGCGCCCACGAAACCGGCGCTGAGGCGTGCCTCGCTGCGATCAAGCGCGCTGCGCGACGTCTTCGCGCTTCCCCCATCGAGCCTGGTACTGGCTATCCCCGAGTTCGACGTTCCGGTGCCGGAATTCATCTGGCCCGTGGATGGCGCAGTGAGCTCGGCTTTCGGTCGCCGCGGCCGCGGCTGGCATCGGGGCGTGGACATCATGGCTGTCGAAGGCACGCCCATTTACGCCGCTGCCCCCGGCCTGGTCATCACCAGCGGGCGCGAGCCCCGCTATGGCCTCGTCGTGAAGATCGAGCACGAGGGCGGGTTTGTCACCGTCTATGCGCACAACCTTGCCAACAGCGTCGAGGTGGGAATGCGCGTGGTCGCCGGCCAGGAGGTTGCCAATGTCGGCCGCAGCGGTCGGGCCACGAATCCACACGTGCATTTCGAGGTTCGCCACGACGGGCGAGTTGTCAACCCGCTCTATCTGCTGCCTCTACCGCCACGCGTCGCCGCCGAGGAGCTCAGCGTCGAGGCCGAGGAAGAGGATGAGTGAGGAACCCGAGGTCGAGGTCATCCCGGACTCGCCGCTCGACGAGCTGGTTGATGTCGCCGATGGCAATACGCGGGCGGAGACACGCGAAACCACCCGTGCCAACCTTGGTCGGTATCTGTCCGAGATCTCCCGCATTGCGCTCCTCTCACGCGACGAGGAGGTCGCCCTCGCCCGCCGCATTCAGGCCGGCGATCAGGAAGCTAGGGCCCGGCTGATCGAGGCGAACCTTCGCCTCGTGGTACAGATTGCACGCCGCTATCTCAACCGCGGACTCCCCCTGCCTGACCTCATCGAGGAGGGAAACCTCGGACTCATGCGGGCCGCCGAGAAATTCGAGCCGGAGCGGGGAACGCGCTTCTCGACCTATGCCACCTGGTGGATTCGTCACGCTGTTGTGCGGGCCCTCGCCAATCAGGCGCGTATGATCCGACTCCCAGTGCACGTGGAGGCCCTGCTGGGCCGCTACGCCAGGGAGCACGCTCGAATGACCCAGGAGTTGAACCGTTCGCCGACGCCGGAGGAGATGGCGGCCGCCCTGCACACGAGCGTCGAGCAGGTGCGGGAGCTGGAGGAAATCCGCCAGCCGCCAGTCTCGCTGGACGCGCCCGCGGGTCCGGATCACACACCACTCTACGATGTGGTGGCCGACGCATCGGCGGATCCCTCGGTCGCCTTGGGGGCCTTGCTGCGCGCCCGGCGGGATCTGACGTCCGTTCTCGACGATCTGGCTGCCAACGAGCGCACGGTGCTTCGCCGACGATTCGGTCTGGATGGCGCTCCGGAGGAGACCCTCGAGATGATCGGCCAGCGGCTGTCGCTCAGCCGTGAGCGCGTGCGCCAGATCGAGGCCAACGGCCTGCGTAAACTGCGCGCGCTGCTGACCGCCCGTGGCGTCGCTCCGGACGAGCTCGCCTGAGGCGTCGGCGAGGATAGCGTGAGCGGTCCGCTGTGGGCCGTGGTAGGGTTCATCCTCGGTGTGGCGGTCGGCATGCTGGCTCTGGCCTGCTTTGTTGCGGCGCACAGCATGCGGGCGCGCCGGCGCGCAGGACCGGTGGCGAGGGGAACACATGAGGGGCAATCGACACGGGAAGGGCCCCGGGCGACTGATCAGAGCGCTCCGGATCCATCGGGGACTTAGCATTCGCGCGCTGGCCCAGAAAGCCAACGTGGCGGCCGGCTACATCTCCGAACTCGAAAACGGCCGAAAACTGGAGCCCGGCCTCGACGTTCTCCGTCGCCTCGCCAAGGCGCTCGGCGCCCCCCTCTCAGACTTGATCGAATAGTCGGGAAGGGAAGCCGCCCGGCAGCGTCGGCCCTGTTTATGGTCGGACTGGGGGCTACTCCAGGCCGGACTCGTGTCGAAGCCTGAGGAGCGGAGACCGTTTCACTCAGGACACATCCTCTCGGCTGATACAATCGAGTGAACGCTGCGTAGCTTCGCGGGCCCCCGTAGCTCAGGTGGATAGAGCAGCAGTTTCCTAAACTGCGTGCCGGGTGTTCGAGTCACCCCGGGGGCACCAACTCCCCGCGAAGCACCAGGGCCAGCAGCGGCCCCACGCTCGCCTGGCCCGTGACGCGGACGCCCTCCGGCGTGCGGCGCACCGTCAGGCGGTCGGGCAACAGCTCGCGCATGATCTGCTGGCGCGATGGGCGCCATCCTCGCGCAGGCGGGCCCGCCAGTCCTCGCACAGCGCGCGCAGCTCCTCCGCGATGGCGGCCGCATCGACCAGCGGGAGCGGGCGCTGGCGCCGGTCGAGGGCGGCCAGCTCGGCCTCGACGGCCACGCGGCGCCGCTCCCGTGTCTGCATCGCAGTCACCGAGGGCCTGGATCGATCCACCAGCGGCGATGGCCTCGGCGTAGCGGGCCAGCTCGCGCTCGACGGCCTGGCGCTCCGCCTCGAGGGCCCGTCGTCGGGCGCGGTCGTCGGCCTGGGGGCGCAGCTGGGCGACGGCGCGGGTGACAGCCGTGTGGAGCACCCGCGGGGTGAGCAGGCGCTCGCCGATCTCCTCCAGCATGGCGCGCGTCGAGCTGCTCGGCCCGCAGGCGCAGGGCGCCCAGGGCAGGGGATGCCGCGGGTGCGCTGGCGGGAGCACACGTAGTACTCCCACATGCCCTGCCCGCCGCGGCCGCTGTGTCGAGACATCTGCAGGCCGCCTCCGCAATGCCCGCACTGGAGCACTCCGGTCAGCAGGTAGCGCCCAGACGTGGGGACGGGAGGGAGGCTGCCCTGGCGCGGCGTGCGACGGGGGCACCCTGGATAGAGGGCTCGGGCGGCCTCCAGCCGTCGGTGGGCCCGCTGCCAGAGCTCGTCACTGACGATGGCGAGCGCCGGGCTCTGCGTGGTCACCCACGCGGCCGCGTCGCGCACGCGCTCCTTGCGCTTGGTCCCGCCACTGTCCACCCAGCGGGTGAGGCCATACTGCGGGCGGCCCCGGTACAGCTCGCGGTAGAGCATCGCCCGAATGCTCGACGCCACCCACGCGGCCCCGCCTCGCGGGGCGGGGATGCCGTCGGCGTTCAAGCGGGCGGCCACCGTCACGTAGCCGGCGCCATCGGCCACGGCCTGGAAGATGCGCCGCACGATGGCGGCCTCGGCCTCGAGGATCTCCCGCCGCACGTGGCCGGCCTCCCGGACGTTGCGGTAGCCGTAGCAGAGGCCGCCGGCCACATGCCCGCGCTCGGCGTGCCGGCGGAGGGCGTCGCGGGTGCGCTGGCGCGATTGCTCGCGGTGCATATCGTCCACGAAGGCCAGCGCCGTCACCATGAACCGGTCGGCCGCGCTCTCGCGCTTGATCTCGCTCTCGGTCAGATAGCAGAACACGCGCACCCCGGCATCGGTGAGGCGCCGCAGCACGAGGGGCACCTCGTCCAGCGAACGGCCGAGGCGCGACTGCTCCATCGTGACGAGCACCTGGAACGGCGGCCGCGGCTTGAGCGCGTTCATCAGCGCCAGGAACCCGGGGCGCTTGACGAACTCGGCGCCGCTGATCCCGTCGTCGGTGTAGACGTACTCGGGCCGCACCACCCAGCCCTGGCGCGCCGCGTAGGCGCGGGCGCGCTCCACTTGCCGGGTGACGGACTTCTCCTCGTCGGGCAGGTTCTGGTCGTTGGACTTCCGGGCATAGATGGCGGCGATGCTCATTCGGTCTCTCCCGCGAGAGATGATGGGGGCATGGCAAACAACTGCCTATGCCGCTTCCACCGCACGTGCTCGATCAGCTGGCGCCCATTCCAACCATTACGGCGAGGAACAAGACAGTTCGGCCGCGAGGGAAAAGGGAATAGCGACGGGTCGTGGGCGATGACACCTATTAATTAGATCACCGGACCAAGGGAGACTGGCGCAGGTCGACGTCATGGCTTGAAACCGCGGCTAACGAGCACCACCCGTCCGCCTCCACAAAAATATCCCTGCCACGATGACCAAAGCCCCGATGATTACGCCAAGCGCCTTCTTCCAACCGAAGCCGGGGTACTCACCAAGACCCAAGGGATTGGCGAACCCTGACAGGAGGACGAGGACAACACCAACGGCGATCAGGATCCATGCGAACGCCGGATTCTTCATGGCAGCCTCCCTTCGACCCTCTACCGGATCATCTAAACTCGTAGAGCACGGTCAGCGGCAGGGGGAGGACGCCCTTCTCCATATCGACGCCCAGCATGAGCAGCTCCTGCAGCGCGGCCATCGCGTAGTAGGTGTTCCAGGTCGAGCGCCGGGATTGCGCCCGTCCGCCAAACTGGCGGCCCGCCTCCTCGACGAGGCGATTGCGTGGACGCCCTCTCCCCCTATTTGCGTGCAACGGTTGCACGGTATTCGCTCCAGCAGCTGTGTGTAGGGTTACTCGGCCAGTGTCGCCACGTCGATCTTGAGGACCTTCGCCAGGCGGAGCGCCGTGGGCAAGGTCAGCACACCGATCGCGCCGGCTTCCAGCTGGGAGATGTAGCCTTGCGTCAACCGGGCGGCCCGGGCCAGCGCCCGCTGACTGAGCCCCCGCTTGCGTCGTGCACGCTTCACGGTCCGGCTGATCGGGGAGGCCATCCCCAGGAGATTAGCATGCTAATCTTCCCGGGTCCAGCGCGGCGAGGCCCCTCGGTTCATGGGCGCGGCGGCGGTGGCGTGACGCTGGGGGGCCAAACTGAGAGGCATTCGGACGAGCTAAGACCGCGAGAACCTGAGAGTTGGACGTTAGCGGTTGTTCGCTGGGTGCGGCTCAGGTTCGCCGGGTTGGGCACCGATCGCGAAAGTGACGAAGTAAGTGGCCTGGCACGTGACCTTGACTCACGATGGCTCGCCCTGCATCACGTCGGACTCGAGTCCGCCGCAGCACTCGTGCTCAAGGGGAGAAGGCTTCAGGTGCTAGCCACAACGTGCTGGCGAAAGGCTTGGTCGCCTGATACCGGCCCGCCGTAACACGGGTTCGCTTCCCCAACGGGACCGGATCGAACTTACAGAATTCAAGTGCGTGATTTCATCGCCGCCTTGTCCGATCCAGCCTCACCGCTATCACCATTCCGAGAGGTCTCGCCACTGCGATCGCGGAGGACCTCCGGCGGCGGCACCTCGATCCCGAGGGTGCGGCCCAACTCGATCGAGACATGGGCAAGAAGTGAAGTGCTAGTCGGGCCCGGCCGGGGCGGCGACTCCAAGCCGGGTCCTAACCCTTGGCGGACATGGACTCCGTTCCCGGTGACTCCGGGAGGGGCGATTTCGATCTCGGCTGACGGGCAATGAGTGTCTTCGCGATCAGGGGCTCATGGTGCTGCCACGTCGATGCCGGCCCTGACCCAGGTATCGAACCGGGGAGGGGTCTTCTTCCAGGGGTAGCCATCCCGGCCCTGACGGAACCCGTAGTCGAACAGCGCCCTCATGTACTGGGTGTCGAACTCCTGCGGGTGCTCCGCGTCGAAGTCGTCGTCGATGAAGGCCAGGTTGAAGTCGAGCCCGTCGCGCTGCGTCGTGACGTAGATGCGGTAGAGATCCCCTAACCCCTGCGTGTGGATGAGCGACCCGATCGCCGGCCCGGCGATGCTGATGGTCCGCCGCTTGACGGGCGGCCACGAAGGGCGCAACGGGAATTGCGGATGACATAGACGCGAAACTTGCGGGTCATCTCCTCCCCCATGGAGGCGGCCACGCCGCGCATGCGCGGCGGGTAGAGGAAGACCTGCGTGGAGGCTCCGCCATCCACGTGCATCTCTTCATAGGTCTCGCCGTCCACCTCGACGCGGATCATGGTCGGGGGGAACGCCCCGGGGATCGCGGCCGAGGCCAGGAGGATGGTGCGGAACAGGTCGAGCGCGCCAGGGGCGCCGCTGGACGCGATCTTCCCCATGTTCCAGATGATCGGCTGGCGCGCGTCGAGGTTCGTCGTCCCCACCAGGAGGATGCGCCCCTTGGCATGCTCCTCCGCGATCTTCTTGAGCAGACCCTCGTCGACGTAGCGCGAGATCTGCTCCCAGAGCGGCCGGTTGTCGGCCATCGCATCGTTGTTGATCGCCGCCAGCAGGCTTCGCTTACGGCGACGTCGGACGGGCCGAGCGACGTGTAGACGGTGCGCAGGACGCGATCGTACTCGGGGCCGAGGAACGCGAAGGGCGCGATCAGGGCCCCGGTGCTGACCCCCGTGACCGCCTTGAACTGGGGGCGGTTCCCGGATTCGGTCCAGCCGCAGAGCAGCCCCGCGCCGAACGCGCCGTTATCGCCCCCGCCCGACACCCCGAGCAGCGTGGCGGCGGCTAGCGCTCCCTCAAGCCCCGAGCTTGCCCGGTATTTCGCCTCACGCTCCCGGGCCTCGAGCACGTCGCGGACGAACGGCTCGATGTCGAGCCCACCCAGTACCTGGCGCGCGGGATCCCGGGGACCTCGGCCCGGGTCGTGAGCTCCTCGGGCACCGCGGGGAGCCGCGAGGGCCCCCGCAGCCCGCGAGCCACAAAGACCCCCACCGAGACAGCGCCGATGGCCGCGACACCCAATGCCACGGTCCTTCTCCCCATGGCTGCTCCTTGTCCGCGACCGGCCCCACCCTCTCCTTCGGCGTGGCCGCGGTCGGCGCCATGGCCGCCCCGGCGCTGCGCCGGCTGCTGCGCGGCTCGACCCGGGTCACCTGCGCCGTGCTGATCGCTGCTCGGCGCGGCCGGCATCGCCGCGCTGGCCGGGCCCGGACCTGCTGGTCGTCGCGGCCCTCGGGTTCGCCGCCTACTACCTCGCCCACGGCTCGACCTGGCCGCTGCTGAGCGCGGTGCTGCACTCCCGGGTCACCGCCGCGCACCGCGCCACCGCGGTGTCGGCGATGTCGCTGGCCATGGCGCTCGGCGGCATCCTCGGCAACCTGGTGGTCCCGGGGCTCGCCGCGGCCGTCAGCCTCGACGCCGCGTTCCTCGCGGTGGCCGCCGTCGTGCTGCGTCGCGCGCCGTGGCCTGCCTCCGGCTGCCGACCGTCCGGGTCGACGTCGCGCTCGCCGAGGACGCCGCCGGTCTGAGCGCGGCACTGACGGCCCTCGAAACGCGCGGGACACAGGTCGTTACTAGGTTCGCCCCATGGCGGACCTGTTCGACGGCTACCCGCTCGGCGAGGCGTGGGACGAGATGTTCGGCGAGTCCGGCCGGGCCCGCGCCCGCCTACGCCGGGCTGTTCGCCTCGATGCAGCCCATCGACGGCGACGAACTGGCCGCCCGCGCCGACGTGCTGAGCCAGACCTACCGCGACGCCGGGGTCACCTTCGCCCACGCCGGCGAGGAGCAGCCGTTCCCGCTCGACATCGTGCCGCGGGTCATCGACGCCGACGAGTGGGCGGTCATCGAGCGCGGCGTCGCCCAGCGGGTGCACGCGCTGGAGGCGTTCCTCGCCGACGTCTACGGCGCCGGCCAGGTGCTTCGCCGACCGCATCGTGCCGCGCAGCGTCGTCACCACCAGCGCGCACTTCCACCGCCAGGCGCACGGCCTGGTGCCGCCCGAACGGCGTCCGCGTGCACGTCAGCGGCATCGACCTGGTCCGCGACGAGGCCGGCGACTTCCGGGTGCTCGAGGACAACCTGCGCTCGCCGTCGGGGGTCAGCTACGTCATCACGAACCGGGCGGCGATGAGCCAGGTGCTGCCGGAGCTGTTCGCCGACCACCGCATCCAGCCGGTCGCCGACTACCCGAGCCGGCTGCTGGCCGCGCTCAAGGCGTCCGCGCCCAACGAGCGTCGCCGACCCGACGGTCGTCGTCCTCACCCCGGGCGTCTACAACTCCGCCTACTTCGAGCACGCGCTGCTGGCCCGCCAGATGGGCGTCGAGCTGGTCGAGGGCCGCGACCTGGTCTGCGCGGCAACCAGGTCAGCATGCGGACGACGGACGGCGAGCAGCGCGTCGACGTCATCTACCGGCGGATCGACGACGAGTTCCTCGACCCGGTGCACTTCCGGCCCGACTCGGTGATCGGCTGCGCCGGCGTGCTCAACGCCGCCCGCGCCGGCCGGGTCACGATCGCCAACGCCGTCGGCAACGGCGTCGCCGACGACAAGCTGCTCTACACCTACGTGCCCGACCTGATCCGCTACTACCTGGGCGAGGAGCCGGTGCTGCGAACGTCGAGACCCACCGGCTGGACGACGCGCGACACCGTCGAGTGGGTGCTCGAGTCCCTCGACCAGCTGGTGCTCAAGCCGGTCGACGGCTCGGGCGGCAAGGGCATCGTCATCGGGCCGCAGGCCGACGAGAAGACGCTGGGCGAGCTGGCGGTCAAGGTGCGGGCGACGCCGCGGGACTGGATCGCGCAGAAGCCGATCGGGCTGTCCACCTGCCCGACGCTGATCGGCGGCCGGATCGCGCCGCGGCACGTCGACCTGCGCCCGTTCGCGGTCAACGACGGCGAGCAAGGTGTGGGTGCTGCCCGGCGGGCTGACCCGGGTGGCGCTGCCGGAGGGCGAGCTGGTCGTCAACTCCAGCCAGGGCGGCGGGTCCAAGGACACCTGGGTGCTCAGCCCGCCGCGGCAGGCCGCCGAGCCGGAGGAGCCGGACCTGACGACCGATCGAGTTCACCGCTCGCCGACCTGCCGGAGGACCCGCCGGCGCAGGACCCCGGGCCCGCTCGAGCGACACCGTCGTCGGCCAGTCCCAGCAGCAGCAGCAGGGGCCTTGTGGCCACAGGCCCTCGGGGGACGACGTGCTGAGCCGGATCGCCGAGTCGCTGTTCTGGATCGGCCGCTACGTGGAGCGCGCCGACGACACCGCCCGCATCCTCGACGTGCACACCCAGCGGCTGGTCGAGGACCCGTGGATCGACGAGCGCCGGGCCTGCGCCAACCTGCTCGCGCTCATGGGCTCGCCGACGCCGGAATCCGAGGCCGACACCGAGCGGGTGCTGGCCACCCTCGCCTTCGACCGCACCAGCCCGAGCTCGATCGTCGGGGCGCTGTCGGCGGCGCGGGAGAACGCCCGCGGCGCCCGCGAGGTGCTCAGCGCCGAGATCTGGGAGTCGCTCAACGTCACCCACAACGCCCTGCCGCAGCAGCGCACGATGGCCCGCCGGTACGGCCCGCACTCGCTGTTCCGGTTCGTCCGCGAGCGCTCGGCGATGGTCTTCGGCCTGGCCGACGCCACGATGAGCCGCGACGAGAGCTGGCTGTTCCTCATCCTGGGCCGCTCGCTGGAGCGGGTGGACATGACCTCGCGGATCATCTCCACCCGCGTGCTGGCCGGCGACGCCGCGCCGTCCTGGACGCTGGTGCTGCGCTCGACCGGCGCCTACGAGCCCTACCTGCGCACCTACCGCGGCATGGTGAACTCCAGCCGGGCGGCGGAGTTCCTGCTGCTGGACCGGCTGTTCCCGCGCTCGGTGTTCGCCGCGCTGGAGCAGGCCGAGGCGTGCCTGGCCGAGCTGGAGCGGTCGACGATCCGCGACGCGGCCCGGATCGGGGTCACCGGCGAGGCGCACCGCATCGTCGGCCGGGCCCGCACGATGCTGGAGTTCATGGGCACCCCCGAGCTGCTGGCCCAGCTGCCGGCGCGGCTGGAGGAGCTGCAGCGGATGTGCTCGGCGGCCAGCGCCGCGGTGACGCACCGGTTCTTCACCGAGCAGGCCCCGCAGGTGTGGGTGCCGGAGGAGGCCGGGTGACTCCGCAGACGCAGAGCCAGGCCGGACGACGCCGGCGCGCACCGGCGGCCACCGGTGGCGGCTGCAGGTCGTGCACCGCACCCGGTTCCACTACAGCGGGCCGGTGCGCTCCTCCTACAACGAGGCGCGGCTGACCCCGGAGAGCAGCAACCGGCAGACGACGCTGCGCTCCCGCGTGGAGATCGAGCCGGCGGCCACCGCCTACGCCTACCGCGACTACTGGGGCTCCACGGTCACCGCGTTCGACCTGCACAGCCCGCACGCCGAGCTGGTGGTCACCGGCACCTCGATCGTGGAGGCCGGGCCCGACCTCGCCGGGCACGACCGGGTGGGCTGGAGCGGGCTGGCGCGCCCGGGAGGTGCGCGAGCAGTTCGGCGAGCTGCTGACGCCCACCCCGCTCACGGCCATGAGCGACGAGGTGGTGGCCGCGGTGCGCGACGCCGTCGGCGACGCCCATCCGCACGACGCCGGCCCGATCGTGTGCCGCTTCGTCGGCGAGCACATGGAGTACCTGTCCGGCTCGACGAACGTGAAGACCAACGCGATGCAGGCCTGGACCAAGGGCAAGGGCGTCTGCCAGGACATCTCGCACGTCACCGTCGGCCTGCTGCGCGCGCTCGGCCTGCCCGCCCGCTACGTCTCCGGCTACCTGCACCCGAAGCAAGGACGCCGCGATCGGCGAGGCGGTGACCGGCGAGAGCCACGCCTGGGTGGAGTGGTGGGACGGCGGCTGGAACGGCTTCGACCCGACCAACTCCGTGGACGTCGGCAACCGGCACGTCACGATCGGGCGGGGCCGCGACTACGGCGACGTCCCGCCGTTCAAGGGGCTGTTCTCCGGGTCGAAGAGCGAGGGCCACACGGTGACGGTGGAGGTCACCCGGCTCGCCTGACCGGCGGTGCCGCACACTGGGCGGCGATGAGCGCACCCCTGAACCTGGTCAATCTCGAGCGGGTGCACAAGGCACACGGCACGACCGTCATCCTCGACGACGTCTCCCTCGGCGTCGCCGCCGGCGAGCGGATCGGTGTCGTCGGCCGCAACGGCGGCGGCAAGAGCACGCTGCTGTCGCTGCTCACCGGCGCCGACGAGCCCGACTCCGGCCGGGTCACCCTCCGCAGCGACCTGGCGATGGGCGTCCTCGACCAGACCGGCACCCTCCCGCCCGGGACGACGGTGCGCGACGTCGTCCTCCCGCCGTCGATGTTCGCCGCCGAGCACGAGTGGGCCGGCGACCCCGCCGTCCGCTCGGTGCTGACCGGCCTGGAGCTCGACCGGCTGGGCCTCGACGCCCCCGTCGCGCCCGATGTCCGGTGGCGAGCGGCGCCGGGTGGCGCTGGCCGCCCAGCTGATCCGGCCGCTGGACCTGCTCGTGCTCGACGAGCCCACCAACCACCTCGACGTCGAGGGCGTCGCCTGGCTGGCCGAGTACGTGCAGGCCGCGCGCCGGCGGGCTCGTCGTCGTCACCCACGACCGGTGGTTCCTCGACGAGGTCTGCACGACCACGTGGGAGGTCGCCGACGGCAACGTGCACGCCTACGACGGCGGCTACTCGGCGTACACGCTGGCCCGGGCGGAGCGGGCGCGGATCTCCTCGGTGACCGAGGAGCGCCGGATGAACCTGGTCCGCAAGGAGCTGGCCTGGCTGCGCCGCGGCCCGCCGGCCCGCACCAGCAAGCCGAAGTTCCGCATCGAGGCGGCCCAGGCGCTGATCGCCGACGAGCCGCCGGCGCGGGACACGATGGCGCTCAAGGGCTTCGCCGCGCGCCGGCTCGGCAAGACCGTCTACGACGTCGAGGACGTCGACTACGCCGTCCCCACCGACGACGGCCCGCGCATGCTGTTCAAGGACCTCACCTGGAACGTCGGCCCGGGCGACCGGATCGGCATCGTCGGGGTCAACGGCGCCGGGAAGACGTCGCTGCTCAAGCTGCTGGTGGGGGAGACGAAGCCGGACGCCGGGAAGGTCGTCGTCGGCCAGACCGTCGCGCCGGCCTACCTGTCCCAGCACGTCACCGAGCTGCCGCCGAAGGCGCGCGTGCTCGAGGCGGTGCAGGACGTCGCCCGCATCGCCCGGATCGGCAACCAGGAGATCTCGGCGTCGACGCTGGCCGAGCGGTTCGGGTTCGCGGCCAACCGGCAGTGGACGCCGGTCGGCGACCTCTCCGGCGGCGAGCGGCGGCGGCTGCAGCTGCTGCGGCTGCTGATGGCCGAGCCGAACGTGCTGGTGCTCGACGAGCCCACCAACGACCTCGACATCGACACGCTCACCGCGCTGGAGGACCTGCTCGACAGCTTCCCCGGCACGGTGCTGGTGGTCAGCCACGACCGGTACTTCGTCGACCGGGTGTGCGACAAGGTCGTCGCGCTGCTCGGCGACGGCACGCTGGCCGAGCTGCCCGGCGGGGTGGAGGAGTACCTGCGCCGCCGGGCCGCCGGCGGTGCGCCCGCTGACGACGGCGGCCGGCGACGGCGGCGCCCGCCCGGTCGGGCACGCCGTCGACGTCCGGTGCGGCGGTGTCCGCGGCCGATGCGCGGGCGGCGAAGAAGGAGGCCAGCCGGCTGGAGCGGCGGATGCTCAAGCTGGACGCCGACGAGAAGAAGCTGCACGAGCAGCTCGCCGCGGCCGCCGCCGACTACGCGAAGGCGGCCGAGCTCGACGCCCAGCTCAAGGCGGTGCACGCGGAGAAGGTGCAGGTCGAGGACGAGTGGCTGGCCGCCACGGAGCTCGCCGACGGCTGACCGGCCCGCTCGCGAGCCTGCTCACCGCGACGTCGTGCTCTGCCCACGATGCGGGCAGAGCACGAGCTTGCCGGGTGCACGGTCAGGCCGGCCCAGGTGGTAGCGTCCGCGCACGAGAGCGGGCCGGCGACGCCGGCCGGTAACCTGGGGTCACCGCCGCCGGTCGTCCCCGACGTCAGTGGTCGTCCTCGAGCCCGCCCCGACTCCCGGAGACCCATGACCGCACTGCTCCTGCTGCCACCTGCTGGCCGCGGTCCTCGCGCCGGTGCTGGTGCGGTGGTGGGGCCGGCAGGCCTTCCTCGCGCTCGCGCTCGTCCCGGCCGCCGCGTTCGGCTGGGTGCTCGCCCAGCTGGCGACGGTCGCTCGGCGGCGGCGAGGTCCGCGAGACGGTCCCGTGGATCCCGGCCCTCGACCTCGACGTCGCCCTGCGGCTGGACGCGCTCGCGCTGCTGTTCGCCGCGATCGTCACCGGGGTCGGCGCGCTCGTGCTCGTCTACTGCGCCCGCTACTTCGCAGCCGGCGACGACGGGCTCGGCCGGTTCGCCGGCAACCTCGTCGCCTTCGCCGGCTCGATGCTCGGCCTGGTCCTGGCCGACGACCTGCTCGCTGCTCTACGTCTTCTGGGAGCTCACCACCGTCTTCTCCTTCCTGCTGATCGGCGGCGCGGGCGAGCGGCTGGCCGGCGCGCCGGGCGGCCAGCCAGGCGCTGATCCTGACCACCGCCGGCGGGCTGGCGATGCTGGTCGGGCTGATCCTGATCGGCCAGGCCAGCGGCTCGCTACCTGCTCTCGGAGGTGGTCGCGAACCCGGGCAGCGGCACGGCGATGGTCGCCGGCACCGCTGCTCGTGCTGGTCGGCGCGGTGACCAAGTCGGCGCTGGTGCCCTTCCACTTCTGGCTGCCCGCCGCGATGGAGGCGCCCACCCCGGTCAGCGCCTACCTGCACGCCGCCGCGATGGTGAAGGCCGGCATCTACCTCGTGGCCCGGCTCGCGCCCGGGCTTCGCCGACGTCCCGGGCTGGCGGCCGGTCCTGCTCGGCCTGGGCGTGGCCACGATGCTCGTCGGCGGCTACCGCGCGCTGCGGCAGACCGACCTGAAGCTGCTGCTCGCCTTCGGGACGGTCAGCCAGCTCGGCTTCCTCATGGTGCTGGTCGGCGCCGGCAGCCGCGAGCTCGCCGCGGCCGGGCTGGCGATGACCGTCGCGCACGCCCTGTTCAAGTCCACCCTGTTCCTCACCGTCGGCGTCATCGACCACGCCACCGGCACCCGCGACCTGCGCCAGCTCTCCGGCCTCGGCCGCCGGCTGCCCGTCCTCGCCGCGATCGGCACGCTCGCGGCGGCGTCGATGGCCGGGCTCCCGCCGCTGCTGGGCTTCGTCGGCAAGGAGGCCGCCTTCACCGCGCTGCTGGGACGGCGGGCTGCCCGACCGCACCGCCGCGGCCGTCGTCCTGACCGGGCTCGTGGTCGGCTCCGCGCTGACCGCCGCGTACAGCGCCCGCTTCCTGTGGGGCGCCTTCGCCCGCAAGCCCGGGCTGCCCGACGCCGCACCGGCCGAGCTCGTCCACCGGCCGGGGCCGCTGTTCCTCGCCGCGCCGGCGGTGCTCGCGCTGGCCGGGCTGGTCGCCGGACCGGCCAGCCCGCTGCTCGAGCCGCTGGTCGCCGGCTACGCCGACACCCTGCCGCTGCTCGCGCCCGAGGCCGAGGAGCTGGCGCTGTGGCACGGCTGGCAGCCGGCCCTGGCGCTGTCGGCGCTCGCGCTGCTCGGCGGTGCGGCGCTGTTCGCCGTCCGCACGCCGGGTGTACGCGGCGCAGCGGCGGGTCGCCGTCGGGGCGTCGGCCGACGAGGGCTACTGGAACGTGCATCCAGGGCCTGGACCGGCTGTCCGTGCTGGTCACCGGCACCACGCAGCGCGGCTCGCTGCCCGCCTACCTCGGCACGATCCTCGTCGTCGTCCTGGCGCTGCCCGGCACGGTGCTGCTCACCCGCGCGCCCTGGCCGGGCGAGTGGCGGGCCTGGGACACCCCGGTGCAGGCCCTCGTCGGCGCCGTCGTCCTGATCGCGGCGGCGCTGGCGCTGCGCATCCGCCAGCGGCTCTCGGCGGTGCTCGTCGTCGGCGTCACCGGCTACGGCGTCGCGGTGCTCTTCGCCCTCCAGGGCGCCCCCGACCTCGCGCTGACCCAGTTCCTCGTCGAGACGCTGACCCTCGTCGTCTTCGTGCTGGTGCTGCGCAAGCTGCCGAAGGACATCACCGAGCGGCACCGCCCCCGCGAGCGCGCCGTCCGCGGCGTGATCGCCGTCGCGGTCGGCGCGCTCATGGGCGCCGTCGGCGCGGTGGCGCTGGCCGCGCGGACGGCGACGCCGGTCTCGGCCGGCTTCCCGGAGCCGGCCTACGACTTCGGCGGCGGCAAGAACATCGTCAACGTGACGCTGGTCGACATCCGCGCCTGGGACACCCTCGGCGAGATCTCGCTGCTGGTCGTCGCCGCGACCGGCGTGGCCAGCCTGGTCTTCCTCCGCGGCCGGACCGGCGGGGTCGACCGGCGCGGGCGGCGACGTGCTCGCCGCGCCGGACGCCGCCGGCGGCCGGGCGCCGCGGCGCCGCTGGCTGGCCGCGTCCGCGCACGCTCGACCCCGGAGCGCCGCTCGGTCGTGCTCGAGGTGGTCACCCGGATCCTCTTCCACACGATCCTGGTCTTCTCGCTCTACCTGCTGTTCTCCGGGCACAACGCGCCCGGCGGCGGGTTCGCCGGCGGGCTGGTCGCCGGGCTCGCGCTGGTGCTGCGCTACCTGGCCGGCGGCCGCTACGAGCTCGGCGAGGCCGCGCCGGTCGACCCCGGGCTGCTGCTCGGCGCCGGGCTGCTGTTCGCCGGCGGCACCGGGGTGGCCGGCCTGCTGCTCGGGGCCGAGGTGCTGCAGACGGCGATCCTCGAGACGACGCTGCCGGTGCTCGGCGACGTCAAGCTGGTGACGTCGCTGTTCTTCGACATCGGGGTCTACCTGATCGTCGTCGGCCTGGTGCTCGACGTGCTGCGCAGCCTCGGCGCCGAGCTCGACCGCCAGGAGGACGAGGACGACCCGATCGAGGCTCGAGCCCGGAGAGGTGGTCGTCCGATGACCCCCACCGTCGTGCTCCCCGTGCTCATCGGCGGGCTCTACGCCGCCGGCGTCTACCTGCTGCTCGACCGCAGCCTGACCCGCGTGCTGGTCGGCTTCCTGCTGCTCGGCAACGCCACCAACCTGCTGCTGCTGTCGGCCGGCGGCCCGGCCGGGCGGCGCGCCGATCCTCGGCGTCACCGAGCCGGAGGAGATGAGCGACCCGCTGCCGCAGGCGCTGATCCTCACCGCGATCGTGATCACCTTCGGCGTCGCCGCGTTCCTGCTGGCGATGATCCACCGGTCCTGGCGGCTGGTCCGCGAGGAGGCGTGGGCACCGACGAGGAGGACCGCCGGGTCGCCGGCCGGCACGGCCACCGACGCCGACGAGCTCGACCCCGACGACCTCGCCCCGGACGACCGGCCGGCCGGGCACGCGGACAGCCTGCACGCGCCGCCGGACGGGCGCCGACGCACCGCTCGCCGACGACGTCCGACCTGCCCGCCGCCGGGGACGACCGATGACCGGCGTCCTGGCCCCGCTGCCGGTGCTGCTGCCGCTGCTCGGCGCCGCGAGCGCCCTGCTGGTCGGCCGGCACCCGCGCATCCAGCGCGCGCTCAGCCTGGTCGTGCTCACCGCGGTGCTCGCCGTCTCGGTCGTGCTGCTGCTGACCGCCGACGCCGACGGCGCGGTCGTCGGTCGCCGTCGGCGGGTGGCGCGGTGCCGCTCGGGATCGTGCTGGTCGTCGACCGGCTGTCGCGCGCTGATGCTGGTGGTCGCCTCGACCGTGGCGCTCGGCGTGCTCGTCTTCGCCGTCGGCCAGGGCAACGCCGACGGGGACGAGGAGCACGCCGGTGTCGATCTTCCACCCGACGTTCCTGGTCCTGGTCGCCGGCGTGAGCAACGCGTTCCTGGCCGGCGACCTGTTCAACCTCTACGTCGGCTTCGAGATCCTGCTGATGGCCAGCTACGTGCTGCTCACCCTCGGCGGCACGGCGCCCCGGATCCGCGGCGGGCATCACCTACGTCGTCGTCAGCCTGACCAGCTCGCTGATCTTCCTGGCCGCGATCGGGCTGATCTACGCCGCGACCGGCACCGTGAACATGGCGCAGCTCGCCGATCCGGCTCGGCGAGCTGCCCGCCGGCACCCAGCTGCTGCTGCAGCTCGCTGCTGCTCATCGCGTTCTGCATCAAGGCGGCGGTGTTCCCGCTGTCGGCCTGGCTGCCCGACAGCTACCCGACCGCGCCCGCGCCGGTGACCGCGGTGTTCGCCGGCCTGCTCACCAAGGTCGGCGTCTACGCGATCATCCGCACCCAGACGCTGCTGTTCCCCGACGGCGGCGCTCGACGACCTGCTGCTGTGGGCCGCCCTGGCCACGATGGTGATCGGCATCCTGGGCGCGGTCGCGCAGACCGACATCCGCCGCATGCTGTCCTTCACCCTGGTCAGCCACATCGGCTACATGGTCTTCGGCATCGCCCTGGGGACGACGGCCGGGCTGGCCGGCGCGATCTTCTACGTCGCCCACCACATCGCCATCCAGACGACGCTGTTCCTGGTCGCCGGGCTGATCGAGCGCCAGGGCGGGTCGACGTCGGTCGACCGGCTCGGCGGCCTGGCCGGCAGCGCGCCGCTGCTGGCGGTGCTGTTCTTCGTGCCCGGCGATGAACCTGGCCGGCATCCCGCCGCTGTCGGGGTTCATCGGCAAGCTGGGGCTGCTGCGAGGCCGGCGTCGCCGACGGGCAGCCGGCTGGCGCCTGACGTGCTGGTCGCGGGCGGGGCGCTGACCAGCCTGCTGACCCTGTTCGCCGTCGCCCGCGTCTGGACCCGCGCGTTCTGGCGCCCGCCGGCCCAGGCGCCCGCCGACGACACCGCCGCCGCGGCCGCGGCCGACGCCGGACCCGAGACGCGCCGAGCGGCGCCGAGCGGCGCCGGTGCCGCGATCCGGCCGGCACCCGCGGCGAGCGGCGGGCCGCCTGGCAGGCGGCCTGGCAGCGGCACTCGCGACGTGGCGACGGCGGCCGACGACGGACCCGACGGCCCGGCGCGGCGAGCAGCGCGGCCGCTGCCGCGCGTGATGGTGGCGACGACGGCCGCGATGGTCGCGCGTCACCGTCGCGCTGACCTTCGTCGCCGGCCCGCTCTACGGCCTGCACCGACCGCGCCGCCGCGGACCTCCTCGAGCGCACCCCGTACATCGAGTCGGTGTTCGACGGCCGCCGGCGGAGGAGGGCGTGAGCGCCGACGCGTCGCCCGGCGCGGCTGCGCCACCAGCTGCCGCTGCTGGGCTGGCTGGTGCTGGTCTGGATCCTGCTGTGGGGCACGTGGTCGTGGGCGAACGCTGCTCTCGGGGCTGCGGTCGCCCTCGCCGTCACTGTGCTGCTCCCGCTGCCGCCGGTGGTCGGCGGGATCCGGGTGCGGCCGCTGCCGCTGCTGCGCGTTCGTCGGCCACTTCCTGGTCGACCTCGTCGCTGTCCGGCGCCCAGGTCGCCTGGCGGGCGCTCGGCCCGGGCGGGCAGCGGCAGAGCGCGATCGTGCGGGTGCAGCTGCGGGCCGACTCCGACCTGCTCCTGACGATCATCGCCGAGACGGTCTCCCTGGTCCCGGGCTCGCTGGTGCTCGACCTCGACCGGGAGGAGCGGCTGATCGCCGTCCACCTGCTGCACGTCCGCGACCGCGCCACGTCGAGCGGCAGAAGGCCGACGTGCTCGCCACCGAGGACCGGGTCGTGCGGGCCTTCGGGTCGACGGCGGAGATCGCGGCGCTCGCGCTCGGCGCCACCGGAGGGACGGACGACGCCGTGAGCACCTCGACGTCGTCGCCGTGATCGCGCACGCGCTGCTGGGCGGCGGGGCGCTGCTCGCGCTGGTCCGGCTCGCCCGGGGCCCGTCGCTGCTCGACCGGGTCGTCGCCACCGACACCCTGCTGGTGATCATCTCCGCGAGCCTGGCGGTGCTACGCGGCGCTGGACCGCGACCCGACCGTCGTCCCGGTGCTGGTGGTGGTCTCGCTGCTGGCGTTCGTCGGCTCGGTGTCGATCGCCCGCTACGTGGGCGGGATGCTGATGCGGTCGGCGCCGAGGACGGCAGCGACGCCGGAGCGCGGCCGTGGCCGAGGAGCGGCGATGAGCGTGCTCGACGTCGTCGCGCTCGGCTGCCTGCTGGCCGGCGCGTTCCTGTGCCTGACCGCGGGGCTGGGGCTGGTCCGCTTCCCCGACGTGCTGTCCCGGATGCACGCCGGCACCAAGCCGCAGGTGCTCGGCGTCCTGCTGGTCATGGTGGGCGGCGGCGATCCGGCTGCACGGGCTGGTCGGCGACCTGGATGCTGCTGCTGGTCGCGGTCTTCCAGCTGCTCACCGCGCCGGTCAGCGCGCACATGATCAGCCGCGTGGCCTACCGCCGCCGGCACGTGCGCCGCGACCTGCTGCTGGTCGACGAGCTGCGCGACGGCGGAGGGCCGCGACAGCGTCTACCGGGGCGACGAGCCGGCCGACGCGCCCGCCCGGCGCGACCGGGCGAGGCGCTGGCGCAGAGCCGCCGGGAGGACCGCGAGGAGCGCGGCCGACGGGCCTGTCAGCCCAGCTGACCCAGCCAGAACGGCAGGCCCTGGTCGTCCCGGCAGAGCGCGGACAGCCCGTAGGACTGCCGCTCGATCTCCCCGGCCTCGCCCCCGGCGGTGCGCACGGCGGCGACCGCCACCTCGATGTCGTCGACGGCGTACATCGGCACCGCGCCCGGCTCGGTGGCGCCGCCGCCGATGCCGACCATCGGGGTCGTGCCTCGACCTGCCAGCCGTCGGGCACCCGGCCGGGGACCGCCGTCCAGCCGAGCACCGCCTCGTAGAAGTCGCGGGCGCGGGCACCGTCGGGCACCTGCAGGGTCAGGTAGACGACGTCGCCCGGACGCGGACCGGGCGACGGCGGGCGGCGTCGGGCGCTGCAGCATCCAGCGGTGGCCGTAGGGGTCGACGACACGCCGGTGCGGCCGTGCGGGGTGTCGTCGGCCGGCCGCTCCACCGTCGCGCCGGCGTCTCGGCCCGGGCGAGGCGGCGTCGACGTCGGGCACCGAGAGGTGCAGGGAGACGGCGACCCGGCCGTCGTCCGGGCCGGTCAGCCCGAGCTCGGGATACGGGTCGGCGAGGTAGAGCGTCGCCCCGCCGACCTCGAGCTCGGCATGGCCGATGCGGTCGTCGTCGATGACGTAGGGGTCGCCGACGGCCGGGCGCCGAACGCCTCGCCGTACCAGGCGATGGCCGCGCGGGCGTCGCGGACGACGAGGTAGGGGATCAGGGCGCGGACATGCCGCCGATCCTGCCGTGCTCCGAGAGCCGTTACCGAAGGGCCCGGTTCACGGCGGAGACGACGGCGCGCAGCGAGGCGGTGACGATGTTCGGGTCGATGCCGACGCCCCACAGCACGCGGTCGCCGACGGCGCACTCGACGTAGGCCGCGGCCCGGGCGTCGCCGCCGGCGGACATCGCGTGCTCGGCGTAGTCGAGGACGCGGACGTCGACGCCGAGGCTGCGCCAGCGCGTCGACGAACGCGGCGATCGGGCCGTTGCCGCGGCCCTCGATCGTGACCGGGACGCCGTTGTCGGTCAGCTCGACGACCATCTCGTCGAGCTGCTCGCCGTGCGCCTGGTGCCGGTGGCCGGTGAGCGCGAAGCGGCCCCAGGGCGCGTCGGTGTCGGGCAGGTACTCGCTGGCGAAGGCCGCCCACATCTGCGGCGGCGGTGACCTCGCCGCCCTCGTCGTCGGTGTGCCGCTGGATGACGGCGCTGAACTCGATCTGCAGCCGGCGCGGCAGGTCGAGGTGGTGCTCGGTCTTCATGATGTAGGCGACGCCGCCCTTGCCGGACTGGCTGTTGACCCGGATGACGGCCTCGTAGGTGCGGCCGACGTCCTTGGGGTCGATCGGCAGGTACGGCACCGCCCAGCGGCATCTGGTCGACGGTCGTCGCCGGCCGCCTGCGCGTCGGCCTCCAGCGCCTCGAAGCCCTTCTTGATGGCGTCCTGGTGGGAGCCGGAGAACGCGGTGTAGACCAGGTCGCCGCCGTAGGGGTGGCGCTCGTGCACGGCGAGCTGGTTGCAGTACTCGACGGTGCGGCGGATCTCGTCGATGTCGGAGAAGTCGATCTGCGGGTCGATGCCCTGGCTGAACAGGTTCAGGCCCAGGGTGACCAGGTCGACGTTGCCGGTGCGCTCGCCGTTGCCGAACAGGCAGCCCTCGATCCGGTCGGCGCCGGCGCGGTAGCCCAGCTCGGCGGCGGCGACGGCGGTGCCGCGGTCGTTGTGCGGGTGCAGGCTCAGGACGACGGAGTCGCGGCGGCCGCAGGTTGCGGTGCATCCACTCGATCTGAGTCGGCGTAGACGTTGGGCGTCGGCCATCTCGACGGTCGCCGGCAGGTTGATGATCAGCGGGCGGTCGGGGGTCGGCTCCCAGACGTCGATGACCGCGTTGCAGACCTCGACGGCGAACTCGAGCTCGGTGCCGGTGTAGGACTCGGGGGAGTACTCGTAGCGGATCTCGGTGTCGCCCATCTGCTCGGCGTAGCTTGCGCACAGCTCGCGCGCCGTGGACGGCGATGTCGACGATGCCGTCCCGGTCGGAGCCGAAGACGACGCGGCGCTGCAGGGTGCGAGGTCGAGTTGTAGAGGTGGACGATCGCCTGCTTGGCGCCGCGCAGCGACTCGAAGGTGCGCTCGATCAGCTGGTCGCGGGCCTGGGTCAGCACCTGGATGGCGACGTCGTCGGGGATCAGGTCGTCCTCGATGAGCTGGCGGACGAAGTCGAAGTCGGTCTGGCTGGCGGACGGGAAGCCGACCTCGATCTCCTTGTAGCCCATCCGGACCAGCAGCTCGAACATCCGCCGCTTGCGGTCGGGCGTCATCGGGTCGATCAGCGCCTGGTTGCCGTCGCGCAGGTCGACCGCGCACCAGCGCGGGGCGGCTGGTGGTGACCGTCTCCGGCCAGGTGCGGTCGGGCAGGTCGATCGGGGGGAAGGGGGCGTAGCGGTGGATCGGCATCCGCGAGGGCTGCTGCGGATTGCGGGCGTGCGGGTGGTCTGTGCTCACGGGGAGGCTCCTCAGGCGCGGGCTGTGCTCAGCTCCGGGGTGCGGTCAGCGGCGCCGGGGACGCGCGAACTCCGCGGCGAGGGGGCCGACCTAGGAGAGGGCCTCGCCGCGGCTGATAAGCAGGAGGCTGCCGCGCACGCCGCCACCTTAGCAACCAGACGGTCGTCGCGGCTCAGCCCGAGCGTGACTGCATCGGTGGCCCGGGCCTGCCGTGGCGACGCAGGACCACCGCAGGCAGGCCGAGGGCGACGCCGACGGCGGCGACCGCCGGGGCCAGTGGCAGGACGGAGATGAGTCCGGCCACCGCCAACGGGGTGCCGAACATGGACAGCGCACGGAACGTCCCGCTGGCCGCGATGGCCTCCCCGCGCTCTTCCGGGTGCACCGACTCCGCCACCACCGCGGAGCCGAGAACCTGCAGCGTGCCGGCGACGTACCCGCCGGCCGCGAGGACGACGGCCGACAACGGCACGCTGCCGGCCAGCGCGGCGGTGAGGGCGACTGCCGTGCCGCCGACCAGGATCGCCGCGAGCACGACCGGCGGCTGCCAGCGGCTGCGCACGCGTCCGGCGACGCCCGCGCCGACGAGCATCGCTCCGTTCGCGACCGCGACGAGCGCGCCGACCGTGG
The DNA here is from genome assembly GCA_963754315.1 of uncultured Candidatus Rokubacteria bacterium. Classification (GTDB taxonomy): domain Bacteria; phylum Methylomirabilota; class Methylomirabilia; order Rokubacteriales; family CSP1-6; genus CAVWFS01. The sequence goes on from CAVWFS010000018.1 coordinate 919,358, forward strand.
CTGCGGTCTGCCCTGCCGCGATCAGGGCGACGGGAACGTAGGAGGTCAGCAGGGCCTGCCAGCCGCCGGCGGTCACGGCCGCGCAGCAGCCGACGTCGACGCCCGGCCGACGCCAGACGCGGCCCTTCGGCCGGTCCGTGGGCGGAGCGAACGGCGGGAGACGGTCGAGCAGGAACGTCGGCCCGATCGCGACCAGGCTGATCCCCGCGGCCACGGCGAGGGCGAGCACCGGTGTCTGCTCCGACAGCACACCGGCGATCACCGGACCGATGAGCGAACCGATGGCCGCGGTGAAGTTGACGACGGCCAGCCGCGGCGCGGCGCGGCCGGGACCCCGGACCAGGTGGGCGGTCATCGACGTCCAGTGGAAAGCGCGGGCGACCCCCTGCAGCAGCTGTGCGATCACGAACGGCACGAGGGACGCCGACAGGGCGACCAGACCGCAGCTGAGAGCGAGGAAGAAGCCCGCCGACGAGATCAGCGTCCACTCCGGGATGCGCTTCATCAGCGCGCCGAGCTGCAGCCGGCTGACGAGCTGGGCGACGGCGGACACCGCGGTGAGGACGCCGATCTCCGCCGCCGAGTACCCGGCGCGGAGCGCGAGCAGGGGGAGGGCCACGCCGGCGACGCCGAGGGTGAGCCCCATGATCCCGGACGTCGTCGCCGAGGCGGCCAGGTCGCGGGACCGCAGGCGTCTCCAGAAGCTCTCCGGCTCCGTCACCGGCGCGTCTCTGTCGGCAGGGCGCCGAATAGTTCGCCAGGCTCAGGACCGTCCACGGACTGATCTCACTGCGTCCGAGGCATCGACGCAAGCTCGGTCCAGGAGGGCC
>CAVWFS010000019.1:0-925744 GCA_963754315.1 uncultured Candidatus Rokubacteria bacterium
GATACACAGCCGCCAGGTTCAAGATGCTGAGGAACATCGCGGCGGTCAGGGGGTTCGAGGAGAAAATCAGCGGCACGGCCAGAAGATAGAAATACAGTGGACCCCAGGTATGAGCCGGTCCTCCCTGCACCTCGGGACCTACCAACGGAAAAGCCTGTCCGCGAACGATGCCCAAAGCGGCTCTGATGTCGCGGGCCTGGTCGACGATGAACCAATCGAGATCGAGGTCGTGCAGCCGGAGATAGGCTGCCACACCGAGAACGGCCGCGAGGCCGAGCAGACAGAGGAGGCGATCCGCAGACCACGGCCTGAGACGAGCAACGAGCCGACGAAACATTCCGGAGGCTATGTTACCTGACGGTCAGCTCGACAAGCTCAGCAGAGGCCTCGCGACCTCTCTGAGCCCTTGCCGTCTTCTTCTGGTGCGCCCGGGAGGAATTGAACCCCCGACCTTAGGTTCGAAGCCTGACGCTCTATCCAACTGAGCTACGGGCGCAACTGACGTAACCATACATCAGGCGTCACCGATTCGGCTAGACTGGCCCGGGAGGAATTGAACCCCCGACCTTCAGGTTCGAAGCCTGACGCTCTATCCAACTGAGCTACGGGCGCAACCGACGTAACCATACATCAGACGTCACCGATTCGGCTAGACTGGCCCGGTGCCGGCAGCCAGGGAACTTGGCCCAGGGCTGCCGTCCTCGCGGCCGCCGGCCTGATCGTAGGCATCCGAAGGGCTAGCCCCTCGGAGTACGACGTCCGTCCCTCCAAGAACGACTCGGTCACTCGTTCCCCTCCTCGCCCTCCTCGAACATGTCCGGAGAACGTCGCCGGACAAGCGCGTCTGGCCTCTCGGCGTCTGGATCTGGCTCGCGGGTCTGCCGTGGTGGTTGGCCTCTGGCTCCCGCGGTAGATAATCCCGGTTGCCCTCGGCGCGGCCGCAACGAAGGATCGGTACGGCCGGTCAGCGCCGGCGGGCGGCGATAACCTTGCGGAGGGCCACCACCACGTCGTCGAGATCGCTCGTGGTCATCCGGGGATAGAGAGGGCAGAGACAGCAAGCGCTCTGATACGCTCTCGGCCACCGGCACCTCGCCCGGCTTCAGATCGTAGCGCTCGCGGTAGAAGGGGTGCAAGGTCAGCGATCGGAAGTGGATGCCCGTCCCGATCCCCTCCGCGCGGAGATCGGCCATGACATCCTCACGGCGGCCGCGCAGGCGATCCGTGTCGAGGATGATCACGAAGAGGTGGTAGGCGTGCCGAATATCCGGCTCCTCTCCGAGGACCCGGATCTCGGGCACGTCGGCGAGGGCCTCTCGATAGCGACGGACGTACGTCGCCCGGACCCGCCACCATTCCTCCAGGCGGTCGAGCTGGGCGAGTCCGAGGGCCGCCTGGATATCGAACATGTTGTACTTGTAGCCGGGGGCGAGCGTCTCCCAGTGAAGCGGCCCATCCTTGGCATAGCGCTTCCACGCGTCCTTGCTGATGCCGTGAAGACTCAGCAAGCGCGCCCGCGCGGCCAAGGCGTCGTCCTCCGTCGTCAGCATTCCCCCCTCGCCCGTGGTGAGGTTCTTGGTGGCGTAGAAGCTGAACGCCGTGAAGTCGCCGATGGCTCCCACCTTCCCGGCAGGGCAGGCAGACTCGATGGCGTGGGCGGCATCCTCGACCAGCCGCAGGCCATGACGACGGGCAAGCTCCACGATGCCGTCCATACGGCACGGGTGGCCCGCAAAGTGGACGGGCATGATGGCGCGGGTGTGAGGCGTGATCCGAGCCTCGACCTGGGCGGGGTCGACGTTCAGGGTCGTCCGGATCGACGTCGGCGAAGACGGGACGCGCCCCTTGATGGACGATGACGTTCGCGCTCGCCGGAAACGTGATCGGCGACGTGATGACCTCGTCGCCCGGCCCGATGCCCAACGTGACCAGCGCCAAGTGCAGGCCCGCTGTGCACGAGCTCAGCCCGATCGCATGGCGCGCTCCAACGTAATCGGCGAAGGCGCGCTCGAACGCCTCCGTCCGCGCTCCGCGGGTGAGCCAGCCCGATTCGAGGACCTCGACCACCGCCTTGATCGACGGCTCATCGATCCATGGCCGATGGAACGGGAGAAACTCAGCGCGCACAGGCGTCGTCAGCACTGCCTCCTCGCATTCCGATCCCGGTAGTGTAGCGGGCTCGGCCCCCTGCGATCCAGCCCGCTATAATCACGCGGTTCATGCGCATCGACGGTACAGTCGCCCTGGTGACGGGCGCCGAGCGTGGGCTGGGGGCGGCGCTGGCGCGCGTCCTCGCCCGCCGGGGCGCCCGTGTCGTCGCCTCCGGACTCGCGCGCGAGTCGCTGGAAGCAGCTGTGCGCCCGGATCGAGAGCGACGGCGGCCGGGCGCTGGCCTTGCCCTGTGATGTCCGCGACCAGGGGCAGATCGCCGCCCTCGTCGCCGCCGTCGACCGTCTCTACGGCGGCATCGATCTGCTCGTGAATAACGCGGGGGTCACCGTGGGCGGCGACATCCGACTTCTCGCCGACGCGGACTGGGAGCGGGTCCTTGCAGGTGAATCTCCTGGGCTCCGTCCGGATGGTCAGGGCCGTCCTGCCGGGGATGCTGGATCGCCGGCGGGGCACAATTCTGAACATAGCCTCGGCGGCCGGCCTGGCGGCGCCGGCCCTGTGGATTCCCTACGCCGCCTCGAAGTTTGCCCTCATCGGCTTCTCGGAAGGGCTCCACGCCGCCCTCCGTCCGCACGGCATCTTCGTGTCGGTGGCGTGCCCGATGTGGATCGAGACGGACATGTTGACGAGCGTCAGCCCGAGGCTAGCCGATCCACCTCTGCCGACGGCGGCCGTGGCACGCGCCCCTCGAGGCTGGGCATGGCTGACCTCTCACGTTCCCGGACGCCACATGACGCCGGAGAAGGCAGCCCAGCGCATGGTGAGGGGTATCGAGCGCGAGCGCTTCATGATCTACACGCACCGCATGACCCACCTCTTGGTCGCGGCGCGCGCACTCGCGCCGGAGCTGTTCGCCCGGCTGTGGCGGCGCGTGAACGAGTTTGACGAACGCCGTCATCGTCATCAGCCGCCAAGCTGAGAGGCTCGGGCGGCTCCCGTGTGGAACACGATCTGGTAGAAGATCCCGCGCATCCCCCACCGCACCTCGGGCTGCACGTCGGGGGGGAGCGCGTCGAGGGGCGGGCGCGAGGCGAACAGCGCGTTGCGCCGGATCAGCAGGCGACCAAGCAGCGTCTGCTCCCGCCCCGGCTCGAGTCCCTCGTCGACGATGGCCACCACGCCACCGGGACGGGTCACCCGCACCATCTCCGCCACTACACGGTGAGTCGCGTCCCCCAGTTGGTTGATCGCGCCGACGTGGACGACGGCGTCGAAGAAGCCGTCCGCATAGGGAAGCGATTCGGCATCGGCCTGATGCAGGTCGACGCGAACGCGATGCCGTTCCGCCCACCGCCGACCACGCTTGAGCATCTCCCGGGAGAGGTCCATGGCCACGATGGTTCCCATCGGGCCGACGCGGGCGGCGATAGCGGGCAGATTGCTCGCCGGACCGCTGCAGTGATCGAGCACACGCTGGCCCGGCTTGAGTCCGAGGGTGGCGATGAAGCGTCGCCGCTCAGCCGGGGGCCACGCCCTGGCCAGCAGGGCAAGCCCGGCCATGACGAGGACGTAACGCGCCGCCTCGCGCATCGAGCGCACGTGTACGCGTTGCCAGCGCCGGGCTGTCCGGGGAATGGGTCAGCAACGCAGGAATCCCGTCCACGATGGGAAACACACGGCTGCACGCGACGCAACGCAACGCGGCCCGCTCGGCATCGATGTTGCCCCGGCATACCGGGCAGCGGAGGTACTCGCTAATACGTCACCTTCTGCCCGCCGGGACCGATGATGGTCACGGACTTCATCCAGACGAGCTTCTCCCACCAGGCCCGATGGGCGGCATACCAGGCAATGGTCCGGTCGAGTCCCTCCTCGAATGGGACCTCGGCCCGCCAATCGAGGAGCCGCCGAGCACGCTCGACACCCGCGATGTGGCGTTGCACCTGCCCTGGCCGATCCTCCGAGTAGACGATGAGGGGCCTCGGCTTGCCAAGCCGATCCACCACCATCTCGGCCACCTGCTTGATGGAAATGTCGAGGCCGGTGCCAAAGTTGATGACCTGGCCCCGGACCGCGTGGAGTTCGGCTTGCATGACACGCTCGAGCCCGTTGCAGAGGTCGTCCACATACCCCCAATCGCGGGCGGTGGATCCGTCACCGTGGATGGTCAAGACGGTGTCGGTGAGGGCGGCCGTGATGAAGCGCGGGATGGCCTTCTCGAGGTGTTGGTAGGGCCCATAGGTGTTGAACGGGCGCACGATCACGCACGGCAGGCCATACGTCACATGATAGGCGTGGACCAAACGATCTGCGCCAGCCTTGGCTCCGGCGTACGGCGTGGTGGGATTCAGCGGATGCTCCTCGGTCATGGGCACCTGCACGGCCGTCCCGTACACCTCCGAGGTGGAGACGTGGATGAAGCGCTCCACGGGATGCTTGAGGGCGGCGTTCAGGAGGACCTGCGTTCCCAGGACGTCGGTCTCCACGAAAGTCACGTTGTCGTGGACGGAGCGGGGGACGTGTGTTTCGGCGGCCAGGTGAAGGACGATGTCAGCGTGCGCGACCAGTTCCTCGACGAGCGCACTGTTGCGAATATTGCCGTGCACGAAGCGGAAATCCGGATCGTCGGGGCCGTGCTCGGGCAAGTTGTCGAGGTTACCGGCGTACGTGAGCGCGTCAAGCACAGACAGATGCCAGGCAGGATGGCTTCGGCGCAGGACGCGCACGAGGTTACTGCCGATGAACCCTGCCCCCCCCGTGATCAGAATCCTCATGCCCGTCCGCGGTGAAGCGTGTACTTGCTGCGCGCGAAATGGAAGCCCATCCGCTGGAAGATACGCTGGGTGAGGACATTCTGGATGGGCGTGTCGAACTCGGCAAAGTCGTAGGCCACGACCCGATCGACGACGATGGCTCGCGCCAGCAGCGCCGGATACAGACCGGTTCCCTCCGGCAGAACCGCGCTGATGCCCTGACCGGCGATGCGGACGTCCAGGCTTTGGAGCGGGCGGGGCTGCATCCGGTAGCCCAGGAAACCCACGAGGCGGCCGTGACGCTCGCCCACCAGCAGGCGATTGGCCATGGAACCGTCACACACGTTCCGAGCCCATTCGACGTAGAAGCGACGAACGGCGTCGCGGGGGAGCCACGGATCGAAGGCGAACCGCCCCCCATACTCGGCTAGCATCCGCTCGGCGATGGCAAGGATCGCCTCCCTATCGGAGGGCTGATAGTCCCGGATCGCGCCGAGTTGCTTCATGGGCGGCGGCGGATCGCGGTGACAGTCATAGAAGTACGTCACGAGGCAGTCGACCAGACGGAATCCTTTCGCTTCCAAGGTTTGCAGGGCCGTGAGCTCGGCGCCGTCGACCTTGGCGGCCAGATGATCGAGCCCGGCCTCCTCGGCGCGGTCGAGCAACCAGCCAACGAGCGGAGCGAGCGTCTCGGCCGTCGCGTGTTCAGGATGGACCACCAGGGGCCCGATCCGTCCCATGGCGAGGCCGAAGTGCTTGCTGTCCCACGGCAGGTGCTCGAGAAGGCCTGCCGCGATCAGTGTCTGGCCAGCCCACACGCCACCCGTGGCCAGCCGCTCGCGCGTGTCCGCGAAGTCCGCCGAGGAGGAGTCGACACCCCGCATCCCGCGGCATGCGTGGATAGGCGCGATACTCGTGAAGCGGATAACCCGACAGCAGCGACTGCAGCGCGGTCTCGTCGTCGGGTTCGAGGGGCCGAACCCTCATGCCGCTACCCGAGTACGTCGCGTACCACGTAGAGGGGCCGGTCTTGAACCAGCCGGTAGATGCGAGTGGTCAGCTCGCCGAGCAGCCCGAGGATCAGGCACTGAATGCCGAACGCCCCCACCAGGAGCACCGCGACCTGAACCTGCGCCCTGCAGCAGGGCCGGCATATCAAAGGTGAGCTCGGGCGCCGACATAAAGAAAGGATCCCACCACCCCCAGCCCGATGCCGGTGACACCGACCAGTCCAACCACCTGGAACGCCCGCGGACAAAAGGCCGTGATAAAGTCCACGAATCCTGCCACCAGGTCGAGGAACGAATACTTCGATCGGCCCGCGCGCCGTGGGCGGTGGGTGACCGGGATCTCCGTCACCCGGCGCCCACTTCGGAGCACGACGGCCCCGAGGAAGCGCCGCATCTCTCCGGACACCTGGATCGTTCTGGCCAGTTCCGCGCGGATCGCCTTGAACGGACTGGCCGCGTCACGCAGACGGCGCCCCGTGACCGCCCTCATGCCCCAGGCGACCACCATCGACGGCAGCCGGCGACGCAGAAAACCATCCTCACGCCGGTCACGGCGCCCGCTCACGACATCGTAGCCTTCCTGCACGGTTGCCACCAGGCGCGGGATGTCTCGGGGATCGAACTGCAGGTCAGCATCAAAGCTGACGAGGATTTGCCCCTTTGCGTGATCCAGCCCCGCCACCAGGCCTGCGTGTTGGCCGTAGTTGCGCGCCAGACGGATGACCCTGACATGGGGATCTCGGTCGTGCAGCCGACGGAGCAGCTCGAAGCTCCCGTCGGTGCTCCCGTCATCGACAAAGACGAGCTCGTACGACAGCGATTCCAGGGCGGTGGTCAGCTGGTGATGAAGCTCCGGGAGGTTCTCCGCCTCGTTGAAGGCGGGGATGATGACCGAGACTTCACTCAACACGAAACGTCAGCTGAGCGAGCACTTCAGCCGAGCGAGGGCCGCCTCCAGGGTCTGCCGGACCTGTGCATGGACTTCCTTGGCGTGGGCCGCTCTTCAACTTCTGGCAAGCCGGCTCGCCCCCGATCATGGCGAGCGCCTCGGCCGCGCTCACGACGGACACTGATAATGTCGTCGTTGAGCCTCGCCGCCAGCACATCGACGTTCGACGCGTCACCGACCGAGCCGACCCCCACCACGGCCACCGTTCGGACCTCGGACGAGGGGTCGTCGAGCAGTTTCAGAAACGCCGGCAAGCGCTTGGCGCTGCCCGCCACTTGACCAGCGCGCCCGCCGCCACGTAGCGAAGAAAGAAGTCGTCGGCGATCCTCGGTGGCCTTGACCAGTTTCGGCAGGAGCGAGCGGTCGCCCAGCTCCCCGAGGCCCTGGGCCGCCCAGGCCCGCACATCACCGATCTGCTGGTACCGCCCGGCCAGAATCTGCCGACTGCGTTGCGGTGGGCGGCGGCGGCACGATCTTGGCGCGCGGCCCCGTTTCCAGGATCTTGACCAGCGTGGCTTGGGCCGCCGGATCCCGGGTCGCGGTCAGCACCCGGATCGCCTCGGCCCGGAAGGGCAAGCTCAACTCTCCGTCCTCGGCCGCCCGCGTCGCGAGGGCGAGCCGGTCGGCGTCGCTTTCCAGGGGGCCTCCGACCAGCCCACGCAGTGCCTCTTCGCGTATTTGCGCGTCGGGATCGCGGCTGGTCTGGAGCACCAACGGTCCGTACCGACTTGTCGCCGATCTTGACAGAGCACCTATAGCGGCCGCCCGCACCGTGCCCTGTTCCGTCTTGTCGCCGGCCATCTGGCTCAGCGCGGCCAGGGCGGCGACTGTTCCCGGCCAGCCCAGCCCCTTGGCGGCGGCGGCGCGGATCTCAGCCACCGGATCCTTGAGCAGCTCGATCAGCGGCTGCGCGAACCTCGGGAGTCGCCCACTTCCCCAGCGACGTCGATGCTCTGCACCCGCTCGCCCGGATCCAGGCTACGATCCTTGGCGTGGGCAACCAGCTCGGCTAGGGCAGAGCCAGCATTCGAAAGCGGTGCCGCGGCGACCATAGGTGCGAACGAACCCCACGCGAGCAAAAGGACGCCGCGCACGCAAGAACGGACGCTTTATCCACGCCGATCGCGATTGCATGGCGGTAGTATAGCACCATGGGCTGGGCACCGAAGAACAAGTGCCCCGTATGGAGGGTTCAGGCTCGTGATCACCCCTTGGCGTCACGTGGTTCGTGGGGTCGCCGCTCTGGCGATCGCCGTCGGAATTGTCCTGGTCGGCCTCCATCGCGACCAGCAGGTTTCGCCCAGAGCGGCAATCCCCCCCTCAGCGGGGGTGTTCAGCAGGTCCCGCAGGCGGTCGGCGATGAGGAAGTCGTTCCACGGCTCTTCCGGGCGCCCTCCGGACAGCTCTTCCGGGTCTGGAATCGTGATTGATAGCCGCGGGGACGCGATCCTGATCGCCTCGTCGGCCGATGGCCGCGTCGTGGCAGACCTTGACCGAGCTGCGACCCGAGACGAGCGGAGTACGCGCCAACGATGGTCACCTGGCCGTGATCGGGAATCGGCGACATCGCGCTCGCCTACCGCTGGGCCCGCCCCCGTTCGGTCAGGCACGTTCGCCTCGCACGGTCGACCGACGCCGGCAAGACGTGGACTGTCCCCACCAACAACCTGGATACGTCAGGTGGCGCCTCTGATCCCCAGGTCGCCTGGGGATCCGGCCGGACAGTGCTCGTGGCATGGGTGGACGCGCGCCGCCAGCGCCGCGCGCTCGATATTTACACCCGTCGCTCTCCGGATCGGGGGGAACCTGGGAATCAGAAGTCCTCATGACGGTCCCCCCCACCGATGACGCGGACGTCCGCTATCACGCGCCCCGCCTGCTCGGGGACGGGAACGGGCGATTCTGGTTGCTGTGGATCGATGCCCCCCCGGGTCAGTCCACCCTCCGCCTCCGCCGCTCCGAGGACGATGGGCGGACCTGGTCGCCGCCGCAGGACGTCAGCGGCACCGGCCGCCAGATCTACGGACACTCGCTTCACCGCGCCGGCAATCGCCTGCTGCTAACCTGGCAGGATCAGCGGCCTGGTGCCGGACAGCCAGGCCCGGGGTCGACCCAGCCGAGTCCCGCCCGCATCTATGCAACGTCCTCCCACGATGGAGGGGCCACGTGGAGTCCGCCCGTGCAGGTCGATGGCCTGCCCGCCGGAGCGCCCGCCATCGCCGCCGAACCATCGAGCGCGTTGAGCCCCTCCGGCGAGGCGTGGGTCGCCTGGCATGATGGCCGCAACGGACGCTTTGACGTCTTCGTCGCCCGCTCGGCCGACGGCGGTCTGACCTGGGGCACGCCGCTCCGGCTCGATGCGGACGCTGCCGGGACAGCTGAGTCACGCTTTCCCAAGTTGGCTGTTTCCCCCGATGGTACGATGGTCGCTGTTGTCTGGGAAGACGATCGGCACGGCCTCGAAGCGGTCTACGGCCGATTTCTCTCGGGTGGTCAGTGGAGTGGCGAGGCGCGTCTCGGCGCAGTTTTACCCCCCAAGAAGGCTGCGCGCGGGCCCCAAGTCGAGGCGGCGGGCAAGGATTCGTTCTACGTCGTATGGGAGGTTTGGGATTACTCCCGGGGTCCCAAGCCTTGGCGAAGCGGTCTGGACGATTCGGTCGTCGTGCCACGCTGACCACGCAGACCTTGCAGGGAGGGCACAGTCACGTGAACAACCTCTGGCGTCGGACTGTTCGTCCGAGCATTTTCTTGGCGGGCGCCGTTGGTCTCCTCCTGGTGGGCCCGCCCCCGGCCCATCGGGCTCTCGCCCAGACCGGCAGCATTCCTTTGCGGGGGGGCCTCCAGCAAGCGCCGGCCCAGGTTGAACAAGAGGCTGGAGCGCGCCTCTCCCGGGCGCCCTCGGGAGAGCTGTTCCGTGTCTGGAACCGGATCGATGGGGGCGCCGGCGTTATTTTGCTCGCCTCTTCTACCGACGGTGTGGCGTGGCAGAGCTTGACCAGGATCGGGCCCGAAGTGAGCGGGATGAGAGCCCAGGACGGTCACGTGGCCGTGAACGGCGCCAGCGACATCGCCCTCGGCTACCGCTGGGTGAAGGCCCACCCGAAGGTCAAGAACCTCCGCCTCGCGCACTCGACCGACGCGGGAAAGACCTGGACCGTCCCCTCGGAAAACCTCGATTCGACCGGGGGCGCCTTTGCCCCTCACGTCGCGTGGGGGGCGGAGCGCACGTTGATCATGGCGTGGCCGGACGAAGGGGCCCCGGGCCGCCAGCGCTATGACGTCTATCTTCGACGCTCCCCTGATGGCGGCGTGACCTGGGAGTCGCCCGTTGTCGTGACGCGCGATCGGCCGGACGGCGCCTCGTACAAGCCTCGCCTGTTCGGCGATGGCGCGGGCCGCTTCTGGTTGCTGTGGATCGAGTCGCCCGCCAGCCTGCCCTCGACCCTCCTGCTCAGCCGTTCCGAGGACAACGGGCGTACGTGGTCGTCGCCTCAGCCGGTCGGGGGAGACACCCACTCGATTATCGGACAATCTCTTGAACTCTCCGGCAGTGGTCGGCTGCTGCTGATGTGGAATGCTCAGCGTGCTGGCACAGTCGGTGGCCCTCCCCGTGTTTATGCGGCGTCTTCCAAGGACGGAGGTGTCACATGGAGTCCACCCGTCGAGGTGGATGGACTGCCGCCTGCAGCACCTACGTCCGCCGTGGCGCAGTCGAGCGCCCTGACCGCCGCCGGCGAGGCATGGGTCGCCTGGCACGACAACCGGAACGGACGTAACGATGTCTTCGTTGCCCATTCTCGCGACGGAGGCCTGACCTGGGGGCCGCCGTTCCGGCTCGATGCGGACAGCCCGGGAACGGCTGAATCACTCTTTCCCAGATTGGCGGTCTCGCCGGACGGTACGGTGGTCGCCGTCGTCTGGCAAGATGATCGGCGCGGCCTCGAGGCCGTCTACGGCCGCATGTTCTCAGGCGGTCAGTGGAGCGAGGAAACGCTCCTCGGCGCCGCCATTCCCCGGAAGAAGGCCGCCCGAGCGCCGCAGATCGCTCCCACCAGCAATGGTGGATTCTACGTCGTATGGGAGGTCCTGGACTATTCCCAGGGCTCAAGTCCCCAGCACGCGCTCGACGACGCTGTGGTTAGGGTCCGATGAACGTGACGTTGGTAGACGCCCCGGAGTTTTCGGTGAGCCCCTGAGGGGCACGGGCGTGATGCGAGCTGGCCCCTGCCCTTGTCGGCCTGCGCCAGAGCGCGCGGGATCGCTGTTGACCGCAGATCTCGAGCGGCAGCCCCCGCAGCTTCGCTGACGCGAGAAGCGTCAACCCCCTCTCGGAACTCCTGACCAACCCGCGCGACACCTCTCACATTCCCGCCAGGTCTGTCGTTAGCACGTGATTTGACCGATCGCGTTTAACAAGTGATCTGACCGCTCTGAGTTCTCGCAAGGGCTAGGCGGCCTTGGCGCGGAGGGCGGTGGCCGTGGGCAGTGAAGCGGCCCACCCAGACAGCGCGGTCGGTGTAGAGGGCACCCGGGGATCCTGTGGGTGCGCAGGACTTGGCGCAACGCCGTCGGCCCCGGCCGGCGCTTTCGCCACCAGGCCCGGCGCTATGCAAGGCCGGCCTTAATGCCCTCAGAGGATGTGTTACCGAGCGCTGTTACCGATGCCTCACAACTGGGTTCCATGGGCCGCCTCCGGTGCGAGGCGATGGTGAGTGTCGGCTAATTTCCAGAGCACGTCGAGGGTGGCCTGGATGTCGTGGGCGAGCACGATGGCATCGAGGGTGTGGAGTTGGGCGTCGAGCGGGCGCGCCGGGCAGCGGTCAGCAGGCCGGTGGCGCCCAGGCGCTGATAGGGGGTCTGGGGAGCGTTCATAGCGCTTACGGACTGTGCCGCCGATACGCTGCTTGTTCAGCAGCGTGCGCACGGGACGGAAGAAGTTGTGCTGGAGGCGGAGCAACGTGTACAGGCGCTGGAGCACGGTGAAGGCGGCGCGCGATCTGAAGCGGTCGTAGCCCACCAGGCGGCGGACCGCCAGCCAGTTGCGCTGCTCGGCCCAGGCCTGATCGTTCTTGCGGTAGGGCCGCCCGCGCGTGCAGTGGATGCCTTCGCGGCGGCACCAGCCGAGCAAATGGGCGTTGAGGAACTCGCTGCCGCTGTCGCAGTGCCACTCGCGCAAGGGGAAGGGCAAGCGCGCGCGGATGAGGTGGACTCCACTGCTGACGCGGCGATGGCAGGCCCCAGATCGCCTGGACCTCGGTCCACGTCGTGGCCACGTCGACGGCGATGAGGATCGTGAGATAGAAGCCCGCGGGTGGAAGCCCCAAAGTGCAAGACGAGATCGACTGGCAGGGCGCCAAGGCGGACCCTGCCAGTCGGCTAGGTATGCAGGGGACCTGAGCGCGCAGCGGGTTGAGCGTACCCCGGTGGTGGCGGGGCGCACGGCCCCGCCGACGCCGCGCGGGGGCGGAGCAGACGATCGAGCGTGGCTGGCTCGCCGCCCCCAACGCCACTTGCACGGGCGGCGGTACGGTCAAGCCATGATGCGAGACCAAGGCCGTAAGCAGGGTGGGGATCAGCGGCCATAAGAGCTTGCCGCACGGATAATCACTGGCCTCCCACACGCGCTCGAGTATGGGGAGCAACTCGAGCCTACTGGCGGCGGCGGCCGAGCGCCGGCGCCGCCCGGGCGTCTCGCCGCCCAGTCGGCGGATCGCCGCCTTCCGATGACACCCTGTGGTCCGGCCGTATCGTCCGGGATCCGCCCCTTCTCTCTTGACCAGCGTGGACGAGAAGGTCAAGCATGCGAGCGCCGCACGTTGAAGCTCGGGGGTAGAGCTGGTCAGGACGGTTCACCTAACGTCTCCCGCGCGGCTTGCCCGGTGCCGCAATCGACGATCCCTGGGACAGAGCTATGGTGGGGAAAGAGCAGGACGAAAAAGCGACGGGCGGCAAGAGGCTCTTGCCGCCCGTCGGAGCTACGTAACTACCTGCTACTGTACCCTCTTCCCCGGCCTACCTCGCGCCGAGGACTGGAGGAATCGTGGACAATGCCTGTCCAGAGGCGTTGAACAACCGGCTGAAGGAGAACGCCCCCGCGGACAGCTCACCCTTGTAGCCCGTGAAGGAGGCCCCGAACGGGAAGGAGAACAACTCCGTGTACCACAGATTCACGAGAGAGTCGTCCTGCGGGTTGGGAGCCGTCAAATACGTCCCCGCGAACGCCGCCGTTGTTGCCAACGGCACCGCCGTGAGGCAATTACAGGCGATCTGCGTATCGAGCTGCAACTCTTCGTTGTTGTAGATGACCACCCGGATGCTATTGGTCAACAGTGGCGGCGCCGGGAATCCAGCAGCTCGCCGGGAGGAGGTTGACCACCGGGCCCGGGCAGACAAGGAAGAGGGTTGTCGACACCGCCGCGGTGTTCTGCGGGTTGGTGAACGTCGCCGCCGAGCGCAGCGGACTGTAGGTCTGCTGGGTAACCGTCTCCGCCGAGCCGACCGCGATCGGATCAACCTTGTTGATGTGATCGTTCGCAAAGCTCACCCAGTGTCCCCGCGAGTGAATCGGGCCTGCGAACAGGAAGTCGGGTGCGGCGAACGGGAACTGCGGGATCGGAACCAGGTTAATCCCGTCGCTGGTCCGAGCAATCGCCACTAACCCCGTTGACGGATCGGGAACACCGAGGATGTCGGAGTCAATCAACGCAATCCCGTTGATGGTCAGCGGGACCGCCCTCGAGATCAGCCGGGTACAGGCGGCGTTAAAGAAAATGGCGTGCAGCGTACCGGCATCGTTGTTGAAAAACACCGGTGACGTTAGCTCGATGAGCGTGAAGTCCGCGTCCGACGCTCCAGTACGGCTGGATGACCGCGGACGAGATCAGGCCGAGTGGGTCGCCCGTGCCGTTGCTCTGGGCGGCCACCTCACCGGCTAAGGTCATGAAAACCAAGATCGTCAGCCCTGCCACGAATCTCCTCATCACTTCCCTCCTCGCGCTATTCCGTCCACGCGTCGCTCGTAAGCCGGCTGGGCGTTCACCCCGTCGGCATATCTCCACCAAGCGTGCCACACGCCCAGCCTACCGAAGTCCAGGGGTGAAGTTCGGGGCAGACAACCCGATGAACTCGTCCCCAGCGTTTCGGTAGTTGTACGCGGCTCCATTGTTCAACCGGCCGAGGCTGTCAAGGACCCCCACCACAGTCACCGCGCGATAGCCGGTGAAAGCGGGAGGATTCAAGGCGATGGCAGGAGGCGCGGCCAACCCATTGACGCTATATGTCACCAACTCCGTGTAGGTGAGGAAACTCGGGGCCTGAGCAGCATACAACGAACTGATGCTTGCCAACTGGAACATGGTGCTGCAGGTGCAAGGCAGGAAGAAGTCGAGAATGAAGTTCTCAGAGTCGTCGTACAGGAAGCCGAACAGGGTGGAAGCGGACAGCGGCGCCTGCGGGAACACAGGCGGGAAGAGCCCGGCCTCTTGGTAGACGGTCTGCGTCGGGCAGATAAGGTGTATCGTGCTGACAAAGGGCGCTACGTCCGCCGGCGCCACAAAGGAGGCAGCCGACCGTAATGGACTGTAGGTCTGCTTGTCGGCGGCAATCGCAACACCCGTTTCGGCCGAGTCAACCGCAATGGTGTCCACCACGCGAACAAAGTCCTGCAGGGTGTTGATCCAGTACCCCCTCACGTGAATCGCCGCCTGGGCCGGAATCGGAGTCAGCGTGACAGAGTTGACGGTGCGTCCGATCACCGCTAAGCCGTTCACGTTCCCAGCCGGGCCGAGGCCGGCCAGGTCCACATCCGGCGAGAACACGATGGCGCCCTTGCGCGAGACAAACTTTGGCCTCGAGATGAGGCGGTTGCAGGCCGCGTTGAAGTAGATGACATGCAACTGGTTGTCATCGAGCGGCGAGGTCACCTCGATGAGGGTGTCATCCGGGCCGGTAGAGAAGAACGGCTGGATCGCCGCCGATGCGATCAGCCCGAGTGGGTCGCCCGTGCCATTGTTAGCGGCGTTGGCCGACCCGACCATGAGCACCAGCGCCATACCGACTAACACTCCAATGATTTTCCTCATTACCTCCCCCTTGCGTGCACGACTTCTGCTTCGTTACGACCAGGTTCAGAATCAAGCAGTTCAGCAACAGCCCCGGTAACTACAGGACCCTCGTCGGTTCGTCACCAGTGTCGAATCACCCCCTCGCGCGATTCCCGCCTGCCCCCTCTCTGGCAAGCGGGACCCGCCGACGCAGGACCCCACCAGACTTCCAGAGAGTGACATGCTAAGGAAGAGAAATGATACATGTCAAGAAAAATACCCCTACTGCTGGGTCGCTCCCGACATCGCCGGAGAGGTCTGCTGGTCGGCGCGCCGATACCAGACCCCCTCCACCTTTATCCAAGCGTCCGGTACCGTCTGGGTCTTCACCACCGGTTTCGACTTGCTTTCAGGTAGCGTGATCCGCGCGATGACCTTCACCTGAACGCTGGCGAAACTGCCTTTGATATCGGCATCTCCGACGTCGTACCCGAGATACTGAATCGCCCCGCGACCCGCGGCATACTCCTCCGCAGTGATGCGCCCCTTCAGTCGAGGCTCCGACAGCTCCCACTGGGTCCGGTAGTCCCTGGCCACCCGAGCCGCCCAGTATTCAGCCGCTCGCTGACGGAGCGCCACGGTATCGTCCTGGCCGGCCGGGGTGCTGGGCGCCGGACCCGGGCCTGTCCCCTGAGCGGTCGACACCCCTGCATCGAGCCCGATGGCCAGGACCGTGAGCACGAGCCCGAGCAGCCGGCCGAACGTGGTGCAGCGCCATTCGCTTGCGAGTCATGACAGAGTCAGTCCGTGCCGGGCGTGACATACATCCCCCACGAGTTGTTGGTAGGCTTCGAAATGCCGAGGCCGAAGCTTGGCGAGATCCAGCCTGCCGACTTCGCCGAGCAACCTCCGGGTCTCGGCGATGGCCGTCTGCCGCCGCCCCTGCTGGGTCTCGGAAAGCACAATAACCTTGCGACGAGTGGCAAGGGCCAGACACTCTTCCGCGTGTCCCAAGAGCTTGAGCTTCGCATCGAGGTGCATCAGCGACGCGAACGGGGTCGGCTTCTGTGCTGCGTAGAAGCGATCGATCAGGTCGATGTCGGCCCCCAAGCGCCACACGAGCAGATCAACCTGCTGGCGTAGGCGTTGACCCCGGCCATTCGAGGCATAGCCGGCATGGGCGGCCGCGATAAGCCCATAAATGAGGTGGGTACCTCCGCACGCGAGCTCGTGGACAGGAGCCCGCGCGGAAAGCGAGCGCCCCTGCCTCATCGCTTCGCTCACGGACGCGGAATCGCGCTCCAACGCCTCGAGGGCGCTCCCGACCACGGCGTCGAGGTCGACGGGCTCGCCCCAGGCATTCGTCCACCGAGCTCGGAGCGGTGAGGTCGTGCGGGTCAAGGCGGTGATGGTCCACGCCATCTCGCTCGGCGGTTCGTGCTCGGGTCTCAGAAGGAGCTTTGCCCCATCGACAACATCGGCCAGGGTGCGGCGCTGGCCCTTGTGAGAGAAACCGTGGCTCAGCGGAACGCCCGCCTCGAGTATGGTCTTCAGAAACATGTTGGGATGGATCTCGACCGTCCGCGGGACACCGAGGATCGTCCGCCCGTTGACCGTGACCGCGGTCACCTGCTCCTCCAGCAGAAAATCCACCGCACGCCGCCCACCCTGGATCGTGAAGTCGCGCCCCATGGCCCGCAACCCGTGCGAGACACCCCAAGGGTCGAGAGGCGTCGTCGCGTGCTCGCGAATGACGTCGATGCCGTCGTGACTCTGCGCGGACGCGTCGCGGCTTCCGATGAGCCCGACCAGGCCGGCGCCCAGCATCAAGAACCGCCGACGGCTCTGGACGGGCTCGCACCCCGAGGGGAAAAAGGGCTCCACCACGACCTACTACTTGCTCCCCTGCAGCTTGTTGCCCTGGAGCAAGCGGTTGAATCCCTGACTCGGGTACAGCGCTTTGAACTCGCTAACGCGGGCGCGACCGGCTGCGATCTTCTCCTCCGGAAGAGGCGCCGCGGCCGGTGGCGCCGCCTCTGTCGAGACTGCCTGTCCGGACGGCTGGGAGGCAACGTCCGGCGCGGAGGCAGAGAGCCGGACGACCAGCGGGCCAGTGGGGCCCGTCAACTCCACGCGATCCTCACGAATCTTGAGAATCCGATACGGTCCAAGGCGATCACCCTCGCGAACCCGGACGAAGTTGTCCTTGGTGTACGTCGGTTCACCGATCCACGCAATAGCTCACATCCTGGCGTATCACGACTCCCATGATACTGAACCGCGGTTGCTCCTGTGCGGGAGCCACGCTGGGAGCCAGCGAAACCACACACAGCGTGACCAGAGCGAGCACACTTTTCTCCCAATACATGGCGAAGAAGCCTCCTTCGTGAGAGAGCGCTATTGTCATTCGCGAGCCTCAGATTGCGCAATGAAGCTTGGCTATCGGAAACGTAGTGATTGTATCCCGAAGCAGACAGCCCGGTGGTAGCGAAAAAACTGCCGCGTTATGGCAAAAGGCTCTCCACGAGATCCCGTGCCGCGGGAGGCGCCAGCTCACGTGCCGATTTGGCACTACGCTGCGATTGCTGGAAATCACCTAACTGCCAGCAGCTACGCGCCAAAACTGCCCAGGCCAACCACGATTGCGGATCGACAGCCAGAGCGTTCTCGGCCAGTCGCCTCGCACCCGTGGGATTCCCGGTCTGAAGCACCGCAAATGCCCACTGGCTAAGGATTTCTGGATCCCCAGGACGTAGTCGGTTTGCCTCTGAGAAGTCCTGAAGGGCCTCGCCGAATTCCTCGGGGTAACCGGCCGTGGCGCGGCGGAGCGCAACTTGCGCGCTCAGGCGCCACAAGTCGCTGCGGGACGGCACGTGCCAGCGGGCGCGGGCAAGCTTGCGCTGCACTTCCTCGAGCCAATCGGCCCTTTGAGCGGGGCCTGGGGCTGAGGCGGCCAATCGCAAAGAGACGTTGGCCGCCGCCTCGGCGGGGAAAGGCACCCAGGGGACAAGCTGACTCGAGCGAATGAATTCGCGGCGGGCCGTCACGAGATCGCCCGCGATTCCGCGTCGGGTCCCCGCCGCGTACGCCATCGAGCCGAGGAGCGCATACGTGCTCCCCACGATCATGAGCCCCACCGCCGCCCCGCTCGCGACAAGCGCGAGCGACCTCCACCGTCGGTGGCGACCCACGGTTGCCCCCCCTTGAGCACGCCGGTCGACCGATGCGGACGCCCACGGCATGGGGAAGGGCGCAGTGAGGACCGCCGCCCCCATCCAGAAGATCGCCCGCGGCATGGGTGATGCGATGCCCACCAGTCCTTCGACGGTTTGCCCGACGACCGCGGCCAAGCAGCCTAGGCGCATCCCGGCTTCGAGGGCGCCCTGAGCGGAGTAAAGGCGAATCACGCCGACAGCGAGGATGCTGCCCACGGAGGCAAGCCAGAGCAACACGCCAATCGTCCCCGTCGTCACCAAATGATCAAGCAACTCGTTGTGCGCTCGATCGAACCTATAGATAGCTCGCCACTCCTGTTGTCCGGTCGTCAATTGTCCCGTGATCAACGAGCGGAGCTCGGGAGGCAAGAAACGGTCGAGAATAAGGATCTGGGTCTCCGGTCCATAGCCAACCAGGGCCCGCGGCGTCGGCCCGAGTCCAGGCAACACGTCGTCGCCGGCCAACTGCTGACGCCAGCGCGCGAGGATTCCCTCCCACAGACGCAGCCGGACCCACTCTGGAGAGCGCACCCGCAGCTCGCCCATTGACCCCAGCCGGCTGAAGAATTGGACCTTCTTCAGCCCCTTGCAGCGGTGAGTCAGCGAGATTCAGGACGCCGACGAACAGGATGACGACCAGAACACCACTCCCGAGAATGGCCAGCGTTCTCTTGGCCCTTCGGGCCACCAGCAGGACCGTAGCGCTGGCGACGAGGCCCGCAAGGAGACCGACCAGCGCCCCGCGCGCGGTCGAGAGCACAAGGATCAGCGCTTGGGCAGCCATGAGGCTTCCCAGCATGGCCAGCCTCCAGGTCGACGGCAGGCTGGCTCGCGCAGGTGACGGAGCCCAGCTCCATGCAATGGCGCCGGCCACGCTCAAGCCGAGAGTCACCCATAACCCACCCCATCCGTGCCATCCCGACCCCAGGACACCGACGAGTCCCGTGGCCCAAGCCGCCGCCACGGCGACGTGGATTCCCGGGAGCGGTTCGCGCTGACGTCGAGCGATCATGACCCGTGCCAGCCCGAGGGGGATGAGCGCAATGAGGTAGCTCCCGAGAAAGATGTGCTGGCCGAGAGTCGAGCGGACTCGGATGTCAACCGTGGCCGGATCCCACGCTGGAGGAAACGGATCCCATCCCCATGCCTGCCCGAGGGCGAGGGCAACGACGGGAAGGCTCCCGATCAGAGCGCGATCGACCAGACTGCAGGCGCCGCGGAGCGTGCGGACTTCTGCCTGCACCACGAAAAACAGGGCAAACGTCGCGAGAAAGCACGCGAAGCCGAACCCTCGACCGAAGACCCCCCAGAAGCTCTGGCCGGGCGCCACCGATAGGGCGGTGGCGAGCGCCCACCAGGACCCATAGGCCACGAGAATCCAGCGAACAGCGCGTAGCGCGCCATCGGGCCGCACCGACGGCGTGGGCGTGGCCCCGAGCACACGACCGGCGACCCAGGCGAGTCCGGTGAGCCCGACGAGAGACACCAGGGCCCACGCCTTCGGTTCGTCGTAAGGGCCCATGGCCCCGACGAGCACCAAGGATGGGATCGCGAAGAGCAGGATGGTGAGGCCGACGTCCACCAGTCGGGTTGCGGTTCCCGCACCACTGCCGACGGCGGGTGGCTGGCGGCCATCGCGAGGTCTTGCGCGCGGGCTCAGGTGGCGCCTTTGCCGCTGAGAACGCAGGGAATCGTCTTCAGGAGGATCCTGAGGTCGAGCAGGAGTGACCATTGGTCGACGTAGAGGAGATCCATGCGCATCCACTCCTCGAAATCCACCATATTCCGACCGCTCACCTGCCAGAGGCCCGTGATGCCGGGGCGGACGGCCAACCGCCGACGCTGCGCGCCCTTGATACGGCTGGCCTCGTAGAGAGGAAGGGGCCGGGGTCCAACCAGACTCATATCCCCCGCGAGAACGTTGGCGAACTGGGGCAGCTCGTCAAGGCTCAGGCGGCGCAGGAAATGCCCGACTGCCGTGCGGCGTGGATCCGCGGCGGCCTTAAAGACCGGACCGCTCATCGCGTTGAGATGAATCACCTGATCACGCATGTCTTCTGCCCCCGCCACCATGGTCCGGAACTTGTACATATCGAAGCGCCGTCCATGGAAGCCAGCGCGCACCTGGCGAAAAATCACCGGCCCCGGCGAGGTGAGCTTGATGACGATGGCCACCAGCAGAAGGAGAGGTGAGCTGACGACGAGCAGAAACGCCGCGGCCACGATGTCGACAAGCCGCTTGACGAAGAAGGCCCCCTGCCGGGTGAGGCTCGGAGAGAAGCCGTAGAACGGCAGGGTAAACAACTCCTCCACGAACGGGTGAGCGTGCGCCGGCCGATAGAAGTCCACGAGCACGCGGGTGTCCACGCCGAAGTTCTCACAGGTCTCGAGGGCGTCTGTGATGCGGTCGAGCCGGTCGGCGGACACGGCGAAGAACACCTCGTCGACAACGTCGTCGCCTTGAAGCAACTCAGCGAGGTCCTGGAGGGAGCCGATCACCGGTTCGCCCCGCACCGTATACCCGGGCTCTTCGGGATCGAGGCTGACGCAGCCGCGTATGACCCACCGCGCCTCGGGGTAGCGGCGCAGGGCCTCGATGACACTCGCGGCCCGATCGTCTGTTCCCACCACGAGCGCGACGTGCACCCACCGGTCGGCTCGCTGCGCGCGTAGCCAGTCCCTGACGAGACCGCGCGCGGCCCATATTCCCACCCCGCTGACGACGGTGAAGAGCAGGAGCAAGCTCCGGTTGACCTCGCTCTCCTGGACGAGGAACAGCAGCGCGGTCAGGACGAGCAGACCAAGCGTGCTCACGCCGATCGCCAGCCCAGCCCGCGAGCGGGTCGTCCACGTGAGCCCGTAGCCGCCGAGGAGAGCGACCCCCCCAGCCAGACGGGCACGATCAGGGTGAGGAGCCAGAGATAGTACGCGAGAGGGCCGGCCGCTCGATCGAGGGGCGCGTTCAGCGCGACCCGCAGACCGTAGGCAACGAAGAATGCGGCGAGGAGGACGACCGTGTCGCCCCCGAGCAGCCACAGAGTCCAATGTAAGCGCCGTTTGCCGAGCATCAGGACTTCACCCCGACGACCTCCAGCAGGAGTTGCTCGTAGGCCTCCGTGACGGCGTCCCACGAGTAGTGGGCGCGAACGCGCTCGCGAGCCGCGGCGCCGCGTACTCTTCAACCAAGTCGGGATCCTTGAGCGAGCCGCTCGAGCACACGCAGCAGGCTGGGGGCTCCCACGTGGCCATCGTAGCTGAACCCCGCATCGGCAATCGTCTCGAGGTTCTCGGCTGTATCGTTGGCTACCACGCACGTGCCAAAACCCATCGCCTCGACCAGAGCCGGATGCGTGCCTCCCACCTCGGAGGTTTCCACGAAGCAGTACGCGTTGGAGGCGAGCTCGCGGTAGCCCTCCCCGAACAGATAGCCGGTGAAGATCACCCGCGGATCGGCGCTCGTCCGCAGTGATCTGATATAGGCTTCCGCGTAGGGAGCGTCTCCGACCACCACGCACTTCATGTCGGTGGCCAGCCCCGCGAACGCCGCCACCAGGTGATGGGCACAGTTCTCCGGGACCAGCCGCCCTACGAAGAGGATATAGCGGCGGGGGGCAAGCCCGTATCGAGCGAGGAAGGGACCAGGAGGCCGTGAGTTCGGGTCTGCGCCGTAGGCAATGTAGGTCGAATCGGCTCCGTAGCGTGCGCGATAGTACGCTTGCACGCTTCGGGATCGGTGATCACCCGGTGCGGCAGGCGCGTCGCCCACCATTCGCAGGTCGCGGATGTAACCAGCGGGCGATGCGGCCCCACTTCTGACGCTTCCAGTCCAGCCCGTCGACGTTGAGCACCACCCGCTGCCCGGCCAGGCGAGGAATCCAGACGAGGGCGGCGTTGCCCACGTTGAAGAAGAGGATGACGTCATAGGGGCGCCCGAGCGCGTGGACACACGACAGGAACGAGTGGGTAATCGTGTCGAGATGCTTCTGCCGGATGGTGGGCAGCTTCACCAGCCGCATGCCGCGGTACTCTTGTCCCCGGTAGTCGATGTGCGGAACGCGGCAGTACACCGTGACCTCGTGGCCGCGGGCGGCCAGGCGCGCTCCCACTTCCTCGACGCAGGTTTCGAACCCGCTGTAGCTCGCCGGGACACCCCGCGTGCCCAGCATGGCAATCCGGCAGCGGCGCGTCACGGCGGCGGCGCCGGCAGGGATCGCGTGGGTCGGGACAGACCCCGGGAGGACACACGACCTGGGGCACGGTGCGATCGAGATCTTGCGGCGTGAGGGGATTCGGCCAGCGGCCCGGCACCGCGAAGACGTCGCGCACGGCCTCGAGGTAGCCGAAGCCCCACTCGCAGTGAGGCTCGATGGCCTCCCCTTCCCCGAACTCGTTCCACGCCTCGACGAGGACGATCCGGCGATTGCCGGTAATGGGGTAGCGATCGACGAAGGCTCGCGCATTGGCCAGCATCTTCTTGAATTTGTAGGGTGCCCGGTCGGTCCTGACCAGCGCCTTCCAGCCATGCCACGGGCGGGAGTCCCATCCCGGGTCGGTCACGGGAAAGTGGTCAATGATTCCCATCTCGGCCGCGAGATTCCAGATCGCCCAGTACCCGTAGATCATCGAGTCGTAGGCGGCCACAAAGGCGGAATGATCCATTCCCGCCCGCGGGTAATTGTAGCCGGTGGTGGCATCGTACCCTTCATCCTTTTGTCGCTGGAGGTGCTCGCGAAACGAAAGGTCACTCGGCCCTGTCACCGCCACCAGATAGAGGCCGGGCAGGCCCCGTGCCCGCGCGCGCTCACGCATCTTCACGAAGGCACGCTTGACTCCGTCCGATCCGAGATCCTGGCTCAGGCGTCGGCTGGAGAAGATGATCACCATCGGCCGCCCGTCGATGGTGAGGTACTCCGGGCGCCAGAAGTACTGCTCGATCCAGTAGTCGAGTACCGCGAGGAGATCCTCTTCCGAGGATGACCCGGGCACATTGTGGTTCGCCCACAGCAGGCAGAACTGCAGAAGATGCCGGAAGCGGGCCTGCAAGTAGCCCTCGTGAAGGGCATGCTCAAGTTGGCGCTGCCCGCGTTCCCAGTACCAATCGAAGACGAAGAAGGATATCCCGTGCTCGACGGCCCACTTAATGTGCCAGTCCATCACATCGGGATCACCCTCGCGGTAATACCCGAGCAGAGGCACCCGCTCCGGGAATTCGTCGAGCACCTTCCAGCGGTCGTAGTCGGGCCAGCCCGGAAAGTAGTACGCCCCGATCTGGTACGGCTGCGTCGACACGGGTTGGGGCGGAGGCACCGCGTCGTGTCCGGCTCCCGGCGTCTGCCGATGACAGGCGGCGGCGCTCAGCGAGACCACCACGAACATCAGAACTAGGCGAGCTCGACCACGAGCCCCGAAACAGCGGATGATGACGAAGGTCACAAATCCGGGGCTGTCGCGGGCCGTCCGTTCGGTCCTGCGACAGCCCGAGCCGCGCGCCTCACTTGTCTTCGGACGGCTTGCCCCCTACCAGCTGCCAATTCTCGGCTGACTCGCGAAGGCGCCCGCCACTCACGCTCGAGTACGGCCCCCGCGCATGGTTCTTTTCCCCGCCCGCCACGCTCGAGTACACGCCACGGGCCTGATTGTCGTAGCCCGCATTGATGCTCGAGTAGCCGCCCAGGGCGCTGTTGCCTTGGCCTCCGGTGACACTCGTGTAAGGGCCCTGAGCGACGTTATGTTGCCCTCCGCCTACCCAGCTCCAGTACGCGCTCGCCGCGTTGTGGCCGCCGCCGCTCACGGCCGTGTAGTATCCGCTGGCCACGTTGGACTCGCCGCCGCTCACGGTCGAGTACTCCCCCCGCGCCACGTTCTGAAAGCCGCCGCTCACCGTCGCATAGAGCCCTTCGATCGCGTTCTCGTGACCCGCCACGAACCCGCCAAAGAGCGAGTAACGGTGCCCGGACCCCACCACGAGGTTGTGCGTTCCCTGACGATCCCGGAGCTTCACGGGGCCGCTCATCGGTAGCTCGTTATATCCCACGATCAGGTTGCCGCGGCCGGACGACCCATCGGTGAGGCCCGAGCCATCGCGCACGTGGATATTGGCGCCCGTGAAAATGATGTGAGGACCCGTCACGCCATTGATGGGATCCGTCACCACGCTCACGTGGGGCCCGAGGGCGAGAACGCTGTTGGCCTTCATGGCCGTCAGTTGGCTCTGCAGCGCGGCAACCTCGCCCTGCAGCGCCTGGATCGCCTTCTTGAGCTGCTTGACGTCGTCAGCCGCCTGCCCTGCGGGGGGAGCCGCCAGCATCAGGGCCGCCCCCACGGCCACCATTGCGATCGACCGGAATCTCATGGGTGTCCTCCTTCGTTATCCGCGCGCGCGCCTGACCGTCCTGCGCCGCGTCCGATATGTCGTGGCGTATGGGGATTCTACATCAACGACACCCTCCAGACGGCAGGATCACCCACCAGGACCCGGCTGGCGGCAGGCCCTGAGGCGGAGGCCCCGGAACGGGATCGCGCAGCGGCTAAGCGGGCGCCGACAATGGTAATCTGATCGGCGCGCGCGTCCATGCACGAACCAGATCTGCTCACCGCTATCAGTGTCAGCATCATCGCCGCTGCCGCATTGGCGCTGGTGGCTCGCTCGGTCAAGCAGCCCCTGATCCTCGGGTACATCCTGGGCGGCGCCCTGCTCGGTCCCAAGGTCGGCTTCGGCTTCGTGACCGATGAGGCAAGTATCGAGCTGATCTCCGAAATCGGCCTCATCCTGCTCCTCTTTATCATCGGGCTCGAGATCAGCATTCCCCGCTTGCTTCAGACGGGCCGCACCATCATCGGGAGCGGGCTCGGCCAGTTCCCCCTGTGCGCCATCCTCGCCTGGTTCGCAATCGGGCCGATCGCCGCCTTCACCGGAGGCCGTTTCGATCGCCTCTATCTTGCGGTGACCCTCAGTCTTTCGTCGACCCTCATCGTCGTGAAGCTGCTGTCCGATAAGTTCGAGATGGGCACCCTCGGAGGGCGCATCACGCTTGGCATCCTCATCTTCCAGGATGTCTGGGCGATCGGCTTCCTGGCGCTTCAGCCGAACCTCGACGCACTCAATCCGGGTCCGCTCATCGTGTCGTTGGCGGCCGGGGCGGGTGTGGTGGCCGGCGCCGCCGCCCTGTCGCGTTGGGTCCTGCCGGGACTGTATCGGGCCATCGCCAAGTCGCCCGAGATGGTCCTGGTGGCCTCGATGGCCTGGTGCTTCATGGTGGCAGGAATCGCCGACAAGCTCGGTCTCTCCAAGGAAATGGGCGCACTCATCGCGGGCATGACCATAGCCTCCTTCCCCTATGGGACCGAAGTCATCGGGCGCCTGGCCGGTGTGCGCGACTTCTTCGTGACCCTGTTCTTCGTGTCACTCGGACTGAGGGTCCCTGTTCCGTCGCTCGAGCTGGTCCTGCTGGCCTGCCTGGTGGCGGTGTTCGTGGTGCTCAGCCGCTTCCTCTCGATCTTTGCCATCTTCGCCGGCCTGCGCCTCGACGCGCGCACCGCCGGGGTCGTGGCCGTCAACCTCTCACAGATCAGCGAGTTCTCCCTGGTGATCGTGAGCTTGGGTGCCGGATTCGGCCACGTGAGCGAGAGTCTCCACTCCCTGGTTCTCTACGCCATGCTCCTCATGTCCGTAACCTCCACCTACACGACACTCTTCAATCACGAGATCGCCACCTGGGTGGCCCGTGGTCTCGAGTTGACCGGAATTCCCCGGTGGTTCGGGTCGCGCAGAAAGGACGATCGGCACGCCGCCACCCACGACGATCAGCGGCACGACCTGTTCCTGCTCGGGGTATCGCGCGAGGGACTGGCCCTCATCGAGCACATGGAACGGATTCGGCCCTTGATGAAGAACCGCATCGCAGCCGTGGACTTCAACCCGGAAACCCTCGAGCGTCTGCGGACCGCCGGGGTCGAAGCACATTACGGCGACATCGCCAACCCGGAGACCCTGCAGCATGCCGGCATCGGGCGGGCCGCCGTGATCGTATCGAGCATCTCGGATTGGTTTCTGAAGGGCACGGACAACGGCCGCCTCCTGCGCCAGGCCCGGAGCCTGGCTCCCCAAGCTCAGATCATCGTCACCGCCGACACCCTGGCCGCCGCCGAGGGACTCTACGCCGCGGGCGCCGACTATGTGCTTCTCCCCTCGGCCCTATCCGCGGAGCACCTCTACACTCTGCTTAGCGAGGACGCCGGCCGAGGCTTGGCCGAGGCCAGGCAACGCCAGGCCCGCGACCTCTTCCGTAAGGAGCGTCCATCCTGAGGTATGGTGGCCCGACCGCCGCACGTCCGACGTTGGAACGTGAGCCAGGTGATCCCAGCTATCCAGCCGTATGAGTCGCTCCGGACGGCACCCAATTCACTCGCGTGCCTTCGAGGCAGCCGCCGCCACGCCACTGGCCCGCGAGGGCATCCTGATCGCTGCCAAGACCATGGCCATGACCGCGTTCGATCTGCTGGCCGACCCGGGACTGGTCGCCAAAGCACAAGGGGAGTTCCAGTCGCGCGGTTAGGAGCCCCTCGGCTGCCCGCCAAGTCGGCGCTGCTCGGCGGCGTGCTCGGCTTCTCGACGCTCAAGGGCGACCTCGGAGTGATCCGCGAAGCGTAGGGCCGCTGCCAGGGCCGGGTGGCCGGCCTGTTCCGCGATCAGCCGGTGCATCGTCTGGCAGATCCGGCGGTACGACGGGTGCCCCTGAGGGGCCGTACGCAGCTCGATGACGTGCATGGCCTCACGGACGTTCATCTGCATGGTGAAGCGCACACGATAGGCCAGGGAAACGGCGTAGGCGGCGACTTCCGGCATCCCGGCCCCGGCGATGGCCTCCCAAAGGGCCGCCGAGTCGGCCATGACCCGTTCCCAGGCTGGCCCGGCGCCCGCCTCGGTCACTGCCTCCGGCACTGCGTACCCATGCCGGGTCGACAAGGTCTGCCACTCCAGGGTCAAGAGGCGATGTCGTTGCAGGTCCCTGAAGGCACCATAGTCGCCCAACACGTCGAATCGATATCCGGTGCGCTCGAACGCCCTGCCTGGTTTGTGACGGCGGTTGCCGCGGCGGCCTACGTACGTCTCGAGCACACGGCGGCGTTCGTCCGTCGACATGCGGCGGACTCGCGCGAGAAGCTGGTCGTCCGGCAGCGCCGATACAGCGTACAGGGCTGCCGCCACCACCTTTACCTCGCCTTCGGGATCGAAGTCGGTGAGGGTTACTTCTCCCCTCTCCTCCGGTTTCTCGTCCGCGAACAGCTCGCCCACGAGCCGCTCCATGCTGGCCCGGGTGTCGGCCAGATACGTCGACCACGCCCCCCCGCGCGCGGGTGCGTCCACCCGCCGCAGGAAGGCGGGAATCACCCGGCGCAGCTCCGTCAGCATAAGGTCAGCGTAGTCGCGAACCTCGACCAAAGGATGAGCGCGCATCCGCAGCAGGAGCTGCTCGTACCCCTGACCCGTACCGAAGACGCCGACATTTGACGTGGTGGCGGCCGGCAGCAGTCCGCGCAACGTATCGAGGGCCTTGGCCCTGATGCTTATCCGGTGGACGCTCTCCGACTCGCCGGCGGCGCGGGGAAAGCGAGTTGTGTAGTAATCGCGCATCCGCGGCAGCCACTCGGCGTAGGTGGCAAAAGCGTGGTCCAAGGCAGCCGTGTACCGCGCGCGCAAGGACCCGGCGAGCTCAGCCGGCACGTGGTAGCGGTACCGTCCCTCCGGCTGATCGTCGTACGGAATGTAGCGCGTGGACTGCTCGAGATACGCCATGAGACGGCCCCACTCGATGACCTTGGTGAGGACGTTCGAAGCGCCTTCGCACGCCAGGTGCACGCCCCCAAGCTGGGCGACGGAGTCGTCACCATACTCGACGAGCATCCGCTCGTAAAGCTGGTCAGCCCGGGTGGTGTCCAGCCCTGGCGTCCCGGGGCCGCCGGCCGTCGCCATATCCAGGTGCCCCGGAGCGAGGAACTCATCGAGGAACAGGCGACGCAGCGATTTCGGCGAACGCGAATACCGCGCGAAGAGAGCGCCCTTGACGACCTCCGGGAGATTGACGAGGGCGAATACGGGACCCTCGAGGTTCGTGAAGTACGGCCGAAGCTCCGCGCGCTCAGGCTCCTGAACGACTCCATCCAGCCGATGGTAGCACCCGTCGGTGAAGGGAGCCTCGCGCCAGAGGCGCGTCGCGCACTGATCCAGCGCTGGGGGCCGGCGAGGCCCCGCGAATCGAAATCAAGCGATCGCGACCGAGTTACCAGGCGAGCCGGTTCCCCCTTTGAGCATGAGCGGGTTGAAAGACCAGGCGAATTCGTACACGCGGTCCCGCGCCAGTTCTTCAAGGTTCAGGTTCTCGTTGATGTAGATGCCGTTCATGGTGAGCCAGATCGTGTGGCACTCGAATGGCCGGTTTGCATCCTCCCCGGGGACCGCCTCCACGGGCCACGTGTCCGCACCCACCACCGCGATCTTCCTGTCGGCCAGCCAGTTTCCCACCGTCCGGCCGGGTCCCGGACAGCCCTTGTTGTACTCCTCGTTAAATTTCTTCCAGAGCTTGCTGTGGCCCGTGTTGAACAGCACGGCGTCCCCCTCCCCGGGCTCGCTGATCCCCTCCATACGCAGGGTGCCCATCACGTCGTCCATCGTGATGATGTAGTCGATGGCGAGCCGGTCCCAGCCCTTGTAGCGGGCGACGTCGAGCAGGATGCCGCGCGTGAAGAAAGGACGGCAGTTGTGGATGCCGAGCTTCTGCAGCCCGTAGGAACCTCCCACCTGCGTCTGGGTGAAGCCGTTGTAGTAGCGGACCTCGTTGCCGATCTTGTTGCCGATGTGGCCGAGGCCGTCGAACTGCGAGCCGACCTGCCCGATCTCCCCGCTGAACATCTCGTCGTTGAAATAGAGCTCGTGAGTTCCAAACGGCCCGCCTGTCGGCGCGCCGGGGATGGTAATGGAGACGTGACGAGCCCCGAAGAGCGGGATCCCCACTTCCAGCACCTGGCTGAGCGGATAGATCTTGCCCTGCTTGATGAGGGACGCCGCCTGCAGGACCTTGGCGGAGGTGATGCGGTTGTTGGCACCACGCTCGTCGCTCGGACCCCAGGGTGAGGGCCACCAGTCGCGTCCCATTGGGTTCGCAGCTTGGGCCGCGGCCGTTTCTGCCTGACCGACTACCGTCCCCGCCGCCATCCCGGCGGCGACACCGGCGGCGAAGCCTGTCCTCACGAAGTCGCGTCGTGAGACGTCGCCCTCCCCAGGCTCACCGCGATCGATCTCGGCTCCATGCCCACACTGCCCGTCATGCTGATGCTGGAAGTAACGCCTCAGCCACTCTCCCTGCATGGATTGCCCTCCTCGTCGGCGAATGGAGCACTGTCCCTCTTGAGAGCGACGCTAAGACCCGTAGATAGAGTGTGTCAAGTACTGGGACACGCTCACCAGTCAGTCACCACGGTCGCGTGCAGGTTCGCGTGTTAGTCTCCCCGACTATGGCCAAATTGAAGATCGGGTTTATCCCCACCGAGGGCGGTCGCTACTACCGAGAGGCACTCGAGGAAGTCACGCGAGCCGAGGAGCTAGGGTTCGATTCGGTATGGATGGAGGAGCATCACGCCGTCACCAACCACTACTGGCCCTCCCCGCTCACCGTGCTGGCGGGCTTCGCCACCCGCACCTCGCGAATGCTGCTGGGAACGGACATCGTGGTCGCCCCCTTCCACCATCCCGTGCGCCTGGCCGAGGACGTCGCCATGCTGGACGTGATGTCAAATGGACGGGCCATCCTGGGCATCGCCATCGGCTACAAGCCCGACGAGTTTGCCCTCTACGGGGTCGACCTCGAGAAGCGCGGAGCACGCTTCGAAGAGCAGCTGGCCATCATGAAGGGGCTCTGGACCCAGGAACGCGTGAGCTTTCGCGGAACGTACTACACGGTCGAGGGGCGCCTGGAGCCCAAACCCTTGACCAAGCCCCACCCCCCATTGTGGATCGGAGGATGGGGCGCCCTCACCTTGAAGCGTGCCGCCCTTCTCGGCGACAACTGGATTCCTGGACCGACGGCGGACCTGAGCCGATTGCTCGATGGGAAGCGGGCATTTCTGGAGCATCGCCGGGCCGCGGGCCGCACGGAGCCCATCACCGAGTGGCCACTGACCCGCGACGTCATCATCGCCGACTCCGACACCAGGGCGCGAGAGCTTGCGGAAGAACACATCATGGTGGCGTATCGGAAGGAGTACGCTGGCGGGTGGCGGCATCCCTTCATCGACGCCAGCATCGCCACCGACCTCGACCGGCTCATGCAGGACCGCTTTATCATCGGCGGCCCCGAGCAGTGCGTGGCCACGATCCGCCGTTTTGTCGAGCAATATGGCATGACGCACCTGATCTGCCGGACTTTCTTCCCAGGCATGCCGCACACGCACATCATGCGCGAACTCGAACTCCTGGCCACCGAGGTCATGCCGGCCTTTACATAGGTCCTACCAAAACCTCTAAGTATCTGATATACTGGCCGTTGCGCCTCAGCGACGAGGCACGAAAGGGGTGCGTACCGATCGCAAACGCCACATATCGGGTCGATCGTTCCTACGCGTGGAACTACGCACATGCGCCGGCGCTGCCACGGGTACGACGCCTTCCCGTGGCCCCTGGTGGGCGGCTCTTCGACTACCGGCTGAACTCCCAGGTCGGGATCTCAGCCGGCCCCCTCCTCAACTCGAAGTGGGTTGAGGGCTATGCGCGGCTCGGGTTCGATATTCTCACCTACAACACCGTCCGCTCGAGTTTCTGGCCGGCCTACAGCCTGCCCAACATTCGCCACGTCGAGAACCGCGAGCAGGTGGCCGTCACGGCGCGGCGACCCTCGAATGGGGGCGATCTCACCTTGGCCGTCTCCCTGGGGACACCATCGATGGAGCCGGACGTCTGGCGCAAGGACGTGCGCCGGGCGAAGGAGCGTGTCGCGTCGGGACAAATTCTGATCGTCAGCGTCATCGGGACCCCCTCTCCGGGCGGGGACAGCGAGGCCCTCATCGAGGATTACGCACGGTGCGCGACGTGGGCGGTCGGAGCGGGAGCCGACATCGTCGAGATTCATCTTGCCTGCCCCGATCCCTTTGCCGAACAGCCGCAGATGGTGTACGAGAACATCCCGCTGTCCGCCCAGATCCTCCATCGGGTTCGTACCATCGTGCCCGTGCCCATCCTGGCCAAGGTGGGCGCTTTCCGTACGCCCCGCTCCCTGCACGAGACGGCGACCAAGCTGGCCTCGTGGGCGCATGGCTTTGTGCTCGTGTCCGGTATCCAGCGGCGCGTTCTCGATGAGGAGGGTAACGCCGCCTTCGATGGGAGCGGGCGTGACCGAGCCGACGTGGTGGGTGCTGACACGTTCCCGGTTTCCGTGCGTCAGGTCTCCGAAATGCTTGCCTGGCGGAAGGCAGGGGCGTGGAATCGTGCGGTGCTCGCGGTGGGAGGCATCACCACCGTCGAGCGGGCCGACGCGCTCCTGCGAGGCGGGGCGGACGCCGCACTGGTCGCCACCGCCGCGCTCTTCGATCCGCTCTTCGCCACCCGTTTCCGACAATCCCGCGCGGCTTAGGACGGGGTCAATGTCATGGGGGGCCTCGAAAGGGCCCCCCAAGCCCCCCTAGCGCTCGTCGCGCCCCGGGGAACCCGTGGCGCTCCTCGATCTCACGCGCGCCCGCGGGCCTCGAAAGGGCCCCCAAGCCCGAAAGTCCCCAGGCCCCGGTCATGCGCGGGGTGCGTGCTAGGCTACGGGCGATGCGCTGGGTGCTCGTCGTGGGGTTCGAGCAGGCGGCAGACTTCGGGCTCGACTTTCGCGACGAACTGCTGGCCATGGGCCACCAAGTCCGAACCTTCGCATACCGACGCGCCAACATCCTCTACAAGAACAAGAGCACCAAGGCTGCCTATCAGTTGTTCATTCTCCGTCGCCTGGAGCGGCTGTGCTTACGGTGGCGCCCTCATCTCGTCCTCGTGCTCAAGGGGGGGCCGATCACTCCGGGCCTCATCCGGCGGGTGAAGGCACGCACGGACACGTTGTTCCTCAACGTCTTTCCGGACAATCCGCTCTGGATGATCCCCTTCGAGCACATCGAGCCCTACGACGTCTTCTTCACGAAGGAACGATACGCCATGCGCGAGCTGCAGCTGGCGGGGCTCCGAAATCTCTACTACCTTCCCCTCTACTGCGTACCCTCCTTCCAGCATCCGGTGGCGCTTTCGCCGGAGGAGGCCTCCCGTCTCGAAGGCACCGTAGCTCTCGTGGGACGTCACTATCCCTTTCGGGAGCGCTTCGTGCGTGAGCTGACGGATTACCCGCTCCGCGTGTGGGGACCCGGCTGGGAGCACGTCACCGATCACCGCGTCCGCTCGGTGGTCGCGGGGGGAGCGGTGTGGGGACGCGCCAAATTCGCGATCTATTCGGGAGCGGCCCTCTCCCTCAACCTTCATCACCCCATGAACGATGTGGTCGGCGTGAACATTCGCACGTTCGAACTGGCCGCCGCCGGCGCCTGTCAGGTCGTCGATCTCAAGGAGGACCTCGGCGCGCTCTTCAAGCCGGGAGAGGAGATGATCACGTTCCGGGATCTCGGCGAGCTCAAGCGTCAGCTCGCCGCCCACCTCGCCCATCCGGAGGAAGCGCGCGCCATCGGCGAGAACGCGCGGCGGCGGGCCCTGGCCGAGCACACCCTGCGCCATCGTTTGGAGGAGATCGTCTTCGCCGTCGAGGAGCGCTTCGGGCGCCGGACGTGACGAATTCGCTCGCGCAGGGCCTCGCCTGTATCGAGTGCCCGAAGACATTCCCTCTCACCTATCGGTTACAGTGTGCGTCGTGCGGCGGGCTTCTGGAAATCTACTACGACCTCGACATCATGCGCCAGCGCGGTCCAGCTCTCCTGGCCGGCCGCGGTCTCTGGCGTTATGCCGCCGTGCTTCCGGTGGTCGACCCGTCCCATCGCATCACGCTCGGCGAGGGAGCGACCCCGTACCTCGAGTGTCCGCGGCTGGCGGCAGATCTCGGAGTGCGGGCCCTGGCCGTCAAGTTCGAGGGCGCCAATCCGACCGGCAGCGTGAAAGACCGCACCTCGGCGACCGCCGTCGGGGCCGCTCGCGCGTTCGGTTTCGAGGCGGTCTCCGTCGTCAGCACCGGTAACGCCGGCTCCTCGGTGGCGGCTTACGCGACGCGCGCCGGGCTGCGCGCCTTCATCTTCGCCTACGAACGCGCCTCAGCCCCAAAGCTGCTTCACATGGCCGCCACCGCTTCCGATCTCATTCTCTACACCGGCGTTTACGATGACCTCATCGGCCATTGGGATCGGCTGGTCGACGATGGTCTCTTCTTCGACGCCGGCGCCTCCCGCAACCCGTACAAACACGAGGGGAAGAAGACCTTGGCCTACGAGATCGCCGAGCAGAGTGGCTGGAATCCCCCCGACGTGCTGGTGGCGCCGGTCGCGGTGGGGGAGACGTTCATCGCCACTGCCCGCGGCTTCCGCGAACTCCGTCAGGCCGGCTGGATAACCCGCGTCCCGTCATTGATCGCGGCCCAAGCCACACGGGCGAACGCCATCAGCCGCGCGCACACAGCCGGAATGCCGCTCAGGCCGATCAAGATCGGATATACGGTCGCCGAGGGACTGGCCGCGGGGAATCCGGGGCGCAAGGGAGAGTGGGTTCTCAGATGGCTCCGCGAGCAGAACGGTCTCGCCGCCGACGTCGAGGACGAGGACATCCTCGCGGCGCAGCGACGCCTGGCTCGGAGCGAAGGGATCTGGGCCGGCCCAACCGGAGTCGCCCCCCTCGCTGTCCTGATCAAACTACTCGCCGAGAAACGTGTGGACCCCGGGCAGCGCTTCGGCATCATCGTCACCGAGACCGGCCTCAAGTCCGAGGCGGCCCTGCCCACCCGGCAGGGCGTCGCCTACGACTATGCATCCCTCCGCCGACTGGTCGAGCAACGACTGCGCAGCCCCGTGACGTCGCCCTAAGCCGTTGCCTCTCGAGCGAGCGTTCTATCTTCGATCCGCGCCCATGGTGGCCCGCGATCTTCTGGGCTGTTTGCTCGTCGCGCGCCACGGTCCCATCCTGACGGCCGGTCGTATCGTGGAGACAGAGGCATATCTCGGACCCGAGGACGGGGCCTCGCATGCTGCTTTCCGGCCGAGCAGTCAGGCGCTCTTCTATGGGCCCGGCGGCTTCGCCTACGTCTATCAAGCGTATGGGCTTCACTACTGTCTGAACGCCATCGCCGACCGAGCGGGTCGACCCGGCTGCGTGTTGATCCGGGCACTCGAGCCGGTTGAGGGCATGGCGGTCATGGCGCAGCGACGGGACCTACCTCCCAACTCACCACGCCTGGTGAGCGGCCCGGGCAATCTCACCCGCGCCCTCGGGATCACCCGGCGCCAGAACGGCGCCGACCTCACGGCTGGGCCCCTCATCATCGAGCCCAGGACGGTTCGCCCTCGGGTCGTCAGCGGTCCCCGCATCGGAATCACACGGGCCATGCACCTCCCTCTACGCTTCTGGATCGCCGGCAGTCGTTACGTCACGGGGAATCGGCGTTGCCGATCCGGATAAGGAAGGGCTTGGCTCGAGAACTTTCTCCGCATGAGGGCGCTGTGAATCCAAGATCCCGATTTTTCGGGCCATTTTGTTGACACCTTTCGACGCCGGTGGGTATGATGCTCAAAAGCCTATGAGGAAACGAGAGTGCCCGCCGAGAACCTGAGCGCAAGCGTCTTCGACCTCCTGCTGAGCGCGGGGCCCGTCGCCAAAGCTGTCCTCGCCGTCCTCCTGCTCTTCTCGATCGTGAGCTGGGCGCTCATCGTCGAGAAATGGTGGCAGTTCCGCCGCGTGCGGGGGCAGAGTGTGGCCTTTCTCAGGATCTTCCGGGAGGGTCGTCGGCCCTCGGCCGTGATGGGCGCCGCGCGCAAGCTGCGCGAAAGCCCGCTCGCCAACCTCTACCTCGCGGGGTACCACGAGGTGGCGGGGATCTCCGAGATTGCCGACCGAGTCCTTGACGAGGCCGAAGAAGGGTTGCCGCCCGACCGTCTCGACTTTGCTCAGCGCGCCCTGCGGCGGACGGCTGGCCATGAGGTAATGCGTCTCGAACGATACTTGCCGTTCCTGGCCACCACGGCCAGCGTGACTCCTTTCATCGGTCTCTTCGGAACGGTGTGGGGAGTCATCACCGCCTTCCACGGAATAGGCCAGCAGGGATCGGCCAGCTTGGCGGTGGTGGCTCCGGGAATCTCCGAGGCGCTCATCGCGACCGCGGCCGGCCTGGGGGCTGCCATCCCCGCCGTAATCGGCTACAACTTCTACCTGAACCGTGTGCGCCACTGGGCCACGGAGATGGACGGGTTCATCCTCGACCTCCTCAATCTCCTGAGCCGTCCTGCGCCCAGGATGGCGCGTCCCGCCAAGGATGTTTAAGCCCGAAGCGACCGGCAGCGGCGACCGCACGAGCTCCTCGCTGGCCGAGATCAACATCATCCCGCTCGTCGACGTGGTGCTGGTGCTCCTGCTCATCTTCATGCTGACGGCGCCCATGATGTACCGCGGGATCGACGTTAATCTCCCGAAGGCCTCTGCGAAGCCTACCGCCGTGGAGGAGCGGATGGTCCTCACCGTGACCAAGGACCGAACGCTCTACTTGAACGAAAAGCCCGTTCCTGCCGCCACCCTCGACACTCAGCTGGCGTCTGCGTTTCGCGACCGCAAGGACAAGACGCTCTATCTGAAGGCTGACGCCGGCCTGCCCTATGGCGCTGTGGTTGAGACAATGGATCGAGTTCGGCGGGCGGGCATCGAACGGCTCGGCATGGTCACGGAGCCCGCGCGCGGGCAATGATGCGGGGCTGCTGATGGTCGCCACGGCGACGATCCGGATGCCTCCCCGATCCTTCCGCGGGCCTGCCATTGTGCGGGCGTCGTGGCCGCTCAGGAGCATCGTGCTCTCGGCGCTCGTGCATGGCGTAGGCGTCGCGCTGGTGGTGATCGCGGCGCTCTGGTGGCGCCCCGAGCCCACCAAGGCCTACGTCGTCAATCTCGTGCCCGCCGTGCCAGCTCAGGGAAGTCCGACCGGTCAGACGATTACCCCCACAGCACCTCAGCGGGCCGTCGAGCCCGCGCCTCCGCCCAAGCCGGAAAGGGTCACGTCTCCGCCACCCGACCTGCCCGTTCGTGAGGTGGCGCCCAAGCCGTCGCGGGCCGTCACCTTGCCGGATCTTCCCGCCCGATCTGCGCCGCAAACTCCCCGAGATGCCAGCGCGGGAGTTACCGCGTGTTGCGGCCAAACCTGGGCAAAAGGAACTGCCTGCGCTGGCGCCACCGTCGCTTCCTGGGCGGACCGGTCCCATCACAGCGTCTCGCGAGGCGGCCCCGCCGCCACCCCCAACCCCGCTCGGCAGACCAACGGGCGTGGCCCAGGGCAGTGGCGCCGCGGCGAGCGCCGAAGGAGATTTCCCGTTCCAGTGGTACCTCACGGCTGTCCAGCGGAAGGTCTACGAGCAGTGGACACAGCCGCTCAACAGCGCGCAGGGGCAAAAAGCGGTCGTCGTATTCGAGATCGCCCGCAACGGCGAGGTTGGCCGTGCGCGTGTCGAGAAAACATCAGGCGATCCCACGTACGATCTGGCCGCCCTGCGCGCGGTCACCAACGCCAACCCGCTTCCCCCGCTGCCCGAGCAGTACAAGGGGACCATGCTCCGAGTACACTTTGGTTTTGAGTTCACCGGGCGCGGTTAACTGTCGACTCGTCGAGGGGTTATCGTGACAATACGTCGGATCGTGCTCATCGGTCTTTGCCTGTCTGTCGTGGCGCTCCCGCTCGTCCTGACGCGGCCGCCCGCCCCCCGTGCTCAGGGTGTTGACGTCTTCCTCAATGTCACGGGAGGCGGGGCCAAGAAGCTCAACATCGCCATTCCCGAGTTCACGCTCGTGTCTGGCGCCGACTCGGCGGGTGCCGCCAAGTCGGTGGCCAGCATCATCGGAGCCGACCTGACCTTCTCGGGATTGTTCCAGGTCGCCACCGCGACCGGTCCCCCTCCTCGCGACAACCCAGAAGCCCTCAGAAAGCTGTGGTCTGACTTCGCCGCGGCCGGCGCTCACGCGGGGCTGCACGGCCTCTTGACCGTGCGCGGTGATCGGCTCGAGGTCGAGGCGCGGCTGTACGACCTGACCTCGCCCGACCAGCGCGCGATCGCCGCCAAGAAGTTCAATCTGTCATCCGCCCAGATGCGGCGCCTCGCCCATCTGATCGCCGACGATGTTGTGCTCCAGTTCACTGGCCAGCCCGGCATCGCCGACACCAAGGTGGCCTTCACGCGGGTCGCGGGCACCGCCAAGGAAATCTACGTGGCGGACTACGACGGGGCGGGTCCGGCCCCCGTCACTCGAAACGGCTCGGTGAACCTCAGTCCGGCCTGGAGCCCTGACGTCCGCTCCCTCGCCTTTACCTCGTTCTCGCGCGGATATCCGGATCTCTACCGGGCCTTCCCGTTCGAGCGTCGGCCCGAGCAGGTGCTGGCGGCCTTCCAGGGTATCAATACCTCACCGGCGTTCAGCCCCGACGGTCAACGGGTGGCGTTGACGTTGTCCAAGGACGGCAACCCGGAGATCTACGTTCTTACCCTGGGGACTGGCGCCTTCCAGCGGCTCACGCGCCACCCCGCCATCGACACAGAACCGAACTGGTCGCCCGACGGTCGGCAACTCGTGTTCATCTCCGACCGAGGGGGCTCGCCGCGCCTCTTCGTGATGGACACGGAAGGTGGCAGCCTCCGTCAACTGACGAATGGCGGTCACCACACCCAGCCGCGCTGGTCGCCCCGCGGGGACGTGATCGCCTTCACCGCGCGCGCGGGAGGCTTCCACATCTGGGCGGTCAACGCCGACGGCACGAACGCGCGGAAGCTGACCGAGGCGGGGGATAATCAAAGCGCCACCTGGTCGCCGGACGGGAGACATTTGGCCTTTCAAACGAGCCGCCTCGGAGGGTGGCAGATCTTCGCGATGTTCCCCGACGGCTCCCAGCAGGCGCCGCTCATCCGTGGGGGAACGGATACAAGTCCGTCGTGGTCGTCACGTCTACCGTGATAGGATCAAACTCGCTGCGAACAACTGCGCGTGTTACAAGGAGGCAACATGGTCACCCGGGCCTTCCACCTCGCGGCAGTCTCTCTCCTCGTCTCGGTCACGATTTTCGCTGGCTGCGCGAAGCGTCCCGCGATGACGCAGGCCTCGGCGCCTCCCCCCGCCGTCGCGCCGGCGCCCGTGGCCGCTCCGCCGCCTCCGCCGCCGCCTCCGCCAGTCGTCGTACAGGAGACGGTGAAGGAGACAGTCACGGTGACACCCATGCCGGCGCCAGCCACACCGGCTCCGGCCGCGCCAGCCCAACCCGCTCCGCGGCCAGCGCCGAAGGAGTTCGCGGTCAACCCGAACGTCAAGGACATCTTCTTCGACTTCGACAAGTACAACATCCGTCCGGGTGACGCGAAGATCCTTGACGAAAACGCGGCGTGGCTGAAGGCGAACCCCGGTCAGCTGGTGCTGATCGAGGGGCACTGTGACGAGCGCGGCACGGTCGAGTACAACCTCGCGCTCGGCGAGCGGCGCGCAAAGGCGGCCATGAACTATCTGGTCGCCCAGGGCGTGCAGGCCAGCCGCTTCACGGTGATCAGCTACGGCAAGGAGCGCCCCTTCTGCAGGGAAAGCAATGAGGCATGCTGGGCACAGAACCGGCGCGACCACTTCTTGGTCAAAGCGCAGTAACGGCTGACCCCGCGGCGAGGAGAAGCGCGCTTCTCCTCGCCGCGACCCTCCTGCTCTGCGGTTGCACGAGCGTGGCCGAGGTCACGGGTACCGCCACGCAGGAAGAGCTCATGCGAGTCCGGAGCGACGTTACCCGGCTCCAGCAATCTGTCCAGCGTTTGCAGGGGGGCGTCGAGGCAGGTGTCGCTGCCTCTACCACACGGACGCGCGAGCAGGTCCAGCAGACAGAGCAACAGGTAGGTGCCCTGTCCCGGCGCCTGGAATCTCTCGCCACTTCTGTGACGACCCTCAGCGCTCGAGTCGACGAGCTGAGCACACGCCTGGATAGCCAGGCCCGACAATCACGCGCCGCGCCGCCGCCAGCGTTAGGGCGTCCAGCACCGAGTCCCCCGAGCGCGTCGGTGCCCCCAGCACCGAGTCCCCCGAGTGCGCCCGCGGCTCCAGCACCGAGTCCCCCGAGCGCAGCGGTGTCCCCTGCTCCGATTCCTCCGAGCGCATCAGTGGCTCCCGCCCCGAGCCCGCCCCCGGCGGGATCGGTATCGCCTGTTCCGCGGCCGACCAACGCCACAGCTCCCCAGGACGCCTACCAGGCCGCATACATTGATTTCAGCAAGGGCAGTTACCCCATCGCCATCACGGGTTTTCGGGAATTCATACGGCGCTATCCCGACCATCCCCTGGCTGGAAGCGCGCAGTACTGGGTCGGTGAGGCCCAGCTGGGCCTCGCACGTGGTCAGGCCAACGCTGGGCAGACGGACAGGTCGACGCAGGCAATGGAGCAGGCGGTACTGGAGTTCAGGAGGGTCGTAGCGAACTACCCGCGGAGCGACAAAACTCCGTCCGCCCTCTACAAGGAGGCCCTGGTTCTCATCGAGCTGAAGCAGCCCGCAGTCGCCCAAGCTCGCCTTCAGTACCTGGTCGATAACTTCCCGCAGGCCGCGGAGACCATGCTCGCGCGCGAGAAGCTCGCTGCCCTCAAAGAGCGGTAGCTTAGCTCGTACGTTCCCTGGGTGCCCCGAGCATCGTGGCCTTGGGATGGCGGTTCGAGGCCCCACCACCGCTCGTATACCCGAGGGGCGCCACGGGTCCCCCGGGGTGCCCCGAGCATCGGGGGCTTGGGGGGCCAGTTCGGGGCCCCCCAACATAAAGTCAATCAGCAAACACCCACACCACAGCCACCTTGTCAGGTGTGTGGTACACCATCGTCCCCCCCGGATACTGGGTGTCAGCGGAGGTCACAACCACAGACTCCTCAGGCCCGAAGGGCCAGCTCCCGAACCACAGCACAAGGGACAAGGCCGCGGCGGCCACAGCCGTACCGCTGACTGCCCAGCGGGGGGTGGTCCAGCGCCGGCGAGCGGCCGCAATCGGTGACCGGGGGCGGTCCTCGACCCCCCGGACGATTCCGGGCCAGAAGGCGGTCCAGTCCGGCTCGGGGGGGGCCACCATGGCCTGGTGGAGCAAAGCCTGGAGGCGGCGAAGGGCATCGGCTTCCTTCCGACACCGCCCGCAGTTCCGCAGGTGCCGCTCGACCGTCCGGGAAGCGGCGTCATCCAGAGCGCCGTCGAGGTAGGATCCGAGCCGGCGACGCGAGACGAGACAAATCACCACGTCAGTTGGACGGCCCTGGCTAGGATCGTTATTCTCATGGGGTCATGATAGCCGAGGCCGATCTGGCGTTCCTAACCCCCGATGGCATCACCCTGGAAGGCCGTATCGCGGTACCGCCGGGGGCCCCGGGAGGTATGGTGTTCTGTCACCCACACCCCCTCCATGGAGGGGACATGGACAACCCTGTCGTCATCCGATGCCAGGAGGTGTGTGCTGCCCTCGGGCTGGCCACCCTGCGCTTCAACTTTCGCGGAGTGGGGCGTTCGACAGGCTCCCATGCCGGCGGCGTCGCCGAGCGGCTCGACGTCGAGGCCGCCCTCACTGAGCTCCACAAAGCCCTGGGAAGGGACGAGATAGGACTGGTCGGATACTCCTTTGGAGCAGCGGTGGCCGCCCAGGTGGCCGCGACCGGAGCGAAGCTCGTGGGCCTGGGTCTGATCGCACCTCCGTTGGCGCTCGAGGACCTTGCCCTCCCACCTCCCCTAGGGGGGCTGTCGAGCTCCATCCTCATCGTGGCAGGCACCCAGGACCAGTACTGTCCACCGACGGCTCTGAAGAAGGTCTCCGAGCAGTTCGCAACTGCGCAGATTCGCATCGTGGAGGGCGCGAACCACTTCTTCTTCGGCAAGCTGTTTCCTCTCGGCGAAACGGTCGCAGCCTGGGTCCGGTCGGTCTTCGGGTTAGACACGCGGGAGCCGGGGCGGGGTGGCGGTGCCAGCTGAGAAGATGATCCGGATGCCCTCTTCGACGCCGATACCCGTGTGGATCACATCCTGGCGCGGGACCACCACGACCTCGCCCAGATAGAGGTTGTTGGTGGGAATGAAGACGGTCACCATCTCGCGCTTTCCCCCGGGGGTCTCGACGAGTACCTCGCTCGTGACAAAGCCAAAGGCGTACGCCCCTTCGCGCGGATGCTGTACGAGGACGACGGCCTTAAAGGCGCTGCGCCGCTCGGGCGAGAAGGAGTCGATGAGCATCTTCACCGACGGGTACAGCAGCCGATAGATGGGCAGATTGAGGAGGAATCGCTCTCCCCAGCCCAGCACTCGCCGTCCCACCACGTTCCGGGCGATGATCCCCATGACCAGGATGATGGCCACCGCGGTGAGGAACCCCAGCCCGAGGATGGGGCGCCCGAAGATGTGCGCATATAGCGGAGCGAAGAAGTCGTCGATACTGCTCCAGAAGATCCACAGGAGCCAGGCGGTGGCGATGGCAGGGACGGTAACGAAGAAGCCCGCCACGAAGCGTATCTTGAGCCAGTTCTTGAGCCAGGCCGGCATCAGTAGCTAGCATGCCATCACCCGAGGCGAGCCGAACGAAGAAACGCCGGCGTGCGCTCGTCACTGGTGGCGCCATACGGGTGGGACGGGGGATTGCTCTGGCCCTCGCCCGGAGCGGGATCGACGTGGCCATCGGGTATCATCGTTCGGCGGTCGCTGCTCGGGGAACGCTCAGAGAGCTAGCAGCGCTCGGGGGGCGCGCGGTCGCCATCCAGGCCGACCTAGCCTCTCCCTCGGAGGCGCGGCGCCTAGTGCGCGAGGCGGGGAGCGCTCTCGGTGGTCTGGACATCCTCGTCAACAGCGCGGCGGTCTTCGCCCGTACGCCCTTCGACTCGGTAACGCCCGCCACCTATGACCGTTTCCTGGACCTCAACCTGCGGGGCTCCTTCTTCTGTGCGCAGGCGGCGGCGACCCTGATGAGAGGCGGCGGCGGTCACATCGTAAACATTTGCGACATTGCCGTGCATCAACGCTGGCCACACTACATCCCCTACACGCTGTCCAAAGCCGGACTCGTCGCCCTGACTCGCGTCCTCGCGGTGGCGCTGCGGCCCCGGCGCATTGCGGTGAACGCCGTGGCGCCTGGTGCCGTCCTTCGCCCCCCCGGCTTTCCCCTGGCGCGCTGGCAGCGCATCACCCGTGGCCACGCGGGATCGGTGGAGGACGTGGCGTCGGCTGTCGTGTTTTTCGCGACCTGCTCGCCCTACATCACCGGACAGGTCCTCAGCGTGGACGGCGGCGAGAGCGCGTGAGACTAGGCTGGCCGCCCCCCGCCCATCGCACGCAGAAAGTCCCCCAGGGCGCTGAAGCGCATGAACGCATTCTGCCGCTTCTCGGCGCCGATGGTAGACGAGGCACCTCCGTAGTTGTGGCCAGGGAACAGGATCGTCTCGTCCGGCAGTGCCCCTAGGCGTTGGGTGAGTGAGTAATACATCTCGCTCGGATCG
The DNA here is from genome assembly GCA_963754315.1 of uncultured Candidatus Rokubacteria bacterium. Classification (GTDB taxonomy): domain Bacteria; phylum Methylomirabilota; class Methylomirabilia; order Rokubacteriales; family CSP1-6; genus CAVWFS01. The sequence continues at coordinate 42,750 of CAVWFS010000019.1, forward strand.
CTCCCGGGCAGGTCCGTGCGGCCGCAGGACCCGATGAAGAGCGTGTCACCCGATACCAGTCGTCCGTCGATGAGAAAGCACTGCGATCCCGGGGTGTGGCCAGGCGTGTGCAGGAAGGTCAAGGTCAGCCGCCCCACCGAGAGCGTATCGTGATTGTCGACCTTGACCAGGTCGGACCCGAAGCCCTTCAGGAACTCGCGCTCGGCCTTGTGGACGTACACCTTGAGGGGCACGCGGCCGAGCAACTCCTCCACACCCGGGATGCGTCCGGGCATGCCCCAGGACTCGAGACTGCCGCCGACGTGATCCTGATGCGTGTGGGTAACCAGAGCGGCCTTGAGCACCATACCGTCGCGTTCTGCCGTCTCCACAATTGTGTCGGTCTCCCACGCGGGATCCACGACCACGCACTCTCTGGCCACGGGGTCACCGATGAGATACACGAAGTTCTGCATCGGCCCGACCTCGAGCTGCTTCAGGTACACACTCTCCCTGGTGGACGGCACGCTATCCCTTGAAATCATCCAAGTTGGGGAGGTCGCCGAGCTGACGGGCCTCGAGGGTGTAGATGGCCGGGGCCGTCTTGGTGCGCACGAAGACCCGATCCCCCTCTCGCTTGCCGACCAGCACCGTACCGATCTCACTGCCGTCCGCGCGCTGCAAGGTGATCTCGAGCTCCGGTGGGTCGAGGCCGTAGCGGGCGGGCTCCTCCCCGCGCGGAGCCACGATGTCCTTCCATTTGAGCGCGCGCGCCGTGTACAGGAGATCGTCGACTCTGGCGCTCTTGGCGGCACCCTTGCTCGGTTCCACCATGCGCCACTCGTTGTCCCCTTGGCGTTCCAGGACCATGCTCTGGGTGCCGCGTTTGAGGGCTACCCGCTTGACATCCTTCGGCTCAACCTCCCCCAAGAGCCGCCGATCGCGCAAGTCGTTGAGAGTGCGACCGAGGTCTTTGAGGGCCGCCGCATCGACCAGCACCAGGGGACCGCTACCCGCCACTGCCGCGTACGCCGAGGGTTGGTTACCCCTGCGCTCCGGAGAGGGAGCGAGCAACACGGTGGTGGCACCGCCTCCCTCGAGGGTCATGGTCACCCGCAACTCCGGCTTGGCCAGGTAACGCGGGATCCCCGAGGCATCCTCGGTGAGGAACGCCTGCGCCTTGAGCTCGCCCAGTTTTCGCAGCAGCGCGCCGGCTTCGACCTGGTCGGCCCCCATGGCCTCAGGGGCGACGATACGCCACTGATTGTTCTCGCGGGCGAGGGTGACGGTCCCTTGGGCGCCGTCGATCTCGATCTTGGTCACCTTGTCGCGATCGAAGGCGACCACGGTCTTGTCTCGCACCGCGGCCATGCTTTTCGGGAGTGCCTTCCAGACATCTTCGGGGAGAAGCAGGACACTCGGCTCCCCCGGCCGCATGGCGTACACACCCTGCTTGGTGGCATCGACCCGGCCCACGAGCAGAGTCTTGGTCGCCCGGTCCTTGTCGCGTCCGGTCTGGACATCGACCCGGAAAGGACGATCGAGCCCGTAGCTCTGAAGCGATGCGGGCGCCTCTGCTGCGAACTCCTTCACGCGTGCTGCTCCGAGCTTCTCGAGGAATTCGGTGACGGCCTCGCCGTCGGCAGCGCGGGCAGCCGGGCGCGTCAACTTCCACTTTCCGCCGTCGGCGACGAGCCCCAAGGTCTCGTCGGGGGTATTGATGTCGAGACCAGTCACCGCGCCGCGGTCGAAAGTCAGCACGGTCTTGTCGCGATAGTCAGCGACAGGCCGCGAGGCATCGCGCAGCACGCTGTCGGGAAGGGCCACCACCGCCGCCTTGCCCTCTTCGCGCCCATACACCCACACCCCGGTCGGGTTCTTGCTGCCGAGTTGCACTCCGAGCCGGCGGCCGTCCTTGAGGGTGAAAGTGACCTCGGCCTTCGGCGCATCGAGCCCGAACTCAGCCAGTGAGGCAGGGGCAGCAGCGATCTCGCGGTCAATCTTGGCGGTGAGAATCGAGGTGATCAGCTCGTCGATGGCGGCCCGATCGCCCCGCGTCTCTATGGGCGCGAGCATCCGCCAGCCCTCTCCTTCCCGCCGAAACTTCAGAACCTCGGGGCCACGCTTGATCTCCACGTCACTCACGTTCCCCGCCTCCGCGGAGAACATCTGCCCCTTGCGGCCTTCCGCCTTCTCCCGCTCGGGTCCCAGGCGAATCTCGTAGACGTAATAGAACGCCCCGAGCAGCAGGAGGATGACGGCAAGGCTCGCCGTCGTCTGCCAGCGCATCAGCCAGATCCCCTAATTGGCGGCGCGCCGTCGCACGGCGGCCACCACGCCGCCTGCTAGCACCAGCCCTGGCAAGATCACCACCGGCAGCAGGAAGCTCAGCCAGCCCTGCTGAGCTGTGAGAAAGACTGGCGTGGACTTGGTCTCTTTCGGGCGAATCGAGATCTGATCCTCCTGCTCCGCCAGCCAGCTCACCGTGTTGAGGAAGAGGTCGCGATTGCCCTGAATGTTGAGGAACTGATTGGACGCAAGGTTCGACGTCCCGTAGACGACGATCCGGGCCTTGTCCTTCGTGACCACCACCGCCACCGAGGGGCCGGTGGCGTCCTTCTCGTCGGGTTTGGCCTCACCGCGGTTGAGGGCGGCCCGATCGGTTTCCCCCCACGCTTGGGGACTCGTCTTGACGAGCGCCTGCACATTCATGCCGGGGGGCGGTGCCTTGGCTGGCGACACGCTGCGCGTGAGGGGGAAGAGGGTCATCACCCCGGCCAGGTCGCGCGTCACCGGGTGCGGCTCGTATTGCTGCACGATCGGTACTTCGGGCCCGATCCCGAACAGACGACCGATGGGATTACCCTCGATGACCAGATCATCGCCCAGATCGACCCCGTAGCCGGCCAAGAACTTCTTCATGCCCTCGTTCTGGAATGGATTGACCATGACGAACAGCTTGCCGCCCTTCGTCAAGTACGCGTTGAGCGCGTCGATCTCCGGCGCCAGCGGGTCCGTGCGCGGACCAGGATCGATCACCACCGCCGCATCGTCGGGAACCTTCGCCTCGCGCGCCAGTCCCAGGGGCTTGACCTCGTAGTTGGCGCTCTCCAGGGCGCGCTTGGCCTCGCTGAAGCCTGCCCGCTCCGTGTTGTTGAGCTCGTGCTCACCATGCCCCTGCAGGACATAGACGATGCGCTTGCCTTCCCGCGTCAGGCGGACCAGACCGTTGGTGAGCTTCTCCTCCTCGGCGTCGGTGACCTTCTCCGACTTATCCTTCGTCTCCAGCACCACCGTGCCGTAGGTCTCGACGTTGTAGCGGCGGGCCAACCCCGGCTCCCGGTCGGGGTCGACCACCTTCCAGGTGAAGCGACCACCCGCGTAGCGGGCGTACTGCTTGAAGAGGTCTTCGGCCACACGCTTGCCCGGCTGGTCACTGCGAAAGAACGCGACGGCGTTGACGTCGGTTTTCAGATCACGCAGTAACTGGACGGTCTGGGGGGCCACGCTGTTGCGGCGGTTGTCGGTGAGATCGAGCCGCGCATTGTGGCGGTACGACACCGCCTCGACGACGGTGATGATCCCCAGGAGAAGCAGGATCATAAGCGCCGTGTTGAATCCGTACCGCGCGGTGCGGCTGCTGAGAGTGGCCCGCGCCTGGCGCAGGTACACGAGCAGGGAGAGGACGACGAGGACGGAGCCGACTCCAACGAGCCATGGACGTATGCGCAACCAGTCCGGCCGCGCAAAGGGTAAGATGAGAGCGGCGGCGAGCAGGACCAATCCTCCATAACCCGCCCAGTCGAGAATCTTTCTGATCATCCCTTCCACCGACGCGCTTCCAGTGAGCGCAGGCTAAGAAACAAGGCCAAGGCGATGAAGCTCAGGTAGTACACGATATCCCGCGTGTCCAGCACGCCTTTGCCGAAGTTGTCGAAGTGCTCGATCAGCGATAGGTGCGAGAGGATCCGGCCGCCCGTCCCCCCGACGGTGTCGGCTGTCCACCCGATCACCCAAAAGAGGAGGAGGATGCCGAAGGTTGTCATGGCGGCGACGATTTGGTTCTCGGTGAGCGACGACGCGAAGATCCCGGCCGCGATGAAGGCTGACCCCAAGAGCACGAGCCCCACGTAACCGGTGAGGACGGGGCCCCACTCGAGCCGCGCGAACGAGAACACGATGAGCGGATAGAGCAAGGTCAGCGCCAGCATCACGACATAGAGAGCCAGGGCCGCCAAGAACTTGCCGACGAGGACGGCCCCGTCCCGCACGGGATAGGTAAGGAGCAGCTCGATGGTGCCCGACCGCCGTTCCTCCGCGAAGAGCCGCATGGTGATGAGCGGCATGAGGAGGAGCAGGATGACGCTCATGTTGGAGAACAGCGGCCGCAGCACATTATCGGTGACGCTGAGATCGCGCCCCATCTGGGGATTCATGGCCACCTGGAGGGAGGCACGAGCAAAGAAATCGAAGATGGCAAAGAAGAAGTAGCCGGCCAGGACCAGGAAGACGGCGATGACGACGTAGGCCGTGGGTGACGTGAAATACAGGCGCATTTCCTTCTTGAAGATGGGCCAAACCTTCACGCGCCTCGCTCCTCCCCAGACCCGTCAGGACCGCCGTCGAGGGGCGTTTCCTCGCCCGCCACGATCCGCATGAACACCTCTTCCAAGGTTGTCCCCACCCGCCGGAGCTCGCGCAGCTCCCAGGTGCGCTCGGCGGCGAGTCGAAAAATCTCGGCGCGCACATCGCGCCCGGGCGCCGATTCCACCAGGTAGCCGCCACCGTCGCCGCTGCTTTCCCCCACGGTCAGCACCCCGGGAATGCTCTGCAGGCCCTCCCGGACCGCAGGTGACGGCCCCCCGATCTGTACCTGAACCCGAGACGTCGGGAAGAACTGCTCGACGAGGGTGTCGATGGGTCCCTGGGCTACGACCGAGCCCTTGTTGATGATGATCACGCTGTCGCACACCATCGAGACTTCGGGCAGGATGTGCGTGGAGAGGATCACCGTGTGGTCCCCGGCCAGAGACTTGATCAGTGACCGGATCTCGGTAATCTGCCGGGGGTCGAGACCGATGGTGGGCTCGTCAAGGATCAGCACCTGAGGGTCATTGACGATGGCCTGGGCCAGACCGACCCGCTGGCGGTAACCCTTGGAGAGCTTGCCGATGAGCCGATTCTGCATGTCGGAGACCAGGCACCGATCCATCACGTCCGCCACCCGTCCCTTGCGCTGGGCCCGGGGCACGCCTTTGACCTCGGCGACAAAATCGAGGTAGGGGGCCACCCGCATATCGGTGTACAGCGGCACATTCTCCGGCAGGTAGCCGATGCGCTTGCGGACCTCCATGGAATCGCTGAAGACATCGTAGCCGGCCACCCGAGCCGTCCCGCTGCTGGCCGGCATGAAGCACGCCAGAATACGCATGGTCGTCGACTTCCCGGCGCCATTGGGGCCAAGGAATCCGACGATGGTTCCCGGCGCCACGCCGAACGAGACGTCGCGAATGGCGGTGACGGGACCGTAGTGTTTGGTGAGCGCCTGGACCTCGATCATACGGCCGACCGTGGAGTATACACCCGGTACGGCTTAGAGGTACTGTCCGTAGCGGATCTTCTCCACCACACCCCGGACGTGCTTGTATTCGTCGATGGCAACGAGGAGGTCCTCCGTGGTCACCGGCGAGGTGTCGTTGGTGGCTGCAGCCCGGTGGACCTTGGTCTCCAAGGCCCGCTGCACGATCTGGGACATCTCGGCCCCGCTCATGCCGCCCATGACCGGGAGCACCGTCCGGTAGTCGATGGTGGCGAAGACCGTGCGGCCGGCTTGGCGCTCGATCTTCGCGCGGATCAGGTCGAGGATCTCCTGCTGGTCAGCGACGTCGGGAAGGGCGACTTCCACGAGGTGGTCGAGCCGACCCGGAGCCACGAGGGCGGGATCCACCACGTCCGTGCGGCTGGTCGAGGCGATGACGAGGATGCGCGCGGTCTCCTCCAGGCCGTCCAGCTTCTCGCACAGCGCCGCCACCAGGCGGGCGCTCGCTTCGCGGGCCTGAGGAGGCGGCAGCAGATGCTCGAGAGCGAGGGCGTCGGCCTCGTCGAGAAGGAGTACCCCCCGCCCTTCACCGACGGCAATGCGAAGAATCTCCTGAAGCAACTCGCCGGTGTTCACACCGAACTTCGTGGTGAGGTTGAACAGCTTCAGGTGATAGAAGATAGCCGCCGCGGCCGTAGCCAGGGCCCGGGCCAGGGTCGCCTTTCCGGTCCCGGGCGGGCCATAGAGCAGGAGGCCGCGTGGGGGGCGGATCCCCCACTGGGCGTACAGTTCCGGCGACGTGAGCGCGTACGCGAAGCCGCGCAGGGTGGCTTTGGCCTCCTTGAGGCCGCCCACCTCGTCGAAGGACACGTTGGGCTGGATCTTGGTCTCCACCCGGCCCGTGAGATCGCCAAACTTCTCACCGAGCTTGGCGAATACGTCCTCGATACGACGCTGAATCGCCCACTGTAGATCGCTTGGATCGGCCCGTTTCCCAACGCCTTCCGCTTCCGCGTCCGCGACACCGCTCCGCTCGCGCCAATTGGAACTCGGCACCGATTCGCTCACGCCGGTTCAGATTTGCTGCCGCCGGGGTGAGGGTGCTAGGAGCTCACTCTTGTCGAAAACGCGGGCCTCCACAAAGACGGGGATCTTGGCCCGCAGTGCCAGCGCGATGGCATCAGACGGCCTCGCGTCGAGCTGCATGGGTGACGTCGCGCTTTGCAGGTACAGGATCGCGTAATAGATGCCGTCCTGTAGGTCCGTGATCACCACCCGGCTCAAGGTGACCTGGAGGCGACCGAACAACGTCAAGAAGAGATCGTGGGTGAGCGGGCGGGCGGTGGCCACACCCTGAAGCGGCACAGCGATGCTGGTCGCCTCCGCCAGCCCGATGGCGATGACGAGCTGACGCTTGTCACGCTTGCCCTCCAGCACGATGACAGGCTGCTGTGTGCTCCTGTCCTGCATGACCCTGACGACCGTCACTTCCTGGGCGGAGGGCAGGGCCGGACCTTCAGCGCGCTCCCGCGCGTTGGCTGCCGATGCGAGGGCAGCGACGATCAGGACCAAGGCTCCGAGTCGACCCCTCCCTCTCATAGGGCTCCTCGCTGCGCTCCGAATGCGGTCAGTATAAGCCGTTTCTGGCGGCGGCAGGAGAGTCTCGGAAGGTCAAAATCCCCTTAGAATGGCCCTACGCGACTCCAGCATGGCGACGACCGAGACCCTGCTCGTCCGTTCTCTAGAGACCAGTCGGGCCGGCCTCCGGCTGACCTTGGACCCCGCGTTCCAAGGGCTGCCGGGGGTCGCGCACGGCGGAAGCGTGCTGGCGGCGTTTGATGTGGCGGCCGCGCTCGGTGGAAGCCGGCGGGTGGTCGGTCACTATCGGCGCCGCGTACCCCTCGGGACCCCTCTCGGCCTCGAGGTGGAGCGCATCGACGGGGCGGCGCGTTGTCGCCTGCATGATTCGGCTTCCGTCCTCGTGGAGGGTGGGATCGACCCCGCCGAACTTTCGCCCGTCGCGGCGCCGCGTTCGGCCGGCGAGGGCACTCCCTTACCAATTTCGAGCACGTGCTTCGTGTGCGGCGTCGAGAACTCCGTGGGACTGCGGGCTCGGCTCTGGTTCGATGACGTCACTGTCGGCGGTACGTGGAAGCCGGACGCGCGCTTCCGTGACGCGCAGGGGAACCTCTCCTCACTCGCCTTGCTGGCTTTGCTCGACGAGGCTGCGTTCTGGCTGGGCGCTCTGGCCACCGGGGAGTCAGGCATGACCACGGAGCTCGCGGTGACCATAGCCGGACGGATACCGCTCGACACTACGCTGAACCTCAATGGCGCGCGGGCCAGCACGCGGCCGAGCACCGACGACCAGCGATACTGGCGGACGCAGGTGGAGGCGCGCGAAGATACCGGGCGGTTGGTGGCGGCGGCGGATATCACTTTTGTCGCCGTCCGGGGGGCAGCGCGGAAGCTGGCCTCGTGGGTGGCGCCGCTGAACCCACCTGAAGTTCTACACCGCATCTTCCCCGCCTACGCGTGATGGCCAGAGGCCGCGTGCTGACACGATGGCTCTTGACCATCGCGATTCTGTTGATCCTGACCTCCGCCTGTAGCGTGGCTGAGAGCCCTGGACTCAGCAGCCCCAGCGTGCCCTTCGTCGCCACCCCACCCGACGTCGTCATCGAGATGCTCAAGCTGGCCAGCATCACGGGCAACGATCTCGTCTACGACCTGGGCTCCGGTGATGGACGCCTCGCCATCGCCGCCGCCACCCTGTTCGGAGCCCGCGCGGTCGGCGTCGAGATCGACGCCCACCTCGTTCAGGAGAGCCGCGAGGCAGCGGCCAGGGCGGGAGTCGGCGATCGCGTCACATTCATCTGGGGCGATCTGTTCAAAACCGACCTCCGGCCCGCGACGGCCGTGATGCTCTACCTGCTACCCGAGATCAATCTGAGGCTTCGTCCGAAGCTCCTGGCCGAGCTGAGGCCCGGGACATCCGTCGTCTCTCACAACTTTGACATGGGGGAGTGGATTCCGGATCGCTCCGTGCGCGTCTTCGTGAGCGGCGGTTCTCAGAGGGTCAACCTCTGGATTGTCCCCGCGCGGGTGCAAGGAGCGTGGTCCCTCAGGGTCACCTTCGCGGACGGCGAGGCCACGGCCACAGCCGTGCTCGAGCAGAATTACCAGCGTTTCGGCGGAATCGTGAGCACGGCTGCGGGCCCGTCCCCCATCGTGGAGACCATGCTCAGCGGTGAGATCATTGCCTTTTCGACGACCATCGCCATGAAGCCCAGCTCACGTTCGATCCGATTCCGAGGACGCGTGCGCGGCGACACCATGGAGGGCACCGCCGAGGTAACGGGCGGCCTTGCCATCGACCCCGGCCGCTGGGTGGCGACCAGATAATGGGGGGCCCCGAAATGGCCCCCCATACCCCCCCGCGCTCGGGGATGCCCCGGGCAACCCGGGGCACCCCTCGATCACACGCCAGCTTCGCGGCCCCCATGGCCCCCCATACCCCCGCGCTCGGGATGCCCCGGCAACCCGGGCACCCCTCGATCACACGCCAGCTTCGGGCCCCGATGGCCCCCCGACCCCCCGCGCTCGGGATGCCCGGGCGGCACCCCTCGATCACACGCCAGCTTCGGGCACGCGCGCGCGATTTTCGAGCCAGACGCGCCACTGATCGGGAGCGTGCCCGATCGAGAGCTGGTTGCCATTGCGGACCAAGGGGGTGCGCAGCAAACGCGGTTCGGTCGCGGCACGATCGAGCAGGCGCTCGGGAGAATCGCCGGCCACGTGGAGCCCTAGAGCCCGGAAGCGTGGCCCCTCGCGGTTGATGAGAGCCGAAGCTCCAAAGCGCTCCTTGAACCGCCTGAGCTCGCCCGGGGACGCGGGTCGCTCATCGAGATCGACGAAGTGGACCGCGATCCGACGCTCGGAGAAGAAGCGCTGCGCCTTACGGGTGTCCTGATCGCCACGGAAGCCGAAGATCTGGACGGTCACGCCGCACGAACCATGCGCTCCTGTAGGGCTTCCCATGACCCTATCGGCACCGCCGGCGTCCCGGGTGGGTTCAAACGCCCCGTGTGGATCCCGTGGAAATCGGAGCCACCCGTCGGCACCAGGCCATGGCCGCGACACCACTCGAGGTAGGTCGCGAGCTGCCCCGCAGAATGCTCGGCGTAGTAACACTCGATCCCCATGAGACCAGCGGCGATCAGCTCGGGAATGAGCTCATCCTTTCCTCCTACCCCCGGATGCGCGAGGACAGGAACTCCCCTCGCTTTCAGAATGATGCCGACTGCCTCCACTGGTGTCAGCCGCTTCCGCGGGACGTGAGCCGGCCCCCCGGTGCGCAAGTATCGGTCGAAGGCCTCGCGCATGGATTTCACGTACCCGCGGGCAATCATCACTTGCGCGATATGGGGACGGCCCGGTGAGCCCTCCTTGACCAGGGCGAAGACTTCGGCGGGGTCGATGGGCACTCCCAGCTCGGCCAATCGGTCGGCGATCCGTTGCACGCGGGCTGCTCGCTCGACCCGCTGTCCCCGGAGGAAATCCTGAAACCAGGCTTCCTCATGCTCCATGCCGTAGCCGAGGACGTGCACCTCCCCGCCCTCCACGTCGCAGTTGATCTCGAGACCGGGCACGATGGTCAGCCCCGGATAGGCGGCGGCGGCAGCGCGCGCCTCGGCCAGCCCGTTCGTGGTGTCGTGATCGGTGATGGCCAGGACGCGCACGCCGTGGGACCAGGCCTTCTCAACGAGAGCGCCGGGGCTGAGGGCGCCATCGGAGGCCACGGTATGGGTGTGAAGATCGACACTCCCGCTCATTGCCGGTGTCCCATCAGATAGGTGAGAAGCGTGCGAACGCCGACCCCAGTCCCCCCCTTGACGGTAAGCGGTCCCTCTTTCTCGACGAAGGCAGGGCCGGCGATGTCGAAATGGGCCCACGGCACCCCCGCCGTGAATTCCTTCAGGAAAAGACCGGCGGTGATGGCACCGCCCCCGCGCGGGCCCACGTTGTTCAGGTCGGCAATCTCGGACTTGAGGTGGTCGCGGTACTCGTCGAGGAGCGGTAGCTGCCACACGTGCTCGCCGGCGGCCCTGGCGGCAGTGAGGAGCCGGTCGGTCAAGCCCTGGTGATTTGTCATCAGCCCCGAACAGAGTGGGCCGAGGGCAACCACGCACGCTCCGGTGAGGGTGGCCAGATCAATGATCTCGTCGGGCTTGATTTCCTGCACCGCGTAGCAGAGCGCGTCGGCCAACGTGAGGCGGCCCTCGGCATCCGTGTTGCCAATCTCGATGGTGGTGCCATTCATGGCGCGCAGCACGTCCCCCGGACGAAAGGCCGTCCCCGAGGGCATGTTTTCCGTGGCCGCGATGAGACCATGCACTTCCACGCGCGGCTTGAGACTCGGAAGAGCCCGCATGGTGGCCAGCACGGCCGCCGCTCCGGACATGTCATTTTTCATGCGCAGCATGCCATCAGCGGTCTTCAGGTCGAGCCCCCCGGCGTCGAAGGTGATGCCCTTTCCGACGATCACGATGCGCCGGGCAGGCCGTCCAGGCCCCCGATAGGTGAGATGGATGAACTTTGGAGGCTGCTGGCTACCCGCGGCCACGGCAACAAACGCCCCCATGCCGAGCTTCTCGCACTCGTCGCGATCGTAGACCCTCACACTGAGCCGCGGCCCATGTGCGATGGCTTCGGCGACTTCGGCCAGGTGCGTCGGATGGACCTCGTTGGCAGGGGCGTTGACGAGATCACGGGCGAACCAGGTGGCGCGCGCAAACGTCTGGCCCGTGCGAATACCCTCCGCCACCTCGCGCGCACCGCGGCCGTCGTCCAGGGCGATCTGCACCTGTTCCACGAATCTCTCCGACGCCTCGCGCTTGTAGCGCTCGAAGGCGTAGGTGCCGATGATGGCCCCCTCGGTGAGTGCGTGGGCGCGCTGCCGGGGGGGCAGCCGATCACCGAGCAGCTCGAGACCAACAGTCCGCGCCCCCAGATCACGCGCCCGACGGAGACCGGCGGCGGCCGCCCGTCGAATAGTCTCGGCCGTGATCTCACGCCGTGCTCCGAGTCCCACGACCACCACGCGCGGGCTGGCTAAGCGGGCCCCCACGTGGATGTGGGTCACGGCGCCGACTTTGGCCGAGAATTTCTCGGCGTCGAGGGCGGATCGGACCAGTCCGTCCGCTCGCTGATCGAGCACCGTCAGCGCCTCCGGCATCCGCTTTTCCCCACTGGTGAGCCCGACCACCAGCGCGTCGACCGACAGGGCTGCGAGGGGCTTGCGGGCGATGGCCACCTGAAGCTGGCGCGAACCGGGCGACCCGTCACTCCCGGCGGGGCGCGACGAGGCCTCCGCGCTCCTTTCCGTCATCACGATTCTTCCTCTCTCGCTAGCGCCAGTGCTCGCTCGATCATGTCGACCAGTCCCTCCGTAACGTCGAGTGTGTGTACGTGCTCGGCCGGGACCCACTTCACGTCCGCGGCATCCGATCCTGCGGTGACTGTGTCCGAGTCCGCGTAGGCCAGATAGTCGATGAGAACATAATGATACCGGACGCGCCCCGTCTCATCGCGGGTGATCCGGTCCACGACACCTGCGACACCGGCCAGGCGGACCTCAATTCCGCACTCCTCCACCACCTCCCGCCGCACCGCGGCCGAGGTGGTCTCACCGAGATCGACGAGACCGCCGGGAAGGCTCCACTTGCCAAACGCCGGCGGGCGCCCGCGCTGCACGAGCAGGACTCGCCCCTCGTGCAAGACAACCGCGCCGACACCGACGCGCGGACACGGAGGATATTCGCGGGTCACATCACCCCGGCCAGCCAGACATCTGACGTGTACCGGGTACGAGCCAGTTCCCCCACCCGCCCGAGCTCCTCGGGGGTGAGGCCGTCCCGCTTGAAGGTGAGACCATGCTCGAGCTCGAAGCCGGCGGCAAGCTGCTCGGCCACCTCGGACCAGCGCGGACGGAGGCCGAGGGCGATCTCGAGAGTGGTCATCCTCTCCAGCGGATCCGGCGTCGTGGGAAATACGGCTCGCAACCTCCGCACGTCGGCGCCGAGCAGGATGGAACCGTGCTGGAGAAAGCAGGCCCCTTGGCGGCGCTGAGCGCTCCCGACGACCTTGCGCCCGCCGATCTCGATCTCGTAGCGGCCCGTCCGCGCGAAGCAGAAGGCGGGCAGAGGTCCCTCCGCGGCGGCGACTGGCACCAGTTCCGCATCAACGCCCAGTGCGTTCAACCCCCGGAGCAGAGCGTTGCCGATCCAGCGATAGGTCTCCAGCAAGTCCGAGGCTGTCTGAAGATCCTCGGTTGCCGCGCTCACGCTATAGGTCAGCTCGCGTTCAGGCCCGTCGTGGTAAATGGCGCTACCGCCGGTGGGCCGTCGGACCAGCCCCACCCCGAGGGCGCGGCAGGCGCTGATGTCGATGTCGGTGTTGAGCGGCTGGCCGTAACCGAGCGACACGGTGGGAGGCGCCCATCCGAAGAAGCGCAGGGTGGGCGGGGACGTCCCCGCCTGGCGCCCTCGCCATAGGGCCTCGTCGATGGCCATGTTGGTGGCGCCGTCGGCGGGTTCGGTCACCAAGAGCCGCCAGACCTCGCTCACGGCTTCCAGCTCAGCACTGGCTCGCGGGCGGCCCTCGTCTGGTCCAGGCGGCGGACCGGCGTCGTCAGGGGAGCCTCCTGAATCAGACTCGGATCATCCCCAGCCTCGCGGGCGATTTGGATCATCGCGTCACAGAACGCGTCGAGCGTCTGCTTGGACTCGGTCTCCGTGGGCTCGATCATCAGGGCCTCGTCCACGATGAGCGGGAAGTAGGTGGACGGCGCGTAGAACCCGAGGTCCAGTAGCCGCTTGGCAATGTCCATGGCGCTCACGCCCTGTCTCTTTTGCCGCCGGGCGGAGAGCACGCACTCGTGCATGCAGGGGCCGGGCGCTGCCGCATCGTAGTGAGACTCGAGCCGCTTCATGATGTAGTTGGCGTTGAGGACCGCATTGTCGGAGACGAGGCGGAGCCCGTCCGCCCCCATGGTACGGATATAGGTGTAGGCGCGCACCATCATGCCGAAGTTTCCCCAGAACGCCTGGAGCTTCCCGATGGACTTCGGGCGCCGCCAGTCGAGGGTGTAGCGGGCGCCGCGCTTGGCCACCACCGGGAGGGGCAGGAAGGGTTCCAGATGCGCCTTGATCCCCACTGGCCCCGCTCCTGGCCCGCCTCCTCCGTGCGGCGTGGTGAAGGTCTTGTGGAGGTTGAAGTGACACACGTCGAAGCCGAGATCGCCAGGCCGGGTGATGCCGAGAATGGCGTTGAGATTGGCGCCGTCCATGTAGACCTGCACCCCGCTCGCATGACACATCTCGGTGATCTCCGTGACGCGCGGCTCGAACATCCCGAGCGTGTTGGGCACGGTGATCATGAAGGCGGCCACGTCAGGACCGAGATGGCGCGCGAGATCATCCACGTCAACCTCTCCGGTGCCGGTCGACTTGACCTCGACCACCTCATAGCCCGCGATCGCGGTCGATGCGGGGTTGGTGCCGTGGGCGGAGTTGGGGACCAGGACCTTGGTACGCCGCTCGCCGCGCGAGCGATGATACGCCCGGATCATGAGGATGCCAGCCAGCTCTCCTTGGGCTCCCGCCGCCGGCTGGAGCGACACCGCGTCCATCCCTGCAATCTCCGCAAGGGACGCCGCCAGCGCATGCATCAAGGCCAGCGCGCCCTGCGCAGCACCCTCTGGTGTCAGGGGATGCAGCCGGGCGAACCCGGGCAGACGGGCCATGTCCTCGTTGAGCCGCGGGTTGTACTTCATGGTGCAAGAACCCAGCGGGTAGAAGTGGGTGTCGAGGCCGTAGTTGAGGCGCGAGAGGCGTGAGTAGTGGCGCACCACGTCGAACTCGGAGACTTCCGGGAGGGCGGGCGCCTCCGAGCGCAGATATTGGGAAGGTAGCAAGGCGCGTGGGTCGGCCACCGGCACGTCGCACTCGGGCAGCGAGTAGCCGACACGCCCAGGCGAGGAGATCTCGAACACGAGCTGGTCGTACGACGGCGGCCGCCACCCGGCTCACGACCCCACTGCTCCGGCGAGGGCCATCGCGAAGCGGTCGATCTCGGCGCGCGACCGTTTCTCGGTCACCGCCACCAGAAGGCAATCCCTCAGCCGCCTCTCGAAGCTCCCCAAGGGCACGCCGGCCATGATGCGATCCTTGGCCAGGCGCCTCACCACCCGCGGAGGCGATTTCGGCAGGGTGAGGACGAATTCTTTGAAGAACGGGCGCCGGAAACCGCAAGGCGACTCCAGGAATCTGCGTCAGGCGTTCGGCGGCGTAGTGCGCCTTGGCTGTCGACAGCTCGCCCACTTTCGTCAACCCTCGCTTGCCGAGGAGCGCGAGGTAGATGGTGGCCATCAGCGCGCACAGGGCCACGTTCGTGCAGATGTTCGACGTGGCCTTGGCGCGGCGGATGTGCTGCTCACGCGTCTGCAGGGTCAGCACGAAGCCTCGCCGACCATCGGCGTCCACGGTGGCGCCCACCAGCCGCCCTGGCATCCGCCGAACCAGTTCCTGCTTGGCAGCGAACACACCGAGGTTGGGTCCGCCATATGACATTGGGACACCAAGCCCCTGCCCCTCGCCCACAAAGATGTCGGCGCCCAAACGGCCGGGAGCCTCGAGCACGCCGAGGTTCACGGGATCGGAGGCCACCACGAGCAGGGCTCCGGCCGCGTGGGCGATCTCGCCGGCCGCCCGGATGTCCTCGAGGCAACCGTAGAAGTTCGGCGACTGGATGACCAGGGCCGCTGTCTTCGCCCCGACCAGGGCGCGCGCTGCCTCCAGGTCCGTGGTGCCCTCCGGGGCCGGCGCGTCACGCAGGCGGAGGTCGGGCCCTGCGCAGTAGGTCGCCATGACCCGCCGCGCGAACGGATGAACCCCGCCGGCCACCACGATCTCGGAGCGCGACGTGGCAGCGTGCGCCATCAGTGCCGCTTCCGCCAAGGACGAGGCCCCGTCGTAGATCGAAGCATTGGCCACGTCCATGCCGCTGAGCTCGGCGATCATGGTTTGGTACTCAAAGATCGTCCGCAAGCGTTCCCTGGCTGGCCTCGGGCTGATAGGGCGTGTAAGCCGTGAAAAACTCGCCGCGCGAGACGAGATGGTTGATGGGGCTGGGGACGTAATGATCGTAGGAGCCAGCCCCGAGAAAGCAGCTATAGGCGTCGGCGTCGGCGTTCTGATCAGCCAGGTCACGCAAATGGTGGACGAGGTCGGTCTCGGCGAGCGCGGGGGCGAGGGCCAACGGTCCCTCCAGGCGCGCCTTGGGGGGTATGCCCACCAGCAGATCCTCGATGGAGCGGGCGCCGATGACGTCGAGCATGAGCCGCTGCTCGTCGCGAGTGTTCGCGATGTAACGCATGGCCTAGTGCCCGGCCTGAGCGATGAGCGCCTCGTATTGCTCGGCGCCGAGAAGTTCGGCCACCTCGGGGGCATTGGCGAGGGCGATGACGATCATCCAGCCGCGGCCATACGGGTCCTGATTGACCAGCTCCGGCGCGTTGACCAGCTCTGCGTTGATCTCAACGACCTTGCCCGACAGTGGTGCGAAGAGATCGGACACGGCCTTGACGGACTCCACCACGCCGAACCCCTTGTGCTGGGTGACCGTGGCCCCCACCTTGGGCAGCTCAACGAAGACCACGTCACCGAGTTGCTCCTGCGCGTAGGCGGTGATCCCTATCCGGGCCCGATCACCCTCGATCTTCGCCCACTCGTGCTCCTTCGTGTACTTCAGATCTGATGGAACGTTGGCCATGGATCTTCCTATTGTCGCGACGGCCCGGCGGCCGGCTTGAAGCGTGGGTGGCCTCTTCGAGGTGCGCGTGGTTGCGTACCCCTCACCGATTCATTGAAAGAGGACAGGGTCACTTCTTAACTCGGGAGGCGTAGAACGGGGTGCGGACGATGTGGGCGGCCTTGACTTGCCCCCGGACCTCCACGCCGAGGTCGGTACCGAGGCCCGCATGCGTGACCGCCACGTAGGCCATCGCGATGTACTTGTCCACGGATGGCCCATAGGAGCCCGAGGTGACGACCCCGAGGCGGGCCTCGTCCTTGAGGACGGGGTAGCCGTGCCGAGGCACGGCTCGCTCGGTCATCTCGAGGCCGACCAGCTTGCGTGTCGGGCCCTGCGCTCGCACTCGTTCCAGGGCAGCCCGACCCACGAACTCTCCCTTGCCGAGCTTCACGACCCAGCCGAGTCCAGCTTCCAGTGGGTTCGTCGTCTCGTCGATGTCATTGCCATAGAGCGCATACTTCATCTCGAGCCGGAGCGTGTCGCGGGCCCCCAGGCCCACCATGGTCACCCCGTCACGGACGCCCTCGTTGACGAGATTGCTCCACAGCTTCTCGGCGTCGAGAGCGGCCACGTACAGCTCGAAGCCGTCTTCGCCCGTGTATCCGGTGCGCGAGACCAGCGCCGGCGCCCCAGCCACCGTGCGTCGTGCGAACCGGTAGTACCCGATCGGCGTGATGTCGCCGTCGGCCAGCCGCCCTACGAGCGCTTCCGCGCGCGGGCCCTGCACGGCGATGAGCGCGGTCTCATCCGAAATGTTGCGCCAGCGAGCCCCGCCCCCGTGTTCCCTCACCCAGGCCCAGTCCTTATCGATGTTGCCCGCGTTGACGGTGACCATGAAGCGATCGACCGCCAGCCGATACACCGTGCAATCATCCACGATGCCGCCGTCGGGATAACACAGAACCGAGTACTGCACCTGCCCCTCGGCCAGGGCGCCCACGTCATTGGTGGTGAGCCCTTGGAGGGCGGCCAACGCCGCCGGACCCTCCACTTCGAATTCACCCATGTGACTGACATCGAAGAGGCCCACCGCCGCGCGTGTGGCCCGATGTTCCTCGATGATGCCGGTGTACTGCACGGGCATCTCCCACCCTGCGAACGGGACCATGCGCGCCCCCGCCTTGAGGTGGGCGGCATACAGGGGCGTGCGCTTGAGGGTCACCGGACGTCCTCGGTCTCAGGCAGCGGGAAGCCAGTCGCGCAGTGCCTTCACCTGGCAGTGGGCTTTCTCCAGCGCCTCGCGCACGGTCCGGACGATTTTTTCCGCACCCGGCGTATCCCCATGGCAGCAGATCGACTGCACGTTGATGTCGATGGTCACGCCGTCGATGGTCTTGACCTTACCCTCCACCGCCATTCGAACTGCCTGCTCGGCGGCTTGCGCCGGATCGGTGATGAGCGAACGGGGAATCTTCCGCGAGACGAGCCGGCACTCGACGTCGTAGGCGCGATCGGCAAATCCTTCGGACACCACGCGCACACCCATCTTCCGACAGGCGCGATCGTACTTTCCGGTGGCCATCGCCATCAGGATCAGATTCGTCCCGCCCGATTCGAGGGTGGCCTCGCCGGCCGCGACTGCCAGCGCCTCGTCCCTCTCCATCATGTTGTAGAGGATGCCGTGCGGCTTCATGTGTTGCAGGTCGCCACCAGCAACCCGGACGAATTCGCGCAGGGCGCCCGTCTGGTAGCAGAGGTAGTCCTTCACCTCCTGGGGGGTCACGTCCATCACCCGACGGCCAAACCCCATGAGGTCGGGCAAGCTCGGGTGAGCGCCCACCGCCACGTTGTGTCGCATGGCGAGAGCCACCGTCGCGCGCATCACATGGGGATCGCCGCCGTGATAGCCGCACGCCACGTTGGCCGAGGTGATGTACGGCATAATTTCCTCGTCGGCGCCGAGCTTCCAGCGGCCGTAGCTCTCGCCCATGTCGCAGTTGAGATCGATGTACTTGGTCCCTGCCATGGTGGTCACTCCTTAAAGGCGCGCCAGCACCCGGGCTAGCGCGTTGATAAAGCGGTCGATATCGTCATCGGTCATGGCCAGCGAGCAGGCGCCCAGCCCGCGCGGGGTCAGCACAATGCCCTCGTTGAGGAGTCCCATGAAGATGCGGGTGGAGAGAAGCGGGTCTTGAGGGCGCGTGGAACGGTAGTCGGTCAATGGCTTGGCGGTCCAGTGCAGCCAGAAGAGCGAGCCCACTCCGGTCACCTGCCCCTTCCGACGCGTGGCCTCCAGCAGGCGCGCCACGCCACCCCGCAGACGCTCGCCCAGAGTGTCGAGCCTCGCGTAGGCGTCGGGGGAGAGTGCTTCAAGAGTGGCGAGGCCGGCCGCCATCGTGAGCGGGTTGGCATTGAAGGTCCCGCCCTGGCTGATGCGGGGGGCCCCGCCGCGTGGGTCGTAGAGACTCATCACGTCGGCACGGCCTCCGAAAGCCCCAACCGCCAGGCCGCCCCCGATGATCTTGCCCAACGTGGTGAGGTCGGGGCGGACCGAGAAGTGCTCTTGGGCACCGCCCACTGCCACCCGAAACGTGATGACCTCGTCGAAGATGAGCAGCACGCCGAGCCGCTCCGTCATGGCACGTAACCCAGCCAGAAAGCCCTCCGCCGGAGGGATCATTCCGGCGTTGGCGAGAAGAGGATCGACGATGACGGCCGCCAGGCTGGGCGCCTCCTTGGTCAGGATGGCTTCACAGGCCTCAAGGTTGTTCCACGGCAGCACCACGACGTTCTTGAGGATGGCTGGGGGCAGCCCGGCCGACCATGCTACCGACTTGGGCCGCTTGCGGCTCCCGGCCAGCTTGGGATCGGGCGTGACGCTCACCATCACCCAGTCGTGGGTGCCGTGAAACGCGCCCTCGAACTTTGCGATTTTCGGGCGGCCGGTGAAGGCGCGCGCCAGCCGTACCGCATTCATGGTGGCCTCAGTCCCGGAATTGGTGAAGCGCACCCGTTCGATCGATGGCATGCGACGAGTAATAGCTTCGGCCAGACGGATCTCATGCTCCGTGGGACCCGGGAAGGAGAGCCCCGCGGCCGCCGTACGCTGCACGGCCTGCACGACGTCAGGAGTCGCGTGACCGAGGATGAGGCTCGTATAGTTGCCGTTGAAGTCGATCCGCTCGTTGCCGTCCTCGTCCCAGATGTGGGCACCCTGTCCTCGCTGGAGATAGAAGGGATAGGGATCGAAGAACGTCGTCGTGCGGCTGTTGCCGCCCGGCATGGCCCGGAGGGCCTCCTCAAAGAGCGCGCGCGACCGCCCGGTCTTGCCCGTGTACTCTGCGACTTCTCGCTCCATGTCCATGCCGTTCCTCCTTCTAGCCTAGACCAGAATCCGGGCCAGCGTCGCCTCGGCCTCGCCGAGGAGCGCGTGCGCCTCCTTCATGCTGATCGCGGCGAAGCGCACACGCTGGCCAGGTCTCACCTGTCCGAGACGACCGACGTCGAAGGAGCAAACGGTTGCCACCTTCGGGTAGCCGCCCGTGGACTGCCGGTCCACCAGTAACGCGATGGGCTGGCCATCGCCCGGGACCTGCAGGCTCCCAAGGGCAATCCCATCGGAAATGATGTCGTGTCCGGCCTCGTGTCCGATGGCCGGGCCCCGCAGCCGCGCGCCCATGCGATCCGACTGAGGCAGCATCTCGTAGGCGTGTTCAAGCAGTGCCGCTACCCCTTCCCGCGTAAACCGGTGGGCCTGGGGTCCCAGCACCACCCGTAACACCGGTTCGTCCTCGAGCCCGAACGGCGGCGTGGTCGAACGTATTTCAGGCGAGGCTGCTGGGAAAATGCGAAGCGTATCGCCCTTGCGCAGGGCGCGTCCTTCCAGTCCGCCTAGGCGGCCGCGGAGGTACGTCGAGCGTGATCCGAGGACGATCGGCACATCGAAGCCGCCTGAAAAGGCTAGGTACGCGCGTACACCGGCGCGCACCGGCCCCATTCGGACGACGTCGCCGGGTCTCACCGCGATCGTGGTCCAGGTAGGCGCCTCGTGTCCGTTGAGCGTGACCGGCATGACCGCCCCCGTCACTGCGATGGCGCCGACGGAGGCCACCTCGAACCGCGGGCCTGCCAAGGTACACTCGAGGGCCGCTGCCGAGTCGGGATTGCCCACCAAGCGATTGGCCACGATGAACGCAACGCGATCCATGGGCCCCGAGGGAGGGATGCCGTACCGGAGCTGTCCAGGTCGTCCGAGATCTTGAACCGTCGTCTGCGGTCCTGCCTCCTGCACAGTGATGAACGGAGAGGCGGCGCCCACGTTTACCAGATCTTGGGCCGATACGTCCGAGCAGCTACCGTTGCCGCGATGAAGTCAAACTCATGGCGGTCGATTGGCCGAAAGTGGATGCGGTCGCCTGCCCGCAGCAAAACCGGCTCCTGCGCACCGGGATCGTAGAGAGCGAGGGGGGTACGGCCGAGGATCCAGTAGCCCCCTGGACTCTCCACGGAATATATACAGCACTGAATGCCCCCGATGCCCACGCTGCCAGCAGGCACCTTCGTGCGAGGCGTCGGCAGCCGTGGCAGGTGAATACGCTCTGGCATGCCGGTCATGTAGGGCAGTCCGGGGGTGAACCCGATGAAGTACAGGTGGTACGTCTCGCTCGCATGAAGGCGGACTACCTCGTCCGGGGACAGCGTGAGCCGCTCGGCTGCCGCCTGCAGATCAAGCCCGAACCCGGGATCGTAGCAGCACGGCAGCTCGACGTGCCGAGATGGCGGCAGGGCTACCTTGTCTGGCGGGACAAACAAGATGTCGATGGCATCGACCAAGGACTCGTAGCCGGTCATCAGCGGATCGTAGTAAACGAGTAATGACCGGAACGTGGGGACACACTCCACGACCCCGGGCACCCCTTTCTGCTGGATCAGATGCTCGAGAGTGCGAACGCGGGCGTTGACCTCGACACTGATCTCGTCGCCGACCTCGATGCACACCGCCCGGTCTCCAGCGGGGAAGAACGCAGGACGAGCTGAGTCGACCCGCACGCTCACAACGCGGCCAGGGTCGCGTTCGGCAAGTCGGTGATGAACATGTGCCCCGGGCTGTGGGTGATCATGAGGGGCGGCTTCGAGGCCAGAGCGACGGCTTGGGGTGTAACTCCACACGCCCAGAACACCGGAATGTCCCCGGGGTTGAAGGGCTGCGGATCTCCCCAGTCTGGACGGCCGATATCGCTGATGCCAAGAGCCGCTGGATCGCCCACGTGGATTGGCGCGCCATGGGCGTTGGGAAACCGCGCGCTGGCTGTCACTGCCTTGGCCAGCTGCGCTGCCGGGATCGGACGCATCGAGACGACCATGGGGCCATGGAAGACCCCAGCCGACCGACACTCGATGGACGTGCGCCACATGGCCACATTCCTTCCGTGCTCCACGTGCCACAGACGGATCCCCGCCTCGAGGAGAGCCCACTCGAACGTGAAGGAACATCCGAGCAGGAAGGCCACCAGATCGTCGCGCCAGCACGCGGTGACGTCGGTCACCTCATCGGCGAGGACGCCGTCCTTATAAATGCGGTAGCGCGGGATGTCGGTCCGCAGATCGGCCCCTGGGGCCACTCCAACCGGCTCCGGTGAGCCCACGTCCGTCACCTCGATGAGAGGGCAAGGCCGGGGGTTGCGCTGGCAGAAGAGCAAGAAGTCGTAGGCGTGGTCTCTGGGAAGGACGGCCAGATTGGCTTGTACGAAGCCTTGGCCGAGGCCCGCGGTGACCCCCACTAGCTTCTTGCTGCGGATATCCCGACGTATCTCCCGGGGATGTCGCGTGTCGATCGGCATCGTGACCTCCGTTATTATGGGGGGCCTCGACAGGGCCCCCCAGGCCCCCCGGCGCTCGTCACGCCCCGGGTAACCCGGGGCCCTCCTCGGTCTCACGCTCGCCCCCGCGGCCTCGAACGGGCCCCCCAGGCCCCCCGGCGCTCGTCACGCCCCGGGTAACCCGGGGCCCTCCTCGGTCTCACGCTCGCCCCCGCGGCCTCGACAGGGCCCCCCAGGCCCCCCGCGCTCGTCACGCCCCGGGTAACCCGGGGCCCTCCTCGGTCTCACGCTCGCCCCCGGGCCTCGAAGGGCCCCCCAGGCCCCCCGCGCTCGTCACGCCCCGGGTCACCCGGGGCGCTCCTCGGTCTCACGCTCGCCCCCGCGGCCTCGACAGGGCCCCCCAGGCCCCCGCGGCGCATTCTTGCATACCTCCGGAACCGGCGGGGGTCACCGGGTAGCCGGGCGCAGGTGGCCGAGACGCGGTAGCAGGTCCTTGTTGGCTAGCACATGGGGCAACTCACCACGCAACACACGCAGCATCTCCCCGGCGACTTGCATGGCCATGGCCCGATTGGACTCCGCGGTGACGCCGGCGAGGTGGGAGCTGACGATGACATTCTCGAGATTGAAGAGCGGATTGTCGACCGAGCTCGGCTCGTCCTCGAAGACATCGAGGCCCGCCGCTGCCAGCTGTCCCCGGGTGAGCGCTTCGAACAAGGCACGCTCGTCCTGCACCGGCCCTCGCGACGTGTTGACGAAGATCGCGCCCTTCTTCATGAGACCCAGAGTCCGCGGATTGATCATGGCGCGGGTCTCGGGAGTGAGTGGCGCGTGGCACGTCAGCACGTCAACCCGGGGAAGGAGCGCTTCCAGGCTCGTCACCGGCTCCGCACCGCGCCGCCGCACCTCCTCATCCACCAAATAGGGATCGTATCCCAACACGCGCATGCCGAACGCCGCCGCGAGCCTGGCCGTGATGCGCCCGATGTTCCCGACCCCGATGATCCCGAGCGTCTTGCCTTTCAGCTCGACGAGCGCGTGGAACCGTTCTGGCCCCCACTCGCCGGCGCGCGTCATCCGATCCACGCGTCGCGCCTGCTTGGCACAGCTCAGGATGAGCATCATGGCGTGCTCGGCGACAGACTGCGAGTTGGCGCCGGGCGCGTGGACGACGGCGATCCCCTGGCGGGTTGCCGCTGGCATGTCGACGGTGTCCAGGCCCGCGCCGTGGCGGCCGACCACCCTGAGCTTTGGACAGGCGGCCATCAGACTCTCGGTGCACGCGGGCTGGAGGAGGAACAGGATCCCCTGCGCCTCGGCCGCGGCACTGACCATTGCCCCCTCGCTATTACCCTGGCAGATGACGACCCGCGCCTCACTCTCGAGCAGGGCGTGACCATCCTGGTGAATTGGCTCGCTCACGACTACGAGTGGGCGCGGATCTGCGCTCATGCAAGGGTCTCCTTCCGAGGAGCCTACTCGACCCGGATGGTGGCGAACACCGACATACCCGTCCGGAGGGGCTGGGGATTCCCTGCCGCCCCATCTTCGAGGAGGATCTTGACGGGAATGCGTTGGACGACCTTCACCCAGTTGCCGGTGGCGTTCTCGGGGGGGAGCAACGAGAAGCGAGCCCCGGTCCCGGCGCTGATCGAGTGCACGGTGCCTCTGAACGCCCGACCGGGGTAACTGTCGATGGTGATCTCAGCCTTCTGGCCTGGCCGTACCCGGCCAAGCTGCGTTTCCTTGAAGTTGGCGACGACCCACACGTCATGCAGCGGGACGATAGCGAGCAAGGGCTGTCCCATCTGCACGACCTGGCCAAGCTCAGTCGTCCGCTTGGACACGATTCCATCGAGGGGAGCCCGAACCTCCGTGTACTGAAGTTGGAGGTCCGCATGGGCGAGGTCGGCCTGCGCCTCCTTGAGCCGGGCCTCCGCCCGGCTCACCTCTGCTCCCTTGATATCGATGGTGTGCCGTCCGCTTTCTGAACGAGCAAGCGTCGCCCGGGCCTCCGCGACGCGCTGGTGGGCCTGGTCGACGGCGAGCCGTTTCGTCTTGAGCTCAGCCTCGGTCTGCTCAACTTCACGCTCCGTCTGCACGAGGCGTCTGCGCGTTGCGTCGAGGGTGGCCATGGCCGTCTCCATGGTGGAGTCAGCGGTATCGAAGTCGCGTTGCGCCACAAAGCCGCCCTTCACCAAGCGGTCCATGCGTTCGCGCTCCCGTCCCGCGTTGCGAGCGGAGCTCTCTACCCCGACAACCTCCGCTCGCATCGCGTCGGTGGCCGCTCGCTTGGCCTCCAGTCTGGCCCGGGCCTCCTCCACTGCCGCCTCCGCCGACCGGACGGCGACCTGCGCCGCTTCCAGGGCCGCTCGAGCCTGATCGATCTGGGCACTCGTGTCATCGCGGGCCAACGGCACTTCCGATCGGGCCGACCGGACCCCCGCCTCGGCGGTGGCGACGGCCGAGGCGGCCTGATGGCGACGTGCTTGATAGTCGCGCGGGTCGATGCGCAGCAACAGGTCGCCCTTCTTCACAGGCTGGTTGTCTTGGACGAGCAGCTCGGCTACGTGGCCGGGCACCTTGGCGCTGATGGAGGTGATGGAACCCTCCACGTAGGCGTCGTCGGTCGAGACGTAGACACGAGACTCGTACCAGCGGTAGCCGCCATAGGCAAGTACGACCACTCCCACCAGCACCCCGACCGCCCAGAGGACGCGGCGCATCACTCAGTCCCCAAGTCCAATCGCCTCATCGGCTATGCGTAGAGCCTGAAGACGCCGTACACGATTACGACTATCACCAGCGCCGCACAGACCACCGTGAGGGTCGCTTGCTGGGCGACGCTCACGGTAGCGATCTCGCCTGCTCGACCACGGGCACCCCACGGCGAACCCTCTGGGAGAGCAGGGCCGCACCCAGACAGGTCAACCCGATAACATCAGGCGGCGGCGAGCGGCGCCAGGATCCTTCCACGGAGCATCGTCTGTGATCCTCCCGATCGGGTGGTGCGAGATGGAGGAGGCAGGACCTCCTCAGGGTGCCTCCGTAATACCGGGGGCCCGGGAGGAAGTCAAGAAGTCGAAAGGTTTTTCTGGAAGGATTGTGGTATAAGGATCGCCAATTTCCTATGCGACGGCCCCTCTCGCTTCCGGTTCTCTTGCTTGGGCTGAGCCTGCTCTTGGTGGCAGGGTGCTCGTGGTTACGACCGACTCCCACGGCCATCTTGCCAGCGGACGAGCTTTACAAGCTCGGCGAGGAGAATCTCGACAAGCGCCTGTACGAGGAGGCGCGCGGGAACTTCAGGAAGATCACCGAGCGCTATCCAGACTCGGCCTTCGCGCCCCGCGCCCGCTTCCTGTTGGGCGAGGCGTACTACCGCGAAGCGGAGTTCAACAAGGCCATCAAAGAGTTCGAAGTGTTCATGTCGTTCTACCCCCGGCACCAGATCGCAGATCTCGTTCAGTATCGGCTCGCCATGGGGTACTACGATCAAATGAAACCGGTGGAGCAGGATCAATCCATCACCACCAAGGCGCTCGACCAGTTCAAGAAGCTCGTCAAGGACTATCCGGAGAGTCGATACGCGACCGACGCCCTGGCCAAGATCGACATGTGTCGCGGACGGCTCGCCCAGAAAGAGCTGTGGGTGGCTAACTGGTACTTCACCCAGGGGAATCCGAGTGCTGCCCGTCAGCGTCTGGAGCTGATTCTCAAGGAATACCAGCGCACCTTGGTCGTCCCCGAAACCCTGTGGCTCCTGGCCGAGGTCAACGCGCGGGAGGGCAAGTCGCGCGAGGCCATTGAGCTTCTCCAGCGACTCTCGGCAGATTTCCCCCACACTGACTACGGCCGCCGCGCCGCTCAGCGACTGCGCGCACAGAGGTAGGCCAGGGCACCCCATGCACGACCTCACCGATCTCCGCTCCGATACCCTCACCACTCCAACCCCGGAGATGCGCGAGGCCATGGCCCGCGCCGAGGTCGGGGATGACGTGTGGGGGGAGGATCCGACCGTGGCCCGACTGGAGGCGGTCGCTGCGGAGCGGCTGGGCAAGGAAGCGGGCCTGTTCGTGACGTCCGGGACCCAGGGTAACCTCGTCTGCCTGCTCGCTCACACCGAGCGCGGGCAGGAGGTCATCCTCGACGTCGATTCTCACATCTACAACTACGAAGTTGCCGGGGCTTCCCTCATCGGCGGCCTGCAAATGCGACCGGTCAAGACCGCGCGTGGCTTCGTCGACCCAGCCCAGGTCCGAGAGGCACTACGTCCGGCCAACATCCATCTTCCTGTGAGTGCGCTCGTCTGCCTCGAGAACACGCACAACCGGCACGGTGGAACGTGTTGTACGCCTGAGGAGATCCGTACGGTGGCTTGCGCGGCGCACGAGGCCGGCCTGCGCGTGCACTTGGACGGCGCGCGACTGTTCAACGCCGCCGTCGCCTTACACCGCCCGGCTCGGGAATTTGCGCACGAGGTCGATTCGGTGACGTTCTGCGTCTCCAAGGGCTTGGCGGCGCCCGTGGGATCCGTCGTGTGCGGGAGTGGGGACTTCATCGCCCGAGCCCGCCGATGGCGGAAAATGCTGGGCGGGGGAATGCGTCAGGCGGGTGTCATCGCGGCCGCCGGCCTCGTGGCTCTCGAGCAGATGGTCGACCGTCTGGGGGAGGATCACGCTCACGCCAGGCTACTGGCGGAAGGGCTGGCTCGCTTACCGGGCATCCGGATCGATCTGGGTACCGTGCAGACCAACATCGTGATCGCAGGCATCGATGGTCCTGGCGCCCAGGCACGCACGGCGGCTCTGGTGCAGGGGTGCGCCGAGCGCAAGGTGAAGGTGCATGCGATGGGCCCGACGAGCATCCGCTGCGTGACCCACAAGGACGTCGATGCTGACGACATCGCGCGCGCAATCGCAGCGTTCCGCGAGATCACAAGCGCCTGGTAACGACGCCCACGAGACTGGTGCCGAGAAGGTCGTAACGTGAACTGGGGATCTGGGGCTCGTAAGCCCCAGTGTGAAAAACCGGAGGGGTCTGAAGGGGGCGTGACGCCCCCATCAGAACAAACGACGAGACACGGGTGAGGGCGTCGTGCCCCGCTTCGGTGTCTCGCCCCTCCAGTAATATGGAGGCGGCATGGCCGAACGGCTCCTCGAAGTGAAGCGATTGAAGACGCACTTCTTTACTGACGAAGGCGTGGTGCGCGCCGTCGATGGCGTGGACTTCCACATCGACAAGGGCGAGACCCTCGGCATCGTGGGCGAGTCCGGCTGCGGCAAGAGCGTGACGGCGCTCTCGATCATGCGGCTCATTCCCCAGCCCCCGGGTCGGATCGTCGAGGGCGAGATTCTCTACAACGGCCGGAACCTACTCGACCTCACCCCCGCTCAGATTCGGAAGATCCGCGGCAAGGAAATCTCGATGATCTTCCAGGAACCCATGACCTCCCTCAATCCCGTCTTCACGTGTGGGGAGCAGATCGCGGAGGCCATTCGGCTCCATGAAGGCCTGGGGCGGCGGGACGCCATGGACAAGACCGTGGAGATGCTGCGGCTCGTGCACATCCCCAATGCGGAACGGCGCGTGAAGGAATACCCGCATCAGCTCTCGGGAGGCATGCGGCAGCGCATCATGATCGCTATGGCGCTGTCCTGCAATCCCAAGCTGCTGATCGCGGACGAACCCACCACGGCCCTCGACGTCACCATCCAGGCGCAGATCCTCGAGCTCCTGAACGAGCTGAAGGCCAAGCTCAACATGGCCGTCATGCTCATCACACACGACATGGGCGTCATCGCCGAGACCGCGCAGAGGGTGGTGGTGATGTACGCGGCCAAGGTGGCGGAGGAGGCCGAGGTGGGCGAGCTGTTCAAGGAGCCGCTTCACCCCTACACGCAGGGCCTTCTGCGCTCCATCCCCCGCATCGACCTCGCGGCCACCCAGCGTGTGCGGTTGCAGACTATTCCAGGCGTCGTGCCTACGTTGCGGGGCGAGGAAAAGCCGGGTTGCCGCTTCGCTCCACGCTGCTCGTTTGCCAAACCTATGCACTTCGAGAACACCCCGCCGCTGAAGGAAGTCCGGCCTGGTCACAAGGTCGCCTGCTTCCTGTATTGAGGGTGCCATGGCAGATCCACTTCTGAGAGTACGCAACCTGAAGAAGTACTTTCCGATCCGCGGAGGCCTGCTCTCCAAGGAGGTCGCGCGCGTCCACGCCGTCGATGACGTGTCCTTCGATCTGATGCCCGGGGAGACGCTGGGCCTGGTGGGCGAGTCCGGCTGCGGTAAGTCGACCACCGGACGGTCGATCCTCCGGCTCATTGAGCCGACGTCGGGTGAGGTCTGGTTCGAGGACAAGAACGTCACCACGCTCGACAAGCGGGCCCTGCGGGCACTCCGCAAGGAGATGCAGATCATCTTCCAGGATCCCTACGCCTCGCTCAACCCGCGCATGACGGTCGGGTCGATCATCGGAGAGGCTCTGATCATCCACAAGCTGGCGCCCAGCCGCAAGGCGCGTGAGGAACGCGTCGTGCAGCTCCTGGAGACGGTCGGGCTCAGCGCCGAGCACCTGCGACGCTATCCTCACGAGTTCTCGGGCGGTCAGCGGCAGCGCATTGGCATTGCCCGCGCCCTGGCTGTCAATCCCAAGCTGATCATTGCCGACGAGCCGGTGTCTGCCCTCGACGTGTCGGTGCAGGCGCAGGTCATCAACCTTCTCGAGGATCTCCAGGCTCAATTCGGGCTGACCTACCTGTTCATCGCCCACGATCTGTCTGTCGTGGAGCACATCTCGACCCGCGTGGCCGTGATGTACCTGGGCAAGGTCGTGGAGATCGCGCCGGCCAAGGAGCTCTACACAAACCCGAAGCATCCTTACACCGAGGCTCTCCTGTCGGCGGTGCCCATTCCGGATCCCGCCATCAAACGAAAGCGGATCCTCCTGGAAGGGGACGTACCGAGTCCGGTCAATCCTCCGTCAGGGTGCCGCTTCCACACGCGCTGTGCCCTCCGCGTACCGTCCTGTTCCGAGAACGAGCAGACGCTCAAGGAGGTTTCGCCCGGG
Organism: uncultured Candidatus Rokubacteria bacterium; assembly: GCA_963754315.1. GTDB lineage: Bacteria > Methylomirabilota > Methylomirabilia > Rokubacteriales > CSP1-6 > CAVWFS01. The sequence continues at coordinate 71,968 of CAVWFS010000019.1, forward strand.
CACTGGGTGGCTTGCCAGGTGCGCACCGGCCTCACTATCACGTGACCCTGAGCGCGAGGGCGCGGCGGTTCGCCCTCGCCGTCCTCGTCCTGTTCGGCATCGGGGGTGGCCTGATCGTGGCCGAATTCGGGGCGCGCGCGTACGAATCCACGCGGCGCCCCCGCAAGGACTCGCTCGGCGTCGACGACCCCGTCCGTCACCATCGGTGGAAGCCCAACGCGCGGGGGCGCGTCCGGGGCGTCGAGTATGAGACCAATTCGCTTGGTCTGCGCGATCGTGAGTATGCAGCGCCGAAGCCGGCGGGAGTGTTTCGCATCCTGATGCTGGGAGATTCCTTCACCGAAGGGTGGACGGTGCCCTTGGTGGGCGTGGTGGCGAAACGCCTGGAACAGTCGCTGGCCATCCGCTGCCCGAGTCAGTACGAGGTCATCAACGGGGGCAATGCCTCCTACTCACCGATTCTCGAGTACCTCTTGTTGAAGGACATCGGGCCCCGTCTTCGCCCCGATCTGGTGCTCCTGAGCTTCGATATGACCGACGTGCACGACGATTTCATCCGAACGCGCCTCGCGACCTTCGATGCCAAAGGTCTTCCTATCGCGGTCCCCGCCGACCGGCGGCGAGAGACCGCTCTGCTCATTCCACCCCTAGGGCCCTCGGCCATCGCCCGCGCCTTCGACCCCGTCAACCAAATGCTGAGGTCCTCCCTGCTGTATCAGGCGTTCCGGAAAGCCCGACCGGGCCGTTGGTTGCTCGGGCCAACCCGGCTCTCGCCCGAGCGCTTGGAGGCCCTCGGCCTCGTGGGAAACGTCCGTTACGACGTCCTGGCTATCACCCGGGACGGGGACTACCCAGAGCAGGAGGCTGCCTGGTCAGACACCGAGCGCTATGTTCTCGGCATACGCGATCTGGCGCGCTCGAACGGAGCCGCCTTCGTGTTGGCCGTCTATCCTTACGCGCATCAAATCAGCGCCACGGCCTCGGCCGAGGGACGCCGCAAGTTCGGCATCGGGCCTGGTCTCTACGCCTCAGAAAGGCCCTTCCGGATCCTCGAGGACTTGGGGCAACGCGCAGGGTTTCCCGTCCTGAATCTCCGCTCGTTCATCCGGGACGCCCTTGAGGCTCAGGAGCGCACCGTGCCCCAGCTCCCCTTCTACTGGCCCCAGGACATCCACTTCACCGTGCACGGGGCCCGAGCCTTCGCCGAAGGACTCGAGCAGGGCCTGTGGCGCGAAGGCTTCCTGACCGATTGCGTTCTGTCGAACTAGGGGCATGGGGGCCCCCCCATGAGGTGAATCGGCTAATCCCAGAGGAAGGAGCGCGGATTCACAGCTTGACCGCTCATGAGAATCTCGTAGTGCAGGTGCGGGCCGGAGGAGCGTCCGGTGGTCCCGGACAGGCCAATCTCCGCGCCGCGGGTGACGTACTGACCGACCGACACGCGTGCCTTCGTCAGATGCGCGTACACGGTACGGATGTCCTGTCCGTGATCCAAGATGACGGCCACGCCATACTCGTGATGCGTCCCCGCAAAGATCACGGTGCCTGCCGCCGGCGCGTGCACCGGTGTGCCGGGTGGAGCCGCGATATCGATGCCCGCGTGGAATTCCGGTGCTCGGGACCACGGAGAAACGCGGGCTCCGAATTCCGAGTTCACAGTGCCGCGGATCGGCCAGGTCGAGGGGAGAGCCGCCAGCGCACGCGACGCCCGCGCCACCAGGCGTTTGAGCACTCGTAGGCTGGCACCCGCCTCCTGGATCTCGGCGCTCAGAGCGTTCAGATCTTCCGACGGGGTGAGGGGCGCAGGGGCACGGACGGCCTCCGCGACGGAGCCCCCGATACCGCGTCCGCCGCCGGTCGGCTCTGCGGCAGGGCCGAACGCCTCCAGGATGTTCGTGTGCAAGGCTCGCCAGGTTCCGACCTCGCGCCGGAGCTTCGTGATCTCGGCGGTCACCGACGCGATGAACGCGCCCTGGGCCAGGCTCCGATCGGCCACGGCGACCGTTTCGTGCTCGACACCACGCAGACGAATCCACTCGCTGGTCAGGAAACCGATACCGAGGCCGCCCACCACGAGCACCAGGCAGGCGAAGACCACGCGCAAGGGCGAGAGGGTCACCCCGATGATCCGGGTGCCATTCTCGCGAACGAGCTGCACGGTCACGTGGGGTCGGCAGTCCATAGGAAAAGGGGCCGCACTGTCGATCGAGCGTTGACGTGCTGGCCGGGTTTTACCCCAGTCAGCAAGCGGCTGTCAACCGAAGTCAGCGCGGGCGCCATTCGTTGACTCGTTTCCCAAGGGCGCAGTATCATCAGCCGACCGCGGAAAAGGACGCCATGGACGAGTTTTACCGGATCAAACGGCTGCCACCCTACGTCTTCGCGATCGTGAACGACCTGAAGGCGAAGGCGCGCGCGCGGGGCGAGGATGTCATCGACCTTGGAATGGGCAATCCCGATCTGGGGACGCCCAAACACATCGTTGCCAAGCTGATCGAGGCTGCTCAGAACCCGCGCAACCACCGGTATTCGGCTTCGCGAGGCATTACCCGGCTGCGCGTGGCCATCACCAAGTGGTACCGGGATCGCTACGGCGTAGAGCTCGATCCCGAGACAGAAGCCATCGCCACCATCGGGGCCAAGGAGGGGTTGGCCCATCTGGCCTTGGCCGTACTTCAACCCGGTGACGGCGTTCTCGTGCCCAACCCGACCTACCCGATTCATTCGTACTCCGTGGTCATCGCCGACGGCGACCTGCGTTCGGTGCCGCTCGCGCCCGGGATCGATTTCTTCGAGAAGCTGGAGGAGACGGCCAAGCTCGCCTGGCCCAAGGCGCGGCTTCTCATTCTCTCCTTCCCCCACAATCCGACCACGATGTGCATCGACCGTGCCTTCTTCGAGCGGGTGGTGGAGTTCGCGCGCGAACATCGCCTGATGGTGGTCCACGACTTCGCATACGCCGATCTGGCTTTCGACGGTTATCGCCCCCCATCGTTCCTGGAAGTGCCCGGGGCAAGGGAGGTGGGGGTCGAGCTCTTCTCGATGACGAAGTCATACAACATGGCGGGCTGGCGGCTCGCCTTCGCCTGCGGCAATCGGCAGATGATCCATGCGCTGGCGCGGATCAAGTCGTATCTCGACTACGGCGTGTTCCAGCCGATTCAAATCGCCGGCATCATCGCCCTCGAGGGCAACCAGGCGATCGTCGGCGAAATCAACGAGGTCTACCGGCGGCGACGCGATGTCCTGGTGGATGGCCTCAACAAGCTCGGCTGGTCGGTGCCCAAGCCCAAGGGCACGATGTTCGTGTGGGCGCCCATCCCGGAGGCGTTGCGGCCCCTGGGTTCGCTTGAGTTTGCCAAGCTTCTCATCCAGGAGGCCAGGGTCGCCGTGTCGCCTGGCATCGGGTTCGGCGAGTACGGGGAGGGATACGTGCGCTTCGCCCTGGTCGAAAACGAGCAACGCATCCGCCAGGCGCTCCGCGGCCTCAAGCAGCTCGCCCGCTGAGCCGCGCCCATGCGTGAGGTCCGCCTAGGGCTCCTCGGGCTCGGTACAGTCGGTGCCGGCGTAGTCAAGCTCCTCCTGGCCCAGCGTGTCTCTCTCGAGGAGCGCGCGGGGTGCCGGCTCACTCTGAGCCGCATCGCGGACGTCGACCTGACTCGCCCGCGGGAGGGGCTCGATCTGGCCAGCCTTCCCCTCGCCTCCGACGCCGGCGCCGTGCTCGACGATCCCGAGGTCGACATCGTCATCGAGCTGGTGGGAGGGCTCGAGCCGGCACGCTCGTTGATCGTGAGGGCCATGGCATCCGGCAAGCACGTGGTGACCGCCAACAAGGCCCTGCTCGCCCATCACGGCGTCCAACTCTACGACGAGGCCCGCCGACACGGCGTGACCCTAGCCTTCGAGGCGGCCGTGGCAGGCGGGATCCCGCTCATCCGAGCCGTGAAGGAAGGCCTGGTCGCCAACCGCATCCTGGCCGTCGCCGGTATCGTGAACGGCACCTGCAACTACGTGCTTTCTAAGATGGCGGACGAGGGGCTCGATTTCTCGGTCGTGCTGAAGGAGGCGCAGGCCCGAGGTTATGCGGAGGCCGATCCCACGCTCGATGTCGACGGACACGATTCCGCGCACAAGCTGCAGATCCTCGTCTCGCTGGCCTTCCGTACTTTCGTCGACCTGAAGGATATCTACACGGAGGGCATCACCAAGGTCACCGATGCGGACATCGCCTATGCGCGCGAACTAGGTTACACGATCAAGCTGCTCGCCATCGCCAAGGCCGTGGACGGCGGCGTCGAGGCACGGGTCCACCCGACCATGATCCCGGCGGCCTCCCCTCTGGCCGCGGTGTCAGGCGTGTTCAATGCTGTCTTCATCACGGGTGATGCTGTGGGCGATCTCATGTTTTATGGGCGTGGCGCGGGACAGCTTCCGACGGCCTCGGCCATTTGGTCGGACACCCTCGAGATCGCTCGCCGGATCGCGCACGGTATTCCCGCGCTCGCTCTTGAGCTGCCGACGGCGGGGACGGTCGCTCTGCCGCTGAGGCCGATGTCAAGCGTCCGCAGCGGCTACTACCTTCGCGTCATGGCGCAGGACCGCCCTGGAGTGCTTTCACGTATCACCGGAATCCTCGGTGATCACAGCATCTCGATCGCCTCCATGATTCAAAAGGGACGAGGCCCCGCCGAAGCGGTACCGGTGGTGATGATGACTCACGAGGCCACCGAGCGCGATATCCGGGCCGCCCTCACCGAGATCGACCGGCTGGCGGTGGTGGCGTTTCCCACCACGCTCATCCGGGTGGAGGGCGGCCCGGGATGAAGCTTCTCGCGCTGCTGCTCGGTCCCTGAAGCGCCTCAAGATCCTCGTCGGCGGCGCGGTCAGCGTCGCCCTGCTCGTCTATCTGTTCGCGACCATTGATCTCAGCGCTCTCGCCCAACAGCTGCACCGCACGAAGTGGGGCTGGGTGGCGGCGGCAGCGGCTCTGAGCCTGCTCGCCATCTGGGCGCGCGCGATCCGTTGGCGCTATCTCTTTCCGCCGCGCTCCGATCCGCCAGGCCTCGTCGCTGCCATCATGATCGGCTATATGATCAACAACGTGCTTCCCCTGCGCGCGGGGGAATTCGCCCGGGTATACGTGGTCGCCCACCGGTGGGGGCACGGCTTCTGGACGACCTTGGGCACGGTCGTCGTCGAGAGGGTCCTGGACGGCATGACCGTGGTCCTCATGCTAGGAATCCTGGTCTTCCTCATCCCGGTTCCCGCGTTGATGCAGTGGGGAGCGTTCGTCATGCTGGCTGTCAACCTGGTGGCCGTAGCCATCCTTGCCGGAATGGCCTGGCGCCCGGCTCTCACCCACACCGCCGCGCGCAGGATTCTTCGGCGCTGGCCGCGTTTGCAGGGCCTCGTGACCCGCGCCTTTGACCGGTTCGCTCGAGGTCTGGAGGGCGTGCGCTCGGCCTCTCACATCCTACCGCTGCTGGTCTGGACGGTGGCCGCGTGGGGGATCCCGGCCCTCGAGGCGTGGATGGTGCTCCGGGCATTCGACCTTTCACTGTCCTGGGTGGCGCCCTGGGTGGTGCTGGCATTCGTGGGAATCAGCGTCTCGATTCCCGCCGCCCCGGGATTCATCGGTGTGTTTCACGCGGCAACGGCGGTGGCGCTGAGCCTCTTCGGGGTAGCGCGGTCCGAGGCTGTCGGCTACGCGCTCATCCTGCACGCTGCGCAGTTCGTACCCGTGACCCTTGTTGGCTGGCTGCTCCTCCTGCGCGAACAGGTAAGCCTCACCGAGGTCGCACAAGTCAAAGCGGACCCCCAGGGGAAGTCGGTCGAGCACGAGACCGCTCGCTAGGCGCTCCCTGTACTAATCCTGAATAGCCGGGGTTCTATACTGGCTGCCATGAAGCTTGCCGACCACTTCACCGAGACAGGGGCGTTCTTCTTCCGGTGGCGGAGCTTCCTGCCGCTCCTGCTGGTGCCGGCCTTCGTAGCCAGCTTCTTTGGCCCGCGGATCTTGTTTGGCGACCCCGCGCTCACCCTGGCCTGGCAGATCGGATGCTTCCTCGTCGCGACGCTCGGCGTAGGCGTTCGCTTGCTGGTTATCGGAACTTCGCCTCGGGGAACGTCCGGCCGAAACACTCGCGAGCAAAAAGCGGATGTCCTGAACACGACCGGGCCCTACTCGCTTGTGCGGCATCCACTCTACGTCGGCAACTATCTCATCGCCCTTGGTCTCTCCGGCTTCCCGCGGACGTGGTTTCTCCCGATCATCGTCACCCTGGCTGCGCTGCTCTACTACGAGCGGATCGCGGCCCGGGAAGAGCAATACCTGGAAGAGAAGTTCGGTGAGGCGTTCGCGCGCTGGGCCAGGGAGACGCCCGCCGTGCTGCCGACCTTCGCGCACTACCGCCCGCCCCTCATCCCTTTTCGCTGGCGGGTGGCCCTGGCCCGGGAATTCTATGCGATCTTCGTGGTCACTGCCGCCTTCTTCGCCCTCGACGCGCTCGACACCCACGTGGCTTCGGGTTGGCCCCGCCCGCACCTGCTATGGACCGTCATCTTCCTCACCGGAGCCCTCTTCTTCGTGGTGATGCGCACCTTGAAGAAGCGTGGCCGTTTGGCGCGACGGCCAGAGGTCCCCGTCCGCTGAGCAACCTGTTCCGGTCGTAGGTGAATCGACGAACGTGGGCATCCTTGCCAGCGCTCACGGGCGTCGTGTAGGCTGCCACCATCATGGCCCTGATCGTGCAGAAATACGGGGGGTCGTCGGTCGCCGATCCCGAGAAGATCATGAACGTCGCTCGACGGGTGGCCGCCAGCGCCAGCGGCGAGGGTCACGGCAGCGGCCATCAGATGGTCGTCGTGGTTTCGGCCATGGGTAAGACCACCGACGGCCTGGTGGAATTGGCGCAACGGATCACTCCGGCCCCGGAACCACGCGAGATGGATATGCTGCTCGCCACCGGCGAGCAGGTCACCATCGCCCTCTTGGCGATGGCTCTTCACGCCCTCGGCTTCAAGGCTCGTTCGTTCACCGGTCCCCAGGTCGGTATGGTGACGGACCGCGCCCACACCAAGGCCCGCATCACGAGGATCAGAGGCGATCGCGTACGCCGCGCGCTCGATGACGGTGAGATCGCGGTGGTGGCCGGCTTTCAGGGCCTCTCCGACGAGGACGAGGTCACCACCCTCGGCCGTGGCGGGTCGGATCTCACGGCGGTGGCGCTGGCGGCCGCACTGAGGGCCGACGTGTGCGAGATCTACACCGACGTGGACGGTGTATACACCGCCGACCCCAACGTCGTTCCCGACGCCCGCAAGCTCGCCCGGGTGGCGTACGACGAGATGCTGGAGATGGCGAGCCTAGGCGCCAAGGTGCTGCAGGCGCGCTCCGTGGAGTTCGCCAAGAAGTACGCGGTGCCCGTGCACGTACGCTCGACCTTCAAGCCGGAAGGTGGCACCCTCGTCGCCACGGAGGAGACGAGCATGGAAGCGGCGGTGGTCACCGGTATCACTCACGATCGCAGCCAGGCCAAGATCTCGATCCTGCGCGTACCCGACCGGCCGGGCATCGCCGCCCGTGTTTTCGGGGCTGTGGCCGAGCGCAGCATCGTGGTCGACATGATCGTGCAGAACATCAGCCGCGATGGTTTCACCGATATCTCCTTCACCTTGCCCCGCGGCGACCACGCGCGGGCCGCCACCGCCCTCGAGGAGATCGCGCGCGAGGTAGGAGCCCTGGGCATCGTTCACGACGAACGAGTGGCCAAGGTATCGATCGTGGGGGTGGGCATGCGTAGCCACTCCGGCGTGGCTGCTCGCATGTTCGCCGCTCTCTCCCAGGAAGCTATCAACATCCAGATGATCTCTACCTCCGAGATCGCGGTGTCCTGTGTGATCGAGGACAAGTACGCGGAGCTAGCCGTGCGCGCCCTGCACGATGCCTTCGAGCTCGCCCGCGAGCCAGTGAGCCCCGCATGAGCACAGGCCGGGCTGCCGTCTTCTTCGGCCCTGGTAAGCCGTTCGAGATCCGCGACGTGCCCCTGCCGGAGGTGGAGCCGGACGCCGTCCTCATTCGTGTATCCCTTGCCAACGTCTGTGGATCCGATCTGCACTTCTGGCGTGGCGACGCCCCGCTACGCCTCCCGGAGGACGGGTGGATCTATGGCCATGAAATGATGGGACGAGTGGCCCGCCTCGGTGCTCGCATCAAGACGGACTCACTCGGCCGCCCGCTCAAGGAGGGCGACCGTGTCGCCTACACCTACTTCTATCCGTGCGGTCGCTGCTACGCGTGCCTGAACAAGGAGCCGGCCAACTGTCCGGCCAAGATCGAGCGGCCCCGTGGGCCCTCGGAGTTCCCACACTTCCACGGCGCTTTTGCGGAGTACTACTACTTACGGCCGGGGGGCGCGCTGTTCCTCGTTCCCGACTCGCTCGCAGACGAGTTGGTCGCGCCCGTGAACTGCGCGCTCTCGCAGGTGATCTTCGGGCTCCATCAGGCAGGCCTACGCTTTGGAGGCCACATCGTCATTCAGGGCGCGGGTGGGCTTGGCATCCAGGCGGCGGCAGTGGCCAAGGACATGGGCGCCCAGACGGTAATCGTCATCGACCAGATCCCGGGCCGCCTCGAGCTGGCACGTGCCTTTGGCGCCGACTACACCATCAACGTCCGCGACGTCGCCGACAGGAGGGAGCGCGTGAATCTCGTGCGCGCGCAGACAGGCGGCGTCGGCGCCGATGTGGCCTGCGACTTCGTGGGCTTTCCGTCAGTGATTGCAGAGGGCATCGAGATGCTGCGGCCTGGAGGCACCTACCTCGAGATCGGGACCATTAGTCGAGGCGCGAAGATGGAGTTCGAGCCGGCCCAGCTCGTGTGGGGCGGCAAGAAGATCGTCGGCGTGATCATGTACGATGCCTGGGTCATTCCCCGCGCTCTCGACTTTCTCGTCCGCAATCGGACGCGCTGGCCGTTCGAGCGTCTGTTATCCCACCGGTATCCTCTCGAGCAGATCGACAGGGCGTTCAACGAGAGCGAGTGGCACGCGCGCGAAACCACGACGATCACCCGGGCGGCCATTATCATGGGGGGCCCCGATATGGCCCCCCATACCCCCCAAGCGCTCGGGACTCCCCGGGATACCCGGGGCGCCCCTCGTTAATCCGCGGCGGTGGGGCGGCGCCTAGCGCGCACCATAGTCGCCCCACGCGCGCGGCGACCCCCCGGGATACCCGGGGCGCCCCTCGTTAACCCGCGGCGGTGGGGCGGCGCCACCATAGTCGCCCCGATGTCGCCCCAAGCGCGTCGGGGTGTATCGATTCTTCGACTCTAGCTCGGGTGCAGTTGGCGTGGCACGGTCGCAAGGTGGTCCTTTATTCGAGGCGACAGCTCGTAGTCCTGCTGGCTCTGGTGGCCACGTTTGGAGGAGGGCTGGCCGTCGAGCGGTGGCGTCGTGCCCACCCTGAGACCGTCGAGCGCCTCGAGCGCTTCGACCGCACAGGGACGGAAGACATTACCGCGAGCCCGGACGGGCGCCAGGGCCGTACTTCCCCACGTCCCCCGAAGCTCCGGGCCGACGAGAGCTCGACGAGCAGCAGCCTTCCGATCGATCTCAACCGGGCAACCCTCGAGGAGTTGACTCGCCTGCCCGGCATCGGACGCGAGCTGGCGACACGGATCATCGAAGCGCGCAACCTGGAGGCCTTCGCGTCCGTCGAGGATCTTCGGCGAGTGCGGGGCCTCGGTGAATCGAAGCTCGAGCGCATGCGACCATTCGTGACCATCGGTGACCCGTAAGCCACCTATGTGGCTCGCGCTCCCCCTGGCTCCATTGGCTCTGGCCCTGGCTGCGGGAATTGCCCTTGCCCCGATCACGCCAGTGTGGATCGCCTGGTGCGGGTGGGGGCTTGGTACGGTCGTTGCGGCTCTCACGACCTCTAGTCGGTGGGGAGGGGCTGTCGTGCCCATGCTTCTCGCCGTAGCCTCTCTGGGTGTGGTGCACGGAAGGACGCCCCCCCTATCTGCCGACCACGTTGCAAACCTGGAGCTGCCGACAACCGGGCTGATCGAGGGACGGCTTGCTGCCGAACCCATCCGGGGGGATCCCGATCGAACGCGTCTGCTCATCGATACAGAACGCGTCGACGGTCGCTCCGTATCGGGTCGTGTCCAGACCACGATCTATGGGGAAACGCCTTCGCTGACCACGGGCCAGCGGCTGGCTGTCGAGCTACGTTTACGGGAGGCCTCAGGGTTTCGCAACCCCGGGGTCTTCGATTACGCGGCGTATCTCGGCCGCGAAGGGATCTACGTGGTCGCCAGCGGACGGGCAGATCGGTTGATGCCGCTCGATGAGCCCCTACCATCTTGGCCACTCCGGATCAGGCGCCGCGCTGTGGAGATCATGCAGGAATCGCTCCCACCTACATCGGCCGCCCTCCTCGGTGGACTCCTCCTCGGCGACCGCACACCCCTCCCACATGACCTTGATGAGGCCTTTCGCCGGGCCGGGGTCTACCATGTCCTGGCCGTCTCCGGGTTCAATGTTGCCCTCCTGGCCTCCGCCGTGTTCGCGCTCTTGGTATTGGCGCGCGCCGACCGGCGATTGGCGGCGACAGTGGCCATGGTCGCGGTCGTCGTCTTCGCGATCGTGGTCGGACCTGAACCTTCAGTACTGCGAGCTGCCCTCATGGGGGTACTCGTCCTGGGAGCCATCCTTCTCGATCGCGAGTCCTCGGTCCTGAACAGTCTTTCCTTGGCGGCGATAATTATTCTTGCCCTTCGCCCAGGCGATCTTCGCGATCCAGGCTTCCAGCTGTCGTTCGCCGCCACCGGCGGAATCGTTTTAGCCCCTCTCGCCCGAGGCGTCGTCCGCGGGGCTCTTGGCGTCAGCGCAGCGGCCCAGCTCGCCGTGCTTCCCATCACCCTCGCGCACTTCAATCAGGTGTCCACGATCGGACTGATCGCGAATCTCGTTGTCGTGCCTCTATCCGCGCTGGCCACCGTGCTCGGCCTCGCCGGCGTGTGTCTCGGAGCAGTACTGGGGCCTGCCGGAGCTTTTCTGCTCAACGCGGCGTGGCCAGTGCTCATCGCGTTGCGGGCCGCAGTGCTCGCGGCGGCCTCTGTACCCGCATCGGTCGTCCACCTGCCGGCGCCGCACTGGACGGGAGTGGCTATGTATGCGGGCGGCATCGGGCTGGCACTCGTGGCCTGGAGGCGACGCCAACGGTCGGAAGGGGGTGCTCGTGCGTTCGCGATCGTCGCCGGTAGCCTTCTCATCGTCGCCGCCATCATCGAAGCCTGGCCCCTCGTTCGACCGGCCGACGGACGGCTTCGCATCAGCGTTCTCGACGTTGGCCAGGGGGACGCGATGGTGGTGGAGTTGCCCGACGGGCGCGCAATACTGATCGATGCGGGGCCTGGTGGCCCCTACCGCCTCGACGTCGGGCAGCGGGTGATCGCGCCGTTTCTTTGGAATCGAGGCCATCTCTCACTGGTGGGGGCCGTGCTCACGCACACCGACGTCGATCACGCTGGCGGGATGGGCGCCATCCGTCGTCTCTTCCGCATCGCGGAGCCAGGGTCTGTCGACGCGGTCGTGGCCGGTGCCCGGCGAGCGGGAGTCAAGGTCATGGTGTTGAGGGGGGCGGCCGGTCACGGGGACGGGAGCCCCAACGACACCGCCCTCGTCCTCCGATTCGAGTTCGGGCAGGCGACCTTCCTCCTGGCCTCGGACATCACGGCGCGCGCCGAAGGGGAGCTTCTGCGTCAAGCCGAGCGGCTGGACGCGGCCGTCCTCAAGGTCGCCCACCATGGCTCACGCGGGTCCACCACATCAGAGTTCCTGCGTGCCGTGCACCCGACGGTCGCAGTCATCTCCGTAGGTCAGCGCAACCCCTACGGCCATCCCAGCCCCGAGACCATCGGCCGCCTCGGCGAGGCTGAGGCCACCATCTATCGCACCGATCAGGACGGCGCGGTCATGCTGGAGACAGACGGCCGCTCGCTCACGGTGACGACGTGGGCGTCACGACGCCACGACCACTACTGCCTCGACCAGGGAGCGATCTGCTAGAATTCAGGCACTTCGCGACGACTCGGCTCAGCCCCATGAGGAGACACATCCGTGGCGCGAATCAACGAACAGTACCTGAAACTCCGCAGTAGTTACCTCTTCACCGAGATCGCCCGGCGCGTGAAGACGTTCCAGGAAGCAAACCCTTCGGCCAAGATCATCCGCCTCGGCATCGGCGACGTGACCCGGCCCCTCCCGCCCGTCGTCATCCGTGCCCTGCACGAGGCAGTCGATGAGATGGGGCGGGCCGAAACGTTTCGGGGTTACGGGCCCGAGCCGGGCTACGAGTTCCTCACCGCGCTTATCGCCAAACACGACTACGCCGCGCGGGGCGTGCCGATCGCGCCCGACGAGATCTTCGTCAGCGACGGGGCCAAGAGTGACACCGGAAACATTCAAGAAATCTTCGCGGGGGACTCGGTCGTTGCTCTCACTGACCCGGTCTATCCCGTGTACGTCGACAGCAACGTGATGGCGGGGCGGGCGGGGGCCGCGGATGCCGAAGGGCGCTACGAAGGTTTCCGGTACCTGCCGTGCACGGCCGAGAACGACTTTCGACCCCCGCTCCCCACGGAATCCGTGGACCTTGTATACCTCTGTTACCCGAACAATCCGACCGGCGCCGTCATGACCCGGGCCGCGCTCCGGACTTGGGTGGAGTATGCGCACGAGCACGGCGCCATCCTCCTCTACGACGCCGCCTATGAAGCCTACATTCGCGATCCCGAGATTCCCCACTCCATTTTCGAGATCGAGGGGGCGCGGCAGGTGGCCATCGAGTTCCGCAGCTTCTCCAAGACGGCCGGCTTCACAGGCACGCGCTGCGCTTTCACGGTCGTGCCCAAGGAGGTCATGGGGCGCACCGCCCTGGGCGACGCTGTGGAGCTGAACCGCTTGTGGCTGCGCCGCCAAACGACCAAGTTCAATGGGGTTCCCTACATCATCCAGCAGGGCGCGGCCGCCACCTATACCGAAGAGGGCCAGCGGCAGGTGCGCGCGCTGATCGATTTCTACCTGGAGAACACGCGGATCATCCGGGAGGGGTTGGAGGCGGCCGGCCTCACCGTCTACGGGGGCCGCAACGCACCCTATATCTGGCTGAAGACCCCGCCCGGGTTCTCCTCCTGGGACTTCTTCGACAAGCTGCTCAACGAAGCGCACGTCGTAGGAACACCGGGCACGGGCTTCGGACCGAGCGGCGAGGGCTACTTCCGGCTCACGGGCTTCGGCGGCCGCGACCAGACGGAGGAGGCGGTGGCACGGATCAAGACGCGATTGAAATGATCGGGCCGCGGACAGGCCCCTGCGCTCGGAGCGCCCCGGGGAGGGCGCTCCGAGCACACGTTGCGCGATTCCTAGCTTTCGAAGGACTTTTCGAACTGAGCTCGCAAGCGTTCTAGCTCCTCGGGATCGAGGCGTAGGCCCAGCGCTAACCCCATCTCGCCGAGGATAGTTTTAATCTCGTTGAGCGATTTCTTGCCGAAGTTCTTGGTCTTGAGCAGCTCCGCCTCCGTCTTCTGCACAAGATCGGCAATCGTCCGGATATTGGCGGTCTTCAAGCAGTTGGAGGCGCGCACGGACAGTTCCAGTTCGTCTACGTTCCGGAACAGGTTCTCGTTCAATTCGGCGCGCGGACGGGGCTCCTCGCCTGGCTCCGCGCTCTCCTCGGGAGGGGCCACCTCCGGAAACTCGGTCAGGAGGGCGAAGTGGTCCTCGAGAATGCGTGAGGCCTCGCCCACCGCCACCCCTGGGGTGACGGCACCGTTCGTCCACACCTCCAGCAGGAGCCGTTCGCGCCCATCCGCCAAGTCCTCGACGTGCTGGTTCACGCGCGCGATAGGGGAAAAGTCGGCGTCGAGCAGGATGGCATGGATCGGGAGCGCCTCCGGTTCACGCTTGTCGGCCCCCGCGTAGCCCCGGCCGCGCTCGATGCACACCTCCATCTCCAGCGAGCCGTCCTTGTCGAGCGTCGCGAGGACGACGTCTCGTGTCAGGATCTCCACGTCGGTGTCGCTCTCGAAGTCGCCAGCCTTCACCACGCCCACCCCCTGCGCCTTCAGGCGCAGGATCTTCGGACGGTTCACGTGGAGCTTGAACACGACCTTGCGAAGGTTGAGCATGATGTCGAGCGTGTCCTCGGTGACCCCCGGCAGGTGCGAGAACTCGTGCAGGACATTGGTGATCTTCACCCACGTCGGCGCCGCTCCGTGGATCGCGGACAGCAGGACTCGACGATACGCGTTGCCGACGGTGAGGGCGAAGCCTGACTCGAACGGCTCAATGGCCAGCTTGCCGTAGGTCGGCTCCTGAATGTGCCATTCGTGATGGGCGGGGAGCTGAAGCTCCAGCATGACGACCCCCTTGAGGAATTGCGGGGCTCCAGCCCCGACCCAGTAGTATATCAAACATGGCACGGAGTCGCACTCCCCTGTAGACTCACAGAACATGCGCTGGCGGATCATGGGCGGCGCCCTCGTGGCGGTGGTCCTCGCGGCCACGGCCGTGGAAGGCTGGCGGGTGCTCACACCGACTCCGACGCTCCGCGCGGGAGCACGGGTGGTCGAGATCCCCCCCCACGCTCGCCTGCGCGACATTGCCCACCGCCTGCAGACCGAGGGCGTGATCCGGAGCGCCGTCGGCTTCATCGGGCTGAGCCTGCTGCAGGGACAGGCGCGCCGGCTCAAGGCCGGCGAGTACGAGTTCCCCCAGGGCGTCGCCACCCCAGACGTTCTGACGCAGATGGCCGCCGGTGGCGTGCGGCAGCATCTCGTACTCCACCCGGAGGGCGCAACCGTGGCCGAGCTCGCCAGGGCCCTGGGTGCCGATCGACTCGCCTCGCCGCGCGAGATCGAACGCGCCGCCAGCGATCCTGTCTTTCTCAACGCGCTCGGGCTCGAGGTGGCGAACCTGGAGGGCTATCTGTTTCCCGACACCTACCAGTTCGTGCGCGGGATGACGGCGGAGGAGATCCTGGCCCGCATGGTCCAGCGTCTGTTCGCGAAGTTGACTCCCGAAATCCGGGAGCGCGCGCAGGTTCGGGGTATCAGCCTGCATCAGCTTCTCACCTTGGCCTCCATCGTCGAACGCGAAGCCGTGGTGAAGGACGAGCGCGCCCTGATCGCGGCCGTCTTCTGGAATCGCCTACGCCGCGAGATGCCCCTGCAAGCGGACCCGACCGTCCAGTACGCCGTGCGGAAGGAACGGGGCACCCTGACGCGAGCCGATCTCGAGACTGATCATCCATATAACACCTACCGGCGTCCCGGCCTCCCCCCAGGGCCCATCGCGAGCCCGGGAATGGCCTCCATCGAGGCTGTCCTCGAGCCGGCACCTGTATCGTTCCTCTATTTCGTGGCCGTCGACGACCAGCGTCACGAATTCTCAACGACGCTCGAGCAACACAATGCCGCCGTAGCTCGTTACCGCCAGACCCGCGCGCGGGGCGGATGAGGCGGGGACCACTCGTTCGTGCTATAACCCGGACCACCATGTCAGGCTCGAGGGTGGTTTCCACGCGCGCCGACCTTGGTGCCGCGCCCGCGCCTCCACCCGCCCTCTACCGGACGCTGTGCGCCTGGCTCCGGGGACCCGTCGCGCGGCTGTTCCGCCTGTCCGTGGAGGGCCTCGAGCACCTTCCCGCCCACACGCCCTACATCGTTGCCGCGAACCATCACAACTACCTGGACGGCGTGGTGCTTGCCCTCACCGTTCCCCAACCGATCGCGTTCATGGTGATGCCGCGCGTGTACCGCGCCACTCCCGTGCATCCGCTCTTCCACGACCGCATCGGCTCCATTCCCCTCAGCCTCGGGGGGGCAGACGTCAGTGCGCTGCGTCGCGCGCTTGGCGTTCTGCGGGAGGGTCGCGTGGTCGGCATCTTCCCCGAGGGCCCGTTCTCCGTTCACGGCCGCCTCGAGCGAGGTCTGCCAGGCGTGGCCTTGCTCGCGTTGCGCTCTGGCGCTCTCGTCGTCCCCGCCGGCATCCATGGAACCTACGAGGCCCTCGTGGGTCGCCGTTGTTACATCCCACGCCGCCACCCGGTCCGCGTGCGGTTTGGCCCCCCACGGCGTTTCGTCACCGGACCAGACCACCGGCGCCTGACCCGGACAGAGGTCACCCAGCGGATCATGCAGGACATCGCCGGGCTTCTGGACGGCTGAGGGATCGATGAAGGCTTGGAGCGGCCGCTTTGCGGCCGGGGCCGATCCTACCGCCGAGCGCTTCACGGCGTCCCTCGACTTCGATCGTCGGCTGTGGCCGCAGGACATTCTCGGCAGCCTCGCCTGGGCCAGCGCGCTCACCCGGGCCGGGCTCCTCACTGCCGACGAGCATCATGCTATCCGCGAAGGGCTCCAGCGCATTCGCGCTGAGCTGGAGGGCGGGACCTTTCCCTTCCGGCCCGAACTGGAGGACATCCATATCAACATCGAGCGGCGTCTGCTCGAGCTGATCGGCAGCGCGGGCGCCAAGCTGCACACGGGCCGTTCCCGCAACGATCAAATCGCCACCGATGAGCGCCTCTACCTGAAGGATGTCTGTGACGAGGTCAACGATGGCCTGCGCGAGGTGCAGCGCGTCCTCACCGTCCGGGCCACGGAATCTTTGGACATACCTATGCCCGGCTACACGCATCTACAACGCGCCCAGCCGATCCTCCTCGCCCATCACCTACTCGCTTACGTGTTCATGCTGGAACGTGACCGGGGTCGAATGGCAGCGTGTCGAGCTCGCGCCGATGTCCTGCCGCTGGGCGCAGCTGCCCTGGCCGGCACCGCCTTCCCGATCGACTGCGAGACGCTTGCCCGCGAGCTCGGTTTTGCCGCGGTGGCACCCAACAGCCTCGACGCGGTGAGCGATCGCGACTATATCCTCGAATTCCTTTCGGCCGCCGCCATCACCGGCATGCATCTCTCGCGGCTCGCCACCGATCTCACCCTGTGGGCCACGGCTGAGTTCGCCTTCGTGGAGATCGCCGATGGCTTCGCCACCGGCTCCTCCATCATGCCGCAGAAGAAGAATCCTGACGTGGCGGAGCTCATCCGCGGCAAGAGCGGGAGACTCTATGGGAACCTCATGGCCGCGTTGACCATCATGAAGGGCCTCCCTCTCGCCTACAACTCGGATATGCAGGAAGACAAGGAGCCCTTCTTCGACACCGTCGATACCCTGGGGGCGGTTCTGACCGTTCTGCCGCGCATGCTGGCCACCTTGACGTTCCGGGCCGAGCGGATGCGCCAGGCGGCCGGCGAGAACTTCGCGACGGCCACCGACTTGGCGGATTACCTGGTCCGCAAAGGCTTGCCCTTCCGGCAGGCCCACGAGATCGTGGGGCGGATCGTTCGCCACGGGATCGAGCAAGGGCGTGACCTTCTGGACATCCCCCTGGCCGAGCTGCGTCGCTTCTCCGATGTCATCGCAGATGATGTGACGAAGGCGATCGGCGTGGAAGCGTCGCTCCGTGCGCGGGCGGTGCCGGGCGGCACCGCCCCCGAATCCGTACGGGCCTCGCTGGCGCTGGCTCGCACGCTGGTTCAGTAAGTGGGAGCCGCGGTGGCCCTCGCGGTAGTACTTGGGTTGGTGGCCTGCGGGCGGGTGGGGCCACCCGTCGCCCCGCAACTTCGTGAGCCTCAGCCCGTGGCCGAACTCACGGCTGCCGAGGGCGAGGGCGTCATCGAGGTACACTGGGCCAATCCCACTCGCCGCCAGGACAACTCGCCGTTGCGCGATCTCACCGCGGTGCACGTGTACAGGACGGAGGACACGGGGTCCGGCGAGCCGAAACCCGCCCTGCGTGACCGAGGCCGGATCGCAGGGTACGATCAGATCGCCACCATTCGACTGGCCACGCCGGCGCCCGCCATCGTCGAGGGCCCGCGCATGTCTTTTCCCGATCGAGGAGGCCTCACCTACGGACGTCGCTATACCTACGTGATCCTTGCCGAGGACGCGCAAGGTCGAGTCAGTCCGCCTTCCCTCCGGTTGTCCGTTGCCTACATTGCCCCGCCCACGCCCCCTCTCGACTTTTCCGCCACCTCGGGCGAGGGCGAGGTCCAACTCCGCTGGCAGCCTCCGTCTCGCCTCGTCGACGGCAGCCCCGCACGGGGGGAGATCACCTATGAGGTCCTGCGTGCGTCCGGTTCGGAGGCGGCCTTGGAGGTCGTTACCGCGGCGCCCGTCGTGGAGACACGCTTCACCGATCGGGGACTCGTAAACGACCAGACGTATAGCTATGCCGTGCGCGCACTGCGCGCGGAGGCCGGAGGCCAGGCGCGTAGCGCGGCAACCCCTCGCTTGACCGTCACTCCCCTTGACACGACACCCCCCGGGGCCCCGCAACACCTGGTCGCGGTGGTGGTCGGAGGCGACGTCCGTTTAGCGTGGGCCCCGGGAGACACCGACGTGGCTCGCTACGTCGTCTACCGCGCGGACGCGAGGGGCACCTTCACTCGCGTCGGCTCGACCGCGCCTCCCAGCACGACCTACGTCGACCGCGGGGTAGCCGCTGGCGCCTACCGCTATGTCGTCACCGCGCAGGACGCGAGCTCAAGCGCCAACGAGAGCGCGCGATCGAACGAGGTAGGCGCCACCGTACCTTGACTTCCCTAGGGTCAGAATGCCAGACTTTGCGCGTACATGAACCATTTCGCTTACCGGAACGGAGAGCTCGCGTGCGAGGGCGTGTCCCTACGGACACTGGCTGACACGGTGGGCACTCCTGCCTATGTGTACTCCCGCGCCGCGCTCCTCGATAGTTATCACGCGTACGATCGGGCCTTCGCTGAAATCCCGCACATCATCTGCTACGCGGTCAAGGCCAATTCCAATCTCGGCGTCATCTCCACGTTGGCGCGGGCCGGGGCCGGGGCCGATATCGTGTCTGGGGGTGAACTGTACCGTGCCCTCCGGGCCGGTGTCCCACCGAGGAAAATCATCTTCTCCGGAGTCGGCAAGACACGCGACGAAATGCGGGAGGCGCTGAAGGCGGAGATCCTGATGTTTAACGTGGAGTCGGTGAGCGAGTTGCGCGCGCTGGACGAGGTCGCTCGGGCCATGGGTGTTCGGGCTCCCATCGCCCTCCGGGTCAATCCCGATGTCGATCCGGAGACGCACCCGTACATCGCCACCGGTCTCAAGAGCGCGAAGTTCGGCATCCCCATCGCGGAGGCTCACCGAGCGTACGAAGTCGCCCAGGCGCTGCCGGGACTCGAGGTCCTCGGGGTCCAGATGCACATCGGTTCCCAGCTCACCAAGACGTCGCCCTTCGCGGACGCCGTGGCCCGTGTCGTGTCGCTCGCCAAGCACCTGCGCGAGAGCGGCATCGCGGTCACGCTCGTCGACATCGGCGGCGGCCTGGGTATTCGTTACCGCGACGAGACGGTTCCCACCCACGTCGAGTACGCTCAGACCCTGGTCACGATGCTGCGGGAACTGGGTGGCGTGACAGTGCTGCTGGAGCCAGGTCGTTCGATCGTCGGTAACGCCGGCCTCCTGCTCACCCGGGTGCTCTACCGCAAGGAGGCCTCCGCAAAGACGTTCGTGGTGATCGACGCCGCCATGAACGACCTGATCCGGCCGGCCTTCTACGATGCCTATCATGACATCCGACCGGTGCGCGAAGAGCGGGCCACGGCTGCCATGGAAACGGTAGATGTCGTCGGGCCCATCTGCGAATCGGGTGACTTCCTGGCCAAGAACCGAACGCTGCCGCGCGCCGAGGAGGGGGATCTCCTCGGCGTCATGAGCGCGGGCGCCTACGGGTTCGCCATGGCGTCGAACTACAACACGCGACCCCGCGCGGTGGAGGTCCTCGTGCAGGGCGAGCACTACACGATCGTTCGCCGCCGGGAGACGTACGAGGACCTGGTGGCGGGGGAGGCGACGGTATGACGCCATTTCAGGGCTCCTTCGTGGCACTGGTCACCCCGTTCCGCGGCGGCAAAGTCGACGAAGCGAAGCTCCGGGAGCTCGTGGAGTTCCATGCGACGCACGGGACGGACGGCCTCATTCCTTGTGGTACCACCGGCGAGTCGCCGACCTTGAGCCACGACGAGCACAAGCGCGTGGTGGAGATCGTGGTGGAGGCGGCGCGCCACCGACTTCCCGTGGTCGCCGGTACCGGCTCCAACTCCACGGCGGAAGCCCTCGACCTCACCCGCCACGCGGAACGGGCCGGAGCGAACGGGGCGCTTGTCGTCAACCCCTACTACAACAAGCCAACCCAGCAGGGTCTCTACGAGCACTTCCGGGCGGTGGCTGAGTCGGTCAGCCTCCCCATTCTCGTTTACAACATCCAGGGCCGGACGGCCATCAACGTGGAGACAGACACCCTGGCGCGACTCGTCCGCGACTGCAAGAACATCGTGGGGGTCAAGGAAGCCTCCGGCTCGCTCGACCAGATGAGCCAAGTGATCCTGGCCTGTGGCCCCGAGTTCTCTGTGCTGTCCGGCGACGACAACATTACGCTGCCTCTCCTCGCTATCGGTGGGCGGGGGGTCATCTCCGTCATCGCCAACATCCTGCCTCGCGAGACTTCGGAGATGGTGCACGCCGCTCTCGATGGCGACTGGAAGCGGGCCCGTGAGCTACATTACCGGCTGTTTCCTCTGGCGCGGGCTGCCTTCCTCGAGACCAATCCCATTCCCATCAAGGAGGCGATGGCCATGGCGGGCATGCTCGAGCCCGAGTTCCGGCTCCCCATGTGCAGGATGGGTGAGGCCAACCGGGAGAAGCTGCGGAGCGTGCTGACGACCGTACGGCCTCGCAACGTAACCGTCCACGGCCATGACCGATGTTGTGGTCGGGGGCGCCGCCGGTCGCATGGGATCCCGCCTCGTGGCGTGCCTGGTTGAGGCACCGGAGTTTCGGCTAGCAGCGGCGCTGGAAGCGGTCGGTCATGCGGCGGTCGGCCGCGACGCCGGTGATGTGGCGGGGGTGGGTTCGAGAGGTGTGCTCATCGGAACCGACCCCGCCTCGGCCATCCGCACCGAGCGACTGCTCATCGAGTTCTCCATCCCTGAAGCAAGCCTCGAGCATCTGCGCTTGGTGGCAAGGGTAGGCGGGCGAGCCGTGATCGGCACGACCGGATTCTCGCCCTCTCATCGCGAGGAGATCGCGGCGCTCGCTCGGAACGCAGCCATCTTTGTTGCCCCCAACATGTCGATCGCTGTCAATCTGGCCTACTCGGTGCTCGCGACCATGGCCAAGGTTCTAGGAAGCGACTACGACATCGAGATCGTCGAGACACATCATCGGTTCAAGAAGGACGCACCGAGCGGCACCGCCTTGCGCATGGCCGAGGTGATCGCAGGCGCCCTCGGACGCGACCTCGCCACCGTGGCCGTGTACGGACGGCAGGGCCATCCCGGTGAGCGGGCGCGAGATGAGATCGGCATCATGTCCCTTCGCTCGGGCGACGTCGTGGGCGATCACACGGTGTCCTTCGGCACCCTGGGCGAGCGAATCGAGCTTACGCATCACGCGCACAGCCGCGATACCTTCGCCCGTGGTGCCCTGCGGGCGGCCAGATGGCTCACCGGAAAACCGCCCGGCCTGTACTCGATGCAGGACGTTCTGGGTTTGCCCTAAGCGGTTGGGGTGGTTCTGCGCGCGCGTGTCGATGGACCGGCTCCTTCTCGAAGACGTCCGCTTCTACGGACATCACGGCGTCACCAAGGCCGAGCAGACGACGGGCGTGTGGTTCTCGGTAGACGTCGAGCTCGAGCTAGACCTCGCTCCCGCCGCCCTGTCCGACGATCTGGCCAGCACTGTGGATTACGGTCGGGTGGCCCGGCGCATCGTGGAGTTAGGTTCAACGGGGCGCGTCAACTTGCTCGAGCGGCTCGCTGGTCTCATGGCCGAGGCGCTCCTGCGGGAATATCCGGCCCATCAAGTCCGGGTGCGCGTGCGCAAACTCACAGCGCCCCTCGGCGGCATTCATGGGACCCCGGGCGTGGAACTGGTGCGAACGCGATGATGCCTCCCCTCCCACGTAGGTGGCGCCGGGGCTCGGACTAGTCGCCATGTCGCGAGTGTTCCTCGGATTGGGCTCCAATGCCGGCGAGCGGCGGCTGGAGTTTCTGCGGGCGGCGTATCGTCAGCTCGCCATGACACAGGGCGTCCGCATCATGGACGCCTCACCGCTCTACGAGACCGAGCCCTGGGAGAGCGAGCCGGGGACGGGAGCGACCAGCAGCGGTGGCATCTCAACTGCGTGGTCGCCGTCGAGACAACGCTCTCCCCGTCCGACCTTCTCCGGCAGATGCAGGCGCTGGAGACCGCCCTCGGGCGCCAGCGGCCTCCCGGTACGCCGGAGGAGCAGCGTGCCGCCTACCGCACGATGGACATCGACATCCTGCTGTACGAGGACCGGGTCATGAGCGTGCCGGACGAGCTGCATCTACCGCATCTGCTTTTGCACGAGCGCGCCTTCGTCCTCCGCCCGCTCGCTGACCTGGCGCCCGACCTCGAGCACCCCGTTCTCTACCAAACAATTCGCGAGCTTCTGGAGGCGCTGTCCGACGAGCACCAGGTTCGGGTCGCTGCCCTTCCGCGCCGGTGGTACGAGACGGGCTGACGGGTGGCCTCGCCCGAATTCCAGCGTGACACCCTAGAACACCTCAACGCCCTCTACAATTTCGCCATGTATCTCACGCACAATCCCTCGGAAGCAGAGGATCTGGTCCAGGAGACGTACCTGCGCGCGTTCCGCTTCTCTCACCGGTTCGAACCGGGAACCCATCTGCGGGCTTGGCTGTTTCAGATCTTGAGGAACACGTTCCTCACCTTCTACCGGTTGCGCGAGCGGGAAACGGCGGTGGCTGAAGACGGCGTTCCGGACTGGGAGGTTCCGATGTTCCATGACGCGCCGGAGGACACCGGGCGCGCTCTGGAGGCCCATACGGACCTCGAGCGCGCCATGAGGCGCCTGCCCGAGGAGTTCCGGACCGTGCTTCTGCTCGCGGAAGTGGAGGGCATGCCCTTGGAGGAAGTGGCGCGTGTGATGAGTTGCCCGGTGGGGACCGTCAAGTCGAGGATCTTCCGGGCAAAGGAGCGGCTGCGCGGACTGCTTCCGGACTACCGAACTCGATGAGCGAGTTGCACGATCTCTCCGACGAGGCGCTCAGTCACCAGCTGCAGACTGAGCTGCCACGGTATGCTGCGCCCGCCCATGTGCGCGCAGCCATTCTGGCCGCCGCCGCTCGGCCCCGCCGCGCCGCGTGGCTGGCCCCCTCCCTGGCCGCCCTCGGTACGGCAGCGCTGGTCCTGCTCTTCTTGCTTCCCATGCTCGCCGCCAGCAACCGCTCCGAACCCGTCCAGCAGCTCGTACGGGCGGTGGTCAGCGAGCACAGCCGTGCCGTGATGTGGGGTACCCGGACCTCGACGTTCCTCCCGGCGGCCTCCTCCTGGCTCACCCAAGAGTCGGGCATCGCACTGGCGCGTGTCTTCGCAGGGGACGATGCGCTCTCGCTCATCGGTGCCGAGCCCGTGTACCTCATGCGGGAACGCGGGGTGGCCCTGCACTACCGTGATCAGGCAGATCGCTTCCTGACCTACGTGGCCCTCCCGGCTCCGACCCTCCAACTCCCCGAGCGCTATCGGGTGGCGGTGGCCAGCTGGCGGCCCGTACTCGTTCAAGACGGTGGCTTCGCGGTGTGGGTGTGGAAGCATGGCGACCTCGTGTGCTTCCTCGTCTCCGACATGGCAGGCGGGAACGACCTCGACCGCTTCAAGGACTACTTCGTCCGCGTGCGTACCGCCACCGAGCCCTTGCTAGCGTATTGAGATCAATGATCTCTCCTGCTCCCGTCGGTATGCGAGTCAGGACGTACCCACCCGCCTCCCAGCCAGGAATGCCGACTGCGCCCTCATCACGCCGACCAGCCTGACCGCGACCACCCAGCCTGCCAGCTCGAGCGCTCTCCACGCGGTGGCCGCGTTGACTCGGTCTGCGTACCCGGCGTAGAAGTCCAGGTAGCGATCAATTGGCTCCATGGGCACCGTGAGAACGTAGAGGCGGTTGAAGACGGCGACGGCGATCAGGGTGAGACCGATCTCGATTGGCGAGGCGCCCTGGCGAAGGACGGCAGCCAGCACGATCGTCTGCACGGGGACGAAGTAGGCGACGAAGCGCGCGATGTCGCTGCCCCCGTAGAGGGTGAGGGCAAAGGTGAGCGCCGCCGTGATGACCACGATCCTCCGCGTCCCGCCCAAACCCGTCCAGGCGCGGCGCAGACGTCCCCTTCCACCGAGGGCGAGCAAGGGAAGGAAATAGCTCGCGACGCAGAACACGATGTTGACATCCCGCCGGACGGAGAGCGGCTCCGTCAGGAGAGTCCAGACGAGATCCGCGCGGAAGGGGTCGGTGATTGCCACGTTTTGGCGCACCGGAATGAGAACGCGCGGGAGGGCGACCGCCACCACCGCCAGCGCCATGGGCAGCGCCACCGAGCCCAGGCGATGCCTTACGGGACCTCGACGGCAAACCAAAGCGTCGAGGGCAGCTCCGAGCGGCGCCAGCAAGAACTCCCTGACAAGAAGTCCGCCCGCCGCCAGGAGCGCGGCCGGACCTGGGCGACCGGACAGCACCAGACAGATCGAAGCGAGCACCAGCGGGAAGGCGAGCGCGTCGGGCCGGTAGGGATCGAAAAGGAGAAAGCGGACGTTGAAGAGCGACAACCCGGCCACAGCCATGACCACGAAGGCCGCCCGCGTCGACGCTGCCACCAGGCGGGCCAGTGCAAACACGAAGACGAGCTCCGCGACGATGCCGGTGTAGGTGACGATCCGGAATCCGTCGTCGATCGACAGCGGCAGCCATCGGGCCAACCTTCGAGCAAGGAGTGGCGTGACGAAGCGGTAGGCGAATGGCGCCACCAGTCCTTCGTTCCCGCGAACCCCACGCTCCGCCATGTCCAGGTATATCGCGGAGTCCCAGCGGTAGGTTCGCGCGTCGAAGGCCGGCGTCATGAGATCGAGGAACACCGTCCACAGAAGCGCCACGACCACGACCAGCCCCGACCGCGCGAAGGGTCGATGGAGAAGTCCGGGCAGGGTCTGCGCCCCGGATGGTGATCGTGTGTTCTCCGTCGGACCCAAGGTTTCCACAGCCGCCACCTCCCAGGCAGAGCAGACAGGGACGGACGTCTTCGACGCGCTCCCGAGCATCCCGGTGCTAGACTACGCGCGCGAGGGAGGGTGGACATGAATGAGGGCGGAAGAGAGTCCGTCGCCTTCTCGACCACACCCCTGCACGTGCGGACGAGGAATCTTCTCATCAATCACTGCGCTCGGCTAGGAATGAGGGTCCGTTCTCAGACGGTCGGTGTGCACCTCCTCATTGCCTTCAGTTATGGGCTCCTGGCCATCATGTTCACGTTCCCGTTGATCGTGAAGGCCACTCAATTCGTTCCAATGCCGTCGTACTTGTTCTCGAAGCCGTGGCTGCACGACCATTGGATGACGCTCTGGGGATTCTGGCATACCAAGCGTTCCCTGCTGACCTCCGGGCACTTTCCCCTCAGCACCGACGAGATCTTCTATCCGGTCGGTGTGAGCATGCCCTACATCACCACCGTCCTCTTCCCACTGACGGCGTCCGTTCCATTTCAAGCGGCCTTTGGCTTGATCTTGGGCAGCAACATCCTCCGGTTACTCTTCGCCGTCGTTGCCGCCTATGGTGCCTTTCGACTCGTCGATGATCTCGTCCAGGATCGATTCGCCGCATTCTTCGCCGGCGTTGTCTTCGGCTACTCGCCCTTTATGCTTGCCCGCCTCCAGGGGCACGACCTGATTGTCGCCGGTTCCGCCTTGATCCCTTGGTACACACTGTTCTTGCTACGGACCCTCCGCGCTGCTCGCTGGTCCAACCCCCTCCTGGCCGCCGGCCTCTTCGGGCTGATCCTGCTCTCCACGTGGTACTACGCGCCGCTTCTGGTTATCCTGAGTAGCGTACTCTGTCTCTACGACCTCCTCAGTCGACGCCCTCCGCCCAAACCCCAGGGACGTATGGCCCGTCTGCTCCTCCTCCTGGGCGCCGCCGGCGTGGTCGCATTACCCGTCGTTGCCCCCATGCGATCATTGGAAGGCCAAGATTTCCTCTGGCTAACACCAGAATCGTTACGATGGGCCAGCCTCGATCTGATGGCATTCTTCGTTCCCAGCGCTGACCACTTCGTGCTCGGACCCTCGGTCCAGGCGCTGCGTGACCGGTTCCTCGGTGATCCGACCCTGCAAACTGCCTTTGTGGGCTACACCGTTCTTCTCCTTGCTGGGCTCGCATGGCTCCGGACGCCCAGGCACGCGACCACACCATGGCTGTGGGTCGCCATCGTGTTCTTCCTTCTGGCCCTGGGGCCTACCCTGCACATACACGGAGCCGATACCTTCCATATCGCCGGGCGAGACGTGCGCGTTCCCCTTCCGTTCGCCCTCTTTGGGTATGTGCCTCTTGTGCCGTACTTGGGGGGCGCAACGGCCATCGGCCTCTCGGTTGTCATCCTGATGCTGGCGCTCACGGTCTTGGTGGGCTACGGAATCACGTCTCTCCGCCACACACTCGCCTGCCCTTGGGCCTGGCGCGTGCCGGCCCTCTTGCTGGCGGTGCTCGTCTTGGAGTATGCCGCCCTCCCCCTACCGCTTTGGGAGGTCCGCGTTCCCGAGGTCTATCAGATCATTCGGAACGATCCGCATCCGGGAGTCGTTCTCGACTTACCATTCGCGGACGATATAAAGATCTATCAGTTCTATCAGACCACCCACGAAAAGCGGATCGTCTCTGGCTTCGTCCCAAGGCTTCCTCTCGTCAATCGGACCTTTGGAGATAACATCCGGCTCGTCCGAATGCTGAAAGACCCACGTCTCATCCCTCACGATCCACGCGACAGCTCCTTGGCTGAGGAGGGGCAGGCGGTCGGGCGTCTCTTGAACATTCGCTATATCGTGATCCACAAGGACTACTTTTCTTCGGGCGCTTCCGACCGTGTGGCCACCCTCGTCAACACCGCCTTTCCTGTCCACGTCATCGCGCAAGACGAACACATCATTGCCTATCGGGTTGCCGACGCGGACGGTGACGTTCGCGCGGTGGGCCCGCCATATCTGATCGACTTTGGCACCGAGTCTGGGTTCCCTGCTCTTTTGGCCGGGTGGTCGCCGGCAGAATTTGCGCACGATCTCACGTATGCCTGGTCGAATGCCCAGGAATCAACAGCGTGGCTGTACCTTCCCTACGTCACCACCATGAAAATGGATCTGCGTCTCTTCCCCTTCACCTTCCCGTCATCGCCAAATCAGCGGGTGAGTGTCTCCATGAACGGAGAGCGTCTCGGCGAGCTAGCGCTGGAGGGTCGGTGGCAGACCTACTCGCTCGATCTTCCGCGCTCACACCTGCGGGAAGGCGTCAATACCATCCGCTTCCGCTACGGCTACACTGCCGCCCCCGCCACGGTAATCCCTGGGAACAACGACCGGCGCCGCTTGGCGGTAGCGTTTGACTACATCGCCCTACGGCCACAATGAAACAGGCCAGCCGCTGGGGGCCCGCGCTGCCCTTATCAGTGAATCCCAAGATTCTTCACCGACAAGCCCTGACCGGCGTGCGCGACGACGACATGCCGGCTGCTTCGGGCCCGCGCTGCAGGACAGCGGCACCTCAACATTCCCCCCGGTCGCCGTCCTCACGGCTCCTTGTCATGCGTCCTCGTGGGGATCACGCGCCTCCCCTCATCAGCGCCCAGACGTGCGTTGATCTGATCACGACGGTCACGTTTCCCATCCGGCGTTGCTCAGATTGCCGAGCGGCGCGACCGCATGTCGCCCTAAGCCCCCGAGATCAAGCATGGCCACCAACGTGGGCAGCCTTGGCCAATGGGTCTCCCGCTTTCCGAGGCGTTTCCATCGGGTACACTGCACGTGTGAGGCGTGCCGGGATTGTGGGATCCAGGTCGAGATATCGCGGCGCTCTAGCCGCAGAAAGGGGGAGTTGATGAGTGAGGCTCAGGAGATCGGTGTAGAGCAACTCCGGGAGCGGATGCGGGAGAGCATCGAGCGAAGGGGTGCTGTCGAGAATCATCTGGCATCCGAGAGCCCCGTCTCTCCTCTCGACAACGGCGCGGCCTGCGCCGATCTCGCTTACCTCTATTCCAACTACGATGTCCAGCGCGTGTCCTTCGTATCTCACCGGCACTTCATCGGATCTCTCGTCGTCGCGGTCAAGAACATCCTCAGCAAACTCCTCACTCCGATTCTGCAACGTCAAGTCGCCTACAATGCAGCGGTCGCCCTGGTCACGGCTCGTACCACAGAGTGGACGAGGGCGCTCCAGAACGACCTGGAGGTCCTCGAGCAAAGCCACACGCAGGTCTGCGAGAGAATGGTCGATATGGAAGGCCAGCTACGGGAGGAGATTGTCGCTGTCGAGTCGCAGCTCCGCCAGGGGGCGCTCGCCATACAGCGAGAGCTTCGGCAAGAGCTGCGGACCATGGCGGCCGAAGAGGCCCAGACCACGCATTCGGATCTTCGAGAAGCGCTGCTGGCCACTCATTCGGATCTTCGCGAAGAGCTGCTGGCCACTCACCGAGCGCTTCGCGAGGAGATCCGAGAAGAGATACGCGCCACCGCGTCCCAGGTCAGAGAGGAACTGCTTGCTATTCAGCGCGTGGCGGTCACCCATGACGGTCTGGCTGCCCACACGGAGCGCTGCGAGGAGATGCTCAGGACTTCGTCCCAGGAGATCCTTGGTGCGCAGACGGCGATCCATGCGGTGCGGCAGTCTAGCGTGGCAGCGAAGGAACGGTTCTCCCGAGCGGAGCGCAAGCTACGCCGAATAGTTCATGTCCTTGAGACACTCGACGTTCCGGAGCGGCTGCGGGAGACAAAACCAAGGCAAGAGGGATCGCCTCCCGTGTTCCCGAGCGTGGAGCCGGAGTTCGACTACGCAGGATTCGCGGATCGATTCAGGGGGACAGAAGACGACATCAAGGAGCGTCAGCGAGTCTATGTCCCGTACTTCGAAGGTCGAGAGAACATTCTCGACCTCGGCTGCGGAAGGGGGGAGTTTCTCGAATTGCTACGCGAGAGCGGGATCACGGCGCGGGGGCTCGACGTCGATCTTGATATGATCCTCCTCACCCGCGACAAGGGATTGGACGTGGTCCGGGAGGATGCCTTCACGTACCTCGAGACGCTTCCGGATGGCTCGGTGGGTGGTATCTTCGCCGCTCAAATAATCGAACACTGGAACCTCGGCGCATCATCGAGCTCGTCAAACTCTGCTACAAGAAGCTCGCCGTGGGCGCCCCGCTTCTACTCGAGACGCCGAACCCCAGTTGCCTCCTGGTGTTCGCCGACAGTTTCTACAAGGATCCTACCCACGTCCAGCCTCTTCACGCGGACATGATGCACTTCATCTTCGAGTCGATCGGCTTTCGCCAGGTCGAACTCAAGTTCACCTGTCCCGTCGACCCATCGAAAAGGGTTCCCCTCCTTCAGGCTCCCGGCGCCGACCTCGAGCAATTCAACCGGGGCATCGAACGACTCAACGCGCTCCTTTTCGGCTTCCAAGACTACGCCGTCATCGGCCACAAGGATGCGACGAGCCTCTCCTAGCGCCCACTGCGTACCGCCCCTGGTGAAGACGTGCCGGGCGTGTGCCGAGGTGGGGGGACGTCTCGTCGGTAGAGCGTGGGCACCGATGCCGCTCTGTGGCTGGCGAGTGTCCTTCCCTCGAGACGGCTTCGGTCGCAACGCGCTCCACCCATGATGAGGCTGTTCCCGTCGTCAGAAATTCTCGTCGCGGGCGCTCCCGCCGAGAGTGGATTCTATCGGCTCGAGATGCCGGATGGGCGTCGGTGGATCGGCCGGGAAGCAACGTGTCTGCTCCCCACGGAGGCGCTCACTCGCCTCGCGCGTCCGATCATCAGGGTCACCGCCCAGAATGGATCAACCGAATCGCATCTTTCACTCTATGCGGACGGCCGGTTCATCGGCACCCAACCAATTGACCGGTACGGAGGCTATTACTTTACCCTTCCGCCCGGGCATGCGGCGAAGTCGTCCTCGGTGGAGATCCTCTTGCGGGTCGACCAGGCACATTCGGTCGAAGGCGACCCGCGGGCGCTCGGCGTCGCCATCTACGGAATCGACCCGATTGATCTGAATGCTGGCTGGGACAGCTTTGAGGAGCGACGTTACCTGGCAGACCAGATCAAAGTGTTCCGCCCGACCGAATCATGTCTGTCCCATGTCCTGAGCGGTCTCGGGTTGGGTCCAGACAGTCTGATCCTCGATGTCGGAGCAGGCATGGGTTGGACCACGGTCACGCTGGCGGCCAGGACCGGGGCCAGGATCCATGGGGTGGACTTGCGTCGGTACGACTCCGTGACTGGCCGCTCCTTCAAGGCCGAGCTCCTTCAGCGCCTCGAGCGGCACCTCCCCGTCTTGACGCGAGAGCAAGACTTCACCCGATTCGGTGAGTTGCCGCTCCTGATCGACGCCTGTTCATTTCATACGATGGACGCCGAGCGGCTGCTTTTCCAAGATGAACTCTTCGATTTTGTCTTTTCCCTGAACGCGCTGGAGCACATTCGTCGGCCCGAACGGGCGTTGCGAGAATGCTCACGCGTGCTGAAGCCTGGCGGACAGCTGTTTTGCTTGTTCATGCCCATCTACTTTGCAGATGCGGGTCATCATCTGGGCAGCCTGACCGAAATACCGTGGATCCATCTTCTCTATGATCGCCGTGACATCAAGAAGTTGATCCGAGCTTCGGGGAAGCCTCCGAACGAGGTCGACAACATTCTAGACTCACTCAACGGATATAGCCTCAAGCGATACGGCGAGATGTTTGCGAGGAGCGATCTGGATATCCTCGAGCAGCAGATCCATCGAGGATTTGCCCTCGCCGGATCGGAGACGTCGGAGGAGTTCCGACGAGTAAGCGCGCGGTACCCGGAGCAAGAACTGAGCACGCTGGGTATGACGGTCGTATTGCAGAAGCCGCGACGAACGCCGGCCCGGGGCTGGAGGAGGAAGATGGTGGTCTGACCAGGCGTCGCACGTCGATTGTGGACCATGTCTCGTGCGGGACGATGGTGTGTGCACTGTTGATGGGAACGGCGAATCAGAGCGAGGGTACCATGGCCTCCCGCCTCTTCACCTACTGGTCGCGGCGAGCGTGGCGAAGACCGCGCGGGCTAGACGCGGCAGGTCAGGATCGCGCGCTCCCATGACGAGTACTGTATCTCCCGGCTGAGCTTCAGCGGCAACCCACTGACGGGCGGCGGCGTGGTCGGCAGCGTGGCCGCAGCGCAAGATCGCGGGGAGGTCCGCCGCCAGCATTCGACTCGAGATGTCCTTGGCCACGGTACCACCAGCGTAGTAGATCTCCGCATAACAGAACCGGTCCTCGGGTCGCAGGATTCCGGGCAGCAACGTCCTCAGTTCGGGACGCAAGAACCGAGCAGGGCCAAAGCCGTGAGGTTGAAAGACGACGACGATCCGTCCGGAGCCAGCCTGAGCGGTGGTGAGCGTTGCCCGAAGTTTCTCGCCGTTGTGGGCGTAGTCGTCAACAACCCGGATGCCCGCTGATGTAACGCCGATCACTTCAAAGCGCCGGGATACGCCGGGGAAATTCGCGAGCAAACGCGTCACCCCATCGGGATCGATCCCCAACTCGACCGCCACCACGGCGGCCGCGGCGGCATTCTCGAGGTTGTGCAGGCCGGGCTGGGGGAGGTCGAGGGTGACGACGCCCGCCGGCAGCCTCAGCAGTCCACGGGCCCGATCGGGGCCCACGCTGTTGACTTGGAGTCGGGCATCGGCGTCGGGCGTGACGCCATACAACACGCCGGGGAACCTGCCCCGGAGGCCGGCCGCTTCCGAACAACCGCCGTTCACGAACAGCCGATGGCAGTTGCGGGCGAAGGCACCGAACTGCGCGCGCAGTGATGGGAGTTCGGCGTGGTCTCGGCTGATGTTGTGCACGAGTCCGATGGTCGGTTCGTAGCCGACCAGCGTGCCATCGGACTCGCACGCTTCCACGACCACGATCCCATCGACCGGTCCAGTCATTAGGCAGCCGTTGGTCGCCTCGTGGGCCAGGCCAGCCCCCCCGATGATCGTGGCGGGCCGGCCACTCTCACGCAACAGCCAACCCAGCATGGCGGTGATCGTGCTCTTACCGCTGGTGCCCGCGATCGCCACGCCGGGCTCGCCCCCTTTCACCACCTCGGCCAGGAGGGCCGGCCGGGGAACAAGGTCGATCCCCCTCGCGCGCGCCGCGCGCATTTCCAGCGTATCCGCCTCAACCGCAGTCGAGTAGATGAACCGATCGATGTCCCGGTCGATAGCGCTGCCGTCGTGAGGGCGCACTTCGATTCCGAGGCGGCGCAGATGGGCAGCCTCCGCCTGGTTCTTCCCCTGGTCAAACAAGCGATCGGAGCCTTGAACCCGATGGCCCCGGGCGCGCATGAGCCGAGCCAAGGGGTTCATGCCGGCACCGGCTACGCCGGAGAAGTGGTAGTGAATGGGTTCACCCGGGCGACGCTGAGCGAGCCGCGGCAGAGCCCGGGTGTCAGGATCCATCGATTCGGGTCGCATGGTGCCTCAGTGTATCGGCGAGCCGACCGCCGGGTGAAGCCTTTTCGGCACCGACTACCTAGTACGCGTGGGGGTTGGCGAAGCCGTGCCAGATGGTGCGTACCAGGATCGTCAGGTCGAAGGCGAGAGACCATCGCTCGATGTAGTAGAGGTCGTATTCGATCCGCTTTTCGAGCGAGGTGTTGCCGCGCCACCCGTTGATCTGGGCCCACCCCGTCATTCCAGCTTTCACCTTGTGGCGCAGCATGTAGCCCGGCACCTGACGTCGGAACTCTTCCACGAACACCGGACGCTCCGGGCGAGGTCCAACCAGACTCATCTCCCCCCGGAGAACGTTAAAGAGCTGCGGCAGTTCGTCCAAGCTAAAGCGCCGCAGCATCCCTCCCAGCCGCGTGCGGCGCGGGTCGTCGGCTTGGGCCCACACGGGTCCCGTGTCCGCCTCGGCGTCGACGCGCATGGTTCGGAATTTCAGCATCCGGAACTCCCGACCGTCGAGCCCCATGCGAGCCTGGCCCAGCAGGACCGGTCCCGGCGAGGTGAGCTTGACCGCGAGGGCGATCAGCGCCATCAGCGGGAGGAAGGCTACCAGGACCGCGCCGCCAATGATCAAATCGAAGGCGCGTTTGAGCACGCGGTTCCACCCGTAGAGCGGCGACTCCCGCAAGTGGATGAGGGGGACCCCCTCGAAGTCCTCGATCCCTCCCCGCAGCGAGGCCAGGCTGAAGACATCGGGCACGAGATGAATGGACACCGGATCGTCCCCGATGTCACTCAGGAGATCGGCCAGGCGCCCGTAGGCCTGATGCGGCAAGGCCACGAACACCACGTCCACCTGCTCGCCGTCGAGGAGAGCTCGCAGGTCCTCGAAGCGTCCGAGTCGCGGGACAAGACCGGCGCCGTGCTCGTCCTTGTCACCGACCACCCCTAGGAGACGGACGCCCACGTCGGGACGGCGCTGGAGGGCCGCCACGATCTCAGCGGCCGGCTCTCCTCCCCCCACGACGATGGCACGGCGCTGATTGATCCCGCGGCGGCGGGCTACCCGCAACCCCTCCCGGAAGGTCGCCCTCCACAGGCTTACGGCCACGATCGACAAGACCCAGAAGTACACGATCACCACGCGCGAGTACTCGGTGGATCGGAAGGCAAAGGTCATGATCGCAATGAGGACGAGCACGCCGAGCGTGGAGGCCTTGGCCACATCGAGCCACTCGGACAGTCGCGAGCCGAGCCGGCGCGGGCGATAGAGATCGAACCATCGGAAGGCCAGTCCCCATACGACCAGGATCGGTACAAGCTGGAGCAGGTAGTCCCGGAGGGGCGGAATGTCCGGGCTGACCAGGGGCGGGCCCGCCACATAGAACCGCAACAAGTAGGCGAGAAGCCAGCAGGCGCCGATCAGCATAAGGTCAGCCACCAGGGTCACGTGTTCGAACAATCGTGAGTGCACTTTCAGCACGAAGTCCGCTCCGCCAGGCGCGCTTCCACGTAGCCACGCATGATCTCCCGGAAGCGCGTGCGGTCGAAGAGCTCGGCACGAGCCCGCAGAGCCTTGGGCACGAAGCGATGCGCCTCGCGTTCGAACCGCTCGATGGCGGCCGTCATTGCCGGCAGACTCTGCTCTTCGAACAGGAGGCCCGTGGGAGGTCCGTCCGCCCCGGGCGGCACGATCGTTTCCAGGGCCCCACCCGCCCCGAACGCGATCACGGGACGCCCGGCCGCCATCGCCTCCAGGGGAACGATTCCGAAATCCTCACATCCGGGAAAGAGAACAGCCCGGCAGCGACGATAGAGTTGCGCCACCTCGGCATCGTCGCGCCACCCCAGGAACTCCACCGTGGGCCCGGCCATAGCCCGCAGCCGCTGCTCTTCGGGGCCCGTGCCCACGACGATCAGGCGCCGCCTCAGCGTGTTGGAGGCGAGGATGGCCAGATCGACGCGCTTGTAGGGGACCAAAGCCGAGACAACGAGGTAGAAGTCCTCACCGTCCCCGTCGGCAACCTCGAACCGCTGCACGTCGACGGGCGGGTAGATGACGGTTGCGTCGCGGCCGTAACAGCGCCGGATCCGATCGCGCACGTGCTCGGAGATCGCCACGAAGTGATGCACGCGCCGGCTGGCCGCCCGATCCCATGCACGGAGGGCAGGGGCGACGGCAGGCATCAGCATACGCGTGGCGAGACCCGCGCCGGGTCCGACGTAGTCATCGTAGCGGTCCCACACGTAGCGCATGGGGGTGAAGCAGTAGCAGATGTGCAGGGCTCCTCGGCCCGGGTGGGCGCCTTTTGCCACGCAATGGCTGGACGAGAGGACCAGATCGTAGCCGCGGAGGTCGAAGCGCGCCACCGCGGCGGGCATCAGTGGCAGGTAGTGCCGATAACCCGTACGCGCAGCTGGCATATTCTGGAGGAATGAGGCGACGATACGGTGCCGCTCGATCTGCGGAGCCACACGGCCAGGGATGTGCAAGAGAGTGAAGAGATCCGCATCGGGGAAAAGCTCGCAGAACACCTCCAGACAGCGCTCGCCGCCGCGCATTCCAGTCAGCCAATCGTGCACGAGAGCCACCCGCATTAGGAAATGACCTGGTCAACGAGGGCCTTCACGGCGCGCGCCGCCGTCTCCCAGGAGAAGCGCGCCGCCTGCGCTGGCCCGCGCATCCGAAGCTCCTTGGCGAGCGCGTCGTCGGTGAAGAGCCGCGTCATGGCCGCCGCGATGCTGTCCACGCTCAGTCGGCTCAACCAAGAGGGCGGCTTCTCCCACCACCTCCGGCAGAGAGGAGACGTTCGAGGCGATCACGGGCGTCGCGCTGGCCATGCCCTCCAAGGCTGTGAGGCCGAACCCCTCGTAGAGGGAGGGCAAGACCAGCATGCGTGCCTGACGGTAGAGGCGCGGGAGATCCTGGTCGCTCGCATACGGCTGCCAGTCGACGCGCGGCGACAACCCCAGAGATTCGATGCGGTCGCGGAGCGTGTGCACGTGTGCCGGGTGGCCCCACCCCCGGATCATGAGGCGGCCCTCGTGACGTCGCACCGTCCTGGCGAACGCCTCCACCAGTCGAAGCAGATTCTTGTGCGGCAAGACATTGCCCACGTAGAGCGCGTAGGGCTCACCGTCGAAGGGACGATCGGTCTGATCGGCCGTGAATCGCCGCGCGTCGTAGCCGCAGGGAATCACGTAGATCGAGCGTGGCGGCAGGTCGCGAAAATAGTGAAGCAGGTCATGCCGCGTGCTCTCCGAGGTGACCACGATGGCCCCTGAGCTACGGAGCACGGCCGGAACGAAGTGACGGAAGTAGTATTGCTGACGTGGGTACTCCGTCGGAAAGCGCAGCGGCAAGAGGTCATGGACAACCGTGATCTGGTGAAGACGAGAACCCAGGAGTCCTTCTGGCATCAGATTGAGAAGAACTCGGGGCCTATCACGCTGCAGGTGAACACGCAGCCCGGTCTGGATCCAGAAGAGTCGCTGCAGGTGGCCGCTCGCCCCGCGCTCTGGCCGCATGCCAGCCGACACGCGACGGACCGTCGCGTGGGGGGCGATCACCAGGTCGGGACGCGACGTATAGACGATGAGCTGTTCGCCGAACTCGTCCAGGGCTGAAATGAGCTGCAGAGAGTAGTATCCGAGACCCGTCGGCCGCTCGCCGACGATGGAGGCATTGACGGCGATCGCTGACCGCGGTGCCACCGCACGATTATAGGTCATGCGCCAGCACCCAGTCGTAGACATCGCGCTGCGCGGCGGCGATGACCTCGTGGGTGTAGTGGCGGGCCACGCGCGTGCGGCCGCGCTCGATGAGGCGCTCCCGCAAGGCATCGTCGAACAGAAGCGACCGCAACCCGCCCCGGAGGGCCTCCACGTCGCCTTCGGGAAAGAGCAGGCCGGCGTCGGCCACCACCTCGGGTATGGCGGCCGAGGCGGATCCTGCCACGGGGACGCCGGCGGCCATGGCTTCGATGAGCACGTGGCCAAACTGCTCCGCCCACGAGGTCGTGCTGCGCGAGGGCAGCACGAGCGCATCGAGGGCGGCGAGATAGTCGGGGACGGCGTGGTGAGCCACGGCACCCGTGAAAACGGCCTTGCCGGGCGGCCACGCCGCTACCCGACGCTCCAGCCGCGAGCGCTCAGGTCCGTCGCCCACGATGACGATTTGAACGTCGAGCGGCGCCGCCGCGTCAATCAGCACGTCCACCCCCTTCTCGGCGACGAGGCGCCCCCCACATAACCGATTGTCATAAGACGCCGCTGGGGACCCCCCGAGAGGCCTGAGGCACCCCTCGACCGCGCTAGGCGAGCACGCATGGGGGCGCCGTTGCCGCTGGCGTAGCGCGCCAGGTCGACACCGAACTGGGGCAGCACGGCCACGCGAGCCGGCTGAACGCCGAGTCGCTGGACGCGCGCGTGGGCGGCCTGGTTGCCAGCAAGGACGAAGGCGACCCGGCGGAGAATCACACGCTCGATGATCCGCGCCAGGAGACGCCGTGGTCCACGGAGGTTCTCCCAGGTGAACAGCACGACAGGCGCAGCCCGAGCGGCCACGCACTGCAAGGCGGCCAGAGTCCCCCCTTCGACCTCGGCATGGAGAATGTCGGGTCTGGCTGCGCGCAACTCGCGCCAACCGTCGCGATAGCAACAAACTCCAGCGTGACCGTCAAGGACGACACGCGAGCGGATGATTCGATACGAGGGGGCCGAGGTAGGCGGTTCTAGAGGACCGAACGCCGTGCGCCACCGGGTTGGCGTCAGCACGGTGAGCTCGAGGTCGGGAACCGCGGCAAGCGCCCGAAGCTTGTCGTGATATGACAGGGGCAGCGTACGCGTGAGATACGAGCCACACCTTCATGATCTGTCCCACAGAGCCTCGGTACAATTGCTCGTACTCACCGACGACGCGGGTCCAGCCATAGCGCGCGGCATGGGCGCGGCAGCGTATGGCCAGTCCGCCTCGCTCGAAAGGCTGGCCAGAACGGCCGCCACCGTCCGCGCGAAGGTCGCTGGCTGCGAGCCACGACGGTTCGAGGCTGCCGAGCACATCGGTCGCGCCACTTTCGGGAGTTGCCACCACCGGCAGGACGAGCAGCGGGGCAAAGAGTCGAGCGAGGTCACCGCTTGGCTCGCGCACCAGGAGATCGGGGGCGAGCAGGCTGACCAGGGGCGATGCGACCAGGACGAAGCCAAGGGCGAGCACCCCCGTCCCGCCGATGAGCATCAATAGGCAGCGCCTGAAGAAGTGTGTCGCGGCAGCAGGGCCCCGTTTGGTCGCGATCTCGATGACCCGCGGGATGAAGAGTGTCGAGATCCACATGGCGATCTCGTTGGCCACGGCCACCACGATCGTGAAGCTCAGAGCGAGCGCGTCGGCCTCGAGTCCCGTCCCGAAGTGGCCCGCCAGGGTGATCTCATACGCCACCGCCGCCACCTGTCCGGCCAGACCCAATGCCACGATCCCGGCCCATGCCCGGCGCCTCGACATCATGCCGATCGACAGGCAGACGCACTCCTCCTGGGTCGGGATGCGAGAGAGGCTGGGTTCATAGATGCGCGCGCAACCGCCGCCAGACGTGTCGGCGCCACCGCCCCCACCGACGGAACTCGCTGAATGGGACACCCCGGTTGTACCGGAGGAAGGTAATGCCACTCACGGCCATCAGTCTGAGCATGAAGCACGGATCTCGCCCCGATCTCTCGAGGCGGCGTGAGCCGAGTACGGCGTGCGCGTATGCATACACCCAACTTGGGGGCACGTATTGAAAGTGCTGACGGACGGTGCGCAGGATCTCCGCATGAGCCTGGACACGGCGCCCGAGCGTCTTTGTGTCTGCGTGCAGGCGGGTGGTAGCGAGAAAGTCGGAAACTCGGGCGAAGGTGGTCACCCGCCCGACCCGGATCCACAGGTCGTAGTCCATGCAGAACTGGAGGGCTTCGTCGAGATAACCCACACGTTCCACCACCTCCCGTCGGACAAAGACGGTGGGTTGGCATATGAAGCACGTCTCGGCGAGACGGGCGAGATCGAATGGCTCGGTAGGATATCGCCGGAGGACGCGGCCCACCTCGTCCACGTGGTACCCCTCTCCGTAGACGGCGCCCGCCTCCGGATGGGCGGAAAGCTCGGACACGGCGCGCTCCACTGCCCCAGGCAGGTACGTATCGTCGGAGTTCAGATAGGCGACGATTGCGCCTCGCCCACCGCGCCATCCTTTGTTGATTGCGGACGCCTGGCCACGGTCGGCCTCCGAGACCCACGTGAGACGATTTCCATAGTCCTTCAGGATATCGATGGTCTCGTCCGAGGATCCGCCGTCCATCACGAGGTACTCGATGGCGGCATAGCTCTGTCCCAGCACGCTCTCGATCGTTTCCCGGATGAAGCGGCCTTGGTTCAGCGAGGGCGTCACCACGGTCACCAGTGGAAGCGCAGGATTCGACGAAGGAGTGACCGTCACACCGATTCGTACACCGCCAGCGTCTCACGCGCGCAGCGGTCCCAGGAAAAGTTGGTGCTCCATTCGAGGCCGCGCGCTACTAGCTTGGCGGCCAGGGCAGGGTCGTCCAGCAGCTGGGTCAGCCCATCGGCGATGGCGTCGACATCCGTCGGCGTCACCAAGACGGCGGCACCGCCGGCCACCTCGGGCAACGACGAAACGTTCGAGGTCAGTACAGGGACACCACACGCCATCGCTTCCAGGACAGGGAGCCCGAACCCCTCGTAAAGAGAGGGATAGGCGAAGACGGTCGCCAGCGAGTAGAGCGACGCCATATCCTCATTCCGTACATAGCCGATGAAACGGACCCGGTCGACCAATCCCCGTTGAGCGACCTCCCGCCTGAGGGATTCACTCAGCCAGCCCGGGCCGCCTGCGATGACCAGACTCACGTCGTGGCGAAGCGAGTCGGATAGACTCGCGTACGCGTGGACGAGGCGCATGAGATTCTTGCGGGGCTCGAGAGTGCCAACGAAGAGAACAAACCGCTCGGGTAGATCGTAGCGACGCTGCACAGCGGCACGCTGCAGGGTGTCGGTGACGGGTCTGTGGGTCGGGTCGTGGGCGAGCGGCGTGACGATGATTCGTTCGGGGCGGGCGCCCAGACGGTCTATCAGATCGCGCCGCGTGTGCTCGGAGATGGCGAGGATGGCATCAGCCCGTTCCAGGGCGGCCCGCGTGCCGGCCAGGCAGTGCTGGACATTGACGTCGACGTGAAATTCGGGATGAACCAAGAAGCTGAGATCGTAGATCGTTACCACGAGGCGCTTCCGCGAGGATAGGGGCGGAACGCAGAACGTCGTGCTGTGCACCAGATCGACGGGGCCGAGCAGCCATTCCTTGATGCGCGCCCACCCCTCGGTCCGCCACAACCAGAGCACCATGGGGGGCGGTAAGTGGCGGAAAGCCATTCGCATGCGGGACGAGGTCGGAAACCCCGCCCGCGGATAATCTGGATGAACGATGTAGTAGAACACGGGATACAGGCGGTAACGGTGACGCTGATCGATACGGGTCAGGGCTGCCCCCAACTGGTAGGCGTACTGGCCGCCGCCCGCGCGCTCACCGGGTATGAGGCTCATGTCGATGCCAATGTGCATACGTCGGCTCAGGCGCGCACGGGGCCGTCGGCGAGTTCTAGCTCGATCAGCCGCCAGGCCAGCGGTCGGTAGTCCCCATTGCGGGCGAACCGGTGAGGCACGAACCAAGAGCTTGCTTCCACTTCCACCGTGTGGTCGCCCGCGACCATCGGACTGAGCAGAGGGATGCTCGCCGCGAAGTCTCCGGGATTTGCGATACGGTGATGCCCAACCACACGGTCGTCCACGCGGACGGTGAGCAATAGCGCGTTGCTCATGTAGCGGAGGTCCGTCCACCCACGAATGCTGACCGACCGAGTCGCACGCCCGGCGCGTCGGCTTACCGCCAACCGTGGCCCGACCCACCCATCGTTCCAGGGCTCGGTGTGGCCGAGATAGGCAGCGACCTGCGGCGGAAGGCTTCCCCGCTGCCCCAGACGAGCCGCCATTTTCCTTCCAACCCCTGTGGCCCCCGTGCGCAGCACAGGGTAGACCCCAACGTAGAAGGCCACCTCGGGGGCGAGGACCGCACCGGCCAAGGCTCGGGGGACGGCTCCGAAGACCTCGCCCCGCCGCCAGGCGTCGTGGGCGTGGCGAAGGTAACGGCGGGCCCTTCCTAGCCGATTCATACGAAAGAGCGCCAGCGACAGCGCCAGCCGCCAGTGGAGCGGGCGCAGCGGCGAACCCCAGTGGCTGCGGCTGATGGCGATAACGTCCTCGAGACGATCGGTCCGGCCCACCGCCCTGTCTTCGACTCAGGGCGCAACCGGTACGCGGCGAGGACCTGATCGACGAAGTGAAACCGATATTTTCTGGAGAACCGGCAGAACAAATCGTAGTCGACCCGGGCCGACTGCAACTGGTCGTCCAGCGGGCCACAGGCCTTCCACACTTCCGGTGTCCAAAAGACGGCAGGCTGCGGGATGGTGTGGCCCTTCCAGATTTCCAGCACCCGGCGGTGTCCCTCGAAGCGGCTGGGATGCTCGAGGCCGCTCGACCGACCCTCGGCGTCGATGAACCGACAGCGACCCATTACGATCTGCCGGCCACGCCCAGGGTCCACCTCCCGGGCTACCCGGTGCAGGGCTCCGGGCAGCAGCGTATCGTCGGAGTTCAAGAAGCCCCAGATCTCGCCGGTGGCGAGCCGGAACCCCTTGTTGAGGGCGTCGGCATGCCCGCGGTCCGCCTCGGACACGAGTCTCACGTGAGTGTATGGAGCCAGACGATCGAGGGTCCCGTCGGTGGACCCCCCGTCGATCACGATGTGGTCAAGGTTCGGATAGTCCTGGGCGATGACGCTCTCGACAGTGGCGACGATGTAGCGGGCCTGGTTGAAGGAGGGGGTCACGATAGATATGCGGGGCCAGCGATCCATGCCGGGCTATCCCCTACCCATAGCACCGTTGTCGGGTCTGATGCATGACCGACACGACCTCGACGGTGAACTTCGTCCACGAGAAGTTCTTCACCCGATGACGACCGCGGGCGATTAAGGAGCCCCGCAGAGCCTCGTCCGTGAGCACACGGTACAGTGCATGGGCCAGCTCTTCGGGCGCGCGGGGATCGGCGAGCACGGCCGCGTCACCGGCGATCTCGGGGAGGCTGGTCACGTTGCTACACACGATGGGGCAGTCGCACCACATAGCCTCCAGAAGGGGAAGACCGAATCCCTCGAACAGAGAAGGGAAGACAAGCGCCGCCGCACTCTCGTAGAGCGCGGGCATATCGTCAAGGGCGCAGTAGCCAAGAAAGCGGACCCGGTGGCCAAGGCCCGCATCCTGGATCTTCGCCAGTAACTCGTGGTGAGCCTCCTTGGGGCTGCCCGTGCATACGAGCAGCGGATCAAGCCCGTACGCCTCACGCAACACGCGCAGTGCCTGGAAGGCCGCTCCATGGTTCTTGTGGGGCCACGTATTGCCGGGGAAGAGCAGATATTCTCCCGCTTTCAACCCGTGCCGGTCGAGGACCCGTCGCGAGTCCAAGCGTGCTGGGCTCCCCGGGTGGAAGGCGTCGTCGGCTGCCAAGTGAGTGGTGCTGATCTGGTCGGGGGAGAGACCCAAGCGCTCGATGAGAGTTTGCCGAGTGAACTCGGAGATCGCACAGATGTGGCTGGCCTGCCTTGCCGATGCCGAGTAGATACGGCGCCGCTCCTCCAGATCGCGGGGAGCGAAGAACTCCGGGCAGTACTCATGTTGGATGTCTGGGACGATCAGTACGTTCCTGAAGGGTGCCAGGTCAGGATGGATGTAGCCCGGGATGGACAGCGCGACTTCCGCCCCGAGGCCGCGGGCCCTCCGCAGCGTGTCGACCTCGGGTGTACGCCAGTACTGAACGCCCAGTCGGCCGTGCAGGAAGCGCGCGGCGATGAGAGCCGCCTTGCGCGCGTAGGCGCGGGGGCCGTCGGCCGCTTCGAATGTGACGTTGGGGGCGGCACGCCCGTCAAAGTCATACCGCACCTCGGTCGGCACCAGCACCGTATAGCGATTGACCCGGTCGAGCTCAAGCAGACGGCTCATGAAGGAGCGTGAGAGATTCTCGATACCCCCCGCCACCCCGGGTCGCATCCAACGCAGATCGATGACTGCGCGCAGAGGTTCATCGCGGCCGGCCCGGTCGGCCGCCACGACGTCGGCGTGCGCGCGCAGCGCCACCACCTTCGCCTGCAGATTGTTGCGCTCTCCCTCCACGACCCCGATCCGCGTTCCCTATTCCGCGATCACGGCAAGACGTCTCGCGCGATCCTCTTCCGACAGAACGTCTAGCTCTCGGAGGTGGTCCAGCCGGCCCGCCAAATCCAGCAGTGCCCGTACCATTCGCGCGGTGGGGAGGGCGCCGACGAACCAGTCGACCTCCGCCACCCGCAACGGAGTCAGGCGGTCTCGACCTACCACCACAAACATATCGTACTCGGCAAAGAGAGCCGGTTCGAACGCGACGTCGCCCGCCCCCTGCCGGG
This sequence comes from uncultured Candidatus Rokubacteria bacterium, assembly GCA_963754315.1. GTDB lineage: Bacteria > Methylomirabilota > Methylomirabilia > Rokubacteriales > CSP1-6 > CAVWFS01. The sequence goes on from CAVWFS010000019.1 coordinate 115,163, forward strand.
CGAAGAGTTCAGAAATGGCGGTTCGGCTGAACAGATAGAGATGCTCGCGCGGCTGCAGCATCTCCAGAAACCGGGCCGCACGGCGACCATTTCCTGACGAGATCTCCGTTCCGTCTCGCACACGGCGCACCGCCAGTACCCCGGATCGAAAGCCACGAGGTCCGCGTTCCCGCACCAGCAGGACGGGTGTTCAGTCATCCTCGCCTTGGACGCCCTGGAGCACGTCGGTATCGACGTTCATGGAGACAGAAATCCAACCGACAACCATGCCACTGCCGCCCAGAATACTCCACTGGATGCGGGTCGCCCACATCTCAGGGAGCGCCGGGTCTGATGACACGACATGTCGTTGAACTGTCCCCCGCGCACGCTGGCAGGCTCCCGCGCATCCAGCTTCGTGGTTTCAGGCCTTTCGCAGCATGATGGAGCGTTCACACGCGGTTGATTTCCTGGCTGCGATAGACCCAGGCCACAGCCGCTTCAAGGGAGAGCGGCGCCTCCGACTTCACCGTAGGCGGCCCGGGGGCGTCCAACCGAGCCGAGGCGAGGCGCGCTCAAGGGAGCATCCGTGCGGAGAGGCTTGCTTGACGGTCACGGACGTCCCGGAGTCCACCCAAGCGCCGATCAACGGGACCCCCAGCGCAGGGCGACACGCGCGTCAGGTGAGAATCTCGCGCAGAATGGATGCCAGATCCGCCTCGGTCTTGAACTTGCGGGACCCATTGGTCATCTGTTCGCCCAGGGCGCCCGTGTCAGCCACAATGATCGGCCGACCATGCAGTTGGGCGCGCGCCGCCACGCCGGATGACCAGATTTCATAGTACGGCACGATCACAAAGTCGGAGGCGACAATCCAGCGATCGAAGGATTCGTCGTCGACGAACGTCTCGATGAACGCACACCGAGGGTCCTTGGCGACCTCCTGATGTAATAGCCGCGCGTAGTCGAGTGCCGGCTGCCAGGCAATCCGCACCGAGCCGACGATTCGCAGTCGCGCACGGGGAGAGTGGACCGATTGGAGGGCACGGATGGCGCGATCGAATCCCTTGTGCGGTTGTACGAACCCGATGCACAGGAACACAATCTCATTCGATTCGATCCCCACCGAGCAGCGCGCACTGTCTCGATCCATCGAGCAGTGAGAGACAAAATGGCGGCCGTGGTCGACCACTTCAAATCGGGGGCTCGACTTGGTAAGCCCGTAGTAACGGGCAAAGGTGTCCCGTTCTCGCGCCGAGTGGAAGCTGACCTTTGCGGAGAGGCGCCACACCCACCGGTCGATCCAGTTGCGAAACGATCGCGCTATGGGCGCCTCGTCCACGTTGTACGCCGTTTCGTGAATGACCCACCGCAGGCGCCGCCCGTACATGACGGCCAGCATCAGCAGGGCCAGACTCGTCTTGACACCGTGGGCTCGCAACTCGTCCGGGGCATAGAAGAAGCTCGGGGCGAAGTGAACGTGTACCTCCTCATAGGCCCAGAGAATCCGGGCCAGCCGCAGCGGCCTGGCGCCACCGGCCAGGTTTCCCTGAAAATCCCCTTCCCCTTCGGCCGGGGAGAAGATATCCACGACGGCCCCTTCCCGGCGCAGCGCGTCGGCTTGTTGGGCGGCGTAGGCGCCAATCCCACACCGCATCGGCGGATAGCTAGACACGACGAGGATGGAGCGCATGGGTCTTACGCCGGCTGGGCCGCACCCACCAGCGTCCGCAGATGCCCTGCGTAGCGCGCAGCAATGGCCGCCCAGTCGAAACGCTCACGTGCCAATCGACGCGTACACTCCCCGAGCGCGGTGCAACGCTCGGGCCCAGCCAAGAGCGCGCGAAGTTCCGCGACAAAGTCCTCGAGTGGCGCTTCGATCCAGTGCTCGCCCGCGTGACCACCGAGCCCCCGCGAACCCTTGGCCGTCGTGAGGATTGGCAAGCCGGCGGCCATATAGTCCAGCATTTTGATGTTCGTCCCCGAACCCTGCCTCATGGGATTCAACGCCAGGTGGGCCGCACGGTATATCTCCAGGAGCTTCTCGGAGGCGACGAATCCATACAGGGTCACGTTGGCGGGAATGACGGTGGCGGGGAATTGGTCGCGAAACATCAGCCCGACGCCGCCGACAATGCCGAATTGGACATCGGGGAATATCGGCGCCAGTTCATCGATGATGAACGCGGCGCCCTCCAGGTTGGGATGGTAGTTACTCCCGACGAAAACGACCAAGGGCCGATGACCGAGGCCGAGCGCGTGGCGACTCCTCGCTCTCTCGACAGGATCGGCAGGTCGTATGTCCCGGCAGTCCACGCCGTTGGGCACCTCCAGAATCTTTTGCGGCGCGACTCCGTACAGCCGTTGGAATCCCTCCGCATCCTCGGCGCTGCAGGCGAGGATGAGTCGGCTCGCCTCCACCGCCAATCGCTCCGTAGCCTGGACTTTCCGCGCAAGCACACGCCCGACCAGGGAACCGGCCAGGAGCGGCCCCTTCACGTGTGCCTCGCAGTTCTGCGAGTCATAGACCAGCGGCCATCCAAGCTCTCGCGGTAAGAACGGAACCATCCATGGATGCGCGCTGACGAGAATGTCTGTCTCCGGAAGATACCGCTCGATCAATCTTCGATAGCGCGGTGTCCACCGACCCAGCAGTGGCATGGTGACGTCCATGGTTGCCTGCCCACGCGAGAGGCGCACCAGGACGTTGTGCGCCCGGAAATGGGGCGCCGTCAATGGGGTGAGGATCTCGCGAAAGTTCGGCGCCAGGGGCTGATCGCGGAACGCCGGACCCGGGTAGTCGAAGGTGCCGATATACGTGGTCGTGAAGTCCTCGGGCATGTGGCGATAGAGCTGCAGGATACGCACGCGCCCGCCTCCGAGCGGCGGATCGATAATCTGGTTGTCCGTCACCAGAAGGCGGATGCGTCGCGGCTCCTGTCGGCGATTCTGGTGGGGTCCCGACGTGACCGCGCTCGTCGTCCGGGTCGTCTCGATCCGGTCCCCCGCCTCGAGGAGCGTGCCCGCCACTCGCTCCCACGTTACCCGCTGCATCCACGTGCGGCACGCCTCGCGCATGGGCGCCAATCCCGTGCGATGCTCCCAGAGCCAGTCGATTGGCGCGGCCAGGGCTGGCGGCGTAGGCGCGGTGACGAACCCGGTCTTGCCATCCTCGACGATCACAGCCGGTTCCCCGGCGTCAGTCGTCGTGACCACCGGTCGTCCTGAGAGGAATGATTCGAACGTAATTAACCCCAGATCCTCGTTGACCGGCGGAAAGATGGTGGCGACCGCACCCGCGTACAGAGCCGCCAAATCAGCGTCGGAAACGTTCCCCAGAAACTCGATCCGTGCGTCGTCGGCGGCCAATTCTCGCAGGGCTTGCTCCTGATCACCCTCCCCGACGATCTTCAGCGCACAGCACGCCCGGCTGAGACGGAAAGCTCGTATGAGGAGGTCGACCCGTTTCCACGGATGCAGACGGCCGACCGAGAGGAAATAGTGACCGGGCTCGAAGCCGTCGGCCGCGTCGGCGGGAACAAACGTCGTGGGAGGATACACAGCGGTGGATGCGATGTTGCCGTACTTGATCAGCCGTCGAGAGACGGTCTGGCCGATGGTGAAGAGATGGGGGAGACGACCTTTGTCCAGGGCCCACTGATCCATGAAATGGATCAGGGTGCGCAGACGCTCGAACTCCGGCCCGCGTGGCTCGTAGAGGTCATAGAAGACGCGAAGCCGGTGGGAGAGATACACGACATGGTTAGGGTGCCTGACCATGTAGCCCGGAGCCTTGCAGCTCACGACCCGATCGTAGCCGCTCAAGTCCAGCTGGTAGAAATCGTAGTACCCTCGCAGCACACCCTCGGGTGTCCGCTCATCAAACGGGATCGTGATGAGTTCCGTCGGGTGTCGCTCCCGAAGAGCCACCAACAGGCCGTCGAGAAGGCGACTCATCCCGCCGAAGACGGGAGGGACAGGGCTAGGACTTACGAGAGCAATTTTCATCGGGATGCGGTGGGCACCTCGGCCACCACATAGTAGTCCTGTGGTCCCCAGATCACGTTGTTAAGCCGCTCGACGACCCCCTTGAGGAGTTCATGGGCCTGGTCGCCCAATCCCAGCTGGTCGGCGGGCGGAAGATCAGGAAGGCGGCCCGGGGGCTCGAAGCGGCGCAGTCGGCGAACCTCCACCCGCTCGAACCCGCGCAGCTCCAGCAGCCCCGCGAGGTACTCCGGATCGACCGGTTGCTTGTGGTCTAGATCCTGGTAATAGGCTTTTGCCAGCACCCCTAGCGTCTCCGGATTCAGCGTTTCCAGCACCATCACGCCACCGGGGGCCAGTCGTTGTCGGGCCAGCGTGAGGAATGTCAACAGTTCGCCCGGAAAGAGGTGCTCGATCACCTGTGAAGCAAAAACCCCTCCCAGCGTGGCCGGCTCGACCGAACGCAGCGCGGCCAGGGCGCCCGCATGCACGACGGCCACCTCGTGCTCGCGGCATATCTCGATCATGGTCGGATCCGTGTCACAGCCCCAGGCCTCGATCCCCTCCATCCGCAGCATCGCGAGGAACTCCCCACGCCCACACCCGACGTCCAAAATGCGCCCGGGCCGATCATGGAACAGCGGAAGATAGATGTGATGCAGCCCTCGGAGATGGCCGTAGTTGCCACGGAAGCGATCCACGAAGGCTTCGCGCTTCTCGCGCGATATGCCCTCGAAAAAGGGCGCGACGTCATAGCGCTCGATGAGTGACCGGGTCACGTGTTCCAGGCGGGCTTGGGCCGTCTGGATTGCCTGTTTGTTCTGCTCAAGGTACTCGTTGATCCGGCTCTGCTGCCCGATGAACGTGTCCCCCCGTTCCAGCGCCTCCTGAAAGACGCTATGGGCCCGCTTCATCTCTGTCTCCAGCCGCACGAGCGCGTCGTCAAGGTCCCGCTGCCGTGCAAGCTGAACGCGCAGCAGCGCGAGCATGTGGCGTTGAATTGCTCCTGCTTTTCGATGAGGAGGCGCACGTAGGGCTGTCCTCCCCAGTGAATCAGTCGCTTGATCGGATCGATCAGGTACCGGAGCAGGGGTCGGTGCGAATGGATACGGTAGTCAGGTTCGACTCGCCACCCCCCCTCGGCCGCCCACAGCAACGCTGCGGCCTCGTCGGCCGTATCGGGCTGCCGTCCGAGCGGCGCCGGATCAGGCAGGCCGCTTCGCACAAACTCGTGGTGGAGATCCTCCATCACGCGCTCGATGGTGTAGGGGGGTTCCGGGATTCGAAAACGGGTCACGCCGCGAACTACCCCAGCGGGTGGGAATGATGGAGGCGCTTCGAGGATGCAGGCGACCTCCGCAGCCGGCCAGCACGTTCTGGCGGACGCGTGAGCACCCGCACGGCAGCCGGGCCGCTCCGATGGACGACGGTTGGCGACCCGGACCCCGAACGCGGCACCAACTCGAATTTCCACCCTCGTGATCGAGCAGCTCGATCGAGGTCAGGTCGAGCCCCGAACGGGTGGTACGAAGGCGGTGAGTCTCCGGTACCAGCGGTACGCTTTACCGAGGCCCACGACGCCGACGGCATCGGTCATAGTTCGTCGACCATCGAGCGGGCCAGTCGTCGGAACACCAGGTCACCCCCGAGTACGGCCAGCACCGCCACCGCCGCGACTTGCCACAGGTCGCTCCAGACGGGCCAGCGATGCTCCACGATGATCCCCTGATAGGCCGTGATGAGCGGATAGAGTGGGTTGATCGTGATCACGCCCTGCACGGCCGGGGGCACGGCCGCGAGAGGATAGACGATGGGCGTGAACCAGAACCAGAACTGCAGGCCAACGGTGACCACCTGAGAGACATCACGAAAGAAAACGTTGATGACCCCCAAGAAGACCCCGAGGGAGAGGGCAAAGACCTGCTGAATGATCAAGAGAGGCACCATTCCCAGCAGGACCCAGCCCGGCCAGCGACCGCTGACGAGCAGGAAGGCCAGGAACAGCCCCCATATGATGGCAAAGTTCAGGGTGGCCGACAGGAAGACATACACGGGAAGGGTCACGCGCGGAAAGCTCATCTTCTTCAGGAGGTTGCCATGCTCGAGGAAGACGAGCTGGCTCCGCGTCAAAACCTCGACGAGATACCCCCATGGCAGAAGGCCCGCACAGAGGAAGAGTCCGTACGCGAGGTCGTCGGAGACGCCGGTCAGCCGGGCGCGCATGACCTGGGAGAACACGACGGTGAAGATGAGGATCTGGGCCAACGGGTTGATGATGGCCCAGGACGCTCCCAGCACCGATCCAAAGTAGCGCCCCCGGAAGTCCCGGGCTACCATCCCCAGGACAAAACCGCGATAGCCCCACAACGCTTGTGTTCGTCCGAAGCCTCTTCCAAGTGTGCGGGGGGGGCGCGTGGCGGGGGCAGCAGTCTCGCCTGAACGACGCATCGTTCAAGAGTATGGTCTGTGCACGAGCGCGCTGATGTCGTTCACTCTTCCAGCCTCGTCGGTCACGGCGGTGCGCATCGTGTCCACCGGCGGCCTGGTTGGCCGCGCGCGTCGGTACCACTCGACCGTTTGCCGCAACCCTTCCAGCAACGGAGTCCTGGCCACGAAGCCGAGCCGCTTGGCAGCCCGAGAGGTATCGAGCATGCGGCGCGGCTGCCCGTCCGGTTTGGTGGTATCCCACACCAGCTGGCCGCGGTATCCCGTGAGGCGCATGATCAGCTCGACCAGCTCGCGGATCGAGATCTCGAAGCCTGCCCCCAGATTCATCGGCTCCGGATCGTCGTAACGCTCGGCGGCCAGCACGATCGCCTCCGCCGCGTCCTCGACGTACAGGAACTCACGGGTGGCCTGCCCTGTTCCCCACACGATGATGGCGGGGGCAGCTGTCTCCGACGCCTCCACGCACTTCCTGATCAGGGCAGGGATCACGTGCGAGGTCTCGGGATCGAAGTTGTCGCCCGGGCCGTACAAGTTGACGGGAAGCAGGAAGATGGAGTTGAAGCCATACTGCTTGCGATAGGCCTGCGACTGTACGAGGAGCATCTTCTTGGCCAGCCCGTAGGGGGCGTTGGTTTCCTCCGGGTAGCCATTCCACAGGTCGTCTTCTTGGAACGGCACCGGCGAGAACTTCGGGTAGGCGCACACCGTGCCGAGGGCCACGAATTTCTCCACCCCGGCTCGGCGCGCTTGCTCGATGAGCTGCACACCCATCATGAGGTTGTCGTAGAAGAAGCGCCCAGGATTGGCCCGATTGGCCCCGATCCCGCCCACGGTGGCGGCCAGGTGGATGATGAGGTCGGGCCGCGCGTCGACCAGAAGGCGGGCGATGGCGTCTGCCGAACGGAGGTCGTACTGGTGGCTGCGCACGATGAACGGCTCCGGGCAGCCATGCCGGCGCAAGGCTGCCACCACGAAACGGCCGAGGAAGCCGTTGCCACCCGTGACCGCCACACGACGACCCTGCCAGAAGCTGGCCAACGACCCCTCAGCGACGGCGGTCGGCCAGACGGGCGAGGTCGGCCTTCACCATCATGTGCACGAGATCGGCGAACGGCGTGTGGGGGACCCAGCCGAGTTCGCGGCGCGCCTTGCTCGCATCGCCAAGCAGCAGGTCGACCTCGGCGGGACGCTTAAGCTCGGGATCCACCACGACGTACTCTTCCCAATCAAGATCGGCCACGGAGAAGGCCAGTTCCACGAGTTCCTGGACGGAGTGGGTTTCGCCGGTGGCCACCACGTAGTCGTCGGGCGCGTCCTGCTGCAGCATCTGCCACATGGCCCGGACATAGTCGCCGGCAAACCCCCAGTCCCGGCGGGCGTCCAGATTGCCCAGGCGCAGCTCGGCGGCCAACCCGCACTTGATGCGGGCTACCCCGTCCGTGATCTTGCGCGTCACGAACTCGAGACCCCGTCGAGGTGATTCGTGATTGAACAGGATGCCCGAACAGGCAAAGAGCCCGTAGCTCTCACGGTAGTTGACGGTGATGCCATGGCCGTACACCTTGGCGACCCCATAGGGGCTGCGCGGGTGAAAAGGGGTTCGCTCGTTCTGAGGAGTCTCCCGCACTTTTCCGAACATCTCGCTGGACGAGGCCTGGTAGAAGCGCGCGCTGGGCGCGACCAGCCGCAGGGCCTCCAGCATCCGGGTGACCCCCAGCGCCGTGAACTCCGCAGTCAGGACGGGCTGCGTCCACGAGATAGGCACGAACGACTGCGCGGCGAGGTTGTAGATCTCGTGAGGCAGGCACTCCTCGATGACCCGGATAAGCGACAGCTGGTCCAGGAGATCTGCCTGGCGCAGCTCCAGGCGGGGACGGATGTGCTCGATACGCTCGAAGTTCTCGGAGCTGGACCGACGCACCACGCCAAAGACGGTGTAGCCCGCGTCCAGCAGGAACTCGGCGAGGTATGACCCGTCCTGGCCGGTGATGCCGGTAATCAGGGCTCGCTTGGTTTCACTCACGCGTGCTCGTCTCGCGCTCGAGCCGGGCGCCCGAGCGTACCTTGCAGCCTACGATAGTCTCCGTGATTCGCGCAAGCACAGACACCCGACACGCACAGTCAGACAGGGTCGCCCGCCGCCGAGATACCCCCCGCGCGCGCGCCCGTGCGCCATCGCCAATAGTCGAGCACGTCGCGCAAGGTCTGCGTGAATGGTCGGGCCGGTTGCCAGCCCACTGCCCGCTGGATGCGCCGGCCATCTCCGAGGAGGATGGGCACATCGGAAGGCCGAAGCCGGGCGGGGTCCTCGCGCACGGCGATGGGCCGAACCCGGGCTTCGCCAAGGAGGAACTCGAGGACCTCGCCGATCTCCCAGGCCGATCCCGAGCAGAGGTTATACACCTCGCCGGGCTCTCCCCGCTCCAGCAGAAGCCAGTACCCGTGTACGATGTCCCGTACGTCGGTGTAGTCACGCTTGGTCTTGAGGTTCCCCACGTGGATGACGGGTTCGCGCAATCCTGCTTCAATCTCGGCGATCTGGCGGGCGAAGTTGGAGGTGACAAACACGTCTCCCCGTCGGGGCCCCTCATGGTTGAAGGCGCGAGTGCGGACGATGGGCAGTCGATAGCTCTTGAAGTATTGGTAGCCCAGCAGATCCTGAGCCACCTTGCTCACCGCGTACGGTGACAGGGGGCGCAGCGGATTGTCCTCGGTGATGGGCAACTCGCTCTCGTAGACGGCGCCGTACTCCTCGCTGGAGCCTACCACCAGAAAGCGAGGTTTCTGGGGGCGCTGACGGATGGCCTCCAGCAGGTTGACCTGCGCTCCGATGTTGGTGATGAGCGTCTCCGCCGGCGCCTGCCATGATGAGCCCACGAAGCTTTGGGCGGCGAGGTGGATGATGGCATCCGGCTGCGACGCTTCGAGCACGTGCTGCACCGAGCTCACGTCGCGCAGGTCGCCTTCCACGAGATGGATCTTCGCCCCCAGGTGATCGATGTTCTCGGTCTTGCTCCGCCACCGATACGACCCGTAGACTTCCACCCCTTGGTCGAGGGCATGCTCGGCAAAGTGGCTCCCGACAAAACCGGTGATCCCGGTGATCAGGACGCGCATGACAGAAAGTGTACTACGGGGCCCGCTCGCGGGGCAGGCAACGCGGCAGAGAAGATCGGATGGAGCGCGCTATTCTCCGATGACCTGGACGCTGATCTCGCGCCGACGGGGACCGTCGAACTCGGCGAAGATGATGGACTGGAACCGGCCCAGGGTCAGATCGCCGTCGTTGATTCCCACGGCGATGTTCCGTCCCAACAGAGCCGCCCGCAGATGGGCATGAGCATTGCCGCGCTCACAGTCCGAATAGCGGGGGTCGTCGTGGCGGTAACCACCCCGCTCGGGCACAATGCGCTCCGCCAGACTCTTGATGTCCTCGATGAGGGATCCCTGGAACTCGTTGATCAGGAGGGCGCACGTGGTATGGAGGGTATTGATCAGCCCAATACCGGCGTTGACCGGGAACTGCTGAACCGCCTGCCGCACGAGCTTCGTGATATCGCTGACCTCTGTCCGCTCCTCGGTCGTCAGGCTGAACGAGGTGTTGAAGACCTTCATATCGTGCCGTCTCCAGGGCGCATCCCCGGTTTCGCCGGCGGAGGTGCCAGCGTGGCTGCGCCCAAGCCAACGCTAACCATAGCGACGCTTTGCGCAAGAAGTCAACCTAAAGCTTTACGGGGGTGTGACTTCTCCTTGACAAGGGCGTTTCCGGCGAAGCCTCCGTTCTAGGCGCCCTTTGGATTGGGGAGATTACCCCTTCCAGCGCCCAGGAGTGGTCGAAAGTATTCGATGGTTCGGCGCAGCCCCTCCTCGAAGGAGACCAGGGGCTGGTAGGCCAGCAGACGCTTTGCCTTGCCAATGTCAGCCAGTGTATGAGCGACGTCACCGGGTCGGGCCGGCGTATGGCGCCGGCGCAGGGCGTGTCCCACGCTTCGCTCAAGGATCTCGATGATGGCGAGCAGGCTGATCCGCTCCCCACATCCCACGTTGAAGACCTCCCCGGCGGCTTGCGGGGCGCGGGCAGCCAAGAGGTTCGCCTCCACCACGTTGTCGATATAGGTAAAGTCGCGCGATTGCGTGCCGTCGCTGTGCACTTCGAGGGGTTCTCCCGCGAGGGCCCATTGGATGAAGCGTGGGATGACTGCGGCGTACTCCGAGGCCGGGTCCTGCCGCGGACCGAACACGTTGAAGTAGCGGAGGCCAACCGTCTCGACCCCGTACAGACGGCTCCACACGGCGGCATATTGCTCGCCGGCCGCCTTGGAGACTGCGTAGGGTGAGACGGGGCTTGGCGGCTGATCCTCGCGCTTGGGCAACTCAAGGCTCGCCCCGTACACTGACGACGACGAGGCATACACGACCCGCGGTACCCCCGCCGTCCGCGCGGCCTGCAACACGTGCAGGGTGCCGTTGACGTTGTTGTCGTTGGCGCCCAGTGGATCGTGGACCGAGCGGGGAACCGACCGCATGGCCGCCTGATGAAAGATTACGCGGGCGCCGGCGGCTGTACGTTCCACACAGGCGAGATCTCTGATGTCGCCCTCAATGACCTCGAGCGCCTCCCCGTACTGCGTCGCGAAGGGCAGCATGGCGCGGGCGCCGGTGGAGAAGTTGTCGAGGACACGGACCCGAAGCCCCTCGCGCAGCAGGCGCTCGACGACGTGGGAGCCGATGAAGCCGGCTCCTCCGGTCACCAGAACAAGATCGCTCACGGGCAAATTATAGCGGACATCGCCACCTTGACACTCTGCGTAATCTACCTGAACATTTCGACACTTCGCGCGGATCACCGAGGCTCGTCCAGACTGGGAGGAAATGTGCCATGAACCGTCGCGCCGGTCTCGCCACGCTATTCGTCCTCGTCATGCCGCTGGTGCCCATGGTCGGCGGCGCCCAAACGAAGGACGATACCGTCGTCTACGCCATCCAATCCGACATGCAGAACTGGGATCCCCCGAACTCCGTGCTGCGGGAAAGCATCATCCTTGGTTACCACGTGTTCGATCATCTGGCTGCCCGCGATCTCAAAACCGGCAAGGTGGGGCCGAGTCTCGCCACCTCGTGGCGCACCCTCGACGATACCACGTGGGAGGTCAAGCTCCGGCAAGGTGTCAAGTTTCACGACGGGTCGCCCTTCACCGCGCGCGACGTGAAAGCCACCTTCGACCGGGTCTTGAACCCCGAGCTGAAGCTCACCGCGCGGGGCAACCATGCCAAGATCAAGAGCGTGGAGGTGGTGGACGACTATACGGCACGCTTCAAGACGGACGGTCCCTACCCGCTCTTCGTGGAACGCCTGAGCGCCCAGGTCATGCAATCCGAGAAAGTCATCAAGGACAAGGGCCACGAGTGGATGCAGGAAAATCCGGTGGGGACGGGACCCTACAAGCTCGTCAAGTGGAACAAGAAGCAAGATCACTTGCTCGTCCGCAACGACGACTACTGGGGCCCCAAGCCCGCCTTCAAGTACGTGCGCGTCCGGATCATTCCCGAGCAGGCTACCCAGATCGCCGAGCTGATCTCGGGCGGAGTCGATGTCATCAAGGCGGTGCCGCCCGACCAGATGGACGTTATCAACAAGTCCGGAGGAGCCCGCACCTCTACCTCCCCCATCCTGCGCACGGCCATGCTCCAGCTCGACCAGGCCGGCCGCACGGGAAAGAACCCGTTCCAGGACCGTCGGGTGCGTCAGGCGGCCAACCTGGCGGTCGACATGGACGCCATCATCAAGCACGTTCTCAACGGTCTCGGCGACCGCACGGCCACCACCGTCAACCCCATGGCCTTCGGCTTCGATCCGAGCGTGAAGCCGTTCCGGCCCGACCCAGCCGCGGCCAAGAAGCTGTTGACCGACGCCGGATACCCGAATGGGGTAGAGGTTGGATTCCTCCAGACGGGGCCAATCGTGGAGCCGGCCCTCCCCCAGACGTCGGAGGCGATCACCGCCGACCTCGCCAAGGTCGGCCTGCGCACCCGCAAGCGGTATATCGGGGAGATCGGGCCCTTCGTGAATCTGGTACGCGATGGCAAAGCCGAGCCCATGTTCGAGTGGTCGTGGGGGTACTACTCGGTCTTCGACGCCGACGCCATCCTGTTCGACGTCATGAAGTGCGGGGAGCCTTACAGCTACTACTGCAACAAGGAGCTCGACGATCTGATCCTTCAGGGACGGTCGACGCTCGACGCCAAGAAGAGGACCGAGGTCTACGCTAAGGCGCAGCGGCTCCTCCTCGACGACGCCGCCTATCTCTACAAGTGGGGTCTGCGCGGCGTGTGGGGCATCAGCAACCGCGTGGACTACGAGGCACCGCGTGACGAGATCGACCGCATGTTCCTCGTGACCCCCCGCAAGAAGTAGCGGCAACCGATTGGGCGGGTCGACCGTCGCACCCCGAATTGACATGGGGAAGTCGGGAGGAGGACGGATCGTCGCACCCCGCGTGAACCGGGGAGGTTTGGAGGTGGATCGTCGCACCCCGCGTGACCGGGGAGGTTTGGAGGCGGATCGTCGCACCCCGCGTGACCGGGGAGGTTTGGAGGGGGCGTCGCGCCCCCTCCAACATGAATGAAGCGCTACGTCTCCCGACAGCTCGTCCAGCTCGTCATCGTGATCGTCGGCATCTCGATCCTCTCCTTTGCCATCCTGCACGTCATCGGCGATCCCGTGCTGCTCCTGCTTCCGCAGAACGCCGGCAAGGAGGAGTTCGAGCGGTATCGAAAGCTGCTGGGACTGGATCAGCCGCTCTGGGTCCAGTACTGGAAGTTCGCCAGCAAGGCGGTGCGGGGAGACTTCGGCAAGTCGTGGTACGCCGATACCCCCGCCTTTACGCTCGTCCTCGAACGTATGCCCCCGACCATCTATCTCACTCTGGCGGGTCTGGCGGTCGCTCTCCTTCTCTCCCTTCCCCTCGGAATCACCGCCGCCCTCAACCGGCACTCATTCATCGACAACCTCTGCACGATGATCGCGGTCGCGGGCCAGGCGATGCCCCTCTTCTGGCTCGGGATCATGCTCATCATCATTCTGGCCGTCCAGCTGCGCGTCTTGCCCGCCTCTGGCTACGGAACCTGGCAGCACTTCGTGATGCCCTCCTTCTGTCTGGGGGCGTTTCTGGCCCCGGTGACCATGCGCCTGGTGCGCTCCGGCATCATCGAGGTGATGAGCATGGAGTACATTAAGACGGCGCGCGCCAAAGGGGTCGGCGAGCAGATCGTGGTGGCCAAGCACGCCTTCCGCAACGCATGTATCCCCGTCATCACGGTGCTCGGCATCCAGTTCGGCCAGCTGCTGGGTGGGGCCATCATCACCGAAACTGTGTTCGCCTGGCCAGGGGTGGCCAGCCTCACCGTGGACTCGATCCGGAACCAGGATTTTCCGGTGGTGCAGTGCGCGGTGGTCCTGCTGGCCCTCATCATCGTGGTGGTCAATCTCCTAGTCGACCTCATCGTGGGCGTCATCGACCCGCGCATCCGGGTTGGCTGATGAGCTCCACCGAGCTCACCCTGAAGCAGACGCCGTCTAGCACCGCGGCCGACCCGGAGACGGCGCGCGCATCCTGGCGCCGGCTGTGGCGACTGAAATGGGGACTGGGGGCCGCCCTGGCCATGGGGTTCATCGTCGCGGTCACCATCCTCGCCCCCTGGGTCGCACCCCACGATCCGATCGCCGTCGACATCCGCCACCGCCTGGCCCCCCCGGCCTGGATGGCCAGGGGCACAGCGGATCACCCGCTCGGGACCGATCAGGTAGGCCGCGATCTCCTGTCGCGCGTGATCTATGGCGGTCGCGTGTCCCTGGTGGTCGGGGTGGCGGCGGTATTGATCTCCGCCTCCATCGGAGTGCTCCTGGGACTGACTGCCGGGTACTTCGGGGAATCCACCGACTGGACGATCATGACGCTCGTCAACGTCATGCTGACGTTCCCCTTCGTGCTCCTCGCCCTCGCCGTGATCGCCGTACTCGGACCGAGCTTGCTCAACATGATCATCGTGCTCGGGGTGGCTGACTGGCCTCTCTACACGCGCGTCATTCGGGCGGAAACCCTCTCGATCCGCGAGCGCGATTTCGTGGTGGCCGGGCGAGCTCTCGGCATGAGCCACGCTCGGTTGGTGTTTCGACAAATCCTTCCGAATCTCGTGTCGGCCATCGTGGTCATCGCGACCTTGCAAGTGGCGCGCGTCATCATCCTCGAATCATTTCTGTCGTTCCTGGGCCTCGGTGTCCAGCCTCCTACGCCTGCCTGGGGCAACATGCTCGGGGAGGGCCGCGTGTACATGCTCAATTCCTGGTGGATCGCGGCCTTTCCAGGGCTGGCCATCTTCGTGACAACCCTCTCCATCAACCTGATGGGCAATGCCCTCCGCGACTGGCTCGACCCGCACTTGAAGCTCTGAGGAAGGCGGGGGATCTCGCTGCGGGGCAGGGCGTCGCGGTCGGCGATCGACTTGCGGCAGACATACATCGTCAGCGACGCCAGGAGACGAAGACGTGGTGAGAAGCCAGCGCTCGGTGATAGCCTTTACCGTTCCGACCGGTAAGAGGTGCACCCGAGACTGCGTTGGACGATGAGTGGGCTTGCCGCGGCGGTGGCGATCGGCGCTGTTGTGACTCTCTCAACCGAGGTGCTTAGCCTGTCCGGGGGCCTCACTCGTCAAAACGTGACATTGGTCTGGCTCGCCATCGCCGTCATCGCGGTGGTGCTTCTCTGGCGGCAGCGCACCTGTCTCAGCAGGCCAAGCCTGCCGACCAGACGAATCGACCGCGTGTTGATGGGGGGCGTCGCCGTTCTCGTCGCGGTACTCGGTTGCGTCGCGCTCGTCGTGCCGCCCAATACCTGGGACGCCCTCGTCTACCACGTGCCGCGCGTCATGCACTGGGCACAACAGGGCAGCGTAGCCCACTACGATACGGCCATTGCCCGACAGCTGTACCAGCCGCCGGGCGCTAGCTTCGTCCTCCTGCATCTCTATCTCCTCGCCCAGGGTGATCGGCTCAGCAACCTTGTGCAATGGACCAGTATGATCGGAGCCTTGGCCGGAGTGGCGGTGCTCACCGCTCGCCTCGGGGGGGGCGGGCGGGCTCAAGTGCTCGCCGTGGTCGTGGCGGCCACCATCCCCATCGGCGTACTGCAGGCAACGACGACGCAGAACGACTACGTCGGGGCATTCTGGCTCATCTGTCTGGCCGAGTTCGTCGTGGCCCGCCGAGGGCCGGTGCCGGTGGGCGCCGCGCTCGGCCTGGCGCTGCTGACCAAGGGGACCTCCTACGCCTTCGCGGCTCCGTACGTCGCGTGGTGGGCCGTTGAACGGTCCGTCCGCGAACGATGGCGCGCCGCGCCAGCCATCGCACTGGTCGGGCTCCTGGCGGTCGGGCTCAACGCCGGCCACTACACCCGCAACCTGAAATGGTTCGGCGCACCCCTTGGGCCAGGAAGCGACGGTCCCTTCGTGTATGCGAACGAGCGCATTGGCATCCTGCCGACCCTCTCGGTCGCGGCACGCAACGTTGCCTTGCAGATTGCAACACCGTGGCCGCGCGTTAACGCGAGCCTGACGGCCGCGACAACCGTACTGCACAAGTGGGCTCGACTCAGCGTCGACGACCCCGCGACCACCTGGTACGGGACGCGCTTTGTGGTCGGGCCGATCCGCCTTCACGAAGACCTCATGCCTAACGGCGTCCATCTTGTCCTCATGGCGGTGTCGGTTGCCGCCGTTCTCCTCCGGCGCCGACCAGGCCGGTTGGTGATCTACTCCCTGGCTCTCGTCGCTGCCTTCCTGGCGTTCTCCGCGGTGTTCCGCTGGCAACCCTGGCACACGCGCCTCGAGCTGCCGCTGTTTGTGCTCGGCGCACCCGTCGCCGGTCTCATGATGGAGCGCCGGAGAATCATTGGGCAGGTCACGGCCGCTGGCCTGCTCGGGCTGGCGATGCTCGTGCTCATATGGAACGAATCGCGGCCGTTGCTTGGCAAACGCAGCGTGTTCCGTGCCGATCGAGTTGCTCAGATGTTTGGGATCCGGCGCGACTTGGAGGCGCCCTACCGAGCGGCGGTGGCCAGGCTCACGGAGTTAGGCTGTCAAAGGTTCATGGTATGGCTTTCGATGGACGCGGCAGAATACCCGTTGTGGGTGTTGACCGGCGCCCCGTGGAGCGGAGTGCGGATCGAGCATTTCAAGGTGACGCCTCCCAGTGCCCCGTGCGCCGTGTTCACCGCGTCCGACTCTGATGCCCCGGCGAGCTTGGCCATCGCCGGGGTGAACTACCGACGCGAAGTGTGGATACCCCCGGCTGTGCTCTACGTGTCAGGGCCTTGAAGTGATTCGCCATCGACACCACTGGCCATGATCAACGTCTATGGATCGCGGTCTTTCTAGCTGGTCCGCTCCGTGGCGACGTCATTTGGATTGAAGTCCGACGGTAACCTGAAAGCGGAGTCGATCCCGTGGATCGCGGCTGATCCATTCCGCCTGGCCCCTCGTCACCGATACCAGACCAACCTCGAGAAGGTACATCCCCCTCTCCGATGGGGAGGAGAGGGTGAGCGGGAACTCGTATGACCTGCGCGGGAACACGTCGTGGTTAAGGTGGACCACGCTTGGCGAAGGCGTTGGCGGGGACCATCCCACCCAGCGCCAGCCGAGCATGATCTGCCCTCGGCGGGCACTCGAAATCCAGATTGCCTCCCCCTTGTTGGTCACGCGAAGGGTCAGCGCGATTTCCGCGCCGGGGTCAGTGACGGTGGGTGGCATCTGCGTGACCTCGTAGGACGGCATGACGCGGGCGGGGTCGGACCCACTCGTTGGCCAGAGGTGGAGAGCGGCGGCGACACGCGCGGAGAGATCGGTCACGGTGTTGGCGAGAGGATTATCTGTCCAAGACCAAAGTCGGTCCGGATAGCGGTTGACATCTGGGAACCAGTTCCACCGACCGTCCTGCCAGAATGCACCTGCTGCGTGCGCAAAGATCGACCACGCAACGAGCAGACCGAGCAGGGCACGAGGCCAGGGACGAACGAACCACCGCTGGAGAGGACAGAGCAGCAGCGCAAGGATGGGCGATAGGTCGGCAAGCATCCGAGGTCCGTAGCTGTATCCGCCCCACCACATGATCCATCGGCTGTAGAGCGCGATGTTGAGAATCGCTCCCAGGCTCATTGCCCGCAGAAGAGCGTCTCCTCCTCGGCGCCATGCCTGAGCTGCGCCCAGAAGGGATAGAAGGAAGACTGGCGAATACACGAAGAGACCTCGAGCCGGGCTGAGCAGAGTACCGGCCAGCCCGGCCAGAAGAGGTGTACTCCAATGGCCAGGGTCGGCCGGAGAGAACTGAGTGCGGAAGGGATCACCGAAGTAGGCCCAGGTGTACCAGAAATGGAATGCGATCGGCGGTAGACCGCTCGCGATGACGCCTGGAAACGAGCGCGGGTGATAGATCAGCGCGTAGAGGCCCAAGGGGAGGGCGAAGAGGACATCTGTGGGCCGGCAGATGACCGAAAACGCCATCGGGAGCCCCGCCAGCGCGACCCAGCCGGGTTCATGGCGCCCACGTGCGAGGCAGTAGAGTGAGGCCGTGATGGCGAGCTGGCTGGGGCCATGCTGCCACAATCCCTGGCTGCTGGTGCTGAGGCTGCTGCTTCCGAGTGCGTACACGGCCGCCACCACAATCGCCCAGCTCCGGGAGCTCAGTCGGCAGGCGACGAGAAAGACGAGCGCCACTGACACGGCTACGATGAGGGCGGCCGCGAGCTTCTCGATCTGGGCCACGAAACCACTCGTCGCGGTCACGTGGCCCAGAGCGGAAGGGACATAGACTGGGATGGCCAACAGGGGAGCACCCACCGGATAGTTCGAGACGTAGTGGCCACGCACGTAACTCAGAAAATAGGAAATTCCTTCCGCGTGCAGGAAATCGAACTCGTCGAGGTCGAAGTTACCCTCCCGCAGGAGACTCAGGGGAAGGTAGCGGGCCGGGAGCGTGTCTCCGATTGTTTGGATTGAACCATTGGCGAGGTACACGATCAGGGAGCATGCCAAGAGAGCAACGCCCTCGTGGCCGGCAAAGACATCGAAACGGAGGCGGCGATGGCGAAGCGGGTACGCAGCCAGGATGAGAACCATGAGCGCGATCACAGGAGGGACGAGCTTAGATCCTTGGATCGAGATGCCCAGTATCCGGTACCGGGAGCCACCCCAGAAGAGGATCAGGAGGATGTGAAGGGATAGCACGGTGATGAGTCCACGGTGGAGCCAGACCAAAACGTCCCAGAGAAGGTCCTGAGTGTGCGTGGAGCGCTCTCCTGCTCTGCATCTCTGTCCCGATCGGCCGAGCATGCCCCCGACAATAGGAAGTCGCCTCATCCGATGCAACCTCAACGGCAATGTTGGTGATCGCGGGGCTCGACACGACAACCACCTCGTGGTTGTATATTGTCGATGATCGACCCTCGCGTCTCCATTGTCATTCCCGCTTACAACGAGGCCTCGACCATCGGCGAGATCATCGTGCGCGTGCGGGCCGCTCCTCTCCCCTTCCCCCGTGAGATCGTCGTGGTCGACGACGCCTCTCACGACCAGACGCCGAGCATTGTCGAGAAGCTGATCGCAGAGGGCGGTAACGACCTTCGCCTCGTTCGTCACCCGATCAACCGCGGGAAGGGAGCGGCCTTGCGCACCGGGCTCGGTGAAGCGCACGGGGACATCATCATCGTTCAGGATGCGGATCTCGAGTATGACCCCCGCGACTATCCCGCCTTGCTGGAACCGATCCTGGACGGAGATGCCGACGTGGTCTTCGGCAATCGCTTCCATGGTGGCCCCCACCGAGTCCTCTACTTCTGGCACTATCTCGCCAACAAAGGCCTTACCTTCATGACCAACGTGTTGACGGGTCTGAATCTCTCCGACATCGAGGTCGGCTACAAGGTCCTGCGGGCCGACGTGGTCCGCCGTCTTTCCCTCACCGCCGAACGGTTCGGCATCGAACCCGAGCTCACCATCAAGGTGGCCCGGCTGGGCGTGCGGGTCTACGAAGTTCCCATCCGCTATCACGGCCGCACCTACATCGAAGGAAAGAAGATCACCTGGCGGGACGGCGTGGCCGCCGTGTATCACATCATCCGCTACCGATTCTTCCCGTGAGCAGGCGGCCGTTTGCAGTGAGACTCTCCTGCATTTACACTAACCGTCGCTCTCGTCAGCATCAGGAGGTCGCGTGCGCATTTTCCTGGCCATGGTCTCTCACGAGACCAACACGTTCAGCACCATCCCCACGGATCGCGGGCAATTCGAGGCCCGTGATCTTCGTTACGGTGGCGAGATTCTGGAGGCCTACCGGGGCACCGGTACCTGTCTGGGAGGGATGATCGCGGTGGCCGAGCAGCGTGGGTTCACTCTCCTGCCGTCGGTCGCGGCATCCGCCTCGCCGGCCGGCCGGGTGACCCAGGATATCTACCAGGCAGTAAAGGACCGGGTTCTGGCCGACCTGAGGGCGGCCGGCCCCCTCGACGGGGTCCTGCTCGATCTGCACGGGGCCATGGTGCCCGAAGACCTGGATGACGGTGAGGGCGATCTGCTGGCCGCTGTGCGTCGCACGGCCGGGCCGGCCTTGCCGGTGGCGGTAACCCTTGACTTCCACGCCAATGTCACCGCGGCCATGGTCCGTCACGCGACTCTCCTGCACGGTTACAAGACGTATCCGCACGTAGACATGGCGGAGCGGGGCCGAGAGGCGGCTGAGCGGCTCCTCGACGTGATTCATGGGCGCCTGCGGCCAGCAGTGGCCCTGCGCCAGCCGCCTCTACTGCCTCCGATCGCGGGCCAGCTCACGACACGGGGTCCCATGCGGCGTCTCTCGGACATGGCCGCCGAACTCGAGCAGCGTCCGGGGGTCGTTTCGATCTCCGTCTTCGCCGGGTTTCCCCTCGCAGACATTTACGACGCGGGTCTCAGCGTCTACGTGGTCGCCGACGGAAACCAGAGCCTGGCCGACGAGTGCGCGGACCAGCTGGTCGCCGCGGCCTGGGAGCTTCGACGCGAGTTCATTCACCACGCATCGCCGGTGCCGGAGGCGGTAGCTGCCGCCCTCGCACAGTCCAGCCACGGCCGCCCGGTCGTCCTGGCCGACATTGCCGATAACACGGGTGGGGGCGCGGCCGGCGATACAACGGAAGTTCTTCGTGAGCTCTTACGGGTGGGGGCGCGCGGCACCACCGTCGCCTGTCTGTGGGACCCGGGTAGTGTACAGGCCTGCCTGCAGGCGGGAGTGGGAGCGACCATCACCGTGTCGATAGGCGGCAAGATCGATCCGAGTCATGGTGCTCCCCTGAAGGTGACCGGCCGAGTGCGTACCCTGTCGGATGGGCGTTTCATCCACCAGGGCCCGATGCTTCGGGGCGTGGAGGGCCGGCTGGGGCCCACCGCCGTCCTCGACGTCGAAGACGTGAAGATCATCCTGATCTCACGGCGCTGGCAAACGCTCGACCCCGAGATGATACGCTTCGTGGGTATCGATCCCGTGCGCGAGCGCATCCTTGCCGTGAAATCAACGATTCACTATCGGGCCGCGTTCGAGCCCCTCGCCCATGCCATCATCGAGGTCGACGCGCCAGGACTGTCGTCCTCCAACCTGACGCGCTTCCAGTTCAAGAACGTCCGACGCCCGATCTTCCCTCTCGACGAGATGTGAGGACCCTGGCCGCCTAGGAGACGACGTATGCCGTCCACAGCCTTCGGCGCCACCGACTTCAAGGTGTTTGACGTGGCAGGTTTCAACTCTCGCATGAGCGAGATCCGTTCGCGGATCCGCCCCAAGCTCGAGATCCTGGGTCAGCGACTCTTGCCGGAAGTGAGCCGGGCCATCGGGGCCGAGGCATTCCCGCACGTCGCCAGGCACGCGCGGCGCACGGTGAATCCACCGGACGACACCTGGGTGGCCTTCGCCCCGGACAAGCGAGGGTACAAGAAGCACTGCCACTTCAAGGTGGCTATTTCCCGCAACGCCATGCGGTTTCTCTTCGAGGTCGGCCCTGAGCACGCCGACAAGAAGCGGTGGGTGGCCGCATGGAAGAAGAACGCCCCCAGGCTTGGCCCAGTGCTCAAGCGCATGAACGGCATGGCGGTCTTTACGAATGAGCACGACGAGAAGCCGGCCGCCTTGCTGGCCGATCTGTCGGTGGATGAGTTGGGAGCCCTCGGCGAAGAGGTCCTGCGCACGCGCGACGGTCAATTCGTGTTGGGACGGATGGTACCCGCCGCGGAGGCGGGCCGGTGGACGGAGGCTCAGTACCGCGTGGCGGCTCTGGAGACGCTTCGCGCACTGTCCCCGCTCTATCGGCTCCATTGAGCGGCCCTCAGCATGGCCATGGCCCGCGTGAGCTCGCCCGACTTCTGGCAAGAGCTCTACGAGCGGGGAGGAGACGGCTGGGAGCTCGGTGGGCCCGCGCCGCCTCTGGTGAACTTCATCGAAACCACACCGCCTCCACGCGGACGGGTGGCCGTTCTCGGCTGTGGCCGCGGTCACGACGCCCGCTACCTGGCGCGCCACGGGTACGAGACCGTGGGCTTCGACTTCTCGACGGCGGCCCTCGACCAAGCGCGTGCCTTGGCCGAGCGGGAGGGGGTCGCGGTCACGTTCTCCCAGCGCGACATCCTGGCCCTCGGCCGCGAGCGTGGCGTCGCGTTCGATGGTGTGTGGGAGTACACCTGCTTCTGCGCGATCGACCCACGGCGCCGGCCCGAGTATGTCGCGACGCTCAAGACGATCCTGAAGCCCGGAGGCTGGTTGCTCGCGTGTTTCTATCCGATCCGGCGGGGTGGAGCAGGCCCGCCGTTCCCCGTGGCCAGGGGCGAAGTACGGCAGCTTCTTCGCTCGTCTTTCCGAATCGAGCGCGCGTTTACACCGTCGCGCTCCGTACCGCGTCGGCAGGGACAGGAGTGGATGATGATGGCCCGAAGGATCGGAGGACCATGAGCACGACACCCCCGGTGCCCAGGGTCGCCCAGGATCTGGCAGCGCAGGTGGAGCGTGACGGCGGCCGTGCCCTCGCCATCTATCAGGAGCCCGTTGGCGATCACTGGCAGATCTTCTGTCTGCTGCCTATGACCAAGGTGGAACCGAGTCCCTACCAGCGCGACCTTTCCCCGACGCACGTGAAGCGGCTGACCGAAGCCATCAAGAAACTCGATCGCTTCATCGATCCCGTGGTCGTCGTCTCGCCCCGCGTGGGGACGTACTGGACTCCTAACGGCAACCACCGCCGGACGTCGCTCCAAAAGCTCAAGGCTGCGTTCGTTCCGGCCATCCTGGTGGTGGAGCCGGAGGTCGGCTATCAGATCCTTCCCCTCAACACAGAGAAAGCCCACAACCTCAAGGAAAAGTCGCTGGAGGTTATCCGGATGTACCGCTCCCTCGCCGCCGACCATCCTACGTCGACCGAAGAGGCGTGGGCCTTCCAGTTCGAGTCGGCCCACTTCATCACGCTCGGCCTTCTCTACGAGGCGAATCGACGCTTCGCGGGAGGCGCCTTCGCCCCGATTCTCCGCCGTGTCGACGCCTTTCGGAAATCCACCCTACGCGATGGACTCGGGGCACGAGAAGAGCGGGCGGAACTGGTGCGGGCGGCCGACGAGGCGCTGACGGCTATGGTGGCCAAGGTCAAGAAGCGCGGGATCAACCATCCCTACGTGAAGAACTACCTCCTGGCTCGGACCACCCCGTTGACGCGCGCCCGCAAGACGCTTCCCTCCTTCGAGCAGACCTTCAAAAAGCTGCGCGAGAACCTGGACGGGTTTGACATCACCAAGGTCCGGTACGACGAGATCCAGCGCGTCGCCATCATGGCCGCCCCCGCCGCCGAGTAGCATGCCCGCCGGCCCGGACGGTTCGAGCAACAAATCGCCCCTCATGTCGCCGTCGGGTCAGGAGCAGCGCCCCTCACTGGGTGGACTGGCGGTAAACGAGCCGACCTGGCGGCGCGTCTAATCGGATGAGGTGAGGCAGCGCAGAGGCCCTATCATGGTGGAAAGGTTGACGGAAGCATTCCAGAGTAGGAGCAGCCGGCAGCGGAACACCTGATCTGGGTGAGACCGCGGGCTTGGGGTCGGGACGTGCATCTTGCAGCACATCAATGCCGTCTGGGACGATGGATGTCCAAGGGACGCCTCGCGGGTGGAGATCAGCGATGAAGCCCTGTGCGCACGGGTGGCCGAGCGTGACGAGGACGCCTTCGACCTCCTCGTCCAGCGCTACCAGCTACGCGCCTACCGGCTGGCCTGGTCGATTCTGCGCGACGCCGAGGAAGCGCGTGACCTGTCTCAAGAGGCCTTCATTCGGCTCTATGAAGCGGCGGGCCGCTTTCGCGGCCGCTCGCGCTTTTCCACCTGGTTCTACCGCATCCTCGTCAACCTGTGTCTCGACGCCCGTCGACGGCGTCGGTGGTGGCAGCGCGAGCTGACGGCTTTCGAGCGTGATGGGGAATCCCAGGAATCGATGGTGGAGCAGCAGCCCGCTCCCGCCATGGATCCAGTCGATGACCTCGAGCGAGGCCGAATGTTGACCCAGCTCTGGAAGGCTGTCGACAGCCTCTCGCCGCAGCAACGGGCCGCCCTCCTGCTCCAGGTCCAGGAGGAACTGCCGACCTCCGAGATCGCCTCGGTACTGAAGTGCTCGGAGGCGACGGTGCGCGTGCACCTGCACCGCGCCCTGATGGCCCTCAGGAAGACGATGAGGAAGGACTGATATGCGGCATCCCGAGACTGAGTTGAATGCGTTCGTCCAGGGGGAGCTCAACGGCCCTGAGTACGACCGGGTGGCCCAGCATCTCGCGGCGTGCGCGGACTGTCGGGCCGTACGGGACGACTTCCAGCGGATCCTAGAGACCCTCGGCCGTACGGTACCGGCCCCACCGGCCGTCGCCTGGGCACGTTACCGAGCCGAGCTCCAGGCTAAGCGCCGAGCCCGGGCCACACGATCGGGCCACGCTTGGTGGCGTTGGCCGGTCCCGCTCGCATTGGCGACTGGCCTGGCCGCCGTCCTGGTCTTCCTCGCCTTGGAGGGTGGCATCCGAACGTTCGAGCACAGGAACGCCTCCGGCTTCGACGAGGCCACGATCGGCCGGCGCCTCGAGCTTCTCCGAGACTATCGGGTGGTCGAGAGACTGGATCTTCTCGAGGATTGGGATATTCTGCGTAGCCTCGAGGTCCCCAACGGCCAGCGCGAGGGCTAGACGACGGCTCACATGAAACGCCACGTCGTGATCTGGTCGGTCTTGGTTGCCGCCTTTGTGGTCGGGGGCGCGGGCTCGAGCGCCTGGGGGCAGGGCACCGATGGCCGTGATCGACTGCCCCCTGAAGCCCGCGAGAATATCAAGCGCTTCCGGGAGCTACCGCTCTCGGAAAAGCAGCGCATTCTCGAGGATCTCCAGCGCTGGAACGAGCTCCCTGAGGCTCGTCGCCGCGAGCTTCAGCGGGCCTACGACCGCTTCCAGCAGCTGTCACCCGAGCGACGTGAGGAGATCATGGGACGGTACGAGCAGTTCAAGTCGCTGCCTCCGGCCGCCCAGCAAGAGATCATCGACAAACAAGAGCGCTGGCGACAGCTTCCACCCGAGGAACGACAGCGCATTCGCGAGCGCTTCCGACAAATGACACCGGAAGAGCGTCGACAAGTGCGGGAGCAGCTCAAGCAGATCCCGCCCGCAGAGCAGCCGGGCACCTCCAGAGGTTTTCAGGCGCCGGCACCGCCACCTCCCCGTTGAGGGGACTCTGGCAACGAAAGTTCCCGCGGGGGGCTAGAATCCTTGGAGCTCAGGCCGGCAAACCGCCCGAAAGCCGCACCACCGACAGATCCGAAGCTCCTCGGTGCGCTCGAAGTCGGCCATGACAGCCACGTTGGCCTCGGGATCGGCAAGGTACGCCTTCATGGACCGGATGGACAGCCGCAGCCGTTCCTTGATGGCGTCCAAGCGCTCCTCGCTCCAGACCAGAGGCGTCACCAGCGGCTCTCGCAGGTTCGCCTCGTACAGATCGACCCGCGCCGGCGGTACGTCGAGAACTTCTCGAGCGTAGAGCGCGTAGCAGCCGAGCTGGAAGGCTGTGTTGTCGGGATCGGAGGCCCCTGTCTTCCAGTCCACCAGGGCCAGGCGGTCGCTGTCCGTCCAGAACCCGAAGTCGGGTGCCATCCAGATGGGCACGCCCTCGAACTCGAAGGTACGGGACCAGTGCTCGATGGACCAGTGCTCGGGGGTCGTCTTCCGGATCGTCGCCAGCAGCGGTAGCCGGAAGAAGTTGCGCAGACAGGTCATCACATTCCGGCTCAGGGCCTGCCACGCTTCCGGCTTCACATCCACCCGGTACTCATGCTCGAAGAGGGCGATGGTGTTCCGGGGCGCGTCGCGATAAGAACCCGCTTTCGACTGCCGCCACTCGCCCCGCATGCGCTTCACCACGTCGGCGATGAACGGTTCCACGGGAACATCACGACCTTCACGAAAGACGTGGAGCGCCATCTCGACGGCCTCGTGCACGGTCCGGCCTGCCCACATCTGGCGGGTGGCCAGCTGCTTGAGGATGTAGAGCCGGCGCCGCTCCACGGGTGCCCCCTCCTCCCAGCCCCCCCAGGCACCGTAGTACTGATAGAAGTACCGTCGGCGGCATTCGTGGAAGGTGCTGTCCCGGCTACGTGACCAGGAAAAGTCGTTGGTCAGCTCGGCCATTGCCGGCATTGTACGGGCATGGTAATTTCGGTCCCACCGCGAAATCGCAGTTCCGGAGGAGCGACCTATGCCGTTCGTCAATATCCGGCTGTATGAGGGTCATGGTAAGGAGCGCAAGGACGAGCTGGCCAAGCGAGTGACCGAGGCCGTCCACGAGGTCTGCAAGGTGCCGCGGGAGGCGGTGTGGGTGGTCTTCGAGGACGTGCCCCCCGCCGACTGGTACGCGGCCGGGGCCCCGGGTCAGCCCGTCAAGAGGTGAGCTGGCAGTTCGAAAAGCTCGGCACCGGCTTTCTCTTCACCGAGGGCCCGGTGTGGCACCCCGCGGGCAGGTTCCTCCTCTTCAGCGACATGCCGGGCGATCACCTGCGCCGGTGGTCGGCCGTGGACGGGATCACCACGTTCCGTAAGCCCTGCCACATGTCCAACGGGCTCACGTACGATCGCGAGGGGCGGCTTCTCACCTGCGAGCATGCCACGAGCCGGGTGACGCGCACGGAGGCCGACGGGACGCATCGTCCCCCTCGCCACCCACTATCAGGGTAAGGAGCTCAATAGCCCGAACGACATCGTGTGCAAGGGCGACGGGGGCATCTACTTCACCGACCCGCCCTATGGGCGCCTGAAGGTCTACGGCGTGGAGCGGCCACAGGAACTATCGTTCCACGGCGTGTACCGGGTGGGAAGGGATCCCAAGAGCCCGGAGCTGCTCGTCGATGACTTCGAGCGCCCCAACGGGTTGTGTTTCTCGCTGGATGAGCGGCGGCTCTTCATCAATGACACCGCGCGTCAGCACATCCGGGTTTTCGATGTCACCGCCGCCGGGACCCTCACCAACGGCCGCCTCTGGGCCGAGACCAAGGGCGACAAGCCCGGTGCTCCCGATGGCATGAAGATCGACGCTGCCGGTTCGGTGTACTGCTGCGGGCCGGGCGGCATCCACGTGTTCGACCCCACGGGGAGCCTGCGCGAGATTATCGAGGTTCCTGAGCGCACCGCGAATTTTGCGTGGGGTGACGACGATCTCCGATCGCTGTTCATCACCGCCACTACGTCCCTGTACCGTCTACGAGTCGAGACTCCGGGACGGCCTGCCTTGTGAAGGAGGATCGCATGCACCGTCGTTTGCTCCTGCTCATGACCGGGCTCGCCTTCTTGGCGTCGCCCGTGGCGGCACACGCCCAGAAGCCGATCAAAGTCGGGTTCCCAATGATCCTGTCCGGTCCCGGCGCCCTGTTCGGAGAGCCCGCCCTCAAGGGAGCCCAGATGTTTGTGGAGGAGATCAACGCCAAAGGCGGGGTGCTCGGCCGTAAGCTCGAGTTGCTCCCCCGCGACACCAAGGGCAACGCCGACGAGGCGGTGCGGGTCTCGCGAGACCTCATCCTCAAGGAGAACGTGGACTTCCTCGTGGGAACCTTGACCTCAGCCGAAGGGCCGGCTGTATCGGTGGTGGCCAAGGAGAACAAGATCGTTTTTATCGCGCCCATCCCCAAGACCGATCAGCTCACGGCGCCGGACAAGCTCCATCCCTACGTGTTCCGGGTGGCCGCCACGACCACCATGGAAGGCCGGAGTGCGGCCGAGATCGTGGCCAAGTGGCCAGTGACCAGGATCGCCACCATCAGCCCCGATTACGCGTACGGACAGGATGTGACAAAAGCTTTCGTCGACTATCTCAAGAAGCTCAAGCCTTCAATTCAGATCGTGGACCAGCAGTGGCCCAAGCTCGGCGAGCCCGACTACACGCCCTTCATCAACGCCCAGCTGGCCAAGAAGCCCGAGGCCGTGTTCTCGTCGCTCTGGGGGGGCCATTTCGTGAATTTTGCGAAGCAAGCCAGACCGCTCGGCTACTTCGAGGCCATCAAGTTCAACTTCATCGGCGTGGGCGAGGCCGGTTCGCCGGAGTCGACCAAGACCATGGGCCAGGACTACCCGGTTGGCATCTGGGGCAACTCCTACGACGCTTTCTACTGGGACACCGCCTCGCCTGCCCACCGCGACTACACGGCGCGCCTGGCCAAATTCACCAAGGAGGAGTATCCGTCGTCGTGGGCCATTCAGGGCTACATCGGCCTGCAGTTTCTGACCGAGGCCATCAAGAAGGCGGGAGGTACGGACTCCGACAAGGTTTCCAAGGCCTTGCTTGGGCTCAGCATCGACTCCCCGGTGGGAAAGATCACCATCCGCGAGAAGGATCACCAGGCGAACCGCGGTCAGCTCTACGGCAAGACAGCGATGGATCCCAAGTACCCCTTTGCCATCATGAAGCCCGTGGAATACGTGGATCCGACCAAGTTCATGGACTGACCTGCTGAAGATTGAGGGGCCACGCGGTCCCTCAATCTTCATCACCTGACGTGCCTGATCTTTCGTTCGTCTTCGCCCAGTCGTTGAGCGGCCTCACCGCCGCCATGTTCCTGTTCCTCATCGCGTCTGGTCTCTCGTTGATCTTCGGTGTCCTCCGCGTCTTGAACTTCGCCCATGGAACCTTCTATATGCTCGGCGCCTACTCCGCGTACCAGATCGTCCTGTGGCTGGGCCCCGGACCCGGCATGTTCTGGGTGGCGGTCCTGGGAGCAGCCCTCGGGATCGCCGTGCTGGGCGGGGTCGTGGAGCGCTTCCTCTTCCGTCACCTCTACGGCAAGGAGGAGCTCTACCAGCTCCTCTTCACGTACGCCCTTGTCCTCGTCCTCAGCGACGTGGCCAAGATCATCTGGGGCACGCAGCAGAAGTCGGTGAGCCGCCCGCCCGGGCTGACGGGATCGGTGTCTGTCTGGGGAGCCACCATTCCCTACTACAACCTTTTCATCCTGCTCCTGGGTCCGGCCCTGGCCCTCGCCTTCTGGTTCGTGCTCCAGCGCACGCGGGCCGGGCGGTTCATCCGGGCGGCCGCGCTCGATCGGGAGACGCTCGGTGCGCTCGGCGTCAACGTGAGCGCTCTCTATACCGGCGTGTTCGTGCTGGCCTCCTTCCTCGGCGGTCTCGGCGGCGCCCTGGTGACACCGGTGCGGACCATCGTGCCGGGCATGGACACCGAGATCATCGTGGAGGCCTTCGTGGTCGTGGTTGTCGGAGGGCTCGGCTCCTTCTGGGGGACGTTCCTCGGATCGGTCATCTACGGGCAGGTGCTGTCGTTCGGTATCCTGTTCTTCCCCCGGTTCTCGATCTTCTCGGTCTTCGCCCTCATGGCCGTCGTCCTCATCATCCGCCCCTGGGGCCTCCTGGGTCGGCCGCTCAAATGATGCGCCGCCTGCCGTGGGCCTTCCTGCTGCTGGCGGCAGCGTTCTTCGTGCCCGCCCTCGGCTCTCGCTTCTATACGTTCCTGGCCAACGACGTGGCGATCTGGGCGCTCTTTGCCACGAGCCTGAATCTCCTGGTCGGCTACACGGGCCTCGTCTCCTTCGGTCATGCTGCCTACTTCGGCATCGGGGCCTACACCACCGGCATCCTCATGAAGCAGCTGGGCGTGCCCTTCGTGCTGGCCTTCCCGGCCGCTGGCCTTCTGGCCGGCGGCCTCGCCCTCGTCTTCGGTTTCTTCTGCGTGCGACTCACCCGGATCTACTTCGCCATGCTGACGCTCGCCTTCGCGCAGATCGTGTGGGCCATCTGCTTCAAGTGGAACGAGGTCACCGGAGGAGAGCAGGGCATGCCCGAGATCCCTTACCCGAATTTCGAGTGGATCGAACGCGTGGCGATCTGGCTCCCGTTCGTGGGCGGCTACCGTGCGTCCGAGTACTTCTACTTCCTGAGCCTGGGCCTCGTCGGTCTGTGCATGTGGAGCCTCCACCGGATCGTCCGTTCACCCTTCGGTCGCATGCTGGAGACGATCCGGGAGAACGCCGAGCGGGCGGAGTTTATCGGCGTCAACGTACGACGCTGGGAACTGGCGGCCTTCGCCCTGGCCGGCGCCTTCGCCGGCCTCGCCGGCGCGCTGTTCGGCATCTTCAATCGGGGAGTGTTTCCCGACTTCGCCTACTGGACCAAGTCCTCCGAGGTGCTCATCATGACCCTCCTCGGTGGTATGGGGACCTTCTACGGTCCCACCATCGGCGCCCTGGCTCTCATCGTCCTGAACCAGCAGATCACCTCGTACACGGAGTACTGGCCGCTCATCCTGGGCTCTATTTTGATCCTTCTCCTCTTTGTGTTCCCGGGTGGCATCGGGGGGACTCTGGCTGCGCTGTGGCGTCGCCTCGAGATGAAGTGGCGCCATGCTTGAGGTCCGGGGAGTGGACAAGAAGTTCGACGGCTTCCAGGCCCTCGCCGGCGTAAACCTCACCGTTCCCCGGCGGTCGATCAGCTGCATCATCGGGCCGAACGGCGCCGGTAAAACGACCCTCTTCAACCTCATCACAGGCCACCTGCACCCGGACGCTGGTCAGATCATCTTCAAGGGCCGAAATGTCACCGGGATTGCCCCCCACGATCTCTGCCGCCTTGGCATGGGACGGTCCTTCCAGCGAACGAACATCTTTCCACGGCTCACCGTGTTTCAGAACATCCAGGCCGCCTTCGTTTCCCACCGCGGACGCGGCTTCAATCTCCTGACACCCGTGGAGCGCCTCTATCGCGAGGAGACGGAGGCGCTGCTGGCGGCGGTCGGCCTTAGCGGGCAGGCCGGTGAGATCTCGGGATTTCTCTCACATGGAGGCCAGAAGCAGCTCGAGCTCGGCATCGCCCTCGCCCTCGAGCCGGAAATCCTGCTCCTCGACGAACCCACGGCTGGTATGTCGGCCGCGGAGACCCGCGACGCCATCGCTCTTATCGAACGGCTGGCCCGCGATCGGAACCTCACCCTGCTGTTTACCGAGCACGACATGGAAGTCGTCTTCTCCATCGCCCAGCGCATCACCGTGCTCCACCAGGGCCGCGTTATCGCCGACGGAGCGCCCGCGGATGTCCGCCGCGACGGGGAAGTCCGCCGAGTCTACCTGGGAGAGAAGCACCGATGAGGGCGCCGATCCTTGTGGTCGATGAGATCCACACCGCGTACGGGCTCTCCCAGGTCCTGTTTGGCGTCTCGCTCGAGGTCGCCCAGGGGGCGTGTGTGTGTCTTCTGGGGCGGAACGGAGTCGGCAAAACGACGACGATGCGCAGCATCATGGGCCTCACGCCACCCAGGCGGGGACGCGTGGTGTGGAAGGGGCGGGACATCCAAGCCCAACCCGCCCACCAGGTCGCGAACCTTGGCATTGGCTTCGTTCCCGAGGATCGCCGCATCTTCGCCGAGCTGACGGTGTGGGAGAACCTCGACGTCGCCTCCCGGGGGCGCCGGACAGGGGGCTGGACCGCGGAGCGGGTCTACGAGCTGTTTCCAACGTTGCGGGAGCTCCGGGACCGCCAGGGGGGATTCCTGTCCGGGGGGGAACAGCAGATGCTCACGATCGCCCGTACGCTCATGGGTAACCCCGAACTGCTCCTCCTGGACGAGCCATCGGAAGGCCTGGCCCCCTTGGTCGTGGACCATCTCAAAGAGCAGATCAACCGTCTCAAGCGGGACGGGCTCACGATTCTGCTGGCCGAGCAGAACGTCGACTTCTGCCTGGATCTGGCCGATCGGGTCTACGTACTGGAGAAGGGACACATCCGCTATCACGGCAGCGCGCAGGAGTTTCGCGAGGACGAGTCGATCCGGCATCAGTACTTGGCGTTGTGATTGACAATGGGCGCCTCAGCTCGCGAGCGAATCCGCTACAATAGAGGGTGATGGCGAAGGCGAGTTTCGTTGTCGTCTGCCCGTGTTGCCAGGCCAAGCTCACTGTGGACGCCGAGCTCCGGGAGATAATCGCCCACGAGCAGCCGCCGCCCAAGCGGGACGCCGCGAACCTCGGTGATGCGTTCACCAAGCTCGCCAGCAAGTCGGCCGAGCGCGAGGAGCGCTTCCGTCAGCAGATGCAGGCCGAGGCTCAGAAGGGTAAACTGCTCGACCGAAAGTTCCAAGAGAGCCTCAAGAAGGCGAAGGACTCCCCGGACCCACCACGCCGCCGCTACGACTACGACTGAGGGTTCGTTCCGCGACCTACTGCGGGCGGTCAGTCGCAGCTTCTATCTGTCGCTGGCTGTCTTGCCGAAGACCTTGCGCGAACCGATCGGGCTCGCGTATCTGCTGGCGCGCGCCGCCGACACGGTGGCCGATACGCGGCTCATCCCGCGCCCGGAGCGGCTACGTCACCTCGAGACCTTGAAGCACGCCTTTGCCGGTACGCTCGTCGACACGCGGCCCGTCGCTGCCGCCTGCGCACCCGGCCAAGCGCAGGCGGCCGAGCGTCGCCTCCTCGAGCGTCTCGGCGAGATCTTGGCCCGATTGGACGCCCTCGAGGATGCGGATCGCCACAAAGTACGCGACGTGCTCGCCACCATCACGCGAGGGCAGATCGCCGATCTGGAGCGATTCCCGGGAGAGGACGTGGCCGGCCTGACCGCGCTGCCCACGCGTGCCGCGCTCGACACATACACGTACCTGGTGGCCGGTTGTGTGGGAGAGTTCTGGACCGTCCTGCACATCGCCCATCGGCGAGCCCTCGCCAACTGGGACCCCCGGCCTATGAGCGCCAAGGGCGTACGTTTCGGCAAAGCCCTTCAGCTCACGAACATTTTGCGCGATGTCCCGAGCGATCTGAGAAGCGGCCGCTGCTATCTTCCTCAAGACGAGCTGACGGCGCTCGGTCTCACCCCTTACGACCTCCTCGACCCATCGCGCACACCAGCGGCGCGACCGCTACTCAGAGCCCTCCTGGCCGACGCGCTGGAACATTACGATGCCGCCTGGCACTACACCCTGGCCATTCCACGGCGTGAGTGGCGCATGCGCCTGGCCTGCATCTGGCCGCTCCTGATCGGGCTGGCCACCCTGGCCGCGCTCGCCCGGAACCCCGATCCCCTCGTGTCACGCGGTCCCATCAAGATCCCCCGGGGCGAGCTTCGCCGGCTTCTCGCGCGGTCGGCCTTCACCGTATGGTCGAATCGGGCATTGTCCGCCGACGCGGCGCGGCTGCGCGCCCGTGTCCGCTTGTCGTAGCGAGCCGGGCGCCTCTAAGGTCAATCCAGATCGAGGGCGAGCAGGGTCGCCGGGTCGACCCGCGCTGCCCCCACGTGGACACCGAAGTGCAAGTGGGGACCGGTCGCACGGCCGGTGGCGCCGACGGTGCCGATGCCTTGGCCGCGCTCCACCATCTGCCCTTCGGCGACGCTCACCTTGTCGAGGTGAAAGTAGAGAGTATGCAGGCCCAAGCCGTGGTCGATGATGACAAGCCGACCGGGAAAGAAGAACTCGGCGACGAGGGCGATTCGCCCGGCATTGGCGGCGAAGACGGGCGCGCCCGTCGGCGCCGCATAGTCCACGCCGGTGTGAGGGGCTCGGGGCTGGCCGTTAATGACGCGCCGCGCTCCAAAACCGGTTCCCGGCTCATCGCCACTCACCGGCTTGACGAAACGGCCCCGCCAGAGACGCTCGGGCGTGAGCGTGCGATAGACGGCCCTCAGGCGCTCGGTTTCCGAGCTCGCCCGGCGCTCCGTCTCAGGGTCCAGATCAACCATTCCGGACGGGAGGGTGAGGCGTTGGACATGGAAACTGCGGGCAGCCACGGTGAGCTGTCCTGCGATCCGCTGGGGCGGGCCTTCCCCGTCTCGGATCTCCAGCTGCCAGTTCCGTGGACCCGCCGGCATGTCGACATCGAGACCGATGACGGCAGCATGCCGATACCAGCCTGGATCGGGATCTCGATTTGCCGCGCCTGCAGGCGGGAAGAAGGCGAGCGGAACTCCCCCGAGCGTCCCGGTGACCATGGAGCGGGGGTGCGTCGTGATCACTTCGAAGACCACGACGTCTCCCACCCTCGGGGTGGACGGGTGCCACTCGATACGAGGGGATGAGGTCACCGATGTTGGGAACCACACGCAGAACAAAGCGAGACAGGGGGCAAGGCGATACGCGACGCCCCGGAAGGGGGCAGTCACTCGGGACGTTGGCGACGCAGAAACTGCTCGATCTCCTCCACCAGCTCGGAAGCGGGCGGCAGATCGCTCGCCGCCGCCGGGGGTGGCTCTTCCTCCTCACGTTCCTTAGCCTCGAGCTTCTTGATATAGGCAGCGATCTTGGCGTTCTGGGCCACGATCTCCGTCAGGTTTTGGTCGAACTGGCGGGAGGCTTCCTGTAGCTCGCTGAGATCGGCGGTGGTGTCCAGCAGACCGAGCACGCGGCGCACGAGAGCCAGCGCCGCCTTGGGGTTCTCGATCCCGGAAATGTAGTGGGGCACGTTGGCCCACAGACTCGCGGTGGCCAGTCCCTGGTCGCGGCAGGCCGAGTTGAGAACACCTACGATTCCGGTCGGTCCCTCGTAACGGGTCGGGCGCGTACCCAGCCGCGCGGCCAGCTCAGGATCGGACGCGCCTCCCGAAAGACGTACCGGGCGGGTGTGCGACACCTCGGCAAGGAGAGCTCCGAGGGTCAAGACCAGCCCAACCTCGCAGCGTCGGGCGAGCTCCATGACGCTCGCGCAGTAGGTCCTCCACTTGAGATGAGGTTCGGCCGCCACGCCCACGATGACATCGCGCGCCAGTCCCGTTGACTGGGTGATGGAGAATTCCGTGCTCGGCCAGATGATCTCGCGCTCGGTCGGCGCGTCGGGCTTGAAGCGAACGTGGGGCCGGGTCAACCCGAAGTGGTAGAACTCCTCCGGTTCGATCTCCGCGAACTTTTCCGCCCGTAAGGCAGTGGCGAGATACCGCGCCGCCGTAGTGGCCGACTCCGCGGCATCGTTCCAGCCGCTGAAGGCTAGGATCATGAGTGGGCGGCGTAGCCCACTTGGCATCGCGTGGACGGTCAGATCTGCCACGGCCAACTGTCCATGATTTCAAGAACATCCACGACGCATCCGCGCCGTTGACCCGGAGAGTCCAGCCCGCGGACCGCTTCGTGCATCTCGTCAGATGGTGGGTTCTCGCGTCGCATGCTCTCTCCCCGACCGACGCCTGGAGTCTAGCATAGAGCGGACTGTTGACCTGCGACCGATGAAACCGCTAGCATAGGGCTGGAGCTCACTACCTCGGGAGGGTGCCAGGCAATGCGAATCAAGGGTCTGCGGCTGCTGCTCGTGGGGGGAGTGCTGGTAGCGGCGACGGGCTGCGCGACGGGGGAAGAGTGGCAGATCTGGCGATCCAATGGCGCGCACTTCGCCTCGGGTGATCACATGTTCTTCTCGCTCCGCAATCAACATGGAGCGAAGCCGACTGTGACGCGCAAGGACATCACGTTGGCACGTGACCAGGGCTGGTGGGGCAAGCCGATCACCGTTAACCAAGATCAGATCCTTGAGAGGTAACCGGCTGCGCGGCGCCCTCGCCGCGCTTGCCATTGTCCTCGGCATCCTGGTCGGGCTGGATGGTGGTACCTTTGCCGCTCCGGCAGAGGACCGCATCCTCCCGGTCTCGGGATACACAACCGAGAAGGGGCGCGCGCTCGCCAAGGCGCATGCCGCCGCGCTCGGCGAGATGAATACCTACATCTACCACTGCGTCCCCTGGGTGGAAACGCTGAAGGAGAGCATCGGCTTTTTTAAACCGAAGCATCTGACCGAAGACGATCGCTATCTCTCCATTCGGATCTTCATAGAGCAGGACCCTTCGTCGGCGTTCGCCGCCCTCGACCAGAACAATCGGGCGGCCGCAATGTTCTCTCGCTACGTAGGCTTCCTGCTACGGCAGATGACGAAGAGCCCCGATATCTTGGCTGACCCGGCCGTGGGTGGGTTCATCACGATCCTGGAATGGCGCAAGCAGGAGGCTGGAGCGCAGGGTCGGCCTGTCCACGAGACCATTGCCGTCTATGTCCCCAAGCCCTTGGCCCAAGACTACCTCACCGGGAAAATCCCGATCGAGACGTTGGCGCAGCGTGCACTCATCATGGGCTGGGACGGTGAACGCGCCTTGGGACAGCTCAATCTTCCCGCCTGGGAGGACAATTTCGTCACCACCTACAAGCTCCCCAACTACAAACTCGACCCGGCCGCCAAGTGTAGCTAAAGGCAGGAACTCAGCTGGATCGCGAGGTCGCCTCGAGGGCGGCTCGTAGCGCTCGAGCCACCTCGATGACGGCTTGCGCTGCGGGTCGGTTCGGGGAGTCACTCAGGAACGACTGTCCCCGGTCGGCCGCCTGGGCCAGGAGCGGATCGAACGGGACACGGCCGCAGAAAGGCACGTCGCTCTCACGAGCCATGACTGCCACGTCCGGCCCGTGGAACAGACCCGCCATGTTCTCGACCAGCCCGAGAATCCGTGCTCCCGCCTGATGAACGGCTGTGATCGATCGCTTGACGACAAGTTGCGCGAGATCAGACGGGATGGTGACGATCACCGCCCCACTGAGTCGCGGGACGAGCGCGAGCACGGTCGCCAAACGGTCCGTACCGGGCGGGAGGTCCACCACGAGGAGGTCGAGCTCCCCCCAGTCGGTATCGGCCAGGAATTCTCGTAGCGCATTGGCTTCGGTGGTGGCGCGCCACGTATGCGTTTCTTGCTGGGTGGGCGCCTCCCAGGTGAGTGGGACCACATCAGAGGGCAATAGCAGGTCCATCGACATTACCTTGATGCCCAGCGCGCTTCGAGGTGGGACCACCGCGCCGCCCGTCAACACCAGCTTGGCGCCCCTGACGCCGAGAATCTTGGCCATCGAAGGGCCGTTGAGATCCGCATCGAGGACACCCACCTGCCACCCGTCGAGCGCGAAGCATTCGGCGAGCAGGCCGCTCAGTGACGACTTGCCGACCCCGCCCTTCCCGGAGAGTACCGCCATGATGTAACGGACACGATCCAGCCGTCGACCAAGGCGCGCCCGCTGCGCCTGTACCTGACCGACGATGTTCGACCCACCGTCACCGGCAATGTCCCTGTATCGTTTCATTCGTGATGGGGGGCCCCGAAATGGCCCCCCATTCCCCCCTGCCTTCGGGGAACTCGGGCAAAGCCCGAGCCCCCCTCTACCCTTCGCCCCCCTGCCTTCGGGGAACTCGGGCAAAGCCCGAGCCCCCTCCTACCCTCGCCCCGTGCCTTCGGGACTCGGGCAATGCCCGAGTCCCTCCTCTTGTACCGCTTCGCCTCCCGTGCCCTCGCCCTGGGAAACCCGGGGACCTCTCTAGCGTACCTGGCTGGCCTAGTGTCGGGGTTGATCTCGGTGCCAGGCGGCGCGTGTTACGAAGATGAGAGCCAACAAGGTCACCATAAGGAACACGATCGCCCCCGGGCGGAAGGTGACCTCGCCTCCCCACGGCGCAGCCACGCTGCCTCCACCGCGGACGGCGCTCCTGGCCACCGCCCACACCCGCAGTGCGAGGAAGAGAGCCAGCAGCCAGGCGAAGGAGCGACGCGAAACCCAGCCTCCAAGCCGGGACCACGGTCGCCAGAGGAGCAGCGGGATCACCACGAGCGGCACCAGTCCCATGAGACCCCAGGCCACGACACTCGAGCCGGTGTTCCCCCCGCGACCGCCTGCCACACCTACACCTTGCGAGACCAGATAGAGCCCGCCTACCCAGTAGACCAGGCCGTAGACGAGATAGGCGATGGCGGCAGCGCGAAAGTGATCGCTCACTGGCCTCCGCCGCTCATCCCGAAGACCGGAAGCGACCTCCCCACTGTGCTCGTACTTCCGCAAGGAGATCTTTCGTGACGACGGGGTGCCCGTGCCGACGGGCGTAGGCCTCGACCCCTTTGACCACCATGCCGCGCGCGAAGGACGGGATCGCCTCGAGGCGTTCGCGCGCCCCGTCCTCCCAGGTTAATTCGTAGTTCACGCGCAAGCCAAAGGTCAAGGTCTCGGGAAGCTCGATCACCTGTCCGCCATGGGCGCCCGGCTGATAAGCGCAGGCGGGATCCTCAGCCAGGTAGTCACCATAGGTAGCGTAGGCTCGACACCGGCAACCTCCGCAAATCTTGGAGAACTCGCACGCACCACAGCGCCCCCCCAGTCTTGGATCACGGAGGTCACCGAAGACACCCGCTCCGTGCCAAAGATCGCCGAAGGACGAGCTTCTCAGACTCCCCGCGGAGACCGGCATGTAGGGGCACGGAGTGACGTCACCGTGCGGCGTGATCCGGCAGTAGTACTTGCCCGCCGGGCACGAGCCGTGGGCGTAGTTCCCCAGCAGGGGGGACGTTGGATTGAGCTGCCAGAGAATCCGCCGGAAGTGGGGAGCGCACTTGGCCCGGATCAGAAGCCCATCGGCCTGGGCTACCGGCGTTGACCAGGGATCCTCGAATGGCGACACCTCCCCCGGAGCGGGGCCACCGCCGAGCAGCCGCTGGACGAACGAGGGGCGTCCGCTGCCCACCCCTTGCTGCTCGGCGAGGTACGTCAAGATGCGCTCGTAGGCCACCGCGTCGATATCGGTGAGGGCCTGCCCCCGCCCGGTGCGGACCAGGAAGAAGAAGTTCAGGACCTTGGCCCCGAGCTTTCTGGCGAGTTCGATCATGGCAGGGATCTCGCCCACGTTCCAGTCGGTCACCGACATGTGCAGCGAGAAGTCGAGGCCGGCATCGGTCAGCACACGGGCGGCGCGCACGGCGCCGGCCCAGGCGCCGGGCAGGCGACGAAACGCATCGTGCCGGGTGCGATCCGTGGAGTCGAGGCTGATGGACGCGCCGAGTACGCCGTGCCGGCGCATCTGGGCTGCCTCCCGCTCACGCAGCAGCACCCCGTTGGTCCCGAGCACGGTGGTGAAGCGCTTTTCGGCGGCGTAGCCCGCGATCTCGAAGAGGTCTCGCCGCAGGAGCGGTTCGCCGCCGGTCAGGATCAAGAACACGTTGGGATTGACGGTGGCGATCTCGTCGATGACCCGCCGGCACTCGGCCGTGGTCAGCTCCCCATGCGGATCGGCACCCGCGGATGCCGACATGTAACAGTGCGCGCATTCCAGATTGCACCGTTGGGTCAGATTCCACGACACCGAGTACGCCGTATATCCCGCCGCCGGTGTCTGCGACACCGCTCCTACCTCGCTACCACCCGCTAGCGCGGCTTCTTGCTCGAGATATAGCCAGAAATGACCTCGTTCATCGTCTCGCGCGCGTGCCCAATCCCATCCTCGCACACGGCCAGATCGATGACGGTGACTCCCCTGCCCGTGGCCACCCGTTCGACTTCCTCACGGGTCATGTCGCGCATGAATCCGGCCGGCACCCGATTGAGACGCGCGGTCGCCTCCTCCGTCCACGTGAACCCCGAACCGTTCGCTGCGGACGAGGGCGACGGCGCTGCCTCAAACGTGGTCTTGGCCAGCAGTGTGTCCCAACCTGCTCCCAGCTTCTCGCGTCCCACTGCATCCTCGATGATGGGCAGGGCGAGTTGACAGGTGATGACGGGAATTCGCTTGGACCGTGCATACTTCTCGACACGGGCCTTGGCCCGGCGCCGCAGGTACGCGTCCGTCACCTCGCGCAGGGCGTCGCGGGCCTCGGCCGACCACTTCACGCTGACGCCGGGCATCGACTCTTCCTCGGCGATGCCGCCCTCCTGGATCGCGATCGCCTCCACCACCTCCCTCGAGATCAACTGGAACTTGGCGGGCTCGGCGCCGCAGACGGGGCAGGTCACCACCGCCCGCGGACCCTTGACGGTGTACCCGCACACGGAACAGATCGCGGTGGCGGCTTGCTCTTCCGCCCGCAATTTGGCCACCGCCAGATCCTCCGCGAGAATCTGCATGCGCTCCGCCATGCGGGTGGGCATGAAGATGGCCATCGCTTCGTCGATGACCTTGTTGGTGATCACCGTGTGCCCCTGTTCGACCGCATAGCGCAAGAGCGCGGTACGGGCGACCCCTGCCACTTGAGGCGGCACCCGCTCCATCCGCTTCTCGGCTTCCTCCGTCCAGGAGATGATCTCCTCGGCCTTCACGTCGAGGGGAGGGTAGAAGCGTCCAGCCGTCAACAGCACGTTGCACGGAGCCAGACGAAGAAGATTCTCGGTGTTGGATCCGAGGTCGACCTCATGCTCGTCGGAGTGCACGCCGACCCGCCCGAGGATCAGGAGCCATGGCTGTTCCTTGCGGGCGAAGGTGAGGACCTTCTCGTAGCACTTCCCGTCGAGCAAGGTGATGGCGAGGTCGACACCGTCCTCGGCGGCCAGCTTGCGCCCGATCTCCAGGTGTGACTGATAGATCTTGGCCAAGCCAGTGTCGATGATCTCCTCGTGCAGCTGCTCTTGCTCCTTGAAGCGGAAGATCTTCGAGGCCTTCTCGTTCAGGACCCCCACGATTCCGTTGAACATGGCGTAGTGCAGGTAGGGATCGTACACGGCCACCGCCTGGAGGGGACGCCGCAGAGCCTTGGCCAGCCCGATACCCAGCTTGAGACCGTGGAAGGACTGAGGTGAGCCGTCGACCCCCACCACGATGGCGCCCTGCCCGTCCGGGAGCGGCGCTGCGCTGCGCACGACGAGGGTGTCCGTGGTGACCTTGCGCACGAAGCGCTCCGTCACCGAGCCCAGTTGGCTGTCTTTCACGGCGCCCATGCCGAGGGCGCCCATCACCACCAGATCGTAGTCGGAAGCCCGACAGTCTTCGATGAGGGCCTTGTAGTGCTTGCCGTCCATCATCTTGCGCTGGTAGGGCAAGCCCGCCGCCTCCGCCTGACGACCCATGACATCGAGGTAGGAGTCCGAGATGAGCTGCAATCCCATGGCGATGAGGGAATCGTGGATCTTGCGTTGTCGTTCCAGCTCGTTCTCGTCCTTGTACTCCTCGGGCAGGGTGTACTCCATCTGCTTGAAGCGGTAGTCGTGCAGACGCGCCGCGTACACGTGACACCCGGTCAATCTCGACCCGAAGGCCCGGCCGATCTCCACCGCCAGCTCCACCGCGCGGTTCGAGTAGTCCGAATTGTCAACGGGCACGTAGATGTGCTTGAACATTCACTCCTCCCTCGCGAAGCGAATCGCTACCTGAGCTCGAAGGCGACAGTGGCCGTGGCCCGAGGCGCGATGGCCACCTCTTTCGTGATGGTGTGTGGTTCCTCGTAGACGAGCCGTCCCGTCCGGTCGATGCCCCGACGCCGGAAGCCCTGGTGCCACATGGTCACCCGGTACGCCCCGGGGGGAATGTCCTCGATCCGGAAGGCCCCGCGCGCATCCGTCACCGCCACGTATGGGTTGTCGTGAACGACCATCCACGCGCTCATGTGGGGATCACGCTCCGCGAGAATCCGGATCACACCTGGTTTGGTGAGCCGCCGGGTGATATCGACCTCCTGTTCCTTGCCCGGAATGGCGACGTGAAAGACCGTCGTGTTCCCTTGCACACCCCGCGCGCTATGGACGATGAGGTCGGCGTTCCGTACGCGTGCTCGCGCGCCGGCCATGGTCGCCATCACGGGCGGCGCAAAGGCGCACTGCCGACTCTCGAGCACCACCTCCAGCTGACTCTTCTTCCCGCGCGTCACCCCGTGCACGAGGATCACGCCACCGGCCACACTGCGGTCGGGCCCCAGCCGAAGCGACTCCGTTGGCTGACGGTCGGCGCACCCGTCTCTATTCGTGGACTGCGCGGCGGGCACAACCGGCTTTCCGGTGAAGTGCACCACACCGGTCAGGGTTCCGCCGTCGGGCACGGGTCCCTCGATGTAGGCCAGGGCGGGCCGTGGGTCACCCACGAGCAGGGCGATCGTGAGGATGCCGACACCGACGACGCCGATCAGGGCTCCGGATTGAGGAGTCGTTCGAAGGCCAGCCAAAGACTCCGACTGTAGCGGAAGAACCACAGCGGAAAGAGCACGACGAAGGGCAGCCAGACCCACAACTGCCTGGCCGGGGAAATATCGGCGACGCGCCAAAGGGCGAGGGCGCCGATCAAGGCGATGACAACGGTCACGGCGTAGCTCAGGTAGATGGCTCCGATCCAGTACCCCTGAGCGCGCTCGAATCTCAGCCCGCACAGGGGGCACGAAGGAGTCATCACGAACCATCCCCGGAGGCCACGATGCGGAAAGAGCAGGGTCACTCCGCAGCGCGGGCAGCGTAGAGTCAGGGCACGCCGGAAGACGTCGACCACCCGCATGCCCGCCGCCTCCGCCGTCATCCCTCACAGCCATCGGCTCGGTGGCCTCAGGGCTTGGCCGGAGCCGTGGCGGCCGGAGCCGGCTTCCTCTTTTCGGTCTGTTTGATGATGGCGAACGAGTCCGGCAGGATGACAAAGATCAAGAGGATGGCGATGGCCAGGGGCGTCACCGCGATCACCCCCAAGGTGCGAGCTTCGAAGCGAAGGTGCATGAAGTACGCGGCCACCAGCGCGGCCTTGGCCAGTGCCATGGCCCCCAGAAGCACGTTGATGGTCATCCGCGGCATGGGCATGAAGATCACGCCAACCTCGAGCACGGTGAGGATGGCCAGGATCCAGAAGATCATCATGTAGTTGGGATGCTGGTGCGTACGCCCGTGGTGGGCGGTGGCTGGCGCGGCAGGCGCGGGAGCCGCCATCGCATCTCCTCCTTAGAGCAGGTACATCAAGGTGAAGACCATGATCCAGACGAGATCGACGAAATGCCAGTAGAGTCCGGTGATCTCGACCACGTTGTAGCTCGCCGCCGGCTCGAGGCGGCGGGCCACCACCCGCATGGTCGCCACGAGGTAGATGACGCCTGCCGTGACGTGCAGTCCGTGAAACCCGGTGATGAGATAGAACGTCGTCCCGAAGAGAGCAGCCCCCCAGGGGTTGCCGTCGATATGGAGCCCGGCGGTGAATGAGGTGTCCCCACTCGTAGGCCTGGCAGGCCACGAAAATGGCCCCGCCCAGCGCCGTGAGAAACAGGAAGATCTGGCATCGATTTCGGTCGCCCTTGCTGAGCCATTCAAGCGCCTTGACCATTGTCACGCTCGAGCAGATGAGCAAGAACGTCATGGCCGCCGTGAGGTTGATCCCCAGCACCTCGAAGGGGATGGGCCAATCCGCACTGGTAGCGCGAGCAGCTCCGTAGGCGGCGAGGAGCGTCCCGAAACCGACGGCGTCCCCTATGAGGAACGCCCACATGCCGAGCTTGCCCCAGCTCTCCGGGGTCAGCGGAGACTCGGCTGGTTCAACCGTCGGATGCACTGCGGCCACCTGACTCATGTCGTCTCCTTGTCGAGCCCTGATGATGGAAGTCGCGATGATTCGAAGTGAGCCACCGGTTCCCCCGGTACCGAGCCATGCGGGGCCCGGGGCGTACGCTGGAGGCCTCCCCGGTTCAACCAGAGCACCGCGGCGATGGTCGATCCAATCACGAAGGGCGCCACCAGAAGACCCAGATATGGCCAGTTGAACGTCCGGTCACCAAAGGGTGACGATACACACCAGGTACAGGCCCACGCCGCCGAGGGAACCAAGGGCGCCAGCAGCACGACGGGAAGGCCGCCTCTCACAGCAGGTAGACCGCCACGAAGAGGATCGGCCACAAGCCCACCACGAAGTGCCAATACAGCACGCACCCGCGGACGGCCGTCCCGCGCTCACGCGAGACCCGCCCCGCCATCGCCAAACCCAGGAGCGCCAGCAACCAGACGAGCGCACCCGCCACGTGCAGGGCGTGGGTGCCGATGAGCGTGTAGAACGTCGTCCCGTACGTGCTCGATGACATCGTGAGCCCGAAGTGGACGAGCTGCACCCACTCGTATCCTTGCACCGCGAGGAAGATGCCGCCGAGGATGGCGGCCACAGTGAGCCACCGCACCAGCCGCCGTCGATCGTCCCGTGCGAGTGCTCGCCCGGCGGTCATCATGGCCAGGCTCGAGAACAGAAGGACCACGGTGTTGGCGGTGGTCACGCCGACGGGCAGCCTCGGTTGAAGCGGCGGAGGCCAGACCGGCATGCCGAGTCGCAGGATGAAGAGGGCGGAGATGAGCGCAGCGAAGAACATCGACTCAGCCCCCATGAAGAACAGGAGGGCTACTCGGAGGTTGTCGA
The DNA here is from genome assembly GCA_963754315.1 of uncultured Candidatus Rokubacteria bacterium. GTDB lineage: Bacteria > Methylomirabilota > Methylomirabilia > Rokubacteriales > CSP1-6 > CAVWFS01. The sequence continues at coordinate 159,258 of CAVWFS010000019.1, forward strand.
GTGGGCGACGAGGAGAGGGATCTGGACCCTCATCGTCGCCACCAGGTGGTGGCAAGGGTGGGCGCGCATGACCATTGGTGCGGCGCAGATCAGGAAGGCGAGGCGGCGCTTCAACCAGTCCAGCAGCCATCGCTACCAGCGGATTCCAACGAGGAGGGTGACGAGGGCCAAGGCGAACAGGATCCCGAGAAGCACGCGTGCCGTCCGGCGGTTACGCTCGCGCGAGGTCCTCGTGTCGTCCGTCGATCAGATGGGACTTGGGGGCCATCGCGCTCACACCTTGTCGTAGGCCAACAGGGCGAGAAGGGCCGGGAGATATAGAAATGACGCGAGCATCACCCGCCGCGCCGCCTCTCTGGAGGGAGCAAGCGCGTGCCGCGCACCCAGCGCCGTGAAGCCGACACCAAGCAGGAGCGCGCCGAGGAAATAGACCGGCCCCGCCATTCCGACCAGGGTCGGGAGCAAGCTCACCGCCAGGAGGGAGAGGCAACCCATCACGATCTGCCGCTCGGTGCTGCGACCGTCGGCGTCGACCACGGGAAGCACCCGAATGCCCGCGCGCGCGTAGTCATCGCGGTACACCCGCGCGATGGCCAAGGTATGGGGGAGCTGCCAGAGAAACACGATGCCGAAGAGGATCCAGGCTCCCAGGCTGAGCTCGTCACGGGCGGCCGCCCAGCCCGTGAGAGGCGGCGCCGCCCCGGGGAAGGCGCCCACGATCGTGCACAGCGCCGTCTTCAGCTTCAGCGGTGTATACGCGAACAAGTAGAGCACGGTGGTGGCTGCGGTGACCGCCGCCGCCAGCAGGTTGACGAAGGCAGCAAGGTACATGAGTCCGGAGACGGTAACGACGCTGCCGAAGAGCAGCGCCTCCAGCGGCTGCAATCGTCCTTGGGGAACGGGTCGGATTCGTGTGCGCTCCATGCGGGCGTCGATCTCGTGCTCCCAATACTGGTTGAGCGCGAGAGTACCCGCCGCCGCCAGCAACGTCCCGAGCAGGAGGTGGAGCATACGCCCGTATTCGGGAGGGCCCGCCAGCGCCACGTAGTAGCCGACCAAGGTGGTCACCAGCACCATCACGACCACGCGGGGCTTGGTCAGGGCGACCAGATCCGCGAGCACTTGACGACGATCCCGCGCCATCGAGGTCACAACGATCTCGGTTGGTCGTGCCATACCCTAACCCGAGAATCCGGCGGCCAGACGGCGCGGGGCTGATCTCGCTGGGACACCCATGACGGAGGCCGCACGCACGGCCAGGACCACGGTAGCGGCCAGGACCAGTGCCCCTACCAGTCGATGGGTGACCGGCAACACGAGGAGGGTGACCTGACCCCCCGGAATAAAGATCGACGAGAAGCGTGCGAGGTAGCTTCCCAGTCCCAGCAGCAGCTGCGCACCGAGAAGGACAAGGAGCAGCCGGGATAGTGGCATGGCCACCGAATCACCGGACCGTCGCAGGCGAGCAGCCGCGATCGGCACGAATACGAAGACGGCCACGGCGCCCGCCAGGTGCAGCTCGATCCAGCCCGCGTGAGTGAGCAAGGCGCCGAGCACGATCTGCAGATACACGAGCACGACCGCCCCGATCGCCAGCGCCCGGGAGGCGGGATCGATCCCGCGAACATCGAGGCGCGCCCAGCGCGAGGTGAGGAAGGCCAGGGTCACGATCAGCGCGAAGAACGCCTGGGCCAGGCAACCATGGACGATGGCCAGCGTTTCTTTCAGCAGAACCACGCGCAGCCCCCCCAGCAGACCTTGCACGCAAACGCTCACCACAGCCAGGAGACCCAGGCCACGGAGGAGGCCTCCGGCGCCCCACAAGGACGCGGCCAGGCCCAGGGTCAACACGCCCACCGCGGCGCCGATCAGGCGATGACTGTGCTCGTAGAAGATGCCTCCCACCATCTGCGACCACGGATAGAGGAACATGTTGTGCCCGAACGTTGTTGGCCAGTCGGGAACAGCCAGGGCAGCACCCGTGTTGGTCACGAGGCCGCCCAGAAGGATGAGCAGGAACGTGGCGACCACGGTCACCACGGCCAGGCGGTGGGCCATCGTACTCAGTGGCGGCGGCCCGCCCCCGCCCGGACCAGGGGCTCGGTCTGGGGCAGGAAGTCGGCCTTGGACTCGGGCGCGCTGTACTCGTAGGGACCTCGATACACGGTGGGAAGCGTGGGCCCCCAATTCGAGATGCGGCGGGGGAGAGGGCGCCGTCCACTCGAGGGTGGTGGCGTTCCACGGATTGACTGGGCGCGCGGCGGCCCGCCACGATGCTCCACACGAAGTTGACGGCAAAGACGATCTGCGAGAGCCCAAGCGCGACGGCGCTCACGGTGATGATGACGTTCCAGTGTTGCTGGTGCTGCAGGAACTCGTACTGCAACGGATTGTAGATCCGCCGCATCTGTCCCCCCACCCCGATGATATGCATGGGGAAGAAGGTGAGATTGAAGAAGACAAAGGTCAGCCAGAAGTGGAGATGCCCCAGCCCGTTGTTCATCATGCGGCCGAACATCTTGGGGAACCAGTAGTAGATACCGGCGAAGGCGCCGAAGATGGAACCGCCGAAGACCACGTAGTGGATGTGGGCCACGATGAAGTACGTGTCCTGGATGTAGATATCCACCGGGGCCGAGGCCATGAAGATGCCCGAGAGACCGCCGATGACGAACATCGACACGAAGGCCAACGCATTCAGCATCGGTACCGTGAACTGGATCCGCCCGCCCCACAGGGTTCCCAACCAGTTGAACGTCTTGATGGCCGAGGGCACCGCGATGATCATGGTGGTGATCATGAAGGACAGGCCCAGGGCCGGATTCATGCCCGATACGAACATGTGGTGGCCGTACACGACCCAGCTGAGGAAGGCGATGGCAATCATGGAGAAGGCCATGGCGTGATACCCGAACACCGGCTTGCGCGAGAAGACGGGGAGGATCTCGGAGGCGATGCCCATGGCGGGCAGGATGAGGATGTAGACCTCAGGATGCCCGAAATACCAGAACAGATGTTGCCACATGAGGGGTTCCCCGCCCCCCGACGGGAGGAACCAGCTGGTGCCGAGGGTACGATCGAAGAGCAGCATGGCCACCGCCGAAGTCAGCACCGGCAGGGCGAGCAGGAGCAAGATGGCGGTGATGAACAGCGACCACACCACCAGGGGCATCCGGAACATCGTCATGCCGGGGGCCCGCATATTGATGACGGTCGTGATGTAGTTGATCGACCCCATCATCGACGACACGCCGAGGACGAAGAGGCTGATGCACCAGAGGTTCTGACCCCAGTTGGTGCCCGTGTAGGCAGGCACCGACGACAGGGGCGCATAGGAGGTCCACCCGGCCGCCGCGTGCCCGCCCTCCACAAAGAATCCGGCCAGCATCAGCACGCCCGCTCCCATGGCCACCCAGAACGACAGCATGTTGAGAAGGGGAAAGGCCATGTCGCGCGCCCCGATCATGAGCGGGATCAGAAAGTTCCCGAAGCCTCCCGCCAGGATGGGCATGATGACGAAGAAGATCATGATGGTGGCGTGCATGGTGAACGCCATGTTGTATTGACCGGGATCGATGGCACCCCCCGTGTCTGGCAACAGGAGCTTGAGGCCGGGGATGGGCGATTCTGGCCAGGCGAGCTGCCAGCGAACGACCAGGGCCAGCAGACCGCCCAGGATCATCATGAGCAGCCCGAGGAACAGGAACTGACGCCCGATCATCTTGTGATCGGTGGAGAAGACGTAGGTCCGCCAGAAGCCGAGCTCGTGATGCTCGGCGTGCGCGGTGGGCGAGTGGGCAGCGACGCTCGAAGCACTCATGGCTTGGCTTTGCCCTCCATCGTGGCAGCGGCGGCTACCGTCTGCGAACTGGACGCGGGCCCGGCCGCCTTCAAGTTCTCCGCCGCCCACTTCGCGTAGTCCGCAGGGGTGTGGGCGTAGATCCAGGCCTTCATTCCCGAGTGACCGATGCCGCACAGCTCGGCGCACGGGGCCTCGTACTTACCCGGCTTGGTCACCTCGAACCACTGCATGATGTCGCGGCCGGGGACCGCGTCCTGCTTGAAGCGAAACTGGGGAACGAACAAGCTATGGATCACGTCGCGGCCGCGCAGGTTGATCCGCACGACCTTGTTCACGGGCACGTGCATCTCGTCGAGCAGGGTCTTGTCGTCATCGGTGCCGAACTTGCCGTCCGGGCCCGGATAGGTGACCTCCCAGTTGAACTGCTTGCCCGTCACGTTGATGACGAGATCGGAGGGCGGAACGTTGAGCTTGATGGCCGACCACAGGGGTACACTGAGCAGGGTGAGGGCCACCAGGATGGCGGCCGGAGTCACCGTCCAGGCGATCTCCAGCGCAGAGTTGCCGTGGGTGTACCGCGCCTGGCGGCCCGGCCGGTCACGGTACACCCAGAGGAAGACCAGCAGAGCCCCGGTGACGAGGACGAAGGTGATGCCCGTGATCCAGTAGATCAGGTGGAACATCCAGTCGATGCCCCCCCCGTAGGTCGCGACGTTTTCCGGCAACCACCAGTTCAGCATGCTGGTCTCGGTCCCCTCTCGTGGCGGTCGGGCCCTACTTCTTCACCATCTCGACGCTGACCTTGGCCGTCTGACCAGCCTTGACCTCGACGTCCTTGGTCACCTTGCCGAGCGTCTCGTGCCAGACTTCGATCGTTTGCTTGCCAGGCGGCACGTTCTCGATCTTGACCATCCCGCTGCCGTCACTGATGCCGAAGAAGGGGTGCGGCATGACCGCGATCCAGCCGAGCATCCAGCTGTGCACGTCACAGGTGACCTTGATGATCTCCGGCTTCTCGAACTTCTCCGTCATCACTTTCTTGAACTTCGGTTGCGCCTTGTTGATGGGCGGATTGGCCGTCGAATACGTGTGGATGTTGTGCAGGATGTCGTCGGAGTTCTTGATTTCGATCTCCCCCGGGGTCATGGCCACCACGTGGGGAACGAACTTGCAGCCGTGCTGATCGATGGCCGCTTTCTTGGCCGTCGGGGTGCCCTTGGCGCCGGCCACCGACACCACGGCGTTGCTCAATCCCTTGTTAGGACCGACAACCACCTTCTCGATGGTGGCTTCCGTCCCGCACTTTTCCGTGTCCTTGTTGACCTTGAGCTTGTCCACCATGGGCGCCCCGTTGTACTTGACCTCGACCTCGACGGTCCCGCCGCCCTGGGCCGTTGCTGCTCCCGGCCAACCCATGAAAACCGCCCCGCTCACCCCGAGCATGACGGCCGTGAAAATCCCGATGATCGTACGCATTGCTCCTCGTCCTCCTTGTTTCGAGTCCAGCCGGCTTCTTTGACCGGCCGCTGTCGCGCTCCTGGCGCGAGCGCACACCCCCACCCATCTAGCCTCGTCGGTTCGCCATCCGGACGATCAACGCCATCGCCGCCAGCGAGAGGAGAGCCACCACGGGTGGGATGATGAAGCGCCGATTCGACTGCAACTCCTCCAGGCGAAGATTGTACCAGGAAGTCAGCGACATCTTGGTCCCCGTCTCCCCCGCCCCCCCGTCCCAGGCCTGGAAGGCGACCGGCGTGAACACGCCAGGCTGGAAGGTCAGGCGGCTGGCGTCCTTGCCCGCCAGCGGACGCTTGATCACGAGCCGATACTGCCCGTTGTCGTAGACGGCGTTACCGGTGGCCGCTGACGATTCGAGACCCTGTATTTTGCCGGGGCCGTTGGCCGTCGCCTCGCCGACCCCGCGGCCGTTCTCCCAGCGCAGTATGTAGACGGGATCGGAGGCGTCACCCATCAAGAAATACGGCCGCTCCGTTCCCGCGCCGAGCGAGGGCGGAAACTGGAGGGCAATGGTGTCGGCCCGGCCGGGCTCCTTGGATTCCGTAGGGTCGTCCCACGTCAGGTGATAGACGATCTCCTTGTCGTTGTAGGCGGCCCGCACCGAGATCATGTCGATGGATGGGTTGAAGTTGCGCGGATCAACGATGACCTGCCCCATCAGTGGAATGTTGCTGGGGGTAAGCTTCTTCCAGAACTCGGCGTTGGGATCGTCCGGGATCGGCTCCCTGACCGCCACCACCGTGACCAGCGAGGCGGGCTTGAAACTGTCGGGCCCGAGCGCCTCGATGTAGTTGGTGAGGTGCCAGATGTCCTCCGGCTTCTCCACACTGTCGATGAAGGACGGCATGGGGGTACCGAGGACCCCGGCCGCCATGCGCATGGCGATATCGCTTCGGGACTTGCCCCCGCGGAAGTTCCAGCGCTGGGTCAGGTTAGCCGGCTTGATGGGCTGGCCCCATTCGTCCTTGAGCTCGGCGCGCGACGGCCCGTCTCCCCGCCCCGCCGCACCGTGGCACTTGTTGCATTCGATGGCCTCGTACATCTCCTTCCCGCGCTTCAGGGATTCCGCCGAGCTGGCCACCTCCTTGGGCAACTCCTGTTTCTTGGCGGTCTCCTTGAACTTGTCGGCGGCGAAGGTCTTGATGTAGGCGACCAGATCCCACCGATCCTTTTCCGGCAGGACCTTCCAGGGGGGCATGGAGGTCCCCGGCATGCCGTCCGTGATGACCTTGAAGAGGTCCTCGTCGGAGGGAATCTTGCTGGCTGTCGTCCTGATCTTGTAGACCCCCGATACAAAATCCCGAGGGGCCGGGCTGAGCTCCTCCGCCGCCGGGCCCTTGCCGTCTCCCTTTTCGCCGTGGCAGAGCATGCACTTGCGTTCGTATACGACCTTGCCGTTCTGCGGATCTCCCTTTTGGGCCCAGGCCGGCCACACGGTGAGCAGCACGAGCGCGGCGCCGATCCAACCCGCGCGCATTAGTGTGACTCCCAGCGGCGCGGCTGCTGTCCGGTCGCGTCGTAGAGGTACATGATCACTTGCCAGATCTGCTCCTCAGTCAGCCGGTCCTCCCAGGCGGGCATCACCGAGTTCCAGGGCGTCGATTCCCTCGGTAGCCCTGGCCCTCCCTTGGCAATGCGCCAGAACAGATACGCCTCCTGGAGCATGGCGATGGTGCCCGGATCCTGGAAGTTGGCGGGGGGCGGGTTGAAGCCGGCCGCAAAGTGCCCTTGCCCATCGAGGTTGTCGCCGTGACAGAACATGCAGTTCTTGATGTAGATCACGCCCCCCGCCCCCACGTTCTTCTTGAAGGTGGCCTGGTCCTTCCGGAGCGGATTGTCAAACCCGGAGATGGCGATCTCCTTGCCCCGGAACTGAATGGAGGCGGGCGGGGCGGGGTGCACCGCCCTCAATTCGGGGGGAGCTTGTGGCTTGGCGGCCGCCTGCGTGTAGGCGTAATAGCCGAGCAGGAGGGGGATCACGATCATCAGAGCCGCACGCAACGGTCGGAGCCGGGGCTCGGTGAGAGTCGCCCGGATCGGCCGCATGAAGTCGCGCCAGGAGTCGGAGTCGGAGGACGCGAACACCAGGACGGCAAGGAGGACGATGCCCATGTAGAGGGTGAGCACGCTCCAGGGAGCGGGCGGGCGGATCCCGAACCGCAAGATGCAGAAGGCCACAAGGAGGATCAGAGCCGATTGAAAGAGGCGCGAACGCAGGAGTCTCATGGGCTCACTTCAAAGTCTGGAGAAACGCCACCAGATCCGTGAACTCTCTGGCGGTCAGGGTCTGTCCCAGCGTGGGTGGCATCACACCCTTGGGGTATCCGGCGACGGTACCGGAGCCCGCCGGATCGAGAATCTTCTTCATGATGTAGTCCGGCGTCTGGATCTTCGCGATCTGCGAGAGATCCGGGCCGACCGGCGACGCTCCCAGACTGCCGGCCTTGTGGCAGGCGATGCAGGCACCCTTGCCTGCGAAGACGGCCTCACCCGCCTTCGGATCACCAGGAATCTTGAATTCGACGGGGGCCGCCGCCCCGGCGGACGCCCCCGCGGTGGCCGGGATGTCGTTGAGGGTCACGTTGACTGTCCCCCCCAGCGATTCGAGGAATGCGGTGAGGGCCCAGAGCTCCGACCGATTGAGCGAAATGGGGGGCTTGTCGACGGCCGGCATGATCGGCGGAAACCCCTCGACCACGAACGCGCCCGGGATTGATGAGCGACTCGATGATGTATTGCTTGGCGCTCATCCCGGGCTTCATCTTGGCGGCCCGCGCCCCGATGCCGGCCAGGTCGGGCGCGCGCGTTCCCTTCTGCCCGATCTTGTGACAAATCTCGCACGTGCCCTTGGTCCTGTAGATCTCTTCTCCCGCCTTGATCAGCTGGGCTGGAGTCACGTTGCCGCCTTCGAGCGACAGCTCCTGGGGGGGCTTGGACTCGATCTGAGGGATCGAGTTGGCGTAGTAGGTATACACGCCCATTACCAGGAGCGCGAACACCCCGACCTTCACGCTGACGGGCAGGCGCATGCTAGGCTGCGGGGTCGCTGCTGCCGCCGGCAATGGCCGGAGCGGGCTCATGGCCGTGCCCCTCCGCCGTACCCTTCTCGCCAAGACCACCTAGCCAGAAGATGAACATCACCAGGGCAAAGAAGGCGATGGTAACCGAGGTGATCACGTTGGCGGCGTAACCGAGAGCGGGCGTCACCGCGTCGACCGAGCTGTCGCGCAGCACTCCATAGACATGCCAGTGCTGGCGAATCCCCGACCGGGCGAATCCCATGAGCCCCATCAGCCACGTGAAGGTCACCGCCAGCAGGATGAGCACATACTGCGAGCGGGGAGCGATCGTGCCCCAGCGGATCGTCCCCGTGGACCGCGCCCCCTTGAACAAGGGGATGTCAATGGCCATGACCACCACGATGGCGCCAAGCACGGCCAGGACCTGATATACGGAGAAGCCGATGCGGACAATCGACTCCACGAAGTAGCCATACACGCCGTAGAAGGTGACGACGGCCGCCGCCACCGCGAAGGCCAGCCATTGCAGCGCCATTCCCGTCCTCGCCCACGGTTTGGTCGATACCCGGTTGGCGCGCCGGTAGAGCACAAAGGAGAGGAATGTGGTGAGGATCATGAGGTTGACGGCCGTGTTCTTTGCCGACATCACCCCGAGGAACCCGAGCACCGGGTGATGGGTTCCACCCATGACTCGCGCCTCGTCGAGTGTCACCACCATGCTGCGCGGGGTGGCCCACACGAGGAAGCCCGCGGCCAGAATCATGAGCATGTAGGGAACGTATTTTCGGTAGCGCTCCGAACCCGGAATGCGCTCCATCCCCAGCCACAGGTAGTAGTTGGAGCCGATGAACAGGATCCCGATGAGGATGGCCTGGATGATCCACAGCCAGGACATGAAACCACCCATCATGGTGATGCCCATCGTCTGGTTGTAGGCGTAGATCTCCCGCCCGAGGTAGTAGCCGGCGAAGGGCAGCACGATAAAGGCGGCGAGGGCCACGAAGTTGCCGATGTACCCCATCCAGTCGTAGCGCGCGCGCTCCTCGTCGGTCTTGGCACCCAGGAACCGGAAGGCCGCGTAGGCTGCCGCGATGGTGCCACCGAACACGATGTTGGCAATGAGACGGTGGATGTTGATTGGCATCCAGGTGAAGTTATTGATGGCCGCCCATACGCTCCCCTTCAGAGCGCCGGATTCGGTGATGCCGGCGGGGGACATCATGAACGTCACCCAGGAGTTGGCCACGACCAGAATGGCCGTCCCGAAGAGGTTGCTGAGGACCCCGAGGCCCACATGGATCCACTTCCGGGAACCGCGCAGCCAGTTCCATCCGTAGTACCAGAGATACACAGTGAAGGTCTCGGCAAAGAACAGCAGGGCGTAGACCCAGTAGGTTGGGTAAAAGATCGACGTCATGTACGCCCAGAAGCGGGGGTAGTAGCCGACGAAGAGGAAGAGCAGGAGGGCACCGAGCAGGGCGGTGGTCGAGAACGCGGCGAAGGTAAGCTTGACCAGTTCGTGCGACAGCCAGTCGTAGCGGTGCTCGCCCGTCCGCCAGCCAATGATTTCGATGATGACCGCGAAGATCGGTACGCCGAGAATGAAGGCCGCGAAGTTCAGGTGCAGCTGGGCCACCGCCCACACGGCCAGCCTCGAGCCGAGCAGCGGGAAGCTACGGTAGGCCGGCTCCTTGGCCGCGTCCTGCGCCTCGGCCGGCAACGCGCCAATGACGGCGACCACAAGGGCACAGAACAGGAGGACACCCGCGCTCTGGCGGGTCCATGATGGAGCTACCGGTACCACTGCCGAATCCGGACGCTGCAAGAGACTGGCGAGCCCTCACCAAGACAAGCTTGTTACCAAAGTCACATGCCCTTTCAGGGCACTTTTAGGGGAAAGACTGCGGCCTGTCAAGGGGAAAAGGCGGCAGTGCCAGGTTTGACACACTCAGGGCCGCCCGCTAGCATGGCCGGAAGAGACGCCGATGAAGCCTCGCTTGTCTCAACGCATTCAGTTCTCGCTGGTTTACGTGTTGGTCGCCGCCCTCATCCTGTCGCTCCTCCAATCTTGGCTACTAGCGCCGCGCACCGTCGAGCTGCCGATGTCTAAGTTCCTGGAGCTGCTCCGCAGCGACAAAATTGAAAAAGTCGCCCTGACCGAGCGGGAAATCCGTGGTATCGCCAAGCCCGGGGCGCTCCCTCCGCCCCCTCACGCTCTCGGTGACCAGTTGCGTCAGAAGCTCGGCACAGACGAGGAAGTGCGTACGTTCACGGTGACGCGGATTCCCGGCGTCGATGAGCAACCGCTCGTGGCGGAGCTCGAGAAGCACAAGGTCGAGTTCGCGGGACGGATCGAGACGACCTTCTGGAGGGACCTGCTCTTCGGGTGGGTCATCCCGCTGGCGGTCATGGTCGCCATCTGGATGTTCCTCATGCGAAGGGTGGGAGGTGGACCCACCCAGGCCCTTTCCTTCGGACGATCCAAGCACAAGATCTACGATCGGAAGGAGCTCAAGACGACCTTCGCGGATGTGGCCGGCGTGGACGAGGCGACAGCAGAGCTGGTCGAGATCGTCGATTTTCTGCGCAACCCCAAGAAATATCAGCGCCTCGGCGGTCGAATTCCCAAGGGAGTGCTGCTGGTCGGGCCGCCCGGTACCGGCAAGACCTTGCTGGCCCGCGCCGTGGCGGGCGAGGCCGACGTCCCCTTCTTCACCCTATCGGGCTCGGAGTTCGTGGAGATGTTCGTGGGAGTGGGGGCCTCCCGCGTGCGCGACCTGTTCGAGCAAGCCAAGGACAAAGCGCCCTGCATCATCTTCATCGATGAACTGGATGCCATCGGTAAGTCCCGGGCGGGCAGCACTGGGTTCGTCGGGGGACACGACGAGCGCGAGCAGACGTTGAATCAGCTCCTGGCCGAGATGGATGGCTTCGATTCCTCCAAGGGTGTCATCATCATGGCGGCCACCAACCGACCCGAGGTCCTGGACCTGGCACTCTTGCGTCCGGGCCGTTTCGATCGGCAGGTCGTCGTCGACAAGCCCGACCTTCGCGGCCGCGAGGCCATCCTGCGCATTCACGCCCGCGGCGTCACCTTGGCGCCCAGTGTGGACCTCACGGTCATCGCTCAACGCACGCCGGGCTTCGCAGGCGCCGACCTCGCCAATATCGTCAACGAAGCCGCTCTGCTGGCCGCCCGCAAGGAGCGCAACGCCGTCGAGATGTCCGACTTCGAGGAGGCGATCGACCGCGTGGTGGCCGGCCTCGAAAAGAAGAGCCGTGTCCTCTCCGAGAAAGAGCGCGACATCGTGGCTCATCACGAGATGGGCCACGCCCTCGTGGCGTCCTCGGTCGCTCACGCGGATCCGGTGCACAAGATCAGCATCATCCCGCGCGGCATCGCCGCCCTGGGCATGACGTACCAGCTCCCCACCGAAGATCGCTTTCTCATGACCCGAAGCGAGCTCGAGGATCGTCTGGCCGTCCTCCTGGGCGGACGAGTGGCCGAAGAGCTCGTGTACGGTGAGGTGTCGACGGGAGCCCACAACGATCTCGAACGGGCCACCGAACTGGCCCGTCTCATGGTGATGAAGTACGGGATGTCTGAGCGGATCGGGCTGGCCACTTACGGCGAGCGGTCGGCGCTCTTTCTGAAGGGGTCTCCCGCCGCCTGGGGTGGCGAGCGCGATTACAGCGAGGCCACCGCCCGTGCCATCGACGACGAAGTACGCAGTATGCTCGAGCGCACCCACGACCGGGTCGGGGCGATTCTCAGCAGCAAGAAGGCGGTGCTGGTCAACGCCGCCGCCGAGCTCAAGCGAACAGAGACCCTGGAGGGCGAGCGGCTTCGCCGGGCCCTCGCCGGGGAGGGCACCACGGAGGGTCAGGGATGATGCAGGTACGCAGGCGGATGTTCGTGGGGGCGGTCGTGGCCGCCCTCCTGGTAGGAGCCGGCTTGGGCACCTTCGTGACTGGCCGGGCCGAGTCGCCGCGAACCGCTCCAACCGCCGTCACGCAGGTCCAGGCGCCGGTCCTGCCGGTGCAGATGCCCCTGACCTCTGGGACCTTTGCCAAGGTGGCGGAGACTATCAAACCGGCCGTGGTCAACATCAATACGAGTACGGCCGGACGGGCGGGAGGATCAGGACGGACGCCCTTCGAGGAGTTCTTCGGGGAGGAGTTCTTCCGACGCTTCTTCGGCGATGCTCCCGAGCGGATTCCTCAGCGGAGCCTGGGCTCGGGAGTGATCGTCGACCCCTCCGGGATCACCCTGACCAACGCCCATGTGGTGGACAACGCCCGGGACATCGAGGTGGTGACCCTCGACGGCAACAAGCACAAGGCCAAGATCGTCGGCCTCGACAAGAAGACAGACCTTGCCGTCCTCAAGCTCGACGACGGCAAGGGCACGTTCAACTACGCGCGCCTGGGCGATTCCGACAAGGTCCAAGTGGGGGACTGGGTGATCGCGGTGGGCTCGCCCTTCAATCTGCATTCAACCGTCACCGCCGGGATCATCAGTGCGAAGGCCCGTCAGCTCACCCCGAGTGCTTTCGACGAGTTCATCCAGACCGACGCCGCCATCAACCCCGGCAATTCGGGCGGTCCGCTCGTCAACATGCAAGGCGAGGTCATCGGTATCAACACCGCGATTGTGGCCGGGGGTACCGGAATCGGGTTCGCGATTCCGTCCAACCTTGCCCGCCGGATCTACACGGAGATCAACGCCAAGGGCAAGGTTACGCGGGGTTGGCTCGGCGTTTCCATTCAACCCCTGACTCCCGAGCTGGCCAAGTCCTTCGGGACCAAGGACACCAAGGGCGTCCTCATCTCGGATGTCATTGCCGACAGCCCGGCAGCGAAGGCCGGCATCCAACCCGGGGATATCCTCCTCGAGTTCGATGGCAAGAAGATGGAGTCGCCGGCCGACCTGCAGCGAGCGGTTGGCTTCACCTCGCCCGGTGCGAGCGCCAAGATGAAGGTCTTGCGCGAGAAGAACGAGAAGGTGATCGAGGTCAAGATCGCCGAAGCGTCGGACGAGCGGGAGGCCGCCGCGCGGTCGGGCTCGCGCGGATCGTCTAGCCTGGGGATGGAGATCCGTCCGATCACCCCGGACATCGCCCGGCAGCTCAATCTTCGCTCGACTGAGGGCGTGGTCGTCGCCCGGGTCGACGATGAAAGCCCCGCGGGCGCCGCCGGAGTTCAGCGCGGCGACATCATCCGGGAGATCAACCGTCAGAAGATCAAGAACATCGGTGATTTCGAGAAAGCAACTAAGGATCTCAAGGACGGCGACCGACTGACCGTGCTCCTGCAGCGGGGCCCAATGTCGCTCTACGTCGCGTTCACAGTGGGCCGAGGCTAGCGCTCGCGAAGCGATAGGGCTGCCCTTAGGGGACGCCTGGTCGGCCTGGGAGCCATAACTAAGTACAAACCCGGAGCTATCCGAGTGGCTCTCGAGCGATCTATGAGCGGCGAACGCTTAGATCGTCTGCTATACTCAGTATAACTATGGCGCTAGAGTTCAAGGACTACTACAAGACCCTCGGTGTTGATCGGAAGGCAGATGCCAAGACCATCAGGTCAGCCTACCGAAAGCTGGCTCGCAAACACCACCCCGACGTGGCCAAGGGCAAGCACAATGAGGACCGCTTCAAAGAGATCACCGAAGCCTATGAGGTCCTGTCCGACCCAGACAAGCGCAGCCGGTACGACAGCCTCGGACCGGACTGGCAGCGATACGCAACCCAGGGGGCTCCCGGTGGGCCGGGCGGCGGGTTTCATGTCGAGTACACGAACGCCGGAGAGGCCGGCGATTTCTCGGACTTCTTCCGCACGATCTTCGGGGACCTTGGCGGGCGGGCAGGTGGTCGCACGGGGCGCAGTCGGGGCATCAACGTTGAAGATCTCCTCGGCGGCGGACGGGGCGGCCGTGCTGGCGGACAAGGCGGCGACGTCGAGGCCGGGCTCGAGATTTCTCTGGAAGAGGCTCACGGTGGAGTACGCAAGACCCTGAGCCTCGGGACCGAGGAACCGTGCCCAACGTGCCACGGATCCGGGAACGTCGACGGCAAGGTGTGCAACACCTGCCACGGGGGCGGCTGGCAACGTGCCCAACGAACTGTCGACGTCAAGATTCCGGCCGGCGTGAAGACAGGCCAACGCGTCCGGGTCAGCGGCGAGGGCGCCGAAGGCGCCCGCGGCCGTGGCGATCTTTACCTGATGGTGACGGTCGCCCCCCACCCACTCTTCGAGCGCAAGGCGGACGATATTCATCTGACCCTGCCCGTCACCGCCGCCGAGGCCGCGCTCGGCGCAGCCGTCGAGGTGCCCACTCTGCGTGGCAAGGTGTCCATGAAGATCCCGCCTGCCACCTCCAGCGGGCGAGCCTTCCGTCTGCCGGGATACGGGATGCCGCGGCTCAGAACGGGCGGCGCCGGGGACCAGTTCGTGACCACGAAGATCGTCATGCCGTCCGCCCTGAGCGAGGCGGAGCAGGAGTTGTATCGAAAACTGAGCGCCCTGCGCAGTGACAATCCGCGGGCGTACATGGGGTGATGAAGAAATGAGACTCGACAAGTTCACGCTGAAGGCCCAGGAGGCGCTACAGGCGGCGCAGTCGCTTGCCGACCAGGCGAGCCACCAGGCCATCGAGCCCGAGCACGTGCTCCTGGCCCTCATCCAGCAGCGAGAGGGTGTGGTCGGCCCGATCCTGGGCAAACTGGGTGCGCGACCCGAAGCCATCCAGCGCGCCCTCGAGGACGAGATCGGCCGGCTTCCGGGAGTGCGGGGGGGCAGCGGCCACTACCTCGGGGAACGCCTGCGAGTGGTCCTCGAGCGTGCGCAGAGCGAGGCCGAGCGACTGCGCGACGAGTATGTCTCCACCGAGCACATCCTGATTGCTATCGCCCAGGAGCGCGAGGGCGCCGCCGCGCGGGTGCTCGCCTCCCAGGGCGTCACCGCCGAGGGGATCTACAAGGCACTGGTCGAGGTGCGCGGGACCCAGCGGGTGACCGACCCGAACCCGGAGGAGAAGTATCAGGCGCTTCAGCGCTACTCGCGGGACCTGACCGAGGCCGCCCGCAAGGGTAAGCTCGATCCGGTCATCGGCCGCGACGAGGAGATCCGTAGGGTCATCCAGGTACTCTCGCGTCGCACGAAGAACAACCCGGTCCTCATCGGCGAGCCGGGAGTGGGAAAGACTGCCATCGTGGAGGGTCTGGCCCAGCGTATCGTGGCCGGCGACGTACCCGAGGGGCTCAAGAACAAGCGCGTGGTGGCGCTTGATATCGGCGCGATGCTGGCTGGCTCCAAGTACCGGGGAGAGTTCGAGGATCGCCTCAAGGCGGTGCTGAAGGAAATCACGGAGTCGGAGGGGCAGATCATCTGCTTCATTGACGAGCTGCACACTTTGGTGGGCGCGGGTGCGGCCGAGGGCGCCGTGGACGCTGCCAACATGCTCAAGCCCGCCCTGGCCCGTGGCGAGCTACGCTGCGTGGGCGCTACCACCCTCGACGAGTACCGCAAGCACGTGGAGAAGGACGCCGCCCTCGAGCGGCGTTTCCAGCCCGTGTTCGTGCGGGAGCCGTCGGTGGAGGACACCATCGCCATCCTGCGCGGCCTCAAGGACAAGTACGAGGTCCATCACAAGGTGACCATCCGCGATTCGGCCCTGGTGGCGGCGGCCGTTCTGTCCAGCCGTTACATCGCCGACCGCTTCCTGCCCGACAAGGCCATCGATCTGGTGGACGAGGCGGCCGCGCGCATCCGCATGCAGATCGAGTCCATGCCACAGGAGATCGATGAGATCGAGCGGCGCATCATGCAGCTGTCGATCGAACGCGTATCGGTGGCCCGTGACGACGATCCCGTCTCGCGCGAGCGGCTGGCCAAGATCGACGCCGAGCTCGCCGAGCTGCGGGAGAAGTCAACCGCCCTCAAGGCGACCTGGCAAACCGAGAAGGAGGGGATCACGAAGCTGGGCCGTCTCAAAGAGGAGATCGACACGACCAAGCAGGCCATGGCCGAGGCCGAGCGCCGGGGGGACCTCAATCGGGCTGCGGAGCTCCGCTATGGCACCCTGCACAACCTCGAAAAGCAGCAGACGGAGATGGAGGCGCGCCTCAGCGAGCAGCCGACGCAGACTCGCATGCTCCGCGAGGAGGTCACCGAGGAGGACATCGCGGCCACCGTGGCCAAGTGGACCGGCATTCCTGTCACCCGGTTACTGGAGGGCGAGATGCAGAAGCTCCTTCAAATGGAGGAGCGCCTGCACCGACGTGTCGTCGGCCAGGACGAAGCTCTGGTCGGGGTGGCCAACGCCATCCGTCGGGCGCGGTCCGGCCTCTCCGATCCCAACCGGCCCATCGGGTCTTTCCTGTTCCTGGGGCCGACCGGCGTCGGAAAGACGGAGCTCGCGCGAGCCCTCGCCGAGTTCCTGTTCGACGACGAGCGGGCCATGATCCGCCTCGACATGTCGGAGTACATGGAGAAGCACACGGTGGCACGTCTCATCGGCGCCCCCCCCGGCTACGTCGGCTACGACGAGGGCGGCCAGCTCACGGAGGCCGTGCGGCGGCGGCCGTACGCCGTGGTGCTGTTCGACGAGATCGAGAAAGCGCACAGCGACGTCTTTAACGTCCTGCTGCAACTGCTCGACGACGGGCGGCTCACGGACGGCCACGGCCGAACCGTGGACTTCCGCAACGTGGTGGTGATCATGACCTCCAACCTGGGAAGCCACATCTTCCGAGAGCACACGGATCCGGCCAAGGTGCGAGCGCTTGTCTTGCAGGAGTTGCGCAACACACTCCGGCCCGAGTTTCTCAACCGGATCGACGAGGTCGTGGTGTTCCGTGCTCTCGACCGCGAGCAGATCGCCCAGATCGTGGGAATCCAGCTCGAGCATCTGCGCGGACGGCTGGCTGCCAAGCGGATCGATCTCGAGGTGACGGACGCGGCCAAGGCGTTGCTCGGCCGCGAAGGCTACGACCCGACCTACGGGGCGCGACCGCTCAAGCGGACCATTCAGCGGCTCGTGCAGGATCCCCTCGCCCTGAAACTGCTCGAGGGGGAGTTCAAGGAGGGTGACACGGTCACCGTCGACGCCGACGGCGATCGAGTTGTTTTCCGACAAGGACAAGCACCTCGATAGGGTAGATGTCGATGTGTCGGGGGGCCCGGTTACGGCCCCCCGCTCCCCTGCACTCCGCGATTTTCGCGCCTCACTTGTCTTTTCGAGAATCCTCGTCCACCATCGTGGACATCCCATACGCATGAGCGAGTCTCGTCGTATTCATCCCGCCTGGATAGTCCTGGGCGCGCTCGCCATCTGCATGCTGGCCTCCTCGGGGCTACGCGCTGTCTTCGGTGTCTTCATCAAGCCGATGGAGGCGGAGTTCGGCTGGAGTCGCGGCGCGCTCTCGGGGGTGGCCGCCCTGTCGCTCCTCTTTCTCGGTGCCGTGGGGCCGCTGGCGGGGCGGCTCGCAGATCGCTGGGGACCTCGCCGTGTCATTGGGATCTCGCTCATCCTGCTCACAGCAGGTGCCATCGGATCTGCGTTCATCGACTCCTTGTGGCAACTCTATCTGATGGCGGGGGTCGTGATGGCGGTCGGCGCCGGCGGGGTGAACATGTCCACCGGGGCCGCTGTCGTTGCCCGCTGGTTCGAAGCCAGACGCGGTCTCGTGATGGGGGTGGTGGGCGGGGCCATGTCGGCCGGACAGCTCGTGGTCATCCCGCTCGCGGCCGCCCTCACGTTCTGGTTCGGATGGAGGACGAGCTACCTCGCCTTAGGTGTCGCACTGCCGCTGCTCATCCTCCCGGTGGCGATCCTGTTCATCCGCAACACTCCCGAGGAGCGCGGCGACCGGCCGTACGGCGCCAGCAGTGCCCTGCCCCCGATGGCAACGGCCGCGGCCGTCGCTCAGCGTGTCTCGGTGGCGGAGGCGGCGCGATTTCCGCAGTTCTGGCTTCTCATGGCGACGTTCTTCGTGTGCGGCTACACGTCCAGCGGCATCGTGCTTGTGCACTTCATGCCGCACGCCATCGAGCACAATTTCAGCGAGTTTCAGGCGGCCACCGCCCTCGGTGTCATCGGGGCCATGAACATCGTGGGCACCATCGGCTCGGGCTGGCTCTGCGATCATTTCGGTCGGCGCGGTCCGCTGGCCACGTACTATTTCATCCGTGGCCTCTCCTTGCTGTACCTGCTCTACGTGTACGACGTCCCCTCGTTGCATCTCTGGGCGGCCGTCTTCGGGCTGAACTGGATCTCGACGGTTCCTCCCACCACCACCCTCACCGCCAACATCTTTGGTCGCTTCTCGGTGGGTGAGCTGTCAGGATGGATCTTTTTCAGTCATCAAGTCGGTGCGGCTCTGGGAGCCGCCTTGGCCGGCTGGCTGTACGAATGGACGGGGAACTACAGCGCGGCGTTTGTGTCGGCGGCGTTTTTGGCCTTCCTTGCGACGGGCATGACCATGGCCATTCGCGAGGAGGCGGTCCGCGTGGGGCCAACACCTTCGGCCACCCCCGAGCCTGCGGTGTCGTGAGCCGCGTGACCGCCCGACGTTATTTCGACGACTTCAAGGTCGGCGACGTCATCGAGCTCGGCCGACACACGATCACCAAGGACGAGATTATCGCCTTCGCCCGTCAGTTCGATCCGCAGGCCTTTCACCTCGACGAGGAAGCGGCGGCCCAAACCATGTTCGGGGGCCTCATCGCCAGCGGCTGGCACACCGGGTCGCTCATGATGCGCCTGCTCTACGAGGGGGCCATCAAGGACGCAGTCAGTCTCGGTTCTCCCGGCATCGACGAGATGCGCTGGCTCAAGCCGGTGCGACCCGGCGATACGCTGTCCGCGCGCATGACCGTCACCGAGTGCATCCCCTCCCGCAGCAAGCCAGATCGCGGCATCCTGCGCTCGCTCCTCGAGATGCGCAATCAGCACGGCGAGCCCGTGGTGACCATCAAGGGGATGAGCCTGCTGGGTCGGCGACATCAGTACGTTGGGGGGCCTCGAGAGCGCCCCCAAACGTCGTCAAGCGGTTAGCGGCTGACGGCAGGCGGCTCCGTCCATCCGCGCCGCGCGCGGAGCTCTGCCCTGCGGGTCGCCGTGGCGGCCTCGTCAACCTCCACCGTCTCGCCCCGGAACACGATCCCGTAGTCCTCCAGCGCCGAATGCCTGCTCACGAACTCGTTGCGGACATCGCGGGCCACCCGCGCCGGTTCACGCTCCAGCGGATCCCCCCACCCGCCAGGGCCTGCCGATTCGGAGCTGAACACGTCGCCCTGGCGCATCGTCATGGTGAGCTTGCCAGGCAAGGCCCGGTTCTCTCCGTCCGGGTTCAGCACGTTGCGCGACGGCCGGCCTGGGCAGCCGCCAAAGAGGCCGTACGGTCGGAAGTCGTGGCGATCCGATCGAACCTGCAGCACCGCCTCCGTCTCGAGCAGCTTGTAGTCTCGGCGGATCGAGGCGCCGCCCCGGTACTGGCCCGGCCCGCCCACGTCCTGGATGAACTCCGTGCGCAAGATCTGGAGCGGTTGCTCAGCCTCCGTGATCTCGACCGGGGGCAACGACATATTGGCCATGAGGTTCGCGTTGCCGTCGAGCCCGTCCGCCCAGGCGCGACCGCCCCACGCCGAGCAGAAGAACTCGACAAAGATGAACGGGCGCCGGTCGGCATGGTACCCGCCGATGGAGACGCCGGTGTTGCCGCCCTCGGACGCCGCAATCGAGCGTAGCGGCAACATCTGGGCGAGGGCACCGAAGCACGTATCAAGCATGCGGAATCCAGTCAGCCCCCGCGCTGCGGAGGCCGCCGGCAGCACGCCGTTGGCAATGGTGCCCGGTGGGGCGATGACCTCGAGAGCCCGATAGAAGCCGGCGTTGCACGGTATGTCGTGGGACAACACCGACTTGAGTGCCGTGTATGTGGCCGCCTTCGTGAACGAGAGCGTGTTGGTGATCGCGCCCTTCGGCTGCGGTGACGTGCCCGTCCAGTCCGCCACCAGCGCATCGCCACGCTTCTTGAACGTCACCACAAGCCGGATCGCCTTGCCGTACTCCACACCATCGTCGTCGATCCAGTCCTCGAACGACCATTCCCCATCAGGCAGCTCACGCAGCACGGCGCGCGTCAGCCGTTCGGTATGGTCGAGCATGTCTGCCATGTATGCCTGCACCTGCTTGGCACCGTGGCGATGGAGGAGGCGGACGAACGCGTCCTCCGCGATGTGACAGGCGGCCAGCTGGGCGCGGAGGTCACCGAACACGCGGACAGGAACTCGCACGTTCTTCTCGAGGAGCCGGAACAGCGTCTCGTTCGGCTCACCGCGATCGTACATCTTCACGGGCGGAATGCGGAGTCCCTCCTGGTAGATCTCGGTGGAGTCCGAGGCGTTGGAGCCCGCCACCCGACCGCCCATGTCGGTCTGATGACAGATGGTTGCCGCAAACGCCACGCGCTCACCCTCGAAAAAGATGGGCTTGAGCACGAAGACGTCAGGGATGTGCATCCCGCCCTCGAACGGATCGTTCAGGCAATAGATGTCCCCCGGCTGCATGCGGTCGCCGTACCGCGCGAGGGTGGCCGCCAAAGCGTCGGGGAATGAGGACAGGTGGGCGGGTAGGGTAAGCCCCTGCGCGACCGTTCGCCCCTCGCCGTCGCAGAAGGCAGTCGAATAGTCCATGTTGTCGCGAAGCACCCCGGAATAGGCGGTGCGAAGGATGGTCAGCGCCATCTCGTCGGCGATGGACAGCAGGGTATTGCGGAAGAGCTCGAAGCCGAACGGGTCGGAGGCCATGTCAGAGTACCTGCCCTTCGTGCGGAAGGTCGATGACGATGTTGCCATGTGGGTCGAGCGACACGCGCGCGCCCGGGGGAATCACGCAGGTCGAATCATACTCCTCGACGATGCACGGCCCCTCGCGCGGCGTCACCAGATGGGGCCGGTCGACGATCGGGGTCTCGCGCCAGCCGAGGTCGGGACCGAAGTAGACGCGGCGGGCGCCGCCGGCGCGGCCTGGTCCGGAGCGATCCACGCGTAAGACGTCCGGGACGCGCGGGCGGTCGGGGAGGCCGAGGCCAACCACGCGCAGGCTCACGATCTCCACCGGTTCGTCGGGGCCGGCCCGATGCCCGTAGGTCCGCTCATGCTCGCGTCCGAAGGCTTCCTCGATCCCCGCCACCGTCTGGGCGCCGACGGCGCCCTCGGCGACGGGCACGGTCAACTCGAACGATTGGCCCTCGTAGCGGCAGTCCGCCGCCCGGCGAATGCGGGTGGCGTGACTGCGGAAGCCTTCTTCTGCGAGTTGGGCGAGCGCCTCCGTCTCCATCCGCCGAAAGGCCTCGGCCAGCTCCGCTGGTGGCATCCGACGAACCAGCCGACGCCAGGTCCGGACGTAGTGGTGCTCGACGTCGGCGAAGAGCAAACCGAACGACGAGAAGAGCCCAGGCGCAGGCGGCACCACCACGTGGCGCATCTCGAGCTGCCTGGCCATGCCGGCCGCGAAGAGCGGCCCGTTGCCACCGAAGGCAAACAGCGCGTGCTCGCGGGGATCTCGACCCCGCTCGCTCGACACGGCGCGGATCGCGCGCATCATGTTCGAGGCCGCGATGACATGAGCGCCGTAGGCGGCCTCGGCGAGGGGAAGGCCCATCGGCCGTGCGATCCTCGACTCGAAGACCTCGTGGGCGCGGGCCGGGTTGAGCTTCACGGCGCCTCCCGCCAACTGGTGGGGGTTCAGGAAACCCAGGATCACGTTGGCGTCGGTCACCGTGGGCTCAGTCCCCCCGCGGTCGTAACAGAGCGGACCGGGAGACGCGCCGGCGCTCTCGGGCCCCACCTGCAAGGCGCCGCCTGGATCGATCCATACCAGCGACCCGCCCCCCGCCCCCACCTCAGCCAGATCGATAGCCGGAACCCGAAGCAGGTAGCCGGCGCCGGTGAGCAGACGGGAGCCGTGCATGATTCCGCCGCCGACCTGGTATTCCGTGGCGCGGCTCACCTCACCGTCCTCCACGATCGACGCCTTGGCGGTGGTGCCGCCCATATCGAACGTCACCAGCTTGCCGAGCCCGATCTGTCGTGCCAGCGCCTGGGCTCCCACCACACCCGCCGCGGGGCCGGACTCGATAATGTGCACCGGCCTCGCGGCGGCCGCCCCCTCCGTCGTGAGCCCGCCGTTTGACTGCATGATCATAAGGGGTGCCTTCACCGCGGAGGCATCGAGCCCGCCGCGTAGGGTTCCGAGATATCTCGCCACAATGGGCATCACGTAGGCATTGATGACCGTGGTCGAGGTCCGCTCGTACTCGCGGATCTCCGGGTGGACCTCCGCGCTTACCGACAAGGTGAGCCCTGGCGCTCGGCGCCGGACGATCTCCGCGATGGCCTGCTCGTGCGCGGGATTGGCGTAGGAGTTCAGCAGGCAGACGGCGAGCGCCTCGATCTTCTCGGCAAGCAGACGGTCGAGCACCCGCTCCACCTCAACCGGGTCCAGCGGCTTCTCAATCAACCCCCGCGCGTCGACCCGCTCATCGACCTCGAGCCGCAGATAGCGCTCAATGAGGGGCACCGGCTTTTCCCACGTGAGATCGTAGAGTTTCGGCATACGGATGCGGCGGATCTCGAGGACGTCGCGAAAGCCCTTGGTCGTGATGAGCCCCGTGCGCGCCCCCTTCCGCTCGAGAATGGCGTTAGACGCCACCGTGGTGCCGTGGAGAACCTCGCCGAGATCCCCACCCGTCAGTCCGGTCTCGTCGAAGATTTGGCGGAGTCCGTCCACGATGGCACGCGCGTAGTCCTCGACGCTTGACGAGACCTTTTTGGTATGGATACGGCCCGCGGCGTCGAGGAGCACGATGTCGGTGAAGGTTCCGCCGATGTCGACACCGACGCGAAAGCGGGCCGCGGTCGTTTCGCTCGTGCCGGTGGCCGTCATACCAGTCTCCCTCCCGATCGTTCGGGAGTGCTCTCCGCTTAGGCGGGCCAATCCCTCATCAGGAGAATCTCCGGCCGGTGTCGGCAGTCCCTGTGCGAGTTTGACAACGGCGCCGGCCGCGAAGGGCGTGTCGGAAAGCTAGCGACCGATGGCATGGGCTCCGCGGCGCGGATCGGCGCCGGCCCACCGCGTTCCCTCGGGGCCGACCATCACGGCGCACACCGCCCCTGCCCGCCATTCCCAGTCTGGCCACGACACGACCTCGTGTCCCATCCTGGTGAGTGCCTCCCGCACGTCATGCACGATCCGACCTTCGACCTCAGCTTTCCCCGGCGCGTACACGTGCGGCCAGAACGAGTCGGGGAAGCTTCGCGAAGCGACCCGCGGCGCCTCGATCGCCTGCTGCAGTGGCATGCCGAAGGTCGTGGCGTTGAGAAAGACCTGCAACATGGCCTGCTGCTGAACGTCTCCCCCTGGCGTGCCAAACGGCATGAGGAGCTTCCCATCGCGGAACGCGATGGCCGGCGCCGGAGTCAACCGCGGTCGCTTACCAGGCGCCACCACGGCGGCGTGCGCGGGATCGAGCCATCCCTGGGAGCCGCGCGGCGACACAACGCAGCCCACGCCGGCCACCACGGGCGAGTCGACGTTAGGGTCGCTCGGGGTGGCCGAGAACCCGTTGCCTTCTTCGTCGATCACGGCCACGTAGCTCGTGTCGAGCGAATCCGAGGAGCCGCCGGCGAGCGCAGGGACCCGCCCTTCGCGTATCGACACGATGGCTTCATCACCGGCGGGGGGTAACTCGCGCCACGCGTGCGAGCCGATCAGCGCGCGCCGTGCCTGGGCGTAAGCCTTGGAGAGCAGGCGGTCGGAAGGGATCTTCACGAACTTCGGGTCGCCGTAGAAAGCGTCACGATCTGCAAACGCCACCTTGATCGTTTCCAGGAGTCGATGGAGGTAGCCGGCAGAATTGTGACCCAGCCCCGCCAGGTCCACGCCGTCAAGCAGGTTGAGCATTTGGAGTAGCACGGGGCCTTGACACCAGAAGCCGCACGTGGCCACCTCGTGCGTCCCGAAGCGGGTCCGAAGCGCGGCTGCTGTCTCGGCGCGATAGGCGGCCAGGTCCTCGTACGTCAGCGGTCCCCCCTCTTGGCGGTGGAACTCGGCGATACGCTTGGCCGTCTCGCCACGATAGAATTCATCGACTGCCGCTGCGATACCCGCCTCGCGTGACCCGCCAGCTCTCGCTTCAGCCCGAACCATCCGGCGTAGGGTCTCCGCCAGCTCGGCCTGCACCAGCCGCTCCCCGACGCGGTAGGCGCGCCCATCGCGCAGATACAGCGCCGACGACGTCGGCCACCGCTTGTATTTGTCGGCATTCGCCGCCATCTGATAGGCGGAGAACGGCGAGACGGGGAATCCCCGCTCAGCGTGCTCGATCGAGGGCGTCGCGACCTCGGCGAACGACATGGTCCCCCACCGTGCGAGGGCCTCACTCCAGGCGGCAGGTGCGGCCGGCACTACCGTCCGCGCGAGCCCGGGCGGGATCTGGTTGCCGTGGCGCGAACGGAAGTATTCCGGGCTGGACGCGCGCGGATAGGGGCCCACCCCCGACACCTCCCAGGTCTCGCCCGTCCGGGAGACATGCACAAGGATCGGTGCCACCCCTGCCACGCTCACCATGTCGGGATGGACAACGCCGAGGCACATCCCGGCCGCGACTCCCGCGTCAACGGCATTGCCCCCAGCACTCAGGATCCTGGACCCGGCTTCAGCCGCCAGCGGGTGGCCTGCCGCAATAGCCCATCGAGTGCCGATAACCTGGGTGGACGATGTCGGAGAATGAACGGGTGCAGTCTGCTGGGAGGAGGCAGAGTCTAGGCTCATGGCCGGACATGATACGCCGTAGGCCACCGTGCGCCAACCGGGTTCCCGACCCGTGCTAGGCTGGGTCAATGCAGGCGAGTCCGCTGATTGGCCTCACCACCTCGACGTCCGTGGACGCCTACCCCGAGCGGGCCTACACCAATGCCGCCTACCTGAAGGCGGTGCAAGAGGCTGGGGGAGTCCCCGTCCTTCTTCCCCCTCAGCTCTCGGAGAGGACGCGGGACGAGCTTTGGCGGCGGCTCGACGCCCTCGTCCTGACTGGCGGCGGGGACCTCGATCCCGCCCGCTTCGGCGAACCTCGGCATTCGACCGTCTACGACGTATCGGCTGCCCGTGACGAGCTCGAGATCGAGCTCGCCCGGCGCGCCCTGGCCGAGGACGTACCCCTCCTCGCCATCTGTCGCGGGATCCAGGTGCTGAACGTCGCCCTGGGAGGCACGCTGTACCAAGACATCGCGTCGGATCTCGGAACGCCCATCGCCCACACCCAGAAAGAGAGACGCGACCAACCCACCCACGCGGTCAAGCTGCTGGAGGGCAGCCGGCTAGCCGGAATCCTCGGGCGGCTGGAAGTCGACGTGAACAGCTTCCACCACCAGGCGATCAAGGACCTCGGGACGAGACTGATGGCGGTGGGAGTGGCCCCTGATGGCATCATCGAGGCCGCGGAAGCCACGAACCATCCCTTTGCCATCGCGGTCCAGTGGCATCCCGAGGACCTCGTGGATCACGACGCAACCGCCCGTAGCCTCTTCCGCGCCGTGATCGACGCGGCCTCCAGGACGTTACGTTAACGCCCACCGGGAGGGTGCATCAGGAACGACGGTTTCCTCGACGCGTCCCTCATTCACGAGCTTCTTCAGGTGAGAGTGCACAGACTGAGCCGCCATGGGATGCAAGGCGGGTGGCACGTCGTAGTAGATCCGCTCCACGATGGCCGGAATGCTCGCGAGCCCGTCGGTGAGCGACTGGAGTATTTGGCGCTCGCGCTCCATTCGATGGTCGAGATACTCGCGGATCTTCGCCGGCGCGTTTTCGATCACGGGCCCGTGAGCGGGGTAGATCCGTTGCACATCGAGACGCTGCAGACGCCGCAGTGAGGCCAGGTAATCGCCCAGGTCACCATCCTCGGCGGGAATGACGGTGGTGGAGCCGCCGAGAATCACGTCACCCGTGAAGAGCGCCTTCTCCTCCCGAAGGTAGTAGCAGAGATGGTCGGACGCGTGGCCCGGGGTGTGAACGGCAACCAAGGTCACGCCCTCGCCTTCGATCACCTGCCCGTCGCGCAGATCGGCCAGTCCTTCGGGCAATGCGGCATCACGGTGGATCATCTTGGCGACGGGGAGCCCAGGAAAGCGATGGCGTAGCTGCTCCACGCCGCCAAGGTGGTCGCGATGGCGATGGGTGAGAATAATGCGCGAGGGCTGGGGCCATCGTCGTTCCGCCAGGTAACTGTCCATGAGGGACAGGTACTCGGGCACCCCCGCCCCCGTATCGATCAGGATGGGATCGCGACGGCCCACGAGATAGGTATTCGTTCCCGGCCCTGTCATCAGACCCGGGTTCAACCCCAGCACGCGACCGACGAGTTCGCTCGGCGTGGCCGTCCGCGGAAAGTTAGGATCGATCCAGCTCATGGCCCAGCCATGGTACACAATCTGGGAGGAGGGAGCAGAGATATGGCCGCTTTACGCGATCTCGTGGATCGTCTCGACACGCAGCGCAATACCCTGATGCGCCGTCTCGGCGCATCCGGACCGGCCACACCCGACCTGACCCTTCCTGGTCTCTTCGAGATTCTGGCCCTGGGGCAGAGGACAAAGACAAGCGCAGCCCTCCCGCCCGGCAGTCTCAATCGCGAGAACATTCAAGCGAGTCTGGCTTCGCTCGCCGAACGTCAGGGAATACCCATCACGGCCGCCGAGGCCCGGGACGTGGTCGCGCTGCTGACTACCGGCGAGCTCCAGGAGGACCTGGCAACGGGGTTGGTGGCTGTGGTGCAGCTGGCGCCCCAGGTTCCGGCTGCTCTCGTGGAAGACGCCCTCGCCCTCCCCGAACTCCCCTCCGACCTCGTGGCCGCCATTCGCCGTGACCTGCACGACGATCCTTCCCGATCACCCCGCGAGGTCCTGGTCAGCCTTCGGGATGGCCGCATCGATCGCAAGATCATGACGAACACGCTTCGTGCTCTGCTGGCTTCCGCTGCGCCGCAGACTGTGGTCAATACGGTTCGCACGCTCATCGCCCCCGAGAACCGGAGCGTCCGGCTGGCGATCGTGGTGTATGCACGTCTGCACGGAGTGGACATCGATGTCGAAGACATGGACGCGGTCTATCGCGCCATCGACCCGAAGAATCCCGACCTGGGCTCACTCTTCGAACAGGGCCTGACCAGGGTCCGCGACAAGTACGGACGCGCCGAAGACGCTCTGACGTTTCTCCGTCGGCTGTCGGCAACTCGGTAGCCGCGGAGCGTGCTTGCCCGCGGCCGCCTTCACCCTCACACGGGCGGTCTTCTGCCGGACGCCGGCGGGGCCTGACGGAGAGACTGCTCGAGCTGCTCGAGGCGTCTTCTGGAATCCTCGAGCGATCTGAGTAGCTCGTGGTGCGGGCTCTCACGGTCCGCTTCCGATTGCTGCTCGAGCTTGACCGTCTCCAAGTTGTTGATGACCACCGCGATGAAAAGATTGACGACCACGAAGACGCCGACCAAGACGAAGCTCGCGAAGTAGACCCACGCCCACGAGTGGAACGTCAGCACCCGCTCTTGGATCTCCACCCATCCCTCCAAGGTGAGCATCTGGAACAAGGTCAGCAACGCGACCCCGAGATTTCCCCAGTGTTCGGGGTCCTCGTCCCGGAACACCGCGACGCCCAGCACCGCGTACACGTAGAGGAGCAGGCTCAGCATCATGATCACGTGGGCCATGGAGGGAATGGAGCGCAGCATGGTACTGACGATAAGCCGCAGCTCTGGGAAGACTGCGACGAGCCGCGTCACCCGCAGCAGCCGGGCGAGCCGCGCCACCATCGCGAACGTCCCCGACTGGGGCAAGAGCGAGGCCGCCACCACCACGAAGTCGAAGACGTTCCAACCGTCGGCGAAGAAGCGAAGGGGCCGCGGCCAGCACGCCACGAGGCGAATGACGATCTCGAGGACGAAGAAGGTCTGGACGACCCAGTCGAGCGTGGTGAACAGCCCCGCCTGCCGCTCGACCAGAGCCGGATAGGTCTCCAGTCCCACGGTTACGGCGGTCAGCACGATGACCCCGAGCACGATGTTGTGGAAGTGGCGGCTTTCGCTGATTCGACGAGCCAGACTCGTCACGTCGGCCTCCTGAAGACGTAAGGTTCTCGGACGCGCATTCCGGATCTAGGGAGGGGCTTCACACGCCCAGGAAGCGGTGCTGGAGATCCTCGCGGGTCCGCAGCACGTCGGATGGTCCGCTCCAAACGATCTGCCCCTTTTCCACGATGTAGTGGCGGGTGGCGAGCCGGGTTAGCGCCCGGACGTCCTTGTCGATGAGCAGGATGGCCTGCCCGCTCCGTTTGAGCCCCTCCAGGCAGCGCCAGATCTCGGCCCGGACAAGGGGCGCCAGTCCCTCGGTGGCCTCGTCGAGGATCAGCAAGCGCGGGTTGGTCATCAGGGCTCGGCCCACGGCCAGCATTTGTTGCTCGCCGCCCGACAGTTGACCTCCCATGTGGGACCGGCGCTCGGCCAGATGGGGAAAGAGTGCGAAGACCCGCTCGATCGTCCACGGGTCCGGGCTTCGCAGACGGTTGGCGGCGGTGGCCAGGAGATTCTCACGAACTGTGAGATTCGGGAAGATCTGCCGGCCCTCGGGCACCAGCCCCAGGCCTGCTTGGGCGACACGGTAGGCTGGCAACCCCTGAAGAGCACGGCCCTCGAAGCTGATGCGGCCGCTCCGGAGAGGGACGATCCCCATGATCGACCGAACGGTGGTGGTCTTTCCCATGCCGTTACGGCCAAGCAGGGTAACCACCTCGCCCGGCTCCACGGCGAGACTCACGCCGAACAGCACCTGGCTGGCGCCGTAGGCGGTCTCGATCGACTCGACGCTCAGCATTCTGGGCCGCTCGCACCGAGGTACGCCTCTCGCACACGCGAGGTTGCCACGGATCTCGCCCGGAGTTCCGGTGGCGATGATCCGACCGGACACCATGACCGAGATGCGGTCGGCGAGGGCAAACACAGCATCCATGTCGTGTTCGACCAACACGATCGCCTGCCGCGTCTTCAAAGTAGAGAGGAAGCGGATCATGCGCTGGGACTCCTCGGGACCCATGCCGGCCACCGGCTCGTCAAGCAGGAGCAGACGGGGGCGGGTGGCGAGCGCCATGGCGATTTCAAGCTGACGCTGTTCGCCGTGGGCCAGGGTGCCCGCGAGCACATCCGCGCGGCCAGCCAACCCCACCACCCCGAGGAACTCGCGGGCCGGGACGTGCAGTGATGCCTCCGCCCGGGCCGGCCGCCAGAAGCGAAAGCTGTGGCCAGAGTGAGCCTGTATGGCGAGCGCCACGTTGTCGAGAACCCCGAAATCGCGAAAGATACTGGTGATCTGGAAGGAGCGAGCCATTCCGCGGGCCGAGCGCGCGGGGACCGAGAGCCCGGTGACATCCTCTCCCGCAAAGCGGATCGTTCCCCCATCAGGTCGCAGGTCTCCGGCCAACTGTCCGATGAGCGTGGTCTTGCCGGCGCCGTTGGGGCCGATGATGGCGTGGGTCTCGCCTGCCCGCACGTCCAGATCGATTCCCGACGTGGCCACGAGACCCCCAAAACTCTTGGTGAGCCCGCGAACTTCCAGAAGAACCTCAGCCATGAGGTCGGTCCGTCGCCGGGAGCAGCCCGATCAAACCGCGTCGAGCGAACAACACGACCAGGATCAGGATGGGACCGAGGACGATTTGCCAGTGCTCCGTCCACGAGGACAGGACTTGCTCGAGGAGCAGCAAGACCACCGCGCCGGCCACCGAGCCCACGAGTGTACCGATCCCGCCCAGGATCACCATGAACAGGATCTCGCCCGAGCGAGTCCAGTGCATGAACTCCGGTGTCAGGTATTCCGTTTGATTGGCCAGCAGCGCCCCCGCCAGGCCGCACACGCTCCCCGCCAGGACGAATGCGGCTAGCTTGTACCGGAAGGGCGTGAACCCGATGGCCTGCGCTCGTGCCTCGTTGGACCGAGCCGCCCGGATCACCATGCCGAAGCGCGCGTTGACGAGCCGTTGACTGAGGACGAGGACGACCACCAGAAGCGCGAGAACCACGTAGTAGAAGCTATGGGCATCGGAGAGATCCACCAGACTCGCAAAGCGGCTCCGCGCGCGCAAGGGCATCCCATCGTCGCCGCCGTAGGTCTCCAGACTGATCCCGAGGTAGTAGAGCATCTGGGTGAAGGCGAGGGTGATCATGATGAAGTACACGCCACTCGTTCGAAGCGAGATGGCGCCGATCACAAGGGCGATCAGCATGGAGGCGAGCATGGCGACCGGCCACTGGATGAATCCGCTCTCGATCCCGTTCGCGGCGAGAATGCCCACGGCGTAGGCGCCGATCCCGAGGTAGGCGGCGTGCCCGAAGCTCACCATGCCGCCGTAGCCGAGGATGAGGTCCAGGCTGAGAGCGGCCATGGCGAAGATCATGATGCGCCGGAAGAGGTCGATGTAGAACGGCTGGTGCAGCGCCTCCGCCACCAGGGGCACCAGTCCCAGCCCAAGGAAGCCCAGCACGACGACGACCCGGCGCGTCACTGTCAGCCGCGGGCCGGGAAGAGTCCCTGGGGACGCAAGAACAGCACGGCCGCCATCAAGACGTAGATCAGCATGGACGCCAGCGCCGGACCCGCGCTGTCGGCGGCGCTCGGTGAGAGTACGAGGGTCAAGGTCGGACGCAGGAAGGCCCGTCCCATGGTGTCGACCATCCCCACCAGGAGAGCGCCGACCAGGGCGCCCCGGATGGATCCGATCCCGCCAATGACGATCACCACGAAGACCTGGATCAGGATCTGCTCACCCATACCCGGCTGGACAGCGTAGATCGGACCGGCCATGAGACCGGCCAATCCCGCCAGCCCGGCCCCGATCCCGAACACGACTGTGTACAGCAACCGAATATTGACTCCGAGCGCCGCCACCATCGTCCGATTGCTGGCCCCCGCCCGGATGAGCATGCCGAGGCGAGTCCGGCCAATGAGCAGGTAAAGAAGCACGGCGACTGAGAGACCGATCGCGATCACGAAAACGCGGTAGGTCGGATAGGGCACCCCGGGCAGGATCAGCACCTGGCCGGCGAGGAAGGCCGGGACATTCGCATACAGTGCGGCGCGGCCCCAGACGATGCTCACCAGCTCGTTGAAGACAAGGATCAGTCCGAAGGTGGCCAGCACCTGGTCAAGGTGATCGCGTTCGTAAAGGGTGCGCAGGGCCACGATTTCCACCACCATTCCCACCACCAGGCAGGTCGCGAGGGCTGCCATCATCGCGACCAGGAATGATTCTGACCAGCGAAACACCGACGTGGCCACGTACGCCCCCACCATGTAGAGCGACCCGTGGGCCAGGTTGACCAGGTTCATGATGCCGAAAACGAGAGTAAGCCCCGCCGCCAGGAGGAACAGGGTCACGCCGAATTGCACGCCATTGAGGAACTGCTCGAGGACAAGAACGGCGTTCACGAGGCACCTTCGCACGACGACGTGCCCTCAAAAAAGGGGGGCGCGGCCGCGCCGCGCCCCGGTTGCCTGTGCGCCCGCCGACGACGTCCTACCATTTCATGGGACAGTCCTTGTAGTAGGCATCCTTGTGCGCTTCGAAGACCGTCGACTGGATCTGGGTGGCGTATTCCCCGTCGGAGTTCTGGACCACGCGCAGAAGATAGAAGTTCTGGATGGGAAACTGATTCACGTTGTAGGTGAAGGGGCCGCGGGTCGACTTGAAATCGGCCTTGCGCATGGCCGCGATCATCCCCGGCCGGTCGGCCAGATTGCCCCGCACGGCACGGACAGCCGAATCGATGAGCAGGATCCCATCGTAGCTTTGCGCCCCATAGAAGGACGGTGTGTAGCCAAACTTCTTCTTGAAATCGCTCACATAGCGCCGGTTGGCCTCGTTGTTCAGATCGGGGCTCCAGTACCGCGTCTCGAAGTTCCCGAGCCCCGCCTCCTTGACGGCAGGTAGGGTGACCTCGTCAAGCGTATAGACCGAGTACAGAGGGATCTGGCCGCGCAGGCCCGCCTGGGCATATTGCTTGACGAACTGAATGCCCATATCGCCCGGGTAGAACACGAACACGGCCTTGGGAGCGCTGGCGCGAATCTGACTGATCTCGGCCTGATAGTCCTGCTGGCCGAGCTTGGTATAGACCTCGGCCACGATACGCCCTTTGAAGTAACGCTTGAAGCCGGCGATCATGTCTTTGCCGGCGGCGTAGTTGGGGGCGAGGGCGTAGACGTCGGTGATGCCCTTGTCCTGCATGTGCTTGCCCATGGCCTCTGGCGTCTCGTCGTTCTGCCAGGACGTCGTAAAGAAGTACTCGCTGCACTCCTTGCCCGCGAGCTCGTGGGGCCCCGCGTTCGTGCCGATCATGAACACCTTCTCACGCGTCACTGTGGGCGCCACCGCCAGCATCACGTTCGACCAGATGATGCCCGATACGAAGTGCACCTTGTGCTTTTTGAGCATCTCGTCGGCGAGCTGCTTGCCAACATCGGGCTTCCGTTGATCGTCACCGTAGATCACCTCGACCTCGAGGCCGCCGACCTTGCGGCCCAGGTGATCGAGGGCCAGCTCCACCGAATCTTTCATATGCTTGCCGATGATGCCGGCCGGTCCGGACAGCGAGGTGATGAAGCCGATCTTGACCGTCTCGGCCGCTCCCACCGGGACAATCGCCACTGCCGCCAGGACGACGGCCACGAGGGCACGGTTGACTAGACGCACGGGTGATCCTCCTTCTGCGTGGACCGCGGACGAGGCCAGGAGTCTAGCAAACCCCCTGCGGTGAGTCCAGGTTCCGAGCGTCTCCGATCACGTGCGACACGAGGCAGCGCGGGATGCCTCGTGGGCCAGCGCGAAGGGGAAGGCGGCCACGACCCACACCAGACCAATGACCTCGGAGTCGCCGAAGCTGTACTCGAAGAGTCCAGCCACCAGGAACCCCACCACGGCGGCAATGCTCCCGGCCACGAGTGCGCGGGCGTCGGCGCGGGCGGGGGGAAGGCCGGTATAGATCCGGGCTGCCCTCACAAGGAACGCGATCCAGATGGCGCACCATGCAACCAAGCCGAGCATCCCGCGCTCGGCCGCGATCTGCACGACGTTGCTGTGTAGGTGACTCGTCCCCGGGCGCCGCGCGGCCGGATCCTTGTAGTTCGGGTACTCGATCTTCACGGCTCCCGGGCCCAGACCCAAGCAGCGGCGCCTCCCGCACCATCTGCCCCCCGGCCTTCCAGAAATAGAGCCGCTCGCTCACGCTGGGGCTCGCTGGATCGAACATCGAGACGATCTTGCCCCGCATCGGCGAGGGAAGGGCCAGAGCAAGGATCACGGCCGCCCCGGCCAGGGTGAGCAAGATCCAGCGTCGGCTCAGCAGAACCAGCACGACCAGAGCCGCTCCCAATCCCATCCAGGCATTGCGCACATAGGTCAGGGCAAGCGCGACGAGGGCGAAGCCGCTCTGAAGAGCGGGTCGCCAATGGTCTCTGCCGAGTACCACAGCGGCCAAAGAGAGTGCGAGCGCGACCAGCAGGCTTCCGCCGAGGGTCATATAGATGCTGAAAAATCCCTTGGCCCGAAACGGCTCGTCGCTCGGGTGCCGACAGGCGGGGAACTTGAGCTTCAGGACCCAGGCCACCCCAGCCGGGATGTCGATGCTGGTCGTACAGACGAGCGTTTGCAGCATCGCGTAGACCGAAACCACCATGACGGTCCCCCCGAACCACCAGAGGGCGCGCCCGATCTGCTCCGCCGAGCGGAACTCGTTGGCCGCGATGAAGAAGAGCAGCACCAGGTAGAGATGTCGGAGTGCGAGTATCGACGTCGAGCGATGATCGGACACCAGTGCCGAAATGAGCGATACGAGCGCAAACGCCACGAGTGGCACGGCGAGGGGAAAGCGATAGTGGGCCCTGGCAGCCGGGTCGGTGAGTCGAGCGAGACTCGCCAGCACGAGCAGAAAGATGAGAATACCAACGGCGGTGATGGAGGTGAGGAGAGCGACCAGCAACAGCGTGAGGAGCGAGGGCAGGCAGCGCTCTGCCGCGCGCGCCAGGCGGCTCACCGGGACGGCCAGCGATTGGCCTTCCAGTCGAAGTGCTCCCAGAACGAATCGATCCGGTGGACGATGCCGTGGAATTTCTCGCTGCCGTCTCGACCGGCGCGTAGTTCGTCGAGCGACGCGAACTGGGCCAGATAACCCAGACCATACTCGGCCGGCTCCGCCATGGCCATCTCGCCGGCTACGAAGCGACGATACGCCAGGCCAGGATGGATCCAGAACGCCTCCGACGCTTCTTCGGTGAACAGGCGGGGTTCTTGGCCGACGGGCAGCGTCCCCAAGAAGAAGCGCGCCGCAAAACGAATGGGGCTCGTGCGCGGTGTGACGAAGTGAGAGAGGTACTCGAGGGGACGGGCGTCAGCGAACCAGCCCTCGCGGGTCAGCAAGGTGGTGAATGAAGCCTCCTGGCTCATGAGACCCTGCCGGCAGCGCTCGATGGCGTCGCGCACCCCGGGGCGGCGGGCATCCACTGCGCTGCCATCCGCGTTGCATGCGAGGAGGATCCCCGTCTCTTCGAGGAGTTCACGGACGGCGGTCATCCAGAACGCCAACGGCGGCGCACCTGCGGTGGTAGGAAACTGCGTTTCCGCCGCGGCCGGAGTCAACCCCCAGCAACGCGCGAGACTCTCGATGGTCCCGTCCGTGGCGTCGACCTTACCTCCCGGGAACGCGTAGTAGCCGCCCAGGAACCGCATGCCTCGATTCCGTCGAATCATATAGACCTCGAGCGGCTCCG
This sequence comes from uncultured Candidatus Rokubacteria bacterium, assembly GCA_963754315.1. Classification (GTDB taxonomy): domain Bacteria; phylum Methylomirabilota; class Methylomirabilia; order Rokubacteriales; family CSP1-6; genus CAVWFS01. Next base: position 194,466 of record CAVWFS010000019.1, read on the forward strand.
CCACCCCTGGTGGTGCTGCCCTCACAAGGAGCACCGAAGCGGCCGGCCTAGGCTCGGCCGTGACGGCTGGATCGCCAGGGATGCGTCGAGGCCCGCGAGACTCCGGCTCGCGGTGCATCTGAGTCGGAGGGTCTGGGGGATGCGTCTCGTGTTCCCCCAGTTACAACGCGATCAGCTGCGCCACCCGTTCCCGGTGGTATGTGGCATCGCCAAACGTGAACTCGGACGATTTCGCCCGCTTGAAGTACAGGTGCAGATCGTGCTCCCACGTGAATCCGATGCCGCCATGGAGCTGGATGCCGGCCGCCGCCACCTTGCGATAGGCATCGGAGCAACAGGCTTTGGCCATCGATGCGGCCAGCGCCGCCTCCGGTACGTTCTCGTCCACAGCCCACGCCGCGTAGTATGTGAGCGATTTCGCGTTCTCCACATCCACCAGCATGTCGGCGGCCTTGTGCTTCACCCCCTGGTAGGAGCCGATGGGCCGCCCGAAGGCCACGCGGATCTTCGCGTAGTCCACCGTCATGTCGAGAACCCGCTGAGCGCCACCGCACATCTCCGAGCAGAGGGCTACCGTGGCCCGCTCGATCACCCGGGCGAGCGGCGCCCAGCCACCTCCCACCGAACCGAGTACGGCACCAGCGTCGACCCGCACGTCGTTCAGGGAAACCTCGCAGAGCTTGCGTGTCTGGTCCATGGTGGGCAAGAGCCTCACCTCGAGTCCAGGCGTTCCCTTGGGGACCAGCAATAGGCTAATTCCCTCTTCGGGCTGCTTCGTCTCTGCCGAGCGGGCAACCACCACCAGGACGTCGGCAAGGTGCGCGTCGAGCACGAAGAGCTTCGTGCCACTGAGAACCCAGCCGCCGGGGGCGGGCTTGGCGGTGGTGGTGACCCCCGCTGCGTCCCATCGTCCGCTCGGCTCGGTCCAAGCCAGCGCTGTCTTGGCCCGGCCCCCCGCGACCTTGGGCAGCCACGCTTCCTTCTGGGCGGAGGAGCCCGCCTCCAGAATGGTCAGGCCACCGAGGAGAACGGTGGACACGAACGGCCCGGGCATCACGGCCCGTCCCATCTCTTCCATCAAGACCGTCAGGTCCACAAAGCCAAGGCCGGAGCCCCCGTACGCCTCGGGAAACACGAGGCCGAGCCAGCCCTGCTCCGCCACCTTGGCCCAGAACTCATCGGTGACACCGGCCGGCTCCGCCATCCGCTTGCGCACAAACTCCGAAGGGCACTCGTTCTCGAGAAACTTGCGCGCGGTGGAACGAAGAAGTTCTTGCTCGTCGTTGAAGCCAAAATCCATAGGTGAGGTGCCTCCCGTCTAACCTTTGGGCAGGCCGAGCACGCGCTCGCCAATGATGTTCTTCTGGATCTCCGCCGTGCCCCCTTCGATCGAGTTGGCCCGTGATCGCAGGAACGAGTACTGCCAGACACCGCCTTCGATCGCCCGCTCGGACCCCGCGACGAGTTGCGAGTAAGGCCCCTCGATCTCCATAGCCAGTTCTTGGATGCGCTGATGCACATCCACCCATACCATCTTGCCTGCGGAGGCCTCGGGACCCGGCAGTTCGCCGCGTAGGAGCTTGGTGATGGCGCGCGCACCCGTGTATTTGAGGCTCTCCGTCTCGATCCAGAGCTGGGCCAGCTTCTGGCGTAGGACGGGATCCTTGGTGGTCGGGCGCCCGCTCTTCTCGACGTGACGCGCCATCTCCACGAGCCCGTCGAGGGCGATGCGTAAACGAACCTGCAGGCCGAAGCCGAGGGCCAGCCGCTCATACATGAGGGTGGTGAGCCCTACCTGCCAGCCATTGTTGACACCGCCGAGGACCTGCGACTCAGGGACGCGCACGTTGTCGAAGAAGACCTCGTTGAACTCGGCGTCGCCCGTGAGCTGCTTGAGTGGCTTGACGGTCACCCCGGGCAGTTTCATGTCGAGCAGGAAATAGGTGATGCCCTTGTGCTTCGGCGCATCCGGATCCGTGCGGGCGAGGAGCATCATCCAGTCGGCCAGGTGGGCCAGCGAGGTCCACACCTTCTGGCCGTTGATGACCCACGCGTCGCCATCCTTGACGGCACGCGTCTGCAGGGAGGCCAGGTCCGAGCCCGCGTTGGGCTCCGAGTATCCCTGACACCAGATTTCGTCGGCGGAGAGAATCTTGACCGGATATCGCTTCTTCTGAGCTTCCGTTCCATAGGCGATGATGGTCGGTCCCGCCATGCCGACGCCCAGGATGTTCAGAATGGACGGCGCTTTGAGAAGCGCCATCTCCTGGTGGAGGATCATCTCCTCCACGAAGCTCAACCCCTGCCCACCGTACTCCTTGGGCCATGTGAGGCCGATGAAGCCGACCTCCCACAGCTTCCGCTGCCATTCGCGCAGAAATTCGTAGGCTTCCGGGCGCGGCACCTCCGAGGTTCCCATCGCCCGTCGAACCCATTGCCGAGGGATGTTCAGCTCGAGCCAGGCCCGCACGCGCTCTCGAAACGCTTCCTGATCGAGCGTCAGCGAAAAGTCCACTTGTAGCTCCTATGAAGATGGGGGGTCCAGATTCACCCCCCATTCCCCCCACGTTCGGGGTGGCCCGGGGGACCCGGGCCACCCCTCTGTCTTACTCTGGCGCCGTTCCCCCGTTCGGGCGCCGGGGGACCCGGGCCCCCCTCTGTCTAGTCCTCTCTGGCGCCGTTCTCCTCGCACGTTCAGGGTCGGCTGTGGGAACCCGGGCCACCCTCTGTCGTGGATTGGCGGCGCATTCTGGCGAGGGAACTGAACGGTGGTTCATTCTAGGGAGGTGAGGCGCGTGAAGTCAAGGCTATACTCCTCGGATGGCGATATCGCTTGACCGTCTTCGCTCGAGAATCGAGACGCTCGCACGCTTCGGCGCGCTTCCGGGAGGGGGTGTCACGCGCTCCGCGTGGAGTCCAGCCTACGAGGAGGCCAGGGCTTGGCTGCTCAGTGAAATGCGGGGAGCCGGCCTCGCCGCATGGGTCGACCCTGCCGGGAACATCTTCGGAGGACTCGATACCGCGGCTTTTGCGAGCGAGACTCCAGTCGTACTCACCGGCTCGCACATCGATACCGTCCCCGAAGGGGGCATTCTCGACGGAGCCCTCGGCGTCCTAGCAGGCCTCGAATGCCTCCATGCCATCAAGGACCAGGGCGCTTCCCATCGCCGGCCCCTGGTGGTCGCGGCGTGGAGCGACGAGGAGGGACGCTATGGAAGTCTCTTCGGCTCCCGAGCCTTTTGTGGCTTGCTCGAAGCCGCTCGGTTGCCGGAGATGGCGGCCGCCGACGGTGAGCGCCTCGTGGACGCAATGGCCCGCGCGGGATTCGACGCATTGGCCGCACCGAGGGCACAGGTACCGCCGGGCGGGGTGGCTGCGTACGTCGAGCTACACATCGAACAGGGACCGCGGCTCGACGAGGCGGGCATCCCCATCGGTGTGGTGGAGTCCATCGTGGGGGTTCGGCGCACTCGCATCATCTTCAACGGCCAGGCCGACCACGCCGGAACCACTCCCATGGAGCGGCGCCGCGACGCCTTCCTCGCTGCCGCCGACTATGCCACCAAAGCCCGTGACCTCGTGGTCAAGCGCGGAGGCGGTCGCAGCGTAACCAACGTCGGCGTGGTACACGTCCACCCGGGTGTGAGCAACGTGGTTCCTGCCCGCTGTGAAATCGTGCACGAGATGCGCTCGCCGGACGCGGCTGTGCTGGACGCGCTCGGACGCGCGTGCGCGTCACTGGCGCGCCGGGTGAGCAAGCGCCGCCAGGTGGCCCACGATATCCGTCCCTTGTCGGCCACGGCCCCTGCCACCTGCGCGTCACGCATCCAGGAAGCGGTGGCCGCAGCGAGCACGGCGCTCGGTCTGCCTTATCAGCATCTCTACTCGGCAGCGGGCCACGATGCTCAGAACCTGGCCACCATCGCCGACTCGGGCATGATCTTCATCCCCTCGCAGGGTGGCCGGAGCCACCGGGTCGACGAGATGAGCGACTGGGATGCCATCGAGCGTGGAGCCAACGTCCTGCTCGGCACGCTCCTGCGGCTCGGCGAGTAGGACGATTGAGAGGCGCTCTCGAGACCTCCCACCTGCGCTAGCATAGTCGTCTTGGAGGACCACCATGCACTTTGGCGTGGCCATGTTTCCGACCGACTATGCGATCCGCCCGGACGATCTCGCGCGTGAACTGGAGACGCGCCGCTTCGAGTCGTTCTGGGTGCCCGAGCACACTCACATCCCCGCAAACCGCCGAAGCCAGTGGCCAGGGGGCGCGGCGCTGCCCCGAGAGTACTGGCACACCTACGATCCCTTCGTGGCGTTGGCCATGGCCGCCGCCGCCACCACACGCCTCAAGCTCGCCACCGGTATCTGCCTCGTGATCGAGCGCGATCCGATCATCACCGCCAAGGAGGTGGCCAGTCTCGATCACCTCTCGGGCGGCCGCTTCATCTTCGGCATCGGCGGGGGCTGGAATGCCGAGGAGATGGAGGATCACGGCACGCCGTTCAAGGCGCGATGGCGCGTGCTGCGCGAGCGGATCCTGGCCATGAAGGAGCTGTGGACGAAAGAAGAGGCTGCGTTCCACGGTGAGTTCGTTCGCTTCGACAAGAGCTGGTCATGGCCCAAATCCGCCCAGAAGCCCCATCCACCGATCCTGATGGGCGGCGACGGCCCTACGACCCTCGATCGCGTGATCGAATACTGCGATGGCTGGATGCCCGTCGGCGCGCGGGCCGGTAGTGGGCTTCTCGGTCGGATTGCCACCTTGCGTGAGCGTTGGGCGCAGGCGGGGCGCGACGCGAAGTCGCTTGACGTCACGATCTTCGCCGCCAGGCCGGAGACCGCGGCCCTCGGTGCGCTGCAGGAGGCCGGGGTCACGCGCGCGGTATTCATGATTCCGTCCGCCGGCCGCGACGAGGTGCTGCCAATCCTCGACGATCTCTCTCGTGCGGCCCGATGAGGCGGATCCGCCTCTTCCGCACCGCTCCCCGCAAGGTACCGTGAGGTTGTGAACTCCGGCACACGCGCCTGTCGTTCGCACGTCAGCACGGCGATCCTCGGCGCGTGGCTGTTTCTGCCTCTGGCCCTCGGGGGGTGCGCGTGGGACACACCACAGACGTCCTTGGTGCCGCGCTCGGATCTGACGCGCGCCATCATGGGGCTGTACGGTCTCATCACGTGGGCCACGATCGTGATCGGCACGGTGGTGCTGACCTTGATCGCCTGGATCCTTCTTCGCTTTCGCGCCAAGCCGGGCGCGCCGATGCCGAAGCAGGTGCGCGGACACTCCCTGCTCGAGATTGCCTGGACCATCGCGCCCGCGCTGGTGTTGCTGATCATCGCTGTCCCTACCATTCAGGTGGTCTTTCGCACTCAGGCGCCGGCGAGCGCGCAGGCCCTCGAGGTCGACGTGATCGCCAAGCAGTGGTGGTGGGAGTTTCGCTATCCGCAGCTCGGCGTGGTCACCGCCAACGAGATTCACCTACCTGTCGGCCGGCCCATTGCTCTCAAGCTGGTCGGCTGGGATGTGATCCACAGCTTCTGGGTTCCTCAGGTGACCGCCAAGCGAGACGTCATCCCGGGCCGGCTGAACTGGATCACCTTCACCGCCGACACCCCCGGTACCTACTGGGGGCAGTGCGCGGAGTATTGCGGCACCTCGCACGCCAACATGATGCTGCGGATGATGGTGGACCCGCCCGAGGTCTTCGACGCGTGGGTGAAGGCGCAGCTGGCGCCACCGCCAGAGTCGACCGGGCTGGCCGCCGAGGGCAAGGCCCTCTACGCGGCACGGGCTTGCGTGGGATGCCACACCATCCAGGGCGTGTCGGCCGGTGTCGTCGGCCCCGACTTGACCCATTTCGGCAGTCGTACGACCTTCGCCGGCGCGCTGCATCCCGTCCACCCCGACCTGCTCGCCGCCTGGCTGGTGAACCCACAAGCTGTGAAGCCCGGAGCCAAGATGCCCGCGCTTGGTCTCAGCGCCGAGCAGGCTCGCGCCATCGCGGCCTACCTGGATAGCCTCAAGTAGCATGGCCACGCCAGCGTATCCCCTGCTGGGCGAGGCCCTCTCTCACGCGGCGAGGGCACCGGCTGCCACTGGCTTCGTGAGCTGGATCACCACCGTCGACCACAAGCGCATCGGCATCCTGTACGGGGTCACCGCGTTTTTCTTTCTCCTCGTGGGCGGGTTGGAGGCGCTCGTGATCCGCCTGCAGCTGGCGTGGCCCGGCAACACCTTGGTGAGCGCCGACTTCTACAACGCGCTGTTCACCATGCACGGCACCACCATGGTGTTTCTCGCCGTCATGCCGTTGAACGCCGCCTTCTTCAACTACCTCATCCCGCTCCAGCTCGGCGCCCGGGACGTGGCCTTTCCCCGCCTGAACGCGCTTTCGTACTGGATCTTCCTGGGGGGCGCCCTCTTCCTCAACGCGAGCTTCCTGGTGGGGACGCCGCCCGACGGTGGGTGGTTCGGGTACGTCAGCCTCACCTCGAAGCAATACTCGCCGAGCCACGCTGTCGACTTCTGGGTGCTCGGACTGCAAATCCTCGGCGCATCGTCCCTTATGGCGGGGGTGAATTTCATCGTCACCATCCTGAACATGCGCGCGCCCGGCATGACTCTCATGCGGATGCCGGTGTTCGTGTGGATGAGCCTGGTCGTCCAGTTCCTGGTGGTGCTGGCTTTCCCGCCCGTCACCGTGGGCCTGATCTTCCTCATGTTCGATCGCTTCTTCGGAACCCACTTCTACGACGTGGCGGCGGGAGGCGACCTGCATCTATGGCAGCATCTCTTCTGGATCTTCGGCCACCCGGAGGTCTACATCCTGATCCTGCCCGCGTTCGGCATCGTGTCTGAGGTTCTGCCGACCTTCGCGCGCAAGCCCCTCTTCGGAGCGCCGGTCGTGATCTATTCCGGCGTGCTCATCGGCTTCTTCGGCTTTGGCGTGTGGGCGCACCACATGTTCGCCTCTGGTATGGGGCCTGTGGCCGACGCGGCCTTCTCGGTGGCCACGATGCTGATTGCCATTCCGACCGGCGTGAAGATCTTCAACTGGTTGGCCACCCTGTGGGGTGGCAGCATCCGGCCCACCACGGCGTTCCACTTCGCGGTGGGACTCATCGCCACCTTCACCATCGGCGGTCTCTCGGGCATCATGCACGCCTCTCCTCCCGTGGATCTCCAGCAGACTGACAGCTATTTCGTGGTCGCCCACTTCCACTATGTCCTGGTGGGAGGCAGCCTCCTCGGTATCTTTGCCGGGCTCTTTTACTGGTGGCCCAAGGTGACGGGCCGCCTGCTCCACGAGGGTCTTGGCAAGCTCGCCTTCTGGACGATGTTCATCGGGCTTAACGTGGCCTTCTTTCCCCAGCACTATCTCGGCGCCATCGGGATGCCGCGGCGCATCTACACCTATCCACCCGATGCCGGATGGTCATTCTGGAACCTGATCTCGACCATCGGCGCCTTCCTGCTCGGCCTCGGCGTTCTCCTGTTCCTCGTCAATGCCGTACGCACGCTGCGAGGAGGCGAGCGGGCTTCCGCCGATCCCTGGGACGGCCGTACCCTTGAATGGCGGACCTCGTCGCCACCGCCCGTCCATGACTTCGACCAGATTCCCCCCATCTACGGGCGGGATACGTTCTGGCGCGAAAAGTATGGCGACCGGCACGGCCGCCGGCCCCGCCCCCTCGCCCACCCCCCGCAGGACGCGTTCCACATGCCGGCGCCATCGCCATGGCCGTTCGTCACCGCGGTGGGGGTGACGGTCGCGGCCGCGGGCGCGCTCCTCAATGTGGGGGTGGTGCTCGTGGGCGCCGTCGTCGCCGTTTACGGTGGCTTTCGGTTCGCCCTCGAGCACCACGGCAATCCGGCCCATGCGCATCAGGCCGGCCTGCTCGACATCGACATGCGCAAGCTGGCCATGTGGACCTTCATCGGCTCCGAATGCATGCTCTTCGGGACCTTGATCGCCACCTACATGGCCTATCGGGGCAAGAGCACGGTCGGCCCTCACCCTCACGAGATCCTCAACATCCCCCTCACCACCCTCAGCACCTTCGACTTGCTCATGTCGAGCTTGCTCATGGTGCTGGCCCTCGATGCCGTCCTTCGCGACAAGCGACAGCAGGCCCGGTGGTGGCTGGCCGGCACCGCGTTCTTCGGGCTCATCTTCATCGGTTTCCAGGTCTATGAGTTCACCCACTTCGTCCACCAGGGGCTCACCCTCCAGCAGAACCTGTTCGGCTCCACGTTCTACGTGCTCACCGGCTTTCATGGCGGTCACGTCAGCCTCGGGGTGGCCCTCCTCCTGACATTGCTGATCCTGGATCTGCGAGGCAAGCTGGGCGTGGCCGATGCCCCCAAGGTGGAGGTGGTCGGCCTCTATTGGCACTTCGTTGACGTCGTGTGGATCGTGATCTTCACCCTGGTCTATCTGGTGCCCTGATGAACACCCCTCCCTCCCCTACCCCGCCTGACCAGAGCCACCCCGCCCACGCCTCGGTGTGGACGTATGTCACCATTGCCGTCATCCTTACCGTGGTGACGGCCCTGGAGTTCGCTGTCCTCTACATCCGTGCCCTCACGCCGATCCTGGTGCCGCTTCTGCTCGTGATGTCAGCGGGAAAGTTCGCGCTGGTGGTCCTGTTCTTCATGCACCTGCGCTACGACAAGCCGCTCTTGACCACGTTGTTCGCCGCGCCTCTGCTCATCGCCGTGATCATCGTGGTGGCCATGATGACCCTCTCCGATGCGTTTCTCATCTTCGAACGCTGACGCTCGGTGGGCGAGTCGACGCCGGCGGTGCCCCTCTCCTGGCTCGGCGGAGGAGTCCACGTTGATGTCCTGGCTGGGGTGGCGCTACTCGGCGTGGCCTACGTGTGGGCGTGGCTCCGTCACGGGGGCCGGCCGACCGGCGGTCCCTTCTTGTGCTTTTACGGGGCACTCTTCACCCTCGTGGTGACCTTGAACGGCCCCCTCCACGACCTCAGTGATCGGCACCTCTTCAGCGCCCACATGGTGCAGCACCTGGTACTGACCCTCCTCTTTCCCCCCTTGCTGTTGGTGGGCACGCCGGCCTGGATGGCAGATGCGCTGCTCGCGCCCGTCCTTCGTCGGCCCCTGACCGGCCGCCTGGTCCGGATGCTCACGCGCCCCCTGCCGGCCCTCGGCATTTACGCGGCCGCCCTCATTCTCTGGCACCTGCCAGTCGTCTACGACGCGGCGCTGCGCCTGCACGCGTGGCACATCGTCCAGCACCTGACCCTCATGGGGAGCGCGGTGCTCGCCTGGTGGCCGGTACTTTCACCATCCACCCTGATCCCGCGCGTGCACTATGGGGCCCAGATCCTCTACCTGTTCGCATTCGGCATGCCGATGACGGTGGTGGCCGCCATGATCACCGGCGCCGAGACATTGCTCTACACGGCCTATACCGAGGTCCCTCGAGTCTTCGGCCTTTCGCCGCTGACCGACCAGCGGCTGGGAGGGGTTCTGATGTGGGTCCCGGCCGGGCTCGTCCCCCTCTTGGCCTTCACCGCCGTCTTCTTCCGTTGGGCGGCCGCGGAGGCCGATTCGTAGCGGGAGACCGGCGAGGACCGCGGCGGCCCTCTGCTATCATGACCCGACATGAACATTTGCGTGGTGGGTACCGGATACGTCGGACTGGTGACGGGCGCGGTTTTTGCCGATCTGGGCAACGACGTCACGTGCGTCGACAACCAGAGTGACAAGATCGACAGCCTACGGGCCGGGCAGATGCCGCTCTACGAGCCCGGTCTGGAAGAGATGGTCGCTCGCAACGTGGCCGACGGACGGCTCAGCTTCACCACCGACCTCCCTCCGACCGTGCGTCGGTCCGACATCGTGTTCATCACGGTGGGGACTCCGACCGGCGACGGCGGCAAGACCGACCTCGGAGCCGTGGAAGCGGTGGCCCGCACGATTGGTCAGGCCATGGACCACTACCTGGTGGTGGTCAACAAGTCGACCGTCCCCGTCGGGACCGGGAACTTCGTGCGTGAAGTGATCGAGCGGCACCAGACGGCTCCCATCCCCTTCGACGTCGTCTCCAACCCGGAGTTCCTGCGTGAAGGATCGGCCATCGAGGACACCTTGCGGCCGGATCGTATCGTCATCGGCGCCCCCTCCCAGCAGGTGGCCATGACCCTGCTCGAGCTGTACGCTCCCCTCGAGCGCCCCATGATCATCACGGACGTGCCCTCGGCAGAGATGATCAAGTACGCCTCGAATGCGTTCCTCGCTACCAAGATCTCCTTCGCGAACGCCATCGCCAATCTGTGCGAGCTGGCGGGGGCCGACGTGGCGCAGGTGACCAAGGGTATGGGGCTCGATGCTCGGATCGGCCACTCGTTCCTGGCCGCAGGACTCGGCTACGGAGGGAGCTGCTTCCCCAAGGACACCGACTCACTCATCCACACCGCGTCTACGCTGGGTTACGAGTTCAGCCTGCTGCGGGCGGTGGTGGACATCAACCGTGAGCGAGCCGGCCACTTCGTCGGCATGATCGAGAAAGCCATGTCGCCCCTGGACGGTAAGATCATCGCGGTGCTGGGGGTGGCATTCAAGCCGAACACCGACGACATGCGCGAGGCCAAGAGCGTCGAGGTGGTCTCCCAGCTGGCCGCCCACGGCGCCACCGTGCGGGCCTATGACCCGGTGGCCCTCGACAACGCACGGGCCGTGTTCCCGTCCTCGGCGATCTACTGCGACTCGCTCTACGAGGCCGCCACCGGGGCCGATGCCCTCGCCCTCGTCACCGAGTGGAACGAATTCAAGTTCCTGAATCTCGAGCGGGTGCGCAACGCCATGCGGCATCCCGTCATCTTCGACGGGCGCAACCTCTGGGAACCGGAGCGGATGCGCCGGCTCGGCTTCGAGTACCACTCCGTCGGCCGCAAGCCCGTCCTGCCGGCCTGATCGCGCGTGCGCATTCTCGTCACGGGCGGAGCGGGCTTCATCGGCTCCCACCTCTGCGAGTTCCTGCTGGCCCAGGGGACCGACGTGGTCTGCATGGACAACTTCATCACCGGATCACGCGAGAACATCGCCGGTTTTGGCGCCTCCCCTCGCTTCACTCTCGTCGAGCACAACGTGAGCCAGTACATCGAGCTCGACGGGCCTCTTGACTGGATCCTGCACTTCGCCAGCCCGGCCTCCCCCCGCGACTACCTGGAGCATCCCATCCCAACGCTCAAGGTCGGCGCCCTTGGCACCCACAACGCGCTGGGACTGGCCAAGGCTACAGGCGCGGGCTTCCTCCTGGCCTCCACCTCCGAAGTCTACGGCGATCCTCTGGTTCACCCTCAGCCCGAGGACTACTGGGGCAACGTCAACCCGGTAGGGCCGCGCGGCGTCTACGACGAGGCCAAGCGTTTCGCGGAGGCCATGACAATGGCCTATCATCGCCATCACCGCATCGATACTCGAATCGTCCGAATCTTCAACACGTACGGGCCCCGCATGCGGTTCAACGACGGGCGGGCGATCCCGGCCTTCATGACGCAGGCGCTCGCCCACGAGCCGGTGACCGTGTTCGGAGAGGGCACCCAGACGCGGTCCTTTCAGTACATCACCGACCTCATCGACGGCATCTGGCGTCTCATGCGAAGCCAAGTGACTACGCCCGTCAACATCGGCAATCCGTACGAGATGACCTTGCTGGAACTGGCCAAGCGCATCATCCGGCTCGCCGGCTCCCCGAGCGAGATCGTGTTTCGCCCTCTTCCCGAGGACGATCCGAAGGTGCGACAGCCCGACATCACCCGCGCTCGCACCGCGCTCGGTTGGGAGCCTCAGGTCGACGTCGACGAGGGACTTCGGCTCACGCTCGAGTGGTTTCGCGCCCGCCATGAAAGGGGAACCCATGATCGACGATGAACTGAAGGCGATCCTCGTGTGTCCGGCCTGCAAGGGCGACCTCCTGTTCGAGGAAACCCGCATCATCTGCCGCGCCTGCGGCAAGGCGTATCCGATTCGCGACGGAATCCCGGTGATGCTCATCAGCGAAGCCCAGCCGTGGGTGCCCGGGCGCTAACGGCTCAGGCCGTCATCCTGGCCGGCGGCCAGGGCACGCGCCTGCGCCCGCTCACCCTGAGCCGAGCCAAGCCGGTGGTGCCGCTCCTGAATCGTCCCTTCCTCGCGTACCAGATCGCGCTCCTGCGCCGCCACGGCGTGCGTGACGTGATCCTGTCATGCTCCTATCGCGTAGACGACGTGCGAGCCGCGCTGGGCGATGCGCGTGATCTGGGCGTCACCTTGCGTTACGTGATCGAGGACGAGCCCCTCGGCACGGGCGGGGGTGTCCGCAACGCGGCCGATCTCACCCGTGGGACCATCTTCGTCCTCAACGGGGACGTCCTCACCGATGCCGACCTCACGGCCATGCGTCTCTTTCACGAGGAACGCGGCTCTCGGGTCACCATCTTCTTGACCCCCGTGGACGACCCTCGGGCCTATGGTCTGGTGGAAACAGACGCGCACGGACAGCTCGTGCGCTTCCGCGAGAAGCCGGGACCGGAGGAAACGATCTCCACCAACATGATCAACGCCGGCATCTATCTCATCGACGCCGCCCTCCTCGAACGGATACCGTCGGGCCGGCCGGTGTCGATCGAGCGCGAGTTCTTCCCGGCCGCTATCGCCGACGGCATTGCCAGCTTCGGCTGGAGCGCGCCCGCCTACTGGCGCGACATTGGGAATCCCTCTGCCTATCGGGCGGCCCAGGTCGACCTTCTCGATGGGCGAGTCAAGACCACGCTCAGCCCCGCCGGTCAGCTCCACCAGGGCAGCTGGGTCGTTTCGCCGGCGACAGTGACGGAAGCGCGGATCGAGGCGCCCTCGGTGGTGGGCCGCGGCGTGCGCGTGGCGAAGAGCGCCCACGTCGGCCCCCATGCCGTCATCGGGCCCGGCTCGACCATCGGGGCGGGGGCCCGCGTGCGAAACGCTGTTCTGTGGGAGCGCGTGCACGTCGGCGACGGGGCTGTCGTGCGGGACTGCGTGGTGGGCGCCGATGCCCACATCGGCGCCCAAGCCACGCTTGGCGGGGATGCCGTCCTCGAATCCGGTGCCGTCGTCGCGGATGGTGCGCAATGCTGGGGCGGCGCCGCGCGCGCCGGACCACCGCATCCCCCATGCTAGACTGAACGCAATGGCCCTCGCCCGCATTCGAAACTTTTCCGTCGTCGCCCACATCGACCACGGGAAATCCACTCTGGCCGATCGGCTCCTCGCCCTGACCGGGACCATGGATGCCAAGAAGGCGGTTGATCAGGTCCTGGACTCGATGGATCTCGAGCGGGAGCGCGGCATCACCATCAAGGCCCACACGGTGCGGTTACTCTATCGGGCCAGCGACGGCCACCAGTACACACTCAATCTCATCGATACTCCGGGCCACGTCGACTTCTCATACGAGGTATCGCGGGCCCTGGCCGCCTGCGAGGGCGCTCTTCTCATCATTGATGCCGCCCAGGGTATCGAGGCGCAGACGCTCGCCAACTACTATCTCGCTCGCGACGCCAATCTGACCATCATCCCCGTGCTCAACAAGATCGACCTGCCCGCCGCCGACGTGGAAGGAACCCGCACTCAGATCACCGAGATGCTCGACCTCGACGGCGACGATGCCTTGGCCATCTCGGCCAAGCATGGAACGGGCGTTCCCGAGGTGCTGGAGGCTATCGTGTCCCGCATCCCGCCCCCTGCCGGCGATCTGGAGGCGCCCCTCAAGGCCCTCGTCTTCGACTCGTTCTACGATTCGTATCAAGGCGTCGTCATCTACGTGCGGCTGGTGGACGGGCGCGTGAGGGTGGGGACCCGTATCCTGCTCATGTCCAACGGCCGCGCCTACGATGTGCAACAGGTGGGAGTCTTCTCGCCCGATATGCGTCCGGTGGACGAGCTGTCGGCGGGGCAGGTCGGCTACCTGACGGCGTCCATTAAGCGTGTCGCCGATGCCAAGGTGGGCGAGACCATCACCGAGGCCCTCCGTCCCACGGCAACACCCTTTCCGGGCTACCGTGACGCCAAACCCATGGTCTTCGCCGGTCTCTATCCCATCGAGGACAGCGACTACGAGGGGCTGCGCGACGCCCTCGAGAAGCTGCGCCTGAATGACCCGGCCTTTACCTTCGAGCCGGAGACCTCCCTTGCTCTCGGCTACGGTTTTCGCTGTGGTTTCCTCGGTATGCTCCATCTCGAGATCGTGCAGGAGCGCCTGGAACGGGAGTTCACCCTCTCGCTGATCGTGACCGCCCCCAGCGTGGAGTACCGCGTGCTCACCACGGCCGGGGAGGTGCTCGACATCGAGAATCCGTCCAAGCTCCCCACTCCGGACAGGATCGAGCTGATGGAAGAGCCGTACGTCAGCGCCTCGGTCTTCGTACCCACCGAATACATGACCGATCATCTACAAGCTGGCCCAGGACAAGCGCGGAGAGCACAAATCCCTTGAGTATCTGGGCAAGCGCGTGCACATCCGATTCGAGTTTCCCCTGGCGGAGATCGTGGTCGACTTTTACGACAAGCTAAAATCCGTCTCCAAGGGCTACGCGTCCTTCGACTACGAGTTCGCCGATTTTCGTCCCTCCGACCTGGTCAAGCTCGACATCCTGCTCAATGGCGACCCCGTGGACGCGCTGAGCTGCATCGTCCACCGCGACAAGGCCTACGAGCGCGGCAAGGCGTTGGTGGAGAAGTTGCGCACGGTGATTCCTCGGCAGCTGTTCGAGGTGGCCATCCAGGCCGCGGTGGGCAGCCGCGTCATCGCCCGCGAAACGGTCAAGGCTATGGGCAAGAACGTCACCGCCAAGTGCTATGGCGGCGACATCACACGCAAGCGCAAGCTGCTCGAGCGTCAGAAGGAAGGCAAGAAGCGGATGAAGCAGGTCGGAAAGGTCGAGGTCCCCCAGGAGGCGTTTCTGTCGGTGCTCAAGAGTTGAGCATGGATCTGCAGTCCGAGAAGGCCGAGAGCGTTCCTCGCCCAGCCTCCGAGGCAGCGGTCACCCCTCGCCGCAAATCTCTCGTCCGGGAGTACGTCGAGGCCATCGCCATCGCGATCCTCCTCGCGCTCGTCATCCGGACGTTCGTGGTGCAGGCGTTCACGATCCCCTCAGGGTCGATGATGGACACCCTCCTCGTGGGGGACTATATCCTGGTGAACAAGTTCCTGTTTGGCCCGGAGCTGCCCTTCACCGACCGACACCTCCCCGGGCTGCGCAATCCCCAGCGGGGCGACATCATCGTGTTCAAGTACCCACAGGACGAGAAGCGGGACTTCATCAAGCGCATCGTCGGCGTACCGGGCGACACGGTGCAGGTGCGTGGCACCCAGGTTTACGTCAACGGCCGGCCTCTCGACGAACCCTACGTCAAGGGCCCCCCCGCTCGCGCCCACGTGGGCACCCCCTCCTATTGTGGCTACGCTTACGCGTGTGAGCAGACGGTGGTGCCGCCCGATTCCTACTTCGTCATGGGCGACAACCGTGACAACTCTCAGGACAGCCGCTACTGGGGTTTTGTGAAGCGTGACAAAATCAAAGGAAAGGCATTCCTCATCTACTGGTCATGGGACAGCGACAAGCACTGGCCCCGCTGGTTACGTCTGGGGAACTATATCCCCTGACGACCCCGGGACCGGCCCTCGGACCCCTGGCGGAGGCCGCTCCGGGTGCCGTTTCGCTCGGCTTCTATCTGCACGTCCCTTTCTGCTCTGCGCGCTGCCACTACTGCTCGTTCAACACGGCCGCCCTCGACCGCGCCGCCATGGCCCGCTACCTCGGCGCCCTTGCCCAAGAGATCGATCTGTTGGCCGAGGCGCCGTGGGCAGACGATGTCCAGATCGACACCATCTTCTTCGGGGGAGGGACACCCTCCCTGCTGGCCGTCGAGGAGATGGCGGCCATCATGGCTCGTCTCCGGCGATCTTTCCGGGTCAATCTCGCCGCCGAGGTCACCGTCGAGTGCAACCCGGAGAGCGTGGAGGTCGGAAAGCTCGCCGCTTACCGCCAAGCGGGCGTCAACCGGATCAGTCTGGGCGTTCAATCGCTGGACGATGCGATGCTCGAGCGTCTTGGGCGTCTGCACTCCGCCCATGGCGCGCGCCGAGCTTACGACGCCACGCGGCAGGCCGGCTTCGACAACGTCAGCATCGATCTCATGTATGGACTTCCTGGGCTCGAGGTCGATCGCTGGACGCAGGTCGTGCAAACGATCCTCGAGTGGGCGCCGGAGCATCTCTCTGCCTACGGACTGACCCTCGACGAGGGAAGTCGATGGGGCGCCCAGGGAGTGGCGGGTCTTCCGCCCGAGGAAACTGTGGTAGCCCAGTACTGGGCGCTGGCGAAGGCGGCCGCCGCTCACGGATACGAGCACTACGAGATCTCCAACTACGCGCGGCCGGGCTTTCGCGCCCGGCACAATCTCGTGTACTGGCGCGCGGCCGAGTACCTCGCGGCCGGACCCGGCGGGTGCGGCTTCGTCGGTGACATTCGCTACGCCAATGCAAAACCGGTGGCACGCTACTGCAGCGCGCTCGAGTCGCGGCGGTTGCCTATCGAGTCCTCCGAGCGCTTGACCTCGCGCCAGCGGCTGGCCGAGCGGTTGATACTGGGACTGCGCACCTCCGACGGTATACCGGCCGAGTGGTTGAAGGCACGCGCGCAGGGCGATCGTGCGCTCGAGCGCCGCCTACAAGATTGGCAATCAGCGCGCCTCATCCTCGACGTGGGTGATCGCGTCCGCCTCAGCGAATCCGCCTTCCTCCTCTCCGACGCCCTCTTCACAGAACTCCTATGAGCATGCCGCCCCATCCCGCCTCGCCCTCACCCACCCAACCCCGCAGCCCTCTCGAGGCGCCCCAGGAGCCGCCGCGCCCTCCCGAGCGATGGCCCCGCTCCCCCGGACCATCCCAAGCGCCGCGGACCCTGGCGGGCCCTCTCGAGCCCCCAGCACCGCCGCGCCCTCCCGAGGGGTGGCCCGGGTCCCCCGGGCTACCCCGAGCGCCGGGGGCCCGGGGGCCCCTCGAGGCCCCAGCACCGCCGCGTCCTCCCGAGGGGTGGCCCGGCTCCCCCGGGCTACCCGAGCGCCTGAGCCCCAGCACCGCCGCGTCCTCCCGAGGGGTGGCCCGGCTCCCCCGGGAGGCCCTCTGAGCCTCAGCACCGCCGCGTCCTCCCGAGGGGTGGCCCGGCTCCCCCGGGCCACCCCGAGCGCCGGGGGGCCTGGGGGGCCCTCTCGAGGCCCCAGCACCGCCGCGTCCTCCCGAGGGGTGGCCCGGGTCCCCCGGGCCACCCCGAGCGCCGGGGGGCCTGGGGGGCCCTTTCGAGGCCCCCCACTAAAATGGACCAGCGCTCCCGCGAGGTCCTCGTCGCCCTCATCCGCGAGTACGTGCGCACGGCGGAGCCCGTGGGGTCGCGGGCGCTGGCCAAGGGTTACTTCCCCGCGCTCTCTCCAGCCACCTTACGAAACGTGATGGCAGACCTGGAGGAGTCGGGATACCTGACGCAGCCCCACACCAGCGCGGGGCGGGTGCCAACCGACAAGGCATACCGTTTCTATGTGGAGTCTTTCCCACCTCCCGGTCTCCCCGCCGTACCCACGGAGCCACGCCCACCGCGACCCACCAGCATCGAGGGGTTCATGGAACACACCTCGGCGCGCCTCTCCAGCGCGACCAAGCTGACCGCGCTCCTGCTTGCGCCTCCTCTGAAGCAAACGGCCGTGGCCCGAGTGGAGGTCATGCCCCTCGAGGGCGACCGCGCCCTAGCGGTGGTGGTGACCGAGTCAGGCTGGGTCACGGCGCGCTCCATTACCCTCGATCCTCCACGCAGTGGGGACGAGATCCGCAACATCAGTCGCGAACTGACGCGCCGCTTCCGAGGGCGGACGGTCCACGAGATCGTCGACATGGAGACGACCCCGGCCGATCCGCTCGACGAGCTGCACACGCGGGCACGGGCAGTCACGGAGCAGATCGTGTCCATGCTGCGCGGACGGACGCTCTACGTGAGCGGCGCCATCAACATGCTGGATCAGCCTGAGTTCTGGGATCTCGCCTCAACCCGCCAGCTGCTGGGTTTCTTCGAGCAGAAGGAGCGCTTGGCCGATCTCATGACCTCGTTCGCGGAGGAAGAGGGGTTGCGCGTCACCATCGGTGAGGAAAACCCCGTGGCCGAAATGCGAGAGTGCACCATGATCACGTCCGCCTACTTGTACCGGAACCAGGTGCTCGGCATTCTCGGCGTGGTGGGACCCCGACGCCTGCCCTATCCCGACGTCATCTCCATCGTGGAGGACACGGCACGCCAGGTCACCGACGAGCTCGCCCGCGTGCGACAGGACCTCTATCTGCCGAGTTAGGTTCGCGTCGCGCCCGCCTCTCGGCGACCGCACTGCTATAATTCAGGTATATGGAGAATCCCCACGTGAGCACTTCGTCCGCTGCCGAGCCCCGGGACCCGGTGGCCCCGAGCGAGGCTGCCCTCTCCGAGCTGGAAGAGCTGCGCGCTCAGCTGGCCGAGAAACAAGACCAGCTCCTACGCGCGCTGGCGGACACGGAGAACATCCGCCGCCGCGCCCAGCGCGATCGAGATGACTATATTCGCTATGCCACCGAGTCTCTGCTGCGCGATCTGATTCCCGTCCTCGATAATCTCGATCGAGCGCTCGCCGCCGCCCGGGAAGGGACCGCGCCTCGACTGGTGGAGGGCGTGGAGCTCATCCAGCGCGAGATGCTCAAGGTGCTGGAACGCGCCGGTGTCAGTCGCTATTCCGCGTTGGGCGCGGTCTTCGACCCCACCCGCCACGAGGCCATCGCGCGCGTGGTGAGCCCCGAGGTCGCGCCCAACACGGTCGTCGGCGAGACCGTACCAGGCTACCTCCTCCACAACCGTGTCCTCCGGCCGGCCATGGTCTCCGTGGCGGTGCCGCCCGACGAGGACGCCCGATAAGGTGGCCTCGCGCGACTACTACGAGATCCTGGGTGTAGCCCGATCCGCCAGCGACGCTGACCTCAAGAAGTCCTTCCGGCAGCTGGCCATGCAGTGCCACCCGGACCGCAACCCCGGGGACAAGCTGGCCGAGGATCGCTTCAAGGAAGTGAACGAAGCGTACGCCGTTCTCTCTGACCCCGACAAGCGCGCTCACTACGATCGGTTCGGCACCGCCGGACCTGGAGGCGGCTTTGAGGGCGGCTTCGGGACCATCTTCGAGGACATTTTCGAGAACTTCTTCGCGGGTGGGGACCGCCGGCGCACCCGTGCCCGTTCCGGTGAGGATCTCCAGTACGAGATGAAGTTGACCTTGGAGGAAGTCGCCAGCGGGGTGGAGACGAAGATCCAGGTGCCGCGTCTGGAGAGCTGCGCTCGGTGCCACGGTACCGGGAGCGAGCCGGGCACCGCGCCGTCGACGTGCGAGACCTGCCGCGGGCGCGGAGAGGTGCGGCTCAGCCAGGGCTTCCTCACGGTTGCGCGCCCCTGCCCCAAATGCTACGGCCAGGGGCAGGTCAACAAGCACCCCTGCCAGACCTGCCGCGGCGAGGGGCGTCAACGTGCCGAACGCACACTTCAGGTCAAGATTCCGCCCGGAATTGAGGATGGCATGCAGCTACGCCTCACGGGAGAGGGCTCGGGGGGATTGCAGGGTGGCCCTCCAGGCGATCTCTATGTGCTGGTGCGCATCCAGGAGCACGAACTGTTCGTGCGCGATGCCGCCGACCTCTATTGCGAGATTCCCGTGACATTTCCCCAGCTCGCTCTTGGCCATGAAATTCAGGTCCCTGTGCTCAAGGGGACCCAGGCGCTCACCATCCCTGCTGGAACGCAGCCCAACGAGATCCTCCGCTTGCGCGGGCAGGGCCTGCCGCGCTTGCGCGAGCGGCGACGGGGTGACGCGTGCTATCGGCTTATTCTCGAGGTGCCGCGCAAGCTCACGGCCAAGCAACGCGAAGCCCTGGAGTCCTTCGCCACCTCTATCAAGGGTGATCAGGGACCTCTCTCGTTGAGTTTCTTCGAGCGGATGAAGAAATTGCTCGGGTGATGTCTGACTCCCAGTACTGGGAGCTGCAGGTCAGCGCGCCCGAGGAGATCAGCGAGGGGCTCACCAATTTCGTGTGGGAGCTAGGCGCTCTCGGTGTGGTAGAGGAAGAGCGTCCCCCGCGCTCCGCCCGGTTGCGGGCGTTCTTTCCTGCCTCGACCAGCGCCGACGTACTGCTCGCTGGTCTCGGTGACTACCTCGATGGGCTCCGCACTCTCGGGTATGGGGTCGTCGACGATCCCGAGATCACGCGTGTCACCGACCCTGGCTGGAGTGAAGCGTGGCGGGCCTATTTTCGCCCCTTGCCGGTGGGAGACCACTTCCTCGTCGTTCCCCCGTGGGAGACGCCAAGGACATGCAAGAGGATCGTCATTGTCATCGAGCCGGGGCGGGCCTTCGGTACGGGGCACCATGGCACCACGGCGGGGTGCCTCGAGCTCTTGGAGCGGACTGTTGAGCGTGACGGACCGCGACGTGCCGTCGACCTCGGCACAGGCTCCGGGATTCTGGCCATCGCCGCCGCCCGACTCGGCACCGAGGAGGTGCTCGCGATCGATGACGATCCTGACGCGGTGGCCAACGCCCGGCTCAATGTTGAGCGGAACGGTGTGGGCAAGCAGGTGACCTGTGCTCTGGTGGAGGCGTCGGCGCTGACCATTGATCCCGTTCCGCTGGTGCTCGCCAACTTGCTCGCTCTCGCCCATCAGCGTCTGGCCGCGGCCTATCGTCGTCTGCTCATGCCGGGCGGAACGCTGATCCTGGGCGGCATCCTCGAGTCAGAGGTCGATTCGGTGGTCCAGACGCTTCATCGACACGGTTTCGATGAGAGGTCGGTCGTCACCCGGCAGGAATGGGCCACGCTCGCGCTCACAGCCCGACCATGAGCGAGCGTGCGCGGCGCAGTCCGGCCCCTCACTGAACGGTTCGTGCGGCGCTTCGTCATCACGCCGGAGCGTATTGAGGGCGACCGGGTTGCGTTTGGCCCTGAGGAGAGCCGACACCTTGGACGCGTACTGCGTCTCGGTCCCGGCGATCTGGTACTCGCCTCCGACGGGAGCGGTCACCAATACACGGTTCGCCTCGAGACTATCCGTCCTCTTGCCACCGGGATCATCCTGGAGACCGCTCGGGACACCTCGGAGTCCCCCCTCGACGTCACCCTGATCCAGGGTATTCCGAAGGGCGACAAGATGGAGACGATCGTCCGCATGGCCACCGAGCTCGGTGTCACGCGCATCATGCCCGCCATTACCGCGCGCACGGTGGTGAGGCTCGAGAGCAGCCGCTGGCCCGCACGGACGCAGCGCTGGCAACGGGTGGCAGCCGAAGCCGCCAAGCAATGCGGGCGCGCTGTGATCCCTGAGGTCTCGCCCACTGCGTCGCTGACCACCGTCGTCGGGGAACTCCCAACCCCCGGACTTGGGATCTGTCTGTGGGAGAGCGAGCGCCGGCCACTGGATCAGGCCTTGATCGGCTTCGGGGCGCCGGCGCGCCCCATCGCCGTCATCATCGGGCCGGAGGGCGGACTCGCGCCGGAGGAAGTCCAGTGGGTTCGGAGCCGAGGCTGGATCGTCACCGGACTCGGGCCCCGCACTCTAAGAACCGAGACGGCCGGGCCAGCGGTGCTGGCAATTTTCCAAGCCATGTTCGGAGACCTGTTTTACGGTCGCGGGTTGTCTCACAAATGAGACGCGCGCTTAGGGCCGCTGTCTCCTTCCTACCACACCTATGGATCTCAGCATCTCCAACGAGCCCGAAAACACGGAGCTATTGGTTTCTTGATGGGGTGGTACCAGCTTTGCCTTAAGATGCCACCGGCATGAATCAGAGGACGATTCGGATGCCCGTTCAGGTCGAGGGCGTTGGCCTCCACTCGGGTCGGCCGGTACGCGTGACCATCTCGCCAGGTCCTCCAAACTCGGGGATCGTGTTCCGGGTGAGCGGACACGCCGAGCGGATCCCGGCGGCACCCGAGAGCGTCAGCAATTCACACTACGCGACGACTATCGGGCGCAACGGTGCCCGCATCCAAACGGTTGAACACCTGATGGCGGCGGCGGCCGGCCTCGGTATCGACAACCTCGAAGTCGAGGTCGATGGCGGTGAGATCCCAGCGCTGGATGGAAGTGCCAAGCCGTTCGTAACCTTGCTGGCGGCGGCGGGTCGAGCCCAACAACCGGCCGCGCGACGTGCCATAGTGATTCCGTACGCTCTTCGGGTGGGCGACGACCGGCGCTGGATCGAGATCACGCCGGGTCCTGTGCTCAGTATCACCTACACCCTGCACAACGATCATCCAGCCATCGGGAGACAGGAGCTCTCTTGGACGCCCTCCGAGAGGGGGTTCGTCGAGGAATTTGCCTCGGCTCGGACGTATGGCTTCTTGAAGGACGTCGGGCAAATGCGCAGGAACGGTCTTGCTCGGGGCGGCTCACTCGAGAACGCCATCGTTCTGGGCAAGCGCGGGCCCATCAACGGCCTGCGCTATCCCGACGAGTTCGTCCGCCATAAGATCCTCGATCTGATCGGTGACCTGGCTCTGCTGAGCCGGCCGGTAATCGGTCACGTCTCGGCATTCAACGCCGGTCACGCTCTCAACGTTCAGTTGGTCCAGGAGATCCAGCGGGCGCTCGGGCTGGAACGCCGGGCAGTGATCCAGGCCGAAGCCGGGGCGTTCGCACCCGCACCCCTTACGGACAGCTTTGGACCCAACCCGGGGCTGGCACGCGCGTAGCCTTTGCGGGGAGCCCGGATAGCCCTGGGTACCCCGAACTCACGAGGGCCTTGGGGGGCCCAGGTGAGGATGCCCGATCAAATCAAAGGGCCAGAAACCTAGAGGGTATAATGGCGCGCTGAGGTATGCGCGTCACCACGTTGGTCGTTCTTCTCCTCGCTGGCACCCTGAACCTGGCCAGCCGTTTGCCAGCGGAGGCCGAACTGCGTGTCAACGAACTCGCGGTGCTCCTGAACACCCGCGACGTCACCGTTCACGCCGTCCTCTTAGGTGCCGTGCCGGCCGAGTTTCTCGAAGGTCTTCACAGCGGCCTGCCAGCTCACCTGAGGATCGTCATCGATTTGTTCCGCTACAACCGCTTCCGGCCCGACAGCCGAATCAATCGGGCCGTCCTTGAGCGGACCCTCTCCTACAATGTGGTCACCAAGGAGTACAAGGTCAGCCTCGGACCGAGCGAGGCCCGCTCACCGGTCACCACCCGTGAGTTCCGGGAGGCCGAACGAACCATCTCAGATATCCAGGGCATCAAGCTGACCCCTGCTGCCAACTTGGACCTCGCCGAAACGTACTACGTGCGCGTCAACGCGGAGACGGCCCTGAACGGCGACGATTCCTGGGTGGCTCGCATGGCCGGCAAGGCCGAGCGTGCCTCGCGCCAGTCGGATTACCATACCCTGGCGAGTCCCCCGCGGTAATCGTGTCATGCCGCTTCTGAGCGAGGAGAGCCGGCGCAAGCGGAACCTGCTCATCATGACGGGCGTGCTCGTCGTGCTGGCGGTCGGCAGCGCGGTGAACTACGGCCTCACGGGGCCGGACCTTCCGGTGGCCTCGAACCTCGCGATGATCCTCCTGTTCAACCTCAACGCCATCGTGCTCCTCTTGTTGCTCGTCCTCCTCTTCCGCAACCTGGTCAAGCTGTGGTTCGAGCGACAGCAGAAAGCCATTGCCTCCAAGTTCAAGGCCCGGCTGGTGCTCGCCTTCCTTTTCCTGTCGCTCGTGCCCACCTTCCTCATCATTTTGATCGCCTCCACCATCATCAACCGATCGATCGACGGCTGGTTCAAGCCTCAGGTGGAGCGGCCGCTCGCCCAAGCCCTCGGCGTCGCCCAGACCTACTACCAGAACCTCGAGTCCACCGCCCTTCGCCACGCCCAGCAGATTGCGCGGGTGGTCTCCCGTGAGGGCCTGCTCGAGGGCGACCACGCCGCCTTGCGCGCCTACGTGAGCGAACAACAGAACCAGCTCGGGCTTGGCGCGGTGACCATCCTGGGCGCCTCCGGGACTCAGGTGCTGCATGTGACGGATCCCCTCGTGGCCGATCTGCCCTTGCGGCCGATCGGCGACACTCAGCTCAAGCGGGGACTGGCCGGCCATGACGTCACCGCGGTGCGGGAGGCCGACGTGGCCGATCTGGTGGACGCCGTGACGCCCATCTGGTCGGGGCGCAAGGGCCCTCAGGCGGTGGAGGGCCTGGTGGTGGTGAGTACCCACGTGCCTGAGCGCCTGGAGGCCAAGGTCCGCGCGATCTCGCAGGCCTTCCAAGAATACAAGCAACTGCGGCTGTTGCGGACGCCGATCAAGGTGAACCTCATTCTCTTCTTCGTCCTCATCACCCTCATCGTGGTGTTCTGCGTCACGTGGTTTGGTCTGTACCTGGCCCGGGGTATCACCGTTCCGATCGAGCAGCTGGTGGAGGGGACGCGCGAGGTGGCAGCCGGTAACCTCAGTTACAAGGTTCAGGCCCGGGCCGACGACGAGATCGGCGTGCTCGTCACCTCCTTCAACCGTATGACCGACGATCTCGCTCTCTCGAAGCACCAGCTCGAAGAGGCGTACCTCGACCTCCAGGACAAGCACACCGAGCTGGAGGAGCGCCGCCGTTACATGGAGACGGTGCTGGAAGCCATCACCACGGGCGTGGTGTCCTTCGATGGGCTCGGGCGCTTGACCACGATCAACCGCGCCGCTGCTCGCATGTTCGACCTCGCCCAGGAAACCAGCGTTGGTCGGCTGCTGGAGGAAGTCTTCCGAGGACCGGAAGGCCGTGAGATCGTGGCCCTCGTGCGCCGCGCGCAACGAATCACAGTGGGAGGAGCAGCCGCCGAGCTCACCCGCGAGAACAGCGGGACGCGGCTCTCCCTCCTGGCGTCGGCGACTGCGCTGCGTGGCCCCGACGGTGACTACGCGGGCGCGGTCGTGGTCTTCGACGACCTCACCGAGCTCCTCAAGGCGCAACGCCAGGCCGCCTGGCGTGAGGTCGCCCAGCGTCTCGCCCACGAGATCAAGAACCCGCTCACCCCCATCCAGCTCTCCGCCCAGCGCTTACGCCGGCGGCTCGCCCGTCACCCTGGCGAGGAGGAGCGGCTGGTCAACGAGTGCACGGAGATCATCATTCAGGAAGTCGACGGGCTGAAGCGTCTGGTGGAGGAGTTCTCGCGCTTCGCCCGCATGCCTGCCCTGACCCTGCGCCTCACGGACGTGCACCCTCTCATCGAGGCAATCGCTGCCCTCTACCGGGAGTCGCAGCCTGCCCTCTCCCTGATTACCCGCCACGCACCTGGGCTCCCGCTCATGGAAGTGGATCCCGATCACATCAAGCGCGCGGTGCTGAACCTCGTCGACAACGCGGTGGACGCGGTGAGCGGAGTGGGCGAGGTCGTTATCGAGACCGAGTTCCTGGCCGAGAGTGGCCAGGTCCGCATCGTGGTGGCCGACAACGGCCAGGGCATCAGCGCTGACCAGAAGGAGAAGCTCTTCACTCCGTACTTCTCGACCAAGGTGGCGGGCATGGGGCTGGGGCTCCCCATCGTGCACCACATCGTGACCGAGCACCGGGGAACGATTCGGGTGGAGGCGAACGTTCCCCGCGGGAGCCGCTTTGTCATCGAGGTGCCCGTCGCGCGTGGCGCCGTCCCGGTGGAGGCGTAGGATCGTCGATGGCCGGTGAGCACCTGCTCATCGTCGATGACGAGCACGCCATCCAGGCCTCGTTACGGGGGGTGCTGGAGGACGAGGGCTATCGCGTCGCCGCTGTGGGCAATGGCGCCGACGCGCTGCGCGCCCTGGCCGAGGAGGTGCCTGACCTGGTGTTCCTCGACATCTGGATGCCGGGTCAGGACGGCCTGGAAACCCTGGGCGAGATCAGGCGCCAGCGGCCGCAGGTGGCGGTCATCATGATTTCGGGGCACGCCACCATCGAGACGGCCGTCAAGGCGATCCACCTCGGCGCTTACGATTTCATCGAGAAGCCGCTATCCCTCGAGAAGGTTCTGCTCACCGTGAATCGCGCCCTGGAGCACGCGCGGCTCGCCCGAGAGAACGAGACCTTGCGAGCGCGGCTCGATGACCGTATCGAGATTACCGGCGACAGCCCCCTCGTGCGAGCTCTGCGCGAGCAGATCGCCATTGCGGCGCCCAGCATGGGGCGCGTCCTGATCCAAGGCGAGAACGGGAGCGGCAAAGAACTGGTAGCCCGCGCCATCCACGGCCTGTCCGCCCGCGCCGACCGGCCCTTCGTCGAGGTCAACTGCGCGGCCATCCCTGAGGAGCTGATCGAGTCCGAGCTGTTCGGGCACGAAAAAGGCGCCTTCACGGGAGCCCTGGCCCGACGGCGGGGACGTTTCGAGCTGGCCGACGGAGGCACCCTCTTCCTCGATGAAGTGGGCGACATGAGCCTCAAGACCCAGGCCAAGGTCCTGCGCGCGCTGGAGGAACAGTCCTTTGAGCGTATCGGCGGTCGCGAGACCATCAAGGTCGACGTCCGCATCATCGCCGCCTCCAACCGTGACCTGCCGGGCCTCATCGGCCAGGGACGGTTTCGGGAGGATCTCTACTATCGCCTCAACGTGATCCCCATCGAGGTGCCGGCCTTGCGCACTCGCCGGCAGGACATCCCCCCCCTCATCGACCACTTCCTGGCGGTCTTCTGCGCGGAGAACGGCAAGCGACCCAAGTCGATCTCGGCAGATGCCCTCGCCTACTTCCTCGCCTACGACTGGCCCGGCAACGTGCGAGAGCTGCGCAACATGGTGGAGCGATTGGTCATCATGACAGCGGGGGACATGGTGGCCCCCGACGATCTCCCCACTCCTCTGCGCCCCAAGTCGGTAGCGCCCACTGCCCTCGACGGCCGCGACGCGACCCTGAAGGAAGCGCGCGACAACTTCGAGCGCGCCTATATTCTGGCTGAGCTACGCGCCCACGACTGGAACATGACGCGCACGGCAGAGCGGCTCGGCATCGAGCGCAGCCATCTCTACCGGAAGGTCAAGGCCTACAAGATCACGACCCCCAAGTAGTGCCGTCAGCGCTATCCGGTGTGACTGGCCGCGGACATGAACGGCAAGACATCGCGCGCGAACCGCTCGAGCATCCCGGAGTCCGGAAAGTCCGCAAACCCTAGCATGAGATCGGTGGCACCCGCCGCTGCGTAGTCGGCAATGCGAGCCGCAATCGCGGCCCCTTCGCCCACTAATGCGGTTTCCAACAGTGGGTGGTCGGGCCCGATCCCACGCGCCCGGCAAAAAGCCTCGCAGGCGCCGGGAAGGTGGGCGGCCGACGCCAACACGACGTCCAACTCGACCGAGCGCCGGAAGCCAGCGAGGGGACGGCCGTACGCTTCGAGTCGGTCGTGGACGACTGCCCAGCGCGCGGCGAAGGCGGCTGGGGTCAGGTATGACGCCTCCCACCCGTCGGCACAGCGGGCAGCGGCGGCGAGGGCAGCCGGCCCCATGGCCGCGATCCATACCGGGGGAGCGGGACGCTGAACGGGCGTGGGAGCGAGGGTGGCTCCGAACAGGCGCCAGTGAGTTCCCTCGTGGTCAACCCGCTCGCCGGTCCACAGGGCGCGCACCACGGCCACTGCCTCTTCGACCATGGCGACCCGTACACGGGCGTCAGGATAGGTGATGCCGTGGTCCGTCCAGGTCCGAGCCGCCTCTCGATCCTCCGCGCCGATGCCAAGCCGGAGCTCAGCGCGTCCGCCTGACAGGTGGTCAAGGGTGGTCGTGCGTTTGGCGAGCCACGAGGGATGGTGGGCGGCCGCGTCGAAGGCATAGGTCACGGCGCAGCCGAGGCGTGCGTGCCGCGTCAGGGCGGCCAGCGCCCCTAGGGCGGTCCAGCCGTCGAGCGTCCAACCGCCGAGGCCGTCGCCGTAGGTAATCCGTGTGAAGCCGAGTTCGTCGACTGCGCCCCAGTAGCGGCGCAGAGCGTCGACGTCGGTCCCCCACGTCTGCACACCAATCCCGAGCATGTCGACCGAAAGCTCAAGGGCTACAGCGCCCGATACACTTCCGTCTCGAACTGCCCGAACAGATCGATGGCCGTCGCGTCGTAGAACGGCAGGACTTGCGAGAGAAACACGCCCGCCACCCGACGCGTGCGATCGATCCAGAAGTACGTATTGGCCAGCCCCGCCCACGCCAGGCTCCCGGCCGAGCGGCCGGTCGGCGCCTGGGCGGTGTTGATCAGAAAGCTCAGACCCCACTTCTTACTCATGCCCGGGAAGAGCTCGACGTCGTTGGAGAGCGATGGCGCGGCGGTGCGGAACGCGCCGATCTCGATGTTGCCGATGTTGTTCTGGACCATGAGCGCGACCGTCTCCGGCTTCAGCACGCGAGCACCGTGAAGGGCGCCGTCCAGCATGATCATCCGCGCGAAGGCCAGGTAGTCGGCCGCCGTGCCGTACAGTCCGCCGCCGCCCATGAGGAATTCTGGATCCTGTGGCAACTCGAACTCGATCGGGCCCAGCATTCCGTCCGCGCCTCGCTGATGCACGCTGGCCAGACGGCCTCGCTGGGACGGCGACAGCTTGAAGGAGGTGTCTTTCATGCCGAGGGGTTGGAAGATTTTCTCCCGGAAGTACTGGTCGAGTTTCGCGCCGCTCGCCTTCTCCACCATCTTGCCGGCCCAATCGATGCTGATCCCGTACTCCCACCGGTCGCCGGGGTCGAACATCAACGGCGTGGTCAAGGCGGCGTTCGTGCACGTGATAATGCCGGGGGTGCCGGTCGCCGTCTGATACTGCGCGACGGCGGGGTTCCAGATCTCATAGCTGAAACCCGCGGTATGCGTCAGCAGATGGCGGAGGGTGATGGGACGCGCCGGGGCCCGCAGGCGCGGCTTTCCGGACGAGTCGAAGCCTTCGATGACTTTGGCCTGGCCGAGTTCCGGGACGATGTCTTGCGCCGGGCGGTCGAGGTTGAGCACGCCTTTCTCGACCAGTTGCATGGCGGCGACCGCGGTGATGGCCTTCGTCATGGAGGCGATCCACACGACCGTGTCGTGGGTCATGGGTGCGTCCTTGCCAAGCTCTCGCTTGCCGAAGGCGCCCTCGTACAGAATGTCCTTGTCGGTGGCGGCCGCCGCCACCACACCCGGCATCGCCCGCGACTCGACGGCCTTGCGCAAGAGCGTGTCGATCCTCTCAAGGGTTGCCATGGTTGCCTCCTCGTATTCGAGACTCAGGCTTCCTGCGCACGCGCCCGCACGCTCAGTGTATCCGAGTCGCGGCATAGTGAGCGCCTGGCGTGCGCGTCCAACCCGAAGCCCCTTAGCGGAGGTCGTGGAAGAAGGCGCGGATGTCGGCGGCGAGTGCGTCAGGCTCCTCGAGGGCGGCGAAGTGGCCGCCGGCCGCCATCTCGGTCCAGCGTCGGATGTTGTAGACCCGTTCGGCCCAGGCGCGCGGTGGGTGCAGGATCTCGCGGGGAAAAGCGGCATAGGCGGTCGGCGCGGTGACCCGCTGCCCATCGGGAATGGGCCATCCCTGATGGGTACGCGCGTAGTAGGGCCAGAACGACGAGTTGATGGCCCCTGTGATCCAGTAGAGCATGATGTTGGTCAGCAACGTATCCTTGGAAAATCGGCGCTCCACCTCGCCGCCGCAGTCGCTCCACGTCCGGAACTTCTCCACGATCCACGCAGCGAGCCCCACCGGGGAATCGGTCAGCCCGTACGCCAACGTTTGCGGCTTCGTGCCTTGGATCCACTGGTAGCCAGTCTCCTCGCGCAGCCAGTGCTGGAGTTGTTGTGCATAGGCTTTTTCGTCGGCGGTGGGCTCTGATGGCGACGCGAGGTCACGGCGGACCGCCAGAAGATTCACGTGGATGCCGGCCAACCTGTCGGGATAGATGGCCCCCAGCCGCGAGGTGATGAAAGCACCCCAGTCGCCGCCCTGGGCGGCAAATCGCCGATAGCCGAGCGCATCGGTCATCAAGGTCGCGAAGACATCGGCAATCTCGACCACCCCGAAGCGGGGCTGGTCGGGCCGAAACGAGAAGGCGTAACCGGGCAGCGACGGCGCCACCACGGTAAAGGCGTCGGCGGGATCGCCGCCGAAGCGCCCGGGATCCGTCAGGCGCGGGATCAAGGCCTCGAACTCGACGATCGACCCCGGCCATCCGTGCGAGAGCAGGAGAGGAAGCGGTGCTGGCCCCACCCCGGGCTCGTGAATGAAGTGCAGATCGATGCCGTTGATCGGTATCGTGAACTGTCGCAGTCGGTTGAGCCGCGCCTCGTGCGTCCTCCAGTCGTAGCGCTCGCGCCAGTAGGCAACCAGACTCTTCATGTAGGAGAGGTCCGTGCCGTAGCGCCAGTCGCCGGCGGGAATCTCGTCCGGCCAGCGGACACGCTCGAGACGGGCGCGCAGGTCGACCAAAACATCGTCGCCGACGCGAATGGTGAACGGACGGGGAGTGGTCATAGAACCCTCGCAAGGGCAGTCGCCCGGTCGCGCCAGTGCGCATAACGGGACATCATGAAGGTCGAGTCTCGTCGAGAAACTGCTCCAGCAGGTTTCCGGCCACCGCGCGGCGATAGCGTTCGGTAGAGCGGATGTCGTCGATGGGAGCGACCTCGGCGTCGAGCAGGGTGCGAGCCCTTCCGCGATCGATCGCGTCGTGACGTCGGCCCCGTAAATAGTCGGCCGTGCGGCGGGCCTCCAGCACCGTCGGGGCCATGCTCCCGAGGGCAATGCGCACATCGTCGAGCCGCCCGTCCTGCCAGCGGGCGAGCCCTGCCAAGCACACCTTGCTGATGGCTTGTGCGCTTCGCGTTCCGACCTTGCGGTAGAAACCACGTGCGCCTCGCTGGTTCGGCAGCCGAACTCGAGTGATCAGCTCCCCCGGCTCCCGCCGCGTGGCTTTATACCCAACGTGAAATTCTCGATACGGTAGCCAGCGCGTGGCACGGCTGCTGGCCAGTTCGATCTGGGCGTCGTACACCAGCAGGACCGGCGGCGTGTCGGCGGCGGGGGAAGCGTTGGCGATATTGCCCCCCAGGGTGCCGCGATTCTGTACAGCCCAGGCGCCACTCACGTGCGCGGCCTGGGCCAGGAGCGGGTAACGCTCGACAACGACGGACGAGACGACCATGTCGGTGTATGTCGTCAGGGCGCCGAGGATCAGGCTGTCATCATCCTCACTGATGCCACGCAGTTCGGATAGGCCTCGGATGTCCACGAACGGCGCCGCCTCGAGGGTCCCGAAACGCATGAGCACCATCAGATCCGTCCCACCCGCAAACGGGACTGCCTGAGGCTTGTCGAAGAGAATGGCCAGCGCTTCCTCAAGGGTCCTGGGCGTGTGCCAGTTCGCCCCTGTCATGCGTGGCTCTCCTGACCCCCCCGGGCCGCCTGCAGCACCGCACGCTGAATGGCGGTGTAGCCGGTGCAGCGGCACAGGTTTCCGGCCAGGGCTTCCCGGACCTCGGCGGCCGTGGGCTGCGGGCAGGCCAGGAGAAGCGCATGGGCGGCCAACACGATTCCCGGCGTGCAGATGCCACACTGGATACCGCCGGCGGCGACCATCGCCTCCTGGATAGAAGAGAGGCCCTCGGCCTGCTCGGCGGTCAGCCCCTCGATGGTCAACACAGTGGCGCCGCCCATCTGTCCCATGGGGATGAGGCAGCTGAGCGCGAGCAGGCCGTCGATGAGGACGGAGCATGAGCCGCACTCGCCCTCGCCACACCCCTCCTTGACGCCCGTGAGGCTCCGGTCCTCGCGCAGGAAATCGAGCAAGCGCCTGAGCGGATCGACGTCGGCGCCGATGGGCGCGCCGTTGATGGTCAGGTCGATGTGCATCTGCGGCTCAGGCGGACGGCGCCCTTCCGAGCGCGTTCAGCACGACTTCTGGTAAGGCTGGAATCGAGGCGATCTTCGTCCCCAACGCCATGTTGACCGCGTTGACGACGGCGGGCGCTGTCCCATCGAGGGGCAGTTCGCCGAGCCCTTTGGCGCCGAACGGTCCGCTTGCCAGCGGGACCTCCAGGAAGCGCACATAGACCTCGGGCATGTCGGCGCTGGTCGGAATGATGTAGTTGGTGAGCCGGGGATTAGCCATGACCCCGTTCTCCCACACCACGTGCTCGTAGAGAGCGAAGCCGATCCCCTGGGCCACACCTCCCTCGATCTGTCCGCGCGCGATGACGGGATGGATGACGCGCCCCACCTCCTGTATGGCATGGAAGTCAGTGACCGTGACCTCGCCGGTTCGCGTGTCCACCACCACCTCGGCCACGTAGCAGGCCCAACCGTAGCCTGCGTAGGCATCGCCCGTAAACTTCTTCTCGTCCCACCCCCGGCCCTGGGGCGGGTGGTACCGCATCATCACCGTCAGCGGTCCATGCTCGACCGCGTACCGGCGCGCGGCAGCCCGAAAGTCCGCGACCGAGTGCTGCTGGGGTAACCCGGCCTGCTCACGGAGGGCTTCCAGCAGGTCTCTGCCTGCCCGCACCAAGAGGCTGCCCACGACCATGGCCGTCCGTGAGGCCACGGTGGGCCCACTGTCCGGCACGACCGCGGTGTCGGGTGCGGCCGCCGCGATCATGGTCAACGGGAGGCCGAGCGTCTCGCTCACGATTTGCGAATGCGTGGTGGTCGAGCCTTGTCCGATCTCCGCGCTCGAGGCGAGGATGGTCACCGTTCCATCCGGGGATAGCTGCAGCCCTGCCTGCGAGGCCAGGGTGATCTCGCCATTGCCGGTAAACCCGGCACCGTGCATGAATGCCGCCACGCCGATTCCACGCTTGACGTGAGACGAGCCACGGTTGGCGGTGACACAGGCTATGCGCTTCTCCGCGTAGCGGCTCTCGGCCAGCGCAGTGTCGACCACGTGACCCACGTCCACCCCAGCATCCACGGCCTGGCCGGTCGCAGTGAGGTCGCCGGGGCGCAGCAGGTTACGCTGCCTGAACTCGACCGCATCGAGACCGAGGGCACGCGCGACCCGATCGAGATGCACCTCCAGCGCGAAAATACTCTGCGGGGCCCCGAAGCCCCTGAAGGCCCCATGGGGAGGATAGCTCGTGGCCATGACCCGGCCCTTCACCCGAACGTTCGGCCACCGATAGGGGCCGGGTGCATGGATCAGGGCGCGCGACAGCACCACGGGGCTCAGGGTGAGGTAGGCCCCGCCGTCGAGGACGATCTCTGTCTCGAGCGCGGTGAGACGACCATCCCGAGTCACGCCCGTTCGGTGCCGGATGCGCGAGGGATGGCGCTTGGTCGTCGCCGTCATATCCTCCATCCGGTCGTACACCAGCTTCACGGGCCGCCCCGACTTCACTGCCAGCAGCGCCGCGTGCCCGGCGATGATGGACGGGTACTCCTCCTTGCCGCCAAATCCGCCGCCCGTCGCGGACTGGATAACTCGCACTCGCTCGGGCGGAAGACCGAGCAGCAGCGCGACGGCCGGCTGGACGTAGTAGGGACACTGGAGCGAGCCGCGAACGGTGACGCTGCCGTCGGGATGCGGCTCCGCCAGCATGCCTTGCGGCTCGATGTACACGTGCTCCTGGGCTCCCGTCTCGTACGTGCCCTCCACGATCAGATCGGCCTCAGCAAGTCCCGCTTCCACGCTTCCCTTCTCGAGACTGCGCGAGAGGAACTCTCTGCGGGATTGATCGATCGACAGCACAGGATCCTCGGGTGTGATCACAAGGCGAACCCCGCGCACGGCCCGGGCCAGGACCTCGCGATCCTCGTGAGCGAGGAGCACCACGGGTTCCTCGCGATGGCGGATCTCGTCCTCGACCAGGAAGGGTTGCTCGAGATCGATCAGCTTCACCCGGTTGGTCCCGGGCACGTCGGCGGCGGTGACGACAACGATCTCATCCCAGGGCAGCCCCTTCTCGAACTCGATTCGCTCCAAGCGGCCCCTGGGGACCGGCGACCGAACTGTCCGGCCATGGAGCATCCCCTCACACGCGAGGTCATCCACGTAGCGAGCACGGCCAGTGACCTTGTCAAATCCGTCCCGGCGGGGAACATTGGCACCGACACTCATGGCGTCAACGTACAGTTCCTTGCGGCAGCGCTCAAGTTGCCTCGAGGCCGGCACGGGTAGCACCATCAGGCGCCGCAAAGGTCACGGTTGACCTGCCCGTCATCTGCTCATAACGTAGGCTGACCCGAAGCCCCAGCGCTCGGTGTTTGAGCACGTGAGAATGCGTAGCCGGTCAGAAATGCGCGGAACCGTTCGCTCCCACCCGGGCACGGCCCTTGCCTAGGTACCCGCGTGATATCGAGGAGGGCCCCGGGTCCCCCGGGGCCCTCCGAGCGTGGGGGGTTTGGGGGGTGAAGTTGGACCCCCCATCTTCAAAAGGAGGCTGGAAGAGATGACTTTTCGCATCTTCTTCACCCGCGCCCTTGCCGTGACCGTCTCGGTCGGGGTCATGGTGGTGACCCTCTCACCCGCCGAAGCCCAGACCAAGGTTCGGTTTGCGCTGGACTGGCAGATCCAGGGGCCGCAAGCGCCCTTCATCTCCGCCAAGGTCCTGGGGGCGTTCAGCGGGGCCGGGCTCGACGTCACCATCGACCGCGGCACGGGCTCCCAGAAGACCATCGAACAGGTCGCCACCGGCACCTACGACATCGGCTACGGCGATATCAACTCGATGATCGAGTACAACGTCAAGAACCCCGGAAACCCGCTGGTGGCCGTCTATATGGTCCTCAACACCCCTCCCTTCTCCCTCCTCTCGTTGAAGAAGTATGGCGTCAAGGGCCCCAAGGATCTGCAGGGGTTCAGCATCGGCGCGCCGGCGGGAGATGCCCCCCGACGGCTCTGGCCCATCTTCGCCAAGAACGTCGGGCTCCCCCCCGACAGCGTGACGTGGACGAACATGGCGCCGCCCCTCCGGGAGCCGGCCCTGGTGAAGGGAGACGTCAAGGCCATCTCTGGGTTCTATTTCACGGGCTTCCTGAATCTCACCGAGAACCTCAAGGTGCCAGAGGCTGACGTGGTCGCCTTCAAGTACAGCGATTACGGCATCGACCTCTACGGCAACGCGGTGG
The DNA here is from genome assembly GCA_963754315.1 of uncultured Candidatus Rokubacteria bacterium. Classification (GTDB taxonomy): domain Bacteria; phylum Methylomirabilota; class Methylomirabilia; order Rokubacteriales; family CSP1-6; genus CAVWFS01. The sequence continues at coordinate 229,545 of CAVWFS010000019.1, forward strand.
TCGTCCGCGTGGACTGGTTGAAGGCGAACCAAGAGACTCTCCGTAAGTTCGTGGCTGCGGTCAACACAGGCATGAAGTTCGCCCTCAAGGACCCGCAGGGGGCCATCGCTCACATCAAGTCGGCCGAGCCGCTCGTCAACGAGGCGACCGAGCTCAAGCGGCTGCAGCTGGCCATTTCGGCCAACATGGTGAATGCGGAGGTAAAGCGCGATGGCCTAGGCGGGATCGATCCCGCCCGCATGCAGCGCGCGATCGGCCAGGTCGTCCAGGCCTTCGAGCTCACGTCGACGCCGACGGTGGCCCAGGTATTCGACACATCCTACCTGCCCCCGGTGGCCGTGCGGAAACTCCAGTAGCGATTACCCAGGTCGCCCGCAGCGATATGATCGGGCTCGACGGATAGCCTCCGGCGATATGATCGAGCTCGACGGGATTACCCTCGACTATGTCGTGCAGGGCCGCACGACGCGCGCACTGGACGACGTCTCCCTCACCGTGGAGCGCGGGGCCTCCGTGGCCTTCGTGGGGCCGAGCGGTTGCGGGAAGTCCACCTTGCTCAAGCTGATCGCTGGCCTGCTCCTCGCTACCCGAGGCACCGTGCGGGTTGATGGTCTCCCGGTGACAGCCCCGCTGAAGAACGTCGGCATGGCCTTTCAGAATCCCGTCCTGCTGCCGTGGCGTCGCGTGCTCGACAACGTCCTGCTGCCCCTCGAAATCCTGAGAGAAAATCGGGAGAAGCTCGCCAGCGACCGCCCGGCCTGGGAGGCCAAGGCGCGCGATCTCCTGCGCACGGTGGGGCTGAACGACGTGGACGACAAGCAGCCGCGCGAGCTGTCGGGGGGCATGAGGCAGCGGGTGAGCCTCTGCCGATCACTCATTCACGAGCCGGCCTTTCTCCTCCTGGACGAACCGTTTGCCGCTCTCGATGCCTTCACGCGCGAGGAGATGTGGGAACTGCATCAGGCGCTCCGCCAGCACCGGCAATTCACCAGCGTGCTGGTGACCCACGACCTTCGGGAGGCCGTGTTCCTCAGCGACACCGTCTACGTCCTCTCGACGAATCCCGGCCACATCGCCCACGTGCACACGGTCGATCTGTCCTTCCCGCGCACCCTGGCCGATTGCTATGGGCCGAAGGGCACCGACCTCATCGCCACCATGCGCGAACAGATACGCTCCGTGCGGTCATGACGAGGTCGACTCTCCGCCGGATCGTCCTGCCTAGCACGGCCTTCGTCCTCCTACTCGCGCTCTGGGAGGTGGTGGTTCCCCTCTTCCACATCCAGCAGATCGTCCTGCCGAGGCCCAGCGCCATCGCCCTCACCATGGTCGAGATGGCGCGGCCCATCGCCTACCACGCCGGCCAGACGCTGTTCACCACGCTGGTCGGCTTCGTGGTGGCGGTTGTTCTGGGACTCTTCCTTGGATTCGTCATCGGTTCCTCGATGACCGTGCACGACGCGCTCTACCCGCTCCTGGTCGGCTTCAACAGCATCCCCAAGGCCGCCGTCGTCCCCCTTCTGGTGCTGTGGTTCGGCGTGGGTACCGTCCCCGCCGTCATCACCGCCTTCCTGCTGGCCTTCTTTCCGGTGGCCGTGAACGTGGCCCTCGGCCTGGCCACTCTGGAAGTCGAATTGCGGGACGTCCTGCGCGCGCTGGGCGCCTCGTCTTGGCAAATCTTCATCAAGGTCGGCGCCCCCCGCACGATGCCGATGTTCTTCGCTTCGCTCAAGGTGGCGATCTCCTCGGCCTTCGTGGGTTCGGTCATCTCGGAGACGGTGGCCGCCAACGCCGGCATCGGCTACCTCATGGCCGTGGCCGCCTCCGACTTCAACACGCGCCTGGCCTTCTGCGGTCTCTTCGTGCTGGCCGCCATGGGGGTCCTGCTCTACGGCCTCTTCGCGGCGGTCGAGCGGCGGTTGACCGGCTGGGCTTACACTGAGTAGCGGCGTGGACGCGACCTTTCTCGACTGGCTCAACCTTTCCTTCCGCTGGTTTCACCTGGTAGTCGCCATCGGGTGGATTGGCACCTCGTTCTACTTCATGTGGCTCGACAGCAACATCGTCGTCCCCGAGAAGCCGCGCGAGGGCGTGGAAGGCGAGCTGTGGATGGTGCACAGCGGGCACTTCTATCAGGTCGAGATGCGGCGGCTCAGCCCGGGTCAGCTGCCGAAGGTGTTGCACTGGTTCAAGTGGGAGGCCGCCCTCACCTGGATGAGCGGCATCGCCTTGCTCACCGTCGTCTACTACCTCACGGGCGGCGTGTACCTGATCGACCCGAACGTCTCCCGCATTACTCCTGGTGGCGCGGTGGCGCTGTGCGTGGGCCTGCTGATCGCCTCCTGGGTCGTCTACGATTTGCTATGGGTCTCGTCGCTCGGTCGCGATCACCCCGGCGTAGCGACCGCGATCTCCTATGTGCTCCTCTTCGGTCTGGTCGTCCTGCTCTGCCGCACCTTGAGCGGGCGGGCCGCCTTCATTCACGTGGGCGCCATGCTGGGGACGATCATGGTGGCCAATGTCTGGATGCGCATCATCCCCGCCCAGAAGGAGCTGGTGGCGGCCACCGCTGCCGGCCGTGCCGCCGACTGGACGCTCTCGAGCCGCGCCAAGCGGCGCTCCGTCCACAACAGTTACGTCACCCTGCCGGTCATCTTCATGATGATCAGCAACCACTACCCGAGCCACCTACGCCCACCGCCTCAACTGGCTGATCCTCGTGCTGTTCATGGTGAGTCGGGGTGGGCATTCGTCATCTGCACATCACCCACGAGCAGCATCGGCCGGCGGCCTGGGTGCTGGCGCCGGTGGCGGCCTCGCTGGCCGTGCTGGTCTATCTGACGCTGCCCGCCTCGACCGCGTCGGGTGTCGGCGCCCAGGTACCCTTCCCGGTGGCCCGCCGGATCGTCGAGACACGCTGCGTGTCGTGCCACTCCGCCACGCCCACCGACGACATTTTCCGCGCAGCCCCCAACGGGGTCACCTTCGACACGCCAGAGAGCATCCGCCTCCGCGCGGAGGCCATCAAGCAGCGCACGATCCTGCTCAAGAACATGCCGCTCGCCAACAAGACGGGCATGACCGAGGCGGAGCGCGATCTGCTCGCCCGCTGGATCGACCAGGGAGCGCGGGCTGATTAGCAGATCGACGGTGGTGGCAGGTTCCGTCCGAGCCGGGCGACATCAGCTCGGGGTCAGCGCCCTCCTGGCCTTCAGCGGCAGCCGGACGGGGACGAACCAGTCCCGCGGGTACAGGTAGTCCTCGCCGGACTCGTCGACGACTCGGATGTCGGACGGTTGGTCGTTGCGGGAGGGTCGCACGACGCGATAGATCTTGCCGACGACGAGATCACGTCGTCCTCGCCACGCTCGATGCACACCGCGAAGCCGCCGCCCTGCCTGCGGGGTTCATCATGACGCCTCGTTCCAGGTTTCGCTTGCGCTTGAAATAGACGCGACCAATCCCGTGGGCTTCCGTGTAGCTCATCTCCGTCGATCCTCAGCTCCCCCGACATCCCGGTTCCTGCTTGGCGGGGCCGTCCCTTGAACGGGAGCACCTCGCCGCTCACGAGGTCACTAGCGTCCCATTCCAGGCCCCAGTGACGTCGGCGAGCACGAGCATACGCTCACCCAATCGCGGCGGGTACAGCCTCGTTGACCAGCGCGAGAAGTCCGATCAGACACCATCCTGCCTGACGCATCGCTCACCGCCCTGGGGCCGCGCCGCCTGCTGCCACACGCCGAAGACGGAGCGGGCATGGGCAAGAGGCAAAGAACCCTGACCCGCTGTGCATCACATTGCCGATCATTTCGTCCCCGTCGACCTGCATCTCCCCTTTGGCTCCTGACGGGAGGGTGAAAGTAAATACGTCTCCACTCACGACACCTTGCACCGGTCCTACTAGCGGCGAGGCGGGGGCGGCCGCCGTGTCACCCGTGACCTTCGCGCCATTCTGCCGAAGCGTCAGGCGAAAGCTTCTGAGCGTTGTGAGTTCGATCGTACCGACCCATGTCCCCGTAACGTCGGCAAGCACCAGCATGTCGCTCACCCAGTCACGACGCGTGCAGCCGGCACTCACGACCCAAAACAGGCCGACCAGGAGAACATCCCGTCGCGTCATGCCCTCGCCCTCACTCCCCCAGGCGGACCTGTTGAACTATCGCCCGGGGCTCGACTGGACTCTCGAGCCTCGGTTCGAACACCGCTCCTAGCAGGTAGACGATGGCTCCGTCCTCCAAGAAGTTGACTGCACTGAATCTGCGGGCTCAAGGGCGCGCCGCCTGAACGTCGGAGGCGGTACCCGGCACGGGCAGCTGGCCGAAGAGTCAGTAGCAGGGGCGACGGCAGCACAATGGCCCCGCGCATCGTCCCGGACCATGTTCCGGTCACGTCGCTGAGCACGAGCAGGTCAGTCCAGTCACGCCGCGCACAGCCAGCACTCGCAAGCAGGAGGAGAAGCAGCAGAAGCCCTCGCGTCCGCTTCACAATCCGTTCCCCCTCACCCATCGCCACGGCCAGCGCTCACGCCTCCGGCAGGAACTTTCGAATCATGGCCAGCAGGTCGAACGGGCTATACGGCTTGGCCAGGTAGGCGGAGGCGCCAGCGTCCTTGGCCCGCTGCTCATCACCGCTGAGGGCAAAAGACGTGATGGCGATGATCGGGGTGTCCGCGGTGGCCGGCTCCGTGCGTAGGGTGCGGGTGGCCTCGATACCGGAGACTTTCGGGAGCTGGATGTCCATGAGGATCAGATCGGGACGCTCTTCCCGGGCCATCGTCATACCGGCTTCACCGTCAGGTGCTTCCAGCAGACGATAGGAGGTGCGGCGCAAGAGATCCCGGACGATCTTTCGGTTGAGCTCGTTGTCCTCGACGTAGAGGATGGTCTTGGCGCTCATGCGGTTTTTTCCCCCTTCAAGCGCAGCGGGATCACGAAGGCAAAGGTCGAACCCTTACCCAGCTCGCTCTCAACCCAGATGCGCCCGCCGTGCATCTCGACGAACTTCTTGGTGATGCTGAGCCCGAGCCCGGTGCCCCCGAATTCGCTGGTGATGGTGGCGTCGCCTTGTCGGAACTCGGCAAAAATGGTCTCGATCTTGTGCTTCGCGATACCGATTCCAGTGTCGGCGACGCGATAGATCAGCGTATCGCCTTCCAGCCCCACCGTGATCTCCACCCGCCCCTGGCGGGTGAATTTCAGCGCGTTGCCGGCCAGGTTCAGGAGGCACTGTCTGATGCGGCCTCCATCGCCGTAGGCTAAGGAAACATCCGGCGTCACCGACGTAGTGAACTCCAGGCCGCGTTCGAGGGCCAAGGGCCAGAGGGAGGCCTTGACACTCTCGACGGTGTCGTGGACCGAGTAGTCCGCAGGCGCCAACTCCATGCGTCCCGCCTCGATCTTGGAAAGATCGAGCACGTTGTTGATCAGAGTCAGGAGCTGCCGCCCGCTCTTCTGGATGTCGGTGAGGGGGATTCTGAGATCGGAGGGAAGCGGCCCGTAGACGTCGCCGAGGATCAGCTCGTTGAAGCCGAGGATGGCGTTCATGGGCGTTCGCAGCTCGTGGCTCACGTTGGCGAGGAAGTCGGACTTGTGGCGGCTGGCCACCTCGAGCTGGCGGCCCTTGTCGGCGACCTCCTGGAAGAGCCGGGCGTTGTCGATGGCCACCTTGGACTGATTGGCCACGGTGGTGAGTAGCTCGACGGTGCGGTCGTCGAAGAGTCCCGGTCGCCGGCGATACACGGTCATGGCCCGGAGAACATTCCCGCTCACCATGGGGACCGCTAGCAAGGCCCGGAAGCCAGCCTCGAGGTAGAGCGACTTGAACATCAGCTCGCCGCCGGCCGCGATGTCAGGGACCTGGACCACCTCGCCGCTCTCCAATCTGCTCACCCATTCCCGGCTGGACGGCGTCGATATCGCGTGCCCAATCGGGCCGGTGAGAGCAGCCCCGGAATCAGCGAGCGGCAGGCGACGCCATCTTCACGCCGGCGCTCTCCAGCGTCTCCAGGAAGGGCTCGCTGAAGTTGTGAGAGGCCACCACGACGAATCCCTGCCGAGCGGGATCCAGCTCGAAGATACCGCACGCATCGGAGTTCGAGAGGCGAACGGCATGGGCCGAGATGGTGCGCAGGACTTCCGACAGATCCAGCGACGAGCCGACGGCGCGGCTGATCTCACCCATCACGCGGACCTCTTCCAGCGACCGCTGAAGAGCCGTACTGCGTTCCTGCAGCTCGGCCGTTCGCTGCTGGATGCGATCCTCCAGGGTTCGGTTCAGGTCGCGCAGTTGGGCCAGAGCTTGTTCCTTCTCGTCGATGTTTCCCTTCAGCGCCCGCGTCATTTCGTTGAAGGCCACCGCCAGCTGTCCGACCTCGTCGCGCGATTCCACGGCGATCGTTTGATCGAGAAAGCCGTCGGCGATCTTCTGCGCCTGCGCGGTCAGTCGGTTGACCGGCCGTGTGACCCGCCGCGAGAAGCCATACACGGCCAACGTGCTGAGAACAACGAAGGCGACCGTGATGCCCCCCCACAGCTTCACGAGGCCTCCCACGTGTCCCTCGACACTGCGGAGCGACAGACCGAGCTTCACCCCCCCGATCAGTCTCGACTCTTGACGTGAACCGGACGCGTCTGCAACCGGTCCGATCAGGAGCTGGTCCGCCGTCTTGGCTTCCTCCGAACGGACGGGAGCCAGGAATTCGACGAAGCGCTCGCCGCCGCGCTCAAGGCTCCGCGAGGCCATGCGCCGCAACAAAGCCGGATCGAGCTGGCCGGCGGCGCCGCTGACCTGGCGACCGCCCTCGGCGAGGGCCTGTCCGTTCTCCCCGTAGATCACCACGTAGGCCACGTCAGCGTCGCGAACCACGCCGCGAATGGAGGCACCCAGACTCTGGCGATCTTCTGTGAACACACCCAGCTCGCTGCTAGAGGCCAAATGGGAAGCCGCGGCCTCGCCGCGCTTCATGAACTCGCCGGTGATCACGCGGCGATGCTCTCGAATGCTGATCAGTCCGTGCACGACGAGGAGGACGACCACGATGGGTACGATCGACAAGAAGATGCGCAGCCAGAAGGTTCGCGGCGTCTTCATCACTGGATCACCGTGGTGGCCCGGCCCAGGACGACCTTGGGAATCTCCACGCCCAGCTTCTGGGCCGCCTTGAGGTTCACCGTGAGGCTCAACCGGCGCGCTGTTGTGTAGGGGACATCGGCCGCCGTCTTACCGCCCAGAATGCTCGAGGCGAGCTCACCGGCCTGGCGACCGATGTCCTCGCTGCTCGCGAACGACAGCGAGAGCAGCGCTCCCATCTGGGCGTGGCGTTCGGAGAGCCCGAGAAGAGGGATCTTGTTCCGGTAGGAGAAGAGAAGCATTTGCTGAACGACAGTCTGGGCGAGGGTCGTCTCGTCGGGAAGGATCCAGAGGGCGTCGACCGTCCCCTGGAGCGATTCCAGGGCGGCCACGGCCTCCTTCGGCGAGCTGATCTCTTTGGCGATGAGCTGTAAGCCCTCCTCGCGGGCCACCGCCTCCGCTCGTTTGACCAGGTAACCGGTTCGCGCTTGGTTGAAGATGACCCCGACCCGCTTCACCTGCGGCCCGAGCTGCTTGAGCAGCCGGAGCGGTTGCTCGACGGGAACGTTCATGCTCGCCCCCGTGATGTTTCTGGTCCCGGTCCCCACGATGCTCGGTGGATTGAGAACCATGGCGTACACCACCGGGATGTCGGTGGGCTGGCTCACGATCGCCTGCAGAGCCCAGAGGCCGATCGCGAAGATGAGGTCGGGTTTGACCTTTGTCTCGATCTCGGTCAGGATCTTCCGGCCGCGCTCGAGATCGCCGCCCATGTTGTATTCGGCGACGATCGGGTGCCGCACGGTTTGCTTGAAGCCACTCAGCGCTTCTTGATAGTCATCGTTCCGGTCGCTCAGGATGACGGCCACATTGGCGGCGGAGGCAGGCCCGGCAACTCCTGCGGTGAAGGCCAGCAGCAGCAGGGTGAGGAGGTTCTTCAAGCCCTTTACTGGAACGATAACACCAAGGAGGATACGACCGATAGCAACCTCGCAGCCCGAACCTTTGGAAGGCTCACCGAGCGAGGCGCGAAAGCTGCTGACCGGTCCCCTTCACGTCGTGAATATCGGGCTCGAGCTGTTCGCGGGGGAACTGGAGGGCCAGGGCATCCCCGTCACACGCGTGGCTTGGCAACCGCCGGGCGGCGGTGATCCGGCCCTCGTGGCAGCCCTCGAACGGCTCGCGGCGCGGCACGAGATCGTGGAGTCGGCCAACAGGCGGGCGTTCGACATTCTCGTCGGCGGCGAGCCGTACCTTGTGGATTGCCGGCCGGCGCGGGAGGCACTGGAACTTCCCGATCACACGGTGCTGCACGCTGGACCGCCGCTGGACTGGGACCACGCTTGCGGCCCCATGCGGGCCGCCGTGCTCTGCGCCATCCGCTACGAGGGGTGGGCGGCCAACGATGACGCCGCGCGGGATCTTGTGGACCGCGGTGAGGTGCGCCTGGCGCCCTGTCATCACTGGCGTGCCGTGGGCCCCATGACGGGGATGATCACTCCATCCATGCCGGTCTTCGCGGTGGAAAACCGTGCCCACGGCAACCGCGCTCACGCCACCATTAACGAAGGGCTCGGCAAAGTCCTGCGCTTCGGCGCCAACGACGACTCCGTGCTGGCGCGCCTGCGTTGGCTGGCGGCCGAGGCAGGGCCACTGCTCGGCGCCGCCTTGCGAGCCGCCGGCGGGCTTGATCTTCGCGCCCTCATGAGTCAGGCCCTTCGCATGGGGGACGAGATGCACCAGCGTAACGTTGCCGCCTCCTCCCTGCTCGCCCGCGCCCTCATGCCGCACGTGGCGCGTGCGGGTGGCAAGCACGGTGCGGTGGCCCGTCTGGCAGAGTTCATCGCCGGCAACGACCAGTTCTTCCTCAACGTGGCCATGGCCGCCGGGAAGGCCATGGCCGACCCCGCCACCGGCATCACGAACTCGACGATGGTGACGGCCATGGCGCGCAACGGGACTGACTTCGGGATTCGGGTCTCAGGCCTGGGCGAACGGTGGTTCACGGCGCCCGCCACCATGCCGGTCGGGCTCTACTTCCCCGGCTTCACCGCCGACGACGCCAACCCCGACATGGGCGACAGCGCGATCGTCGAGACGATCGGACTCGGCGGCGGGGCCATGGCCACCTCCCCCGCCGTGGCGCGCTTCATCGGTGCCGGCGGCATGAGCGCGGCCCTGGCTGCTACCGAGGAGATTCGCGAGATCTGCCTCGGCGAGCACCCCCACTTTCGGATCCCAACTCTCGACGATCGGGGCGCCCCTGTCGGTATCGACGTCGCTCGGGTGGTCGAGACCGGGATCCCACCATTGATCAACACAGGTATCGCCGGCCGTCGTGCGGGGATCGGCCAGATCGGCGCCGGTGTCGCGCGTGCCCCTCTCGCCTGCTTTGTCCGCGCGCTTGAAGCGCTCGCGGGTGAGACACGATGAAAACCGACATCCTGCTCATTCCCATGAGCGCGCGCTGGGCCGCGATGCGTGCGGCGGCGCTCGCCGTGGAGGATGCAGGCTTCGACGGCCTGTGGACCTGGGATCACCTGCGCGATCCCGAAGGAGCTTCCGAGGCTGGTGTCCCGGAGGCCATGACCGTGCTGGCGGCGGTGGGCGAGCTGACCAAGCGGATCACGCTCGGGCCGCTGGTATTGAATGTGGCGAACCGGCACCCGGGATTGCTCGCCAACATAGCGGCGACCATCCAGCACATCTCGGGCGGCCGCTTGCTCCTCGGCCTCGGCGCAGGCGGGCATCGAAGACTGCCCTACGCCGCCGAGCAGGAGATGCTCGGGCTCGCCGTCGACCCAGACGCCGTGCGCGCCCAGCGGGTGGCGGAGGCTGCCCAGGTTCTGAAGCGCCTTTGGGCCGGCGACGAAACGAGCTTTGCGGGGACGTACTACAAGCTGGAACGTCCTGCCGGTTACCTACGCGCGGATCCGGCTCCGCCGATCATCGTGGGCGGATTCGGTCCCCGCATGGCCGCCATCGCAGGCCGCCACGGCGACGGGTTCAATACCCAAGCCCGGCATCCGCGCTTGGCCGAATTGGTCCGGGTCGCGCGCGATGAGCACCGGGCGGCCGGGCACGACCCCTCGCGCTTCGCCATCACGGTGTTTGCCGGCCTCGATCGGCAGTGGCTGCAATCCGACTCGACGGCACGCGCCTCGCTCGAGCGCTTGGGAGTAGCACGCGTAATCCTGCTGGTCTCCCCACCGTTCGATCCGGATCAGATCAGGGCAGCCGGGACGCTACTCACGGAGCGGCGCCGACCCTCTGCGGCTCCGTGAAGCTCACGAGGCCATAGTCCGGCGTCTCCTCCGCAGGCTGCGTGGTATAGTCGCAGAGGCCCGTGAATCAGTCCACGTCGTACCTCATCACTGGCGGCGCCGGATTCCTGGGGATCAATCTCATCCGCTACCTACTGGCCCGGGGACATGCCGTCACCTCGCTCGATGTGGCTGACTTCGACTATCCGGAACGCGATCGGGTCACGGTGGTCAGGGGCGACATCCGCGATCGAGCCATCGTCGAAAGCGCCATGGCGGGCTCACGCGTCGTGGTGCACGGCGCGGCGGCCCTTCCACTCTACAAACCCGCCGAGATCTATGCGACGGACATCGACGGCACCCGCACGGTGATCGAGGCTGCCCACGCGCACGCGGTCGAACGCTTCATTCACATCTCCTCCACTGCGGTCTACGGCATTCCGGATCACCACCCGCTCTACGAGACGGATCCGCTGCGAGGGGTTGGGCCTTACGGTCAGGCCAAGGTGCTGGCCGAGGGTATCTGTCTGGCATTCCGGAAGAGGGGCATGTGCGTTCCCATCATCCGGCCCAAGTCGTTCGTCGGCCCCGAACGGCTCGGGGTGTTCGCGCTCCTCTACGACTGGGCCAGCCAGGGACGCGGGTTCCCGATGATCGGGCGCGGCGACAATCGCTACCAGTTCCTGGACGTCGAGGATCTGTGCGACGCCATATACCAGACGGCAACCATCGATCCCTCCCTCGCCAACGACACGTTCAACGTCGGCGCCAAGGTGTTCGCCACCATGCGCGAAGACTACCAGGCCGTCCTGGACTACGCGGGCTTCGGTCGGCGCGTCCGGGGCTTCCCGGCGGCCCCCCTCATCTGGACTCTGCGCACCTTGGAGCGCCTCAAGCTCTCGCCGCTTTACCGCTGGGTATACGAGACGGCGGCCACCGATTCGTTCGTGTCCATCGAGAAGGCCGAGCGGGTGCTGGGGTTCGCGCCCAAGTACTCGAATCGGGATGCTCTCATCCGTAACTACCAGTGGTACCTCGACAATCGCCAGCGCTTCACCGGGCAATCGGGGGTGACTCATCGCGTGCCGTGGAAGCAGGGTATCCTCGGCCTTGCCAAGCGGTTCTTCTGAGAGCAGTAGAGTCCCGCGCTTGACTCTCCGCACCCCGCCCACTAGAGTCCGTCGCATCGCATCGAGGAGCGCGATCGACTCGTGAGCATTCCCCGGACAGCGAGCACGGTCATCATCGGCGGCGGCGTGGTCGGCTGCAGCATTGCCTATCATCTCGCGCGCCGCGGTCAGCGGGATATCGTGGTGCTCGAGCGAGAGACCGTGGGCTCCGGCACCACCAGCAAGGCGGCAGGCGGTATCCGCGCTCAGTTCCCCACGGAGACCGAGGTTCGATTCTCGCTGGAGGCTATTCGGGTCTTCGAGCACTTCGAGGAGGAGTTCGGGGTCGACATCGGCTATCGGAAGATCGGCTACCTGTTCTTGGTCGCCGATGAAGCGGACCTCACCGGCTTCCGGAAGCGCATGGCCATCCAGCAGCGGCTCGGCGTCGACGTGCGCATCATCACCCCGACGGAGGCGCAGGCGATGGTCCCCGCCCTCCGCGTCGACGACCTGCTCGCCGCCATCTGGGGTCCGACGGACGGTATGGCGGGGCCGGCCGAAGTGACCACCGGCTTCGCCCGGCGTGCGCGCGAGCTGGGGGCTCGGATTCTCGAGGGCGTCGACGTCATCGGCATCGACCGGGTAGGCGGTCGCGTGCGAAGCGTTCGCACGACGCAAGGCGCTATTGAAACCCCGCTCGCCATCAACGCCGCCGGGCCCTCGGCGGCCCGCGTCGGTCGGCTAGCCGATCTTCAGATTGCCGTTCAGCCGCGGCGGCGGCACATCTTCTTCACCGAGCCGTTCCCCGAGATACCGGGACCGGTGCCGCTCACCACGGACCGTGCCAGCGGCTTCTACTTTCGCAAAGAGATGGAGCAGGTTCTCCTGAGTCCTGGTGATGTCGAAGACATCGGCGACGATCTCGCCGTTCCCATGGATTGGGGCAAGGTGGAAGAGACCGTCCAGAAGGCCATTCATCGCCTTCCCATCATCGAGCGGGCTCGCATCGCCGGTGGCTGGGCGGGCCTCCGTCCCCTCACGCCGGACGATCACGCCATCATTGGCCCGGCGCCCGGCCTGGAAGGCATGTTCCTGGCGGTGGGCTTCGGCGGGCACGGTTTCCAGCACTCGCCGGCCACTGGACGCTACGTGGCCGAGTGGATTCTTGACGGTCGCCCCTCGATGGACCTGTCGCTGTTCGATCCCGCTCGCTTCGCCCATGGGCACGAGATTGCGAACGACCCGGGACCAGACGCGGAGTAAGTCGAGCGGGACTCGGGCGGGTCTCTGTGCCAGGCGTGCTGATATGGTGTCAGTCGCATGGTGATCGGCGATATTCGCGTCATCCAGGCTGACATTCCCGTCAAGCGGCCTCACACGATGTCCTTCACCACGCTGCATGCTGTCAATTTCGTCTTCGTGCGCCTGGAAACGATCGGGGGGTTAGTTGGCTGGGGTGAAGCGGCCTGCCTCGGCGGACCCACCTGGAGCGAGGAATCGGCCGAGTCGGTGGCCATCACGATCGAGCGGTATATCGCCCCCTGGCTGACCGGCCGAGACGCCACCCAGATCGAACCGCTCCGCCACGAGATGGCCCGCCGTCTCCAGGGCAATCCGTTTGCCCGGGCCGCTGTCGAGATGGCGTTGTGGGACCTCAATGGCCGTGCGCTGGGGGTGCCGATCCATCGTCTCCTGGGGGGCCGCATGCGTGATCGGGTGCCGCTCTCCTGGTCACTCGCGGTCGCGAAACTCGAGGACGAGGTGGCGGAGGCAGCCGAGCTGAGCGCGCGGGGACAGCGCATCTTCAAGATCAAGACCGCAGCGCATCCGCTTGCCCACGACCTCGAGCGGGTCAAGCGGATCCGAGAGGTCGTCGGCCCCGCGGTGTCGCTGCGCGTGGACGCCAATCAGGGCTGGGACCGGGCAAGCGCGCCACGTGCCATCCGGGCCCTCGAGCCCTACGGTCTCGACTTCGTGGAGCAACCGCTTCCACGCTGGGATCTTGAAGGTATGGCTCAGCTGGGGCGAAGCGCGGCCGTCCCCATCATGGCCGACGAGTCGTGCTTTTCACCGCAGGATGCCATGACTATCGCCCGTCTCGGTGGGGTCAGCATCCTCGGCCTCAAGGTGACCAAGTCGGCCGGCCTGCTCGGAAGCATGGCGGTCGCCCGCATCGCCGAGGCAGCCGGCCTCGGCTGCTATGTCGGGTGCATGATCGAGACATCCGTCGGCACCGCGGCCTATCTGCAGGTGGCCTTGGCGGCGGCGCCGGTCAGCTGGGGCTGCGAGCTCTTTGGCCCCCTGCTACTTATGGGAGACGTGGTCAAAAAGCCTGTCCAGTACGCCGAGGGCAGTATCCTGGCCCTCGACGGCCCGGGCCTGGGGGTCGACGTCGACGAGTTGGCGCTCAAAGAGTGGACCCATCGCGCCTGACTCGAGGAGGAACTGCCATGAAGCGCCCCATCGCTCTGCTGGCCGCACTGGCGGCCGTCGCTCTCGTCACCGTATCGGCCCTCGCCCAACAGTTCAATCTGACCTGGACGGCCGGCCAGCTCGGGGGCGGCTGGTACGCCCAGGCCGGCGGCTTCGTGGAGCTGATCAAGAGCAAGGACCCCAAATTCAACATCAAGGTGGTGCCAGGAGCCGGTATCCAGAACATGACCAAGCTGCAGCAGGGCGAGACGGAGATCGCCTGGGGCTTGCCACCGTTCGTGGCGGCCTCCTACAACGGTCAGGATCCGTACAAGGACAAGCACGCCGACATGCGGCTGGTCGTCAACGGGCTCGGCTACGTGCACATTCAGTTCTGCGTCCCTGCCGACTATCCGGCCAAGTCAATCCGTGACGTATTCGAGTCCAAGAAGCCCATCACCATCGGGACAACGCCGCCCGGCGGCTCCGATGAGTGGGTGATGCGCAAGGTGTTCGAGTTCTACAAGACCACGTATGCCGACGTGCGCAGCCGCGGGGGCAAGGTCATCCTCGTCTCTTACAGCGACCTGGTGACCCAGTACCGCGATCGGAACATGGACATCCTCTTCGCCAACCTCGCCGTTCCCGGGGCCGCCATCCAGGAAGCCTCGCTCGCGCGCAAGATGCGCATCCTGCCCATGGACGACGATCTCATCAAGTTCATGGAGGGGCACGGGCTAGCGCGCGGGGTGATCCCCAAGGGCACGTACAAGGACGTCGTCAACAACGATGTCGACCTCCCCACCATCGCAATGGCCAACACCATTGTGGCCAACGCCAAGACGCCGTCGGAGGCGGTCTACGATTTCACGAAGATCGTTCTCAATAACGTCGACGCCGTTCGCAAGATCCACCCCGCCTTCAAGGACTTCACGCCGAAGGACGCGGTGAAGCTGGCCAACGTGCCGCTCCACCCCGGGGCCGAGAAAGCCTACAAGGAAGCGAAACTCATTCCGTAGATGGGTCACGCGCCCCGCGACCACCGAGTCACGTGAGACAGCTCACGGGGGTGGTGGGATGGGTGGCCGGCGTCTATGCCGTGGCGGCTGCCCTGTTTCACATCTGGACCGCATACGCGGGGGTGCTGGAGCCGCGCGAGATGCGCGCCATCCATCTGATGTTCCTGCTGCCCCTGTCGTTTCTCTTCTTTGGCGCGACGCCGCGTGCTCCCCAGCACCGGCCCACTGTCGTCGATGCCGCCTGGATCGTCGCCGCCCTCGTGCCCACCCTCTACGTCATCGCCAACGCCACCGAGCTCACCGAGCGCTGGGAGGGGGTGCACCCGGTGACCTTGCTCCAGGTCATCCTCGGAACGTTGCTCGTGCTGGCCGTGCTGGAAGCATCGCGGCGGACGGTTGGTTTCTGGTTCTTCGTCACCACGCTCGTCTTCATCGCTTTCCTGGTGGCCGCCCCCTGGCTCCCAGGCTTCCTGAAGTCGCCGAGGGCATACAGCTTCGCCCAGCTCATCGAGATGTTCTTTCTGTACGCGGACGAGGGGGTCCTCGGCTCCCTCACCGGCATCTCCGCCAACCTGCTGATGATCTTCATCCTGTTCGCGTCCTTCATGCTGCATTCAGGGGTGGGCCAGTTCTTCATGGACATCTCGATCGCGGTGGCCGGTCGCTTCCGGGGAGGCCCGGCCAAGGTGGCGGTGGTGTCCTCGGCTCTCTACGGGACGGTGAGCGGCTCCTCGGTGGCCGACTGCTACGCCACCGGCACCTTCACGATCCCCCTGATGAAGAAGATCGGCTATCGGCCGGATATCGCCGCCGCTATCGAGGCAACCGCTTCCTGCGGCGGCCCGCTCATGCCGCCCATCATGGGGGCCGGTGCCTTCATCATGGCCGAACTGACGGGGGTGCCGTATTCGAAGATCATCGTAGCGGCCGCGCTGCCCGCCGTCCTGTACTACGCGGGGATCATGGCGACCGTGCACTGGGAAGCGCTCAAGCACGGTCTGGGGACGATGTCAGCCGACATGCCGCCCGTGCTCTCTCTGTTGCGGCGCTCGCTCTTGTTCCTCCCCTTCGGCGCGGTGCTCTACTGTCTGGAGGCCGGCTACTCGCCGTCCAAGGCCGCGCTCTACAGCCTGCTCACGGCCGTGGTCGTTTCCTGGTTCGCGGGCGACCAGCCGATGACTCCGCGCCGCATGGCCACCACCATGATCGAGGCCATGCGGTCCGGCGCTATCATCGCCTGCGTGCTGGCCGCCTCGGGCCTCATCGTGGCCGCCATGAGCCGCACCGGGTTCGCGCTCGCCTTCTCCAGCCTGATCATCAACTTCTCCGCGGGCTACCTCATCGTGGCCCTATTCCTGATCTTCGTCGTCGTATCCGTCCTCGGAACGGGCATTCCCACCACACCCGCCTACATCCTTGCGGTCACCGTCGGCGGGGCCGCCTTGCAGAAACTCGGGATCGACATCCTGGCCGCCCATCTCTTTGTTTTCTACTACGCCGTGCTGGCCGACGTGACCCCACCGGTAGCCGTCACCGCCTTCGCCGGCGCCCAGATTGCGGGGGCCGATCCCATGAAGACCGGTTGGCAAGGCTGCCGCTTCGCCATCGGCGGCTTTCTGGCGCCGTTCCTCTTCGTCTACCAGCCCGCGTTGCTGCTGAGCGGCTCCGTCGTGGAGATTGTGATCGCGTTCGCGTCGGCCATGGTCGGCATCACCGCGCTGTCGGCCGCGGTGGCCGGGCACATGTTCCGACCCCTGAGCTGGCTCCAGCGCGGCTTTCTGGTGGCGGTATCGCTGGCCGCCATCAGCCCCCATCTGACGGTCTCGGTGGCGACCAGCCTCACCGTCCTTGCCTTCGCCGCGTGGGAGGCGCGGTCGGCCGCCCGTGATAGCATGCCCACGACTCGAGCATCGCCAGGAAGGGGAAGGTTATGACCGCCATCACACCGTTCGTCGACCTCGATCGTCGAGGCCGCATCGCCGTGCTTACCGTCAACAATCCTCCGGTCAACGCGCTGAGCCACGGGGTGCGTCTGGGGTTGCGCGACGGGATCAAGGCCGCTCACGCCGACCCAGCTGTAGGGGCCATCGTGGTCGTCTGCGCCGGGCGGACGTTCATCGCCGGCGCCGACATCACCGAGTTCGGCAAGCCCCCGCAGGCGCCCGGTCTGCATGAGGTCCTGAGCCTCCTCGAAGGAGGGCCCAAGCCTGTGGTGGCGGCGATTCATGGCACCGCGCTCGGCGGGGGTCTCGAGGTTACCCTCGCCTGTCACTACCGGGTCGGGGTCAAGACGGCGCGCTTTGGGCTTCCCGAGGTGAAGCTCGGACTCCTGCCGGGCGCAGGAGGAACGCAGCGCCTCCCTCGCGTGGTCGGGACGGAGAAGGCCCTTCACATGATCGTGAGTGGCGATCCCATCAGCGCCCCCGAGGCGCTCAAGCACGGGCTGATCGACGAGATCGTCGACGGGGATCTCACCGCTGGCGGCGTCGCCTTTGCCGAGAAAGTCCTGGCCGAGAACCGCCCCCTCCGCAAGATCCGGGACCTCGACGAGAAGATTGCGGGTGCTCGTGGCAAGCCCGAGATCTTCGCCGACTTCCGCAAATCGGTGGCCCGTGCCACCCGTGGCTTTCGCGCCCCCGAGAACTGCATCAAGGCGGTGGAAGCTGCCGTCAACCTTCCCTTCGACCAGGGGCTCGCCCGTGAGCGGGAGCTGTTCGGCGAGCTGCTGAACTCGTCGGAGTCCAAAGCCCAGCGCTACTTCTTTTTTGCCGAACGAGAGGCCGCCAAGATTCCCGATGTCCCCTCCGACACGCCAGCCTTGCCTATTCGCAAGGCGGCCGTCATCGGGGCGGGAACCATGGGCGGTGGTATCGCCATGAACTTTGCCAACGCCGGCATCCCCGTCACCGTGGTCGAGGTCGCGCGCGATGCGCTCGACCGCGGCCTCGGGGTCGTGCGTAAGAACTACGAAGCGACGGCGGCCCGCGGTCGGCTCAGCAAGGACGACGTCGAGAAACGCATGGGGCTCATCACGGGCACCACCGATTTCGGAGCCGTGGCCGAGGCCGACATCGTCGTCGAGGCCGTTTTCGAGGAGATGCCGATCAAGAAGGAGGTCTTCGGCAAGCTCGACGGCATCGCCAAGTCGGGTGCCGTGCTGGCTACCAATACCTCGACCTTGAACGTCGACGAGATCGCCTCGGCGACCACGCGACCGGAGAGCGTTCTCGGCATGCATTTCTTCAGCCCGGCCAACGTCATGCGTCTCTTGGAGGTCGTGCGCGGCGCGAAGTCGTCGAAGCCCGTCATCGCGACGGCCATGGCCGTCGGCAAGCAGATCGCCAAGGTGCCCGTACTCGTCGGCGTGTGCGACGGCTTCGTGGGCAACCGCATGCTGCACCAGCGCGGGCGCGAGGCCGAGAAGCTCATCCTGGAGGGCGCGCTGCCCCAGCAGGTCGACAAGGTCCTGTACGACTTCGGCTTCCCCATGGGGCCGTTCGCCATGGGTGACCTGGCCGGCCTCGACGTCGGCTGGCGCATCCGCAAAGGCAAGGGCGTGAAGGCGGCCGTGGCCGATCGCCTGTGCGAGATGGGGCGGTTCGGTCAGAAGACGGGCGCCGGCTACTATCGCTACGAAGGCAGCGACCGCACGCCCAAGCCTGACGCCGAGGTCGAGAAGATCATCGGCGAGGTCTCGGCCGAGATGGGCATCACCCGCCGGTTCATCTCCGACGAAGAGATCCTGCAGCGGCTCCTCTACCCGATGGTCAACGAGGGCGCGAAGATCCTGGAAGAGAAGCTCGCCATCCGGGCCAGCGACATCGACGTGATCTGGGTGTACGGCTATGGGTGGCCCGTGTACCGCGGCGGCCCCATGTTCTGGGCCGACTCCATCGGGCTCAAGGTGATCCGCGATCGTATGCTGGAATGGCAGCGGAAGCACGGCGACGTCTGGAAGCCGGCCGCGCTGGTTGACCGCCTGGTGAGCGAGGGCAAGGGCTTCTTGGCCTAGCGACCAGAGGTCCCACGGAGCCTATCAAGTCAAGGAGCAGATCGAGATGACACTCACTGTCGAGTCTCCAAAGGATTTGGCGCAGCACGTGGGAAAGGAACTGGGGCCCTCGGAATGGATCACCGTCGATCAGGCCATGATCGACAAGTTTGCCGAGGCCACCGGCGATCACCAGTGGATCCACGTGGACGTCGAGCGCGCCAAGAGGGAGATGCCGGGCGGCAAGACCATCGCCCACGGCTACCTCACCTTGTCGCTGGTTCCACGACTGGCCAGCACGCTCGTGAAGGTCAACAAGCGTAGCCGTGGGGTGAACTACGGCTCCAACAAGGTCCGCTTCACGAACATGGTCCCGGCCGGCGCGCGCGTACGCCTGCGTCAGAAGCTTCTCAAGGTCGACGAGGTTTCCGGAAACGGCATCCGCGCGACGTGGGAGATGACCATGGAGGTCGAGGGGCAAGAGCGCCCCGCTCTCGTCGCCGAGACGATCGGCGTCCAGTACGGGGTATAGGCAGGGTTTGCATTTCGCGGCCCCGACGCCGCCGCGTGCGACCGAGGGGTGCCACGGGTTTCCCGGGGCACCCCGAGCGCTGGGGGGTATGGGGGGCCATTTCGGGGCCCCGACGATGCCGCGTAGGACCGAGGGGTGCCACGGGTTCCCCGGGGCACCCCGAGCGCTTGGGGGGTATGGGGGGCCATTTCGGGGCCCCCCATTTTAAATAGCCTAGCGGTCGTAAGGGCCTGCGCCCGGGGCTCGGTCGTGACGGTGGAACTCACCCGCCGGCGTGATGGCCAGACGGATCGTCGGCCCGCTCCCTCGGGGGCGGATGTGGTGGAAGTGGTTGGCGGGCGCGAACACGACATCGCCCGCTCGAGCCCGAATGGGTTCTCTCTGGCCTTCGATCTCCCAGTCGATCTCGCCCTCCAGAATGATCCACCACTCGTCCGTCAAGTGATAGTGGCGGTCCGTCGGATGGCCCGGCGGCTGGCAAATGAGCGTGCCTGACATCTGATCGTTCACCACGAGCTTCTCGACCCAGGGCGGTTGGCCCTTCGCCCGTTTGATCTCCTCGATACGCGCGTGGAGCTTGTCCATTCCTAACAGTCCCTGCACGGTCGCCTGCATGGGCGCCTCCTTTTCTCCTGGGACTCCTCGTGGTCCTGGCCGCCAGTATAGCGAGGTCCGCTGGTCGCCCGTCGTTCGTGGGTCCTGTTGGCTCGCCGCAATTCTTGTCGGCGCGTCAATCACTGGTCTATGATGCCGCGACGCGATATGGTCCGCAGGCTCGTACGAGAGTCAGCGGGGATCGTTGCAGCACACTGCTTCCGGCGCGGGCTACCGGCTCGGTCGGGGAGGGAGAGCTTGATGACGGGGTCAACGTGGCTGATTCTGCTCGGGATCCTGATCGTGCTCGCGTCGCTGTTCGCGGACGCGATTGGGCCTCGGCACCTCTCCGAGAGACTACTTCGGCTGGAAGCAGATCCTCGGGATCGTCGTCGGTCTGGCAATCGTCGGCTACGGTCTCTGGCGCCGTCGAGGTAGCGGCGTCAATCGCTGATAGCGGACGCGCGGCGCCTACGCAGGCAGGGGACGGACGTCCAGCCGGGTGTCCTGGTAGGTCGCTCCCTCACCCAAATCGCTGAAACGGTCGGACACGAGCATATTGATGGTGCTCTGGCCGGCCTCGCCCGCCGGGCGCTGGCCAGGGACGAAGACCACGCCGGGGGGAGTCTCGTCGCTCACCCGTAGCCTCAGGGTCACAAGCCCCCGCTGGTTGACGAGCTGCACAGATTGCCCGTCGCACAGCTGACGGGCCGCGGCGTCGTCGGGGTGAAGCACGCACTCCGGGGGGCCTTGCTTGCGGCGCAGCGAGGCCACCGCAGAGAAAGCAGTGTGGCTCTGATAGTAGCCGGGCGCCGTGAGCAGGCGCAGCGGCCAGCGGCGCTCCTCCTCCGTCTCGATCGCCTCCTCGACCCAGTCGGGCATCGCGGGCAGCCCCTGCCCTGCCAGCCGGTCCGAGTAGAACTCCAACCTACCCGACGGGGTCGCGAACTGCTGCCGGCCCGGCTCGGGCGCAAGCTTCACCGGACCGGAAGCCCGGAGCTCGGCGCGATTGACACTGGCAGTCGGACCGCTCGAACGACGAATGATCTCCCCGAGCAGCGCGTCCGTGTCCATGGAGAAAACACGATCGGTCACGCCAAGGCGACGCGCGAGCTCCTGGGCCAGACGCCGGTTGGGCCACGCCTCGCCTTGCGGTTCGACGACGCGGTTCGCGAACTGCAGATAGTAGGTGCCGTAGGCCCGATGGACGTCCTCGGTTTCCAGGTAGGTGGCTGCCGGAAGCACAACGTCGGCGTAGCGAGCGGTGTCCGAGAGGAACGGATCGTGGACCACCGTGAAGAGGTCCTCACGCGAGAGTCCCCGGCGGACAGCGCCCGCGTCGGGACAGGTGACTGCGGGGTTATTGCACGCCACGAAGAGCGCGCGCAGCGGAGGGTTCTTCAGAGTGAGAAGAGCCTCCCCCAGTCGTGAATGGTTCACCTGGCGGGTGGTAGCCGGACCCGACGGTCTGCGAAGGGCCGAGGCATCGAGACCGAAGCTCGCAGCTGTCATGAGAAGGGCGCCGCCGCCGACCTTGTCGTAGGCGCCCACCACACCAGGAAGCAGGGCCACCGCGCGGATGGCTTGCCCTCCCTGCCGGGAGCGCGACATCCCCTCGCCGAGGCGGATGAATGGTGCCCGCGCACGACCGTACATGCGGGCCAGGCGTTCCAGGTCCGAGACGCTCACTCCAGTGATCTCGGCGACCCGCGCCGGATGAAAGTGCGGCAGCACATCACGCTCCAGTCGGTCGAAGCCGACCGTACGCTCGGCCAGATAGCGTCGGTCCGCGAGCCCCTCGCGTACGAGGACGTGCATCATCCCCAGCGCGAGGGCGGCGTCAGTGCCGACCCTCACCCGAAGATGCCAGTCCGCGCGGGCCGCCGTTCGGCTACGGCGTGGCTCGATGACAACCAGCGTCGCGCCGGCTGCGCGCGCCCGCTCGACGAAGGGCCAGATGTGCACGTTGGTGGTCAGAAGGTCCGCCCCCCAGGCGATGATCAGGTCGGAGTGGATCACCGTTTCCGGGTCTGCCCCTCCCACGCTTCCGCATGCGGCATCCCACCCCGCTTCCGCGCAGGTGTCGCACACAGTCCCTGCCTGCAGACGCGACGCACCAAGGGCGTGGAACAGCCCTAGCAGCAGACCCCGATTGATCTGGCCCTGATGGGCACTATAGGCGTAGCCGAGGATTGCCTCGGCGCCGTCTTCCCGCATGATCGCCTGCCAGCGGCTGACGATCTCGTCGAGCGCGTCATCCCACGTGATCGGCGCAAAGCGGCCCTGCCCCTTGGCGCCCGTCCGGCGGAGGGGGGTGAGCACACGCTCTGGCGAGTGGACCAACTCGTGGTCTCGGTGGACCTTGGCGCACGCGAAACCCGCCGTGAAGGGATGGGTCGGGTCTCCCTCGATCCTCACAATGCGGCCGTCCTCGACGTGAGCGAGCAGCGAACACTGGTCGGGGCAATCGTGGGCGCACACCGTCCGTATGGTCCGGATCACCGGCCACCTCCGTTTGACATACGTGTCATAGGTGACTTTAGGCCCCTCGCCGGCCTCTTGCAAAGAGCCATTCATCGTCAATAGGATCGGGCCACTGTGCTGGATCTCCTCCTGCGGGGCTGTCGTCTGCCCGACGCGACCGACCCCACCGACGTGGGTATCGAGGGCAGATACATCGCGGCCATCGGTCGCGACCTGGGCCCGGCGCAGGAGACGATCGACGTCCGCGGGCGGTTGGTGACTCCGGGCTTGGTGGAAGCTCATATTCACCTCGACAAGGCCTTGCTGTCAGGCCGCGTGCGAGGGGAGGCCGGCACCCTGGAGGAGGCCATCCGGATTACCGGAGATGCCAAGCGACACTTCACGGCGAGCGATATTCGGGAGCGAGCCCGGCGCGTGTTGGCAATGGCGGTGGCGGCCGGCACGACGACGCTTCGCACGCACGTCGAGGTCGATCAGATCGTGGGCCTGATGGGCTTGGAAGCAGTGTTGCCGCTCCGCGAGGAGTTCGCGGCCGCCATCGATGTGCAGATCTGCGCCTTCGCCCAGGAGGGGATTGTCCGGGCCCCGGGCACGGAGGCACTCCTGCGGCGAGCGCTCGCCATGGGCGCCGATCTCGTGGGGGGATGCCCGTACAACGATAGTGACCCGCTCCGACAGATCCAGATCGTCTACGATCTCGCGGACGAGTTCGGGGTCGCCGTTGATTTTCACGCGGACTTCTTCGATGAGCCCGAGCATCTGCATATCACCACGATCGTGGAGGAGACCCTTCGCCGAGGCTGGCAGGGCCGGGTGGTTGTCGGTCACCTCACCGAGCTGGCCGCCCTCGCTCCGCAACAACAAGATCGGATCATCGCGGGGCTGGTGGAGGCACGGATCGGCGTCATCAGCCTGCCTGCCACGGATCTCTATCTGATGGGGCGCCGGGATACCCATAACATCCGGCGCGGGCTCACGCCCATCCGCCGTCTGCTGGCGGCCGGCGTTCCCGTCGCCCTCTCCACCAACAACGTGCAGAACCCTTTCACGCCGGTGGGGACGGCCGATCTCGCCCACATGGCCTTCCTGACCGCCGTGGCCGCCCACATGGGCACGCCCACCGATTTGCGGTCCATCGTCGACACCATCACTCGTCACCCAGCCTCCATGTTGGGCGTGGCCGACTACGGCCTCGCGTCGGGCGGCCGGGCCGACCTGGTCGTATGGGACTGCCACCAGGTCGAGGAGATCGTGATGGCCCTGCCTCAGCGGGCGGTGATCGTGAAGGGTGGCCGCGTGAGCATCGAGGGCGAGCGGCGCGTGCACGAGCGCTGGCGAGAAGCCTGAGCGCCGAATGCGATTGACACACGTCGCGTGGGGTGGGTAGAGTGTGAATCGACGCAACGGTGGCTTTCCTTTAAGCGAGCCCGGCGAGGCCCGCAAGGAGAGAGTGACGCATGAGCAGCGGTTCATCCGCGCGCGCCCGAGAGAAGGCGCAGGTCCTCGACGAACCCGCTCTTGATCGTGCCCTGACCCGTATCGCCCACGAAATCCTCGAGCGAAACGGCGGCGCCAAGGATCTAACGTTCATCGGGCTGCGCACCCGCGGGGTCACTCTGGCCCAGCGGCTGGCCGTCAAGATCACTCAGATCGACGGCACCACAGCCCCCGTGGGTACCCTCGACATCACCCTGTACCGCGACGATCTCGACATGCGGGGCGTTCCCGTTATCCGGGGGACGGACATCCCCTTCTCGATCAAGAACAAGACCGTCATCTTGGTCGACGATGTCCTCTTCACCGGTCGCACCATCCGGGCGGCCCTCGATGCCCTCATCGACCTCGGGCGGCCGCGCTCGATTCAACTCGCAATCCTCGTCGACCGGGGTCATCGTGAGCTGCCCATCCGTCCCGACTACGTGGGCAAGAACCTCCCCACCTCGCGGCGCGAAAGCGTGGCGGTCCGCCTGAAAGACCATGACGGCGAGGATCGCGTGGTCATCGAAGAGCCGGAGGACGAGTAGATGACATGGACGCGCAAGGACCTCCTGACGATCCGCGCCCTGGACGCGAACGAGATCATCCTGCTCGTGGACACCGCCGCCTCCCTCCAGGAAATCGCCGGCCGCGAGATCAAGAAGGTCCCTGCTCTGCGCGGCAAGACCATCGTGAATCTCTTCTACGAGGCGTCCACCCGGACGCGAACGTCCTTCGAAATCGCCGGCAAGTGGCTGTCGGCCGACGTCATCAACTTCTCGGCGAGCGGGTCGAGCGCGGCCAAGGGCGAAAGCCTGCTCGATACCGCCAAGAACATCGCGGCCATGAGCCCGGACGTGGTGGTGGTCCGCCACGCGTCTGCCGGCGCGGCCGAATTGCTGGCGCGGGAGCTGCCCTGCAGTATCGTCAACGCCGGCGACGGAGCGCACGAGCATCCCACCCAGGCCCTTCTCGACCTCTTGACCATCCGCGAGAAGAAGGGGCACTTTGAAGGTCTTCACGTCGCGATCATCGGCGATATCGCTCACAGCCGGGTGGCGCGCTCCAACATCCACGGTATGCGCAAGCTGGGCATGAGCGTCACCGTGGCGGGGCCTCCGACCCTGATTCCCCCCTTCGTTCAGGAGCTGGGCGTGAAGGTGTGCTATCGGCTCGAGGACGCCATCCGCGACGTCGACGTGATCATGATGCTGCGTCTGCAAGGGGAGCGCATGGCGGGGGGGCTGATTCCTTCCATCCGGGAATACTCGCGTTACTGGGGGCTGACGCTCGCCAAACTGCAAGCCGAAGCCCGGCCCGACGTACTCATCATGCACCCTGGTCCTGTGAACCGCGGTGTGGAGCTGTCACCCGAGGTCGCGGATGGGCCTTACTCGGTCATCCTCGACCAGGTCGCCAAGGGGTTGGCCGTGCGCATGGGTGTACTCATCCTGCTCGCCGGGAGCAAGGCCCGAGAGGGCGCATGAACCTGCTTATCAGGAACGGTCGCGTGCTCGATCCCGCCAACGGCGTCGATGCCGTCCAGGATGTGCTGATCCGGAATGGACTGGTGGAGCGGGTTGGCCCGCGCCTGGCTGCTCCCCCTGACATCGCCACGGTGGACGCCACGGCCAAGGTGGTGTGTCCAGGCTTCATCGACATTCATGTGCACCTGCGCGAGCCAGGCTTCGAGTACAAGGAGACCGTGGCCACCGGTACGCGGGCGGCGGCGGCCGGAGGGTTCACCACCGTCTGTTGCATGGCCAACACCTTCCCGGTGAACGACAATCGGTCGATCACCGACTACATCCTGGCCAAGGCGAAGGCCGAAGGGGTGGTGCGTGTTCGTACCATCGGCGCCGTCACGCGAGGCCTCAAAGGCGAGGATCTCGCCGAGCTGGCAGAGCTGGCCGAGGCCGGCTGCGTGGCCTTCTCGGACGACGGCCAATGCGTCATGAACGCGGCGCTATATCGCCATGCCATGGAGTACACCCTGCCGTTCGGTCTTCCCGTGATCAGCCACGCGGAAGACCACAATCTCTCCCAGGGCGCTTCGATGAACGAGGGGGTCGTCTCCATGGAACTTGGGTTGCCCGGGACGCCGGCCGCGGCCGAGGACACCATGGTGGCCCGTGACATTCTCCTGGCCGAGTTGACCGGCGCCCACGTCCACATCGCCCATCTCTCGACAGCAGGCGCGGTTCGACTGGTTCGCGAGGCTAAGGCCCGCGGAATCCGAGTCACGGCCGAGGTGACCCCGCACCATCTCGTCCTCACCGAAGAGGCGGTCCGTCACTTCGACCCCAACACCAAGATGAACCCGCCCTTGCGCACCAAGCGGGATACCGAAGCGCTCTTGGAGGCGCTGGCCGACGGCACGATCGACTGCATCGCCACCGACCACGCGCCCCACGCCACCTCCGAAAAGGAGGGCGAGTTCGACGGCGCGCCGGCGGGAATCGTGGGGCTGGAGACCGCGATTCCGGTCTTACTCGATAGGCTGGTCCGTCCTGGTGTGCTGTCGCTTGCGACATTGGTGTCGCGCTTCACTGCCGATCCCGCTCGGCTGCTTGGCCTGGGCGGGGGCACCCTGAGCATGGGCGCACCCGGCGATGTCACCATCCTCGACCTCGACCGGGAACTCACCGTCGACCCTGGGCAGTTTCATTCACGTAGCCGCAACACGCCCTTCAGGGGCTGGGTGCTACGCGGGGGGCCGGCCGGCACCGTTGTGGGCGGCGTGGTGGTAGGGCCGTGAACGTGGCCCGGCTCGTCCTGCGCGATGGCCGTGTTTTCCGAGGCTATGCTCTGGGCGCGGAGGGAGAGGCCAGCGGAGAGGTGATCTTCAACACGGCCATGACGGGCTATCAAGAGATCCTGACCGACCCTTCCTACCGGGGCCAGATCGTGGCGATGACCTATCCGATGATCGGGAACTACGGCCTCAACGACGAAGACGTCGAGTCTCGGCGGCCATGGGTCAACGGGTTCGTGGTCAAGGAGGCCAGCCGGTGGCCGTCGAGCTTCCGCTCGCGCATGAGCCTGGACACCTACATGAAGTCACACGGCATCGTCGGGATCCAGGGAATCGACACGCGCGCCCTCACTCGCCACCTTCGTGATCACGGCGCCCAGGATGGGATCATCACCTCGGGTGAGGACGACCTCGATCGCCTGCGCGCCCGGGCTCGGGACCTCCCTGGCTTGATCGGACGCGACCTGGTGGCCGAGGTCAGCGTGGACCGCCCTTTCACGTGGCGTGAGGGCCCGTGGGATCTGCAGCGGGGCTACATCAGCCCTCCCTCGTCGCGCTTCCGCGTGGTGGCCTTCGATTCGGGGGTCAAGCTCAACATCCTGCGCCAGCTGGCGGCGGTCGGCTGCCAGGTCACCGTGGTGCCCGCCGCCGCCTCTGCCGACGAGGTTCTGGCCTACGAGCCCCACGGCGTGTTTCTCTCCAATGGTCCCGGCGACCCGGAGGCGGTCCCCTATCTGATCGACACCGTGCGCTCACTCCTGGGACGCGTCCCGATCTTCGGGATCTGCCTCGGGCACCAGATCCTGGGGCTGGCGGCCGGGGGGCGCACGTACAAGCTCCCGTTCGGCCATCACGGGGCCAACCATCCCGTGAAGGACCTCGCCTCCGGACGGGTCGAGATCACCTCGCAGAACCACGGCTTTGCCGTGGACTCCGGATCTGTGGCCGCCAGCGGCTGGGAGGTGTCGCATGTGAACCTCAACGACGACACCTGTGAAGGGTTGGCTCACCGCGAGCTGCGGGTGTTCTCCGTCCAGTACCACCCCGAGGCCTCACCGGGGCCTCACGATGCCAATTACCTGTTCCGTCGCTTCACGCAGCTGATGCACGAGGGAGGCGCAGACCCCATATGCCGAAGTACCTGATCTCGTATCGAAAGACCGAAGGTGGCAGCGAGAAGCCCGAGTGGACGTCGTTCACGACCCAGAGCGATGCCTCGCTGGAGGCGCACGGCGTCCGCGAACGGGTGGACCGGCGCATGAGTGTCCTCGGTGAGAAGCTGTGGGGCAACGGCGAAGCCGTCTGGATCGGCCCGGGACGGCTCGACGACGTGCTCTACCGGCGTGAGGAAGCGGCGCCGGAGATTTCCATCGTCTATGGTCTCGTGGAGGAATAGGCGCTGCCTCGTCGCACGGATCTCCGCCGCATACTCCTGATCGGCTCCGGCCCGATCGTCATCGGTCAAGCCTGTGAGTTCGACTACTCAGGCACCCAGGGGACCAAAGCCCTGCGCGAGGAAGGGTTCGAGGTCGTCCTGATCAATTCCAATCCGGCCACCATCATGACCGATGGCGAGCTGGCCACGCGGACGTACATCGAGCCGCTCACCCCGGAATTCGTGGCCAAGGTCATCGAGCGCGAGCGACCCCAGGCCCTCCTGCCCACGTTGGGCGGCCAGACCGCTCTCAACATCGCCGTGGCCCTGGCCGAGGATGGGACCTTGGCCCGCTTCGATGTCGAGCTGATCGGAGCCAAGCTCCCCGCCATCAAGATGGCCGAGGATCGCGAGCTGTTCAAGGTCGCCATGGAGCGGATCGGTCTCGCCTGTCCCCGCTCGGGCACCGCCCGCAGCGTGGAGGAGGCGCGCCGTATCGTGTCCGGCGTCGGTTATCCCGTGATCCTGCGCCCCTCGTTCACCCTCGGCGGGAGCGGCGGCTCCATCGCCTACAACCCCGACGAACTGGAGGAGGCCGTGCGCTGGGGCCTCCAGATGTCCCCCGCTGGGACCGTGCTGGTCGAGGAGTCAGTGATCGGCTGGAAGGAATTCGAGCTCGAGGTCATGCGCGATCTCGGGGACAACGTCGTCATCATCTGCTCCATCGAGAACCTCGACCCCATGGGCATCCACACCGGCGATTCCATCACGGTGGCCCCTGCCCAGACCCTCTCCGACAAGGAATACCAGCTCATGCGCGACGCCGCCGTCGCCATCATCCGGGAGATCGGGGTGGAGACGGGGGGCTCCAACATCCAGTTCGCGATCAATCCCGAGGACGGTCGGCTGGTGGTCATCGAGATGAACCCGCGCGTCTCGCGTTCGTCGGCGCTGGCCTCCAAGGCGACCGGATTCCCCATCGCCAAGATCGCCGCCAAGCTCGCCGTCGGGTATACCCTCGACGAGATCCGCAACGACATCACGCGGGAGACGCCGGCCTGCTTCGAGCCCGTGCTCGATTACTGCGTGGTGAAAGTCCCACGCTGGGCCTTCGAGAAATTCCCGGAGGCGGATCCCACGCTCACCACCCAGATGAAGTCGGTAGGCGAGGTCATGGCCATCGGGCGCACGTTCAAAGAGGCGCTCCAGAAGGCGGTGCGCTCCCTGGAGCAGGATCGGTGGGGGCTCACCCTTGGACGCCCCCTCGCCGATGACGATCTACGCCGGCTGTTGAGCGTCCCCACCCCTGACCGCCTGTTCGCCCTCGGCGATGCCTACCGGGCCGGCCTCACCACAGAGGCGATCCACGCGCTCACCAGAATCGATCCCTGGTTCCTGGAGAACATCCGCGAGATCGTCGAGTTCGAGACGGAGATCACGAGAGCCTCTCTCAGCGACCCCGCCATTCTTCGTCGGGCCAAGGAGATGGGTTTCGCCGACCGTCGCATCGCCAGCCTGACCGACTCCAGCGAGCACGCCATCCGGCTCCTGCGCCGCCAGCACGGAATCGTGGCGACCTTCAAGACCGTGGACACCTGCGCGGCCGAGTTCGAAGCCTACACACCCTACCTCTATTCCACATACGAAGAGGAGGACGAGGCGCCGCCCACCGCGCGTTCCAAAGTCATCATCCTCGGCTCGGGTCCGAACCGCATCGGGCAGGGGATCGAATTCGACTACTGCTGCGTGCACGCCGCCTTCGCCCTGCGCGAGCTCGGGGTCGAAGCGATCATGGTCAACTGCAATCCGGAGACCGTATCGACCGACTACGACACGTCCGACCGGCTCTACTTCGAGCCGCTCACCCTCGAGGATGTGCTCAACATCGTCGAGCGCGAACGGCCTCTTGGGGTGATCGTCCAGTTCGGTGGACAGACGCCCCTCAAGCTGGCGGTGCCCCTGCGCGAGGCCGGCGTGCCGATCCTGGGAACGTCTCCCGATGCCATCGATCGGGCAGAGGACCGCCAGCGCTTCAGCGCTCTGCTCACGGAGCTAGGGCTCCAGCAGGCGGCGGGGGCAACCGCGCGCTCGCTGGAGGAGGCGCGCGTCATCGCCGCCAGCATCGGCTACCCCGTGCTGGTCCGGCCTTCGTATGTCCTGGGGGGCCGCGCCATGCGCCTCGTCCACGACGAGGAGGACCTCGCCGACTACATTCGAGAGGCAGTCATGGTTGCCCCCGAGCATCCGATTCTCATCGACAAGTTCCTGGATGACTCGCTCGAGATCGATGTCGACGCGGTGGCCGACCGGGAGCGGGTCGTGATCGGCGGCGTCATGGAGCACATCGAGAAGGCAGGCATCCACTCTGGCGACGCCGCCTGCGCGCTTCCTCCCTACTCCCTGGGCGACGACCAGGTGCGCGCTCTGCGCGCGCAGACCAAAGCCCTCGCCCAGGCCCTGGGCGTGGTGGGGTTGATCAACGTCCAGTTCGCCATCCGCAACGACACGATTTACGTCCTGGAGGTCAATCCGCGGGCGTCCCGGACGGTGCCCTTCGTCTCCAAGGTCATCGGCACGCCTCTGGCCAAGGTGGCGACGCGGGCCATGCTCGGTCACTCCATTGCGGAGGTGGCGGGCCTCGAGGAGCGAGAACTGTCCCATATCGCGGTGAAGGAGGCGGTCTTCCCCTTCATCAAATTCCCCGGCGTCGACATGGTGCTCGGTCCGGAGATGAAGTCGACGGGGGAAGTCATGGGCATCGACAACGATTTCCGCAAAGCCTATCTCAAGTCGCAGCTCGCGGCCGACTCGCCCATTCCGGCCTCGGGCAAGGTCTTCATTTCCGTGAGGAATCGGGACAAGCGAGCGCTCATGCCCCTGGCCAAGCGCCTCGTGGAGATGGGCTTCTCCCTGGTGGCCACCGTCGGGACCGCCCGCGTGCTCGAGCGTCACGGGATGACGGTGGAGCTCATTCACAAGGTCGCCGAGGGTCACCGACCCAACGCCATCGACCTCATGAAGCGAGGCGAGATCGTTCTCGTCTTCAACACGCCCGAGGACGGACGCGCGCGCAGGGACTCCTACATGATCCGGCGCACCGCCGTCACCCAGCACATCCCGTACTACCTCACCGTGGACGGAGCCCAGGCGGCCATCGGCGCCATCGAGGCTCTCCTCAAGGGCGAGCAGCAGGTGCGGAGCCTGCAGGAATACCATGGCGCCTGAGCTGGCGGCGTCCGATCGTCTGCTCGTCGCCCTCGACCTGGAGACCTTGGCCGAGGCCGAGGTGTGGCTGGACCGCCTTCAGGGTGTCGTGCGCGGCTGCAAGATCGGCTCTCAGCTGTTCACCGCTGCCGGACCG
Organism: uncultured Candidatus Rokubacteria bacterium; assembly: GCA_963754315.1. GTDB lineage: Bacteria > Methylomirabilota > Methylomirabilia > Rokubacteriales > CSP1-6 > CAVWFS01. The sequence continues at coordinate 260,987 of CAVWFS010000019.1, forward strand.
GCGGCCGTCGAGATCGCCCGCAAGCGAGGCTTCCGCGTCTTTCTCGATCTGAAGTTCCACGACATCCCCAACACAGTGGCCGGCGCCGTCCGCGAGGCGACGCGGCTCGGTGTCTTCATGCTGAACGTCCATGTCAGCGGGGGTGCGGCCATGATGCGCGCGGCGGCCGAGGCGGCGAACAAGGCCGCGGCGGACTTCGCGGTCACACGACCACTCTGTCTCGGGGTGACTGTCCTCACCAGTCTCGACCAGCGGGCGCTACAGGCCGAGCTCGGGATCACCTCCAGCGTAAGTGGGCATGTCCTGCATCTCGCCACCCTGTCCCGCGAGGCGGGCCTGGACGGATCCGTCGCCTCCCCCGAGGAGAGCCGCCTCCTGCGCGCGGCTCTCGGCCGGACGTGGATTATCGTGACCCCGGGCATTCGAGCAGTGGGAGCCGGCGACGATCAGAAACGGACGGCCTCGGCCGCCGACGCCCGGATGGCCGGTGCCGATTACATTGTCGTGGGCCGGCCCATCACGGCCGCGCACGATCCGGTGGCGGCAGCCAGTCGAATCCTGGACGATCTCGCCCGGCCCGGTTGATCTCCGCCACCCCAGAGCTCAGACCGGTCTGAGTGGTCGGTGGGGCGGGAGCGGCAATTCCACACGGATGGAGTCGCCGCCGCGCACATCGCCGCCGGCCACGACGATCGCCATCACGCCGGCCTTGCGGACGAGGTTGCCATGCTCGTCACGCCCCAGGGTGGCCGCCATGAGCCCGGGCTGGATTCGGTCGAGCTGGGCGCAGGGATTGCGCAGGCCGGTAATCTCCACCAGCGCCGCATCGCCCAAACGCAGCCGGGTACCGGTCGGTAGCCCCAGCAGATCGATGCCGCGGGTGGTCACATTCTCGCCCATCTGCCCCGCCGACACCGCGAAGCCCGCCGCCTGCAGCTCGTCATGCAGTTCGGCGTGGATCAGGTGCACCTGGCGCACGTTGGGTTGGTGCGGGTCGCGCGCAACCCGCGAGCGATGCTTGACCGTCTCCCCCTGATGGGCATCGCCCTCCACCCCCAGGCCGGCCAGGAGCCGAATGTGTTCGTGCATCGGCTTGACCAGCGTGTGTTTCGTGCTCCGGCTCACCGCCGTCACCGTCCCGTCCATCGGTTGGCACTCCCGTCTGGGTGGCACGTGATACGATCTGAGTCGCCATGCCCGTCAAGTTCATCGATCGCAAGGAACGCGCCTCCGAGCTGCTCATCGAGATCGACGCGATCCACTTCAACCAGGACGAGCCCTTCATCTTCACTTCGGGCTGGGCCAGTCCCGTCTATATCGACTGTCGCAAGCTGATCTCGTTCCCGCGCCAGCGCCGCGAGATCATCCAGCTCGCCGCCGAGGAGATCGATCGTAGCATCGGCCGGGAGCGCATGACCTTGGTCGCCGGCGGGGAGACGGCCGGCATTCCTCTCGCAGCGTGGATCGCCGAGTACTTTTTCCTGCCCATGATCTACGTGCGGAAGACCGCCAAGGGTTTCGGACGCATGAGCCAGATCGAGGGGACCCTCGAGTCCGGCGCCCGCGTCGTGCTCGTCGAGGATCTCACCACCGACGGCAAGAGCAAGATCAACTTCTGTAACGCGCTCCGGCGGGCGGGCGCGATCGTGGAGCAGGCGGTCGTCATCTTCTACTACGGTGTGTACCCAGACGCCGAGAAGAACCTGCTCGAGGCGGGCATCACTCTGCATGCACTGACCGACTGGCGGACTACCCTTCACGTGGCTCACGCCTCAGGGTACTTCGACCGGAAGCAGGCGGACGTGGTGCGCGACTTCCTCGATTCCCCCGACGCATGGTCGAAGGCCCACGGCGGCGTCTAACCAGCAGCGAGAGACACGTTCAACTGCTGAATAGTCCGTTCTGGGCGAGCACGACCACCGCCCAGGCGACCTGAACTCCCACGAACACGGTCAACCCGCGCTCACGCCCGGCGCGAAGGATCGTGTGGTAGTGCCAGATACCCCCTCCCAGAGCCACCAGTCCGAAGAAGGAACCCGGATAGCTGGCGAGGATCCCGTAGTGCTGAGCGAGGCCGCCCACAAAGCTCCAGAGCACGAATGCTCCGAGCCAATGCGCGATGACTGAAATCACGATCGACGCGCGCGAGGTGCGCCCCAGCATGCGCGAGGCAAACACAGTCAGCGCACCCACCGCGAGGACAACAGCGAGGGCCGAGAAGACCCAGCGCGTCACACCAACTCACGGTGTTGGTGGTGCCCGCCGGGCCGACAGTTCATTGCGCGGAAACGGCCGGCAGGAGCGATCCCAGTACGTTGGGGCGAAACGCCGCGGGGCGCGGTGGACTACCAGGCATGTGGGAAGAGGTATTATATGCCGGGCATTGCCGGGTGTCAATCGCAACACATTGACAATGAAGGGAAATCTACATATGCTTCGACGGTGGGGGTGTCCGGGACGAGGCCACGATGATCCGAAGCATGACCAGTTTCGCCCGGGCCGAGGCTAGCGACGCGAAGGCTGTCGTCGCCGTGGAAGCTCGGTCTGTCAATCACCGCCACCTCGAGATCGCCATCCGGCTTCCCCGCGTCCTGGCCAGCTTCGAGATGGAAGCTCGTCGCCTGGTTCAGTCCCGCCTTGAGCGTGGACGCGTCGATATCGCGGTCCAGCTGTCCTCGACCGCCACGACATCGCTGCAGCACGTTCGCGTTGACCACGGTCTGGCTCGTGTCTGGGTGGGGGAAGCCCGGGCCCTGGGACAGGAGCTGAGTCTCGAGGACGATGTGAGCCTCACCTGGGTCCTGGATCGGCCAGGGGTAGCGCGCCTCGAGGAGGCCGAAGTCGCCGACCCGGCCCTGGCCTGGCCTACCTTGGCGCAAGCTCTGAACCTTGCCCTCGATGGGCTCGTGGCTCGCCGAGCTGCCGAGGGCGAGGCACTCGTCGCTGAGCTACGCGCGCTGCATGCCGAGCTAGGGGCGACGGTGGTGCAAATCGCGGAGCGGATCCCGCTCGCGATGGCCCGCCGGACGGAACGGCTGCGCGAGCGGATCCGAGCCCTCCTCGCCGATGCCACCCTCGATGAGGGTCGCCTCGCCACCGAGGTGGCTGTGTGGGCCGAGCGTACCGACATCACAGAGGAGCTGGTGCGGTTGCGCGCCCATCTCGAACAGTTCGCCCTCACCCTCGAAAAGGGCGGACCCGTGGGCCGGTTGTTTGACTTCCTCATTCAGGAGCTGAACCGCGAGGTCAACACGGTGGGAGCCAAAGCCGACGATCTGGAGGTGTCGCAGGCCGTGATCGCGGCCAAGGGCGTGCTCGAGAAGCTCCGCGAACAGGTCCAGAACCTCGAGTGAAGGTAAGGGCGGTGACGAACGGGTCGACGACGCGCCTCATCAACGTCGGGCATGGCAACGTGGTCGTGGCGAATCACGTGGTGGCGATCGTCGCCCTGGACTCGCTCCCGGTGAAGCGGCTCATCGAGAGCGCAAAGGGCAGCAGCAAGCTCGTCGATGCCACCAACGGCCGCCGGACGCGAGCGGTGGTGGTAACGACCAGCGACCATCTCATTTTGTCTTCGCTGGAGCCAGCCACCCTCGCCCAGAGACTCGACAGCGAACGGGACCTCGCCAGCGAGATGAAGCCCCGGGTCCGGCCGGGGGCGGTACCCCGGCGCGAGGCAGGCGCCGCCGCCGCCCAATCGTGATCAGGCGGCGCGGCGCATTGTTCGTCGTATCCGCTCCGTCTGGCGCCGGCAAGACGACTCTGTGTCGCGAGGTCCGACGGCTACTCCCCGATGTCGCCTACTCAATCTCCGTCACGACGCGGTCGCCTCGCCCCGGCGAGGTGAACGGGGTGGACTTCGATTTCGTCGGCGATGACGAGTTCGGTGCCTTGCTCGAGCGGGGGGCGCTTGCCGAGTGGGCAACAGTGCACGGTCACCTCTACGGCACCCGCGCGAGCACCCTCGAGGCCGCCCTGGCCGAGGGCGCCGATGTTCTTCTGGACATCGACACCCAGGGCGCCGCCCAGCTCCGCGCTCGATACCCGGAGGCGGTCCTGGTCTTCATCGTGGCGCCGTCCATGATCGAGCTGGAGCAGCGTCTGCGCGAGCGCCGGTCGGACGCCGCCCCGGACATCGCGCGGAGACTCCGGCGTGCCCGGGAGGAGATCGGATTGTGGCGTCGCTACGACTACCTGATCGTGAACCGCGATCTGAAAGAGGCGATCGATCATCTGACGGCGGTCATTCAAGCCGAGCGGTGCCGGACGGTCCGGCTCGGCCTTAGATTCCCCGACTTGGAGGTCAAGGACTGATGGGCTTTCCCTCACTGGAGAACTCACTGAACAAGGTGTCCAACCGTTATCTCCTGGTGGTACTTGCAGCCAAGCGTGCCCGGCAGCTCAACCGGGGTGCCGCGGCACGAGTGGACGTGCGGTACCGGAAGCCGACCAGCGTCGCGCTGGAGGAGATTGCCGGAGCCAAGGTTGATTATCGGGTGAAGGAGGAGGGCGAGACGTCAAAGGCGTGACCGACAAGGAGCTGATCCTCGGCGTCAGCGGGTCGATCGCGGCTTACAAAGCCGTCTATCTGCTGCGGGAGCTGACTCGCCTAGGAGCGCGGGTCACCGTCTGCCTCACCGAACACGCGCGCGAGTTCGTAGGCCCGTTGACCTTTCGTACGCTCTCCGGGCGGGCGGTGCTCACGAACCTGTTCGATCCTGAGAGCGAGGAGGCCGTGGAGCACGTCGCTCTCGCCGAGCGGGCCGACGGTATCCTGGTAGCCCCTGCCACCGCCAATCTCATTGCCAAGGCTGCCCATGGTATCGCCGACGATGCCCTCACTACCCTGCTCCTCGCTGCTCGCGGCCCCGTGCTCATGGCCCCGGCCATGGACGGGGGAATGTGGGACCACCCGGCCGTGGTATCGAACGTGGCCCTTCTGCGTCAGCGGGGCCTCACCGTGCTCGAACCCGACACGGGTCCCCTCGCCTCGGGTCTCCGCGGCAAAGGACGCCTGCCCGAGGTCGCGGTCATCCTCGAGACGATGGCCGGGCTCCTCAATCCCGTTCGCGATCTGGCCGGGGATCGGATCGTAGTCACGGCGGGGCCCACCCGTGAACCGATCGATCCGGTTCGGTACATCTCCAACCGCTCCTCCGGAAAAATGGGCTATCGCCTGGCCGCAGCCGCCTTGCGGCGCGGAGCGGCCGTCACCCTCGTTTCGGGGCCCACCAGCATCACGCCACCGGCCGGCGCGCGGTTTGTCTCCGTGGAGACCGCCGAGGAGATGAGGGAGGCGGTGCTCCATCACAGCCAAAGCGCCACCGTCGTCATCAAGGCGGCGGCCGTGGCCGACTATCGTGTGAAGGATCCCGCCGCCGCCAAGATCAAGGGCAAGCAGGACCTGACCCTCTTCCTTACGGCCAACCCGGACATCCTCCGTGAGGTGGCTGCGGCTCGGACGGGGGCCTTCATGGTGGGGTTTGCGGCGGAGACGCACGACGTCGCCGCCAACGCGCAGGTCAAGCTGAAGAGCAAGGGCATCGACCTGCTGGTGGCAAACGACGTAAGCCAGGCGGGCATCGGATTCGACGCGGAGGACAACGAGGTGCTGTTGCTCGACCGGTGGGGTGGACGGCGTGCGCTCCCGCGCATGCCCAAAAGCGAGGTGGCGGACGCGATCCTGAGCCACGTGATCGCGCTGCGCGCCACCGTGCCGACCGGAGCTGGCCGGTGAGCGGTCAACGTGCAGGCGAGATGTTGGCGGACGCCTTGGGCGCACTCGGGGCGACCTTGCGACATTACCGCGATCTTGGATTGACGGAGCTTCCCCTTCTCGGGGATGTGCTACCAGGCCCCGCGGAAGCGCTCCAGGCCCAGGAGCGCAACCTACAGGGATGCTCCCGCTGCAAACTGTGTGGGGGCCGATCCACCATCGTCTTCGGCTCCGGTAACCCCCAGGCCGATCTCGTGGTCATCGGCGAGGGGCCCGGCGCCGACGAAGACCTTCAGGGGAAGCCTTTCGTAGGCCGGGCTGGACAGCTACTGACCAGGATGCTGGAGTCCGTGCAGATCTCTCGCGACGAGGTCTACATCACGAACACCGTCAAGTGCCGTCCACCAGGAAACCGTAATCCGGAGGGAGACGAGCTGGCTGCTTGCGCGCCGTTCCTGGCTGCCCAGCTTGGGGTCCTCCAACCCAAGGTCATTCTCGCCCTTGGGAGCGTGGCAACCCAGGCGTTGCTGAAGACCAAGGAGCCGATCGGCAGGCTGCGCGGCCGCTTGCACCCCTACGGGTCTATCGTGCTCGTCCCGACCTTCCACCCAGCATTTCTCTTGCGGAATCCCGGGCAGGACTACAAGCGCATGGCGTGGGACGATCTCAAGCTCGCCAAGCGGGAGTACGATCGGCGACGAACACCCTGACGCACTGCCTCCCCATGATCGCGGACGTCGTCTTCGACGTTCCGATCGACCACCCCTTCTCGTACCGGGTGCCGGATGGCTGGTCGCTCGTCGTGGGGCAGCGAGTCCTCGCACCTCTTCGCGGCTCCCCACGGCTGGGCATGGTCGTCGCGCTCCGAGCGGGCGCCGACGACGATCTCAAGCCGGTCCGGGGCATCGTCGAGCAGGATCCAGTCCTCGCCTCCGCGCAGCTCGACCTTGCCAGATGGATCGCCCACGAATCGCTCTCGAGCTTAGGCTCTACGTGCGCGGCACTGACGCCTCCCGTAGTGTTGGACGAGGCGAGCCGCCCCCGCCAAACCTCACGCGTGGAACCTGAAGGTGGGCACCCTCCGTTTGCACTCCCGTCGTCATCCAGTCCGGAATGCGAGCTGCTCATTGGCTCTGGCCGTGAGCGGCGCGTCCTCGAGCGCATTGCGTCGGCCGAGTTCCGTGCTGCTGCTGGCCGCGGACATCGAGGGCTGCGCCCGCTGGGCTCAGCGCCTGGAGAAGATCGACCGCGTGGCTCGGCTCGACTCCGGGGCCTCCGACGACGAGCGGGTGTCAGGGTGGCGAGAGCTCGGCGCCGGCACTGTCCGGTTGGCGGTGGGAACACGGTCTGCCCTTTTGGCCCCCCTGCCCGCCGGTGCGACCCTCGTCATGCTCGACGAACATGAGAGCACCCACAACCCCCCCGGGGCCCCCCGCATCCACGCCCGCGAGCTCGTGCTCGAGCGCGCCCGTCGTCAGCGCCTGACAGCCCTCTTCACATCCGCCACACCGAGCGTGGAGATGTGGCAGCGGGTTGAGGCTCGCGACGTTGCCCTGAACGCCGCTCCCTCATCGGCGTGGCCAAGCGTGGCGATCGGGGACACGCGTGGCATTCTCAGGCGGGAGGCGCTGACGCCGCTCCTCGCCCGCGAGATACGGGAGACGCTCGCGGCAGGGCGGCGGGTGTTCCTCGGTATCAGTCGCCTTGCGTCGGCGCTCGCCTGCGACGAGTGCGGAATAGTCGTGCGTTGCGAGCGCTGCGGTCTCGCGCTTGCGTACTCTCGCACCGCTGCCACGCTCGTGTGTCGGCTGTGCAGCGCGACGGTCCCTTTGCCCAACCGATGCCCCGCCTGTCAGGGCCATCGACTGTCGCCGTTTGGTTGGGGAGCGGAACGTGTGGAGCACGCGGTGCGCCGGCGGTTCGCCAGGGCTCGGGTAGCGCGCTACGATCCCACGACCCGCGGCGCGCGGGCGGAGATGCAACGGGCGGCGGCAGCGGCGGCCGATGTCGTGATCGGCACGCGGGCGGCACTGCGGTTGTTCGGGCCAGCCTCGCTTGGCCTGGCGGCCTTCGTGTCACCCGACCAATTGCTGCGTCTACCCGACTTTCGCGCAGGAGAACAAGCCTTCGCCTGGATCTGGGCCGCCGCGGAACGCGTACAGCCCGACGGGCGCGTCATTGTCCAGTCGCAGAATCCCTCCCACTATGTGTTCGACGCCGTAGCCCGCGGGGATCTGGCGAGCTTCTATCGCCACGAGCTCGAGTTCCGGCGGGAGCTCGGCTATCCCCCGTTTCGTCGCCTGGCCGTGATCACCATGCGGGGTCGGACGGACGAAGAATCCCAGAGCCTCGCCAATCGGCTGGTGCGCCGCTCTGTCGGGGGTGAGCTCCCTGACCGTGTACCCGCCCCCTACAGGCGGCGGAAAGGCGCGGGCGCGCCAGGTCGTTGTGAAGGGCGGACACGACCTGCCGGGCTTGCTCCGCGCGGGATTGGGGGAGTTCCTCCAGCCAGCGGCGCGCGCTCGCGGTATCATGGAGGTGGAGGTCGACCCCGTCGAATGGCCGTCCTGAAGATACGACGCTATGGTGATCCGGTCCTGCGGGCCAAGGCCACGCCTGTCACCGGGATCACCACAGAGATACGCAGGATGGTTGACGACATGATCGAGACCATGTACGACGAGGTGGGCATTGGCCTCGCCGCCTCCCAGGTCGGTATCTTGCTGCGCCTCATGATCGTGGGCGACGAGAACGGAGGCCACGCGCGCGCCCTCGTCAATCCCGTCATTGCCGAGAGCGGTGGTCAGGTGACCGCAGAGGAAGGGTGTCTCTCGATACCCGGCGTGTTTGCGCAGGTGACGCGCGCAGCCTGGGTGAAACTGGACGCGCAGGACCTCGACGGCAAGCCAGTTTCGATCCACGCCCGCGGGCTGCAGGCACGCGTCTTCCAGCACGAGATGGATCATCTCGACGGCATCCTTTTCATTGACCGCCTCGAGCCGGTTCAGCGAGACCGCATCAAGCGGAAGATCAAGAAGGAAGGTCTGCGCGCCGATTCACCGCATCACTCAGCCGCACTGTAGAATGGGGGGCCCCGAAATGGCCCCCCATGGCCCCCCAACGCTCGGGGTCCCCAGGAAAACTCGGGGCACCCCTCGATGTGCCGCGCGGTTCTGAGGCTCTTGATTTGCGAGTGCTGTTCTACGGGACACCTGCCTTCGCCCTGCCCACCTTGGAGGCGTTGATCCGGGATCACCAGGTGGTCGCTGTGGTGACGCAGCCGGATCGGCCAGCCCACCGCGGCCAGCGACTGACGGCGTCGCCCGTGAAGGAGCGTGCGCGGGCGGCGGGGATTCCCGTCCTGCAACCCACTCGAGTGCGTGATCCGGAGTGGCCGGAGCGGCTCCGTGCGTACAGCTCCGAGGTCGGCGTGGTGGTCGCGTTCGGCCAGATTCTGCCGAGAGCCGTCTTGGATGTTCCGGCGCGCGGATGCCTCAACGTTCATGCGTCTCTGCTCCCACGGTATCGGGGGGCCGCCCCTATCGCGTGGGCCATCATTCGCGGCGAGACAGAGACCGGCATCAGCATCATGCAGATGGACGAGGGCATGGACACCGGGCCTGTGCTCTTTACCTCGCGCACGCCCATCGGACCAGACGAGACGGCCGCCGACTTGGCCGGTCGGCTCGCCACCCTGGGTGGACGGGCGCTCATCGAAGTCCTTGCCCAGCTCGATCGCCTCGCTCCCGTCCCGCAAGCGGACACCGAGGCGACGCTGGCCCCTCGCCTCAAGAAGACCGACGGGAACATCGACTGGACACGCCCGGCCTGCGATCTCGTGAACCTCGTGCGCGGGTGCAACCCTTGGCCCGGAGCCCATACGCGCACGCCGACAGGCGGACTGTTGATCTGGAAAGCCATCGCCGTCCCTGAGGCACGTGCCGAGGCGCCGGGGACACTTGTCGCGCAGGGCGCTTGCATTGCCATTGCGACCTCGGCAGGAGCGTTTCTACCTCTCGAAGTCCAGGCCGAGGGCCGGCGCGCCATGTCCTGGGAGGAGTACCTTCGCGGCGCCCGGCTCGCGCCGGGCGCTACCTTCGGCCAGCGGTGAGCGAGCCTTCTCCAGCGCGGGCGGTGGCGATCCACGTTCTCGAGCGGGTTGCCCGCGACGGCGCCTTCGCCGACCTCGCTCTCGATGCCGCCCTCGCCCGCCAGCGCCTGAGCATGCGCGATGCCGCCCTTGCCACCGAACTGACCTTCGGAACCTTGCGCTGGCAACGCTACCTCGACTGGGTGCTGGCGCCGCACTCGCGCCGACCGCTCGAGTCGCTGGAGGCAAGAGTGCTGGCGGCCGTGCGTGTCGCCGCCTACCAGATCGTCTTCCTTGAGCGCATCCCGCCGTTCGCGGCCGTCAACGACGCGGTGTCTCTGGCCGGCACCAAACCGGGTATCGGCGGGTTCGTCAACGCCGTGCTGCGCGCCTTCGCGCGCCGGGGAACACGTGAGCGTGAACCGGCCGCACCGCTCAATCCAGTCGAAGCGATCGCGCTTCGCTGCTCGTTCCCGACGTGGCTGGCGGCGCGTTGGATGGACCGGTATGGCCTCGAGGACGCACGGTCGCTCATGCTTGCGATGAACGAGCGCCCGCCCCTCACCGTCAGGGCGAACACCCTGCGTCTCTCACGGGAGGAGCTGGCCCGTCGGCTTCGTGCGGAGGAGAAGCGCACGTCGACATTGACGCCGCACGCCCCGGAAGGCCTCGTGGTTCCCCACGGCGGTGGCCCTCCCGCCTCGTGGCGCGTCTTCGACGAGGGCGCATGCGCCGTCCAGGACGAAGCCTCGATGCTGGTGGCGCACCTGGTCGGAGCCATGCCCGGAGATATGGTGGCGGACGTGTGCGCCGCACCGGGAACGAAGACCACTCACCTGGCCCAGCTCATGGCCAACCGAGGCCGGATTCTCGCCTTCGATCGCGAGCCGTCGCGGCTACAGCGCGTGAACGAGGGGGCGGCTCGCCTTGGTGTCTCGATCATCGAGACTGGGTCGGGGTCGGTGGAGTCCCACGCGCCGAGGTATGCGTCCTCCTGCGACGCCGTCCTCGTGGACGCTCCCTGCTCGAACCTGGGCGTGTTGCGTCGTCACCCTGACGTGAAGTGGCGGCGTCAGCCTGACGAGCTGGCCAAAAGCGCCACGGAGCAACGCAGGATTCTCCAGGCGGCAGCCACGATGGTCCGGCCCGGCGGCCGCCTCGTCTACGCGACCTGCTCTCTCGAGCCCGAGGAGAACGAGGAGGTCGTTCGCGATCTGCTGACGATACGCGATGATCTCACCATCGACCCGCCACCGTCCTTTCCGATTCCCCTCGACATGACCGGCGCTCTCCGCCTCTTCCCGCATCGGCATGGCACGGACGGGTTCACTGCCATCCGGCTGCGCCGGAGGCTATGAACGCGCGATTCGACGCGGTATAAGGAGGCACATGGTCAAGATAGCTCCGTCCATTCTCGCCGCGGACTTCGGAATCCTCGCCGAGGAGATCGCGCGGGTGGAGGCAGCCGGCGCCGACCAGATCCACATCGACGTCATGGACGGACGTTTCGTCCCCAACATCTCGATGGGGTTTCCGGTCATCGAGGCCGTCCGCAAGCGCACCCGGCTGCCTCTCGACCTGCACCTGATGATCGTGGAGCCCGAGCGCTACCTGGCAGACTTTGCCGCCGCGGGCGCCGACCTGTTGACTGTCCATGTTGAAGCCTGCCCCCATCTGCAACGGACCCTCACCGGAATCCGTGAGCTCGGCGCCAAGGGCCGGCAGCCGATCAAGGCGGGCGCCGCCCTCAACCCCGGAACCCATCCGCAGGCCCTGGATTACGTCGTCGACGACGTCGACCTCGTGCTGGTGATGTCGGTCAACCCGGGCTTCGGCGGCCAGCAGTTCATCCCGACCGTGTATCCGAAAGTTCGTCAGATCAGAACCCTGTTGGGAACGCGCACGGTGGACGTTTCCGTGGACGGCGGCGTAAAGGTTGAGCACGCGCGACCTCTGGTCGCGCATGGGGCGTCTGTGCTGGTGGCCGGTTCGGCGGTGTTCTCGGCCGCCGACCCCGCCCAGGCCATCCGGGATCTACGACGCGCCGCTGCCCCGCCCTCCGGCGGATAGTCACCACCTCTAGTTGAAATTCACGCCGTCTTTCCGTACCCTTAACTGTTCCCATGTTCGACACCCTGAGCACTCGACTGCAAGGTATCTTCGACCGGCTAGGCAGCCGCGGCCGCCTGACCGAAGACAACATCCAGGAAGCCATGCGCGAGGTCCGGGTGGCCTTGCTCGAAGCCGACGTCAACTTCAAGGTCGTGCGGGCCTTCGTGGACGCGGTCAAGGACAAGGCCGTCGGGCAGGACGTCCTTCGATCGCTGACACCCGCTCAGCAGGTCGTGAAGATCGTCCATGACGAGCTGATCCAGCTCCTGGGCGGCAGCGGTCATCGTCTGGCCATGGCCTCGGCCCCACCTACCATCGTCATGCTGATAGGCCTGCAGGGTTCCGGCAAGACGACCACGGCCGCCAAGCTTGCCCGACTGTACGCCCGGCAAGGACAGCATCCGATCCTGGCCGCCGCCGATACGTATCGGCCGGCTGCTCAGGACCAGCTCCGGACCCTTGGCGCTCAGCTCAATGTTCCCGTCGTCTCTGGCGAGGCTGGCCAGACGCCGCTCGCGATCTGTCGAGCGGCCCGGGAGGAGGCGGCCGCCCGAGGTCTCACTCCGCTGATCCTTGACACGGCCGGCCGGCTGCACATCGACGAGCCAATGCTCGAGGAGCTGCAGAAGATCAGAGCCGACGTGAAGCCGCACCACATTCTCCTGGTGGTCGACGCCATGACCGGCCAGGACGCGCTCACGGTAGCGGATCGCTTCAACAAAGCGGTCGGTATCGACGCTGTCGTCCTCACCAAGCTGGACGGAGACTCCCGGGGGGGCGCGGCACTGTCGGTACGGCACGTGACGGGACGCCCCATCGCGTTCGTGGGGGTGGGAGAGAAGACCGATGCCCTGGAGCCCTTCCATCCGGAGCGGATAGCCTCGCGGATTCTGGGCATGGGCGACGTGCTGTCACTCGTCGAGCGGGCGCAGGAGTCCGTCGACCAGGAGAAGGCAGCAGCGCTCGTCAAGAAGCTACGCGAGGACAGCTTCACGCTCGAGGATTTCCGCGATCAGCTTCGCCAGGTCAAGCAGATGGGCCCGCTCGACCAGATCATGGGCATGATTCCGGGTATCGGCAAGCTCTTCAAGGGCGCGCCCACAGAGCTGGACAAGGAAACGGCCGACCTCGGGCGATTCGATGCGATCATCTCGTCCATGACGCCGAGTGAGCGGCGGCACCCGGAGGTCATCAACGGTAGCCGCCGCCAGCGAATCGCCCGCGGGAGCGGTACCACCGTGCAGGACGTGAACCGCCTGCTCAAGCAACACGCACAGCTCAGAAAGATGATGAAGCAGTTCAAGGGGCTCGAGGGACGCCTCGGACGCACGCGAGGATTGCCGGGGTTTCCAGGCCTGAGGGGGTGAGCACGTGTCAGTATCGATTCGTCTGAGGAGAATGGGGTCGTCACGGCGGCCCAGGTACCGGGTCGTGGTGGCCGATTCACGGTCCCCGCGCGACGGGCGATTCATCGAGATCATCGGGCACTACAATCCGCTGACCGAGCCGCCGACCGTCAAGATCGATCGGGAGCGGGCCGCCAACTGGATCGCCAAGGGCGCGCAACCCTCGAACACGGTCAAACGGCTGATCGCCAACGTCAAGGATGCCGGATAGCGAGCGCTGGGTGGCCATCGGCGAAATCGGTCGTCCGTACGGCCGAAGCGGTGAGGTGCGTGTCACTCCCCTCACCGACGATCTTGATCGGTTCGCCCGCGTTGGCGATTGCGTGTTGCTCGACTCGGCCGGGGGACGGGAACCGCGCCGCCTCACTGCCGCCCGTCGCCAGGATGGCGGGGTGATCGTGGCGCTGGCCGGTTGCGATTCTCCCGAAGCGGCACGGACACTGGGAGGCCGGCTGCTCGCCATTCCGGAGTCGGAAGTCCTGCCTCTCGACGAAGGGCATTTTTACGCTTGGCAGCTCGAGGGGTGTCGGGTGGTGACCGAGGACGGCCAGGAGGTTGGTGGGGTGACCGGCATTGCGGAGACAGCAGCCCACGATCTGTGGGTGGTGCGGGACGGGGCACGTGAGCACCTTATTCCGGCGGTGGCCGAGATCGTCCGTGAGGTCGATCTGGCGGGGCGACGGGTCGTGATCAACCCGCCCGCAGGCCTGCTCGACCTGTAGGGACCTGGTGGCCAGCATCGATGCGCATCGACATCGTGACGCTCTTTCCCCAGATGGTCGCGGTGCCGCTGACCGAGTCGATGCTCGGACGAGCACGCCAGCGCGGGGTGGTCGACATCCGCGTGGTGAACCTGCGGGATTACGCAGAGGGCAAGCATCGGGTCACCGACGACTACCAGTTCGGTGGCGGAGGGGGGATGGTGCTCAAGCCGGAGCCGCTGTTTGCAGCGGTGGCGGCCCTCAGAACGCCGGCGGCGCGGGTGATCTTGATGGACCCGCGCGGGCGGACGTTCACCCAGCGCGTGGCGGAGGAGCTGTCGCGAGTCCCGCACCTGATCCTTCTGGCCGGTCGCTATGAAGGAGTGGACGAGCGGGTGCATGACGTCCTGGCGGACGAAGCGCTGTCCATTGGCGACTACGTCCTGACCGGGGGTGAGCTGCCCGCGCTGGTGGTGACGGACGCGGTGGTGCGGCTGCTGCCTGGCACCCTGGGAGCCGAGGGGGCGGCCGAACGCGAGTCCTTCGGCAGGGGCGGGTTGCTGGAGCCGCCCCAGTACACGCGCCCGGAGGAGTTCGCGGGGGCGCGCGTGCCGGCCGTGCTGTTGTCCGGCGACCACGCGCGCATTGCGCGCTGGCGCCGCGTCCAGGCGCTGTGGCGAACGTGGTGCGTGCGGCGTGATCTACTGGCGGGGGCAATCCTGACGCCGGAGGAACGGACGCTGATCGAGCGCTTTGAGCGCGGGGAGAGGCCGGACGGCCTCGAATGACCCTGCGATCGGAAAGGGATCGGAATCATGGATGCGATTCGCGTTGTTGAGGCTTCCCAGATCAAGGGGGACCGTGAGGGCTTCGTCCCCGGCGACACTGTCCGCGTGCAGGTAAAGGTCGTCGAAGGCGAAAAGGAGCGCGTTCAGGCCTTCGAAGGGGTCGTCATCCGTCGACGCGGAGAGGGCTTGCGAGCTTCCTTCACGGTGCGCCGCATTTCCTACGGCGTCGGCGTGGAGCGTACGTTTCCCTTGCACTCCCCTCGCATCGACCGCGTGCAGATCGTGCGCCGAAGCCGGGTGCGGCGGTCCAAGCTCTACTTCCTGCGCGATCTGGCGGGGAAGGCGGCCCGCCTCAAGGAGAAGCGCGCGGCCGTGGTGCCCTCCTCGGGCGAGACGTCAACCGAGCAGTAATCCCCACGCTCCGGCGCGTGCCGCCCTTGTCGGCGCCGTACCACTACGAGGCCCGGGCCTGGCGGGCAGGCCTGGCCAGGGTGGCCGGCGTGGACGAGGCGGGACGCGGCCCGCTGGCGGGTCCCGTGGTCGCTGCCGCCGTCATCATCACGCCGGCTCGGCGCATCAAGGGACTGGCCGACTCGAAGGTGCTCACGCCGGAGCGCCGTGAGGAGCTCTTCGCAGCCATCCTTGCTCGTGCCCTTGCGGTCGGGGTGGGGGTGATCGATCACGAAACGATCGACCGCGTCAACATCCTCGAAGCTACCCGGCGCGCCATGCTGGAAGCGGTCAGGAGCTTGACGATGCCACCCGAATTGGTCATCACCGACTTCGTCAAGCTGGTCAGCCTCCCCTGTCCTCAGCGCAATCTGATCGACGGAGACGCACGCTGCGCCAGCGTGGCCGCGGCCTCGATCATCGCCAAGGTCACGCGCGATCGCCTCATGAGCGAGGCGGACCAGCAGTTTCCCGAGTACGGCTTCGCCCGACACAAAGGATACGCGACCCCAGAGCATCTGGCCGCCCTCGACCGCCATGGCCCCTGCCCGCTGCATCGGCGGACCTTCTCCGGCGTGTGGCGTCAGGGCGAACTGTTTGCCCTTCTGGACGAGGACTGAGGGGTGTCGGGGTTCGTCGACACTTTCACGGCTCGGCCCGCTGCGCTATGAAGGATCTCTCATGGATCTCCGGCGGGCGCGAGGTCAGGCAGCCGAAGCGACGGCCGCCGCCTTTCTCACCCAGACGGGTCTGCGGGTCGTCGAGCGCAACGTCCGCTTCGCCCTCGGCGAAATCGACCTCGTCTGTCGAGACGGAGAGACGGTCGTCTTCGTGGAGGTAAAGTGCCGCCAGGCACGCTGGGGCGACGATCCGTCCACCGCCGTGTCGTGGTCGAAGCGTCGGCGGCTCGGCCAGCTGGCCGCCTTGTATCTGAAGGCGCGCGGTCTGGGAGAGGTGCGCTGCCGGTTCGATGTGGTCGCCGTCACGATGGACGGTGACGCATCGGCGCTCGTCCGGCATATTCCTCACGCCTTCGACCTGGCGTGAGGCCGGCGCCTCGCATTGCATCGTGTCGGCGCGGTCGGTACACTCTCGAGCCATGACCGTACGCTGGGATAGCTATCGCACTGCCTTGCCTTCCATCGCCCATGCAGTGGGCCACACGCCGCTCGTGAGACTCAATCGCCTCACGACCTCGGGCCCGGCCATCTACGTCAAGGTGGAATGGTATGGCCCCTCCGGCAGCTTGAAGGATCGAATCTATCTGCACATGTTCGAGCAGGCGGAACGGCGGGGCGATCTGCGGCCGGGCATACGCGTCCTCGAGTGCTCGACCGGCAATGCCGGCATCGCGTGCGCTTTCGTGGCCGCCGTGAAGGGCTACCCCTGCACGATCGTGATGCCGGAGGGCATGAGCGAGGAGCGCAAGAAGATCATGCGGGCCTACGGCGCCGAGCTGGTCTTCACAGCCGGAGGCGAGAGCGACGTCGATCTCTCCCTGACGAGGCTCGATGAGATTCGAGCTCGTGATCCCGACGGGTACTGGGTGCCCGGGCAATTCGCCAACACCGACAACATCGATGCGCACTACCGCAGCACGGGGCCCGAGCTCTGGGAGCAGAGCGGCGGGATCGTGGGCGCCTTCGTGGCCGCCCAGGGCAGCGGCGGGACTCTGACCGGGGTGGGTCGCTACCTGCGCGAACGTGACAGTCGAGTCAAACTCTACGCGGTAGAACCGGAGGAGTGCGCGTTGCTGGCGCGGCGGGCCTGGGGTCCGCATGGCATCGAGGGGATCGGCGACGGCTTCATCCCCGAGAACCTGGACGTTGCCCTCCTCACCGGGGTCATCACCACCACCACCGAGGAGAGTCTCGCCCTGGCTCGACGCCTGGCGAGGGAGGAAGGGCTCTTCTGCGGGATCTCCACCGGCTGCAACGTGGCGGCGGCCCTCAAGCTGGCCCGGCACCATCCGGCGCTGCCGTCGATCATCACCATGGCCAACGATACCGGCCAGCGCTACTTCACCACGCCCCTCTGCGGTGAGGCCAAGCACGTGTCGGTGCCCGAACGGGAGCATCCCCTGGACGCGCGGACCCTCCGCGAGCTGGACCGCCACCAGGCGCGCTGGGAAATCCTCGCGTGAAGCCGTCCGAGTACGATTTCGTGGCGGCACGTCGTCGCCTGGAGGACAAGCCGAAGACGGCGGGCGAGAAGCTCACGACCATCGAGGACGCGGTGGCGCTCGTCCGGGACGGCGATCACCTCGCGGTCGGGGGATGTCTCTTCTCGCGCACGCCGATGGCCCTCGTGCGCGAGATCCTGCGCCAGCGCCGTCGGGGGCTTACCCTCTCGCGCAACCTCATGTGCACCGAGGGGGAATTCCTGATGGTCACCGGAGGCGTCGAGCGCGTCGTCACCGCCTGGATGTCCATCGGGCTCCCGTGGGGCGTGTCGAGAATCCTCCGACACTATGTGGAATCGGGCCAGGTGGCGCTCGAGGAATGGAGCCACCTCGCCCTCGGGTTGCGCTTCCGTGCAGCAGCCATGGGCATCCCCTTTCTGCCGGCCCTCACCATGCTCGGCTCGGATCTGATGGGGGTAGGCGGGATGAAGACGATCGAGGATCCGTATACGGGACAGAGCCTGGCGGCGGTGCCCGCCCTCTTCCCGGACGTCGCCATCCTGCACGTTCACCGGGCCGACCGATTCGGCAACGCGCAGATCGACGGCTATCCTCACATGGACGCCGACATCGCAAGGGCCGCCACCACGGTGCTGATGACCACCGAGGAGATCATCCCCGAGGAGGACATACGCCGCTACCCGGACCGCACGGTCATCCCGGGTTTTGTCGTCGACGCCCTCGTGCACGTGCCGTTCGGGTCGTTCCCGCACGAATGCTACGCGCTCTATGAGGCCGACTACGATCACTTCCAGGACTACACGGCGGCCATCGACGCCGGGGGGCCGGCGGCGGTGGTGGACTATCTCGAACGCTATGTGTTTCGGCCGCCAACGTTCGCGGACTATCTCGATCTGTTCGGCGGCGCGCGGCTGGCTGCCCAGCAGAAGAAGGCTCGGGAGCTCACCCGATGACCGACGTCAACGCCGCCGAGCTCCTCGCCGTGATGGCCTCCCGGCAGCTTTGCGACGACACCACCGTTTTCGCCGGTGTCGGCGTCCCCCTCCTGGCCGCGGCCCTCGCCAAGCAGCGCCACGCCCCCCGCCTGACCATGGTCATCGAGGGCGGAATCATTGGCCCCCAGATCGCTCCCGGTCGTCTGCCTGTCTCTACCAACGAGATGCGGGCGGGCCATCGCGCCACCATGCTGCCGGGGATCACCGACGCCTTTCTGTTCGCCCAGAGAGGCTTCGTCGACGTCGGGTTCATGGGCGGCGCCCAAATCGATCCGTACGGCAACATCAACACGAGCGCCATCGGGGGCGACTACTGGAAGCCCAAGGTTCGGCTCCCCGGTACGGGGGGCGCCAACGACATCGCCTCTCTCTGTCGTGAGGTCATCATCGTCACCCCCCACGAGAAGCGCCGGTTCATCGAACGCGTGGACTTCATCACCAGCCCCTCGTGGCTCGAGGGCGACGACTCCCGTCGGCGGGCCGGTTTGCTCTTCGGCGGCGTGTCGCGGGTTGTGACCACCCTCGGTCTGTTCGGCTTCGATCCCGCCACACGCCGCATGCGCATCGAGGCCACCCACCCAGGCGTGTCCATCGATGTCATCCGGGTGCAGACGGGCTTCGAGCTCGGTGTGGCGCCCGAGGTGACCGTCACCGAACCGCCGACCGCCGAGGAGCTGGCCATGCTGCGAGCACTCGATCCGGAACGCCGGTTTTTGGGTTAGCCGGAACCTTCCCCAAGGCGGCGCGCATGCACGTCGGGCTTGCTATCAAGAACTTCGTGGGGCCGACGGAGACCCCGGACGCCGACGCCATCCTCGCGTACGCCGAACGCGCGGAAGCCCTCGGCTTCGAGTCCCTGTGGGCGTGGGACCACGTGATCCTGGGCGTTGAGCCTGCCTTCCCCATCCTGGATGCCGTGGGGATCTTGACCGCCATCGCTGCCCGCACCCGCACTATCAAGCTGGGAACCGGAGTGATGGTGCTACCGCTGCGCAATCCCACGGTGACGGCCAAGGCCCTCGGTACCCTGGACGTCATCTCCCGGGGCCGGCTCATCCTGGGGGTGGCGGCTGGCTGGTACGCGCGGGAATTCGACGCGGTGGGAGTCCCGTTCAAGCAACGGGGCCGCATGTTCGAGCGCAACCTCGACATCCTCACCAGGTTGTGGACGGAGGACCGGGTGACCCTGCGCGTCGACGAGTTCAACCTGCGCGAGGCCGTCATGCGCCCCCGGCCAACCCAGCAGCCGCGTCCACCCATCCTCATTGGAGGGTACGTCGACGCGGTGCTCAAGCGAGTAGCCACCCATGCCGACGGGTGGCTCACCTACTTCTATACGCCGGAGAGCTATCGACGGTCCTGGGACAAGATCATGGGCTTCGCGCGCGACACGGGGCGTGACCCTCGGACTCTCACCGGCACCAATCAGTTGGCGATCTATGTCGGCCAATCACGCGCGGAGACAGAGGCACCCATGCGCCACTGGCTCCAGACCGAGTGGGATGTGGCGGCCTGGAGCGAGTCGACCATCGAGCACGCGATTCGAGGCAACGTCGAGGAATGCGTCGGCCAGCTCCGGGCCCACCTGGAGACGGGCGTGGACCGTATTATTCTGATCCCGTACCGTTACGACCCCGCTCAGGTGGATCTCATTGCCCGGGAGATTCTTCCCCGCCTCCGCTAAGCCCGGCCCCGCGTGCTACGCTCAACACGAAGGGACCCGGGGTAGGGTAGCTCGACCGGGGTCCGTCGCTTCCAACGCTCGCACGGTGAGGGAACGCAACATGAGCCTGCCCTTGATCTTCTCGGGTGTGATGCCAGCAAACCTGCTACCGTTCAAGGCCGATCTCTCCATCGACGACAACGCGTATCGCCGGCACCTGCGCTGGCTGGCCGACACGCGCGGGGTGACTGGCATCGTGGCCAACGGCCACGCGGCCGAGGTCTCGTCTTTGAGCCGCGAGGAACGGGTGAGAGCACTCGCCATCGCCGTCGACGAGATCGCCGGCGCCTGCCCGGTCGTCGCTGGTGTCTACGCCGACGGAACCCAGGATGCTGTCGCCCTCGCCAGGGATGCGAAGGTGGCGGGGGCCGCCGGGCTCCTGGTCTTTCCCCCGACGCTCTTCATGTGGGGAGCCCAGCTCAAGCCGGACATGGTGGTTCGTCACTTCTCGGATGTCGCGTCCGCGACCGATCTGCCCATCATCGTCTTCGAGTACCCACCCGCCTCGGGCATCGGTTACGCGCCGGAGACTCTGGCCAGGCTGACCGAGATCCCGCACATCGCCGGCGTGAAGGACTGGTCGAACGACATCGTCACCTTCGAGCGGAATCTGCGCGCCCTGCGCGCGACCGGACGGCCGGTGGCCATGCTGTCAGCGTTCACGATGTCTCTGATGTCGACCTTCCTGCTCGGAGCCGACGGGGCCATCTCCGGTATGGGCAGCGTGGTAGCGGATCTTCAGGCAGAGCTGTTCGACCTTTGCCAAAAGGGTGACCTCGATCAAGCGCGACGGCTGAACGATCGGCTCGATCCACTCGTTCGAGTCTTCTACGCCCCGCCCTTCGTCGACATGCACAACCGGATGAAGGAGGCCTTGGTGCTCCTTGGGCGCCTTCCGGCCGCCTACGTGCGCCCCCCACTCACTCCGGTGAGCGAAGTTGAGCGCGAGGCCATCCGCGCCGCCCTTCGCGCCGCCGGCCTCGCACTCTAGATCGCGGAGTGGTCCGTGGGGAACGTTAGGTGACTGCTTGTCCGAGAAGACACCCCTGATTGCACCAAAATAGCGCGGCGACGCAAGATTTTCGGCCAGGACTCGACGATACTGCGGGCTCGGTGACGCTCGGCGCATAGACTCACGCCCGAGGACCGTGCGCCCTCGGGTGGATGGTCGTGGTGGGCCGCCTCGGCGGGCCCGCAATGCCTTGCGTGTCGATGTCTTTTCGTGTAGATAGGATCAACTTCCACGATGAACTCTGTGCCCGAATTGTGGGCGCTTTCAAGGAGGAGAATATATGGCGGACCGGTGGCAGGACGAGCCCTGGACACAGGGCATGTGGTGGAGTGGCAAGACGACGCGGCGCAAGTTCATTGGCCTCTCGGCGGCGGCGGCCGGTGCGCTCGGCGCCTCTACTTTGGTTCCGGCTCCGTGGCGCGAAGCGTTCGGCCAGGCCAAGCCGTACAAGCTCGGCACCCTACAACCGCTGTCGGGGACGGCGGCGGCGGGTGGCAAGACGGCGCTGGTCGGCATTCAGATGGCGGTGGACCGAATCAACAAGAGCGGCGGCGTCAACGGCCGGCCAATCGAGTTGCTGGTGGCGGACTACGAGTCGAAGCCCGATGTCGGTCGGCGCAAAGCCGAGAAACTCGTGGTCGAGGACATGATCGACGCCCACGCCGGCGGCTATCTGTCCAACGTGTGCCTGGCTTGCATGCCCGTCTACGAAGAGCACAAGGTGGTCAACATGATCACGGTGTGCCTGGATACCACCATTACCACGAGCAAGTGCAGCCGCTATACCTTCCGGCCCTTCGACTTCGCCCCCGCCCAGGCGGTGGCCGCGACGCCTTATATGGTCAACAAGATGGGCAAGAAATGGCACATTGCCTTCGCCGACTATGCGTGGGGTCAGTCGACCAAGGACGCATTTGTGGAGGGCATTAAGAAGAACGGCGGGGAGGTGGTGGGCACCACCGGCATTCCCCTCGGCACCGCGGACATGACGGCCTTCCTCTCCAAGATCACCGGGAACTTCGACGGGCTGTGGGGCATCTTCTTCGGCCCCCAGGGCATCGCGTTTGTGACCCAGAGCTTCGACCTCGGGCTGTCGAAGAAGTACAAGCTCGGAGGCGACGGCGCCATTGCCGTCTCCGTGAACCTCCCGGCCCTCGGGAGCAAGGGGGACGGCTTCGTGGGCATCGATCGGTACGTGCCCGTGCTGGAGGGCGTCTTCAACACGCCGTCTCACAAGAAGTTCCTGGACGAAGCGGTAGCTCGCCTGAAGCAGATCGATCCCACCGGTCCCTTACCGGATCGGTACGTGCAGTCGAACTATGAAGGTGTCAACGCGCTCAGGATCGGGATGCAGAAGTCGGGGTTCAAGAGCCGCGAGGACACCCCGAAGCTGATCGAGGCCCTTGAAGGGCTCGAGATGAAGGAAGGGGATGATTTCCCACAGGGGGACAAGACCCTCCGCAAGGAAGACCATCAAGCCTTCACCCGCGAGTTCGTCTTCGAGATCCGAAGTGGCAAGCACCGGATCCTGGAGGTCGTCCCCAAGGAGAAAACCGTCGTCCCGGCCGCCTGCAAGTTCGCGTAGGGTGACCACGGGGTCGCCCATGAGCCCCCCGGCCGGCAACGGTCGGGGGGGCGTCCTTCCCGCCATCCTCCAGACCGACGGTCTCACCATGCAGTTCGGAGGATTGACCGCCCTCAGCAATGTCTCGGTGAGCGTGCGGCAGGGCGAGATCCGCGCCGTGATCGGCCCCAACGGCGCCGGGAAATCGACCTTCTTCAACTGCCTGACCGGCGTGCTCCGCCCCACCAGCGGCCGCATCATGCTCGACGGCGAGGACATCACCGGACTGCCGCCGGATCGGATCTCCCAGAAGGCCATGGCCCGCTCCTACCAGATCACGAACATCCTGCCGGGAGCCACCGTGCTGGAGAACGTTCGCATTGCCGCCCAATCTCGACACCACGCGTGGAGTCTTCTGCGTCACCATCGGCACTACTCCGACGTGGTCGAGCGGGCGCGGGCGGTGCTGGGGGCGGTCAACCTCCTCGAGAAGGAAGACGAGCTGGGAGCCAACCTCTCCCATGGGGAGCAGCGCAATCTGGAGATCGGCATCGCGTTGGCCACCGAGCCCAAGCTGCTCTGCCTCGACGAACCGACCGCCGGCATGAGCGTGGCTGAGACGCATCAGACGGTGGAGCTGATCAGGCGCATCGCGCGCAACCTCACCATCATGATCGTCGAGCACGACATGGAGGTGGTGATGGGGTTGGCCCACACCATCACCGTGCTGCACTACGGGGAGGTTCTCGCCGAGGGCAGCCCTGCCCAGATTCAAGCGAACGCCCGCGTGCAGGAGGTCTACCTCAAGACCTAATGCTGCGCCTGGACAACGTTCACACCTTCTACGGAAAGTCTCACATCCTGCATGGTGTCTCCCTCGAGATCCAGACAGGCGAGGTGGTGGGATTACTCGGCCGCAACGGCGTCGGCAAGTCCACCACGCTCAAGACGATCATGGGGCT
Organism: uncultured Candidatus Rokubacteria bacterium; assembly: GCA_963754315.1. Classification (GTDB taxonomy): domain Bacteria; phylum Methylomirabilota; class Methylomirabilia; order Rokubacteriales; family CSP1-6; genus CAVWFS01. The sequence goes on from CAVWFS010000019.1 coordinate 284,649, forward strand.
CGTGCGACCCTCCGAAGGTCAAATCACCTTCGAGGAGCGCCGCATCACCGGGGTGGCCCCCCACCACCTGGCGCGCCAGGGCATCGCCTGGGTCCCGGAAGACCGCCGCATCTTCCGGCTGCTCACCGTGCAGGAAAACCTGCGCGTCGGGCTCGATCGGAGTGGGGTCACCGAGGCTCGCAAGCGCGCCCTGCTCGATCGTGTCTTCGAGAGCTTTCCGCGCCTCAAGGAGCGCCGCGACCAGGCGGGCGGGACCCTTTCCGGAGGGGAGCAGCAGATGCTCGCCATCGCGCGAGCCATGATGTTGGAGCCCCGAATCATTCTGCTCGACGAACCCACCGAGGGGCTCATGCCTCGCATGGTCGCGGAGATCCGTGACATCGTAGGGGTACTCCACCGGGAGGGCGTGGCCATCCTGCTCGTCGAGCAAAACGTGCCGCTCACCCTCGAAGCTGCTGGGCGCGTGTACATCATGGAGAAGGGGGTGGTACGCCACCACGCTCCATCCGCCGAGCTGCGTGCCAACCAAACCGTCATCCACCAGTATCTGGGGATCTAATCAGTGGACGCGTTCGTCATCCAGACCGTCAACGGGATTGTGAGCGGCATGATCCTCGCCCTCGTGGCGTCAGGGCTCACCCTGATCTTCGGCATCATGGACGTCGTCAACTTCGCCCACGGGGACCTGGTGATGCTGGGCGGCTTCACCGGGGCCACCACGCTCGCTCTTACCGGCAACTTCTGGCTGGCCCTCCTTGTGGCTGCCCTCGTGATCGCCGTCTTCGGAGCGGCACTGCAGATCAGCGCCCTGCGACCCCTTCTCGGGCGCGATCCGCTCACCACGATTCTCGCCACCTTCGGCATCTCGCTGGTCCTGCAGAAGTACGCGCTGTGGCAGTGGGGCCCGACCGCCCGGAAGATTCAGGAGCCCCTCACCGGCCAGTTCACGATGTTCTACCTGCAGTATCCCTGGTACCGAATCCTCACTGCCGTCCTGGCGGCGGCCATCATCGGTGCCCTGTACCTGTTCCTGCGCTACGCCAAGTACGGCGTGTGGATCCGCGCTACCACCCAGGACCGCATCATGGCGCAGGCGATGGGCATCCCGGTGCCGCTGGTCCATACAGGCGTCTTCGCCATCGGAGCGGGCATGGCCGCCGCCAGCGGCGTGCTGTTCGGCCCGCTGGGCGGCGTCACCCAGAACATGGGCTTCGACTTTACCTTGCGGGCCTTCATCGTCGTGGTGGTGGGCGGCATGGGGAACCTGGGCGGCTCCATCTTGGCGTCCATCTTCATCAGCATGCTGGAGGCCTACGCCGCGTTGGTGGTGAGCCCCGCCCAGGCGGTCATCGTCTCGTTCGTCGCCCTGATCCTGACCCTGCTCTTCCGACCGACCGGGCTCTTCGTGCCCACCCCGAAATGAGCGCGGCACGGCCGTTTCCCACCGCTTACTGGGCGGGCTTCGCGGTGGTCCTGGCCATTCTGGTGGTAGCGCCGCTGGTCTTGCCGCCGTTCTGGCAGCGCTTCGTCACCGAGATTCTCATCTGGGGTCTGCTCGCCATGTCGTCGGACATTCTCATCGGCTATACGGGCATGGTGTCTTTCGGGCACTCCGTCTTCTTCGGCCTCGGGATCTACGGGGCGGCGGCGGCCCTGCTGTCGGTCCGCCCGCCGAGTCTGTGGCTGGCCCTTCTCTACGGGCTGGTGGCGGCGGCGGTGGTGGCGGCCTTCGTGGCCTATTTCGCCACCCGCTTGCGCGAAATCTACTTCTCCATCACCACTCTGGTGTTCTCCCAGATCTTCTACGTGATCATCTTCACCTGGACCGAGGTGACCGGGAGGCGAAAACGGCCTCACCTTCAGCCAGCCTCCGCTGGGTTTGCCGGGGCTCGGAAGCCTGCGCTTCACGCCCCAGACGCTTCACTGGTTCGTCCTGGCCGTGGTGACCGTGTCGTATCTGCTCCTGCGCCGGATCACCCAGTCGCCCTTCGGAATGGTGCTCCAATCGATCCGCGAGAACGAGCCCCGGACGCGGGCCATCGGCTATTCGGTGGAACGGTACAAGATCGTGGCCGTGATGCTGTCCGGGCTCTTCGCCGGGCTGGCGGGCGTCCTCTACGCTATCCAGAACAAGTTCGCGGCACCGGATTTCGTCTTCTTCGTCGTGTCGGGCGAGGTGGTCATTTTCAATGTCATGGGCGGGATGGGCACCCTGGTCGGGCCCATCGCCGGGGCCGCCTTCTTCCTGCTGTTGCGCGAAGGTCTCTCGCGCTACTTCACCGAGTACTATCTGATCCCGGTCGGCATCATCTTCACTCTCATGGTGATCTTCATGCCCCAGGGACTGCTCGGCTTTCTCCGCCGCCCTCTCAATCGCTGAGCTGGCGGCTCCGCGCCCGCACCGTATCGCATCCGTCACATTGACCTGATCATGCCTACGCCGAACAATCACTCTCGTGCTGGCTCGCGTGCTGTCGGCCGCTCTCGTGGGAGTGGAAGCCGCCCTCGTCCGCGTCGAAGTCGATGTGGCGCCGGGCCTGCCCATGTTCACCACCGTGGGCCTCCCCGACTCCGCCGTGCGCGAGAGCCGCGAACGCGTGCGCACGGCCATCCGCAACGCCGGCTTCGCCTTTCCCCAGGACCGCATCACGGTCAACCTTGCTCCTGCTGACCTCCGTAAGGAAGGCACCTCGTTCGATCTCCCGATCGCCCTCGGCATTCTCGCCGCCACTGGTTGCGTGAAACCCAGCGCCGTCGGGCCTTTCGCGGTTGTCGGCGAGCTGGCGCTTGATGGACAGATCCAGCCCGTCCGGGGAGTCCTCGCGGTCGGGCTCGCCTGTCGTCGGCGGGGCATCGGGACCCTGCTCGTTCCCGACGGTAACGGCGTGGAGGCGGCGGCCGTGCACGGTATCCGGGTGATTGCGGCCGCTTCGCTCGGGGACGCGGTGGCGTTGCTCAACGGCCAGGCGGCCGCTGCTCCCACCACGTCGTGCGGCGAGCCCGCTGGTGGGTCCCCGGCCGAGGACGACTTTGCCGACGTGATCGGCCAATCCCACGCCAAGCGCGCGCTGGAGATCGCGGCCGCCGGGGCCCACAACGTGTTGCTCATCGGGCCCCCGGGCGCGGGCAAGACGATGCTGGCCAGACGGCTGGCGTCGATCCTTCCCCCGATGACCAACGATGAGGCCATCGAGGTCTCGACGATCTGGAGCGTGGCGGGTCTTCTCCCCCGAGAGACCCGCCTCCTCGTGGGGCGACCATTCCGCGCTCCCCACCACACCATCTCCGTCTCCGGCCTCGTCGGGGGTGGCACCCCGCCTCGCCCCGGAGAGGTCACCCTGGCTCATCTCGGAGTCCTTTTCCTCGACGAGCTCCCCGAGTTCCAGCGCCACGTGCTGGAGTCACTGCGGCAGCCGCTGGAGGACGGGAAGGTCACCATCACCCGCGCTGGCGGCGTCGGCCACTTCCCCGCTCGTTTCCAGCTCGTCGGCGCCGCCAATCCCTGCCGCCGCGGCTGCTCCTCCCTCGATCGCTGTCTGTGCACTCCGGCCGAGCGGCAACGCTATCTTGGCCGCCTCTCCCGCCCGCTCCTCGACCGCATCGACCTCCACGTGGAGTTACCGGCCATCGCCCCGTCCGCCCTGCATGCCGGCACCCCGCCCGAGGGCTCCGCTGCTATTCGCGCGCGCGTGCTCCAGGCGCGCGAGCGGCAACGTCAGCGGCTTGGGCCGCTGCGCGTCCGCACGAACGCCGAGATGCCACCTCGTCTCCTTCGGCGCCTGTGCCGTCTCGGGCCCGAGACGCAGTCACTCCTGACGGCGGCCGCTGACCGGCTCGGGCTTTCCGCCCGCGGCCACGACCGCATCATCAAGGTCGCGCGCACCATCGCCGACTTGGCTGGCGCCGACGCGATCGCCGCCGAGCACTGTGCCGAGGCCATCCAGTACCGCGGCCTCGACCGTCCGTGGCGCTGGTGAGCGTCGTTCCTGCAGGGAGCGCAGAAAGTTAAGCAGGTTCCCGTTTGTCGGCGGGTCAGGCAGGCTCGTCGCTGCGGGCCAGAAAATCGACGACGCGCTCGATCATCTCCTTCTTCGGGTAGATGGCGTTCAAGATGCGCGCGCGGGTCAAGGGGTCGCTGGCGAAGAAACGCTCGTAGAGGACCTGCCGGCTACCAAAGGCGCTCCCGGCGATGTCCCACGCGAGGCGGAAGAGCTTGACTCGGTCGCGTGCGGTTGCCGTGTCAGTGGCCAAGTAGCGGTCGATGTCCGGGGCCACCGGGCTCGCGAAGTCCGCCTCGTTGGGGATGATCATGAAGCTGCTGGAGCCAAGGAGCTGCAGGATCTCCACCATGCGGGGATAGGCGGTCATAAAGAGGTTGCGGGTGGTTTCCACCGGAAGCCGGGCCGGGCACATGACGCCCCATTCGTCGAGCTCGGCATCGGCCTCGGCGGCGCGCATGCAGGCGCGCATGATCTCGGTGTACATCATCAACTCCCCCAGACGCTCCTCGACGTGAGGGAGCTGCGCATTGCCCAGAGTCTCGGTCATGAGCAGGGCCACCCCCACCACGAACTCGCACTTAGCCAGATTCTTGGCGGCGCCCTGATGAGCCGAATGCATGGAGGAACCGGTGCCGAAGGCGGTGCCGTTGACCAGAGACACGTCGCCCAGCAGGAACACCCGCTCCCAGGGGACGAGGACGTCATCGAAGAAGACCACGCAGTCCATCTCCTCGAAGCGCGACCCGAGAGGGTGATCGAAGCGCGAGCGGCCCAGGTCGAAGCTTTCGCGTGCCAGGAACCTGAGCCCGGGTGTCCCGCAGGGGATGGCGAAGTTGAGGGCGAAGGGGCTGTGCCCCTCCGTCAAGCGCCCTAGCCGTGGGGAATACACGGCGATCTCGTCGGCCAATGGCCCCAGGGTCGCCAGCACGCGGGCCCCGCGCACGACGATGCCGGCGGCCGTCTCCCGCACCATCTGCAGGGCTGTCCCCTCCTCCAGATTGAAGGCGCCCGACACCGTCCGGCTCCGCTGCAGATTGATCAGCGCGTGGGTCAGCGTGAGATCCTTCTCGCGGATGTGCTCGTAATAACGCCGGATGTTCTCCGCGAACTCGGGCCGACTTCGCGCAAAGTAGGGGGCCGCCGCCGCCCAGGCCGCAAAGGTGACGTTCATGAAGTCGGGCGAGCGCCCCATCATTCCGCACGTCGTGCGCGCCCAGTGCAGCATCATCACGCGCCGCTGTTCCAGCTCGGCGTGCGTACGCGGAACGATGAAGGACAGCCCCACCCGATCGCCGCTCGTCGGCGACACGTACGTCATCGCCTCGCGGAGTGAGGGGTCGTACTGCATGTCGTAGAGCGACGCAATCGCCTCCGCGCCCCGCCGCAGCCCCGGGTGCGTTGTCACGTCAACGACGCGCTCTCCGCCCAGCCACACCTCTCGCGGCTGCTCCTGTAACCCCTTGAGGTATTCGCGTCCATTTCGCGCTGGCATAGTGCTCTCCTGAAGGGCAGGCCACCGGTCCCCGTGGTGGCCTAGGGTACCGCCTTCTCGACATCGGCGCGAGGCCCCGGACCTCGGGATATCGAGACGCGCCACGGGTTCCCCGGGGCGCGGCGAGCGCCGGGGGGCTTGGGGGCCCTTCGAGGCCCCGGACGCAAGCGTGATATCGAGACGCGCCACGGGTTCCCCGGGGCGCGGCGAGCGCCGGGGGGCTTGGGGGGCCCTTCGAGGCCCCCCAACATAACGAATCACACTCCGATGAGCTGGGCGAGGCGCTCGGGATCGGTGCGGAGCGGGGCCGACTCCCCATCATAGACGATGCGCCCCTTGTCCATGATGACCACGCGCGCGGCAAAGGCGAGCGCCACGCGACTGTTCTGCTCGACCAGCACGATCGAGAGAGCCCGCTCCCGCCGCAGGCGCAGCAGCACACTGGTGAGCGTCTCCACAATCACCGGTGCCAGGCCCTCAGTCGGCTCGTCCATGAGCAACACCGAAGGGTTGGTGAGAAGCGCCCTCGCAATCGACAGCATCTGCTGCTCACCTCCCGAGAGGTGATGTCCCATGTGAGACAATCGCTCACGCAAAATCGGAAACAGCTCGAAGATCCTGTCGGGGGTCCAATGCCCCGGCCGGGCACCCACCTCGAGGTTCTCACGGACGCTGAGCGATGGAAAAATCTCGCGCTCCTGGGGAACGAACCCGATGCCGCGGAGCGCGCGGCGAAAGATCGGGACGCGGTTGAGGCTGGCGCCGGCAAGCATCACCTCGCCATTGTGCAAGGTGGTGTGGCCCATCACCGTCCCTAACAGGGTGGTCTTGCCGACCCCATTGCGGCCGATCACGCTAACGCTCTCCCCCGGCGCCACGGTGAGATCGATGTCTTCGAGCACGACGGTCTCGCCATACCCCGCCGAGACGTGGCGCAGCTCGAGCGCGCTAGCCATGAGGAGCCTGGCCAAGATAGACGGCGCGCACGCCGGCATCGGCGCCGATCTCCCGGGGACTGCCGCTGGCGAAGACGGCACCACTCACTAGCACCGTAATCTGCTCGGCAAATCGAAACACGAGGTCCATGTCATGGTCGATGATGAGCACGCCAATGTGGCGGGGCAGACGGTCGATAGCGTCGAGGATGATGTGACTCTCGGCGCTCGGCACCCCGGCCGCGGGTTCGTCCAGCAGCAGCACCTCCGGCCGCAAGCCGAGCGCGATGGCAATCTCGACCAGACGTTGGCGGCCATAGGGCAGCTCCACGATCCGGTGCCCGGCATCATCCGTCAGCTTCAGCGTCTCCAGCAGATGCATCGACTCGTCCACAACCTCTCGACAGCAGCCCGCCGGGCGGAACATGGAGGGGGCGACCCCCGCGCGCTCGGCGACCGCGATGTACACGTTCTCCAGCACCGAGAGTCCCCGGAACAGCCGATTGATCTGGAAGGTGCGTGCGATGCCCAGCTTGACCCGCTCTGCCTGAGCGGCTCCGGTGATCGGCCGGCCCCTCAGCAGCACCTGGCCCGATGTGGGCTGCAGCACCCCGGTGAGCAGATTGATGAAGGTGGTCTTGCCAGCCCCGTTGGGACCAATCAGCGCGTGGCGAGCTCCCCCCTCGAGCCGAAAGTTGATGTGGCGGGCCACGGCGAGGGCGCCGAAGTTTCGGCAGAGATCACGGGTCTCGAGGAGGGGGACGCTCCCTGGGTGGGAAGCGGCAGGGACCGGTGTCGCACTCATCGTCGCTCGCGACCTGCTCGAGCAGTTGGAGCGCTCCCACGCCCGACGGTGCTCCAGACGGCGTCCGCCAGGCCGAGCACGCCGTTGCGGGCAAAGAGCGCGATGACCATGAGCAAGAGCCCCAGGCCGAGCTGCCAGGCGGTGGGATACACCTTCGCGAGGAAATGGGCGAGCACCATGTAGGCCACCGCCCCCACGAAGGCACCGTACAGGCGGCCGGCGCCGCCGAGGACCAGAATAATAAGGACGGTGGCTGCCCGCTCGAGGCCGAGGGTGCCCAGATTGACGTAGGCGTTGGCCTGGGCCCATATTCCCCCCGCCACACCGGCGATGGCCGCCGAGAGGCCGTAGCAGGTGACGAGCCGCGCCCGTACCGGTGCCCCTACCGCATGCATCCGCAGCACGTTCTCGCGGATCCCTCGCAGACTCTGGCCGAACGGCGAGTACACCAAGGTACGTACGAAGGCAAAGCAGAGGAGCAGCACGGTGAGGACATAGAGATACTGCGTCCGCGGATAGAGCGGATTGAACTCGAACACGCCCCAGCAGCGGCCTGATGGCCAGGCTGTCAAGGCCGTCAAACCCTCCGGTGTAGTCGTGGGCCAGATTGGCGGCTTCCTCGAGCAGGGTCATGGTGCACAGGGTGAGCATGAGCAGGGTCAAGCCGTGCGTACGCAGCAGCACCACACCCGACCCGAGACCGACCACGGCCGCCACCGCCGCGGCCAGAATCAGGCCCGTGACTGGCTCGTTCCAGATGCCGTGCTTGGCCAGCATGCCCACCGTGTACGCGCCGACGCCGAAGAACGCGGCGTGGCCGAGGGTCACGATCCCGGCGTAGCCGAGCACGAGGTCGAGGGACAAAGCGAAGAGAATGGTGATCAGCAGCTCGGTTCCGAATCCCAGATGATTCGGGAAGACGAAGTACAGTGCGATGGCCAGCACCCACGGGATGGGCTCCCACACCCGCAGCCGGTGGCGTCCGGCCAGGGCGAGGGCGGCTGTCTGCTCGGCCACGGCCGCTGAAGACGCGGTCACGTCGCTCGACCGCCGAACAGGCCCTGCGGCCGCCACAGCAAGAGCAGGATTGTCAGCGCGTAGATGAACAAGGTCCCACCCTGGGGAAGGTACTTCTTGAGCACGAAGTCAAGCACACCGATGAGGAGGGCCGCATAGAAGACGCCGGTCACCCGCCCGAGGCCGCCCACGGCCACCACGATCAGGAAGTAGACGAGGTACTTAAGCGGATACTGCGGATCGAGGCCGAGAAACTCGGCGCCGAGCCCACCTCCGAGGGCGGCCATCCCACTGCCGAACGCGAAGGTGAGACTGAACAGGCGATCGATGTTAATGCCCAGCGATTCGGCCATGCGTCGGTTGTCGACGGCGGCGCGGATCTGGGCCCCCACGCGCGTTCGCTCGAAGCCCAGCCAGAGACCGACCACGAGCGCGATCCCGATCACGATCAGGACAACACTGTACGTACGATAGCGCGTCACGCCGAGATCGATCTGACCCTGGAGAGCGGGAGGAAGAACGAGCGGCTGGTTCTCTGGTCCCAGTGTCAATGTCACCGAGGCGATCATCACGAACACGAGGCCGATGGTGAAGAGCACCTGGTCAAGTTCGGGGGCGCGGTAGAGTCGCGCATACAGCGCACGTTCGAAGAGCACGCTCGCGGCAGCGGTGGCCACGAATCCGAGGACAAGGGCGGGTACGAAGCCGACGCCGCCTTGCTTCATGGCGAGGACGATCGCGTAGCCGCCAAGCATGGCAAAGCCGCCATGGGCGAGGTTGACGAAGCCCATCAAGCCCATGGTGACGGACAGGCCAACCGACACGATGAAGAGCACCATGCCGGCCGCCACGCCGCCCAGGAGCATGCTGGCGACGTCGACGCCGAAGATCACGGAGCGCGGCCGCGGTGAGGGGACTTCACCACGCCCGCTGCCCCGGAATCACTTCGGGGCGCACGGTCCGATCTTCTGCTCCTTGCACGCGTCCTTCACGGCATCGATCTTGCCAATCACCTTCTGGACGACGCGACCGTCCTTGAGGACCGCCTCCGACAAATACTCGTTCATGACGATGTCCCGGGTGACCGGATCGATCATGATGGGTCCGCGCGGGCTATCGAACTTCCAGCCCTTCAGCGCCTCCAGTGCCTTGTCGGTGTCAATCTTGCCCTTGAGGGCCTGGACCACGTGGACGATCGCGGCCATTCCGTCGTAGCCTCCCACCGCCATGAAGTCGGGGGTGGAGTTAGCCCCGTACTCCTTCTTCCACGCCTCGACGAAGCGTCGGTTTTCGGGATTGTCGAGATCCGCGTTGTAGTGGTGCATGGTGATGAGACCGGCCGCGGCCGGTCCCATGGCCTGCAGCTTGGTGTCCTGGGTGATGTCGCCCGGCCCGATGAGCTTGATGCCGGCCTCGCGCATACCGAGGGCAGCGTACGTCTTGACCACAGCCGCGGCGTGATCTCCCGCCGGCACGAATACGAAGAAGACGTCCGGCTTCTTGTCCTTGGCCCTCTGGAAGAAGGGAGTGAAGTCGGGCACGGCCCCGGCCCCGCCCATGGGGATCTCATCGATCACCTTGCCGCCGGCGCCCTCGAAGGCTCGCTTGAACGCCGCCAGGCTGTCCTTGCCGGGCGGAAAGTCGGTGTAGCCCACGACGGCGGTCTTCGCCTTGAGGAGCTTGGCGGCGGCTTCGCCCATGGCATAACCGGCGTGCCACATGCTGAACGACGTGCGGACATAGTAAGGCGACATGTTCGTGATCTGCGCGGTGCCGGCGTTCATGATCATGCCCAGCTTCTTACCTGCCGTCACGATAGGAGCGGTGGCGATGGCATTGGGCGAGTAAATCCAGCCGGCCAGGATGTCGACTTGATCCTGGGTGAGAAGCTCCTGGACGGCAATCTTGGCGTTGGCGCCCCCGGGGTCTTTCACGTCCCGCTTGATCAGGGTGATCTTGTAGGGCTTCACCTTCTCGGCGTTGAGCTTGAGGTAGAGCTCCATGCCCCGGTCTACCTGCTGGGCGAACTCGGCCCCGATGCCGGTGTAGGGCAAGTTCACCCCGACCTTGACTTCCTGGGCATGAGCCCAGCCGGCAACCATGACAATAGCTGCCGCTATCGCGATGATCTGCTTGATCATGTTTGGCATTCCTCCCCCGGTCAGAATGAAGACGGTCGGCCACGAACTGGGATCGGCGAATACTAGGCCAAGAAGGCAACGGGTGCAAGGCGGGCAAAGTTCCGGCCCGTTCCGGCCCTAGGAGCATCGGGCCGCCTCCGCACGGGGCGCGGTCACGGTGCTAGAATCCGCTGCGAAACAGCAGGTGACCAGAGGAGCGATAAGGAGCGCGCGATGACGACCAGCAATCCGCGGGGGTCGGTGTGGGAGACGGTCCTCTACGAGAAAAAGGGGGCGATCTGCCACATCGTCCTGAACCGGCCCCACAAGCTCAACGCCGCCAACGACCAACTGGTAGAAGAGGTCAACGACGCGCTGTTCGAGTTCGACGCCGATCCCGATCTTCAGGTGGCCATCATCTCGGGCGCGGGCCGGGCCTTCTGCTCCGGGGCCGACGTACGGCAGCGCCAGCTCCGCTCACCCGAGGAGTTGCGACGGCTGGGGGGACCCGCCGGTCGCCGCTCCCGCGAGAACGGGCTGGCCGACACCGTCAACTGGAAGCCGGTGATCGGCGCTGTACACGGCTACGCGCTGGGCCTCGGCTACGCCCTGGCCCAATCCTGCGATCTGGTGGTGGCCGCGGAGGGAACACGCTTTCAGATCCGTGAGGTGCAGCGCGGGCTCGCGGGAGGGCAACACTGGGTGGCGACGTGGTTCTGGACGGGTAGCCGCTTCGCGAACGAGGTAGCCCTCACGGGTCGCATGTTCACGGCCGAGGAAGGACTTCAGCACGGCATGGTCAATCGGGTGGTGCCAGCGGCCGCGCTGCTACCCACAGCCGAGGCGCTCGCTGGCGAGATCATCGACAATCCGCCCCTCGCCGTCCGCGCCAACGTGCGGGTCATGCGCTGGTTCGTCAACGAGATGCACCGCCAATCACGCTTCTATACGCAAGGACGGGCCCTGCATCTCACCGACGACTTCCGCGAGTCGGCGGCGGCATTCGTCGAGAAGCGCAAGCCGACCTTCAAGGGCAAGTAGCCGTATGCGTGACGAGTCCGCCGTCCTCATCGAACGACAGGGCACCGTGGCTCTTGTCTCCTTCAATCGGCCCCAGCGCCTGAACGCGTGGAGTCCCGATCTCGGCACCGCCCTCTTGGCCCGCCTGCGGGAAGCCGAGGCCGACGACGCGGTACGCGGCGTGGTCCTGACAGGGGTGGGCCGGGCCTTTTCCGCCGGCGCCGATCTGAAGAATCCGCAAACACACAGCGTCTCGTCGGCCGACGAGCACCTCGCCGGGCTGCGCGGCAGCCCTGTCTTCGACACCATCGAGCGATATCCCAAGCCCATCATCAGCGCCGTCAACGGCTACGCAATCGGCATCGGCTGTCTCGTACCGCTCTGCGGCGACTTCATACTGGCGGGAGAGCAAGCGGTGTTCTGCTTGCCGCAGGTGAGCCTCGGCATCCTGCCGGCCTATGGTGGCACCTTGCGCCTGGCGCGGTTTGTCGGCAGAGGCCATGCGCTCAACATGGCACTCACCGGCCGCAAGGTCGGCGCCGAGGAGGCGCTGCGAATGGGGATGGTTGTGTCCGTCCTGCCGCAGGAGCGCCTCGTTCCCGAGGCTATCAAGACGATGCAGGCCATCGCCGACATGCCGGTACACGCGGTGCGGCTGGCCCGTGAGTCGCTCCGACTGGGCTACGAAGGGGGGCTCGCTGCTGCCGCCCACGCCGATCTCTATCGCTTCATGGCGCTGTCACAGACCTCGGATCGGGCTGCGCGCCATCAGGCCTGGCGGGAACGGCCGTGATGTCAGGTTCCCCCGACCAAGGTCGGCCCGCCAAACGGATCGCACACGATCTGGGGACAGGTTCACCACCGGTTACCGGAAACAATGGGACGCCTTCCGGCGTTGGTGTTAAGTGTCTTGGACCGCGATGGACAATCCATTGTGAGCGAAAGGAGGAGTCGGAAATGAAGCGACTGACACCCTACGTGCTGGTGACAGCCCTTCTGGTCGCGTTGTGGACGCCGGGACCGGTAGCGGGGGAAGTCGTTGGGGCGGGGCTGAGCGGCTTCGAGGAAGTTCCGGTCATCGCCACGAGTGGCAGCGGCGCGTTCTTCGCGAGGATCGTCGGGGATACCGCGATTGACTTCGTGCTCGTCTATGAGGACTTGGAGGGAGGAACGGTTAACGCGGCTCATATCCACCTGGGACAGGTGGGGGTTAACGGCGCGATCGTGATTCACTTTTGTGGTACCGGTGGCAAACCGGCATGCCCGCCCACGCCGGGCACCCTAGCGGGGACTGTGACGGGGGCGGACGTGGTCGCGGTGCCGGCGCAGGGGATTGCCGCCGGGGATCTGACCGAGGTCATCCGCGCGATACGAGCGGGAAAGCCTACGCGAACGTCCACACCGCCACCTTTCCCAGCGGTGAGGTCCGCGGGCAGCTCAAGCATCACTAATCGTGTGTTGTCCTGCACGCAGGAGCGTCGGGCCTCCCGGATCCCGCCGCTCCTGCGTGCGGGTGAGTCGCCCGTCGGGTTGGGTTAGTTGCTGAACAGACGCGTGAAGAAATTCTTCACGCTCTGACCAAATGATCGCGCACCTTCTTTGATATTTTCCCCCGTTCGCTTGGCGGGAGGTTCGGCGGCCTGGCCGGCCTCCTTGAGTTTCTCGCCCGTGAACTTGGCGCCCTCGACTACCGTATTCCCGACTCCCTTCGCGGTCTCCTCCACGCCTTTGCCGACTTCGCCCTGGCCAACTTTTTTGGCACCACTCTCCACCTGCTGGGTGGCGCCCTTCACCTTCGACTCGTCAGCCGCCTGCGCGCTCGGCGCACATATCAGCACTGTCCCAAAAACTAGCCACGCTCCCCGACGAATCATCTGCATGATCGACCTCCTGTCGAGGACTTCAAATGTTTGATCGGCAAGAGTTGGGCCAAGTGTGGGAAAACACGCGCCAAGGCTTGCAGACAACCAGAAGAAGCACTTTGGAGTCATGACCGAATCCCTGCATGAGATGACTTGAAGAAAATGCTTTCCCGGTAGGGAAGATTTGCCGGCTAGTCTCCTCGTTCCATGCCACCAGGGATAGGCCCTCGCGACTCACCCGTCGCCGGCGCAGGTCATTGCGCGCCCAGGCGCCTGGGCGCGCGTGAGAACCCGAGCAAAGCGACCAGGCTGATTGACGTAAAGACGGCGGCGAGCACGACGAGCGTCGTCTCCATGCCAACGGTGTCGACCAGTATGCCGATGGGCGGTCCGGCGAGAACGAACGACAGCCGGAAGAGGAGGGCGGCCACCGACAACACGCTAGCGCGGTCCTGGCTGGGAGCTTCCTCCTGTATGACACTGACCAAAACTGGCGCCTGGAGCCCGCGGAGCGTCATGAAGCATAGGTAGAAAACGACTCCCCATGCCGACGCGGTCCAGGCGAAGCCCAGGTACCCGACCAGCACGAGCAAGCAACAACCGAGGAGGGTGGCCCGCACGCCGAGCGCAGTCGTGACCCGCGCGCTGGCCAGAGAAACGCCGGCCAACCAGGCGTGGGCACCGGCCCAGAGCGGGCCGAACCACCCCGGAGGAATCCCCCGGGCTTGCATGATCGGCTGGATCAGCCAGACCATCACGAAGCTGGAAAGCCCGAGCGCGACCCCGAGAGCCATCGCCGATCGCAACCTTCGGTGGTGCCACAAGGTGAAGCGGAGAACGTAGAGCGCCTGCTGCCCATGCGAGCGGCGATCGACCAATGGCAACCGGGGGGCCTCGCGCAAGAAGACCGCTACCGTAAAGGCCAGGGCAGCAAACGGGATCTGAAGCCAGAAGGGGAGCCGAGGCGTGAAAGCATAGAGCCATCCGCCGGCCGCCGCGCTCACCGCCTCGCTCGTCTGCGCCGTGGCGCGCATCCGACCTTCCCAGCGTGGATAGTCACGCGCGCGGCTTACAGAATCCAGCGACGCCCACAGCAAGGCGCGATCGGCGCCCGATATGAACGCGCTGCCGGCCCCGAGCACGACCTCGGCCAGGGCGACCATCGCGAAGCTGGATCCGCCGACATAGATGCACCATCCCGCCATCAAGAGGATTGTCCCAACCAGGATCGACCTTCGGTACCCAACTCGATCCGCGAAGTACCCCGAGGGAAACTCGAAGAGCACCACGGCCAGGCTGAAGATCGCCTGCAGTAGCATGACGTCGGTGAGCGACATCCCGATCTGGTCCGTCCAGAACAAGGTGACGATGGGGATTGGGAACAGGACAAATTGCGCGGCGGCAAAGGCCAACAGCAAGCGCGGGTTCGCGCTCATCGACGTCGCGACGCCCGGCTACCACCCGGTGGCGCCAGCACAAAGACAGACGGGTCGCGGAGAACCCTGTGCAGGTTAGTGTACGGCGCACTCCACGGCCCCCACCGCGTCAGGACCGAGCCGATGCATCTCGATCAGGGCCAGGGTCGTGTCGAGCGCTCGATGGGTGGTGGCACAGCAGGGATAGCGCTTGACGCCGTCCCAGGATCGATCAGGTCGCGCGGCGCCCCGAGAGCGGCGGTGGCGAGTCTCAGGATGATCACCGGGCTGGAGGTGCCGCGTGAGCGCCGAGGCGGCCCGCCACAAAAGCCACGTTCATTCGGAGGATATCGAGGGCCAAGTCGTAATCGATGTGGTCAAGTGTGTCGCGACTCGAGTGAATGCGGTCATTGGCGTTGTCGGCGCCCTCGATGGTGAGGACGGCCGGGACGCCGGCTTCGATGAAGGGCACGTGGTCGCTGGCGAAGGGGTTCAAGGAACGCTCGACGTGGAGCGTCGTGTACGTTGCGGCCGCCGCCGCCAGCTCGTCCATGATCGACTGGGAGAGCGGCGCCCCCTCGAGCAGGACCGTTCGCCGGTCGCTGTTGAGGCTGCCGATCATGTCCATGTTGAGGACGGCCCTGATGCGCCGCTTTTCCGCGGCCGGGAGCGACACGACGTATCGCCGGCTCCCGAATAGGCCCTGCTCCTCTCCACCGAACAGGATCACACGCAGATCGTGGGCTCCGGGGTGCCCTGCCAGTACCCGTGCCATTTCCAGGAGTCCGGCCGCACCGGAGCCGTTGTCGTCGGCGCCCGGGGCAGCGGCCGACGCTCCGCCCGTCAGGTTGATGGAGTCCAGGTGTGCGGTCATCACAACCACCCCGCGGGAATCGGGAGCACGTCCTTGCTTGTCGGCGATGACGTTCCGGCTGGGTTTCCCGTTCACGGTCACCGCCTGGAACTTGACCCGAAAGCCGGCAGCCACGAGCTGCTGCTTCGCCCAGCTCGAGATCGTCCGGTATTCGGGGCTCGTCGACAGGCGAGTCCGGAGCGACCCCACGTGGGTCAGGGTCGCTTCCAGGCGCGGCCGCTCGAGTCGGGCGAGCAAGGTCTGAATGGCTGGATTGCGCGCGCGCCGCACACTGGACGGCTCAACCACGTCGAACACGACCTGATGATCGCCAAGCGGCATCACCCCGTAGCACGTCGGATGAGCTCGGCCCAGCTGGCGAACCCGTCGCGGATCGAGATCGATCAGCAGGAACCGTCCACGATCCAGCAGGACCGGCACCCGAGGATGCAGGCGCTGGAAGAGCCGGCCATTCTGGACGACGACGTGTAGCCGCTCACGCGACACGCGGCGACGCCGGCCACGGCGCAACCGCCCGTCCGCGAGCGCAGCGGCAGTGCGCCACGCAGGAGCCGGGCCGAACACCACGAGGTCCTCGCCGAAGCGTGCCCACGGGAGCGCAATCGGGCGCGGTGACGCTCTTGTCGCGGTCCGCGCGGCGCGAACAATGGCCAAGCGTCATCAAGGGGGGTTTCACTGCCCCGTCCACGCGGTCTGGAGCTCCACCACGCGCCCGTCTCGGAGGACGTTGACTCGCATGATCTCACCCGGTTTCAGCGTCTCGAGAGTCCTCAGGGCCTGAACCATGCCGGCCTTGGTCGCGACATCAATGCCCTGGATCCTCAGGACGATATCACCACCCATGACGAGCTGCTGCCCGTCAACGATGCCAAGGCGATCTCCTCCCCGAACCCCGAGCCGTTCCCCGATCGAATCCTGGGCCACCTGCTTGACGAGGAATCCGCCGGCCTGCGGTACCCCCAGCGCCGCGGCCATGGTCCCAGACACAAACTCGAGGTCGAGGCCGTACCACCGTCGGTTGCGCTCAAGGAGGTAGTGTCTGAATGAATTCGACGTCACCACGAACCCGAGGCCCTCGCTCCCGCCCGATTTTGTGATGTTGTGGCTCACGATGCCGATCAGGTGTCCGTTCCGGTCGAACATGGGTCCGCCCGAGTTGCCGGTGTTGATCACGGCGTCCGTCTGAAGGAACTCGGCCAGCGGGAAATCCCGGGTGACCGTATTGGCGTCCCAGCGCGCGCTGATGACGCCCGTGCTCAGCGAATGCCCGAGCCCGTACGGCGCACCGATGATGAACACCGGATCACCGATCCGCGCCGGATCCGAGTCGGCGAGCGGTGACACGGTCGCGTCACGGGGCACCGTCGCGATCTGGAGCAGGGAGATGTCGGCCCTGGGCTCGGAGGCGATCACGCGGGCCGGGATGGGCTCGTCGCCCAAGAACTGCACCGTGATGTCCCCCATCAGGTGAACGACGTGCGCGGCTGTCGCGATCTTCCCGTCGGGAGAGATCAGCACCCCCGAGCCAACCTCGCGGAAGCGGACCATGCCCCCTGTCGTGACCTCCTGGCCCCTGGCTCGGATCACCACGACGGACGAATTGACACGCCGGTAGACTTCGCCGAGCGTTTCCGTTGAGGCGAGCTGAGGAGTCCCCGCGAAGGCGGTCGTCACGATGAAGGCCGCGACGAGGTGGCGCCCCTTCGCGGCGCGGCGAGCCAGGGGGCACGACAGCCAGCTCATTCCGGCCAGCTGTGCAACAAATAAAGGGCCTGCACGAGAGGGCTCGCGGAAGAAAAGGGGCCAAACCAGCGCTCGTAGATGGGCACGATCTGGCCCGAGCGGTAGAGCTGGGACAGGGCGCGGTTCACCTCCACCTGGAACGCGTTGTCTCCGCGTCGCAACATGAGGGCGTAGGGTTCGTAGGAGTAGTATTCACGGCTCAGGCGGAGCTTGGCGGGGTCGCCGGCTCTGGCCAGGAGCCCGCTCAGCAGGACGCGATCGGAAGCATAGGCGTCCAGCTGACCGGCTTCCAAGGCACGGAGACCCTCGCCGTGCTCGGAGACCGAAACGATTTGCGCCTGGATCGAGTCCCGACCCAGTGCCGCCGCCAGGGTCTTCTCGGTCGTCGTGTGGGGCACCACGCCGACCCGCTTGCTGGACAAATCCTTCACCCGCTCGACGCCAGAGGCGGCGGTGGCCAGCAGGCTCCCACCGTCCACGAAGATCATGTGACTGAACGCGACCTGCTCCATGCGGGCAAACGTGATCGTGGTCGACTCACAGCCGAGATCGACATTGCCCTTGACCACCTTGGTGGTGCGATCGGCCGGCGTCACCGGGACCCAGTTCAGCTTAAGCTCGGGAAGCTTCGAAGAGCCCTTGAGGGCTAGGGCCACCTGCTGGCAGAGATCGACCGAGTAACCGGCGGGTCTGCCGTCCTTGTCGCGAAAGGACAAGGGAGGGGACGTCTCGCGGTAGCCGAGGTCAATCGTT
Organism: uncultured Candidatus Rokubacteria bacterium; assembly: GCA_963754315.1. Classification (GTDB taxonomy): domain Bacteria; phylum Methylomirabilota; class Methylomirabilia; order Rokubacteriales; family CSP1-6; genus CAVWFS01. The sequence goes on from CAVWFS010000019.1 coordinate 302,686, forward strand.
CCGGTTTCCTTGATTTTCTGCAGGGTCGGACGGAATTCCTGGGACGCCGCCGGGCCAACCACGGACACCCCAAGGGTGACGACGACCATCACCAGGACCGCTTTCCCGCGCATCCCCGACCTCTCCGGCGAGCCATGACGTCCCGCCGACTGCCGCGCCTAGAGTGTACGCGGGAGGCCAGGGCAAGTGAAAGCAAAGTTCAGCGTGTGGCTTTCTGCCTTGCCGATCGCGCAGGGGTCGCCTAAAGTACACGGCGTTCCGAACCTTCGGTGTGTGCGACGAGCGGGCGCGGCCCGTCGCTCACGGTCAAACTGTGAATGGCCGACCAAGCAAGGGGAGGGCACGTCCATGGGAATTTCGTGGCGGAAAAGCGCGGTAGCCTTCGGTGTCCTGTGGTTGTTCGTCCTGCTCGGCGTCGGGAGCCGCCCTCCGACGGTGGTGGCACAGGCCCCCAAGCCGGAATTCAAGCTGAAGCTCATGGGCATCAACCGGACGCTCGATCCCTGGAAGCTCTACCAAGAGTGGGCGCAGACGGTGGAAAAGCGCACCAACGGGCGGGTGCAGTTCGAGCTGACGTCGCTCCCCGAGCTCGGCCTGAGCGGAGCCGAGACCCTGCGCGTCCTGAGAACGGGTGTGGTGGACATCACCGAAACCTATGGGGGGTACGTCGCGGGCGAGCTTCCTCTCGTCGAGATCCTCGAGTTGCCTGGCATCTTCCCTGACCCCCAGACGGCCAAGAAGGCGATCCTGGCCTGGAAGCCCACCGAGGCGAAGCTTCTTGACCAGAAAGCGAACGCCGTGTTGCTGGCCATGGCCTTGTATCCGGACCAGGCCTTTTTCAGCAAGAAGGCGGTCCGAAAACCGGCCGACTTCAAGGGGCTGAAAACGCGCGTGCACAGCGTGGCGCTTGCTTCGTTGGTGGCCGGGCTGGGAGGCGAGCCCCTCACCATCGCCTTCGCCGAGGTCTACACCGCCCTGGAGCGCGGCACGCTCGACGCGGCGATCAGCGGCACCAAGCCCGGGTTCGGCCTCAGGTGGTACGAGGTGTCCAAGTACCTCGTTGGCCCCATCTCGATGCGGCCTCACGTGGCGCTGGCCATCAACAAGAACACCTGGAAGCGCCTCCCGCCTGACATCCAGCAGATCATGAAGGACGATGCCGAGAAGATCGTGGAGGGCAAGGCCTTCGAGGCCATCGAGGTATGGAACAAGGAGGGAATCGACAAGAGCGTCGAGAAGGGCATGGAGCACATTCCCGTTCTCGCCCGAGACCCTGGCCGCCATCAAGGACGTGTTGCGCACCAAGGTGGCCCCGGACTGGGTGAAGCGCGCGGGCGGGGCCGACGCTGCCCGCCAGTTCAACGAGATCATCGCGCCGCTTGTCGGATTCGAAGTCAAATCCTGAGCCGCCGCCGATGCGAATGCCGAACGCGGCGCGGGCGATGGATGTCTGCTTTGATGCGACCGGATATCTGGCTGGCGGCTTGTACGTCGTGCTTGCCTTTTTCACCACCTACGATGTCTTGGCGCGCAAGTGGGGCAGCGCCGTCGGCCTGCCGACCACGCGCGTCACCGACGAGATCAGCGGATACATGCTCGCCGTGGCCGCTACCTGGGGGTTTGCCTATGCCCTTCGCACCGGCGCCCACGTACGTGTCGATGTGCTGTTCCCGTATATGGCGCGCAGGGTGAGGACCGCGGTGGACTTCATGGCGTACGTGCTCATGGCCGTCTTCGCGGCCGTCATCTCGTGGAAGATCTGGACACTGGTGGCCGATTCCATGCAAAGCGACATCCGGTCATCCACGTACCTGCTGACCCCCCTCTACATCCCGCAGGGCATCTTGGCAGTTGGATTCTCTCTGCTGACTCTGGCCGCAGTATTCACGGCCGTGGCGACCCTGACCGGATGGGACTCCCGAGAGATCAGCGGGGGACCCGAGGCCTAGGAGGCGGGTTCGATCCATGATCCTCGGAGTAGCGGCGCTCCTCATGACCGCGCTTTTTCTGGTCGGGCTGCACGTGGCCAGCGCTCTCGGCCTCATCGGCATGGCCCTGATGTATCTGTTCTCGGACCGTCCGCTGTGGGACATGCTGGGGCAGATCGCCTGGAATGTGAACAGCAGTTCCGTGCTGGTGGCCATCCCGCTCTTCGTGATGATGGGGGAAATCCTCATCCACAGCCGTCTCTCGGAGCGCTTGTATCAGGTTCTGTCCTACTGGCTGGCTCCGCTTCCCGGTGGCCTCCTGCATTCCAACATCGCGTTCTGCGCAGTGTTCGGGGCCATCTCCGGTTCCAGCGCCGCCTGCGCGGCGACGGTGGGCGCAGTCGCCTTGCCGTCCTTCAGGGCGCGAAACTACAACGAGCGCCTGGTGATCGGCAGCCTGGCCGCCGGGGGCACCTTGGACATTCTGATCCCGCCCAGCATCTCCATGATCATCTATGGTGTCCTGGCCGAGGAATCCATCGGCCGGCTCTACCTGGCCGGATTCATTCCTGGCTTTCTCCTGGCCGGGATCTTCATGTTCATCATTGCCGTGGCCGCGAAGATCTGGCCATCGGTGGCGCCCCGCGAGCCGGCACCGTCCTGGCGGGTTCGCCTGCTCGGTCTGGTGGCGCTCTTTCCCGTGATCGCGCTCATGTTCGTCGTGCTGGGCACGATCTACCTGGGGGTGGCCACCCCCACGGAAGCGGCCGCCTTCGGGGTGGTCGCGAGTTTCATCCTGGCCGGCCTGAACCGCGAGCTCAGCCTGCCCATGCTCAGGCAAGTCATGGTCACCACCGTGCGCACATCGTCCATGATCATGCTGATCGTGACCTCGGCGTTCATCCTGAGCTTCGCGCTGGCGATTCTGGGCGTTCCGGCCCAGCTCACGGCGATGGTGGCGGGCTGGCAGCTCACACCCCTGACCTTCATGCTCCTCCTGGTGGTCTTCTACATGATCCTCGGTACCTTCATGGAGGCGCTATCCATGATGGTCACGACCATGCCGATTCTCGTGCCTCTGCTGAAGTCGATGGGGATCGACATGGTGTGGTTCGGCATCATCATGGTGATCCTGCTGGAAGCAGCCCTCGTGAGTCCACCCGAAGGCCTGAACCTTTACATCATCCAGGGAATCCGCAAGTCAGTGTCGGAAGCGGCGGGGCTGCAGGTGGGAACTATGCTCGACCTCTGGGTCGGAGTGCTGCCGTTCATGGCTGGTATGGCGATCTGTATCGCTCTCTTGTTCGTATTTCCCGGCATCGCGCTCTGGCTGCCGAACGCGGTGATGGGAAAGTGAGAGCCGAACGACTCAGCGCGGGCGACGGGGAACGTTCGTGTAGATGGTGGCGCCGTCCTCGGCGGCAAAGATGTAGGTCGGCGTCTGACCGGGCTCCTCTGCGCTCGGGACGGTCGGCAAGGGGCTAGAGCCGACGTCCACGCCGACGATGCGCAAGATGCGCGTGACGTACTGCTGGGTCTCCCGATAGGGCGGGATGCCCCGATACTGTGCCACCGCTCCCTCGCCGGCGTTGTAGGCGGCGAGCGCGAGGGGAAGATTGTTCTCGAAGCGCTCCATCAGGCCCCGCAGATGTCGCACGCCGCCGTCGATGTTCTCCACGGGATCGAACGAATCGCGCACGCCCAGTTGACTGGCGGTGGTCGGCATCAGCTGCATGAGACCACGCGCGCCCTTGGGCGACACCGCACGCGGGTTGAATCCTGACTCCACCCTGATGACGGCCGTTACGAGCTCCTCGGAAACGCCGTAGCGATGGGCTGCTTCGCGAATGTGGGAATCGAGCGCCGCCCGTCGAATCATCGGACTTGGCGCCGGGGAAACCACGCCAGGCGAGGGCGGTGGCTGGATGATCCCCAGCCGCTGGTATCGTGGATCGGTGGGCGCGTTGGTCAGATGAACGGTCCCGTCGGTTTCGGCCAGCTCAACCACCTGCGCTAGCGCCCCGAGCGGGGATCCGAGGACGACGGCCAGCACGGCGCTGCCGAGGACAAAGCGTCGCACCCGCACATTGTAACGAATTATCCGGACGCCCGCCAAACTGGCTTCTGGCGTGCAATCTGGTACACCAAGGATGGTCATGAGCGTCGGGAGCTGCGGATGTGAGGTGGCGGGGGGCCGGCGGGCCTTCCTTGCCTCGCTGTTCGGGGCGGTCATGACGGCGTGCGCTGGGCCCACCGCCGAGGGGATAGCGCGCCGCCAGGCGACCATCACCGCTCAGGCCCACGAAGCGGTAGGCGGCCCCGTCATCGACCTGCACGCCCATCCCGGGGCCTTCGCGCGGGCCCGCACCGGCCACCTACCGCTCACCGCGCTCAACGACATGGAGGCCGGCGGGGTGGAAACGGCGTTCTTCGCCGCGGTGGGAGACGGGCTGGTGATCCGACGTGAGGCCACCCGCATTCAGAACTTTCGCGATCCTGTTCCCGGAGAGCTCTACGTCTCGACCGTCGGCCAGCTCGAACGAGTCCGCGCCCGCGCGCGCGAGGACAGGCTCCGCCTGGTGCTGTCACCCGGTGACGTGATGGCAGCGCGGGCAGCCGGGCAGCGCGGCGCTCTGCTCGCCGTCGAGGGCGGTGACCCCTTGGAGGGGCAGGTGCAACGCGTGCGCGACCTGCACGCGCTCGGTGTGCGCTCGATCCAGCTGGTGCACTACCGAATCAACGAGCTTGGGGACATTCAGACAGAGCCGGCACAGCACGGAGGCCTCACCGCACTCGGGGCCGATGTGGTCGCCGAGATGAACCGGCTCGGCCTGATCGTGGATGGCGCCCACGCCTCTCGGGCGACCCTGCTCGGCATTCTCGATGTTTCGCGGACGCCGATCATCGTTTCCCATACAGGTCCGGCTTCCCTCCGCAGTCTAGCGCGCCACCTAGACGACGACTTGCTCCGTGCGGTGGCCGCCAAGGGCGGGGTGATCGGTGTGTGGCCACTGAGCCAGACCGGGCAAGCCACGACCTTCTTCGACGAGATCGCCTATGTACGCGCGGTGGTCGGGATCGAGGCCGTCGGCATCGGGACGGACATGGCTGGTCTAGCGAGCTTCACGTCCATTCCTACCTACCGCGAGTTTGCGACGGTGCCGGCCGCCCTGCTTGCCCGCGGCTTCTCGGAAGCGGATCTACGCAAGCTCCTTGGAGCGAACGTACAGAGGGTCTTCGACGCCGCCGCGCGCTGACCAGCCGGCCCGAGCCGAGCCACCCCGGGCTCGAGACGTGGCGGCTCTGACAGACTCAGCGGCATCCGGCGTCGGCCTGCCCGTCGCGCGGCCGATGTGAGTCAAGGCAAGACCGAGCACGGTGCGCAGTGGCTGACGCCGTGGTGTCAACGTGGCTGCCAGCGTCATCCGGCGGGTCTGCGTCCGGATATCATCGAGGCGTTGACGGATGAGGTTGCCGAGAACCCAGTCGTTCATGTCCATCCTTTCACCTTCCCTCCGCCGTGCTCGATACGAGCCCACGTCCCCGGAGGCCGCGCCCAGCCCTCGCGCCACCGATGGCGCGAACGAGGCCCCCCAGAGTGGCGGCCGCCGCCAGGCTCGCGACCGTCATGAGCATCAGTCCAACCACGAACAACATGCGCAGCTCGATCGCTGTCATCTCGTTTCCTCCCTCTCACCGGTATGACCCCGGGCCAGCGGTGGTGTGAAATACTGTGTGGCGGACACGATCCGAGGGTTACGCATGAATCAGGAGACGTCGCTCGGGATGCTGATCGGCCGGCTCGCGCAGGCCCAGCCGGACCGGACGGCCATCACGTGTGCGGACGATAGCGTCTCGAGGGCCGAGCTGGAGGCGCGGACGAACCGCCTGGCTCGAGCCTATGGCGCGCTGGGCGTCACGCGCGATTCGTTCGTCACCATCGCCCTCTCCAACAGCATCGGCTTCTTCGAGGCGACCATCGCCGCCTGGAAGCTGGGCGCCACCCCCCAGCCGATCTCATCAAGCCTGCCCCTGGCCGAGCGCCGTGCCATCACCGAACTCGCGAATCCCTCGCTCGTGGTCGGGATCGACCCGTCAGAAGCGCCCGGCCGCCCGTGTGTCCCTGCCGGCTTCACGCCCGACAGATCAATATCGCCGGATCCGCTACCGGCTCTCATTGCTCAGTCGTTCAAGGCGCCGACGTCTGGGGGAAGCACGGGACGCCCGAAGCTCATCGTCTCCACGCAGCGTGCTGCCTGGGAGCCGATCGCTGGATTTGCCGACTTGCTGCGGATTCCCCAGGGCGGCGTGCACCTGGTGACCGGCCCCCTCTACCACAACGGCCCCTTCACCACGTCTGTTCTGGCTCTGCTGAACGGCAACCACCTGGTCGTGATGCCACGCTTCGACGCGGCCCTCGCGTTGGCTCTCATCGAGCAGCACCGCGTGGACTGGATGTACGCGGTGCCAACGATGATGCACCGGATCTGGCGACTGCCCGCCGCCGAGCGGTCGCGGTTCGACCTGTCGAGCCTGCGTGTTGTCTTTCACATGGCGGCTCCCTGCCCGGTCTGGCTCAAGGAGGCCTGGATCGGGTGGCTCGGGGGGGATCGCGTCCTCGAGCTGTACGGCGGAACAGAAGCCCAGGCGATCACCGTCATTTCCGGAAACGAATGGCTCGAGCACCGCGGTTCGGTTGGACGGGTCATCCTCGGCGAGATGCAGGTGCTCGATCCGGACGGCCACGAGCTGCCCCCCGGGCAGCTCGGCGAGATTTGGATGCGCCGCGGCACGGATGCGCCGGCCCCCTATCGATACGTCGGCGCCCTTGCGAAATCGCGATCAGGCCACTGGGAGTCGCTCGGCGACATGGGTCGCAAGGACGAGCAGGGTTACCTCTACCTCAGCGACCGGGATACCGACATGATCCTGGTCGGCGGCGCCAACGTCTATCCGGCCGAGGTGGAGGCGGCGCTCGACGAGCATCCTCAGGTCGCCTCGTCGTGCGTGATCGGGCTGCCCGACGAGGATTACGGTAACGTCGTGCACGCGATCGTGCAGACGCGAGACCCCCTCACCGCCTCGGAGCTCGAGGCGTTCCTGCGCTCGCGCCTGGCAAAGTACAAGGTCCCACGCACGTACGAGTTCGTGAGCACGCCGTTGCGTGGCGACGACGGGAAGGTCCGCCGCTCCTCGCTGCGTGCCGCACGCGCGCCACGAACGCGTGCGGGGCGATGACAGTCAGGCGCTACCTCTCCGTCCGGCCGAGAACCAAACTGCCACCTATCGAGCCCTGAGATGAGCAAGCTCCGCCTTCTTCTTCGCGCGGGGGCCCGCCAGAACGTCCGCTTCGATGGAGAGACGCCGTTAATCTACGCCGCTCGTCTCGCCCGAGAGGAAGCCGTCCTCCAGCTGGTGGCCGCCGGCGCTGACGTCACGGCTCGGGATACAAAGGGGCGTACCGCGGTCGAGCACGCGCGGTCGAAACGCCTGTCGATGGAGGTTCTGGCCGCCCTGGGCGAGCCCGGCTTGCGCAAGCGGACGCGCTGCCGCCGCGCCTGAGGCCGCGGCGGGCGGCAGACTAGTACGCGACGATGGGCAGGGCCGGAGCGCGCTCGGCGGGCGCTGCCTCCAGCGCCCAGCCGAGCACGTCTTCCACCGAATCGGCAAGTTTGAAGGTCATCACCTCTTGCACTGCGGGCGGGATGTCCTCGAGGAGGTTCTTCTCGTTCCGCTTCGGGAGGATGACCGTCCGCAGGCCGGCGCGATGGGCGGCCAGCACCTTCTCTTTGATGCCACCCACAGGCAGGACCCGTCCGGATAGGCTCACTTCACCGGTCATGGCGAGCCCGCCACGCACGGGTCGTCCGGTGAGCAACGAAACCAGGGCCGTGGTCATGGTGACACCGGCCGAAGGGCCGTCTTTGGGGATAGCGCCCGCCGGAACATGCACGTGGACGTCCGACTTCTCCCAGAAGTCGGAGGCAATTCCGAGCGCGTCGGCGTGCGAGCGCACCCAGGACAGGGCGGCCTGCACCGATTCCTTCATGACGTCGCCCAACTGACCCGTCAGGGTGAGCGTACGCTTGCCATCCATGCGGCTAGCCTCGACGAAGAGCACGTCACCGCCGGCCGGCGTCCACGCAAGACCGACAACCACGCCCGGCACCCTGGTCCGCTCCTCCACCTCCTCCAGCTCGAAGCGGGGCACACCGAGGAAGGTGGTGACGGTGTCGGGGGTCACCGTGACCGGTTCCGTGCGTCCCTCCGCCCACTGCCGCGCCACCTTGCGACAGACGCTAGCAACCTCGCGCTCGAGGTTCCGCACGCCCGCCTCGCGCGTATAGCCGCGCGCCAGCAAGCGCAGCGCCCCGGGTACGAAGGTGATGCTCTCCCCTGCCACCAGCCCATGCTCGCTGCGCCTGCTTCGGCACCAGGTGCTTCTGGGCAATGGCGATCTTCTCCTCTTCGGTGTAGCCAGCCAGAGGGATGACCTCCATGCGGTCGCGCAGCGGAGGCGGGACCGCATCGATCACGTTGGCCGTGGTGATGAAGAGCACGCGCGACAGATCGAAGGCGACGTCGAGGTAGTGGTCCCGGAACGCCGCGTTCTGCTCGGGATCGAGCACCTCGAGCAGGGCGGAGGCGGGATCGCCCCGGAAGTCCATGCCGAGCTTGTCAATCTCATCCAGCATGAACACGGCATTCTTGGAACCAGCCCGACGCAGACCTTGAATGACCTGCCCGGGCAGGGCGCCGATGTACGTCCGCCGATGGCCGCGGATCTCGGCCTCGTCTCGCATGCCGCCGAGCGAGATTCGATGGAACTTTCGGCCCATGGCCCGCGCGATGGAGCGGCCGAGGGAGGTTTTGCCGACACCTGGAGGTCCCACGAAGCAGAGGATGGGGTCCTTACCGTCGGGCTTCATCTTCCTCACCGCGAGGTACTCGAGGATGCGATCCTTGATCTTCTCCAGGCCCTCGTGGTCCTCGTCGAGGATCGCGCGCGCCGCCGCCAGATCGACGGCAGGCACCGGCTCATCCTTCCAGGGCATGGCGATGAGCCAGTCGAGATACGTGCGGGCCACCGTGTACTCGGCGGCGGCAGGCGGCATCTTGGCCAGCCGATCCAGCTCACGAAGGGCCTCGGTCTTCGCCTCTTCGGTCATGCCGGCGGCGTCGATCTTCTCGCGTAGGCCATCGATCTCCTGGGTGCGGTCGTCACCTGAGCCGAGTTCCTTCTGTATGGCTTTGAGTTGCTCGCGCAAGTAGTACTCGCGCTGGCTCTTCGTCATCTCCGAGTGCACTTCGGACTGAATCTTCGAGCCGAGCTCGAGGACCTCCGCCTCCTTGCTGAGGGCGCCTACGACCTTCTGCAACCGCTCCTTGACGTTCAGGGTCTCCAGCAGCTCTTGCTTGAGCGACAACGCGAGTGCCGGCAGGGTGGCCGCCACCAGGTCGGCCAGGACGCTTGGGCTGGCGGCGGCATTCTCCGTCACCGCGGCCAGCTCATCGGGCAAGGTGGGCGAGAGCGAGACGACCTTCTCGAACAGCGTGCTCGCGCTGCGCATGAGGGCCTGGGTCTCGAGATCGGAAGCGTCGTCGCCGGTCTCGGCGATGACCTCCACCCGCGCCCGCAGGAACGGTGTCTGTTCGACCAGCTCGACGACCCGGAACCGACCCAGCCCTTGCACGACCAGGCGCACGGTGCCGTCCTGCTGCTTGAGGACCTTGTGGATGACGGCAAAGGTGCCCACGCGATGGAGGCCTTCCAGGGTGGGCGCATCCTCGGCGGGATCGCGCTGCATGAGCGTGCCGATCAGCCGTCCCCCCTGCACGGCATCCTCGATGAGCCGCACTGAGGAAGCACGACCAGCCGCCAGAGGCATGACCGCCTGCGGAAACAGCACGCTCCCCCGCAGGGGAAGAATGCCGAGAATGTCGGGAACCTTCATCTCACGTTCACGCTTGTCGTCAGCCATGGTGTCCTTTGTCTTTCGTCAGAACAGATCCACCGGCTGTAGCTGGCCGGAGGCGGCCTTGACGAGCGACTCCCGCGACTCGCGGGCTCCGCCCTTCTCCACGTCGGTGTCCGTCTCGTGCACGTACGTCACGAGATCCTGGATCTGCTTCTGCATATCGACCATCCGGCGTCTCATCTTTAGGATGATCTCCACGCCGGCCAGATTCACTCCGAGGTCCCGCGTGAGGCGCAGCAAACGGGCCAGATCCTCCACATCCTCCTGGGAGTACATCCGGGTCCGCCCCACGCTTCGGCTCGGACGCAAGAGCCCCTTCTTCTCGTAGAAGCGCAGGGTCTGCGGGTGCACCTTCAGCATGTCGGCCACCACGCCGATCATGTAGAGTGGGCGGCTCCGGCTCGTCACTGCGCCCCGCCTTTGTACAGCGCCAGATCCTGGCGGGGTGTCATGGGAATGAGCCGCTCCAGATCGCGCACGAGCTCGTCTGTCCGTGCGTCGATTCCGCGCGGCATCTCCACGCGTACCGTGACGTAGAGGTCGCCCGGGCCCTCTCCCGTCAGACGCAGCAGACCTTGACCGCGCAGCCGGAAGACCTGACCGGATGCCGTTCCCGGTGGTACCACGACGACACTCTCACCGGTGGGGGTAGGAAGGGTGATGCGGGCGCCGCGAAGGGCCTCCCACACACTGATGGGAACCTCGCAGTGCACGCTGTCACCCTTGCGCGCGAAGAACGGATGCTCGCGCACACGCGTGCTGACCAGCAAATCGCCCCGCGGCCCGCCGAAGGGCCCCGCATGTCCTTCGCCGGGTACGCGCAACTGGGCGCCCGAATCGACCCCGGCCGGGATGGTCACGGTGAGCCGCTCGGTCGTGCGCCGCACGCCTCGTCCCTGGCACAGGGCGCAGCGCTGGCCCTCAACGTTGCCGGTGGCCCCGCACTCGACGCAGTCGGAAAAACGGGTGACGATCAGGGTGGGCTGCGCCCCGCCCGCCGCCTCCGCGAAGCTCAACTCCACCGTCACGTGCAGGTCGTCACCGCGGCGCCCCGCCCCCAGGGCCTCGCCGAGGAGGCTGGCACCGAACTGGTCATAGTGCTCGCGCGCGCGAGGGTCGCTGAGGATGCGGTAGGCTTCGCGGATCTCGGTGAAGAGACCGCGGGCACTCTCGTCCCACCAGTTCACGTCGGGGGAATACTGCCGCGCGAGGCGCTGGTACGCCCGGCGCACCTCGCGCGGCCCCGCCGTGGCGGTGATCCCCAGCACGGCGTAGTAGTCACGACGCATGGTTTACTTCTTGTCGCCCAAGTCCTCGAACTCGGCATCAACCACCTCGCCCTCCTTGGTCCCTCCGGGCGAGCCGCCGTCTTTCTTGTCCCCACCCTGCTGGGCCTGGGCCTCGCGATACATGATCTCCGCCAGCTTGTGGGAGGCCTGGGTGAGCGCTTGCTGGGCGCGCTTCATCCGCTCGACATCCTCGCTCTTCAACGCCTCGCGGGCCTCGGTCAGGGCATCGTCGACGGCCTTGCGGTCGGCGTCGGCCAGCTTGGACCCATGCTCACCGAGCGTCCGCTCGGTGGAGTACACCAGCGAGTCGGTCTGGTTGCGGACCTCGATCTCCTCCTTGTGCTTGGCATCGTCGGCCGCGTTCGCCTCCGCCTCGCGCACCATCTTCTCGACCTCGTCCTTGGTGAGGCCCGAGGAGGCGGTAATGGTGATGTTCTGCTGCTTGCCGGTGGCGTTGTCCTTGGCCGAGACGTTCAGGATGCCGTTGGCGTCGATGTCGAACGTCACCTCCACCTGCGGCATGCCGCGCGGAGCCGGCGGGATCCCCACCAGGTGGAATTTGCCAAGGGTGCGGTTGTCGCGCGCCATGGGCCGCTCGCCCTGGAGCACGTGCACCTCGACCGAGGTCTGGCTGTCGGCGGCGGTGGTGAAGATCTCGCTCTTCTTCGTGGGGATCGTCGTGTTGCGGGTGATAAGCGGAGTCATCACGCCGCCCAAGGTCTCGATGCCCAGCGAGAGCGGGGTCACGTCAAGGAGGAGCAGGTCCTTCACTTCGCCCGTCAACACCGCGCCCTGCACGGCCGCCCCGACCGCCACCACCTCGTCCGGGTTCACCCCCTTGTGAGGCTCCTTGCCGAACAGGGCCTTCACAGCCTCCTGCACCTTCGGCATGCGGATCTGCCCGCCGACGAGGATCACCTCGTCGATATCGCCGGGCGAGACGCCGGCGTCCTTCATGGCCTGGCGGCAGGGGCCGAGTGTGCGCTCTACCAGCTCGGCGGTAAGGGCCTCCAGCTTCGCGCGGGTCAACGTCATCACCAGGTGCTTGGGGCCACTGGCGTCGGCCGTGATGAAGGGCAGGTTGATCTCCGTTTGCACGGTGGTCGACAGCTCGCACTTGGCCTTCTCGGCCGCCTCCTTCAGGCGCTGGAGGGCCATGCGGTCCTTACGCAGATCGACACCGTTGTCCTTCTTGAACTCGTCAGCAATCCAGTCCATGACCTGTTGGTCGAAGTCGTCACCGCCGAGGTGGGTGTCGCCGTTGGTAGCCTTGACCTCGAAGACCCCCTCGCCGATCTCCAGGATGGAGATGTCGAAGGTGCCGCCGCCCAGGTCGTACACTGCGATGGTCTCGTCCTTCTTCTTGTCGAGCCCGTAGGCGAGGGCAGCGGCGGTGGGCTCGTTGATGATGCGCAGGACTTCCAGACCGGCGATCTTACCCGCGTCCTTGGTGGCCTGCCGCTGGCTGTCGTTGAAGTAGGCGGGCACGGTGATGACCGCCTGGGCCACCTTCTCCCCGAGGTACGCCTCGGCCGCCTCTTTCAGCTTGCGCAGGATCATGGCTGAGATCTCGGGTGGCGAAAATTGCTTGCCACGCACTTCAACCCGGGCGTCGCCATTGCTCGCCTTGACGACCTTGTAGGGGACGAGTTTGGTCTCCTGCAGGACCTCGTCGTGCCGGCGGCCCATGAACCGCTTGATGGAAAAGACGGTGTTTTCGGGGTTCGTGATCGCCTGCCGCTTCGCGACCTGGCCTACCAACGTCTCGCCGTCCTTGGTGAACCCGACCACCGACGGGGTGAGCCGACTCCCTTCCTGGTTCGTGATGACCGACGGGTTGCCGCCCTCCACCACCGCGACGACGGAGTTCGTCGTCCCGAGATCGATTCCAATCACCTTTGCCATTTCAGACTCCCTTCCCTCGTGATATCCGACCCCTGTGCCACTCTCTTGAGCGTAGTATGTATATATCAGGTTAGTGTACTCATGTCAAAGTAGAGGCGTAAGTAGCTCTTTTGAATGGCGTTTTGGACGCACACTTCGGGGGGTGCTAGGGTAGCCGGGATGAGACTTGGCTGTGGAGGGTGCCTGGGGACTCTGCTGTTCCTTGCCGTCTTGGGAGGGGGCGCTCTTGCCGTGATGTGGGCTGCTTCGCGCGCCATGGCGCCCCCTGAAACCGCCCCTTTACAGGGGACGGCGGAGGATGGGGTTCGGGCACAGCAGAAGTTCGTCGCGATCATGCGGGCTGGGATCGGCAAGCCTCGGGGCGAGCGAGCACCCCAGGAGCACGTCCTGTCGGAGGCCGAGATTAACGCGTTCCTGAACCGCCATCTGGGCGCCATCGGGGGCGTGCCGTTCGATCAGCTTGCGGTCCGCCTGGTGGGAGAAGGGATCGTCGAGGTCTTCGGCCGAGTTCCGCTTCGTCGGGCCTTTGGTGAAGGAGTGGCCGGGTTGATCGACTATCTGCCCGACTCGTGGACGACAGCCGTCGTGACCGTCCGGCTACGCGGTCCTCTCCGGCTCGAGACCGAGACGTCACCAGGACAGCCGAAGACTCTCCGCTTGGAGGTCACCGAGGCCTACGTTGGGCAGCAACAGGTTCCGGTTACAGCGGTCCAGTGGATGCTGGGGCCGGACGGTCGTCGACTCTTCACGCGGCTCCGGATTCCCCTGTCCGTGGAGAGGGTGACCATCGAGCGGCAGCGCGCCGTGATCCGGACATTGTCGTAGACTTCTTCCTCACGGTTTCGGCTTCGTCGCCGCGACGTACCGGAGCTGGAGATCGTAGATGAGCCCCTCGATGATCTGCGTCTCCCGTTCGCTCCGGTTCCCCTGCGTTTTCTCGCGCAACAGGACGAGCAGATCGATCACGTCCGCGGCTGCTGCCGGATCCCGTCGTACTTGACCTGTTCCCGGATCGGGCGCATCGCCGAGGGCAACCACCGCTGAGCTGCCTAGCATCAGGAATAGGTCTTCCAGGCTCCGCTCGCCTGCCGACGGCGGGCGGCGACGCCGCTCGGGCCCCGGCTCCGGGGCAGGCGGCTGACCGAACGAAGACTCGGCCGGGCCAGGCTGGGCCTCGGGCGCCTGGGGCTCCGGCTCGTCGGCCTCGGCCCGTCGACGCCGATCGGTCACCTTGAACTCGTCGCCGGGGTCCGCGCCTGCCATCCCAATCCTCCCTGGTGCTGTATAATCGCATGCCTCAGGGTCCACGATGACGGAGTCCTCCGGCACTGTCTTCGAACAACTGCTTGCGATCATGGCGCGCCTGCGGGGCTCCGATGGCTGTCCCTGGGACCGCGAGCAGACTCGGGCGTCGCTCAAGCCCTTTCTCATTGAGGAAGCCTACGAGGTCCTCGAGGCCATCGACGCCGGTGACGACCAGGCGCTCGTCGAAGAACTGGGGGATCTGCTGTTTCAAGTGGTGTTCCACGCCCAGATCGGCGCGGAGACGGACGCCTTCGAGATGAAGGACATCCTCCAGCGCCTCTGCGAAAAGATGACCAGGCGTCATCCGCATGTGTTCGGCGACATACGACTCGAGACGGCCCAGGCCGTCCTGGCTCAATGGGAGGCTATCAAGCAGCGCGAAGCCACCCGTACCGGCGGGAGCCGCTCGGTGATCGACGGCGTGCCCCGCGCGCTGCCCGCGCTCATTCGGGCCCAGCGTATGCAAAGCAAAGCGGCCCGGGTGAAGTTCGATTGGCCGGATGCGGGGTCCGCGTGGAAGAAGGTCCAGGAGGAAGTCGAGGAGGCAGGGGAAGCGTTGGCCTCGGGCGACCTTGGTCACTTCCGCGAGGAGTTGGGGGATTTGCTCTTTTCGGTCGTCAATGTGGCGCGGCTCTCGTCGATCGACGCCGAGGCCGCCTTGCAGGGCGCTATCGAGAAGTTCCGGCGGCGGTTCACGGACATGGAAGCGGCGCTGGCGGCGGAGGGTAAGTCCGTCGCGGCCGTGGGGCAAGGCGAGCTCGAAAGATCGTGGGAGGCCATGAAAGCGCGCGAGCGTCAGGGATGAAACTCAAAATAGGACAGGCAACCATCTCGATTGAGCGGGGTGACATTACGGACTTCGAGGCCGACGCCCTCGTTAACGCTGCCAACTCCACCCTGGTCATGGGGGCCGGGGTGGCGGGCGCCCTCAAGCGCAAGGGCGGCGCCATCATCGAGGAAGAAGCCCTGCGTCAGGGCCCGATCGAGGTAGGCGAGGCGGTCATCACGACCGGCGGCAATCTCATTGCTACCCACGTGATCCACGCCGCCGTGATGGGCCCCGATCTGAAAACCAACACCGGCATCATCACCGCCGCCACCAAGGCGGTCCTGGTCCTGGCCGACAAGCATCGCCTGGGGACAGTAGCCCTCCCCGCCTTCGGCACCGGGGTGGGCCACATCGCGCTCGCAGTCTCCGCCGAAGCCATGCTGGCCGCCGTCGTCGAGCACGTGAAGGGTGGCAAGAGCACCCTCAAGCGCGTCCGCTTCGTGCTGTATCTGGACGACGCCTACAAGGCCTTCACCGAGACGCTGAAGCGCCTCGGCGGTTCGTAAGTCTGCCCGGCGAAGCGACGAGCGAGCGCCGAGGTTCGCCGAGCCTGGGCCAGCTCCTCGTCGCCGAAGGTCTGATCAGTCCCGAGCGCCTCCAGCTCGCCGCCGCCGAGCAGCAGCGAAGCGGGGAAACCCTGACCGCGATCCTTCTCAAGCTCGCCCTCGTCGACGAGGATGCGCTCACCGACGTGCTCTGCCGCCAGTACGGCATCGCCGCGGTCGCGCTGACCCAGCTCGACCTCCAGCCCGACGTGCTCAGCCTGGTGCCGGCCGCCATCGCTACCAAGCATGAAGTCCTTCCCCTCCGGCGCACGGACACCGTGCTGACCCTGGCCATGGCCGATCCCACCAATGTATCCGCCATCCACGACGTGGCCTTCATCACGAATCTACACGTGCTGCCGGTGGTCGCCTCCCGCACGGCCATCCGCCAGGCCATCGATCGGAACTATCGCCGACATCGCATCGCCGATGTGGTGAGCGACATCACCAGCGCCGCCACCGAGCTGGGCTCGCTCGAAGAGCCGGAGCCCCGGGGTGCTCCCGACGTGTTCGAGCTCCGGGAGGGGGTTGACGAGCCTCCGATCGTCCGCCTGGTCAACACGATCCTCATCGACGCCATCGAGCGGGGTGCCTCGGACATTCACTGGGAGCCATACGAGGAGGCCCTCCGTCTCCGGCTCCGCGTCGACGGCATCCTGCACGAGATGTGGACGCTCCCCAAGCGCTTGGAGGCCGCCGTCATCTCCCGGCTGAAGATCATGTCGAGCATGGACATCGCCGAGCGTCGACTGCCTCAGGACGGGCGCATCCGGCTGCGCTTTCGCAGCCGAGAGGCCGATCTTCGGGTCTCTACGCTGCCGGCCTCGTTCGGCGAGAAGTGCGTGATTCGCGTCCTGGACAAGGAAGTGGTCCGCCTCGATCTTCGCGACCTCGGCTTCAGCCCGAGCGCCCTCGACCTGTTCCTGCACGCCATCAAGCAACCCTACGGCATGATCTTGATCACCGGGCCGACCGGTTCCGGCAAGACCACCACCCTCTACGCCGGCCTTCATGCCATCAATTCGCCGGCGATCAACATCGTGACCGCGGAAGACCCCGTCGAATACACCCTCAAAGGCGTCAATCAGGTCCAGATCAACGAGGCGGTGGGCCGGACATTCGCGACCACGCTGCGATCGTTCTTGCGTCAAGACCCCGACGTCATTCTCGTCGGCGAAACCCGTGATCTGGAGACCGCACAGATTGCGGTGCGTGCCGCGTTGACCGGGCACCTCGTCCTGTCCACGTTGCACACCAACGACTGCCCCTCGACCATCACGCGCCTCGTCGACATGGGGATACCGACGTATCTTGTCTCCTCGTCGCTCCTGCTCATCGTGGCGCAGCGCCTTGCCCGCCGGGTCTGCCAAGGGTGCAAGGAGACCTTCGAGATCAGCGAAGACGTCCTGGCTTCCCACGGCTATGTACCGACCGGACGGGGCCAGGTTCGTGTCGCGCGTGGCAAGGGTTGTGCACGGTGCAATTTCACGGGCATGAAGGGACGGATCGCCCTGTACGAACTGATGCCGATCACCGACGAGATCAGGACCATGATCGTGGGTGACGCCTCGACCCAGGACCTCCGCGCCTCCGCCAAGGCATGCGGCATGACGACGTTGCGCGAGGCAGGGATCGCTCGCGTCCTCGAGGGCACGACCACGATCGACGAAATGCTGCGGGTGACACTCGTCTAGGGCGGTGGACATCGGGCGCCTTCTCGAACTCATGGTGTCGAAAGGCGCCTCCGACCTGCATATCGCCAGCGGCAGTCCCCCCCGATTCCGTGTCGACGGAGCCCTGACACCAGGATCCGGGTTGGCGACCTTGGGGCCCCTCGAGACGCGACAGCTGGTCTACGGCCTCCTCCACGATGGGCAGCGGCGCCAGTTCGAAGAGAGGCACGAACTCGACTTTGCCTTCGGGATCGAGGCCCTGGCTCGCTTCCGATGCAACGTCTATTGCGAGCGGGGCGCGGTGGCGGCCGCCATCCGCGTTCTTCCCTATCAGGTCCGCTCCATCGAGGACCTCGGCCTCCCGTTGGTCGTCCAGCACCTGGCCCAACGGCCAAAGGGGCTAGTCCTCGTGACCGGACCGACCGGATCGGGCAAGTCGACGACATTGGCGGCCATCGTCGACTACGTCAATCGCGAGCGAGACGCTCACATCGTCACCCTCGAGGATCCCGTGGAGTTCGTCCATCCCCACAAGCGGAGCCTGGTCACGCAGCGAGAGATCTCCGCGGACTCTCATTCCTTCCAGAATGCCTTGCGGGCCGTCCTTCGCCAGGACCCCGACGTCGTTCTCGTGGGAGAGATGCGAGATCTGGAGACCATCGCCGCCGCGCTGAGTGTGGCCGAAGCTGGCCGCCTGACCCTGGGCACCGTACACACCAACTCATGCGCCCAAACCATTCACCGCATCGTCGACGTGTTCCCCCCGGCCCAGCAGGATCAGATCCGGGCTCAGCTCGCCCTCGTGCTGGAGGGTGTTCTTTCGCAAGTGCTGGTTCCCAAAGTGGGCGGGGGGCGCGTCCTGGCGCTCGAGCTCCTGGTGGCCACGCCAGCCATCCGTAACCTGATCCGCGAGAATAAGGCGCATCAGATTTACTCGACCATGCAGGCGAGCGCCGCCATTGGGATGCAGACGATGAGCGCGACACTGGCCCGCTTCGTCAACCAGCGGACGATCACTCGCGAGGCTGCTCTCGCCCAGAGTACGCTCCCAGACGAGCTGGCCCGGATGATAGAACCTTCCCCGCCGCTGCTCCCGCGCGGATAGCGGTGCCGGTCTTCCTGTATCGCGGCCACGGGGCCGGGGGCTTCGTCTCCGGTCAGATCGAGGCTAGTGACAGACGCGCGGCGGCCGGGCTCCTGCGCGCCCGTGGCATCGCCGCCACCCGGATCGAAGAGGGGCGAGAACGGGGACGCGTCTGGGTGCGCACGCGGGTCACGGATCGTGACCTGGCCCTCTACACGCGCCAGCTGTCGACCATGATCAACGCGGGCCTGCCGATCGCGCACTGTCTCGGAATCCTAGCCGAACAAGGTGACTGCGTTCCTCTTCGTCGGGTCACCACGCGGGTCGCAGCCGATGTGGCGGGAGGGCTGACCCTGGCCGACGCCCTTCGCCAGCATCCGCGCGTGTTCGGGGAGCTCTTCACAAACATGGTGAGCGTTGGCGAAGCAGCCGGCGCGCTCGAGACCGTCCTCGCGCGGCTGTCCACCTACCTCGAAAAGTCGGCCTTCCTCAGGCGAAGGGTCAAGGGCGCCATGATCTATCCGCTCACCATCGTCAGCGTAGCCGCCTTGGTCGTCATGTTCATGATGACCTTCGTCATCCCGACCTTCGCCCAGATGTTCACCCACTTTGGCGCTGACCTGCCCCGGCCAACCCGGGTCGTGATCACCCTGTCGGAAGTGGCGCGGGCCCACGGCGTGTGGCTGACGGCCGCTGGTCTTGGGGTTATGGCGGCCGTGCGGCGCCTGTCGCGCACAGACCGGGGTCGTCTCCTCGTTGATCGATTGTCCCTGAAGATTCCGGGGATAGCTCCTCTCATTCGCAAAGTCGCCATCGCCCGGGTGACCCGAACACTTGGAACCCTCATCGCGTGCGGCGTGCCCATCCTGGACGGGCTGCGGATCACCGCTCGCACGGCAGGAAATCGGATTATCGAGAACACTGTCATGCAGACGCGAAGCGCGCTGGCGGCCGGCCGGACGCTTACGGAACCTCTGCGCGGCCGGGTTGGCCTGCCCGCCATGGTGGTCCAGATGGTCAACGTCGGCGAGCAGACCGGTTCCATGGAACAGATGCTGACGAAGATCGCCGACTTCTACGACGATGAGGTTGAGACGGCCGTGGCAAGCCTCACCACGCTGTTGGAGCCGGTCATCATGATCTTCCTTGGCGTGGTTATCGGGAGTCTGGTGGTCGCCATGTATTTACCCATCTTCCGGCTCGTGACCGTCATCAGGTAACACGGTTCCGGCACGCCTCCTGCACCTTCGGCGGACTCGACTCTCTGTAGGAGGGGCTCGCATGATGCCGATCGGGACAAGGCGGCCGAGGCTCGCCGGCAACGGGTTCACGCTTGTCGAGTTGATCATCGTGGTGGCAATCATCGGCATTCTCGCCGCCATTGCCATCCCGATCTATACGAACCTCCAGGCACGGGCGCGCATCGCGAAAGCGCAGGCCGACGTCCGTACGGTCGGTTCCGCCATCAGCATCTATGCGGCGCACACCGGCGCGATTCCCACCGCGGCCGACCTCGCCACTGCGTTGACGACAGCCACGACTGTCGGCGGGGTCACAGCGGGGCCGTTCATCGGTGTCCTTCCTACACCTCCCAGTGGTGGCGGATGGCCGGCGGCGTACACATACTCGCCTGACACGGCGCCGGGCGGAGCCGCCCTGGTAGGCTCGTTCGTCTACTGCGCCGCGGGTGACGGCACCTTCGCCAACAGCAGCGGCGCGCTCAGCTGCCCATGACCTCGCCGAACGCCACGCATGGCCCAGAACATCGCGCTATGATTTCTCCAGTCATGCCGAACCACGTCCGGTTCCGCGCGCTGCCCTCGGTGATTGGCGGTTGCGCGTGCCGTCTCGAGGCCCCGCCCTGACCTCCACCTTTATCGCGATCTTCGGACTGATCATCGGCAGCTTTCTGAATGTCGTGATCGCTCGCCTCCCGGAGGGGCGTTCACTTCTCGGCCGGTCTGCCTGCCCCGAGTGCCGCGAACAGATTCGCGCCTGTGACAACATCCCGCTCGTCTCGTTTGCCCTGTTGGGCGGGCGGTGCCGGCGTTGCCGGCAGCCGATCTCGTGGCGTTATCCCCTGGTCGAGGTCGCCACCGCAGCCGCCATGGTGGCGGTCTACGCGCGTTTCGGGCTGACCCCGCCTTTCGGCGCGGCCGGAGCGCTGATGGCGGCTCTCATCGCGGTCACGGTGATCGACCTCGAGCACCAGGTGATTCCGCGTCTGATCACCCTGCCCGGTATCGCGGTTGGCCTCATCGTCTCTCCCCTCACGGGCCTGACCCAAGGCCGAGACGCCATCATCGGAGGGCTCGTGTGCGGTGGAGTCCTTCTGGGTGTCGTCCTGGCCACAGCCTGGATGAGTCCGGTGGGCGGCATGGGCTACGGAGATCCGATGCTGAGCGCCATGCTAGGGGCCTTTCTCGGCTGGCGACTCGGCCTCTTCGCGCTCCTGGTGGCTGTCATGGCCGGGGGCCTCGTGGGAGCCGTTCTCCTTCTATCCGGGCGAAAAGGGCGGAAGGATCCCATTCCGTTCGGCCCCTTTCTCGCCCTCGGAGGAGCAACCAGCCTCCTCCTCGATCCCCCGTCCGTTCTCGGGCTGTAGATCTCCTGGGCACTGCGCCCAAAGGTCTGGGCAGTCCCGTGTGACCCGAATTTCAACCGCCGGGCTGGCGTCGTGTCACCACGGGAACGCCTCTTGCTGTTTCGCCTCTTGGCCATGACGACTCGACCGACACGACCGCGACCCAAGGACGCCGACGGCGCCGGGCTGGCTGAAGTATTGATCACGGCCGCCATCGTGGCCGTCGTCACCGCGGCCAGTGTCCCGACCTTCTCCGCGTATCTCTGGAGCAGTAGCCTGCGGGCGGGGGCAGAGGAGTTCGCGACTTTGGTGAATCTCGCGCGCTCCCTGGCCATCAGGGAAAACGCGCATGCGTGTGTGAATCTTGACTCTACCGGATCGAACCGCGTGCGCATCCTGGTCGCGACCAGCAATCCCTGTCGGGAGGCGGCCAAGGTCTACGGACGGCGCGGGATGGGGTTCGATTCCCGCGTCGACGCCGATGGCTGGATCGCTTTACAGAATGGCGTCGCTGTGGCCACCGCCAACGCGGAAGTCGTGTTCACCTCGATCGGGGCCGCGGCGCCCGGCGGCACCTACACGATTTCGAAGAACGGCCGTGCCCTCCATGTCGTGGTAGCACCGTCCGGACGGGTGAGCGTGACGCCATGATCCGTCCGGAGAAGGGCTTCACCTTGGCCGAGGTCCTGGTGGCCGCCGCAATCGTCACCATCGGCCTCGCCGGTGTCACTGCCATGCTGCAGCTCGCAGTTGCCAGCAGTCGCGATGGCCGGCAGCGGTCGGCGGCAATCTTCCTGGCTGACGAGCGCGCGGAACAGGTCCGCGGTGCTACCTGGGATGCAGGCGGCGATTGTCTGGGCGTGTCCTCCTCGGTCGCCTTACCTCCGGTGACATCCACGTGTCACGAGGCAGGCGCCGACCACGTGCCGTTTCCTGACGACCGGGCGGGGACATTGCGCGCTCCCTTCGAGGAGTTCACACGGACCGTTCGTGTCCAGCCGTGCGCGAGCCTCGAGACGTGCCCGGTCGCCAGCCACGATCTCCGCCTCATCACCATCACCATTGGCCATGGCCCCGCTGAACTTCCGATCCTCACCTTACGCGCGCTCGTCGCCAGGAGACTCTAGGCATGTCCCGGGACTCCGGTGTTGCGATCCCACTCGCCATGGTCATCCTGTTGATCGTCGTCTCGCTGACTCTGGCGCTGGGCGCCATGACCATGACCGAGCCGGTGATTTCCAACAACCTCCTGCTCGCGACTCAGGCTCGCGTCGCCGCCGAGTCCGGCGTCGAGGCCGCGGTTGCCGCGCTCTCGAACACCCAGGTCCTGCCCACGAGTTTCGCCACCACCGTCACGTCGGCCGCGTTCGTACCGTTCCCCGGGACGCGCGCCGGGTACCGGGTGGCGTCCACCGTTGACACCGGATGGACGGTCTTCGAGAAAGCGAACCAGCGTCGCCTCACGGTGGTGGGCACCGCCGCCGGCCGAGACGCCTCCGGACCCGAGGCGTCCCCCAACCGCGCCCTCAAGACCGTGGAGGCCGTCGTCCGCCGTGACTCGCTGCTGAACACGCTCCTGCTCCCGGCCGCCATGTCGTCGTCAGCCGGAGGAACCATCAAGGCCGAGATCGATGCTCGGCGAAACACGAGTCACGGCTTCGACACGTGGTGCCTTCGGCACGGATCGGCGGTGGCGCCCGTGGCTGGTGTCGTCGCTGACGGCGTCGAAGACGTGGTGAGCACAGCGGCGGTGTGGGGACCTGGCAACGACGTGCCGAATGAAGAGGGTATCGACATTCGCCATCGGCGCGCATCGCCGCCGCCCGATTTCCTCCTCGGCAATCAGGCATTCAACGAGCACGAGCTCGCCGCCCTCAAGGAGCTCGCCATCTCGACCGGCACATTCCTTCGTGGCCGGCCCGTGAGCTTTGATAGCCGCTCGCCTCTGCCGGGCGCCCACTCGGTGCTCTATGTCGAAGGCGATATCGAGATTGAGGCCTACGGCTCTGACACGACGTGGACGGGCTGGATTGTCGCGGTGGGACCCCAAGGCGTCGGCAGCGGAGGGCGCATCACTTTTCGGTGCTTCGCCGGCTGCGCACCCTCACCGCAGAGGCTCACGATCAATGGCCTTCTCTACGCCGAGGATCGCCTCGAGGTCAGCTCGGCCCCTGCGAGTCGCCGCGTGACCGTCAACGGAGCCGTGATTACCCGAAATCTTGCCGGGGTGGGGGACACGATCGTGCCGCAGGCGGCCGCCGACTTCCGCGTCAATTTCCGATGCCAGGGCGACGGAAACACCCAGCGGGGGGTCCGCGACGCGATCACGGGGACCGAGGCGACCATCGGCGCCTTGGATCCCAACGGGCGCTCCGGGTGGTACGTGAAGCCCGGGAACGTCCGGGAGATCGCCGGCCAGCCCTAGACGTGTCCATGCACGTCCGCTTCGCGTCCAGACTGCGATCTCGCCGCACAGGACAAGCCTTCGGGCTCGACATCGGCGCGAGCAGCGTCAAGGTTCTCGAGCTGCACCGCGGCGCCACCTACGCAGTGGCCAGGTGCGCGGTGACGCCGGTCCCGACAGGCGCGGTGGTGGAAGGGTCCATTCACGAACCCGCAGCGGTCACTGAGGCCATCAGGCAGGCCGTGAGCGTGGCCGGAATCAAACGCACCGAGGCGGTCATTGGCCTGTGCGGGCGAGGGCTTATCGTCAAGAAGGTGCAGATTCCCGAGGTACCGCCGAGGGACCTTCCGGACGCCGTTCGTATCGAGGCCGAGCAGGAGATTCCCTTCCCCATCGATGAGGTTGCCCTCGCCTTTTACGTCATCGGCCAGCAGAATCGCCTGCTCGACCTGGCGCTCGTTGCCGTGCGGAGATCCAAAGTGATGGAATACCGCACAGTCGTCACCGACGCTGGCCTCGACCCCGTCGTGGTCGATGTGGACGGCCTTGCTCTCGGCAACCAACTGGAGCTCTACGGACGGCCCGGAGTGAGCGCCGTCGTCGACATAGGCGCCACCATGACCAAGGTGAGTGTGGTCAGGGACGGACTTGCGCAGCTTGTGCGAGACCTCCCTTCCGGAGGGCATGCGTGCACCACG
This sequence comes from uncultured Candidatus Rokubacteria bacterium, assembly GCA_963754315.1. GTDB lineage: Bacteria > Methylomirabilota > Methylomirabilia > Rokubacteriales > CSP1-6 > CAVWFS01. Next base: position 326,909 of record CAVWFS010000019.1, read on the forward strand.
GCGATCGCCGCCCGCCTCGGCGCTTCGACCGACACGGCGGAAGCGATCAAGATCAATCCCGGGCACGCCCTCGACGCGGTGGCACAGGCGTGTGAAGCGATGGCTCATACCCTTGGCCTGGAGATCCAGCGCACCCTCGACTACTTTGCGGCAAGCGGACCGAGCCCCGAGCGCGTCATCGGAATCGTGCTGGCAGGTGGCGGCGCCAAATTGGTCGGTTTGCCGGAGCAGTTGGCATCGATGTTGGGCCTTCCCGTCGAAGTGGCCCGTCCCGCTGCTGGGCTTGCCGTCGATCCGGCGTGCGCCGCCACGGTCGCGGAAGCAGGTCCCGCGCTCGCGTTGGTCCTGGGCCTCAGCCTTCGCCGCCCAGGCGACGGGACGCCCCGGTGATCAGAATCAACCTGGCACCGCCCACCGAGCGCCCACGGAGAAGCGCCCGGCGACTGGGAATTGCGATCGGCCTGGCCGCCGTTATCCTCCTGGCTGTCATTTTCGGATGGGCGCGCGCGCTCGCGCAGGAAGAGAAGCGCCTGGCCGAGAGTGTTGCCGGCAGGGCTCGTGAGCTGACCACCCTGAGGGAGCTGCTCGGGAACGCGAACCGCCTGCGCGACGATTTTGCCGACCTGACGAAGCGCATCCACACCATCCAGGCTCTGATGCTCCGTCGGGGTACGACGCTGCATATCCTGGATGCGCTGCTGGACTCCATCCCGCACGATCTATGGATCACGACACTCGAGGGCCGCGGGCGCGAGCTACGAGCTCTGGGGGCCGCCCGGTCGGCCGCAGCCGTGACCGATCTGATGTCCAGCCTGCGCGCTTCCGGGAGGTTCGTCGACGTGGACATCGTGGTGGCGCGGCAGGAGCTCGGGGAGGTTCTGGACGCGCCTCTGCTCTTCGAGATCACGTGTCGGTTCGGAGGTTGAGGTGAACGCGATCCTCTCGACATGGCGTGAAGTCTCTCCTTTGCAACGGCTCGGCGTGGCCGGACTGGGCCTCATCATGATGAGCGTGAGCGGTTACGTCTTCGTCCTCTCGCCGGCTCACGCCCGCAAGGCTGCTCTGGAGGCTCGACTCGCGGCGTTGCAACGGGATCTCGACGAGGCGTCCGCGCAGGTCGGCGAGCTCGCACGGTATCGACAAGAGAAGGTCGAGTACGAGAAGCGGTTGGGGGTGATGGCCGAGAGGCTCTCCCCAACCCGTGCGATTCCTCCGCTCTATCAGACCCTGCAGGAGGTGGCGGTCCAGACGGGCCTCGCGCTGGCGCTCTTCCGGCCGCGCGAGCCCAGGGTCGAGAATTACTATACGGAGATCCCGATCGCGGTGACCGCCCAGGGCACGTACCATCGGCTCGGGCGGTTTCTCGCGCGAATCGCGGATCTGCCGCGCATCGTTCTGATCGAAGAGCTCCGGATCACCGCCATCGAACACCACCAGGTGTCTCTTCGCGCCGACATGATCCTGACCGCGTACATCTACCGGCCGGGCGGCGCCCGAGAGCCCGCTCGACCAGACGCGTCGGCGGACAGCTCGAAAAGGGGAACGGCGCCGTCTAAATGATCACGCTCGCCATCCGGCTCATTGTCCTCTCGATCGCGCACGCGGCTTGCTCCGGAACGCCTAGCCCCACCCCCACCCCGTCGTATTCGGCGGCGACCATCGCGACCAGACCGTCGGCGATCGCCGACCCGGCATCGTCTGCGCCAGGGCCGCCCACCTCCACGTCACCCGAATCGCACTTGCCGCTCCCTCCCGACTACACGCCGCGGGGTCGCCGCGACCCGTTCACGCCGATCAGGGCCGCCGAAGAGCCGACGCGGGACCGCTCGATCCTGACGTCCGCCAAGCTAACGGGCATCGTTCGAGGCTCGGAGGGGGCGTTGGCCTTGGTGGAGACGATCGACGGGACGGGGTTCATCCTGCGTGCCGGCGAGGGCTTCGGGGAGGGGCGCCTCCTGGACATCGGTGAGGACTTCGCACTGTTCGACGTAAGGTCGCCGGCGGCGTCGACACCAAGGCGCATCGTGCTTCGCCTGGAGCCGCGATCCTGACCCCCAGGACGCGGGGTTCGTGTCTCATGGCGGCGCTCGCACTCGTGCCGGCCCTGAGCTACGGGACGGCAGCGGGCGGCCCGGCCATCCCCGGCAGTCCTCGCCTGATTTCCGTGGATTTCCAGGACGCCGACATCGTGAACGTGATCCGGATCCTGGCTGCCGAGAGCGGAAGGAATGTCGTCATCGGGGACGACGTCAAGGGCAAGATGTCTCTCAAGCTTCACAACGTTCCCTGGGAGCACGCGCTACAGACGGTTCTCGAAGCAAAAGGTCTCCAGCAGATCGATCGCGATCGAGTCATCAGGATCGTGTCCAGCGAACAGCTCGAACGAGAGCGCGGCGCCGCCTCGCGCCTTGACGAGGCCAAGCGGAAAGCCGAGGCGGAGACGCGCGCCAAGGAAGCCGAGGCCCAGGCCAAGGAGATCGAAGCGCACGCGAAGCAACACGAATTGCTCCGCAAGCGACGGCAGGAGGAGGACGAGGCGAGGGAGTTGGCCGCTCGCGGCCCTCTCACCGAGGCCACGATCCGCCTCTACTACGCCGACGCGGAGGAAGTGGCGAAGACCCTGCAGGGTCTTCTGGGGATGACTCCTGACGAGGCACCCCGCAAGCGAGAGGCGGTCTCCGGCCCTCCCGTGATTCCCGAGCCTCCCTTCTCCACCCTCTTCGGCCCGCCGCCCCTGCCTCCGCCCCCGGCCCCGGTGCCCCCGGAAGTCCTGGACAAGCGGTTAACTATTCGGGCCTTCAAACCCACCAATACGCTGTTCTTGCGGCTCTACGCCTCGGACATCTCGCGGATTCGCTCGCTCATTCGCGAGTCGATGGATATCCCTCTCCCCCAGGTGAAGATCGAGGCACGCATGGAGATCCTCGATCGCAATGCCCTCGAGCAACTCGGCGTCCAGTGGGGCGGCTTCGTGGCCCAGAACGCCGGCCAGCAGACCCTGATCGGCCAGGGATTCACGTCGGGAGGGCCGACGGGGACAGGGACTCCCACTCCGGTCCAGGGATTGAACCCGCCGAACAGCGGCCTCAATCTCTCGCAGGGCCTCCCCGTCAGCTCCCAGTCCGGTCTGCCGCTGGGAGGCAACATCGTGAATCTCCCCATCAGCACGTTGCCGAACGCCGGACCGTTGCCCACGGTGGGGGTGGCGTTCGGCATCGTCGGCACCAATCTCAACATCAATTTCGCGCTCCAGGCTCTCGCCGAGCAAGGCAAGAGCCGGACCCTGGCCCGCCCCGAGATCGTGACGGTAGAAAATAGCAAGGCGGCCATCGAGCTGGGCGAGGAGATCCCGTTCACGACCGTGAGCTCTGCCGGCACTCAAATTCAGTTCAAGAACGCCTCGCTCAAGCTCGAGGTGACACCAGCGGTCATCCACGAGGATAAGCAGAACAAGATCAAGATGCTGGTGGTGGTCGAGAACAACTCGCGCGGGCAGACCGTGAATCTCGGCGCCGCCGGTCAGCCGCCGGCGATCAATACGCGCAAGGCCAGCACGCAGGTGCTCATCAGGGAGGGTGAACGGCTCGTCATCGGTGGCGTGGCGCAGACAACGGCCTCCAACACGGTCCGCAAAGTGCCAGTCCTCGGCGACATTCCCATCATTCGTGCCCTCTTCCGCATCAGGGAAGATTTCGAGCAAGGTCGCGAGCTCGTGGTCTTCCTGACCCCCAGCGTGCTCCGTCCGTCCAGCTCAGACCGGCCGGCTGCCCCTTCCCGGGAAGAGCCCTGACCGGCTCCGGCGTGGTAATCTAGCTCCGGGCGGCTCTCCGATGGTCATTCCTGTCCAGCTCAGTCAGCAGGCCTACACGATCGTGGTGGAGCGCGGCGCCCTCCATAGGGTGGCCGAGTACCTGCGCGAGCTTCGCGTGGGGCGGCGCGCCGCCCTCGTCACCTCACCGGAGATCGGCCGGCACTACGGAAAGCCCGTGGCCGACCGTCTGCGGGAGGCCGGATTTGCGGTGACGGTGGTGGAGATTCCCGACGGCGAGGCCGCCAAGCAGCTACCGGTGGCCGAGCGCTGCTGGAGCGCGCTCCTGGAGGCTGGGCTGGACCGTGGCTCGACCGTCCTCGCGCTCGGTGGAGGCGCGGTCGGCGACCTGGCGGGGTTCGTGGCCGCCACCTTCATGCGAGGCGTGAACTTCGTTCAGCTGCCCACCACCGTGCTGGCTCAGGTGGACGCGTCTATCGGCGGCAAGACCGCCATCGATCATCCTAAGGCCAAAAACCTGATCGGAGCCTTCTACCAGCCGCGTATGGTCGTCGCCGACACGTTGACCATCGGGACGTTGTCCGACCGCGAGTTCCGCTCGGGGCTGGCCGAGGTGGTCAAGCACGGCATCGTCCTCGACGGCAACTACTTCGCGCTGGTCGAGCGCGAAGCCGCTCGCATTCTCGCCCGCGATCCCGAGATCCTGGAGCAGGTGATCGGTGGCTCATGCCGGCTGAAGGCGGGGGTGGTCGAGCGTGACGAACGCGAGGCCGATCTACGGGCTGTGCTGAACTACGGTCATACTATTGGCCACGCTATGGAGGCGGCTACTCAGTACGGGCGCTGGACGCACGGCGAGGCGGTCGCCCTCGGGATGGTGGGCGAGGCGAGGCTGGCGCGGCGGCTCGGGCTCGCCTCCGAGCAGACGGTAGCCCGCCAGATCGCCATCCTCGACGTCCTCGGACTGCCCATCCGAGCGAGCGGGATCGACGTCGAGGCGGTGCTGGCCGCCATGACGCGCGACAAGAAGTCGAAGGACGGCCAGGTGCCGTTCGTGCTCGCGCCCGAGATCGGGTCCTTCAAGGTCACCTACGGGATAGCCCGGGACGATGTGCGGGCCGTCCTCGAGGGACTGGGGGGGTGATGCAGCCCACGCAAGTCAGCGACGACGATACAGTCGCAGCCGCCATCAAGCGCCACGAAGAGCGTCTGGCACGCGACCCGACTTCGCTGGCGTTCGCCCAGCTCGCCGAGCTCTATCGGCGGGCGGGGCGACCTGCTGACGCCGTGGCGCGCTGTCGGGAGGGCCTTGCTCGCTATCCCCACTACACGGCGGCGCGGCTCATCCTTGCCCGTGCCCTTGCCGATGAGGGGCAGGTCGAAACGGCCATGACCGAAGTGCACGCCATCCTCGAGTTGAGCCCCAAGGATATCCAGGCTCATCGCTTCGCGGCAGAGATGGCTCGCAAGCAGGGTGACATCGACACCGCCGTGCGCCACCTCGAAGCGGCCGTGGCCCTCGATACCGGCGACCGCGCGTCCCGGACCCTCCTGGGCCTGCTGCGCGCCGACCCCGCCGCCCGGACCGATCAGAGCGGGGTGGCGCGCCTCCTGAATGACGACACCTTCGTGACGATGCCCTTCGGCACCCTCTGCCTCGAGCAGGGGCTGATCGAGGAGGCCGCCCAGGTGTTCACCCGGTTACTGAGAAAAGACCCCAATCACGCGGAGGCGCGGGCCGGTCTCGAGCAGGTGCTGCGCGCCCGCCTCCGACGCCGAGGCTAGACAGTCATGCAGGTCTCCACCGCTGAATTCAAGAAGGGGCTGCGCATCGTCTTCGACGGCCATCCCTACGCCATCGTCGATTTTCAGCACGTCAAGCCGGGCAAGGGCGGGGCGTTCGTCCGCACCAAGCTCAAGCACATGCGGGCGGGACGGGTCATCGACAACACGTTCCGCGCCGGTGAAAAGGTCGAGCTGGTCGACTTCGAGGACAAACACATGCAGTTCCTCTACCGCGACGATCGCTACCACTTCATGGACACGGAAAACTATGAGCAGGTTTCCCTGTCGGCCAACGAGGTGGGCGACGCCCGAGACTATCTCAAAGAAAACACCGAGGTCGACGTGCTCTATATCGACGGCGCCCCCGTCACCGTGGAGCTGCCGAACTTCGTCGAGCTCGCCATCGCCAAGACGGATCCCGGCGTGCGGGGCGACACCGCTCAGGGCGGTAATAAGCCGGCCACCCTGGAGACAGGCGCCGTCATCCAGGTCCCGCTGTTCCTGAACGAGGGTGACGTGGTCAAGGTCGACACCCGGACGGGCGAGTATCTCGGTCGAGTGAGCACTGCCTGATGCCGCGCCCGCGCGCGCGGGCGGGCCGCGATGATCGCGCCGTGGTCGAGCTGACGCGCCAGCTCGGCGGCCTGCTGGCCGAGCTTGACCTCGGCGAGATCGAGGTGGCCGTGGGCGAGCTGCGCATTCGGCTGGTGAAACACTCCGTTCCCCCGGCGTCCCCAGTCGTTGCAGATGGTCCGATGTCCCTCTCCCCCTCCGAGCTGCTCCCGAACGCGGGGACATCGGCGGGAACCACAATCGAGTCGCCGATGGTGGGAACGTTCTACCGGGCCTCGTCCCCGACCGCCGAGCCGTACGTCAGCGAAGGGGATCTCGTCAAGGAGGGCCAGATCCTCTGCATCATCGAGGCGATGAAGCTGATGAACGAGATCGAGGCCAAGGTTGCGGGCCGTATCGTGAAGATTCTGGTCGAGAACGCTCAGTCCGTGGAGTACGGTCAAGCCCTGTTCCTGATCGAACCGCCCCGGTGACCTGCCCGCCCTGATGTTTCACAAGATCCTCATCGCCAACCGTGGCGAGATCGCGCTCAGGGTCATCCGCACATGTCGCGAGCTGGGTATTCCCACGGTGCTCGCCTACTCGAAGGCGGATGCCGGGTCCCTCCCAGTGAAGCTGGCCGACGAGTCGATCTGCGTGGGCCCCGACGACGCACGCTCCAGCTACCTCAACATCCCGGCCATCGTGTCGGCCGCGGCCGTGACCGATAGCGAGGCCATCCACCCCGGCTACGGCTTCCTGGCCGAGAACGCTGCCTTCGCCGAGGTGTGCCGTGCCTGCTCGATCACCTTCATCGGTCCCACTCCCGAGGCCATCCGGCTGATGGGCGACAAGGTTCAGGCGCGGATGATGGCCAAGCAGGCGGGTGTGCCGGTGGTGCCTGGCAGCGACGGCCCGCTCACGAGCGCGGCCGAGGCGCGGGAGCTGGTCGAACGCATCGGCTGTCCCATCATCTTCAAGGCGGCGGCGGGCGGCGGGGGCCGCGGAATGCGGATCGTGCGCGAGCCGGACGCAGCCGGCCGAGCGTTTTCGGCATGCCAGTCCGAGGCGGGTGCAGCCTTCGGCTCTTCTGACGTCTACGCCGAGAAGTTTATCGAGGGGGCACGTCACATCGAGGTGCAGGTGCTGGGCGACAAGAACGGGATCCGCGTGCACCTAGGCGAGCGCGACTGCTCCGTCCAGCGCCGCCACCAGAAGCTCATCGAGGAGTCGCCGGCGCCTACCCTGACCCCCGGCACCCGGTCCGGTCTGCACAAGGCCGCCCTCACCGTGGCCGGGGCCGTGAACTACACGAGCGCGGGCACGGTCGAGTTCCTCGTCGACGGGGACGGTCGTTACTACTTCATCGAGATGAACACCCGCATCCAGGTCGAGCATCCTGTGACGGAAATGATCACCGGGATCGATCTCGTGCGTGAGCAGATCCGCATCGCCGCCGGCGAGCCACTCGGCTACCGGCAGGACGCGATCCCCTTCACTGGCCATGCCATCGAGTGCCGGGTGAACGCCGAGGACCCCGAAACGTTCGTACCCAGCGCGGGGCGTGTGACCGCGTGGGTGCCGCCGGGTGGGTTCGGCGTCAGGGTCGACAGCCATCTCATGGCCCCGTACGGAGTCCCCCCGTTCTACGACTCGCTCATCGCCAAGATCATCGTCCACGGCCGCGAGCGGTCGGAGGCCATCGCCCGCATGCGGCGCGCTCTGCTGGAGACGATCGTTGAGGGTGTGAAGACGACGATCCCCTTCCACCTGAAGGTCCTCGGCGATCCCGCATTCGTGGAGGGCCGCTTCACGGGCGGCCGACGGGGCGAGGCTGCACGGCTGAGCATCTAGCCCTCTGGGTGGCGGAAGGCCTCCAATTGTGGCAGAAGATCCCGGAGCAGCAGCCTGCGCTTGAAGGGCAGGACGGCGGCCGGGAGCGCGCCCGCACGCACCGCCAGATGGCGAGGAACCGCCACGATGAGCTTCGTCCTCCGCACGGCGGCGAGCGTCCGGAGCTTATCGGTCAGGTACTCGGGAGTCCAGTAGCCGACGATCTCCAGCGCCACCGAGGTGCCGTCTTCGTGGTGGAACACGAAGTCGGGCACAACGAGGCTCCCGCCCGCCTCGAGCACCGCACCCTCCCGCACCAGTGTCCAGCCGGCGCGCGTGTGGCCGAACTTGCGCGCGATGGCGGCTTCCAGGTCCGAGTCGAACTCGGGCGGGGCCGCTAGCCCTTGTCCCAAGCCGTCGGCTGACTCGAGGGCAAAGCTGAGTGGTCGCCAGCCCCGGCGCAGCTCGATCTCGGCCAGGAGCCGCCAATCCCCCAGGCGGACGAGCGCCGCCAGGAACCGCGCGAAGTCCACTCCATAGGCACGCGTGCGGCGCAGGATCGAGCTCGGACCATCCAGCACGAAGCGATACGTGTCGGCGACGCGCGCGCGGGCGGCGCGGCCCCCTTCGCCCCGTGGTGATCCTGCTGCCGTTCCGCCCCGCACGCGCTCGACCCGGTAGAGCAGCCGCGCCAGGCGCGCGTAGCGAAGGATGTGCTTGAACTCGCGACCGGCCTCCACGGTGACCTTTGTCGCCGAGTAGAGCAAGGCCTGGGCTTGGGCGAGATCGTAGTCGGCGCGAAGAGCGTGGGCGGTGTAGTCGGTCGGGAAGGCGGCAAGCCGGTGGAACTCGGGATAGTCCGCGTACAGGCTGGCCACGGCCGCGGCGTGATCGCGCGGGGCCGGCGTGAAGGCCGCGCCGAGCAATGTGCAGACCGTAGTGGCCTCGAGCAACGGATGCGCGGCCGCCGCTCGCTCGAAGACATCGACCCGCCGTTGTGCCGACCGAGATGGCGATGGCCACTCATAGGTTGCCACGTCGTCCAGGAGCTTCACGACTGGCTCGATGCGGTCCGGCCGAAACCCCTCCAGAGCCAGGCGGGCGGCATTGCGGACCTGACCACGAGCCTGCCCCAGGCGCGCCCGGTAGACGGCCAGCGCCCCCTCGAGGAAGGGCACCGCCTCGTCCTCGAGCCGGTCAGAACAGATCGAGCTGGTTCGCTTGTCCCAGTGATAAACGCGGAGCGCGGCGGTAAGCATCGGTCCTTCGCCGGCGTCGGGCCCGGGCCACGTCGGGAGTCTCCTGGAGGATGACCTCGTAAAGGCGGGCCGTACGGTCGCCCGATCTCCGAAGCAGCCGGCCCAGGCGTTGGATCGCTTCGCGGACGCCCTTGTCACCGCCCAGCACGACGCCGACCTTCACGGCGGGGGCATCCCATCCCTCGTTGAGGACCTCACACGCCGCCAGGGCCATCAGCCGGCCGCTCGCGAAGGCGTCCAGGACTCGGTTGCGCTCGTGCTTGTCGGAGTGAGCGGTCAGCGCGGGGATCAGGAACCGCGCCGACACGTCCAGGGCCATGCGGTTGGAGGCCGTGAAGATGACGCACGGTTCGTTCGGGTGCAGGCGCAGGATGTCTTCCAGCACCCGGAGCTTCTCCACGGAGCGGTTGACGATGGCCAGTTTGCGCCGCCAGCGGCGGAGGATCTCGCGCGCCTCGGGATCGGTGCGGGAACGCCGGGCCAGCTCGGCCCACTCGAAGCCTCCTTCCTCGCGGCGCCGACTGGCGATGTAGTGGCGGATGCTCTGTGACAGCTCGTCGAACTCCGCCTGTTCTGCCTCGCCGAGATGGATCGGCACCGTGACGAGCACGTAGTCGGCGACGGTCCGGCCTCGCGCCTCGGCCAGATCCTCCTCGTAGACGACCGGCCCGACCAGCTCGCCCAGCATGGCCTCGCGGCCATCGGCCCGTGTGGGCGTGGCGCTCAGCCCCAGGCGCAGGGGGGCCAGGCAGTCGAGGGCGCTCTCGTGCTGGACCGGTCCCGGCAGGTGGTGAACCTCATCGTAAACGATCAGCCGATAACGGTTGCCGATCTCCTTCATGTGAATCCAGGCGCTATCGTAGGTCGTCACCGTGATGGGCCAGACTTCCTGCCGACCGTCGCCGAGCACGCCGGCGTCGAAGCCGAGGCCTGTGCGAATGCGGCGCTGCCACTGGTACATCAGGTCGCGCAGCGGGGCCACCACCAAGGTGGGCGCCCGATGCTGCGCCATCAGGGCCATGGCGATTTCGGTCTTCCCGGTTCCGGTCGGCTTCACCACGACACCCCGGCCGCCCGCCCGTTCCCACGCATCGATCGCCGCCTGTTGATCGGGCCGGAGCGCCGGTAGTTTCGGCCTCAGGGTCGGCGAGGGAAAGAAGTGCTCGGCGCGATCGGCGAGGTCTAGCCGGTAGGTCGCCGCGTCTTCCCGCACTCGCAGGTGGTTGATGGCCGCCGTGCGCCAGCTCCCCACCCGCGCATCCCAGACGAAATAGGGCGGCACCCGTGCCGTGGCCGGAGCGTTCAGCCGAAGCGAGCCTCGATCGAAGCTCAGGGCGTGTGGGCGAGCCACGGCTCATGTCTAGCCGAGGGGCAGCCCAGATGCAAGTCGCCAAGGGAACCTGACCTGCCCCTCCCAGGTTGGGGGGGTCAATGGCGCACTTGACCTTTCGGGGACCGCCACCGCTATAATGCGCTCCAAAATCGACCCGCGTAGCTGCTCGAGGAGGATGCGCCCATGAAATTGCTGCGTTCGGCGCTCGCGACGGCCGTCGTCATCGCGTTCGTCTCGGTCCCCATGGCCGCCAAGCTGGAAGCTCAGGCCAAGGGCACCATCAAGATCGCGACCCAGAGTCCGCTCAGCGGCGGCCAGGCTGCGCTCGGCGAGGGCATCAAGCTCGGCACCCAGCTCGCCGTCGAAAAGCTGAAGGGCAATCTCGAAAAACAGGGCTTCAAGGTCGAACTGGTCCCCTTCGACGATCAGGCCAAGCCCGACGTGGGGGTCGCCAATGCCAAGAACATCGTGGCCGACAAGGACATCCTGGCCGTCATTGGCCATCTGAACTCCGGCGTGGCCATTCCGTCCTCGGAGGTCTACAAGGACGCGACCTTGGCCATGATCTCCCCCGCCAACACCAATCCCACCGTGACCGATCGCGGTTATCCCAACGTGAACCGAGTGTGCGGCCGCGACGACGTGCAGGGGGTGGTGGGTTCCGAGTTCGCGCACGGGACCATGAAGGCCAAGAGCGCCTACATCATCCACGACAAGACCACCTACGGTCAGGGCGTGGCCGAGTTCTTCAAGGCCGACGCCGAGAAGAAGGGCATCAAGATCCTCGGGTTCGAGGGCACGGAGGAGAAGTCCAACTTCGACCCGATCATCACCCCTCTCAAGGCCAAGAACCCCGACCTCATCTACTTCGGCGGCATCTACGAGCAGGCGGCGCCCTTCTTCAAGCAGGCGCGCGAGAAGGGGGTGAAGGCCAAGTTCCTCGGCCCCGACGGGCTGGACTCCTCGGACCTCACCAAGATCGCCGGGAAGGCCGTGGTGGGGATGAACTACACCTCGGTGGCTGGCCCCGTCTCCGTCTATCCGCAGGCCAAGCAGTTCGCCGACGAGTACAAGAAGAAGTTCGGCAAGAACCCGGAGCCCTTCGCGGCTCAGGCCTATGACGCGACGGCAATCGCGCTCAAGGCCATTGAGGCGGCGGCCAAGGGCGGCAAGATGCCGAGCCGCGAGGACGTCTCCAAGGAAGTCCGCAAGGTCAAGCACACGGGCATCACGGGTGCCGTCGAGTTCAACGACAAGGGTGATCCCAAGAAGGCGCTCTACTTCGTGCTCCAGGTGGCCAGCGACAACCCTGAGAAGTGGGGCGACAACAAGGAAGTGAAGCGTCTCAGCATCGACGCGCCGACGGCGAAGAAGTAGCCCGGCCCGGGCGAGAGGCGGCCGGGGGCCGCCTCTCGCCACCCCCCGCCGCGCCGCGTGGATTTCGAGCTTCTCGTCGGCATCTTTCCGCAGGTCCTGCTCGACGGGATCATTCTCGGCTTCATGTACGCCTTGATCGCGCTGGGCTACACGATGGTGTACGGCGTGCTCGAGTTCATCAACTTCGCCCACTCGGAGATCTTCGTGGTGGGCGCGTTCGTGGGGGTGGAGATCCTGCTGGGGCTCAAGCGGGCCGGGCTGCTGGACAGTGTGCCCTGGCCGTTCGTGCTGGTCCTCGTCCTGGTGGCCGGCATGACCGTGAGCGGCCTCCTGGCCGTCACCGTGGAGCGGGTCGCCTACCGGCCACTGCGGGGCTCACCGCGGCTGATCCCGCTCATCTCGGCCATCGGCGTTTCCTTCTTTCTGCAAGACCTCGTGCGCTTCGTGGAGTCGCTCTGGCAGAACGCCTTCAACCTCGTCTATCCGACCATCGACGCTCTCGACGTCCGCTTCGAGCTAACCCCGACCATCGACATCTCGGTGAAGTCTCTGGTGGTCATCGCGGGTGCGCTCATCACCCTCGGGGTCCTGCACCTGGTGGTCAATCGCACGAAGATCGGCATGGCCATTCGCGCTGTGGCCGAAGACCAGGCCGCGGCGAGCCTGATGGGCATCAACGTCAACCGCATCATTTCCCTGACCTTCCTGATCGGGGGCGCTATGGGAGGGGCGGCCGGTGTCCTGTTCGGGGTCCAGTACGGCCTCGTCAATCCCTACAGCGGCTTTACTCCCGGGCTCAAAGCCTTCACGGCCGCCGTGCTGGGCGGGATCGGCAACATCCCCGGTGCCATGATCGGGGGCCTGGTGCTGGGGCTCCTGGAGGCGTTCGCCGCCTCCTACCTGTCACTGCTGACGGGCGGCGCCTTCGGCGCCGAGTACAAGGACATCTTCGCCTTCTCCATCTTGATCCTGATCCTCATCTTCCGACCCAAGGGCCTTCTCGGCGAAGTGGTACGGGAGCGGGCGTGATCCGCTCCGTCCTCGCCGTCGTGCTCCTCGCCATCTCGGTGGCGGCGGTGGCCACCTTCCCGCGCTCGATCCTGGCCTTCCTGCTCTTTCAGGGCTCGTTGCTGGCCATCTACCTCTCGCGCTTGCCCGCCTGGCTGCGGGGCGGCCTCTTCGCCCTGGCTCTTCTGGTGATGATGCCGATCATCGGGTCCTTCAACGCGTATTACCTCGAGGTGGCGACCCAGGTCGGCATCTTCGTCGCCCTCGCCCTCGGCCTCAACATCGTGGTGGGGCTGGCCGGCCTCCTCGATCTCGGCTACGTGGCGTTCTTCGCGGTGGGCGCTTATTCCTGGGCAATATTCGGCTCGCCCCAGGCGAACTTCATCTTCGGCGGGGGCTTTCCCCTCGCGTCCTGGTGGTTCTATGCCTTCCTGGGGGTCGGCCTCCTGGTGGCGGCCGCCTGCGGCGTGGTGCTCGGCCTGCCCGTCCTCCGCCTACGGGGCGACTACTTGGCCATCGTCACCCTGGGCTTCGGCGAGGTCATTCGGGTCCTGGCCAATAATCTCGACAAGCCCATCAACATCACCAACGGGCCCAAGGGCATCACCCCTATCGTGCGCCCGCCCGTCCCCTTCGGCATCTCGTACGGCGAGTTCTTCTACTTTCTCGTGCTGGCCATCGTGGTAGTCGTGATCCTCGTCAACCGGCGTCTGGCGGACTCGCACATCGGCCGCGCGTGGGAAGCCATGCGCGAGGATGATCTGGCCGCTCAGGCCATGGGGGTACCCCTGGTCCGCGCCAAGCTCATGGCCTTCGCCTGCGGCGCTTCGTTCGCCGGAGTCATGGGGGTCGTCTTCGCATCGAAGCAGGTCTTCATCAACCCCGAGTCCTTTACCTTTCTCGAATCTATTGGCGTGCTGGCCATGGTCATCCTGGGCGGGATGGGCTCCATCCCGGGCGCCGTGCTTGGCGCCACCGTCGTCACCGTCCTGAATCTCCAGGTGCTCAAGGGCTTTTCCCTCTGGCTGAACGAGCTGAAGAACGCGGGCGTGACGATCCTCGGCTTCGAGCTGGCCGCGCTCCCCACCCAGTTCGAGCCCGCCAAGTACGAGCGCATGATCTTCGGGCTCATCCTGGTTCTCATGATGATCTTCCGTCCTCAGGGAATCCTCCCCGCCCAGCGGCGCCAGCGTGAGCTTCGGCGCCGGCCGGCGCCGGTCTCGGAGGGTTCCGCACCGTGACGACGCTGTTCGAGGCACGCGGCATCACCAAGCGCTTCGGCGGGCTCACCGCCGTGCACGACGTCGATTTCGCGCTCGAGAGCGGCATCGCGTCGATCATCGGGCCCAACGGGGCTGGTAAGACGACTCTCTTCAACGTCTTTACCGGGCTCTACGTGCCCGACGCGGGGCAGGTCACCTTCAAGAGCCACCTGCTGACCGGTCGGCGGCCCGACCAGATCACGGCGTTCGGTGTGTGCCGGACGTTCCAGAACATCCGCCTCTTCGGCAACATGACGGTGATCGAGAACGTCCTGGTGGGCATGCACTCGCGCGTCCGGCTGAGTCTGTGGGATGTGCTCGTGCGCGGAGGGCGCTTCCACCGGACGGAAGGCGCGCTGTTTGAGCGAGGGGCGGGGCTGCTCGATCGGGTCGGCCTGCGTGAGCAGGCCAACGACCTTGCGCGGAGCCTCCCCTACGGCGATCAGCGCCGGCTGGAGATCGCGCGGGCCCTCGGCTCCGAGCCAGCGCTCCTCCTTCTCGACGAGCCCACGGCCGGGATGACCCAGGGCGAGGCGCGCACCTTGATGGATCTGTTGCGGCGCCTGGTGAGCGATCTCGGGCTAGCTATCGTCCTCATCGAGCACAACATGCGGGTCGTCATGGAGGTCTCCGACCGGGTGACCGTGCTCGACCACGGCGAGAAGATCGCGGAGGGGCGCCCCGCGGACGTGCAGGCCGATGCGCGGGTGATCGAGGCCTATCTGGGACGGGCCGCCAGTGCTGGCCGCGCCGCGAGAGCGCCGCGTGCTCCGCGTTGACGCGCTCCACGTCTACTACGGCGAGATCCACGCCCTCAAGGGAGTGACCTTAGCGGTTGAGCGGGGCGAGATCGTGGCCCTGCTCGGCAACAACGGCGCCGGCAAGACCACCACCTTGAAGACCATCTCCGGCCTCCTCACGCCGCGCACGGGAGCCGTGAGCCTGGAGGGTGAGGCGCTCACCGGGCGACCAGCCCACGAGGTGGTGCTGAAGGGAATCGCCCACGTTCCCGAGGGACGGCGAATCTTCAACCGCCTCACCGTCCGGGAGAACCTCCTGATGGGAGCCTATCGGCGGCACGACGGCGGTATCGCGGGGGACCTGGAGCGCGCGCTCACGCTCTTTCCGCGTCTCGGTGAGCGGCTCGTCCAGGTGGCGGGGACGCTTTCCGGCGGCGAACAGCAGATGCTGGCCATCGCGCGCGCGCTCATGGCCAATCCCCGGCTGTTGCTCCTCGACGAGCCTAGCATGGGGCTGGCGCCCGTCCTGGTGGAGCAGATCTTCCAGACCATTGACGACATCAACCGCCAGGGCACCACCATCCTCCTCGTCGAACAGAACGCGGCCATGGCCCTGTCCATCGCGCATCGCGCATACGTGCTGGAGACGGGGGTAGTGGCCCTCGCCGGCCCGGCCGGAGAGCTGGCAGAGAATCCCGACGTACGACGCGCCTACCTGGGCGAGTAGCGGACGGGGATATGATGACGACGGGCGGACAGCGGGAGAGGAGCACGCATGCAGACCCAGGGACTGACGTTCGAGGCGCATACCATCGGGGCGAAGTATCACACCCGCCGGCGGACGGTGTCGGAGACGGACATCGTCACCTTCGTCAACCTGTGCGGTTTCATTGAGCCGCTCTTCGTGGATATGGAGTATGTGGCCCACCAGTCGGTCTTCAAGAAGCGGGCGGCGCCGGGCGCGCTGACGTTCGCTCTCTCCGAAGGTCTCATCATCCAGACGGGGCTCATCCACGGCACGGGCATGGCCTATCTGGGGGGCGAGATGCGGCTAGTCGCCCCCGTGCTCGAAGGCGACACGATCCAGGTGGAGGTCGAGGTCGCCGACAAGCGCGAGACGAAAAAGTCCGATCGGGGGATCGTGAGTTATACGCACCGGGTCACCAACCAGCGGGGCGAGATCGTGCTGGAAGCTCGCCTGCAGCGCATGATCCGACGTGAAACAGCCGCCGGGGGCCCGGAGCGGTGAGACCTTTCCGCTCGACGGGACGCTTTGTCGCCCCGCTCGGAGTGTTCGCCCTGCTCATGATCGCGTGCTCGCCGACACCTTACCGGCCCCTGAAGCTCGAGGGCGGCTACACGGACACACGCATGAGCGCCGACACCTTCAACGTGATCTTTAGGGCCAACAGTCATACCTCACGGCAGACCGCCGAGACCTACGCGCTCTATCGTGCCGCTGAGCTCACCGTCGAGTCGGGCTACGAGTACTTCGTGGTCATCGGGGGCAATTCGGAGGCGCTCTACGGCGGTATGCCCGAAAGCGCGCCGACGAACTCGAGCGGGGCGATTCTCTCGATCGTGGTGCTCTTCAGGGCTTTCAAGGGCGAGAAGCCCTCAGGCCCGGCCTTCAACGCCAGGGATGTGCTCCGAGAGCTCGGACCCAGCATCGCCCGATAGGCTCCTCTGTCCGGCCGGTTTGCTAGCATGACGCCGATGTCGCGGCCGGGGATTCTAGCTCGGGAGGGGGCCATACTGGTCGTCCTCCTCTGCGTGGCCAGCGCGTGCGCCACTCCCATCGGCGTCGTCAAGGCCAGCCCCCAGGCCGTGTATCACACGCTCACGGCCAGCGTGCTCACCACAGGCAGGCCAAGCGCAACCAGTGAGCAAGTGCTGCATCGCAACGGTCTTACCGAGCGCTTCAGCAAGGAGCCCGAGGTCGTGTTGGCCGAGCTGCGGGGGACAGGGGTCGGGCTCAATCGGGACGACATCTTCGCGCTGGCCGAGCTGTCGTTCCTCCACGCGGAAAGCAGCCAGAAGCGGGACTACTACCTAGCCTCGGCCGTGTATGCCTACGCCTTTCTCTTTCCGGAGGATCAGACGATCGAGAACAGCCCTCTCGACCCACGGCTTGGGCTTTCGGCCAACCTGTACAACCTTGGACTGACTCTGGGTTTGGCTTCGCCCGACGGCGACCTTGACTTACAGCCGGGCCCTCGTCCCCTCCCGTTCGGGCAGCTAATCCTCGAAACCGATCCGGAGGATTTCCTCTGGGCTGGCTACCGATTGAATCGGTTCGTGCCCGTGGCCCAGTTCAAGGTGCGCGGTCTTCGCAACCGTTATCGACAGCCGGGAGTGGGCGCCCCGCTGGCGGCGGGGGTGACCCCGGAAGGACAGGGGCCAGCCGCCGAGCGCGCGCGCAAGCACATCCCAGCTCGCGTCAAGGTCGCGGGGACGGCCCTCGTCCGCATCGCGCGGCCTCTCGAGGGCATTGCCACCGGACAGGTCCTCGGACAGCTCGAGCTCCACACGATTGACGGGGCCCTCACGGTGCAGATCAACGGGCAGAGAGTACCCCTGGAGCTGGAGCCGACCGCCACCCTGGCCTATCAGCTCGAGGGAGCCCACGTCTGGGACACCGAACTCGCGGGGTTCCTCTCCGCCGATCAGAAGGTCTCCCCTGAAGGCCTCGGGATGATCCACCCCTACCGGCCGGGGCGAGTGCCGGTGGTCCTGATCCACGGGACCGCCTCGAGCCCGGCGCGCTGGGCGGAGATGGTCAACGAGCTCGAGAACGACCCGGTGCTCCGGGACCGTCTGCAGTTCTGGTTATTCACGTACAACACGAGCAATCCAATCCTGCTCTCGGCCAGCGAGCTGCGCGACGCGCTGGCCGGAACCTTGGCGGACTTCGATCCCGAGGGACGCGACCCCGCTCTACAGACCATCGTTCTGATCGGCCACAGCCAGGGGGGTATGCTCACACGCTTGATGGTCACCGACAGCGGGACCCGTTTCTGGGACGCGGCAAGCCGGAAATCCTTCGACGAGATCAAGGCCGATCCCGCGCTGCGGGAGCAGCTTCAAAAGACCATGTTCTTCAAACCGCTCCCCTATGTCACCCGCGTCGTATTCATTGCCACCCCCCACCAGGGAAGCTTCCGAGTGTCGACGTTCGTCTTGAGTCTCGTCCGCCGACTCGTCACGCTGCCGATAAGGCTCGCGAAGGACATGAAGGATCTGGTGGACCAGAATCCTGATCTTCTGGCGACCGGCGAGGTCCCGACGGCCGTAGACAACATGCGTCCCGGAAATCGCTTCGTGAAAACACTCTCGGCGAGCCCCATCGCTGACGGGGTGGTGGCGCACTCCATCGTGGCGGTTCAGGGGGATGGCCCCATCAGCAGCCTGGGTGACGGAGTGGTGCTGTACCAGAGCGCGCATCTCGAAGGGGTCGCTTCAGAGAAGGTCGTCCGCTCCAGTCACTCGACACAGGGCGAGCCGGCCACGATCGAAGAGGTCCGACGGATCCTTCGCGAGCACATCGCGGAGTGGGATCGCTCACGGCCACCCCGGGTGGAGGACAGACCCCCAATGATCCGGGAGGAGTCACAGTAATGTTTATGCGTCGTGAGGCCGGTCACTTGGTGGGCAGCGGCGACGTGATACCCATCGAGACATAGATCGCCGTCAACGTCTCCACGCCAATGTTGGCAGGCCGCACCCAGCTCATCGGCACGTACAGCAAGGCACCGCCAAACGGCACCGGTGCCGTCGGAATCAGCACGGCAAGGTATGGGCGCCCGTCGATGTCGACGGGCTGAGCGTTGGGAGCCAGCGCGAGCACGGCCACGCTGTCGCCACCGAAGAAGCACCACACCGGGCTCATAGCGCCGATGTCCGCCTCCTGCTTTCGGTCGAGCAGGCCGACGAAGCGGTCGGCGATGTTATAGAGGCTGCCGACCAAGGGAATCCGCCGTAGCGTTCGATCGGTCAGATTTTTCAGGGGCCGCTTCAGACCCGCTTGTGCCGCCAAACCCAGCAGATAGACGGCCGCGATCAGCACGAGGGTGCCCGAAGACGTACGCGAGACCGGGATTGCTCGAGAATGGATACCCCAGGGCGGCAAAGATCCGGCCGACCACGCTGCCCGGTCCGACGATTCGGTTCACCAGACCGACGACCCACGCCAGCACCGCCGCCGTAAGCGCCAGAGGCAACAAGACGAGCAGCCCGGCCAGCCACGTCTCTGCGATGGACTCGAAACTGCGCTTGATCATGGGTCGCGAGACGCCGGTAGTGTAGCGCACCCGTGAGAGCGAGACGGTTGCCAGAGGAAGGTCAGTGGACTACTGTCCCGACGTGGTGCCATGAGCGATCGAACCACGTCCCCTTCCGCTCACGCCCGCGGATTCGGGCTCGAGTCACCGGCCGTCCGCATTGGGCTCCTGGTCGTGCTGGCCGTGGTGAGCATCTCGGTCCTGTGCTTCATGCCACGCATTCCTCAGCCCCTCGCCTACCACAACTTTGCCGACCAGCGAACACTGCTCGGCATCCCTCATGCCCTGAACGTTGTGTCCAACCTGCCGTTCCTCCTGGTCGGGGTCGCTGGCCTGGGCTTCATCCGATGCCAATCTCCCTACCCGGCCGGGCGCCACTTTCTGTCCTCTGCCGAGCGCTGGCCCTGGTTCATCTTCTTCCTCGGCACGACCCTCACCGGTGTCGGGTCGGCCTGGTACCACCTCGCTCCCGACAACGCGCGGCTCGTCTGGGACCGTTTGCCCATGACGCTCGGCTTCATGTCACTGTTTGCGGTGATGATCGCCGAGCGCATCGACCTTCGGCTGGGGCTCGGGTTACTCGGACCATTGGTGGCGGCCGGACTCGGGAGCGTCCTCTACTGGCACTGGACGGAGCTTGCCGGGGCGGGCGACCTCCGCCCCTATGCCGCGGTTCAGTTTTTCCCGTTCCTCGCTATCCCGCTCATGTTGCTACTCCTCCCGGCCCGCTACACCGGCACGGCCGACATCTGGATCGCGCTTCTGTGGTACGGCCTCGGCAAGCTCTTCGAGGCGCTCGATGGTCAGATCTACGAGCTGACTCACCACGTCATCAGCGGCCATTCCTTGAAACACCTGGCGACGGCGGCCGCGGCGTGGTGGTTTCTGCGCATGCTTCGTCGGCGCGTTCCACTGGCGCCTTCGCAGGAAGCCCCCGGCCTGCCTTGACCGGTCCTTCGCCCCCGGCCTATCATTCAATCTGTTCCTCACGCAGTTCAAACCATGATGGACGGGGTGCGCGGGCAGTGGCGGCGAGGCTCAGTCGCCTGCATGGTGAGCCGTGGTTTCTTGCCCTGAACATCGCGACCAGAGGAGACACGTCATGAGCACCCTCGTGGTGATCGAGTACGACGATCAGTACAAGGCGGAGGAGATGCGGCTGAAGTTGCGCAAGATGCAGAAGGAGTACCTCATCGATCTGGAAGACGCGGTGGTGGCCGTGAAGGACGACAAGGGGAAGATCAAGCTGCACCAGGCAATCAACCTGACCGCCGCCGGCGCGGTGAGCGGGGGCTTTTGGGGGTCGCTCATCGGCCTCATCTTCCTCAATCCACTCCTGGGCATGGCGATGGGGGCGGCGGCGGGGGCAGTCTCCGGCGCCCTGCGCGATGTCGGCATCGACGACCGATTCATGAAAGATCTCGCCGATGGCTTGCCTGCCAAAAGCTCGGCGCTGTTCGTCCTGGTCAGGAAGAGCACGCCAGACCGCGTGCTGGAAGAGGTCAAAGGGATGGGCGGCAAGATTCTGAAGACCTCGCTCACGCACGAGGACGAGACCAAGCTCCAGACGGCCCTCAACGCCGCCAAGCAGTAGACCTGAACGACGCCCCGTCGCGCGTGTAACCGCGCTGGCGCTGATCGCCAGCGCGGGACGGGGCGCCCGCTCTCTGCCCGAGATGTTCTGCGACCGGTCTAGAGGCGCGACGGGCTCACAGGTCGGGCATCAGCATGGGAAGGGTCAGCGTCGACGACGCTTCCAACCCTCGAGGTCTTCGCGTCTCCTCGATCGTTCGGAGCTTCGTCAGATCGACGCCAGGTCGCAGCCCCTCACCCTTTACCGTGATGAGTCGGAACGGCGCCCCCCTGGACGGCGCCTCGCGCCGGGTGAGCTGAGCGCGCAACGCCTCCGCGATGACGGCGCTGACCGACTTGCCCTCGCTCCCAGGCCCGCCGTTTGACGTCCGCCGCGAGCCCTTCGTCGAGCGTGATCGTCGTACGCATGCATCAGATCATACCGCTACTACATCAGCGATGCAGCCTGTGGCTAGTGCCCGGCGACGTCCTCGAAGAACCTGGCGAAGGCCACGATACCGCCGCCGGCCTGGCCCCAGTCGAAATTCTCGTTGGGGGCGTGATAGCCATGCTCGGGGAGCGACAGGCCCATGAACACGATCGGGCACTTGAGGATCTGCTCCATGAAGAGGACGGCTCCGATAGTGCCGCCCTCGCGCACGATCACGGGGTTCTTGCCGAAGGCGAACTTCATCGCGTCCTTGACTGACTCGAAGTAGGGCCCCTCGGTGACGCCCCTGTATGCCGGGGCCGCCTTGGCCGCCTCGATCCGCACGTCAGGGTTGCGCCGCTTGACGAAGCCCTTGACGAGTTTCACCACCTTCTCGCCCTTCATGTTCGGCACCAGCCGCATCGAGACCTTCAGCTCGGCGCGCGGCGGCACGATGGTCTTGACGCCGGGGCCCGCGCAGCCGCCCGCCAAGCCGTTGACCTCGAAGGTCGGGATTGCCCACAGCCGCTTGACCGCGTCGAGGGGGTCGCGGGTGCGGACTGGGAGGGCCGCTCGCGGCGTAGTCCGCGTCGGCATCGAGGCGCCCCGTCAGGAGCAACTCTCTGCCCAGCGCCGCGAACGTGCTCGCCGCACTCGCGATCGTCAGTGACTGCAAAAGATCTGAGTGTCGAACATAACATAGCTTTCAGGACGGTACCCTTAGGGTGACTTCGTCCACAGCCCAGAGCCGGGGTACACTGGCACCGCGAATCCAGCAGCGAGGTGACGCATGCCACAGATCACTGGGTTGGGCCACGTCGGCCTCTTTTGCAACGACCTCGGGACGATGCGCGACTTCTATACACGCGTGCTCGGCCTCACCATCAGCGACGAGAACCTTGAGCGAGGCATCTGCTTCCTGAGTGCCGCCCCGGAAGCCGAGCACCACGAGCTGGCTCTCGTGCGAGCCAAGGAGCCGGGGCAGAAGACGCACAACGTGCAGCAGGTCTCTTTCAAGGTGAAGAGCCTCGCCGACGTGCGCGCCTTTTACCATCGCCTCCTGGACGCCGGAATCAAGATCGACCGCACGGTCACGCACGGGATCGCCTGCAGCGTGTACTTCTACGATCCCGAGGACAATCGCATCGAGCTCTACTACACGACCCCGTACCAGGTCCGCCAGCCGCTCGGCGAGCCGATCGACCTCGACCGGCCCGACGACGAGCTGCTGGCGTTCGCCAAGTCCTTCGAGGAGAGCAAGGGGCCGCCGCGTGGCCCCCAGTCGCCCATGGAATAGGCGTGCCGCAGTGACCGTGACATCGGACGAGTACCTCGAGCGCGTGCGCAGCCTGCTCCCTGCCCTGCGGGCGCGCGCCGTCGAGGCCGAGCAGCTCCGGCGGCTGCCCGAGGAAACCTTCAAGGACTTCCAGAGCCTGGGCTTGTTTCGCTGTCTGCAGCCCAAGCGCTACGAGGGCTACGAGCTCGATCCGGGCACCTTCTACCAGGCCATCATGGAGGTCGGTACCGTCTGCGGCTCGAGCGCCTGGGTTCTCGGCGTGGTCGGCATCCACAACTGGCACCTGGCCCTCTTCCCACCCCAGGCCCAGGACGATGTCTGGGGCGAGGACACCAGCGTGCTGCTTTCCACGTCGCTGGCGCCGACGGGCGTGGTGGAACGCGTCGCCGGCGGTTTTCGCCTGCGCGGCCGCTGGTCGTTCTCCAGCATGTGTGATTACTGCCAGTGGGCGGTATTGGGGGGTGTGCTGCCGCCGCTCCGCGAGGGCGACCCGCCCGACGCGCGGACCTTCTTGCTCCCGCGCCGAGACTACGCTATCGAGGACAACTGGTTCGTCATGGGGCTCGCCGGCTCGGGCAGCAAGGATCTGGTGGTCGCCGATGCGTTCGTGCCCGAGTATCGGAGCCATTCGTACCAGGAGGCGTTCGTGCTGAAGAATCCCGGCGCCGTCGTGAACGATGGTCCCCTGTACCGGCTGCCGTTCGGTACCGTCTTTCCCGCCTGCATCGCCGCGCCGGCGGTGGGGGTGGCCCTGGGCGCCGTCGACACCTTCCGGGAACAGTCCAGAACACGCCTCGCCTCCCGCGATCGAGCGCGCGTGGCCGAGGACCCGTTCATCCAGTTCCACCTGGCGGAGGCGGCCGCGGAGGTCGACGCCGCCCGCGGGCGCTTGCTGGGCAACTTCGCCGATATGATGCGCATGGTCTCAGCCGGCCAGGAGATCCCGCTGACCAGCCGGGCCCGCTATCGGTGGGACTCGGCCAAGGCCGTGCAATGGAGTGTGCGCGCGGTTGATCGGCTGTTCGAGGCGAGCGGGGGTGGCGGCGTCTACTTGAGCAACCCGATCCAGCGCGCGTGGCGCGACGTGCACGCCATGCGGGCCCACGCGGCGAACAATCCGGAGAAAGCGGCGGCCGTGTTCGGGCGCTCCGAGTTCGGCCTGCCGCCCGTGGATTTTAGGTTTTAGAGCGATTCACCGCTGCTTCGAGTGCGCTTCCCCCTCCGGTGGGGGCGGCGGGGCTTGCAGCACCCACGCCTTGAGCAAGGTAAAGCCGACAGCGAGAACGACCGGTCCCACAAAGATCCCGACAAGGCCGAAGGCGATCAGACCGCCAATCACCCCCGCGAATATCAAGGTCAGCGGCAGGTCCACCCCTTTCCGGATCAAGATCGGACGCAGGAAGTTGTCCAGCGGCGTGATGAGGACAGTCCACACGAGCAGGACGGTGCCCCACCCCGAACTACCGCGCCAGTACAGCCAGACAATCGCTGGTAGCAGCACCGCCAGTGGTCCCAACTGCGCGATGGAGAGCAAGAACATGATCCCGGTGAGGATCACGACGAACGGGACTCCCGCCACCGCGAGGCCGATGCCGCCGAGGACGGCCTGAACCAGCGCCGTCAGGACAACGCCGAGGGCTACGCTGCGGATGGCTTGCCCGGCCAGAGCCACCGCTTGCTCACCGCGGTCTCCGGCCAGCCGTTGAGCGAAGCGCACGACGCCGCTCGCTACGGTCTCGCCCTTCGCGTACATCATCGCGGCGATGATCGTGGTAAGCAGAAACTCGAGGCTGACCACCCCAAAGCTCCCGAGCCGGGCCACGAACCACAGCGCGATCGCACGCGCGTGCGGTTCTAGGCTTGCCACGATCTCGTCCACGCTCGCGGCCGCTGCCCGCTCCCAGGCGGCGGCAATCCTTGCCCCGACGAACGGGATTCTGTGGACTGCTTCTGGTGGGCGAGGAAGCTGTACGGTGGCCAGGGTGTCCGCCCAGCCGGCGATGCGGTCGGCCTGGTCCAGCACCGTGCCCACGGCGAGCATGAACGGGACGACGTACACGAGGAGGAGCACGGCCGTCATCACTGAAACCGCCAGCGCGCGCCGGTTCCCGAGCCACCTCTGCACGCGCAGCATCAAGGGCCACGTCGCGACCACGATCATGGTGGCCCACACCGACGCGGCGAGAAACGGACGCAGAATCCAGAAGGACGCCCCGATGAGGGCCGTGATGAAGAGCACGGCCAAAGTGGTTCGCGTGAGGTCGCGCGCGGGACCGGGAGCGTTGTTCATTCGTCGGTCGATGAAGGTTTCCCCTTGAGCGCCGCGCCCATTCCCCAGGCGATGCCATTGCGCAGCAATGTGATGAAGGCGTCGGTTTCCCACGAGCCACGAAAGGTGAGGGGCATGGTATCCGTGGGATCGATCGCGCGACCGGCGCGGATCGATGGGTTGTGGCAGTGGCCGAGGGCAATGTAGGTGACGGCCCCGTCGCCGACCTGGCGAGTGTAGCCGAGCACGCGGCTCCGGCCGTCGGCCTGTGGCGACGTGTCCGAGCCGTAGAGGGTCTCGATGGTGGATGACAGGGCGTGGGGGCCGTAGTCCGCGCTGAGCAGGATTCGCGTCGATGCTGGATCCTGGATCTCGATGAAGTACGGCTCGTCCTCGACGTCGAAGGCCGGGCCGAGCCCTCGGGTCAAGCGGTCATCGCCCCTCACCTCGACCCGAATCTTGCAGATTGGGGGATGGATCAAGAAATAGCTGCCCAGGATGGCGTGGTGCCGGGTCTTGACGGTGCGGCGTTGTCGCACACCGTCCACTCGCTCCGCGCGGCCCCCACTCGTCCCGTGCAGGCCGAGCCAGCGGCCGCCGGCTTGCAGCCAGCGCTCGATGGCGTCGCACTGGGTCGGGTCGGGGTACGGGCCAGCCACGTATGTGATCAGCAACCGGCTGACGGGCAGCCACCTCTCGACGTCCGCGAAGTCGTTGGCGACCGAGGCAGGGACGTCTTGCTCTGCCAGGAGCTCCAGGAGCCGCAGGCGGGCATAGTCATGGTCGTGCCCGGCAGGAGCGCCGGGTGGGAACCCGCCAGCGATGAGATGCGCGCGACCAGACGTTCGCTCTGTCATGAGATCACCTCACGTGGCTCGCCCTCGGCATCGAGCTCAGCCCTGAGTCACTAGGTTCGCAGCTCAGACCCTCGGCGCGAAGGCTGCACTTCAGGATGGGCTCCCCTTCGACGTCGCGCAAGGTTGCCGTCCAACGTCGTCGACCCTGCCGTTGCATGGTCACGAAGCCGAACTCGGCCAGGTTCACGCCGCTCGTGACCTCGAGGCCGGCCATCTCGAGTCCCGGCAACGAGGTCGTGACGGGCGGGTCCAGCTCGGTACCACTGTTGCCGACGACGAGCTGCGGAGGCCGTCCTCGGCCAAAGCTCAAGGTCTCGAAGAGGTGGATATGTCCACCGATGAATAACCGAATGCCCGCCGGGAAATCGTTGGCGGACGCCTCTTGCAAGACCTGTTGATCGATGAAGAGCTGCTCGACTCCGTTCTGCTCGCCCGCGTGCCCGAAGGCATACATTGGCTTGTGGGTAATCAGCCAGCTGTCTCCGGTCGCCAGCTGACGCACGGCCTCGAACTGGGCTCGAAAGGCCGCCACCTGCTCCGGCGGCTCCTCGAAGTCGTTGGTGATCGCCGAGTCGAGGATGAGCAAATCCACGTCGCCGAGCGGAATCTTGTAGGGCGCCGTGTAGTCCTCGCACGTTGCAGGCATGGAAAGCGGATAGAGGAAGCGGAACCAGGCCTCGCCCCCTCGCGCGCACGTTTCATGGTTGCCACGCACGAAGACCCACGGCGCGGCCTGCAACAGGGCCCGGGCCGGCGTGAAGAGGTCGGCCTGGAGCGCCGCCCAGTTGTGACCATGGGGGCTCCCGGCGCATCCATCGTTGCCAGGGGGACACGGATCCTCGCGATAGATGTAGTCGCCAACATGGATGACCAGATCGGGGTGCCAGCGCGCCGCTCGCTCGGCGATCTCGGCAAAGGGCCACTGCGTCGGGTCGTTGCACGCCTGGGCCTCGGTTCCTTCAATCCGGCAGCCAGCATCGCCGATGATGACAATGCGCGTGGGACGCTGTTTGAACAAAGGCAGCCGTTGCCTTCCAATGGACGCATGGTGCGTCCAAGCAGGCACCTCCGCCTCGCACACGAGGACAGGGAAGTCGGGCGGCGACGGTTGCGCACGCTCCCGCATTGGCTGGGTATGGCCGTCCAGCCGTACCGCGGGGCAGGTCGCCTCGTTCGTGACCGCGCGCGCGAGCAAGCCCGATGGCCCCAGCTCGGTCCAGACGATCGGTGCCGAGGCGCCGATGGGCGAGTCGGAGGCGTAGGCCAGACCAAGCAGCCAAGCTAGGACGAGCAGGCTGACCAGAGCTCCCCGCGCGCGGCAACCGGCTCTTTTGCTTTCCATGCTCACACCTCGCGTGCACCATTCTCGTCGAGAGCAGGCACAAGGTCGAGAGTCGTGGACGCGTCTGCCCTGTGGATGAAAATAGTCCTCTTAGCGGACAAATAGATCCATGCTTCGACATCACCTCACCGAGGTACTAGACGCCGTTCTCCGGGACACACGGTCGTGCTCCCGGCGGGAAAGCCGCCCAGCGGATCGGATGGGGTTCATGGCGCCGTTCAACGACCGGGACGGTCATCGATGAGGTTCAGCGGGTGCCGGAGCTGTTGCGTCCCCCGGCGGTGACGCCCGGGACCAGCCCTACTCGCCCTCGCCTCCGTCGGCGGTCGGCTTCAGCCATCGTATCCCCGTCTTCCACGGCGAGAAGGAGCAGCGTTCAAGGTACGACGGCGAGGAACAAAAACGCGAAGAAGAGGAGGAGCTGTACGGCCCCCTGCATTAAGTTGGTCCGGCCCGAGCCGACACCGATCGTGCAGACCAGAAGGGTCACCGCGAGCAGCGCGATGTCTTTCATGTCCAGACCGAGCACCAGCGGCAGGTCGAAGGTCAAGCACACCAACACCACGACCGGGATCGTGAGCCCGATACTCGCGAGGGCGGAGCCGAGGGCCAGGTTGACGCTCGTCTGCAGTCGATCGGCGACGGCAGCCCGGATGGCCGCCAGCGACTCCGGCAGGAGCACGAGCAGGGCGATCGCGATGCCGACCACGGCCACCGGAACACCGGTGGTCCGAACGGCGTACTCGATCACCGGTGACAGGATTTTTGCGAGGCCGACCACACCGACCAGTGAGATCAGCAGCAGCGCGAAGCTCGCGCCCGCGCGTGCGTTGGTCGGCGGCGGCGCGTGGGCCGTCTCATCGGCGGCGTCCACGACTGGGAGAAAGTAATCGCGGTGACGAACCGCCTGGAAGAACACGAACACGCACCATAGGGCCGCCGACCCGGCCGCCACGAAGACGAGTTGTGAGGACGAATAGCGCGGGCCCGGCACGCTGACCGTGAACGCCGGCATGACCAGCACGAGCGTCGCGAGAGTGGCAAGCGCCGCCAACCCCGGACCGGCGCCTTCGACCCGGAACGATTGCTCACGATGGTGAAGCGCTCCGACCAGCACACTGATTCCGAGGATTCCGTTGGCGACGATCATGATCGTCGCGTACATCGTGTCACGCGGGAGCACCGCCTTCTCGTGGCCGCCGGCCAACATCAACGCGACGATGAGCGCCGTTTCGATCGCCGTCACGGCCAGCGCGAGAACGAGCGTCCCGAACGGCTCGCCCACCCGGTGCGCCACCACCTCGGCGTGATGCACGGCGGCGAGCACCACGCCGATCAGGGCGGCTGCGCAGACGGTACCGATCGGGGTCCTCAGCGGTAACAGCAGGGCCACTAGCAATATGGCCGCGCCGGCCAGCGGAACGATGAGGGGCCACCGGGAAGTGAAGGACTTCGTCCCGGAGGACACTTTCACTCCTCCGCGTCGCGCTCCTCGTCCGCCGTCTCCTCCCCCTCGTCGGCGGCAGCGTCGAGGTTCTTCGGCCTCGAGGATGGCGCGGGCGGCGCCAAGCTGCTTGCGCTGCTCGGCGTCGATACGGGGAAAGTGCAGATCCAAGGACTCGAGGGTGTCCACGATCGCGGCGCCGACGGCCAGCCGCGTGAACCACTTCTTGTTGGCGGGCAGCACGTACCACGGCGCGTGTGGGGTGGCCGTCTGCCGGATCATGTCCTCCAGGGCGGCGATGTACTCGTCCCAGTGCCCGCGCTCCTCGGCGTCGGAGGCGGAGAATTTCCAATTCCGATTGGGATCCGCGATGCGCCGGAGAAAGCGCCTCTTCTGCTCCTTCTTGGACACATGCAGGAAGAACTTCCGGATCACCACCCCGTTCCGCGTGAGATAGCGCTCGACGGCATTAATGTCCTCGAAGCGCTCCGTCCAGATGTCCTTGGTGATGAGCGCGGGCGGCAGGTGCTGGCGAGTGAGGAGCTCGGGATGAACCCGCACCACGAGCACTTCTTCGTAGTACGAGCGGTTGAAGATGCCGATGCGGCCGCGCTCCGGCAGGCAGCGCATCGTGCGCCAGAGGAAGTCGTGGTCGAGCTCCTCCGGCGAGGGCTTCTTGAAGCTGTAGACTTGGCAGCCCTGGGGATTCACGCCGGACATCACGTGCTTGATGGCGCCGTCCTTGCCGGCGGCGTCCATGGCCTGGAAGATCAGGAGAAGCGCCCACTGATTCTGCGCATAGAGCTTCTCCTGGAGGCCTGCGAGGTGCTCGATGCCGCTCGCGAGCAGGTCCTCGGCCCGCTTCTTGGACTTGATGTTCCCAGTGTCCTTGGGGTCGATGTCAGCCAGGTGGAAGCTCTCGCCGCTGTCCACCCGGTACGGCGCCACAAAGTCGCCGGCTTTCCCCATATGTCCTCCGAGTCGGTGGCCTGGGGTGACTCAGGCTGAAGGACTTCCAGACACTGCCCGCGACAACGTTAGGCGCCTATCTTTCTGCCCAGATCTGCGATGCCCTCGCCCAGACCGCGGAAGGCGTTGCCAACGCTTTCTGCGCCCAGCTTCACGCCCCCACCGGCTTTGCTGAGGGTGTCCACCGCGGCCTGCGCGCCTTCGTTCAGCTTGGTGCCAGTCCAGGTCGCTGCACCTTGCAGCCCAGCCCCGGCACTCTTCAGGGCACCGGTGGCATCCTTGCCCGCCTTCTGCTGCTGCGCCGCGGTCGCGTGCCAGGCGGTGGCCAGCGCATGGTCGACCTGAGCGAAGGTCTTCTTCAGCTGATCAGGTGACTTCACCACACCCTTCTTGACGTCTGCGCCCAGTTTCTCCAGATCGTCCCCGGCCTTCTTCACACCCTTCGACGCGTCCTTGGCGACCTTCTTCTCTTGCGTGCGCACATAGGCGGTCGCCTTCTTGATGTGGTCCGCAGCCTTGTTCATGTCTCCCTTGAGAAACGACTCGTGGGCACTTGCCATGCTCTTGTCGGGCTCGCCGGCGAAATCGCTGGGGGCTTGCGCATACACCCTGCCGGCCATCAGTACCGTGACGATACATACGAACCAGATCGACGCGACTCTGCTGATCATGTACCTTCCTCCGGGATAGTAGTTGCTAACCGCGTCTTTGTATCATAAGGCATCTGAAGGATCAGATCTCCTGCCATGGGTGTAAGTTGAGCAATGGTAAGCACACTTCCCGCTGCGGGCGAGCACCTGAACATCCGGCGGCCCCTCAGGGACGCAGGCCGTAGGCGACGAAGACCGAACAGCGCTTGATTCGCTCGAAGAGCCAATCGAGCGGCGGCGGCTGGACGTAGTACGTGAGCATGATGGAATTACGCTCGCCGTCCGCAGGCCCCGTCTGGACGACGCTGTGCCAGCTCTCGTGGTAGACGACTGGAAACGCATAGCCGGTGGCCGGACGGAACGGGAGCCTCCGCGTGCGCAGGGCCCCCGGACCGCTGCGGTCCTCGTGGAGCACGGTCCCGAGATGGGCCTGCGACTCGTCCCGCGGCAGGTAGAACTGTACCGTGATCGCCTTGCTCAGCGAATCCCCATGGACGCCGATCCGATAGCCCGGGAAATCGCGCAGCAGAATGGGGACGGGATAGAACGAGAGTCGATCGATGCTCCGGCCGAACCGGCGTTCGAGCGCGGTACGAAACTGACGCTTGAAGGCGTCCTGGAGGGCCCGCGAGCGCAACGTCCGCGAGAGGTCCAGCCATAAGGAGCGCTGCTCCGTGGGCAGCCGCCTGATGTGCTCGGGAAAGAGATAGAACTTGCGGCGCGCGCTGTGCCCGTCCGGCTGCATGGCGTCGCGATGCCGGAGCTCATGATAGCGATGGGTGGCGGGCAACAGGTCGAGCAACCGCTGGTAATACTCCGCGGGGAATACGTGCTCGATGTAGCTGTGGGTGAACGGAGCTGTCTCGAGCGTGCTGCTCTCGACACCGCCGACCAGATCGAGCGTGAGCGGCGCGCTCGATCGGGCTGACTGATCTTGGGCTCGACGCACGAGCATGGGAGCCTCCTCGCTCGATTGGGTCACTGGGTCTGTTGTTTCCGTGCACGTTCGAGCGGATCGACGAAGGCGTGGGCGACGGGCACCGCCGCTAGCCGGAGACAGCGCCCGCTGCCTGACGGGAGGCTACGGGATGGTGCAGTCGCCGAACATCGAGAAGATATGGTCGTTGTCCACGATGGCGGCGGCCATCCGCCCGGTCTCTTCGTCGATCGTCGCACTCCATCCCCGCCCGTTCTCGCTTCCCTGGAGGATCAACTCACCGTCCACCCGAGCCACGTTCTTGAGTTGACTCTTCCGTTCGCCCGCCGATACCGTCCGGGCGGCCACGTCGAAGCGGACGAATTTGGGCGAATTGACGTCAGGAATCTGACGCTCGCAGCCCCCTGAGTTGTCGCACTCCATGATGGTCGTCACAGCGCACAGGAAGGGGCGCGCGCCGTCATAGGGTCCAGCGGCGGCGGCGACGCCACCTGTCACCGCCAACGCGGTGGAGAGACTCGAAACGAGCACGGTCTTCCTCCAAGCTCTCATGGTGTTTCGCTCCGTCGATATGACCTACATGACCGAGTAGCCGCGCCCTGACAGGCACGTTCTGACCGCCCGATTGAAGTTGTCCATCTGCGCACCCGCCACTTGCTGCGTCTCCCGGACCTGGCTGTTACGCCGCATCGTCCCGAATAGAGCCCCGGCCCCGGCGCCGATCGCCGCACCCCTGCCCGCATTCCCTCCGATGGCGCCTCCGACGGCCCCGACGGCGGCTCCCCTGGCCGCCCCCGGGAGTGCACCCCCTGACGGCGGCGGCGCCGCGGGCGCCCCCATCATGGGATCGAAGCCCGTCTGCTGCACGGCCCACTGGTGACACTCGAAACGATCCTGCTGTTGCTGCTGCGCGCTCTGTCCCCGCTGCGGATAGATATGAATCTGCTGCGCCCAGGCGGAAACGGCGCTGAGAGTGCCCAACAAGGTTGCCGCCACGACGATGGATCTTCGCGGAGCAGGCATTGTGTTCGTCCTCCTCGGAGACGGCGCCGCGCCACTCTGTCCCGTCTTGGGGAACACCGGGCACCAGCCCATCCGTCCTTTACTCTGACTTTTCTAACCTGACCAGTCGGTGGTGTCAATTGCACAGGGTGTCGACATCGTCGAATCCCGACGGTATGGCGTGCTGCTGATGTTGTAGGATGCGTCCGCGCGTCTACTGCTGCGACCCGATTCGAGCGGAGGGCAGCCATGAGCCGGCACCGCGTTGTTGAAACATTCACAGCCGTCGCGTTGTTTGGACTGCTCCTCGGCGGCTGCGCGACCGCGACGGCCGGGGCACCGTGAAGGCACTCGCGCCCGCCGATGTGCCCGCCCTCGCGGGGCTCTGGCAGGGCTCGCTCACGGTCATGTCGGGAGTCAGCTCGCCAGCAACCCTCACCGTCAACGCCGATCAGACGTACATCATCCGCGCCGGGGCCTTCACCGCTCAGGGGAAGGCGGAGGTACAAGAAGGCCGCCTCGAATTCATCTCCACCGCAACGAGCGGTGTGGGGTCAACCGGCAGCCGTATCGGAACGGCTGTGGTCCTCGACCGCGGTGACGCGTGGGGATTGGTCGGCTCGGGCCAGTCCCCGGCCGGCCCCTACAACTTCGAGTTCAGCCGGCGGCGATAAATCATCCTGCTGCTGTCTTGACAGGTCTCGCTCGGTCGGTCACCCTACCGCGCAGTTGAAGTTCCCAGGAGGATCCATTGACCGATCGGTTCGTACGCTTCGTCCTTGTCGTGGCAGTGCTGGGCAGTCTGGTCAAGCCAGCGGTAGCCTCGGATGCCCCCGCTGGCACCATGACCATCGGCGTGCATGTGACCCTGGTCTCGCGCTGGCTCGATCCAGCCGACACCGAAGGCCTCATCACACCGTTCATGGTCCTCTACGCCCTTCATGACGCGCTCGTGAAACCGATGCCGGCCGGGCTCAACACGCCGTGCCTGGCTGAGTCGTGGTCGGTCTCCAAGGACGGCCTCACCTACGAGTTCGTGCTGCGCCGCAGCGCGAAGTTCCACAACGGAGATCCTGTCACCCCGGAGGACGTCAAGTTCTCGTTCGACCGCTACCGTGGCAGCGGAGCCAAGCTCCTGAAGGACAAGGTCAAGGACGTGCAGGTCGTGGCCCCCAACCGCGTCCGCTTCGTCCTCAAGGAGCAATGGCCCGACTTCATGGCGTTCTACGGCACGTCGGCCACCGGCGCCGGCTGGATCGTGCCCAAGAAGTACGTCGAGAAGGTCGGCGATGAGGGCTTCAAGAAGGCGCCCGTCGGCGCCGGGCCCTTCAAGCTCGTGTCCTTCCAGCCTGGTGTCGAGCTGGTCCTCGAAGCGTTCGACGGCTATTGGCGGAAGACGCCCCACGTGAAACGCCTCGTCATGCGGAGCATTCCCGACGAGAGTACCCGGGCGGCCGCGCTCAAGACAGGCGAGGTCGATCTTGCCTACCTCTTCGGCGGGACGTTAGCGGAGGAGCTGCGCCGTGCGCCGGGTCTGAAGATCGTGGGACCGATCGTCTACGGTGTGTACTGGCTCGACTTTCTGGATCAGTGGGACCCGAAGTCGCCTTGGCACGATCGGAGGGTGCGCCTGGCCGCCAGCGTGGCCATGGACCGGCAGACCATCAACCAGATCGAGATGCTCGGCCTCGGCCGGCCGACGGGCTCGTTCGTGCCGCCCGAGTTCGAGTTCGCTCTCAAGATCGACCCACCCGCCTACGATCCGAAGCGAGCGAAGCAGTTGCTGGTCGAGGCGGGCTATCCGAACGGCTTCGATGCGGGTGACCTCGCTCCGCTGCCGCCGTACACGGCGCTGGGAGAGGCCGTCGCCAACTATCTTCAGACCATCGGGATCAAGTCACGCGTGCGGTCGATGGAGCGCGCCGCGTTCCTCGCGAGCTGGCGGGAGAAGAAGCTACACGGATTGCTGATCGGCGCCACCGGGGCCGCCGGCAATGCCGCCGCCCGGCTCGAGCCCTTCGTGAGCAAGAACGGCATCTACGCGTATGGGACGGCCCCGGACCTGGAAGACCTGTACGCGCGCCAGGCCAGAGAGCTGGACAAAAAGCAGCGCGAAGCCCTGCTCCATCAGCTTCAAAAAGCGGTCGCCGACCGCGTGCTGACCGCTCCGATCTTCCAGCAGGCGTTCATCTGGGGCGTGGGGCCCCGGGTGCTGGAACCGGGGGCCGGTCTGATCCAGGGCTATGCCTACACGGCGCCCGTCGAGGACCTCAAGGTGAAGCCCTGACGAGTCGAAGACCTTCCGTGAAGCCGCCCCGGGCCGGCTGAGCACAGCGCACGGGAGTCTCGCCGCGAGGGCCGCTCGGGGGCGGCGAGACTCTCGGACTTATTGCGGCGGCTGGACCACCACTGTACGACGTACAGCGAGATACCGCTGGGCCACCCGTTGAACATCAGCTGTGGTCACCGCATTCACCCGCGCGGTGAATCGGTCCAGGAACTCGGGACCAACCCCCGCCTGCTCGTACGCGGCCAGGTACCATGCCTGACGGGCGTTGGTACGACGATCCATGGCCAGCCGGCCGAGCAGGAAGGCCTTGGCCACGCGCAACTCCTCGTCGGGGACAGCCTGGCGCTGGATGCGATCGAGCTGTTCGGCGAGGGCAGCCTCGGCCCTGGCTGCGTTGGCGGGGGCCGTTCCTAGTAACGCCAAAAAGTAGCTGGTGTCGACGCGCGAAGGGTACTGCGCCGCCGTCGTGTACGCGAGTCCCTGCTGATCGCGCAACTCCGAGAAGAAGCGTCCCGCCATGCCCCCCCCGAGCACAGTGCTCAGAACCTTGACGGCTGGATAGTCAGGATCGCTGAGGGCCGGGGCGAGGGTTCCGATGAGGATCTGCGCCTGGGCACCAGGGACGGTGAGGACATCGCGCGAGGCGACCGCGGGCGGCGGAGGCGGTGGCTGGGAGACGGGGGGTGTTCCGGCCGGCGTTTGGCCAAAGAGGCGCTCGACCTGGGCAAGTACCTCGGCGGCCTTGACCTGGCCACTGACCGCCAGCACGATGCCGCCCGGAACGTAGTGGCGCCGGTACTGGGCCAGCAGCGCCCCCCGATCCATCCGTTCGAGACTCTCCTTCAAGCCCACCGGATCCCAGGCATAGGGATTGGATCCGAACAAACGGGCGGTGAGCGCATCGAGCCCGGCCGTGAACGGTCTCTCACCGCGATTACGTACCTGTCGGACCAGAAAGTCGCGGACGGGACCCACCACGCCGTCCGGGATCGACGGGTTGAGTGCCACGTCGGCGACGAGCTCCAGGATCTCGACCCAGTAGCGCGCGAGGGCTGTGGCAGCGATTTCCGAATAGTCGGCTTCCCCGTACGCGTCGATGCTGCCGCCGAGCCCGTCGGCGATCTCCACGATCTGGGGGCCGCTGCGGGAGGTGGTCCCCCGGACGACCATCAGCTGCAGGAAGTTCGAGATCCCCGCGGTGTCTCGCGTCTCCCAGCGCGTGCCCATCTTCACCATGAGCGACACGGCCACCACCGGCGCCGTGGGATTCTCGCGCACCAGCACCACCAGCCCGTTGGGGAGCTTGGTGCGCGAGACGTCTCCGGCCTGGCCAGAGGCCCCCACGACGAGTGCGAGGCCGAGGAGTAGCGCCGCGCCGATTGATCGGCCGAGGCGCTTCATGGCGCGGCCTTCTTCGGTACGAAGGCCACCTGCGCATAGTCCGTCCGTGACAAGTACTTGCGGGCCGCATCGCGGATCTGCTCGCGCGTCACCTTTCGCAGCCGGTCCACATACATGAGTTCCGCCTCCAGAGTCCACGTGGTCTCGGCGATGGCGTAGGCATTGGCCAGACCTTCGGAGGTCTCCGTGTCGAAGGCGTGTTGGGCCTCAAACGTCGTGAGCGCCCGTTCTCGCTCTTCCTCTGTCGGTCCGCTCTCCTGGATTCGCGCGATTTCCTCGAGAATGATCTGCTCCGCGCGCGCCAGATCCTTCGCCTCCAACTCGGCACGGAGGCTCGCGATCCCTCCCCCCATCAGTGCGGCGTAGTTCATGCTGACGCTGGACACGAGCTTCTCTTCGTCGCGCAGCCGTCGTGTCAGGCGGGAGCTGTCCTTGCCCGCCAGAATGGTGGTCAAGAGATCAAGCGCGTATCCGTCGGGATCGTCGGATCGCGGCGCCTGCCACCCGAGCGCCAGCAGAGCCTGCTGCTCGGGCCGCTCCACGGTGCGCGCCATCCGACCCTTGAGCGAGGTCGGCACGGGTGCGGGCGTACTGACATAGCCCGAGGACGGGACGCGGCCGAAGGTGCGATCCACCGCCGCGCGCACGGCCTTCGGGTCAACCGGGCCCACCACGACCACGGTCATGTTCTGGGGCGTGTAGTAGTGCTTGTTGAAGGCGCGCAGAAGCTCCTGATCGGCCCTCAGCAAGGTCGGACGAGTACCCAAGACGGGGGAACCGTACGGATTGCCTTCGAAGACGATGCCGTAGAGCTGGCGAATGATCGCCGAGCGCGGGTTATCTTGCTCGATCTTCGCCTCCTCGAAGATGACCTCACGCTCGCGGTCGATCTCCGGGGGCGCGAAGGTCGAGCGAAAGGCCATATCTGCCAGGAGGGCGATGCCGGCCTCCAGTCCATCGGAGGGGAGGACCAGGAAGTACATCGTGTAGTCGAAGGACGTCACCGCGTTGGAGCGGCCTCCTGTCCCTTCCACGAAGCGGTCGATGTACCCGGGACCGAACTTGTCCGTGCCCTTGAACAGCATGTGCTCCTGGAAGTGGGCAAACCCCAGCTGGTCTGGCTTCTCGTAGCGGACGCCGGTCCCCACAATCATGTAGATGGCCACGATGTCGCTCGCCCGATGGTCCTGGACGATGAGGCGCAGTCCGTTGGGCAGCACCTCACGGATGGGCGCGGCCAGGCCGAGCTCCGTTCGCGCTTTGCTGCTCGGAGCTACCGCATGGCCGCTGGGGGCTGTCGTCCTCGCGCAGCCCGTTGCCGCCAACAAGGCAGCCGTCCACACCACGAGACGCCGTACCGCAACGACCGTCACGGAGCCTTGCCTGTCAACTCGAGCACCTGGCCCTTGCGGAGGACTGTCACCTTGAATGGGCTTCCGGGTGATAGGCCGCTCATCCGCTGGCGGATCTGGGTGAAGGCTGTCGCTGTCCCGATGGGAATGCCCTCCACGTTCAGCACGATGTCCCCTCCCACCACGATTTGGTGCCCGGCAATGGTGGCAGTGCTCGTACCCCCCTTGATCCCTATGGCCTCGGCCGGGGAGCCCTTGGCCACCGTCTTGACGATGTAACCGCGGGCCCGGGGCGGCAAGTTGAGGATATCGGCGACCTCGTCGGTCAAGAGCTCACCCTCGAGGCCGGTCCAAAACGACCGTTGTTCCAGCAGGAGCTCCTTGGCGGTATTGGCGGTGACCACGAACCCGAGGCCTTCACTGCCCCCGCCCTTCGAGATGTTGTGGCTCACCAACCCGATGACCTGGCCCTGCATGTTGAACATGGGCCCGCCGGAGTTGCCCGTATTGATGACGGCGTCCGTCTGGAAGAACTCGGCCAGCGGCATCGATCGATAGACCGTATTGGGCGCCCACCGCGCGCTGATCCACCCGACACTGAGGGAATGGCTCAGCCCGAACGGCGCCCCCACGATGAGCACCTGATCCCCGACCTGAACCGTGCTGGAGTCCGCCAGCGTGGCGACCCGGGCCGTGGGCGGAACTTTGGCAAGTTGGAGCAGCGAGAGGTCGGCGGCAGGCTCGGACCCGACAACTCTCGCGGCAACGGTTTCGCCCCCCAGGAACTCGACATTGATCTCGTCCATGGTGTGGACCACGTGGGCGGCCGTCATGACCTTGCCGTCGGAACTAATGAGCACGCCGGAGCCGGTTTCATTGAAGCCCGTCAACCCGCCACTGGCCGAGACATCTCGACCACGAGCCCGGATGACGACCACGGACGGCGCTACTCTCTTGAAGACCTCGCCCACGTTCTGGGCCTGGCTTGGACCCGGGACCCAGAGCAACGCTCCGGCTGCAAGCAGAGCAGCGACCACTTTTCCCATCTCTATAGCCTCCGTTGAAGATGGGGGGCCTCGAACGGGCCCCCCATGCCCCCCAGCGCTCGGGGGATCCCCAGGTAACCTGGGGCCCCCCTCGGTTCGGCTCGCAGCTTCCGGGGCCTCGAACGGGCCCCCCATGCCCCCCAGCGCTCGGGGGATCCCCAGGCAACCTGGGGCCCCCCTCGGTTCGGCTCGCAGCTTCCGGGGCCTCGAACGGGCCCCCCATGCCCCCCAGCGCTCGGGGGATCCCAGGCAACCTGGGGCCCCCCTCGATCTTGCTCGCCGGCGATCAGGGTAGCAGACTGAGCCAGGAGGCATCCTTGAACCAGCGGTCTCTCGTTCGCTCCAATGCCCCGGTGGCTTCCATGCCGCGCAGCCAGTTTTGCGTCCAGTTGACGAAGAGCGGGTCGTTCAGCGGCAGGGCGATCCCGATCGGCTCGTAGGTGAGCGGAGTGACCAGCGCAAACAGATTGCGATCGGGATAACGAAACACCGAGAAGATGCAGACCGGAAAGTCTGCGATCATCGCGTCGACGTTGTCCTGCAGCACCATGTTGATGGCTTCGTCATAGTCCTTGGTCAGCACGAGCGTGGCCTGGGGGAGAACCTCACGGACGAAGACCTCACTGGTCGAGTCGCGAAGGGCGGCCAACCGGACGGTAGGGACGTTGAGCTCGGACGGGCCCTTCACCGAGTTGGCTGTGGTCGCCTTGGACAGGAATGACTTCCCCGAGAGGAAGTACGGTCCCACGAAAGCCACCCGGCGACTCCGCTCCGGGGTCATGGTCATGCTGGACACGACCATGTCCACCTGACCGGCTTCCAGGGCGGGGAGCAGCTCGGCGAACGGAATGGGCACCAGCCGCAGCTTGACCTTCATCGCGTCCGCCATGGCACGCGCCAGATCGGCGTCGAACCCGATGATCTCCCCGGTTTTCGTGGTCATGTTCATGGGCGGCATGCTGGCGGCCGTCCCTACTACCAGCTCGCCCCTGCCTTGGATCCGAGTGAGGGTCGGCGACGCGGAGGGTGCCGAACCAGTCGCGCACGCCGCGAGGAGGGCCAGCACCACGACGAGCGCCGCGAATCGTCCTGAGCCTCGCATTGGCCTGCTTCCTTTCGAGCAGAGAGAACGGCGAGGGCCAGGATATCACCCTTGGCCTCAAGGAATTCCTCGGCGCTCTTGCCTTTATGCAAGGCGCGCAGCATGATCCACTCGGGAGGAGCCTACATGCTGATCCACGTGCCGTCGGCCATGATTGTCCTGGCGCTGTTCGTCGCGCTTACAGGAGCGGGGTGCGCGACACCGGCACAACCCGCGCCAGCCATGTCGACCGTCCCCATCACGGATTTCAAGAGCGTGGCCGGCAAGTGGGGCGGGCTGGTCAGGGGGTTACCTCCACGAGGCTCGAGCAGGGACGAAGACTACGTGGATGTGGAGATCAGGCCAGACGGCACCTATGACTTCGGGATCTTCCGGACGGTCGGAGTCTTTGGGGGAACGGGCAAGCTCACCCTCGAAGACGGGCGGATGCTGCTCAAGGGCGAGCGCGGCTCTGCCACCTTGGTTCTCCTGGAAGGAAACGGACGTCGAGTCCTGCGCACGAATGCAGTCATGACGAACGGCCTCAGGCTGTCCTCGGATCTCACCCCGGTCCGCTAGCGCCGAAGCCCGCAATCCGTGGCTGAACCGACGGCCGTCAGGCTGGGCGAGGGCGACGACGACAAGGCCGCGATGCCGTCGCGCTGTCCATGACCGCCTTTCAGGTTCGGACGGCCGGAACGGGCACCCTGCCTGGCGTCCTCCAGCGTTCCGTCCATCTTCTGAATCAAGCGCGCGGGTGGAACTGACGATACATTCGCCGGACGGTGGCCGAGGGCAGATGGGTGTAGATCTGCGTGGTGCTGATGTCTGCGTGGCCGAGCATGGTCTGTACCGCGCGCAGATCGGCGCCGCCCTCTAGCAAGTGGCTGGCGAAACAGTGGCGAAGCGTGTGGGGCGACACACGAGCCCTCAGCCCTGCTTTCCTGGCAGCTCCACGCACGATCTGCCACAGTGCCTGTCGAGTAAGTGCGCGGCCGCGCGGGCCCACAAAGAGCCGACCCGAATCGCGGCGACCTCGCAAGGAGCGGGAGCGAGCTTCCGCAAGGTAGCGCCGGATCCAGGCGAGCGCCTCCTCTCCGACGGGCACCATGCGCTCCTTGCGCGCCTTGCCGACGCACTGGACGTACCCCGCGCTCAGGTTCACGTCGCCGAGACCGAGGGTCAGGCATTCGCTGGCCCGCAGCCCACTGGCGTAGAGAAGCTCGAGCATCGCTCGATCGCGGAGCCCACGGGGAGTGGACGTGTCGGGCGCCTCGACCAGCGCTGCCGTCGCTTCGCGCGAGAGCGTCTTCGGAAGAGGGCGCGGCACGCGGGGCCGTTCGATGTGCTCCGTTGGATCCCCCGTGAGCGTGCCTTCCTGGCCGAGGTAACGAAAGAAGCTGCGCGCGGCCGCCAAGCGGCGACTCACCGTTGCTCCTCGGCGACCAGACTTCCGAAGCGCCTCCATCCAATCGACGATGTCGTCTGGCCGTGCGTCGGCAAGCACGCGCCCTTGGCGGCGCAGCCGGGCCGCGAGGTCGGAGACATCGCGGCGGTATGCGGCTACCGTGTTGGAGGACAGGGCTTGCTCGCTCCGGAGGGCGGCCAGGAAGTCGACGATCGTCGGATCCTCTGCTTCCGAAGCGGCCCCGGCAACTCGTGACGGGGTCATGGCTCAGCGTA
Organism: uncultured Candidatus Rokubacteria bacterium; assembly: GCA_963754315.1. Taxonomy (GTDB): domain Bacteria; phylum Methylomirabilota; class Methylomirabilia; order Rokubacteriales; family CSP1-6; genus CAVWFS01. Next base: position 367,729 of record CAVWFS010000019.1, read on the forward strand.
GCAGTGCGAGCGCCTCGAATCCCGGCATTTTCGAGACCGTTGCTAGCGCACGCTCACGAGGATGGCTGTCCCCGGTGTGGTCAAAGCCCAAAGATCCAAAGCTCGCCCCGATGAGCTGGGCGTTGGCCACCGAGGCGCCCGACGATTCGACGACGGCACGGATGTTGAGATCCCGGGCGCCGTAGGCAATGCGCGACATCGCGCCGGCGATCGGATAGTACACGCCCACCACCCAGCCGGAAGCGATGATGACCAACTGTCGAGATTGAGCCATGGCGGCGAGCGGCGCCATCACCAGCCCGACGAGCAAGGCCGCCAGGAGTTTGAGTTCGCATCGGTCGCACCATAGGCGAACGAGCGACACCGGTCAACGGTGATAGACTGCCTGCCATGCCTGCGCGACTCGGCATCGATGTGGGCGGGACCTTCACCGACCTGGTCGTGGTCGACGAGGCGACCGGGGGGCTCCGCGTCGGCAAAGTGCTCACCACCCCCAAAGATCCGGCGCACGGTGTGGAGACCGGCATGGTCGCGCTCCTCGGCGAGGCCGGCGTGGCCACCAGCGACGTCCAGGCTGTCGTGCACGGCACGACCCTGGCCACCAACGCGCTCATCGAGCGCAAGGGGGCCCGCACAGCGCTGGTGATGACCGAGGGGTTCCGGGATTCGGTGGAGATCCGTCACGAGGGGCGCTATGACATGTACGACCTCTTCATCGATCCTCCATCCCCCCTCGTGCCTCGCCACCTGCGGCGCGAGGTCAGCGAGCGCTTGCTGGCCGACGGTAGTGTTCTGCGCCCCCTCGACGAGGAGGGAGCCCGGCGCGTCATCCGCGAGCTGATCGCGGAGGGGGTGGAGGCCATCGCCATCTGCCTGCTCCACGCGTACGTCAATCCTGTCCACGAGCGGCGCCTGGCCGAGCTGATTCGCGAAATCGCGCCGGATCGTCCGGTCTCCTGCTCGTCCGAGGTCGTGCCAGAAATCAGGGAGTACGAGCGAGCATCGACGACGTCAGCCAACGTCTACGTCGCCCCGCTCTTGGAGCGCTACCTCGAGGATTTGGAGAGGCGGCTTGCGGAGCTTGGCGTTCCCGGACAGCTCTACATCATGCAGTCCTCGGGCGGCATCGCTTTGCCCCCCACCGCTCGCCGGCTGCCGATCCGACTGGTCGAGTCCGGCCCCGCCGGCGGTGCCCTCGCCGCGGCCCTGGCGGCGCGGCACCGTGGTGAGCGGCGCATGCTCTCCTTCGACATGGGTGGCACCACGGCCAAAGCGTGTGTCATCGACGACGGTGCGCCGCTGGTGGCGCGGGAGTTCGAGGTGGCGCGCGCCGATCGCTTCAAGAAGGGGTCAGGGTTGCCCGTGCGGGTGCCCGTTATCGAAATGATCGAGATCGGAGCCGGGGGCGGTTCTATCGCCCGCGTGGACAGACTGGGCCTGCTGAAGGTTGGACCCGACAGCGCCGGCGCGGACCCCGGGCCCGCCTGCTACAACCTCGGGGGCAGGCTCCCGACCGTCACCGACGCCGACCTGCTGCTCGGCTATCTGGACGCCGAGTTCTTCCTCGGCGGGCGCATGCCGCTCGACCGCGAGGCTGCGCGGCGGGCCATCGATGAGCACGTGGCGCGCCCGCTCGGGCTCGACGTGATCGGCGCGGCGCGCGGGATTCATCGCGTGGTCAACGAGAACATGGCCGCGGCCGCCCGCATCCATGGCATCGAGCGCGGCAAGGATCTCCGAAGCTACCCGCTCTTCGCCTTCGGGGGAGCCGGCCCCGTTCACTGCTGGCAGATGGCTCGCATTCTCAAGGTCCCGCGCATTCTCCTTCCCTTTGGCGCGGGTGCCATGTCAGCCTACGGTCTGCTCGCCGCGCCGCTGACCTTCGACTTCGTGCGTACCCTTCGCCAGCGGCTGGACGAAGCGGACTGGGACTCTGATCAATCGCCGGTTCGAGGAGATGGAAACCGAAGGACGTACCTTGCTCACGAGAGCAGGGGTCGCGGCCGCCGAGATCCGTGTCTCACGCCTGGCCGAGATGCGTTACCTCGGGCAAGGCCACGAAGTGGAAGCGAGCATCCCAGCCGGTGCGCTCGGTTCTCACAGCCTGGGCGCGATCAGCGCCAGCTTCGAGAGCGCGTATCAGGCCCTCTATCACCGGCTGCCCCAGGGCATGCCTATCGAAGCCCTGAACTGGCGGGTCACGGTGGCGGGACCGGCCCCGACGATGCCCGCGATCAAGGCCGGGGCAACCTCCAACGGCGGCGCCTCCGTGAAGGGCCAGCGCCAGGCTTACTTCGAGGAGGCGGGAGGATTTGTGGAGGTTCCCGTGTACGACCGCTATGTTCTCGGCCCTGGCGTCGTGTTCGGCGGTCCGGCCATCGTGGAGGAGCGTGAGTCTACGGCGGTCATCGGGCCCGGGGCCCGGTGCCTCGTTGATGAGGGTCTTGCTCTCGTCGTGGAGGTGCCTGCCTCGTGATGATCTGGGTAGCGGTGCTCGCGTCATGATGGATCCCGTCACGCTCGAGGTCTGCTGGAGCCGTCTCATCGGCGTCGTGAACGAGCAGGCCGCCACCCTGCAGCGTACGTCCTTCACCTCTATTGTCCGGGAGGCCGGGGACCTCTCGGCCGGTGTCTTCGACCGGCGCGGCTACATGGTCGCCCAGGCGGTGACGGGAACCCCGGGCCACATCAACTCCATGGCGCTCGCCATGGGACACTTTCTGCGTGCCTACCCGCTCGAAACCCTCGAGCCCGGTGACGTCCTCATCACCAACGATCCCTGGCAAACGTCCGGGCATCTCAATGACGTCACCATCTGCTCGCCGATCTTCCGCGGGGACGACTGCGTGGCCTTCTTTGCGTCGACGTGCCACACCGCCGACATCGGCGGCCACGTGTTGTCGGCCGAGGCACGTGAGGTCTACGAGGAGGGGCTGCAGATCCCCATCATGAAGCTCTACGAAGGGGGACGGCCCAACGAGTCGCTCCTGCGGCTGGTCCGCGCCAACGTGCGGCTGCCCGAGATGGTGCTGGGCGACTTCCATGCTCAGATCGCGGGGGGCGCGGTCGGTGGCACGCGTCTGCTGGAGTTCATGGACGAGTTCGGCATGACACGGCTGGAACCGCTGGCCGACGAGATCATCGTCCGTACCGAGCGCGCCATGCGCCAGGCCATCCGCGCCCTGCGCCCTGGTGTCTATACCTACGCCATGACGTCGGACGGGTTCGACGAGCCCATCACCATTCGGGTCCGCTGCGAGGTCCGCGGCGACGAGTTGCTCGTCGACTATGCCGGCTCCTCGCCGGCCAGCCGCCGCGGCGTGAACGTGGTCATGAACTACACCGAGGCCTACACCACGTACGGGGTGAAAGTGATCATCAGCCCCGACGTGCCCAACAACGAGGGGGCGTTCCGCCCGTTGCGTATCACCGCCCCCGCCGATTCCATCCTGAACGTGCAACGACCCGCCGCCGTGGCCGCTCGCCACGTGATCGGTCACTTCCTACCCCACGTGATCGCAGGCGCGCTCGGTCAGGCCGTGCCGGACCGCGTGATGGCCGAAGGTTCGGCCAACATCTGGGGCATCCAGGTCTCGGGTAAGGATCGGGCGGACCAGCCATTCACCTATATCTTCTTCGCGTCGGGAGGTACCGGAGCGCGGCCGACCAAGGACGGGCTGTCGGCCACCGCCTTTCCCTCGGGCGTGCTCGGAACCCCGGTCGAGGTCATCGAGAATCTGTCGCCGTTGCTCATCGAGAAGAAGGCTCTCCGTGAGAACTCCGGTGGTTCCGGCACGTATCGCGGTGGACTCGGCCAGACCATCGCGTTTCGCGTGCGGAGCCGGGAGCCAGTGATGTGCTCCCTCCTGGGCGATCGGACGCAGCGACCGGCGCAGGGCTTTCACGGCGGCGATCCGGGCGCGCGAGGGGAGATTCTGATCGACGGCACGGCGCCGCTCAACGCCAAGGCCGAACAGACCGTCGCCCCCGGCGTGCTGGTGGAGGTGCGACTGCCGGGCGGGGGAGGCTACGGATCCGCTGCCGAACGCGACCCTGACCTCGTGGCGGCAGACCTTCGGGAGGGTTACGTCACATCCTAGGGGGGTGCGACGAGCCGCTCGCTACACCACCCCGTACTCGCGGAGGCGTCGGTAGATCGTGCGGCGCGAGATCCCAAGCGCTTCCGCCGCCGCCGCCTTATCGTCGTTGAAGACAGCCAGCGCCTTGAAGATCAGCTCGCGCTCCACCTGTTCCAGCTTTGGTACCGACCCCTCGTCGGCGATCGCCACGACCGGAGCTCGGCCCAGAGTCGGCAGATCGGCCAGGGTAATCTGATCGCGGACCCCCATGGCGAACGCCCGCTCGACGATGTTCTCCAGCTCGCGCACGTTGCCCGGAAAATCGTGAGTCACGAGAGCGGCCAGCGCCTCGGGCGAGATACCGCGGACCGTGCGTCGCAGCTTTGCATTGAAGCGCCGGATGAAGTGGTGAACCAGGGCAGGAATGTCCTCGCGGCGCTCGCGGAGCGGGGGGAGGCTCACCCGCACCACATCGAGCCGGTAGTAGAGGTCCTGGCGGAGCGCCCCCTGCGCCATGGCCTGCTCGAGATCCCGGTTGGTGGCCGCGACAACTCTCACGTCGACGGGAATGGACTTGCTCGAGCCCACCGGGCGCACCTCCATGTCCTGGAGGACGCGAAGCAGCTTGGCCTGCAGGGTGGTGGGAAGTTCCACGATCTCGTCCAGAAACAGGCTCCCGTCGTTGGCGCTTCGAAACAGCCCGGACGAATCGGATACCGCCCCCGTGAAGGCGCCGCGCACATGGCCGAACAACTCCGACTCGATGAGGTCAGCCGGGATGGCGCTGCAGTTGACGGGAATGAAGGGCCCACGCGCGCGGGGAGACAGCCGGTGGATTGCCGCGGCTACCAGCTCCTTGCCGGTGCCGCTCTCGCCTTCGATCAGCACGGGGCAACCGGTGGGTGCGACTTTCGCGATGATGTCCTTCAGGCGCCGCATGGGGGGCGAATCGCCCACCAGCTCGTGCAGGGTCAGCTCTTCGCCAAGCCGCACGCGCAGCCCCGAAACCTCTCCCCGCAGGAAGCGCCGCTCCAGCACCCGCGCCATGAGGTGGCGCAGCTCCTCGAGGACGAGGGGCTTCGACAGGTAGTCGTAGGCGCCTTCTCGGAGCGCCTCGATAGCCGAAGAGATGGCCGGGTAGCCGGTCATCATCACCACTTCGGCGGAGGTATCCTGACGCTTGATGTCGCGCAGGAGGTCGAGGCCGGTCATATCCGGCATGCGAATATCGACGAGCGCGGCGTCGAAGAGCTCCGAGCGAAGCATTTCGAGAGCTGCCGCCCCGGTGCGGGCGTGCCTCACCTGGTACCCCCAACTACCGAGCGCGTCCTGCAGAAGAGCCAGGAGCGCGGGCTCGTCGTCCACAACGAGGATCTTCGCCATGGTCTCCCGCCACGTATATCACGATCCCGTGCCATTCTGACAATATTGTCGTGGGGCGTGTTGCTCTGCAGGGGTCGTCATGCTAGCGTGGTAGCTGAACCTTCACGGAGGAACAACCCGCATGGCAGATGCCTCGACCATCCATCTGACCGAGCAGACTTTCGACGAAACCCTGTCGACGCACGATGGGATCCTGATGGTGGATTTCTGGGCTGAGTGGTGTGGGCCTTGCCGGGCCATCGCGCCTGTGCTGGACACGCTCGTCAATGAGTCCGCCGGCAAGGTCGGTCTCGCCAAGGTCAATGTCGACGAGAACCCAGGTCTCGCCGCTCGCTATGGGATCCGGTCCATTCCCACCATCCTCCTGGTGAAGCAGGGAAAGGTCGTCGATCAGGTCATTGGCTCCGTCCCACGGGCCAAGATCAAGGAAAAGTTGGACGCGCTCGCTTAGAAGGTGGGGGCCCTGACATGGCCCCCGACCCTCCATCCGCCGGCGATCTTCTGCCTAGCCGAGCGGGCGTAGTCTCACCCACTTTCGGCTTGTCTCGAGAGAAACACCCGCTCGGCCGGATCCAACGCGCCCGATGACGCCGTCGGCCCCCAGAGCGAGCCGCGCGCCGTCCAGGTCGGTCGCCAAGGGGTGTGGGATCCGGGAGCTTGATCTGATTCGCGCGATCAGGAGACGCGTGGGGCAAGAGCCTGGTGTGCGCGTCGGCATCGGTGACGATTGCGCCGTGCTGGAGCCGACGCCGGGAGCACCGCTGCTGGCCACCACCGACCTGCTCATCGAGGGCGTCCACTTCCGCCGGACCTACGCCGCCCCAGCCGACATCGGCTGGAAAGCATTCGCGGTAAACTTGTCAGACATTGCCTCGATGGGCGGACGCCCGCGTTGGGCCCTGGTCGCTCTGGCCTGCCCCGGCACCACAGAGCCCCTCGAGGTCGAGGCGTTTTACAGCGCTGCCCGGACCTTGGCCGACCAGCACGACGTGGCCATCGTGGGCGGGGATACCTCGGCCTCGCCGAGCGGATGGATCGTCAACGTAAGCCTCCTGGGCGAGGCCGTGCACCCGCCGCTGCTGCGCTCCACGGCCCGGCCCGGTGACGTGGTTGCCGTGACCGGCCCCCTCGGCCGCTCTGCGGCGGGACTCGCCCTGCTCTCCACACCGACGGCTGCCTCCGGGCTCGTGCCCTTCGACGTCGACGACGTCACCGGTGCCCATTTGCGGCCGGAGCCGCGCGTGCGCGAGGGACAGTGGCTAGCGGCCGTCGGCGGCGTGACCGCGATGATCGACCTCTCCGATGGCCTGGTGACCGACCTTGCTCACATCGGTGAGGAGAGCGCGGTGGGTGCGCGCATCGACCTCACCCGCGTTCCCCTGAGCGACTCGGTCCGGCGGGTGGCCGCCGCCTGTGGCGGCGACGCGCTGGCCTGGGCCACCGGCGGCGGCGAAGACTACGAGCTTCTCTTCACGTGCGGGGCGGAGGACTGGGAACGCGTCGCTGGCGGCCTTGAGGGTGTCAGCGGGCGTCGACCTTACGCCATCGGCCAGATCGTCGATGCGGGCAGCGGCATGACATTCCTCGATGGCGACGGACACGAGATCTCCCTCGCCCCCGGTTTCGAGCACTTCGCGACATGACGCTCGCCGCGCTCACCCTGATCTTTCTCGTCCTTTGCTCGGCCCTCCTCACCGGAGCCGAGGCCGCGTATTTCTCGCTCGGCCGCAGCCGACTCAAGCGGCTCGCCACCCAGACCGAGGCGGGGGCGCCCACGCTCCTCATCGAGCGCCCTCATGAGCTGCTCGTAACCCTCTTGGTGGGGATCACCGTGGTGAACATCGCCGCCGCCGCCATTGCGGCCACCGTCGCCGTTCATCTGTTCGGCGACCGATTCGGCCTGGCCGTAGAGATCGTCGCCATGATCGTGATCCTGACGACCTTCGGCGAAGTCCTGCCCATGACCATCGCCGTCAAGCGGCCCGAAGCGTTCCTGGCCGTGGCGCGGTGGCCGGTGGCCTGGCTAGGCGTCCTCCTCGCTCCCGTCCGGGTCGGCCTGGGAGCGCTGACCGCTCTGACCCTCCGTCTGGTGAGCAGCCCCGAGCATCCTCGCCAGCCCGAGCTGACCGAAGAAGAGCTGCGCACCCTCGTGGACGTCGGCGCCAGCGAGGGTATTGTCGAGGGAGCCGAGCGCGAGATGATCCACAAGGTGTTCCAGCTCGAGGACACCCAAGTGCGGGCGGTCATGATACCCCGCACTGACATGTTTTGCCTGGACGTGAGCACGGCCCGCGATCAGATCTTGCCGGCCCTGCGCGAGCAGCTTCACTCGCGCGTACCCGTGTACCAGGGCTCGATCGACGTCATCGTGGGGGTCCTCTACACCAAGGACCTTCTCCCGTATGTGCTGACCGGGTTGCCGGCCGACTTCGACCTGCGCGCTCATCTTCATCCACCGTACTTCGTGCCGGAATCCAAGCGGGCCGATCAGCTCCTGCAGGAGTTTCAAGCCAAGCGCCTTCATCTCGCCATCGTGGTCGACGAGTTCGGTGGAACGGCGGGGTTGGTGGCGCTGGAGGATCTCCTGGAGGAGTTGGTGGGGGAGATCGCCGACGAGTATGACGAGCCCGAGCGTCTCGTGCAGCGCGTGGACGACAAGACCTACCGGGTGGCGGGCAAGCTGCCCATCGACGAGCTGCGGGCCCTCACCGGACTCGCGGTGAGCGACGAGAGCTATGACACGGTGGGGGGGTGGGTGCTAGACCTGTTCGGGCGGGTGCCACGCAAGGCGGAGCGCCTGGAGACGGCCGAGTTCGTGGTCACCGTGGAGAAGGTCGAGCGCACGCGGGTGGTGGAAGTCCTGGTGACCTTGCGCAAGCCCACCCCAGGGGAGGCGGCCGCGTGACCCTCATCGGCCTGGCCATCGTCTGCCTGCTCGCCACCATGTTCTTCTCGGCGGTGGAGATGGCCTTCATCGCCGCCAATCGTCTGAAGCTACGGCACCTCGCGCACGAGGGAAACCGGGTGGCCGCCCAGTACCTGGAATCGTTCCGGAACCCCGAACGCGCGCTGTCCACGGCCATGATGGGGGTGACGGTGGCGCACATCGTCGCCTCCTCGGCCACCACGCGCAGCCTGCTTCCCGTTCTCGGCCACTACGCCCCCCTGGTGGTCACCCTGGTCCTCACCCCTGTGATGCTCATCTTCGGCGAGATCATCCCGAAGACGCTCGCCCGCGAGTGGGCCACCTCGCTCATCCTGCGCCTGTTCCGTCCGCTCACGTGGATGTCGATCCTGCTCGCGCCCATCGTGGTGGTCGCCAATACCGTGGTGGGAGGGATCATGCGGCTGGTGGGCAGCGGCCAATCCGATGCGCGCGCGTTTGTGTCGCGCGAGGAACTGAAGGCCCTCCTGCAGATGGAACCGGGGGAGGCCGATGTGACAACCCAGGAAGCCGAGATGATCGACAAGATCTTCGACCTGGGCGACACCACCGTCCGCGAGGTCATGGTCCCGCTCGTCGACGTCGTCATGCTTCCGCACACGGCCACCGTCGCGGAAGCGATCGACACCATCCAGCAGCGCGGCTTCTCCCGGATCCCCGTGTCCTGTGAGCGGGAGACGAACATCGTGGGGGTGGTCACGGCCATGGACCTCCTGCACCGCGGCGCAGAGGTGCGGACGGTGGCCGAACTCGTGCGAACGCCCTACTTCGTGCCCGAGACCAAGCGCATCGACGACCTCCTGCGCGAGATGCAGCGGGGGCGCACTCAGCTGGCCATTGTCGTCGACGAGTACGGTGGGAGCACGGGAGCCATTACCCTCGAGGACATCCTGGAGCAGATCGTCGGCAAGATCGAGGACGAGCACGACCGGGCGCCGGCCGCCGTGGAGCAGCTTCCCGACGGTAGTTACTGGATCAGCGCCCGCACGCACATCGACGAGCTGAACGAAACCCTCGACTGGCAACTGCCCAAGAAGGATTACGAAACCATTGCGGGGTTGGTCCTGTCCACCTTGCACCGCATCCCTCGCACCGGTGAGGAGTTCCAGATTCCCGGCTATGCCATCACGGTCCTGGAGGCGGATAGCCGGCGGGTGGTGGCGGTCAAGATCGCCTCTCTCCGTTCGGCCAGCCCCGCTCCCCGCACGACCGAGCCTCAATAACGCCCATCTCAACCAGGAGGACGACATGGCAGGCAGAATGGTGCAATTCCCCACCAATGGCACGACCACCAGCGGCTATCTGGCCACTCCGGCGAGCGGTAAGGGTCCGGGCGTGATCGTGATCCAGGAATGGTGGGGCCTGGTGCAGCACATCAAGAACGTCTGTGATCGTTTTGCCGCCGAGGGGTTCACGGCGCTCGCCCCTGATATGTACCACGGGCAGACCGCCAGCGAGCCCGACGAAGCCGGCAAGCTCTTCATGGCTTTGAACATTGGTCAGGCGGAGAAAGACCTACGGGGGGCGGCGGCCTATCTGGCGGGGTACTCGTCCACGGCCAAGCTCGGGGCGGTGGGCTTCTGCATGGGCGGCCAGCTCGCCCTCTTCGCGGCCACCTTGAATCCCTCGGTCGGGGCCTGCGTGAACTTCTACGGCATCCACCCGAACGTCAAGCCGGATTACAGCAAGCTGGCCGGCCCCGTGCTTGGCCTCTTCGCCGAAAAGGACGGCTTCGTCACTCCTCAGGTGGCGAAGGACGTCGATACGGCCATCAAGAAGGCAGGCAAGGCGTCAGAGATCCACATCTATCCGGGGGTGGATCACGCCTTCTTCAACGACGAGCGTTCTGACGTCTACAACAAGAGCGCGGCCGATGACGCCTGGCGCCGCACCCTTGCCCTCTTCCGCCAACACTTGAAGTAGCGCAGTCATGCGGACGGCCTCGACGTCTGGCGACCCTCCCTCGAGGGCCGTCGCTTAGCCCGAGGCGGTGGCGGCCTGATCGCGGCGACGACGACGGCTGAAGGGGCCACGACCTTCGCCCCGGTCGCGCCGCTCGCGCTTGTCCTTCTTCTTCTCGTCCTTCGTCTTGCCCTTGGTCTTCTCGGTCGGCGTTTCCGCCCGATCCACCAGCTCCAGCAGGACCATGGGGGCGGCGTCGCCCGGCCGGACTCCCGTCTTCAAGAGCCGTGTGTAGCCGCCGTGGCGATCCGCGAAACGGGCCACCACCGTGTCGAAAAGGCGCTTCACGACCTCGGGATCGGGCACCATGGTCAGGACCTGGCGTCGGGCATGCAGGTTCTCCCGCTTGGCCAAGGTGATCATGTGCTCGGCCAGTCCCCGCACGGCTTTGGCCTTGGCTTCCGTGGTCAGAATGCGCTCGTGACGAAAGAGGGCAACGAGCAGGTTGCGAAACATGGCCCAGCGGTGCTGGGTCAATCGCCCGAGCTTGAAGCCGGCCTTGCGATGCCTCATCGGACCCCTCCGCGCCCCGCCAGCGCGCCGAGGACGTTCGGATCGATTCGGAGGCCAAGCGACAGCCCAAGGGCGGCCAGCGCGGTCTTGATCTCGTCGATGGACTTTTCCCCCAGATTCTTCACCTGGGCGAGCTCTTCCTCGGTCTTCTGGGCCAGATCGGCCACGACCTGGATATCGCTGTTCTTGAGGGCGTTGATCGCCCGCGCGGGCAGCGGCAGCTCCTCGATAGGCTTGGCGAGCGCGTCGCGCAAAAAATCCTCGCCGGAGGCGATTTCCGCTTCGTCATCATCGTCGCGGGTGCCGGACCGTAAGGGGGTGAAGTGCTCCTTCAGGTACGTGGCGGCCCGGGTCAGCGCGTCATCCGGGCTCACGGCGCCGTTGGTCCAGATCTCGACGATCAACTTCTCGTAGTCGGTGATCTTACCGAGCCGGGACATTTCGACGTTGTAGGCGACCCGCGTGATGGGGGAGTAGGCGGCGTCGAGGGCGAGGGCCCCTGCCGGTACGGCTTGCTGCTTGCGGTCGGACGCCTCATAGCCACGCCCCACACCGATCCCCAGTTCCATGCTCACTGTCCCGTGCTCGATGGTGAACAGCGGCAACTCGGGATTGACGATCTCCACGTCGATCTCGGGCAGATCAGCTCCCGTCACCCGCTTGGGTCCCTGGAACTCTAACCGGATCACCTGGGGTTCGCCCGACGGGGATTGGATGGCCAGTTTCTTGAGGTTGAGGAGCACATCGACAGTGCTCTCGGTGACCCCCGGAATCTTCGTTTCCGGGTTCTTCACCCCCTCGATCTTCACCCAGGCCACGGCGGCCCCGGGAACGATAGCAAGCAGCGTGCGGCGCAGAGAGTTTCCTACGGTGAGCCCATAGCCCTTCTCGAAGGGCTCCGCCACCAAGCGACCGTAGTTTTCGGTGAGGCTCTCCCACTCGACCTTCTTGGGTTTCTGGAATGGAATGCGGGGCATGTCGCTCGCTCCTACTTGCTGTACAGCTCTACGATGAGCTGCTCGCTCACCGGAATCTGGATGTCCTCGCGCAAAGGCAGGCCACGCACGGTTCCCTTGCGGCCCGGGCCGTCCAGCTCCAGCCACTGCGGTATCTGCCCTCGCCCCGCGTTGAGGTTGTCGTCCACGCGGGCGTGCAGCTTCGATGTGGGCCGGATGGATATCACGTCCCCCACCTTCAGAAGGTACGAGGGAATGGAAACCTTCCGGCCATTCACCTGAAAGTGTCCGTGGGCCACCATCTGCCGGCTCTCCCGACGTGAGGCGGCGAAGCTCAGCCGGTGCACCACGTTGTCGATGCGCAGCTCGAGGAGCCGGAGCAGGTTCTCACCGGTCACTCCCTTCTCGCGCTCGGCTTGGTGGAAGTAACGGCGGAACTGGCTCTCCAGCACCCCGTAGATCCGCTTGGCTTTCTGTTTCTCGCGCAGCTGGACACCGTACGGGGTGAGCTTGCCGCGGTTGAGCCCGTGCTGGCCTGGCGGATAGTTCCGCCGCTCGATCGCACACTTGTCGGTGAAGCAGCGAGCGCCTTTGAGGAAGAGCTTCATGCCTTCGCGCCGGCACAGGCGACACTTCGCGTCACGGTAGCGCGCCATGGTGGCCCTCTACACCCGGCGCCGCTTGGGTGGGCGGCAGCCATCGTGCGGGATCGGCGTCACGTCCCGGATGGCGGTCACCTCAAGCCCGACCGCCTGCAGGGAGCGGATGGCCGCTTCCCGCCCAGCCCCTGGGCCCTTCACGAAGACCTCGATCGACTTGAGACCGAACTCCATGGCCTTGCGGGCCGCGATCTCGGCCGCCGTCTGGGCCGCGAATGGCGTGCTCTTGCGCGAGCCCTTGAAGCCGGCGCTGCCGGCGCTGGACCATGCGACCACGTTCCCCATCTTGTCGGTGAGGGTGACGATCGTGTTGTTGAAGGTGGCCTGGACGTGGGCGACCCCCGTCCGGACCTCACGCCGTTCCCGTCGTTTGCCGCCCTTCTTGCGGGGGGCTGGCTTGCTTTGCTGCTCCGCCATTGCTTACGCTCCTGCCTTCTTGGCGGCGGCGGTGGCCGCCGGCTTCTTCTTGATCATGACTCCCCGTCGTGGACCCTTGCGTGTCCGCGCGTTCGTGTGGGTACGCTGCCCCCGCACCGGAAGGCCCCTACGGTGTCGGATCCCTCGATAGGAGCCGATATCCATCAGCCGCTTCACGTTCATGGACACTTCGCGGCGGAGATCGCCCTCCACTTTGTGCTCACGCTCAATGAGGTCGCGGATGCGTCCGACTTCCTCCTCTGTCCACGCTTTGACTCGCTTGTCGGGATCGATGTTGGCACGCGCCAGGAGGTGGCGGGCGCCCGGACGACCCACGCCGTAGATATAGGTCACAGCCACTTCGCCCCGCTTGTCCCGAGGGAGGTCGACGCCTGCCACACGTGCCATGGGAATCTCCTCAGCCTTGCCGCTGCTTGTGTCGCGGGTTCTTGCAAATGATGCGAATGACGCGCTCGCGCCGCACGATCTTGCAGTGCTCGCAGCGCGCCTTGACCGATGGTCTCACCTTCATGGCCGCCTCGTCCGTCCTTGTCGTCTATTTGAACCGGTAGGTGATGCGCCCGCGGGTGAGGTCGTAGGGCGACAGCTCGACCTTCACGCGGTCCCCCGGCAGAATACGGATGAAGTTCATGCGCATCTTGCCGCTGACGTGAGCGAGCACCCGGTGGCCGTTCTCCAGTTCCACCCGGAACATCGCGTTCGGCAGCGGCTCTACCACTGTGCCCTCGACCTCGATCGCGTCTTCCTTGGCCATGGCTCGCCCTACGCCGCCCCCCCGCCGTGTCCGTTGAGGGTGGTCAGGACCACCGGGCCCTCCTCCGTCACCGCGATCGTATGCTCGAAGTGCGCGGCCAGACTGCCGTCCTGCGTCACTGCCGTCCAGCCGTCGTCCAGGACCCGTACCTCCCAGTTGCCCATGGTTACCATCGGTTCCACCGCCAGGACCATACCGGGACGAAGTCGGGGCCCTCGCCCGGGTTCCCCGAAGTTCGGTATCTGTGGCTCCTCGTGCAGGGCCCGCCCGATTCCGTGCCCCACGAAGGCGCGGACGACGCCGAATCCATGGGCTTCCACATGACGCTGTACCGCGTGCGAAACGTCGGACAACCGACGATCGGGTCGACATTCCTCGATGGCCAGCTCCAGGCTTTCCCGGGTGACGTCGAGGAGTTTCTGCGCGGCGGGCGCGACCGCCCCAATGGGCAAGGTCGCTGCACAATCCGCATAGTACCCTTCCACGATACACCCGAGGTCGAAACCAACCACGTCGCCTTCCCGGAGCCGGCGGCGGGCCGAGGGAATCCCATGCACGACCTCGTCGTTGATCGAGATGCACACCGTGGCTGGGAATCCCCGGTATCCCTTGAAGGCGGGCTTGGCCCCCCGCGTGGTGATGAACGCCTCGACGTCCTCATCGATCTCGAGGGTTGACATCCCCGGCTTCACCGCTGTCCGCAGTCGCTCCAGAACCTCGGCCAGGATATGGCCTCCCGTCTGCATGAGGGCGATCTCGCGGGCCGACTTGTAATAGATCATGCGTCGGCGCTCACCGCCCGCCTGATGGCGGCACGAATGGACGGCATGGCGCCCTCCCCGGCCACCGTGCGCAGGCAGGAGCGATCGCGGTAGTAGTCGAGCAGAGGCGCTGTCTGCCTCTGGTACACGCGGAGTCGATTCCCGACCGTGGCCTCGCTATCATCCTCACGCTGATAGAGCTCGCCGCCGCACCGATCACATGTGCCTGCCACCGCCGGCGGAGCCGACACCAGATGAAAGGTGGATCCGCACTGGCGACACACCCGACGACCCGTCAGGCGTCGCAGCAGCTCGGCCTCCGACACGTCGAAGTACACCACCGCCTCCAGCTCCTGGCCGAGATCCTTGAGGATCTGGGCCAGCGCCTCGGCCTGGCCAATGGTGCGGGGAAAGCCGTCGAGAATGAAGCCGGTTGAAGCGTCGGGGCGGGCCAGGCGCTCCTTCATGGCCCGGACGATGACCTCGTCGGGGACCAGAGCCCCCTGGTCCATGTAGCGCTTGGCCTCTTGACCAAGGGGCGTACCCGCCGCCACCGCCTCCCGTAGCATGTCGCCGGTCGCGATCTGGGGGACACTCCATTCCCGAGCGAGCTCGCGGGCCTGGGTCCCCTTGCCGGCCCCTGGCGGACCGAGAAACGCCACCCGCACGCCCTAGCCTCTCCGGGCGAAGGCGCCGCCCGGGCGCGACTTGGAGCGCTTGAGGAATCCCTCGTAGTTGCGCATGAGGAGATGGGACTCCATCTGGCGGACGGTATCGAGGGCCACCCCCACCACAATGAGCAGACTGGTGCCGCCGAAGTAGAAGGGGACGTTGAACCACCGGATCATGTAGTCGGGCAAGACAGAGATCAGGGCCAGGAAAAGCGCCCCCGGCAACGTGATGCGCGTCAGCACTCGATCGATGTATTCCGACGTCTTCTTACCCGGGCGCACCCCGGGAATGAAGCCACCATACTTCTTCATGTTGTCGGCGAGGTCGACGGGGTTGAAGACGATCGCCGTGTAGAAGTAGGCGAAGAAGACGATGAGGCCCATGTAGAGGATGGTGTAGGTGAACTGCCCCGGCGACAACGCATCGGAGATGGCTTGCATCCACGGATGCGGCACGAAGCGGGTCAGGGTCGCCGGGAACAGGATGAGCGAGGAGGCGAAGATGACGGGAATGACCCCGGCCGTGTTGATCCGCAGGGGGATATGGGTGGAGGAGCCGCCGTACACGCGGCGCCCGACCATCCGCTTGGCATACTGCACGGGGATCTTCCGCTGACCCTCCTGCATGAGAACCACCGCCGCCGTCACCGCCACCATGAGCAGTATGAGGGCGCCGAACACGAAGAGCTTGAGCTCACCGGTCGTGATGAGGGTATAGGAGGACTCCACGGCGGAGGGCAGCCGCACGACAATGCCGGCAAAGATGATCAGCGAGATGCCGTTACCGATGCCTCGCTCCGAAATCTGCTCACCAAGCCACATGATGAGAGCGGTGCCCGCCGTCAGGGTGATCATCACGAGCAGACGGAAGCCCCAACCCGGAGTCGGCACGATGGCCACCCCCGTCGGACTGCTCATACCCTCCAGCCCGTAGGCGATGCCGAGCGACTGAACGAGCGACAGCGCAATCGTCCCATAGCGGGTGTACTGCGTGATCTTCTTGCGGCCCGCCTCGCCTTCCTTGGCCAGCTTCTCGAGCGTGGGAATGACCACGGTAAGCAATTGGAGAATAATCGAGGCGGAGATATACGGCATGATGCCCAGCGCAAACACGGATAGGCGCCGGAGATTGCCCCCCGAGAAAAGGTCCACCATCCCGAGGAGCGTGCCCTGGACCTGGTCGAAGAACTGGGCGAGGGCAGGACCGTCGATGCCGGGGGTGGGCACATGGGCACCGATGCGATAGGCGATGAGCAGGCCCAAGGTAATCAGGACCCGGCGCTTCAGCTCCGGGATCTTGAAGACGTTCTGAAAACCCTGCAGGCTCTCGATCACGAGGCGGCCGTCCTGGGCGCCAGGACTTCGACGCGCCCCCCCTTGGCTTCGATCTTGACCCGGGCCGCCTCGCTTACCGCGTGCGCCCGGACGGTGAACGCATGTGCCACGTCGCCCTCACCGAGGATCTTCACATTCCCCCGCCGGGCGCGGCGGACGAGCCGCGCCTGCACCAGGCTTTCGGGATCGACCACGCTGCCCGCCGCGAACGCCTTGAGGTCACTGAGATTGACGATCGCAAACACACGCTTGCCGCCGTGCGGCACGAAACCTCGCTTGGGCAGTCGTCGATAGAGAGGCATCTGCCCTCCCTCGAAGCCGGCTTTCGTGCCACCTCCCGAGCGGGCCTGCTGCCCCTTGTTCCCCTTGGTCGCCGTCTTGCCGCGGCCCGAGCCCGGGCCGCGCCCGACGATCTTGCGGCGATGCTTGGCGCCGGGGGCCGGGCGAAGATCTTCAAGCCTCACGGGTCACCTCGAGCACATGCGACACCTTTGCGATCATCCCGCGCACGGTGGCCGTATCGTCGTGCTGCACCGAGTGGTTCAGCCGACGAAGGCCGAGGGCCTTGACCGTGGCATCCTGTTTCGGGCTGAGCCCGATCATGCTCTTCTTGAGGGTCACCTTAAGCGTCTTTGACACCGGCCGCCTCCTGCACCATGTCACCATCACTCGTCCGGCGGCGGATCGTCTGCAGATCTTGCAATCGCTTGATCCGACGGAGGGCGTCGAGGGTCGCCTTCAGCACATTGTGCGGGTTGTTGGAACCGAGGGTCTTGGTGAGAATGTCCTGCACCCCGGCCGCTTCCAGCACGGGACGCACCGCTCCTCCCGCGATGACCCCGGTCCCCGGCACGGCTGGTTTGAGGAACACCCGGCCCGCTCCGAAGTGGCCCGTGATCTCGCAAGGAATGGTGGTCTCCCGGAGGGGCACGTAGATCAGATCCTTCTTGGCGTGCTCGACGGCCTTGCGAATGGCCTCGGGCACCTCGTGAGCCTTACCGAGCCCGACACCCACGTGGCCCTTGCCGTCTCCCACGACAACCAGCGCGGTGAAGGAAAAGCGTCGGCCTCCCTTCACCACCTTGGCCACCCGGTTGATGGTGACCACGCGGTCGTTCAACTCCAGCACGCTTGGATCGATCCTCGCTTCCGCCACTCAGTGTCTCCTATTTAGATGGGGGGTCCAACTTCACCCCCCATTCCCCCCCGTTCGGAGCGCCCCGGGGTACCCGGGGCGCTCCTCTGGCTGACGTCTCCTCCGCGCTTCCGGCCACTTCAGCACTCGGCGGGGGCTCCCGGCCACCTCTGCACTCCGCCCACGGGGTCCAACTCCCCCCCGGTTCGGCGCGCTCCGGACCTCCCGGGGCGCTCCTCTGGCTCACCTCTCTTCACTCCGCCACTTCAGAGGCGGGGTCCAACTTCACCCCCACTCCCCCCCGGTTCGGCGCGCTCCGGGCCTCCCGGGGCGCTCCTCTGTCTGACCTCTCTTGCACTCCGCGACTTCAGAGGCGGGGTCCAACTTCCCCCTACTCCCCGCAGCGAGCGCGGTTTCGCCTCGTTCAGAACACTAGGCCATTGGCGCGGGCGGCGTCGGCAAGCGCTTTCACGCGACCGTGATATTTGTAGCCCCCGCGATCAAATACCACGCGCCCGATGCCCTGCGCTTTGGCCTTGTCGGCAAGCAGCTCGCCCACGACCTTGGCCGCGGCCACGTTTCCCCCGACCGCCTGCCGGGCTCGAAAGGCAGCCCCTCGGCTGTCGACCGCCACCAGAGTCCGCCCCGCTTCGTCGTCGATCAGCTGGGCATACATGTGATTGAGGCTACGGAACACAGCCAGCCGTGGGCGCTCGGCGGAGCCACGCACGAAGCGCCGTAACCGGTGATGCCGGATATCGCGCGCCTCTCGACGATCCTGGGTGATCATTTCGCCCCCGCCTTCTTGCCGACCTTTCGGCGAATGAACTCATCGGAATAGCGGATCCCCTTACCCTTGTAGGGATCCGGTTTGCGAAGGCTGCGCAGTCGCGCCGCCGTCTGTCCGAGAAGGGCCTTGTCGGCCGCCCGGAGCGTGATCGCAGTCTGACGATCGATCTCGGCTGTGACCCCGTCGGGCAATGGGAAAATCACCGGATGGGAATAGCCGAGAGCCAGCTGGATATTCTTGCCCTGTATCTGAGCGCGGTACCCGATACCCACGATATCCAGCTTGCGCTCAAAGCCGGCCGAGACACCGGTCACCATGTTGGCGACCAGGGACCGGGCGAGGCCGTGCAGGGCGCGGACGGTGCGCGCGTCACTCTCGCGCGTGACAAGCAGCTGATCGCGCTCCAGGCGCGCCGAAATGCCAGAAGGCACCGCCTGTGCCAGCCGTCCCTTCGGACCTTCCGCCCGCACGACGTTACCCTCGATATGGACCTTGACCCCGGTCGGAATGCCGATGGGCTTTCTGCCGATTCGTGACATAAGCCGCCCTACCACACGTAGGCGAGGACTTCCCCGCCGATCTTGTCCCGACGTGCGGTTCGTCCGGTGAGGACACCCCGCGACGTGGACAGCACGGCCACCCCCATGCCTCCCAGTACGGTCGGGATCTGGTCATGCGAAACATACACGCGCCGGCCGGGGGTGGACACACGTACCAGTCCCGAAATCATCTTCTCGTTGGCGGCACCGTATTTGAGATACACGCGGAGGACGCCTTGCTTGCGATCCTCCAGCAGGCGAAAGTTTCTGATGAACCCCTCCTCTTTGAGGAGCTCGGCCACCCGAACCTTGAGCTTGGACGCCGGGATGTCGACCTTTTCGTGCTCCGCCCGGCTGGCGTTCCGGATGCGGGTCAGCATGTCGGCCATGGGATCGCTGTACACGGTTACCAGCTCGCCTTCACGATGCCAGGCACCTCACCCTTGAGGGCCAGCTCACGGAAGCACAGACGGCACAGCTCGAACTTCCGGAGGTAGCCGCGAGGGCGCCCGCACAGCTTGCAGCGGTGATGGGCACGTGTGCGGAAGAGGGGAGGACGTTGCGATCTGACAATGAGTGACGTCTTGGCCATGCGCGGTTACTCCCTGAAGGGCATACCCAGATGGGTGAGAAGGGCCTTGGCCTCCTCATCGGTCCGGGCCGTGGTGACGATGTTGATGTCCATGCCCCGGACTTTGTCGATCTTGTCGTAAAGGATCTCGGGGAAGATAAGCTGCTCGCGGAGCCCCAGCGCGTAGTTGCCGCGGCCATCGAATCCTCGAGCCGGCACCCCGCGGAAGTCCCGCACGCGGGGGAGCGCCGCATTGATGAGACGGTCGAGGAACTCGAACATGCGCGCACCCCGCAACGTAACTTTGGCCCCGATGGGCACTCCCTCGCGGAGCTTGAAATTCGCGATCGACTTCTTGGCCCGCGTGATCACGGGCTTCTGGCCGGCAATAGCCTGCAGATCCGAGGTGGCGAAGTCGAGCACCTTGGCATTCTCTCGCCCCTCGCCCACCCCCATGCTCACCACGATCTTGTGCAAGCGCGGCACCTGCCACGGATTGCCGTAGCCCCGCTCCTTCATGAGAGTCGGCAGCACGCTCTGCTGGAAGCGGACCTTGAGGCGGGCGGGAACCTGCCCCGTCCCCTTCGGACGCGGCTGCTCGGCCGGCGCTGCCGCGGGAGCGGCGCCCTTCCGGGGCTGCCCCTTGGGCGGAGGCGCCTTCGGCTTCTGGGTCCGGGCCGTAGACTCGGCTTTGGCCATCGTCGCTAACCCCTATCCACCGACTCACCGCAGCGCTTGCAGACACGCGCCTTCCGGCCGTCGTTCAGAATCCTGACGCCGACCCGTACCGGGCGGTCGCAACGACCGCACACGAGCAGCACGTTGGAGAGCGCGAATGATCCCTCGCGCTCGATGATGCCGCCTTGCCGAAGTTTCTGGGTCGGTCGCTGATGTCGCTTGATCATGTTGAGATGCTCGACCACTACCCGGCGAGAGTCACGCAGTACTTGGAGCACCTTGCCGCGCTTCCCGCGCTCCTTGCCGGCGATGACCCCCACCGTATCCCCACGCCGAACGTGCGCGCCCGCCATCAGATGACCTCGGGAGCTAGGGAGATGATCTTGGTAAACTGCCGCTCGCGCAACTCCCGCGCGACCGGACCGAAAATACGGGTTCCCACCGGGTTCTCGTCCGGCCGGATCAGCACCACCGCATTGCGGTCGAAGCGGATGTAGGATCCATCCCGCCGGCGCACCTCCTTGACCGTCCTCACCACGACCGCCCGCGCCACTTCCCCCTTTTTCACGGTGCCGTCAGGGGTGGCCTCCTTCACGGCGACGATCACGGTATCACCCAGCGAGGCATAGCGACGGTTGGCGCCTCCCATGACCCGGATGCACTGGACCTTCTTGGCGCCGGAGTTGTCCGCGACATCGAGCATCGACCGTGGCTGAATCATGGTTCAGGACGCCCGACCCAGGACCGCACGGATCCGCCAGCGCTTTTCCCGAGACAGAGGACGCGTCTCCTCGATGAGCACGCGATCTCCTACCTTGCTCTCGTTCTTCTCGTCGTGCGCCTTGAGCTTCTTCGACACCCTCACCACGCGCTGGTAGCGCGGATGCCGGAACACGCGCTCGATCTTCACCACGCGGGTCTTCTGCATGGCGTCACTGACGACCACTCCCTCGCGACTCTTCCGCTCCCCCACCGCTGTCTCCTAGTTATCGTCGGGGGGAGCGAGCGCCGCTCCTCCCCGACACCCCCCACTGCCTTCGACTCCGCCACTAACCTCGGCGAGCGCCGCTCCTCCCCGACACCCCCCACCGCTCTCGAACTGCCGCGACTTCAGGTGGGGGGTCCAACTTCACCCCCCAATCCCCCCCGGTTCGGAGCGCCCCGGGGTACCCGTGGCGCTCCTCTGTCTCACGTCGAAGGGACGTCATGTGCTTGGCTTCGCGACGGCACGCTCGCGTTGGAGGGTCTTACCCCGCGCGAGATCCCGACGGACCTGCTGCACCCGCGCAGGATTCTTCGCGAGCCCCATCGCCAGCTGGAAGCGGAGGTTGAACAGTTCCTCCGTGAGGCCCCGCACCTGCTGCTGCATCTCCTCGTCGGACAGGTCCCGCCACTTAGTCGGTTTCATGGGATCGCTCCTCGAGGCTCAGAGGGCCCGCGCCCGCGTCACGAACTTGGTGGCAACGCCAATCTTCTGGGCGGCCGTACGGAAGGCCTCGCGGGCGGCGTCCTCCGCCACCCCCTGCATCTCGTACATGATGCGACCCGGCTTCACCACGGCCACCCACTCCTCGGGATTCCCCTTGCCCTTTCCCATGCGTGTCTCGGCGGGTTTCTTGGTGACCGGCTTGTCGGGAAAGATCCGGATCCATACCTTGCCGCCACGCTTCAAGCTTCGCGTGAGAGCCACCCGCGCCGCTTCGATCTGACGGTTGGTCACCCAGCCCGGCTCCAGAGCCTTCAACCCATAGTCGCCGAAGGCCAGAGTCGATCCCCGCTGGGCCTTGCCCTTCATGCGCCCGCGCTGGGTTTTCCGGTATTTGACGCGCTTGGGCATCAGCATGGGACCTGCCTCATCCCTCCTGGGTCACCGTGCTCAGCACTTCGCCCTTGAAGATCCAGACCTTCACTCCGACGGTCCCCGCCGTCGTATGAGCGGTCGCCAAGCCGTAGTCGATATCGGCCCGGATGGTGTGCAATGGCACTCGTCCCTGCCGGTACCATTCCTTGCGCGCGATCTCCGAGCCACCCAGCCGCCCGGCGCACGCGATGCGAATGCCATCGGCGCCGAGGCGAAGGGCGGAGGTCACGGCCTTCTTCATCGCCCGACGGAACGCCACCCGCTTTTGCAGCTGCAAGGCAACGTTCTCGGCCACGAGCTGAGCGTCCAGCTCGGGGTGCACGATCTCCTCGATGTTGAGGTAGATCTCCTTCCCTGTCCGTAGCTGGAGCTCGTTCTTCAGCTTCTCGACCTCGGAGCCCTTGCGCCCGATGATGATGCCGGGCCGCGCGGTGGCAATGGTGATGCGCGCCCGGTTGACAGAGCGCTCGATATCGATGCGGGCGATGCCCGCGTGATAGAGCTGGTCCTTGATGAAGCGTCGGATCTTCACGTCTTCGTGAAGGAGCGAGGCGTAGGTCTTGGTGGCGAACCATCGCGAGCTCCACGTCCGTGTGGACCCTAAGCGGAACCCGATCGGATGTGTCTTCTGTCCCATCGCCTAGTCCTTTTCCGGGGCGGCGGGAGTGGCTGTCGCAACCCCCCTCGCCCGTCCGTCGGGCCGCCGTGGCCGCCGGGCTGGGCGCACCCTGGCCCCGACCTCGTCGCTCACGGCGATGGTGAGATGGCTCGTCTGGTGGCGGATGAAGAACGCTCGCCCCATCGCGCGTGGAGAGACGCGTTTCATGGAGGGACCGCCATCGGCAATGGCGCCCACCACATGGAGATCGTCGAGGTTGCGCACTTGGTGATTGTTTTCCGCGTTGGCCACCGCCGACCGCAGAACCTTCTCCACGAGCCGGGCCGCCGCCCGCGGCGTGAAGCGCAGGGTCGCGAGCGCCTCGCTCACCGGCTTGCCGCGGATCTGATCGAGCACGAGCCTCGCCTTGCGCGCGGAGACACGCACGTACCGGGCCCGCGCCATCGTTCGCATGGCCCTACTTCTTCCCCGTGGGAGAGGTGGATGCCTTCTCCGATGTTCCGTGGGCCCGGAACGCTCGCGTGAGGGCAAATTCCCCCAACCGGTGGCCCACCATGTTCTCGGTGACGTACACGGGAATGAACTTCTTCCCGTTGTGCACGGCCAAGGTATGCCCCACGAACTCCGGAGGAATCGTGGACCGGCGCGCCCATGTCTTGAGCACTCGCTTCTGGCGGCTTGTGTTCAACTCGTCCACGCGCGCCAGCAATTTCACGTCGATGTACGGACCCTTTTTCAGAGAGCGTCCCATGGCAGCTCCTACTTAGACCGCCGGGTCACGATGTTTCGGTCGGACGGTCGGGCCCCGCGTCGGGTCTTGTAGCCCTTGGTGGGCTTCCCCCACGGCGTCTTGGGGTGATTTCCCTTGCCCTTACCCTCGCCGCCACCCATCGGATGGTCCACCGGATTCATCACCGTCCCGCGCACGGTGGGCCGGAAGCCCTGCCAGCGTACGCGGCCTGCTTTGCCGACAGAGACGTTTTCGTGATCGAGATTTCCCACCTGCCCCACGGTGGCCATGCACGCCACCGACACCAGCCGCACCTCGCCCGACGGGAGCTTGAGGGTAGCCCGCTCACCCTCCTTGGCCAGAAGCTGCGCCTGAGCCCCTGCGCTCCGGCACATCTGCGCCCCCCGCCCCGGCTGCAGTTCGACGTTGTGCACCATCGTTCCCATGGGAATGTTCTTGAGAGGCAGCGCATTGCCGGGGAGGATGTCCGCCTGCGGCCCCGACATGACGGTGTCCCCCACCTTCAGCCCGAGGGGGGCTACGATGTAGCGCTTCTCGCCGTCGCGATAGAAGAGAAGTGCCAGACGCGCCGAACGGTTCGGATCGTACTCGATGGCGGCCACCCGAGCCGGGATGCCGTACTTTTCGCGGCGGAAGTCTACCTGGCGCAGCATGCGCTTGGCCCCACCCCCGCGGTGCCGCACGGTGATGCGCCCCGCCGAGTTGCGACCATTGGTGCGCCGCTTGGGCGAGAGCAAGGCCTTCTCTGGCGTCGTCTTGGTGATCTCGTCGTAGGTGACGTAGGTGAGATAGCGCCGCGCGGGCGATGTCGGTTTGACCGTTCGGATGGCCATGGCTCAGGCCCCCTCCACGAGATCGATCTTGTGCCCGGGGGCGAGCTTGACCAAGGCCTTCTTCCAGTCACGCCGGCGACCCTGGAAGCGGCCCATCCGCTTCAGCTTGCCCTCGAAGGAGGCGGTGCGGACGGAGGCGACCTTCACGCTGAACACCGTTTCGACGGCCGTCCGGATCTCCACCTTGTTGGCGTCGGGTCGGACCTGAAAGGCGACGACGTTCTGCTCTTCCTTGAGGCGCATGTGTTTCTCGGTCATGAGAGGCCGCAGCACGATCTGGCGGACGTCTCGACTCATGGAGTCAGCGCCTCCTCGAGCGCTAGGAGCGCCGCGCGCTCGATGACGATCCGCCGTGCGCGAAGCAGCTGATAGACCGAGACATGCGACGGAGGCTCCACGGTGAGCCACGGCACGTTCCGAGCAGCCCGCCGCACTGGTTCCTCGAGCGAGGCCACCACGAGCAGGGTCGACTGACCGGCCACGCCAAGAGCAGCCAGGCGTGTCACGAGAGCCTTGGTCTTGCCGTCGATGCCCTCCAGTGTCTCCACAGCAATCAGCTCACCGGCACCGATCTTGGCCGCCACCGCCGCGCGCAGCGCCTCGCGTCGCATGGCGCGGGGCAACGCCTTGGCATAGCTGCGCGGGGTGGGCCCGAACGGCTTTCCCCCGCCCTTCCACTGGGTGGCCCGGATCGAGCCCTGACGAGCCCTGCCTGTCCCCTTCTGTCGCCACGGCTTCTTGCCACCGCCGGAAACCTCGCTTCGCCCTTTGGTGTCGTGGGTGCCGGCGCGGCGGTCGGCCAGCTCGCGCTCCACAGACTGGTGAAGGAGGGGGACGCGAATCTCGACCCCGAACACCTCGGGCCGGAGCTCTACCGTACCCGCGGGCGCCCCTTCTCTGCTCATCACGTTGACGGTCGGCATATGCTTACTTTTTCTCCGCAGCCTTTTGCTGCGCCTTGCTCAGCTTGACGCTCTTGCGCACAAGGACCATCGATCCGTTGGCTCCGGGGACGGCCCCGCGCACGAGCAGCAGATTCTGCTCAGGCATCACGCGAGCCACACTCACGTTCAAGACCGTGCGCCGGTCGCCCCCCATCCGACCGGGCAGATGATGTCCCGGCCAGACACGCGACGGATCGGAGGAGGCGCCGATGGATCCGGGAGCACGGTGGAACATGGAGCCGTGGGAGGCCTCACCGCCTGACCAGCCGTGACGCTTGACGCCGCCCTGGAAGCCGCGGCCCTTGGTCACGCCGACCACATCGACCAGCTCGCCCGGGGTGAACACATCGACCGTGATGACCTGGCCCACGCTGTACCCCTGGACCTTTTCCGTCTTCTCCAGACGCACCTCGCGGAGGACCCGCAACGGGGACACATTCGCTTTCTTGAAGAAGCCCGCCTCCGGCTTCGACACGTTCTTCCGTTTGGCGCCGAAGCCCAGCTGGAGCGCGTCGTAGCCGTGACTGTCCTTGGTGCGGATGCCGACCACCGTGCATGGCCCGGCCTCGATCACGGTCACCGGCACGTGGTTGCCGTCGTCCCCGAAGATCTGGGTCATCCCGACCTTCCGACCAATGAGCCCTTCCTTCTTGGCCATGATCTGCCGCCCTAGAGCTTGATCTCGACGTCGACGCCGGCCGGAAGATCCAGCTTCATGAGGGCGTCGACGGTCTGCGGCGTTGGATCGACGATGTCGAGCAGGCGTTTGTGGGTGCGCATCTCGAATTGCTCGCGGGACGTCTTGTCGACGTGAGGACTACGGAGCACTGTCCAGCGGTTGATCACGGTCGGCAGCAGCACGGGACCCGCCACCCGGGCGCCCGTCCGACGCACGGTCTCCACGATCTCCTTGACCGAACGATCGAGCAGATGATGGTCGTAGGCCTTGAGACGGATACGGATTTTCTGATCGGCGGTCACGGTGGCCATCGTCTACTCCACGATCTCGGTCACCACACCCGCCCCCACCGTCCGGCCCCCCTCCCGCACCGCAAACCGCAGCTCCTTCTCCATCGCAATCGGCGTGATCAGCTCCCCCGTGATCGTCACGTTGTCCCCCGGCATCACCATCTCCACCCCCGCCGGTAACGCACAGATCCCCGTCACGTCCGTCGTCCGAAAGTAAAACTGCGGCCGATACCCGTTGAAAAACGGCGTGTGCCGCCCCCCCTCCTCCTTCGCCAGCACGTACACCTCGGCCTTGAACTTCTTGTGAGGGGTGATCGACCCCGTCTTCGCCAGCACCTGCCCCCGCTCCACCTCGTCCTTGTCCACCCCCCGCAACAACGCGCCGACATTGTCCCCCGCCTGCCCCTCGTCCAAGAGCTTGCGGAACATCTCCACCCCCGTCACCACCGTCTTGCGCGTCGGGTGGATCCCCACAATCTCCACTTCCTCCCCTACCTTCACCACCCCCCGCTCCACCCGCCCCGTCACCACCGTCCCCCGCCCCGTGATGCTGAATATGTCCTCGATCGGCATCAAAAACGGCTTGTCCACCGGCCGCGGCGGCGTCGGAATATAACTGTCCACCGCCCCCATCAGCTCCCAGATGCACGCGTTCGCCCCCGCGTCCTCCGGCTTCTCGTTCGCCTGCCAACGCCGACCCCCGCACCACCGGCACCTCGTCCCCCGGAAACCCATACTTCTTCAGCAGCTCCCGCACCTCCAACTCCACCAAATCCAATATCTCCGGGTCGTCCACCATGTCCACCTTGTTCATGAACACCACCAGGTACGGCACATTCACCTGCCGCGCCAGCAACACGTGCTCCCGCGTCTGCGGCATCGGCCCATCGTTCGCCGCCACCACGAGGATCGCCCCGTCCATCTGCGCCGCCCCCGTGATCATGTTCTTGATGTAGTCCGCGTGCCCCGGACAGTCGATGTGCGCGTAGTGCCGCTTCTCCGTCTCGTACTCCACGTGCGCCACCGCAATCGTGATCCCCCGCTCCCGCTCCTCCGGCGCGTTGTCGATCGACCCGTACTCCCGCACCGCAATCCCCTTGTTCTTCGTGTGCAGCACCTTCGTGATCGCCGCCGTCAACGTCGTCTTGCCGTGGTCGATGTGCCCGATCGTCCCTATGTTCACGTGCGGCTTCGTCCGCTCGTACTTCGCCTTCGCCATGGCCTCTGCTCCTTCGATTCCTCGTGCTTAGCGGGATCCCGCGCGGGCGGCGGGGCGGCCGGCCACTTTGGCCATGATCTCCTCCGCGATGGCCGGGGGCACTTCGTCGTAACGGGCAAACTGCATGGTGTAGGTGGCACGTCCTTGAGTCATCGAGCGGAGGTCCGTCGCGTAGCCGAACATCTGGCCGAGGGGAACACTGGCCCGGATGACCTCGGAGCTGCCTCGGATCTCCTGGGAGAGGATCCGGCCGCGGCGGCTGTTGAGGTTGCCGATCACCGCGCCCACGTAATCGCGTGGGGTGACCACCTCCACATCCATGACGGGCTCCAGCAGCGCCGGCTTAGCCTTGCGGCAGGCCTCCTTGAAGGCGATGGACCCGGCGATCTTGAAGGCGATCTCCGACGAGTCGACCTCGTGGTAGGAGCCGTCGGTCAGGCGCACTTTCACGTCGACCACTGGATAGCCGGCCAGGACTCCGGTCTCCAGCGCCTCCCGCACGCCCTTTTCGATGGCCGGGATGTACTCGCGGGGAATCGTCCCGCCCACGATCTTGTTCTCGAATATGAAGCCCTCGCCCGGAACCGGCTCGACTTCAAGGTAGACGTCACCGTACTGACCGCGACCTCCGGTCTGACGCACAAACTTGCCCTGGGCCTCAGCCGCGCGGCGAATAGTCTCCCGATACGCGACCTGGGGCTTACCCACGTTCGCTTCGACCCGGAACTCGCGCAGGAGGCGATCGACGATGATCTCAAGGTGG
This sequence comes from uncultured Candidatus Rokubacteria bacterium, assembly GCA_963754315.1. GTDB lineage: Bacteria > Methylomirabilota > Methylomirabilia > Rokubacteriales > CSP1-6 > CAVWFS01. Next base: position 395,856 of record CAVWFS010000019.1, read on the forward strand.
AGCTCGCCCATACCGTGGATGAGCGTCTGCGACGTCTCTGTCTCCGTGGTGACCCGGAAGGTAGGATCCTCCAGGGCCAGCCGCGAGAGCGAGAGTCCCAGCTTTTCCTCGTCTGCCTTCGTCTTCGGCTCGATCGCCACCGCGATAACAGGCTCCGGAAAGGTCATGGACTCGAGCACGATGGGACGGTCGGGATCGCACAGAGTCTCTCCGGTGGTGGTCAGCTTGAGCCCTACCACCGCCGCAATGTCGCCCGCTGCGATCTCCTCGATATCCTCCCGCTTGTTCGCGTGCATGCGCAGCAGCCGTCCCACCCGCTCCTTCTTGTCCTTGGTGGAGTTGTATACCCCGGAGCCCGAAGACAAGGTGCCGGAGTACACGCGCAGGAACACGAGCTGGCCCACGTGCTGGTCGTTCATGATCTTGAAGGCCAGGGCCGAGAAGGGCGCGTCATCGTCGGCCTTGCGCTCGTCCACCGCGTGCGTGTGGGGATTGATCCCCTGCACCGGGGGGATATCGAGAGGCGAGGGCAGGTAGTCGATGACGGCGTCCAGCAAGGCCTGGACGCCCTTGTTCTTGAACGAGGCCCCGCAGAGCACGGGAAAGAGCGTCATGGCGATGGCGCCCTTGCGCATGGCCGCCCGCAACTCGTCACTGGTGATGGTCTCCCCCCCCACATACTTCTCCATGAGGTGGTCATCGACCTCGGCCAGCCCCTCGATCATCTTCTCGCGGTACTCTCTCACCAGATCGACCATGTCGGCGGGGACGGGAGTCTTGGTGAATTCCTTGCCGAGCGTCTCGTTGCCCTCGTCCCACACGAGAGCCACCTCGTCGATGAGGTCGACGAGCCCCCGGTACTGATCCTCACGTCCGATGGGAACCTGCAGGGGCACCGGATGCACGCCGAGCCGCTCGCGCACCATGTCGATGCAACGGTAGAAGTCGGCCCCGACCCGATCCATCTTGTTGACGTAGATGATGCGCGGCACCTGGTACTTGTCCGCCTGGCGCCACACGGTTTCCGTCTGAGGCTCCACGCCCGGCCACCGCGTCGAGGATGGCCACGGCCCCGTCCAGAACGCGCAGGGATCGCTCCACTTCCACCGTGAAATCCACGTGGCCGGGAGTGTCGATGATGTTGACGCGGCAGTCACGCCAGAAGCAGGTGGTGGCGGCCGAGGTGATGGTGATCCCCCGCTCCTGCTCCTGCACCATCCAGTCCATCGTCGCGGTGCCTTCGTGGACCTCACCGATCTTGTAGGATCGCCCCGTGTAATAGAGGATCCGCTCGGTCGTGGTCGTCTTGCCCGCGTCGATGTGGGCCATGATCCCGATGTTGCGCGTCTTCTCCAGCGAATACTGCCGCGGCACGTCTGTCCTCTTCTTTCCTGCTCATCAAGCGCTGCGTCCGAAACCCGCGAGGGCGGTGTCCGGAACGAGCGCCTCGGGCTTGCTACCAGCGATAATGGGCGAACGCCTTGTTCGCCTCCGCCATCTTGTGGGTGTCCTCGCGCTTCTTCACCGCGGAGCCGCGGTTGTTGGCGGCGTCCAGCAGTTCGGCGGCGAGCTTGTCGGCCATGCTGCGTTCGGGACGGCGGCGGGCGGCCCCGATCACCCATCGCATGGCCAGCGATGTCCGACGGTCGGGGCGGACCTCCACGGGCACCTGGTACGTGGAGCCGCCGACTCGCCTCGACTTCACCTCGACGGCGGGTTTCACGTTGTCGATGGCCGTCTTGAACATCTTGAGCGCTTCCTGCTTGGTACGGTCCTCCACCGACGACATGGCAACGTACATGATGCGCTCGGCCACCGACTTCTTGCCCCGGATCATCATGATGTTCACGAACTTGGCGACGAGACGACTGCCGTACTTCGGGTCGGGCAACACCTCGCGCTTGGCCGCCCCTGCCCGCCGCATCGCCTACGCCCCACCCTTCGGCGTCTTCATGCCGTACTTGGAGCGACTTTGCTTCCGATTGGCCACGCCCGCCGTGTCCAGAGTGCCCCGGATGATGTGATAGCGAACGCCGGGCAGATCCTTCACGCGCCCGCCACGAATCATGACGATCGAGTGTTCCTGGAGGTTGTGACCGACGCCGGGGATGTATGAGGTGACCTCGAGGCCGTTGGTGAGCCGGACACGCGCCACCTTGCGAAGGGCCGAGTTCGGCTTCTTGGGTGTCGTCGTGTAGACGCGGATGCAGACGCCCCGCTTCTGCGGACACGCTTGCATGGCCGGCGTCTTCGATTTCTTGCGCACGGCTTCCCGACCCTGGCGAACGAGCTGATTAATCGTCGGCATAGTTCTCCATCACCCGGTAACAGCGACAAAACCCTAACTTTATACCTGAAAAGGCCCTACCTGTCAATGTGACGTGGGGGAGCGGTGCCACTCCCCCACGTCACCGTCCTAGCCGGTTACTCTCCTACCCGGCGGCCGCGACGGAGCCGTCCTCGCTGTCGGCCCCATCGTCCGGAAGCGGATCCAAGGTGAGCACCTGGTCGAGGGACTTGATGACCTCCCCGCCTGGCGTGAGCACCTCGACCCGGGTGTAGTTGCTGAGCCCGGTCCCGGCCGGGATGAGCCGGCCCACGATCACGTTCTCCTTGAGCCCTCTCAAGTCGTCCGTCTTGCCGGAGATAGCCGCCTCCGTCAAGACGCGTGTCGTCTCTTGGAACGAGGCTGCCGAAACGAAGCTGTCCGTGCTGAGGGAGGCCTTGGTGATCCCGAGCAGGATGGGCTGGGCGTTGGCGGGTCGCTTGCCCTGCGCCAGCACCCGCTCGTTCTCCTCCTGGAAGACGAACTTGTCCACCAACTCGCCCACTACGAACTCGGTGTCGCCTACCTCTTCGATACGAACCCGGCGCAGCATCTGGCGAACGATGATCTCGATGTGCTTGTCATTGATCGTCACCCCTTGCAGCCGGTACACCTCCTGCACCTCGTTCACCAGATAGCGTTGCAGCTCCCGATCCCCGAGGACGGCCAGGTAATCGTGCGGGTTGGGGGATCCGTCCATGAGCGCCTCCCCCGCCTTGACCCGATCGCCTTCGTGCACGCTGATGTGCTTACCCCGCGGGATGAGGTATTCCTTCGCCTCGCCGTTGTCGGCTCGGATGATGATCTTTCGCTGCCCCTTGACGAAGCCGCCCATCTCCACCCGTCCGTCGATCTCGGTGATGATGGCCTGCTCCTTGGGTTTGCGGGCCTCGAATAGCTCGGCCACCCGCGGCAGGCCGCCCGTGATGTCCTTGGTCTTGGTGGTCTCACGGGGAATCTTAGCGATGATGTCGGCCGCGAAAACGTCCTGACCGTCCGGGACGAGCAGGTGGGCGCCAACCGGGAGCGGATAGCGCTGGCGCTCGCGCAAGCCGACGGGGGCTTCCCCCTCGGGAGCCAGGATGATGACCCCGGGCTGAAGACGGGCGTTGGGGTCCTCGATGATCACCTTCCGGGCGAGGCCGGTGACCTCGTCGAACTCCTCCCGGACAGTGGCGCTGACGGACTCCCCCCGCTTGGCCGCCTCCTGGGCGTCCCGCTCTTCCACGATGTCCACGTACTGCACCTTGCCGGTGAACTCCGTGAGGATGGGGGTGGTGTGGGGATCCCATTCCACCAGCACCGCGCTCGCCTTGACCCGCTGCTCGGGCTTGACCTTGATCTTGGCGCCGTAGACGACGGGATACCGCTCGCGCTCGCGACCCCGATCGTCCATGACGATGATTTCGCCGTTGCGGTTGGTGGCGACCAGGTCACCGTCCCGGTTCACCACCGTGCGCAGGTTGTGATGCTTCACCAATCCCGCGTTCTTGGCCTCGTGCTTCGTCTCCACGCGGCCACTGGCAGTACCACCGATGTGGAAGGTCCGCATGGTGAGCTGCGTGCCCGGTTCCCCGATGGACTGGGCCGCGATGATACCCACCGCCTCCCCCAGCTCAGCCAACCGGCCCGAGCCGAGATTGCGACCGTAGCACATCACGCAGATCCCCCGCTTGGTGTCGCAGGTGAGGGCGGAGCGGATGCGCACGCGTTCCAGGCCTGTCTCCTCGATCTTCTGCGCTAGCTCCTCGGTGACCTCGCTGCTGGCCTGGACGATGATCTCGCTGTTGAGCGGATCGCGAACGTCCTCCGCGGTGACGCGACCCAGAATGCGGTCGTGCAACGATTGGATGATCTCGCCGCCTTCCACGAGGGGTGTTGCCTCGATGAACTTCACGGTGCCGCAGTCGTACTCACTCACGATCACGTCTTGGGCGACGTCCACCAGCCGCCGGGTCAAGTAGCCCGAGTCCGCCGTCTTGAGGGCGGTGTCGGCCAGGCCCTTGCGGGCGCCGTGGGTGGAGGTGAAATACTCCAGCACGGTGAGCCCCTCGCGGAAGTTGGAGGTGATGGGCGTCTCGATGATCTCGCCCGATGGCTTGGCCATGAGCCCACGCATCCCGGCCAGCTGACGAATCTGCTGCTTGGAGCCGCGGGCGCCGGAGTCGGCCATCATGTAGATCGGGTTGAACTCGCCCCCCTGCTCCCCCGCCTCCAGGTCGCGGAACATGTCCTCCGCGATGAGCTCGGTGGCGTGGGCCCAGATGTCGACCACCTTGTTGTAGCGCTCGCCGTTGGTGATGACACCGTCTTGATACTGTTGCTCGACCTCGTTCACCTCGCGCCGCGCCCCCGCGATGTGCCGCTCCTTGGCGGGTGGCACGTGCATGTCGTCGATACCGATGCTGAGACCCGATAGCGTTGCGTAGCGAAACCCCAGATCCTTGAGCTCGTCCAGAAAGTGGACGGTCACCTCGTTGCCGAGCAGGTTGTAGCACCGGCCCACCAGGTCGGTGATCTGCTTCTTCTTCAGCTCCTGGTTCACGAAGCGCAGCGGCTCGGGGACGATCTCGTTGAGAAGCGTCCGACCCACGGTGGTGTCCACGATGGTGTCGTTCCAGCGCACCCGAATGCGCGCCTGCAGATCGACGTCCTCGTTGTCGTAGGCCACCCGCACTTCCTCGGGATCTGCGAAGAGCCGCCCCTCGCCGCGCACGGGGTGCTCGGGCGAGTGCAAGCGCTCCTTGGTGAGGTAATAGATGCCGAGCACCATGTCCTGGGTGGGCACGGCCAGGGGGGCGCCATTGGAGGGAGACAGGATGTTGTTGGCGGACAGCATCAGGCACTGCGCTTCCAGCTGGGCTTCCATGGATAGCGGCACGTGGACGGCCATCTGGTCGCCGTCGAAATCGGCGTTGAAGGCGGTGCACACGAGCGGATGGATCTCGATGGCCTTGCCCTCCACCAGGATGGGTTCGAAGGCCTGGATGCCCAGTCGGTGCAGGGTCGGCGCCCGATTGAGCAGGACCGGATGCTCCCGGATCACTTCCTCCAGGATGTCCCACACCTCCGGCCGCTCCTTCTCCACGTACTTCTTGGCCGCCTTGATGGATGAGGCGATCCCCCGGTCCTCGAGCTTGCGCAGGATGAACGGCTTGAACAGCTCCAGGGCCATCTTCTTGGGCAGCCCGCACTGGTGCAGCTTCAGGTAGGGACCGACCACGATCACGGAGCGGCCGGAATAGTCGACCCGCTTTCCCAGCAGGTTCTGACGGAAGCGTCCCTGCTTGCCTTTCAGTGTGTCCGAGAGCGACTTGAGGGGCCGGTTGTTGGGGCCCGTGATGACGCGCCCCCGGCGGCCATTGTCGAACAGCGCGTCCACCGCTTCCTGCAGCATTCGCTTCTCGTTGCGGATGATGATCTCGGGCGCCTTCAGATCCATGAGGCGCTTCAACCGATTGTTCCGGTTGATGACACGGCGGTAGAGGTCGTTCAAGTCGGAGGTGGCGAAGCGACCGCCGTCGAGCGGCACCAGGGGTCTGAGCTCCGGCGGAATGACCGGGACGACCTCCAGGATCATCCAGTCCGGCTGGTTGCCCGACTTCAGGAAGGCCTCCACCACCTTCAGCCGCTTGACCGTCTTCTTGCGCTTCTGGACGGAGGTCTCTCCCAGCATCTGGGCGCGCAGGTCTCGCGCGAGCGCGTCCAGATCCAGATCGCGCAAGAGCTCCCGGATGGCCTCCGCCCCCATGCCAACTTTGAGCGCATCCGGCCCATGCTCCTCGTGGAGCTTACGCATGCGGTCGACCGACATGAGGTCGCGCTTCTTGACCCCATTGATGCGCGCGTCGAGAACGACGTACTCCTCGAAGTAGAGGATCTTCTCGAGATCCCGCAGCGACATGTCCAGAAGTTGGCCGATGCGGCTGGGCAGGCCCTTGAAGAACCACACGTGGGAGACGGGCGAGGCCAGCTCGATGTGTCCCATACGCTCCCGGCGCACCCGAGCCCGCGTGACCTCCACCCCGCACTTGTCGCACACCACTCCCGCGAACTTCATGCGCTTGTACTTGCCGCACGCGCATTCGTAGTCCTTGGTGGGCCCGAAGATGCGGGCGCAGAACAGACCGTCGCGCTCTGGCTTGAACGTCCGGTAGTTGATGGTCTCCGGCTTCTTGACCTCGCCGTGCGACCAGTCGCGAATCTTCTGGGGCGCGGCCAGTTTGATACGAATCGAGTCAAACGTGATGGGCTTCGCATGCCGATCGAGGATGCCCCACAGGTCCCGGGCGGGCTTCTCTTCCCTGATCAGGCTGCCGAATGGCCGATCCGTCAACATTCACACTCTCCTTTGTAACGAAGACGCCAGACCAGTTCGAATCGCAGGTGGGCTGTTCGAGGCGCGCGTGGCTGCGTCGCGCCCGTTCCTTGCCCGTGGTACGCCGTCACCGCTGTGTCTTGTTTTCACGATGCCTTTTTCCCGTTCTTCATGACAAGCTCGACATCGAGGGCCAGACTTTGGAGCTCTTTCACCAGCACGTTGAAGGACTCCGGCGTGCCCGGCTCGAGGAAGTTCTCGCCCTTGACGATGGCCTCGTAGATCCGGTTTCGGCCCTCCACGTCGTCGGATTTCACGGTGAGCATCTCTTGCAGGGTATGGGCGGCGCCGTACGCCTCCAGCGCCCACACCTCCATCTCGCCGAAGCGCTGCCCGCCAAACTGCGCCTTGCCGCCCAGCGGTTGCTGGGTGACCAGGGAATAGGGGCCGATGGATCGCGCGTGCATCTTGTCGTCGACCAGGTGGGCCAGTTTCAAGATGTAGATCTGGCCGACGGTGACCTCCTGGTGAAAACGCTTGCCGCTGCGGCCGTCGTAGAGCACGGTCTTCCCCGACGTCGGCAGCTTGGCCTGTTGCAAGTGCTCCTTGATCTCGCCCTCGGTGGCGCCGTCGAAGACGGGGCTGGCCACCCACAGACCGAGAGCCTTGGCCGCCCATCCCAGATGGGTCTCGAGGATTTGTCCCACGTTCATGCGCGAGGGAACGCCCAGTGGATTGAGCACGATCTCAACCGGCGTCCCGTCCGCCAGGTAGGGCATGTCCTCCTCGGGAAGGACCTTGGCCACCACCCCCTTGTTCCCGTGGCGGCCTGCCATCTTGTCACCGACAGACAGCTTGCGCTTCACCGCCACGTACACCTTCACCATCTTGATGACACCCGGCGGGAGGTCGTCGCCCCGACGTAAGCGGCCGATGCGCTCCTCCAGCATGGTATCGAAGAGGGCGATTTGCTCCTCGGCCAGCTCCTCGATGCGCCGGATGGTCTGGGAGAGCCCCTCGTCTTCCTTGATCTTGATCTTTTTGAGATCGTTCCAGCCGAGGTTCTCGAGCTGTCCCCGCTCGATTCGATCGCCCTTCTTGCCGAGCCGGTTCTGCTTGGCCGTCGGATCGAACAGATCGACCACTAAGGACTTGCCGACCAGGAGGTTCTTCAGCTTCTGGTCGCGCTCCATCTCCACCATGGCGATCTCGTCCTGGTAGTCCTTCTCCAGTCGCCCGACTTCCTCCTCCTCGATGGACTTGGCGCGCTCGTCCTTGTCCACCCCGCGCCGCGAGAAGACTTTGACGTCCACCACCGTCCCCTCGATCCCGGGGGGCACGGTAAGAGAGGTGTCGCGAACGTCGCCTGCCTTCTCCCCGAAGATGGCGCGCAAGAGCTTTTCTTCCGGCGTGAGCTGCGTCTCTCCCTTGGGGGTGATCTTGCCGACCATGATGTCGCCGGGCTTGAGCTTGGCCCCGATGCGGACGATGCCGGAGTCGTCGAGGTCCTTGAGCGCCTCCTCCGACACGTTGGGGATGTCGCGGGTGATCTCCTCCTTGCCCAGCTTGGTGTCACGGGCCTGGATCTCGAACTCCTCGATGTGGATGGAGGTGAAGCGGTCCTCTTTGATCAGCCGCTCCGAGACGAGGATCGCGTCCTCGAAGTTGTAGCCGCCCCACGGCATGAAGGCCACCAGCACGTTCCGACCGAGGGCCAACTCGCCCTGATCGGTGCCGGGGCCATCGGCGATGACGTCACCGGACTGCAGGCGTTGCCCCTTCTTCACGATGGGCTTCTGGTTGATGCACGTGTTCTGATTCGAGCGGCGATACTTGGTGAGGTTGTAGATGTCCAGGGGAAGATCCTGGACGGGATCGGCCTTCTTGGAACGGCTCTCCGCCCGCACCACGATACGGTCGGCCGAGACATACTCCACCACCCCGGGCCGCTTGGCCACCATGACCGCTCCCGAATCGCGGGCTACGATGTGCTCCATGCCGGTGCCGACCAGGGGAGCCTCCGGTTGCAGGAGAGGCACCGCCTGCCGCTGCATGTTGGAGCCCATGAGCGCTCGATTGGCGTCGTCGTTCTCCAGGAACGAGATGAGGGAGGCCGCCACCGAGACGAGCTGTTTGGGGGACACGTCCATGAAATGAACGTCCTCCGGCACCACCATCCGGAACTCACCGCTCCGGCGGGCCGAGATACGTTCCTGCACGAAGCGGCCCGTGCGATCGATTTCCGCGTTAGCTTGAGCGATGGTGAACTGTTCCTCCTCCAGGGCCGTCAGGAAGACGATCTCGTCCGTCACGCGCCCGCCCACCACCTTGCGGTACGGCGTTTCGATGAAGCCGAACTCGTTGGTGCGTGCGTAGGTAGAGAGCGAGGAGATGAGCCCGATGTTGGGGCCTTCCGGCGTCTCGATGGGACAGATACGCCCGTAATGGGTAGGGTGCACGTCGCGCACCTCGAACCCAGCCCGCTCCCGGCTCAATCCGCGGGGGCCAAGGGCCGACAGCCGCCGCTTGTGGGTCAGCTCGGCCAGGGGGTTGGTCTGGTCCATGAACTGGGAGAGCTGAGAGGATCCGAAGAATTCCTTCACCACCGCCGACACCGGCTTGGCATTGATGAGGTCGTGCGGCATGAGATTTTGGATGTCCGAGATGGACATCCGTTCCTTGACCGCCCGCTCCATGCGGGTCAGACCCACCCGGAACTGGTTCTCGAGCAGCTCACCGACCGAGCGTACGCGTCGGTTGCCCAGATGGTCGATGTCGTCGGTGGGCTTGCTGCCGAGCTTCACCATCATGAGGTGGCGGATGATGGCCACCACGTCCTCGCCGCGCAGGGTGCGCAGATGGGCGGGGGCATCGATGAGGAGCTTCTTGTTGATCATGAAGCGTCCCACCCGGGCCAGATCGTAGCGGCGAGGGTCGATGAACATTCCCCGGAAGAGGGTCCGTGCCGATTCCACGGTGGGCGGGTCGCCCGGGCGGAGCTTCTTGTAGATTTCCACCAGCGCCTCGTCCGGATTTTTGACGTGATCGCGGGTCAGCGTCTCCAAGATGGACGCGTCCATCTTCCCCGGGGTGAGGACGAGCAGCTTGAAGGCCGCCACCCGGCGGCTCATGATCTGCTGGAGCACCGCCGAAGTGATCTCGGTGTTGGTCTCCACCAGGACCTCGCCGCTGTCGGTGTCGACGATGCGGTTGGCCGTCCGGCGGCCCACCAGCGACTCTGCGCGCACGGGAATCTTCTCGATCCCCGCCTCCACCAGCTTCTCGATCAGCTTGCTGGTGAGGGGTTTGCCGGCCTGAGCGATGGGCTCGCGATGCCGCGGGGGGCGCACGTCGTCGGCGAGCTTGGCGCCCACGTGGGCCTCCGGGTGGAGTTTCACCCAGGCCGTCCCCTCCTCGAAGGAGAAGACGTCCTCGCGATCGTAGAACTGGGCCAGGATCTCGTCGTCGGAGAGGATGACTCCTTTCTCCAGAAACCAGAAGGCACGCAGAAAGGCGGTGGCGTGCATCTTACGGCGGCGGTCCACCCGCACGTGGAGTAGCTCGTTGGCATCGAAATCGAACTCTACCCACGACCCACGATAGGGGATGACCCGCGCCGAGAACAGCGCCCGCCCGGATGCGAGGGTCTTGCCCTTGTCATCATCGAAGAAGACACCGGCCGAGCGCTGGAGCTGGCTCACCACCACGCGCTCCGTCCCGTTGATGATGAAGGTGCCCTTGTCGGTCATGAGCGGCAACTCGCCGAGGTACACCTCCTGGCCGCGCTGCTCGCGGATGGCCTTGGTCTTCGACTCCTTGTCCTGGTCGTAGACCACCAGGCGCAGGGTCACCTTGAGGGGGATGGCAAACGTCATTCCCCGATCGTGGCACTCCTCCACCGTGTATTTGGGATCGCCGAAGTGGTAGGAGTCGAACTCGAGGCGGGCGTTGCCGTTGTAATCTTCGATGGGAAAGACCGACTTGAAGACTCCCTGCAGACCGGCCTCCTCCCGCCGTTCCGACGGGATGTCCTTCTGGAGAAACGCTTCGTACGAGCGCTTCTGAACCTCGATGAGATTCGGAATCTCGACGATAGACGGGATCTTGCCAAAGTCCTTGCGGACCCGACGCCCGCACTGAATCGTGCCTGCCATATAGTCTCCTTGATCAACGTCGGGGGGAGCGACCGCCGCTCCTCCCCGACACCCCCCACCGGTTCAGGCGCGACGGGAACTTCCCTCCGCTCTGAACCCCCCGGCCGAGTCGTAGAAGCTTCGCCGACTATTTCACCTGGACGGCGGCGCCCTGCTCCTCCAGCTTCTTCTTTATGTCCTCCGCCTCGGCCTTGGTCACCTTTTCCTTGACCGCCTTGGGGGCGCCGTCCACGAGATCCTTGGCCTCCTTGAGGCCGAGCCCGGTCAGCTCGCGAACGACCTTGATGACCTGAATCTTCTTGTCGCCCGTCGCCGACAGGACGACGTCGAACTCCGTCTGCTCCTCGGCCACCGGCGCCGCCGCTCCCGGCGCCGCTGCCGCCGCCATGGCGACCGGAGCCGCCGCCGACACCCCCCACATCTCCTGGAGTAGCTTGGAGAGCTGGGCCGCTTCGCGCAGGCTCAGCTGGTTGAGTTGTTCCGCAATCTCCTCGACGGTTGCCATGCTACCGACTCCTTTCTGTTGGTTCTACGCCGTTTCGGCGGCCGCCTGGCCGCGTTGGTCCAAGACGTACGCGAGGTCACGTTGTACGCGCTCGAAGAGGCCCACCAGTTGAGCGTGGGGCCCCTGGATGGCGCCTACCAGTTGGCCGCGCAGGGCCGCTCGGGATGGGAGGTCCGCCAAGGCCTTCAGCTCATCGGGGCTCAGAACCTGGCCGTCCACGATGCCCGCCTTCACGGTGAGGGCCGGAACGATGCGGGTGAAGGTCTGCAGGGCCTTGGCCACTGCCACCGGTTCGTCGCGCGCGATGATGAACCCGGTGGGACCGGTCAAGTGCGGCGTGATGCCGGCCAAGCCCGACGAGGACACGGCAAGGCGGGCGAGGCGATTCTTCACCACCTTGTACTCCGCCGACACCGCTCGCAGTTGCTTGCGCAGTTCGGACAGCTGTTGCACGGTCAGCCCCCGGTACTCGGTCAGGAACACCGAGCTGATTCCGGCGAGCCGCGTCCTGAACTCCTCGACCGTCTCCACCTTCGCTTGCGTCGGCACGGTTTCGCTCCTCGCTGGTCGCCTTACTTCTTGTACTGGTTGGTGATCCGTTGCGCGTCAACCTTGATCCCCGGCCCCATGGTGGTGGACAGGGTCAGTGACCGAAGATACGTTCCCTTGGACGCCGCCGGCTTGGCGCGCATGATCGACTCGATGACGGCCAGGGCATTGGCCGTGAGCTGTTCGGCGCTGAACGACCGCTTCCCCACCGGTGTATGGATGTTACCGGCCTTATCGACCCGGTACTCGACCTTGCCCGCCTTGGCCTCCCGCACGGCTCGCCCCACATCAAAGGTGACGGTGCCCAGCTTCGGGTTCGGCATGAGACCGCGCGGTCCGAGGACTTTTCCGAGCCGACCGACCTGCCCCATGAGGTCGGGGGTGGCGATGGTGGTGTCGAACTCCATCCACCCTCCCTGGATCCGCTCCACGAGATCGTCGGCCCCGATGACATCGGCGCCGGCCTCGCGCGCCTCACGCTCCTTCTCGCCCCGCGCGAAGACAGCCACCCGCACCGTCCGCCCACGGCCATGGGGGAGCACCACCGCTCCTCGTACCATCTGGTCGGCGTGCTTGGGATCCACACCGAGCCTGAAGGACAGATCTACCGACTCGTCGAATTTGGCGCGCGGGATCTCCTCCAACAGGGCGATCGCCTCTTCCACCCCGTACTCGCCCTCACCCACCTTGGCCGCTGCTGCATCGTAGCGCTTGCTCACCGTCGTCGCCATCGTTGCTCTCTCCCTTGACCGTGTGGCCTCAGACCACCTCGATGCCCATGCTGCGGGCGGTGCCCTCGATAATGCGCATCGCGGCGTCGACCGTGTCGGTGTTGAGGTCAACGAGCTTTTGTTGCGCGATCTCGCGGACCTGCTGCTTGCTCACCTTGCCGATCTTGTCCCGGTGAGGCACCGCCGAGGCCTTGGCGATGCCGGCGGCTCGCTTGAGCAGCACAGCGGCCGGTGGCGTCTTGATCACGAAGGTGAACGATCGGTCCTGATATATCGTGACGACCACGGGCAGGATGAGTCCATCCTGACCGTTAGTCTGGGCATTGAAGCCCTTGCAGAACTCCATGATGTTGACGCCGTGCTGACCGAGGGCGGGACCCACCGGCGGCGAGGGGTTGGCCTTGCCAGCCGGAATTTGCAGCTTGACCATCGCCTGAACTTTCTTGGCCATCGCTAGAGTCGCTCCACCTGGTAGTACTCGAGTTCCACCGACGTGGGCCGACCGAACACGGGCACCACGACTTTCATGCGGCCGCGCTCGGGATTCATGTCGTCGACCACTCCCTGGAAGTTGACGAAGGGCCCGTCGATGACGCGCACCTTATCGCCGCGCTGGAACACCGACTTGGGCTTGGGCTTCTCGGCCCCGGCCTCCATCTGACGCAGGATCTCGTCCACCTGATCGGGCTCGAGCGCCACCGGCTTGGTTCCCGAGCCCACGAAGCCGGTGACCTTGGGGGTGGAACGCACGAGGTGCCAGGTGTCGTCGGCCAGTTCCATCTCCACCAGGACGTACCCGGGAAAGAACTTCTGTTCGCTCTCGCGCTTCTGCTTGTTACGGACCTCTACCACCTTTTCGGTGGGGACCAGCACCTTGGTGATCCGCTCGGTCATGCCGAAGATCTTGGCGCGCGAAAGGATCCCCTCCGCCACCTTGTTCTCGAACCCCGAGTACGTGTGGACGACGAACCAGCGCCGGCTCGTCGCGGTTTGACTGCTCATCGCAGGATCCTCTGCACCAGCTTCGACAGGCCGATGTCCACCGCGCCCAGGAAGAAGGCCACGATCACGGTCAAGGCCAGCACCACCACCGTGGAATTGATCAGCTCCTGCCGGGTCGGCCAAGTCACCCGGCGGAATTCCAGGAGCACCTCCTGCACGAATTCCCGCACGCGTGTCACGAAACCCATGCCTGCCTCAGCCTCGCCTCTTCCGCTCCGTAAGAGAATGGCAGGGGTGGAGGGATTCGAACCCCCATCCCCCGGATTTGGAGTCCGGTGCTCTAGCCGTTAGAGCTACACCCCTACCTCGGGCAGCAGCCCGTTGGCCGCTCCCCAATCCACCGGTCCCAGCGCTCACTTCGTTTCGCGGTGGGGCGTGTGTTTGCGGCACCAGCGACAGAACTTCTTGAGCTCCAAACGGTCGGGATGCGTCCGCTTGTTCTTGGTCGTCGCGTAGTTCCGACGCTGACAACCGCTGCAGGCCAGGGTGATGATGTCGCGCATCGCGCTACTCCACGATCTCGGTCACCACGCCCGCCCCCACCGTCCGGCCCCCCTCCCGCACCGCAAACCGCAGCTCCTTCTCCATCGCAATCGGCGTGATCAGCTCCCCCGTGATCGTCACGTTGTCCCCCGGCATCACCATCTCCACCCCCGCCGGTAACGCACAGATCCCCGTCACGTCCGTCGTCCGAAAGTAAAACTGCGGCCGATACCCGTTGAAAAACGGCGTGTGCCGCCCCCCCTCCTCCTTCGCCAGCACGTACACCTCGGCCTTGAACTTCTTGTGAGGGGTGATCGACCCCGTCTTCGCCAGCACCTGCCCCCGCTCGACTTCGTCCTTGTCCACCCCCCGCAACAACGCCCCGACATTGTCCCCCGCCTGCCCCTCGTCCAAGAGCTTGCGGAACATCTCCACCCCCGTCACCACCGTCTTGCGCGTCGGGTGGATCCCCACAATCTCCACTTCCTCCCCTACCTTCACCACCCCCCGCTCCACCCGCCCCGTCACCACCGTCCCCCGCCCCGTGATGCTGAATATGTCCTCGATCGGCATCAAAAACGGCTTGTCCACCGGCCGCGGCGGCGTCGGAATATAACTGTCCACCGCCCCCATCAGCTCCCAGATGCACGCGTTCGCCCCCGCGTCCTCCGGCTTCTCGTTCGCCTGCAACGCCGACCCCCGCACCACCGGCACCTCGTCCCCCGGAAACCCATACTTCTTCAGCAGCTCCCGCACCTCCAACTCCACCAAATCCAATATCTCCGGGTCGTCCACCATGTCCACCTTGTTCATGAACACCACCAGGTACGGCACATTCACCTGCCGCGCCAGCAACACGTGCTCCCGCGTCTGCGGCATCGGCCCATCGTTCGCCGCCACCACGAGGATCGCCCCGTCCATCTGCGCCGCCCCCGTGATCATGTTCTTGATGTAGTCCGCGTGCCCCGGACAGTCGATGTGCGCGTAGTGCCGCTTCTCCGTCTCGTACTCCACGTGCGCCACCGCAATCGTGATCCCCCGCTCCCGCTCCTCCGGCGCGTTGTCGATCGACCCGTACTCCCGCACCGCAATCCCCTTGTTCTTCGTGTGCAGCACCTTCGTGATCGCCGCCGTCAACGTCGTCTTGCCGTGGTCGATGTGCCCGATCGTCCCTATGTTCACGTGCGGCTTCGTCCGCTCGTACTTCGCCTTCGCCATGGCTAGAACCTCCCGTACCTATTCACGCCGCCGTTCCTCAGTTCAGAACTGGAGCCCATGTCCGGGATTGAACCGGAGACCTCGCCCTTACCAAGGGCGTGCTCTGCCAACTGAGCTACATGGGCAAGTGGAACCCTGGAGCGGGAAACGGGATTCGAACCCGCGACCCCCAGCTTGGAAGGCTGGCGCTCTACCGCTGAGCTATTCCCGCCCGTCTCGGATGTTTTCGCTCGCACTGCCCCCAACGCTCTTGCGCGGCTCCGGCCGGTCGCTCCTTCGGGTGGCATCCCCGTCCAAGTGGTGGGGAGGGGAGGATTCGAACCTCCGAAGGCGTTCGCCAGCAGATTTACAGTCTGCCCCCTTTGGCCACTTGGGTACCTCCCCGAAACTGCCGGCATGCGATGGAATCCCTCGACCACGCGTGACCCGAAACGCTGGCGCTGGCGGGAGGATTTGAACCCCCGACCCACTGCTTACAAGGCAGTTGCTCTACCCCTGAGCTACGCCAGCACAGACAAAACTTCACTCTACTGGCAAGTTGCGATAGGGTCAAGGGGTTTTGGCCTTCCTCTGGCGCCGAACTTCGTAACAGAGGGCCGCCGCTGCTGCTGCCACGTTGAGCGAGACGGCTGCTCCGACCATCGGGATCGTGAGTAGCCCATCGCAGGTCCTGGCGACCAAGGGCCGAAGCCCGTCCCCTTCGGAGCCTAGCACGAGGCAGACGGGACCCGTCAGCGAGACCTTCCAGGGAACGACGCCACCGTTCGCGGTCCCACCGTATACCCAAATACCCGATTCTTTGAGCCTTTCCAGGACAGCTACCAAGTTACTCTCGCGGGCAACTCGGACCCGCTCGACGGCCCCCATGGCGGCCTTGGCCACGACTCCGGTCAAGCCCACGGTGTGATGCTTGGTCACAATCACCCCGTGGGCACCGAGCGCCTCGCCCGTTCTGAGGAGCGCGCCGAAGTTCCTGGGGTCCTGCACCTGATCGAGAGCGAGCAGGAAGGCTGGCTCGCTCCGCGCATTTGGAATCTCCAGAAGAGCATCCAGATCGACATATTCGGCGGCGGCCACGCGCGCCACCACACCCTGGTGCTGAGGCGAGCCCGCGATGGCCGTCAGCTGCTCGCGGGTGCGGAAGGACACCTTGATTCCCGCGCGGCGAGCCAGTGCTACGACCTCGGCAAGGGGACCGGAGGCTCCGGACAGGACAGCGATCTCGTCCACGCGGCGTCCGCCGCTCCGGAGCAGCTCCAGCACCGGATGCCGACCCCAGAGGCACTCCTCCGTCAGGTGCTTTTCCACTTCCAGCGCGTGCCAGCCGGAGTGTCCTCGATCCGGGCCCCCATCCCTTCGAGATCGATCCTGATTGCGTCGGCGCGGCCCCATTCGCGCCGACCCCTGGCCTCGTCACGCTCAGCCACCAAGGACTCGATCCGGGCCTGGGTAGAAACCCACCAATCGGCAGGCCCCTCATCGGACGGCGCCGTGTAGGCGTGAGACGCGCGGGCCCGCACCCGTGCCGCACCATCGGCTGACCGCGGGATGAACCCCCACCCCTCGCGTCGAGGAGACGGCCTCTCGAGGAGCCCGAGGACGCGGGCGTGGGAGGTCAGCGCGGCGAGGGCTTCCGAAAAGGGCGCGGCCGCCCTCTTGCCCAGCACCATCTGGTCACGATACGCGTACAGCTTGCTGGTCAAGTCGAAGATCGCCGCCAGCGCCTGCGGCGTGTTGAAGTCGTCGTCCATCGCAGCCCTGAACCGCGCCGTGAAGGCCGCAACGTCTTGGACCAGGGTCCCCGCATCGGCTGGCGCGTCACCGTCCACCTCACGCTCGCCACGGACCAGATCGCGCAGACGCTCCAAGGCGCGCGCGCTGTCATGCACCCCCTCCTCCGTCCACTCGACCGGAGCGCGGTAGTGCGTGCCGATCAGGTAAAGGCGCAACGCCTCCGGATCATGCCGGCCGACGAGATCGCGGATTGACAGAGTGTTGCCGAGCGACTTCGACATCTTTTCGGCGCCGAGATTCACGAATCCGTTGTAGAGCCAGTAGCGCGCGAACGGCTTACTCGTGCAGGCCTCCGACTGGGCGATCTCGCACTCGTGGTGCGGAAAGACGAGATCCTCACCGCCGCCATGAATGTCGAATGACTCGCCGAGGTACTGCATGGCCATGGCCGAGCACTCGATGTGCCATCCGGGGCGGCCCCGACCCCATGGGCTCTCCCAGGAGGGCTCACCGGGTTTCGCCGACTTCCAGAGGGCAAAATCCCGCGGGTCGCGCTTCCGCTCGTCCACCTCGACGCGTGCCCCGGACAGCAGTTCGTCGAGATTCTTCCCGGATAGCCTGCCGTAGGGGGGGAAGCGCGCGACTTCGAAGTACACGTCACCGTCGACCACGTACGCCACCTCGCGCGCCAACAGACACTGGATCAGGCTGATCATCTGAGCGACGTGGTCGGTGGCCTTGGGCTCCACGTCGGGCTTGAGAACCCCCAGCGCCTCCATGTCCCTCTGATATTCTCTGACGTAGCGCTCGGAGACCTCGAGCGCCGAGACTCCTTCCTCGTTGGCGCGCCGGATGATCTTGTCATCGACGTCCGTGAAGTTCTTGATGAATCGAACTCGATATCCTGCGAAGGCCAAATACCGACGGATGACGTCGAAGGCGATGGCGCTCCGCGCGTGGCCGATGTGTGAGAGGTCGTACACGGTGACTCCGCACACGTAGATCCCGACCTGACCGGGCTCGATCGGAGTCAGTTCCTCCTTGCGGCGCGTGAAGGCGTTATAGAGCTTCATGCGGACTCCGGACGTCCAGAGATGTTCACGTCAGCCATCTCCACCCCGACCACGGCCATGGCGGCGATTCCCTCACGGCGGCCCAGCAGGCCGAGACCCTCAGGGCTCTTGGCCTTGACACTGACCGCGTCGATGGGGAGCATCAACGTTTCGGCCAGCCGCCTGGCCATCTCGGGCAAGTACTCGGCGAGGCGCGGTGCCTGCGCCAGTACGGTTCCATCCACGTTGACCAACCGCCCGCCGCGGGCCTCCACCAGGGCCACCACCTCGCGAAGCAGGATCAGACTTGAGATGCCGCGATACCGGGGATCGGTGTCTGGAAAATGCCGGCCCAGGTCTCCGAGGGCAAGTGCACCGAGCAGGGC
Organism: uncultured Candidatus Rokubacteria bacterium; assembly: GCA_963754315.1. Classification (GTDB taxonomy): domain Bacteria; phylum Methylomirabilota; class Methylomirabilia; order Rokubacteriales; family CSP1-6; genus CAVWFS01. Next base: position 414,314 of record CAVWFS010000019.1, read on the forward strand.
CTCGCCCACCGCGTGGGACAGCACGTCAGCATCGGAGTGACCGCCCAGTCCCCGATCCGAGGGCACCGTGACCCCGCCCAGCACCAACGGTCTTCCCGCCACCAGCGGATGCAGATCGAAGCCGAGGCCCACTCGGGTCATTGTAAAGGAGGTTGGGAGGTCGCCTTGCAGCGTGGGTGGCCTGTTCCAGGCGCGCGTGGCGTCATTGTAAAGGAGGTTGGGAGGTCGCCTTGCAGCGTGGGTGGCCTGTTCCAGGCGCGCGTGGCGTCATTGTAAAGGAGGTTGGGAGGTCGCCTTGCAGCGTGGGTGGCCTGTTCCAGGCGCGCGTGGCGTCATTGTAAAGGAGGTTGGGAGGTCGCCTTGCAGCGTGGGTGGCCTGTTCCAGGCGCGCGTGGCGTCATTGTAAAGGAGGTTGGGAGGTCGCCTTGCAGCGTGGGTGGCCTGTTCCAGGCGCGCGTGGCTGCGCCTTCGCCGCCAATTTGCTCCGCGGAATTGCCCGGGCACGGGCACGACGCAGATCCTCGGGGGTGGTGATCTTCACGTTCTGGGTGAGTCCGGGCACGACCCGTACGGGGTGCCCGAGGAGTTCCACGAGCATCGCGTCGTCGGTCCCGACGACCCCGTCACGACGGGCCTTGTCATGAGCTTCGCGCAGCAGATCGGCGCGGAAGCCTTGGGGGGTCTGGACGGCCCACAACCCCCGGCGATCGACCGTCTGCCGAACAAGGCCGTCCTCGACCCGCTTGACCGTCTCGGCAATGGGGCGCGCGCAGACGGCAGCGCCGGTCTCGGCGGCGGCATGCAGCACCGCATCGATGAGCGACCGCGTGACAAAGGGACGTACAGCATCGTGGACGAGAACGATATCGGCATCCTCGGGCACCATCTGCAGACCACGCCACACGGACTCCTGTCGCTCGGCCCCGCCCTCGACGATACTGATGGTCACCCGCCCGCCCAAGCTCGCAAGCGCCAGGCGCGCACGTCGCAGATGGGCACGAGGGGCCGCGACCACGAGCATCGTCACCGCCGGGTGGGCAGTGAACCGGCTGGCCGTCGCGGCGAGGATTGGCTCGCCGGCCAGCCGCATGAACTGCTTGGGCACCCGTCCTCCCATCCGCGCGCCGCTGCCGCCGGCCGGGATGACGACGGCGACCCTAGGCCGTGCGCCTCGTCGCCTCATCCGAGTAAGCCCTCCAGGGCCTCGGCCACGGTTGCCACTCCTTCGACCTCAAGCGGCAGCGGCGGCGGGTCAATCAGATTGCTGGCGGGCACCACGGCCCGCTGGAAGCCAAGAGCAGCAGCTTCCCGGAGTCGAATCGGCAGACCGGTCACCGCCCGCACCTCGCCGGTGAGACCGACCTCGCCCAGCACGATCACCTCGCCGCGCACGGGACGCTCCATATAGCTGGAGGCGGCTGCGATGACGATACCGAGATCGGCGGCCGGTTCCATGACCCGGCCTCCACCGGCGACGTTGACGAAGACATCCTGGTTTCCGAGCGGGACGCCGCCGCGTTTCTCCAGCACGGCAAGCAGGAGGCACACGCGGTTGTAGTCGGCGCCGAGCACGGTCCGGCGTGGAGTGCCGAACGCGGCCGACGCGACCAGCGCCTGCAACTCGAGCAGGAGGGGCCGCGTTCCCTCCAGGCTCGACACGATGACCGAACCCGGCGTGTCCTTGGGTCGCTCGGCGAGAAAAAACCCGGAGGGGTTCTTGACCTCGATCAACCCTCCCTCGCCCATCTGGAAGACGCCGAGCTCATTGGTCGACCCGAAGCGGTTCTTCACCGCCCGTAGCACGCGATAGGCGTGATGCCGTTCACCCTCGAAGTAGAGCACGGTGTCTACCAGGTGCTCGAGGACACGGGGTCCGGCGAGGGCACCCTCCTTGGTGACGTGACCCACGATGAACGTGGCCAGGCCCCGGCCCTTGGCCATCGAGAGCAAGCGGCCTCCACACTCCCGCACCTGCGCCACACTCCCAGGCGCCGACTCCAGCTCCGGCAAGTAGACGGTCTGGATGGAATCCACGATCAGCGCGTGCGGCCGGATCTCGTCGAGGCTCGCATGAACCCGAGAGAGGTCGTTCTCAGCCCAGAGGAGCAGGCCATCGCCGCTCACTCCGAGGCGATCGGCGCGCAGCTTGACCTGCGCCGTCGACTCCTCAGCCGAGACATAGAGCACGGGCGGATCCACCTCCGCCAGCGCTCGCGCTGCCTGCAGGAGCAAGGTGCTCTTGCCGGCGCCGGGTTCACCACCGATCAGCACCAGTGAACCCTTGACCACCCCGCCTCCCAGCACGCGATCCAGCTCGCCGATACGGGTGAGGCGCCGATCACCTTCCTCGCTGGCGATGTCTTTGAGGGCCAGGGGCCTGCTCGCCGCAACCACCGCCGACCGCGAGCTGCGCGCTCCCCGGGCGCGTTCCTCGACGAGGGGGACGAGCTCGCCCGTGAGGCGTCGGCAGTCGGGACACGTGCCCGGCTTTGGGCTCGCGAACCCGCACTGCTGACACCGGTAGACGCTCGATTCGCGTGCTGTCACTTCTTCTCCCCCTCGCGGCCCAGGCTTCGGATGAGGCTACGCAGGAGGAAACTGCGGCTGGCCCCGTCGAGAACGGCGACCAGACGATCGTACACGGTGGGATCGACGACGAGCGCACCCAGGGTGCCCTCACCCTCGTTGATCTTCTCGGTAATCGACCGCAAGTTGGCCAATGTGATCCGTAGGTCTTGAGACACCTGTCGGAGGTCGTCGCCCCCATCGTCCCGGACAAGACTGCCGAGCATCCCGCGCCCCGCAGCAACCCGATCCGTCACCTCGCGCAGGTTCCCGGCCACGGCCTTCAGATCATCGAGCACGGGCCGGTACTTCGGGTCGAAGAGCAGACCGGGCAGCAACCCTTTCTCGTCCTCCGGGCGCTCGACCATGAGGGCCAAGCGGTCCATCGCGGCAACGAGGCGGCGCGCCGCCTCGCCACTTTGCTCGCTGGTGAGTACACCGGCTGCTCCCTCGCCGCGCTCGACGCGAGCCACTACTCTGTCGGCCTTCGCGATGAGCTCGTTGACCTGGGCGAGGGCCCGGGGTTCGTCATAGAGCAGCGAATGCGCGAGGCCCGGACCGCGCTCGACGCGGTCGAGGATCCGAACCATCCGGTCCGTCATGCCTCGCGCGGCCCCCACCGTGGCTGCCGCCTCCTGGATCACCTTCGACTGGTTGAGACTTTCCGTGGTCTCGCGCAGGCTCTCGGCGAGAGCGGTGACGCTCTTCATTGTCTGCGCGCCCTCGCCCACCAGCCGAGCGATGTCCATGGGATCGGACGATTCGAGCACGTCGCCCGCCTTGAGGGCCGGAGTCGTCGCCGTTCCCGCCGTGATCTCGACGATCCGGTCACCGAGAAGTCCCTGGGTTTCCAGGCGCGCCACAGAGTCTTTCCGGATGCGATTGGCGAACTGGCGGCCGATAGTCAGGTCGACCCGGACCTTGCCGCCCGGCTCGGGGGCAAGGTCGACCGCCGTCACCCGCCCGATCTGCACACCGGCCAGGCGCACAGTGGCGCCCTCGCGTAAGCCGCCCACCTCGGTGAAATCGGCGTGGACGGTGTAGCGGGACTCGAAGAGCCGGGCGCTGGCGCCAAGGACGTAGATCACGGCGATGAAGGCCACGAGAGCGCTCACCACGAAGACCCCGACACGGATCCTCATCCACCGTTCGCGGGCCTCCTGGTTCATGGCGCTCTCAGGTCACCGGCCAGGAACGCTTGCACGTCGGCGGAAGGCGAGTCCATCACGGCCTGGAGCGGCCCGCTCACGGCGAATCGTCCGCGGATGAGGATGGACACCCGGTCGGCAATGGTCTTGGCGAGCTCGATATCGTGCGTGACCACCATGGCCGTGTCGCACACTCCCGCCCCGAGCTCGGCGATCAGCTCGGCCACGAGCTTGGCGTTCGTCGGGTCGAGCCCGGCCGTCGGCTCGTCGAAGAGCAGGACTTCCGGCTCGCCGATGAGAGCCCGAGCGATCCCCACCCGCTTGCGCATCCCTCCCGACAGGTCGGCCGGCAACATGGGCAGGATGTCCTCCGCCAGGCCGACCTGCGACAGGTAGTGGACGACCTTGCGGAGGACCTCCGGCTCGGCGAGCTTGCGGTGCTCGCGTAACGGGTATGCCACGTTCTCGTACACGGACAGCGAGTCGAATAGGGCCGCTCCCTGGAACACGTAGCCGAGGCGCCGCCGCAGGGGCAGCAGCTGCTCTTCGGCCATGCGTTCGATGTTGGTCCCGAAGAGCTGGATCTGACCCGAATCGGGACTGATGAGGCCAGCCGTCAGGCGGAGCATCACGGTCTTGCCGGAGCCGCTCCCTCCCATCACCACGTGGGTCTCGCCCTTAGGGAGGGCGAGGGACACGCCCTGGAGCACGGGCGCGCTCTCGAACGACTTGTACACGTCGACCAGCTCCACGAGAGGCGCCATCACCAGAAGATCATGAGAAAGAGCTTGGTGAGAAAAAAGTCGGAGACGATGACGGCCATCGCCACCTGCACCACGGTTGCCGTGGTAGCCCGTCCGAGGCCTTCGGTGCCCCCCTCGGTGCGGAGGCCATTGGCGCAGCCGATGAGGGTCACGATGGCGCCGAAGCATACGCTCTTGGCGATGCCGGTCAGAAAATCCCGTGGGACCACCCAGTAGGCGGTGACGTTCCAGTAGACATAGAGGTCCGTTCCCCGCTCCAGGAACATGGTCAGCATACCGCCCAGCACGCCGAACACGTCGGCCAGCACGGTGAGCAGAGGGAACACGATCACGGCTGCCAGCAAGCGAGGGACGACGAGGCGCTTGACGTAGTTGACCCCGAGCGTCCTGAGCGCATCGATCTGCTCGGTCACCTTCATTGAACCGAGCTCGGCGGTGATGCCGGAAGCCACCTTGCCACCCACCAGGATCGCGGTGAGCACCGGGCCCAGCTCGCGGAAGATGGCCATGGTGACGAGCGGACCCACGTAGTTCTCGGCCCCGAAGCGCGCCATGTTGATGGCACTCTGCAGAGCGAATACCATGCCCGTGAAGGCAGCGGCGGTCAGGGCCACCCCGAGTGAACGCACGCCCATGACCTCGATCTCGCGCATCACCAGCCGCCAGTATGCGGGCGGCAGGGCCAGGTTGCGCGCGACCTTGACGGTCAGCAGGCCGACGTCGCCGTACCACATGAGGGCCCGCCTGAGAGTCGTCTCCATATGAGGCCCTCACTCGCGTCAGTCGAGGACGAACGTCCCGACCAGGCGCCGGAAGTCCCCCCGCCACGTCGCGAAGTCTTCGGGAGCGGCCGCATAGAGCAGGTCGTACACGCAGCGGTCGTCGCGCGCGACGTACAGCTCGACGCGCACCCGGTCACTGCGTAGCCCGCTCTGACCTTCGACCACCATGTGTGCCGCCTCCCGCCCCGCGATCGAGGCGACGTCCTGCTCATGCACCTCGCGCGCGGAAAATCCCGCCAGAATCTCTCGCGTGAGCACGTTCACCGTGCTCTGGCTCCGGCGCGACTCGCATGACGCGTTAACCAGAATCCCCGCCTTCGCCTCCCGGTGTCGCAGCTCGAGGTCCGCCCGACTGTTCCGAATCGGCTGCCAGTCCGACCCGGGCAGGGTCAGACGGTAGCCCTTGCTCGAGTGATACGCGCCCGGCAACTCCTGTCGTCCGGCACAGGCTGCCAGCACGAGCGTGATTCCGGCGCCGGCGCAGACTGCCTGCCACCGCCGCACCGGACGTCAGCCGCTCTGAGAGGCGCGGTCCGTGTGGCGGCGATCCAGCTCTTCCAGCACCGCCCGCACGGTGAGGCCCCGCTCTGCCAACAGGACAATGGTGTGAAACCAGAGATCGGCCAGCTCGGCCACCACGCGCTGATCGCCTTCGCGGCCCAGCGCGGCCGTCACGACCTCGATCGCCTCCTCGCCGATTTTTCGGCAGATGGCTGCCTCTCCGCGCGCCAGCAGGGCACCAACGTAAGAGCCGGCCGGGGCAGACACCTTCCTCTCCCGCACGATTCCCTCGAGCCGCTCGAGCATGGTGGCTGCCACCGGCCGCTCACCGGTCAGTGCCCGAAAGAAGCAACTCCGATGGCCGGTGTGGCACGCCACACCCTCCTGTCGGACCTGGACGAGGAGCGTATCGGCGTCACAATCGACGTAGACGGCCCGGACGTGCTGAACGTGGCCCGATGTCTCTCCCTTCTGCCAGAGCGCGCGGCGCGTGCGTGACCAGAAGTGGGCGAGCCCGGTCCGCAAGGTGGTCTCTACCGCAACCCGATCCATCCAGGCCACCATCAGCAGCTCGCCGGTGGACGCCTCCTGGACCACAGCCGGGATCAGCCCCTGGTCGTCGAAGCGCAGGTCGTCGATCGTCACGTCATCATTCCTCGAGGCGAACCTCAATACCCCGCTCCCGCAGATAGCACTTGGCCTCGGCGAGGCTATGAATCCCGAAGTGGAAGATAGAAGCGGCGAGGACGGCATCCGCCTTGCCCTCTTCGAGTCCTTCCCGCAGATGCTCGAGAGAGCCGGCCCCTCCCGAGGCGATGACGGGAACGGTCACGGCTTCGGACACGGTCCGGGTGAGCTCGAGGTCGTAGCCGTCCTTGGTGCCGTCGCGGTCCATGCTCGTGAGCAGGATTTCCCCCGCCCCTCGTTCCACCGCCTCCCGGGCCCATTGCACGGCGTCGCGACCCGCGGAGCGTCGCCCGCCGTGGGTGTACACGGACCAGGAGGGCCAACCACCAGGGCTCCCCGATCGCTCGGGATCGCGGCGAGCATCGATGGCCACCACGATGCACTGGCTCCCGAAGCGCTCGGCCGCTTCGAGGATCAGCTCGGGGCGCGCCAGGGCGGCCGTGTTGAGCGAAATCTTGTCAGCTCCCGCGCGTAGCAAGGCGCGGACGTCGTCGACGCCACGCACGCCACCGCCCACCGTGAGGGGCATGTAGATCCCTTCCGCCGTCCTCCGGACCACGTCGAGCATCACGTCGCGCCCTTCGTGCGAGGCCGTGATGTCGAGAAAGACCAGCTCATCGGCGCCCTGGGCGTCGTACGCAAGGGCCGCCTCGACCGGATCGCCTGCATCTCGGAGGTCGACGAAGCGAACTCCCTTCACCACGCGTCCGTCCTTGACGTCGAGGCACGGGATCACGCGCTTGGCGAGCATGCCACACTCGAGCCGATCGCGGTGAGAGCCTCGCGAAGATCGATGGTGCCGATGTAGAGCGCACGTCCGACGACAGCGCCCGCCACGCCGGGCAGAGTGGCGAGCGCGCGCAGATCGTCGAGCTGGCCCACCCCGCCCGAGGCGAGCACGGGCAAGGCCACCGCGTCAGCGAGGGTCGCCGTTGCCTCGAGATTTGGCCCGAGCCCAGTGCCGTCGCGGCTCACGTCCGTGTAGAGGAGGGCGGCCGCGCCCGCCGCCAGGGCTCGACGCGCCACCTCGACTACCGTCTGGCCGGTAAGCTCGGTCCAACCCTTGACGGCCACGCGATCGCCATGGGCATCCACCGCCACGATGATCCGATCGGGCCAGCGACGGCCGATGGCGGCCAGGAATGTCGGGTCGAGCGCCGCTCGCGTGCCGACCACGGCCCAGCGGGCACCCGCCGCCAGGACGGCCTCGATCGCCGCCTCGTCTCGCAAGCCCCCACCAACTTCCACCGGGACCGGCGCCACTGCCGCGATCATCCTGGCCACGAGCGCCGTCTGTCGCGGCGCGCCGAGGAAGGCGCCGTCGAGGTCGACGACGTGCAAGCGGGCGGCGCCCAGCGAAGCCCAGCGGACCGCTGCCGCCACCGGGTCGTCGCCGAAGACCGTCTCCGCGTCGGGGCGACCCTGGCGTAGGCGTACGCAGCGCCCCTCGCGCACGTCGACGGCCGGAATGACGATCATGCCCGCGCCAGTGCGTGCTCCCGGACCAGAACGGCAAAGTTCTCGAGCAGCCGTGTCCCCCAGCCCTGGCTCTTCTCGGGATGGAACTGGGTGCCTGCGATGAGCCCCTGCTCCATGGCTGCGGGGAACCTCACGCCGTAGTCGCACCAGGCGAAGGCACGCCCGGCGGGCGAGGTCGGCTCCGGATAGTAGGAGTGGACGAAGTAGAAGTGGGCGCCGTCCGGAATCCCGTCGAACAGCCGCAACTGCCCACCATGATTGACGCGGTTCCAGCCCATGTGCGGAATCTTCGGTCCGGACGGGAAGCGCCGGACCCGTCCCGGGATTACGTCCAGGCCGCGTCCCTCACCGAACTCCTCGCTTACCGAGAACAGCAACTGGTAGCCAAGGCAGATCCCCAGGAAGGGACGACTCCCATCGAGCGCGCGCCGCAAGGCCGAGAGGAGTCCGAGTCTCGCGAGACTGCCCATGGCATCGTGAAAGGCCCCGTCACCCGGGATCACCACGGCATCAGCACCCTCCACGACCGGCGCCTGATCGGTGACCACGGCCGGCACGCCAACCCGCGCAAACGCGCGCTGGACGCTGGCCAGGTTTCCACGCCCGTAGTCGACGATGGCGATCACAGCATGCCCTTGGTCGAGGGCAGGACCCCCGCGATCCGCGGGTTGAGGCGAGTGGCCTCGGCCAGCGCCCGGCCGACTGCCTTGAACACGGCCTCGGCCACATGGTGGAGGTTTTCCCCCGAATGCATGATCACGTGGAGGTTCAGCTTGCCCTCGGTGGCAAAGGCGCGGAAAAAGTCCTTGAGCAGATCGAGATCGAAGTTGGACACACGGGTACGTTGCACTGGTACGTTGAAGACCAGGTAGGGTCGACCGGACAGGTCCACCGAAGCCTGGACGAGGGTCTCGTCCATTGGCACGAACGCCGTCCCGAACCGAACGATGCCCTTCTTGTCGCCGAGGGCCTCGTCGAGGGCTTGCCCGAGAACGAGTCCCACGTCCTCGACGGTGTGGTGCAGGTCGACCTCCAGGTCTCCTCTGGCGTCCACGGCCAGGTCCATGAGTCCGTGCTTGGACCACGCCTCGAGCATGTGACTGAAGAAGGGGATGCCCGTCTCGATCTTGGCGCTGCCCGTGCCGTCCAGGTTGAGCTGCAGCAGAATCTGCGTCTCCTTTGTCTTTCGCTCCACCCGCGCCTGTCGGGGGACGAGCTCAGCGCTCATGGCTGCCCCTCCTCCTTTCTTCGGAGCGCGGCCACTCTCACCTCGGCCGCTACCGCGTGCCCGTGAAGCCCTTCCACGTCGGTCAACGCTCTGAGATGCGGCAGCGCTGCTCGCAATCCGTCCGGCGTGTACTCGATCACGCTCGATCGGGTGACGAAGTCTTCTGGACCCAGGGGCGAGGCAAAACGCGCCGTTCCGCCCGTGGGCAACACGTGGCTCGGGCCCGCGACATAGTCGCCGACGACCTCGGGTGTGTTCCCGCCCACGAACACCGCGCCCGCGTGGCGCACCGCGGAGAGCAGGATGTGGGGGGCCCGGACATAGAGCTCGAGATGCTCGGGAGCCAGGAGGTTGACGAGCTCGATGGCAGCCTCCAGGCTCTCGACCACAATCAAGGCGCCGTTGGTAGCGACGGACTCGGCGGCGATGGCGCGACGGGGGAGTACCGTCAGCTGCCGCTCGAGGGCCGCCGCCACGCGCGGGATCAGAGCAGCCGCATCGGTGATGAGCATGGCTCGCGCCATCGGATCGTGCTCGGCCTGAGCCAGGAGGTCTGCCGCCAGCCACTCGGGATCCGCTGCCGCATCGGCGATGATTGCCACTTCGCTGGGCCCCGCCACCATGTCGATGCCGACCTCGCCGAAGACCTTGCGCTTGGCCAGCGCCACGTAGATGTTGCCGGGACCGACGATCTTGTCGACACGGCGCACGGTGGCCGTGCCGTAGGCGAGGGCAGCGATGGCCTGCGCGCCACCGATCCGGTATCCCTCGCTGACCCCGGCGATGCGGGCAGCGGCCAGCACGGCCGGGGCCACCCGCCCGTCGCCATCGGGCGGCGTTACCAGGACAATCTCGCGCACTCCGGCTACTCGGGCCGGGATGCCGGTCATCAGCACGGTGGAAGGGTAGGCTGCCCGGCCGCCCGGAATGTAGATGCCGACTCGGTCCAGGGGACGGACCTCCTGCCCGAGGAGCGAGCCGTGCTCGTCCTTGATCCGCCATGACTTCGGGAGGGCTGCCGCGTGATAGCGTTCGATGCGCTCGGCCGCGACAGCGAGCGCCGCCCGAGCGTCTGGCGGCAGCGTCTGCTCCGCTGTCTCGAAATCCGCAGGGGCGATGACGAGATCCCCGGGGTGACGCGCCACGAAGCGGTCGAAGCGTGCGGTCAACTCGACGAGGGCCTCGTCTCCGCGCTCCTGCACGGCGCCCAGGATCGCTTCGACCGCCTGCACGATGCTAGGATCGACCTTGGAAGGGGGGCGCTCGAGCATCGTTGCCACGGTGCCCAACCCGAGGCTCCGCGCGTCCAGGATCCGGATCGAGGAAGAGGTCATCGGGCAACCGCCACCGCGGGCGCCTGCCGCGATCGTATCTCGTCGAGAAGCCCCGTAACGGCCGCATATTCGGTCTTCATGGAGGCGCGGTTGACGATCAGCCGCGCGGTCGAGCGCGTGATCTCCGCCACTTCTACCAGACCATTGGCCCGCAACGTGTCTCCCGACTGAACGAGGTCCACGATGCGATCGGCCAGACCCACCAGCGGCGCGAGTTCGACCGAGCCATCGAGACGGACGATCTCTACCTGGATACCCCGGCTCGAGAAGTACTGCTCGGTGAGCCGTGGGTACTTCGTGGCCACCCGCACCCATGACCACGTCGAGGGCGTGTCGCGCTCGAACAGCTCCTTGCGCTCAGCCACCACCAGCCGACAGAAGCCGAATCCGAGGTCGAGCGGTTCGTAGACGTCGGGCCGCTGCTCGAGCAAGATATCCTGCCCCACGATTCCGAGGTCTGCAGCGCCGTACATCACATAGGCCGGCACGTCTGCCGGCTTGAGCAGAAGCAGTCGGAGCCGGTGTCCGGGGTCGGTGAATATGAGCCGGCGCGATTCGAGATCGATCCCGCTCACGCCGATGCTTCCCAGGAGATCCAGCGCTCCCTCGAGAAGCCGCCCCTTCGGCAGGGCAAGGGTGAGGCGCTCCTTCATGACCGCCGGACGATGCTGGCCCCGAGGCTTGCCAGCTTCCGCTCCAGACACTCGTAGCCTCGATCGAGGTGATAGACCCGGGAGATCTCCGTTCGACCCCGCGCGGCCAGCCCAGCCAGCACGAGCGCGGCCGACGCGCGCAGATCCGAGGCCATCACCGGCGCCCCCTGGTAGCTCGGCACGCCCCGAATGACCGCGGTGGACCCGTCGGTGAAGATGCTGGCACCCATCCGGCCGAGCTCGGCCGCGTGCATGAAACGATTCTCGAAGATCGTCTCCGTCACACGCGATTGGCCGTCGGCCAGGCCCAACAGGGCCATCATCTGCGCCTGCATGTCTGTCGGAAAGCCCGGGAACGGGCTCGTCACGATGTCCGTCGGGCGCGGCCGGCCCATTGCCCGCACACGGACGGAAGTCGGCATCACTTCAAGCTGAGCCCCGGCCTCCTCGAGCTTGGCGATCACGGCGGAAAGATGATCAGGGATCACTCCCGTCACCGTCACGTCACTTCCGGCAATGGCGCCGGCGACGAGCAAGGTGCCGGCCTCGATGCGGTCGGGGATCACCTGGTGGGTCGCCCCGCTCAGCTCGGGTACCCCCTCGATCTCGATCCGCGATGTTCCCGCTCCGTGGACCCGCGCCCCCATGCCGTTGAGCAACACTGCCAGGTCCACCACCTCGGGCTCGCGCGCTGCGTTCTCGAGCACGGTGGTGCCCTCGGCCAGGGCCGCCGCCATCATGAGATTTTCAGTCCCGGTCACCGTCACCATGTCGGCGGTGATCCGCGTCGCCTTCAGCCGGCTCGCGCGCGCGACCACGTAACCGTTCTCGATGGATACCTCGGCCCCCAGTTGGTGCAGCCCTTTCAGGTGTTGGTCGATGGGCCGTACCCCGATCGCGCAGCCTCCCGGCAGGGCGACCTTGGCCGACCCATGGCGCGCCACGAGGGGGCCAAGGACGAGCACGGAGGCGCGCATCGTGGACACGAGCTCGTAGGGGGCCACATCGTCGCTGACGCGCACGGTCTGCACTCGCGTCACCGCCTCTCGCTGGTCGACCGCCGCGCCCAAGGATTGCAGCAGTTTCAGCATGGTGCGGACATCGTTGAGGCCGGGCAGATTGGTGATCTGAAGCGGCGAGGCCGTGAGCAGGCTCGCCGCCAGCGCAGGCAGGGCCGCGTTCTTGGCCGCGCTGGGTGACACCGTTCCGCGAAGCCCGATCCCCCCCTCGATGTCGAGCCGTGTCGGCATCAGGTCCTCCCCGCGACGAATCGTGTAATTCCTGCCAGGTCATTGTGTACCAGGACGTCCCGAAAGCCCGCTTCGTTCATCAGCCCGCGCGTTGCGCTCGCCTGGGCGCCGCCGGCTGTCTCGAGCACGAGAAACCCGTCTTGTGCCAGCCGGTGCTTGCCCTCGATGACCACACGCCGGATCACATCGAGGCCGTCGCGGCCGCCGTCGAGCGCACAACGAGGCTCATGGTCAACCACTTCCGGAGCAAGCGTCGACAGCAGCGGTGTGGGGAGGTACGGCGGATTCGAGACGACCATGTCCGCGACACCGCCGCGCACGGCTCCGAGAAGGTCTCCTGCGAAGACGCGCACTCGAGGGGCGAGTCCGAGGTCGACGACGTTCGCGTGCGCCACCGCGACCGCTCCGGGGGACGCGTCGACGGCCGCGACCCGGAGGTCGGGGCGGCGGACGGCCAGAGCACAGGCGATGCATCCCGAACCGGTGCCGAGGTCGACGATCGTCGGGTGGCGGCCCGCGGCCGGGGGAGGCAGCAGCGTGAGCGCCCAGTCCACGAGCATCTCGGTCTCCGGGCGGGGGATCAGCACGGCGCCCGTGATGCGGATGCGAAGGCCGTGAAACTCCTCCCAACCGAGGATTCGCTGGAGCGGCTCGCGTCGCGGCCCGGCGGCGGACGTCTTGTGCGTACTGGCGCGCCGCACCAGGCGAGAGATCGTCATCAGCTTCGAGATACAGCATTGAGCGACGGACCCCGAGGACGCTCGCGAGCAGCCACTCCGCGTCGGCCTGGGCCGAATCGATCCCGGCTGTCGTGAGGGCCTCCCCGGCCGCCGCCAGGGCAGCCCGCCGCGTGAGTGTCGCGGGCATGGTGTTCAGTGTCCCACGCGCTCGAGCTTCTCGGCTTGCTCGGCCGCGGCGAGGGCGTCGATGATCTCGTCGATGTCACCCTCCAGAACATCCGGTAGACGGTGGATGGTGAGGCCGATTCGATGGTCGGTGACCCGCGTCTGGGGGACGTTGTAGGTACGGATCCGTTCACTGCGCTCGCCGGTTCCCACCTGACTCCGGCGGTCGGCGGCAATGGCCGCCGCCTGTTCTTCCTGCGCTCGCTCTAACAGCCGAGCCCGTAAGACGCGCATGGCCTTCGCACGGTTCTTGATCTGCGAGCGTTCGTCCTGGCAAGTCACCACCAGCCCAGTGGGCAGATGCGTGATGCGGACGGCGGAGTCAGTGGTGTTGACCCCCTGCCCGCCCGGCCCCGAGGCCCGGTACACATCGACCTTGAGGTCCTTGTCGTCGACCTTCACGTCGACCTCCTCCGCCTCCGGAAGCACGGCAACCGTCACCGTCGAGGTGTGGATACGCCCGCTCGCTTCGGTGGCTGGCACGCGCTGCACCCGATGGACGCCCCGCTCGAACTTGAGGCGGCTCCACGCGCCCCGTCCCTGAACGAAGAGGACCACCTCCTTGAGCCCCCCCACCCCAGTCGCACTGGCGTCCATGATCTCGACTTTCCAGCGCTGGCGCTCGGCGTACTTCTGGTACATGCGCGCCAAGTCGGCGGCGAACAGCGCCGCCTCCTCGCCACCGGCCCCCGCCCGAATCTCGACGAAGACGCTCTTCTCCTCGTTGGGGTCCTTGGGAAGAAGCAGACGGGTGATCTCCGCCTCGAGCGCCGTTTGCCGCGCCGTGAGCGAGGTCACCTCCGCCTGGGCCAGTTCCTGCAGCTCTCGATCGTTGCCCTCGGCGAGCTGGCGCGCGTCGGTGAGCTGCTTCAGCACCTCCCGGTACTCGCTGAATCGCTCCACGATCTCGCTGGCCTCGGCGTGCTCCTTGCGCAGCCGCGCGTAGTCGGGTCGCGCATGAGCTCCCGGATCAGCCAAGAGCCCGGCGATGGCCTGCGACCGTTCCTCGATCTGGCGTAGCCTGTCGAAGAGCATCATGGTTCTGCCAACATTCGCCGGACGCTCAGTCGCGCCTGGCAGACGGAAGAAAGACGGAGGGTAAGGATGGGCGGAGACATGAGAGGACTGCTGCTGCCGTCCGATGGGCGAGACGGGGAAACCAGCTCGCAGTTCCCCCCAACCGATCGGGAGGTTCGGTGGGCCTTTTCGTAGCCCCCCGTATCCTCAGGACGCCGAAGGCGCGCGCTTGTACTTCCGCTGAAACCGCTCGACGCGGCCAGCGGTGTCGAGGAGCTTCTGCTTACCCGTGTAGAACGGATGGCACTTGGCGCAGATCTCCACGCGGATGTCCGGTCGAGTCGAGCGAGTGTGAATGACCTCACCGCAGGCGCACGTGATGGTCGTGTCGACATAGTCGGGGTGAATACCCACCTTCACAGATCCCACCTCCCTGAAAGAACTCCACAATACCACAACAAAAACTTGAGTCCCTTCGAGGCCCCATGCACCGTGCGAATTGCCGAGGGCCGCCGCGTGCTCCCCGGGTGACTCGAGCACGGTGGGGCTAGGGGGGCCCTTTCGAGGCCCGAAACCCCGCGTGTTCCCGAGGGGCGCGCCGGGTTCCCCGGGGTGCCCCGAGCGCTTGGGGGGCCAGGGGGGCCCTTTCGAGGCCCGAAACCCCGCGTGTTCCCGAGGGGCGCGCCGGGTTCCCCGGGGTGCCCCGAGCGCTGGGGGGGCCAGGGGGGCCCTTCGAGGCCCGAAACCGCGCGTATTCCCGAGGGGCGCGCCGGGTTCCCCGGGGTGCCCCGAGCGCTGGGGGGGCCAGGGGGGCCCTTTCGAGGCCCGAAACCGTGCGTATTCCCGAGGGGCGACCCGGGTTTCCCGGGGCGGCCCGAGCGCTGGGGGGCCAGGGGGGCCCTTTCGGGGCCCCCCTACTAACGATCCCCCCTAACCCATGGAATGCATGGAGGCTAGGAACTCGCGGTTGGTCTTGGTCAGCTTGAGCTTATCGAGAAGGAGCTCCATGGCCTCGACCGGATTGAGCTGGGAGAGCGCCTTGCGGAGCAACCACACCTTCTGCAACTCGTCCTTCTCGAGGAGCAACTCTTCCTTGCGCGTGCCCGACCCCTCGATGTTGATGGTGGGGAACACACGCTTGTCCATGAGGCGCCGGTCGAGATGGACCTCCATGTTACCGGTGCCCTTGAACTCTTCAAAGATCACGTCGTCCATGCGGCTGCCCGTGTCCACGATGGCCGTGGCCATGATGGTCAGCGACCCCCCCTCCTCGATGTTCCGCGCGGTGGCGAAGAAGCGCCGGGGACGCTGCAGCGCGTTGGCATCGAGTCCGCCCGAGAGCACCTTCCCCGAAGACGGGATGATCGCGTTGTGGGCGCGGGCGAAGCGTGTGATGGAGTCGAGGAGGATGACCACGTCCCGCTTGTGCTCGACCAACCGCTTCGCCTTCTCGATGACCATATCCGCCACTTGCACGTGACGGGTGGGCGGCTCGTCGAACGTCGAGGAAATGACCTCCCCGCGTACCGAGCGCTGCATGTCCGTGACCTCTTCGGGGCGCTCGTCGATGAGCAACACGATCAAGTAGACCTCGGGGTGATTCTTGGCGATGGCGTTCGCCAGCTTCTGGAGCATCATCGTTTTGCCCGTGCGGGGGGCGGCCACGATCATGCCGCGCTGGCCCTTGCCGACCGGGGTGAGCAGATCCATCACCCGGGTGGTGAGGTCCTCCGGGTCGTGCTCGAGCCGGAGGCGTTCCATCGGGTAGAGCGGCGTCAGGTTGTCGAAGAAGATCTTCTCCCGAGACTGATCGGGCGTCTCGAAGTTGATGGCCTCGACCTTGAGAAGAGCGAAGTAGCGCTCGGTGTCCTTGGGGGGACGGACCTGACCGGAGATCGTGTCACCGGTCCGGAGATCGAACCGGCGGATCTGCGAAGGAGAGACGTAAATGTCGTCGGGTCCGGGCAGGTAATTGTAGTCGGGTGCGCGGAGGAATCCGAAGCCGTCCGGCAGAACCTCGAGAACGCCTTCCGCGAAGATCAACCCATCCTTTTCCGCCTGGGACTGCAGTATTTTGAAGATGAGATCCTGCTTGCGAAGCCCGCTGAAGTTCTGAACGTTGAGGTCGCGGGCAATGGTGTTGAGCTCGGAAATGGTCTTCTCCTTCAACGCGGAAAGATTCATCCCGTTTCCGGCTTCCGGGTTCGGTGTCGCGTTGGCTTGGCCTCGTTCTCGGCGGGCACTCATCGACGGGCTCCGGGGGCGGCGGCTAGGCACCGCTCTGAGTAAGTTGCGTTGCGGCTGTGGACACCAGATTTTCTGTGGGGTTGGACCGCGACTTCGCCTCGTATGCTCGCATCGGGCCGAAGCCTTGTCAATCTTTTTTATACCTCACAGGCGCACCTCGATGATCGCGCGCTGCTTGATCTCCTTCAACCAGGCCTCCAGACGCGCCTCATACTTCTCGCGAAACAAGATGTCACGGATCTGCTGGCGGGCACGTTCCTGTCCCTGCCCTTCCAGGGTTTCCTTCGATTCGAGCTTGAAGAGGTGGTACCCGAGCGTTGAGCGGTACGGTTGGGAGACATCCCCCGGCGCCAGTTTCAGGATCTCGCTCTCGATGTCGGCGGCCAACTCGCCGCGCTTGAGCGTTCCTAGATCGCCCCCGTCCTTGGCACTCGCATCCCGCGACGTGCTGCGCGCCGTCTCGGCGAAGTCGGCGCCGGCCACGATCTGCTGACGAATGAGATCGGCGCGGATCCGAGCCGCTTCCCACGCCGCGTCTTCGGCGCCGCCGCCCTCGGGGACGATCAGAATGTTACGCGCGTGATAGGGCAGGCCCTGTTCGAGCTTGCCGCGGTTCTGCTCCAGATACTGGTCAATCTCTTTGTCGTTGACGCTGACGCGGAGGGTGACCTTACGGCGCACGACCTTGCCCAGCCGTAGTCCTTCCCGGATTCGCCGTTTGACGGATTCCACGGACAAACCCTGAGCCTTCATGGCCTCCTCGAAGTCCTGCCGGGTCGGGTTCCCGGGCAGCTTCTTGAGCCGTGCGCTGAGCTCCTCGTCGACCTCGACATCCTCGACAATGATCTTTTCCCGGTCTGCCTCCTGAAGCTGCAAGCGCATGTCGATCAACCGAGAGAGGAACTCCTTGGCCAGGTCTTCGTCGGACGGCATCTGGCCACGGTTCTCCTGCTTGGCCGCCACGATGCTCTCCTGGACCTCCATGAGGGTGATGGCGTCGTTGTTCACGACCGCGACCACACGGTCGGTGACCGCGTCGTCATCCAGGCTGACCCGCGGTGCCTCGGCGGGCGCCGATCCAGCAGGCTTGCTCTCCCCGGCGGCGGGCGCGGCAGCCACCGACGGTGGGGGTTCCGCCTTGCCCGACTTGCCGATCAGAGGTACCCACGCCGGTACCGCACAGCCGCCCGCAAGCACCAGCACGATGACGAGCGCAATCAGCTTCCACCGCGCGCCAACGAGGGCCCCCATTTCAATGCACCTCCGCGAGGAGTCGCAGGACTGCATCGCGCACGGCGGGCCACGGTGCCCGCGGGACGGTCGCCTCCATGGTGAACTCTCGCTTGAACCGCAGACGGCCACGGCTCTGCTGCACGGCTTGCACGAGCCGCTGCGGGTCGACCGGTGTACTGGGGGCAAACGTGATCAGCGCCTTTCCCTCTCCGACCTCGACCTTTTCCACGGCGACCGCCCGCGCCGCCACCCGGATACGGACGGTATCGAGCAGCTGCCTCGCGACCGGGGGCAGCGGTCCGAAGCGGTCCGCCAGTTCCGCGCCGAGCTCGGACACGGCGGACTCGTTCTCGGCGGCGGCCAAGCGCTTGTAGAGCGCCAGGCGTTGATTGACCTCCGGAACGTAGTCCTCGGGCAGCAAACCCTCGACGGGGACGCTGATGACGGGCTCGACGGCGGCGGCCGTCGGTTCACCGTGCAATTCTCGCACGGCCTCGGCGAGAAGCTTGGAATAAAGATCGTAGCCGACCGCCGCGATGTGGCCGTGCTGCTCAGGGCCGAGGAGATTGCCCGCCCCCCGGATCTCGAGATCCCGCAGGGCCAGCTTGAAGCCGGAACCCAGCTCCGTCAGCTCCTGCAGGACCCGAAGCCTGCGCTGCGCTTGCTCGTCCACGCGGCCGTCGGCGGGCACGAGAAGGTACGCGAACGCCTGCTGCCGCTCGCGGCCCACCCGGCCACGGAGCTGGTAGAGCTGGGCCAGTCCGAAACGATCGGCGCGGTTAACGATGATCGTGTTGGAGGCGGGGATATCCAGCCCTGACTCCACGATGGCGGTCGACACGAGCACGTCGGCCTGTCCGGTGACGAACCGCACCATGGTCGCCTCCAGCTCGCGCTCGCGCATCTGACCATGGGCCATCACGATCCGCGCCTCGGGAACCAGTTCCTGGATGAGACGGACCATCGAGGGCAGCGACTGGATCCGGTTGTGGACGAAGAAAACCTGGCCCCCCCGGGCGAGCTCACGCTCCAGGGCCTCCTTGATGACCGCCTTGCTGAAACGGCGCACGAAGGTCTCGACGGGCAGCCGCTCCAGGGGCGCCGTCTCGATGACGGACATGTCACGCACACCCGAGAGCGACATGTAGAGAGTGCGCGGAATGGGAGTGGCCGTCAGCGCGAGCACATCGACCGAGGCCCGGAGCTGCTTCATGCGTTCCTTATGCGCGACCCCGAAGCGATGCTCCTCGTCGACGATGAGAAGACCGAGATTCTTGAAGCTGACGTCCTTGGACAAGAGCCGATGGGTACCAATCACCACGTCCACTGCGCCCTGACGGAGCGCATCGAGCACGAGCTTCTGCTCCTTCGCCGAGCGAAAGCGTGAGAGAAGCTCGACCTTGGCCGGGAACGCCGCGAAGCGGTCGCTGAACGTGTTCCAGTGCTGCTGGGCGAGCACGGTGGTGGGCACCAGCACGGCCACCTGGTGGCCGTCGGCCACGGCCTTGAAGGCGGCCCGCAACGCCACCTCCGTCTTGCCGTACCCCACGTCCCCTGCCACCAGCCGATCCATGGGACGTGTGCGCTCCATGTCGCGCTTGGCCTCCTCGATGGCGCGCAGCTGGTCGGGGGTCTCCTCGAAGCGGAAGGCGGCCTCGAATTCGTGCTGCCACGGCGTATCGGGCGAGAAAGCCTTGCCCTCGGCCACCGCCCGCGCCGCATACAGCCGCAAGAGTGCCTCCGCCATCTCGCGCAGCGCGGCCCGCACCGACTCCTTCACGCGTTGCCACTGGGCCCCCCCCAGGCGATCCAGCCGGGCCGCCTCTTCGTCGCCACCGAGATACTTCGAGATCAGGTCGAGGCGTTCCACGGGAAGATACAGCTGGTTTCGCTCGGCGTATTCCAGGAGGAGGAAGTCGCCATCCCGATCACCGATGCTCATCGTGCGCAGGCCAAGATAGCGACCGATGCCGTGGTCCTCGTGCACGACCAGGTCGCCCACCTCCAGATCGGTGAAGGCCGTGATGGGCGATCCGCGCTGATACTTCGGCCGGGCCAGCGAACGCCGACGCGCTCCGTAGACCTCTTGCTCGGATAGAACGATCACGCCGAGGGCGGTCAGGGAGAATCCCGCGGAGCATTCCCCGACGAGCACGGTCAACCAGGGCTGGCCCGCAGTATCCCCCGCGACGGCCTGGGAGGCCCAGCCACCGGGACTCGCTACCGTCGCCTCGAACTGATGCTCACGCAAGATCCTCTGAAGATGCTCGGCCTGATGGGTGTCGGCGGCGACGAACACCACCTTGAACCCCTCGTCCCGCCACCGCTGGAGGTCGGCCGCCAGACGTCGGAACTGGCCGCCGAACGACGGGATCGCATGAGTGTCGAGCACGACCTCTGCGGTACTGCTCGTGTCACCCGAGGACGTCTCGGCCACCAGGGTCAGCTCGATGAGCTGACGATCTCCCAGCAGGGTGGCGAGCGGGGTACGCGCCGCTGCCTCGTCACCGCTTTCGTCCAAGAGCTTCGGTGAGTCCACGATTGCGGGTGCCGCTGCGGGCAGGTAGTCGAGCAGGCCGGCGCGGCCCGGTCCCTCGCTCTCTTGACCATCGGGGAGCGGCAGCACCGACAGCTCGTTGAGCACCAAGGTCGAACGCTGGGAGGTCGGGTCGAAGAGGCGGATGGTCTCTACGTCATCCCCGAAGAACTCCAGACGTACCGGCGCCGTGTGCGCGGGGCTGAAGATGTCCACAATGCCGCCTCGCACGCTGTATTGACCGACTTCTACCACGGTGTCGGCGCGCTCATAGCGGGCCTCGGCCAGAGCCTCCAGCAAGAGCTCGCGATCCAATCGATCGCCCACACTCAGGCGCAGCAGGCGGTCCGCGAACTCGGCGCGGGGCGGCAGGGGGACGTCGAGGGCGGCCCGCGTGGCCACCACCACGATGGGTTCGCTGGCGAGCAGGCGGCGACAGACCAGCGCGCGCTCGGCGTCGGCCTCACGGTGGTGGCCACCGCGCCACAGGCGTGGCTCCGCCTCCGGGAACTCCATGGCCTCGGCGCCGAAGAACTTCAGATCGCCGGCAAAGCGTCGCGCCTCGGCAAGGCTGGCCACCAGTACGAGGGCCGGCCGCGGGTGGGCGTGGAGTAGCTCCGCAACCACCAGCGGTCGCGCGCCCCCGCTGAGCCCGCCCACGCGGATGTGGGTGTGTCCTTCGGCGACCATTTTCGAGAGCGCTTGGAAGGGAGGCCACTCGGCGATCATCACGCTTACCGCACGTCCTAACGGGTGTCTTTGGCCAGGTAGAAGCTCAAGGTCTCCAGCTCGATGGAAAGGTCGACATTCTTCAGCCTGACCTCACGCGTCACGCGCAGGCGCGCGGGCGCGAAGTTGAGCACAGCCCGCACCCCGGCCGCCGCCAGCTGGTCGGCCACCCCCTGTGCACCATCCGCCGGTACCGCCACGATGGCGATCTGGACACCGCGTGCCCGAAGCTCGCGCGCCATGTCTTTCGTGCCCAGGATAGGCACATCGTCGGCGCTCCGCCCGATCTTGAGCGGATCGTCGTCGAAAATGACGGCGATCCGAAAGCCCTGCCGGCCGAACCCCTTATAGTGGAAGAGCGCCGAGCCGAGGTTCCCGAAACCCACCAGCGCAATGGGCCACTCCCGGTCGAGCCCCAGGATGCGCTGCAGTTCCGCCTTGAGGCCCGCCACATAGTAGCCGATGCCGCGGACGCCGAACTCCCCGAAGTACGCGAGATCCTTGCGTACCTGGGCGGAGTTCAGCCCGAAGCGCTCTGCCAGGTCCTGTGAGGAAATGGTCTTGACGCCATCCTCCTCCAGCTGCTGCAGGCACCGCGTGTACACGGAGAGACGGCGGATCGTCATCTCCGGGATCTTGCTATATCGATAGTTCGGACGTGGTGCCATGCGGATCCGTCCGTCGGGCGCGCCTGCGGTGCCTCGGCGCCCGACGGGGCCCGGTCTGCTACTTGATGGGTTGCACGAACAAGAGAATCATCGCCACCACGAGAACGTAAATCGCAAGCGACTCGATCAGGGCCAGACCGATAATCATCGCCGTTTGAATCCGCGCTGCCGCCCCCGGCTGGCGAGCCATGGCGTCCACGGCGGCGGCGATCGCCTTGCCCTGCCCGAGGCCGCACAGCCCGGCCGCGAATGCCATGGCGAAGCCTGCGACCAGGACACCGAACGGCCCCACCCAGCCGCCGCCACCCTCGGCAGCCATGGCCAACCCAGGTACTCCGAGAACCGCTATCCCTGCCAGAATCAGTGAACGTCGCACGCCCGCCCTCCTGTGTACATGTGTGGTGCTCGCTCGCTACAGGTGTTCCTGCGTGTGCTCATCGCTGTGGCCCTCGTGCCCCTCGGCGTGCTCGAGAGCGCCCGCGATGTAGAGCATGGTCAGCATCACGAAGATGAAGGCTTGGAGAAACGACACGAGGATCTTCAATGGGTAGAGGAACCCCACCGTGAAGGCGATCATGATCAACCCGCCCAGCCCACCCACCAGCGCCCCTCCCACCGACCCGGACAGGGCCCAGCCGATGAGTCCGTCCAGCCCCATCAAGAAAAAAATGATCGCGAGGAGGATATGTCCGCCCGTCATGTTGCCGAACAGACGCAGGGAGAGCGATAGGGGCCGGGCCAGGTGACTGATGACCTCGATGGGCACCATGAGCGGCGCCAACCACACGACCGGTCCCATGAAGTGCCTGAGATAGGCCTTGAGGCCCTGGTTCTTGACCCCGATGTAGTGGTACGCGAAGAACACCACGAGGGCGCAGGCGGCCGTTGTGTTGAGATTCCCTGTGGGTCGTTCCAGACCCGGCACGAGGCTCATCAGGTTGGCCAGCAGAATGAAGAGCCCCAGGGTGGCGATGAGGGGGAGATAACGCCGACCATCGTGCCCGATCACGTCGTCGATCAGCCCGTTGAACTGCTCGAGCACAACCTCCATGAAGTTCTGCACACCGACGGGGACCAGGGAGGCGCGCCGGGTCGCCGCGTAGCTCACGGCCACCAGAATGATCATGGCCAGCCACGTATACGTGACGTGGTCGGGGATACCGGGAAGGCTAAAGACAGGAGGATGCTCGATCGCGCCCATGTCAGCCTTGGCGGCTCGCCTCCGCCAGCCCGCATCTGATCAAGATGCACGGCAACAGGGTGAACCCGACGACGACTCCCAGCGGGTGTGCCCACTCGCTCGCCACCAGAGCCGCGATGGCGGCGGCCAACGCGGCAAACCGGACGCCGAAGCCGAAGGCCCATCCGACTACTGCCCCATCCGGGTGTCCAAGAACACCAACGACACGTCGGGAGAGCCACCGGAAATTCGCGATGGCCATCGCCCCGCCCGCGCATACGCCGGCCGCGGCCGCAACGCCGCCCGCCCATCCCGCGAGCAGGGTGAGGACCACCACGACGCAGCCCGTCTCGAACGTCACGCGCGACGTCAACTCAGTCGGGTTCATCGATCATGCATTCTTCGTTCAGCCGCCTTGACGGAGCGATACATGCTCACGAAACCGGCCGCGATCCCGAAGGCGAGGCCGACCAACAAGAGCCACGGGCTCGTGCCGAGCCACTGATCGGCGTAGTAGCCAGCGACCATTCCGATCACTGTGGCGAGCACCAAGGTCATGCCAATCGAGCTAAGCTCGCCGAGCCCTGCCCAGGCCGACGGCTCCTTGGGCTCCGCCATGTGAACAAAGACACTAGCACAAGCCCATGGCGATCACAAGGCCGGCATAAAGTACTGAAAAAGAAAGATTTATGAGGTCCCGGGGTCTGCACCGACAACGCACAAGCCTAGCCGAACATGCCCCCCATTCTGGTGCCCGCGATGCGGTTGACGACGAGCAGGCTCACCCCCGCCACAGCGACGAGGATGACTCCGAGCGCGGCGGCCTCGCTCGCGCTCCCGGCGATGTAGAACGAGAAGATGCCGACCGTGATGGTCTCCCACCCTCCGAGGGACAGGAAGAGCACGGCCGAGGCCTCTTGCAGCGATGTCATGAAGGAAAAGAGGCCGCCCACCAATACCCCGCGCCAGATGAGCGGGAGGGTGACGTCGCCAAACGTGCGCAGGCCGGAGGCGCCGACGCTGGCGGCGGCCTCCTCCATTGAGCGATGCACCAGCAGGAGTGAGGCATAGGAGCCGCGCACCGTGTAGGGTAACCGGCGAATCGCCAGCACGAGGGGCAAGATGATCCAGAAGCTCGTGAGCGGGCGCCCGAGGCCAGGCACGTCCACGTGGAAAGCCCGGATGTACGCGATTCCGATGGCGGTTCCCGGAATGGCCAAGATGAGCGTGTTCAGCGCGTCCAGGGTGCCCCGACCGGGCAGCCGCGTCCGGGCCAGAATCCAGGCAATGGGCACTCCGACCACGATGCACAGCAACACGGCCAGCAACGCATAGAGCAGGCTGTTCAGGATGTAGCGCGGGGTCTCGACGATCACCCGCTCGAAGTGCTGGAACGTGTAGTGGACGGGGAGCGGGGTGAGCGCCCACCCCTTGCCTACCGAGGCTAGCAGCACTCCCAGGTAAGGAAGGAACGCCAGCAGCATGACCACGCTCAGGAACGCGACGACCGCCGTCTGGGCGAGCGGCGATAGCCGTCGGCGGGCGATGCGCGAGTACGACAGGGACGAGTAGTCCTTGATGGCAACAAACTGTCGGGCGGCCACCAGGAACAGCACCGCCAACCCGACCATGATGGCGGAGATCACGATGCCCATGCGGAACAGCCGCCGGTCCACGAACTGCACGATGTTGAGGTAGGCCTGCGCGGCCAGGAGGTCATGCACGCCGAGCACGAGCGGCGTAGCAAAATCCGAGAAGGTCCAGATGAAGACGAGCAGCGCTCCCGCCACGTAGCCCGGTGTGGTGAGGGGCAAGGTGATGGTGCGGAGCTTTCGCCAGCCCCGCGCCCCCACACTCTCCGCCGCTTCCTCGAGGGCGGGATCGATCTTGCCCAGCGCATCCACCACGTTGAGCGTGATCATCGGGAAGAGGTGGAGCGTTTGCACCAGCAGGACGCCGTGGACCCCGTACACGAAGTTGAGCGGCTTGGCGAGGTCGAAGGCGTCCATGAGGAGCACGTTGACGGTGCCCGCCCGGCCCAGGATGAAGGTGAACCCGAGCACGCCCACCAGCGGCGGCGAGACGATGGGAAGCAGAGTGAGGTAGCCGAACAGATCGCGACCACGAAAGTCACAGCGGACGAGCAAGAAGGCGATGGCGAAACCCAGCAGGGACGTGGTGGCCACCGTCCCCAGCCCTAGGACGAGCGAGTTCCACAGCGACCGTCGGTAGAAGCCGTCGCGCGCGAACTCCACAAAATTGGCGAGGGTGAGACGGCCCGCCTCATCACTGAAGGCGTCGTAGAAGACCCGGAGCAGCGGGTAGACGAGAAACACGGCCAGGAACAGCCAGATGGCGCCGACGCCGAGCGCCGGCAGCGCGGTGGCTGCCCGGAGCCGGGCGGGCGCGGCCGCCGGGGCCCCCGCCGCAAGGTCAGGCATCGGGCAGGGGCAGAACGACGGACGGCGGAAAGGTCAACGTCACCGTCTGACCGATGGGCAGTAGATCGTGATGCCAGGGGTCCCGCACGTCCACCTTGAGCACGGTGTCCCCCGCCGCCTGCACGTCGTAGCGGAGCGTGTTGCCGAGGTACGAGGCCAGCACGATGGTGCCGACCACGGCATTGACGTCCGGACTACCGAGCGCGATATTCTCGGGACGCACGGCCAGCACACAGCGGTCGCCTGGCCCGAGGCCGTTGCCGGCGCGCGTCTGCAGGCGGCCGAGGGGCGTCTCGACCTCGAGCCACTCACCGCGGCGATCCTGCGCGACACCAGGGACGATGTTGTTGGTCCCCACGAAGTCGGCCACGAAGCGCGTGAGGGGCCGCTCGTAGAGCTCCTTGGGAGCCGCCACCTGCAGTACGTGCCCGTCGCGCATGACGGCGACGCGATCGGAAAGCGACAGCGCCTCCTCCTGATCGTGGGTCACGTAGATCGTGGTGATCCCCAGCGACTGCTGAAGCGTGCGGATCTCCGTGCGTACCTGGACCCGAATCTTCGCGTCGAGATTGGAGAGCGGCTCGTCGAGCAGGAGAATGTCGGGGTTGAGAACGAGAGCACGGGCCAGGGCCACTCGCTGTTGCTGGCCGCCCGAGAGCTGTCCGGGATACCGGTCTTCCAATCCTTGTAGGTTGACCTTGGCCAGCCCCGCGCTCAAACGGTCGGCGATCACAGCTGAGGACAGGCGGCGCAGGCGAAGCCCGTACGTCACATTGCCGCGCACCGTCATATGCGGCCACAGGGCGTAGTTCTGGAAGACCATGCCGATGTTGCGTTCGTAGGGAGGCAAGGCATCGACCCGACGGGCGCCGAACCAGATCTCGCCGGCCTCCGGCATGGAGAACCCGGCCAGGAGCCTCAACAAGGTCGTCTTGCCGCACCCCGACGGGCCGAGCAGGGTGAACAGCTCGCCGTCGGCGACGTCGAGGGACACGGCATCGACGGCGCGCACACTGCCGAAGCGCTTGGTCAGCGCCTGGACGCGAATCCTCAGGGTTTCTTCCAGACGGCCTCGATGTCCCCTCGAAACCGCGTCTTCAGCGCCTCCGACCGCTTGGCGGCCACGGCCTCGTCGTAGACGTTCAAAACCTCACGGTCGAAGTACGACCGCACACCGCCCGTGAACTCCACCGCCATCTCGGCGGTGGATCCGGGCGCCCCCTGGACCTTGTACTTGGGGGTGATGGGAAAGAGGCCGCGATCCATGAACACGCGCTGCCCGCGCTCGCTCAGCAGGAACTCGATGAAGGCCCGGGCGGCCTTTGGATTGCGCGAGCCGGCCAGGATCGCCATGGGCTCGGGTGTCACGAACGAATAATCGGGGGCCACGAACTTGATATCGAACCCGGCCAGCTTCTCCTCGAAGGCCATATAGGACGGCACGGCAAACCCGGCCGCGAACTCACCCTTGGCCACGACGGTGGGAACGTCACGGCTTCGCGCCGTGAAGAACCCGGTGTTGTCGGCCAGCTTCTTCAGCCACTCCCACCCCTTGTCCTCGCCGTGGAGAGAGAGGATGACCTCGTACGTCGCGTTGGACGAGGAGGACCTGGTGGGCGCGCACTGGGCGACCTCACCCTTCAGCTTCGGATTGAGCAGGTCGTCCCACTTCACCAGCGCCGGTACCCCCAGTCGCTGGATCTTCTTGGGATTGAAGACGAGCCCATATGGCTCGAGGGCCGTGCCTACCCAGTAGCCATCCTTGTCCTTGAGGGGAATGGGTTTGGGCTTGCCGATCGAGGCCGGGATGGAATCCCAGGCCTCCCGGGAGATCTCGACCTTTTGCAGGAGCTTCTGCTCGGCAAGCTTTTCGAAGAGGGCGGACTCGCCTCCCCAGAAGATGTCGGCCTCGGGTCTGCCCTTCCACTCCACGATGCGTCCGTAGGCCACCGGAGTTCCCGCGGGAATGGCGCTGACCTTGAGGGTAACGTTCCATCGCTCCTTGGCGTACTCCGCGAAGGCCTTGAGTGCCGCGTCGTGGATGAACTTCGAAACGGGGGTGATGAGGGCCAACTCGTTCTCGATGGGAGCTTGGGCGCTAGCCAGACCAGTCATACCCACGGCCAGCATCAAGACCACGCCCAGCTGGGCAATCCAGCAGGACAACTTCCTCATGTTGTGTCTCCTCGTTGAGTGCTCGTCCGGCACCCGAGATGATCCTATTCGCTCACACTAGGGCCCCGCGGTCCGTTCGAGACCCTATTCGCACGCGTGTTACCGAGGGGCGCCCCGACCGCAGGGGAGCCTGGGGGTCCGTCGAGGCCCCACCGCACGCGTGTTCCCGAGGGGCGCCACGGGTCCCCCGGGGCGCCTCCGAGCGCGGGGGGGCCTGGGGGGGTCGTCGAGACCCCCCCTTATTTCGTCGAGGCCCCCCCATGTCTAACAGTCAGAGCGAGGTCGGGGCGGTCCGAGATGATGACATCCACGCGCGCCGCCATCGCCCGACGCAGGTCGGCCTCATCGTTCACGGTCCACGTCGCGAGCACGATGCCCGCCGCCCGCGCCGCCTCCACGACACCCTGATCGAGAACCCGATGGTCGATGCCGAGATGGGAGGCCCCGACCTCTTGCGCCCAGCGCACGGCTTCACGGGCGGGAACGCGCTCCCGCTGCACCCGCGACTGTCCTACCAGGAGGGCGGTACGCATCGACGGCTCGAGGGCGCGGATCCGACGAACCGTCTCCCCCTCGAAGGCCATGATCACAGTCCGCTCGGCGACCCCATGAGCGCGCACCAGCGCGAGCACCTTTTCCTCGATGCCCCCATAGCGCTGGCGATCCGCGCCCACCTTGATTTCGAGCAACAGCCGAGCTCGGCTCGTGGCCAGCACGTCGAGCATCTGGGCCAAGGTGGGTATGGAATCAGCGGTCACCGCGCCGTCCCGCGCGCGCAGACGCAGCGAAGCGAGATCGGCGAGGCTTGCCTCGCTGAGGCGTCCCGTCCCCGTTGTCGTCCGCTCGAGGGTCGGATCGTGCAGGATCACCACCTCGCCGTCACGGGTGAGATGAACGTCGGTCTCCAGAAAGTCGGCGCCGAGCGCGAGGGCGTTACGGAAGGCGGTCAGGCTGTTCTCTGGCCACAAGAGTGCTCCGCCGCGATGGGCAGCCACCAGCGGGCCCGCTGTCTGGGCGGCAGCGAGCCCGCCGGCCGAGACCACCGCTGCCACGAGCCCGAGCAACAGCCGCAGCCGCCGCTGTCGCCACGGGCTTGGCCGGCTGCCGGCCATCAGGCACCGCCCGGGGGGCGGGCAATGATGTCCGCCCGGTCCGTGATGATGACGTCAACCCCGAGGCCTGCCAGCCGACGCATGTCTGCCTCGTCATTGACGGTGAACACCCCAATCCCGATGCCAGCCGTGTGCGCCGCCTCCACGACGGCCGCGTCGCACAGCGAATGGTGCAGCCCGAGATAGGTTACGCCCGCCGTGACCGCCCACCGCACGGCCTCGACCGGCCGCACACGAGCCTTCTCCACGTGATGACGATCCACGAGCAAGACCGTACCTTGCCTGGGCGCGCGCGCACGGACCTCCGCCACCACGGCCGGGTTGAAGGCCATGAGCATCGAGCGTTCGCTCACACCGGCCGCCGCCAGTTCGTCCAGGATCATCTGCTCCAGCCCCTCGTAGCGTGGACCGGGGGTCACCCGCACCCCATCTTCCGACGGCACATATTGAACGGCCGGGCCCGGCGTCTTGATTTCCACCAGCAAGGCCACTCCGACGGGGGCGGCCAGCGCCAGTACCTCGGCCAGGGTCGGCACCCACTCCTGGGTAAGGGCGCCGCTCGTATCCCGCAGGCGCAGCGCGCGGAGCTCGGCGCTGGTGTGAGCCGCCACGGGGCCGGTGCCATTGGTGGTGCGGTCGAGGGTCGGGTCGTGGATCACCACCACGGTGCCGTCAGCAGCCTGGTGGACGTCCATCTCCAGCAGACGTGCCCCCGCCGCGATGGCGTTCTTGAAGGCGAGCAGGCTGTTCTCGGGCCAGAGGGCCGCACCGCCTCGGTGGGCGACGTAACGGGTTGGCGCCATCTTACTTGTCGCTCTCGAGGAGGCCCTTCACGAACCAGCGCTGCATGAGCAAGATCACAAGCACAGGCGGGAGCAGCGCCATGATGGCGGCCGCCATCATGATGTTCCACTCGGGCACATGGGTGCCTGTGCGGGGAATGAGATCTTGCAGCCCGATGACCACCATCCGCATCGCCTCCGTGTTGGT
Organism: uncultured Candidatus Rokubacteria bacterium; assembly: GCA_963754315.1. GTDB lineage: Bacteria > Methylomirabilota > Methylomirabilia > Rokubacteriales > CSP1-6 > CAVWFS01. The sequence continues at coordinate 443,938 of CAVWFS010000019.1, forward strand.
GATCATCAGCGGCCACAGGTACTGGTTCCATCCGTAGATGAATAGCACCACGAACAGGGCGGCGATGTTGGTCCAGGACAGCGGGAGCAGGAACGACCACAGAAACCTGAGAGGACCCGCCCCGTCGATCTGGGCCGCCTCTGCCAGTTCGTTGGGCACCGTCTGGTAGAACTGCCGGAACAGGAAGGTGGCGGTGGCCGAGGCCATGAGGGGCACCGTGAGGCCCCAATAGGTGTTGAGCCATCCAAGGTTCCCGATCACCTCGAACGTCGACATGATGCGCACTTCGACGGGCAGCATCAAGGTGATGAGGATCATCCAGAACACCAGCGATTTTCCCCGGAAGTCGAAGTACACGATGGCGAAGGCGGACAGGAGCGAGATCGCGATCTTGCCCACCGCGGACACGACCGCCACCACCCCGCTATTCCAGAGCAGGCGCTCCATGTGCGACCGTCGCCACGCTTCGCCATAGTTCGTCAGGGCATGGCTTGACGGGGTCAGGAGCGGGGGGCGGGCCAGGACCTCCTCCACCGTCTGGGTGGAGATGACCAGCGCGTAGTAGAGGGGAAAAGCGATGATGGCGACGCAGGCGAGGAGCATCAGATGAACGACGACCCGCCCCCAGGGGACCGGCCGTCGCTGGGCAGCCACGGTGCGCGGCAGGGTGTCGGCCCGCGAGCGGGCCAGCGTCGCGTCGGCACTCAATAGGTGACTCGTCGCTCCAGGAAGCGGAACTGCAGCGCGGTCAGGGTGATCACGATGATCATGAGGATAACCGACTGGGCCGCCGAGGAGCCGAGGTTCAGCCCGATGAAGCCGTCCTTCCAGACCTTGTAGACGAGGATCTCGGTGGCCCTCCCCGGTCCGCCCTGGGTGACGGCGTGGATGACGCCAAAGGAGCCGAAGAAAGCAAAGATCAGGTTCACCACCATCAGATAGAAGGTGATCGGCGAGAGCAGGGGCAGCACGATCGATACGAATCGGCGGATCGATCCGGCACCGTCCACGCTGGCCGCCTCCAGCACCGACGTCGGGATGGCCAGCAACCCTGCCAGAAAGAACGCGATGTTGTACCCCACCACGGTCCACGCGGTGGCTACGATGACCAGCAGCATGGCCACCCAGCCCTTGAGCAGCCAGTTGAAATCGTAGGAGGTGACGAACGAGAGCCAGTACGGCAGCACGCCGTAGGAGGGGTGGAACATGAAGAGGAAGATGATGCCGGCGACGGGCGCGGCGATGCCGTACGGCCACAGCACGGCCGTCCGATAGGCGGTCAATCCCCGGATGTTCTGGGTGGCGAGCGCCGCCACGAAGAGGCCCCCGCCCACCGCGAGAGCCGTCACCCCGAAGCCAAAGATGAAGCTGACCAGGATGGAGTGGTAGTACTCCGGGGACGCCAGGAGCTTGGCGAAGTTCTCCAGACCCACGAAGTACGACTTGTCGCCGAAGGGTGAGGTTCGGTAGACGCTCAAACGCACCGACTCAAAGGCGGGCCAGATGAAGAACACGATGGTCACCGCCACCTGCGGCAACACCAGCAGGTAGGGTAACCCCCGGTGTCGAAAAACCGTCCGCTTCATCGAGGATGACGGCCGCTAGGGCTTGTTGGCGGCCGCGAACTCCTTGAGGATATCGTTGCCCTTGGCCACGGCCGCCTCCAGCCCTTCCTTCGCCGTTTTCTTGCCGCCGAAGATGTTCTCGAGCTCCGCCTCGATGGCTTCCCGGATCTGGACGAAGTTGCCAAGGCGGATGCCCTGACTGATGGGCGTGGGCTTGGCATTGAGCAGCGCGCTCATGGCGGTCCACTGGTCGGGGTTCTTCTTGAAGAAGTGGCCCTCCTCGAGGTTCTTGGTGGCCGCGCGCGTGATGGGCACGTAGCCGGTGGTGACCGCCCACCACATCTGCTGGTGCGGTTCGGCGATGAACTTCATGAAGCGGGCGACGCCCTTGTAGTCGGGGCCCTTCTGGCCTCGCATCACCCACAGGGTCCCCCCACCGACGATGGTGTTCTGCTTCTTGTAGGGAGGCCCCCAGTGGGGAAGCTGCCCGGTGCCCCATTCGAACTTCACCGACTTCTTGAACCCCCCAATGACGGCCGAGGACTGGATGAGCATGGCGCAATCACCGTTGATGAACTTGGGATCGGGCTGCCCCATGCGGCCGCCGTATGAATAGACATTTTCCTTCTGCCACTTGGCGAGGGTGCCGATGTGCATGAGGCCAAACTCGCCATTGATGAGCAGCTTGGTGTCAAGACCGGTGTAGCCGTTCTGATTGGTCGCGAACGCTTGATTGTGCCAGGGAAAGGTGTTCTCCAGCATCGTCCACGAGGGCCACGAGGTGGTGAAGCCGCACTTGGCGGCGCCGGCGGCCAGAACCTTCCGGGAGGCGGCCTCGACCTCCTTCCAGGTGGCGGGCGGCTTGTCGGGCAGACCCGCTTTCTTGAAGGCCTCCTTGTTGTAATACAGGATCGGGCTCGACGAGTTGAACGGCATGGAGTAGAGCTGCCCGTCCTTGGAGTAGTAGCCGACCACGGGACCGATGAAATCGTCCCAGTTGATGGCGACCTCCTGCTCCTTGAGCAACGTGTGGATCGGGTAGATCGCTCCCGACAGCAGCATGGTCTGGGTCCCCACGTCGAACACCTGGACGATGTGTGGGGGATTCTTCTGCCGATAGGCGGCGATGGCCGAGGTCAGTACTTCGGGATACGTCCCCTTCTGGAGAGCCTTGACCTCGAAGTCCGGCTGGCTCTGGTTGAACTGCTTCACCAGCTCGTTGACGGCCTCACCCAGTTGCCCCCCCATGGCATGCCAGAAATGGATTTCCGTCCGGGCCCAGGCGTATGCGGGCAAGAGCACAACGAGAGCAGCCACGACGAGGGCGTTGGCACCGCGCGTGATGACCCTGTGCATGGGTCCCTCCTGATCTGAACTTCCGCGAACCGAGGCGATAGGAAGCCGCGAACCTCGACGACGGCGCCGACTATAACACAGGCCACGCGCAGCCTGGCGTGACGGGCGGGAACGACGGAGACCCTTACGTCTTGAAGCGGTGCGAGCGGGCGACGTACGCCCGGTACGCCTCCAACTCAGCGTCCAGCCGTCGAGACGACCAACCTAGCAGGTCACGCATCCGCTGGCCGATGGGTTCGGCACAATCGAGCCCCTGACAGGAACTGGTCCCGATGCCGGTACGCCGAAGCAGAAAATCTTGCAGCGACACCGCCCTCTCATCCTGCACGGCCAGGTGAAGCTGGGCGACGATATCCGCGTTCTGGGGACATAGCCGCTCGGCGCCATCGGGGACCTTGCCGGCCAAGGTCACCACGGACGGGTAGGCCCGCCCGTAGATCTGCACGAGCGTCTCGAGCGTGGCCGGAGGACAGTCCTGTCGTCGCCGCCTCCGTTGATACGTCGAGCCACGTGTGCGCCTCGACGGTGGCCACCTCTTCATCGGCGCCGTCCAGGCTGTAGCGCGCCGTCCGGCTCGGCCCTCCCCGTCCGAGCGTCCTGATCACCCGATCCCCGACCTCCTCGGCGAGGCTACGGAAGCAGGTGAGCTTGGTGCCGGTGATGGAGAGGAAGCGCCCATCCTCCTCGTCTACCACCTTGTGCTCGCGCGAGACGTTGGAAGCGCGCCGGCCTTCCTCGAAGCTCAACGGCCGCACACCCGCATAGGTATACGCGACGTGATCCGGATTCACCCGTGGATCGGGCAGGACTCGCCGCACTTCGTCCAGCAGGTAGTCCACCTCGGCTCGGGTCGCGTGCACGCGGTCGAGATCACCGTCGAAGTCCGTGTCGGTGGTTCCGACCAGTGAAAACTCGCGCCACGGGATGACGAAGACCATGCGGTCATCGGCGGTGCTGTGGTAGAGCGCGCGGGTGGTCAGCCGGGGCAGCAGGCAATGAATCCCCTTGGTGCGTCGGACAATGCGCGGCCCTCGTTCGAGGACCCCCGCCTGTTCCCGGAACTGATCCACCCAGGGGCCGGTCGCATTCACGAGCAGGCGCGCTCGGAGCGTCGCCACCTGACTCGTGAGGAGATCACGGACTTTGACGCCGGCCACCGAGCGACCGGGCCCGCGGATCACCTCTTCCACCTCGGTGTAATTGAAGGCGCGCCCGCCGTGGCGGCAGGCGGAGAGCACGTTCTCCAGACACAGACGCTCGGGATACACGAGGAGATCGTCGAAGTAGTAGCCGGCACCCCGGAGGCCTTCAGCGCGCATGGTCGGCTCGAGCCCGAGCGCGTCAGACGCCGAGAGGACACGATAGCGCTCACCGCCCCCGCCCGGTGTCAGCCACTGGTAGAGCTTCAGCCCGATACGGACCTTGACGAGACCCCGCGACGAATCGCGGTGGATGGGAACGAGAAACGGCAGGGGGCGGACCAGGTGAGGCGCCAGACGTCGGAGGGTGGCGCGCTCGCGTAGCGACTCGCGCACGAGGGCGACATCGAAGAGTTCGAGGTAACGAAGCCCACCGTGGATGAGCTTGGAGGATCGCGAGGTGGTGCCGGAGGCGAAATCCCCCTTCTCCACGAGCGCCACCGACAGCCCGCGCAGTGCCAGCTCGCGCGCGATCCCGGCCCCCGCCATCCCGCCGCCCACGATGACGACGTCGAATTCGGCGTCGGTCAGCGAGTCGCGCCTCGTCATCGCACCACCACGTCTCGGATGGATGGTAGCACGACGTCCGGGGCCACCTCGGCGATGCGCGGGTCGCCGGGCCGCGTGATCCCGCTGAGGACGAGCACGGTGCCCAATCCCTGGCGCTTGCCCATCAGGATGTCGGTCTCCAGGCGATCGCCGACGACGGCGCAATCGGCTGGGGGCAGGCCCAAGATGCGCAACGCATCCTCGAGAATGATGGGAGAGGGTTTGCCCACGACGACCTCGACCCGGTGGCCGGTCACCGCCTCCACGGCGGCGATCATGCCGGCACAGTCGGGGATCTCGCCGCCGTCGACCGGACAGGTGCGGTCAGGGTTGGTGGCAATGAGGCGGGCACCGCGCCGGGTCACCGCCTGCAGCGCCGTGTTGAGCTTGGCGTAGTCGAACGTGCGGTCGAATGCGATGACGACCCAGCGCACGTACTCATCGGATCGCGTCTCGAAGCCGGCTGCTTGCAGCTCCCCGATCAGCGACGGCTCGCCAATCACGAACAGCGGCGCCCCGGGGTCCAAGCGCGCGAGATAGCGTGCCAGCACCACCGAGGAATTGACGACATCGTCGATCGCGGCCGGAATGCCGAGCCGGGTCAACGTCCGGGCGTAGTCGGCGCGGGAATACAACGGCTTGTTGGAGAGAAAGGCCACCCGCCGGCCCGCCCCCCGCAGGGCGGCAATGGTTTCCGCGGCGCCCGGGATCAGTGTTTCGCCGAGGTACACGGTCCCGTCGAGATCGAACAACCAGCCCAGGTGAGGGAGCACGAACGGGCGCACTTCACCTATCGAAACAGCGGGGCGACCGCAGCCTGCGCGAGATCCACAAAGGGAGCGGGCATGACGCCAAGGAGGACGATGCCCACCAGGGCGATGACCAGGGCGAGGGCGCCCGCGAACGATGGCGCGTAGAGGGCACCTTCCCCGTCCGCCTCGCGCATGTACATGTACACAACCACGCGCAGGTAGTAGTAGGCAGCCACCGCCGAGTTCAGCACCGCCAGCACCACGAGCCCCAGATAGCCCGCGCGTACCGCGGAGCCAAATACGTAGAATTTCGCAAAGAATCCGGCCAGGGGCGGAATGCCGATGAGTGAGAGCAGGAAGAGGCTCAGGGCGCCGGCCAGAAGCGGGCTGCGGCGGGCCAGGCCGGCGTAGTCGTCGACGTTCACCGCCTCCTCGCGACCCCGCTCGCAGAGCAGGACGGCGCCGAAGGCGCCGGCGGTCGTGAAGACGTAGGCCAGCAGATAGAAGAGGACGGCGCCCGCCCCCACGCTGCCGCCTGCCACCAAGCCCACCAGCATGTAGCCGACGTGGGCGACGGAGGAATACGCCAGCATACGCTTGAGATTCGACTGGGCGACGGCCACCACGTTGCCCACGGTCATGGTCAGGGCGGCCATGACCCAGAGGATGGCAGTCGTGTCGGGCTGGGCGATGCGGAGTGCTCCGCTCAGCAGACGAATGAGGGCCGCGAAGGCGGCCGCCTTGGCGCCGGTAGCGATGAGGGCGGCGACGCTGGTGGGGGCCCCCTCGTACACATCGGGAGCCCACATGTGGAAGGGCACCGCGGAGATCTTGAACCCGAATCCCACGAGCAGCAGACCCACGCCGACGAGGAACATGGTGGGGGGGGACTGGCCGGCCAGGGCCGCCGACACCCGCTCGAAATTGGTGCTGCCCGTGGTGCCATAGATCAACGCGATCCCGTAGAGGAGAAACGACGAGGCGAAGGCGCCGAGCAAGAGGTATTTCATGGACGCCTCGCTGGAGGCGAGCCGCGTCTTGAAGATTCCCGCCATCACGTAGAGCGAGAGCGACATCACCTCGATGGCGAGAAACACCACCATGAGGTCGTTGGCCGACGCCAGGAACATCATCCCCGACATCGAAAAGAGAACGAGACCGTAGTACTCGCCGGACTCCGCCCCCTGGCGCCGCAGGTAGTCGAGCGACAGCAAGAGCACGAGAGCCACCGCGTAGCAGATCACGACATTGAAAAAGAGCGCGTAGTTGTCGAGCACCAGCATCCCCGAGAACCCGCGCTCGTCCGAGCCCCAGGAGAGGACGCTCACGATGAGCGCCACCACCACGCCGGCGAGAGCCACGCTGCCCAGGTGCTCCTTGGAGTCCCGCGGCGGCAGCAGGTCGAGGGCCAGCGCGAGGAGCGCCGTGACGAAGACGATGAGCGGTGGCGCCAGCACGCTCCAGGCGACCGGAGGGATAGAAAGGCCGTCCACTAGGGCGCCGGCGCCTGATTGACGGGTTGGGCCTCGGCGGCCAGACGAACCGGAGAGAGGCCGCGACTGACGCTCGCCTTGCTCTGGACCTCGGCGATCAGGGCCGCCACCGAGGCTTCGGTCTTGCCGGTGAAGGCCAGCGGATACACGCCGATCCATACGATGAACACGATCACCGGGACAAGCACCGCCCACTCGCGCGGGTTGAGGTCTTGCAGTCGCCGGTTCTCCTCGTGGGTGATCTCGCCGAAGATCACGCGCTGGTACATCCAGAGTATATAGACGGCGGCGAGGATGACTCCCGTCGTGGCGAGCACGGTCATCAGCCGGTTTACCTGGAAGGCGCCCAGCAGGATGAGGAACTCTCCCACGAAGCCGTTGAGTCCGGGCAAGCCGAGCGAGGCCAGGGAGACAACGAGGAAGAGCACCGAAAAGGCAGGCATCACTCGCCACAACCCGCCGAAGTCGGCGATGAGGCGGGTGTGACGCCGCTCGTAGATCATGCCGACCATTAAGAAGAGCGCGCCCGTGGAGAGGCCGTGGTTGACCATCTGGATCACCCCACCCACCACCCCTTGCTGGTTGAGGGAGAAGATGCCCAGCATGACGAATCCAAGATGGCTGACGCTGGAGTACGCGACCAGCTTCTTGAGATCAGGCTGGACGGTGCACACACAGGCGCCATAAATGATGCCGATCACGGCCAGGGCGAACACGAGCGGCCCGAAGGTCAAGCTGGCGTCGGGAAATAGGGGCAGGCAGAAGCGCAGGAATCCGTAGGTTCCCATCTTGAGGAGGACCCCGGCCAGGATGACGCTGCCGGGTGTCGGGGCTTCCACGTGGGCGTCGGGCAACCACGTGTGGAAGGGAAAGAGGGGGACCTTGATGGCGAAGGCCAGCGCGAAGGCCAGGAACATGAGGTTCTGGCCGAGCCCGGTGGGCATCACCCAGCGAGCCAAGGTGGGGAGATCGAAGGTGTAGAGGCCGGTGGTGCCGCCGTGCTGGACGTAGAGGGCGAGGATGGCCACCAGCATGAGCAGCGAGCCCACCAGGGTGTAGAGGACGAACTTGACGGCGGCGTACACGCGCTGGGTCCCGCCCCATACCCCGATGATGAGGTACATGGGGATGAGCATCGCTTCCCAGAAGACGTAGAACAGAAACACATCCAGGCTGACGAACACGCCCAGCATGCCCGTCTCCAGGACGAGCATGGTGATCACGAACTCTTTCACGCGATCCTCGATGGAGGACCAGGCAGAGACGAGCGCGAGCGGAGTGATGAACGTGGTGAGGAGCACCAGGAGCACGCTGATGCCATCGATGCCGAGGTGATAGCCAATGCCGAGCGCAGGCATCCATGGCGCCGCCTCCACGAACTGGTAGTCCGCCACCTCGCCGTCGAAGTTGAAGTAGAGCGGCAGTGACAGAATCAGGGTGACCAGGGAGACGGCCAGGGCGCCAAAGCGGATCCCGCGGGTCGCCCGTCGCGGCACGAAGGCGAGTAGCACGGCGCCCAGCAGCGGCAGAAAGGTCACGGCGGACAGAAGCCCGATGGTCATGGGCGCGCGAGGAGGTACCCTACGAGGAGCACCGCTCCCACCAGCATGGTCAGCGCGTAGGTCACCGTGTAACCGGTCTGCCACGAACGGAGCAGGCTGGCTCCCGCCAGGGTCGCGCGGCCGAGGAGGTTCACGAGCCCGTCGATACCCCGCACGTCGAAGCTCCGCGCGAGAAATTCGGACAGGGCAAAGTACGGCCTCACGAACAGACGATCGTAGAGAGCATCGACGTGGTAGGCATCGAGCAGAATCCGGACCAGCGGATGCCGCGCGCTACCGATGCGGGCGGCCCGCTCGGAGGAAGACCAGTACATGAACGCGGCCAGGGCCAGCCCGGCCAGCGACACCAGCACGGCCAGCACGATGAGGACAAGAGCCAGCACGCCGCCGTGGGGCACGTGCTGGCTGCCGAAGACTGGCGCCAGGAATCGTTGGAACGGTGACCCCTCCTCGGCCGGAATGCCGACGGCCACCCCCGCCCCCAAGGTCAGCAGGGCGAGGATGACGAGCGGCCACGTCATCACCGGAGGTGATTCGTGCACGTGATGCGCCACTTCCTTCGACATGCGGGGGCCGCCCGTGAAGGCCAGGAAGAAGAGGCGAAAGCTATAGAAGGCCGTGAGGAACGCGCCGAAGAGCAGGAGCGGCCAGACGACGAACTTCTCGTGGAAGGCGGTGGCCAGGATCTCGTCCTTGGAGAAGAACCCCGCGAACGGTGGCAGGCCGGCCAGGGCCGCCGTCCCGATCAGCATGGTGATGGTCGTCCCGACCATACGCGGGGCGAGGCCTCCCATCTTGCGCAGATCCTGCTCACCTTGCAGACCGTGAATGACGCTCCCCGCGCCCAGAAAGAGCAAGGCCTTGAAGAAGGCGTGGGTGACCAGATGAAAGATGGCGGCGGCGTAGGCGCCGAGACCGGCCGCCGCGAACATATAGCCAAGCTGGCTGATGGTGGAGTAGGCGAGAACCCGTTTGATGTCCGTTTGCACCACGGCGACGGTGGCGGCGAAGACGGCCGTCAGCACGCCCACCCAGGCCACCACTTCGAGGGCCACCCCCGAGCGCTCGAACAGCGCGTGGCTGCGGCACACCATGTACACGCCCGCCGTCACCATGGTGGCGGCGTGGATCAGCGCGGACACCGGGGTCGGTCCCTCCATGGCGTCGGGCAACCACACGTGCAAGGGCAGCTGGGCCGACTTACCGCAGGCGCCCATGAACAGCAGGAGGGCAATCCCGGTCGCCACTGCTGGCGGGATGGTGTCCACCGCCCGGAAGACGTCGCCATAGTCGAGCGTACCGACCGCTGTCCACAGCCACAGGACGCCGAGGCCGAAGCCGAAGTCCCCCACGCGGTTGACGATGAATGCCTTCTTGCCGGCGTCCACCGCCGACTTGCGCGTGTACCAGAAGCCGATCAGCAGGTAGGAGCAGAGGCCGACCGCCTCCCAGAACACGTAGAGCAGCAAGAAGTTGTCGGCGAGCACCAGCATGGTCATGGAGAAGACGAACAGGTTCAGGTAGGCAAAGAACCGTGGATAGCCGGGATCGTCGTGCATGTAGCCGATCGAATACACGTGGATCAGCAGACCGACGCCGGTGACGACCAGCAGCATGATGCCGGTCAAGGGATCGACCAAGGCGGTCACCGCCGTCGAGAAGTCTCCGGCCACGATCCATGCAAAGAGTGTCGCCGTCCCCGTCTGACCACCCCAGACCTCCATGAAGACGGCCACCGAGGCGAGGAAGGAACCGGCGAGGGCGGGCACGGCAATCCAGTGAGCCCGATGGCCCACCGCTCGCCCGAAAGCGACGTTGAGCAGGGCTCCAGCCAGCGGAAAGGCGGGAATCAGCCAGAGGGTGGGGAACACCGGGTCACTCTAGCGAAGGCGTTATGACGCGTCAAGCAACGGCGCGCGTGACCTGCATGCTATCATCCTGAGGTGCGGTCGCGGTCACGCTTCAAGTCACGGTTTATCTTCGTCTTGATTCCTCTCGTGGCCGCCGTCGGCGTGCTGGCCTACGTCGGCTGGCGCCAATCCGTCCGCGGGGTGCAGGTGACCGGCGCGCCGCCCGCGCTCATCGGACACAAGACCCCCATCACCATCGGGCTGCAGGCGACGCGCGGCAACGTGGCCGACGCCGAGGTGCGGCTGCTGCAGGGCGGGAAGACCACCGTGGTGGCCAAGCACCCGGGAACGCCGGCGCCTCGGGTCGAGATTCCGGTCACCATCGATCCGACCGCGACGGGTGTCCGCGAGGGAGACGCGACGATCGAGGTGTGGGCGCGTGACGACTTTTGGCGACCCCTGCGGAGGGACGAGCGCGCCATCGCGCAATTCCCCCTCAAGGTCGACCTTACTCCGCCCCGCATCGAGATCCTGGGCGCCACCCAGTACATCTCGCCGGGTGGAGCGGGGCTGATCGCGTTCCGGGCCGCCGACGCGACGCGGGCCGACGTACGCGTCGGAAACCAGTCCTTCCCGACGTACCCCTACGGTCCCGCCGACAAGGGGGCGCGCCTGGCGCTCATCGCCCTGCCCCATGACTTTGGCGGCAACGCGCCAATGACGGTAAGCGCCGTCGATGCAGCCGGCAATAGCGCGTCGCGGACGGTGCCCGCCGAGCTCAAGCCCCGGAAGTTTCCACACGACACCATCGAGATTCGCAACACCCTGCTCGAAGCGAAAGTACCCGAGCTCCTACCGCAGCGACCGCCGACGCAACCGCTGCTCGAGGGATTCCTGATCGTCAACCGCGACCAGCGTCGTCAGGCCGAAGAGGAGAAGCGAGCGATCGGGACCAAGACCGCCGGCCAGCCGCTGTGGACCGGTGCCTTTGTGCAGCCGCGGAACACCAAGGTCTTCGCCAACTTCGCCGAGAAGCGCACCTATATCTACCAGGGCAAGCCGGTCGACACGCAGGTGCACTTCGGCTATGACCTGGCCGCTACCAAGCACATGTCGGTGCCGGCCGCCAATACGGGCGTGGTGGTCTTTGCCGGACCGCTGACAATTTACGGCAACACGGTCGTCGTGGACCATGGCCTCGGACTGCAGACCCTCTACGCGCACCTATCCAGCGTCGGCGTCAAGCCGGGTGACAAAATCGAGAAGGGCCAAGAGATCGGCCGCTCGGGCACGACGGGACTCGCCATCGGTGATCACTTGCACTATGAGGTCCTCGTGCACGGGACCTCCGTCACCCCGCTCGAGTGGTGGGACGGCAAATGGCTGCGCGATCGCATCGCCAAGCCGCTCAAGGAAGCCGGCCTCCCGGGGATGGGCGGCATCGATGCGCCAGCCGAGGACGGCAAGCCCGCGGCGGCCGCCCCCAGCCCCGCGCGCCGCCGTGGCCGCTAGCATCACCGCCCCGATCTAAAACACGCCGAACTTCTCGTAGGCAGCCAGCGGAGTCAGGCCGCGTCGGATCGCCTGACGCACGGCGTTCTCACTGCCGACGAGCGTCTCCGCGCGTTGCGCGACTTCGTGGGCGAGTCGCCGAGGCACAATGACGATGCCATCACGATCTGCGATGACCACGTCACCGAGGGCAATGCGCACGCCGCCGATGGTGACGGGCTGCCCCCAGTCGCTCACACGCCAGCGCGGAACGGAATCCTGCGGCGTGCGATAGCGCACGAAGGTGGGGAAGCCGAGCCGGACGATAGAGACCGCGTCCCGGGTCGCCCCGTCTATGACAGCGCCGCGCACCTTGCGGGTGTGGAACCACTGCGCGCTCAGCTCGCCGAAGTGCGCCGCCACCCTGTCGTTGGCGGCGAGCACGAGCACAGAATCGGCCGGCACTGCGCTGATCATGCCGAGAAATCGTCGCAACGTCTGGTCGCGATCGCGGGCGGTGCCCCGATGGCGTCGTCCCCGTGCCGTGAAGGCGTAGCCCGCCGTCCGCATGGCGGGATCGAGGGGACGGATGTCGGAGGGCAGTGTCTGTCCCAACAGTCCCATCTCGTCCATGACGTCGGTGATCGCGGAAGTCGGCAGACGCCCAAAGCGCCGAGGCAAGTTATCCGATCGTCGGCTCGTCATCGCCCGTGAGTACCCGGGGGCGATCCCTGCCGGCGGAGCGCAGTCAGGAGGGCGGCCGGCGGCACGTAGTCGCCGATCACCCCGAGCAGCGCGTCCAGCAGGTCCGGGCGCCGAGCGAGCAGGGCGGCCACGAGATCGGTCGTCCAGCGTCGCCCGATCACGGCCTGGATGGCGCGCGTCAGTCGTGCCTTCGCGCGGAATGCGTCCGCCCGCGCCCGCTCGTACGCGCTCAGAGCGCTGACCGAGAGGTCGCCTCGGGCGAGGGCGGGCGCCGCCACCTCGACCGCCAGCTCAGCCCCGCGGAGCGCGCTGAAGATCCCCTCTCCGGTGAAGGGGTCGTAGAATCCTGCCGCGTCGCCCACCAGCAGGACCCCGCCCAGCCGCGGCGCCGTCACCCGGTAGGCGAGCGGGCCCAGGGCCACCACCGGCGCCACGCGGGCGGCGCCGGCGACCCGCCGCGCGAGATGGGAGAGCTGCTTCACCCGTGCCCCGAAGAAGACGTCCAGGCGAGCCGTATGGGGCACCACGTGGCCGAGGGGTACGACCAGGCTGAAGTTCACCCGGTCTTCTCCCACCGGGTTGAGGATCGCATAGTCGGGCGGATCGACGAAGATCTCGCCGAGGCCATGGCAGTCGGACAGTCCGCTGATGTACGTGGCCAGGGCCATGCGCCGCAGACGGTGCGGCTTACGGCATCCCAGACGTTGGGCCACGATTGAGGCCCGGCCATCGGCGCCGATGATGAGCGGCGCCCGGAAATCGTGGCGGCGCCCATCGCCGTCGACCGCGTGGATCCCCACCACCCGGTCGCGCTCCACGACGACGTCGGTGGCGCGCACCTGCTCGCGGAAATCAACGGGCAGCGCGCGCAGCCGGTCGGTGAGGGCACCATCGAGGATCGTGCGCTCAATGGCCAGGGCGCCGTCGCGATATGGCCGCCAGATCCCCAGCGGACGGTAGCGGCCTTCGAGCGACCGCCCATCGGGTCCGATGATCCGCATCCCGGCGAGGGGGACGGCCCCGGCAAGGTCGATCGCCTTGAGCACCCCCAGACGGTCGAGAATGCGCGCGCCTTCCGGACTCAGGTACTCGCCACAGATCTTCGTCCGGGGTGAACGGGCGCGATCGATGATGAGGACAGCAAGCCCGCGTTCGGCGAGCAAAATGGCGCAGGCGGCGCCAGCCGGACCGGCGCCGATCACGACGACGTCATGATGGGACGTCATCGTCACCAGGTCACCGCCACCAAGCGGCCGAGGATCGGGAACCGTCGGATGCGCAGGTGCCTCCAGCCCGCCTTCGCGCAGAGCGCCCGGAGTTCGTCGGGCGCGTAGGCGCGTCGTACCGACAGCGGACCGTCGTGACGGGAGAACGCGTGTCGCGCGAAGACCCTGGTGGCGACGACCACCAGCAGCCAGGACAGCCGGGTGCGGAGCAGGTCGTTCACGACGACCCCGGCCCCGGCGGCTGCGCGCATCGCGTGCAGGCTCGACACCGCGGCCTCCGGCGAGAGATGGTGCAGGACCAGCGAGCTCACGGCCACGTCCACTCCCTCGTCGCGAAAGGGAAGCGCGCTGGCGTCGGCGCAGACGCGCGAGACTTCGGGATAGCGCCGGCATACGACAGCAGCGAGCCCTAACCCTTCCAGGTCACGATCGAGGACCACGATGCGCAGGCGTTGGCCTCGCCGCCGCGCAGCGCGTGCCAGCCGTCGAGCAAAATCGCCCCGGCCTCCCCCGACGTCGACGACGAGCGGACGGCCGGACACCGCGCGCAAGAGGCGACGCACGGCCGCGATGGTCAGGGCATGGCCACCGAACCAGGCGCTAAGCCGGTCGATGTCCGCGAGAGAGGCGTCGCGATCGGCCGCGGCCACGTGGCCGTCGAGATGTTCTCGCGCCCCTTCGTCGCGGCGCATCACCAGCGCAACAACGCTCCTTCCGCGGCAAAGCCGGGGCCGAGGCCGATCATGAGCCCCCATTCACCGGGAATCGGCTGAGCCGTCCGTAAGGTCTCCTCCAGCACGAAGAGGATGGTCGCCGAGGACATGTTGCCGTACTGCCGCAGCACGTGGCGAGAGGCCGCCACCTGCTCCTCGGTGAGGTCGAGGACCGTGAGCGCACGATCGATCACGTGACGACCGGCCGAGTGGAGGATCCAGTACCCGATGTCATCGTGCTTGAGTCCTTGCACGCTCATCATCACGGCCGCCATCTCGCCCATCATCGACGATCCGATGCGGCGGACGTCCTTGGAGAGAACAACACGAGGCCGGCCGCCGGGATAGTCGAAGCCCATGGCGTCGAGGTGCTCGGGACGGAACAACGTTCGGTGGGCAATGACGCTCGGGCCCGGACCCGTGGCGGACAGGGCGACGGCCGCGGCCCCGTCGGCAAAGATGGCGTGCGCCACCGCGCTTTCCAGTCGGTCGTCGTCGTAATACGCTGCCGAGCAGATCTCGACCGCGAGCACGAGCGCCTTGTGATCCGGAAAGGCCTGAAGATGATTCCACGCCTGCTGCATCGCCACCATCGCCGACGCACAACCGGTGTCGCCAATGTGGGCGCGCTGGATATCGCGGCGGCAGCCGAGCCTGCCCACGAGGTGCGCGTCCAGGCTCGGCGTCAGGCGACCCGTGCACGTTGTGGTGGCCAGGAAGTCGAGATCGTCGGGTGTCCATCCGGCCGCCGCCAGCGCGCGGCGCACGGCGGCCTCGCCGATCTCGAGCGCGCCGCGGCGGAACCGATCGTTCAGCTCATCCACCGTTTCCCGGCCATCGAAGGTTGCGGGGTCGAGGTAGAGATAGCGGCCCTCGATATCGCTGTGCCCGAAGAAACCTAGACGCGCGGGGTCCGCGTAGCGGGCCAGGCGCAAGATATCGTCCTGAGTGAAGCGCGTCGCGGGCGTGGCGGAGGCGACAGCATTGACCCTGGGCAGGATCATCCGATCCTCCTCGCGCGGAAAACCCGCGCTAAGATGGCTACGACATCGAGCATACTGCGAGGGCGCACCGCATGCCACTGTTCAGCTTCGAGGGAAAGCAGCCTGAAGTTCATCCGTCGGCCTTCATCGCGCCGACGGCGGTGTTGATCGGTGACGTCACGGTCGAGGAGCGCGCGTCTGTCTGGTACAACGCGATTCTTCGGGGCGACTTCTCGCCGATTGTCGTTCGACGCGGCGCCAATGTGCAGGACGGCTCGGTGATTCACGTGACACCGGGCACCGGCACCGAGATCGGTGCGGGCGCGACGATCGGTCATCTGTGTGTCATTCACGCAGCGCTCATCGGAGAGGAAGCGTTGATCGGCAATGGCGCCACCGTCCTCGACGGCGCCAAGGTGGGCGCGCGCGCGATGGTGGCAGCGGGGGCGCTGGTCACGCCAGGAAGGGAGATTCCCGACGGGATGCTCGCGGTCGGCGTTCCAGCGAAGGTACGCGGCCCGGTGGCAGGCACCCCCGCGGAACGCTGGGTGAAGGTTAACCCAGAGGTCTACCAGGCCCTCGCCCAGCGCCACAAGGCAAGCATCGTCGCGCTCTGAGCACGGGTGTCATGGGGACCATCCTGCTCACCGGCTTCGAACCATTCGCCGACGACCTCGCCAACCCATCGCAAGAGATCACCAAGGTTCTTGATGGCCGTCAGGTGGGGGCCTGCGCGGTGCGGGGCATCGTCCTTCCCGTCGAGCATACGTCCGCGCGCGCGCGGATGGCCGTCGCGCTGCGTGATCCAGAGCTGGTCGGCGTGATGCACGTCGGGCTGGCCGGTGGACGGGCACGCATCGCCCTCGAGCAGGTCGCGGTCAACGTGATGGACTACTCGATACCCGACGCGAAGGGTCGGCGATTTGCGGGCGAGCCATGCGTCATGGGCGGACCGGCCGCCTACCTCAGCACGCTTCCCAATCGGGCCATCCTCACGGCGCTGACAGCCGACGGCGTGCCCGGGTATCTCTCGTACACGGCGGGGACCTACCTCTGCAACCAGACGCTCTACTGGACACTCCACGAGATCGCGCAGCGCGGCCTGGCCGTGCGCGCGGGGTTCATGCACGTGCCCTTCGTGCCCTCGATGGTCGCTGCCCACGGCCTCGACGAGCCGAGCATGGAGCTCTCGACGATGGTCCGCGCGGCGGAGATCATCCTGCGGGTGGTGGCCGCAGGATAGTCAGTCCTTGGGCAAGCCGAGCACGCGCTCGCCCAGGATGTTGCGGAGAATCTCGGTGGTGCCGGCGCGAATCCCGCTGCCGCGCGCGAGCAGCTCGTAGAACTCCCACTGCCCGTCGTCGGGCGCCCACGGTCCCTCGCAGATCTGCGAGTACTGTCCGAGAATCTCGGTGGCCACCAGGGCAAGCTCCTGGTCGATCTGGCTCCAGTGGAGCTTGGCGATCGAACCTTCCGGTCCGGGCGCCCCACCCTTCAGAATACGGGTCAGGCCGCGGTACCCATTGAGCTTCAACGCCTGCTCGCCGATGACGATGCTGGCGATCCGCTGTCGCAGCACCGGATCATGGGCCTGGCCGCGATCCCGAGCGAGCTTGATCAGCCGTGACACCGCCGTCTGCAGCGAGATGTGACGGATGTGGGTGAGCAGGTCGCGCTCGTACGCGAGCGTGTGGATGGCCACCGCCCAGCCCTCGTTCAGGGTGCCGACCAAATTGTCCACGGGAATCCGCACGTTGTCGTAGAAGACCTCGTTGAACTCCGCCTCCCCGGTGATCTGCCGCAGCGGCCGCACGCTGATTCCCGGTGTCTTCATGTCGACGAGGAGAAAGCTGATTCCCTTGTGCTTGGCGGCCTGGGGATCGGTCCGGACCAGCAGAAAACACCAGTCGGCCACGTGCCCCATGCTGGTCCACACCTTCTGACCATTGACGATGAAGACGTCGCCCTCTCGCACGGCTCGCGTCTGGAGGTTGGCGAGATCAGAACCTGCGTTCGGCTCCGAGAAGCCCTGACACCAGAGGTGTTCGGCGGTGAGGATGCGGGGAAGAAAGCGCTCCCGCTGGGCCGGGGTACCGTATTTCATCAGGGTCGGCCCCAGCATGGAGAGTCCGCCTCGGTTGACGAGTTGAGGCGACTCGGCGCGAGCCATCTCTTGATAGAGGATGATCTGCTCGACGAGGGGCGCCCCTCGGCCTCCGAACTCGCGTGGCCAGTCCATCCCGACGTAGCCGGCCTCGTACATCCTGCGCTGCCAGGCCCGGAGCTGGGCCACCTCTTCCAGGTTGGCGCGCGAGGCGGCAAAGCCGCGCCCACGGAGGCTCTCCGGCAAGTTCTGCTCGAGCCATTGCCGAACTTCCTTCCGAAATGCTTCCTGGCCCTCACTGAAGTCGAAGTCCATGCCATGCGCCTCTCGTTACCGTCTGGCCCTCATCACACCATGCCCCCCCTGACCCCGCAAGGGCATGGGCAGGCGAGATCCGGTAGCCGGCGGTGCAGAGCCTAGTCGCGTTGACGCCGAGCCGTCGCCAGGAGCTCTCGCAAGTTCCCGTCGTGTCGACGAAGGGTAGCCCGGGCCCCCCGAGCCGATTGCCCTGTGTGCGCCATCACGATGGCTAGCCGCGCCCGACCGGCAGCGTCGGCCAGGGCGCGCCGGGCGCGACCTCGAGTCACGCCGGCGACCTCCTCCACCAGACGCACCGCGCGCGCGCTCAGCTTCCGGGAGCGGGGCTGTAGATCGACCATGCGGTTCTCGTAGACCTTCCCGAGCCTCACCATCGTAGCGGTGGTCAAGATGTTGAGCACGAGCTTGGTGGTTGTCCCCGCCTTGAGCCTGGTGGAACCGGTCACCACTTCGGGCCCCGGGATCGGCGCGATCACGACTTCGGCCAGCCCGCGTGATACTCCGGGATTACAGGACACCAGCACCGTACGGGCGCCCGCGCGGCGGGCAACGACCAGCACGGCCCGGACGAAGGCCGTCATCCCGCTGGCCGAGATCCCCACCACGACGTCACCGGCCCGCAGTCTGCGCCCGGCGAGGCGGCCCGCGACGACGTCGTCCTCGGCTCCCTCCCGGGAGCGAAAGACGGCGCCCCGCCCACCCGCCATGATCGCCTGCACCAGCCGTGGAGGTGTCCCAAAGGTCGGCGGACATTCGGCTGCCTCGAGAACACCGAGGCGGCCGCTCGTCCCGGCGCCGACAAAGAAGAGGCGCCCCCCACCACGAAGCGAGGCCACGATGACGTCGATACCCCGGGCCAGCGCGGGAAGCACCCGTCGCACCGCCTCCGCCGGGCGCCGATCCTCTCGATTCATGAGGCGCGCGACCTCAAGCGCACTCATTCTGTCAAGGGCGCGCGCTGCGCGATTCGGGTGCTCGGTCGCGAGACGTTCGTAGCGTTGAGTCCGCGCCATGCGCCCATTCTAACGGGGTGCCCGCGTCTTGCTACCATCGGGCTATGCACGTCGAAACAGGCCTCCACGTTCTCGCTCACCATCGCACGGCGCTCCTGCGCGGCCAGCGATTCGCTCTGCTCTCACACCAGGCCTCCGTTGATGGCCGACTCGAACACGCCATCCCGCTTCTCAGGAGGGCACCGGGCGCACGGCTCGCCGCCCTCATGGCCCCCGAGCACGGAATCTGGGGTGCGCCGCAGGATCACATTCACATCACCGCCGAGGTCGATCCCGTCACCATGTTGCCCGTCCACAGCCTCTACGGCACGAGACGGACACCCACCTCGAAGATGCTGCGCGGACTCGACGCGTTAGTCGTCGACCTCCAAGACGTCGGGTCGCGCTATTACACGTTCGTATGGACGATGGTGCTGAGCATGCAGGCATGCGCTGCCGTGGGGGTACGCGTGATCGTGCTGGATCGGCCAAATCCGCTCGGCGGACTTCTGACGGAAGGCAACTGGCCTGACCCGCGCTTCGCCTCGTTCGTCGGCCTGTATCCCCTTCCCATACGCCACGGCATGACCATCGGCGAGCTGGCCGGTTATCTCAACACCACGCACGGCTTCGGGTGCGACCTGACGGTGGTACCGATGCGCGGGTGGCGCCGGCACATGCTGTGGGAGGACACGGGGCTCTCCTGGGTCGCGCCGTCCCCCAACATGCCGACCCCCGATACCGCGCGGGTTTACCCTGGAGGCTGCCTGATCGAGGGGACCAACCTATCGGAAGGACGGGGCACAACGCGGCCCTTCGAGCTGGTCGGGGCGCCATTCCTCGACGCACAGGAGTACGCCAAGGCACTCACACGCCTCGGTCTTCCGGGTGTCCGCTTCCGGGCCGCCCGCTTTCGGCCGACGTTTCACAAGTGGGCCCGCCAACTTTGCGGTGGCGTTCAAGTTCACGTGACCGACGCGGCGCGCTTCCGGCCGTTTCTCACCGGCCTCGGGCTGATCGCCGCCGCGCGCGTGCTCGCGCCTCGAGGTTTCGCGTGGCGTCAACCTCCCTACGAGTTCGAACACCGGCGACGCCCCTTCGATATCCTATGCGGCACCGATACCATTCGCCGAGCTCTGGAGCGAGGGCGTCCGCTCGCCGCGCTGGAGAAGCAGTGGCGCAGACCTTTGGCCACCTGGATGCGAGCGCGCCGCCGCTTTCTGCTGTACACGTGAGCATGCGCTGGTACCCGCGACCGGTTTAGCCCGTGTACCCGCGCCCGCGCATGCACGCCGCATACGCGTCGCGATACCGCTCGTCGTAGCGGCGATTCTCGTTGAGACCGTAGAGGGTTCCACCCCCAGCGCCGACGACGCCCCCGATGGCTGCCCCCGTGCCCGCCCCCTTTCCACCGCCTGCGATGGCACCACCAGCCGCACCGGCCGCGGCTCCCGCCACGGCGCCGATCACCCCATCCTTGACCACTTCCATGGTCTTGTCATGCGCGCCGACCTGCCTCACCGCCTGCTGGTTACAGGCATCGACAACTGCCTGCGATGGAACGCTCGGCGTTGCGGCCACCGATCGCGGCGCCGCCGCGCGAGCCACCGGCGCCGTTTTCACCGGTGCGCTCGGCGCCGGGGCCGGCGCCATCTTCTGACCTTGCGCCGCGGACCCAGCCGCATCCGGCCTGGGCCCGGTCCAGTTCGCCACCACGAGACCGGTCACGAGCGCAACTCCGATCGATATCAACAACCCTATGGTCGTCGCCTTCCAGGGGTTCCAGCCGCTGTTCGTCATGCGCGCCTCCTGACGTTGGTTGACAGCAGCCGCCATGCCATGCGACCGATGCCGAAAGGGGCGCACTGACTCGAACTTGCCGCATCGAGCGCCAAAATCGAGGTGAGAAGAATCTTCCCGACTGTGACGTTCCTGCACGCTTGCCACCCGCAAGATGCACGCAGGGCGTCACGCGTTCGCTGGCGTGATTCTTGCGGCCGTACAATCTAGCGCGACACGCGCGTTACTGGCATCATGCTGGCTGGCCTTCGAGAATCCCCAATGGCTCGACGTATTCTCGTCGTGGACGACGACGCTGCCACCCGGAGTGGGCTCGGGACACTGCTTTCGAGCTGGGGCTACGAGGTTGAATCAGCGGCCGATGGGGAGGAGGCCCTCGCCAAGGCTGGTTTGTTCCATCCCGCTGTGGTCATCACCGACCTCGTCATGCCCAGGCTCGACGGCATGGACCTCCTGCACGCGCTGCGGCGGGATACTCCGTCCACCACCGTCATCCTCTTGACAGCACATGGCACCATCGAGACGGCGGTCAGCGCGGTCAAGGACGGGGCCTATGATTATTTGACCAAGCCGGTCGACCTGGGCCGCTTGCGATTGCTGATCGAGAAGGCGCTCGAGCGCTGGGAGGCACTCAGCGAGGTCACCCTGCTCAGACGGAGAGTCCAGGAGATCTGGGGCCTGGGTCGCCTCGTAGGGAAGAGCGCTGCCATGCAGGAAATCTACCGGCTCATCGAGCTGGCCGGCCCCACGACCGCCCCCGTCCTCATCTGGGGAGAGAGCGGGACCGGCAAGGAACTGGTCGCACGGACGCTTCACGATCGCTCGGCGCGCGCGGGAGGACCCTTCGTAGCCGTGAACTGCGCCGCCATCCCGGAGACCCTCTTGGAGAGCGAGATCTTCGGTCACGAGCGAGGTGCCTTCACCGGTGCCTTCGAACGGCGACTGGGCTGCTTCGAGCTGGCCGACAATGGCACGCTCTTCCTCGACGAGATCGCTGAGATGAGCCCCGCCACCCAGGCGAAGTTTCTGCGAATCCTTCAGGAGGGGACGGTACGGCGGCTCGGAGCGAAGGCCGAGATTGCCGTGGACGTACGCGTGCTGGCGGCCACCAACAAAGATCCCGTGAAGGCCGTCAAGGACGGGCTCTTCCGAGAGGATCTCTTCTATCGGCTGAACGTCTTCGGCATCGCGCTCCCCCCGCTCCGACAGCGGCCCGAGGATATCTTGCTCTTGATCGACGCGTTCCTGGAGGAACTGAACGGGCGTTACGGCCGCCAGGTCAAATCCGTGGACGAGGAGGCACGCCGGCTCCTCCTCGAGTGCCCGTGGCCTGGCAACGCGCGCGAGCTGCGCAATACGCTCGAGCGCGCGGTCGTGATGTGCGATGCTGAGCTCATCGGCGTCCGTCACCTACCGCGCGAGCTTCCTCTCGTGACGCGGCCCGGTCCAACCTGCCCCGGGCACGCCTCGGTCGGGATCTCGCTCGACGACGCCGAGAAGGAGCTGATTCTCAGTACGCTAGCCTCCGTGGGAGGTAACAAGACGCGCGCAGCGGAGATCCTGGGCATCAGCGTCAGAACACTCCACAACAAACTCCACCGCTACCGGGCGTAGGCGTGCGCGTCGGCATCCGCACCAAGGAAGCCGTCGCCATCACGCTGTTGACGTTCCTGGTGGCGGCGACCACGAGCCTCGTGCATCTGGCCCAGCTCGGCCGGGTGGTGGTGGAAGAAGAGACTCGACAGGCCGACCTCATCGCACGGCAGGTGTCCGCACAAGCCAACCGGGCCCTGGCCAGCACGCCAGGTCGTGACCCGCGGCGAATCCTGCGTCAAAGCCCCGAGCTCCGCGGTTTGCTCGACGCGACGGTCGGCATCTCGTCGAACCTGCTCGACGTCATGATCGCGGACCGGGAGGGGGTGGTGGTGGCGCATAGCGAGCGGCCGAAGGAGGGGGCCATGGCCCCGCGTCGGCTCGCGCTCGCCGAGCTTCTGGCGCTCGATCCTGTCCGCCGGCTCGTCACCCTGGCCCAGGGAGGCACGGTCTACGAGGCTTCGCTCCCCATCACGCTCAACGGCCAGCCGTTCGGAACCATCCGTCTCGGCATCTCGACAACCCTCCTCCGGCGCGAACTGGGGGCCGCCCTGCGGCAAAGCCTGGTCGTGACCGGTGTCGCCATGGCGCTCGCGTGGCTCGTCGCCATGGCGCTGGCGCAAGTCATCTTGAGGCCGCTGCGCGCCCTCGTCCGTGACGTGGGACGCCTGCGACGCGGCGAACTCCTGGAAATAGCGCCCGGAAGCGAGGCCGTTCCCGGGAGCCGGGATGAGCTTGGAGAGCTGGCCGCCCAGCTGCGGCTGCTCGGCAAGCAGGTCGAGACCGACCGCGGGCGAATGCTCAGCGAGAAATCGACCCTCCGACAAATGGTGGACCACCTCGAAGACGCCGTGATTTTCTTCAACCACGAGCATCGGGTGCTGTCCTTCAGCCGTTCTGCCGAGAGCATCCTGGGGGCATCACTAGAGGACGCGGTCGGCCGTGCCGTCGGGGATTTGCTCCCTGCCGTTCATCCCCTGCGCACCCTGTTGGCCGGCCCGCTCGACCGCGGCCCGACTCGCGCCCGCACGATCAGCCTCGTTGGCGACGACGGCGAGGCACGAGACTACCTGGTCTCGGTGTGGCCAGTCAGAGATGGGAGACGCCTCATCGGCGCCATGGTGCTGCTCCGGAACCTCCAGTCGATCCGGGGCGTGCAGTCCCTCATCAGCTACTCGGCCAAGCTGGCCGCGCTGGGCGGCCTTACCTCAGGCGTGACTCACGAGGTCAAGAATCCGCTCAACGCCATGATGATCCACCTCGAGATCGTGCGCTCCGGGCTGGGGCCTCGGAGCGATGAGGTGGGGCGCAGTCTGGAGGTCATCGGCGGGGAGATCCGTCGGCTCGACCGTGTGGTGCAGGGCTTCCTGAAGTTCGCGCGCCCTCAGGAGCTGAAGCTGACCGCTGTGGATCTGAACGCGCTGTTGAGCAGCATCACCTCGCTGCTAGACGAGGAGTGGCGCCCGGCGGGCTTGCGCGTCGACCTCGCGCTCTGCCCAGGGCTGCCCGCGGTCACAGGCGACGAGGAGCTCCTTCGACAGGCCTTCTTCAACATCATCCAGAACGCCGGACAGGCCATGCCCGCGGGAGGAACGGCCACCATCTGCACCGTCCTCGACGAGAGTGGGAGCGTCTCCGTTCGTATCGCCGACGAGGGGGTGGGGATTCCCGCCGCCGATCTCGACAAGGTCTTCAAGCTCTACTACACGACGCGCCCCGACGGCAACGGCATCGGCCTCGCGCTCGTCTACCGTATCGTGCAGATGCACGACGGTAGCATCGCGTTGACCTCCGAGGTAGGCCGGGGGACGACGGTGACGGTCAGCCTGCCGGCGACCTGATGCGCCTCGCCCATGCGATGGCCTGGCTGAGCATGCTTCCGGCGCTGGCGGGATGCGCCCAGCCGAAGCCGCCCTCCCCACCCCCACCCCGGCCCGCGTCGCCAAAATCGGTGCCGCCGCCCGCCCGGCCGCCCTCGGTGATCTCGCCCCAAACCAATCCCGAGGAGGAACGCCGTCTCGTCCAGCTGACCACCACGAATCTCGACAGCGCGGAGCAGCGACTCAAGCAGCTCGGCAATCGGCGCCTGTCCGCCGAGCAGCAGGACACGGCCCAGACCATCCGGAGCTTCATCGTCAAGGCCCGTGAGGCCCTCGGAGCGAGCGACCTGGCCCGGGCCTCCACCCTGTCGGACAAAGCGCGCATCCTCGCCGACGAGCTCGCACGTAACGTGCGCTGAGTCGCGCGCTCCTCCGTTAGAATTCTCGACGTGAGCGACCTTGAGCATCTCGTCGGCGAGCGTCTGATGGTCGGCCTGCCGGGGACGACCTTGCGCGAGGAAGACGTTCGCCTGTTCCAGGACACGCACGCGGCCGGCCTCATTCTGTATCGGCGTAACTTCGAGAGTCCCGAGCAGCTCCTTCGGCTGCTCGACCAGCTCGAAGAGGCTCTCGGACGACGGCTTTTGGTGGCGACGGACCACGAGGGCGGCCGCATCGTCATGCTCGGCCGCGGCACCACCATATTCCCGGACAATCTCGCGGTGGGCACGGCCGGCGAGGAGGCCTTCGCCGCTCGACAGGGACTGATCGAGGCGCACGAGCTGCGCCGCCTCGGTGTCGATCTCAACCTGGGTCCATGTCTCGATGTCCTCACCGACCGCTACAGCCCGAACATCGGCATCCGCTCCTACGGCAAGGATCCCACCTTGGTCGCGCGCTACGGCGCCGCCCGCATCGCGGGCATGCGTCGCGGCGGTCTCTCCGCCTGCCCCAAGCACTTTCCGGGGAAAGGACATTCGCCCCTCGACGCGCACCTGCGCCTGCCAACGATCGACTCCTCGTGGGACGAGATGTTGAGTCTGCATCTGCCGCCGTTCTTCGCCGCCATCGAGCAGGGGGTGGAGTGCATCATGACCTCGCACCCCGTCTATCCCAAGCTCGATTCTTCGGCCGTGCCCGCCACGTTCTCGCGGCTGATCGTCCACGACTATTTGCGGTCCGAGGTAGGGTTCCGCGGCGTGATCGTGTCGGACGACCTCGAGATGGGCGCGGTCACCGAGAGCTGCCCGATCGGGGAGGCGACGGTCCGCGCGGCGGGGGCCGGTCACGACCTCCTGCTCGTCTGCCATACGGAGGCCGCCCAGCGCGCGGCGGCCACTGCCCTCGCCGAAGCCTACCGATCGGGCGAGCTACCGCGGCGCGAACTAGAGGTGTCAGCCGAACGCGTGCGAACTCTCCGCCTGCGACGCTCCAGGCGCGCTGAAGGCGGACCGGCGGCGCCGGAAGCCGATGGTCACGCGCTGGCCCGGGCCATCGCTGCCCGCGCGGTGACCGTCGTGTCCCCCGGGCGCCCCGAAATGAAGCGCGCCCTCAACGGCCGCGTCCTCGTCGTCTTTCCGCGCTTCTCGGAGCTCGCTGCACGGATCACCATCGAGGCGGCCCTCGTCCGACGAGCGTGCCTGGATCACCAGCGCCTGCGCGCCGCTCGGGTTCGCCCCGACCATCATGCTGGTCGGGATCGAGCCGAGCCGCGATGAGATCGAGAGGGCCGCCGAGGCATCGGCCGCTGCCGACGCAACCGTGTTGTTCCTCTACGACGCACACCTTTATCCAACGAATCGGCAGCTGCTGGACGTCGTCCAGGCGCGCGCAGAACCTCGCGGCCGTGCTGCTGCGCGACCCGTACGACGCAAGCTCTTGCCCCCGACACCTCGGGATCACCGCCTACGGCTTCCGGCAGTGCCAGCTCGAGCCGCGCTCGCCCGCCTCGCCCATTCGTGCCGCGCGCCGAGACGCTCGGGATCACCGCCTCACGGACCGCTCAGACACGTGCCGGCTCGCCGAGACGCGCTCTCGCTCCGCTTGCGCTGAGAGGTCTGCGATCAGCGCGGCGCGTGCCAGAGGCGAGCAGGCGAGGGAGAGCGCGATCGTTCCCACCGTGCCCAGGATCACGAGCCAGGACCAGGCAGCGGCAAGATCCTGGTCTCGATGAGGACCAGCAGGGCCAGATTCACCAGCGCCATGACGATCATGGCTGCGACATTGGCGCCGTCCGCGACATGGCGCCGGGTGAGAAGACCGAGCAGAAACACGCCGAGCAGTGAGCCAAACGTCACCCCGGCAATCTTGAACGCCAGCCACAGGATCCCCTCGAAGAACGAGAAGCCGTAGGCCAGCCCGGCCAGCAGCATCCCGAAAACCGCCACGCTGACCCGCGAGACCCGGAGGTAGTGGCGCTCGGATCGGCCCCGGACGAGCAGCGGTCGGTAGATGTCGGTCACGAAGGACGAGGCAAGCGCGCCGAGCGGCGAATCGATGGAGGCCAGCACGATCGCGCTCAGCATCAACCCGCGCAAGATGGGTGGCATGACCTGCTGGACGAAGTGAGGGACGATCTCGTCCGGACGCGAGACGGTCAACGACGCGTGCTGCAGGTAGAAGGTATAGAGGGCGGCCCCGAGGCCGAGGTAGATCACCAGGGTGAGGGCGGTGCCGAGCGGGGTGATGGAGAGCGTGCGCTGGCTTTCCCGCCGCGTCTCCACGGTGAGCAGCCGCTGCATGAGGTCTTGATCGGTCCCGAAAGCGGCCATGGAGCCGATGAAGCCGTTGAGCACGGCCACCCACACGATGTTGGGATCGGCAAAGATCCGACGCCAGAAATCCGGGGCGTCTAGCCGCGGCCCCCAGTTGATCACGTTGAGCCGCCCGGCCTCTCCCGCCGTCCGAATGACGGCGGACACTCCACCATCGATGTGATCCACAATGAAGCCGAGCATCGCTGCGCCCGCCACGAGGAACATGAGCGCCTGGAAGACGTTGGTCCACACGAGGGCCCTGACCCCGCCGGCGGCCATGTACAGCACCGAGATCACCGTAAAGATCATGATGGTGGGCGCGAGCGACCACCCGAGCAGGATGGAAACGGCCAGGCAGGCTGCCATGAGGCGCACACCGGACCCGGCGAGCCGGGTGACGAAGAAGAAGATCGACGCGGTCACCTGACTCTGCTGGCCAAAGCGATGGCCGAGAAACTCGTAGATGGTGGTGACGTTATAACGATAGAAGGCGGGAATGAACAGAAAGGCCACCGCCCACTTGGCCAGGCTGGAGCCCACGAAGAACTGCACGTACTCCCAATTCTCGCGATAGGCGGTGGCCGGGACCGAGATGATGGTGACCGCGCTGATCTCGGTAGCCAGGAAGGACAGGCGCCGCCGCCCACCACGGAATGTGGCGGCGAGCCAGGAAGAAGTCCACGGTATCGCGCTGGCGGGCGAAGCGCGCGCCGATGCCAAGGAGCACCGCCAGCGACACAAGCAGGATCGCATAGTCGGGCCACGTGAGCCGGGAGGCGCCAGGCACGCGACATTATATGAGAGTGCCTCCCCGTGCCTTGAAAGGACGGGCCCCACGATCCATAGTCATCCCCATGACGTCTGCGCATGCTGCCCGGATCCCCGGCTCACGATCTGTGCGGCAGGAGCAGCTGGCTGTCGGCGTCGATGTGGGCGGCACCTGGATTCGCATGCGTGCTTTCATTGGCGGACACCTGGCCGCCCGCGCCGCGGAGCGCAGGACGCGCACGGCGGAGATCGCCGCCTTCCTGGCCGAGGTCTGGCAGCGCCAGCGCTGGCGCCCCACGCGGATTGCCGCGCTCGTCGTGGCCTCCAACGGGATCTGGACCCCGCACGAATGCAGCAGCATGGCCCACCGACTCTCCCCCTTCGCCGTGCGCGTGCGGGTGATCCCCGATGCGCAGGCCGCCGCCTTGGGTGCGCTCGACGGACAACCCGGTGTGCTCGTCCTCTCCGGAACCGGGTCCATCGTGGTCGGACACGATGGCCGCGGGCGCTGGGAACGTGCGGGCGGGTTCGGCCCGCTGCTGGGTGACGAGGGCTCGGGATTCTGGCTCGGCCGCGAGTGGCTGCGCGCGACGGTGGCTGGAGACTTCGAGGCCGTGCGTACGCTGGCCCATGCGTCCAAGCCGGTATCCGCCATCGCCGCCCTGGCCCCGATGGTCATCGCCCGCGCGCAGCGTGGGGATCGACGGGCGCGGAGAATCGTCGCGGCGGGCCAGGCGCACCTGGCCGCCAACGCCGCCGTCATCGCGCGCCGACTTCTCCTGCCGACTCCCGTGACCATGAGCTGGGCCGGCGGCGTGCTGGCCGACCCGTGGTTCCGCGCGGGGGTGATGCGAGCTGTGGCCGCGGAGCGGACTGAGGACACACTGGATTGCCCCGAGAGTGACCGGGTTGATCGCCGCAGGGAGGCTCGCCCAGGAACTGGCCATGGGGCCGACGGCCCTGCGGCACCGGCGGACGGGCGAGCCATAGTGACCGATCGTCTACCGTCCCCCGGGCGTCGGCTCGTCATCTCCGTGTGTCCGCGTGAGGCCGGCACCGTTACCTTAGCGGTCGAGCGCGGTCAGCGGCGCCGACGCCTGGATGCCCGTGGGATTCTCCGCGAATTGCAGGGTCTCGTCGACCGTCGAGGACTCGGACACCTCGTGAGCGTGCGTGAGGGATGCGCCGGCGGCTGTTACGCCACCGGCCCCAACGTCAGCCTGACCATTCACACCGTTCCCTCTCCAGGTCGGCGTCCCGACAACATCGCCATCGGCTGGCACAGCTATGTCGGTTCGCTCGACACCCTGGACTGTCTGGCCGCGATCGTGGACGCGCACCTTGCCCCGCCAGCGCGCGCGCCATGGCCTTCACCGCCCCTCGCTCAGACCTGACAAAACGTCCGTCTCCGTGGATGCGGTTGCACGAGACCTACACCATCACCACCAGCAGTCCGTTCATCCTGCCTCTGCCCGTCGACGTCTGGAACATCACCGACGAGTTCGACACGTTTAACAATGTCTATGGTGTCCAGCTCGGCGTGCGCGGGCGCTACGACTGGGGACGATTCTTCGCAAGCGACAGCCTCAAGTTCGCCATGGGGGCCATGGTGTTCGCTAGCTTCACATTTCTCTACACGAACACATCGTCCGGGCCTCAAACTTCCGGTTCTAGCCGCCCAGCGCAGTACGCCCTCTCTGTGGGAACGCCAGCTGTCACGCCTCTTGCACTATCGCCGGCGGCGACCTGTGGAGACCGCGTACACGAGAGGGCCGGTGAGCGCAGCCAGGACACCGACGAAAGTGTTCTTCCAGCCGGCGGTGGCCATGGCAAGCAGACACAGGGCGGTCGGTAGGAGCACGGCGATCAGCATGCCCGCCGAGCCTCCGGGGACCCGCCACGGTCGCACAATATCCAGATGGCGCATCCGCAGCCGCACGAACGCGGCAAGCTCGACGATGAGGGTGAGCGAATAGAGCCAGATGTTGAGGACGATCAGTTCCTTGAACGAGAAGGCGGCGAAGCCCGCGTAGAAGAGGGCAGAGACAAGCACGGCCGCCCACGGCGTCCCGAAGCGCGGGTGAACGGCGCCGAGCCAGGCGCCAAGGTGGCCATCCCGCGCGAGCACGTAGGGTAGCCGCGAGTTCGTGAGGAGCAGCGACAGGAAGAGGCCGCTCGTGCTCACCACCGCCCCCGCGGCGAGGGCATGCCCGAGCCAGGGGCCGCCGATCTTCTCCGCGATGCGGGGGAGAGCACCCGTGTCCCACGCTGTCCAGCCGATCGTCCCGCTCGCCAGCCCAACGGTTACCGGCAACAGATAAGCCGCAGCGATGATCGGAAGGGCGACGAACAGGGCCGTGCGGAAAGCGCGTTCGGGCGCCCGGGTCTCGCCGAGAGTCGTGGAGGGAGTGTCCCAGCCCGAATAGTTCCACATCATCACGGCCAGCCCGAGCCCAAGTCCGCCCACGAGACTCTGCTCCTCGGTCATGAACGGTCGCCAGGGAGCGACCGACATCGAGGTCGCGCCGACCACGACGAGGAGCGCCACCGGTGTCAGAGCCAGCATACCGAGCACCACCGCCGCACGACCGACCGGCCTCACGCCGACGAGGTTCAGACCAGTCAGCACGACGATGAAGACCAACGCCCACAGCCAGCGCTCGCCCGGGCCCATCTCGGGACGCCAGAAGCGCGCATATTCCACGAAGAGGGTGGGATACACCGCCACATCGACGAAACTATTGATCCAGCTCCACCAGCCGACCTGAAAGCCCCAGTAGCGTCCGAAGGCGCGCGTGACCCACGTCACGTACCCGCCCTCGTCGGGCATGGCCGAGGCCATCTCCGACATGACGAGGGCGACGGGCAGGCTCCAGATGAGCGGAGTGAGAATCAGGAGCGTCAACGCGAGGCCCGGCCCGAAGGACGACACGGCATCCTCGATGCCGTACGGTCCTCCGCTCACGTTGAAGAAGACGATGGCCGCGAGCGACGCGAGCCCGAGCTCGCGCCGGAGGGCGATGAGGCTACCTCCCCTGCGCGGCAGCGATGAGTCCGGGCAGCTCCTTGACCCACTCCTCGATGGGCGTCTGGGCATCCACGGTGATCTCGAGCTTTCCGTTGGGAAGTCGTCGCACCTTGCCGGGAGAAGCCGGGCCGAGCGGGATCACCAGCATCTCGCGATGGACTCCGAGCGCGTCAGTCACCTCGAAGATCGCGTCGATCTCCTTCATGGTCACGACCTGGAGCATGGATGTGCCCTCAGACCGCCGTGGCGACGCCGCGCTCGGAGGCGCAGGCCTGGATCTGCCGCCACGTCTCATCTTCGACAGGGATACCGTTGGCCCGCCGCTCGCGCGCCAAGCGCTCTTCCGGCTCGCCGGGAATCACGATCTCCTTGGCCCCCGCCGCCAGAGGCGTCGCTTTCACGAAGTCGAAGTGAGCCGCCACCTGACGATGAAAGTCGGCCAGGGGCAGAAAGCGCGTCACGTCGAGGCAGATCATCAAGGTGCCGTTCCGGAAGGGCGAGGGATCAGGGCCGGCGGCGCCCGTCCCGGACAGGATGCCGGCCAGGATCTCGACGGCCAGCGAGAGGCCGTAGCCCTTGTGTTCCCCGGCCGTGAGCAGCGAGCCCGGCGGTTCGGTGTAGAAGCGGCGCGGATCGTTCGAGGGCTCGCCAACTCCGTCGAGCATGATTCCAGCTGGCACGGTCTCGCCGCGGTTGAACTTGACCCGCAACTTTCCTTCGGCCCACACGCTCGTGGCGAAGTCGAGCGACATCGCCACGGTGCCTCCAGGGCCAGGGATGGCGATGGCGTGCGGGTTGGTTCCCAACCGTCGGGCCGCTCCGCCCCACGGCGCCACGTTGAGGCCACCGACCGCATTGACCCACAGCATGCCGACGAGTCCCTCCCTCGCCGCCGTCTCCGCATAGTCGGCCAGCCGCCCGACGTGAGTGGTTCCCCGCAGCCCCACTGCCGAGAGCCCCTGGCTCTTGGCTTTGGCGATGGCCAGGTCGATGCCGCGCCGGGCGACCACCTGGCCTAGCCCGCGATCGCCGTCGAGGACGGCAAGCGTCGGAGCCTCGATGACCGTCGCGATGTGGGGCGCAGGGTTGATGTGCCCGGTCTTCAGGCCGTTCACATACTGGGGGATGCGGATGACCCCGTGCGAATCGTGGCCGCGCAGGTTGGCCAGGACGAGCTGGCGGGCCACCCACACCGCGTCGTCTTTGGGTACGGCCCAGCCGACGAAGATCTCCCGGGTGATGCGCTCTAGCGTCTCGGCGCCGATACTGGGCATGGACAGGCTCCTTGGCGATGATGGCTCGGCATCGAGCCCCTGAGGGCCCTTGCTAGACTACCGAGCGGAATGGCCAAAGGCGAGCCCGAAAAGATCCGTCTCGGCGTCTCGGCCTGTCTGCTCGGCGAGCCGGTCCGTTTCGACGGTGGTCACAAGCGCGATCCATTCCTCGTCGATACCCTGGGCCCGTTCGTGGAGTGGGTGGCCGTGTGTCCGGAAGTCGAGATCGGGCTGTCGACGCCCCGCGACACCTTGCGCCTGGTCGGCGCCGAGGATGCCCCACGCCTGGTCGTCGAGAAGACGGGCCAGGACCTCACGGAGCGGATGCGGCGCTACGCGCGGGACAGGATCGAGCAGCTCGCCGCCTTGAACCTGCACGGCTATGTCCTCAAGCGCGCCTCGCCGTCGTGCGGCCTCTTTCGCGTGCGGGTCTACCCCGAGAGCGGAATCCCGCAGACCGGCGGGCGCGGCCTCTTCGCCGCCGAGCTCGCGCAACGTCTCCCCTTGCTTCCCGTCGAAGAAGAGGGGCGCCTGAGCGATTCGCGGATCCGCGAGAACTTCATCGAGCGCGTCTTCGCCACCGCGCGCTGGCAGGCCTTGCGCCATGCCAAGCCGCGGCCCGCCGACCTCGTCGCCTTCCACGCTGCCCAGAAGTTCGCGATCCTTGCCCACAGCCCACATCACTACGCTACCCTCGGTCGGCAGGTAGCCAGAGCGGGCCGGATCCTCACCGGGGCCAAGCTCGACTCGTATGGCGCCCTTCTCATGGAAGCGCTGGCCGTGCCGGCGACACGTCAACGTCACACCAACGTGCTGCAGCACCTGGCAGGCTTCTTCAAGAAACAGCTTCACGGGGACGAGCGCGCCGAGCTGATGGAAGTGATCGACGAGTACCGCCGGGGTCTGGTTCCCCTCGTCGTGCCCCTCACGCTCGTCCAGCACCATGTCCGCCGCCTCAACGTGACCTACCTCGCCGATCAGGTCTATCTGCGCCCGCATCCGAAGGAGCTGATGCTCCGGAACCACGTGTAGGGCCGGTCGGGACGTCGCGTTTCTCAGGGCTCGACGCCGAGGGCGCGAGCCGCCGCCGTCTCTCCCGAGTGGATGCAATCGGAGATGCCCACGCCACGGTAGCCGCCCCCCGCCAGCACGAGACCGGGCAAGCTGTCGACAGCCCGCATGATTGCCGCGATCCGATCGATGTGCCCGACCCGATACTGGGGCATGGCAAAGGGCCAGCGATGTACACGAGCGAGGATGGGTGCGGCGGTGACGCCGAGAGCCGCCCGCAATTCGGCACGGGCGGTGGCCAGTAGATCGTCGTCGCTGCCGTCCAGCACGCGCTCGTTCAACGCTCCGCCCAGGAAGCAGCGAAGCAGGGCCGTGCCCTCGGGTGCGCGCCCGGGATACTTCACGCTCGAGAACGTGCATGCGAGGATGGCGCGTCCCTCGACGCGGGGGACGACAAAGCCGAACCCGTCCAGCGGATGAGGGATGTCCGGCCGTCGATAGGCCACAGTCACCGTCGCCGACGAGGCGTATGGAATGTCGGAGAGGAGCGCGGCCACGGCAGGATCGACGTAGCGCAGCAGCCGACCAGTCACCGGGGCCTCGGTGGCCACGATGACTCGATCTGCAACGATGCTCTGGCCGCCCACGGTCGCCACACGCCAGGCTGAGCCCGTGCGCTCGATCCCGGTCACGCGGTGTTCGAGCGCGACGGCTTCCGCGGGCAACCGCGCGGCAAGCGCTTCCACCAGCTCCCCCATGCCGTCCTTGAAGGTGACAAAGAGGCTCCAGCGCGCTCCGCTCGTTCCGGGCTCTCGCGTGCGGCGTCCCGCCCGCCAGAGCGCGAGGATGACGCTGCGTTCGCGCCGCTCGAGCTCCAGAAAGCGCGGCATGGTTGCGGCCAGGCTCAGATCGTCGGGGTCGGCCGTGTAGATTCCGGCCACCAGCGGCTGGGCCACCCGTTCCAAGGCCTCGGCCCCCAGCCGGCGGCGGACGAACGAGCCCAAGCTCTCGTCGGTGTCGACCACCTGGGGCCGCAGACCTCCCCCGCGGGGCAGCGCGACTTCCAACGCCATGCGAAGCTTACCGGGCCACGAGAAGAGCCCGGAGCCGACGAATGGCCCCAGGCGCGTCGGGGCAAGGAGCTGAAAGCCCTCGGGCAACGGATACAGACGTCCGCGCGACCATACGAAGGTGCGCCGGAACCGATCGTCGGTCCGGAATCAATCGATGCTCGATACCGAGCCGATGGCAGAGGTCCAGCGCCCACGGTTTTTCTGAGATGAACGAGTCGGGGCCCGCCTCCAGCAGGAAGCCGTCGCTGCCGCTCACTCTCGACGGTTCCTCCCAGGCGGGCGCGCGCCTCGAGGAGAGTCAGGTCGAGTGCGAGACCACGCTCGTGGGCGAGCTGCGCCGCGCGCCACGCGGCCGTGAGCCCGGTGATGCCACCTCCGATGACAACGAGCCTTATCGGCTGTCCCTCACCAGGTGAGCCAGCATGGCGATGAACTCGGGATGATCGCTCACCGTCCGCGCTCGATGGATCGTCATCCCGTGCTCACGGGCAATGGCGCGCGCCTCGATGTCAAGGTCGTAGAGGATCTCCACGTGGTCGCAGACGAAGCCGATGGGGACGATGACCGTGTGCTTCTCGCCGTCGGCGGCCAGGCTCCTCACGACGTCGGTGATGTCGGGTC
The DNA here is from genome assembly GCA_963754315.1 of uncultured Candidatus Rokubacteria bacterium. Taxonomy (GTDB): domain Bacteria; phylum Methylomirabilota; class Methylomirabilia; order Rokubacteriales; family CSP1-6; genus CAVWFS01. The sequence goes on from CAVWFS010000019.1 coordinate 478,540, forward strand.
CGAGCCAGGGGTCCTTGGCATTCCCGCTCCGGCTCTGGTACGCGAGAGTGAGCCGCGGATGCTCGAGCCGCTCGATGACGGCGTGCGCCGCCTGCTCGAAGTCGGAGACGTACGGTGAGGCCTCGGCCATGGCCACCGGGACGCTATGGGCAGTGAACACCATCGGCGTCCAGCGCCGGTCATCCTGGGGAACTTCGTCCAGGGCAGCTTCGGTCCGGTCGGTGACCGCCGCAATGAAGAGCGGATGCAGGCCCCAGGCCGGGGCGAAGAGCACCTCGGGAGAGTCGGGGGTTCTCGCGCGCGCCTCCGCCACGTCGGTCATGTATCGATCCCAGGATGCCTCCGTCCGGAAAGACGACAGGATGATCCCGAGCGTCTGGCGGTGACCCTTGACCGCCATCTCGGCCAGGGTCTCGTGAAGGAACGGGTGCCAGTTTCGCTGGCCCACGAAGACAGGCAGCCGAATGTCCTCGGCGCGCAGCAGCCTTTCGAGGGCCATGGCCTGGGCCCGCGTCAGCTCGTTGATGGGGGAACGTCCACCCGGCATCTGCTGGTAGTGCCGGACGACCTCCTCCAGACGCTCCGCCGGGATCCGTCGTCCTCGCGCGACGACTTCCAGGAACGGGCGGACCTCGGACTGGTCGGTGGGCCCGCCGAAACCGATGAGGAGCACCGAGTCGATCACGCCGCCCCTCTTCGATCCGAGAGCTCGTGAACCATGTCGACGAGCGCCTTCACGTGCTCCACGGGGGTTTGCGGGAGGATACCGTGACCGAGATTGAAGATATGCCCGGCCCGGCCTCCGGCTTGGTCGAGGATGGCTCGCACCCGGTCGCGAATTACCGGCAGGCCTGCGAACAGCACCACCGGATCCAGGTTGCCCTGGATGGCTACGTCGTGACCGACCGCACGCCATCCGACGTCGAGGTCGACCCGCCAGTCGAGCCCAATCACGTCGCCGCCTGCTTCGCGCATGAGCGGGAGGAGGGTGGCCGTCCCGGTGCCGAAGTGGATGACCGGCACACCCGCCGGGAGAGCGCTGATGAGGGCCCGGCTGTGCGGCAGCACGAAACGTCGATAGTCGTCGGGCGCCAGGGCTCCTGCCCATGAATCAAAGAGCTGCACGGCCTGCACCCCCGCGGCGATCTGACCCCCCAGATAGCGGGCGGTAACGTCGACGAGCACCGTCATGAGCCGGTGCCAGGCCTCGGGTTCGTCGTACATGAGGCACTTGGTGTGGCGATAGTCGCGCGACGGTCCCCCCTCCACCAGATACGAGGCCACCGTGAAGGGCGCGCCGGCGAAACCGATGAGCGGCAGCCCTTGTGCCAGCGCGCGGCGCACCCGACGAACCGTCTCGAAAACGAAGCCGACCTCGCTCTCGACGTCGACCGGTCTGAGCTTCGCCACCGCCTCCATGCTCCTGATGGGACGATGGATGACAGGGCCTTCTCCCTTGGCGAACTCCAGCCCGACCCCCAGTGGCTCGACGACGAGGAGAATGTCGGCGAAGAGGATCGCGGCGTCGACTCCCAGCTCCTCAACGGGCTGGAGCGTGACCTCGGCGGCGAGCTCGGGGTTCTTGCAGAGCTCCAGGAAGCCATGGCGAGCGCGGAGGGCACGATAGGCAGGCATGTATCGCCCGGCCTGCCGCATGAGCCAGACCGGCGTGTACGGAGTCGGCTCGTGTCGAGCTGCGCGGAGCAACGGTGCATCGTGGAAGGACACACCGAGGAGGGTACCTATCGGCGGCAACCCAACGCAAGCGCCGCCCCGGCATCGCCGGCACCCGATCGGTGTATGATCCTGGCCCTATGGCATACCTATCCGGCAAGCAAGCGTTCCTCCAGATTCTCAGGCAGGAAGGCGTCTCCGTCATGGCATGAGGACGCCGACAGTCTGGTCAGGGGCTAGGTGATGAGCACCGAGGCTCGACCGCCTCGAGGCCAGGGCCGGCTCGATGGCAAAGTGGCCCTCGTCACCGGGGCCGGCTCGCGCGGGCCCGGACTCGGCAACGGGAAGGCAACGGCGATTCTCTTCGCGCGCGAGGGAGCTCATGTCCTCTGCGTCGACATGGTCAAGGAGCGCGCAGAGGAGACGGTCGGGCTCATCCGCTCGGACGGGGGGAGCGCCGAGGCCTTTGCCGCCGACGTGACGCGCGCCGGAGACTGTGCCGACATGGTGGCCGACACGGTCAGACGCTGGGGCGGCCTCGACATTCTCCACAACAACGTCGGCATCGAGTCGCGCAAGGACCTTCTCGAGACCACCGAGGCTGACTGGGACCAGGTGCTTCACGTCGACCTCAAGTCCATGCTGCTGGCGACCCAGAGCGCCGTCCGCGTCATGATCGAGCGTGGTGGCGGCTCGGTCATCTGCGTGTCGTCCATCGCCGCCCTGCGCGGCCACGGTCGGACGGCCTACGCCACCGCCAAGGCCGGGGTCATCGGCTTCGTCCGCAGCGTGGCCGTGCAGCTCGGTCCCAAGGGAATCCGCGTGAACGCCATCGCACCCGGGCCCGTGTGGACACCCATGGTGGAAGATCTGGGTCCGGAGGCACGGGAGCGACGCCGGCACTCCACTCCACTCGCGACGGAAGGGACGGGCTGGGACGTGGCCTGGGGCGCCGTCTATCTGGCCAGCGATGAGGCCCGTTGGGTCACGGGGCAGACGCTCGTGATCGACGCCGGACTCACGCTGACTGCCAACAACGCAAGCTTGCGTTAAGGATCAACCGGTGGCTCGTGTGCCCACCATCGGCATCATCGCCAACCCGGTCTCGGCCCGTGACATCCGCCGCGTCATCGCCAACGCCAACAATCTGCAAATTGCCGATCGGGTCAACATCGTCCTGCGGGTGCTCTCCTCGGCCGGAAGTTGCGGAGTGGGCAAGGTGCTCATGATGCCCGACAAGGGCGGGATCTGCGCCATGCTCTCTCGGAGCCTCGAGCGCGAGCGAAGCCTGAGTCACCAGTTCCCCCATGTGGACTTCCTCGACATGGACGTCACGTCGACGGTCGAAGACACCTTCGGTGCGGCTCGACGGATGCGCGCGGCGGGAGTGGCAGCCATCGTTGTTCTGGGCGGCGACGGCACTCACCGCGCGGTAGCGAGAGAGTGCGGCGACGTTCCGATCGCCGGTCTTTCGACGGGCACCAACAACGCCTTCCCGCAAATGCGCGAGCCCACCCTCACCGGGATGGCGGTGGGCCTCTACGCCTCGGGTCGCCTCCCGGCGAGCCAGGCCCTGGTTCCGAACAAGATCCTCGAGGTCTCGATCAACGGTCGTCGCGATATCGCACTGGTGGACGCCGTCATCTCCACCGATCGCTACGTCGGCGCCCGGGCCCTCTGGAGAACCGAAAGCCTGCGCTCACTCTACGTGGCCTACGCGGATCCCGAAGCCATCGGCCTGTCGGCGATCGCGGGGTTACTCGAGCCCGTGGGGCGGCGCGAGCCCGGCGGCTGCGCCGTCGATCTCTGTGAAGATCCCGAACGCCGCAAGCTCACCCTGCTCGTGCCGATCGCCCCCGGCATGGTGCGACCGGTGGGCATCGGGGGCTGGCAAAAGATGGACGCCGATCGCACGTTCCTGGTCGACCAGGAGGCCGGCGTGGTGGCCCTCGATGGCGAGCGTGAGCTCACGTTCGACCGGGGCGATGCGGTGACGATCACGTTGCGCGAGAACGCGTTTCGTACCGTGGATGTGTCCCGCTGCCTGCATATCGCGGCGGCAGACGGGCTCTTTCGCCTTCCTGCCCGCTAAACCACGGAGGAGTGAACATGGCGGCCGACCCGTTTCCCCTCAAGAAGGAAGACCTGCTCAAGGCCTACCGCACGATGCGCACCATCCGGGAGTTCGAGGAGCGTCTGCACGTCGACTTTGCCCGCGGCGACATTCCGGGCTTCGTGCACCTCTATGCCGGGGAGGAAGCGGCCGGCACCGGCATCATGCTGCACCTGAACGACGGTGACCGGATCGCCAGCACCCATCGTGGCCACGGCCACTGCATCGCCAAGGGCGTGGACGTCGTGGAGATGATGAAGGAGATCTACGGCAAGAAGGGCGGGGCCTGCCAGGGCAAGGGGGGCTCCATGCACATTGCCGATCTCGACAAGGGGATGATGGGCGCCAACGGCATCCTCGGCGCCGGGGCTCCTCTCGCGTGTGGCGCTGCCCTCGCCGCCAAGTTCCGCAAGAAGGGTGAGGTGGCCATCAGCTTCGTGGGCGACGGCGCCTCCAACCAGGGAACGTTCCTGGAGAGCTTGAACCTGGCCGCCGTGTGGAATCTGCCCGCCATCTTCGTCGTGGAGAACAACGGCTACGCCGAGTCGACCTCCCGCGACTACGCAGTGGCGGTGGACAGCTATGTGGATCGCGCGGCCGGCTTCGGGCTGCCCGGGGTCACCGTGGACGGGACCGACTTCTTCGCCGTCTACGAGGCGGCGGGCGAGATCATCAAGCGGGCGCGCGAGGGCGGTGGTCCTGCGCTACTCGAATGCAAGATGATCCGCTTCTTCGGCCACTTCGAGGGGGATGCGCAGACGTACCGGGGCGCGGGCGAGGTAGACGACATTCGCGCCAACCAGGACTGCATCAAGAAGTTCAGCACCGCCGTGATCGGGGCCGGCGTGATCAAGCAGTCCGAGCTCGACGCGATCGACCGGCAGGCGCGCGAGTTGGTCGAGCGCGCCGTGCAGGAGGCCAAGGCTGCCCCGGGGCCCACCGCCGCCGATTTGCTGACCGACGTCTACGTCCGCTACTGAGGGACCCTCGACGTCACGGAGATCGAAAGGATCAAAGGCATGGCACGAAAGATCAGCATCAAGGACGCAATTCACGAGGCCCTCGATCAGGAAATGGCCCGCGATCCAAGAGTCATCTTGATGGGAGAAGACATCGTCGGCGGGGCAGGCAGCCCCGGCGAGCGCGATGCGTGGGGTGGTGTGCTGGGCGTGACCAAGGGGCTGTACGCCAAGTACGGTGAGCGACTGCTCGACACGCCTCTCTCGGAATCGGCCTATATCGGGGCCGCGATCGGGGCCGCCTGCTGCGGCATGCGCCCCGTGGCCGAGCTGATGTTCATCGATTTCATGGGCGTGTGCTTCGATCAGATCTTCAACCAGGCGGCCAAGTTCAAGTACATGTTCGGCGGCAAGGCCGAGACGCCGGTGGTGATTCGCGCCATGGTGGGGGCCGGCTTCCGCGCGGCCGCTCAGCACAGCCAGATGCTGACGCCGATCTTCACCCACATTCCAGGGCTCAAGGTGGTGTGCCCGTCGAGCCCGTACGACGCCAAGGGGCTCTTGATCCAGTCCATTCGCGATAACGATCCAGTCATCTTCTGCGAGCACAAGGCCCTCTACGGCCAGGAAGGTGACGTCCCCGAAGCGTCCTACACGATTCCCCTCGGCGAGGCCAACGTGGTCCGAGAGGGCCGGAGCTGCTCGATCGTGACATACGGAATGATGGTGCATCGAGCCACCGATGCCGCCACCAGCTTGGCCAAGGAAGGGGTGGACTGCGAAGTGGTCGACCTGCGATCCCTCTCCCCGCTCGACCTCGATACGGTGATCGAGAGCGTCGAGAAGACGGGTCGCCTCGTGTGCGTGGACGAGGCCAATCCCCGCTGCAGCATCGCCGCCGACATCTCGGCGCAGGTTGCCCAGCATGCCTTCGGGGCCCTGCGGGCACAGATCGAGATGGTGACCGCCCCCCATACGCCGGTGCCGTTCTCACCGGTGCTAGAGGATCTCTATATCCCAGGGGCGAAGCAGATTGCCGAGGCCGTTCACCGCACCATGAGCGGAGCCAAGAACTGATGTCTGGCATCACGCCCATCGTCATGCCCAAGTGGGGCCTGGCCATGAAGGAAGGGACACTGAACGCATGGCTGGTCGAGGAGGGAACGTCGATTCACCTCGGTCAGGCCATCATGGAAGTGGAGACCGACAAGATCACCGGGGTCGTGGAGGCCGGCGACGCTGGTCTGTTGCGCCGCAAGGTCGCGGCTCCCGGCCAGACCCTTCCGGTCAAGGCGTTGCTCGGGGTCATGGCCGGGTCCGAGGTATCGGATGCGGATATCGAGTCATTCGTGGCTGGCTATGTCGTTCCCACGGCCGCGGAGACCGAAGAGGGCGGCACCGGGTCCGCCTACCAGTTCGTCGAGGTCGATGGCATCCGCGTTCGCTACGCACGCCGGGGCGGTGGCGTGCGCCATGTCCTTCTCCTTCACGGCTTCGGGGGCGACCTCGACAACTGGCTCTTCAACATCGATGCGCTGGCCGAAGGGCATACGGTGGTGGCGCTGGATCTGCCGGGTCACGGCCAGTCGGACCGCACCTTGCCGGGCAGGACGCTCGGCGATCTGGGACGCTTCGTGACGCGCTTCCTGGACGCGGTGGAGATCCCGAGCGCTCACGTCGTCGGTCACTCCATGGGCGGCGCCATCGCGGCCCAGATGACCCTCGATCACCCAGACAGGATCGATTCGGTGGTGCTCATCGGAAGCGCGGGTCTGGGGGACGAGATCAATACCGCCTACACGGAAGGATTCGTCACCGCGCAATCTCGGCGCGATCTGAAACCGCTCATCGAGCAGCTCTTTGCCCGACCCGAGCTCGTTACCCGCCAGCTCCTGGACGACGTCCTCAAGTACAAACGGCTCGATGGGGTCAGCGAGCTCTTGAGTGAGCTGGGGGGAAGCCTCTTCCCTCACGGCCGGCAACGCGAGCAGCCAGGCCGGCGGCTGGGGGAAAGCGGCAAGCGCGTGCTGGTGCTGTGGGGCGCCGAGGACCGCATCATCCCGGTCAAGCACGCATCCCGGGCGCCTGCGTCGGCTACAGTCAAGATCATCGAGGGCGCTGGCCACATGGTCCAGCTGGAAAAGGCCGGCGAGGTGAACGCGCTCCTCGGGAGACACATCGCCGGGTAAAGCTGGGTCGGAGGTCGCCCTCGGCACCCTCCGGATGTGCTATTTTGGTGTCATGGCTAGACTAAATTTGACACTAGACGAAGACACGTTCCGTAGGCTCGATCGGCACACCAAACGAGCGGGAAGGCCGCGTGCGGCGTTGGCTCGGGAGCTCCTGCGCGAAGGGCTAGCGCAACGAGAAGCGGCCGAGCGACGCAAGCAGCTCGCCAATGACTATGCGGCTGGACGCCCCGATGCGCGCGCACTCTTGCGAGACCTGGAAGCCGGGCAGCTCACGTTGATGGACGATGAAGGCGCGTGAGCCCGTCCCGTTTCGGCGGGGCGACATTCTCTGGATTCAGTGCGACCCCTCCCGAGGCGTGGAGCCCCGGAAGACGAGGACGTGTGTCGTCGTCTCGAACGACGTCGCCAACCGATATGGGCAAGCAGTGACCGTCATCCCGACACAGACCTACACGGCCGAACGAGCGGGCCGTATCTACATGGTCGACTTGCGCGTGCCGCGATCCACCTTGGCGGCGGCTCGCACCGCAAACGCGTCCATGGTCATGACGTACGACCGCGACCGTGTGGTCAGCCGTGCCGGACGCATCTCCGCCGAGACGCAGCGCGCCGTCGATCGGGCCCTGGGGATTCATCTCGGTCTCGCCCCGATTTGACGGCCGGGTCGTCCGAACTCTGGTCCATCAGCCTCACCGACGTACGGGGGGTATGCAAGCGACCTCAGTCAGATGGGGCGTCGGACCAGAGGCCGAGTGTTCGCATGAGCGCTAGCGCGTTCGACGTCCGCACGACGCCGGGACGCATGCGGTAGTCGAATACCATCTGGCCGTCGACCAGCCGATCCTCGAAGTGTACGTTGACCGCGTGGACGTCGGGATCATCCACCACTTCTGACAGAGCCAGATCATGGGTGGTGACTAGACCGATAGCGCCTCGCTGTACCAAGCCGCGGACGATCGCCGCCGCTCCGAGACGCCGGTCGTGTGAGTTCGTTCCGTGGAGAATCTCATCAAGCAGGAAGAGAAGGGGTACCCCTCCGCCGGCGATGCGGACGATGTCGCGCAGCCGGACGAGCTCGGCGTAGAAGCGGGAGGTCCCTTCCTGCAGTGAATCCCGAATCCGCAACGTGGCGCCGAGCGCCAGGGGTGTGAGCCTGAGCCGCGCAGCACGCACAGGAGCCCCCGCCTGCGCCAGGATTGCGTTGGTTCCCACCGCCCGCAGCAACGTGCTCTTGCCGGACATGTTGGAGCCACTGACCATCAGCACGCGGGTAGAGCCGTTCAAGGCGAGGTCGTTGAGCACACAGCGAGCTTCGGGGATGAGCGGGTGGCCGAGCGCTTCCGCCTCGAAACGAGCCTCGCCCTCTTCGAGAGTCGGATAGACGTCGGCCGGGTGCTCCCAGGCAAAGGCCGCCAGCGAGCAGAGAGCCTCGAGCTGGCCGACCGCGGCCAGCCATCCCCGGACGGCTGCGCCGTGCCGCGCACGCCAGGCCTGGATGGCAAGGGCGCAGTGCACTCCCCACATGCTGGCGTGCGCGACGGGGGAGAAGAACTGGTTGCGGCGCGAATCGAGCAGGTCTACCCAGACGCGCAGCTGCCGGACCGTTTGCGAAGGTCGCCTCCCATCGGTGATCAGGTCGCTCTGCAGGCGGTCAAGCAGCGGGCTGCCCGCCGTCTCGCGCTCGAACCGTTGCAGTACAGCAGCCAGCAGCTCGAGGTCAGGCCCATGCCCTGCCACCGCTCTGTCCGCGGCCTGCACGTGCTTGCGCAGGCACCAGCCGACTACCCCTTGGACTGCCAAGGCGGCCAAGGCGAGGAGCAGCGGCGCCCAGCCGATCGCCCACGACGCGACGATGGCCAAGGTCACCGCGGAAACGGCCGCCGCTCCCAGGCGCAGCCGCATGGTCGGGGCGGGCGCCTCACCGACCGCCAGGCTGGCGAGGGCATCAGGACGCACCGTCGCCGACACATCCTCACCGAGGATGGCCAGGTCCTCGCGCAGGTCGAGGCGCGGCGTCAATACCTTCACCGCCGCTTGCCGCGCGCGCACGGCCTCGACATCGGATGGCGCCAGCAGCCAGGCGGCCAGTGTGCCCTCGCCCATGCTCGTTCGCGCCTCGCACAGGAGCTCGTACAGCGAGCCCTCGCCGAAGAGGTCCAGGTCGTCGGCATAGGGATGGTGGGGATCGTGGAAGCGGGCTCCGGTGCGTCCGGTCCCCGCCCACTGCCCGTCGAGGCGCATGAGCCCCCGCCGATAGTATGCGGCGCCTCGCTCCGCCCGCCGGCGGTTCCGTCGGACCCGTTCATGGACGACAAGCAAGGTCACGAAGGCCACGGCCGGCACCACGAGCCACCATGCAGAGAGCCAGCCCGCGCCGAACGCGAGCCACGCGATCAATGCCGCCGCCAGTGCGGCGCCAAGCCGTGCCCGTGAGATGTGCTCCTCGCGACGGCTGGCATCCGCCGCGCGCTCGCGGTATTCGGCCTCTCGCCGGCGGTACTCCCCGTGCGGCGCGGTCTCACGATCAGTCATGGGCGGGACTCAATGCTCTCTCTCGCGTGCAGGGAGTGGTCGAAGTCGCGTCAGGCAGTCAGGCGAACCAAAGGTCCGGCAGCGTGTAGCCCGCTCGGAATGGATCGGATGGATCGAAGCCGTGTTGAAAGATGCCGGTGATCCACGCCTGGCCAGCGATGGTAGGCACGATGCCGGGTTGCCCTCCCACCGTGGTCTCGGCAGCGATGGAGGCCTCGAATCGCGAGCCGATGATCGACTCGTGGATGAATCCCTGACCTGCGGCGAGTTGCCCGCGCGCGTGCAGGACCGCCAGCCGGGCCGAAGTGCCAGTGCCGCACGGGCTGCGGTCGAGGCGACCGGGCGCCACGACCACGGCATTCCGGCTCACGGTCCCCGGGCCGAGGAACGGCATGGCGAACTCGGTGAACGTCACGCCGGCGATGTCGGGATTTTCGGGATGTCGGACGGTGAGCTGCTGGGTGGCCGCCGCCGTGATCCGGTTGCCGATGGCGACCAGATCGCGCGCCTCCTTCGGTTCCACAGCGAAGCCGAGTGACGGCGCGTCCACGATGGCGAAGAAGGCACCGCCGTAGGCCACGTCGACGGCGACGGTGCCCAGGCCCTCGACTTCCAGGCTGGCCCCGAGATGGGTGGCGAAGCACGGGACGTTGGTGAACTGCACCCGCTCCACCTTGCCGTCACGGCAACGCGCCTCCACGGGCACCGGTCCCGCGGGAGTGTCCAGGGTGAGCGAGGTCAGGGGCTCCCGCATCGGCAGCATCCCCGTTTCCAGGAGAACGGTGACGGTGCAAATCGTGTTCGACCCCGACATGGGCGGATAGTCCGATGATTCCATGATGATCAGGCCCACGTCGCAGTCGGACCGCGTGGGTGGTACCACCAAATTGACGCAGAGGGTGGGCTTCCCACGCGGTTCGAAGAGGAGCCAGCGCCTGAGGTCGTCTCCGTGCCTCTCGAGGTGGCGCTTCTTCTCGAACATGGTGGCGCCTGGCGGAGGAAGCACGCCGCCGACGATGACGTCGTTTTCCTCGCCGCCGACGTGACAACCGATCACCGTCACCGTGCGCTCCCACCTCATCGCGTGATCCACTCCACAATGCTCATGAGGAGGATGATATCCTGGCGCGACCCTGAGACGGAGGCAGGCCGATGATCCGTTGCACGTTCGAATCCGGCACGGCTGCCGCCCTGCGCCACGTGGTCCTGCACGCCGTGGTCGAGAAGGACGGGGCCCTTCTCCTCGTGCGGCGCGCGGAGCGGCTCACGGAAGGCGGAAAATGGGGGCTGCCCGGGGGATTCCTGGAACGGGACGAGACCCTCGCTCAAGGCACCTTGCGCGAGCTCCGGGAGGAGACCGGCTGGGAGGGTGAGATCGTGGCGCTCCTCCGAATCAATTCGCGCCCCAACCGACGTCACGAGGACCGACAGAACGTGGCCTTCGACTTCCTGGTCACGCCGATCCGCGAAGTGGGAGAGCCAGACGACGAGTCCTCGGCGATCGCCTGGGTCCCCATCGGCGATCTGCCTCCGCTCGATACGCTCGCCTTCGACCACGGCGATAGCGTGGCCTGGTATCTACAGCATCGGCACGTCGGCTTTCCGCCGCCCGTCGTTCTCTGACTACTCGTTCACCCGGGAGCGCGCCCGCGCGGCAAGAATTCGCAAACCATCTTGCGCAGCTTTGGCCACCTCGGGATCAGGATCGTTGGCGAAGCGGCGCAAGGCCGGTTCCAGGCGGACGGCGCCGATATCACCGGCCATGACCAGGACCATCGGCAGATGCTGGCCGTGCTGAATGGCTTCCTCGATGAGAGGCTCCGCGCGTTTCCCGGATTGCACCAGCATCATGCCGGCAACGGTCCGAACACCTTCGTCAGCTGAGCCCAACGCCTCCAGGAGTGCCCGCCCGGCCGGCCGCAGCCCGGTGGTGTTCCACACCGACTTCAGGGCATAGAGCCGTGCCACCTGCAGCGGACCCATAGCGCATTCTAGACCCGGGCCGGCCGCCGGAAGTCGTCGCTCACAAGAGATCGGCTACGTGATGATCCTCCCAGGTCTCGGGCTCGTGCGTTGCGGAATGGTCGAACCACACCGGGAGCACGTGTTCCTCGATCCCAGGATCCGAGAACTGTTGACCGCCCCCGTCGACCAGAATCACCAGGTCCATGTGCACGCGTATGGAAACGATCCTGGTCACGCGTGAAAACTCGGGGGTGTACTTCGGCCAGTGAACGGGACAGCTGAGCAAGACGAGTCGCGCCACCCGAGTGCCGGCATGGGTGGCAAGCATCGCGACGTTGCCACCGTGACTGTGGGCGAAGAGATCGAGGCCATCGAGGCTGTGCCCCTGCACCCAGTCATGCAGGTCCTCTCCCGCCAGCGCCCGCGCGACGTCGGAGTAGCCGCCCGACCACTCGAACCGGTCGGCGGCCGCGTACAGCTGAGGGTCCACGTTGTCATGCAGGTACTTCCAGAAGTCGCCGGTGGGCGGTTGCCACCACGCTGACGTTCGCGCCCACGTGCCGTGCACGATCGTGCTGGTGCGCGTGGGTCGGCGTCGGGAAGGCCGGCGTCTGGCGACGAGCAGTGGTGCCAGGCTCGCGTTGCGGGGATCGACGCGCGCCAAGGCATGGGCGGCCACGTCCCGGACGAGGGGGTCACGGCTTCGTACGCCGCGCTCGAGGATGCGAATGGCTCGGGTGGGAGCGACGGTCACCTCCATGTAGGATGCCGCCGCCGCCACCCGGACCAGCTCGTGGGGATGCCGAAGGCTCACTTCCAGCAAGGCGGCCGCGTTCTCGGGGTTGGCATCTCGGTAGAACACCTCGGCGACGCGGCGCAGTCGGCGCGAGGCGGCGCGAACATCAGCCGGCGCTGGCGCCCCTGTCGAACGCGCCGTGAACCTGACACCGGCGGCCCTTTCCAGCGCCCCGGGCGCGAACCGCGCAGTACCCGCCGCCATCGGCGGAAAGCCAAGGGCGGCCAGGTCGTCAGCCGGGATCGCCTCGACGATTGTGACTGGCGACGGCCCCCTGGCTCCGGCCGCGCGGGCCCGTGCTTCCGTCGCGGCAAGATCTCCCCGTAAGTGGGAGCCAATCAGGAGCAAAGTAGCCGCCTGGGACTGCACGTGGGTCGGGTCTTGTAGATTCGTGAATGCCTGGGGTCCGGCGATCGGCCGTTCGGGCGGCCGGCGACCCGATCCCTTGGCGCGAGACGCCCGTGGACGAGACGGCGTGTTTCGCTGCTGGTGCCTCGCGCGCTTGGTCGGCCGTCTCCCTTTCGCCATGGCTGTTCCCCTGGAGCGCGAGGAGCGCGCCGAGCGCGGCGTTGACTACCGGCTCGGATAGTAACTCATGGTGGGTGGGCGTTGCGCTACGCGATTCCCGCGATATCGCGGGCGTGGCCAAGCACGTGCGCCACCGCCACCCGGTAGAAGACGGCGGCCAAGGTCCCGGTGACTCCTCCCGCCGAACGGATACGTACGTCGAAGAGCGGCTCGGCGGCAGCATCGACGGCCTTGATGGTGGCCGCGCGGTTGCGCTCGAATTCGAGCAGCAATTCGGCCACCGATAGATGGTCCCGCTTCGCCACCTGGCGGGCGTTATACGTCTCGTTGCCGCCGCGCATGGCGCGCGTGGGCAGCTCACCGGCGCCGGTGTCTCCGGATGCAGTGAGCGATGCCGCCCCCGCTTCGCTCGCAATCTCGATCAATTTCGGGTACGTCCATTCGATCGACGCCACATGGGCAAGGATCTGACGGCCGTTCCAGCCGGCCTCGTAGCGCCCCTCCTCCAGCCGCTCAGGCGGCAGCGCGCGCACGATCGCCAGCACCTCGTCTCGGCTGGCCCGGAGTGCCGCCAGCAGTTCGTCCTTGGATGGCCCTCGCTCTTCGCTCACGCGCATCTCCTCCGCTCTCGGCGACTGGGATCAGTGTTCTGGTCGCTGGTGGATGCCACTATGATACCATGGTAGCATCCGGCGCCGGAGGAAGAGGGAGGGCATGGCGGATCGGGTGGCCACCAATGTGCGTCTCGAGCGTGCCCAGCTGCACGCCCTGAAGCAGCTGGCCCTCGATCGCGGCCTCAGCCTGGCCGGTCTGTTCGCGGAAATGATCGACGATTGTCTCGCGCGATCCCGGGCGCTAACCGGGAAGGCGTGGAAGTCCGATCCCTTCTTCCAGCTAGGGCACCCCCCGGCGCGCTCGGGTCTGTCCCGGGTCGCCGAAGACCACGACCGATACCTCTATCCGCGGCGGGCCTCGAGGAAACCACAACGCGCGAGTGGTCAGCAAGCTCTTCGTTGACACCTCGGCGTTCTACGCGCTCGAGGACGCCTCCGATCACCATCACGAGGAAGCCCGGGCCATCCAGGCATGGTGCCTGGTGTCCCGCCCCCGTCTGTTCACGACGCACGACGTGCTGGACGAGTCCGTCACGCTCCTGGGCGCGCGCCTGGGGCCGGGCATCGCCGCCCGCTTTGCCCGACGACTTCTGACCAGCCGGGTGATCCAGCTGGTCCGCGCCGACGAGACTCTGGATCAGGCGGCCGTGAACCTCTACGAGCGCCTCGGTGACTCCCGCCTAAGCTTCACCGACTGTGTAAGCTTCGCCGTGATGCACGGACTCGACATCTCGCTTGCCTTTGCTTTTGACCGGCACTTTGAGCGCGCCGGCTTTCGTCGGCTGCGTCAGCGCGATCTCTGAGAGATGGGGAACGCCCGACGCCGGCGCCTTGCGTCCCCCTCTCCGCGCTCGAGCGACTGGTCAAGGCGGCGGAAGCTTCCGTTCGAGCTCCTCGAGGAGCACCCGCTTTTCCTCCTCGGTCAGGTTCGGGTCGCTGCGCACCATACGCATCTTGCTCTCGATGAAGGCGCGCTCGGCCTTCTCGTCGCGCCCCGATTCGCGCGTCAGGCGCTCGAACTCGGCCCGGCGATCGGCGATGGGACCGTCGCGCGGTGGCGGAGGTTTCTTGGCCATCGTGAGCTCCTCCGCTATGAGTCCTCTAGCTTTTCACCACGAACGAGTAGTTCGCATCGAGGAACAGCGGCGAGAAGCCCTGACCGTCGTTGCGGATCGTGCTCTGGCTGGCGGTGAGCACCGCCCAGTTCCCCCACTGGCCGGCCGCGTTGCGTGGGATCAACATGGTGTTGACGAAACCGATCCACCGCAGATTCGCGTAGTTGCTCTGGAATGTCTCGACGATCGGTCCCCAGCTGCCCACAAAGCCGCTCGTCTGCTCGGCGGTCGTCGAATCGTAATCGTGGCGATACGTGAGATCCCAGCGGTTGGCCGCGCGGTTGTGGAGCAGGACCTCGTTACGCCATCGGTTCGAGCCGATCTCGATGGTGCTGTTCCACACGAGCAGGGCCTGCAGCCCCCAGCCGTGCGAGACGATGCCGCGCAGGTAGTCGCCGAGACTCGCAAACGAAATGTTCGTCTGCCAGTTGTCGGACCGAGCCCAGTCGAACACCTTGAAGCGCGTGTCGTTCTGACCGTTGTAGGAGACGAAGGCCTCCACACCCCTCTGAGACCGATTGGTGGCGGTCAGATAGAGCCAGGTCGTCACGTTGCCGGCGGGCTGATGCGGACAGACGATCTCGTAGTAGAACGAGGTGCCGCGGGCGAACGCGGTGCGGAACGCGTTGGTGTAGAACATGCCGTAGCCGACGCCGCCAGGGACCGGCCCCGTCTCCTTGTCGAGCGCCTCACGGCTTCGCGGACCAAACGCCCGCGCCAGGGTCGCTTCCGCCTCCTCGCGTTCGGCCTGGCTGATCTCCGGATGTGAGCGCAGCAGGGCCAGCTTCGAGGCGACGAAGGCACGAACGTCCCCCGGCTCGGTCCGCGCCGCTCGCGTGAGCTTGCTGAACTCACCGCGGCGGTCCGCAATCCTGCCCTCCATCGGTAGGGGCGGCATGGCCGGGTGTTCCGGTGCCGCCTTCGGCATGACCTTTTTCGTCAGCTTCGGCTTCACCTTCCCGTCGGCTTCCTCGCGGCTGGTCTCCGCGTCGCCGGCTTCCTCGCCGCTGGCTTTCGCGCTTTCGCCATAAGTCTCCTCCTAGTAGCTGGAGCCTCCATTTCGGCTGAAGGCCCGTCCGGGGAAAACGGTCATGGCCGGGTGCCCTCTATCCCGGCGCGATGGTCCGCAGAGGCTCGACAGATTCGGTGAAGGTGCTCACTGATTCACCGAGCATGGCAGGCTGATCGTAACCCCCCGCAAATCCCCCGCAACCCAAAAAGGGCTCTCGCCCGGCGATTGACGGGTGCGTGGAAGCCAGGACCGCCGTGGGCTGCTGCGTCGCCATGGCTCGCCGCGATTTGCCGGCCGAGCAGCACGCTCGCCTTGACTTTGCTATCGCGGCAGACCTAGACTCCCGGCAAAAGTTCCCGCAACGTCCGTCTCGAGCTCGACCCCGGCAACGAAGCCAGAGGGAGGGCGTATGGCCACACTCCACGTCAACGGCAAATCCCATCAGGTCGACGTCGACCCCGAGACCCCCCTGCTCTACGTCCTGCGAGACAACCTCGCCCTGCACGGCCCCAAGTTCGGTTGCGGGCTGGCGCAGTGCGGTTCCTGCACTGTCCTCATCGACGGCAAGGCCGTGCGCTCCTGTACCTTCCCCGTCGCCAAGCTCGGCGCGGGCAAGGTCGTGACATTAGAGGGCCTGGGCACGCCGCAGAAGCCCCATCCCGTCCAACAGGCCTTCATCGAAGAGCAAGCAGCGCAATGCGGCTACTGCATCAACGGCATGGTGATGCAGACCGCCGCCTTCCTCAGTGCCCGGCCGGGCAACCCGTCCGAGCGCGAGATCCGCCAGGCGCTCCAGAACAACCTCTGCCGCTGCGGGACCCACCAACGCATCATCGCCGCCGTGAAGCGCGCTGCGGCGCTGATGGGAAAGGGGGCCTGACATGGCGACGCTCGAGACGACTCGCCGCGACTTCCTGATCGGCACCGGAGCGCTGGTCGTCACCCTGAGCCTGAAGCCTGAGGCTCGCGCTCAGGTGGCCGGCAAGGCCAAGCCCGTCGCCCTCGACCAGGTCGACTCCTTTCTCGCCGTCCACAAGGACGGCACCGTCACCATGTACACAGGCAAGGTGGACATCGGCACCGGCATCCGCATTGCGCTCCCGCAGATGGTGGCGGAGGAACTCGACGTCGCCGTCGACAAAGTGAAGCTCGTCGAAGGCGACACCGCGCTGACTCCCGATCAGGGACCGACGTGGGGGAGCCTCTCCGTCCAGATCGCCGGCGTGCAGCTTCGTCAGGCTGCCGCCACCGCGCGCAAGGCGCTCGTCCAGATGGCCGTACAGAAGTTCGGCATGCCGTCGGCCGACTTCGCGGTGCGGGACGGCGTCATCTTCCTCCGGGCCGAGCCGCAGCGGCGCGTCTCCTACGCGGAGCTGATCGGCGACCGATCTTTCGAGTTGCCGGTCGACAAGGACGCCCCGCTCAAGAACCCGAAGGACTACACCGTGGTCGGTCAGCCGCTCCCGCGACCCGACGTCGTTGGAAAGATCACCGGGACCCACACCTACGCGCAGGACTTCCGCCTGCCCGGCATGCTTCATGCCCGCGTGGTGAGGCCGCCGGCGGTTGGCGCCACCCTCCAGGGCGTGGACGAGTCGTCCGTCAAGAACATCAAGGGCGCGCGGGTCGTTCGCCGGGAGAACTTCCTGGCCGTCGTCGCCGAGAGCGAGTGGGCCGCCATCAAGGCCGCCCGGGCGCTCAAGGCCTCCTGGTCGGCGTGGGAGGGGCTGCCCGATCAGTCGAAGCTCTGGGAGCACGTGCGCGCAACCAAGGTCGCCAAGGACGATGTCGCCGTGGATCGTGGCAATCCCAGGGCGGCGATCGACGGCGCTGCCAAGAAGCTCACCGCCACGTACGATTTCGCCGTCCACACCCACGGTTCGATGGGGCCCGCCTGCGCCGTCGCCGACGTCAAGGGCGGCAAGGCCGAGATCTGGTCTCCCTCGCAGGCGCCGCACTGGCTGCGCAAGGAAGTCGCGGCGACGTTGCAGATGGATGCGAAGGACGTCCACATTCAGTATCTCGACGGCGCTGGTTGCTACGGCCGCAATGGACACGAGGACGCGACGTGCGATGCCGCGCTCATCTCCAAGCTGCTCGGCAAGCCCGTGCGTGTGCAGTGGTCGCGCGAGGATGAGCACGGCTGGGATCCGAAGGGCCCACCCACGCTCGTGGAGATCAGGGCGGGGCTAGACGCGACAGGCAACATCGTCGGGTGGGACTCCGAGCTGTGGGTGCCGAAAGCCGATATCACCGAGTGGCCGCGCACCTTGGCGGCCACCTTGGCGGGCATCCCGCAGCAGCCGGCCATCAACCCCGGCAACATCCACCGGAACCTCGACCCGTCGTACCCGTTCGCCAACCAGAAGGCGGTCGCGCATCGGCTCGACTCCACGCCGTTTCGGCCGTCGTGGATCCGCACGCCGGGCCGCATGCAGAACACGTACGCCAACGAGGTGTTCCTCGACGAGTGCGCGGCGGCGGCGGGGGCCGATCCGGTCGAGTACCGGCTGCGCTACCTGACCGACCCGCGCGGCATCGCCGTGCTGCGCGCGGCGGCCAGCCTCGCCAAGTGGGACGCGCGGCCCTCGCCGCGGCGCGACTCGTCGGGCCCGATCGCCCGGGGCCGCGGCATCGCCTACGTGAAGTACGAAAATGCCCGCACCTACGTGGCCGGCGTGGCCGAGGTGGAAGTCAACAGGCAGACGGGGACGATCCGCTGCACGCGTTTCTACGTCGCCCACGATTGCGGGCTCATCATCAATCCCGATGGCGTGCGCGCCCAGATCGAAGGCAACATCATCCAGACTGTCTCGCGGACGCTCAAGGAAGAGCTGAAGTGGAACCGGTCGCGGGTGACCAGCGTGGACTGGGCTAGCTATCCCATCTTGAAATTCCCCGAGGTGCCCGAGATCGTCATGGAACTGATCAACCGGCCCAACGATCCGCCCTGGGGAGTGGGCGAACCGGCCGCGTGCCTGCCTCCGCCGGCCATCTCCAATGCCGTCTTCGATGCGGTCGGCGTGCGCCTGCGCAGCGTGCCGTTCACGTCAGCGAAGCTGATGGCGGCCATGAAGGGCACGACCGCCAAGGCATAGCCTCCGGTCACCACGGGAACCATCAGATCCCCGTGACGTTGACATCGCGGGTCAGGCGGGGCTCGCCGTGTGCACCCGACGGTGCGTGTAGGGGACCGACAAAATACTCAATACATTGAGTATTTTTACTCAACGACGTGAGCATATTCAGGCAGCCCTCAATCTCTACGAGCGAATGATTCCCGCCTGAGCTTCACCGACTGCGTGAGCTTCGCCGTCATGCACGGACTCGACATCCCACTTGCTTTTGCTTTTGACCGGCACTTTGAGCACGCCGGCAGGGGTTCCCCAATCGGTGAACCAACTCGCCCTGATCGACCCGGTCCCAGCTGGCCCTGTGAAACATGTTAACATGAGACATGAAGACGATGACCGTGCGCGATATCCGCTTGAAGTGGCCGGAGGCCGAACGAGCGCTGGCGAGGGAGGGGGAGATCATCGTCACCCGGGACGCCAAGCCGGTGGCGCGCATCCTGCCCTACGAGGCGCCTTCGCGAGCCGCCCGTGTCCGCTTCGACCCTGCCGAGCAGATGCGCTGGCTCACTCGTTTCTGGCGCAATCGCACGCCAGGTCCATCGACGGACGAGTTGCTCCGCCGCGACCGGGAGGCGTAGCCGCTCGTGAGCCTGTACCTCGATTCGAGCTGCTTGCTAAAGATGCTCTTCCCCGAGCCCGAAACCATGCGCGTGATGCAGCTCGTCGCCGCCGAGGAACATGTGGTGGTGTCGACCCTGGCTCGCCTCGAGACGCTCGTCCAGATCCAGGCCCGTCGAGCGGGAGGCCTCCTCAGAGAGACTGCCGCCAGCGCGCTCGTCGCCCGTCTTGACACCGTGTTCCGGCAGACCCCCTACGAGATCGTCCGGACGCCGGCGGAGATGGTAGACGTGGCCGAGGCGCACCTGCGCTCGCTCCCGCGCGAGGCCCACTGCCCGACCTTGGATCGTTTACATCTGGCAGTGATGAAATCGCTCGATGTGCGCCGTCTGCTCACGAACGACCAGGCGCAGGCCCGCGCAGCCAGGGCCTTGGGATTTAGCGTGATCGTTCCACACTGACGCCGTGGAGACCCTGAAGGGTTCCCGACGAACGCTCCATCAGGGTCCATCCATTCGGCCAGAGCGTCCGCTACCAGGGCTTGGTTGGGGGCTCACCTCGACGATGTCGCCGTCGAACGCGATCTCGCTTCCCCCGACCCTATCGAATTTCTCCGTAAGCTTCAACATAATATTTATGCTTACACTAGTTGGTCAGAGCTTCAGAGTATATTGATCCTTACACGGGAAAATGGCCGACAACAATCAGGCGACCGCCGCACAGATCCAGCAGGTCCAGCCCCGGGTCGGCCTTACGGCCAGGGCGCGGCTTCAGTGGGCGCTTGATTTCGCGCAGCGGGACTTCAAGTCTCTCACCGTGGGAGATCTTGCCAACCTTCAGCTGGAATTCCTGGCCTTCAGAGACTTCCTGATCAGTCCCGACATGGTGAATGACCCGAGGATTCCAGCCCTGCTCGCCGACCACGTACGCCTCAAATCCAAGGAGAGTCCTCCACCGCCGCCGCGGGGGGCGACGCTCGAGACCATACGGTGGGTTAAAGTCGACCCCCGACCACTCCCGACCAAGACTGCCTTGCGCCGGGCCCAATCCCTTTGGCGGGAGATGATCGTGCCCCTGCTGGAGCCGGACGGCATGATGACCCGAGTCCGCTACTTCCGGGTCAGCGTCGATATCCAGCGGCTCGATCAGATCGGACGCTCACACATGAGTCTCAAGGCCGAGCAGGATCCGTCCGCGCAGCTTCATGTGGCGACTCTCCTGGGCGCCTATGCGCACCTGGTTCACGTCTGCCCCGAGTCGGTATGCCGACGCTGGTTCGTGGCCACGCGCCGTGGACAGGTGTACTGTGGCCGGACCTGTCAGAACCGGGCGACGATCCGTGAATACCGCGCGGCGGCGCAGGCAGAGACTCCAGAGCGCCCGCCCCGCCGCCGGAAAGCATCTCGTCCCTGATCAGAGCATCAAGCCGCAGTGATATTGTTCGTTGATCGAGTCGCCTTGGAGCGCAACGATTGAACAGAGGGGAGTTACGCCCGTTCGATCTCGTCGATAATCTGAGATCGCTCAATCCCTGACCCGATCCAAGGATCATTCCGACCTCTCTGTCCGCCTCGCCGACCTCGGAGAGTTCCCCGCGGCGCTGGCCGTGGCGGAAGAGGCCGGCCGGAGTCGGCCCAGCATCACCTCGCCACCGCCCAGCATGTTCCGGGACGTGGACATGATGGGATGAAAGCGCTGCGTCTCCGCGCACGGTGAGATTACCGTGGGCGTTAGGACAACACTCGATGGCGGCAGCCGCGAGAGGAGGGCGCAGCAAATGCAATATATCGCGTTCGATGCCCACAAACATTACACGCTGGCCTCGGTGGCCACTCCCGACGGGCGGTTGGTTCTGAGGAGCGGATCGAGCATGACCGGGGAGCGTTGCGCGCGCGAATCCCTCGGGAGCTGCGAGCGGGGATCGCCGGTGGCGGTGGAAACCGTCGGCAACTGGTATCGATAGTCGACGAGATCGAGGCGGCGGGCCTGCATCGCCGAGCTGGCGTGCACGCCCGCAAGGCGAAACTGATGATGGGCATGATCAACAAGACCGATCAGCTCGACGCGCGCGGGCGTCAACAGGCTCCAACGCAACGGCACTTTGCCCGACGGTCTGGATTCTCCCGGGCGCCTTGCGTGACGAACGCGACCTTCCCCGCACGCGGATGGTGCTCGTCTGGGAGCGCACGCAGCTTAAGAATCGAATTCCCGCTCACCTTGGCCAAGTACGCCTTTGACGATCTGGAGGCAATCGACCTCTTCGCCGCGCGGGGCCGCGCCGTGCCGAGCAGCGCCTCGAGCTTGTGCCGCCCGACACGGCGTACGCCACTGAGCTCCTGCTCGAGCAGGTCGAGAATCTGGACCGCCAGGTGCCCGGGTTAAAGCAGACGGATCCGGGCCGTGGTCGAGCGCGCCGCCCGCCATTCAGCTGCTCATGAACCTGCCGGGGGTGGGCGCTCACCCTCGCCGTCGTAATCGCGCTCGAGGTGGGCGACATCAAGCGGCTTTCGTCACGCGCCGAAAAGCTGGCCGCCTACGCGGGGACCACCCCCGCGTCCACGCCAGCGGCGGGAAGACCCGCTTCGGACGGCTCCGCCCCGACGTCAACCACTACCTCAAGTGGGCCTTCATCGAAGCGGCCAACTCGATCTGCATCAGGCGCGGGCGCGCCCCCCACCGTCACGTCAGTCGTCTCTATGAGCGCATCGCCCGGCGCAAAGGCCACCCCAAGGCCATCGGTGCCGTGGCCCGGCATCTGGCCGAAGCCACCTATTGGATCCTCAGCAAACAGGAACCCTACCGGGAACCGAAGGCCACCGCCGTTTCGTCCACGAGGGATAAGCGCGGCTAACCGCATGAGCTCATGAAGCTCGGGACATGATTGCGGCATCCCTCGAGACAACCATCATGCCGCCCACGACGGCGAAGGATATCCCTCCGAAGAAACGGGTTTGATGACACCAACACCGCTGACGGCGTGAGTCCGCGAGCCCACCAGCGAGAGCCCGCGCAGACCGATCCCCTTTTCGCGAGGTCAGTGTGGTCGATGACGCGTTGCGCTGGGGCTGGCGAGCGTGCGATCGCAAGGGGGGCCGCTACCCCGGGTATCCCCTCAGCAGCCACCGTGGACAGTGCTCCGCAATTTACACGGCGCGTCTGCGAGTAGCTCACGGGACTCTCCGCCTCGTAGAGGAAAATCGGATGTAGTACGGAACCGAGACCCGCGATTGACCGGCGCAAGCGCTTTCAGATATGCGGTTCTGGCTGGAGCAGGCGGAGGCGACGATGAGAGAGATGGCGTGAGCAGCGACCTGGCGTACCGCGCGCCTACCTGCCCGCTCGCCGAGCCGTGCTATGGTGTGGGTCCTTGATCCATCTCGGCCTGCAGCTCCGGGAGGTAGTCATAAACCCAGGTAGTCATATACCCGCTGTTGATTCGTACGCTCACCGTGGCCACCGCATTGCTGGCGAGGATCGACTGGAGAAAGCCACCTACAGGCCGGGAGAGCATGGCCGACTGATTCGGCCAGACGGCACCGAGCAGTGGTGGGTGAGATCGCCGCAAGGGACATGGGTCGCTCTCCGGCATCAGCGGGTCATGCCGAACGACGACGGCAGCATCACGCTGCTGCTATTGGAGCGGTGAACCGCCTTACACGGCCAACGCGCTCGGCTGACCATCCCGCGCTCGGGGATCATCCAGTGATGAATCGCCGAACTTCATTGTGGTGGCTGCCGGTCTCCTGGCCGCGCCGCTCGCGGCTGAAGCACAACAACCGGGAAAGGTCTACAGGATCGGCCGCTCTTTTCCCCTCACGCTGCGACCTCGCCCGAGAAGCTGATCTCCAGCCATGCAGCGGGACGGTCGAGCACCGCGAGATGGATATGCGCTTCTGGCTGGAGCAGACGGAGGCATTCACGGGAGCACCTCTGTGAGGAACTGCCGTGGCGTCATGACCCGGAGCGGCAGCCGGGCGCGCTGGTCCATCCAGCGTCCGAAGTCCGCCACGTCGCCCGTCACGAAGTGGCTGGCGTGGGCGCCGATCGCCGCCGCCAGGAGTGGCCGATCCTTTGACGACAGCTCCGGAGGCGTCAGCAGCTCGACGTCGGCCGGCGCCGGCTCCTCGACGACTCGAACCCCGGTGAGGCCTCGACGCAGGGCGAGCAACGCCGCGGGGCGCTTGGTCTCGAGATTCCGCTCGGCCTCGATGATCGCCAGGGGCGAGGTCACGAGCGTGACTCGGCCCGCCGCTCCCAACTCGATCAGGAGTGCCGAGAGTCCGTCCGGGCTATACGCGGCGGTGAAGAGAACGTTCGCGTCAAGGAACACACGGAGGTCAGCCACGTCCGCGACGGCGCCGCGCGGCCGGCTTGAGGCCCCAGCGCCGGCGCAGCGCCGCCCGCTCTTGCGGGCTCATGCGATCGGCCTCGACCAGACGCTTGACCTCCTCGTCGACATAGAGCGAGACGGGGGTGACGGCCGCGGGATCCAGGACGATTTTCCCGCCTTCCTCCCGCAGCAACAGGACCGAACCCGAGGCAAGCCGCAGGCGTGCGCGCACGCGTTTGGGCAAAGTGATCTGGCCCCTCGGAGAGACGATCAGGGTCGTCGTCGGCCCAGACGGGCGGGAAGCCATCGCTTCACCTCCGGCCTCATCCTAGCAGAATTTCTGCAATTCCGACGATATCGCTAAGGCCACGCCTGGGGTGACGCCGGCATGAAGTGCCCCCGGTGCCAGCACGAGAACCCGCCGCCATCGAGGTTCTGCTTCGAGTGTGGCGCGCGCCTCGTCCCGACCTGCTCCGGTTGCGGTGCCGAACTTCCGGCCGGGGTCAATTTCTGCAATCAGTGCGGACAGCGTGCAACGGCCCAGACTCCCGCCAATGCTCGCCTCGTGTCACCGGAGACCTACACCCCCAGGCACCTCGCCGAGAAGATCCTCACCTCCAAGGCGGCGCTCGAGGGTGAGCGCAAGCACGTGACCGTGCTGTTCGCCGACCTCAAGGGCTCGATGGAGCTGCTCGCCGACCGTGACCCCGAGGAGGCGCGCAAGATCCTCGATCCAGTGCTCGAGCGGATGATGGAGGCGGTCCACCGCTACGAGGGCACCGTCAACCAGGTGATGGGCGACGGGATCATGGCCCTGTTCGGCGCGCCGCTCGCGCACGAGGATCATGCCGTGCGCGCCTGCTATGCCGCACTGAGGATGCAGGACAGCGTGAAGCAGTACGCGGATCAGGTGCGGCGCTCGCACGGGGCCGCGGTCACGATTCGCGTCGGGTTGAACTCCGGGGAGGTCGTCGTGCGCGCCATCGGCAGCGATCTCCACATGGACTACACGGCCGTCGGCCAGACCACCCACCTGGCCGCGCGGATGGAGCAGCTCGCCGATCCCGGCGCGATCGTGATCACGCCCGACACGCTGCGCTGGCCGAGGGCTACGTCGAGGTGAAGCCGCTCGGGCCCGTGCCGGTCAAAGGGCTCGCCGACCCGTAGAGGTCTACGAGGTGACGGGGGCGGGCCCGGCGCGGACCCGGCTACAGGCTGCCGCCCGGCGCGGGCTGACGCGCTTCGTCGGCCGCGACGCCGAGCTGGAGCAGCTCCGCCGCGCCCAGCAGCTCGCCGGCAACGGGCACGGACAAGTGGCCGCCATCGTCGGCGAGGCCGGGGTGGGTAAGTCGCGCCTGTTCTATGAGTTCACCCACTCCCATCGCCTGCAGGGCTGGTTGATTCTGGAAAGTGGGTCCGTGTCCTACGGGAAAGCGACCGCCTACTTGCCCGTCATCGACCTGCTCAAGGGGTATTTCAAGATCCAGGACAGAGACGATGAGCGGGAGATCCGTGACAAGGTGATCGGCCGGGTGCTGGGGCTCGATCGGTCACTCGGATCGCTGCTGGCACCCGTGCTCGCCCTCCTGGATGTTCCCCTGGAGGATCCAGAGTGGGCGACTCTGGATCCGCCCCAGCGGCGCCAGCGTACCCTCGATGCCGTCAAGCGGCTGCTGCTCCGGGAGAGCCAGGTGCAGCCACTGGTGCTCGTCATCGAAGATCTCCACTGGATCGACAGCGAAACGCAGGCGCTGCTGGACAGCCTGGTGGACAGCCTCGGGTCCATGCGGGTGCTGCTCCTGGTCAACTATCGCCCCGAGTACGAGCACCGCTGGGGAAAGAAGACCTACTACACCCACCTACGCCTCGAGAACCTGCCGCCGGAGAGCACAAGCGAACTGCTTGATACCGTCCTGGGTGATGCCCCCGGGCTCGAGCCGCTCAAACAGATGCTCCGCCGGCGTGGCAATCCCTTCTTCCTCGAGGAAACCGTCCGTACGCTCGTGGAAACGAGGGTCCTGGAAGGCGAACGCGGAGCGTATCGGCTGGCGCGGCCGGTGCAAAGCCTCCAGATTCCCGCCACGGTCCAGGCGATCCTTGCCGCCCGATCGACCGGCTGCCGCCGGAGGAAAAGCAGCTCCTGCAGACGGCCTCGGTCATCGGCAAGGATGTGCCGTTGGCCATTCTGTTGGCGATCGCGGAGCTAACCGAGGAGACGCTCCGGCGGGCGCTTGCACACCTGCAGGAGGCGGAGTTTCTCTACGAGATGAGCCTCTTCCCGGATCTGGAGTACACCTTCAAGCACGCTCTCACCCACGAAGTCGTCTACGGAGGTCTCCTCCACGATCGCCGCCGGCAGCTCCATGCGGCCATCGTGGAGGCCATGGAGCGCCACCATGCCGGCCGCCTCGGTGAGCAGGCGGAGCGGCTCGCTCATCATGCCGTGCGAGGGGCGATGTGGGAGAAGGCGGTGACCCATCTCTGGCAGTCGGGACGGAACGCGCGGGCCCGGTCAGCATACCGCCAGGCAACGACCTTCCTCGAGCAGGCGGTGGAGGCCCTCACGAGACTGCCCGACACCGCCGAGAACGCGGCGCGCCGCATCGACCTCGTCTGTCGCGACCTGGCTGACCCGCTCGGCATGCTTGCGGAGCACCAGCGGCTCCTCGAGCACCTTCGCGCAGCCGAACGCCTCGCCGAGAAGTTCGGTGACCGTGCGCGACTCGCCGGCGCGCTGGCGCGGATGCTCCGCCCACTGCAGAGCCACCGGCCAAATTGAGCGCGCTATTGAAGTCGGTGAACGGGCGGCTCTGCTCGCGACACGAGATCGGCGACGTTCGCCTGGAGGTGCTCTCCGGAATCGAGCTGAGCTCCGTTTGCTCCTTCAGAGGCGACATGCGCCGCTCTGAGGCTCTGCTGACGCGGGCGCTTGCAGCACTGGACTCCCATTCGGCCGAGCTCCCTGAGCCAGACCGCGCATGGCTCCGGCGCATGATCTCCCAGAACCTCGTCCGGGTGCTCGGCTGAGACCGGGCGGTACCGGGAAGCCTTCCGGCGGGGCGAAGACACCCTGCGCATGGCCGAAGAGCTCGGTCACCTCGCACCGATTGGCTGGGCGCTCGTGCAGCTCGGTCGCGCGTACTGCGGTCGCGGCGATGTCGGCAAGGCCATCGACCTGTCCGCTACGCAGTCTAGCGCTGGCTCGCGAGCACGACGTGCACAACCTGCTTCAAGCAGCCTCGGCTTCCCTGGGGGCGGCGTACACGCTTGTCGGTCGTACCGGAGAGGCCATCGCTTGTCTGGAGGGGGCAGTCGCGGTCGGAGAGTCGACGAACAGCCTGGATCCTTCCACGCTGGTCGCCCTTGGCTATGCCTACCTGGCGGCCGGGCGCGCGGAGGATGCCTCCGGGCGCGCAGGAGAGGCCCTGGCGGCGTGCCGCCAGCGGAACCACCCGCAAGGTCGAGGCCGACGCCCTTCACCTCATCGGTGACATCGCCGCCAGCCGCGAGGTGCCCGCGTTCGAGGACGCCGTACAGCATTACGGCCAGGCCCTCGCCGTCGCGGACGAGCTAGGAATGCGCCCTCTGGTCGCCCACTGCCACCTCGGCCTCGGCAAGCTCTATCGGCGCACAGGCCAGCGCGAACAGGCCCGCGAGCACCTGAGCGCGGCCACGGCAATGTATTCGGATATGGACATGCCGTTCTGGCTCGCGCAGACGGAAACAGAGCTAAGGGAGTTGAGGTGATGCCGTCCTACGCCGACGGGACCTGGTGTTCCGTGAGCCGCATCATCAGCACGGGTATCTCGGTATGGCGCAGCACCGCTTCCGCGACCGAGCCGAATAGTAGCCGGCTGAACCCGGTCCGGCCGTGCGTGGTCATCGCGATGAGGTGGGCGTTGCATTCACGCGCCGCCGTTGCGATTTCCGCCACCGCCTGCCCGTGGCGCGCGTCGGTCGTCACCTGCACACCCCGTTTTCGCAAGTCAGCGGCCACCGAATCCAGGTAGGCCCGCGCTTCGTCCAGCCTGGCCGCCACGTGGTCGACGGTGAACTGGGTGGTTCCCTCGATGGCTTGCGGCGCGATGGGCTCCATCACGCGGACCAGCACGACTTCCAGATCAAGCGGCCCTGCGATCTGAAGGACGAAAGGCAAAATGCCCTCCGCCATCCGCGAGCCGTCCAGGGGAATCAGTACCCGCTTGTACATTGGCCGTACCCTCCTTAGATCCTGCTCTGAGGTGGTGCTCAGGGAAGCGGGTTCCTCACGTGAAGGCCCGGGAACCTTCCGAAGTCTCTGTCCGCCGACCACAGCTCACGAACTCCATGCAGCAGACAGAGAGCGGCAACGCGTGCATCGTGGACGATCGGGCCGACCACGCGGCCACGGTCCACGAGGCTTCGAAGCTCGTGCCAGTAGCCGTCGTTCTCCGCCAGGATCTCGAGCCGGGGGGAGGTCATCCAGGCGTCGATCTGGGCAACGGCTTCTCGCGAGGTCGACGGGGGACGATAGATCTGCGGATGTGTGACCACCGCGTAGAACTCGTGCAGGCAGGGCCAAGGAATGGCCCACGGCTCCCGTCCTTCGGCCAACGAGCGCATGCACTCCCGGGCGGCGTCGTGCCAGGGCGAATCAATCCGATGGGAATATACGAGGAGATTGGTATCGGCGGCAATCACGCCCCTCGCCCTTCATAGATGATGGCCCGTATCTGTTCCCAGTCGCCCTCCCGGATTCCTGGCTGAACGCCCTGCCCGTTCACTCGAGCGTCCGGCAGGCTGTAGGCGGTCTTCGGTTCGCTCTCGGTGGCAAGCACGTGACGGAGCCCGGCCTCGATCAGTGCGCGAAGCGTCGTCTGGCGCTGGGCGGCCAGTTTCTTGGCCCGCGCCAGCAAGGCAGGCGCGATCTCGACCGTCGTCTTCATATAGCTCGACTGTATCATGGGTATGGGTGGCCCATACTCAAGTGGTCGCCCGCTCCAGGCGGGTTCTGGCAGGCGCAGACGGAGGCGAGGCTCTGAGTTGGAGGCGGCCGGTCCGAGAGCGCTTCAATCTGGGTCAGGATCAGGTAGTATCGGCGGTACGAACTCAGAGGAGGCTCATGATGAACGACGCGAGCACGCCGATCGGACAGCCAGCAGCTGTGAATCCTCCGGGCAAGCTGGCGTACGCAACCCCGACGACCGCCCCTCTCGTGGCGGGCCGGCGCTCCTTCTTCAAGTACCGCGACCTCGGCGTCACGGCCGCGAGCAGCGGGAAGATCCGCGCCCAGGTGACGATCGGGGCCGATGGAATGACGAAGCCGACCGGGTGGCACTATCACGTCTGCGAGGGCCAGTTCGTCTACATGCTCAGTGGGTGGGTCGACCTGGAGTTCGAGGACGGCCAGAAGCTGCGCATCCAGTCGGGCGAGTCGCTCTACATCCCCGGCGGACTACGGCATAACGAGACGGGGGCGTCGCGAGACCTGGAGCTCCTGGAAATCTCCGTGCCCGCGGACATGGGCACCGTGGCCTGCGATCCCCCCGAAGGGTGGGCCGCGCGCGCGTGACGCCGTCCTGACGGCAATCTCGCCCACGTGAGGCACAACCGAGCGGCGGGTAGCGGAGCCTCCTCACCGATCCTGCGCGGCTGAAGCGCAGAGGGATCGAGACGATGCAGGGCTCGGGCGGCTCGGCCTCACACAGTCCCACGGCCTTGTACCGCAGCGTGGGCGAGGAGCTGCATCACTTCGATGTCGACGTCGAGGCGACGTCGCTGACCCAGCGTGGCACGGTGACGGTTCCGGCCGGCGTCCAGTACGTCTGGCCGCACCCCTCGCGGCAGTACCTCTACGTTGCCTCGAGCAACCGCGGGCCGGGCGCGACCAGCACGACCGGCGATACGCACCATCTGACCGCCTTTCGCGTCGATGCCGCGACCGGCGCGCTGCACCCGCACGGTGAGCCTGTCCCGCTGCCGTGGCGCGCGATCCATATGAGCCTGGATCGCACCGGCAATTTTGCGTTGACCGCGTACAACCTGCCGAGCAGCGTGTCCGTCCACCGCATCAATGGCGACGGGACGATCGGAGCGCTGGTGCAGCAGCCCACGCCTCTGGACACGGGGATCTACGCACACCAGATTTTGGCCACCCCGGACAACCGCGCGGTGATCCTCGTCACGCGTGGCAATGATCCGACCGGCAGCAAGGCCGAGGATCCGGGGGCGCTCAAGGTCTTTCGCTTCCATGACGGCGTGCTGTCGAACCTGGCATCGGTCGCCCCCGGCGGGGGTTATGGGTTCGGGCCACGGCATCTGGATTTCCACCCGACGCAGCCGTGGGTCTATGTAGCGCGCGAGCGGGAAAACAAGCTCGACGTCTATCGCCTGGATGGCGAGCACCTGAGCGCGACCCCCGCGTTCGTGAAGGACACGCTGAGTAAACCGCGAACCTCCCCCGGACGCCAGGCCGTCGGCACCGTCCACGTGCATCCCGGCGGCCGGTTCGTCTATGTCGCCAATCGCGCCAGTGCCACCGTACCGTTCGAAGGCCAGCCGGTCTTCCAGGGCGGAGAGAACACCATTGCGGTGTATGCCATCGACCAGGGCAGCGGTGAGCCGACATTGATTCAAAGCGTCGAGTCGCGTGGCTATCATGTGCGCACATTCGCTCTCGACCCGAGCGCCCGCTTGCTGGTGGCGGCCACCATCGCACCGATCAACGTGCGCGAGGAATCGCGCATCGTCAGCGTCCCGGCTTGCCTCTCCCTGTTTCGCGTGAACGACGGCCGCCTGGATTTCGTGCGAAAGTACGATGTCGAGACCAACGGCAAGTTCCAGTGGTGGATGGGGATGATGGGAACTGCCCGGCCGAGGTTGATCATAGGAGGGAGCAGCGATGAGTGAAAACTACCAGGACCTCAAGTGTCTCGCCGGCATCCGGGTCGTCGATTTCACCCAGTTCGAGGCAGGCACGTCCTGCACCGAGGCCCTCGCCTGGCTCGGCGCCGAGGTGGTCAAGATCGAGAATCCGAAGACCGGCGATCCTGGCCGCCGCCTGCGGCCGGGCAAGCCTGACGATGATCCGTGGTACTTCCACATGTTCAACGCCAACAAGAAATCGCTGGCCATCAACCTCAAGGCACCGCGCGGGCTCGAAGTCGTCAAGGCGATGCTGAAGAAGGCCGACATCACCGTCGAGAACATGGCGCCGGGGACGATCGAGCGCCTCGGGCTCGGCTATGACGAGGTGAAGAAGATCAACCCCGGCATCATCTTTTGCCAGATCCAGGGCTTCGGCACCGGGAGCAAGTACGAGAACGGTCTCGCCTTCGACATGATCGCCCAGGCCGCCGGCGGCACCATCAGCGTGACCGGCGAGCCCGATCGGCCGCCGGTGAAGCCTGGCCCGAGCTTTGGCGACACCGGCACTGGCATGCTGATGGCGGCCACCATCCTCGCCGCGCTCTACGAGCGGCAGCGGACCGGCCAGGGCAAGCGTCTGCAAGTGGCGATGCAGGACGCAATGCTCCACTACATGCGCACCTGCTTTGCCACCCAGGCGCGCACCGGGAAGGCGGCACCCCGCCGCGGCGGGAAATCCGTGGCCGGCACCAACTCGCCCTCCGGCCTCTATCAATGCAAGCCCCTCGGCTCCAACGACTGGGTCTACATCACCACCAGCCGAGGCAATCCCGAACACTGGGGTCGGCTGATGCGGCTGATCGGACGCGAGGAGCTGATCGACGATCCTCGCTTCGCCACCGCCGCCGCCCGCGGCGAGCGGGAGGCCGAGGTCGATGCGATCGTCACCGAGTGGACGCGCCGGCACACCAAGGAAGAGGCCATGGCGCTGGTCAGCGGCGTCGGGGTGCCGGCCGGGGCCGTGTTCGACACCATGGAGCTGCAGCAGGATCCGAGCTTCGAGGAGCGCGGCATCATGCAGGTGATGGACCACCCGAACGGAGCGTTCAAGATGCCGACGTGGCCGGTGCGCGTGGACGGCAAGCCGCCCCGGCTCAAACCCTCGCCGCTTCTGGGCCAGCACGGCGCCGAGGTGCTGGACGACTGGCTCGGCCTCGACGCCGGCGAAATTGCTGCCTTAAAGCGCGAGGGGGTGCTTGTAGCGCGGACTCCGGTCGGATCGAGAAGTCTGGCGAGGAGGCAACACGGGCGCGATCCGCCCAGGGTGGGTCGCGCGCCCGATGCCTCCTTAGTCTGATCAGTCTATCTCTGCAGGTCTCTCCCGTCTGCCTACTTACAGGGCTTCTCCTGCTTACACGCGCTGATGAGAAACGTGTGGCCGATGTCCCCACCGTCCCACCCGGAGAAGGGCCAGTCATTGATGATCTTGGGGTTCACCACCACCTCGATGTACACATCGAAGAGCGGGATGACCTCGAAGTTCTCAAACTTGTAGTTGCCGATCTTCCGCAGCTGGGCATCCGCCGCCTTGGGATCGGACATCTGCAGCAGGTCTTCCCACATCTTGTAGATCGTATCGTCCTCGAACCAGTGGCCTACGCCCTTTCCGGCGTTGAACAGAGCGATCTGCGGCTCCACCGCCTTTTTCGACGGGACGCCGCCCCTGAGGTACCAGTTCGCTCGCCGCTCCCGCACCTTGGGCTGGACGACCGCCACCAGATCGGCCTCTTCCAGCTCCAGCTCGATGCCCACTTCACGCAACTGAGTGGCCACCGCCTCCAGCACCTGAGAGGAGCTCCGGCGCCCCCGCAAAGGGAAAGAGCCAGGCCTTGGCCTTGAAGCCCTTGGGGTATCCGGCCTCGGCCAGCAGCTGCTTGGCCTTCTTCGGGTCGTAGCCGTACATCTCCGGGAAGCGCTTCTCCCAGGTGGCGTCCCAGCCGGGCAGGTCGGGATAGAAGCCCGCCACATAGGTGGGCGTCGCCCGGCCCTTGTAGAACACCTGGAGCAGTTCCTCGCGGTTGATGGCCTTGTTCATGGCCTGCCGCACCTTCTTGTTGGTCCACGGCACCTTGGGGTCGAGTCTCCCGGTTATCCCCCCGTATTCGGTGTAGCGCTTCGTGGCCTTGTCCTCGGTGCCGAAGTACAGTCCACCGAAGGCAAGGACGGTCTGTTGCGCCACCTGCCGACTGCGGATGAGCTTGAATCCCTTGGCGATCGCGTCGTCGGTGAGGTCCCTGTTGATCTCGGTGAGGTGGCTTTCTCCCGCCATCAACTGGGCAAAGCGCGTCGGCTCCTCGACGTTCCAGGTCATCTTGATCTCTTTCCAGTCCACCACACCCCACTTCCAGTGCGGCGTCGGGGCACGCTCGTACAAAACATGACGGCCGAGTTGTCGCTCCTTGAAGATATACGGCCCGGTGCCGGCCGGCTTCGTCTCGTACGCCATCTCCCCTTCCTTGTCCCATTGCGCCTTGCTGAAGATGATCATGCTCGACGCGCTCGAGTAATAGAACTGCAGGTCGAGGCAGACGACCTTGCAGTGCAGGACGACCTCGTGATCGTTGATCACCTCCACCCGCTGGACCGCGCACATGCCGTTGCTTGTAACCGACCAGGGTCGGGTCTTTGCGGCCCGGGTAGTTGGGATCACACCAGAGCGCGTGGTTGTGCACCACGTCCCTGGCCGTGAATTCGCCATAGCCGTGGTGGAATTGCACGCCCTTCTGCAACTTGATGCGCCAGGACCGGCCGTCCTTGGCCATTTCCGAGCTCTTGGCCAGCCAGGGGTTGTAGCCACCCGACGACGAGGTCGACCTCGAACAGCCACTCGAACGCCGGATCATGCTGAATGTTGTGGTCCGGGGTGCCGGTGATCCAGGGGCGCATGTAGTCCCGATAGGGGTTGATGAGACCCATCACCAGACGGTCCGCCTTGGCCTTGCCGGTGGCGGGTTGCGCCTGGGCACTCACGCCGGTCAGCACCACGAGTAGCATCGGCAACAGGCAGAGCAATACATTGGGTTTGCCGGAACGCCCCTGCGCCATGATCGTCCCTCCTCACTTGCACGGTTTCTCCTGCTGACACGCGTGATATCGCCTACGGGGCTTGAGGCGCACGAGCGGAGGCCCGCTTGCGGGTACGGCCGAGTCGAAGACCGGCACCAGTCGCGAGCGGACGTGCGGCAAGCGCCGGACCGGCGGGTGCGGCGGCCGCCACCATCGCCTCGAGCACTTCCGAGGGGCGTCTGGCACATGCAGCGCCTCCCTCCCGACGAGTGGGCGGGGGCAGAGCGTGCACTGCGCTCGATGTGTCGAGCAGGGAACGACGCGACGTTACGGTCAGGAGAGTATCCCGTCAAGGCCTACCTTCTCGGCCTCGACGCCGGCGAAATTGCTGCCTTGAAGCGCGACGGCGTACTGTAGCGGGCGCTCCCGTCGGATCAAAGCGCCCGGCGGAAGAGGGGGCGCGGCCCGCGCGGTGACGGTCGCGCTCCTCGACTCTCCCTCTACCTGGTCAGGCTGCCTCCTCGCTCGCTGACTACTTACAGGGCTTCTCCTGCTTACACGCACTGATGAGAAACGTGTGGCCGATATCCCCACCGTCCCATCCGGAGAACGGCCAGTCATTGATAACCTTGGGGTTCACCACCACCTCGATGGACACGTCGAAGAGCGGGATGACCTCGAAGTTCTCAAACTTGTAGTTGCCGATCTTGCGCAGCTGGGCATCGGCCGCCTTGGGATCGGACATCTGCAGCAAGTCTTCCCACATCTTGTAGATCGTATCGTCCTCAAAAAAGTGGGGTTGGCCCTTCCCGGCGTTGAACAGTGCGATCTGCGGTTCCACCGCCTTCTTTGATGGGGGGCCAGCCCTGAGGTACCAGTTGACTCGCCGCTCCCGCATCTTCGGCTGAACAACCGCCACGAGGTCAGCCTCTTCCAGCTCAAGTTCGATGCCCACTTCACGCAACTGCGTGGCCACCGACTCCATCACTTGGACGAGCTCCGGCGCCCCGGCAAACGGATAGAGGTAGGCCTTCGCCTTGAAGCCCTTGGGGTATCCGGCCTCGGCCAGCAGTTGCCGGGCTTTCTTGGGGTCGTAGCCGTACATCTCCGGGAAGCGCTTCTCCCAGGTAGGGTCCCAGCCCGGCAAGTCGGGATAGAAGCCCATCACATAGGTGTACGAGGCCCGGCCCTTGTACAGCACCTTGAGCAGTTCCTCGCGGTTGATGGCCTTGTTCATGGCCTGCCGCACCTTCTTGTTGGTCCACGGCACCTTGAGGTCAAGCTTGCCGGTGGTGCCCCCGAATTCGGTGTAGCGATTGGTGGCCTTGTCCTCGGTGCCGAAGTACAGTCCACCGAACGCCACGACGACCTGCTGCGCCACCTGCCGACTGCGGATGAGCTTGAACCCCCTGGCAACCGCGTCGGCGGCGAGGTCCCTGTTGATCTCGGTGAGGTGGCTTTCCCCCGCCAGCAGTTGCGCGAAGCGCGGCGGCTCTTCGACGTTCCAGGTCATCTTGATCTCTTTCCAGTCCACCACGCCCCACTTCCAGTGCGGCGTCGGGGCACGCTCGTACAAGACATAGCGACCCAGTTCGCGCTCCTTGAAGATATACGGTCCGGTGCCGGCCGGCCTCGTCTCGTACGCCATCTCCCCTTCTTTGTCCCACTGCGCCTTGCTGAAGATGATCATGCTCGACGCGCTCGAGTAATAGAACTGCAGGTCGAGGCACACCACCTTGCAGTGCATGACGATCTCGTGGTTGTTGATCACCTCCACCCGCTGGACCGCGCACATGCCTTGCTTGTAGGCCGTCGTCGTTGGGTCCTTGCGGCCTGGATAATTGGGGTCACACCACACGGCGTGGTTGTGCACCACGTCCTTGGCCGTGAACTCGCCATAGCCGTGGTGGAACTGCACGCCCTTCTGCAGGGTGATGCGCCAGGACCGGCCGTCCTTGGCCATTTCCGCGCTCTTGGCTAGCCAGGGATTGTAGCCGCCCGACGACACGTCGACCTCGAACAGCCACTCGAAGGCCGGATCATGCTGAATGTTGTGGTCCGGGGTGCCGAGGATCCAGGGGCGCATGTAATCCCGATAGGGGATGATGAGACCCATCACCAGCCGGTCCACCTTCGCCTTGCCGGTGGCGGGTTGGGCCTGGGCACTCACACCGGTCAGCACCACGAGTAGGACCGGCAGCAGGCACAGCAATACGTGAGGTTTGGGGAATCGACTCGGCACCATGGTCGTCCCTCCTTGCTTGCGCGGTTTCCCTGTTTACGCGTCTCGGTGTCGCCAACCGGCGACGCTTCGACGAGCTGCTAGCCTGGCTTGAATCGCACGAGCTGAAGTTCGTTTGCGGAACAACACGAGGAGAAGATCGGCGCCCGTCTCGGGCGGACCTGGCGGCAAGCTACCTTCCCCGGGGCGTCGGGCCATGCGCCGCCTCCCTCCCGACGAGCGGGCGAGGACAGAGCGTGCACTGCGCTCGATGTGTCGAGCGGGGACAATGGGACGTTAAGGGGTGGCGAATAGGCTGTCAAGGAAAACCCTTGGCGCCCAGGAGCGTGGCATCATGCACGTGCAATCCCGAAGAGAGAGGAGTCTCGATCATGACCAATGAAGCTCTGCGCACGATCTTGCCGATTGCCGGCTGGGGGGACGATCGCGCCCGCGCCGTCGAAATCACCGGCGACGGCGATCCAATTCTACCGACGCCGTTCCGCATCGGCGAGACCAGCGCGGCCGCCCTCGCGGCGGTCGGCCTCGCCGTCGCCGATCTGTGGGCCTTGCGCACCGGGCGGCGCCAGGAGGTCGCGGTCGACTCGCGCCAAGCGACCGCCTCGCTCCGGAGCGGGCACTACATGCAGATGGACGGGGCGCCCGTGTCGACCGAGCGCAACACGGTGATGGGCGTCTATCCGGCCAAGAACGGGCGCTGGAGCTATCTGCACTGCAATTTTCCAAACCATCGAGCGGCGGCCCTCCACGTGCTCGGCGTGTCGGAAGATCGGGAAGCGGTGCGGGACGCGGTGGCGAAGTGGGACGCGCTCGAGCTCGAGGAGGCGATCATCGCCGCCAAGGGCGCCGGGGGCATGGTGCGCACAATGGAAGAATGGGCCCAGCACCCGCAGGCTCACGCGATCGCGTCGCTGCCGCTGATGGAGATCGTCAGGATCGGCGACAGCCCACCCGAACGGCTCCCCGACGGCAATCGGCCGCTGTCGGGCGTTCGCGTGCTCGACCTGACGCGGGTCCTCGCCGGGCCGACCTGTGCCCGCACCCTCGCCGAGCACGGCGCCGACGTGTTGAAGATCACCGGGGCGCATCTGCCGAACATCGGGTACCAGGAATACGACACCGGCCACGGCAAGCTCTCCGCCCATCTCGATCTGCGCGAGCCGAAGGACATCGAGACCCTGCGGGGGCTGGTTCGCGAAGCCGACGTGTTCTCGCAGGGCTACCGGCCGGGGACCCTCGGCCAGCGCGGGTTCTCGCCCGAGGCCCTGGCGCGATTGCGGCCCGGCATCGTCTTCGTCTCGCTGTGCGCCTTCGGCCATGTCGGGCCGTGGGCGTCTCGCCGCGGCTTCGACACGGTGGTGCAGACGGTCAGCGGCATCACGAGCCGCCAGGGTGAGCTGTTCCCCGGCGCGACGCCGGGCCCGCAATTCTACCCAGTGTCGGCGATCGACTACCTGACCGGCTATCTGATGGCCTTCGGCGCGATGGTGGCGCTCTCCCGCCGAGCGCGGGAGGGTGGCAGCTGGCTCGTGCGGATCTCACTGGCCCAGACCGGGCGCTGGCTCGTCGGACGCGGACAGGTCCCGGAGGCCAAGCTCAAGGATGTGCCGAAGGAATTCACCCCCGAGGAGCTGAAGCGCTGGTCGATGACGAGCGACACGCCGGTCGGTCGGCTGCACCATCTCGGGCCGGTGGTGCACCTCTCCGAGACACCGCCGCGCTGGGCGCGGCCCTCCGTACCGCTCGGCTACCACGAGCCAGCGTGGCCCGCGCGGGCGACGTAACGTGGGCGCCGTCGTCTGATCGCGTCGCGGCGACTTAGCCGACGGGCCCCTGATTGGTCACACTGCTTCGAAAGCTCTAGTCGATTCCGGCCGACACGCCCTTGGCGTCCTTGGTCAAGGCGGCCGCCGGCGTGTCGATGTTGTACAGGCGCGCGCAGTTGTCCCAGAGGATCTTGCGGCGGACCTCGGCACCGAACGGCAGCCCGAAGAACTGCTCCATGGCCTCGGGAAAGGCGCCGTCGGAATGCGGATAGTCGGTGGAGACCACGAAGTAGTCGGCGCCCATCTTGTTCACGACGTCGACCGCGGGTTCCTCGTCGACATCGAGCGCGATGTAGCACTGGCGCTTGAAGTATTCGCTCGGCAGCATCGATAGCTGATGCTCGCAGCCGGGACCGAACTTCTCCCACTGATCATCGAGCCTCCACAGCCACCAGGCGAGCCAGCCGGCCGTGCCTTCGAGGAAGGCGCAGCGCAGCCGCGGGTGGCGTTCGAGGATCCCGCCCGTGGTCATGCTGGCAATGGCCCCCATCAGCTCGACGGGATTGCGAATGGCATGGGCGATCGGATGAAAGTTGGCGTGGCCAACGTAGCGCCGCCCGGCGTCGTCCTTGAGCGAGGTGTTGCCGGTCGGATGGAAGCCGATCGGCACCTCGAGCTGCTCCAGCGCGGTCCACAGCGGATCACACGCCTCGTCGTGCAAATGCTGGCCGTTCACCGGATTCGGGGTCCCGATGATGGCGACGGCCCCAAGCTCTCGAACGCAGCGACGGGCCTCCTCGATCGCGGCCGGGATGCTGTGCATCGCCACCTGGGCCGCGAACTTGAGCCGCTGCGGCTGGCCCTGGCAATACTCATGCGCCCAGTTGTTGTAGGCGCGGGCCAGCGCCGCCGCGTAGTCCGGCGCCAGGTCGTCGTGCATGAGGATCTGCCGCCCCCGCGTGCCGTACATCACGGCGACATCAACGCCCTCGATATCCATCGCGGTCAGGGTGGAGTCCGGGTCGAAGCCGCGCGCCCGCGCGACCTGGAAGTGTGGGTGCCGCGCGCGGCTCCGGCGCCGCAGCTCGCGGCTGGACGCGGTGGCGGCCGTCGCCTTGCCATGTGCAGGAATGGCCAGCCCCTGCACTTCCATGCCCATGATGGTGTCGGCGTGGCCCTTGTCTTGCGAGCTCTCGGCGAGCTTTTTCTGCTGCCCGCCGAAGAACCGTGGCAGGTTCGCTCGATGGGGTCCTTCGAGGTGGCGGGCCCATAGGTCGTCCGGTTCCATCATGTGAAGGTCGCTGTCGAGGATCAGATAGCCGTCGCGTGCCATAGGGCACCTCCCCCGGGGATGAGAGACTGCACCGCCGAGCGCCTCTGCCGCCGATTATCTTCCCCCGCCCTCCTTCGCTCAACCCTTGTGCGCCGGCGCGCTTCGGGGCAGGCGCGAGGGTCTTTGATAGCTTGCTACGTATGTTATGCGGCATGAGCCAGGCTACCGGAGCTTGGCACCCTGCTGGGTGACGATGTCGAGGAACGCCCCCACCTCCGCATTCATCTGCTCCACATCGGCGGGAATGAATCCGCCCGCCGCGAAGTGGCCAGTGATCGAAGTCGGATTGATGGTGACCGTGCGCACGTCGCGAATGTAGTGGGCTGCCTCCAGCGGCTCCCACTCAGGATTCAGCAGGTCCTTCACTCCGGTCATCATGAGGGTCTTGGCCTTGATC
Source organism: uncultured Candidatus Rokubacteria bacterium (assembly GCA_963754315.1). Classification (GTDB taxonomy): domain Bacteria; phylum Methylomirabilota; class Methylomirabilia; order Rokubacteriales; family CSP1-6; genus CAVWFS01. The sequence continues at coordinate 517,712 of CAVWFS010000019.1, forward strand.
GTCCGGAGGGCCTTGACGAGATCACCGTTCATCCCGGCGGTCGACCCCAGATCGTGCGTCTCGTAAGCCCAAGTCTGGTAGATGTAGTCGTTGGCGTCGAAGACGTTCATGAGCGTGTCCTCCTGGGCCTTGAGCCAGGGCAGGACGTCGCGGGGATTGGCAAACTGATAGCGGTACATCTCCGGCGTGCGCGCCGACAGGAAGCCGAGGATGTCGCGCCACAGGCGGATGCCGTTCGCGGGGGGGCTTGTGTAGTTGCCCCCGTTCCACGCCGGATCAAGCATGATGGCCTTCCGGCTCGCGTCCACGACCACGATGCTCCAGGCCGGCGTCCGGGCCAGTGGCACCAGGGCCACCAGGCTGTCCATGAAGTCCGGGTGGCTCACGCCCCACTGCAGAGCCTGCATTCCCCCCATGGAAGGCCCGATCACCGTCACCACGTGGTCGATGCCCAGCTTCTCCTTGAGCAGGCGATGCTGGGACTGCACCATGTCCCGGATGGTGAAGCGCGGGAACTGCATGCGCGGCTGCGCCGTGCTGTTGCTTGGCGAGGTGGTCAGTCCGTTGCCGATGGCGTCTGTACAGATGATGAAGTACTTGGTGGGATCGAGGGCCCGGCCGGGCCCGATGAGGAAGTCCAGGCGATGGTGATTCCCACTGAGCGCGGTCACCATCAGAATGGCGTTTGACTTCTTGGCATTGAGCGCTCCGTGGGTGACATAGGAGATTGCGAAGTCTTTGATAACCTGCCCGCTCTCCAGCGTGAGGTCACCCATCTGGTAGAGCTGATGGGGCTGATCGGTCGGCCGGTGCGCGGCGGCGCGGTTCGTGAACGAACCCAGAACGAGCAGACACGTAAGCAGGCACAGGACTGGACGGTACATCGGCGCACCTCCGTGTCGAGGGTGGGTTGGCGAACGGCGCGAGTGTAAGTGGCTCCTTGTGCACCGTCAACGGCCGTGCAGGAGGAATGTGCGATGGATCTGACGGGAAAGGCGGCCCTCGTCACCGGTGGCTCCGGAGACCTTGGTCGGGCAATCGCCAGAGCCTTGGCCACAGCGGGGGTGGATGTCGCAGTCACTTACGCGAGCCATCCGGAGGAGGCTAAGGCGACGGCGACCGCGGTGGAGTCGGTAGGGCGGCGAAGCCTGATCGTGCCGCTCGATCAGCGCGACCCGGTTGCAATCGACACAGCCGTCGAGACAGTCGCCCGGGAGTTTGGCCGACTGGACATCCTCGTCAATAACGCGGCGTGGAATATCGGCATACCGTTCAAGGCTCTCGACGCCTTGACCGCCGACATCTGGGATCGAGTGCTCGAAACCAACCTTCGGGGGCCGTACTTGCTGGCGAGGGCGTGCGCCCCTCATCTGCGCGCGCAGGGGGCGGGGCGCATCGTGAACATCGCGTCAGTTGGAGGATTGTATCCCGGCAGTAGCAGCATCGCCTATTCGGCGAGCAAAGCGGGCTTGATCCACCTCAGCCGTTGCCTCGCCGTCGCCCTCGCTCCAGAGGTGACGGTGAACTGTATCGCGCCCGGACTGGTGGAAGGTACCCGCATGGCCCAGCGGCTTCCCCCAGAAATTGCCCAGTGGTCACGCACTCAGGCGGTGCTGGGCCGAACGGCAAGTGCGCAGGATATCGCCGAGCAAGTCGTCACGTTCTGCCGAGCCGAGTCGGTGACGGGGCAAGTGCTTGTCGTCGACGGGGGAATGCCGGCCGGGATGCACTGAGCGGAGCCCGGACGCTACAATTCTCCGCATGCGTGAACGGAGCGACGCGCGGGCGATAAACGACTACTGGGGGCGCGACGGTCTCGAACGCGCCATTCTCTCGGCGCTGGCCGCGGCAGGCAAGGACGTGGACGCACTGACCATCGACGACCTCGCCATGAGCGATCAGTTTCACAGCGGCGGGAAGGATGCCACCATGCGGCTGGCGCACCTGGCCGGCCTTCGACCCGGGTTGCGTGTCCTCGACGTCGGCGGTGGCCTGGGCGGGCCGGCGCGCACCCTGGCCGCCCACTTCGGCTGTCACGTCACTGTGGTCGATCTCACCGAATCCTACGTGCGCGCGGGCGCAGCCCTGACCGCTCGGCTCGGGCTCTCCGATCGCGTCACTCATCGCACGGGCGACGCGCTGGCTCTCGAAGTCGGCGCCGACCCCTTCGACCGTATCTGGACACAGAACAGCGGCATGAACGTTCCCGACAAGGAGCGCCTCTACGCCGGTTTTGCGCGTCTGCTCGGCCAAGGCGGCTTGCTCGCGATGCAAGAGCCGATGGCGGGTCCCGTGCAGCCGCCGATCTTTCCTGTGATGTGGGCGCGGGATGCGACTACCAGCTTTCTGCGCCGACCCGAGGAGATGCGCGCGATCGTCGAGGCCGCCGGGTTCCGGGCGCGAGCCTGGGACGACGTCACCGCGGAGATGGCCGGCCCGAGCACCGGCGGTGCCGTTCCCGCCCACAGCATCCAGCGGATCGTCATGGGGGATGCGCTGGAGGAAATCACGCAGGCCGGGTACCGCAACCGCGAGGAGCGACGGATCGTCATCGTCCAGGCCGTCCTCGAGCGCCTGTAGTCCCCGTGCGGTGGATCAGCAGTAACTTGCGGCACGAACCTACCATCACGCCATCTCGGCGCGGAGGCGCACGCCGGGCACCGACCGCAGAAGGCGATGTTGACACGCCGACGACGGGCGCACGTACTGAACGACATGTGACCGCGTCGTCTACCTGTGAGCTGACGGAGGTGAGCCGTGACAGCTCCAGGGAGCTGCTGCCTCATACGTAGCGCTGTACAAGGCTGCCGTCGCAGCAGCCAGCGTAGCGCAAGATGAACGACCGAGACTAGGTACGTGAAGAGTGCGACGCCTAAAGTGTGGTAGGGTGCCTGACTCGTCTCTGCCGCTTGTACCACGTGCTACATCTGGGAGGATCGCGCCCGTGCCTCGAACGGCTCGCCCGTCTCGCCATCTGTCGACAAGCGTGGACCGGCCTCTCGACGGCCTCAGCCATCTCACGCTCGAGAGCGGATGGACGATGCCGTGCGTTATGGACGCGGTCGGCTCACGCGGGCAGCGCTGTCGGGATCTAGAGGGTGGCCGATGTCCATCTATTGCCGCGACATATCCCAGCGACGACAGCCTGATCATTACGGGTCTACGCCGGAGCGGCGGCGCGGACCCCCGGCCAGGGGACGCCAGTGGGACGCGCTGTCGGGCGCTGGAGCGCGAGTGGGGCGGTCCGATGGGGACGATCTTGGGTGCGAGCGCGCAGTGACGACCGGTCAGGAAGGTGGACGAACTACCCAAGCTGGGCGCAGCGCGGGCGCGGCGAACACGCGCATGAACCGCGAGATCGACGTGTCATGTGCTGCCGGTGCACGTCCGCGCTCACCACCGAACCGGTGACCAGAATATCGTGTCGAGCAGGCCGATACTCGCCGAGCGCATCCCCGGAGCGCGTCTTGGGAGCTTCCCGGAACAACCACTGGCCCTGGGCGGGCGATGCGCAGAGTATCGTCGACGAAATCGAAGAATTCCTGACCGGTGCGCGGCCGCGGTAGCGGCGGACGCGCGTTGGCAACCGTGTGTTCGTCGATACGTCGAGTCACCCAGCGAGCTGTGGCGCTGGGTGACGCAGGGTGGCGAGACCTGCTGCAAGCTATCATGCCCGTGGATAAGGAGGTCATGCGATACCGGGGCGGATCTCGACACTGCCGGCGACGGTGCCCTCGCCACCTTCGACGGTCCGGCGCGTGCGATCGCTGCGCAGAGGCCATCCGTAGTCCCTATCGACCAGGGCCACAGCGCGCGGGCGCACACGGAGATGTGAGACGTCGGCGGCAAGGTGCGAAGCCGTCCACACCGCGGCCGTGTCTCGACTGCTGCCGGCCGGCGGATCTGTCTCAAGTACGGTGCGAGTCCGTCGCGGGCTCGGGTCTCTCCTTCTCGGACCGTGGACTCCTGCGCTCAAGGGGGTCCGGGCAATGGCGTCTATTGCGCTCAGGTATAGCCATGATTGAGCAACCGGGAACAAGAGGCTTGAGCAGCCCGGCTCGACGCCGGGTGCTCAGCTTGCCGACGGCTACACGCTCGAACTCTACATCGACTGACCGGGCCCGGGGTCCACCGGGCAGCACGATAGCCCAGTGCCCGTCTGGTGGGAGGGGTTCGTGCTCGGCATCGTATCTGTTTCGAGGCATTGACCATCCGCGGTGATGTGCCACCCTGCTTCGCGGTGGTCCCCTCACCACCCGCCCGTCGCCGACTCACGGCCCGATGCTAGACTTCTGGTCGGAGGAGTTTCCGGATGAGCCGCACCGCGTTCACCTACGAGGACTACGCGGCCCTTCCCGATGACGGTCATCGGTACGAGGTGCACGACGGCGAGCTGTCCGTGACACCGTCGCCCGGTACGTGGCACCAGCGGGTCAAGGCCAATCTCTTCGACATCCTTCGCCACCACGTGCTCGCTCGGCGTGCGGGCGAGCTCTTCGACGCCCCCCTCGACTGCATCCTCAGCCCGACGACGATCGTCCAGCCCGACATCGTCTTCGTGGCTCGTGAACACGCTGGCCGGGTCAGCCCGCGTGGCATCGAAGGCCCGCCCACCCTGGCGGTAGAAGTCATCTCGCCATCAACCGAGCGAATCGACCGGCGGCGGAAGCTTGAGCTATATGCCCGCCACCTGATCGAGCATTACTGGATCGTCGATCCCGTGGCCCGGACGATCGATGCATACAGGTTGACCGGTCAGGGCTATTGTCTGTCCGGACGCCTCGAAGGCCCGTCACCCACCGCCCTGGATCCCTTCCCGGACCTCCTCGTCGATACCGCCGCACTCTGGGCGTGAAGTGCAGCGGATCGTGCGCATAGCGGTCGCGGCCTACGGCCAGAGCTGATTCTCGGCGAGCGCCTCCAAGAAGGTGGCGATCGGCCACACCTCGATGCCGTCATTCGTCCGCAGACGTCGTGGGCCTCGGAACACGAGGAGGCGCCGCACCAGCCCCTTCATCTCCTGAATGGCGCGGAGCCCGCGCAGCTCGTCCGACCCCGCGCGTTGGCCGGTCTTGGTCTCAATGGCGATCCACTCGCGCCCCCGCTTCAGGAGAAAGTCCACCTCGGTTCGGGCGGCCTCGGCCGGCGCCCAGTAGAAGCATTCGTCGAACAGCTCGCTGTAGTCGTTGTGGATACGCAGGAGGTTGGCCACCCATCCCTCGAAGAGGGGCCCCATCTCCTCCGCCGTCGGTGGCGCGAGCTGGCGCTTGAGGGCCCGCACGAGGCCGGCATCGATCCAGTAGAGCTTCGGATGCCGCTTCTCGCGGACGCGCATCCTGCCCTCGAAAGCCGGAAGGCGGAAGGCCAGGAGCGTATCGGCGATGATCTCGAGATAGCCGGCTACGGTCGTCCGCGACACCTCGGCATCGCGGGCCAGTCCCGCCACATTCAAGGTCTGGCCGTGAAAGAGCGCGGCGATGGGCAGGAAGCGGGCGAAGCCGGGAAGATTCCGCACCAGCGCCTCCGCCTGGACCTCTTCCTTCAGGTACATCTGCACGTAGGCCACGAGGGCGTCACGCCGCGATGGCGCCTGCCAGATGACGGGAAGACTGCCGAAGCTCAGCACGGTGTCGAGGTCGAACGCGCGGCCAAGCTCGGCCGGCACGAACGGGTGCAGGCCGCGGCGAAGAGCTCGGCCCGCCAGGAGGTTCGTGCCGTGCTGCTTCAGCTTGCGGGCGCTGGAGCCGCACAGCACGAAGCGAAGCCGCCGTTCCTCGATGAATCGGTGGACCTCATTCAGGAGAGCGGGGAGCCGCTGGATCTCGTCCAGCACGATCGTGGTGCCGGGCGCCAGCGGGCGCAGCTCGTCCGCGAGTTGGCCAGGACGAGCCAGGTACGATTGGTAGAGAGCCTCGTCGAGAAGGTCGACCCGATGGGCTTCGGGAAGCTCGTGTCGCACCCAAGTGCTCTTCCCGGTGCCGCGGGGTCCGAAGAGAAAGAACGATTGTGTCGGAGGTTGGAGCAGGCGCTGGATGTAGTCAAGTGCCATATCGACGTCATTTTACGGCGTTAAATGATGAGGATATATACAAATATCCTTGCCAGCAGAGCAGGACATTCTTGCTCTGCGGACGGTGGGCTACACGTGCCGCGCCTACAGCGCGAAGACGTCGAACCGCATGGCCCGGGCGGCGGCAAGGAGTCGGTGGTCGTAGCTGGCCAGTTCGACCCGCTGACCGCTCGAGCGCAAGAAGTCCATCGAGGCCAGATGGAGCGCGTCGAGCGTTCGCACGGTCGTTGGAAATGGTTCGAGGATGCGGGCCAGCACCGGGGGCGCCAGCTCGATGAGCGAAACGCGGGCGAGCAGCGCCCGCATCTCGTCGCCGTGCGATGCTCCCAGCCTCTTGGCATGGATGCGGGTCCAGATCTCGTACTCGATGAGCCGGCTCGACACGAGCGTTTCCTGCCAGAGGCGCTCCCGTGGCACGCGGTCCTCGACGAGGACCTGGGCGAGCGCCACTGAACTGTCGAGGTAGATCACCGGTCCGCGCGGTCGTCCTCGAGCTCACGGAGGAGATCGGCGAGCTTCATGACGGGCGCCCTCGGGGGAGGCGTTCCGGGACCTATCGGTGCCGGCGTGATCCACCCGCGACGGACAGCCTCGGCGAGGATCGCGTCCGCCAGGAGCGGGCTCCGACCCTCGCGCGGTGGCACGAGCTCCGCCACCACTCGGTCTCGGTCCGTGACGAGGATCGTCTCGCCTCCGGCAGCCAGGCGCACGTATTCGCTGAGCTTGTTCTTGAGGACTTTGAGCCCGACGGCCCGCATGCGCCCAAGGTAGCCTCTGGAAGCTTCTTCGTCAACCGCCGGGCAGACGCTATACTGAGGCCATGAGGCGCCGGGTCCCGCGCCGCGACCTATTCGACCTCAACCTCGACGATGATCTGAGGGAGTGGTACCTCCTCACCCCTGCCCGGCGGTTCGCGGAGACCGAGCGGCTTTGGGCCAACTTCCTTCTGCTGGGAGGCACGAGTGACGCCGGCTTCGATCCGCAGGGTCCTTTCTACTTTCCGCCGGCACCGGACGCAGGCCCTGCTCATGGGCGGACAAGCGTGCATCCTGTACGGCGGCGCCGAGTTCTCCCGCGACGTCGACTTCGCCGTCGACGTCTCCCCCGCTAACCTGCGGCGTCTGCAAGGGGCCCTGCGCGAGCAGAAGGCGGAACCCATCTTCTTTCCGCCGCTGTCTGCCGCGGCGCTGCGGCGGGGTCACGCCTGTCACTTCCGCTGCGGTGCGCCGGCCACGCGCGGGCTTCGCGTAGACGTCATGGGCCGGATGCGAGGAGCGCCGTCCTTCGGACGTCTCTGGTCGCGGCGCACCGAGGTGCGGATCCCCGGTGTGGGACCGGTGTCCGTTGTTTCGCTTGAGGATCTCGTCCGGATCAAGAAGACTCAGCGCGACAAGGACTGGGCCATGATCGCCCGCCTGCTTGAGGCCGATATCGCGCAACACGACTGGAGTGCAAACATCCGTCGCATCCGGTTCTGGCTGGGCGAATGTCGGACTCCGGCTATGTTGATCGAACTTGCCCGGCGGTTTCCGGCCCAAGCCCGACGAGAGTCACGACGCCGGGTGGCCCTGCGAGCCGCGGTGCGCGGCGACGAGAAGGGAATCCGAGAGGGCCTTCGCCGGGAACAAGAACGTGAGCGAAGTGCGGACCGCCGCTACTGGGCGCCCCTCCGACGTGAGCTGGAGCGGATGCGCCTGGGCCGGGAGCGCCTCTAACCCGAGCGCCGGCGGGCAGCGCCCGGATGGCGACAGCGAGGCCCTTTGGGCGGAAGCGGAGCCTGCACAGAAACCCTCCTGGCCCGACCGCACGTCCAACCAGAAACCAGCCTCTCGCTCGGCGGTCGCGCTTGCGACGGGGGAGGCCCAGGTATAGGGTCGTAGCGCGGCCCCCAAGGGCCCGGAAACTGCCGTAAACTAACGATCGAAAACTCGAGATCGAGAGGACCTGCCATGGCCGAAGGATCTCAGCTCATCCGCGGGCTCGAAGGTGTCGTGGCTGCCGAAACCAAGCTCTGCGATCTCGACGGCGCCAACGCGCGCCTCGCCTACGGCGGTTACAGCATCGACGATCTCGCCCGTCAGGCCACGTTCGAGGAAGTGTGCTACCTCCTGTGGTACGGCGAGCTCCCCAGGGCCGCCCAGCTCGACCGGATCACCACGGAACTGATCGCTGCCCGTGAGATCCCCACTGCTCTGCTCGACGCCTTCCGCCTGATGCCCAAGGACACGGATCCCATGCGCGTCCTGCAGGCGGCCACGGCTGTGCTCGGCATGCACGACCCCGACACGACCGACAATGCTCATGCCGCCAACCTGCGCAAGGCCATTCGTCTCACGAGCCAGTTCGCCACCGCCATCTGCGCTCACCATCGCGTCCGCAGCGGCCAGGATCCAGTACCACCCGCGCCGGATCTCTCCCATGCGGCAAACTTTCTCTACATGCTGAGTGGCAAGCGTCCCTCGGCCGTCACCGTGAAGGCCGTCGACGCCTCCCTGACCCTCTACGCCGAGCACGAGCTGAACGCTTCGACCACTACCACCCGGGTCATCGCCTCGACCCAGTCGGACATGCACTCGGCGGTGGCGGGCGGCGTGGGCGCCCTCAAGGGCACTCTGCACGGCGGCGCCGGCGAGGCGGTCATGCGCACGCTCATGGAGATCGGGGAGGTGGCCAACGTCGATTCGTTCGCCGAGCGCGCGCTGGCCGAGAAGCGGCGGCTGATGGGCTTCGGGCACCGCGTGTATCGCGCCGGCGATCCACGGGCAGCCATCCTGAGAGGGATGGCCGAGGAGGCCTGCCGCCAGTCCGGCCAGTTCAAGTGGTACGAGATGGCCGTGAAGCTGCACGATCGCATCGGCAAGGCCAAGGGCCTTATCCCGAACGTCGACTTCTACTCGGCGCCCCTCTTCTATTCCCTCGGCATTCCCGTCGATCTCTTCACCCCGGTCATCGCGGCCGGCCGCGTCGCCGGATGGACCGCCAACATCATCGAGCAGCACGACGACAACCGCCTCATCCGGCCGCGCGCCGAGTACGTCGGGCCCCGGGCGCGGGCCTGGGTGCCGCGCGGCCAACGCTGAGCGATGGGCAAGAGCCTCACGCGCAAGCTCATCGAGCAGCGCCTCGTCGCCGGCAAGCCCATAGTCGGCGAGGAAATCGGGATCACCATCGACCAGGTGCTGTTGACGGACACCAACGGGTCCGGGGCCCTCCTGCAGTTCGAGGCCATGGGGCTCTCGCGGGTGGTGCCCCGGCGAGCGGTGGCCTACATCGACCACAACGTCTACCAGGTCGATTCGCGCAATTCCGACGACCACCGGTACATGCAGACAGCCGCGCGGCGCTACGGGGCTGTCTTTTCCAAGCCCGGCAATGGCATCTGCCACCAGGTGCACCTGGAGAGTTTCTCCACTCCTGGGGAAGCGCTGCTCGGTACCGACAGCCACACGCCGTTGTGCGGCGCGGCCGGGATGCTCGCCATCGGCGCCGGCGGTCTCGACGTGGCGGTGGCCATGGGGGGCGGCGCGTACTACCTCACCATGCCCGCCGTGGTCCGCGTATGGCTCACCGGCACGCTCTCCCCCTGGGTGACGGCGAAGGACGTCATCCTCGAGCTGCTCCGCCGGTTCTCTGTGCGCGGCGGCAGCGGGAAGATCTTCGAGTACGCCGGCCCCGGGGTGGCCACGCTCTCGCTCCCCCAGCGCATGACCATCGCCAACATGGGCGCCGAGCTGACCTTGACCACGAGCGTCTTCCCGAGCGACGAACGGACGCGCGAGTACTTCGTCCGCCTCGGCCGCGAGGCCGAGTGGAGCGCGCAGGTGCCCGACCCTGACGCGGAGTACGACGAGTACCTTGAGCTGGATCTCTCGACCGTCGAGCCCCTGGTGGCTCTCCCTGGCTCGCCCGATCGCGTGGTTCCTGTCGGCGAGGTAGCGGGGACCGCCGTCGAGCAGGTGATGGTGGGCTCGTGCACCAACGGATCGTGGGAGGACATGTGGGCCGTCACCGAGGTCATGCGCGGCCGGCGCGTCCATCCGTCGACGTCGTTCGTGCTGTTCCCGGGCAGTCACCGGATTCTGGAAACGATGGCGCGCGAGGGACTGCTCGCCGACCTCCTGGCTGCCGGCGCCCTCGTCTCCGAGCCCTCCTGCGGCTCGTGCGCGGGCATTGGTCACGTGCCGGCCAGCGGGGCCAAAAGCCTGCGCGCCTTCAACCGCAATTTCTCCGGCCGCAGCGGAGCCAAGGGCGATGAGGTCTATCTCTGCTCGTCGGTGCTGGCAGCAGCCTCCGCGCTGACGGGGACCATCACCGATCCACGAACCTTAGGCCCGCGGGCGGCCACGCGGATGCCCGACCGCTTTGTGACCTCGACGGTTGGGCTGGTCATGCCCGATGGACAGGGAGAGGTCGTACGCGGTCCGAACATCAAGGCGGTGCCGCTCGGGGAGCCGGTGGCGGAGACCTTGGAGGCGCCCGTCCTCCTCAAGCTCGGTGACAAAGTCTCGACGGACGACATCTCCCCGTCAGGATCGGCCGTACTGGTCTTCCGGACCAACGTTCCCGCCATCGCCGAGTTCTCCTTCCGCAACGTCGATGCCGAGTTCGTGGCGCGGGCCAAGGCGGCCGGACGCGGCATCATCGTCGGGGGAGAGATCTACGGCCAGGGCTCGTCGCGCGAGGCGGCGGTCCTCGGACCCATGCACCTCGGCGTTCGCGCGGTCATCGCCAAGTCGTTCGCCCGCATCCACCGCGCCAATCTCATCAACTGGGGGCTGGTACCCCTGGTCTTCGACGATCCGGCCGCCTGGGATGGGATCGATCGTGACGATTGCCTGCGTCTCGACGGCCTGCGCTCGGCGCTGGCGGCCGGGACCAAGATCAGGGTGACCAACGTCCGAAACGGGACCGAGTTCACGGTCTCGTGCGTGCTGACACCGCGTGAGCGCGACATCCTGCTTTCGGGGGGCGTGCTTGCCCACACGCGCGGCGGGCCGACCAAGTGAGATTCGAGAGGATACACACACCATGACCCAGCGACGAATTCGCGCCGTCTTCATGCGAGGCGGTACCAGCCGCTGCCTCTTCTTCCACGAGGCCGACCTGCCCGAGGCGGGTCCCGAGCGGGACCGGATTCTTCTGAGCGCGCTGGGCAGCCCGGATCCCAGCGGGCGTCAGCTCAACGGCCTGGGCGGCGGCATCTCGTCGCTTTCCAAGGCATGCATCATCGGGCCGGCCACCCACCCCGAGGCTGATGTGGACTTCACGTTTGCCCAGGTCGAGGTGCGCGTGCCCGTGGTCGACTACAAGGCCAACTGCGGCAATTGCTCGTCGGCCGTCGGGCCCTTCGCTATCGACGAGGGCCTCGTCAAGGCGATCGACGGCGAAACGTGTGTCCGCATCTACAACACCAACACGCATAAGCTCATCGTGGCCCGTGTCCCCGTGAAGGATGGCGAGGCGGCGGTGGAGGGCGACTTCGCCCTGGCGGGTGTCCCGGGACTGGGCGCGCGTATTGCGCTCGACTTCCTCGAGCCGGGCGGGGCCGGCACCGGACGTCTGCTTCCCAGTGGAGCGTCGCGTGAGGTGGTGGGTGGTCTAGAGGCCACCATGGTGGACGCCTCCAACCCCGTGGTGTTCGTTCGCGCCAAGGACCTCGGCCTCATCGGCACCGAGAAGCCAGAGGCCATCGACGCCGACGGTCCCCTGAGCGCGCGGCTGGAAGCCATCCGGGTGGAGGCGGCCGAGCGAATGGGGATCCCTGGCAGCACGTCGGTACCGAAGGTGGCCATGGTGGCGCGCCCCACGTCGTTTGCCGCTCTCGACGGCACCACCCACCACGAGGACGACGTCGATGTCGTCGCGCGCGTGATCTCCATGGGAAACTGCCACCGCGCTTTCGCGCTGACGGCCGCCATGTGCCTGGCCGTGGCCGCTCGCGTCGAGGGCAGCGTGGTTCAGGAGTGCACGGCGTCCGCGCGCGGCGACGTCCGCCTCGGCCATCCCTCCGGCATCCTGCCCATTGCCGCCTCCGTCAGCACGCGTGACGGTCGGCCGTGGGCCGAGAAGGTCACGGTGTATCGCACGGCGCGCCGTCTCATGGAAGGGTTCGTGAGAGTGCCGTGACCGAGGACGGCGGCGCCCGCTGAGCCCCGCGGGCGACACCATGGACCGCTTCTACCGGGGGCTCCGTGCCGTCGGCCGCTTCTGGCTGTGGTTCTTCTTCAAGCGCGTGGACGTGCGTCATCTCGAACGCGTCTCTATCGACGGGCCCGTACTCCTGTGCATCAACCACCCCAATAACCTGATCGACTCGCTGCTGGTCAGCGCCGTCCTCCCCCGCAAGGTGCACTACCTGACCACGGCCGCGCTCTTCCGGAATCCTCTCTTGGCCCGCTTCCTCCGGGCAGTCGGCGCCATCCCCGTGTACCGCCGTCAGGACGATCCCGATAAGATGGATCGCAACGTGGACGCCTTCGCCGCCTGCCACGCCGCCTTCGACGGCGGTCACGTGGTCGCCATCTATCCGGAAGGCACCACCCACGCCGAGACGCGGGTTCAACGCATCAAGACCGGCGCCGCCCGCATCGCGCTCGAGTACGAAGAGCGCCGGCCCCAGGCCCTCGTCCTCCTTCCCCTCGGCCTGACCTTCGAGGCACGCAAGTCGTTTCGCGCACGCGTGCTCGTCTCATTCGGGCCGCCGCTGCCGGTTCATCCCTACCTCTCCGCCTATCGGGAGGATCCGGCCAAGGCGGTGGACGGGCTCACCACTGCCATCCAGTACGCCATGGAAGCCCAGGTCGTCCATGTCGACCGAATCGACGACACTGCCATCATCCGAGCCGTCGAGCAGCTCTATCGTGACGAGCTGGTGCGAGAGCTCCGCGAACAGCGCGGGGTCGGGGACCAAGAGGTCGACATGCTGCGCCTCTCTCGTTCAATCGTCGACGCCGTCCATCACTTCAAGACGCGCGACCCCGAGCGGGTCACGCAAATCTGGCAGAGCATCCAGGGGTACCGTGCCCTGCTCGCGGAGTATCGTGTGCGCGACGAAAGCGTGCGCGCGCGCCTGAGCCGGCCACGTTTGCCGCGTCGGCTGCTCACACCCTGGGAGGCCGTGCTGGGCTTCCCCATCTTCGCCTATGGGGCCCTCGTCAACGCCCTGCCCTACTACGTGCCCCGCTGGCTGGCTCAGCAGACAGCGCGCAAGGAGACCGACTACGCCACCACCCGCTTTCTCGCCAGTATCGTGGCCTATCCCGTATTCTGGGGACTCGAGATCTGGCTGGTGTGGCTCGCCCTGGGCTGGCGCCTGGCGCTGCTGTTCGCGCTGACGTTGCCCGTCAGCGGGCTGATCGCCTACCGCTACCTGGTCGGGGCCGGCCGGTTGCGCAGCCAGTTCCGGCTCGGCATGCTTGCCCTACGTCAGGGGGCGGTGGCCAAGCGGTTGGTGGCCGAACGGCAGGAGTTGATGGCCAAGCTGGAGCGCGCCAAGAACGACTACATGGCCGCCAGCAGGAGGAGCACGTCGTGAGCGTGTACCGGCTGGAAGAAATGTCGATGCCCGGCCTCGACGCGCTGGACCGCGCGCGCACCTTGGTGATCCTCACCGTGAGCCCGCTCGAGGAGCACGGGCCGCACCTGCCCTTGGGGGTGGACGCCTTCACCGCGCGGTACTTCGCGGAGCTGATCGCGGACCGCCTGGTGACGGCCCGATCCGGATGGTCCGTCGTGCTTGCTCCCACCTTGTACCTCGGCTCCTTCACTTTCGAGGCGGTGGGCACCGTGAGCGTCCGCCAGCGGGTTGTGCGTGACGCCGTTGTTGACTACGGACTGTCGCTAGCCCGCGGCGGCTTTCGCTACATTCTCGTCGCCAACGGCCATGCCGGCCCGACCCACCTCACCGCGCTCGACGAGGCATCGGCCATGGTGGCCCGGCGCCATCGCGTCACCATGGCCTCCCTGAGCGGTCACCTCGCCTGGGGCTTTCGCAATGGCCGATTCCTCGATGACGTCCAGGGCGCATTGGGACGTCCGCTGAGCGAGGCCGAGCGCAAGGCCTTTGCCGAAGACGCCCATGGAGGCTGGTGGGAGACGTCGATGATGTTGATGCTCCATCCACACCTGGTCGACGGAATCTATCGCGATCTTCCTGCCGCGATCTACTCGCTGCCCGCGCGGCTTCGACCCAACTACCCGTTGCGCGATGGGGGTCAGGGGTACGTGGGCCATCCCGCCATGGCCGACGTCGATTTCGCCAAGGCCACCACCGAGGTCCTCGTGAACGCCAGCCTCGAGCTGGTCAACGGCCTCATCGACGGCACCGTCGAGGCCTCTCGGCGGCGCTCGCCGTTCAGTCTCGTCCCCTTCTTCCGCACAGACTTCTGGCCAGTCGCGGCGGGCGGCGCCGCTCTCGCCGTCGCCGTGCTCTCGACGGCAGCCCTCGTCCGGTATCGCGCGCATCACCGCCGCTCGTCGTGATCGACCTCGAGTCGAACGACGGGGTGACCTGGCTGTATCTGAATCGTCCCGCGGCGCTCAACGCGCTGAACCGCCCGTTGACGGCCGCCCTCGATCACGCGCTGGACGAGGTCGCGGCGCGAGAGGACGTCCGCGTCCTCATCGTGGCCGGCCGCGGCCGCGCCTTCTGCGCGGGTAACGACATTGCCGAGATGGCCACGCTCTCCCCGAGCGATGCCGAAGCGCTGGCTACGACTCAAGCGCACCTCATGGAACGTTTCGCTCGGTTGCCCCAGGTGACCTTGGCGGCCGTGGAAGGCCACGCGCTCGGCGGCGGCTGCATGCTCGCCCTTGCCCAGGACCTCCGCCTCGCCTCCGACCGTGCACGCTTCGGCCTGCCCGAAGTCACGCTCGGCTTCAATCCTGCCTACGGCATCGCGCGCCTGCTCGACGTGGTGGGCGGCGGCGTGGCCCGTGAACTCCTGCTTACACCACGTGTCCTGCGCGCGCAGGATGCACTACGCCTTGGTCTGGTGAACCGCGTGGTGGCGGCGGCGACCCTGCACGAGACCGCCGACATGTGGGCGAGGGAGATCGCCCGAGCACCGCGCGCTGGCCTGGCCGCCACCAAGCGCATCGTCGCGAGTCTCCGCTCCGGCCAGGCGGGGCGCGAGCCCGAGGCGTACGCAACGGCGCTGGGCACCGTCGAGGCCCAAGCGCGGCTGCAGGCCTTTCTCGCGCGCAGGAGCCTCCCGCACTGTTGAGAACGCTGGCCGCTCGCCTCCGGGTAGAGCCGCATCTCGACCTTGAACTGATCCATCGCGACCATTCTGATCCCGCCACTCGAATGCCCGCAAGACGTATCAGAAAGCCGACACCAGGGTCTGATCGATCAGCGGGCCTGGATGTATTCCTTCAGGTAGCGGTTTTCGTACTCGGTCTCCTCGAGACACGCCTTGACGACGTCGCCGATGGAGATCAGGCCTGCGATGCGGTCGCCGTCCACCACGGGCAGGTGACGGACACGATTGTTCGTCATGATGCCCATGATGTAGCCGAGGTCGTCGTCGGGGACCCCCACCAGGACCTCCTGCGTCATGGCCTCGCCTACCGAGATCTGCGCGAGCGGCCTGGCACTGTGGTGGCACTCGCGGAGGACGTCGCGCTCGCTGATGATGCCGACCGGGTGGCCGTCGTCGTCCAGCACCAACAAGGCGCCGACCTGGAACCGCACGAGCAGAGCAAGGGCTTCCTTGACCGTGCGGTGGGGCCCGACCGAGTACACCTGGCTACCTTTGACCTTGAGGACGTCCCGGATCTTCATGGCGTCACCTCCCGGGAGCGGACCTAAGGGACTGGTCCCGCAAACGCTAGTCCGGCCCAGCCCCGGTCAAGCGTCATGAGCGTACCCAACGCCGTCCTCACCCTTCCAGCAAGGTCACGCCGGCGCCGTCACCCACGCTGAGGGCAACCTCGGCGCTCTCGGGTAGCGACTGCACGACGTCGGTGGTGGTCACGAGCAGCTCACCCACCTCAGTCGCAACGACGTATTCCGCGTAGGTCCCGAGATACGCCGCCCGCACGATCCGGCCGGGAAGTTCGGAGGCCGACGCAGGCCCACGCGTGAGCCGAATGGCGTGGGGACGGATGGCGACCTCCACCTCCCCCTCGGGCAGCCCGCGGTGCGGGAGCACGCACTCGATGGACCCGATCACGACCCGGCCCTGGCCGCCGTCCCCGTGAATCAGTCGCCCCTTGATCAGATTCGCCTCGCCCATGAAGCTGGCCACAAAGCGGTCGCGCGGGCGCTCGTAGAGATCGCGCGGGGAGCCCTCCTGGGCGATCATCGATCGACTCATGACGATGATGCGATCGGAGAGGGCCATCGCCTCCTGCTGGTCATGGGTCACGTAGATCACCGTGAGCTCCAGACGCTGCTGCAGATCGCGGATCTCCTGGCGCATCTGACGACGGAGTCCCGCATCAAGGTTGGAGAGCGGCTCGTCGAAGAGCAGGACCCGGGGCTCGAGGACAAGGGCCCGTGCGACCGCCACCCGCTGCTGCTGGCCGCCCGACAGCTCGCTCGGCAGCCGTTCGTCCAGTCCATTCAATCCAACGGTGGCCAGCACCTGTTGAGCCGTCGCGTGGGCCTGGCGGCGAGGCTGGCCCGACACCACGAGGCCATAGGCAACGTTGTCGAGCACGGTCAGGTGTGGGAAGAGGGCGTAGCTCTGGAAGACCATGCTCACATCGCGCGCGCTGGCCGGCTGACGAGTCACGTCTTCCTCGCCGATCAGAATCTGCCCGCTGGTCGGCAGTTCGAGGCCAGCCACGAGGCGGAGCGTGGTCGTCTTGCCGCAGCCCGACGGCCCCAGCAGGGTGACGAGCCACCCGCTCTCGACGACGAAGCTCACCTCGTGCACAGCGGTGACCGCGCCGTAGCGCTTGCTGACCTTGCGCAGCTCCACGCGGGCCGCCCGTCCACTCACGAGGCGCGCGCTCCCGCCGCCAGCGTTGCCGGCACCCGCCGCCCGAGCCGCCGCTCCCCGACGAGAAGCTGAATGAGCAGAATGGCGGCTAGCATGAGCACGATGAGCACCGAGCTGTACGCGATGGCCACCCCGTAGTCGCCGTTCACGACCCGGTTGATAATGTAGGTCGTGGCCAGGTCGTACTCGGCGGAGACGAGAAAGATGACGGCGCTCACGGTCGTCATGGCGCGCACGAAGCTGTAGACGAGCGCCGCCACGAGCGCCGGCCGCAAGAGGGGAAGGATTACCCGGCGCAGCGTGGTGGCGCTGCCACCCCCAAGGTGAGGGAGGCCTCGTCCAAGCTCGGGTCGATCTGGCTCATGGCCGCCACCCCGGCCCGAATTCCCACCGGCATGTTGCGGAAGATGAAGCAGATGACGAGGATTGCCCCGGTTCCCGTCAGCTCGAGCGGCGGAACGTTGAACGCGAAGATGTAGCTGAGGCCGATCACGGTGCCTGGAATGGCAAAGCTGAGCATGGTGACGAACTCGAAGACCGAGCGACCGTGAAAGGGTTGGCGGACGAGCACGTAGGCGATCAGCAGACCCAACGCGGCGGTCAACGGAGCGGCCACGCTCGCCAGCTCCAAGGTCGTCCACAGCGAGTGCCAGGCTGATCCGGACCAGAGAAGTCCGTGCGGCGTCGACTCGATGGCAAACGCTTTCGCGTAGTGGCGTAAGGTGGGCCGAAAGTCGCGCCCCCACACTTCGGCGAATCCGCCGGCCAGGGCCAGCGCATAGACGAACGCGGTGAGAGCCGCCCACGGGATCGCCACCGCGAACGTCAGCCGGCGTACTCCGTTCGGCAGCGGGGCCGCGACGCCGGCGTCACCCTTGCCGGAGACTCCCGTGTAGAGGCGACGCCCCAGGACCCGGCGCTGCAACATGAAGGCGCCCAGCGCGAACGCGAGCAGGATCAAGGCGAGGGCGGCTGCGCGCCCATGGTCGAGCTGGGCCCCCACCACGGAGAAGAAGATCTCGGTGGAGAGGACGGCGAAGTTGCCCCCGAGGACAATGGGGTTGCCGAAGTCCGCGATGCTCTCCACGAACCCCACCAGAAAGGCGTTGGCCAGGCCCGGCCGCATGAGGGGCAGAGAAACAGTACTGAACGTCTGCCAGCGGTCGGCCCGTAAGGTCTGCGCCGCCTCCTCGAGGGTGGGGCTCACCCCCTGGACGACGCCGAGGAGGACGAGGAACGCCACCGGCGTGAAGGCAAAGAGCTGAGCCATCCACACGCCCTGAAAGCCGTAGATCCAGCGTGACGGCGGGATGTCCAGGAGACGCTCGAGCAACTGGTTGACGAGGCCCGCCCGCCCGAAGACCAGGATCAGGCTGAGCCCGATCACGAAGGGTGGGGTGATGATCGGCAACACCGTCAGGACGCGAAGGAGTCCCCGTACACGGACCGTCGTCCGTGTCACGATCAGCGCAAAGGCCAGCCCGAGCGCTGTGGTCCCCGTCGCCGTGAGCAGCGCCAGGAACAAGGTGTTCCAGGCCACGCCACATCGCGAACCACCGAACAGGCACCCCACGCTCCAGATCTTCTCGGCGAGGATCCTGGAGCCGAGGGCTGCCACCGAGAATTCATTGGACCGCGTCTGAACGGCGCTCGCCAGGACACGCACGAGAGGGAACACGGTAAAGAGCGTGACGAGGAGCAGCACGACGGCCACCGCGCTTGCCACGAACGCGTCACCCCGGAACGCGCCGCGCAGGGCCAGCCCCTGCGCCAGGAGCAGCACGAAGGCAGCCACCACGACCAGCGCGCCGATCCCCATGCCTCCCTGCCCCTCGTCCAGTGGACGGCCGAGAAGATCAGCGAGGAACGGCCACGACCAACCGCGCAGGCCTATGGCAAATCCCTGACCGAACGTCACCAAGAGCCCGACCGCCCCCGCCAGGGTCAGTACGAGACCGCGCTCGGCACGACCGCGCAGGACCAGCCCCGTCGCCGCGAGGAGGAGAGGGAGCAGTGGCAACCACAACCATGGCCGATGAAAACGCGCGGCTTGCACCAGCGCAGACGCGACATCACGCTCGGTCGCCCAACCGGCCAGCCAGCTCAGGCGCCAGAAGCTGTCGCTCAGCGCGTACCAGGGCACGAGCGCGTACCCGGCCATCCCCCCCAGCAGGCAGGCGAGGGTGCCACGCGACGAGGGCGCGCCGCTACTTCGGAAGACTGTTGACGTCCTTCTCCCAGCGCTCCAGGAGGCGACGGCGCTCGGCCGAGCCGCCATACTTGGCGAAGTTGTAATCGATGAGCTTCATCTCGGTCAGCTTGGGCGCCTGGGGCGGCAACGGCGCCGATCGGTTGGAAGGGACCTGATACTGCTTGGCCTCGGCGCCGATGCGCTGGGCATCGGCGGTGAGGGCCCAATCGGCCCAGCGCCTGGCGTTGGCGAGATTGCGTGCACCGCGAATCACGCTCATGGATCCAATCTCGTAGCCAGTTCCTTCGCAGGGCGCTGCCACTTTCACGGGGAACCCGGCCACCGCCTCGGTGATGCCGTCGTGCATGAAACTGATGCTGACCCCTGTCTCCCCGCGGCCGACCGCCTTGATAGGCGCCGTGCCGGAGCGCGTGTATTGATTCACGTTGCGGTGAAGCTGCTTCAGATATTCGAAGGCTTTCTCCTCACCCATGATCTGCACGACGGTGGCGACGGCCGTATAGGCGGTACCCGAAGAATTGGGATTGGCGATCTGAATCTCGCCACCGTACTCGGCTTTCACAAGGTCGGCCCAGCACGCGGGTGTCGCGAGCTTCTTGCGTGCGAGCAGCTCGGTGTTGTAGCCGAAGCCCAGGGCGCCGGCGTAGATGCCGACCGTGCGATAGCCAGACTGCTCGGCCTGTTTGCGCGCCCAGTCGTGGAGCTGGTCGAGGTTGGGCGATCGATAGACCTCCGTCAGCTGCTCTTCCGCGGCCTGCAGGTGGGGATCGCCCGTGCCCCCCCACCACACGTCACCCTTGGGATTGGCCGCCTCCGCCTTGATCTGGGCCAATGTCTCCCCCGAACCTTTCTGAGTCACCGCGACCTTGATACCGGTCTGGCGCTGAAACGCGTTGGCCATGGCCTGGCACCACTCGGCCTGCACGCTACAGTACACGGTGAGCGAGCCCTGCCCGGCCGCCGCGCCCGGGAAGAGAAGCAGCCCGAGGGCGAGGAACGCCACGACGATGTGGAAGTTCATGCGCGGGATTATACCCGCCTCCGGATCGCTCTCGGTGATGCGTTACGGTCGAGAAAGCGGTCGCGGTCGCCCTGCCGTCGCCGCGGTCCGTCGAGGGCGCAGCGTGGCGAGAAGGAAGCGCGCGGCCATCACGAGCTTGCGCTGTCGCAGGCTCTCCTCACCCAGGGCGACCGCCGCGAAGAGCCGACAGAGCTCGCGATCGGCGGCGGCAGTGCGGATGACTCGATCGACGAGACGCGGGTGGGCAAAGAGCCGACGCTGGATGCGCACGGAATCCGTCAGCTCCTCGCCGATCTCACGCTGCCACGCGACCTGGTACGCGGCGAGACGCGCGGCAGAAACATCGCCCTCGGCGAGGGCACGGGCTGCGGCGTCGCCCGCGAGTTGCCCGGTAACCATGGCGTAGTAAATACCCTCTCCCGTGTACGCATTGACGAAGCCGGCCGCGTCGCCGGCAAGAAGGATACCGTCGGCATATGTCCGAGCGAGGGGGCCACCCAGCGGAAGTCGAAACGCCTTGAAGTTCGCCTGATTCGAGCGTCCATTCACCCAGTTCTTGTCCACGGCCTCTTCCAGGAAGCGGCGATGGTGCTCGTAGGGCGTGCCCGACAGCTCGCGTTTGAAAAACGATAGAAGAAAGCCCACGCCGGCATCAACGTGCGCCGTCTTCGGGAAGACATAGCCGTACCCGGGCCAGCCCTTGTAGCCGTAGGCGACGTACATGGTGTCGGAATCGACGGCGGACAGCTCTGTCAGCTCGGTCTCCTCCATGGTATCGATGGCCAGACCGTCGTCCGCGAAACCTCGCGTGAGACCGGCCGCCCGCGAGACGATGCTGTTCACGCCGTCGGCGCCGATGACGATCCGTGCGCGAATGGCCGTGCCCGCGATCGTCCGCACCGTGAGCCCCTCGTCTGTCTGATCAATGTCGGACACCCGCTCACCTTCGACGACCTCGGCCCCGCCGGCGCGCGCAGCGGCGAGAAGGGCGGCGTCGAACTCCGTTCGCCGCAAGGTCACGTAGAAGGGCGACTCGGAGGTGGCGAGCACGGTGGCGCCCCCGGGCGACTCCATCAGGACCTTGCGGATCTCGTGGATGGCCACAGTCGAACGCAAGCGTGTCCTGAGATCAGGAAACCGACGGAACACGCTGAACCGGATACCGCCGCCGCATGGTTTGTCGCGGGGAAACCGCTTCTTGTCGAGCAGGACCACCCGGACACCGCGAGCCGCGAGGGTCAGCGCCGCCAGCGAACCCGCCGGCCCTCCCCCGACGACGACAACGTCAGCGCTTCGCGTCACGCTCGCGCGCGAGCCAGTGTTGGGCCACCTCGACGGCGGTGGCCCACCAGACACCCTCGTGCCCCTTCATGAAGCGGATGAGCTGGCGCAGGCACAAGAGTCGCGACGGATGTCCGATGACCTGGGGATGACAGGTCAGGTTGTAGAGGCCGCCCCACTCGTAGGCTCCGAGGAACTCATCGCGCCAGATACCGTAGACAGCCTCCGCGCTTTGCAGGGGCCGGGGAAGATAGGTCGGATGAAACAGCCAGTAGGGCGCGTCGTCCAAGGTCCACTGCACGGGCAGCTCCACCACGCCTGTGGTCGGGTGGACGTAGGGGAAGACATCGTCCATGAGATTGCTCGAGTAGATCATGCCATGCTGGCGCACGAGCTCGAGGGTGAGGGGCGTGAGATCCCACGCCGGCGCTCGGTAGCCGGCCGGCTTGACACCGAGCACCGAATCGAGCGCCTTCATGCCCCGGTCGAATGCGTGCCGCTCCGCGTCTGGCTCCTCCGGCTTGGCGCGCTCGTGCAGGTAGCCATGGTGACCGATCTCGAAGCCAAGGTCGCGAATCTTCCGGCACGGATCAGGATGATGCTCGGCCACCCACCCGGGGATGAAGAACGTGGCGGGCACCCGCTCCTGGGCGAGGACGTCGAGCAGCCGCGGGACCCCGACCTGGGCGCCGTAACGGCCCTGAGAGAGCACGCCCGGCCGCGTCGAGTGGGACGGATCACGCGAGAGCCAGCCACTCTCGGCGTCGAAATCGAAGGTGAGCATGACCGCGATGCGCGCGCCGCCTGGCCACGGTGAGGCCATCGTCTTGCACCTCCTCGTTGTCGTCCCGCGATGCTAGCACGCGCTGGTGTTCCTCGGCGAAGCGGGCTAGACTGCCGCCCGCGATCCTCGGGACGAGGTGACGCCGAGGTACTCGCCGAGGCAGCGCATGAAGCTCAAGGACCGCATCGCCTTGATCACCGGCGCCGGTTCCGGCATCGGCCGCGCCATCGCCCGGCGCTTCGCCGAGGAAGGTTGCCGGGTGATCGCCAACGACGTGAATCTGGAGGCGGCACGCCAGACGGTGACAGAGCTAGGGGGAACTGTCCACCGTGCGCTCCAGGCCGACGTTGCCGACAGCGCACAGGTACGCGCCATGTTTGCCGAGGTCGAGCGAGAACTAGGCAGCCTCGATATCCTCGTGAACAACGCCGGCATCGCGGGCTCCGGGGAGAATCGCGACACTCTTCAAGCCAAGGGGGAGGCACGTCTACAGGAGATGCTCCGTGGCCAGACTATTCAAACGCACTGGGACATCACCGAGAGCATGACCGACGAGGCGTGGCACCGGATGATCGGGGTTCACCTGAACGGAACGTTCTTCTGCACGCGCGAAGCGCTTCGTCTCATGAGCCAGCGCAACCGCGGCGTCATCGTCAACCTGTCGAGCGTGGCCGCCCTCGCGGGCCTCGATGCGGTGCCCCACTACAGCGCGGCCAAGGCGGGCATTCTGGGCTTCACGCGCGCGGTCGCCCGCGAGGTGGCCTCACGCGGGATTCGCGTCAACGCCATCTGTCCGGGATTCATCGACACTCCCATGACCGAGCCGATGTCGCCCCTCATGCGGGCGGCCGCGCTGGCCCGCACGCCCCTCGGACGCTCGGGGGAACCATCCGAAGTCGCCGCCACTGCCCTCTTCCTGGCCTCCGACGAGAGCGCCTTCTACACCGGGCAGTGGTTGTCCCCGAATGGGG
Organism: uncultured Candidatus Rokubacteria bacterium; assembly: GCA_963754315.1. Classification (GTDB taxonomy): domain Bacteria; phylum Methylomirabilota; class Methylomirabilia; order Rokubacteriales; family CSP1-6; genus CAVWFS01. Next base: position 541,000 of record CAVWFS010000019.1, read on the forward strand.
GCCTCTTCATTGGCTGAGACCGCCCTCCTCCGACACGCGCTCGGCGTGCGAGGAACACACGTCGAGATGATCACGGCCGGGTCGGGCGACCCACTCCTCTTCCTGCACGGAGCGGGCAGCGCCGGGCGCTGGTGGCCGTTTCACGAGTGGCTCGCGCGCGATTTCACCCTGCGGCTCCCGATTCATCCAGGACATGGCGGGACGCCGGCTGCCGACTGGATCGAGCACATCTCCGATCTCGCGCTCCACTATCTTGATCTGCTCGACGAGCTCGGCCTCGAGCGCGTGCATCTGGTGGGCGCTTCTTTCGGAGGGTGGATCGCCGCCGAGATGGCCACGGTCGCGTCCCATCGTCTCTATTCCCTGGCGCTCATCGACCCAGTGGGCATCAAGGTGGACGGCTGGATCTATCCTTTTCTCTTCGGCATGGACATTCCGGAACTGGTGGCCACCCTCTTTCACGATCCGGCGGCCGCGATCGCCCTTGCGCCGAAGGATCAGAGTGTCGACACCCTGGCCGAGCTGTACCGGGAACGAACGGCCCTCGCGCGCGTGTCCTGGAACCCCTATCTCTACAACCCCCTGCTCCGACGCAGACTCGGGCGCATCCGGGCGCGCACCTTGCTGTGCTGGGGCGAGCATGACCGTCTGGCCCCTCTGGCCTGCGCCGCCACGTGGCAGTCGGAGATCCCCGGCGCCGAGCTGCGTCTCTTCAGCCGCTCAGGCCACCTCCCGCACCTGGAAGAGCCCGAGGCCACCGCCAGCGCCATCCTGGAGTTCTGTCGATAGACATGAAGTTCTACTACTTTCACCTCATGCCGTACCCGATGGAGCACGACGAGCCGTCGTCGTGGGTGACCCTCTCCAACCGCCACTACGATCCCGTGGTGGGCCACACGCTCTACAATCAGTATCTGGACCAGCTCGAGTACGCGGAGCAGCTCGGATGGGACGGTCTGTGCGTCAACGAGCACCATCAGAACTGCTATGGCACCATGCCGAGCCCGAACGTGATGGCGGCCATGCTCGTGCGCCGCACCCATCGGGCCAAGATCGCTATCCTGGGCAACGGTCTTCCTCTTCGTGAGAATCCGCTGCGCATCGCCGAGGAGATCGCCATGCTCGACGTGGCCTCCGGCGGGCGCGTCATCTCCGGCTTCGTGCGGGGCATCTCCCCGGAGTACTTCTCCACCGCTGTCAACCCGACCCACTCGCGCGAGCGCTTCTACGAGGCGGCCGAGCTGATCCTGCGCGCCTGGACGGAAGAAGGCCCGTTCGCTTTCGACGGGCGCTTCTACCGTTACCCGTACGTCAACCCCTGGCCGCGTCCGCTCCAGAAGCCCCATCCGCCCGTGTGGTGTCCCTCTCAGGGGAGCAGCGAGACGGTCGAGTGGGCGGCCAAGCGACGCTTCCCGTACCTGATGGTGTTCACTCCGATCACCCGCATAGCCCAGATCTACGGCGAGTACAGGGAAGCGTGCGAGCGCTATGGCTACACCGCCAGCCCCTATCAGCTCACCGTCAACCTGCCGATCATCGTGGCCGAGAACGACACGAAGGCCCGTGAGCTCGCGCAGGCCCACGCGCTGTGGGTCTATCACGTGGGGCTCAGGGTTGCCGCCCCCTTCTGGCGGCCGCCCGGCTATCTCTCCGAGCCGTCGCTGCGGCGGGTGCTCGACAACCCCGCCAAGCTCCCCACCGAGTTGACATTCGAGGATCTCGAGGCGGGCGGGTACATAATCTGTGGGAGCCCGGCCACCGTGCGAGACAAGCTGAAGGTGTTCGCGGAGGAGCTGCGGGCCGGCATCGTCTGCTCGGGGTTGAACGGAGGAACGCACGAGCGGACTCTCGAGATGATGCAGCTCTTTGCAGAGGAAGTCATGCCGCATTTCCGCGACGACGCCCGTGTTGACGAAACGGCGGGCGTCGGTCGATAACGAAAGGAAGGATGCTCTATGGCGCTCGTTGGCGCGGAGGTCAAGCGCAAGGAAGATCCCCGGTTGATCACCGGGACCTCGATCTACGTCTCGGACATCGGCATGCCCGGCCTCCACTACGTGGCCTTCGTGCGTAGTCCCCATGCCCACGCGCGCATCCGGAGCATCGATACCGCGGCCGCCGCCCGCCGGCAGGGGGTGCGCATGATCCTCACCGGTCGCGACCTCCGCGGACAGTGCGCTCCAGTGCCCCCGGGAACCGGCGGCGGCGAGGGTGGCGGGAGCGCCAATCCCGACAACATCGGACGTCAGCACTATCCGCTCTCGCTGGATCGCGTGCGTCACGTGGGCGAGGCGGTGGCGGCCGTGGTCGCAGTCTCGGAAGCCGTGGCCGTCGATGCGGCAGCCGATGTGGTGGTGGACTGGGAACCCCTGCCCGCCGTCGCCGATGCCTTCGAGGCCATGGCCCCGGGCGCGCCTTTGCTCTTCGACGACGCCAAGGGCAACATCGAGCACGTCAAGGAGGTCAAGGCGGGCGATCCCGACGCCGCGTTCGCACGCGCGCATCGGGTCGTGAAGCAGCGGATGGTCAGCCAGCGGCTAGCCGGCATCACGATGGAGCCTCGAGCGGCCCTGGCCGCCCCCGATCCTCTGACAAGCGGAATCGTGGTGTGGGATACCCATCAGGCCCCCCATATGCTCCGGAACGACATCGCAGGTGCCCTCGGTCTGTCCCAGAGCATGGTGCGGGTCATCGCGCCCGAAGTGGGTGGCGGCTTCGGGGTCAAGTTCGGACTGTATCCGGAGGACGTCACCCTGGCCGTCATCGCTCATCGGCACCGCATCCCCGTACGGTGGACGGAGACGCGCAACGAGCACATGACCTCGACCACCCACGGGCGGGCGCAGGTCACGGATCTGGAAGCGGCGGTGGAGAGGGACGGAACCATCACCGCGCTCCGCATGCGCGTGACCGCCGACGTGGGGGCGTATCCGGTCTTCACCTTCATTCCGGAGCTGACGCTTTCCATGGGCATCGGCGTCTACCACGTGAAGAACATCGACCTCACCGCCACCTGTGTCTTCACCAACAGCACCTCCGTGGCGGCCTACCGCGGCGCCGGGCGGCCCGAAGCCGCCTACTACCTGGAGCGATTCGTCGACATCATCGCCGCCGACCTCGGCCTGGCGCCTGAGGTCGTGCGCCGAAAGAACTTCATCCCGCCCTCCGCCTTTCCGTACGCGGCGCCTACCGGTCAGAACTACGACAGCGGGGAGTACGACGGCGCCCTCACCAAGGCGCTGGACGTGGCCAACGTGGCGGGCCTGCGTGCCGAGCAGAAGCAGCGGCTGGAGCGTGGCGATCGCAAGCTGCTTGGCATCGGCATGGCCTGTTACGTGGAGATGTGCGGCTTCGGGCCGTTCGAGAGCGCGGTGGTGCGGGTAGAGCCGGGGGGGACGGTGACGGCCTACACGGGGACCTCCGCCCACGGACAGGGGCACGAGACGACGTTTTCCCAGATCATCGCCGACCGCCTCGGCGTTGATTTCGACAAGATCGTGGTGCGCCACGGCGACACCATGAACACGCCCATGGGCAACGGGACGGGCGGCAGCCGCAGCCTGGCGGTGGGGGGCTCCGCCATCCTGCGCGCGGCCAACATGGTGCAAGAGAAGGCCCGGCGCATTGCGGCCGTCATGCTGGAGGCGGCCCCCGAGGACATGGTCATGGACAATGGCCGCTACCACGTGCGCGGTGCGCCGGGTAAGGCGGTCGCTCTCGCTGACATCGCCGCCAAGGCCTACGGCGAAGGCCTTCCCGAGAACATCGAGTCCGGGTTAGAGGCCACGGACTTCTTCCGGCCGCCTCAGCTCGTGTATCCCTTCGGAGCCCACGTGGCGGTGGTGGAGGTGGACCGGGACACGGGCCAGGTGACCATGCGGAATTTCGTCTCCGTGGACGACTGCGGGGTCCGTATCAGTCCCATGCTCGTCCGCGGCCAGGTGCACGGAGGACTGGCTCAGGGCATCGCGCAAGCCCTCCTGGAGGAGGTCGCGTACACCAAGGATGGTCAGCTCGTCACCGGAACTCTGATGGACTACGCCGTGCCCCGCGCGGATGACCTGCCTTTGTTCGTCACCGATCAAACGGTGACGCCGACGCCGCACAATCCCATGGGGGCCAAGGGCATCGGCGAGGCCGCAACCATCGGGTCAACCCCGGCCACCGTCAACGCCGTGGTCGACGCGTTGCGGCCACTGGGTATCAAGCACCTCGACATGCCGCTCCGTGCGGAGCGGGTGTGGCGAGCTCTTTCCGGAGACGGCGCCAAGTGAAAGCTCGCGTTCTGCTCGTTGTACTGGTGGGGCTGGTGGGGGGATGGCTCCCGACTCCGGCGGGCGCTCAGCAGCGCATCGTCATCAACGGATCCATTCAGTGGATCGACGGTTCGAGGATGCAGGTGATGGCCGACAGCGGCTACAGCATCAACGTGAGCCTCGACCAGATTGCCCAGGACGAGTACAACACCATGCGAGGCGGGGACCGTATCCGGATCTACGGCGTCGTCCCCCCGGACCGCCGCCGGGTCATCGCCGAGCGTATCGAGCGAGGCCCTAACATCTACGACAACTACTCGGAGTTTCCCCAGTCGCCGTGACGAGCGCTGGGGAAGCGTCAAACGTTACCAGCTGACCCTCTCCGCAGGGTGGCAAGCTCCTCACGCGTGGCCCCAGAGCTGCCGGCTGGCCAGGCGGGCGCCCTCGGCTAGGGCGGCGAACTTCAGCCAGGCCACGCTCGGGTGCGTGTCGTTAAAGCGCACGGCCGAGGCGGCGAACCCGCAGTCGGCCCCGGCCATGACGTTCTCACGCCCGACGATTCTGGCAAAGCGGGTGATGCGCTCGGCGATCAGCTCCGGGTGCTCGACCAAGTTGGTGGTGTGGCTGATGACTCCCGGAATGAGGATCGTTCCCTCAGGCGGCCGGACTCGCTCGAAGACATGATATTCGTGCTCGTGGCGGGGGTTGGCCGCCTCGAACGAGTAGGCGCCGGCGTTGATCCTGAACATGATGTCGACGATGTCCTTCAATTCCATGTCGTGCACGCGCGGACCGACGTCGATGCTGTAGCACGTGTGAAAGCGCACGCTCTCGGGCGGAATCCCGCGCAATGACTCGTTGATCGCTTCCACGCGCCGCATCGCCCACGTTCGACAATCCGCCACGCTGAGGTCGGGATTCATCATGTAGTAGGTGATCAGGCGCGGGTCGTCGATCTGGAGGACGAAGCCCGCGTCGACGATCGCGCGGTACTCTTCCCGGAGCGCGTTGGCGAGGGCGTGCTCGTACTCCTCGTCGGTCCGGTAGAACTCGTTCGGGAGGGTGGCGAAGATGTAGGAGGGCGCGATGGCCGGCAGGAACACCTCCTCGTGGGGGAGACCCGTCAGCGCCACGTTCAGATTCTCGATATCCGCCTGGATCGCCGCCTGGCCCTTGTAGCGGACCGGCCCCGTGCAGACATCGACGCCATACCGGCGGTCGCCCCCGCGACCACCCGCCCATTCCGCGATCCGCTCGGACCAGGCGTAGTAATCGGGGAAGGCCCGATAGTCGCGGCTGGTGGCCCGCAGACTGCCCTCCTGCCCTTGCGGTGCCGGCTTGCGCTCGAAGCCGGTGAAGCGTTCGACGATGTACCCGAAGAAGCTCGCCTTGCCTTGCTCCCCATCGGTGACGACGTCGATGCCTGCCTCCGTCTGCTTACGGACGCTTTCGGACACCGCCTCCCGGACCAGCCGAGCGTAGACCTCGCGGTCGTATGGTTGCCCCCGATCCTTCGATCGAAGGGCCGGAATGAGAGCGTCGGGCCGGGCGAGACTGCCGACGTGCGTCGTCAAGATCCGTTCTGTGCTTCGCTTCATTGGCTCTCCTCGGTCGTTGCTGAGCGCTGGCCTACGTCTCGTCGGGTCGGCCCGGCTCGCCGCCTTCCTCGTGCGGGTGTGCGATGGACCGGCGCAGGATGGGGATGCGATGCAGCCAGCGTCGCATCGAGACGCGGGTGTCGTGCGCCAGTCGCCGCTCCAGCGTGTTGACCCAACCGCGGGCGCGTTCGCTGGCCATGGCGAGTAGGACAATGGCCGCCACATAGAATGGGATGCCCGTGACCACCGGGATGAGCCATCCGAGCACACCCAACGCGAAGCACACCAGGGCCCCGAAGAAAAAGAGCAGGCGGAGCCACAGCGGGCGTGGATGGCGATGGACTGGGAGCAGGTCTGGCAAATCCGGTGGCATGCCTCTGAGGGTACCGCGCATTTCCACGGTCGGCACTACCCTGGCGTACCGGGCTACCTGAGAAGGTCGAGGACGCGCAACGCTGACGAGGGTACAGGCGACCGGCTCCGCCTCTTGCAACGGTTAGTCGTCCGTTTCATCTGCGGCGGCGTCCGTGGAGCGCCCGGCGCGCGTCTGACAGCGCGCTCGAGGCGCTCTGCCGCGAGGCCCCCGCCCTGGGCCATAGACTCCGGTCAGACGTCCTCCGGGCTTCCGAAAGCTCTCGACGAGACCGGTTGATACCGGATCGGAACCGGCATAGAACACGATCGGGACGCTCTTCGTGGCCCGCTTGGCCGCGAGAGTGGCCGAGGTGGTTATGGCAACGATCAGGTCAACCTTCTCCCCTTCGGGGCTCCTCGCCGCCTCCTCCACCAGACAATCACTCGATTACCTCATCGGCCCGATTCAGCAGAGATCGGGGGATCGTGAGGCCAATGGCCTTCGCGGTCTTCATGTTGATGATCAGCTCGAACTTTGTCGGCTGCTCGACGGGAAGGTCCCCAGCCTTCGCGCCTTTGAGAATCTTATCGACATAGCTGGCAACGCGGCGGTGGAGGTAGGCGAAGTCCACGCCGTACGATACCAAAGCCCCGGCCTCCACGAATTGCCGCAGATTGTGCATCGTTGGCAGACGGTATTGGCGCACAAGCGTGGCGACTTGTTTCGGATCGATGAACCAGAGATCGTAGCGGAACAAGGCCCCGCCAATGCCGGCCTGCTTCATCTCCGCAAACGCCGCGGCCAGTTGCTCGGATTTGCTGATCCGAGATTCTGTGAGCGCGAAGTGAAGCGCTCGGGTCGCGGCCTCGAGTCGTGTTGTCTCGTCGCTCATCTGGGAATTCGCGTTGGCCAGCACGGCTACCCGTACCACTGACGGAAGGGCTTCGCGAAACAACTCAAGCTGCTTGGCTTCCAGGTCAGGTGCCAGCGTGGAGAGTCCGGTGATGTTTCCGCCTGGGCGGGCCAGGCTCACGACGAATCCGCTACGCACAGGGTCCGGGTCGGCAGCCATCACGATCGGGATCGTGGCGGTCGCCTCCCGCGCCGCGCGGATGGTCAGACCGCGCGCGACGATGACGCTCACCGGAATGCGAACCAGGTCGGCGGCCAGCGCGGGCAAGCGGGCGAGGTCCCCGTCTGCGTAACGATAGTCGATGACGATATTCGATCCGGGCGTCCAGCCCAGTTCGCGTAGCCCTGCTTCAAAGTGTTCCTGCTGGCGGAAGGCATCGGCCGGCGGCGCCTTGCCAGGGGAGAGAACACCGACGCGGGGCACGCCCCGCGGCTGCGCGTCGGTCACAACCGGCACGGCGAACAGGGCGAGCAGCAAGATGCCCGTCAGCGTGGGCCGTGGCGTGTTCATCTCACCTCCGAGTGGAGATCGAATCGTTCCGGATTGAGATCACTGCTGCCTGCCCCGCGTCATGTGATTGCTTACTACCGTACCTTAAGCCACCGAACGACCGCGATAACCCGCGGCGGCGGAGCAACGCGAAGCCGGCGTCGGGTCATCGGGACGTTCGACGCTGGAAGACCATCGCTCTCGGTCGAGTCGAAGACGAGCAAGCCGTCTAGCACAGCTTCCAACCTCCACGATGTCAGGTCTCGACCGGTCACGCAAGGCGATAGATCTCGATCGGCTCGTCACGCCCCTTCACCTGCACCGGCCCAGCGCCTCGGCGCCGTGAGCGGCCTCGCCGACTTCGCGCAACACTTCGGCCGAGAGGAGGAGCTGCGAACCGTAGTCCTTGTTGAGCTGCTCGATCCGCGCGGCAAGGATCACCACGTTGCCGCTGATCGAATACTGCTGCGCCTGCGAGCCGATATTTCCGGAGACCGCCTCGCCCGCGTGCAGCCCAATGCCGATGCTGGTCGCCGGGATGCGCCCGGAGTCCGCGAGTGCCTTCACCGCCGCGAGAAGCTCGCGCGCCGCGCTCAAGGCGTTGCAGCAGTCGCGGCCGGTGGCGACCGGCGCGCCGAACGTCGCCATGAAGCCGTCGCCCAGAAACTGGTTGATCACGCCGTGGTTGCGGTCCACGATCTCGATCGCCGCGCCGAACACGGCATTCTGATACGCGACGAACTCCTCGGGCGTCTTCTTCTCCACCAGCCGCGTAGAGTCGCGTATGTCCATGAATAGCACGCACACGAACGTCCGTTTGCTCGGGATCTCGGGGCCTTGCTTCAGCAATTCCTCCACGATCGCGGGCGACACCTGCTGTCCGAATGCGTTGACGATGCGCTGGCGCTCTTCCAGTGCCAGAAAGACGCTCATCACGCGGCGCTTGATCTGGTCGGCCACGAAGCCAGCGGCAAATCCGGCCAGCACGAGCGTCCCGCCCTTGGCCAGGTGGAACGGTGGCACCGAGAAGAGCGTACCGGCTGCCACCTCGCTGCCGCGGACGAGCATGAACGAGAGGGCCACACACTGCACCGCCGCGACGCATCCAGTGAAGACCGAGAGCCTGAAATCGAGCCGCAGTGTGGAGAGAACGATGAACACCGGATAGAGATAGGCGGCCGCGCTCTCCAGGGGGTACACCGGGTCCACCTGGCGCGAACCGAGCAGAATGAGGATGCTCGGGACACTGGTCTCGACAAACGCGTTCCAGAATCGCAGCCGCCGCGGCAGGCTCTAGCGGCGCCGCGAGTAGCAGAATGGCGACTCCGAGGGTCACTCGAGTCGTCATCATCGCGACACACGCGGCCGGTTTGCCAACGGCACGCTCAGCGGCCGGGAGCGAGCGCCGCGAGCCCCGGTCCGTTGCAGCGCACAGTTCGGCGATCTCTGGCTCCTGCGACATCCGTCGTCTTTCGGTCTCGGGGCGATAAGCCCCAGCCTAAGACACTCACTCAACAACCTCATCCGCCCTAGCCAGCACAGCTTGTGGGATCGTGAGGCCCAGGGCCTTGGCAGTTTTGAGGTTGATCACGAAGTGGAAGCGGTCGAGCTGCTCGACTGGCAGCTCTCCGGGGTTGGCGCCCAGCAGAACGCGCTGGATGAGCTTGGCCGACAGTCGCCCGATGGTGTAAAAGTTCAGGCCATAGCTGGCCAGCGCCCCCCGGCGGCGGCCTCCTGGTCCTGGAACATGGTCGGAAGCTTCCTCGCCTTTGCGGCGTCGATGATCAGCTCCGCCTGGCTGAACACCATCGCGTCCCCGATATAGAAGAAAGCATCCGCCTCCCCGGGCCGGAGCGCCCGTAGACCGGTCCGCAGGTCTTCGACCGAGCCGACCGGCCGCTCGACGAGCTCTACCTTGAGCTGGCGGGCGGCATCGCGCGCGATCTGCAAAGACTGGGAGGGGTTGTCATGGCGGTAGAAAGTCACGACGCGACGAAGCCTCGGAAGCATCTCCTTCAGCAGCTGGAGACGCTTCGCGGTGAGGTCCCTGTATTGGCCGTGGATGCCCGTGAGTCGCCCTCCGGGTTTCCGCAAGCTCTCGACGAGGCCGAGGGCCACCGGATCGGTTCCCGCGTAGAACACGATCGGGACGCTTCTCGTAGCCCGCTGGGCCCTGAGAGTCACCGAGCTGGCCACTGCCCAGATGAGGTCGACCTTCTCCCCTTCGAGGCTTCGCGCCGCCCCCTCGACCAAGTTCAGATCGCCTTTGGTATCGCGGACGTGGAGGACGAACTGCTTGCCGTTCTCAAATCCCAGCTCCCTCAGCCCGTCCCGCAGCCCGTCGATGGCCGGCAAGTACGACCCTCCTTGGATAACGACTCCCACCTGATAGACGCGAGTCTGTTGCGCCTCGACCGCGAGCGGCAGGGCGAAGAGGGCGAATATCAGGATGCGAGTCAGAATGGGCCGTGGCGCCGTCATCCCGACCCCCGGCCGCGGGTGAATGAGCTCCGGATCGAGGTCACAGCTTCCTGCCAGCGACTATGGCCAGGTCTCCTCACCAGCTTGAGTCGCCCAACGCCCCTCAGCCGCCGCGGCGAGCAAGACGAGCGGGCGGTCGGCTGCAGCCGGTAGTTCGACAGGCTCATCGGCCGATCTCCGCGGGGCCTGGGCGCCAAGCACGATGCGCGAAGCCATGCGCGCGAATCTCAAGGGATCCAGGCGAAGGTATCGGGGTTCGGTCCGATCCGTCCGCTCTCACCCTTGTCGAGCGCATCGATCGATGCGACATCCTGCTCGGACAGCTCGAAGTCGAACACGTTGAAGTTCCCCTCCATTCGCTCACGGTGCAGCGACTTCGGAATGATGATGTGGCCGCGCTCGATGTGCCAGCGGAGGATGACCTGCGCGACGGACCTCCCCCGGGCAGCGGCGATCCGACCGATCACCTGGTCATCGAGCACCCGTCCCTGCCCGAGCGGACTCCACGCCTCCACTGCAATGCCATGACGGGTTGACGCCGCCCGAGCGGCGCTGTTGGCGAAGTACGGGTGGCCCTCGATCTGGTTGACGGCCGGCACAACCCCGGTCTCCGCGATCACGCGGTCGAGATGGGCGGGCTGGAAGTTGGAGACTCCCGCGGTGCGCAATCGCCCCCCCGCGACCAGCTCACACATGGCCTCCCAGGTCGACACGTAGTCACCGTCGTACAGGGTAGGAAGCGGCCAGTGCATCAGGAAGAGGTCCAGCTGCTCGAGGCCGAGCTTCTCAAGGGTCTCGTCGAAGGAACGTCGCACGTCGGCCGGGCGGTGATTGCCGTTGCCGAGCTTGCTCGTGACGTACAGCTCCTCGCGAGGGATGCCGGAAGCGGCGATCGCCTCGCCCACGCCGCGCTCGTTCCCGTACATCTGGGCGGTGTCGATGTGGCGGTACCCGACTTCGAGCGCGAGGCCGACGATCTGGGCGGTCTTCTCGGTGTTCGCCCTGGACGGTCGGCGGTCCGGCGGAACGCCAAGGGTACCGAAGCCGAGCTGGGGGATCGTGGTCTCGTTGCCCAGTGTGATTCGTGAACTCTTGCTCATGGTCCTGCTGTCCTTGCTGCGTCCTCTCGGAGTAAGGGCCTGGACCGAGCGTCAGGCGCGACCGAGATCAGATGGTGCCCAGGTTGCGCTGTCGAACGACACAGCTCAGCGGCCCCGTCCGGCTCTGCGGGCGGGGTCAGGTGCAGCGGATGGTTCGGCAATGCTCCTGTCATCCACGCGAGCACGTCCTACGTGTCCCCCGCGTTCAACTTCTCGACGAGCTGGGATAGGGCGATGCGAACCGACTCGGCGGTGTAGGGATCGTCTGAGTGGGGCGGGCGTCCCTCCTGCTCGAAGTGGGGCCGCTCCCCGAACGCCCGGCCCCACTCCACGTCGGCCTCACGAACGAGTTCCTTCAGAAGGTACTCGGAGCCGAGGACACTTCGGACGTGACCCGCCAGTACGACGAGCGGCAGATCTAGGTTGTCGAGCAGGAGTTCGCTCTCCCCCACCTGCCGGAGCAGAACGCCTGGCAACGCACCCGCAGTATCCGCCAGGTGCCGGCCCAAGTACTCCTGAAGCTCCGCCTCAGCCTGCTGCTTGCGTGTAACGGGAGACACCCCCTTCATCATGCCTCCGCCGGTCAACCGCCCAATGGCTTCGGACAGGGAGAACTTCCGCTCGGATCGGATTTCCCGCGCAAGGTCGGCGCCTACCTCGGAGGGACGATCGGCCGGATCGTTGCTCATGTGCCTCTCCCCCGACATCGCAACCGAGATCGCGAATCGGCTGCTCGACAGTCGTTGTTGTGCGTGCTCAGGCCATCGTTGTTGCGGGTCCAACGTGATGCTTGAAGGCCCACGGTTCATGACGCCGTCCATCCCCACCGCTCGACGATCTCATCCACTGCCGCCCGCACCGAGGCACGGGCTTCACTGCGATCCATCCCCTTTGCGAGTAGCTCATCATAGCGCGTGTACCGATGGCGAACATGTGCTCTGACCGCTAGTTCGATGGCATCTCGATCGAACTGGCGGGCGGCTGCTGAACGGCCAACGCGGCCCGAGTACTTTCGGCAGGCGTGGTCGGCGATTGCCCGGCGCTCGACTGCAGGGCAGCCAGGAAACGAATCGCCCAATCGCTCGGCAAACTCACTGATGTACTGCTCGTCGATGTCCTCCCGACGCTCCGCTGCTCGCTCACGGGCTCGCTTGCGCACCTCCGCATCTGCCAAGCACTCTCGTTCCGCCTGCTCGAGGGCCGACTCCTCAACCAATACTCCCTGACGTTCGTATCGCTTTCGAGACCGACTGAACCTAACGACCACGGCACGGAGGGTTGAGTACTTGGTGGCTCGGCGGGTCAGAGCCGTATCACCGCGGACGAGGAAAACGAGACGGTCGAGGTCTGCGCAGGCAAGGCAGAGGGGCCGCTCCCCTTCCATTCGGAGAAGACGCCCCTTTGCCAGTTCACTGCCGCATTCCGCACATGCCGAATCACGGAGGATCCAGAACACGACAATGTCGCGGGGATCAGAACTGGCCCGACGGCCGTCCGCTCGACCTGAAGCTGGTGTGACCTTCACGTCCGCTCCATCTGCGATTGCCTTCTAACGTGATGTATCAGCCGCGGTGCGCCCTGCGCCGTCGGCTGGATGCGTTTGTTCGGCATACCCGGAGACGGTGAGGAGGCGTTGGTCATTCAGCGGATCACTCGGTCCGCCCGCTGAAGCAGCGACTGGGGGATCGTCAGCCCCAGCGTCTTGGCCGTCTTGAGTAGGGTCGAGGACTGGCGCAAAGCTCCGTAGGCTCCCCTTGGCTGTATCCGCCGTTTCCAGCTTCGTGCCCGTTTAGGTTTGCCGTAAGCCGTTTCCAGCCCCCGCCACCTCAAACCCGGCGTGCCGATTTCCGGCACCGGGCTTTCCTGGACGCTTCGTGTCATGGGTTATGAGACCTATCGCCTGGGAGCGCTTTCAGGCCCGGCTCAGGTACCGCACACGGTAGTCTGCGAACAACCCGAGCGTGGTGTGCAGCCAGGCCGTACTCCACCTCTTCCAGCCGAAGCCCCGACGATTCCTCGCCCCCATCAAATGGCGTCGAACCCTTCGCTCGACCCACTGCCTCACGAAGGCAAAGCACCGAGTCGCGTGCCCGATCCGGAAGTAGTTGACCCAGCCCCGCAGTTTCGGGTTGATCTCCGCGATCAACGCCGCCACCGGCTGGGACCGGGCGCGTCGGAACACCTCCTTGAGCTCCTGCAGCAACGCCGTGCGCTTCTTCACCTTTGGCGTGTAGTGCGGCCGCCAGCGCCCCCGCAGCGAGCGGACGCGCCGGAAGTCGAAGCCCAAGAATCCGAAGCTCTCCCCCGACTCAGATCCACAATCCGGCTCTTCTCCTCGTTCAGCCGCACATCGAGTTTGGCCAGCTCCTCTCGGAGCCGTTGGGCCACCGCCTCCACCAGCCAGTCCTGCCGACGGTCGTTATTCACGAGGATCACCAGATCGTCGGCGTAGCGCGCGTACTCTACGTACGTGTGTGCGCCCTTGCGCGTGACCTCTTTGGCCCGTTCCAGCATCGCATCTACCTCGGTGAGGTAGATGTTACTGAGCAGGGGGGAAATCACGCCGCCCTGAGGAACCCCGCGCTTGCCGGCGGCTTTCAGCATCAGCTTCAGCAAGTGCAAGATGTCTCGGTCGGTCACCCGGCGCGCGACTTTGGCGAGCAGCAAATCGTGCCGCACGCTGTCGAAGGAAACGGCCACACTCTACCCACCTCGAAGGTTTCCCGCCGAGCGTCACGATCACCCGCCCACGCCATCCGTTCGAGGGTCAGGTCCTGGCCGTGCTCGGCTGGACGCACCGCCGTGATCAACTGCATCTCGTCCTCGTCTTGCCCGATGGCAGCCGCTCGCTCGTCCCGGCCGCCTGGACCGACCTCAAGGACCCGGGCGCCGCAGTGACGGCGCCGCGGGCGCCCGCGATGCTCGCCGCGCTCGCCGATTTGCTCCAGGCGCGGCTGGTCGTCGATGCTCTTCTGCGTCGTCTCCCCAATTCCGGGGAGGCCCCGCCACCAGCTGGCGCAGAGGAGGAGGGCCATCGTGCAATTGAGCCTGTCGCTTCTCGAGATCGCCGTCCCCGAAGCCCGCGTGTGGGAAGCTCTGACTCCGGACCAGCGTGCCGCCGTAATCGAGCTCCTCGGTCGCCTGGTCGCCAAAGCCGCCGTGGAGGCGCCGAGCGCCGCGGAGCGTCGCGATGAGTGACCCGAGCAAGGTCACGCCCAGTCATACGCATCGCGCCGCGGTGATCTATGTCCGGCAATCGAGCTCCGCGCAGGTCGAGCGCAATCGCGAGTCGACGGAGCGGCAGTATGCGCTCGTCCATCGCGCCGTCGACCTCGGCTGGCATCGTGAGCAGGTCACGATCATCGACGACGACTTGGGCCTCTCCGGCTCCGGCATCGTCAAGCGCGCGGGCTTCGCGCGGCTGGCCGCCGACGTCGCCCTGGCGCAGGTCGGCATCGTCTTGGGCCTCGAGGTCTCGCGGCTCGCGCGCAACAACGCCGACTGGTATCGCCTCCTCGATCTGTGCGGCATGACCGACACCCTGATCGGCGATGCCGATGGCGTGTACCACCCGGCCCTGTTCAACGACCGGTTGGTCCTCGGCCTCAAGGGCACGATGAGTGAAGCCGAGCTGCACATCCTCCGCGCCCGCCTCGACGGGGGCATCCGCAACAAAGCCGCTCGCGGCGAGTTGCGCCGCGGCTTGCCGGTCGGCTTCGTGTGGGGCGACCACGACGGCGAGGTCCGCTTCCATCCCGACCAAGCGGTGACCAGCGCCATCCGCGCCGCCTTCACCCGCTTCGCCGAACTCGGCTCGGTGCGCCAAGTCTGGCTCTGGTTCCGCGCCGAAGGGCTGTCGTTCCCGTTGCAGACACACGGTGTCGAGGGCATCCGCTGGGTGGCGCCGACGTACACCGCGCTTCACCATCTGCTCACCAATCCGGTATATGCTGGCGCCTACGTCTATGGTCGAACGCGCCGCGAGCGGTACGTCGCGCCGGATGGCACCATCCAGCAGCGAAGCCGCCGGCTGCCGCGCGCCGAATGGGGCGTTCTCCTCCCCACCACCACGCAGGCTTCATCGACTGGGAGACGTACGACGCCAACCAGGCGCGCATCGATAGCAACGTCCATCCGCATCCCCACCTGCCGGGCGGCGCCGTGAGAGAAGGGGCCGCCCTGCTGCAAGGCCTCGCCACCTGCGGGCACTGCGGTCGCCGGCTGCACACGCATTACAGCGGGCGCTCAGCCGCGCCGGGCTACCACTGCTCGGGCAAGGATCTCGTGGAGGGCCGCGGCGTCTACTGCCTCACCGTCGGCGGAATTCAGATCGACGAGGCCGTCACCACGGCCTTCCTCGCCGCCCTCACGCCGGCCGCCGTCGACGCCGCCCTCGTCGCCGCGCACCAACTCGACGCCGATGATCAGACCGCTCTCGCGCAATGGCGGCTGGCGGTCGAGCGAGCGCGGTATGAAGCCGAACGCGCCGAGCGCCGGTATCGCACGGTCGAACCGGAAAATCGCCTGGTGGCGCGTGGGCTCGAAACCGAGTGGGAGCAACGCCTCCGGGATCTCGAACTCGCGCAGCGCGAGTTCGAGGCCCGCGAGCATCAGCGGCGGCGCGCCCTTGGCCACATCGACGCCGATCGCCTCCGCGCCCTCGGCGAGGATCTCCGACGCGTCTGGACCGCTCCCACGACGACCGAGCGCGACAAGAAGGAGCTCCTGCGGGCCCTGCTGGAGGAGGTCGTGCTCGCCGTGGAACGCCACGAGCGCCGCGCGCACCTGACGCTGCGCTGGCGCGGGGGCACCATCACCGAGCTTCACGTCAGCCTGCGCGCCAGTCCCCCTCGCATTCGAACCGACGAGGACAGCCTGGCGCTCATTCGCCGGCTCGCCCCGCACTACCCCGATGCCGTCATCGCCGGCATCCTCAATCGCCAAGGCAAACGCACCGCGCGCGGGGAACGCTTCACCGCGCTGCACGTCGGGTGTCTGCGTCGCTACCGCAACATCCCCAGGTGCGAGCCGGCGGCCGAGCGCACCGAGGGCGAACTGCTCACCATCAAGAAGGCCGCCGCGATCCTCGGTGTCGCGGCATCGACGCTCCACCGCTGGCTCACCGCCGGCATCATCGTCGGCGAACAGCTCACGCCCGCTGCCCCCTGGCGCATCCGCATGACCGACGAGCTGCGAGCGCGCTTCGTCGAAGACGCTCCTCCAGGCTACTTGCCGATGCTCGAAGCACGGCTGCGTCTCGGCGTGTCACGACAAACGGTGTTGCAGCGAGTAAAGCGCGGTGAGCTCGCCGCGGTCCACGTCCGCCGCGGACAGCGAAAAGGCTTGCGAATCAAGGTCGTGAGCGACCATCCCGACCTCTTTCACTCCACACCATGAATCGGAGGGCAATATGTCGCCGCGTCCAAGTACGCCGCTAAATCAACGTCGATCACCCGCGTCTTGTTGCGCACGATGGCTTCGGCCACCCGGTCGACCGCCTGCTGGGCTGTCCGCTTCGGTCGGTACCCGTACGACCCGTCGTGAAAGTCCGCTTCGAAGATCGGCGCCACGATGAGGTTAAGCGCGCCTTGCACCACGCGGTCCCGAATCGGCGGAATACCGAGGACGCGCACTCGTCCGTCGCCCTTGGGTATCTCGACGCGCCGGTTCCGCAGTGGCCGGTAGGTGTGGGAGACCAGTTCGTCCCGTAGTTGCGCCAGAAACGGTTCCACCCCGGCTCCCTCGATGGCCTCGAACGTCACGCCGTCAATCCCTGGCGCGCCGTCGTTCTGCTTGGCCGTCGCATACGCCGCGCGGAGCGTGTCCAGCTTGCCTACATGAACGTACAAGCCCCAAAACCGCCAGTCCTTCTCGGCCTTCGCCTTGACGTAGAGCCTCCGCCGCAGGTCTTGCAGACTGATGGGCGCTGTTGTCATCGCGCCCCTGCCTCCCCTATTGTCGGAGACGCTGCGCACCAGTAGGGCCCCTTCGCTCCACGGGCATTACCCCGCTTCCTCGCTACTGCGGGCCCCTCCGTCACCCTCTCGCCGCCCGCCCACTTCCCATCGCTGGTTATAGGGCGAACCTGGCTCCGCTGCTTTCGCAGTGGGGCGAGGAGGGCTTCTCCAGTCGCTCGACGTGTCCTGGTCACCGTGCCGTCGCTCTCACCCCGCCGGAGCGTCCCCTCGCGTCGGCCAGCTGCGAGGGGCCGTACTGCCTTCGCCTCTCAACCGTGAGGCTCGGCCTCCGGGGCTTTAGTCTTTCGGGGCCACCTGTGCGTTCACTTCCGTTACGGCCCGGGGACTCACTCACCATCCTTCCGATGGCTTGGTCGGTGGGCTTCAGAGTCTTGGTTTCCCGCCACCCTGCCACCCAAGTTACGGGGCTCTGGCTCTTACCCCGGCGGGACTGACTCCCGCTGAACACGTCAGCTTTCTCTGGACGCACGGTTGATGACCAGCTCGAACTTCGTCGGCTGTTCAACGGGCAGGTCCGCCGGCTTGGCACCTCTCAGAATCTTGTCCGCTTGGATAGCGCCTCGGCGGAAGAGATCCGAGAGGTTGGCCCCATAGGACATGAGGCCGCCCCCGTCGGCGGCCTCCCTGAATGCGAATATTGCTGGCAGCCGACTCTTCAGCGCGAGCTCGACGATCCGCTTATGCTCACCATAGAACATTGGGCTCGGCAACACGACGAGCGCGCGGGCACGCTCTCTCGTCATCGCGGAGAACGCTCGGTCGAAGTCGTTGGCACTCCGGGCCTCTAGCAGTTGAAGCTGCACGCCTAACTTCTGGCCCGCAGCCTCCGTCTCCTTCAACATTTCTGTCATCGTGCGATCGCCGTATGCCCCTGGATGCCAGAGCGCAGCCACACGCGACACTCCAGGGATGGCCTCCTTGAGAAGTTCTATGCGTTTGGGGACCAAAGCTGGCCCGAGGAAGGTCGATCCCGTGATGTTCCCGCCGGGGTGCGCGAGGCTGGCGACCACCCCGTCGTCAACAGGATCGCCCATAGCCGGTGCAATGACAGGGATCGTGACATTTGCGTGCTTGGCCGCCCGGGCCATGGGCGTTCCTCCTAGAACCAAGATCAGATCCACCTTAAGGCGCGTCAACTCTGCGAAGAGATCCGGGAGCCGCTCGGCCTTGCCCTGTGCCGACCGATACTCGATGACGATGTGCTGCCCTTCCACGTAACCAAGTTCGCGTAGCCCTCGCCGGAATGCGTCCAAGAGGTCGCGCTGAGGATGCTCGGAGGAGAAGGTTGTTAACACACCTATCCGCCGGAGCGTCTGACCTTGCTGCGCCTCTACGACGAGCGGCGCGGCGAGAAGAACGAAGGCGAAAATCGCGTTCGTGAGTCGGACCTTCGCCGCTCTGGTTCGCTCCTTCGATGTCACTTTGGCCCTGCGGCTGTGCGGCGAACGTCCAGGCTGAGCGGCCGGCGTCACGCCGGTCCGCTCAAGCCTGCTGTTATGCTGCCCCGAAGCTGACCCGGCACATGGCTTCTGACGTCTCCGGAGCG
This sequence comes from uncultured Candidatus Rokubacteria bacterium, assembly GCA_963754315.1. Lineage (GTDB taxonomy): Bacteria > Methylomirabilota > Methylomirabilia > Rokubacteriales > CSP1-6 > CAVWFS01. Next base: position 559,716 of record CAVWFS010000019.1, read on the forward strand.
CCCACTCATTGGATGACCTCGTCTGCCCGCTCCAGGAGCGACGGCGGGATGGTCAGGCCCAACGCTTTGGCGGTCTTGAGATTGATTGTCAGCTCGAACTTCGCGGGCTGCTCCACAGGGAGATCAGCGGGATTGGCGCCCTTCAAGATCTTGTCCACGTAGGCGGCGGCACGCCGCCACAGGTCGGGGGTGCTGGTATGGTAGGACATGAGAACGCCAGCGATATTCCTCGGCCCCATCGTGGGCAAGCGGCTCTTGACCACGAGGTCCGCCATCCGCGCCTGGTTAAGGCTGAACATTCCGTCCCCGAGGATGAGAACTGCGCCGGCGCGCTCTCTGATCATCGCCGAAAATGCGTTCGCAAAGTCCTCCGGTCCTCGCGCCTCCAGCGCGTGAAGCTGGATCTTCAACGATCGCGCCGCGCGGCTCGCCTCGCTCATCAAGAATTCGTGAGACGAGTTGCCAGGGTTCGCGAGGATCGCGACGCGGGACACATGAGGGACCGCTGCCTTCAGCAGTTCCATCTGCTTTCCGGCCATCTCGGAGCCTACGCTGGCGGACAACCCAGTGATGTTTCCCCCCGGCCGCGAGAGCTTGGCCACGAGCCCACTCTCCACCGGATCCGTGATGCCGATCATGACGATCGGGACCGTCCGAGTGGCTTGCTGGGCAGCAAGCGCGTTCTGGTTGGCGGGCACGACGATCACATCAACCTTGGACCGGGCGATTTCGATCGCGAAGGCGGGCAGGCGCTCATACTTTCCCTCCGAGACTCGCCACTCGATCGTGATGTTCTGTCCCTCGACATAGCCGAGATCTCGAAGTCCCCGGATGAAGACTGCCCAGAGGTCGGGTTCGCCGAATCGGTAATTTGCCAGAATACCGATCCGGAAGACTTTTCCCGACTGCTGTGCGCCCACGGCGAGCGGCAAGGCGATCAGGCCGCTCAGTAGCGTAATGAACTGACGTCGGCTCATCGACGTGTCCCGCTCTGCCTCACTCGGTCGTTGTCGGCATAACGCGCACGATGCCCTGCGGCGGCTGAGCAACGCGAGGCCGGCGACAGGTCGATCGTGATGTTCGACGCCCGGAAACACCTCCAGCTACAGCAAGGCGATGAAGTCGTCACGCTCGATCTCGCAATCCCGGAGGATTGCGGCCATCAGGCCCGGGCCAATGGTCTCACCTGAGTGGACAGGTACAACCGTTCGGCGACCGTCGGCGTGACGCAGAAAGTAATGGCTGCCCTTGACCCTGGCGACGTCGAATCCAGCCTTCCTCAAGGCAGCGACTACCTCTCTGCCAGTGATTCGCGGAAGGCGAGTCACGCGACAGTGATCTTCTGGACACCGATGAAGTCGAGTGGCTCGACGCCTTCCTCTTGGACTTCAAGACAGAGCTCAACTGCCTCCCGCACCCTGGCCATCAACTCGTCAAGCGACGTCCCCTGCGTATGACAACCCCGTAGAGCGGGAACGGAAGCGACGTAGTAGCCCTCGGCATCCCGCTCGATAATCACGCTGAACTCCCGTGCCATCGGCTGCCCTCCGGAGGCGATTCTACGCCACGGCTCGAAGCTGTGCTTGGTGCGGCGAGCTACTATTCGGTCCGTGAATACACTGACCAGCGTAGCGTTCTAAACGCTGCAGCGAGGGTGCATGTAGCATCGGTCGCGCCTTCCAGTTCGCGTTTCGACAGTCCAGTGGTTCTGGCTACTTACGGGTTCTTCGCCCGCTCAGCCCGGTTGTGCTATCCAGCGAGGCGCCGCCGTGTAAGGCGTCGGATATCCTGGTCGGAACGGCTCGAATATCACGCATCCAGCATCCCGTCTGGCGGGCTGCGCACGCCGGACGGGCCACGGTTCAGGACGTGCGTGTAGATCTGCGTCGTCGACACGTCGCGGTGACCTAGGAGTTCCTGGACGGTCCGGATGTCGCGGCCTTCCTCCAGCAAGTGCGTGGCGAACGAGTGGCGCAGCGCGCGGGGCCCGGCCCGCTTGGCAATCCCGGCGCGCCATACCGCCTGCTTCACGGCGCGCTGCAAGACCGACTCGTGCAGGTGATGGCGGCGATGCTCGCCCGTGAGCCGGTCGACATACGTTCGCGTCGCTGGGAAGACCCACTGCCACACCCCACTCCCGGCCCGTGTTCGGGTACTTGCGGGCGAGTGCCGTTGGCAGTTCCACCCAGCCGGCACCGGCCTCGAGATCGCAGCGATGTTGCTCGTGGACGCGCTCTAGGTGCCGGGCGAGGTTCGGCTTCACTACGGCCGGCAGCATCGTCATGCGGTCCTTGTCGCCCTTGCCGCTCCGCACGACGATCTGGTTCGTCCCGAAATCCACGTCCTGGACGCGGAGGCGGCAGCACTCGAGGAGCCTGAGCCCGGCCCCATAGAGAAGAAACGCCATGACTCGCGGCGTGCCTTCGAGCCGGCGCAGCACGGCCCGCACTTCGTCCCGGGTCAGGACGACGGGCAAGCGCTGCGGGCGCTTAGCGCGGACGATCTCGTTCATCCACGGGAGATCGACTTCCAGGACCTTCCCGTACAGGAAGAGCAGGGCGCTCAACGCTTGGTTCTGCGTGGACGCGGCGACCTTCCGGTCGACTGCGAGGGAGCTCAGGAAGCGCGTGACTTCGGGCGCCCCCATGTCGGCGGGGTGGCGCTTGTCGTGGAAGAAGATGTAGCGGCGGATCCACGCGACGTAGGCCTTCTCGGTGCGGCGGCTGTAATGCCTGGCGCGGATGGCTGCGCGGACGCGGTCGAGGAGTCGTGGCTTGGGCGCGCCGGTCGTCTCAGCCTCGCGGACACCTGCTTGCGTGCCCGGAACCGATCGATAAGCAACCGAAAGCGATGCACCCATTGTTGCCACGGCCGGAGCATACGTCGTCGTGCGTCGTCACGGCAAGCGTACGTATCGCGCCATCTAAGATGTTACCGAGCGAAGGAGGACGCGCCATTAGAGATGTAACCCTCAGCGGCCCAGGGGCCGGAGGAGGGGTACATGATGAGCGCTCCCGCGAAGTGGGAGTACCTGAAGGCGATCCACGCCCGCTACCGGCAAGCCACGCGGGAGGAGAAAGGACGGATCCTCGATGAGTTCTGCGCGAGCACGGAGTACCACCGCAAGTACGCCCTGCGCCTGCTCAACGGGCCGCCCCCCGGCCCGGCGCGGCCGCGGCGCCGCCGACGGCCGACCACGTACAGCGCCGCGACCATCCACGCGTTGACCACGATCTGGGAAGCGGCCGGGTATCCCTGGTCGGTGCGGTTGAAGGCCCTGCTGCCGGTGTGGTTGCCCTGGGCCCGGCGGCGGTTCCATCTCTCGGCCAGTGTGTGCCAGCAGCTGCAGGGCATCAGCGCCCGGCAAATTGATCGGCGGCTGGCGGCCGCCAAGCGGCAGTTACGCACCCGGCGCTACGGCCGGACGAAGCCCGGCTCCCTCCTCAAACACCACATCCCCCTCAAGACCGATCACGGGGCCGTCACGGAGCCCGGCTTCGCCGAACTCGATCTCGTGGCCCACGCCGGCGGCCGGGCCGACGGCGAGTGCGCTCATTCGCTGAACGTGACGGACATCCACACCACGTGGGTGGAAACCCGCGCGGTGCTGGGGCGGGGCGAGCGGCGGGTGCAGGAGGCGTTGGAGGACATCCGGCAGACGCTGCCGTTTCGGCTGCGCGGCATCGACTCCGACAACGGCTCGGAGTTCATCAACGACCATCTGTACCGCTACTGCCAGGCGCAGGAGATCCAGTTCACGCGGGGCCGGCCCTACAAGAAGGACGACAACGCGCACATCGAGCAGAAGAACTGGACGCACGTGCGCAAGCTCGTGGGCTATCACCGCTATGACACGCCCGCCGCCGTCGCGGCCCTCAACGCCCTCTACCGCCACGAGCTCCGGCTCTTCCAAAACCTGTTCCTGCCCTCGGTCAAGCTGCTCAGCAAGCAGCGCGTCGGGGCGCGGCAGCGCCGGTGCTACGACGCCCCGCGGACGCCGCTGGAGCGGGTGCAGGCCTCGGCGACGGCGGATCCGGCCGCGGTGGCCCAGCTCGTCACGCTGCGCGATCGCCTCGACCCCTTCACCCTGGCGGCGATCATCGACCGCAAGCTCGAGCACCTCGTGAGGCTGGCCACGAGCCCCCGGCGCCCTCCCACGCCCCCCGCTGCCTCCGCGCCATTACCGCGCCGCCAGCCGGGACGACCGCCCCACCTCAAGGACTTCACCTTCGGCAATCACCTACGCCGGCCCCTGCCACGGCCTTCGCGGGTAACGTCTTAGATGGCTCGACGATGTCCCCCTTCGGTAACTTTCTTAAATGGCTTGACAGGGCGTATCGGAATGGTGCCGGTGCCTTCACTCAGTGCGGCAACCGCCTCGAGGGTGCGTTAGCGAAGGGGCACGCTGTGGGTACTAAAGGACGGCTATCGCCTCGATCTCCACGAGGAAGTGGGGCTCGGCCAGGCCCTGCACGACGACCAGGGTGTTGGCCGGATAGGGCGGCGCCGGGAACACCTCATCCCGCGCCACCGCTACCAACGGGCGATACGCCCAGTGCGTGATGTACGTCGTCGTCTTCACGATGATGCCGGAGCTCCCCTCCGAAGTGCGCGAGGATCGCCGCCAGGTTGTCGTAGCACTGCCGTGCCTGGGCTCGGGGGTCGCCAGCTCCGACGAGGGTTCCCGACCGGTCCATGGCGAGCTGTCCCGCAATGTAGAGCGTGTTACCGACCCGCCCGACATGAGAGTAATGGGCCTGCGGGGGGTGAACACCGGACGGGTTCAGCAGTTCACGTTCCATGGGAGGTCGCCACGTCTCTGGTGGCGAGCAGGTCGTCCAGCTCGCGATAGTCGGGCACCCGCCGCTCGATGGGGCGACCATTCCGGACCACGATGCGGTTCGCCTGTGGGCGAGACAGCAGCTCGCTCCACGTCCGCCCCTCGAAGAGCACGAGATCCGCCGGCTGCCCCGGTCCGATGCGGCCGCCGGCGGCAATCCCCATGACGTCGGCGGGTGTCGTCGTCACGGCTCGGGGCCAGTTCCCGTACGGCCGGTCGAGGTGGCAGACGCGGGCGGCCTCTCGGAACACCTCGAGCATGTCGTGGTCGCCGAAGCCGTGGAAGGCATCACGACAGTTGTCGCTCGCCACCGCGACGGGCACGCCGCGCGTGGCGAGCTCGTGCAGGAGCGTCACCCCACGCCAGCGGGGCGTTCGCCCGGGCACCCGATCTTGCAGATAAAGATTGCACATCGGGAGGCTGACGACGCTGATGCCGGCTTCCACGACGAGGTCGAGCGTCTCGGCGACGACCTCAGGCGGCTGCACGGCCAGGCTGCAGCAGTGGCCGCAGAGGACCCGACCCCGGAAGCGGCGCCGCAGCACCGCCCGCGCCAGGTGGGGCAGCGACCGAGCGCCGACGTCGCCGCTCTCGTCGCAGTGCAGGTCCACGTCGAGCCCACGCTCAGCCGCGAGGTCGAGGAGACGATCGAGCAACGAATCGATCTCCGGAGTCATGTAGGTGACTGCGCCGAGGATCCCGCCCGCAGCGGCGACCCGGTCCGCCAGCTCACGGCCTTCCGCCGTTCCGAAGACCAGGAGCGGGACCAGCGACACCGCCTGCAGCTCGATGCGTCCGGCCCACTCCTTGCGGAGTCCCTCGAAGACAGGCCAGGAGATCCCAGCCTGAGCGCCCATGGAATCGAGGTGGGTACGGATCGCCTTCGTGCCGTGGGCCCAGCTACACCGCAGCCCGAAGTCCATGCGCCGGCGAACATCCTCGGCCGTCCAGTGGGCCGAGCGGTCGGCGGCGACGGTGCGCAGCGCCCCGTCGAACGTGCCGTCGGGGTTGGGGGCGCGCTCCCAGGTGTGGCCCTTGTCGAGGTGGGTATGAAGGTCGATCAGGCACGGCCAGACCTGGCCGCCCCGGAGGTCAACGCTCATGGCCGCGCGCTGGGGAACGGCGGATGGTTCGTGCCCGATGGTTCCGTCGACTCCCGACTCGCCCGTCGTGACCGCGGCGATCCGTGCATCCCGGATCTCGAGGTCCACGATGGCCAACCCGTCCGAAGAGACCGGTGTGCCCCGCGGCAGCTCGGTCAGGAGCGCCGCGGGGACGCTCGCGTTGCGCAGCCAGTACTGGTTCCGGTCGGGAACGGTCACGAAGCTCGTCGTCACCTCATCCCTCGCGTTCGACCGCGCTCTCGTGCCACTTCCGGAGAACCAGGTGCGACAGGGCGGTCAGGGCCAGGAAGATCAGGATGCCCGTACACGTGATCATCAGCAGGGCCGCGAACATCCGGGGAATCTGCATCGTGTACCCGGACTCGAGAATGCGGTAGGCGAGTCCCGACTGCGAGCCGCCGGTGCCGGCCACGAACTCCGCCACCACCGCCCCGATGAGCGCCAACCCGCCGCTGATACGGAGCCCGCCCAGGAAGTACGGCATGGCGCTCGGCATCCGTAGGTACCAGAACACCTGGCGGCGGGAGGCACCATAGAGCTGGAACAGGTTCAGCAGATTGTGGTCGGCGCTGTTGAGGCCGAGCGTGGTGTTGGATACGATCGGGAAGAACGCGACGATCCACGCGCAGATCAGGAGCGCCAGCGGGATGTTCTTGACCCAGATGATGATGAGGGGCGCGATGGCCACCACTGGCGTCACCTGGAGGATCACCGCGTACGGGAACAGGCTCAGCTCGATGAGTTTGGACTGGGTGAAGAGGATCGCGATCAACACCCCGGCCACCGTGGCCACCAGCAGCGCCGCCCCCGTGATGGCCAGGGTCACCAGCAGCGACGGGTAGAGCGTCGCCCCAGTCCCGGACGAGCGTCTGGATGACGAGCAGCGGCCCGGGCAGGATGTAGTAGGGGATCTGGTTCACCCGGATGACGATCTCCCAGAGCGGCGAGACCGGCGACGCCGATGGCCACCGGCGGCAGCGCTCGGCGCACGAGACGCGCCGACGTCGAGCCCGCGCGGGCGGCCGGCCTCCGAAAGCGTCCGCTGTTCGCTCGACGTCGCTCGCCCGGGATTCGACCGAGGGCACGGAGGACATAGCCGGTCAGGCGGCCGCTCATGCGTGAATGGCCGCGGCCAGGCGGGCCGAGACGTCCCGGCAGTACTCGTTGTAGAGCGGCGACGTTCGGAACGCCTCGTCGCGGGGCGCGGGCGCCTCGATGGTGACCTCGCTCGCCGTCCGGCCCGGCCGCGCAGTCATCACGGCAATCCGCGTCGACAGGTAGACGGACTCGTACACGCTGTGGGTCACGAATACAACGGTCCAGCGCTGACGAGCCCACAGGGTCAGCAGGTCGTTGTCGAGCCGGAAGCGCGTGATCTCGTCGAGCGACGCGAACGGCTCGTCCATCAGAAGCAGCCTCGGGTGCGTCACCAGCGCGCGGGCGATCGACACGCGCATCTTCATGCCGCCCGACAGCTCCCGCGGATAGGCGCTTTCGAAGCCGTCGAGCCCTACCATCCCGATGGCCTCGCGCACGCGGGCGGCAGCCTCGTCGGGATCGACGTCGCGCAGTTTCAGCGGGAGAAGGACGTTCTTGAACACGGTCGCCCACGGCATGAGGGTTGGCTCCTGAAACACGAAGCCGATATCGCCCCGCGGTAAGCCGCCGCGGCCGTTCCCACCCGGCCATTCGATGTGTCCGCCGGAGACGTCGCCGAGGCCGGCCACCAGACGGAGCACCGTGCTCTTCCCACAGCCGGAAGGGCCGAGCAGGCTCAGGAACTCTCCCTCACCGACGTCAAGGTCCAGCTTCCGGAGCGCGACCACGCCGTTGGAGTAGACCTTGTCGACGTTTTGCAGCCGGACGATCACGACTTGCCGGTCTTCAGCTGCATCCCATGCTTCTTGTTGATGAACTGCAGTGTGTACGCGCGCTTCAGATCGAGGTCGGCCGTGTAGAGGCCAGCCTCCACCATCACTGAGTGGAAGTCCTTCCAGCGCGCGTCGACCATGGCCCCGATGCCGAGCGTCTCGGCGTCCCCGGAGTCCACGAGCCCGTACTTCTTCATGGTCGCCCGGCTATGGGCGATCTGATCGTCGGCCATCTCCGGGTTGTCCTGCTTGATGAGCGCGTTGGCCGGCCCTGGATCGCCATAGAGGTAGCTGTACCAGCCCTCGATGGTCCCGTTCACGAAGCGCTGTACGACGTCGGGTTTCTCGTTGACGAGCTTCCAGGACGTCTCGATCGTGGTCGCGTAGCTCGAGTAGCCGCCGTCGGCCAGCAGGAGAACGACGATCTTGGCGCCGGCCTTCTCGATCTTGTATGGCTCGCTCGTCACGAACCCCTGCTGGATGGCCGACTTGTCGGCCAAGAAAGGAGCCATGTTGAACGTGTATGTCCGGATCTGGTCGTCGGTGTAGCCATACTTGACCCGGAGGAACTGCCAGTAGCCGGCGCGCGCCACCGGCGAGATCATGATCGGCTTGCCCTTCAGGGCCGTCAGCGAGTCGTTGCCCTGACCGGCGTGGGTGATGAGCACCTGCGGATCCTTCTGGAAGACGGTGCCTACACATACCATGGGGATGTTGTTCTTGACGTAGTTCAGGGCGCTGAAGCAGTTGCTGCCCATGTTGAAGTCGATCGCCCCCGCCGCCAGGAGCTGCGGGTGGTTGATCTGCGGCCCGCCCATCCGGATCGTCACGTCGAGGCCGGCCTTCTTGTAGATGCCGGTGGCCACGGCCTGGTAGTAGCCGCCGTGCTCGGCCTGCGCCTTCCAGTTGGTACCGAACGTGAGCTTCTCGAGCTTCTGGGCGCGGGCTGGTGCTGCACCCCAGGGACCGAGCGCACTCGCCGCCGCCAGCGCCGACGTCGCGACGAACGATCGGCGGGTCACCCTCGAAGCGGTAGCGGATCTCATCATGCATGGTCAATCTCCCAATGTTCTGGTTCGGAAGCTTCGGGGCCGGCGTCCTTGCCGGCGGACCTCTGACTCGAACGCACTAGACGTCCCTGGCCGCCAGACGGATCTCGCGCTTGGGGCTCCGATAGATGGCCTCGAGCAGCTCGGCCAGGCGGGCCGCCTTGGCGGCGCACATCTGCTTGCCCTTCTCGGCTGACGAGCGATGGGGGTTTCCGATGGCGCCGGTCTTGGAAAGATCGGAGGCAACCCACGCCTCGATGGCGTCGTGACCCTTGAACGAGTAGCCGATGTCCGGCGTGGGATCGAAGACGTAGCCTTCGGCGCGGTCCATGTGCACCAGCTCCGGAGTCAGGTGACGGACCATCGAGGTCTCCGAGTCGCCGGAGTGCATGGCGATGGCCGCTTCCTCGGGCGCGACCAGACCGGGCACCTGGCCGATGCCGCCCAGGAAGATCTTGAAGACTCGCAGGTCGGTCTCCATGCGCAGATCGCGGAAGAAGTCGTCGAGAGTGCCCACGTTGCCACCGTGGCTGCCTAGTAGCACGAGCTTGGTGAATCCGCTCCGGGCCACCGACGCCGCCAAGTCTCTAAGGACCATGCGCAGGGTCTCGCCACTGAACGTCAGCGTCCCCGGAAAGGTGATGTGCTCGGTGCTCTTGCCAAAGTTGGTCGGCGGTAGCGCCAATACCATCACGTCGTCCGGGAGGCGGGCCAGGGCGGACCCGAGCATTTCCATGCCCACAAGCGTATCCGTGATGAGCGGAAGGTGCGGGCCATGCTGCTCGACGGCGCCAACGTTGATCACCGCGGTGGCGTTCCGGTCGGCCTTCGCGATCGCGTCGATCTCTTGCCATGTGTAGTAGGCCCAGTAGCGGGCGGGTGGAATTGACCCGTGAAGGCCGGTCCCGATCCGGTCAGGCAGCTTCTTCAGCATGTTCGCCTCCCGAAGGTCACACGCCTGCCGCGACGGGCTGATGCGTCGGGACGCGCGCGGCCAAGCTGGGCCGCACCTCGGCCCAGAAGCGCTCCAGCTGCTCGAGGGTCTCGGCGCGCCTCATCCCTGGCAAGTGCGGAAAGATCACGAGGGCCTCATAGCCGAGCGCATCGTGCATCTCGACCAGGGTGTCGCGCACCTGCTCGGGGGTGCCGACGATCCAGGACTTGCCGGCCATACGCTCCTCGAGCGAAAACGGAGGACGGCTGGCGAGCACCGGGTTCCGGCGGACGATGTTTGGCCAGAGCAGCTTGGTCAGCTCATCGTGCCCACGGCGGGCGGTTCGCATCGCCGCCTCCGCCGAATCGGCGATGTGCACCTGCACCTGCAGCATGCGGTCCTCACCTGGCCGGAGGGTCGTCCCGTGCGCCTCCTGGACCACCGCACCGTACCGTTGCCACAACGGGACCATGCGCTCCCACGGATGGTTGGCGAAGACGCCCACGTGGCGTTGGCGCGCCGCATAGAGGAGCGTCTCCTCGCTGCTGATGGGCTGGTAGACGCGCACCGGCGTGTTGATGGGCCGCGGAACGAGCGGAAACTCCGTGACCGGCTCCCCCCGGAAGGTCAGCCCCTCGGGCGGGATGGTGTAGTACTTGCCGCGGTAGGAGAATCGCTCGTTCCCGGTGGCGGCCTTGAAGATCTCCACCTGTTCCTCGAAGACCTCGCGGTTATGCACATCGTCGGCGTTGCTGTTGTAGCCGACGTTCACGCCGAACACGTTCGACTCGCGCTCCTCGGTGCCCCGGCCGAGCCCACACAGGAGGCGCCCGCCCGCCAGCACGTCGGCCAGCGCGTAGTCCTCGGCGAAGTGCACCGGGTGCCACGTGGTCAGCACGTGAATCAGGGCGCCCAGGCGCACACGACGCGTGTGCTGGGCCAGCACAGCGTTCAGCAGGAGCACGTTCGGGACAACCTCGAACCCGTGATTGTGGAAGTGGTGCTCCGCCGACCACACGGAGTCGTAGCCTAACGAGTCGCAGGCTTTCGTGTAGGCGATGAGATCAGCGTAGGCACGTCGGTAGTCGTCCTGGCCGTAGTTACGCCGGTGCGCCGGCGGCCCGTCGACGCCGGCGTCTGGCATGTCCACGGTTCCATAGAAGAATGCGCCGAAGTGCATTTCCATCTCTCCTGCTCGGGTCGCTGGCGAGTGACGTTGACCCTGCCCACCTTACGGGCAGGCCACCCGTAACCTGCCGTGCTCGGAGAGATACACCAGGATCGCCGACGAATGCAACACGGCGCCGGGTGCACCCGGCGCCGTGCGGGAGTCGGCTCCGGCCACCCCCTTGAAGTCCGGCTAGTCGTGGTCTCCGCTGAGCCAGCGGTAGACGGCGCCGGCCAGGAGGGCGCCGATCAGAGGAGCGACCCAAAACAGCCAGAGCTGCCCCAGGGCCCATCCACCGACGAAAACGGCTGGCCCCGTACTTCGTGCCGGATTCACCGAGGTGTTGGTGACAGGGATGCTGATGAGGTGAATCAACGTCAGCCCGAAGCCGATGGCGATGGGCGCGAAGCCGGCCGGAGCGCGCCCGTGGGTAGCGCCGAGAATGATGAACAGGAACATGAAGGTCATCACGACCTCGGTCACCGCGCCGGAGAAGAGCGAGTACCCGCCGGGAGAGTGAGCGCCATATCCATTGGAGGCCAAGCCGCTGGCCACCACGTCGAATCCGGCCTTTCCGCTAGCGATCAGGTACACGATGCCGGCCCCGAGGATGCCACCAGCCACCTGGGCGATGATGTACGGCACCAGCTGCGAGGACGGAAATCGGCCGCCCGCCCACAGGCCGACCGAAACCGCCGGGTTGAGATGACACCCCGAAATATGGCCGACGGCGTAGGCCATGGTGAGAACGGTGAGACCGAAGGCGAAGGCCACCCCAAGCAGCCCGATCCCTACGTTGGGGAAGGCGGCCGCCAACACGGCGCTCCCGCAACCCCCGAGGACCAGCCAGAACGTCCCGATGAACTCGGCGCCGAGCTTCTGCCCCATGGACATGCCCTGCTCCTCCTGGTGTCACAGAATTGTCTGTGCCTCGAGCATGGCATTGCCAGTCTCGCCAAGACAAGTTGTTAGTCTGCGACGGGGGCTCGTTACCGGGACCGGCGCTCCTCCAACTCCTCCAAAGTCCGTGGCCAGTCGGCGTGGAGCAGGCGTGACAGGGCGCGGTCGGCGAGGAGGCGACCGCCCGTCTGGCACTGGGCGCAGTAGTTGGTCTCGTTCTCGGCGTGGACAATGCGTTGCACGGACGATCCGCACACCGGGCACGGTTGGCCAAAGCGCCCGTGGACCGCCATTCCGGACCGGAAGGCCGTGACCTTCTCGGGAAAGCCCTCACCGGTCTCCTGGCGGATGATCGCGATCCAATCCTGGAGCGTGTCACGGGCGGCGGTAAATAGCCTGGCCGTTTCCTCCTCGTCGAGCTGACGGGAGAGCTTCACCGGCGACAGGCGCGCCCGGTGGAGGATCTCGTCCGCATACGCGTTGCCGATCCCGCTGAAGAGGCGCGGGTCCGTGAGGGTCCGCTTGAGGGTGTGGCTTTCGCGCGTGAGCGCTTCCCGGAATGCGGGGAGATCGGCTTCGAACACCTCGAGGCCGCCGGGATCGAGCTCGCGCAACTCCTCTTCACCCCGCACCACGTGGAGAGCGGCGCGCTTCTTGGACCCCGCTTCGGTGAGGGTGAGGGTTCCCGTGGAGAAGTCGAAGGCGGCCAGGCCCACCTTCCCAGGGATTCGCGCGCCCGGCTCCCGCCAGTGCAGGCGGCCGGCGATCATGAGGTGCAGGACCAGGAACAGGTCCTCATCGAGCCCCACCACGATCCGCTTTCCCAAGCGGCGCAGCCCCAGCACGGACCGCCCCTCGGCCGCGCGCAGCGGCGGATCGAACGATCGCAAGAGAAACGGGCTCGACAGGCGCACGCGCATGAGGCGCGCCCCCGCGATCCGCTTCTCGAGCGCCTCGATATACCCAACAACGTCGGGAAGCTCGGGCACGCCTTCGAGGGTACTGCATCGCGAAAGCGAGATGACGTCTTGCATCGGCTCGCCACCCCCGCCTATGCTGCCTCGATGCCCACGCGCGCCGCCGCCCCCACCGTCGTCCTCCTGGTACGCCACGCCCGGACGCCGACCACGGGTCAGGTTCTTCCCGGTCGTACCCCTGGCCTTCATCTCTCCGAAGACGGGCGCCGTGAGGCCGATCTCGTGGCGGCGAGGATCGGGGCTCTCAAGCGCGTGGCCGCCGTCTACGCCTCACCGCTGGAGCGAGCACGGGAGACGGCCATGCCGATCGTGCGCGCCTGCGACCGCGCCCTCCGCATCGATCGAGGCTTGATAGAATGCGACTTCGGTGAGTGGACGGGGGCTAAGCTGAGCCGGCTTCAGCAACGGCCGGAGTGGCGGGTGGTGCAGCGCTACCCGAGCGGCTTTCGCTTCCCGGGTGGAGAGTCGTTCCCCGAAATGCAGACCCGGATTGTCTCGACCATTGCCCGGCTGATGCAGAGCCATCCCGGCCGTACTATCGTAGCCGTCTCGCACGCCGATCCGATCAAAGCGGCGGTGGCCCATGCACTGGGCACTCCCCTCGACCTGTTCCAGCGAATCGTCATCTCCACCGCCTCGGTGTCCGCCATCGCCTTCCGGCGAGAGGGACCAGTGGTCCTCACCGTGAACTCTCTGGCCGGCGACCTCGGTATGCTGGGAGCATCGTGAGCCAATCGTTCGACCTCCAGAGTCCGGATCACTTCACGGCGGGCGCCGTCGGCCCGTCCGGTCAGCGTGTCTTCTATCTGCAGGCCCGCGAGTCTGGATCGCTGCTGACGCTCAAGACCGAGAAGGAACACGTGCGGGGACTGGCCGAGTACCTGGAGGGTCTCCTGGCCAAGAACCCGGTGGCCGACGCGGAAGTCCCGCGCGATCTGGCTCTGCTGGATCCTATCGAGCCGGCCTGGAGCGTCGGGGCTATCGGCGTGGGCTACGATGAGGCCGAGGATCGCATCGTGGTGGTGGTCAACGAGCTCGTGGGCGAGGACGAGAGCGAGGAAGGAGCCACCGCCGAGGAAGGAGCCACCGCCGAGGAAGGAGCCACCGCCGAGGAAGGAGCCACCGCCCGCATTCGCGTGACGCGCGCCCAGGCGGCTGGTTTCGTGGCGCGCGCGCGCGAGCTGATGAAGGCGAGTCGGCCTACCTGCCAGGTGTGCGGTGGGCCCATCGACCCCGGAGGTCATTTCTGTCCCCGAAGAAACGGTCACAAGGCCTGACTCGCAGATCACCCTCTTCCGCCGCGCCGGAACCGGCCGCCGTGCTGGCGGCGGGGGAGGTGCGGGTCAAGGGCCGCATGCCGTGGGCTAGCAACGCGACGTTTCTGGTGGAGCTGGCCCTCGAGTCGGCGATGACTCTCGCCATCTACAAGCCGGAACGGGGCGAGCGGCCGCTATGGGACTTTCCCCGCGGACTCTACAAGCGCGAGGTGGCCGCCTTTCTTCTCTCCGAGGCCCTCGGATGGGGCATCGTGCCCTTGACCGTGATTCGCGACGGCCCCTACGGGGAGGGGTCCTTTCAGCTCTTCGTGAATGCCGACTTCGAGCAGCACTTCTTCACCCTGGTGGAGGACACTGCCCATCACGATTGCCTCCGACGGATCTGTCTCTTCGATCTCCTCGCCAACAACGCCGACCGCAAGAGCGGCCACTGCCTGCTCGGGCCCGAGGGGGCCATCTACGCCATCGACAACGGTCTGACCTTCCACGTGGAGCCGAAGCTCAGAACGGTCATCTGGCAGTTCAGCGGCGAGCCGATTCCCGACCCGTTGCTCCAGGACGTGCAACGCGTCCTGGAAGGAGGCCTGCCACCGGCGCTGGCGGAGCTGCTCGATGCGAACGAGCGCAAGGTGCTGACCGCCCGCGCCCGCGCCGTGCTGACGGCGGCGCGTTTCCCGGGCGATAGGGCAGGCTATCGGTACCCGTGGCCGCCCGTGTAGGAGTCCGCCACGTTTCTTCGTCAGGCCCCGACGTCGGTTTTCTTGCCGGGACGACGCCGATGAAATAGTCCCAGCTGTGCCTCGTCGTGCACGAAGAGAAGGGCTCGCACGGTGATGGCGCCGAGCAGGAAAATGATGACGACCGAGAGGGCCAGATCGATGGCGGTGATGTAGTAGATGTTGGACGGCGTCAGGATCGCGCGGATCCCCCACACGCCGAGCACGAGGGCCCCGGAGTTCATGACGAGATCGTTCAGGGGGCGCAGGAAAACGGAGTAGGCCGCGGCCGACGCCACCAGCAGGACGAGCATGACGGCCAGGACCCGGAGGTAGCGCGGGCGCTCGAAGAGCACCTGGAACGCCTCCACATAGGCGAACGGGTCGTCCGCCGCCCGGACACTCTTCGGGTCGAGCATGGTGGGTCCCAGCATCATCTGGCGGGGCAGAAGCTCCTGGATCGTGAGAAAGAAGTGGCCGGTGGCCTGCTCCGGGGTGCGGGTCTCGACCGCGCCGTCCGGAAACACCCGCTGCAAGACGACGCCAATAACCATCCGATATTGATCGAACGGGTAGTGAATCGGATAGCCTCGCACCGGCAGCTGGAGCGTCGTAGAAACCTCGACGTCGTCCGGAGGGAGCGTGATGCTCTTCGACGGTGGAAGGCCAGCGGCCTCGTCGGAATCGGTGGCGATGGCGACGAACACCACCCGGTGACTCCAGGCGCAGTCCGGGCAATGGTGATGACCGGAAACGCGCAGGGTCGCCATGAGCTGCGTCTCGTCGATGGATACGAAGGCGAGATGAAGCTTGGCGTACGTCGAAGCCTCCGCGCCCGGTCGGGACTTCGTGATCTGAATGACGCGGCCCGTGGACGGTCCCAGGATATCGTCCACCACGCTCTTGACCGAGAAAGGCAGGGTCACCACGAGGCAGAGCACCACCAGGGCGGTGACGAAGAACGCGATGCGGTATCTGAGCTGCCGTTTGCCGACCTGATCGTCCGTCACGCGGTCGGCGGTATCCAGGTCCAGCCGCTCTTGACTGTCCGCCATGCGGTCTCCTGACCGCCGTTCATGCTATCAGCTTCGCAGGTCGCTCCGAGCAACCCGAGCGGGACCGTGGCTTGACTGCGGACCCGCGCCGACGCGACACTCTGCGCGTGAGCTCAGCAGGCTATGAGCCCTTCCTTCCCGGAGCCGATCTTCCTCGCTTCATTCGCGAGCTGACCGAGTTCGTCGATCTGAACGAAGCCGACCTGGCCATCATCCGCCGCACAGCGTCCGTCGTCCTCACGCAGGAGACGGCCTTCACGGCTGCCCTCTACGAGCACTTTCTGAAATTCCCCCTGGCCGCCCGCTTCTTTCTTGGTGAGGACGGAACTCCCGACGCGGCACGGCTGGAGCGCCGCCGGCACAGCCTCGGACGCTGGCTCCGGGAGACCGCCGAGGCCGCCCTGACGCACGACTTTGGCTACTATCTACTCAGCGTCGGTCTTGCCCACAGTCACCGGGCGCACGGGCCGGGCGGCATCGTGCCCGCGCACCTCATGGTGGGCGCCATGAGCCTCGCTCAGACGTCCTTGGCCCAGCTTTTCGCATCTGAGCTCGACGATGCGCACGAGGCGCTGGCGGCGAGCATCGCCTGGAACAAGCTGCTGCTGGTGCATCTCAACGTCCTGCTTCTGGGGTACCTCGGCTCGCGCGAGAAGCGGCCCGCTTGACGCGCTCGGCGCTTGCGTCTAGCTTCGGAGCCTGACGGGCAGGTCACCCGGCGAGAGAGGAGCCGCGCATGGCGGACTGGACACCCCCCACCCAGGGGCGCGTCGAAGCCTACTTCAAGGAGCTGAACAACTGGGGCCGCTGGAGTGACGCCGACCAGCTTGGAACGGTCAACCTGATCACGCCGGCCAAGCGGGCGGCGGCCCGGGCTCTCGTGCGCACCGGCCGGACGGTCTCCCTCGCGCGCGACATCGGCCCCCAGCCGGCGCTGATGTATCACACCACCTTCCCCTCCAACCGCGAGCGCGCCGATGTGGTGCTGGACCGCTTCGACCTCGTGTACCACGGCTTTTCCATCACCCACATCGACGCCCTCTGCCACGTGGCCTGGGACGGCCAGCTCTATAACGGCCGCCCTTTCATGCAGAGCCTGACCGCGGCCGGCGCCACCTGGTGCCCCATCGACCCGCTCTTCGACGGCATCACCACGCGCGGCGTTCTTCTCGACGTCGCCGCCGCTCGGCCGGAGGGGCATGTCACGGTGGGGCATCCGGTGACACCCAAGGAACTGGACGCCGCTGCCGCCCGGGCAGGCGTGAAGGTGGAGCCGGGCGACGTGGTGGTCGTCCGCAGCGGCGATGCCGCCTTCCGTCAGGCCCATCCCGACTGGGTGCCGCGAGTCTCACCACATCCCGGCCTGCACCTGTCCTGTCTCGAGTGGTTTCGCGAGAAGGATATCGCCGCCATCTCGTGGGACATGATGGACGAGCGCCCCATCGGATACGCTGGCTTCGGCATGGGTGTGCACCTGGCCATCCCCTTTCTCGGGCTTGCGCTTGTCGACAACACCAATCCGGACCGGTTGGCCCAGGCCTGCCAGGAAGAAGGGCGCTACGAGTTTCTCTTCACGGCAACCCCGATCCGACTGGTGGGCAGCACGGGCGCGCCGGCGCATCCGCTGGCGATCTTCTAACCCACTGGCCGTCGAGCTTGGTGAGTGGAGGCCTGACCCCGCGCGAGCACGTTCCGCTTGCCCCTCGCTGCTCGATGGGCGTGGGTGGGCCGGCCCGCTATTTCGTCGAGGCTCACGACGAGGCCACGGTCCGGGAGGCGCTCGCATGGGCACGGGCGAGGGGGCAGGCGCTTCGCATTCTCGGAGGTGGTACCAATCTGCTCGTCACCGATGAAGGGGTGGACGGGCTCGTGCTGGCCGTCGACCTGCGAGGTATGAGTGTCCACACTACCGACGAGGCGGTCGAGCTGACGGCCGGAGCGGGCGAGCCCTGGGACGACCTCGTTCGCCTCACGGTGGAGCGAGGGTGGGCGGGCCTCGAATGTCTCAGTGGCATTCCGGGACTCGTCGGCGCTACCCCGATCCAGAACGTCGGCGCTTACGGTCAGGAGGTCAGCGAGACGGTGGTGAGCGTGCGAGCGCTCGACACCCACGACGGAGCGGTGCACGCCCTTTCACCCGCCGAGTGCGGCTTTGCATATCGCGATAGCGTCTTCAAGAGTGGCGCGCCCGGACGCTGGGTCGTTCTCGCGGTACGTTATCGGCTCCGCCCCGGGGGGGCACCGACTGTCCGGTATCCGGAAGTGGAGCAGCACCTGGCAGCCCGAGGACTCGCGACGGCGTCGCTGGCCGATGTGCGGGCGAGCGTGCTCGCCATCCGGCGCGCAAAGTCGATGGTGCTCGATCCAGACGACGTCAACCGGCGAAGTTGCGGCTCGTTCTTCGTGAACCCCATCGTCTCCGCCGAGCACGCTGACCGGCTGACGGCGCTCGGGCTCGAGCCACCGATGCCGCGTTGGCCACAGGCCGACGGCCGCGTGAAACTCTCGGCCGCCTGGCTGATCGAGCGGGCGGGCTTTCCGCGCGGGTACCGGAAGGGGTCGACCGGGCTGTCCACTCGCCATGCTCTCGCCATCGTGGCCCACGACGGCGCGCGAGCCCGCGATATCCGGGCTCTCGCCAGGCGCCTCCAGGAAGGCATACGGACCCGCTTCGGAGTCGCCCTCGTACCGGAGCCGGTCTTCTGGAGTTAGAGCCCAGAAGGTGCGAATCGGACCAGGCGCCCCGGGCGTCCGCGACAGGAGGCGGTCATGCAGGAATCGACGCACGAGCAGGACGGCGAGGTCACCAGGTCTACCGCGGGCGACGTGACGGCGCGCGCCGTCACCATACGCCAGGGCGGTGCCAGATCGATCTCCGCCGAGCGAGTCGACATTCGACAAGGTGGAGCGGCCCGTCTGCAAGCTGGGCGCGTCAAGATCATTCAGGGCGGCATCGGGCTCGCGTCCGCCAAGCGCATTCACGTTACGGCGGGAAGCGTGGGCGCGGCCCTCGGTGACCGGACGATACTCGCCCAGACGGCAACGTCCATCGCGGCGGCGCGGAAGACGGCGAGCCTCGAGCAGTCAGCTGCCGGCGTAGTGGTGGGGCAATCCGTGAGCGTGCGCGACAGCGCCATAGGCCTCGTCGTCGCGAAGCACCTGGAGGGTAGCAACGTGCGGGTCATGATGGACGTTCGGGGCGCGCTGGCCTTCGGCGCCAGCCTGGGCGCGGTACTCGCGCTGATGGGGCTGTGGGGCCGCCGCACCCGACGCGCAGGAGGCCGGATATGAAGGTCCTCGACTTGACCCGTGCCCTCTTGCACTACAACACCATCAACCCCCCGGGGGAGGAGCAAGCCTGCGCCCGGCACGTGGGGCGAATCCTGGAGGATGCGGGGTTCACCGTCAAGGAATACGAGTTTGCCGAGCGCCGCACCAGCCTGGTGGCCAGGCTGGGGGGCACGGGAGACGCTCGGCCGCTGTGCTTCACCGGACATCTCGACGTGGTGCCGCTGGGCGCACGGACCTGGACACGCGATGCCTTCGCGGGTGAAATCGACGACGGCCGACTCTACGGACGCGGCTCGAGCGACATGAAAAGCGGCGTGGCCGCCTTCGTCATCGCTCTCACGCAGCTCGCCCGCCATCTGCGCACCTCTCGAGGCGTGGTCCTGGTGCTCACCGCAGGCGAGGAGACCTTCTGCGACGGCGCGCGTCACCTGGCCCAGCTGGATGGGGCCCTCGGCCAGGTCGGCGCGCTGGTCGTGGCCGAGCCGACCTGCAACTATCCGTTCGTCGGTCACAAGGGCGCTCTCTGGCTACTTGGCCGGACCAGCGGTGTGACCGCGCACGGCTCGATGCCCGAGCGCGGCGTCAACGCCGTCTACAAGGCCGCCCGGGCGGTCCTGCAGCTGGAGCGCTTCGGCTTCGACGTCGCGCCGCACCCGGTCCTGGGCGCCCCGACCCTCAACGTGGGAACCCTGCAAGGCGGCCTCAACGTCAATTCCGTTCCCGACTCGGCCGAGATCGGTATCGACATCAGGACGATCCCCGGGCAGAGACACGGCGCCTTGCTGCAACGGCTGACGGAGTATCTCGGAGACGTGGCCACCCTGGAGAACGTGTCCGACGCCGAGGGTGTGTGGACAGATCCCGGCGATCCGTGGATCCAGTCCGTGTATGACATGGTGGCACCCGTCATCGGTGAACGCCCGGTCGCTCGCGCCGCGCCCTACTTCACCGACGCGGCGGCCCTCGTCCCCGCCTATGGCGGGATCCCCGCGGTCATCCTTGGCCCGGGCGAGCTAGCGCTCGCCCATCAGACCGACGAGTACTGCGAGGTCGAACGCATGGCACAAGCCGTGGATCTCTTCACCGAGATCACCCAGCCGCTGGTGCAAGTTGTAGCCGCCCGCCCCGAGCGCCGGGGGGCCTGGGGGCCCTCTCGAGGCCCCGGCAGCTGGCGTGATCCCGAGGGGCGGCCCGGGTTCCCCGGGCTGTCCCGAGCGCGGGGGGCCAGGGGGGCCCTCTCGAGGCCCCGGCAGCTGGCGTGATCCCGAGGGGCGGCCCGGGTTCCCCGGGCTGTCCCGAGCGTCGGGGGGCTTGGGGGCCCTCTCGAGGCCCCAGCAGCTGGCGTGATCCCGAGGGGCGGCCCGGGTTCCCCGGGCTGTCCCGAGCGCGGGGGGCTTGGGGGGCCCTTTCGAGGCCCCCCACATGGTCAATCCCCGAGGACGCGCCGGCGCAGGAGGCGAAGGTCGGTCGGTACCAGAATGGCCAGCATCGCGGCTGACAGTACCGCGAGGGCGCCGAGGTGGGCGGCCACGGGCCCGCCGATGAGAAGGCCGCGGGCGACCTGGGCAAGATGATAGAGCGGATTGACGACGCTCAGCGCGACGAGCACCGGATGCTCGAGCGGGAAATACGTCGCCGACATGAAGCCCATGGGCAACACGAGGAGGAAGATGGGCAGGTTCATGTGATCGATCGTGGGCAGCACGGCCGTGAAGCAAAGCCCGAGGGCTGCGAAGGCGCACCCCGCCACGAAGACGATGGGAAGCAAGGAGGGCAGCACCCACACCTTCATGGCGATCAATCCCCCGGCACTGAAAAGGGCCAGCACCAGCCCGACCATGACGACGTACATGGTGGCCAGCAGCCCCGCCCACAGCACCTCGCCCCACACGACGTGGACCAGCTCGATCTGCGTGGTCAGCTGACCTTCCCATGTGCGCTGGTAGCGCATCCTGATGAAGGCGCCGAAGAGCGACTGGAAGATCGCCGTCATGAATGTCGCGTAGGCGAGCAGTCCCGGCGCCACGTAGGTGAGGTAGCCGACTTCGCGCCCGTACCACGGAAGACTCGCCACGTAGCCCCCGAGGCCGACCCCGAACGCGATGAGCATGGTCACCGGCTCCAGGGCCGGCGGCAGAAAGGCGGTGTGCCAGTTCCGGAGATAGACGCGCAGGTGCCGAGTGACGACGGCGCGGCTCTGCCACTCGAGAGCCGCCGTCAGCCAGCGCATGGGTCGAGGGCGAGCTTGAGAAACAGATCATCCAGGGTGGGCACACGCACCTCATAGCGCAAGGCCGGAAAGGCGCGCGCGAAATCCGCCAGCTCGTCGGCGGAGAGGGGCACGTGCCAGGCGCCCAGTACGCTGGCCGGCTCCCCTCGACCATGGCGGGCGAGCCACACGAGTACCTCGCGTCCGGCCGCCGCCTCCACCACCACGACGTGCTCGCCCACCAGATCCCCGAGCACCGCCTTCGCGGTGCCGAGCGCGACCACGCGCCCGCGGGCGAGCACGGTGAGGGAATCGCTCAGTCGCTCCGCCTCGTCCATGTAGTGCGTGGTGAGGATGATCCCGAGACCGTCCGTTCGCAGGCCATTGACGAGGTCCCACACGCCCATGCGGGCCTGCGGATCGAGGCCGGTGGTGGGCTCGTCCAGAAAGAGCAACCGGGGACGATGCACGATGGCGCGCGCGATCATGAGGCGGCGCCGGTAGCCACCCGAGAGGGTCTCCGGTTTCTGACGCGCATGCGGGCGGAGATCGAACCGATCGAGCAAGTCGGCCACCCGCCGGCTCAGCTCGGGTGGGCGGGGCCGAAAGTAGCTCGCGGCGATCGTCAGGTTCTGCTCGACCGTGAAGTCACCGTCGAACGTGTCGTCCTGGGTACAGACTCCGATCGAGCGCTTCGCGCGCGCCAGATCGCGCGAGAGCTCGACACCATCCACGTGGATCTGCCCGGCGTCGGGCCGGAGAAAGCCATAGAGCATGCGGAGCGTGGTCGTCTTGCCAGCCCCGTTGGGGCCGAGCAGGCCGAGGATCTGCCCCGCCTGGCAGACGAGATCGACACCGTCGACCACGCGCCGTCCTCCGAGGTGTTTGACCAGCCCACGGGCCTCGAGCAGCACGGGCATAGGTCTTCGATTGTACTGGGACGGTAGGGTCTCAGGATCCTGAGAAGCGCTCCTGCGCCTGCGCGCGCAACTTCACCTTCTGGATCTTGCCCGAGCCCGTCATGGGAAACTCGTCGACGATGACCACCTGGCGGGGAATCTTGAAGCTGGCGATCTGGCCACGACAAAAATCGATGAGCTCGCGCTCCGCCACCCGAGCGCCTGGCTCGAGTCGCACGAAGGCTACTCCGACCTCGGCAAGGAGCGGATCGGTCAGGCCGACCACGGCGGCCAGATTGACGGCGGGATGGCCCATCAAGAAGGCCTCGACCTCCATGGGGTCGACGTTCTCGCCGCCGATCTTGAGCATGTCTTTGTAGCGCCCCATGAAGCGCAGGTGGCCGTCGGGCCGGATGATCCCCATGTCACCGGTGTGCACCCAGCCCGCTTCGTCGATGGTTCGCGCCGTCTCCTCCTCATTGCCGAAGTACCCTCGCATGGTGAGGTAACTTCGGACGAGGATTTCGCCGGGGCTTCCGGCCGGCTGGTCATGCCCGGTGTCGGGATCGATCACCCTGATCTCGTAGCCGGGCGCAGGGTAGCCGGAGGCCTCCACGCACTGCTCCTCGGTGGAATCGAGGAAGCTCAGGGACGCCCCCACCCCGAACTCGCTCATGCCGTAGCCGGAGAGCAGGGGCCCAAAGATCTGACGGGCCCGGCGCGCGATTGGCACCGAGCTGGACATGCCGGTGGCGAGGATGCCGGTGCGTACGCTCGAAATGTCGCGCGGGCTCCGAGCCTGAGCCTCCAACAATTCCTGGAAGTGCGTGTCGAAGCCGTGAACAATGGTCGCTTGCTCGGCCTCGAGCAACGTCAGGCTCTCGGAGGCGTCGAAGGTCTCGGTGAGCACCTGACGCGCTCCGGTTGTCATCGACATCAGCGCACCCTCGGAGAAACCGAACAGATGGAAGAGAGGCAGGTACATGAGGATGGTGTCGGCCGGGGTGATTCCCATGCGGTTGGCCCGATCGATCACGTTCCGCACGATGGCGTGAGCATGCATGACACCTTTGGGAAACCCGGTCGTTCCCGAGGTGTAGGGCAAGAAGGCCAGGTCGTCGGGATCGACCGCTGCCGCCCGCTCCTGGAGCTGAGCTGCGGCTCATGCGGTCACCGTCGGCAAGCATGGTGGTCCACGGTACGGCCCGGACGGGCGAGGCCTCCACGTCCTGATCCCCTCCTAGCACGACCAGTCGCCGCAGGCGTGGCAGAGTCCCCTTCAGCTCGCGCACCATGGCCAGATAGTCGATGGGCCCCGAGCGCGCGACGATGAGCAAGGTCTGCGCCTCCGAGTGGCGCAGGATGTAGCCGACGTCACTCGTGCGTAGCCGCGTATTGACGGGAACGAGCACGGCTCCCACCTTCATCGTCGCGAACATCGCCTCGATCCACTCCGGACGGTTGAGCATCCAGAGGGCAACCTTCTCCCCGGGCTCGATCCCGAGCGCCATCAGGCCCCGCGCCGTGCGATCGACACCCTCGGAGATCTCGGCGAACGTCCAGCGGCGTCCCTGGAAGAGGAGCGCTTCCCGGTCGCCCCAGCGCCGACAGGCTCGTTCCGGCAGCGAGCCGATGGTCTGCTTCTCGAACCAGATGCGCTCCATGCCTCCCCTCCCCGAGTTCGCACTCCTTGCCGCGATATACTGCCTTAATGACGACCGTCCTGCGCAAGCCCGAGTCCGGTGGTATCGACTATCCCTGGCCGGAGCCCCCGCCGCTCGGGGGCACCATCACCGTGGCGCCGGGAATCAAGTGGCTCCGCATGCCGCTCCCCTTCCGGCTCGATCACATCAACCTCTACCTGCTCGAGGACGACAAGGGCTGGACGGTGGTCGACGCCGGCATCGGGCTCGACCGCACGCGCGAGCTCTGGCAGGGGGTCCTCGACGGTGCGCTGGACGGGAAGCCAGTGACCCGGGTGATCGTCACCCACTTCCATCCGGATCACATGGGCAACGCGCACTGGCTGACCGAACGCTGTGGCATCGACCTCTGGTGTAGCCAGGCGGAGTGGCTCATGGCGCAGCTGGCGTGGCGCACCGGGGGCGACCTCGACAAGCGGCTCGCGCACTACGCGCGCAACGGGGCGAGCGAAACCCACCTCGCGCTGCTGCGGGAGCGCGGGCAGCACTACCTGAAGGTGGTGCCATCGGTAGCGCCGACGTTCTACGGCGTCCGCGACGGCGATACGCTCACGACTGGCGAGCGTACGTGGGAGGCGCTGACCGTCTTTGGCCACTCCCCCGAGCAGGTGGTCCTCAATTCCCGCGAGGGAGGGATCCTCATCTCGGGTGACCAGATCCTGCCCAAGATCACGACCAACGTGAGCGTCTGGCCCGACCAGCCGCTCGGCAATCCGCTGCGCCTGTATCTGGGCTCGCTCGAGCGCTTCCGGGGTATCGCCGACGAGACCCTCGTGCTCCCGTCGCACGGACTCCCGTTTCGCGGCCTTCAGACCCGGCTGGCCCGGCTGCACGCGCACCATGACGAGCGCCTGGCCCGTGCCCTGGAAGGACTACGCGAGCCCCAGACAGGCGCCGACGTGCTGCCTATCCTCTTCTCCCGCGACCTCGACGCGCATCAGTTCGGCTTCGCCTTCGGCGAAACGCTCGCCCACCTGCACTACCTCGAGTGGCAGGGACGCGCCCTGCGCGTGAACGGCGAGGACGGCCGCCACCGCTTCCAGCGGATCTAGTCCGACCCTCCGTCAGAAGGGGCCGAGGCGCAGGAACAGGCTCAACAGGGCGCCGATTCCGATCAGCTGGATCAACCCGGCGGTGATGAGCGCCAGCGAGGGGGGAAACCTGTGATGCGCTCGCTTGCTCAGCCCTCGCAGGAACTGCCAGTGCTGGACGGTGGCGGGCACGAGCAAGAGCACGCCCAATACAACCATGACCCGACCCAGGTTCAATGGGCCGTGGCGGATCCCGACACCGACCGTGGATTCGCCGAGATACTGGAAGAACTTGTAGATCGTGAACCCGAAGCTGATCATCGACAGCGAGGTCCGGATCCACGCCATCAGCGTGCGCTCGGCGGCCAGCCGCGAGCGCTCAAAGGCGAGGTCAGTACCGGTATCCAGGGGGGCCTCCGCCTGCTTTGGTCCGGCCATTTTCCTCTCTCCCCTGTCGCGTGTCCGTCAACTCGCTCCCGCGGGGCCGTGCCCTCCCTCCTGCCGGAGGTCGGCATGCGACGAGGAGGCCCGGCTCACGAGCAGGCGCCGGAGCGTGCCTTCGCCCAGCCGGCGATCAATTCCCGCGTAGAGGTGATACCCCGCAAAGGTCAGGCCGACACAGATCACCTTGGCGAGGATCACGTTTCGGTCCCGGTGCGCCCACACTTCCGTCATGGCCCTTTCGAGTCCGCCCGTTGCGCGATAGGCGTGGAAGAGCTGCTCCGCCAACAGGAATCCGAACGCCACCGCACCGTAGACCAGCGTCTTGTATGTGACTGCCGTGGCCAGCGGCTGGCTGGCGTCGAAGCGGGTGCCGGCGCGCGTGTGGTCCAAGGTCACCACGATTTTGGCGGCGATGAGGGCGCTGACCACCGCCGTGGACAGAGCATAGACCTTGATCTGATAGTCTTCGAGGAAGAGCTTTTTCAGGGTGAGAATGATGCCGAAGCAAAACAGGAAATAGAGCGTCACCAAACCCACCGCCTTGAGCTCGCGTCCGATCACCGCGCGCCAATTCCCCAACCTCGAACTCGCTTTCTCCCGGCGACCGGTCAGTCAGCACGATCGCCGGCAAAGGAAGTGCCACAGTTGTGCCAAGGGTATCTTTACCATCTCGACGCCATGCACACGTAGCTTTCCCGACATCAACAGTACCCGATCGTGCAGGCGTCGCACCACCGTGCCGCGATACGCCGGTCCGAGCTGCCCGACGTGGATTCCCGGGTCAGGTCGACGAGTTACGCGGGCAACTAGGGATCTCGAGGCGAGCGTCGATGACGTCGTGGGCGGACCGCGATAGTATTTCTATTGCGTGATGCTTCCCGTCGGGTCGGATGCACGGCCGATCCACTCAAGACGGGAGGCCACGCGGAGGAGGCGCACCATGAGAATGCACGTCGGAGCGGACGCCCATGCCGGGCACACAGGGAGTGGCCGAACGATCACACAAGCGATGAAGGCACTCGTGGCGCGCGTTGCGCTCGTGAGTGCATGCGGACTCTATCTGGCCGGGTGTGCCGGGAGTGCCGGAGTGTCGCGCTCGGACCGGATGCGGTCAAGGGTAAGACAGTGGACGGCACCGTCGACATGAAAGAGGTGCAGGCGGCCTACATCGGCAGCGGCAGCGCGGGCACCGGCGTCCTGGTCTTTCGCGGCAAGGAGCATCCGTTTCAGGTCGGCGGGGTCGGGATCGGCGGTATCGGACTCTCCACGATTGACGCGGCGGGCGAGGTATACAACCTCCGCGAGCTCTCCCAGTTCCCCGGCACCTATGGCCAGGCCCGCTACGGCTTTGCCATCGGCACATCGAGCGCCGGCGATCTCTGGATGCAGAACGAGGCGGGCGTGATCCTGCGCCTGAAGGCGAAGCGTGAAGGGCTCATCCTGAGCCTCGGAGGCGACGCCGTCGTCATTTCGCTGAATCCGTAAGCCTCGCGTGAGACGACGCTGACCTGGGGCACAGCGCGCGTCGGATTGGTCGACGCGGCCGGGGCGGCCTCTATTCCCGCTTGCCGCCTGCCATCATTCTCAGGAAGGCGGGCGAGAGGCGCGGGTCCAGGACGTCGCGAATGCCGTCACCGAGAAGATTGAAGGCCAGCACAGTCACCGTGATCGCGAGTCCCGGGAAGAATGCCAGCCACCACGGCGGAACCAGGGCGGTGATCGAGTCGGCCAGCATGTTGCCCCAGGTCGGGGTTGGGGGCGGCACGCCCACCCCGAGGAAGCCGAGAGCGGCCTCGATCACGATGGCCACCCCGAGGTGCGTGCTCGCGAGGACCAGGTAGGGGGCGATGCACTGGGGTAGCACGTGCAGAGCCATGATCCGGGCGGCCGAGCCCCCGCTCGCCCGCGCCAGCCTCCACGTAGGGCATCTCGCGCACCGAGAGGGCGACGGAGCGGATCACCCGCCCTCCGAACGGAATACGGGTGATGGCAATGGCGAAGATCACGGCTTGCAGCCCGGTGCCGATCGCCATGGAGATGGCCATGGCCAGGATGAGATCGGGAAAGGACTGCATGACCTCCATGATGCGCTGGCTCACGAGGTCGAAGCGTCCGCGCAGGTAGCCGCAGGCCACGCCCCACAGCGACCCGACCGTGGTGCCGAGGAGCACCGCAGGAGAACGCGACGAAGAGCGAGGTGCGGGCGCCATAGATCACCCGGCTCGAGTGTGTCGCGCCCGACCTGGTCGGTACCGAAGACAGGCTCTGGTGTCCGGGCGGCTTGTCCATGCGCCGAAAATCCGCCTTGAGGGGATCACGAGGCGCAAGCAGTGGAGCGGCCAGCGCCACGAGAATGATGCACAGCCCCACGAAGCCGCCGATCGCCGCGAGCGTGTTGCGCCGGGAGAAGCGGAGGAGCTCGGCCAGGAGGGTCTTGAGGACCGGCTGCACCACGGGCGGTCGCGATACGGGGCTCGGCAGCTGTGATGGCGGGCATCAGCCGATACCGGATCCGCGGGTCGAGCCAGGCATAGCTGAGGTCGACGAGCACATTGACGAGCACGAAGATGACGGCATAGAGAAGGACGAGATTCTGCACCACGATGATGTCGCGCTCGATTACCGCGGTGACCAGCGCCCGGCCGAGCCCAGGTACGCCGAACGCCTGCTCGACGGCGACCGAGCCGCCTAGCACAAAACCGAGGAGGACGCCGGAGATCGTGATGACCGGCAGCAGCGCGTTGGGCAGCGCGTGGCGCATCACCACGAACCCTTCGCGCAGTCCCTTGGCCCGGGCCGTCCGAACGAAGTCTTCGCTGATGACCTCCAACAGACACGATCGCGACATCCGCGCGATATAGGCCCCTTGGGCGAGGCCGAGCACGATCCCGGGGCCGAGGACGATCTGTAGGTTCTCCCAGGGGCTTGCCAAAGCGTCACGATGACGATGGGGGACTTGTAGCCAAACCAGAAGAGGAGCGGCGAGAACGATCAGCATGCCTAGCCAGAAGCCCGGGATGGCGATGAACAGCACGGACAGCGTGCGGGCGACGCTGTCGGGCACGCTATTGGGCTTGAACGCGCTCAGGATACCCACGGGGAGGCCGACCAGCCACGAGACGATCAAAGCCAGCACCGCGATCTCGGCGCTGATCGGCCCTCGATGGAGGATCTGCTCGGCGACAGTGTCGCCCCGGAAGAACGACTTCCCGAGCTGTCCCGTGGCGATGTCACCGAGCCAGCGGACGTATTGCACAGGCTATGGGGTCGCTCAGCCCGAGGTCGGCCATGATGCGGACTCGATCGGCGGGCGTCATCCGCGCGTGGCCCTCCACGCCGAGGATGGCCACCAGGGGATCGCCGGGAAGGATCCGCAAGATGACGAAGATATGATGGAGACACCGAGCAGGGTGACGGCGGCGTACAAGAGCCGCGCGGCGCCAGATACTTCCTCACGTCTCGGCTCAGGTATGAGCGATGAGCCCAGGGAGGGTGGCGACGCCGCCGGCATTCTGCCAGGGAAGGGATGGGGGGCCTGGTGAGGGCCCCCCAGGCAATCTATCCGAGCCAGACGTTATCCCACCGCACGACGTCGTAGATGCCGAAGAACGTGCTCGGGTTCTGGCCTTTGACCTTGTTGTACCAGCCGTCGTAAATCTGCTCGTATGCCACCGGGATGAGCGGCGGATCGTTCTCGAGGATGTCCTCCGCCTTGCGCACCATGGCCTTGCGCTTGTCTGTCGTCGAGCTCCCGCTCGATCTGATTGGCCAGGTCGTGAAACGCCGGGTTCGTCCAGCGGGAGTAGTTCTGGGGGCCGTCCTTGCCGTACCAGGCGCTGAAGATAGTCCGACGGGTCCATCAAGGTGGACACGATGGCGCTGATGGCCGAGGTCGAAGCTGCCGGCCTGCGGCCTCGTCGAACCAGACCGAGGTCTGCACCACGCGAAGGTTTGATCTCGATGTTGAGATGCTCCTTCAGCATCGCCTGGATGGCCACCGCCCACAGCTTGAACGTCGGCGATGTCGCGGACGACGAAGTCGAGATTCTTGAGGCCGCTGCCGTAGCCGGCCTCCTTCATGAGCCGCCGCGCCTCCTGCACCGCCGGCTTGATGTCCTTCTGGTAGCCCAGTTTCTTTTCCAGATCGGCGCGCGGTGTCGACATCTCGTGGAACGGGTAGACAAAGCCGCCCACCTGCATGGGCGCCGTGTCTTTCACGACTTCCACCAGGGTGGGCCGGTCCATGGCCAAGTGGATGGCCCGGCGCACGCGAGGATCGGCCAGCGCCTTGTTCTTCTGGGTGTTCGTCCAGAAGGCCTGGATGACGGACTGGTTGAAGGCGGCCGCCGTCATGCCCTGGGTCTCCTTGACCTTGCGCCAGCTGACGGGATCGAGCAGCCGCGCGTAGTCGACCCGACCGGACAGGATGGACGCCGCCCAGCTCCGGCGTGAAGGGCAGGAAATGGTAGATCTCGAGCCTGATCCACGAGCGGCAGCCCCTTGTTCCAGTAGTCGGGGTTGCGCTCCATGATCCATACTTCCTTGTCCTTGCGCGAGACGTGCTTGAAGGGGCCGGTGCCCGGATACGCCATCACCTGCCGGAGATTACCCTGGTTCTCGTCCAGGGTCTTCTTGCGCACGATGATGTTCCAGCCGCTGGCGAAGGCGCCCGAGCATGTACGCCTTGGGCCGCGCCTCGGTCAGCCGGAATTCCACCGTGTGCGGGTTCACGACGACGATGTCGCCCACCGTCGCGAACAGCGGCGTGCGGGGGATGACCACGCCCTTCGGCGGGCGCGCGATACGATCATAGGTCGCCTTCACGTCCTCGGCGGTGAAGTCGGCGCCGTCGTGGAACTTCACACCCTTGCGCAGGTGGAACGTGTACTTCTTGCCGTCCGGCGAGATCTCCCACCGCTGAGCCAGATCGGGGATGATCGTCTGCCCGTCCTTCGGACTCCGGCGGAGCAAGGTAGTCGTACATCGGGCTCTGGGGACCGATGTTGGCGACGGTACCAGACTGGTGGACGTCGAAGTGGGCGGGAGCGTTGTGCACGGCATAGCGGAGGGTGCCCCCACGCTTGGCAGCGGGGTCCGGCCGCACGGTGGCATCCTGGGCCAGAAGGGTCCCGGGAGCCGAGAACCGCGCTGCGACGACGGCTCCGGCGCCACCGGCACCTACCCGCTTGAGGAAGGTCCTCCGGTCCACGCCGGCGGAGCGGTCTCGATCGTTCGGAAGATCGTCCATCGCTTTCTCCTGTCGGGCTATTGGAAAAGACACGTCGAGGTCGAGTTGACGCGTCGATATCAACTGAGCGGTGAGGACGGAGTGCATGCGCCGCCGAATCGGGGCTTCATCATTGACCCCCGCGTGAAGTTCCCGGACCATAGCAGAAGTCCAAGCAGAGCGCCAGCAGCACGCCCGGTCGGATCCGCCAGTCTCGGGCTCGGTCGGCACCCACCGCCTGAGCCGACGACATTGGAAACGCGCCGGGTCAATCCGCGGGTTCCGATCCCGTCCTGAAATAGATCCCACTGTCGGCCCGCCCGCTCCACGACGACCTCGATGTCCTCCTCGAGCATGTGGCGCGCTGCCACCAGGGCTGCGGCCGGCAGCCCGAACTTGCGCGAGGTACGCCTGGCGTGACGGATAGCGCTCGGCGATGGAAGCGCGTGGATCCCCCGTGCGCTCTCGCTCGGCACGGGTACGGGCAAAGGGCAAGGTAGACCCGAGCATGCTCATGAGATCACCAGGCGCCCCCTGGGCGGGATGGCGCGGGTTCCACCCCGTGAACGTGCCGAGCGGCACCTGCACTTCTACCGGGGTGATTCCCGCTCGCTCGTTGCCGTCCTCGTCCACCGCGCAGACGAAGGCCGGATAGGGCGCGCCCACCTTCGGGGGCAGCTCGGCGCAAACGCCTTCGTGGACCTCTGGCCCGAAGTCAAGCCGCGCGGGCCGCCCAAGATGGTCGGGAAAGCGGACGCCCGGAATACGGGCGAAGGTGGCAGCCGTCGACTCGGCGGTGACCGCCGTACCCTCGGCCAAGCGCGGAACCGCGCTCGGAGGAGGATCGATGCCCTCGGCCACCCAGCGGTCCAGGTTGGCCAGGGCTGCCCGCAGCAGCGGGGCGTAGTCCACGACGTTGAACGGCTGTAGTCCCCGGCCCCCCGTGTTGGGATCGAACGCGGGCGGCGGCAGCGCACCGGGTGTGTGCTGCGTCCCGGCAAAGAAGTAGACGCGCGAGGTCGCAGGGGGATCGACATCGGCCAGACCGTCGACGTCGGTATGCACGAGAGAGGCGTCTCCCCGCCAGTACTCGGCGGAGGTGTTGATCTCGAACACCTTCGGCAGGCGGCCCCGCCGCATCAGGCGCGCCAGCAGCGCGTCGCGAGTGCCGGTCTCCGGGTCTAGTCTGCTCGCCGTGGGTGAAGGGAAAGAGGTCCCCCACCGCGTGCCGGGCGTTGAGTGACGGCTGCCCAAAGCGCAGGTTGAACTCACCGCGACGAGCGCCGGCCACGAACGGAAACACCGCATCGAAGACGTCCCGCCCCGCCTCGTCGCGGGTGAGGCCGAGATACAACAGGTGGCGTAAAAAGCGCCCGCTCTGCGAGATTCCGAAGACGCAGGCGCGTCGGAGCCGGCCGGCGCAGGGGTTGCCCTGAGTCGCCGGGGCGAAGCGCAACCACGAGGCCGTGTCGCGCACAGCCAGGAACCCCAAGCCGACCAGGGGTGGGTCCTGGGCGCGGTACACGAGATCGTAGATACGCCCTGGGGCAAAGCCACCGGTCAGCCTCACGTGCGAGGCATCGGTGAATCGCCAGGCCTCACGGGCGACCGCCACCTCGGGCGCCTCCGTGTGCTCACGCACGGTGAGCCGCGCCTCAGGATCCGCCAGGTCAAGCGTCGGCTGGGGTATGTGATAGCGGTCCGCGAGTGGGAGGGTGTCGGTGGCCACGTTGGGACGGAACTCGCAGCGGACGAGGCCGGTGAGGCGAGGTTCGGTGCTCACCACCCGCGGGACGGTGAGCGCCATCATTCCGTCCATCCGCGGGACATCGTGCTGCCAGCCGATCCAGGCCACGGTGTCACCCCGTCGCATGAGGAACCCGTTCCCGAAGTCCGCCGGTTCAGTCGGGTCCGGTACGCGCACCGCGCTGTTGAAGAGGGCGAGGGCCATCTTCCGACCCCGGTTGACGACGTCGAGGAGCAAACACCCGCTGGCCCGCGACGGATCAATGGGCTGGAGCAGGCAGAAGTCAGCCCACGACTCGACGTGCCCTGATCCGTTGCGGGGGGCCCGCGCCAGGTCCGTGATGGGTGCGTTGGCCTCGTGCGCCGGATCGGCGGCGAAGCGCAGGATGCCGGTGATCTTCTCATAGGCACCGGCGGCCCCGAACGGCTGCCCGTCCAGCACCACGGTGCGCGTGTGGACCTCGAGAGTGGTGGCGCTCATGGCGCAACGATAATAACGGAAGGGCGGAGGGCCCGCCAGCGGTCAGCCGATCATCCACTCCGCGAACGCGGCCAGGGTGCGCACCTCGGTGAGGGCGCCTGAGGCGGCGTCGGCCTGCTCGCCGGTACGATTGATCCAGGCCGACGGAATGCCCAGGCGCCGGGCCGGCTGGATATCGTGGAAGTAGCTCTGCGCCGCGTGCAGCCAGCGGTCCCCACCAATGCGAGCGCGGGCGGTCTCGAAATGCGCCGCCGCCGGCTTGTACGATTTCACCTGCTCCGCGGTAATGACCAGACTCGGCTCGAAGGTCACCGGGAAGTGCCGCCGTGTACCACTGAGGAGCTCATCGTCGACATTGGACAGGATCCCGAGCCGGAAGCCGGCTCGGGCCAGCTTCTCCAGAGCCTGATTGGTGTCGGGAAAGGGCGTCCAGCTCGGAAGGCTGTCGGCCAGGAAGGACGCCCGCGACATTGGTAATGTCCAGTCGAGTCGGGCCGCCACCCGCAAGGCCGTCTCCGTCAGCACATCGCGGTAGCGGCGAAAGGGCTCCGCCTGAACCACCGGCTCGATCTCGTGATAGGCCGCCAGGACATGGTAGAGCGGAAGGTCGACACGATCCGCGGCCAGCGCAGTGCGAAATGCCTCGGCAATCCCCCCGTCCCAGTCGATGAGGGTTCCGTAGCAGTCGAACGTGACGATATCCCAGGGCTTCATGATGATGACTCCGTCGGCGTGAGGTGGACGATGCGCGCCGTAAGCGCCGGCCCCTGCACACGCAGACACGCCAAGGTGGTGGGGAGCGCGAACCGACGTGGACCCGCACTGCCTGGATTGAGGAAGAGCACACCATTGTGTTCCTCGATGCGGGGACGGTGCGAGTGGCCAGCGATGACAGCGCGGAAGCCCGCGACGCTCGGATCGAGGTCCAGCTCCTTCACGTCATGGAGCACGTAGAGGTATTGCCCGTCGATCTCCACCACATCGGTGTCCGGGAGCGCCCGGGCCCATGTGTCCCGGTCGTTGTTGCCGCGCACGGCCACCACCGGCGCCAGCGTTCGCAGACGCTCGAGGACCTCCGGGGTCCCGATGTCCCCTGCGTGAATGATCAGCTCGCACCCGGCGAGAGCATCCACGGCCTCGGGCCTGAGCAGACCGTGCGTGTCCGCGATCACGCCGAGAAGATGCTCAGCCATCCTGGGGCGCCGCTGGCTCCCGTACCATGGGGGACGTGCCATGCTTGGCCAGGGAGGCGCGGATGAGCACCGTAGGCCCGAGCACGACCCTGTCTGAGAACCGGAGTCCCATCACCACGACTATTATCAGCCGGTCGTCGCTCTTTGCGCTGGCCGTCTGCATGCTGCTGTCGACCCGATCGAGCGGCGGGAATCCCGAACGATGAAGCGCGTCGAAATCCGACCAACCTTCGAAGACTGGCAGTCGGCCGCGCGGGCCCTGCTGCACGAGCGTGTGCCGCCGGACCAGATCGTGTGGCTCGAGCGTGGCACTCCCCAAGACTCCTTGCCGGGTCTTTCCCCCACAACTCCCGCCGGGGATCCAGGCCCCACCGTTCGGGTTCCACGGCTCTTCATGGACCTTGCACGCCGGGTCGCCGCCGGGGTCGACCCCGATCGGTGGTGCGTGCTCTACGAGGCGTTGTGGCGAATCGTCCACGAACGCCGCGATCTCCTCAATGACGAGACAGATCCGCTGATGGCGCGTCTGCGTGGGCTGGAGCGCCAGGCAAGCGGCGCCGTCCTCTCCTCCTCGGCGTATGCCGATGACGACAGCGGGACCGCGGCAGCCGGCGCGGCTGGCTTCATGCCGGCGGGGGCCACCTTGGTCGAACTGCGCCAGGCCGCGCTACGGTGCCAGGGATGCGACCTATACCGCCACGCGACTCAGACCGTCTTTGGCCGCGGGCCGGCGGATGCGCGCGTGGTTCTGGTGGGGGAGCAGCCGGGTGACCAGGAAGATCGTCAGGGCGCGCCCTTCGTCGGGCCGGCCGGGGAAGTCTTCGATCGAGCGCTGGCGGAGGCGGGACTGGTCCGCGAGCGGCTCTATGTCACCAACGTCGTCAAGCACTTCAAGTTCGTGGAGCGGGGAAAGCGACGGATCCACCAGACGCCGCGCGCGGCCGAGATCGGCGCGTGTCGGCCCTGGCTGGAGGCGGAGCTGGCCGTCGTCAAGCCCGAGGTCCTCGTGTGCCTGGGCGCCACCGCCGCCCGAGCCCTCCTCGGTGGTGACTTCCGCATCATGAAGGAGCGCGGACGCTGGGTCGAATGCCGCTGGGCGCCGAGGACGATGGCGACCCTGCACCCCTCGGCCGTCCTGCGCGGCGAGGACGACGCGGCGCAGGCGCGCCTCTACGGCATGCTCCTCGAGGATCTGCGGGCCGTCGCCAGCGCCATCGGTTGATGGAGGCGGAAGCGAGGCCAGGCTCGCCTGGCGCTGGCGTAGAATCGCGCGGTGGGGCTCGGACGGACGACCCGATTCGCTCCAACGCCTCGGGGGGCGCGGCGCATCAACGTGATGCGGGCGGGACGAGCAGGCCTCAAGGAACTCGCGCCTCCGCCCGACCTCTTCGCAGACTTTCAGCGCGAGAAGGCCGCGTTGAAAAGCGAAGACTTGGATGCTGCCCGCCTTCATGCCACGACGTTTGAGCGCGTCGATTACCGTGCGCGCTATCTGCGGTACATCCGCGCGAGCGCCGAGTCGATGGCCGCCTTGCGTCGGATCGTCGAGGAAGCAAGGTCGGCCGACGTCTACCTGATGTGCATGTGCCCCTACCAGACAGCGGGCGGGGCATGCCATACCTACCTTCTCCTCGAACTGGCGCGCGAGTTGGCTCCCACCCTCGAGATCCTTCCCGAGCCGAAGCCGCGGGGGCGGTGAACGTCGGGGGCTCGCGCCCTCCCGCGACCTGAGGTAGGATACGGCCTTGGTATCACGGATGAAGAATGGCATGAACGCGACCCAGAAGAACGGCGGGGCCCGAATCATACCCCTTGAGCCGGAGCGCTCCCTAAAGGCAGCGGCGAAGCAGTTCGTGGGCGAGCGTCCCGACCGCTGCCCCAAATGCGGAAGCACCTTCATGTGCCACGAACCCGCCTTCGTCCACTGCCGCTACTGCGGCAAGATGGCCCGCGTGGCCAACGCGTCGCTGCTCGAGCAAGAGCTGTTCGAGATCCGCTCCGGCCTTCGCCTGGCCTGCTGATCGCCACCTCGCCGCCCGCGAGCACCGGCGTGCTCTCAAGGGCGGCCACTCGCCCGACGATGCAGGTCAGATGACCCGATAGAGATCAACCGCCGTCGACTTCCCTTTCATCGTCATCGCGGCGACCGCGGCCAGGGCGGGCGGCGCCAGAAGCTGCTGGGTCGTATCGGTACTCACGAGGATATCCGTGCCAGCGTCCTTGGTTAGGCCCTGGATGCGGGAGGCCACGTTCACCGGATCGCCCACGAGCGCGTAGGAGAGTCGATCGGGGCTGCCGATGTTCGCCGCTAGGACGCGGCCGGTGTGTATACCGATCCCGTGACGGAAGGGGGGCCGCCCTGCCGCCGCCCGTTCGGCGTTCCAGACCCCCAAGCGTCGACGCATCTCGAGGGCGGCGCGCACCGCCAGATCCGGATGCCGCGCGTGGGGGACGGGAGCGCCGAACACGGCTTCGATCTCGTCGCCGATGAACTGAAGCACGAGGCCATGGTGGTCGCGGATGGCGCCTTCCATGAGCCCGAAGTAGGTGTTGAGATCGCGGACGACCTCGCGCGGATCGTGCGACTCGACCCAGGGTGTGAAGTCGCGCAGATCTGAGAAGAGGATGGTCACCTCGCGCGACTGGCCCTCCAGGGTCACGCGCCCGGCCAGGATCTCGTCACGAATCTCCGGTGTCACGTACTTTCCGAAGGTGTGGCGAATGCGGTCGCGCTCGCGCAGCCCCTCGACCATGCGATTAAAGCCCTCCGTCACACTACCGATCTCGTCATGGCTCACCACCGGACACCGGACCTCGAGGTTACCCTCCCCCACCTCACCCATGGCCGACTCGAGGTCTCGGAGAGGACCGGCCACGCTGCGCGAGACGAACACGGCCAGCCCTATGGCCACAATCCCGCCCACGATCAGCATGAAGACGATGAAGATCAACAGGCGCGCCAGGAGAATATCGGCGAGGGCGGGGTCGGTCCCCACCAGGCCGCCCGCCCGCGTGTAGGCCATCACCCCGAGCAGCGATAGTGGCAACACGCTCACCAGCAGGAAGATCACCATGAGTCGAGCGCGCACGTTGACGCGCACGACATCACGTGTTGCGCTGAGATCCCCCCGAGGGAAGTAGAGAGGGAGCCGGCGCCGCCACACGTGCTCGACGGAAAAGAAGACAAAGGCGGTGGTCACCGAACCACCGACCACGGTGATCCCGAAGATCTGGCGGATGGCGTTCCCGATGGAAAAGGTCCCCAGCACCCAGGGCCGGACGACGCCAAAGGCCACCCCGGCCAGAGTCCAGCCCGCCAGGCTGACGGCCGCCATCGCGTAGGGCAGGATGAGGGCGCGCCGGCGCACGATCGCCTCCGTGACCTCACCCTGCGCGCTCCCGGCTATCCAGTCTCGTAAGGGTCGGCGCCATCGCCGGCTGACCACGAGACCAATCCCCACCGCGAGCCCGAACACGCTGATGAAGTAGACGAGCAAGTCTCGCGGCAGGCGCCGATCGACGGGAGGTGCGCTCGCGTCGATGAACTGGAAATAGAAGAAGTCCAGTAGGGCACCCAGCAGGTTGCCAATCAGCAGCAGGCGGCCGAGTTGTCTCTCCGTGCTCGCCACGACGGCACGCGACCCGTCCGGACACGGCTTCACGGGCGGAGTGTCCACCTTGGGTCTGGCTACCCGGGCCCCCCGCCGACCCTAGGTGGCCTTCCCCAGTTGCTCCAGGATGAACGTGTAGTCGAAGGCCGATTCCCGGAGGGCGTCGTACCGGCCCGAGGCACCGCCGTGGCCGGCGTCCATGTTGATGCGGAAGAGAAGAAGGCTGTCCTCCCGCTTGGTGACACGAAGCTTGGCGACATACTTGGCTGGCTCCCAGTACATCACCTGACTGTCGTTCAGAGACGTTCGCACCATCATCGCCGGATAGTGGTGGGGAGCGACGTTGGTATAGGGGCAGTAGCTCTTCATGTACGCGTAGTGCTCGGGGATCTTGGGGTTGCCCCACTCCTCGAATTCGCCCACGGTCAACGGGAGCGACTCGTCGAGCATCGTGTTGATGACGTCGACGAACGGCACCCGGAGGACGGCGGCTCCGAACAGCTCGGGCCGCATGTTGAGCACGGCGCCGATGAGTAGCCCTCCCGCGCTGCCCCCCTCGATGACGAGCCGATCGGCCGAGGTGTAGGCGCTCGCCGTCAGGAACTCGGCCGCGGCGATGAAATCCGTGAACGTATTGCGCTTGGCCATCATGCGCCCCTCGTCGTGCCAGCGCTTGCCGAGCTCGCCGCCACCGCGGATGTGGGCGATAGCCACGCTGACACCGCGGTCCAGCAGGCTCAGCCGGATCGACGAGAACATGACGGGGAACGGGATGCCGTATGCTCCGTAGCCGATCAGATCCAACGGGCATGAGCCGTCGCGCGGGCTATCTGCGCGGTACACGATCGAGATGGGGATGCGCGTCCCGTCGGGGGCGGTGGCGTGCAACCGTTCGGAGCGATAACGCGCGGGATCGTAGCCGCCTCGCACCTCGGTCTGCTTGAGCAGGATCAGGCGCCGGGTGATCTTGTCGTAGTCGTACACCGACGAGGGCGTGACCAGAGACTCGTAGCGGAGACGATAGGTGGACGCTTCGAACTCGGCATTGGCGTCCGAGGTCACGTCATACGTCGGCTCCGGGAACTCTATGTGATGGGACGCGCCATCCCTGAGGCTGGTCACCCGTAGGCGCACCAGGCCGTCCACGCGTTCGTGAACGACGTAGTCGTCGGCGAAGACGTCGACGTCTTCGAGCATCACCGCCTCGCGATGCGGGATCAGCTCTTCCCAGTGGGCGGGGCCGGGGTTGGCCGTCGGCGCGCGCACCAGGCGGAAGTTGCGCCGGCCGCCCCCGTTGGTCCGGATGTAGAAGAAGGCGCCGCCATGGTCCACGTCATACTCGTGGTCCTTCTCGCGCGGTGCCACCAGACGCCAGGCGCCGGTCGGATCGTGGGCAGGAAGGTAACGCGCCTCGCCCGAGGTGAAGCTCCGCGAGGCGGCGAAGACAAAGGCCAGGCTGCGCGAGCGCCACACGCCCAGACGGAACAGCTCGTCCGTCTCCTCGTACAGGAAGGTGTCGGTCTCGACGGCGGCACCAAGCCGATGACGATAGAGACGATAGGGTCGCTTGGCTTGATCCTCGGTGACATAGAAGAGGACAGAGGGATCGGCCGCCCAGGCCGCGCTCGAAACCTTCTCCAAGCGGTCCGCGTGCAGGCGGCCCGTGGCGAGATCCTTCACGAACAGTGTGTAATCGCGGAACCCCGTGTAGTCGAGGGAATAGGCGAGCAGACGGCCGTCGTCGCTGACCGTATAGACGCCCAGCGAGAGAAACGAATGGCCCTCGGCCAACACGTTGAGATCAAGCGTGATCTCTTCGGGAGCGTCCGCGCTCCCCGCCTTGCGACAGTAGATTGGGTACTGCTTGCCCTGCTCCGTGCGCGAGTAATAGAAGTGGTGACCGCGGCGGAAGGGAACCGACTGATCGTCCTCCTTGATGCGCGCCAGCATCTCCGCGTAGAGGGCCTCCTGGAAGGCAGCGGTGGGCTTCATCACAGCGTCGGTGTACGCGTTCTCGGACTCGAGGTACGCGATGACCTCCGGATCGTCCTTGCCGCGCAGCCAGGCGTAGTCGTCCTGGCGGCGGTCTCCGTGCACCGAGACCACGGTGGGGACCTTGGGGGCGATGGGAGGTGCCGGAATCGGCTCCATGCTGACGGCCTACCAGTGTATACCTTTTGCGCTACTGCGGCCGTTCAGGCCGTTGGCCCTCCCACCAGGCGATCCCGAGCCCGCTCACGATGATGATGCCCGCGCCCAGCCACGTCCATCCGCTCGGAACGTGGTCGAAGACCAGATATCCCATCACGGCCGCCCAGATGAGCTGCACGTAGTGGATCGGGGCAAGGATGGAGACCGGTCCCCACAGGAATCCGCGCGCCACGAAATAGTGCCCGAGGCCGCCAAAGAGCCCCAGGCTCGAGAAGAGGAGTCCGTGGAAGATACTCGTGGGAGTCCGCCAGAAAAACGGAACGAGCAAGCACAGCACCACGGTCCCGATGAGAGCGCTGTAGGTCACGCTCGTCTCGGGCGGATCGACACCGGCGACGCGGCGGGTGAGCAGCTGATACACCGCGTAGCAGGCCGCGCTGCCGAGCACAAGCAGGGCATAGACGTTGGCCCCCCCTCCGGTGGGGCGGATGACGATCAGGGCGCCCCCGAAGCCCGCGGCGATCGCCAGCCAGTGTCCCCGGCTGACCCGCTCCCCCAGCATCGGCCCGGCCAGGATTGCCACGATGAAGGGAGCCGTGAAGGAGACGGCCGTGGCGTCGGCGAGGGGCACACGTCCGATGGCCGAGAAGAAGAACGTCGACGACGTGAGGAGCATCAACGATCGCGTGAGCTGGATGACGGGTTTCTGGGTGACGACCAGGCGCCAGCCGAAGGTCGGTGCAAAAATCGCGATGATGAACAGCGAATGCCCCAGGCTGCGTGACCAGAGGAGCTGGACGGTCGACAGCGAAGGGCTCAGAAGCTTGACCGCGGTGTTCAGACACACGAAGAGCAGGGTGGCGCCCACGATGAACAGGACCCCACGCGCGATGTGGGTCTCACGGGACGGGCTCGACTCAGCGGCCACGCGAGAGGCCGCCGGATCGGCGCGCGAGGGCGCCTACCACTCGTTGTCGTGCAGGAGCTCGGGCCGGGGCTCGTCCTGCTCGGCCGTCGCCACCTCAGCAGCCGAGCTGACGGGCGAGGTCGTTGAAGTCGGTCGCCACCACGTCGAACGCGTGCTCGGGTTTGGTGTCCTTCGACTGGTGGGGCCCGTGCTCGGTAGGACGCGGCACGAAGGCGGTACGAAGCCCGCAGCCGGCCGCGTGCACCAGATCGCCGTTATGCGCTGCCACCATCAGGCACTGCGCGGGCAGAAGGCCTAGAAACTCCGCGGTGCGGAGATACGCCTCCGGCTGCGGCTTGTAGTGGCCCGCGACTTCGGCCCCCAGCACCGCATCCCACGGCAGACCCGCACGCTTGGCCATGTTCACGATGAGTGCCACGTTGCCGTTGGAGAGCGTGGCGAGAATGAAGCGCCGCTTGAGGCGAATCAGGCCTTCCACGGTGTCCGGCCACGGATCGAGTCGATGCCACGCCCGGTTCAGGTGGTCTACCTCCTCTTCGCTGAGTCCGGAGATGTGGAAGTCCTGGAGGAGACGGTCCAGGCTCAGGCGATGAAGGTCATCCAGCTTGGTCCATGGCATGGCCCCGCTTCGCACGCGCTCCATGGCTGGCTGATAGAGGCCCCGCCAGGTGTCGGCGAACTTCGCCCAGTCGACGTGGCCGAGGTTCTTGGCGCGTCCCAGGGCCTCGCCCTCGCGGATGATACTGCTGCGCCAGTCCACCACCGTGCCGAACACATCGAACGTGAGTGCCTTGATGGACGCCGGATCCATATCTCACCTCCTGAATAGATGCGGAGCGGAGCGCCGTGACGGGATCGCGTGATACCGCGTCAGTTGCCCATGACGAGTCCGCCATCGACGTTGAGCGCCTGGCCCGTCATGTAATCCGAGTCGGGACCGGCCAGGAAGGCCACCACGCCGGCCACATCTTCTGCCCGCTCGGCCCGTCCGAGCGGGATGCCTTTGATCCGGCGCTTCCAAGCGTCGCCGACGCCAAGACCTTCCAGAGCGCCCCATTCATGGTCGATCTGCTCCCACATCGCAGTCTCCACCGCTCCCGGGCACACACAGTTGGACGTGATGCGATCGCGGGCCAGCGCCTGCGCGGCGGAACGTGTGAGGCTGACCACCCCGGCCTTGGACGCGGAGTAGGGTGTCATCAGATGGTTGCCGCCCCGGTACGACGCGATGGAGGCCGTCTGGATTAGCTTGCCGCGCAGTTCGGAGCCCAAGATCAGATCCTGACGTAGCATGCGGTTCGCCACCGCCTGCAGCACGAAGAATACGGCCCTGAGATTGACGGCCATGACCCGATCCCACTCCGTCTCCGTCACCTCGAGCATCGGCTGTACGCGCACGACCCCCGCATTGTTGAAGAGGACATCGAGGCGGCCCCAATGTCGGTAGGGTTCGTCCACCATCCGCGCGACGTCCTCGGACCGGGTGACATCTGCTTGCACCGCCCGCTGCCCGAGCTCGGCCGCGATCTTTTTCACGCCGGGACCATCGACGTCGGCCAACACGAGCCGCGCTCCGTCGCCGGCCAGTCGGCGTGCGCACGCCGCTCCGATTCCCCCCGCTGCGCCCGTGACCAAGATCACGCGTCCGTCCAGTCCTCCGCCTGCCATGGCATCCTCCTCGTGGCCCGCCCGCAGCGGCGGCCCGTCATCG
This sequence comes from uncultured Candidatus Rokubacteria bacterium, assembly GCA_963754315.1. Taxonomy (GTDB): domain Bacteria; phylum Methylomirabilota; class Methylomirabilia; order Rokubacteriales; family CSP1-6; genus CAVWFS01. The sequence goes on from CAVWFS010000019.1 coordinate 602,252, forward strand.
TCGGTCAACCCAAGAAGCTCAAGCGCGGAAGCCGGAGACTATGCGAGTGGCTGAGCTTAGTCTCGCGCCAACGGCGTGGTCAAGCCTCGCGCCGCTCCGCGCTCCGACCGGGCGAGCCGCAGCACCTCGACCGGCGCGTGGTGGCCTTTGACGTACTGAGGCGGCAGAGGTTCGAGGGGGGCGGCCTCGCGCAAAGCGCGGCAGGTGTCCCCCGTGACCAGGAGCGGCTCGCCGACGACCTTGGTCAGTGACTCCACGCGGGAGGCCACGTTCACGCTGTCGCCGATGGCGGTGAACTCCATGCGGCGAGGCGATCCGATGCTCCCCACCACCGCGCTGCCCGGTGTGGATCCCGATGCCAATGGCCAGCGGTGGCTCACCCTCACTCACGAGCTTGTCGTTGATCTGCTCCAGCCGGCACAGCATTTCCCGGCCGGCGGCCACCGCTGCGTCGGCGTGATCGACGCGCCCCGTCCATTCCCCGAACAGGGCCATAAGACCGTCGCCCAGGAACTTGTTCACGCTCCCGCCGTGACCCTGCTCGATGACTTCGACCATTTCCGTGAGAAAGACGTTGAGCAGAGACACCACCCTGGACCGGAGTCGACGCTTCCGCACGCGCCGTGAAGTTCCGGATGTCCACGAACATGATGGTCAGCTCCTCCTCGACGCCACTCAGCCCGCGCTCGCTGGCCAGGATCTGACGGGCGATGCGAGGGCCGACGTGGAGGCCAAAGTTTTCCTCCACGCGCCGCTTTTCCCGGAGGTCGGCCACCATCGAATTGAAGCCATCGATGAGAAGCCCGAACTCATCGGCCCGCAGCTCGGGGATGCTCACGTCGAGGTTCCCAGCGGCCACGGCCTCCGTGGCCCGGCGTAGCTCGTTGACCGGCTCCGTGACCAAACGACCCAGGAGCCATGCCGAGGTCAACCCCAGCGCGATGCCGAGACCACCCACGGCCAGCTCGAAGGCTGACGTGTCGCGGCCGGCTTCGCGTGCCACGAAGGTCAACAGGAGGAGGGAGACCACCGGACACACCCCGGCGGAGACGATGAGCAGAATGCCCCGGGCCCGAAGCGAGAGCGCGAGAGTGCCCGGTGTCTTGGCGGGGCGGGTGTCCTGGAAGAACACCGGATAGAGCAGGCGTTGGCTCAGCAACTCCAGAGTGAAGAAGCCATGGGTGATGGCGATGAGCCCAGAGATCGCGAAGGACACGGGCAACTGCGCGTACAGGATCGGATTGAGTGGATCGGGGCTGCGAGAAAGCGCCAGCAGAAAGACGGGCGCGCACAGACCCCACCCGATCAGGACCAGAGCCAGGCCCCACCATGGGAGGTTGATCACCAGGCGCTGCGCACGCTCGCGCCGGGCTCGATCGGGGATACTGCCTCGCATCTGCTCTCGGAATGGACCACGGAGGGAGAAGAGGAGCCAGGCCCAGATAGCGCCGAGGATCGGGTACACGGTGAGATTGAAGGCGGTGACGGTCTGCATGAAGATGGCGCGCTGCGAGGGCGTCAGGAGCGGATCGATGTTGGTGACGTTGTACCAGATATTGATCGCGCTCCCGATCACCATCGGCAGCGCCGGGGCGATGCCGGTCAGCAGGAGCGGATGAATGCCGCCAGCTGTTCTCCGTCCCGCCTGGGGCTGGTCGACCACCCTCTCATCGTCGGCCAAGAGCCTACGGGCCACAAGGCCCTTGCGCGCCGCTCTTGACAGCCCGCAGGGCCGCCGTTACAACGCTCGCGTGTGCATTCTGGCCCAAGGTGCAGCCTACGCCACCGCCAATCGCGGTATGGCCCATGCCCGTGCAGTGCCGCGGGCCGGCTGGCGGTTGACGCTATGCCGCTGGTGGCGGCGGCGGCCCTGCCCCACACGCCGCAACTCTTGGTCCGCCCTGACACCGAGGATCGCAGTCTCGTGCTCCGCGTCCACGCAGCGTACGCCGAGGTCAAGGCGGCGCTGGCCGACACGAGCCCCGACGTGATCGCCGTGATCGGAGGCGACCACATCGAGGGGTTCTTCCTGAATTCCGTCCCCGCGCTGGCGGTCTTCGTGGGCGCCGAGGTGTCGGGCACCTTCGATCGCTATCGCTACACCTTCCCGGTTCACGAGCCGCTCGCGCGCGCGATCGTCGAGCAAGGAATCGAGAGGGGATTCGACCTCGCCTACTCCCAGGATCTCGTGCTCGACTACGCCTTCTACATCCCGCTTCATTTCGCGATGCCGGACCCGCCCACGCCCATCGTCCCGCTCTACGTGAATGTCTATCTGCCGCCGCAGCCGACACCAGGCCGTTGCTACGCCTGGGGCCAGGCGTTGCGGACCATCCTCGATGCGCGTCCTGAACGGGTGGCCCTCCTCGCCTCGGGAGGCCTCTCACACTACCCGGGAACCGACCGGTACGGATCACCCGACTACGAATGGGACCGACAACTCCTGGCGACCTTGGCGAACGGTCGAGGAAGCGAGACGGTCTTCCTCACGGGTGACGAGCTGGACAAGGCGGGCAACGTGGAGCTGCGGACGTGGATCACGTTGCTGGGGGCCGTTGGTCAGGCGCGAGCTCGGGTGATCTGTTACGAGCCGTCCTGGCATCACGGCAACGCGGTGGTCACCTGGCCGGTGTGACGTGACGCCCCACTACTTCTTTCCTCCCGCCCGCGCGTATCCGTTGAATCGCTTCCTCTTCGCCCTGAAGTCCGACGACGGCGTGCGGGCCCGCTATCTGGTTGATGCGGAGACGACCATGCGTGAGGCGGGGCTCGACCCGGAGGCGGGGGCGGCCCTGCGCGACTTCGACCGCGATCGCCTCGTGGCCTGCGGCGCTCATCCCTACTTGGTGTTCATGGCCGGTCTCCGTCTGCGCATGGCCCGCGCGCCCGCCGCCTTCGAGCGATTTTAGTCTATGGTTCCAGGGGGGGCCGGACAGGGCCCCGAGCCCGTTGTGCTCGACGTGCTCCAGGCGACTCCGGGACGCGTCGAGAGTTGGCTCGGTGATGGAGGGTAGTCAATGCAGCTGAACCCGTTCGTGATTCGACCCATCGTGGAAGCAGCCCTGCGCGAGGAAATCGGGCCAGGTGACACCACGGGCGGCTTCCTGGTCGGGCCTGGCGACACGGCCCAGGCGCAGATCTATGTCAAGGAGCGGGCCGTCGTGGCCGGGCTTCCCGTGGCGGAGCAAGTCTTCAAGACGCTTGAACCCGGATGCACGGTCACCCACGAGGTGGAGGACGGCCAGGAGGTCGAGAAGGGCGCCGTGCTCATGCGCGTGGCGGCGCCGTGCTGGGTGCTGTTTGCTGCCGAGCGGGTGTCGCTCGACTACATCCAGTACATGTCGGGCATCGCCACCAAGACGCGCCGGTACGTCCGCCTGCTGGCGCCCTACAAGGCACGCATCACCGACACCCGCAAGGGAGTGCCGGGCTGCCGAATCTTGCAAAAGTACGCCGTGCGGGTCGGCGGAGGACACAACCATCTCTTCGGATTGCACAACTGCATCCTGGTGAAGGACAACCACATCAAGGCAGTGGGCGGTATCGGGAACGCCGTGGGGACCCTCAAGGCGCGCGCCCAGCACACGTTCAAGATCGAGGTGGAGTGCGAGTCGATGGCCGAGGTGAAGGAAGCCCTCGAGGTCGGTGCCGACATCATCATGCTCGACAACATGACGATGGACGAGATGATCGAGGCGGTGGCCTTCATCGACGGCCGGGTGCCGGTGGAGGCCTCGGGCGGGGTGCGCGAGCACACGGTCGTAGAGATCGCAAAGACGGGGGTCGATATCATCTCGGCCGGCGATCTCACCAACAACGTTCAGGTCATCGACGTCAGCATGGACGTGGGGGACATGAAGGCCTCAGCCCTCCGCCAGATGCGGACGGGCAGCGCGCACTGACGGTGACCTCTGCATATCTGGCGGCCGCCCGGGAGGCGGCTCTGGCCGCCGGGACCTTGCTGCGCGAGCGATTCGGGAGCCCGCGCGCGGCGCAGCGCAAGTCGAGCCACGATCTGGTGACTCAAGACGATCATGACGCCGAGGCGGTTATTCTGGCCATTCTTCGGCAGCGGTTCCCTGACCACGCGATCCTGGCCGAGGAGAGCGGCGAGGTGGCCGGTGCCGAGGGCGAATTTCGCTGGCTCATCGACCCCCTCGACGGAACCACGAACTACGCGCGCGGTCTGCCACACTTCGACGTGAGCCTCGCCCTCACCACCGGTGGTCGGGTGATTCTCGGTCTCACCTATGCGCCAGTCCTGGACGAAATGTTCTGGGCGATAGCGGGTCGCGGAGCGTTCGTGACGAGGCGCGGGAGCGAGGAGCCGCTGCGCGTCTCCGACACCGCTCGTCTCGCTGACGCGCTGGTGACCACAAGCCTGCCCGCCCACGCCGGCGCCCGCAAGCTGCTGCACTATCACACGCGCCTCGTCGGACGCAGCTTCAGCCAGCGACGCCCGGGGGCGGCCGCTCTCGACATGGCGTACGTGGCCGCGGGGCGCTTCGACGCCATGATCCATCCCGAGATCCTGCCGTGGGATGTGGCGGCCGGGCTCGTCCTGGTCCAGGAGGCGGGCGGCTCTGTCAGCGACTTTGGCGGGCACGATCCATCACCGGAGGCGGGCAATGTCGTCGCCTCCAATGGTCGCTTTCACGGCGATCTCCTTCGCGCGCTGCACGAACCGTGGGCCGACGAGTGAGCATCACCGCCAGTCACGGCATCATCTGTGCCACCGACCTCGATGACCTCGAGGCGATTGGGCGTCTCGTGAACGCCATCGACTCCGTGGAGGCTCTCGTCGGCTACAAGTTCGGCTCACTCCTCGCCCTCCGCTTCGGATTAGCCGCCGTCGTCAAGGCCTTTCGTCGCCTGACCTCCAAGTGGCTGATCTACGATCATCAGAAGGCCGGGCTCGACATCCCCAGCATGGCGCCGGAGTTCGCGGCGGTCTGCCGCGACGCGGGCATGGACGCGCTGATCCTCTTTCCGGTGGCCGGGCCTGGGAGCGTGGATGCCTTCGTCGGCGCCACCCTGAAGGTTGGCCTCGTTCCGATCGTGGGAGGCGCCCTCCCCCTGCCCGATTACCTGGCCACGGGCGGCGGCTTCGTGGCCGAGGACGCCCTGCCCCGTATCCTCGACCGCGCCTACGCTCTCGGCGCGCGTGACTTCATCATCCCGGCCACCGACACGGTGGCCATCAAGGCGCACGCCTCCACGTTCGCGGCGCGCGGCACGACCCGGCTCTACATGCCCGGGATCGGCGCTCTCGGTGGCGATATCACCCGCGCCTTCGAGGCCGCCCGGCCGCTCGGCAGCTACGCCATCGTCGGCCGCGGCCTCTATGCTGCAAAAGATCCGGCGGCCGCGGCGCGCCGACTCGGCGGGGAGGCGCAGTCCTTCGGTGACTCTTCGAGGAAAGGACAGCTTCCATGAGCGCGAAGTGGCGCTTCGACAAGTCCCTGGATTTCTCGAAACTCAACGGCCTGGTCCCGGTCATCATCCAGCACGCCGACTCCGGTGATGTCCTCATGTGTGGGTTCATGAACGACGAGGCGTGGCAAAGGACCCTCGAGACGGGCCAGGTGACGCTCTTCCGCCGTACGCTCGGTCGCGTGTGGACCAAGGGAGAAGACGACGGCCACTACGTCGACGCCACCGAGATCCTCGTGGACTGTGACGACGACACGGTGATCGTGAAGGGTCGCCCGACCGGTAACCTGTGTGGCCACGGGTTCCCGGGCTGCTTCATTCACAAGGCTACGCCTGCGCGTAGCTGACGGCGAATGGCCGGACCCGCGCGTGGCCGCTACCGGCTCGACTGCGGCCGCCTTCTGGACGGGGTGGGCGGCATGCTCCTGCGCGTGTCGATCATCGTCGACGGTGCCACCATCGTGGCCGTCGATCGCAGCGCCGAGATCCCCCCGGCTTTCCGGGGTGCCACCGTGATCGATCTCACCCGGCACACCGTGCTCCCCGGCCTCATCGACACCCATCTGCATTTCGGCATCGATCCGAGCCGTCTCGAGACAATGCTGGTCAAGGACCTGGCCACGGAGATGGCGATCCGAGCTGTCGTCGACGCCCGGCACACCCTGATGGGCGGCATCACCTCCACCCGACTCATGGGCACCCTGAAGGGCTTCGGCGACATCGCGTTGCGTAACACCATCGAGGAAGGGCTCGTGCCGGGCCCGCGCATCCTCGCCTGCGGCGAGATGATCTCGATCCCCGGAGGCCACGGCGAGATCGTGGTAGCCGCCCCCGAGCATCGGCTGAACCTTGCCACTGCCATCGCGAGCGGCCCCGACGACTGCCGGCGCGCGGCGCGCGAGCTGATTCGCCGCGGCGTGGATTTTCTCAAGGTCGCCGCCAGCGGTGGCATGTTCTCGCAGGCAGATGAGATTGGTCCGCGCCAGCTCACCGCCAGCGAGATGCGCGCCATCGTGGAGGAAGGCCTCGCCCACGGGCGGCCGGTCGCTGCCCACGCCCAGGGGCTGGCCGGTATCCGCGAGGCCCTCACCGCCGGCGTGAGCTCGATCGAGCATGGCTTCTTTCTCGACGAGGCCACGGTGGAGACGATGGTGAGGCAGTCGACGTTTCTGGTGCCCACCCTCTCGGTCCCGGTGGAGTTCCTCCGACGGGGCACGGCCGGTGGACTGCCCGACTACGCTGTGCGGAAGGCGCGCGGCGTGGTGGAGGCCACGCGCGCGTCGTTCCTGCGCGCCTACCAGGCCGGTGTGCGCATCGCCATGGGCAGCGACAATGGGTTCCCCGACCTGCACGGCAAGAACGCGATCGAGATTGCGCTCATGGCCGAGTACGGCATGCGCGCCAAGGACATCGTGTGCGCGTCCACCGGCGTGGCGGCGCAGTGTCTCGGACGGGGCGACCGCATCGGTCGTATCGCCGCTGGCTTCCTGGCCGACATCATCGCCGTGCCCGGCGATCCGCTCGCGGACGTCCGCCTTCTCGGCGACGCCGCGTTCGTCATGAAGGACGGGGTCATCTACAAGTCACCGTCGAATGCCGTGGGAGCACCGACATGAGCACGCCCCGCGTTCTCGTCATCGGTTCCGCCAACATCGACTACGCGGTGACTGTCGAGCGCCTGCCGGCGCCGGGCGAGACGGCCAGCGGCGGTACCTTGCTCGTTAACCACGGCGGAAAGGGCGCCAACCAGGCGGTGGCGGCGCGGCGACTGGGGGCCGAGGTGCGCTTCGTGGGTTGCGTCGGCGACGATCCCTCGGGGGCCGCCGTGCGCGCCGCCCTCACCGCGGAGGGCATCGATGTGACCGGCCTGGTGACCTCGTCTGAGGCTCGAACCGGGACCGCGCTCATCGTCGTCGATGCCGCCGGACGCAATCAGATCGCGGTGGCTCCGGGCGCCAATCATCGGCTGACCATCGAAGGGATCGAGGGGGCCTTGGCGGATCTCGGCTGGGCGCAGGTGCTGGTGTGCCAGCTCGAGACACCGGTCTCGACCGTGCAGCATGCGCTGGCGGCGGCTCGAGCGCGCGGTGTGCCGACCGTGCTCAATCCGGCTCCCGTGCAGGCCGTGCCGGATGAGGTCTGGCCGCTCGTCGACTACCTCACGCCCAACGAGGGTGAGGCCGCGCAGCTGAGCGGGTTGGCGGTGGGCAGCCTCGACGAGGCCCGCGCGGCCGGGCGGGCGCTGGCCGCGCGCGGACCGCGGACGGTCGTGGTAACCCTCGGCGAGCAGGGGGCCATCGCGTGTGGCGCCACGTCGTCCCTGCACGTTCCTGCGCTGCCCGTCCGCGCCGTCGACACCACGGCCGCCGGCGATGCGTTCAACGCGGCCCTTGCGGTGGGCATCGCACGCGGGCAGCCGTTGGCAGGCGCTCTCAGATTTGCCGCGATTGCGGCCGGGTTGACCTGTACCCGGCGGGGAGCCCAAGACTCGCTGCCGAGGGGAGACGAGGTCGAGGCCGCCCTCATTCGCGGTTCCGTCTGAATTCTCGTCTGGCCCAGACCCCAGGAACCGACTAGAATACCCGGCGGTTTCGGATGTGCTGATCCTGCCATCACGACGACGTGCGCGACCCGGCGATTCGTCGATCTTCGTCTTACATGCAAGGCATCTCAGCGCGAGGAGGCAACGACAATGAACACGACCCGGCGAAACTTCATCAAAGTCCTGGGCGGCGGGGCGGCCGCGACCCAGCTCGGCGCCGCCCCCGCCTTCGCCCAAACTGGGACCGTCAAGCTGGGCGTTCTGGTCATCAAATCGGGCGTGGCCGCCCAGGTCGGCGAGTCCGGTCTGCGCGGAACCCAGTGGGGGGTCGACCGGGTCAATGCGGGAGGAGGCATCCTCGGGCGCAAGATCGAGCTCGTGGTCGAGGAAGAGTCGAGTCCCAAGGACACCGTGGAGCGCTTCCGTAAGCTCGCCCTGCAGAACAAGGTGGACGTGATCACGGGCGGTATCTCGACTGGTGTCGGGCTCGCATTGGGTCCGGTGGCCGAGGAGCTCAAGGCACTCTGGTTGTCCTGGGACGCCACCACCCAGAAGGGCGTCGAGGAGACGATGCCCAAGCCGAAGTACGCGTTCCGCTCCTGCGACAACGAGTGCGAGGCGATCATGGCCTCCATCCTCACCGCCCGTAACTGGAAGGGCAAGATCAAGACCGTAGCCGGGATCAACCCCGACTACTCGTACGGGCGCGACAACTGGGCCGCCTTTCTTGCGGTCATGAAGCGGTACGACATGGGGGTTACCCCCGTGGTCGATCTCTGGCCCAAGCTCGGGACCACGGACTTCACCTCTCACGTCGCGGCTCTCCAGCAGGCCAAACCCGACCTCATCTTCTCCTCCTTCTGGGCAGCGGACGCCTCGATCTTCCTGAAGCAAGCGCACGCGGCGGGCCTCATCCCCGCTACCCGGCTCGTCTTCACCACGGCCGGCGGCGTGCACGAGACGCTCAAGAAGGCCTTCACGCCGGAGGGCATGATCCTCGGCTACAACACCATGTACTTCGAGGATCCCAAGGCGAGCGCGCTCCAGAAGGAGTTCGTCAAGTGGCACCAGGAGAAGTTCAAGGAATGGCCGAACTACGAGTCCGACCACGCGTACTTCACGGTGGTGGCCTACAAGGCGGCCGTGGAAAAGGCGGCCAAGGCGGCGGGGGGCAAGTGGCCCACACCCGAACAGATCATCCCGGCCTTGGAGGGGCTCGAGGTGGAATCCTTGTCGGGGATGCGCCGCTACCGCGAGGATCACATCATGGAGGCCAACTTCTACCAGGGCTTCACCACCTACAAGAACAGCTACGACTTCGTGACCATCAATCCCGTCGAGATGATGACCACCAAGCAGGTGCAGAAGCCTTCCGGCGTCGGCCTCTACGACTGGATCAACGGCTGGAAGGTGTGAGGCTGATCGCCCTCTGATCGCGCAGAGCCTCAACATCCTGCTGGGCGGCGTGTTCCACGCGGCCACCCTGTTCCTGGTGGCCGCGGGCCTGCAGCTCGTCTTCGGCGTGCAGAAGATCGTCAATCTGGCCTGCGGTTCCTTCTACGCGTTGGGGGCTTACTTCGGGATCTCGGTGGTGACCTGGGCTCTGCAGGCCGGGTTGCCTCCTCCCCTGTTCCTTCCCGTGCTGGTGGCGGCCGGCCTCGTGCTGGCCGCCATCGGGCCCCTGGTCGAGCGCCTCCTGCGCCTCATCTACGATCGTGACGAGAGCTTCCAGATGTTGCTCACCTTCGCTCTCGTCCTCATGTTCGAGGACGTCATCCGGCGCTTGTGGGGGACTTCTCCCTATCAGCTCGGCCAGGTCTATCTCGCCTACGGCCAGCTCCGCGTGGCCGGACTCACCATCCCCGTCTACAACCTCATCGTCATCGCGGCTGGCGTCGCCATCGCCGCCCTCATGGGGTGGTTCCTCGCCCGCACGCGGTTCGGGCGCATCGTGCGGGCCAGCGCCGAGAATCGCGCGATGAGCGAAGCCCTCGGCGTCGACATGTCGCGCCTCTACGCACGCGTCTTCACTTTGGGGACGGCCCTGGGGACGGTAGGCGGCGCCCTGGTGGTGCCGGCCACGGCGGCCTCCATCGAGATCGCGGTGGAGCTCATCGTGGAGGCGTTCGCGGTCGTGGTCATCGGGGGTCTGGGAAGCATGCGGGGCGCCTTCGTGGGTGCCCTCATCGTGGGCGTCATGCGCGCGGTGGCCATCGCCACCTATCCCGAAGTCGAGATGCTGGCCATCTATCTGGTGGTCGTCGCCGTCCTCGTCCTGCGGCCGGCTGGCCTCTTCGCCAGGGCAGCGGCGTGATACGGGCCTGGGTCCTCGCCGGAGCCGTGCTGGCCGTGCTCCTGGTACCGCTCCTGGGACGCGACTACTACGCGACTCTGATGCTGCCGTTCTTCGGCTACGGCATCGCGCTCCTCGGGCTCAATCTGCTCTTCGGCTACACGGGCCTGCTCTCCTTCGGCCACGCCCTCTTCGTCGCTCTCGGCGCCTACGTGGCCGCCTTCTTCACCACGCGGCTCGGCATCCTGCACCTGGAGCTGATCCTGCTCGCCTCCATCCTGGCCGCGTTGGTGGTAGCCGTTCCCACCGGGCTCCTCTGCGTCCGCTACGTCAAGATCTACTTCGGCATGTTGACCCTCGCGTTCGGAATGCTGTTCTATTCGTTCCTGTACAAGTTCTATCACCTGACCGGCGGCGACGAGGGCATGAGAGTGCTGCGACCGAGGCTCTTCGGGCAGAGCTTCGAGTCCCTCGACAAGGTGCCGTTCCTCATCGGGCCGTACTACTACTACTCGCTGGCTCTACTCCTGGTGGCGGCGTTCGTGATGTGGCGCATCGTGCGTTCGCCCTTCGGTTTGTGCCTGCGCTCGATTCGCGAGAATCCCGACAAGGCCGAGTACCTCGGGGTGAGCGTCCGGCGTTATCGCTTCCTGGCCTTTCTCATCGCGGGGTTGTTCGGAGCGGTGGGGGGGACTCTGCTGACCATCCCCACCGGGCTCGCCGATCCGCTCCTCGCCTACTGGACACACTCTGGGAATCTCGTCTTCATGATGGTCCTGGGCGGCTTCGCGAATTTTCTCGGTCCCCTGCTCGGCGCCTTTGTGTTCATCTTCCTTCAGGATCAGATCATGTCGCTCACCGAGTACTGGCGTTTCGTGTTCGGGGCCATCCTGGCCATCGTGGTGATCTTCTTCCCGCGGGGGCTCATGGGGCTCTTCGAGGGACAGGCTAAGGCGCGCGGGTGAGCTCACCGTTGCTGGAAGCGCAAGGCGTGCGCGCGCTCTATGGCGACTACGTGGCTCTCGACGGCGTGAGCCTGGCCGTGGACGAGGGGCAATTCGTGTCCATCGTCGGGCCCAACGGGGCGGGCAAAACGACCCTGGTCAACGTCCTCACCGGCCTCCTGCGGCCGAGCACGGGGACCGTGCGCTTCAAGGGCGAGAACATCGCCGGGATCGGACCCGTGAGGTTGGCCGCCCTCGGCATGGCCCGCAGCTTCCAGCTTGTCAACATCTTCCCCGCCCTCACCGTGGCCGAAACCATCGCGGTAGCCGTGGTCTCGCAGCTCGGGCGCGGCCTCTCCTGGTGGGCCACCCTAGGTCGCGACCAGCGAGTGACGGCGCGGGTGGCCGAGGTGGCTGATCTCTTCGGCTTCGCCACCAAGCTCGATCTCCCGGCGCGCACGTTGTCCCAGGGCGACAAGAAACTGCTCGACGTCGCGAGCGCCTTCGCGCTGATGCCCCAAATCATCCTGCTCGACGAGCCGACGAGCGGCGTCAGCACCCGCGACAAGAACACCATCATGGAAACCCTGGTGGGCGCGGCCAAGCGGATCGGAATCAAGGCCATCATTCAGGTCGAGCACGACATGGACATCGTGTTTTCGTACTCCGACCGCATCATCGCCTTGCACCAGGGTCGGGTCCTGGCCGACACCACCCCCGAGGGCATCCGCCGGGACGAGCAGGTGGTCGCAACCGTCATCGGCAAGACCCACCGTTCGTAATGCTGCAGCTCTCCGGGTTGAACGTCTCGATCCAGGCCAGCCACATCCTGCACGATGTCAGCCTGGAAGTGGGAGCCCGCGAGCTTGTCTGCCTGGTCGGCCGCAACGGCGCCGGCAAGACGACGACATTGCGCACCATCATGGGTTACCTACGCCCGGAGAGCGGCACCATCGCATTCCAGGGCCACTCGCTGGTGGGCCGACCCACCCACGCCATCGCCACTCTGGGCATCGGCTTCTCCCCCGAGGAGAGCGCGATCTTCGGCGATCTCACGGTGGCCGAAAACATCGAGATGGCCACCTGGACGCGTCCAAGCGGACGGCCCGCCGCCGAGCGGGTGGCCCTCGCCTACGAGGTGTTTCCCCGCCTGAAGGGCTACGGGGCGCGCGGGGGCAATCAGCTCTCGGGCGGGGAGCGCAAGATGCTCTCCATCGCCCGCGCCCTCGCCCTCGATCCCGACCTGCTCCTCCTCGACGAGCCGTTCGAAGGCCTCTCCCCCGCCATCATTCCGTCTATCAGCGAGAGCATCGCCGCCATTGCCCGCCGCGGGCACGGCATCCTGCTCGCGGAGTCGAACATTCACCACGTGCCCGAGTACACCACGCGTCTCTACGTCATCGAGCGAGGGGAGATCATCTTCGCCGGCTCGCCGCACGACGCCCACCGCGATGGGGCTGTCTTGCGTATCATCGGGGGGGCTCCCGCCGACTCCTGAGAACGATCGGGCATCCAGGGCCATGCGGAATTTGCTGATCTCGAACGGCATCCTCACCCGGGCCGGGAAGCTCAACCGGGAGACGGCGGCCAGGCTCGGCTGGACAGTCAACGACGATGAGGGTACCGTACAGCGCTGATCCGGCGTCGGTGATCGGGTTGGCGGGGGGACCCTGATGATGCGAAAGTGCCGCGATCGGCGTGCCGAGGCACGCGACTCCCCGCGCATCGTAGGAGGTTTCACATGACCGCACCGTTGCCACTTATCCCCACCGCCGTCGTCGGCTCCCACGGCAAGCCCGGCTGGTGGTTCGCCTCGGTGAAGGCCCTGGAGCAGGGGGACTTCGGGCCCGCCGATCTGGACGAGATGTTCGACGACGCTGCCGATACCGCCATCCGCGACATGGAGGGAGCCGGCATCGACATCATCACCGATGGTGAAGTGCGTCGGCTCGACGGTTACGTGGACTCCTACTATGCCATCATCAAAGGTATCCAGCCGCTGCCCATCCGGCGGAAGGCGGGTCCGTGGGGCTACGATCAGCAGACGCGCTACGAGGCGGTGGGCCGCATCGAGACCCCGACCGGCGGGCTCGGGATCATCAAGGAGTTCGAGTACCTCCGGGCCCACACCACGCGCCACCTCAAGGCCACCTGCGCCGGCCCTCTCACCTTCGGCTCGCGCATCCATCCCGGCCGCCTGTACAAGGGCGTGGTCGACGTGGCCGAGCGCTTCGCCGAGGTCATTAACATCGAGCTGAAGGGTTTGGTGGCGGCCGGGGCGAACTTCATCCAGCTCGACGAGCCCGCCCGCGGGAACGTTTCTGGCGAGGAAATGGCCCGTCTCTTCAACCTGGCCACCGAGGGTGTCTCGGCGAAGCTCGCCTTTCACATCTGCTTCGGCAACCGCTTCGGGCGTTCGCGCTTTCTGAGGAGCTATGCGCCGTACTTCCCGGGCATCCTCAAGGCGCGCGCGGATCAGTTCGTGCTGGAGTTTGCGGGGCGTGAGCTGTCGGAGATCGACCTCTGGCAGAAATACGGTGATGGCCGTGAGCTAGGAGCAGGCGTGATCGACGTGAAGGGGTTCAATCCTGACACGCCGGAAGACGTCGCCAAGCGCATCCGTAAGGTCCTGGAGGTCTGCCGGCCCGACAAACTGACCGTCAACCCCGACTGCGGCTTTGGCTGGAGCCCGCGTTACATGTGCAACGAAAAGCTACGAGGCCTGGCGGCAGGAGTCGCCCTCGTCCGCAAGGAGATCGCCTGAGCCATGCCCAAGGCCGAACGGGAGTTCTTTACACCCGACCAGTTACCGTGGCGACCGGTGGCCGGCTCTGTCACCGGGGGCGCGGGCGGTCCCGGCGTGAGCGAGAAGGTGCTCGCCCACGATCCCGACACGGGCGATGTGACTCGCCTCCTTCGATTCGAGGCGGGGGTGGAGACCCGAGAGACGATCACCCACGACTTCTGGGAGGAAGTGTGGATCCTGGAGGGCGGGTTGATCGATCTCGGCAAGGGGCAAGCGTTTACGGCCGGGATGTACGCCTGTCGGCCCCCCGGCATGGTGCACGGCCCCTATCGCGTTCCCGCCGGCGGCTGCATCACCTTCGAGATACGCTACGGCAAGAAGGCCTGACGTTGCGTCAGAGCACCCTCATCCGCAAAGGAGAGCGTCGGTGGCTAAGTTGAAGTTCGGTCTCTGGATCCCGACCTACGCCTGGTCTGACAAGCGCGTCGGCATGAAGAACGTGAACAACATCCGCGCGTCCATCGAGAAGTGTGAAAAGTATGGAATCGACGTGTGGGTCATCGACCACCTCCTCTCCGCTCCCGGCCTGTATGGCAACGCTTGGCAGGAGCCGCTGAGCACTCTCGCCTATGCGGCGGCTCTCACCGAGAAGGTGAAGATCGCCACCGGCATCCTGGTCCTGCCCGTTCGCCACCCGGTCCTCCTTGCCAAGGAAATCTCGACGCTCTGTCACCTGTCCAACAATCGCTACCTGTTCGGGGTGGGCCCGGGCTGGTACGACCGCGAGTACGAAGTGACGGGTTCGCGCATCGAGGAGCGTGGCAAGCGGACCGACGAGATCATCGAGGCGGTCACCCTGCTCCTCACCAAGCCGAACGCGACCTACCAGGGGCGCTACTATTCCTTCAATGACGTCACCATCGATCCCCGCCCGCCCAAGATGCCCCCCATCTGGGTGTCGGGAGGGTCGCGGGTTCCGGACCCCACCGACCACGACGTGCCCGTCATCGCCAAGACCGTCATGGACCGCATCGTCAAGGCCGGCCACTGGCTGTCGCGCTGCTCAGGCACCCAGGAATGGGTCAAGCGCGACTGGCTCCAGCTCCTCGAGCACGCAAAGCTTCTCGGCCGGGATCCGAAGACGTTGACGTTCGGCCACTGCAACTTTACCCATTTGGTTGAAGAGAAGAACCACGCGAAGGCAGTGGCCAAGTCGAAAGCGGCGTTCCTCCGGGCGATGGGGACTCACCGCTCGTATGAGCACCTGCAGGAATGCTACATGATTGGATCGCCCGACCGGATCGTGTCTCGCGCGCAGGATCTGGCCACGGCCGGATTGAAGTACCTCGTGCTGGGTCCGGTCACCGAGGATCCCGGACAGGTCGACCTCGTCAACAAGCACATCGTGCGCGCCTTCCGCTAGTGTCAGAAGGCGATCGCCGCGCGCAGGAACAGAGCCCCCGCGTCGGCGCGTTGTATCCTAGGATCGATGTACGTCACTGTCCTGCCGTGCACTACGAGAAGAGGAGGCACACCAATGGTGAGAATCCGTTCATTGAAGGTAGGGGTAATGGCGGCCGCCCTGGCCAGTCTCGTGCTGGTCAGCGTCGCCCCCGCCCTCGAGGTGGGCCAGAAGGCGCCCGACTTCACCCTGCCCGCCCCCGGTGGCAAGCAGGTGAAGCTGAGTGACTTGACCGCCAAGGGCCCGGTGGTGCTCTATACGTTCATCCAGGCCTTCACCAATACCTGAGCGGCGGAAATCCGCGACTTCGACGCGGCAGTGCCGCAGTTCGAAGCCGCGGGAGCCCAGGTCGTGGGCGTCAGCGCCGATCACGTCGCTACCCTGGATGCGTTCTCCAAGCAGAACAACGTCAAGCACCTCCTCCTCAGCGATTTCCGCCGCCAGATGCTCCCTAGCTACGATGCCCTGGAAATGAACGAGCAGAGCCCTATCTACCGTTACGCCAAGCGCGCCTACTTCGTTATCGACAAGAACGGCGTGGTGCGCTACGTGAAGGTTCAGACCAACCCCCTCGACCTTCTGAAGGCCGAGGAAGTCCTCAAGGCGCTCAAGGAGTCCGGCGCGTCATGATGACGAGGCTCGTGGCAGGCTTGGCGGCCGTGCTGTTCCTGGCGGGGCCGGCCGTGGGCGCGCCAGACTGGGCCGCCGTGAACATTCAATCGTACGCGCCCCCCAAGCCTGCCCCGGGCTTCTCGCTTCCTGATCTGGAAGGAAAGCCTCGCTCGCTGACGGACCTCTCCGGCAAGGTTGTGCTGGTCTTCTTCTGGACAACGTGGTGACCCGACTGCCGGAGGGAGTTACCCTCCGTCAACCAGCTCTATCAGGAGTTTCGGAGCAAGGGCCTCGAGGTGCTGCTGATCAACTTCCGTGAGAGTCCGGCCCTCGTGAAGCGCACCGTGGGGGAGCGCGGGTACATCGCGCCCGTCCTCATCGACGAGAGCGGCGACGTCACCGGACGCGTCTATGGTGTATGGGGTCCGCCCACGGTCTACCTGATCGACCGCGGCGGCCGGCTCGTGGGACGGGCGGTGGGACCGCGCGCCTGGGACTCGCCGGCCGCCCGGAAGCTCATCGAGGCACTGCTGGCCGAGAAATCCTGAGGCAGCTTATAGCGCCTACTTAGACTCCGAGCTTCCACGTGGACGAAGGTGATGCGACATCTTCATTGGGCCCATCATTCGTCGGTCGGTTACTGCCTTTGACGGCTGGCAACGACGGTCCGTCGCAGGTCCGGCATACATCGGACCCCCAATGATTCCGCCTCTCATCTTCAGTCGGCCGCCAGGGCGTCCAGACGAGTATCCACATCGCCGGACGATCTTCGGCGCGATCGCCGAGGACGTCGCCGAGATTTACCCCGAACTGGTGGTGCGAGACGCGGACGGCCAGCCCGCTAGGTCCGATACCACGTGCTCCCGGCGATGCTCCTCAACGAACTGCAGCGACAGCAGCGGGAGATCATGGAACTGCGCGCCAAGCTGCAGGAGATCGACGAGCTGCGCGCGCTGGTGCGAGCGCTCGTTGGGGGGAAGGTGGCCACGGCCCCGTAGGCGCCATCAACGGTTGGCGCAGAAGCCGAACTGGGTCGAGGCCCCTTGTGTCAGCTCGCGGTTCCAGGTCACGCCGCCAAAGCGCACCGTCCCCCGGGGGGCACTGGCGGTGGCGTTCCAGAGCTGGGAGATCGTGCCTTGCACGGTGACGTCCGTGGCCCACACAATCCGGGCCGGCGTCTGGTTGGTCACGGTCACGTCGGCGCAGTACCCGGCGCCCCAGTCGCTCTGCACGCGGACCTGGGCAGGCAGCACCGTTCCCGAGGAGGACGCGGTAACGGTCAGGGTCGCTGCGCGTGTCGTCGTGCCTCCCGGGCCTGCGCAGGTCAGGGTGAAGGACAGGGTGCCGGGCGTGGTGGGCGTGACGCTCTGCGAGCCGGCCGTGGGCCGGTCGCCACTCCAGGCGCCGGTTGCCGTGCAGGCCGTTGCGTTCGTCGACGACCAGCTCACGGTGGCCGTCTGCCCGGTGGCAATGCTCACCGGACTGATCGTGATGGTCACCGTCGGCGGCTGGTTGCCGTCACCCATCGAGCGATTGGCGCAAAAGCCGAACTGCGTCGATGCGCCGGGCGCCAGCTCGCGGTTCCACGCCACGCCCACGAAGCGAACGGTCCCGCTGGTTGCGCTCCCGGTGGCGTTCCACTGCTCTCTGATCGTCCCCTGGACGGCGATGTCGGTGGCCCACACGACGGGCGCCGCCCCCGTGTTCGTCACCGTCACGTTCGCGCAGTACCCCGCGCCCCAGTCGTTCGCGATCTGAAGAAGCCCGGGTAGCATCGTCTCCGACGCCGGCCCAATGACGGTCAGGGTCGCCGAGCGACTGGTTGTACCGCCCGCACCGGTGCAGGCCAGAGAGTACGTCAAGGTCCCGGCGGAGGTCGGGACCACGCTCTGGCTGCCGTTCAGTGCGCGCTCGCCAGTCCAGGCGCCGCTCGCGGTGCAGGTGGTGGCGTTGGTCGAGGACCAACTAAGGGTCGCGGCCTGACCGACCGTGATGCTGGTCGGGTTCGCGCTCAGCGTGACGGTGGGCGCCGATGGCCCGGAGGTACCTCCCCACAGCCGCTTGAGCAAGGCCAGCTTATCGTTCCGGACGCTGATCCAATCATCATCCAGGATTCCGCCCGTATCGCCGCTATTCGGGTTCCATGACCAATAGAAGGCGCTGGTGGCCCCCTTGCCGATCAGGTAATCGACCAGCGCGTTGTGCCATCGCACGTCGCGAGGATCGCCCTCTCCGTACTTGCCTCCGAACTCCCCCAGAATCACGGCATAGCCGGCGCCGATGAACTGGCCGAAATGCCGGTCCCAGATGGAGGCCATGTTGGCCGGGAAGGTCGGGTCATTGAAGTACGGCTGCCCGAATACGTCCGGGCCGTAGGTGTGCGGGGAAAGCACCAGGCGGTCGGCGGGGATGGCCAGCGGCGTGCAGGCAAGTGGCTCGAGATTTTCGCCCCAGAACGGATGATTGTTGGCCGAACACAAAGGATTGTTCTGGATCCCTTCCACGAAGATCAGCCAGTGGGGGGCGACACGCGCCACCGCGGCCGCCGCGCGCTCTACGGCCTTGTTCCAGTCGGTGGCAGAATTTCCGGTGCCCCAGGTGGCGGCCCCGTGGGGCTCGTTCTTGGGATCCACTCCGATCACGCCCGCGACGGAGCCGTAGCGCTGGGCGAGAAACGTCAGGTCGGCGAGCCACTGTTGCTCCGAGTACTGCGCGGTGTACCACAGTTCCGAGATGGATTGACAGTCCGGTCGGTGATGGTCGAGAAGGATGTAGAAGCCCTGCGCGTCGAGGTATTGCACGACGGCGTCGAGGAGCCCCAGCGAGTCCAGACCCCGGAGATCCGGATTCAGATCGTAGTTGATGGTGCTGGGCGCGGATCCGCGCAAGGTGCCAGGACACACGGGCAGCCGCACAGCATTGAAGCCGAGATCGCGCATCTGATTGATCATGCTTTTCCAGTTGCGAGCCCAGAGGCCATGCGCGGCGTGATCGCTCGTCTCGAATCCAAACCAGTTGACACCGCGCAGCTGCACGGGCTGGCCTTGCGCGTCGACGATGCGTCCACTCGCTACCGAGTAGGCCGATGCTGAGGAGGGGCCGACCAGCAACGCAAGCAACAGCGCCAGGGTTGACCAACGAAGGATGGTCATATGTCTCCTAACGACGGCGTGGTGTCGATGATTGGTGAGGAATGGGACGCCGCTCGAGTGTTCTCTATTCGGTGTGTCCTCCACTCAGAGGTGGAAACCCGTCGGTGCAGCTCTGGACATACGTCGACAAGGGACGCGCACCGCTCATTCTCACTGGATGAGTCAAGCGGACAGACCTGCACCCAAAAGTGTTGTGCAGATAGCTTGCCAAAGGACCGGGCGACGTGTGATCAGCTACATCGGGCGAAGGACGGGGCGCGCAGCGTCGCGCGCCCGTCACCATACGACCAGTCAGTTACCTGAAGTGTGACACTTGGTTCCCGTCGAACGACATTAGACGCGCGAGGTCTCGGCAACCTCGATCCGGCGCGTGACGATCTCCTGCGACGAGTGGACGGAGGGCGACAGAAGCAAGAGGGTGCCGAAGCCTCACTGCTTCTTGAGACGGACCTCTTCCAGAGGCGCGGACCACGGATAGGGGTTGATCAGCATCAGCGCCGGCTCCTCGACGCGTGGCCCGACGCCGCTGGGCCAGATGTACTGGTAGATCGGGCCGTAGCGCACGCGCTCGTGGACCAGGCGCTGGATCTGGTGGAGCAGCACCTCGCGCTTCTTGCGGTCGGTCTCGACACCCTGCCGCTTGAAGAGCTCGTCGATGTCGGGATAGCCACCGTAGGCCCAGCCGCCAGTGCTCGGAATGATCTCGGACAGACGCGAGGCAGCGTTGCCATAGAGCGCGGTGCTGCAAACGCAGATGCCCTTGGCCTTCTTGGAGAGGATGAGCGAGAAGTAGGCCGCCCGCTCCATCGGCCGCATCCGGGTCCGGATGCCGACCGTCTGGAAGTAGTTGACGATCGACTCGCCGAGCGAGAAATACGGCGGGAGTTGGTGGAAGTCGCCACCTTCGAAGCCGTTTGGGTAGCCCGCCTCGGCGAGGAGCTGTTTGGCCTTGACGGGATCGTACGGGTAAGGCTCGAGCGGCAGCGCGAAGTCGAAGGACGGCGGGACGTGATTGCCGGCCGGCTTGGAGGCGCCGAGCGTCTCGGCCTCGCTCAGTGCCTGGCGGTCGATGGCGTAGTTGGCGGCCAGCCGCACCCGACGGTCAGCCCAGGGCGACTTGGGGTCCCACTGGTCGAGGAAGTCGAGGTAGAAAACCGCGATGCCACCCGAGAACGCCAGCTTCAGATTCGGATCGCGCTTGACCTCCTGCGCCTGGGGGACGTCGAGCAGGTACGCGACGTCCACCTCGCCGCGCTTGAGCATGGCCAGCCGCGTCGTGCTCTCGGGCACGCTCTTGTAGATCAGCCGCTTCACCGACGGCATCTTGCGCCAGTAGCTCTCGTTGGCCTCCATCACCAGGTCGACGCCCGGCATGTGGCTCACAAACTTGTAGGGACCGAGCCCGACTGGCGCCTTCTTGAAGGCGTCGTTGCCCACCTGCTCGACGTACTTCTTGGGCACGACCCAGCCGGCGCCGGAGACGAGGCTGCCATAGAAGGTGATGAAGTCAGGCCACGCCTCGTGCAAGGTGAAGCGCACGCGCGCGGGCCCCACCACCGTGACCTCCCGGACCTTCTCGTGCAGGATCTTGGAACCCTTGGCCCGATGGAAGCTGAACTTGACGTCCTCGGCTGTGAATGGGTCGCCGTTGTGGAACTTGAGCCCCTCGCGCAGCTTGAACTCGTAGACCCGTCCGTCTGGGCTCACCGTCCAAGACTCGGCCAGGCTGGGGCTCAGCAAGTTGCCGGGCATCGGCTTGATGAGCGCGTCGTGCAGGGCATACGAAACCCAGAACGGCGTGAGCTGCCCGCTAATCTCCCCCGGGTCGAACCAGACCGGCGACAGCGTGACGTAGAGGGCCCACCGGAATTCGCCTTCCGGCTTGGCCTGGGCCGCCCCCCGGCCGGGCAGCCCGGCGGCGAGCACTACGCCCACGAGGACCACTGCCAGCACGAGACTGAAGCGACGGCTCATCGGGGTCCCTCCCATTCAGGAAGTCCGGCGAGGACTTACTACCCGCTCTCTCGTGAAATGGCAAGGACTGACCTTCAACCCGTAGCGCCCGCTGTCAGGCGTGACCGACCCTCGCACCTGTGACAGGGTATGCGCAGCGGGCGAGGGACCTTAGGGCTTGTTGTGGGGCACGCTCACCGTTGCCTGCTTTGTCGTGGTGTTGCCGCTCGCGTCCGCGGCTTCATACGTGACCGTGTAAACACGCCCCGCTCCCTTTCCTGACCGTTCGGCGCGCAGCTGAAAAGTCCGATCGTCAGTCCCTAACACGGCGCTCCGGATGTCATTCGTGGTGTCGCCATCTCCGAGACCATTGTCGGCCTCGTTGCTGGTGATGGCGAGCAGGCGCACCCTCGCATTCGGATCGCAGTTGTCGCTGACGCTAATGGAGGCATTGATGGTGGCCAGCTTGTGATTCGGGGGCCACAGGCTGCTCGGCGACACGGCCATGATGAGGGTGGGGGGGGACGATGTCGAGGACCCTGGTCACCACCTGTGCGCCCTTGGCGAACTCTTCCGCTCCGAGATCCTGATAGGCGACCCGGGCCACGCCCACCAGATCCATGGGGCAGGTATTGGCGGGCACGCTGTACTGCGTCGTCCGAGTCACGATGCTACCAACCACCTGGATACCAAGATCTACAACGAGAACCGATGGCCCGGGTGCCGTGTCGGTCAGGACGACGTCGAGGGCGGGTCCATTACCGACGTTGCGGAGATCGGTCGTCCAGGTGACCGTCTGCCCAGGCAGGATCGTGGCCGGCCCCGATTTGGTGAGCTTTATATCCGGACCGGCCACCTGGGAGAGATCATCACACGCTCCGTGGAGAAGCGAGCGGGGCGCAGCGTGCCCGCCTTGTCGGGGAAATCATGCCGGATGAAATCGTTGCCAGGGATGTTGCTGCCGATGTTGACGCGTAGGTATAAGTCATTCGGACACACTTCGCCGAAATCCTCAGCGCAGACGTTCTCGAAGATCTCGATCACCGAGAACTTCACAGTCACCGGGACGGGTGGCTGGGCCCACACGGGCGCGGAGAGACACGGTAGGGCGATTAGGAGCATCGCCAGAATGACGACAGATTGGCCTGACCGGCGTCATGCTCAGCCTCCTTGTGTAACGCTGATCTTCTTCGTGGTCACCGGCCGATGGCCGTGGTCACCGGATTCGCTCGTCCTCCGGAACGTCACATACGTGCGGCGTCTTTACATACGTGCGGCGTCTTTTGCGGCCTCCGTGCGAGCAGGACGAAAGTAGAGGCACCATATCACCGCCGCCGAAGCGCCAGCAAGGGAAACGCCAGGAAACCATCGCACCCAGGCCACTCGATTATGATGAGGGTTGGACCGACCGTCAACCCAGGGCGTTGCCTGGAATCGACTCGGTGTGCTCCACGGCGATTCCGAGCGGCTCCGTGACAAGTCGATCTGGGAGGATACCCGTTAACGCTGAACGTCCGCGAAGGAAATCTCGGCGGGGGCCGATCTGCGGTGTGGCGCTGCTCGCACTCGTGACCGGAGTGTGGTCGGTCGAGCCCCAGACACGCCAGTCCCCGAAGTTACCTGGCCCCGGGCGGGCGGGCGATGCCTCCCGACTCTCTGATTTGGCGCGGGCCGTGGTGCAGTCGATGAAGGACTATCGGGCCGCCCTCCTGCGTGCGCGCACGACGTACGAGGAGAGTCTGGAAATGGCGAAGCAGACCGTCCACGAGCGCCGCAGCCTCCATCGAGCCGGGGCCCTGTCCCTCGAGTACTTGGATGCGAGTGAGCGTGAACAGCGTGAGCTGGAGCGCAGTATCAACGAGCTCACGGAGCAGATCGACGAGGCCGATCGCATCATCGTGGAAGCGTCCATCCATGAGCAACTGGCGCGGCTATTGCCCCTGCCCGTAGGTGGTTTCGAAGACACGGGCACGTTGGTGCGCTACCAAGGCTCGGCACGGTGGTCGCTGGGCGACGTGCCGAAGCTCGAGCGCCTGTTTACTACGACCTTCGGGCGCAGCCTACCCATCAGCTCGCGCGGCCAAACCCGCGTGCACGACAAGTTGAGTCTCGATCATCGCAATGCGATCGACGTCGCCGTGCATCCGGACAGCCCGGAGGGGCGGTGGCTCATGGATCATCTCCGCCAGGTCGGCATTCCGTTCATCGGCATTCGTTCCGCCATTCCTGGATCGGCGACCGGAGCCCACGTCCATGTAGGGCCCGCCTCGCCACGAATGCTGGCCCGCTAGGGCTCTCGATCTTTGACGCGGCGGCGCGGTGGACCCAAGATGTGCCCGCGTGTAGTGACGCGACGCCGAGCGCGAGCTTCGCTCGCCATCAGGGGAGCGGCCTGAGCCCCATGATGGTGCCTCAGTCGCCGACACCCTTCACGGTGACTGGGACCACGATGCTCCCATCAAAGCCTCGGACGGTGACCTCGATGGTGGCCGTCCCGACGCCGGTCGCCACAACGGTCTGCGCTCCGGTGACGGTGTTGGCCAGGAAGGTCACGATGGGGTCTTCTTTGTGACAAGGAGGTTTCAAAGTGAGCCGCGCGCGAACCGCGGCCTTTTGCTGTACTATCGAGCTATGAAAATAACCGATCCAGGGGAACAACCGCAACATCGTCGCCACTTCCCGTGGTGTCAAGCGACGAGCGGATCCGTCTTACAGCCGCGTATAAATCGGGCCTCATTTCGGGCTGGGCGATCGATCAGGAGCACGGTTATCGACTCACGCTTGCGGACCACCGGGACGAGTACGTGGAGGTAGCAAAGCTGACCGCGTATTTGGATGGCCTGCGGAAGAAGCTGCTCTGAATCGTGACCTTCGTGTGGTGCAGGTACGCTTGCTGATGCCGCGCTGACGCGTGGTAGGGGCGGTCGCCGGCGTCAGCGACGTGACGTCCGCGACGACCGCTGTCAGTCGATTCATCCAACGTCAACAAATTGTGCTTCTTCGAGAGCCTCGGGGAGCTTGATCGAGACTGCCCGGGCGAGGCGACACCCGGCGAGCGACCGTCTTGCTTTGCACGCGCGGCTTCTGGGCGATAGGCGCTGCCGATCCGCCAATACTGCACCAGCAGCCGTTGCGGACACCGGTCTTGCTGAACAGGTCCTCGAGCGCCGTCCACAGAGCGGGCGGATCGCGAGCTTCATGCATAGAGACTGCATTTGAGGCGTGAAGCAAATGACGAGGCGATTGGAAGGCGCTCAAGATCGAGCCCATCAGACAGCAATCGTTTTTCGCGACGCGAACCAGACTCGGGGCCCGTCGTCACATCACCCGCATCATGATCCGACGGCGCTCAACTAGGAGGAGACCCCCGAGGGCAATCACGGTGAGCGCGGCGGCGGTCGCGAACGCGGCCCCATAGGAGGCGTGCTCGACGATGGCCGCGATCGAGAGCGATCCGGCAAAGACCCCGAGGTCCCACGCTCCCGAGACCGTGCCCATGGCCACTCCGCGCTCGCGGTCAGGGACCCGGTCGACCACCAGGGCCACCAGCATCGGATAGAGGGCGGAGCTGCCGGCAGCGAGCAGCACGGCGGCGGCGGCCAGACGGAGCGGTACAGGCGGCGGGATCAGCACAGCGAAGCCCAGCGCCAGAAGGCCGAGCGCCGGCACCAGGATCTGGCTCCGTCCCCAGCGGTCTGCCCTCGCCGAGACCGCAATCCGGAAGACGATCATTCCGGCCGAGTAGACGCCGAAGAACAAGGCGAGGTGCCGCTCCTGACCGGAGGCGGTGGCGTGGAGCGGCAGGAACGCGTAGAGCGCGCTCTGCCCCATGGCCGCGAAGACCAGCACGGCGGACAAGGGCAGTGCGCCGCGGCTCCAGAGCGGGCTCGCACCGAGGGCGGGGGCCACCCTGCGACCCGCCGCCGCCGTGCCCGGCGAGAAGCCGAAGGCTGCAGCGACCAGGCTTAGCGCAGTCACCATCGCGAAATTGGCGCCGGCGCCGACTTCGCGAAAAAACCAGAGGCCGAGCGGCGCTGCCACGGCCATCGAGACGGGCGCTGCCAAGTAGTAGACGCTCAGCGCTCGGCCCCGCCGTTCGGGCGGAGCGCTCGCGGCCAGGACCGCCGCTGCCATCGTCGCCAGCCCGTAGCCCACCCCAAAGCCGGCCATTACCCCGATCAGGATTGAGGGCCCGGTGGCCACCTGGAGCCCGAGCGAACTCAGCACCATGAGCGTGGCCCCGGGAAGGAGGGCACGGCGGACTCCCTGCCGATCGATCCACGCCCCCGCCGCCGGCCGCAGCACCACTGCCACCAGAGAGAACATCGAGAAGAGAAGGCCGACCTGGGTGCTGGTGCCGCCCAGGGCCACCAGGTGGAGCGACAGCACGGGCGTGAGCCCGTAGACGGCGAGGTGGGACGCAACGCTGATCCCCACCGCCGTCGCCAGCGGCAGGGGGATCGCCTCGACGAGGGCGGCGATTCTCACGCGCCCGCGCGGGCGGCTGGAACGAACGTCACTGGAGCTTATAGATCGCGATTCCAGCGAGTCGCGGCGAAGGCAGGCCGATATCGACGGAATGGAGCCCTTCCGCCCATGGGTACCCGTCACCCTCGCCTTTGACGACGCGACCGTCCGTGGGCCTGGGCCAGGCGCGCAACGAACTGCCGATGCTCGTGTGCTCGGTGTGCAGGGTGTGCAGGTCGACCTCGGGAAGCATCCAGAACCGCGCCGTGGAATCGCGGATGTCGGTCTTCATGATGGCCGTGGTCCGCAGAGTGGTCATTGATGACTCGGTGCGCCTACCCTACGGCGGAGGGACCCCGATGAGCAAGGGTCCGCTACGTCGTGACCAACGCGAGGTCCGTGAGGTTGCGATCTTCGTGTCCTAAAACCTGTCCGCGGTCATCCACCCTGGTGCCGCCCGCGTGGTGTAATATCGGCCGCACCATCAAGCCCAATGGCCAGCGGCGCGCCGTGATTCGGCGCGACGACAGCCCGCTCACGCGGGTGGCCGGCCTCTCGTTACGAGGAGGAAACCCGTGAAGAGACTCAGCCGTATAGTCGCCGCCGCCGCGGCCATCCTGCTCACTCTGCCCCTCGGCGCCGGAGCGCAGGAGGTCACCCTCAAGGTGGTGAGCGCCTTTCCCGAGAGCTCGCTCTACGTCAAGCGGCTGGAGACGTGGATCGCCAAGGCCAATGACGAGGGCAAGGGTGTGATGCGCCTGAATTTCATCGGCGGTCCCAAGGCGGTGCCGACCTTCGAGGTGGGCAACGCCGTGCGCACGGGCGTGGTCGACGTGGCCATGTCCACGGGCGCCTTCTACACCAATGTGTTCCCCGAGTCGGACGCGCTCAAGCTCACGCGGATCCCGGTGGCCGAGCAGCGGACCAACGGCGCCTTCGACTACATCAACCGGGTGTGGAACCAGAAGGGCAACATGGAGTATCTCGCCCGCATCGTCGAGCACCAGACCTTCCACATCTACCTCAACAAGAGGATCACCAAGCCCGACCTGACGGGGCTCAAGATCCGGGTGACACCAGTGTACCGGGACTTCTTCACCGCGCTCGGCGCCACCGTAATGCAGACGGCACCGGGCGAGGTCTATACCGCGCTCGAGCGCGGGGTGGTCGACGGCTACGGCTGGCCCATCGGCGGCATCTTTGACCTGAACTGGCAAGAGAAGACCAAGTACCGTGTGGATCCTGGTTTCTACGATGCCGAGGTGTCCCTGATCGCGAACCTTGACATGTGGAAGCGGCTCACGCCGGCCCAGCGGGAGCATCTCGCCAAGCAGGCCCGGGCGCTAGAGGCGCAGAACGACTTCTGGAAGACCTACACGGTGGAGGAGACGAAGCGCCAGCAGCAGGCGGGCATCGAGGTCATCAGGTTCGAGGGCCCGCCGGCCCAGCAGTACCTGGACAAGGCCTACGAAGCGGCCTGGGCCAGCGTGCTCAAGGCGAGCCCCGAGCACGGTCCGAAGATGCGCGAGCTGTTCTCCAAGAAATAGCCGCGCGCATGCTCGGGCGGGCCTACCGGGGGCTGCTCCATGCCGAGGCGGTGGCGGCGGCACTCATCTTGGGCCTTCTCGCCCTGCTCGTCACCGGCGATGTGCTCGCGCGCAATCTGGGTCTCGGCACCTTGCCCTGGATCCTCGAGGTGTCCGAGTACGGCCTGCCGCTGGCGACCTTCCTGGTGGCGCCGTGGCTCCTGCACCGGAACGAGCACGTGAGGCTCGACGTGCTGCTCACATCTCTGCCGCACGGGGTCGCCCGCGCCCTCGACCGCTTCTCCGACGCGGTGGGCCTGGCTGTCTCCGCCATCTTCGTCGTCTACGGCGCGCGGGCGGTCGCCAGCTCGGCGCAGCAAGGCGCGCTGGTCATCAAGTCCGTGGTGTTCCCGGAGTGGTGGCTCTACGCCCCGGTGCCGATCTGCTTCGCCTTCCTCGCCGTCGAGTTCGTGCGCCGCTTCCTCGGCTGGGGCGCGCTCGAAGGCAGCGGCCCGCACGCCTGAGCGCGGGCCCCCCCGACCTTTCTCATGGTCTGGTGGCTCGCGGCGACCGTCCTCTTCGGTATTCTGTCGGGGCTACTCGCGGTCGGATTGCCCGCCGCCTTCGCCTTCCTCGGCATCAACGTGGTGGGGGCCTGGGTGTGGCTCGGCAAGGACGCCGGGCTCGTCCAGATGATTCGGAACGGGGTGGCTTCCATCGCGAGCTTCTCCCTCACGCCCATCCCGTTCTTCGTGCTCATGGGCGAGGTGCTCTTCCATACCGGCGTGGCCATGAAGGCCATCGACGCCATCGACCGGCTCATCGCGCGCGTGCCCGGCCGCCTGTCGGTGGTAGCAGTGGTGGCCGGCACCGTGTTCTCGGCCATCTCGGGCTCCACCATCGCGACGACGGCGTTGCTGGGCAGTCTCATGCTTCCCGAGATGCTCCGCCGGGGCTATCAGCCAGGCATGGCCATGGGCCCCATCATGGCCATCGGGGGCGTGGACATGTTGATCCCGCCCTCCGCGCTCACCGTGCTGTTGGGCAGCCTGGCCGGTATCTCCATCTCGCGCTTGCTGCTCGCCGGCATCGTCCCCGGGGTGCTCCTCGCCGTGGCCTTCGTGGGCTATATCGTTGTTCGCGCCACCTTGGATCCGCGCCTGGCACCGGTGTTCGAGCAGGCTCCGGTGCACGGCTGGGGCCGCTGGCGGCCCCTCGCCGTCTACGTGCTGCCCCTGGTGCTGATCTTCGTGGTCGTCATCCTGGCCATGGCGGCGGGCTGGGCCACCCCCACTGAGTCCGCCGCACTGGGGGCCGTCGCCACCGTGCTCGTGGCCGCACTCTACCGCGCGCTGACGTGGGATGGGCTCATGAAGGCCCTTCTCGGGACGGCGGGCATCTCGGGAGTCATCCTTTTCATCATCGTAGGCGCGACGACATTTTCCCAGATCCTGACATTCTCGGGGGCGACCAACGGCCTGGTGACGGCCGTGCAGGAGGCGAGGTTCGGCCCGGCGGTCGTGCTCGCGGTCATGATGCTCATCCTGCTCGTGCTGGGCTGCTTCATCGACCAGGTCAGCATGATGCTGATCACCTTGCCCTTCTTCATGCCGCTCGTGCAGCTCTACGGCTTCGACCCGGTGTGGTTCGGCGTCCTGTTCCTCATCTGCATGCAGCTCGGCCTCCTGACCCCACCCTTCGGCATGCTCCTTTTCACCATGAAAAGCGTGGCCCCCCGCGCCATCACCATGAGTCAGATCTTCGGGGCGGTGACGCCCTACGTGCTGCTGGGGCTTCTCATGCTGGCGCTGGTGGCAGCGTTCCCGCCCCTCGCCACGTGGCTTCCGGCGGTGCTCATGGGGAAGTGAAGAGCATCGGCAGCGCGCGGACGATCTCGGCGGCCACAGCAAGGTGCCCGCGGCCGATATCGGCGCGATCAGAACCACCTTCATGCCGCGGTGATTCCTTCCGGCCAGCTGGGACGTTCAAGGCGCCACGATGCACGTGCTAAGGTGAGCCCGAGTATCAGACATGGCCAAGGGCGGGCGCGGACGACACGACGATCCGACACTCCCCGCGGGTATGCCCGGGGAGCCACACGACAGCGTGGCCAGGTCGCTGCTCGAGGCGCGCGTCGCGGGGCTGGTCGCGCTCTATCGGTTCGGATCTTCCGTCGAGGGCGGCTTGCGCCCGGACAGCGATCTCGACTATGCCGTCCTCGCGCGTAACCGCCTAGATCCCGTTCAGCGGTTCGAGATCCAGGAGGATCTCGCGTCTTGTCTGCGGCGTCCCGTGGACCTCGTCGATCTTCGGAGCGCGTCGACCGTGCTGCGGGCGCAGGTGATCTCGCGTGGAGTCGCCCTCGTTGTCCGCGATCCGGCGGAGGCGGAGCGCTTCGAGATAGCGGCCTATGCCGCCTACGCGCGGCTCAACGAGGAGCGGCGCGAGATCCTGGCCCAGATCGCTCGCGAAGGGACGGTCTATGGTCGATGACGTCATCCTCAACAAGGTGGCCATCGTGGAGCGGTGCCTGGCCCGCATCCAGGAGGAATACGCGGGCGACGAGCGCAATCTCCGCGCGAACCTCACCCGGCAGGACTCGATCATCCTCAACCTGCAGCGCGCTTGCGAGGCGGCGATCGACCTGGCCATGGCGCTCGTGAATGCTCGGCGTCTCGGGCTGCCCCAGGAGAGCCGCCACGCGTTCGAATTGCTGCGCGATGCGGGCCTGCTCGATGGGGAGCTGGCCGCGCGCATGGCCAGAATGGTCGGATTCCGCAACGTGGCTGTGCACGACTATCAGCGCCTGAACCTCGATGTTGTCAAATCCATCGTCACGGAGCGCCTCGGCGACTTCCAGGACTTTGCCCGGCGTGCCCTGGAGATCTCCAGGGCGAGATGAAAGGGCTGGGGCTCGCCTTCAGCATCCCCCTTCTCCTCGATAAGCTCGTCAGGGCGCGCGCGATGCTCTGACCGTGCTGGGAGGCCGCAGGCTCTTCGAGGAGCGCAGACGCCTCGTGGATCCACCGACGTGGTCAAAATTCTCCACGGAACCAAGCCCGGCGATCTCCCCGTCGAGGAACCGCAGATTCATTCGACCGCACTCATAGGCGCTACCGCACGAACACCTTGGCGACGCGTACCAGATGCCCGCGGACGAACGCCTCCCCGCCTATTCAAGGCGTGTAGCCGGAGCACGGCCCCGGCTACGCACCTCGGAGGCGCGACGGATCGCTTCGTCCACTTCTGTCTCGGGGGCGACGAGGGGACGGCAACGGTGGCTTCGGCTAGAGTCCGCGGCTGTTGGCAGGCTTCTCAGCCTCTACTCACTTGCCCGGCACACGCACGCGCATACAGCTGCCGGCTTTCTCCACTTGGCCACCGCCATAGTCGCAGTTGACCCTCACAGTGTTGTCACCGTCTTCGCAAATAGCTCCCCTGGGCGACTCCCTCACTGGTAGGCGCCTGTCATTCCTCGTGCCCTTTGAGGCTCTCCAGACGTTGCCGTTGGCCTACTCGACATCGGTTGTTGTCGTCACCAATTCCGATTCCTGGGAGATGGCCCGCAATTAGGTAGGTGGCGAGAGAGCTTTCCCCCAGCCTGTGGGCTGGCCAGTGCCCGGGAGGATCACCGTGAAGAATGTATTTGCCGTCTGCCCGCGGCCACCTTGCAGACCACAAATTGAACGGGGCCGAATTGCGGCGCCATGGGCGGGCCTTGGGCCGGCGGGGGATCGGTTGGCGGGGGATCGGTTGTTGCCGCCACCGATTCCGGTTCCGGGAACGGCCCGCAATCAGGTAGTGGACGAGAGCGCTTTCCCCCAGCCTGTGGATTGGCCAGTGCCCGGGAGGATCACGGTGAAGAAGGTATCTTGCCCGGCGTCCTCACCAGCGTCTACCTTGCAGACCACAAATTGAACGGGGCCGAATTGCGGCACCGGGGGCGGCGGCGTCGGGCTCCTCTGCGTACCCGGATTCAATCAACGCCCCGCTGATGAGGCCTGCGAACACCAGGGCCACCATTGGCGCCAGTAATGACCAACAAATATTGCGCCTGCGAACACGAGTCTTCATTGTTTCCCTCTCTATTTTCGTTCGAGTCTGCAGACAGTGGTGCACGCTGCTACGTCCAGGGCGTTCTCAGAATATCCGTGGCCGTCTGGGCTATCCTCAGAGTACGCGAGTGCAGGGCGGACCGCGCACTCGACTTCCTTTGAGCGACACGTATTCGTGCGGGGGATAGGATGACATCCAACGGCGAAGAAGATTGACCTCGGAAGGGCTGGCCCAAACAAATGATCGTTTGACAGAGACGCTTCAAAGACCACACATGAATACAATAGCCGTGCGGCCCCGTCCGCCCGCCAAAGATAATTGCTCCAACCTCTGCACTGTGCCAACCGCGATCGCGAAAGTTGGTACCCCAAACACGCGACGAGCATAAACGTGACGGCAACACCTAATTCGGATGTCTCCAAAAAGCTCATAGCATATGCTGTTTCGTCGCTGGCATAGAGGCTGCACAGCGGTGTCCCGGAGCACCGCTCGGACTATTTTTTCACCTTCGCCCACAACTGGGATTCGTCACCCACCGGGCACGTCACATTCTGCGCACGACCGACGGCGGCAAACATGGCAGCCCGTGTACCGATGCAGGATCACGCCGGAAATTCGCGGGCTCACTCGCGACGCCGAGTGTTACATGGACCAAGTCCATTTCCCCACCGCGACCGTAGGCTACGCGATCGGCGGCCCCCTGCCAGAGAAGTCGGGCAACGTCCTGTTACGCGTGAAGGATGGAAAGGCGGCAAGAGCTGGGTGTCGCGGAGACATCGCCTTCCCCTGGTCGCCATTCATCGTTGCCGGCGCGGGACCGCGGCTACGCTGCCGGCAACCACGGTATGGTCTATCGCTACCGCGTCGTTCCCATCGACTGACACATCAAAGGGCATGATCGCCGCACCGTCGATTGCAGCGGCTAGGTAGTCGGCGAGAGGGTCTCGGCGATCCGCCTCGGTGAGCGGCGGTGGCCCAGCCGGGCGCGGTCGCCGGCGATGCTAGACTCTTCGGCGTGAGCCTGCCGCTCGAGGGCACGGTGGTGGTCGACCTCACCCAGAACGTGGCGGGGCCGTTTTGCACCCAGATCCTGGGTGACATGGGGGCCGAGGTCATCAAGATCGAGCGGCCCGGTCGCGGCGACGATGCGCGCGCGTGGGCTCCTCCCTACTGGGGGGATGAGAGCGCGGTTTTCATGGCCTTCAACCGCAACAAGCGCAGTCTCTCCCTCGACCTCAAGCGCGATGGGGGCCTGGACGTGCTCCGGCGGCTGGTCGGCCGCGCCGACGTCTTCGTACAGAGCCTGCGGGCGGGTGCCATCGAAGAGCTCGGACTCGATTTCGCCGGGGCCACCGCCGCCAATCCCCGCCTTGTGTACTGCGCCATCACCGCCTTCGGGACCGAGGGACCGTTGCGAGATCTGCCGGGCTACGATCCGCTCATGCAGGCGTATGGCGGGCTCATGTCCGTGAACGGCCACCCCGGGCACGAGCCGGCCCGGGTAGGAACTTCCATCGTCGATATGGGGACCGGCATGTGGGCCGCCCTCGGCATCGTGGCGGCCCTCCGCGAGCGCGATGCGACGGGACGCGCGGTCGAGGTCACCACCGCCCTGTTCGAGACCGCCCTCATGTGGGTGTCGTATCACGCCATGGGATATCTCGGCACCAACGAGGTCCCGCAGCCTCAGGGCTCCGGCACGGCCATGATCGCGCCCTATCAGGCTTTTCCAACAGCCGACGGCTACGCGATGATCGCCGCCGGCTCCGACTCGCTTTTCGTGCGCCTCGCCGAGGCCCTGGGGGCACCGGAGCTGGCCACCGATCTTCGGTTCAAGGACAATCCCTCACGCGTTCGGCACCGCCCCGCCCTGGTGGAGGCACTGTCGGTCTTAACGCGGCGGTGGTCGTCAGCCCAGATCGTCGACACCTTGCGGGCCGCGGGAGTACCCAGCGCTCCCATTCTCACGGTGGACGCCGCCCTCGCCGAGCCGCAAACGAAGGCGATCGGCATGCTGGTGGGGGCGCCCCATCCTCGCCTTCCCGACTATGCGAGCCTCGGCTTGCCGATCCGTTGGAACGGGGAGCGGCCGCACGTACGACGCGTTCCACCGCGGCTCGGCGAGCACTCCACCGATGTCCTCACCTGGCTCGGCTACACCCTCGACGACGTGCGCGCTCTCCGCCGCCAGGGAATCATCTGATGTACCGGACCTTGCTGGCGGACCGTACCGCGAACGGCCACATCGTCACCGTGACCTTGAATCGCCCGGATCTGATGAACGCCATGAACACGGCGATGGGTGAGGATCTGCGAGTGTGCTTCGGGGCGCTCCACGGTGACGCAGACGTGCGCGCCGTGATCTTCACGGGCGCCGGGGACCGCGCCTTCTGTGCCGGCGGCGATCTGAAGGAACGCAACGACATGACGGACGCCGCCTGGCGAGCCCAGCACGTCATATTCGAGCAAGCCGCCTTCGCCGTGCTCGCCTGCCCGGTACCGGTCATTGCGGCCGTGGAAGGCTTCGCCCTGGCCGGCGGCTGCGAGCTGGCCCTGCTGTCCGACTTCATCGTGGCCGGGGAGACGGCGGTCTTCGGTCTCCCCGAGACGACCCTCGGAATCTTTCCGGGCATCGGCGGCACCCAGCTCCTGCCCCGCGTGCTTGGCGCGCCCCTGGCCAAGGAGCTGATCTTCACCGGTCGCCGCATGAAGGTGGACGAGGCCAAGGCGGCGGGGCTCGTCAATCACGTGGTGCCCGCCGGGCAGGCGCGAACGAAGGCGATGGAGATCGCTCGTGCGGTGGCGGCCAACGGCCCCGTCGCCGTTCGGCAAGCCAAGAAGGCCATCATGGCGGGACTCGACCGCGACCTCGAGTCGGCCATCAACCTTGCCATCGAGGCCTACAATGTAACGGTCGAGACGGAGGACCGGCTGGAAGGCGTCAGGGCCTTCAACGAGAAGCGCAAACCCGAGTTCAGAGGACGGTAGACCCATGGCGGAGATACCCCTGACCCCTACCGACGAGCAGCGCGCGCTGCGCGCTGGTGTGGCGGACATCTGCAAGAAGTACCCCGGCGAGTACTGGCGCGAGCTCGATGCCAAGCGCGAGTATCCCGATGCCTTCGTCAACGAGCTGACCCAGGCCGGATACCTGGGCGCGTTGATTCCTCCGGAGTATGGCGGAGCCGGACTTCCCATCGCCGATGGCGCTCTCATCCTGGAGACCATCCACGAGCACGGGGGAAACGCCGCGGCCTGCCACGCCCAGATGTACATCATGGGCACCGTCTTGCGCCACGGCAGCGAGGGGCAGAAACGTCAGTATCTGCCCAAGATCGCCACGGGCGAGCTGCGCTTGCAGGCCTTCGCGGTCACCGAACCCAACGCGGGCTCCGACACCACCAAGCTGCAGACCACCGCGGTGCGCCGGGGGGATCGCTACGTCGTCAACGGCCGGAAGATCTTCATCTCGCGCGCGCTGCAGTCGGATCTGATGTTGCTGCTCGCCCGCACCACGCCCGTCGATCAGGTCAAGCGGCGCACGGAGGGTCTGTCCGTGTTCCTCATCGACATCCGGGGCATCAAAGGCCTGGAGATCCGTCCGCTCCGCATGATGATGAACCACTCCACCAACGCCCTCTTCTTCGACGACATGGAGATTCCTGCCGACAGCCTCATCGGCGAGGAGGGCAAGGGGTTTGCCTACATCCTCGACGGCATGAACGCCGAGCGTATCCTGGTGGCCTCAGAGTCCATCGGCGACGGCCGCTGGTTCGTGGACAGAGCGGTCACGTACGTGAGCCAGCGCGTGCTCTTCGGCCGACCCATCGGTGCCAACCAAGGGGTGCAGTTCCCCATCGCCAAAGCGCACATGGCAGTGGAGGCGGCCGCCCTCATGCGGAACAAGGCGGCTGCCCTCTTCGACGCCGGCGAGCCGGCGGGGCCGGAAGCCAACATGGCCAAGTACCTGGCGGCGGAGGCGGCCTGGGAGGCGGGCAATGCCTGCATCGACTGCCACGGCGGCTACGGCTATGCCGAGGAGTACGACGTGGAGCGCAAGTTCCGCGAGTGTCGCCTCTACAAGACGGCGCCGGTCAACCAGAACCTGGTCATGGCCTACGTGGGCGAGCACGTCCTCGGCATGCCACGGTCGTATTGAGAACGCCCCGGAACCCGTACGCGGAGCGAGGTCGAGGGGCGCCCTGGGTCCCCCGGGGCGCCCCGAGCGTATGGGGGGCTTGGGGGGCCATTTCGGGGCCCGCCCATGATCAAGGCGGTCTTGACGGAGGCGGCCGCGGTGAGGCCGAGCTCCACGATGCTCTGCTCGCGCATCAGGAACTTCTGCACCTTGCCGGTCACGGTCAAGGGAAACCCGTCCACGAACTTCACGTAACGCGGGATCTTGTAGTGGGCGATCCGGTCCCGACAGAACTCGCGGATCTCCTCGACCGTCGCCGACTGGCCGTCCTTCAGGCGGATCCAGGCCATGACCTCCTCGACGTACTTGGGGTCGGGCACGCCGATCACCTGAACGTCCTGGACCTTGGGATGGCTGTAGAGGAACTCCTCGATCTCCCGTGGGTACACGTTCTCCCCGCCCCGGATGATCATGTCCTTGATGCGGCCCACGATGTTGAGGTAGCCGTCAGCGTCCATCACGGCCAGGTCACCCGTGTGCATCCAGCGCGCCGCGTCGATGGCCCCGCCTGTCGCTTCCTCGTTGTTCCAGTAGCCGAGCATCACGCTGTAGCCGCGCGTGCACAGCTCACCCGTGGTCCCGAGCGGCACTACCGCCCCCGTGGCGGGATCGATGATCTTGATTTCCACGTGCGGATGGACCTGCCCGACCGTACCCACTTGCTTGTCCAGAGGCGCGCCGATGCGCGTCTGGGTGCTCACCGGACTCGTCTCGGTCATGCCGTAGGCGATCTCGATCTCGCGCATGTTCATCAGGGCCTGCACCTTTTTCATCACCTCGACCGGGCACGGAGAGCCGGCCATGATCCCGGTCCGCAGGCTGCTCAAGTCGTACGTCGAGAAGCCGGGCTCACCCAGCTCGGCGATGAACATGGTGGGAACCCCGTAGAGGGCGGTCCCGCGCTCGGCCTGGATCGCCTCCAGCACCGCCTTCGGCTCGAAGCCGGCGCTCGGGTAGATCATGGTGGCGCCATGGGTCATGCAGCCGAGATTTCCCATGACCATGCCGAAACAATGATAGAGCGGCACCGGGATGATCAGCCGATCGCGCTCGGTGAAGTTCATCAGCTCGGCCACGAAGTAACCGTTGTTGAGAATGTTGTGGTGGCTGAGGGTGGCGCCCTTCGGATACCCCGTTGTCCCGCTGGTGTACTGGATGTTGATCGGCTCGTCGAACTGGAGCTGGCCTTGCCGCTCGGCGAGCTGCCTGTCGTCGATCCGATCACCCCTGGCCAGCAGATCGGTCCAGACGAGCATGCCGGGAGCCGGCTCGGAGCCGAGGCGGACGACCACCCGAAGGTCGGGCAGCCGCGCCGCGGCCAGTTGGCCGGGAACCGCACCGCGTAGCTCAGGCGCCAGCTCGTAGAGCATGGCGGTGTAGTCGGATGTCTTGAACTGGGGAGCGATCACCAGATAGGCGCAGCCGGACTGCTGAAGCGCGTACTGCAACTCGTGGCCGCGGTAGCTCGGGTTGATGTTGACGAGGATCGCGCCGATCTTGGATGTCGCGAACTGGGTGATGGTCCACTCCGCGCAGTTCGGCGCCCAGATGCCGACCCGCTCTCCCTTCTGGACGCCGAGGCCGATGAGGGCGCGGGCGCAGCGGTCCACCTCCGCCTGCAGGGCACGGTACGTGTAACGGAGGTCTTGGTGGCGGACGACCAGCGCTTCGCGGTCCCCATAGCGAGCGACGATCGCATCGAACATGTCCCCGATCGTGATGCCGAGCAGCGGTGTCTCGTGCGCTCCGCTCACGTAACTCCTGCGCGCGTCAGCCATGGGAATCCCCTCAGCCCATATCCACCTTGTCGGCGTGCTTGATGCGATCGCCAGGGCGCATGTTGAGGACCGTCTCCGGAAATAGGTCGGCCACCCAGCGCAAGATATCGCCGGCTGTGATGACACCCACCGGGCGATGGTCGGCGTCGACGAGAGGGACTGTGCGGTAACCAGCCACGCTCATGCAATAGACGGCGTAGGCCACGCGGTCCTCCCGGGTCAGCGCCTCGGGATTCGGTGTCATGACCTCGCGCAGCGTCGTACGGCGTGGCTCGAGCTCGCGGCCCACGACCCGCGTCAGCACGTCACGCTCGGTGAAAATACCCGTCAGCCGCCCGCCGTCGTCCACGACCAGCACGCCGGCCTGGTGGCGGGCCAGCATGGCCGTGGCTGCTTCGTGGACGGTGGACGTCTCTGGCAGGCAAATTGGCTCGGTGGGAGCCAGGGTGGCCACCGTGGCGTCGAGAGCCGCGGCACTGATGACCCCCGTCTCGGCATCGGCAGTGTCGAAGTAGTGTTCGTCCTCCAGGTCACTCATACGGCTCTCCGTCGCGACGTTCAGGGAGAGGAAAACTTCTGGGTGTTCCCCATGTGTGGCCACACGAAGCTCTGCACGTTGGCGAGGATCTGCTTGAGGTGGTTGCGGTCGTGGTGCACCCACTCGTGCAGAAGATCGGCCACCCGCAGGTAGCCGACCGTCGGGTGGTGGCCGCCCCGCGCCAGCTGGTCCGGGCCGAGGCGTCGAGCCAACACCACCCCTTCCTCGCGCAGGACCGCGAACGTGCGGAGGAGATCGTGGACATCGCGCTCGCAATCGCGCCGCTCGCGGGCCACCGCACTCTGATCCCACGTCTGAAGCTGGGGATCCGGGGCGTCGAGAATGATGCGAATGCGGCCCGAAAAGCCACGCTGCTCGGCCTCGATCAGGTGCCCGATCACCTCCTTGATGCACCACTCCCCCGGGGCCGGGTGCCAGCTCATGAGCAATGCCGGAGCGGCAGCCACCTCCGCCCGCAGCGAGGCGAGCGCTCCCTCCAGGAGGCTCCCCGCGTCACCCGGCGTCAGTAGGGTGGTCGCCATCTCGAGTGTCCCTCAGGCCGCCGCCGCCCGCAGCACTAGCTCACGATGGAAGTCGGCATCGCCGTACTGTACCTCGAGGGCCTTGGCACGCTTGAAGTAGAGGTGCAGATCGTACTCCCACGTGAAGCCGATCCCGCCGTGGACCTGAATGGCCTCACCGCAGACCTTGCGAGAGGCATCGTTCACGTAAGCCTTGGCTACCGAGGCGGCCAGCGGCGCGTCGTCGGCGCCGGCATCGAGGGCCCACGCCGCATAGTAGGTCGCCGCGTGGGAATTCTCGACCTCCAGCAGCATCTCGGCGCACTTGTGGCGGATGGCCTGGAACGAACCGATCGGCTGGCCGAACTGCTCGCGAACCTTGGCGTACGAGACCGCCATGTCCAGGCAGCGGCGGGCGGCACCCAGCATCTCGGCGGCGGCGGCCACCGCACCCCGCCGCAGCAGCGCCTCCAGCAACGGCCTCGCTCCGCCCGGTGTCCCCAGCACGGCGTCCGCCTCGACGGCGACGCCGTCCAGGGTGACCGTGCCCAGCCGGGTCGTGAGATCGATTCCCGTCATCATGGAGAGCCCGAGCTTCCGCGTCGAGGCCGGCTCCACCAGGAAGAGGGTGAGCCCCTCCGGCGCCCGCGCGGAGACCAACATGACATCGGCCACCTGCGGCCAGGGGACGAACTGCTTGAGGCCGGTGAGGACCCAGCCGTTTCCGCTGCGCGAGGCGTGGGTGGCAATCGCCTCCGGCGCCCAGTCGAGGCCGCGCTCCAGCAACGCCAAAGCACCTCGGGCGCTCCCGTTGGCCAGGGCCGGAAGCCATCGACTCTTCTGAGCCGGACTGCCCTCCGCCAGCAGAGCGTAGCCGGCCAGGGACGTTGCCAGATACGGGCCGGGAAAGGCAACGCGCCCCATCTCCTCCAGGAGGATGGCCGTCTCCACCATACCGAGCCCGCTGCCCCCAACCTCCTCGGGCAGCGCGAGCCCGAGCCAGCCCAGCTGAGCGATCTCCTTCCACAGCGCCTCGCTCTCGCCGCGTGGATCGTCGAACATCGCGCGAACGAACTCGGGCTTGCAGTGCTCGTCGAGGAAGGCGCGGGCGGAGTTCTTGAGCAGTTGCTGGTCCGAACTGAACGAAAAATCCATCGCACTCTCCTCACGCCTTCATGCGGTCGGCCCGGACTTCCTTGGGTAGGCCGAGCACCCGCTCGCCGATGACGTTCTTCTGGATCTCCGAGGAGCCCGAGTAGATGGTACCGGCCCGGGACCACAAGTAGGCGTAGGCCCACGTCCCCCGCACCCCGGACGAGGAGTCGATGTCTAGCGTGAACTCCTCGAGCCCGCCGCCTTCTGTCACCTGGCCATAGGGGCCGAGGATCTCCTGGCACAGCTCGTAGTACCGCTTCTCGAATTCGCTGTAGGAGAGCTTGGTGATCGACGAAGCCGCCCCGGGCTCGGCGCCCTTTTCGAGGGCGGAGAGCACGCGCAGCGCCGCGTAGCGCTGGACCTCCAGGTCCGTGTAGAGACGGCCCATCTTGATGCGCACGACCGGATCATCCAGCAGCGGGCGGCCGTGCCGCTCGAGCTTCCTGGTCGCTTGCACCAGACGGTCGAAGGCCGCCTTGTAGCGCGTGATGCGACCGAGCGAGTTGCCGCCTCGTTCGTAGCCGAGGGTGGTCTGAGCGATCTCCCAGCCCTGGCCGAGGCGGCCGATGAGGTTCTGCTTCTCCACGGTGGCGTTGGTCATGAAGACTTCGTTGAACTCCGCTCCGCCCGTGATCTGCTTGAGCGGGCGCACCTCCACCCCAGGCTGACGCATGTTGAAGAGGAAGCACGAGATGCCCTTGTGCTTGGCGACCCGAGGATCGGTGCGGGCGAGCAGGATGCCGAAGTCGGCGATGTGACCACTGCTGGTCCAGATTTTCTGGCCGTTCACGAGAAAGTGATCGCCCTTGTCCTCGGCCAGGGTGCGTAGGCTGGCCAGGTCCGAGCCCGAATTCGGCTCGGAGTATAGCTGGCACCAGATCTCCTCGGCGGTCAGGATCTTCCGGAGATACCGCTGCTTCTGCCAGTCCGTACCGTGGATGATGATGGTCGGCCCAATGAACCCGATGCCGAGGCCGTTGATGGGCGCGGGCGCGTTGGCGCGGGCCATCTCGTCGGCCGCGATGGCGATCCGCATCGGCCCGAACGCATGCCCACCGTACTCCTTGGGCCAATGCATTCCGACGTAACCCGCCTCGTACATGGTGCGGTGCCATTGCTTGCGCTCGTCGAGGGTCTTCAGCTCTTGCCGCGGCACGTTCGCTTCGAGCCAGCGCCGGGTTCTCTCACGAAACTGTAGATCCTCCGGCGAATAGTTCAGATCCATGCGCTCGTCCTTTCTTGGAATGGGCGGCTTCGAAAGGGCACCCCAACCCCCCGACTCCTGGAGTATAGCTCTGACCTCGGTCCCAGCACGGTTGGGGTCTGCGCGGTTGCCGCGGGGGGCGGTCGTCGCCGATGATCCGGGTCGAGCGCAGAGTCATCTTGGAGGAACGGTCGATGGGGAAGTCGGCGATCGCGGGGCAGGCGCAGACGGTGCTGGGTCCGGTGGCAGGGGAGGCGCTGGGAATCACGCTTCCCCACGAGCACCTCCTCATTGATTTCGCGGTGATGTTCGTGGAGCCGGCGGCGGCGAGTCAGAAGGGTCTTGCTCACCAGGCGGTAAGCCTGGAGAACCTCGGGTGGGTGCGCCAGAACTTCAACGCGAACCTGGACAACCTCCGCCTCCTCGACGAGGAGACCGCTCGCAGCGAGGCACTCCTCTTCCAGCAAGCGGGCGGCCAGACCATGGTGGACCCCACCAACCGGAGCCTGGCACGCGACCCCTGCGCCCTGGCCCGCATCGCGCGGGCCACGGGTCTGCACGTGATCATGGGCTCCGGCTACTACGTGGCCGCCGCCCATCCCTCCGACATGGATCGTCGCACGGTCGACGATATTGCCCGGGAGATCATCGGTGACGTCAGAGATGGAGTCGGCGACACCGGGATCCGCGCCGGGCTCATCGGCGAGATCGGTTGCACATGGCCGTGGACGGCGAACGAGAAGAAGGTCGTGCGGGCGGCGGTGATTGCCCAGCGCGAGACGGGCGCGCCGCTCATGATTCATCCCGGGCGGCACGAGCAGGCGCCCATGGAGATTCTCGAGCTGGTGCGGAGCGAGGGAGGCGATCTCTCCCGCACGATCATGTGTCACATCGACCGGACCATCGCCGACGAGCAGCGCGTGCGGGACCTGGCTGCCACCGGCTGTTATCTCGAGTACGACCTCTTCGGGCTCGAGACCTCCTGGTACCCCTACAACCCGGATTTCGACATGCCCAACGACGGTGGGCGCATGCGCCATATCCTCGGTCTGATCGAGGCGGGTCACATGCGCCAGATCCTCATGTCGCACGACATCGCCTACAAGAGCTCCCTCACCCGCTATGGCGGCTACGGATACCATCATCTGCTCGTGAACGTGGTGCCGCGCCTGCGCCGCAAGGGGCTCGACGACACTGCGCTCCGCACCCTGCTCGTCGAAAACCCCACGCACGCGATGGTGTTCGTGTGACCTTACGCGCGGGGACGGGAGCCGGTGGGATCGTAGGGCGGGCGTCGATGGACGGTGGCACTCATGCGCTCGCCGGCGACCTCGAGCTCCCAGCGGCCGGCGGCGACGTAGGGATCGGTCACGCCCGCTGGGTGGTAGACGTAGCCCATGGCAACGGCGCGCCCTAAGGTGTGGCCATAGGCTCCCGAGGTAGTCCGTCCCACGAGGACGCCGTCGCGCCAGACGGGCTCGTTGCCGAAGAGCAGTGGTTCAGGATCGGTCAGCGTGAACACGAGAAGCCGCTTGGTGAGCGGCGCTTCACGCTGACGCAGGAGAGCTTCGCGGCCTATGAAGGCCACCCGCTTGTCGAGGGCGACGGCAAAGGTCAGCCCCGCCTCCGGCGGGGTGTCCTCGCTCGAGATGTCGTGCCCCCAGGACCGATAGGCCTTCTCGACGCGCAGAGAATCCATGGCGTGGTAGCCGGCCGGGCGCAGACCCAGTTCGTCGCCTTCGGCGAGGAGCGCCTCGAGGACGTGAACGGCGAACTCGGCCGGAACGTACAACTCCCAGCCGAGTTCGCCCACGTACGTGATGCGGAGCGCCCGTACGGATGCTCCTGCGACCTCGATCTCCTGCGCGGTCGCGAACGGAAAGGCCGCGTTGGAGAGATCGGCGTCGGTCAGGCGCGATAAGAGCGCCCGTGAACGCGGGCCCATCAGTCCGACGGTGGCGAAGGCGCCGGTGCGATCGACCAGAGCGACGCGGGCCGAGTCGGGAAGGTGGCGCCGGATCCAGTCGAGGTCGTGCTCGGCAACCGCGGCCCCGGTGACGATGAAGTAACGGTCCGCCCCGAGCCGGGTTACCGTCAGGTCGCACTCGATGCCGCCTCGCTCGTTGAGCATGGCCGTGTAGCGGACGCTGCCCGGTGGCCCTCCCACGTCGTTGGCGCAGAGGCGCTGGAGGGCGGCCTCCGCGTCGGGACCATCAAGCTCCCACTTGGCAAACGAGCTCTGATCGAAGAGTCCCACCGCCTCCCGCACGGCCCGGTGCTCCTCGGCGGCGTGGGGAAACCAGTTCTGGCGATCCCAGCTGTACCGGTACGCGGGTTCCACGCCAGACGGGGCAAACCAGTTGGCCCGCTCCCATCCCATCACTTCCCCGAAGCAGGCCCCACGTGCCGCCAGTCGATCGTGCAGTGGCGAGCGGCGTCGCCCCCGCGCCGTCTGCATCTGCCGGGACGGCCAGTGCATGGCGTAGAGCAACCCGACCGTCTCCACCACGCGCTCGCGCAGATAGCGCGTCTCGTTGTGCAACGGCGCGAA
The DNA here is from genome assembly GCA_963754315.1 of uncultured Candidatus Rokubacteria bacterium. Lineage (GTDB taxonomy): Bacteria > Methylomirabilota > Methylomirabilia > Rokubacteriales > CSP1-6 > CAVWFS01. The sequence continues at coordinate 645,383 of CAVWFS010000019.1, forward strand.
GCGGCGAAGATCGACCTCCCACAGGTCCATGGTCGGCGCGCCCTCCACGATCCACTCGGCGATGGCGCGCCCCGCTCCCGCCGCAGAAGCGATGCCGGTGGAATGAAAGCCGGCCGCCACGAAGAAGCCGCGCACCCCGGGCGCCTCTCCCAGTAGGTACCGGGTATCAGGGGTGAAGCTCTCGGGCCCATTCAGGAGCTGTTTCACTTCGGCTCCTACCAGGCACGGCACGCGCAGATGGGCGTTCTCGATGAAGACGCGGAACTGCGCCCAGTCCTCATCGAAGAGCGAGAAGGCGAAGTTCGTCGAAATGCTCTCGACCGGCCGAGGCTTGGCCACCGGCTCGAAGCCCCCCATGACGAGGTCGCCCTCGCGTTCACGGAGGTAGATGTGCCCGTCGGCGTCGCGCAGCACGGGCAAGGTAGGCGGAATCGCCGCGCGAGGCACGGCCACCATGTACATGTGCTCGGCTGCGAAGAGGGGCACCGCCACACGAGCCGTGCGCGCGATCTCCCTCGCCCACAGACCGCCGCAGTTGACGACGGTCTCGCACGCGATCCGGCCTCCCTCGGTGAGCACGCCGCTCACCCTGCCGTGCTGAACCTCGATCCCGGTGACGACCACATCTTCCAGGATCGTCACCCCGCCCCGCCGAGCCCCGGCCGCCAGCGCGAGCGCCGTCTGGCCCGGGTTCGTCTGGGCGTCACCGGGAATGTGGACGGCTCCCACCAGATCATCCGTTCGCATCAGGGGCCACAGCTTCCCCGCCTCGACAGGACCGATCGCCGCCACCTCGACGCCGAAGCAGCGCGCCATCGAGGCCAGACGCCTGAGCTCGGTCATCCGCTCGGCCGTGCGCGCCACGCTCACGCTGCCGTTGCAGCGAAAGCCAGTGGCCACACCGGTCTCGGCTTCCAGCCGCCCGTACAGCTCGACTCCGTAGCGCGAGAGCCTGGTGAGGTTCTGGGTGCTCCGGACCTGGCCGAGGAGCCCCGCCGCATGCCAGGTGGTCCCGCACGTGAGCGATCGACGCTCCAGCAGTACGGTCTCGCGGGCGTCGAGCTTGGCGAGGTGGTAGGCGACGCTGCACCCAGCGATGCCCCCACCCACCACCACCACCCGTGCCTGCGTCGGGAGGGCCGATGTCGTGTGTGTCATCACCGTGGCGAGATGCGCGGTGCCATGATCAGAGGGCGCGTCGTTCTCGTCGCGATCAGGTCGCGCCGGCGTCTTGCCGCGTATAATCGCCGACGCTATGACCACCTGGATCGAGACGTACCGAGGGGCCGTGTATCGGTGGGAGGTCGACACCGTCGATCACTTCACCGTTGCTTTCTACTTCCAGCGGTTTGCCGATGCGAGCCTCGCCCTCCTGGGCACGCTCGGGCTGGGGCCCACCTATGTGGCCGAGTCCGGGCGGGGTTGCGTTCCCGTCGACAGTTACGTGCGCTACATGAAAGAGCTGAGGGCGGGGGACATCCTGCACGTCGAGAGCGGCGTCATCGGCGTCGATTCGACGGGTGTCGCCATCGGGCACAAGCTCTTCGATACGGGCAGCGGGGCTCTGTGCGCGACCGTGGAGGAGCGGACGCGGCACATCGAGCTGGGTACGCGCGTCCCCCGCCCGCTGCCTAGCGCGGCCGAGACCAGTGCCCGCACGCAGCTGGTGGGCTGGGACGGACCCCCGCGCGAGCACCGTGCCCTCCCGCTGGGAGACGAGGGCTTCCTGGTGGCGGCCCAGGAGTTTGTCAAACCGGGGGAGATGGATGTGTACGGCCAGAGCGCCCCGCCCTTTTACATCCACCGCTTCACGGCGGCGAACGGCCACGTCTTGGCCGCCTTCGGAATGACGCCTGCCTATCAGCGCGAGCATCACCGCGGCTTCTCGACCTTCGAGTTTCAGCTTGGATTTCCGGGGAGGCTTCGCGCGGGCGATATCGCTCTCGTGAGAAGCGGGCTCCTCCACGTGGGCACGTCGTCCATGCGTATCTTCCACCGGATGCACAACGGGCAGACTGGGGAGATCGTGGCAACCTTGGACCAGCTCGGCGTCCATCTCGACCTGGACGCGCGGCGCCCGGCTCCGATCCCCGACACGCTTCGCGAGCGGGCGCGCGCCCTTCAGGTCACGATGACGTCCACCTGACGGAGCCCAAGACGAGCCGACCTGCACGGGGCCTCGGCGACCGCGGTCAACCGCTCCCAGCGGCGATGGCCCCGGCCGCGGTGAGGCGCTCGATCTCCGTTCCGGAGATTCCCAGTTCGCTCAGGACCTCTTGCGTGTGCTCGCCAAGAAGCGGGGCGGGGCGTCGGATGGTCGCCGGGGTGGCGGAGGCCCGGAACGGGAAGCTCAGCATCCGCACCGTGCCCTGCCCCGGCTGGTCCACCTCGGTGATACAGCCGAGGTGCTTGACTTGCGGATCCTCGAACACCTCGTCGAACTCGTAGATCGGTCCCACCGCCACCTGCACCTTCTCGAAGCGGTCCACCCACTCGGCGGTCGTGGCCGTACCGAGCTGCGTCTCCACCCGGGCCTTGAATTCGGCGTGGTGGGCGAGCCGGTCGTCGTTGGTCGCGAACTTGGGGTCGGATGGGAGCTCGGGATCGCCGAGCCCCGCGCAGAAGCGGTCGAATTGCTCCGGTCCGGTGAGCACGACGTTCAGGTGTCCGTCCTTGGTCCGAAACGCTTCGGCCGGAGTGAGAAACGGGTTGCGGTTGCCGACGCGGGTAGGCGGCTTCTCGGTGTAGAAGAAGTCGGCGATCGGATCCGGCAGCATGCCCATCATCGACGCGAGCAGGTTCACGTCGAGGTACTGGCCCTCCCCCGCGCGAAACCGGTGCACAAGGGCGGCGTTGATGGCCCCGAAGGTCAGGAACGAAGCGGCCAGGTCGGCGATGGAACCGCCTGGCCGAGTCGGAGGATCCTTGGGCCACCCGGTGAGAGCCATGACCCCACTCATGCCCATGGCGATCGTGTTGTAGCCGGGCCGCCTGGCATAGGGGCCAGTCTGGCCGAAGCCGCTCACCGAGGCGTACACGATGGTCGGGTTGACTGCGCGGACGGTGTCGTAGCCGAGTCCGAGCTTGGCCGCCACGCCCGGCACGAAGTTTTCGATGATCACATCGGCCCGACGAGCCAGCTCGAAGGCGACCCGGGCGCCGTCGGAATGTCGCGAGGTCGATGGCCACCCCGCGCTTGTTACGGTTGCACGCGGCAAAGATGGCGCTCATGCCTTTCCCGCCACGGAGCCATCGCATGTCGTCGCCTCGTCCTGGCCGCTCCACCTTGATCACGTCGGCGCCGAGGTCGCCAAGCATCATGGCCGCATAGGGGCCGGCGATGATGCGCGACAGATCCAGGACGCGAAGCCCTTTCATCACGGCCCACGCTCCAGGAACCCCTCGGTCATGGCGTTGACCTCCGGGGTACTCGTGCGGGCGATGGTGTTGATGCGCGCCTTCATCTCGGCGAGGGGGCGGAACGGCTTGGCCAGCAGCATGTCGGTGAACGCGCGGACGCTTGCCTCGAGCTCTGCCCTCGGCACCACGCGTGTGAGGAGCCCGAGCGCGAGCGCCTCCGCCGCCGAGTACCGGCGACATTCCATGATGATCTCCTTCGCCCGGGCCGGCCCTACCATCCTGACGAAACGTGTGGTAGACGCGACACCAAGGGGGACCCCCAGATCGACCTCGGGGATCCAGAACTGCGCTTCGCTGGCAGCAATCCGGAAATCGCAGGCTAAGGTCAGGCCCCATCCACCACCGACGGCGTGGCCGTTGATCATGCCGACGGTGGCCTGCTCCAGGTTCTCGAGGAGCGTCTGGGCACGCTCGAAGAGTCGGCGGAACTGGGTCTTACGCTGGGTGAAGGCGTGGCGCCGTTCCTCCGGGGACATCGTCGACTTGAGCCCCGCGTCGGCCCCGGCCGAGAAGACCGGTGGGGCGCCCGTGACGACGACGACCCGCGTGCTGGGATCATCACGCAGCGCGGCGAAGGCGGCCGCCAGCTCGGTCAACATGGCGTCGCTGAGCGCATTACGACGCTCGGGGCAGTTCAGGGTTACAGTGGCGAGGGGACCCTCCCGAGCGAGGGTGACGTTGGAGCGGACGGGGGCGTTCATCGGTTCCGGCCGACCCTAGCACACGGGTGCTGGACCGGGCAATGCGCCCCCCGCAGAAGGCCCACTTGCGTCTGGGGCAGGCGCGGCTATAATCCCTCAACTTTCCGGTTCTCGGCCAGGAGGCAACCGCCCGTGATCGCAACGACGCCTAGGGTGAGGCGGCCATGAGAAAGTTCATTGTCAAGCGCCTCTTTTACTCGCTGATCTCGCTTATTCTGCTATCCCTGACGATCTTCCTGATCGTGCGCATCACCGGCGATCCTACGACCTTGCTCGTGGAGCCCGGTGCCAGCAAGGGCGACATCGAGGCCCTGCGCGCCCAGCTCGGCCTCGATCGCCCCCTGTGGGTCCAGTACGGCGCGTTCATGAGCAACCTGCTTCGGGGCGACTTCGGCCAGTCGTTCTACTACCGAACACCCGTCTTCGAGCTCTACCTGTCCCGCCTTCCGTACTCGCTGTTTCTGGCGCTTGTGGCCATGGCCTTCTCGCTCATCATCGGTATCCCCAGCGGAATCATGGCCGCGATCCGGGTCAACCGGTGGTGGGACCGCGTCGGGAAGATCTTTTCCCTGCTCGGGCTCTCCATGCCACCGTTCTGGGCGGGTCTGCTGCTGATCCTGTTCTTTTCCGTCTACCTCGGCTGGCTGCCTTCCTCAGGGGCGGGCGGGTTCCAGCATGTCCTCATGCCGGCCTTTGCCCTTGGCTGGTTCTTCGCGGCCGCCCACATGCGACTGACCCGCTCGTCCATGCTCGAGGTGCTAGGTTCCGAGTACGTGAAGCTGGCGCGGCTCAAGGGGCTGCCGGAGGCCCTTGTCATCGCCAAGCACGCCTTCAAGAACGCGCTGATCCCGGTCCTCACCCTGGCCGGAATCAACCTCGTCCTCATGGTGAACGTCGCCGTGGTCGTGGAGACGGTATTCGCGTGGCCCGGGGTGGGCCGCTTGATGTATGAGGGCATTAGCTTCCGCGATTTCCCGATCGTGCAGGCCACCACCTTGCTAGGAGGGGCTATGATTGTCGTGGTGAACCTCGTCGTCGACATCCTCTACGCCGTCATCGATCCGAGGATCCGCTATGAGCGTTAGCCGCGCCGCGACCTTCAATCTCGTCTGGCGAGTGGCCAGCTTCCGTCGGGAAGGCCTACCCGTGGTGCCCCTCGCGATCATGGCTGTGCTGGCCCTGACGGCGATCTTCGCCGACGTGATCGCTCCGCACGATCCGCAGATCGGTGTCCTGGGCGCCCGCTTCAAGCCACCGTTCTGGCAGACCGGGGGCAGCACGGAATTCCTGCTGGGGACCGACCACCTCGGCCGCGACGTGCTGTCGCGCCTGATCTTCGGCGCGCGCGTCTCCATGGTGGTGGGTTTGACGGCGGTCCTGATCGCCGGCGCGATCGGAACCACGCTCGGCATCGTGTCGGGCTACCTGGGCAAATGGGTCGACCAGGTCATCATGCGCATCACCGATACCTGGCTGGCCTTTCCTGCGCTGGTTCTCGCGATCTTCCTGGCCGCCGTGGTGGGACCGAGCGAGAGGAACATCATCATCATCCTGGCCGCTACCTACTGGACGCGGTATGCGCGGGTCATTCGCGGGGAGGTCCTCTCGCTCAAGGAGCGCGACTTCGTCCGGCTGGCCATCGTGGCCGGCTGCTCGAAGTGGACCATCATGCGCCGCCACATGCTACCCAACGTGTTGAATTCGGCCTTCGTCATCGCCACCCTCATGCTCGGTGTGGTGATCGTCGCCGAAGCCTCGCTGAGCTTCCTGGGCGTCGGCGTGCCACCGCCGAAGCCGGCGTGGGGTCTCATGCTGGCCGACGGTAAGAAGGGGCTGATGGCCGGCTATTGGTGGCTCACTGTCTTCCCAGGCGCCTGCATTATGCTGATGGTGCTGTCGGCCAACCTCCTGGGTGACTGGCTCCGCGTGAAGCTCGATCCGCAGCTTCGCCAACTGTGAAGCTGCTCGAGGTCGACGGCCTCAGCACCCATTACGTCTCGGCGGGGGGCACCCGGGTCACCCGCGCCGTCGACAACGTGTCCTTCTCGCTGGACGCCGGGGGCACCCTCGGCATTGTGGGCGAGTCGGGGTCGGGCAAGACCACCCTCGCCCTCTCCCTCCTGCGCTTACTGCCGACGGCAGCCCACATTGTGGGAGGCGCCATTCGCTTCGAAGGCGAAGATCTTCTGACCAAATCCGATCAAGAAATGCGACGGATTCGTGGGAAGCGGATGGCCATGATCTTGCAGGACCCCATGGCGTCGCTGGACCCACTCTTCACCGTGGGTGATCAGGTCGCGGAAACGCTCCGGGCGCACGAGAATGTCACCCGGCGGAGCGCGTGGACGAAGGCGCGGGACCTCCTGGCTGCCGTGCGAATCGCAGCCCCCTCTCAGCGCGTCCGGGAATTTCCCCACGAGCTCTCGGGCGGTATGCGCCAACGGATCGTGGGCGCCATCGCCATCTCGTGCGAGCCGCGTTTGCTCATCGCCGACGAGCCGACGACCAGCCTCGACGTGACCATTCAGGCCCAGTACCTGAGCCTGCTGCGCGATCTGCAGCGCGAGTACGGCCTGGCCCTGATCTTCATCACCCACAACCTCGGCATCGTGGCCAAGATGTGCGACGCGGTGGCGGTGATGTATGCGGGTCGGCTGGTGGAATCGGGACCCGTGCGCCAGATCTTCAACTCCCCGGCCCACCCCTACACGAAGGCCCTCATCGAGTCGATCCCGCGCCTCGGTGACTCCACGGTCCGCCTCACAGCCATCGACGGCCAGCCACCAGATCCCAGCGCCCTTCCCTCCGGGTGCGCCTTCCATCCGCGCTGCCCGAAGGCCATGGAGCGCTGCCGGATCGAAGCGCCTCCCAACGTCGAGGTCGCCAAGAGCCAGATGACCGCCTGCTGGCTGTGGGCGCCATGAAGGAGCGCACGACCCCGGTCATCGAGGCTCGTCACCTCACCAAGCATTTTCCGGTACGGAGCGGCCTCTTCTCCCGGCCCACCGGCTATGTGAGTGCGGTCGACGATATCTCGTTCGGCATCGAGACGGGCCGTACGCTTGGCGTCGTGGGTGAGTCTGGCTGTGGCAAGACCACCACCGCCAAGCTGGTGCTGAAGCTGGAAGAGCCCACGGGCGGCGAGCTTCTCTTCGAGGGCAAGAATCTCCAGACACATGATGCCGAGGAGGTCCGCTCTCTATCGTCGCTCCGTGCAGGCGGTGTTCCAGGATCCCTATGCCTCGTTGAACCCGCGCATGCGCATCAGTGCCATCATCACCGAACCGCTCATCACCAATGAGCGCACCACCTCGGCCCAGGCCAGCACTCGCGTTGAGCAGCTGCTCGATGTGGTGGGCTTGCCGCGCCGGTGCGCGTCCTATTTTCCCCATGAGTTTTCGGGTGGGCAGCGTCAGCGGATCGCCATTGCGCGATCCCTGGCCCTCTCCCCGAAGCTGCTCGTCCTCGACGAGCCGGTGTCGGCGCTCGACGTATCGATCCGGGCCCAGATCCTGAACCTGCTGCGCGATCTGCAAATCCAGCTCGGGCTCTCCTATCTGTTTATCGCCCACGACCTGGCGGCGGTGGCCCACATGAGCCACACCATCGCCGTCATGTACCTCGGCAAGATCGTGGAGGTTGGTGAGGCCAACACCGTTGCCAAGGATCCGAAGCACCCGTACACGCAGGCGCTCTTCTCGGCCGCTCTGCCCTCCCACCCCGACGACCATCGGGAGGGGATCGTCCTGGCGGGTGAGGTCCCAAGTCCTCTCAACCCCCCGGCGGGGTGCCGATTCCACCCCCGGTGCGCCTTCGCGATGCCCCGTTGCTCCACCGAGGTTCCGGCGCTCCAGCTTGTCGAGGGCCGCGAGGTCGCCTGTCATCTCTTCCCGACCCAGTAGTCCGAGGAGGGAGCCGTGATCACACTGAGTTGGTCGGCGCTCGCGCTCCGTGGTGTCCTGGCGATCATCTTCGGCATCCTGCTCTTCATCTGGCCCGGTATCTCGTTGTTCGTCCTCGTGCTCTTTTTCGGGGCCCACGCGCTCATCGACGGGGTGTTGGCGCTCGTGGCCGCCTTCCGTGGCTCGAGGTCGGGTGGACGGTGGTGGGCCATGCTCATCCAGGGCATCCTCGGTATCGCGACTGGAATCGTCACCTTCGTGTGGCCCGGACTGACAGCCTTCGTGCTTCTGTATTTCATCGCGATATGGGCCATCATCATCGGGATCTTCGAGATCGTTGCCGCCATCCGCCTGCGCAAAGAGATCGAGGGCGAGTGGCTGCTCGCCCTGCGGGGGGTGCTGGCCGTGCTCTTCGGCGTGATCCTCATCATCAGTCCCGGAGCGGGCGCCCTCGCCGTGGTATGGACCATCGGGATCTTCTCGATTGCTCTTGGTGTGCTGGAACTGGTCCTGGCCATGCGCCTTCGGGGTCACCACCAGCGGAGAGTCGCCACCGCCTGAGCGCCTTCTGATACCGGCTCCTGGCCAACGCAGCGCCCCCCTCACCCTGGCGGGGGGTCGCGCTTTCGAGCGGCCCCTACAATGCTAGGGGAGGTTGACCGTGCCGGAGACTCCGGCTCGGCGCACGATCTCCTGGACGAGCGGGGTGAACATCATCACGACGAACAAGGCCGTGATGACCGCGATAGCCCAGCGAAGGAGCCGGGGAAAGGAGCCCACCTTCCGTCGGAATCTAGGTCTGGTGGTCCCGCCCTGTCAAGGGCGCCGCTGATCGAATCGCTTCCTCCGTACGCGGGGCTGGTGCCAGAATGCTGTGCCATGAAAACCCTCGCGCTCCGTCTTGTTGCGATGAGTCTCATGCCCAGTTTCCTGACCGCCTGTGCGAGCGGGCCGATTCCCGGGGGGCTCACCCGCCCAGGAGAACCCGCGGTTTCGGCCGTCATGAACTATCGGTCCAGTATCCTGGGGGGCTCTGGAAAGCTGTGGACGACCCTCCCGACGGGCGAGCACTTCACGGGAAAGTATCAGCTCGTGCCGCACGCGCGCGACCGGCAGATGACCAGCACCCTGACGGGAGACCGTGGATCCACCATGGTTTGCCGCTTTACCCTCAGCGAGCCGGGAGTGGGCCCGGACAAGGGCGGTACGGTTCAGTGCCAGCTCTCCACGGGCGGCACCTTCGACGCCACATTCTGAGCAATGCTCAATCCACGTCCTCCAAAGGCCGGTCGACATGGCCACGCAATCTCCCGACCGTCCCAGGGCTTTTCATCTGTTACATTCTCTCTGTGATCACCCCCGCGCGCGTGACCCTCTGCGAGGTCGGGACCCGTGACGGGTTCCAGATCGAGCCCCAGTTCATCCCAACCGAGCAAAAGATCGAGGTCGTCGACCTGCTCTCAGAGGCCGGTCTGCCTCGTATCGAAGTGACATCGTTCGTCCACCCCAAGGCGGTGCCCCAGCTCCGCGACGCCGAAGAGGTCATGGCGAAGATCCGTCGGCGGCCGGGGACGCAGTACGCTGCGCTGGTCCCCAACGACAAGGGCGCCGTGCGGGCGGTGGACGCCGGTGTGGACGCCGTCCACACGGTCGTGAGTGCGAGCGAAAGCCACAATCTCGCCAACGTCAACATGAGCATCGCCGAATCGCTCGACAAGCTGGCGGCCGTCCTGCAGGTTGCCGCCCGCGCCCGGGTCCCGGTCAGCTGTGGGATTTCGACGTCCTTCGGCTGTCCTTTCGAGGGCGATGTCCCCCTGAGCCAGCTCGATTCCATCATCGGGCGGCTCGCCGATGGCGGCGCCCGCGCCTTTGGCCTGGCCGATACGACAGGGATGGCCAACCCGCGCCAGGTCGCCCGCGTCTTCGAGCACCTGGTCCCGCGGTTTCCCGGCGTTGAGTGGACCCTCCACACGCATGACACCAGGGCCATGGCCATCCCCAACATCCTGGCCGCCATGGAATACGGGGTGACGCATCTGGACGGCTCCATCGGAGGCCTTGGGGGGTGCCCCTTCGCGCCGGGTGCGTCCGGGAACGTGTGCAGCGAGGACCTCGTCCACTGTCTGCACGCGATGGGGATCGAGACCGGCATCGACCTGGATCGTTTGATTGCGGTGTCTCGTCGCGTACAGGAGATCGTCGGGCGCCCGCTCCCGGGCCAGATCGTGAAAGCTGGTACGTGGGACCGGCGCTACCCGCTCCCGGACACCGTCGCTGCCCGGCGGGCATGACCAAGAGCGCTCAGCGGATGCTGGCATTGATGGATCGGGCCACCACGCGCTGGCACATTCCCGTGATCGGCCGAGCCAAGGGGCGCGTCATCAGGCGGCTCCTCGAGAAGCATCGGTCCCGACGCGCGGTCGAGCTCGGCTCGCTCATTGGGTACTCGGCGATTCTCATCGCCGGCTCCTTGGCTCCTGGCGGAAAGCTGGTCTGCATCGAGGCTCATCCTTTTCTCGCCACGCTCGTGGAGGCCAACGTCGAGGAGGCTGGACTCGCCCGCCGCGTAAGAGTCGTGGCGGGTGATGCGCTTCGCGTTCTGCCGCTGCTGCCCGGCCGCTTTGACTTCGTGCTGATCGACGCCGCCAAGGAGGACTATCTCGACTACCTCCGTCAGCTGGAGCCCAAGCTGTCCCCCGGCGCCGTGGTGGTGGCCGACAATACCGGCATCTTCCGGCGCGACGTGTCGCCCTATCTCGATTACGTCCGGAGTACGGCGGGCCGCTACAAGAGTCGCGAGTACGAGTTCGGTGATGACACGATGGAAGTCTCCATCCTGACCTGAGCCTCGGAGCCGGGCCCAGACCGGCTAGAACGCGCACATTGTGGCCATCGTGAAACCGGAGCCAAGGCGGGCGGCCTACATTTCCCCGGGCGCTGACCTGGCAGCAGCCACCGAGCTCGCGCGTCGCGTAGATGAGCTCGACTATGACAGCGTGTGGGTGACGCATGGGCTCGGTCGGGACTCGTTCCTCGTGCTGGCTGCCTACGGCGCCGCCACGACCCACATCGGCCTCGGCAACGGGGTCGTGCCTATCTATCCGCGGCATCCGGTGGCCATGGCCCAGGCCGCCCTCAGCCTGTCCGAGATGACCCGTGGGCGGTTTCGGCTCGGGATCGGCATCAGCCACCAGGCCAGCATGGAGTCGATGCTGGGGCTCGAGCTCAAGCAGCCCTTGACCGTCATGCGGGAATACGTCGCCGTCCTGCGTGGCGCGCTGGGCGAAGGCGCCTCGTTCACGGGCGAGCACTATCGGGCCCAGTGGAGCCTCGCGCTCCCGCGGCGCCCGCCCGCTCCGCCCATCTATCTGGCCGCCCTCTCGCGAAAAATGCTGGAACTGGCCGGGGAGATCGCCGACGGGGTAATCCTCTGGCTGTGCGCACCCGCCTACATTCGGGAGGTGGCGATACCGGCACTGACCCGGGGACGGCAGCGGACTGGCAAGACGCTCGAGAGCTTCGAGATCGTGGCCGCGGTGCCGGCCGCGCTCACCCTCGACCCGGTTGCCGCGCGCCGAGCCTTCCAGGCAGAGCTCGCGCGCTACCTGACACTGCCCTTCTACCGCACCATGCTCAACGCGAGCGGCTTCGGCGACGCGCTGCAGAGCTTCGATAGCACCGGCCGGACACCTGACACGCTGATGGACGCATTGGGCGCTATCGGTGACGAGGCCACCGGGCGCGCCTTCGTGGCAGCCCATCGTGCGGCCGGGGTGACCTTGCCCGCCGTGCGCCCGATCACCTTCCCCGACGCGGCGTGGTACCGCCCTACCCTGGAAGCCGGAGCAGGCTGGTAGGGAGAATCTGCCTGACGTGAGCGCCCTCCTGACCGCCGACGGACTGCTGGCCCTGGTGACCCTCACGGCGATGGAAATCGTGCTGGGCATCGACAACGTGGTGTTCATCGCGATCCTGACCTCGCGCCTGCCTGCCGCTCAGCAACCGCTCGCGCGGCGGCTGGGACTCGCGTTGGCCCTGATCATCAGGATCGGGCTCCTGTTCGCCATCACCTGGATGATGAGCCTGACCACCCCTCTGTTCGCCGTTGGCCGTTCCTTCTCAGGGCGCGATCTGATCCTCTTCGGTGGCGGGCTCTTCCTGATCGTCAAGGCGGTCAGCGAGATCCACGCCAAGGTCGAGGGAGGGCACGCGAGCGCCGAGGCGCCGTGGGGGGCGCGCCAGCTTCGCCTGGGTGCTCGCCCAGATCCTCATGCTCGACATCGTCTTTTCGCTCGACTCGGTCATCACCGCCGTCGGCATGGTCAATCAGGTGTCGATCATGGTGGTGGCCATGATCATCGCCATGCTCGTCATGCTTGTCTCGATGGAAACGGTGAGCGGTTTCGTGGAGCGCCACCCGACCGTCAAGATCCTCGCCTTGGCCTTCCTCCTGCTGATCGGCGTCATGCTGGTGGCGGAAGGCATGGGACGGCACATCGAGAAAGGCTACATCTATTTCGCCATGGCCTTCTCGCTCGTCGTCGAGCTGCTGAACATGCGCTACCGACGGCGGAATCTGAGGTTCGGCTCGCCGGCGGGGGGCGCCGGCTAGCCCGACCTAGGCGAGCTCCCGGGCGGCGGCGCGGAAGGCGGCGATGTGGGAGGCGAGGCCGAAGACGCGAACCTGATCGCCGGCGCGCAGCACGGTCTCGGCGTCGGGATCGATGATCACGGCGCGGTCGGTGCGAGTGATCGACACGACGTTGACGCCGAAGCGCTCGCGAATGCGCGCTTCTCGCAGTGACTGATCGGCCAGCCCCCAGCCCTCGATGGTCACGTCCTGAATCTCCGGCAGAGGGTGGCGCACTGTGGTGTCGCGTGCCGCCCGCAAATCGATGGCATCGCGGAAGCGCTCGAGATAGGCCACGACGGGGGGCGAGGGCATGGAGAGCCTTGCCAGGGCATGCCGGATCAGGGTGGCCGCGGCCTCCAATTCGGGCTGGACGACCTCGGTGGCGCCACCCTCGACGAGTTCCTCGTGGGCGGGGCCGTGATGAGCGCGGGCCAGGATGGCCATGTGCGGATTGAGGGCACGGAGCCCGCGCACCGCCAGACGCGCGCGCGCGATCTCCGGGATCGTGACCACGGCCAGGGCCGCCTGCGCGGCACCGGCCGCGCCCAAGATCTTGGGGTGGACAGCGTCGCCGAAGAGGCACGAGACGCCACGACGCCGCAGATGCTTGACGATGTCGGGGTCGATCTCGATGACCGTGTAGGAGATGCGAAACGTTTCCAGTGCTTCCCCGACCGCGCTCCCTACCCGGCCGAAGCCGCACAGCACCACGTGCAATCCTGCCGGGCTCGGCGTTCCATCCGGCGACGAGATGGCGCGGGACTCGCGGGCCAGCTGAATCCGCGCGATGGCGGCGGGGACCAGCTTCACGAGGAGGGCATTGACCAGGATGGTCAGCAGCGAGGCGGCCAGGACAGCGTTGTAGACATCATCGGACACGTGTCCGGCCTGCCGGGCCACCTGCACGAGAATGAACGAGAACTCCCCGATCTGGGTGAGCCCCACCCCCACCCGCAGGGCCGTCCAGAACGTGCGCTCGAACACCCAGACCACCAGCGTCCGCACGATCAGCTTGCCGATCACCACCAAACCGACGATCGCCCCGAGGAGGGGAAGGTGGCTGACCACGCTCAATGGATCGATGAGGGCCCCCACGGTGACGAAGAACAGAGCCACGAACGCATCGCGCAATGACAGGAGGCGCGCCAGCGTCTCGTGGGCGTAGTCCGACTCGCTGATGAGCAGTCCCGCCAGGAAAGCGCCAAGAGCCAGGGAAAGTCCAGCCGCCTGCGTCACCGCCGCCGCGCCCAACCCAATGGCGAGGGCAACCAGCAGGAACAGCTCCTGGTTGTGCGTCCGGGCCACCCGGGCAAGCAGAGGCGAGACGACCTTGAAGGCGAGGTAACCGAACGGGATCAGGATGGCCGCCGCCTTCGCGAACGCCCATCCAAAGGCAAGGAGCCGCTCACCCCCCACTGTCCCCAGCACCGGGACCAGCACCGTCAGGACGACCACCGCCAGGTCCTCAACCAGGGCGGTCCCCACCATGATGCGCCCGTGCCGCGAGTGGAGCTCTCCACGGTCGAGAAGCAGGCGCGCCAGCACCATAGTGCTGGCCACCGAGATCACGATGCCGATGACGATGCCCTGTAGGAGCGGCCAGCCCAGGAGCAGCCCAACGCTGACGCTCAGCCCCACGATGAGCAGGATGCCGAGAGGGCCGCCCACAAACGCCACCCAGCGCACGCGCGCGAGGTCGCGCAGCGAGAACTCAATCCCGATGCAGAACATCAGCAGAACCACCCCGATCTCGGCGAACAGCTCGAAGGTGTGGACGTCGGAGACGGTGGGGCCGGGGGTGAAGGGGCCGATGAGGATTCCCCCCGCCACGTAGCCGAGGATCAGGGGTTGGCGCAGGATCCAGGCGACCGCCCCACCGAGCACGGCGGCCGCGAACACATAGGCCAGGTCGCGAAAGAAGATCGGATCGGTCGTCATCGCTGGCTCGACCGGGCGCGCGGGCTCAGCTCGTGAGCGACTGGGATACCGCGAGCGCGGGGCCGTTATGATACACGGTTAGGACCATGCGGGCCTACGTCGTCTCCCGCCTCGCCCAGACGGCGCTGGTCGTGTTTCTCTCCATCTCCGCGGTCTTCGGCATGACCCGCCTCTCCGGGGACCCGGTTCTCCTCTTCATGCCGATGGACATACAGGCCAAGGACGTGGACGAATGGCGTCAGCGCCTGGGTTTCAACGATTCTCTGGCGATTCAGTACGCGCGCTTCCTGGGCGGCGCCCTACGCGGGGACTTCGGTGAGTCGCTCCGCTATCGCCAGGACGCCCTCGGACTCGTTCTGCAACGGCTGCCCGCCACCCTGCTGCTCGCGGGCAGCGCCCTCGTTTTGACCCTGCTCGTCGCCGTTCCGCTCGGGGTGGTCACCGCCGTCCGCCGCGACTCGTGGCTGGACCATCTCGGGACCCTCTTCACCGTGCTCGGCCAGGCGGTGCCGGGCTTCTGGCTGGGCCTCATGCTTATCTATCTCTTTGCCGTCCACCTGCGCTGGCTCCCGACCGGCGGCCTCGGCAGCCTGGCGCACCTGGTGATGCCGTCCATCGTGCTGGCCGCCTTCTTCGCGGCACGCATCGCGCGGCTCACGCGCTCGACCGTCCTCGACGTCCTGCAGGAGGACTACATCCAGACCGCGCGCGCCAAGGGGCTCGGAGCGGGCGCGGTGATCGGCAAGCACACCCTGCGCAACTCCGCCATCCCGATCGTCACCCTGGTCGGCCTCGAGGCAGGTCAGCTCATCGGGGGCGCTGTCATTACCGAAACGATCTTCGCGTGGCCGGGTCTCGGGCGGCTCACAGTGCAGGCGCTTCTCAATCGCGATTTCCCCCTTGTGCTGGCGGCGGTCTCGTTCACGTCGATCGTCTACACGCTGCTCAATCTGATCGTCGACCTCGCCTATGGCTGGCTCGACCCGCGCATTCGAGTCAAGGCATGAAGGCCGTCCTCGGCCTGACCCTCTCGCTGGTCGTGGTGGGCGCGGCCCTGGGGGCATCGTGGCTGGCCCCGGCCGATCCGCTGAAGACAGACTTCGCCATGAGCCTCCGCCCGCCCGGGTCACCGGGACATCCGTTCGGGACTGACCAGCTCGGCCGCGATCTTCTTTCCCGCATTCTCTACGGAGCGCGGCTCTCACTCTTCATCGGCACCTGCACCGTGCTGGTCACGGCGGTGGTTGGCAGCCTCCTCGGCCTCGCCGCGGGCTTCGTGGAACGCTGGCCGGCCACCGTCCTCATGCGCATCGCCGACGTCCAGCTGTCCTTTCCATTCATTCTGCTCGCGTTGACCATCAATGCCATCGTGGGGTTAGGGCTGCGCAACATCATCCTGAGCCTGGCCGCGGCGGGCTGGGTCGTCTATGCCCGCGTGGTCCGTGGCGAAGTGCTCTCGGTGAAGCAGCGCGACTTCGTGCAGGCGGCAGCCGCCCTCGGCGTGGGGCGCCCGCGCCTGCTCTTTCGCCACGTGCTCCCCAACGTGGCCCCGTCCATTGTCGTGGTGGCCAGCCTGCAGTTCTCGCAGTTCGTGGTGGCCGAGGCCGCCATCAGCTTCCTCGGCTTCGGGGTGCAACCACCCACGCCGGCCTGGGGCAGCATGCTCTCGGAGAGTCGCGATTTCCTCTACGTGGCCTGGTGGCTGGCGGCCCTCCCAGGAGCCGCCCTTGCGGTGACCGCGCTCGGAGTGAATCTCCTCGGCGACTGGCTACGGGACACGCTCGATCCGAAGCTCAGGATGTGATGTATGCTCCCCCTGTCGCAAGCGATCCGGCGCAATACGGGAGGAGACCGGCCTATGCGTCGCTCACGCGTGCTCCTGACCATTGTCGTACTCCTCGGCGGGTTGATCGGTGTCCTGACGAGCGCCGCGGCCCAGGACCGGGTTCGCGCCAAGGAGGTCGTGGTCGGGCTGGGAGCCGAGCCCCGCACCATGCTGGCGGTGACCATCGTGGACTGGACGACCAACACCCAGCTCGAGCACATGTATGACCGGCTGCTCGACCGGGACCCCAAGACGCTCCGCCCCAAGCCGATGCTCGCCACGGGGTGGAAGGTCATCAATGACACGACCTGGGAATTCACCCTGCGCCAGGGGGTCAAGTTCCACAACGGTGAGCCGTTCGACGCCCAGTCCGTCAAGGCGACGATGGACTATCTGAAGGATCCGAACAGCAAGTCCCACTACGCCGCCTATTGGAAGCTGGTCAAGGACGTGCAGATCGTCAACGACTTCACCGTACGATTCATCACGGAGAAGCCGTGGCCGAGCCTCATCGATCGGGCATCCCTCACGGACTTCTTGATCATGCCCGCCAAGGCCCTCAAGGAGCTTGGACCGGACAAGCTCGCCCAGAAGCCCATCGGCACCGGACCGTTCCGCTTCGTAGAGTGGCGGCGCGATGACCGGCTGGTGCTGGAGCGCAACCCCGATTACTGGGCTGGCCCCGCAGACGTGAGCCGAGTGACATTCCGCTTCATCCCCGAGTTCAGCACGCGGCTGGCCGCGCTGCTCTCGGGAGAGATCGACATCATGAAGGACGTGCCGCCCCATGCCGTCGAGCCGGTGGACAAGAGTGGACGCGCCAAGATCCGCTCGGCGGTATCCTCGCGCATCAACTACCTCGCCCTGGTGAATCTGAAGCCGGGCCCGATGCAGGATCTGCGCGTGCGACGAGCCATGAATCATGCCGTCAACGTGGACGAGCTGATCACTCAGGTGCTCAAGGGCCGGGCCACCAAGATCTGCGGCCCCCTGTCGCCGGCCAACGTCGACTACGCGCCGGGCGAGTGCTACCAGTATGACCCCACCCGCGCCCAGGCCCTCTTCAAAGAAGCCGGACTCGATCCCGGCAAGCTCCAGCTGACCCTCGACACACCGTCAGGGCGCTATCCTCTCGACAAGGACGTGTCCCTGGCCATCGCCGCCCAGCTCCAGCGCCTCGGCATCAAGACTAACGTGGTAGTGAATGAGTGGGGCACGCACCTCGACAAGATCAAGAACCGCAATACCGGTGACATGTTCTTCCTGGGCTGGGGACCGTCCGTCTTCGGGCAAACGGTGATGGAACCCCTCTTCCAGGCCAACCAGACGTACGCGTCCTACGGCAACAACAAGGTCATCGACGAGAAGATCGCCCGCGCCATCACCATCGTGGACGCCAAGGGCCGGGCGGCGGCCTACGCCGAGCTGCAACGGCTCGTCCACGACGAGGCCGCCTGGGTTCCGCTCTGGCAGCAGCACGACCTGTACGGAGTGGCCAACACCGTCGAGTGGACGCCACGCGCTGACGAGAAGGTGTGGATGTACGAGGCAAAAGTCGTCGCGCGTTAGCGCGACGGGGGAGACCGCCCGATGAGCCTGACCGTCTTCACGAACGCGTTCCTGATCGACTGCACGGGTGCCGAGCCGCGAGAGGGCGCGGCGGTCGTGGTGGAGGACGAGCGCATCGTCGACGTCATTGCCGGCGGCCGCGTGGGACCCTTGACCGGTGAGGTGACGACGCACGACCTGAAGGGCGCGACCCTCATGCCCGGCCTCACCGATGCCCACGTCCACATCTGCGCGGTGGAGGGCAACATCACCGATCAGCATCGCTACCTGCCGCCGAGCCTCCTGGCGGCCAAGGCTCTGCGGCGCGCTGAGGAGTGCCTCCTGCAGGGCTTCACGACCGTGCGCGACGCCGGCGGCGCCGACTACGGCTTCCGGGAAGCCATCCACGAGGGGATCTATCCAGGTCCACGCCTGCTCGTGTCAGGCAACTACATCTCCCAGACGGGCGGCCACGGCGATAAGCGGCGCCGGGCGGAGTGGATCGAGCCCATCGGCTGCTGCCTCGGCATGGTCGGGTCCATCGCCGACGGCGAGGCCGAAGTGCGCAAGGCCGTGCGAGAGCAACTCAGGCGGGACGTGGACCAGATCAAGATCATGGCGTCGGGAGGAGCCATGTCGCCCGCCGACGAGCTGGACACCACCCAGTACACGGTGGGCGAGATGCGGGCGGCGGTGGAGGAGGCGCAGGCGGTGGGCAAGTACGTGCTGGCCCATGCCTACTCCGACCTGGCCGTGCGCAACGCCATCGAGGCCGGCGTGCGCTCCATCGAGCACGGCAACCTCATCCGAGAGGCGGCCGCCCAGGCCATCAAGCGGGCGGAGGCGTTCATCGTGCCGACCATGGTCACGTACGAGACGATCTATCGGGAGGGGAAGCGCTACGGCATCGGCGATCACCAGATCCAGAAGATCAACCAGGCCCGCGAGCAGAGCGTGCAAGGCCTGGAATATGCCTACCGGGCCGGCTGCCGGATCGGCTCCGGCTCGGATCTTCTCGGCGACATGATGGTCCAGCGGGCGGTTGAGTTCGAGCTGAAAGCGCAGGTCATGAAGCCGATGGAGGTGCTCCTGTCGGCCACCAAGGTCAACGCCGAGCTATTCCGAATGAGCGAGCGCATCGGCACCGTGGAGGCGAAGAAGTATGCCGATCTCATCGTGGTCAGTGGCAATCCGCTCAAGAACCTGCGCGTCTTCCAGAACCAGGACAATCTGAAGCTCATCATGAAGGGCGGCCGCCTCTACAAGCGAGCCCTGTGATGGCCAGGGCAACGAGGACGACGTGGTGAGACCGGCGCGCGCGCGAGGGAGCGCCGATTCCCGCTTCGATTTGCTGCTGCGCGGCGGCCGGGTTGTCGATCCTGCTCGCAACCTCGACGCGGTGATGGACGTCGCCCTGGCCGGAGGCCGGGTGGCAGCGGTGGCTCCGTCCATCCCGGCCAAGGCTGCGCGCCGCACCGTGAACGTCCGCGACCGGCTCGTCATCCCCGGCATGATCGACACCCACGCCCATGTCTACGAGCACGTGACCGGAAGCTTCGGCCTCAACCCGGATCTCGTCGGCGTGCGGGCGGGTGTGACGACCCTGGTCGATCAGGGGGGCGCCGGACCCCTCACCCTGATGGGCTTTCGCAAATTCATTGCCGAGCCGGCCAGCACGCGCGTCCTCGCCTTCGTCTCCAATTACCTCGTGGGCGGCCTGGTCGGCCATCGCTACACGGCTCTGTACGGCCCCCATGGCATCGACGTGCGCGAGACGGTCAAGGCCATCGAGGGCAACCGCGATCTGGTCAAGGGCATCAAGGCCCACGGGGAGGTCGGTGGCTATTCGCGCTGGGGCGTGGAAACTCTACGCCTGGCCAAGGCAGCCTCTCGCCAGGCAAGAGTGCCCGTGTACGTGCACCTCGGACGGCTCTGGGCCGAGGCCGACGGCACACGTATCGACCCCGACACGGTCGTTCCCGAGGTGGTGCCCTTGCTCGATCCCGGAGACATCCTCGCCCATCCGTTCACCAAGAACGCAGGAGCCTTCGTCTCCCGCGAAGGAAAGGTCCACCCGCTCATCTTCGAGGCCGTGCAGCGCGGCGTCCACATCGACGTCGGCCGGGGCGGTCATATGAGCTTCGCCGCCGCGCGCGCCGTGCTCGATGCCGGCCTCCACCCCTTCACGGTGGGCGGCGACGTGCACGGCTACACGATCGCGAGGCTGGAGGACGGAAGCTGGGACAAGGGCTACTTCGACGAGCAGGAGCGACCAGGAGAAGCCGCTCACCCGATCGGCGGTGCGCGCGTGCACAGCCTCGTGCAGGTGCTCGATGAACTGCTCGCCCTCGGCCTGCCTCTGACCGACGTCGTCCGCATGGTGACGGCCAACGCTGCGGTCCTCCTGGGCCTCGAGGGCGAGATCGGCACTCTGGCTCCCGGGGCGGTCGGCGACGTCAGCGTGCTGGCCGTGGTCGAGGGCGAGTGGATCCTGTCTGACAGCCTCGGGGTCGAGTTGCGCGCGACCATGCGGCTGCGGCCGGAGATGGCCGTGCGCGGCGGCGTCATGTACCAGGCCGACTCACCGCTGCTCCGCGCCGGCGCCCTTCAGGTGGCCTGATCGCTTCGTAGAGGGCCCGGCCGATGGGCAAGACGCCGCGGTGAGGTGGACCTACCTGATCAACGGGTTGGCTGGCTTCTGGTTGGCAGGCTGCTCCGGGCTGATCGACCACTTCACGTTCCTGCCCGATCGGACGGTCGGTCCGGCGCCGGCGGGGGTCGAAGAGCGCTGGATCACGACCGAGGACGGCCAACGTCTGCATGCCTGGTACGCGGCCGGACGGGAGTCCGCGCCGACCCTGCTCTGGTCACATGGCAACGCCGGCAACATCGACTCACGTCGGGAGGTGTTCCTCGCTCTCGCTCAACGGGGTCTGGGGGTGCTCGCCTACGACTATCGTGGGTATGGGAAGAGCGCGGGCTCGCCGCACGAGGCGGGGGTCTATCTCGACGCGGTGGCCGTGTTCGACAGCGAGGTGGCTCGCGGCCGGGACCCCCGCACGATCGTGTGCTTCGGGGAATCGCTGGGCGGAGCCGTGTCGATCGAGCTGGCCGTCCGGAGACCGTGTGGAGCGGTGGTCGTGGTGTCGACGTTCACGCGTCTCGCCGACGTGGCCCGCTGGCACTACGGGCCACTGGGAGCACTGGCGGGCGACAGGTTCGACTCGCTCGCGCGCGTGTCAAGCGTGTCGGCACCCATTCTCGTCGCGCACGGCGACCAGGACGAGATCGTCCCCTTCCAGCAAGGGCAGCAGCTGTTCGCGGCGGCACCCGATCCGAAACGCTTCTACCGGATCGCGGGGGCGCGCCACAACGGTACGATGGGTGCCGACAGAGTCCTCGATGTCATCGCCAGCTTCGCCCGCGCCGAAGTGGCCCGTGTCCGTTGAGAGGACCACGGGGCGTCGGGAACCCTCACGCGCCTCAGAGAGCGACCGGAGGCCGCCGCCGTCCGACGCCCGTGGCCTGCTCGAAGGCATACGCGAGCTGGAGCACCGGCAGCTCACTCTGGTGGCGGCCCACGATCTGAATCCCCACCGGTAGCCCCTCGGGTGTGAAGCCGGCGGGGACGGAGATAGCCGGGAGGCCGGTCACCGTGATGTCGGAACACGAGCGCATCCAGTCGATGTAGGTCGGCAAGGGCTGGCCGTTGATCTCCGTCACGTAGGGGCGCCCGACGTCGAAGGGCGGCACCTGCACGGTGGGTAAGATCAGGAACTCGTGGGTTTCCATGAACCGGCGCACCCGGTCATAGAGTTGGGTGCGCTTGAGCTCGGCATCGGCGACCTGCGGACCCGTCAGCTTCAGCCCTTCCTCGATGTTCCAGATCACCGTGTCCTTCATCTGGTGGCGATGCTCGGCCAGCAAGGGGGCGAGGCGGGCGGCGAAGGTCCACGCGCGCCACACCTGGAAGATCTCGCGGGCATTCGTGAAATCAGGCTGGCCCTCCTCCACGACGCAGCCGAGAGAAGTGAACGTGGTGCGGTGGCCGTCGAAGATCGCGCGGACGCGGCGGTCGACGGGAAGTCCTCCCAGATCGGGACTCCAGGCGATTCGTACACCGCGGAAGTCGCGGTGTAGTGGCGTGCGGAATCGGTCGCCCGGCTCGGCGATGGCAAGGGGCGCCCGTGGGTCCGGCCCCGCCATCACGGAGAGCAGCAGGGCAACGTCCTGCACCGTGCGCGCCATCGGGCCCTGGACCGAGAAGGGCGACCACGCCAGGAGGGCGGGCCACACCGGTACCCGGCCCGGCGCGGAGCGGAGCCCCACGACGTTGCAGAAGCTCGCGGGATTTCGGAGCGAGCCGCCCATGTCACTACCGTCGGCGATCGGCATCATGCCGCAGGCCAACGCCACCGCGGCGCCCCCACTGGAGCCGCCACACGTCTTCGAGGCGTCGTATGGATTGAGGGTGGCGCCGAAGACGGGGTTGAAGGTTTGCGAACCCGCCCCAAACTCGGGCGTGTTGGTCTTGCCAATGGTGATGGCGCCCGCGCCGCGCAGCCGTTCGATGATGAGCCCGTCGACGTCAGGGACGTGATCCCGATAGATCGGCGAACCTGACGTGGTGCGAATGCCCTTCGTGGGCACCAGATCCTTGTGCGCGATGGGTAGCCCGAAGAGCGAACCGACGGGGTCGCCCCGGCCGAGGGTTGCGTCCGCCGCCCGCGCTTCGGCGAGCGCGCGCTCGGCGGTGAGGGTAACGATCGCGTTCACCTTGCCGTTGACACGCTCGATCTGGGCCAGGTGCGCTCGCACCACTTCAGTCACCGAGACCTCACGGGTCCGGATACGCTCAGCCAGCTCGGTGGCCGTCATGAAGCAGAGGTCAGTCGTCATCGTTCGAGGCCTCCGAAGTGATCAGCCGACAGCAGGACGGTGCTGGGCCCAGGGGCGGGCCGCCTCGAAGGCGGCCGATGCCTGGAGCACGGTGAGGTCGGCGAACCGACGGCCGACGATCTGCAGGCCAACCGGCAGACCGGCCGGCGTGAAGCCCGCGGGCACCGACGCGGCCGGCTGACCCGTGAAGTTGAACGGATAGCTGAATGAGGCCCAGGCGATCCAGTCCCAGACGCGCTCAGGAGCCGACCAATGCTCCGGATTGAGACGCCCCACGGGAAAGGCCGCCACCGAGAGGGACGGAGTGAGGAGCAGGTCATAGCGCTCGAAGAACGGCCGGATGGAGTCCCAGTGCTCCATCTTGCGACCGCGCAGTCGGATGTAGTCCGCGGCGTCCATCTTGAGCCCTTCCTCGATGCAGGCCACCAGCCCGGGATCCATGCGGGCTCGCCATTGCGGCAGGAAATGGCCATACGTACCCGCGTAGTGTGCGGCCCACATGCCGCGGATCAGCTCGTAGGTCGGCGGCCAGTTCGGTTCGGTCTCGTCTACCACGCACCCGAGGCCCTCGAAGACACGCGCCGCCTCGCGTACCACGGCAGCAACCTCCGGATCGACGCGCAGGCCATCGAGGGTCGGACTGAAGGCCACGCGCAAACCCTTGACGCCCACGCCGAGCTTGCCGACGTAGTCATCTGGTGGGGCATCGAGGCACGTCCGGTCCCGATCGTCCGGGCCCGCCATCACCATCAGCATCAGCGCTCCGTCGATAACGGACCGTGTCATGGGGCCATTGTGGGTCGTGTAGTCGTTATTGGACACCGGCCACATGGGGACGCGGCCAAATGACGGCTTGAGACCGAAGACGCCGCAGAAGGCCGACGGAATGCGGATCGATCCTGCTCCGTCGGAGCCGTGATGCAGCGGCCCGATTCCCGCAGCGGCCGCCGCGCCGGCTCCCGCGCTCGAGCCGCCGGTGTTCATGGCAGTATTCCATGGGTTGCGGGTGCTCCCGGTGAGGGGACTATCGCCGAGCCCGACCCAGCCGAACTCCGGCGTGGTCGTTTTGCCGATCAGGACGGCGCCGGCCGCCTTGAGACGGGCGACGTAGGGGGCGTCGACCTCGGGGACGCGGTGCTCGAAGATGAAGGAACCTCCCATCGTGCGCACGCCCTTGGTGAAGGCCAGGTCCTTGACCGAGACGGGAATGCCGTGCAGAGGCCCCAACTGGTCGCCTCGCATCACGGCTTGCTCGGCCGCCCGCGCCGCGGCCTGGGCTTCATCGACGGTGACTGTGCAGAAGCAGTTGAGCCGGGGATTGAGCTGCTCCAGGCGGTTGAGCACGGCGCGCGTGAGCTCGACGGGCGAGAGGGCCTTGGTGCGGATCATCCTCACCAGATCAACGGCTGGCGTGTAGCAGAGATCGGTGTTTGTCATGAGTTTCTCATCCTCGGACTCGTTAGAGCATCGGCAGTGACCGCCCGCGCGGTCCACGCGGGAACGCCGCTTCGATCCGCCCGAGCTCGGCTTCGCTCAGCGACAGACTCCCCGCTCCCGCATTCTCCGTGGCGTGGTCGATGTTGGCGGCCTTGGGAATGGTAAACCACGATTCATGCCGGGTCAGGAAGCGAAGCGCCACCTGGCGAGGAGTGGCGCCGTGGGCGACGGCGATCTCTTGCAGGACGCGGCCTCCCCTCGTGCGCGGGCCCGGGAAGCGGTCATGACCAAACGGGCTGTAAGCAACCACGGCCACCCCATGCGCCTCACACCAAGGGGCGACCGCATGCTCGATCGCGCGTTCCTCGAGATGGTACAGGACCTGATTGCAGGCGAGGCGGCCTTCGCCGGCAATCTTCTCGACCGCGTTCAGATCGGGTACATCGAAGTTGCTCACGCCCCACGAGACGATCTTTCCCTCGCGCCGCAGCTGCTCGAAGGCCGCGATCGTCTCCTCCAGAGGGTGGGGGCCAGGCCAATGCAAGAGGTAGCAATCGAGCCGGTCGGTCTTGAGACGAGTGAGCGATCGTTCGCAGGCGACCAGGGCTCCCTGTCTGGACGCATTTTGGGGAACGACCTTCGATACGAGAAAGACTTCCTCCCGACACCCGGCGATGGCTTCGGCTACCACGTGCTCGGCCTCTCCGTACATCTCGGCCGTGTCGAGATGGGTCATGCCGAGTTCGAACCCTCGACGGAGGGCAGCGATCGCGGAACCACGGTCGGCCCGATCG
Source organism: uncultured Candidatus Rokubacteria bacterium (assembly GCA_963754315.1). GTDB lineage: Bacteria > Methylomirabilota > Methylomirabilia > Rokubacteriales > CSP1-6 > CAVWFS01. Next base: position 670,480 of record CAVWFS010000019.1, read on the forward strand.
ATATACCAGGTTCCTTGCCCGATCACCGAGACCTGATGGGGCGTGGAGCCCCACCGACGATGTTCCATGCCCGGTCCTCCTTCAGCCGCGTCCCCGTCGCATGGTGATCGGGGGGATGGGAGGGAGATCGCACGCTTGGCGATCTGCCGCAACGCCTCCAAGATGTCTCACGTTCTCCCGGACCAGTCAATTCAGTGCGGTCCCCGGCACGGGTCACGGCCGCCGCGCTCGCTCGCACATTGACTGCGGCGAGCCTCGTGACACAATCAGGAGGAGACACGATCAGGACGCGGAAGGGACACCAACGATGCGCTACCGACGGCTGAGTTACCGTTACGCGATGGTGGTGCGCAGCGACCACCCGTGGCCGTTCGGCGACATGTGGCAGAGCGATCGTCTGCGTCTGGTCGTTCATGCTCGCTGGCGACCCGATGCCGACACCTACGAGACGGCGGGCACGGTCGAGATCGCGGTCGATCTGGCCGGAGTCGACGAAGACGACATCGAGATGCAGCTGTTCGAGGACGCCCTGATCATCGAGGGCCGCCGTCAGCTCCCCTCCGGTGAGGAGGGCGCCGTGTATCACGAGGCCGGCATCCGTCAAGGTCCGTTCCGGGTGGAGCTATCGTTGCCGGCCGCCGTCGATCCTGAGCGCGTCTCGACGCGTTACGAGCGCGGCCTTCTCCGCATCTCGTTGCAGAAACAGGTGACCCGCTGATGGCCACTGCACCTGCCGACGCCGGCGAGTTCGTCATTCCCGATGCCCTCCCCGTCTTGCCTCTCCGCGAGGTGGTGATCTTCCCGGTGACGGCGGTTCCCCTGGCCGTCGCCCAGCCACGGTCGCTGCGCCTCGTGGACGACGTGATGCGCGGCAATCGTCTCTTGGCGCTGGTGGCCCAGCGCGATGCCAAGACAGAGCCGGGAGCGCCGGAGGATCTTCATCGCATTGGCACGGTGGGAATGATTCATCAGCTCGTGCGCGTCCCCGACGGCGGCGTGCGCTTGATGATCCAGGGCATCGAGCGCATCCGCCTGCTGGACTGGGTCAGTACCGAGCCATACGTCGTCGCGCGGATCGAAGGGGCCCCGGAGCAGATGGTGCAGGCGCCGGAGGTCGACGCGTTGCGCCGGGCCGTGCTGGACATCTTCCGCCGGCTGGTGGCCGCCTCCTCGGAGTTGCCCGATGAGCTCGCGGCCGCCGCCGAGAGCTTCACCGATCCCCGTCACATCGTTTATTTCGTCGCGTCGATCACGGTGACCGACCTGGCCACGCGGCAGGAGATCTTGGAAGCGGACCCCGTTACGGCCAAGCTGCGCCGACTCGTGGACGTCTTGCAGCGCGAGCTGGCCGTACGGGAGCTGGGTCGGAAGATCACCACCGACACCGAGGAGCGACTCTCCAAGAAGCAGCGAGAATTTTACCTGCGCGAGCAGCTTCGGTCCATTCAGCGGGAGCTCGGCGAGGACGAGGGCGGCGACAGCCAGGTCGCCGAGCTGCGGCGCAAGATCGAAGAAGCCGGCCTTCCCGAGGAATCGCGACGAGAGACTGAACGCGAGCTGGCACGTCTGGCGAGTATCCCGCCCGCCTCGCCCGAGCACGGTATCGTCGTCACCTATCTCGAGTGGATGGCGAGCTTGCCCTGGAGCAAGCTGGCCGGTGGTCTCATCGACATCGGTAAGGCGCGACAGGTCCTCGACGAGGACCACTTCGATCTCGAGAAGATCAAGGATCGGATCCTCGAGTACCTGGCCGTGAAAAAGCTCCGGCAGGAGCGGGAAGCCGTGGCGGGTCAACCCGCTTCGGCCGAGCTCCCGGTGCCAGCTCAGCCGCCGCCAGTGACGGGCGACAGTCCGGCGCGGGAGCCCATCCTCTGTTTTGTGGGTCCGCCCGGCGTGGGCAAGACGAGTCTGGGCCAGAGCATCGCCCGAGCCCTCGGCCGGCGCTTCGTGCGCATGTCGCTCGGCGGCGTGCGGGACGAAGCGGAGATCCGGGGTCATCGTCGGACCTACATCGGGGCGATGCCGGGGAGGATCATCCAGGGAATCCGGCGCGCGGAGACGCGCGACCCCGTCTTCATGCTCGACGAGATCGACAAGATCGGCGCCGACTGGCGGGGCGATCCCTCCTCGGCCTTGCTGGAGGTGCTGGATCCAGCTCAGAACAACACCTTCGTGGACAACTATCTTGGGGTCGCCTTCGACCTCTCCCAGGTGCTGTTCATCGCTACCGCCAACACGCTCGACACCATCCCCGGACCGTTGCGGGACAGGATGGAGATCCTCACCCTATCCGGGTATACGGATGAGGAGAAGGTCGGAATCGCCCGCCAGTACCTGATCCCCAAGCAGCTCGCTGCCCATGGTCTCGCCAGCCACGAGCTCTCGTTCGAACCCGACGCCATCCGCCAGATCGTGCGCAGCTACACCCGTGAGGCAGGCGTGAGGAATCTGGAGCGTGAGATTGCCACGGTGGCCCGCAAGGTGACCCGCCGGATCGCAGAGGGGCACCGCGAGCCGGTCCGGATCACGACCGACAACCTGGCCGAGTTCCTGAGCCGTCCCCGCTTCTTCGACGAGGTGGCTGAACGGACCACCCGCCCCGGTGTTGCCACCGGCCTGGCTTGGACACCGACCGGGGGAGATGTCCTGTTCGTGGAGGTCACCATGATGCCGAGCAACGAGGAGCGGCTCGTGCTCACCGGCATGCTGGGGGACGTCATGCGCGAGAGCGCCCAGGCAGCCGTCTCGTACGTGTGGTCCAACGCCGAGGCGCTCGACATCGAGCCCAAGCTCTTCGAGGGGAAGACCATCCACGTCCACGTGCCGGCCGGCGCCATTCCCAAGGATGGACCGTCGGCCGGGGTGACGATCGTGACTGCGCTGGCCTCCCTGGCGACACGGCGACCGGTACGAAGCGAGGTGGCCATGACCGGCGAGATCACCCTGCGCGGAAAGGTCCTCCCCGTGGGCGGGATCAAGGAGAAAGTTCTCGCCGCTCACCGCGCAGGGATCCGCACGGTCATCCTCCCGCGCCGCAACGAGCGTGACGTCGAGGACGTGCCTGAAGAAGTCCGGCGGGAGCTGCGCTTCCTCTTCGTCGACGACGCCGAAGAAGTCCTGCGCCATGCCCTCACCCCGTCCGCGACCGCCGTCCCTCAGAGGTCGCGCTGATGCTCTCAAGGAGGCCGCGATGACAGGCCCGTCGCAATCGGCGCTTCCCCTGGAAACCCTCGACAAGGAGCGCGTGCTCCATCCGGCGACCTCTATTGCGGATCACCTGGTGACGGGCCCGCGCATCATGGCCGAGGGGGTCGGGCTCACCCTGACCGATACCACCGGGCGACAGTATCTGGACGCGGTGGCCGGGCTCTGGTGCGTGGCCATCGGATACGGCCGCACGGAGGTCGCGGAGGCCATGGCCGCCCAGTCGCGGCGGCTGGCCTTCTACCACACGTTCACCTCGATGTCGAACGAGCCGCAGATCCGCCTGGCTGACCGCTTGCTCGCCCTCGCCCCCGGGCGCATGAGCAAGGTCTTCTTCGGCACCTCGGGCTCGGAGGCAAACGACACGCAGGTCAAGCTCGTGTGGTACTACAACAATCTCCGCGGCCGACCAGGCAAGAAGAAGATCATCGCGCGTCGCCAGGGCTTCCACGGCACGACCGTGGCGGCAGCCAGCCTCACCGGCATCGAGGCCTTTCATCGGGCCTTCGATCTTCCGCTCCCGCAGATCCTTCATACCTCACCGGCCTACCACTACCGCTATGCGGAACCCGGTCAGTCCGAGGAGGACTACGCGAGCGCGCTGGCGGCTGAGCTGGAGCAGCTCATCGAGCGCGAGGGGCCTGAGACGGTCGCTGCCTTCATTGCGGAGCCCGTGATGGGAGCAGGGGGCGTGGTGCCGCCCCCGCGCGGGTACTTCGAAAAGGTCCAGCGGGTGCTGCGTCGGCACGACGTGCTGATGATCGCCGACGAGGTCATCTGTGGCTTCGGGCGCCTGGGCCGCATGTTCGGGTCCGAGGTCTACGGAATCGAGCCTGATCTGGTGACGGTGGCCAAGCAGCTCACCAGCGGTTACTTTCCGCTCTCGGCCTGCTTTGTCTCCGAGGATATCTGGAACGCCCTGCGCGAGGGCTCTCCGGACCTGGGTCCGTTTGCTCACGGCTTCACCTACAGCGGCCATCCGGTCGGAGCGGCCGCCGCCCTGGCCAACCTTGACATCGTGCTGAGCGAGGACTTGGTCGGCAACGCAGCGCGCGTGGGCCAGTACCTCCAGGAGCGTCTGCGCACGACGCTGGCCGGACATCCGCTGGTGGGCGACGTGCGTGGGGTGGGCCTCATCGCCGGGGTGGAGTTGGTCGCCGATACGGTGACCCGTCAGCTCTTCGGGCCTGCCCTCAAGGTTGGGGCGCGCATCGCCCAGCGCTGCATGGAGGACGGGCTCATCGTGCGACCGCTGCCGGGCGGCCACGTCATCGCGCTGTCACCGCCGCTCTGCATCACGCGGGCGCAGGTGGACTACATTGTGGAGGGTCTCACCCGAGGCATCGATCGCGTCAGCGACGAGCTGACCCGTGAGGGCGTGGCCCACTAGGAGACATATCGTCATGACCACGGAGAGCCATCGCGAGCAGATTCTCGATCAGTTCACGCGGCAAGCCGTGCCGTTCTCGACCTCTCCCGCCGTCAAGGACGAGCAGGCCTTGCGGCAGGTCGTGGAGTTCAGTGGAGCCAGTGCGGACGACACGGTGCTCGACGTGGCCTGCGGGCCAGGCATCCTGGCCTGCGCCTTCGCGCGCGTGGTACGCCATGTGACGGGCATCGACCTGACGCCGGCCATGCTCGACCGCGCCCGGGCCCTCGCCGCCGAGCGGCGATTGACCAACATCACATGGCAACAAGGCGACGTCCTCCCGCTCCCATTCCCTGACGGCAGGTTCACGATCGTGACGGCGCGCTTCGCCTTCCACCATTTCCTCGATCCGGGCGCCGTGCTGTGTGAGATGCGCCGCGTGTGCGCCCCCGGCGGCCGCGTGGTGGTCGTCGATAGCGCGCCGGCCGTCGACAAGGCCGACGCCTTCAATCGCGTGGAGAAGCTTCGCGACCCGTCGCACACACGTGCCATGCCCGTCGAGGAACACCGGGAGCTTTACCGCAAGGCGGAGCTGCCCGAGCCGCGGGTGACATGGTATCGCCTGGAGGGTGAGCTGGAGGGCCTGCTGAAGCGCTCATTCCCCAACCCCGGCGACGACGAGAAAATCCGGCGGCTATTCGAGGCCTCCGTCATCGACGACAGCCTGGGCATCCAGGCCCGGCGGGAGGATGGGCGCATCCACTACGGCTACCCGGTCGCCGTCCTCGTGGCCGATCGATGAAGATCGTCGATCTCAGCTTCCCGATCCGACCCCACTTCCGCTGGGCGGTAGCGCGCGAGATCCGATCGTCGCACGCACGGGGCGACAACTTCGAGTCTTCGGTGATGACGTTGGCCTGTCACGCCTACACCCATGTGGATGCGCCCCGGCACTTCCTGCCCGGCGACCGCTCCATCACGGACATGCCGGTCGACCAGTGGATCGGGGAAGCAGCCGTGGTCGATCTCACCCATCTCGGCGCCAACGGCGAGGTTACCGCCGCCGAACTCGAGGGGCGGGCGCAGCACGTGCGGGCCGGCGACATCGCGCTGCTCCGCACGGACTGGCCGCTCCGGACGAGCGTGGACGATGAGCGCTTCTGGCGCGACGCCCCCTACACGGGCCCCAGCGCCTGCCAGTGGCTGGTGGCGCGGGGCGTGAAGGCGGTAGGCTACGACTATCCGCCGGACTACGCTGTGCGAATCTCCATCTTCGAGAAGGATCGGCGCATTCCGCGCGAGGACAACACCACCCACTACATCTTCTTCCCGGCCGGGATCACTGTAATCGAGTACTTGACCAATCTGGACCAGATCGGGGCCCCCCGCTGTCGTTTCCTGGCGCTTCCCCTCAAGCTGGAGGGTGCTGACGGCTCTCCCGTCCGCGCCGTCGCCTGGGTGGATTGAATGTAACGAGTCGCGCTTCTCCGTCGAGCGCGAAGGGGTCGGTCGGGCTCGGCCTCATCGCGACTTTGGTCTTGAGTCTCAATGGGATGCTCACCGCTGACGCGCAGCCGGCCGGAAGGCTCTGGCGGATCGGTTATCTGTCACGCGTTTCGGGGGAGCTCCCCAGGGCTGGCTAGGCTGAGGTAACCAAGCCGGGCCGCAGCCGCCAGCGGATCCCGGCGACATTGGGCACGAACTCCACCTTGTCGCCGTGGGCATCCTCCATACCCAGCGGGTGATGGACAAGCTCGATCATGTTGCCGTCAGGGTCGTGGACGTACGTGTAATGTTCGCCGCTGTACTCGCGGCGGCCCTGGTAGGGATCGGTCCCGCCGATGTTCGCTGCAACACTCGCCGCCGACGTCCGCACGTGCGGCACGCCCAGCGCATCGAGGTGAGCGAGCAGGCCGTCCCAGTCGTCGATTTCGAGGGCAAAGTGGCTGGAGGGGGTGGGGGCAGGAAGCGGAGTTTCACTGAAGTGAATTTCGCCGGTACCGAGGCGCAACTGAAGCTGTCGTTTGTTGAGCTCGGGGCCACGGTCGAGGAACTCTGCGCCCAGTACCTTCTCGTACCATTCCCGCGTCCGCTCGCGATTGCTGATAGGCACGTTGATGTGATGGATCAGCTTGATCTTTGACATGGCGTCCTCCGCGAGCTCCTCCAGGAATCTTCCCACCTTCCGGAGCCGCTGTCGAAGGGTGGCCTGGCGGGAGCGCGGAGACTTCTATTTCAGGCTGGCGAAGGTGAAGGCACGGATGATGTGACGCTGGGCCACCACGAAGACGGCCAGCACGGGCGCCACCACGAACATGCTGCCGGCCATGATGATGTGCCAGCGGGCCCCGGTGCCCTCCTCGCGCAGCATGGCCACTCCCACCGGAAGGGTGCGCACAGTATCGTTGGTCGTCATGACCAGGGGCCAGAAGAAATCATTCCAGTGGTAGACCACGCTGAAGAGCGAGAAGGCGATGATCGTCGGCTTCACCATGGGAACCATGACCCGGAAAATCAGGGTGAAGACGCCCGCCCCGTCCACCCGGGCCGCGTCCACGATGTCGTCGCTGACCTGCATGAAGGCCTCGCGGATGAGGAAGGTCCCCAGGGCAGACACGGCATAGGGAAGAATGAGGGCCGTGTAGGTGTTGATGAGCCCGAGGTGACTGAAGAGAAGATAGAGCGGCACGAAGCGCACCTGGGGCGGCACGATCAGGCAGGCGATCACAACCAGAAAGCAGGCATCTCGACCCGGGAAGCGGAGCTTGCTGAAGGCAAACGCAGCCAGGCATCCGAGCACGAGCTGCGAGATCAGGATTCCGGCCGTCTGGACGGCATTGTTCACGAAGTAGCGCAGGAAGGGCCCTGAGTTCCAGGCCTTGGCATAATTATCCCACTGGGGCGGGCGGGGCACGAGCGTCGGCGGAAACTGGGTCACGCTGGCCAGGTCCTTCAGCGACGTCGCCATCATCCACACGTAAGGGAAAACCTCGACGAGGGCCACCACGGCCAACGCGGCCAGGGTGAGCCAGCGGATGAAAGGGGTCGCGCTTGTCATGCCCGTCGCCTCACACGGTGTATTGGAGCCGTCGTCGTAGGAGCATCCACTGGGCGAGCGTCAGCAACAGGATCAGAACGAAGAAAATGACGACCGCCGCCGAGGCCTTGCCGAGCTTGAAGTACTGAAACGCTTGCTCGTAGATGTAGTAGACGTAGATCACCGTCGAGGTGACCGGTCCCCCCTGAGTCATGATCTTCACGACGTCAAAGCCCTGAAAGCTGGCGATGGTCAGAGTGACCAGCAGGAAGAGGGTGGTCGGCGTCAGGAGCGGCCACGTGATGAAACGGAACCGGTTCCAGCCCGTGGCCCCGTCGAGAGCGGCCGCCTCGTGGAAGTCAGCCGGGATGGCTTGCAGCCCGGCCAGGTAGATCACCATGGGGTAGCCGATCGTCTTCCAGACCGTCACCAGGACCAGAGTCCAAAGGGCCACGTGGGGATCCCCCAGCCAGTTTACGGAGGGCAGTCCCACCAGGCGGAGGAGAAAGGTCACCAGTCCGTATTGTGGGTCGAGCATCCAGATCCAGAGCAGCGAGACAGCCACCCAGGACACGATGTAGGAGGTGAAAATCGCTGCTTGGAGGGTGGCACTGCCGCGGCTTCGGTTGTTGAGAAGCAGGGCCAGGATCAGCCCGAGCCCCAGCGCGAGCACCACGACGCCGGCGGAGTACTGCGCGGTGTTGGTGATCACCTCCCGGAACTCGTCGGAAGCCAGATCGCGGTAGTTAGCGAGCCCCACGTAGCGCTTGGGCGTGATCAGGTCCCACTGGAAGAGGCTGATGTAAGCCGAGTAGACAACCGGGTAGATGTAGACGAGCCCGAAGAGAAGGAGGGACGGGGCGAGAAGGGCATAGCCCAGCCACGCTTCTCTCCAGGCGCGCGAAGACGTCAAGGGTCAGTCTTTGTACCTACCGATGATCTCGTTGGCCTTGCCCTCGGCGGCGGCCATGGCGTCGGCGACTGACTTCGTTCCCACCACCGGTGCCTCCAGGTTGGGCTGCACCGCCTCGCGGTACACCTCAAAGAGGGCGGGGGAGAACGGGAACTTCTGGGCGAACTTGAGCTGGTCGAGAGCCACTTTGTAGTTGGGGTTCTCCTTGTAGAAGGATTGCATTTCCGGCGAGTTGATGGCGGAAAGCCGGATGGGCATATAGCCGGTGGCCTTGGACAGCGAGATGGTCTGGGCAGGGTCGGTCATCCACTTGATGAAGGCCCATCCCGCCTCCTTCTGGGGGGCGGGGGCGTCCTTGAGCATCACGAAGAAGGTCCCGCCCGTCGGCACGGCCGCCTTCGCCTTGGCCGGGAGGAAAGCAGTGCCCACCTTGAACTTGGCGTTCTCGGTGATGTAGTTCAGAAAAGCTGTCGAGGTGAAGATCATGGCCACCCGGCTGTTCAGGAAGTCGGTGTTGGCCACCTCCCACGCGCTGTAGTCCTTGCCGGGCGGCTGCTTCATGGTCTTGTCCTTTTGGACCATGTCGACCCAGAACTGCAGCGCCTCTCCGCCCTTGTCTCGGAAGGCCGCGCGCTTGCCGTCGGCCGACATCAGCGTTCCGCCCGCCTGGTGCAGCAGGGCGAACCAGAACCACCAGTCGACAGGCACTTCGAAGCCGTACGTCTTGACGTCGCTCCCCTCGCGCACGGTCAGCTTCTCCGCCCCCGTCCGGAGTTCGTCCCAGGTGGTCGGCACCCTCACCCCCTTGGCGGCCAGCATCTCGGCGTTGTAGTAGAGAATCGGGGTGGAGCGGAAAAAGGGCAGGGCGAAGAGCGGCGGGGCTGGCTTGCCGAGGTAGTCGAAGTACCCGTTCTGCGTCTGGGCGGGGAGGAAGTCGGCGAGGTCGGTCCCGTTGGGGCCCTTGGCGTAGGACTCCATGTTCTCCAGCAGACCAGCCTGCCAGAGATTGGGCAGGAACTCGCCTACCACATGGAAGATGGGCGGCGCCGTCTTGGTGATGGAGGCTGCCCGAATCTTGGCGATAGCCTGGAAGTAGTCGCCCTGGAAGGCGCCCTCGATGCGGTACTTGGTCTGCGACTCGTTGAACTTCTTGATGTGGGCCTCGGTCACCTCGCGATTCTTGCCCCCGAAGGCGTACCAGAACTGCGCCACGATCGGTTGCTGGGCTGCGGCCGGGCTGGCGATTGCCCAGAGCGTCGCCACCAGTACTGCTGTTGCCAGTCGTCGCATGATCACGTGTCTCCTCCGCGCCCCGGGTGTACGCCTCGGTCGAAGCAGGCGGCGCAAAGCTCCCCCTCGACCTCTCGTCCCTCATAGACGATGCGATGAAGCCCCCGCAGGAGGGGCACCTCGCGCACCTTCCGCTCGCGCGCATAGCGCCAGCACCAATGGATGGCGGCGTATCCCTCCGTCAGCTCGTCGCGCGCCCGCAAGGTCTGCACCACCTCCGTGGTGGGGCGGCCGGCACCGCGCAATTCCCCGAAGATCCGGTTGCGTCCAGCCATGCCCGTCACGTGAAGATCGCCGGCCGCGCCTAGGCCGTACACAGTTTCCGGGCGCGCGCGGACGGTTTGGGCGAGGCGTGCCATCTCGGCCAGAGCTTGGGTGAAGAGTGCCGACTTGGTGTTGTACATGCCCTCCGCGCGGCCGGCCTGCACGAGTCCGTCACACAGCCCGATGGCGATGGCGTACGCATTCTTGAGCGCCGAGCACAGCTCGAGGCCGCGTTGATCGATACTCTCGACGATTCGGTAGTACGGCGTCTGGAGCCAGCGCCGGGCGCGGCGTCGAGCGGCCACATCGGGTGATGCATAGATGACGGCGGTGGGGACCGGGCGCGCCAGCTCGAGGGCCTCGGAGGGACCACCCACGGAGACGAGCCTGAACGGCACCGCTGCCCTGATCGCCGTGGAGAGGATCACCGCGCGGCCACCCTTTTCGGCGAGCCCCTTGGAGACCGTAAGCACGGGCACCCGCAGGCGAATGAAGGGTGCCGCCCGCGTGAGAACTGCCACCGTCCCAGGATGATCGGGAACGTAGAGAAGATCGACACCGAGCGCATCGCACAGGATCTGCCGCCACAGGCGGCTACGGGCGCCTCCGTTCACGGCGACGACTTCGTGGAAGACCAGGCCGCGCTCTCGCGCGACCTCGGCGCAGTGACGGAACGACAGAGCCACTCCCTCCAGGACGGCACGGTACAGGTGGCCACGCCCATGCGCCAGCGAGAGTCCGGTGAAGGCGCCACGCGCTCCGGCGTCCCACACCGGACTTCGCTCGCCTTGCAGGTACGGGAGCAGGGAATCAGACGTACGGCGTCCCACCAGACGAGCGCATCTGCCTCTGCCCACCCGGGTTGGGGGATCGTGTAACCACATGGGATCTCTCTGGAGGCGAGGGCGCGCCCCGTGAGATCGAAGGCCACTCCTTTCACGGAGGAGGTTCCGAGATCGACGCCGAGGAGGGCGGAGACCTTCATGAGCGCCGCAATTATAATGAAGATTCACGGGCGCGAGCGTGAATTGGGGATGACTCGCGTCATCACGTCGTCATCGAGGGCCCATGACCACACCGGCATCCGTCATCATGCTGAGCATCGACGGCCTGCGCGCCGACACGATCGACGATCCCACCCTTACCCTGCCTGCCATACGAGCCCTGATGGGGCGCGGCACGCGGGCCCGGCGGCTGCTGCCCATCTTCCCCACCGTGACCTGGCCCTGCCACACCACGATGGTGACCGGCGCCTCGCCGGCACGCCACGGGGTGCTAGGCAATCTCACATTCGATCGCGCTCGGGGCGAGGTCGTCGAGCACTTCGGCGATCGGACGACGGTTCCGATCCGAATGGAAACGCTCTGGGATCGGCTGCACGCCCGCGGCGAGCGGGTGGCGGGTATCTGCTGGCCGAAGACGCGTGACGTGGCCGCCGTCGCCGACAATATCCCCGAGTTCTACGAGCAGGAGCTGTTCGAGCAGTACGCGTCGCAACCGCTCTGGACTGAGCTGACGCGGCAGAACTTACCCGTCCATCGCTATGGGCCGTGGAGCAAGAGCCACCCGTTGGGACCCATGCAGGATTGGCTCTCGCTGGAGGCGGCCCTTCACGTGCTGCGCACGCGACCTCCCCGGCTCATGCTCTTGCACTTTCTCACTCTCGACTCCTTTCAGCACGATTACGGCGTCGAGAGCGCCGAGGCGCGCTGGGCCACTATTCACATGGACGCGCTGCTCGGTCGGCTGGTCGCCGTGCTGGATGCGCTGGGTCGCCTGTCGTCGACGGCCCTCCTGGTATTCGGCGACCATGGCTTCGTTGATGTGAGTACCACCCACCACCTGAACCAGATCCTGCGCGCAGAGAGGCTGCTCGAGGTCGATGCCGGTGGCGGCATCACCCGGCGGCTGGTGTGGGCCGCCGGCAACGGGGGCGCAGCGCATGTGTACATCCTCAACGGTGCGCCGCCCACCACCGAGGCGCGGCTGCGCGAGCGGTTCGCCGCGCTGCCGGGGGTGGACGTGATCGGCCGCGAGCGCTTTCACGATCTGGGGCTGCCCGAACCCGCGCCGGACTCTGCACAGGGGGATCTCATGCTCGCCGCCCACGATGGGGTGTTCTTCACCGGGCATCCAACGGAAGAGGCCGCTGCCGCCGCGCCCGTCTATCTGGCCGCCCACGGCCATGTCCCGACCATCCCCAAGCTGGCCGCCGCCTTCATGATGGCGGGGCCGGGCATCCGGGAAGGCGCGGCCGTTGACACCGTGTCGATGCTCGACCTCGCACCCACGGCCGCCTCTCTCCTGCGGGTCGATCTTCCTGAAGCCGAGGGACGACCCTTGGCGGAGGCGCTCAACCTTCCTGGCCATCGATGAGGGCCATCCTCATCGCGGCCGGACGGGGACGCCGGCTGCGGCCCCTGACCGACGACGTTCCCAAGTGCTACGCCGAGATCGGCGGACGCCGAATTCTCGACTGGTGTCTGGAGGCGCTGACGAGCGCTGGGCTCGATCCGATCGTCTTCGTGGGCGGCTATCGGATGGAGCGCGTGCAGCGGGATTACCCTCACCTGCACTTCAGGCACAACGCGAGCTGGGAAGACAACAACATCCTAGCCTCGTTGCTGCACGCCGAGGCCGACATGGCCGAAGGCTTCGTGTCGAGCTACAGCGATATCCTCTACCGAGCGGAAGCCGTGAAGCGCCTGGTGGCCAGTCGGGCCGACATCGCCTTGCTGGTGGACACCGCGTGGCGCCCCCGCTACGCTCCCCGCACCGAGCACCCCGAATCTGATGGCGAGAAAGTTCGGATGGCCGGGCATCGGATCGTAGAAGTCCGCCGGACCATCCCTCCCGTCGAAGCTCCTGCGGAATTCACCGGCGTTGCCAAATTCTCGCCGGCGGGGGCACAAGTGCTCATCGAGCACTACCACCGCGCCCGGCGGGCTCACTCCGAGACCGAGGCTTCCCACTCGCCGTTCGCGAAGTGGTACATGATCACCCTGCTCCAGGCGATGCTGGAAGCGGGCGTGGAAATGGAGGCGGTAGAAACGCACGGCGGGTACTTCGAGATCGACACCACACAGGACTACCTTCTCGCTCAGCAAGGATGGCCCGCTCGATGAGCCATCCCGCTTCTCTGCTCTTGTTTCCGGCCTCGGTGGTGGGGAGCATGCCGCGCCCGGCCTTCGTTCGCGATCTGCTCGCCCGCCCCCCGGACGATCCCGAACGTGCGGTTCATATGGATGCGGCCGTCCACTACGTGATTGCCCTCCAGGAAGCGGCCGGGATCGACGTGGTGTCGGACGGTGAGTGGCGTCGGCTCTCCTACATTGGCATCATCGCCGACATCGCAGAGGGCTTCGCGCGGGAGACCCGCGACGGACTCTCATGGCACACCGTGGTCGGAACCCTGCGGCCGAAGCATCCCGGCCTGACGGGGAAGGAAGCGCGCTTTCTGGTCGAAAACACCACGCGCGCCACCAAGGTCGCCCTTCCCTCGCCGTACCTGCTCGCCCAGCGCATGTGGGATCCCGAGCGCTCGCGGGAAGCTTACCCCACCCGGGAGACGTTCATGCGCGCGTTGGTGCCCGTCCTGCGCGGCGAGTTGCTCGCTCTGCGCGCGGCCGGCGTGACCATAGCCCAGTTCGACGATCCCCACCTTTGCTTGCTGGCCGACCCGCGGATCCGGGCCACGCTGGCCGATCCCGACGCGGAGGCCGAGCTTTGCGTGAGCGTTCTCAACGAGATCGTGGCCGGCATCGATGGGATCATCACGGCCGTGCATCTCTGCCGGCGGAACAAGGGCCGCCAGGGCTGGATCGGTGAGGGCGGCTACGATCCCATCGTGCCGTTCCTCAGAATGCTGAACGTCGACCAATACGTCTTGGAGTTCACCATCCCGGTGGCCGGCGACTTCAGCATCTTGCGCGAGCTTCCAGACGATCGCCAGGTCGGGCTCGGGTGTGTGGATTGTCGTGGCGAAGCGATCGAGCGGTCGGAGGCGGTGGCCGCGCGGGTGGAGCAGGCTCTGCGCCACATCGACGCCGAGCGGGTGTGGCTCAACCCGGACTGCGGCTTCGCCCCCGGGAGCGCGGCGGACATCCCCGTCGATGAAGCCTATGCCAAGCTCCAGGCCGAGGCGGGGGCGGCCGCGCTCTTACGCAGCCGCCACCGGCGTTGAGTTTGACGGTGACGTCGCTCAGGCCATGCCCTTCGTCGATCAGCGCCGCCGCCGATTCTGATGGTGACGTAGACTAGGTTCGTGGACGTCAGCTCGGCGATTGACCTTCGGCTGGCCCCCATGGCGGGGGTCACCAACGCGCCGTTCAGGCTCGTCGCCCGCGAGTGTGGAGCAGGGCTCCTGACCAGCGAGGAGATCGATGCGCGCGGGCTCCTCGCGGACAGCGCTCACACGCGCGAATTGGCGCGCTACCTACCGGAGGAACACCCCATCACCTTCCAGCTCCTCGGCGGGGATGCCGAGGTGCTCGCGGAGGCAGCGCGGCGATTGGAGGCGGCTGGCGCCGACGGCATCGACCTCAACATGGGCTGCCCGGTGACCAAGATCGTGAGCAAGGGTCATGGCGCCGCCCTCATGCGTGATCCCTGGGCAGCTGCTCTGATCTTCAGGGCCATACGCAAGGCCGTGAACGTGCCATTCTCTATCAAGATTCGAGGCGGCTGGGACGATCGCACGCTCAACGCCACCGAAATCGCGCAGATTGCCGAGAACGAGGGGATCGACGCGATCACCGTGCACCCCCGCACCCGTTCCCAGCAGTTCACCGGGCGCGCGCCCTGGGAAATCATCGCGGCGGTGGTGGATGCCGTACGCATTCCGGTCATCGGCAACGGGGACGTTCGCAGTCGCGTCGACGCGGAAAGCATGGTGGCGACGACCAACTGCGAGAGCGTCATGATCGGCCGGGGAGCGTTGGGGGCACCATGGATCTTCGCGCCGACCGAGCCGACGCGCGAGAACAAGGCGCGGGTTATCGCGCGCCACTGCCAGCTCATTGAGGCTCATCTGCCCCCTCGGGTAGCCGACATTCAGCTCAGAAAGCATCTGGCGTGGTACACGAACGGGCTCCCCTTCGCCGCGCAGGCCCGTCCCACCATCTTCCAAGCCCCCGATGCCGAGCGGGCCAAAGAGCTCTTCTGGCAACTCTGGCGGGGCGATCCACTATCCGCGGTTCGTCCCTAGGGACAGACGACGGCATTGGGTTCAGCCGTGATCCAGAAGTACTTCGAGGATTTCGCGATCGGCGAGCGGTTCGGTAGCCCGGGCAAGACGCTCACCGATGCCCACTTCATGTTCTTCGCCGGCATGACGGGCGATGCTCACCCCATTCACTACGACGACGAGTACGCCAAGAAGCAACGCTTCGGGCGCCGGCTGGCCCACGGGCTGCTGCTCAGCTCCATGACGGCAGTGGGTGCGTCTACCCTGGCTCCGCTCATCGAGGACTCCATCATCGCCTTCGTCGAACAGACCACCCGCTTTCTCGCCCCCGCCTTCATTGGCGACACCATCACGCCGGTCCACGAGGTGGTGGGCTTGGAGCGCAAGCGGGCAGCCGGGCTCTTGACCCTGCGGGTGACTCTCACCAACCAGCGGGGCGAGACGATCCTCGACGGCCAGCACCGCTATCTCATCGCCTACCGTCCAGCCGCCTGACCAGAGTATCGTCCCTCGCCCCTGGTCCGACCGTGATCCCTTGTCCGGATGGCAACGACCAATCTATAGTTTTGTCATGGACCGACCCTTTCAGAGGAGGCAGGCCATGCGCACATCGCCTTCTGATTACCGTGCTGACGCTGATCACCCTGGTCCTGATGCCCGGCCCGCCCGGCGCCGCTCAGGCCCCGCTGGATCACCAAGGGCTGGTCGGTGATTGGGTCGGCAAATGGACGGGGACGATCGTGCCCGGCCACGGTCGCCGCGGCGGCTCGGGGGGACCCTACTCGCTCACGATCAACCGCGTGGAGGGCGAGAACGTCTTCGCAACGGTCTTTTTCCCCGCCGCTTTCCAAGGAACCCGCAATGTTCGGGCAACGCTCGCGGGTAACAATCTCACGTTCGGCAACGAACAGTTCACGACGGCGCTGAGCATCGAGGGCGATCAGATTCGAGGGACGATCACCGGCGGTGGCGCGCCACCGCGTGAGATCGCCCTGACCCGGAAGAAATAACTCGCGCGCCCTCCCGTAGCTCCCCGCGTGAAACGGGGAGGTTTGGAGGGGCGTCGCGCCCCCTCCATGATAAACGGGGAGGTTTGGAGGGGGCGTCGCGCCCCCTCCATGAGAATCAATCGGAGCGGCCGCGCGCTGCGATATCCCACACCGCCTCGACTTCCACCCCGCGCACGGCATAGACGCGGTCGTACAGGTTGAACGTGGGGTCACAGTGGGGCGGGAAGAACTCGATTCGCTCGCCCAGACGCACGGAACGGTCGGGATCCTCGAGGACGAGTCGGCCGTGCTCGTCGCCGGCAAACTCGTAACGGAGCCCGGGGCGCTCCACGGCCTCGGGAGGAAAGGGCTTGTCGGTCGAGAAGGCCTTGAGGCCGGCATCGACGATGGCGCGTTCCGCGGTGGGAACACTGACGACGGTGGCGACCACGGTCAGGGCCATCTCGAAGTCGGTCAAGGCATCACCCGTCCGCCCCCCAATCCGTCGGTAGTCGATATCCATCACGCAGTAGGAGCCCGATTGCAGCTCGGTCAGACCGGCTAGCTCACTGTCGATGTCGTAGGTGCCGGTAGACGCGCCCGCCACGATGTCCACGGGCAGACCCGAGCGCTCCAGGAGGGCTCGCGTTTGCATGAGCGGGGCAAGCGCTGCGTGCGAGGCGTCGCGTCGTGCCTTCCAGCCGACAACGTGGGCACAGTGACCCGCGTAGCCCTGGAGTCCTCGCAAGCGCAGCGCGCGGGCAGCCATGACTCGCCGGGCCAGCTCGAGCGCGGGCCCCCCCGGCTGAATGCCGGTACGCCGGGTGCCTACATCGATATCGACCAGGACGTCCGCGGTGAGGCCGGCCGACGCCAAGGCTCGAATCGAGGTCGGCGACGTTCTCTGCGTTGTCGACCACGATCATCGTGTCCGGGGCCTCCCGTATCAGCTCCACGAAGCGCCGGATCTTCGGCGCGGGCACGATGGGTGTGGTGCATAGCAGGCCACGGATGCCCGCCTTGGCCATGACCTCCGCCTCGCCCAGCTTCGCACAGGCGACGCCGAGCGCCCCCGCTCCGATCTGGCGCCGGGCGATCTCCGGACAGCGGTGGGTCTTTGCGTGGGGCCGGATGGCCTTTCCGGCCGCCCGAGCGTGGATGGCCATGCGGGCGAGATTCTTCTCGAAGCGATCGAGGTCGAGGAGCAAGGCGGGGGTCGGAATCTCGTCACGTCGCATCGAGCGCGCACTCTACCACACTTAGCTGAGGCTTACACTGTCGCTGAGCTCGTTCGTATCATCGGGGCGACGGGGAAAATGACGGGCCAGGGAGCGTCCGAGGTCATGCACGGCCTCGATGAGGGCTGCGCGCGCCGCGCCCTGACGGAGCCGACTCACCATCAGGTCCCGCACGTCCGCCCAGTAGTGCTCTTCCACGCGGGTATCGATGCCCTCATCGCCGAGGATCGCAACGCGATGGTCCTCGAGCGCCACATAGATCAGCACACCGTGGCGTAGCGCCGTTCGATGCATACCGAGTCGAACGAATACCTCCCGCGCGCGCTCGAGCACATCCGGTCCTTCCTGGTCGGGTCGGGGTGGGACCGTACGCTCGAGGTGGACACGGATCTCGGCTGAGGTTTCCCGCTCTGCCGCTTCGACGGCAGAGCCGATCGCGTCGAGATCGCCTTCCGCGAACAGCGTCCGTGTCCAGCTTGGATGCTTGTCCATTACCAGTCTCCGCTGGCTCCCCCGCCGCCGAAGCCCCCTCCGCCGGGAGAGAAGCCGCCTCCGTCTCCGGGATCGCCTCCACCTGATCCGCCCCAGCCGCCTCCACCCCAGACAATCGGGGGAACGACCACGGGTGTCCAGCCTCTTCCCGGTGAGTAGGTGTAGCCGGCGGGAGCAGAGCGACGCCGGCGCCGAGCCGCGCTCAAGAACATGATTGCGATAACCGCGACCACGAAGAGCAGCGCCAGCGGGGTCATCCCGACCGCCGGCTCCTTTCGTCGTGGGCGCTCCGGAGCGGGGGTGGCATCGATGCGGGCAAAGACGGCATTGATTGCGCGCTCCAGGCCGGCCGCGTATCGGCCTTCGCGAAAGGCCGGGGCGATGCTGTCACGGATGATCTGCCCAGCCGTGGCATCGGGCAGGGCGCCTTCCAGCCCGTAGCCCACCTCCAGGCGGACCTTCCGATCTTTGGCGAAGACGAGCAGGATGACGCCGTTGTCGAGCCCCTTCTGCCCCACCCGCCAGCGCTCGGCCAGCCGGATTGAGAAGTCCTCCAGACTCTCGCCCTCGAGGGACGGGAAGATGGCGACGACCATCTGGGCGCCGGTGGCCCGCTCCCGGTCGGCGAGCTGGGTCTCCAGTCGCTGCCGGTCGGTGGCCGAGAGGAGCCCCGCGTAGTCGTTGACGCGGGCAGACGGCACGGGAGGGATGATGAGCGCGAGCAGCAGTAACGCGAGCAGAACTAGAACTTCACCTTGGGCGGAGTGGCCGCCTCGGGGACTGCCTCGAAGAAGGGTCGGGGTTGAAATCCCGCCAGTCGCCCGACCAGGCTCCCGGGAAAGAGCTGGAGCTTCGTGTTGTACTCGCGCACCGCCTCGTTGAAGCGGCGGCGCTCGACGGCGATACGGTTCTCCGTCCCTTCCAGCTGGGTTTGTAGAGCCATGAAGGCGGCGTTGCTCTTGAGGTCGGGATAGCGTTCCACCACGACCATCAACCGGCTCAGCGCTCCCGAGAGCTGGTTCTGGGCGGCTTGGAAGCGCTCGAGCGCCTTGGGATCATTCAGCGCCTCGGGGGTGAGTTGGATGCTCGTGGCACTCGCTCGCGCGCGGGTCACCTCTTCCAGGACGGTACGCTCCTGGGCGGCGGCGCCCTTGACGGTCTCCACCAGGTTCGGGATGAGATCGGCTCGCCGCTGGTAGACGTTCTGCACCTGGGCCCACCGCTCATTGGTGACCTGCTGCAGGGGGACGAGCTGGTTGTAAACGCTCACCCCCCAGATGCCGAACCCCAGGATTGCGAGGACAAGGACGATGGCGAGCAGTTTCATTTCACACGTTCGGTGGGGCTCGAAATGGCCTCCCACCCCTCCCGCTCAGAGCGCTGCCGACGACCCATGGCGTGCCCCCGCCCCTGCAGTATTGGTCAAGTATACGCCGGACTCCGTCCGGTTGACCGCTTCGCACGGCCGTCTTACACTGCGCGGCGTGCCGACCGATGTTCTGCCCGACTACCGCATCACTGCGCGCAACACCTCGAAGCAATCCGAGAACCTGATCCATGATGACTCGACGGCGCGGCGCTATGGATTTGCGGGCGCCCTTGTGCCGGGGGTCACGGTGTACGCCTACCTCACCCAGCCATTGGTGGCGGCCTTCGGCGCGGCCTGGCTCGATCGGGGCACGGCCAACGTCCGTTTCGTAAGGCCCATCCTGGAGGGGGACGCCGTCGTCGTCTCCGGGTCCGTGGTCGACCAGAATTCTAACGAGACCACGGTGTCGCTTACCGCCCGCGTCGTGGGCGGTGAGGAGTGCGCCGTGATGTCGGCCACGATTCCGGCTGGTCTCCCCACGCCCGTTAATGTGGTCGCGTACCGGGAGGTCCCTCTGCCCGATGCACGGCCTCCCGTCACGCGGGACGCCCTGCTTGCTATCAGCGATCTGGGTACACCGGTGACGCATTACGATGAAGCCCGCACCCGCGAATTTTTGGGCAAGATCGACGACCCGCTCCCCCTGTATCAAGGAGAAGCCGGACGCGTCCACCCCGCCTTCTTTCTCGACCAGGCCAATCGGGCGCTGAGCGGCAACGTCCGGTTGGGCCCCTGGATTCACGCCGCGAGCATCGTGCGCCACCTCGGACGGGCTCGCGTGAACGATACCCTGCGCACCCGCGGTCGCATCCGCTCACTCTACGAGAAGAAGGGACGGGAGTTCGTAGAGCTCGATCTCGTCATCGTCAGTGGAGAGAAACCGCAGCCCGTCGCCCACATCCTGCATACGGCAATCTACCGCCTCCCGCCGTTGCCAGCATGACCCCCCTCGCGGGCATCCGCATCCTCGATCTGACCAGCTACATCGCGGGGTCATACGCAGCGATGATGCTGGCCGACCTGGGGGCGTCGGTTCTCAAGGTGGAGGCACTCGAGGGAGACTCCTTCCGCGAGTTACCGGGGTTCTACGGCTGGAACCGCGGCAAACGCTCGCTTGCGCTCAACCTCAAGACACCCGAAGGGCTCGAGATCATCGAGCGGCTCGCCCTTGAAAGCGACGTGGCCATGGAGAACATGCGTCCCGGCGTGGCCGATCGGCTGGGCGTCGGGGCCACTCGGCTGCGCGGGCTGAACCCCCGCCTCGTCTACTGTTCGGTGACCGCGTTTGGCCCGACCGGCGCCTATCGCGATCGGCCCGGCTTCGATCCGCTCCTCCAGGCCATGGGCGGGCTGATGGCCCAGCAGGGCATCGGGGGCCCGCCGCAGTATTTGCGGATAGCGCCGACCGACTACTACACGGCAGCCCTGGCCACCCAAGGCGTGCTGGCCGCCCTGATAGCGCGGAGTCGTACGGGACAGGGCCAGCACGTCGAGACATCCCTGCTCCAGGGGGTCCTCGCGCTGCAGTCAGGCAACGTCGTCGAGTATGCGGGCAAGCCCACTATCGTGCGGGACAATCCGACATATCGTCTCTATCAGGCCAATGACGGCGAGTGGTTCTTCCTCGCCTGCGGCAACCAGTCGTTCTGGGTGAAACTGTGCAAGGCCCTCGGGCTCGAGGATCTGGCCGACGACCCACGCTTCGCCTCGTGGCTTCTGCGCATCGACAACCGCGATGCGCTCTTGCCGGTGCTCGAGGCGAGATTCCGGAGCCGGCCGCGGCACGAGTGGCTGACGGTCTTGGCCTCTCACGACATCCCGGCGGCCCCGGTCCAGACGTTGGCGGAGTTTTTGAGGGACCCCGTGGTGCACCATCACCACATGGTGCAGGAGTACGACCATCCGGAGGTCGGCCGGCTGCGGGTCATGGGCCAGCCGTTCGGGTTCTCCGACACGCCGACTGAAGATCCCGGACCGCCGCCAACGCTAGGGCAGCACACGGAGGAGACGCTGGCCACGCTTGGCTACAGCCCCGAGAGAATCGCAGATCTGCGTCGCCGCGCCATCGTGAGGTGAGCATGTCCCAGACGCCCTACCAGGCTATTCGTTTCGAGGAGGCCGACGGCGTCGCCACCGTCACCCTCGATCGTCCAGATGTTCACAACGCCATGAACGATCGGATGCGGCGCGAGCTGACGCAGTGCTTCTCGGATCTAGCGGGCCGCGACGATGTACATGTGATCGTGGTCACCGGCGCCGGTGAGCGAGCCTTTTCGGCCGGGGCCGACATTCGCGAGTTCGTGGAGCCGCTCGTCCCTGTGCGATTCCGCGAGGAGCGCCGGCGCCTCGATTTTCGGCAAGCCCTGGACCGCTGCCCGCAGCCCATCATTGCGGCCATTCGCGGGTACGCGTTCGGGGGCGGACTGGAGCTGGCCTTGGCCTGCGATATCCGCATCGCCGGCGAGGACGCGCAGCTCGGCCTCACCGAAGTGAATCTCGCTATCATTCCGGGCGGCGGCGGCACCCAGCGCCTCCCCCGTCTCGTGGGCCGGGGCAAAGCGCTGGAGATGATCCTCACCGGCGCCCGCCTGCCCGCCGCCGAGGCGCTGCGCATCGGTCTCGTGGAGCGCGTCGTCCCGGCGACCGAGGTGCTCCGGGCAGCGCTGGATCTGGCCCGCACCCTCGCCACCAAGGCCCCGGTCGCCCTGCGTTACGCCAAGGAGGCGGTCGTCAAGGGGTTAGAGTTGCCCCTGGCCGACGGCCTTCGCCTGGAGGGGGACTTGTCCACGCTCTTGCGCACGACCGAGGATCGCGTGGAGGGAGCGCGTGCCTTCCTGGAGAAGCGCTCCCCACGCTGGACAGGCCGATGATGGTGTCATGCCGTTCGCGTACTACGCGCGGCTGACCCGTTCTCAGCAAGCCGTCTACCGGCGTAGCGATGGCATTGCCGAGATCGTCCTCGAGCGGGCAGGAGACCTGCAACCCTTCGTGGCTTCCCTGGAGCAGGCGCTGGCCTCGGAAGAGCGGTTGGCCACGCAGGCGGCGGCAGCCCGCCTGACCCGCGGCCTCACGGATGCGCTCGCCATTCCTCCCCTTCGGCTCGAGGTGCTCGCGGCGCGCCCCCACGCCAACTGGGGCGAGTTGCACGGTCTTTATACGGCCGAGCGTGGCCGGGTTCCCAAGATCCAGGTCTGGATGCGCACGGCGAAGCACAAGCGCGTGGTGGCGTTTCGGACGTTCCTGCGCACCTTGCTGCACGAGGTTGGTCATCACATCGACTACACGCTGCTACGGCTGCCGGACTCCTACCATACGGAAGGCTTCTATAAGCGGGAATCGAGCCTCTTCTATCAGCTCGTCCCCCGAAAGGACACTGCCATGCCGACCATGGAAGAGTACGCGAAGCAACCGATCGCCGACCGCCTCGCTCGGCTCGAGCGCACTCCGGACGAGCTGGAGGCGGCCATCAAGGGCAAGACCGCCGCGGTTCTCGCGCGACGCCCAGACACAAAGAACTGGGCGGCCAAAGAGGTCGTGTGCCATCTGCGCGACACCGAGGAGCTCTTCAAGCAACGCTTCGACACCATCCTGGTCATGGCGGATCCGAAACTCCTTGGACTCGACCCCGACCGGTGGGCAGAGGAGCGCCAGTACCTCCGCAACGATACCAAGCTGGCCGCGGCCGCCTTCCGGGCGCGGCGGCGCGACTCGCTGGCGTTGTTGCACACACTGGTCCCCGCCGGCGGCTTGCAACGCGGCGGAGTCCACATGACGCGGGGACGCATCACCATCGACGACTTCGTGACCCTGATGGCCTGGCACGACGACAACCACCTCGACCAACTCCGGCGCGCCCTGGAGGGACGTGCCTGAATCTTCGCCGTCGGGAGGAGAGTGCCATGAAATTCGGGATTCATATCGGACACATGGGAGGTCCGCTCGCCGAGATGCGAAAGCTGTGGAAGTTCGCCGACGCGAAGGGCTTCGACTGGTTCTCCGTTTCCGACCACTTCCAGGAGTCGCCGCCCCGCGGCGGAGAGATGGATTGTTACGAAGCCATCGCCACCCTGACGGCGGCGGCCATGGACACCACACGCATCCGTCTCGGGAGCGGCGTGTACTGCGTCGTGTACCGCACCCCCGCCCTGCTCGCCAAATCGCTCACCACCATCGACCATCTGTCCAACGGACGGGTCGACTGCGGCCTGGGGGCTGGGTGGCACGAGATCGAGGCCAAGGCTTATGGTTACCCGTTTCCGTCCATCGGCCCGCGCGAGGACATGCTCGAGGAGTATGCTCAAATCATGCGCCTGCTACTCGACCCCGAGCAGCGCCGGGCGAACTTCGAGGGGAAGCATTTTTGCGTTACCAACGCTCCCAACTATCCCAAGCCACTGCAGCCCCGAATCCCCATCTGGATCGGCGGGCGGGGCGAGAAGCGTACCCTGCGCGCGGCCGCCAAGTACGCCGACGGCTGGAACGGCGCCTACATGGGTCCCGACGACTGGATGCACAAGAATCAGGTGCTCGACCAGTGGTGTGAAAAGGAGAAGCGCGACCCCAAGACCATCATGCGCAGCGTGAACCTCGGCTTCTATCTGGGCGCCGATGTCAAAGGCGCCGCCCGTGCTGACGAGATCTTCCGCAGCCACTGGGGCGGCAGTGCCGAGCGCGCCGAGCGCACGGGGTACCTGCGGGGGACGATCAGGGATGCGCGGGCGATGGTGGACCAGTTCCGCACACTCGGTTGCACCCGGCTCAACATCGCCTTTCGTGAAGGCCCATACGACTGGGACGCGCTGGACGCTTTCGCGGCCGAGATCGTGCGGGCGGGCTGAACGACGACCTAGCACGTATAATTGGGGTCACACAAATCGATCACGTCCCGCGCTGGCGGGGACAAGGAGAACCTATGCTGAACCCAGGAGACAAGGCGCCCGACTTCGTCGGTCGCGATCACAGCGGCAACACCGTGAAACTCTCGGACTTCAAGGGTAAGCCGGTCGTGCTGTGGTTCTTCCCCAAGGCTGATACCCCTGGTTGAACGGCGGAAGGTTGCGGGTTCCGCGACCTAAAGGCCGACTACGATAGCAAGGGCGCGGTGATCCTCGGCGTGTCTTTTGACACTCCGGCCGAGAACAAGAAATTCGCCGAGAAGTACACCTTTAACTTCCCGCTGATCTGTGACACCGACCGGACGATCGGCACCGCCTATGGCGCCAATGTCGACCCGCAGAAGGGCGCTCAGCGCGTGGGCGTGGTTATCGACCGGGACGGCAAGATCAAGGAGTGGCACGCACGGGTCGACGCACGGGCGTGGCCGGCCGAGGTGGTGAGAACGCTGTAGCGAGACCGCCCGGCGCGGCCGGGCAGGCGCCGCCCGTCCCGCGGTGTATCCAAGTCGA
Organism: uncultured Candidatus Rokubacteria bacterium; assembly: GCA_963754315.1. Taxonomy (GTDB): domain Bacteria; phylum Methylomirabilota; class Methylomirabilia; order Rokubacteriales; family CSP1-6; genus CAVWFS01. The sequence goes on from CAVWFS010000019.1 coordinate 695,235, forward strand.
CGCATTGACGGAGCGGACGGCCTCCCTGATCGTTGAGGCGCGGCCACACCGGCCGCGGGGGTTTCTCGACGATGGGAGCATCTGGCAGCCCGAGGTGCCCGCGCTTCGAGATGCGGTGCAGCTCAACTATCTTCTCAGCCGAGGAGATCGCACGGCTCCACACGCGAGGCGCCTTCTATCACACATTGATGGTCGGTCAGCGCCAGCCCACGACCCCGGCCCAGCAGCGCTTCGTCGCTGTCTGTCGCGGATCTGCCAGCCCTACCACTCCGGATGAGCACGTCTGGCTGAAATATTGCCGGCGTGTCGCGTGGGAGGCGGACCCGGGCAATCGCGCGGCGATGGGGGCGAAGCGCATGGCCGCCGACGCGAGCTGGGGCGGAAGCCGTGTAGCCTATCGGGAGATGAAGCGCCAGGAGATGGCGGACTCCTTTCGACGCCACCGGGGTCAGTAGAGCACCGTCACGCTTCACCCCGCGCTTGACAAGCTCCCGCTGGTGCATGCAGAGTGCTCGGCACCTTCAAGGACTATCCGTCCCATCGGGAGGCCGGCATGCCCCTGGATCGGGTGTCAGGATCGTTCAACAGCAGGCCCTGCCCTCACCCTCGCGGTACCGCAAGGAGGCGCACTATGCGACCGGGATCCCGTATTCGCGCCAGAATCCTCGTGAGCATCCTCGGCGGCCTGATCCTCACCGCGGCGGCGGCCGATGCTCAGCCGAAGCCGATCAGGATCGGTGAGATCAACTCCTACAGTGGGGTCGCCACCGTGTACACCTTTCCCTACAAGGAAGGCCTGGCCTTGGCCACCAAGGAAATCAACGAGGCCGGCGGCGTCCTCGGTCGCCCTCTCGAGTTCATCCATCGTGACGATAAGCTCAAGCCCGACGAGGCCGTAAAGGCGGCCCGCGAACTGGTGCTACAGGACAAGGTGGATTTCCTGGCGGGCTGCATTAGCAGCGGAGTGGGGCTCGCCATCTCCGCCTACGCCAAGGATGCCAAGGTCCTCTACTTCGCCACCCACTGCCAGACCTCACGGTTGACCTGGGACGACGGCCATCCTTACGTCGCCCACACCACCAACAACGTCAACCAGTACGTGCGGGTCGCCGCCAGGAAGGCGTCGACCTTGCCCGTCAAGAAGTGGGCGAACATTTCCCCCGACTACGAGTACGGCCACAACATGTGGGAGGAGTTCTCCACGTACCTGAAGAAGCTCAAGCCCGATGTGCAGTTCGTCCACCAGAGCTGGCCGAAGCTCGGCGAGAGCGATCACAGCTCCTACATCACCGCTCTGCTCCAGTCCGGGGCCGAGGGACTCTTCACGTCGCTCTGGGGCGCCCAGTCGATCGCCTTCGTGAAGCAGGCGCGCCCGTTTGGACTCTTCGAGAAGATGCGGTACGTGGCCCCGTCCGTGGGTAATCCGGACGAGCTGGACCCGCTCGGCAAGGAGGCCCCGGTGGGGGCCATCGCCACTCCATTCGCGTGGTACGATCCCGGGCTCCAGAAGCTCCACCCTAAGCTCGAGCCGTGGACCAAGAAGTGGATCGAGTGGGCGAAGGTTCGAGGGTTGAAGGACACCCAGCCCAAGCTCGGCGCGTCCTGGGGGTACGCCAGCGCCTACATCATCGCAGAGGCCATCAAGCGGGCGAAGAGCACCGACACCGACAAAGTCATCGCCGTGCTGAGCGAGGGATTCGAGATGGAGTTCCCGTGGGGCAAGGTGATCATGCGCGGCTGCGACCAGCAAGCGCTGCCTCCGCAGTGGATCGGCATCGTCAAGCTTGACGCCCAAGGCAAGCCCATCGCCACCGAGGTGGAGGAAACGCACGGCAAGGACGTTGTGCGCAGCTGCGAGGAGGTCAAGGAGCTGCGAGCGGCCGCCGCCGCCAAGCAGAAGAAGTAGCGCGTGGATCTCGTCACCACCATCTTCCCCTGGATCACCAATGGCCCGCTCATCGCCGTCCAGGTGATGAGCGGGCTCTCGGTGGCGATGTTCCTCTTTCTCGTCTCGGTCGGGATGTCACTCATCTTCGGCGTCACGCGGATCGTGAACCTCGCCCACGGCGCTTTCTACATGGTCGGCGCCTACCTGATGGTGACCTTGGTGGAGGTGCTGCCCGACCACGCGCTGAGCTTCTGGGTCGCCCTGCTGGTGGCGCCGCTCGGCGTGGCCGCACTCGGCGGTCTCGTCGAGATCGGGCTCCTGCGACGCATCTACCACAGAGACCCCCTGATGCAGCTCATCCTCACCTTCGGCCTCATCCTCGTCATCGGGACCCTCGTCCTCCTCGTGTGGGGTCCCGACAACAAGAGCGTGGCGCGGCCGGAGGCGCTCGCCGGCTCGGTTCGGATCTTCGGCCAACCGTTTCCCTCGTATTACCTGCTTGTGCTCGCCCTGGCCCCCGTGGTGGCGACCGGCCTCTGGCTGATCTTCTATCGCACGCGCTGGGGCACGCTGATCCGCGCCGCCACGGTCGATCGCGAGATGCTGGGAGCTCTCGGGGTCAATGTGGCCGCGCTCTACACCCAGGTCTTCGTCTTCGGGAGCTGGCTGGCCGGCGTCGGTGGCGCCCTCTCGGCGCCGACAGTAGCCGTCGCGCTGGGGATGGATGGGGACGTGCTCACAACGGCCTTCGTCGTCGTGGTGATCGGCGGGTTGGGGAGCTTCGCCGGGAGCTTCATCAGCGCCCTGCTCGTGGGCCAGCTCCAGTCGTTCGGTATTCTGATCTTTCCCGCCGTCTCCATCGTGCTCTTGTTCGCGATCATGGCCGTGGTGCTGATCGTGCGGCCGTGGGGACTGCTCGGGCATCCGGAGGAATAGGGGCCCATGAACGTCGCGCGCTGGGTGGGGGCCCTCGCCGCGATGATCATCCTGCCCCTCGTGCTTCCCAGCTTCGTGGTGGTGGTGCTCACGGAGATCGCCATCGTGGCTCTCTTTGCCACCGCCTTCAATCTCCTGATGGGGTACGGAGGCATGGTGTCATTCGGGCACGCCGCCTACTTCGCCCTTGGCGCCTACGCGGCCGCCCTCCTCGTCAAGCGCGGCGAGTTGCCCATGCTGCTGGGGCTCGCGGCCGCTCCCGTGGTGGCGGCCGCTGGCGCGTTGGTCTTCGGCTTCTTCATCGTCCGGCTGACCCACACGTACTTCGCCATGCTGTCGCTGGCCTTCGCCCAGATCGTCTTCACGGTGGTCTTCAAGTGGACGGCCCTCACCGGCGGTGATAATGGCATTCTCAACGTCTGGCCCCCGCCCTGGCTGAAATCGCCGCGCGCGTACTGCTACTTCACGCTGGCCGTCGTGGGTGGGGCCATCGTCGCCATTCATGCCATCGTGAACTCACCCTTTGGCTACGCCCTCAAGGCCATCCGGGACAACCCGCGACGCGCTCGCTTCATCGGCGTGAACGTGCGGCGTCACCAGCTCATCGCCTTCGTCCTGTCCGGGGCCTTCTCTGGGCTGGCGGGCGGCCTCTTCGCGTTCTTCAACGGCAGCGTATTTCCCGACTTCGCGTTCCTGAACAAGTCCTTCGAGCCCTTGGTGGTTGCGCTCCTGGGCGGGGTCCAGTCGTTTTTTGGTCCCCTGGCCGGAGCCTTCGGCTTCAAGATCCTCGAGACCTTGATCGCCCGCCAGTGGCCGGTGTACTGGCCCCTGTTTTTGGGCAGTGTGGTGATCCTCGTTATCATCCTCCTCCCCCAGGGATTCGTGGGGCTGGTCGAGAGGCGCCGGTGGCGGAGCCGAGCGACCGCCCGCTAGCGCTGCAGACGGTGGGTCTCAGGAAGCACTTCGGCGGCGTACAAGCCGTCAACGGGGTCGACCTCGCTGTTCCCACCGGGGACCTCCGAGCCATCATCGGCCCCAACGGAGCCGGCAAGACCACGCTGTTCAACCTCATCACCGGTGACATCGCTCACGACTCAGGCCGGATCTACGTGCGGGGTGAGGAAGTGACCGGGCTCGCTCCTCAGGATCTTTGCCGGCGCGGCCTCGGCCGCACGTTTCAGGTCACGAGCATCTTCCGCCGTCTCACGGCGCTCGAGAACGTACAGACCGCCCTCCTCAGCCACCATCGGCGGCACTACGACATCGTCCGCTCCGCTCGGCGGCTTTACCGCGATCCAGCGATGACCCTCCTGGAGCGCGTAGGACTGGCGGGCGAGGCGGCCAAACCAAGCGGCATTCTCGCTCATGGTGATCAGAGGCGGCTCGAGCTGGCCATCGCCCTCGCCAGCGAGCCACACGTCCTGATGCTCGACGAGCCCACGGCGGGCATGGCGTCTACGGAACGCCACGAGATCATGGCCCTCGTGGCCGCCATCGCCGACCAGGCCGCGCTCACCGTGATCTTCACGGAGCACGACATGGACGTGGTCTTCGCCGTTGCCCGACGGATCACCGTGCTTCATCAGGGCGCGGTGATCGCCGAGGGTCCACCGCTCGAGGTACGTGCGAATCGAGAAGTCCAGCGGGTCTACCTCGGGCAACAGGTTCCCGGGCGCCGCTAATGGCCCTGCTCGAGCTCTGCGGTGTCGAGACCTACTATGGCGACAGCCATATCCTCTTCGATCTCTCGCTCGAGGTCGCGGAGGGCGAGGTCGTGTGTCTGCTCGGGCGAAATGGAGCAGGCAAGAGCACGACTCTCAAAACCATCACGGGGCTCGTTCCCCCGCGCGCGGGACGCATCACCCTGCGCGGCCGGGAACTGACCGCACTCCCGCCGTTCCGCATCGCGCGCCTGGGAATCGGCTACGTGCCTGAAGAGCGGCGCATCTTCGGCAACCTCACGGTCCGCGAGAACCTCGAAGTCGCTCGCAAGACCTGGTCGGCCGACGCCACCTGGACAGCCGATCGTGTGTTCGAGCTGTTTCCACATCTGCGAGGCCTTGCCGACCGTCAGGCGGGGCGGCTCAGCGGGGGGAGCAGCAGATGCTCACCATTGCCCGAACCTTGATGGGAAGTCCACACGTGCTGCTTCTCGACGAGCCATCCGAGGGGCTGGCACCCCTCGTCGTCCAAATGCTGGGCGAGCAGCTCGGAGATCTCAAGCGGACAGGGCTGACGATGGTCCTCGCCGAGCAGAACGTCCACTTCGTGAGCGAGCTCGGTGATCGTGTTTACGTGCTCGAGAAAGGGATGGTCCGCTACCAGGGAACCATGGCCGACTTTCTCGCCAACGACGCCGTCCGCCGCGCGCACCTCGCCATCTAAGCCTTCAAGCAACCGCCCGCCTGAGCAGCAGGTCGCGACGCGGTCAGGCCTGCCTGTAGCCACCTACCATCATCTCGGATGGCACCACTCTTGCCGCATTCGTGGCTAGCTCCGAATGGAAGGGGGTGGATTCGCAATGGTCCGACCCGTTCTATTTCAACGCGTTGCCCTGGCAGTAGCGTGTGGCGTACTGGCCCTGGCTGGAGTGATCGGGCTCGGCCAAGCGGCTGGTCCCGATCCCTGGGATGCCGCCGTCCGCGAGGTAGACACCGCTCTCACCCGAGGGGATGTCCGCGCAGCGCGTGAGGCCTGGAATCACGCCTACGCTGTGGCATTTGCGAGCGGCGAGTGGGAGGGGTTGGCGGCGGTCGGAGACGTCTCAGCCCGGATGGCCGAGGCCAGCGGAGACGCCGGGGATCTCGCGCGTACGCGGCAGGCATATCACGAGGCCTTCCTGCGCGCCCGGAGCGAGGGGTCGGTGGACGGTGTGCTTCGCGTGTCCGACGCCTACGCTCGCCTTGGTGATCACGAGACCGCGCGCCGGCATCGCGACGTGGCAGTACGCCTGGCCGTACGGCACACGTCACCGGGGGTTTTTGCCCGAATTTGGGCCCGGCTCACCGGGCAATACGTCCGCTAGGTCAGCGTGCGCACCCCTTCGTGGGGGGCGCGCACCTTAACGAAAATACGTTCAGGGCTGCCGACTAGCGGGGCCGATGCCAGTGGGCGGTCCGGGGGGACGCGCGGGCTCGACCACGGCCTTCTCCCCCTGACCGGGGCTCACAGCCACCCACCCTCTGGTCCGCATGCAGCTCTCGTCGAGTGAACCACCCTTGCTACAGGCGGTGTAATCACGTCGGAACTCAGCCATCGTGTAGCTGGTCCCGATCTTCATCCACTCTTTCTCTCCGGACGCGCATCCGCCCACCGCGAGCCCAATCGCAAGCGCTATCACGGTCACCATGACGTGCATGGCAGTCATTGTACCGGCTACTCGTTCCCTGTGGGAGCTTCATGCTCGAGGGGAAAAAGAACGTAGCCCACGCCGCCCCGCTCCAGCCAGACGCGACCGACCTCGTCGCGCCGGTAGCGGCGAGGCACCTCTCCCGCCGCCCGCGCGGCCGGGTCATTGACGTGCACGTGGGTGATGTCCTCGCCCGTGAGCACAACCAGGTGGCCATCCGTACGAGGAATGGGAGCTCCCGCGAGCTCGCCGACCTCGTAGCGGAGGGAGGCGATTATGGGCAACCCGTGCGCCAGACACCAGGCCGCCGCGGACCAGTCGGGGAACCGTAGCAGATAGCCCGCCACTCCCCGCCGAGCCGCCGCTGCAATGGCCGCCGGCCAGATCCCATAGAGATCGAGGTCAGGGTGGAAGATCTCGGCTGCCAGCTCCTTCACGGGTGCTCGTTGTCCCCAGTACTCGAGGACCATCGCCACCGAGGCCGGAGAGCAAATCCGCTCGACGGATCTCCGCGTGCTCGTCCATCTGGCTCCGCGCGGGAACACGAAGGGCCTCAGCCGGGGCCAGGGGATCCCCGGGTCGAAGGACCTGATCGACATGGTCCAGATCGCACGCTGACAAGGTCACGAGAAGGGGGTGAGCCAGGGCGCTCGCCGGGTGGACGCGCACGCGGAGGCGGACGCTCTCGACGGGCGCCGAGGCTCTAACGAGGTCAACCTCGACCGCCAAGGGTCCGCCTACCAGCGCCCCTGGGGGGAACACGGGTGCACCAATCGTCGTGGTGGTGATCCATGGTGTCCAGTGCCCCCCGACTAGCCCGCTCACCTCGAAGCGAAAGCTGCACAAGCGGCCGGTGAGGAGGCTGAAAGACGGCACGAGATGGCGGGCGGCCCGGCGTGGCGTCCACGTCGGGGTCTCCACGATTGCAGTGTCGCCGTCCACGGCCGTCGTGGCCTCATCCACTGATCGTCGGCAGGCGGGTGGAATCCGCCGTTCGACGGCCGCCGGGCTCAAGCGGACAGTGGCAACGAATAGATCGGTTAGCAAATGCTCAGTGAGGTCCCGTACTCGTCGTACAGGGCAGTGAGGCGACTGTCGGGGGGCGTGGGCGAGTGTACCCGCCCACGGCGTCCCCCCTGTTCAGTGTCGCAGCGTGTCGCTGCGCCGTCCGGCGTGCACCGGACGATGACAACGTGCGCTGGGCGTCTTGAGGAGCTGCTAGCAAGCCCCCTGGGACGCGGCCTGCGAGCCCGGTGGCGTCTCGTCCATCCGACACCTCCTCGAGTCGAGTAGGCCTACTGGCGGCAGGTGTCGCGCACCCGCCGTCAAATTCCCTTCTACGCCCGGCCGCACCATGAGTCAAGCGTGACGCGCGATCTCCGAGAGGACCTGGTCGAAAGCGGTCAGGGTCTCGTCAAGGTCTTGGTCCGAGTGGGCGAGCGAGACGTAAATCTTGTTCACCGCCTTCACGATTCCGCGCCGGAGGCTCTCCTCATTGAAGACCCGGATCCTGGCGCGATCGGCGCTGAGGGTCGCCCGATAGTCCACGAGCGGTTGATCGGTAAATACGATGTCGAAGACAGGCGGCTCGCCACTCACCTGCGCTGCCAGGCCATGCTTGCGCGCGGCGGCGGCGAGGCCGTCGCGTAATCGTGTCCCCGTGCGGAACAGCCGCTCGTACACCCCTGGTTTTCGAAGCTCATGAAGAGTGGCCAGACCTGCCACGGCCGCGACAGGATTACCGTTGAGCGTGCCGGCCTGGTTCACGAAGTCCGCCGACCCTTCGCGACTGGGATCGAAGTGCTTCATGATCTCGCGCGGTCCCACCACCGCTCCGAGAGGAAAGCCTCCGGCCACGATCTTGCCGAGAGCGGCCACGTCAGGCACGACGCCGTAGTATTCCTGGGCTCCGCCGTACGCAAGGCGGAAGCCGGTCACGATCTCGTCGAACACGAGCGGTACGCCGTGCTTCTGGGTGGCTGCCCGCACCCCCTGCAGGAAACCCGGCTGAGGCGGAATCACCCGCTGGTAGGGCTCGCAGATCACCGCGGCCAGCTCCTGATGATACTGATCGAGAAGCGCTTCGAACGTGGGCAGGTCGTTGTAGGGCGCGATGAGAACCTCGCCCTGCAACACGTGGGGAATTCCCCCCGTGTCGATGACGGCGGCCGGAAACGCCTTGGGCGAGCGGGTCGTGGTGCTCATTTGCGCGTAGTCGTGCATGCCGTGATACCCGCCCTCGAACTTCATGATCTTGTCGCGGCCCCGAAAGGCGCGGGCCACGCGAAGGGCGAAGAACGTGGCCTCGGTGCCGCTCGCCGTGTAGCGCACGTTCTCCGCGCAGGGGACGGCGCGCACAATCTCCTCGGCGAGCTCGATGGCCGGCTCGTTCAGCAGCATGTAGGTCGTGCCGCGCGCCAGGTAACCTTGCACGGCCTCGATCACCGCGGGGTGCGCATGGCCCAGCACCATAGGGCCGGATCCGAGCAGGTAGTCGATGTAGCGACGGCCGCTGACGTCCCAGAGATGCGCGCCCCGCGCTTCGCGAACGACGAGCTCGAGTCCCTCACCACTCCGGTGCGATCCCAGTACTCCGCCCGGAAACACGCGTTGAGCCCGCCGCACCAGATCTCCCTGATCGCTCATCGTCCTTCTCCTCTCTCGTGTGCCGCTTCAGGCCGCACGCGCATCGGTCACCAAAACCCCCGTACCGGCAAACGAGCCGCGCTTGAGCCCGTCGAGCCCTTGATTGGCGTGGGCCAGGGGAAAGGTCGTCGTGGTCAGTCGGATGGGGATGCGCGCCGCCTCCTCCAGGAGGGCGTCGCCGTCCGCGCGTGTGTTGGCCGTCACCGTGCGAATGGTTCGTTCGAAAAAGAGATCGCGATACTCGAGGACGGGGATGGGCGACATGTAGATGCCCGCGAGGGCCAGCGTCCCCCCCTTGGCCAGGTTTCGCAGGGCCAGTGGCACCAGGTCGCCAACGGGAGCGAAGACAATGATCCCGTCAGCCGGCCCCGGCATTGGCTCTGCGAGATCCCCTGTCCAGGCGGCCCCCAGACGCCGTGCGAGGTCGCGGTGCGAGGCTTCGCGTGTGCAGACGTAGATCTCGCATCCACGCGCGCGGGCCACTTGCACCGTCACGTGCGCCGAGGAGCCGAAGCCGTAGACACCAAGTCGCCCGCGAGCCGGCACTGCCGCCATGGTCAGCGCGCGATAGCCGATGATCCCGGCACAGAGCAGTGGAGTCGCTTCCACATCACTGAAGGCGCCCGGAATCGCGTAGGCGAACGACTCCGGCACGGTCGCGTACTCGGCAAAGCCGCCGTCCGCGGTGTACCCGGTGAATTCCGAAGCGTCGCAGAGATTCTCCCGTCCGGCCCGACAGGCTTCACAGCTTCTGCACGTCCGGCGCAACCAGGCGATCCCGACACGCTCACCAGGGCGAAATCGCGTCACTCGCGTGCCCACGCGCTCCACGCGGCCGACCGCCTGGTGGCCTGGGATAACCGGCACGCGTCGCAGGGGCAACTCTCCCTCGACAATGTGAAGATCGGTACGGCAGATGCCGCAGGCGGCGACTCGGACGAGCAGCTCGTCGGCAGCCGGCTCCGGTACGTTCACGCGCGCGGAAGCCAGCGGATGGGTGCCGATGGGCCCCTGGGCTCGCAGGACCATGGCGTGCACGCGAATCTCAACCGCCAGCCCGAGCCACGATACTCCGCGCCCGGGTCAGATGGGGGGCGTCCACCATGTGTCCCTTGTACCTGAAGGCGTAGATTCCCCGCTGGGCGTGTACGCTCGAAGGCCTCAACGAGCGCGCGGGCATCCTCGACATCCTCGGCCGACGGGGTGAAAACCTCGTTGATGACGGCGATCTGCCCCGGATGGATCGAGATCTTCCCGGCGAAGCCCATGGCCACACCCTCTTGGCATTCGCGCCGCAGACCGTCGAGATCGGCGATGTCGGTGAAGACGGAGTCAATGGCCTGGATGCTGGCGGCGGATGCCGTCACCGCGCACATCACCCGGGCGTAACGCGGAATATCCAGCAAGCAGCCCGCGGCGTCACGCACCCGACCAAGTCCCATGGCCGCCCCGAGATCCTCCACGCCCCAGCTGCTGGCGACGATCCGGGGGCTGGCTGCCGTCGTCTCTCGGATATTGAGCAGCCCCTCTGCCGTTTCGGTGGCGATAAGGAGGAGCTTGGTGCTCCCGTTCGCGATCCCGTGCTGGTGCTCAAGCCGATCCAGCAGATGGGCGATCTCCCGGACGTCGGAGGCACGATTCGGCTTGGGCACCAGATAGCCATCGGGGCGGGCGGCGATGGTTTCGGCGAGGTCAGCTTGGCCGAGTCCTGTGGCGAGCGGGTTCATCCGGACCCAGCGCTCGCGGCCACCGAAATCCAGCTCGCGCAGCCAGCGGGCCACGATGGGACGGGTGGCCGCCTTGCGATCCGGGGGAACGGCGTCCTCCAGGTCGAGAATCAGCCCATCGGCGGGGAGCGTCAGGGCCTTGGCCATCATCCTGTCCTGACCTCCGGGGACAAAGTGCAGGGAACGCCGGCGACGCGCTGCCGACGGCATCATGCCGTGCGCTTGCGCATCATGGCCAGCCGCCGTGTGCGCATGACAACCTCGCCGTGCTGGTTTCGGGCGAGGTGCTCGAAGGTGACGATGCCCCACTGCGGACGCGACTTGGACTCGCGCTTGTCGACGACAGTCGTTTCCGCGTAGATCGTGTCGCCGTGGAATACGGGCTTCGGGAACTCCACCTTCTCGAAACCGAGATTGCCGACGGTGGTCCCCAACGTGGTCTCGCCCACGGAGAGCCCGACGGCGATCCCCAGGGTGAGGAGACTGTTGACGAGCGGCTTGCCGAACTCGGCCTTGGCGGCCTGGTGAAAGTCGAGGTGGAGCGGTTGCGGGTTCATGGTCATGGTCGTGAAGAACACGTTGTCGGCCTCGGTGATCGTGCGCCCCGGCTGGTGCTCGAAGCGCTGGCCCACCTCGAGCTCCTCGAAATACTTGCCCGCCATGCCTCACCTCCGCGCCTAGCCTACCGCCCGGACACGGCCACCGACAAGGGCCGTCCCCGTGTAGAATGACGGGCCATGGCGGACCGATACGACCTCGCGATCATCGGCGGCGGCATCGTGGGCCTTGCCACTGCGCGCGCCCTCACCGAGCGGGCGCCGCGGGCAAGCGTGGTCATCCTTGAGAAGGAAGACCATATCGGGGCCCACCAGACAGGACACAACAGCGGCGTCATCCACTCCGGCATCTACTACAAGCCGGGATCCTACAAGGCGCGACTGTGCGTGGAAGGCAAGAATCTCATGTACGCCTTCTGCGAGCAGCACGGGATCAAGGTGGAGCGATGCGGCAAGGTCATCGTGGCCACCTCCGACGCCGAGCTACCACGGCTTCAGATGATCTACGAGCGGGGGCAGGCCAACGGCGTGCCCTGCGAGCTGATCGAGGGGGACCGTTTGCGCGAGCTGGAGCCACGTGCCAATGCCTTGCGCGGCATTCACTCTCCCAGCACGGGAATCATCGACTACAAGGACGTGATGTCGGCCATGAAGGGCGAGCTGGTGGCGCGGGGCGTGAGCCTGGAGACAGGGGCGCGTGTCATGCAGATCGCCCGCACCCGTGACGGCCTGGTCATTGTCACCCCGCGGCTCACGGTGCGGGCTAACCACCTCGTCAACTGCGCCGGGCTCCACTCGGACCGGGTGGCCAGGCTCGCGGGAGCAACGCCTGACGTCCAGATCATTCCCTTCCGGGGTGAGTACTACATGATCCGGCCCGAGCGCCGGCACCTCGTGCGGACCTTGATCTACCCCGTGCCCGATCCCGAGTTCCCCTTCTTGGGCGTCCACCTGACCAACACCATCCATGGTGAGCTGGAGGCGGGACCCAACGCGGTGTTCGCGCTCGCCCGTGAGGGATACGGGTGGGACCGGGTCAACCTCGGCGACCTCGGCGAGACTCTGCGCTATCCGGGGTTCTGGGCCATGGCCCGGAAGTACTGGAAGATGGGCGGCTTCGAAATGTACCGCTCCCTCAGCAAACCCGCCTTCGTGCGCGCGCTGCAGCGCCTCGTCCCCGACATCCAGGAAGATGACCTCGCCGGGGGAGGTTCGGGCGTGCGCGCACAGGCTGTGAGCCCGGACGGCTCGCTCGTCGATGACTTCCGCATCGTCACCGAGCGCGATGCCGTCCACGTCCTCAACGCCCCGTCGCCCGGCGCTACCGCCTCCCTCGCTATCGGACGTCACATCGCGAGCCTTGCGGCGGAGACGTTCAGGCTGAACTGAGGGTGATCCGCCTCGCCGAGTGCACGTTCATCGAGGCGGCCCGGCTCGCCGCCGATGCACGGAGCGTGGTGCTCCTGCCCCTGGGTGCCCTCGAGGAGCACGGCCCGCATCTGCCCCTGATGGTTGACTGGCTCGGGGCTGAGGAGATCGCCCGCCGCCTCGGGCCACATCTCACCCGGGCCGGCCTCCGTCCGGTTCTCGCGCCAGCCCTACCCTATGGGGCAAGTCCGCTCGCCCGTGGCTTCGCGGGAACCGTCTCGCTTTCCCGAACCATCCTCCGCCAAGTCATCGTCGAGATCGTGAAGGGGTTGGTCGGCCACGGCTTTCGCCGCTTCGTGCTCTGCAACTACCAGGCAGACCCCGAACACCTCAAGGCTATGGCGGGCGCGCGGCGGCTGCTCACGCGCACACCGGGTGTCAGAGTTCTCTTCGCCGGCTTCAGCCCGGACGGGAGCGCGGCCATGGTGCACCCGAAAGTCACTGCCTTGCTCAGGAGCCCACGACCAGAATTCGAGTGGCACTCTGGAGAGCTGGAAACATCGACCGTCCTGGCCGTAGCTCCCCAGCTCGTCCGACGGGGCATCGCGCGCAGGTTACCACCGGTCCGTGTCGACTTCCGGGCCGAACTCCGGCGCCGGGCGCCGAGCTTCAAGGCAATGGATCCGAAGGGGCGCGGCTATTTCGGCTCGCCGGCGCTTGCCCGGGCAACGACCGGGCAGCGAGCCATGGCGACCCGGACGAGGCTCATCGCTGCCGAGATCGTCACCGCCCTCCGCGTGCACTGAAGGCGTGTCGCCGGAGCTGGTCACCGACGTCGATGACCCTCGCCTGACCGACTATCGGGATCTGCGCGACGCGGATCACCGCCGTCGCGGCCTCTTCGTCGTCGAGGGACGGTTTGCCGTCCGCCAGCTCTTACGTGGCCATCGCTTCGCCACGCGCTCCGTCCTCACGACGGAGCCGATGCTGGAGAGCCTGACGGACCTGTCTGGGGTCAGCACCCGAAGGACCACCGGTGCTCCTGGCCTCTCACGCACTGATCCGACAGGTGGTGGGCTTCAAGTTTCATCGCGGTTGCCTGGCCATGGGCGAACGGGGCGCCCCGATCTCGACGGCGACCCTCATCGAGCCCGCAGGCCCCAGGTTACTTCTGGTCCTTGAAGCGCTGGTGGATCCAGAGAACGTTGGGGCCGTCTTCCGCAATGCTCTAGCCTTCGGCGCCGATGCTGTGCTTCTCTCGCCAGGTTGCGGGGACCCACTCGGTCGCAAGGCCATCCGGGCGAGCAGCGGCGGGACCCTACACCTGCCCTTCGCGCTCGTCGATCCATGGCCGGCGGGGCTCACGCCGCTGAGCACGGCCAGCTACGAGATCATCGCCCTCGCCCCGGATGGATCGGAGGATCTCCACGCGATCGGGCGTTCCCGCACGGTCACGCCGCGCCTGGCGCTCCTGCTCGGCAACGAGGGCCACGGGCTCAGCGTCGCTGCCCGTGGCCTCGCCTCCGTCACCGTCCGCATCGCGATGGCCCCCGGCGTCGACTCGCTGAACGTGGCCACCGCGAGCGGCATCGCCCTGTACGACCTGCAGCGGGTCGGCTGGTAGTTCGCGTCGGCCGCGCCGCCTACCTGGCGCGCGGTGGCTGAGCGCCCACCGCGCGGAGGTAGGCGAGGCTCAGGCTTTCTCGACCATGTAGAGGTGCGCCAACATGTCGAAGTAGATGTTCCCCTGCACAACGAGCTCGCCCTGACGGTTCTTCTCGAAGCCACGCACGTTGGGCTTCGCCGCTGCATAGCGCACGACCCACGCTACGGGAACGTACCCGACTTCAGCCTGGAGTATTTCCTCGGCCTTGGCGTAGTGCTGCATGCGCTTCTTGGCATCGCGTGTGTCGCGCCCGGCTTCCAGCTCTTTGTCGAAGGCGTCGTTGACCCACGCCTGGCGCTTGCCAGTCGTCTTCTTCCCATAGAACGTGTCGAAGTACTCGTTGTGCGGGTCTGGATAGTCCATGAACCAACGGATCCATACGAACTGCAGGCTCTGGTTCCAGAGACGCTCGCGGAAGACGCGCTGCTCGAGCACCTCGAGATCCGTCTTCATGTTCAGATGCTCCAGGAGGACTGCCTGCACCGCCTCCGCGAGAGGTTTGGCTCCATACGCTTCCTCGCGCATGGTCAGGGTGATCTTGGGCCAGTTCTTGCCTCCCTCGAAAGGTGTGCCTTTCAGCATGGACATGGCCAGCTTCTGGTCGAAGCGCTGGAGATCGCGGGTCTTCTTGTCGTCGAGGGCGCCTGGGAAGCCGGGCGGAATCATGGCGTGGGCCGGGATGGCGAAGCCCTGCGCGACGCGAACCACGTTCTCGCGGTCGATCGGCGTGGGAAACCGCCCGCCGCACTTTGATGTTGTCGAAGGGGGGCTTGGTTACTTGCGGCAATAGATACCAGGTACCGGGGAATGGGTACCGGAAGACCTCCTTGCCGGTACGGGGATTGTCCTGGAGCTGCTTGAGGTCGGCGGTCTGGAGCGAGGTCAGGTCGAGCTCGTTGTTCTCGTACGGCAGCGCCCCCGAGGCCACGGGAATGATAGGGATGACCACCTTGTCGAGGGTGATGTCCTTCGCATTGAAGAAGTGCTTGTTCTTTCTGAGAACCATGACCTTGTTGTGGTCCCACGTCTCGAGCACGAAGGGCCCGTTGCACACGATGTTGGCCGCCTCCGTCCACTTGTCCCCATACTTTTCGATCGAGGCCTTGTGCCCGGGCAGGGCGGCCAGATAGGCGGTGAGAACCGGGAAGTACCCGCGCGGTCCCTCCAAGGTCACCTCGAGCGTCCATTCGTCCTTGGCCTTGACACCCACCTGGCCGGGGTCGGTCACCTGCTTCTTGTTGAACGCCTCGGCATTCTTGATGTCGTAGAGAAAGGACGAATAGGGAGCAGCGGTGGCTGGGTCCAGCTGGCGCTTCCATGAATACTCGAAGTCACGGGCGGTGCACGGGCTGCCATCCGACCATTTTGAATCCTTGCGGATGGCGAACGTCCACACCGAGCCATCCGCGTTCGGTGTCACTTTGCTCGCCACATACGGCACCGGCTCGAAGTCAGCGGTGCATTTCATGAGGCCAGCCCAGAGCGAAGGGACTCCCGAGCAATAGAGATCTTTGTTGAAATCGTGACTCGACGGATCGTTCTGCCACCATCCGCCCCCGCCCGTGCGAAGAGTCTGGTCTTTGGCGAGCTTCTCGCCGGGGGCGAGCTTGGGTGCCGCACTGGCCGGGCGCGCGTTGAAGCCAGCCGGACCGAGCGCGGCCAGGGCGGCCGCAATCCTGAGGAACGAGCGCCGGTCCACGCCGACACCGGCGAGCCTTTGCTCGAGCAGATCCAGTTGGCGGTCGGAAATATCAGGGGTCATGGGAAGGCTCCTTTCGAGAAGTCATTTGAGCTTCGGGTCGAGCGCATCGCGCACACCGTCGCCGAGGAACGTAAAGGACAGCATGGTGATGGCAATGGCAATCGATGGAAACACGCAGAGATGCCAGGCCGAGCGCAGATACTGCTGGCCTTCGCCCACCATCTGCCCCCAGGAGGGCGTGGGCGGGTTGATGCCGACCCCGATGAAGCTGAGAGCGGCCTCCGTGAAGATCGCCTCCGGGATGCCGAAGGTCACCGCGACGACGATGGGGGTCAGCGCGTTGGGCAGGACGTGGCGCAGGAGTACCCGTCCCGATCGCCCGCCCAGAGCCCGCGCACCCTCCACGAACTCTTTGGCCTTGAGGGCCAGGACCTGCGCGCGGGTCTGGCGGGCGATGCTCACCCACCCAGTGAGGCCGATGGCGATGAAGATGTTGGTGAGCCCGGCCCCGAGCATCGACATGACCAGGATCACGAAGAGCAGGCGCGGGAACGCGTACATGACGTCGATGAACCGTGTGAGCAGGATGTCGGTCCGCCCTCCCATGAAGCCCGAGAGGGCACCAATGGGGACGCCGATGGCGACCACGATGACTTGCGCCCCTAGACCGACGAGCATGGACACTCGAGCCCCGTAGATCATCCTGGAGAGCATGTCGCGGCCGAGGTTATCGGTCCCCAGGGGATAGTCGCGGGTGGGCGTCTCGTTCAGCCGCCCGAAGTTGGTCTTTGTGTAAGGATAGGGCGCCAGGAAGTCGGCAAAGATCGCGATCAGGCAAAGCAGAACCACGACTACCCCGCCCACCACAGCCAGCCGATTCCGCAGCAGCCGCCGAAACGCGTCCCGCCACAGACTCGAGGAGCGGACTCCCTCCAAGGTGGCCCCGGCCTCGATCGAGCGCGGGCTTTGCCCGCGCAATCCGACGGGGGGAGGTTCGGAAGGGGGGCGCAGCCCCCCTCCGAGCTTAGTAGCGGATGCGGGGGTCGAGAGCGCCATAGGCAAGATCGACGAGCAAGTTCATCAACGCCAGGAAGGCGCCGTAGCTGAGGACCACCGCCATGATCATCGGGTAGTCCCGACCGGTCATGGAAAGCACGAAGAAGCGGCCCATGCCGGGCACACGAAAGATCGACTCCACGAAGAACGATCCGGTTCCCACCGCCGCGAACATGGGACCCAGCAGGGTGACGATCGGGATAAGCGCGTTCTTGAAGGCATGCTTGAGGATGACGGGCGCCTCCCCCAGCCCTTTCGCGCGCGCCGTCAAGGTGAAGTCCGACCGGATAACCTCCAGCATGCTCGCGCGGGTGAAGCGCGCGATGATCCCCATCGGGGCCAGCGCCAGGGTGATGGTGGGCAGCACCCAGTTGCGCCAGGAGTCCCAGCCCCCCGTGGGGAAGAGCGGAATAACTAATGAAAATAGGATGATCAGGAACACGGCGAGCACGAAATTGGGAACGGCCACCCCGAAGGTCGCCAAGGTGACCGAGACGTAATCCCACATGCGGTTCTGGTAGGTAGCCGCCAGGACTCCAAGGCTGATCCCGCCAGCCACGGCAAGGGCAAGCGCCATGGAGCCGAGGAAGAGCGAGATGGGAAACGTGTCAGACAGAATCTCCCGGACTGTGCGCGTCTTGTACACGAACGAGTTGCCGAAGTCGCCCCGCACCGCCTTGCTCACGAAGATCACGAACTGCTCCCAGAGGGGCTTGTCGAGGCCATAGGCGGCAGCCAGGTTCTTCTGGGCCTCCGGGGACAGTGGGTTCGCGCCTTCGGCAACGGGGTCCAGAGGACTGCCAGGCGTGGCGTGCATGACGAGGAACGTCACGAGCGCCATCGCCAGCAACGTCGGAACCAGCCACAGGATGCGCGAGACAGCGTATTGGAGCACGTGAAGCCTCCCGGCGCCTCCGCGGCGAGGCCCCCACTCGGTACGGGTGCCTTACTATTCAGGGGAAGGCCACGGACAGTCAAGTCTGACGGTCTACTGCGCCAGCGCCACACAGGCGACGCCGATCAGGACCACCAGCGCCCCTACCAGACGAGGCCTGAAGTTTGCCTCCCCCATCAGCAGGCTACCGATCAGGACCGAGAACACGATGGAGCTCTCCCGAGCAGCGACAATGTACCCAACCTTTGCCAGCCGGAATGCAAAGAGAACCAGCAGGTAGCTGGTCAGGTTCATGCTGGAGGCAAGGACGATCGCCCGCCAGTTCACGCGCCACTCCCGGGCGAGGCTATCCCGTCGGGTGAGCACCCAGGGAGCCAGCAGTACGCTGATACCGACTCCCATCAAGCTGATATAGGCCAGAGGGTGCACTCGAGCGACTCCCGCCTTGTCGATGACTGAGTACGTTGCAATGGTGAGCCCGGTGGCGATCGACCAGATGGGGGGTCTCAGAAGGGTGCCCCACACGCTTCCGATGTTTCGGGAGGCTCCCAGCGCGTAGATGGCTACGATGCCGACCACGACCAGCGCCACGCCGAGCGCGCCAAGGGCGGACACGCGCTCGCCGAGGAGCGCCAGCGCCAGGACAGGAACCAGCGCCACGCCGAGCCCACGCGCCACCGGGTAGACGATCGACAGATCGCCGCTGGCGTACGCGCGCCCCAGCACCCAGAAATAGACAGCGTGAACGACGATCGTGGCCAGAACGAAGAAAGCTCCGCCTGGCCTCCAGTCTTCGACCAGGATCACCCAGGCCCCGAGGGGCGCCAAAAAGAGGCTCGCCAGAGACACCGAGGACCACAGGAAGACCAGGGGATCGCGGGCGCTTTTGGCGAGCGCGTTCCAGCCCGCATGGATGAGGGCCGCCGCCAGGACAAGGGCTAGGGCCCTGCCGCTCATGGATCGAAAAACCCTCTATTGACTGATACTTGCGGATCGTATAGACTTCGAAGCAAATGATCACGGTGCCGGCCCACCGCGTCAAGCAGTTCGGAGTGGAGTTCTATCAGGCTGGGTTGTCCGTCAAGGATATTGACCGCCTCGTGAAGTTTGAGGTGCTCGGCTACTCGGGCGGTCCTAAGCCGGCAGAGCCAGTCAAGGCACGAGCGACAGCCCGCTCGCGGGTCAACTGGGATAGCCTCGAGCGGCGCATCACGGAGAGCGAGGCGGCATATCAGCGGCCCGTCATCCGACGCAAGATCGACGAGCTTATCGCGTACTACCGGGAGTGCAAAGACGCGGCCACCTTGCCGGCGATTCCTGGCGCGGTCATTATCACCTCCGAGAAGCGCTTCACCTTCACCCCGGTGGCTGGCCATCACGATCTCGGTCTCTTGCAGATTCCGGAAGAGCACGGCGTGCTTCGTGTCCTCGACGGACAGCACCGGCTGCTGGCCCTGCACGGACTCAGTCAGAGTGGCGACGGGCTCGGCATGGAAGTACCGGCCGTCCTCTTCGACTCGCTCGACGCCCGCCAGATCGTGGAACTGTTCGTGACGATCAACGCCAAGCACACCCGGTTGAACCCGTCGCACATCATCAGCTTGGCCGGGCGCAAGCTTTATCCCGACCCGAATCAGGCCCTCGCCCACGACGTGATCCGGTCGCTCAACGAGGACGAGACGTCTCCGTTGCATGGCGACATCAAGATGCTCGGCACCGGGCGGGGACGCGTGAGCCAGGCCCCCCTCGCCGAGGAGATCGTCGACTTTCTGGAGACCGTCGAGAAGGTTGGCGGCGGCGGTCGCATCCAGGAGCTGCGCGGGGGGGCCAAGCGGTTTTTCCTGAACTATGTGAAGGCCATCGCCGGCGTGTTTCCTACCGCGTGGGGTGGACGCAAGTACTCGATCAAGACGGGCGCCGCCTTGCGTGCGTTCGTGCGCGTCGCGCCCGACGTGATGGCTCGCGCGCGCGAGCTGCGACGCGACCCCTTCGATTTGCACGCCATCCGGGAAGCTATCAAGCCGTGGGGAGAACGGCTGCGCGATCGACGCTTCGAGACCGAGGGCGAGTGGAAGCTCAAGCTCGCCGGCGGCACCCGAGGCACCGTCGAGGTCCTCACGCGCGAGCTGCGCGACGCGCTCCGCTGATTGTTATTGGGGGGCCCCGAAATGGCCCCCAAGCCCCCCGACGCTCGGAGCGCCCAGGGAAAACCCGTGGCGCTCCTCGATCCGACGCTAGCCAGGCTTCTCGTTCTCGGTCCAGCTGAAGTTGACGTCGAGGATCTCGAAACTCTTGGTCCCCCCGGGAAGTTGGGCTCTGACCGTTTCTCCCACGCGCTTGCCGATGAGAGTCCGAGCCAGGGGTGACAGGATTGAAATCCGCCCGCGCGGCGGCTCAGCTTCGTCAGAACCAACGATCCAGTAACGAACCGCCTTCCCTGACTCGTCCTCCAGCCTGACCGTCGAGCCGAACGTCACCCGATCTCCGCTCGTGGGGGGATCGATGACCTCGGCTCGGCCGACCTTGTCCTCCAGCTCATTGATGCGCCCCTCGATGAAGCTCTGCTTCTCGCGGGCAGCATGGTATTCGGCATTCTCGCTCAGGTCGCCATGGGCCCGAGCCTCCGCGATGGCTTTGCTGATGGCGTGGCGGTCGACCCGCTTGAGGCGGTCGAGCTCGTCGCGCAGGCGTTCGAAACCCGCGCGGGTCATGGGAGTGCGCGGCGCTGACATGCGCCTTAACTTAACACGAGGGGCCGAATGGTTTACCCTGAGGGTTGTCATGCCCCTCCGCGTCTGTGTCGCCCTTCTCTTCCTCGTGCTGACGGCGAGCGCGTGCAATCGGTCTCAGGCCGAGGCTCCCGCCAAGTCAGGGAACCCGCCGGGGAAAGCGAGCGGGCCAGCAGCCACTGGCCCCTCCGCGATTCCCGTCACGGTGGGGCGGGCCGAGTCGCGAGCTGTTCAGCGCGCGGTCGAAACCAGCGGCAGCCTGCTGGCGTGGGAAGAGGTCCAGGCGAAGACGGAGCAAGCGGGGACCATCGCCAAGCTCTTCGTCGATCTAGGCGACCGGGTGACGGCCGGCATGACGTTGGCCGAATACGACCGTCGTGAATTTCAGCTCACGGTGGAGCAGGCACAGGCGGACCTCAGCGCCGCCCGCGAATCGCTGTCACGGGCCCAAGCCACCGTGGCTGCCGGTGAGGCATCGCTACGCCGGGTGAGGGACAATTCGGCCTCTCTCGAGGCCGATGTCGCGCGGGCCCAGTCCCAGACGGAATGGGCGCGCACGGAGCTGGAGCGAAGCCAACAGCTGTTCAAGAAGGAAATCATTGCCGCCCGAGACGTCGACAGTGCCCGTAACCTGTACAATACGGCGGCTGCCCAGCTGACCATGATGCAGACCGCGTTCGCTCAGCATCCCGACCAGGTGCGTGTGGCTGAGGCCCAGCTTCGCTCGGACCTCGCCGCTGTGCGAGCGGCCGAGGCGACCGTCAAGCAGCGTGAGGCTGCCCTCGGCATCGTCGACAAACGCCTGGGCGATACGACGGTGAAGGCGTCCATGGCGGGTTTCATCGCCCGGCGTCACGTCTCCGCTGGCGAGTTCGTCAAGGACAACACTCCGCTCTTCACCATCGTCGTCATCAACCCGCTGAAGTATGCGGGAACCGTGCCCGAGCGTCAGGCGCCGGAGCTGAAGATCGGCCAGACCCTGCGCCTGACCGTCGAGGCCTATCCCGACAAGACGTTCACCGGCACCATCACCCGGCTGGCGCCGGCGGTGGAAGTGGCAACGCGCACCTTGGCCGTCGAGGCCCGCGTGGCCAACGATGCCAACGCCCTCCGCCCCGGTTTCTTCACCAGGGGCACGGTGCTCACCCGCGAAGATCCGAGCGTGGTGGTCGTGCCGGCCGATGCATTGATGAATGTGGTCGGCCTCAACAAGGTGTTCGTGATCGCCGACGGCAAGGCCCAGGAACGGCAAGTCCGCCCAGGAGTTCGCCAGGGCGGCACCCTCGAGATCCTGCAGGGCGTGAAGGCGGGAGAGACGGTGGCCACCTCGAATCTGCCCGCTCTCTACAACGGTGCTCTCGTCACCGTGGTCACCCGGTAAGTGGGCCTGCTGGAGGTCTTTGTCCGCCGTCCGGTCTTCACCACGATGCTGCTCACCTCGCTCGTGGTGCTGGGAATCGCCTCCTTCATTCAACTGGGGGTGGACATCTTCCCCAAGGTTGACCTACCCACCATCACCATCACCACCCGCCTGCCGGGCGCCTCCCCCGAGGAGATCGAGAGCCAGATCACCAAGACCATCGAGGAGGCCGTCAACACCATTGCCGGCCTGGACGAGCTCCGCTCCAGCTCCATCGAGGGCCAGTCACAGGTCTTCGCCACCTTCGTGCTCGAGCGCAACGTGCAGGAAGCCGCGAACGACGTGCGCGAAAAGGTGAGCGCCGTGGTGGCTCGCTTTCCCCCGGGGACCGAGTCTCCAATCATCGAGAAGGCCGATCCCGACTCTGCCCCCGTGATGGCCGTGGTGGTCTCGGGCCAGCGCTCACCGCGCGAGCTCACCGAGATCGCCGATAAGCGAATCAAGCGTCAGCTGGAGACGGTCAAGGACGTAGGTGCCATCACCATCGTTGGGGGTCAGAAGCGGGAGATCCAGGTCTTCGTCGATCCCGACCGCCTGTCCGGCTATAGCCTGAGTATTCAGCAGGTCAAGGACGCCCTCGCCCGGCAGAACGTGGAGATTCCCGGAGGCCGCATCACGGGCGGCGCCCAGGAAGAGGGGCTTCGTACGCTCGGTCGGATCGAGAGCCCAGAAGCCTTCGAGAGCCTTATCGTGGCCGATCTCAAGGGGGGGCCCGTCCGCATCCGTGACATCGCCACCGTGGTGGACGGCGAGGAGGAGCCACGCACGCTCTCCCGTCTCAACGGGCGCAACGCGGTCTCCCTCGTCATTCGCAAGCAGTCGGGAACGAACACGGTGGCCGTGGTCGAGCGCCTCAAGGAGCGGTTGACAGAGATCCAGAAGGGGCTCCCCCAGGATATCCAGTTCGAGGTCGTCCGCGATCTCTCCCGGTTCATCAAGCGCTCGATCCATGAGGTGCAGGACCATCTGCTGCTAGGCGGTCTCCTGGCAAGCCTGATCGTGGCGGTCTTCATCGGCCGGCTCGTCTGGTGGGAGATGGCGGCGGTGGCCCTCATCGTGGGGACGGTGGGGGCCGCCTTCCTGACCGGCGACCCCGAGTTGCTCTTGCAGGTGACGGGCGTCTGCATCGTCATCACCATGATCTTCTTCGCGGCGGTGCGGAAGCTGCGGCCCGCCTTCGTGGCTTCGCTGGCCATCCCGTGCTCGATCGTGGCGACTTTCCTGGCCATGCGGATGGCCGGCTTTACGCTGAACAATCTGACCATGCTGGGGTTGTCTCTCTCCACGGGCATCGTGATCGACGACGCCATCATCGTGCTGGAGAACATTTTCAGGCATATCGACGAGGAGCGGCGATCGCCCTTCGAGGCCGCCATCACGGGCACGAGGGAGATTGCCCTGGCCGTCACCGCCACCACCCTCTCCCTCGTCGTCATCTTCCTTCCCGTGGCCTTCATGGGCGGACTGGTGGGCAAATTCTGGAACTCCTTCGGGCTGACCGCCACCTTCGCCATCATGGTCTCGCTCCTGGTGGCCTTCACGTTGACCCCCATGCTGGCCGCCCGCATCTTCGGGGCTCACGCCCCCACGCTCGAGCCCGGCGGCCATCGCCGCGATGACGGTGGCCTCTATCGCGCCCTGGAGCGCGGGTACGAGGGGCTCCTGGGCTGGAGTCTCCGTCATCGCTGGGTGATCGTGCTCATCAGCCTGCTCATCCTCGGCTCCGGGTGGGTCCTGCTCACGCGATCCAAGATGGAGTTCGTGGTGGACGACGACATGAGCGAGTTCGAGGTGGTGGCAGAAGCCCCGCCCGGCTCCTCGCTGGCGCGCTCGGCCGAGCTGGTAGCCCACATGGAGGCCGAGATCCGCAAGATCCCGGAGGTCACCACGCTCTTCTCAACGGTCGGAGTGCGAGGCCAGGCTCAGTCCAACGTGGGAGACATCTCGCTCTACGTAGGTCTCAAGCCGTTGCGCGAGCGCAAGCGGAGCCAGGAGGAGATCAAGCAGGAAGTACGTCAGCGTCTGGCGGCCTTCCCGGGCATGCGGGTGAGCGCGCAGCAGATCAGCCTCATCGGCGGGGGTGGCTTCCGGCAGACGCCGTTCAACCTCATTCTGAGAGGGCCCGACCTCGGCCGGCTGGAGGAGTACGCCCGCGTGGTCATCCGCGACCTCGCCAGCAAACCGGGCTTCGTCGACCTCGACACGGCCCAGGCCTATCGCCAACCGGAGGTCCAGGTTCACATCGACCGGCAGAAGGCCTCTGATCTTGGCGTGCGGGCCGATGCCATCGCCGCCGCCCTCCGGACGATGGTGGGCGGGGAGAAGGTCGGTTTCTATCGCGAGGGCGGCGAGCAGTACGACGTCCGCGTGCGCCTCAAGGAGGACTATCGAAGCGCGCCCGGCCCCCTCCCGAACCTCATGGTGCCGGCCAGTGATGGGCGCCTCGTGCGGCTCTCGAATATCGTCGACTTCGAGCGGGGCATGAGCCCGGGACAGATCGAACGCTACGCCCAGGAGCGCTCGGTCACCCTCATCTCGAACCTCTATCAGAAACCGCTCGCCGACGCCTACAAAGAGGCCTACGCGGCGGTGGCCAAGCAGCGGATGCCGTCGGAGTATGGGATCGTCACCACTGGGCGGGGCAAGCTGATGCAGGAGGCTATCAAGAACTTCCTGATTGCGCTCGCGCTGTCCGTCGCCTTCATCTACATCGTGCTGGCCGCCCAGTTCGAGTCGTTCATTCACCCGGTGACCATCATGGTGTCGATGTTCCTGGCAATCCCCTTCGGTCTCCTCACCCTCATGGCACTCGGGATGACCCTGAATATCTATTCGATCATGGGACTCTTCCTGCTCATGGGGGTCGTGAAGAAGAACGCGATCCTGCAGGTGGACTACACGAACGTCCTCCGTACGCGGGGGATGCCGAGGCGCGAGGCGCAGATGGAGGCGGACCGGGCCCGACTGCGCCCCATTCTAATGACCACGTTGGCCATCGTGGCGGGGATGCTGCCGGTGGCGCTGGGACGCGGCGATGGTTCCGCCTCACGGGCGTCGCTGGCCACGGTGGTGGTGGGCGGGCAGATTCTCTGCCTGCTGGTCACCCTCATCGTGACTCCCGTCATCTATTCGATGTTCGATGACCTCAGCGGACTGCGTGTATTTTCCTGGGTTCGCTTCCCACGCTGGTTCCGCCGCCGCACCTGGGTGCCAGGCGGCGAACGGGTCCCTGCGCGTTAGGACCGTGGGAGCAGGTTGGGCGACACGTCCACTTTTGCCTTTGCCTGAGCTTCGTTGACCCAGCTCTCCCAGGCCTGATTTTGCTTTTGCGTGAGCACCTCACGTGAGAGCGTATCGCGCTCCCCGGCCAGCGCGCTCATGTCGGCCGGCACACGCTCCAGAACTTTGAGCGCGTAATAGCCCTGCTGAGAGCGCACGGGATCTGTGATCCCGTGCTGGGGGGTCTGTAGCGCGGCGATCATCGCGTCGCCTGGAAGGCGATCGGCCGGCTTGGCGCGCGTGAACACCGGTGTTTCGCCGGTGACGGCACCTGCCTTCTTGGCGGCCGCTGCGAAGTCACCCGCGCGAGCGTCGGTCACGAGCTGCTTAGCTCGCTCCAGGGCCAGCACCTCTGCCTTCTGGCGACGCACCGCCGCCAGCACGTTGTCGCGAATGTCGGCCAGGGCTGGGACGGTGGGTGGCCGGGTCTCCACATTCTTCATAACGACCCAGCCCGTGGGCGTCTTGATTGGTTGAGACACGCCATTGGCACTCAGGCCGAAGGCGGTCTCCTGCATGGAGTCGGCCACGGGCGCCTGGCCGGGCGTGCGCTCAGGTCGATCGATCATCGTCTCCAGCGGCGTCATTCCGCGTGCCTTGGCCGCGGCCATGAAATCCGGAGCTGCTTGAAGCGCGTTCCGCAACTCGTCGGCCTTGGCCCGGGCCGCCCGGTCTGAGGCCTCGGCCGCCAGCCGCTCACTGATCTGTGCGGTCGCGGCCTCCTTAGGTTTCTTGGAGCCTTCCTTGACGTCGGTGACCTTGATCGCGTGATAGCCAAATGGTGTGCGCACCGGTTCCGGGGAGAGCTCGCCTTTCTTGAGCTTGAACAACGCCTCTTCGAATGGGGGCACCATCTCGCCTTTACCGACGAAACCGAGGTCACCCCCGTTGACGGCCGAGGCAGGGTCTTGCGAGCGCTCGCGGGCCAGCTTGGCGAAGTCTTCGCCGCGCTTGACCCGGCTGATGATCTCGGCCACTGCTGCCTTGGCCTTGTCCTCCGCCTCGCTCCCTCCCGTCTCGGGAACCTTGAGAAGAATGTGGGCAGCCCGCACCTGGGGCGGGCTCTCGAATTCCGTGGCGTGCTCCTGGTAGTACTTCTCGATCTCCGCCGGGGTGACGGTAGGGGCGAAGTCCTTGGGATTGACGGACACGTACTGGATTCGGCGTCGCTCCGGCTGACGGAAGTCGGCCTGATGGGTGTCGAGATATTTCTGCAGCTCCTCGTCGGTGGCCGTGACAGAGGCGATGAGTGGAGTCTGCTCGACCAGGGCCCAGGCCGCCCGCACGCCATCCCGACGATGCGCGAAAGCCTGTGCCAGCTCGGCCTCGGATACCTTGATGCCTCCCTTGATCAGCCCTTCCATTTTCTGGCGGGTGAGCTGACGACGCATCTCCTCCTCGAAGGCCGGCTTCGAAAGATTCTGTGCCCGCAGAAAAGCTTCGTAGCGTTTCAGCGAGAAGCGGCCGTTCTCCTGAAAGGCCGGCACAGAATGCATCTGGGCATTGAGCTCGGCGTCGGTGAGGGTTAGCCCTTCCTTCGCGGCGCGCTGGACGACGAGTGCCTCTTGGACGAGATCGCTCACCACCTGTCGGGGCAGGCCTAGTTGCTGGGCCACCTCCGGCGAGAAGCGGTCGCGGTACATCTGCGCATACGCGTTGTAGTATGCCCGGAACCGACGCTCGTACCGGTCAAGGGGAATCGACTCTCCGTTCACCGTGGCGACCGAGTCCTGCCGGACTCCTGAGCTACCGGCGCCAAAGACCACGACCGAGGTCACCACAAACGCCACGATGACGAGTAACAGAGCGATCTGGAGCGTCTTGCGATACTGCCGCATCACAGTGATCATCGGAACTCCTCTTTATAGTCGGGGGGAGCGACGCCGCTCCTCCCCGACACCCCCCACCGGGTTCCGGCGAGGCCGCCTCGTCACGCTCCGACCCCCCGACCGGCGCTGCGACGCCGCTCCTCCCCGACACCCCCCACCGGGTTCCGGCGAGGCCGCCTCGTCACGCTCCGACCCCCCGACCGGCGCTGCGACGCCGCTCCTCCCCGACACCCCCCACCGGGTTCCGGCGAGGCCGCCTCGTCACGCTCCGACCCCGCGACCGGCGCCGCGACGCCGCTCCTCCCCGACACCCCCCACCGGGTTCCGGCGAGGCCGCCTCGTCACGCTCCGACCCCGCGACCGGCGCTGCGACGCCGCTCCTCATCATACCAAGGGAGGATACGTCCTCCGCACTCCGCGGCCCGACAGCCCCTGTGGTTGGTCGGCGAGGCGTAGTCGGCTACGTTCCGGAACCCTGCGGACCCTCGGAGTCGACCGGCCCGGGCGGGGAGGTCGGCGGGACACTCTGCTCAGGTACCACGCGTCGGGTCAGGGTAATGAAGCCAGTGTGGGCGACCATGCGATGGAATGGGCGCACCGACTGACCCTCGATGTTCCAGGGGCGGTAAAGCGTTTCGAAGGTTTCGGTCAGGGCCCATCGCGGGTCGCGCCGCAGTACCTCGGAGATCTGGTGGGACTGAATGATGGTCGGCACGTAGGCGAGAAAAATCCCACCCGGGCGCAACCGCGAGGCCACCGCCGGAGCGAGCGTCCACGGCTCCGGCAAGTCCAGCAACACCCGGTCGACAGGATCCTCGTCGGCGAGACCGGCCTCGATCGCGCCCAGACGCACGATGAGGTTGGTCACCTCGCCCAGGCGCAGACGGATGTTGGCCAGAGCGCGGCGGGCAAATTCCTCCCTCTGCTCGTAACTGATTACGCGACCCTCGGATCCTACCGCGCGGAGCAACGCCAAGGTGAGGGCGCCCGAGCCCATACCCGCCTCCAGCACACGACACCCAGGATAGATATCGGCCCAGAACAGAATCATGGCAAGATCCTTCGGGTAGATCACCTGGGCCCCGCGCGGCATCTCAAGCACGTATTCGGCCAGGGTTGGGCGCACGGCCAGGTAACGCATGCCGAGCGAGCTTCGCACCCAGGTTCCCTCGGGCTGCCCCACGAGCGCATCGTGCGGGATCCAGCCGCGATCGGAATGGAAGGCTTCCGACTTTCGAAGGAAGATCAGGTGACGCTTCCCCCGTCCGTCGATGAGCAGAATCTGCTCACCTTCCTGAAAGGACACCGCCCCGTTCACGCGTGATCGCGCGGCGATCGGAGAATGTCGGGGGAAGGGCAGGCGCGCTCGGTCATGTTGTTACCATCGTACAATAAGGCCGCGCGCGTACTCGAGATCGTCGAGAGTCCCTCGCCGTCGATAGTAGAGGACGGCAGCCAGTGTCGGCGTGTCGTCACGCCCAGGCCGCGATCGCCTCCCGGCGCGATGCGTGGATCTCCAGGATCTTGATCAGGCGGGTCATCTCGAAGATGGCACGCACGTCGGGTTGAAGATCACACAAGCGGATGTCTCCTCCGAGGCTCCGGCAATGCTTGAGAGCCGCCACGAGAGCCCCGAGGCCCGAGCTGTCGATGTAGGCCACACCCCCCAGGTCCAGCAGCAGGCGCGTCTGCTTCCGGTCAATGAGGTCGGTCAGTGTGCGCCGGAACTGCTCGGCCACGGCCATGTCCATGTCCCCATCGGGCGCGACCACGGTGGTTTCTCCTTCCTTGGTTACCTTGATGTCCATCCCTCGATCCCTCCGATCCAGCTTCGTTGTTACGCCTTCGCGGGTCGTCGCTTAATCAGGGTCCAGCGTGTTCCCGAGTCTCGCTCGACGTCGATCACAAGCTGATCGACGACACTGCGCACGAGAAAGAGTCCGAGGCCCTGGCTGGGGGTGGCCTCGAGGTCAGGTTGCCGATAGCGCGACTCGTCGAACGGCTTGCCCCAATCCTCGACCTCGATCACGAGCTGCTCTGGTCCCGCAACCAGCGAGATCCGGATCGGACGGCCCCTCATCCCTTCGTATGCGTGCTTGATCGAGTTGTTACACAATTCGCCGACGGCGAGCAGCAGCTTGCCACATTCCTCCAGAGCCAGTCCCTGGCCCACGAGGACCGTCCACAGCCAGGAACGCATGCGGGCAAGCTCTTCCGGCTCGCTGGTCATCGAGAAGGTCGTCGAGTGCACGGACGCGCTCACGTTAACGCCGAAGTACGAAGACGGTGACGTCGTCGCGAAGCTTCGCGCCCTCGCGGTTCACGGCGTAGGCCACAATGGCCTCGACCAATCGCGCCGGGGACTCCTCGCGGTGCGTCTCCAGCAGCGAGATCAGTCCCGCCAATCCCGACCGACGGCCGCCCCGATCGAGGGTCTCCAAGGCCCCGTCACTCACGAGCACGAGCGTGTCGCCGGGCTCGAGCCTGATCTCGGCCTGTCCGAAGCGCGCGTCGGCGAAGGCTCCGATGATGGCACCATCGACGTCGATGGTGCCGGCAGGGTGGCCACGTCGCATGAGGATGGGCGCCGGGTGCCCGCCGTTGGCGATCTGCAGCACACCTTCCCGGGACGGATCGAGGACCGTCAGTATCGCGGTCACGAACATCGACGGCGGCATGTCGCGACAGAGAGAGGCGTTGAGGCGCGCAAGGACGGTCGCCGGATCCGCCAGTCCGTTGGCGATCTCTCGCAGCAAGGTGCGCACCATCACCATGAGCAACGCGGCCGGAATGCCCTTGCCGGAGACGTCACCGACGGCCACTCCGATGAGATCGCCCATGGGAACCACATCGAAGAAGTCGCCTCCGACGATCATGGATGGCTGAAGCGCAGTCGCCGTCTGAAGCCCCGCCAGCCGCGGGGGGACTGCGGGAATCAGGCGCGTCTGGATTTCCCGAGTAGTTTCCAGATCGCGCTGAAGCTGGGCGAGACCCTCGGCCGACGACCACGCCCCGAGCAGACCCAGGAGAGGGCGGGTGAGGCGAGCCTGCTCCGTCCGCCGGAGCAACGCGCGTACCCGAGCCACCACTTCGTTGGGTTCGAAAGGCTTGGCGACGTAGTCGTCGGCCCCGTGCTCGAAGCCTACCAGTCGGTCCGCCACCTGCGCTCGGGCGGTGAGCATGATGACCGGAATGCTCGATGTCACCGGCTCCGAGCGGATCCGCCGGAGCATCTCCAGGCCATCCAGCCGCGGCATCATGACGTCAAGGACCACCAGGTCGGGCGTGTGCTCGGCGAGTTTGGCGAGCCCGTCGACCCCGTCCGAGGCCGCCGTAACCTGGAAGCCCGCCCGCTGCAGGGTGAGGGTCAGGATGGTGCTGATGTCGACCTCGTCGTCCACGACCAACACGCGCGTATCGGTCATGGATCGCTACCCACGCCTTGTGCCAGCCTCGGTATCGAGGCGGACGGGATCGACGCGGCCGGGAGGGCCACGATGAAGGTGGAGCCCTGACCGGGAAGGCTCTCGACGCGGATGGTGCCCCCGTGCTCACTCACCAGGCCGTGGCAGATGGCGAGACCAAGACCCGTTCCGCCCACTTCCCGGATGGTCCGGCTGTCGAGTTGCTGGAACTTCCGAAATAACCGGGGAAGGTCGGTGGGCGCAATCCCCCGGCCGTGGTCGATGACGCGGATCTCCACGGCCGCGCCGACGTGGTCCGCCCGCACTCGCACCTCGCTGCCCGGCGACGAGAACTTGATGGCGTTGGACAAAAGGTTGGTCATCACCTGCACCATGCGGTCCAGATCGACCCGGACCTCGGGCAGGGTGGCGACGGCCTCGACGACGACGCGGACATCGCGCGAGTCGGCGAAGGCACGGATCCCATCCACCGCGATCTGGATGAACTCGGCCACACGACGGTGGCTCAAGGCGAGCTCGATCCGCCCCGCCTCGATCTTGGACACGTCCAGAATGTCCGTGATGAGGCGAATCAGGCGTTCGGTATTGTTGAGGCAGATGGCGAGCAACTCGCGCTGCGTGGCCTCCAGGGGACGGGAATCGTCAAGGAGCAGCAGATGCAGCGAGCCCTTGATCGAGGTCAGCGGCGTTCTCAACTCATGCGAGACAGCCGAGACGAACTCGGTCTTCATCCGATCGACTTCTCGCTCCCGGGTCACGTCCCGCAAGGTCACCGTCACCCCGACCCGGGCTCCGAAGGTGTCCAGGGTAGGGCTGGCGTGCCAGCGCAGAGTCGCGAGCGTCGGCTCCTGCACCTCGAGATCACCGGTGGCTTCCTGCTCGAGATCCTCGACGATCTCCTGCAGGGACCGGCCCTCGGGCGTCACCCATCGCAGCCGCTCCCCGAGCGCGTCCACGAGATACGTAATGAACGGACGGCCCACCACTTCTGACGTCGACACGCCCAGCAGCTCCTCGCCCCGTCGATTGAGGGCAGCGATTCGGCCGGCCTGATCGAGAAACAGGATGCCGTCGGAGGTGGAAGCAAAGATGTGCTCGAGCAGAGTCTTCTGAGTCTCAGCCTCCTCGAAGAGCGCGGTGTTGTCGAGCGCCATCGCCAGCTGGTCGGCGTAGGCAGCCAGCAAGCGCCGCTCGAACGGCGACAGCACGCGGGGCGTCCCGAAGAGCAACGTGAGAACACCGAGGCTCCGGCTTCGGCCCCGCACGGGGAAGGCGGCTAGACTGCGGACGTCGGCAGAGAGCGAGGCTCCGGGAACCGTCTCCCCCAGACGGTCCACGTCGGCGACCAGCAGCGGCTCGTCCCGGTGGCGGAAGAGTGGGGTGATACACCCGGCCCCCGCGTAGGCCGCAGCACCCCATGGAATCACTTGGTCCGCGTAGCCGGCACTGTTGAACACCGACACAGAGGCGCCGATCGCGTTGACCGTCCGCCCGAGATCCGCCAGAGCCGCCGGCAACCGGCGGCGCACATCAAGCGTGCGATGCAGCGTGCGGGCGGCCTCGTTGAGGAGGCCGGCTCCGGCGAGATTCTGCTGCGTCTCCGCATAGAGACGGGCGTTCTCGACGGCGACGGCGGCCGGGGCCGACACGCGGGAGAGCAGGCGCACCTCGTCCGCGCCCCACTCGTGCGGCGACAGGCGGTGCGCCAGCAGAACCCCATACACCTCGTCGCGAATCACGATGGGCACACCGATGAAGGCCCGGGCCGTGTTGCCCAGGGCGTCCTCCGTGTCCGGCCGGTACGTCACGTTCGGATCGCTCGCACGGTCGTTGGTCCACACGGGCCGCCGCTCGGCGAAGGCGCGACCGGCGATGCCTTCGCCCGGCTGCAACTGGGGCACGTGCGCGGCCGCCGCACCGGTGTGGCGGCTGCGCGCAAAGACCAAGGCACCGAGGGTAGGATCCCAGCGATAGACGGCAGCCCCATCGCAACCCAGGGTCTCCGTCGCGTACTGCGTGATGATGTCGAGGACCTCGTCCAGATCGAGTGTGGCAGCGATCCGCCGGGTGAACTCGAAGAGGACGGTCACCTCACGCTCCCGGCGCTGGGCTTCGGTGTAGAGGCGAGCATTGCTGACTGAGTGGGCAAGCTCCTGGCAGAACAGCTCCAGTCGGGCCACACTCTCGGGTGTAATGGGACGGCGGCTCGGCTTGTTGTCGGCACTGACGATTCCGATGGGCCGTCCCCTGAATTTAAGGGGAACGATGACGAAGCGCCGGGTCCGGAAGACGGGATCGCGCTGGATGTCCGCACTCAATGGAGTGAGAGCGGCCAGCGCCTCGTCGGAGCCGACCACCAAGGTCTCCCCGGTATCCCAGGCGCGACGGTAACCGCCACCGATCTCGGATAGCCGCACTTTCCGCACGGTACCGTGCTCGATATCGGTCCCCGCCAGGAGTTCGAGCGTGGCGCCGTCGGGGGTGGCGAGCATCACGGCGAAGCGGTCGAATTGCAGAGCGGTCTTGGCTCGCTCGACGAAGGCCTGGAGACGGTCTCGAAGATGCATCGATCGCTCCAGAGCCACCGCAAGCGCGTAGAGGTCATCCGTGAGCCGCTGACGCTCCTGGACATCGCGGAACAGTCGGGCTTTCTCCAGCACCACCGCCGTTTGCTCGGCCAGAGCCTGGAGCAGGGACACTTCGTCCGCCTCGAAATGGTGAGCTTCCCGGGTGGCGACGACAAAGGCCCCGGCCACCGCGCGGCCCATCACGAGAGGCAGGGCGGCGATCGACCGAAAACCCTGTCCGCGCAGCCACTCTGCATTCCGCAGATCCGGGAACTGGTAGACGTCATCGAGCACCACCGGCGCTGTCGATGCGCAGACACGTCCGATCAACCCTTCGCCGAGGGGCAGCTCGAGCTGGTTGCCCCCTCCCACCGCCTTCACGCCAGCCTCGGCGCGCAGGCGTATGCGGTCCGCCTCCACGATCCACACTCGACACGCGGCCCCGGGAAAGAGCGATACGGCGGCGTCGGCCAGTACGGGCAGAATCGCCTCAGGATCCAGCGACGACGTGATGACCTTGGTGAGGCGGGTCAGGGTCTCCAGACGCTTCGCGTGCAGCGAGGACTCGGCGTAGAGGCGCGCGTTGCGGATGGCCACCCCGGCCTGGGTCACGAACATTCCCACCAGTTCCCAGTCGTCTGCGCTCAGCCGGACCGGGGCGGTTCCGTTGAGCGACAGGACCGCCAGCAGCACGTCATCGAGCACCACGGGGACACCGAGGAAGCTCGAGAACCCATGGGCGCGCCACCACGCTTGATCCTGAAACCCCCTCGCTGCGAAAACGTCGGGCACACTGAGGGGCTGGCGGTGAATGGCGACCCAGCCCAGCGCCCCGTCATCGTATCGCTGCCGACGGGCCACGAAGTCGGTGCCGATTGTCTCGTCGGAGAAGGCGCGTAACTCGAGCACTCGCCGCGCATCGTCGGCTAGCCAAAACGACGCCACGGGTGCCCCTACCAGTTCGGCCGCCGCACAGGCGATCCCGCGCAGTACCGTCTCGACCTCCAGGGAGGAGGAGACGAGATGATTGAGACCGGCCAACGTACGCAAGCGGCCAGCGCGGTTCTCCAGGGCCTCCACCAGCCGCGCATTGCGCAGGAGGATCCCGACCTGCTGCCCTACCGTCTGGAGCGTCTCCAGCTCGGGCTCGGCAAAGCGGCGCCGCTCCTTCCACCAGACGAGATAGAAGGCGCCGGAGACCCGCCCCGGCGCGCTGGTGGACGAAAAATCGCTCGGCACGCGTGGGCCATCGTCGAGCACCAAGGGCAGCATCAGGCTCGACTGATGCGGGAACTGACGAAATGCCGGAAACCCGAAGCGAGGATCAGCGGCGACGTCTTCGCTCCATACGGGTCGGCCACGTACGACGAGTTCGTCGTGGAAATCGTGCTCGGCCATAGCCACCCGGAGGTCAACGAGGGGGCCGAGCACGTCCTTGGGCACGTGGTATCCGGCCACGGGGCGGAGCTCGGCGCCGTGGGGGTCCAGCACGTAGGCCCCAACGGTGTCGGCTCCCGTCAGGTGCGCCAGCTCGCGGCAAACCAAGCGGAGCGCCTCCTGCAGGCTATCCGTCCCGCCGACCACCCGGGCTATGGCAAGAAGCGACTCAGCCTGGCGTCGGGCGCGCGAAAGCGCTTCCTGCCGTTCGGTAACCTGCCGCAGCATCGCGTTGAAGGCCGACCCGAGTACCCCGATCTCGTCGTGGGTGACGATGTCGACCCGCCGGGTCATATCGCCCTCGGCCACCGCTCGGGCCGAGCTGGTGAGGTTCATCAGCGGTCTGGTTATCCGGCGACCCAGGACGACCGCCGACAGCACCGCCACCAGAATGGCCGCCACGCCGCCCAGCAGCAGCACCACCATGGTGCGACGCTGGGCGGTCGCATAAATGGCCGTCCGCTGCTCGAGCTTAACGTACTCGGCCGCCGTCACCAGGGTCAGCCGTTCGGCCAGACCCTGCAATACGAGCCAGGAGCTACCGGCCACGCGCACCGCCGCTTGACGTTCGCCACGCTGCACGAGGTCCATCAGCATGCGACCCTGATCGTGTTCCCACTCACCAAGACCACGCTCGAGAGCCTTGATCCGCTCCAGCTGGGTGGGGTCGTCCTGCACGAGCCGGCGAAGCGCGCCCAGATCTCTCTGCGCGGCGGTAGAGGCGCCGGTCACGGTAAGCACCGCGCTGTGGTCGTCGAAGAGAGCGTAGGCGGCGACGGCTCCGCGTGTTCGACCGAGGGCTGTGTCGACCTTGCCCAGGAGCTTGAGGATCTCGTGGGCAGTCGAGACGCTGAGCGAGGCCTCGAGTTGGCTACTCAGCGCGCGCTGAGTAAAGACGCCCGCGATGGCAACGGGTCCCAGGCTCACCAGTGAGACCAGCAGAAGCCTGGCCCGGATGCTACGCAGCATCGCCTTCAGTCAAGGATCGACCCTCTCATGCCGCCCCGAACGCGTCGAGCCCGGTGATGTCACGGCCGATGATCAGGGTGTGGATGTCGTGAGTCCCTTCATACGTATTGACCGTTTCGAGATTCAGCATGTGCCGGATCACCGGATGCTCGTCCACGATGCCCGCCGCGCCCAGGATGTCGCGGGCCAGGCGCGCCGCGTCCAGCGCCATCTGGACGTTGTTCATCTTGGCCAGGGAGACTTGCTGGGGACGCGCTTTGCCCTCGTCCTTCAAGCGGCCGAGCTGTAGGCACAAGAGCTGACCCTTGGTGATCTCCGTCACCATCCACACCAGTTTTCGCTGAACGAGCTGGAAGCTTGCGATGGGCTTACCAAACTGGATGCGTTGCTGTCCGTACTGCAGTGCCCAGTCGTACACGGCCATGGCCGCCCCCAACGCTCCCCAGGCGATACCGTAGCGGGCCTGGTTCAGACAGCTGAGAGGCCCACGCAACCCCCGCACCCCGGGCAGTCGGTTCTCGGCCGGAATGCGGCAGTCCTGGAAGCTCAGCTCGGAGGTGATGGAGGCGCGCATCGAGAACTTGCCGTGAATGTCCAAGGTGGAGAACCCTGGCGTCCCGCGCTCCACCAGAAAGCCCGCGATCTCCCCATCGTCCTCCCGAGCCCACACCACCGCTACGTCGGCGATCGAGCCGTTGGTGATCCAGAGCTTGGTGCCGTTCAGCACGTAACCGCCGCCCTGGCGGGATGCTCGCGTCTTCATGGCGCCGGGATCCGAGCCGTGGTCTGGCTCGGTGAGGCCGAAGCAGCCGATCTTCTCGCCCTTGGCCATCGCGGGGAGCCACCGCTCCTTCTGCGCCTCGGACCCAAACGTGTAGATCGGATACATGACGAGCCCGCTTTGCACTGACGCCGCCGAGCGAAGTCCTGAATCTCCCCGCTCCAGCTCCTGCATGATGAGCCCGTAGGCGACGTTGTTCAGGCCTGCGCAACCGTATCCCTTGAGGGTGGCGCCGAACACCCCCATCTCGCCGAGTCTGGAAATCAGGGTGACGGGGAATGTCCCGGCTCGGTGGTGATCAGCGACAATGGGAACGAACTCGGCCTCGACCCAATCGCGGATTGTGTCGCGGACCATCCGTTCCTCCTCCGACAGCAATCCGTCCATCTGGTAGTAATCGACACCTTGGAATTTCTCCATAGTCGGCTCCTGGTGCGGGCGCCCGGCCCGTCCTCACAGACGGAGTGGATTGAAGTCGGTCTCGCGATCGTACACGTCGATCCCCTCACGGGCCTTGAGCCAGCCGACGACCATGTAGGTGATCGGGGTCGCCGCGGCCTCGTAGACGACCTTGACGAGCCACTGCGAAAGGATGATCCCGCCCAGCACCGCTGGCGGCACCAGTGCTGCGAAAGCCAGCACCACGAAGATCAGGCTGTCGAGGCCCTGCCCTACCACCGTCGACCCCAGTGTACGCGTCCACAACCAGCGGCCCTGGGTGACGATCTTCAGCTTGGCGAGCACGTAGCTGTTGGCGAAGGAGCCTCCCAGATAGGCCAGAAAGGACGCCGCCAGGATGCGAGGGGTCTGGGCAAAGACCTCGCTGAAGGCGGCCTGCCCCTTCCAGAAGGGAGCAGGCGGCAGGTGCCCAGCCAACCAGATGACGGCGACCATGAGGAGGTTGCAGGCGAAGCCAAGCCAGATGATGCGGCGGACGGTCGCATAGCCGTAGACCTCCGTGACCACGTCGCCCAGCGCGTAGGACAGGGGAAAGACGATCACCCCGGCCGGGAGAATCAGGCCTCCGGCACTCGTGAGCTTCGCCGAAACCACGTTGGCGGTCAGCAGGCAGGTTATGAAGAGCCCGGCGAACGTCAGCAGGCGCCACGTCATCGCCGGCGGTTTCGTTCCGTCGCCCATCCTACACGTTGGTGACGATCGCGGAGGGTTCCTCGTTCAGCGCACGTTTGAGGGCAACCGCCAGCTCGGCGTCATGCTCATGGGACGTCGCGAAGATTCGGCATTGGGCCACCTTGCCCGGAAGGTACTTGAGGATCTCGGTGAGGGGTTCTTCCGAGACCCGCTTGGTGGTCGAGTCATAGACATAGATCTGGCGGTCACCCATCTTGAGGGGGTTGAGGGGACGGGGGTCCTGCAAGGCCATGTCGATCTTGAAGGGAAAGTTCTTGAGCGGGGTGGGAAGGAAAGCCTTGACCAGCCGCTCCACCATCTCGGCCTCCAGAAACCCCTGACCCTTGCGGGGCTCGAACTGATCGAGCACTTCCTCACCCGACATCCTCCACTTGAGGCGCCGATCGAGGATGTACCGCCACTCCGCGCCCAGGGCTCGTTTCTGCACGGCGAGAGCATCGTCATCACGCACGTCGTGCCAGCGGCCGACCTCCTCCAGGAGGGTCCACTCGGTAAGGTGCAGGTAGGGGTGCAGCTCCTTGCGCAAGTCGTAGGGGAACGCCAGCCGCATGGTATCGCGAAAGATCTCCTTGAGGTGCAGGTCGATGCCGCGGGTGGTGCGGTGGTAGTAGACGTTCGTGTACATGTAGAACCGCGCGTTGAGGAACATGATGAATGCCTGGAGCCCGCTCCGGTCGAGGGTGAGCCCCTTCTCGCTGAAGAACGAGTAGTAGATGATGCGATCGATGTCGATGGGACCGACGGCCACCCCGCACATGTAGGCGTCGCGCAGGACGTAGTCCATGTTGTCGGCGGTGAACACCCCCGACAGCAGCGGCTTCAGGAAGGCGAGCCAGCGCGGATGCGATTCGAGGGGCTGCGTATAGCTCTTGCCCATGAGGTAGCAGAGCCACTCGGGATCGAGCTGTTCCCCAGCCTGAAAGGGTCCCGTTGGACTACGGCGGATGCCGCGCAGAACCTCCGCCAACTCCTCCCGAATGATCTTCTGGCCTACCAGTTCGTGGGTCAGGTCGAAATCGTTCAGGAAGTTGTCGTCGAAGAAGTGCCCGAAGGGCCCGTGCCCCACATCATGCAGGAGGCCCGCCATCCGCAGCAGTTCTTCGAGGAGTGCCGCCGAGGGGCCGTCGGGGAAGATGGCCCGCAGCGATGGGTAGAGCTGCTGGGCCAGGCGCCCTGCCAGATGCATAGCCCCAAGCGAATGCTGGAACCGGCTGTGCTCGGCGGCGGGAAACACCCAGCGGGCGGACTGAAGCTGAGGGATCCGGCGCAGACGCTGCACCCACGGGGTATCCAGGACGTCCTGCTCGGTGGCTTCTCCGGGGATGTCTCCCGGGCGGGTGAAGAGGATGTAGCGATGGACGGGATCGGCGATGAGTCCTCGCCCCTGATAGGTGTCGGCCGCGCCTTTCATCCGTCACCCGGTCCTAGCGGGTCGTCGTGCGGTAGAGCTGATATCGATCTACCGAGCGAATGGGGACGATGCGTACGGCTTCGCCACGCTGAATGGAAAGCGCCACCACATCTCCCGCCTTCGCGCGCCAGAGCTGCTCGTAGAACTCCGCCTGGGTGCGGACACGCACGCCGCTGACGCCAATGATCCGATCCCCTTTCTGGAGTCCGGCGACGCGCGCGGGGCCGACCGGCGAGAATCCGTCGATGAGTGGGCCACCCTGGTCGTCCACGGTATAGAGCCCGAGCCAGGGCCGAGCGGGACGACTCGCCACCCGGCCCAAGGAAATTAGCTCGTCCTTGATCGGCAGGAACTTCTCCAGCGGGATGGCCAGATTCACATGGGGAGCCTGACCTAGCCGGAGCGACGCGATCCCCACGACTTCACCGCGCGCGTCGACCACGGCACTCCCGCCCCAGGACGGGCTCCCCGGCGCCACCATGAACGCGCGATCCAGCATGTACTCCCAGTACGCCGAGAAGCGCCTGATGCCCTGCACGGCACCGGACACCCACACGAGCGCTCCTTCCTCGTCCACGCCGACAGTCCCGGTGAGGGCCCCCTGCATCACGTCACGCGATTGTCCAAGGGGGGCGACGGGCCATGATTCCTCTCCATCGAGCTTGACCACGCCGAGGCCGGTGTCGAAGTCGATGCCGACGAGCTGGCCGTTCACGACCCGGTCGTCGCGCGTGCGCGCCTGGATGGAGACGGCATCGAGCAGCACGTAGCTCACGGTGAGGACGAACCCGCGCTGGTCGAAGATCACCCCGCTCGCGAAGCGCTGGGTGCCGAGAGTGGCGGCCGATGGGCTTCCTTCATCGACGCGAACCCGGAGCCCCACGATGGCCTGCTGCACGCGCTGAACGAACGTGGGCACCTGGGACACATCCCGAGGGTGGAGCCGATACTCCCGGTTCGGCGCCACTGCGCTGGCGAGTGTGGGGACGAGGATACCGAGGGCAATCAGGGTCCCGATCCGACTCACGGGTGTTCTATCCCCGCACCACGTCCCAGACATCTTCGCCCGCGAAGTCCCACGGAAGCCGCCCCTCATCGCACACGGCCGGGTCGGGGGAGAACGCGACGTCCACGAGGTAAATGATACGACCGATCGTCGTACCCAGGTTTCGCACGCCATGGGCCACTCCCGGTGGTATCCGCAGCAGGCGTGACGAACCGTTTCCGAGCGTCAGCCGCATCCGAGCGCCTTCCGTAGCCGAACCCTCACGGGCGTCGAAGAGTACCACCAGCATCCGATCCGAAGGGGGAACGTACCAGATGTCAGTCTGACGCGTGTGCAGGTGGAACGCCTTGATGGCGCCGGCCTCAACTTCGCTGTAATTGATCTGGCGAACCGTGAAGTCGCCAAAGGCTTCGGGGTGACCATCGAGCAACCGAGCCAGCTCGGTCATCGAGCCCCCATCATCGGCGTGGCGTTTGAGCTCGACGATCTGCACCCCTGTGATGGTCGCCGAGGGTCCATACGCCTGAACCTGAAATGCTCGCTTCGCGTCAGGAGTGAGATTCATAGTTTTCGCGAGTATACAAGGACGGAACCGGTATCCCAACCTACCCGGACCAACTCAATCACCATTGATTCGATCGTAAATAGAAGTATTATGGTTTCACGGGCCGACTCACCGCTTCCGGGGTGACCCGAGCCGTCGCACCCGGAGCAGCGTAGCATGATGCCCCGGGTCCCGGAGCATTCAGGAGGCGGGGATACGCCGAGTGGAAACGCTAACCTGAGATCGAGGGTGCCCGTCCGGCGCCCCGAACGTCGGGGTCGCCAGGCCGAAACAGTGTCGGGGGCGCGCCCAGGTTTGGGGCCGTCGAGGCCGAAATGTCAACGTAAGATCGAGGGGTGCCACGGGTCTCCCCGGGGCGCCCCGAACGCGGGGGGTTTGGGGGGCCGCCGAGGCCCCCCATGATGAACAGATGAACCACGGAAAGGAGCCTGGGTAAATGAACGCGACCGAAGTCGCTCCCGTCCGGCTCAGCAGTCTCGCTCACGGGGGTGGATGCGGCTGTAAGCTCGCACCGGCCGTGCTCGAACAGATCATCGCCAAGACCGCCGGTGTCGTGCCCCGCGGCTTGCTGGTAGGCATTGAAACGAGCGACGATGCTGCCGTCTACCAGATCAACGAGCGGCAGGCCATTGTGGCCACCACCGACTTCTTCATGCCCATCGTCGACGATCCCTTCGATTTCGGCGCTATCGCTGCCACCAATGCCATCTCGGACGTCTATGCGATGGGCGGCACCCCGCTCTTCGCTCTGGCCCTGGTTGGGATGCCCATCGACAAGCTCCCGGTGGAAACCATCCGCCGGATCCTCGAAGGCGGTGAATCCGTATGTCAGCGCGTGGGCATCCCGATCGCGGGCGGCCATAGCATCGACTCCGTGGAGCCCATCTATGGGCTGGTAGCCATCGGACTCGTCGACCCAGCGCATCTCAAGCGCAACGCCGACGCCAGACCCGGTGATCGCATCATCCTCGGCAAGGCGCTCGGTGTCGGTATCTACAGCGCCGCCCTCAAGCAAGATCGGATCACCGACACACAATATCGGGCCATGATTGCCAGCACGACCAAGCTCAACACGCCTGGAGCTCGACTGGCCCGGCTGCAGGGTGTCCACGCCCTCACCGATGTGACCGGTTTCGGGCTGCTTGGCCATCTGCTCGAGGTGTGCAGGGGTTCAAAAGTGCATGCCAACATCCGGTGGAGCGCTGTACCGATGCTTCCCGAGGTGCTCGACCTAGCCGGTCGTGGCTACGTCACGGGTGCGTCGGGACGCAACTGGGCTGGATACGGATCACTGGTCGACCTCAATGGCCTCGGAAAGACCGAACAGGCCCTGCTGACCGATCCCCAGACGAGTGGAGGACTGCTGGCGACTTGCGCCCCGGACGCTGTGGACGAGGTGTTGCAGATTTTCCGCTCTGAGGGTTTCGAACGCGCCACGGTGATCGGCGAGGTCGCGGTGGGCGCGCCTGGCGTCACGGTACTATGATCCAGGCCCTCTCCCCATCACGGTCGAGACAGGAGTGATATCAGCGCCATGAAGACGCTCAAGGAACTCATCGCCGAGGCCCGGGCTGCGGTCCCGGAAGAGGGGCCGAGCGACCTGCAGCGCCGCCTGACAGCCGGCGAGCCGGTCACCATCATCGACGTGCGCGATCCGGACGAGTATCGCGAGGGACACATCGAGCCTGCCACCAACATCAGTCGCGGTTTCCTCGAGTTCCGGATCGGTAGCGCGGTTGCGGATTCTGCGACCCCCATCGTCCTCTATTGCCAGACCGGACTTCGTTCCGTGCTGGCGGCCAAGGCCCTCCAGGATCTCGGCTACCGCAACGTGATCAACCTGCAGGGCGGCTTCCAGAAGTGGGCTCAGTCAGGACTCCCAGTGGTCAAAGACGTAGCCATGACCACCGAGCAGATCCAGCGCTACAGCCGACACTTCTTGCTGAACCAGGTGGGGGAGAAGGGGCAGCGCAAGCTGCTTCGCTCAAAGACCTTGCTCATCGGCGCCGGCGGGCTCGGATCCCCGACGGCGCTCTATCTGGCCGCCGCCGGGGTGGGAACGCTCGGGCTCATGGATGGCGACAGCGTCGACATCACCAATCTGCAGCGCCAGATCTTGCACACCACCGCCGACATCGGCAAACCCAAGGTCGAGTCTGGGACGCGAACCTTGAAGGCGCTCAACCCGGACATGAATATCGTGTCCCTGCCCACGCGCATCACCGTGGACAACGTGATGGACATCATCCAGGACTACGACCTCGTCGTGGACGGCTCGGACAATTTCGAGACGCGCTACCTCGTGAACGACGCCTGCTATCTGGCCGGCAAGACCAACGTCCACGGGTCGATCTTTCAGTTCGAGGGGATGGCCTCCGTCTTTGCTCCCAACCAGGGGCCGTGCTATCGCTGCCTCTATCCGTCGCCACCCCCGCCGGGTCTCGTACCCTCCTGAAGCGAGGCTGGCGTCCTGGGCGTGCTCCCAGGAGTGATCGGATTGATCCAGGCCACCGAGGCCGTGAAGCTCCTGCTCGGAATCGGGGAGCCGCTGATCGGCCGACTCCTCACGTACGATGCGCTCGGCATGCGCTTCCGGGAAGTGCGCCTGCGCCGCGACCCCAAGTGCCCCCTGTGCGGGACGTCCCCCACCATCAAGGATCTGTCGATCCATCGGCCCGGGGGAGACGCATCCGCTGCGGAGGACAGGAACGGTACGGGCGAACCCGCTCTCGCCGGGACTCCCGCGCGGGC
This sequence comes from uncultured Candidatus Rokubacteria bacterium, assembly GCA_963754315.1. GTDB lineage: Bacteria > Methylomirabilota > Methylomirabilia > Rokubacteriales > CSP1-6 > CAVWFS01. The sequence goes on from CAVWFS010000019.1 coordinate 738,346, forward strand.
GGGGGGTTGAGGGGAGGACCTGACGTGACACGCCACGCCAGCGCCGATCTTTCGCCACAGCTGGTCGAACGATTGTCGCAGGGCGACCTGAGAAAGCGCCTCGGAGTGGTGTTGCCTTTCGTGACCGTGGACGGCGATGGGTTTGCGCATCCGATGCTGCTCTCCTATCTGGAGGTGCGCGCCTACGATGCTGGAACTCTCGGGCTCGTCATCCAGCGGCGTAGCGCGAGCGCACGCAACCTGGCCCAGCGTGGGACGGGGACGTTGCTGGTAGTCGAGCCGGACATGACCGTGTACGTGAAGACCCGCCTCGTCGACGGGCCCCAGGATGTCCCGGGCGGCGAGGAGTTCGGGCTCGGCTACTTCCTACTTGGTGTGGAGGGCGTGCTGGAAGATGCGCCGACTGACTGGGAGGCGGGCATGGGCATCACAGCTGCCTCGCAGTATCGACCCCTCCCCACGCTTGGTGAGCCCTGGGCGCTGGCCACGCTCGCCGCCCTGGCGACGCCCCGCGCCCGCGCGTAGTCGTTTGCCACATGGGGGGCCCCGACATGGCCCCCCATACCCCCCAAACGCTCGGACCCGCCCCGGGGAACCCGGGGCGGGCCTCGATCACACGGGGCTACTGCTCTCGATAGCGGCCGATCTCGACTTCCAGTTCTTGCTTCTGCCCCTCGCGAACGAGACCGACGCGGACTCGCTTGCCGACCGGAGACGACGAGACGAGACGTTGGAGGTCCCGGGGACCGTCCAGTGGGTTGCCGTCGAGCATCGTCAGCACGTCGTTGGCCTTGATCCCGCCACGCTCGGCGGGCTCCCCCGGGATCACTCCGCGCACGAGCACCCCCTTGGAATCGGCCAGCTTCAGGCGCTCGGCGTCCTCGTCGCTGACCTCGGTGATGCTCACACCGAGCCACCCCCATTCGACCTTACCCCGGCTGGCGAGCTGTGGGACGATCACCGAGACCAGATTCGACGGGATGGCGAACCCGATCGTCCCGTTGCGCGCAGCCATGGCGTTGACGCCGACGACCTCGCCGGCCATGTTGACCAGCGGTCCCCCGGAGTTTCCAGGGTTGATGGCGGCGTCGGTCTGGATGAAGTCAAAGCCGGGCGCGGCCACCGTGAGGGGAGCCCCCTTGCGGCTCACGATACCGAACGAGACCGAGTGCTCGAGCCCGAACGGATGACCGAGGGCCATCACGAATTCACCTACGCGCAGCTTGTTGGCGTCGCCGAAGGTCAAAACAGGGAGGGCACCCGCGCCGTCGATCTTCAGGACCGCCACGTCGACACGGGCGTCTCGACCCAAGACCGTTGCCGTGAAACGCCGGCCGTCGAAGAGTCGAACCTGGATCCAGTTAGCTCCCTCCACCACATGGGCATTGGTGACGATGGTGCCGTTGGGATCGATCACGAAGCCAGAGCCGGACGGGCGCCGGGGATCACCCGGACTGTCCTGCTCCTCCTCCTTGGGGGCACTGGCACGACGCACCCTGATGTGCACCAGAGCCGGCTTGAGCCGGTCTGCGAGATCGGCGAGCAATTGATTGAAGCGCGCCAGCTCCGGCGGCACGGTGGCCGGCGCGGTGCTTGCCGCGACGGCGGCGGTCTGGGCGCCAATCGGAGCGGCTGAGCCCGCCACCACGGCCGTCATCAGCAGGGCCGCAAGGCGGACAGAAAGCCTGGATGGTCGCATGCGATACCTCCCGTTCACAGATCCTTCAGTATAGCGCGCCCTCAGCGACTCACCTCGCGCACGAGATGTGGCAGCTCAGGGATGAGGAGTTTCTCTAGCGCCAACCGGCAGGCGTTGGGGGACCCCGGCAGGGAAACGACGATACGCCGGGAATGGATCCCCATCTGGGCACGGGAGAGCATGGCGGCTGCCCCCACCTCCTGATAGGAGAGCATCCGGAACAGCTCGCCGAACCCGGGCAGTCGCTTCTCGAGGAGCGCCTCCACCGCTTCGAAGGTTGAATCACGCGAGGTGATTCCGGTACCCCCGGTGAGGATCACTGCGTTCACCTCGGGATGCCGGCAGGCCTCCCGGACTGTTCGTTGCACGTCGACGGGTTCGTCCCGGACGATGGCGCTAGCGATCACAGGATGCCCAGCCGCCGCCAGCAGCTCGCGGATCAAGGCTCCGCTGGTGTCGGTTTCTAGTGTCTTCGTGTCGGAGATCGTCAGCACGAAACAACCCACGGTGGACGGCGCAGTAGCCTTGTGCTCGCGGGGCGTCCCGGCTGCGTCGTGGGGGCTCACCGACCGGTGCCGTAAGCGCGGTCCAGCAACTCGACGATGTGCATCACGCGGATGGGCGAGCCGCGCGCGCGTAACCCTTTCTCGATCTGCAAGATGCAGCCCGGGTTCGCCGTCACCACGGCTTCGGCCCCGGTGGCGAGGACGTGGTCGACCTTGCGCCGGAGCAGACGGTCGGCCATCTCGGGCTCGGTGAGGTTGTAGATGCCGGCCGAGCCGCAGCACCAATCGGACTCGACCAGAGGAACCACCTTCAACGAGGGAACCTGCGCCAGGAGCTGGCGCGGCTGAGTCCTTATCTTCTGGCCGTGTACCACGTGACACGGATCGTGGTAGGCGACGGTCATCGGAACCGGTTCAAGCGGCCCGCTCAGGGGCGCTCGGGCCAGGAACTCGGAGATGTCTTGCACGCTCGCGGCGAAATGCCGGGCACGCTCCGCGTACGCAGGATCGTTCTCGAGCAGGGCACCGTACGCTTTCATGTGGGCGCCACACCCCGAGGTGTTCACCACCACGGCGTCCACGCGTTGCCCCTGGAAGACGTCAATCGTGCGTCGAGCCAGCTCGAGCGCCCGCCCGTGGTCGCCTCCGTGAGCGTTCAGAGCTCCGCAGCATCCCTGGGTGGGCGGCACGACAACCTCAACGCCGTTCCGTGCCAAGACTCTGGCCGTGGCGCGATTGTGCGGGCCGAAGACTACGGACTGGACACACCCCGTGAGCAACGCAACGCGAGCGCGACGCGCCCCTACCGGCCGGGATCAACGGGGGTAGCGAAGCTCGATCGGCCGCCGCGGGAATGGTCGGCGTCAGGGCCTCCCAGGCCGGCAAGGTGCCCGGAAGCAGACGAACCAGCCCGGTGGCCCTGGCCAGCGCCTGCATCCCGGTCGCCTGGTAGAAGCGAAGCCCGGCCGCGGCGGCCCGCAACAGCGTAGGCCGGCCGAGCAACAAGCCGAAATTGAGGGTCCGGAACAACCGACGCACGAGCCCACCCGGCCGCTGGTGCTCGATCTCGGCTTTGGCCGCCTCGATCAGGCGGCCATAGGGCACGCCGGCGGGACAGACGGTCTCGCATGCGCGGCAGTCGAGGCACAGCGACAGATGGCGCACGGTGGAGTCGGACAGTGCGATGCGTCCCTCGGCAAGCGATTTGATCAGAAAGATGCGGCCGCGGGGCGAGTCCATCTCGGTTCCGAGCTCCGAGAAGGTCGGGCAGTAAGCGAGACAAAGCCCGCAGTGCACGCACTGGTTGACACCCTCGACCGACATACCTCGAAGGGAGAGCGGCGCGGCCCGAGTCGGAGGATCGGCAGCCACGTGCACGGTCTCGGTCGTCCCCTTCAGATGCCGGCCACGAAGCGGCCGGGGTTGAGGATGCCCTTGGGATCGAGCTGGGCCTTGATACGCTGCATGACCCGACCCGCTGCCCCGAGGTCGTCCCATACCGGGGTCTCGGCCTTCACGGCCAACGGCGCCCATTCGAGCGTCGCGTGTCCTCCGCCAGAGCGCGCCAGGCCGCGCCATTCCGCCAGGACCGTCGCGACCGCCTTCAGCTCGGGTCGATCGCTGGGTGAAACGAGCGCCGCGGTGACCACACCCACTCCCGCATGGGACGTCCACGCCGCCTGGAGTCCTCGCTGCCGCGCCGCGCCCGCGCCGTGCTCCATCAACTCGGTGACCAGGGCGGGAAGCACGCTAAAGCGCGCAATGGCCACCAGGCCCCTGCTCGACATCCAGGTGGGCTCGGGCCTGAGAACCGCCGAGTCTGGAAGAGGAACCACACCGTGACCGCCGAGGGGCGTGGTGACGGCAGCCAACTCGGTGCATTGCCAATCGACCTGCTCCGGCAAACCGTCGAAGGCAACGAGCAGGGTGGGCGCGCCCTCGAGGCCGAGGGCACGACTGGCCTCGGCATCGAGCAACTCGATCGCGGTGGCGATGAGATCGGCTCCCATGATCGCCCGCACGGCCACCCCTGCATCCTTCAGGTGATCGAATCGAACACGAACCCAACGCTCCGTGTCCGGCAGAGGACGGAGCCGCACGGTCAGCTCGACGATCACGCCGAGCGTTCCGTACGAGCCCACGAATAGCTTCGGCAAGTCATAGCCGGCAACGTTCTTGACGACCTTGCCGCCGCCGCGCACGAGAGCACCCTCGGCGGTCACGACGGTGACGCCGATGAGCTGATCGCGGGCGGTACCGTAGAGGTGCCGCCGTGGGCCCGATGCGTTCGCGGCGATGACACCTCCGAGGGTCGCTCGATCGGCATCGGGCGGATCGAGCGAGAGCCACTGCCCCCTCTCCTGCAGCGCCGTCTGAAGCCGCTTGACGGTCATGCCGGCCTGGACAGTCGCTGTCAGGTCGCCCGGCACGTGCTCCAGGAGCCGGTCCAGACGGGCGAGCCCGAGAACGATCCCTGTGCGGGCAGGCGGCGTGCCGACGCCGACGGCCGTGCCGCCTCCCCAGGGCATCAACGGAGTTTCTGTCTCGGCGGCGAGCGCAACCACGCTCTGCACTTCGTCCACCGAGCCTGGAAAGACAGCGACGTCGGGTGTGCGGCCCTCCACCACGTACGAGGACAGTTCGATGCCGGTGAGGACGTGGGCTCCCCCGACAATGCCGCGAAGCTTATCGAGAATCGCCGGCTGCACGGAGCCGCAACCAGCCCGCGCCTAGAAGCGCTGGGCGAGACCCTTCTCTTCGATGGCGTGGGGCTTGTAGGCCACCGGTCCCACTTCGACGCAGGATTTCTTGGTGGGAAAGACCTTGCCGGGGTTGCAAAGCCCGCCGGGATTGAAGGCACTCTTGAGACGCTGCATGAAGTCGAGATCCGTCGCCGAGAAGATGAAGGGCATGAAGTCGGCCTTCTCGAGCCCGATTCCATGCTCTCCGGAGATCGAACCACCGACTTCGGCGCACACGCGCATGATCTCGGCGCCCGCTTCCACCACCCGCGACTCCTCCCCGGGTTTGCGCGGATCGTAGAGGATATTCGGGTGCAGATTACCGTCCCCGGCGTGAAAGACGTTTCCCACTCGGAGCCCGTGCGCAGCCACGATCTCGTTCACGCGGCGCAAGACGTAGGGCAGCTTGGTCCGTGGGATCACTCCGTCCATCACCATGTAGGCGGGCGAGACGCGGCCATACGCGCCGAAGGCCGACTTGCGCCCCTTCCACAGCAGCTGGCGCTCGGCTTCGTCCTGGGCCGTGCGAACCTCGCGGGCCCCGGAGTCCCGACACGCTTGCACGATTCGCTCCGTCTGCGCCGCCATACCTACCGCGAGCCCGTCGAGCTCGATCAGGAGGGCAGCGGCCGCATCGCGGGGATAGCCGCAATCGAAGGCATCCTCCACGGCCTGGATCGTCAGCTGGTCGATCATCTCCATGGCGGCCGGCACCAGACCACGCGCGATGACGGCTGACACCGCCTCCGACGCCTGGTCGGCCTCGTCGAAGACGGCGAGCACCGTCTTCACCGCTTGAGGCTTCTTCAGGATCCGCACGACGACAGTGGTCGCGATCCCGAAGGTTCCTTCCGAGCCTACGAACAGACCGGCCAGGTCGTAGCCAGGCGCTTCGCGCGTCTTGCCTCCCAGCCACACCACTTCCCCATCCGGCATGACGACCTCGAGCCCCAGCACATGGTTGGTGGTGACGCCATACTTGAGGGTATGCGGGCCCCCAGAGTTCTCGGCGATATTGCCGCCGATGGTGCACGCCTGCTGGCTCGACGGATCGGGGGCGTAGTAATAGCCGCGCGGAGCCACCGCCCAGGACAGGTGCAGATTGACCAGCCCCGGCTGGACCACGGCGATCTGGTTCTCGTAGTCGACCTCGAGCACACGGTTCATTCGCATGAGGGAGATGACGATGCCTCCCTCGGTCGGCAGGCACCCACCCGACAGCCCCGTTCCTGCCCCCCGCGCCACGAACGGCAGCGCCTCACGATTGGCCAGCTTGACGATAGCGGCCACCTGAGCCGTCTCGCGGGGAAAGACCACGAAATCAGCAAGGGCTCGAAACAGGGTCAGTCCGTCAGACTCGTACGTCAGGAGCTCGTCGGGGTCGGAGAGGACGCTCCCCTGCCCGACGATACGCTCGAGCTCCTGCCGCAAGGAGACTCGACCCGTATCGGTCAAGGCGGTCATGTGCTCGCAGTATACTCGCACGCCGAGGGGGAATGCCATGCGTGACTACCTGAAGAGGGCCGTCCAGCAGCCGCCCGAGTCGGACGAGGCCGTCCGTGCCGTCGTGGCCGAGGTGCTGGCTGCCGTTCGCCGGCAGGGGGACGTCGCCGTGCGACGCTATTCCGAGCAGTTCGACCGATGGGCACCCTCGAGCTTTCGCTTGTCCGGGGAGGACATGGAACGGTCGATGGCGGCTGTGAGCGCCGCCGATCGCGCCGAGATCGACTACTGCCGGGACCAGATCGCGACCTTCGCCCGACACCAGCGCGAGAGCATGGGTGAGTTCGAGGTCGAGCAACAACCTGGCATCGTCCTGGGACAGCGCCTGATCCCAGTCGATTCGGTGGGAGCGTACGTTCCGGGCGGCCGTTACCCGCTTGTCGCCTCCGCCCTCATGAGCATTACCACAGCCAAGGTCGCCGGTGTGCGTCGGGTGATCGCCTGCTCGCCGCCGAGCCCTCAAGGGCCCGCGAACCCAGTCCGTGGCATCTATCCGGCCACCCTCTATGCGATGGTGTCGGCTGGCGTCGACGAGGTCTTCTGCCTGGGTGGCGTACAGGCGCTGGCGGCGATGGCGTTCGGGACCGAGAGCCTTCCCAAGGTCGATATGGTCGTCGGCCCCGGCAACCAGTATGTCGCCGAGGCCAAGCGCCAGATCTTTGGTGCGGTAGGTATCGACCTTCTCGCGGGCCCGACCGAGATCCTGGTGATTGCCGACGAGAGCGCCGACCCGGTCGTGGTCGCCTGTGACCTGCTCGGCCAGGCCGAGCACGGACCGACCTCGCCTGCGATCCTCGTCACAACCTCGATGTCGCTCGGGCAGGCGGTGCTGCTCGAGGTCGAGCGTCAGCTCCCCGCGCTGGCCACGCGCGAGGTCGCGGGCCAGGCGTGGCAGAACAATGGCGAGGTGATCGTGGTGGACAGCGACGAAGAGGCGGTCCGGGTCGCCGACGAGCACGCGCCCGAGCACCTTGAGATCCAGACGCGGCGTGACGAGTGGTACCTGTCGCAACTTCGCAACTACGGGTCACTGTTCGTGGGGGAAGCGGCGACCGTCGCCTACTCCGACAAGACTGTCGGCCCCAACCACATCCTCCCGACCGGCCGCGCGGCCCGCTACACGGGTGGGCTGTGGGTGGGAAAGTTCATCAAGACCGTGACGTATCAGCGCCTGACCCCCGCCGCCAGCGCGAAAGTGGCACCCACAGTGGCCCGCATTTGCGAGATCGAAGGCATGATGGCCCACAAGGCCACGGCCGACCTGCGCGAGCGCCGCTATTCGGGTCGATAGAAATCGGGGCCTCGAGGGCTCCCCTGCCTCCCTGCTCGGGGGGCTTCTGAGTCCCATGTACTTGACGCGGGGCCGGAAGGCGTCGATAGTCCAGTCATACAAGCGGCAACCTCATTGAGGAGGCTCCTCGCAATGGATCGGCGTATCAGAAACCTGGCAGATCAGCTCGACGCGGGCCTCATTGCCCGACGCGAGTTTCTCAGAAAATCGGCCGTCATCACCGGAGGAACGGCGGCAGGCCTGCACGTGCTCCGCTCGATGGCCCACGCCCAGAGCGGTCCGAAGCTCCGCGTCTGGCTCTTCAAGAGCTTCGTCACCGCCGGCAACGACGTCCTGGCCAAGCAGATCGAGGCCTGGGGAACCGAGCGGAAGGTCCAGGTGGAAACGGACTGGGCCACCTTCGGTGATCGCGAGCAGAAGTTCGTGGCCGCCATCGAGGCCGGCAACCCCCCCGACCTGGCCGAGATGAATGCGCAGGGTCCGCTGCGCTACAAGGCGGCGCTGCGCGACGTGACCGCACTGGGTAAGGATATCGCCGCCGCGCGGGGAGGCTTGCTTCCCCACGCTGAGAGGTACGTCGTGATCGGCGGGCAGTACTTCGCGGTGGCCCGCCAGACGTGGCCCGATGGATTCTTCGTCCGCAAGGACCTTCTCGATGCCAAGGGCGTGAAGCTCCCCAAGACCTACGATCCCGAGGTCGTCGAGATGGCCAAGAAGTGCCAGGACCCCGCCCAGGACCTGTGGGGATTTGGCCAGACCCTGAACCGCTCCGACGATGGCAACGGCTTCATGCAGAACATCCTCTGGAATTACGGTGGCAGCTCGTGGGACAAGGACGGCAAACCCGCCCTGGCCACGACATTCTTCAAGCAGAACCTGGCCGCGCTCCAGTTCGCCGTGGACACCATCCAGAAGTACAAGATCCAGCCCCCAGGGGTCATGGGCTGGACGGATGTCCACAACAACGAGGCCTACATGGCCGGCAAGCTCGTGAGCACGAACAACGGCGCCAGCCTCTACTACGCCATGGTGGCCAAGAAGCACCCTCTAGCCGAGAAGACCCTCGTCATTCAGACCCCGGGCGGACCCGCTGGTTCCTTCCTGGCCGCCGGTTGCTACAACTGGGGGATCTTCAAGCAGTCGAAGAACGTCGAGCTCTGCGAGGACCTCATCCGCTGGGTGGAAGACGAGAAGCGCTTCGAGGAGTACATGAAGGCCTCCATCGGCCAGGCCGGTCCTGTCTACAAAGTGCGCGCGGAGAATCCGTACTGGAAGTCCGATCCGAACTTCTGGGGCATGCTCCAGAACGTCCTGCGTGGGGTATGGCCGGGCTATCCCGGTCCCATCACCCCCGCCGCCATCGAGTTGCAGGCCCAGTACATCCTGTGCGACATGGCGGGACGCGTGGTAACGGGGGGGCTGTCGGCGGAGGCTGCCCTCAAGGAAGCCCACAGGCGCGTGGAGGACATCTACAAGATCCGTAGTCGCGCCTAGCGAGGGAGACGAGCATGGCCACTCCTGCCGCGCGGCTTCGCACCGACGTCGCGCTCCCGGAACAGCGAGGCGGGTCGGTCGGTCTCAGGCGAGTGCTGGGGACCGACTACCGCCTGGGATTCATCTTCGTGGCGCCGATGGTGGTGCTGGTGCTGGCGCTGGTCGCCTATCCCTTCTGCTATGCGATCTATCTCAGCATGACCCAGAAGTTCGTGGGCATGCCGCCCGTGTTCGTCGGCCTCGAGAACTACATCCGGCTGGCCAGCGACGGGTTCTTCCAGCGCGCGGTGGTGAACTCGTTCGTCTTCACCTTCACCTCGGTGGTGGGCAAGCTGCTGCTCGGCATGCTCATGGCGCTGGTGCTGACCTCCCGGATCCGCTTCCGGAGCCTCTTCACCGGCCTGCTCCTCATCCCCTGGGTGGCCCCCACCGTCGTGTCCGCCCTCAATTTCCTCTGGATCTACGACGGCAGCCTCGGCGTCCTCAACTATCTGCTGGTCAAGGTATTCCGGATCCTGCCGCAGGGCGTGGGCTGGCTCAGCGAGCCGGGGACGGCCATGGCCTCGGTCATCTTCGTCAACATCTGGCGCGGCTTCCCCTTCTTCGGCATCTCGTTCCTGGCCGGCATGAAGAGCATCCCGGCCGAGATGTACGAGGCGGCCGCGGTGGATGGGGCCAACGTGGTCCAGCGCTTCCGCCACGTGACCCTGCCCGGCATTCGCAACATCGTGATCATCGTCATCCTGCTCTCGACCATCTGGACCTTCAACGACTTCGCCATCGTCTACATCCTCACCAAGGGCGGCCCTGGTGGCGCCACGCAGGTCTTGCCCGTCTTCGCCTACGAGATGGCCTTTGGCGCCCAGCGGCTCGGTGAAGCGATCGCCGTCGCCCTCTACATGCTGCCCGGGCTCGCTCTCGTCATCATCATGCTGGCGCGCTACATGCGGCGGGGGCAGGCGCGATGAGCAAGGTGGCCATCGAACGGATGCAGAGCGGTCTCGCCTACGGGTTCCTGGGCATCCTGCTGGTCCTCGTGCTCTTCCCCTTCTACTGGATGACCATCACCTCGTTCAAGAACGAGGACCAGATGCGGAGTCTCGTCTCCATGTTCTGGCCCTCGCCCGCCGTGCTCGAAAACTACTACCAGCTCCTGACCAAGACGGACTTCACCATCTGGTTCCGTAACAGTGCCGTGGTGGCCGTCTCCAGCACGCTCCTGGCGACCGCCATCGGCACCATCGGCGCCTACGCCCTCGCTCGGCTACGCTTCCTGGGGCGCGCGTTCCTCTCGAGCACCGTGCTCATCACGTACCTCGTACCGCCGGCAATCCTGTTCATCCCCCTCTACGCCCAGATCCGTACGCTCGGGCTGTCCGACAGCCTGGCCGGCCTGATCGCCACGTATCCGAGCTTCACCGTGCCGTTCGTGACCTGGCTGCTCATGGGCTACTTCGAGTCCATCCCGGTGGAACTCGAGGAAGCAGCCATGATCGACGGCGCCACGCGATTCCGTGCCTTCCGGGTCATCATCCTGCCATTGGCGGCGCCGGGCCTCCTGGCCGCCGGCCTCTACGCGTTCACGCAGGCCTGGAACGAGTTCCTCTACGCCCTGGTCTTCATCACTGACGTCAAGCAGCGGACCTTGCCGGTGGGGATCTCGGGCTTCATCACCGGCGACGTGTATGGCTGGGGCTACTTGATGGCGGGCGCCGTCCTGACCACCTTGCCCGTCATCCTCGTCTACATTTACCTCCAGAAGTACATGGTCGAGGGGCTCACGGCCGGCAGCGTGAAGGGGTAGACCGAGGATCGTCATGTCGGCCCTGAACGAGCTTCTGACGCAACGGGTGGCGCGCTTCGTAGACCGCCGCGGCGACTGGGACGCCTTTGCCGACGCGCGGGTGGAGGGCTACCGCCGCGCTCAGCATCGGTTCATCGGCTCGGGGGCGTCCGGCAAGATCGATCCGAGTGTGATCCCGGCCGAGCATTTCACCCTCAGCGTGATGTTCGTCCCCCCGGGCCAGGGAAACGCTGCCCACCTCCACGAAGTTGAGGAGGTCTTCTTCATCCTGGCCGGTAAGGTGCTCGTTTTCCTCGAGGACGAGGCCGGCAACCGTGCGGAGACCGTCCTGGGCCCCTGGGACTGCGTTTCGTGTCCCGCCAACGTCGTGCACGGCTTTCAGAACGTGGGGCTCGAGCCGGCCTATCTACAAGTCATGCTGGGGAAGGCTCGACCGGACCTCATGAGCTACACCGACCGCGAGCTACAGCAGCGCCGGGACGAGCACCTGGCCCCGCGGCGCTGACTTCGCGCCGCGTCCTGATCCGCTCGCTCAGGGAGTCGCCCGGAGAGCAGCGCGCATTCGATCGAGGGCCTGCCCTAGAACGCTGCGTGGGCATCCGAAGTTGAGCCGCACGAAGCCCTGACCGTTCTTGCCGAACAAGGCCCCGTCGTTCATGGCTACCCGGGCTCGCTCCAAGAAGAACGTAAATGGGTCTCGGGCCGCCGCGCCGGCCTCCCGACAGTCGAGCCACGCGAGATACGTCCCCTCCGGTTCCACCATTGACACCCCCGCCAGGTGCTGCCGCACGAAGCGCCCGAGAAAGTCACGGTTGGCTTCCAGGTAGCGCAGGAGGTCGTCGAGCCAGGGCTGACCATCCCGGTAGGCGGCCAGGGCCGCGGTGTACCCGAGGATGTTCACCGTCTGCACCATATCTACCCGGGCGGCGATGAAACGCTCCCGTAATGCCTGATCGGGAATGATGGCGACCGAGCACTTGAGGCCAGCCAGATTGAAGGTTTTGCTCGGCGCCATCAAGGTCACTGTTCGCGCAGCGATCTCCTCATCGAGCGAGGCGATCGGCACGTGCCGGAGCCCCGAGAAGACGAGGTCGCAATGGATTTCGTCCGCCACGATGGCCAGGCCACGCTTCAGGCAGACCTCGGCGAGTCGCGACAGCTCTTCACGGGTGAAGACGCGCCCGACCGGATTGTGGGGATTGCAGAGCAGCAGCACTCGCGTATCCGGCTTGATCGTCGCCTCGAGGGCAGCCTGGTCGACGCTGTAGCGGCCTGCCCCATCGCGCGCGAGCGGCACCTCGTCGAAGCGCAGGCCCAGGTTGCCGGGTACCCGGAGCAGGGGAGGATAGAGCGGCGTCTGCATGAGGATCCCCTGCCCCGGCGCGGTCAGCATCCGGCAGGCGACGTTGAAGCCCGGGATGACGCCAGGAATGGGCAGGACGGCGTCAGGCGGGACTCGCCACCCGTAGCGCTTCTGTAGGCGGTCAGCGAAGATCTCGTTGAGTTCCGTCACCTCGAGCTGATGGCCGTAACCGAAAACACCATGCTCGACCCGCTCCCGAAGAGCGCGAATCACCGGCTCCGGCGACGCGAAATCCATGTCCGCCACCCACAGCGGCAACACGTCGGAAGAATACTTGAACCACTTCGAGCTGCCAGTGCCTCGGCGCTCGACAACACGGTCGAAGTCGTGGGTCATGGCCCCGATGATATACCGACCGGGGCGACCAATCTCCCATCGGGTGCCTCTGTAGTACCATCGGGAATCCTTCGCACATGACGACGCACGTGACGGCTGCGGCGGAGTGGCTATCGGTCGGGAACATCGACCCTCGAGGTCGTGCGCCGGGGCGTGGGGCGGCCGGTGCTGCTCCTGCACGGGCTCCAGAACATCGATGCGCGCGCGCCGTTCCTCGATCTACTCGGCCAGCACGCCGAGGTTATCGCCCCTTCACATCCCGGATTCGGCCGATCCACGCGCCCGTCCGACTTCGAGACGGTGTACGATCTTGTCCATCTGTATCTGGAGCTTCTCGACGGTTTGCCCTACGAGAAGGTGAGTCTCGTGGGATTGTCCTTCGGAGGCTGGTTGGCGGCGGAGATTGCCGTGAAGTGCAGCCATCGGCTGGACCGGCTGGTCCTGGTGGACGCATTGGGTATAAAGCTCAGCGACCGGGAGACGCCCGACATTCTCGACGTCTTCAACGCCTCCCCGCACGAGGTGCAGCAACGAAGCTGGCATGATCCGGCGAGATGGGCGCCGAACTTCGACGCGATGACGGACGACGAGCTGGTCATTCGGGCCCGAAACTGGGAGGCGCTGTGTCTGTACGGCTGGCACCCCTATATGTACAACCCACAGTTGAAACGCTGGCTCCGACGCGTCAAGACGCCGACGCTCGTGCTGTGGGGCGCCAGTGACCAAATCGTGACGTGTTCCTACGGCCAGGCGTTCAGCGACTTGATCCCGGGCGCGCGTTTCCAGCTGATCGAGGGGGCAGGACACCACCCCGAGATCGAGCAGCCCGAGATCTTCGTCGATCGCCTAGTGAATTTCTTGGACCATTAAGTTTGGGGGGCCATGTCGGGGCCCCCCAATGGACGACCAGTGTGACCGAGGCGCGCCACGGGTCCCCCGGGGCGTGCCGAGCGTTGGGGGGTTTGGGGGGCCATGTCGGGGCCCCCCATCCAAAAAGGAGCGCACCATGGACGTGTGGTTCCACAACGAAAATCCATATCCCTTCGTGCCGCCCGAGGTCCTCAACCGGGCCGACTCCGTGCGCGCCAGCCTGCCCAACAAGTACTGTGATCCCAAGATTGCCGCCGACCTGTTCGAGGAGGTCCTCGACGAGTTTCTCCTGTGCGATGACGAGGGGCTGAACGTCGTAGCCATCGAGCACCATGCCGGCATCAACTCCCTCTTCGGAGCCAACCCGCTCATTCTCGGCATCCTCGCACGCCAGACGCGCAAGTCCCGGATCCTTAGCCTGGGGACGTTGATCTCCCTGAGGGCTGACCCGGTGAGAGTGGCCGAGGAGTACGCAACGGCCGACGTCATCTCCCGAGGGCGGCTGGAGATCGGCTACGTGAAGTCAGGGGGCAGCGAGATGGCGTCAAACAACGCGAACCCCGTGAACAACATCGAGCGCTACTGGGAGGCCATAGATCTCGTCACCAAAGCCCTCACGCACCAGGAGGGGCCGTTCAGCTGGGAAGGGAAGCACTACACGCACCGCCACGTCAACATCTGGCCCCGGCCGTGGCAGCAGCCCCATCCTCGGATGTGGGCGGCCACGGGCGATCCAGACACGGCAGGTGAGGTGGGTCGCCGAGGCCTGGTCAACGTTCTCGTTCTGCGAGGCCCGGAGGGAACGAAGCGCGCGTGGACTGCCTACCGTAAGGCGCGCGTGGAGGCTGGGCTGCCCGCGGTGAGCTCCGACCACTTCGGCTACGCGGCGCTCCTCTACGTCGGTGACACCCACGAAGAAGGCGTCCGCGTGGGTAGCAAGCTCCTGTGGTTCCTCAATACCAGCCTCAAGTCGGCGCCGCAGTATGCGAGGTTCCTTCCGGGGACAGTGCCGCCCACGCACGCCCCGCAGGTCTACCGCAGCGCCGCCAAGCCGGGGGCTGTGACGAACGGAGGGGCTGGAACCAAGCCGGTTGCCTCGGCCAGCCAGAACGCGGCCACTCTCATGGGTATGAACGCCGACCAGGCGATGCAAGCAGGCATACTGTTCGCGGGAAGCCCCGACACCGTCTACCGGCAGATCATGGAGTTCTCCGACAAGGTTGGCCCCTTCGGACATCTCGTCATGGTCGGGCGTTCAGGATTCATGACACACGCGGAGACCGAGAAGGGCATCAAGCTGTTCGCGAAGGAAGTGCTGCCGCGCCTCAAAGAGATTGCGCCCGTCACCGTACGCTAAGGATCGCGTCAGGCACGGTTGCCCGCCTGACTGCGCCACGTGGATGAGAGGAGGCTGTGGATGGTCGCTTGGCGATTGACCCGTCGTGGTTTTCTGCAGACGGCTGCCGTAGGCATTAGCGCGGGGCCCTTCGTCTGGACTCCAGCGGGCGCGCAGGGTTTCAACTGGAAGCGCTTCCAGGGCAAAGAGCTTTTCCTTCTCCTGACCAAGCATCCCTTCATCGATGTGCTCGAGAAGAACATTCCCGAGTTCGAGTCACTCTCGGGAATGAAGGTGAAGTGGGAAACACTGCCCGAGATCCAAGCACGGCAGAAGCTCACGGTCGAGATGACGGCAAATTCCGGGGGGATCGACGCCTTCTTCACCTCGCTCCATGTGGAGAAGAAACGGTTCTGGAAGGCCGGCTGGTACCATCCGCTGAATCAGTTTCTCCAGGATGCGACCTTGACCAGCCCCGACTTCGACTGGAACGATTTCTCCTCAGGCGCCCGGGCCGGCGTCACCCAGCCGGACGGCAGCATCTCCGCCCTGGCCGCCTTTATCGACGCCAACGTGTTTTTCTACCGGAAGGATCTTTTCGGTCCCAAAGGGCTCACCCCGCCCAAAACCCTTGCCGATCTCGAGACCCTGGCCCAGAAGCTCCATGCTCCACCGAGCACATACGGCATCGTGCTACGTGGGCTGAAGAACGCCAATGCCACTCAGTACCCCAGTATTCTCTTCCCGATGGGCGGGACCTACCTCAAGGATGGTAAGGCTGCTCTGGACAGCAAGGAGCAGGTGGCCGCGCTCGATCTGTATACTCGCCTCCTCCGGCAATACGGACCGCCCGGCGTGGTCAACTTCAACTGGTACGAGTGCTCGGCGTCTTTCATGCAGGGGCAAGTGGCCATCTACATGGACGGTGTCAATTTTGCGAGCCAGTTCGAGGATGCCGCCAAGTCCAAGGTGATCGGCAAGGTTGGCTACGCTGTTCTGCCCTCAGGACCTGGGGGGCATTTCTCGCCCATCTACATCACCGGAATGGCCGTCTCCGCGCAAAGCCGGAACAAGGAGGCCGCCTATCTCTTTGCCCAGTGGGCAACGAACAAGTCGAACGCCGTGCGTGAGCTGATGGCCGGCGTGGGGGTCGGTCGGACCTCGACGTGGGACAGTCCGGAGGTGAAGGCCAAGCCGAAGATGCCCGCTGACTGGTATCAGGCCTACCAGGCCTCGCTCAAGATCGGCCGCCAGGGATTGCCGGAGATCGTCGGTGTCACTGAATATCGGGACATCATCGGAGTGGCCATCCAGAAGGGCATCGAGGGGGCGCCGGCCGCCCAGGTTCTCGCCCACGCCCAGAAGGATTTTCAGGATCTCCTCAATCGGACAGAGGGCTAGCGCGCACTAAGGGCCGCATGTTCCTCGGCCCCTTGGGGCGGTGGGCGCACCACCGCGCGCAGTGGCTCTTCCCGGCCCCGGCCGTGCTGCTGGTGGCGGTCATCATCGTCTACCCGATCGCCTATACAGTATGGATGAGCCTTCAGGAATGGTTCGCCTCGAGCCTGACCCCGCCTCGCTTCGTCGGTGCGTCGAACTACGGCAAGATCCTTTTCGGGGACGTGCGGTTCCGCGATGCGGTGGCCCGGACCATCTACTTCACCGTCCTGGCCGTGGCCGCCGAGACGGTGCTCGGCGTGGCGATGGCACTGCTCTTCAACCGCGAGTTCTGGGGGCGGGGGTTGCTCCGCACCCTGGCCATCTTGCCCATGGTGGCGACCCCAACCGCCATCGCCCTCGTGTTTGTCATGATGTATCACCCGACGCTGGGCGTCGCGAACTATCTGTTGTCGTTGACCGGACTGCCTCCCTTTCGCTGGACATACTCGAGCCAAACCGCCCTCTATGCCCTGGCCTTGGTGGATGTCTGGCAGTGGACGCCACTGATCATGCTTATCGCCCTGGCCGGGCTCGCCAGCCTGCCCCGGGAACCCTACGAAGCCGCTCACCTGGACGGGGCCTCACCGCTCCGGGCGTTCTGGCACATCACCTTGCCGCTACTCCGGCCGACGCTCGTGGTGGCGATCCTCTTTCGGGCCATCGACGCGCTGAAGACCTTTGACATCATCTTCGTGATGACCCAGGGCGGTCCCGCCAACGCCACCGAGACCATCAACATCCTGCTCTTCAACCAGGCGTTCTCCTATTTCAACATGGGCTATGCCGCCTCGATGGCCGTCGCCCTCTTCGCCCTGGTCATGGGCGCCTCGCTGATCCTGATCAAGGTGCGGAGGACGACCGCGTGGTAAGGGGAGGCTCTCGGTACCAGTGGCTGTCCACCGTCGGATTCTATGGGCTGGCCGCCCTCTTCATGCTCCCCACGATCTTCGTCTTCTACTGGATGATTACTCTGTCCCTCAAGCCTCAGGTGGAAGCGACCGCCTTTCCGCCCTCCTTCGTACGCTTCAACATCACTGCGGCCGGGTATCGGGAGGTCTTCACCAAGTATCCGTTCTTCCTCTACACCTGGAACAGCCTGGTGGTGGCCACGGGCTGTACGGCGCTCGGACTCGCGGTGGGATTGCCGGCCGCCTACTCCATCGCTCACTGGCGCCAGCAGCGGTTAGCCGTGGTCATTCTGGTCGCACGGATCATTCCCGGCATCGCCTATCTCATTCCCTGGTACATCGTGTTCAGGCACCTCCGGATGGTGGACACCTACGGAGCTCTGATCCTGACTCACCTCATCGTCGGGCTCCCTATCATCATCTGGGTCATGATCTCGTTCTTCGAAGACGTGCCGGCCGACCTCGAGGACGCCGCCCTCATCGACGGCTGCTCCCACCTCGGCGTTTTTTGGCTCATCGCGCTGCCGCTCGTCAAGCCGGGGGTGGTGGCAACGGGGATTCTGTCCTTCGTGTTCTCCTGGAACAATTTCCTGTTCTCGGTGATCCTGGCCGGACGGACCACCCGCACGCTCCCCATCGCCGTGTACAACATGATCTCGTACGAGGAGATCAACTGGGGTACGCTGGCCGCCGCCGCCACCCTCATTACGCTGCCCGTGCTCTTGGTGGCCCTCCTCGCCCAGCGCCACATCGTGACCGGCCTCACCTTCGGGGCCGTGAAGCAGTAGCTATCCTAGGGCGCCATTCCCGACGCCTCGATCCATGACCCGTGACCTCTCCCTCATGCTATCTTCGTCACTCGTGGGGGCGCCAAGGCTCCGTGAGCGCCTCGCTCGCAACGCTATCCGCGTATGACGGGAGAGCCGTCCCATGGGTGAGATCGTGTTTGCCGGTGCGATGTCGCACGTCCTGGACCCGGAGTACTACGAGAATGCGTGTGGCGCTACCGGACGCCGCAAGGTCGAGGCGTGCATGACGGAGATTCGCGCGATGGGTGCCCGCTTTCTGGGCCGACGGCCGGACGCGCTGATCGTCGTCGCCGACGATCACCTCAATGCCTTCTCCTTCAACGCCGTGCCCGCCATGTGTGTTCGGATTGGCCGCTCCGTCAACCGGATGATCCAGGAGGAGGCCGAGGCCTTCGACCGAGCGCTGGAGGGGATGCCCGACCAGTACGCGCTGCATGAAGAGCTGGCCAACCGCATCCTGGCGGAGGGCATCGAGGCCGGGTTCGACCTTGCCCTCTCATGGGAGGCTGCCATCGATCACGCGTTTCTCAGCCCCGTGATGACCATGCACGGCGCCTCCCCGGTGACGCCGCTGGTGCCCATCTGGGTGAACTGCTTCGTCGCGCCCCAGCCGATCCCCGCTCGCTGCTTCGCCCTCGGTCAACACCTGGCCCGGACGGTGGCCCGGTCACCCTGGAACGTCGGTATCATCGCGACCGGGGGTCTTTCCCACTTCCCCGAGCTGCTGCTGGCTCGCGTGGGTGAGACGGACACCGTGTTCGACCGCAAGCTTCTGCACTGGATGGAGCGCGGGGAGCACGCACCGCTGGCGGCGCTGACGATGAGCGAGCTGCACAAGACCGGCGGCCACGAGTTTCTCAACTGGATGGTGTTGCTGGGCGCAGTCACTCCCGCCCGCGCCGACGTGCGCTACTTCGGAGAGCTCCCGCGGATCAACTTGGCTGCTGTCGAGTGGAGAGTGCCATGAGCCGCTACGCGATCAACAGCCTTCTCTATCGGCTGAAGAAGGATCGGGCATTTCGCGACAGCTTCAATCGGGATCCGAGAGGAACGCTGGCCGACCTGGACCTGACCGAGGCCGAGCGATCGGCCTTCGTCGCCCGTGATATGTATCGGATCAATCAGCTGGGCGGCTATCTCCACCTCACCATGTCGATCCCCGGCATGGCTGCCCACGTGACACACGAGGACATCGAGACACAAGGCGATCGGCCGCAGTAGGAAAAGGGGGCTCGCTCCCGTCAAGCGCTGGCCAGAAAGCGAGCGAGCTCGTCGAAGGTCTCCTGGGGTGCCTGCTCTTGCGGGTAGTGCCCGGATGGTACCGCCCGCATCCCGACGATATTGGCGGCGTACTGCGGCCAGATCTCGCGTGGCTTGAAGTGATGCTCCACGTGACTCTTGTCACCCCAGAGCACCAGCACCGGGCAGGCCACCTTGTTACCGGCGACGTAGTCCGCGGTGTCCATCTCCAAGTCCAGGGTGGCGGCGGCCCGGTAGTCCTCACACACCGCGTGGATTTGCTCGGGCGTGCAGCACCGGATGTACTCGGCCACCGCCTCCGGCTCGAGTCCGCCCTGCCCGTGCATGTGCTTCTCCAGCTTCTTCCGCATGTAGTACTCGAGGTTGCCCGAGAGCAAGCGCTCGGGGAAGTCG
This sequence comes from uncultured Candidatus Rokubacteria bacterium, assembly GCA_963754315.1. GTDB lineage: Bacteria > Methylomirabilota > Methylomirabilia > Rokubacteriales > CSP1-6 > CAVWFS01. Next base: position 758,099 of record CAVWFS010000019.1, read on the forward strand.
TACGGCTGCGCCATGAACATCCAGTGGTACGAGTGCAAGGCCCAGCCGCGCGGGAAGGCAGTCCACACGTGATGCGTTGGCACGATATCGATCGAAGCGAACTTCCGCACACGATCCGGATGATCGAGCGCCATGCGAAAGGCCGTGCGGGCGCCACGATCGTGGCCAACCACGAAGAACTGCCGGTGACCCAGCGCCTCCATCACTTCCACCTGATCCTGCCCCATCCGACGAAACGTGTAGTTGCTGTGATCAGGCCGCCCGCGCGGCTTGGAGCTGTCCCCGTAGCCGCGCAGGTCGGCGGCGACCACCGTGAAGTGCTCCGCGAGCTTCGTGGCGATCTTGTGCCACGTCACGTGGGTGAGCGGATTGCCGTGCAGAAGCAACAGCCCCGGCCCCTGGCCGCCGTGGCGCACGTTGATCTTCACCTCGGGATCACTGGTCTGAATCTGGGTGAGCGTGAAGCCCTCGAACATGGCGCAGAGACTAGCACAGCTTCCCCGATCCGCCCGGGTGACCAGCCGTTCAGTTGCCTGGCCACCCGGCCCGTGCTCAGCCGATGCGCTGGTACAGCACGTGCCGACGGTTCTTGGTGAACGGCCGCACCTGCCCGGGCCAGCGTCCGGCGTCGACGGCCTTCGCCCACGGCTCGCTCGTCAGGACCTCGGGACTCTCCAGCTCGTAGAGCGCGTTGTAGGTGGGCTCACCTTCGATCACGATGGTCTTGCGCTCACCGCCGATGATCATGGTCAGCTCTCGCTTCTTGAACCGCGCGGCACTGATGACCCCAGGCACCTTGAGGATGAGCGGGATGTGTTCCTGCTCGTAGACCTCGTGGAAGAGGGCATCCTGGGCAGGCTCGACGTCCATGGCGGCCGAGAACAGGTAGCGGCTCTGAATGGGCATGGCACAATTGCTCCTCGTCGTGGATTGCGCTACACGGCTGACACTATAATCCGGACGGCACCCAAAGGGCTTCCCGGAGGTACCGCATGCGGTTTCGTGATCAGGTGGTGGTCGTGACTGGAGCGGCGGTCGGCATCGGGGCGACCATGGCCGGCCTGTTCGCGCGCGAAGGGGCGCGGGTGGCCGTCCTCGACATCGACGTCGCGCGGCTGGACGAGGTCGTGCGTGGCATCGCGGCCGGCGGCGCCGAGGTGGTGGCCCAGCGCTGCGACGTGACGTCGCCGGCTGACGTCGGGCGCGCCGTCGACACCGTGGTGGGGCGTTGGGGCCGGATCGACGTTCTCGTGAACAATGCCGGAGGATTCTACAAGATCGCCTCCATCGAGGAAATCGACCACGACGAGTGGGAAACCATCCTGCGCCTCAACCTCACCAGCGTTTTCATCTGTACGAAAGCGGTCGTGCCCATCATGAAGCGCCAGGGCCATGGGCGGATCGTCAACATGGCGTCGATTGCCGGCCGCACCGGCAACATCCCCACCGCCGCCCACTACGCGGCGGCCAAGGCTGGCATCATCGGTTTCACGCGTCAGTTGGCGCGGGAGGTGGCCTCCCACGGTGTCCTCGTCAACGCGGTGGCGCCGGGCACTACGGCCACCCCACGTGTTCTCGCCGCGCGGTCACCGGAGGCTACGCGCGCGCTCGCCGCCGCCATGCCCATCGGTCGTCTGGGCGAGCCGGCCGACATCGCCGAGGCGGTGCTCTTCCTGGCCTCGGACGCGGCACGCTTTGTGACAGGCGCCACCCTCGACGTCAACGGGGGCCAGGCGATGCTGTAATGCAGCGTGGACCGCACATCGCGGAAAGTCGCACCTAGGGTGACTGAGCTGCGTCGCGTCATCGAGCTGGCGGCCGCACCCGCCGTGGTGTGGGCGCGCCTCTGGGACATCTCCGCCCTCGCGAGCTGCATCCCTGGGTGTGACGGCGTGGAGCCTGTCGAGGAACGCAAACGATATCGCGCGACCATTCGCGATCGAGTGGGCCCCTTCCGGATCGCTATCCCCCTCGACGTCACGGTCGAGGCGCACGACGCCGAATCATCTCTCCGTCATCGCCACCGGACGCGATGCCACGCTCGGGAGTCCCGTCAAGGTCGGACTCACGGTCACCCTGGAACCGCGGCCGGACGGGGGCAGCTGTCTCCGCGTGAACGGGCAAGCGGACATTGGGGGCAAGCTCGCCGCCCTCGGGCAGGGTGTCATCCAGCGAAAGACCAGGGATGTGCTCGACCAGTTCGCCACCAACCTCGAGGCGCTGTTCCTCGGCGGACGCTGGGCCTGGCCCCAGCATGACGTGCCAACGCTCAACCGAGACGAGGCCCAGTCACCCTCGGGCTCGGCTCTCCCCACTGTCGCTCGGGCCCGAGCACGCGGCCACGTGTGCGTGGGCAGAAGGTCAAGGAGTATCTACGACACGCCGCTATCCCCTCGCCGCCGGCGAGATCGTCGTACCGTGGTGGCGCTGGCAAGCACTCGTCCTGGCAACCCACCTTCGGCAACGGCACGGGAACCACGCGCCGGGTCATCACCCGGAAGGACGGGACGCCCCTGCGGACCGTGGCCGAGCTGCGACGGTAGCTCGGAGAAGCACGACGTGCCCGTCCCGTTCCGTTTGCTGACGTTCGCGCAAGCAGGGAGCGGGTAGTCGCGCGCCTCGCGACCGGGGCGCTCTTTTCTATTGGCTGCGCAGGGCGGGCCAGACCTCGGCGGTGAAGCGCTCGAACTGGGCGAGCTGATCGTCGCCGACGAACCGGATGCAGAGGTCGCTGACGCCGGCCGCGGCATACCGATTGAGCGCGGCGACGACCACGTCGGCGGGACCAAGCCCCATCGTGCCGCGCGAGTGCACGCCCCCGCCGTAGTAGGTGGCCAGGAATTGCTCGGTGACGCGCTCGGCCGTTCGGGGATCGTCCTCCAGGCGGACCGTGGTGTACACGCAGAGCGCGAAGTCGGTACCGGCGCGTCCGTGACGCGCCAGCGCCTCCTCGGCGCGCTCGCGCACCAGCCGGCACTCCTCGGCATGCACATAGGTGGTGATGATGCCGTCGCCGAGCCGGCCGAAGCGGTCGAACTGGGCGGCCAGCATCTCGCCGCGGTTGGCGGCGGTGATGAGCACGGGGGGCCCGGCCGCGTTCCACGGCAGCGGTCCGATGGTGTGATCGGTCAGTTCCACGTCGCCGTCGCGATGAGTCACCGGCTCCCCGCGCCAGAGCATCCGCCAGAGCGCGACATGCTCCTCGAGGCGCCGCACGCGACGCTTGTGATCGGCGCCGCACGCCGCCCATTCACGCTCGGCCGAGGGTAAGCTCCACCCCACCCCGAGTCCGAGCACCACCCGTCCGCCTGAGATCTGGTCGACGTTGGCGATCTGATGAGCCAGCACGACCGGGTGGCGCAGGGCTGGCAGCAGGACCGCTGTCCCCAGCCGTACCTGCGTCGTGATCCCGGCCAGATAGGCGAGGGTCGTCAGCGGCTCCAGTCGCGGCTTGGCCACGATGCTGTCGCCGACCCAAACGGCGTCGTAGCCAGCCCGGTCGGCGAGCCGCGCCATCGTCCAGCATTCGTCGACGGGCGGCCGGCGCGCCGACTGCATGACCACGCCGCGGGTGGGAACGAGCACGCCGAGTCGCATGAGGCCGCTAGTGTAACCGCCGCCGCAACCCCGAGTCTCCTAGGTCACGAGGCCGTGGTGGGCAGCGAGGCACCTGCCGCCCGTTGCCGGCGGAGGAGCCGTACCAGTGGGGGCGCAACGAGGACCACGGCCCCGAGTACGAGAAGGGCGGCCGTTAGTGGGCGTCCGGCCAGGGCCAGGACGTTGCCGCGCTCCAGGAAAAGGGCCTGGCGGAGGGTCTTCTCCATCATCGGCCCGAGAACGAGGGCCACGACCAGCGGCGACGGATCGATGGCGAGCTTGCGCAGCCCGTAGCCGAAGATGCCGAAGCCGACGAGGATCCACAGATCGAGCTGGCTATTGTTCAAGCTATAGGCGCCCACCAGGCAGAGCAACAGCACCAAGGTCGCCAGCACGTGTTGGGGAAGGCGTAGCACGCTCACGAACAGCCCGACCAGCGGGAGGTTGAGGATCAGCAGGATGAAGTTGCCCACGTACATGCTGGCGACGACGCCCCAGAACACCTCGGGCCGCTGGCTGATGAGCAGCGGTCCCGGCTGGATGCCGGTGATCGTCAGGGCGCCCAGGAGAATCGCGGTGGCCGGCGAGAAGGGAATACCGAGCGACAGCAGAGGCACCATGGCGCCGGCGGTGGCGCCGTTGTTGGCGGCCTCCGGCCCGGCCACGCCCTCGATGGCGCCCTGGCCAAATCGCTCGGGCGTCCGGGAAACCCGACGTTCGATCGTGTAGGAGATGAACGTCGACAGGACCGAGGCCGGGCCGGGAACGAGGCCGGTGATGAATCCCACGACCGAGCCCCGCGCGATCGGCATCGCCGACTGCTTCCACTCCGCACGGGTGGGCAGCAGCTCACGTAGCCGAACCGTGGCGATATGCGCCCTCTTGAGGCCGGCTTCGGCGATCAGCATCACCTCCGCCACGCCGTACAGGCCCATGATCACCGGGACGAGCTCGACACCTTGGGAGAGCTGGGTGGAGCCGAAGGTGAAGCGCCGGACGGCCGAGATCGAATCCATGCCCGACCGTGCCCAGGGCGAGGCCAATCGCCACCAGCACGAACGCGTGCATGCACCTTGCCGCCCGACAGGCGCGAGAGCAAGAGGAGGCCCGTCAGTGCCAGCGCAAAGTACTCGGGCGGCCCAAAACGCAGAGCCTGGTCGGCGAGCCACGAGGCGGCCAGCATGATACCCACGACGCCGAGCGAACCGGCAATGAACGACCCGGCGGCCGCCACCGCCAGCGCGGCGCCAGCCCGGCCCTTCCTGGTCATTTGGTAGCCGTCGATGGCGGTCACCACGGACCCCGCTTCGCCGGGGACGTTCACGAGGATCGACGTCGTCGAGCCGCCGTACATCGCACCGTAGTAGATGCCGGCGAGCATGATGAGCGCGGTCGCCGGCTGCAGCGCGAAGGTCGAGGGCAGGAGCAGGGCCATCGCGCCCACCGGCCCGATCCCGGGGAGGATGCCAACGATCGTTCCGACCAGCACGCCGATGAAGCAGGCGAGGAGGTTGGTGGGCAACAGCGCGACGGAGAAGCCGTAGGCAAGCCCTTCGAACGGACCCAATGTTCTCTTGCCCCTCAGTCGAAGAGGGTGCCCCGCGGCAGCGGCACGCCGAGCAGCACTCCGAACACGTAGTACGACCCTAGCGCGCTGACAGCAGCGATGGCCGCCGCCGCACTCCATCGCGCACCGAGCCCACGTAGCAGAAGACCGGTGAAGAGCAGCGCCGCCAGGGAATATCCGATCCAGGGCAGAAGCAGGCAGAAACCGATGAGAAGGCCAGCCGTCACGCTCACTCGCGCCCGGCCTTGCCTATCCAGCGCCGGAGCCGTCGACCGTGACGGCCCTGCCGAAATGCGCTGACGACCCACACGAGGGCGACGGCGGCCCCGAATACTCCGACGGCCATCGGATAGAAGCCCGATCCGGGGCGCGCCGCTGAGCCCGACGGCAGTAGCCACGCGTTCGCCAGGTACACCCCGCTGGCCGCGAGCACCGCGAGGGCCAGAAGCCGTCCGACCATCGCTTACTTCTTCTTGATCATCCCCAACCGCGTGAGGATCTCGGTGTGGTACTTGTACTCTTTCCAGAGATCGGCGCGGAGCTGGTCGCCCGCGCGGTAATCGATGTCAATCACGCGCTGCTTGATCGTGTCCACGAACAGCGGTTCTTCCATGGCGGTCTTGACGGCGTCGTGAATGTACTTCTGCACGGGGGCGGGTGTGCCCTTGGGGACCACGAACGCGAACGTCACGCCGCTGACGGGAGACCAGCCCATGTCGGCGGTGCTCGGAGCATCGGGGTAGGCCGGATGGCGTTTGGCCTGGAAGACCATGAGCACCCGCATCTTCTTGCCCTCGACGAGCGGCTTCACCTCGCCCGGCTGGGCGATCAGGCCCTCGATGTGTCCCCCGAGCAGGGCCGGGCTCGATTCACCCCAGCCCGAGAATGGCACATGCGTGAAATTGACATTTCCCTGGCGCTGCAGCTCTTCGAGGCTCAAGTGGCTGGAGGTACCGATCCCCGGCGTGCCAACACGTAGCTTGCCGGGGCTGGCCTTGCCGGCGGCGATGAAGTCCTGCACGGTTTTCCATGGCGCGTCGGCTCTCACCGCGAACAGAGAGTAGAACGAGACCACGTTAATGATGGCCTCGTAGTCGTCCGGGGTTTTGTACGGGAGGTCATTGAGCTGCGGGTGGATGACGAGCGTCGAGAGCGGCGCCAGGATGATCGTGTAGCCATCGGGCTTGGCCTGGACAAGCTCCGCCACGGCCAGCGAGCCACCGGCCCCCGGCCGAGTCACGATGCCGATCCCCTTGGGAAACTTCTTCTTGAGACCCTCGGCGAGCGCACGGGCCACGATGTCGACCATCCCACCGGCCGGGTAGCCGGTCAGAACAGTGACGGGACGGTCAGGGTACTGGGCGGCGGCTGACCAGGGGGTAGCCGCCACGAGCAGCAGGACGATCGCGATGATCCGCAGCATGCAGTCTCCTCCGTGTCGAGGTGGATCCGGCGACACCAGGGCGAGAATCAAAGGACTCTAGCACAACTCCGGGAGCGAATCCTGGAGCGGCCCGGCGGCGCCACCGGATCGACACCGCGAGCATGGTGGTCTACGATCAACTACGCACTCACTGGGAGTACCGGCGCATGCACGTCAAGGATCTCTATACGATCGTGGTGACCGAGAAGCGCGCCGAGTGTCGCGACTTCTACGTGAGGTGGTTCGGCTTTCAGGTGGTGTTCGAGGCGTCCTGGTTCGTCTATCTCGCTGCCCGCGGGGACCATCCGTTTGGCCTGGCCTTCATGGCCCCTGATCATCCGTCCCAGCCGCCCGGTCGCGATTCGTTCAACGGCAAAGGCATGCTGCTCACCCTGCAAGTCGAGGATGCCGCCGCCGAGCTCAGGCGGCTCGAGGGTGGGGGTGTCGCGATCGCATATCCGCTGCACGACGAGCCTTGGGGTCAGCGCCGTTTTGCCGTGCACGATCCAGCCGGGACGTGGGTCGATGTCATTCAGCAGATCGATCCGGCGCCGGGGTTCTGGGACAAGTACCTGCCCTGAACGACGGGCCGGGTTCTCTTCTCCTTCACGCTGACCGGTGGCGGAGCAGGTTGGCGAGGCGATCGGGGGTGAGAGGCAGGTCGCGGATCTCGAGGCCGAAGGAGGCGAGGGCGTCGGCGACGGCGTTGGCGACCGCGCCGGTGGCGCCGATGGTTCCTCCCTCCGCCATGCCTTTGAAGCCTGAGACGCTCACCGCGGGCGGCGTCTCCACGTGGATAAGAGTCATGGCCGGCACCTCGCCGGCGCCCGGGATTATGTAATCCATGAAGCTCGTGGTAAGAGGCTGGCCCGTTTCGTCGTAGACGAAGTCTTCGTAGAGGGCATTGCCGATGCCCTGGGCCACCGCTCCCTGGAGCTGTCCTTCCACGATCATCGGATTGACCATCCGGCCGCAGTCTTCGACCACGACATAGCGCATGATCTCCACCTGACCTGTCTCGACATCCACCTCGACCATGGCCAGGTGCGTGCCGTTGGAGAAGGTGGCCGGAGGGGGGTCATAGTACTGAGTTGTTTCCAGGGCTGGATCCTCTCCCTCGGGCAGCGTCCCGCCCGCCGGATGATAGGCCAGACGCGCCACCTCGGTGACGGTAACGCTGCGGCCCGGCGCACCGCGCACCGCGATCGTTCCCGCGTCGATGACAAGATCAGTCGGTGCCGCCTCCAGCATGTGCCCCGCGATGCGCGCGATCTTGTCGCGAACGCGTCGGGCGGCAAGCACGAGCGCTCCTCCGCTCACCACAACGCTGCGGCTCGCGAAGGACCCGCTCCCGTACGGGCAGCGCTCGGTGTCGCCCTCGATGACCGTGACCGCCTCCAGGGCGACGCCCAGCTCGTCCGCGACGATTTGGGCCAGGGTGGTGGCGTGCCCCTGGCCCTGGGAGGCCGCGCTGACGAAGGCGCGCACCTCACCGGTCGGCTCGACGCGCACCGTTCCCGCGTCGTATCCCGAGACCTGGACCATGCCGCGACGTCGAAACATCCCCGAGCCCATGCCGGTGAACTCGGTGTAGGCGCAGAGGCCGATTCCCCGATACCGTCCATTTGCACTGCGCTTCGGCCTCGGCCCGCAAATGGTCGTAGTCGGCCGCCTCGAGCGCACGCGCCAGTGAGGCAGCCGGATCGCCGCTGTCGAGGACAAGGCCGGTGAGTGGTGGCGAAAGGGCAGTTCGCGGGCATCGATGAAGTTGCGCCGCCGGACCTCGGCCGGATCGAGGCCCGTCCGCCGCGCCACCATGTCGACGGCACGTTCGCGCACGAAGGTTCCCAGCGCCATCCCGACCCCCCGGTAGGCGCCGGTGGGGCACTTGTTCGTCGCCACCGCGTAGGTGTCGTAGGCGAGGGCGGGAATGCGATAGGGCCCCGGGAGGATGCCGGCCGCCGTGAGCGGTTCGAGCGACGAGGTGACGGGATACACGGAGTACGCGCCCGTATCACAAATGAGGGTGGACCTGAGCGCGACGATCGTGCCATCCGGTCGGGCTCCAACCTCGATGTGGTTGACGTGGTCCCGCGCCTGCGTGCTCGCCAGGAGATTCTCGCGACGATCCTCCAGCCACCGGAGGGGGCATCCCAGCCTCCGCGCGAGCGCCGCCACCACGATGTCCTCCGGATAGAGGTGCATCTTGGGGCCGAACCCGCCCCCGACGGCTGGGCACAGCACGCGCAGACGCGAGTCAGGCATGCCGAGTGCTTCTGCCAGTCCCGTGCGCAGCAGATGAGGCGTCTGAGTGGTAGCCCATACGGTCAAGCTGTCGTCGAGAGGGTCGAAGGCGGCCATGACACCCCGTCCCTCCATGGGGGCGGCGGTGCACCGCGCATGGCGGAACGTCTCTCGCAGTCGCACCTCCGCGGCCTCCAGCGCGAGGTTCACCTCTCCTTTCTCGTAGCGAGCGTGAAAGATGATGTTGTCGGCCAGCTCCTCGTGCAGGCGGGGTGCGTCCGCTCGCATACTGGCTTCGGCATCGACCACCGCCGCCAGCGGCTCATAGGTGACTCGAATCGCATCGAGGGCATCTTCTGCCAGGTAGCGGTCGCGGGCCACGACAGCAGCGACGGGCTCGCCCACGAAACGGACCTTGTCGAGGGCGAGCGGCGGCCACACGCTCTGCCTGTAACCAGGATCGTTCATCACCGCTCGAATGGAGTGAATGCTGCTGCGAAGGTCGGCGCCGGTCACGACTGCCTCCACCCCCGGGATACGAAGGGCGCCGCTGGTGTCGATCGCCACCAGGCGGGCGTGAGCGTGGGGACTTCTCAGAAAGGCCACGACCCGCAGGCCGGGCACGCGCATGTCGCCCATGAACCGAGCCTGACCCTTCAGAAGCGGTGGGTCTTCCGTCCGCTTGACGTTGCTGCTCACGTAGCGAGTAGGCATCAGCAACTACGGCCCTTCGAGGACCGGCCTTACCGCGGCCGGTGAGCAACCGCGCATCTTCCTTACGGAGGATCGATTTGCCGAAAGTCCGGAATCCGTCACGCGTAGTCTTTCCCGAGACGGAAGATGCGGGCGGCGTTCCCGCCGACGATGGCGGCCTGCGCCTCCGCAGCGAGGCCAGCCGCACGCACAATGGCGAGAGGCTCAGGATCGCCCAGCCAGAACGGATGGTCGCTGCCGAGCACGACACGGTCCTCGCCAACCGTCTGCACCAGATAGGCCAGCGCGGGAGGATGCTGCACGAGCGTGTCGTAGTAGAAACGCCGCAGGTAACTGCTCGGCAGCTGTGCGCCGTCGATGCGTGCTTCCGGACGAGCCTGGTGGCCACGATCGAAGCGGCCGATGTGATATGGCAAGAAGCCGCCGCCGTGCACGAGGACGACGTCGAGCGTCGTGAAGCGATCGAGCGTACCCCCTAGAATGAGGCTGGCGGCGGCCAGCGTCGTCTCGAAGGGGTAGCCGACGAGATTGTGCAGATAGTGGCGACCATAGCGCTCGACGGCCTCGAGCAGGAAGGGATGCAGGACGACGGGGACGGCGAGCTCGGCGGCCGCCCGCCAGAACGGGTCGAAGGCTCGATCACCAAGGTGACGACCGAGCGCATTGGGATCGATCATGGCCCCGCGCAGTCCGAAGGACGTCACCGCCACCCGCAGCTCGTCGGCGGCGCGCTGCGGGTCCTGGAGCGGCACCGTGGCCAGCCCCGCATGAGAGCCCCCCTTCTCGGCAAGGGAAACGGCCAGCGCCTCATTCTGCAGGCGGCTCCACGCGGCGGCCTGGGCGGGCGGGAGCGCGTAGCCAGCCACGTCCATGAGCGGGCCGAAAACCGCCGTGTCGATGCCCTGGGCGTCGAGGAAGGCGAGGTGACGTTCGAGCGAGTAGAGCGCGGGCAGCAGAGGGCGGGTCGGCGACTCGGTTCCAATCTGCAACCGCGGATGCTCCGCGTCGTCGAGAACACGCACGCCATAGTGGCCGGGGGAGCGGCGGACTGTCTCGATGGCACCAGGTGACAGCACGTGGATGTGCACATCGACGACCACGGCACCGACAGGGTTCGAGGCCCGACTCATGTCACCGCATTGTGCGCGGCGCTGGACGCGCCCTTCGTCACCGCCGACCAGCGTCTGACCCGCGCCCTGCGTGGAATCGGCGCCGGTAGTATCTACCTCGGTACCCTCTCCCGAGCCTGAGCGCAGTCGGGCCGTTGAGGTTGGCGAGAGCCACTATTCGAGGATCTCCACCTTGACCGGTGTGCAGCGGTAGGCGTTGCAGGGCGCCAGCGCGTCGAGGGGGCAGTTGGAGAAGCCGACGATGCAGTCCATCTCGGCACGGAACTCGATGTAGTCTCCCGGCTTCGACACCGGCGCCCCGATGACCCAGCGCCCGCGCGCGCAGTCGTGGTGGTAGTTCATGAAGAGGTCCATGGTGTCGGGGATGTCCTCGGGGAGGATCCCGTAGGGCGCGACAGCATTCGCGATGTTCTCGTGGCAGCCGTCGCGCGGACCAAGTCCATAGGACTCGTAGAGAAACCGGTTGCACATGCGGTTGTGGGTATCGTGAACCCCCTTCGGCTCCGGTGTCTCCTTGACGATCGTCATCAGGGGGCGGCAGATCGTCGACATGAGCGTGTCGCCCTCGACGAGCTTGTCGCGCGGTACATACTCCGCCCCTGGCGTGGGGAGGTACCGCGTGCGCGAGTAAGACGTCGACAGCTTTTCGCGGGGGTTGGCGGCATTGAACACCGCCATGTCGACGACCTGCTGGCCTTCGAGATCGGTCACCCGCAGATGCTGCCCGTGGCGGATGGTCAGCGCGAATCCCTGCTTGGGCGGGATGACCTGCTCGAGCACGACACGCATCGGACGGCGCCCGATCTCAGTCGAGGAGGGCTTTGCGCTGCCCGCCGTCGAGGGTGATGATCGCTCCGTTCATGAAGCTCGCGCGCTCCGAGGCCACGAACACGGCCACGTTGGCGACCTCCTCCGGCGTGCAGATGCGGCCAAGGGGGATGCTCAGCTCCGCCCGCTTCTGCGCCTCGTCGACGGGGATCCGACGGATGCGGGCGATACCCGAGATGAGCCCGTCCCAGCGCTCGGTGGCCACCGGGCCGGGGTTGATCGCGTTGATGCAGATGTTCTGACGGCCATACTGCTCGGCGAGGGCAACGGTGACGGCGAGGTCGGCGGCATTGGCTGCGCTCGGCGTCAGCTCGATGCCAATGGGCTTCACGCCGTCGTTGCCGACGATATTCACGATTCGCCCGCCGCCCTGCTTGAGCATCTGAGGAATGACGGCCTTCATGCAGCGAACGTATCCCATGAATTTGAGCTGGAGGGCTTTCTGCCAGTCCTCTTCACTGAGGTCGAGGAGCAGGCCGCCGGGCGCGGCCCCCGCATTGTTCACCAGGATATCGATGCGTCCGAAGCGCGCCACGGCGGCATCGACGATCTTCTGGACATCTGCCTGCCGCGTGAGGTCGCCGGCCACCCCGAACACATCGCTTCCGGTTTCCTTGGCGAGCGAGGCCGCCGTCTCGTCGAGCTCGCTCTGGGTGCGCGCACAGATCGCCACCTTGGCGCCCTCGTGGGCCAGGCCTCGCGCCACGGCCTTCCCGATCCCCTTGCTGCCACCGGTAACGAGCGCCACTTTGCCCTTCAGAGCCGAGATCCATGGCATTGGCTCCTTTGTCGCTGTGGCCGCGTTGGCAACCTAGACAAGCGACCACCGATTGTCAATCGTCCCTCTCAGCGTTGTAACAGAGGGAGCACTTCACGTCCGAACATCTCGACGGTGCGCTGCGGGTCGGCGGCGAGGCTCACGGTGAACATCAGCTGCGTCGCGCCCGCGGCGATGGCCGCGCGTGTCTGCTCAACGCAGTCTGCCGGAGTTCCGGCCACCGCCAGGCGTCCACGCAAGTAGTCGAAGAGGCCGAGCCGCTTCACCAGGGTCGGGTCCATGGCCCGCTGCTTGGTGGTGTAGGTCGCGCGCAGCTGTCGCATCGCCGGCACCAATTCCGGAGGAACGCCCCGCCCCGGAGGATCGGGCCCGAGGACGTAGGCCGCGACGAAGCCAAGGATGTTTCCGAGCTTCTCGAAGGCGGTTTCCCGCCGTTCGCTCACATCAAGACAGGCTACGTACCAGAGATCGATCTCGCGGATCAGTCTGCCACCCTCGCGTGCTCCCTCGTGCACGAGGGCCGCCACCCGACTGACGTGCTCGTGCTGCAACCCATGGTTCACGAACGCGCCATCGGCAGCGACCCCCACCGTGCGAAGAGCGCCCGGGCCGGACGCGGCGGCATACACCGGAATGTGTCGGCCCAGCCCGGGTAGGTGCGCGGCTTCGCCCTGCCACGACGCGGGCTCCCCGCGCAGCACCGATCGCAAGAACGTGACGCCCTCGCGCAGGGCGCTCACGCCGGATGGAGCGGCGCCGACGTTGGCGACCCCACTGTGCCCAGCGCCAACCCCAAGGATCGAGCGTCCACCCGAGACCAGATCGACCGACGCCGCCGCCGAGGCGGTAATCGACGGGTGCCGGGTCACGAGGTTGGTCACACAGGTGGCCAGCCGGATACGCGAGGTGGCCGACGCCGCCAGGGTCATGGCCACCCACGGGTCCATGGCGTTGCCGGGCGTGTCGGCGATGCCGATCAGGTCGAAGCCGAGATCCTCGCCGAGGCGCGCCATGCGCACCGTGTACTCGGGGGTGTAGGGCCAGAAGAAGAAGCCGACCTTGGCCACGGTTAAGGTTTGGCCGGCGGATAATCGCGGCTATACGCCGGTTGCTTCAGAAACTCCGCTGGCGGATAGGTCCAGAACTGCGACACCATCGGATAGGTGTGGATCACGGTGTTCACGAGCTTGCCGCCCACCTTGTCGACCCGCAGGATATAGACGTTCTCAGTAGGGTTGCCGTACTCGTCGAGCTTGATCGGGCCGCGTGGGTCGGGAGTGGTCTCGATGGCCCGCCGGATGGCGGTGACGAACTTCTCTCGGTCCTCGACCTGGCCTCCTAGCGATTTCGCCGCCTCCGTGACCCAGCGTCCCGAGCTGTACATGACCGCGTGAAAATAGGCTGGTGTTCGCCCGAACTTGGCCTCGGCCAGCTTCATGAAAGTCTGATTGGCAGGATTCTGAAGAGTCGGGCTCCACAGGAGAGCGCTGACCACGCCTACCGCCTCGTCGCCCATGCCCCGCAGCGCGCTTTCGTCGGTCATGACCCCGGTGCCGATGAGGGGCAGTCGGCCCTTGAGCCCGGACTCGCCGTACTGCTTGACGAAGCGCACGGCCTGTCCGGCCACGAAGACGGCGCACACAGCATCGACGTCCTTGGGGATCTGCGCCAGGTACGGCCCGAAATCGAGGGCGTTGAGGGGCACCCAGACCCTCTGCACCACGCGGCCGCCGTTGTCCTCGAACACACGCTGAAAGCCGCCGATCTGCTCGTGCCCGAAGGGATTGTCCATCGCCACCACCGCCACCCGGCGGTACTTGAGCGTCTTCGCAGCGTAGTCGCCGAGCGGATGCATGATCTGGCTTGCCGCGAAATTCGATCGCAGGATCCACTTGGCGATCTTCCGCTTGGTGAGGTCGTCGGGACTGGTCAGGAACAGGGTCGGCAGCTGGTCGCGCTCGATCAAGGGGACCAGCCCGTAGCCGATGTGGGAGAGGAGGACCCCCGTGAGGACGTTGACCCGGTCTTGGGTCACCAGCTTGCGATACTTGGCCACCGCGGTCGTCGGGATGCCTTCCGTATCGTCATCGAACAGCTCGATCTTGCGCCCTGCCACCTGATAATTCGTCTGTTCGAACGAGAGTTTGAGACCGTCGAGCATGTCCTTGCCGGCCTGAGCGAAGATTCCGGTGAGCGGACCGAGGAAACCCACGCGGATCGTCTCCTGAGCGGGCGCGGGGGACGTGACGAACAGCGCGAGAGGGAGCACGAACGCCAAGGGGAGCGTGAAGCGGAGCGATCTCATGCGAGCCTCCTTGCTGGTGGGCGACGACCGAACGGCGCCTTACGCTACCTGCTCGCCTCGCCCAGGGTCAAGGGCGGTCCTGCTCGGGGGAAGTGTGGTATTCCTCGCGTCATGACAAATGTGGGTTTGGTTGGACTCGGGCTGCTGGGGCATGCGCTCGCCACACGCTTGCGCGCGGCGGGGCACACGGTGATCGGGTATGACGTGTTACCGGAGCGGCGAGACGCCCTGGTGGCGCTGGGGGGCGTCGCGACCTCCGCCGCGGCCGAGGTCGCGACGCGCACCGAGGCCGTCTGCATCGTGCTGCCCTCCTTGGCCGTGGTGGAAGAGGTCATCACCACCCTGGATGCGGCGCGCGTGGTGATCCAAATGAGCACGATCTCCCCAGGTCTCACGGAACGCCTCGCGCGGTTGACCGGGGAGCGAGGGCAAGCCTTCCTCGATTGTCCAGTGAGCGGGACGGCGGGCATGGTGGCGCGCGGCGACGGCGTCATTTTCGTGGGGGGAGAACACGCGATCTACGAGCGCTGGCGACCCATACTGGAGGCTATGTTGCCGCGGGTGGTCCATGTGGGGCAGGCGGGCCAGGCCATGACCCTCAAGCTCGTGGCCAATCTGCTCGTTGGCGTGCACAGCGCCGCCGCCGCCGAGGCTCTGGCCATGGCGCGCCGGGCCGGGCTCGATATGAGCATCGCCTTTGATGTCCTGACCTCGGGCGCGGCCGGGTCGCGAATGCTGGAAGTGCGCGGCCCAATGATGATCCGCGACGAGTTTCCGCCCCAGATGAAGCTCGACCTCTTCATGAAAGACCTTCACCTCATCCAGGCGGCGGCCCGTGAGGTCGGCGCCGCAACTCCTCTCACTGATGTGGCTGAACGTCTGTACGCGGCAGTTCACGATCGTGGGCACGGCGGCCAAGATCTCGCCGCCGTCGTGAAGGCGTTGGATCCATGAGCAAGGTGCTGGTCAAGAGCGCGTGGGGATCTGACGATCCGACCAAGGCCGCCTTCGCCTTTCTGCATGGCAACGCGCTGGCCGAAGCCGGTCACGAAGTTCAGATCTTTCTGCTCGGCGAGGCCGTCTCCTTGATGCGAGCACCAGTCGCGAACGCCGTGGTGCCCGTCGGCTGGCCGCCCTTGGCGGAGACCTTACAAACGACGGTAACGCTTGGCATTCCCATTCACGTCTGAGGCGCATGCTCCAGGGCCCGGGGGGTCCTCGAGTCAGACCTGTCAGGAAAGAACGCCGCCTTCGCCAACCCCTCGATCCTGGTAGGCCTGATCGAGTGGGCCGACAAACTCCTCACGGAGTGACGAGCGACCGTGAGCGTCGGCTCAATGACGGTGCCCCGCCTATGTCAGGAGCAGCAATCTCCGTCGGCCCCGCCGGCGATCTTACGGGGCTCCACCAGCTCGAGCCGGGTATCGTCGGGCCCGCGCAGGAAGGCGATGCGGCCGCCGTTCGGGTTCTGAATGGGCCCTTCGAGCAACGCCGCGCCCAGCCCCTGTAGGCGGGCGATGTCGGCCTCGATGTCCGTCGAGTCGAAGCCGAAGTGCTCGAGGCCATGGTGGGGGTTGGCGTCTCCCGGCCCCAGCTTCTCGCCGGTGCGTGCCCCCGAGATGTTCACGGCGAGGCCCCCACCTTCGCTCATGCAGCGTACGAAGCGATCGCCGAACACGCGAGTCTCGTCGTTGACGATGGTGAAGTTGAAGGCCCGCACGTACCACTCGGCGGTCTGGCGGGGGTCGGGGGATTTCAGATGGATGTGATTGATCCGGTACGGCATGGTCACCTCGTGATGGCAGACGACTGGATGCGCTGCACGCCGATTCCTTGCATGTCGGTCCACGCCTTGGCCAGAGAACCTCCGGCGTCGATGCCCCGGCAGGCGTCCTCGATGACAAGGGCCGCGAAGCCCGCCTTGCGCGCGTCGATGGCCGACCACGCCACGCAGAAGTCGGTGGCGAGACCGGCGACGAACACCCGTTGCAGTCCGCGTTCGCGCAAATACCCGACGAGGCCGGTGGGCGTCTTGCTGTCGGCCTCGAAGAAGGCAGAATACGAGTCCACCCCCTTGCGATATCCCTTCCGGATGATCAGCTGGGCGTGCGGAATCCTGAGCCCCGGATGCAAGTCCGCGTCGGGTGTGCCCTGCACGCAGTGATCGGGCCATAGCACCTGGGTGCCGTAGGCGAGCTGCGCGGTCTCGAAGGGCTTCTTTCCGGGATGCGACGACGCGAAGGAGACGTGGCCAGGGGTGTGCCAGTCCTGCGTGAGGACCACGTGATCGAACATGGGGGCGAGCCGGTTGATGACCGGCACCACCTGATCACCCTCCTTGACAGGGAGCGTTCCCCCCGGCACGAAGCAGTTCTGGACGTCCACCACCAGAAACACGTCCTGAGGGGTCAGGGTGATTCTCGGTCCACTTTGTGCGAACGCGACCGAGGCGCGGGCGGCGAGGTCGGCCATCGCAACACCTCCGAGCACGAGCGTGAGAAATTGTCGACGAGTGGACATCGATAGCTCCTCCTCGTGGCGCCGACAGACGCTAGAAGACGAACACGCCTTTGCCGGTGGTCTGGGTGTCGAAGAGGCGATAGGCTCCGACGGCATCCTCGAGCTTGAAACGATGAGTCAAGAGCTTCTTGAGGGGCACCGTGCGCCGGGCGACGAAGCGCGCGCATTCCTCCTGTCCGGTGGCGCTGAACGTCCACGAGGCATGGATGGTGAGCTGGCGCCGCAGCATATGCTGGCTGATGTCGAAGGTGGCGGTTCCGCCCTCCCCGACGAAGCAGACTCGTCCCCAGGTTCCCGCGCTCCGGACGGCGGCCACCCGCGCCTCGGCCTGCCCGGTGCAGTCCATCGTCGTCTCGGCACCCTCACCGCCAGTGAGATCGTGGATCGCTTTCACCGGATCGGCGTCCTTCGGGTTCACGAGCGCGTCGGCCCCGAGCTCCTTGGCCAGCGCCAGACGCTCGGGCGAGATATCGACGGCAATGACCCGCGCGCCCATTGCCACGCCGAGCATGGTCGCGCTCAGTCCTACCGGTCCCTGACCGTACACGGCGAGCGTGTCCCGGCCGGAGACGTCCAGGCGCTTGAGAGCGCCGTAGGCCGTTCCCGTTCCGCACGAGACGGCTGCTCCCTCTTCGAAGGTCAGCTCGTCCGGCAGGGGAACCATGGTGCTGGCTGGCGCCTTCATGTACTGGGCGTGAGCACCGTGGCCGGTGACCCCGTACACCGTGATGCCGGCGCGGCAGAGCTGCGACCAACCTACACGGCAGTGGCGGCAGCGCCCGCACCCCTTGTAGTGATGGTTCATGACCCGCTCGCCGACAGCGAGGCCGTTGACGCCTGCCCCCACCGCGCTGACCACGCCGCAGGGCTCGTGTCCGGCGATAACAGGACCGCCGGCGCCGCCAAGCCCGAGAGCAGAGGCGGCGTTGCTGGTGGCGCGGTAGGCGTGCAGATCGCTCCCGCACATCCCCGATGCTTTGATGGCGATGACGGCCTCGCCCGGCCCTGGCGCCGGATCCGGAAAATCACGAAGCTCCAAGGTGCGATTACCGAGAAAGACGACACCGCGCATCCTAGTAGCCCTTTCGCTTGTCGATCAGTGCGAGCAGCGGCTCGCCCGTCTGCAGGCGCCGGAGATTCTCGACGAAGGTGTCGATGGCGCGCCCGGCCCGGCGCGGCGATCCCCCTGCCGTGTGGGGCGTCACGATCACGCGGGGATGGGTCCAGAAAGGGTGACTCGCGGGGAGGGGCTCGGGGTCGGTCACGTCGAGGCCAGCCCCCCAGATCAACCCCTCGTCGATCGCCTTCAACAGATCCTCGCCGTACACGATGGCGCCCCGCGTGACGTTGATGAGAATGGCGTGCCGCCGCATCTGGCGAAAGAGATCGCGGGTGAAGAGATGATGCGTTGCCTTGGTGAGAGGGAGCCCGATCACCACCACGTCCGACTCGCTCAGAAGTTGCGGGAGCCGGTCGGGTTTCCAGATGGCCTCCACGCCGGGCTCGGGCGGTACGTCTTCGATGTCCACCGCCAGCACGCGCAGGCCGAAGCCGAGGGCGCGCCGGGCCACCGCGCGACCGGTGCCCCCGAAGCCAACGATGCCCATGGTCTGCTCGTAGAGTTCACGCTGGGCGAGCCGGATGGATTCGCGCAGATCGAAGTCGGGCTTGCGGATGACCGTGTGCAGCCCGCGGGTGAGGGCAAGGAGCAACGCGAAGGCGTGCTCGGCCAGATGGATGCCGACCTCGCCCTTCTCGCTGGTGAGAATCACGTCACTCTCCACCAACTCTGGGGTGAGGATGGCGTCGACTCCCGCTCCCAGCGAATGGTAGTAGCGAAGACGACGGTTCAGCGCGAAGATGTCGTTGCTCACGCGCCCGAGCAAGGCCTCGGCATCAACGATCTGCTCGCGCTGGCGGGCCGGGTCCTTGGCTTCCACGAGGGCGGCGGCGGGGCCGGCCGCTTTGAGGATTCGGGCCCGCTGTTCGTCGGTGAGAGACGGTGCGATCAGGTTGGGTGTATAGAGAATTTTCATGGGGCGTTTAGTGTAGCAGCGGGAGGCAGATGATGGAACCGCCAGCGAAGCCTGGCCGGATGCCATACCTGGACGGGCTTCGCGGCCTGGCCATCGTGGCCATGGTCGTCAACCACACTGGTCGCTGGTGGATCGACCGCTCCTTCGGCTGGCCGCGCTATCACCTGATCTACATCACCACCACGGTGGCCGCGCCGATCTTCCTCTTCCTGGTGGGCTTCTGCCAGGCCATCGCCCACTACAACGCCACCGTGCGCAGAGGGCAGAGCTTCGCGACGGTAGCGCCCCGCTACCTCCGGCGGGGAGTGGAGGTCATCCTGGCCGGCTATCTCCTGAACCTCATCGTGTTCTGTGACTTCTGGCGGGCGCTTGAGGCCATAGCGGTGGGCTCCCCGGGTCTAGGAGGGCTTTGCATCGATCCGCCATGGCAGCTCGGGGTGCTGCAGACCATCGGGTTCAGCATCATTGCGCTCGTACCGGCTTTGGCCGTGGTAGGACGTCGCTGGGGTCGCGTCCTGATCGTCGTCGTTTCGGTGGCGCTGTACGTGCTCTTCAGTGTGCTCGCCACGCCTCTCAATCACTGGTTGCCCCACCATCCCTTGGTCGCGCAACTCGTCTTCGCCGACTTTCCCCCGTGGCCCTGGACAACTCTGGTCTGCATCTCGGCGGTCTTCGGCTGGAACTTCTGTGTCGCCAACCAGCGCGGTCCGCATGCCCTCACCCGCTATTTCGCCCTCATGGCCGGAGCCGGCGTCCTCTGCCTCCTCACCTTCGTCGCCTACGATACCTGGACCCACACGCCGGTCCGTTTCGGATTCATGCGCGATTTCATCGTCAACAAGCACTGGACGCCGCGCGGAATCTCGCTCTTGTGGATTGGCACCGTGCTGTTTCTCTCGACACCGGTCGCCTACTACCTGATGGACGTCCGGGGGTGGGCGCCGCGCTGGCTGGTCGACCTGGGGCAAACGGCCATGGTGCTCTACTTCGTCCATCAGGTCATCGTGTTCACGATCGTGAAGCGCTGGATGGGGGTCGCGTTCGATTCGTGGCTGTACTACGGGATCGCCAACGCCGCCCTCATGGTTCTCCTGCTCTACCTCGGGCGAGCGTGGCTCATCATCCGGCCGCGCCTCAGGCGCCGTCCCTCCTCCGACCGCGAACTGGCCCGCTCTCCAGCGTGAATCGCAAGGCCCTTGACGCCCGCGGCACCGCCCCGTTACGATGTGCGCAAGTACCCGGCCCGGGTGCTCTTCATTGGAGGTGAGGTTATGGCTTGGGAAGCGCCGGACTTCATTGAAGTCAGGATGGACGCCGAGATCAATTCCTACCAAGACGACTTCGACCGGGAGCAGGACGACCGCTTCTGATGACACGGGGGGCCCTCGGGCGGCCCCCCATCTGCAGTAACAGCGGGGCCCGACCGTGCGCGTTCGCGTCCTGGGCTCGGCAGCTGGTGGAGGTTTTCCACAGTGGAACTGCGGCTGTCCTAACTGTCGCGGTCTCCGTGCTGGAACCTTGCGAGCCGCGCCGCGCACCCAAGAATCCGTCGCGCTGAGTCCTGACGGGAAGGCCTGGTTTCTCCTCAACGCCTCGCCCGAGATTCGCCAGCAGATCGAGGGCTTCCCAGAGCTGCATCCTCGTGGTCCGCGGCACTGTCCCATCGAGGCCATCGTGCTCACCAACGGCGATCTCGACCACACCTTGGGCCTGCTCTCCTTGCGCGAGTCCCATCCGCTCGTCGTCTATGCCACCGCGAGCGTCCAACGCGGCTTTACCGAGGGCAACGTCCTCTACCGGACCCTTCAGCGATTTCCCGGCCAGATCACGTGGCGTGTCCTTGCCCTCGGGCGCGAAGTCGAACTGGCGGGTGCAGACGGTCCGGGGTACGGTCTGTACGTGGAAGCCGTGACGGTACCGGGCAAACCTCCCGTTCATCTCGAGGGGCTCTTCCCTCCCGGTCCCGAGGACAACATCGGGCTCAAGATTCGGGCAGAGTCAACGAGAACCCGCCTGGCCTATTTCCCGGCCGCAGGGCGCATCACGCCCGCGGTCGCTGCCGCCCTCGAGGCCGCCGCTTGCCTGTTCTTCGACGGGACATTCTGGTCGAGCGACGAGCTGCCCGCCCTGGGCCTGGGAAGCAAGCGCGCCGAGGACATGGCGCACCTGCCGGTGGGCGGGACGGAGGGCAGCCTCGTGGCGCTGGCCGGGTTGCGCGCGGCCCGTCGAATCTACATTCACCTCAACAACACGAACCCACTCCTGCGCGACGATTCTCCCGAGCGAAGGGCCGCGGAGGAGGCCGGTTGGGAGATCGCCTACGATGCCATGGAACTGACGCTGTGACGGGGAAAACGGTGCGAGCGCCGCTCGCCCAGGAGGATTTCATCGGATGGATCCGCCGCGAGGGCGAGCAGCGCTACCATGATCACCATCGTTACCACGTGCTGATGCACGAGGGCGCTCTCACCAAGCTTCAGCTCCAGCAGTGGGTACTGAACCGCTACTACTATCAGACCCGGATCCCCATCAAGGACGCCGTCATCGTGGCCAAGTCCGAGGACCCGGACTTCCGTCGGATGTGGGTGCGTCGCATCCGTGATCACGACGGTGACGAGGCCGGCCAGGGCGGGCTCGAGCTGTGGTTGCGGCTGGCGGAGGGCGTGGGGCTCGATCGCGAGGAGGTGGCCAGCTGCCGCTCCGTCCTGCCCGGGGTGCGCTTCGCCTGCGACGCCTATGTCGAGCTTGTCCGCGAACGCAGTTTGCTGGAAGCCGTGGCCTCGTCGCTGACCGAGTTTTTCGCTCCCGACCTGATGTCCAAGCGTGTGCTGGCCTGGGAGAAGCACTACCCATGGGTGAGCCCCGACATGCTCGCCTACTTCCGCTCGCGCGTGCCGCGTGCCCGCCGCGATTCCGAGGAGGCCATCGAGTTCGTGGTGCGCCACGCCACCACCTATGCGCTTCAGGAGCGCTGCGTGGCTGCCCTCATCCGCAAGACGGAGATCCTCTGGCACCTCCTGGACTGCACCTATGCCGCCTATATCGAGCCGGGCTGGGGTGTGGTCGGGCCCCGTGCCACGTGATTTCGCCCGAGAGTCGGCTCCGGCTGGCAGCCAAGGCGCGCTTGCGTTTCGACCGCAAATCGTCGCGCTACATGCTGCTCTATCCAGAGCGCGGTCTGGTCCTCAACCCTACCGCGGCCGACGTTCTCCAGCTGTGCACGGGGGAGCGCACGGTGGGCGCCATCGTGGACGAGCTGGCCCGCAAGTACGGTCAGGAGCCACCCGCGGTGGAGCGTCAGGTCATGGACTTTCTGCGGACGATGGCCGACCGAGGCCTCGTGCAGACCGCGCCGTGAGCGAACCGTATCGTCCGTACACCTTGGTGGCCGAGCTGACCTACCGCTGCCCGCTTCGCTGTGTGTATTGTTCCAACCCGCTGGACTATGCGAGCCACCAGCCCGAGGTGGACACCGTGACCTGGCTGCGTGTCTTCGACGAGGCCGAAGACCTGGGAGTGGTCCAGCTCAACCTCAGTGGAGGTGAACCGCTCGTCCGCGACGATCTGGAGGTCCTGGTGGAGCGAGCGCGCCGCCTCGATCTCTACACCAACCTCATCACCAGTGGCATTCCCCTCACGCGCGACCGGCTGGAGCGTCTGCGCGATCTCGGGCTCGACAATGTGCAGATCTCCATCCAGGACGTGACGGCAGCCGCGTCCGATCGGATCGCGGGCACACGATCCTTCGAGCGCAAGCTGCAGGCGGCCGCCTGGGTCAAGGAGCTGGGGTTCCCCCTCACCCTCAACACCGTCCTTCATCGGGAGAACCTTGCCCAGACGGCCGCAGTCATCGCGCTCGCCGAGCGTCTCGGCGCCGATCGTCTGGAGCTGGCCAACACGCAGTATCTCGGCTGGGCGCTGGCCAACCGGGAGGGGCTCCTGCCCACCCGTGAGCAGCTCGAGCGCGCACGGGGGGTTGCGGCGGACGCGCGTCGCCGGCTGCGGGGCCGCATGGAAGTGCTCTTCGTCACTCCCGACTACTTCTCCGATCTACCGAAAGCCTGCGTGGACGGCTGGGGACGGCGGTTCATCGTGGTGAGCCCCGACGGCCTCGCCCTCCCCTGCCATGCGGCCCACACCATGCCCGATCTGAGCTTCGAGAACGTGAAGGATCGCTCGCTCGGCGATATCTGGCGCGACTCGCCGGGCTTCAACGCCTTCCGCGGCGAGGCCTGGATGCCCGAACCGTGCCGGAGCTGTGATCGGCGTGGCATCGACTTCGGCGGCTGCCGCTGTCAGGCCTTCCACCTGACCGGGCGCGCCACAGCCACCGATCCTGCGTGTCACCTCTCGCCTGACCATGGCCTCATCGAGCACGCTCGCACCGTTGCCGCCGAGGGTGTCCCCGCACCGTTCGTGTATCGGACGGCCAAGGCTGGGGAGGCACCATCGTCCGGGCCTCGGGGCACCACACCTTGACAAACCGGGATGACGAGACGTATCGTCCGGCCCGCGTAGGCCTTGCGTGGTCGGAAAATCACCAATAGTGATCGATCCTCAAAGGGGAGGCTCACCATGCGGCGTATCGTCGTGACATCGCTCGCGGTGGCACTCGTAGTCGGGCTCGCGCTCGCTCAACTGGCTCCCGCCCAGCAGCCTCCACCGGCGTGGAAGCAGGGCCAGCCGGCCGAAATGGCCAACTCACCGCTCGCCCCCGTTCCTCTGCCGCCGGCGCCGACCCCGGCCAACCAGATCAAGGTCGACCAAATCAAGCTGCCGCCCGGCTTCACGATCAGCGTCTGGGCCGACGGAATCCCGAATGCCCGGGAGATGGCCTGGGGCTCGAAGGGCACCTTGTTCCTGGGCAGCAGGGTCGCAGGCAACGTCTACGCGGTAGTCGACCGGGGCGGCCGACGCGAAGTCAAGGTCATCGCCAAAGGACTGACCCAGCCGAGCGGAGTGGCCTTCCGGGACGGGGCGCTCTACGTGGCCGAGATTCCTCGCCTTCTGAAGTTCGAGAACATCGAGGCCAACCTGGACAATCCGCCCGCGCCCAAAGTCGTGTACACGTATCCGCCGGACGCGCATCATAACTGGCGCTATCTAGCCTTTGGGCCGGATGGAAAGCTCTACTTCAACATGGGGGCGCCCTGCAACATCTGCATTCCGCCAGCCACCCATGCCAACATCTCGCGTGTCAACCCCGACGGGTCTGGTTTTGAGTACTTCGCCTATGGTGTCCGCAACAGCGTCGGCTTCGACTTCCACCCCGTGACCAAGGAGCTGTACTTCACGAACCATGGGCGTGACTGGATGGGCGACGATGTGCCCAACGACACCTTGCATCACGCCCCACGGGCCGGTCTGCACTTCGGTTACCCCTACTGCCACCAGGGCGACATTCTCGACCCCGACTTCGGGGTCGGTCGCTCGTGCAGCGAATTCGCTCCTCCGTTGCTCAAGCTTGGACCGCACGTGGCGGGCATGGGCATCAAGTTCTACACGGGGAGCATGTTTCCGGCGCAGTATCGCAACGTCGCCTTCGTGGCGCTCAAAGGCTCCTGGAACCGCACCCAGAAGAGCGGCTACAAGGTGATGACAGTCGATCTCAAGCCCGGCATGGCCCCGAAGTATGAGACCTTTGCCGATGGGTTCACGGACGGGACCACGGTGTTCGGCCGGCCGACATACATCGAGTGGATGCCCGACGGCTCGATGCTCCTATCCGACGACTACCTCGGCGCTATCTTCCGCATCGCCTACCAGCGCTGATTCCGGTCTTCCTGTAGCGGTCCCGGCGGGATGGTTCCGGCCGGGGCCGCACGGGAAGCCGCTCAGTCTTCCCTGCTTTCATTCACGGAAATCATGAGACGTGTGGTGGCGCGTCGCCGGCGGGTAGCCGTTGCGACTCTCGTCGTGGCCCTCGGGGCGGCAAGCGCGAACGTTTCCGGCGCCGATCTGAATGCCGCGCGAAAGAAGGCAGAGCCCTGCGGGGCGTGCCACGGGGCCGATGGCAATGGCGCCACCCCCGGTACGCCTTCCCTGGCTGGGATGCCCACCTTCTACACGCACTGGCAGCTGATCATGTATCGGGATGGACGTCGCCGCGACCCGCAGATGTCACCCTTTGCCGTTAACCTCAGCGACGCGGACATGGCCGATCTCGCCGCCTATTACGCCGCCCAGCCTCCACGGGCCCGACCCGCTCGGATCGACGCGGCGCGAGCGGCAGCCGGACAGCCCATCGCCCAGCAGCAAAACTGCACCTCGTGCCACGGGCCCCGGCTCATGGGCCAGCAGGGGGTCCCCCGGCTGGCGGGACAGGATTTCGACTACCTCCTCAAGCGGCTGCGCGGGTACAAGTCCAAGACCACCAGCGATCTGGACGGGATGATGACGATGGTGGCCCAGCCGCTGACCGAGGCGGACATCGAGAATCTCGTGCATTTCATGGCCAGCCTCGCTACCGCGCCCTGAGGGCGCAGAACTCGGCAGGCCCTCTGCCGGATCAGGACACGCCAAGATAGCGCGACTTCACCTCTTCGTTGGCCAGCAGTTCGGCCGGGGTGGAGGAGTGCACGACGCGGCCCCGGCTGATGACGTGCACCCGATCGGCCACCGCCAGTCCCAGAGCCAGGTTCTGTTCCACAAGCAGGATCGGGAGGCCCTGCCGCTTCAGCTCTCCGATGACCTGGCCGACCTGGCGCACCAGCAACGGCGCCAGTCCCTCCGTGGGCTCGTCCATGAGGATCAGCTCCGGATTCGTCATGAGGGCGCGGCCGATGGCCAGCATCTGCTGCTCACCTCCCGAGAGCGTGTTGCCGCCGTGACCCTCGCGCTCGCGCAAGCGGGGGAACAACTCGTACACGCTCTCGAGAGTCCAGCGTCCCGAACGACCCGTACGTGCCACGAGCAGATTCTCCCGGACGGAGAGTGAAGGGAAGATACGGCGCCCCTGGGGAACCAGAGCCATCCCGCGCTCGACTGCCCGGAAAGGAGGCCAGCGCGTGATGTCGTCGCCTTTGAAGCACACCCGGCCGCGGCGAGGTGGGGTGAACCCGATGATCGAGCGGACGAGCGTGGTCTTCCCTACGCCGTTACGTCCCAGGATAGTCAGCACCTCACCAGAGTTCAGCGTGAGAGATATTCCCTGCAGCACGTGGCTGGTGCCGTAGTACGTATGGACGTCCTCGACCTCAAGCACCGAGATAAATCTCGCGGACCTGGGGATTCGCCTTGATCTCGTCCCGCAACCCGTCGGCGATGACCCGCCCGAAGTGCAGCACGGTCACGTGCTGGCTGACCTCGAGGGCGATATCCATGTCGTGCTCGATCATGAGTACCGTGATGCCAGGATCCAGCCCCTTCAGCAGGTCGGCCATCAGGCGCGACTCGGCGGGCGAGAGCCCCGCTGTCGGCTCGTCCAGCAGGAGCACGCGCGGCTGCCCGGCCAGGGCCAGCGCGATCTCTAGCTGACGCTGCTCGCCGTGGGAGAGGTTCTTGACCATCGCCGTGGAGGTATGGCCGAGGCCCACCATCTCGAGGACGTCATGCGAGCGCTCGTGGAGGGCGGGCAGGGAGGCCAGGGGCCGCCACATCGCGAACTTGGCGGGGGTGAGCGCCTGCACGGCGAGCAGGCAGTTTTCCATCACGGAGAGGTCGGGAAACAGGTTGGTGACCTGAAAGGTCCGCGTGAGCCCGAGGGCAGCCCGGCGATGAGCGGGCGCGTCAGTGACATCGCGGCCGAACAGCAAGATCGAGCCCGACGTCACCGCAAGGGCGCCGCTGATCAGGTTGAAGAGCGTGGTCTTGCCTGCTCCGTTCGGCCCGATGAGCGCGCGGCGCTCGCCTCGTTGCACGGCGAGGGTCACCCCGTCAACAGCTCGCAAGCCGCCGAACGCCCTGGAAACCCCGCGCAACTCGAGCGCCAGCATACGTTGCGAAGGCGGTGTCATGCGAGGTCGAGTGCGGCCCGCAAACCCTCCTCGATTCGAGCCAAGACCTCAAGGGGAAGTGCGCGGACACGCACTTCAGCGGCCCCGGAGGGCGCCCACGATGCCGCGGGGGGCGAAGAGGGTCACCCCGATGTAGACGGCACCGAGGATAAGCAGCCAGCGCTTGGTGTAGACGCTCACGAAGTTCTTGAGGAAGACGATGACGGCAGCGCCAAGAGCAGGTCCGGCCAGGGTGCCGGGCCCCCCAAGGGCGACCATGAGGAGCGTCTCCACCGAGGTCAGGAGCTGCACGTCGGTGGGGGCCACGAAGCCGTTGAAATAGGCCCACAGCACGCCCGCGAACCCGGCCACCGTCCCCGACAGCACGAAGGCCACGTACTTGTGAAGCCACACGTTGTAGCCGAGAGCGCGCATGCGGGACTCGCTCTCCCGGATGCCCTTGAGGCCAAGGCCGAAGGGAGAGCTCACCAGCAATCCGAGGAGGGCCCAGGCCACGGTGGCGGCCACCAGGGCGAGATAGAAGAAGGGCACCGGAGAGGAGAAGTCGAGGGCGCCCAGCGCGGGGCGGGGAACGCCGGAGACACCATTGTCGCCCTTGGTGAGGGACGTCCACCGAAAGGCGAGGCCCCATACGACCATCCCGAGGGCAAGCGTGATCATCAGGAAGTATGTCCCCGTCGCACGGATGGCCACCAGCCCAAAGACGGCGGCGGCGACGGCGGCGAGCGCCACACCCGTCAGCACACATCCAGCGAAACCGACCCCACGCTCGGTGGTGAGGAGCGCGACGGCATAGGCCCCTACCCCGAAGTACGCGGAGTGCCCAAGGGAGGGAAGCCCGGTATAGCCCAGGAGCACGTCGAGGCTCATGGCCAGGATCGCCACGATCAGGGTCTGGGTCAGCAACGTCAGCGGATAGGAAGGCAACCCCGGCGCCGAGATGGCAAGAATCGCGACGATGAGGGTGCCCAGGAGCGCCTTGTGTCTCATGCTCGACCGAAAAGCCCGGTCGGCCTGAGCGCGAGGATCACGGCCATCGGCGCGAACAGGGTGAAGTAGGACAGCTCGGGAAAGAGCGCCTTGCCGAAGTTGTCGAGGAGCCCGACCAGCAGGCTCCCTGCCATAGCTCCCGGCAAGCTCCCCAGGCCCCCGACGATCACCACGACGAAGGCATATGGCAGCATCTCGAAGTCCGCCCCGGGATAGACGCCGAGGAAGCCTCCTCCGATCACCCCGCCCAGGGCGGCCAGGGCGGCTCCCAGTCCGAAGATGCCGAGCGATACTGTGGGCACTCGAATGCCCACCCCCTGGGCCATCTCGGCGTCGTCGACGGCCGCGCGGATCATGGCACCCACCCGGGTCCGATCGAGGAGCAGCCAGAGCCCGATGCCGATCGCGACCGCCACCACCACCATGAAGATCCGATACACGGGGAAAACAAAGGCCCCCGCGCGGAGGACGCCGCTGAGCACGGAGGGAGTCGGGATCGTGTAGGGGTCGCCGCCCCAAATCAGCAGCGCCAGGTCCTGGAAGATGAGAGCGAAGCCGATCGTCATCAGGACCTGCCCGAGCGTCTTGCCCTTGAGCCGACGGAGAAAGAGCCGTTCCATGCCCATCCCGATGAGCGCGATGGCCACCGCCCCGACGGCCAGGGCCAGCCAGAAGCTCGCCGTCTTCCACACCACGGACAGCCCGACGTACCCGCCCAACATGAAGTATGAGCCGTGCGACAGATTGACGATCCGCATGACGCCGAAGATCAGGGAGAGACCGCTCGCGAGCAGGAAGAGCAGCGCCCCGTAGGAGATGCCGTTGAATGCCTGCGTGACCCAGAACTCGATGGTCACCGGCGGAAATTCTACTATGGATGGCCAGGACCAGGGCCCGCCATGGGGCGTAATACTCCCGGAGTGGTGGGACATGCCGTATAGTGCGGGTGGCCGTGGCCAAGGAGGGGACCGTGAAGCTGCCCTCGGAGCGCTTCGATTACTCGCCGATCATCAGCCGGCGCCCCTGGCGGCTTCCCAAGGGCGCCCGCCTTGCGGTATGGACGATCGTGAACATCGAAGACTGGGACATCCAGCGGCCCATGGCCCGCCAGTACCTCACGGCGCCGCAAGGGGTGTCGACCGTCCCGGATGTGCCCAACTGGGCGTGGCACGACTACGGGATGCGGGTGGGGTTCTGGCGACTCCTGGAAGCGCTCGGCAAGCGCAAGCTGCGAGCAACCACCTCCATCAACGCCCGGGTGTGCCAGAGTTACGAGCCGGTGGCGCGCGCCATGCTAGACGCCGGTTGGGAGTTCATGGGACACGGGGTCGTCCAGGGGGCGCTTCACCTGGTCCCGGACCAGCGCGCAACTATCCGCGAGTCGATGGAGATCATCCAGAAATTCACCGGCAAGAAACCCCGGGGGTGGCTCGGCCCGGGCCTCACGGAGACGTGGGACACGCTCGACCTCCTGGCCGAGGAGGGGATCGAGTACGTCTCCGACTGGGTCAACGACGACCAGCCGTATGAGATCCGCACGACGGCGGGACCGCTCGTGTCCGTGCCCTATACCCTGGAGCTGAACGACATCCCGGTGATGGTCATCCAGCATCATGCCTCCCAGGCATGGGTCCAGCGCTGCCGGGACCAGTTCGACCGCCTCTACGCCGAGGGGGCCCGGAACCCTCGGGTGATGGCGATCGCCGTCCACCCGTACATTTCCGGTGTCCCGCATCGGATCAAGTACTTCGAGGGCGTCTACGATTACATGCGCAAGCACAAGGGGGTCTGGTTCACCACTGGCGAGGAGATCTACGAGTGGTGGAAGACGACCCGACTCTAGCCACCCTTTACTCCCCACGTCCGTCCCACGGGAGGTCCAATCATGAACGGCGCTCGCTTCGGCCAGCCGGCACCCGATTTCGCACTTCCCGCCACGAGCCAACCCGAGATCACGCTGTCGTCTTTCAAGGGCAAGTCCGACGTCGTTCTCGTCTTCTATTGCTACGACTGGGGCACCATCTGAACGCCGGAGCTCACCGACCTGGTCAAGGTCGAGCCGCGCATCCGAGAGCGCGGGGCCACGGTGCTGGCCATCAGCGCTGATAGCACGCTATCGCACGCGGCCTGGCACAAGGCGCACAACTTTCCCTTCCCGCTCCTGAGCGACATTCACCGGACGGTAATCCGCGCGTACGGTGTGCTGGACGAGGCACGCAACGTGGCCTGGCGTTCGACGTTCATCGTGGACCGTGACGGCGTCCTGCGCTGGGGTCAGGCGGGCGACCGGCACATGGTACGGGACGGCGCGGAGATCCTTCGCGTGCTCGGTATCATCGCGAGCGTCAGGGGCGCGTAGTCCCTAGCCGCGCCTTTTGCGGCTCCGGAGATCGATCACGCCTGTCCGCTGACGCGGATCGTCTCCGCGCGGGAAGATCTGACCCTTCTGCACCTTCTGGGTTCCGGTAGTCGGCAGGCGGTCCACGAATAGCATCCAGCCCGGGGCCTTGAAGTAGGCGAGCCGAGCCAGACACCAGTCGAGGAGACGATCGGCCAGCGCAGCGTCACCAGAGACTCCCGGTACGGGAACGACGCAGGCCATGACCTCCTCCTCGCGGATCTCATCGGGCACCGCCAGCACCGCCACCTGCGCCACCGCCTCATGGGCCTGCAGGATTGCCTCGATTTCGGCGGCAGCAATGTTCTCACCCGAGCGGCGAATGATGTTCTTCTTGCGATCGACGAAGACCAACATGCCGTCGGCCATCTGCCGGACGACATCACCGGTGTGAAACCAACCACCTCGCCACGCTTCTTCCGTAGCCTCCGGGTTCTTGAGATAGCCTGAGAAGAAACCGCGGCGAGGATCGGGCCCGGCGCACCGTACGATGAGCTCGCCTTCGCTGCCGTGCGGCACCGTGCGGTCATCATCGTCAACGACGCGTGCCTCCAGCTCGCCGCGGGGCCGTCCGAAGGCACGGGAGTGAATCTGGCGGGGCTCGACGTTGTCAGCATAGAGGCGCCCGGTCTCGGTCATCCCCCACACCTCGATCAGCGGGAACCCGAAGCGCTTCTCGAACTGCGCGTGCAGCTCCGGTTCCACGCCGGCCCCGAGGCCGAACCTCACGTGATGCGCACGCTCCTCGGGCCGTGGCGGCTGTTTCAACAGAAGGGGAGGCATCACACCGAGATAGTGGATGACGGTGGCCCGCGCGGCCGCGACGTCCTGCCACCAGCGTCCCGGACTGAACCGCTCGGGCATGGCCAGGCAATTCGCGGTCAGGATGCACATGGTCGCGGTGATCCCCTGGCTGTTCACGTGATAGAGCGGGAGGGGATTGAGGACGCGTTCGGCTCCATGCTCGAATCGGACCAGGCCGCCGAGGTCGCGATACCAGGCCGCGGAGTTCAGGTAGTAGTAGTTGGTCAGAATGCATCCCTTCGGCCGGCCGGTTGTCCCCGACGTGTAAAGGAGGCTGCACTCGGTATCGAATCCCGGTGCCTCCTCTCGCGGCGCCGTCTCGGGTTTCGGCAGCCTGTCGGGGAGGCTCGCCGCATCGACGATGGGCAGCGGTTTCGAGCGCTCTCGCGCGACGACCTCGAGATCGGCCACGCGCGTGGCCAAGCACACGACGAGGTCGGCCTCCGAGTGATCCATCTGGTACACCATCTCGTCCCGCTGGTAGTCAGGGTTGATGGGCACGATCCCGCAGCCCAGGCCGTTCAGGGCGAGATAGTGAAAAAAGAACTCAGGGCGGTTTTCGAGGAGCAGGGCGACTCGATGGCCGTGCCCGTAGCCGGCGGCGGCATACCGTTCGCGCAGCTCCAGCACCTGTCCGCGGGTCTGGGCGTAGGTGTACTCGATGCCATCCGGGAAGTAGGCGCGGCCGGGCGCGGGCGGAGCGCAGAAGAAGGCGTTATCGGGCCGCTGGGCGGCCGTGGTCATGAAGGCTCCGAATACGGTGGTCAGCGACTCGCCTCCGAAGGGCTATCACCATCGAACGCCAGGATGGCATCGATGAAGCGCGCCCCGAACTGTTCGGATTTCCACACGCCAACGCCTTTGACCGCCAGAAACGCCGCAGGCGTGGCCGGCCGCAGCCGAGCGAGCTCACGCAGGGTCAGGTCGCTGAAGATTATGTAGGGCGGGACCTTGCGCTCGTCGGCCAACTCGCGCCGCACCTGGCGAAGCACCTCGAACAGGTTGTTTGTCTATATGGGGGGCCTCGAAAGGGCCCCCCAGGCCCCCCATACGTTCGGGGCGCCCCGGGATACCCGGGGCACCCCTCTGGATCCCGCCAGCTTCCCGGGCCTCGAAAGGGCCCCCGCATGGGCCCCGCGTACCGGGCCTGACCCTCCGGGCCTCGAAGGGCCGCCGGGGTGCTCCTCTGTCAGACGCGGTGACGACCGAATCGGCACGTCGGCGGTGGCGCATCACGCGGCTGAGGGGTCCGGCGGGCGTCTCGCCCCGGAGGACCTGGGCGCCACGCTTCGTCAGGGCGACGGTGGGGTACTCGCCAGGTGTGCGCGCGAGGAGCCCTTGACCGACGAGCTGATCGATCCAGGCACGCGCGTCGCGCTTGGCGACATCGCCAAGGGCACGGTACGAATCGCTGCGGTCGTGTTCGAGAGCACGGATGCGGTCGGTCGAGGCGCCGGTGAGCACGTCGGCCACGTGGGCGGCGCCAAAACGTCCCCGCAGCTCGGCCACCGCACGGAGAATCGTGGTGACGATCTCCTGCGCGCCGTCAACCGAGGCCACCTCGCCCAGACAGACATCGCATCGACCGCAGCTCGGCGCTGGGTACTCCTGACCAAAGTACATAGCCAGCGCGCGATGGCGGCAGACGGCGTTCCGACAGAAGGCGAAGATTTCACCGAGCTTGCGCACAGCCCCGGGTGCCGTCGCCGCCTCGGTCTCCAGCAGTGACTTCCAGGCTGCGTAGTCCGCGCCGCTCCAGAGCAGTAGGCACTCCGCTTCCAATCCGTCGCGGCCGGCGCGCCCGGCCTCCTGTTGGTAGTGCTCGAGTGATTTCGGCATGCCCGTGTGGACGACGTAGCGCACGTTGGAGCGATCGATGCCCATGCCAAAGGCGACCGTGGCGACCACGATGTCCACACGCTCCCTGACGAAGGCGTCCTGGTTGGCACGACGTACGTGGTCAGGAAGACCTGCGTGGTACGGGACCGCACGCAGACCACGTCCGACAAGGGCGGCGCCCAGCTCATCGACCTCCGAACGGCGAATGCAATACACGATACCCGCTTGATCGCGGTGGCGATCGATGGCGGCGAGGACCTGGCGCAACCGGTCGGCACGCGATTGCACACGATAGACCAGGTTGGGTCGGTCGACCGGGCCGACGAGTGTCGCGGGGCGCGTCAGGCGCAGCTCGCTGACGATGTCGGCCTGCACCTCTCGGGTGGCGGTGGCGGTGTAGGCATGGACGGCCGTACCCGGAAAGCTTTCCTTCAGTCCGCGGAGCTGACGGTATTCGGGACGAAAGTCGTGACCCCACTGGCTGATGCAATGAGCTTCATCGATCGCGAAGAACGTCGGACGAGCCAACCGGAGCCTTTCCAAGAAGCCGGGCATCGTCAGCCGCTCTGGCGCGATGTACAGAAGGGTGAGGCGGCCCGCCGCCAGCTCTCGATCGATCGCGGCACGTTCGGCCGGGGTCTGGCTGCTGTTCAAATAGGCGGCGCGGACTCCGTTCTGACGGAGAGCATCGACTTGGTCCTTCATGAGTGCAATGAGTGGGGACACCACGACCGCGAGATGGTCGAGATGCACGGCCGGCGCCTGGTAGCAGATCGACTTTCCGCCACCCGTGGGCAGCACCACCAGCGAGTCTCGGCCCATGAGGACGGCACGTACGGCACGCTCCTGGAGCGGGAGGAAGGCGGAGTAGCCCCAGACGCGTCGGAGACTCTCCAGGACGGCAGCAACCTCGGCTGGCTCTGGCACAGCTCGATGGTAGTCGAGGCTTCCTTCAGAAGAAACACGTGCACAATGAGAGACATGGTGAGCATCGAGCCGTTCGAGTTCGTTCCGGACGGGGGACCGGCCGTGTACGGCTTCCTGCACCGTCCTGCGAAACCTGGAGGGGACGGCATCATCCTCACGCATGGCGCCGGCTCAGACTCGGATGCTCCATTGCTGGTCGCGCTCGCTTCGGCATTCGCCGAGCGGAGTGTCGCCGCTCTCCGGTGCGACTTGCCCTACCGGCAAGCGAGACGCCGCGGGCCGCCCTCACCGGCCACTGCCGAGCGCGATCGCGAGGGCATCCGTCAGGCTATTCGTGCCCTGCGCGGGATCGTCCGAGGAGCGATCTTCGTCGGCGGGCACTCCTATGGGGGCCGCCAGTGCAGCATGGTACTCGCCGAGGCGCCTGGCCTCGCCGAGGCTCTTCTGCTGCTTTCCTATCCCCTGCACCCGCCGGGTCGGCCTGCCGATCGCCGCTGCGCGCACCTGCCAAGCCTCCGAGTGCCGACTCTCTTCGTTCACGGAACGACCGATCCGTTCGGGACCATCGAAGAGATCGAGGCGGGCCGCGCGCTGATCCCTGCCCGCACGGCGCTCCTCACGGTGAGAGCTGGGCACGATCTGGGTCAGGCTCGCGCCCGCGCCCCGCTGCCGGTCCTCGCCGAGCAGGTCGTCTCGAGCTTCCTCGAGGTTGTGTAGTTCCAGTTCTCGGCTACCGCGATGCGGCGTTGATGCTGCTGTGGACCTTGGGTGAGTAGCCTGCGCGCAGAGCGTTGACTGTCGAGCGGGGAGTGAGCACGGCTACCCAACCGTGGCAACCGCGTACGGTAGGCTCGGCATACCCGGTCAGCGACCAGGCCCACAGCGCGCCGCCCCACACGAGATGGGGTGTCGGATGGTCAGGCCGAATCACGAAGACGCCGTCGGCAAGCTCGTCGAGGGCGGCGACAAAGACGTGCTGGGTACCATCGGGAAGCAGACGGTCCCGATGCATGACGCGATCGATGGAAGTGATCGGTGGCTCCCGGTCGCATCCGAGCGTCGGATTCCCCTTCAGCCAGGCCGCCTTGAATCGCCGATAGTCGGCGCGGCGGCACTCTGCACAGGGGCGGTGGCCCGCTGCCAGCGCGGTGGCTTCGTCCAGGAAGAACAGCTCGGTGTAGCGTCCCGGAGTCATGGGGGTTCGCCGACGGGCCTTGAAGGCAAGCACGCAGGTGACCCAGGCTCGATAGCTTCCGACATGACGGCGGACGAGGCGGCGACTGCTGTCGTGCAGGCGCCCGCGGTTGCCCATGAGTGTTCCGCGGGCTGACGTCGCCACGATGTCGCCCTGGGGCGTGACCCGATTCTGCAGTGGCACCCGTCTGACATACCATGAGGGGGGCCGTGCTATCGTGCGAAGTATGGGCCCGGTACCCGGGCGCCGGCAGAAGGAGGACAAGCTCCGTGAGCGAACCCGCCTGTGTGTTCTGTCCGGTGGTGGAGGCCCTCGCGAGCAACGAAACGTATCAGCCCGCTGGCTCCACCTCCGTGTATCGTCGGATCAAGGTCCTTCCGGCCTCCATCGCCATTCTCGGCAACGACCAGTTCTATCCCGGTTACTCGCTGGTGATCGCCAAGTCTCACGCCACCGAGCTCTACCAGCTGCCCGAGCGAGAAAGCACCCAGTACTTCGAGGACATGCTGAAGGTGGCCAAGGCGATGGCGGCCGCCTTCACCCCCAACAAGATGAACTACGAGCTGCTGGGAAACACGGTGGCGCACCTGCACTGGCATCTCTTCCCTCGCTACACGTGGGATCCCAACCCCACCCGGCCGACCTGGGAGCACGCCCACGCGCCGAAGAGCCTGAGCCCGGGCGAGTATGCGAAAACCATCGCCGCTATCCGCCAACACCTTGCCTGACGAGCGATTGCTGGGAGGCCCCTTCACCGAGCTGGCATCAGTCACCTGATTTCTCGAGGAGGACACTATGGGAGCCCGTGCCGAGCAACTAGCCAACACGTTCGAGCAAGCGTGTCGTGACTTCAACGTCCTCGTGGAGCGTCTCACCGACGCGGAGTGGAAGAAGATCACCGCCGCCGATAAGTGGCCGGTCGGCGTGGTCGCCCATCACGTGGCCCAGGGGCACGCCGGTATCATGGGCATTCTGCAAGCGGTCGCCAAGGGACAGTCCATGCCCAACGTCACCATGGACATGATCCACGACATGAACGCGAAACACGCCAAGGAGCATGCCAACACGACCAAAGTGGTGACGCTCGAGCTGCTGCAGACCAACGGCGCCAAGGCAGCGGAGGCCGTGCGGGGGCTGAGCGACGCCGATCTCGACCGCAGCGGCACCGTGCTGACCGGCATGCCTCCCATGTCGGCCGCACAAGTCATCGAGCGAATTCTCATCAACCACGTGAACGAGCACATGGGTAGCATCCGCGCCACTGTCGGGCGTTAACGCGATCGAGGACTCGCGGGCGTCGGGGACGCCCCGGTCCCCGACGCCCGTCGTTAACGGGTGCCCGCGTACTCCTTACGGTGGAAATAGTTGGCGTTGTAGAACTGCAGCACGAGGTCGCGATAGACGGCTGGGGGGTAGCGCGGCGGGTTGTCGAGACCGACGCAACTGGGAAGACACTCGATGACCGAGTCGACGTTGGGGCTGAAGAAGAACGCGATCGAGTAGCGGTCCTTCCCCGAATCGTTCACCACGCCGTGGGGCGTCGACAGGAACCGATCGTTCGACCACCGCTTCATCATGTTGCCAAGGTTGACGAGGAATGTGCCCGGAATGAGCGGGGGAGCCAGCCACTCACCGCTGGGCAGGCACACCGCCAGGCCCGGGACGTCCATCCGGGCCAGGATGGTGATGAACGAGTTGTCCGTGTGGGGCCCCTGCCCGAACTGCTCGTCGTCGTCCACGTCCTGAGGCGGATAGTGCAGGAAGCGTAGATTGATGTGCGCCTCGTTCGCGAAGAACGGTGCGAAGTAGTCGGTCGGCATGTCGAGGGCACGGGCCAGCACGGGGAGCATCTGCTGTCCCACTCTCTCCAAGGTCTTGAAGTAGCCGACCATCGCCGACCGCATCCCGGGATGTCCCTCGGGCCACTGGTTGCGCCCGCGTAGAGGAGTGCCACCCACCACGTCCGGGTGATCGGCGCCGCGATCGTGACTGATGAAGAAGCTCTCGTTGAAGTTGGGGCGGGTGGCCTTGTGGACGGTCGAGGCTCCCTGGATACTCTGGTTCGGCGCCAGGTAGCCGATGTTGTTCTCGTTCAGCGCGAGCCGCTGTTTCGTCTCCAGGGGCAGCGCGTGGAACTCGCGCGACGCTGCGAAGGCGGCGTCGACGACCTGCGGGGCCACCCCGTGGCCCGCGAGATAGAAGAAGCCGACCCGTTCGCTTGCGCATCGCACCTCGCGCGCCACCGCGTCCAGGCCGCCCGGCTCGCGCTTGAAGGCAGGCGCGAAATCGATCACGGGAATAGCCTTGGTCGCCTCCTCGAGGTTCGTGACCGCCTTGGCCTTGAAAAGGTTCATGCGCCGATGGTAGCGCCCGCGCCTGACGAAAGCCAGGGTCCGATCCGCTAGGGCATCGCCGCGATCAGATCGACCTCGACCAGCGCGCCAGGGACCAGCAGCCCGGTGGTCCCCACCGTGGTGCGGGGTGGGGGCGTCGGAAAGAACTCCTTCCACACCTCGTCGAAGTCGTTGAAGCAGTCGAGATCCACCATGAACACCTGAGCCTTGACCACGTTAGCCAACGACGTCCCGGCCGCTTCGAACGTCCTGGCATAGTTGTCCAGGATATAGCGGGTCTGTCGCTTGATATCCGAGCCGTAGAACGGAAACGCGGGATCCGTGCGGGCTTCGGCGGGGATGCCCGTCTTGAAATCGCTGGCGAGATGCCCAGCCGTGAACACCAGGTTGTCCACGCGCACGGCCGGTGTGTAGTGGGCGAGGGGCTGCGGAATACTGGAAACGGCGATGGGGTGCCGCGGCGCCGACGG
Organism: uncultured Candidatus Rokubacteria bacterium; assembly: GCA_963754315.1. Classification (GTDB taxonomy): domain Bacteria; phylum Methylomirabilota; class Methylomirabilia; order Rokubacteriales; family CSP1-6; genus CAVWFS01. Next base: position 796,173 of record CAVWFS010000019.1, read on the forward strand.
GAGGGCGGCAATGAGGTCGATCTCCACAAGTGTGTCCCGCACGAGCAGCCCGGTGGTCCCCACCGTCGTCCGCGGCGGGGGGGTCGGGAAGAACTCCCTCCACACCTCGTCAAAGCCATTGAAGTCCATCAGATCCGTCAGGAACACCTGACCTTTCACCACGTTCGCCAGGGAGGTACCCGCGGCGGCAAGGGTCTTGGCGAGATTGTTCAAGATATAGCGCGTCTGCTTCTTGATAGCGGATCCGTAGTACGGGAACGCGGGATCGACGCGAGCCTCCGGCGGCACCCCACGCTCGAAATCGCTCGCCAGCTGCCCCGCCGCGAACACCAGGTTACCCACCCGCACCGCCTCGGCGTAGTGAGCGAGCGGCCGGGGAGCGGAAGACATCACGCGCTCGGCGGGGCTGCTCGGCATACTGGCGATGAGGTCGATCTCCACGAGCGTGTCCCGCACCAGCAGCCCGGTGGTCCCCACCGTCGTCCGCGGCGGGGGGGTCGGGAAGAACTCTCTCCACACTTCGTCGAAGCCATTGAAGTTCATGAGGTCAGTGTGAAAAACCTGGGCCTTGACCACATGCTCCAGGGACGTGCCCGCCGCCTGAAACGTCAGCGCCAGGTTCTTTAGGACATAGCGCGTCTGCTTCTTGATAGCGGATCCGTAGTACGGAAAGGCTGGATCGACCAGGGCTTCACGGGGCACGCCTGTCCGGTAGTCGCTGGCGATCTGGCCCGCGGCAAACACCAATGGCGCGGCGCGGGCAGCCGGGGTGTAGTGGGCCAGCGGCTTGGGGATATCGGGCACGTCGATGCGTTCTCTCGGCACGATGCTTCTCCCTCATGCTCGGCGATCTGGGCGGCTTATGACGCCCTGGTGGGTCTTCACGCAGCCGTCTTCAAATAGGCGGCGCACGCGTGACGAGTCAGCGGACGCGATTCAGAGCGACGTCGAAGATGTCGAAATTCCGCAGCCGTCCCGACAACGGAACATCTGCGGGGCGATTGACGAGCAACGGGACCCGTTGCTCCGAAATTCCGCCGTGCGAGCGTAGCGGGGCGTCGAGGCCCGATAGATCGTGCCGGGACTCGGAGGTCCCGACGACCGTGGATCGCCCGGAGACGACGACCAGATCGCCCATGCGGTCGGGGGGCAATTCGAAGCGTTCGCAAGCAGTGGCGCCGTCGAGTACGAGATCCAACCCAGGCACCGCCCTGAGCCGCGTCGCTACCTCATCGGCCAGGGCGGGCGCGGTCAAGTAGATGGTGGCGAAGGATCCCAGGGCACCGTGGTGGACAACATACGGATCCGTGATAGGCAGGATCACGCGCGCCGCGTCCACGTCGAGCCACTGGTCGAGGAGATCCTGTAGATAGACAACGTTAGGACGACCGGCCGGGTCGGTCTTGGCGTTCATGCCGTGATCGGCGGTGAGGGCGACCGTTGCCCCGAGGGTCGCCAGACGGGCAAGATAGCCGTCCATCATGCCGTAGAAGGCGGTGGCCTCGGGAGCTCCCGGAGCGTGCTTGTGCTGGATGTAGTCGGTGGTCGAGAGGTACATCAGGTCAGGTCGCCGTTGCTCGAGCAAGGTCACCCCGGCGGCAAAGACAAACTCACTGAGCTCGGCGCTGTACACGGACGGCAAGGGGCGTCCTACTACCCCCAGCGCGTCGACGAGACCATGCTCGTCGACGCTCGTCTCATCTGCCTTTTCAGCCGAGAAGCAGATTCCCGTGAGCCCATGACCGAGGAGCCGCCGAAGCTTGTCCTTCGCCGTCACCACGACCACCTGTGCTCCCACCCCGCTAAACGCGGCCAGGATCGTGTCACAGCGCAGGTATTTCGGATCGTTCATCATGACTTCGACGTCGGTCTCGCGGTCGTAGAAGTAGTTTCCCGAAATTCCATGCACGGAAGGCGGCACCCCGGTGACGATCGAGAGGTTGTTGGGATTGGTGAAGCTGGGGATGACGCAGTCCGCGACGTTGAAGGTACCACCACGCAGGGCGTCAGCCACCCACGGCATGGCACCCACCTCCACCGCGCGTGAGATGTAGTCGGGCTCGCAGCCGTCGATGCACAGCACCACCACGGGCCGATCCGGCCACCGGTACGTTCGGCCATTTACCGTCACCGCCTCATGCGCGTTCACCATGATATGCCTCTAGTCCGCGCCGGGTCTGGGCCTCCCGCTCGTCACGGGCGCGTGATCTCCGGCGGCACGATGGTGAGGCGAAACCGATACGGAGTTCCGGCGTCACCGAGCGCGACCTCGTTCGTCCAGTCCTTGAGCTCCACGCAACCCGCCCGCTCACGGCCACCGATGGTGACACCGTTGACGAGCGTCCCGAGACGGCTGCCGCGGTCGATGAGAAAGTACCGCTGGCCCAAGCGGACGAGGGCGCAGTGATTCAACGAGATCTGGTACGGTTCCTGGTCTCTCAGCCCTAGCTCGTTGCGCGAGAGCGGATCGAGGCCATCCGTTTTTCGGCCAATGCGAAAGGGGAAGCGCTTCACGGAGACACACGCTTCCGGCAGGCTCCCGGTGGCTTCAGGCGTGAGTCCTTCGAGATACAGGACAGGCGCGGAGAGGATGCTGGCGGGAGAGGGGTGGAGCACGGTTTCGCCGAATGACATCAGCGCGTTAGCAGAATCGCTGTCGAGCCCAGACTGCCGGGCCAGCTCGATGGCCAGCGCGTCGAGGATGCGGATTCGTTCACACAGCATGGCCACCAGTGGAATCATCGAATCCGGATCCGAGCGCCACACGCGAAGGAATGCCTCGCGGTCGAGAACACGAACGTCCACATCTTCGAGGGCCCGCACGCTGGCCGAGCGGGAGCGCTCGGTGATCAGCGCCATCTCGCCGAAGATGTCGCCGGGGCCTAGAATCGACAGGCGCTGTTCGGGTGGTCCGGCTCTGTAGATCTCCACGAACCCCGCGTTGATGATGTAGGCATCCGAGGTGAACTCGCCCTCGGCGATGATGACGTCGCCCTTCTGGTAGCTGGAGCGCCTCACGTGCGCCTTCTTTCTAACATGGGGTCCCGAAAATCGCCCCTGGCCAGTCAGGGCACAGCGACTTTGTCCCTGCCAGATACCCCCAGTCCCTGAGAGCCACCCCAATGGGCCTTTCCAAGTTCGACAGTACCCAACCCTTATCGGCCGTAGAAAGGTTGCCCTGGCGCTTGACAGTCCCCTCGAGAGCCGCTATATGATGTTTAGAGAGTTATAAAATATTAGTCGTAGACACTAAATAGGAGGTAGAAGAATCATGTTGCATGTCACCCGGTTCGCCCCTTTGACCCCGATGTTCCAGCTGCGCCGCGATATCGATGATCTTTTCGGCCGTGTTTTCGGGCAGATGTCCGGAGGCTCCCAGGGATCCTCGGGGGACTGGAACGCCTGGACTCCCGCGGTCGAGGGTTCTGAGGACGAGCGGCACTACGTGATCCGAATTGCGCTTCCAGGCATTGATCCGAAGGATGTCGACGTGACGATGGCCGACAGCCAACTGACGATCAAGGGGCAGCGCAAGCGCGATGCGGAGACCAAACAGGAGAGTTATTTCGCGCGGGAGTTGTCCTACGGCGCGTTCGAGCGCAGCTTCACCCTTCCCGAGGGTGTCGACGTGACGAAGATCAGTGCCCGCTACAGCAACGGCATGCTCGAAGTGACGGTGCCCAAGCCTGTCGCCGAAGCGCCACGGAAGGTGGCGATCGAGGTGGAGGGGGCCTCGCAGAAGGTACTGTCCTGATCTCGCAGAGCGCACTCTCCAACTAGGCTGACCCACACAGCAGGAGTGCCCCGGCAAGCCGGGGCACTCCTGTAGTACATCGAACTAGCCGCCCGTTTGGATGACGGCGTCCGCGTCGATCTCGATCAGGCCGCCGTCAGGAATGAGCTGGGCCACCCGGACGAGCGTACTTGCCGGGTACGTGCCCTCCCGGAAGAAGCGCGCCCGCACTTCGTGAACGTCCTTGAGGGACTGCTGATCGAGCTGGGTGACATAGACCCGGACGCGCACGATGTCCTCCATGGTGCCGCCCTCGCGCTGAAGGATCGCCTGAATGCTCGAAAGCACCCGCTCAGTCTGCTCACGCATGGTGCGCCCGACCACCTTGCCCGTGTCGTCGGTGCCGACCTTGCCTGAAATATAGAGCAAAGCACAGCCCGGGAGGTCGATACGGACGGCGTCCGAGAACACCGCAGGGACCCCGGTGCCCTTGAGGGCCTCGATGCCACGCGCCTTGTCCTTCGCGAGGTTGATAGTTGTCCGTTTCATCGTGCCGGCCAGTATACCTGTGAGTCGTCAGTCGCGGGCCGCGTCGTGCGCGAGCGATCGAATAGCCTCCAGACGTGCGCGCACGGCGGGGTCGGTCGCGAGGTCCTCCAGCGGTCGGGGGAGGCGGTATGTCCAGTTTGCCTCGGTGACCGTGCCTGGCGCGTTGATGCGTTCCGCGGTGCCCAGGATTTCTTGGGGCAGCGCGAGGGTGAGCGCTGAGCCCGCGCGTAGCAGCAGGCCGAGTAGCGCTAGGCTCCGCCCGGCGGCATCCACCGTAGGATCGGCGCCGGCCAGGGCCGCTAGTTGCCCGCGGTCGGCCGGCGAAAGGTCCTCCCACCACGAAGTGATCGGCTTCGTGTCATGGGTGCTCAACGATGCCACACTGAGCGCAGGGAAGTTCCGAGGATCGCGAAGGCCCTGCGGGACGTCCTTCTCCCACGGAATCACGCGATAGCCGGGGATACCAAGCTCGACCATGGTCGTCCGCACCCACGGGGGAATCAGGCCGAGGTCCTCGGCGATCACATGAACAGCGCCGGCCGCCTCGGCCAGCATCGTGCGCAGAACGCGCGCGCCTCGATCCAGCTGAGCCGACTCGACACCGGGCTCGAAGCGGCCCGCAGCCATTATGCGGCTTGACCCACATGCGGAAGTACCCCACCACATGGTCAAGCCGGAAGCGATCATAGAGGCGCGAGGCGTGGCGGGTGCGGGCTCGAATCCAGCCGAGGTCATCGGCATCCATGACCGGCCAGTTGTAGCCCGGCAGCCCCCAGTCCTGCCCTTCCTTCGAAAAGTCGTCGGGCGGCGCCCCCAGCGAAACGTCGCGCATGAACTGTCGTGGCCGCGCCCACACATCCGCGCTCTCCTCGCCGACCACGAAGGGTAGGTCTCCCATCAGCTCCACGCCAGCGGCCCGCATCCCTGCCCGGGCCCGATCCCATTGCTCGTGCGCAATCCACTGCAAGTATTGATGACGCAGGACGCTCCGGCCAAGCTCATCAAGGGAACCTTCGGCGGCAGGGGCGCGGCCGAGCGCCAGCACCTCGTCTGCTCGGTCGCGTTCGGGAGATGGCCAGGTTGTCCAGCCATAGCCGTGGTGGCGCTCGCGGAGGGCGACATACAGGGCAAGGTCGGGCGCCCAGTACTCCTCCTGTTTCACGAAGGCGCGCAGGGCGTGCGCACGCTCCGTACCCTTCGCCCACTCCCCCTCGAGGAACCGCTCGAAGGCGCGGCCAAGCACCCGTCGCTTGAGCGACCTCACCGTGTGATACTCGACGTGCGGCGTCCGCCGGAGGCGCTCGAGGGTAGCCGCTCCCTCCTCCCCCAACACGTCAGTAATGTCGCGCCGCTCCAGATCCGGAACGCCGGCGATGGAAATGTAGATTGGATCGATGCCGAAGGCTGTCCGCGCGCCGTACGGGCTCGTCTCGCCGTCGGCCAGTTCGTAGGGCGGAAGGATCTGGAGCAGACGGTGACCGGCCGCGCGGATCCAGGTGGCGCAGGCGGGCAGCGCCTCGATGTCCCCGATGCCCCAATCGTGAGCTGTCCGGAGGGCAAAGAGGGGGATGGTGACCCCCGCCCGGCGAGAACTCGGCCCCGGATCGCGAGATGAAGTCACTCGCGGATCGTGACAGGGACGGACACCACGTCGTGAGGGGAAGGAACGAACTCGAGAAACCCACGGTTCACCGAGGTCGGCACCAGAAAGACGAGATCACAGGAGGCGGGCCGGTTCCCCACCAGGTAGATCAGTCCGCAGCGATTGGCCACCGCTGCCCCACCGCGCAGAGATCCGGTATCGTCAGCCGGCGTGTACGAGGCGCCTTCGTGCGTCATAAGGCGAAAGACCGCGGGCCGAAGAAAGGTTCGATCGCTGCTCGTCCCCCCGGGGTTGGCCACGGTCACTGGAAGGACCACGTAGTACATTCCGGTCGGCACAAAGCGCGGTTCGAGGCTGAGGGCCTTGCCTTCGGTCACCCTCACGGCGAGACGGTTACGCTCCGGCGTGTCCATGTCACCGGACGGCTGGGCCTGCACGGGCCGGGGGGCTACAATGCTCGCCACCGCCAGCGCTATCAAGATCATCCCTTGCCAGAGCGTCATTGGGGCCTCCTGAACGAGTATCGCATGCTCATTGAGCGGCGCCGGCAGACACCCGGATACTCCATCACCTGGAGCTGGAGTAAGCTAGAGTGACTTGCGAACCGCGTCGCCGCTTGAAGTGCTCATCCGCCGGATCCCTAAGGCGGAATTGCACATGCACCTCGAGGGATCGCTCGAGCCTGAGCTGATGTTCGAGCTGGCCGCCCGCAACGGCGTGTCACTTCGCTACAGCAGCGTGGAAGAGCTCCGCCGCGCGTACGAGTTCGAGAACCTGGAAGATTTTCTCGATCTCTACTACCAGGGAGCCCGGGTGCTGCGCACGGTGCGCGATTTTCATGACCTGACTGCTGCCTACTTCCGACGCGCGGTCGAGGCCAACATCCGCCACGCGGAAATCTTCTTCGATCCGCAGACACACACCACCCGCGGCATCGCCTTACCAGCGGTGGTGGAGGGCATCAGCGCGGCCATGCGGGAGGCCGAGCACACGCATGGCATCTCCTCGGGCTTGATCCCGTGTTTCCTGCGCGACGCGGCACCCGCCGCTGCCATGACCACTCTGGGGGAGGTTCTCGCCCTCGGCGATCGGATCGTGGCGGTGGGGCTCGACTCGGCCGAGCGGGGCAATCCCCCCGCGGCGTTTGCCGCCGTGTTCGCCCGCGCACGCGCGGCTGGCTTGCGGACGGTGGCCCACGCCGGCGAGGAGGGACCGCCCGCCTACATTCGCGAAGCGCTCGAGCTCTTGCAGGTCTCGCGCATCGACCACGGAGTCCGCTGCGAGGAGGACACGGCCCTCGTGTCGGAGCTGGCGGCCAAGCGTACCCCTCTAACGGTCTGCCCTCTCTCCAATGTCAAGCTTCGCGTGTTCCCCTCGCTGGAACGCCACAATCTCCGGCGCCTGCTCACCCAGGGACTCTGCGTGACCATCAACTCCGACGACCCTGCCTACTTCGGCGGCTACGTGAACGAGAATTTCCTGGGCGCCCAGCGAGCGCTGAGCCTCACTGGGGACGAGGTGTATCGCCTCGCTCGAAACTCGTTCGAAGCAAGCTTCCTGGACGAGACGCGAAAACAGCGCCTCATCGACGAGCTCGAGACGGCCATGGCTACCCATCGCGAGGACAATGTCTCCGCGTGACACGAACCATGTCAGACTATGTGAAAATTCGAGGGGCGTCACGGGTCCCCCGGGACGGCCCGAGCGTTGGGGGGTTTGGGGGGCCTGTTCGGGGCCCCCACGTGGAGCGTGAATTCGAGGGGCGTCACGGGTCCCCCGGGACGTCCCGAGCGTTGGGGGGTTTGGGGGGCCTGTTCGGGGCCCCCACGTGGAGCGTGAATTCGAGGGGCGTCACGGGTCCCCCGGGACGTCCCGAGCGTTGGGGGGTTTGGGGGGCCTGTTCGGGGCCCCCCATATTCAACAGGAGGAACACAATGCCCACAGGTGCTCGGAAGTGGAGACTCTGTGCCGTACTCGCCTCGATGATCGTGGTCGTGGGCGGATGCGCCGCCATGCGCAAATCGGAGGTCGACACCCAGGAACAGCTGCTATCGGCGGCCGGCTTTCAGATGAAGCTGGCTGACAGCCCCCAGAAGCTCACGCACCTGCAGACGTTGACCTCCCAGAAACTGGTGCCGCACACGCGGGACGGCAAGGTGTACTACGTGTACGCCGATCCCGAGTTCTGCAAGTGCATGTTCGTTGGCAACGACGCCGCGTACCAGAAATACCAGGACCTCGCCCTCAAAGAGAAGCTCTCGCAGGAACGCCTGAACGCGGCCGCCATGAACGAGAACGCCGCGATGAACTGGGGCATGTGGGGACCTTACTGGTGGTGAGGAAGATCGCACGTAGCGGGAGCGGCCCTGCTGAGCCTCGTGGTGTTGCTCGGCGCCTGTGCAAGCGCCGCGCGGCAGGACGCCAGCGAGATCGAACCGCTGCTGTTGGCGGCCGGCTTCAAGAAGCGCGTCGCCGACACGCCGGAGAAGCTCGCCCACCTTCGAGCATTACCGGCCCTCAAGATGGTGCCCCAGCAGTACAAGGACTCCTACCTCTATGTCCTCGCCGATCCAGAGGGCTGTCGCTGCATGTATGTGGGCAACGAGCAGGCCTTCGAGCAATACGAAGCCCTAGCCATTCGGCACACCATGGCCCGGGACAGCATCCAGCGCGCCGGCGGAGAGGCGACGCTGAACTGGGATGCGTGGGGACCGTCCTTCTGGCCGTAAGCGCGCACGACGAGTACCATCTCAGATTCCACAAACCACCGGCGCCTAGGGGGTACTGACGCCGCGGCCGGAAAGTATCTGGGCTACGCTGGGGAGCGCCCCGAATACCCGAGACGCTCCCCACCAATCGCGCTCACCGCTGACGTAAAACCGTCTGGGCCGACTGCTTACTTGGCTTTGGCGGCCCACTCCGGGTGGTACTCAATTCCGATCTGCTTCATCTCGTCTAGCTTCTCGCCCCAGAAGGCCTTCTGCTTGTCGCGGCCGCGCCGCTCGGTCACCTTGTCCCACTCCTTGGCGGCCGCTTCCAGGGCGTCCTTGGGCGATTTCCGCTTCGCCAGAGCCTCCGTGATCTCGAAGGAGAGCTTCCGCTGGTACTCGTCGGCGGCGGGGATCACGGGGTCGGGTACCACCAAGGGGAACGTCTTCTCGATGGCGTCAAGGTACTCCCCGGCTCCCGGGAAGTCCTTTCGGAACTTCTCCGAACGGAAATGCGAGATCCGCCACGGATCCATGATCGTCTTGGGATCCATCACGATCTTCAGGCTCTGATCAGGCAGCGAGATGAACTCCAACACTTTCATGGTGGCCTCTTTCTTGCCGGAGTACTTGGAGACCGCCATGGCCCGGCCGGGGGTGATCGCCGGGCGGTGGATAATCTTGCCGTCGATCTCGGCGCCGGGGACAAGCCCAAAACCCGCCTTGCCGACGATGAGGGACTCCTTCGCGTTTCCTACGCGCTTGCCGGTGCTCGTCCACGAGTAGAGGAGCGGGACCTCCCCCTTGATCAGCATCGTCTTCGGTTCCTCCGACTCGAAGAGGAGGACGCCGGGCGGATAGTACGGCATGGTCCGAACCATCTCCTCCAGGGCTCGGAGGCCAGCCGCCGTGTTGATGAGCGGCTTCATCTCCGGGTCGAAGTACTGGCCGCCGTAGGAGAAGAAACGCTGTCGCCACCAGTAGTACGAGTAGCCGCTGCCGCTCGGCTTGTAGGAGGCCCCCGCCCCGAACAGCTTGCTCGCGGAGCCGTCCCAGCCCCACCCGTTGAAGAACTCGGCCTGGTCGTCCCACTGCTTCCACGTCTTCGGCGCCGCCAGGTCATAGGCGTACTTGGCCTTGAACTTGGTGCGGTTGTCCGGACGCTCGAAGGCCGTCTTGTTCCAGAACAGGATGTGGACATCACCGTCGTAGGGCATGCTCACCATCTTGCCGTTGTGGCGCAGCATGAGCTTCTTGTACACGTCGGCGATGTCGTCCATGTAGAACTCGAGCTTCAGCTTCTGGATCCAGGGTTCCAGCGGCTCGAAGTGGCGGCCGTAGTCGGGCATGTTGGAGGGTCCGAACATCACGAGGTCCCACGGGCTCTGGCCGCCATTGAATTCCAGCAGGGTCTTGGCCACGAAGGCGTCGGCCGGGATCACCTCCGTCTCGATCTTGATCCCCAGCTTGTCGTAGAGATCCTTCTCCACCAGGCTGAGCGAGTACTTGACGTACTCCGCGTTGACCACGGCCCGGATGGTGGTCCCCTCGTAGGGTCGGGCCGCACCCACGTCCCGGACGGGCAGGATTCCGGACGTCACCAGGCCCAGGAGAACGACTGCCACGAACGACACGAGCGCGAACCTCTTCATCAAGAACCTCCTTGGCTGACAGCGGATCATCCCTTGGTACCGCCTAGAGCGAGTCCCTTGACCAGGTAGCGCTGCAGGAGAAAGGCGACCGCGAAGGCGGGGATGACCCCCAGCACGACCGAGGCCGCGGCCTCGCCGTAGAAGGCGTCGGTACCGCCGGTGGTGAAGGACGTCACCAGCACCATCATGGTCTTGGTCTCGATACCGGTCAAAACAATGGCAAACAGGAATTCGTTCCAGGTGGCGATGAAGGCGAACAGCGCCACCACCGCCAGCCCCGGCGCCACGATGGGGACGACCACCTGACCAGCGCCCCCAGCCGCGAGCAGCCGTCGATCTGGGCCGCTTCCTCGATTTCTACGGGAAAGTCGCGCAAGAATCCCACCATCAGCCAGACGGCGAAAGGAATGTAGGTGACCGTGTAGAGGATGATGAGCCCCAGGTAGCTGTTGGTGAGGCCGATGGCCCGGTACATCAGATAGATGGGAATGATCAGAGCAATGGCCGGGAGCATGCGCAGCACGAGGAGGAAGACACTGAGGAAGCCGCCCCCGAAACGCCAGCGCGCGATGCTGTAGGCGGTGGGCAGACTGACCACCAGCGCGGCGATCATGCTGAGCGACGCGATGACCAGGCTGTTGGAGAAATACCGCAGGCCGTTGGAGTTGGTGAACAGCCGCACATAATGCGCGAGGGAGGGCTGGTCGGGAATCCACACCGGAGGATAGGCAAAGAAGTCGTCGTTGCCCTTCAGGGACGTGGTGACGATCCAGAAGAACGGACCGAGGAAAAAGACGAGGGCGAGAGCCAGGGCGCCGTAGGTCAACGCGTTCCCGATCCAGCGCTGCACCCGGTAGCGCTTCGCGCGGCGCGGCCGAACGCCCGCGGTCTCGACGGCAACAACGCTCATGCCGCCCGTGCCTCTCGGGCGCGCGAGACGCGGAGGAAGATGACCGTGAGGATGAGCACGCCGAAGATGATCACGTACGAGAGGGCAGACGCATAGCTCATCCGGAAGTCCTTGAAGCCGGACAGGTAGGTGTTGAAGGCCACCGTTTCGGTGGCCCCTCCCGGCCCGCCGAAGGTCATGATGAAGATGAGTCCGAAAAGCTTGGTGAGGTCGATCATGCGGATCATTACGGCCACTGCCATGGTGAACTTGAGCAGAGGCAGGGTAATCCACCAGAAGCTCTGCCAGGGAGAGGCCCCGTCCGCCTTGGCCGCCTGGTACAGCTCCTGGGGAATCGCCTGCAGGCCAGCCAGCATGACCAGCATCATGAACGGTGTGTTGTGCCAGACGTCGACCAGGATGACCGTGAACATGGCCAGCAGGGGGCTGGAGAACCAGTCGAAGTAGACATCGAGGATACCAAGCTCACGCCCCAGGTTGTTGATGGCGCCGTACTTCACCCCGAACATCATGCGCCAGGCCATGCCCGCCATCACCGGCGACACCATGGGCGGGATGGCCAGGAGGGCGGTCAGGATCGGACGCGCGCGGATGGGACGATTGAGAAGGAGGGCGATGCCGAGCCCCAGCAACAGCTCAACTACCAGGGCGGGCCCGATGATGGCGCCGGTGGTCCAGATCGAGCTCCGGAAGCGCTCATCCCGGAACAGCGCCTCGGAGTAATTGTCCAGGCCCACGAACTCGGCCCCGGGTCCCACCGACAGATCGTAGTTCTGCAGGGAGAGAACAAAGGAGAAGGCCAGCGGAAACACGATGACGATGGCGATGAGGATCAAGGAGGGCGAGGCAAAGGCAAGCGGTTCCCACTGCTTTCGCTTCAGGGCTAGAGCGGCCGTCCGCATCGACCCTCCTCGTGATCCGCACTGGCGAAAATCCGGCGTTGGTGCCAGGAGCAGACCACACGACGACGAGACCTGTCAAGGCGACGGGAAGATTGACAGCGCCCGAACTCTCGGGCCAGTGTCTATCGACGTGACCACGCGGACGATCGGCGCGCGCATCCTCCGTCACGAAGATCCTCGCCTGCTGCGCGGACACGGTTGCTTCGTGGACGACGTCTCCCTAGCCGGACTGCTGCACGCGGCCTGCGTGCGGAGCCCACACGCGCGGGCCCGCATCGTCGCCATCGACGCCTCCCGTGCTCGACGGCTCTCCGGTGTTCATCTGATTCTCACCGCTCCCGACCTCGGGACGATGAACGGAGCCCGGACCGCTTCTCATCCCCCATCCCGCGCTCACCGCTCCCCGTACCCAGCGCCCCCTCGCGCACGACGAGGTCCGCTTCGTCGGCGAGGCGGTGGCGTTCATCGTGGCCGATACCCGCTACCGCGCCGAGGATGCGGCCGCTCTCATCGAGGTCGAGTACGCGCCGCGGCCTGCGGTCGTCGATGTCGAAACGGCGCTCCACGAGGACAGTCCCCGCGTTCACGCGGACGTGCCCGCCAACCGAGCCGCCCGCTTTCCTCAGACGGTCGGGGACCCTGAGCGCGCATGGCGGGAAGCAGCGCGGATCCTCCGCGAGCGTCTCGTCATCGAACGAAGCTGCGGCAGTCCCCTCGAAGGCCGCGGTGTGGTGGCCGAATACGACCTGCGCACTGGTGTCCTCCGGGTGTGGGCATCGACCCAGGCGCCCCTCACGATCCGCAATGGCCTCGCGCACATGTTTGGCCTTCCGGAGTTCAACGTCGAGGTCATCGCCCCCGACATCGGCGGGGGGTTCGGCACCAAGATCATGCTCTTCTATCCGGAAGAGATCCTCGTGCCCTTCGCGGCGATGCGACTGGGGCGACCGGTGAAGTGGACGGAAGACCGGCGCGAGCATCTGATCGCCGCCAACCAGGAACGCGGTCAGATCCATCACGTGGAGGTGGCGGTCGATGGCGAGGGGCGCATTCTCGCCCTGCGCGACCGTTTTTTGCACGACACGGGGGCATATACCCCCTACGGCATCGTGGTCCCTATCGTGACCGCCGCCCAGCTCCCCGGCCCCTACCGGCTGCGCAACTATCACGTCGAGTTCGAGGTGGTCTACACGAACACGGTGAGTGTCAGCCCCTATCGCGGAGCCGGACGCCCCCACGGGGCCTTTGTGATGGAACGCGTCATGGGTCTCATCGCGCGCGAGTTCGGCCTGGAGCCGGCCGAGGTGCGTCGCCGTAACCTCATTCAGCCTCACGAGTTTCCCTGGGACGTTGGGCTCACGTTCCAGGACGGCAGTCCGACCCGGTATGACAGCGGGGACTACCCGGCAGGACTCGAGATGGCCCTCGACATGATCGGGCTCCCAGCCTTTCGCGCACATCAAGCCGAGGCCCGCCGCGAGGGCCGTCATCTCGGACTCGGCCTGGCCTGCTATGTCGAGGGCACCGGCATCGGCCCCTACGAGGGCGCGCACGTCCGTGTGGAGCCGAGCGGACGAGTCTTCGTCGCCACCGGTCTCACCACACAGGGTCAGGGCCACTACACCACCTTTGCCCAGATCGCGGCCAGCACCCTGGGTTGCGACCCGAGTCAAGTGACAGTCGTCACGGGCGACACCCGCAAGTTCAACTGGGGAGCGGGAACATTCGCGAGCCGGGCCCTGGTGACAAGCGGGAACGCTATCCACGCGGCCGCTCAGAAGGTGCGGGACAAGGTTCTCCGGTTGGCCGCGAGCCTGCTCGAGGCCTCGCCCCACGACCTCGAGCTCGAGGATGGATGGGTGCGCGTCAAGGGCGCGCCGGACAAAGCGCTGACCTTGGGCGCGCTCGCCACTGTGGCCAATCCCATCCGCTACGCCTACGGCCAGCGGTCTTCCGAGACCGCGCTCCGCCTGGTCAAGGCGCGCGGGGCCGCCGTCCTGGCCTCCGGCGAGGAGCCCGGCCTCGAGGCCACCGGATATTTCGCGCCCTCCCAGTCCACCTTCGCCAGCGGCTGCCACGCATGCATCGTGGAAGTCGACGTGGAGACAGGTCAGCTCCAGCTGCTGCGCTACGTCGTTCAGCACGATTGCGGTGTCATGGTGAATCCCACCATCGTGGAGGGCCAGATCCGCGGTGGCGTGGCTCAGGGCATCGGCGGTGCGTTCTACGAGAAGATCGTCTACGACGACGGCGGCCAGCCCCTCACCGCCAGCTACATGGACTTCCTGATGCCGACGGCCATGGAGATTCCGAGCATCGAGATCGGCCACCTGGAGACGCCGTCTCCGCTCAACCCACTCGGGATCAAGGGCGTCGGCGAGGCGGGTGCCATACCGGGTCCGGCGCTGGTGGCAGAGGCGATCGAAGACGCCCTGGCCCCGTTCGCGCGTCCGCATCCGGGAAATGCCTCTCAATCCCAGCCGCCTGCGCGCGCTCATCAGGCAAGCGCGCGGGGAGAAGGAACGCAGCCATGAACTTCAAGCTGGTGATGCTTCCGAACCAGACCACTGTCACCCGCCAGTGGGCCGCCCGCATCGCCGACGCGGGGACGGGCGCGCGCGTGGTGGTGGCGGAAACGCGCGGGGACGCTGCCCGAGAGATCGTCGATGCCGAGGCGGCCTTCGGAACCCTGCCCGCCGATCTGCTGGCTACCGCGCGTGCTCTACGCTGGCTCCAGGCTCCGCAGGCGGCACCACCGCCCGGCTACTACTACGCCGAGCTGATCGCCCATCCCGTTGTCGTGACAAATTTCCGCGAGATCTACAACGACCATATCGCGGCTCACATCATGGCCTTCGTCCTCGCCTTCGCCCGTGACTTCCATCGCTACCTTCCCCAGCAGCTCCGGCGCGAGTGGCGTCCGGCGCCGCTCGACACGCGTGTGCTCCATCTACCGGAGACGACCGCGTTGATCCTGGGAGTAGGCGGCATCGGCGCCGAGACGGCGCGACTCGCGGCCGCCTTCGGCATGCGCGTCATCGGGGTCGACGCGCGGCGGCCGGCGCCGCCGCCCGGGGTGACCGAGTGGCACCGGCCCGAGGCGCTGGACACGTTGCTGCCCCGTGCCGACTTCGTCATCATGACCGTGCCCCACACGCCGGAGACGGAAGGGATGATGAACCGGGCACGTCTGCGCCGCATGAAGCCCTCCGCCTTCCTCATCAACATCGGCCGCGGCATGACCGTGAAGCTCGACGACCTGGTGGACGCCTTGCGTGCGGGGGAACTGGCGGGGGCGGGGCTCGATGTGTTCGAAGCAGGAACCCCTCCCGGCGGACCATCCACTGTGGACCATGCCGGGTGTCCTGATCACACCCCACACCGCCGGGTTCGGACCCTACCTCGACGAGCGGCGCTTCGCGATCCTCCTCGAGAATTGCCGTCACTTCGCGGCCGGTGAGCCGCTGCGCAACGTGGTCGACAAGCGCCGCTGGTTCTGAGGCGTCGAGGGGCACCAAGCCCCAGCTGTGCCGTATACGATTACGGCATTCATGCTGGTACAATCAGGGCATGGCCACCCAGAAGGTCACCGTGCATCTCGACCGCGATCTCCTGCGCCGAGCCCAGGCCCGCACCGGCCAGGGAGTCTCGGCCACCATCCGGCACGGTCTCGAGCTGGTGGCCGCCCGTCAGGCCTACGAGCGCCTGCGTGCGCTTCGGGGGAAGGTGACCTTCTCCCTCGATCTCCAGGCGCTCCGCCAAGACCGTCGTTGATTGCCCTCGACACCAGCTCGTTGATTGCCTACCTCTCGGGGGCCGAAGGGCCGGACGTGGAAGCCACCGGCATCGCGCTCGAACACCAGCAGGCGATTCTGCCCCCCGTCGTGCTTTCCGAGCTCCTGAGCGATCCCGAGCTGGACAGGCGGGTGAAGGAGCTCTTCGTCCACCTTCCCTTGCTCGAAATCCTAGACGGCTACTGGGAGCGAGCCGGGCTCCTCCGCGCCCGAGCGCTCGCGCACGGGCGCCGAGCGCGTTTGGCCGATACCCTCATCGCCCAGTCCTGTCTCGATCATGAGGTGGAGCTCGTGACGCGTGACCGTGACTTCCAGTTCTTCGTCAAGGCGGGCGGCTTGAAGCTGTTCGGAGCTCGAGTCCGGAGGTAGATCATGCTCAGGAAGATTCGTCGCATCGTGACCGGCCACAACGCGCAGGGAAAGTCGGTGATCGTCTCCGACGCGCCGTCGCCGCACGTCCTCGCCCTCCTCAACGATCCGCCATTCGGATTGACCGACCTCTGGGTCACCTCGAGCTCGCCGGCTGATAACTCCGGCCACGCCGACGGCGCCGCTCGATCGACCATCACCCTGGAGCCGCCCCAAGGGGGAACGATCTTCCGGGTGGTTGAGTTTCCTCCTGACCAGGCGACCGTCGGCAAGCTTGACCGCAAGAAGCTCTTCGAGGCCATGCACGCCGGCGAGGCTATGGACCACGAGGGCGCCCGGCATCCGGGGATGCACAAGACGACCACAGTGGACTACGCCATCGTGCTCTCCGGCGAGATCTACGCGATGATGGACGAGGGCGAGACCTTGATGAAAGCGGGAGACTGCCTGGTACAACGGGGAACGAACCACGCCTGGAGCAACCGCAGCCAGGCGCCGTGCCTGGTTGCCTTCGTCCTCGTTTCAGCGAGCCCCCTGGCCTAGCGTCCTGTCGCAGGCGCCCCGGTGGACCCGGGGCGCCGTGAACATCGGGGGTTAGGGGGATGAAGTTGGCCCCCCATCGCTCAATCAATCGAACGCTTTGCGGAGGGCGCCCGCCACCTCGTCGAGGGCGGCCTTGGCAGAGTCAAGAATTCGCGTCATGCGGAAGAACCCGTGGAACATGCCCGGATAGCGAACGTGGTTGACGGCGACTCCCGCATCGCGCAACCGCGCGGCATAGGCCTCACCCTCATCCCGCAGGGGATCGCAGCCGGCCGTGATCACAAGAGCCGGCGGCAGCCCGCCCAGGTTCGTCGCGCGTAACGGCGAAGCATAGGGATCCTGTCCCTGCTCTTCGCGGGCGAGGTAGTGGCCAAAGAACCAGCGCATACCCTCCCGCGTCAGCACATAGCCGGTGGCGTTTTCGAGATAGGACGGCGTGTCCAAGTTGACGTCGGTCACCGGATAGACCAGAGCCTGGAAAACAGGCACTGGCGTACGCCGATCGCGCGCCATGAGGGAGACCACGGTGGCGAGGTTCCCGCCGGCGCTGTCGCCCCCGACCGCCACCCGCCGTGGATCGATCCCAAGTCGAGACGCGTTGGCCGTCACCCACCGAAGGCCGGCATACGCATCCTCGACGGCCACCGGGTAACGGTGCTCCGGGGCTAGCCGGTAGTCAACGCTGGCGACCACGCAGCGGGCCGCATTGGTGAGCGATCGACAGATGCCGTCGTGAGTCTCGAGATCGCCGATCACCCAGCCGCCGCCGTGATAGAAGACGAGCGCCGGATGTGGCGCCGAGCCCGCTGGCGCATAGACGCGGACGGTGATCTCGCCGCCGGCGACAGGCACTTGATGATCGGCCACGGCGGTTACGTCTTCCACCGGACCGAGGGCGGCCGTACGACTGCGCATGCTCTCTCTCGCCTCGGCCGGCGTGGACTGCTCCACCGGCTTGAGGTTGAGGGCAGCCATGGCATCGACAACCTTCTGCGCTTGAGGATCGAGCGGCATGGTGGCCTCCTATGGGAGATGGGGGGTCCGAACTTCACCCCCCAAACCCCCCACGTTCGGGGCGCCCCGGGGGACCCGGGGCGCCCCTCTGTAACAGTCGCACTTCTATAACAGTCGCACCTCTATAGCAGTCCCACCTCTATAACAGCCACACCTCTAAACAGGCGCCCCTCTAACAGTGGCCAGGTTACAAGAGGAGGCTGATTTTACGTCATCGGCGGTGGTGAAGCCTAGTGCGATGGCGCGGTGGTGCTGGCGCTTGCCGGGCGCGGGGTGGGCCGTTACTCTTTACGGTCAATGCGACACCTACGGCTCGGCCGGACCGGGTTGTCGGTTTCTCGGCTTTGTCTCGGCACCATGACCTTTGGGCTGCAGTGCGACGAGCCCACTTCGATCGGCATCCTGGACCGGGCGGCGGCCGGCGGCATCACGTTCCTGGACACCTCTGACGTCTATCCGCTGGGCGGCAGTCTGCAGACGGTCGGCCGCACGGAGGAGATCCTTGGACGGTGGCTCGCCGACAGGCGCCACGACTTCGTGGTCGCCACCAAATGCTTCGGAGCCACCAGTGCTCGTCCGTGGGATCGTGGCAACTCCCGCAAGCACATCCTCGACGCCATCGAGGGTTCGCTGCGCCGGCTGCGCACCGACTATGTGGACCTCTACCAGCTCCATCATCCCGATCCCCACACGCCTCTCGAGGAGTCGCTGCGGGCATTGGACGACATCGTCCGGGCGGGGAAGGCTCGCTATATCGGCTGCTCCAACTTCCACGCGTATCAGGTAGCGCGCGCCCTCGGCAAGAGCGAGACGCACGGGCTGGCATCGTTCGCCTCCGTGCAGCCGCGCTACAACCTGCTGTTCCGACAGATCGAGCGCGAGCTGCTCCCTCTCTGCCAGGAAGAGGGCATCGGTGTGATTCCGTACAACCCGCTGGCAGGAGGGTTCCTCTCCGGCAAGCATCGGGCGGAGACGGGGCCCACGGCGGGAACTCGCTTCACCCTGGGCAACGCGGCCCAACGTTACCAGGAGCGATACTGGCACGAGCGCGAGTTTGCAACCGTCGCTGCCCTCAGCCCTCTCGCCGCTGAGGCCGGTATATCAGTGGTTCAGATGGCCGTGGGGTGGGTCCTGGCGCACCCATCGGTTACTGCCCCCATCATCGGGGCGAGCCGGCCTGACCAGCTCGACGAAGTGCTTGCGGCCGTCGACAAGGGGATCCCGACCGACCTTAAGACGCGGCTGGACGAGCTGACCCTCGAGTACCGCTGGGGCGACGATCCCCGCTGAAATCTCGCCGCGAATCGAGCCCGCGCCTGGGACGATGGGCGGGTGCAGCTCTTCGACCGGAAGTTCGGCGCCCAATTTCTCGCCGGAGTGCCCTCCCAACCGGGTGTCTACCGTCTGTACGACGAGGCCGGAGCCCTCCTCTATGTCGGCAAGGCTCGCGACCTCCGGCGCCGGCTGGCGCAGTACCGAACAACTCGACGAACCAAGAAGGATCGCAAGCGCCGACGGCTGGTGAGGTCGGCCGCGCGGATCGTCTGGGAGGCCTGCGCATCGGAGCTGGACGCCGCGCTCGACGAGATCCGGCTGATCCAGACGCTGCGTCCGCGAGAGAACGTTGCCGGCGCCTTTTCGTTCCTTTACCCGTTCATCGGGATCCGCCTCGATGGCCAGGAAACCGACTTCTGCCTCACGACTTCTCCCGAAGCGTTCCCGTCATTCGACCTGTACGGGGCCTTTCGCTCGCGCGAGGTGACGGGCGAGGCGTTCTTCTCGTTGATGCGGCTGTTACGCTTCATCGGACATCCGAACTACCCACGCCGCAAGATGCGGAGCCGAATAGCCCCACACTCGTACGTGGTGGGATTTCGTCGTCTGCCGGCGTCATGGCCTGCTCTGTGGAGCCGTGTGCTCCGAGGGGCTTCCCGCGAAGGGCTCGAGCAACTCTCGCTGACCCTCCTCGAGCACGCGGGAGCCCGCGCCCGGAGCACCGAAATCCAGGCCGACTTGCGGGCCGTCGCGCGCTTTTTCGACGAGGAGGCTTCGGCCCTGGCCGCTGCTATCGTCGCGGCGGGCTACTCGCGCTATCCCGTGCCCCAGCAGGAGCGCGATGTACTCTTCCTTCATTTTCGGGGCCGGTAGTTCATACGACCTCGAACTTCTGGAATGTGTGACAGTCGGCAGGAACATGCCCGCGGCTCACGGAAAACGTCCAGGTGACCTCGCTGACATACACGGCGCCACGCGAGTCCACAGCCAGGCCGTGCGGCGCCGCGAAGCTGCCGGGCGCGCAGGCGTCGGCACTGCCCCAGCGGGCCAGGACCTGTCCCGTCCTTGTCGTAAACGCTCACCCGACCGTAGCGCGCCTCGTGGATCGGCCCGTGGCGCTGGGAAGTCTGACCCTGGTGCCACCACAACTCCGAGACGTAGGCCCGTCCCTTTGCGTCAAAGACAAGATGGGTCGGCCGCTGGGTGTCGGTCCACTCGCTCAGATACTCACCATCCGGGCTGAAGATCTGGATGCGGTCGTTCTCACGGTCGCATACGAAGATGCGTCCATCGGCAGCGGCCGCGATGCCGTGCGGGAGGTGGAACTGACCTGGACCAGTGCCCGAGACTCCCCAGGACTGCTTCAGCTCACCGGTCGGGGAGAAGCGATGCACTCGGCAATTGCCATAGCCGTCGGAGATGTAGAGGTCTCCTTTGGGGCCGATGGCCAGATTGGTGGGGCGATTGAAAGGGCCCGCCGGCCTCGGAATTTTGATCGAGTCCTTGCCGTCGTAGCCGGTATCCGAAGGCGTGTTCATGGTACCCAAGGTCATCAAGAGCTTTCCGTCCGGCGTGAACTTGCGCACGGTGTGGTTGCCGTCGTCCGTGCAATAGACCATGTTGTCGGGTCCGACCGTGATGCCGTGGGTTCGGTAGGTGAACTCGCCCTCGCCCCAGGAGCGCAGGAACTTCCCCTCGGGGCTGTAGACGATGATCGGATGATCACCACGGCAAATCAAGAAGACGCGATCCTCCGAGTCGACCGCCACCCCGGCCACATCACGATGCACGTAGTCGCGCGGGAGCTGCTCCCACCCTTCGATCACCTGGTATTTCAACGCACTCGTCAGTGCCATGCTCACCCTCCTCAGCGAATCACAATTTAACCTGAACGCCGGCCAGCTGCTCCAAGACCTTGATAATCGCGCTTCCGTCTTCCTTGTTGAGCCCGGCCGCGCGCGCCATCTGGTAGACCTGTTGACTGATGTTGGCAAGGAGGAGAGGCATCCCCAGTTGCTTGGCAAACGCCGTCTCCAGCTCCTGATCCTTGTACGAGATGTCCACCGTTCCTCCCGGGGCAAAATCTCGGGCCATGATCCGGGGCACCCGTGTCTCGAAGGCGAAGCTCGTACCCGTGCTCACCCGCACGACATCATAGATCGTCTGCGGATCGAGCCCCGCCTTCACCCCGAGGACGAGCGCCTCCGCCACCGCCACCGTGTTGACCTGGACCAGCATGTTGTTGACCAGCTTCATGGCCAGCCCCTGGCCGATGCCGCCCACGTGGAAGATGTTCTTGCCCATTGCCTGGAAGAGGTCGCGGCAGGCTTCGACCGCGTCCCGCGCCCCTCCCGCGATGATCGACAGCTCGCCCGAGGCGGCACGTCCCGTTCCCCCGCTGACGGGAGCGTCGAGCATGGCCACACCCCGCGTGGCCAACCGGTCGTGCAGTCGACGCGCGGCAAAGGGGTCGATGGTGCTCATGCAAATCACGATGTGCCCGGCGCTGGCACCGGCCACGATGCCCCGGTCGCCGGCGATGACCGACTCCGCTTGCGAAGTCGTCTCGACCATGCAGATGGTCCGCCCGGCCGCCTGAGCCACCTGCTCCGGCGAATCGGCCGCCACGGCCCCTCGCTCGCGCAGGGCCGACAGCTTGGTCGAATCGACGTCGTGCACGACCAGCGAGAACCCGTGCCGGGCGAGATTCAGGGCCATCGGCCGGCCCATGTTTCCAAGCCCGATGAAGCCTACCTTCGCAGCTGGCATCGCGTTGTCCTTTCAAAGTCGGGGGGAGCGGCGCCGCTCCCCCCGACACCCCCCACCGGTTAGCCGCGCCGCCCGTCCCGCTCACCCTCCGGATCCCGCCACCTCACGAGCGGCGCCGCTCCCCCCGACACCCCCCACCGGTTAGCCGCGCCGCCCGTCCCGCTCACCCTCCGGATCCCGCCACCTCACGAGCGGCGCCGCTCCCCCCGACACCCCCCACCGGTTAGCCGCGCCGCCCGTCCCGCTCACCCTCCGGATCCCGCCACCTCACGAGCGGCGCCGCTCCCCCCGACACCCCCCACCGGTTAGCCGCGCCGCCCGTCCCGCTCACCCTCCGGATCCCGCCACCTCACGAGCGGCGCCGCTCCCCCCGACACCCCCCACCGGTTAGCCGCGCCGCCCGTCCCGCTCACCCTCCGGATCCCGCCACCTCACGAGCGGCGCCGCTCCCCCCGACACCCCCCACCGGTTAGCCGCGCCGCCCGTCCCGCTCACCCTCCGGATTACAATCCGCCGGTCACGTCGATGGTGACGCCGGTCACGAAGTCTGCGTCGCTCGAAGCGAGGAAGCAGATCACGCGGGCCTGGTCCTTGGCCTCGGCAACGCGGCGGAGGGGCGTGCGCTCGACTTCCTGAGCCTGCTCGTCTGCCGTTCGCTGCTCCCAGCGCGGGCGGATACGCTCCGTCAAGGTCAAGCTGGGAGCGATGGCGTTCACGGTGATGCCGAACGGCCCTAGCTCGTGGGCCAGCTTACGGGTGAAGGCGATGATGCCGCCCTTGGCCGCCGCGTAGGCGCTGCTGCTCGAGGCGCTGAGCCCGCGTCCGGCGATGGACGAGAGGTTCACGATCTTGCCGCTTCGCTGATGCTTCATGAGTGGGACCACCGCGTGACAGAAGAGAAACGTGCCATCGAGGTTGAACGTGATCAGGCGCTGCCAGTCGGCCAGCGAGAGCTCGTCCACCGTGGCCGCCGACCGCGCGATGATGGTGCTGCCCCCCACCGCATTCACGAGAATGTCGATGCGCCCCAGCTCACGCGCCACCTTCGCCACGATATCGGCGACCTGCGTCTGGTCGAGCGCGTCGCCGCCAAAGGCGTGGGCACGGCCTCCCGCTCCCTGCAACGTCTGAGTGAGCGACGCCAGACGCCCGGCATCTGTGTCCACCGCGGCGATGATCCCGCCCTCGGCCGCAATGATCTCGGCCGTGGCGCGGCCGATCCCGCTGGCGGCGGCCGTGATGAGCGCCACCTTGTCTCGAAATCGCATGGTCCTCCCTCTCTCTCTATCAGTGACCGTCGCCGTGCGCGCACGTTCCGTGAGGCATCGGCCGGGCCACGTCCAGGGCCGGGTTGCGGTCGAAGAAACCAACCGGCTTGAGCATGAACCCGATGCAGGTGACCGGCATCACCGGCCAGTCTTCGGGACGCACGACGTGATGGGCACCGAAGGTGTACCACACCACCACGTCGGTGTCCTCGAGCGGCCCGTCGTCCTGGACGTACGAGGGAAGCCCGGCGCCACCCGGGTGCTGATTCGGATAGTCGCCCGCCGCGTACCTCTCCCTCGGATCGTAGCGGGTAACCCAGAGATGCTTGGTCATGAAGGCTGCGCGCTTGGTGACAGAAGCCTCCCGCCCGGCGAAGGGAAGCACGTTTTCTCCGGGCATCAGCTTGTAGCCAACGGGCTGGCCGAGCCGGTTCCGCACCGAGGGATTGACGATCTTCCAGAAGCGCCCGGCGAGCGGATCAATGAGACGCTGGGCCCGTGACTCGCGATCCAGCAAGGTGGCCTCGGTATGGAAGGCATTGTGATGCGGATTCTCGGGGCCGGGCGGGTCGGCCACCGTGTTGACCTCGAAGACCGAGTTCCCGAGCCCGTCCACCATCGTGTCGAGCCGCACGTTGAAGAAGTGCTGGTGGATGGGTCCGTACACCTGGGGCGCCACCAGCTCGCCCCACCGGGGTTGCTCCCCTGGCATGACGGCGCCGTTCGAGATGATCCCGGTGAGCTTCACCTCGAGCTGGATGGTCCCATCCTGATAGAAATACCAGTAGAAGCCGTACTCGTAGTTGCCAACGGTGGCGATGAACGAAACCACCAGCCGGCGGGAGCGTCGCACCTCGGTGTACCCTGTCCGCCAGTCGTGGTGCTTCCAGAGGATGCCGTCGTCCTCCTCGTGCAGGCAGATGACATTCTTCAAGGTCAGCGGCGCGCCCTGGCTATCGTTGACGACGGCGTCCAGATAGCGAATCTCCCCCAGGCAGTCGCAACCCAGT
Organism: uncultured Candidatus Rokubacteria bacterium; assembly: GCA_963754315.1. Lineage (GTDB taxonomy): Bacteria > Methylomirabilota > Methylomirabilia > Rokubacteriales > CSP1-6 > CAVWFS01. The sequence continues at coordinate 820,272 of CAVWFS010000019.1, forward strand.
TCCAGCGAGTTGGCGAGGTAGCCGATTCCGTACTCGCCCACGTCGAAGGCGTTGCGGTGAAAGAAGGTCGGCCGTGGATCGCCGTAGGGCACGACCATGTCGACCACGGACGCGCGATAGAGGATCGGCCTCGCCCGGCCCTGATCGTGATACGTCACTGTGTGGAGCACCAACCCCTCACGCGGGGTGAAGCCCAGACGCATCTGCCATTTCTGCCAGGACAGCTCGTGGCCGTGAAGTTCGAAGCTCGGCCCCTCCTCCTGGTGAATGGTGAGGGGTCTCAGGCCCGGACGCGTTCCGGCGACCTCCGGAGAGTAGTTCGCATCCTCGGGCGGCAAGGGCACCACACCGTAGTCCTCCACGTCGACGACGGTCATGGTGTGCAAGTCAACCACGGTGATGAGGTTGGCCACCGGCCGCGCGTAGCCGTTATCGTTTGGGCTCCGTCGGACCCAGGTCAACGCACGGACCAGGCGTCGCCCCTCCTCGCCCTTGATGCCGAAGTTTCCGGCCGACCACGGATCGACCATGGCCAGGCTAAAGTCGGTGAGGCCCCGCTTGCGCATGGCCTCCTGCCAGCGGGGATCGGCGCGCACGGCAGCTTCCGCCTCGAAGAACTCGTCGAAGACGATGGACGGCTGCGCACCCGGGACATGCTCCCAGGCCAGCACCTGCTCACGGGTCAAGGAGACAATGGCCTCGTAAGTCTTCCCGACCGCGGAGTCGATGAGCACGATGAAGGCCGCACGCTCCAGAGGGTGATCGGGCTGGTGGCTGAGGACGATTTCCTTGGCAGGCTCCTGCAGAGCGATGGAAATGACGCGCGGGCGGGGGCCCACGGGGCGCTGTCTCCGGAGAATGTCCCAGGCCAAGCTGATCTCGTCAGCGCCGAGTGGATCCAGTGGATGAGCAACGTCCCGGCGAGCCTCAGTGATGGCACTCATCGTCCTCTCCATGCTCGCGTTCGATCATGATCTGGTTACCCCAACCCTTCTCAGACCGCAGCGCCGGCGGCGCGGAAGGCTTTGGCGATGATCGCTTGCGCTTCGTCCTGGATGCGGCGCAGATGGCTCTCGCCCTTGAAGCTCTCGGCGTAGATCTTGTACACAGCTTCCGTCCCCGACGGACGGGCAGCGAACCATCCGTGCTCGGTGACGACCTTGACGCCCCCGATGGGAAGCTGGTCGCCGGGGGCCGCTGTCAGCACGTCCTGCACCGGCGCTCCTGCCAACTCCTTGATGCGGAGATCGGCGCCCGTGAGCTTGGCGAGCGCCGCCTTCTCTTCGGGGGTCGCCTGGGCGTCGATGCGCTCGTAGGCGGGATCGCCGAACTCGCGCGTGAGGTCCCGATACCACTCACCCGGCTCGCGGCCGGTGCGGGCCGTCATCTCGGCGGCGAGCAGACCCAGGATCAGTCCGTCCTTGTCGGTGGTCCACACCGTCCCGTCGCGACGCAGGAACGCGCCCCCGGCACTCTCTTCGCCTCCAAAGCCCAGCGAGCCGTCGAGCAAGCCGTCGACAAAGTACTTGAAGCCGACCGGAACCTCCAGAAGCCGGCGACCCAGCCGAGCTGCCACTCGATCGATCATGCTGCTACTCACGACGGTCTTGCCCACGGCCACCGTCGGCTTCCACCCCGGACGATGACGGAAGAGATAGTCGATGGCCACCGCCAGGTAGTGGTTGGGGTTCATGAGCCCGGCGGCGCGGCTCACGATCCCGTGCCGGTCGGCGTCGGTGTCGTTGGCGAAAGCGAGATCGAACTGATCGCGCAAGCCGATGAGGCGCGCCATCGCGTACCGCGACGAGGGGTCCATCCGGATCTCGCCGTCCCAGTCCACGGTCATGAACCGGAAGGTGGGATCCACCACATGGTTGACCACCTCCAGGCCGAACCCGTAGCGCTCCCCGATCGGCTCCCAGTAGTCCACGCTGGCCCCGCCGAGCGGGTCGACTCCAATCTTCAGGGTCGTGCCCCTCAGCGCATCCATGTCGAGCACGCTTCCAAGGGCGCCGACGTAGGTGTTCAGATAGTCAAAGGGGTGCATGGTGGCCAGTCGCCGGGCCCGGTCGTAGGGGACCCGGTCCACACCCCGCAATCCGTCCGCGAGCAACGAGTTGGCCGTGTTCTCGATCCACGTCGTGACACTCGTGTCAGCGGGGCCGCCAGAGGGCGGATTGTACTTGAAGCCGCCATACTCGGGGGGATTGTGGGAGGGTGTGATGACGATGCCGTCCGCCAGGCCCGTCGTGCGCCGGCGATTGTAAGTGAGGATGGCCTCCGAGATCACCGGGGTCGGTGTCGCGCCATCCTTGACATCGAGCATCACCTCGACCCCATGGGCCGCCAGCACCTCGAGGGCGCTGGCCCGAGCCGGTTCGGACAGCGCGTGCGTGTCCCAGCCCAGGAAGAGCGGTCCGTCGATCCTCTGATCCTTCCGGTAGAGACAGATTGCTTGGGTGATGGCGAGAATGTGCCCTTCGTTGAAGCCGACCTTCAGCGAAGAGCCTCGGTGGCCAGAAGTCCCGAAGGTCACGCGCTGCTCTCGCACGGAGGGATCCGGGCGCTCGGTGTAATACGCCGTGACCAGCTTCGGCACATTGACCAGGAGAGCGAGAGGAGCCGGCTTCCCGGCCAGCGGGTGGACGGTCGGAGCACTCATGCCTCACTCCATACGCAGTCGTGCGCACTGGACGTCGATGCGGCTCGCGTTCCGTGGGGCAAACGGATGCATACCGGCCCCACGATAGCTGTCACTCGCCCCGGGAGCAAGGGAGCGAAGATGCTCCCCCTCCCTCCTCTCGGGCGTGTGTGTGCCAGACGAGCTCCGCCCCATGCGGATGGGCGACGGCCAGGAACTCGTCCGACCGACGCCCATGCGCAAAGTGCGTACGGCCGAGCAGGAAGGAACCAGCACGGCGAGATGGCACCAGGGCCGCAATCTCGGGAACCACGCCGGAGCCTTCATTCGACACCCACACGATGTCCCGCCGCTCGGATGCCGCGGCCATCACACGGGCAAAGGCCGCCCGCCGTTCCGGAGTCACATAGCTGAGAACCGCGGAGTGAACGACCACCAGTTGTCCATCCGCGGGTGCCTCGTCCAGCAGGGCTGGAAGGTCGTCGAGCAGGTCTCCCGCACGGACGAGAGGCGGCTCGGTTCTGGCCAGCTCGAGCGCCGCCTGCAGCCGCTGGCGGCGCTCATGGTGATCCGGCCACACGGACGCCAGCAACCAGCGAACTGCGTCATCGTCGCGCACGTCGATCGGACGGAGATCGAGACCACAGCGCCAGACAATCCTCGGAACGGCCGGGGGGAGCGGAGTGGGACCAGCCAGCGCGCACTTCACGTGCACGCGCGACGAGGCTAGCCCAATCCGAGTCGATCCAAAATCGTAGTAGAACTGGTCGAGGAGCAGACACAGCCCGGCGCTTGCTCCGACCTCGACGAGGACCAGCGGTCCGGACGGCAGAGCGGGAAGCAACACGGCGCAGCGCCCAACCTCGTTCGTCTGCGTCCGCCGCGATCGCATCAGCCCGCCAACCTCGCCGCCGTACCGCCTCAAGAACGCCCTCAGCTCGGGACCAGTGCGCGGCATGCGGTCCGGACCGGTTAGGAACTGGATGGACGCAAAGAAGAGATTCGGCTGGATGACGGGCATGTCGGCGAGGAAGCTGACCACGTCGTCGTCCGCGGCGACGGCGAGCGCGAGCCGGTAGTAGGCCTCCGAGTAGCCCTTGCACTCCAGCTCGGCAAACCGTCGATACGTGAGGACGATGTCAGTAGGAGTCGTTCATCGGTTGCGTGAGCTCGAGGCTAGGGCCTACTATCCATTTCCACCGACGAAATGCCGAAGACGGGCAGGAATGGAGAAGAGCGATGAAGAATCTTATCGTGGGCGTACACGTCGCCGGCACCAACGTGACCAAGCTCATCGATGGCATCACGGCGGCCGAACGGGCGGGCATTCAGTGCGCATGGATGACGTGTGGCGGTGTCGCTCCCGATCCATTGGTGGTCTTCGCGGCCGCTGCGCTGCGGACAACCCGCATCCTGCTCGGGACCTCCATCATCCCGACTTTCCCCCGCCATCCCCTGGCGCTCGTCCAGGGCGCCGTCGCGCTGGACGCCCTGGCCCCAGGCCGCCTCCGGCTTGGCGTCGGTCCGAGCCACAAGCCGTCGATCGAGGGCACGTGGGGCATTCCGTTCGAGCGGCCGCAGGAGCACTTGCGGGAGTATCTCACCATTCTTCGGACCGCCCTGAACGGCGGGAAGGTGGACTTCGATGGCAAGCGCCTGAAGGGCCACGCTCAGCTTCCGGGCCCCACCCGGGTAACGGTGATGGCGTCGGCCCTGCGGGCCATTGGCTTTCGCACCTGCGGCGAGCTGGCCGACGGCGCGATCTCGTGGGTGTGCCCTTTGCCGTACCTTCGCGACGTCGCCGTCCCGGCGCTCCGGGAAGGCGCCGCCAAGGCCGGCCGGGCGACGCCGCCCCTGATCGTCCACGTTCCCGTCGCGGTAACCGAGGACACGGGCGCCGTCCGCAAAGGGGCAACCGAGCAGCTCGGCCGGTACCCGCGCGTCCCGTATTACTCGCAGATGTTCCAGGACGCCGGATTCCCGGAGGCCAAGGACGGCCAGCTGTCCGACCGCATGATCGACGCGCTGGTCGTCCACGGCAACGCCGCCCACGTTAAGGAGCGCTTGCGCCAGCTTCCGTCGTTCGGGGCCGATGAGCTGCTCGCCATGCCGATCCTGCCGTCGGGGGACGACCAGGCGCTCGCCCGCACGCTCGCGGCACTCGGCGAGCTGGCCGCCGAGTAGCGCAGACCGCGCCGTGCTCAACGCTTGACCCCGACCGCCCCTGGATACAGACTGCCCTCGGGGGAGGCAGGATGGCGCTCTTCAAGGCGGAGAAGAAGCCGCCCCGAGCGGGGGCAGCCGGCAAGTGGGATGTCGTCGTCAGCGAGGACATGTGCAAGGCGTGCGGTTTCTGCCTCGGCATCTGTCCCGTCCCCGTGTTCGAGTACCGGAAGGTGCCCAACAAGCTCGGCTGGTTCCCCATGTACGTGAAGCACGAGGAAAACTGCATCGGCTGCATGCTGTGCTACCAGATCTGCCCCGATTTCTGCATCCAGGTCTCGGTGAAGGCCGGCGCGGCGCCATGATCGCCGTCGTGCACGAGGGCCTCGTGGCCCCCTGGACGGAGTGGGAGCGGCAGTGCCAGAACGGGCGGCGCCTGCTGGAGGCAGGAACGTACGCGCTGACCGAAGGCGCCATCGCCGCCGGCTGTCGCGTGTTCGCTGGCTATCCGATCACGCCAGCCACCGACATCGCCGAGTACATGTCAAAGCGGCTGCCCCAGGTCGGCGGCTACTACGTTCAGTGCGAGGACGAGTTGGCAGGCATGCACGCGTGCGCGGGGGCAAGCCTCGGCGGACTCAAGGCGATGACGGCCACCTCCGGTCCCGGCTACACGCTCATGCACGACGCCTATGGCTGGTCGATCACCAACGAGATCCCCCTCGTGGTGGTGGACGCCATGCGCGTGGGGCCCATCAGCGGGATCACCGGCGCTCCCGGGCAGGGCGAGTTCTACATCGCCCGCTACGCCTCCCACGGCGGCAATTTCGAGACGATCGTCGTGTCGCCATCGTCCGTGCAGGAGGCGTTTTGGCTCACCATCGATGCCTTCAACCTGTCGGAGCGGTTCCGGACCCCGGTCACCATCCTCACCGACCAGGTCGTTTCCGACATGTGGGAGGACCTCTTCATCCCGGCGGAGTATGAGTCGCTCGAGTTCGTCCTTCCGCGCAAGCACAACGTCATGATGCCGTTCTATCCAGTAGGCTCCGCCGACATCGACGTGCCGCCGAACGTGATCGGCCACGGAAGCGGTGTGTGTGTATCGGCGTACACGCATACCGAAGAGGGTTACGACATCGAGGAGATGGAGGCCCAGTGGGCCCAGACGTACCGCCTCGTGAACAAGATCCGTCATCACATGGATCAGCTCGCCCGCTACGAAACCCTCGGGCTGGAGGACGCGGAGGTTGTGGCGGTGGCCTACGGGGCCAACGCTCGCACGGTGAAGACGGGGGTGCGGGAGGCGCGGCGGCGCGGGGTGCGGGCCGGATTCATCCGCCCCATCACGCTCTGGCCCTTCCTCGACGAGCTGTTCGAGCGGGACTGCGCCTACGTGGTCTGCGAGCTGAACTATGACGGGCAACTCGTGCGGGAAGTCCAGCGTGCGGCTCCCGACAAGCGCAAGGTCCACTTCATGGGCAAGAGCGCCGAGCTGCACACGGTGGCCGAGGTGGCGGCGGGCCTGGAAGGTGTGGCCCGCGCAGGTCGCGTGCCCGAGCTGCCTTACATATGGACGCAGATCCGCTGAGACGGACGCGTCGGGAGATCCCCTGAGATGAACAAGCTGGCGGCGAAGTACCTCCGTCCCAGTCAGATCCCCACCAAAGCCTGCCATGGCTGCGGGATCGGGATGATCGAGAACTGGCTCTTGCAGGCCATCGACGAGCTCGGCCTCAAACAGGAGGACGTCATCTTCGGGACCGGCATCGGCTGTGTGGGCCGGCAGACCTTCGCCACCTGGGGCGGCGACAATTTCGGCGCCACCCATGGCCGCGCCCTCGCTGTCGCCACCGGCCTCAAGCTGGCCCAGCCCGACAAGACATATCTGATCGTGGTCGGCGACGGTGACGCGGCTTCCATCGGGACCTCTCACCTGATCCACGCCGCGCGCCGCAACCTCGGGGTCACGGTGATTTGCGAGGACAACATGGGCTACGAGTCCACCGGCGGCCAGTTCTCGCCGACCACACCCGCGGGCTACGTCACGAACTCGAGCCCCTACGGCATGGTCGAACCGGGCTTCGATCCCTGTGACGTCGTGAAGGCGGCCGGGGCCACTTTCGTGGCGGAAACGACGGCTACCCAGTGGCACCAGACGGTCAAGATCGTGAAGAAGGCCCTCCAGAACGACGGCTTCTCCTTCGTCCACGTCCGCTTCCCCTGTAACGAGAACTTCGGGGCCTACGCGCTGGGTACCCGGGACACCCTGAAGAACCTCGAGTGGATCTACGAGCACACGCAGGGTCGCAAGAGCGACGGCAGCGAAACCGATTTCGTGTGGGAGACCGGCATCAAGCACGATGCCTCCAACAGCCGGCCGGAGTTCTCCAAGGTCATGCGCGACATGAACGCGCGCGTGAAGGCAGACATGGAGGCGAAGAAGCGTTGACCGTCACCCCGACCAAGACGCGGACGGAGATCCTCATCTCCGGCTTCGGAGGCCAGGGTGTGGTCCGCATGGGCCAGATCCTGGGTCTCTGCGCCATCAATCAGGGCCATCGGGTGACGATGCTCAAGAGCCACGGCACCGAGACGCGCGGCGGCTATGTGCGGGCCCAGCTTGTGATCTCGCCCGAGGACGTCGACAGCCCCGTGGTCGAGCACGCGGACGTCTTCGTCGCTTTCTCCCAGCCGGCCTACCGGCGGTTCTACGACCACTGCGATGGCAAGGTCCTGTACGACCCCGAGATGGTGGAGGACGTGCACGGCGACGCCCCCGAACGCCACGTGGCTGTGCCGGCCACCCAGCTCTCCAAGGAGAAGTTCGCGAACCAGCTCTTCGCGAACATGATCATGCTGGGCGCCCTCACCCGCATCGCCGCGCTCGACTACGAGGCCATGCGTCAGGCCATGCTCGCGGTGATCCCGCGCTTTCACGAGCAGAACCTGGCCGCCCTCGAGCTCGGCCACACCCTTCCCGTCGTCAGCTCCCCCTCCTGATCCCTGCATGGTCGAGCCCGCGCGCGCGAGCGGCGGACGTCCCTGGGACAACGCGTGGCCGCCGCACCTGGCATACGGGCTCGACTACCCGGCCGTCCCCGCCTGGTGGCTCCTCGAGCGAAACCTGCCAAGCTTCGCCGCGCGCATCGCACTACGCGAGGTGGACCCCGAGACGCTCGCGGAGGGACGTGTGCTCACGTACGAGCAGCTCGTGCGCGCCGCCCGCGGCATCGCCACCGGCCTACGCGGGCTCGGGGTGGGGCGGAACACGCGCGTCGGATACTGTCTGCCCAATGGCGCCCCGCTAATCCTCGGCTACTACGCCACCTGGTGGGCGGGGGGGACCGTGGTGCCCACGAACCCCGGGGCCCGTCCCACCGAGGTCGAGCAACTGCTGGGGGACGCCGATGTCGCGCTCGTCGTCGGCCTCGCCCACGGGGCCGGCCAGGTGGCCGCCGAGCGGCTCCGCGTGCCCTTCGTGGACCTCGGCGCCTTCGCGGCCATGGAGCAGCTCGATCCTGCCTTACCAGCGCCGTCCGGCCCCGCCGACGACATCGCGGTGCTGCTCTACACGGGTGGTACCACCGGCACGCCAAAGGGGGCGATGCTCACCCACCGCAACATCGTCACCAACACCGTGCAGTTCGCGCAGTGGTACGCCTTCGTGCCGGGTGAGGAGACATCGATCGGCGCGATCCCGTTCTTCCATTCGGGAGGCATGTCAGGGGCGATGAACGTTCCCCTCTCGGCGGGGGCGACGCTCATTGTCTTTGCACGCTTCCGGGCCGCCAGTGTGGCACGGGCGGTCGGTCGCTACGGAGTCACGCGTCTGTTCGGGGTGCCGACGATGTACATCGCGCTGCTCGACGACACTGAGGGTCGCCGCACCGACTACTCCAGGCTCCGCGCCTGTCGTACCAATGCGGCCCCCCTTCCGCCGAGCGTGAAGGCGGCCTTTGACGGGCTGGTGGGACGCGAAGTGCTCGTCGAGGGTTATGGCCTCACCGAGACGAGCCCGCTCACGCACGCCAACCCCATCCATCGCGCCAAGCCCGGTTCCATCGGGATTCCGCTGCCGGACACCGATGCGCGGATTGTCGATCTCGTATCGGGGGCAGAGGTCGTGCCGGGTGAGGCGGGTGAGCTCCTCATTCGCGGACCGCAAGTCATGCGTGGTTACTGGCGTCGTCCGGACGAGACGGCGCGCACCATGGCCGACGGTTGGCTCCGCACGGGTGACGTCGCCACCATGGATGCCGACGGCTACTTCGCCATCGTCGACCGCGCCAAGGACATGATCAACACGGCCGGCTTCAAGGTGTGGCCGCGCGAGGTGGAGGAGGTCATCTATGGGCACGAGGCGGTGAAGCTGGCGGTGGTCGTGGGCATGCCTGACGACTACCGTGGTGAGGTCGTGAAGGCGTTCGTGGTGTTGAAGGAGGATCGGCGGCACCGCGTGAGCGCGGCGGAGATTCTCGAGTTCTGTCGCGCTCGCCTGTCCACGTACAAGGTCCCGCGCGTCCTCGAGTTCCGGACGGAGCTTCCCCTGAGCGGCGCCGGCAAGCTGCTGCGCCGCGCGCTCCGTGACGAGGCCCTGGCCGCTCCATCGCTGGTATCGATCCCCGATCAGGGAGGACGCGCATGAAGACGCTTCTCCTCGTGCTGATCCTGGTCCTTGCCGGGCCCGCGGCCGGCCAGGAGAAGTATCCATCTCGCCCCGTTGACTTCATCGTGACATGGGGTACCGGTGGCGGCGCCGAGTCGTGTTCTGCTTCCTGGGCGCCTTCGCGCTCCGCAACGACATGGCCGACGTGTGGCTGACCATGCTCTTCGGGGTGGCCGGCTTCGTCATGCGCCGCTGGGATCTGCCCATTCCGCCCCTCGTGATGGGTATCATCCTGGGACCGATGGCCGAGGGGTACTTCCTCACCAGCATGGTGGCGAACGGCAACGACCTCAGCGTGTTCGTCACGCGTCCGGTCAGTGCCGTGGTGCTGGCGCTGGCGGCGGCCATGCTTGTGTGGCCCGTGGTCAAAGGCTCATGGCGGGGGTAGGATCTCCACACGACCTGATTACTCATGAACGAGGAGCCGGTGAAGCGAGCGACGGGCGCGGCATCGCCCCTTATCGGCCACGGAGGACGGGATGACCTGCACCGATAGCAAAGGACTCGCGCTGTCGACGGCGTCGTCGGACGCCCTGGGAGCCTACGAGCGCGGCGTCGACCTGTTTCTGCGCTGGCGCGGCGCGCCCATGGATGCCCTGGAGACGGCCACGCAGTGCGACCCGAACTTCGCGCTCGCGTATTGCACGCGGGCTTACATCGCCTGGCGCATGGGGCGAGCGGACCTGGCCACGGCGGCCGGCCGGCAAGCCGCCGCGTTGATCGATGAGGCGCACCACGAGCGAGAACGTCTGCACGTTCGCGCCGTCGACGCCATGCAGCGCGGTGAGCAGGCCACCGCGTACGACCTCCTGGGGAAGATCGCCGCCGAGTACCCGACGGATCGCATGGCGGTCCGCATCGTCGGCCTCAATTGCATCACCCAGGGCAACTATCGGGGCGGCATCGACATCGCCCGCCGGAGCCTCGAAGCCAATCCGGGCGAACCACAGTACCAGACCATGCTGGGCTTCTTCCTGGAGCAATCCGGCTACAACGACGAAGGGCTCGCCATGAGCCTGCGGTCCCTGGCCCAGGACCCGACGAGTCTCTACACCTACCATGCGGTCGCCCACGCGTATCAGGCGCGGGGCGATTACCGCGACGCGCTGGAGACCTTCGAGCGAGCAGCCTCGCTGGAGCGCTACCCGCACATCCTCTGGCACCTCGCCGAGACGCAGGCCATTCTGGGCCACGAGCGCATGACCCGCGACTATTGGGCCTCTACCACGCCGCCCCTGCCGCTTTACGAGCGCATCGAGCTCCTGTGGCGTCTGGAAATCCTGCGCGGCACGCCGACGGACGATGCCGTCTGGCAAGACCTGGCCACCCAGGGCGAGAAGCTGCTCGTGCACGGAGATTTCTTGACGACGTGGATGCATCACTGGCTCGGGGTCGCCTTCGCCCATGCCGGGAAATGGGACAAAGCCAACCAGCAGCTCGAGCGGCTGCGCCGTCTGCCGGAGGGCCGTGCTAGCGGCTACTGGTCAACCTTGGGGGCCTCCCTCCTGGAGGGCGAGCTGGCGATCATCCAGGGCGACTACGCGGCGGCCGCGCGGATCATGGCGCCGGCGGTGGAACGTATCCATATGATGGGCGGCGGGAGTCGGGAACAGAAGGACATCTTCGTCGACGTGCTTCTGGAGCTGCACCGTCGGCTCGGAAACGTGGAGAAGGTCATCGACCTGGCGCAGCAGCGCCTGCTGGCCAATCCCCACCACCTCCAGTCGCTCGTGGCCCTCGCCTGGGCCTACGAACGGCAGGGCAACACTGCCCTCCAGCGGCATGCCTGCCGGCAGCTAGTCCAGCGAGCAGATGACGTCGGGCTAGCCCCGAACGCGCCCGAGCTGCTGGCCGCGCGGCAGGTGCTGCAGGCGCCTGCCTGATTCTCAGCGCGCCGCCAGGCGTCGGCTCGGTAAGATTGGCGTCGGTGAATGGCAAGCCCCAACCCAACCATGCCGTCTATCTGCGCGTGTTGCGTGGTATGACGCCAGAGCAGCGGCTGCAGGCGGCGTTCGAGCTGACGGCCTCGACGCGGGCCCTCTTCGCGTTCGGACTACGCCGCCGATTCCCGGCCCTTGACGATGCGGCGTTCGCCCGACTGCTGCGCGAACGCCTAGATCTGTGTCACAACCGCAATTATTGAAGCACGTCGTCCATCAGCTCGACGCGATGGGCATCGAGTACATGATCAGCGGCTCGATCGCCTCGAGCTTGCAGGGTGAGCCGCGTGCCAGCCACGACATCGACATCGTCGTGGCCGTCCGCGCACCGGCGGCGGAGGTGGCCGCCCAGCTGAAGGCCGCCTTCCCTGAACCCGACTTCTACCTGGACGACGAGGCCGTGCGCGAGGCCATCGTCGCCCGATCCATGTTCAACCTCCTCGATGCCCGGGAGGGTGGCAAGGTCGACTTCTGGCTGTTGACCGACGAGGACTTCGACCGCGCCCGCTTCGACCGGCGCTACGTTGAGGTCTTCGAGGGGCAGCGGCTGTTCGTCTCGCGGCCAGAGGACACGATCCTGATGAAGCTCCGGTGGGCAGCCATGCTGGGGGGGAGCGAGAAGCAGTTCACCGACGCGCTACGCGTATGGGAGGTCCAGCACGGCCGCCTCGACGAGGAATATCTGGACCGATGGGCGCGGGCGCTCCAGGTCGCGGACGCGCTCGGTCGGCTCCGGCAGGAAGCGCGGCCGCTCCCGTAGTCGGGTCGTCGCTCGGGCTACCCGAAGGCCAGGTTCAGCGCGATAGCAACCGCCGCCAGGCGCTTGTCGCGGGTCCACAAGCGCGCGGGAGCAGCGAGGGCGGTCGATGCCAGCAGATGGACGTCGACGAATCCGATGCCGCGCCCCATCAGCGCGCGCTGCTCGAGAAAGGCGAGCGCTTCGGCGTGCGTCGCCATGGGTGCCGAGGGCAATCGGCTGAGCAGATCGAGCACCTCGCGCCGATGCTTCAAGGTCCCGCAGGCTAGCTCGCCGATGACAAAGGGATGGGCCAGCACGCGTCCGATCCCGAGCTCGGCGGAGAGCGCCGCATTCCCCCACCGGAGATGCTCCACCCAAATCGACGTGTCGACCAGAATCACCGGTCATTCGCCCTCTTCGGGCGCCGACGCGGCGAGACCCGTAGCAGCCTCTCGGTCGCGCCGAGCCGTGCCAGTCGTCGGGCACTCTCGCGCTCTATCAGCGCGCGCAATCCCTCGTGGATGAGGGCGGTGCGCTCGGTCATCCCCGTGAGGCGCTGTGCCTCACCGAGTAAGCGGTCGTCGAGATTGAACGTTGTGCGCATGCCCCCTCCGATTCGTATGCATCAAGAGTACATCAAATGATGACGAAAGAGAAGCCCGGCAAGGACATACCCCTGAATCGCCTTCATGGCGATCCTCCTTCCGAGCTCAGCGCGGCGATATCGTCGGCCAGGGTCACGAGGCGCTGGGCCTCCTCGACGTGGAGATTCTCGACGAGGCGCCCGTCGACGACGACCACGCCCTTGCCTTGCAGGGTGGCCTCCGCATGAGCGGCCATGACGCGGCGCGCCCATGAGATCTCGTCCGCTGACGGCGCGAAGATCTCGTTGGCGAGGGTGATCGTCTTCGGATGTATGAGCGTCTTGCCCTCGAAGCCCATCGCGCGGGCCTGGTGGCAGGCTGCGGCAAAGCCCGCCTCGTCCTCCAGGTCGAGGTGGACACCGTCGAGGGCGGCCAGGCCGTGGGCGCGGGCGGCCAGCACGCACAGGCCGAGGCTCGTCACCAGTGGCTGGCGGTCGCGCGTATGCCGGGCGTGGAGGTCTTTCGTGAGGTCCGAGGTGCCCATCACCAGGGCGGCCACCCGCGGGCCGGCGGCCGCGATCGCCTCCGCGCGAAGGATGCCACGCGGGGTCTCCAGCATGCACCACACGGCCAGCCCCTCCGGGGCTCCTTGGATGGCCAGTATGCGGAGCGCCTCGTCCACACCCTCGGCGTCCTCGACCTTGGGCAGCAGCACCGCGTCGGCACCAGAGCCGGCCGCGGCCGAGAGGTCTGCCTTACCCCAAGGCGTCGCGAGCGCGTTTACGCGAATCACGATCTCGCGTCGGCCATAACCGCCGGTCCGGGCCGCCGCGCACGCCATGGCCCGCGCGGTCTCCTTGGCGTCAGGCGCCACCGCGTCTTCGAGATCGAAGATCAGCGCGTCTGCCGGGAGCGTCTTGGCCTTGTCCAGCGCACGCGAGTTGGAGGCCGGCATGAAGAGGACGCTGCGTCGAGGTCGTATCCGTCCGTTCACACCTTCCCCAGCGGCTGGTTGAAACTGAGTCGGTTACCGAACGGGTCGGTCACATCCATGACCTTCGCGTTCCACGGCGCCAGCTCGACCCCGGGGTTCATGTTCGGGTTCGGGCGTGAATGGAGCTCGCGATGCAAAGCCTCCACGTCATCGGTATTGATGAAGACCTTGGCCCCCGGACAGCAGTCGCCATAGTGCTCGGTGAGATGGAGCACGACCGGGCGGCGCGAGACTTGGATGTATCGGGGACCCCCCGCCCCCGTCTGGTGCTCCCAGTCGAGCTTGAACCCAAGCCAATCGACGTAGAAAGCCTTGGCCAAGGTCACGTCGAAGACCCTCAGGACGGGAATCGGTGGCTCCAAGGTCATGGAATCGTCCTCACCCAGAGACGGAGTGCCGCCAACCTTCGCGCTCGACGGCCGGGGCAGAGGTCGACCACCTCGGCCTCTCACAGACCATGCTAGCCACGTGCAGAGACCGGGTCAACGGCAAGCACTCGGAGGCCGAGGCTCGTCGGCCCCGTGATACGCTCCGCCGGATGCCGGCGGCCACGAGCTCGTGCCACGACTTTGGGTTCACGGCCCGGGAGCTGCGCACCTTGCGCGCGTTCCGTACCCCACGCGGCGTCCAGCGCGCGCTCGACAGCATGCCCTACCACCTGGCACCGACGGCGTGGCCGCCCCGCCGGGTTCTCCATGAGTGGACCGCGCACTGTCTTGAAGGCGCCGTGTTCGCTGCGGTCGCCCTGCGCGTGCTCGGCTTCCCGCCCCTGCTTCTCGACCTGGAGGCCGTGGAGGATACCGACCACGTGATCGCCGTCTTTCGTGAGCGCGGCCACTGGGGCGCCATCGCCAAATCGAACTTCTCCGGGCTCCGGTATCGCGAGCCCGTGCACCGGACCTTGCGCGAGCTGGTGATGAGCTACTTCGAGGGCTACGTGAACCTGCGCGGCGACCGTACCTTGCGCGCCTACTCGCGGCCGATCTCGCTGGCCCGCTTCGATCGTTGGCGTCCGGGCTGGATGACTTCGGATGGTGACGTGTGGTGGGTCGCCGAGCATCTCCTGCACACACCCCACATCCCGCTGTTGACGCCGCTGATGATCCGGCGCCTCACCCGGGTCGATCGCCGTTCGCTCGAGGCAGCCCGGCTCGGTTACCAGGGCTCCTGACAAGCTGTCCTCAGCGAAACCGAGGAATCACTCCCTCGCCGAAGCGCCGCATCGACTCCATGATGGCCGTGTGGGGCAGGTAGCCGGTGCTGAGCTGACACAGGAGGTGATGCGCGCCGGCCGCGCGCAGCTCGGCCACCTGATCGGCCACCCGGGCCGCCGTACCGTAAAAGGCGGCTGTCTCGAGCGAGTACCGCACGCCATCCTCGTCCGAGACATTAGGATCGTTCCAGGGATTGACGCGTTCGAGAGGAAGCCCAAAATCGGCGGGGTTGTGGGTGGCGCGGGCGTGGACCATGTGGTGACGCGTCTTCAGGAGCGCGCCGGTGAGCTCGTCCTCGGCTTGGGCCTGGCTGTCGGAGACGTGAACGAAGCGCCACACGGCTGCCTGTTCGCGGAGCCGTCCCTGGGTCTGCGCATCGAGGCCGCTCTCGGCCAGGCCCGCCTCGTAGAGGGCAAGCCGCTCGGGAACACGGGCCAGCGGGATGCGCGCGGTCATGATCGGCGCCCCCAGGCGGCCGTACTCGCGGACGGAAGCGGCCGAGGAGGCGCTGCGCCAGATGGGCGGGTGCGGCAGCTGGCGTGGACGCGGCCGCAGCTCGGGCAACCGGACCTGGTAGAACTTTCCCTCGTGGACCAGCGGTGCCTGGGTCCACGCGCGAACCATCACCTCCAGGGTTTCCGCCATGCGCTCGCGGCTGTCGTCGCTGCGGAGCCCGAACCCGACGAACTCGTACTCGTTGTAGTTGGTCCCGTGGCCTACGCCGACGTCGAGCCGGCCATCCGACAGATTATCGAGGAGCGCCAGCTGGGTGGCCAGGCGGATGGGGTGGCGCAGGGCGAGCTGCAGGACGGCGAAGCCGATCCGGATGCGTGAGGTGCGGGCCGCCACCACGCTGGCCAGCGGAATGGGATCACAGTAGACGCTCTCGCCCGTGAAGTTGTGCTCGGTCAGCCAGATGCCGTCGAAGCCCACCGCCTCCGCGAAGCACGCCTGGGTGGCGACGTCCTGGATGGCGGCGAAGTCGGCCTCGGGCGACGGGGACAGGCCAAGGGTCAGCCAGCCGAACCGCATCGTCATACTAGGAGGCGAGCGCTCGGCGCACCTCGGCCAGGCGTGCCATGGAGCCCAGCACCTTGGGCTGGTCGTCGGTGAGGTGCCGGACTATGACGTCGGTATACCCCATGCTTGCCAGAGGTCGGATCTGGCCGACGACCTCGCTGACGTCGCCGATCACCAGCGACTCACGAGAGAAGCCGCGATAGCCTCGGGCGAGGACCGCGTCGGCGGTGGCTCGGGCCTCGGCGGGGCTCTCCCCCACGTACAGGTCGCGCCGAATCGCGATGGCGGTGGGTCGACGGCCGTGAGCGGCGCAACGCTCCCTGTAGTAGTCGATCTGGCTTCGTGCGTCGTCGAGCTTCAGGGATGGCGACGCCAGAAAGCCGTCGGCGAGTCGCGCCGCCCGGTCGATGGCGGGGAGGGCCTGGCCGCCGATCCAGTACTCCACGTTCTCGGCGGGGCGCAGCGCCACCATCGCGTTCTCGAAGGCGAAGCGGCGACCGCCGCTCACCGTTTCCCCACGGAGCAGGCGCTGGATGATGCCGAGGGCCTCCTCGAAGGCCGATGGCCGCTGCTTGATCTCGGCCCCCATGGCGGCGAACTGGGGCTGGCCGTCCCCGAGCCCGCACTGGAAGATGAAACGGCCGCTTGTGATGGAAGCCAGGGTGCCCACCTGCTCGGCTACCAGCACGGGGTTCCACATCGGCAGCAAAAAGAGGCAGCCGGCGGGCCGGTCACCCCACTCGGCGAGCAGCCGCCCCAGCATGGGAACGTTCTGGTAGTACGGCGTGGGAGTCGAGTGGTGGTCGCCGACGAAAAGCGAGTCGAGCCCCGCCCGGTGGGCCGCCGCTGCCCGCTCGATCATCCAGCGGGCGCCCTCCCGCGGATCCTTCACCGCATGACTGCTCGTCAATGAAATCCCGACACGCATGCGAGACCTCCCCCGCCCTGCTCCGGGCGCGGCTCGACCATACACGAAAATTGCCCGCCCCATCCCGTCAGGGGCGCTCATACTGCTATGGCTCGAACACCATATCACCGCGACGGTGACCCGGAACCACGAGCCCGTGGACGGGTCGACTGTGTCGAGGGAAGGCGGCGATGGACTTCAGCCTGAGCCCAAAGGAGGAAGAATTCCGCTCGGAGTTACGTGGCTGGCTTGCCACGAACCTGCCCGACCACCGCAAGAACCATCCGCCGTCCGACGACGAGCTGTCGCTCCACCCCGACAAGTCGTTCGACGCCTGCCGCATCTGGCACCGACGCCTGAACGCCGGGGGCTGGATCGGCGTCCAGTGGCCGCGCGAGTACGGCGGCCGCGGCGCCGGCCTCGTGGAGCGCCTGCTCTACACCGAGGAGATGATCGCGGCCGGCGCGCCGCCCGGCGTGAACACCATCGGCTTGGCCATGGTCGGGCCCGCCGTGATGCACCATGGCACACAAGAGCAAAAGACGCGCTGGCTGCGGCCCATCCTCGCGGCGGACGAGATCTGGTGTCAGGGCTTCTCCGAGCCCGGCGCCGGCAGCGACCTCGCGAATCTGAGCACGCGCGCTCGGCTGGACGGCGACGACTTCGTGGTGAGCGGCCAGAAGGTCTGGACGTCCAATGCCCACCGGTCGGACTACTGCATCCTCCTGGCGCGAACCGCCCCGGACGCGCCCAAGCACAAGGGCATCTCCTGCCTGCTGGTCGACATGCATAGTCCCGGCGTCACCATCCGACCACTGGTCCAGGTGACGGGGGACGCCGAATTCAACGAGGTGTTCTTCGACGAGGTGCGGGTGCCGCGCTCGAGCCTGCTCGGACGCCTTCACGGTGGATGGGAGGTGGCCATCACCATTCTCATGTACGAGCGCATGTCGCTGGGCGGCCTGGTGGGCCTGCACCAGTACGTGGACCGAGTGCTGGCGCTGGCCCGTCACCACGCGGGCGCATCCGGCGATCCGGTCGTGCGCCAGCGCCTGGCCGATCTCTACATCGCGGGCCGTGCCCTCCGGCTCACGAACCTGCGCTACATGACCCGCGAGCTGCGTGGCGAGGCGCCCGGGGCGGAGGGCTCGGTCCTGAAGCTGACCTTCACTGACGCCTACAAGCAGATGGCCGACATCGCCACCCAGATCATCGGCCTCTATCACCAGATCTGGGGCGACGACCCGCTCGCCCCCGAGGGTGGCCGCTGGGCTTTCCAGGCGCTCTTTGCCAATCGCTTTGGCATCGCGGGGGGCACCGACCAGATCCAGCGCAGCATCATCGGAGAGCGCCTGCTCGGCTTGCCGCGCTGAGCCCACGAGCCGACGCCGCCTGCCGCGCTGAGCCCGGCGACGAAGGGCACTCGAAAGTGCCTTATCGCTCCAGGAGGTTCACACATCAGCCGAGGCGAGCTCACGCCCTAATAGCTGACGCAGGGGCTCCCGTCGGAATGGCGGCGGACATACTCGCCATCTTCCCCTGCCTACGGCTCGGAGGGCGATACTGCGGCGTTCAGGCAGCCGGGGCGCGCCGGGTGTTGGGTCTCCTGTGGCGGCCGCCGCGGCGCGGCCACCGGGGGCGATTCGGCGGCACCGGCGGCGTGAGCGGCGAATCCTTGAGGTTTCCGATGGAATCGGCAGGGTCGAAGTCGTCGTCAGCCTCGCCCTGGGGCGCGACGATCGTGCTGGGGGCTGCAGGGGCTGCCTCCTCGGTGGAGACCGGGGTCTCGGCCCGCGCTTCGGTCGGCCCGGTCTCCACATGTGCATCGGCCGGGCTGGGCTCGACGAGGGTGATCGTGCCCGTGCGGTTCACACTGATCTCTTTGATCCGTCTGAGCCGGGTGATCAACCGGGGCGAGCCGGGAGGTCGGCTGAACCCCCGAGTCTTCAGCGCGTTGGCCAACGTGTCGATCGTCACCGAGCGTGCCGGCGCGCGGTGAATGAGATCGCGAACGACCGCGATGATCTCGTCGTGAGGCGCCGTATGCGGCTCGCCCGATGCCGGCTCGGTTCCGTTACCGCTAGCACTCGAAAGCGGCAATTCTGCCACCACGGGAACCGCGGGCGGAGCCGACACGGTCGGAGCGACCACGCTTGGTACAACCACGCTTGGCGCAACCGTGGGCGTGCCTCGAACGGCCTCGTGCCAGCCACGGTGCCGGCCGCGGCGGCGATGCCGGCCGCGCGAATCGGTCGCGGACGGCCTGACCGGTTCAGGGGTCGGCTCCGGGCCGGCGGTGGCGCCCACCAAGCCCTGGTACGAGAGCCGGCGGAACGCAATGCCCAGGCTCGCCGCCACGTCGCCCACCGCGTCGAATGCCCGATCGTTGGTAACGATCTCAATGATGTCGCCCGGACGGGCAGACGCCAGCCACACGCCGGCGCCGACGGCGATCCGTAGATCGCTCCAGTCGCGCACGCCTGTGGAAGGAGCGCTGTGCAGGAGCTGGGCACCGTGGCGGGCAAGCAGCCGAGCAGTATCCTGCCCGATCACCTTCCAGTTGCCGACGGCCACGAAATCCGTGCGCCGTCCGAACCGGTCAACCGCGAGATGATCGATGACCTTGGCGATGTGTTCTGCTCGGCTCGTGTTCTCCACGTCAAAGAAGATGGCGCGGCGCCCGACGGGGAATGGCCGCTCCGGCTCGGGCGGCACAGCGCGTGTGGCAAAGTCACGCTCGGGCTCGGCCACGACGATCTCTGGCTCGAGGACCGGGGTCCCCTGGGGCAGGTAGCTCGACTCGGGGCCCGATTCGAGGACGACCTCCGAGGCGGGCTGCGCGGCAGGGGCTAGAGGTGGTGTCTTCCTGGCCCTGGAACGGGAACGGCCTCGTTTGGCCGGCCGCCGGGCGACTGTCTTGGTCGGTGTTTTCTTCACTGGTCTCTCCGGTTGTTTAGGTCGGCGCACGACGACAGCGGCGACAGCCTCATCGAGGCGGAGGAGGGCAGACGGCGGAGAGCAGTTCTGGCCTGAGCCTTCAATGACTGACTTGTAGCTCGATGACTGCAGTCGTGAGCGTACCTCCAGCATACCACGCCGTACCGGCGCGCTCGAGGAAACCCTGCCTGTCAAGCCAATGGGCTAGCCCTGCCGGGAATCCTCCTTCTTGGGGGGGACTGGCTGTCGCCAGCGTCACCCGGCGTCGTCCGGTCGTACCATCCACCGCCGTAGCCCCCCCAACTGCGCTCTTCGCCATGCCGGAACTGGCCATGGCCTCTCGCGCTTTCTGCGATGCCCCCCGACGTGACGATCAGTCCATCTCGCACCGCGGTCACGCCCGGCACCTTTGCGACCGTCTCGAGAACAGCCGACCGCTCGGCTTCCGTGCCCACCATACCCGTGAGCGTCAGGGCCCCGTTTTCGCACGCGAGGGAAACGAAGCGTGACCTGGTCGTCGGATTGGCCATCAGCGCCGCCTTGGCTTGGGACGTTACGCTCAAGTCCAGCATCGAGCGACGCCCGTCGGGTCGCAACCCGAACCGTTCGTCGGCAAGCGCCTGCTCAATCATCCGCACGGCAGTGGCCACCGAGAGACGTTCGGTGTTGAGGACGAGGTCGTACAGGGACGGATCGTCCCAATCGACGTGATAGAGGAACCTGACGCGGGCCGCCCGTTCACGATCGGCCTGCCGGACATAGTCGCTTGCCGCTTCTCGGGTCAGCCCCAGATGGCTCTGAATCCACTCGGCGCGCAGACGCTGCGGAGCATTGGTTCGCACGCGCAGCACGTGGGGTATACGGCCAAGGACGATGGTCGAAGCGAGGCCCACCAGCACGACGTTGTCCCGGGCCGCTAGCTCGCAGATGGTGGACTCGATGTAGGTCACGTAGCGCTGCTGGCTGTGGGTGAGCCGCTCCCACAAGGTCGGCTTCTCCAAGGTGGCATGGGTCAGCTCCGTCACGTCTTCCCCATAGCTCTCGGCCGCCTTCGCGATGATCTCCCGGTCAGCGAACTCGTAACCGAGAGCCGAAGCAACCCCCCGCCCGATCTCCGGACCCCCGCTGCCCGCGCTTTCCGAAATGGCCACGATGCTCATCGCCCACCTCCCCTGGTGACTAGGCCCCAGAAAGCAAAATGCCCCCGCCAGCCGCCGCA
This sequence comes from uncultured Candidatus Rokubacteria bacterium, assembly GCA_963754315.1. Classification (GTDB taxonomy): domain Bacteria; phylum Methylomirabilota; class Methylomirabilia; order Rokubacteriales; family CSP1-6; genus CAVWFS01. Next base: position 841,299 of record CAVWFS010000019.1, read on the forward strand.
GCGGCCAACGAGGGCATCGTTACGCTAGGAGCATGCTCCGCTCCTTTACTCTCCGAACGTGTCGAGCCTCGAACCTACAGCGAAGTCTAGGCGCACGCCCGGTCACCCGTCAACCGGGCCCGGCCAGCCTTAGTGGTTGTCCCCGCGGTGGGGGCGATGACCGTGGTGCTTGTAGCCGTGCTTGACCTTCCAGTGGCCCGGGGGCACCCACTTGTGCGTGTGGTAGATGACCGGTCGGGGCTGGACATACACCACCGCCGGCGGCCGGGGCGATGCGTACACGAACGCCGGGGGCGGTACGTACACGAACGCCGGGGGCGGCGCATACACGACGGGTGGAGGCGCCACGACCACAGGACGGTGGACCACCACCGGCGCTGGCCGGCCGAAGAAGATGTCGTGGAGGACCGTCTCGCCCCGCACGAGCTGGTTGAAGACGGCAAACGCCCCAAGCCCCAGCGCCGCATCGGTGGCAGCCCCGGCCCGGGCGGGCTGGGCCGTCGCCACGAGCGTCGTGCCGCTGACGAGCACTGCCGCGAGCAATTTTTTCATGGCACCCTCCTATTTCTTCCTGCCCTGCGTTTCTGAGCGACTGCCAATCGCTGAGTAAGAGACGTTCGAGCATGTCGCGTCCTTTACACGGATCCTCCCTGGTCACGCCACTCATCGATGAGCTTCGCTGGGGCGCTACCCCCTTTCCGCTCAACCTTGTATGCTGTCGCTCACCTATGCACTGGAAGCCTGAACTCGACGAACTGAAGCGCCGTGAAGCCTTCGCAGACCAGCTCGGCGGCCCGGAGCGCGTGAAGCGCCAACACGACGGTGGTCGCTTCACGATCCGCGAGCGGATCGAGAAGCTGGCCGACCGAGGAAGCTTCCACGAGATCGGCAAGATTGCGGGGCTGGCCACCTACGACAGCAAGAACGACCTCGTCAACCTCGTTCCAAGCAATTTCGTGTTCGGGCGGGCCCGACTCGATGGCCGGCCGGTGGTAATCGGCGGCGACGACTTCACCGTGCGCGGAGGCTCGGCGGACGCGACCATCAAGGAAAAGCATCTGCAGTGCGAGGAGATGGCCCACGAGCTGCGCCTGCCCCTCGTCCGGCTGGTCGAGGGCTCGGGCGGCGGGGGGTCGGTCAAGACCATCGAGACGACCGGGCGTGCCAACGTGCCCGGTGTGTCGGGCTGGGACACGGTCGTCGCGAACATGGGAACCGTACCTCGGGTTGCCCTGGGCCTCGGCTCGGTGGCGGGGCTGGGGGCCGCCCACCTGGCCGCCGCCCACTACTCGGTGATGGTCAAGGATCTCTCGGCTCTGTTCGTGGCCGGGCCCCCGGTGGTAGAGCGCCTGGGTCAGAAGCTGACTAAGAATGAGTTGGGAGGCTGGCAAATCCAGCTGAAGGCCGGCGCCGTCGACCAGGCCGTAGATTCCGAAGAGGAGGCGTTTGCGTGCGCGCGCCGCTTCCTCTCGTATCTGCCCTCATCGATCTGGGACCTACCGCCGCGCGGACCCCAGGTCGACGATCCCGAGCGCCGTGAGGCCTGGCTGGTGGACGCCATTCCGCGCGAGTCGCGCAAGGTGTACAAGATGCGCGCGATCGTCGAAGGTGTCGTGGACAGGGGCTCCTTTTTCGAGATCGCGCCACTCTATGGCCGCTCGGTCATCACCGGTCTCGCACGGCTGGACGGCTGGCCGGTGGCCGTCATGGCGAGCGACCCCTTCTTCTATGCGGGCGCCTGGACGGCCGATGCCTGCCAGAAGGTCGAACGCTTCGTCGACATCGCGCAGACCTTTCATCTGCCCATGGTGTACCTGGTCGATTGCCCCGGCTTTCTGATCGGCCGGGAGGCCGAGCAGACCGGAACGATCAAGCAGGGTGTACGGGCCATGGCCGCCATGTGGCAGACAACCATCCCGTGGTGCGCGATGATCATCCGTAATGTCTTCGGGGTGGCAGGGGCGGCCCATCGGAACGGCGGCCGCTACTGCCTGCGCTACGCGTGGCCATCCGGGCGCTGGGGATCGCTGCCCCTAGAAGGTGGTATCGAGGCGGCCTATCGTGCCGAGATCGACGCGGCAGCGGATCCCGCCGCCAAGCTTCGTGAGATCGAGGAGCGGCTGGAGAAGCTGCGCTCTCCCTTCCGGTCGGCGGAGACATTCTGGATCGAGGAGATCATCGACCCGCGCAACACGCGCCCGCTGCTGTGTGAGTTCGCCAACCTCGCGGCCCCCCTTCGCACACCCGGGTCGTCCCTGCACGCCATGCGGCCGTAGTAATGCCGTAGGAATAGTGAGGGGGCTCTTCAGTGCCCCCATGCCCGCTTGACCGCTCACGGCGCCCCGGGCTCGAGATCGGGACGCCCCAAGGTTCACGAGGCGGGGAGGACCAGGGTGAACTCGCCGCGGATGGGGGCGGCGGCCAGGCGCGTCAGGTGCTCGGAAGGAATGGCGCTCACGATCTCCTCGAACTGTTTGGTCAGCTCGCGCGCGACGACCAAAGGCGCTTCCCCAAACACCTCTCGGATGGCCTCCAAGGTCGCCACGATGCGGTGGGGCGACTCGTAGAGGACGAGCGTCGTCTCCAGGTCGCGCAGGGCGCGCAGCCGGTTCAAACGCCGACCCGGCTTGATCGGAAGAAACCCGTCGAAGGCGAAGCGATCGGCGGGAATGCCGGCTGCCGACAGGGCCGTGATCACCGCCGACGGTCCCGGGACCGGCACCACAGGAATGCCTGCCGCCCGCGCCTCACGCACCAACAAGAATCCCGGGTCCGAGATGCCCGGCGTCCCCGCATCACTCACCAACGCCACCGACTTGCCGTCCGCCAGGAGGTCGAGGAGATACGGCCCCTTGCGCAACTTGTTGTGCTCGAAGTAGCTGGTGGTCGGCGTATGAATGTCGTGACGCGTCAGCAACGCCCGCGTCCTCCGGGTGTCCTCGCACGCGATCAGGCTCACCTCGCACAGCACGCGCAGAGCCCGCAACGAGATGTCCTCGAGGTTCCCAAGCGGCGTCGCGACGACATACAAAGTGCCGGACATGGCCGCACGCTTTCCGAGCGCGGGCTTCGCCCGCGCAATCCTGGGGGGAGGTTGGGAGGGGGCCGTCGAGGCCCCCTCCCAGATCAGGCTGTCTGTTCCTTGGCCTCGGTGATGAGCACGGGGCGCTCGTGGCTCATGATGACCTCGCGCGTGATGATGCACTCCTTGAGCCCTTGGATGGAGGGGAGATCGTACATGATCTCGAGCATGACCTCTTCCAGGATGGCCCGCAGCCCGCGGGCGCCGGTCCCGCGCTTGAGGGCCTCGCGCGCGATGGAGGCCACCGCGTCGTCGGTGAACTTGAGCCGCACCTTCTCGAGGTCGAAGTATTTCTGATACTGCTTGATGATGGCGTTCTTGGGTTCCTTGAGAATCCGCACGAGGGCTTGATCGTCGAGATCGTGCAGGGTGGCGATGACGGGCAGCCGTCCCACGAATTCCGGGATGAGCCCGTACTTCAAGAGATCCTCGGGTTGGATGAGCGAGAGGAGATCGCCTATTCGGCGCTCGTCCCGGCTCTTGATCTCGGCCCCGAAGCCCATGCCCGAGCGTCCCACCCGGCTCTCGATGTTCTTGTCGAGGCCCACGAAGGCCCCGCCGCAGATGAAGAGGACATTCGAGGTGTCGACCTGGATGAACTCCTGGTGGGGATGCTTGCGCCCGCCCTGGGGCGGCACGTTGGCGACCGTGCCCTCTAGGATCTTGAGGAGGGCTTGCTGGACACCTTCCCCCGAGACATCGCGGGTGATGGACGGATTCTCGGACTTGCGGGCGATCTTGTCGATCTCGTCGATGTAGACGATGCCGCGCTCGGCGCGCTCGACATCGTAATCCGCCGACTGGAGGAGGCGCAGGATGATGTTCTCCACGTCCTCGCCGACGTAGCCGGCTTCGGTGAGGGTGGTGGCATCAGCGATGGTGAAGGGTACCCGTAAGAATTTGGCCAGGGTCTGGGCGAGGAGCGTCTTGCCGGAGCCGGTGGGACCGATCAGCAGGATGTTCGACTTCTGCAGCTCGACCTCACCCGTGTCGCTGCCCGACTCGATGCGCTTGTAGTGGTTGTGGACGGCCACCGACAGGATCTTCTTGGCCCGCTCCTGGCCGATGACGTACTGATCGAGGACGGTCTTGATCTCGGCTGGTTTGGGGAGGCCGCGGATCTCCCGACTCTTCTCCTCTTCCCACTCCTCGGCGATGATGTCGTTGCAGAGCTCGATGCACTCGTCGCAGATGTAGACGGTAGGACCGGCGATGAGCTTGCGGACATCGTTCTGGCTCTTTCCGCAGAACGAGCACTTGAGCGTTCCGTTGGTCTCGCGCGTTCGCGCCATGCTGCCCCGTTCCTTCGCGTCCTTACTGCTGAACGGCCGCGAGGGCCGCTGCCTCCGTGACCGGCCGCGTGGTCGGCTTCGAGGAGATCACATCGTCGATGATTCTATATTCCTTGGCTTGCTCGGCGGTCATGAAAAAGTCTCGATCCGTGTCGCGCTGGATCTTCTCCACCGACTGACCCGTGTGATGGACCAGGATGCGGTTCAACTCCTCCCGCATCCGGAGAATTTCGCGGGCCTGGATGTCGATGTCGGTGGCCTGTCCCTGCACGCCGCCGAGCGGCTGGTGGATCATGATCCGCGCGTGGGGAAGGGCGAAGCGCTTGCCCTTGGCTCCTGCCGTGAGGAGGAGGGCGCCCATGGAGGCGGCCTGCCCCATGCAGATGGTGGAGATGGCCGGCTTGACGTACTGCATGGTGTCGTAGATGGCCATGCCGGCCGTGACCGATCCACCCGGCGAGTTGATGTAGAGGTAAATGTCCTTGTCGGGGTCTTCCGCCTCCAGGAACAGCATCTGGGCGATCACCAGGTTGGCCAGCTCGTCCTCGATGAAGGTGGGCAGGAAGATGATGCGCTCCTTCAGGAGTCGGGAAAAGATGTCGAACGCGCGCTCGCCGCGCGGTGTCTGCTCGATGACCATCGGGACCAAAGCCATGGACCTTCTCCTTCGGTTGTCGACTCTACCCACGAGGGTGAACCGTCGCGTGGCGGATCAGGAAGTCGAGCGTCTGCTGCTCGCGCAGACCCGAGCGCAGGGCGTCCAGATCTCCGCTCTTCTCCATCATACGACGAACGGCGGGGGCGGGGCGACGGCTGGCCGTGGCCAGCTTCTCGATCTCGGCCTCCACATCGGCCTCGGTGGGCGCAATCGTCTCGGCATCGGAGATGGCCTCGAGCAGGAGCGTACGCCGGACGGCTCGCTCTGCTCCCGGCCGAAGATCGGTGATCAGCTTGTCGTAGTCCCACTGGATGCGATCGGGATCCACCCCCTGGCGGCGCAGCCGCTCCCGTGTGTGCTCGACCTGGTGCTGGAGCTGGCGCATCACCATGGCGTCGGGCACCGAGAACTCGTGGCGGGCCAGGAGCGCGTCGACCACCTTGCCCTCCAGGGCCAGCTTGTCCTCCCGCTCACGACGGCTCTCGAGCTGGCGGCGCACTTCGGCCCGCAGGGCGTCCAGGGTGTCGAACTCGCCGAGCTGCTTGGCGAAGTCGTCGTCCAGGAGGGGGAGGACCTTTTCTTTGACCTCGGAGAGCTTCACCGTGGCCTGGCCCGACTTGCCGCGCAATTCTTCGCGTCGGTGCTCGGCCGAGAAGCGAACGCCGACCTCGCGCTCTTCCCCGGCTTGCATGCCGACCACAGCCTGGTCGATCTCGGGCAGCACCGCCCCTTCGCCGATCGGAAAAGCGTAGCCGCTCTCATGGCTCGGCTCGAGCCCCTCGGGGGCAAGTGTGTAATCGACGATAGCCACGTCACCGGGGGCGGCCGCGCGCTCGACGCTGCGCAGCTCGGCGTGCTGCTCGCGCATCTGTCCGAGGGTTGTGCCGACGTTATCGTCGGTGACCGGGGTAGGGCCATGCTCGATGTCGAGGTCTTTGTATTCCCCGAGGGTGATGGTGGGCCGGATCTCCACCACCGCCTTGAAGCTGAGCGGCGTCCCTTCCTCCAGCCGGACGTCACTCAGGTCAGGCTCGTTGACGGGCTCGAGCTTGGCCTCGCTGACGGCCTGTCGGTACAGATCCGGAATGAGGTGCTCGGCGACCTCGCGTCGGACGTCATCCGCGAAGTGCAGCTTGACCAGCGAGCGCGGCACGTGCCCCTTGCGGAAGCCGGGCAGGCTCGCCTGCTTCTGGACGCGGGTGTAAGCACGCTCCCACGCCTTGTCCACCACGTCGAGCGGGGCCTCGACGGAAAGGCGCCGCTTGCACGTCTCCAGCGATTCGACGTCCACCTTCATGGCCGCTTCGGGCATCGTGTCTCCAGATGGTGCGAGAGGGGGGAGTCGAACCCCCAAGGGCTTTTGGCCCACTGGATCCTAAGTCCAGCGCGTCTGCCAGTTTCGCCACTCTCGCGAGGATTTCGCGCGATCGCGTACGCCAGTGAAGCATACCGAGGACGCCTCGGCGCCGCAAGCCACGTGCGGTATAGACATCCGGCCGGAAGTCGTGGATGCTTGGGTTCTATGAACACCTTGCTGACACTCCTCGCCCTGGTCCTGCTCGCGTCGTCTGGTTGCTCGTTCTCGGCGTCGTCGGCGGCAAGCTCGGACAGCTCGGCAGCATCGTCGGAGAGCAGTGCGAACTCCTCGGCGAGCAGCTCGCCGGCCAGCAAGGAAGCGACCTACCGCGACGACGTGCGCGATTACACCGAGGCCTACGTCAAGTCCGGTGGGCAGTTCGACGCCTACCAGAAGCGCCTCGGGGAGCTGGCCAAGAGGCACGACATCACGAACTGGGAAGACAGCATGGTCACCTATGAGGGTATAGGCGAGGGTCTCGGTCGGGCGAAGGTGAGCACAGTCCAGCTCGACACCTACAAGCAGAATCTGGCCAAAGGTAATCCCCAGAGGATGGCGGCCATCCAGAAGGCGTACGACTCGCAGAAGTAGGATGTGGCGCCTGAGCGCGGGGCTCGCTTTCGCGAGCCTGCTGGGCGCGGTGTCAGCGGGCGCGGGTGTTCAGGCCGAGCCTGCACGGTTCATCGACTATCTCTACGTCGAGTCCAATGAGGGCGGCTCCAGCGGGGGACATGTTGCCCTGCGCTTCGGAGACCGGATCTTTCATTTTCAATATGCGGGCACCGGCTTCCTGCGCGTGAGCCGGGAGAGTTTCGAAGGGTTCCGGCGCCACTACACGCTTCTCGAGAATCGGCCGATCCACCTCACACGCATCCCGGTCAGTGCGGAAACCTTCGATCTCGTACACGACTTCTTCACCCGCCGCCGGATCATTCAGCATGAGCACTTTCAGGTGCTGGGGTCTCTGGAGGGAGACCGCGCGCTGCTGGAGACCTTGCGAGCCGTCGCGCAGGGCGAGCCTGGCCGCCCGGTCGTCCTGGAAGGAGCTGGCTACTTCTTCGACGATACTGGCTCGCCCCGTGTGATCGAGACGTCACCGAGTATGCTGGCCCTCCGTGATCGTATCGCCGCTCGGCACGGCCGCGACTTTCTGAGCGGACGTCTGGAGGACGTTCAGCAGCAGATCGAGCGCCTCGACCCCCAGAACATCGAGCCGCCGAGCCTGGACGTCACGGCCGAGCGGGCACCTGCCCCGGTCTACGGATTCGCGCAACGATACAAGGACGTTCTGCTCGCCGAGCGGGCCCTGGAGGTGCTCCAGACGGCGCGCCCTCTGCGCCCGGGCAGCTACGTCCAGGCCGGCTTACGCCGATATCGCTCTGCGTGAGGACGAGCGGGAGTTGGTCGGGGATCTCGCGGAGGCGCTTGCCGCAAGCCTGGTGCGGCTCGTGCGATCCGACCGTCCCGACTGGGGGTCGGCCCTCATGGTCGGCCTGGCTCGTCTGGCCGCGCTGGAGAAAACCAGGCAATCGGGATCGTGGGTCTTCCTCGAGGTGTTTGAGGTCGATTCGCCCCGCCTGGCGCGGGATCGGCTGGCCAAACAGCCGGGGCTCGGCCAAGCCTTGCTGCGCGAAGGGCGCGCCGACTTCGAACGTGCCCGCTCCCACCTCCTCCTACGCCATGAGATCGATCCGGGATTCCACGAGATCGCCTTCGCCGAGCTGGAGGCATCAGGCAATCGCCTCGTCGAGGCTCTGCGGGCGGCTCACGAGGGCCGCGACCTGCGCTTGTGGCGGGGCCGACAGCCGCCCGCGCGGGCGGCGGGCGTGCGCGATCTGGTGGTTCCGGCGCGACTGCAGGAGGGCCTGAACGAGCGACTCGCGGTGGCCTCAAACCGGGAGACAGAGTACGCGGCCCGTCTTCAGCGGCTCTATGGGTACCAGCTCCTCACGCGCAACTGCGTGACCGAGATCTTTCGGGAGATCGACCTCGCCTTCGCTCAGGCGCCGGGCGTCACTACTCGTTCTGGGCTTGCCGCCATCACTCGTGCTGAGCCAGGCACCGATGCGGCGGTTCGCGACGAGTCCATTCGACGGCTGGGCGGACACGTCGAGATGACGGGATTGCGCTTCATCCCGGCTGTCTCCGCGGACGCGGTGGCGTCGACCTACACCGTGTCCGAGCGGATCGCGATCCCGTCCTACCGCCAGGCCCGCCTGGCCCGCCTCTATCGCGACGAGCCGTCCCTCCGAGTCTTCCTTCGGGAGTCGAATACCCTGACCTCGACGCTCTATAATCGGAACACAGAGGATTCGTACTTTTTGTTCTTCACCGACGACACGATCGTGGCTCGTCCGCTGTTCGGGATGCTCAACGTGGCCACAGGCCTAGGCGCCACTCTGGCCGGCGTGGCCACGCTGCCCTTCGACCGGGGCAAGACACTGTGGGCCGGGCTCAAGGGCATGGTGTTCAGCCTGCCCGAGCTGGTCTTCTTCAACATTCGCAAGGGATCGTTCGACTACATCGAGGACGATCGGAGGCTAAGATAGCGGCTATGCGTGTACTTCTCGTTCACCCAAGTCCGCTGATGTACTCCGAGATCTACCTCCGGCTCGAGCCCCTCGGCCTCGAGCGGGTGGCGGCTGCCGTACGGGCGGCCGGGCACGACGTGCGGTTGCTCGATCTCCAGATCTTCCGCCACGATGACTACTTCCGCGAGCTCACGAGCTGGGAGCCGGAGGCGGTTGGGTTCTCGCTGAACTACCTGGCTAACGTGCCGGAGGTCATCGACCTCGCCCTCGAAACCCAGCGCCGCCGGCCGACGTGCTTCGTGTTCGCCGGCGGTCACAGCGCCTCCTTCATCGCCCCCGAGATCCTCGCGCACGCGCGGGGCGCTATCCGCGCCCTCGTTCGAGGGGAAGGCGAGGTGGTGACCCCACTGCTCGTCGACGCCTGCCGAGACGGTGGCCTCGAGAAGCTGCCAGGTGTGGTTACGCCGCACGGGGCCGGCCCCAACCCGACCCTGCTCGACGACCTCGACCGGTTCCTGCCCGCCCGCGACCTCACCCGCCGCCGGCGCAAGTACTTCATCGGTGTCCTCGATCCGTGCGCTTCGGTGGAGTTCACCCGCGGCTGCCCGTGGGACTGCTCCTTCTGCAGCGCGTGGACGTTCTACGGGCGCAGCTACCGCAAGTCATCGCCGGAGGCGGCGGCCGAGGACGTGGCGCGGATTCGCGAGCCCAACGTCTTCCTGGTGGACGACGTGGCCTTCATCCAGTCCGAGCACGGCTACGCCATCGGCCGTGAGCTGGAGCGCCGGGGAGTCAAGAAGGAGTACTACCTCGAGACCCGCTGCGACGTGCTCGTCAAGAACCGCGAGGTCTTCGCCTACTGGAAGCGGCTGGGCCTGCACTACATGTTCCTCGGCCTGGAGGCCATCGACGAAGAGGGCCTCAAGCTCCACCGAAAGCGTGTGGTTCCCGGGGACAACTTCAAGGCGCTGGAGGTGGCTCGCGAGCTGGGCATCACGGTGGCGCTCAACATCATCGCCGACCCCGACTGGGACGAAGCGCGCTTCACCACCATTCGTGAATGGGCCCTGAGCATCCCGGAGATCGTGCACCTGACCGTGAACACGCCTTATCCGGGGACGGAGACCTGGCTCACCGAGTCGCGCAAGCTCGACACCCTGGACTATCGGCTCTTCGACGTGCAGCACGCCGTGCTGCCCACCCGGCTCCCCCTCGAGCGCTTCTACGGGGAGCTGGTGAAGACGCAGGCCGTGCTTCGCCAGAAGCATCTGGGCTTCTCGGCCATCCGGGCGGCGACGGGCATCATTGCCGGCCAGCTCCTACGCGGGCAGACCAACTTTGTCAAGGCGATCTGGAAGTTCAACCGGGTGTACAGCGTGAAGCGGCAGCTGGCCGATCACGCGCGGCCGGTGACGTACACCATGACGCCGCCCAAGCCGCCGTTGACGACGAAGCCGCGGCCGGATCAGCTGTACGTGCACATGCCGGTGCGGCGGGAGGCGGCGGGGGCGGCGACGACCTTACCGGCGCTGTAAGAAATCACGGGCAGGCCAGCGATCGAGAAGGAGCCTTGACACTAGGAACGCGTGAACTCTCGAGCGGCCTCGCGTTCAGTTCATCCAGGCTCCGCAGCCGCATTGCGGCCCCGGTGAAGTCGTGATCGACCGTGAGTCCGCTGGCACGACGATCACGCGCATGCCGGCGGCGAGGCCCGAGCGAAGACCACGTTGCGTGTCCTCGACGACCGCGCACTCGTCCGGCGCTATTCCCAGTCGCGCCGCTGCCACACGGTACGCACCAGGGGCAGGTTTGGGCTGGTCGTAATCCTCTCGGGCAATGGTCTCGTGGAGTAGGCCTTCAAACCGGAGTTTGCCGAGGATGACATTGAGCTCGTGGCGCACGGTGTTGGTGGCGATTGCCAGGCGGTGGGTCGGTCGTAGTCGAACAAGCGCCTGGCGGGCCCCATGGCACGGCGGGAGTTGGCCATCGATGAGCTCGCGGTACAGCTGAGCTTTGCGAGTCCGCAGCACGCTCGGCGGCACCGGAAGTCGAAACGCCCGACATGCGTACTCCGCACCACCGTCGCCGGCAATCCAGTGGGCGCGGTACTCGTCGATGTCGACATCGACACCGTACTCGAGCAAGGTGTGTCGGTACGCCTGCCATTGCAGTCGTTCGGTGTCAGCGAGGGTCCCGTCGAGGTCAAAGAGAACGGCGCGTACCATCAGCCCCATGGCTCGCCAAGGACGCGGAGGGCGTCCAACCTCTGCGAACGGTCGCGTCGCCCCTCAGCCGCCCGCCGTGGCCAGAACCTGACGGGCCTGCTTGGCTTCGGCGAAGTTCGAATCGATCGTCAGCGCGCGACGGAGTTCATCCACTGCCTCCTCCTTCCGGCCCTGCTTCAGGTAGACCAGACCGAGATGAAAGCGAATGGTCGGCTGACGCGGCAACAGCGTGGCCGCTTCCCGGAGCGCCTCGCCCGCCGCGTCGTACTTGGCTGTCTGGAAGTAGACCCAGCCGAGGGTGTCGAGAATCTCGCCCCGGTGGGGAGTCAGTTCATTCGCTCGCTTGGCAAACTTGACGGCATCATCGAGGTCGCTCTTCCGGTCAGCCAGGATCAGGGCGAGATTGTTGTAGGGTCGCGCATCCCTCGGAGCGAGGGCGATTGCCTTACGGTACCAGGGGATCGCCTGCTCGAGTAACCCTTTCTGCTGGTAGGCGAGACCAAGCCCCGTGTAGGCTAGCGCGTTCTTGGGCTCCAGGCCCACTGCCTTTTGGAACTCCGCGATGGCCCGCTCCTCCTGTCGCTTCTCAAGGTAGGCGCCACCTAGCACCATATGGACTTTGGTCAACCGGGGATTCAGGGTGAGGGCATCGTTGGCGCGGGCGATCGCATCGTCCGGCCGCTGCTGGGCTAGATACAATTCGGCTAGAGCAAGGTTCGCTGCGGGCAGCTTCGGATTCACCCGGACCACCGTCTCAAGGTGCCCCAGCGCTTTGTCTCGACGTCCTTGCCGAAGATGCAGATTGGCCAGGGCTAGATTCGTTCCGATGTGACTGGAATTGACCTTCAACGCTGCGGTCAAGTCCTGGACGGCCTGTTCGGTACGCCCATCTTGCAGGGCAAGCGTCGCGAGCGCGGCCCAGGCGGGAATCAGGCCGGGATTCAGCTCGACCGCCTTGCGAAGCGAGGCCTCGGCCTCAGCATGCCGACGACTAGCAAGGTAGGCTTGGCCCAACGCATACTGGGCCGTGGCGCTTCCGGGCGACTTCATCACATCCCCTCGAAGCTGATCGATGGCCAGCCTGTCTTTGGTGGCCGCGCCCAGGAGCGCGGTCAGCTCCTGCGCTTGCTCGGCCATCTTGGGCTCGAGCTCGAGGGCCCGTTGGTACTCCGCCCGCGCCTCCTTGACTCGCCCCAGGAGTACGTACGTACGGGCCAGCTGATAGTGAGGTGCCGCCGCCTTAGGCGCCTCCGCGGCAGCGCGCCTGAACTCGTCCACGGCGAGATCGAGCTGCCAGGTCTCACGATACACGACCCCGAGCAGCACGCGCGCTTCCGGCGATTTCGGCGTGACCTTCAGGATCGCCTTAGCGGCCCGGATCGCCTCGTCGTACTGGCCGGTCTTGACGGCGAGATCCCCGATCGGCAGGTGCAGACCGGTCAGCTCGGGGTGTGTCTGGATGAGCGCCTTGAGATGCGTGGACGCCTGGAGGTACTGCCCCTGTTTGGCATGGATACCGGCAGCTCCCAGCCCGGCGCTCAGATTCGAGGGGTCGATCTTCAGGACACTCTTGAAGTGCTCGAGAGCATCGTCACGCTTGTCGTCGAGCAGGGCTAACAAGGCGAGGTTGAGATGGGCGGGCACTGATGTGGGGTCGGTAGCCAAGATCCTCTTGAACTCGGACGATGCCCGGGCGCGCTGCCCCTTTCCGGCCAGGGCCGCACCAAGGAAGGCACGGGCCCGGATGTCCTTCGGGTTGGTTTTGAGGAGATCTTCCGCCCGGTGGATCACTTCGTCGTATGCCTTCTGGTTCAGATGGGCGGACAACAGCGCAGTCTGCGCCCGAGGGTTCTGCGGTTCGGCGCGAAGAACCTCAGAAAAGATGCCGAGCGCCGCCGGAGCGTCGCCCTGCACGTCGCGGAGCACACCGAGGCTGAGCTTGGCCGATGTGAAAGAGGGGTCTTGCTGGAGTGCCTTCTGGAACGCCGACTGAGCGCGCCCATAATCCTTGAGGCCCATGAGCGCCATTCCCAGGATCTCGTGACCAGCAGGGTCATCGGGGCGCTCGAGAAGATAGAGATCGGCATGCTTGATCGCCTCTTCATACCGGGCCAGCTGAAGGTTCGCCGCGGCCAACTGACGTTGCACGCCCGGGACGCTGGGTTGGAGGCGCCGGGCACTCTCGAAGGCCGTCAAGGCCTGTAGGGGGCGGGCATCGAGCGCATAGGCCAAGCCCAGACGAAACTGGGCTACTGCGCTCTTGGGCTGGGCCTTGACGACGATCTCGAACTCGCCAACGGCCTCCGCCCCGCGGCGTGTGCCGAGATACGCCGTCCCGAGCAGAAAGTGCGGGGCGGGGAGCTGCGGATAGCGGCGCACGAGTGGCGCCACGACGGCCTCGGCCTTGGCATACTCGCCCTTACTCAGGTAGAGCTCTCCGCGAAGCAGCTCCATAGGATAGTCTTGCACGCTCTTGGCGACAGCCTCGATCGTCTCGAGGGCGAGGTCTGGCTTGCCCTGCTGGCGGTAGGTCAAAGCGAGGTTGAGTCGCCCCTCTCGGTGAAAGCGATCGATGGTCAGCACCTTCTGAAACGCCTGTTCGGCCTCGCCGAGACGGTTGTTCCTCGCGTGAAGGACGCCGATGCGCAGATGGGCTCCGGCATGGGTCGCGTCGAGGGCGAGGGCTCGATTCAGGTCGCGAAGAGCATCGTGTGTCTTTCCTTGGGCGAGATAGATGCTGCTTCGCCCGACATACGCGTCGGCGAAGGCAGGGTCGATGCTCAACACCGTGTCGAAGGCCCTGAGGGCCTCGTCGACTTTTCCGAGCCCGATCAGGGCGTTTGCCAACAGCGTCTGCCCACGTGTCGACCGCGGATCCTGCTTCAAAAGGTCGCGGGCGACCCGTTCTGCTTCTCCCGAGCCTCCGATCTCGAGGAGCACGTCTCCGAGTTCGAGCGCGGCTTGACTGAGACTTGGATTGAGTTCTAATGCTCTCTCGAGTTCGCGGCGGGCATCCAGGACCATCCCCTTTCGCCGGTAGGTCCGACCCAGGTGCCATCGTCCCTCCGCGTCGTCGGGAACGAGTTGCAGGCCATTGCGAAAGGCGATGACCGCTTCGTTGTACCTGCCCCCGTTGAGGTCCCTCACGCCTTGGTCGTAATACTTCTGCCGCTGGACCGAAGGATCGCCGCCGCAGCCGCTACTGACAATCCCCGCCAACAGAAACGTGAAAAGCAGCCGGCGGGTCATCATAAGGGTCGTCTCCCTGGTGTCTCGACATACCATTGGATCGTGGCCTCGAAGAAGAAGCCAAACTTCACTGGAACCTTGGGGAATAGCAAACTCCGGGCCAGAGATGCCAGGGACAAGAGCTCATGCAGAAGCACCGGACCGTGCGGGGTTGCCGAGCGGGGCCCAGGCGGTCAGCTTTGGCGGCGGCGATGCCCTTTGGCGGCGGCGGTGCCCTTTGGCGGCGCGATGCCCTAACGTGACCTCCGCGACTCAGAACTGGTCACCCACGGGAGCTATCGTCAAGAGTTGTGGATTGAGTGAGTTCGGGGCCGGCTGGCCCGGGCTCCTCAACACGCTGACACCGCATCGCGAGCAGCTCGCCGCGTGGCTTGGCGAAGGCCTGCGGCTGACGAAGATCCACCGACCCCGCCCTCGTTCGCCACGCGACGGGCAAGGGCTAGTTGCATCACGCCGAACGCTCCTCGATCTGCTGCACCAGGGTCGTGATCGATCGTGGCTCGCCGGCCCGCGCCTCCGTGACGTACGCCATCACGGCCGGAGTCAGCTTGTGCGCGCTCCGCCGTCCCCGCTTGCGCGGGACCAGTCCGCCCAGCCCGGCTTGCACGAAGGCCGCGTGCGCTTGGTAGAAGGTGGGCCGCGACACGCCGAAGGCCTCGGCCGCGCGCGTCACCGGCGCGCGCTCGACCCGGACGCGGCGCAGCATCTCGTACTTGACCTGTACCAGGTCGCGGGCACCGAAGAAGGCGCTCGCCCGAAAGGTCTCGTCGGCGACGCTTGCCGGCCGTGGGTTGAGCGTGCCGTTCCCGCGGAGGGCACCCAGCTTGGGATCGGGCTGCGGGCGCCGAGGCATCTGTAAGTATATTTCCGCCTTTTACCCGAAGACACGCACCCAGTTCGCCAGCATTCACGTCGGTATAGTCGCTAGAATGCCCGCCACCGGGCTCGCGGCCCCCTCTATACATTCGGCGTCTATTTCTTAACATAAACGGCGCAATTTCCTTTACACCGGATCGCCCGTTCCAGCACCACGTCCGGCGCGCCACCCTCACGGCGTCAGCCTTTCCAGCAGGTCGGCCACGCGAAACAGGCATCGGCCCGCCGCCAGCGTCAGCAATGGATCGGGCTCGACGACGCTCGTCCACGTGGCGGGGACCGCCCGCAGCCGTCCGTGCTCGTCGTAAAAGCACACCCGATCCTCGCCCCAGGCCTGGTGCCACGCGACCAGTTCGATCTCCCGGCCGCGCTGCGGGTGGAACGGGTGCGTTATGCGAACAACTCGCGGCGCTTCGTGCCTATCCCGTGCAGTTGACGACCCTGACCAAGCCGAAAGTGGAGCGCGGAATTCCCTACTGTCGCGAGGATTTCTCCGCGGCGAGACCTTCCGTGATCTGGCCGAGATGCAGGCGCCCGCCGTGCGGTGGTGTCGGGATATCGCTGGCCCGCGTGTGCACGGCACCGCGCGCCAGGTGCCCCGCGTCGTGTCTGAGACGGCGGAGCAAACCGACGCTCTTGCCGCTTCACGGGGGCACGACGGCCCGGAACTCACCTTCTGCGGATGCCGGCTGCAGGTGCGGCGGCCCCGCGTGCGCGGGAGAGCGATCAGGAGGCGACCCTGTCACCGCCGAGTTGGACAATCCCTGAAAGCGGGGTCGGCGATGAGGCCGTTGTCCCGCTCAGATGGAGGATCCGGACGCTTGTCAGATCCTCCCCGCGAGCCAGATTCCGGTGAGCGTTGCCGAGAGGGCAGGCCGGCCGATGACGTAAGCCCAGACCCTTCCTCGAGTTCGGCCACCGGGGCACACCAACATCATGGCAATCTCGCGTTTGGCATCTTCTTGTGATCCAAATGTCCCTATTTCGGAAGATAATGACAGTTTTGCTGTGCATCGTGTCCGCCGAGAGACTTCGAGGGCGTCGATGCGAATAACTCTCCAGAGGCTGCCAGGCTTCAAGGGACCTCCGGAGAAGACGGGATCTGAATAGTCATTCCTCGACCCAGGACAGCACCCCACGTCAGAAACCTGTTCCACCAGCCACTTACGATACCGGTCCTTCCGAACTCTGACCGCTCTCCCCATGAAGGGCGCTTCCATACCTCCCTCACCCGATGTGTCGGGTGCAAGCGGTCTCCGCCGTGGCCGATGGTGGACGAAAATCTTGAACTTGGCCAGATAATTGCGGGGCGCTTCATGCGGTGAGGGCACGCGTGGCCGTCGATCTGAGGCAGTGTCAGGGCCAGCCAGCTGACGCAACGTCAAGCGGACCTAGGCGGACCACCATGTCACTCACTTGACCTAAGGAAGAGACGCTGAGAGGCGGCGCCGCTGCGGCGAAGTATGACCCTTTGGTGACAAGCCTTGCACAAGGGCCCTCGCCTGCGTCATAGTCGTCCGCGGGTCGGGTAAGGGCGCCGTCGGAGAGGTGACACCGTTGCGGGTGATCGTTCTGGATGAACATCGCGAGGTGAGTGAGCGCGCGAAGCGCGTCCTGGGACGTTTGGGCGTACGCGTCTCCTTCGCCGGCTCTGTTGCCGAGCTCGATCTGCTGTTGGCCAAGAGCGTGCCCACGGATGTCCTCATCGCCAACCTTGCCGGGGAGGCCACGGCCTGGGAGCTCGCCGCCCAGCTTCGCTCTGTGCGTTTCCTCGGCAAGACGCTGATCCTCGTCGAACGGCCCGCCGAGGCTGACATGGTACGCTCGATGCGGGTTCCTCGGAGTGAATGCGTCATCCGCCCCGCTTCCGTAGGTCTTATCGATGATCTTCTTCAGCAGGTCGCAACGGACTCGCTCGAGCCGGTGTCAGAACGCTCCTTCGAGCCTCATCGCGCCCACGACCATGAAGCCTTCAACCACATCGAAGCCTTCAACCACATCGTTGGTCGATCGAAACCCATGCGCGAAATCTTCTGGCGCATCGAGAAGGTCGCCAACAGCGACGCCAACGTGTGCATCTACGGCGAGAGCGGTACGGGGAAGGAGCTCATCGCACGCGCTCTTCACCATGCGAGTGGGCGGCGCGATCGCCCCTTCATCGCTCTCGACTGCACGACGATCCCGGAGGGGCTGATGGAGAGCCACCTTTTCGGACACGTCAAGGGGGCGTTCACGGGGGCGGTCGACCACCGAGAGGGTGTTTTCTCCCTAGCCCACAGCGGCACGCTCTTCATGGACGAGCTTTGTGAACTGAGCCTGCCCCTCCAGGCAAAGCTTCTCCGCGTGGTTCAAAGCCGCGAGTTTGTAAAAGTGGGGGGGACCAAGCCCGTTCAGACCGACATCCGCCTAATCACCGCCACCAACAAGGAGCCGAAACAGGAAGTCGATCACGGCAACTTCAGGGAGGACCTCTACTATCGGTTGGCGGTAGTCATGATCAAGGTGCCTCCACTGCGGGAACGGAGCCATGATATTCCTCTCCTCGTGGAGCACTTCGTGAGGAAATTTGCCGCCGCCTACAATCGGCCCATTCGTGCGATCTCGCCAGCGGCCATGCGGCGCCTGGTCGCCTCACCGTGGCCGGGAAACGTCAGGCAGCTCGAGAATCTTCTCGAGCAGGCGGTGGTGCTGGCCGACGGGGAGACGCTCAATGAGTGCGATCTCTTCACCGAGGACCCGATCGAGGAGACATTAGCCCAGACGTCCTTTGTCAGTTTGGAGCGGGGGCTTCCTCTTCGCGAAGTCGAGCGACGGTATATCCTCCGAACGCTTCAAACCTGTCAGGACAACCGGACGGAGACAGCTCGTCGTCTCGGCATTAGCGTCAGGTGCCTTCAGTATAAATTGAAGTCCTACTCACTCGCGGACGGGGCGCCGCTCGTCGACGGTCGACAAGCGCGGTAGCAGCGGCTTTTATGGCGGAGAATGGCCGATGAGGGTAGGAAGACTGATGCGGCTTTGGGCGGCAGTGGTGATGGCACTCGTCCTCTCGCCTTCGCCAGGGCCGGTGTCAGGCCAGGATGAAGTGCCGTATCGCATCGGACCGGACGATGTGCTTGTGGTTTCCGTCTGGGACAATAAGGATCTCGACCAGGAGGTATTCGTCCGGCCCGACGGCAAGGTCTCACTGCCCCTCGCGGGAGAAATCCAGGCCGGAGGCCTGACGGTCGCCGAACTCACCAGCAAACTTGCCGAGATCTACGGCAATTACGTCCAAGGAGCGCGGGTGACGGTCGGAGTCCGGGAGATCCGGAGCCGTCCCATCTTCTTCGTGGGAGGCGTCGGGCGGGCAGGAGTCGGACCGGGCGGTCCCGCCACCGCCGCCGGCGCGGGGACTATGCAGCTCACTCAAGGGTTGCGGTTGCTTCAGGCAATCTCCCTGGCCGGTGGGCTGGTGCCTGGCGCGGATTTGGAGTCGTCGTTCGTGCTCCGCGGCGACAAACGCATCCCTGTCGATTTCGTCAAGCTCATCCAGAGGGGTGATCTGTCGCAGAACATTCGGCTCGAGCCCGGAGATACCATCGTGGTCCCGGTGGCGGACGGGGTGTTCGTGCAAGGTGAGGTGAGGACTCCGGGAATCGTCAGGTTTTCTAGGGATCTCACTATTGTGAGGGCCATCGCGCAGGCAGGGGGGTTCACACCGTTGGCGGCACCATCGAGGGTGACCGTGCTGAGAAATGAGGGTGGGAAGCGGGAAAATATCAAAGTCGATGTCGCCGACCTCATCGACCGACCGCACGTCAAGGAAGACGTGCCGCTGAGGCCGAACGATATCGTCATTGTTCCTCAGAGGCTCTTCTAGACATTGTCGCCCCGCCGCGGGGGGACGAGTCCTTCCGGCCTTGATCCTGACGGTATTGCTTGCTCCGGCAAGCGGGTTTTCGCAGCAGCCACCGATCATGTCCCAGACGCAGGTCGCGCCTCCGGCTCCCGGTCTGCCCGAATCACCAAGGTTTCTCCCCGAGCCTGGAGTGTTCCAGCCCTCGAGTCCGCCGTCCAGCGCGCCACAAAGGCCACCCGGGTTCCTCGAATCACCTAATTTCCTGCCCGCGCCAGGGCATCCACAACCGCCAGCGCCAGTGCCGGATCCGGCCGTACCTCAAACACCGACACAACTCGCCCCAGGCGTTCCCCAGATTGCTCCGGGACTGCCACTGCCGTCTTCGGGCGGGGTTCCCGGCTTCCCCGCCGCCCCGGGTTTTCAAGCGCCCGGACTGCCCGGATCGACGCTCAGCCCGGCGACTCCGACCTCCCCTACCCTGACGTTGCCGAACACACCCACCGCACCTCTAATTCCCTACGGACCGATCGGCCCGCGCCTCGGACCGGCAGATTCGCTGGCGACCCCTCCGCTGCCGCCGCTGCCCACGGTTCCCTCGGTCGCCCCTCTTTCGTTGCCGTACGGGGCTCTCGACGTGCCAGCGCGGGCCCGATTCACCCTGCTGCCAACACTAAGCCTCTTCGAGGAGTACTCGGACAACTTCAACCAGACCACGACGAACAAGCAGTCGAACTTTCGATCGGGAATCGCCCCCGGCCTAGCGGTCTTGTTCAGCGAGGGGCCGACGCAGGGCCTCGCCGGTATCACGTTGGCGGGTACCTACGACACCTCCGACGATGAATTCAGCCTGTTCCCCGCACTCTCAGCTCAGGTGAGTTGGCGGGCAACACCGCGTCTCATACTGACAGTGGCCAACAGCTTCACCGTGAGCGATCAGGCGACTCAAGCCGATACGTTGGGCCTGCGGACAGGGCGCGACCAGTATACGAGCAATCTCTTAGCAGTCACCGCCGATTACTTCTTCCCCACTGTCGCCATGCGCGGGTACTACCGGCTGGGAACCTTCTCGGGAATCGGCGGCAGTACCACCAACGCGGTTGGGCTAGGCGCAACCACGGCCTACGCGACAAACGTCTTGAGCGTCGGCTACGAATACCTCAACAGCCGGAGCAGCGACGACCCCTCCCAGGACATCGATTCACAACTGGTCGTCGCTTCAGTGGGTCGACCGCTGAGTGCCCTGCTCTTTGCCGGCGTGGCTGCCTCCTACATCTACACCACCGAGAGCGAAAGCCAGGGGGGGAACTTCCAGATCGCGACCGTCGAGGTGTTCGGCCGTTACGTGATCCAGGGAAGGTGGCTGCTGAACGGCAGCATCGGGGTGAGCCAACTCTTCGCTGAGTCTGAGCCGAATAGAACCGTCCCGGCCGGATCTGGCAATCTCTCGTACTTCTTCCCGGATGGGGTGGCGACTATCGGCTTCAGCACGGGCTTCGCGAATACCTTCGCCTACGGCCAGAACTTCGGAGTCATCTACACGTCGGGCGTCACCGGCGCCGTGTCCTACCGTTTCACGCCGCTGATCTCCGGGTTCGCGGGTGCCTACTACCGAATCAATATTCCCGCCGACGTCGGCGGCGGTCTCGATAGCATCAACAGAGACGTCCGCGGAGCGTCGATAGGCTTAGGAGTTCAGCTCCGTCCCTGGCTCAATCTTAATCTTGGTTACTCCTATATCGATCAGAGCAACCCGACCGGCGGGGCCCAACCCTTTACGGAGAATCGCGGTTTCATCTCCTTCAATGCAGCGTTCTAAGCAGCATCGCTCCGATGCCGGCGGTCTCTATGCGCACTCAAGGCGAGAAAGTCAGCTCAGCGACGCTCAGGGCAACGATGTCGCCGAGATCGACGGCATTGTCGTTCAGGCTCCCCGGGCGGATCAGCGCCGAGAACACGCGGTAGACACCGCTGGCGATGACCCCAGCCGGGGGGAA
This sequence comes from uncultured Candidatus Rokubacteria bacterium, assembly GCA_963754315.1. GTDB lineage: Bacteria > Methylomirabilota > Methylomirabilia > Rokubacteriales > CSP1-6 > CAVWFS01. Next base: position 862,404 of record CAVWFS010000019.1, read on the forward strand.
AATGTACTGAAAAAAGCTCGAGGCATCGAGCTGGAAGCCAGGGGGGACGACCTGCATCGGCGACAGAGAGGTTGGCGCCGACAGCGATCCCGTCCGCTCGAGGACGCCGTGGCCAGAGAACAGGACCAGCGTCTTTCGGTCAGGGAGCAGGGCACCGACGTAGAGGTCCAGGGCCGAGCTGGCGTCCGGATTGTGTACCGACAATCCGAGGCTTAGCGTCTGCCCTGAGCCGAACCGAGTTCCATTGAGCCAGACTCGCGTGTTGGCAAGTAGGGCGGCGCTCGGTCGCAACACATAGGCGTCCTCGTCGACGTCCGTCACCGTCACCAACAGACCAAAACCGGGCACATGGCCCAATCGACCGAACATACCATTCGGCGACGCGGCCCCGGGGCCGCCGGAAACCGTTGCCGACGACCACGAACGAGTCTCTGTGTCGAGGAAGTAAACGATGTCCCCGCCGCTCCAGACTATCATCCGATCGGTATCCGGGTCGTAGGCGAGGCCTGGCGACGTGTTGTTCGCGAGCAGAGGCGTGCCCGGCCACTTCTCGCGAATGAACGAGCTCCCTGGCCCGATGTCGTAGACTGACACGCCTCCGTTGTTGTCGTCTGGTCCTCCGATGATGACGAGCTTGCTCCTCACCGGATCCACGGCACTCGTCATGTGGTAGTCAATGAAATTGTCACTGGCCAGCCGATCGTAACTGTTGGTTTCGAAGGTGTACGCGTAGAGATCCCGAGAGTCATGCAGATATACTTTCTTCGAGTTCGGGTCGTATGCGGCCACCACTCCGGCGTCGGGACCTGGTTGTGGACCCGACGGATCCATCCGCTGCCAGATAAGGGACGGGAAGTGGAACGTCCACGTGACACGACTGAAGTGCCCCGGGCCACAGGCGAGGCTTCCACCGTACACGAAGAGCCGGTCGGCATGGGCAATGTAGGCCATGCCACCGTAGCTGTGCCGGGAATTGGGCCGCCCGTCCGCCAGCGTCTCCTGGCAGTCGCGAGTACCAATCGGTAAATTAGGCGGGCTCGGGTCGGTCAAGCGCTGGATCGTCCGCGTGGCCAGATCCAGTGCGTACAGCTCGTTTCCTGCGTAGTCGTTATGGCCGCCGCCCCACATGATAAGGCGGTCTCGAGTCGAGTCCACCACCCCACCGTTCCAAGCTAGGATCACGTTCTTGCAGCGCCCAGCAAAGTCGTAGTCCGGTGTGGACGGCGGGCACACCGCTCGCATCTTCGTGTTGGGAATGGCTGTCCAGCCGGAAGGAAAATCCTGCGCGTTGGCCCGCGATGCTTGCGGGGGAAGCAACCAGGGCACCAGGAGCATCACGGTGGCCATCAGCAGATACCGAATCAAGTGAGCGTCCCTCCACTTGTGTCGTGGACACCAGGGATCGTGTCCCCAGCAGTGGTGCACGAGCGGTGATTCGCGGAGGGCAGGTGCCCCTTCAGTTCAGCACGGCCGACAGCCACACGGACTGATTGTCGCTGAGCGCGTGCAGCCCTTCAAGCTGCATATATTGCCGCTGCAGCTGCCACTCGTCGTTCGGCTCGAGCAGCGGCCCCCACCAGCCGGATGATCGCCGCCTCGTTGGGGAAAATTCCCACCACGTCCGTCCGCTAGCTTGCAGCGCTCCAGCGGATTGGTGCGATCGAGCCATGCCTGGGACCAGCGTCAGCCCCCCTTAGGGGGAACTTCTCCCGCAGCTGGCCGCTCACCGCGCCATTGAGCGATGGCCGCTCCCTGGCTCTCCTGGGCGAACACCGTGTTGATCAAGGCCAGGACCATCTACCGCTGCCCCTTGCCCGCGTGGGCCAGGGCCTTGCGGATGAAGTGCACCCGACACCGCTGCCAGCTCGCCTTGAGCACCTTGGCCACGGCTGCCCTCAACCCCTCGTGGGCATGGGAAATCACCAGCTTGACGCCACGCAACCCCCGCCGGGTCAGGCTGCGCAGGACGCTGGTCCAAAACGGCTCCGCTTCGCTCGGCCCCACCACCAGCCCCAGCACCTCTCGCACCCCGTCGGTGTTCACCGCCACCGACACGATGCGCCCCGCCTCCCGCACCTTCACGTAGGTCGCATCGATCCACAGGTACGGCCAATCCCGTCCAGGGGTCGGTTCACGAATGTCCCGACCCGCTCGTCAATCTGACTGCACAGCCGCGAGACTTGACTCTTCGAGATGCCGCTCATCCCCAGCGCGCGGACCACCTCATCCACCGAGCGCGCGTCGACACCCCCTGGATGTACGCCTCTTGGATCACCAGGCAACTGGTGTCTACCTCGCCCGGGCGGCGGTTGGCTGGACCGACTCAAGCAAGGCGGGCACATCACGCTTGTGTATCATGCTCGTCGGCTATCGAGCGGTGCCAACTCTACGGCGAAACGTGAGCCAGTGGCTGGACCAGGCGCCCCGGCTCGTCGCCGTGCATAGGGCAGTCGATGTTGCCAGTGATCCGCTCACCCCTGACCCTTGACGGCTGACCGCACAGGGTCGATCCTGATGGTCAGTGGGCATGGGGCGCCATTTCGAAAGAAGCACGCGGTGATTCGAGGCCGTCAGGCTGCGCTCGAGCTTCTCCTGTTCACCCTCGCCATATCTCTGCTGGTAGGAACCGCTCAGGGGCACACGACTCCGATCGACATTCCGAGTGGGGTCTTCATTGCGCTGGAGCGGCCGGACTGGGGCCGGGGGCCGGCGCGGGAGACGAAGCACTCGACGTACGCGCACAACCCGATCGACGGGCGGCTGTACCAGATGGGGGGGACTTTGGGGGGACGGTGGGGGGGTCGTCGTACCGGCAGGACATGTACTCGGTGTCGATTGCGGAGCGGTGGGCGAGCCGGAACGACCGGAACGCGGGCTGGCGGCAGGAGTACCCGTACTGTGGGCCGGAGGGAGGGCGGCAGCCGAAGTCGCCGGACTATGTCGGGTGGACGTGGGACACCAAGCGGCGGGTGTTCTGGAGCGTGCCGGGCACGTTTGTAATCCCGGCGGCGGTGTGTCCAGGCATCACGGCGAGCTGGGGGGACGACCCCCCGAAGTATTTGTTCAACCACCTGATGACCTTTGATCCCTTCGAGCCGGACCTGACCCAGCGCTGGCAGGACCGGGGGCGCGACATTGGGCCGACGGCCGTGGACACGTGGATGAGCGTGTACGACGCGGGGACCGACAGTCTGATTCGCTTCGGGTGGGACGGGGCGCGCGGGGCGATGGTGAACATCTATGACATTACGGCCGGGCAGTGGACGGCGAAGTTGCTGGGGTTGAACGCGGTGGGGCAGGACATCCGGATCTTTAAGGAGATGCTGGCGGCGGACTGGGGGCAGCGGGTGATTTATGTGATCGACGGGATTGCGGGGCGGCTGCATCGCTACCGGGTAGATGGGCGGACGATCGAGGACCTGGGGGTGGTGCCGGGGGGCCCGATCGCCTATGCGGCCAACAATGATGCCTACGCGGTGTGGGACAGCCTGCACCGGGTGCTGTTCTTTTTCCGGATGGACACGAGCATCCTGCACGTCTATCACCCGGACACGCAGGAGTGGGAGACGCCACCGCTGGTGACAGATCCGCCGGGGCTGACGCCGCACGTGCGGCACGCGGCGGTGTTCGACCCGTACCAGAACGTGCTGGTCCTCCTGGGGACGACGGACACGGCGAACCCCTACATGTACCTGTACCGCTATGCGGAAGAAGGTAGGCCGAGCACCCGGCTCTCCCTCAGTGGAATCCAGTTCCATGCGGGCCAGACGTTGAATCTCGGACTGTCCGTCCACAATCCCAACGAGAACTCACCTCTCGAGCTTTACGTCGGCGCCGTGCTTCCGGACGGGAAGACCCTGGTTCTGTTCTCTGGCCCCGGCGTCCTCGAGCGGACGGGATCGCTGTCCGCACTCGCCTCCCTGTCGCCGATGCAGGTCGTTCCCCCTGGCTTTCAGCTCGATGCACCGAGCTTTTTCCAGTACACGTTCCCCCCCGCCGGGGTCACTGCGAGCGGTGTCTACCGTGTGTTCTCGGCGTTGATCCGCCCGGCAAGCCTGGACGACAATGCCGTCGATCCCGACGATATCGTCGCCCTGAGCGTGGTCGAACTGAGTTTCGCGCCGTGAGCATGCGCTGCACAATCACCTCAATGAGGTCTACTGCCATCGGGATACGGCCAGCCGTCCTCGTCATCCTCGCGATCGTCTTGCAACCCCTCTCGGTCAGCGCCAAGGAGATCGGACCCGAAGCGGACTGGTGCCGCGAGGCGAATACCCTGCCAGCCGGCGCTGAGCTCCTGCTACGTCCAGGCGACTACCACGGCCCTTGCACGATTCGGCGCGGGGAGGGAGGCGCGGGAGGGCCGATCTCCATTCGCGCCAAGGATCCCGACCGGCCCGCCCGCATCGTGTACTCCGGCGGCAGCCACAACGTGCTGAATATCCGTCGCGACGACGTGACCATCCGCGGTCTCGAATTCGGGCCGACACTACAGGATGTCGACGGCATCCGGATCTACGACGGCAACAGGATTACCATCGAGGACTGCCACTTCTCGCAGATGGGTGGTATTGCCGTTGTGGCGAATTATGCCAACGTTCGCGACCTCACCATTCGGCGAAACGCCATCCGGCATTCGAAGTCGACGGCGATGTACTTCGGGTGCCATGACGGGATCTCGTGCACCGCCTCCGATCTCGCTATCGAGCACAACTTTATCGACGGCGTTGATACCGAGCATGGGATCGGCTACGGCATCCAGATCAAACTCAACTCAACGGCAACCATCCGCGACAACGTGATCGTCAACACCAAGGGACCCGGCATCATGGTCTACGGAGCGGCCGACCCCTCCCGCGTCAGCCTGGTAGAGAGGAACCTTGTGGCGGGCTCGCGCACCTCGTCGGGTATCGTGGTCGGCGGCGGTCCGGCGGTGGTTCGCAATAACGTCGCTCTCGCCAACGCCGAAGTCGGGGTCGGGCTTGAGGACTATCGCCGACGGGGACTCCTTCAGGGGATTCTAGTTGCTCACAACACGCTGTACGGGAACAGCAAGGGCGCGATCGGCGTGCCCGCCTCCGGTCGCCTCGAAGCCAAAGTGATCAACAACGCGGCGCACGCCAAGGTCGGGACTCGGTCGTTGCCGGCCGACCGATCGGGTTTGCTCGCCAGGGGCAATGTCGACTGTTCCCTTGCCCCATGCTTCGGCAATCCGGAGGGGATGGACTTCTCGCCTCATGCCACCTCACCGCTCTTGGGTCGGGGGCGCCCCGAGGCTGACCAGAGGATGCCCGTAGACGACTACTTGGGGCGGCGGCGCGGAGGGTTGCCCACGCCCGGCGCATTCGACGGCGCGGCGGAGCCCCTTGTCATCGGCATCCAGCCGGGCGAGCGCCCTCGATGAACTCCCACGATCCACGCGCAAATGTGCTGCTCGTTTTGGGTCGTTGCTGCAATTTTTGCGGCTACCGACGGCAGAAATGTCTGATTCCCCGACGTTCGTTTCTCACTAATAGCCACTAACGCCTATCCCAACCTGCCATCCGTGGAGCAACTCACGTGGCTGCGCCACATGGCTAACAAAATCAAACCCTTTCGTGACAGAACTCAAAGTGGCACCTGTCTTGCGACTAACCCACTCTCGTGCTCAGAGTATTCGGACACTACTTACCGGCGATCGCAGTCGTCTCAATCCTGGGGGACCTGGTCACCCTGACCGCATCTGTCCTCCTTGCTTCACAATCCGCGGGATGGATCGGCACGGGGCCGCTCTGGCCTAAGGCCCTTGCCGTGTGCGGTATCACGGTCTTCAGCATCTATGTCACTGATCTCTATCGAACCGATTCACGTCTGAACAGGCGCGAGCTGGTCGCGCGGCTGGTGGTCGCTCTGCTCGCAAGCGCGCTGGTTATGGCCGCGCTTGGTTTTGCTGTCCCCGCCCTGCGTTTCAGCCGCTCTGCCTTTGTCCAGATCTTCAGCGCCTTCGCGATCGGCCTTGTTCCCTGGCGAATTGTCTTGCACCGGATCTGTCTGAATGGTCGCCTGCACGCGCGCGTCCTCGTGCTCGGGCTCAGCCGCGCGGCCGGGCGACTCGTCGAGCTGCGGACGACCGGCTCGCAACCCTTCGTGATCCTCGGCTTCCTGGATGACGCTCCCGATGCCCATGACAAGCTGCCCGCGGGGACGGAGCTCCTCGGTAAGCCGCGGGATCTCCTGAATCTCGTCGACGAGCTACGGCCAGACCTCATCGTCGTCGCTCTCTCCGACATGCGGGGAGCATTGCCGACGAGTGATCTACTCGAATGCCGCCTGCGTGGAATTCGGGTTGAGGAGTGGCCGACATTTTTTGAGAAGCAGACGGGGAGGGTGCTGGTCACCGATCTCCGACCGAGCTGGCTCATATTCTCCGATGGCTTCGTTTCGATCCAGATCACGCAGACGTTGAAGAAGGTTCTGGATCTTACCCTCGCCCTCTCCCTTCTCGTCCTCACACTGCCCCTCATGCTGCTGGTGGCAGTCTCCATCAGGCTCGATTCCAAGGGGCCGATCCTATTCCGCCAGCCCCGGGTCGGTCACAACAGCCGCATCTTCATGATCAACAAGTTCCGTTCGATGCGAGACAACGCCGAACGTGAATCGGGGGCCGTGTGGGCTACCGCCGGCGATCCTCGGGTGACCCGAGTCGGTCGCATCATCCGGCGGACGCGGCTCGATGAGCTGCCGCAGCTCTTCAACGTGCTCCTGGGAGAAATGAGCTTCGTGGGACCCCGCCCAGAGCGGCCCGAATTCGTGCGCACGCTTCACCGACAGATCCCTTTCTACTCAGGCCGGCTTGCCGTCAAGCCAGGCATCACCGGATGGGCCCAGGTCCGTCATCACTATGCGGCCTCGGTCGAGGATGCGATGGAAAAGCTTCAGTACGACCTCTACTACATCAAGAACCTGTCCCCCTTCTTGGACATTCTCATCCTCCTCAGCACGATTCAGGTCGTGCTCTTCGCGCGAGGAGCACGCTAAGCCGATGGATCAGTGGCGTCTCGCTCATCGCATCGCCCTCGGGATCCTTCGCCGGCGCAAGACCCTCGCCGTGGTCACCTTCCTCTTGGCTGTGCTGGTGACCTTTCCCGCCGCCTATTATCTGTCACATGAACCGCCTCGATACCAGGCGGTGGCCACGATTCTGCTCGAGGTCAAGCCCGATCGCGTCCCCCTCTTTCAGGAACTCTCGCCCATGCGGCCGCTGTCGGTCCAGATGGCCATCCTCCGCAGCCGGTCGCTCGCCGAGAGCGTCCTCAGCAGCCTGCCTCGAGCGTCGGTCCAAGATTTGACCGACAACCTGTACTACGTCGATTACCTCCAGAAGCTCGTGAACCTCTATCATCGGCTGCTCGGAGTGCCACCGGTTACTTCGAGCTCACGCGGGGAGGCGGTGGCGGAGCTCCAGGGCGGGCGGATGAAGTTCGTTCCCCTCGGTGACGGCCTCGTGTCGGTCTCGGCCATCGCGTCCAAACCGGAGATCGCGGTGGACCTCGCTCAAACCTACATCGAGGTCCTTCTCGGCCGGACGCGAACGTTCAACATCGACGATGCGCGAGTGTCGCGAGAGTTCCTCGAGCAGCAGGTCGCCGACGTCAAGAAGAAGCTGCAGGCGAGCGAAGAATCGCTGCGCGTCTTCACCTCCTCCCACGGCGGCATCAAGGTTCCCGAGCAAAGCCAGGCGACGACTACCCAGCTCTCCCAGGCCGAGACGGCGCTGGCCGAGGTGCAAGCTAACCGGAAAATGATTGAATCCAGGCTAGCCGGGCTCCGCGAGAAGGTTGAGCAGCAGAAGCGGACGCCATCCCCGGCCGTCTCGCTTGGCCCGGCCAGCACGCCGACGCCGTCCAGTGCGGCATCGCCTGAAGTGAGGCGATTGCGCGATCAGCTTGAACAGCTCGAGACGACGCTGCTCGATCTCCGCATGCGATTCACGGACGAGCATCCGCGGGTCAGACCCGTCAAGGACAAGCTCGCTGAGTTACGGAGCCAGCTCGGGAGTGCTGTCAAAGAGAGCACGATCGTCACGCCCATGGTAGGAGCGGTACCACCCTCGGAGAGGGTCAACTTTTCAGAGCAGCTCGTCGCTCTGGAAACCTCTCTGCTGGCCATGACCGCGCAGGAGGAGGCTTTACGCAAGCAAGCCGACACCCTGCGCGCCAGCCTCGCGGGATTGTCGCGAAGCGAGCTGGCCTACAGCCGTCTGGGACGTGAAGTCGACAGCAACCGTAACCTCTACTCTCTTCTCTCGGAAAAGCTCACCGCCGCCCGTATTCGGGAGCAGGGTGAGATGAAGGTCGTGAAAGTCATTGACCCGCCGGAGCTCGGGGTGAGCGCGAGCAACGACAAGCGCTTTAAGTTCCTGACCCTCGCGGCGGGCCTGGCCCTGCTCGTGGGGGGCGGGGTGCCCGTGGCCGCCGAGCTTCTCGGCAAGCACATCGAGTCGGAGGATGATGTTCATCAGGCGACCGATTTGCAGGTCATCGCCCTCGTCCCGCATCGCCGCTCGGGCCGCCCCGTATTCACGGCAATCGCCGGCCTCGAAAGACCCCGCCAGTCCGAGAACGATATTATATTCAGCGAGGCGTTTCGATCCCTCCGGGTAGCCGTCCAGCTTGCTATGCGCTCGGACAACGTCCGCAGTCTTCTTATCGCCAGCGCGTCCCCCGGCGACGGCAAGACCACCGTGTTGATCAACCTCGGACTGGCCTTCAACGAGGGCGGAACGCACGTGGTGCTCGCCGATACCGATTTTCTTCGGCCAACGCTGCACAGCAGTATGCACGTGCCATCCACGGCCGGATTGGGTGAGGTCTTGCGGGCCGAGCGAACGCTCGATGACTCGCTTTTCCTGGTCGCCGACGGGCTGTGGGTGGCGGCCCCCGCCCACGGTATCGATGCCAGCGTCCGGGGGAGTCTTGCCACCAGCCGTCTGAAGGCCCTCGTCGGCGAGATGGCGACGAAGGCCGAGCTCGTGATCTGTGATTCGCCGCCGGTCCTCGCCGCCCCCGAGAGCCTCTTTCTGGGGTCTGCTGTCGACGCCGTCATCTTGGTCGTCAAGGCCGGTCGAACAAGCTTCCGGGACCTGGCCCGCACTAAGCGGAAGCTCGAAAGCGTCGGCGCCAGAATCCTGGGCGTGGTGATCAACGATTTGCCAGCCGCGACCCTGCGGCGGACGTATCGACGGTATGCCGCCAGCTATCAGAAGGATAACGCCATGGTCAGGAAGATCGGCCCTTCGCAACCGCCGCATGAATGACCACTGCCTGGCGACTGTTACCGGTCACCGTGCCATCGCCGTTAGCCTCAGCGGTCGCGGAGCAGCCGCATCGTCGACGTGCGGAGCATGCTGGGTGGCAACCGTCGTCGCATCGTGACCGTCTAAGCATGCGCAACGCGCTCACCTTTGACGTCGAGGAGTACTTCCACGTGGAGGCATTCAAGGACATCATCGAGACCGACCGGTGGGCCAGCCTTGAGTCGCGGGTCGTGGCGAGCACACACCGGGTGCTCGATCTCCTCGAGGCGCGCCACGTGTCGGCGACGTTTTTTGTCCTCGGTTGGGTCGCCGACCGGCACCGGGCTCTCGTGCGCGAAATCCAGTCGCGAGGCCACGAGGTGGCTTGCCACAGCTACGCGCACCAGGTGATCTACACCATGGACCGTGAGGCTTTCCGGGCCGACGTACGCCGGGCGAAGCAAGCCCTCGAGGACGCGACGGGGGCCACGGTCCTAGGCTATCGGGCGCCCACGTTCTCTGTGGTGGAGCAGACGCTGTGGGCGCTCGAAGTCCTCGCCGAAGAGGGCTTTCGCTACGACTCGAGCATCTTCCCGATACGTCACGACCGTTATGGAATGTCCCAGGCGCCTCGCTTCCCGCACCGTGTGTCCTTGCCGAGCGGCGGAAGGATAGTGGAGTTCCCTGTGTCAACTATGAGGGTGGTAGGGCAGAACGTGCCCTTCTCGGGCGGGGGGTACTTTCGGGTAGCACCGTATCCTCTTGTCCGGGCTGCCTTACGCCATGTCAACCGGCGCGACCGGCTGGCAGCCATGGTCTATCTCCATCCTTGGGAGATGGACCCGGAGCAACCACGCTTTCCGGTCGGGGCGGTAGCACGCGTACGCCACTACGCCAACCTTGGCCAGACAGCCGCCAAGCTCGACCGCCTGCTTCAGGACTTCTCCTTCGCTCCGGCCTGTCAGGTGCTCGGCGAGCAGGGCTTCTGGGAGGTCACCGCGTGAACATCGTCACCGTGGTGGGCGCCCGCCCGAACTTCGTGAAGATCGCCCCGATCATGGTCGAGTTGGGCCGCTGTCCGGAGCTATCTTCGATGTCTGATTCACACCGGTCAGCACTACGACGGGCCTATGTCCGAGCAGTTCTTCGCCGATCTCGACTATCCGGCCTCCCGACATCAACCTCGAGGTGGGCTCCGGCTCACACGCCGCTCAGATCGCCGAGGTCATGCGGGGCTCGAACCCGTGCTGGAGCGTCTGCGCCCTGATATGGTGCTGGTGGTCGGAGACGTGAACTCGACATTCGCCGCGGCCATCATCGCGGTCAAGATGAGCATTCCCGTTGCCCACGTCGAAGCCGGTCTCCGAAGCTTCGATCGCACGCATGCCGGAGGAGATCAACAGGATCCTGACCGATGCTGTCGCGGACTGCTCTTCGCCACCGAGGAGACCGCGCAGACGCAACCTGGCCGCGGAGGGCGTCGCCCCAGAGCAGCATCCATTTCGTCGGCAACGTCATGATCGATACGCTCTTGCCGCTTCAAGACCAAGGCGTCGGCCTCACGAATTCTCGAGGAGCTCGGCCTCGCCCACCGCGGATTCGTGGTGTTGACTCTACATCGTCCGAGCAACGTGGACAGTTCGGAGGCGCTGCAGCGCCTGCTCGGTGCCCTCGCCTGCATCGGCTCCGATGTGCCCATTGTCTTTCCGGTTCATCCAAGGACGTGGCCGCGGCTGAAACGAGCACAGTCGACGACGGCCATCGCCCGTGGCCTCAGGTTGATCGATCCACTGTCCTATCTCGACTTCATCAAGCTCATGAGCAGCGCTGTCTGCGTGCTGACCGACTCCGGCGGCATCCAGGAGGAAACCACGGCTCTCGGCATCCCCTGCCTGACCCTTCGCACCACCACGGAGCGACCGGTGACGACCACGTGCGGTACCAATCGAGTCGTGGGGCTCGACCCCGAGAGGATCGCGCGGGCATGGGATGAGGTCCGCGACGGACAATGGCCGCGCGGAAACATCCCGGAACTGTGGGACGGACGGACTGCCGAGCGAATTGTGCGCATTCTACGCGGGCGAGAGAGGAACTGAGAGCATCCGATGGAAATCGTCGAACTTCGGGGGGAGACGCTGGAGTGGGATACTTTCGTGAGAACCTCCCCCGCTGGCAGTCCGTTTCACCTGGTGCGATGGCGACGCGCGGTCGAGGACGCCTTCGGGCATCGCGCGCATTACCTGATGGCCCGCGACGGTGGCCGTCTTGAGGGCATTCTTCCCCTCTTCGAGGTCACCGGGCTGCTGGGCGGTCGGGCCTTAATCTCTATCCCGTACGCTGTCTACGGCGGGCTATGCGCCAACTCGCCGGCCGCGGGCCGAGAGCTTCTGGAGGCCGCCACCGCCCTCGCCAGGGAGCGCAAAGCCGCCTACATCGAACTGCGCCAGCGGCAGGACCTCGGTCTCGACCTTCCCACCAAAGCTCTCTACGTCACCTTCGTTCGTCAGATTTCGGACAGCGAGGAGGCCAACTTCCAGATCATTCCTCGCAAGCAGCGGCGAATGGTTCGTCAAGGGGCCAAGCACGGGCTGCGCGTGGAAATCAGCCCGGATCACTTTGACGCCTTCTATGACATCTACGCGCGTAGCCTGCACAACCTTGGCTCACCCGTGTTCCCCCGCGCGCTGCTGCGCGGTGTTCTCGCCCACTTCGATAAGGACTGCGACCTCCTTACCGTCTGGCATGGAAATCGCATGGTTGCGGGTGTCATGAGCCTCTACTACGAGGACGCAGTGATGCCCTACTACGGGGGCGCGAGGCAGGAGGCGTTCACATACGCCGTCAACGACTTCATGTATTGGGAGCTGATGTGCCATGCCGCCAGGCGGGGCTGCCGTCTCTTCGACTTCGGCCGAAGCCGCGAGGGGACGGGCCCCTACCACTTCAAGCGACACTGGGGCTTCGAGCCAGCTCCTCTTCCCTACCAATACGTCATGCTGCGCGAGGGTGCCTTGCCCAACCTCAGCCCGTCTAATCCCAGGTTCCAGCTCGCCACTCGTGTGTGGAAACGGTTACCCCTCTCGGTCACCAAGGCCGTGGGCCCCCTCCTCGCCCGCCACCTACCATAAGCCGTGCGGATCCGCGCGCTCGCCAATCGTTCGCTGTTCGCTGTCGGGGTCGTAGCCGCCTTGCCTGTAGCCATCGAGCTGCCATCATGAAGGTTCGATTCATCACCTCGCTACGCGAGTTCGACGCCCTGGCGCCGATCTGGCAAGAGATCACGCGGGCCAGCGGGCAGACATCGCCCTTCGTGAGCCACGACTGGTTTGCGTGCTGCTGGAGGGCGGCCGGACCCAACCGCCACCGAGAAGTCTGGCTTCTCGAGGATGCTGCGGGCCCCGTCGCGCTAATTCCGCTGGTCAAGCTGAGGAGTCGTACACGCGGTTTAAGCGTGCGAACGATCCGTCTCCTCGATTCTCCCGATACGCCCTTCGTGGACTTCCCGGTCGCCCGAGGGATCGACGAGGTTATGTCGGTGTTTCTCGACTCGCTTCGACAGCGGCGGGACTGGGACGTCTTTTCGATCAGTAAGCTGCCCATCCATTCCATGCTTTATAAGGTTCTGGAGGCGACCCTACCCGGGCAATTTCCATGGCGGATTGCCGGCAGAGAGCAGTCCCCCCACCTGGCGATCTCCGGCACGTGGGACGATTTCTTACGGCAGAAGAGTCCGCGTTTCCGAAAGACGTTCCGCAACGTCGAGAACCGGATGGATCGCAGCGGCAAGGTCGCGATCGAAGAGCATCGCGAGGTCGATCCTGATGGGCCGGCCTTCGCCGATGCGCTGGAGGTCTCGCATCAGAGCTGGAAAGGGCCGAGCGGGGTGGCCATGGCGACGATGGAGGGTATGCCGCGCTTCTTCCGCGAACTCACTCGGCGGGCCAGCGCCAACGGTTGGCTCCATCTCTGGATGCTTCGGCTCGACGGGCGTCCCATCGCCACCGAGTATCAGATCGGCGCTGGAGGCAGCCTCCACGCCCTCCGGGCCGATTTCGACGCCGCCTTCGCCGACTTATCGCCGGGGGCATTCCTCAATGGCTGCATCGTGAAGACACTCTTTCAGCGACGGACCGTCCACGAATACGATATGGGCCCGGGCACCAACGAGTACAAACTGCGGTGGGCAAGCGGGACCCACGAAGCGGTTGGCATGGAGATCAACGCACCAACTCCGTATGGGCGCCTATTGCACAAGGTTGAAACGTGCCTGGTTCCCGCTGCTCGACGGTGGCGCGATCGCCTGGGTCAGGCATGCGGCTGATTGGTGGACTCGTCAACTGGGACAACCAGCGGCCGGTAGGCCAGTCGAGGCTACGGGCGATGGCGACGGCTGGCGCGCCCGGGGCAGAATCAACTGCCCGGGTCGGCCTCAACGGATCCATGGGACTCTTCAGTGTCCTTGGCCACTCGAGTCTGGATGACGCGTCCGATATACAGTGGGTCGCTGATCTCGACCTGACCAACCTCGACGAGCTGAGAGCCCTGGCCCAGCCGCCGACCGGGAACGGCGGCTGGCTAGCCGCCCTTTGGCAGCGCGAAGGGCCGCGCTTCGTCCGCCGCCTCCGTGGAGCCTTCGCACTCGCCCTATGGGATGAGCGTCGGCGGACCTTGCTTTTGGCCGTCGACCATCTCGGCATACGGCGGCTTCACTACGCGACCGACCATCGCCGGACGGCCTTTGCATCCCGTCCAACCGCTGTACTGCGAGAGGCGGATATCGACCGCAGCGTGGATCTGACGGCTATCTACAACTACTTAAACTTCGGGTATATCCCCGCCCCCGGCAGCGCCTTCCGGCACGCGCATCGTCTCCCGCCGGGCCATCTCCTCCTCGTCCACGACAGCCACGTCACCCTCGAACAGTACTGGGATGTGGCCTTCGAGAAGCGTTCTCTCCACGAGGGTGAGACGGCCGGGCAGCTGTACCACTTGACAGAGCACGCGGTTCGCACGGCGGTCGGCGGGACCGACTCGCAGGAGCTCGGCGCCTTTCTGAGCGGCGGAACCGACAGCAGCACGGTGGTGGGTCTCATGACCGCCATCTCCGGTGCCAAGGTCAAGACCTTTTCGATTGGTTTCGGAGAGGAACGTTATAATGAATTGTCCTATGCCGAGCTGACGGCGAATCATTTCGGGACCGCCCACCATACCCATATCGTCACTCCGCAGGAGGCGTTCAAGCTCCTGCCGGTGCTGGTCGAAGCGTATGATGAACCGTTCGGGAACAGCTCGGCCATCGGCACCCTCGTGTGTGCCGAACTTGCGCGCGACTTCGGGATACGGATGTTGCTCGCGGGCGACGGTGGCGACGAGATCTTCGGTGGGAACGAGCGCTACCGCACAGATCGGATCTTCGCGCGCTATGCTCATATGCCGTCGATCTTCCGGCGCCAGATATTCGAGCCGATTCTCTTCCGCCTACCGGCCGGCGACCACGGGCTGGTGAGGCGTGCTCAACGTTACGTTCGGCGGGCCAGCATGCCGAACCCGCGGCGCTTCTACTCGTATGAATTCTTCTTCGCGCAACAGGTCAACGATCTGCTCGATCCGGCCTTCTGCGCTGCTCTCGATGTCGAGGCACCCTGGAATATCCTCGAGGGACACTACGCGCGCACGGGCACCAGCGAGGAGCTGAATCGGCTGCTCTACCTGGACCTCAAGCTCACCATCGGTGACAACGACCTCCTGAAGGTCACGCGCACATGCGAGTTGGCCTCGGTAGGTGTCCGCTTCCCCCTCCTCGACCTTGCCCTCGTCGATTTCACCGGAACGTGGCCGGCACGCTTCAAGGTTCGCGGCCTGGAGAAGCGTTACCTCTTCAAAAAGACCTTCGCCAAGCTGCTCCCCGCGGCCACCCTGGCTAAGAAAAAGCACGGCTTCGGTGTGCCGACGAGCGCGTGGCTCAAGGGCGAGCCTGAGTTCATCGCGCTCGCCCGTGACACCCTCCTCAGCTCCCGATGCCGACAACGCGGCTATTTTCGTCAGGGGGCCCTTGAGCATCTCTTCCAATGTCAGCAGGCTGACGTCACGCCGTACTACGGAAGCATCCTGTGGACGGTATTGATGCTCGAACTCTGGCATCAGCGGCACGTCGACCCGGTGGCGGCATGAGCTCGGCCCAGCCCTCGCCGCTCACACGCTGGGTGGCGGCCGGTCTGTACCATAGCCGATTGATGTCTCCCCTGTCCCGGGCGGTCGGATTGGCTGCCCGTCCCCCCGCCTTCCAGATTCTCACCTTTCACCGGGTTAACGATGAGCATGATCCCTTTTTCGAGTCGGTCCCCACCCGGGTGTTCGAGCAACGCATGGCCTATCTGGCCGAGACGTGCCACGTGCTGACCGTCGAACAACTGGTCAAGCGCGCACGGGCCGGGAACCTTCCCTCCAATGCGGTCGCGATCACGTTCGACGATGGCTATCGGGACAATCTGACGCACGGGGCGCCGATTCTCGTACGGCTGGGCCTCCCTGCCACCATTTTCCTGGCCACAGGGTTCATTGGGACCACCGCCGTCGCCTGGTCCGACCGGGTGGCGATGGCCTTCAAGCTGACCACCCGCGAGTCGCTGATGACGCCCTGGCGAAAGATCGTCAGCCTTACCAGTCAGACCGACCGGCTGCGCGCCCTCGCGCAGACGATCGCGTTCCTCAAGCAACAGCCCGATGACGAGCTTCGCGTCACCGTCGATCGTTTGCTCGAGACCCTGGGGGTGACCGATCAGAAGCCGCTCAAGGATCTCATGCTCACCTGGGACGACGTGAACGCGCTGGTGGGATTGGGCTTCTCAATCGGGGCCCACACCGTCAATCACCCGATTCTCTCGCGTGTCAGCGCTCAGCGGGCCCGCACCGAAATCATGGGCTCCCGTCAGATCATCGAATCAGCGTGCGGCCAAGCCCCCACGTCATTTGCCTACCCCAACGGCACCGCCGACGATTATACGCAGACGGTCACGCATCTGGTACGCGAGGCCGGATTCACGTCAGCCGTCACCACCCGATTCGGACTCAACACGGCCAGCACCTCGCCATTCGAGCTCAGGCGAGGCGGGCCGTGGGAGGAAGACCTCCCGACCTTTGCCCTGAAGCTCGCAGGATATCGGCTGCTCGGGGCTCGCGCGAACGTCTCATGAAGCGCGTCCTCATGGTCGCCTATCACTTTCCGCCTGAAGCGAGTAGTAGCGGAGTGCTCAGGACCCTCAAGTTCGGAAAGTATCTGCCCAGCTTCGGGTGGACACCTCATATTCTCACTCTCTGCGAATCTGCCTATCGAGTGCGTGACGAGCAACTCCTCGCCCAGATCCCACCGACGGCGGTGATCCATCGCGTGCGCGGCTTCGACGCTACCCGCCACCTCGCCATCCAAGGTCGCTACCCGGCCGCCCTCACCGTGCCCGATCGATTCGTGAGCTGGCTGCCCTTCGGCGCCGCCAAGGGACTCGGCGTGATTCGGTCGATGGGCATCCACGCCCTCTATTCGACGAGCCCCTTGCCCACCGCGCACCTCATCGCGGCCGTGCTTAGAACGCGGACGGGGATCCCCTGGATTGCCGACTTCAGGGATCCTTGGATCGAGGAAGGGCTCTATCCCCGACCCGGCTCTCTGCGCAACTGGGTCGAAAGGCGGCTGGAACGCATCGTGATAAGCCAGGCCGACCGGATTACCGTGACGACCCCGCTCTTTCGGGAGGAACTCGCGCGGCGCTATCCTCAGCTGCCGCCTGAGAAGATCCGGGTCGTCTTCAATGGGTACGACGAGGAAGACTTCGAGGGGATCAAAGCCACCCCTCGCACGGATCGTTTCGAGATCCTGCACGCGGGGCTGGTCACGCCGGACTATCGGGACCCGCGACCGCTCCTGGACGCGGTGGCGAGCCTAATCGGCGGCGGCCATCTGCCGGCGGACGACGTGAGGGTCGCCTTTCTCGGAGGCGGCCCCTACCTCGACGCGCCTGCCTTCCGCCAAGTCCTCCAGCAGCGGGGACTAGACCGGGTCGTTGACGTGACTGGTCGCGTGTCCTATGAGGAGTCTCTCGTGCGCATGGGCCAGGCTTCGGTCCTCCTTCTGCTGCAGGCCTCCGATGACACTCGATCGTTGATCCCCGCCAAAGCGTTCGAGTATCTCCGGGCTGGGAGGCCACTGCTGGCCCTCACCTCCGACGGAATGACGGCCGAATTACTGCGCACCACCGGGCGGGGCATCGTTGTCCCGCCCGGGAACAGCGAGTCGATCGCGCGCGTCCTACTCGATTTGTACGCGCAGCACCGTGATACCGACCGGCACGACACGGTCGCCGACCCGGGCAAGGTCGACATCTCGCGCTACGAACGGCGATTTCTGACTGGCGAGCTCGCCCACTTGCTCGATGAAGTCATCGGCGCCGAAGATGTGGCCGCCACGCCATCCGGCCGCGTCCAGATGGCCTGATGCGCGACATCGTCCTGACTGCCTTCGTGTTCGCCATGCTGCCGGTCTGCCTGGTCCGTCCTTGGATCGGCATCTTGATGTGGTCGTGGCTCGGCTACATGAACCCTCACCGGTTGACGTGGGGGTTTGCCTTCACCATGCCGTTTGCCCAGCTGATTGCTGTCACCACGCTGATTGGCTTCGTATTCACGAAGGCGCGCGCACCGCTCCCTCGTGTACGTGAGATCTATCTCCTTCTTGGTCTGTGGGCGGTGTTCACGGTATCGACCCAGTTCGCCCTTTATCCTGAGAGCGCCTGGGATCAGCTGACCAAGGTGTCGAAGATCTTCTTCATGACTCTGATCACCATATCCCTCTGCCAGGAATCCCGCAAAGTCCACGCCCTCGTCTGGGTCATCGCGATGTCTCTGGGCTTCTTCGGCCTCAAGGGAGGCATCTGGGCGGTGCTCACCGGCGCCGAGAACCAGGTCCTGGGTCCCGCCGGCTCCTTCATCGAAGGCAATACCGAGATCGGCCTGGCGTTGGTCATGAATTTGCCCCTCCTCCTCTACGTTCGGCGCGAGGAGAAGCGCGGCTGGCTGCGCCTCCTGCTCATAATCATGTTCGGTTTCTCCACGATCGCTATTGTCGGCACCTATTCACGGGGCGCGCTGCTGGGACTGCTGGTTGTCCTGGCGGTGCTCGTTCTGAAGAGCCGGGCGAGGGTCCTGGCGGTCGTCTTGCTCCTCGTCGGCATCCTCCTTGTGACCCCGATGATCCCCGAGAAGTGGTTCGCGAGGATGGACACCATCAACACGTATGAGCAGGACGGATCGGCCATGGCCCGGCTGACGGTCTGGTACGCCGCCTGGCAACTCGGTCTCGAGCACCCAATGCTAGGAGGGGGCTTCAAGACGTTTGACAAGGCCGTCATCAACAAGTACGTGCCGGAGTGGAACCTGGACACCGACGCGCACAACATCTTCTTCCAGATTCTCGGCGAACATGGGTTTACTGGTCTCGCACTCTATCTAGCCCTCACGATCTCAACGCTGCTCAGCCTGCGTCGTCTGGAACGCCGTACCCGTCATGAACCAACTCTGAGCCGGATTCACAACCTCAGCCAGCTCGTACAGGTCAGTCTGGTCGGTTACATGGTGAGCGGGTTTTTCCTCGGTCTCTGCTATTTCGACCTCTTCTATCACCTTGTCGCCATCACCATCATCCTTAAGCAGCTGGCGTTGGCCGGTGAACGGGTGCCGACGGCGCTAGCCACCGAGGCACCTCCCACGTCGCTCGTGCGGCGCCCTAGCCCTTGGGGCCGGCCCGCGCTGGGGAGCGGTTGATATATGTGCGGGATCGCTGGCGTTCTTAACCTAAACGGTCGGCCCGCGGACGCTCGGCTGCTTCGGGCGATGACGGACTCGCTCACCCATCGAGGCCCCGACGGGGCCGGAGCCTGGGTCAGCGGTCCGGTGGCCCTGGGCCATCGGCGGCTCGCCATCATCGACCTCGCCACCGGCTCCCAGCCAATGGGGAACGAAGAGGGGACGGTCTGGCTCACCTACAATGGCGAGCTCTACAACTTTCGCGAACTGCGAGTCGAGCTCGAAGCACGCGGGTTTACTTTTCGGACGAACTCGGACACCGAGGTGCTTCTGAGGGCGTACGAAGCGTTCGGCGTCGAATGTCTACTGCGCCTGCGCGGGATGTTCGCCTTTGCTATCTGGGATGACCGCCGCCGCCGGCTCTTTCTGGCGCGCGACCGAGTAGGCATCAAGCCTCTCGTGTACGCCGCCGACGGTCAGCGCGTGCTCTTCGCCTCCGAAATTAAGGGAATCCTTCAGGACCCGACGGTCTCGCGTGAGTTGGACTGGGTAGCGGTGCGCGACTACCTTGCTCATTCCTATATCCCAAGCCCGCGCACAATTTTTCGTGGCATCCGCAAGCTTCCCCCCGGCTCCTATCTCGTCCTCGACGCGGGCATGGCCGAGCCTGAGGTTCGCCGCTACTGGGACCTTCAGTTCAGGCCAGATGAGACGCGGTCAGACGCGGAGTGGTTGGAAGACTTGCGCTGGCATCTTGGCGACGCAGTCCGCAGTCACCTGGTCAGCGACGTCCCGGTCGGCGCCTTCCTGAGCGGCGGCCTCGACTCGAGCACGGTGGTGGCCTTTATGGCGGGGGCGGCGGAAGCGCCGCGTACCTTTTCTATCGGCTTCGACGAGACCGAGTTCGACGAGCTTCCGTTTGCCCGCACGGTGGCCCGGAGGTACCGGACCGACCATTGCGAATTTGTCGTCAAACCAGACGCACTCGATGTGCTGCCACGCCTAAGCAGGCAGTTCGACGAGCCGTTCGGTGACGCTTCTGCCGTCCCCACCTACTACGTCTCGAAGATCGCGCGCGAGCACGTCACCGTGGTCCTCTCGGGTGACGGAGGAGACGAGAACTTTGCCGGCTACTCGCGCTACCAGCGGGCCCAAACCCTCCACAGGCGGCTCGATCATCTGCCCGGTAGCGTTGTACGAGCGCTCCTCCGTCTGGCCGCCCGCTGGTGGCGGCCCGGCGCCCGCGGGCAAGGCTATCTCGAGCTGCTCGGCGCGGATCCGGTGGAGCGCTACTTCCGGATGGTCACCTTCCACACGAGCGCGAGCCTGGCTCGCCTCCTCACCGCCGAGGCGCGCGCGCAGGTCGCGCCAAAAGTCGATCCTGCTCTTTTTCGGCGCCTGATCGATGTGGACAACGTATCCGATTACCTTTCAACCCTCCAGTACCTGGACATCCGAACTTATCTCCCCGAGGACATTCTGACCAAGGTCGACCGCACTAGCATGCTCGTCTCCCTCGAGTCGCGCGTTCCCCTGCTCGATCACATCCTCATGGAGTTTTTGGCAACGATGCCGACGCGGCTGAAATACGAAGCCGGCCACGGCAAAGTCATCCTGAAGCGGGCCATGGCCAATGACCTGCCCGACGAGGTGCTCCGGCGTCGGAAGATGGGGTTCGGCGTCCCTCTGGGCACCTGGTTCCGCGGCACACTGGCTGACTACTCCCGCGACCTTCTGACAGGATCCCGGGCGAGCCAACGCGGCATCTTCGACCCGGTCGCGGTAGCCGCCCTGCTCGACGCGCATGCCACGGGGCATGACCGGTCGAGTCAGATTTGGTCCCTTCTGTGCTTCGAAGAATGGGCACGGCAATGGCTCGACCGATCCTGATTCTTTGCGAGCGAAGATAATGGTCCACATCGTTCATGTCGTGCACTCGCTGGAAGTGGGAGGCACCGAGATGGGCGTCGTCAATCTCATCTCTGCCCTCCGGGACGACTTTCGCCATACCGTGGTGGCCATGACTGGAGCAGGCCCCCTCGCCGCGCGACTCCCGCTCGAGGTCGCCCTGTACCAGCTCGGCAAGCAGCCGGGAAAGGACGTCAAGACGTTCACACGGCTGATCATGCTACTCCGAAAGCTAGCGCCCGAGGTCGTACACACGCGGAGCTGGGCGGCGATGGATGCCGTGGTGGCGGCCCGGCTGAGCCGGGTGCCGGTTGTCGTGCACGGAGAGCACGGTCGGGAGGCGATGGACCCTCACGGGTTGAACCGGCGCCGGAACCGTGTGCGCCGATTGTTGACCCCATTCATCGACCGCTTCGTAACTGTCTCCTGCGATCTCGGGCGCTGGCTCGACATGACCGTCGGCGTCCCGCCCCGGAAGATCCTGACGATTCACAATGGGGTCGACACCTGCCGATTTTCCGGTGACCACCGGGAGGCCGGCCGCCGCGCTCTGAAACTCGCGCCGGAGACGGTCGCCGTCGGCACCGTTGGCCGGCTCGATCCCGTCAAGGGTCAACATGGGCTGCTGGAAGGCTTTGCCGGGGTCGATGCGGAGCTGGCGCCGACTGCCCTGGTCGTGGTCGGAGACGGCCCCTGCCGAAGCGCCCTCGCGGGTCGCGCACGTCAACGGGATCTTTTGGGACGCGTCCATCTGCTCGGCGAGCGGGCCGACATCCCAATACTCCTCGGGGGACTCGACGTCTACGTGCTGCCCTCCATCGCGGAGGGAATTTCCAACACCATCCTGGAAGCTATGGCCACCGGCCTACCGGTGATTGCCACACGCACTGGCGGCAACCCCGAATTGGTCGAGGACGGCGCGACCGGGATGCTGGTTCCGGTGGGAGACTCCGCGATGCTTACTGCCGCACTGACGACATATCTGAGGCGTCCTGACCTTCGCGCCGCCCACGGTACGGCCGGCCGCCAGCGGGCGGTGGAGAGCTTTGCGCTCGAACGGATGACTCGGCGATATCGCGACCTCTATTGCGAGCTGATCCGGGAGAAAGTTGCCGCCTAGCCATGTGTGGAATTGCCGGTATCGTCCACGCCGACCCCAAGTATCCGATCGATCTCGACTTGCTCCGTCGCATGACCATGACTCTTGAACATCGGGGCCCTGATGCCCAGAGTGTTCGGGGGTGGCGCGGCGCCGCCTTCGGCCACCGCCGCCTCAGCATCATCGATCTGGCCACGGGGGATCAGCCCGTTTTCAACGAAGACCGGACGAAGGCGGTGGTGTTAAACGGCGAGATCTATAACTATCACGACCTGCGCGCTGAGCTCGAAGCGCGGGGCCACCGCTTCGCGACGCAGAGCGATACGGAGTCTATCGTCCACGCCTACGAGGAATACGGGGATCGCTGCGTGGAACACCTCCGCGGGATGTTCGCATTCGCGGTCTGGGATGACCGCGAGCGGCGCCTGCTGTTAGCTCGGGACCGGGTCGGCAAGAAACCCCTCTACTATACCCACGACGGAGAGCGCCTCGCCTTCGCCTCCGAACTGAAGGCGCTGCTTGCAGACCCTGCTTGCAAGCGGGAGATAGACCTCCAAACCCTGAACGACTACTTTTCGCTGGGAGCGGTGCAGGCGCCGGCGACGATCTTTCGGGGTGTGCGCCAGCTTCCTCCCGCGCACCTGCTCGTGTGGAAACAGGGGGTCATACGGATCCACGAGTACTGGGATGTTCCCCGCGACCCGATCGAGCCGAAAACGGAAGCCCAGGCTCTCGAGCAGTTTGCCGAGATATTCGAAGAGGCGGTGCGACTACGACTCATGAGCGACGTGCCGCTCGGCGCATTCTTGAGCGGAGGGGTCGACTCGAGCGCAGTGGTCGCCATGATGGCGCGACTTTCGCGGCGGGCGGTGGTGACGACGAGTGTCGGCTTCGCCGAGCGGGCCTTTAACGAGATCGAGCACGCTCGTGCGGTCGCTCGTACGATCAGGAGCGATCACTCCGAAGTGCTCGTGCGCTCGCAGGCCGCTGACATCCTACCGAGGCTGGTCTGGCATCTCGACGAGCCGTTCGCGGACTCCTCTGCCCTGCCCACGTACTACGTCGCCAAGGCCGCCCGGGAACGGGTGACGGTCGCGCTCTCCGGCGACGGCGGTGACGAGGGGTTTGCCGGTTATCAGCGCCGCTATGGCCTTAACGCCTGGGAGACTCGCTGCCGACGTTGGCTCCCGGGTTGGGTCCGCACCGGCATTCTAGCTCCGGCCGGCACGATATATCCAAAAGCCGACTGGCTTCCCCGGCCGCTGCGAGCCCGATACTTCCTCCAGAACCTCGGGACGACGTTCGAGCGGGCCTACTTCGCCGATCTCTCCCTGTTCCGACGAGAAGAGAAGGCTGCCCTCCTCTCCGCGGAGCTCAGAAGGGAACTCAACGGGCACGACTCCTTCACGGCCTTCGCGCGCCACTTCGCGCGCGTGGCCGGCCTGGATCCCCTACGCCAGCTGCTCTATGTCGATCTCAAGACCTGGCTCGCCAACGACATCCTGGTCAAAGTTGATCGGATGAGCATGGCGAACTCGCTCGAGGTTCGCTCCCCGTTCCTGGACCACAAGGTGATCGAGTTTGCCGCCACCTTGCCGTCCAACCTCAAGTATCGCGGGCGCACTTCTAAGTACCTTCTGAAACGCCACCTGGAGGGGCAGCTCCCGCGTTCCGTGATTCATCGTGCGAAACATGGATTCGAGATGCCAGTGGCCGCCTGGCTCCGCGGCGAGCTGCGGGAGATGGGTCAGGAGCTGTTACTGTCGCCGCGCGCACTCAATCGTGGCTACGTGGTGGCGTCTGGCGTACGCCGTCTCTGGGACCCCACCAGCGAGGTCTCCAGGATCACTCGGCACGGCTCTGGGCCCTGCTTGTCCTCGAGCTGTGGCACCGGACGTTCGTGGATCGGGTGCCACCGGGCATATGAAGACGTTCGACGCGCAGTGGCAGGCTCGCTTCGAGCGCTTCGCGGCTGGCTCCTCCGAGGACCATGCGGTCTCGGGCTGGTCGCGCGAAGGACTTCAGCGGCGTGTCCGGCTGTTCCAGGGGCTGCTGGGGGAGCTGGCGCTGCCACATCCGGCCAGTGTTCTCGACCTTGGCTGTGGAGCGGGAACGTACGTTCGCACTCTGAGCGGACTCGGTCACATGGCGGTCGGGATGGACTACGCGTTCCAGAGCCTGCGGCGCGGGGTCGCCGCGGACCCAGGAGGCGAGGGACGCTATCTTGCCGCCGACGGGGTGGCCCTGCCATTTCGGTCAAACTCCTTTGATCTGATCACTTGCATTGGCGTGCTTCAGGCGGTGAGTCGTCCCGAGATGCTTGTCGCGCAAATTGCGCGCGTGCTGCGCCCGGGGGGCATTCTGATCATCGAGGTCTTGAATCCGCTGGAGCTGCCGGCACTCGGTCAACGAGTACTGGACGCCCTCAACTCGCGGCCGCCTCGACTCCGCCGGCACCGTTCTTCACAGATGCGACAATGGTTAGCCGGCTGGGGCATCCCGGTTGTGCGCCAGGTAGGTGTCTACCTTCCGCCGCGCAGTCACCCAGGGCTAGGCCGCGTCTTTGATTATCCACGTCTCACACGCCTTCTTGAGCTCGTTCCGTTTGGGTCTTCGATGGTCGCGCACGCCTTTTGGCTGTTAGGAAGAAAGGTGACATGAGCGTGCGGCTTGGAGCGCGGACTTGAAGGGGCCGATCTCTTTTGAAGGCTTGACCGTCCTGCTGGCGGCCGTGAGCGGCCTCGCCGTGGGGGGGGTAGCTCTAAGGCGACATCGATACGGGGGGCTTCCCCGGAGTTTCGGCGCGGGCATGGTTGCTTTTGTCAGCGTCGTCGTTACCAATATTGCCCTGCTTTCCAAGAACCTTCGCGGGCACATCAGACGCTCTACCGGAAGGTACTTCTCCCGGAGCAAATACGATTATCGGCAACAGTGGACCAACTTCTCGACCCGCCTGCGCTCGCTGGTAACCATGGAGGAACTCGCTCCGGCGCTTCTATCGGTGGTGACCGATGCGGTGGGAACGGCACAGGGAGCCCTATACCTCGCCGGCGAGCACGACGATGTGTATCATCTGGCTGCCTCTCGCGAATTCGACCGACTGCCAGCAGACCTAGGAAAGGGCTCGTTCCTGTTCTCGCGACCGGCCGGGCCGCGGACTCCATTCCCCATCGAGGCGAATGGCCCAGACTCATGGCTCGACACGGCACCGTTGCCCAGCTCTGAAGTCATCGCCGTCCCCTTGTACTGGAGGAATACGCTGGTGGGCTGTCTAGTGCTGGGTCCGCCGCGGACCGGTGTCGGGTACGACAAAGAGGATTTTGACTTCTTGGCTACCGTGGGCGAATCGGCCGCTGGAATTGTCGTCACCGTGCTCATGGCGGAGCGCTCAGCCCGAGCGCGGGAATTCGAAGCGCTCCATCAGCTGACCTCATGCGTGATTCACGACTTCAAGAACGCAGTGACCGCGCTCTCCATGCTCAGCGCAAATGCCCGCGATCATTTCGATGATCCCGAATTTCAGCGCGATGCGCTCAGGACCCTGGCGCGGACCGTGGACCAGATGAGGGGATTGCTCGCCAAACTGTCGCCCTCCCCCGAAGTCAGCCGCATCCGTTTCGAGGCTGTCGATCTCGCCAAGCTCCTGCTGGAAACGGCCAGTACCGTTCTCGATGGCAAGCCGGTAACGGTGGAGGAGCGCATTCGGCCGATCCCTCTAATTCTCGCCGACCGGGTGGCACTCGGCCGCGTACTCCAGAACTTCCTCCTCAATGCTCTCGAGGCGATCGACCACGCCGGGCGGATCACCCTCAGCACCGAGCCTCAGCAGGGTTTGGTCTCCTGCGCGGTGGCGGACGACGGGTGCGGAATGTCGGCTGAGTTCATCCGCCGGTCCCTCTTCGTGCCTTTCCGTTCTACGAAGAAGGGGGGCTGGGGCATTGGTTTGTACCATGCAAGAGAGATCGTGGCCGCTCACGGTGGCCGCATCGAGGTGGACAGCCACGAAGGGAGGGGCACAACCTTTCGGCTGCTCTTCCAACCGGCTGCCCCTTCTCGCACCGCCGATCGCAACAGGACCACCCACCCATGAGGCCCTTGATGGCCCGGCTCGCAGCGGGGCCTTCGGCGTGGGACATCACCGGACGGCTCTCGCTCCTGCTGGCGGGGGGGAACCGGCGGTCAATCGCGGCTGACATCTCGTCGCGGTGGTGGCGCCTCGGCATGGCGGGGCTGGCCATCGTGGTCGTGTACGCACCTACACTAATGTCGATGGCTCGAGAGTGGGCGACATTCCCCACACTCTCCCATGGCTTTGCCGTTCCCCCGATCGCCATGTACCTGATATGGCGTCGCCGTGGCGATCTCGAGCAATTCAACCCCGACCTGTCCTGGGGAGGGCTACTGGTCGTGATCAGTGGGCTCGGATTGTACGCGGCCGGGACACTGGCGGCGGAGCCCTTCATCGCTCGCGTCTCCTTCCCGGTGACGCTGTTCGGAGCGGCGCTCCTGCTCGGGGGAGCTGCCGTCGCCCGGGAGCTATTCCCGGGGCTGGGATACCTCTTCTTCATGATCCCCTTGCCGTGGTCTGTGCTGAGGGAACTGACCGGTCCGGCCAAGCTGATCGATGCAACAGTGACGGCGGCGGTGTCGACGTGGTTTGGTGTGCCCGTCCTCCGAGAGGGAACCGTGCTCTACCTGCCGAACATCACCCTGGAAGTGGCCGATGCTTGTAGCAGCATCCCTTCCATCGCAAGCTTGCTGGCCTTGGGCGCCGCGTACGGTCTCGCCCGGCGCCGCTCGGGGCCGGTGTGTCTCGTTCTGCTCCTAACTGCGTTCCCGCTGGGCGCCCTCTCGAACCTTGTCCGGATCATTTTGACCGTGCTGGGTACATACCATCTCGGCCCTGTGGTTCTTGGCAGTGCCCTCCACATGTGGAACGGGACGGTCGTGTTCCTCATGACGTTCGGGGCGCTGGTGCTGCTGGATTGCGGCCTGGATCGGGCCCGGCCCGGCCGCTGAGGCCAGTCATGGATCCCCGGCTCCCGGGATTATTGGCCTTATTGGAGCGGAAGCAGCTTCAGGAGGCTGCGGCGGGGCCCTCCGTTCCCGTCAACGCGGTCATACTCGGGCGATTCCCCCCGCTACTCACAGTTGTTTGCCGGTATCAACTACCTTTGCGGATCATTGCCCAAGAGTACCGGTATCGCCTCAATCGCCTTCTCCATATCCTCTCCCCGCGATCGCGAGAGGTGTTGCGCACCCCGCCCGCGGCGCCTTGTGCTGAAGACCCCGCGTCATTCGCGCGCGCGCTTCACCTCCCGATTCCCTTTCAGCAGACTGCGTCGGCCCCCGGGGGAGACCTCTTGTGAGTTTGCCCAATGCCTTGATCGTGGAAGACGACGAGGCGATTCGTATTCAGTTGAAGTACGCGCTGCAGGGCGAGTTTCGGCTCACTTTCGCGGAATCCCGGCCGCAGGCACTCGCAGCCGCAGCCGCAGACCGGCCGGCGGTGGTTCTGCTCGATCTCGGGCTCCCGCCGAATTCCGACACCACCAGTGAAGGGCTCAAGACGCTCGAAGAGCTGTGTCAGTCGCCGGTCAAGGTCATTGTGCTCACGGGTCACAGCGAGCGCAAGAATGCCCTCGCCGCCGTTCACCTCGGCGCCTTTGACTACCAGCTGAAGCCCATCGATCTCGATACCCTGCGCGTGATGATGCGTCGCGCCGTCTACCTCTTGGAGCTAGACCACGAAGGCGTACCCTCCCTCGCCGGCCCGGACACTACCACCGCCCTCGAAGAGCTCCTCGGCACGACTCCCGCGATGCGGGAGATCTTCAGGATCATCCAGCGAGTGGCCAAGACGGACGCCACCGTCCTCATTGAGGGTGAAAGCGGGACCGGCAAGGAGCTCATAGCGGCGGCGATCCACCAACGAAGCCCGCGCTGCTCCGCCCCCTTCATCGCCGTCAACTGCGGCGCCATTCCCGAGACGCTGGTCGAGTCAGAACTGTTTGGCCACCAGGATGACGGCTTCACTCGCGCTAACGGCCCAAGCAAACTGGAGCTGGCCGATCACGCCACGCTCTTTTTGGGCGAGATCGGCGAGCTAAGCCTTCTCCTTCAGGTAAAGCTACTGCGCTTTCTCCAGCAGCGCACTATCGAGCGCAGCAGCCAGGAGGCGATGAAGCTCGATGTGAGGGTCATCGCCGCCACCGACCAGGACCTCAAGACACTCCTGAAGCTGAAGCGGTTTCGTCAAGATCTCTACTACCGCCTGTCGATCGTGACCATCCGCGTTCCGCCTCTCCGCGAGCGCGGCGAGGACATCGCCTTTCTCGCCAACGCCTTCCTCCGGCGGATCTGTCACCAGCATCGCAGAACGTCGACGTTCAGCCCGGAGGCCGTGAAGGCCATGATGGCCTACTCGTGGCCCGGAAACATCAGAGAGCTCGAGAACAAGGTCACCCGGTCTCTGATCATGGCGCAGGGGCGGACGATTGGTCCGGTGGAACTGGAACTCACGTCCCAACATGAAGGTCGCCCGGCTCTCCTCCGGCAAGCACGCCGGCACGCAGAGCGCCAGGCGTTGGTGACCGCTCTCGGTCGCAACCATGGGAACATCAGTCGGGCTGCGCGCGAGCTCGAGGTAAGCCGGCCGACCCTCCACAGCCTACTCGACAAACACGCCATCGACGCCAAGACCTTCCGCTAAGTCAACATGGCACCCCAGAGAATTAGTCAATGAACGCTACGAAGCGGTACGGGCTGGCGGGCGCCCTTCTTTTTTCCCTCTTTCTTTCCCAAGTCCTTGCCCGAGGCGAGGAAGCTTCCTTCGGTGCCGGCTGGTCCCCGCTGCCCAACACGTCGCTGCGGACGGTGTGTCCCCCGAACACAGCCCAGTATGGGTTCGCCGACCGGTGCCAGAACGTGATTCTGGCCTGGAATGGCGGCGTGATTGACACACGGCGCGGTCGCCTGATCGTGTGGGGAGGGGGGCACAACGATTACCGGGGCAACGAGATCTACGCGATCACCGTCAAGCCACCGAAAGTTGAGCGACTGACAAACCCATCGCCCCCGAATGTGCCCCTCAACACCACCAACTGCACGACCACGCTGGCGGACGGGACGCCCAACTCGCGGCATACGTACGGCGGTCTGGCCTACATCGAACACGTCGACCGCATGTTCGTCTACGGGGGAAGCCTGGGCTGCAGCCCTGGCCACTTCGGCGGTGATACCTGGACGTTCAGCTTTGCCACCAACACGTGGCAGGCCATGAGGCCGTCGGGCCCACAGCCGCGCTACGACGCCGGCATTGTCGCCGCCTACGATCCCAACACCCGGAAGGTCTTCCTGCACGACGCCTGGGATCTCTTCGCCTACACGTTCGAGACCAACAGCTACCAGCGGCTGGCCACCGGCAATCACATCGACTACCACATGACGGCGGCGGTGGATCCTATACGCAAAAAACTCATCATCGTAGGGGGAACGGCCGGCAGCGGCGGCGGGGTCACCGTCTACGATATCGGAGCGCGAAGTGGATTCGGGCGGCAACAGTGGACAACAACCGGCGGAGATCGAATCGTGCACACCGCATCGCCGGGGCTCGCGTACGATCCTGACTCCGACCGGATGGTGGCGTGGGCCGGCGGGGATACGTTGCACAGCCTGAATATGGATACCCGAATGTGGACTGCGCACAGATTTTCGGGGGGACCGGATACTGCGCCAGAGAACGGAATGTTCGGGCGGTGGGGTTATTTGGCGCAGTACGGAGTGTTTGTCACGGTCACGAGCGTGGACCGTAATGCCTATGTTTTGCGCTTAACCAACGCACCACGCACGGACGACCCAGCGCCGGCTGGCGGTTCACGTTGAGCCGATCTTGCCGGAGACGAGCGAAAAGGAGTTAGGGTCATGTATATGTATCCCCTTCGCGCCGCGAGCGCAATTGTGGTCCTTGCCGCTACTGTACTCGCACTGCCCTTCCACGCGGTAGCGGCCCCGCCTCAATCCGCGCTCAGCAGCACGATCAGCACGAACCCAATCATCATCGGCAGTCAGCTACGCGAGGCCCTTCGCCTGGCCGGGATCGCTCTCCAACAGCTGGACCGACTCGCTCCCGAAGACTCGCTCGACCAGGCTGCTGCCACCTGTCGCGAGGTGTATGTCCTCATCCGGGCAGCCCGGAGCGGGATGATCAACGCCAAGGCAAAGGCCCGGTTCCCCGACCCGCTTCTCGACTGGGAAATCGAGCGCACGACGATCGCCTGGAATGAGTCCCGACGCCCGGTGGAAGATGCGAACGGCACCCTCAGCTACAATAAACCTGAGTACGTCCGTGCGGCCACGGAACACCTGAATATTGCGGTGGCCAACATCGAACTCGTGCTTCAGGTCCTGCCCTGACCCCGCCGGGGATGTGACCGTGCCCGCCCATGCCTCGGTTGTGACAAAACCCGACAGAGTTGGCGCATGAGGAGGCACGCTCGTTCCCTGCTGTTCGGGGGTCTGTTGCTCGGCAGCCTTATGATAGCGGTCGCGCGGATCGAAGGTGAGAGTGCTTCGCCGCCCGCATCATTCGTTCTCCCGAAGCCGATCGACATTCCGAACGGGCTGTTCGTGGCACTGGAGCGGCCAGACATCGGTCGGGGGGTGGCGGGTGAAACAAAGCACGTCACCTGGGCCCACAACCCTGTGGACGGGCGGCTGTACCAGATGGGGGGGGATTTCAGCGGGCCGGTGGGGGGGTCCTCGTACCGGCAAGACATGTACTCGGTGTCGATTGCGGAGCGGTGGGCGAGCCGGAACGACCGGAACGCGGGCTGGCGGCAGGAGTACCCGTACTGTGGGCCGGAGGGGGGGCGGCAGCCGAAGTCGCCCGACTATGTGGGGTGGACGTGGGACACGAAGCGGCGAGTGTTCTGGAACGTGCCGGGCACGTTTGTGATCCCGGCAGCGGTGGTGTGCCCGGGCGTCACGTCCAGTTGGGCGGACGATCCGCCGAAGTATCTCTTCAACCACCTGATGACCTTCGATCCGTTCGAGCCGGATCTGACGAAGCGCTGGAAGGACGTGGGGACCAACATTGGGCCGACCCCGGTGGACACGTGGATGAGCGTGTACGACGCAGGGACCGATAGTCTCGTTCGTTTCGGGTGGGATGGCGGCCGCGGGGCGATGGTGAACGTCTACGACATCGCGAAGGGCCGGTGGGCGGAGAAGCCCCTCGGACGGAATGCTCTCGGGCAGGACATCCGGATCTGGAAGGAGATGCTGGCGCCGGACTGGGGGCAGCGAGTGATCTACGCGATCGATGGGCTCGCGGGGCGGCTGCATCGCTACCAGGTGGACGGGCGGACGATCGAGGACTTGGGGGCGGTGCCGGGGGGCCCGATCGCCTATGCGGCCAACAATGATGCCTACGCGGTGTGGGATAGTCTGCACCGAGTGCTGTTCTTTTTCCGGATGGACACGAGCATGCTGCACGTCTATCACCCGACTCGAAAGACCTGGGAGACCCCGCCGATGGCCACCGATCCCCCAGCGCTCAAACCCCACGTCCGCCACGGGTTGGTGTTCGACTCATATCAGAACGTGCTAGTATTTCTCGGAACCACTGATACGTCGAATCTATATCTATACTTGTATCGCTACCGCTGACTGCCTCGGTCAGCCCCCCGCGGGCGAGCGTCGCCTCAGCCTGGAGTCGCGTCTCGGATCAGGATGTCAGCCAGTGTACCTGCTCGAGGCTGAAGATCACTCGTGCAGTTCGAAGGCACCAACATCGGCGGCTCCGCTGCGCGGAACGTCCACGAAGTCATCGGCAGGTCGCCAGGGCTCAGGCCCGCTCCCCGCCGCGTCGATCAACGGACTGTTCGGAGCTGGCCAGAGGACGTAGGGCGGCGGCGGCATGGCTTGAACAAAGCACCCCGTCGTCGGTCCGCATGTGATGTTCCCCAGGATGGTGCCGGCCGGCGAGCTCGGCCAGAGATCCGGAGTCCCCACCAGGGGCCGAATGGCGTTGAAGGCGATGACGTTGCCGCTCTGGTTGCCCCACCCCGCTACATTGATGCCGGAGTCGCTGTTGTCGAGTACCGTGTTGTGCACAATCCACACGTTCTTCTGCAAATTTCGACGCCCATAGTTCTGGGCGCTGATCCCCCCGAAGGCATTTCCGACTAAAACATTGTTCCACACGATGGCGGGGCCGCCCCCTACCACGATCCCGCCTTCCTCCAGCGACCCCTCCACGTAATTCTTCTCGATAACACTGGGCGGATCGCCTCGGTTGGAGCCGTACACCATGATACCTGGTCCCTTCGTTCGGGAAATTGTGTTGCCCCGCACCGTGCCGTAGGAGTTCAGCTTGATCTGTAGGCCGTACCCGATGCCGTTCGAGGTGACCCCGTTGATCACGTTGTTCTCGACGAGCAGCTCCGTCACGTGACAACTCGTGCCGTCGTGGCACCCGAAGTACAGCCCAGTCTGATTCAAGTCCTTGAAGAGGTTCTCGCGCACCGTGAGTCGGTGGCTATCCTGCGTGTTGGCACTGATGGCAATGCCCCCGATACCCTCGAATGTGTTCCGTTCGATCACGATATCGTGGGCGCTCCAGATCCTGATGGCATCCACGTCCTCCTGAGTCGGTGCAAACGCAAAACCCCGAATGTACAGATACCCCGCGCCCCGGAGCTCTAGGACGTTATGATTCGATCCCGCGTAGGCGAAGGTCGCCCGCGAGGAGTTTCCCTCGTCCTGAGATCGCATCACGATTGGCGCCGCCGCCGTGCCCACCGCCGTGATCCAACACGGACTG
This sequence comes from uncultured Candidatus Rokubacteria bacterium, assembly GCA_963754315.1. GTDB lineage: Bacteria > Methylomirabilota > Methylomirabilia > Rokubacteriales > CSP1-6 > CAVWFS01. The sequence goes on from CAVWFS010000019.1 coordinate 895,305, forward strand.
GTGTAGGAGCCGGCCACGAAGACGATCTCGGTACCGGGCTGCGCCTTGTTGAGGATGTTGCACCATGGATCCGCCGCGCCAACCTTGATTGTCGTGCCCGACTGAGCGATCGTGGCACTCGCCGTGTTGGAGTACGGACCGAGATTGGCGGCCGCATCGGTGGCCCGCACCCGGTAGCTGTAGCTGGTGCCCGCCGTACGCCCCGTGTCACTGTAGACGGTCCCGCTCGGCGTGGCCACCTGAGCGAAACTGCTGCAGCCCGCGCCCTGGCACCGCTCCACCAGGTAACCCGTCACCTCAACGTTGTCCGTGGCCGCCGTCCAGCTGAGGTTGATCTCGCTGGCGCTGGCCACCGTGGCGCCCAGGTTCGTGGGCGCCGTAGGCGTCATCGTGTCAGCGATCGTGGGCGCCGTGGGCGTCGTCGTGTCAGCGATCGTGGCACTCGCCGTGTTGGAGTACGGACCGAGATTGGCGGCCGCATCGATGGCCCGCACCCGGTAGCTGTAGCTGGTGCCCGCCGTACGCCCCGTGTCACTGTAGATGGTCCCGCTCGGCGTGGCCACCTGAGCGAAACTGCTGCAGCCCGTGCCCTCGCACCGCTCCACCCGGTAACCCGTCACCCCAACGTTATCCGTGGCCGCCGTCCAGCTGAGGTTGATCTCGCTGGCGCTGGCCACCGTGGCGCCCAGGTTCGTGGGCGCCGTGGGCGTCGTGGTATCTCCCGTTCCGAAAGACGGCCTGTAGCGGTAGAAGTACATGTAGGGGTTCGCCGTGTCCGTCGTCCCCAGGAGGACCAGCACGTTCTGGTCCGGGTCGAACACCGCCGCGTGCCGCACGTGCGGCGTCAGCCCCGGCGGATCCGTCACCAGCGGTGGTGTCTCCCACTCCTGCGTGTCCGGGTGATAGACGTGCAGGATGCTCGTGTCCATCCGGAAAAAGAACAGCACCCGGTGCAGGCTGTCCCACACCGCGTAGGCATCATTGTTGGCCGTATAGGCGATCGGGCCCCCCGGCACCGCCCCCAGGTCCTCGATCGTCCGCCCGTCCACCCGGTAGCGATGCAGCCGCCCCGCAATCCCGTCGATCACATAAATCACCCGCTGCCCCCAGTCCGCCGCCAGCATCTCCTTAAAGATCCGGATGTCCTGCCCCACCGCGTTCAACCCCAGCAACTTCGCCGTCCACTGCCCGGCCGTAATGTCATAGATGTTCACCATCGCCCCGCGCGCCCCGTCCCACCCGAAGCGAATCAGACTGTCGGTCCCCGCGTCGTACACGCTCATCCACGTGTCCACGGCCGTCGGCCCAATGTCGCGCCCCCGGTCCTGCCAGCGCTGGGTCAGGTCCGGCTCGAAGGGATCAAAGGTCATCAGGTGATTAAATAGGTACTTCGGCGGATCGTCCGCCCAACTGGACGTGATGCCCGGGCAGACCACCGCTGCCGGGATCACAAACGTGCCCGGCACGCTCCAGAACACCCGCCGCTTGCTGTCCCACGTCCACCCCACATAGTCCGGCGATTTCGGCTGCCGGCCCCCCTCCGGCCCACAGTACGGGTACTCCTGCCGCCAGCCCGCGTTCCGGTCGTTCCGGCTCGCCCACCGCTCCGCAATCGACACCGAGTACATGTCCTGCCGGTACGACGACCCCCCCACCGTCCCCCCAAAGTCGCCCCCCATCTGGTACAGCCGCCCGTCGATCGGGTTGTGCGCGTACGTCGAGTGCTTCGTCTCCCGCGCCGGCCCCCGGCCCCAGTCCGGCCGCTCCAGCGCTATGAAGACCCCACTTGGAATGTCGATCGGGGTCCCCGGGCGCAGTGGCGGCGGAGCGCTGTTCGACACGGTCACCAGGCGGGCGGCCGCCGTGGCGCTGTTTCCGGCCGCGTCGCGGGCTACCGCCGTGAGCGTGTGCATCCCATCGCCCTCTGCCGTCGTGTCCCACACCACCGCGTAAGGTCCGATCGTCGTCTCTGCCCCCAGATTGGCGCCGTCAAGCTTGAACTGCACTCCCACCACGTTATCGGACGCGGACGCCGTCACTGTCACCGTCCCCGCGACGGTTGCCCCCGCTGCCGGCGCGCTCAACGTCACCGTCGGGTTGGTGGCATCGGTCGGTGACGCCCCGTTTCCGACGGTGACTGTGCGGGCGGCCGCCGTGGCGCTGTTTCCAGTGGCATCGCGGGCCACCGCTGTGAGGGTGTGCGCGCCATTGGCCGCTGTCGTCGTATCCCATGCGACCGAGTACGGGTGGGTCGTTGCCTCTGTCCCCAGATTGACGCCATCGAGTTTGAACTGGACTCCCACCACGGAGACGTCATCCGACGCGGACGCCGCCACCGTCACCGTCCCCGCGACGATCTCGCCTGCGGCCGGCGCGCTGAGCGTCACCGTCAGGTTTGTGGGGTCGGTCGGTGGCCGGTCTGGCGAAGGTTGAAGCGAAAGGGCGTACGCATCGAGGTCTACGCTCGTCACTGCAACGAACACGCCCGGCCCAGGCACGTAGCCCCACCGGCCGAAAGTCCCGTTCTCCGGCGCCGCGCCCGGCCCGCCGGTCAACGTCTGCGTCGTCCACGTCTGCGTGTCGGTATTCAAGCTGTAGACGGTGTCCTCCCCAGCCCATACCACCATCCGATCCGATCCGGGATCATAACTGATGCCGGGAGACAAGGCGTTGACCACTCCTGGGCCCCCGGTCCACCTCTGCGCCATGTACGCGCTCCCTGGCCCGATGTCGTAGACGGTGACTCCGCCGCCGCTGCCGGCCGTTCCCCCTACGATGATGAGTTTTTTGCGTATAGGATCCACCGCCGCCGTCATGTGGTAGTCGATGTGATTGCCGGTGGCCAGCCGCTGGTAGCTGTTGGTCTCGAACGTGTAGGCGAAGAGATCCCAGGCGTCGTGCAGGAAGACCTTCCGGGTGTTGGGATCGTAGGCGGCGACAATGCCGGCGTCGTAGCGCGGCTGTGGGCCCGACGGCCTCATGGCCTGCCACGTGTTGGTGGCAAAGCTGAACGTCCAGGTATCACCGCCGAAGTGGCCAGGGCTGCAGCCCAGGCTTCCCCCGTAGACGAACATGCGGTCGACGTGTTCGATGTAGGCCAGACCGCCGTACGTATGCCGCGAGTTGGGCGTCCCGTCCGCCAGCGTGGTCGTGCAGTTGGTGGTGTTGAGGGGCACATTCGGGGGCGATGGGTTTGTCAGTCGCTCAACTTTCGGTGGCTTGACGGTGATCGCGTAGATCTCGTTGCCCCGGTAATCGTTGTGCCCCCCTCCCCACACGATCAGGCGACCGCGCCGTGTGTCAATCACGCCGCCATTCCAGGCCAGAATCACGTTCTTGCAGTAATCCGCGAAAGCGTACTCCGGTGTGTTCGGAGGGCACACCGTCCTCAGTCTCGTATTGGTCATCTCAGTCCAGCCGGCCGGAAAGCTCTGCGCGTCTGCTTGTCCGACCAGCAGCGCCACCGCCCATGAGATTTGGCAGAGTACAAACAGCAGACGAACAACTTTCGGCATTCGTGAACCTCCGTTCAGGACGGGCGTCCGACCATGCCGCTCAGCATGTGCAAATCCCGTCGATGCTCGTGGTCGAGACTCTCTGGCAATTCGCATACCGATCAAGGCCCCGAGCAGAATGCATGGGTTCGCGTGACACTTCGGCGTGATTCAGTGACAGACTGGCGCGGCAACGATCGGACTTCGACAAAACAGTCGGCGAGAGTTCTTCTCGGGAGACCCGCGAGTGGTTTGCTGCTCTGACTGCGAGCGGTCTGTGGAGCCCGACATGCCCAGAAAGCAGTCGGCCTGCTAGGAAATAGGGCAATCCGAGAGTCTGGCCGGGAGACTACCCTGCTCGCGATCCGTGTCTTGGGACCGCTGGCGAAACAGGTTGATGCCGCCGCGACCACGAACCTCTCGGCCGCCCGGCTACGTACGCTTCACGTGATCGGCGGTGATCCTATCGGTTGTGGTGGTCTACTCCCTCCTTGTGTCGGTCACCCTCGCGGCGGCCGCAGCGCGCAGCAGTCAGGGCCGGCGCCTCGTGTCGCGCACTCGCCCCGCCTTGCCGGGTGGGCTCACGGTCCAGTCGAGTAGATCGGATCCCCGCCTGGCGGCAGCATCCTGATCAGCGTGACGCTATTTTGGCGCCACTTGTGAGGCTCGAGAAGGCTTAGGAGCTCGAACTTTTGAAAGGAGTCGGTGGCTTGCCTCAGCTTGAGGTCCAGCACGATCGGGCGAAGCTGGACATTGGTCAGGGTGGAGTGCAACAGCAGGAGCCCGTGCTGGGGGTTGATGAGGGGCCAGTATTCGGCAAGGAAAGCGGAGTAGTGGGGGAAGGAGCCACAATCAAACCACACAAAGTCGAACGGGAGGATCTCGCGCGGCAGGGACGAGGACATGCCTCGGAAATCCCCCTTCTGGAATCTCAGGATGTGCTCAAGTCCCAGGGCGGCTGCTGCCTTCTCTACTCGGTGAGCGCTGGTGGCTGGATGCGAGACGTCATCGATGATGGTGAGCACCGACGCGTAGTCCGCCTCGTAGTACTCTGGGCGGGCCAGAGGTAGTGGATGGCGGCCGCGGAGCACACGTCGCATGCCGGAGTGCTGGTCCGAGCGCACGTGGCCGCGCAGGACTTCCCGATACTTGTGATCTTCGTCCTGATTGTCGGCCAGAGCCTGCAGGATGAAGAGCGAGGAATACCCGGCCCCCACCTCCAGCGCGCTGTGGGGCTTGGTGCAGCGAATGAGGCTGTAGATTAGGGGGCTGAGCATCTCGACGCCCATACTCCAGTTCTGGTCAACAGCACTGACCGCGTCGTAAAAGCCCGAGGTCAGCGGCATGGCCGGCTTCGGGCTGTGAGCGTGGCTGTCACCGGACCGTCGGTCCACCACCAGAGGCTCTCCATCTCGGGGAGCGCACTGGCAAGAAGGTTGCTGGCAACATCCGACGAATTCATCGTGTGACCTCCTAGACTTGGATGCGAGATCGCCGCCCGAGAGACCTCACCGGCCGCAATACCTGCCGGGTCGGAGATCACTGGCGACGACCTGCTCACTCGAGTGCCGCCTCTGCCCGCTCCCGCCAGAAGCTCATGTCCATCTCGCGGTACATGGTCGCTGCGCTCACGAGCTGCTCTGCGGCCATCGCCTGATTCCCGACCGCGCTGCCGAGCTGGCCAAGGCTCAGGTGGCAGTGGGCCTCAAGCGGGCGCATGCCCAGCTCTTTGGCCTGGGTAAGAGCCTCCCGGTAGTGGGCTTCGGCGCGCTCGCGCTCCGGGGGATGCTGATGGGCGGCGATATCACCGACCAGGCGCAGGGCACACGCGTGATTGCCACGTTCCCCGTGCTCGCTGGTGAGGGCCAGCACATGCCCGACCGAGGCCTGAGCCTCTTCCAAACAGCCGGCCAGCATCTGAGCCTCCCCCAGCGAAAGGCCGCAGATGGTTCGGAACACGACAGTCTCCATGACAGTGGTGTGTTCTAAGGCTCGCGTGAGTAGCGCCACCGCGTCAGCGGTGCGACCGTGCAAAGCATATGCTGCCCCCAACGCCGGCGCCACCATGGGGAACCAGAGTGGGAGGTCCGCCTCGTAACAAATAGCGAGGGCCCGTTCGAGCAAGCGGAGCGCCCTAGGCACGTCGCCTTGGCCGAGGGACAGCCGACCGCTCCCCCACAAGGCAACCATGAGGCTCGAGGGATGCGCCACTGCCTCGGCAATCTGGAGCCCCTCTTGCGCAAGGGGGATGCCGGACGCGAACGTGCCCAGCTCGGCATGGCCCCAGGCACTCCAGGCGCGAGCGGTCACGGCAGGTAGATTGACCTGGCCAAAACGTTCGTGGCGCTGACCCCAGTCGATCGACGATGCTGTTCGCCCGAAGCAATTGATTGCCTGACAATAGTTGCCCTTGGCATGGTAAGCGAAGCCCAGATTGAGATTCGCGAGTGCGTCCTGAATAGTTTCGCCGCTGGCCGTGGCCAGCGCGAGAGCGCGGTGCCCGGTGGCGATCGCTTGATCATGCGCACCCATGAACCAAAAATGGAGTGACAGCAGGCGCGAGATCTGTCCCAGCCGACGCTGATCGTCGAGGGCACTGGCCAGGGACTCGGCCTCGCGCAGACACGCCAGCATGCGTCCAAAGTTGCCAGAGGGAAGGAGTGCCGCCCGAAGGGCGAACCGTAGGTCGATAGCCTGCTCGCGCGTGTCGCGCCGCTCGGGCAGGTGCTCGAGAGCGCCGAGTGCTTCATCGAAGTACCCCACGGCTTGTCTATGCGCTGACCGCGTCGCCGCCTTGGTTCCGGCCTGATGACAGTATTGCAGCGCCTTCTCCCACACCTCGCCCCGAATGGCGTGGTATGCGAGCTGTTCCACCTGGGCGCCGAGATAGTCGGGAGTGGTCTGTTCGACTGTCTCCACGATTCGCGCGTGCAATACCCGACGACGATCGTGAAGGAGACTGCCATAGGCCACGTCGTGGGTGAGCGCGTGCTTGAACGTGTAAGCGATTTCCGGGAAGAGGCTAACTTCGTAGAGGAACTCGGAGGTCTGGAGATGGGCGAGCGCCCCCCGCAGGATTCCCTCCGAAAGCTCGGTAATAGCCTGCAGAAGCACCAAGGTGACGTCACGACCGATGACGGCCGCCGTTTGCAAGAGGGTCTTCTCTTCCGCCGGAAGGCGGTCCATCCTGGCGGCGAGGACTGCCTGGACAGTTGCCGGCACTGGCAGGGTCGGGAGCGCTTGCACGAGGCGATAGGCCCCTGGCTCTCCCAGCACAATCTGACTCTCGACCAGGGTCCGGACACTCTCCTCGAGGAAGAACGGGTTCCCTTCAGTACGCTCGATTAGCGCTCGCGTGAGCGGCTCGAGGGTCGCATCATCTCCCAGGAGGGATCGGAGGAGCCCCTCGGCACGAGCGGGCGGTAATGGGTCGATCCGCATCTGAGTATAGTGGGGTTTCCCCCCCCCCCATTGGTGCTGATACTCAGGGCGGTAGTTGACGAGGAGGAGGATACGCGCAGTTCGGAGGCTGGCTACGAAACCATCTAGGAACGCTTGCGTCTCCGTATCGATCCAGTGGAGGTTTTCACAGACCAGCAGCACGGGCTGAACCTGACTCTCACACAGTAAAAGGCGCTTGAGGGCGTCCAGCGTTCGCTGCCGGCGTTGGGGGGGATCAAGCGCCAGCCACGCGCGGTCGCTCACGGGCACATCCAATAGCGCCAGCACGGCCGGCAAGGTCGATTCGAGGGCTGGATCGAGCCTACGCAGCCTGGCGGTGACCTCCTCGCGAATCCACGCTTCGTCGCTTCGTGGCTCAAGGTCAAAGTAGGCTCTCAGAAGATCCCGAAGGGGATAATAGGGCGTCGCCGTTCCGTAGGAAACCGCCTCGCCTTCCAGCAGCAGCCAGCCCCGCGCTGATGGGGAACTGAGAAACTCAGAAAAGAGGCGCGTCTTCCCTACCCCAGGTTCACCGATGACCGCGACCACTTGGCCGGCGCCCCCCGCCGCAAGCCCGAGGGCTCGGCCGAGAAGCTCGAGCTCTGGCTGACGCCCCACAAAACGGGTGAGTCCGCGGGCGGCGAACACCTGGAGACGGGCGCGGGGCTGTCCAGCGCCCACTAACTCAAAGATCTCTAGGGGACGCGCCAGCCCCTTGACAGAGGTTCGCCCGAGCGGTTTGACCTGGATAACCCCTTCGGCCAGCCGGAGCGTGTCCGCCGTCAACAGAATGCTCCCCGCCGGTGCGAGCTGTTCCATGCGCGCCGCTAGATGCGTGGTCTGTCCGATGGCCGAGTAGTCCATATGAAGATCGCTGCGGATGGCCCGGACGACGACTTCACCCGAATTGAGACCCACCCGGATCTGGATCTCGACACCGTGCTTGCGGCGGACCTGGTCCGCGTAATTCTTGATCACCTCTTGCATAGCCAGGGCGGCATAGCAAGCGCGCACGGCATGATCCTCGTGCGCCAGCGGGGCGCCGAAGAGAGCCATGACCCCGTCGCCCATTACTTGGTTGACGGTGCCTTCGTACCGGTGGACGGCCGCCATCATCCGTTCCACCACCGGATCGAGCAGTTTCCGTGCCTCCTCGGGATCGCGGTCGGAGAGGAGCTCCAGGGAGTTCTTGAGGTCAGCGAAGAGAACAGTAACCTGTTTGCGCTCGCCTTCCAGGGCCGCCTTCGAAAAGATGATCCTCTCGGCAAGGTACTTGGGAGTGTAAGACTCTGGAGAAACGCTTGGAGATCCGTCTGGATGAGCAGGGATCAAGGGCTGCCCACATCCACCGCAGAACCTCTCGCCCGGCTCATTCGAGAATCCACAACCCTGACACGGCAGAGTCAACATCGCGCCGCATTCGGAGCAGAAGCGACGGCCTATACGATTCGGATGCTGACACCGAGGGCACTGCATCTGGGAGGCATCCTCCGTGCGGGGCGGCGTCTCCGCTCTGCCGGTTACCCTACTCCGGCGGCCGCGGATGGGAAACGGCCCGCATCGACTCAAAATTTTGGTTACCTAGGGCGACCGCCTAGATCAGAAGTCGCGGGTACCAAGCTATCAGAGGAGGGTACGGTGACGCGAGCGAGTGTGCGCGAGTATGCCGCCAGACAGCGGGAGGGGTCTTGCCGCCGGCCTGAACGGCTCGCAGCCAGCACACGCACTGGGCTCATGGTACCGGCGGCCAATCAACCGCGCCGTCCGACCCACCCCCTGTTGACCGATCAGCGGATGTACGCCTGCTTCTTCTCGCTCCGCGCGCTGGCCTTGGCGGTCGCGTGATCGACGGCCGCCATCAGATGCTCGCCCCAGCGGCCCGGATGTATCGTGCGTGGTAGTTCGCGCGCAAAAAATTCCCTGGGCAGGATGCGCAAGGCGTAGAGCTTCTCTTTGGACTTACTGGGAACGAGCATGAGTCCACGAAAATTCTTCCACCACCAGCTCGTTCCCTCCACCCCGGGGTAGATCGGGATGGCGAATCCCCGATGCTTCATGTTGAACGCGATCGTGATCCGTTGCCGCTCTCCCCGATACGGCTCCACATAATGATAGAGCGTGCTCGGGAATAGTACCATCAGCCCCGACTGCGGCGTGATCGTAACCTCCCGCTCGAAAGGATCGGGATTGTGCAAAACCTCCTTCGGCGCCCCGCTGCGATCCTGGAACTTCGTGTACCCGGACACCGCGCCGCCCCCGCCTTCTGCGCCTCCCGGATCAACATAATAGAACGACGACCAGATGGTCCCATACCCATAGTGATCGTGCGCGGTGTTGAAAGCACCCCTTCGATTCACGTTCGCCCACGCGATCATTTCCCAGTCGTCAAGATGCGCGTCGGTCGGATCCATCACCGTTCGCCGCACGACTTCGCGGACGAGGGCATGGGACCGCGCAACGAAGGTCTGCACACACGCCTCCGGCCACGTGTGCAGGTCGGGCTTTGACTGCCAGCCACCTCGGTTAGTCTTCACCACCCCTGGTGACTCTTCCATCTTCCGCAGGATGACCTGCCTCAGTTCGCGATTGAGCACCTCTCCGTCCGGCCATAGGAACTTGCATACCGGACTGGAGAAGAGCTGCACCACTTCGGCTTTGGCCACCTGGCACTCGAGACTGGCGCTTGCCATCTTACTCATGCTCCACCTCCGACGAAGACGACGCCCTACCAACCATGGTCCTCCACGGCCCACGCTCGGCGCTCACCACTAGCGCCGACCACCCCGCTCCGCGGGTTTCGCGGGCCCCGACCGCACCACCTGTCGACACACGTCGGCGAACACGGCCGCCGCCCCTTCCCAGCCGCAGTCCCGTTCCACAAACTCACGGCTCGCTGCCTGCAGACGCCTTCGGGCCTTCTCATCGCCCAGCAGTCCGACCACGGCCTCCGCAAATCCTTCCGCCCCATCGGCCAGAACCACGTTCTCGCCATGAGTCACCGGTAGTCCTTCCGCCCCGATCCGGGTGGAAACCACCGGCTTCCCCATGGCCATCGCCTCGTAGAACTTGATCCGCGTCCCGCCGCCGATCCGCAGAGGAATAATGTAGACCGCGTGTCGCGCGATGTACGGCCTGACATCATCCACCCGCCCGACCACTCTTATCTCCGGATAACTCGCCAAAAGATCGAGCAGCCTGCGAGATGGCTTCCGGCCCACGATGCTGACGCTCACGTTGGGGATCTTCACCTTGATCTTCCCGAGGATCTCCTGGGCAAAGAAGATCAGTGCGTCCTCGTTAGGCAGCCAATCCATCGATCCCGTGAAGACAAGGCTGTTCGGGATCTCGGGCCCGGGCCAAGGCCGAAAGTACTCAGTATCAACTCCCGTGGGAATCGAATGTACGTGACGGAGCCCGAACTCGCGTTCCATCAGCCTTTTGTCAACGTCTGACACGGCAATGACAGCATCGAACCGGCGACATGCCAGGCGCTCGTACCTATACATCTTCCTCCATTGACTCCTCCAAAACAGCTTCATGACCGGGCTTCGGGCCGTCCCCAGGTGACGCTCCAAGATCACCGATTCCACATTGTGCTGAAACAGAATCGTGGGGTATCCCTTCACTCGCCTGAAGTTCAGGCTGGGCTGTAAGAAATCGCAGACGAGTACGTCATAGTGCTTCTGCGCCAGCTCCGCCAACAGCGCGCTCTCCAGCGCCGGCGAATAGTCGTTGAGGACCGCGATCGGGTAGCGAGACCACAGTCGGCGGGCGATCCGCCCATAGAAGGCGACCGAGTTCTTTACCACTTCCCTCCACGGAACGGGAATGAACTTCGCGCAGATCCTTCCTGCGTGCTCCAGGTACGGATCGTCGGTCGGATGCTCCACGTTTGCGATGAATGTCACGGCAAACACCTTCCCCAACTCCTCGAGCAACTTACCCGTCCGGATCTTGCCTCCGGCATCCATTGGGTAGGGAAATCGCTGGGCAAAAAAGAGCATCCGAAGCCGCTGATCACGAGCTGGCGCCATCATCGCGACCGTTCCACGTCCCTTGTCTTGCTCGCTCACCGCGACTCTACCGCACCGTCGCCGACGCGTCTCACTACGTATCGATACTTGCCGCTTCGCTCAGGTGCAATGGCCCGCACCCGGTCCACTACCATCGCCACGCTCGAGCCTAGATGATGACGAAACACCCGCATGATCCTATCCACTTCGCGCGTTTCGTCAAATTCGGGGCCTACAACCAGCTGGAGGCGCACGAATGTCCTGGATTCTTGGATAATCTTGAACTGCTCAACACCCGGTGTATCGCGCAAGTGCACGGCAAACGCGACGTCGTGCACCTTGCCACCGTGTTCGCTCAGCAGGAAGTCGTTCGTCCGTCCCATCACTGCCTCCAGCAGAGGCAGCCCACGCCCGCACGAGCATTCGCGGTTCGACAGCACCGCCACGTCGCCGTTCGCATAACGCACGAATGGAAACTCGTGTGAAAACAAGTTTGTTACTACGACTTCACCCGGCACGCCATAGCCCGCCGGCCCGCCATCGGGGGCGACCGTTTCAACGATCACGTCTTCGGCGGTAATATGCATACCACCGCTTGGACACTCGTGAGCCAAAAACCCTGCGTCGCGCCCGCCGTACCCATCGGCGACAGCACAGCCGAACGCGCGCGCGATCGCGGCCCGCTGGTGCGGATACACCTTCTCCGCGGTCACGAAGGCGACCCGGTACCGAGATGGTTCATCCTGATACCACGCTCTATGGCGCGCTGCGCGATCAGGCTCAGCGACGAAGGATACCCGAACAGCATCACCGGTCGAAAGGCCCGAATCTCGTGGAGGATGTCGTCGAGTCGCTGAGCCGACAACGACACGGCCGGACCAGTCGTGTCCGCAACACCAAGTCTCGTAGCCGCCGCATCCGATCCTGCGCGCTCAGCTCGATCGGTGAACTCCATGCCACGACCTCGCGATCACCGATGTCAACGCTCCACCAACGCGTCGCGCGCCACTTCGCCGCCACCTCTCGCGTCAGCCGCCGCTTGCCAATGAGGAAGCGCAATGGATCGCCGCTGGAGCCAGTCGTCGAAAACATCTTCATGTCAGCTGCCTCGTCCGCGCGCAACCTCCCCATGTTGGCCCTCATCGTTGCCTTATCCAGCACCGGCAACCGAGCCAGATCCCTCAGGGATCCCAACGTTGTCGGTTCGAAATCCAACCGCTTAAAAAGGTCGCGGTAGTAGGGCACGTGGGCCCCCGCGTACCGCAACAGGGCGCCCAACCGGTCGATCTGCAGCCGCTCGAGTTCCTCACGGCCAAGCCACTGGCTCCGTTCCAGTTCATGTCGAGCCGCCACCGTCCCATGGCCTTTCAGCCATTCATGGGCCGGAAAAAAGAGATTGGTACAGGCCTTGGCATACACGTTCACAGGACCGACTCCATCGTCTGTTTCGCTTTGGCAATCGCCAGATACTCGGCCAACCATTGTTGCCGCAGCCTGGGCCAGCCGTATCGCCCGGCCTCTTCTTGACCGGCCACCGCCAGACGGTCCGCGAGCTCCTGATCGCTCAAAAGACGAAGCACGGCCTCCGCCATCGCGGTGGAATCACCAGGTGCTACCAGGAGGGCCGTGCGTCCGTTCTCGGCAATGTGCGGCACTCCTCCCACGTCAGTGGAGACGACCGGAACCCCACTGGCGAACGCCTCGAGAATCGAGATCGGCATGTTGTCGACACGGCTCGGATTCAGGGCGACCGTCGCCTTTTCATACAACTCCGGCATCGCGGCATTGTCGACACGTCCAGCAAAGCTGACCGCTTCGGCAACGCCGAGCGCCTCCGCGAGTCTTCGTAGACGTGCCAGTTCCGGTCCGGACCCAGCCACGGTTAGGGTCGCTTTCGGGAATTGCGTCTGGACATCCTTAAACGCGCGCACCGCGGTGGCGATATCATAGATCGCCTCCAGATTCCGGGCGACCAGGATATTAGGGGTCTGGGCCCCTCGCCGGGAGGCAGTCGCGCGGAAGCGTTCTACGTCGACAATGTTGGGGATAACTCGAGGTTCAAAACCCAGGTCGCTAAAGACCTTCTGTAAGAACCTCGAAGGCGTGATCAATGCATCGGCGGCGGCCAGCGTGCGATGCACCAAGCGTGGCGCTCGACTGAAAAAGCTCTCGGCGCCACCGCCCCGATAGTTGACAATCACCGGGACGCTGCGCAGCTTGGCGACCCAGATAGCCGGCGCGGCGAACATGTGCCAGGACCAACCCGAGTTTGCCATGACATGGAGCACGTCGGCCTTGCCCGTCGCACGCCACGCGGTAACAAGGTAGGGCACGAGGCGAAAGACCGCGCGCAAGCCGCGCAACCATCCGACCCAGGCCGGTCGGTACGGTCGGTTGGTCTGTACGAGCATCACGGTGGCGCCTTCCACGCGCAAGAGTTCAGCGAGATCGCGGGTCTGATTTGCCATGCCGCCCCATGGAGGAGGCAGGGGTCCCACCAGTCCAATATGGAGGCCCCGCCAACTCATGGCTTCTCGAGTCTGGCCAGGCATTTACCGGCGCTCATAGACGCCGAGCAGACACTTCTCGGGATAGGTCAGCCCGATCCAATTCAGGGTGCGACGGCCGAGGAGTTCAATCCTCAGCGTCGTTGCGAACCGACCGAAGGCGCGGCAGTCCTCGAGCGCGCTGAAGTATCGTTCCCGGAATCCAGCCTGTTCAAAAAGGCCGGCCAGTCGCCTCCGCGTGTTCATTTTATAGGCCACCGGAAAAGTGTCACGTTCGTGTGTTTCCCATAACCAGCGCTTGGCGAGGTGATGGAGGGCGAAGGGCATGAGCTTGGTGATGACAGGCACCGGCGACCATCGGTTCACGGTATAGATGACGATCTGCGCTCCGGGGCGGGTCATCCGGGCGATGGTCGACACGCTCTGCTCTGGACAAGCTATGTGTTCGGCAACCATCCGGAGGGTGACGATGTCAAAGGTCCGATCCAGCGGCACGTCCTCGATCGAACACTGGAATCGCTCGTGAAGAAATGGATTCTCTTTGATGGTTTCGGCCGGATCCACTCCGACGAGGAGTCCACAGCGAGCTACCAGCGTCTCCGTCAAACGCGGATTCGCGATGAAGACATTCCGGCCACAACCGACGTCAAGCCACCTACAGCCCGGAGTAACGAGCTTCGCCACCACGGTCTCGTAGTATTCATCGGGGGTGAAGTAATCGAAGCGGCGCCGGAGCCGCGGTGACCATCCTGGGGGCGCGAGATCTCCGTAACGCATACGGAAGGTCTCCAGGAGTTCAGCCTGACTGGGATGGAGATCGCCATGGTTCACGACACGTACTCCGCTGCCCAATCTCAATGGCACCGAGCGGAAGACATCATCGTCTATCTCCTCACCACCCAGGGCCACAACCCTGCCAGCTGGATGGCGAGAGCCAGTAGGAGACCGAAAAGCAACAGCGCCGCGACACGAAGCCGCGATCGACTGTCGATCAGAGCGGTGACCGCGGGGCCGCTCTCGGGCGTTGGTAGAATCCGAATGCGCGCTCGAGCATCGAGCAGGGTGCTCACCGCTTCTCCGACCCCGCCACCTAGCCGACCTGCCCAGTGGACCACTGGATGAGCGTCGCCCGAGAGGACGGCGTTTCCCCAATACAGATACCACTGGCTGAGCCCGCGGCGATAGTACTCCAACGCCTTGTCTCGATGGACGAACCCGGGTCGGCCTGGCCCGTTCGCGCCCATCAGCATCGGTACGCGACGACCTTGCAGCGAATCACGCACTTCGAAGGCGCTGAGCGGCTCTCCGCTCTGCGGGTCCACGCCATGAAAGTTGTTGTAGACGTCGAGAAACAGCCACTTGTCCCGTCCTCGATCAAACACCTCAACAAACGTATGCCCGTGGCCGCCAAAGCCATCGAAAGAGAATGCCCATTGCCGCGCCACAATCCCCGCCGCGTGAGCAAGGGCCAGAAACACCTTTACGAAATCCCCGCAATAACCACGCCCTTGACGGATCCCGATGTAGGTGGTGCGCAGATCTGCCCGGATCGGGGTGCTGTCCCGGGCATGCTCGGCAAGGTGGGCGGCGAGGGTCTTCGCCTTGTCCCAGTCGCTGCTGATAGCTACTGGGATTAGCAGCTTAACCACTTCCGACAGCTCGGCCGGTGCCGGGCGACGCTCGAGTCTAAAGTCGGTGGGCACGTCAGCCGGCGTCCACGCAAAGTCACCGGGGCGGCTCGGCATCATGAGCAACGCGTTGCGCATCCGCACCGCCTTCGTCGATGGGTGGGCCTGGGACAGAACCCATGCCGTGATGGCGACGAGGGCCAGCAGATTGAGGGCCACCCCGGTCGTCACGCTCTCACCAACTGAGCCCTACGTACTGTGCCCGAAGATTCGCGCGCTCTCTGATGTTTACGAGGTCAAGCACGATCTGGTCCGGGCGAGCGTGTCTAGCCAGGCCCGTGATGGTCTCGGGGTCATTGAGCCCGACCACGAGGATGTCGGAATCGACGATCACCTTCTCGATGTCGCGGCGTAGGAGGCAGCCGATGTGCGGTACGTGCTGTTCGATAAACCTCCGGTTAGCCCCGAGCAGGCTCGACAGGTGCACGTCGGGGTCGTACACGAGCAGCCCCAGCCCCTTACCAATGAAGTGTTCGGCGAGCAAAACCAATGGGCTCTCACGCAGGTCGTCGGTCCCGGCCTTGAACGATAGCCCAATCATCCCAACCCGTCGCCTTCCTGACGACATCACCTTCGCGATAGCATGGTCGAGGTGGAGGCGATTCGATGGCAATATAGCCGCCAGCATCGGGAGTTCCACGTCGCGCATCTTGGCCAGATATGTGGTGGCCCGGAGATCCTTCGGTAGGCAAGACCCACCGAACGCGAACCCCGGCTTCAAGTACGCCGGCGATATGTTGAGCTGTGTGTCACGGCAGACCAAGTCCATGACTTCGAAGGCGTCGACGCCTAGTGCCTCGCACAACCGTGCCGTCTCATTGGCGAACGTGATCTTAAGTGCGTGAAAATTGTTACAGCAATACTTGACCATCTCCGCGGCCCGAATCGACGTCGCGTAGAACTGGCCGGGCAAATGACCGAAGAGGGCCCGTAGTGTCTCCGTGGCCACTGCTGAGCGGGCCCCGACAATGGTAAACGGGGGCCGGTCATAGTCTCGGATCGAGGTCCCCTCCCGCAGAAACTCTGGCTGGAAGCACACGTGGAATCCCTCTCCCTCCTTCTTACCCGACTCCTTCTCGAGAATTGGCAGCAGGATTTCTTCCACCGTGCCAGGGACGAGCGTCGAACGGAACACGACGACGTGGGGAAACGCCGTTGCTTGCATGGCCAGACCGATGTCGTGCGCGACGCGTAGCAGCGCCGACTGGTCCTGGCTGCCATTGGCGGCGGCAGGCGTCCCCACACAGACCAACGACATCTGACTGGCCTTAAGCGCGACCTCGGCGTGCTGGGTAACGGCCACACGACCGCTGGCCACGGCTTGAGCCATGAGGTCGACCATTCCCTCTTCGACCACCGGCGTGCGACCGTCCGCGATGAGGTCAAGCTTGGCCTGATCGACATCGACGCCAATTACCTCGTGCCCGTCACGACTCAAGCATGCGAGTGACACCGCCCCGACATAACCGAGACCGAACACACTGATCTTCACGACGCGCGTTCTCCTTGCAGTTCCTTCGCCTGACTCCAGCCCTGGTGCCTCGACAAACACCGCTCGATCATTGCATCCAGGCGGCGCATCGAGTGATCCCACGCGTGATGTGTCAGCATCCGCCGGCGGCCGGCCACTGATAGACGGTGACGCTCAGTGGCATCATCGAGGATGCGCACGATGGCGCGTACATAATCATCGGGCGTCTGCGCCACCAAAAAGTGATCATTATCGAGTGCATCGACGCCGGCCGCCGCCATCCGGCTCGTGACCACCGGTACTCCCAGCGCCATCGATTCGAGGATCTTGTTTTGCGTACCGCGGGCGATGTTGAGCGGCGCCACCATGAGAGCAGAACGGTGAAGATAGGGGCGCACGTCGCTCACGGAGCCGGTCACGGTGACGCCAGGGATCTCGGCCAGCCGGCGGACCGCGGACGACGGATCGGCCCCGACGATCACCAGCTTGACACGTGGGCGTCGGGCGCGCAGAAGTGGGAGCGTGCGCGCGCAAAAATCAAGCATACATTCCTGATTTGGGAAGTAGTCCATGCGGCCGACGAACGAGATCATGTCGGTGTCGTACGGCTCTTCGCGAGGCGCAAAGTAGGTGCCGTCGACACCGTTCGGGAACCAATCCGTCGCCACGCCGACTGAGTACCCCTCCAGGGTCTCCCATTCGGCCCGCGTGGTGGCTGTGCAGAGGTCAAAGTGCCGAGCCAGGCGCTTCTCCAAACGTTCGAGCTTGCGCCCCTCCAGCCAATAACCGGCTGCCAGTGGGAACGGCTTAAAGCGAGCATAATCGAGCCACTTCTGCGAGTCCATGTCACCGAAGTCGAGGATCTTTGGCATGCCGCGCAGCCCCGCCACGTACGGCGCCACCGAGGAGCAGTGGACGAAAACCAGGTCGAACCTCTCCTGCTTACCAAGCACGCGGATCCGGCGGGCGAGATGGCCAGAGTGAAAATAGCCCACCGACGACGGCACCGGCGTTGGCAGGCGCGTCAGCATCCGGCCCCACTGCACCGCTTCGCGTACCACGGCCATCTCGAAGCGTGCGCAGTGGGGGGCGATACCGCGTCCCTCCTCGGCTTCGGCCGTGGAGCGGGCCAACGAGCATACGGTGACCTCGTGTTTCTGAGCCAGGTGGCGGATCGTGTTAAACGGTCTGATCTTGCCCCCGCGTTTGGGTGGAAAAGGGAAGCGGTGGCAGACGTAGAGAATTTTCACGTGGCCTCCTTGAGCTCCGCAGTGACGTCCTCGACATCCCGGCGGTCGAGGAAGATTCGCGCCCAGATCTCGAGGGCAAGCATCGCCACCAGACGGTCGGTACCGTCGATCCGCCGCGTTTCATGGGCCGCAATCAGCGTGCGCACTGCGTCGTAGCGGAACAGGCCACGAGCGGCCACGGCCGATTCCGACAACAGGAGACGTACCACGGGCACCAAGTCGCTCTTAAGCCATGCCCCCATCGGCGTGCCGAAACCGCGCTTCTCACGCTCGAGGATGTCGTTCGGCAGGAGGCCTGTCACCGCCTGCTTCATCGCATGCTTGAGACGCCCTCCCCGGATCTTGATTCCTTGCGGCATACGGGCGGCGAGTTCCACGAGCTCATGGTCGAGAAGCGGAACCCGGCACTCGAGTGAAGTGGCCATCGACATTTTGTCGGTCAAGTGCAGCAGGTCGTCGGGGAGTTGGGTGGCCGCGTCGACGGCCAGAATCCGATTGAGGGAATCGCTGCCAGAAGTCTGGTCGAAGGCGTCGGTCACCGCATCCCATCGTCCGCTACCGTTCTCGAGCAAGAGGGCTTCCATCTCGTTGTCGGAGAAGACCTCAACATACGACCGATAACGATGCTCGAAGGGCAAGCCCGCCGTTGCTGCGAAGCCCTTGGCCAACCGTGCCAGGTTCAGGAGACGACCGTGGCGATCGCTTGGAAGCCTCTCGCCCACTGCGGCCGCCGCCCGAACCGCCCAGCGCGGTAGGCGATCGAGACGTGCCAGGTAGTAGTCTCCGAGATAGCGGCGGTAGCCCCCGAACAGCTCATCGCCTCCCACTCCAGACAGGATCACCGTCACGTCTCGACGCGCAAACTCCGAAACGAGATAGGTGGTCACAAACGCCGTGTCGGCGATCGGCTCATCCATGTGCCACAGCAGGTGCGGAAGCAACCCGACCACATCAGGCCGAACGATGATCTCGTGGTGATCCGTCCCGAACAGCCGAGCTACGCGCCGCGCGTACGGCAGCTCGTTGTACAGGCGCTCGGCCCGCCCCCCCGTGAAGCCGATTGCATAGGTCTTGATTGGCCGGCTGCTGTGGGCGGCCATGAAAGCGACCACGGTGCTGGAGTCGACTCCCCCGGAAAGGAAGGCGCCAATGGGAACATCACTCACCATCTGCATACGCACGGAATGCTCGAGTCGGGAGCGGAGGCGTTCGGTCCACTCGGCTTCGCTCGTGTGATGGTCAATATCGCTAGGAATGCGCCAGTAGCGCCGCTCCTCAAGGCCGCCGCCTTCGATCGTGAGCAAGGTCGCGGGAGGAAGCTTGCGGATGGCGCGGAACATGGAATGCGGCCCCGGAACGTAGCCCAGGCTTAAATACGAGTGAAGCGCAGTATAGTCCAGCGCGGCCGTCACTCCCGGCAACGCTAAGATAGCTTTCGCCTCACTGGCGAAGATGAAATGCTGGCCCTTCTGATGGAGGTAAATCGGCTTGATGCCGAGCCGGTCGCGTCCGATGAGGAGTCGGCGACGTCTCCCGTCCCATAGTGCAAAGACGAACATGCCGTTCAAGTGACGAACAAATTCGTCGCCGTACTCCGCATAAAGGTGGATGAGGACTTCGCAGTCCGAGTTGGTCTGGAAGCGGTGTCCCCTCGGTTCCAGGACGCTTCGAAGCTCTCGGAAGTTATAGATCTCGCCGTTGCAAACGAGCGTTAGAGTTTTGTCGTGGTTGGACAGCGGTTGGCGGCCACCGGCGACATCGATGATCGATAGCCTGCGCATGCCAATTGCGCAGGGCCCATCGACGAACTGTCCTTCATCATCAGGGCCCCGGTGCACCATCACCTGACCCATGGTGGACAGCCACTCGTCAGGAGCAGGCCCGTCGTCAAGCCGGAGAATGCCGTAGATACCGCACATGATGTCCTGGGTTAGCGCTCGACCGGCTCACGTCGACATGCTAGCGTTGCCGAGTTCGCGAAACGTCGATGCATCAGGAGTCTGGGATGCTCACCCCTTAGCCCCGCCGGGACGCCCAAAAGCCCACATCTGCAGGTCCTCACACCACTGCCACGCTTCGATGTCATCCTTGAGGGGTCTTGGTGCAAAGATGAGGCCTAAGACAGTGGGGATGGCAGACAGCAGTGTTCCGAGATCCTGGATTCTGCGAGCAGCGGGACTCTGCAATGTTTGCGTAGCGTCCAACACAGAAAGTGCTTGTGGAAGCGGAGTCTGCCGTCCCCGGACCCCTCCGGCGGGTTGTGCCGGACGTGTACTTAGCTAAGGGCGTCACTACCTGACGGCCGCCGGACTCGGCGTCGCCGGTGACTCTGTGTCAGACGCCTACCAGCTTGGACCGCAGACGCTACTCATTATTGGACAGATTGGGCACATCGGGATGGACCGGACTGGGCGACCTCGGTGGAGGTGATGTGGCCATTTTGCCACACCGAACAACTGCCTCGAACGGATCAGTCAAATTTCCAGTCGGTACCCGCCGACCGGGGTGAGCCGCTCGCCACCACGGTCGCCCCGTTCATAAGCCAGATGTAGACACCCCGGAACTGTGCCGCCACAGAATGTCCGCCCTGCCGTCCACGTTGAAGCCGGCAACGCCCTGGATGCCCCAGTCCGTTACAAACCGTGCCCCAGCGACCCGCTGGCCGCGATACTCGGGCCGTTCATCAGCCAGAGGTGGCCAGCGCCAGAGCGGTACCGCCACAGGTCCGGCCGTCCCCGCTGAAGTCAAAAAACGCGCAAGGATTCAGGGGCTGGCGGCGGGTCCGGCGCAAGGGATGGTGGCAGGCCGTTGAGACGAAGCGCGTAGGCATTCACATTTGCGCCAGTTACCGTCACGAACACGCCCGCCTCTGGTACATACCCCCACCGACCGAACGTCCCGTTCTCTGGCGCCGCCCCCGGGCCGCCGCTCAACGTTTGCGTAGTCCACGCCTGCGTGTCCATGTTCAGGCTGTACACCGTGCCTCCACCAACCCATACCACCATTCGATCCGAGCCGGGATCATAGGCGATACCCGGAGACAAGGCGTTGACCACGGCCGCTTCGCCTGTCCATCTCTGCGCGTTGTACATGCTTCCGGGGCCAATGTCATAGACCATCAGCCCGCCGTGGTTGCTAGCTGTCCCTCCGATGATGACTAGTCTCTTCCGGACGGGGTCAACCGCCGCCATCATGTGGTAGTCGATGAAGTTGCCACTGGCCAGTCGTTCGTAGCTGTTCGTCTCGAACGTATACGCATAGAGATCGTGCGCGTCGTGCAGAAATACTTTTCTCGAATTCGGATCGTAGGCGGCGACGATTCCCGCGTCGTAGCGCGGCTGGGGCCCCGAGGGGTTCATCCGTTGCCAAGTCAGGGACGTGAAGCTGAACGTCCACGTGTCGCCTCCAAAGTTCCCGGGACCGCACGCTAAGCTACCACCATAGACGAACAGCCGATCCGCGTGCTCGATGTACGCTACTCCACCGTACGTGTGGCGGGCATTCGGCCGTCCGTCGGCCAACGCCTCAGGGCAGGTCGGCGTACTAATCGGCAAGTTCGGTGGACTGGGGTCCGTCAGCCGCTGCATTGTTCGCGTTCCAACATCAAGCGCATAGATCTCGTTGCCCGCGTAGTCTCGATGCCCGCCCCCCCAAATGATCAGCCGGCTGCGCCGCGTGTCCACCGTCCCTCCGTTCCAAGCGAGGATCACGTTCTTGCAAAAGCTCTTGAACTCGTACTCCGGCGAGTTCGGCGGACACACTGTCTGCAGCTTCGTATTGGCCAGCTCGGACCAGCCCGACGCAAAGGTTTGGGCTTCCGTCTGTCCGGAGATCAGAAGGACCGCCCCGAGCACTAGCCAGTGAACGAGACAGACTGATATCATCCTAATCACTTACCGAGTCACTTCCTGAGGTTCGCCGTCCGGAGACGACGCAGAACGAATGGCAGTAAGACGGATCCCCGCCACGCTAAGCTCCGGCTGTCGGAATGCGTCAAGTCAGTCAATATTCTAGTCGGTACCCGTCGTGAGCCGCTCACCACACCACGATCGCCCCGTTCATAAGTCAGATGTGGACACCGCCGGAACTGTGTGCCACAGAATGTCCGCCTGGCCGTCCCCGCTGAAGTCAAAAAACGCGCAAGGATTCAGGGGCTGGCGGCGGGCCCGGCGCATGCGGCAGGCCCGGCGCATAGCGGTACAGGTACATGTAGGGGTTCGCATCCGTCGTCCCCAGGAGTACCAGCACGTTCTGGTCCGGGTCGAACACCGCCGCGTGCCGCACGTGCGGCGTCAGCCCAGGCGGATCCGTCACCAGCGGTGGCGTCTCCCACTCCTGCGTGTCCGGGTGATAGACGTGCAGGATGCTCGTGTCCATCCGGAAAAAGAACAGCACCCGGTGCAGGCTGTCCCACACCGCGTAGGCATCATTGTTGGCCGTATAGGCGATCGGGCCCCCCGGCACCGCCCCCAGGTCCTCGATCGTCCGCCCATCTACCCGGTAGCGATGCAGCCGCCCCGCAATCCCGTCGATCACATAGATCACCCGCTGCCCCCAGTCCGCCGCCAGCATCTCCTTAAAGATCCGGATGTCCTGCCCCACCGCGTTCAACCCCAGCAACTTCGCCGTCCACTGCCCGGCCGTAATGTCATAGATGTTCACCATCGCCCCGCGCGCCCCGTCCCACCCGAAGCGAATCAGACTGTCGGTCCCCGCGTCGTACACGCTCATCCACGTGTCCACGGCCGTCGGCCCAATGTCGCGCCCCCGGTCCTGCCAGCGCTGGGTCAGGTCCGGCTCGAAGGGATCAAAGGTCATCAGGTGATTAAATAGGTACTTCGGCGGATCGTCCGCCCAACTGGACGTGATGCCCGGGCAGACCACCGCTGCCGGGATCACAAACGTGCCCGGCACGCTCCAGAACACCCGCCGCTTGCTGTCCCACGTCCACCCCACATAGTCCGGCGATTTCGGCTGCCGGCCCCCCTCCGGCCCACAGTACGGGTACTCCTGCCGCCAGCCCGCGTTCCGGTCGTTCCGGCTCGCCCACCGCTCCGCAATCGACACCGAGTACATGTCCTGCCGGTACGACGACCCCCCCACCGTCCCCCCAAAGTCGCCCCCCATCTGGTACAGCCGCCCGTCGATCGGGTTGTGCGCGTACGTCGAGTGCTTCGTCTCCCGCGCCGGCCCCCGGCCCCAGTCCGGCCGCTCCAGCGCTATGAAGACCCCACTTGGAATGTCGATCGGGGTCCCCGCCGCCGCGGCGCTGTTCCCAGGGGCGTCGCGAGCCACCGTCGTCAACATCAGCACGGCGGCACTCAAGATCAGGGACTGCAGAAGACGGACCGGACCTACCCTGATCACCCCAAACATCCATCTGGCAGTTCTGAGCACCACGACGCTTGCCTCCACACTCTTTGGATAAGAAGCTCCTCCTACGCTCATCGTCCGCGGCCGATCGAGCAATTCTCGTTCCCTTTCGGCAATAACGACCAGGCAGCTATTGGCGCGAGTTTTCACACCTGCAGGTCAGGGCTCTGTCACTATCCGCCGCCCTGATGTCAACTCACGTCAGCCAAGTGACAAACTGAACCCCTGAACCCGGGTTCCTAGCTCTGTCAAGGGGGATGTTCGGGCGCGTCCCAAGTTCGGTCTGTGAAAGTGAAAGGGAAATTCCTGAGGGCGCCAGCGCGCAGCGGAGGATGAGGCGTCTTCGACGACGAATCAGGCTGATATACGCGGGTTGCCCGGAAGGGCCGAGCCGCATGACCGTGGTTCGTCGGGAGCTGCCTCCGTCTAGGAGCGCGAGTCGTCCCAATCCAAGGACCAGGCGTCGCATAGCTAGCGCGAGGGCTCTCCAATCGTGCCCGCATCGCGCTGCGGCCGTCGCCGCTCAGGAATCTCGCCGTCACGGTTGTCCTCTGTTGTCCGCTGCTCCGCCCCCGTTGCTTACGCTGCCCGGCTCGCCGCCTCGCGGCGGGTCATCGCGGCCCAGATGAAGCCCACGAGTTCGCGGGCCACGGCCGCCACGGCGATGGGCGTGCGCTTGCCGTGGCCCACAAGATGACGGTAGCGCCGGTGCAAGCGTTGCTGGGCCCGCCAGGCGTGCTTGGTGATCGCGCCGGGTTGGCCCTGACTGCGCCGCGCCAGGGCGCCGCCGAGGCTGGGGTGATGGCGATAATGCCAGGCCGCTTCCACGAGGACGCGGCGCGCATGGCTGTTGCCCGCCTTGGTCAGCGCCCCGCGCCGCTCGCGGTCGCCCGAGGAGTACTCACTGGGCACCAGCCCCAGGTAGGCCATGAGCTGGCGCGGGCGGTGGAAGCGCTGAAAGTCCACGATCTCCGCGAGCAAGATCATGGCCGACAGGGTGTCGATCCCGCGGAAGCACCGCAGCCAGCCCACGGGCTCTCGATACGGCGCCGTCTCCGCCAGCGCCGTGATCTCCTTGTCCAGCTCGGCCAGCCGCGCCAGGGCCTGCTCCAGGGCAAACAGGGAAGCCTCGGCCGCGCGCTGCAGGGCGGGCACGGCGAACTGCTGGCTGCGGATCCAGGTCCAGTGCGCGCGGCTCCAGTTCTTGCCCGCGTGGTAGACCCGGCCGTGGCGCGCCAACAACTTCAGGACCCGATGCCGCCAGCGCAGGACGTCGCGCCGCACATCATCCCGACACCGCAGCAGATCCCGCACGGCCTCCTCGCCCTCATCCGGCACATGGATGGCGGTCAGCTCCCCGGCGCGGAAGAGCCGCACCAGCTTGGCGGCATCGCGCCGGTCGGTCTTGATCCGCTGCCCCGGCCGCCGCGGCGTCAAGGCCGGGGCGATCACCTGGCAAGTCACCCCGAACGCGGTGATCTGGCGATAGAGGTCGTACCCCGATACCCCGGCCTCATAGCACGCCGTCACCGCCCCCTCGCGCGTGAGCCGCTCGAACAAGCGGCGGAGGTGGTGGGGCTCGTTGGGGATCTCCCGCAGCTCTGGCTGCGTCGCGTCCGGCCGCAGGATCCCCGCCACGATCTTCCGCTTGCTGTCATCGAGCGCCACGTGTGTAGTACCCTTCTTCATGACCGGCCTCCTGTCGCATGTGGCTCTGTTCCTCCCCGGAACAACCCACGCTTACTTTGCGATACGGCAGGCCGGTCCTTCCATATTGTCTAGGAGGCTCCAACCCTGGAGAAGGCCGGGTCGTGACGAGACCGACCGAGCCATTCTCCCCGGAGTGCGCGAGCCTCCAGGACGTGCTCCAAAAAGGGGATGAGGCCCGCTCAGCGACGCGAGCTGGTTGCCACGCTGGTGGCGGCGTATCGCGTGCCGACACGGCGGGCCTGTGAGGTGGTGCACTGCAACGGAATCGACCCGCCGTCGATCGAAGATCTGCGCGCGCGGGCCGGCGACGCGCACCTTGCCATCGTGGGTGGTCAGCGCCGAGTACCGACCCGCGATCGCCACCGTACATCGCAAGCACGCGGACATGTGCTATTCGCGCACCGGCGTCGCGCGGGTCGGCACGTCGCCCGCCGAGTATCGGGGACGTGCCCGCGGGTACCTGCCGTTCGACAAGGAGCACCCGGCCGCGATCCGGGTCCTGCCGTGCCGGTACGCTGCGTTCATCGCCGTGCTCGCGCCAGGTTCAAAAACTCGGACATGGGCCAATGCGCTACTCTCGAGCCAGAGGAGAAGCCGGCGACGGCAGCGACCGGGAGACATAGACGCCGGTCTCCTCCAGCCCCCCGCCGCGCTTCGCCGCAAAGTCCCGGATTCGATGCGCAACTTCTGGGTGCCTTTGCACAAGCTGTTCGATGGCGATGAGTGTCTACGCGGCAAGCGGCTGTCGGTGAGGCTGTCGGCGAACCATGTCAACGAAGAGCTGCGTCGCGCTCACTTGCGCTTCCTCGCCGGTGGGCATCACAGCGGCTGGGTGGAACCGGACCTCAGCGAGCCGCCGTTCGTCATCCGTGACGGTATAGCCGAGTTCTACGAGAGGGCCCTAACGACGGAGGCTGGGCTGCTGACACCTGTCGCCCACCAGAGGCTGATCGAGCGGGCGACGTACCGCAACGAGCCGCTGACGTACTTGGTGCCGAAGAGCAAGGCGGAAATCGCCCGCTGTTGTGGCGAACCTATCGCTCGAGCCTGAACCTGCTCCCCGAAGCCGAGTGGTGCGCGCGCGGCTCCCGAGTATCTCCACGCTCATTCGTCACGTAATCGGTGACGACGGCAAGGAATACGATCTCAATGCCGCGCCGGACGTGGCCGCAAACATCCAGAGGGGCGGCTATCGCGCGTGTCACTATCTTGACTTCACCGCTCACGGGTGGATCGATGTCGAGTGCAGCGCTGTGGCGCTCGACATTCCGCGCCAGCTTCCCGCGTACTCGATAATCGCTTTCCCCTGACTTCTTTCCCCCTCGTTCACCAGACGGATCTAATGCAGTGGACAGATCAGGCCGTCCAGCCGGCGATGTTGGAGCTCTTGTGGAGCGCAACCGGTGCCGGTCGCCCCGCAGGCGCTCTCGGATCAGCGGTATGCGGCCAACCTGGCTGTCGTGGCGGGCATGATGGGCACACGCGATCCGAGGCGTGACGAACGGGTGGATCGACGAAGGACACGGCGATTCCCGCGTTCCGGCGGTGGATGCGCGACTGGTTCCGCCACGACGTGGATCGCATGACCATGTTCTATCGACGGCTCGGTTGGCCCGCCGGTCGGGCCTTCGCTCAAGGAGACTGAAATGCCAGGCAAGATCATCGCAGAGATCCGCAACAACCGGTTCCCAACGGTGGCCGTCCCGCCGGACACATACGTAATCTGGCGCAACCTCGATCCTCACCCGCACACGTCGAGACGGACTCCGACAGCTGCTATTCTCTCCAACGTCGGGCCTCTGTTCTCGGGTGGCGAGTCGAGCCCAGTGTACTTTGGTCGCGCGGCCTCGGTCGACTACGTGTGTCCCAGTCACGCGAACATGACCGGTCGTGTGGTCGTCGATGCCAACGCCACCCTTCCGCCCGGAGGGATTGGTCTCGCCGGACGAGCACGAACACGGCGGGATCCA
Source organism: uncultured Candidatus Rokubacteria bacterium (assembly GCA_963754315.1). Taxonomy (GTDB): domain Bacteria; phylum Methylomirabilota; class Methylomirabilia; order Rokubacteriales; family CSP1-6; genus CAVWFS01. The sequence goes on from CAVWFS010000019.1 coordinate 922,222, forward strand.
TGGCCACCACCTCAGGCACTTTCACGGCTTCGTCACCGGTGGACGCACCCCGCAGCGCCTCTTCATGTCGCACACGCCGGTCATCGCCGACGAGCGCCACCGCTTCCAGGTCATAATCCAGGGGAGCTTCGTCGAGCCGAGGCATGCCGACGCCTACGCCGCGATCCGCAATGGGTCGTATGCCGACGGCGTCATACAGACTTTCCACCACATCGCACTGGAACAAGCCCACCTCAAGCTCTCGAGCCTGGTCCCGGACCTCCTCGGCGTGAGCGCCCGGCCGATGCTCGCGGCGCTGGCCGACGGGGCCACCGACCCCGGGGCGCTGAGCGCTTTCGGGTCGAAAGATCCCGGCGTTGCTGCGCGGGCGTGCTCCCGAACTGACGCCGCTCGAACGCGTCCTCCCTGGCGGCGGCGAGATCGGCAACGACCACGGCCAACATCCGTTTGTGCACATCAATGCCGGCGATCGCGTAGGCCATGTGGGGCGCTCCTTCTGGCGGGAGCGGAGAGCGTGCCTTCAGGTAACCTTACGCAGGGTCAGGCTATCAACGCTCCCAGAGGAGACAGAGACGCCCACTTATTCGCCCAACACGCACGCTCCGGATCAGACAGATATACGGCCTTGACCTTGACCGGTCCAGTAAGCGCTCGACCTTGCCGCTCCCGGCCGCGGCGATCATAGCGCAGTGCGATTTTCATGAGGGTTCGCGGGCCGCAGGGCTTCGATGACAGGGTCGAAAATCCAGCGCTACGCGGGAACAACCGTCGACTGGGCGCTGGCCAGTTCGACCCGATAGCCGAAGCTGCGGAGTGCGCGGATCATTCGGGCCGTCCGGTGTCGCTTGGACTTTTGGCTCAGGGCTGGGCCGCGTTCCTCGTACCGGACGCCCTGATGCAGGATCTTCCAGATCAGGCGGCACAGCCGGTGGGCAATTACGCCGATCGTTTGGGGATGCCCGAGCCGCGGGACATAGCGGCGATAGAGGATCTCGAAGATCGTCCCTTTCGATTTCACCGCGGCGTTGGCCGCCTGGTTGAGCAGGCGCCGCATCTGACGGTTGCCCTTCGGGGACCGGTGACTGTAGTTCGCCTCCGCGCTCTCGTTCTCGCCGGGGCAGGCGCCCACCCACGAGGCGAGCTGGCCCGCGGACGGAAAGGTCGCGGCCGTGGGGCCGACCTCGGCCAGGATCTGCTGCGCCGAATCCACCCCGAGCCCGGGCACCTCCGCCAGCCGCTGGACCTGGTCCTGATACGGGCCTAGCAGCTCGGCCATCGCCTGGTCGAGGCGGGTGATCTGGCTGTCGAGGAGCTGCAACTCCTCGAGCACCATCTTCAGGAGGCGTCGGTAGACGGGACTGAGTTCCTGGCAGGCCTCGAGGGCGTCGCGCAACTGCTCGGCGTGGCCCGCAAGCGATGATCGGCCAGGGCCGCCAGCGCCCCGGGGTCGGTGGCCCCGTCGGCCAGCGCCTCGAGCATCCGCCGGGCGCTCACGCCGAGGAGGTCCGAGACCAGGCTCGAGAGCTTGAGGTGGGCTTGTTCCAGCAGCGCCTCCAGCCGGTTCTGGAGCTGGACCCGGTTGCGCGTCAGTTGGACCTTCGTGCGCGTCACCGTCCGCCACAGGCGCTGCTCGGGCGCGGGCACGAAGCTCAGGATCAACTCCTGGGCGACCAACCGCTTCACCAGCCGTTCGGCGTCCGTGAAGTCGCGCTTGCGCCCCCGCCGCGCGCGGTTCGATCGCGCGTGCGCCAGGTGCAGGGTGCCGGCCATCGGGCCGGCCCCGGCCCGCGCCCGGGCGCGCGGCGTCCAGTGACCGTTCCAGCGCGGCCCAGACGGGCTTCCAGTACTGCGCCGTCGATTCCATGACGACTTCGTCGACCTGGTGCTCGCTCAGCCAGTCGGCCAGCAGGCGCAGCTGCGCGGGCGTGCTCCCGAACTGACGCCGCTCGAACGCGTCCTCCCTGGCGGCGGCGAGATCGGCGACGACCACGGCCAACATCCGTTTGTGCACGTCAATGCCGGCGATCGCGTAGGCCATGTGGGGCGCTCCTTCTGGCGGGAGCGGAGAGCGTGCCTTCAGGTAACCTTATGCAGGGTCACAGGCTATCAACGCTCCCAGAGGAGACAGAGACGCCCACTTATTCGCTCAACACGCACGCTCCGGATCAGACAGATATACGGCCTTGACCGCTCCAGTAAGCGCTCGACCTTGCCGCTCCCGGCCGCGGCGATCATAGCGCAGTGCGATTTTCATGAGGTTTCGCGGGCCGCAGGGCCTCGATGACAGATATGGCGAAGGACAGGACGGCGGATGGCCAAGCGTCACGAGGTTGACACGTCGACCAGACGGCAGCCACACTTCCGAGAGGAGGCCACCCCCCCGAAATAAGGGTTTGCCAGCGTTTCTGATCGCTAGCCGAGCCTCCACTCTGTGGCACGACGAGTGCACTGGCGAACTAGTATGGACGGACCACGTCCGGCCGGGCCGCAGCTCCCTTCTGGCTGACCGGTGGGTCACCCTCCGAACGTGGCAGAGGCCCGGGGGTGGTTAGGGTGAGCGCGTAGCCTCGAGGTCCGTCAGTCGGAAGCAGACCTTGTCTGACATCTGGCGAGTGTGATTGACAGACCAATCTGACCTCCCGGACCACAGCCTGGGCCTCATGTGTGTCCACGATCTTGAGGGGAGGCTGCCTTCGTCCAATGAGGCCGCCGCAGGTGCGTGCGGTGCTGGAATTGTGGAGTGGAGCGACGCTGGACTTGGCGGACGGGACGGCCGTGGAGCTGATGGATGAGGAGACCACAAACCTGGAGCAGGGCTGGTTTACGCGGAGCTTACGGGGGCCGGATTTGGTTCAAAGAAAACTTCCTCGTCAACAACAAAGAGGTGCTCGGGAAAAAGCACGGGGGCCGGTAAGAGAAAAGTGCCATGTCCGCTTGGAAGAGCGGCAGCTGGGCTCCGCAGGTCCCGGGGCCGTATGTTCGCTTCGACAACCTGATCGTCGGAATCTCAAAGCACCACGTCGAGATTGACTGGACGTCCGAGTTCACGCATTTCGCACAAGCCTCTCATTGAAGGGGTTACCATGTCTCGCCGCGCTTGGATACTGTCTCTGGGCGGCCTTATCCTGGCCGCAATGGCAAGTCAGGCCATGGCTCAGGACTATTTTCCGCCTCCTGAATCGCAGGGGAGAAGGAAGTCGGAGATCGCTCGTCACGCCGAACGTGCCTCCCAGCGCCGAAGAAAAAGCCCAGGTTCTGAGTCTCACAGGTTTGAATTGGGACAGGCTGCTGCTGGCCCAGAATCACAGCGCAAGTTTCGATCGTGTCGCCACCGTGCTGGTGATCCGCAACGGCTGGATCGCGGGCGATTGGGGGGACAACACGACAGATCGTGGCGAGCTACTCCATGGGGAAGTCGTGGGTAAGTTTGGCCATGGCCAAGGTGTTCGACTTGAGCGAGGCCAACCAGTTGCCGAACGGTCAACGGATCGGACCGGAGAGTTTCGCGTATTTGTATTTGCCC
>CAVWFS010000020.1:0-157216 GCA_963754315.1 uncultured Candidatus Rokubacteria bacterium
GTGCGCTGGCGGGCTCGGGAAGCGGACAGCTCGGCTCGGGGGCGGCGCCCTCACAGGAAGCTGACGCGCTCGTCGGAGCCCCGAGACCGAGCGCAGTGGCGCTCGCAGCCAGCGTGAGAAACCTGCGGCGAGTGACCCTCGGTGTCATCGCTCCCCCCTCGGCGCGCCAGAGAGCATACGCGAAATCGCCGCTTCATGCTGGAAGTATTGCGGTCAACCCTCGATGAGCGGCTGCCGGTTCCCAGCGCTGCCTATCCTTCCCGGTGGCCCTCAGCCGCGCGCGGCGGGTGCCGTCAGGTGCCGCAGAAGGTGCGATAGACGCGCTGCTCGGGGCCGGGCGGCTCGGCGTAGGCGGCAAACGCCGGCTGGTCCTCGTAGGGCCTCGAGAGCACGAGGAGCAGCTCCTCAAACGGTCCGTAGTCGTTGTGCTCGATGGCCGCGGCCAGCGCCGCCTCGACCCGGTGGTTGCGCGGGACGAAGGCGGGGTTGACCTGCCGCATCAAGGCCGCATGCTCCTGAGGCGTCTGCGGTTCGTCGGCGAGGCGCTCGTGCCAGCGCTGCGCCCATTCGTCCCATGCCTCGGGCGCGTCGAACAGCTCGCGCACCTCCGCGCCGCCGTCGGCCGTCTCTGCCGCGGTGCACATGCGCCGGAAGGTCAGGGTGAAGTCGGCGTGGTTGGCAGCCATCGTGTCGAGCAGGGCCTGACCCAGTGCGGCGTCGCGCTCCTGCTCGGTGAACAGGCCGAGCTTTCGCCGCAGGCCGGCGACGAACGCCCGGGAGAACGCGGCCGGGTACGTGCCGATCACCTCGTTGGCAATGGCCACAGCGCGCTCGCCGTCGTCGGCCAGCAGCGGCAGGATCGCTTCCGCCAGCCGCGCGACATTCCAGGCCGCGATGGGCGGCTGATTGGCATAGGCGTAGCGGCCGCGATGGTCGATGGAGCTGAACACCGTCGCCGGATCGTAGGTGTCCATGAAGGCGCAAGGCCCGTAGTCAATGGTCTCGCCGGAGATCGCGGTGTTGTCGGTGTTCATCACGCCGTGGATGAACCCCACCAGCAGCCATTGCGCCACCAGGCTGGCCTGGCGCGCGACCACTCCCTCGAGGAAGGCGCGATAGGGCTCGGCGCCGCTCGCCGCACCGGGGTCGTGACGTGCGATCGCGTGGTCGGCGAGCAGCCGCAGGGCCTCGAGATCGCCCCGCGCCGCGAAGAACTGGAACGTGCCGACACGGAGGTGGCTGGAGGCAATGCGGGTCAGGACCGCACCAGGCAGCGCCGTCTCGCGATACACCTTTTCGCCGGTCGTCACGACCGCGAGCGAGCGCGTGGTGGGAATCCCCAGGGCCGCCATCGCCTCGCTCACGATGTATTCCCGCAGCACCGGCCCGAGTGCGGCACGCCCATCGCCGTTGCGTGAGAACGGCGTGATGCCAGAGCCCTTGAGCTGGATGTCGCGGCGCCGGCCTGCGCGATCCACCACTTCGCCCAGCAGGATGGCGCGGCCATCGCCGAGTTGCGGGACGAAATGGCCGAACTGGTGGCCCGCGTAGGCAAGCGCGATCGGCTCGGAGCCCGGAGCGAAGCGGTTGCCGGCGAGGATCTCCACACCCTCGGGCGAGGCGAGCGCGTCCGGGTCGAGTCCGAGTTCCGTGGCCAGCCCGCGGTTGATCTTCACCAGCCTCGGCTCGGCAACCGGCGTCGGGGCGAGGCGCGCGTAGAAGCGTTCGGGCAGGCGGGCATAGGAGTTGTCGAACGCGAAACGAGGTGCCGGAGAGTCTTGGGCCTCCGTCACCGTCGCCGCCGCGTTCTCGGGGGCCGGACTATCGAGGATTCGCGCCATCACGTGAGCCTCTCATCTCTGCGCATAGGGAACGGTACCACCATCTCGTCACCCACGTACGGGTAGCCCTTGCCCGCGGCCGGGTGCTTCGATCAAGCGCGAGAACCGCAGGTCGCGGTTAGCCGCTGAGAGGTACCGCCAGCACCGCGGCGGGCCGCGGTCCGACCGTGTAGATTTCCAGCGGGGTCAACGCGCCGGTCTCGTCGTTGACCCGGTACGAGGCCAGGCGTCCGGACGCCGTCCCCGCTGCGAACAGGAAACTCCCGGTCGGATCGAGGCCGAAGGCGGTGGGGACCGGCTCGGTCGGCGCGTGCCCGGCCCGTGTCAGGCGGCCGGTCGCCGAATCGACCGCGAACCCCGCGATGCTGTTGTGGCCTCGGTTGCCGACGTAGAGGAACCGCGCCGACGGCGTCAGGTAGATCTGCGAACAGGTATTGCGCACGGTGACTCCCTCGGGCAGCGAGGGGGTCGTTTCCACGACGGAGAGGGTTCCCGCGGTGCGGTCCAGGCGGTAGGCCGTGACGCTGCACCCTTGCTCATCGGAGAAATAGGCGATGTCGAGCCTGGGATGGAAGCAATAGTGCCGCGGCCCGATGCGCTCACTCGGCTCGAGCTTGAATGGCGCGTTGGGGCTCAGCCGGCCACTGGCCGGATCGAACCGGAACTGCGCGATGAAATTGGGGCCGGGGATGTCTTTCGGCGGCTCCAGGACGTTGTCGTTCTGTCGAGCGATGTGCGGCACGAAGGCGAAGCGGTTCGACGGGTCGGTCAGGATCGCGTGCGCTCCCGGCGCGGTGTCCTGCCGGTCGAGCGCCGGCCCGCGAACCGCACCATCTGTTCCGAGCGCGTGCACTGCCGCGTAGCCGCCCTGGTAGTAGGCCGAAAGGAGGAATCTGCCAGCGCGGTCGGTGGCGAGATACGTCGGCGGATGCTCGGTCGCGAGGCGCCCTAGCGATGTCAGCGCGCCGCTGGCCGAGTCGATGCGCCAGCTCTCGATCGCCGGGGTCCCGCGATACCCGACATACAGGATGTGCCGGTCCGGGCTCACCGCGAAGACCGACGGCGCGCCGGCGGCCGGCGTGTCGGCCCTGGGCGCCAGCTTGCCGGTGCCGGCGTCGATTCCGAAGCTCAGGATCTTATCGGCGTCCTGCAGGCCAACATACAGCACGTCCGGCATGTCCTTCCTCCTGGTTTGTCTTTCTGGCTCGAGCACCGCCCGCTGGAGCCCCAGGTAGGCTCAGCTCCTGGGGGCTAGTGTCTGAGTAATCATGTTACGCTGACGAGGGCCACGGCCGGGGCGCCGCCCCCGGGAGGATGGCTCAAGTTGCCTGTGTCCGAGAGGGCGAGGAGGGGGGTGACTCGTCGCGCAGCGCCGTTGATCCGGAGCCGAGTGGAGTATGCATTCTGAAACCGGCAGACTGGAACCAAAGGGGGAGAACATGAAGCGAGGAACGATGCTGAGCGTGTTCGCGGTGGTCTGGGCTCTTGCCCTGCCCAGTTGGGCGCAGGTCAGAGAGCTCCCGACACAGACCGTCACCATTGCGGGCACCATAGAGACGATCGATCAGAGCAAGCGCGCCATGAACATCAAGACGGCCGACGGCAAGATGGTCGGCGTCAACGTGCCCGAGAGCGTCAAGCGCTTCCCCGAGTTCAAGGTGGGAGACAAGATCAAGGCGACGTATAACAACCACGTCCTCGTGCGCCTGAAGCCGCCGGGTGAGGCGGCGGTCGATACCGCTAGCACGGCCACCATCAAGGGGGAGACCAGCGGCACGAAGGCGATGGTGCGGACGATGACGGCGGAGATCACCGAGATCGACAAGAAGGCATCGTCGATCACGTTTGTCGGGCCGAACGGGTGGAAATACAGCCGACGGGTCGTCGATCCGACCGTGTTCGATCAGGTCAAGGTGGGCGACAAGGTTGACATCACCTGGAACACCGACCTCACGGTCTCGGTTAATAAGTAAGCCGGGGGGGACGAGCGCGCGGTGGGGGCGAGCCGCGTACGCCGCAACACGATAAGGACGACGAAGTACCCAACACAATACGGAGAGCGGCGCGACGCTGGCAGATCAACTTCACGTTGATCGCCAGCGGCGCCTACTCCGCTCCCGCGGCTCAGACCTTCGTCCAGGTGCTGTCCGGATTGAATTCCTTCATGGCCCGCGCGATGGCCGCGCCGTTCGGCCCGAGGTTCTTCTGGTACACGACGCCATCGTGATTGACGATGAATGTCATGATCCCCGACACGCCGTACTGCGCGGGATAGGCCACCAGCGCAAAGCCGCCGATCAGGCGACCGTGGGCGAGGTAGTCGTACGCTCCACCCGGAGCGTCCTTGCCCTGCGCGGTCAGGATCCGGTAGTAGTAGCCCCAGTACGCGACGGGATTCGGCGAGCGCTTGGAATAGCCCTCGCCCCTCGCCCTGGCGACGAGCAGACCGAGCGGACTCGGCGGCTCGCCCTGCTTCGTCGGCCAGTACAGCCCGTCCCGCTTCCCTGGGCTGCTTGCGAACGTCCGCGCGTACTGGAGGAGGCCGTTGGCGTCCGGGTCGCGCGCGTAGTATTCGCGCTGGGCATCCACGTAGGCACGGCTGACCTGGATTGTGTTGAGCTCGTTCTGGCCGATGCGCCGGTTGAGAATCTCCTCCTTGCCTTCGGCAGTGTCGAAACGCCAGCTCGGCCCGTCCGGTACGATGGGAATCGCGAACGGGAAGTTCTCGCGCCCCACGACCAGGACCAGCTTGCCTCCGCCTGCGTCGAGCCGATGCTGCTCGTCGTACGCGGCCACGAAGCGCTCACTGATCCGGCGGTCCGCCACCGGGTCGCCGGACTGGATGAGCGCCTTGCCCTCCTCGCCGAGAATCGCCAGCAGTGCCTTGCTGTCCCCGGTCCGGAGCGCCGCCACCAGCGCACTCGTCGCGTCTTCGGGCGACGCGAAGTGGCGCTGCGCCGTGGCGCCCGAGGCGGGCAGCCCCCATGCGGCGGCGAGGCTCACGGCCACGAAAGCGGAGGCAATCAGCCATCGCCCGATGCGTCGAATCCGGTCACTTCCGCGCAGGCTCATGATCGATTCCTCCTCGCGACCCGATTCACCGGCGACCTCGGCCGCCGCCGCCACCACCTCGCCCCCCGCCGCCACCTCGCCCGCCGCCGCCACCGCTAACCCCGCCTCCTCCGCCGCCGCGCCCGCCGCCACTGATCCCAGACGCGCCAGCGGATCGGGCGCCACCTCCGCCACCACCGGCACCGAGGCTCTCGCGACTGCTCTGGCCCCGACCACTCGCGCCCCTCACGTCGCTCCCGGATCCCATTCCCTGAAACGCGCCGGCGTCGCGTCCTCCGGACGGCCCCTGACCCCCGCCGAGCCCGTCGCGTCCTCCGGACGGCCCCTGACCCCCGCCGAGCCCGTCGCGTCCTCCGGACGGCCCCTGACCCCCGCCGGCCCTCCTCCTCCGGACGGCCCCTGACCTCCCGCCGAGCCCGTCGCGCTGCCGGAGGAGCCGGCGCCCCCGCGCCCGATGTCTTGACGGCCTTGGTCGGCGCGCCCTCGAAACTCCTCGCGGGACTGCGTCGCCCGGGCGTCGGACGCGCGGTTGTAGCGCTGCTGCGTCGCCTGGTCGCGATACTGAACGCCGCGGCGATTCTCCGGGTTGTGTTGCCACTGCGACCGATTGCCGGACTGCCGTTGCTGTACCCGCGCGCTGCGCTCACTCGCGACTTCAGATCGGTTCACGTTCCTCGAGAAGTTCGTGTTCCGGTTGACATCGACGTCCACGTTGCCGCCGCCCCAGTTGCAATTGCCCCACACGGCAGCGCCGACCGCCATGCCCACGCCGAAGGACAACGCGGCGGCACCCCATGCGTAACCCGGCGGGTACGGGTAGTACGGCGGAGACGCCGGGTACGGCCATGCGCCGTAGACGACCGTGGGATTGTAGGAGGGCACGTACACCACGGTTGGACTGGCCGGCTCGATCGTGATCACGCTGGTCGATTGCTGGACCACGGGCGGCTGCCCGGACTGTGCGGGTGCCGGCGGCGCTGCGGGCTGGACCGTCACCGTCTGCTCCTTCGTGGTCTTAAGATTTCCCTCGGCCTGGGCGCGGGCGCGCAAGCGCTGGATGGCGTCCAGCAACTCCTTCTCCTGGGCCAGGAACGCATCGCCGAGCTTCTGGGTCCACTCGAGCTTCTGGTCCATCAACTGGAGGGCTTGGGGAAAGGAGACGAGCGACTTGACGCTGTCGTCCCAGGTCTGCTCCTTGAGCTTCTCGTTGAGCTGATCGCCTTGGAGCTTGGGATTGTCCTTGACGAATCTCGCCGCCTGAACGACCTCGAGCGGGTACGTCGAGGCCATCAGGACCTGCGCCAGGAGCGGGTCTGGATAGAGCGCGATTGGCGCCGCCACCTGTTCGAGCTGTTCGGGGGTGAAGGCCGGGCCCGCAGTTCCGCTCGGTTGAGCGGTTGCTGGCGCGGCCGTCGCCGGCGGGGTGGTCGCCGACTGAGCCGTCGCCGGGAGCGGGCTCGCCAGCGCCAGCGCGAGCAGCCATGCGAGGAGCCTGGTTCGTCGCGTCATCACGGGTTGATCCTCCCCTCGGTACTTACAGTCGCCCGACCATCAGTGCAACAGCCCACAACCCCCACCCGGTCAGCAGGATTTAGAGGAGCCGGCGGGTGGTCGGCTGGGCCATGGCGCGCACCTGCGGACGGAACCAAGGCTACCAGTACACCTCGATCGCCTACGGGCAACGCTGCCGCGACTTCGGCGTTCGCCCCCTCGATGGGGTCGGTCGGGGACGCGCGTACGACAATGCCCTGTGGGGCAGCTTCTTCGCGACCTTGGAGTGCGAGCTGCAGAGCGCGGCGGTGTCGGTTCCGGCCCCGGAGCACGGACGGCACACGGGCGACAGAACTCCATGCCAGAGGGTCACTTCCTTCCCGTACGAGCATTCTACACCGGCCGTGGGTGGGAGGTGATCCGATGCGGTCGTCCTTCGCCAAAGCCTGGCAGGGGCGTACGTGGTCTATGTCATCCGATCCCCGCTGCTCGCGCGATCAGAAACAGCCCTGCCCCGATCGCGACGCCCCCGGTGGCTCGCGCCACGCGCTCACCGGCCGGTGCAAGACGTTCGACGGTGATGGCTGCCGCCACCACAGCCATCGCGCGAAGGTCCATGACCCCGATGACCATGAGGATCGCCATCGGACCCGCACAGCAGTAGCTGCAGTGAAGGCCGAGGCGCAGGCCGTATCGCCAGGCCGTGCCGGCGTCGGCCGGCAGCGTACGGCCGCGCCCGGGCGCCTCCCGGCAGCAGGCAAGATGACGCGCCTTCCACGGGGTGAGCTGCAGGGAGCCGCCGATCAAGACGGCCACACCGACCGCGATAGGGACGGCGAGCGCCAACTCCGGCTGCTGCATCGCGATCGCCGCCAGCGCGGCGCCCAGTGGAAAGGCGGCCATTCCGAATACAGTCCAGACGAGGAAGTATCCCAAGCCCACGAGCGCGGTCAGCCGACCGAGGTGCGTCTTGCCTGTCCGACCAACGGCCTGGCGGTAGCGCCACAGCATGGGGACCAGGGACGGCAGCATCATTGCCACCATCATCACGACCCACATGCAAAGGAACGACGCCGCCGCGCCGGGCCACGTCTGTTCGGGCATCCGCATCCACGCCATCGACATGGTCCAGCCGCCGGGCATCGGCATCTCGCCCATCGCCGACATGGACGCGCACCAGACGATCGTGACCGCCGCGCTGGCCGCGAAGAGCAGCACTGAGACGCCAAGAAACGCTTGCCGGGAAGCTTGCTCCGAAAGCATGACGCCTTCGCTCAGCCCTTGTTGTACTCGTCACGGCGGCGCCACCAGACGCCGGCCTCGTTGCGGCCCTTGGGTGCCCGGTCGAGCCACTGATACATGCCCCATAGGCCGTCAAGTCCGCGCGCATACGTCGAATAGGTGTGGTAGACGACGCCGTCTTCGCGCGCGAACGCGCTCATGCCCGGCCTCTCACGCGTGTACGTGGCCACATCGGTTCCGGTCATGGCCGCGATCTCGGCGACAGGCCCCTCGTCGCCGGCCTTCCGGACCAGTGCGTTCACCTGCCACGCCGCCTCGCGGCGGTAGTTGTACTCGATACCCCCCGCGCGCTGTTGCTCCTCGGTGAACCGGACGTTGAAGTCGAAGTTGAAGTCGCTGGTAAGAGAGGACGCCCAGGGAAACGACCACCCCATCCGCCGCTTGTACGCCTGCAGCTTCGCGAGCGGCGCCCGCGACACCGCGACCAGGGTGACGTCGTGGTTCGCCAGGTGGACGACGAAGCCGTTGAACCCGTCCGCGATCGCCGAGCAGGACGGGCATCCCGCCGTGTAGTCGGGCCCGAACATGAAATGGTAGACGAGAAGCTGCGAGCGCCCTCGGAAGAGGTCGGCCAGCGAGGCGCTCCCCTCCTCGGTCTCGAATCGATACTCCTTGTCGATCCGTACCCACGGCAGCTCCTGCCGCCGCCGCGCCAGCTCGTCGCTGCGCCGCGTCAGCTCCTTCTCAGCCTCGAGCAGCTCGAGCCTCGCTGCGAGCCATTCGTTACGTGTCCCCGTCATGTGCTTCGTCATCGCTCTTCTCTCCTTCCTTCGGGTGTCCTTCATCGTTCGTTCCCGTCAGTCACACGTTCGCTCGACGTCGCGACCTCCTTCTGCCTCGCCACCGCGCTTCTCAATGCGGCTTGGCGGTGGTCGCTCATGAAGATAGATTTAGCGCTGAATATCGGAACGGTGGGAGTGACAAGTGTGACGGGATTCCGATGGACTCGCTGATCACTGCCGCGGCGCGTGCCCTCGCGGCGGGCGATCCCCTCGGCGCATTAAAGCGGGTCGCCCTGCGCGACGACGCGCCGGCTCTCGCGCTTCGAGGCATCGCGATGGCGCAGCTTGGCGATCTCGTTCGAGCGAAGGCCCTCCTGCGTCGTGCTGCGCGTGCCTTCGGTCCGAAAGAGGCCGTAGCTCGCGCGAGGTGCGCCGTCGCCGAAGCCGAGGTCGCCCTGGTCTCGCGCGACCTGGGTTGGCCTGCGAAGACGCTCGACGCGGCGCGGGCGACGCTCGAAGAGCACGGCGACCGGGTCAACGTCGCGTACGCGCGGTATCTCGAGGTCCGTCGCCTCCTCCTGATCGGGCGCATCGACGAGGCCGAGCGCACGCTCGCCGAGCTCGACCCCGCGCCCTTCCCTCCCGCATTGAAGACTGCGCACGAGCTGGTCGTCGCGGGGATCGCGATGCGGCGACTCCGGGCGAAGGCGGCGCGCGCCGCGCTCGCTCGGGCTGAACGCGCCGCGCGCGCCGCACGTATCCCGGCCCTGACGGCGGAGGTCGAAAGCGCCTTCCTCCTCCTGAACACGCCCGCTGCGCGGCTGATGACGAGAGGCGAGGAGCGACCTCTCTTGCTCGAGGAGGTCGAAGCGTTGCTGGCGTCGAACGCATTCGTCGTGGACGCTTGCCGTCATGTCGTACGTGACGAAAGCAAGGCGGTCTCGCTCGCCAGGCGTCCGGTGCTGTTCGCGCTCGCACGCGCGCTGGGCGAAGCGTGGCCGGGAGACGTACCGAGGGACACGCTCGTCGCGCGAGCCTTCGGGTCGAAGCGCGCCGATGAATCGCATCGCGCGCGCCTGCGAGTCGAAGTGGGCCGGCTTCGTGCGGTGCTTCGGAAGCTGGCCGACGTGAGCGCGACGAAGCGAGGGTTTACGTTGGCGCCGCGCCGCGCACGTGAGGTCGTCGTGCTGGCGGGGCCCGTCGACGAGGAGCATGCGGCGGTGCTCGCCATCCTCGCCGACGGTGAATCGTGGTCGAGTTCGGGCCTCGCGCTTGCGCTTGGAACGAGCCAGCGCACCGTGCAGCGGGCGCTCGACTCGCTGGCCGCAGCAGGCAAGGTGCAGTCGTTCGGTCGTGGACGGGCTCGTCGTTGGATGACCCCGCCCGTAGCGGGATTCACGACGACCTTGTTACTCCCCGCTCCTCTGCCGATTGGCTAGGATGGAAGCATGCGTCAATCAACCGCCGAGATCGTCCGTGAATATGGACCCTTTCCGGGTGTCGACACCGTGCATGGAGTCACGTATGACGGTCAGAACGTCTGGTTCGCTGCTGGCGACACGCTGAACGCCTTCGATCCTGCGAGCGGGAAGACGCTGCGCTCGATCGACGTCGCCGCGCATGCAGGAACGGCCTTCGACGGCCAGCACCTGTTTCAGCTCGCCGAGGATCGCATCCAGAAGATCGATCCGCAGACCGGCCGTGTGCTCGCCACGATCCCGGCACCCGGCGGCGGCGGCGACTCGGGGCTCACGTGGGCCGAAGGGACGCTCTGGGTGGGGCAGTATCGAGACCGGAAGATCCATCAAATTGATCCCCAAACAGGGGCGATTCTTCGCACGATCGAGTCCAACCGCTTCGTGACCGGGGTCACCTGGATCGACGGAGAGCTCTGGCACGGCACCTGGGAAGGTGACGAGAGCGATGTGAGGCGGGTCGATCCTCGAACGGGAGAAATCCTGGAAATGCTCGAGATGCCGCCCGGAGTGGGCGTTTCGGGGCTGGAGTCCGACGGCGGCGATCGGTTCTTCTGCGGAGGAGGCCCGAGCGGGAAGGTGAGGACCGTCCGCCGGCCCAGGCGAGGCTCCGCACCGGGCACGTAGCAACAGCAGCTGGCCGCGCAATGCTTGACAATTGTGGCTCCAGAATGAAGACTGGGCCGGCTCGTACCCCCGGAACGAGGAGGTTCACATGCCGGACTCGATCCCCACGGCAAGCGTCCATCACTTCCGTCTCACCGTCAGCGACGTCGATCGCTCAGTCGCGTTCTACACAAGAGTCCTCAACTTCCGCAAGCTCATGGATCTGAACCCGGGTGCCTTTCTCAGCAACGGCGCAGTGGGGCTCGGCATCGGCCCCTTTCCCTTTCCCCCGCGCGCCATTAAGGGCGATCGCTTTGACGAGAATCGCATCGGGCTCGACCACATGAGCTTCGCGGTGCCATCGCGTAAGGCGCTCGATGACGCTGTCGGTGTGCTCGATGCGCATGGCGTCGCACACAGCGAAGTCAAGGACCTCGGCGAAGCGTTCGGGATCGCCATCCTCGTCTTCCGCGATCCTGACAACGTTCAGCTCGAGCTCACTGCCCCGCGCTGATGAGCGACCCGTCGGGCACCGCCCAACGACATCCCTCCTGCCGGTCAGTCAGGCCGCTACCTCTTGTAGAAGGCCGTCTCCGGCTTGGACTGCTTCGGGTGAAGGGTCGAGGAGCCGTTGAACATCCTCTGAGGTACGTTGCCCATGCTGTTCTTGACCACCCGGAGACCCATGATGCCCGGAGCAAGCCCGACGGTGCCGATCACATATTGCTCCTCGATGGCGATGCGCCAGAGCTTCTTGCCTAGCTCGTAGTGCTGTTTCTCCGGAGCACTGAACCCCGCCCGGTAAAGCTCCAACAATTCCTTCAAGCGGCCTGGCGGCGTTTTGCCAGACTCGCCGCCGGTGGCGAACCACTTGCCGTACAGTGGCCCCACGGCGCTCGTGGGATCGTAGGGGAACAAGTTGACGGGCGAATGGGCGTAGAGGTTCTCAGTGCCCCACATGATCTCCATGCTGATCTGAGTCTCGTTGGTCGCCCTTCGCCTGCCCAGAAGGCTCCGCTCCAGCTCCGCAACGTCGGCGTAGATGCCGATCTTTCCCCACTGCACCTTGATCATTTCCGCGATCTGGGTGAAGGGCATGAACCCGACGTAGGTCGTTATCTCGACGCGCAGCCGGCCCTTCCCATCGGTGCGCAGGCGGTACCCATCCCCGTCCTTCCCCTTCAGCCCGAGCTTGTCGAGCATTTGATTGGCGTTGTTCGGGTCGTAGGTGGACCAGAGCTTTCGGTACTCGCGGCCGGGGTTGTAGGGTGACTCTTCCGTGCACACGACAGAGCCAGGAGTGCCGAGACCGAGCCAGAACGTCTCATTGAGCTGGTCCCGGTCGATTCCCAGGGACAGGGCGCGGCGGAAGTCCACGTTGTTGAGCCACCTGGCGATCTCGGGATCGGCCTCATAGCTCTGGTTGCAGAGCAGAGCCGCATCGCTACCGATGCCGCCGGGGTCCAGGAATACCTTGTAGCTGCCCTTCTGCTGGTTCTGCAGGAAGACCGGCAGCTTCTGAAGATCCAGATGCCGTTCGCCCCAGTCATATTCCCCGGCGATGGCCCGCAGGTTGATGACCTCCAGGTTCTCCGCGAGGGTGAGCACCACCTTGTCGACGTAGGGGAGCTGATTACCCTCGGTGTCCACGCCGTAGAAGTACGGGTTCCGCTCCAGCACCCAGGTGGGAGTGTTTCTGCCCTGCGTCGTCTGCCACGGTGAGATCACCGGCAGTTCCGGGTTCAGTCCCCAGTCGGCCTTGAACTTGAGCAGATTGACCCAGTTATCGAACTTGCCCTCCTTGACCTTCCGATCCAGCTCCTCCTTGGAGGCATACTTGGGGTGGAACTGCTTCAGGTAGTGCGCCGGCGCAAACCCTCCCAGGGCGCTGACATGGCTATCGTGCGCCTGGCCACCGAAGCCTGTGGGACCGGTCAGGATCACAACAAACACCCAGTAGGGGTCCTTGAACCTCCACCTCACGGTGTAGGTGTCGACCTTCTCCAGCTCTGCCGGCCCGCTCTTGGTGGTCAAGTAGGGTGAGGGTGCCGGAACCATGTCCTTGTTCCTGTACAGGTCCTCGAACCAGAACACGAAGTCGTCGGCGGTGAAGGGCTTCCCGTCGCTCCACTTCATTCCCCGGCGCAGGTTGATGGTGAGGGTCTTGTCGCCGTCGCTGAACTGCCAGCTCTTGGCCGCCAGGGGAGTAGGCTTGGTGCCGGTTACATCCCAGTGCACGAGGCTGTCGTTACCGCAGAAGCGGACTCCAGCAGACCAGTCGCCCGGTCCGAGGAAGCCCCGGCGTATGGTGCCACCGTACCGACCGATCTCATGCACCGGCTTGATGACCAGCGGGTCTTCTCCTATCCGCTCCTTGACCGACGGCAGCTTGCCGGCCTTTACGAGCTCCGCCAGCTGCGGCGCTTCCTTGAAGGCCTTGGGAAACTTGGCCTGATCCGTGACGGTGGTCGGTCCCTCCAGCTTCCCGATCAGTTGGGCCCCTATCTTTGGCGCCGACGGTGGGGCGGCCGGGGCTTGGGCTGTCGCGGTCGCTGGCTGCCAGGCCAAATCCAGGAGGGCGGAGAGGCTGATACCTGCCACTCCGGCGTTGCGGAACAAGTCTCGCCGGGACAGCCCTTGCTGCAACAACTCCTCGAGATTGACCTCTCTGTCCATGACAACCTCCGCTCCTCCTAGCTCGGCATCCCCTTCATATCAATGGGCGCGTAGTACCTGCGCTCCCCGAGCGCGTCAACGCGCGCCCAGAAGTCCGGCTGGGCGGCGAGCCCGAGCTCGGTCACGCCTGCGCGCTGGCGCCACATGCACCAAGAATCCGGATGCAGCTGGCTCGCTTCCCGGAGCCAGCGGTCACCCTCCTCTTCCTGCCCGCGTCGGATCAAGTGCTGCCCGAGCCTGAACGCGGCGTGAGCCCGCGCCACGTCCTCCGTCGGCAACGGCATGTGCGCCCGGGCGCGCTCCGCGTCGAACGCGTGCTCGCTCGCCGCCCCGCGCAGTACCCAGTCGCGGACAGCATTCACGTAGGTCGCTTTCGTCTCCGCGGTGATCCGGGCTGCCTCCGCCGGCATCTCGCGCGTCACGCGATCCATCCGACGGAAGCCCTCGTAGGCACCAGCGGGCTCTGCCGGCCGCACGATCGTGCCGCGCTCGTCGATCCACACCGCCTGCGGCACATTGACCATGTGGTAGAGATCGGCCAGGCGATGCTCGCGGTCGATCAGGCAGAGGTAGCTCGGCTTCGCTGCCTCGATCCACGGGAGCGGATCGCCCTCGCGGCTGTCCAGAGCAACGGCGATTACCATGAAGTTTCGGTCCTTCAGCTCCTCGTACAGCGCCTGCCACACGGGCAGGTCGCGGCGGCACCCTCACCACGAGGCCCAGGAGGCGAGCAGGACCTTCCGGCCGCGCTGCTCGGAGAGCGCATGCATGCGCCCGGAGGGATCGGGCAGTGTGAAGTCCGGCGCCTCGAGCGATCGTAGCGCCGCTGCGCGCTCCCCGGCCGCTTCCCCGAGCACCCAGATGCGACCGTCCGCGCAGTGGACAACGGGCTTGCCCAGGTGCCGCCACACCGCCGCCACACCGATCTGGTGGTCGCGCCGGAAGTCACGCTCGCGTCCCGGTGGAATCGGAACGCAGACGCTCCCGCGGCACAGCCCTTCCGGTCTCGACGACCACCCGGTGGCGGCCTCGAGCTGGGCTTCGGACAGCCAGAGTTGCTCGCCCTCGACGTTGGTGTCGGGTAGCTCTATCTCTGTCGTCTCGGTCAAGAGGGTCACCATGGCTGGACTTTATACCAATCGAGGTGAGCGCGCCGCCGGGGACGAACCTCCATGTGACTGCACGAGCCCACCCCAGGATCCTGGGGGAGCCGGCGGTGATGTGCCGCTCGCAGGAGGACATGGCTGACGCGTGCATTGAGGCAGATGGGTCGCGCGTTCCCGACTATTACCCCGCAATCAGATGCTCGTCGCCCGGCCTCCAGCCGACGGCGACACGTGCGCCCTCCCGGAGCGCGTCAGGCGGCGCGCCCGCGACGCGCATCCGAAGCCCCTGCCCGCGGGCAGAGCCAATGACGAGGACGCTATCGCCGTAGTTCACGATGACACCGATGTCCATCACGACCTGGTTCGGCAGCGCCGGATCCGCGCCCGGCCGGGCAAGCTGCACACGCTCGGGCCGCACCAGCACGTCGACGGCACCCTTGCCGATCCGCCGCCAGGCGTCCACGTCGACCCGCACCGGGCCGAGCGCATCGAGCGTGACGCGCCCCGGTTGGGAGGCGTCCACGGTACCCCCGAAGATATTGCTGTCGCCGATAAACTCGCCCACGAAGCGCGTGCGCGGCCGGTGGTAGACCTCGAGCGGTGGCGCCACCTGTTCCAGTTTGCCGTGGCTGAAGACGGCGATGCGGTCGGACATCGTCATGGCTTCCGTCTGGTCGTGGGTGACGTAGACCATGGTGACGCCGACCTCGCGATGAATCCGCCTCAGCTCGACTTGCATCTGCTCGCGCAGGCTCTTGTCGAGGGCTCCCAGCGGCTCGTCCAGCAGCAGCACGTCGGGGTTGAACACAAGCCCGCGCGCGAGGGCCACCCGCTGCTGCTGGCCGCCCGACAGCTCGCGCGGATGCCTCTTGGCGAAGCGGCCGAGGCCGACGAGGTCCAGGATCTCGCGCACCCGGGCCGCTTGGCGGCTCCGCGGGAACTTCCGCATGCGCAGCGGGAACGCGACGTTGCGCTCGACCGTCATGTGGGGGAACAGCGCGTAGTTCTGGAACACGACCCCGATGTTGCGCTCGTACGGCTTGCGCCGCGTCAGGTCCTCGCCCTCGAGCTCGATGGCGCCGGCGGTCGGCTCCTCGAAGCCGGCGATCATCATGAGCGTTGTGGTCTTACCCGAGCCGCTCGGCCCGAGGAAGGTCAGAAACTCCCCCTTGGCGATGTCGATCGACACGCCGTCGACCGCGTTGACGCGCCCGTCGTACGACTTGACGATGTTGCGGAGCGAGAGGTACGCCGTCACTCCGCGAACTGGGCCGCCCGCCACTTGAGGGCGGCGCCGGGCCCGTCCTTTCGGGTGATCTCGTTGAACCGCTGGTCGACATCCGTGCGGGCGGCGTAGAGCGGGGCCGCGATGTCGAGCCCGGCGTTCGTGGCGTTGTGGAAGCCGCCCGCGCCCGTGCGCGTGCCAGCCGACCGCGTGGTGCCGCCATCCATCAGCGCTCAGTCTTTTCCCGGGCCGACGGAACCATCAAGGCGTCGACGACCACAGCGCCGTGTCCGGCAGGCAGCACCTTGATCGGGTTGAGGTCGATCTCGACGAGGTCCGTGCGGTTCGCCCACGCAAAGTCGCCGAGCGCGTAGAGACAGCGGACGAGGGCTGGGACGTCCGCGGCCGGCTGTCCGCGCACGGCGCCGAGCAGTGCCGCGCCCCGGATCTCGCCGATCATCGCCTCCGCGTCGCCCTCGCGGAGCGGCAGCTGGCGCAGGGCGAAGTCGCGGAGCACCTCGATGGCGATTCCGCCGATGCCGAATGCGAGGAAGTGGCCGAAGGCGGGATCGCGTTTCACGCCGGCGAAGACCTCCACGCCGCCCGCGATCATGGACTGGACGACGAAGCCGTCGATCGAGGGCCGTGGTGTCGTCTCGCGCAGGCGGCGCTCTAGAGCCCCCCAGGCGGCCTCGAGCCCCGCCTCGTTCACGAGGCCGGCACGCACCAGCCCCAGATCCGAGCGATGCGGCAGGTCGTCGGCCACGACCTTCAGGACGACCGGATAGCCGAGGTCTTGCGCCGCCTGCCGCGCCTCGCCCAGGGTCCGGATCAGACGCTCGCGAACGACGGTGAGGCCGTGCTGGGCGAGGAGCCGCTTGGCGTCGTGCTCGTGGATCGTCGGCCGCGGGCGCCCCCCGAGCAGGCTCGCCACGCCGACGCCGCCGGGCGCATCGCTCCGGCGCGACGGCGGCCGCGGCGCCGCCCAGCGCGCGAGGTGATCGATCGCCCCCAGGCCCTGGCGGGTACCGCCGATGGTGGCGATGCCGTGCCCGGCCAGGAAGCGCACCTGCTCGCGCCGCATCACTCCCGGCCGCATGTTCATCTGGTAGTGCGGCTTGGCGCTCCGCTCGGCGGCGGCGACGAGGAGCCGGCTGTAGCCGAGCGCGCGGTCGGCGCGGCCCATCGGCGCCTCGTCGAAGCTGTCGCTGCAGAAGGCGATGGCGTCGACGGCCGCCGCATCAAGCGTCGCCAGCGCGTGCGGCAAGTTCGTGTCGTAGTCGCCATTCCCCCAGGCGTCGAGCGGGTTGCCGTCACCGGTGACGGGGCCGATCACGCGCTCGATCTCCTTGCGGCCTTCGGGCGACAGCGGCGGCAGCTCGAGCCCGGCGCGCAGTGGCCACATCGAGGATCAGCTCGGCCTGGCCGCCGGAGGCCGTGATCACGGCGAGCCGGCGGCCCCCGGGCCAGCGCTGGCCCTGGCCCACGGCGAGCACTTCCGTGAGCTCGTCCAGATCGCTCACCTCGATGGCGCGGTGGGCGCGCAGCATCGCCGAGAAGACCGCGGACTCGCCGGCGAGTCCGCCCGTGTGGGTACCGATCGCCCGCCGCGTGCGCTCCTGGCGACCGACCTTCAGGACCACGACCGGCTTTCCGGCATCGGCGGCGCGGTCGAGCGCGGCCACGTACCGCTCGGGATCGGCGATCCACTCCGTGAAGGTGGCGATGACCTTGGTGTCGGGATCGTCGATGAGCGCCTCGAGATACTGCGCCGTGCTCACGACCGCTTCGTTGCCGGAGGAGATGACGTGGCTGAAGCCGAACCGCCGGATGTCGGCCAGCATGCCGATGCAGATCGACCCGCTTTGCGACACCAGCGCCACGTTGCCTGCCAGGCCGTCCGGATCGCGCACCTCCTGCATGTAGACGGAGCTCCGGTGGTGCGGATTGAGGATACCCATGCAGTTGGGTCCGCACAGCGCAATCCCGGCATCCCGACACATCCCCACGAGCTCGGCCTGACGTCGACGGCCCGCGTCGCCGTGCTCGGCGAAGCCGCCGTCGTAGATCACGGCCCCGCCGGCGCCTCTGTCGGCGACGGTGCGGAAGCTCTCGACGATGCGCGTGTAGGAGACGCACAGCGCGACCACGTCGGGCTGCTCCGGCAGCTCGCGCATGTCCGGATAGCAGCGCTGTCCGAGGATCTCCGTGTACTTCGGATTGATCGGGTACAGTCGACCGTCGTAGCCGAGGGTCGACGCCGACTCCATGAGGGCACGGCCGATCGACGGGCGCTCGGAGGCGCCCAGGATGGCGATCGAGCGGGGACGGAGCAGGGCGTCAAGTCGCATGGGCGGATCTCCGGCGCATGAACGTCGACACGAGGACGCCGAGCACCACCGCGCTGACGAGGAGCGTGGAGACGACGGCGATCACTGGATCGGACTCGAGGCGGATGCTCTCGTACATCTTCTTGGGGAGGGTCGCCGCCTCCCGGCCTCCGATGAAAATCACCACCACTGCCTCGTTGAACGAGGACAGGAACGCGAACAGCGCCCCCACCAGCATGCCTGGCCGCAGCACGGGCAGGGTGACGTGGAAGAACGTCCGGAGTGGACCCGCGCCCGCGCTCATGGCGGCGCGCTCGAGGTTCCGGTCGAAGCCCTTGAGCGTCGCCGTGATGACGAGAAAGGCGACCGGCACCGCGAGGACGCCGTGGGCGACCATGACTCCGAGGTAGGTGCCGGTCAGCCGCGCGCGCCCGAGGAAGCCGTAGTAGGCGAGCGCGCTCACCACGTGCGGCACGATCAATGGCGCCATCATCAGCAGATTGACGAACGCCTTGCCGCGGAAGCGGTACCGCACGTAGCCGAAGGCGGCTGGCACGACGAGGAGCATGGTCAGCGCCGTGGCACCGAGCGCGATGATGAGGCTGTTCAGCGTCGGCTCCAGCCACTCCTCGCTGGTGAAGTACTTCCCGTAGTAGCCGAGCGAGTAGCCTGGCGGCGGGAACTCGAACGAGATCGCGGTACTGAACGACATGGGTACCACGATCGCGATCGGCAGCAGCAGGAAGAGTGCGACGAGGCCCGCGAGGGTCAGCCCCATAGGCGATCCAGTCCGGCGAACCGGTTGTAGGCGAGAAGGATGAGGCCGGTGGCGACGAGGAGGATCACCGCCACCGCGGAGGCGAAGCCCCACGCGAGTAGCTCCTCGATCTGCTGGTTGATGAGCTGCGAGATCATCATGTCGCGCGGCGTGCCGAGCAGGATCGGGGTCACGAAGAAGCCGAGGCAGCTGACGAAGACGAGCAGGCTGCCGTTCACGACACCCGGCAGGCTGAGCGGCAGGAACACCTCCGTGAACGCCGCCCGCGGCCGCGCGCCCAGGCTCGCCGCCGCCTTCAAGTGGTCGGGCTCGATCTTCTTCATGACGGCGAAGAGCGCGAGGATCATGTAGGGCAGCAGGATGTGCGTCATGCCCAAGGTCGAGGCGAAGCTCGTGAAGAGCAGCTTGGGCGCGGCGCCGCCGAGGCCGAGGGCGTGGTAGGCGGCGACCACGGGACCCTTGCTGCCGAGGATCACCAGCCACGCGTACGTTCGGACGAGAAAGCCCGTCCAGAAGCTCATGGCCACGATGGTCAGCAGCAGCATCGACACCCAGTCGGTCCGTCGCGCCATGACGTAGGCGACCGGATAGCCGAGCACGAGGCAGAGCGCGGTGACGATCAGCGACGTCACGAACGTGTTGAGCATCACCTGCGTGTAGAGCGGCACCGTGAAGATGCGCTGGTAGTGCGCGAGCGACAGGCGAGGGTCGGTGACGCTGGTGACGAGCATGAGCCCGATGGGCATCACGAAGAGCAGGGTCAGCACGAGGCTCGGTGGGCCGAGCAGCAGCCACGCCGCCAGGTTCCCGCGGCGCGCGGGGCGGCTGCCGACGGCCGTCCCCAGCGCCGCCGCCGGGCTCAGCCCGCCAGCCACTGCGTAAAGCGCTCCTGGATCCGTGCGGTGTGGTCCGCCTCCCACACGGTATCAGGGCGAATGGCGACCTTGACGTTTTCGCTGTAGGTCGGCAGCTGTCGCGCGACCTCGGGGGTCACGAACTTGAACGCTTCGGGGTTGGTCGGGCCGTAGTACAGCCGGTTCGCGAAGTCGGCCTGTGGCCGGGCCTGGACCGCGAACTGCAGGAACTCCCAGGCCGCCTTCCGGTTCGGCGCGCCCTTCGCGATGCCCCACATCGTGGTGGTGATGGTCGCCCCATGCCACACCAGGTCGACGGGATGACCCTGTTGCTGTAGCTCGCTGGCGCGCGCGTTCCACATCACCATCATGTCGACCTCGCCGTCGCGCAGCAGCTGCTGCGACTGGTTGCCCTGCGTCCACCAGACCTTGATGTGCGGCTTGATCTGGTCGAGCTTCTTGAATGCGCGGTCGACGTCCATCGGGAAGACCTTGTCGGGTGGCACCCCGTCGGCCACCAGCGCGAACTGGGCCGCCCGCACGGAATTGTTGAGCATCGATCGGTTGCCCGGGAACTTTTTCACGTCCCAGAAGTCGGCCCACGTCTTCGGCCCACCCTGGGGGAACTTGTCCTTGCGGTAGGCGAGATTGGTCCCGAGCGCGCAGTAGGCGAGACCGTTCGCGTAGACGGCGTTCGGGAAGAGCTTCTCCTTTTGCACGATCGTCCAATCGATCGGCTCCACCAGCCCTTCCCGCTCGGCGCGAAGAAGGTCAGCCTGGGTGATCGATGTGATGTCCCACTCGTACGTTCCGCTCTGCACCTGAGCCTTCAGCTTGGCGTAGGACACCGGAGCCACCGTGCGCACGCGGACGCCCGTCTGCTCGGTGAACGGCTTGAAAAAGGCGGCTTCCTCGGCGGCCGTCCAGCTCCCGCCCCACGTGTTGACGTAGATCGTGCGCGTTTGCGCGATCGTACGGTCCGTGACGATCAGCGGTCCGCCGACGGCCGCCGTGGCGGCGGCTCCCTTGAGGAACGTGCGACGTCGCATGGTGTCCTCCCTGGTCGTATTGCTCTCGGATCACCGAGCAGGTGCGTGATGGTGACGCGCGGCCGCCTCACCTCGCCGCCAAATCACCCCGAACGCCTCCGCCATCATACTCCTGACGGTACTGAAGACGTCAGGAGGCAGAACGTCACGTCCGCTGAACCACCTCGCGACCCAGCTGCGCGATCTGGCCGAGCGCATCCCCCTGGGGCATGCCGGGCCACTGGACGCGGAAGATGAAGTGATTCACTCCGAGCGTGCGGGCGTGCCGCTCGATGTCGTCTCGGCACTCCTCCGCGTTCCCGACGATGAACCGGTCGTGGGCGAGATCCTCGATTGGCACGGAAAGACTCTCCTCCTTCGGCATCGGCTTGTCGAGGCCCCAGTCGTCAACGCCGTACATCGCGCCGCCGCGGGCCTTGGCGGCCGCGTCCGTTCGCACCACCGACTTACCGACGACGACCGTGTCCGCCATGCCCTCTCCTGTGAGCCGCGCGCGCTGGGATCAGCGTCCCTGCAGCTCGGCCTGCAGCGCCTGGGCGAACTTCTCGGTGATTTCCTTCGACTTCGAGGCGATGGCCTTGTGGCCGAGCGCGCCCAGCATCCCGCCGACGGCCATCTCCGAGGTGAGCGTCACGCGGGTGCCGCCCTCCGGCGTCGCCTCGAAGTCGACGCGGTCCTTCGAGCGGAGGTTGCCGATGGCGCCCTTCACGCTCTTGCCGACGGACGAGAGCGCCAGCGACTTGAGCGGATCCTTGCGCTCGATCTGCGTCGCCATCTCGAAGGTGGCAGAGATGAAGCCCACCTTCTGGGTGGCGAGCACCTTGTAGCGGTCGGGTCCCAGCACGTCGACCGACTGCACGCCAGGGACACAGCGCGCCACCCGCTCGATGTCCTCGAAGAACTTCCACACCGTCGCCGGCGGCGCGTCGACGGTGAACGTCTCCTGGATCTGCATCTCCTATCCTTTCGCCTGCACGTCGACGAGCGCGCGCCAGATCGACTCGGCCGTGACGGCAGGCGGTCCAGCTCCACGCCGAACGGCGCCAGCGCGTCGCAGACGGCATTCGTGAGGGCGGCGGCGGCCGCGATGGTGCCTCCTTCGCCCCGGCCAGCTGCCGAGGGCGTGCCCCGGCGGTGCGGAAGGCGCGTCGCCGATATGCCTGATCAGGCAGTGGCGGGCGTGGGGCCTCGAGCCCGCCGCCCACCCGTTCGCGACGCCTTCAGCCGGGGTGGCATATGTGACGTTCCTCCGCCGGGATAGTGACGCGCTGCGGCACGCACGGGGGCTGATGACCCTGAGCCGTGAACAGCGCCTCGACTTCTGGGTTCCCTACGCGGGCGGCGTGCTCGGGCGGCTCCTGAGCGACATGGGCCGGGGTGTGGAGGGCCTCGCCGAAGCCGAGGGGGGCTCGCCATCAGCAGCGCCATGGGCACCGCGTTCTTCCGGACCTATGTCCTTGGGCTCACCGCCGAGATCCAGGCCGACCTGGGGCGCCTCCCCGAGGCCCTCGAGACGATCGACCGCGCCCTCGTGCTGGCTGACGATCACCACGAGAGGGCGTTCGAGCCCGAGCTGCACCGGATCCGTGGCGAGCTCCTCTTGCTGCGGCCGGATCCGGACCTCGCGGAGGCCGAGACGGTCTTCCGGCGGGCGATCGACATCGCCCGCTCCCAAGGCGCCCGCTCGTGGCAGTTGAGGGCGGCGATCAGCCTAGCGCGGCTGCTCGGGCGCCACGGGAGCAGCGAGGAGGCGCGTGGACTCCTGGGCGCAATCTACGCTTCGTTCACCGAAGGCTTCGAGACAGGCGACCTCCGGGAGGCGAGGGAGCTGCTCGATCGACCGTGACGGGAACGCGACCGCGCACATTGCTGGTATCGTCCCCTCGGTCAGCGAGGCCGGCTTTGAGCACGCTGTCGAGATCATGTTCGAGAGACGCCGGGTTCTTGCCCTCGTCGAGCATTGCACGATATGGCCGGCAGCCGGTGCTTGCTACGGGAGCAGATTAGCGACGGCGATCTCCGCTCCCGGGGCCGCCAGCGGGGAGATGCGTTCGTCGGGGCCGAGGGTGACCGAGCGTCCGTAGCGCCAGCCGAAGGATGCCGCGCCATCCGGCACGGGCTCGCGGTAGATCTCGACGCGCCGATCCGGAAGATTGACAATCCAGTAGTCCGTGATACCCGCCCGGGCATAGAGACTGCCCTTGTGCTCGCGGTCGAAACCGAGGCGTGACAGCGACACCTCGACGATCAGTACCGGACGCTCGGGGTGCGCATCGCGGTAATCGCGCGGATCGCCCCGCACAACGCAGACATCAGGCTCCGGCTCCGAATCCCCGGCGAGGGCAATGGGAAGCTGGGGCCGCACGCTCCAACCCGGGCCGAATGCGCGGTCAAGAGTACGCTGGACGAGCTGGATCGCCGTCGCGTGAGGGCTGTACTGCGGCTCCTTGACGATCATCTGGCCGCCGAGCAGCTCGATCCGGTCCTCCGGCCCGAGAATCTCGGCCTTCACCAGTCGGTCGTATTCCAGCCGTGTCCACTTCCGCGTGCCGATCGCCGGTTCACCCATGCTCCGCCATCTCCACTGTTCCTGAGGGTATCGGCGGCCTATGCCTGGGTCAATGCCTCCGTTCGGATACATTGCCGCCGCTTGCGCATGCGAGCTACTCGATGACCTGGTCCGCGCGGAGGAAGAGCGACTGCGGGATAGTGTTTCCACTTCTGAAGGGTGAACTGGGCATTCCCGACTTCCACACCGTCGCCGGCGGCGCGTCGACAGTGAACGTCTCCTGGATCTGCATCGCCTATCCTTTCATCGGAGCGGGTGCTCGCCTCGAAGCGTGGGTGGCCTGTTCGAGGTGCGCGGGGCTCCGTTCGCGCGCGCCTCGACGAGCGCACGCCAGATTGACTCGGCCGTGACGGGCAGGCGGTCCAGCTCCACGCCGAACGGCGCCAGCGCGTCGCAGACGGCATTCGTGATGGCGGCGGCGGCCGCGATGGTGCCGCCCTCCCCCACGCCCTTGATGCCAAACGGCGTCACCGGTGACGGCGTCTCCAGGTGGTCCAGCTCGAAGGCCGGCAGATCCGCCGCCGTCGGCATGAAGTAGTCGACCATCGTCCCGTTGACGAGCTGTCCCGTCGCCGGATCGTAGACCAGCTCCTCGAACAGCGCGGCGGCAATGCCCTGCGCCACCGCGCCCTGCACCTGGCCCTCGACGATCATCGGGTTGACCTGGGTACCGCAATCGTGGACGAGGATGTAGCGCTGCAGGGCGAACTCGCCGCTGCGCGCATTGACCTCGACCTGCGCGACCACCGTGCCGTAGCCGAACGCCGACGACGGCGGATCGAAGTACGCTGTCGCCTCCAGACCAGGATCTTCGGCCGGCGGCAGCGGATGGCCCAGGAAGGCCGCCTCGGATACGCGCTGGATCGAGACCTGCACGGAGGGATCGTCGCGGCGGCGGATCACGCCGGCGGTCGGCTCGAGCGCCGCGGCATTGACGTCGAGGATGTGGCCCGCGATGCGCAGCATCTTGTCTCGGATCTGGCCGGCCGCCTTCTCGATGGCACCGGCGCCGGCGATCATCGTGCGGCTCGCGAAGCCGCCCACGCTGTACGGCGTGCCCTGTGAGTCGCCGCGGTGAATCGCGACGTCGGCGGGATCGAGACCGAGCAGCGAAGCGGCCAGCTGGGCGAAGGTCGTTTCCGTGCCCTGCCCGAACGTCGACACGCCGGTGGAGATGGCGGCGCGCCCGGCCCGGTCCATGCGCACGGTCACGCTCTCGTAGGCGCCGAAGCGCGCGCCCGTGCGCCCGAGAAACGCGGAGGACGGATAGCCGGTGAACTCCACGTAGCACGACATGCCGACGCCGACGTGGCGCCCCTGCTGCCACCACGCCTTCTGGCGCGTGCGGAACGTCTCATAGCCCGCGCGCGAGAGCGCCAGCTCGAGGGCGCGCGCGTAGTCGCCGCTGTCGTACGTGGCGCCGCTGACGTTCTTGAACGGCAGCTCGTCGGGGCGCAGAAGGTGGCGGCGTCGGAAGTCGGCGGGATCCTGACCCAGCCGACGCGCCAGCCGGTCGACGAGGACCTCGCGGACGTAGTTCGACTCCGCCTGCCCGTAACCGCGGTAGGCGCCCATGGGCACCTTGTTGGTCAGCACCACGCGGCGGTGGATCTCGGCGTCGTGGAGCCGATAGGGCCCGCCGAGCATGATGCTGGTCAGCAGCGCCGGCCCGAGCGGCCCGTGGTAGGCGCCGAGATCGACGAGGTAGCGGTCACGCAGCACGAGCCGCGTCCCGTCACCGTCGGCCCCCAGGGTCAGCGCGTGCACGGCCTCGCGCGCGTGGAAGGCGCCGCGGAAGAATTCCGTGCGGTCCTCGATCCACTTCACCGGGCGCCGCGTATCGATGGCGACGAGGGCGGCGATGATGTCCTCGGGGTAGACGCCGATCTTGAGGCCGAAGGCGCCGCCCACGTCAGGGGCGATCACGCGCACGTCCGTCTCATCCATGCGCAGGCAGTGCGCGAGCTGAGCCCGCAGCAGGTGCGGCGTCTGCGTGGAGGCCCACAGCTCCAAGGTGCTCGTATCCTCCGCGAAGCGCGCGATCACGCCGCGCGTCTCGATCGGCGCCCCGCTCACCCGGTTGATCCGGAACGTGCCCTCGACGGTCGCGGCCGCGTCGGCCAGCCGTTGGTCGGGTTCGCCGGCGCGCACGGTCGATTCGACGACGACGTTGCCCGGCACGGTGGCGTGGAGCTGCGGGGCTCCAGGCCGGAGCGCGTCCTCGACGGTGATGACGTGGGGCAGCGGCTCGTAGTCGATGTCGATCAGCTCGAGAGCGTCCTCGGCCACGTAGCGGTCGACGGCCGCCACCGCCACGACGGGCTCGCCCTCATAGCGCGCGACGCCGTGGGCCATCCCGTAGAAGACGGTCGGCGCCGAGCCGGGAAACGGGCGAAGGACCGTGATCGGCTCCGTCCGCGCCATGACCTGCTCGCCGATGAGCACGGCCTCGACGCCGCTCTGCTCGAGCGCGCGCGTCGTATCGATGCTCCGGATGCGCGCGTGCGGGTACGGACAGCGGCCGATGGCCAGGTGGAGGGCGAATGTCTCCTCGACGTCGTCGAGGAAGCGGCCGTTGCCGCGGAGGAGGCGGTCGTCCTCCTTGCGTTTCACGCTGGCGCCGAGCCAGGGGAGCTTATCCACCGCGCCGCCCCTCGGCCGCCTGGCGCAGGTAGCGCTCGACGGCCTCGACGATGTTCTGGTAGCCGGTGCACCGGCAGAGATTGCCGGCCAGCTCCTCGCGCAGCGCAGCGCCCTCGAGCGCGACGCCGCGATTGGCCAGCGCGACGGCGCCGAGCAGGAAGCCCGGCGTGCAGTACCCGCACTGGAGCGCGTGCGCGTCCCGAAACGCCTGCTGCACGGGGTGCAGCTCCCCCCGCCCCGCGAGGCCTTCGACGGTCGTGATCGATCGACCGTGCGCCTGGGGCGCCAGCATGAGGCACGACTTCACCGGATCGCCGTCGAGCAGCACGGTGCAGGCGCCGCAGACGCCCTGCTCGCAGCCGACGTGCGTGCCGTGGAGCTGGAGCTCGTGGCGCAGGAAGTCGACGAGCAGTCGGCGGCTCTCGACGACGCGCTCGTAGGCCCGGCCGTTCACCCGCAGGGTGACGGTCATCCGCGTGCTCATCTTCTTCCTGGGGGCCCCGAAATGGCCCCCAGACCCCCCACGCTCGGACACGCCCCGGCCCAGCCGGGGCGCGCCTCGGCAGCTGACACACGAATGTCTCATCGACGCCGCCGCGCCAGCTCGTTGAGCGCACGCTCCACGAGGATCGGAACGAGGTGCCGCCGGTACTCGGCGGAGGCGCGGACGTCCGAGGCTGGCTCGGCCTCCTCCAGGCAGCGCGCCGCCGCCGCCTCGATGTCGGCCCGCTGCAGCCGCGTGCCGGCGAGCCCCTCGGAGGCGCGGCGCGCGTAGCGCGCGCGGTCGGCGACGGCGCCAAGCCCGATGCGGATCCAGCGCCAGCTCCCGTCGGGCGCGGGCAGGCCGGCGGCGGCCACGCTGACCACGGCGAAGTCGCCGTGGCGCCGCGCGTGCTCCACGACGACCGCCTCGGTGCCCGCGCCGTCCGGGAACACCACCGCCTCCAGCATCTCGGTCGGCTCGAGCGCCGTCGTGTACGGTCCCTGGAAGAACGCCTCGGCGTCGAGCTCGCGGCGACCCGCGGGGCCGACGATGCGCAGGCGCGCGCCGAGCGTCACCGCGCAGAGGGGCATCTCGCCGGCCGGATCGGCGTGGCAGAGCGCGCCGCCGAGCGTGCCGCGGTTACGGATCTGCCGGTCGCCGACGAACGGGACGGCCTTGGCGAGCAGCGGGACCCGCTCGCGGATCACCGCCGACGCCTCCAGCACAGAGTACCGGGCCAGCGCGCCGACGCGCACCACGCCGTCGCCCGCCTCGATGCGATCGAGCCCGGGAATCCCGTTGATGTCGATCACCGCCGTCGGCCGCAGCAGCCGCATGTTCAAGAGCGGCACCAGGCTCTGGCCGCCGGCGAGCAATCGCGCGTTGCCGTCGAAGCGCGCGAGGGCGGCCAGGGCCTCCTCGGCTGTCGCCGCCGCCAGGTACTCGAGCGGGGCCGGCTTCATCCGAGCCTTGCGCTCATCGTCCGCCGTCGCTGACGCGCCAGCGGAACGGCGCCTTCTGCCCGCGCGTCAGTCGGAGCTGGTAGCGGTAGATGTCGCTCTCGGACAGCTTCGCCCGTACGTGGCGCGGCAGGTGGTTCGTCGACAGCGAGAAGACCCGATCGCGGAACGCGCGGATGTAGGCCCGTTCGTCGGCATCCGGCATCTCGCCGGTGATGGCGCGGCGTTGGCCGCACTCCGTGAGCGATGACTTCCCAGCCCCGCCGCCGGCATTCGGTCACCAGCTGCGGGAAGCCTGAGCGCGAGCAGTGATGGCGGCGCCATACCGTCCGCAACGATACAGTGCGCCGCCGTCGGTCGGCAACGGGCAAGCACGCTCCGTCCTCGCGATCCGCAGTACGCTGTGCAACACTACCATCGGCTCGCCCCTTGCGAGCCCAGACAACGCGTCATGGACGAAGAGCCCCCGATACAGCGTCGGCTCGCCGCGATTCTGGCGGCCGATATCGCCGGCTACAGCCGGCTCATGCACGCGGATGAGGCCGCCACCGTGCGCGACCTCAAGGCCCATCAGAGCGTGATCCTGCCGCTGATCGGCCGGCACGGTGGACGGATCATCGACACCGCCGGCGACGGCATCCTGGCTGAGTTCCCCAGCGTCATCGGCGCCACCGAGTGCGCGGTCGAGATCCAGACCGTGATGGCCGAGCGCAACGCGGGGGTGCCTGAGAGTCGCCGCATGCTGTTTCGCATCGGCATCAATCTCGGAGATGTGATCCACGACGAAAACCGAATCTACGGTGACGGCATCAACATCGCGGCCCGGCTGGAAGCGCTGGCGGAGCCGGGTGGCGTGCTCGTTTCCAATACCGTCTACGATCAGGTCCGCGGCAAGCTGCCCTTCACCTTCGAGGATGTGGGCCAGCGGCAGGTCAAGAACATCGAGCAGCCCGTGTGGATGTATCGAGTCCACATTCCGGGAGCAGCCTCCAAGGCCGTCGCCACGCCCGTCAGGCGCCCGGCCCTCACGGACCGCCGGCGTCGGCGTGTGTGGGGCCTGGCCGCCTGTCTCGTTCTCCTCGGGGCGGCTGGAGCGTGGTGGATGGGCTCGCGCTTCCTTCCAAGTCAGCGACCAGACAGCCCAGAGGCGCCGCGTCTTTCAATCGTCGTGCTGCCCTTCAGGAACCTGAGTGGCGATCCGAGCCAGGACTACTTTGCCGATGGCATCACCGAAGACCTGACCAGTGATCTGTCGCGCATTGCTGGCAGCTTTGTCATTTCCCGGAACACGGCCTTTACATTCAAGGGCAAGGACGTGGATGTCCGGCAAATCGGCCGCGAGTTGGGTGTCCGCTATGTGCTGGAGGGCAGCGTACGCCGGATGGGCAGCACCGTCCGCGTCAATGCGCAGCTTATCGACGCCGGCACCGGCGCCCATCTGTGGGCCGAGCAGATGGACGTCGATCAGGGGACGTTGACGACGTCCCAGGACAACTTCGGCATCGCGAGCCGCCTGGCGAGGACGCTCAGTGTCGAGCTCGTCAACGTCGAGGGTCGCCGCGCCCCACGCGCGAACCCGGACGCGGTTGACCTCACCATGCGGGGCTGGTCGATCTTGAATGCAGCGCCGCAGCAGGACGATGCGAAGAGATCCGTCACGGTGTTCGAAGACGCGCTGCGAATCGATCCGGACAACAGTCAGGCGAGGGTCGGGCTCGCGCACGCCCTCACGCTCATCCACCGCAATCGCTGGGATCCCGATCGTGCCCTGATCCTCGCCCGTGCCGACGAAGCCGTTACGCGGGCCATCGCTCTCTCGCCCAACTACGCCCACGCCCACTACGTGAAGGCCGAGGTTCTCGCACTGTCCCGGCGGTTCGACGCTGCGGTGGCGACGTACGACAGGGCCATCGCCCTCGATCCCAACCATGCGGCGGCGTACGTCGCCCGCGGCCGGAGCCTGATCGCCATGGGGCGCGCCGCGGAGACCGTGGCGCCGGTGGAGAAGGCGATCCGACTCAGCCCGCGTGATCCCGATTTGTACATCTGGTACTACGTCCTGTGCCACGCGTATACCCACCTGGCGCGTGACGCGCGGGCCATCGAATGGTGCCTGAAGTCGACGGCGACCGGTAAGTCGTTCTGGGGCGCCTGGACCGATCTCGCCTCTGCGTATGCCTGGCGCGGGCAGAAAGCCGAGGCGGCGGCGGCGGTTGCGGAGCTCCTGAAGGTCCGACCAGGCTTCACGGTGGAGCAGCTGGCGCAGGACGGATCGGGGTATTCCGACAATCCGACGTTCCGCAAGGAGTTCGAGCGGATTATCGAGGGAGCACGCAAGGCCGGGCTGCCCGAAAGCTAACGCGATCTGAGGCGAGAACTGCTGGTCCGCGGCGCGGAGCACGCCGCGTTTGCGGAAGTTCCGCGGGCCCTAGCGGCGGCCGTTCAGCAGGGCGAAGAGGCGCGCGGGGGTGAGCGGGTAGAAGGTCACGGCGTCCCGCGGCACGCCCGCGCCGGCCAGGGCGTCGGCGACGGCGCTGGCGATGGTCGGCGGCGCGGCGATGGTGCCACCCTCCGCCATGCCCTTCATGCCGCCGGGGGTGTGGGGCGAGGGTGTCTCTAGATGTTCGACCACCAGCGGCGGCATCACCGCGGCCGTCGGCAGCGCGTACTCCATGAACGTGCGGCAGAGAGGCTGACCGGTCTCGTCGTACGCCAGGTGCTCGAGTAACGCACCGCCGAGCCCCTGCGCCACCCCGCCCGCTAGCTGGCCATCGACGAGCATCGGGTTGAGCAGGATGCCGCAGTCGTGGGCCACCCAGTAGCCCAGCACGGCGACGGCGCCCGTCTCGCGCGACACCTCCACGGCGGCGACGTGCACGCCGTACGGGTGCGTCCAGTTTTCCGGCTGGTACGTGACGCGGGCGTCGAGCGCGGCGGCCATGCCCGGAGGCAGATTCTGGCCGCGCTGGGCCTCGCGCGCCAGCTGGGTCAAGGTCAGCGAGCGCTCGGGCATCCCGCGTACCCGGCACTCGCCGTTCACGAGCTCCACGTCCTCCACGCTGGCCTCGAGCAGGTGCGCCGCCAGCCGCGTGATGCGCGTGCGCAGGAGGCGCGACGCCTGGAGCACCGCCGCCCCACCGACGACCGAACCGCGGCTGTCCGCCGTGCCGTAGCAGGAGTAGGGGCACAACTCCGTGTCGCCTAGCACGACGCGGACGCCGTCGTGCGGAAGCGTGAGGATCTCGGCCGCCACCTGCGCCAGCGACGAGCGGATCCCCTGCCCGATCTCGATGATGCCGGTGAAGACCGTCGCGCGGCCGGACGGGTCGAGGCGGACGACCGCCGTCTCGTACCCGCCTTGGCGGTTGCCCATCGCCGCCATGAGGCGCGAGGGCCCCATGCCCGTGACCTCCACATAGCCGGCCAGTCCGACCCCGATGAGCCGGCCGCACGCCCGCTCGCGCGCCTGCATCGCGCGCAGCCCCGCGTAGTCGGCGACCTCGAGCGCGCGGTCGAGCGTGCGCTGGTAGTCGCCGCTGTCGTAGACCATCCCCGCCGCGTTGCGGAATGGGAACGCGGCCGGCGGCGGATAGTTCCGGCGGCGGATCTCGGCGGGATCGATCCTGAGCCGCTCGGCCGCGATGTCCATGAGCCGCTCGATCACGAACGCCGCCTGCTGCATGCCGAAGGCGCGGTAGGCGCCGAAGGGCACCTTGTTCGTCACGACGCCCTCCAGGCGGGCGCGGAAGTGGCGCACGGCGTACTGACCGGGCAGCACCACGCCGCCGAGGAATATGGGCCCGCCACCCTTTGTGTGCAGGTGCGCGCCGACGTCGCCGCGGACGTGGACGTCGAGCGCGAGCAGCGTGCCGCCAGTGTCGAAGGCCGCGCGGGCGCGCACTGTCTGCTCCCGCGCGTGGACGGTCGCCACGAAGTGCTCGCGGCGGTCCTCGATCCAGCGGACGGGGCGGCCGAGCCGCATGGCGGCCACGCACGCCAGCACGTCCTCGGGATAGTAGTGGAGCTTCACGCCGAAGCCGCCGCCGACATCCGGCACGATCACGCGGATGCGCTCCTCGTCGAGACCGAGGACGCCCGCCAGGACTGTACGAAACTGGTGGGGCGCCTGGCTGGACGCCCATACGGTGAGCGCGCCGGCCTCGGCGTCCCACGCGGCGCAGATCCCGCGCCCTTCGAGCGGGGCCGCCGTCTGCCGCGGCGTGGAGAAGGTGGCCTCGACGACCGTGTGCGCGGTCTCGAACACGCCGTCCGGGATGCCGGAGCCGATCTCGCGCCCGACGGCCACGTTGTCGGGCCAGGCCTCGTAGAGGCGCTGCGCGCCGGGGGCCGTCGCCTGGATGACGTCGGTGAGGGCCGGTAGGGGATCCCATTCCACGCGGACGGCGTCGAGCGCGTCCTCGGCGACGTAGCGGCTCTCGGCGACGACCGCCGCGACAGGCTGCCCAGCGTAGAGCGCGCGGCCGGCGGGCAGGACGGGGAAGTCGCTCTGGCGCTGGCCGGGCGGGTGCGCCAGCACCGGCAGCGCGCCGATCCCGTCCAGGTCCGCGGCAGTGAGTACGGTCACCACGCCGGGGACGCGGGCGGCAGCCCTTGTGTCGATGCCGAGGATGCGCGCGTGGGCGTGCGGACTACGCACGACGGCCAGGTGCAGGAGCCCAGGCGGCGCAACGTCAGCGATGTACTGCCCCTTGCCCCGGAGGAGGCGCGGGTCCTCTTGCCGCCGGAGCGATCGGCCGATGAGTCCCTCGGACCTCCTGATCAACCCTCGGCCCGCCGGAGCCGATCAGTCGCTGGCCGTCTCAGGGATGCGGTCCCCACGGGGCCGCGGTCAGCAGCTTGACCTCCTGGGACGCGAGCAACGGACGGAATTTCACGGCAAAGCCCTCGACGAAATCCTTGTTGGCGAATACCGACGCCCAGTGCGCGCGACGATCGGCATCGTCGTTGAACTTCCACAGATGGACGAGCTGATTGATCATCCCCGTGTCGGCCTGGAAGTAGCCGATCAGCTTCTTGTCCTGGCCGCCCTTCTGGAGGGCCGGGTACCCGAACTCGGTATACAGCCTAACGGCTTCAGCCATCTTGCCGACATGAAGCGTGTACGTCCGCATCTCGTAGACCGTCATGGCGATCCTCCACTGACACGTATCGAGAGCGTAGGATAGTTCACTAAGGGAGACACAGGCGAGCTGGGCATGACCTACGGGTTGGATAAGCTCGCGAAGGGCGAACCGTTCGTCACCTCATGCATCAAGTCGACGTCGCGCATGCGGCCTTACACGCCTTCGACCAGGACCACGCTGCCCCTCGCCGTCCGCAACCGGAGCGCCTTCAGCGGACGATATTCCTCCGAGTCGTACCAACGCCGGGCCTGCTCGATGCTTGGGAACTCGGTCACGACGATGCGCTTGGGCTTCCAGTCACCCTCCAGCGTTTGCATCTGTCCGCCTCGCACGAGGAACTTGCCGCCGTACTTCTCGACGGTGCCCGGTACCTGCTTCCGGTACTCCTCGAACCCTGCTGGGTCGGTCACCTCGTTGTCGACGATGAAGTACGCTGGCATGCGCGGGCCTCCTGGGATCGTGTGGCCGATGTTAGGCGAGGTTGATCTTCGCGTGGGCCGTTAGGTCGGTCGCGCACGCGCCCTCCGGACCGCTCCACGAGGTTCTCCTGATCCACCCGCATGCGACGGGCCTCTCGTTCGGTCGTAGCGCTCCTCACGTTCCGCATCGTAAACTATCTTCCCGACCACTTTCTCGCGCGAAGACGTTGTGTGGAGGATTGTATAAGGATGAGACACCTCGCCGCGACTGTCGTGTCGCTTCTCTGCTCGCTTCGGCGTGCGCCCATGCGAGCCCGGGAGGACGCGTCTCTGGCTCCGACGCCTCCTCCGTCGCTTCGAGTACGCAAACGATCCGGGCGAGATCGGAGCCTGTTCCGCCAATACCACCGCTCAAGGATATCCGCATGGTCGCGCCGGCGCTCGAGAAGTACTCGCAAGACCGTCTTCTGGGCGAGGTATGGAAGCGGCCTGGTCTCACGCCCCGTGACCGCAGCATCGTGACGCTCGCGGCGCCTATTGCGCGCAGCCAGACGATCGAGATGCCGTACTACCTGAACATCGCGCTCGACAACGGGCTCAAGCCGCGCGAGATCTCCGAGATCATCACCCATCTCGCCTTCTACTCCGGCTGGCCGAATGCCATGTCGGCGGTCGCGGCCGCGAAGGATCTCTTTGCCCAGCGCCAGATCGGCAGCGATGAGCTCCCACCGGCTTCGCCACAGCTGCTTCCCCTCGACGTGGCCGCCGAGGCGCAACGCGCCTCGCGTGTCGGAGAGCAGTTCGGCTCGGTGGCACCAGGAGTCGTGCAGTACACGACCGATGTGCAGGACATCCGGCCAGGCGACGTTGTATGGATCCCGCCGGGTCAGAAGCACTGGCATGGAGCGACGGCAACAATCGGCATGACGCATATCGCCATTCAGGAATATCTCAACGGGGCGACCGTCGAGTGGATGGAAAAGGTCAGCGACGAGCAATACCGCAGGTAATGATGCCTGCGGTAGCGACCCGCCACGGCCGAGTGAAGTCGGCCAGGCTCAGGGAGTACGGGGTGTCGTGGCTGAAGTCCTACCACGTGCTCTTCACCGGCGAAGGTCCGGCGAACGTGCAGAAGATCCTCATCGCCGGCGGAAAGCCTTAAAGCCCTAGGGCGATAGCCTCACGCCCATTTCACCACGGATCAATGACGCCTGAGCACTGAGCAGGTGGTACGTACCAAAAAGGAGGTCAGCGAGATGTTACTCAAAGACAAAATCGCCATCGTCACTGGTGCCGGGGTTGGCATTGGGAAAGCCATCGCCCTGCGTTACGCCAAGGAGGGGGCACATGTGGTCGTGGCTGAGATCAATGCGACCACGGGACAGCAGACCGCGGCGGAAGTCGGCGCGCACGACCGACGTGGACTCTTTGTGAAGACAGATCTGAGCAACCTCAGCCATATCAACGCCATGGTCGCGAAAACTGTCGAGACGTTCGGCCGGATCGACATTCTGATGAACAATGCCGGCGTCAATAAGAAACTCGACTTCTTTGAAGTGATCGAGCGCGACTGGGATTGGATTCACTCGATTAATGCGAAGGGTCTCTTCTTCTGCATGCAGGCGGTGGCGCGGGAAATGGTCAAGAACAACTCTGGCAAGATCATCAACGCCGCCTCGATTGGCGGCAAAGGCTTTCGCGGCACCTCGAACATCGCGTATGCGGGCTCCAAGGGAGCAGTCATCGCCATGACTCGCATCGGCGCCTCTCAACTTGCCCCTTATAACGTCAATGTCAACGCTATCTGTCCTGGCGCTCCACGCTCGGAGATGTATGACACGATCGTGCGCCAGATCGTCGAGCGCGACAAGATCACTGAAGCGGAGGCTATTTCTCGTCTGGATGCGTCAATTCCGTTGCGTCGCTCGAATACTGGGGCCGACGTCGCCAACATGGCGGCTTTTCTGGCCTCGGAAGAAGCACGGAATATCACCGGCCAATCGTTGAACGTCGATGGCGGATTGATGTGGGACTAAGGCCTGAAGCCGCATTGAATCGTGAAAGCGACCACCCCTTAGGTTCGAGCGGGATAGTCGTGAAGCGGGCCGGGAGGGGTTAGTGGCGAGGACGCCGTCAGGTGGTACGAAGCCGGCCGTCCCTCTCGCCGGCCGTTCTGGACGCATCCGGGCCGCCGTCCCCGTCGCCGCATCCATCTGCCTCACCGACGGCGGTGCTGATGGCATCGAGCAAGACTCGCTCGTCGAACGGTTTGCGTAGATAGGCGGTGACTCCCGATCGTGTAATGCGCTCGCGGACTGACGCATCGTCATAGGCCGTGATGAAAATGACAGGGATGGCAGCCTGGTCCGCCACCAGCTGCTCCTGCAGATCAAATCCGCTCATATCCCCCAGGTGGATATCGAGGACTAGGCACGCGGTCCGGCCCCTCGGCGATGAGCTGAGAAACTCGCGAGCCGACGTGAACGTCTCAACGCTATATCCGGCTGACTGGATCAGGCGACGGAGCGCCCGGCAGACGGAGAGGTCGTCGTCCACGACGGAAATCAGCGGCATGGGGGGGCACTCGCGCCATCACACTTAGGGACGATATCGGGATCGCCACGTCCGCGATAGTGGACCTTGGTCTAAGTGGCATCCCAACGGACCGGCTGGTGCCGAGCGACACCACTTGTTGTACTAAGTGCATAGGTCGTTCGTCTAACTGTGCCCGGGGCGAATGCGGGGGTAGGATTGCCCAATTTCGAGGAGGTGTCTCATGCAGATTCAAACATCGTGGGTCAAACCAGCGGCTTGGGGCGTCGTCTGCGGGGCCGTCGCAACGATGATCGTTGGCTTTTCATGGGGGGGATGGACCACCGGCAGCACCACTGAGCGGATCGCTAGAGAACGCTCGAGCTCGACCCTGGTCGTCGCGCTCACCCCTTCCTGCGTCGCGAGCTTTCTGAAGCAGCCAGGCGGAACCGCGAAGCTCGCGGAGTTCAAGAAGATCGACTCCTCTTGGGACCAGCGGCAGTTGATCGAAAAAAGTGGCTGGGCCACTCCCGACGGGGAAAAGGAGCCCAACGCCGCACTCGCGACTTCCTGCGCCGAAGCGCTTGCGAAGGTCAAAGTTTGACGCGGCAGTTGCCTTCGTGCGAATCGCTCACTACCTCACGGTGGTGAGCGATTCTTGATGCGTTAACCAACGAGGATCACCCCGCCTCGCGCAGGCGAACGCGGCATAGCTACTCACGGTCGTCACGAATATCCGTCATTCAGTTCAGAATCGATCGAACTTGGGGCGCGGCAGCGCCCTGAACACTCGCCAAGTATCAGCAGGTGGAGTTTCTCTTCGGGCAACCGGCCCATGGCGTATTCTGAACGAGTGGCAGACCTGCCGAAGGGACTATCCCGTAAAGCCTATCCATCTTTGACGAGGTGGACACGCTCCCAGTGGCGGGGCATCGGAGGAGGCATGTTGGCCATCGCCGGGGCCCTTCTCATCACGGGCTTCCTGCGGCAGCGGACGGGCCGGAAGCGCGCGGAGCTGTCGCTGGCCGAACGGGTACGTTTCGAGAGCTTGCTGTCTGAAATCTCCGCCCGCTTGATTCACGTTCCTCTGAGCGAGTGGGACGCCGAGATCGAGAGGGCCCTTCAGCGGGTCGCGGAGTTCCTCCGTATAGATCGGGCTAATCTCAACGACTTCATTGCCGGCGAGCCGCCGCTTTGCATCTCCTGGGCGGCGGCAGAGATCGAGGGACCGGCTGCACATCAGCGAGCGCGATCAGCTTCCCTGGACGGCCAGCCAGCTCGAGCGGGGACAGGTCGTCCGTTTCTCCCGGCTCGACGACCTCCCCGTGGAGGCGGCGGTCGATCGGCGGGGCTATCAGAGCATGGGCACGCGGTCATACCTGTCGCTCCCCCTGAGCGCCGGCGGGTCCATGCTGGGCGTACTGTCCTTCGACTCCGTTCGGCATGAACGAATCTGGCCCGAGGAGTTGGTACAGCGGCTCCAGCTCCTGAGCGAGATCTTCGCCCGCGCTCTGGAGCGGAAGCACGCCGAGCTGTCGCTCGCCGAGCGGCTTTGCTTCGAGACACTCCTCGCAGAGCAGTCGCTCGCGTTCAGCAGCTTGTCATCGGCCGACGTCGATCGCGAGATCGAGCGGGGGCTTCGCCAGATCGTCGACTTCCTCAAGGTTGATCGGGGCAGTCTCGCCGAGTTTTCCGCAGACAGCCGCACGGTCCACATCACACACTCATGGGCGGTCGAGGGGGTGGAGCCGCTACCCTCCGCGATTCGACTCGGCCAGTTCCCGTGGGTCACGGCCCGGGTGCAGCGTGGGGAGGTGGTTCGCTTCTCGCAGAGCGAGGAGCTGCCGGAGCAGGAAGCGGCCGTGGACCGGCGAACGTATCTCACCTTGGGCATCACGTCGCACGTCGAAGTCCCCCTGATGGTCGAGGGGGCGGTGGTGGGGGCTCTAGCCTTTAGCACCTTGGGCGCCCAGCGCCCCTGGCGGGACGAGTTGGTGCAGCGGCTCCGCCTGCTGGGGGAGGTGTTCGCCAATATCCTGTCGCGCCGACGGTCGGAGCTGGAGGCGCAACGCCTCCGCCGGGATCTCGCCCACGTCAGTCGGGTGTCGACGCTAGGGGAGCTCACCGCATCACTGGCGCATGAGCTCAACCAACCCCTGACGGCGATCCTCAGCAATGCCCAGGCCGCCCAGCGTATCCTCGAAGCCGACGCGGCGAACTTCGAGGAGGTGTCGGCAATCTTGAAGGACATCGTCGAGGACGACAAGCGAGCGGCCGCGGTGATCCACCGACTACGGGGTCTCCTCAAGAAGGGCGATCTCGAGCTCTCGATTCTCGACCTCAATGAATTGGTGAGCGAGGTGGCCCGCCTCGTGAGCAGCGATATGATTGTGCGCGACGTGTTGCTTCGCCTCGAGCTGACCCCAGGGCTTCCTCCAGTGTGGGGCGACCGGGTGCAACTCCAGCAGGTGATCCTGAACTTGATCCTCAACGGGTTGGACGCCCTGCAGGAATCGCGCATTGGTGATCGGGCCCTCGTCCTCCGGACGGACACGGATGGACCGGCGGCCCTCCGGGTAGCCGTCCGAGACTCGGGAGTCGGCATCGACGAGACTCACCTGGAGCAGATCTTTAACGCGTTCTACACGACTAAGGCGAACGGGCTGGGTATGGGTTTGGCCATTGCTCGCTCCATTGTCGAAGCGCACGGGGGGCGCCTGGGAGCCCGGAACAATGTGGATGGAGGAGCAACCTTCTCCTTCACGTTGCCCCTCAGCGACGAGGAACGATGACAGCCACGGTGGCACCGCTGGTGCTCATTGTGGACGATGACCCGGCCGTGCGGAAGAGTCTGGCCCGGCTGGCCAGGACCGCCGGGTACGAGGTCGAGGCATTCGCCTCGGCTCCCGAGTTCCTGGCCCGTCCTCAGCAGGACCGCCCTTGCTGCCTCGTGCTTGACGTGCGGATGCCGGGCCTGACCGGGCTGGAACTGCAGGCGGCGCTAGCGAACGCAGGCCGCCGCGTGTCCATTGTCTTCATCACAGGCTACGGCGACGTCCGCGCGAGCGTCAAAGCCATGCAGGGCGGGGCAACCGATTTCCTCACCAAGCCGGTTAATGACCAGGAGTTCCTGGGCGCTATCGAGCGGGCGGTGACCATGGCCCGCCAGGCCCAACGGGAGCAGGCGGTCGCCGCCGAAATCCAGGCCCGCATCACGGCATTGACGCCGCGGGAGGTGGAAGTATTCGCGCTGGTCGTCTCCGGGATGCTGAACAAGCAGATTGCCGCCGAGCTCGGAATCGGCGAAGGCACGGTCAAAGTCCATCGGGGCCGGGTCATGGAGAAAATGCGTGCGGCCTCGATAGCGGAGCTCGTCCGGCTCGCCGGCCAGGCCGGCGTGACCACGGCGAGATTCTGATCGCTCCCCCGCAGGGAAGCGTCGCCACGTGTGGCGAGCGGCAGAGCTGTGCCTCGCCCGTACAGACGCGCCCCTCTACGGCTCGAACTCGAATCGGTTGTCGCCGCTCAGCGTGTACTGCAGGACAAGTAACCGTCCTGTCTCTTCGTCGAGCGGCTCGATGCGGATCGTGCCGGCCAGCCAGCCGGGGACCGGTGTGAGCTTGAAGAAGTGGTTGCGGCCAGCCTCGGCGGTGAACCGCAGCCTCGTCGGGACCGGGCCAGGCAGGTTGGCGCCAATGATGTGCTCGCCCGCGGGGATCGCGCCGTAGAGGTATGAGCGCTGCCCCACGAAGCCAAACTCACGGAAATCCAGGGTGACGGGCCACACGATTCCCCCCTCGA
The DNA here is from genome assembly GCA_963754315.1 of uncultured Candidatus Rokubacteria bacterium. GTDB lineage: Bacteria > Methylomirabilota > Methylomirabilia > Rokubacteriales > CSP1-6 > CAVWFS01. Next base: position 39,079 of record CAVWFS010000020.1, read on the forward strand.
GCATGCTCCACATCCGCACCGCGTATACGTTAGCCTTCCCGGGTGGCGGCGCAAAGCTCCGGGCCTGCTCCGACAGCGCCGTGGATCCCGCCGGCACCGACGCGCAGCCCATCACGAACAGCGCGAGCAGGAGGACGGCCGCCATGCTCGACTGGAGCCGTTCTGTCATCGGCTTCCCGAGGCCCGCCCACCGCGGGTCGCCTCCGGTGCGTCCTCGAACCGATTGTCGCCGCTCGGAGTGTATCGCTGGATCAGATCGCGTCCCGTCTTGTCTGCCAGCCGCTCTACGTGCAAGGTGAGCAAGTCCGCCCCCACTGTGAAGAAGTAGTTGCGCCCGGCCTCGGCTCGAAACCTGGTCCGCCCCTGAACCTGTCCGTCGTGGAGCACGGCTACTACATGCTCCCCGGGGCGAACCCAGCCGTACAAGTATGATTCACTTCCCACTGTTCCAAATCCGCGGAAATCCAGGTCAACAGTCCAGAGCGGCTGATCGGCAAGCCGCCGGGCGTGCCGGATCACGTAGACGCCCGCGTATCCCGGCGGCGGGCTGAGGCTCCTGGCCTGCTCTACGAGCCGATCCGACGCCACCGGCATCGACCCCGGAGCGCACGCGGTGATCAGCATCGCCGCCAGCATCGCGAGGCTCGCGCCAGGGATCCAACCTAGTCTCCTTCCGCGAGGGAAACAGTAACAGCTCGCGCGCCCTAAGTCCGAGGGAGCGATGGGCGCAAAGGACTGCAGGGCCGAGGAAGGGGCTGACGTCACACGATGCATGGTAGGCCACTTCGCCGCCTCGAGGCTAGTGCGAGGCTACCTCTCCCTGGACAAAACTCCGCCCAACTGTTGTGGCGAAGGACAGGGCGCGAGACGGCTATCGGTGCTGGCCGGCTCTCGGCAGATGGAGCCGGGTCCAGGCCGCGAGGAACTGGGCGACGTCGAGCGACACCACCGCGCCGGTGGCGTCGACCCGGCGGGCGGCGAGCAGTTGCGCTTGCAGCGCGAGCCGCGCGTCGGTCTCCGGCGAGGCGGGCCCCCCGAGGTCCCAGACGAGCAGCGCATCGCCGCCCGCCGTCACCAAGCGCCGGCCGTCGGGGCTGAAGACGCCGTGCCGCGCGCCGCCCGGGTGCGGAAGGAGGGGCGTCAGCGCCTGTCCGCTCTCCGCCTCCCAGACGCGCGCGCCGCCGTCGGAGGCGACGGTGACGACCCACCGGCCGTCACGGCTGAACCCCGCGTGAAACATCTGGGCGATGGCGTCGTGTGCCAGCGGCGGCGTCGCCGGAGCCCCTGTGCGGGCGTCGTAGAGGCGGGCGGATCCCTCGCTGAGGAGCAGTAGCGAGCGGCCGTCGGGCGCGAACGCGAGCTGCTTCGTCGCGTACTGATCGTTCCGGAGGCCGGAGACGATCGGCCGTCCGCTCGCCGCGTCGTGGATGGCGGCGCTGGCTCGTCCCGCGACGACGGCGAGCCGGGTCCCGTCGGGGCCGAAGACAGCGCGAGTGCGCTCGCTCTGGCGCAGCGACGGGATCTCCCGCCGGGACTCCAGGTCCCACACGCGGACGACGCCCCCGAATTCCAGGGTGAGCAGGCGCTGCCCGTCGGGGCTGAATTCGGTGAACGTCACCGGCTCGCCGTGAGGGAGGGCGAACATCCGCTCGCCGTTGGCCAGGTTCCACAGCACGACGTCGTACTGACCGCCAGCCGCCCGGCCGGCGGTGGCGAGCCAGCGCCCGTCAGGACGGAAGCTCGCGTGGCTCAGCCGCCGCCCGTGGCCGAGCGAGAGCACCTCCGCGCCGGAGGCCGTGTCCCAGACCTTCGCCATCCCATCCATGGCGGTCGTGACGACGCGCCGGCCGTCGGGGCTGAAGGCCGCGTGAGAGATCTGGCCCGTTGTGCGGAGCGCGAGCGGCGCGCCGGTGGCGAGGTCCCACACCTGGACCAGGAAGTCGCTGACCGCCAGCAGCCGGCGGCCGTCGGGATGGAAGGCGGCGCGCGCCACGTCCTTGTGGGCGTAGCGGCCCGCCGCGGTCCCCAGCGTCCACACGCGTACCGTGCCGTTCGACGTCACCGTGGCCAGGCGCGCCTGGTCGGGCGCCAGCGAGAGGTTCGACACGGTGTCCTCGTGATAGAGCGGCGGCGTCAGCGGCGCGCCGGAGCTAGTGCTCCAGACGCGCGCCGTCCGGTCGGTGCTGGCCGTGGCGAAGCGCCGACCGTCGCGACTGAAGGCGGCGTGGAGCACGGCCCCGGCGTGCTTGACGGTGGTGACCTCGCGCGGCTCGTCGTCCAGGCTCCAGACGCTGGCCTCCCCGAAGTCGGTGGCCATGACCAGGCGCTTGCCGTCGGCGCTCAGCTCCACGTGGTTGACCCCGGGCCAGCTCTGCACCAAGTCGGGCTCGTCTCGCGTGACGTCCCATAGCCGCGCGGTGCGAACGCCGTCCAGCGTGAGCGCGCGCCGGCCATCGCCGGAGACGTCGACCGACTGCACCCCGTCTTTGTGGGCCAAGGTCACGCGGCGTCCGGCGCCGGGGCTCACCGGCCAGACGTGCGCGGAGCCGTCCTGGGTGAGAGTGAGCACTCGCTGGCGATCGCGCGTCGGCGCCGCGGCGACGACAGGGCTCTCGTGCGTGAAGGAGCCGAGCAGCTGGCCGGCTCGAGGATCCCACAACCGCGCGACGAGATCACCGCCGGCTGTGACCAGCGCGAGGCCGTCAGGGCTGAGCTCGGCTGCCGTGACCTCGTCGGGATGCGGCAGCCGTGCGTTCTCGCGGCCAAGTCGCCCATCCCACACGCGAACGACCCGATCGGGCCCGCAGGCAACGACGCGCACGCCCTCGGCGGTGGCGTCCACCGCGAGCAGGCGATGCTCCGGCGGAAGCTTGAGCGCGATCGGCGCTCCGGTCTCCGGATCCCAGACCTGCGAGGCGCTCGGCGCCGCGCCCAGGCCGTCCGGGCGCTCGAGCGCGTCGGTGACGGCGTAGCGGCCGTCGCGCCCGAACGTGACCCACCGCCTGAGCGCGCGCGGCCGCACGGTCCACACCTGGGTCAACGCTGGGTGCTGGTCCAGTGTCGAGCGGAGGCGGAGGCGCTGGAGCTCCTGGCCGCGGGGACGCTCGGCCTCCAGGCGGAGCGCCTCGGCGAACCACAGCGCGGAGCCAGAGAGATCGCGCTCGTCGATCCGTCGCAGGCCGTTGGCCACCATCGCCTGGACCAGGCGCTGGCGGCTCGCCTCGCGCTGCTCCTCGGCCACGCGCTGCTGCCGCTCGGCTTCCTTGCGCTGCGTCTCTGCCGCTTCCCGCTGGCGATCGGCCTCCTCACGCTGACGCTCCGCCTCGACACGTTGCCGCTCGGCCTAGCCGCGCGCTGCCGCTCGGCAGCCGCGCGCTGCTCCTCGGCGACGCGGCTCTGCTGGCGCGCGATGTTGCGCTGCTGCACGGCCAGGCCGGCCGCCACCACCGCGCCGATCAGCAGCGCCGAGAGCGTCGCCACGGCCGCCCCGGCCAGGCGGCGGGTCCGCTGGTGCTGCCGGATGTCCTCGCCGATCAGATCGTCGAGCGGCTGCCCGCGCAAGGTTGAGGACAGGCGCGCGACCGCGTCGAGGAACTCCGGACGCCGTGGCGAGAGATCCGTGCTGGAGCGCGCCCAGCGCAGGTCGAGATGGAGCGGCTCGGCCCGCAGGGCGCCGCGCAGCCGTGGTGGCAGGCAGGTGGTGCGGGCCCAGTCGAAGTCTCCCGTCGCACGGTCCCAGGACAGCGTGCCGTCCGTCCACACGATCAGGAGCCGGTCGGCGAACCCCATATCAAGCCACGCGTCCACTTCCTGCTCGACCCACTGCGAGCGTGCGGCCTGCTCGGAAGCGAGCAGGACGAAGTACTCCGACGACGACAGCGCGGCGCGGATGGACTCCCACAGGTCGGGCGTGAGCCCAAGGCCGGTCGTGTCCCGGAACACGCGGATGGCCCGGCGCCGGTACCAGGGCTTGGCGAACGTCTGCAGACGGGCCTGGAGGATCTCGGCAAGCCGGCCGTCTGCGGCGTGGCTGTAGGACACGAACGCCGTGAACTGGAACCGGCTCGTCACTGGCGGCTACCCTCGCCGGCTCACGCGCCAGCCGCGCGAAGACCGGCTACGCCTCGCCGTCCTCGGACGACGGCTATCGAGCTCTGAGCTTGACGCTGTCGCTGACTGGGACCTGCGGTAGCTGATGTAGAGCTTCCCAGTCATCGCCAATCCTGGACCGTTGCCCTCATTCGTCCGTTGCCGACTGACAGGGTGTCGGAACGAAACTCAGCTTGCGCCGTATTGAACCTGAGCGTGTCGGCGGTCCAAAACCCTGTCGCGCGTCGAGCCCGCCACCGTGCCTAGCAGGATCGCGTTCCCAGGCAACCAACGTCAAGGGGCCCCGATGACTCGTGGGCGGCTCGACGATGACACGCTGGTGCTATTATCCGGCCGATGCCGGCGGCGAAGGGCGGCGTGGAATTCCTGAGGTCGTCACCGCTCCTCGCGGCCCTCCCCGCCAAGGAGCTAGCCGCCCTTGCCACCCTCGCCCGCGACGAGAACTACCGCGCGCGGGACTACATCTTCATGGAAGGGGATCCGGCCCTCTGGTTCTGCCTGGTCAAGTCGGGCCGCGTGCGAATCTTCCGGCAGTCGCGCGGCGGCAAGGACGGTGGTGCTGGAGCTGCTGGGCCCGGGAGAGCCCTTCGGCGGTGTGGCGGTGATCGAGAAGCGCCCCTACCCTGCCTCGGCCCAGGCCACGGAGCCAAGCGTCATCACCAAGCTCCCGCAGGATGCCGTCGTGGCCCTGGCCGAGCGCGATCCCTCGATCATCAAAGAGATGGCGCTGATGATCGGCCGTCGACTGCGCGCGGCCCACGACTCCGTGAAGTCCCTGGCCGCAGATCCCGTGGAGGCCCGCTTGGCCGCCACCCTGCTCCGCCTCGCCGAGCGGGAAGGCACACGCGGCCCACAGGGGTTAACCTTGCCTTTTCACCTCACGCGGCAGGGCCTGGCCGACATGACGGGCACCACCGTGGAGACGACGATCCGCATCGTGAGCCGCTGGCTCAAGGACCGGCTGGTGCGCGAGGAGGCGAACCGGCTCGTCCTCGCCGACGTCGCGGCCCTGCGCGAGCTCGCGGAGGGCGAGAGCGACTGACGTGTCGCTGGCCGTTGTGGGTGCCACGGCTCAATGCCGAGGCCCTCGACATCGGCGTGCCCTCACGACCCGTATGATATGGATCATAGTGGCCGCGTGCCACACCGCGTAGGCTCGAAGCATGGAGGATCAGGCAATGAGCCACGCATGCAGTTGCGCGACCCAGATCGAGCCCTCGGCGTCCACAACCCGCGCCACCGCCGAGCAGACGGTTGCCGAGGTGTCGAAACGTCCCGGCGCGCTGGAGGTCTTCCAGCAGCTGGGCGTGAACCATTGCTGCGGAGCCCATCTCTCGCTTCGCGAGGCGGCCGCCGCCGCGGGAATCTCTCTCGACGAGTTAATGCGCGCTCTCGACGACCCTGTGGCCGCGGCGCCATGATCACGAGCACCACGACCGTCGCCCGGCTCCTCGAAGAGCACCCGCAGCTGGTGGATTTCCTGGCCGGCTACCACCCGCACTTCGAGAAGCTGCGCTTCGGGCTCCTGCGAAAGATCATGGCGCCGCGGGTGACGGTCGAGCAGGCAGCGCGTATGGCCGGGATCTCTGCCGATGATCTGCTGACGGCGATCCGCCGCCAGATCGGCGAGGTGGAGTCGCCGAGTGCGTCGGCGGAGAGCCCGCCCGATGCCGGCGCCCCGACAGCACGCCCGGCCCTGCTCGCGGCCCGCCGCCCCGTGCAGGTGGACGTGCGCGACGACATCCGGCGGGGCGCGGAGCCCTTCGCGCGCATCATGGCCGCCATCAAGGCGCTGAGCGACGAGGAAGTGCTCGTGCTCCGCGCGCCCTTCGAGCCCTTCCCGCTCTATGACGTCCTCGCCCGCCGGGGCCTCGCGCACTGGACGCAACGGCAGGCTGCCGACGACTGGTCGATCTGGTTCTATCGAGAGCCGGCCGCCGAGGCCGCGGCATCGACCGCGAGCGCGCCGGGCACTGTCAGCGGCGCGTTCACCATGGACGTGCGGGGCCTCGAGCCACCGCTGCCCATGGTGCGCGTGCTCGAGCGTCTCGACACGCTCGCCGAGGGGGCGCAGCTGGAGGTGATCCACGACCGGCGACCGATGTTCCTCTATCCCCTGCTCGACGAGCGCGGCTTCGGGCACGAGACCGACGCGGCCGAGCCAGGCATCGTCCGCATCCGCATCACGAAGCGTCCGCCGACCGAGTGATGATCCCGGCGCCAGGGCGTGGTCCGTCCGTCCTTCTACCGCTGCGGTATCTCGTAGCCGCCGCCGGCGCCTTCCTCCTCGCGGCGGCGAGCCTGCCGTGGTTGGCCGGGAGCTGGCCGGACATTACTACCAGCCGCGAATTCTCGCCCTCACGCACACCGTGACCCTCGGCTGGATCACCCTCACCATCATGGGCGCGAGCTACCAGATCCTCCCCATCGTCCTGGAGCGCCCGATCTGGAGCGAGCGCCTCGGCCGGTGGCAGTTCGCGTTGCTGGCTGTCGGGATCGTCGGCATGGTGGGCCACTTCTTCATCGGCGAGTGGTCGGGACTGCTGTGGGGCGCCGGGTTCGTCGCGCTCGGGACCGTCGCGCACCTGACGAACGCGGTGATGAGCGTTCGCGGTCTCCGGCAGTGGACGTTCACGGCTCGCCTGGTGGCCCTGGCGCTCGCAGGCTTTGCTCTCACGCTCGTCTTCGGCCTCGCCCTGGCCGTCAACCGCCTGTGGCCGTTCCTTCCACCGGCGACGTTCCCCTGGTCCACGCCCACTTCCATCTGGCCCTCCTCGGTTGGGTGTTGCCCATGGTCATCGGCGTGGCCGCCCGCGTGTACCCGATGTTCCTGCTTGCTCACGAGCCCGGAGGATGGCCGGGGCGGGTCCAGCTTGCAGGCATGGCCTTCGGCGTGCCTGCGGTCGTCATCGGAATTCTTGCCTCGCGCTGGGTCCTGGCGGCGGGCGCGCTCGCCGTGAGCGCTGCGGTACTTGGCCACGGGCTCTGGATTCTCGGCATGGTGCGGACGGCCAGGCGGCCCCGCCTCGATTGGGGTCTACGCCTGGTGCTCGTCGGGGCGCTGTTTCTGGCTCCGACCGTCGTCCTGGGTCTCGGCCTCGCGCTCGAGGTGGTGTCCGGGCCCCGCCTCGGCCTCGCCTACGCGGTGCTGGCCCTGGGAGGCTGGGCCTCCCTCACCATCGCCGGGATGATGCTGAAGATCGTTCCATTCCTGGTGTGGTACCGCGCCTACAGCCCACACGTGGGGCGCGCGTCCGTACCGACCCTGGCCCAGCTCTCGTGGCCGGCCGGCGAGGCCGTCGCGTTCGCGCTGCTCTCCACCGGAATGGCCGGCCTTGCGCTGGCCGTGATAGCCAGCGAAGTCTGGGCCATCCGTGCGGCGGGAGCCATCGTCGCAGTCGGCGCCCTGGCCTTCGCGGCGACCCTCGCGCGCGTGCTCGGGCATCTGCGGTCGACCCCTCCCGCGCCGTTGTTAACCGCCGGAGACGACCGCCATGGCGCGTCCCGCCCCGACTCACCAGGACCGCCGCGCCATGACCGCGTTCGATGGCACCCCACCGGCGACGCCGGCCGTCACGCCAGCGCAGGTAACCCGGGCGCTGCGCGAGGTCTTCGATCCCGAACTCGGGATGTCCATCGTGGAGCTGGGCCTTGTCTACGGCATCGACGTTCGCGGCGGCGCCGTTACCGTGACGATGACCCTGACTGCGCCCGGCTGCCCCATCCACGACGTGATGTCGGCGTGGGTGAAGGAAACGATCATGGGAGTTCCGGGCGTGGAGCACGTCGACGTGACGATCACCTTCGATCCGCCCTGGACTCCTGATCGGATCGTACGCGCTTCGCCAGGGTGATCCTCGGCGGCGTGAGTCAGGTATCTCACGCCACGAGGAGTTTCCGGACGACCTCGACGAGCACCCCCGGCAGAAGCTCCTGGCATCGCAGAAGCGCGTAGCCGCGCCCGAAGATTGACGGCATGTAAGCCGGCGCCTCGCGATCAACCGTCAGGCAGAACGGAACGAGCCCCTGCACCCGGGCTTCGGCGACGGCCTGGCGAGTGTCCTCGATGCCGTAGCGGCCGCTCGTACCGATCGACATCATTCGGCTTGCCGTCCGACAGGATGAGAAGAAGTCGATGGTGCGCGGACTGATCGGCCAGCCGAGCGCTGACGTGGCGAATCGCCGCGCCCGCCCGCGTGTAGCGATCGGGTTCCAGGGCGGCGACCCGGCGTCGGATCGCTACGCCGCCCGTCTCGCCGAAATCCTTGATCGTCAACACGCGCACGTGACCCGGTCCCTCGCCGGAGAACGCGAAGGCGGCATGCCGGTCGCCGAGGGCATCGAGCGCCTCGAGCAGGACGATGAGGGACTCCTTCTCAACGTCGATAATGCGCTGAGCGCCACCGACCCAGGCATCGGTTGAAGCGCTGACGTCGACCAGCAGCGCAATGGCGAGGTCGCGGCGCGCGGGTCGCGCCGCGGCGTAGAAGCGATCGTCGCTCGGATGGCCCGAGCGCCAGTCCGCGAAGGCCGAGACGTACGCGGAGAGATCGAGATCTGGCCCATCGGCCTGGCGGCCCACCCACGTGCGGCGGGAGCGCAGTCCGTCGAAGCGCCGTCTGACGTGGCGCACCAGCGCCCCATGACGGGTCATCACCTCCTCGACCCACGTCGTCGAGCCGAGGAAGGCGAGGCTCGGGCGGACGACCGCACCCCGGGCGCGATAGGCACCGAGCCGGTAGTCCCACTCCGGGTACACGATCCCCGCGTCCATCGAGCCGCGGTCAGTATGATCAGGTGCCGTGACGGCAGCCGCAGTATCACTGTCGAGAACTTCCCGCGGTGTCCCCGGAGTCCGCACCATGCGGGCCTCGGGTAGCTCCGACACCGAATCGGCGAGATCCGCGACGTCGGCGTCCTCATCGCGGTCGGCGGGACGCTGCAGACCCATGGGATCCTCGGCGCCCTCCATCGGCTCGTCGGGGCGGATCATCCACGTTCCTGCTGTGTCGTCGTCCTCGTCGTCGGCTGCCTCCCGGACGCGAGGCCGGCGGCGGAGCGATGCGCTCCGGACCGGCCCTGCGGGCGGCGCCGCGTCCTGGCCTGCCGCGTTGGAAGTTTGCGCGCGGCAAGGCCGGAGACGTCATCACTTGTCCCCAGGTCTCGACGATCGCTGTACCGCGGTAGACGCCGGTCTTCGCGCCGCGAAGGCGCATGCCCGTCGCCCGCGCCCACCGCAGCGAGTGGTCGGGAGTCGGGCTGAGGGAATCGCCGCCGAGTGCCGCCGCGGGATCCGCAGCCAGAACCTCGCGGAACAGCTGTTCGACGGTCCGCTCGAGGGCGGTCAGCCGTTCGAGAGGAGGCCGCTCACGGAGCGCCGCTGCCCTCGCGGCGCGAAGACCGGCCACGAGGCCACTGAAGTCTCGAGCCAGCGCTCGATCCACCGCGACCGCCTCGACGAGCAGATAGAGGTCCCGCGCCAGTCGATCGGGGGGAACGCGGGTGGGCGTGCCACGGACCGCCCTCGCTGCCTGCTCGATCGCGAGGAGCCGATAGGTGGCAACGGTCGCCTCCTCCCTGCCTCGTCGGCGGCGGACTCCAGCACCCTCGGGAGCCAGATGGACGCCCCGTCAGTCGAGGCCGCAGCGGTGCGCCGGGACACATCGGGGGGACGCGCCTCATCGCGCGCGCGAGCCATGTCGCCGGCGGCGGCGGATCGGCGGGAAGGATCGGCCATGGATCGCCGTAGAGGGAGGCCACGACCAGTTCCAGACGCCGCTTCACGCGAACGAGCGGCAACTCGCGTCGGGCCTCAGGCGATCTCGTCCGCCACCACAGCTCGCGCGCGGCGACCGCGGCGCGCCGCGCGCCCTCGATGAGAAGGCCTTCGGGATCAGCCACGCTCGGTGTTACACCACGGCGGCGATCACGTCGTGGACGGCGGCGAGGAGATCGGGGTCGTCGGTGAGCGGCCCCGCGACGGCCGCGCGGCACGCCTCCCGCATGGGAAACGCCGCTCGCAATCAAGCGAGCGGCCGCCACGAGCAGCCGCGTACTCGGCACCTCGGAGAGGCCGCGGTCGCGCAGGCGGCGCAGACGGCCGCCGAGAGCCACCAGGTCGGCGGCCGTGTGGGCCTCGACCCCACCCTCGTGGGTGACGATCCGGCTCTCGAGATCGGGCGGCGGGAAGTCGAAATCGAGCGCGACGAAGCGCTGCCGAGTGCTCGGCTTCAGATCCTTGAGGATGTGTTGGTAGCCGGGGTTGTAGGAGACGACCATCTGGAATCCGGGCGCCGCTTCCACCAGCTCACCGGTCTTGTCGATCGGCAGGACGCGCCGGTCGTCGGTCAGCGGATGGATCACCACCACGACGTCCTGCCGCGCCTCCACAACCTCATCCAGGTAGCAGAGCGCCCCGGCCCTCACCGCCCGCGTCAGCGGTCCATCCTGCCAGACGGTTTCCGTGGCCCGGACGAGGTAGCGGCCGACGAGATCGCTGGCAGCGAGGTCTTCGTGACAGGCGACCGTCACGAGCGGCCGTCGCAGACGCCAGGCCATGTGCTCGACGAACCGCGTCTTTCCGCACCCAGTCGGTCCCTTGAGCATCACGGGGAGATTCCGCCGGTGGCACGCCTCGAAGATGGAGATCTCATCGCGGACTGGAAGGTAGAAGGGCTCCTGGACCGGCGGCAGTCGGACGCCGTCGTGGTCGGTGCCGGGACTGTCGACGCCCCGCGTCAGCGGTCGTGCCTCACACTGCCGGGGAGCGCGCCGGAGTCAGCTCTTCGCGCTCCGGCAGGGCGACCGGACGCCCAGCGAGGAAGAAGAAGTCCCAGAGGTACAGCGCGACACCGGCGGTGAAGAGCGCCCCGGTGGCGACGAGCATCAGAAAGTGCACCTGAAGCTTGAGCTGGGTCTCCAGATACCCGATGCTGAGGATCCGCTCCAGGTACGTCTGGGTGATCCCCGCGGCGGCGAAAGCCATCGTCATGCCGAACATACCAGCGAGTTGGAGCCAGAAGGCCCAGAACCCGGCCGTCGTCTCGCGTGAGTCCTCGCTCCGACCGGTGAGTCCAGGCATGGCATACGTGATCATGCCGAGCACGATCATCACGTACGCCCCGAAGAAAGCCATGTGTCCGTGCATCGGCGTGATGAGCGTGCCATGGGTCCACTTGTTGACCGCCGGCCAGGTGTGCGCGAGGCCGAGGAGGCCAGCGCCGAGGGCCGAGAAGATCGCGCTCCCGATGGTCCAGTGCAGGGCCATGCCTGTTCGGATGGCTGAAACCCGAGCGGCGGATCGCGTAGTACGCGTACATCGCCATGCCCAGGAACACGAGCGGCTCCAGCGCGCTGAAGAAGCCGCCGATGGGCAGCCAGTAGCGCGGCACCCCGATCCAGTAGTAATGATGGGCCGTGCCGAGGATGCCGGAGATGAATGTGAGACCGACGATCACGTACAGCCACTTCTCGAGCACCTCGCGATCGACGCCCGAGAGCCGGATCAGCAGGTAGGCCAGCAGGGCGCCCTGGATCATCTCCCAGACGCCCTCCACCCAGAGGTGCACCGTCCACCACCGGTAGAACACGCTCACCGTGTAGTTGTCGAACTCGAAGAGCGCGGGGAGGTAGAGGAGCGCGGAGCAGGCGAGACCCGCGACAAGGACGCCCTCGGTGGTGGTCAGCCGCCCGCCGGCGCGGATGGTCATGCCGATGTTGTAGAGGAACATCAGCATCACCACCACGATGACGATCTTCAGCGGGAATGGCTGCTCGAGTAGCTTGTTGCCGGCGAGATCCAGCGGAAGACGTAGCCGACGACGGCGGTAACGCCCATCGCTGTCCAGATTCCGAGCTGGACGTAGGCGAGCCGGACGCTGTAGAGCTCGACGCGCGATTCCTCGGGCACGAGATAGTAGGTCGCACCCATGAATCCCGTCAGGAGCCAGACCAAGAGCAAGTTCGTGTGGATGGCCTTGGTCACGTCGAAGGGAAGGACGTGGATCAGCGGGTCGGGGCCCAGGTACTTCACGGCGGCCGAGAGCCCAAAGACCATCTGGAGGCCGAAGAGGAGCAACGCGACCATGAAGTAGGGATAGGCGACGCGCTGGGATCGATACCTCATGACGAAAATCCTTTCACCGGAGAGTCAAGAGGTAGGCGACGATGTGATCCACTTGTTCCGGCTTCAGCGTCTGCCCGTAGTCCGGCGGCATCGGCGACCGGCCGCCGGCGGCATAGGTCGGGCCCGTGAGCACGTGGGCGTTCGGGTCGAGGATCGACTCGCGGATGTATCCGGCCGCGTCCTTGGCGGCGCCGCGGTAGTCGCGGGCTCGCGATGCGGGCCGTCGCGACGGCGGGAATCCCCGCCATGGTGGGGCCGACGATGTTGACCCCGGGCGCGATCGAGTGGCACGCGGCGCACCCGGGCGGCGTCGCGCTGAACGCGGCCCGGCCGAGCTCCACCGGGTCTTGCGAGGCGGCCTGGGGCGGCGGAGCGCTCCAGCACCGCGCCCGGCACCGCGCTGCCCCTGACAAGGATCGGCCGGGGCGGCCGAGCCCTGGGTGTTGATGCGGCTCACCCACGACAGGAAGGCGATCAGATGGTCGATCTCTGGGTCGCTCAGGTTCGAGGTTCGGCATCAGCCGGCCGTCCCGCTCCTCGGAGTAGAACTTCGATGGATCCTTCAAGAACTCCCGCAGATACGGCGCGCCCCGCTGCTTGGTGATCTGCGTGAGATCCGGGGCGTAGTACGCGCCCTCGCCCAACAAGGTATGGCAGTTGATGCAGTTGCGCCGGTGCCAGACATTCTTACCCGCCACGACACTCTCGTCGATGGCAGACGCGTTCGTCAGCTTGGGGAACTGGCGGTGGCTGTCGATCGTGAGCACCGTGAAGATCAGCGCGCTGAGCAGCGTGCTGATGAAGAAAAAGAGCCGCGCGCCGCGCTTGGTCACCGGCGGCGCGGGCCAGCCGGGAGTTGCCTCGCCCGCCGGACCGTGGACACCCCGGCCGTGGGAGGACGGCCAAGAGGCCGAAGATGGCAGCGCTGACCGCGAGGAGAATCGGCGGCGAGCGGAAACTGCAGGTGCGCCAGCAAGAGGGCGAGACTCGCGCTGAGCGCCCCGAGGGAGAGGAGCACGAGGAGGGGTGCCGAGATCACACGCCGATCCGGTTGAAGTTGACGATGGCGATCCACGCGGAGTAAAGGGTGGCGGACGCCATCAGCGCAAGGACGATCCACGCCAGCAGCCTGGTCAGCGCTGAAGAGCTCTCGCGCTCGCCCCTCACCGGCATCTCTTTGGCCCTCACCGGCATCTGCATTTGGTGGTGCGGCCAACGATGGCACCCGGCGACCGGCCGTGCCGTCAATGCCCATGGCCGCGCGTAGTGTCGCGTCTCGCACCCGGCCCTGTCAATGTCCCCGGCGCCCCACGAGGGTAGCTACGCGTTGCAAGCGGCGTGACAGATTGCCTCGCGATCTGGTGTCCGCAAACCTTCGTGGCCGCCGCCAGTTGCTCGGCCGTCTGAGCCACCGGCCAGGGTTCTGTGGAGCAATCGCCCCAGACTGAGGCACCAACACCTCACCGCTCACGAGTCATTTAGGCGCACGCTGGCGGGCAACCCCGGTGGCCGCGGCAGAATCTTCCCATGCCCGCGCGAGGCCGACTCGACGGCGAGATGCGCTCGCTGGGCGTCCGGTTTCTGCTCCGCGCCTTTCCTGGGATCGTGCTCGTCCATCCTGCGCGCCTGAGCGCTCGTCGCCAGGATCCCGGGACTCGTCAGATATGATGGAGATCCGGCATCCACCGGTGGATGCTGTCGAATCTGACGGGGTGGAGGCGAGAGAGAGGCGTTGCAGTGCAAATTCTAGTCCGGCGGTTTGACAGCCACGCAATCACGATCACGAGTACCAACTTGGCGGCGAGTTCCATTGACCCCGCCCTCGGGAGAGAAATCGCGATGCGTGACTGGGCAGTGGCGGATTACATGGCAAGTATTTCGAGCGACCAGGATGCGGCAAGCACACGGCGGGCTCGCCGTGCTAGCGCTCAAATTGCTGAAGGTATCGACCTCAGCCGAAGAGCGATTGGCCATGAGACGGCGCAAGTTCATTGCACTTCTAGGCAGCTCCGCCGTCGCCCGGCCGTGTCTGGCGCGCGCGCAACAGGCTCGGATGCCGGTGATCGGTATCCTCAACAGTCAGACCCGGGATACAGAGAGCGAACGACTCTCGGCCCTGCACCAGGGGTTGAGAGAAACCGGCCTCGCCGAGGGCCGAAACGTGGCGATCGAGTACCGCTTTGCCGACGGTCATAACGACCGCCTGCCGGCGCTCGCGGCCGAGTTGGTCCGGCGTCAGGTCGCTGTCATCGTGGCGAATACAACTCCTCCGGCGCTCGCGGCGCAGGCTGCGACCGCGACCATCCCGATCGTCTTCGTCACCGGCGCCGACCCGGTCGCGGTGGGACTGGTCGCCAGCCTCAGTCGGCCGGGCGCCAACGTCACTGGCGTGACCTTCCTGGTACAACAATTGGTAGCGAAGCGGCTGGAGTTGTTGTGCGACCTGGTGCCGAGAACCGCGCCGATCGGCATGCTGGCGGATCAGCACAACCCGAATGCGGAGAGCGACGTCAAAAACGCGCTGGCGGCGGCAGCCGCGCTCGGGCGGATCTTGCATGTCGTAAAGGTCGCGGCTCCGGGCGACATCGACTCCGCCTTCGCCACCCTGGTCCAACAGCGGGTCGCAGCGGTGTTCCTCGCACCACACGCGAATTTCCGCATTTGGCGCCAGCAGCTCCTCGGCCTGGCGGCGCGCCATGCCATGCCAACGAGCTTCTCGAGCAGCGATTTCGTTGCCGCAGGCGCTCTGATGAGCTACGGGCCCGATCAGCTGGACTCCTATCGCGAGGCCGGCATCTATACGGGGCGGATTCTCAACGGCGAAAAGCCGGCGGGGCTGCCGGTCATGCAGTCGACCAAGTTCGAATTCGTGATCAACCTCAAGACCGCAAAAGCACTTGGCCTCACGATCCCGCCGAAAATGCTCTTGGCCGCCACCAAGCTGATTGAATGAAGGGGATACATTCGGACTTGTTCCACCTGCGTCACGTATGCACGCGAGCGCGCTGCGCGCGGTAGCTTGCGAAGCTCGCCTCGAGCCCGGCCTGCCAAGCGGCCAGCCGCGCCTCCGGTGCCGCGACCAGCGACCCCGTCTCGAGACCACTCGACAGCGCGCCGACAAGCCCTCGCGAGGCGAGCGGATCGTAGCTCACCGCCGCGTCGCCGATCGCGATCCAGCCCGGGCCGAAGCAGCGCTCGAGGATCGTCGAATCCGCGGGGCGCACCACCGGCGCGCGCTCGACGCGGTACCCTTCGACGAGCCGGCCCAGGTGGCGGGTCGCGCGCAGCCGCGACTCCCAGGCGTGCACGTCGAGCCCGGACACGGTGACGAAGCCTGCGACGCGGCGCCGTTCCGGCAAGCGGCAGCCGTACCACCAGCCCAATGACGTCGTCTCGACGGTCAGCGTCGCGTCGACGTCGTCCGCGCGATCGGTCACGAGCCAGCCGACGAGGGCGACCTGTCGGTCGAAGCGCAGGCGCTTGACGCCGAGGAGGCGCGCGACCGCGCCGCGCCGGCCGGTGGCGTCGACCAGCCAGTCGCAGGTCTCCTCGCCGTCGGAGAGCCGGAGGCGCCAGCCATGCGGCACCGTACTCTCACGAGCGAGGCCGGTCAGCCGTGCCGGCACGCGCAAGAGCGCTCCGGCGGCGACGGCCGCCTGGCGCAACGTCTCCCCAAAGCGCGCGCGGTCGAGTAGCCAGCCGTGGCCGAACGGATGCGAGAGGAAGTCCTGATCCTGCAGCTCGACCGAGTGCCACGCCGCGCGTACGCCGACGCAGTCAAGTTGCCCCGGCAAGCGCTTCAGGCCGAGTCGCGAGAGAAGCGGGCGCGCCGCGGGGGGAGCTGCTCGCCGACGCCATCGAGCCCGTCGCCGACGAGGACGACATCCCGGCCGGCGCGACAGAGCGCGATCGCCGCCGCGCATCCGGCGGGCCCGGAGCCGACCACCGCGACACGCATCACGTGGGAAATTCGTTGTCCGTTTCGACCTTGAAGAGCGGCGGGAAAGCCGGGTCGCCCGGTCCAGGCTGCTCGGTGACGACGCCGAGCCGGTACCAGTTGTCGACCATCTGCTGGAGGGTGTCCGTCGTATCCGGGCGGTCGATGTTGCGGAAGAACTGCGCCCGGCCGAAGAACGCCTCGCGCCGCTCTTCGAGCGAACGGGACGTGTCGAGCACGAGTTCGTAGCGCTGCTCGGGCATCACGTGGTTGGGCACGCGCGCCGCCCAGAAGGTCGGCAGATACGGATCCACGGGGGTGTCGCCGTACTGGTAGCCGGAGCGGCAACTCGCGGTGTCGGTCTGCCACGGCACCGCCATCCAGCGCGTGACGCCGCCGGGGACCGAGCCGGCGAGCGGCCCGTCGGCGGACAGCGCGATGGCCGGGGTCAAGACCTCGCCGTGGTTGGGCTCAGACCCCTGGCGGTGGAGGAGCCGGAACGGCGAGGCGTACATGGAGGCGACGCGCATCGGCCAGGTCGCCTCGCAGCCCGGATGGAAGGCGTCGCCGAGGCAGGCCTCGAGCGCGGCGCGATCGAGCGCCGCCGGCTGAATCTCGATCGGCAGATCCTCGACCTGCGACGAGATCGGTCCGGCCACGCCGGGAACGAAGTCGCCCGCCGCCCAGCTCTGGAGCGCCGCATACTGGAACGGCTGGACAGCGAGGTAGCTCCGCGGGCTGACCGGCGGGAGGGTGATCGCGTCGCCATAGAGCGGCGGCAACAGGTCGACCGCGCTCTCGAGCGTCGCGTAGTCGGGGTTGCGGAACCTGGCGAACAGCGCCTGGCGGAAGGCCGCGTTGGCCGGCGACGGATCGGCAAGCCGGAGCAGGTACTCCGGCGACAGGAACTGTTCGGGCGAATCCCAGCCGTAGCGGTTCAGGACACCTTGATTGACCCACTGCAGATCGGCCAGGCGCTCGAAGAGCGGAAAAATGTCGGCGAGGAAGCTCACCTCGGCCGGCGGCGTGACCCAGCCGAGGTCGAGCATGGTCTGATAGATCACGGTGTAGAGCGTGCCGAAGTCGGTCGCGAGCGCCGGCGCGTAGTTCGGCGGCGCGACCACCACCCAGGCCGGATCGACCGGCAGCGAGACGCCGCCGAGACGGACGCGCGCGGTCACCGGGCCGTCGGACGTGTCGTCGGTCCAGCCGTCGTTGTTGGCGAAGGTCGTGAGCGACGAGCGTTGCGGGAGAGAACGAGCGGCCCCGGCCGCCGAGGACGAGCAGGCGCCCTTGCTCGTCGGTGCGGAGCTCGCCCAGGTACACGGACTCGCCCAGGAAGGCGCCGGTGTCGAAGGGCACGGCGCTGCGATGGCGTCCCGACACTCGCCGGGGCCCGGGGTCGATCATCAGCGCGTTGCGGTCCGCACCCTGGTAGGCGGCGTTCCGCCGCGAGGTGGGCTCGGCCTCGGGGATGTCGAGCGCGGTCTCGAACTCGTACCAGGCCGCCTTCTGGTTGGCGAGGTGCACGGTCCACTGAATGGTCGCGTCGTGCGCGGTGAGCTCGCGCACGACCCGCCCGTTAGTGTCGAGTCCGAAGATGCGGAAGCGCGCCGCTTGACGTTTCATCGCTCCGCTCGCGTCCTTGTAGCCGCCGGGCGCAATCGGCAGTCCGCCCGGAATCTCGGGTCCGAAGTAGTACTCGTCGGGACTGTTGCCCACACGCGCGATGCCGATCGCCGGATGGATCGCGGCGCGGACGATGCGGCCGCGGGAGCCGCGAGACGGGCGGCCTGCGCTCTCGCCCCAGGCCCGATCGGAGCTGAGCATCGCCAGCAGCGCCGAGCTCGCGCCCGCTTTCAGCAGATCGCGGCGCGACAGCAGCCGGTCGAGGGTCGAGGACCGCCGGTCAACTACGTCGCCCATTACCCACCTCCGACCTGGATAGATATCCGGCATCGGCGCACAAACGAGCACGGCCCGGTGCCCCGCCCGCGGCCCATCCGCAGATACAACCTCCCGACGCCGCCGTCAAGTGCCATAGCCCGGCTAACAACAGTGCGATAGCCCGGCGTACGCATCGAGCGTCGTCTCACATTCCATCTGGTCACCGCTCGATGGACATCCGGCGAGGGAGAGAATCCCTGCGCCAGCAATAATGACGACGATGCTCGCAGAGCGGCGAGAGAAATCAGTCAGTCGCGTCGACGCTTCCGAGCCGGGCTCGCGGTCCACCGAGCACGGATGGCCCAGCGATGGTGGCCGAACGCTGGCCATAGATCCCACGCAGGGTCGGGGCGCACAGCGTGAGAACGGTCACCGCGATGAACGCGAGACCCGGCAGCGCGAGCATCGGCCCGGCGCCAAACCCGTCGGCCAGACGTCCGGTGGCGAGGTTGCTGACGCCCATCACCCCGCTGCCGGACCCCCAGTACACACCCATTACCCGACCGCGGAGGTGATCAGGGGTGGCCATCTGGAGCAACGTCGTCGCCAGCGCGATGAACATCGACTGCGTCAGACCGACGGCCGCCGCCGCCGCCAACACACCGGGCCAGGAGCCGGCGTAGCCCATGGGCACCAGCGTCAGCCCGCTGAGGATGCTCGTCGCGAAGAACAGATACCCGCAGTGGACCCGTCGCGCGAAGCCGGCGAGCAGGAAGGCACCGATGAGCGAGCCGCCACCGATCGCCATCATGAGCAGGCTATAGGCCGTGCCGGACGCACCGAACACATCAGACGCACGTTGTGGCAGGGCCGCGTCGTACCCCATCGTGAAGGCGCAGTGAAGAAAGACGAGCGCGATCACCGGGAACACGACCGGGGCACGCAAAACGTAACGTACACCCTGTGCGAGCTGCGCGAGCGGGTTGTGGTCGGAGCCGCTGCGCTGGTGCGAGACCTCGCCGAGTCCCCAGATCTGCCAGAAGGCCATGGCGGAGAGCGCGGCCGCGACCAGGAAGGCGCCGGCGCCACCGCCGACGTGGAGCAACGGCGCGGCGAGCAGCGGCCCCAGCAGCCGTGCGCCGTTCTGGTTGGCCTGGAGAAGGGAGACGGCGTTGAGCACATCGCGTTCAGGGACGAGGTTCCCCAGCATCGCCTGCTCGATCGGCGTGCTGGACGAGCGAGACGCGCCGAGGATGAAGGAGACGAGGACGAGCGGCCAGGCGTTCTGGCCTCCCCTCCATGCCAACCAGGCGAGCCCGAGGGCCGCGAGCAGACCGACCGCATTCATGGCCAGCAACATCGTCCGCCGATCGTAGCGGTCGGCGAACACACCGGCGAAGGGGGTGATGATGAGCGATGCCAGGAAGGCAGCGAACACGACGACGCCGACGGTGCTCGAGTGGTGGTGCAGCTCGAACGCCATCCAGCCGCACGCCGTGAGCGCGGTCATGTAGGCGACGCCCGACAGGATCGACGCCGTCCACAGCGGCCGAAAGCGCTTGTACCGAACGGCTGAGAAAATGCCCGCCCGATCTCCGCCCTCAACGATGTTGGTCGGCATCCGCTCAAGGCTGCGCCCGCTTGCCCCAGGGCGTCAAGGTGCGCATCCAGTCGGGTGTCGATTGACAGCGGCCGGCTGGCCATCGTATACGACGGGCGTGCCCGACGGAGATCCCAGGACCGTGTGTAGCCCCCAACACCATCCGCGCACCGATCGAGGTGCCCGAGGAGACTGCCGTGCCATTCCATGAAAAAGGCAACGTCCGCATTCGCTACGAGGAGGCTGGCTCCGGCTTTCCGCTGCTTGTCACCCCCGGCGGCGGCTTGAACTCCCGCGTGAGCAACTGGCCGACCGCGGTGTTCAACGCGATGGAGGCCTTCAAGAACGACTTCCGCTGCATCACGATGGATCAGCGCAACGCGAATGGCGGCGAGTCGACGGGCCCCATTCCGGCCAGCGATCCGTGGGGCGCCTTCGCCGACGATCAGCTGGGGCTGATGGACCACCTCGGCATCCAGAAGTTCTTCTACATGGGCTACTGCATCGGTGGGTGTTTTGGCCTCAAGCTCATCGAGCGGGCCCCCGATCGCGTCGTTGCCGCGGTGCTGTGCCAGCCGGTCGGGCACCGTCCGGAGAATCCCGACGTCATGTACAACTCCGGCCGCGACGTCTGGGCCCCCGAGCTACGCGGGCGGCGTCCTGAGATCACCATGGAGAGCATCGAGGCCTACCTGCACAACCTCTACCGAGTTCGGCCCGACTTCGTGTACAGCGTTTCGCGCGACTTCGTGCGCTCCTGCCAGACGCCGATGCTCGTGATGCCGGACGACACGCCGGCGCATCCGTATCAGACGTCCGTGGACATCGCCGAGCTCGCGCCGAAGGCCCAGTCGACGGTGTTTCCCTGGAGAGAGCCGAAGGACCTGCTCGAGAAGACGATCGACCAGGTGCGCGGCTTCCTTCGATCGCATCAGCCAAGATGATGGCCGGCCGCTGAGACGCCGCGCGCTTTCGCCCCTCGCGCGACCCCAATCGAGGGGCCTCGCGATCGCCGGGGGCCCACCCGCACCTCGGCCGCCGACGGCGCGAGGTTGGCCGGGGCGTTATTCGCGACCGCGGGGCCCGGCGTGCGTGGCGAGGAATGCCCGATCGCGGACGAACCGCCCGGGAGCGAAGGCCTCGAGTGCGACCCGCGTGTCACGACCGAGGATGAGATCGGCGATCGAGCGTCCCATGGCGGGACCGTAGAGGATGCCCTTGCGGGCGCCGCCGGTCGCCACGTAGACGTGCTCGAGCCCGGGCACCCGGCCGAGCACGAGCAGTCCGTCCGATGCCACGGGGCGCAAGCAGGCGGTCTGGTGCGCGATCTGGGCGTCGGCCATCGCGGGCAGCATCTTCACAAGCGCGGCCCCGATCTCGTCGCGGGCCGCGGCCGTCGAGTCCTCGTCGAAGCCCGCCTCCTCTTCGGTCGTCCCCGCCCAGAGGAGGCCGTCGGTCTTGGTCGTGGCGTAGTTATGGCCCCAGCCGACCGAGCAGTCGATCGGCGGACCGGGAGCCTGCAGGCGGAGGATCTGGCCCTTGAGAGGACGGACGTCGATCGGCACGCCGATCCAGTCCGACACCTCGGCGCTCCACGGGCCAAGCGCGAGCACCACCGTGGAGCAGGCGACCACGTCCCGCTCGAGAACTACGCCGGTGACGCGCCCGCCGTCGCGCAGCAGGCTGATCGCTCGCCCGTGCCGGACCCTCACTCCCAGGCCTTCGGCGGCCCGGGTCAGGGCCAGCACCAGACGATAGGGCTCGACGCCGGCGGTGCCTTCGATCAGCGTCGCCCCCAGCGTCTCGTCCGAGACGCGCGGCTCCACGCGGCGAGCCTCCGAAGCGTCTAGCCAGCGCGCCGCGTAGCCCGGCTGCCGCTGCTGCCAGGGCAGCGCGGCCTGGAGTCGCTGGACGTCCGCCTCGCTGAAGGCCAGCGCGAGCGAGCAGCGGACGCGGAAGTCGACGTCAATCCCGGTTTCCTCGACGACGCTCTCGCGCAGTTCGCGATGCAACCGCATCCCGTCCTGGGCGATCTCGGCCAGGGGCCCTGGGATGCCGAAACCACTCAGCGGGCTGAGCCCCCCGTACGCGAAGCCGGAGGCGTGGCTGCCGATCGCGTCGCGCTCGACGACAACGCTCGGTACGCCAGCCTTCGCCAGGTAGTAGGCGGTGGTCAGGCCAGCAATGCCGCCGCCCACGATCACGACGTCGGATGAATTCTCGGTCATCGTCCGCCGATCCTGTCAAAGAACGCGAGAACGGTCAAACCGCCCGGAGCAGCGCGCTATTCGCGACGCACACGAGCGCCCAGCGAGAGCATCAGCCGCGGGAACGACGCCCCGTAAAGCGCGGCGGCCGCTTCTCGCGGAACGCGGCGACACCTTCCGCACGGTCCGGCGTGCGGCCGGCGATCGCCTGGTTCCGCGCCTCCATGCTGAGGACGTCCTCGAGCGACATGCCCAGTCCTTGGTAGAGCCCCGTCTTGGCCAGCCCGTACGCCACGGTCGGCCCTTGGGCCAGCCGCTCGGCGAGCTTCAGCGTCTCGTTCTCGAGCTGCTCCGCGGGGACCACGCTGTTCACGAGACCGATCCGCAACGCCTCGTGGGCGTCGATGATGTCGGCGAGCAGGATCATCTCCATGGCCTTGGCCGTGCCGATGAGGCGTGGGAGGAAGTACGTTCCCCCGCCGTCGGGCACGAGACCCACGCGCGCGAAGACCTCACCGAAACGGGCCGTGTCGGCCGCGATGCGCAGGTCGGTGGCCAGCGCGATGTTCAACCCGGCTCCCGCCGCCACGCCGTTGATGCTGCCGACGATCGGTTTCTCGAGGCGCTGCATGCGGAGGATACAGCGGTTCAAGCGCTCGATGAGGGCGCCCCCGAGATCGCCGTCGAAGAACGACGGCTGGACCTCGCCGGCGCGATCGCGCTTCTGATCGCCGCCCGATGAGAACGCGCGCCCGGCGCCCGTCAGGATCACCACTCGTACCGTGGCGTCGGCCTCGAGCTCGATGAGGATCCGCTCGAGCTCGCCCATCATGGGCTCGTGCATGGCGTTGAGCGTCTCGGGCCGGTTCAGGGTCAGGGTCACGATGCTGTCGTGACGGTCATACAGAACAGATCCGTTCGTCATTCGTGCACTCCTTGTGACATCGAGCAGCTCCCTGCCAACCTAGCCATTCTTCGGCGACCAGCCATAGGCCTTGGCGCAGGCACCGCCCATCAGCATCGCCCGTTCACTGTCGCTCAGACGGTCGGTCCGGCGGAAGGGTTCGACGGCCTGTTCGTAGTTGACGACCGCGAAGGCGCGGGTCCAGTCGGTGCCCCACAGGCAGCGGTCGAAACCCCAGGCGTCGAACACGCGGGCGAGCGGGTCCCAGATGTCCGGGAAGGGATACGGTTCCCGGGACAGCGTGCAGGCGCCGCTGACCTTGATCACCGCGTTCCGGCGCTTGGCGAGGTCCAGCACCTTCGGCAGGTCGGCCCAGGGCTGCGGCGGGGCGGGCGGCGTGCGGGGCTGCATGATGGCCAGATGGTCGATGATGAATCGCGTGTCGGGGTGGCGGTCGATCAGCGCCGTGCCCGCGTCCACGTTGCCCCAGCACAGCATGTTGACCGGAAAGTCGTGCCGAACGGCTTCGCGCAGGATCCGGTCGAGGCCCGGGTCGTTCGGCTCGCGCTTCGCCTCCTTCGTCATCATGATGCGGATGCCGACCGTGCCCGGCGTCTTCTTCCAGTCGGCGATGACATCGGCTACCGCCGGATCATCCGGGTCGACCGGCTTGACGAGGGCGAACCGGCCGGGATGGGCCCGTTGCACTTCCACCGCATAGCTGGCGTCGTACCGGTACATGGAAAAGGCGGAGATGAAGATCGCGCCGTCGACGCCGACCCTGTCCATCGCCGCCACCATCTCGTCACCCGTGACGTGATCGGGCCAATTCGGCACAGTGTGCCAGGGCCGTTTCGGCGTGTTCGCCTCATAGACGTGGACCTGGGAATCGATGATCGCCATCGGGGAAGCTCCTCTCTGTTAGAGCAGTTTCATGGAGGGGATCCGAGTTGCGCGTGGCAGGCCCTCATGAGCGCGCCGAGGGACTCCGTGCCGGTCCGAGCGGAGCTTCGCCGCCACCGAGGACGCTCGACTCGGTCATTGTCGCTGCCGCGATCTCGTACGAGCGCAGGCGCGCTGACTGATCGTAGATGTGCGATACCACCATCAGCTCGTCGGCCTGGGTGCGTTCCACGAAATCGCGCATCTGCGCTGACACGGTGCCCGGCGAGCCGACGAAAGACACGCGCGAGCGCCGAAGCGGATCGGCGGGATCGGACAGGTCGCGCTCCCACTCCTTCGACGGCGGCGGCAACTGGATCGGGTGGCCGGATCGCAGGCTGGCGAACGACTGGCGTCCAGACGACGCCAGGAATCGGGCCTCGTCGTCGGTGGCCGCGGCCACCACATTGACCCCCAGCATCACGTACGGGGCAGGAAGCTGAGCTGATGGCGTGAAGCGCTCCCGATAGATGCCGATCGCGTCGAAGAGCATGGCGGGCGCGAAGTGCGAGGCGAACGCGAACGGCAGGCCCAGCGCCGCGGCCACCTGCGCGCCAAACGTGCTGGAGCCGAGAATCCAGATGGGCACCCGCAGGCCGGCGCCGGGCACCGCCTGCACGGGCTGACCGGGTCGAGGGTCGGCCAGGAACTCCATCACCTCGAGCACGTCGTTGGGGAAAGTTGTCGGGATCGACGTTCAAGGTGCGCCGAAGGGCAATCGAGGCGGACCGGTCAGTGCCCGGGGCGCGACCCAGGCCGAGATCGATGCGGCCGGGGAACAGCGACTCCAGCGTGCCAAACTGCTCGGCCACCTGCAGGGGCGCGTGGTTCGGCAGCATGATCCCCCCGGACCCAATCCGGATGCGAGATGTACCAGCCCCCACGTGACCAATCAGCACGGCCGTGGCCGCGCTGCCGATGCCGGGCATGTTGTGGTGCTCGGCCAGCCAGAACCGCGCGTAGCCCAGCCGCTCCGCGTGCTGCGCCAGCTCCAGCGTGCGGCGGAAGGCCAGTGCCGGCGTGCCGCCTTGGACGATGGGAGAGAGATCCAGGACCGAGAGCGGAATCATCTCCTCCAGGATACACGCTCGAGTGAGCGTTGGCGGGCGGGCTTTACCCCCTACCCCACACTTCTTGTTAGCGGCGCAGCCCCGATCGTGCCCCCGCGGTCGGTACGGCCGTTTGACTTGGGTTGCGCCGAAGCATACGCTTTTGCGCAGCATCGAGGTCTCACGACGCCATGCCGGGAGGAACCAGATGAGCGCGCACCACCATACGCCCGAAGACATCCGCAAGAATCTCGACCACCCCGTCATCGACGGCGACGGGCATTGGGTCGAGTACACCCCGGTCTTTGCCGAGAAAATCCGCAAGGTCACGGGCGATGTCGGCGCCAACGGGTTCTTGCAGTCGCAGCGCCGCATACCGGATTCGCTCAGCCTGACCCTCGCGCAGCGCACCGAACGTGGCGTCGCGATGGAGGGGTTTTGGGGCCGGCAATCGACCAACACGCGCGACCGCGCGACGGCGATGATGCCCAAGATGCTATACGACCGGCTCGAGGAGCTCGGCATCGATTTCGGCATCGTCTACCCGACCGCCGGGCTCGGCATCCCGCGCATCGCCGACGACGCGACCCGGCGCGCGGTGATCCGCGGCTTCAATATCGTCACCCATGACTACTTCAAGGACCTCACCGACAAGCTGACCCCGGTCGCGGTGATCCCGGTGCACACGCCGGATGAGGCGCTCGAGGAATTGGAGTTCGTCACCACTCAGCTGGGCTCAAAGGTCTGCATGTTCGGCAGCGGCGTGCGCCGGCCGATCCCGCACGCCAAGGGGGCCCCCGCCGACCTCGCCCGCTATGCCCAGAGCTTCGATCAACTCGGCCTCGACAGCGACTACGATTACGATCCGCTGTGGGAGAAATGCCGCGAGCTCGGCATTGCGCCGACCTTCCATACTGGCGGCCGCTCGTATGGCGAGCGCAACAGTCCGTCCAACTTCACCTTCAACCATATCGGTCATTTCGCCGCGGCCGGCCACAACGTCGCCAAGGCTTTGTTCCTCGGCGGTGTGACCCGGCGCTTCCCCGATCTGCGTTTCGCGTTCCTCGAAGGCGGCGTCGGCTGGGGCTGCCAGCTGTTCTGTGATCTGGTCGAGCATTGGGAGCGGCGCGGTGCCAAGGGTCTGCAGAACATGGACCCGACCAAGCTCAATCGTCCGCTGCTGCGCGAGCTGGTTGACAAATACGGCTACGCCGAGATTGCCGCCGAGCTCGACAAGCGCGACGGCTGGCCGCTCGAAGAGGATTTCCTCACCGGTGGTATGCCACCCGACGACTACATCCACTGCAACATCACCCAGAAGCAGGACTGGATCGACCTCTACGCGACACCGTTCTATTTCGGCTGCGAGGCCGACGACCGGATGAACGCGGTGGCGTTCGGCAAGGCGATGCCGCTGGGGGCGCGGATCAACGCGATCTACAGCTCCGATATCAGCCATTTCGACGTCGTCGACATGCGCGACCCGCTGCCCGAAGCCTTCGAGCTGGTCGAGGGCGGCCATATCACCGAAGATGATTTCCGCGACTTCGTCTTCGCGAATGCGGTGCGGCTGTGGGGTACGCAGAACCCGCGCTTCTTTGAGGGCACGGCGGTGGCCCGGGAAGCCGCGGCGTTGTTGAAGAGCGGCGCCTCGACCCTGCGCGACCCGGCGAAATAACCGGAACGCGGGCGTTTCGCGCGCTCTTCAACGCTCATGGCCGGGTCACGCCCGGCCATGACGCTTTTGCTCGGGGAGCTGACATGAGGTGTCCCGCCTGCCAGCACGACAATCCTCCAGAGTCGACGATCTGCCTCGGTTGCGGCGAGCGCCTCACCCAGGGCTGTCCGGGATGCGGGGCCCTTCCGCCGGCCGACTCGCGGTTCTGCCACCGGTGCGGGACGCCCCTGCACCCGCTCCAGGGGCCTCGGCACCACGGCGGCGAGAGGATCTTCACCGCCGAGAGCTCGCGGGAAGGCGAGCGCAAGCACATCACGGTGCTCTTCGCGGACCTCAAGGGGTCGCTGGACCTGCTCGCCGACGTTGATCCCGAGGACGCGCGGAGGATCCTGGACCCGGTCCTCGAGCGGATGATGGACGCCGTGCATCGCTACGAGGGCACCGTGAACCAGGTGATGGGGGATGGCATCATGGCGCTCTTCGGGGCGCCGGTCGCTCACGAGGACCATGCGATCCGGGCATGTCATGCGGCGCTGCGAATGCAGGAGGCCTTGACACGGCACAGCGACGAAGTGCGGCGTGCTCACGATGTGCCCCTCCTGATCCGGGTCGGCCTGCACTCGGGCGAGGTTGTGGTCAGGTCGATCGAAAGCGACCTTCATATGGACTACACCGCCGTCGGGCAGACGACGCACATCGCCGCGCGGATGGAGCAACTGGCGCGGCCGGGTTCGGTGCTGATGACGGGCGAGACGCTCAAGCTCGCGGAAGGCTACGTGCAGGTGAAGCCGGTCGGGCAGGTGCCCGTCAAGGGGCTCCAGACGCCCATCAGCGTGTACGAGCTGACCGGCATCGACATGCCGCGATCCCGGCTGGAGGCGGTCGCCGCACGAGGTCTCACCCGCTTCGTCGGCCGCAGTGCGGAGCTCGAGCTGCTTCGGAACGCTCGGGACCGGGTCGCCGCGGGCCACGGCCAGGGCGTCGGGGTGGTGGGCGAGGCCGGCGTCGGAAAAACGCGACTCTGCTACGAGTTCATGCGCCAGTCCTCGACGGAAGGCTGGCTCGTTCTCGCGGCGAGCGCGACATCGTACGGCAAGAGCACTCCATACCTGCCCGTCACCGATCTCCTGCGCACGTACTTCAACATCGACGACCGGGACGAGGTGGGCCGCATCCGCGAGAAGGTGACGGCCAAAGTCGTCGCGCTCGACGCGGAGCTCGAACCCCTGTTGCCCGCGTTCCTGACACTCCTCGACGTGCCGGTGGCCGGCCCCGATCCTGCCTGGACGCGGCTCGACCCTTCCCACCGTCGCGGGTGGATCCTCGGGGCCCTGAGACGCCTCTTCTTCAGCGAGGCGCGGGAACGACCGGTCTGTCTGGTCATGGAGAACCTGCACTGGATGGATCTGGAGACGCTCGCCCTTCTCGAAAGCCTCGTGGAGGCGGTACCTGGCCATCGCCTTCTCCTGCTCGTCAACTACCGCCCGGAGTATCGCCACCCGTGGGGGTCGGTGGCCCATTTCATGGACCTGAGGATCGATCCGCTGCCGCCCGTGCTCGCCGCCGAGTTACTCCAGGCGCTCGTCGGGGCCGACCCGACTCTCCGACCACTCACGCAACTCCTCGTCGACCGGACGGACGGCAACCCGTTCTTCCTCGAGGAGATGGTGCGCAGCCTCGTCGAGACGGAAGCGCTCGTGGGCGCGCCGGGCGCGTACCGCCTCGTTCGGTCCGTGAGCACCGGTCAGGTGCCGGAGACCGTCAAGGCGGTCCTCGCGTCGCGCATCGACCGGCTGCCGCTCGAAGAGGAGCGGCTCTTGCAATGCGCTGCCGTGATCGGACGACGTGTCGACGCCGGCCTTCTGGGAGCGATCGCCGACCTCCCCGGTGACCAGCTTCGTGACGGGCTCGCGCACCTGCAGGCGGCCTCCTTCCTGTACGAGTCGTGCCGCTTCCCCGAGCAGGAATACGCCTTCAAGCATTCGCTCACCCACGACGTCGCGTATGGCAGCCTCCTGCACGCCCGGCAGCGCGCCCTGCACGCCCGGATCGTCGCCGCCATCGAGGCGCTCTACCCGGATCGGCTGGCCGAGCAGACGACGCGGCTGGCCCACCATGCCTTCCGCGGCGAGCTGTGGGACAAGTCCGTCCAGTACCTCCTGCGCGCCGGGCGGCGAGCCCTCTTCACGTCGGCCACCCGCGAGGCCGTCGAGAGCTTCGACCGGGCCCTGCTCGCGCTCCGTCGCGTGCCGCAGACTCCAGACACGCTCCGCATCGCCCTCGCCCTTCGCCTGAACCTCCGCGACGCTCTGTGGTCTCTCGGCGAGGTCGACAAGATCCGCGACGAGCTCGTCGAGGCGGAGGCGATCGCGCACCAGCTCGATGACGTGCACGCCCTGGCGACGGTGGCCTGCTATCGGTGCCATTATCTGTGGGTCGTCGGAGAGCTGGACGCGGCCCTCGACGCGAGTGAACGGGCGCTGGCAATGGCCATCACGGTAGGCAACGCGGTGCTTCTGGCGGAGACGAAGCTGTACCGGGGCGTGGTGTTCCTCGCGCAGGGCGACAGCCAGCGCGCCGCCGACCTCTTGTCGGACACGCTCCCGGAGCTGGATCGCCCCCCGGAAGGAAGACGGAGCACGGCCAACCGCGCCATCGCCATCCGCCTGCTCGTGCTCTCCTTCCTCGCCCGTTCGCTGGCCGAGCTCGGGCGCTTCGAGGAGGGCATTGCGTATGGCGAGCAGGCGCTACGCATCGCCGAGCCGAGCACGGCCTTTGGCCTGGCCACCGCCCTGGCGGGGCTGGGCGCGCTCCATGTGCGGAAGGCCGACGCGCCCGCGGCGATCCCCCTCCTCGAACGCGGCCTCGAGGTGTGCCGGACTTACAACGTCAACAACTGGTTTCCCACCATCGCGGCATTGCTCGGGGCCGCCTATGCGCTCACCGGGCGCATCGAGGAGAGCGTGGCGCTGCTGGAGCAGGCTGTCGACCACGCTCGTGGCATGGGGATCGTGGCCACGCAGTCGCTATGGCGCACGTATCTCGCCGACGCCCACGCCAGGGCCGGGCGCTTCGTGGAGGCGCTCGCCGAAGCTCGTCGAGCACTGAGTGAGACTCGGACGCGGCTGGAGCACGGCAACGAGGCGTGGGCGCTGCACGCGTTGGCCGGGATCCTGGCCGGCATCGAGTCGCCAGATTTGCGCCAGGCGCAGAATCACTTCCTCGAGGCCCTCCAGCTCGCCGAGCAGCGTGGGATGCGACCGCTCGTCGTCCGGTGCTGCCTCGGCCTCGCCCGGCTCCACGAGCGTACCGGCGACGCGACCGCGGCATTGGGCTACCGCGAGCGCGCCGGTCGTCTGGCCGACGAGCTCGGGATGTCCCTCGCCTCGCTCGAGCCCGCGTGACACGACCGCGTCGCTCGCTCCTGTCCGTCGCCACATCTGAAGCGCTGCGTCGTCAAGGGTGGCCTCCATCGCCGTCGTCGGGGGATTTGGAGGCGCCTCGTGTGTTCAGCCTCGGAGACGTGTCAGCATCGGCATTGAATCCGATAGTTGCACGACACTGACGGTCCTTTTCGCCTAAAAGACCGAGACAATAGCGGCCGGCCTCGTGCACATCGAACGGCATCCTGCGCACGTCGTACGACCTGCAGTCGGGGCCCGGTTATGGCTAAGGACATGTGACCTTTGCCCGCGTCTCCGTATGAAAGTCTTGGCGAGAAGCGTGATATCGTCAGAGCGCCTTCCATCAGGCTGTATGGTTGACGCGATGCGGCGTCCAGCCTCCTGGCATCTGGCCTGCCTCCCCCAAGAGCGACACCAGGGAGACCTCAGGATGCCAGACGCAGCCATCATCTGCGCAAAAGCCCGCGCGGCGATCCAAGTGGGAAAGTGTGCAGCCCGCCAACCCGATCGCGCTGAGGCACTACCCAAAAAGGAGCTCGGGCGATGATCGGCCGGCGCGCGTTCGTGCACGGGTCGGCGGCCGTCGGCATGACACGGCTGCTCGGCGTGAGCTCGACCGAAGCCGAGCCGCCGCTCGAGACGACGACGCTCCGGATCGGCGATAGCTCGAGCCTCTGCGCGGCCCCGCAGTTCGTGGCAGAGGACCTGCTACGAGGTGAGGGGTTCACGAATGTGAAGTACGTCAAGTCGGCCGATATGGGAGCCGCGATGTGGCATGACCTGGCTACCGGCCAGATCCACTTCACCACGGCGTTCAGTGGGCCGCTTCTCCTGCGCATCGACGCGCAGGATCCCATCGTCCTCCTGGCGGGAATCCACGTAGGCTGCTTCGAGTTGTTCGGGACCCAGCGCATCCGCGCGGTCCGGGACCTCAAGGGCAAGACCGTCGCGATCTCGGCGTTGCAGAGCGCCGGCCACATCTTCGTCTCGGCGATGGCGGCCCACGTCGGTCTCGACCCCCGGCGGGACATCGCGTGGGCCGTCCATTCCCCGGAGGACGGCAAACGCCTCCTGGCGGAGGGGAAGGTGGATGCCTACATCGCCTTTCCCCCCGACCCCCAGGAGCTTCGCTCGGCCGGGATCGGCCATGTTGTTGTCAATAGCGCGATGGACAAGCCCTGGTCGCAGTACTTCTGCTGCACGATGGTTGGCAACCGTGAGTTCGTCCGGAAGCACCCAGTCGCGACGAAGCGCGTCCTGCGGGCCTTCCTCAAGGCGACGGACCTCTGTGCGAGTGAGCCCGAGCGGGTGGCGCGACTCCTCGTCGACAAGGGGTACGCGAAGCGGCACGACTACGCGCTCCAGGCCCTGCGCGACGTGCCGTGGAACCGGTGGCGTGACTACGACCCCGAGGACACCGTTCGCTTCTACGCCCTGCGGCTCCACGAGGCCGAGATGATCAAGTCGAGTCCGCAGAAGATCATCGCGCAGGGCACGGACTGGCGCTTCCTCAACGAGCTGAAGAAAGAGTTGAAGGGATGATCACCAGGCGCGACCTCCTGCGCGGTGTCACGGGAACGGTAGGGCTGCTGGGATGGCCACCCGGACACGCCGCTGGGGAGCCGCCGCCGGAGACGACAAGGATCCGCGTGGTACGGAGCCCCGCGATTTGTATCTCCCCAGCTCTACGTAGCGGAAGAGCTGTTCCGGCTCGAGGGGTTCACCGACGTCGAGTACGTTGAGTTCAAGACGGGCAACCTCTTCACGCAGGCAGTCGGGCCGGCCAGGTGGACCTGGCTCTGAACTTCATCGGGCCCCTCGTGGTCAGTGTGGACGAGCGCGCGCCCGTCGTGATCCTGGCCGGGGTCCACGCCGGCTGCTTCGAGCTGTTTGGATCTGAGCGCGTCCGCGCGATCCGGGACCTGAAGGGGAAGACGGTCGCCATTCCAGGGAAGGGGGAGCCACAACACGTCTTCCTGGCCAGCATGCTCTCCTACGTGGGCATCGATCCTCGCGCGGACATCACCTGGGTCACTCACCCCTTCGCGGAGTCGGCGCGTCTCCTTGCGGAGGGCAAGATCGATGGGTATCTTGGCATCGCCCCCGAACCCCAGGAGCTGCGAGCACGGAAGATCGGCCGGGTAGTCGTCGACAGTGCATCGGACCGGCCTTGGTCTCAGTACTTTTGCTGCATGGCATACGCGAACCGCGACTTCGTCCGCCGGTACCCCGCGGCGACGAGGCGGGCCCTGCGCGCCGTCCTCAAGGCCGCCGACCTCTGCGCGGCAGACCCCGCGGTAGCGGCGCAGAAGGTCGTGACCAAGGGCTACACGCGTGAGTACGACTATGCGTTCGAGCTGATCAAGAAGCTTCCGTACAACCTGTGGCGGGCCCAGAACCCTGAGGATTCGCTGCGCTTCTACGCCCTCCGACTCCACGAGGCCGGGATGGTCAAGAGCAGCCCGCAGAAGATCATCGCGCAGGGCACGGACTGGCGCTTCCTCAACGAGCTGAAGAAGGAGTTGAAGGGATGATCACCAGGCGCGACCTCCTGCGCGGTGTCACGGGAACGGTAGGGTTGCTCGGATGGTCACCCGGACACGTCTCTGGGGAGCCGCCACCGGAGACGACGAGACTGAGGCTCTATCAGTCGCCGAGCCTCTGCCCGGCGCCCCAGTACATCGTCAGGGAACTCCTGAAGGCCGAGGGCTTCAGCGACATTCAGTACGTCAAGACGCCCGTCGCGGGTATCTCGAAGATTCTGGCATCAGGGGAGGTCGATGTCTCCCTGCACTTCGTCGCGCCGCTAGTCATCCGGCTGGATGCCGGCGACCCGATCACGATCTTGGGCGGTGTCCACCCTGGCTGTTTCGAGCTGTTCGCGACGGACCGGGTTCGCGTGATCCGGGATCTCAAGGGGAAGACGATCGCGATCACCGAGCTGGGTCAACCCGCGCACGTCTTCCTCACCAGCATGCTAGCCCACGTCGGGCTGGATCCTAGCAAGGACGTCACCCTCGTCGAGCATCCCGCCGCGGAGTGCAAGCGCCTGCTCGCGGAGGGGAAGGTTGACGCCTACCTCGCCTTTCCGCCGGACACGCAGGAGCTCCGCGCTAGGAAGGTCGGACACGTCGTCGTCAACAGCGCGGTCGACCGGCCGTGGTCGCAGTACTTTTGCTGCATGGCGACGGGTCATCGGGAGTTCGTTCGCAAACATCCGATCGCGACCAAGCGGGCGCTGCGGGCGATCTTGAAGGCTACCGACGTCTGCGCCCTCGAGCCTGAGCGGGCCGCGCGGGCTCTCGTCGACGGCGGCTTCACGCCACGCTACGACTATGCGCTCCAAACCATGAAGGAAGTCCCGTACAACAAGTGGCGCGTCTACGATCCGGAAGACTCGGTCCGCTTCTATACCCTCCGCCTCCGCGAGGCCGGCATGATCAAATCGGCGCCGCAGCGCCTCATCGCGCAGGGTACCGACTGGCGCTTCCTGAACGAGTTGAAGAAAGAGCTCAAGGGATGAGACGACGCGAGCTGCCGCGGAGTGCGGGGGCGGCCGCCGCGGCGGCGGCGCTGACCGGGAGGTCCAGGGAGCTGAAGAAGGAGTTGAAGCGATGATCACCCGGCGCAAGTTCCTGACCGGCCTCACCGCAGCGGGAGGGTTCCCGGTGTCGACGCCGCGCTCGGCGGCCTCCCAGCCGTCCCCCGAGACGGGCACGATACGGGTGAGCAGCTCCATCGCCATCTGCACGGCCCCTCAGCTCGTGTCCGAAGATCTCCTGCGGGCCGAGGGCTTCACGGTCGTCCAGCACGGAGCACAGGCGACGATTGGCACGCTGGATGAGGTGGGGGCCGGCAAGGTCGACATCGGGATCAGTTTCATCGGGCCCACGATCGTCCAGATCGATGGCGGCCAGTCGATCACCGTCCTGGCCGGGGTCCATCCGGGGTGCTTCGAGCTGTTCGGCACCGATCGCGTGCGCTCGCTCAAGGACCTGAAGGGCAAGAGGATCGCCGTGGTCAGCCTCGGATCGAGCCCGCACATCTTCCTTTCCACCATGCTCGCCCACGTGGGGCTCGATCCCCGCAACGACGTCGAGTGGATCACCAAGCCGCGGCCGGAGTCGATCGAGCTCCTCCGGGAGGGCAAGGTTGACGCCTACATGGGGTTCCCGCCCGAGCCCCAGGAGCTGCGCGCCAGGAAGATCGGTCACTCGGTGGTGAACAGCGCGGCTGACCGGCCGTGGTCGCAGTATTTCTGCTGCATGGTCGCGGCCAACCGCGACTTCGTGCGGAAGAACCCGGTCGCCACCAAGCGCGCCTTGCGCGCCTTCCTGAAGGCCACGGACATCTGTGCTCTCGAGCCCGAGCGCATCGCCAGGAGCCTCGTGGAGAAGAAGTTCACCCCGCGGGAGGACTACGCGCTGGCCACCCTCCGCGAGCTCCCCTATGCTCGCTGGCGCGAGTACAACCCCGAGGACAGCGTCCGGTTCTACTCGCTCCGCCTGCGCGAGGCGGGCATGATCAAGTCGAGCCCGCAGAAGATCATCAGCCAGGGCACGGACTGGCGGTTCCTGAACGAGCTGAAGAAGGAGCTGAAGGGATGATCGGGCGCCGGCACTTCCTCACGGGATCCGCCGCCGTCGTGACAACGATCGCCGCAGACCGCGGCGGTCTGGCTGTCGCGGCCGAGCCGCCGCCGGAGACGACACGCGTCAGGTTGGGTGCCGTGCCAAGCATTTGCCTCTCGCCGCAGTATGTCGCCGAGGACCTGCTGCGTGCCGAGGGGTTCACCGATATCCGGTATCCGCCGGTCAGCGGAGGCGTATCCGGGGCGAAGGAAATGGGCAGCGGCAGCGGGGACGCGGACATCGCCATGAACTTCGCCGCGCCCCTCGTCGTCGCACTGGACGGGGGCACGCCGATCGTCGTGCTGGCCGGCGTGCACATCGGGTGTTTCGAGCTGATCGCCACGGACCGCGTCCGGACGATCAAGGACTTGAAGGGAAAGACCGTCGCCGTGTTCGGTCTGGGGTCCGCCCAGCACGTGTTCCTGGCGAGCATGGCATCGCTGGTGGGTCTTGATCCGCGCAAGGACATCAGCTGGGTGACCCATCCGTCGGCCGAGGCCAAGAGACTCCTCGCCGAGGGCAAGATCGATGCGTTCCTCGGGTTTCCTCCGGATCCCCAGGACTTGCGCGCCCGGGGGATCGGCCACGTCGTGGTGAATAGTGCCTCCGACCGGCCGTGGTCCCAGTACTTCTGCTGCATGGTGGTGGCGAACCGGGAATTCGTCGCGCGGCATCCGGTCGCCACCAAGCGCGCCCTGCGCGCGATCCTGAAGGGGGATGAGGTGTGCGCCGTCGATCCGGCTCGCGCGGCGCGGGCGTACCACGACCGTGGCTTCGACGTGCCCGAGCCCCTCGTCCTACAGGCCTTGAAGGAAGTGCCCTTCGGCCGGTGGCGCGCGTACGACCCGGCGGATACGCTCCGCTTCTACGCCCTGCGTCTCCGCGAGGCGGGAATGATCAACGGCAGCCCGCAGAGGATCCTGGCGCAGGGCACCGACTGGCGGTTCCTCAATGAGCTGAAGAAGGAGCTGAAGGGCTGACACGCTTCGGGCCGCGGGCCGTGGCGGGACTCGCCGTCGCCTTCATCCTCTCGGTGGCGATGCCAGACTCTCGCGCACCAGCCGGGCCGTGACGCGCGGCTGCCCACGATCGGGGCGGCGCCCACGTTTTCGCTGACGACTGCCGACGGCGGGCGGCTCGCTCTGGCCGATATGCGCGGCAAGGTCGTTGCGATCACCTTCATCTATGCGACGTGCACCGACACCTGTCCCCTGCTCACGGCGAAGCTGGCCGGGCTCGGCCAGCGGATGGGGAAGGATTTCGGCGCGAAGGTGGCGTTTGTCGCCATCACCGTCGATCCCGAGCGCGACACTGCAGACGTCTTGCGGAGCTACGCGCAGGCGCACGGCGCGAGGGGGGCGGGCTGGGCGTTCCTCACCGGGACACCGGCGGAGATCAAGGACGTAGCCCAGCGCTACGGCGTGTTTGCGCGGAAGACAGATCGCGGCGACGTCGACCACACGTTCCTCACCTCGCTCGTGGACCGTGCGGGCGCGCTGCGAGTCCAGTACATGGGCGTCCGGTTCAATCCTGACGAGATGCTGCGCGATCTCCGCTCGCTCCTCCGCGAAGGCGGCGGGTGATGCGCGCGCTCCTGCGCGCCCTCCCGCGCCTCGTGGCGAGGATCCCGGCCGCGGTGCACACCAAGCTCCTGGTCGCGTTCCTCACCATCGTCGGCCTGCTGATCGCGCTCGGCGCGGTCGGTCTCGAGGTTCTCGGCGAGGTGAATCGCCGGGCGGAAGACCTCGTGAAGCTGCAGCGCAAGATCGCCGCCTACCGCCAGCTGCAACACGACACGACCGGCCAGCTCTACAGTGTCGCCGCGGCGCTGCTCGTCCCCGAGGATCGGAGCCTCGACGCCATCCTCCGCCAGCTCAACCAGTTCGGCTACGACCTGGACCGCCTGCAGTTCGTCGCCCGGGACGAGGTCGAGCTGCTCGGCCGCCTGCGGGCCGACTACGACGAGTTCATCCGGGTCGTCACGCGGGTCGTGGAGCTGATCCGGACGGGCCGGGCCGACGAAGGGCGGGAGCTGCAGCTGGCGCAGGCGAACCCACTGGCTGACCGGCTGGAGCGGCTCACGAACCAGCTCGTCAACCAGGCGGAAGCCGACATGGTGGCCAGCGTGGACACGAGCCACGACGCGTTCGTGCGCGCGCGGTGGATCGTCATCGGGTTCGCGGTAGGGGCGATCGGCCTGGCCCTCGTGCTCGGGTTCGCAATCTCGTGGTCGCTGGTCGGAGCCGTCAAGGCAATGGACGTGGGCCTCGCACAGATTGCCTCCGGGGACTTCTCCCGACGCGTCGACATTCCGAATCGCGACGAGCTCGGCGCGCTCGCGGCCAACCTGAACCGGATGAACGACGAGCTGGGGCGGCTGTACCGCGAGCTGGAGGCGGCCAGCCGCCACAAGTCGGAGTTCCTCGCCAACATGTCGCACGAGCTGCGGACGCCGCTCAACGCGATCATCGGCTTCTCGGAGGCTCTGGACGACCGCATGTTCGGGGAGCTGAACGAGAAGCAGGCCGAGTACATCCGCGTCGTCCTGAGCTCCGGACGCCACCTGCTCTCACTGATCAACGATATCCTGGACCTCTCCAAGGTCGAGGCGGGACGGATGGAGCTGGAGCTCGGGACGTTCAATCTCCGCATGGCCCTCGAGAACGCGCTCACCTTGATGCGTGAACGCGCCATGCGCCACGGGCTCGCGTTCGAGCTGACGGTCGACGAGACGCTCGAGGACGTCGTCGCCGACGAGCGAAAGCTCAAGCAGGTGCTCCTGAATCTGCTGTCCAACGCCGTGAAGTTCACGCCCGAGGGCGGCCGGATCGACGTGCGTGCGCTGCCCGCGAACGGCACCGTCGAGGTGTCCGTCACCGACACCGGGGTCGGGATCGCCCTCGAGGACCAGGCGGCGATCTTCGAGGAGTTCCGCCAGGTGGGCCACGCCGCGCGCAAGCGCGAGGGCACCGGTCTCGGCCTCGCGCTGGCGCGAAAGTTCGTCGAGCTGCATGGCGGCCGCCTGTGGGTGAAGAGCGAGCTGGGTCGCGGATCGACGTTCACGTTCACGCTTCCCGCGAGCCCCCATGCCGGGTGAGCTGATCCTTCTCGTCGAGGACAACGACCCCAGCCGGATGCTCGTCCGCGACGTGCTCCGGGCGAGCGGCTACAGCGTCGTCGAAGCGGAGAACGCGGAGGACGGTCTGCTCATGGCCGCGGAGCAGCGGCCGGCCCTGATCCTCATGGACATCCAGCTCCCGGGTATGAACGGGATCGAGGCCCTGCAGCGGCTGCGCGCCGATCCCGCCACTCGCGCGATCCCGGTCATCGCCGTGACGGCCTCCGCGATGACGCTGGACCGCCGCCAGATCATGGCCGCCGGCTTCGACGGCTACCAGGCGAAGCCGATCAGCTTGAAGGGTTTCCTCCAGGCCGTGCGGGAGATGCTGCCGTCGTGAGCGGTCCGCGGCTTTGGTTAACGAGGCCAGACCGGAAAGGGTCGCCTGGCTAGCGCCTGTCCGGGTCTACCTGCGCAACCCAGCGAACAGGTCGCTCTCCAGACCCGAGGCGCCCGACTGTCCTCGCGCGAGCTGAAAGCTCTCCCGGCCAAAGATTCGGTAGAAGAGCGCCGGTGGCATCTTCGCGAAGAAGACCTCCGGTCCCATCTGGCTGGCGTGCGCCATGAGCGCCTGGCGCTTGCGCTCGACCTGCGGGGAGACGTCGACCTCCGTGGTGATCAGCTCGTCGGGCGTGCCGATATCCGGTTCGCGCGCCTCGCCGCCCTCGAACGGCGCCTCGATTCCCGCCTCGCGCAGGAGTCGGGCGAAATTCTTGATCTTGGAGCGGGCCACCGCGGTGTAGTACAGCTTTGCCGGCCGCCAGGGCTCACCCGCCTCGGGCCAGCGCGCCGGATCGCTGGCCGCCTCGTACGCGGACACGGTAATCTGGTGCGCCTTGATGTGGTCCGGGTGACCGTAGAAGCCGTTTTCGTCGTAGGTCACCAGCACCTGGGGCCGCTCCCGCCGGACGAGGGCCACCAATCTGGCCGTCGCCTCGTCCAATGAAGCCTGGCAGAAGCTCGCCGGGTGCTCGTTGTCGGGTGTTCCCATCATCCCTGAATCGCGATAGCCCAGCAGGTGGAGCCTCCCGACGCGCAGGATGTCGCAGGCCTGCCGTAGCTCCCTCCGCCGAACTTCGACCAGCGTTTCGGGCGTCGCCAGTCCCGGATCCGCTATCTCGCCGACCTCGCCGCCGGTGCAGGTGACCAGCACCGTCCGGAGGCCCTCCTCCGCGTAGCGGGCCAACACGCCGCCAGTGCTGATTGACTCATCGTCCGGGTGCGCATGGACTGCCATCAACGTCAGGGCTTCCGTCATTTCGCCTCCAGGCTGCCGATCGCCGCCGCCCCCACGATCCTAGCCCGATACCGTTTGTGCCGCCTACGAGTGAGTGGTTTGGTGTAAATCGGACCCGCGAAGCACAGGCCAGCGCGACTACCCCGGCGATTGTTTCGCGGCTGTCCGCCGTGCGGCCAAGCAGCGACACTTCGCCGCGAGGTCGATTGTGCCGCCGACGTTGATTCGTCACGCGGTCTCCGCTAGGCTCGCTCCGACAGCCGATGGAACGCGCATTCGGTCAGCCCATGCGACGCAAGGAGGATGCACGCCTTCTCACCGGACGCGGGGCCTATGCAGCGGACTTTCGCCTGCCCGGGATGCTCCAGGCCGCCGTCCTGCGATCGCCTCACGCCCACGCGCGCCTGGGGGAGATTGGGGCCAAGGCGGCGCTGGCGCTTCCCGGAGTGGTAGCCGTGGTGACCAGCGACGATCTCGGCCCCGTCGGCCGCATCCCCACGCGCCTGGGACACCGCACCGGCGCCGTCGAGTGCCTGCAGTTTCCCCTGGCGCGAGAGCGGGTGCGCTACGTGGGCGAGCCAGTGGCCATGGTGATCGCCGAGAGCCGGTACCTGGCAGAGGACGCGCTCGACCTGATGGAGGTCGGCTACGAGCCGCTGGAGACCATCACCAACGCGCGGCACTCGCTCGAGCCGGACGCACCCGTGCTGCATCCGGTGGTCGGCGTCAACCTCGTGGACCTCCTGGAGACCCGCAAGGGCGACGCGCCGGCCGCCCTGGCGCGCGCCCGATACCGCGTGCGGGAGCACTTCGCCGTGCAGCGCCACACGGGCGTGCCCATCGAGACCCGGGGACTGACTGCGGCCTACGATCCCGGCACCCGCATGCTGCGGCTGTGGGGCGTGGCCAAGGTGCCGCACTTCAACCGCCGCGTGCTCGCCGACCTCCTCGGCCATCCCGAGCACCTCATCCAGTTCGTTGAGCTGGAGGTAGGAGGCGGCTTCGGTGTGCGGGGCGAGTTCTATCCGGAAGACCTCATGGTGCCCTGGGCGGCCATGCGGCTCGGCCGGCCCGTACAGTGGATCGAGGATCGGCGCGAGCACCTCATGGCCACCAACCACTCGCGGCAGCAGGACCACGATATCGAGATCGGATTCGACGCCGACTATCGGATCGTGGCCCTCGTCGACCGATTCACCGTGGACCTGGGCGCCTACATCCGTACGCACGGCGTCGTGGTCCCCGAGCTGACGGCGGCCCTGATGCCCGGGCCGTACCGCATCCCGAACTATCTGTCCGAGGCGCGCTGTGTCCTCACCAACAAGACACCGACGGGAACCTATCGGGGTCCTGGCCGATTCGAGTGCACGTTTGTCCGCGAGCGCCTGCTCGACATCGCCGCGGATCGACTGGGGATCGATCCCCTCGAGCTGCGGCGCCGCAACTTCATCGAGCCCTCGGAGATGCCGTACGACGTCGGGGGCGCCTCGCTCGCTCAACGGACGGTCTATGACTGCGGCGACTACCGATCCGCCCTCGACCAGGCGGTCGACGCGGTCGACTACGTGGCGGTGCGGCGCGAGCAGGCCGCCGCGCGGGACCAGGGGCGCTACCTGGGGATCGGGGTCGGCTGCGTGCTGGAGAAGGCCGGGCTCGGGCCGTGGGAGTACGCGCGGGTGGAGGTCGACGCGACCGGCCACGTCGTCGTCTACTCCGGGGTCGCGGCGGTCGGGCAAGGGATCGAGACTACGCTGGCCCAGGTCGTGGCCGATGAGCTGGCCGTCCCCGCGGAAGCGATCACCGTCGTTCATGGCGACAGCTCGCGGGTGCCGTTTGGGGTCGGCGGCTTCGCCAGCCGGGGGGCGTCGGTGGCCCTGCCGGCTGCGCTGGAGGCCGCGCGTAAAGTGCACGCCAAGATCGTCCGCGTTGCCGCCGGGCTCCTCGAGGCCGACCCCGGGGATCTCGTGGTGGAGGGCGGCGTCGTCCACGTGCGCGGCGTTCCAGATCGCCAGCTGACCTTTCGCCAGCTTGCGCGCGCCGCCATTCCCGGACCGCCGGGGATGGAGCCCGGGCTCTATGCCGAGCACTTCTTCGAAGCTCCGAAGATGACCTATCCGTACGGGACGCACATCGCAGTCGTCGAGGTCGACATCGAGACGGGAGCGGTGGCGCTCCGCAAGTACGTCATCACCTACGACGTCGGGCGCGCGGTCAACCCGATGATCGTCGACGGCCAGCTCGTGGGGGCGCTGGGCCAGGGGCTGGGGGGCGCGCTCTTCGAGGAACTGGTGTACGACGAGCAAGGCCAGCTTCTGACCACGACGCTCATGGACTATCTGTTGCCGACGGCTATGGAGATGCCGGCGGTCACGGTCGCGCGCATCCTCGAGGAGACGCCGACCCCACTGAACCCGCTCGGCGTCAAGGGCGTCGGCGAGGGCGGCAGCTCGGGGTGCGGAGCGGCCATCGCCAACGCGGTAGCCGACGCTCTGGTCCCCCTGGGAATCGGCATCACCGCGCTACCGCTCAGCCCCGACCGCCTCCGCGCGCTGGTCCGCAAGGCCCAAGCGGCCCGGACCTGACGTTCGGACGCAGCTGAAGCCCAGCTGCGTCCGAACGCCCTTCCGCCGATATCAGGCGAGGTCGAAGCGATCCAGATTCATCACCTTGTTCCACGCAGACACGAAGTCACGCACGAACGCCTTTTGCGCGTCGTCGCATGCGTAGACCTCCGCGAGGGCGCGGAGCTGGGAGTTCGAACCGAAGACGAGGTCGACACGGGTGCCGGTCCATTTCAGTGCACCCGTCTTGCGATCGCGTCCCTCGAACACCTCCTCGGCGTCCGAGGTCGCCTTCCACGCCGTGCCCATGTCGAGCAGGTTCACAAAAAAGTCGTTGGTGAGCGTCCCCGGCCGCTTCGTGAAGGCGCCGTGCTGGGACTGTCCGCCATTCGCGTTCAGCACCCGCAGGCCGCCGATGAGAACCGTCATCTCGGGCGCGGTCAAGGTCAGCAGCTGTGCCTTATTGACCAGCAGTTCCTCGGCGGAAACGCCATATCGAGTCTCGAGGTAGTTGCGGAACCCGTCCGCGGTCGGTTCGAGCACGGCGAAGGAGTCCACATCGGTCTGCTCCTGCGACGCGTCCGTGCGCCCGGGTGCGAAGGGAACCTTCACGTCATGCCCGGCCTTCTTCGCAGCCTGCTCGACGGCCGCGCAGCCGCCGAGGACGATCAGGTCAGCGAGCGAAACCTTCTTCCCACCGGACTGCGCCGCGTTGAATTCCTTCTGGATCCCCTCGAGCTTCGCGAGCACGGTGGCCAGCTGCGCAGGCTGGTTGACCTTCCAATCCTTCTGCGGCGCGAGGCGGATGCGCGCGCCGTTTGCCCCGCCGCGCTTGTCGGAGCCGCGGAAGGTCGCCGCCGACGCCCAGGCGGTCGAGACCAGCTGGGAGGTGGAGAGTCCCGAGGCGAGGATCTTGCCCTTGAGGGCAGCGATGTCCTGCTCGTCGATCAGCTTGTGCGTGACGGCCGGGACGGGGTCCTGCCACAGCAGCTCCTCCGCCGGGACGAGCGGGCCGAGATAGCGCGAGCGCGGGCCCATGTCGCGGTGCGTCAACTTGTACCAGGCCCGGGCGAAGGCGTCTGCAAGCTGGTCCGGA
Organism: uncultured Candidatus Rokubacteria bacterium; assembly: GCA_963754315.1. Taxonomy (GTDB): domain Bacteria; phylum Methylomirabilota; class Methylomirabilia; order Rokubacteriales; family CSP1-6; genus CAVWFS01. The sequence continues at coordinate 81,565 of CAVWFS010000020.1, forward strand.
TTCTCGTGGAAGCGCTTGGAGATCGGCGCGTAGATCGGATCCATCCTCAGGGAGAGGTCCGTCGTGAGCATCATGGGTGCATGCCGCTTCGACGGATCATGCGCGTCCGGCACGGCGTCCGCCGCAGCGCCACCCTTGGGCTTCCACTGCCAGGCACCGGCCGGGCTCTTCCCCAGTTCCCATTCATAGTTGAAGAGGTTGTCGAAGAAGCCGTTGTCCCACCGCGTCGGATTGTTGGTCCATGCGCCTTCCAGGCCGCTCGTGGTTGTGTGGGCGCCCATGCCGCTCTCGAAGCTGTTCCGCCAGCCGAAGCCCTGATCCGCGATGCTGGCGCCCTCGGGCTCACGACCAACAAGCGCCTCAGCACCAGCGCCATGGGCCTTGCCGAAGGTGTGCCCGCCGGCGATGAGGGCGACGGTCTCCTCGTCGTTCATCGCCATGCGCGCGAAGGTCTCGCGGATGTCCCTGGCCGCGGCGATCGGATCCGGCTTGCCGTTCGGCCCCTGCGGGTTCACGTAGATCAGGCCCATCTGGACGGCACCGAGGGGATTCGCGAGATCCCGGTCGCCGCTGTAGCGCTTGTCGCCGAGCCAGGTGTCCTCGGCGCCCCAGTAGGTCTCATCGGGCTCCCAGACGTCCGCGCGCCCGCCACCGAAGCCGAAGGTCCTGAACCCCATCGACTCCAGGGCGCAGTTGCCCGCGAGGATCATGAGGTCGGCCCAGGAGATCTTGTTGCCGTACTTCTGCTTGATCGGCCAGAGCAGCCGGCGCGCCTTGTCGAGGCTCACGTTGTCGGGCCAGCTGTTGAGCGGCGCGAAGCGCTGCATGCCCGAGCCGCCGCCGCCGCGGCCGTCCGCGATGCGGTAGGTGCCGGCACTGTGCCAGGCCATCCGGATGAACAGCGGACCGTAGTGGCCGTAGTCGGCAGGCCACCAGTCCTGCGACGTCGTCATCAGGGCGAAGAGGTCCTTCTTCAGGGCCTCCAAGTTGAGCTTCTTGAACTCCTCGGCGTAGTTGAACGCCTGCCCCATGGGATTGGAGAGTGAAGAGTTCTGGTGCAGGATCTGGAGGTTCAGCTGGGTCGGCCACCAGTCCCGGTTCGACCGGCCCCCGAAGGTCGTAGCCCCGTGCATCACCGGGCACTTGCCAGCGCTTTGGTCATTAGTTCCGTCCATGTTTCCCTCCGTTATTGGCTTCGTTGTCGCTCCCTTGGATGAGAATGTCACACCCCTGAGCTATAGCAGAGCCCGCCGCGGTCGGGTGAGGCGCAGGCCGCGGGCCCGCAGGGCATCGCTCGGCGGGCCGGCGACGGCGCGTGAGGGGACCCGAAGCTTTTTAGGAATCATTCTCAAGATTCTCTCCGCCGATCCTACCCCCCCGGAAGACGGCGGTCAAGCGCTCGCTCCGCATCGAGGGAACCTGGCAGAGCCGCTTGACTGGGGGCAGGACCGCTCAAGGCTCCTGCCGCGCCTCGCGATTCCTCGCATCCCGCTGCTCTCCCGGCGTGGTGTACCCGTCCTGGGATCCCAGCGCCGCGTTGGGCTAACGCGTCGACGACCCCCCTCATCGCTTCGCGGAGGCTTCCCGTGAAGCACCTTGATCAGTCAGCGACGCGCTGGCGGTGCTTGGTCCAGTCCCGGATGGGCTACTGGCGAAGGACAGGCCGCGTCAGGCATCGCTCACCACGGATCGATGTACGGGTACTTCTTTCCGATCCGCGCTGGCACCGGCGGCAGGCGTTTCAGGCCGCTGGCGATCCAGGCGCGCGTGTCCGCAGGGTCGATCACGTCGTCGATCCCGCCTCCGGCCGCGGCATTCACCGCCTTGGCTCGGTCGTAGGCCATCGCGGTCCGGCGCTGGAACTCGGCGAGCCTCGCTTCGGGATCCTCGATCGCGATGAGCTCCTTGCGGTAGCCGAGCTTGACCGCGCCCTCGATGTTCATGCCGGCGAACTCGGCGGTGGGCCAGGCCACGGCGAAGAAACCGACCAGGGTGCCCGCGCCGCACATGGCCTGGGCCCCCAGACCGTAAGCTTTACGAACGATGACCGTGAACAACGGCGCGGTCATGTTAGCCCCCACGTTGAACAGGCGTGTGCAATGGCGGACCAGCGCCGTCCGTTCCACCTCCGGACCGACCATGATGCCGGGGCAATCGACCAGGCTCAGCACGGGAATGTCGAAGGCGTCGCAGAGCTGCATGAACCGTGCGCCCTTGTCGGCCCCGTCCGAGTCGATCGCGCCCGCCAGGTGATGGGGATTGTTGGCGATGACCCCCATTGGCCTTCCCTCGACCCGGATGAAGGTGGTGATGATCCCGATGCCGAACTTCTCGCGAATCTCCAGGACGGAGCCCGTGTCGGCGATGGTGTCGATGATCGCCCGCATGTCGTACAGTCGCAGCCGGTTCTCCGGCACGGCATGACGCAAGCGGCGCTGGTCGGGCGCGTCCCCGGCGGACACCGTCCCCTGGAAGTAGGAGAGGTATTTCTTCGCGACATCGACGGCCTCGTCCTCGTCCGCTACCAGAATATCGACGACGCCGTTCGGGACCTGGACGGACATCGGCCCGACTTCCTCGGGCGTGTAGATGCCGAGTCCTCCGCCCTCGATCATCGCCGGCCCGCCCATGCCGAGCGTCGAGCCCTCGGTCGCGATGATCACGTCGCTGCACGCGACCAGCGCGGTGTTGCCGGCGAAGGTGCGGCCGTTCACGATCGCGACCAGCGGCACCAGCCCGCTCAGCTGCGAGAAGGTCGTGAAGGTGTGCGTATCGACCGCGACGCGGGGGCCGATGTCGTCCTCCCCCGGCCGGCCGCCGCCGCCCTCGCCGAACAGGACCAGCGGCAGCTTGAAGCGCTGCGCCAGCTCGAAGATCCGGTCCTGCTTGTAGTGATTGCGGTGCCCCTGCGTGCCCGCCAGCACGGTGTAGTCGTAGTGGACAACGACGGCGCGGGACCGCGTTTCGCCGAACAGCGTGCCATTGATGGAACACATGCCCGCGACGACGCCGTCGCCCGGCGTGTTCTTGCGTAACGCCTCGATGGTGTTCCGCTGGTGCTGCCGCGCGACGACGAGTGGCCAGTATTCCTTGAAGGACCCGGGATCGACGAGACGGTCGATGTTCTCGCGCGGCATGCGGTAGCCCAGCTTCCGGCGCCGGGCAACCGCGTCCGGCCGGTTCTCGTCCAGGCCGAAGGCGTGGCGATCGTAGCTCTCGCGCAGGTCGTCGCGGATATGATCCGGGTCCGGCCCCGCCACGGCGGCGACGGCGCCGCCCACGACCTCGGCTTCCTGGATGAAGACGATGGGATAGCCCTCGCGAACCACGTCGCCCGGCGCCATCGTGACGCTGCGCACGATGCCGCCATGGGGGGCGGTGATCACGTGCTCCATCTTCATCGCCTCGACGACGGCGAGCTGCTGGCCCTGGCGCACCTCGTCACCGATGGCGACGTCGATGGCGACGATGGTGCCCTGGATCGGGGAGGCGACCCCGGCCGAACCGTCGGGTCCGGTCAGTGTCGGAGCCTCGTCCTCCACGTCCGCCGTCGCCTGCTCCGCTTTCACCTGGCTGTCGTAGGCGAACAGCGCGAGGGGATCGCGACTCTTGACCCGAGCACCGGCGAACCCCCCATCGTTCGCCGCGGGCCGCGCCGTCTCCACGAAGCGGCGCCGCTGATCCAGACCTTCGACGACCAGCGCGGCCATGTTCTCGTCGACCCAGCGGGTATGGACGCGTCCGGCGGCGAAGTCAGCATGCGCCAGGATGCTGCGGAGGAACGCGATGTTGGTGGCGACGCCTTCCAGCCGGAACTCGCTGAGGGCCCGCGCGGAACGCGCCACGGCCCCCGCGAAGTCCGGCGCGTGGACGATGACCTTGGCCAGCAATGAGTCGAACGCGACGCCGGTGCGGTAGCCCGCATATCCGAACCCATCCGTCCGCACGCCCAGTCCGTTCGGGGCCTCGTAGACCGTCACGGTGCCGCCGCCCGGGCGTACCGAGCCGTCCGGCCCGATGGTTTCCATGTTCACCCGCGCCTGGATCGCATAGCCACGTGGTCGGGCGATCCCCGGTACGTCCAGTCCCAGGTCTTTCAATGTCGCACCCTGAGCCAGCCGGATCTGGGCTTGCACGAGATCGACGCCGGTCACCGCCTCGGTGACCGTATGCTCGACCTGCAGTCTCGCGTTCGCCTCGATGAAGACAAAGGGCTGTGCGCCCGGGCGACCGGAGACATCCACCAGGAACTCGAACGTGCCGAGATTGGTGTATCCGACATGTTTTGCGAACCGCACGGCGGCGTCGATGATGTGACGGCGAAGCCCATCGTCCAGCGCTGGTGCGGGAGCGATCTCCACGGTCTTCTGGAAGCGGCGCTGGATGCTGCATTCGCGCTCCCCCAAATGCGCGATGCCGCCTTCACGATCGCCGAGGATCTGCACCTCGACGTGCCGGGCGCGGGGGATGAATTCTTCCACGTAGACCTCGGCACGGCCGAACGCGGCGCCGGCCTCGGACCGGCAGCGGTGGAAGGCAGCGTCCAGCTCATCGGCTGACAGCACCGCCCGTGTGCCGCGACCGCCGCCACCGGCCAGTGCCTTGATGATCATCCCGCTGCCCGAGGGGAGGGAGGCGAAGAAGGCGCGAGCTTCATCGAGCGTGACGGCGTGGTCGAGACCGTGGATCACCGGTACGGACGCCGCGGCGGCCGCGACCCGGGCGCGCGCCTTGTCGCCAAACAGCTCCAGATGCTCCACGTCCGGCCCGACGAAGGTAAGGCCAGCCTCGGCGCACATCCGCGCAAAATCCCCGTGCTCGGCGAGGAACCCGTAGCCAGGGTGGAGGGCGTCGCAGCCGGACACTCTCGCCGCCGCGATCACGGCCCCGGCATCGAGATAGGCGGCCGCGCCCTGACCCGGCAAAGCCCGGACGTCGTCGGCCACGCGGAGGTGCAGGCTGTGGGAGTCGTCTTCCGAATACACGGCAACGGTGGGCAAACCCATGTCGGCCGCAGCGCGGGCGATGCGGATGGCGATCTCGCCCCGGTTGGCGATCAGCAGTCTCGTCACGCTCATGGTGTCTTTCGCTTCATCCGTGAAGGGCGTTCACCGCGTCGATGGTCCCCCGATGACGCCCTGGTCTCGCAAGGCGGCCACGGTCTCCGGACTCATGGCGAGTAGCTCGCGCAGTACCTCCGCCGTGTGTTCGCCCAGCATCGGGGACGGTGTCCGCACCGAGCCCGGTGTCTCGGAGAGGCGCACCGGGGCACCTACCATCTTCACCGTGCCCGCGCGTGGATGCTGCATCTCCACGAGGGTGCCGCGAGCCTTGACCTGGGGATGCGCGACGACCTGCGCGATGTTGTTGATGGCGCCGAAGGGGATGCCCTCGGGCAGGAAGATGGCCTCCCACTCCTCGTAGGTCTTCGTCAACAAGACCTCCTGAAGCAGCGGGATGAGCGTGGCACGGTTCTTCGCGCGGTCGGCGTTCCGGCGGTAGCGCGGGTCGTTCGCCAACTCCGGTCGGCCGATCGCGGGACAGAAGATCTGCCAGAGCTTCTCGCTGCCGACCGCGAGGGCGAGGTCCCGGGTCTTGGTCCGGAACGTCTGATAGGGGAGCAAAGCCTTGTAGGCGGTGCCCATGGGTGCGGGCAGCTCCCCGTCGGCGAGGAAGCCTCCGATCATGGTGCCGAGGAGCGACATCTGCCCCTCGAGCATGGACACGTCGATGGCCTGGCCGCGCCCGGTCCGCTCCTTCACGCGTAGCGCCAGCATGATCCCGAAGGCCGCGTACATACCCGCCGTCATGTCCGCGATCGAGGTCCCCGCGCGCACGCCCCGGCCACCTTCCTCGCCGGTCACCGAGATCATGCCGCTCTCGGCCTGGAGGATGAGGTCGAGCGCGGCGCGATCGCGATAGGGGCCGTCCTGGCCGAAGCCGGACACCGAGCAGTAGATGATGCCGAGGTTTCGCTTGCGCGCCTCCGCATAGGCCAGGCCCAGGCGCTCAAGCGCACCCGTGCGGTAGTTCTCGAGGACGACGTCGGCGCGCTCGACGAGCTCGAAGAAGAGCTCCTTGCCCCGCGGATGCTTGAGATCCACCTCGATGCCCTGCTTGTTGCGGTGCAGGCTCACGAAGTACGCGGTCTCGCCGCCCGGCAGCGGCGTGCCCCACGCGCGCGCGATGTCGCCCGCACCCTTGGGCTCGAGCTTGATCACCCGCGCGCCGAAGTCGGCGAGCATGGTGGAGCAGAAGGGGCCGGCGAGGGCGTGGCTCAGATCGATGACGGTGACGTCTTCGAGCGGCAGGCGCATGTGGTTCGTCTCCTCGCGGCCCATAGTAGCCCAGCGGCCGCGGGAGGTGGCCGCCCAGCTCCTCCGGTATCACGGCCCGGGCGAAGCGCTGGGCAGCATGGTACTGGGCGAGCTCTCTTCATCCCTCGGCAGAGGACTTGGGACGAGGCTATGATCGGTATGTTCGGGAGCCGATGCGCGTGAGCTCCCGAGTCCGCCCTGTGACCTCGAGAGAGGAGAGGCGACATGACCGAGCCCATCTGGAACGCGTTTCTCACCGACCGTGACAAGGCCGTGTTCAAGGCATCCGGGTACGGCGCCCGGGGGGGATTCGGGCAACGCCCGGCCCTGCTCGTGGTCGACGTGAACTACGCCTTCTGCGACGAGCGTCCCCTGCCCATCCTCGAATCGATCAAGCGGTGGCGCAACTCGTGCGGCGAGGATGCCTGGATCGCCATGCCCTACCTCAAGTCGCTAATCGAAAAAGCGCACGCCAAGGGAATCCCAGTCATCTACACCACGGGCGTACGGCGGGCCGACAACTGGGATAGCGGCAGCTGGAGTTGGAAGAACGGTCGCTCGGGTGAGGACGAAACCGTCAGGCCCCGCACCTACGTCGACGGCAACGACATCGTAGCTGCCATCGCGCCCGGCCCGCGCGACATCGTGGTCTTCAAGCAGAAGCCGTCAGGCTTCTTCGGCACCAACATGGCGAGCTATCTCACCCTGTTGGGCTGCGACAGCGTCATCGTCACCGGCACGACCACCTCCGGCTGTGTGCGCGCGACGGTCCTCGACGCCTTCAGTCTGAACTATCGCATCGCTGTCGCGGAGGAAGCCTGCTTCGATCGCAGCCAGGCAAGCCACGCCATCAATCTATGCGACATGAACGCCAAGTACGCCGACGTGGTGAAGACGGCGGAGGTTCTGGAGTTCTTCGACAACCTGCCCGTGAACATGTTCGATCTGCCTAAGGGGGCATCCGTCGAGACGCCAGACCTAACCCCGAAGCACGTGGTGAATTTCTGCAACTCCGTCGGGGCCCGAGCTCCGCAGCGAGCTTCACCCCCAGCCTCGCGGTAGTCGCTATTCGTCGCCTCCGCGGTCGCGATGCGATCTACGGGGACTCCGTCCGCCAACATCTGAAGGGCTTGCAGATCCAAGAGGTCCTCCCGGCCGCCCAAAGTCCGTGGCAGATCCGTTCGCCGAGCGCGTCATCGGCTCGCTTGACGTTCTCGGAACCAATCCGAAACGCCTCGCCTGCGCGGATCGCCTTTTCGACCGGGACAGGGTGATTCTCAGCGCTGATCGCGACCAATCCCAGCTCGATGATTACCCTCCCCTTCGACCTACCGCTGACCCCACGCGGGAGTCGGGAACCGGGGCTTCGAGGTGGCGAATCGATCGGGCCAGAGCACCACCTTCACGCCGTCTTGCCACTGCACCAGGAGACCCTTGTTGGCGATCTGATATCCGCGCTCGTCGACGGCGTAATCGCCGAAGATCGTCGTGGTCTTGAGCTTCAGCAGCCGGTCGCGAACCTGGTCAGAGTCCACGCTGCCTGCCCGTCGTGCGGCCTCCGTGAACAGCTGGCAACCAGCGTAGGCGCCGGCGGCGTGCAAGCTCGGAGGCTTGTGGAACTCCTTCTGATAGGCATCGACGAATTCCTTAACCCCGGGGTACGGGACGCTCGGTTCCCAGGGGGACGCACCATACGCGAACTCGGCCGCCCTGCCGAGCGCCTGCTGGAACTCGACGACCGCTGTCGTGGTCCCGAACATCTTAACGTTGACATCGCGCTCCTTCATCTGACGTGCGAAGACGATGAAGTCGGTGAGGTTCGCGCTCGCGATACCCAACACGTCGGGGTTGGCCGCCTTGACCTTCGCCAGGATCGCGGAGAAGTCCTGGTTGCCCTTCGCGTACTCCTCGTGGAGGACGACATCCAGGCCGTTCTTCCTGGCGAGATCGATGGTGCCCTTGGCGGCGGATCTGGGGAAGATCGTGTTCTCGCTGACGAGGCCGACAGTCTTGAGCCCGTGGCGCGCCGCGAGGTCGATCAGCCCCGCCAGGAAGAGTTCCGAGGGGCCAAGTTGCATGACGATGTAGCGCCGCCCCTTCTCCCATATGGAGGACGTCGCGGCCAGCGGCGCGAGCATGACCTTGCGGTGCTTCTCGACGACGGGCGCCACTGCCTCGGTGAGCGGCGAACCGTAGAGCTCATTCGCCGCGTGCCCCCGCTGCCCCGGCCGAACGGAGGGAAGTGACGGTCGTCCCCAGGGTGGACGCCCCGGCCCTCAGGAGAGCCGCATGAGCCGGCCGGCCGCGCCGACAGCCTGGCACATTGGACGAAAAGACTCGCCACATCGTTGGCGGCTCAACTGTCCAAGGAACCGGGTGCGATACACTGGGGCGGGTCCCCCTTCGGAGGCTAGGCATGGAGATGCATGGCATCCCGTTCGGCACCACCGACTGGTCCACCATCGAGCGGACCGAGCATCCCGGGGAACATGGCAAGGCGTACTGGCGCACGCGCGAGTTCGCCGGGATCCGCGTGCGGATGGTGGAGTACACGCCCGGCTACCTCGCCAACCACTGGTGCGAGAAGGGGCACATCCTGCTCTGTCTCGAAGGCGAGCTGCAGACGGAGCTGAAGGACGGCCGCAAGGTCACGCTGACGCCGGGCACGAGCTACCAGGTGGCGGACGGCGGGGAAGCGCACCGATCCTACACGCCCACCGGCGCCAGGCTGTTTATCGTTGACTGAGGCTCGACGACCTGGGGTCCCGTCGATGTACGAACCACGGTGAACGGTTCTACGTCAGCTCAAATCGCATCGCCCGCTGGCCAGTCGGTGATGCCGTTCTTGATCGTCCACCCGAGATTGTCGATCGCCGTTCGCATTGCGTCCAACTGGGCGTCGTTGCGGGTGTTCGCCAGGATCGCCCAGCAGAACCCGTCGGCAGTCCGGACCAGTTCGCTTATGGTCCCGGCGAAGTCCCCGAGATGCCACCAGTTGCCCGCAGGGTTCACGGCCCAACCCTTGGCGTAGTTGGCGGGAGCGCCGCCCGGACGTGGCGCCGTGGTGGCAGTCGTCATGGTGGCGATGGTGTTGGACTGGAGCAGGTCCGGCCTTGATGGGAATCCGTCGAACCGGAGCGCGATGCGCAGCAGGTCGGTCGGGTTGGCGATCCACCCGCCATGAGCATCCATGCGGGCCACTGGCAGGGCGTACGGGTTGAACATTCCCTGCTGGGTATAGGTGACCTCGTTCGGGCGGCGCTGGGCCAGAGTGTCTCCGGCGATGTGCATGTCCGTTACACCGCAAGGCGCGAGCACCTGCTGTCGCACGAAGGCGGGGTAGGTCAACCCGGACACCTGCTCCAGGACGCGGCCGAGCACACAGTAGCCGAAGTTCAGATAGTCGAAGATCGCACCCGGGTTGTTTGCAAGAGTGAGGCCGAGCATCTGGCCGATCAGATCCGCATGAGTGGCGTTGGGTTGGCCAAACATCGGGTCCTGCGCACCGCTCCAGCCGCTCGTGTGCTCCAGCAGATGCTGCACCGTGATTTGCGTAACCCGCTGGTCCGGATAGGGCGGCGTTCCGAACTGGTTGCCGAGGATGCCGCCTTGCCCGAAGACCCGATCGGTGAGCGCAAGCAATCCGGCTTCGATCGCCCGGAAGACCGCGATAGCGGTGATCGGCTTGGAAACGCTGGCGATGCGAAAGAGGTGGCTTGGCGCGACCGGCGTTCCCGCGCCGTCGGCGGTGCCGAAGCCGCGGGCGAACATCAGGCTGCCGTTGCGGGTCATGGCGATGGAGACGCCCGGCACGTTGTGAGCGTTCATGAAGTTCTGCACCGCTTGGCGGATGGTCGTCTCGTCGCGATCGGACAGGAAGGGCTTGTGCCAGATCGAGGCGTAATGAACCGTGCCGCCCTCGGGGTATCCGTTCACTTTGACCAGCCGGTACCCGCGATCCACCAAGCCATTGAATTCCGCCTGATGTTGCGCGGCATCGAGCCCGTGCCGGCCCTGCCAGGTCAGGGCCGGTCCACGGCTCCAGAGGGCAGCGTAGCGGGTTTGTCCGCCGTCCAGATATCCGCTCACCCGCCGCAGGAAGAAACCATGGGCGGCCCAATGATCGAACTGCTGCTGGTATTCTCCAGCCGCCATGCCGTGGCGTGCAACCCATTCCGGCGTCGCTTCCCGCTCCCAGATGGAGGCGAAGCGCACCTGGCCGGCTTCGGTGTAGCCACACAAGTCCACCGGGCGGAAGCCTTCGTTCGGAAGCGTGTCCACCTGCTCCTGCCACTGCGCCGGGGTGAGACCGTGCCGCGCCCTCACTTCCGGTCCTTGTATGGCCTGCCAGATGGAACTGAAGCGAATCCCGCCTGGCGTGTCATGGCCGCTTACCGCGATCGGGCGGAACCCTTGCGCAGGCAGGGTCGCGAACAGCTGCTGGTGCGCGGCTCCGGTGATGCCGTGGCGTACTTCGGTTGCGGGTCCCGGCGACTGCTCCCAGACTCCGGAAAACCGTTCGACGCCGTTTGCGCTGGCGCCGTTCACGTCGATCGGGCGGAAGCCCTGAGTCTTCAGAAGATCGAACGCACTCTGAAAATCCGCGCCGGAGAGGTTGTGACGAGCCTGCCATGCCGCGACCATCTGTGCCCTCCTGCTTGCTGATGCTGCAATGGGCGAGAATGAGGACACCTCCCTAGGTGAATGCGGGGATGACGTGACGGCCAAACAAGTCGATCGAGCGCATGATCCGTGTATGGGCCAGGTTACCCATCTGCATGAAGCAGAGGATCTGGTCCACGCCGGCCTCCTGGTACTTCTGGAGGACCTTGATGACGCTGGCCGGGTTGCCCATGGCGAAGGCGCCCGACTGCATATGGTCCGCAAAGGTCTTGCCCGTGCGCTCTTGCTGAATCGCGGACACGGCGAATTTGTAAGAATCGGGCACGTGGCGTCCTTGCCAGGGTGCGTAGAGCTTCTCCGCCATCTTGACGAACCATACGCCTTCCGGGCCGGCGAATTCGTGCGCCTCTTCGTCGGTGTCGGCACAGTTGGTGACGCACAGCGCCGCGATCTGGTTGTTGATGAAGCTCCCCACGGGTTTGGCGTGTGTGATGCCCTGGCGATACAGAGCGACCCGCTCGGCCATTTGCGCGTACCCGCCCAGGTTGAAGCAGAGGGCGCCCAGGCCCATTTCCCCGGCAGCCCGGAAGCTGTCGGGCTGGCTGCAGGCGACCCACAGAGGGGGATGAGGTTTCTGCACAGGCTTGGGAATGACCGAGCGCGGCGGGATCCGATAGAAGCGCCCCTCGTGGGTGAAGGGGTCCTCCGTCCACATGCGGGGAATCATGGCGACGGCTTCTTCCCACTGGGCTCTGGTCTCCTCGGGGTCGACCTGGAAGCCGTCCATTTCGATGAGCGTGGTGGACCGCCCGGTCCCTAGATCCATGCGGCCATCGCTGACGATATCGAGCACGGCCGCCCGTTCGGCCACCCGGACAGGGTGATTGTACTGGCCCGGTAGCAGGGCGACGGCGTGGCCAATGCGAATCCGCTTGGTGCGCTGCGAGAGGGCCCCGTAGAGGACTTCCGGCGCCGAACAATGGGAAAACTCCCGCAAGAAATGGTGCTCCACCGTCCAGAAGTACTGGAAGCCGACCTCATCCGCCAGCTCGACCTGGGCCATGACCTGTTTGTAGCGCTCCTGCTCGATGCCGTCATAGTGGGGTTCCGGTATCTGAATTTCATACATGAGCCCGAATTTCATGGTCATGTCCTTCCCCCAGTTTGGGTGGACGTCAACGAGGAGTCGTGCCCTTCGCCGCCGTCCGGCCGTGGAACGTGCGCCCTCGGCGTATCCGGACTTTCGGTGGCACGGCCGCTCGAGGTCCCTGCTCTCGGCCGTGCCTCCCGATGACAGCGGCTGGCAGAACTCCGTGCTTACCCGAGGTGCTGATGTATGAACGTGGTCATCTGCTCGAGCGCCTGCTGGGCGACTGACGAGGAGGGATTGCGCAGCAGGCCTTCACCCTCGCCTTCGAAAATCGTCACCTCGATCTGGCCTCCAGCCTTCCGATACTGTCGGACGAACTCGTCGAGGTCCGGGCGTGGATGCGCCTCCTCGTACGTGCGCGCGAGGCACAATACGGGCGGCGTTGCCGTCCGCTCCCCACGGGCCAAGATGCGCGCGGGTGCCCCCTCGGCCATGGCCTCTTCCGTCCGCCAGTACTGGTCATGCATGGGCACCACGCGGTCGGCCAGTCCGGCGGGTGGAGTGCAATCCTGTCGCAGGCCCTTGGCATAGTGATAGCGCCCGAGCGGATCGATCACGGGAGAAACCATGATCACGCAGCCCAGGGTGCCATCCACCGTCGTGGCACCCGCCGGCAGGGATAGCGCGGCGTAGCGTGGATCGCGCGGGCGCATGCCGAGCAGCATGGCCTGGTGCGCGCCGCTGGATGTTCCCATCGCACCGATCCGGTCCGGGCGACCGTTCCACCCCAGGGCCTGGGTCTTGCACCAGCGAATCCCATAGTGAATGTCGGCCAGAGAGGCCGGATACGGTTCCCCTGGAGGCACGCGAAAATCCAGCGCTGCTACGATCACACCATTCCTGGCGAGGGTCTCGTTCGCCGCGTTACCGTTCAGACGATCGCCCCGGACCCAGGCCCCACCGTGCAACTCGACCATGATCGGGAACGGGCCGCTGCCGCGCGGCGTGAAGAGACGCGCCAGCAGCGGTTTGTCCCCATGCCGGAGATATTCCACGTCCGCCACATCGATGTCATACGTGGTCTGCGTGCCTGATGCCATGCGCGCCTCCCTTTCCTGGTGGGCCCAAGGATGTGTGTGTGTGTCTGGTCAACATTAACGCTTTCCGCCCCGCGCTTGGCTCCCGTCTTCCCGACGTCACCCCGGCCCGCTCCTGGGGCGCCAGGTACGGCCCGCATGTGCGGGCCTGCTCGCGGGTCGAGAGAGCCAGCCTGGGTGAGCGGCATGCTATGTGAGACACGCCGCCGGCGTCAACCGGGCCCGGACCGTCGATGGTGCAGTGGCGGTCGAGCGCCGTGAGCGCCTCCACTCGAGTGGACGGGTACCGAAAGCCGATGTGGCCATCGGGCGGATCATGATCACGCCGGCGGGCGGGGTCGACGCTCGAGTGGATCGGAGCCGCGTCGGTCGAGCTGCGGAGACCGGCGGAGCGCAGGGGGCGGTGGCCATCGCCCCCTCGCTGCCCGTCACCGGATCGCGATCGGTGTGACCGTCGAGCCCGTTCCGCCCTGGATCTTCAGCGGCTGCATCACGAAGGCGAACTCCTGCACCTTCTTTGCGGCCAGCTCTTCCAGCCGCATGTTCTCCAGCATGAGGATGCCGTTGACGACGAGCAGGATCTGGTGGACGGGCGCCGAGATTTCCTTGTCGGGGTTCGGAAAGACCTCCAGCGGCCAGTTGTCCGCGCCGACCAGCATCGGATCCTGCTTGGCGAGCCACTCGGCCGCCGTCACGCCGATCCCCGGACAGCTCTTTCCGTACCGGGCGTTGTCCTTGCCCCACAGCTTGCCCCAGCCCGTGTGGATGACCACCGCGTCGCCGGGCTGCAGTTTCAGGTTCTGACGCTGGAGCGCCTGCTCGAGATCCTGGACGGTGATCTCGTAGGTGTCCGGCAGCATGTCCACGCCCTTCAGCCCGGCCACGTCGATCAGCACGCCGCGCGTGATGAGCGCGCCGATCTTGTCGACGCCGAACTTGGTGAATCCTCCGCGGCTCGAGATGTCGTCGACTTTGGCGCAGTTGTAAATCTTGTCCTCGATCGTCTGGTGGGGGAAGACATCGAGCTGGGTGCCTACCTGACCGAGCTCGGTGACCACCAACTCTTCGTTGCTCGCCCGCCGGTTCGATACCTGGTTCATGAACGTGCGCTTGGTGTGGACGTCGAAGCGCCGGGTGCCGACGAGCGGGATCGAGGAATTGAGGACATGGCCGAGCTCGATCACTTCGCCCGTCTTGATGAGCCGGGTCGCCCGCAGCACCGACTCGGGTTTCATGTGGTTCGCCGACCCGCGCTCGTCGCTGGCGCCCCACTTCGAGGGACAGCGCTGGCTCTCGGTGGGCGGGCGCCAGGACGGGCTCTGGGCGGCGGCGGTCGAAAGACCGAGTGTCAGGACGACGGCGATGCCGATGACGATGGACCGCATGGGATTCCTCCTCTAGGTCAGGCGATCGTGATGATGCCCGGCTCGACCGGCTTGAACCGGTCGGCGACCTGCGAGTCGTGGCCCGCGATGACGAGCTTGGCGGAGCCCGCGGCCGGTCCATGGTCTCGAAGGCCGTGAGCATCTCCGGCAAGCTCGTGATGATCTGGATCGGGTGAATGCGCGTTACCGGTTGGACACGTCACGCGTCGAACTCGTAGAGCCGCGCGACATTGAGGGCAGTGATCCGAAGCCGCTCGTCGCGCGGCACTCCTTCCAGGATGCGCTCGAGGATGATCCGGGAGCGCGGGAAGGTGGACTCGGTGTGCGGGTAGTCCGACCCCCACATGAGGCCGTCCACGCCGATCAGGGACCGGTCGCGGATGCCCATCGCGTCTTCCTGGAAGCTCAGGAAGGTGTTGCGCCGGAAGAAGTCGCTGGGCAACGCGTCGCCGCGGTAGCGGTGCCAGTGGGCCCGGCGGGCCCGCTGCGTGTAGGTGTAGTCGAGGCGGTCGAGGAAGAAGGGTACCCAGGCCAGCTCGTGCTCGGCCGAGCCGACGCGCAGTCCGGGGTATCGCTCGAAGACGCCTGCCAGGATAAGGTGGCCGAGCGAGACGCGCACCCAGTAGTCGGCGGTGGCGAGCAGCGCGGGGCGCGACGTGCGATTGCTCTCTGCGACCACGTACGGGGCGGGACGATTCGTGTCGATGTGCAGGCTGATCGGCATCCCCAGATCCTGGGCGGCCGCCCAGAACGGCTCGTACATCGCGTGGTCGTAACTTCGTTCTTCGGGCGGCGCTACCGTGATCATGCCGCCGGCCAGCCCGAGCCCGTGCACGCGCGTGAGCTCACGAACCGCCTCGTCCACCTCCTCGATGTTGATGAGGGCGATCCCCCGCAAGCGCTTGGGAGCTGTCCGGCAGAAGTCGGCAAGCCAGTCGTTGTAGGCGCGGAAGCAGGCGGACAGGAGACCGATGTCGGGAACGCGGAAGAGCTGAAGTCCGGCGGTGGGGTAGATGACCGAGCCCCAGATCCCGTCCTGCTCGTTCTCCCGCAGGAACTCCGCCGGCTGGTAGGCCCCCGGTCGGACTTCGGAGAAGCGCGCGGCCGGGCGGAGCTCGTCAGCGTGCTCGAAGCGCTTGCCCACCTGGGCGCCGCCCTGAAAGGAGTTTCCGCGCGTGCCGTCGATGATCCACCAATCGGCATCCGGCTCGCTCACCACGCGCGGCGCCCGGTGGCGGAAAGACCGGTCCATGCGTTCCGCCCACAGATCGGGTGGCTCGACGACGTGCGAATCAGACGAGATCAGCTTCCAGTCGAGCATGCCCGCCCCTCCCTGGTAGTCGGTTGTCTTACCGGGCCTTCTTAAGGCGCACCTCCTCGAGGGGCGCTGACCACGGATAGGGGTTGATCAGCAGCAGCGCAGGTTCCTCCACGCGCGGCCCGATACCGCTGGGCCAGATGAAGTCGAAGATGGGGGCGAAGCGCACGCGATCGTAGAGGATCTGCTGGATCTGATGCAGCAAGGCCTCGCGCTTCTTGCGGTCGGTCTCCACGGCCTGCTGCTTGTAGAGGAGGTCGACGTCGGGCCAGCCGCCGTACGCATAGGTTCCGTCGGTGGGCACGACCTCGGACATTCGGGTGGCGGCGTTGCCGTACAGCGCGGGGCCGCAGACGCATACGCCTTTCAGCTTCTTCGCCGCCCACGCGGACAGGAAGGTCGCGCGTTCCATGGGCCGCATCCGGAGCTTGATTCCCAGGGCCCCGAGATAGTTCATGACCGCTTCGCCGCGCGCAAAGAACGGAGGCGTCACGTGGAGCTCGCCGCCGTCGAACCCGTTGGGGTAGCCCGCTTCGGCCATCAGTTGCTTGGCCTTCACGGGGTCGTAGGGATAAGGGTCGATCGGCAGCGCGAACTCGAAGGTGCGAGGGATGATGTTCCCCGCTGGCTTCGAGGCTCCCAGCGTCTCGATCTCGGAGAGCCCACGGCGATCGAGAGCGTAGTTCGCGGCCAGCCGCACCCGCCGGTCGTGCCAGGGAGATTTGGGGTCCCACATGTCGAGGAAGTCGATGGCGGCGGTACCGATGCCCCCGGAAAACGCCAGCCGCAGCGACGGATCCTTCTGGAGCTCCAGGGCCTGGGGGGCGTCGAGCATGTAGGCGATATCGACCTCACCCCGCTTGAGCATGGCGGCCCGGGTGGTGGGATCCGGGGCGACCTTGAAGACCAGCCGCTTGACCGAGGGCATCTTGCGCCAGTAGCCCTCATAGGCTTCCATGATCAGCTCGACACCGAGCGTGTGGCTCACGAAGCGGTACGGGCCGAGCCCGATCGGGTGCTTCTTGAAGGCCTCGTCACCGACCTTTTCGATGTGCTTCTTGGGGACAATCCAGCCGGCGCCGGTGGTCAGGGTTCCGTAGAAGACCATGAAATCGGGGAAGGGCTCGTGAAGATGGAACCGTACCCGGTAAGGGTCGACAATCGCGATCTCGCGCACCTTCTCCTTGAGGATCCTGGCGCCCTTGTTGCGCTGGAAGCTGAACTTCACGTCCTCGGCCGTGAAGGGGTCGCCGTTGTGGAACTTCAAGCCCTCGCGCAGCTTGAACTCGATGGTCTTCTGATCGGCGCTCACTGTCCATGACTCGGCGAGGCTCGGCGTCATGAGATTGCCCGGCATGGGTTTCACGAGCGCGTCGTGCATCGCGTAGAGGAACCAGAAGGGGTTGATGTTGCCCAGCACCTCGCCCGGATCGAACCACTGTGGCGCCATCGTCACGTAGATGGCCCAGCGCATCTCCCCGTCGGGCTTGGCGGCGGGCGGGGCTTTCGTCTGGGCCGCGACCTCGGTGACGGGAGCGCAGGCGAGCAGGACGGATAGCAGGCCGGAGACGGCCAGGGCGAGGCGCCGAGCGAGGTCCATGGTCCCCTCCATCTTGAGGGCGGACAGGTCGGGTCGGTGCGCGGACGATAGCTCGGCCAGGGCGATTCCGTCAATTGGTACTCGAAATCCACCGAATCCTCTCCGTCTCCTCGCTACCGCTCGAGCGAACTATCGCTTGAGGCCCTCCAGCACCTGGAGGGCCAGCTCGTAGCGGCCAAGAGGCGGCATGAGGTAGGCGCCCTGAACGCGGTCGCGGACAGCGAAGAGCATCTCGCGGGCGATCTTGACACCCTCCTGGCGGGCGGCCTCGCCCCCCGGTGTCTTGCGCATCCGCTCGCGTATTGCTTCGGGAATCTGCATGCCGGGGACCTCGTTGTGAAGGAACTCGGCATTCTTGTAGCTGACCAGGGGGAGCACTCCCACCAGGACCGGAAGCTCCAGGTGCTCGATGCGACGCAGGACCGTCTCGAGCAGCTCGGTCTGGAAGATGGGCTGAGTCATCACCAGCTCGGCGCCGGCTTCTTTCTTCCTCTCCAGCCGGTGGATCTCCTTGTCGAGGTCCGCGGCGCCCGGCTCGAGGCCGGTGGCGAGAAGGAACGCCGTCTTGCCGCCGGGCAACGGCTTGCCGGCGGGATCGACCCCGCGGTTCATGTTGGAGGCCATCTGGAGGAGGCCGATGGCGTCGAGGTCGTACACGGCGGTGGCCTCGGGGTAATCGCCGACCTTGGGCGGATCGCCGGTGATGATGACCAGGTTGCGGATCCCGATGGCGTGCGCGCCGAGCAGATGCGCCATCTGACCGAGCAGATTCCGGTCGCGGCCGCACACGTGCAGGATCGGCTGGATCCTGTAGCGTTCGAGCAGGAGCGAGCAGAAGGCGATGTTCGACATGCGGGCCATCGCCCGCGGCGCGTCGGCGACGTTGACGATGTCGACGCCGCTGTCGAGGAGCATCTTGGCCCCCTCGAGGGCGCGCGAGGGGTCGAGGCCGGGCGCCGGGTTGACCTCGACGGACACCACGAACTTCCCCGCCGCGACCTTGGCCGCGAAGGCGCTCCGCTCGGCCAGCGGCGTCGGCTGGAGCAGGGGCACGGCCTGGGCCGCTGTGACCGTGCTCACGCGGGTCATTTCGGCGAGCCGGTCGCCGAGCATGCGTCCCGACTTGGCCATCCAGCGCACGTGCTCGGGCGTCGTGCCGCAGCAGCCGCCGATCATGGTGGCGCCGAGCTGGATCGTGCGCCGGGCGAAGACGTCGAAGTACTCGGGGGTCGCCATGTAGAGGAGACGGCCGTCCACGGTGCGCGGCAGGCCGGCGTTCGGCTGCACGCAGAGGGGAAGTCCCGCGCCGCGCATGCGCTCGGTGATGGAGACGGCGATCTGCGGCCCGTCGCAGCAGTTCACGCCGATGGCGTCCGCACCCCAGTCGCGCAAGGTCGCGGCCACGTGTTCGGGGGTCGACCCGTCGGCCACGGTCTCGCCGGGATCGAACGCCATGGACGCGACGATGGGCGTCCCCTGAGATGCCTTGCGCGCCGCCTCCAGCGCGATGCGGATCTCCTCCAGGTGCCGGAAGGTCTCGAGCACGAGTAGGTCGGCTCCGCCCTCGACCAGCGCGGCGGCCTGCTCGGCGAAGGTCAGGAAGGCGAGATCGAGCTCGGCCTGGCTTGCCACGCCGGGGACGAGCCCGGAGGGACCCACTGACCCCGCCACCCACACGTCGTCACCGGCGGCCTCGCGCGCCAGCCGAGCGCCGGCAAGGTTGTAGGCGTGGACCTGGTCGCCCAAGCCGTGGCGATCGAGGCGGAAGCAATTGGCCCCGAACGTGTTGGTCTCGATGACCTGGGCGCCCGCGGCGACGTAGTCCTCGTGAATCTTTCGGACGACCTCCGGCCGCGAGACGTTCAGCTGCTCGAAGTTCTGGGTGACGAAGATGCCGCGCTCGTAGAGCAGCGACCCCATCGCCCCGTCGAACACCAGCAGCGACCTCATCGCCTCCCGGAACGATGTTTCCCGGCGCCGGGGAGTCATGGCTGCTGCCTATCTTACTCCCGACCCCTTCCGGCGGCCGCGAAGAGCCGCAGACGGAGGTTGTCGTTCGGGAGGAGCGGAAATCGACGTCCGTGGGGCGAGGAGCGGCCCCGGATCATTGTCGGATATCGTCGATCTGCAACACGCCCGCCGTCACGGCCCGGACCCGGCGGCACAGAGCCTGGTCAGGGCGCCATAGTTCACATCCGTACCGGTCAGCATGCGCGTGGCGGCAACATCCTCGCCTGGATCACGGCCTTCCATGACCAGCGGGATCTACTTCTGAATGTGCTTCCGGTCATCCGAGTATTCCATTCCGCGATAGCAGTGATGGGCGGAGAGCGCGGCGAAGCGCCTCTGAAGAAAGGCGACATTCTGCCCTCCGCGCACAAAACTGAAGTGGGGTACGGGATGAATGAAGGATCGCGGGTCGGCGATCGCGCCCTTTTTCACCAGATAGGCCCAGAACTGGCGGGAGAGATCGAACTCGGTGTTGACCTCCAGGGCCTTGGAAATGTCCACGCTCCCGTCAGGGTGCTCGGGAGTGTAGTTCAGCTCACAGAGCGCGGCGTGGCCGGTGCCGGCGTTGTTCCACGCGTTCGAGCTTTCCTGGGCCTCGCTGCCCAGCACTTCGTAGACCTCGATGTTCAGCCGCGGATCGAGCTCCTTCAGGATGACGGCCAGGGTCGCGCTCATGATGCCAGCGCCGACCAGAACGACATCAGGATGGTTGAGCCGGACACGGCCGTTTCCTAGGGGCGCCGCCGCTCGGTGACGTCAGGGACACGTATCATCCGGGCACGGGGATCGGAGGCGCCAGGAGGGCGCGGATCGACTCAGCGGAACTTCTGGCCGCTCGCCGAGTAGGTCACACCGCCCTCCTCGATGCTCCCGTCACCTGTCCATCGACGATGGTCACATTGATCGAGCCGTACTGGGGCCCTCAGGGTCGAGGAGCGTTGCCTGGATGGAGTTGCGACCGACTCCCGCGAGCTGCGCAGATCCGAAGACGAAGAACCCCTCCGGGAAGAGGAGGGCCAGCGCGACGTCCGTGTCGTTCTGGATGATGACGAGAAACGAGGTCAGTGGCTCCCTGGCCGGGACTGGTCTGCGAGATCTGGTAGGCGCCGTCGAGGGGGCCCACGGCGAATGCGGGAGCGCAGGCCACGAGAAGGAAGAGGATCGCCACACCCACCACACGCTTTGTCATGATGAACCTCCCATCGGGCTCTCTTGACGGAACACCGTTCTCAGCACAGCACCTGAAGGGCCAGATCTTAGCGACGACCTCACAGGCTGAGGTCGCAGCTTCGATCCCTGCTCCGCCTACTAGGAAATCAGCGGGTTAGCTCCACGACCTGCGCCCCGAAGAGAACGAGGGCGGCGAGCGCCGCCCCCGTTCCGAACCCCACGCCTACCCAGGCTCAGTCGAACAGCCCCACGATTGGGCGATTCTCAACCGTCTGGGTGCTGTTGGCATTTTGGTTAGCAGGACCAAAGTAATCGATCGCGCACGGGCGGGTAAAGGTCGGTGTGCAGTCGGTCGTGACGAAAGTGGAATCGGTGCGCGCGAAGACCTCAATATGTAGGGTGCCCTGCGCGGGGACTAGATCCAAGGTCCACCAGGTGAATGGTTGGGGCTGGTCTGCGTCTTTCCTTGCTTTCTTCGACACACTGCTCGTTGACAGTGGCTGGCCGGGCTCGAGCGCCAAGATGCGGACGGCAGCGTTGGTATTCGTCAAACCGGCGTTCCCAACTGGTATCGGTCGATCGTAGAAACTGACGAGCGCTGCCTCACCGGCGATCGCAGCGAGGGCCGGCGCGGATGAGAATGACGGGAGCTTGTCGATGTAGATGACGTCGAGCGCACCAGGAGGGATGTTTATGTCGGGGCCGCCGAACTCCTCTATCGCAGTATACTGCAGGGCCAGCGTGTTCTGCTGGGCAAAGAAGTCATGGTCGGTGCACTCATCGTAGTAGTCGTGGACATTTTTCGCCTGATTCGCGATGATCGGCTGGCAGTCCGAGTCGACCGTGTCGCTGCTCGCCTCCAGGCAGGTCTTCAGATTCTTGAGCACGGTTTTCCTATCGGACGAGTAGATCTGCAGCAGGCGGTCCAGATAGCTCGCCTTAAGATCGAGAACCGTCCCCGGATTGAACGAGGGCACCTTCGTGAGGAGGCCGCTCAGAAGCTTGACGCGATTGACCAGCGTCGCCAACTGATTCGCCAGCGACACGTAGTCCTCCAGCTGCGCCTTATACTTGCGGAGGACGTCGCTAATCTGGTCGACGGGAACGTGGGCCGTGACCGCCCCCGGGATCGTCGCCCCGGCGACGCCGCTGGGAAACGGGTAGAGAAAGCTGAGGTCGAGGGTGGTCGCGCTGCTCAGGGCGTCGACCTGTTTGTGGAAGGCGGCCAAGGCGTCGGCGGCCCCCTGTCCCATGCTGGACACGAATTTGGAGCACCCCTGGGCATCGCCTTGTTGGCAGAGCACGTAGAACGACGGCTGGCCTTGATCTTTGGCGTTGAAGGCCTTCAGGAGAGCGTTCGAGGCGTCGGCTCCCCCGCCGTGTTTAGTCATGGTGACCGTGAAGTAGGAGGTGGAGTCGTCGGACTTCTTGGCGGTGTCCACCGCCGCGGTAAGACTGTCGAGCCCGAAGCTCAGGGAGAACTGGTTGGAAATCTCCGTCGTCGTAGACTCCGACGAAGAACCGTAGTCGATGCTGATCGTCACGAGGATGCCCACTGGCATCGAGGCCAAGTACGCAGTGCCGCAGAGCGTATCGAACGTCTCATCGTCCTGATGTTCCAGGCCCTGGTCGTTGAGCGCATTCGGCCTTCCGTTAGTGGTGCCGGAGGGGACCGTGCTGTTCAGCGTATAGAGCGAGTAGAGATTGAAGTACTGATTACTTGAGTTGGTCGAGCTCTGCCAGGTATCGCTGAAGGAGAAGGTGTCGCTCGCCTCGAGGAAATCAAACGCGACGTTCACCGTGGCCGAGACCTTGAGCTGCTCGGAGGTGCTACTGGCGGCGTTTTGCGAACTGAAGCTCGCCTGTTCGACGTTGCCGCCCGGCTGGGCGATCGTGTAGTTCAGACACTGGCCCGACGTGGGACCCGTGGAGCTGTTCCAGCCGATCGCCAGACCCCTGCCGAAGACCGGCATGTCCGTGCTGAGCGTCGTCCCCCGCGGGCGTCTGTCCCTGGCGGGACGGCGGCCTTCACCAAGCGTCGGCGGCGTCCCCGACGGCGTCGGCCGCCCCGTCAAGATCCCCTCGAGCTCCTCGATCCGTATCCGCAGCTCGCTATCGTTCACCTCGTCCGGGATGGCGAACTTGACGCCGTACGGGTACGAGTTGACGATCTCCCGGCCGGTCACCGTCTCGATCTGACGGACCGAGCGGACCGCGCCGTTGTCCGCCAGCCGCACCACAAAGTAGTGCGGCACGTCGGCAAATATCAGCTGATCGCAGAACCGCTGGATCTCCTTGCTCAGCTTCGGCTGCAGACATTCTTCGGGTACGTGCGCCGCGGCGGGCCCGGCCAGACCGGCGTGGAGCATAAGCGCAGCAGCGCCCGCCAAGATCCTAGTGAGTTTCGTCGTCATCGGCCGTCTCCTTCCGAGCTCCGTATTCAGGGCACGGTGCTGGGTGATGACTGCTGCGACACGTCCCTCGCGCGCTGTGCCGGGGTCCGGTTAGCCCGCACCCCGTACACCGCTGTCAGGGACACGATCCTCTCCACCTCGATGGCGACCATCGCGACCGCGCCAGCGCCACCACCTGGGCGTAGAGGATCGCATGTAGTGGTCGAGGGCAGCCTGGGTCGCGCCACTGCTGGAGCAGGACGAACGTGTTGTCGTCAGCGTCCCGGTACGCGCGACAGCCGTGACAGCCCGGGTGGGCCTCGTGGGCCCTCCAGCGAACGGAGAGCCTGCAGCACCTCGACCGGATTCGACGCCGGGACCACGACGCGTAACGTGGCTGTCACAATCCCGGTTCGGCCCGTGCCGCTGGGGCCGATGGCAATCCGAGGAATCGCATACGGGTCAAGACCCTCTGACCTCAATCGCCTTGCCACGGGCGCGGTGCGCCCTCCGAACTCGACGTAAACGCCTGTCGTGAGTGGAGAATGTCGCGGGCGGGCAGGCGAGGCCCGCCCCGTGGTACACCCCCTCCAATGTCCTGGAGCCCGCCGCCATCTTGGAGTCCTCCCGGGCGCTTCGACACGGTGTCCGAATGCTCCCTGTCGACGTCGGCTGCCAGGGGCCGCTAGGCCGCCGGCATACAGACGTGCGCGGCATTGTGAGCGCTACGGCAGTGAGGAGGCGCTCGGGCCGCCAAGGACGGTCTCGATGTGTCCGGTCCCGGGACAGAAGCGTCCGGTCACACACGCAGAACATCGTAGCCGATGTCGCGACACCTTGAACAGGGGGTCCAGAAAACAAACAGGAGTGACCAGAAAGGCGACTGTTACGCCAGGATTACACCGCCAGGTGACCATCCTCGCCTCGGGGACAGTGTGAGTTCGCGGCCAGGCGCGACCAGCGTTTGAATCAGTGTCGTGAGTCGATGACCCCAGTGTTCGAGACGGCGGTCTTGGAGTTCAGATTCGTGTTCCTCGCCACCAGGTTCTGGAGTGACGGCGCGACGACTCACTCTGGCGGGTATCCTGATACTCGCATTCGTCGTTATGCTGCGCCCGGTCGGCGCGCAACAGGTGCGCGTCTATCGCATCGGCGTCGTCCTCCAGCGAGGCGCGTCTTTCACGGCCCTCGACGGGCTACGGGACGGTCTCAGGGAGATGGGATTCGAGGAGGGCAAGCAGTTCCTCCTCGTCGCGAGCTTCCGGAAGCCCGGAGGCGATTCACCGGCGTTCACGGGCAGTTCTCCGATCTCACGGCAAAGCGTCTCGAGCTTCTGAAGGAGATGACTCCGAAGACACGCCGGGCCCTGGTGGTCTACAACTCGGATAAATGGAGCTCGTCGAGCGGCCGATCGCCTCGGTCGAGGAGCTGCGAGCCGCCCTCCGCGGGCTGAAGCCCGGAGAAGTCGACGCGATCGCCTACGTGGCCGACGCGATGGTGACCGGTCAGGCGGGGCTGATCATCGTGCCAACCCCGGAGACGGTCATCCTGATCCTGATTCTTCCGGTGCAGGGCTTGAGGGACCGTAACTCGCCCCGAGCACGAAGCTCGAACAATAACCCTGCCGCCGCGTCCAGGGCAGCCTCAAGGATGAGGCAAAAGACGCAGCGTTGTCGACGGGGTTTAGCGAGACATTTTGGCCGGTAGTGTCAGGACGCGCACGGCGGGGGAAAGGTCGCGTAGCTGACGCTCTGGATCACCCGCGTGTCCGAGAACGTGATCGACCCGAACCCCTGGCCGGTCCCCAGGTGGATGACACCCTCCAGGATCCCCGGCAGGAGACCGGACACTGCGGAGAAGACGAAGTTATTTCCCGTCAGGTACCCGGCGCCGCGTACGCATCGCCGAAACGTGATGTTCTCCCCGGCTAGGATCACCTGGCCGCCGCCGGTCGCCAGCGCAAAGAACTGCGCGACCTCCTCGAGCTCGACGATGCGCAGGCAGAACGGCCCGGATGCCTGGGCCGCCGCCGGCGCCGTCATCAGGCCAAGCAGACTCAACGCCAGCGCGCTCACCACGATCAAGGTCTTCATCGGTGCGGCCTCCTTTAGGTATAAGTCCAGTCACCCCGCAGAGAATAAGGTGCGAGGGATGATACTCCCCGGCTTTGGGGGCGTCGAGCATGTAGGCGATATCGACCTCGCCCCGCTTGAGCATGGCGGCCCGGGTGGTGGGATCCGAGGCGACCTTGAAGACCAGCCGCTTGACCGAGGGCATCTTGCGCCAGTAGCCCTCATAGGCCTTCCATGATCAGCTCGACGCCGAGCGAGTCCCCTCCATCTTGAGCGGACCCAGGGCGAACGCGGCCGCCGGCGTCCGGACTGCTCGCCGCGACTGACGTAGTGGATCCCCGCCGTTCGAGGTCCTTGCATCTGTCGCGCTAGTGTCTATGATCACGATCATCGACCTTCATCTCGAGCATCGACCAGCTCGCTAGGAGGCACCCCATGAAGAGACGGCTGATTGCCCGCGCGGCCGTGGTGGTATTCGCGCTGGCGCTGGTCGCCTGCGCGTCGACGACCCAGCAGGGCACCGTCGGCGTCGAGCGCAGCCAGCTCCTTCTGGTGTCGTCGGACGAGCTGGACAAGGCCGCCGCGGCCCAGTACCAGCAGGTGATCCGGAGCGAGACCTCCAAGGGCCATGTCAACCACGATCCCAAGCAGACCGAGCGCGTCCGCGCAATCGCCAGGCGCCTCATCCCGCAAACCGCGGTCTTCCGGAAGGACGCGCTGGACTGGAAGTGGGAGGTGAACGTCATCACCTCACCCGAGGTCAACGCCTGGTGCATGCCCGGCGGCAAGATCGCCGTCTACACCGGCATTATCGAGAAGCTCCAGATCACGGACGACGAGCTGGCGGCCGTAATGGGCCACGAGATCGCCCACGCGCTGCGCGAGCACGGCCGCGAGCGGGCCTCGCAGCAGCTGGCGACGAATGCCGGCGCGAGCCTGGTCGGAGCAGTGGCCGAAATCTTCTTCCCCGGCACCGGGCAGATAGGCACCGGCCTCGCCGGCGTGGCCGGGCAAGTCACCTACGGGCTGCCGTATTCGCGTCTCCACGAGACCGAAGCCGACCGCATGGGCGTCGAGCTCGCGGCGCGCGCGGGCTATGACCCGCGGGCGGCGATCACCCTCTGGGAGAAGATGGCCAAGCTGTCGGGCGAAGGCAGTGCCCCGCCCTCGCTCCTGTCGACTCACCCGTCGAACGAGGACCGCATCAACGACCTGAAAGTGTTTTCCCAGAAGGTGATGCCCCTCTACGAAAAGGCGCGCGCCACGAAGTGACCCGCTGAAGGGGTCGCGAGCGCAGCGCTTCTACGATCGCCTCCTCGCCGCGCTGAGCCGGGCCATCCGGCCGCAGCCGGGCGTCCATGCGGCGCGTGCTGACACGACCCTCTGGCGACGAGTCTAGGCTGCCACTTCACCCGAGAAATCGACTTCCAGCCAGGACCTGGGGGGTCTATCTGGAGCAGGCGGAGGCGGAGTCCGCGCGGGAAGCGCCGCTTCGGCGGAATGAGCGTATGGTAGCGGAGTAGAGGAGGGGCCTGTGCCACACATTCCCTATGTCGACCTGTGTTCCGTGACCGACCCGGAGATTCTGGGCTATCTGGAGCGCGCGCGGCGCGAAGGCACGCCGCGGCCGGAGAGCCAGGCGATCCGCGCCAACAACCCGAGCGTGATCCGTGCCTTCTCACAGGCCTGGGAGCTCACGTTCCGACAGGGAGTTTGCGATCACGCCATCAAGGAGCTGTGTCGCGTCTACGTCTCCAAGTCGATCGAGTGCGACTATTGAGGCGTCCAGCGTTCCGTCCAGGCCGGACGGAAAGGGCTGACCGAAGAGAAGTACGACGACCTGCTGCACTTCGCGGATTCCCTTAAGTTCACTGAGCGCGAGAAGGTGGCACTGACGTACGCGAGCGCCATCGTCTGGAATGCCGAGATCGCCGATGCGGCGCTGTGGGCGAAACTGCACCAGCACTTCTCTGACCCCGAACTGGTCGAGCTTGGCTTCTTCATTGGGCTGACCCTGGGACAGCAGCGATGGATCAAGACGCTCGGCATCGGGCACCGCGAAGTGCTGGCCGACACGACCACCGGGCTGGCGCCGACGCACGCGGCGAGCACGGGCGGCCGAGCGACCGCGACGTGACGACGTCCAGATCAAGAACTCGACGTTCAAAAGCCTGATGGAATTTCCGGCCAGCCCTTCACCTCACCGTTTGTAAGCTGCAATGATCCGTCCTGGGCGTCTTGACCTTCCTCCGTGCCCTGCTCGGCCGATCCACGCCGGCACGCTCGAGAACACGCTCTGCGCCATCAATTGATGGTCCTGCAGCGGTCGAGTCCGCGCCCTCGGAATCGAGGGCACTTGATCTGACCGTCCCCGACCGCGCTTGACACCATATCGCCCGCGCCCTAGCATGACCTCTCTCCATCGATGTGGCGACCAGCCGTGAGATAGGTGGTAAGAGGAGGGGCCGCCATGAAGTTCATGATGTTCGTCCTGCCCACGATTCCCGCAACCTTCGAAGAGCGCAGGAATCTGCGTCCCATCGGGCGAAACAACGAACGCTATCAGCAGATGCTGGACGAATTGCGGAAGCTCGTCGTCTTGGCCGAGCAGGCCGGGTTCGACGTGTTCTCGACAACGGAGCATCACTTTCATTCCGAGGGGTACGAGGCGTCCGTGGCGCCCTTGCTGCTCTATACGGATCTGGCGGCCCGCACCGAGCGCATCAAGTTCGCGTCGCTTGGGCTCGTGCTACCGGCGTGGGATCCATTGCGGGTGGCGGAGGAAATTGCTGTCCTCGATCATCTGACCAAGGGTCGGTTCTACGCCGGCTTTGCCCGCGGCTATCAGGATCGCTGGGTGAACGTCATGGGACAGCAGTATCACGCCACCGGCGCACCGATGGATGGCTCGGCGATCGACCAGCACAATCGAGACGTCTACGAAGAGGTGCTCGAGATCATTCGCAAGGCCTGGACGCAGGATGCCATCACCCACGACGGCAAGTACTACAAGATCCCCTATCCTTACGAAGAGGGGATTCGACGCTGGCCGGCGGCCGAATGGACACGGACATACGGTGCTCCCGGCGAGGTCGACGCGGACGGCGTGGTGCGCAAGATCAGTGTCATTCCCAAGCCCTATCAGCAGCCGCACCCGCCGCTCTTCCAGCCGTTCTCGGTGAGTGAAAATACCATTCGCTACACGGCCCGATCCAGCATCGTCCCCTGGATTCTCGTCTCCAACCCGCCCGACTTCCTGCGACTCAGCCAGGTCTATCAAGAGGTCGCCCAGGCATCGGGACGCTCCCTCAAGCTCGGCGAAAGCGTCGGAGCCTTCCGGGCGGTCCATTTCGGCAAGACGGAAGCCGACGCTGTCGCGCTCTTGCGCGACACCAACTACCGGGGATTCAAGGAATACTTCAGCGGATTTGGATTCGGGGAGGCGTTCCGCACCGCGGAGGACAACGCCAAATATCCACCGCCGGCGCTGCTGCCGATCGAGGAATTGACGGTAGAGCGGCTGCGCCGCGTCAAGTATGCGCTGGCGGGGACGCCGCAGCAAGTGCGCCAGGAGATCGAAGCGTTGCAGACCCTCTATGGCAGCGGTGGTGAGCTGGAGTGGTTCGGCTGGTTCTTCGACCAGGGGTTCATGTCATGGGATGAGACGCAACGGCAGTTCGAGTCCTTCGCCAAGGAGATCATTCCCCACTTCCACTAACTCAGCATTTCCCTCGCTCCTCCGCGGCGTACGCGACCGCCATGGTGTCCACGCTCGTGTGTGCCGAAGAGCCCGTGCGTGCGCAGCGGCCTTGCCTTGGGCTACCATCTCGAAGATGCTTGGCAGCGTTTCCCACTCCCTTCCCACCACCGCCTTGGTCGGCGCCCTCATACCCGCACCCGCTGGGCAGCGCGCCACGGCGTCAAGTCGACCTCAGAGTGATCGTCGGCATCATCCCGTCGCGCATCGCGAGACCGGCGGAGATGACCTGGAGCATGCGGCCGGCGATCGACCCAGCGCTGTGCGCAATCGCGCGGCCGTGGGTGTGGTGCTGATCGGCATACTGCCCACTAGCAACCGAGTGCCCGGCGACCTGCACGACCGCTGGCGCGCGATGGCCGATCAGCAATGCCACGAGGAAGTCTGGGCCGACGCGGGGCTGTGATCGGATCAGCCTGGCTGACCTGGCGCTCGGCGATGGCGCGGGCAGTGACGCTTGCGCGCGACGAGGGTTTGCGAAGCCTGTGGTTCGGGATCCTGGGGGAGACGGGGTATCGCCGGCTGCTCGTCATGGAACGCCCGCTCGACAAGCCGCTGGCCGATGTGCCCCTTCGCGTTCCCGCGATCATCGAGCCCCTGCGCGGTTCGGACGTCGGCGACTACGTCGCGTTTCGTCCGGACACCGACCCTGCCGAGATCCGGCGCCGCTTGGCAGCGGGACACCTCTGCTTCGTCGCCCGCTGTCAGGGGCGAATCGTCCACGCCTGCTGGGCGGCCACCGGGTTGGCGTGGGTCGATTACCTCGCTCGCGAAGTCCCGCTCGCCGCCGACGAAGTCTATCACTATGACTCTTTCACAGTACCGGAGCTTCGAGGTCGCAACCTCTCTCCGGCCCGGGTGACGGTGGCCGCCCGCCATTTCCGCGCCGCCGGCTATCGCCGGCTGGTGGCGCTGGTGCTGCCGGAAAGCGGCCAGGCGCGTCGCACGCTCGAGAAGGCCGGATACTGCGTCGTCGGCCGCATCGGTTACATTCGCCTCGGGCGGTGGCGGTGGGATTTCGGGCCCGCCCACTGGTCCCGTCAGCCGTCTGCACGCTACTGGGATGGCGTATTCCAGGAAACGCGGTGCTCCGCACCCCTCGACGTCTGGTACGCGTACATGCGACGGGTGTACATCCGCCTCGTTCATGAATGGTTGCCTCCGGTCGACGCCGGCCGGGGGCTCAAGACTGACCTGTTCGAGGAGGCCGTCAGCGCTCACCATTTGCTATCGGCGTTGGGCCCGGCCAGTGTCGGCCTGGATGTGTCGCCCGCCGTCGTCGCGGCCGCTCGCGAGCGCCTGCGCGACGACCCGGGTGGCCGGCTCTTCGTGGCCGGGGACCTGCGCCAGTTGCCGCTGCGCTCCGGTACTATCGCCCGCATCTTGTGCGGCTCGTCACTCGACCATTTTCGCGAGCCCGAAGACATTGCCCGGAGCCTGGCCGAGCTGGCGCGCGTACTGGCGGCGAAGGGCGTGCTCGTGGTCACCTTCGACAATCCCGAGAATCCCGTGATCTGGCTCCGCAATCGCCTGCCCTTCCCATGGCTCCGTCGCCTGCGTCTCGTCCCGTATTACATCGGCGGGACGTACAGCCGGAGCGCAGCCCGCCGCTGCCTGGAGTCGCTCGGTCTCGAGGTGACCAATGTGACAGCCGTGGCGCAAGTGCCGCGGGCCCCGGCTATCTGGGTAGTGGCTCTGGTCGAGCGGCTGGGCTGGACGGTCCTTCGCCGTCCGCTCGAACGTATCCTCGACTACTTCGAGATGCTGGAGCGCAGCCCATTACGCTACCGCACCGGTTACTACGTCGCGCTTCGCGCTCGGAAGTGCGAATCTTCCCCGCATGCTCCTTGACCCTCCCGTATCAGCGGGCTAGGCTGGGCATTGCGCGCACCCCGAGACCAGCGAGAGATCCGAGATGCAGTGCCCACGCTGTCGAGCCGAGAACCGCGCAGGCCGCCGCTTCTGCGCGGCCTGCGGAGCGGAGTTCGCGCGTCCGTGCCCGTCCTGTGGCTTCTCGAACGAGACTGACGCCCAGTTCTGCGGGGGCTGCGGGGCACGGCTCGTTGCTGCCGTCTCGGCGCCGGTCGCTGGGTCGCGGACCGAGCCGACGGCGGTTCCGCGCGTCCAGACCCCGCCGTACCTAGCCGCGCGGATCCGCAACATCGGGAACGCCCTCGAGGGCGAGCGCAAGCAGGTGACTGTTCTGTTCGCGGATCTGAAGGGGTCGATGGAGCTGCTCGTCGGCCGCGACCCCGAGGAAGCGGGAAGGATTCTCGATCCCGTGGTCGAGCGCATGATGGACGCCGTCCATCACTACGAAGGCACGGTCAATCAGGTGATGGGCGATGGCATCATGGCGCTCTTCGGAGCGCCGATCGCCCACGAGGACCACGCCGTGCGGGCGGGTTACGCGGCCCTGCGGATGCAGGAAGCCATCGCCGCCTATGGCGACAAGGTTGGGCGACAGGACGGAATTGCGCTCCGGATCCGCGTCGGGCTGAACTCCGGTGAGGTGGTCGTGCGCGGGATCGGCAATGATCTGACCATGGACTATAGCGCCATCGGCCAGACGACCCACCTGGCAGCCCGCATGGAGCAGATGGCCTCTCCCGGAACCATTCTCGCCACCGAGGTGTTCGCGCGCCTCACGGAAGGCTATCTGGTCTTCAAGCCGTTGGGCCTGGTGGCGGTGAAGGGTATGGCCGAGCCGATGGACATCCTCCAGCTTGTCGATGCGGAATCCCCCCGCACGCGGTATCAGGCCGCGGGCCGCGGCCTGACGCGCTTCGTCGGCCGCCAATCCGAACTCGACCTGCTGCAGCGGGCGCTGACACGGGCAGAACGCAGGCACGGTCAGCTGGTCGCGGTCATCGGCGAGCCGGGAGTCGGAAAATCTCGACTCTTCTACCGTTTCATCGACTCCGAGCCGGCGCGCGGCTGGCTCGTTCTGGAGACGGGGTTGGTGTCCTACCGGCGGATGGACCCCTACCGGCCCGTCCGCGACCTTCTGAAGACTTGCTTCCAGATCGAGGATTGGGACAATCCGGCGACCGCGCACAAGAAGGTCACCGACAGTGTCCTTCTGCTGGAGGGGCCCACCGACACGCTGGTGCCGCCCCTGCTGGCCCTACTCGACTTGCCGCTGGACGATGCGGAGTGGCGATCTCTCGATCCTGCCCGGCGCCGGGAACGTATCCTGGACGCCGCCCAGCGCGTGCTCCTGGGCCAGAGCCGCCGACAGCCAATGCTTCTGGTCTTGGAGAACTTGCACTGGGTCGATGCCGGGACTCAGGCTTTCCTCGACAGCCTGATCGAGAACTTGCCGAACGCGCGCATTCTGTTGCTGGTGAACTACCGGCCCGAGTACGAACACAGCTGGAGCAACAAGAGCTACTACTCTCAGATTCGCCTCGATCCTCTGCCCGCCCCCATCGCCGAGGAGCTACTGGGAAGCCTCATCGGCGTCGGGCCCGACCTTCAGCCGCTCAAGACGCTCCTCATCGAAAGGACCGAGGGCAATCCGTTCTTCCTGGAAGAGTTGGTCCGCGCGCTTCTGGAAACGAGGGTGCTCGTCGGTGAGCACGGCAGTTACCGACTTGCCCGGAGTCTCTCAAGCCTCCGCGTCCCCGCGAACGTTGAGGCCATCCTGGCCGCCCGAATCGACCGGCTGGCCTCGGACACAAAGCGCCTGCTCCAGTGCGCCGCTGTCATCGGCAAGCAGGTCACGTTGCCGCTCCTTCAGGCCGTGGCCGAGCAGCCGGAGGACGACGTCCGCGGCGGGCTCGCCCACCTCCTCGCCGCCGAGTTCCTGCACGAGAGCAGCCTCTTCCCCGAGCTGGAGTACACCTTCAAGCACGCGCTCACGTTGGAAGTCGCCTACGGAGGGCTCCTTCAGGAGCGGCGGAGGCAACTCCATGCTCGGACCGTGACGGCCATCGAGACTCTCTACGCCACGCGTCTCGCTTCGCAGGTCGAGCGGCTGGCCGATCACGCTGTCCGGGGTGAGCTCTGGGACAAGGCGGTCCCCTACCTTCGCCTTGCGGGCACGAAGGCCGCCACGCGCTCGGCCTACCGGGAGGCAGTCGCCTGCTTCGAGCAAGCACTGCTGGCGCTGAAGCACCTCTCGGAGAGTCCAGACACCCTCCAGCTCGCCTTCGACCTCCGCATGGAGCTACGGCCTTGGCTCGCCCCGCTCGGTAACTACGATCGGATCCTCGAGAACCTCCGGGAGGCTGAGGCCCTGGCCGAGGCGCGGGGAGACCGCCGGGCGCTCGGTACCGTGTGCGCATACATGACCGATTACCTTCGGTTGACCGGACAGAGCGAGGAGGCGGTCGAGTGCGGCGAGCGCGCGCTGGCCTTTGCCGACGAGCTCGGCGATTTCACGCTCCAGGTCCTTGCCAACATGCTGCTCGGACACGCCTGTCATGCAGTCGCGGACTATCGGCGGGCCATCCAGCTGCTCCGCCGCAACGTCCGGACCCTCAGCGGTGATCTGATCCGCGAGCGTTTCGGCTCGGCGGCCCTTCCCTCGGTCTTCTCACGGAGCTTCTTGGCCTTCTCGCTGGTCGATCTCGGAGAGTTCGCCGAGGCCATCGCGATGGGCCAGGAGGCGCTCCGGATCGCTGAGGAGTTCGACACCGCCCATAGCCAGGTCATCGCCGCGCACTCCCTGGGTTTGGCATACCTCTGCAAGGGCGACCTCGACCGCGCTATCCCGGT
Organism: uncultured Candidatus Rokubacteria bacterium; assembly: GCA_963754315.1. Lineage (GTDB taxonomy): Bacteria > Methylomirabilota > Methylomirabilia > Rokubacteriales > CSP1-6 > CAVWFS01. The sequence continues at coordinate 115,119 of CAVWFS010000020.1, forward strand.
ACTGGAGGAGACGCTCCAACGCTGTCAGGTTGGCCACATCCCGCTGGGTTCGCGCTTGCTGGCCTCGGCCCTAGGTTACGCCTACGCGCTCTCCGGGCGGGTCACCGACGCCGTGCCGCTCCTGGAGCAGGCACTCGAGCAGGCCCAGGCGCTCAAGGTCGTCTTCCGCTACGCGCTCTGGCTCGCTTGGCTCAGTGAGGCCTATCTCCTCTCCGGGCGGTTGGAGGACGCGCAGCAGGCGGCGCAGCGTGCGATCGACAGCGCCGCCAGCCATAGGGAACGAGGCCATCTCGCCTACGCGCTTCGCGTCATGGGCGAGGTCGACTCCCGGCGGGATCCTGCCAACAGGGAGCAAGCCGTGGGCCGGTATCAAGAGGCGCTTGCACTGGCAGAGTCGCTGGGGATGCGCCCCCTTCAGGCCCAGTGTCGGCTCGGGCTTGGCCGCTTGTATCGCGGGGCCGGCCGGCACAAGGAAGCGCGGGCGGAGCTGGCCGCGGCCGCCGCGCTGTTTCGATCGCTGGACATGCCGTTCTGGTCGGCGCGGAGCGAAGCAGCCGAGGCGGAGACTTGACAGGCCCAGGGAACCGACACTCGATGTACGCCTGGCTCGTCCCGAAGGTCATCTTTCCGCTCGCTGAATACGTGAACGGCCGCCGGATGTGGACCGAGCTTCTGCGCATGCGCGCCGTCCAGTGGTGGCCTCCGGCCGAGGTCGAGGCCCGTGCGCTCGGCCGACTGAAATCGCTGCTGGCGCACGCAGGTCAGCACGTCCCGTACTATCGGGACCTGTTTAAGAAGGCCGGTATCGAGGCCGGCAATATCCGCACGCCGTCGGATCTCTCCACTGTTCCTATCACGACCAAGGCCGACCTGCGAATTGCCTACCCCGCCCGGAGCACTGCCGAGAACCTTCCCCCGGAACGGCGGCGGCGGATGATGACGTCCGGCTCCACAGGGTTGCCATTCGAGTTCTACTGGGACCGCGCGACGGCCGACGTGTTGTTCGGTGCCTACCTCTTCTCACTCGAGTGGGCGGGGACGGCTATCTGGGATGCGCGCATCGTCATGGCCAGTCCCGCGTACTTCTACCACAACGTTCTTCCAGCCTCCCGGCTCCGGGAGCTCGCGCGGCGCATGGCGCTTGGCGAGCGAACCTGGAGCTTGCCGGCCCCCGAGCTGACGGCCGCGGCGTTTCGGAGGCTTGTGGACCAGCTTCCGGCGGGGCGGCGCTACTTCATCCGGGCCTATCCCTCGTCGATCGCCCACCTGGTCTCGCAGCTCGAGGGAGAAGACAGTCCGAGACGGCACCCGGCGGCGGTGATCAGCTTCGCCGAGACTCTCACCGCGATGAACGCGGCGAGCATCAAGCGCACGTTCCGCTGCCCAGTCGTCAACTACTACTCGAGTTGGGAAGTCCCCCAGATGGCCCAGACGTGCCCCGACAATCCGGATGTGCTCCACGTGAATTCAGAGCGCGTAATCCTGCTCGTCGTCCGGCCCGATGGTACGCCGGCGAGCCCAGGGGAGACCGGCCGGGTTGTGGTGACGGACCTGACCAACTACGTCATGCCGTTCATCAATTACTTCACCGGCGACTACGCCGTGGTCGCCCCGCCCTGCCCGTGCGGCCGGGGACTCCCCACTCTGAGCCGGCTCGAAGGCCGCGACCTCGAGGTCATCCGGACACCGGCCGGGCGGCGGATCAATGGCGGCGTCCTGGGACAGTTCATTACCTTCGTTCTCGACGCCATCCCATACGTCTGGGAGTACCAGGCCGTGCAAACGGCCCCGGACGCTGTCACGCTCCGCATCGTGCCCACTACGCGCTTTACGTCGGATTTCGGCGCCAAGGTCGAGCGCGAACTCGGGGCGTTCCTGGGACCTGAGGTCACGGTCAGCCTTGACGTCGTCGACCGCATTTCGCTCGAGCCGTCAGGGAAGCGCTTCATCATCAAGGCGGAGCTGCGCCAGCCTGCGGTCGCGCCGCCAGCCTCCGCGGTTTCGCGGCCTTGATCCGTGTCCCTCGCACGGGGATTCAGACGGCTCCTCCCGGCGTGGCGCGGGTGGCTGGCACCGGCATTGCTCGTTTCCATTTTCAGAGAGGTCGGGCCATCAGCGTGTGCTGACCCCGGTGGAGGGAGACGAGTCATGGCGCAGCCGATCGAGATCGACACTCTGACCAAGGCAATCGATGAGATGCGGAGGCGCGGCTTCAGCGCGCAGTTCAAGGTCGCGAATGAGCGGTTGCGCACGGTCGAGGGCGGTCCGACGTTTGGCGCCGACCAGGTGACCATCCTCGAGCGCCGCCGCTTCGAGGGTGTGTCTGCTCCCGATGACATGGCTGTTCTCTACGGCATCGAGACCCATACCGGACTGCGGGGCACCCTGACCGACGCGTTCGGGACCTATGCCGATCCGGAGATCGGCGCATTCATACGCCGAGTGGCGGGTTCTGGCGGCACCGCCGAGGATGCCGCCGATCCGGCCGGTCATCATTGACCCCCATCATCGAGGTCACAGACCAGCTCAGCTAGCTCACGCCTCCGCGCCACGCTGAGTTCGATAGCGCGCCGGCAGAATCGCCGCGCACAATCGCGGCAACCTCTGAAGACGGCGATGCAGAGCGACGTGCCCTCGAGGATGCCCCGCTCGTTGTCGGTCGCCGAAAAGGTGACAGGCCGCCTGCGACTCGGAGATCGCAAGCGATCTTTCTTCGGATCGGACGTCGGACCAGAACGGCAGACCCGGACCCGTCCATCGCCTGCTAAGGCATCGTCGACGCCCATCGCAACGGCACGGAGCATTCGCGATGACCCTGAACAGCCGGGGCCGTCCGCTCCCGGATCTGTTCCGTCCGCATGCGAATTCTTACAACCACGACGTGTTCCATTTTTCAATTTACATTCCGAATACTTATTCACGTCCGTCCACCCGCTTATCCACCTCATCGCGTCGCTTCATGTGGCCTATGAGTGGGCCCGACCGAACCCGTGACAGCTTCCGCGCGCCGCCACACCCAGGCGACGCCGATGACCGATAGATCCCCAGGCCTGGCCGGTTGTGAACCACAACCCGCTCGGGCCTCCCTGCCGCTCGGGCCTCCCTGCCGATGCCGGGACCCTTCATGCCCCCCCTGAGACGCCCCCGCACCGAGTCTACGATCTAGGCGCACTCGATACCCTTTATCCGCAGCTGACCTCCGTATCCATCCCTCCGTCACTGCCTGCGTCCGGCGACGATAAAACCCGTCAGGGCAGCGAAGAACCGCCCGGCCTGAGAGGCGGACTCCAGCGGTTCCAGCCAGCCGGCCACCTCCGTCGCCGACAGCCGGCCCTGCTCCTGGGCGCGCTGCAGCGTGCCCCCGAACAACTGCCGGAAGAACGCGGCATGCATCACCACGGTGTGCGGGGCGACGGCGACATCACTCAGTCCCGCTTCCTGGAACATTCGGGGCAATCGTCGGCCGATGCGTCCGCTGAGAAGGCTGTCCGCCATCAACTCGAGAATCTTCTGCGTCGATGGCTGGTCAGGATGGTCGACTAGCTGCGTGTCCCAGTCGAAGTCGAAGACGACGACCCGTCCGCCCGGGCGGACCACGCGGATCATCTCGTCCAGGGCCCGGTCTGGCGCCTTCAGATGCATGAAGGTTCTCTCCGTGCGGCAGCCGTCGAAACTTCCGTCGGGCAGGTCCAGTTGCTGGGCATCGCCCAGATGGTATTCGAGCGGCAGGTCGAGCCCTTCGGCTCGCCGGCGCGCCTCGGCGAGCATCGCCTCGCTGCTATCCAGCCCGACGACCCGGCCGCCCGGCCTGACGAGGCGCGCCAGCGCCCGCGCATCGTCACCGGTGCCGCAGCCGACGTCCAGGATCTGCTGGCCGACCCGTGGGTCGAGGAAGGCCTCCATCCTTCGCTTGCACGCCCGGACCGACGCCATCTCGTTGGCGGCGTCCACGAAGCGCTCGAAGAACTTCGGATCGCTGGTGGTGTCGACCCGGGTGAACCGCTCGACCGTCGTAGGGTCTGCCATCCCGAGCCTCACTTCCCCGTGGCTCCCCGCGCCGACAGTCACAGGACCGGACACTCCGATCTTCCGCCCGAGCACGGCGCCCGGAGGAGGGTCTCTTCTAATAGCTCATTACGTACCATTCCGTACAAACGGTTTTCATGGACCTGGCCCAGCCCAGCCAGGTGTCCAGTCACTGCGGACCATCCTGCCCTCGGTACGGTGTCGGGGAGCTGGGCGGCGCTGGCGCCGCCAGACGGCGCCACATGGATTCCGCGGTCCTCGAGATCCGATTTCCTGCTAGCATGCCGCAGAACTCGCTGTGCTGCACCCACGGAGGGGTTAAACGAACCGAGGCCATGACCGACATACAAAGCGCGCCAAGCTAGCCACGCTTGGCGTCGCATTCGCTGCCGTCGTCGCAAGCTGGATGACACTGTCCGGGGGCGGCGCTGCGGACGGGAAAGTCACCGCAAGGCCCTTCTTCACCGACAGCGAGATCGAGATCATCCTGTCCCACGGCCCGTGGCCGGCGCCGGTGCCGCCTGACCCGACCAACCGCGTCTCAGGAAAGCCGGCGGCCATCGAGCTCGGCACCCGCTTGTTCTTCGATGAGCGTCTCTCCGCCGGCGGCACCAAGGCCTGCGCGAGCTGCCACGTTCCCGAGCGCAACTGGACCGACAACCTCCGGCGCGGTATCGGCCTGGCCGAGCTGGATCGCAACACGCCGACGCTGATGAACCTGCGCGGGCAACGCTGGTACGGCTGGGACGGGGCCGCCGACAGTCTGTGGTCGCAGAGCCTGCGCCCGATTGTGGATAGCCGCGAACTGGGAGCGACGCCTCGTCATGTGGCTGAACTGGTGCGCCATGACGAGCAGCTATCCTGCCGCTACCGAAGGGCATTCGGAGCCCCGCCTTCACCGACCGATGACGAGGCGGTGTTCGTGGATGTGGGAAAGGCGCTGGCCGCCTTCCAGGAAACGCTGACCAGTGGGGCCACGCCATTCGATCGGTTCCGGGACGCCCTGGCGAGGGGGGAACCGCCTTCGTCCTTCGTTTATTCCGAGCCAGCCCAGCGCGGGCTCAAGATCTTCATCGGCAAGGGCGCCTGCACGTCCTGCCATTCCGGCCCCAATTTCACCAGCGGCAAGTTCTTCCACACCGGACTGTCACGGTTTGCGCCACACGGCCAGCCCGATCCTGGGCGCGCCGCCGGGATCCGGCAACTGCGGGAAAGCCGTTTCAACCTGCTGGGCCCCTACAACGACGACACGACGGGCGCCAGCGCTGCGCGCACCCGCGAGGCATCCTTCGAGGCGGGACCCGTCGGCGAGTTCAAGGTGCCGTCGCTGCGCAACCTGATGCTGACCGCGCCCTACGGTCGCGACGGCCGCGTGGAAGCCATCGCCGAGGTCGTGCGCCACTACTCCGAGCTGGATCCCGTCCGTCTCCACGCCAAGGACGGTCAGCCCGTCCGCCCCCTGCATCTCACTCCGCGCGAGCAGACCGACCTGGTCGTCTTCCTCGAATCGTTGAGCACCTTCTCCAATCCCTGGCGTCCCGAGGACGACGGGCCATGCCATTGACTCGCTTACGGTCCACCAGGTCGGTCGCTGGTCGGCGCTCGGACCTTCACCTCATCGCGGCATCGGTGACGTGAGTGAGCAGGCTCTCGGTACGCGCCATGACCCGGGGTTGGTCGGCCGCGGTGGTGGCCGCAGATGACCACGGGTTGCAGATTGTGCCCAGACGGCGCTCCGCCTGACGTAGACCGTCCCACTCGGAGGCTTGACGATGGCTCCGCCGAGCCTCATCCTGCATCCCCACAGAGGGCCGCCGGGCGCCGGCGCCGGGAGTGTGATGGTAGCTGCAGACGCGCCCGCCGACGGTCATTCCCGACCGCGCTTGGCGCGGTGAAGGAGATCCCATGCTGATCGTCGACGCGCAGATCCACCTCTGGAATGCGGGCAAGCCCACCAATCCCAATCACCGGCAGGTCCCCGCGTACCTCAAGGACGAAGCGCTCGCGGAGATGGACGCCGCTGGCGTCGATGCCGCGGTGCTCACCCCGCACACGCCGTGGGACCCGAACGCGAACGAGCTGGCGGTCGAGGCGGCGCGCCAGCACCCCGATCGGTTTGTGATCCTCGGCAGCTTCCCGCTCGACAAGCCGGAGAGTCGCGCGCGAGTGGACACCTGGCGGCAGCGCCCGGGAATGGTCGGCCTGCGCTTCACGTTTCCTCCTCCGGACCAGAGCAAGTGGCCCACGGATGGGACGATCGACTGGCTGTGGCCGGCGGCGGAGCGCGCGGGCCTGCCCATCGCGCTGATGGCGGCGGGATTTCTCCCGAAGGTCGGCGAGGTCGCTCAGCGGCATCCGAACCTCAAGCTGATCCTCGATCATCTCGGCCGTCCCTCGGGAGTGACGAGCGCGGCCGAGCGGTGGGCGAATCTCCCGGAGGTGCTGGCGCTTGCGAAGCATCCCAACGTCGCCATGAAGGCCACTGGCGCGCCGAGCTACTCCGATCAGCCCTACCCGTTCCGCGACATCCACGACAAGCTGCGACAGCTCTACGACGCCTTTGGCCCCGCGCGCTGGTTCTGGGGCACCGACATCACGCGCATGCCCTGCTCGTGGCGTCAGTGCGTGACGTTGTTCACCGAGGAGCTGCCCTGGCTCCGCGGGCGCGACCTGGAGCTGGTGATGGGGCGCGCGGTCTGTGACTGGCTCGGGTGGAAGCGGTGAGGGACGCTCCACGGCGCCGGGCGGAGAGGGCGGGCGAAGCGTCTCTCCAGCCGCGGCGCCGGGAATCCCAGGATTCTCGTCGGAACGGTGGCGCCGTCAGGCGGGAACCGCGACGACGTCGACCTTGATGTCGGCCGCGACCGCGACCGTGCCGTACAGGGGTCAGCGGCCGCGATAGACCGCGACGAGGTCCTCGGCCTGCGCCTGGGTCACGCCGGCGATCTCGAAGCGCATGTGGACCGACTGGTAGTGCGTCACCGCGGCATCGCGGGAGCCCTCGATACTGACGGCCATGCGCGCGATGGGCACGTTCGTCTCGTGCGCGTGCATCTCGATCAGCGTCACGCCGCAGGATGAGACCGCGGCGAGGAACGCCTCGCTGTTGGTGAGCGCGTCGGGCTGCGGTCGGGACGAGGAATCAAACACCACCTGCGCCCCGTGCGCGTGATTCACCGCGCGCCCGATGGTCCCACTACTCTCCGAGCGAGCCGAATCGGTCTTGCGATTGCTGCTCATGAGCCGCTCCTTTCGTCGAGTGATCGGCAGAGTTCAGCGAGCCAGCCGTCAGGCGATGGCGTCCACGATCGCGTTCAGCATGGGGCTGGGGCGCATCACCTTCGACGCGAGCTCGGGGTTCGGCCGGTAGTAGCCGCCGAGCTCGACCGGCTTGCCCTGCGCGGCCGTGAGTTCCGCGATGATCCTCGCCTCGTTGTCGACGAGCTGCTTCGCCACCTTGGTGAAGCGCGCCTGAAGCTCCTTGTCGGCGGTCTGCGCGGCCAACGCCTCCGCCCAGTACATGACCAGGTAGAAGTGGCTCCCGCGCGTGTCCAGCTCCCCCACCTTGCGCGACGGGGACTTGTCGCTCTCCAGGAACCGGGCATTCGCCGCGTGGAGTGCGTCGGCGAACACCCTCGCGCGGGCGTTGCCGGCCACGCGGGCCATGTGGTCGAACGACTCGGCGAGCGCGAGGAACTCTCCGAGGGAGTCCCATCGCAGATGCCCCTCGGTTGTGAACTGCTCGACGTGCTTGGGGGCCGAGCCGCCGGCACCCGTCTCGAGCATGGCGCCGCCGTCCATCAGCGGCACGATCGACAGCATCTTGGCGCTGGTGCCGAGCTCGAGGATCGGAAACAGGTCCGTGTTGTAATCGCGCAGCACGTTGCCGGTGACCGAGATCGTGTCCTTGCCCTCGTGCATCCGCTCGAGCGAGAAGCGGGCAGCATCGGCCACGGACATGATGCGGATGTCGAGCCCCGAGGTGTCATGATCCCTCAGGTACCGGTTCACCTTCTCGATGAGCTGCGCGTCGTGTGCCCGGCTCTTGTCGAGCCAGAAGACGGCGGGCGTGCCGGTGATGCGCGCCCGGGTAACGGCGAGCTTCACCCAGTCCTGGATGGGCGCGTCCTTCACCTGGCACGCGCGCCAGATATCGCCCTCCTCCACGGCGTGCTCGAGGAGGACCTTGCCGGCCGCGTCGACCACGCGGACCGCGCCCTCCGCGGGCATCTGAAACGTCTTGTCGTGCGAGCCGTACTCCTCCGCCTGCTGCGCCATGAGCCCGACGTTGGGGACGTCGCCCATGGTGGCCGGGTTGAACGCGCCGTACTTCTTGCAGTGCTCGATGGCCTCGTCGTAGAGCCCCGCGTAGCTGTGGTCGGGGATGACTGCCTTCGCGTCATGGAGCTTGCCGTCCGGCCCCCACATCCTCCCGGAGTCGCGGATCATCGGCGGTAGGGAGGCGTCGATGATCACGTCGCTCGGCACGTGGAGATTCGTGATCCCCTTGTCGGAATCGACCATGGCGAGCGCGGGCCGGTTCCGATAGCACGCCTGCAGATCGGCCTCGATCTCCGCCTGCTTGGCCGCCGGCAGGCCCTTGAGCTTGCTGTAGAAATCGCCGAGGCCGTTGTTCGGGTCGACGCCGATCTCCCGGAGGGTGCCGGCATGCTTGTCGAAGACCGCCTTGAAGAACATCCGCACGGCGTGGCCGAAGATGATCGGGTCGGACACCTTCATCATGGTGGCCTTTAGATGGAGGGAGAAGAGCACGCCCCGCTTCTTCGCGTCCTCCATCTGCTCCTCGAGAAACGCCTCCAGCGCCCGCTTGCTCATGAACGTCCCGTCGATCACCTCGCCGGCCTTGAGCGGGATCTGGTCCTTCAGGACGGTGACCTTGCCGCCGGTGCCCACGAACTCGATCCGCGCGGTCGTGGCCCCGGGAACCGTCACCGACTTCTCGTTGGATCGAAAATCGCCGCGGCTCATCGTGGCGACGTGCGCCTTCGCGTCGGGCGTCCACGGCCCCAGGCGGTGCGGGTGCTTCTTCGCGTACTGCTTCACCGCGGCGGCGGCGCGGCGGTCGGAGTTGCCCTCCCGCAGCACAGGGTTGACGGCGCTGCCCAGCACCTTCGCGTAACGCGTCTTGATGGCCTGCTCGGTCGCATTGGCCGGTTGTTCGGGGTAGTCGGGGACGCGGTAGCCCTGAGCCTGGAGCTCGCCGATCGCCTCCTTGAGCTGCGGCACGGAGGCGCTGATGTTCGGCAGCTTGATGATGTTGGCTTCGGGCCGCTTCGCCAGCTCCCCGAGCTGGGTCAGGGCGTCGGGCACCTTCTGGTCATCGCGCAGGTGCTCCGGAAAGTTCGCGAGGATTCTGCCGGCCAGGGAGATGTCCGCCGTCTCCACGGTGATCCCGGTCCCCGCAGTGAACTTCCGGATGACGGGAAGCAGCGAGTACGTGGCCAGCGCGGGCGCCTCGTCAACCTCCGTCCACACGATCTTCCATTTCTCGGTATCCATGCCTTCCCCTCTTCCCGTGATGTCCGTCCCGGACGGGACCTCCGTGCACCGTACCACGTCCACGCGGTCAGACCACGCGGCATGGTCCTATCGCCCGCCCCGCGCGTGTGCCCACTGCTCGGGCATCGCGGGGAATACACTACAACAGGCCGGCGCGCTCGGCGGCTTCCACGATCCCGCCGCCCGTGGTTACGTCGGCGCGCAGCTGGTGGGTTGCGTGTGCCTTGACCTCGTCGGAGGCGTGTCCCATCGCGAACGCGCAGCCGGCGACCTGGAACATCGGGACGTCGTTCACCCAGTCGCCCACACAGACGACGTCCTGCATGTCCACGCCGTGGTGCGCGGCGATCCACTCGAGCGCGCTGCCCTTGGTGGCGCCGGGGGCGCGGACGATCATCGCCCAGTGCCCGAAGAACGCCTCCCGCTGCACCGGGAACGTCACCGGCGCCACGAGATCGGTCGCGTGGGCCAGCGCGGCGGCGAGCGCGGCAATCTCGTCCCTCGTCCCCACCGCGATGACACCCGCCGTGTCCGACCCGGGGTCCCAGTGCGGCGCCGCGGTCACGTCCTCGATGCGGCTGATGCAAGGCGTCCAGCCCCTGAGATACGCGGCGAACGGCACGCCCCGAGCGTCGTGGAAGATCTGATCGCGCCCGAGCACGAAGACGGCCGGGTTCCCATCCGCGAGCGCGGCCTGGAGCAGCCGGCCCGCGGGCGCGCCGAGCGCGCGAGACACGAGGTTCCGGTCCTCGCGCACCGCCACGATCGCGCTGCCGTCGAGGCAGCCGATCGGCCCATCGAGCTGGAGGCTCCGCGCCACCTCCCGCGTCCCGGAGTACATGCGCCCGGTGACGATGGTGATGGCGATGCCACGGCGCTGCAGCTCGGCGATCGCGCGCCGGTCGGCCGCGTGAATCGCGCCGCTCCGATCGAGCAGGGTCCCGTCGAGGTCCGTGGCGAACAGCTTGTAGCGCGAGGGCGCCCGAGCAGGGGCTGTCATGGCGACCGTGGACGCCAGGGTACACCAGGATCGCGACCGGCGACTTCACGCCCGGGCTCCCTGCTGTCTCGCGTCCCGCGGCTCAAGGGCCTCGGCGCCGCGGGCCCCGGCACCACCAGGCGATCGAGCGGGACCTCGAGCGCGCGCGCCAGCCGGAGGAGCGCGCCGATGGTGGGATTCTGCTTGCCGTGCTCGAGGCCGCTGATGTACGTGCGGTCGAGGCCCGCCTCGTCGGCGAGCTGCTGCTGCTTCCAGCCCCGGGCCGAGCGCAGCTCCTGCAAGCAGCGCCCGAGGCGCTCGAAGTAATCCTCTGCCGTGCCCGGAGACTCCGAGGCGGCGGCGGTGAGCTGCCGCGCCTCGTGCACGCCGGCGCGCGCGTCCAGCGCGACCGCATCGACGTCGAATGTCGTCGCCGCCCGCGGGCGCCCCCGCAAGGCTGAGCCGCCGGCGAGGAGCCGGGGCGGTGGAGTCACGCGACGCAGGGCCGCCGCGACCGCGCTGAGCGCGGGCAAGTGTTCCGCCTGGGTGACGGAGAGCGCGACGAGCTCGGGCCGGCGACGGCCGACGAACTCCACGAGGTCGGCCGTGGGGGTGTTGGCGCCGAGGTAGTCGATCACCCAGCCGTCGATCAGGAAGGAGTCGGCGACCATTCGCAGGCCCACTGCGTGCGGCTCGCCTTCCACGCACGCCAGCACCGCCCGCCGGCCGGACACGGGTCGCACGGTCAGGCCCTCGCGCAGTCGCTCCATCTGGCTCAGCGTGATCTCGGTCGCCAGGTGCTCATCCGCCACCGAGAGCCGGCGTGCGCGCCACCGCGCGCCGATCTCTGCCTGGGCGGGGGCGAGAAGATGCAGATAGATCTGCTCCGTCGTCAGGCCGCGGGCCCGCGCCTGCTCGACGACGCCGTCGGCGCCCGGAGCGTCGCCCCGCAGCAGCGCGTCGAGGTATCGCCGGTCGAGTGCCCCACGGCCATTCGTCCTGCCTCTTCCGTCTCGGCGTCTCATGGGTTCACCTCGCTGTCGATTATGTGCGACGGGCTCCCGCTTCCGTTCACGCGTGCTCCAACAGAGTCGTTCAGAGTCGTTGTAGTTTATATTTGACATATATAGTTATCAGTGTAGTGTATATACAACTCAGATCGATGTGATCAGAGAACAAGGAGGAGGAACCGATGCGCAGCATGCCGTTCATTCGTCTCGCCGTCGCCGTCACCACTCTGGGTCTGGTCTTCGGATCCGTTACCCCCGCTCGGACCGCGGACGATCGGAAGGACATCGTCGATACGGCCGTCCAGGCCGGCAGCTTCACGACGCTGGCCAAGGCCCTCACCGCCGCCGGGCTCGTGGAGACCCTGAAGGGGCCCGGGCCGTTCACCGTGTTCGCGCCCACGGACGCAGCCTTCGCGAAGCTGCCCGCGGGCATCCTGGATGGCCTCCTCGCCGACAAGGCGAAGCTCACCCAGGTGCTCACCTATCACGTGGTCCCCGGCACCGTCATGGCCGCCGACGTGGTCAAGCTCTCGAGCGCCAAGACGGTCCAGGGTCAGAGCGTGAAGATCACCACGAGCGGAGGCGTGAAGGTGGACAACGCCAACGTCGTGAAGACCGATGTCATCGCCACCAACGGCGTGATCCACGTCATCGACGCCGTGATCCTTCCGCAATAAACACCCCCCCGGTCCGTCCCGCCGGAAGAGCGGCGGGACGGACCCGATTCGTTCTGGAGATGAGGGAACGCGGATGAGTCTCGATCCAACGCCGGCGCGCGGGCGCACCACCGTCGTGCTCTTCACGCGCGATCTGCGCGTGCACGACCAGCCCGCGCTCTCGGAGGCGGCGCACGCGGGCGAGCGGATCGTTCCGCTCTTCGTGCTCGACGAAGCGTTGATCGCGAGCGGGTACGCGCGGCCCAACCGGCTCCAGTTCCTCCTCGCGTCGCTCGCGGATCTCGACGGCTCACTGCGAGCGTGCGGCGGACACCTCGTCGTCCGCCGGGGCGACCCCGCCCGCGAGGCTCTCGCGGTCGCCCGGGCCACCGGCGCGCACGCGGTGTTCGCTAGCGCCGACGTGAGCGCCTTTGCGCAGCGCCGCGAGCGACGTCTCGCCGCGGCCTGTGCCGAGCATGGCGTGGAGTTCCGGACGTTCCCGGGCGTGACGGTCGTGGATGCCGGCGCGGTGCGACCGGCCGGCGGCGATCACTTCCGCGTCTTCACGCCGTACTGGCATCGATGGCGAGCGTTGCCGATGCGCCCTCTCGCGCCGCCGCCCCGGCGCATCGCGGTGCCCGATGGTCTCGCGCGCGGCGTCGTGCCGCGGCTCTCGGAGCTCACGGTCGGGGCGGCGTCGCCCCAAGTGATCGGCGGGGGCGAGACGCTCGGCCGCGCTCGCCTCGAGGCCTGGTGTCGCGACGGGCTCGCCCGCTATCCCGAGCGGCATGATGCGCTCGCCATCGAGGGGACGTCTCGCCTCAGCCCCTATCTGCACTTCGGCTGCCTCTCTCCGGTCGAGGTGGCGTCGCGCTGCCTCACTCGTGGGGAGAGTGAGGCGTTCCTGCGACAGTTGTGCTGGCGCGATTTTTACCATCAAGTCACTGCCGCCTTCCCGGCCATCGCGCGCGAGGAGTACCGCCCGCGCGGCGATCGCTGGGCGGACGACGCGGAGCTCCTGGCCGCGTGGACGGCCGGACGCACCGGCTATCCTCTCGTGGACGCCGGCATGCGCCAGCTCGCCGCGGAGGGCTGGATGCACAACCGCGCACGGCTCGTCACCGCGTCATTCCTCCTGAAGGACCTCGGCCTCGACTGGCGGCTCGGCGCGCGACACTTCCGCGATCTGCTCATCGACGCCGACATCGCGAACAACTCCGGCAACTGGCAGTGGGTGGCCGGCACGGGCAACGACACCCGGCCGAATCGCGTCTTCAACCCGGTCCGGCAGGCCGTGCGATTCGATCCCGAGGGCGCGTACGTCCGGCGCTGGGTGCCGGAGCTCGCCACGGTGACCGGCGCTCGGGTCCACACGCCCTGGCGATTGCCCACCGCGGAGCGCGAACGGCTCGATTATTACGAACGGATCGTGGACCACGATGACGCAGCAGCAGCGTTCCGTCGTCGACGGTCCGGATGAGGCCCGAGAGGAGCCGTCCATGATCTTCCGCCCCATCCGCACGCTGCACCGACAGCAGTGGGTGCCGCGGAGCCTGCATGAGGTCTTCGATTTCTTCGAGCGCCCGGAGAACCTTCCCGCGCATCACGCCGCCGCGGCTCGGGTTCCGCATCCTCACGCCGGCGCCGCTCACCACGCGGTGCGGGCTCATGATCGACTACACGGTCCGTGTGCTCGGGATGCCAACGCACTGGAGGTCCGAGATCGCCGAGTACGACCCCCCCGGAGGGTTCCGCGATGTCCAGGTCATCGGGCCCTACCGGCTCTGGGACCACCGGCACCGGTTCCGGCGCGAGAGCGGCGGGACGCTCATCGAGGACTTCGTGGTCTACGAGCCGCCGCTCGGTCCGCTCGGCGGCGTCCGCGACGCCCTCATGATCCGGCGCCAGCTCGCGTCGATCTTCGAGTACCGCCGGCGGCGGCATCGAGGAATTGCTGGGCGCCGGCGTGCAGGTGAACGCGTGAAGAGCATCGAGGCGAGCGGGACGCTCCCGCGACCGCCGCGAGTGCGGGCCGGTCCGCGTGGGCGGCGAGGCCTGTCACTGCACGCGCCGGCGTGATGGCGCGGAGCGCAACGCTCCTCGCGGCGGAAGCCGACGCGCTCGCCGTGGAACTTTGCGCGGCGGGTGGACGGCCCGAGGGCGAGATCTGGAGCGCCGAGATCGTTCCGACGCTCGACGCGCTCCGCTGGCTCGCGCGCGCCGGCGCAGAGGCCCTGCAGCCGCGCCCGCTCGGACGCGCGCGCCTGCAGTGGTATTTTCGCGCGACGCGGCACGAGCTCCACTGGGAGCCGCGCGGTGTCGTCGGCATCGTCACGCCGTCCAACTCGCTCGCTGTTCCTGGCCGTGCCCCAGGTGGCGGCCGCACTCGTGGCGGGCAACGCCGTGCTGTGGAAGCCGGCTCCGGCGGGCAACGAGGTTGCGCGCCGGATCGCGTCGGTCCTCGCGCGCGCGGGCCTGCCGGCCGGCGCACTGCAGTCGTGCCAGGCGGCGCCGACGTGGCCCGCGAGATCGTCCACGCCGGGGTCGACATGCTGCACTTCACCGGCGGCACGCGCGCCGGCCTCGCGCTCTATCGACTGCAGGCCGCGCGCGGGCGGCCGGCTGTCCTCGAGCTCTCGGGCCGCCACGTCGCGCTCGTCCTCGACGATGCCGACCCGCGCTCGCCGCGCGCGGCATCGTGTGGGGCAAGCTCGCCAACGCGTGGGCGCAACTGCCTTTCCGTCCAGCTCGTCCTCGTCGGAGGCGATCCGCCGCCGCGCCGTCCTCGACGCGCTGGCCGCGGCGCTCCTGGCACTCGCGTCGGAGCGGTCTCGCCGTGCCATGCCCCCCGGACGAGGCTGCGCGTCTGGCCGCTGCTGGTCGAGGACGCGCAGGCGCTCGGGGCGCCCGGCTCGTCTCGGGGCTGCCCGGGCGGCGCGGCGCTGCTCGCGCGGCGTCACGGCCGCGGCATGCGCGTCGTGGACGAGGAGGTCCAGGGGCCGGTGCTCGGCCTCGCGACGGTTGCGTCCGTCGACGAGGCGATCGCCTGGATCAACGCCGCGCCCTATCCGTCTCTCGGCGTCGATCTGGAGCGGCCGAGCCCGGCGCGCGCCCGCGCCATCGCGCGCGCGCCTCGACGTGGGGCAGGTGTGGATCAACGAGCAGCTCCAGCCGGCCGCCCACCCGAAGTGCCGCTGGCCGGCCGCGGCGCAAGCGGGTTCGGCGCGAGCCGCGGTCTCGCCGGCCTCATGGAGATGGTCCAGCCCGAAGGTGATCTCCGAGACACCGCTCCGCGCTCCGCGCCGGCACTACGCGCCTGCCGGCGCCGCTCGGGCCGGTCGACCTCTTCCGCGCCACGGTCGCGGTCGCCTTCGCCCGCGGACACCGGCGCCTGCAGCCGCGCTCGTCGCGGCTGGCGCGTGCGCTCGCGCGCCTGGCGGGACGGCGCCCGATGAGCCACGTCGCTCGTGATCGGCGGCGGCTTCGCCGGGCTCGCTGCCGCTGCCGCGCTGGCGGCGCGCGGGAGCCGGGTCCGACGTTGCTCGAGGCCGGGTCCGAAGTCGGCGGCAAGGCGCACGCGATCGAGGCCGCGGGCGCACGCGTGGACGTGGGGCCGACGATCCTCGACGGACCTCGAGCCGCTCCGTGCCCTGTTCGCCGCCGCGGGCGCCGGTGCTCGAGCACGCGGTGCCCATACGCGCCTCGATCCCGGACTCGTCGCGACATTCCCGGGCGACAGGCGGCTCGTGCTCCATGCGGATCCGGCCGCCATGACGGATCATCTCGGCCGACGCTCGGGCCGGCGCCGCTCGAGACGACTGGTGGCGCGTCCACGAGCTCGGTGCACGCGCCGCGCGCCTGGCGCGCACACTTCTAGCGCGAACGGCGACGTCGCCGGCCCCGCGCGACTTCCTGCGCTTCGTCTTGGGTCGGGGCGTGCGGCTGCGACGACGTCTGCCCGTTCGCGCGCCACGGCTCGCTCGCGCCGCTGCTCGAGGCCCACGTGCGCACGCCCGGAGCTGCGGCGGCTCCTCGGCCACTGCGCCCGCTTCCTCGGCCTCGACGCCGACCGTGCGCCCGCCGTCGCGCTCGTCATCCCCTACCTCTTCGCGACAGCGGGCATCTGGTACGCGCGCGGCGGCATCGCCGCGCTCGCGCGCGCCGTGCACGACCTCGCGGTCGAAGCACGGCGCTGAGGTGGAGACCGACGCCACCGTCGCGCGGCTCGAGCTGGCGGGCGGTCGGTTCGTCGCCGCGGTCACCACGCCGGGCGCCGGATCGCGGCGGAGGCGTGCGTCGCCGCGGTCGACGCCGACGTCACCGCGCGCTGGCGTCGCGATCGACCGCGGCCTCCGTCCGCGAGCGAGCCCGCGTACGCGGCCCGCGTCGCCTGGTGGGTCGTCGAGGGGACGCCTCGGCTTCCCATCCACCACGCATTCCACTTCGACGCCGAGCCGGCGATCATCCTCTCTACGTCGCGGTGCCGACGCTGACCGACCCGACGCTCGCCCCCGCCGGCGTCAGCGTGCACTACGTGCTCCTGCACGGTCGCCCGGCGCCGCCGGCGGGCCCGGCGTTCGCCGAGCAGCGTGCGCGCGCGCCTGGTCCGCGCGAGCGGCGTGGCCGACGGGGCGCGTCGCTCGCGCATGGGTCGCCGGCGGCGCCGCGTCGTGCTACGGCTCGCGCATCGGTCCCGGGCTCTTCGCCAGCTTCCGCCCGTCGCAGCGCGTGCCGGGCGTGCGCGAATCTCGTGCGGGCGGGTGGCAGCGTCTTCCCCGGGCCGGGCCTGGCAAACGTGATCCGCTCCGGTCTCCGGGCGGCCGAGCTCGTCGCCGCCGGGAGGGCGCGGCGTGATCCCCGCGCGGCGATCCCCGACGATGCTGCGCTTCTTCGATCGGTACGTCGAACGCTACTTGCGCGCGCCGCTTCCACCGGGTGCACCTGTGGAACCGCTCGACGCGCCTCGCGCTCCCCGCGGCGCGGCCCGTCATCTTCGCGATGAGCCACGCCTCGTGGTGGGACGTGCTGGTCGGCTACTACCTCGCCCGGCGCGTGGTCGGCGGTCGAGAGCTACGCCCCGATGGACGAGGCGCAGCTCGCGCGCTACCGCATCCTGACGCGGCTCGGCGTGTACTCGGTGGACCGCGGCTCGTCCGGCGGGCACTCGCGAGTTCCTCCGCTACACGACGGGGCTCCTGCGCGAGGGCGGCGCCGTCTGGATCACGCCGCAAGGCGAGATCACACCGCACTGGCGGCGTCCGGTGCGTTCCAGCCGGGCCTCGGCCACCTCGTCCGGCTCGCTGGAGCGCGTCGCCGTCGTGCCCGGTCGCGGTCGCCTACGAGTTCCTCGAGGAGCCGCGCCCCGAGATCCTGGTGAAGCTCGGTCGCCGCGCGCGATCTTCGAGCGCGGCGACGACACCCGACCGCGATCACGCGGTGCTGGAGCGGACCTGGAGCGCGAGCTCGACGCGCTCCGCGACGGCCATCCTCGCGCGCGACCTCACGCCGTTCGCCGCGCTCGCTCGCGGGCCGACCTCGACGAGCGTCGTCTATGACCGCGTCCGCCGCTGCGCGCGTGGATCACGGGCCGGCGTGGACCCGCGCGCCACGGCGACGTCGTCTCGGATCCACGGAGACGTGCGCGCGATGACCGTGCTCGCCCTCGTCGTGTCCTCGGCGTGGCCTTGGCGGTCGCCGCCATCGTCGCGCAGAACCTCACGGTGTTCCGCCGGGCGCCCCGCGGCGCCGGACAGCCTGCCGCCGCTGTCGATCCTCATCCCCGTGCGGAACGAGGCGGCGGCGATCGAGGCCGCGGTGCGCGGGGCGTGTGCGCAGACGGCGCCGGGTCGAGGTCGTGGTGCTGGACGACGGGTCGACCGACGGACGCCCGCGATCCTCGCGCGTCTCACGGGCGGAGCTCCCGCGACTCCGCGTGGTCGCGCGGCCAGCCGCTGCCCTCCGGGTGGGCGGGCAAGGCTGGGCGTGCTGGCAGCTCGCCAGCGAGCACGCGCCGACACGAGCTGGCTCCTGTTCGTCGACTGCGACGTCCGGCTCGCAGCCCGACGCCGCGGCGCGGGCGCTGGCCGTGGCGCGGGCGCAGGCCGCGCCGTTCGTCACGGCGTTCCCGCGCCAGCTCACGCTCAGCGCGGGCGAGGCGCTCGTGGTGCCCCTGATCCACCTCGTGCTGCTCGCGTAGCTGCCGATCTGGCTCGTGCGCCGCGTGCGCTCCCGAGCCTCGTCGCCGGCTGCGGCCAGTTCATGCTGGTCGCAGCGCGCCGCCTATCTCGCGGCCGACGGGCACCGGCGATCCGCGCGCACGCTTCACGACGGGCTCATGCTCGCCCGGCGCATGAAGGCGACCGGGTTCGCGGTCGGCGCTGTTCGACGGCAGCGACGTCGCGACCTGCCGGATGTACGCGGGCTTCGCGCGCACGTGGCGCGGGTTCACGCGCAACGCCTACGAGGCGCTCGGCTCGCCCGCCGGCCCTGGCCATCATGGTGATCCTCAACGGCGCGCTTCTTCGTGCTGCCGTTCGTCGCCTTCCGCTCGCCGCTCGCCACCGCCGGGCTCGGGATCGCCACCTGCGGCTCTGGGCGGCGGCGGCGGCCGTGGTCGGTCGCGATCCGCGCCATGCTCGCGCGCCCGCTTCGGCGCGCCGGCGTGGACCGCGCTGGCCACGCCGGTCGCGGTGACGCTCATGATCGGCGATCCAGATGCACTCGTACGTCAAACGTCCGCCGGGCGCCCGGTGGCGCTGGCGCGCGCCGCGAGTGTACGCGAGGGAAGCGGAGCGCGCCCGGGCCGGATAGGGACAGAAAGATGGACCTCCATGTCGGCAGCGATCGTCGTGGGTGCTGGACTCGGCGGGCTCTCCGCCGCCGTCCGCCTCGCGGCACGAAGGGCTGGCGGGTGCGCGTCTACGACAAGAACTCGGAGCCCGGCGGCCGCATGAGCACGGTTAGCGTCGGACGGCTACACCTGGGACTGTGGGCCGACGCTGATCATGATGCCCGAGGTGCTCCGCGAGCTGTTCGCGGCGGCCGGCCGGCGGCTCGAGGACGACGTGAGCTCAGCGATGGACCCGTACTACCGGGTGGTGTTCGGGGAGGGACGCCACCTCGACCTCACGGGTGACCTGCCGCGCATGGTCGCGAACGTCGAGGCGATCGAGCCCGGCGGCGGGCCCGCGGTACCTCAGCGTTCCTCTCTGCCGCCGAGCGGCTCGTCGGGGCGGACGCGGAAGCCCCATCATCGAGCGGACCTTTCGAGGGCTCGCGCGACCTCACGCGAGCCCGTCCGTGCATCGCGCGCGCTCCTCCGCGCGCGGCCGCTGTGCGACCGTCGCGTCCATGGTCGCCGAGCACTTTCGCTCGGCCGGCTCTGCGCCACGCCTTCTCCTTCCAGACGCTCTACCTCGGCACGCGGCCCGAGGCCGACCCCGGCCGCCTACGTGATGATCCCGTTCGTCGAGGCCGCGCTCGGCGTGTGGTATCCGATGGGCGGCATGCACCGGATCGCGCAGGCGATGGCCGCGGCTCGCCGAGAAGCTGGGCGTCGGAGATCCACCTCGACACGCCGGTGCGCGAGATCGTCACCGAGCATGAGCGGGCCGCCGGTGTCGTGCTCGCGGAGGGACGGCGCGTGACGGCCGACGTGGTCGTGGCCAACGCCGACTGGGGACACACGCAGCGTGAGCTGCTGCGGCGACGGCGAGCGTGTCGGGCGCCTGCGACTGGGGCTGCCTCCGGCGTGCTCTTCCTCCTCGCCGTTCGCGGCGCGGTGCGGGGGCCGCATCACAGTTCCTCCTCGCGGGGGACTTCCGGGGCAACCTCGACGACATCTTCCAGCATCGGCGCCTTCCCGCCGGACCCCTCCATCTATGTGTCGCGCCCGACCGCCACCGATCCCTCGCTGGCGCCCGCGGGCGTCGAGCTGGTGTACGTGCTCGTGCCGACGCCCACGCTCGAGAGCGGCGTGGACTGGCACGCGGAGCTGCCGGCGTTCCGCGAGCGGGCCTTCGCGCGGCTGGCGCGGGCCGGCTTCGCCGACCTGTCTGGACGCATCGTCGCGGAGACGACGCTCACGCCGGAGACATTCGGCCGCAGGTACAACCTCAGCCACGGCTCGGCGTTCGGGCTCGCCGCCACGTTCTGCAGTCGGGCCCGTTCAGGCCGACGATCCGCTCCCGCCGCTACGCGGGCCTCTATCACGTCGGCGCGAGTTCCATCCAGGCGGTGGCGTGCCGATCGTGACGACCGCGGGACGGATGGTCGCCGAGGCGATCGTGCAGGACCACGCGACCCGACGGATGCCCGCGTCCCGGCCGGCGGCGGCCGTCGCCGACGAGCACGTATGGTCAGGCTCACGCCTCCTCGTAGCGGGGCTGCTGGCGATCGCGGTGCACGTGCGTGGCGGGGACGGGGCGACGCTGCCGGCGCTCAGCCTCCAGGACCAGGAGAGCCGTCACCTCGCGCTCGCCGACCTGCGCGGCCGGGTCGTCATCATCGTGTATGGGACACGCGAGCGCGTCGACGAGCACATCGCCTGGGGGCGCCGCCTCGAGCACGCGCTGATCTCGCACGGCGCGTACCGCGCCACGGACGCGCTCGAGCAACGGCCGGTGACGATCCTCGCGCTCGCGCAGATGGGCGGCATCCCCTCGACCTTCCGGCCGATCATCCGCACCGTCGTGCGCCAGCACACGCCCGCAGACTTCTCGCTCTGGCTCGACTGGGACGATCGCATGAGCGTCCTCTTCGGCGCCGACCCCACACGCTCCTCCGTGGTGGTCGGCCGACCGCGCGGGCCGCGTGCGCCTGGTCACGACGGGGTCGTCGAGCGACGCGGCGGTCGCGCGCGTCGTCGAGGTCGTCCTCGGGCTCCTGTGACCGCGCTCGCGGGCGCGCTCCGCCTCCCTCACCCTCCTCGCTCGTCACGGCGCCGGCGGCCGCCGACGGCGGCGCGATCTACCGCGCGCGCTGCGCGGTCTGCCACGGCGTGGAAGGGCGCGGGGACGGGCCGGCCGCGGGACTGCTCACGCCGCGTCCCCGCGACTTCACGACGGGACGCTACAAGTTCCGGTCCACGCCGACCGGCAGCCTGCCGACGCTCGCCGACGTCGTCGTCACGACCGCCCGCGGCCTGCGCGGCACCAGCATGCCCGCCTTCGCCGACGTGCTCACGCCCGACGAGCATCGACGCCTCGCGCGGCTACGTCCTCGCCTTCGCGCCGGCCCGCGGTGCGACGCGCCGCACCGCGTGCCGCTGCCGGCTTCCAGGCGAAGCCCGCCGCGGTGACGGCGCCGCGCTGTTCAGGCGGGCGGGCTGTGGCGAGTGCCACGGGGCCGACGGACGCGGCAGCGCATGGCGCACGTCCGGCGCGGCCCCGTGGGGCGGGCGCCCGGCGACGCGAGCTCGATCGAGCCGTGGACGTTTCGGGGTGGAAGCGACGAGAGAGCCGTCACGCAACGCATCCTCACGGGCCTCGACGGCAGCGCGATGCCCGCGTACGCGGACGCGCTGAGCGGCGTGGAGGCGCGCGCGCTGGCCCGCTACGTGCGTTCCCTGGCACGCCCACCGGTCTGGGAGGAGCGCGATCCCGGCACGCGTCGCCACGGCAGGGATCGCGACCGATGCGCATGAGCGCGGCCGCTACCTCGTCCACGCGATGCAGTGTCCGCTCTGCCACACGCCGATCAGCGCGGAGACCGGCGCCTATGACACGCGGTATTTCCTCGCGGGCGGCATGCGCGTGAGCGCGTGGCCGTGGGGCATCTGGTACAGCCGCAACCTGACGCCGGACGCGCGACGGGCCTCGGCGGCTGGAGCGAGGACGCGATAGTGACGGCCGTCACGCGCGGCGTGCGTCCCGACGGCGGCCGGCTCGACCCGATGGCCATGCCGTGGCCCTGGTTCTCACGGCTCAGCCCGGGGGATGCGCGCGCGATCGCGGCGTACCTCACGGTCGCTTCCGCCGATGCCGAACGCGGTGCCCGCCGCCCAAGACCATTGCCTTCGGGGAACGTGTCGGCGGCAAGCTTGCTGGCGCTCTTGGGCGCGGACACCGCCGTCGCGTTCTGGGGCGCCAACGCCGCGCGCACGCACGACCTCCCGGACGTGGCGACGCTGGCGCGCCGCCGCGCCGCGTGGAGCGCTCGGCTGGGGCACGCTGATCCTCGCCCTCGGCGCCGGCGCCTGTCGCGCTCCGAAGACATCCCGGCGTCCGGTGGCGACGCCGCTTCGGCCTGCCGTGCGCCGTCGCGGCGATCGCCGCGTGGGGCACGCTCGGGGCCTGGCCACCGCTCGCGCTCCTGAGCCCGGAGCAGACGACCCGCTGGCTCTTCCTCGGCACGCCCGAGCTCCCGGCGTCGCTGACAGGCGCGCCCCGCGCGCTCGTCGAGCGGGGCGAGTACCTGGCCACGGTCGCGCCCTGCGGCCTCTGCCACACGCCGGCCGACGCCTTTGCCGGATTTCTCACCAAGCGGACGCTCGCGGGCGGGATGGAAGCCCGGTGGCGCGTCTACGGGCGCACGGCCTCGAGCAACCTGACGCCTCACCCGGACGGGATCGGCGCGGCGGACGACGACCGGACTCCTGCGCGCCATGACGAGCGGCGTCGGGCGCGACGGCCGGGCGCTGCACTGGCAGGCGATGCCCTGGGACATCACCTCGAACTGGTCTGAAGAAGATCGGCGCGCGATGCTGCGCTACCTACGCGCGCTCCCGCCCGTGCCGGGCCGACTGCCGATCGCCGCGGCCGCCGCGCGCCGACGATCCTGCCGCCGACACCTTCGGCTTCGGCGACGTCGCCACCCGGTAGCGAGGCGGACTCAGCGTCGCACGTGCCCATCGCCGTTGTCGGCACCGGGGGCGACGAGCCGATCCAGCGGCACCTCGAGCGCTCGGGTCAGACGCAGCAACGCGCCGAGCGTCGGATTCTGCTTGCCGCGCTCGAGACCACTGATATAGGTGCGATCCAGGCCGGCAGCTTCTCGCGAGCTGCTGCTGCGTCCAGCCTTTCCCCGACCGGAGCTCCTGCACGCACCGTCCGAGGCGCTCGAAATAGTCCTCGCTCGTTGCTCCCACGGGCGGCGGTTCCGCGATCAGACGCCGCGCCTCGTGCATCCCCGAAAGCGCGTCGGCCGCGACGCCGTCGACGCCGAGGGTCGCGGCGGCGCGCGGCCGACCGCGGAGCGCGGCGCCGCCCGCGAGGACCTTCGGGACGGGGCGACACCGCGAAGGGCCGTCGCGGCGGCGCTCGACCGCGGGCAGGTGCTCGGGCTGCGTCACCGACAGCGCGACGAGGTCCGGATGCCGGCGCGCCGACGAAGTCGACGAGGTCGGCCGACGGGCGTGCTCGCCCCGAGGTAGTCGACCGCCCAGCCGTCGATGAGGAGGAAGTCGGCGAGCATCCGCGCTCCGATCGCGTGCCCTTCTCCCTCGACGCACGTGACGATGGCATGGCGGCCGGGATCCGAGTCGCACGACGAGGTGCCCGCGCAGCCGCTCCATCTGGCCCGAGCGTGATCTCGGTGGCGAGGTGCTCGTCCGCCACCGACAGGCGCCGGCTGCGCCACAGAGCGCCGACCTCCACCTGGGCCGGCGCGAGCAGGTGCAGGTAGATCTGCTCCACGCTCCATCCGTCCCGCCTGCGCCTGCTCTACGAGCGCATCGGCGCGCGCGGCGTCGCCGCGCACGAGCGCCTCCAGGTACCGCCGGTGTGAGCTCGTCACGTCCGTTCGCCACGCGTCCTCCGCCGATGTCCGGCGAGAATCCGATTGTATAATATATATTGATCATTAAGATCTGATTGAGTGAGTATAAACAACTAGACATCCAGACAACCCGCACGAGGTGAGATAGAGACCGAATGGAGACGACCACCTGGCCGCAGATCGCCGACGGACTCTACAGCTTCCTGACCGGGCGCGGTGCGAAGCATCTTCCCCGTCGCCACGAACCCGCGCACCGAGAAGATCGCGATGGCCGTTCCCGTCGAATCCGCATCGAGGGACGGCGGTCTCCGGATGCAGTTCTTCCTGCCCGCGCGATATATCGCCGAGACCGCACCGCGCCCGGCGGGCGATCCTGCGATTCTCTTCTACGACGCACCGTCCACGCTTCGATTCCTGCGCAGGAACGAAGCCGCGGTCCGCGTCGATCGCAGATGAGGGGGAACGACTCGTCCGTGCTGGTCACGGGCGCCACCGGCTACGTCGGTGGCCGGCTGGTGCCGCGGCTCCTCGACGCCGGGTACCGGGTGCGGTGCCTCGCACGCTCGGCGCCCAAGCTCGCGGCCCGTCCCTGGTCGGCGAACCCACGCGTCGAGATGATCGAGGCGGATCTGAACGACATCGACGCCGTCGCGTCCGCCATGTCCGGCTGCCAGGCCGCCTACTTCCTCGTGCACTCGATGGTCTCGACCGGGACGCGATACGCCGAGGCCGATCGGCAGCTCGCCGAACGGTTCGCGACGGCGGCCGGGCGCGCGGGGGTCGAGCGCATCGTCTATCTCGGCGGCCTCGGCGAACGGGGCCAGGGCCTGAGCAAGCATCTGGCGTCGCGGCGCGAGGTGGAGGCGGTGCTGGCCGCGGGTCCCGTGCCCGTCACCGTCCTCAGGGCGGCGATGATCATCGGATCGGGCTCGGCGTCGTTCGAGATCCTGCGTTACCTCGTCGAGCGGCTGCCGGTGATGGTGACGCCGCGGTGGGTCACGACCCTGTCGCAGCCGATCGCGATCAGCAACGTCCTGACCTACCTCGTGGACTGTCTCTCCGTGCCCGCGACCGTCGGCCGGACGCTCGACATCGGCGGCCCCGACGTCGTCACCTACCTGGACCTCATGCGGATCATGGCCGAGGAGCGTGGCCTCCGCCGACGGCTCGTCATCCCGGTCCCGGTGCTCACGCCGCGGCTGAGCTCGCTGTGGATCCATCTCGTCACGCCGGTGAGCCATCGGATCGCCCGGCCGCTCGCCGAGGGGCTGCGCAACCCCGTCGTCTGCCGCGACGACGAGGCCGCGCGCCTGATGCCGCAGCGGCTGCTCGGCGTGCGGGAGGCGATCCGGGTGGCGCTCGAGCAGGTCGCACACCGCGAGGTCGAGACGGGCTGGTTCGATGCCGGGCCGATCCCTGGCGACCCCGACTGGGCGGGGGGCACGGTCTTCACCGATCGGCGCGAAGTCGAGGTGGCCGCGAGCCCCGCGGACGTGTTCGCCGCCGTGTCGCGGATCGGCGGCGAGACCGGCTGGTACGGCGCGGGATGGCTGTGGAGAGTCCGAGGCGCTCTCGACCATCTCGCCGGTGGCCCCGGACTGCGGCGCGGGCGTCGCGACACCTCGCGCGTCGCGTTCGGCGATGCCATCGACTTCTGGCGGGTGACGGCCGTCGAGCCGGGCCGAAGGCTGGCCCTGCGCGCCGAGATGCGGCTGCCTGGTGAAGCGCTCCTGGAGTTCTCGATCGAGCCGTCGCCCGCGCGCCTCGACCGATGCCGCCTGGTCCAGACCGCGCGTTTCCTGCCTCGTGGCTTGCTCGGCCTCGCCTACTGGTACGCCGTGCTGCCGATACACACCGTCGTGTTCGGCCGCATGCTCGACGGCATCCGACGCGCCGCTGAGGCCCTTGCGGCGTCGAGGAGCCTCACGCCTTCGCCCCCAGCCGCAGACCGAATCGCATGACACGCCAGACGTTCGTCCGCCGCTCGCGCATCGAGGTCTCCGCCGACGAAGTGTATCGGTGGCACGCCCGGCTAGGCGCGCTCGAGCGCCTCAATCCGCCGTGGACCCACGCGGTCGTCGAGTCGCGGAGTGGCGGCATCGAGGACGAAGGCGCGCGCGTCGTCCTGCATGTCGGGCCGCTACGCCAGCGCTGGGTGGCCGAGCACACCGGGGCTGTGCGCGGCCGCGAGTTCCACGACCGCCAGGTCGAGGGGCCGTTCGCCCTGTGGGAGCACACGCACCGGATGCAGCCCGAGGGTGACGCCGCCTGCACGCTGGAGGACCGGATCGAGTACGCGCTTCCCGCGGGCCGGGTGGGCGACCTCGTGGGCGGCCGGAGCATCCGCGCGATGCTCACGAGCCTGTTCGCGTACCGGCATCGGCTCACAGCCGACGACCTCGCCGCGCATGCGGCGTGTCATGGAGAGCATGCGATGAAGGTGGCCGTCACCGGTTCGAGCGGACTCGTCGGCAGCGCGCTCGTCCCCTTCCTCACCACGGGCGGCCACGAGGTCGTGCGGCTCGTGCGGCGCGCACCAAGGACGCCGGACGAGGCGCGCTGGGATCCGGAGGCAGGGACCGTCGATGCGCGCTCGCTCGAAGGCGCCGACGCGGTGGTGCACCTGGCCGGCGAGAGCATCGCCGAGGGGCGCTGGAGCGAGGCGAAGAGGGCGCGGCTGCGGTCGAGCCGGATCGGGCCGACCCGCCTGCTGGCGG
Source organism: uncultured Candidatus Rokubacteria bacterium (assembly GCA_963754315.1). Lineage (GTDB taxonomy): Bacteria > Methylomirabilota > Methylomirabilia > Rokubacteriales > CSP1-6 > CAVWFS01. Next base: position 141,742 of record CAVWFS010000020.1, read on the forward strand.
AGACGCTCGCGGGACTGCGACGGAAGCCGAAGGTGCTCGTCTCGGCCTCGGCCATTGGCTACTACGGCAACCGAGGTGACGTGGTGGTCACGGAGCAGGACGCCCCCGCGGACGACTTTCTGGGCCGGCTGTGCGTCGAGTGGGAGCAGGCGACCGAGCCGGCCGCGGCGGCAGGCATCCGTGTCGTGCCGCTACGCATCGGCGTCGTCCTGAGCCCGAGGGGCGGAGTCCTGGGGACGCTGCTCCCGCCCTTCAGGATGGGCTTCGGAGGCGTCGTGGGCCCGGGCACACAGTACATGAGCTGGATCGCGCTCGATGACCTGCTCGGCGTGATCCACCACGCGCTGGACCGGAACGATCTCCATGGACCGGTCAACGCTGTCGCCCCGGGGCCGGTGACGAACGTCGCCTTCACGACGACGCTCGGCCGAACGTTGTGGCGTCCGACGATCGTCCCGGTCCCCGCCTTCGCTCTGCGCGCCGCCTTCGGCGAGATGGCGGACGCGGTACTCCTCGCGAGCACGCGTGTCCGGCCGGAGCGGCTACTCGCCACCGGCTACCGCTTCCGCTTCCCGGGGCTCGAGGGCGCGTTCCAGCACCTCCTGGGTAAGGCGTCCTGAGCGCCATGGCGATCACGCTCTTCCCCTTCGCCGACTACTGGTGGCTGTACGCCGCCTTCACCGGCGGCGTGCTGGTCCTGCTGGCGGTCGATCTCGGGGTCCTCGTCCTGGTCTTCGTGGGCGTCAAAATGGCGTGGCTCAACGACCTCTGGGCGGGCAAGTTCCCGATCACGTGGTCGCTGGGCATCATCGGCACGCTGATCGGCGCCTCCGTCGTGCTGTCGCTCGTCGTCGCTGCGCAGCGCCCCGCCCCGAAACCGTCCCGCGCGGCGGGCGCGCTCGACCAGCTCGCCGAGCAGGGGCCCGCCCGCTCCACGCAACACACACGCGCGCCCCTGCCCGCGGACACCGCGATACGGCGGAGCATCGCGCGCCACCTCGAACGCGCAGCGCGCGTCGCGCTCGAGGTGGTGGACAACGCGCGCGCGCGGACGGCTCGCGCACCAGAGCGCGCCCTCGCGATAGAGGAACCAGAGCGAGAGCACGAGCGGCGATCCCGACCCCGTGAGGCAGGCCAGCCGCACCGGCACCACCGTGTCGCGCAGGTGGCGCTCGACCTGCTCGAAGGCGTAAGGTCCGCTGACAGGAAAGTCCATGGACACGACGCAGTCTAGCGCTCCAGACCGGATCCGGCTCGGCGTCTCGTCGTGCCTGCTCGGCGAGGCCGTGCGCTACGACGGCGGCCACAAGCAGGATCGGTTCCTCACCGACGTGCTCGGCCGCTACGTCGAATGGGTGCCGGTGTGCCCGGAGGTCGAGATCGGCCTCAGCATTCCCCGGGACACGCTGCGACTGGTGGGAAGCCCGAGAGGCCCCGCGCCTCGTCCAGGAAAAGACGGGCGAGGACCTGACCGCGCGGATGCAGCGATATGCCGAGGATCGCGTGCGCGCGCTCGCCGAGCTCGACCTGGACGGCTATGTGCTCAAGCGCGCCTCGCCGTCATGCGGGCTCTTCCGCGTCCGGGTCTACCGGGACAACGGCATCCCCGCCGCCGACGGCCGGGGCCTCTTCGCGGCCGCGCTCACCACCTCCCTTCCGGCCCTGCCCGTCGAGGAGGAGGGGCGGCTCACCGACCCCGCGATCAGGGAGAACTTCATCGAGCGCGTCTTCCTCGCCGCCGCTGGCGCGCCTTCGTCGCCCCCGCCCCCGACCGCGCGACCTCGTGGCCTTCCACGCCGCGCACAAGTTCGCCGTCCTGGCGCACAGCCCCGCGCACTACGCCCGCCTGGGCCGGATGGTCGCCGCCACCGGACGTGTGCTCACTCGCGCGCAGCTCGAGCGCCTATCACGCCCTGCTCATGGAGGCCTTCGCCGTGCGTGCCACGCGCGGACGCCACGCGAACGTCCTCCAGCACGCAGCCGGCTACTTCAAGCGTGACCTGGCCGCGGACGAGCGGGCCGAGCTCGTCGAGGTCATCGACGAGTACCGTCGCGGCCTCGTGCCGCTCGTCGTGCCGCTGACGCTCGTCAAGCACCACGTCCGGCGGCTGCGCGTGCCCTATCTGGCCGACCAGATGTACCTCAGCCCACATCCGAAGGAGCTAATGCTCCGGAATCACGTGTGACGTCTCGGCTCGGATCGACGCGGATGCCCACGCGGCATCGGCTCATGCTCCGACCGGACGCAAGCGCACTTTCGTTCTCACCAACGATAGACTGCGAGTTCGTGGCATGCCAGACAAGCGACCGACCGTCCTCGTGGTGGACGATTCCACGACCTCCCGCCGGTTCTGCTCCGATCATCTGCGCCGTGTCGGGTTCGACGTTCTCGAGGCGACGACGGCCACCGAGGGGTGATGCGCTCACTCAGGACCCAAACAGAAAACCTGCTCGGGCTATCTGCCGATCTGTGTGAGCGCCTCCTCGATGACCCGGATGTCCGCGGTCTCGAGAACGCCGCGATCAGATAGAACCTGCAGCAACTGCACGAGCGGGCCTCTCGGCGGCACCTTGTGCAGTTTGCCGCCGATGATGACCCAGCCGCCACCGTCCTGGACGACGCCCATGAGTATCTGGGCGACAAGGTCGGGGATGTGCGGGTACGTGATCCGCTTCGTCGCGATCACATCGCTGAACAGCTCCTGGACTCCGGTCCGCGTGTCTGTCCAGAGCACGGCAAAGTTCTCGGCGCCCGCATCCAGGCCGAAGTACTCGCCGATGAAATGCACCTGCGGGTCCCCATGCGCGAAGGGCGCGTTGACCAGGGGATCCCAGGGCTGGTCGGTCACAGTCACGAACTGAGAGTATGTCTTGCCGAGGTCCCACGAGCCGGCGATCTGGACATTGATCCGGTACGAGTTGCCCTGCCACTTGCCGAACACATAGAACGAGCACCCCACCACGCCGGTGCCGTTCGTGCAGACGATTTGCGGATGGAAGCACTCGAAGTTGCCGTAGTTCACATTGGGCAGCAGCGGCTGGCCCGCCACCGGGCCTTCCCACGTCAGACCCTTGTCATTGGATCGACGGAAATAGATGCGGCTGCGGCCCTCGCGCATATCTGCCCACGCCACGATGACGGCGCCTCCCGGAGCCGCGCAGCTGGTGACCAGGGTAATTACCCGGAACTTGCCGGCGTCGAAGTGCGGCCAGTTGTTCGTGATGGGGAGGTGGCCCCGCAGGCTGACGACGCCCGTCACGACCTCCTTCATCGGCTCGAACGTCTCCCCGCCGTCCGTGGACCGCAGGTATTGGATCGAGTTGCTTCCGTCGTAATGCCAGAAGATGTGGAGCGTGCCGTCGGCCGAGATTGAGATATCAGGGGCGAACGCATACCCCACGAGGGTGCTGCCTGGTCCCTCCTGCCCCCTGCCTTTCCAAGTCGCGCCGTGGTCGGTTGACCGCGCGAAACGCAGGGGCGACGAGGCCGCCCACGTCACGTACACGTTGCCGCGATGGGGGCTCCCGGAATTGTTATCGCACAACACCCATTGCTTGTCGTCAGACGTGTTCGTCGTCAAGCGGAACGGCTGCTCCCACGTCACGCCGCCATCGGACGAGCGGTAGACCGCCATGCCGAGACCCTCGAGATCGCTGGGTTCGAACCTGAGTGGCTCACCCACCAAGAACGCGTGCCCGAAGGTGTCGAAGGCGACCGTCGGATCGGTCATGCCATCCCAGCCGGCTTCGAGCGGCAGGGTTGACTCGTGCCACGTGCTTCCGCCGTCGAAGGTGTAGATCGGACCCAGCTTGAAGTGATACCTCGCGGGGTCGGTGAACTTCTTCGAGGCTCCGACCATATTCGACTCATTCATCGGGTTGATGGCGATGACCGACTCGCTGCGGGACTGCAGGGGCGAGCTCGATGTCGCCTGCTGGTCCTTTCCCGGGAATAAGCCTGTTTGCACGGTGCCCAGGCCGAAGCGATTGGCGTGCAGATTGGCGAGATCCAACCGGTCGCTGAGGCCGAGATCGAAGATGTCGCGGATCTGGACGTCGATGCCGGGCATGACAGTTCTCCTTACTCTGGCATGTGCGACGCTTCGAACGAGAGGCTCACGACCTTCGCCGAATCGAAGGGCGAATAGGAATTCCAGGGCGCTCGCGCGCGTGCCCGTGCGTGGCGCCAACCGTCACCTCGTGCCTCCCCGGGTCGCGCCGCCTTGAGCCGAAATGGCTCCGCTGGCGTAGCCGAGATGTCAAAGGCCCGAGCCCCCAATTCACTCGGTTCCGGTAGATTGAGTTGCGCCGGTCCGCTGCAAGACGTTGCGCAGCACGTCCTGGGTCGGCTGCCGTACCGATAGCGCGCGATGTGCCTCTGCGGATGCGGCCTCGGCGATGGCGCGGTAGGCCTGCTCTTGAACTAAGCCACGCGCCAGCCGATTGCCGAGAACCTGACTCTGCTCTACTTCAGCGATCTGCTCCAGGATCGGGTAGAGCGGTGAATGTGGCGGGATACGTTTCATCTTGCCATTGATGAAGATCCAGCCTCCACCACCGACATCGACGCCGCCAAAGGTAATGCCGGGACCCGCCACCGGTCGGGTATCCGCCCAGCGCTGGAGCTGGATGGTCGCAGTTTGCGTCCCTGCCTCGATGTCGAGCACGGTGATCTGCATCCCAGCGCCGTGCAGTGGCAGCGGCTGATTACTCACATCACCCTCAGACAGCGTGTCGCCCGTCGTGAAATAGCCGAAGCCGTCGTCGGCCAGACGCAGATACGAGTGCCCGTCGAAGAAGTCGTGGATCAGTACAACCGATTGGGTGAATGCGCTGTCCCAGCGATCCTTCACCCGGAACTCGATGAAGAGGTCGTTTATGCGGGCGCAGAGGTAACCCGGCAGGTCGGGCCGGTGCAGTGGACGCAGCTTGACAGTGCTGCTTTTGCTGCTGGAGCCGGACGTCCACACGCGCGAGTTGTCGAGCCAACCGAAATGATTCATTGTCGCGGCGTTGAGGCCCGGCCCTATGAGGAAGATTGGGTTGCCGCGCACATCCCGTTCGGTGAAGAATGGGTGAGGCGCCATGAAGGAGCCGGCCGTACTCATAATGTCGAAGGGATCCATATAGTCCGCCGTCGACCCTTCGATGCGCGCATGGTCAAGGCCGTAGCCATGACCCATTTCCTGCCCCAAAAGCGAGGGGGAAAGACTGCTCATACCATTATCAGGATTGCGCCCGTCATCGGTCGCGACGCCACCGAGGCTCCCGAAGAGGTCGGTCATGGTATTCATCACGACGACGATGTTGTAAAAACCGGTCAGATCATCGCCATTAGAAGTGGCGGCCTCGCGCCCCCAAGTCAAGAGCGCCCCTCGGCCCAGCACCGGCGTATTCCAGCCCAGGTAATCGGAGGTCGGATGGCTGATCGTGTACCACTCGCTGTTTCCCCGCGTCGGAAAGATCTTAGAGCCGTTGAGGTCCAGCTTGCCGTTCGACATGTCGCGGAAGTAATCGACCATGTTGAACCTACCGTTCCCCACACTCGTGAATAGCTCATCGAAGCGTTGCCGCGGATAAATCGGCCCGGAATTGTCGTCATTGAATTTGCACAAAAGGATCGCCCAGGGCGTTGCGGACATTGGTTTCCTCCTTCTGTGTATAGGAGACTTTTAAGACCCGCAGTCTTATTGTCTAGAGTGATATCGTCACACCGATTCTGCGGGATGGCAATTTATCACTGACGCCATCGGCGGGATAGGAAAAAGGCACGCTTGCCTTATCTGGTCCGCAGAGGTGCAGTCGGATTCTAGTCGCCGCATGAGGGCGGAATGCAGGAGCCGATGCGCATGAGCTCCTGAGTCGGCCCTGTGACCCTAGAGAGACGACATGACCGAGCCCATCTGGAACGCGTTTCTCACCGAACGTGACAAGGCTGTGTTCTGTCTCGCGGCTCGGGCACCACCAGACTTAGATGAGTTAACCCTGCGGAAAGCTTCCTGGAGCGGTGCGGTCGCGGGCTGACATAAGGTTTTCTTGGAAATCGAACCGGTCCAGCATCCGCGTCCACTCGGTCGGCGATCAGGCTGCGACGCAGCTGGGCTGCCGAAAAGAACCCGGACTCGGCGGTCCAGGCAGCGGAAGGCGGCAGGAAGTCGCTGTTCAATAGCGGAAGCGTTCCATCGCTATGCTTACCAGGACGCCCAGCGCGAGCGCATAGGCCGTGATCAGGACCGCGCCCATCCGGATGCCGCTCCTGTTCACTGGCCACGCCTTGTGGGATCGACGCCGGCAAACGTGAGGAAGTCGATCATCCGGAAGTCTCCGGTCACGCGGCCGCTCGTGGTCGGCAGCTGCGGTCGCCAGCGCGGACGAGCCCACAAATAAGACTCCCGGTCGAGCTGCAGAAGCCCGATGATGACCTCGCCGACGAGGCGGCCACCGACGGGGCCGAGGTGCTGGCCACCTTCCATGACGTGGCCTTCCTGGAGGATGTACAGCCAGAGTGGCGTGGACTCATCGAGACCCAGGCCATAGCCGCTCAGCTCACTCAGATCCGCTTTGGAGAGCAGCGGGACGCCCATGGCCTGCGCGATCCTCTGGCCTGACGGGAGCTGCCAGGTGATGTGACGGAGCAGGTTGCGCTGGGGGAGCGCGGTGGGCGGGTCGCCTGACGCGATCGCGCCAAGCGGAAGGTTGAACAGCGGTGTGGAAATCCTCGCGTCGATCAATTTGTTCGGCCTCACGTCTTCCCCGAGCGTGCCGGGCTGACCGCCCGGTCGGGGAATTCCGCCGAAATCGAAGAACGTCTGCCAGCCGATGAAGCGTCGGGGGGCCCGCGCACCACCCCGCAGATCGACGGGGTCGCTGGCGCCTTCCCCTGTTGGGTCGAAGATCATTCCGAAGAACGGCTGTCCGCCGTCGCCCGCCAGGTTCGCCCGGTAGGAGGGCCGCACCAGCGTATGGCCAAAGCGGTAGGCGGCCCCCTGGAACTCGACGGGGATCTGCGCCACGCGCGGCCGGTAGAATTTCCGGCCATGGCGGAGGATGTCCTCGACCATCGCCTCGCCGATGAAGCGCGGCAGGAATTCATGAACAATCATCCACTGGTAATGCCAGGTTGTGAGCCGGCGCGCCTGGCGAAATACCTCGTGGCCCGTTTCGTGACGGTCGTGCCTCGCCACGAGGTCCACCGCGTTGTTATGGAAGCTGAGGAAGGCGGCCTGGAGGCCGCTGATGATGAGATTCTCATCGTTGCGCGGGTCGGCGATGATCGCCGTGCCATGACGGTCTCGAGGCACGTCCTCGAAGAGGCCGCCGCTCTCGATCTTGAACCGGGTGGGGTAATGGTGGAGCCGGCGTCCGCTCGACAGTACGTAGAGCTCCGGATCAGCGAGTGGCCCTCCACCATATACGGAGTCGAGGTCGAGGCCCGGCGTGCGGGAGTTGGGCGAGTCCGTAGGGTCCGCTGGTACGCCGAGCCGGGACGTCAGGTCGAACGTCATGTCGTGATCCATGAACTGACCCATGAAAGTCGCTCCGGCCGTCTGCGTGGAGCTGTTCGGGTTGTTCTCGCTGAGCGTGGGATCGACGATGAGGTCCACCGGGCCGGCCGCCAGATTATCCTTCGCATCCAGCATGCCCCCAGGTTTGCCGATGTCCCGCAACGCCTCCTCGAGCGCAGGACCGGCGTTCGCAAAGGGAGGGAGCTCCGGGAAGATACGGCCGAATCGGTCTTCGCGGATGACGAAGCGGTGAGGGCGGCGGAGCTGCGCCTGAGCGTGACGGGCCGGCAGAAGGCTCGAAGTGCAGGCCGCTGCCGTCGCGGTGCCGATTGCATGCAGGAACGTCCGCCGACTGATTTGACCCGAATGACTCGTGCTCATGGCAAACCTCCCAGCAGGGCGAGAACAACGGTTCGTCCCATGACGACCTCCTCGGCTCGTGACCACCTGTTCGGGCGTGAAGGAACGCGATGCGGGTCAGTCGTCGTCTCACGTGGATCACGCTAGCGCCACGCGATGACCGATCGTGTTCGGATTCGGAACAGTGGACCCGATGGGCCGAGTGTTCCTGCGGCGCACGCTTGTGGGTCTGACGACCCAAGGAAATTCGGTGACTTAGCGGGCTGAGAGAGCCTTGAAGAGCCCCTGCGTCTCTGCGGAGGGGGCGAGGCCCCCGAGGGCGGCGAGTGCGGTTCCGCAGCGCCGATAGGCGGCCACCACATCGGCGGAGCGCCCGAGCCGGTGGTACGCAGTCATGAGGCTCCGGCAAACGTCCTCGGCACACGGGTCCACGCGGAGCGCTTCTTCATACCAGTCCACGGCCCCCTGCCGATTCGCCTCATCGCCCTGCCGCCCGACGCGCACGAGCTGCCGCAGCAAGCGACGACGGAGGCTCTCCGCCAGCGCCGTGGCCTGGGGCAGCTCGAGTGCCGGCTCGTCGAGGAATGCGCCCCGGTAAAGGCCGGCGGCCCTCCGCGTCAGCTCCCGGGGATTGGCGGCGGTCTCCGCGCGTCCCAGCAGGCGATCCACCGCCCAGACGTCTACCCAGCAGAGCCTCGTGTCCAGGCTCAGCTGCCCCTCCTGCCGGAGGACGGCCTGCTCACGGCCCAGGAGGCCACGCAGCCGGTGCAGCGCGCTGGCCAGTGCCACACGCGCCGCGTCGCCTTCCGCGTCTGGCCAGAGCGCGTCCATCACCAGATCCTCGCGCACGGTATGGCCACCGAAGGCAACCAGGGTTTTCAGCAGGGTCAGCGGCTTGCGCTGTACCTTGTGGGCGAACCGGACCGGCTCGCCGTTCCGCAGCACCTCGAAGCGCCCGAGCGTGAAGATCTTGATGGGCCAGGGCCACGCCTCCACCTCCACCGGCGGGCTCTCCGGCACGAGCCCGCGCTTCTGGACGAGGCCGCGCACGTAGTCCACCTCGATGCCCGCCTCCAGCGCGCGGACGCAGAGCTCGGCCATGACTGCGGGAATCCAGACGTGCGAGTTCACGTAACCCCGCTCGCGGCCGAGCGCCATCGCGATGGCGAGTGCCTGCAGGCCGTCGGCCTCGCGGCCGCCGTCCAGGCACAGCTGCGCCTCGGTCAGGCGAGCCATGAACTCGACGTAGGCGCTGCCCATGACCCGCCCGATCTCGAACGCTCGGTCGAGATGTCCTTGCGCCTATGTCTCCGCGCCCCGCGCGTGCAACGCCTGAGCCGACATGAGATGGGCGAGCGCCTCGTCCAGAACACCTCCTTCCAGGAGGGCCAGTTGCAACATCTCGGGCTGGTAGGTGGCGGCGCGCCCTACGTCGCGGCGGATCAGCGCTTCCCACACGATGAACCAGTGATTCCAGAAGCGAAACATTGGTCCGAGACGGTGGACGTCCCGCTCGAGCTCTTGCCGCCACGACGCCGACGTCTGGAGATCGCCGTCGCTCAGGGCCCCCATGAGGCCGCCATAGAGCACGCTGTGTCTCGCCGAGGAGAACCCACCCGTCGTCCGCACCAGCTCGAGCATCCCGGCCACCGTGCGCCGGTACGACGGCAGCGCCGTGGCCGCTTCGTACCATGCCACCACCATGCTGGCGTTCATGGCTTCGATCGGCAAGACGTCGCGGGCACGCATCACTGTCCGCATCTCGTCGACCACCACCGTCACCTTGGCCAGATCACCGGCCTGAAGCTGATGCTGCAACCAGGCGACAGCCGCGATCGACCGCGTGAATGGGTCCGGGTGCCGCCGCGCCACCTCGATCGCTCGCTCCGCCCAGTGCGCCGCCTGGGGATGGGACGGCTGCCGCAGCGTGGTCGCGACGAGCATCGCCGTGGCGACGCGCGCCTCGACGCCTTTCGACGGAAACGCTGGCGCGTCCTGCATGATGTCGTCGAGCAGCGCGATCCAGCGGTCCATGGGGATCAAGACGCCCTCGCTCAGGTACGCGAAGATCATGCCCGCCCAGGCCAGGAACATCCCGGTCGTTTCCCCCTGGCGGCGGAAGGCGGTGAACGCCTGCTCGAGGCTCTGCTGGCGGTCGGCGTGCCGCCGCGCCGTCCACCCCCGCCAGAAGAGCAGCCATGGCTGCTCGGCGAAGATCGCCGCGGGAACGCCATGCAGCCACTCCTCCAAGGTCTGGGCCCGGCCTTGAGCCACAAGGTTGTGCGCGTAGCGACGGATCAACTGCGCCAGGGTGCCCCAGTCCTCGGCGTCCCGCAGCAGCCGGGCCGCCGCCTCGATCTGTCCCGCGGCGTGGAGGAGGCCCGCCGCCGTCCGGCGGATCCTGGCCCGATCCGCGGCCGAGTAGACCCGCTCCGCCTGCACCAGGAGGAAGTCGCGGAAGAGCGGATGGTACTCGTACGCGGGCTCGCCGTCGCTCGCCTGCTTGTCGGTGAAGTAGTTCTGCACGTGCAGCGCGGTGAGGATCTCGCCGGCGGCCGGCTGGCCCGTGAGCGTCACGGCCATGGCGGTTGTCACCCGCGGCAGGAATGCGGTGTGAAGCAGCACGGCCGGGACGGTGGGGTCGGCCTTCTTGAAGATCTCGCCCGCGAAGTAGTCGAACAGGACCTCCGACGATGGCTCGCGTGGGGCCGGCGACATCGGGCCTGCCGAGCGGTGCTGCTCGAACAGCAGAACGAGCCCGGCGCACCAGCCGTCGGCGGTGTCGTACAGCGAGCGGAGCGTCTCACGCGTCCAGCGTCCCGGCGCGAGCTTCCGGGCCAGCCCCGCCGCCTCCGTCGGCGTGAACCGGAGCTGGGACCAATCAAGGATCTCGAAATGCTGATGGACGCGGTGACGGGCGAAGGCCGGCGGCGGGGCGGTTCGGCTGATGAAGACGAGCCGCCCGCCCTTCGGGATCTCGGCGACCGCCTCCGCCATGACGTCGTGGAGGGCAGCGTCGGGCGGGACGTCCTGGTAGTTGTCGAAGACGACGGTGAAGGGTAGCTTCAGTCGGCTGTACAGCTCGCGGAAGAAGCGCCGCGCGAACACGGCGACCCCCTGGCGATACTCGGGCGTGAGCAGGGGTAGCGGCCGCCGACGGCGGGGCGCGGCCAGACCGAGGTAGTAGAAGAAGGTCGCGACGTCCGCGTCGCCTTCGTCGACCTGGTACCAGAGCCCGCGGGTCTTGCGCGCCGCGAGATAGCTCGCGACCAGCGTCGTCTTGCCCGCGCCCGGAGGCGCCCAGACCCCCGTGACTGGCCGTCGCCGCGCTTGATCGAGCCTGCGGAATAGCCGGGCCCGCGGCACCGTGCCCGCCACCGTGGGGGCGGTCGTCTTTGCCAGCGCCATGACTACGATTCGATCTCTATGATGGCCGGCCTCCCCTCGCCAGCGCGATCCCCTTGGCCTAAGGCAACAACGCATCGGAGCGCCCTCCGCGATGAGCGACTCGAGCGCGGAACAGCCGCCTCGGCGCCCAGGAGAAGAACGCGTAGTTTCATACCTCACCCGTCAGGGGTCTTTCCGCCCGCTAAGTCACCTGTATTTCCTAGGCGGCGTCATCCCGCCACGACTCTGCGCGCCATCAACGGACAGATGGTTGGAGCATCGGCGCTCCACTGTTCTCGAATCCGAACCGATCGGTCATCGCGTGGCGCTAGCGTGCACGGCGTCGAGTCGATGCGCTACCGCTGACCACCAAGACGGTCGGGAGGCGGAGGGGGCGGGATGAACACCGCCGCGGAGCAGCCAGCGACGTCCCAGGTCTCGTGGTGGCCGCTCATGGGCGAGCGTCGCGATCCTAAGAGGGCCGGAGGGGGATGCAGAAGCTCGCAACGACACGGACGATGTAACGGTACTAACCAGTAACTCACGAGGAGGACGCCATGAATACGAAATCGCTTAGCATCATTACACTGTTGAGTGCAGCGCTCTTTCTCACCCTTTCGGCATCGGCGGGCGTGGAGACGACGCAGGCGCCGAACGGCGCCACGGTGACGAAGATCAAGGTGAACGGTCGCAGCGCGGACATGTTCCTCATCGACAACGCGACCGGCACGAACGGGTTCCTCAACGCGTCGCGGGACGAGATCGCGAACACGTCGGCGCTCGACTTCTCGTATGTCACGCCGGAGCCGGACCCGAACTTCGTCGTCCTGATCCAGGGTGCGGGGGCGATCCCCAACAGCGCGTTCACGATCACGGCGAACACGGCGCGCCTGGTACTGACGACGCCGTTCCCGGTCAATCGCTGCCTGGTGAACACCGTCGAAGGCACGTTCGAGTGCAGCGAGACGGTGCCGAGCACGTTCGATCTGACCTGGGTCAGGAACGGGTTCGGCAGCCTGTTCACGAAGGCGACAGTGATCCAGACGCTCGGGCCGGTCACGGCGAAAGTCAAGGGCGAGTTCTTCAGCGTGACGGCCAACGTGAACGGCACGTGGGACGGCCACGACGCGGTGGATCAGACTGGCAACATCGTCGATACCCAGAGCAGGACGATCACCCGCGAAGTCACGATGGAGGCGAACCCTTAACGTCGCAAAGCAGCCCCTTGTTGACCGCAAGATGCAAGATGTGGGGTCGCGAGGTTCTTCTATGTTCGCGGTCGCCTGTCCTTCGCCAATTCCCGCCCGAAGGTCAAATGGTGCTATCCAGCTTCCTCGCGCAGCGCGGCTTGGTCCTCAGCGAGGACGTCGGCGCTTCTGACTACCGCGCGCTCTACTTGGGCCGGGCCGCGACGCGTATGCGAGGCTACGAGTTCTATCGGATTGCGGTCGCACGCGTTCCCGATCCGCCGTTGACACCCAAGGCTCTCTCTATCGATCTCATCCCTGGTGTGACGGCTTCTTCGCCCGCACAATCGCTTCGCGGAGGCGCAGCGCGGTGACCGGCGCCTCGCGCAGCCGCACGCCCAGCGGGGCCAGTGCGTCCTCTATGGCGCTGCACAGCACGGCCGCCACCGGGATCGTGCCGGACTCGCCCGCGCCCTTGATCCCGAGCGGGTTCAGTGGCGTCGGTGTCTCCTGGTGCGTGATGGCCGGGGCCGGGACGGCCGCGGCGGTCGGCATCGCGTAGTCCATGAAGGTCGCCGACAGGAGCTGCCCGGCCTCGTCGTAGCGGTTTTCCTCCAGCAGCGCGTTGCCGATCCCACAGCCCAGACCGCCGAGGATCTGCCCCTCCACGATCGTGGGGTTGATCATCCGGCCGCAGTCGTGAGCGATCACGTAGCGCTCGATGGCGATGTGCCCCGTCTCCGGATCGACCTCGACCGCGGCGATGTGCACGCCGTTGGTGTAGGCCATCTTCGGGGCCTTGAAGTAGTGGGTGGCCTCCAGACCGGGCGCCTCGGCGATCGGCAGGTCGCGCCCGATCGCCGCCCGGGCCACCGTGCGGAGCGGCACCCCCTTGTCGGTGGCACCGCGCACCGTCACCTGGCCGTTGTCCAACACGAGGTCAGCTGGATTCGCCTCAAGCAGATACCCGGCGATGCGCAGGATCTTGTCGCGCACCGCTTGCGCCGCCACATGCGTGGCGCTGCCGGCTAGCACACCGACCCGGCTGGCGAAGGTGCCGATGCCCTGCGGGATCAGGGCGCTGTCGCCGCCAACCACCGAGATGCTGTCGAGCGGCATGCCCAGCGTGTCGGCGCAGATCTGAGCCAGAGTCGTCTCATGGCCCTGCCCCTGGCTGGGGGCGCCCGTGAAGACGGTCACGCGGCCCTCGGGATCGATACGCACGCCGGCGCCCTCCCACGGTCCGCGACCAGTCAGCTCCACGTAGCAGCCGACGCCGACGCCCACGAAACGCCCCTGCCGCCGCGCCTCGGCGTGTCGGGCCCGCAGCGCCGGGTAGTCCGCGAGCGCAAGCGCCCGGTCGAGGGTGCCCGGGAAATCGCCGCTGTCATACTCGACCGGCCCGCCGAGCAGGTTCGACAGGCCAGTGTCATAGGGAAAGGCGTCGCGGGCGATCATGTTCAGGCGCCGAACCTCGACCGGATCCCTGCCGACGCGCTCGGCGATCCGGTCCATGATGCGCTCCATCACGAAGGTGGCCTGGGGCTGGCCGGCGCCGCGGTACGCGCTGACCGTGACCTGCGTCGTGTACACGGCCAGCATCTCGCAGGAGAGGTGGGCGATTCGGTACGGCCCCGGCAGCGCCGACGACGTGTTGTGCGGGACGGCGCCGCCGCGCGGGGCGTAGGCGCCCATGTCGTGCAGGAAGCGGTCGCGGAGGGCAACGATGCGGCCGTCGCCCTCGAAGCCGAATTCCACGTCGTGGATCTGATCGCGCTCCTGGGTCGCCGATAGCAGGTGCTCGCGCCGGGTCTCCACCCACTTGACGGCGCGGCGGAGCCGGAGCGCGAGCCACGGGACTAGGACCTCCTCCGGATACACGTTGAGCTTCGCCCCAAAACCCCCGCCGGTGTCAGGGGCGATGACCCGGATCGTCCGGTGTGGTCGGTCGAGGACCGTCGCGATCGTCTCCCGCACGGTATGCGGCTCCTGGGTCGACGACCACACGCGCAGCTCGCCCGAGACCTCGTCCACCTCCGCGACCACCCCGCGGGTCTCGATGGGCTGTCCGCCGCCCCGCGTGATCCGGAAGCGCTCGCGCAGGACATGCGGCGCGCTGCGCAGCGCCGTGGCGGCGTCGCCGCACTTCTGCACGAGCTGCATGGCGAGGTTCCCCGGCGCCTCCGCATGTATCTGTAGACTGTCCGGCCGCATCGCCGCCTCGACATCGAGCACGGGGGCCAGGGGCTCGTAGTCCACCTCCACGGCCTCGGCGGCGTCCACCGCCTGGTACACGTCCTCCGCCACGACCGCGGCCACCGGTTCGCCCGCGAACCGCACGCGCTCGCCGGCCAGCGCGCTCCAGGTGGCGGCAGCGAGCCCGCGGTGCGGCAGCAGCAGCGGGAACGGTCGCGCCGCCGCGCCCAGGTCGCGCGCGGTGACGACGGCCACGACGCCGGGCATCCGGCGGGCGCGCTCGGCGACGACCGTCCGCACGACGGCGTGGGCGTGTGGGCTGCGCACGATGACCACGTGCAGCAGACCCGGGCGCCTAATGTCGTCGAGATAACGCGCCTCGCCGCGCAGCAGGCGACCGTCGTGGCGACGCGGGATCGAGGCGCCGAACAGGCTCGTGGCCATCAGGACACCAAGCTCCGGACGTACTCCGGATCCTCGACGCGAGCCGTGACCTCCGTGGGCTCGAGCAATTCCTCCGTCTCGATCAGGATCGCGCTCGTAGGCGGCAGTGCAGACGATAGCCCACTTTCATCCGGCGAGGGGCAGGATCCCAACCCCGCTTGGCAGCCGTGCTATTCATCGCGACGCGAGTGTCGAGACCGCGGCACCGCGGCCGGTCTGATCGAGGCGTCTATCCGGATCGAGGCCCGCCGGGAGTCGGTGAGTCGAGCGCCAGCAACCCCTCTCGCTTGAGCGCCGTCCAGAAAGCCTCGGGAATCGCCGTGTCGAGCCAGCGCACGGTCGTCTCCACCTGAGCCGCGCTGCGCGGCCGGGAAGCACCGAGACGACTGCCGGGTG